>CP070652.1:0-4940 GCA_020354645.1 Deltaproteobacteria bacterium
AAAGTCACCGGCGGTGGAATGGGAGGCTATATGGTTGCTTTAACCCCGGGCAAAGACCTTCAGGAAAAGATCTCAACGAGCTTTGAAAGCGACGGGTATAAGGTCATAAGAGCAACCATCGGTGGTAAATGATGAAAACAAAGAGTAAAACTCATTCCCGTTACCCCCGGAAACGGAAAAACCTTCGAATCCGAAAATAATCGGGATATACAAAATTGTTTGACTTGGGTCGGTTTAGTTGAGTATAAAACGGCTTATATTGATCATCAAACCTGTTATATGAACCCATAAATCCACCTACAAAAGGAGGCGCGTCATGATGAAAAAAATGCTCTGGATTGCACTCATTGTTTCTTTTTGCCTGATATTTCATATTTCCAGTGCAACGGCGGGCGGCACACTTGAGCTGTTGACCTGGAAAGGGTATGCACCCAAAAACTTGGTCGACAAATTTCAAGATGAAACCGGAATCACGGTCAAGGTAACCTATTCCAACAACGAGGAAATGATTGCCAAGCTGCGTGCGACCCGGGGTGCCGGTTTCGACCTGGCACAACCCAGCCAGGACCGGATATCCTCCGTACAAGAAAAGTATAATCTTTACCAGCCAATAGACCTGTCCAAGGTGAAAACAGATCAGATTATCCCCTCCATGCTGGAGGCGGTTAAAAAGAATACCATGGTGGCCGGCAAACCCCATGCAGTGCCATTTTGCTGGGGAACATCAGGACTGGTGGTCAACAGAAAATATGCACCCAATGCAGGGGACTACTCCGATTTGCTGAATGCCTTTTATAATGGAAGGGTTAGCTATCGACTGAAACGACCGACCCTGATCGCACTTTCTTTTGCCGTGGGCGAGAACCCCTTTGCCAAATACAGCGATGCAGCCGCATACACAGCCCTGATGGATAGAGTCGGCCAGGCCATGATCGACGGAAAGCCTTTTGTGAAAAATTACTGGACCAACGGCGATGCCCTTTTGGAGGCGATGCGATCCGGTGAAGTCCACCTGGCCATGGCCTGGGACGGCGCCGGATGGAAATTGCATGACGAAAATCCGAATATTGACTTCATCGCACCCAAAAGCGGCGCATTAGGCTGGATCGACACTTTTGCTCTTCCGGCCAAGGCCAAAAATGTAGACGCGGCGTATGAATGGATCAATTTTATGTTACGCCCTGAAAATGCTGCTGCTTTCACCAATGCTGAAAAGTACGGAACGGCCTCGAATGGAGCGGTTCAGTATCTGGATGCATCCGTGCGGGGAAATTTTGAACGCTGTTTCCCGATGGAAGCCATCGTCAATATCAAATGGTATCCCCCGGTACCCGCGAAGCTTGAAGAGATTGAAGGTAAAATCCTTGATAAGGTCAAGGCAGCCAGGTAGACGGATGCTGTGAAGATAAAATAAGATCCTGAATCTTGCATGAAAATTAATGAGAAGTTGAAATAATATTAAATAACAGCAGGTTGAGAGAATTAGCGCAGTAAAGCCAAATACTTAAAAAGTAAAAAGGATGGTCGTCAATTTTATCTCATTAATTTTCACCCTGCGGGCAAGCCGGAGGCTTCCATCTGCGGCGTTATTAAGGGCTCGCAATAGTACACACTATGGCTTCGCCCTTAAGTGCCTTGCATATGAAAGCCTCCGGTTCGTGCAAAATTCAGGTATATAACCGCCTGTGTATCACTGAAAAGGGGGTGCGATTCGGTCTATTTTGAAAAGCCCCCTTTTTCAAAGCCTCATGAAAATTTTCTCTTCCACGGGGTTCTATGCAAATTGATTTATCGGTCCGGGAAGTCACCAAAAAATTCGAAGATTTCATCGCCGTAAAATCCGTCTCCTTTGAAGTTCAAGATGGAAGTTTTTTTTCCATATTGGGTCCGTCCGGCTGCGGAAAAACCACGTTGTTGCGGATGATCGCCGGTCTTACCGAGCCGACCGAAGGCATGATTGAAATTCGCGGAAAAAGCATGCTCGGCATTCCACCCAATAAAAGACCGGTCAATCTGATATTTCAACAACTGGCTTTGTTTCCCATGATGAACGTCGAAGACAACATCGCATTCGGGCTTCGTCGACGGGGTGAAAAAAGAACACTCATTAAAAAGAAAGTTGAAGCCATTCTGGAACGGGTAGACTTGACCGGATTCGGCGATAAAAAAGTTGACCAGCTTTCCGGCGGTCAAAAACAACGGGTAGCCATTGCCAGGTGCCTGGTGCTGGATCCCACGGTGCTGCTCCTGGACGAGCCGCTTGGCGCCTTAGACCTGAAGCTGAGGGAACAAATGAAGGTCGAGCTTAAAAAGCTTCAAGCCAAAGTCGGCACCACATTTGTCTACATCACCCATGATCAGTCCGAAGCGCTGGTGATGTCTGACCATGTTGCCGTTATGAACCTGGGGAAATTTGAACAGGTTGATTCACCGCAAAATCTTTACAACAACCCCCAAACCCCTTTTGTGGCGCAGTACGTCGGCGACAATAACGCCTGGTCCGGAAAGATTCTGAGATGCGTAGAAACTAATGCCGAGCTGGAGATCGCCGACGGCACCGTGTTTCGAACGAAACTTGAAAAACCGCTGGAACCCGGCACCTTGGTGGACCTGTTTCTGCGGCCGGAAGCCATGTTGATTCAACCCGATCCGGGAATTCCTGATTTAAACCGATTTGAGGTGGTCGTCAAATCGATTCTTTTTGACGGCGCAAACAGCCGTCTGCTGGCGAATCCCCTGCATGCCGAAACCGAACTGCTGGTGGCGCTGCCTCAAAACCGGCAGTACGACTACATTCAGGAAAACGATAAAATCGAAGTCGCTTGGAGCGCGCAGTCCGGTATCTGTTTCCCAAAAAATAAATATTGATCAATATGAAACGCAAATTTCGATGGGGTCTGTTTTTTTTTCTGGCGCCGGTGTTTCTCTGGCTGGTGCTCCTGATCGTACTGCCTCAGATCGATTTACTGATCATGTCGTTCCGAGCCGAAGATGACCTCGGTGACATGGTCTGGAGTATTTCCAATTACTTTAATTTCTTTGATGAGCCGATTTATTGGTTGACGTTTGTTCGCACGGCTATCTATTCCATCCTGGTGACTTTGCTTACCTTTACTATTGCCCTGCCCGTAGCTTTTTATATCACCAAAGTGGTGCATCCCAGATTCCAGGGGTTTCTAACCTTGCTTTTGCTGCTCCCTTTCTGGGTGAGTGAACTTGTCCGGGTGTATGGATGGATGATTTTGCTGCGGGAGAGCGGTGTAGTCAATCATTTTCTCTTAAAACTGGGGGTCCTGGGTAAACCGGTCGAGATGCTCTACCAGGACTCCACCATGATCCTGGGTCTGGTTTATACCTCTATGCTGTTTATGGTGGTGCCGCTCCTGGCTGTGCTGGATAGTCTGGACAACAGCTTGATAGAAGCCGCGTACGACCTGGGCGCAAATATGTGGACCATTCTGTTTAAAATCATCATTCCCCACGCGACACCCGGCATCGTGTCCGGGTCCATCGTGGTGTTTATGCTCACCTTGGGAAATTATTTGACCCCTAATCTGATGGGCGGGAAGAACTCGCTCTGGTTCACCGAACAGATTTACAACCAGTTTATCGCAAGCTTTAACTGGAACCAGGGTTCGGCCTTCGGTTTTCTCCTGCTGTTTCTATCGTCAATCGTTATCTGGCTGGGATTAAAACTCTCCAGGCAAAAACTAGGAAAAGTCGTGCAATGATACGATCTCTGCCACAGTCCAGGGGGTATTCGTTAAGTTTCAAGCTGTATGTGAGTCTGTATTTTATCTTTCTTTTTGCACCACTGCTGGTCACCTGCGTACTGGCTTTTAACGATTCCCAGTTTCCCTCCCTTCCCTGGAAGGGCTTTACCCTGGAATGGTTCACCGGCAATCGGCCGGACCGGGTAGGGATTTTTCACGACCAGATTAATCTGGACAGCATCTGGGTCAGCGTGAGAGTAGCCTTCTTTGTAACCTTGATTTCTGTGGTCGTAGGAACCTGCGGTGCGTTTCTGTTTGAACAGGAGGATTTTCGTTTCAAAGAGCTTCTTTATTTTCTGATGCTTGCACCGCTGGTGATTCCGGGGGTGATCTTGGGGATTTCGATCCTCATGTTCAGTACAACCCTGGGCATTTTTTTTGAAGAAGTCTGGAACCTGGACGTAGAACTGTTCCGGCCGAGTTTCTGGCTGGTCGTTCTTGGGCAATTCTCATTTATTGCCACGCTGGTTACCTTAATCGTGTCAGCGCGGTTAAAAAAGTTCGACCGGACCCTGGAAGAAGCCGCTCTTAACCTCGGGGCCAACAGATTCGGGGTGATCTGGTATATTACCTTGAGGTTCCTCCGACCGGCACTTATCGGTGCCGGGGCCGTGGCATTCCTAATGTCCTTCGAGAATTTCAATACCACCATGTTTCTGGTGGGATCCGAAGCCACGCTGCCCATCAACCTTTATCTGCAGGTTCGGGATGGCAGCACCCCGGTTATCAATGCCATTTCTTTTTTACTCATCATCGGAACGTCACTGCTGGCCTTGGCCAAACTCTATTTCAGCCGGAAAGAAGACTAACCCCCGTTCGCCCTACCCTGCTCTTCACCATCCACACTGTACTTTTTATTACCTCAACAGATCTATTGCCGATTTTACAATATTCTGTTATTGATCCTGAACTTTATCATAAAGCTTTTATAAAAGGTTTGAGGAAGGAGTCCATGATTCGAAAATACGAAAATAACCCTATAATAAAACCGTCAGATGTGAAACCATCCATAAAGGGATACAAGGTCGTCGGCGCTTTCAATCCCGGTGCAACTATCTATGGGGATGAAATTCTATTACTGCTGCGGGTAGCCGAAAAATGCTTGCCAGAAAGGGGCTATGTTCGAACACCGATTTACAAATTTGAAAACGGCAGATCAATTCCCGC
>CP070652.1:5040-10390 GCA_020354645.1 Deltaproteobacteria bacterium
TAAAACTGAAAAGCACCAGCAGGTGGGCTGTGGCGCGTTTTTCGTTTTCGCCGCATTCATTAAACTTATTATGCTTGATAATGGTCAGCACCACACGCAGTAACGCCTTTACGACCCTGCCGACATCGATATCTTCCTTACCGGCTTTACCTTCGGCTATGGCGCTGGCATGGATGTCGGTTAAAAATCGTTTAAGCCCGAGAGCAAAAACGGCAATAGAACCGAAAAAAGTGGGAATCATGATGACGTCGACCAGATAGTTGTTGATGAAATGCCCTTGCCAGATTTCGCCGGCATGCGGTGAAAAATTAAGCCAGTTGATGCCGAATGCTTTAAAGATCAAGCCCAGAGCTATGAAAATTACCGCCGGGACAGCCAGCAGCACCGGCAGCATTTTGGGATCAGCAATCGCCTTGCTTATCGCTTTGGGGGTGGCATACTCTCTAACAGCGTAAGCGCGGATCGCGCCCAGCACTTCGCCGGGTTTGGCGCCGCGGGGGCACAGGCTGGTACAGTCACCGCAATTATGACATAGCCAAATGTCGTGGTTGGCAACTAACCGATCTTTGAGTCCCCAGGATGCTGCAATCATCTCCTTGCGCGGAAAAGGTTTGTTGTCCGGTGATATCGGACAGGCCACCGAACAGGTTGCACATTGATAACACTTTTTGAGATCTCCACCCCCAAGTTTGGCCACATCTTTGATGAAACCTACATCAGGCTCAATCATGTATGTATCCGCCATATTATACCTCCTCTATTGTATCGAAGATTGACCCGCACAACGGGTGCAGAACCATTATCTCCTTCCTAGATCGTCAATCTTCAATCGAAAATCTCCAATTCCTAGAATCCCTTAAACGGATTCGGGCCGAGCTCTTCGATGGTTGCCACAAAATCATCAATAACTTTCGGCAATTTATCATAATCATCTATGGCAGCATCGAATTGAGCCACCCGCTCCTCTTCCAGCGCCAGGCTTGACAAGGCATCGCCTATTTTCTTAATACGGATATCCGCCAATTCACTGCCTTTGACAAAGTGGCACTGGTAATCATCGCCATGCTTGCAGCCCAAAAGAAATACACCATCCATTCCTTGAGCCAGGGCATCCTTGATCCAGATCACATTCATTGATCCCAGGCATCGGATCGGAATAAACCGAACATCCGCCGAATAGGTGAACCGGTTGAGGCCGGCAATATCGAGAGCCGGATAGGCGTCATTTTCGCAAACCAGCCCCAGAATCCTCAAGGGAGGCTCCTCATAATCATCTTCCGAAGGTACGCCAATAGCTTTAACCATCGACCCAACACTGTCAATGTTATAATCGGCAAAACCGATGATGCGTTCGGGGCAGGAACCCATGCAAGTTCCGCAGCGCCGGCATCGGGTGGGATTCGGCTTGGGGGTTCCCTTTTCATCATCATCCAGCGCTCCGAAAGGACATTCTTCGGTACACCGCTTGCATTGGGTACAACGCTGAAAGAAAAAATCCGGAAATGTCATATCACCGGATCTCGGATGAACCGACACGCCACGATTTACCGACTCCAGACATTGGATCGCTTTGAGCGTTGCGCCGGAAGCATCTTCAATCGATTCCTCCACCGTCATGCTGCGCCGAATCGCACCGGCGGCATAAATGCCGGTTCGCTGGGTTTCATAGGGAAAGCAAATATAATTGGAGTCAACGTATCCGTTGAAAAGATCAATGTCGCGGAAAGCCGGACCCTGACGATACGCCATATTGACGACGGGATCATCCAGCGTTGCCGGCGCCATGCCGGCCGCCAAAACGACCATATCCGCTTTTACGCGCACCTTTTCGCCCAAAAGGGTGTCGTTGGCTTCAACAATCAATCCATCATCGTTTTGCGACACACCGGCAACGGTACCTTTGGTCAAAAAAATACCTTCATCCTGCTGGATGCTCTTGTAAAAATTTTCGCTCAGGCCCGGTGTGCGCATGTGCTGGTAAAAAATAAAGGCCTTCCCATCGGCATAATCTTCTCGCACATACTTGGCCTGCTTAAGGGCCACCAGGCTGGTGACCGAACCGGCGTATTCAAAGTCGCTGTCATCATCTTTGCCGGGGCTCTGAATAAATACGACAGCCTTCGCCGCTTGTCCGTCCGAGGGTCGCGTGATCTTACCCTTAGCAGCTATTTCCTCAAACTGGCTGTTGGTGACAACATCCGGTATTTTGCCATAGCCTAGATGCGCGAACGAATCGCCTTCAATCCTATCGGGTCGCCATCCGGCAGCCAGAATAACCGCACCGAAAAGCTCTCCTTTGGGATCCAGGGTCAGGATGTCCTGTTTGCCTTTGTTATACTCCATAAAGCGTTCATGGAGTTTTTCCGCATCCAGTTCTTTGCCGTTCTCATCAATCTTCATATCATCCGGCAACGGATACGGCACGTCGAATTCGATTTTTTCGCCGGGTTTTTTGAACGTTACGGTAAATTCACCCGGTTGTCCGGCAAGCCGGGCCACCAGGGTTTCGGTTTTGACCGTAATTTTGGGGTGGGATTCTACCGCATCGATCTTTTCATCAATAATAGGTAGAATCATCTCTTCGTACGGATGATTCAGTGGCAGTTGTTTGCGCCAGTGGGCGGCATGGCCGCCGAGCGAGGCCTCCTTTTCAATAACGGTAACTTCATAGCCTGCTTTGGCAGCATCCAACGCAGCCGAAAGGCCTGTCACCCCGCCGCCGATAATTAAAATTTTACGGCTTAGGGTTTCAAGCAAATACGGTTCGGGCAGGTCGATTTTTTCGACCCGAGCCATACCCATTTTCAGATAATCTTCAGCCAGCATCTGGAGCCGGTCAAAATGCACACCATCGTCCTTTTGTTCTTCGGTTAGAGCCGGGTACTCAGACCGGGGATGGGACCACACCACTTGTTCTCTCAAATTGACCCGGTCGACGATACAACCGTCAAACCGAAAGACATCAAAGTTGACCCGTCGCGAACAAGCAGCAACAACCAGGGTGTTGATGCCATTTTCGGCGATATCTCGAGTGATAAGTTCAACACCTTCCTTTCCGCAAAACATGGGGTGGGTTTGAACGGGAAGCCCTTCTTCCTTGGCCACATCAGCGAGAGCTTCGATATCCAGGGCATCTCCGATTCCACAACCCGTGCAGATATATACACCATATTTTTTATCCATGGATACCTCCTACTTACGCACCAGAGTTTGAATTGCTTTTAAAGCCATACCGGTAGCATTCTGATTGGAAGACACCACATCAGCCGGCTTGTTGGCGCATCCTGCGGCAAACATACCGCCTTTTTCAAGGTCGTTCAGGATAAAACCTTCCTCAGTATATTTCAAATCTGCAGGAAGTTTTGCACCGGCGGCTGTCGGCTGCATGCCCGTTGCAAGCACCACCATTTCGACCGTCTGGTGGATTTTCTCCCCGGTAATGGCATTTTCGGCGACCACGGTAATGTTTCCGGTGCCCGGTTCTTCATTTACCTCTGCAACCTTGCCTTTGATCAAAAATACATTCGCATCCTGTTTGATCTTCTGATAGAATTTTTCATAACGCTGCCCGGGGGCTCGAACATCGATATAGAAAATATATACTTTGGCATCCGGGTACTGTTCCCTGATATAGGTTGCCTGTTTCAAAGAGGCCATGCAGCAGATGTAGGAACAGTAAGGCAAATGATTTTCATCTCGTGAGCCGGCACACTGAACAAAGGCGACACTCTCGGGCGGCTTGTGGTCTGAAGGACGGGTAATCTTGCCTTTGGTAGGTCCGTTGGGAGCAGCCAGCCGCTCCATCATCATATGGGTAATGATGTTGGAATGTTGACCAAAGCCGAGATTTTCAATCTGGCTGGCATCATAGGGCTGCCACCCAGTTGCCCAAACGACGGTGCCGACCTTAAGATCAATGGTCTTGGCTTCCATATCGAAATCGATTGCATCGTATTTGCAAGCCTCCGCCACACGCTTGGCGTCAAGCGGTAAGTCCTTAATCGCCGGATCAATAACAAAACGGGCTGGAAATGCCATCTCAAATGGCAGGTAAGCGCCCTTAATTTTGTTCATGCCGAAATTGAAGGCGCTGTCGATTTCTGTCTGGCAAGCTGTTGCGCAGTCGCCGCAACACGTGCAGTTTTCGTTAACATACCTCGGATTTAATTTGATGGAGACATCATAGCTGCCGGATGTCCCTTCAACCTTTTCGACCTCAGCCAGGGTAAAAACCTTAATCCTGGGATTGTCTCTTATCCTTCTGAAATTGATTTCAAGGCCGCAGGTTGGTGGACATAGTTTGGGGAAATATTGGTTCAACTGCGCGACTCTTCCGCCCAGATAGGGATTTTTTTCAATCAGAAACACCTCGTACCCCACTTCGGCAGCTTCAAGGGCCGCTGTCAACCCGCTTATTCCTCCACCAACAACCAAAATACTTCCACTGGCAGGAGCTGCTATCTCTTCTGACATACCATCCCTCCATGCAAAATCGTTGATATATTATGGGTAATAGGTGATCGGTAATAGGTAAATTTCCTTAACCCTTAACCCATAACCTATCACCCATAACCTATCACCTATCACCCATAATCATATCTTAATAAAAAGCTCCAGGTGCCTTAAGACACCTGGAGGCCTATTTAATTAACTACATCACCGCTGACCTTTCATCAATCCGGGAAGATCTTGATGTAGTCTTTCTTAAAAATATCCCAGGTTCCAGCTTTTGGGTCATACTTAGAGTTTAAAAAGCAGAACCAGTTTTCATCATCCACTCCCGGATAGTCGGACTGATAATAGAATCCAGGATAACGAGTCTCTTTTCTAAATTGAATGTGACGCAGGTGAGACTCAACGGTCCAGATACGATGAGAGATTTCCCAAGCTCTCATGAGCTCGTGGAGGCTACCGGCAGCCAGTTTTTCACAGTCTTCACGCATCATTTGGAGCATTTCCATGACGATTTCAAGGCATTTGCTGTTTGTCTCATAATATGTAGCCGTTCCACCACCATATTCGTTGGTAGCTTTCATCAACCGCATAGTCATACCGGAAGGCTTGATGTAGGCAGGATTGATATCTATGGCGGTAGTATATTCACAATTGTCAAAGAATAATCTCACCGGCCTGTAAACCATATCTACCAGTTCTTCTTTTGTCTGGCTCAGGGTGGGTGTAAAGTCGGCATGATCACGTGCATATCTGGCCATTTCCTTGACTGCTATTCGTCCCTCTGAATGAGAACCTGAAGAAAACTTATGACCGGAGCATCCGACACCGTCACCTGCGGTAAAAAGACCGTTGACTGTTGTCATACGGTTGTAAACCTTGCCGTTGTCTGCCTTGA
>CP070652.1:10490-19757 GCA_020354645.1 Deltaproteobacteria bacterium
GCCTGGCAGAATTTTCTGATTACAGGCATTGCGCTTATAATCACTTTTTTCCTCGCCTGGAAGCGTGGATTTTCATTAATTGAGATTTTTTCGACCACTGCGGATAGGGCGTTTGTTGAAACCCTTCGAAATCGCTTTAAAAATTTTAAGCAATAAGGACATTGATCTCAACCATAAAAGCCTTCGTAAACTAATAGGAGAAAAGGAGAAAGAGAAAGGGGACGTTGCTGATTGAGTTGACTTACTTAATTGGATGAGAATAAAAAGAGTAACGTCGTTGCCATATTAACATTTTATTTTTTCAGTTATTGACCCTGCAAAAGATGATATGATAAAGAAAACGAAATTAATCTAATTGCGCTAACCCAAACCAAGAGGTTGCCATGAATTGAAATTAACAAACCCCGTTTCTCAATCTGATACCTAAGGTTTTTATTTACCCCACACAGTGTGTAAATATGTAATGGACGGACTGTGCTTTCAACTTCCAAAATGAACTTCAAGCCCAATCATTAAAGGGGAAATTTCCCTCCCTGCGTGCAGCAGGGTGTTTCATTAATCGACACTGTAATCAAAGACTCGACAGGAGGTTATGATGGCAATTGAAGAAGGCAAGGCCGCGCCGGCATTCAGTTTGCCCGACGCAGCCGGAAACAAGGTGTCACTGAAGGATTTCAGAGGTAAAAATGTCATCCTTTACTTTTATCCCAAAGACAACACCTCCGGCTGAACCAAGGAGGCCCAGGGATTCCGTGACATGTATGGTGAATTCCAAAAACTCGACACCGTCATATTGGGTATTTCCCCTGACAATGAAACATCTCATCAGAAATTCATCGAACAGAACGACATTCCTTTTCCGTTGCTGTGCGACCCGGAAAAGAAAGTGATGACCAAATACGAGGCTTTCGGGGAAAAGAAAATGTATGGCAAGGTCACCATGGGCGTGATTCGATCCACTGTGTGGGTCGGGCCTGACGGCAGGGTGAAAAAGCACTGGCGCAAGGTGGCCAATGCGGCGGATCACCCGGCAAAAGTATTTGAATTGATGCAATCCGAACTAGGGTAAGTGCATGAAAAAGCAAAGAAAAGGTCAGGTCTTCATTCTTGACAGATTTAGGTGCCGTGTCAAGAATGAACGGGCTGTTGCCCAAAGATGTTTTCGCTGCGTCTAGAACGTTTTTTGATAAATCTAAAGCTTGGGCCAGGCGCTTTGAAAACTCGTCCCACGCAAGCGCGGGACTCAAAAAGGTTCAAAGCGCTTTTCTTCTGCTGCACTTAGATTTATAATCCAAAAACGTTTTAATGACCGCTCAAAAAATATTTGGGCAACAGCCCGTGAAGGCCTGACCCCACATTCACTCTTCGTATGATTATCAATAACGATGTGAAAAGTTTCGGTTAGCCATAATTATAAAATTAATCGGACACGTGTTTAAAGGAAAATATAAATCCCACTGACTGCATTATTTGTCCCTAATCTTATCCACAGTATTTTCAGGAGCCAATCATAATATTATCTGAGAGCGAATCCCAGCGTAAAATTCCGAGAAAGGACAAATCGCCAAAAAATTTATTGTTTTTTGCTGTTTAAAACTGATGATAAATTCTAATACTTGCCTGGCTTGAAGATTCAATCCAATCATAAGAAAGGAGGGTGAATAAATGTTAAAAGAATTCAAAGAATTTGCTATGCGGGGCAATGTTGTTGACATGGCCGTCGGAATTATAATCGGGGCAGCCTTTGGCACCATCGTCAAATCACTTGTTGCCGATATCATTATGCCGCCTATCGGACTGCTTTTGGGTAACGTTGATTTCTCTAACCTTTTTGTGGTCATAAAAAGTGGTTCTATCGCTGGACCGTTTGCCACCCTTGCTGAAGCCCAGAAGGCTGGCGCGGTGACCATTAACTACGGTGTGTTCATAAATACAATCATAAGCTTCATCATTGTCGCTTTTGCGGTGTTTCTCATAATCCGGAGTATCAATAGGCTCAAGAGGAAAGAGGAAACACCACCAGAAGAGCCGACAACAAAGGAGTGTCCGCATTGTCTATCAACAATACCGATCAAAGCAACACGCTGTGCATATTGCACCGTGGAGTTACAGACGGGTTAAATCGATAGTGGCTTAGTTAAATCCGCCATAACTAAAGACCTGACCACGCATTCACTCCTAATCGGCAACAGGGAGTTTCAATATTTAACAGCCTGTTGAAAAACAGCGCCTCAGATCGACTAAGTTTAAATTCTCTCTCGTGGTAATAACAGGCAGCAGATGAGGCAGACGATGGCGGCGGCGAGGGTGGTCCAGAAGACGAGTAGGGCTCCGTGGGCGACCGCCTGATTCAGATGCAGGAGCACTTCGGAGGAAAGCTGTGCCCGAATTTCAGGTCGCAGAAGACTGTCGGCGTTGCGGAGGATCTGACCGGCCAAGGCCTCTGGAAGTTTTCCCGCATGGCTGCCCGCCAACGCGGATTGCAATTCCGTGGAAAACCCGCTGGTGAAAATGCTGCCGCAGATCCCGATACCAACGGTAGCCCCGAGGTTTCGAAAAAACTGATGAGAGGCGGTGGCCACGCCTAAATCGGAAGGGTCGACACTGTTCTGCACCACGAGTACCGTTGCCAAGACCACAAACCCCATGCCGATCCCGACCTGTGCGAAAACCCAGAAACAGGTGGTCATAGAAGTGGCAGTCGAAAATGTGAGAGTGAAAGCGCAGCCGGTAGACAGGAAAATGGCACCCACTGCCGCGGATTTTTTGCTTCCCCAGCGATGAACCAAACGGCCCAGAACTAGGGAACCGATGGACCATCCGAGGCTCAGTGAAAGTACCGTTGTCCCGACCGCAACGGGGCTTTTCCCCAAGGCCCCCTGGATAAACAGCGGCGCAAATCCGAAAAAGGAGAATATGGCGAAGCTGCTCAAGAAAACGGCGGCGTTGCCGACGCTGAACCCGCGCAGTTTGAAAAAGGAAATAGGAAGGATCGGTTCCTTCGCACGTCTCTCGGCAGTGTAAAACAATACGCCAAACACAATGGTGACCACCCAGAGCATAAGGATCCGGGGCGAGTTCCACGCATGGTTTCGGCCGGCCAGCAGGAAAATGAAAAGCAAACTTAAAACGGTGATCGACAGGGTCAAGGCACCGCTGTAATCAATGATCGCTTTTTTCTTCTTTTCCCGGGTTTCGAGGAGATACAGGCTCACCCCGGTTAGAGACAGCACACCGAGCGGCACGTTGATGAAAAAGATCCAAGGCCATGAAAAATAGGCCACGATAAATCCACCCATGGTCGGGCCTAAAACACTCGCCAGACCCCAGATAAAGCTTCCCAGGGAAAGGGTCTTCCCGCGCTCCTCGGGCGGAGAGATATCCGTCAGCACGATGTACACCAGGGCGAAATTGCCTCCGGCGCCGATTCCCTGGATTGCGCGGCAGACGATAAGAAAGAGCATGCTTTTTGCAAAACCTGCCGCCAGTGATGACAAAACGAAAATCAGAATCGACACGACATAAAGGGGCTTCTTCCGATAGATGTCGGCCAGCTTACCGAAAATGGGCAGGGAAACCGTGCGCGCCAGAAGGTAGGCCGAATACACCCAGCTGTAAAGATGCAGGCCGCCCAGATCCGCCACAATGGTGGGCATGGCAGCCGACATAACCAGCGCATCTAAAGCTCCCAGAAAAAGCGCCAGCAGGGAAGCGCAGATAATGAGATTCCGGCTTTTCGCCGGAATCGCTGTGTAAGGAAGAGTTGACACGTTGGATTTTAATCCTCGAAATTGAACACTCCCCTCAGCCCCTAAGAGCGGGATTTCTGCTTCAGGGTGAAGATGGACGGTGTTGTTTTATTGCGTTTCTTGCATATGAAATAAGGGCCGCATGGGAGATATTGACCTATGAATTCACAATAGTTGACTTCAGAGAAAAAAATCATCTTAAAATCGGAAATTGATATTGAGCTAACCCAAAGCCGGAGGTAGCCATAAAAATGAAAGGTTCCCCGGTTAAATTCGCTGCACTCCTCTTCTATGAAGTCTTAATGGAATCCTACTTAGGGTAGGTTCGCTACGCGAAATTCCATAGGATAAAAATTTAACTGGGCAAGCAACGTTCAGGGTATATCTCAATGAGCATAGCCCAAAAGCAGCAACGGCCATGGATTGAATCAAAAAGCCCCTTAACCTTAAATTGTAATACATTCTTCCCTTCTTAGCTTTTACTTTTTACCCAAACACTTTTCTTCCAGTTTTTTTGTTTCCCCGGCTTTATAGCCTGTTGTTAAGACTCTTGTTAATTTATTACTTTTTTAGTATTATTGTGCATTAATCTCTTTATATTTCGTAAATGCAACAGACCAATTATCTTTTTCGAAAACAGCCTAAAATAACGATAAATCATTATTTCACAAGGAAGGAGAAAAATTCATGCGAAGGTGGACTATTTTAGTTGCAGTGCCGTTGCTAATCTTATTTTACTTCAATGCCGATGGTACAGAGGCGGAGAAGTCGTCTAAAAAATTACGCAAACAAACAACAACAATTCGGACCACCCTTCCGGTAGATGAAGAGAAAAAAGCGCTCAACGAAGCCCAGGCTTGGTTGAAATCCATCAATTACAATCTCACCCTGGAGCAAGTAAAAAATCTCAAGCGCCTGCGGCTGCAGCTCTATGGATCCTTCAACGGGGTCAGCACCCAGACGCTTATCAGTAATCAAAACATGCGCCACCTCCAGGTATTCAAAAATCTGGAAATTTTAACTCTGCCGACCTGGACCAGCGACGAGGGATTGAGCAATGTGGCCGGGCTGACTAAACTGCAAACCCTCAATGTGCCAAACGCCCGAATCACTAACGCTGGCATGGTATATATTAAGAATCTCACCCAAATGCGATCGCTGGTTTTAACTGCCGCCAACATTGATGATACCGGGGTGACGAATCTGGCCAGCCTGAGCAACCTATATATTCTAAATTTATCCAATACGGGAATCACTGATGCAGGCATGACCGCAGTCGCAAAGCTAGCCGGCTTGAACAAACTGTTTCTCAACAGGACTAGCATCACCGACGCCAGCATTCCCCATATCATAAAACTGAAATCGTTGGAGCGGCTCGATATCACGGGTGCCAAAATCAGTGCAGCGGGGCGACAAAGAATTCAGGAGGCAATTCCCGGTATTACTATTCACTAACAGCATCAAACAAAGGGGTCAGGTCTTCACGGGCTGTTGCCCAAATCCCTTTTCACTTTGTCTAAAACGTTTTTTGATCAATCTAAGGCTTGTTCCAGGCGCTTTGAAAACTCGTCCCGCTTGAGCGCGGGACTCAAACAGGTTCAAAGCGCTTTTCTTCCACTTGGCCAAGATTGATGAGCAAAAACGTTTTAATGACCGTTCAAAAGGATTTGGGCAACGGCCCGTTTATTTTTGATCGTTCGGCTGCGAGATTGATCACCGTTTGTGGTGCTTTACGGTAACGATGGAGAAAAATTCGGCTACTAATATTGCGGCCGGATCGCCTTGACACCTATACAAACCGGCTTTATCTTCCGCTGTCCGCAAATTATTTCGGATCGAAACCCTTGGTTTATTGATCATATAGTAGACTAATAATATTGTTATAGTATCTTATACCATGAAAGAGAGAATAATCATACCTCCACCCTCGATGCCGTTGGCCCTGTGGGTGCTCTTTGTTACGATGACGCTGGCGGTGTACATGACGTCCATATATGAAGATACCTATCGGCCTCAACTCAAGACTGAATTCCCGGCGGCAGCTCAAATCCGGCCGGCACCTTTATTATTACCACAAACTTCTGAAGATGAATTCGCCAAAAAATCCGGCACCATTGCACCGGTAGCGGATCAAGAATCTGTCATGCCGGCAGCTACCGCCCAACAGTCTGTCACCCCGCCCGCTGCCGTCAAAACGTCTGTCACACCGGTTGATTCTGCGCAATGTTTGTCGTCAAGAACCGCAATGAAATCGCCATTAGACCGTATTAAAAAATCGGAGTGTTTGTATCACCCGATTATCCTTCAAGCGGCCAACCGTCACGAAGTGGACCCTGCGATCGTGAAAGCCATAATTATGGCGGAGTCCAGTTATAACCCCAGGGCAGTATCGAAGCGGGGAGCAAAGGGTCTCATGCAACTAATGCCGAAAACCGCTGAAGAAATGGGGGTGGAAGATATTTTTAATCCGGAACACAACATCAATGGAGGCGTCCGGTATTATAAAAAACTTCTGAAACAATTTAAGGGCGATATCAAACTTGCTCTAGCGGCGTATAATGCCGGCATACGAAAAGTAAAAGAACACAAAGGCGTTCCACCTTATAAATCCACGCAGTATTATATTAAAAAGGTGTTTGAATATTACCGGTACTACAAACAGCAGGTGGAAACGGACCAGGCCTAAAATGCCGTATCCAACGGGTCGTTACCCAGGACGTCGGGTACTTCAGATAAAAATTTATTCTGGCCAACCGCAATACCCCCCATCCCGCTATTTTGCAAACAGGGAATCCGAAGATCGATAGTTTTTATTCAGCGTTTGTATTTGCCCATTAATTGTCCCTCAGCAAGGACGTGACCTCGCATGGCTTCCAACAACTTGGCTTTTGTAGTGCCGCTTTCCAGATTGAGTTGTACATCCAGTGCATAGAGTTTAAAATAGTACCGATGCGTACCGCCGGGGGGACAAGGACCCCCATACCCCAATCGACCAAAATCATTTTTCCCGTGCACCCCCCCATTTGCCAAATTTTTGTCCGGGGGTATGGCTGCGGGTAACGCTGTCAGATTCGCCGGCAGATTAAACAGTACCCAATGCACCCATGTGCCCATGGGTGCATCCGGATCGTCGCAGATAAGGGCAAAGCTTTTTATGCCTTCCGGGAGCCCTGACCATGACAGATCCGGAGACACATCCTCGGCATCGCATGTGTAGTGCTTCGGAATCATGCCGCCCTCGGAAAAAGCTGAACTTGTTAGTTTGATTTCCATTTTTTCACCTCCCGCCCCAGTATGATGGGTGTGAATAAAAAAAGAGAAAACAAGTATACACACGAATAGACCATTTTGGAATGCTTTCAAATGGATCACCCCCTGCCGGTTAGACGTCTACGTTTGTTGATTTACAAAAAAGTATTTATTTAATTGAGCCATGAACCGCTTAACACGGATCTGAATATTTTTTACGCGCGACCTGAATCGTTGTCAAACTGAATTTCGGTCGTTATGTAAACACACATTAGCCATAAAAATATTTATGCCTTGCTTTATTTACAGCAGTATCCACGTAGACAATAACATTTTATTTGCTGTGTTGTTTAACGAGTCACACCCGGGCGAACAAACATACATTGGCTGATTCGTCCCGTCGGCGCCAAATAGCGCAAAAACTACTATATATAGTGGTTATTTTACTTGACATACAGTATATATAGTACTAAAAATATACGGTTGCAAAAATTCGGCCGTATAGACATTATGGTTCTGGAAGAATTAATTGCGCAGGCAAAAGACATAAAATCAAAATCTCCGAATCTGTCACATAAAAGGAAGAATCATCATGAGTGAACGCTATTATGACAGCTCTCCGGAAGACGTTGGCGAAGAAGACTATTATGAAAAAGAAGAAGAAGGCTATAAAAACTGGGAAAGAAGCAGCTTATCGGCAAATAAAATACTGATGTTTGCTGCTCTGGGTGTCGGCCTTTTGGTTCTGGTGATCTTTATTGGCTGGTTTATGTTTCCACGAGATAAATCAGCCGGTTTAAAGCAGATCAAGATGCTTGAAGCCAGGGTACGTGCTTTGGAAAATAAACTGCTGAAATTCGACAAAATTAGTGAAAATCTCATTCGCCTGGAAAACCAGACCAAAAAATTTTCCCATGCCGTTGACAGATTTGATCAGTTTGAAACTTCCACGGTTTTGAGGATGGACGTGTTGGCCAAAGAATTAAACGTTTTGCAAGATAAAACATTTGAGATAAAACCGGTTGAGCCGGCTGCGACAAAAACCGAGACCGTCAAAAAAGAAAAAAAACTTGGGCGTTATCACACTGTCCAGGCGGGTGAGACACTCTACAGTATCAGTCGCCGCTACAGCCTAAGCGTCGATGAGTTGCGACGTCTTAATGAATTTAAAACCGATACAACAATTTATCCCGGCCAAAAATTGGTTATAAGCGCGGCCGAAAGCCAATAATACAGCCTTTCTATCCCATAAAAGTCTCACCGAGCGAAAACAGGCTTCTATACTTACGACCACCATCTGTAGGTTACAAATATCAGGGCATTCGGTTGATATCCTTTGTATTTTTTGATACTAATACCAGAAACCATCACAAATGAAGCTCCCCGCAGCTTGCTGCGGGGTATCGAAGCGGAATTGCGCCGCAGCCTAATCCGCCTGCGCTCTGGCGAGCTTCCACCTTCGTCAAGACTTCGGCGGAACCGGTCGGCGCGGTTCACCTCGCCTTCTTCAGTTGGGTCGTAGCCTCTGGCGAAGACCAATCATCCCTGCAGTCCACCAAAGAACTATGGCGGACAGGGGATTCAGGCGAAGGCGAATAAAATCAAGGGCAGCCATATCACTCACGGCAAGGGAAGGAATTAAAGAAAGGAGGAGAAAATGCGAAACAAACAGTGGCTCGTACTATTCCTCTTATCCCTCATATCGCTAACAATATTGACAGCCTCCTGTGTCAAAAGGGCTGTTGAAAATGACTCATATTTAGCTGAGGCGGCTGACAGCCAACCAGACCAAGGCACTCAGGTGATTGAAGAGGAAAGCCTCCAAGACGCATCGAGAGAACTGCAGATAGCCAAAGAAGAACTTGAAACAGAAGACATTTACTTTGACAAAAAAAGTTACACCCTCCTACCGGAGGCACAGGAAATATTGCTAAGAAAAGCTGAATGGCTCATGCAATACCCTGAAATTAATATTATCATTCAAGGGCACACGGATGAGCCGGGTAGAGCGGAGTACAACTTCGCCCTTGGCGATAGACGGGCCGGAAATGTAAAAAGTTTTTTAATACAGCAGGGCATTAATCCCTCACGCTTAACGGTCGTTAGCTTTGGCAGGGAACTGCCGAGAGAAACCGGGGAAAGTGAAGAATCCAGAGCGAAAAACCGACGGGTCCATTTTGTTATTGAGTAATTGTCAGTGGGCCATAACCATAAAAACGTCCTGTTGCTCGAAATATTAAGTCGCCGTAATATAATGAAAAATTAGCGC
>CP070652.1:19857-24155 GCA_020354645.1 Deltaproteobacteria bacterium
AGCTATTTTACCCAAACAAGGCCGGCCTATCGAGGTTTGGGGATAACGCCTATCTCTATATCAGTAGAGGTACCGGCACATGGGGACCCCCTATCCGCTTTCTGGCACCCCCGGAGGTTACCGTCATCGATTTGGTTCCCGAATAAATTCGATCTCGGATTTATATAAAATAACATTGGTGTCCAAAATACCTCCGGCATAGCAAGCCAAGAGGATCCAAAATCGATAACTGGCTGTAAAGATGCCGGAATAATGGAATATTGGAATACTGGAATGATAATATCCCATTAAAAACCCAATATTCCAACATTCCATCATTCCAGATTTCCAAAGGCGCTTCTGTATGCAAACCTATTAGCTAGGCTAACTCATGCCCACCTGGAAAACGGTTTTTGGACAGATATGATATAGTAATTTATTTTACAGAGCCGATATTATCAATGCAGGAGTAAAATCATGAAAAAAATTATCGTGCTTATTTTAACTGCTTTGTTCCTTTTCAGTTGTGCCCATCAGCAAGAATTAACCGAGGAAGAAAAAGAAGCATATCGCAGAGGAAAAGCGAGGTATGATGCCGGGCAAAGAGGGGGACCGTAAATATTTGTTTATTAAACTAACCGGTCTTTGAGCCTCTGCAAAAGGTTTTCCCGAGAAGGCAAATAAATTGATTAGCCATACGCTTAATTGGAATTACGGATCATTTGGATGTAAAATTTGATAATCTCTCCGTAATTGTCGTTCCCGATCCGTTCGTTGGTGCCATGAATCCTGCTGAGATCTTTGGATGTCAATCGCATGGGATAAAAACGGAAGATGTCATCGCAAATGCCGGTATAGTGTTTGGTATCGGTGCCGGCCACCAGCAAAAACGGTGCGACAATTGTGTCAGTAAAAACCTGGCGCACGGAGCGCTCCAGTAGTTTGAAGCCTTCGGAGTTTACCTCGGATATAGAAGAAGCCTCATTGAAATCATCGTTGGCAGCCTTGATTTGAACCCGAGAATCATCGATGGATCTCTTTACATGGTCGATAACATAATCAATGGAGTCGCCGGGATATAACCTGAAGTTAACCTTCGCAGTTGCCAGTTGCGGCAGCACATTTTCTTTGTTGCCCGCCCGAATAATCGTGGGGGCGAGAGTGGTGCGGATCAATGCATTTATGGAACTTATTTCTTTGAACTGCTTTTTTATCAGGGGGCTAAATAGCCAAGTGTTGGCAAAGATTAATTTCATGCCGAATGGCATTTCAGGTCCGACAAACTCGAATAATTGCATAGTGGCACCATCAAGTTTAGCCGGAAAGGGGTTTCTCTCCAAATGGTGAATGGCACTGCTCAAGATGCCGATGGCGCTTTGCGGCGGTGGCATTGACGAATGCCCGCCTTCTTGTTTTACCGAAAGTGCAAGGGTCAAATAACCTTTTTCGGCAATGCCAATCAAGGCCACCGGTCTGGACACGCCCGGCAGGATACCCATTGAAATAAATCCGCCCTCATCCAATATCCAGCCGACTCTGACATTTCTCTCCCCGAGCAATGCAGCTATTTTAGCAGCGCCCTCGAAGCCGCCGACCTCCTCGTCATGACCGAATGCCAAATAAAAAGTTCGACGGGGCTGAAAACCATCTGCAAGCAGCGTCTCTACAGCTTCCATGATAGCCAGCAAACTGCCCTTGTCATCTAGACTGCCGCGGCCCCAAATAAAATGTTCAGCAATTTGGCCGGCAAACGGCGGGTAGGACCAGCCACCCTCCGAGCCCGGTGCGACGGGAACAACATCCATGTGGGCCATAAGCAATATGGGTTTGAGATGGTCTTCGCTGCCTTTCCAGGTATACAGTAGGCTATAACCCCCAATGACCTCCTTGCGGAGGTGACGGTGAGCCTGTGGGAATGTCTTCTCGAGAAACAGATGAAAGGCTTTGAAACCGGCTGGCTCAAACGTGGCTGAATCTCTGGAGGAAATGGTTTTTATACGGATGGCTCGGGATAGATTAATCGCAGCCTGCTGAGTATCCAAATGCAGACGGGGCATTGGTTCCGGTTCAATCTGTATGGAGGTAAAACTCAATGCTTTCAAAAATACTACTGCAACCAAAAGCGCAATGCTCAGAAATGCAGTATAGATGAATTTCTTCATGACGAACCTCCACCGATGAACCAATTACGCGATATTTTGTTTGTCGTTATTCGTAAGGGTTTCTAAATAACGATATCTTGTAATCAAAAATCGCTCCGATCCCTGATGTCTGCAGAATCATCCAACGGATGTTATAAATTGAAGAATTCTGCCGGTCATTGTCAGCGATCTGTTATTTTTGAGATACCTTCTAATCCCTTACTTATTGCCTGCAGGCCAGCAACGGGTATTTTACAAATACAATGGATGCATTTTTACCATGGATATCCTGCGCTTTTTCAATGGCCGCTTCAACCGTTTGGGCGGGTTCAAATCCGAGGTGTTGAATCAATGCAGGATTTTCAGCCCCTGCGACAAATACCCTACCGGCATGCTGGAGTCGCTTTAGGGGGTAGGTGGTCATGATCCCATGCATCGGATGAAATCCATAGCAGAAGCGGTATTTATAAATGTATTCCGGTCTATGAGAGAAGTCCTCTTCAAATAGATCCACAATCTCGTAAGGGTCTTTATAATGGGGCAGGATACGTTGCCAGATTTCCTGGTGGGTTGGATGATGGGTATGGTTCCAGCGGTCAAGGCAGGGACCGACCAGGATAACCGAACAACCGGGTTTTCCCATGGCCTCGATTACTCCGCCAAAGTAGCCCAAACCCGTCGAAAGGAGTGTGAGAATCGGATTCATGACCGAAAATGCGGCATAGGGGCTCCAGTTGGGCATTCCGTAAAGAACAATGTCGGCCTTTTCGGCCATTATTTCACGCCGGGGCTTAAATTGCGATTTCATGAGCTTCAAGACCGCCTGGCGGGTCTCGTTTACACCTCCAGCCCAGACGTTGTGAACTTGAAGCGGGTTGGCCAGAACTGTTTCGATCTTAAAAATTCTTTCCCGGCCCAACTTGTCATGCACAACCGATCCCATTTCGTCCAGTATCTCGTGCATCCGGTTCTTTTCCATGGACATCGACATACTATCCGGAGTGTGGTGCCATCGGATACAGCGGTATGATGCCAGGCCGACGCAGATGGATTTCCAACCGCCGTTGAATCCCCGCCACACCACCGTATTGATATAAACGGTTAGATCCGAATCGGTTACCAGTTTATTGATTTCCACCTCATACCCGCTTTCGGTAGTACCAAGATAGACCATGTTATCGGCGTCCTCAGCATCGTGGCAAATAACCCGATAACCAAACTCGTTGATCAGTTCTTTTCCGATAATCTTGGCCAATTCCCGCCGGGTGAATTTTCGGTGAAGACCATTGGCACACAGCAGAGTGATATGGGATTTTTTAACACCGCATTTTTCAAGTTCCGCGATAACCAGTTTAATCGCCGGCTCCCATACCGGCGCAAAGCAAGGAACCGTAGGGTCATCAAAGGCTATGGTTACCCTCGCGTTTGGCTTTGCGATCTGACTGAGGGGCGGACGGCCCAGCGGTTTTTGCAGGGCTTTGCGTATGGTTCCCACAATATCGTCGACAGGGGAAAGAGAGGTAGAAAGCCCCGGTGGTGCACTGAGCACATTATCCGGAAGCCTTATGGGTATCATTTGATCGCCGAATATGATCTCATCTTCCATCGGACACCTCAATTATTTCAGGGGTGGGGGTATTTTTTGCACGACAAGATGCCGGGCTATCGCCTGCCGGGTCTAATAGCGGCAACTATCTTACATTTTGCTCCCTGCTGATAACACTCGTCACTGTCCCGAGAGCCAACACCGCAGTTTGCCTTTCCGAACGGCAATAGCCCCCTGCCAGTTAAAATCACCGGGGCGATCAGCTCGTCGTGCAAAAAATATCCCCACCCCTGAATTCTTTGGCTACAAGGTGAAAAGCAACAATGACAATCGTGCAATTTAAAAAATTATGCTAGCAGCCATCTCAAAAATCTGGATCAAGTTCGAGGGCAAGGCGCGGGACAGCGAAAAAGCGGAGTCCCGCCAACGGCGGGATGAGCAGTACAGTTTGAGCTGGCCCGCAACACAGCCATCGAGCTTCAGACGGGTTTTTGAGATGGCTTCTAATCTGATATCTCAAGTAAACAGCACCGTCAAGGTCTGGTTGGATATGATGGAAGACATAGGAAAAATATTTTGGGGCTGGAATATTGGTGATTTCTATTGTTGTTGCCTGGTTTCATCACCCCTAA
>CP070652.1:24255-36580 GCA_020354645.1 Deltaproteobacteria bacterium
GTGACCGGGTTTAATTTGATGCTCAAACTGATGATAAACCGTATTTTCGAAAACTCCGAGAGGCAGTCCGCTGCCGTCCAGGTCATTAAAACTATTTGATACAGGATCATAAATCATGGCCGGATCATGCCCGGCTCTCACCCAGCGGATCTTGTTGTTGCGGCGGTCGATTTCACTGAAAAAAAGGGTCATGAATCGCCCGGATTCCTCGACATCATGGGAAATTTGCTGGTTGACATCGTAAACGATACGATCGAGGTCGCTTGACAGCGAGGCACGCTGGCGCAGAAACGCCCGGGCCGTGGTCATCAGTAAAGCCGACTGGATTCCGTGGTCAGAGACATCGCCCACAATAACACCGATTTTCCCATCGCCATCCTTGCCGACATGCAGATAATCATAATAATCCCCGCCGGTTTCTTCACAGTAGATGCTGGTGCCGGCAATATCCAATCCCACAACTTCCGGATCGAACTTTGGCATAAGATTTTGCTGGACCTCCATGGCAAGGTCCAATGACTGTCGCAGACGTTGGCGTTCCTTGAGTCCTTCCGTCATTTCGTTGATGACATCACCCGCATAGCCGATTTCGTCATTGGAAGTAACTTGAACTTTTTTGTCAAAGCGGCCGTTTTTAATAGCTCTCAGGGTTTTCAGGATTTCCCTGAAAGGGCTGGAAAGATTCTGGCTCACCAGCATCGTTAAAAAAATACCAACACAGATAAAAATGAAAATATTGACGAAAGTTACGGCCCTTAGCTGTTGTATTGCCGTTGCCGGCTCCGGATAGCTGCGGGTGATTCTATAAAAAATATGAAGAATCGATAAGAGGGGAATCAGGTTGCAGGCAAAAAGTAAAGCAACCAATCGCATGCGAATCCGGATGCGAAGGGTTTTCGGGATAGCGGAAAGTCCGCCTTGCGGAAAAATATATGGCGCAAGTCGCTTTTGAGATACATGCTCCAATAAAAAAAAGGCCACGGTCACGGTGATGAAGCCTGTGCTCAGGCTCATAAACAAGGATCTTTGAATCGCATCCGATCCCAAATCAAAGCCCCAAAACATTAGCGGATAAACTGTTGCGGCCAAAAGCCACATGCTCAAATCCAGGGCAATGAGAACAAACGGCTCGTTGAGCACTTTTCGGCGTGCCTCGTTTTCCAGTTGCTGTGGTACCCCTTTTTGTCTGAATTTAGCGTTCAGATATGACCGAATGGGTTTTTCATAGAGAACCGTCATTAACATAACAAAAGTAAAAGCAAGCGGGGTAAAGATGTCGTCAATTATACCGACAATGGGAACTTTCCATATCTCATCAAACGCCGGCTCTGCCTTGAACATCAACTTTTGAACGAAAGTCACAGCGATGAAGTTGGCTAAAAAATTAGCCAAAAGCATTTCGTTTTTAAGATGGAGAAGTTTAAATTTATTCATGGTTCCCCTTTGACAAGTGGTGTGGGTGGACGAATAGCTGTTGCTGGTTGAGTCGCACCGGGGCGGACCGTCAGTCTAATATTTGATTTGGATTACACTATTGCCTTGCCGGCTGAAGTCACAGCAGATAGCTCCGCGGGCGGATTCTTTACTCACAGGATATGACTACTTTTGTGTCGTCTTGTTCAACGACGATATTCAACTCAGAAAGCGACGAGACAAATAGGTCGAATTCTCCATTGGTAAGTGATGATAAATTGAAATTTAAACCTTTTGATTTTAAAGCTTCATTCACCTTCTCGCTGGTGTGGTGGGGTAAAAATGAACTGAGATTCACGCCTGCTTTGAGAGCCGTGAGCGGCACCCTGACATTGATCTTTTCCTCGCCCCTGGATTGGTTACCTGGTTCAACTTGAATTTTGAGATAATTTACCCCTGTTCCTGACGTATGCGATTGAGATTTTTGCAGCAGGTCTTCACTACCGAATCCGGCATTATTACCGGGAGCAGCGGATGATGTTTTTTTAAAACGCATCAGAATCCATAGGCCCCATCCAAGTGCCGGCCAAATAAACCACCAGGTCCCACGGTAGGTAATTAAATTGATAATAAACAGAAACCCATTGACGATTAAGTAGCTGCGCAACCTTCTGTTAAACCGAGTTGTGGATCGATCCTTGCGTTTCATGCGGGCTGCCATCAAAATATCATCAACCTTTTTTAATTTTTCCATGTGTTCGATTTTTTCATCCGTCATGGATACACTTCCTGATTTTGTGAAAATCCTTTGCTACGGTATGTAAGATCACATTTGAGAATTACACTAGCAGCACAATAGTCCTCACCGGCCTATTTTTATGTTATAGCGCTCTTTTCGATTTTATATATTATGATGAATGGCGGTGAGGTATGGGGATTAAATTCAAAAATTTTAAGACAAGCAGGTTGCTGGCTTTTCATTGCCGGTATCGAATTAAAATACGCGCTGGCACAGATTGTTAAAAGTAACTTTAAGACCTTTTTGCGATGTTCTGTTTGGAAACATCGATCCATTCCAGGATTTGATTGATGAGGTCCTCATGATGCAAACCTTTTCCGAGGGTCATCAACTTCCCTGCTTTGTTTTTGACATGATCCAGCAGGTGTATGTCATCACTTTCTCCGATGCGCCCCAATCCGCGTACAGCCACTTTCAGCAGCTGAAGTAAATCTGCCATATGTGTTTGACTTTTGTTCAGCTGGTAAATATCCGAGTCCGGACTCCCGTATTCTTTTACTGCGCTCAGCAAGACGGATCTGGCGGTGCTCCCGCCGACAAGAGAGAGAAAAATGTAGGCTTCCCTTTCCTGGGCAAGCAGATATGGAGCGTCCATTGGTTTAACGTTTTCTTCATCAGCGCTCAGAACCTCTGCGAGTCTTATGTGCATGGTTTTGATCTTCTCGAAAAACGGTTCCCGGTTGCGATCGATCTTCCAGGCAGCATACCCTGAGACAGCCTTATCCAAACCTTCCTCAACAAGCAAGACGTCTTCAGGGGTGATCTGGTAGCTGATAAGCTCGTGGTTGTATTTGCGCACAAGCCGGTTGGCGAGCATGAAGGCCTTTCTGTCCGCAAATTTCACTTTGGTCGGGTTCTCACAAAGATCCTCCAGTAGAACGGAAATAGACCGTTTGGGCTGTTTTAATCGATCAACCAATAACTGCAGGGAATTTAAAAAGGCAGTCCGATCTCTTTGATGGAGCGTTTCTTTTAGGTAATGCCACAGGAATTCGAAAATTCTTCTTTCGTAGCGGGCAAATTCCGGGATAATCTTTGCGAAGGTTCCTTTTTGAAAATTTCCCCGACTGTCAAAACAGATCTTGAGCATTTCGATCAACTCTTCGGCTTCCTTGACCGAAACAGCGAAATCTTTGGCAAGTGTTTCGTAATCTTGATCGTCAAAATCCACAATCCGGTGCACGATATCTTTCATCTTTTTTTTGGCCACCGACCTCTTTTTATAAAAAGAGACCATCCCTGCGAGCTTGGTATGCACCTTTCCAATAAAAGTTTCTTCATCTGCGGATTTGGCCTTAACCTCTTTGCCCTCAACATAAAGGTCGTCGTAGACGTCGTCGGTTACCTTATCGAGGCGTTCTTCAACGTTGGTAAGTACTTCCCCTTCGATGTGCCGGTCCTCAGGCTTTTTTTCAATGGTTGTCAAGAGACCGGTCGTCAACTGCAACCGTTCGACAACCTCTTGAGATTTAATTCTGCGAAAATCGTTGCCATATACGCTTTTGAGGACTTTGGCCGTATTGGTTTGATTTCCGCCGGAACTTTCCAGCACAATTCGGGCAACTTGAGCCATTTCTTTCGAAACGACTTCCTGGTCGCTTTCAACCATCATCCACTTTACACTATTCATTTCGATGGGTGGGGGTATAAGTTTTTCCTGAAACTTCTTGATGCCAGTTATGGCACTGTATGTGCTGGTGTATGGATTAACGGAGATTTTATGGTCGGTGCGTTGCATCCAGACATCGACTTTTTTGGCGAGTTGTGTCATGGTTTGTGGCTTCAAACCGTTTAACCCGGCCAGCAGGGTGAGGTTTGCATCCGGCAGGTCTCTTTCGTTGCAAGCCAGTGCAAGGGATATCTGCTTTCCGTTTATGTTGAAGACGATAGTAGAATTGGTTTTATGGGCTTTGTCATAACGCGAAATGATACCCAGTGCAACCCGCATTCGGCTCGCATCTGATGAGCTTTTGGGAATTTTCATGAATAAGTTGTTGATCCCCTGATTGGAGAGAACCTCGAAGGCCTTTGTTAGTTGGTTCGGCAGAGATGAGATTCCGGCTCCAAGCCGCTTGACCATATGGGGGGCTACCTCAAGGTCCAGGACGATATGACCGCAGATGATCTCATAGTCGACTTTTTGCGATATGTTGGGTTTGGTTGCCGATCCGCGGTATCGAATGAGGATTGGATTTCCCCGACCGGGGTGCTTGCTGAATTTGCCAAGGGCCTTTTCAAGCTGGTTGAAGAGGGCCGTTTCCTGATCAGCTCCTTTTGATGAATTTACGGTGAGAAAATAGGAACTTACAATATGAACGACTCTGCCCAGATGAACCCGCCAGGTGTCGAACTGTCTTTCTTCCTCGCGCAAGCTCTGGGCAAGTAGATTGGAATCAAGAGGTGCCAGCCCACTTAACTCTCGGGCCTCGATTCCTTCAAGCTTTTGATAAAGTTCTTTGGCATCATCATCAAGTTGAATTTCGTTACCTTCCATTTTGCGCCTTCACTCTTTGAAAGAAATGAATTTGCTTTCTATACTATAAAGTGTCGCAAAAATGGGGTTTTCTGTCAAGAATTGAATCAAAGCTTCATACAGTCGCCGGCAACAATATAAACCTATTTTTTCTTTGCGGTTTTTTCTAACAAAGATGAAAAAAATCTGAAATCAGTTGAAGTTCAATTACTCTAGTAGAAGAATTCTGGCCGCATCCAGCAGCCAGCGACCATTTATCTTAAGCCAATGATGAATTTCCGTTTGGGGCATCTCTGTTTGAACACGTTCAAGCTGTTCTTGTATAGAGGGTGAATTATTACGGCCCGAATTTTTCTCATATTCAGATACCAGGATGGTGTTCAACTGCAGATGGATGTGAAAAATATTGACCCAAACAGAAACTCTATCCTTTTTTAGATGGAATTTGCGAATGGCAACCAATTTTGCCGGCTGGATTTTTTCCGGCAATTGGGTCCTAAGGGATATTCCGGGATCAGCTTGCCAAATATTTTTCTCGATTTTTTGGGCGATTTCTTGCACGCGCTTTAAGCGATCCGTGAGTTTTTTATGCGGACGTTTGTCAGGTGCCAGGCGAGATAAATACTGTAGTGCGGCTCTTTCTTCAGGTGTACTGAAGGCACTGACAAAATTGAAGTCGTCATAAAATTCTGTAATCTGCAGTGGCAATTGATCCTTAGCACTGGCGTGGAATTCAAACCGGGGAACCAGTGATAGCAACATCATAGAGAGGCTGAAAATAAAAAACAATTTATTTTTCATCCCGGCCCCTCCTGTTTGTATGGCAAGACAATAAAATCCCGACCGCTGTGACAAATAGCAGCAGAACGTGAAAAGATCTAAGCTTGTTGCCCCGATAATCGCCCGGCGAATAAATTATAAAGCCAGGCAAATACAGCCCCCCCGACTATACCGTCCACAAAAGCCCAGATAAGCCGGATGAAACTGCCCGCGGCAGAGATGCTGTATCCGCGATACACACGCCCATTAAAAGTAGGATCTCCGGTAAATCCCTCAAATGCGATAATCCACCAGGTCAGTATGAAAAGACCCAATCCCCAGCCCAATCCGCAGGTAAGTGCAAAGGCCCTGACATTTAGCTTCATTTTTCCTCCTTTCTTTAATATCTGCCGGCACTTCCAAAATAGTGAAGGTCAAGACAAAACGACGGCGTAACCTTAATCCCCGCTCACAAGATGGATGATATTGGCAGGGCTAGTGATCCAGAAACCTTCAAAACCTTCCGGCAGCGGTTCGATCTGATCACAGCGGACAATGTCTTTTTGGCCCAGATATTCTGCAGCTGCCGCTAGATTGTCTGTCTGTATTTCCAACGAGATCTCAGCTTGACTGATATAGTCAACTTTATCCAGCCATAATTGTTTGTCGCCGAACTCCAGGACGATATCCGGTATCAGGTCTTCAATTTGCGGTAATCCGATGATGTCGCGGTAAAATGTGACTGTGCGTGAATATTCGTGAGACGGAATTTTCATGGCGATGTTGCAACCGGCAGAAAACTTCGGTGTATTTTTATTTTTCATAACAGATCCTTAAATTTCGAAAATCGGAAAACCTTTTTTACCCTTTGCCCAAAATCTGTTTGACCATGGTTTCCACGTCTGTGGCGGGATCTTTGCAGGAATGACCCCTGCACACATGGGCCGTCGCCTTTCCCTGAATCACTTGCAATCCGTCCGTGTATCCGGCAAGATTGGCTAACTGTTCGGCATAGCGGTCGGATTTGACCAGCGTGACCTTGTTCGGCGTGAAGTTGAGATTTAAAGCCTTAAGTAGTTCTTTGGTGTCGGCTGCCTCCGGGTCGCCGGTAATAACGATCTCCTGACCTGGATTCAAGGCAAAGTCCAGTCCTACCAGAAAAAAAGTGAACGCAGACGGTTGAGCTTTGACAGTGCCGGAAAATGCTCGGATCTGCTCATGGGCTTTTTGATCCCAGGATGGGTCTCCGGTCAGTTTGGCCAGGCAGAGCAGGTTAAAAAGAGAAACCGAGTTTCCGGAAGGAATCGCTCCGTCATAAAGCTCTTTGGGCCGAACCGGCAATTCCCGGGCATCTTTTGCAATTGCGTAGAAACCACCGTTTTCTGCATCCCAAAAATCGTCGATCATGTGTTGCTGAAGTGCTATTGCCTCCTCGAGGTATATTGGGTCAAAGGTGTTCTGGTAGAGTTCCAGAAGACCGAAGATAAAAAAGGCATAATCACTCGCCTGGGCGTCAATCGCCACTTCACCATCCCGGTAGCGGTGAAACATTTTTCCATCGGGTTTGCGAATGGTTGTCAAAATAAATCTGGCTGCTTTTTGAGCAGCCGCTGTGTATTCAGGGTTTTCCAACATTCGGCCGCCGCGGGCCAATGCGGCAATCATCAACCCATTCCAGTCCGTCAGAATTTTATCATCCTTTAAGGGGTGAATCCTTTTTTCTCTGACCCGAAACAGTTTTTCACGGAATTTTTCCCACTGTGAGTAGAATTCATCCTCTGTAATGCCGGCGTATTTTGCCAGCTCAGACGGTCGACGGCGCAGATGTAAAATGTTGGTGTTCATTTTACGACCGGTAGCTTCATCGTAAAAATTACCGTCTTCTTTCAGATTGAAAAACCATTCCCATCGATCCGTGTCTTCCGGTCCTATGGCTTTGCGGATTTCTTCGATAGGCCATACATAAAATTTGCCTTCTTCTCCCTCGCTGTCGGCATCTTCTGCTGCATAAAAACCTCCTTTTTCAGACGTCATATCCCGCAGTACATAGGTAAAAATCTCTTTAGCGGTTTTCGAATAAAACGGATCTTTGATAATTTGATACGTCTCCAGATAAGCCAAGGCGATAAGTGCTTGGTCATAAAGCATTTTTTCAAAATGGGGCAGCAGCCATTCCATATCGGTTGAATAGCGATGAAAGCCGAAACCGACATGGTCCCAGATTCCGCCTAGACGCATGCGCGTCAATGTTTTCTGGACCATTTCAAGGGCCCGGGGATTGCCTGTACGATGATAACAGCGCAAAAGAAAAAACAGGCGGTGGGGTGTGGGAAATTTTGGCTTGCGCTCAAATCCGCCGAATCGTTCGTTGAAGTTTTCTGCAAGCAGATTGAAGGCCTGATCCAGCAGGGATTCATCCGGTTCGTCGGCGGAAGTGAAAGCAAATACTCGGGGCAAGTTGGCAGCAATGTTGGCGGCTGATGTCAGCACTTTTTCGCTCTCCGATTGCCAAATTTTTTTTACTGCTTGGCACAATTCGATAACACCGTTCTTGCCGAACCGCGCACGTTTGGGGATATAGGTGCCGGCAAAAAAGGGCTCTTTGTCGGGCGTCAGAAATATTGTCAGCGGCCATCCGCCGCCGCCGGTGAGCAGCTGGCAGGCGGCCATGTAAACGGCATCGATATCGGGTCGCTCTTCGCGGTCGACTTTGATGCAGATAAAGGTATCGTTCAGATAGCCGGCGGCTTCTTGATCCTCAAATGTTTCCTTCTCCATGACATGACACCAGTGGCAAGTGGCATAGCCGATGGATAAAAATATTGGTTTATTTTCCATGCGAGCCGTTTCAAATGCCTCATTCGACCAGGCATGCCAATCCACCGGATTGTGGGCATGCTGGAGGAGGTATGGGCTTTTTTCGTTAATGAGACGATTGGTGGTCATTATACTCTCCTATTTTTCATGCTGAATGCAACGGACGTTGTGAAAGAAGATAGGTACACCGTCGGGTATTTGCAACTGAGAAAAGTATAAATCAGTACCTACGCTAAAAAAATCCAGGGCTGATTACTCCAGAGATTGGAACTTTTTCATGAATTTGCGGTCGATGTAATCCTTGATGATGAATGCCAGACGGCCATCCAAGGTGAGCCATTTTTTCTGCAGAATTCCGGTATCATCTCCCATATTGAAAATAAGGAGGTACTCTCCGCCCGGATCAAAAGGCTGAAGCTCGGTTTCTTCCAGGGCAGCCATTAGATTATGATAGAGGATCGGGTTTTGACGGACCGCATACACACCGACCTTGTCCAATGGCTGGTCTTTGAAGTATATACAGTCTCCACCACCGAATAGTTCCGGATATTCCGTGCTTTGTAAAAAACTGTTTACCCGCAGTCCGCCGTCGGGACCGGTGGCAAGGCCGGATTCTCTGAAGATAGGTGACGGCTTTACACCCGAAGCCAAAAAGATTAAGTCAAGACCGTGCTGTTGTCCGGATTCCATGGTAATTTGACCGGTTTTTATTTCTGCGACAAAGTCCTGTTCCATAATTTCAATCCCGCGTTTTGTTAATGAATTATGGGCCTTTTTGCGAATCTTTTGGGAAAAGCGGGACATGAACGCTTCTCCTGAAAAAATTTTGATTTGGGGCATATTTTTGCCGTAATCATTTGACAGCCGCCATACATTTCCCGCGATTTCCGCAGCCGCCGGTCCGCCGCCGACTATTCCCACGGCGATTTTTTGCTGTGAGGCAAGTTGAAGTATCCTCGCCTGAGCCTGCATAAGTTTTTCAATCGGTTTTACCGAAAAAATATCTTTTCCGTTTTCAGTGACAATTTCGTTGGGCACGTAACTGCCGGCATTAAAAGAGAGAACATCGTAAACAACGGTTTCACCGGATTCAAGGTGCAGCATTTTTTGGTCCGGATCTATGCGGTGGACCTTGCCCAGGATAAAGTTTCCTCCTTGCTTTTCGACAACATGCTGTGTAGCGAAGCGGATCTCATCAGGGGTGTATATCTTTCCCAACATCCCAGGCCCCATGCCTGAATAATAGTGATATGGCGAAGGACCAATTACCGTGACTCTGTGGCCTTTTTCGACGAATTTGTGAAGGTTGGCCAACGTCACCATATGGGCATGGCCACCGCCGACAAGTACGAGATGTTTTCCCATGGCTTGCTCCCTTTCTAATGAATATCGCGGACGAATTTGAGCGTAAAGCTCCCCGCCCTGACCGGCGGGGCTTCCCGGAAAGGAAAATATCTATTTCTCATTGCTTCAGATTTTTTCAATTAAAATGCCAAGCTGCGCCAGATGAGCGCGCTCTTCATCAGCAATTTGAGTCAGGACCTGCTGGGTCTGGGGGTCTCGGCTTCTTTCAGACGCGCGTTGGTAAAGATCCAAGTCCTGAGCTTCAATCGACATTGCCAATTCGATAATATCTGTCACCGATTCCCAGTCGGGTTGAAACAAGGTGATGTACTCTTCAGTCGTAAGGCCGCCTTCCACAGCCTGAGACACAATAGTTTTTTCAAATTCTTCTCTGGTTTCTGATTTGCCTGAAATTTTTAAATACTCACTGAAAATACGCTTCTGGTGCTTGACTTCAATTTCGGAAAGCTTCTGAAAAAGGTCTCGGGCAGTATCGTTCTTAACCTTGGGTATCATTGATAGATAAAAGTCATGCAAGCCGGTCTCCAGTGAGTAAGACACCACCAGAGCTTCTGTCAGGCTTTCGGTACCTGTAAACAGTTCCAATCCCTGATCTTCCGGACCCAGGGCTGCTTTACTCTTCCAGGCCTTGAATCCACCGGAAATATTGTATACCTCCTTAAAACCGATCCCGGCCAGCATCTGCGCGGCGACACGGCTGCGCCCTCCGATGGCGCAGTAAACCATAACCGGTTTATCGCTGTCGATCTCACCCAGGCGGTTGTTTAAATCAGGCAGTGGAATAAGCTTGGCACCCGGTATGTGCCCAACTTCATACTCGCTGGGTTGCCGTACATCCAGCGTTGTGAGTTCTTCAGAAGATTTGGTTTCCACCCACTCTCGCGCCTGGTCGGCGGTAATCGATGTTACGGGAGTAAAAAATTGTTTCCAGCGCATGATATTCTCCTTGGGTTTTCATTAAAAGGATGGGGCGTCAGATATCAATGATTCCTTACCAGGCGAAAAAAATCTTTACAATAAAAAATTATTTAATAATTATAGCCATTTGGTATGAATTGCAAAGGAAGCGATCTGGCCATATTCATTTTAAACCAGAACCAGCAATATAATACCTCAAAGTTATTTCTGTTGATTTATCTTGACCCAGTATATTAAGTTAACTATTTTCGGAAAAAATATAATTTATCACAAAGCCAGTCATCCACATGAACCGGTAAAATTCACTGATTAAAACATCAAGATTGGAAGTTATGCCGCCAGCGGAATAACGCCAACCTTCAGTGGTTGCTTTTAATTCAAAGATTTCATATGAACCTGGATACACTAGAGCCGGTAGTTAGCCACCGCCCCCGGTCTATTCAAGCTCTTACAATTTACAAAGAACTCAACCTCCTCGTTTTAGCGCCCCATCCTGACGACTTTGATGCGATCGGCGTAACCATGCGTTTTTTCAAAGAGAATGGAAATCGGCTGTATGTGGCGGTTGCAACCTCAGGGGCGCGTGGGGTTGAAGATTCGTTTTGTACGCCACCGACTCTGGAAACCAAAGCAAAAATCCGCCGGCAGGAGCAAACGGCAAGTTGTCGGTTTTTTGGGCTGCCGGAGAACCATATGACATTTCTTCGGCTTGAAGAGGACAATACCGGGCAACTTTTGGAGAGCAAAGCCAATATTCAGAATCTGCGCCGGCATTTTCAGAGCAGGCGGCCGTCTATGGTTTTTTTGCCTCACTGGAACGATACGAACCTGACCCACCAAAGGGTCTATGCGCTGTTCCATCAAATAGCTCTGGAAGCAGGCTATCCATTGGCAATTTTTTTGAATCGCGATCCGAAAACGATCAAAATGCGGTGTGATTTGTATCTCGGCTATGGAGAGGAGATGGCGGTCTGGAAAGGAAAGTTGCTGCGGTTCCATCAGTCTCAGCATCAGCGGAACCTGAATCAGAGAGGGTATGGGATGGATGAGCGTATTCTGAGGATAGACCGGCATAGTGCCTTGGCATGTTCGTTGAATGCGCCCTATGCGGAGATATTTGAGTTAACGCTCTTCGGTAGCCAAAATCTCGATGACATTTATGGATTAAAAGTAAGCCCGGATATTTAATGAAAATTGCTGCCTCATCTGGAATTAACTATGAAACCAAATCCATAGAGATTGTGGCATTGATTCCACAATTAATGGTGTTGGTTAAAAAATAAAATGATATAAATGGCTTATAAAATTAATGATCAATACCTAGAGCCAAAGTTGGCATATAATTTGCCTCTTCAAAAAAGAAATCGAAAGGTAGCCCATGGAACTTTTTTCTGAAATCAAGAATATGATTGTAGATGTGTTTGCCTTGGAAGAAGAGGAAATCGTATCAGAGGCCCATTTGCAGGACGATTTGGGCGGAGATTCTTTAGCGATTATGAATTTGGCTGAGGCGATTGCAAAACGTTACGACATTGAGTTACAAGGCGAAGACCTCATAGAAATCGACGATGTGGGTGAACTTGTAGAATTGGTCAAATCCAAAGTCTCTTCAAAGTGAAGCTCCCCACCTTAAAAGGCGGGGCTTGCAGGGAAGCGAACCGGTCATAGCCGATCATATTTTAAAGCCTGATATGAATAGGCTTTGAGACATTCGAAAATTTTTGGGTAAATGATTTTGCACCAAACCTATTGTCCCGCTGGGGTTGGAAATAATTCACCAA
>CP070652.1:36680-39959 GCA_020354645.1 Deltaproteobacteria bacterium
CCTATGATACTCAGGAAATCTTCTTCTTTCATATTTCTTCCTTTTTATCATTTATGATACTTCTTGTACGTATGAGCACAATTTTCTTTCCTGTATTAAATTGGCTTATATTTGTTTTATTCCCCTTTTAATTGCCTGTAACCCAAATTCCTTGTTAAGCGAAAAACCCGGCAGAGCGATAGGTCATACCAGTTGCGAGTTTCGTCTAAAGATTACTGAAATAGGGCATAAATTCATGACGGGAAGTTCTATCGTACTGGCAAAACTTATTAACAGTATTCTTCGCAATACCAAACGCCTCCTTCCTTGATTGGAAATAGACATGAAGCTCGGTTCTCACAGTTAAGGCACAACCCTTTCATCCTTCCGGGAATAGCTTCAATGTTGGGCTTGGAATATTGAGAAGATCGCTCCTCGGAATAGATCCTTTTGTTTTCAGCCGCCTGTAGCGAGGTCCTGTTGTCAAAATTTTCACAAAACCAGATTGGTTTGCAAGCGATTTGGCTATTCCGAAAGTGAACGCATTCGGATGCATAAATACAGGTTTGACAAATGCCTGTATTTTGAGGTTGAGCTTGCATGCACATCCTCCTTCGTTTTCGGGTTTTCGTTTCATTTGTTAAAAGAAAGAATGAATTATTGTTACACTTAAATAGAGCAATCTATATGCCAGAATAAAAAAGAGGGTTAGAAGACATCGGTTGGTTTGGCATCCTAAACTGAATGAGTCAAAATATCAGATAGATACCTCAAATTAGAGGAAAGGATGTTAGTGTGGTCCGCATATGGAAGAAGTGTATGAGGGGGAGAAAAGACCGGGGAGGAATGCCTCGGCGAGGAAAAACTACCCGATTTCGGTTAATAGGTTTGCCCGCCGTATTTTTTCCCGGAGGGTTTTGCGGTCAATCCCCAGAATCTGGGCGGCTTGAGTTTTGTTCCCCTTAACACTGTTTAGCACATTTACAATATGTTTCGCTTCAACCTCCGCTAAAGGCCGGTTGAGACCTCTGCGCCAGTTGATGTTGAATCGCATTTGTTCAGGCAGATCCGCGACATCGATAAAATCACCGTCAGCCAACACCACCAGACGCTGGATCAGATTTTCAAGCTCCCGGACATTGCCCTGCCAACGATAATTTTTAAAAATTTGAAGAACCTTGTCTGAGAATTGGGGCGCCGGGCGATTCATATCCATGGAAAATTTTTCCTTAAAAAGCTGAAGCAGTAGCAGGATATCCTCATCGCGTTCGTGCAGAGGCGGCAATGAAATTTCAACAATGTTCAGCCGGAAATAAAGGTCCTCCCGGAAGAGGCCCTTTTGGACGAGACGGTTCAGATCCGAATTGGTGGCCGCTATGATTCGTGTGTCGACTTTTTGAACACGGTTGGACCCTACCATGAAAATTTCCTTGTTTTGAATGGCCCGCAGCAGTTTTCCTTGCATATTCAGGCTGGCATCCCCGATTTCATCTAGAAAGAGAGTCCCTCCATCGGCAATCTGGAAAAAGCCGGCTCGGGAAGCTGTCGCTCCGGTGAATGCCCCTTTGACGTGGCCGAAAAGCTCACTTTCCAGAAGGCTATCTGGAATCGCTGTACAGTTGACGGTCACAAAAGGTCTCGAACTGGTATTACTGTTGTAGTGGATAGCGCGTGCCACCAATTCCTTGCCCGTGCCGCTCTCCCCCGAAATCAAGACGTTGACTTTAGTGGCGGCGGCCTTTTCAATGAGCCGGTATACGTTCTGCATGCCCGGAGAATTACCAATAATATTGTAGCTGCTGGGCGGCGGCCTTTCTTCAACAGCACGGCGGTTTGCCATCTTCTCAAGCATCTTAGAGACAGTCGACAATAACTCTTCATCCGTAAAGGGTTTCACCAGATAATCTTCAGCGCCGTCTTTAACCGCCTCTACTGCACCTTTAATGGACGGGTAGCCGGTAATGATCATTATTTCCGTTCCCTTTATATTTTCTTTCACATATTTAAGTAGCTCCCTCCCGCTGATTTTGGGCATTTTTATATCGGTGATAACCAGCTCCACCGAGCCTTGTTTCAATAAGGCAATCGCCTGTTCCACGTTTGATGCGGTAATGACTTCATAGCCGGCAGCCTCAAGATTTCTTTGGATAATTTCCAAGGTGGGCGGTGAATCATCAACTACCAAAATTTTGGCTTTGTTATGTGCTATTTTTTTATGATTCATTCTTTTTCTCCGGGGATGACCTTCTCAGCGGAAATTTGATCTGGAAACGGGTACCATGCCCGATACGGCTCTTCACGTCAATACTGCCGCCATGGGACTTAACGATGCCGTGAACCACAGAAAGCCCCAGACCGGTTCCCTGTTTGATATCCTTGGTTGTAAAGAACGGCAGAAAAATTTGTTTTAATGTTTCCTGATTCATACCGATGCCGGAATCCTGAACCACCAAGTAAACATGGTCTTCGTCCGACGAAGTATCAATGCTCAGCTTACCTTCTTCAGGCATGGCCTGAAGCGCATTGACGATCAGGTTGGTAAAAACCTGCTGCAACTGGGACATATCGGCTTTTATGGTCGGTAAATCTTGGCAAAGGTTAATTGTCACTTTCATTCCATTCTTAGCACAACGCGACTCAAACAGATAAATACCGTCTTCAATCAGTCGGTTCAGATTCACCAAGGTTTCCCGCGGCGGGGTCTGATGGCTGAAAAACATTAGTTTTTTTATAACTTCCCTGGCATGCAAAGCGGCCTTAATAATGTTGTCCAAATCGCTATAGACTTGTTCTGGAAGATCATTACCTTTTAACGATAGTTGGGCAAAACCAAGGATATTTCCAAGGGGTTCATTTAGTTCGTGAGCCACACCGGCAGTCAACTGACCAATTTTTGCCAGTCGATCTGAATGCCGCAGCTGATTTTCTATCTCGGCTTTAATATCGAGCGCTTCCTTTTTCTCAATGGCCAGAGAAAGATGGTGAGCAATGGTTCTCAGGAGGGCGCGTTCTTCATCGAGAAAGGGAGTTTTAATCGCTTTGTGACCTTTTTTTGGAGCCGAGTAAATTACCTCCATGTTTCCTCGGGGAATCTTCTGGATAACCAGTTTTTCGGTTAAGGTAGGGCCAGCTAGTGCCGTATCCCGACCACCATAGGAATGCTGATCCAAGCGGATAATGGCCGTAGTGATCGCCGGGTATTGAAACGCCGGGGGAATAATAGCGGCGATGGACTCCAGCATTTGGGGAAGGGGCTTGTTTTGCCCCACAATCTTTGCCATGCCATAAAGACAGGTGAGC
>CP070652.1:40059-46818 GCA_020354645.1 Deltaproteobacteria bacterium
ATCTGATCGCCTACTCCAAGGATGCCTCGGAATTTAAGCAACGGCCGGATGCAGCGATTTGGCCAATCAATACTGAGCAAATTTCAAGAATTCTCAAACTGGCCAACAAAGAGAAGTTTCCTGTGATAGCCCGAGGGGCCGGGACGTCACTGGCCGGTCTGGCCGTGCCCCAGCAGGGTGGTGTGATTCTTGATCTCGGGCGTATGGATGAAATTATCGAAATCAACATCGAAGACCGTTTGGCCATCGTCCAGCCGGGCGTGGTCTACGACGATTTGGCACGGGCGCTGGCACCCCATGGCTTCTTCTTCCCGCCCGATCCCGCCAGCGGTGCCGTCTGCACTCTGGGAGGCAATGTGGCCACGAACGCCGGGGGTATCAAGGGCGCCAAGTACGGCACCACAAAGGATTATGTTCTTGCTCTGGAGGTGGTGCTTTCCGACGGGCGGGTTTTGCATACGGGGTCCAAGTGCATGAAAAGTGTTTCCGGTTTTGACCTGACTAGGCTTTTTGTGGGCTCTGAAGGGACCTTGGGCGTGATCACGGAGATTACCCTCAAAATAAATCCCAAACCACCCCTTACCCGGACTGCCATGGCCACTTTCAATATCCTGGAGGACGCCGGCAGGGCTGTAAGCGAAATAATGCACTCCGGCATCCTGCCCAGTGCACTTGAGGTGGTTAATCAACAAACCCTTATCGCCATAAACCAGAATACCGACTTGAATCTTCCAGAGGTGGAGGCTATCCTGGTGGCAGAGACGGACGGGTACACCCGGGAAGAGACAGAGTTTCAGCTTGCCGAAATCATTGCCATATTCAAAAAGAACAACGCCTCAACTGTGAGAAAGGCCGAATCCCAGGAGGAGGCTGAAGCGCTGTGGAAGGCGCGAAAATCAGCCTACGGTGTTATGGCCCGGATCAATTACAACCTTTTCGTCGAAGACTTGAGTGTCCCCATGTCAAAAGTGGCCAACACGCTGCGGGTGATCTCTGGTATTGCAGAAAAGTATGATCTCAAAATTCCCACGGTCGGTCATGTCGGCGACGGTAACCTTCACCCTGTTATCAGCTTCGATGGGACCAACCCCGAGGAGGTAAAGCGGGTCGAAGCGGCAACAGTGGAGCTTTTCGAGAAGGTTATCGCATTGGGAGGCACGCTGACCGGGGAGCATGGAATCGGACTGGCCAAAGCACCACTCATGTCCCTTGAGCACGAGGATGTAGCCATGGAGGTGATGCGTTCATTGAAGCGGCTCTTCGATCCCTATAACATACTCAACCCGGGTAAGATGGGTTTGGAGGCGTGAATGGAAGCCAAATACGACTTCACCAGAAAATTCCGCGATCAGGTTCTAAGATGCTCCAGTTGTGGATTCTGTCGGGCGAGGTGTCCGGTTTTCGGTCTCACAAAACGGCCTGCCCTTAACGCCCGCGGCAAAATGATGCTTCTCAAGGAAGTCATGGATGAAGCCATCGACCTGGACGACGAACTCATCGACACACTCTTCCAGTGCACTACCTGTGCCAGTTGTTCAGAGCAATGTCCTTCGGGTGTAAACGTGCCCGAAATCATCAAACAGGTAAGAAAGGACATGGTACATATCGGTTCCTGCCATCCTGCCTTTGTGGGGATGAATAAGATCCTTCAAAGGCATACCAACATTTACGCTGAGGATGAACCCGAGGATTTTGAGAGGCAACGAAACAGAAAGGCCGAGTACGTTTATTTTATCGGATGTGTGGGGTCTTACCGGGAAGATGTGCCGACCATGGCGACCCTGGATCTTTTAGACCGCCTCGAGGTGGATTATACCCTTATTGATGAAGTCTGTTGCAGCGGGGTGTTGGAAGACATAGGCTATGCAATCAACGAAGAACTGGCCCATAAAAACGTAGAACGCATCCTGGCCACGGGTGCAAAAACGGTCATAACAGGGTGTCCTTACTGTTCACGAACTTTTAATGACAGGCCACAGTATGACCGCCTCAGAGATGAGGGTGTCAACGTCATTCACATCAGCCAGTTTTTGAAAGATTTTGATCTGAATGTGAAGACGGACAAACGGGTCACTTATCATGATCCGTGTGATCTGGGAAGACATTGCGGAATCTATGAGGAGCCCCGGGAGATTGTCCGTAAAATCGCACCAAATTATGTAGAGATGCGCCAGAACCGTGCCGATGCTCTCTGCTGCGGTGCGGGCGGAGGCGTGAGGGGTGCCTATGCCAAAAACTCCATTGCTATGGCTCGCCTGCGGTTGAAGGAGGTTGAGGAAGTGGGTGCCGACATTTTGCTCACGGATTGTAACAGCTGCGTCCACAACCTGAGTAATGCCAAGCTGAGAGCGCAGAAATTCAAGATCTACACGATTACCCAGTTCATTAACCAGTTAATGGGGCAAGAGAGGGGGTAACGTCGGGCGATTAGATACGGGTATTGATAAATTGATATGAAAATTTGCCGATCTTACTTGCTTGGGTTCGATTCTTTGCAGCTTGCTGGACCGGTGATTTCAAGCCATGTCTGCGTGCAATCCTTTAAAAACGAATGACTTTTTTTGTCCGTGATACGACAAATTTTGACACAAAATCCAAGGCAGAAAATTGTCATATTTGAACTAAGTATTTGTTTTATATATCAATTGATCATATCAAATCATTATGGTCCATTCTTTGCATTACTGAATCAGGTCCGTCCTTTGCGTTACTAAACTATAAAAATAAAGCTTGAATACCTTATGGCCAACCGAGCGATGGGTATCGGTATTTAAATATAGTTGTAAAGTATAAAGATGACTGAAATAATAGCAAAAAGTATTTTGATTATATTGATGATTGCTGATTTGGTATTTGCAGTAAATATTTTGGATTTCACACTCCAAAATTGGCGAAACAAAGAGCTCAAAACCTATCGGGGCAAATTTTTGCTCTAACAATAATACATGATTTAGTTGGCCTTTTTTCCACCCATGATGCCTACCGATGAGTGCGCTTGTCAATTTTGCGTGTCTTTTTACCCTGATATCTCCCCTATCGATTTCTCCTGGTAACCACATTTTGTGACCCCCTATTCTGTATCTGACATTTTCCTTCAAGGACACCGTCTCCTCGCAGATAAAGCCAATCGTTAGGTAAACAAAATAGGGATGTTCCCAAAATACACGGGTAGATGTTATGGGGAGATTGTGATAATAATGGGAGAATAAAAACGGCTGTATAATATATAGTGCCGGAAGAAAAATGAAAGGATGCGGTTGGGATGACAACGAGAGGATTGTATTTTGAGGAGTTTTTAACTGACAAGACCTATTACACGAGTAGCAGAACAATCACGGAAACGGATCATATAAACTTTATAACATCCTTTGGCTTTTTTGAACCGCTTTTTATAGATCAGACACACCTGAATACCGAGACACCTTATCAGAAACGAATTGTTCCGGGAGCCTTGACATTCTCTGTGGCCGAAGGACTGGCCATCCTCTCGGGCATTCTCCATGGGACCGGGATTGCTTTTCTGGGAGTCGAGATGAATGTCCTTAAACCGGTATTCATCGGCGACACGATTACGGCGGAGATTGAAGTCACCGATAAGCGGGAAACCCAAAAACCCGATCGCGGGATCGTCACTTTTTACCATCGCGTAAAAAATCAGGATGACACAACGGTGATGGAATATAAGGTAAAGCGGATGATGAGACGTAAATCCTGATGCCTCTCCTTTTATTACTCCTCCCTTCTTATGCCTCCAGGCCAAGCTTAAAAATAAAATACGTTTCCGTTTATAAAGGGGTGGTCGCTGTTAATCAATATATCAAATACTTGACCCTTATTGGCCTTCGCCTTTCATCCCTGCAGTCCCGCTGCAGCGGGGACTGCGGGGAGCTTCATTTTGTTTATTTGTTTGATGATGATATGTTGCCATACATTGCGTAGAGTGCTAATGACCGTTTCAGCTGCAGAAACACAAAAATGGTGAGATTTGTTGATCTACTAAAACTTGTTTCAATATAAGGTTTTTAAATAAGGAGGGATAAATCATGGATCTTAAACTCAAAGATAAGGTTGCTATCATTACGGGGGCAAGCAGAGGGATCGGGGCAGCCTCGGCAAAGGCCCTTGCCCATCACGGCGCAACCGTTGTTATCAATTATATTCACAGAAAAGACAAAGCCCAAGCGCTACTTGATGAAATCAAAAATGGCGGTGGCAGGGGTATGACCATTCAGGCAGATGTCAGGGACCGGGAGGCGGTGGACGCCATGGCGGATTCCACACTTAAGGAATTTGGCAAAATAGACATCCTGGTCAACAACGCCAACATCAATTTTCCCATCAAGCCTTTTGTAGAGCTTACATGGGGTCAGATAGAGGCAAAAATCATGGGTGAAATGAGGGCTCTCTACTACTGCTCCCAGGCAGTGCTGAAGGACATGACCAAAAGACAATCAGGCAAACTGATATTTATCAGCAGTTCTTTGTCCCGTTATCCCGGATACGGTTTTTCGGCGCATGCCGCGGCAAAATCAGCCGTGGACGCTATGGCCAAGGTCATGGCGACGGAACTGGGACCAGCCGGGATAACTGTTAATGTGATCGGTCCGGGTCTGACTTTAACCGATGCCACTTCGGGTCAACCCAAAGAAATGCATGAACAAGTGGCAGCCATAACTCCGCTCAGACGGCTGGGTCTGCCGGAGGATATTGCCGGTGCGGTGGTATTTTTGGCGTCGGCGTTATCGGATTATCTCAGTGGAGAATATTTACCGGTTACCGGCGGAAGTTATATGATTTAACTTGAAGCCATCCAAAATCTTGAGATAACTTCAAACCTGCAAAAAGGAGAAGTCTCAATATGGCCGAAATGAAATATTTTAAAATCAAAATTACGGTGGACTCCGTTGCCGGAAAATGTCCATTGGGCAATAGACCTGGAAAAGAATTTGTTATTGAACGAACGACCCCCGCCGGAATGTGTTTAAGTGCCTTTAATTCCCTCAACCCTGCTATACAGGTGCTTAGATACGGCGGCAGTTTTCCCTGGGAGAAAAATCCGGATGCCGCCTATATCTGCTGCCCCGATCATTTGAATAGAACGGTCTTTAAAATTGAAAGAGCTGGAGAGGTGGTCACCACGGAATAACCGCATGGAAATTTAACCGTGAAAAGTACCCGGGGCAAATTAGCCTAAAACTTTTCGCAGGGAGCTTTAGAGCATGAGAGTGCTGCTGGTGTCAGCAAATACAGAGCAAATCAACATGCCGGTATTGCCGCTGGGGCTGGCTTGCGTGGCCGCATCCGTCCAGGGTACGGGCCATGATGTGAAAATTGTAAATTTGATGATGCAAAAAGATACGCAGCAGGCCCTCAAAAAAACCATCCTCGCGTTTGATCCCGAAATAATTGGTATCTCGGTCCGAAACATCGATGATCAGAATATGGAGAACCCGAAATTTCTTCTGGACGCGGTCAAAGATGTTGTTGCCGATTGCCGAAGGTATTCAGATGCTGCGATTGTCCTGGGTGGAGCGGGCTACAGTATTTTTCCTCAAGAAGCCCTGGATTTTCTGAAAGCTGATATCGGTATCCACGGTGAAGGCGAAAGCGCTTTTTTAAGTCTCTTGGAAAGATTTCACGACAAGGAGGATCTTTCAGGGATTCCCGGACTATACATAGCGGAACAGAAGATTGGGAGTAATTCGGTCTATATAAAAAATCTGGCGGACTTACCCCTGCCGTTGCCCGACATTCATCTAACGACTCCCTCCGCACTCCAAGATCAGGAGATTTGGATTCCCTTTCAAACCCGACGGGGATGCCCCATGGACTGCAGTTACTGTTCGACGGCAGCGATTGAGGGGCGGATAATTCGAAAACATGACCCCAAGAAAGTTGTCGAAGTTATCTCCAAATATGCTGAAGCGGGTTTGGATCATTTCTTTTTTGTCGACAACATATTCAATCTGCCCTACGCATACGCTGAAAATCTCTGCCAACGGCTGATTTCTGCAAAACTTGACATCACCTGGCGCTGTATACTTTATCCATGGAAAGTTGATGATGATTTGGTTGAAAAGATGGCAACGGCGGGGTGCAAAGAGGTCAGTTTGGGGTTTGAAAGTGGTTCCGAAAAAATCCTGGCTAAAATGAATAAAAAATACAGTTTGTCTGATATTCGCCAGGTTTCAGAAAGACTCAAGAAATTTGGTATCCGCCGAACGGGATTTTTACTGTTCGGTGGAACGGGGGAAACCAAAGAAACAGTTAATGAAAGCCTTTTATTTGCTGATTTACTGGATTTGGAAGTCATGAAAATCACCATCGGGATCAGAATATATCCACAGACCGCCCTTGTCCGGACGGCTATTGAAGAAGGATTGATCAAACCCGATGAGAACCTCCTCTTTCCAAAATACTATATTACTAAGAATTTGGAAGGTTGGCTGCGCAAAACCGTTAATGCCTGGATGGAGAACCGGCCCCACTGGGTATTTTAAACCCAGCATTCTGACTGCATGCTGGTTTAATAAACTGGCGTGTCGGGAAGTTTTTTAGATTAGATCGCTGCATGGACCGCGATAGCGAGCTTTAACCCCGCAGCACGCTGCGGGGTTAGCGAGCGAATCAGAAAATAGCTAGAATTCCTCTCGGTGAAGATGCCCTGCAGCGTGCTGCAGGGTGCGCTTCAATCATCAGCGACTGCATCGTGCAAACTCACGCATAAGGGATCGTAGCCAAAGAACAGTGCTTTGACAT
>CP070652.1:46918-49989 GCA_020354645.1 Deltaproteobacteria bacterium
ACCCGGGCGAAAGTACCCATCATTCAGCCGCCCACGGCGCCGACGATGTGGTCCAATGTGGCCGCATGCTCCTCTTCCGGCTCAATGTTATAAAAGTTCTTGATACCTCCGTGGACGCCGTAGAACACCGGTTCGCCAAATCCTTCGATCTCAGCTTTACGGGTCGGGCCTTTTTCTCTCGTAATTGTGATATGTGACTGGTGAACAACTTTGGACATGATTTCCTCCTCGTCAGCAAGCTAAAATAATTTGAAAAAAATCGGATTTGTATTTATTAAATGTGAATACACACATTTTCAAGAAAGGCAATTGAAATGAAAAAAACGACCGTGTTCAACAATATGGTAATACTTGTTATGGCCTTTTCGCTGCTGTTTTTTCTGGGTCAACGAATCCTGGCAGGTGAGTTGCCGGTACTGGTGCCTGACTTGCCCCAACGAGAGGGTCTTATCCGCAATCCGATCACATTTGAGGATCTGCACAACATCAGCCAAACCGGAGATCGCAAAGGGCTCTATGTCGATTTAAGAAATCCCGACTTACAGGGAAAGATCCACACCGGCCCGTATCCATTTGAAGCCGGTGAAACCGATTATGATTACGCCCGTTTCCGCAGTTCCAATCCACTAAAAAATGGCGCCGGATTGTTACAGATCGAGAAATTTTTCTCGGATAAATACAACGCCAATTCTTGGCCGCATGGTCAGGCTGGTTCTCCACCAACCCCGGCCATTTCGTACCGGCTGGAGATCAGGGATTATGGTTTTTACGACAGCCGTGTAAATTTCAAAGGCAACCCGCAGACGGGATTTCAAAAGAACCTGACGATTACCGAGGGTCCGTTCGTCAATCTGGTGAGAAGTGATCAACCGCAAAGGGTTTTGATAACCTTTGAAACCGATAACGACTGCCGGGGTACGGTGATATTATCCAAACCCTTTCGCCGTCGTAAAAAAGAGAGTGGTCGGCAGTTTTTGCCGGATGCGGATTTTTCCGAAAGTAAGTTTGGTAGCCTGCATCAAGTCCGGCTTTCCGGCCTACTGCCCGGCCACATCTATCAATACGTGGTCCGCTGTGAAACCCGGGCAGGTGAAACTGTTGGCTCTTCACTTTATTCATTCAATACGGCCCCGCCTGCCGGCGAAGGTAAAATCGTTTTTGCATTTATCAGCGACAGCCGGGAGGGCGTCGGCGGCGGAGAAAGAAATTATATGGGCCACAACTTTCGCAGCCTAAGCAGATTGGTCAACCACGCTTACCGCCTGGAGGCTGATTTTTTCATCTGCGGCGGTGACCTGATAAATGGATATACTTCCAGTGTTGAAGATTTTCGGCTTCAGCTCAAGGGATGGAAACAATCAATGGCCGGTTTCTGGCGGTCCGGGCCTGTTTACACCGCCATGGGCAACCACGAGGCCCTCCTCAATATATTCGCTGACGGTTCCAAGTACGGGGTCTCGCTGGACAAATGGCCCTATAAAACAGCCAGCGCGGAGGCGGTTTTTGCCGAACAATTCTGGAATCCGCAAAATGGGCCAACACCATCGGATACCCGCCGTCCCCCTTACAGTGAAAATGTTTATCATTTCCAGTTTGGCCCGGTTCTTTTTATCGCCTTTAACAACAATTACTGGTGGACCACCAACCGCCAATGCAAAAACTACGGTGGCTCTCCCGAAGGCTACATCATGGGGGATCAGCTCGCGTGGCTTGAAAAAATATTGCAACAAGCCGAGGAAAATCGCAACGTCAAATTTATCGTCCTCTTTGCCCAGGAACCCGTGTTTCCGGCCGGTGGTCACGTGCAGGATGCCATGTGGTGGAACGCAAATAACAACATCAAAGCCTATCAATACAATGGTAAAGAGGTGGTTGCGGCCGGCGATGGCATCATAGGTGTTCGCAACCGCTTATGGAAAGCGGTTGCCCGGTCAAAAAAAGTCGCAGCCGTGCTGACGGGGGATGAACACGCCTATCATCGAATAAAAATCGATGGTTCCACCCCTGTGGGTGTTCCCGATCTGGACGATCTTAATGGCGACGGCATTCTGGATCAATTCTCACCCAATCCGGATTTCACCTATCCTACCTGGCATATCACCGCCGGTTCTGCAGGGGCGCCCTATTATGCCCGGCAGGATGTGCCCTGGAAAGATAGTATTCATTTTTTTTCTTCACAAACCGGATACTGCCTGTTCAAAGTGTCCGGAAGTAAAATCTCGATGACCTTTTACACGATCACCGGCCAGAAACTTGACCATATCGAAAACCTCATGGCCATTAAAAATAACTAGTCGTCATGTAAAATTTCTATCAAACCAGATTAACAAAACTCAACAGCAATTTTTGAATGATAGATCGACCGCAGGCAAAGCGTGCTTTTCAAAGTGAGAAAGACCCGCTCGACTTCCATCAGCTGTTTGTGACCTTGCGCGATGTCTTCAGACGCCAAGCTCGGATCACTGGTGCTGAGCAGATATTTACCCTCAAGTTTTCTTCCTGCCGTACTTTGGCTTTAGCTATCTGAGCTTTCCGCTTTTGAGCTCTTTTACATAACGGCCCATGGATTGATGGGTAAGTGTATTGCACTGTGCCTTGTTTTTTTGGGGGGGATTCAGCGGGTTGAGGCTTTGCAGTTTACAGTCGATGCGTTGCAGGATTTTTTTTCATGTGATACGGGTTCTAAGCGATCCCATAACGACGCCGGCCGGTGCCTTCACCGACAAAGACTTCTTTGGCATAAAGATTTTCCGCAACCACTTAAAAATCTTACTGTAGTTTTGCAAACTGCTTGCCTTACTCCATCGTTTGGACCGTCAATGTTTAACTTGACGAGAGATATAAAATATGTCAAAGAAATTTGTGGTGCCAAAAACTTTTTGGCTAAATCTATATGCTTGATATTACAGAACTAATTTTTTCTAACTGTTAAAGATCAGTCAAACTTTAATCTTGGCGCAGCTCATCTTGGTAAGGGATGCTTTTGGGAATCACTCGGCTATTGTATTGCCCTATCGATACTGGTGGTCCTTAACAACAAGCGATCCGACACCTTTTAACGTGAATTTGCG
>CP070652.1:50089-57290 GCA_020354645.1 Deltaproteobacteria bacterium
ATGTCTTTACAGCTCTCTCTGATGGAATCAAGCTCAGTCAGTTCTGCCTTAAGCACCTCGTTAGCTTCAATATCATTTTGCTTAAGCTTTTCTGGATTTCGAGCGATAGCCCTAAAAAAGTAAGCTTTTTTTTGAAGTTCCTTCGCTATATAGCTTCCCAAGTAACCAGTGGATCCAGCCAATAGGATTTTTTTCATATCGTTCCCATTATTTCATGCACAATGACCAAGCTCAGCGGTGGCGTTCAGCCGTCCGCTGCAGCACCTTGTTCAGCCTCCTTCTTGCGTATTCTTTCAATCGCTTCTTGCACTTCGGGCGTTTTCGAGGAAATCTGAGTTGCCGCTCCTTTTTTAAACCGGAAATCGCAAAGGGGACAGCCGTCGGCAAGCGTTTCCGTACGAATAAGACCCCACCCCATGGCCTCGCTCAACGCAATGTCTGACATGCAGATGTATGGGGCAAACTCTTCTCCCCCGTGTCTTTTCGCAAAGGCGTAATTTCCGCATCGAAGGTAATTGACACCAAAATCGAATTCGCCTCCCTCTCCAATGAGATACTCGATCTCAAAGTCGCCGAAACGAACTTTTTGCTTTTGCCGGGCCCGCCTCGCCATAATCTTCCTCACGAGGCGAGAAAACATGAAACGACTTAACAACCACCGCTTCCATTGCGGAACCTCCGCCAGTCTAAATCGAAGTGCCTCATGACACAGTTCCCACGCTTCTCCAGGTGGCTTACCATGTTTCTTCATTGCCTTATAGGCTGCGAGTTCTTGGGCGGTGATGAGGAGAAACGTGTTGAGCGCCCTTGCGCGCGACCCCTTAATGTAAGGAATCTCCGGGATGAGCTTCTCATATTCCTGGCGGACCTCTCTTTGCAGAATGTTTGCGAACTCCTGGCCGTAGCGTGTGACAAGCGAGGCTTTTATCAACACAGAAGTTCTGTCAAAATCCTTCAGAAGCTTCTCTTTGCGAGCGGTATAGTAGCCTATTATTTGACTTGGCATTTAGTCCACCCCTTGGGGCCGAACATTAGATATTAACTAGCCGGCGTGGTTTTGTGCCCAATAGGGCTATTTTCTAACCTGTTAGATATTAGCCCAAAATGGGCCAAATGCAGCGATATGACTATCAAGATATCTCTGATTTCTTGACGATATCACAAAAGCATTCAAATTACAGTGTCGGGTAGCGCAGAGGAATTTCACCCCCACGCCCCCACAGATCGGTACGTGAAAGTCTCCCGTCATACCGCTCCTGCCAGCCATCCTCTTGAAACATCTCGGTCGCAAGCCGACTCAGAAAGAAACCCGGTTCCTCCCCCGCATAGCGGGGTTGACCTTGACTTGCTGAGAGCTGACTCATCCCCTTCGCTCCAGCCCCATTACAGGACCTTCATCACTACTACAGGATGATCCGCCCCTGTGCTCCGCATCGGTACTCTGGCTCTTGTGGGATCTCCACTTGAGCTTCTCCCTTAGCATCGAAACGACAGGTTCCCACGTTCCGCACAAAAGTCTAACTCAGCGTCACGCCACCTTTACGCCGGAGGCCGCTCAGGCAGTAAGCAGGTTGCTCCTAAACTTATCCTGGATCCAATAGAGAAGTCCAGTTTTGACCTCACCTTACATCTTTCGACGCCTCATCGATGGTTCGCTTGCGCTCGTCTCTCTGAGTCCCACCTGCCACGGTCTTCTGCCATGACTTTTCCTTAACGCTCACCACCCTGGCTCTTAACCAACGCAGCTTAAGGCGGTTTGAAGCCTGCTCCTGCAAGCCGGCTCCGAGGGGTCCGCCCTCATCTTCTGCACAGTTACGCACACTTTATGAAAAAAGTGCGCTCGTGGCGCACTACGTTTACAGTATCTGTACTTTTTAGATGGTTGTTGAACCTTTGATATATAGCAGATAGCACAAATTGGATTTTGAGGAATGAATCTCGAACTCTAAATAAAAAGGCAGAGTTTTTTTCTAACTCTGCCTTATTGTGTCATAAATGCATTGAATCTTACTTTCTCTGATTTAACCATTCTAAAAGTGGCTCACTAACTTCTTCGAAAGAATATGTTCCAACGTAAACATCGAGATGACCAAAACCTTCCAAATACAAAATTGTCACATCAGTGCTTGCCGCCCTGAGTGGCAAACCGGGAGTCAAGCATATACCGCCACTGCATCCAAGCTCACCGCCAAAGTAAATAATAGGAATATTTATTTCAGCGTCATTTTCGGCGTAATCCAAATCATTGCTTTGCTCTACATTTTGAACACCTGGCCAATAACGCGTGAAGTTGGATTCAACTTTGATAAGGATGTCAAGGTCAATAAAGCCGCCGTAATAATTGGTAACTATTCCATTTCCCCAAGCAAAATGAGCACCATATGCTACCAAATCTGATACAGTTTCAACGGGCAGTGGGGGAGGATATGTCGCCCACGGGTAGTTGGTCGCTGTAGCTAAAACAGCGTCATCCATGCTTTCAAATCCAACTGCATTGGCTGAATATGGGACAACACCTGCGTACTTGGATTGTTCATAACCCGATACTTGGCTTAAATACATATCACCTGCTTTGAAAGCCGCAATAGCTTCGTCATAATCCTCCTTACTTCTCGGAGGGGTGCTGCTGGGGAATGGTGGTCCTCCATCCAAACCGATCAATCCTTTAAGGTCTTTCTTCCAGTATTTGGAAGCATAGATCCACATTTGTGTGCCACCCCTGCTTCTTCCAGCTAAGAATATCTTTTTTGCTTGGCTGATACGTTTGACCATGTTCACACAGGATTTTATATCTTCTCTAAATACACCGTAGGTCCAATCTGTTGTTGAGCTGACGTCATAGCCGTATTGTTCAAGCTGATCGTATTCCAGGTTTGGCAAGTAGGAAGTGCGGAAGTCCATCGAATAGACATCATACCCCCTATTGGCGAGAAATATATTAAGAGAGTATCTTTCATCATCAATCGATGAACTTCCCCTACTCCAGGTTCCGGGGATGATGAATATTACCTTCTTTTTGTTCGGACTCGGCCTGTTTGGTATTGCTTTCCAATTATGAGGCGAATATACCAAACGATGTAGAGCAATCTTGTCAAATGGACCATAAGGGGGCCTTTCCGTCTCCCAAATATAATGCTGCAACCCGGGATATTTTTCGGCAATGCTTACACCCTTATATGTCCACGTATCTCTGTTTGAACTCTTCTTTTTCGCTTGCGCGTGGGATGAAATGAACATTGTGATCATAACCAAAAACGCCACAATGATGTAACTTCGCCTTTTCATGATATTCCTCCTTTTTTTGTGGTGAGTGGACAAAAAGAGCCCCCAAAGAGATGTAATTCCCCTTGGAGGTTTTTAAGTTGTCACATTTTTGTGCCAAGCCTTTAGCCATCACCCACTCCTTAAAGAGTTTTGGGTTTGGTTTCAAGTCAGCTTTCTTAACTTAAGGCAGAGCAGTTTTTTTAGTTAGCAAAGCGGTAGGGATTTTGTCAATGAAAAGTAAAAAGTACTACTGTGTAGTATTTTAGAAGATCGTCTTTTATTTGGTATATCTTGCCAGTATCACAAAATTACGCAAATTTGAGATATGTAGATGAAATCCCCAGAATTTGCCTTATCTAAAAACCTGACATATCTTGCAGATATCACAGAACTATGTGAATTGCAGGTCTATTGGGATGATCAAAGGTGCGTGAAGATCTTGAAATACATGTAGTATCAGCAATTTCAAAAGACGGCATATTTTAAATACCAGTTATCTGCGTTTTTGAAAGCATAGATTTATTGCAGATCTCATGTGGGTATCACAAATTTTTCGACATTTCAATTGTGTGGGTCCATTAGCGTCATCTTCACTTTGAATAATTGAAGAAATATTATTTCGCTCAGCCCTACCCCACCGCTATTATTTTGTGCGGCGCATCGGATTGCTTATCCCTTGCACCTTCCTTAAGCCCCTATTTCCGATGTCTTTAGAAGTTATGTGCCTGAATTGTGCCCGGGGCTTTCTAAAACTTTCGAGTTCATTTTTAATCAGCCATGTCGAATTTAATCCTACTTTGTTTTCCACCTAAATCCAATCTCATCAAACCGCCAGATCCGCTCCTTCTTTAAAGACTTCTTGCGTGTTCTCTGCATCGACACTCATCTTCCCAGTTAATGGACTATATTTCATTTGGTAGGCACATCGTAATGCCCATACGCGTCTTTGAATCTGACAAGTTTTTGATACATTTCATCCCAGGCGGTGTCGCGCCTGCGCCAGTCAGAGCCGATCCTTTCGAGCTTCTGGATTCGCTCTTTGCTTAATTTAACCTGCTTATACATTCTTTAACGAGAATAATAATTGACTATGACTGGGAATTTTCTGCATGCTCCTTACCATGTATTTCTTGACAGACATCTGGAATTTTGCCAATTTACCAGCAATGTAAGCCATTCCTCCGTATTCAGACGTTTCGACAAGGGATTAAACCGAATGGATATCTTTGCACAATTAATTGTAAGCGGCATTGCCGTAGGAGGTGTCTATGCTTTAATCGCACTCGGTTTCGTCTTAATTTATAAAGCCACAAGCGTCATTAACTTTGCTACCGGCGAATTCATGATGCTGGGTGCCTATGTATGCCTCACCCTGCTGACCTACCTGAAGATCCCCCTTGCAGTCGTCTTTACCTTTACCCTTTTATTTGCCTTTGTACTCGGGGTAGCCATCGAACGTGTGATCCTCAGACCCCTCATCGGAGAACCCGTCATCTCCGTGATCATGGTGACGATCGGGCTTTCGAGCATCCTGAAGGGTCTGGCACATATCATCTGGACAGCTGATTTTCGGTCTTTCCCCGAGATTCTGCCTGCCGAGCCCTGGGATCTGGGTTTTGCCATTGTTCCCTCAGCACTCAAGTGGGGATTCATGTTCGCTATCATCGGGGTGATCATATTTACCATTATCTTCAAATACACGAGGATAGGCATTGCCATGCGGGCCAATGCCTCGGACCAACAGGTGGCTCAATCTATGGGAATCAGCGCCAAGGTGATCTTCGCCTTGTCGTGGAGCTTTGCGGCCTGCGCGGCGGCCATCGGTGGAATCGTCATCGGAAATATTAGCGGAATACACCCGCAACTGGGCCTCGTTGGACTCAGGGTTTTGCCTGTTGTCATCCTTGGCGGTCTGGACAGTGTTGGAGGTGCCATCCTTGGCGGATTCATCATCGGCATCCTTGAGAACCTTGCAGGAGGATACATTAATCCGATACTCCCTGGATTCAAGGATGTGGCGCCCTTCATTGTTTTGGTGTTCATCCTGATGCTCCGACCCTATGGACTATTGGGAAAAAGGATCATTGAGCGAGTGTAAATCCAAAGCCCACGGAGATCATTCAACACGGCTATTTTCATCCAATAAACAGTGGCCTGTTTTTAAGATAAAGGACTTTATGGATGCGGTGTGGTGACTTCAAAGACACCTACAATAAGGATGAGGCCGTTTTTCAGTCGGTCTTTGTAAAAATATGGCTCAGCATCTTCATGCTTTTCCTGCTGGTCTTTCCCTTTTTCGCCAATGAATATATCCTTTACATGGCGAACCTCATCGGGATCGCCATTATCGGTGCGCATGGCCTCAATCTGCTGACTGGATTTACGGGGCAAATCTCTCTGGGGCACGCGGCCTTTATTGGTGTGGGTGCTTACACATCTGCCATCCTTGTCACCAGGGTGGGAATATCCTTCTGGTGGGCCATCCCCATGGCAGGGCTAATGTCGGCCGTTGTTGGTGTCATTATCGGGATTCCTTCCCTCCGCATAAAGGGGCTCTATCTGGCCATTGCCACCATTGCTGCCCAGTTCATCTTCGAGTACGTATTTTTGAACTGGGAAGCGATGACCCATGGAATCCGGGGTATAAACGTCCCTGATCCCAAGCTTTTTGGGTTTCAGTTTGACACGGAGCGTAAGTTTTATTTCATCACCCTATTCTTCGTCGTCGCCGGAACGTTCTATGCGAGGAATTTGATCCGGACGAGGGTGGGCCGGGCCTTTATCGCCATAAGAGACAGGGACCTGGCTGCAGAGCTGATCGGTATCAATCTCTTCAGGTACAAGCTTTTGTCCTTTGCCATCAGCTCCTTTTATGCGGGAGTAACAGGAAGCCTATGGGTGAGCTTCATGAATATTGTGACTCCTGAGCATTTCCCTTTATCCCTTTCCATAGAATATCTGGCTATGGTGATCGTGGGAGGGCTCGGCAGTGTGTTGGGCTCCATTTACGGAGCATTCTTCATGGTGCTTGTGCCCGAGATACTGAAATTTGGCACCGATCCTATCAAGAACATACCCGTCTTCCAGCACATTTTTGCCCCCGTGAGGGAAGTTGTCTTTGGGTCCTTGATCGTCTTTTTTCTAATCTTCGAACCCCGAGGGTTGGCTGAGATATGGCGGAGGGTGAAAAATTTCTTTGTCCTCTGGCCTTTTACCTACTGAGAGAAAGCAAAGGTTGGCAGATAACCGGATAATTCGTAATTTTCACAATTAAGTGAAATTCCCAAGACGTTTAGGGCGGGGAGTCAGAGCCCATACCGCTTTTGGGAGGCTTGAATCGAAGCCTTTGATTCTGGTTCCTCAAGTCAGGAGAGGTTCAACTAACCTTAAAAAGAGGAGGTATAAATATGAATAGGAATGGATTGATACGTCTGGTGTTGGTTACGGGGGTCGCAGTGGCTTTTATTGCGGCACCTTTAGTTGTCCAGGCTGAAGAGGTAATCAAAATCGGGGCAGCCCAGCCCATCACGGGGCCATTCGCCTTCGCCGGGACAAAGATCCATGAAGGCCTCTGGGACTACATCACCTATACAAACGAGAGGGGGGGAATCAACGGGAAAAAACTGGAGTACATCTTTGAGGACACAGAGTATAAGGTAGACAAAGCCGTGGCCATCTTCAAACGGATCGTGGCCAAAGACAACCCCCTCGTCTTCTATGGGGACAGCACAGGCACCGGCAAGGCCCTTGCTCCAATGATCAGGGACAAGTATAAGGTCTTCTATGGATCGACCTCTTTTGCCAGTGAGCTTGCCGACCGGGCCAAGAACCCGTATGTTTTTGTTTCGGGACCCACTTATAGCGACATGGTGGGTATTCTCCTCAAGTACATCTCGCAAAAAAAACCTGGTGCAAAGGTCGCCTTCTTTTACAGCAA
>CP070652.1:57390-60826 GCA_020354645.1 Deltaproteobacteria bacterium
ATCGCGTCTTCCTTCGGCTTTGTGGCCTGGAATACCATGCTGAAAAGATACGGTGCGGTTTCATTGCATTCATTCTTATTCATTATGCCGATTGCCGGAGTTTTTCTGGGAGGGATTGTTTTGGGAGAACCGATAACCTTCAAAATTTTACTGGCGCTATTGTTAATTGTATCGGGAATTTCAATCGTACATTTAAAAACCAAAAAAGAAGTGCCCATATTGCATCCCGGAAGAAACCTTTGACTACCCAAACTTTGAAATCAGACGCCCTGCTTCTACTCACCGCCATCATCTGGGTTTTTGCGTTCGTGGCCCAAAGGATCGGAATGGACTTTGTCGGGCCGTTCACCTTCAACGGCATCCGTTTTGCCCTGGGCAGCCTGGTCCTCATCCCTTTCATAATGAAAAATAGTACAGGACCCGGCAATTCCGATAAGAAAAAACGCCGGGTTACAGCCAAAGAGCTCATTGCCGGTGGCGGGCTTGCCGGCTTGGCTCTTTTCGCAGGCGCTTCTTTTCAACAGGTGGGTTTGGTCTATACCACCGCGGGTAATGCCGGTTTTATTACCGGATTGTATGTTGTCATCGTTCCGATTTTAGGCCTTTTATTCAAACAGCTCACCAATAGCGGCACCTGGCTGGGCGCCCTGTTGGCCGCAACGGGGCTTTACTTTTTAAGTATCAGCGAAACATTCACCATCGCCTATGGGGATCTTCTGGAGCTGGCCGGAGCCTTTATCTGGGCCGCCCATGTTTTGATTATCGCTTGGCTGTCACCGCGCATGAACCCGCTGAAGCTGGCAGCAACACAGTATACAGCCTGCTCGATGCTAAGTCTGGTGACGGCATTTCAAATCGAGGCAATCACTGTCAAATCGATTTACCAGGCCGCAATCCCCATAATTTATGGGGGCGCACTTTCGGTTGGTGTGGCCTACACGCTTCAGGTCCTGGCACTGCGCAAAGCCCACCCGGCCCACGCGGCCATTCTTTTGAGTCTTGAAGCAGTTTTTGCAGCATTGGGCGGATGGTTAATACTGGGGGAAACCCTCACCCCCCGCGGAATGATCGGCTGCGGACTCATGCTGGCAGGTATGCTCATATCGCAACTGTGGGGTATGGTGTAAAGACTGTACCTCAATTGATCGTAAACAAAATGAAGAAAGCTGAATATAAGAATTTCAACAGCCACTCAGGCATCTTCATTAATTTTCATTTTGAATAAGTTCCAAACCGGTGAATCGCCTGTACGGCGGCTTTTAGGTTTTCGACAGGCGTTACACTATCAACACTGCACAGATATAAACAAAATCGTCCATTTTTGCCGCCGGCCGTGATGTAGTGTTGTATCCTTTTCACAATATCTTGCGGTCGGCTCGATGTCAGAAACGACGATCCTATTCCGAGTATCAGGGCAACGCCTTTGTTTTCGGCATATTCCTTGTAAACCTCCGGTCCGATGTGAGCCACATCGGGATCTTGACCTTCTAAGAATCTCGGGCACACCTTTAATTTGAGATCGAACATTTTTAAAGGATCTTTGAGATGGCTTTCGCCAATCCAGTTGGGCACATAGATTTCCGATCCACAGGCCTGGCGCAGACGTGAAATATAAGTGGCACTCCAATCTTCCAGAATATCCAGGTTCACGATAGGCAGCGAACTCATGGCATCACTGCCGCAGATGGCCTTTGTTTCGGGAAATTCACTTTTTAAATGCCAAATCCAGGGGATCAGAACTTCTTCGGTGATACGCGTGAGCAAATCTCTGGCAAACCCGGGCGCCATGAGAATATCCATTAAGAGCTGTTCAATCCCCCGAAGGTTGGCAGCCAATGTAAACGGCGCGCAGAAATTTAGATCCGGTTCGATGTCCGTGAGCTCCCGGAAAAGTGAATACATCCGAAGCACCTGGGGGAAGCGTCCGGCCCTTTTGAAATCAGGGGTTTTGATTTTTTTAAGATCTCCATGGCTTTGAATCAACGGTTGTGTCCGATCAATATCCGGGATACCGTTGGCGCTGTAAAATATCTTTTGCCCCAGGGCCTCGGCCTCTATGTTATAAACGTCATAATCGATAATGGGATAATCGACACCCCATCTTTTCATGGTTTCAAGAGAGCTGGTTACCAAAATTTCGGAATTGGTATAAAATTCTGCCGCACTGACGCCTTTTTCTTTGCGGGCGAAGTCATGCAGTTGCGCATACATCGGAACCCGATCGGGTATTCCCTGCATGGCAATTTCATAGCGCCTGATTCCCTCATGAAAAATAGAATACTTGTGTTGATAAGTTTTCACTTTGTCTGTTTCCGGATGATCATCCATATGGAAAAAGCTATAAATATTACCTGAATTTTGCACGACACGACCAGATGATCGCCCCGGTGTTTTTAACTGGCATGGAGCTGGCTTAATTGCAATATCTTTTCGGAACACCGTTTAGGTAATTATTATAGCTTCCCTTGATTCCCCTTTATAGGGCGGGGCTTGCCGGGAAGCGAACCGGTCAAAATTGTCAGGTTGACACGCGTATTTTTCAGGCGTATGCTAGTATAAAATATTTGCTTTTATTAGCAACTTGACTCGATATGTCACCAATCAAAACAAAAAAATTGTTGGCGTTTTTGGGAGTCGGGCTGATTGTTTCGATCTGGCCCTTTGAAAAGACGCTGGTAAGAGGGATTGCCCTCTCTTCTTTGCAACAGCATGATCTGCTGCAAGTAAAAGTGCACCGTCTGATCGTGGATCCGAACAGCAAACAACCGGTGGTCTCTCTGTCTGACGACCAGGAGGAGCGGGCACTTTTTATCTGGATCGACTTTTTTGAGGCGCGTGCCATCTATTCTGAGATAAACGGAATCAAACACCGCCGTCCCCTCACCCATGATCTGCTCGAGCAAATCATCCAGAAAGTCGAGGGAAAGATCCACCATATCGTCATTACGCATACCAAAGAAAACATATACTATGCAACGCTGGTAATCGAAAGAGAAGATTCCCTGGTTGAGATTGATGCCCGGCCGAGCGACTCCATCGTCATGGCGCTGAAGTTCAATGCCCCGATATTCGTCTCCAAAGCCTTATTCAAAGACCAGGCATTGCCCGTCAGCAAACAGACAGAGATCGAGGAAGAATACGGACTCACCCTGCAAGACCTTACGCCTTCGTTGGCGAAATATTTATCATTTGAGTCAGATCGCGGGGTCCTGGTATCCAGCGTGCGCAAGGGGAGCCGCGCCGATAAGGACGGAATAGAGGAGGGGGATATCTTTGTCGAGATCGCGGGGCAAAACATTGCGGACGTGCTGTCCATGAAAGATGCCCTGTCAAAAAGTAAAACGTCTGTGAAAGCCAGAGTATTCAGAAAGACCCGATTCCTATCGATTACGCTTCATCCTGAATGATACCCATAAGAATCTTGTTAAGCTCTCCG
>CP070652.1:60926-67424 GCA_020354645.1 Deltaproteobacteria bacterium
CATGTGCATCAATAAAACCCGGTGCGATCCAGCGACCACCCAAGTCCAATGTCTTTTTGGCCGAATCCGCATGAAATCCAATGATGTGGCCGCCGGCGATTGCCAGGTCGGATTTTGTGACTTGGCCCGAGAAAACGTTGACAATCCGGGCATTTTTTATCAACAGGTCGGCCGGATCTTCACCGTGGGCTGATCTGATGATTTTTTTCAGCTCCATTAATGCTGGTTCCCCCTGGATGAGATGGATTCGGCAATGGCGGCGGTCTTCTCCAAAAGTTCGTTCAGGTTCAAAGAAAGAAGTTTGCCGTCTTCCATCACCACCCGGCCGCCGATAATGGCCGTTTTAACATCACTGCCGCTGGCCGCATAGACCAGATGGGAAGTCGGGTTGTACATCGGTGTCAGGTGCGGCTGGTGGGTGTCAACCACAATCAGATCGGCCTGCTTGCCGACCTCCAGAGAACCGATGTCTTTTTCTAAACCGATGGAACGAGCGCCGCCAATGGTGGCCATGCGCACAACGGTTTTGGCATCCACGGCGGTCGGGTCCAACGTGTGGACTTTGTGAAGCTTGGCACACATATCCATGGCCCCAAATAGATCAAGGGTATTGTTGCTGGCACTCCCGTCCGTGCCGAGACCGACCGGAATTCCCGCCTTTAATAATTTTTGAACCGGGGCAATCCCTGCGGCCAGTTTCATATTGCTCCCGGGGTTGTGGGACACTTTGGCCTTGCGCCTGGCGATGATGTCAATATCCGCATCGTCAACCCAGACGCAGTGGACCAGCAGGGTGTTTTGGTCCAGGATACCGATCCGGTCCAAATAGTGAATCGGCGATTGGCGGTGCTCGGCATACATGCGGTCCCATTCCTGTTTCGTCTCGGCCGCATGGATTTGAAAAAGCACGTTATTTGAAACCGCGGCTGCTTTGGCCTTCTTTAAGGTTTCGGTCGCACAGGTATAGGGAGAATGACAAAAGATGGAAGGGGTGATCAAGGCTGAAGACGCCAGCCATTTTTTTACGTAAGATGAAGCGTGGTTGATATTTTCGGCCGGATTCCGGACACCCGGTGCCGGAAAGTCAATAACACCTTGTGCCAGGATGGCCCGCAGCCCGGAATCACGCACCGCCCGGGCGACTTCATTTTCAAAGAAATACCCGTCACAGCATGTGGTGGTTCCGGACAGGATCATTTCCGCACAGGCCAGCCGGGTAGCGGTTTTCACGGTTTTGGGGTTGATGTGTTTTGCCTCGGCAGGGAAGATATACTTCTCCAGCCATTCATGCAGCGGAAGATCATCAGCCAGCCCCCTGAAGAGGGTCATGGGAAGATGGGTATGAGTGTTGACCAGGCCGGGTAAAATAAGCGCGCCCTTTGCATCGATAACCTTCTCGGCTTTGGGGATATCCGGCGGTTCCGTCCGGGCCTCAATTTTTACCAATCGTCGACCCCGGATGCAAACGATGCCGTTTTCAATGATATCGAATTCAGAATTAACCGTGATGACGGTACCGTTATGTATGACAATATCATATTTCATGGGACTTTCCGAAGTTTCTTATTAGTGCTGCGAATCTCTTCTGCAATATTTTCAACGTCGCCCATCACCCTTTCCAAATTCAAAGAAAGCAACCGGCCGTCCTCCATCACCAGCCGACCGTTGATAATTGATGTGGATACATCACTGCCCCTGGCGGCATAGACCAAATGGGAGACGGGGTTGTACATAGGGGTGAGATGGGGCTTTCGGGTATCGATAATAATGATGTCCGCTGACTTTCCGGGCTCCAGGGATCCTATTTTATCGTCGAGGCCGAGAGTTTTGGCGCCGTCCAGGGTGGCCATTTTCAGCACCGTGGCTGCGTCCAAAACTGTGGGATCCAAGGTACTCACCTTGTGGAGCTTTGCTGCGGTTTCCATTTCCGCAAACAGATCCAGGTTATTGTTGCTGGCGCAGCCATCCGTGCCGAGCCCAACACATACCCCTGCTTTCAAGAGTTTCGGGATTGGTGCAATGCCCGATGCCAGTTTCATATTACTTTCAGGGCAGTGTGAGACTTTGGTGTCATGGCGTTTCAGAAGGGAGATATCCGCTTCGGTGAGAACAACACAGTGGCAGCCCACAAGGTTTGCCGCCAAAAGGCCCTTATCGGCGAGGAAGCCGACCGGTGTTTTGCCATGCCGCTTTTTGATTTCATCAACTTCGCTTTGAGCCTCTGAAATATGCACCACCATGGGTATGTCATGCGCCTGCGAGAGCGTAAGGGCCTCTTTGAGAAGTTCGGGGGCGCACAGGTAAGGGGAGTGCGGTTCAACGGCAATCGTTATCAACGGATCATTTTTCCACTTGTCAATGAGCATTTTTGTGTAGGCAAACCCCTGTGCGATGGGACCGTAGTTGGGTGAGGGAAAATCATACAGAACCTCTCCCACAACCGCCCGTACCCCGGCTTTGCTGGCGGCTTGAGCCACGGCATCTTCAAACAGGTACATATCGCAGAAACAAGTGGTGCCGTTGCGTATCATTTCGGCACAGGCCAGCAGCGTTCCCCGGTAAACCTTTTCATAGTCCAGTTTGGATTCAGCCGGAAAGATATGATCGTTGAGCCAGGTCATCAACGGAAGGTCGTCCGCAAGCCCCCTGAAGCAGGTCATGGCTGCATGGGTATGGGTATTGACCAGGCCGGGCATGACGATTCCTCCCCCCGCGTTGATTTTACGGAGGGTTTTCCAGTTCGAAAACTCATCAGATTGCCCGATGGCTGATATTTTATCCTTTTCAATAGCCAGCGTGCCGTTGTAAATCGGCGCTTCCCCGGGTTTCATGGTAATGACGGTGCCGTTGGTAACCAGTAAATCAGCTGAGTTGAGCGTCATCGATATTCTCTATAACTTTTCGGATAATCAATTCAATATTGGGTGCAGCTGCCTGCGCAACAGCGATGATTTCCGCCACCGTCGAAGGGTGGGGATCATCCGGGTTGTGCACGTTGGTGATGGTTGACAGCCCGAGAACTTTCATGGCGGCATGAACAGCTGCGATCACCTCCTGCACCGTAGAGAATCCCACGGCATCAGCGCCGATCATACGAAGGTAGCGAATTTCGGCCGGTGTTTCAAGGGAGGGGCCCTTGAGCCCGGCATAAACACCCGCCTGCAGCTTGATACCTGCCGCCTTGCCGGCATCTGCCGCAAGTTTGGCCAGATCCGCATCATAGGCCCGGCTCATATCAGGAAACCGGATTCCCCAGCTATCCTCGTTGGGGCCGGTGAGTGGATTCGATCCGGTGAGGTTGATGTGGTCGCGAACGATCATGATATCGCCGGTGGCGAAGTCGGGATTCACACCACCGGCTGCATTGGATAGGATCAGATAGTTAATCCCCAGCGCTTGCAGCACCCGGATCGGAAATGTAACCTCCAAGGGCGAATACCCTTCATAAAGATGGAAGCGTCCCTGCAGGGCCAGGACCGGTTTATTTTGCAATTCGCCGATCAGCAGTCTGCCGTGATGGCCTTCAACCGTTGAGATGGGAAAATGGGGCAGATCGCCATACTCGAATGATGCGATGGTATGTATGGATTCAGTGCTTTCCCCCAGGCCTGTCCCCGTGAGCAATCCGATCCGGGGCAATTTCTTGATGCGCGATTTTAGATAATCTGCGGTTTCGACTACTTTTTGTTTATATCTTTCCACGCAGCACCTCATTTGTTCAAATTAAAATGCAGGCATATTAAACCAGCATTCAACAGCAGTCAAGCCGGCATTGCTTGTTTGTATTCAAAGGTGGTTGTTTGTTTTAAGATCGGGTGCTTGAGACCCGAGAACAAGTGCAATAATTGAGAACTGAGATTCTTTTTGCAATCGGGGATCCAAGTTATCCCGTGCAAAACATGAGATGGTCATTGACACGCGTTCGGAGGGTTGGCAAGCGGCCGGATAGTGATTATATATTATTAACATCTATACGTTGTTGGATTCAGTTTTCGGGTGGGCACGAATTAGTTTCTAACCTATGGGCTGCGATTTATCCAGGCGCAAGGTTGATCCTGCCACAGTTAATCCTATAAATAGGTACTTATAATGGCCACTGAGGAGGGTGTTGTCATAAAAATCAATGCCACATCCGCCTGGGTCAAGACCACGCGGACCGGCGCTTGCAAAGCTTGCAGTGCAAGAGGTTCTTGCAGTACCATAGGAGGCGGCAAGGAGATGGAAGTGGAAGCCGTCAATGATGCAGGCGCCAGGGTCGGTGACCGGATTGTTCTCAGCTTTGAAACCGCATCCTTGCTGAAGGCCTGTTTTTTTGTTTACGTATTTCCAATCCTGTTACTGATTTTAGGCGCAGCCGTCGGATTTAATGCGGCACCGTTACTCGATCTCAATGCCTCGGGCCTTTCCGCCGTTTGTGGGTTTTCATCGTTGCTGCTCGCCTTCTGGTTCGTTAAATCCCGGGGAAACAGGATGGCCCGAAACAAAAAGTACCGCCCCAAAATCATCAGGATTCTGAAATAATCCTGCCAATTTGTATTTCTGCGAAAACCTTACCCATCGATTCCAGCGCAATCTTAAAAGTTTCTCCAAATCATTCAGGGTTGGGTGAATTTTTTTCTTGCCGGGATGATCGCCCCGGTGCCGCCAGACGGCAATTAGAGAATCGCGCTGTATTTTAGGTTGACAAAGATGTAAAGTTTCGTTAACCATAATTAGCTTAAGTGTTAACCAAATGACAGGGTGCCGGCAGTGAAAGGGCAGTTGCTTCAACTTTTGAGATCTGCAAATGAGATCGTCTCCGGAGAGGCGCTTAGCGCTGAGCTTGGCGTGTCACGGGTTTCGGTGTGGAAGCATATTCGCAAACTCCGGGAGTATGGTTATCCCATCCGTTCGTCACCCAAAGGTTATCGACTTTGCAGCGATCCCGATGTTCTTTACCCCTGGGAGTTTCCGCAGCGGGAATCCAAAATCCATTATTTTCCCGAGGTGAGCTCCACGATGGACATTGCCAGGGAAAAGGCCCGAAGCGGATGTTCCGATTTCACAGTGGTTATCGCCGGGCGACAGAATCGAGGTAGGGGGCGTTTAGACAGGACATGGCATTCTGTCGAAGGCGGACTGTATCTAACGATCGTTCTGAGACCGCTGATACTTCCGGTTTTAAGTGCCCGCATCGGCTTTGCGGCCTCATTGACGCTGTGTCAAACGCTGCGAAGCCTTTACGGAATTGAAGCGGTGGTCAAATGGCCCAATGATATCCTGGTCGCCGAACGAAAGGTCTCAGGTATGCTTGCCGAAATGGAGGCTGAAACCGACCGGATACGCTACATCAACATCGGTTTGGGCATAAATGTCAACAATGACCCGACACCCGTCGAGCCGCATGCCGCCAGTTTGCGGGAAATATTGGGCCGACCGGTATCAAGAAAAAATCTTCTGGCAGAATTTTTGGATGCGTTTGAAAAGCGGATCGGCCGTAACGATTTGGAAACCGTGCTCCACGAATGGAAGCATTACACCAGTACCATTGGTCGGGTTGTAAAAATCGTCACCCATACCGAGGAATCCGAAGGAAATGCTGTTGATGTAGATGAAAACGGCGCTTTGATTCTAGAACTGTCCGATGGGTCCTTCAAAAAGATTATTTACGGCGATTGTTTTCATCGCTCGGGTCGAATCCTGTGATGGGCGCCCCGGAGTGAAGGCTGTGGAAGGCGTGATGAACCCTGGCAGAAACCTCAATTGAGCAATGAAATTTTTAACTGAAAGGTAACATGATGGGTACCACCAGCCAGCTGCGGATGACCGTGTATGCATCTTTAATGGCAGCCCTTACCGCCGTCGGGGCATTCTTGTCGATACCGATCGGTCCGGTCCCGATTGTGCTTCAAAACATGTTTGTTCTTTTGGCCGGTATTTTACTCGGCAGCCGTTGGGGATTGGCCGGTATAGCCGTCTACCTGCTGGCCGGAGCCTGCGGACTCCCTGTTTTTGCAGGAGGGTTGGGAGGTATCGGACGTATCTTCGGTCCGACAGGCGGCTATCTTTTGGGCTATCTTCCGGTGGTTTTTGTTACCGGTGTGATCAGTGAAAGGTTCGGCCGACGCACCGTTACCGATATCATCGCCATGCTATGCGGCTCGGCCATCCTTTATGCCTGCGGGGTTAGCTGGCTCAAAATATTGACGGACATGTCGTGGACAAAAAGCATGGCGGTGGGGATGTATCCCTTCATAATCGGCGATGCCTTGAAGATCGCCGCTGCAGCGGCGATTGCCAGAGTTTTACGCACGGTCTTACAAATGCCGGTTTCATTACCACAACGTTAGAGGCTATCAAAAAAATGCATTTAACCTATAATGGTTGTGAGACCTCGCCAATATGTCGGGACGTTACCTATAATTTCAACGATTGTCGGGTTGATTAAAATCAGAAGTCCCGGAAATTTTTTCGATTTCTGAAATAGATTATAGTCAGATCCGTATCAGGGATGATCTC
>CP070652.1:67524-83677 GCA_020354645.1 Deltaproteobacteria bacterium
GGCAATCCCGGTTCCGGTCAGCGCCAGAATTCCATTGATGCGCTTGAGGCGGTGGGAATTGACTACAAGAGAGATTTGATCGCCGAAGGTATCGAGGCAGCTAAAGCCCCCGGACTGCTTCAGGATGGGCGAATCGATGCCTTCTTTTACACGGTAGGCCATCCCAACGGTGCCATCAAAGAGGTCACCGCCGGTGCCAGAAAGGTGCGCTTTGCATCCATTACCGATATCGAGGCACTGCTGTCCAAGTATCCTTACTATTTCAAGGCCAAAATACCGGTAAAACTTTACCCGGGTGCCCTAAACACCGGTGAGGTCGACACCTTTGGGGTAAAGGCTACTTTTGTCACGTCGGCTAAAATACCGGATACCGTGGTCTATGCCATTACCAGAGAAGTTTTTGAAAACCTCGATGTGTTCAAAAAGCTGCATCCTGCTTATGCCTCGCTGACCAAACAGGGCATGCTGGAAGGGCTATCGGCCGAGATCCATCCGGGAGCGATGAAATATTACAAAGAAACCGGTTTGAAATAATGGCCTAGCAACCACGGCCTGCCAGCGGACAGCGACCCGAATCCAGCGTATTTGAACCCGCCGCTTCTAGAGTGATTTTCAAAAATGTGTTCCGATTCCCCTTGCGGTCATGCTGATCCGGGCGAGGGGCAATTTTTTTGCCACAAGCTGATCACCGCGGTGGTTTTAAATGGCAAAAGGTCTGCGCTGCTCGGCCAAGCAAACCAATTTGTTCCATGGGTGTTGGGTAGGATGTTATAACCAGCTCGGCGCCAAGTGAAAGGAAGTCGCCGTCTCAAGCCTAAGGGGCAGAGATCTGGCATCTTGTGACAAAAAAAATACCCCTCGCCCGGACCGCCTTATTTCGTTGCTTATCGGAATATTATTTTGAGAATCACTATAAAAATACCGGCGGCACCGCTGCCGCGATTGGCGGTTGTTACATGATACCTGTCCTTCAACACCTGCTCCGGAAATTATCCAGGCGGCTAATTATCGCCGGTATTTAAGCCTTCACCGGATTATAATTGGGTGACCCTGAGGACTTCTTCGATGGTTGTCTTTCCATCCAGGACTTTATGGATACCATCGCGTCGCAGCGTAACCATTTTTTGGTTCAAGGCCTCTTTTTTTATGCGGTTTGAATCGAAGGTCTTCAATATCAGGCTCTTGATACTGTCATCCAGGACCATAATTTCAAAGATACCGATCCGTCCTTTGTAGCCTGTCTGAAAACAACTCTCACACCCCTTTGCCTTGTAAATTTTACCGATTTTTGATGGTTCCGCTTTAATTCCGAGGGTTTCCAGGGCCAATCTGTCGGGGATATATGGCTGCTTGCACTGGTTGCAAAGCACCCGGACCAGCCGCTGGGCGGCAACAGCGATCACCGATGATGAAATCAGGAAAGGCTCGACACCGATATCGACAAGGCGGGTGATCGCACTGGCTGAATCATTGGTATGTAGGGTCGAGAACACCAGGTGGCCGGTTAGGGCGGATTGTACGGCTATTTCAGCAGTTTCCTTATCTCTTATCTCGCCAACAAGGATTACATCCGGATCCTGCCTGACGATTGAGCGAAGGCCTTTTGCGAAAGTAAGCTCGATTTTGGGGTTCACCTGGATCTGGTTGATTCCCTTAATCTGATATTCAACCGGATCTTCGATGGTGATGATATTTATATCCGGTTTTTGGATGGAGGTCAGAATGGCATAAAGCGTCGTGGTTTTGCCGCTTCCGGTGGGCCCTGTAACCAGTATTATTCCATGGGGTGTGCTGACCAGTTGTTCAGCCAGTTTCAACCGTTCGGGTTCCAAACCGAGCTCTGAAAGCGTGAGCAGAGAGCTGGTTTTATTTAACAGTCGCATGACCACCCGTTCGCCGAAAGAAGTTGGAATCGTCGAAACCCTCACGTCGACGTCCTGGGCACCGATTTTGACATCGAAACGACCGTCCTGGGGCAGGCGTTTTTCGGCGATATTTAACTTTGCCATGACCTTGACACGGGAAGTCAGGGAGGACTGAATCCTTTTTGGCGGGGTGAGCAGATCATAGAGGATCCCATCAACCCGGTAGCGGACTTTAAAGCTGTCCTGGTAAGGTTCGATGTGGATATCACTGGCTCTGGCCTTTGCCGACTGGGATATAATATGGTTGACCAGTTTGATGATCGGTGCATCGCTGGTATCATCCAACAGGTCGGCGGTATCTTCAATTTCATCAATGATCGCACTCCCGTTTTCTTCCAGGTCCTGAACCAGCTGCTCCGCCGAATCCCGACCGAGATCATAGGAGATGTTTATAGCGCTAAGAATTGCAGACTTTGTTGAGAGAATCACTTGAACTTCATCCAGCCCCAGAATTCGTATAAGATCGTCCAGGGGCTGAAAACAGGTAGGATCGTGGATTGCAATCACATGTTTCGGTTTAGTTGGTTCTGCTCGGCGATGATCCGGTTGGGCGGTATGCTCCACCTGGGATGTCTTTCCGTTGATCTCCAGCGGCACCATGATATACTTTTTCAGGAATTGAATCGGCACGTTGCGAGTAAAATTAGATTCAACGGCTTCTAGCGGAAGATCGGGCCAAAAAGGCATGTCATATTGAATGCTAAAGGCATTGAGCAACTCGGACTCCGTGATGATGTTGCGTCCAACCAGTACATCCGCGATACTGCCGCCTTTTTCCCTTTTTATTCGCCGGCTTTCTTCAAAGGTCTCCTCTGAAAGGCCGTATTTGGCGTTTAGTATATGGAAAAGTTGTTCTGAAATCATCGCTCAATTGCAAAATCGTTGTCTTGGCTAGGATTCGGATTCAGGTTTTGCCTGGTTCTCTTTTTCTTTGAACATTTTGATTTCACCCTCCCGGACTTTATCGATTTGGCCTCTCTTTTCACCATAGATGCCCACGGCTTCATCGGGGCTTTGTACAACCCTGGGCGTTAAAAAAACAAACAGATTCGTCTTATCACGTGTTGTTCCCCGTGATTTAAAGAGCCAGCCCAGCAGGGGGATATCCCCTAAGATGGGGACCTTAAACTCGGATTGTGATTCTCTTTCGTCGATAAGTCCGCCGATGACGATGGTGTTGTTATCTTTTACAATGGCAGTTGTATCAATCGTGCGCTTTTGAGTTGTCGGTTGCAGTTCAAGGGATGTTGCAGACACGTTGGTGACTTCCAGGGCGATACCGAGCCGCACCAATCGATCCTTGCTGATATTCGGCGTGATTGTCATCGTTATGCCTACATCGCGGTATTCGTAGGTGTTGAATGTTTCATTGTCAGAGGTTGAGAGACGGGTCTGGTAGGGAATGTTTTCGCCGATATTGATCCGGGCTTCTTCATTGTCGGTGGTTAGAATTTGAGGGGTTGACAGAATGTTGATGTCGCTGTCGTCTTGGTAAGCAGTGGCCACGGCCGAAAGATTGTTAAACTCCACACCGGCGATTTCGATGGCCTCGGTGAATATGCCCAGAGAAAAACCGCTTGGTATACCCCCTTTGGGAAGAGCACTTATCGCCGACTGCCCAGGCAGATTAGTGAATCCCCCGCCAACTGCAGCATCCTTGCCGCCGATGCTGCCGCCACCGACCAAGGCCCATTCGGTTCCGAGGCGAAAATCCTTGCCCACTCTGACTTCCATGATCAGGGCTTCGATGTAAACCATTGCCCGGGGAATATCCAGCTTTTTGATGATTTCTTCGATGATCACATAATCGTCGCTGGCGGCCGAGATAACCAAGCTGTTGGTGGCTTTATCAGCCGTTATTTTGACGTCGGTTGAAAGCGCCGGAGGGCCCTTTTTGCCTTTGGCGTCCCCCGCCCCTTCGGTGGGTAGCTCTGAAAGGACCTTGGCCAGTTCTTCAGCGGTTGCATTTTCAAGATAATAGACCCGGATCTTTTCTTTGCCGCGGGGTGTTTCCTTATCCAGCATCCTGATCAGTTGTTTTATTCTGAAGGTATCGTCTTCGCTGGCAAGCAGGATAATGGTATTGGTGCGCTCATCCGCAACGAATGTCGCTTTTTCCGGTTGAATCCCCTTTTTGGGAGCCGGTTTGGGCTGAAAGACAGTTTCTAAAATGCCCACCAGTTTTACTGCATCGGCATACTCTAGTGGAACGACCGAAATCCCCAGCCCAATGCCGGGTAAATCAATGGCATCCAGAATTTTCATCAATCGCTGTATATTTGAATATATATCGGTTACGATCAGCATGTTGGTGGGCTTGTAGGCCACGATCACACTGTTTTTGGAAATCAGCGGGGTAAAAAGCGTTTTGATTTCATTGGGATCGGCATATCGCAGCGGCATCAACTGGGTAACCAGTCTGTCCTTCGGAGAAACAAATTCAGCTCTGACCCTGGTTTCAATGTTTTTTGATCGGGCGTCCGGGGTTGGAACGATCTTGGTGACTTTGCCGGCTCTTACCGCGCTGTAACCGTGAACTTCCAAAACCGATTCAAAAACCCGATAGGCTTCCGTAATGGAAATTTTGGTCGGTGAAATAATGGTGACGTTACCTTTAACCCGCTGGTCGATTACGAAATTTTTACCGGTCAGCTCACTGATGAATTTTATGAAGACATTGATGTCGACATTATTGAAGTCGATGGTAACAAATCGTTGTGGTGGCGCCTTCGATTTAGCAGGTCTTTCGGCTGCGTGCGCCGGGGCAGTCCATAAACTCAGTAACAGTAAAAGCATGAGCCCCAAAGGACTGATCATCCTGTAACCTTGAATGTAGGGTTTCATTTTTTTATCCGTCTTATGTGTGTCCTTAAATTCAGTTCCGTTTTTAAACCGTTTCTCAACAATTATACACCATTGGAATTTATCAGATCAAGCCGGGATCGTCATATCGGATGGCCTTCCAGCCAATAATCCGAACCCAGTGTCAGTGATCCGATATTAGCGCCCAATATCGGTATCTATGGATATTACAATTCAAGCGTTTCTGCCAGTAAAACAGCATCCACATATCCGGCCTGTTGGCCTTTTTTGGATATCGACAGTTTTTTCAGCTTGACCATATTTCTGGATGTTTCGATCATATAGATATATGCTGTCAACCGCTCTAAAGTGACGGTCTGAAGCTTGGTTTCAACCACCGATGTTTTGTAAGGGCTGTTTTCTTGAACAGACATTGAAGGTTTCATGTAGGCGATGTTGTCTTTTAAACCCGCCTGGCCGGCCAGCTGATCGAGAAACGAAAAAAGAGTAAATCCCTTTTCTCTGGCTGTGATGCTTTTTGTGGCCGTATCGGCCCTTTTCTTAAGGGTTTCATACTCGTTTTTTAATTTCAACATGTCTTGATACGCCTCGGTCTGAACTTGAATCCCTCTGATAAGGCGGTTTCTTTTGTCTAATAGGGGAACCACGATAAGCTGGGTGATTGCAAAAAGTCCGATCAAAGCCGATGCCACCCAAATGGCATATTTTTCACGTTTGGAAAGCTTAATCGCCATGGTTAATCATTCCTTCACAACTGCAGTTTCAGTTTGAAGCGGATGCGATTGCCGGATTTATCCTTATTGGTTGAGACAATCGTCACCTCTTTAAATATGTTACCGTGTTCAAGCTGGCTTTTCATTTCATCGACCGAGTTAAATGCCGCGGTATCACCGCTAATCAAAACGCTATCTTCGCCGATCACCAGCCGTGTAAATTCGACATTGATCTGTTTCGATATGCGGTTGCTGATTTCGTTGAGAATATCGACCATCTGTTTATTATTGACTGATTTTTCCGGTGATAATGACACCCTGCGGACTTCTTCGATTTTTACCCGCATCTGCTGCACCGGGTCAACGATGCGTTCGACATCCGGGAAGGTGGATTTGAAAATAGTGCCGATTTGCGTGTTGAGGGTATCCAATTTTTGCTGTTTGGCATAGAAGTCGACCACGATATTGGCCAAGGCCAATAGCAGAACCGCCACTGCGAGGATACCGGTTCTGATCAAGCTTTTTTTGTGTTCAGCCCATCGTTTCTTAACGGCAAAGGGACCTTTGCGAAAATTCAATCCACGGATTCCGGCGACATCGATGAGCGCCAGTGCTAGGGCGCTGTCCATTTTATTGGGATTCCAGGACGGCAAGGGGTGGTTATCGAGTTTGAGATTGATATCGCGAACGAGATCCATCCGTTGGGTGGGAATACCCAGTTCCTGGGTCATTTGATTTTCAAAACCGTTTTCATCCAGGCTGCTTCCGGTGATGAATATTTTATCCGGCCTGAGTGCCAGACTGGTGGTATCTTCAAAAGCGTGAATGGTCCGCTGAATATTTTTGCAGAGCGAGGCAAGCCGGGTGGTACCGTCAAAGCCTGTGGGAAATGATCGAATCAGGCATATCTGACCGGATTTAAAAGCCGTTAAGGTGCTTTTCTCATCGTCCATGTCGACAAACATAGCATTTTCGGGAATATCCGCTAAACTGGAGAGGCAGACTGCGATCGGATAGCTACCTACCGTTACTATTTCAGGCTCAATCTCAAATGATGATAGCAGTTCAAGATATTTTTTTAGGGTTGAGATATCAATGGCTGCTGCGAGCAGATTCGTCTGATTTGTCTGGCCCTCTGTACTCACGACCCGAAAATCAATAACAAGATCTTGCACTGCATACGGCAGGGTTGGTTCAAGTTCGAATGGCAAAACCTGTTTAATTTTCTTGGACTGCTTGAATGGAACCGAAATGTTTCTCATGGATATTTGGTCGGCCGGTAGGGATGCGATACAGATAGCGCCGGCAATATCTATATTCTCAAGCAGCATTTCCAGGGCAGAAGCCATGGCCGTATCCACGTCATCTTGATCTACGATGGGCACATAGGTAAAGGCTTCCAGACGGTTTTTTTTCAGGCTGCTTTCGATCAGAACCGCCGAAATCGCAGATTTTCTTATGTCAAGTCCCAGGATGTTTTTACTCATTGTATTTCCGATGGTATTGGCTTACACGGCCAGCTGCCCAACGGTTTAAACATTTGTTACAGAATCAAATGTTTTATACCATTATTTCGGCTCCCAACTCAAGACCCGGCAGATATATTTGCCCGATTCTTTCTCCGTTGTTCGTTTTACCACCGCCGTCACGTTCATTTTCATATCATACAGTGCCGCCATGGCTTCAATTCTAAAAAGATCGCTTTTGGTTGTGATGAGATCCGGATCGATTTCAATATCACCGGCGCCGGGAACGTTCTTGTACCAGGTGTCTCCGGAAAGCTCATGGGTGTAAACCGAACCAGTTTTTTCGATGCGATAGTCATAAATGGCCTGGGCAAGATCCCGGCTTTCTTCGGGTAAAAGTGCCATTAAAACCGGAAGATCAGCGGTATTGATATTAATTTTACCTTCAAAATCAATCGTCTTGGGGTCTATTTCGGACATACCATTTACGGTTATCGAAGCAAGCAGTGCCGGTATGTCTTCTGATCCATAAAAGAGTTCCGATGCAACACCCTTAATCATCAGCAGCTCACCGATGTGGGTGATCGGCCCGTTCTTGCAGTTGTAAGATGGGTCGAGATCCTGATAATATTCCGATTCTGCGCCGCTCAATCCGGTGATGGCATTGTCATCGCCGGAGTCGAGCCAGTCTTTCAGCGAGTTTATGATCGTATTTGCCGGATCGATATCTTCGGATGTTTCAATTGATGAGAGCGCGAGCCGTAAAAAGCGGTCCAGCAGGAATCTTTGGGGCTCGTTAAAATCCTGAACATTCGGGTATTGCACAAGGGCATTAACCTGTATGCGGCCGCGTTCATCACTGATTTTTAAGGTCAGGTTTCCCTGTTCAAAAGCAATGCTGTTTAAAGCCGCTTTAATTTTTTCAGCATCCGCCCAATCTTCTTGGACCGAATCCGTTTCCGAGGTTGCCTTATCTTTGAGTAATATGGCCATCGCAAGGTTTACAGCCGAGGACGTCATTTGAGACAACGTAATGCGGTCGCGGGTGGTAGCAGCGGATAAAACCGCCGAACGCGCCTGCCGGTTCAGCTCCAGGGTTGTCACGATCATCAGCGTGATGATCGTCAGGGTGATCAGTATGGCGACACCGCGTTTGTTGTTTGTTGGTTTAGCGTCCATTTTAGATTATTATTCTGCTTTATCGCGATACGGCTGTAATATTACCAGAGCCTTAAATTCTTGAAATCGCTCGTCATTGCCGAGGACCAATTTTATTTCGATTGCCCGTGGGGTTGCATAGCTGAACTCCTCTGCCTCCGAATCCCAACTTTCAACTGCTTCACCTTCGGATCCGTAATATTTGAAAGCCAGTGCCTTTAAATTTTCGCAAAGAATGGGATCATGCTCTTTTTCTTCAGCGGGTCCATAAAGGATGAGGTTATCTGCTCGTCTCAAGGTGTATTTCCCGTCACGGGTTGACCGGACATAATAAATGATTTCGGCGATACCGTCCTGTTTTATTGCCCCAAACGGCAGGTGGGACAGCGACGCAAAACGCAATCGCGGAAAGGGGGTGCTGTCAATATAAATAATTTCGCCAACCAGACGGTAAGGATCCGGTTCTTCATCATTTTCAAGGGAGGAGTATGCCGGCGTCAGGGAAATATACACCGATTGCAGGTCCAGAATCATTCGGTTCAAACAGCTTTTGGCCATTTCATAGGCCATCATGTCGTCCTTGATTGTGGCGGCATTACTGAATACCGAGTTGTATGATCCGAAAATTGTAGCGGCAATAATCGCAAATATAAAGATGGTTACCAGCATTTCTATCAAGGTGAATCCCTTTTGCAGCTGACGGGTGCCAAATATCCCATACAGGGTTTGCGATTCTTTGTCCGGGATGCGACAACCGGATTTGTTAATAGGTCTCATTTTATTCCTGATCGATATTCGAGCCTTATTTTTTGCCTAGCAAAATGGTCATTGCGGCAGATAGCGATAGCTCCGCAGATTATATATGAGTTCGTCTTGATTAAACGCCACCGTAATATCAATTCTTTTCATGTCCTCAGAAACCGTGTCCGGCTCTGACAACTCATTGTCACTCACTGAAATCTTCCATTGATAGCCCGGGTATTCATTTCCATAATCTCCAGAGTCATCGGTCAAATTTGCGGGTGTGTTCAACTCAATTTCAGACAACTGGCGTTGATCCAACAGGGGGGCGGTGGTGTAGAATTGTGTCGATCGGTTCATAATTAGCGTTTGGGAATGCGTACGATAAACGGCGACCAGGACAATCGAGATTATGGAGAGACACACCAAGACTTCCAAGAGCGTAAACCCGGCCGCGGAAATGCGATCTAAGCATTTCAGGAGATATTCCCGTCGAAGAAGCGCTAAAGATATTTTAAGTGTCTTGAAGGCCCACATATTCATCGAATAATTTTACGGTGGTTAGAAAAGGTTCAATTCGAAAAGAGAGTTGGTCTTCTTTGTTTTCAAGATGAATCATGGCCTGGTCGGAATAGCCCTTTGGGTAAAAAAAGATCTCCGTCTGCCCGGATAAAACGATTTTGTCATCCGGATACTCAACATCAATGATTCTCATATTTGCCGGAAGTTTAAATCCGCTCCTTTCAGCGGCCTGACGCTCCTCTTCCGACATGCTGTCATTTGATATCCAAAATTGCTTGGTGTTTATGTCGATATGCAGGGCGTAACGTGTTTGCTCACGGGCAGCACGATCCTTTAAAACCTGCACCTTTGCAATAATCCAGCGTGACGTCTTTTTGGTTTCGTCAACGAACAGGGTATTGGGAATACGAGGGATGGCAATCAAAAGGGTGAGGCTGAGGAGTGCGATAACAGTTACAATCTCGATGAGGGTAAAACCACTGTTTAACCTGAAGTTTAGCATTGCTGTTGCTCATTAAGATCTTTCGGCCGAATGATTCGTGAGTAAATGCAGGATTATAATTAATAACTACTCGATTTCCCAGCTATTGATATCTTTGTTCGCGTCTTCACCCCCCGGCACGCCATCAGCGCCATAACAGACAATATCATAGTCGCCATGTACACCGGGCGATAGATAAACATATTCATTCCCCCAGGGATCTTTGGGTACTGTGCCTTTCTCAAGATAGCCGCCCTTACGCCAGTTTTTCGGAATATCACCGGATTGCGGCTCTTCAACAAGTGCCTGAAGGCCTTGTTCCGTGCTGGGATACACAGCGTTGTCAAGCTTGTATAGTTTCAGGGCTGTTTCCAGACCTTCGATCTGAACTCTGGCCATTTTGATTCTGGCATCATCCGTTCTGCCCATCAGTTTCGGGGCGATATACATGGCCAGTATTCCGAGTATGACAATAACGACCATCAGTTCGATTAGTGAAAAACCCCGGTTTCCAATATTGAGCGGTTTAATTTTTGCATTCATTGTTCCTCCGCTAGCTGCATGGAAGATAATCCAAATATAAAAATCAGAGCGGCCTTATCGAATAAGCTGACTCATTTCAAAAATCGGCATACAGATGGAAAGAACGATAAAGCCCACAACAATCCCCATAATTAAAATTAAAATCGGCCCCAACAAAGATGTCATACTCATTATACTTGATTCAGCCTCTTTTTCAAATACGTCTGCCATTTTGTTCAGCATGGACTCTAGCTCTGCGCTTTGCTCACCGACCTGAATCATTTGAATCGAAAGGTTGGGAAACGTATTGGCATTCGAAAGTGCCACCGCCAGCCCCTGACCCTGTCCGACTTCTTTGGCAGCTGCCTCGACCGCATTTGAGATCAAAAGGTTTCCGGCAATATTTTTAGCGATTTCAAGGGACGGGAGCATGGAAACCCCATTTTCCAGCAGCGAACCGAGTGTCCTTGAGAAACGGGCCACGGCCAGTTTTTTTGTTAAGGTGCCCGACATCGGAAGTGATAGCTTTGTTTTATCTACCAGGAAACGACCCTTGGTGGTTTTTTTAAAATTTCGAAACGCGACAACCAAGGCGGCAATTACAATTACTATAATCCACCAATAGGATTTCAGCAATTTGCTGAAAGCGATGAGAAACAGGGTTGGGGCGGGCAGAACCTGGTTCATGTCTGCAAAAATTGCGGTAATACTGGGTACAATAAATACCAGCAAGAGAGTCAGAACAATCGTCCCGATCACTGTCATGAGTATGGGATACGCCAGGGCTGACCGTATCCGGCTTTTTAATTCCTGTTGTTTTTCCATAATGTCAGCCAGTTGTGCCAAAACGATTTCCAGCGTTCCGGAACTTTCTCCGGCCCGAATCATATTGATGTACAGCGGGGAAAACGTATCGGAATACAACCCCAAAGCGTTTGCAAAACTGCTACCTTCAACGATTGAATCTTTAATCCGGGCCAGCACTTTGTTAAAGGTATATGATTTCATTTGGGGTAACAGCGCGTCAATGGCTGATACCAGCGGAAAACCCGCCCCCACCAGGGTGGCCAGCTGCCTGGTCATCATGGTCACATCCCGTTGGCGGACACGGACGAACAGGCTCGGAAGTGATATTCCTTTTGACTCTTTTTTAGCTGGGATATCCTCAATTTCTTTTATGGAGACGGGAAAATTGTTGGTTGCCCGCAGTCTCTGCCTGGCAGCAATGGCACTGTCGGCATCGATGATTCCGGAGATGTTTTTCCCTTTCTTGTCTAGCGCTGTATACTCAAATACCGGCATATAAACTGTCTCAAAACCTGGCTTATTCTGTTCTTACAAATATATCCAATATCTTTAGGATTAATTTTTCAGCGAAAAAGCATTCACGAATCGCAGCTCCGTTCTTGAGTAACACTTTTTAAACCAGAAACCAATACGGCGATCTTTTATTGGTCTTCGCCTGAATACCCTGTCCCCCTGGAGCGGGACTGCAGGGAGCTTCATTTGATAGTCATCGTTATTATAATATATTTAAGCTCAAATTCCTAAAAGATATTGAAAGATATTGATAATATTTTTATTTTAACAGTTTTTCAATGTAATTTTTCGAATGAGTTCCTTATTCTCGATCATATCGGTACTGCATGACTGGAACACAACATGAAATCCCTTGCTTATGAAGGCAGACTCGTTATAATCGGGGTCATCAGCGGCACAACGGCCAATTTAAATTTAGCACAAATGTTGGTCAAACGACAGTCGATCATTGGATCGGTGATTTGATCGCGGTCGGTGGAAGAAAAGGGGGTAATGCATGAATTTGGATCCGGAAATCATAAAAGTGAAGCAAATTGCTGATATCATCCATGAACGGTTGTTACATCAAGAAACGGTAACCTGTTATGTCGGATCCAACGCTGCCACGCCCACGGCTTCGATCGAGGCGCTGAGTGAAGCCCTTAGTTCCGGTAATCCGAAAATACCGTTTATGAAAATGGTTCATTTGCTGTTGCAGGGGCCGGTTCCCTACGTGGCCGAGGGACTTCAGGACCGCGTGATGACCTATTCGATCTTTTCTACCGGCGATGTCAGAAAAGCAGCCAATGAAGGCCGGGCCTATTATTTGCCGTGCACGCTGGCTAATCTGGACAGTTTAATTGGCAAGGATCGAGCCTTCGAGCCTGATGTGGTATTGATGAAAGTCAGCCAAAACGAACTCACCGGGGAATTCAGTCTGGGGTTATCGGTGGAGGCGCTGCATACAGCCATTGATCATGCCGAAATCGTGATCGCCGAGCTGGACCAAAGCATGCCTTTTACACAGGGTCAGAGCGTGGTAGACGCACAATCCATTGATTACATGATTCATGAGAATGTCAAACCGGTCTATGAATTCCCGGCACCTGATTTTGAAAATCTATCCGGAGAAGAACAGAGAATCGGAGAGCTCATTGCTGAAAATTTTATCAAAGACGGCATAACTTTGCAGGCCGGTATCGGTAAGATTCCGGATGCCGTGGTTGGAACTATTAAAAACGCCGACTTGAAAGATCTGGGCAGTCAAACGGAGCTTTATGGTGACGGGTTGATGCTTCTGGAGAAAGAAGGGATTGTGACGAACCGCAAAAAGAAAGTCAATCTGGGCTATAGTACCACCAGCCTGATAATGGGCTCCAGAGACTTGTACGATTTTGTCCATATGCGAACCGGTGTTCAAATGCGGCCATCCTCATACACAAATTCAGCTGAAACTATTCGCAAGAACAGCCCCTTTATTTCGATAAACACTGCCATCGGTGTTGATCTTTTCGGCAATGTTTGGGCGGATTTTATTGACCCGCAGCGTTATTACAGCGGTGTTGGCGGACAGCCGGATTTCATCCGGGCCATAAATGATCATGTTTATGGCACTCCGATTATTGCCATGAAAAGTTTAACCGATAAAGGAAAATCCAAAATTGTAAAAATGCATCCCCCAGGTATCAGTCTTACCGCCTCGGCCTATGACGGTGTCGTTATCGTTACGGAATATGGTATTGCGGATTTGCGCGGTCTGACTTCCGGTGAAAAGGCCTTCGCGATAGCCAGTATCGCTCATCCGCGCTTTCGGGATGAATACCTGCGGCATATTTATGAGGATCCGATGTTTACCAAACCTGCCTGGCCGACTGCCAATCAGGCTGGCCGCGGTGTGCGTCTGTATGATGGCAGCATCAGTTTGGCAGCGGATCAATGAAGCTATAGGGGGTAAAAATAGCTCCGGCATGTCAAGCCAAGCGGATTTTAAAATTCGTTCCTGCTGATAAGATGCCGGAATAATGGGATACTGGAAAGGAATAATGCTCACCGGAGATATTGACACTTTGTATCACAGTCGACAAAAGGGTGATAAACCTGGCGGGGTGGGCCCTGGCAGCCTCCTTGAGGATGAAACCGAAGAAAAAACATCGGATGATGATAAATATATTCTTTGCCGTCATTGCCGCCAGGTAATCACCCATCCTGCTGAACGCATCGAAATGGGGGGTTCTCATACACACACGTTTGCAAATCCGCATGGGATTGTCTACGAAATCGGATGCTTTCGGTCAGCCCCGGGGTGCGGGTACACGGGTCCGGCGACCGATGAATTCAGCTGGTTCAAGGGTTTTTACTGGAGAATTGCCGTCTGTCGAAGTTGCTTGACCCATCTGGGCTGGTTGTTTACTTCCACCGGCAATGTTCAGTTTAACGGATTGATACTGGATCGTCTTATCAAATCCGAATGAAGAATAGGAGGTATGACGTGGGTGAAATAAAGAGCACATTGGATATCGTGATGGAAAAAACAAAACACCTTACTCTCAGCAAAAAAGAAAAACAGCACCAAAAGAACAAAGAGGCAAAACAGAACCTTTCGGGATTGCTCCAGAAATATCAGGATACACTCATAAATTTCGAACGTTTGAAAGATATGTTAAAAGAATTACAGGAATCCTATGATTATATCGATACCCAGACTGTGGTCCGTGAGGTATTGGCACGAATTGATCTGGATCACGACAACACGTCGCTCATAATCATTTTAGATAAAATCGGTCATGTTGATACCGGCAACCTTAAAAAGGTGTTATCGGATTACCGGGACACCGTTCGCATAGAACGCAATAAAAGTTCGGATCAGGCCAAAGAAAAGCTCGCCAACGAATATCATATCTCAGGCACAGCCGTCTTGCCAATTATTGCAACTGACGACAAATTGAGGGCATATCTTTTACATATTCGTACCGAATTTCTGCAACGGCTGAATCGTGAGAAAGCTTCGCTGGCAAAGGAATAGAGTGATTCTCCAAATAATATTCCGATTGCACGAGGCCCAGGCAAGGGGTAAATTTTTGTCGACAAGCTGATCACTCCGGTGGTTCTGAATGACAAAGGGCTATTGCTGCCTGGATGGGCAAGCGACGGTGAGTCTTTGTTTTAGACAGTATGTTTTAACTCGCAGGGGGGGCAATTGATAGGAGGTGGCCATTTCTAAGCCAAGGGGGCAGTGATTCTGCATCTTGACGACAAAAATTTACCCCCTGTCCGGACCCTCTCGAGTCTGCTTTATTTTGGAACGTTATTTTGAGAATCGCTATAATACCGGAAAAACGGCTGATGATAACTCGACCGGTTTGCCTCCCTGCAAGCCCCGCCCTTGAGGGCGGGGAGCTTCACAGGGGCATTGGATCTACAGGTAATTAAACCAGACCTGTTCGAGATGGCCAAAATTCATTTTTACTTCGCTTTTGCCGGATATAGTGGCACCGTGACCGGGTAAAACCCATTCGGTATCCAAATCAGCCAGTCTTATGATGCTTTTTTTTAGCAAAGTGCTGTCACCGCCCGGAAGATCCGTGCGACCAATACCATTTTTAAAAATTAGATCACCGGTAAAAAGCGTTTTGTGCTTGGGCCAGTAAATGGAAATCCCGCCGGGTGAATGTCCGGGTGTATGAAAGATGTTCAGATCGATGCCTTTAACCGAAAGGTCGCCTTCTTTTAGAAAAAAGTCGGGTGAAAAACTATCGAGATTGATGCCCATCGCCGAGATGTGATTTTCCATTTTTTTGAGGTGGTGCCACTCCTCTTCATGCATGGTTGTAAGGGTCGGCATGGCCTTAAACAGTTGCACGGATTCCATATGGTCCGGGTGAGCATGGGTACAGATAATTAGACCAATGTCCTCCAATTTCGTATCCAGGTTCTCAAGTCCCTTTCGAACATGGTCAAAATGCTGGATGTGTCCGGGATCAATGAGAATCCGGGTGGGGCCGTCGATAAAGTAGGTATTGCAATTATTGGCGACCATTGATTCCCACATAAAGGCGTGAATACCTTTGATAATTTGCATGATAAATGCCCTTTCGATAAACAGTTATGTTTTCATTTTCGTTTGCTTCGCTCGCAATCGAAATGGCCGACTTCGCCAGCCTGCTCCGCCGAAGTAGCTTCAGCTACGAAGGCTGGACCGGAATAGCTGATGACTGACTGATTCATAGTTGAAAACTGCCTGACCGTCAACAAAAGGGTGGTGACAGAAATGAAAAAGAAACTATGGTCTGATTAATGCGCCCTGAAAAATAGTAAGTTTCAGAGACGCATTTGTTACTTTGTTTTTGATTATTGAGGAAACTCGGGTTGGGCGGATTAATTATGATCCAGCACCGTGCGGATGGTGCTGGCCAGATCATTTTTAATCACCGGTTTCATGACAAATTTTTGAATCCCCATGGCCAGCGCTTTTTCTTCGGTAATATCTTCATTAAAACCGGTGCA
>CP070652.1:83777-86745 GCA_020354645.1 Deltaproteobacteria bacterium
CGAAGCCACCGGGCGGTATGCAGGATCTTGTTTGACAAAAAAATATTCCTTGACCGCACCGGACCCACCAGTGATCAATCGGAACATTATTTTGGTAATCACTATAACCCGCTTGCATTGGGGGGATGCGAAACTTGAGTTACTAAAAATATTCGCCGAAAAGGAATGGGTCATTGAAAAATTTATCATGGAAAGTCGTATTGGTTTTGGCAGTTATTATTACTGCCGTAATCTATGTTCTTCCTTCCATAAAGCCAAACTGGTGGCCTCGAAAGAAGATAAACCTCGGTTTGGATCTGCAGGGTGGTATGCACTTGGTCCTGGAGGTCGATACGATAAAAGCCGTCGAAAGCAACGTGGAACGGATCGTTCAGGAAATGCGCGGTCTATTGAGAAAAAAACGCATCCGGCAAAACAGTTTGCAACGAGTCCAAGGCTCAAAGATTTCTGTCAAAATACCTGGCAAAGAGAACATCGAAAAGTTTGACGCCTTTTTAAATAAAGAATTTAAAGGACTTCGCGAACTTTCGCGATCCACAGAAGATGATACCACTGTCATGCTGCTGGGCCTTCCGGTTCAAGAATCCGATCATATCGAACAAATGGCGACCCAGCAAGCCCTTGAGACGATCAGAAACCGGATCGATCAGTTCGGCGTCAGTGAACCGGACATTCGGCTGCAGGGGGAAAATCGGATCCTCATTCAGCTGCCAGGTATTCAGGATCCGCAAAGAGCAAAAGATCTGATCGGAAAAACGGCGCTTTTAGAGTTTAAACTGTTGAATGAAACTTACGATATCAATGCAGCGTTGAAAGGGTCCATCCCTCCGGGAACGGAGATACTTTACCAGGTTACAGAAGACCCGAAAACCGGCCTGGTGGACCGACAACCTTACCTTTTGAAGAAACGAACGCTATTAACCGGCACCTATCTGACGGATGCGAGAGTTCAGATAGACTCTCAGTATAACGAACCCTATGTTTCTATCAGCTTTGACAAAAAAGGCGGAAGAATTTTCGCCAAAATCACCGAAGAAAATGTCAAAAAACGCCTTGCGATTGTATTGGACGATAAAGTTTACTCAGCACCGGTTATCCAGGAAAAGATCTCCGGTGGTCAGGCTCGTATTACAGGCAATTTCACGACGGACGAAGCCAACGATCTTGCGATTGCGCTGCGCGCCGGTGCTTTACCGGCTCCGGTTAATATCCTGGAGGAAAGAACCGTTGGACCATCTTTGGGCTATGATTCTATTCGAAAAGGTCTGATCTCGATGTGCATCGGCGGTATTGTGGTCGTGTTGTTCATGATCCTTTACTATAAAGGAGCGGGCATTATTGCAGACTTTGCCCTTGTCCTTAATATTATCCTGATCGCCGCCGGGCTGGCCGGTTTCCAAGCCACTCTAACTCTGCCGGGGATCGCCGGAATCATTCTGACCATAGGAATGGCCGTGGACGCAAATGTGCTAATTTTTGAGCGCATCCGTGAAGAAATGAGCCTCGGCAAAACACCGCGAGCGGCTGTAGAAGCGGGTTATGAACGCGCAACGCTGACCATTCTAGATGCGAACGTCACCACTTTGATCGCCGCACTGGTCTTGTTTCAATTCGGAACCGGCCCGGTTAAAGGTTTTGCAGTGACGCTGAGCCTGGGTGTTATTGCGAGCCTTTTTACCGCCTTGATTATGACCCGGCTCATATTCGATTACTTTTTGATGAACCGTAAAGTTACGTATCTGAGTATATGAAAACAACCAACAAACCCATGCGTCGATCCTCTCGACACATTAACTCTTTAACGAAAGATCAGCTAAATGCAGTTTGTAAAACCTGACATCAACATCAACTTTATCGGTGTGAGAAGAGCGGCTTTCTTTCTCTCCTTGGCTATGATTCTTGTCAGTTTGATATCCCTTATTCTCCATAAGGGACCTCGATACGGAATCGATTTTGCCGGAGGGACGCTGATACAAATAAGATTTGAATCTCCCGTAAATATAGAGAATGTAAAATCAGGTCTTAATTCCATCGGGATGGGAAATTCTTCGGTACAATCATTTGGTGATCAGAAAGAGCAAGAATTTCTTATTCGCACCGACTCGATGGACACCAAAGCAGAAGGCTTCTCTCTTCAACTGAAAAATTCCTTGGAATCTGTTACGACCAACCGTGTTGAAATTCGACGGGTGGAAATGGTTGGCCCTCAAGTCGGAAAGGACTTAAGGGAAAAGGCCCTGCTTGCCATGTTTTATGCCCTTCTCTTTATTACCATTTACATATCCGGTCGCTTTGAATTAAAATGGCTGTTAAGTGCTATCATTGCGGCTGTTCTGATGGGAGCAATTTATTTTTTTAAACTATTTGATTTCAGTATTCCTTTTCTGATAGCCGCTGCCTTAATCGTCACGCTCGTGCTATTTTGGTTCCTTGAACTGAAATATGCCATGGGCGCCATCGTTGCCCTTTTACATGATGTGTCGATTACCGTAGGCATTTTTTCCATCTTTAATAAGGAATTTACGCTGCCGATTATAGCGGCTCTGCTCACTATTATCGGATACTCCTTAAACGATACAATCATCGTTTTTGACCGTATCCGAGAAAATCTTAAAAAATACCACAAACATCCCATGGAATATATCGTCAACAGAAGCGTGAATGAGACACTCAGTCGAACCATACTCACCTCTCTAACGACTCTGATGGTGCTTGTCACTCTGTTTATCTTGGGTGGCGGGATTATCCACGATTTTGCTTTCGCAATGATCGTCGGTGTACTTATCGGCACCTACTCCTCGATTTATGTAGCTAGCCCTATTCTGCTAGCCTGGCAGGGACGTTGGAAAAAAAGTAAATAAATTTCAGTAAGTTTTTATGGAAAATATTCTGCCCTGGTTTACTCTTAAAAGCGTTCCGGGTATCGGAAATTATCTTTTCAAACGTCTATATGACTGTTTCAAGACCC
>CP070652.1:86845-91470 GCA_020354645.1 Deltaproteobacteria bacterium
CAAGTAATTAGTCTTAAATATCAATGAGTTGGTTTTGTTCGAACCGGGAGGTCGGAACAAAATTTCATTTACCTGATTAACAGCAACCTTCAGGCATATGATACACTCACGCAATCTTGTTTAAACACTTTTCGAAAAATCACCACGAGTGAGATCGGTCAACAAAAAATCTTCCCGACACTGCAGTTATTTAACAGGCAATATGCAAATCATTTGCCGGATTCGATTGCCAAGTCATACATTCAGCCTTATTATCCGTTCATTTTAACCACCGCATCTAATTTTCTCAGTTTGTGATCGAATGGAGAAGCATTATGAAAAAAATTTCAAACCGACGCTTTCGGATACCATTCATCTTGGTCTTGGCTGTAGTCTGGATAAGTGTGACCATGCCGGTCCAATCCGCAGGACAATCCCAACCTGTCGCTAAATCGCTTTCACCCATAGACCCAGTCCAATTGGATATGATCTTTAAAGAGCTCAAAGGGAAGCAGGCCTTAATCGAAGCATCCAAAGAATTAGACGATGCGAGCAAGAAAACCCTTCTGGCTCAAATGGACCAGGCCGTGCAATTCATCAAACTCGCCGAGCAATTCAAGAGTCAGCTTGATGACTTTTCTAAACGTATTCAAGCCACTCCTGTTGAGCTCAAGAAAATACAAACCCAACTGAATCAGCCGCTGCCATCCAGCGAAAAATGGCGCGACCAGGTTGATAAATTACCTACGCCCAAACTCGAAGAGCGTCTGCACACGGCAGAGGCAGATTTGGCTCAAGCAAAGAACATTCTCAGCAGCCAAAAAAAAACACTCGATGAGCATGAACAACTGTTTCGAAAACTTCCGGAAATGATTGATAGAACTAAAAAGCGCTTGGATGCATTGAATAAGGAAATTGAAAGCTTAAAAGGAATCACAGAATTGGGTTTTGCAGAAGATATACGTCGACTAGCGACACTGGCCGAGCATGCCAAAAGTCAGGCTGAACTTGCACTTTATGAGCAGCAACTGACAGGTCATGAAATAATATCATCTTTTTTAACGGCCGACCGGGATTTAGCTGATCATGAGGTGGCAAAACAAGACAGCAGGGTTAAAACATGGTTAAATCTTCTACAGGAGCGAAACCGATCGGAGGCTGCGCAAGCCCTGGAGCAAGCCGAGGAAGCCAAGCAAAAGGCGACCGAACTTCCTCCACTGATTCAGGAACAGTTTGACACCAACATCGCATTGAGTGCCAAGCTGGAAGCTTTAACCCAGGAAGAAATGCGACTGGTGAAAAAGCTTGAATACATCGAGACGCAAAGAAAGGAATTTGAAGGAGAATTTGCTTTGGCCCGTGACAGGGTGGATCTGGTCGCCTTAAACAGAGCCGTGGGCCTGGCATTGCGGGAACAACGTCAAGCACTGCCGACAGTTGATATGTATAAAAAGAACTCTATTGATCGTCAAAACCGGATGGGCGAAATCCGCGAAGTCCTGATCGAACTTGAGCGCCAACGGCGCAACCTGTCAGATCTGGATGCCGAGACTGACCGGATTGTTTCTGCAATTCCGTTGCTCTCTGCAGAAGAAACCCGGCGTCTTGAAGCGGAGGTTCGTGAACTGTTGGTCAGCCGCCGCGATATGAATGAAAAACTGCAAACTGAAAATCGACGGATCTTCAAAATTTTACGAAATTTAGAATTTGCTGAGCAACAGCTTATCGACAGGACCGAGGAGTTTGCAGCATTTTTGGATAAGCATTTGCTTTGGATTCGCAGCACCAAACCCATTAGCCGATTGGATCTTTTCCAAACCATAACTGCTTTGGGTTGGTTTGTAGATGACGATAATTGGTGGCAGTTAATCCAGGATTTGAAATTATCCTTTCGACTTCGCCCGGTGCTGTGGATTTTAGGACTATTTATCGGAACCTTGTTTTTGGTGGGTCGTAAGTGGGCTCACCAGGATCTGGACAGAATCGCCAATCGGGTTAACCAACAGGAAAAAGACTCGTTCTTGTTAACCATGCGGGCATTTATGCTGACGGCTTACCACGCAGCAGGATGGCCATTTCTGATGGCATTGTTGGCTTTCCAGCTGTTGAATTTACCCTTGCCGTATCTTTTTACCCAAACAATTGCCAAAGGGACCCTGAGAGCTGCCCAAATTCTGACCATACTGGTTTTCTCAATTCAGTTTTGCCGTGCCAATGGACTGGCCGATGTTCATTTCAATTGGCCCGAAAAGGCCCGGCTACACATCCGTCGCAATCTTGCCTGGTTAACTCCTGTGTCGGTTATCGGAACATTCTTCATTGCGGGAATGGATGTGTCTAAAAAATTTGAACCCGGTGAGTCCCTTGCCAAGGTTGCCCTCATGGTTTTAGGGCTGGCGTTTTCGTTTTTTTCAGTCCGGGTATTGCGATTTTCCGGTGGGATCGTTTCAGCGTGGATCGAAAAAAATCCGAAGTCTTGGTTGGTTCGCTTGAGATATATCTGGTATCCGCTGGCTGTCGGGATTCCCCTTTTTTGGGTGTCTCTGGTACCTTTAGGATATTACTACTCCGCCCTTGAAATGCGGTATTTGATCCGCCACACGATGTTATTGGCGGGGGGGCTGATTTTGCTTAACAACCTGGCCTTACGCTGGTTGACCCTGGCCCGCCGGAGACTGGCCATGCAAAAAGCCTTGGAAAAACAGGCTGCTCAGCCCGAAGCTGATCGTGCCCCAAAAGCCGACAGAGAGTCACCAGCCGCCGATGGTGAAGTCATTAGCATCCAGGAGCCTGAGATCGGCCTGGTTCAAATCGATACCCAAACCCATACTCTGCTACGGATGGGATTTTTTATTTTGGTGATTGTTGGCTTATGGGCGATCTGGGAGCCGGTGTTTCCAGCTTTCGGCATTCTGCAGGAAGTTCATCTGTGGACATACAGCACCGTGGTCGATGGTGTTACTAAAAATGTACCGATCGACCTTGCCGATCTGCTCGCTGCATTCCTAATTGGCGCTGCCACGGTAATCGCGGCCCGGAATTTACCCGGACTGCTAGAAATCACAATATTGAGTCACCTCCCCATGGATTACGGAGCGCGTTACGCATTTACAACAATCTGCCGCTATGGGATCATTGCAATCGGCATCATCTTGACATTCGGTACAATGGGTATCAGATGGTCGAGTATTCAGTGGTTAATTGCCGCACTCGGTGTGGGATTGGGATTCGGGCTGCAGGAAATTGTGGCCAATTTCATCTGTGGTTTAATTGTATTGTTCGAGCGTCCGTTTCGGATCGGCGACACAGTCACCATCGGTGACGTAAGCGGCACCGTATCTCGCATTCGCATCCGAGCTACTACTATCGTAGATTGGGACCGAAAAGAACTCATTGTTCCAAATAAAGAATTTATCACCGGGAGGCTAATCAACTGGTCACTTTCTGATCCCATTATTCGAATCATTATCCCGGTAGGAATTGCCTACGGTTCCGACACCGAATTGGCTGGAAAGCTTCTCCTGAAAGCCGCGCAGGAAAACAAGCTGGTTCTCAAGCAGCCGGAATCAACCGCCTTGTTTAGGGGATTTGGCGACAACAGCCTCAACTTTGAATTAAGAGTTTATGTGGACGGAATCAACAGCTGGTTTCCGATGCTACACAGCCTAAACCAAGCCATAGACCGGGAGTTCAGAAAGGCCGGCATCACCATTTCATTCCCGCAAAGAGATGTGCACCTGGACACCTCGGGTCCGCTTGAGGTTCGAATCATTTCGCAGGAGACGCAACCATTGAAATGAAGGTGGTGGAGACCCGCAAAATGCTTCACCATCTCTTAAAGGCAAGAGTTTCGCATTGGTCGAAAACACTGTTCAAACGGTTGAGAAAAAATAAGCGTGTCACATGAACCGTTATCGGGGACCGTTACAACCGCTTTGCATAAATGCATTCGGTCCCCATTATCGTGATACCGGAATGTTTGGATCAGACGGCTTTTTTCATACTGCTTTCGATGTGTACTTCCCGGGTCTGCTTGTCGTAGTACCCTTCATAAAGAACCAGCTCCGGATGCGAGTCCAATGACGTGTAATCCATCACGGACACACCTTTCTGGGCGGCCGTTTCCTGACTGAAGATACGGATGTCATGGGTGGTTTTTTTACCCGCTTGCTGACGAAGCGTGCACTTCAGGCTCCATACCCAGTCCGGATCAAGATTTTTTTCAACCACCAGGTGCCTGCCCACTTCCTGAGGAAGGTCTTTCGGTCTGGATAGCTTTTTGATTTCCGGACCTGCGGCCCGATTATTATTTTCGTTTTTCTGCCAAAATTTCCATCTCATTTGATTTCTCCTTTACAATTCGTATGACATAAATTGTGGGTTATCCCAGTAAAAATATTTTAGCGAAATACGTGCCAAAAATATAAATAAACAGCATAATTATTGTCTTAATTTTTCTGCGGCAGGGGTCTCGGAACAGCGAGGCCCGACAATCGTGAGTGATCGATGGGGCAGCGGCAGTGCCGCTGGGAAATTCTTACTGGCAACTGGGAGGCGATTATATATACAACCGGGATTCGTAGCTCTGGAAATAGGTCAATCGGAATCCTAGGTTCCTGTTGTCGATTCGGGGCGAGGCGTAAAGG
>CP070652.1:91570-94144 GCA_020354645.1 Deltaproteobacteria bacterium
CGATCTTCCTCACTTTTGCCGGTAACCCGGATGGGACCTGGCTTTCGGTAATTGTCATCTCCAGGCTCTGCTGCAAGCCATTTTTCCCTTAAGGCTTTCACCACTCTAAAAGCGTTAGATTCCAGGTCTACGATACTTTTTTCTAAAACGAGCGCCAACTTTCCTTTCCGCTCCTCAATATGCATCAAGGGTGCGATGGGGATCCCGATCGGTTCCCAGTTTGAAAAGTCCAACTCCAAATTTTTTATGGCTGCCATCTGACCAGTTGCACCGTTGGCGATAAGACTAAAAACAGTCAATCCCAGGTTATATGTATAATTACAGTCAAATTGGGTGGGGTCATTGCCCCGGCCGTCATAACCATAAAAATGAGTCTTGGTTTTAAAACTGGGATCTGATTTTTTGTAAATGGCATCTATTGGTGCTGGAATTTCTTGATTCTCGTCCAGCGCGCCTTCTTTGGTCAGTTCCTGTTTGAGGGTTTTCACAGATATAATTGAAGGTTTTCTGAGTAAAAAGTCCCCATTTGGATAGTTCTCGAAAAGAACCGGACCAAAATAATCCGGGTCTAACCCGCCCTTTGTCATGACCTTTTGATAGTACGCTCTGGGTATGCCGATCTTATAGTCGCCTTGGTCCTTGAGTACATCAAGATAATCTTTAACCAGTCCCATGATGACCTTGTCTGTCTCAACCAGTGAAAACTGGAAATTTCCATGACTGTCTCTTTCAGTAAGCAGTCCTTCCTGGAAAAATTCAGGAATATCGTTGAAGAGGTCATCATCCCGGGTATTCCAAATGGTGAAAGCATTCTCCTCCCGCGCGCGCCGGGCCAAGCGCCTGAGGTATTCCAATTTATCTTCGAGTAAGGGAAAATCTGAGTGAAAATCAGTATCGTGAGTGGTGTTATATTCAGCGATAATTGTATTCAACTTGACGATGAATACCTGAATTTCGTTGATAAACTCCAATACACCTTCAGGGATGACGATCACACCGTAGTTTTTTCCCACTGCAGCTCGTCTAATGATACCTTCACAAATAATACGGGATAGATGCCGCAATGTCATACCATACGCGTTAAAATCGGTTGCATGCTCTTTACGAGCCTTTTCAATTCTGTCCGGGTCGATGTAATCGGCAAGATCTTCACCGATGAGGGTGATGTTCGCATGCGTCTGTAAAGCAACTTCGAGAGCCAGATGACTGGCAACACGTCCCATAACTTTGCAAATGTGCCAGTACTTAACGTCGGAACTTGCATCCGTGCACAGGTTACTAATCGAATTTGAAAAAGCCCTGGCAGCCGTGTGAAAACCAAAGGACATGGCACATAAAACATGGCCTTGGGCATCCCTTACCTGAATGTCACCATCAATTGTCTTGGGGACCCCGATGACTTGAACGCCGTCTTTAAACATCTCTTGGGCAAGAAAAGCGGCATTGGTATTGGAATCATCACCACCCACAATAACCAGTGCATCAAGCTGAAGCTTTTTGCAGGTTGCAGTGGACAGTGCCATCTTTTCATTGGTATCTATCTTGGTACGGCCGGTCTTGATCATTGTGAAGCCGCCCAGATTTCTGTATGCATCAACCAAACCCTCATTCAGCATGATGGCTTCATTTTCAATAATCCCGTCGGGCCCAAGCAAAAATCCATAAATCCTGGTTTCAGGGTTTGCATTTTGGGCCGCATCATACAAACCCGCAATCACATTATGCCCACCGGGTGCCGGACCGCCTGAAAAAACAATTCCGATATGGCGCTTTTTTCCATATCTTTTTTTGAAAGATTTATCAGGAGAAGCCAAACCCTCAATCCGCTCCACCTTGTTGTTGATGATATTCGGCAGGTTTTTCTTCGCCTCTTTATCGATAATAAATTGATATCCAGCATCCGGCACCAACGTCGTATATGGATATGAAAATACATCGATTTTAGGTGGAATGATGCGCCTTCTCTCCATCAGTTCGTGGTTCATATTGCTGGTTATCTCTTGAACCTCAGGGTTATTTAACAGCTTGTTAAAACCAGTGGATTTTTCCCCAGACATCGATACCCCCTAATTGATTTGTTTTACCCTAAATGATCGTAAATAAAATTGAAAACGTTTATAATTACGGTTTTAATAATACTCCTCTGATAAAACAGACGGATGACTCGCTGTTATAACGCTATTTAAAAACCAACCGGCACGCAATGATAAATATTTTTTGGCATATGATCAATATTAATAACTCCCAATTCATCACCGGTCAAGACGAAGGCTCATTAAACTTGATATTGAAATTCGAAATATCTCATTGTCTTTGAATGATTACTTGACAGACAAACCGCTTTATCCTATGTTGCTTTGGCGATGAGAGAAATTCTGCAAATGCGATCTTAATTTAACTGCTATAAAAGAAAGGGTGGCTCGTTCAAAATGGAAGCACAACCTGCACTTTTCGTTGAAGATCTCCATAAAAGGTTTGGTAATCTCGAAGTCCTAAAGGGCGTTTCGCTCAAAGCCAACGAAGGTGATGTGATTTCGATGATCGGTTCGAGCGGTTCAGGAAAGAGTACCTTCC
>CP070652.1:94244-111504 GCA_020354645.1 Deltaproteobacteria bacterium
AGTTTGCCTGATGATCCGCAACGGATTGTTGCCCTGGCGCCCAGCATAACTGAAATCATTTACGCGTTGGGACAGGAACATCGCTTGAAAGGTGTGACCTTGTTCAGCGATTATCCGAATGCCGCTCAAAATTTGCCAACCGTCGGGTCCTATGTACATCTTGATCTGGAAAAGATCGTAGCGTTGAGACCAGATCTGTGTATTGCCATAAAAGACGGAAATCCCAAGGAGGTCATCGATCGTCTTGATTCACTAAAAATACCCGTTTATGCGGTGGATCCCAGAAATCTTGCCACCGTAATGGAGACCATGCAAGAAATCGGCCTGCTGTTAGGCGCCAATGACAGGGCCGCATTTCTCATTCGAAACATGAAATCCCGCATCGGCCTGGTGAAGTCTCGTATTGCCACCACCGACTATCGACCGAGAATATTTTTTCAGATCGGCATTTCACCGATTGTATCCGTTGGAAGCGACACGTTTATACATGAGATCATTGTTCTTGCGGGTGGGAAGAATCTCGCCGAAGGAAAAATACCTTACCCGCGGTTCAGTCAAGAACAGGTTCTGGGACTCTCACCGGAAATTTTTATTATTACTTCCATGGCAAGAAGCAGGACTTTTGAAAAGGCCAAAGCGGAATGGAGCCGCTGGCCGCAGCTGGAAGCTGTCTGGTCAGACCGTATTCATCTGGTCGACTCCAACCTTTTTGATAGACCTTCTCCGCGCCTTGTAGAAGCCCTCGAGTTAATGGCGCAACTGATTCATCCGGAACTTTTTGAGAACCCAAAGTGACTGCCGAAAAACCATTCATTTTAAAACGTATATTGTTCTCCTCGATACTGCTGCTGCTGGTTCTTGCTGCGGTAATGTTTCTGGGCATCTCCATCGGATCGACGGGCGGCGGGTTTAAGTTTGTCGTGCAAAACCTGTGGGGAGACGGTCCGGCGGATACAACGCTTGAGACGATTGTCTGGCGGATTCGGTTTCCCCGGGTACTTTTGGCGGCTTTAGTCGGGGCGACCCTTTCACTCGGGGGACTTGTGTTCCAGGCGCTGCTGAGAAACCCGCTGGCGGAGCCTTACATTCTGGGAATATCCGGCGGGTCAGCCATCGGCGCCATAATCGGCATACTGATGGGGCTTTCTCGTTTTCCCGGTGTAGGCCTTACCGCTTTCATTGGAAGCACGGCCACTTTGGCTTTGCTTCTCATGATGTCTGCCGGTCAAACGATTCTTAAGAAGGATACCTTGCTTTTATCCGGAGTTATGGTCAACGCATTTTGCGCAGCGGTAATCATGTTTCTTGTCTCGATTACCCAGGATGCACGGCTGCACAACATTATCTTCTGGCTTATGGGAGACCTTTCTCTGACAGAAATGAAACAGGTTGCCATACTGGCGGCGACGATTTTACCATGTTTCGTTTTACTTTTCTGGTGTTCCCATGCCATGAACTTACTGCTGATGGGAAAAGAAATGGCCCAGAGCATGGGGATAAACATAAAATTCATGATGGTTTTGCTTCTGGTGGCGACCTCTTTTATGGTCAGTGCCACGGTGAGCCATTGCGGCCTTATCGGTTTCGTTGGATTGGTCATGCCCCATCTGCTCAGGCTTTTGCTGGGTCCCGATCACCGTGTGCTGGTACCGGCATGCGTGTTGGGTGGTGGCGCCTACATGGTATTTTGCGATTTGCTGGCCAGAATTCTGCCGCAACAGGGGGAGATGCCCGCTGGGGTTATTACCGCTTTAATCGGGGCCCCGCTTTTTATATATTTGTTGAAGAGGTCCAATCGTTGAATACTGCAATTGAAATAATGGGATTGAGCCATGCATACGGTGATCAGCCGGTAATCGATCACCTTTCCCTTTCGATTCAAAAAGGCGATTTTTTCATCGTCATTGGACCCAACGGTTCGGGGAAAACGACCCTGTTGAAAATTATCTCCGGTCTCCTTAAACTGCAGCAAGGGGATTTAATGATTTTAGACCGGTCCTTGCAAAGTTACACGCGGAAAGCACTGGCCAAAAAGATTGCCTATGTTCCTCAGATGGCTTCTTTGGATTTTCCTTTTACCGTGATGGAGTTGGTGCTGATGGGCCGTTCGCCCCATTTGGGTCCCTTGGGTTTGGGGCAGGAAAAAGACGTTGAAATGGCCAAAAAAGCCATGGCGTTTACCGGCGTCGAACATCTCTCCGGTCGCAAACTGGAAGAATTAAGCGGCGGGGAACAGCAAAGGGTCTTTATCGCCAGGGCCATTTGCCAGGCACCGGAAGTCATACTGCTGGATGAACCCACCGCTTCTTTGGATCTTGCCCACCAGGTCCGGATCATGGACATGATGGAGAGGCTAAAAAAAGAGAGAAACGTGACGATCGTGATGGTCTCCCATGACGTCAATCTCGCCGCCATGTATGGTGAAAGATTACTTTTATTAAAACAAGGCCGTATCGTCAGTATGGGAAGCCCGGAGGAGGTGTTAACCTATCAGGCCTTGGAGACAGCATACGGCTGTACTCTTTTAGTCGATCAAAGCCCTATCGGAGAATATCCACGGGTGACATTGGTGCCCCAAAAGCACATGCTTGCAGATAAACAGCCTGCAGATCGAAGCCGTTTGAAATAATTTTGTTGACAATAACCCATTTCTTCCATAGGGATTGTGGAAAGGTTCAGGTGCCCGTCTTGGGATGGGTGAAATGGTCAATTAGTTGAATTGTTAAATCGCTAGAAGGATCTTTTTTGTTTACCATTTAACTATCCAACGAATTATCTATTTATCCACCTCAGGGCTTAATAGGGAACCCCGTTAAATTCGGGGACGGGCCCGCCGCTGTAACCCCGCCCTCTAAATAGGGTTTTTTAGCACGTTTACCGGTTTAGCCGGACGTTTATGGATCATAATCGATTCAAATTAACCGGCAAAACTGGCTCAACCGGTGAACCCAAATAGAGGGAACCCTTTTAGCCGCGTATGCCACTGTTTCGACAGATCGGGATGGGAAGGCTGCTAAAAGGGCGGGGGAGTCAGAAGACCTGCCTGAACCAGGGTGGTGTAACCTTCGAGGACAGATGGTCACCGGCTGATCTATGGATAAAAAAGGGAAATCCCGGATCGATTTTTTTCGGTCCGGGATTTTTTATTGCGGACCCGGGCCTCGATATTTCTGCGATTTAGGGAGGACGGAAAGATGAAAAAACGGCATTTGGCACTTTTTATGATTCTGGCTCTTTTTGTTTTTTCAGAACGGGTGCAGGCGGCTGATGAGGAAGGATCAGAAACAGATGAATCCAAGCGTATTGTTATGGAAGAGGTGGTGGTGACCGCTACCCGCTATGAGGAAGAAGTATCGACCGTGCCGGCGAATGCAACGGTGATTACAGAAGCGGATATCACTAATTCTACCGCCAAGGACATCCCCAGCATATTGCGGACGCAAGTCGGGGTTCAGGTTACGGATATTAGTGGAAACCGCCGAACTTACAGGGTTGATTTGCGCGGTTTCGGTGAAACTTCGCAATTAAATACCCTGGTTTTGGTCGACGGAAGGCGCACCAACCAACCGGATTTGAGCGGATCGGATTGGGCCCTCATTCCGCTGGAGTGGGTGGAGAGAATTGAAATCATCAGAGGCGGCAGAGGCAGTGTCCTTTACGGCGACAATGCTTCCGGCGGTGTGATCAACATTATTACAAAAAAAGGAGCGGCGTTTGAAGCAGGTGGAGAAGTGGCCGGCGGAAGTTACGATACTTTGAGTGCCAATGCTTACGTCAGTGGAACTAAAAACAATCTATCCTATGCGATTTCAGGCCGTTATTACGATTCAGATGGCTATCGCGATAACAGTGATCTTGAGGCCAAAGACCTTGGTCTTAACCTGGGTTATTTGTTCGGTGATACTGCCAGGGTCAGTTTAAGCAGCGGTTATCATGAAGATGAAACCGGTCTTCCCGGCGCATTGAAAGAAAGCGATTTCACAGCCGGTGCATCTAGAACAGACACAACCCATCCGGATGATTTTGCAGATGTGGACGATTACTATATTAAATTGGTGCCCGAGATATTTTTCCTGGAAGACAGTCTTTTCAAGTTTGACCTTTCTCTAAGGGAGAGAAATTCCATCTATTTTAGTTCTTTTACCGGCGGCACATTTGAAGGCGACACCGAGATTAAGACTACGATAGCTTCTCCTCAATTTATTCTTAAAGAACAGGTGTTCGGATATGACAATAATTTAACCTTTGGCATTGACTATGTGAAATCGGAAGAGGATATATTAAATACGACCTTTTTAGGCTTTCCCTCAACCGATAAATTTTCTTTAGAAAAGGAAAACTATGGCTATTACATCCATGATGAAATTTATCTTTTGGAAAATCTGGCCCTTTCCGGCGGATATCGCTACGATAAGGTCGAATACCGCTTTGATCCCAGCACACCGGATAAAACCGATTTCGATGAAAACCTATTCACCGCCGGAATCAATTACAATTTTTTCAAAGACTCGTATGCATATTTCAGTTTTGCTGAAAGTTTCCGCTACCCGGTTTTTGATGAGATTTTTGATTTTTTCACCAATACCGTTGATACCACGTTGGTACCGCAAACATCGGATAATTTAGAAATAGGTATCCGGCACTATTTTACCCAAAAACTGTGGACCGGTTTAAACTTTTTCCGCATCGATACGGAAGACGAAATATTTTTCAACCCGAACAAAGGCTTTTTTGGCGCCAATGACAATTTTGATGATGAAACCCGTCGAGACGGTATGGAGATCGCTGCCGGTATCACATTTGATCAGATAAGCCTGAGGGCAAGTTACACTTACACGGATACGGAAGTAAAGGGCGGCCAGTTTGAAGGAAATGCTGTCCCCAGTGTTCCCGAACATATGGCCACTTTTGATTCAACATTTGATGCGGGCAGAGGATTTGTGCTTGCATTGAACGGGACATATGTCGGAACGCGTTTTTTCGAAAGCGACTGGGCCAACGCTTTTCCCAAACAGGATGACTATGTGGTTTTGAATGCCAAAGTTAAATATAACTGGAAACAATACACGGCATTTTTAGACATTAACAACATACTGGATGAAGAATATTCAGAATTCGGCGTTCTCAGCAGCCCTCCGGTTGAACCGGCATTTTATCCGTCACCGGAGATCAACTTCCTGGTTGGAATATCGGCTGTATTTTGATACTCAACTACTTTTCGAAGTTGTGCCACGAACACCCCGGGTAGCATCATGCTCGAAATATTTTACAGCGGCGGACCGGTCATGTATCCACTTCTGGTCTGTTCGATTATCGTATTAACGGTTATTATTGAACGGATCTTCTTTTGGATTAGACTCGATACAAATCGTGATCAAGCACTGGTTGATGAAGTCCTCGAACTGTGCCGCACCGGCGACTGGCAGACGGTAAAACTGAAGTCTGAAAATTCGAAAGATATCATCATAAAAATTTTAGTCAGCGGAATTCTTCACAAGGAATTTTCCATGGGAAAGGCCATGGAGGCGGCCGCAAACGAAGAAGTCAAAAGGATGCGGCAGTTTATGAGTGTTTTAGACACCATGATCACGGTGGCGCCGCTGCTGGGGATTTTCGGCACGGTCATCGGTATCATCACCTCTTTCGAGATACTGGGAACCAGCGGCATCGAACATCCGCATGCGGTCACTGCCGGTATCGCCCAGGCATTGATAACCACGGCAACCGGCTTGGGGATAGCCATCCTCACGGTGTTCCCCTATAATTATTTCAACTCAAAAGTTGAAAGAGCAGTCCATGACATTGAAAAATATGCGACCAGCCTGGAGATCGTCTACGAGAAGCTGACCCCGAATTCAAACCGGCCAGTGGAGGGGAAGCAATGAAAGTTACTTTTCACCCCCAAAAAAAGGTTCGAATTGAAATGCTGCCCCTGATTGATATCGTCTTTTTGGTGCTTGTATTTTTTATTTATGCCATGCTATCAATGGCTGTCCATCGCGGTTTGCCGGTTGTGCTGCCCACTTCGTCGACATCCAAAATCGATAAGCGGTTGGTGTTATCCGTTACGGTAAAAGCAGATGGCACCATTTTTTTGGACCAGGAAAAGGTTATGCTCGAGGACTTGTCGGCCTTATTGAAAAATAGAGCCAATGGATACAAGGAATCCGGGGTCTTGTTATTTGGCGACCGCAACCTGTCGTACCAGCAGCTTTTCCGGGTTCTTGATCAAATCAGGATTGCAGGGCTGCAGCGAATTTCACTCCAGTCGGAGGTGGAACAATAAAAATGAAGCGTTGTCTGATTCCAGGCATACTGGCATTGGGAATCCACGGATTGCTGTTCGCCATGGAATTCAACTGGCCGGCCGGCCATTCTTTGCTATATCCGAAGACACCGGTGGTGACCATGACATTAACCTACCTGAAACCTCAGCGCGTCGAGCCCCAGCCCGCAGCTCAGATGCCCGCAGCGGCACCGAAAATCGTCACAACGAAATTAAAAACGGTTAAACCCAAACAAAAACCGATACCGGATATAAAACCCGATTTTGTTGCTCCCCCCAAGTCCACGTTAGCGCTTAAACCTTTAAAGATGGCCGGTCCAAAAATTCAGCCCCAAAAAATTGAGACAAAAATCGAGCATAAACTTGATCAAAACCGTTTGGTTGCCTCTGAAAAGCCTGTAGCTATGGCTTTTGTCAAAAGCGCAGATCAACCGGCGCAAAATCCACCGGCTCCGGTAATCCGAAAAGCCAGGCCACTGTACCGCCGCAACCCCCCGCCCCGATATCCCCGGTTGGCCCGCAAACGAAAATATCAAGGCGTGGTGATTCTTGAGGTTTTTGTCAATCGGCAGGGCAGTGTTGGAGAGGCAAAGGTATTTAAATCAAGCGGGTATGCCATTCTGGATAAAACCGCCCTGAAGTCCGTCAAAAAATGGGAGTTTGAACCCGGCAAGCGCGGGCGGGACAATGTGGAGATGTGGGTCAGGGTCCCGGTGCGTTTTCAGTTGAGATAGATGCAAAACCTTATGGATCCTTGCCGGGGCTGGTTTCAAAACACCACCTATTGTGTCCGTGCGCCGGGTGCGCCGGATTGCACCCACCAATATGGCGGGATCCTGCATCCGGGATCCATTCTATAAAACTTACCAAGCCGACTTAAAAGGTGCGGCGCATCCCGATGCTACCATAACTCCGCTTTTTCACCAACTTTTGTTTTGTCTTCAGGTATAATCCGAGGTCTTGAAACTAGTTCTAAAAAGACTTTTTGAATTTCCTTCGATAATGATCGAGCATGCTGAAAAACGGGTTTTGTGATTATTTCTAAGAAACCTTAATGACAACCAATGTTATGTCGTCTTTTTGCTTTTCCGTCTGCCTGAATAGCGTAAGTGTGTCGGTTATGATTTGCACAATTTCCTTTGATGTTTTGCTCTGGTGTTTGCGAAGAATTTGTCGGATACGGTCTTTTCCGAAGGCCTCTCCTTTAACATTTTCGGTTTCCCATATTCCATCCGTTCCGATAAGAATTATCTGGCCGTTCGGCCAGCCTGAATATTCATATTCTCGAAAAGGCCAGCTTTCGTCGATTCCCAGAGCGATTCCCTCGCCCCGCATTTCATCGAATGCGCCTGTAAGGATGTCATATACTATGGCCGGTTCATGTCCCGCTCTCACCCACCGCATCTCTTTGTTGTTTGCGTCAATGAGCATGAAAAACAGGGTCATAAAATTGCCGGTTTCTGAAGTATCAAAGCATAAGTGGCGATTTACATCGGTAATCATCTGGGCAAGACTGCCTGGTTGAGTTGTGCGGCTCCGTAACAGACCCCGAACAGTGGTCATTAGTAATGCAGCCGGGATACCATGACCGGCGACATCCCCAACGGCAATACCGACCCTTCCTCGGCCCAACTCGGCGAACTGGAGAAAATCGTAGTAATCTCCTCCCGTTTCATCGCAATAGATGCTCTTTCCGGCAATTTCTAAATCTCCGATTTTCAGAAACTTTCGAGGCAGCAAATTTTGTTGTACCTCCTTGGCTAAATTCAATGCCTCCTTAAGCTGCATGCGTTCTTCGAGTTGCAGTACCATGGAATTGAAGCTGTGGATCAATTCACCTACCTCATCCGCCGTTCTTACAGGGAGCAGACCGCCATAACTGCCGCGGGCGACCTTGTGGGCTGCCTTGGATAAATTTTTAATGGAGGAAATGGAGTGTCCGGTGACCCATTGAATCAATACAATTATAATAACGATAAAAACTGATCCTGCGATCAAGTAGTATAATCGAAAACTTAGAATAGGTGATAAGATTTCCTTTCCGGGAGCAATCATGACGAGGTTCCATGGCGCTTCCTGAAGCTGGTAGAATCCACTTACTTTTAATGGAGGATTTCCCGGGCCAATAATGGTCCCGTAGGTTATAGCCGTCATAGCGTAGAACGTTTTCAACTCCAGTGGATCATTGTTTTCAAATAAATTTTTTCGGTCTTCAGGCATCGTGCTGTGGAGTATTTTCCCAGTGGCATCTACCAGAAACGCTTGGTGCTTCTGCCATAGCACCGATTCTTCCATTTCCTCCTTATCTCCAAAGAGGTAGTCAAAACGGAGCACCACTTCAAGTTTACCGATTATTCGACCTTGGACATCGTGAAGATCTGAAATGAGCGAAACGGTTTCATGTTCGATTAAAGAGTCGTACCGTGGCGGCGTTATCTCTGTGATTAGCGCATGATGAAAACGCATTTCTCGATCTGTTTTTTTATCCATGCCCATTTTATGTTTATGAGTACTTTGTCCCATAGCACCCATAGAATGGTTGTGGCCAAAAGATCGATTGTTAGTTTCCGGCGCATCCATTTGGCCATCCTGCCAGGTCAAATTGACGCGGGTGACACCTTCTACCGCGTTGAGTTGTTCGATAATCCATTCTTGAATATGATGATCGCCCATTCCGTTTCCCGAAGTTCTGTGAAACATCTGAATCCATTGCTTGGGGCGGCTCAAACGCATGTCCACCTTGTGCGCTTCCTGCTGAAGCTCGAGGATGGCGGCTTCACGCCACTGTGCCAGCATGCTGTTTCTAGCATAGACGAATCCGATATATCCCCCACTGGCCAGCAGGACCGCTAACGGGATCAACATAAAGACGATTAAACGTTGCCTCAGGCTTTTGAATCTGAAAATAGTCATATCCTGTAAATAAGAGTGTCCGATGAAATAGATTAAGGTGCGGCTTGTAACATTCTATATCGCAAAAAGCAGTTTCCTGCATTCATCAAGATCAGCGTAGTTTTTTCTGGTTCAGAAAGTTTCTCCCCGCTTGTTTTCCCTTTTACTGAAACAATTTACTGGCGACCGGACCCTTTGTCATTTTGCGACGCCTTGGGCAATCTCCAGCCTTTCAATAATCCATATATCGCCGGCACCACAATCAAGGTGAGAATGGTGGCGCTGACCATACCGCCGACCATGGGAGCGGCAATGCGTTTCATGACTTCCGATCCTGTGCCATGGCTCCACATAATCGGCATAAGTCCCGCCATAATGGCCACCACCGTCATCATCTTGGGACGAACCCTTAAGGCAGCGCCTTCCTCAATGGCTTCCTGAAGATGCCGGCGATTGAATTCGTCTCCATATTTGGCCTTGTAACTCCGGTAAGAAATATCTAAATAGATCAACATTACCACCCCGGTTTCCGCCGCCACGCCGGCCAACGCTATGAAACCAACTCCTACCGCCACACTCAGGTGGTAACCTAAAAAATACATGAACCACAGTCCCCCGGTGAGCGAAAAAGGTACGCTCAGCATGATAATGAGGCTTTCGGTAATATTCTTGAAATTAAAGTAAAGCAGAACAAAAATGATGATCAATGTCATGGGCACAACAACTGCCAAGCGTTTTTGAGCACGTATCATATATTCGTACTGGCCGCTCCACACCATGCTGTAACCCGGGGGCATCTGGATTTTTTCACGCACCGTTTGCTGCGCCCGCTTTACATATGTCCCCACATCAATACCGGTAATGTCTACATAAATCCAGGCGTTTTTGCGGGCGTTTTCGCTTTTGATGGAGGGCGGCCCCTTTATGATGCGAATGTCAGCCAGCTGGGTGATGGGTACCTGGGCTCCGGTGGGAGTTGGAACCAGAATGCGGCGCAATTTTTCCGGAGTGTCCCTGAGTTCGGCTGCATAACGCAGGTTTACCGGGTAACGTTCAAGGCCTTCAACCGTTCGTGTGATGTTCATTCCGCCTACCGCCGACACGATGATGTCCTGTACATCCCCCACGGTAAGTCCATAGCGGGCGGCCTCCAGACGGTTGATCCGGTAATCCAGAAAATTACCGCCGGTAACCCGTTCCGAGTAAACGCTGAGGGTGCCGGGGATTTTACGAATTACCGCTTCCACCTTCTCGCCCAAATCACTCAAAACCTGCAGATCAGACCCCATAAGTTTTATTCCCACCGGCGTCTTGATGCCGGTGGAAAGCATGTCCAGCCGTGTCTTGATGGGCATGGTCCAGGCATTGGTCAGACCCGGAAACTGAATAGCTTTATCCAGCTCGGTTACCAGTTTTTCCAGGTTCACATCCTTTCGCCATTCCGATTCGGGCTTCAGCATGATGGTTGTCTCTATCATGGAAAGGGGCGCTGGATCGGTAGCCGTTTCAGCACGCCCTATTTTACCGAACACATGGTGAACTTCAGGAAATGAAGCGATGATACGGTCGGTCTGCTGGAGCAATTCTTTGGCCTTGGTGATGGAAATACCCGGCAGGGTGGTCGGCATGTAAAGCAGGTCGCCCTCGTTTAACGGCGGCATGAACTCGGAGCCGATTCGTTGCCATGGAATATAAGTAAGCGCTAAAATTACAATCGCAATCGAGACTACCAGGATTTTTGCCTTAAGCACCAGTTTGATGATGGGGTGGTAAATCCATATCAGGAATCGGTTCAGCGGGTTTTTTTCTTCAGGCCGGATCTTACCGCGTATTAAGTAACCCATAAGGATCGGCACAATGGTGATCGCCAGCAGCGCGGAACCCAACATGGCATATGTCTTGGTAAAGGCCAGGGGCTTGAATAACCGCCCTTCCTGGGCTTCCAGGGTAAACACCGGCAAAAAGCTTATGGCAATAATCAAAAGAGAGAAGAAAAGAGCCGGTCCAACCTCTTTGGAGGCATCCAGGATCAGATCCCAGTGGGATTTTTTCCCGGCGTCCTTTTCAATGTGTTTGTGAGCATTTTCGATCATCACAATGGCTGCATCCACCATGGCACCGATAGCGATAGCGATACCACCCAGACTCATGATATTGGCATTGATTCCTTGTCTTTCCATGATAATTAAGCTGATCAGCACACCTACCGGCAGGGTAAAAATACCCACCATGGCGCTGCGAAGATGAAAAAGGAAGATGATACAGACCAGCGCCACGATGATGCTCTCCTCAATAAGGGTTTTTTTCAGCGTGCTGACAGCCCGCAGGATCAGACCTGATCGATCATAAACCGTCTTAAGTTGAATCCCTTCAGGAAGCCCCGCCTTGAGTTGCTCCAGCTTTTTCTTGACGTTTTCAATCACCGCCAGAGCATTTCCACCATAGCGCATGACAACAATGCCGCCCACTACTTCGCCGGTTCCGTTGTAATCGGCAAGCCCGCGCCTGAGTTCCGGACCGATCTTGACAACCGCTACGTCGCGCAGAAGAATCGGTGTGCCCCGGTGATCCACTCCCAGGGAAATGTTTTCAATGTCTTTTGTATTTTTGATGTAACCCAGGCCCCTGACCATGAACTCGGTTTCGCCCATCTCCACCAGCCTGCCACCGACATCATTGTTGCTGCGCTGAATGGCCAGTCTAACCTTTTGCAGCGGAATGTTGAAAGCCACCAGCTTGTTTGGGTCCACAATCACCTGGTATTGTTTGACAAAACCGCCAATAGAAGCCACCTCAGCTACCCCGGGTACGCTGGTGAGCTCGTAACGCAGATACCAGTCCTGGATGGAGCGCAACTGTGAGAGGTCATGACGGTCACTTTCGAGAATGTACTCGTATACCCAGCCCACGCCGGTAGCATCCGGTCCCAGAGTTGGATTAACGCCTCCGGGCAGACGACCGGAGACAAAGTTGAGATATTCCAGTACCCGACTGCGGGCCCAGTACATGTCGGTGCCATCTTCAAAGATAATGTAGACGAAAGAGAAGCCGAAAAAAGAGTAGCCTCTCACCACCTTGGCGAAAGGTACCGCCAGCATGGCTGTGGTGAGCGGATAGGTGACCTGGTCTTCCACCACCTGGGGCGCTTGGCCCGGGTATTCGGTGAAGATGATCACCTGAACATCGGATAGGTCCGGAATGGCATCCAGGGGAGTCTTCATCAAAGCATATATACCGGCCAAAATGATAAATATAATCCCCAGGATCACCAGGAACTTGTTTTTGATGGAAAACTCGATGATTTTCTCGATCATTTCAGGTTCCTTTCGCTTACTATAATATCAAACGCCTGAAGGCAGAATATAATTGATAAAGCTGCCAGTTCGAGCCGCTGAGTTGCATGTCCCATTCCGCGGGCAGGTCCCCAACTGTTGGTGGGTTTGCGCTGTCTTTTGAATTGTTTATAGTTTTAGTCCGCCTATAACTCCGAAACATTGTCGTTACCAGGCTCTGTTCTTTCTCCCAGTACATTAGTGGCCACCGGGAACTCGTTCTCGCAGCTCCAGCATTTTCTGAATTGCCTCACGCAGACGGCTTTCGGAATCAAGCATAAACTGAGCAGAAACTACTACGGTTTCGTTTTCGTTCAGCCCTTCGAGCACCTGATACTCGTTCTCATTGCCCTCCAGGCCGATGATGACTTCACGGGGCTGGAATTTGCCTTCACCGACCGCTACAAAAACGATCTTGCGAACACCGCTGTCAATCACCGCCTCCTGCGGAATAACTAAACTGTCTTTGGCAATGACGGATTTCAGGTAGATGTTGGCGTACATGCCCGGTTTAAGCGTGTAATCGGAATTAGAAAATTCCAGACGAAGTTTACCGGTTCGGGTTTTGGTCTCCAGGTAAGGGTAGATAAACAGCACCCTACCCTTAAAGCGTTTGCCGGGGATATAGGAAAGTTCCATTTCGGCAGCCATTCCCTTACGAACCCAGGGCAGCTCGTACTCATAAACGTCCACCCCCACCCACACGGTGGAAAGATCAACGATCTCGTATTGATGCTCTCCCGCTTTTACGTAATGCCCTTTAAATGCATTTTTTTGGGTGACTACCCCATTGGCCGGAGAATAGATCGTAAGTGTTTTTTGCACTTTTCCGGTGCTGCCGATCTGTTCGATCTGCTCATCAGTCAAGTCCCAATAGCGCAGGCGGGTGCGCGAGGCCTCGAGCAAACGCCGGGATCCTTCCCTTATGCGGGAATAGGAGCTATTGGACAAACTGCTGTATTGGCGCAGAGCCAGCAAATATTCCTCCTGGGCGGTAACCAACTCCGGGCTATAAATGTCAAAAAGAGGCTGTCCTTTTGACACATTTTCGCCAACGAAATTGACATAAAGCGCTTCAATCCAGCCGTTGAACTTCGTATTTACCGTAAAAATCTTGGTTTCATCATAGGTAATGTTGCCAACGGTGCGAATATATTTGATAAGAGCCTTGCGCCGGACACTCCCCAGACGGACACCCATGTTTTGCATGGTAACCGGATCAATCCGGATAGTGGAAGCAGGTTCTTTGTCTTCCCCTTCTTCTTCGTAAACCGGCACCAAATCCATTCCCATGGGGGACTTTCCCGGTTGGTTACGGATGTATGTGGGATCCATGGGTGCCACCCAGTATTTGATTTTTTTGCCGGATTTTGGATCCACCATACCTGCTTTGAGCTCTTTCTGCGCAGCCAGGGCTGTGCTTCCCATCAGACCCAGTCCGCCGGCTTGGCCCATGTCAACCCCGGACTTGAAAGGAACATCCAGCCGGACAACGATCAGTCCCAACAACCCTAAAATTATAAGTTTTATAAAAAATCGTTTCATCTTATTATGGCCTCTCTGAAGGAAATTGATTCCGCTTGGCAATTTCCTGGGGCTAGCTGCAGGAAGTCTACTTATAGAACGGATAATCTTTATTCTCCATCGTATCAGTGTTTTATTTATAACCAATTCTCGTAATTAGCCTATTGCCGGTGGTCATCGCCCCGCCCGACCTGAAGGTGATTGCCAAGGACCTCTTCCAGTTCCGCTCGCTTCCGATAGATCTCGTACATGTAATTGGCAGCTTGCAGTTCGAAGCGCAGCAGACGAATCTGGGCATCGATCATAGTATTGAATTCCACCGCGCCCACCTCATAAGCCTTCAGCGACGAGCTGGCCCATTGATCCGCTTGCAGCAACAGGGCCTCGGTGAAAAGCCGGTAATTTTTTTGGGTATCCCGGATTTCGGTTGCCAGGGCATCCACTTTATGGGGCAGAATCTCTGCGAGATTTCGATAAAACTTAATTGCGGCCTCGTGCCCCTTTTTGGTGGCGGCCAGCTTTGGATCCTGTCTGTTCTTCTGCCACAGCGGGATGTTCATCGTCAGCGAGGCGGAAATAAAGTCCGGCAAATCTCGTCCATTAAAGTCTTCCTCCCGTTGACCATAGGCCAGCATGAGATCCATGTCCGGCCAGTAATCTTTTCGAGCCAGCTCGATTTCCACTGCGGCGATTTCGATCTCTGCCTGTCTGATTTTCAAGCGGGGATTTTCTTTTAAAGCCTTGCCCTGAAGTCTTTTCACATTTAGCTCAAGTTCCGGATAACTTAAACCCTCTGGAGGTTGAACTGGAATGAAACTCTCGCGATTCAGGAGTTCATTGATCTTGTCTTCCAGGGTGCGCCGCATTTTTTCCAAACGAATTTTTTCATCCAAAAGCTTGCTTAACTCCACCTGGGCTTGAAGTACATCTTGTTGAAGGCCTCTGCCTGTAGCGTAGCGGGTCTCAACGACGTTCAACAGCTGGTTAACCATGTCGGTCAGTCTTGCATTGATCTCCAGACCAGTGGCAATAAATCCTAAATCATAATAGGCGGTGGCGATTTTGCGGGCAAGCTCCAGGCGCTTGGCCTTCAGGAGGGCTTTCTGACGAATGGTCTTTAGGGCGGCGCGTTGGGACTTGAGGTCTAATTTCCCGAACCAGGGGAATTTTTGCGCAATGAAAATCTGCTTCTGGGTCATCGGTTCCTGGTCAAAGTCAAAAGTATCCGTTGGCAGGTTTAAAACGGCAAACCCGAGTCGTGGATCCTCCAAAGAACCGGCGAATGAAATCTCTTCTTTCAAACTTTCCACCCTGGCTTCCAGGCTTTTAATTTCCATGTTTTGTTCTATGCCTTCCTCAATAAGCTGAATTAAAGGCGGCGGTGCCCAAATGGGAGAAGCAGCCTGACCAATTGCAAGCGTGAACAAGGATGTCCACACAATTATCAACCCCATTCCCCCTGCTTTAATCGAGAAATGCTTCATCTCCCTTCCTCCTTTTAGTTTTTATTGTGGTGTAACAATGGCGCTAAAGCCAACCTATTTTACATGTAATGGAATTCAAATCGTTTCTGTGAATTGTTAACAACCCAAAGGGTATGAATGCCGACAGATTATCAGACGCTTACCGACCGGATACCGGTGGAAGTTTTTCACTGATAATGTAAGGTTTGGAATAGGTTCTGTTGTTTTTATCTCTGGTTTCCAGTGAAATTTTCAATTCGAAGCGATCCCCGTTTTGATTCATTATTTGAGCGACATCTCGTGGAATAAAAACGTATCCGAGGTGAGCCGGCAATATGATCGAAAAATAGCCGACATATTTTTTATCTTTAAATATTTCAATGGAAGCTCTGGCTCGCATCTTATAATTTAAACTCAATCGCCCCAGCTCGATCGGAATATTCCAGGTCCAGATCAGGTTGCCATAGGTATCCGGATTGAGCTGAAAAGAATTTGAATTAATAATCGGTAACTCGACGCGTCCGTTGAATGCGTAGGTTTGTTCGGCCAATTTCCCATCTACCGTGGTAACTTTTAACCAATACATGCCGGGAGTCAGAGAATCTAAAATGTCAGCGCTAAACCAGCTGTCGAACTGCCAGGCTTTGCTGTAATACCATTGGCTGTTCTTGAAATCATAAGAGCCGAAAATTTCTTCAACGGAATCAAACTTAACCGCTGACAACTTCAATTCTTTCTTTTCCGTATTATACAGGTTTACCTCTTTTATTTTCTTATTATCAGTTAAATATTGTTTGCGGTCATCTATCAGCCCAAAGCCAAGTCGATTAAAACTCTTCCCGCTTCCGTATTCCCTATTTTGAACGTGCATCCAGGCTATTTCAACGGCGAAGGCGTTTCCCATGGTAAAAAAGAATATACAATATACGAAGATCAATAATTTTTTCATTTCCTAATTTCCTCCTTCCACTACTGAGTAAATATATAGACTGATACGCTAATGCAACCCCTGAATTTCATAAAAGTTCGATTCGAAATTTATGTCAAAGGATAATTTCTGCCAGGGAGTTCCGGGCTCGTAATGGTTGGATTTTATTTTACCATTCGTCATGCTGTCTATCATACTATGCTTTACTCGCAATTAAGACGGAACGGAAAGATCAAAATCTGGCCGTTCTGGAAATCATACGTATTCAGGGGATGGCCTTATTCTCTTCACTTTGATGTCTGCGTCCCTTGTTTTTCCTATGATTTGGCAATGGGGGCATTCCAGCCCCCTCCGCATTCCACCTGAGCTTCGCTTCGGTGGCTGCGGTCTCCCCCATTGCCAAATTATGGAAAATACGAAGGGACTCCGTCAAAGACGTTCTGAGAAAAAGGCCATCCACTGAATGAATACTGGAAATCTTTGTAAGTCATGACGGCAGTGTTGGGGGTGTAAAAATATAATAAGACTCCGGAGATTTATTCGGTAAGGGCATTGTTTTGGGTAAAAGATTGACCACATAGCCTTCAGAATGGATGGGGTAAAAAGGTTTTACTGAGCATGATTTCAGCCGACAATTTTGCGGTCAACTCACGTAACTATATTCAATTACTTGAGGGGTCGGGGTGTTTTTTTAATCCATTGTCGTAAGTCTTTTGTTTTTCTGCAATTTGGCAGTGGGGGAGACCGCAGCCACCGAAGGTGGAATGCGGAGGGGGCAAGTATCCCCTGCTGCCAAATTGCTTAGAAAAACAAAGACTGGAGGCACAGGGTCAAA
>CP070652.1:111604-119531 GCA_020354645.1 Deltaproteobacteria bacterium
AAAAATCGCTTAAACAGATTCACACGGTAGAAGTCACTGGTTCAAATCCAGTACCGCCTACCAGTAATATAAAGGGGTTATGACTTTAGTCGTAGCCCCTTTTTTGGTATTTGCTACCATTCAATTCAAAAATGGTATTTTCCAGCCAACAAGCAGCCTCTTGATTCACCTTTTTCATATCCGCCTCCAATTATGTGTCCTGACGTATAGTTGATTTACAGAATCGGAAAAGGCGATCAAAGAATATCAGGAAGCACTTAGGTTAAAACCGGATCCAACAAGTGTATATTCTAACATAGCTTATACATATTTTCTGAAAGGCAGATTTGAAGATACGATCGAAGAGCTTGAAAAGTATTTTGGATTAACCGGGGCATGAAGAACCTTTGCAGCATATTAGGGTGGCAATGCCCATTAAATCTATTCGATCGGTGCTGGCTTGCACATTGACACGCTGCTTTTTGGCGTCAAATGTTTCTTTTTTTCATAGGTGAAACTCCTTTAGTTTCGCAGCTGCTTCATTGCAGACTGCCCATATACATAGGTTGGGGAGGCTCTGCGAGCTACACCCTACGGGCTCGCTCGCCTCCCCAACTTCTACCTATAGGAAAGGTACCAGTGATCTGCACTTTTAAAATGGCAGGTTTTTTTCAGATACGTAGAAGTTATCTGTAATAAAGTTATCAAGATCGCAAGGAACAAGCGTCCCCTGCATCAACCTTGTTATGGACTGTTACCTTTCTTCTCCACCGTTCTCTTCTTCATCACCATTTGCCCAGATGCTGAAATCCAATTCAACTCCCATTTTGGCGAGGCGAACAATTAAGTCGGGGGCAAGGTCAAATCCTTTGTTCCAACCACTCATGAAAATTCCGAAACGGAGCTGCACTTCATACCGGCTCCTTAATTTTCGCCAAACATCTTCCGAATCAGGCAACCTCATAAGGAGCTTTCTAAGCTGAACATCAGGGCCCTCCGGCGCTTCCCCTCGGATTTCTAAAAACCAAGCTCCGTGAGGTATAGGCGGGGAATTTGGACCCACTTTATGTCCACGACGGAAGGATCTCGTAGGTTTAATTCCAAGAAGCGCGGTTACATCATCGGGTTCCAGATCTTTCCCATAGACAGCTAATGTTGCGTCGGACTCGTCTACAACGCCCCCGACCTCTGCTATAACTTTCTCGCGTCGAATTGGTACAACCTTATTGTCACTTTTGTCATCAACCATTGCTTAGGCTCATATTATCCAAATATGGGGTAAAACAGCAATAAGACTGTAATAATACCTTTGATCTCTTCTCAATATCACAAAAGTATACAAATTGCATTTATATTGAGATGATTACAGGTCCGCGAACACCTTGAAATATATCTGATATCTGCAATTTTAAACGGCGGGTTTTATCGCCGATCCGTTAGAGTTATCTTCAATTTAGAACGAGCAGATTTCTTGCAGATACTTCTCTATTATCTGCTACTCCTTCAAAACTCAGCGGCACGAATTGTCCTCGTCCGTTGAAACACCTTGATCGGTGTTACCGGATCTCGTATCGGGAATAGGCATAAAAGGTCCACCCGCGCCAAACTGAACTTCGAAACAATGTCTAATGAACTCATCTGGATGCGAACAAGCGATCTTGGTAGCAATCGCCACTAGCAACCGAAATTCTTCAGGATAGTCTTCAGGTTTCAACGACATCAAAGGGATAATACGACGTCGGACTTGCAAGTCGTCATTGGTAACGAACTCGCGAAGCATTTGAAAGCGAAAACGCCGAATCAAGTCATCAACTTCCTCATTTCGCGGGTTGCCTCCACCCCAAGCCCATAAAAACGCGCTTGCGGCTCCAGCTTTTTCGATATCTGTACCAGAGCACAGAAACCGCAGAAGCTCTTCAAGAACTCTTCGTGCTCCAAATGACCGTACACAAGGATCAATGAATGCTCGATTGCGACTGGGGTCCCTTTCCATCACCCCTGCATACAGCATTGAGGCGAATAGCCGTTTGGCCACAGGTTGGAATTTAAATACTTCGCCGACAAACCTCTTCCTTTCAGAGTCGGACAAAGACTCCTTGAGCCAGAGCCAATCATCAGGATTATTCTTACCTACTCGTTTTCTGGCCTCTTGCATTCGCAAGTGAGCGTCTGGACCCGGCCTTTTTCGGGCCTCGCTCCAAAGTTGATAGTGCTCATCCCATGTCATCGTTTTCTTTGTCATCGAACTTCAGCTGTTGAACTGACTCTTTTTAGCAAAACAAAGACCCAATCCGCAATAAAATAATAGAAAGCCATAAAACATATTACAAAAGCTTTGATTACATCGGATATCTGTAATTTGTACGAACGATGCTATTTGCCTTTATGTCGGAGGTATCCGTATTTTTGAAACGGCAGATTTTTTGCAGATACGTAGTAGATATCTGTAACGATTCGGCTAAGCTGCGTGACTGATGCGCACCAACCTTGCACTGCCTTTTACGAAAAACCGCGAGGTTACTTCACGTCAGCTTCATCTATTAGGTATTTTTTAATACAAAGATTATAATCTAAAAACACGCTTCCACCAAGGCCTACGCGTTATACCAGCATGATCCTCCTTTGTGAGATCATGTGTTATTGAAAATGAAACGACCCCATCTTTTTCTGAAATTTTTACATCTTCAGCTCCATCAGTGAAAGCATTGAAAAGTTCCTCTGCCCCGCGTTCCGTTTCTTCTTGGATCTGCCGGTCCTCTTTTGTAAGCTCCAGCCTTTGAAAGAGAGCATATTCGGAGACCCTTTTCTTTGCATCCTCCCAAAATTTTTGTTCATCATTAGATAGTTCTTCTTCGTTCCAAATCTTGAATCGGATATAAAATAGTTTAATGATGCCCGCACGATCATATTCTGGAATTTCCATAAACGCATGGAAGTCAGGAATCTCATCCTCCCAATAGATGCCGCCAAATGGAATCAAACTGGCACGTCGTTCAGCAGATTCATTGTAAATAAGCGGCTTCAAATATGACACTGCACGATCAGTTAGCATTTCATTCTGCACCTAAAAATGTATAAGTGATCAACTTGGGTCATTATAGTATAGACAGTTTGTTTTCGCATGTTGTCTAACTCTGGTTAGCGAGATGTTCTTTTTTGAACTGACGGCCGCAATCTTTGCAGTGCCAATACGATTTCCTTCGGTTTTTCCCATCTATATAATTGATATTGTGACTTTTACAATGAGGACAAGGGACTCCTTTTCGATTGAATTCGTCCATCTCACGATTATAAGTGATGATATGTTCACGTCTTGCCTGGAAAAACACCATTTGAAACATCATCCATGTTAAACGGTAGGCAGGATGATCAGTGTCTACACAGTGAGCCATATTAAATCCCTCAAGTGGTATGCTCTGTGTTCGATTTGCTACCTTAAGAGCACACATATAGCCATCAAGCACAATGAATTTAGAGTCCTTTGGAGGAGGAATCAGCGGAGATTTATGGGGTATGGAAAAGTACTTTTCCCCCAACCTTATAAACTCAGCGCATAGCGTATGATCAAGAATACCTTCCCTTTCTATATTACAGTATCGATAGATCACATAACCGGTTTTAGGAGTTGAATCTCGAATGCAAATACGAATCCCCAGGTTTAAGTATTTCGCCAGGCCTGGATCAACTGGAGTTCCCAAATGAATAAATATCCAATCCGAATCGTCAGTAAATTCAAGTAAACGGGCCCCATCCCATATGAAAGTTACGCGGTTTGACTCTTTTTCTGGTATCCAGTGAACCATCCTGCTGATGTCCCGTTGATGACACAACGGTAACTCCCGATCAGCTCGTGACATGATATTCCCGGCCAGTTCATCACATTTGGATTTCCAGATGTCATCCCATTCTTTTGATGTAAAGGCATAGTGTCTGTCAAAAGATTCCAGTGACCAGGATGAATCGCGAAAAAATATACACAGTTTGTATGAATCCCATTCACTGTGCGATTTTCTGAGACCAGTTTTCTTTAAATAATAGACCTTCGCCAACCAATTTCTACACTTGTCAGTTTCCAGGTCTACAACCTTATCATCCGATTTTGTCAAATTTTGAACTAGCTCCTCTATGTCGATACAACGACAATAATTACCCCATCGTATACGCATTGTGCCATGTAGTTTAGGCTCTTGCCAAAGTGATATTTTATAGAGACCTCTAAATTGATCACGAAGAAGAATGGCACAGTCAGGTGCATTTTTAATGTCGAGCAAATCTCTTAGCTCATCGCGCGCAATATCTTGCAGAAGCTCTGCATGGATTTCGAATCCATAATCGCATTCCGCATATATGTCGTAGAATTCACTGAGGTCCTTTGACCATTGATACTGTGGAGTCTCCTTCAAATGTTTTCTAACGCGCCTAATAACTTTTTGGGGGATGGTTTCCCACAGCAGCTTCACAATATCCTTTAGTTGATCGGGGGGATAACTGTCTAATGGTTTACCCCAATCAAACCCTCCCGAACAAACTGTTTGGATACCAGCATTGTATTCCATGTATTCATAGACATGTGGGAACCTAACTTTTAGATGTATATCTTTAAGCCGAAGATAAAGTGAATTCAGTTCATCCCACGAACAGGATTCAATCTTGTTTGTAATTGTTTTTACTTCTTCTAACCATCCAAGAGAGTTTTTATCTGTGTCCATGACGTCATTCACACCGTTGTCTTTTAATCCAAAGATTTTTATTTGGTCAAAACAGAGTGATTTAAAGTCAGATATCGTTTTGATATCAAAGAATTATCGGGGTTACAGATAAATTGAGATGATCAAAGGATTCTGAAAACCTGGAAATATATACGATATCTGCAATTTTTTACGGCGGTGTATTTTACGGATCAGTTGGAAGTATGTCAGATTTCAGAACTATAAAAAAAGTTATGATACCAGCAATCGCAGCATCGTCTTTGTTTAATACATACTTTAATCGCTAGACTACATAAATTTCAGAATAAATGGGTGAGAAACCAGTCTCGCCCATTCTTCTTCATTGCTATATAATGCCTTAACTAATTTGGCTTCGCAGTCGCATCTTTTTATAGAATACTAATATAGCTGCACTCATAAAAGACAAGAAAAAGAGCAAGAGCACCAAGGCGGTTGCCGGTCCAATCTTTAAAAAAAACCAGCTAACACCCACTAATGGAAAAAGACCCCATCGCACAACTGATCGCAAAGATTTATTCTTGGCAATGAAGTCTGCCATCGGCGGAGATAGGGTGTAGTAAAAGTCAACAAATCTATTTCCCAAATAGTTGGAGAGCAAGAAACGATCCCGGAATTCACGCAGTATTTTGACGTGCGGTTCCATAAGTGAGCCGTAAGCAGCTGTGGCGATAAAGCAGCCACCATCACCATCGCCATTACCACCACTACTGATGGGGACGCCCGGCCCCCCTTGATCGACTATTATGCTGCCTTGAGCCAGGATGTCATCACCTCGTTTACCATCCACAAAATGCAGGGTGATAACATTTCCGTTGATCTTTGCACCAGTCTCACCATCAAACAGGAATTCATACCAGTGATCATTTGGGTTGGTCGGAGTTGGCCCGTACTTGTAATAGGTGGTAGGCGCAGCCCCGACAGGCAGTGTAAGTGTTACTGTAGTGCTGCCACCAAATCCTACATTCCCGATGGTAAAAACAAAAAACCCGTTTGGGAATTCTACTTGAGGTGGTGCATCGTTTGGAGAAGGATTGTCCGTAGCTTCACAATTATTAAGGGTTGTACCCGCAGGGGTCTCTAATGTTACAGGGCTTTGACCGTCATATGTATAAAAACAGGCCACGTTGCCTTGTAGACTATCAGGTACGCCGTCGTAGTTGCTATCGCCCCCATTAGGTCCATCATCTTCTTCTCTGTTAGGGATACCATCATTATCGGTGTCGGTGGCAGGATACGTTTCCTCGCCTAATATGTCTAAATATCGATTGCTATAGCCTTCGTAGTCAAGGCCATCAGTATAATCGGAGCCGTTAGAACTGTCATCGACGCTGGTCGGTGGCGCATTCCTGACGGGTTCGATTTGTGTATCCTCATGCCACTCATTCCAAGAGGTGACCAGTATCATATCTCCAATGTCGGAATCGGTGAGTGTCTCGGCCCCATGCAGCATGGCGCGGAAAAGCGATCCAAATCCATCAGCTTGTGTCAGTTTTCGCGAAAGAGGATTATGACCTCCGCGAACACCCCGATCATTAAATCCCGGGGATACTGCCGGAGCATAGTCTGTGCCGACGCTCTCAGCCAGTGCCTTCCATCCCGCTTGTGCCGTATAGTAATTATCAACATTTGATTGCCCGGCATAGCCGGTAGCTCCCATACTTCCATAGACATCGTAGTTAATAATCGCATCCAGTAAAGCAATGTCTCCTGGAGAAGCAGGGGGGTTACCGAAGACCTGATCTCCGACAATATATAGTTGGTAGCCTGCGTTTGCGGCAGCATTTCGCATCGAAGTCAAGCTGCTTTGAAGAGTGCCTCGGGATGAGAGTACTCTCGTCAAATAAACAATGATCACAGGCTTCCCATTGATTTTCAGGTAATTGGGATGGGCGAAGTAGTTGTTAGCCAGGTAAGTGACATCCGGACCTAAGTTGGAATAGTCTTGGAAGTTGTTTGTTCTCCCTACTGTCTCATAGAGGATTGCTATTTTGAGACTGCACAGGTTGGGATTTTTGAGAATATAGTTTAGAACAGTTACGTCTGTTCGGACACCCGGACCCCACCAACTCGTCGACCAGAAATCTATACCAGCATCGCGGCTCCACTTAAGATGTCGATTTATAACCGCTTCATTCCTATCATTGTATTCCCCTAATTCCGGCAATTGAGCTGGCACTAAATGCTTCCTTAAGTACTGTCCACCATGAAAATCATTGTAGTACCAAGGATAATAGTGAACACCGACATTGTAATCGGTCCCCTGTGCCCGAACATCGCTGTAAAGAAAGACGCCGCATAAAGCTGCGGTGATTGCAGCAATGAGAATTCGGTTCATTATCATGACTTAGTCCTCCTCATCCCTAAAATCCGACCATTGCCCGGATGGGATCGAATCTAAGAAGCACAAGTTCGTTTAATTCTAGTCCTGTTGCTTGCCGTCCCCCCCCTCACAGATGGTTTGACTTTGTCGGCTTAGCTGAAAATAAAAAAGCCCACTTGTTCACCTTCAAAAAGAGTAGGCCTTTTAGATCAGCTTCAGGATTATTTCCACTTTAGCCTATTTCAAGCTCACAGTAGCCTAAGCGTGGACATTTATTTCCTACTAAAAGATGATATAGATCGTCAAGAAATTTTTAGGTCTAGTACTAACTGAAATATGGAGATTTGTTCGATACAAAAACATACAATACTTGATGCACGAATCATCTCCGATTATAAACTGAGGAACCGCAAGGTTAATTGTGTATTGAATGCATCTTACCAGAAAACCAAATATCAAATACCTACTGATACATTAAGATGATTAATTTCAGATAGCGTTTTGATATCACAAAACTAACGAGGTTGCATGTATGAGATGATCCCAAGCACGCGAAAACCTTGAGATATATATAGTATCTGCAATTTTTATAGGCGGAATATTCAAAATATAAGTTAGGGTTGTGGATATGTCCGATATCTGTAATTTTTTCAGGCGAAGGATTTTGCACCTATGTTGGAGATACCTCAAGCTTTTACAATCTCAAAAAACCTGTGTTCTACAATAGATATCAGTAATATCGTTGTTACCTACTAAACCACAAGATGTTGGGGATGGGGTTTTAAATGTTTTTTAAAGTATCGCCAGCTCCTTCTCATATTTCTCCACCCAGCCATCAGCACCGCATTCTCTGAAGATCTCAATTGCTTTACTCAGGTTTTCTTTGGCTTTCGGCAGA
>CP070652.1:119631-130165 GCA_020354645.1 Deltaproteobacteria bacterium
CTTGTGGTGATTTTTCATTGTGCTTTTGGTACCCGAAGTAAAAAAATCGCTTCCTTGTGAAAAATTTTTACGATTGTTTAAAAGTTTTTTTTACGATTAATTGGTAATATATTCTGATGCCACCATCTATCCTTATTTTCGGCACTGAGAGAAAATTCCCATACACCTGGCCGGGGAAATGGCTTGACAAACAAACCACAGTGTAGTATTCGGTCATCCCTGTGCGCAGTGCAAGCGACTGGTAACTCTGTGTTTGTTTGCGCATGACTGAAATACTGATTTTACAAATAGGCTTTAGGGTGAAACTCCCCGCCCTTAAGGGCGGGGTTTCCTGGATAAGGAAATATCTATTTAATTCAGCGCACCGGTCAAAATCCGGGTTGAAGAATAGGGGAGTTAACAAAAACTCGATTCAGGTTCTTGGCTGCGAGTAAAGCTTTCTACATACATAATATGATAATCAACTGGGACCTGCAACGTTAATTTGGCCCACCATCTATCACCCGTGAATACTATTTATTGACTGATTTGGACCCATCTACCAGTCTTCCACCAGTCCCCTGCTGATACTTGAGTGGCTGAAGAGGGGTGTTGCATTTAGCATTAGAGGGAGATGAAAATTGAGATTACCAAAGGTTTTTATGATCGCTAGTCTCTGGTTGGCAGCGGCAATGATTCTTTTGCTACTGAGTTCCCCCGCCGTGGCAGCAGACAAGGAAAACTGTCTCATGTGCCATAAATACCGTTTTGTTGGCAGAATTGATGAAAATGGTAAAAGATTTAATTACAATGTCGATGAAAATATCTACGCAAGAAGCGTTCATCGCAATGTTGCTTGCCGGGAATGCCATACGTATATCACAAAAATTCCGCACGATCCTGTAACGGAATCGGTCAACTGTGCCAATGAGTGTCACATCAAGCCGCCCTTTTCAAAAGAGAAATTTTCCCATAAAAAAATAATTGATATTTACAACGAGAGTGTCCATGCGATTAAACCTGAAGATTCTCCCGAGTTAAGGGAAGCCAAGCCCTATTGCAAGTTCTGTCATCTCAACCCATTATATACACGTGTGGATGAAAAGCTGATTGCCTTTGAAAAAACATTGCGGCGCTGCCTGAACTGCCACCAGGAGAAAGGCGTCACCCAGGCCTACAAACATATGACCCATCGCTTGCGCAAGAAGACCTCACGTTCACATCAAGAGCTCGTTGAATTATGCAGCAAATGCCATCAGGATAAAGAATTGATGGGTAAATTTAACGTATCGAAAAAAAGCCTGGAAGCAGTGGAAACTTATAATCGATCGATTCATGGCAAGTCTATTGCCCTGGGTTCACAGCAGACGGCTGATTGTGTAAGCTGCCATGCGTCCAATATGCTGCACGATATATATAAAAAAGATAACACAAAGGCCACCATTCACAAGGACAATCTCATGCAGACCTGCAAACAATGCCATGCCCAAACCAACAGCTGGTTTATCCAGATTGCCGTTCATCCGAGCATTGAGCGCGATGAAAACCCGGTTGTTTATTTTGCAGGCATTTTTTTTCGATTTGCACTATATGGATCTTTGTTGAGCATGGTTGGGCTTATGCTGTTTGAAACTTTCGGCAGAAAAAGAGACGGCATCAAATTTTTATTAAGACATGGAACCACATGGCGCGGAAAATCCAAACGTTTTGGATAGCGTTAGTTCAGGAGGATATATGTCGAATTCAACAGGAGCGACTGCGATATCGGCCAATGAGACGCCGGCCGACGACGATTATTTTACCAATGTTGAAGGTGTGGGATTCATACCCAGGGATATCTATAAATATGTAACCTCCGATCCCGTCGGTGATCTGCCCCGATACTCCGTTCATATCGTCATCCAGCATTTTTTGACGGTGGCAACTTTTATGGTCCTGGTATCCACCGGGCTGCCGCTTTATTTCAGTGATCTTTTCTGGGCTCCGTATGTGATATCGCTTTTTGGCGGTGCCGACACCGCCAGGCTCATTCACAGAATTGCGGGATTTGCGATGATATTTACATGTGCCTACCATGTGCTTACGATCATATGCGGAACGGTCCGCAGAATTCTCAACAAAGAGTTCGATTATAAAAGAACGCAACTCCCACGGTTTAAAGATCTTTTTGACCTGATCCATGACATCAAGTACTTTTTGGGAATCGAACCCTACCGGCCCAAAATGGAAAAATTCATGTACAAGCAAAAGCTTCATTATCTGGCCATTATTTGGGGAAATTCCGTTTTGATTGCAGCCGGTTCAGCTTTGCTATTCCCTGATATTATGGCGAAAATATTTCCCGAAACACTTGCCAAATTGTTACCGACGGCTGCTGAAAAAGGCGGTTCATTCCCCGCTTTTTTCCAGGAGCTTGCAAGACTTATGCACGCGGATGAAGCCGTTATGGCGCTGATTGTGCTTTCTTTCTGGCACTTTATAAACGTTCATTTCGTACCGGGCCGTTTTCCTTTTCAATGGACCTTTTTCACCGGCAAGATTACCAGGGAGCATCAAATCGAAGAGCATTTTTTGGAGTACATCAGAAATCTTGAGGAAATCCCCGAAGAGAGAGAGTACATAAAGGGTCTTCTCAGGGAGAAGGGATTTGATCAATCTCAGGTAGTATCCGTTTCCGATCTGCCACGAGTCTAATATTAACCAGTTGAGTTGCCATACGAAATATGAGGATAAAGGGGGGATCGATTTAAATTGCCCAACATGACTAAAAAAAGGCTAAACCATCCTAAAATATCGTTTGCCATCGGATTTATTATAATAATGCTGACGGGCATTGTATTTCTCGGTGTTTTGCACCATTTCGGATTTTCTCATCATGGCCCTGAAATCTTAAAACCGTTAAAAGAAAAATACTTTGCCAGACATGAATCGGCCGTTTTGGAAGAAGCCAGACGCCTGGAGGAATTGGAGATCCACCGCCATTTTCACAATATTGTTAAATTCCCCCAAATTTCTGAAAGTCAGCGCCCAGCGTGTTACATCTGTCATTCAGATTATCCCCACAGCAAAAACAAAAAAGTCCGGTCACTACTCAACATGCATACCCAGTATTTTGTTTGCGAGACCTGTCATATCAAAGAAGATGAAAATCGCACCGTTGTTTTCAAATGGTACAATCCACTGAACAATAATCCAAGCGGGCCGTTTTTCGGTACCCATTATGATCCGGAGACGGGCAATCTGGAACAAGTTGAGGATTTGATTTCCAGGATAGCGCCGTATTACAAAAAAGACGGTAAACTCGAGTCGGCTGTCCAGGTCCAGAATGCACCTTTAGCACGGGATTACTTGAAAGTCAGAGACGATCTTACGCCTGAGCAAAGAGACGTTTACAAAAAGAAGTTCCATGGAAACATTAAACCCAAAGGGTATGAATGTGAAGCCTGCCATGCAAAAAGAGGGGTTCTGGACTTGGAGGAACTCGGATTTTCAGAAAATCGGATTGTTGATTTGCAGCAGATGAACGTCAAAGGCATGATAACTAAATATGAAGAATTTTATCTGCCTACCCTGTTTAAGTAACGCAACACTCCATAGGCTGAGGTTGTGACGGACAGGAGCTGAAATTCGTATTGGAACATTTTAAACCCACTATCCCTGAGAGATCTGCTCTGCCATAATTTTGAATAGGTGGTTGTTTGATTAAAAACAAATCTATTTTCGCTTATCTCATCATTAGCCTTTTCTTTCCAATCAGCCCTGACCTAGCTCATAGTGTAGAGTGCATTCGAAGCAAATTCCTCTTTGACATCAGACCCGGAGCAGATCAGCCCAGCGATGCCGCCATTGCCCCCAATGGAGATATCTATCTGGTTGACGGTGTCAACAATCGTATAATGATATTCGACAGCAACGGCAGGCAGAAATTTGTTTTTGGTACCGAAGGTGCTGCTGAAGGAGAATTCAGGCATCCACTGGGGATAGATATATCCGATGACGGCAATGTATTTATTGCCGATACCGGGAATCACAGGGTTCAGGTCTTTGATTTAAAGGGCAACTTCTTGCACCTGTTTGCGGTAAAGACCGAACCCGGAGAAAAGCCTGCCGACCCTGTGGATGTGCTGGCTTCCAAACTCAAAAATTACCTGTATGTCTCCGACAACGACAACCATAAAATAAAGGTCTTCAACCAGCGCGGGAATTTTGAATTCCAATGGGGAAAATTCGGAGAAGGGGCCGGAGAGTTCAGATATCCAGGTATTCTGGCGTCCAATGAATTCAATCAGGTCTTTGTTGTCGATGTTCTAAACACCAGAGTCCAAAGTTTTGATCCCTTTGGAAAACACCTCGACGATATCGGGTCATGGGGTGTGCTTCCGGGCAATCTATTCAGGCCTAAGGGTGTTGCGATAGACAAAAATAACAGGGTGTTTGTCAGCGACAGTTACATGGGACTCATACAGGTATTTACCGATTTGGGACGCTTTCTCGGGGTTGTTTGTGAGAGTAATGTAAAAAGAAAATTCACAACCCCCGTCGGAATGGTAATGGATGATAAACGCAACAGACTGTACGTGGTCGAGATGAGGGCCAACAAAATAAGTATAATAGAAATCTTAAATTAACGAATTTTATAATACGTGTCATCAATGTTCAGGTCGATATCTTTCGCATATCCTTTTATTATAATGGTGGCGTTTCTTTCGATATCTTCCACAGCAACGGCCGCCTATATGCCTTCGAGAAGAGACTGTGCCATCTGCCATGTGATGTGGATAGACGACTTCAGAACGGATAAAGAGACACTGATCGAATGGCAGCCCGGTAACGTCCTGATGAAAGACACGCAGGGAGTCGTGAGCTCCGAAGACATCTGTTATAGTTGCCATGACGGCTATGTTCTTGATTCACGGTCCACCGTGTGGAAATTTAACCAACATAAAACCTTCATAAAACCCACCACACGAGTGACCGTACCACCCAGCCTTACTCTAAGTAACAAGGGAGAATTATATTGTGGAACCTGTCATACACCCCATGTAACTGGATCACCTCCAGAAGCCGACCTTGCGGGATTGACCACCTTTCTCAGAAAAAAGAATGTCGATTCAAACCTATGTGAAATGTGCCACATAAATCAAGCCGATTACAGGGTCACCAATGGCCACCCACTGCACATAATGGAACCTAATTTCTCTGATTCCTTGTTTCAGATGGGGAGTAAAAAAGCAGCGGAACGAAATAAAATAATCTGTCAGACCTGTCACATAGTGCATGGGGCCAAAGGGGAAAAAATAGTCATAACGGAAAATAAAAACTCGGAGTTGTGCATCATCTGTCATGACAAGCAAAAACAGTTGGTTAACTCAAAACACGATCTGCGGTTGACCTTGCCGGATGTAAAAAACGCCAAGCAGCAGTTGCCGTCCGAATCGGGCCCTTGCGGGGCATGCCATGCACCACACAATGCGGTTAACAAAAGGCTGTGGGCCAGACAGCTGGCGCCCGGAAACCTTGCCGCTCAGATGTGTCTGACCTGTCATGGCTCCAAAAACATTTATGATATCAAACAGATCGGTCAACACTCGCACCCCATCAATGTTGCCCCTTCTGTAAAAGACGCCATTCCCCACGAGCTGCCGTTATTTTCAGAAAGCGCCGCTAGGAATCCTGCCGGCCGAATTCAGTGTTTTACCTGTCACGAGGTTCACCGGTGGGACCCCAGCTCTCCGATCAACACCGGCGGTAAAGACATCGAGGGTGATGCCGCCACCAGTTTTTTGAGGATGTCCAACAGCCGTTCTTCAACGCTGTGCCTGGCCTGTCATATCGATAAAAAACAGCTTGTTGCCTCGGATCATAATCTTGAGGTAACGGCGCCGGACGAAAAAAACCTGTTCGGATTTGCGCCGCAGGATTCAGGACCTTGCGGTGCCTGCCATATCCCACACAATGCGGCCGGCAATAAACTCTGGGCCAAAGAACTTTCCGCAGACAAAGAGGTTGTGACGCAATTATGCACCGGATGTCACCATAAAGACGGGTCGGCAAAAGCAAAACTTGTCGGTCAAAACTCGCACCCGCTTAATGTGGGTATTGAAAAATTGAAACCACCCCCCACGGACGGGCAAACAGTAAAAAGTCTTCCGTTGTATGACGGCGGCGGAAACATAAAAGCGGGTCAAAAAATTGTGTGTCTGACCTGTCACGAGCCGCACACCTGGGATCCGGGAAATGGAGGGGCAGGCTCGGATTATGTCTTTAAAAACATGGAGGGGGACAATTCCAACAGTTTTTTGAGAAAAGTCAATTCCCCTTCTTCGGCGCTGTGTGGCAGCTGCCATGCGGATAAAGCGCTTGTGGCCGGCACGGCCCACGATCTGAACGTCACCGCACCGGAAGCAAAAAACTTGGGGGGTCAGACCGTAAAAGAATCCGGGCTATGCGGGACCTGCCATTTTGTTCACAACAGCCCCAACAAGGTAAAGCTGTGGGCCAGGCCATTGGGCCGGGTCAAAAAGCATCAAGGTGTTATGGATGCCTTGTGCACAGGCTGCCATTCTAAAAAAAACATTGCCCAAAAAAAGATTCCACGGATCGCCTGGCATCCCCGGGAAAAGTTAATAATTAATACGACCCAGTTTAACAAAAAGGGGAATGATTACACGCCATTGTTTGGTGACAACGGCCAAGAGGTGGAAATGGGAAACATATCCTGTACCTCCTGTCATAATGCGCATCTGTGGAGCTATTTGGTCGGGCAAAAAAATGCTACCGAAAACCCGGAAGGAAAAGGGGCCTACAAATTTTTAAGGACGGCGAGCAAAAACACAGTTTGCGTCGTCTGCCACGGTCCTGAGGCGCTTTTCCGCTACCTGTATTTCCATGATCCGGAGATGCGAGCAACATTTAAATGAAGTTCCCCGCTAACCCCGCCTTAATAGGCGGGGCTTGCAGGGAAGCCAACCGGCCAAATTAGAAGTGAGACGACACTCGCCCTGTTTAATAGGTTGGGTATAGGGGAAACAATTATTGACATATGGAACGTAATTGCTTAAAAAAAGTCTAAATCTCTTTGCGCCCGTAGCTCAGCCCGGATAGAGCGCCGGACTACGAATCCGTAGGTCGCCTGTTCGAATCAGGCCGGGCGCACCACAAAAACAAAAGGATATCAGGTAATTATACCTAGTATCCTTTTTTATTTTCTGTAACCTGCCTATTTACAAGAGTTCCACCGGGCCTTCGACCTATACAGCCTGAATTATTGGATAATCAGTCCTATGGGCTTTGCTTCAATCTGTCTCCTTTAGTCAAAAAAGTTCACACTTTTTTCACACCTGACTAAAGGAGGTAATCATGGCAATTAATCTAATCTGTTCCGAAAGCAAATCCAATTTATCACTACGTTCAAAAATCTGTAAGAAATGTGGCTATAATTTTAGCAAGGGTAAAAGGTACAGACCTTCAGAATCTTGAAAATGTTCTAAAATCAGATTCGGAAAAAGAAGAAAAAGATAGGGCAGAATATATTCTTAGTCTAAGCAAGAAGTGGCAACAGTCAACTTTCAAACACCATGTTTTCCCAAAATTAAAAGATGCAATTGAAATGACGAGTAAATTCAAAATACCTGATTAATCAAGTGCCATTTTTTTAGTATTTAATTTGTCCTGAACAATACTTGATTCAACGGCAACCAGAACATTCAGAAGCATATTCTACTAATTCATCCAATCCAATTTCCACGTTTCCACCGGGAAGTCATTTCCAATGGCTTTCCTGTCCAATCCTGTACAACCCTGTCCAACCCAGCCCCGGATCAAGGCTTATCCAAATTCAGCAAACTATGTTTGCTGCCGGTGGAACGGGTTTAGGTTTAAATTTTTTCTTGATTTTTTATAAGGATTGCAGGTATAAAAGACACACTCCGAAACACAACACGAGGGAATTAATTCTAAAGCTGTTCTGAACAACAAGTGATCTGACCACATTTTTTACAAGTTTTCAGTTACAGTTCCTCCTGTTTTCATCCTTACTTGCTCTAAGTATCTAAACTTGCTCTAAGTATCTAATTTCTATTGATTACCGGTTGTGTAAGATTCACATTTAACTTACGACTTATAGACAGATGGTTTGGGTTTCCTCCTTACTCCAAAAAACCATCACCAACCTCCCTTCAGCAAGGGTGGCCTTATTAACCGGGGCCACCCGATGAATAGAAACCGAGAGGGAGGAGGCTACATATCTCAAGTGATTCTCTCTCGTTAAGGGCAGTTCCACTGGGGCTGCCCTTTTGATTTTTGTGAGTATTTCTTGACACCTGTTATTATGAATGTAACCGAGGCAGCGATGCAGGGGAGAATGCTTCCAACTTTTAATGGCTAATAAAAACTTGACATATACCACTATGTGGCATAAAAAAAGATGGGTACAAGGAAGCCGACTACCGTAAGGAGTCGGGGGGATTCCAGCCCTTCCATAATTCCTTGTGCCCACCTATTTTCTGGCAAAGTACATTCTCGATACTTTTATGTCAACATCCAATTGAGTTCTCTAATTATCACAGGATACAGGGATGCATATTTTTATCATCATAAAATTTACCTTTGATCTTTTATCGTTCGGTCTATTGGGTGGATCTTCTTTGGCTATTTTTAGTGGTATATTTGTTGAATTAATCTATCCCAAAATATTTATTGAATATTGGCATGTTTGGTGGGGAGGATGGGTGATGGGAGCAGCCTTATGGATGTTAATTCACATATGCAAAATCGTCATCAAAGGTCGGAGTCATAATCAATGGTTCCATTGTGTCTGCCTGAATTTGTTTGGTAAATGCCGCAGCCGAATCCAGTCTCAACCATTCAGCCGGTAATTTCAAGTGGACTTCCATACCATTGATTTTTCTGTCCTGATTCTTTCCGTAATGCAATTGACAAAAAAGGCATTATTGTAAAAATAGAAAGTAAGGAAACATAGATTCATTTAAAAGCCATGGTTTCAGTAAACATGTGCAAGTGCGGGGTAATGTGTACATGCTCCGTGAAAGACGACTCCTCCCAGCAAAAAAATTGTACATATTTTCAAAAAAGCACTGAGAGTGAGGATTGTCGTTTTCTAACCTTTGGGGAATATTGTTGGCACCCGAAGGCACAGGAAGAGGCTTGGAAGGGGATTAAAAAAGAATAATCAGTAATCTCTTATATTTGGTTACCAGATCAAATCAAGGAACATTCCACACCGGGGCCATTTGGCCCCATTTTATTATACCCATAACCTGCCATCGGACGACTTGTTTACCCCTACCCCAGGTATTCGTTTTTGAACTTTAGTCTCTGGAGTTTGGTAAGGTATATGCGGTTTGTTACAATAAAAAAGCCAAGCCACCCCCAAAAGGTAACTCGGCTATTTATTTAAGACACTCTGCATCTTGCCCACCCTCCAACAAGATGGGTCTTGCACTGTGTGTATTTCTGGTTATAAACTTATCGCACTTACTGGATTATTCTTATGGCCTTACTTGTGGAGAGTTATCAACTTGAGAGCAGGTGGTAAGTGAACTGAATGTGGACGGTTTGAAAACAATCCAATAGGAAGTCTCATTGCAGCAGGAACGGCCCTATAAAACCTATATGAAATAGAGGCTGTCAGGTCAAGTCAATTTCATTTTAACCATTGCCAAACCATCCTTTCAACCGGGCGGAACCTCACAAAAAAAGCCATCCCTATTTACCCGGCATGGATGTGTGGGGGTTTTATTCGTTTCAAACAAAGTCTTCATATTCAGCCCCTCAGGGCCTCTGAAGATAGGTTTATTGCGTTTTAAACTTGATCTCAGGTCTACTTCTTCCGGGAATAAAGATAAAGCCCACGTTACACCATGGGCCTTAACGGCCTCCACGGATTACATAAATTGATAAAATTTTGAAATCTTTTGCCCCCCTCCGGGTTACTGACGTTTAGAGGACTCTGAATCATTTTCTCGATATGCCGTTAATCGTGGAATCCAACGGCCTACAGACTTGCAATACCGTTCATAGGATTCTCCAAATCTATCTCCGAGATAGGGTTCCTCAAAGAACAGAATAAAAAAGTTGAAAGCCCCAAAAATAACCCCGGCATAAATGAAGAGGGCTTTAGATTCAAACAATAAGGCTTCTCCCAATAGTACGAATAAACCCCCTATGTACATGGGATTTCTTACGAACCCGTACAACCCTTTCACCACAAGTTTTTTTGTTGGTGTGAAAGGTATGGGTGTACCTTTACCAAAAAATACGAAGCTATGGGAACACCAAAAGTAAATAACAACACCCAGAACAATAGGAACCCACCCCAAAAACCGAAATACCCCAATATCAAACAAGTAGAGAGAACTGGACGATGACAGAATTTTTTGAGGTATCCAAATGAAAAATACAGGAAGCAGGACGGCTATAAATACAAGTGTTCCGACTGAAGCTATCAGTGTTTCAGCTATTTTAGACTTCATCTCATTGAACCTCTGGCTTTATTTTTAATGCGTACAAAATGAGATCCAAAATGTTCAAATCC
>CP070652.1:130265-136081 GCA_020354645.1 Deltaproteobacteria bacterium
AACACGGATAATCCCGGATAAAAGGTGGGATACTCCAAATAAAAAAGGACACCAATTCAACTTATTGATATCCTTATAATTTGAGGTGCCGAGGGACAGAATCGAACTGCCGACACGGGGATTTTCAGTCCCCTGCTCTACCGACTGAGCTACCTCGGCCAAACTGCTAAAATTGAAGTTTTTATCTACAGGTAAGCTTAAATCTTTGTCAAGATTTTTTTACCCATATCGCCCAAAAGATATTGCACTAGAGTAACGGCTGCCACTGTGGCAGTTTCAGCCCTCAATATCCGTGGCCCCAGCGCAGCGGTTTTGAATCCGGAAGCCATTACCCGGTCGATTTCAGAAGTCGTCAAGCCACCCTCGGGCCCCAGCATAACAAAAACTTGCTGAATTTTGCGACCACGCAACTCAAATTCATTTGAATCAAAGGGCTTTGATTCATTTTCCCAAAAAACAAGCTTTAAATCACAACTTTGGGCAAGGTTTGGGATTTTTTCAAACATAACCGGCCCGATAATTTCCATAACCCGGCCTCTTTTGCTCTGTTTGAGCGCTTCTCTGGTTATCTTGCCCCATCGCTTTTTACGGGCGACCAGACGCAGTTTATCCGGTCTGGGGATGGACCGTTCGGCAAAGAAAGGTACCCACTTTTTGACGCCAAGTTCGGTGAGTTGCCTGACGAGACCGTCCATTTTACGCTCTTTCAGGTAGGCTTGGGCGACGATAATATCAAGATTCGACTCCGATTTCGATGGGAAGCTTTGAGTGAGCTCAACAGCAACTCCCTGGGCAGAAAAGGCCACGATTCTGGCTGTATACTCCATGCCGAGTCCGTCAAACAAACCAATCTTGTTTCCAGGTTTCAGCCGGAAGACATTTTTTATTTGTTTGGCATCCGATCCCTTGATAACCGCTCTAGCGCCGATCGTAATTGGATGTTCTATAAAAAAATAGCGCATAACCTTGTTTACAATTTTAACCAATGCTCTGTAAATCCTTTTTTACCGGATAATCGATAAGGCAAATACCTTGACACTAATCATAGCCTATGGTAATTTTAAGTTGTCAAATTTATTTTTAATTTTCATTAATTAGACACCAAATATTGAGAAATGAGGGTCGCATGGTGGAAAAAAATACACCCAATCAAACCGACAAATTGACCGGCAAAGTTAAGGATGATGAAATCCTGGAACTTGCCGTTGAGGTATTGAAAACCTCCGATGATGAAATTGTCGAGCTGCGGGATATGACGGACATGCCAGCAAACGAGGACGAAGAAGAAATTATTGACCTATCAGAGGTGGCCGATATTCCGCTCGAAGAAGATGAAGAAATTATGGACCTCACTGATGATCTCGATGAATCATCTGCCATGGATGAGGAGCTCACCGAGCTGAGTGATATCGTTGCAGAATCCCCGCCACAAGATGAAGATATCCTGGATCTCGATGATTTTGCCGATGACACCGTTGCCGGGGCAGAAGAAATTTTAGATCTCGATGACATGTTGGACGAATCGCCGATGGATTTCGCTGAGGAAACTCCCGCTGTTGCAGCTGAAAGTGACGCAGAAGCTTTGGAGCTCACAGACCTGGACCGCGAAGCTATTGCCGAGGAACTGAGCTTGGATCTTGATACCGATGCTGCGGAAGAGACCGCCGAAATTCAAGATGATACACAGCAGACAGCTGATGATGTAACAGACCTGATCGATGAGGCGGAACCTCTGGAAGAGACCGTCGAACTTTCAGACCTGGACAGCGAAGCCCCGATCATGGAAGCAGATGGGGATGCAGCCGAAAAAGATGAATCGGACACGGTGGAACTCACGGAGCTGGACAGCGAAACCATCGATAAAGAATTGGGGGAATTAAATCTGGGCCTTGAGGATGAAAGTCAGGCAGAAACAGCCGAGCTTACCTTGGACCAGGAAACGGCAACGCAAGACCCAAATCTGAATCTTGGTGCTGAAATGGCCGACGACACGGTTGAGCTGCAGGACACGGACAGGGCGCCCGCCGAATCCGAGGTGGTCTCGCCGGAGATCGAGTCAGCGCCAATGGGAAATTTGGAACTTACAGACTCAGACCGAGAGATCATCGATGAGGAATTGAGTTTGGAATTTGATAGAGAGCCTCCGACAGAAAAAGCCAGGCTTGAAGACGACTCAGAACCACAAGAGCAAGAATTATCCCTGGACCTTGACGCTGGAACAGGCGAAAAAGAAGTCGATAGTGAAGTTACTGAAAGCGCAATTACAGACCAAGATTTGACCCAACAGCAGTTTGCAGCACCCCCGGTAGGCGTTGCGGCAGAAGATGAAGACCGGAAAGAAGAATTCGGGTTTGATTTCGAAAAAGAAGAAGATCTGGCGGAATCCCTGGGGATGACAATCGATTCGGAAACGGAACCGGCGGAAAATCTGATGGAAACTGAAGAACTGGAAGATATATACAAAACCCAGGAGATACTGGATGAGATATCCCAATTCGATTCCGTCGAAGCGTCGGCCATGCATAAACAAACGGATCCCATATCAATTAAGGTTCAGGACCCGACGGCTGAAAATCGTCTCGAGATAGATTCTCTGGAACAAGAAGCTGTCCCGGAACCCGGTTCACTCTCTTCCGAACAGCTTGAGCTTGCGGTAGAACGGGTGGTAAAAAAGATGTTTGCAGAAAAGATTGAGGGTATTCTCATTGAGGTAATCGAAAGGACGGTCACTAAAGAAATTAATAGAATAAAAAACATTTTGCTTGACGAGACATCCGGTGATGTATAAATAATAGAGTATTACACTGGAACCGGGCTGTCGGCTGTAAAGCCTGTTCGTAGCCTGAAACGCGGGTGTATTTTCGATGGGGATTATTCTATAATCCCCTTTTTCAATTTTTTAAACGCTATTTTGTCATTTCTTAAATTGCTCGCCACCCCTGCCTTCCATTTGGCGGCATCTCTGGCGGGACCATCAATGCGTTTGAATGGCATCGTAAAACCGGGTACCACTTTCACGCTGAAACACTATTTACGGACGCTATTGACTTTACAGGAGAGTATGGGTTTATGAGTTCCAACTTACTTGACAAGGCTTACGAGCCCCATAATGTTGAAAGGCATTGGTACGCCTATTGGGAAGACCAAGATCTGTTTGCAGCCATCGAGGATAATAAACTAAAAAGCTATTCGATCGTGATCCCCCCTCCCAATGTCACAGGGGTTCTGCATATGGGGCATGCCTTGAATAACACTTTACAGGACGTCCTGTGCCGCTACAGAAGACTTCGGGGGGATAATGTATTATGGATGCCCGGCACAGACCATGCCGGTATAGCAACCCAGAACGTGGTGGAAAAGCAGCTTGCGCTTGAAGGCGCTGATCGCCATCAACTGGGAAGAGAAAAATTTATCGAGGCTGTATGGGCATGGAAGGAAAAATTCGGCAGCGCTATTATTAACCAGCTTAAACGTCTGGGGGCCTCGTGCGACTGGAAGCGAGAACGTTTCACCATGGATGCGGGCCTGTCGCGAGCGGTGCGCAAAGTTTTTGTGACGCTCTATGAACAAGGTCTCATCTATCGCGGTGACTACATTATTAACTGGTGCCATCGATGCCATACAGCCCTGGCAGATCTTGAAGTAGAGCACGAGGATATTGACGGCCACCTGTATTACATCCGATATCCGTTCGAAAATGGAAACGGCGCAGCAGTTGTCGCAACAACCCGACCGGAAACCATGCTGGGGGACACAGCCGTCGCGGTGCATCCGGATGACAGCCGCTACCATCATACCGAATCAGAGCGTGTCATTCTTCCGCTCATGAACCGGCCCCTGCCGATAATCAAGGATAAATATGTCGACGTGGCATTCGGGACTGGCGCCCTCAAGGTGACGCCCGCACACGACCCGAACGATTTTGAAATAGGAGACCGTCATGCACTGCCCAGCATTAAAGTAATCGGAGACGACGGCAGGATGACCGCCGAAGCCGGAAAATTTGAAGGACTCGATCGCTTCGAATGTAGAAAAGCTGTAATTGAAGCTCTGGACCAGGAGGGTCTCCTCGAAAAAATCGAACCCTACCGACACAGTGTCGGCCACTGCTATCGCTGCAAAACGGTTATTGAACCGAATCTGTCCAGACAGTGGTTTGTAAGGACCAAACCCCTTGCCGAAAAAGCGATAACTGCCGTTGATAACGGTAACACCCGGATAATACCTGAAACATGGAAAAACACTTACTATGAATGGATGAACAACATTAAAGACTGGTGCATCTCACGCCAGATCTGGTGGGGGCATCAGATTCCGGCCTGGACCTGTGAAGCCTGCGGCCAATTAATCGTTGCAATGGAAGCGCCCAAGGAGTGTCCCGCCTGCCGCCAGAGCAAATTGGTGCAGGAATCCGATGTTTTGGACACCTGGTTCAGCTCAGCCCTTTGGCCGTTTTCCACCATGGGTTGGCCGGAAAAGACACCCCTTCTGAAAATATTCTACCCGACCTCTGTGCTGGTGACCGGTTTTGATATTTTATTTTTCTGGGTTGCCCGGATGATGATGATGGGTATCCATTTTATGGGGGAGGTACCTTTCAAAGACGTCTATGTTCACGCTCTCGTCCGCGACGAAGACGGCAAAAAAATGAGCAAGTCCAGCGGGAATGTCATTGACCCTCTGACGATTATTGAAAAGTATGGAACGGATTCCTTCCGCTTTACGCTGGCTGCATTCGCCGCCCAGGGAAGAGACATTAAGATGTCTGAGAAGCGAGTCGAAGGATACCGTCATTTCGTAAATAAAATTTGGAATGCAGCCCGTTTTGCGTTAATGCATCTGGAAAAGGATCGCAACAGGGTAAACTTGGGCCAACTGGGGCTTGCGGACAGATGGATTCTTTCGCGGCTTCATTCCGTTTCATCAGCTGTTGCGGAAGCCCTTGATACATACAGGTTTAATGATGCGGCTGCGGTCCTTTATAATTTTATCTGGCATGAGTTTTGTGACTGGTATCTGGAAGCAATCAAACCGGTCTTGTATCAAAAAAAGGGGCCCGAAAAAGAAAGCACGTTGGCAGTTCTCTGGTGGGTTCTGCGCGACACCCTGGTACTGCTTCACCCCTTCATGCCCTTTGTGACCGAAGAAATATGGCAGCAACTTCCCGGCACGAGTGGGTCCATAATGAAAGCAGCCTTTCCATCGGATAATAAGGATTCACCCAGCAAGGTCCCTGATCCGGAAGCTGCATCCAAAATGGGTCTGATAACGGCAATCATAACCGGGGTAAGAAATGTAAGAGGAGAGATGCACATTGCGCCATCTCAAATGCTCAAGGTCATCATACAGACCGAAGACAGTTCGATCCAAGAAACGATCGAAGCGCACCGGGAGATGATAATTAACCTGAGTCGGCTTCGATCCTTGGCGGTGGAAGCGCCAGGGGCAAAGCCTGCAGCGGCGGCAACATCAATAGTTGATGGCGCCATGATCTTCGTTTCTCTTGAAGGAATTATAGATTTTGAAAAAGAAGGCCAGCGCCTGGAAAAGGAAATCAATAAATTAATGAATGAGTTGGATCCAGTCCGGAAAAAACTAAATAACGCTAACTTTATCAATAAGGCTCCCGGGCCGGTTGTAGAAAAGGTTAAAGACAAGCAGCGACGCCTGGAAGAAAGGCGCCGGAAACTGCAATCAAATTTGGACCGCATAAAGCAGTTGACTTGATATTGGCTGCTTGATGAGTAATGCCGTCGGCTTTTTAGTTTTGTCGGCCGGCGGCCTGAAACCGTTTTCGAATAATGATCCCCATCCGT
>CP070652.1:136181-139839 GCA_020354645.1 Deltaproteobacteria bacterium
CCGCTGGCGTTTGAGTTCCGCAATGTCTTCATGCAGCTGGGCCAACCGGTTGTGAGCTTTATTAAGGATTTTTTCTGCTTTTACTTCAGCCTCAGCAATGATCAATTCAGAGGATTTTTGAGCATTTTCTTTCATCTGCTCCAGGACTTTTTGGGAATTGAGCAATGCCCGTTTAAAGGTTTCTTCGCGCTTCTTGTAGCCCTGGCTTTCATTTTCGAGCCTGCGAATTTCCTCCTGTAATTTTTCATTTGCTTTCAACCGAGATTCAAAAGCATCCGCGATCTGCTCAAGAAATAAATCTACTTCCTGAGGGTCAAATCCTCTGAATCTAATTTTGAACTTCTGCTGTTGAATATCAAGGGGTGTAATCTTCATTTTATTCCACCTTACTGTGAGTTGTTTATATTAGAGATCTAGAATATATCATCAAACTATTCACGATCCAGATCCGGATAAAAATTATGGCCAATATGACAACGATAGGTGATAGATCGATACCGCCGAAGCTTACGGGAAGCTTGGTACGTACTTTGAATAAAACAGGCTCAGTGACATTATACAGAAATCTTACAATAGGATTATAAGGATCAGGACTCACCCAAGAGAGAATAGCCCGTGCGATAATTATAATCATGTATATGAACGAAACAGTATCTAGAACCTTAGCAACTGCCAATAAGAAATAACCAACAACATACATACAGACCAATGCCTCAAATTTATCGGGGTGTTTCGTTAGAAAGCAGAGGAATGTTGAAAAAACTGACTCTATAGAAATTTTTGCTAATTATAATGCCAACCTGAAGCCACGTTCTTTCCTGTAAATCTCTTAACAGGTACTTTGTTCAAGGTCTTTTAAAGATAAAACGACCTCGCATGCTTTAATATAACTTTTATGGTGTAAAATATCAGACCCTTATTTATAACATATATCGCTATTATTGTCCAAAAGAAAGTGGGTGTTACGGGCGCCGGCAGAAGACATTCATCTGTTGCACCCAGATGGATATCGGTGGAAAACGGCCAATAATAAGCTGGTTGGATCACCGAAGAAAAAATAGGATTGTATTTAAAATTTAGTTCCGGCGGCCTTTTCGTTATTGGCAAAATTTTTAATCATGATATCTCCCAATTCCTTTGAACGGATGGTCGCGGCTTCCACGGCATCGATCAAGGTTGTTCTAAGTCCGCCTTTTTCAAGGGTGTGCAAACCGGCAATAGCGGTCCCGCCGGGTGAAGTCACCATATCCTTTAATTGGCCGGGGTGGGCTTTTGTTTCCATTAACATTTTTGCAGCCCCCAATACCGTCTGAATAGAAAGGAAAAGTGCATCCCGTCTTGAAAGCCCTACCTTAACACCGGCATCTGCCAAGGCATCCACAATTAAGAAAATATAAGACGGGCCGCTGCCGCTCAGACCTGTAACGGCATCCATGAGGTAGTTTTCTTTTAAAAATACGGTTCTGCCCACCGAGTTGAAAATAGACATTGTCAGCTGGATGTCTTCTTCCCGGGCATGTCCCCCGGCCGCAATGGCTGCGGCGCCCTCCTTGACGGACGCGGCGACATTGGGCATCACCCGGATAAGCCGCAGATCCTTGTTGAGGAACGATTCTATGGCGGCCAGCGGTACGCCGGCTGCAATGGAAATGACAAGTTTTGACATGTCAAGACTATCTGCCGTCTCCCTGAGTACGGAAGCCATAATCTGCGGCTTAACGGCATAAACAACAATATCCGCCGAATTTACCACTTCCAGATTATCGGTGGTCGTGACCACACCATAAGTGTCCCTGATGAATTCGAGCCTATCCTCCCTGACATCCGAGCAGATGATATTTTCAGAAGGTGCCGAACCGGAGCTGATGAGCCCGTTGATGAGTGCTTCGCCCATGTTTCCGGAGCCGATTAATCCGATTTTTTTACTGTTCAACATGCGGTTTTTCTCCTTTGCGAGAGTGTTTAGTATTTTGGGTTTAGGGTTTGGTGTGAATTGTGGTGTTATATCAAAGGATTAAAGCTAAACACCAAACTCGAAACACAAAACAACCTTGTTAAAGTCACCTTGCTGACTTTCTACGAGACCGCCAAGTTATGATATGGAATTTTTTTAATCAAGAAAAAACCTTCACAGAAGGAAGGCGTTGTGATGGACCAGCATGACTGCATACCGTATTCGTGCTTGTATGGCCTAAAATTTTTATTGCATCACGTATCCAATTTCGTCTAACACCCAATTTCTGGGCGAGATCGTATTCTACGAGTCTTTCGCGAGGTTGAAACATTCATCCTCAAATTTTATTAATGAATTATGACGCATTTTGGAATGTTGGCATACTGGAATGATAGACACGCAGTGAAGCTTTAGCGCTATAATGGGTTTTGGGGAAATGGGGTAATATTTTATCGGTGCAATCCCTCTTGCTAAGAAAATCAAAAAATGATAGATTTTTTTTAAAATCACCATTCCATCATTCCATTTCCGGGGCAAAAAACCGAGCCTCAAAAATTACTTATTTGTTCATCGAGTTGGTAAGATTCCGAAACGTTTAATTATTAAGGAGCGGAACCATGTCAGAACTGAGTATCAAAGAGATAAAAAGGCTGGACTATCAGAGACCGGACGTCAACAAAGGCTATGCCAATCAGTACCTTAGCATTGACATCTCCGTATCGGCTATTGCCATTCAGCCGGTTACCCAAAAGATGAAAGATGTGTTTGTCGGCGGCAAAGGGTTTGACCTGTGGCTGCTGTGGAACGCTGTTTCCGGTACGACTCAGTGGAATGATACGGAAAACGCCGTTTGTATTGCAGCGGGTCCTTTGGCGGGAACCCCGATTTATCCTGGTTCCGGAAAAAGCATCGTCACCACCATCTCACCCACCACCGGATCGGTGATCGATTCCAATGTCGGCGGTTATTTCGGACCTTATCTGAAATTTTCGGGATTTGACGCCCTTGAGATTGTTGGAAAGACCGCAGGCGACACGGTGATTTTTATCGATGGGGAAAATCAGGAGATCCGGATTATGGAAATTTCCGGTCTCCCGGATGATTCATACGAAATGTCCGACCTTCTCACCGAGCACTTTTCCCGGGGCAAAAAAGGGAGTGTTTCCGTGGTATCCACAGGACCCGGCGCCAAACATACCCTGATCGGTTGCCTCAATTTTACCTGGTACGACACCAAGCGCAAACGGGTTCGCTATAAACAGGCTGGCCGGGGGGGAATCGGTACGGTTTTCGCCGATAAAGGCCTCAAGGCGATAGTGGTCCGATGGGATTCGGTCTCAATTGGCACCAACAATCCAGCAGATATCGACGGACTAAAAACCGTCGGGAGGCTTCACTCCCGGGAGATTGCCGAACTGGACCCCAAACAGAATGAAATGGCCAAAATCGGCACCACCCACCTGGTTCCGATCATGAATGACTTTGACCTGCTGCCTGTTCACAATTTTCAATACGGCCAGCACCCCGGCGCCGGTCTGATTGGCAGCGACGTGTACCGGAATCTTTTTGACCCCGGTTTTGACGGTTGCTGGAAGGGATGCACTGTCGCCTGCTCCCATGGGGTTAAGGATTTTGTTCCTCTCACGGGCCCTTACAAGGGAAAAAAGGTTTTTGTGGACGGTCCTGAATACGAAACTATTGCCG
>CP070652.1:139939-145027 GCA_020354645.1 Deltaproteobacteria bacterium
CGGTTCCGAACCAGAGTGCTTGCCGAAGAAGTTGTCTTCGCCTGCCGTGGCAAGGGCCGTGTGGCTGTCTGTGGATCCGATCATTCCAAACTTGTACGGGTTGACACCGAGCTTATTTCCGAGCTGCAAACCAATGTGTAGGGCGCTTCGGGCATACTCGTACTGGAGCATGTCCGGCTCCTTCACAGCGCTCAAGTCCAGATTGCCCTGGTCCCAGGTCTCGTAGTCGGCAAACTCGTCGTTCGGCGACAGGAACGGATGGGCTTCGCCATCGCCTTTGATTTGCGTAACCTCGTAAAGCGGCTCCCACCTTGCCCGGGTACGTGCATATTCGAGATCCACTGGCTTGCCGGTGAACGACTCCACGATGGGGAACATGATGCCGTTGCTCAGATTGCCGTTATGCGCGATAGCGAGAAGCTGGCCTGCGGTTTTATCCTCGTAATTACTCATCCACTTCCACAGGTCGCGTGGGTTGTCGCTGCCTAGAGGCTTAATGGTCGTATAAGGTTCCACTTGGCTGGCCCTGTTAGCGTTGTCACGGAAAATTACCACCCGGTGCAAGTTGTTGCCGCCGGTGTTGGACGTCCACTCGTAGCCGATGAATGCGGTAAATCGGCCCGGCTCGTTATACTTCTCGGCCGCCTCGATAGTCTCATCCCAGGCGGAGCGGTAGGCAGGTGTGCCGGGAAGCGACTTGAGCTTCTCGGGAAAGGTTCCCTGGGAAAAAGCTATAATGATTTCGGTGGCGGCTTTGACCCCCTCCTGCCCACCGGCCTGGATCATCTCATACCACTTCTTGCCTGTCGGATCGGTTAGAAACTCTGGGTCGCCAGCATACAGGCGCGGGAAAAATCCCATGTTATCGGAGTGGTCGGCAACCACGAGAAAGTCGAGCGGCCGGTCGAGCTTAACCTTAAGGCCTGTCGAAGAGGTGAGCTCTTCGCCTCGTGCAAAGCGATATGCGTCTTCCGGTAAAAGACGCGCGCCGAACGCACCTGCGTCCATCGACATCCCGGTGTGCAGGTGGGTGTCGCCCCAATAAACCTGGGTTGGAAAGTTACGCCCCGCATAGGGCGAGAAGTGTTTCTGCGAGGGAAACGCACCCTCAGCGGCCTCCGTCGGAGCCGGCAGGCCCACGGTATCGCCCGCGAAAGCCGGGCAGACCAAACCCAGAGCTAGTATCGCACACAGGGTTCGGCTTGCCAGCTGCAGTCGTTTTGTCAAATTCATCTTTGGTTGCATGATCTGTCTCCTTTCGTTCTTCATAGCATGTAACTATTCGGTCCGAGATTCCTTGGCTGAGTGGTGTTATCCATCAAACAAAGAATCCGTAAGTTCGTTCAATTAGCCAGAAAGCGGCAAGTGTGCCGATCACGTAGGACGCCAGCGGGGTCACCGCCGCACCGGGCCAGGACGAGCGCTCGGCAGTGGCAACATGCCTGCCCATCAATTGATTGGCAAGCCAGAAAAGCAGGAACGCGGCGGCCACAAACAGCAGCTGTCCGGCCTCTACACCCACATTGAAAAAGGCCAGGGCCAGGGGAATGGCATGGTCCGGCAGGCCCACTTCCCGCAAGGCATCTGCAAATCCCAGGCCGTGTAACAAGCCGAATACAAAAGCCACGATCCATGGTTTGCGCGTGGCTATCCCCGTTTGTCCCTGGTGACGGTGCAAAATTTCAACGGCTACAAACACGATGCTGAGGGCAATAACCGCTTCCACGGGTGCCTGGGGCACCTGGACCCAGCCAAAAGTCGCTGCTGCCAGAGTCAGGCTGTGAGCTACGGTAAATGCGGTGATGGTTGCCACCAGGCGCCGCCAGCTCTCAACCAGGAACAGCAGGGCCAGCACGAACATCAGGTGGTCGAAACCAAGCAGGATGTGCTCGACACCCAGCTTGAAATACGTTCGGACCACGGCAGCGGGACCGACAGTTCCCATCACTTTGAATTCAGGTTGGGACGGCGTCAGGCGGACCGTCTGGGTGTGACCGTTGCTGTGCTCCAACCGGGCCAGCACGTCGGTGCGCGTCGCTTCATGGCCATCGATGGCGATTATGGCGTCTTTGAGCCCGCCCTCGCAGGCCGCCCGCCAGCGTTCAATATAGGCACCGCCGGCAAAACTCGAGGTCGCCTTACTGCTCCGACAGTAGTCGGGAAGGCGAACATAGAGCCCTATTCGTCGATCGCCTTTGGCCGGAACCTTCCACAGCAGGTCGTAAGTCAGCGCATCAACCTGTTTTAATTGAAGGTATCCCGGCCGCACTTCATGGGCCTGGACGATGCCAATCCTAACCAAGGTGAGTGCAAGTATTACTGTTAGATATGCGCAAGTTTTCATTATCAGCGCACCACGAGAGTTGTGCCGGCTGAATCAGCCGGTAACCGAATTTCGACGTCGTAGCGTACACGAAGCGCCTCGTAGAAACGCTCATTAGCCTCTTTGCTGCGCTCAGCGCGCCATTCGCGCTCGAGAATCGGACGGATTTCCGCCAAGGCAGGCAGACCGCCTACCCCGCGCTCGGTCATGCGGACCAGGTGAAGTCCGTAGCTTGATTCATAGGGCCCAGACCACCGGCCCATGGGCATATCTTCGATGTCCTTTGCGAATCCTCGTCCAAATATATTGGTAACCTCGCGTCTTGTCACACCATCAAGTTGGGCTGGCAGCATCGTTGCATCGCCAAGCGACTTTGGATCAGCGGCAAGTGCCGGGTCCGTATTCAGGCGCGCTAATAGTCCGGCAGCTGCCCGTTTCACGTCGCCTGCGAGCTTGTGAGGATTCAAGTAGACTTGTTGCAAACTGAAACGGTCAGGCCGGCGGAATCTGTCCTGGTTGGCGTCAAAGTACACCTGGAGTTGGGTGTCCGTCGGTGCTTGCGACTCGGCAAGGTCCGCGTTGATAAATTCCATTTTCTGGCGCAATCGGCGGCGAATGACGAGATCGTCCTGATCTAGCCCCAGTATCCGGGCCTCGCGGTATAGGATCTCTTCCTTCACGTATTCTTCGACCAGACCCCGCAGCTCCTGCTCGGTCGGCGGGCGCATCCAGGTACGTTGAAACTGCCCTGCCAGTCGCAGTGCCTGAGTCTCGTCGACGACAATCCGATCGGCTGGTGCGCTGACAGAACCGTTGATCACCGAGTAAACCATGAAGAGCCCCGCGCCCAAGACCAAAAAATGAAATAGGGGTTCTCGTAAAAATTTAAGGAATATTTGATGGATCATTTCAGCCTCGTCGATTGGAAATTTTTTCAGAACCTCACCGGGCTTAACATCCCGTCTTTCAGTCCGAAGTTCAGGGTCTGTAATCAAATCAATTAAATGCTACAATGTAGGACTCTATCTAGTCAGTGTCAAGGATGGGTGCGATTGGACTTTGGTCCAATATTGGGAAAAAATCTGAGGAGTGTAAGCACGGAAGGAAGAGTATCCACTTTTTCCCATGGACACTACCTTGAATGAAGCTGGCACAGCGTCTCCCAAAGCCAGAGCGAATTTATCTTACAGTTTGGTCGGCCCTCGCTGAGCTCATGGTAAGCGCTGAGCATAGGTGCCCGAGGCGTGTTAAAGCCAACTTTTATTTCGGCATCAAGCAGCCCATTGGCCCTCAAGATGGCCTCCAGTCCCGGGCCAAGATCGATGAAATCGGGCTTGTCTTTGAACTTCAGATCTCCCTCCGAATAAAATTGCGACCTATTTAGAAGTCAGGATACTATGTAGAATCGAATTGGTTAAAACTATTGGTTTCAAAGCGGTATCGTAAGGATTTTTAGAGAATGATACGATCTGATACAGCTGTCATTATTTCAAAATTCATGATGTCATTGAAGTATATATCTTTTGCAGATTAGCCAATCACCTATCCATTCTTTTTTGAAACTTTATTTTTGTTAGGTTGCGTGCCTTAATCCGAAATACAATAGAAGGGTGTATTTGATCTGCCAATTTATATTTAATAGATATACGTCCAATATAGCTTGCCAGCTAGTACAGCCTCGATTTCCTGTGATATTCTGCGTCAAATATTGGTTCCGATTTATAATTGGAGCGCTCTGCGAATTATGATTGGAGAACTCATAGCGATAAACAGGACTGCCCGGCATCGTTCTCGAATTAAATCATTGGAGCGGGTATCGTGTTTAGGATTTTATCAGGTCACGTCCGTAACCTTGAAACCTTCCTGCCTTAAATCCTCGATAGCCCGGGCAGCGTCTTTTGTCTTCACCCTCAAAATCAGCATCCAGTCCTTGCTGCCGGACTTGGGTATGCCCATTAGGCTCAGGATGGGTATTCTGTGCGTATCGAGCACACGGACGAGATCTGGCAGGTAGCCAAACCGCTTTCCGGATGCATCAATTGTGATCCGCTGGCTGTCTCTTTCCCCCAAACCAAGCGCTTCGATGACGATTCGTGAAATATCCGATTCAGTGATGATCCCCACCAGCTTGCCGCTTTCCAACACCGGCAGGGCCCCGACACCGTGTTTGATGCCCAGCCAAATAGCCTCCTCCAGCGGGAGATGCGGCGAAACGGTGACGGGTTTTTTGACCATGAGATGGTCAACCGTCATTTTAAACAAGATATAGTTTAACTCGTGTACCGACAGGCTTGTGGCCTTTGATGGAGAGGCGTCACGGATCATATTGCGGGTAACCAGCCCGACGAACTTACCGCTTTTTGTAACCGGCAGACGTTTGACTCTGTTATCCTTCATTACTCCCAGGGCTTCCATAATAGGCGTCTTAACATCTACCGTGATAAGATCTGTTGTCATAAAATCCCTTACTCTCATTTTTGCCTCCCTGCGTTCTTTGAAAAAATACCAGGACCACCCCGGCGCGCGTATTGCTGAAGCCCGTTGCGGTCTTGTTTAATTGAAGGGTCGGAGAGTTTTTCCACCCAACCTGTGGTACTATAGCGGAATGAATTATCAGCAGCGAAATCGTGCACTGTATGAAGGCATTAGGGAACGTTGCCAAGGAACAGGCTGCAACCGAAATATGACTTAGGCCCTCAATGCTGATTTAATCCCTAACGCATTATTTTGATGTTAAAGCGCTGTTCTTTTGCTACGATCCCTTA
>CP070652.1:145127-154323 GCA_020354645.1 Deltaproteobacteria bacterium
GCAGGATATTTACCGAGCTTTCGTGGGACCACTATGGCGGCAACTCGGTTGTTTTTAAACATCCGGCCATGGATCCTGAAACAATGCACAAGTTAAATTTCCAGGTCTTGCGTAAAGGTTTCGGTATGGGTCGTATTTTAGGCAGGACTTTTCACACGGTGAGACACCGGCCCTCCTTCAGCATAGCGATGAATTCATTTTTCACCCAGCTGGCATTAATGAAAGGTTTCCTTTTCTTGCATGAACAACGACCTTGAATTTAGACATCTAAAAAGGAAAATTTTCATGAAACTCGAACCAAAGATTCTATTGGATGGGTTGATATTCCCGGAGGCACCCCGCTGGCATGATGAAAGGCTTTTTTTTTCAGACATGCTTGCAGGTCATGTAATGACGGTGGATATGGATGGCAACTCTGAGATAGTCGTAGAGGTGCCGGGTCAGCCATCGGGCATGGGCTGGCTTCCCGACGGCCGAATGGTGGTGGTTTCGATGACGGATCGTCGTCTTTTAAGACTCGATCCGGACGGGCTTTTAGTAATTGCTGATTTGCGCCAACTCGCATCCTTCCACTGCAACGATATGGTGGTAGATTGGCAAGGTCGAGCCTACATCGGGAATTTTGGATTCGACCTCATCGCGCAGCAATCATTCTCGCCGGCCGAGATTGTGCTGGTGACGCCCGATGGCCGGTCACGTGTCGTTGCCAAAGACATGGCCTTCCCAAACGGAACCGTCATCACCCCTGACGGCACACTTATTATCGCTGAAACTTTTGCAGCCCGGCTCACCGCTTTTGATATCGAGGCCGACGGTTCACTTACCAATCGCCGCGAATGGGCCCGGCTCGAAGTGGCTTTTCCCGACGGAATCTGCCTCGACGCTGAGGGAGCTATCTGGTTTGCATCGCCGGAGGGGAAGAGCGGAGTTATGCGAGTTTGTGAAGGCGGCCAGGTGACCCATCACATAAAGGTATCGACCAAAGCATATGCTTGCATGTTGGGCGGTCCCGATGGTCGCACGCTTTTTGTGCTAACAGCGGAAACCATAAGTCCCGGAGGTGCGAGTGCCAAAGCGAGTGGCCGTATTGAAACCGTTCGCGTCGAGATTCCCGGTGCGGGTCTTCCTTAGATCGATACTCCTTAATCTGACAGTTCGGCAGGATGTTGAAAGAAGCATGTCTATATGTGGTCTTGAGAACGGCTAAAAAACTGTGTTATGAAGAAAATACTCAAGGGTTTTTAGAAAATACAGGTGACCACTAAAAATTGTACGGTAATTGAGCGAAAGTCGAGGATGCAACAGATCCAACGCGTCTGAGGGCGAAGCTGTAGTTGGCTACCGCGAGCCCTCGGCAACGAAGACGCCGCAGGAGTCAAGCCGAAGGCTATGAGGTATCATCGGCTTTCCCGTAGGGTAAATAAAATGGAGAATATTTCCTAAAATTATATTTCATTCATGGAAGAGTTGTTAATTTTTGCTCCAACTTATAGATAGGTTTCAAAATTCCATATATAGCCAGTTTACACCTAAGATATGAAAACGATATCACAATAATTTATTATCACAGTAGGATACAGATTAGTTGGAGATACCGCAACATTTAGCGCTTTTTGATATTTACTGTTTCAATTTTATATCTGTACTAAAACTATTTCAAACCCGCCTTGCGCCAGGCGTCAAATAATTGTTTTGTTGACTCTTCGTCTTTAATGTACGATCGTTTTTCCCAATAACCCACTGAGAATTTGGGGTTAATTCTGAGTACATGCTGAGCCGCTTGCCGTGCCTGATCTTCCATACCGTTTAACCAATAGGCGCCAGTCAAACCCATATAGGCGAACAGATAGTCGGGATTGCGCTCCAAGGTTTCGTTCCAAGTGGAAATCGCTTCTCCGTACTGTTTGGAATAAAAGTAGACCCATGCGAGATTGTTCAGATAAGTGAGAGGTCTAATCGGATTCAGTTGAAGGGCCTTTTTAAACCTTAATATGGCTTCGTCATATTGTCCATTACTTCTCAAGGCCATTGCCAGATGGAAGTGAACATAGGCAAAATTGGGCCTTTGCTCTACTGCCTTCTCGGCATAGGAAATTGCCTTGTCTAAATCCTTTTTCAGTAGATGGACGCTGCTTAGCAGGGCATTTTCTCCTTCTCCAAAACCGCGAATGGAAGCGGCCTTCTGGGCCATCTCTTCCGCCTTGGCGATGGATTCTGACGGCGTTTTGGTCATGCCAAACCAGACTTCATCCAGATAGGTCCACCCTACTTGAAGATATGCCGCAGCGTATTCAGGATCTAAGGCAATCGCTTCTTGGGCCAACTGTCGAGCAACAAGAGAATTTTCCATGGTTCTGCGCCGACTGTGATCTTGAGCTTGAAGATACTTCTCATAAGCCTTAATATCTGCTGTATCAGCCATTAGGCGAGCCACTTCTCCCACGGTCAGCTTGACTTGAAGGGCGATCATAATATTTTTACAGATTTCGTCTTGCACCGAAAATATGTCATCAAGTTTACGGTCGTAGTTTTCTGCCCACAGGTGCAGGCCGGTTTTGGCATCGATCAGTTGGGTATTTATGCGCACATTTTCATTGTCCCGCTGAAGGCTGCCCTCCAGTATGTACCGCACCCCCAGATCACCGGCGATCTGTTGAACGTTGACGGATTTGCCTTTATAGGCAAAGCTTGAAGTGCGCGCAATGACAGTAATATAGGGTATTTTCGCAATTGCACTGATAATTTGATCGGAAATACCATCGCAGAAATATTCCTGCTCCGGATCACCACTCATATTGACAAAGGGAAGCACCGCAACTGAGGGCTTTTCGGACAGGGGATAGGTCATTTTTTCAATGGAGGCTGGCTCAATTGGCGGTGTACGAAAATAGAAGCTCCATACTGCAACACCAATGATCACGACAAAAATTGCAATGGCACAGACGATAGTCGCTTTCCGTCGCCAAAAGGGTACTACTTCTGTGGCTTCCTTTTCCGCTGCAATTGTGACCCTTGGCTCCAACATCACCCGATAGGCACCCACCGGTTTAGCGATATTTTTGACTGCTTGATCACCTAAAAATTCATACCCATAAGGCAGCTTGCTTTCGATATGATCAAAAGCAGTCTTGGAGATGCAGATGCCACCTGGTTCAGCCAAGCCTTCCAGTCTGGCGGCAATGTTGACACCATCTCCATAAATCCGATCTTCTTCCTGAATAACATCGCCCAGGTTGATGCCGATACGAAACTGCATTCTCCTGTTTTCGGGCAATTCATCATTGCGGGCCTTGATCTCTTTTTGAACCGCCACCGCACACTGCACCGCATCGACAACACTGACAAACTCCGCCAGCAAATTGTCGCCTGGTGAGTCCAAAACTTTTCCATTGTGCTGTTGAATCAGGGTGGAAAGAACCTCACGGTAGACCGTCAGGGTTCGGACAGTTGCCTCCTCGTCTTGACCCATGAGGCGGCTGTAACCTTCAACATCGGCGCTGAGGATTGCGGTGAGTTTGCGTTTAAAACCTTCTTGAGTCATTGGAGGCCCCCATTTTGAGGTTTTAAAACGGAGGAGGGAATTATTTGAGAACTTGAGTTAATATTACAAATATCCAAAGGGGCTTATGAGGTCAAGGACAATTATAATATGGCTATTCCGTGGAATCATTATTTAGAAGCAAAGGTATTGTATGAGTTTGGATATCCTGGCAAAAAACCAAATATCACCGAATCTGTGATCTATAGATCAAAGGTATGCCAATAACTTGAAATATATAGTTACTGCAATTTTAAACACCGGGCTGTATTGCCGATTCATTGGAGATACATCAGGTTTTTAAACGGATAGGAAACCTTTTGTACATAGCACAAGTTGGATTTTGAAGAACCAAGCCGTTGTATATGGGGAAAAGGCAGAGCCATTAAATATGATTCTGCTTAAAAATAATACGCGAGGAAAAAGAATTATATTATGTAGCTTATTTCTTATGATTTTTTTTTGTCCGTTTTTTCTGTTGCTTTTGCTTTAATTGGCCAGGTGGATATTTTTTTACGTGCTCATTATAATGGGCATAAGGCTTATTGGTATCCATCTCTATACTCACAAAATCGCCTAAAACTACCCGAAGGTTGCTCGGCAAAGATGCTCCTACTTCCCAGTTATCACCTCTCAGATAAAAATATAGTTTCCGGGAAGTATCGTAATAAACTGAACAATTAGGATAATACCGATATTGATATTTCGCCCGATAACCATGAGCCGGAGCATGGTTCGGAGGACCGTTTTTTTTATGCTTTTTATAGACCTTGGGCTGCTCGTAACTAGAATCTTTTCCCCATTTGATAGTAACACTTCCTTCGGCAAAAACGGCAGTGTGAAAAGAAATTATGAAAAAGCCGACTGTAAAACAATTAATGAATTTTTTTATTATATTGAAATGCATATAATTACCTCCTTAACAAAAAAGCCGAGCCACCCCGTTTCTCGAGGCAATCCGGCTTCTTCTTCACTGCCCAGGCAACCCGGTTATCTCACTGAGACCCTTGGCTTTCCGTCCCCGTCTCACGAAGGGTTTGGCTTTATCTTGGGATATATTTTTTAATAAATGTTAACCCAATAACGGCGAATTGTCAATCTTCATTATTACATTTGAACTCGAATAATCGCAATGAATTTAACAATTTCCTGTAATTGCCTTCTAAGTTCAGATGTTGATACTTTCGAATAACGAATTCGTCAAAATTACAGATATGTAATATGTTAAAATCCTATTTTAGATTAAAAGACCAACCTCAAGATATTTTGTCAAATCTGAATTAAGATAGAGTTGTTCTATATAGCAGAAGGCACCCGTTCACCAATGAGGTTGATAAGTCGTAATCAAGGAAGAACATTAGAGGCTATGTCAATAGAATTTTGTCAGTTAATCGGTTCGTCAAACACGACATCCTGATTCGTTGGTATTTCTGGATCTTCTAAAATAACTTCCACATTTGGGTACACTTCAGTTCTATAACCAAACGTTGAGGCAACTAAATTGTAATTTCCTTCAGGGAGAAAAATTGAATAGTCAGTCATATTCATTTCGTTGATGGAGTCTATCTGAATCTGTACGGTTGAAACTTCTTGCCGAAAGCTCAAAGTGGCATATTGTTCGGGACCACCACCGTTAATAGTCACAAGGCCCTCAACTGCCCCGATGGTTGCGCCCATGAGAGTAAAATCTTTATCTGGCAATACTTCCCCAGCAGATGTCGCTATACTATCGAATTGAGGGTTATACCCATCACCATATACGACCAAACTATACGAGCCAGGCTCAACAAATAGAGTATAATAACCGTTTTGATTGGTCAATGTAAAGGCCTCTACAATTACCTTGTCTTTCTCATCAGAGGCAGAATCATTAAAAACCTGTGCACTAACTTGCACGCCTTCAAGCCCAACTTGGGCGTTATCTGTCACTCTCCCTTCAATTCTTGAAAATTCTACCAATTCGGCAAGTTTTATAGTGGGCTTCAAAAGCCATTGTCCACTGTTACCGGCTTTCACTACCGATTTTTGAACATTAAAATCCAATATCAATTCAGTTGTTTGATTTTCAAATATCTCGAATCCTCCGACGATTTTTTCCCCTGTTTGGTTGCCACTTGGAACTTTTAGTTCATGTATCTCCGATGAATTCGAATTCACAATCACATAATTTGCAAAGGGATGTTTTTGGCTCAAAATATTCAAGGAATCATCAGGAGTTTTACCTATTATTAGCCTCATTTGGGTATATCGGCCAGTTTGTAATTCGGCTAAGCCAAGATCTTCTCTTACCCCGCTAACAAGTTCGAGAAGATTAACGGTATTCGGACTAACCAACATATTTGTTGATTGCCAGTTATTGTGGCTATTTACGTTTCCTCCAAGGTGAATCTGCACATCATCAATTGTGATGTAAACAGCTTGATAATCATAGGTTGTTTGATCCACAAGACTGACCGATACTGTTCCAGAGCCTGTGCTTGATCCGGAGTCTCCGCCATCACTACAGCCTATGAAGCTTAAAACTGACGAGATCGCTAAAATAATACTTATTTTTCTAATCAAGTTCATTTTTTTAGCTCCTCTTTGGTGAACATAGAAAATAACTAGATTTGTAAACAATAATACCCGAGCATAAAGCATGCCAAAATTGTCGGCCGCTTTTTTAAGTGTTTAATTTAAGGTATCATTATTCTGTGATAGCCTCAAACTTTGATACATTGAGATAACAAAGGTTTGGGTAAATTTGTTATATCTAAGGACTCAGAACAAAATGTAGTGTAATTTCTCGGCTGGATTTTGCCGTAAATTCAACTCGTGTAAAAGTACATGTTTCAAATTGATATCACAAGGGTTTTCGGTGTGGCAATAAGTTCAGCGTCGAGATATTTGGATCCGTAACGGCTTCGGTCAAACTACCTGCCGATTCACCTGGGGGCTTGTACAGAATTTTTTGTAAAACGGCTGCCTTCCATCGGTCGTGTCGGCGTCTCGTTAGCGTTTCCCTCTGCTTTTCTTTCTTTTAACTCGTCTTTTTTTCTTGCGTTTCCTGTCAGGCTCTTCTTTAGCCGAAATTAACTCCAGCTTTCTACCATAACGTCCGAATATTTCATTGCGCACCACTTCATGTTTTTCAGCCGGGACTCCGTATGCAAGGGCCGAATAGTCCCAATCCCGTTGTCGAATTAGATCTCGTTCCAGTTTTACAGCACAATCTTCGCATAGACCAAAATCATTAAGCATAGTAAAGAGGTCACACCCTTGGCACTCACCTTCATAGAAGCCAAAAGCATTTAGTTCATCGTCTTCAAAATCAAATATGTCGTCAGAATCAAAACCGAGGGTCATTTCGGTGAGTTGGCTTTGTCCGATTTCAGTTAACAAAACCTCATCCATTGAAAGGCTGCCGCATTTGGGGCAAATTATTTCCTTTTCAAAATCCGGTTTATCGGAGTTTTCGGGAAAAGCGACAGTACCTATATCACAGTCGAATAAAATCCCGCATTTCTGACATTCAAGATTGATCACCATATAATGCCCATAAATTCGATGCGCTATCATTCGATATTAACCAGCCAATGTGTTTTTTTCCATATCTAATTCCAAAACTCAAGAGATTTCAAAAATAGCACGGCACAATATATTGTCCGGCCATATTCGACCGGAGCTGTAGATTAGATCAAGTAGTATAATAAAATTTCGCTTGCCTAAAAGTGTAACACACGTGCCTTAATCGGTAATACTGTAGAAGTGTATATTTAATCCTCTAATCTATAATTAATAAATATACAGTCCAATATTCTTGCAACTCATACACCTCAGCCTATCTGCAGTTAGATACGATATTCAGTATAAAATCATGATAACCAAAAAAATAGTACGGACATAGCATGTTGTCGTCCGCCTTTTATTCGACTTCGCCTGAATACCCTGTCCGCCATAGTTCTTTGGCGGACTGCGGGGAGCTTCATTTTTTCATACGCAATAATTAAATGAAAGACACTGCTGTTTTGACGGCCCTGTGTTTGTTTTTATCCAGGTTCACCCGGATCATCTCTTTGAAATTCTCCAAAGAAAACCGGTGGGTAACCATATCGCTCAAGCCAACCTTTCCTTCACGGACCATGTCCAGAGCGATGTCGAACATGAACATCCATTCCCCTTTGTAGGTAGCATATCCGCAACCGTACACACCTTTGAGAGTCTGTTGTTTGAGCCATAATGGGGTGAGATCCAATTTCATCTCTTTCCAGATACCCACCTGGCTGACAGTGCCGCCGGCCGCCAGGCATCGCATGGCCAAATTGAGGGTCTGGGGACTGCCCACTGTATCATAGATACGGTTAAATCCTCCCATGAGGAGGTCCTGTCCGATGATGGGTTTGTACCTGGTTGCACCTGTCAAGTTGACGGTGTTTCCCAATAAATCGCCGTCGCTAATTACAGCATCTGCGCCCGACGTTTTTGCGAGATCAGCGGCAAAGGCAGAGGGTTCCAGCACTGATACAACGCAGGCGATCTTCAACCCGCGCAGGGCCTTAAGCACCATGGTCCCGATCACCCCACAACCGATGATCAGCACCTTTTCACCGCTTTGGGGTTTGTTGCCGAGCACTGCCTGCAAGCCGACCGTTAGGGGTTCAATTAAAATGCCCACCTCGGGGCCAATCCCTTCGGGAAGTTTATAGACCTGGCCTTGGTGGGCGACGAAGTAAGGGGCAAAGCCACCGCTTGTTTCGCTGCACAACCCGGTGATCATCCCGGCGGCCAAATTACCGTTGGCGTAGTTTTCACAATTTGCGACCATGCCCTGTTGACAGGCAGGGCAAGCGGGATCAATTTCTCTAACCGCACAGTTTAAAGCCGGAGCGATGACCACAACATCACCGGCGTTGACCTTTGTAACCGCTGACCCCACTTCGACAATCCGGCCGCATATTTCATGGCCAATGATACAGGGAAACGAGGTGAAGGGACTGGCAGTAGGGGATTCTTTAAGCAGGATCAGGCTTAAATCACTGGCACAAAAACCGCACATCAGCGTTTTGACCTTGACCCATTCGGTCGTTGGCAATTTGGGTTCCGGTATGTCGACAAGCTTGATAGTAGCCAGCGATCCCTGGTAAAATATTCTACGGCTGATACGGCCTAGAACCTTGAGAATCACCCACTGGGGCAAATTGATCGAAAACTGCAAGGCCTTCATCGTTACTCCATCTTTAAACCCTCTATGAGTTGCAGAGTTATGGGGCTGGTCACGCAGGGGTCCGTCATGACATTGATACAGGCCGGTTTACCGGATTCCAAAGCCCGTTGAACTGCCGGGACGATGTCTTTATCTTTTTCCACCAATTCGCCATAGCCCCCTAACGCTTCGGCCACTTTTTCATAATGTACGCGACCCAATTCCGAGCCGCAGACACGTTCACTCCCATAACAGATTTCCTGACCGTGTTTGATCATGCCCCAGGCACCGTCGTTGTTGATAACACAGATAAATGGCAAGTCATGACGGACGGCCGTATCAAATTCCATGCAATTGAGTCCAAAGGACCCGTCGCCGTTGATGACAACTACTGTCCTGTCCGGGCGGGCCGCCTTGGCCGCCATGGCGAATGGAATTCCGGTGCCCAGGCAGCCAAACTGGCCCCCGGCAGAACC
>CP070652.1:154423-171098 GCA_020354645.1 Deltaproteobacteria bacterium
AATCGGCTCCGGGGCAAGCGTGTCCCTGACAATGCCCAATTCGTAAACTCCGACGACCGCGGGGGCGTGGGTGCTTTTGGCCAATAAAAATCCCAGCAACGGCAGCCGTATGCCGACAAATACAACTTCACCATCAGAAATCTCACGGGCGGCCGCCGTCACCATCAGCTGGTAGAGGGTATAATTCCTGGTTTTGCTATTTCGAGGGTTCATCGCAAATACGGCAATTGGGTTTTACCAGGTGTCCTATTTCAGAGGTCAGAGGACAGATAACAGAAGACGTAAGACAAAGGTCGGACTATTTCTGTTTTCTGACATCTGACTTCTGACATCTGTTTTCAATATCCATAATCAACAATCTCCGACAGCGCATGATGTTTCAATGCCAGAACAGCGATGCGTTTTTCGCCCAGCAAATTTACGTAATCTTGCAGGCTGTGAACATTATCCACCCAGTTCTTTTTCCATTTTATATACTGCTCCGGTGTTTTGCTGTGGTTTCGATAATTGATGAATCCTTGATGATCGCGGTTATAATATCCGGGGACGGGCGAGGGATGGCCGCCCCAGGGTGCATGTACCACGGCGCTAACTCGGAATCCCGGCGTGATGACCCGGTTCGGGTCGCGACTAATGACGTCCGGCTCAACAATCTCTTCGGCAGTGATGACAATATGTCAGCTGGCCAAACAGGCGTCACGCGTTATGCCCAGATTACCCCATGCATGGGCATTGCCGAATTTATCGGCCCGTTGCAAATGAACAATGGCAACATCCGGATTGATCGCCACCACGGCGGTCAGCGTGTCACCGCTAAACGGGCAGGTCATGAGTTTCAGGTTTTTGTTGGTCCGGAATAAATCGCTTCCCAGGGCGGTTTTCGTGGGCATGAATGAGGCGCCCATGGCGCCTGCGCGTAAGGCCATGGCCAGGGTTAAATTAGAGTGGTCCTCCATTACCAGGGCACCGGTTTCAACGGCCCGACGAAAATTATAGCAGGATCCGGTAATAACATTGCCCACCCAGGCCGCTCGGACTTTTACAACGCCTGCCCCTCCGATGATCTGATCAAACAATATATCTGAGATCGGACCAATTAAGGTCAGGTCTTTTTTGTTCTGACGGATGAGTTCCTGTCCGGCGGCAAACGAGATGAGGGTTTCCTGGGCGAGACCCATGGCAATCGAACTGCCATCGGGCACAAAACGGTCGATCGCCTCAGATAGCGTCAGCAGTTTAACCACCGGCATTTGGGCGACCTCCAATATCAAAACACCCATCGATACATAGCTCAGCTGCGATCAGAAACAACAAATTTGTGCCCCCAAGATGACGTGCGCGGCAGGGTATTGTTATGAAAGGTTAAAACAGATCTCAGGCTATCCGGATTTAGCCGTTTTGTCCCGCTTGATTGATTGCTCGAATTCTTCGAAAAATTTGTTCCGCTGTTTCCAGTCCGGGCCGAAGCGTTTGTTAAAAAAGCCGCCAAGCTTTTCGAATAGTTTAGCCCAGACCGGCTGACCGCCTTTGAGAACAACATCCGCCAGGAACTCTTCCAGGTCAGCCATTTTTTCTTTTGGCAAAAAAGAGACTGCACCCAATTTTATGGATTTTTCCAAAGCTTCAGGAGTTAAGGCATAGGCGGTGAGCATGACGGTAGGAAATCCTCTCTTTACAGAGGTTTTGAGGAGATCGAATCCATTTACTCCCATAATGTCCAAAATGACAATATCATAGGTATAACTCATCAGGTATTGACGGGCTGTCTCGTAATCTTTGGTTTTGGTTACCAGGCACATTTCCAACACTTCCTCAACGGTGTCCAGCACGTCTTCCTCGTCATCCACCACCAATACCACCTTATCTTTTAACAGGCTCGCAGTAGTCATGGTCTTATCTTTCTCCTTTCAGGGGAATGTTACGTGTGCAAAACTTAAAATACATAGAAGCAGTTTTAGTGAGTTGCCTGCCGGATCAAGCTGGACAGACACTTATCATTGTTTACGGCCCAAAGTCAAATCCATAACCCGGCTACACCGGAGCCAGAAAATAAATATTGAACACTGACGATTGACCATTGGCGAATTATGGATGTCGCTTTGCCCGGCTACCTTGATCATATTATCTTTACCATTAGTCGTGTTCCTGAAATAGTCAATCTGCAATTTTTATTGGGTCCAGTAATCCTCGGGATCGAATCGCTTCAGCATGGCCAGCTCCGATTGGGCCGGGACCGGGGTTGTATCCAGTTTATCTGAAACTCGCAGCGGCCAGCCGGTATTTGCCTTTACATTTTCTACAGTCGCGCCGGGATGAATTGACGCAAGAACCATTTCCTTTGTTTCCGGATCAAATCGTAAGATGCCGAGGGTGGTGATAACCGTGGACGGCCCACCGCGCGGCAAACCGGCACGCTCGCGCCATCCCGCACCGTCACCGTAACCCGGCGAGGTAATATAATCCACCCGGGGGACAAAACGACGTTTTTCATGAGCCATAATGATGATATGACGTTGAGCCAGACTGGCCAGATCGCAAGCGCCGCCGCTTCCGGGAAGCCGCGTTCGAATTTTATTTGCACCGCCAATATAACTGGTATTTAAGTTACCGAAACGATCCACTTGTGCGCCACCGATAAAACTGGCATCCACCAGCCCTCGCTGGAGGAGCCCCATCAAATCAGCGGAATCGGCCAGCCATTGGGCGCGATAGAGATTCGGCAAGTCCCCCATCGTAAGAATGGCTTCTGGTGCCAACGTATCGCGAATGATTCCCAACTCATACACCCCGATGGCATTGGGCGCATGGGTGCTTTTGGCCAGCAAAAACCCCAGCAGCGGCAGTCGCATGCCGACAAACACAACATCGCCGTCGGTAATCTCACGGGCCGCTGCAGTTACCATTATTTGGGCGGGAGTGTATTTTATACGCATATTTGATGAGGCCGGTGTAAATTAAAAGGTGTTTGTATTGGCCAGGTAATTGATTCTGGATGCTCGATCCTGGATGCTGGATACCGGATACTAATGCTGACTTGTGGATCATCGAGTATCCAGTATCGAGTATCAAGCATCTAATGGTTATGGAAATAATTACTTTTAATTACTTGACACTGTCCCTGAAAGACGGCCATTTAGCAATCGGCGCTGTCAATACCCATAATCCGCAGGTTCTGAAAATTCATGGTTTTTCAACTTCAATCCTGCCATTCGTTCTGCTCCCAACAGTGCTAGATATTCCTCTTCTGTATGGATATCCTTCACCCACTTTTTCAACCAGCCTGAAAATATCTCAGTGGTTTTGCTATCCCTGCGGTAATCAATGAAAGCTTGATGATCCCGATTATAGTAGCCCGGAACCGGCGATGGGTGAGCACCCCAGGGTGCGTGGACAACCGCGCTCACCAGAAAACCGGGGGTAACCACCCGGTTGGGATCACTGCTGATAATATCCGCAGACACAATTTCTTCGGCGGTAACAATGATGTGTCGACTGGCGAGGCAAGCTTCGCGGGTGACACCCAGGTTTCCCCATACATGGGCATTTCCGAATCTATCCGCGCGTTGTGCATGTATGATAGTTACATCGGGATTTATGGCTGCGACAGCAGTGAGAGTCTTTCCGCTAAAAGGACAGACAACCGTTTTGAGACCGGTGTTGGTTGTATACAGATCACTGCCCAACGCGGTGCTGGTGGGCATGAACGGTACCCCCATCGCACCGGCACTCAATGCCATCGTAAGGGTTAAAACCGAATGATCCTCAATTCCAATAGCGCCATTTTCCGCTGCGCGCCGGAAGTTATAACCGGAACCGGTAATAACATTTCCGATCCAGGCCGCACGGATTTTACGCACACAACCCGCACCAACCAGTTGATCGAACAACATATCGGAAATTGGTCCGATCAGGGTCAGATCGGATTTTACCTGACGGATAATCTCATGCCCCGCCGCAAAAGGGATAAGGGTTTCCTGGGCGGTACCCATAGCAACTTGGCTGCCGTTGGCCACGTAACGGTCAATTGCTTCAGAGAGGCTGCAAAGCTTGGAATCAGCCACTTTGGCTAGTCCTTCCATTCAGGTTAGCGTGAGTTGTCATTGCATACGGTGCGCAGGTTTCGAGAAAGATACGGATATTAATCCAAAAGCGGTTAAGCAATAAAATTTCCGATCAGTTTTGTATAAAAAATCTTAGATGTCAAGCACCAAGCTTAACCAACAAGTGGCCGGCGTACTTTGCCATAATTTCGTTTGTTCTTGACACATGTACCGTTATTTTCCATACTTCTGAATTAAAACAGCCTAAAATGCTCATGATAATTTAATAATTATTTAATAAACTGGGCCAGGTACATAGGAACCATAGGTAATAGTAAAAAAGCTTTCACAAAAGCGCTTCGGAATTTAGAAAGTAATATGAGAGATTTCGAAACCATTAGTGAAATACTGCGATACAATGAGGAAATAGCCAGAAAATTTTTCGAAATTGAAAAAAAAATTCTCTCAATCTTGAATTACACCGATCTATTTGAAGTCCTTTTAACTGAAATCCGTAAAAAATTCAGAGTGCCGTATGTTTGGATATCCGTTATCGAGAAAAGTGAGGTCTCGAAATTCATCCAATCGTTAGAATCATCCGAGCTTTTGAGGGATCGGATGAACGTTATCGACAAAAATAGCTTTAAGGAGCTGGTCGGAGAACATACGACCCCATTGCTCGTCAATGAAGACTTAAAAGCTTATTTCATACTTCTTCCCAAGAGTCGCAACTACTTCATCAAATCCCTCGCTATCGCACCGATTACCCTGGACGGTGAGATTATTGGCAGTCTCAATCAAGCGGATATTTCAAGGGTGCGGTTCCAACCCGGTATTGATACGAGCCTTCTTGAACGGCTGGCCGTTAAAGTATCATTGTGCCTCTCGAATGTCACGGCTCACGAAAAGTTGCAATATCTGGCATATCATGACCCGCTCACCGGCTTGCTGAACCGGCGGGTTATGGAGGCCGTGCTGAAAAGGGAATTCAACCGGGCAAGGCGCTATGGGGGAAGTCTTTCGATTGTTTTCCTTGACTTGGATAATTTCAAGCAGGTTAACGATTATTACGGGCACGACAGCGGTGATGAGCTCTTAAAATACGTTGGCAGTCACTTACTCGGGCTGAGTCGTGATACTGATGTCGTGGCACGATTCGCGGGGGACGAATTTGTCATTATTCTTCCGGAAACAAAAAAAGCGAGCGCGATAAATCTTACGAATCGTATTCAGGCTTATTTCAGCGAACATCCTTTTCAGCAAAGGGAAGAGTCCCTGCCTTTTTCCATTAGTTTCGGTGTTGCTTCCACTGACGAAGGTTCTGTGAAAGATCCGAGAGGACTTTTGAAAATAGCCGATAAAAGGCTGTATTCGGCTAAAAAAGCGAGGGAAAAGAACAAAAGCAAAAATATCCCGGACAACCAAAATCAAACTACTATCGAATTCCCCGTAAACAAAGAAAAAAGATAAAAAATTTGCTAAAATTTGGGTCCGGCGCTAACCCTTCTCAGCCATCCTTTTTTTCACCTGTTTTGGCTGTCCCTTTGGCGGATTTTTTGGGGACGGTCTCAGATTTAGCCTTTTTTTCGTCCGTTTTGGCTGTTTTCTTAGGCACCGGTTTGGTTTCTGCTTTGGATTTTGATTTCTTCTGGGTGTCCTTTTTTTCAGAATCGTCAGCCTTCTTGACTGTCTTTTTCTTGGCTGCGGCAGGCTTTGCTTCCTTTTCAGCCGGCTTGGCGGCTTTTTCGGCAGTCGGTTTGGCTGCTTTTTTGGCAGCCGGCCTTGCTTTGACAGCGGTTTTTTCTTTCTTCTTCAGGGCTTTCTTATCAGCTTCTTGTACCTTTTTCTTTACGGTCTTTTTCTTGGCTGCTGCGGGCTTTTCCTCCTTTTCAGCCGGCGTGGCTGCTTTTTTGGCAGCCGGTTTCGCCGAAACGACGGTTTCATCTTTCTTTTTAGCCGGCTTTTTCTCAGCTTTTTCAACTTTCTTTTTAACTATTTTTTTCTTTTCAGCAGCAGGTTCGCTTATTTTCTTTATTTCCGGTTTCACTGTTGGAGTGACTTTGGCTTTCTTTTTGGTTACTTTCTTCTTTTTTGTTTCTCTTTCCGCAACCACCAGTTCTACCAGTGAAATAGGCGCTGCGTCTCCCGGTCGCCGACCCAGTTTTATGATCCTGGTATAGCCGCCGGAAACTGCTCCATATCGCTGGTTGGCCAGTTCAAACAGTTTATGAACGACTGCCCTTTCCCTTACGATGGCAAGCGCCTGGCGTCTGGCGTGCAGGTCTCCCCGTTTGGCAAGCGTGATTAAGCGCTCTGCCCAACGCCTTAACTCCTTGGCTTTGGCACTTGTCGTACGGATGCGCTCATGCTTAAATAAAGAGGTAACCATATTTCTGAACATCGCGATCCGATGGCTTGATGTTCGATTTAATTTCAAACTGGCTTTTTGATGTCTCATAAAATTGTTTATTCTCCTTCGTCTGCATCTTCTTTAGGGGGTGCAAATCCTTCGAGCTTCATCCCGAGAGATAGGTCCATTTCAGCAAGAACTTCCTTAATTTCGTTTAAAGATTTTCGACCAAAATTTTTGGTCTTCAGCATCTCTGCTTCGCTTTTGGTTACTAACTGATAAATCTTGAGGATATTAGCATTCTTTAGGCAATTTGCACTGCGCACAGACAGCTCGAGTTCTTCAACACTTCTGTATAGATTCTCATTAAAAGTTTGTTCTTCCTCTCCTTCGGACTTTTTCGCTTCTTTAGGCTCGAGCTTTTCGTCAAAATTAATAAAAATTGTCATCTGTTCTTTCAAAATCTTAGCAGCATAGGCAACGGCATCCTCTGGTAAAATGCTTCCATCGGTCCAAACTTCCAAGGTAAGTTTGTCGTAATCGGTCCGTTGGCCGACACGGGCGTTGCCCACTACATAGTTAACCCGTTTAATCGGTGAAAAGACGGCATCAATCGGGATTGTTCCTAACGGTGCCTCTTCATCCTTATTGGACTCAGCTAGTGAATATCCCTTACCGACTTTTACCGTCATTTCTATTTTTAGACTTGCCTTGTCGGTAAGCGTGGCGATATGAAAACCGGGATTTAGAACCTCACACTTTCCATCATCACTAATAATATCACCGGCCGTCACTTTTCCTTCATTTTGCGAATAAATACGGATGGTCGTCGGTTCCGTATCGCTAACCCTGAGGCGTACTTCTTTTAAATTCAGGATAATTTCGGAAACGTCTTCAAGAACCCCGGGAATGACACTGAATTCATGCATAATCCCTTCAAATTTTACTGATGTGATGGCGGCCCCATATAGAGAAGAAAGGATAATACGTCTCAGGGAATTGCCGATTGTTATGCCGAATCCCCTTTCAAGGGGTTCGCAAACGAACTTACCATAATTGGGTTTGCTGACCACCTGGATTTTTCCCGGCTTAATCATATCCTGCCAGTTTAGGTACCTGAGTTCATCTGATGACATTTTTTCATCTCCATAGAATTTCATTTTTGCATTGCGGTATAATCAATTGCGGTTATTCATTTTGCCGTGGCACGATTTCTATCGAAAAAATCCACGATCAAAAACTCCCTTTATTTAGAATATAGCTCTACGATTAATTGTTCTAGCATAGGCATTGTCAAATCCTCCCTGACCGGAAAAGTCTGAATAACACCTTTCATGTTTTCCTTTTCCAATTCGAGCCACTGAGGAATTCCTCTACGAACCACAGCATCCAGGGAATCTCCGATACTCTTGATTTTCCGGCTCTTTTCATGGACTTCGACGACATCACCGATTTTTACGAGATAGGAAGGTATATTGACTTTTTTACCATTTACGCTAAAGTGGTTATGTTTCACGAAGTGGCGGCCCTGGGAGCGTGAATTCACAAAACCCAATCGATAAACCACATTATCGAGCCGGCGTTCGAGAGCAATCAGCAGATTGGTTCCGGTTACGCCCTTATGCCGATCGGCCCTGGCGAAAAACAGCCGAAACTGTTTTTCGGAAAGACCGTACATACGTTTAACTTTCTGTTTTTCTCGAAGCTGGATACCGTACCCCGAGGTCTTGCGGCCGCGACGTTGACCATGCTCACCCGGCGGGTACCCGCGTCTATCAAAAGCACACTTGTCAGAATAGCAGCGGTCGCCTTTTAGAAATAATTTCACATTTTCGCGCCGGCATATTCGACATACCGCATCTGTGTATCGAGCCAAGCTATCCTCCTTGAATTTTTAGTTAAAGGGTTAACTGGTTAAATGTAAATTTATCCTGATGAATAAACAATATAAAATTATCAGCGGGTTAACGCGTCAACCAGTCAACACTATTGCGATTTAAACTCTTCGTCTTTTGGGTGGTCGACAACCATTATGAGGAATCGGCGTTACATCTTTGATCATGACAACATTGAAACCTATCGCCTGTAAGGAACGAAGCGCGGACTCTCTGCCCGGGCCCGGGCCCTTGACATAGACTTCCACATTTTTCATTCCATGCTCCATCGCTTTTTTGGCAGCGTCCTCGGCGGCGAGTTGGGCCGCAAAGGGAGTACTCTTCCGTGATCCTTTAAAACCTTGAACACCGGCACTAGACCAGGCCACCACATTTCCGGCAGGATCTGTAATTGTAACAATCGTATTATTAAAGGTAGACTGTATATGAACGATACCGCTTGCGATGTTCTTTTTTTCTTTTTTCCTGGATCGAATTTTTTTTGCCATCTAAAACGCCCCTGTCATCTATTTTATGATTTCAAAGTTTGGCTGTACGCCTGATCTCTGGTTCACATTCAATCCTAAAAGCGCGAGTGTTTGTTTCGCGGTGCCATCAATGAAGGGGAATGAAAACCTTGCATTATTTCTTCTTGGCAGCACCCTTCTTTTTAACAGCAGCTCTTTTGGGCCCTTTGCGTGTACGCGCATTCGTGCTGGTTCTTTGTCCATGCACAGGAAGGGATTTTCGATGCCTCAGTCCGCGATAACTTCCCAGGTCCATTAGTCGTTTGATGTTCATAGAAACTTCAGAACGGCGTTCGCCTTCGACTTTATACTCGCTGTCGATCATTTTACGGATGCTGTTAATCTCGGACTCCGCCAAATCATCTGTTTTTTTGTCAGGATCAATATCAAGTTGTGAAAGTATACGATTGGAAGTGCTTCTACCGATACCGTAGATATAGGTCAACCCTACCTCAATCCGCTTACGCTTGGGTAAATCAACGCCTGCGATTCGTGCCAAAGTTCATCCTCCTCTATCCTTGCCGTTGTTTATGGCGTTTGTTCTCACAAATCACTCTGACTACCCCTTTTCTCCGTACAATTTTGCATTTGGGGCAAATTTTTTTAACCGACGACCTAACCTTCATTGCACTCTCCTTGGCTGTTATACGGAACCCTCCATATGGGGACGGTAACGATATCGCATCATTCCAGAAAACCGGCATCAAGCATCTCGTATCAGGTTACTTCACCCGGTAAGTTATTCTACCGCGCGTCAGATCATAGGGTGAAAGCTCAACCGTAACTCTGTCTCCCGGCAAAATCTTTATGAAGTGCATCCGCATTTTACCGGAAATATGGGCTAAAACCTGATGCTTATTATCCAGCTCGACCTTGAACATCGCATTGGGCAGGGTCTCTAGTACGATACCCTCTACCTTTATGGGTTCCTCCTTAGCCATATTATTACCCTCAATGGGTGTGTCCAGATGATGCTAAGATCACTAAAATCTTCCCTTCACCTTGGCGCCACCCTTTTTCAAAAAACCTTCGTAATGACGGCTCAGCATGTGGGATTCCATTTGGGCAATCGTATCAATAGCCACGCCCACCACAATGAGAAGCGCCGTACCGCCAAAATAAAAAGGAACATTGAACTTACTTATTAAAATCGTCGGCAGTACGCAAACTGCCGAAACATAGACCGCACCTCCAAGAGTAATACGAGTTAACACCTTGTCAATGTGATCTGCGGTTCGTTTTCCAGGCCGTATGCCGGGTATATAGCCACCTTGCTTTTTCATGTTGTCGGCCACATCAACGGGATTGAATTGAATGGCGGTATAAAAGTAACAAAAGAAAAAGATCAACCCCACATACAATAGATTATACAGGATATTTCCCGGTGCCAGGGCCGAGGCAACGGTTTGCATCCAGGGAATCGTAATAAAGCTGGCAATGGTTGCCGGAAACATCATGATGGATGAAGCAAAAATCGGCGGTATTACCCCTGAGGTATTAATTTTAAGGGGAAGATGGGTGCTTTGGCCGCCGTACATCCTTCGTCCAATAACTCTTTTTGCATACTGTACAGGTATTCTGCGTTGACCCTGTTCAACAAAAATGATGCCTCCCACGACGACCACCATGACTAATGCGAGAATTATCACCGGAAAAATACTGATGGCACCGGTTGAAAGAAGGCGAAATGTGTTTCCAATCGCGGTCGGCATTCGCGCAACAATACCGGCAAAAATAATCAGGGAAATACCATTGCCGATACCGCGTTCGGTAATCTGTTCCCCCAGCCACATGATAAAAGCAGTTCCGGCAGTCAGTGTAATCACCGACAAGATCCTGAAGCTCCAACCCGGGCTTATCACCGCCCCCATCCTTTCAAGACCGACACTGATGCCGAATCCTTGAATTATGCTGAGTATAACGGTCCCGTATCGAGTATATTGCGTAATCTTTTTGCGTCCCTGTTCGCCTTCCTTCTTCAAGCGTTCAAGATGCGGTATGACCACGGTCATTAATGACAAAATAATTGAAGCACTAATATAGGGCATTATGCCGAGAGCAAAAACAGATAACCTTTCTAAAGCACCGCCTGAAAACATATTGAATATGCCAAGGATGGTCCCCTTGGCCCGTTCAAAAATGTCAGCGAGGGCAACACTGTCAATTCCCGGACCCGGAACATGAACGCCGATACGATATACAAACAGCAAAGCTAAAGTAAATATGATCCTCTTTTTTAGTTCCGGTATTTTAAAAATGTTTCCAAAACCGCCGCCAATCATATTATCCGACCTCTATAGTTCCGCCAGCAGCTTCAATCTTTGCTCGGGCACCACTGCTCACTTGGTTGACCTTGATGGTTAGCGGAAAGTCTATCTCACCTTGACCCAGAAGCTTTATCCCGTCATTTTTACCTTTAACAATTCCCAGTCGTACCAGTGCGGCTTCGTCGACCACACTGCCGCTTTCAAACTTTTTCAGATCTTTGATGTTTATGGCCGTAATGTTTTTTCTGAAAATATTGGTAAAGCCGCGTTTGGGTAATCTGCGATGGAGAGGCATCTGACCACCTTCAAAACCTGGTCTGACCCCACCGCCCGAACGGCTGTTTTGACCTTTGGTACCTCTTCCGGCTGTTTTGCCCTTCCCTGAACCAACGCCGCGTCCCAGTCGCTTGCGGGCTTTGCGTGATCCGCGCGGCGGTGACAATTCATTTAGTTTCATCGGATTTTTCCTCAACTTTCACAAGATGCGAAACCGTGGTGATCATTCCCCGGGTGGAAGGTGTATCTTTGAGTTCAACAGTTTTATTGAGCTTACGAAGCCCCATTCCCCGCAGCACCTTCCCGTGTTTTTCCGGTCTGCCGATCATGCTTTTAACAAGCGTTATTTTTAGAGTCCCGGACATTATATATTCCTTTTATATTCAAAGGTCCTCAACACTTATGCCGCGCCGGGCAGCTACCTGTCCGCGACTCTGAAGTTGCTTAAGACCGTCGATGGTCGCTTTGAAGACGTTGTGGGGATTATGGGTCCCCATACACTTTGTAAGTATGTTTTGAACTCCGGCGGATTCAAGAACGGCACGCACAGCACCACCGGCAATAACACCGGTACCCGGGGATGCCGGTTTTAATAAAACCCTTCCGGCACCGAACTTTCCGATGGTTTCGTAAGGTATGGTGCCATCAATCAAAGGGACAGAAATCATGTTCTTTTTGGCTTTTTCAACGCCTTTTCGTATTGCTTCCGGCACCTCACCGGCCTTGCCTAACCCGTATCCAACAGTGCCATCACCATCGCCGACAACAACAATGGCACTGAAGCTAAATCTGCGCCCACCCTTCACAACTTTTGCGACCCGGTTAATATGGACCACCTTATCGATAAGCTGATTTTCTTCCGTATCTTGCTTATACAAGCACCCTCCTCCTTTGCCAAACCAAAAAGATTGTAGTGAAATTAAAACTCCAGGCCGCCTTCTCGGGCACCATCGGAAACGGCTTTAACCCGCCCGTGGTATAGAAAACCATTACGATCAAAAACTACCCTTTTTATACCCTTCTGGATAGCGCGTTCAGCGATGATTTTTCCGATTTGATTTGCCTTCGCCGTTTTGCCTCCGGTTTCGGAACTCTCTTTAACGGCCTTCTCCAATGTAGTTGCTACGGCCAGCGTATGTCCCCGGGTATCATCGATGAGTTGAGCGTAAATGTGCTTGGCGCTGCGAAATACACAGAGTCTCGGTCGCTCTGAGGTCCCGGTAAGCTTTTTTCTGATTCTTTTCTTTCTTTTTGTCCTGGCCTGTTTTTTGAGATTCAATGCACCCATTATTTGAATCCTCTACGGATTGACAATTTTCATAAGTTTTGCAACCAGTTATAATCTACGCTCGAGCTATTTCGCTCCGGCCTTGCCGGCTTTTCTCCGAATACGCTCTTCCGCATACTTTATTCCCTTGCCCTTGTAAGGTTCCGGAGGTCTTAACTGCCGGATAGCCGCCGCTGTGCGTCCAAGCTTTTCTTTGTCAATTCCCGTAAGCCTAATCACATTATTGCGGTCAACAGAAGCTGAAATCCCGTCGGGCAGCTCAAAATTTACCGGATTCGAAAATCCGAGATTTAACACGATTGAATTCCCTTTCGACTCGGCCCGATAACCGATACCGTTTATTTCCAAAATACGCTCAAATCCTGCGTTCACACCGGTGATCATATTGGCTACCAGGCTCCGGGTAAGACCCTGTAAAGATCTATTGGTTTTGTCGTCCGAATTGATGATCACCTTTACAGCTTCATCTTTTATCTGTAAATCGACAGCCGAATGAATCACTCTGGTTAAAGCACCTTTTGCACCTTGAACGGTCAGCACATGGTTCTTATATGATAGGGTTGTCTTTTCCGGTATCGAAATCAGTTGTTTGCCTACTCGAGACATGTGTTGCTCCTATTGTGTCAGTTCAGAGTTGAAGGTTAAAAGTACAATTTCTATACCATGAAACCGAACCTGGAACCTTGAACTCGAAACGTGGAACTCTTTTTCACCAGATATTGCAGAGAACCTCGCCGCCTACTTTTTCCTTTCTGGCATTTTTATCCGTCATTATTCCCTTGGAGGTCGATAGAATCGAAATCCCCATACCGCTTAGCACAGGCTTGATATCTCGGCTCTTAAGGTAAACTCGTCTGCTCGGTTTGCTGATCCGCTTAAGCCCAAAGATCACACTTTGTTGATCAGCGCCGTATTTAAGGTATACGCGTAAAATACCCTGTTTACCATCTTTAATGAATTTATAATTGCGAATATAACCTTCAGCCTTTAATATTTTTGCTATTTCGTTTTTCATTCCCGACCCGGGGATATCAACTCTGTTGAATTTTGCCCTGGCAGCATTTCGGATGCGGGTTAACATGTCCGCTATTGGATCGCTCGTGGCCATATTGTTGTTTCTCCGTAATAACTTTTTCTATTTGGACAAAGCCCTTTATGTTTCTATGATTATCGATAAGGTCACAGGTTTTGCCCGTTAGCTCGTTGAGCCGGTTTGGCCGGTTGAATCGGACAACGGGCGCAACCGTCTAACCGGTTCAACCGACATTTACCAGCTAGACTTTATGACGCCGGGAAGTTTACCCTGCGATGCAAATGTCCGAAAGCAAATGCGGCAGATTCCGAATTTTCGTAAATAGCCTCGCGGTCTGCCGCAGACCGGGCAGCGATTATAGGCGCGTACCATAAACTTTGGATTTCGCATCGCTTTGACTCTTAGCGCTTTTTTAGCCAAATTTTTCTCCTTTAGACGAAAAACTGAGGACTTACGGTTTGATGTATCACCTCAGCTATTTTCGAAATTCCATCATCAATTCCGAAACGGCATGCCCATCAAACGAAGAAGTTCTTTGCCTTCCGCGTCGGTTTTGGCGGTGGTAACGATGGTAATGTTAAGGCCTTTAATCTTGTCTATTTTGTCATAATTGATTTCGGGAAAGATGATTTGCTCACTGATACCAAGGGTATAATTGCCATGACGGTCAAGCGCCTTGCCGGATACACCCCTAAAGTCACGGACCCGCGGCAGGGCAATGTTGACCAGTTTGTTAAAAAAGTCGTACATCCGCTTGCGACGCAGAGTTACCATACAGCCGATCGGCATGTTTTCCCTGAGCTTAAAAGCCGCTATCGATTTTTTAGCGCGTGTGATTACAGGGTGCTGTCCCGATATGATTTTCAGCTCTTCAACAGCGGAATCCAACAATTTGATGTTATGAATCGCTTCACCCAAACCCATGTTTAAAACAATTTTTTTGAGCCTGGGAACCTGCATAGGATTTTTATAGCCAAACGTTTCGATCAACTTGGGGATAACTTCTTTTTGGTAATATTCCTGTAACTGCGACATTATTTTCCTCCGGCCCGGGAGCTTAACTGTCTATGATTTCGTTGCATTTGCAGCACACCCGCACCTTTTTTCCATCTTCCAGACGCTGCATTTTGATCCGCGTTGGTTGGATGCATTTACTGCACATCAACATAACGTTTGACCACGGAATCAGCGCCTCACCCTCGACGATGCCCCCCTGCTTGGTTTTTGCGGTGGGTCTCGTGTGTCGTTTCACCATGTTTATGTTTTCGACAAGAAGCCTGTTTTTCTTGCGGTTAACTTTCAGCACCTTACCGATCTTACCTTTATCCCTGCCGGCAATGACTTTAACCTTGTCGTCTTTCTTGATAGCACATTTAGCTGTGATCATGGATCAAATTCTCCGCTGAAAATAGGTTGCCTCCGTCTATAAAACCTCCGGGGCCAGCGAAATTATCTTCATAAACCTCTTGGCTCTCAGCTCTCTTGCCACGGGTCCGAAAATTCGCGTACCGATGGGTTCTTTGGCCCCTGTAATGAGCACGGCTGCATTATCATCAAATCGAATATAGGAACCGTCGGGTCTTCTGATTTCCTTTTTGGTGCGAACCACAACGGCCTTCAACACATCCCCTTTTTTAACCTTGGCGTTAGGAATGGCCTCTTTAACACTTACGACGATGATGTCTCCAATGCTGGCATATCGTCTTCTAGAGCCTCCAAGAACTTTGATGCAGTATAGAACCTTAGCCCCTGAATTATCAGCTACTGTTAATTTCGACTCAGCCTGTATCATCTTTTGATATTCCTTTTATAATTTGACTGCCTTTTCGACTACCTTACTAACGCGCCATCTTTTAGTTCGGCTCAGGGGTCTGGATTCCGTGATCAGTACTTTATCACCGATCTGACAGGTGTTCTCCCCGTCATGGGCGGCGAATTTAGACCGTCTTCGTACATATTTTTTGTAGAGTTGATGCTTCACCAGCCGTTCAACTTGAACAAGTACGGTTTTATCCATCTTGTCACTGATGACTATCCCTACCAATTGTCTTTTTATTCCTCGCTTTTTCATAGCAGCAATTACTCTTTTTCAACCCTATTTTTTTTTGCCTCTTGATTTATGATGGTTTTCATTCTGGCGATATCACGCTTGGTTTGCTTGAGTCTTTGAGGATTTTCAAGCTGACCGGTTTCGTGCTGAAAACGAAGGTTAAACAGTTGCTGTTTGAGCTCAGCCTCCTTTTGCAGTCTTTCTTCCTGGCTCAATTCTCTGATTTCGCTGGCTTTCATTGCAAATCGCTCCTCTCAACAACTTTCGTTTTTACTGAAAGTTTATGTGCCGCAAGTCGAAGGGCTTCTCGAGCCACGTCTTTGGGGACCCCTTCCATTTCGTAGAGGATTCTGCCGGGTCGAACCACCGCAACCCAGCCTTCCGGAGCACCTTTGCCTTTACCCATCCTGACTTCGGCAGGTTTTTTGGTAATCGGCTTATCCGGAAAAATCCGTATCCAGATGCGACCCCCTCTTTTTACATGGCGCGTCATGGCAATTCGCGCAGCCTCAATCTGTCTTGCGCTGATTGTGCCGCAGGCGGTAGCCTGTAATCCGAATTCTCCGAAATTCAAATGAGATCCTCTGCGTGAGGTACCTCTCATTTTACCTTTTTGTTGCTTGCGGAATTTCACTTTTTTGGGACTCAGCATGTTCGTCAACTCCCATTGCAGTTTTCGGGTTGCGAGTTCAAATGTCTGCCCTGCCAACCCGCAACCAATTTCAATTTCCAGCGGAACCTGTGATCGATTCTGTCAGCGCCGGTCATCCATCCTTCAAGGATTTTAACTACCTCAGGGGTCGGGGTATTTTTTTCACGGCAAGATGCCGGGTTGTTGCCTGCCAAGCCTGACAGCGGCAACTGCCTTGCATTTTACTGCCGGCTAGTTAAAACTTTCACGCCAACAAGAACCGAGACCGTGTTTTGCCTTTCTCGGCGGCAATAGCCCCCTGCCCCTTAGAAGCACGGG
>CP070652.1:171198-179606 GCA_020354645.1 Deltaproteobacteria bacterium
TAGCCCAATTCGATCAGCGTCAACGTCAGCACGGGCAGAATGACCATATCCAGCCGTTCCCAGGGCGCCTTTTCGCCGATGACCGTGGCGCCCGGGAGCCAACCCAGCCACACGGCGAAGATGAGGATCAGAAAGATACCGGTGGCAAACTCCGGGGTCACCGAAAACATCATGCCGCCGATAGAAAGCGCACGATCCCGGAAACTGCCTTCCTTCAATCCTGCGAGAATTCCGAGAAGCAGCGCCAAGGGCATGACGATGACAAAGGCAGTTCCGGCCAGAAACAGCGAGTTGCGTAACCGGGTCCAGATACTGTCGGAAACCGGCCGGCCCGTTCTGAACGATACGCCGGGATCACCCCGGATAAATCCCTTTTTCAAGGGGATATACTCTATGGCTCCGCCGGAACTCTTCTTCCACCCGGTTCCGACAATAAAGGTCCAGATCTCTTGATCAGCTCCCTTCTCCCAGCGGACCACGTGATTCTGATCATCAACACCCCAGAACGTGCTCTTGCCGTTTGCGTCCCTTTGCCATTTTTCGTTATTTTTATATTTGCTGTCGACACCAACTGATCGAAGCCTGGCAATGGCATAAAGATCTTCACCGTCAAGTTTCCAGCGGACCAAAGCACCATCGCCCCGCACAGCCCACCACTCCTGGAATCCATCTTTGGTGGTGATGCGTTTCAAGGGCATGCCGACTTTGCGGGAGGCCGACCATTCACTGCCCAAAAGCCAATAGAAATACCGGACATAAACGGGTTTATCCAGGCCCACCTGGGCCAGGAACGAGGCTTCCTGTTCCGGGGTGACAAAGGCACCCAGTACATTGCGGGCCACATTGCCCGGTGAAGATTCGGTGATTAAAAAAACGGCCATCGAAACCAGAACCATAGTGAGCAGAAGCAAAAGAATGCGTCTTACGATAAATTTTGCCATGATTTACCCCGCATTTCTCATTAAAGGGTCAAGACTCCAATCCCCTGATCTTCGAAAGGCAGATTTTATAGTGAGAGGCTCGGGCGTCTCAATCGCCCGAGCCAGGTGATTCAGCTAGGCCTCGAGCCAGGCATCATTGAAGGTCATGTATAAGGATGGCACACCGTGCACGTTCTTGACCTTTTTGCTCAGGCAATACCAGGCATTTCGCCAGTAGGGAATTCCGATGGATCCACGCTGCTGCTGGATATCCTCCAGTTTACAAAAGACCTTGCGGCGTTCGTCCACATTGAGCAGCCCGTTGGCCTCATTGAGCAGTTTAGAGAATTCAGGGTCCGACCAGCGGGTTTCATTCCAGGGCACCGGCTTGCCCTGATCATCGGCAATGTAGGCCAGGTTCAGCACCATGGTGCCGATGGGTCGGTGCATCCAGGGGGTAATACCGAGATCGACCTCGGTCCATTTTTCCCAGTACTGGCTGGTGGGCATGGTTTGGATATTGATTCTAAAGCCAGCCGGTGCAGCATCCTGTTTGAGGACTTCGGCATAGCGCACCACATCCGGCCAGGTGCCCACTGCCAAAGTGACGTCGATCCCCTTAGGGTAACCCGCCTCTTTCAGGAGTTTTTTGGCGCGCTTGGGATCGTATTTGGGAATCGGCTTTTCACAGTATTCGGGGTGAAGCTGATAGACATGGAAATCCTGTCCCTGGAGCCCTTCATTGAAATAAACCAGCGCCAATAGTTTTTCATGGTGCTGACAAATCTTCAGGGCTGTTCGCACCTTATTATTATCCCAGGGCTTCATGTCCACCCGCATCCGAAGGACCCGGGTGGAGGCACTTGTCACCGGTATCATCTGGATGTTGGGGTCATTTCTTAACGCCTGGAAAACATCCACACCGGCGACATCGCCGAGATCGATCATGTCGATTTCACCAGCTTTAATAGCGGCGATCTGGGGGGCCATCTCGGTTCCCATGTCGATGAATTCCATGCCATCCATATATGGCAGCGGCTTACCGTCGGCACCCTTCTGCCAGTAGTCGTTGCGGCGCTTAATCACGGCGCGCTCACCCGGCAGATAGCTTTCGAGGGTGTATGGGCCGGTTCCCACCGGTTTTTTGATGAAGTCGCCGTCAAAGGTTTTGTGGTTCAAAACGAGAGCCGGGTAGTGGAAAAGATGTTCGGGAACAGCAATCTCAGGTTTCTTCAGGTGGAGTTTGACCTGATATTGATCGACTTTTTCGATGCCTGAGAGGTCCAGGTATTCCCCCACCAGGCCCAGCATGGAAGAGCCCACGTCCTTGCTCATCCACTGGTTGAAAGTGAAGATCACGTCATCTGCCATAAACGTATCCCCGTTGTTCCACTTAATCCCCTGGCGGAGGTTGAGCGTCCAGGTCTTCAGGTCTTTGCTGACTTCCCAATTTTTCAGAAGATACGGATGCGTAATGTTTTTACCGTCGGTAAAGGTGAGGTATTCTCCAACCTGACGGGCCACCTGTGTTGGTGCGACCCATGAGAACTGGGACGGGTGGGTGATCTTTTGAACTTGCCCTGCAACCTTGAGTACCCCACCCCGCACTGGTTTGGCGGCAAGAGCTTTCTTTGGCCACACCAAGCCTGCCATTTGGCTGGCCGCAAAGGCCGACATCCCCAGCAAAGTGGCATATCTGAGAAAATCACGACGCGTGAGTTTCCCCTTGTCCAAATCGACCTTGAGATCGTAAATTGCCGGATGAATTCTTTCGTTCTTACTCATTTGGTCCTCCTTTTTGTTTTGCTTTTCGGGTTTGGCCATATATTTAATGCTTACGCCACTTAGCTTTCAGTGAGGCAAGCGTTTGTCGCCTGAGGATAAATCCAGGGAAGCCCCAAGAAGTAATAATTTTTGAGTAAGTAAAAACTTGACTGCATTATCTTATCGCGCTATGGCGGGCTGTCTAATGGTAAAGAGCGTAAAGTGGTCACATCGAATGAAATTACTACTATACTAAAAAGTTTTGACCGAAATTTATCAAATAAATTAAACACATATTAACACCTTATCCTTATTGTATCCCTCAGAGCCTTGTCAAGGGGTAATTTGGGCGATTTATATCCTATTAACCGAATAATACTTCTAATTTGCTGAAATAAAATACAATATAAGTCTCGTAACATGAAAAGCCCTTCTAACTATTGCATTTGCCGCGCTTTTCAAACCTCGAGTCAAAACTTCCGACAGAATGTATCCCCACCGAGAAGTAAAACACTCGCAGCCCTTACCGGATCCAATATCCGGTTCAATGGCTCATGAGGGTTTTACCCTTTTTTCCAAGGCCTTCTTTAAAACGTGACGGCCGTAAAGGATTGTCCTTGGGATCCAACTTTGCGGTAACGAGATCGCCGATTCGCTTGCCCGCCGCCGGAGACAACATGACGCCGGCCCAATAGCCGCAGTTGACATAAAAACCGGGTACTTCCGGAACAGGCCCGATCAGCGGCTGGTCATCCGGCGTATATACGTAGTATCCGGCTGAGGTACTGATATGGGGTTGTCTCACGGTCTTTTCAATCTCCTCGAAGAACGGTGTCAGGCGTTTCACCTTTTCCAGGGTGATGGCCGGAAACTCCCAGTCAGTATGGACTTTCTCAGAGGGCTTGCTGACCGGTTCGTCCGGATCCACCCAGCCGATAATTACACCCCCCGGTTCAGGACGCCAGTAGGAATTGTTGTCTACATCAATCGTAAAAGGCGCATCTTGCGGGATTGCCACCGGGGTCTGTATAAATACCTTTTGCCGTCGAACCGGCTCCAGTGGCAGATCCAGACTGACCATCCGCCCTATATCCGCTGCGAAGGGACCGGCCGCATTCACCACGATGCGGGTTTGAAGTATTCCCCGATTCGTCTCCACGGCACAGACCCCCTTAGCATCGGTTTGAATCCCTGTGGCCCTTGTGTTGATGAAAAACCTGGCGTCACAGCCTTTGGCAAACCCCTGGGTGGTCTCATGGCATGACAGCCACCCATCCCGCTGCCTGAAATTAGCAGCCAACACCGAATCAGAGACAAAAGGAAATCGGGCAAGGATCTCATCGTGATCTAAATATTCCGAGTCGGTAACGCCCAATTTGTGCAACTGGTCGATGCTCTCCTTGAGATCTGTCACAGTTTTAGCGTCATCTGTAAGAAAAAGATACCCTTGCTGCTTGATGGAAATGCTGTATCCCGATATGCCGATCACCTCTGCAAAATGTTCGAACATTTCAATGCTCGGTTTGGCCAAGGCCACCATGGCCGGTTCGGTGAATTGGGCCCGAAAACATTCCGCCGATGCCGGTGTTGTTAATGTCGACAGGCCGTCGCGCATTTCCACCAGAACAACATCTAAACCGACCTTGGAAAGCCAGAAAGCTGTTGCCGTTCCCACAATGCCGCCGCCGATGACCACCGAATCGGCTGTGCCGAAATCACTTTCGGTTGGCGTAAAAATTCTTCCCATTTCTTCCAGCCTCCTTCCAAGACCGCACAAGCCTCAGGGATAGAACGAAAAAAAGGTTCTAATTCTTTTCCATTTCAGCTTGTCCGGTAAATTCGAAATCCGAAGCACGAAATCCGAAACAATATCAAAATTCGAATGCTCAAAATTCAAAACAAAGGCACTCTGGAATCTCAGCTTTATTACCTTGATAATTATTTTTGTGTCTCTTATGGCAATTCGCCGAATTAAAAATACAAGCGTAAAGTTACTATTCCCTCCTACGGTGGGATCCCAAGGCGCGTCTCACTTTTCCGTATTGTTATGGTTAGGTTTTGGTCATTGATATTTCGATCATTCGAATTTGTTTCGAGTTTCGATATTCGAATTTCGGATTTGCCCACTCCGCAAAGTGGCTTAAATCAATCAAATTAGGCAATACTTTACCTTGTCATATAAAGAGGCAAGCTTTATGCGACAGGCCATTAGAAAAAGCCTCGGGCTTCAAAATCTTCGGCTACCTCCGGTAGACCGGCACGTATCAGAGTTTCTTTGGTGGGAATCCCGTTTTGATCCCACCCCCTGGCGGTGTAATACCATGTCAGCAGATTATGAATGTCTTGTTCGGACAAAAAATAGCCTTGACTCGGTCCGTTTTGAATCGGGTCTTTGTACAGACGGGGCGGGGGAAAATCATAGCGCCGATCGAAACCGGGGATCTCCCGTACCGAAAATGCCCGGGTGAGCTGCCAGATGCGCTCGGAGATCTCCAGAAGATCCTGCCAGCTTTTCTTCATGCCGGTAATGAAATAAAATAGCTCTGCATAGTTTTCGACCTCGAATCCAAGCTCCATCATTTGCAGCCGGCACGTTCCGAGTGCATCAAAAACCGGGCGAACATTCTGGGATTCGATGACGTAAGCCGCACACTTGTCCGTGACGACCCCCTTGGGCTGCTTCTCCGCCTCACCCCCGGATACGATCAAGTCATGCACACTGGTCCAGGAGCCGGCCAGATCGTGCCCCAAAACCCAGGCCCGGTTGTGATGGGCACCCACGTCCGCCGTCATATAGGCCAGCATCATGGACGGTGCGTTGCGGCACTCATACCCGCTCCACTCCAGGCCTTTTACGTGAATCGCAAAATGGTCGGAACCGCGCCCGATGCGTTCTGATGCCGTCTTGACGCCTTCGGCGAGTATATCACCGATTCCCTGGCGGTCGGCAATTTTATTCAAAAGATAAATAACGGTATCCAGGTCCGAAAAATCTATTTCCCGACCGATGTCGTCTTTTGTCAAAATACCCCTTTGATAGCACTCAATCGCCCATGCAATCACGACCCCGGCTGAAATGGTGTCCAGACCGAGCTCATCACACAAGTAATTGGCATAGGCCACCTCTTCAATGGTTCTCAAAACACAATTGCCGCCGAAAAGGGCAATGGTTTCGTATTCCGGACCTTCCACGTAAGCCTCCCCCCGGGGGGTTTTGGTGTGGCCGTATTTACCGCACGGTGTGGGGCAACAAAAACAGCCCTTGTCGGTAATTTTCAGCCGATCAAGGATGGCTTTGCCGTTGATGTCTTGATGGTGTTCGGCATATGAGGTCTGAAAATTACGGGTCGGAAACACACCGACCTCGTTGGCCCAATTTGTGAGGCCTGCGGTGCCTTGGGGGGTCCATCCCTTAAAACCCGGTTTGGCCATAACTTTTTGATAGGCAGCCATGCCCTTGGCATAGGCTTTCTCGATGTCGAAAACCGGCAGGCTGCCGGTGCCTTTGACGGCGATGGCCTTGATGTTTTTGGACCCGAGTACTAATCCGACACCGGTTCGGCCGGCCTGGCGCCCGAAATCATGAGAGATACAGGCAAAGCGAACCTGTTTTTCGCCGGCCGGGCCGATGGTGAGAATTTGAAATTCATCACCCAAGTCTTCTTTGAGCATTTTTTCAGCGGTGATGGCTCCTTTGGACCAGTATTTGGCAGCCGGCCGTATCTCGACGGTATCGTCCTCAATGAAAATGTAGCCGGGTTCATTGGCTTTGCCTTTCAAAACCAGCACATCATACCCGGCATATTTAAGTGCCGGTCCGAAATGACCGCCCAGATTGCTATCCGCATAGCCCCCAGTGGCCGGTGATTTGGTGCCAAAGTGGGTTTTTCCGCTGGCCGGAAGAAAATGCCCGGTAAGCGGGCCGGTCGCCACAATAAAGATGTTTTCAGGTGCCTCCGGTTCTATTCCAGGGGGCATCTCATCATACAGGATTTTTGCCACGAAGCCCCTGCCCCCAACAAAGTTTTCCGTCAGTGTTTCATACAGAGGCTCCTTGTGAAGGATACCACTACTCAAATCTATGCGTAAAATCGTACCTGCATATCCGGCTAGCATTTACGCCACCTCACTGTTTTGTTCTGCAACCAAAATTATTGCACCTCGCGGGCATGCCCGGGCGCATTCTCCGCAAAGGACACATTTTAGGGGCACATTGGATTGCTTTTGTTCAAACATCACACCATAGGGGCATACCTCGATACAAATGCCACACCCCGTGCAAGCACCCCTATCTACCATAAAAGCGCCGTCTTCAAAATGAATGGCATCCTCCGGGCAATTGTCGGAGCACTCGCCGCATTGGTCGCAGAGATGGATACGGTAATCTCCCGGCGCAGGGAACCGTCCTTGAACCCGCAGTAATGCTCTGGCTGGATTGACTTCCCGGAAATTCTCGATGGCACAGGCCAACCGGCATGTTCCGCAGCCGGAACAGTGTTCATGGACCGCTTTCAGTTTCATTGTATTTTACTCCTTTGTCATGGATTTATAAGATCCAAGCTTTCCAGTGACGGGGATGTAAAATGAAGGACGCGACGCTGAAACAGTTTTATGTGCTCCGTGATCACGTTTACCGCTTCGAGGTCACTTCTGCGCTTGAACAGTTCAATTAATGATTGATGATCTTTGATGGACAGCTCAGCATGGGACTTTATGTCATAGGCCACCGTTTCTTTGCTGAAACAGATGTAGGCCAGACGCTGTGATTGACTCTGAAGATTGTCCAGGTATGAGAACAAAAAGGCATTATCCGTGGCTTTATAGATGGAGCGATGAAACTGACTGTTTAATAAAGTCACGCGTAAAAAGTCTTTTTTAAGATAGGCGTGACGCAAGGCTGCATTAAGTTGTTGAAGATTTTTAATCTGGTCTTTTTGAATGCGCCTGGCTGCCAGGGACACCGCCGATCGCTCCAGGATCAGCATGGTTTCAAACAAATCCCGGAGATCACTCAGGGTGATGTCCCGTACAAAAAACCCCCGACCATGGACGACCGCAACAAGATTTTCGGCAACCAGCCGAAAAAGCGCCTCTCGAATCGGCGTGCGGCCAATCGAGAGTTCTTCCACCAAAACGTTTTCATCGACCTGGTCTCTGGGTCTCAGTTTTAAGGTGACGATACGCTCTTTTATTTTTTGATAGGCAACTTCACTGAGAGGAACGGCTTGATTTTGATCTTTATTTTTGGGCATGAGAAAATCGATATTTGCTGCGATTAAATTATGAATCCCACATAAATATATTAATAATATATTGTCAATATATTTTTAGAGCCATTGGAAAATTTATCGGCAATTGATTTAGTTTTGGCAATTGTGCTAAAGGTGCGCATGGATTTGAATAGATATCGCACGCTGAAGTTAATACCTGAATCTTGCATGAAAATTAATGAGAAGTTGAAATACTATTAAATAACAGCAGATCGAGAGAATTAGAGCAGTAAAGCCAAATACTTAAAAAGTAAAAAGGATGGTCGTCAATTTTATCTCATTAATTTTCACCCTGCGGGCAAGCCGGAGGCTTCCATCTGCTGCGTTATTAAGAGCTCGCAATAGTACACTATGGCTTCGCCCTTAAGTGCCTTGCATATGAAAGCCTCCGGCTCGTGCAAAATTAAGATAATAAATCATCATAATTCCAGACGTTCTGAGCGATTGTTGTTAA
>CP070652.1:179706-256392 GCA_020354645.1 Deltaproteobacteria bacterium
ATTCTCATCACTTGGATGTCTGCGTCCCTTGTTTTTCCTATGATTTGGCAATGGGGGCATTCCTGCCCTCTCCGCATTCCACCTGCGCTTCGCTTGGGTGGCTGCGGTCTCCCTCATTGCCAAATCGGGGAAAATACAAAGGGACTCCGCCAATGACGTTCTGAGAAAAAGACCACCCCCTGAATACGTACTTCGCCCGGATAAATAAACGCTTTTTGGTTTTCCAGAAAAATAATATTCAACCGCCGCCGTCAGCCTTGCGCCACCTCACCCCCAGTATTTGAATCCGGAGTATAAATAAATGGATCATCGGTGTCAATTATGTGATGAGCCGGAAGATCAAAAATGGGCTCTGTAAAAAACTTTATGTTTGAAAACCGAGGAATGTCTTTTGTCTTTCAAATAGAGCGTATCTATGGTACCCAACTTCATTTTGTGATGCGCTTTTCAAGTTGAAAGAATCCGATTTATCTAATGAAGCAACATCACAAACACCCCAGGTTCACTGAGTACAGGATCATTTCGGTGAATGTTCAATTATCAGACAAAACCCGTCGGGAGTCCCTTTTTGGCGTCGCGAGTGCAACGACGGCTTTTTTGATGTGGGGCCTGACGCCCATATATTTTAAAGCCATCCGGGCCGTACCGGCCTTTGAAATCCTCATGCACCGGATTGTATGGTCATGCATTTTCCTCATTCTTCTGGTGTTGTTACGCGGACAGTGGTCCGAATTCAAGAAAATCATAAAGAACGGACGCACCTTGCTGATCTTGCTGGCAACCACTATAATTGTAGCCAGCAACTGGTTTGTCTTTATTTGGGCCATCAATAACGACAAAATATTGCAGACAAGCCTGGGCTATTATATTAACCCGCTGATTAATGTTGTGCTGGGAATGATTTTTCTCAAGGAACGGCTGCGTCTTCCTCAAATAGCAGCGGTTTTGCTGGCGGTCATCGGTGTAAGTTATCTGACGTTTCAGTATGGTAAACTGCCATGGATATCGCTTTATCTGGCGTTCAGTTTCGGGTTTTATGGACTCATACGCAAAGTCGCGCCGGTCAGCGCTTTGATCGGACTCACCGTCGAAACCCTTTTGCTTCTGCTCCCGGCGTTGGGCTGTCTTATCTATTTCGACACCATCGGTGTAGGGGCCTTTCTTCGAGTCAATAATAAAACAGATATCCTGTTGATGTGTGCCGCTCTGATTACCGCCCCTCCCCTGCTTTTTTTTACGACGGGCGCCAGACAATTACATCTGTCCACGATCGGCATCCTGCAATATATTGCGCCCAGCTCTACATTTCTCTTAGCGGTCTTTATCTATCATGAACCGTTCAAGACGGCCCAGCTGTGGACATTTGTGCTGATATGGTCGGCCCTGTTTATCTATTCCACAGACTCCGTCCTCTATTACCGGAGGCTCGGTAGAGTAAATAGCCGTCAGTCTGTGGATGATTCTTGAATGGAATTTAAAATCGCTTTAGCGAACCGATATTATACGCGGCCGCTAACATTCTTTTGAGGATTACCAGTGATATGCTATTCTTTGTGTATTAAGCGGTCAAACAGGTCGGGCCTTCTGTTTGGCAGAAAATATCGCATCTTATGGTCGCGCACTCGGGCCAGATCATCCGCCTTAAGATTCGCAATCAACATACCTTCTTGAGTATCCAGTTTTTTCTCAATAATCTCTCCCGAGGGTCCCAAAATCAGGGCAATGCCGGGAAAGCTGAGTCCGGCAGCATTATCACCGGTCTGGTTACAAGCAACTATAAACACGCTGTTATCAAAGGCGCGGGCGGTTAAATGCCGCCTCCAGGAACTAAATTTCTCCTCAGGTGTTCCGCGCGGTGAGGCATGGGGGATGAAAATAAGATCGACGCCGTTTACTGCCATTCGGGTGGACAGTTCAGGGAAATGAGCATCATAGCAAAGCTGAATACCAAATGTAACCCCGCGAGCCGAAAACAGCGGGATTTCTTTGCCGGGAGAAAATATATTATGCTCGGGGGGGGCGATATGAAGCTTTCGATAAAGGCCTAATTTCCCGCCGGGTTCTGCAACCAGGTGGCTGGCAAAAATGTGTTCTGATTCATCCTTTTCGGCCAATCCGGCCAGAATGACAATATCCTCACGCTCTGCGAATTCCAAAAGCACCCGGGTGACGGTCCCCGGAACGGGCTCTGCCGAATCCTTTATCTCCGGCTTAACACTATAGCCGGACAGATTCATTTCCGGAAAACAAACCAGCGCCGCACCTTGCTTTTTGGCTGTCCGAACCCATTGGGCCATACGTGTCAAATTTTGCTGAACTTTAGCCACGGGTGAATTCATGACAGCGGCGGCGATACGGATATCTTTCATACTTGGATGCCGGTTACTGGATGCTGGATACTCGATAGTAAAGGTTAAAAAACAAATACTAATTTCAAATTCGAATGTTCAAAATCTTAATGTTACAAATGGTATCTTACACAAAGTGGCCGTGTGTTTTAAATTGAGGGAAGGTTGATATTGTTTTGAAAATTTGAATTTAGGATTTGTTTCGAGATTCGAATTTCGATATTCGGATTTTCAAATTAGCCATGGTGAAATGGTTACCTATGATTTAAGGATCAGCTGCATAATTATAAATCAAAATGGGCCTTTATCTTATACACCTTGGTTGCCGGCAAATTGATAATTTCATTAACGCCGGTTTGCTGGGTAATCTCTTTAAGGCTTTCCTTTATTTCTTCCATAGAAGGGGCAATAAACGTAAACCAGATATTGAATTTATTATCCCGCTGGTAGTTATGGGTTACCCCCGGATAACGGTTCACTGCCTTGGCAAACATATCGATCTTATCCGTTGGAACCTTGGCGGCACACAGCGTGCTGACAAAACCCAATTTTTCAGGAACAAAATTGCCGCCGATTCTTCTGATAATAGCGTTTTCTTTTAATTGCTGTATACGTTTTATCACCTCGTGCTCAGTGAGATTTAGGGCCTCGGCAATACTTTTGAAAGGACGTGTTGTTATCGGAAAATCTGATTGTATCCGGTTTAGGATTAATTTGTCAGTCTTATCCATGGGCGCTATTGAATTTTTCTTATTTGGATTCGAATCGTTCAGGTCGGTTTAGCCAGCCGCAAATATACCCGCTTAAACGGCTACTTCATTATCTTTAAGTGCACCTTTCGGGTTCTGGGACCGTCAAACTCACAGAAAAATATTCCCTGCCAGGTACCCAATACCAACTGGCCATTTTCAATGGCAATCAATTCCGAAGCCCCTACAAGCGTCGATTTAACGTGCGCCGGGGAGTTTCCTTCCAAGTGGCGGTATTTGGCCTTCCAGGGAACTATTTCGTTGAGGATCATCAAAATGTCGGCTTTGACGCTGGGATCGGCACTCTCATTGATCGTAACTGCTGCGGTTGTGTGCGGCACATAAATCATGCAGAGGCCCTCGGCGATGCCTGACGATCGAACCGCGGATTGAATATCCGATGTGATATCGATTAATTCTGTCCTGGATTTGGACTTAACGGTAAGAATCATAGTGCCTCCACAATAAAAAGGCTCTGCCTGTTTGCAGAGCCTTTTTATTGTTAAAACTGGTTTACGATCACGGTGTTCTAATTAGACGCATCCAGTGGGTTTCGGGAGACCGGCCATCTTACAGGCGCCCTTCCCTGGTACGGACGGGAAAAGTTCATAAATATGTTTTAATTTAAAACCCGTCACTTTGGAGAGAACCCGGACCATCGGTGCAATGCCATTCTTCTCATAATACTCTTGCAGGACCTGAATGACCTTTGTATGCTCCTCGGTGAGTTCTTCAATACCTTCCTCTTTCTTTACGTGTTGTACCCACTCTTGACACCAGTTTTCATAGGCATCGATAAACCCGTCTTCATCTACGGTAAATGTTTTTCCCATAAACTCAACTGTTGGCATTTAAAACCCTCCTTTAGATTATAAAATTATTTTATTGGCTTACCGCCGGAAATCCTCAGTGATATTTAAAGCAAATTTTTTATATTATTGATATCTCAATGTCAACATGAAAAACATAATTGCGGCCATTTCTAAAATATTAAAATCCAAAAACAGGCAACGCTCTTTTATGCCGTCATAAAAAACTACTAGCAGTTATTATTATATAAAATTTTGGGAAAACCAAAAAGACCGTCATCAGGCTTTAGTATTCTTTGGGCATGTTGTTTAACTGGGCCAAGGTGAAAACCGGGCCGTCCTTACACACAAATTCTTTTCCGATATTACACCGGCCGCACATCCCGATACCGCATTTCATGCGATTCTCAAGGGACATAATGATATTTTCATGCGAGTAGCCCAGATTATCTAAAACTGGTTGCGTAAATTTTATCATGATGGGCGGACCGCAAACAATCGCATAGGTATCGGCATTACCTGGCGGGGCTTTCTGTTCGGTGATGGTCGGAACAAAACCGATATTGTATTTCCAGTTCGGATCATCCGTGCCGTCCACAGTGATGTGCATATGTAAGTCATCGCGCTTTTCCCACTCAGCCAACTCTTCCCGATACAGCAGCATCCCGGGAGTCCGGGCCCCATAGATGACATGAATCTCTTTGAATTTGGATCGATTGGCCGGATCCAGCATATGCACAATCGAAGAGCGAAGCGTAGTAAAGGCAAAACCACCGCCAATAATGACCATGTTTTTGCCTTCCATGATCTCCCAGGGATACCAGTTCCCCAAAGGCCCCCGTATTCCCATGATGTCGCCAACCCTCATATTGTGAAGATAGGTTGACACCAGCCCGACTTTGTTGACAGTGAACATCACAAAGCCTTTTTCGGTGGGAGAGGAGGCAATCCCGATCGGAATTTCGCCTTTCCCGGTCACCGAGAGTTCTGCAAACTGGCCAGCCTTATAAGAGAATTTTTCCTCGTCTTCAGAATGGAGAAAAACAAATTTAAAAGTTCTTAGATTCTTATCTTCAGTTTCGGTAACTATATCATCGATGCGAACCGGATAAGGTAAATATGGATTTTGCACCGTATTTCTCCCTCAATCTTTCCTATTGTGCTGTCAGAGGAATAAGTTTAATAAGTCTGACAGCGGTTTGAAAGCCTTTTGCTCGCACCGGTGACCATTTTGGGGAAGCCGGCTGAAGCGAGGCTAAATCAAAAGAACTCGACTTCGCTTACGCTCGGGACTCAGACAGCTTTTGATTTTCATCCGCCGCTGGCGGATTTTACGCCTCGCTACAGCCGGCATCTTTATCCCAAAATGCTCAATGGCACTCGCAAAAACCTTTCAAACCTATTGTTGAATTCCGTAAGTTCTTTGTGATTACGACACTAGATGTGATTTCAAAATTTTAGATGAGGTTCAAGGACAAGGCGTCCCGCGGATTGAAAGCGGAGCGTACACGCCAGTACGTGAGCATTTTAATCCGCGGAACAACGCAGTCATTGGACCTAAGATGAGGTTTTGAAACCACTTCTACGCCGGACATTCAAGTTGCGGATCGTATGCGTTCATCAATTCACAGACTCTTCGAATATCAATATTGACCGGGCAGAGATTCACGCAGCGACCACACCCAACGCATTGAATACCATTGTCATATTTTTCCACATAATATTTCAATTTGTGCATAAAGCGCTGACGGACCCGCTGAACCTTTTTACCTCTGGGATTGTGCCCGGAGCCGTGCAATGTAAAAAGTGGGAACATGCAGCTGTCCCAATTCCGCATGCGTATCCCTGATTTCCCGCGAGTTTCATCCTGAATATCGAAGCACCAGCAGGTGGGACATACATAGGTGCAGGTGCCGCAATTAATGCAGGAAAAAGCCACTTCCTCCCAGAACTCAGCATCATAGAGAGCGATTGTTTCTTTGGCTTTTAATTTGTCGGTATTTATCAACACGGTTATCTTTTCCTCGGCGGCTTTCTTCATGATTTCAATTTTTTGATCACCACCATCGGCATCCGTCTCAGTATCCCAACCGGAAGCTATTAGGAAATTTTTCCCCTTGTCGGTCAGAATTTTTGCCAGATAATAATCGTCTGTGTCTACAAGCAGAACGTCCAAACCTTCTTCATGAAATGGCCCGCAGCCGGAGGTGGTACAAAAACACGAACTGCACGGATTGTGACAAGCCAATCCCACCAGTGTCAGGGATTCATAAGCTCTGATCCAGTATGGATCCCTGTATTGGGAGGTATCAAAGTTTCGCTTGACCAGTAAAAATGCCTTTGCATCACACGGACGAATTCCGATAACTGCCTGGGATGAATAATCTTTTTTGACATCCACCATAATATGATGATTTTCCTTATTTTCATCCAGGGAATATTCAAACATCGCCTCGGTCTGGGAATGGACGAGTGATTTTGCTGAAAGGCGGGTGTTTAAAAAATTGAAATCAGGCAATTCACCTTTATTGAGTTTTTTGAAATTATGAAACTGTCCTTCGTTTACCGGGCCAACTAAACGGTAAGCTGTAAACAGCTTCTCAACCCCGGCGACCCAATCTTGTTTATCGACTTTAAATATTTTCATGTGCGCTACCCTACCTGTATTTAGTGTTTTGTGTCTTGTGTTCGGAAGATTCCAAAATACTAAACACCAAACACCAAGCAGTTCTTATTTTATAAAATCATCCGGATCATCAGGCCGGAAAGTATCCAGCGGTGGGCGAACATCCAACGACATTCCTGCCTCCCAGTTAAACAACTCCAAGCAGTCTTTTTCCAGTTTCTTGGTAAACTGACGAACCGGGATACCTACCGGACAGGCCCGCTCGCAGGCACCGCAATCGGTGCAACGGCCGGCACAATGGTAGGCCCTTAGAAAATGAAATGTGCGCAGATCTGTCGGATCCTGGCTTTTTCCGACCCACTGCGGACGGTGTTCATCCACAAAGCAGGTGGGGCAATAACACAAAGGACACGCATTTCTGCAAGCATAACACCGGATACAGGGTTTGAGCATGTCCTCAAAATATTGCCATTTTTCCTGCGGTTTCATGGTCTCGATTTTACGAACATCCTCATAGCGGTCCACATCTCTTTGTTCTTCGACCGGATCAGCCACCAGCTCATCGTTTAGGACCGGATTGCGGTGGATACATATGCTGCAATTACTCTGAAGGATACTTTCTTTATCCAGGGTTTTTTCAAAATTTTCACCCTTGATGATGATCTTGGCATCCTTTTCGTCAACAACCTTGATTTCCCCGTCAAACATGGCGGCCACCCGATGTTTGTCGATCATCCCCTTGCAGGGCACTCCGATAATATACAACTGCTCCCGCTTTATCTTATTTTCAATGATATGGGTGACGATGTTGCGGGAATCACACCCCTTTGCAACAATACCGGTTTTTTCATTTCGCCCCGTCAGGTAGTTGGCCAGATTGATGCCGCAGTTGCTGTCCCACACAAACTTTTCCACTTCCCCGGATGATTTTACCAAACAGGGTTCGTTCATCATGGGTACGGTTCCCTTTTTAAAACCGATGACGATGTCAACCCGGCCTTCCTCCAAAAGCCGTTTGGATATCTCCTTTATCTTTTCTGAATAATCTATCATGTCAAGCTACCTTGGCTTGGGTCTTAGCAAATGAATAATTCGGTCCCAGCGCCTTTATGGCCTCGGTGACTTCTTTGACAACATCTACAAATTTGGTTGATTCTGCCGATGAAACCCATGAAAATTGCAGCCGGCCGGATTCAATCCCCATGTGCTCCATGAGATTTTGGAATAAGGCAAACTTTCTGCGGGCATAATAATTACCTTCCAGGTAATGGCACTCACCGGGATGTCACCCGGATACCCACACACCGTCTGCACCTTCCCTCAAGGCAGCCAGAAAAAATTTAGGACTCATGCGTCCGGTGCAAGGAATCCTGATGACGCGGATGTTTGAAGGATAGAGCATTCTGCTCACACCGGCAAGATCAGCGGCACCGTAGCTGCACCAGTTGCATAGAAAACTGACGATTTTTGGTTCCCACTCTGGCATTAGAATAGTCTCCTAAAATATTCTGGTAATGGGTTAGGGGTGATGGGTTATAGGCTAAGGTTTAGTGGTCAGGGATAAACACGTGCCAGAATCAATCGTGTTCCAGATGACCTGAAACCTTAATACCTATTACCTACCACCCATCACCCATTACCTCTTACCTATTACCCACCACCCATAGCCTCTTGCCCCTCACCCATTACCTATTAACGGATTTATTTACACAACTTCTTCATGCAGTGAAAAAATCTGGGCAAAAATTTGATCGTTGTCAAAGCCTTTTAAGTGAATGGCGCCCGAGCGGCAGGAAGCCACACACAGGCCACATCCTTTACAAAGCACTTGGTTGATCTGGGCCGTACCGGCAAACTGCCCTTCTTTTTCAAACAACGGCGCTGAATAGGGGCATATCGCTACACACACACCGCACTGGCTGCACTTGTCCGGTTCGGTTTCTGCCACCGTTCCGCTCATTTGAATTGTTTTTTTAGCCAGTAGCGTAACTGCCCTCGTGGCTGCTGCCTGAGCCTGGGCAATCGATTCATCAACCGGTTTTGGTGCATGGGCCAGACCGCATATAAAGATCCCGTCTGTGGCACAATCTACCGGCCGCAACTTGACGTGGGCTTCCATGAAAAACCCATCATCATTGAGAGTTACTTTATAAAGTGGCGCCAATAGGTTGTCTTTCGGTGGCACAATAGCTGTGGCCAGGATCAAGAGATCCGGTCGAATTTCCATCTGCCGCCGAATGGATGTGTCTGTGAAAGTTACCCGAAGGTCACCTTCAATAGTGCCAACATCCAAAACCTTATCAAAATCGTAGCGCAGTATGTGAATCCCTTTGCTGCGGGCTTCTCGATACAGATCTTCCCGCAATCCATAAGATCGCATATCCCGATAGAGGATAAAGATATCCATTTCAGGATTCAACTCTTTGAGTTTCAAAGCGTTCTTGATGGAGTGGGTGCAGCAAACCTTGGAGCAGTAGGGACGCTCCGGTATACGTGAACCGACGCATTGAACAAACACGGCAACTTTATGCTCTTTTAGATCTGGATCATTTTGGATCAATCTTTGATCCAGTTCCAAACCGGTGACAACTCGCGGATCCTGGCCATATAGATACTGGTCGGGTTTGAACTCCGAAGCCCCGCAAGCAATAATGGTGACCCCGTGCTCAAGCACCTCCCCTTTACCGTCCTTTTCAATTGTCGTTTTGAAATTGCCCACAAAACCTTCCACAGCTTTTATCTGAGCGTTTAGGTGGATATCGATGTCAGCGTTGGATTGAATGGATTGAATCATATCGTTCAAATTATCCTGAACATCCTCGCCCCGCCAGGTCTCGTGGAGTTTTCGGGCCTGCCCGCCAAGGATTTCCCCTTTTTCGATCAAATGCGTGTGGTAGCCCTGTTTGGTCAGGATTTTGGCCGCGGTCATGCCTGCAATACCGCCGCCGATTACCAGGGCAGACTGGTTTATCTCCAGTGAGGGCTCGACCAGCGGTTGGTGCAGGGCAACTTTGGCAATGGCCATTCTGGTCAATTCCTTGGCCTTTTCGGTGGCTTCTTCAGGATTCTGACTGTGAACCCATGAGCACTGATTGCGGATATTGGCCATCTCAAACAAGTATTTATTAATACCTGCATTGGTCATTGTTTCCTGGAAAAGCGGTTCATGTGTTTTGGGCGTACAGGCAGATACGACCAGGCGATTTAAACTTTTTTCTTTGATCAGTTTGGACATATTATCCTGGTTGTCCTGAGAACAACTGAACATGTTTTCGTCTGCGTGAACAACATACGGCAAGGTTTTAGCATATTCCACTACTGCGGAAATATCCACCACGCCCGCAATATTGGTTCCGCACCGGCAAATAAATACGCCGATCCGAGGGGGTTCACCCCGCACATCGATCTCTGCCGGAATTTCTTTGGTCTTGGTCAAAGTCCAGCGAGCTTCTGACAATCGACTTCCGGCCACGCCGGCAGCCGCACTGGATTCAATAACAGATTGCGGAATGTCCTTGGGGGCCTCAAAGACGCCACACACATAGATGCCCGGCTTTGACGTCTTTACCGGTTCAAAACTCGAGGTCGATACAAAGTTATAATGATCGAGGTCGATTCCCAGTTTGCCGGCCTGATCGATTGCCGCTTCGCTGATCCCAAGCCCGACGGACAAAACGACGATATCGAATTCCTCCGCCATCCGCTTGCCGCCCTCATCAATGTAGCGAATCAGCTGCTTGCCGGTATCATCGACCGGGAAAATATTGGTGACTTTTGATTTAATAAAACGGATGCCTGATTGCTCCTTGCCTCTGTTGAAATATCGTTCAAAGTCTTTGCCGTGGGTACGGATATCCATGTAAAAGACGGCCGTATCGAGCGGCTCCTTACTGTGCTCTTTGGCCAGCATTGCCTCTTTGATGGCATAGGTACAGCATACCGAAGAACAATAGCCTCGGGCGCCGAGGTGCACATCCCGCGAACCAATGCACTGCAGCCAGGCAATTTTTTGGGGTTCTTTGTTATCAGACGGCCGCACCAGATGCCCACCGTAAGGTCCCGATGAAGAAAGCATCCGTTCGAATTCCAGGCTGGTTACGATATTCGAAGAGCTGTCATACCCATAAACATCATGGGTGGCAGGATCGTAAACCTGGCAGCCGCTGGAAAGAATAATGGAACCCACGTTAAGTGTAAGGTCTCTTTGCTCGTCATCAAATTTGACGGCACCGGTGGGGCAAAACTTTTCACAGGCTTTACATTTACCCTTAATGAAATAGATGCAGTAATCCGGATCGATGGCATACTTCAGGGGTACCGCCTGGGGATACTTTACATAGGCTGCTTTACGCTTGACAAGCCCTGCATCGTATTCATCCACGACCTTTTTGGGACACTTTTCGGCACACAGGCCGCAGGCGATGCATTTTTCCATATCAATATACCGGGGATACTGGATAACCTTTACTTTAAAATTACCCTCTTCTCCGGATATCTCTTTTACCTCGGACAGGGTCAGTAACTCGATATTGTTATGCCGGCCGACCTCGACCAGTTTCGGCGAAATAATTCACATGGCACAGTCATTGGTCGGGAACGTCTTGTCCAGCTGCGACATGATCCCGCCAATGGAGGTCGATCTTTCAACAAGGTACACATAATAACCGGAGTCGGCCACATCCAGCGCAGCCTGCATACCGGCAATACCGCCACCGACGACCATTACCGAACCAATCATCTCTTGTGACATCTCTACTCCTCAGATAAAAATCCTTTTATACCAGTAATATCGATCTGATTCATGTTGAGACCCAAAGCCTTTTCGTCAATACCCATTCCAAGTCCAAGCAGCTGGGGGTATAAAATGGAAGGAAGTTGATGATTGCTTCCTCTTTTTGAAACAATCATCTGCTGAACATTATCGAATTGCAGTTGACACCAGGGGCAGGCCGAACAAAGATAGTCTGCACCGGCCTGCTTTGCGTCTGCCAGTTTTTTTTGAGTGAGATCCATGGAAAGATCATCATTGATCCCCATCAGAGGAGCACCGCAACACTCCAGCTTCAACGGCCAATCCACACTTTTGGCACCGGTAACCTTTACCAGTTCATCGAAAATGACCGGTGCCGCCGGATTGTCAAACTGCATGATCTCACTGGGACGCAAAGCATGACACCCATAGTGGGTGGCGATTTTAAGATCTTTAAATGCCCAGTTTATCTTCTCTTTCAAAGCGGGTATACTAATATTTTTGTAAAGCACCGCTAGATAATGAACCACCTCAAGATTTCCGTTGTAACCGAGTCCTTCTTTAGCCAGAAGAGCATTGACAGTATCCCGCAGCGATTTATCCTCTTTGAGGAGGTGATCTGCCTTCTTAAGACTGCCATAGCAGCACTTGCAGAGGGTCATCATGTCCAGACCCTGTTTCTCCGCCAAAGCCAGGTTTCTGGCAGAAAAAATAAGATAGGTATTAAAATCCGCATTGCGCATCGGATATCCGCAACAGTTAAATTCACGGATATCAGACACATCGACATTCAGCCGGTTGAGCACCGCTCTGGCGGAAAGCTCATATTGCTCAACACGGGCCGGTATATTACACCCAATAAATAATGCAAATTTCATTATCTCGGTCCCTATGGTGTTGGGTGAAGGATTTGAATTTAATCAAACCTGAGCATTTAAATCACAATACTATAATTTGAAAAAGAAATTGCTAGTATTCTGTCCCAGAAATAAGTTTAAAGAGTCTTTTGACGGTTTGAAAGCCTTTTGCTCGCGCCGGCGATCATTTTGGGGACGCCTGCTGCACTGGGCTAAATCAAAAGAACTCGACCTCAGCCCGCCTTGCGGGCCTCGGGACTCAGACAGCTTTTGATTTTCATCCGCCTCCGGCGGATTTTACGCCCAGTTGCAGCCGGCATCTTTATCCCAAAATTCTCAATGGCGCTCGCAAAAACCTTCCAAACCTTGTGTTGAATTTTGTAACTTATTTCTGGGACATTACACTGGTTTATTTGGTTATTGTCTCCTTTTTATCTGTCGCAAATGTTTCTTTTAGCGCCTGATTTTTCAGTTCATAGAGTACATCGGTTACCTTGACTCCCTGGGGACAGTGTTCCTGACATTGATAGCAGGTCAGGCAGTCCCACAGCATCCGTGAACCCATCGCCAAATCCTTCAAGCCCAGTCCCAACGCACGCATGATCTGGTGGGGTAGCATCCCCACAACTTCTTGGGGGTTTTCATAGTTTTCTACCACCGGACAGACCGTGCTGCAGTTTTCGCAGGAAAAACAATATGAGTAGGTATGGGCCTGGCCCGAACGATCGGCCTTTTCCTTAAAACCTTTATTGATGGGAGTTAAGGGAATGATCTTTTCAGGCTGGTTGATTAATTCGAAATTATCAGCGATCGCCTTTCTGGCCGCATCCAGTGGGTTGGAATAATCGGCGGCTTCAAGGCTCTCGCGGTTCAATCCTCGGTACCATGAATACTGTGAAAGGACCAAGGGAACAGGATGACCCTTTTGGATAAGTTCTTCCCTCACATTCAGCCACATATCCTTAAGTGTTATCCCGGCGGGGCAGAACACCGTGCAGCGGTCACAATTGGTGCACAGATAGATACCCTCTTGGATTGCCCTGAGCGCCTGACTATCAAGATCCTTGTTGGCGGCATAAGCCCTCAGGAATTGAATTTTTTCCGAAGGACGAATATTGCGATTGCCGACATTATCATAGGCTACAGCGACCGAGCACCGTAGACTGCAGGTATTGCAATGCATGCAGGCGTCTAGTTCGATTGCCTGGCGGGTAGCGATATTGGCCGGGGCAGACTTTGCTTTGTCCATAACCGCACCGACCATTAAACTTACCGGTGTGGCAAAGACATGGAACATCTTGCTGAACGGCAGGTAGGCCAGGCCGATAAAACAGCTCAGAATGTGAAAATACCACAAAAGGGTGACACCGCCGGCTTGATCCAGTGCACTCGCGATCGGACGGATGATTTTGCTGGCCGCATATCCGCTAAAAGCCGACTGGGGTTTGGAATGACAGTCCATGCAATACCCTTCATGGAGTTCTTCCCCCTGAGCCAGAACTTCTTCATCGAAAGGGGCCTCGAGGTTGGGGGAAACCAGCCCATAATGTTGAACCCAAAAACTTTCCAGGGGTTGAATTTCCTCTTGATCCTCCAAACCGGCATAATCTTCAACCATTCGCATAAATTCGCTATGGGAGGTAATCTTGAGACCCTCAAGGAATATTCCTGATAACATGACCATGGCTACGATGATGATGGCATAACGGTCCATGATTGTGGATGAGAGACGGGGAACTTTGAGGATAAAGCGTCGGTAGATGGCAATCCCGATGCCGACAATCACCATGAAGCCAAAGAGATCCCTCAGAAACATATACGGATTGACGGTAGAATAATAATCGCTGAACAGGGGCTCAGAGATTGAGCCTTCAAGGGCATGCATCAGCACTAGCAGCATAAACCCCCAGAAAATGAGCATATGCATAAGCCAGCGGAGGTAATTCTCTCGCAAAATTCTGAGTTGCAGCAAAACATCAAGGATGAAAACCTTAATCAAAATCAAGATTTTCCGACTAAAAAAAGTGGTCAGTATACCTCTTGTGGCCGCGGAAACCCTATCCGCAGTCGTGACCTGATGGGCCATTATGCCGATTTTTCGTGTGAACCAGGTAGAAATCTTGTATATCAGGCCCAAAATAAAAATCGCGAGAGAGGTGTAAAATAATATATCAAAGACCATCTAATTATTCTCCTCGATTATTGAGCGGCCCGCTTTCCCGCAAGCCCCGCCTAACAGGGCGGGGTGTTACACAAGGAAAAAGCCCCAAACCGATTTTTCAATAATAACACGCGAATAAAATGCTAGTGCAAGGGGGTCGATTACCGATAATACCGGATTTTGTCAAGGAAAATGTCTTAAATACTTGTGTGGAAACTTTATTTCTGCTTTCTCTCTTGGGATAAAATTTTTTGCCGATTTGTAATTATCAGCATAGGTGTTTTCAGCAGTTAAGATTTAGCTTGACTAATATATCTCGTGAACCTAATTTCGCTCTATATTCTTGATTGTGCCGTTAAGCAAAAATTTGTTCTGCGAACAGTCGATGCGACCAACAAAGAATGCCTCCTTCTGGCAAAAAACCGAAAATAATTGTTATTTGCGGTCCGACCGGGGTCGGTAAAACCGCCGCGGCCATCGATGTCGCTGAAGAGATCACCGGTCAAATTGTCAGTGCCGACTCAATGCAAGTCTACCGATACATGGACGTTGGCACGGCCAAACCTACCCCCCTCGAGCAAAAAAAAATTAAACACCACATGATTGATATCGTGGACCCGGATGAAGCGTTTGATGCGGCCCGATATTCCTTTCTGGCTCGCAAGAAAATTGTTGAGTTGCATTCTCAAAACACCATCCCTTTCATTGTCGGCGGTACCGGGTTTTATATAAAGGCGCTATTGCATGGTCTATTCCCGTCAGAACCGCTGGCGACCGGTGTTTGCAATAAACTAAAAGACGAGGCTGCCGCCATTGGATCAGAATCGCTTTACGAACGATTGGCAAAAGTGGATCCGAAAACCGCCCGCAGAATTCACCCCCATGACACGTATCGAATAACCAGAGCGCTTGAAACCTTTGAAGCAACAGGTGAGTCAATTTCCAAGTATCAGCAAGATCATCAATTTTCAGACACGCCTTTCAGTTTCTTGAAAATTGGTCTGACCATACCTCGAGAATTATTGTACAAACGTATCAACCAGAGAGTGGATGCCATGATCGATGCGGGTTTTGTTGATGAAGTGAGAACTCTGTTGAAAATGGGTTACGCGGCAGACCTCAAATCCATGCAGGCGATTGGATATCGTCACGTGGTCGCTTTCATTCAGGGACGTCTCCCCTGGACGGAGACAGTGCGGACCTTTAAACGTGACACCCGAAGATATGCCAAACGGCAATTAACCTGGTTCGGAGCCGATCCCGAGATTTTGTGGACAGAGCCAGCAAGGATGAGTGATATGCGCACGAAGATAAAAGAATTTTTAAAAGCTAAAAATGCTGATTGCTGATGGCAGACGAGCGCAAGAATAAATGATACGACACCGTCAACCATCTAAATAGGATCGTTACCGGTCGTTGGTTTTATAATTTCATGACAATTCCTTGACAAATACATCCGTAACATATTAATATATAAAGTAATTGTCCGCCCTCACCAGTTATTGTTTCATAAGCAGTTGCGCTGAGCAGAGACCATGGCCTTCAAATTCTGTCTCGCCAAATAATAGAAGATCAGCAATTATCTTCCGGCAGTTTCAAGTCTTATGACCTTTTGCGGGGGGACTTTCTGCGGAAAGGAATTATTTCATGGAAATCCAACACGATCGCAGGCGGTGGCTCAGAGAAATGTTAAACCCTCCTGAGATCGGGATTCTTTACACCGGTAATCAAGGGTTTATACCCGGAATCCATGTCACAAAACAACCAACGGCCTTCTACGTTGACTTACTCAATCGCAGCATGGGCGGTGTAATTTTAAAGACAAAATGGGAAATCGAGCCCGAAATTATGTTTCATTTACAGATTTATAGTTCGCTTGAGGAATCTTGGGAGTTCATCCAGGTTAGAGCAAAATGGACAAACAAAGACACGACCAATCCCGAATATAACCTCATTGGCGTGGAGTTTGAAGCACCGGACCAAATGATGGAGCAACCCAAACTCGACCAAGCGCAGAATAAAAAAATACCTCTACCCTGCGATTATGAGTTTTTGAGAAACACACGATTGTTTAAGTCCGTTCACAGGAATGTCGCATGCCCGCTTTTGAACAGCTTAATACACAAAAAAATAAAAGCCGGTGAAAGAATCATCACTCAGGGAGCCAGAAATGATTCCCTCTATATTATTCAGCAAGGAGCATGCATCACCAAAGTAGAAAAACATAAAAAACTATATCCCGTGGGAAGATCGCTTGAGGGTGATCTCATTGGAGAAATGGCGATTCTTGCAGAAAAGCCGCAAAGCGATCATATTGACGCTGAAACCGATATGCAACTCTGGGGGCTGAAAAGGGTCCAGTTTGATAAGATTGTAACTGAACATCCTGAATTAAGGAATTTTCTTACCGAGCTTCTGGCTGAACGCTTTTCGTCACAGAGATTGCTCGCGGAAAAAAGAATCGGAAAATACGCTGTGACCGATACCATCGGCGATGGTCCCAATAGCATTGTATATAAAGGAATACACGCCGAACTGGGCATCCCGGTTGCTGTCAAGATGATCCGTCATGATTTAGCCATGGATTTGGACTTTCTGCGAGGCTTCCAAAAGGAGGCCAACGCTATTGCCAATCTGAACCATAAGAACATTGTAAAAGTGTATGACATCGAAGAGCGATTTAGAACGCTATTTATCATCATGGAACTGATGGAGGGCGAAACCATTGGATCGCTCATTAAACGATGGAAAACGATTCCGATTGCTCAGACGACAGCTTTTTTAATCCAGATCTGTTCCGGTCTGGTTTATGCCCATCAACAGGGTATGATCCACGGAATTATCAAACCATCAAATCTTTTTGTGAATCAAGATGGCGGTTTGAAAATACTAGACTTCGGCCTTGGGATACGGCATGGAGCCAAAGATCTTAATTTGTCAGGTGCAACGGCGGCCTACATGCCTCCTGAGCAGATTAGCGGCAGCACGGTTGACGAACGCAGCGACATATATGCCTTGGGTATCACTGCTTATGAAATGTTAACAGGTAAAACGCCTTTTTCAGAAGACAATACCCGAACCAAAATGGATATGCCTTTGGAACATAATGTTCCGGACCCCGCAGGCCAGGTGCCAAACTTACCGGAAATCTTACGACGTTTTATACTTAAAACCTGTGCCAAAAATCCGGATGAAAGATATCAAAGTGCGGCATCAGCCCTAAACGATCTTCAAGTGCTCGCAAAGTCATATGGGCTGGAGTCCGAGACCCAACCCTCAAAAAAACGAAAAATGTTAACGTTGTTTTTACTTTACAACGAAGAACATCAGCTTGAGCTTAAACAGTTATTGGAAGAGTTCACTAACAAAACACGAAAATTAAGGGTTGACCTTAAAGCGGCTGATTTCAAAGACATATAAAATCTGATTAAAAATTCGGGTTGGTTAACGACTGAATTTATGTTGTCTATCGCGCCTTGTTGAAATTGTTGTGGACGGAAACATTCACATCTACCACTATTGCACTCTGCCGACCCGATTTGCGGATTTGCTTTAAATTCTTAATTGCCTCATCGTAAGTTAAGTAACGCTTCTAATACTCCCAGCCATCCATATCAATTATTTTAAAAATTTCGTTTGCAGCTGGAACTTGGCAACGACTTATTTCTTCGCTGTAGCTGTCAAGGATTGCTTCAGCCTCCTGAAAGTTGGTCACATAGTCAGTTTGATATTGACTATTCATCGACCGAAAAAATTGCATCAGGGTTTTTCCGATATCCGAGTCGGGAATGATCCGCACCGTTTTGCCCACCCCTAACCCCCATAATCTGTTTTGCTTTTTTTCGAATAGATCCTTGCTATCTGCATTTACAAGCATGCAATTTCTGTAGTCGGTCAAGCACGTAAAATTGGGTTCCAAGGGTAAGCATAATCTTTCGACCTCCTTTAATGCTTTTCGCAACTCTTGCCTGCTTGGGTCCCCAAAGACAAGATAAAGTCGATTCTTTTTGACGTCCGTACGTACCTGGTACATGTTTTCCAATATCTAGGGTAAAGCTAAAGCCTTTGTTATCCCGGCTCCTGATTCATTTATTACCGGCAGCCGATATTAGAATTATAATTATCAGCGTGCAGACATAACTCCGGGCTTTTTATTTATAAGCTTTATTACCTTAATTGTGCAAAAGTCGAGGATGCTCCAGATCCAATTGAGTTCCGCGATTCTGAAAGTTCAGATGCGAAATCCCGCTGTGCGGGAAGCGTCCAAGGGTTCGCCAGGACACGCAACGCAGACACCGCAAGTGTCAAGCCGAAGGCCATGGGGTATCATCCCGCTGAAAGCGGGAGGGGTAAACAAAATGAAGACATAAATAAGACAACTATCATTCTGCTATCATTGGTTTACAGTGAGGTGCTTAAATATTTCGGATACCTCATGATACTGAAGAGTTATAATTCACTCTTCATTTTGTTTATGCCCAGATGAGGTATTAAAAATCTCCGTTTTAATATTATGAGCCGCAGCCGGCCTAAAATATTTAAATGTCTGCTTTTTGCCTGGCAGGAATTTATATTAGATTTTAGTGAAGGAATTTGCCATTTATATTCACACGTTAATCCCAGCCCGCTGAGCGGAAGGCTGCTTTGTTGGGTTTGGGAATACGCGATCATCTTGGTGAGGGATAATGAAAAATGATCCATTTTATTTAGGTCAAAGCCGTCTGCATGTCAAACGAAAAATTTGCCTCTCACCTGGGCCAGCAAAACCGTGACAACAATTAGAAGATATTTTTATGTAGCTCGCGACATGAAGGACGGGGCTTTACAGTGAACTAAATATCTATCTCAGATATCTGACCAATCGTGGCAATTTTTTGATCCGGCTGAAAAGACGATCTGAACCGTTAACTTTCCTGTTATCATTTATTTATAATCTTTTTCGGCTTGACAGTTGCAAGTCTTTTTTGTATTCGTTTATGTTTAAAAATTTTTCAGATTGTTAGCTAATTTTTTATTGGGGGTGTTATCATGGCTAAAAAGTGGGTGTATCTTTTTAATGAAGTGGGTGCGGCTGAAGAATATGTTAGCGGCGATTGGGAAGCCGTTAGGGGGCTTCTCGGAGGTAAAGGGGCCAACCTGGCAGAGATGTCGCGATTGGAAGTACCTGTTCCTCCCGGGTTTACCGTAACGACTGAGGCATGTATTGCTTATCTTGACGAAGGTGAGAAATTTCCAGAAGGGATGTGGCAACAGGAACTGGATGCGCTTAAAACGGTAGAAACTGCAACCGGCAAAAAGTTCGGCGATGCCAAAAACCCGCTGCTGGTTTCATGTCGTTCCGGCGGCAAGTTCTCTATGCCCGGTATGATGGACACAGTCCTCAATATCGGATTGAACGACGAGACGGCCCAGGGCATGATTAAGCTAACCGGAGATGAGCGGTTCGTTTGGGACGCTTACCGCCGTCTGGTTCAAATGTTCGGTAGTGTCGTCATGGGAATGCCTGATGAAGTGTTCGAGGAAGTGATCACTGCAGCCCGCGAGAAAGCTGGCGTCACATCTGATGCTGAATTGTCAGCAGCGGATTGGAAAGCAGTGACCAACGAATTCAAACAAATTTATAAGCAACACACGCAACTGGATTTTCCCACCGATCCAGTTGCGCAACTGCGGCAGGCCACAGAGGCGGTTTTCAAAAGCTGGAACGGTAAGCGGGCAATCGACTATCGCAATGCCGCCGGTATCTCTCATGACATGGGCACCGCGGTGAACATTCAGACGATGGTTTTCGGTAATATGGGTAGTGACAGTGCGACCGGTGTTGCTATGACCCGTAATGCTTCTACCGGAGAGAACAAGATTGAAGGTGACTATTTAATGAATGCCCAAGGTGAGGATGTTGTTGCCGGTATTCGTTTGACCGAAGATATTCAGAAACTAAAAAATGAACTGCCGGATGCGTATGCCGAATTCGAGCAGATCTGCCGGAAACTGGAAAAGCATTATCGTGAAATGCAGGACGTTGAGTTCACGATTGAAAAAAGCAAGCTTTGGATGCTGCAGACACGTGACGGAAAGCGAACCGCGCAGGCGGCTGTGCGCATCGCCGTGGATATGGCTGAGGACGGACTCATAAGCCGCGAGGAAGCTGTTTTGCGCGTAACTCCCGGGCAAATCGATTTCTTCCTGCATCCCCAGTTTGATCCTAAAGCCACCAAAGCCGCAAAAGATGGCGGGAACTTTCTCGCCAAGGGTCTCAATGTATCACCGGGTGCAGCGTGTGGTGTGGTAGCCTTTGATGCTGATTTGGCCGAAAAGTGGGCCAAGAAAGACGGCAAAAAAGTTATCATGGTGCGACCTGAGACCAAACCGGACGATGTCCACGGTATGTTGGCTGCCGAAGGGATCCTCACCAGCCGGGGGGGCCGAACCAGCCATGCTGCCCTGGTGGCCCGCCAGTTTGGCAAACCTGCTGTGGTGGGTGTGTCGCAGCTCAATATTGAAATCGACAAGCGGCAGATGAGTGTAAATAACATCACCATACAAGAGGGGGACTGGATCTCGATTGATGGTACTGCCGGTGAGGTGTTTAAAGGCCAGATTGCTACCCTGGTACCCGACATCAAGGACCAGTGGTTGTTAAAGCTTCTCTCCTGGGCGGATGAATTCCGTCGTCTCGGTGTTTGGACCAATGCCGATTACCCGCGCGATGCGCAACGGGCACGTGACTACGGGGCTGAAGGAATAGGACTTTGCCGCACCGAGCATATGTTTTTCGAGGCGAGTCGGCTGCCGCATGTGCAAAAGATGATCATGTCAGACTCGCCGGAGGAGCAGCGTGAGGCGCTTGACGCACTCCTGCCTTTTCAGCGCGAAGACTTTGCCGGACTTTTCAGGGTCATGGACGGCCTGCCGGTTATCATTCGTCTGATTGATCCGCCGCTGCACGAGTTTTTACCCAATATCATCGACCTGACGCACGAAATTGCTGATTTAAAAATCCACCAGCACAAAGCCGCAACCCAATCGGAAACCGATGAATTGCTGCAGCAGGTCAAAGAAAAAGAAAGAATTCTCAAACGGGCAGAAAGCCTGCGCGAAGAAAATCCAATGCTTGGATTGCGCGGCGTCCGCCTGGGTATCCAATTGCCTGAATTGACCACCATGCAGGTGAGAGCGATATTTGAAGCAGCTTGTGAAGTAGCCCAGGAAGGCATCTCCGTGCATCCGGAGGTGATGATCCCGTTGACCTGTCACGTAAACGAGCTCAAGGTGCAGCGGGGTATCCTCGAGAGCGAGGCCAAAAAGGTCATGGAGGAAAAGAGCGTTGAAATCGAGTATAAATTCGGCACGATGATCGAGATTCCACGTGCTGCCCTGACTGCCGATCAAATCGCCGAATATGCCGCCTTTATATCTTTCGGAACCAATGATTTAACTCAAACGACTTTTGGAATCTCCCGGGACGATGCTGAAGCCGGTTTTCTGATTCAATACTTGGAGAAAGGAATTCTGCCGAACAATCCATTTGCCACCATTGATCCGGACGGGGTGGGTGAATTAATGGCCATTGCGGTTAAAAAAGGCCGCGAAGTCAACCCTGATCTGGAATGCGGTATCTGCGGAGAACACGGTGGCGACCCGCAATCTGTTGTCTTGTGCCATAACCTCGGATTGACTTATGTCTCATGTTCACCCTATCGGTTGCCGATTGCTCGCTTGGCGGCAGCGCAGGCAGCCCTAAGCGGGAAGATTACACAAGATAAATAATATACCACACCCGCCGGATAACCCATACAATCACTGAGGTTTATCCGACGGGTATTTGAGGAGCAGATTAATTTATTCGCCTTCGCCTGAATACCCTGCAGCTTGCTGCAGGGATGATTGGCCTTTGCCCGAGGCTACGACCCAACTGAAGAGGGCAAGGTGAATCGCGCCGACCTGTCCCGCCGAAGTCTTGACGAAGGCGGAAGCTCTCCAGAGCGCAGGCGGGTTTATCGCGCCATAGCTTTGCGACGGCGGGTTATGCTACGGCGCAATTCCGCTTTGATACCCCGCAGCTTGCTGCGGGGAGCTTCATTAATTTTCGGAACCGGGGCTAATCAGATTTTAGGCAATTTATCCGCCGTTGGCGGCTATAGAATGTATGCTAAGAGAGCGCTTCCCAGAATAAACGTAAATAGCCCATACAGGCGAAGCGTTCCATCACCCGGCTTTTTGATCCACCAATCAAAAAAATTTTTAACCTGCCGGGACGGCCCCAAAATAAGGTAAGCCCCCTTGAGCAATGCCAGTATCCCGAGTATAAGTGCAAGCCATAACATCTCTGGGTAGTAAAAGACACTCGCCACCAAAATAAATCCGAAACCTAACGGTATAACTGCCACCCATTTATAGTTATCTCTATCAAGCATGCGGCTCCAACACGCCCGGGTCCCCTGGGTATATATTATCAACGCTGACCCTGCGGCGATCCATAAAATGGAAACAACAAATAATATTGGATTCATTTAAGTTACCTCGCTTGCATCAAATTATCTGGAAGAGAATTTTTAAAAAACGCCTGCCCGTTCCCGATCCAATATAAAAAAACACCCTCATAGCAGTGCCCTAATCACTGCTGTGATAGTAAAGCATCGCTTTCGGAATTAAATTACGAATATTCTGAATTCGCCTTTCATCCGAAGGATGGGTGCTTAAAAATTCCGGGGGTGCCTGGTCGCCCTTCATTTTAGCCATACGTTTCCATAAATCCACGGCCGTATTGGGATGATAACCGGCCATTGCCATAAATATCAAGCCCAGGTGATCAGCTTCTGATTCATGCAAACGACTATAGGGAAGCATAACACCATATTGCGCGCCGGCCCCATATACTTGCATCCAGAGTTCGCGAGTCTGTTGTGGCTTGTTTGCCAGAGCCGTCGACAGGGCCATGCCGCCAAATTGGACAATTAAGCCTTGCGACATGCGCTCATTGCCGTGATTAGCCACCACGTGGGCGATTTCATGGCCCATAATGACAGCCAGGCCCTTTTCATCCTGAGCAACCGGCAAAATACCGGTATAAACCACAACTTTTCCGCCAGGCATTGCCCATGCATTTACGTCTTTGCTTTCAACCAGATTAAACTCCCATTCATAATATTTGAGTTCATGAGACAAGTTGTTTTCGGCCATATATTGCTCAACCGCCTTTTGAATTTTCCGGCCGACACGTCTGACCAATCCGGTCTGGTTAGTGTCTGCGTTTATTTTATGGGATTTCAGAAAAGCGTCGTATTGCTCCGTGCTCATCGAAAGCATTGAAGCATCTGGAATCAGTTCCAGGTGTCTTCTGCCGGTAATTGGAACCGTGCTGCATGCCGTTAATAAAAAAAACAGCGATAAAAAAATCAAAATACTTATTTTTAAAAGTTTCATAGGGAATTATCCTTTGTATTGAAAAATAAGTGAAACCCCAAAAAGTGTCAAGCGGTATGGTTACGAGGTGCCGAAACCACCCCAAAAAGCCATAAACGAATGTGACGCTACCCGTCTGAGACAGCGGGGCTTCCCGGTACAGAAAATATCTGTTTCAGATTTAGTGATTTTAATAAGATGTTCCAATTGCCGCCACGGTTGTGCCGGACCTGGCAAGGGGGTAATTTTTTGCCGAGGATCATTGGCCCCCTGGAATCCGAAACGGGAACTCCCTTCTATTTTGCTGCCTGCCCACCCACCATCCGATGTCCCACAAAATAACACCCCTCGTTCGGGCCGACGTAATTTGTAATATCTTATTGAAACACTGGTTTGACAATTATTGAAGCTTCTCTTCATCTCCCCTTAAAAGGCGGCGCCTGCGGGGAAGCGAACCGGCCAAATTACCAATAATACGGATAATATCGGTAGTAGGGATGGCGCCAGTGGTAATACGGATATGGATAATACCAGTAATAGTCGTACGGATATCGATAATATTTTTCATATTCCGGCCAGAGATGAATGCTGCGGCTGGTGATCATAAGATATGAATAAGAAGTTTTTTCGACCTTCTCCACCGTTGTGCCATTGACGATACCGGCAACCGTAATTTTGCGGTCCTTTTTGTAAACCTCGGGATCGAGAAATCCCTTATGGGCAATGATAAATCTGCCCTGGCTGCGATCCTTGGATTTGGGTTCATCCCCTAACGAAAGCGGTGCCTGCAAAACGGTTAAGTTGGTTTTGTCATGCAAATTTTCCACTTCCAGAATATAGCCACCCAAGATAACGGTTTTGCCGAGGTAATTGTCAACTTCTTCGATTAACTTATCAAACGGCACTCGGGGCTCTGCCTCTGATCGGATCGGTTTGGGGATTACCGCGCATGAGACGATCATCTGAATCAGGAAAATCATCACTAAAAAAAATATATGCTTTCGTCTACAAACCATGCAGAAATGCTCTCAATTCAATTCGTTGATTTTAGATGTTTGCTAAATAAAAATATAAGGATGCGGGACAGCGAGATCAATCCGCTGTGTTGATCCAATACTGGGTGTACCATAATTTATGGTGATTTTTAAAGTACCATACGATTATTGATAAAAAAACTACATCCCTTCAGGCACAAAATCAATCGGAATATAATTTTGGAAGTGCAGCACCCCACCCTATAGGGCGGGACTTGCCGGTCCGAAAAATATCTGTTTCAGATTTAGTGATTTTAAAAAATATGTTCTGATTGCCGCCAAGGTTGTACCGGCGCCCGGGCGAGTGGTAATTTTTTGCCGACCAGGTGCCGGATCAGTGCCCCCTAAACTCCGAAACGGCGGGTACCCTTTGCCATTTAGCTCCGCTGTAATCATCATCTGGTCGGCCCAAAAAACACCCCTCGTTCGGGCCGGGCTAATTGCAATATCTTATTGAGACATTATTTTGGCAATTATTGAAACTTCCCTTGATTTCCCGCTAAAGGGCGGGGTTTGCAGGGAAGCAAAACGGTCAACCGAGACGATGATTCACATCAGATGATGGGATTTTTACTTGTGTTTAAAATTTTGAATAGTTAGTGTTATCAGTCTTTAGAATTAATTTAGAGTGATTCTCAAAAATATGTTCTGATTCCCCCTGCGGTCATGCTGGTCCGGGCGAAGGGAAATTTTTTTGCCACAAGCTGTTCACTCCGGTGGTTTTAAATGGCCAAATGTCTGTGCTGCTCAGCCAAGCAAACCAATTTGTTCCATGGGTGTTGGGTAGGATGTTATAACCCGCTAGGCGCCAAGTGAAAGGAAGTCGCCGTCTCAAGCCCAAGGGGCAGGGATCTGGCATCTTGTGACAAAAAAATTACCCCTCACCCGGACCACCTCATTCCATTGCTTATCGGAATATTATTTTGAGAATCACTATAGAGGTAAAAATTCCATGAATGTTCAAAGCGCCATTCTGGCATTTGCTCAAAGCGAAAAGATCAAATCAGGCCTGATATGGGTTTCTCAGGTCCTGGAACTGCTGACAGGATTGCCGGAAAAAGATAAAAAAGGTGCCGAAAGAATCGCCAGAAGTTTAATGAATTTGATATTATTTGAAGTCCGAATTGCGAGTAAGGCAGCCAAAGATTCCTCGTGGCAGGAAATTGAAAAGAATATTGATTTGGCAATTATTATGATCAATTCCGGTGTGCCCCAGGAATCCGTCTACCATCTGACCCGAGCTTTGAGCCACGTTACCAATATCGGTCAACGTTCCATGTCCTATCTTAAAAATAGAGGGTATCTGTAAGGCAGCTATCTGAAAGAAATATCTTCCGTACCGGGAAATCCAGTTCTTCAGAGCGTTGAGCCGAGCTTCTGATGCTGGATGTTATCCATGTGAAAATGATACACCCCTCTCAGGCGATCTGAAAAATATCTTTCCAGAGTCTTCTCAATCACCCGAAACGCCAATTGGTCCCATGGTATCTCATCTTCTGATAAGAGCCTAACCTCCAAACTTTCACTTCCCGGCCTGTAATTTTGGTCGATTAGACGGGCACGGAACATAAGATAAATCTGATTGATAAAAGGAATGCTATAAAGGGCGTAAAGTTGAATTATTTGGACCTTTGCGCAGGCTTCTTCCAAGACTTCACGGATGGCGCCTTCTGAAACCGTTTCACCGTTCTCCAGGTAGCCGGCAGGTAGGGTCCACTTCCCTTGACGAGGTCCAATCGCCCGCCGGCAGAGCAGAATTTTGGCGCCCCATTCCGCTATGCAACCGACAACGAGTTTCGGGTTCTGATAGTGAATTGTTCCGCAAACCCTGCAATAAAATCGCGGCCGATCATCTCCCGGTGGGACACGGCGCTCGATGGTTGCACCGCACTGACTGCAATAGTTCATATTAAAATCCTGCTGGCTGATTGAATTTGATTATTACCCGATACCACTCCAGCTATTATTTGACGGGGGCGAAGATTATATAGTCTGTTTCCTTGTCACTGACTGTATTCGGGTCAATGCGTCCGGGAATTTCCGGTAAAAGGACCGCATAGGTTAAATTTGAACGTTTTTTGATCTGTTGGGGAATGGCCGGCTTTCGCACATGACCGCTACCTGCCAGAATAACCATTACGGCATCCGGATCGGAATTTAAATACTCAAGCGCATTGATGGCCATTACGGTATCCCATACCAATTGTGCTTCACAAAAGTAGGTAAAATTCAGATCTCCGTGGGCATGGGCGCCAAAAGCACTCCTGATATATTCCATATATTCTTTATCTACCCGGCATGTTATATTTGAAAGTGTTCCCTTTTGCTTTTCGTTCAGGGAACCGAAACCGTGGCTGGCGACTTGGCGGGTAAGTTTTCTGGGTATGTTGAGACCCACCATTTTAATTCCGTGATCTCTGGCATATTTAAAAATCATGCTGTAAAACGGCCATGAATAATTCCAGTTATCGTAATATACCGCCTGAAAATCTTTCTCAGACAGTTCACCGGATATCCACCGATCGAGTCCATCCTGGCTGTCTTTTCGAAACATTTCAAGGCCTATCGCTAAGTGGACACTGCTTTCATGTAACATCTGGATAACCCGGAGTTGGGCCAGATGGTGATTTTTTTCAGTATGGTATTCACCCACCAAAATAATCCGTTTTTCTTCCAGATCGGCAAGTGCCTGTGACAGCGAAATTTCTCTGCCCTGTTTAACGTCGTAGATCCGAAATGATGAAGATTTTACAGTTACCGGCCATCCGACAGCAAATATTAATATGGCGATTAAAAAAAGAAAATTTTTTTTCATAACTCGATGTCTTCCGTTTCCTGAACTCTTTTTACCAGTGATGAATCAGGGGAGAATTCAAAAGCGGCCAGATTCCCTTGTCACGGTTGCGACCGTTGCTGAAAGCAAGATAACTGTATTTGCCGTAGTGAGTAATCTTGCGGGCGACGGTTTCGGCATACGGTGATGAAATCGGAAAAAACAAGGCCACCACACGATCCTGGACGAAAGGATGAGGAAATACGCCAAAAAATATATCCGAATCCCGATTATACAAGGTTCCGTTAAGGTTGAACGTTTCTTTTTCTAAAACAACGTGTTCAGGTATCTGTGTTAAAATATTTTTGCGACGCGGAAACCCGATCAGCAGAATATCATTGTCAGTGATCATCTCATCTGTGACCTTGTTTTCCCTGACAATTTCGGCTTTCTGAAATCCCAAGGAATCCTTCAAAATATCCAACACTTTTGTGGTGTCGGTTTTCAGGCTGTCTGCCAAAATCACCAGCACGGTGGACGACCCTTTGAGGGAATTGATTGAAGGCGGGATTTCGGACGGTTCAAGTCTTCTGAAAATGTTGACGTTCGGATCCAAAGAAAGTCTCGCCGGTTTGCTGTTACAATTTACTTCAAAGGCAGTTACCTTTCCGGCCAAGCTGATCGTTTTCATTATTTTTTGACCGTCGGTCTCGAGCAACAGATCGGCTTTCAATCGATAGTAAGGCCGCTTCTGAATGATTTGTCCCCGTACCTGCCACCAATCGCCCGTGCCTTGCGATGATACCTCTTTAAAAGTTAAATACGGTGCGCCGGCCTGAGCGACCCATTGATTAAAAAATTTTTGTAATGGAAGTTTTCCCCGGCGTTCAAACGCCTTTTGAATATCCCGCCAGGATACCACTTGAAACAGTCGCTCCCGATAAAGATCTTTAAGTGCTCCCCAAAAGGCTTCTTCCCCCAGCATCACTCTGAGCATATGAAAGACCATGGCCGCCTTGTCATAGCCGATTGTTTTCGAGCTCGGGCTGTAGCGGCTTTCAAAAGACCTCAGCGGAAAATCAATCTCTGGTCGAACCAAGGTGGCATAATTGCGAAGAATTTGCCGCCGATACTCGAGAGCAGCCTCGGCAGACTCCCTTTCCCTGAAAAGATAATCCGCTACATAGGTTGTCAGACCTTCGGACCAGTTGCCTTTGGCATAATCCACATATACACCGTTCCCCCACCAACAATGGGCAATTTCATGTCCAAGGCTGGTTCGCACAATAAAGGGGAGACGCAGGACGCGGCTGCCGAGTAAGGTATACGATGAAAATCCGCAGCCAGTGGGGAAAAAATTTTCCACTACGGCAAATTTAGAGAAAGGGTAAGGACCAAATAAGTTCTCATAAAGCTCCAGATACTGGGCCGTTGCCTCAAGATAACCGGCTGCCAAATACTGACTCTCAGGGAAAAAATAGGTGGCGGCCACGATCCTTCCAACGGTTTTTTCTTGCACAATGTATTGAGCAGCAGAGAGGGAAAGGCCTCTTGTGGGATAATGGATTTCCCATGTGGACGCAGTTATACCGTTTTGAGTTTGCTGTCCCAATGATCGACCTGCCGTAACCGATATGATTCCCGCGGGAGCGTCAACCTGTAACAGGTAAGTCGACCGGCTTTGGACGATCTCGGGATACCAGCTGGCTCCTGACAACAAAAGCGTCCCTTTTTCAGAAATTGTTGCGGTGACACCATAACCGGGGTTGTCGACACTCACCGGTTGGATTGGAACCGGATCGTCAAAGATAGCCGAATACAAAAGCCGAACCCGCACAAGGTCCGTCCTTTCATTAGGTTTCAGTAAAATCCGGTGCCGCGAATGATCCGAGATTAAATCCGCAGGCATCCCGTTTACCATCACTTCAAACCGGCCGGCTTTTTCAGTGAGGATAAAATCAAGGACTGCGGCGCCTTCGGGCCTGACGTCCATGTCGTCAATTCCGGTTAATCTGCTTTCTTGCGGGTATATTCTAACCTTCAAATTGTGATGAACACTCAGTGCCGCTGCCGGTTGCGTAATTCCGAAAACAATAAGAAACAAAAGTATCTTGATAGCCATACAATGCTTTGGACAATTACGAAGTGACTGGGATTTCCAAATAGATGGAAAAGATCGACATGTTTTCTGGTGAGTTACCATTTTAAGTTATCAGCTGAAACCTTTCCGCATCTATGTAATCAATAATTATTTTTAGTGTAAACATTCAGGAAATTCGTCCCCCTAACAACCTATCAAAACCATCTGATTCGCATCGAAACATTTTTGCAAACACTATCAATTTAAGTATTATGAGAATGATGTCAAAAATCGCACTCACATATTTTGACCTATTATCAAAATGCAAGCTTGACTTCATAGCTTTTTTTAGTTAATAGGAATGATTCCTATTTGAAATAAGAAATTTTATTTGATCAATCTTTTGGTAATGCAAGGGGATTTTGTTGACAACACAGCCTTATATGGAGAAATGATGGATTTTAAGTTTTGTCCGTACTGTGGGAATTTACTTGAGGATCTATTGAAGGATAACAAAGTGCGGCTGTACTGCAATCGCTGTCGTCGAAATCATTACCGCAATCCCACGGTCGGTGTAGCCGTTATTATATATAAAAATAACAGTATCCTTCTGGTAAAACGTCGGTGCTCTTATGAAGGGAAGTGGTGTATTCCCTGCGGTCATGTCGAATGTGGAGAAGAGGTCCGCTCTGCGGCAGTTCGGGAAATAAAAGAAGAAACAGGCCTTGAGATCGAAATCGGACCTGTTTTTGAAGTGCATTCAAATTTTCATGACTCGGAGAATCAAACGGTTGGGATCTGGTTTTGGGGAATCAACCAAGATGGAAATCTCCAAGCCGGATCGGATGCCGGTGAGGTTCGATTCTTCCCTCTGGACGCATTACCGGAATCAATGGCCTTCCCGACCGATCTTCTTGTTTGCCGTCAACTCAGGCGTCGATTAGAATCCGATAAACTGCAGGGGTGGCTGAATTCATGCTTGGCATAAAAAATGAAATATTTACTGAAGTCAGAGAAAGGAGGAAGTTTATGAGTAAAACCGAACAAAATCTAAAAGACGCATTTGCCGGGGAATCCCAGGCCAACCGAAAATATCTGGCCTTTGCAGAGAAAGCTAACCGTGAAGGATATCCGCAAGTTGCCAAACTTTTTCGGGCTGCGGCCGAGGCGGAGACCGTTCATGCCCATTCGCATCTCAGAAGCCTTAAAGGGGTAAAAAGCACCGCCGAAAACCTTCAGGAAGCCATTACAGGCGAAACCTATGAATTCAAATCAATGTATCCACATATGATCGAGGATGCCAAGGCCGAGGATGAAAGCGCCGCAGCCCGAAGCTTCACCTATGCCAATGCGGTTGAAAAGGTACACGCCGAACTGTATCAAAAGGCCCTGGATAACTTGGACAACCTTGAAGAAGTTGACTATTATGTATGCCCGGTATGCGGCTACACCCGTGAAACCACCCCCCCTGATGTCTGCCCGGTGTGCGGCGCCAAAGCCAAAGTGTTTTTTAAAGTGGATTAAGCCGCCTGCCGGTGCAAAAGGTGCGGGTACAACCTGTTAAGGTTTAAGTGGCAAGGAAAACGGTCCGATCGAATCAGGCGATTTACCTAAAGCGTAACCCTTTCGATCGGACCTATCTCTATCATAGCGCTAAAACCGTTCAGTGTAAAACCGCTTGTAGCGACCCAACGGACACGTTAAAGGCGACATCCTGCTTTAATCTTTCCAGATATTTTCCCCCCCAACTATTTTAGGATCTTCTCAAGAATGCATGCGCTCTGGAATTCAAAAACGCTTTATCTCGTTTTCATGCGCACATTTATGTAAAAAGCTTTAATTTAATCGTAATTAAGAAACAAATACTTGATTCGGGTTTGTAAAGAATTACTTTTAAGAAAATCGAAAATTTATCGTGATTCTCAAAATAATGTTCCACTTCAATTATTATGAGAAGCGTTTGGGGTTTCGGGCGAAGTCATTCGGAACATATTTCTAATGAAGCTCCCTGAAGTCCCGCTGTAAGCGGGACAGTGTATTCAGGCGAAGGCGAATAACCAGCTTAACACGAGGATTTCCATGGCACAAAACAAACAAGACCAAAATAAATATGTTAAAAAAGAAACCATGCTGATGGTGGCCTTCATCACCTTTACCGCCGGTTTTTTAGCCGGCATTGCCTATGGCATATTCAAAGACGAACCGCGTCAAGCAGCCCGGGTAGAACAGCGGCAAGCGACTCAGCCGGCCACCGGCCCCGACTTCAGTTCAAAGATTGCCGCCCTTGAACTCGAGGTTGCCCAAAACCCCACCAAAGTGGGGTCATGGATTCAGCTGGGTAATCTGTATTTTGACACTAATAAATACGATCGGGCCATTATGGCTTACAAAAAGTCTCTTGAACTGAACCCTCAAAATGCAGATGTATGGACGGACATGGGTGTGATGTACCGCCGCAGCGGCCAGCCGGCTGAAGCCATCAAGGCCTTTGATAAAGCCATTGAAATAAATCCGCGGCACGAAATATCTCGCTTCAACAAAGGGATTGTACTGCTGCACGATTTAAACGATCAGGAAAATGCTATCCGGGCATGGGAAGAACTCATCAAAATAAACCCCATTGCCATGGCCCCAACGGGGCAATCGGTAGACCAGCTCGTCGTTCAGCTAAAAAACCAAAAGAAATCCCAGTAAACGCTGTTAAAAGTTAGGTGAAGCATTCCGCTAAAATAGTGCTTGAACGCTGACTTTTTCCATCGAATGGGCTTACCGGTAGTCCCAATCCCGTAACCCCCAGATCATTGCAATTATGGCCAAGGCAGTAATTCCAGCAGAAACCAATCCAGTTGCCTCTATTCCACCGAATGACCAGATAAAACCGCCTATCAATACTCCGATCACTCTCCCAAGGCCACCCGCAGCCGAAAAAAAAGATATCAGTGTCGCGCGCAACTCCGGCATAATTTCCGTGCAAAGAGAAACAAACACGACAATGGAAAATTCAAATGCTAAAAAAATAATAAAAAGCCCGATCAGGGCCGGTGAAAGTGACTTGCCGATAAATGGCAACAATAAGAAGCCTATCAGTGTGATGAATAAACCGATTATGGCTGCCCGTTTCAACCCCACTCTGTCAGCCAAAAGAGCCGTTAGCAACTCTCCCAAAAACTCGGCGATACCGATCAAGCTGACCCCTAATCCAAGAGCAATAATACTCAATCCAAAATATTCTTCCAACCAGACACCATACACCACGAAAAGATTATCAATGGCGATGCTTATCAATAATGCGAAAGCCAAAGCGCCCAAAGCCGCACGCTTTTGCACTAATTGTTTCCAGGCAACCCATATACTGGCGCTAGCGCTACGTAAAGTCTTTTTTCCATCTCTGGGTATCAGCATTCCCAAGACCATCATACACACTAAACCCGAACCGGCCAGAAAGAAAAAGGGGGAACGCCACCCCCCCCGGTCTATGAGAAAACCAATTATGGGTATGCCGATCAGTGTGCTCCCTGCCCAACTGAACTCAAACAAGCCGATCGCCAGACCTCGCCGCCGGTAGGGTATCCGTTCACCGGTATATGCCAGTACGGCCGGATCATAAACGGTTTTTGCCAAACCAGCCATAAATATCGCTACCAGGACAACCCAGTAAAACGGCCAGAGCCCAACGCTAAACATTCCTAAGACCAACATGCCCAAACCACTCATCATCATCAATCTGTAGCCAAAACGATCTGCCAGAGGTCCAAAAAACAAGCCCAGCAGCCCGGTAACCTGGTTCACGGCAATTAATGATGTCACTGCAGTTAAAGGTACACCCATCCCTCGACTCAAGGCAGGTGCAAAGGGATATGCAAATCTGCGGGCGGTAGATAAAAGCAATCGACACAGCGAGGCAATCACTATCTGCCAGACTAAAACTGAAGATGATCCGATCCGTTGCGAAACATTTGAGTGGTCGGGCATAATCATCCTATTCAAAGGGATTCATTGCCTTATACATCCCCCTTACCAAGCTGATTGGAGACCTCAGCCACAGCATCTTTTGCAATGGCAATGATTTGGTCGATATCAGCTTCCATCACGATTAACGGCGGAGCGAATCCGAGAATGTCACCATGGGGCATCGGGCGTGCAATCAATCCCCTATCCAAACAGGCCGTCGAAACACGGGCACCCACTTTCAAATCCGCGTCAAACTTCGCCTTGGTGGCTTTATCGGCCACAAACTCCAGGGCGCCCAGCAGCGCCACACCGCGGACCTCTCCGACCATGGGATGGTCGTCAAAGGTCTCATGCAGGCGTTTCTGGAAGTATGCGCCGGTGGTGCGGGCATTTTCAATAATCTTTTCCTTTTCGAGGATAGCAAGGTTTGCCAGACCGGCGGCGGCAGCCAGGGCATGCCCCGAATAGGTCCACCCGTGCCCGATGGGACCAAATTTTTCACTGCCCTGCTCCAGAACTTCCCAGACCTTGTCACTGACGATAACGCCCGACAGCGGAAGATAACCGCTGGTGAGTCCCTTGGCAATGGTCATCAGATCGGGTTTAATTTTGTAAAGATCACTACCGAAATTATATCCTACACGACCAAAGCCGGTAACCACTTCATCGACAATCAGCAATACGTCGTATTTGTCGAGGATGGGTTGGATTTCGTCCCAGTAGCCCTCAGGGGGCGGGATAATTCCACCGGTCCCCAGTATGGGTTCACCGATGAAGGCAGCAATCGTATCCGGATTTTCTGCAATGATCTTTTGCTCCAGTTTCTCAGCGCACCAGCGAGAAAACTCCCGTTCGGTCATGCCGTCACGGGCTTCCCGGTAATAATGCGGCGTTTCGGTATATTTAACGTCATCAACCGGCAGGTTGAAATTTTCCTGAAAAACGGGCAGTCCGGTGAGGCTGCCGGTCATGATTCCCGAACCGTGATATCCGCGATAGCGCGAGATGATCTTACGCCTTTGAGGCCGCCCGAGAACATGGTTGTAGTACCAGGCCAGCTTAATCTGGGTCTCATTGGCATCCGAGCCGGAAAGGCCGTAAAATACCTTGCTCATGCCCTCCGGTGCCATCGCCAGAATTTTTTCAGAGAGTCTGATCACCGGTTCGTTGGAATGTCCGACATAGGTATGGTAGTAAGCCAGTTTTTGGGCTTGGGCATAAATAGCATCGGCGATCTCCATGCGGCCAAAGCCGACGTTGACACAATAGAGACCGGCGAAACCATCGATGTATTCATTCCCTTTGGTATCCCGAATGCGGATTCCGTTGCCGGCATCAATGATCCGCGGGGTGCCGAGTTTGCCTCCGGCATGGTCTTTCAAGTGGGTAGCAGCATGAAAGACGGTGCGACGATCGATTTCTTCCAAACTTAGACTGTGGCGATTTTCACTGTTCATTACAAAACCTCCAGGAGTAATATTTATGGATTTTATTTCCAAGCAGCCCCGCTCTTCATGGCGGAGAGCTTTACTTCAGCTGGGATCGAATGTGGGGACTTTTACACTGGATGGGGATGAAATGTCAATTCTGATTGATATTTTATTTGGATCTCAATTAATGTTTTTTGTATCGGTTGGCAATAATGTCGGTCAGCAAAGATATATCCACGTTGCTGCCACTGACAACGACTGCCACATTCTGTCCCAAGTCGGTTATGTGATCGTGCAGGATTGCAGCAATACCAACTGCTCCCGCTCCCTCCACAACCAAGCGATGCGTATCAAGCGCAAAGCGCATTGCGGCAGCGATTTCTTCCTCAGAGACCAGCACGATGTCATCGACGGTGTCCCGTACAATCGGAAAGGTGTAAGCATTGTCCAATCCGATACCTCCAAGGAGGGCATCAGCCAGACTGTCTTTTTCTTCCACTTCAACCGGCTTGCCGGCTTTTAAGCTATGGTACATAGCCGGTGCGCAATCCATGGAGACACCGATGATTCGAATCCGCGAATCGGCGGATTTCAGAGCCAGGGCGATCCCGGCGATGAGTCCCCCGCCGGACAGCGGAACAACAACGCTGTCAACATTGGGAAGGTCTTCGAGAATTTCAATTCCTATAGTCCCCTGGCCCGCAATGATCATAGGATCGTCAAAAGGATTGATCATGGTTAATCCACGGTCCTTTTCAAGCTTCAGTGCATGGTTGTATGCTTCGTCCTGGCTGCTACCGTGTTGAACAACTTCGGCCCCGAGCGTTTGCATGGCTTCCACCCGGTAGTGCGGAACCCGGTTGGAAAGGCATATGACCGCATGGATTCCCATTTGCTTGGCCATGTAAGCCACCGCTCGACCGTGATTTCCGGTGGAAAAAGCGATCACACCGCATGATTTTTCCTGACTGCTCAAAGAGATAAGTTTGTTCGCAGCCCCGCGGGCCTTGAATGATCCGGTTTCCTGAAGGCTTTCGAGTTTTAAATGCACGGAAGCTCCCGCCTGTTCTGAGAGACTACCGGAAAAAATTAACGGTGTTTTACGTACAGTGAGGGATATGCGGTCTCTTGCAAGATAAATATCCCGTAAGGTTATTTTGCGGTTTCCCATTAGGCTTAACAGCTCCGCTTCATGTGAATGAATTTCAAACTTGTATTTTTAGGAATTGGTCGATGTTAATCATGCTGTCTTTCCAGCCGCTTTTTCGTCGCTCCCAGATAATGCATGATTAAGGCCGCACCCATCATCGAGGTCACCCCGCCGCAGTCAAGACTCGGCGCGATTTCTAATACGTCCAACCCTTTTGACAGCGGATGCTGCCCCATCTGCCAGACCATTTCCAGAGCTTCGTATGCGGTTAAGCCACCTGGGTTGGGTGCACACGTTCCCGGGGCAATGCTCATGTCCAGCCCATCAATGTCGATGCTGAGAAAAATCGCCTGGGTACCATCACTGGCAATCTCAAGCGCCTGTATGATAACATCATCAACACCCCGGCGATGGACTTGACGGGCCGGAATGACAGTCACACCAATTTCACGGCAGTAGTCCATGTAATATCGCGAGTTGAGCCACCCATTGATCCCCACTTGCACAAGATTCCTGGGTAAGACGGGATTTTCAGGTTCTTCCATGATGCGGCGGAAAGGGGTTCCGCTGGATACTTCTCCGTGGTGCGAGTGACGAACATCAAGATGACCATCGATCATGATGACACCGACGTTACCTTCGGTGTTGTTGATCAGCGATTTGACATTCGGATAGGTGATCGAATGATCCCCGCCGATAATGACCGGTGTCACGCCAAGTGCGAATACGACTGTCATGACCTGTTCGATCCGGTCGTGGGTACCGAGCACATCGGTTTGCAGGACATCAATATTGCCGAAATCCGTGATAATTAACCCTGAAGACAGGTCCACATCGATACTCGGGTCATACACGTTGGAAAAAACTAACGAACTCCGCACGCTTTCCGGCCCGAACCGGCAACCGCGCCGTCCCATTACAGCGGTATCGAAGGGAACTCCCAGGATGCCGACATCGGCGTGTTCCGCTTCTCTCCAGTCCACCATGATATCGCTCAAGCCCACATCGTATTCATCCGGTACCCAGTTGGACGGGCGCGGTGCCTCGATCAGCAGCCTCTCAGCCTCTTTTGAGATTTGCATATTCCCTGCCTCTTTCGATTAAGTTTAAAGTTGATTCAGCCTTGAGTGTTTTCAGAAATAGGTTCCGGTTGCCGGTATTGTCTTGCCAGCCCCGGCAACGGGTGAGCAATTCAGGAATCGGGGCAATTTTTTCAACAACCAGATGCCGAATCATTGGCACCGGGGCTTCGAGACGGCGACCGCCCCTCATCTTGCTCCCTGCCGATAGAAAGACCTTTGCAAAACCACAAGACGCAGCCGCTTTTGCCCAGCGCGGCGGCAGAAGCCCTTTGCCATTTAAAAGCACCGGGGTGATCATCTGGTTGTGAAAAAAATACCCCGACCCCTGAATCATCCTGCGCAAGAACCGGCCTGAATGAAATAGTTTATCAGAACATTATTTTGAGAATCGCGCTCGATCAATTCCAGATATCCGGAAAATGAGCGGGAGGTTTTATCCGAATTCTGCAAAAGATCTCGGGGTCCTTCAATTTAGCTATTGTGCAAAACCGGCATTGGGTAAAAACAGTGCAATACTGGGGAACATAACCAGCAGAATGTTTACCAGTAGCGATATGATAATAAACGGCGGTGTATGCCTGCTCACTTCCAAATACGGTCGGTTTTCAAGATTTTTTCCGCGTGTTTGAATGCATTTGTTGAAACAAACCCCCAGTCGGTTACGATAAGTGGTTTTTTAATTTTCAGTTCTGACAAATGGCTATGCGAAAATGATTTCTAATATTTCAAAGGCCCAAATTCTCTTTTATTAAGTAGCTTAAAAAATTATTTTGACGCTTCTCATTTAGGAAACAAACAATTTTCGGGGAAAATTTGCGAAGGTTTCGCAACCATTTTCGGTTACCACAAAACTTTCGCTGATGATAAAACCCAAATCCTCTTTATCCTCATATTTTTGCCAAATTGGAGGTATCATATGGAATGTCATGTTCGGTTTGAGTATCGTTTTATCTCCAGGGAGACAATGACGCCTTGATGTATATAAAACGACCAGCCGTATCCATCAGCAGCAGCATTTCCATACCGCCTTTGTCCATCATCTCTTTTGTCTTTCGGATCCACCGCTGAAATTCTTCCTTGGAGAATATTAATGTTTTACGCATGTGTTGATCATTTAGTTCTTTTTGGCCCACTCTATGTCTTTGATAACCGCATCTAAGACTTCCTTTGCCCCTTCACCGCCCATCTTCAGATACTTTTGTCTAAGTGGTTTCGCTTTTTCCCTGAAAGCGCCAATCTCTTCATCCGTCAACTCGATATACTTCATTGTCGGTTTGGCCTTCATAATCATTTGCTTTCGCTGTTCGTTCAACGTAGGTTCAAAATCGAAAATATACTCATTGGCACTTTCGATGGCACTGTCTATCAGAGCTCGAATATTTTCCGGAAGGCCCCTAATAAATTCATAGTTGGCAGCAAAAGTTCCGATAAACGGCAGTTGATCGGCTTTGATCATGTAATCCTGGACCTCGTAGAATTTCATCTCCTGGATGGCAAAAAACGGCTGCGTTTCGGCATCAATCCGACCTAACGCAAGGTCGTCGTAAATTTGACCATACGGGACTGTAATTACATAAGCGCCGTATAATCGGTAAGCAGTAATGAGAAGTGGTGAGGACATCACTCGAAAAGTAATACCCTCGAAATCGGCTGGTTTGCGCAAGGGTTTATTGGCCGTCCAAATTTGCCAACCCTCTTCGATAATGGATAGGAGGTCCAGCTTGTGCTTTCTGTAATATTTTTGAAGGGCTTTATAAGTATTGGGCCCTTTGCGCAATATTTTCTCGAGGAGCTTGAACTCCGTTGGAAAAAGGTAGTGAATGGAAAAGACCTGAACCTCGGGAATATAGGAACCCAGGTGACCGGGGGATTGGAAGGCAAAATGAAGATCTCCCTTTTGCAGAAGTTCTGTGATATCTCCGGACGTACCGAGCTCTCCATATAAGTGAATGTTGCAGCGAATCTCCCCTTTAGATTTCTTCTCTATAATTTCGACAAACTTTTTTGCGTACTCATGTTGCATACTGCCTTCGATTTCTTCCAGAGCCACTTGCCACAAATATTGAACAGCACCGGCTCTTCCACTGAAGCCAAAGATTAGAGCGCATACTATAAATACCGACATGAGCTCTGTTCTTCGTTTCATGGTTGCCCTCCTTCCACGGTTGTTAAAGATACGAATCCCTGCTTCTTACCCGCCCAAAGCAAGATTTGGTAGAAACAAGGCAATATCCGGCAGGGCGATCAGGATAATCGTTGCCAGTATCAGTATCAGAAGAAACGGAAGCGCGTGACTTATGACCTCAAGGTAGGGTCGTCTGAATATCAGCTGGGCAGTGAAGATGTCACACCCAAACGGCGGCGTGGCCGAACCGATGGCAGCTTGCAATGTCACAAGCGTTCCAAGGAGAATGGGGTGAACGCCCGCACTGACAACATAGGGCTGAAAAATAGGGCTCAATATGAATATGGCTACAATCGGGTCGACAAACATGCAGGCCACAAAATATACGGTGACAATGATAACGATCACCCTGAGCATCGACGGATCCGTTCCAAAAAGCGGTGGCAGGAGTTGCTGAGGAATCTGCATAAAGCCGATCATCCATGAAAACGCCTGTCCAGCGCCAACTAAAATGAACACCACACCGGTAATCACCCCGGTCTGTAAAAAGGAGTCAATAATTCTGTCAAAAGTAAGACTTCTATAGACGATTATCTCCAGAAACAGCGCATAAAAAACAGAAGCCGCAGCGGCCTCGGTCGGACTGAAAATCCCTGCGTAGATTCCGCCCACAATGATAAACGGAAAGCCCATGACCGGGAGCCCGTCTTTGATGGCTGCCATCCGCTCCGACCAGCTTGCCTTGGCCAGGGTCCCGACTTTTTTCATCTTTGAATAGATATAACAATATACAGAAAACATCACCAGTATCAGCAGGCCTGGAAAAACACCGGAAAGAAACAGCATCCCGATGGAGGTGCTGGTGGCGACGCCGTACACGATAAACCCGATACTGGGGGGGATCAAAAAGGCAATATCACTTGAATTGATAATCAGCCCCAGTGTAAAAGAGCTTTTGTAGCCCGCTTCCATCAACATGGGGCGCATGGTGCCCCCAATAGCGGCCACAGTTGCCTGTGTCGACCCGGAAACCGCACCGAAGAGCGTACAGCTGGCATTGGTCGTAATCGGCAGACCTCCCGGAAGATGGCCGACAAAGGCTTTGATCATCCGTATTAATCTGCCCGCGGACTCTCCGGATGTGATAATGCTGGCCGAAAGAATAAACATTGGCACACACACAAGCGCCGGTGGGGTGACCCCCGTAATCACCTGCTGAACCATCGTTGTAACCAGTTTCGGCGCAAAATCCGGCATATAGACATACACGTACAATATCAGGGATCCCAAAAGGGTTACCATAAAGGGAAACCCGAACAGCAACATGCTTGCAAGACTGATTCCAAAAAGTGTCATATCTGCGCCCCCCCGATATCTTCATCTTCATATTCGCTTTGTTGATCCGGCGACTGCCAGGCCTCCTTTTCAGTGAAATTCTTGATGATCGTTCTGATATACTGAATACAGGCAAGGCCGAACCCGATGGGAATGATCACATAAAAAGTCCATTTCGGCACCCTCAGGGCGGGCGTCATATGCCCCATATTCATAGCGTTTATCAGATACTTATAAGAGAACCATGTCATAATCCCCATCACAATGGCGCTGACAAGTGAAATGATGATGATGAACACCTTCTCCATTTTCTCTGGCATGGAATCTAGAAATGCCCCCATCCGAATGTGCCTGGCTTTTCTAACCGCATAGCTCACACCGGTAAATGTTGTCAGCATTACAAGGAACTTCGACACCTCTTCGGCAAAATAAATACTTTGGAAAAATGTTCGGGCAAACACATTGGTGATAAGCAGTATCCCAAGTGACGCGACGCAAAAAACCAGAATTGACACCTCAACAGCATTGACTGCCGAACCGAGATACCTGTTTAACTGCTGGAAATTGGTCAACTTTTTTGGATCATCATTTCTTTCGTTCATTGTTCACCTCTACCGTCAACAGGCTAAGGCACTGCAGCAATCATGCTGCTGCAGTGCCTAACAATGGTCCGCTATTTAATGTTTAGTGCTTTTTTTGCATTCTTGATATCCTTAAGAAGGGCATCGAGCATTGCCTGGGAACCTTCACCGCCGATTTCGATATATTTGGGATATACCGTTTCAGCCCTTTTCTTGAATGTGGCAATGGTGGCGTCATCCAGCACAGTAAACTTTAACTTGGATTTGGCCTTTTTCATTTTTTCTTTATCGCTGGCATTTCTTTTAGTAATCCATTTCCCAGCAGGGATGATCGCATCGATCCAGAACTTGCGCATCTCCTGCTGAACCTCTTCGGGAAGGCTGTCAAAAAATTTCTGATTGACCGTGGGAATCCCCACAAACGGTTCGCTCTTTAGCTGAGTGCAGTAGTTCTGTACTTCATAGAACTTCATGCTATAGATCGCAAAAAGCGGGTTGACCTGGGCATCAATAAGGCCCATCTGAAGCCCGCTGTAAACTTCCCCGTAGCTCATGGGCGTCGGAGCGGCCCCGTAAGCCTTGTAGTCTTCCACCAGCAGCTTCGAAGACATGAGTCTGAGCTTGAGACCTTTCATGTCATCCAGCGAGGTGATCGCCTTTTTGGAAGTCAGCCATTGCCACCCTTCAAACATTATCGACAGCGGCACCAGACCGTTCTTCCGGAAGGCCTCTTCCATCAGCGGCATGAACTCGCCGTTTCTGGCCATCCAGTCTAATACTTCCGGCACTTTTTCAGTGGGGAAGATATAGTTCAGCGCTAAAACCTGGGCCTGGGGAACAAATGAGCTGATCCAGGCGTAATCGGAAAAAACAAATTCTACCACCCCGAGCTGAGCCAGTTCATTGATATCGCCGCTGGCACCCAGCGTCCCGTATGGATATACATTAATATCAATCTTTCCGCCGGACCACTTTTTCATGTGATCAGAGAAATTTCTGGCCCAGACTGTCATAAAATCGCCTTCTATTTCTTCTGATGCCAGTCGCGCTTTAATGACCCTTCCCTCGTACTTCGCGGCAGAGACAATGCCGACACTAAAGATAAGCAAAAGCATCACTGTAATACTGATAATTTTTTTCACGGTAATACTCCTTCCTTTCCGGATTCGCAAAGCAGTCTTTTTACTTCGCACACTTATTTTCTTAAAACTTAACCCTAGCCGCCTTTCAGATCACCTCCTTTTAAGGAATTTCAAATTGTCTGCATTATTAAAAAAATTCAGCGCTCCTCTTACGTGCATTTCAACTCCGACGCGCAGTACGTCTTCATCGATGTTAAACCGCGGATGATGGTGCGGGAAATGCGTCTCCTTGGCCGGATTACCGGCACCGAGGAAATAAAAAGCGCCGGGCACCCGGGCGGCAAACTCTGAAAAGTCCTCACCAGCCAGTGTAACAATAGAGACAATCTCCGGCGTAGGATTTAGTTCGTGTGCTGCTACCGAACGGACCAAACCGGTCATCACCGGGTGGTTGATCAACGTAGGGTGGCCATACAGGAAAGAGAGGTCATACTCGGCACGGTGTGCTGCGCATATATGCGATACAACCCGCTCAAAGCGCTTTTTCGGGTTGCCCTGGCTTTCTTCGTCCCCCTCAAACAGATAGCGCATCGTTCCCGACAAGGTGACTGAATCCGGGATTACGTTGGATGCGGTTCCGCCCTCGATTTTGCCGAACATGATAATCGTAGGCTCCGTGAGCACATCGATTTCCCGCGTCTGGATGATTTGGACTCCCTGAATGATGCCGGCGACGGTAAGAATCGGATCGATGGCGCTTTGCGGTGTAGCCGTGTGACCACCCCGGCCCTTCACGATCAGCTTGAAATGCTCCATCCCCGCCATCACCGGTCCTTCAGAAATACCAATCTGCCCGGTCTGAATCGGCGTCCAGATATGCAGCCCCAGGCAGGCATCCACATGAGGATTTTCCATGACCCCTTCTTCAATCATTGCCAGAGCACCCACGTTTTCCTCATTGGGTTCAAAGACAAATTTGATGTTGCCTTTGATCAGTTCCTTACAGGCCGATAAAATCTTGGCTGCCACCAGCAACATGGCCACATGGGCATCATGGCCGCAGGCGTGCATGACACCGGCATTGACTGATTTGTAAGGGACATCGTTTTCCTCCTGAATCGGTAATGCATCCATGTCGGCCCGCAGCAGCAGCGTCGGGCCCGGCCGGTCGCCCCTCAGAATACCCACCACGCCTGTCCGGTTCATCCCGCTGACCTCAAGACCGCATCCCTCCAGATAAGCGGAAACCCTTTTGGATGTCCGATGCTCTTGCAGGCCCAGTTCCGGATGCCGATGAAAATCGCGTCTCAACTCAATAACTTCATCATTGAGTTCGGCAATCAGTTTGGAAATTTCCATCGAAAATCTCCTTTATCAATCTTCTCGCAAAAAAACCGAACCGCTTTAGAACCGTAAACCTTAGTATCGGACAAACTACATAAACCCTCTATATCGCTGTTTGACCACGGCAGAAAAGACAAAATTTATCATGGTTATATAGTCAAAGACCGGTAAATTTACCGCCTCCTGAACGGCGGCGGCATATGGCGGCAACAGGCTGCATTCCAGAAGAATCGCACGGATGTTTGGTCCCCCAGCAACCAAACGCTTGGCCACACCAACCACTTCCGCTTCAACGGCATCGGCATCTAAAAATCCACTCTCCTCAATGGCAAACTCGTGGAAGTTTCTCTGGTCCTGCAAGCCGCCAATGACTAAATTGGATGAATCCGATACGCCGACGGCATTCAATAAATCATCGGTCACCTGGGTCGCATCGGCGGTGATCACACCCAACTTGGCTTCGCCACCGAGGATGCAGGAAATAAATGGAATTTGAATGAGACTCGATAGAAAAACCGGCACATGGAGTTCGCGAGCAAGTCGGGGTTGATGGATCCCCATGAAGCCGCAATCACCAGTAACAGCTCTGACTCCCTGCTGCACGAGAGAACGGGCAGCATGCAGAAGGTTGTCGTAGACGGTCGTATCTTGGCCGATGGCCCTGTTCACCGAAAAATTCTCCACCTTTTGAAACCGCACCGGAAAGCTATATGTGGTTGCATTGGCCACGTCACCCGGGATGAATGGAACGGGGCTGTCGAGCAGTAAAATCCCGATTGCCTCCCCGGAACTCACCTGCCCTTTCTGGGTGTGATAGATCATTGGTTGGTACTCCCTAGCCGAAACATTTCAGCTTAATTTTTGATAAAAAGCTTTCGCGGAAAATCGGCAAATGTTTCACAGCCGTTTGCAGTAACCCGGAATGATTCACTGCACTCAAACCCCCAGTCGTCCATCCACATGCCGAGAATCATGTGGAAGGTCATATTCGGTTCCAGAATGGTCTTATCGCCGGGCCGCAAGCTGGCGGTATGCTCCCCCCAGTCCGGCGGGTAATTCAGGCCCATGGAATAACCGATTCTTGATTCTTTTTCGAAACCCTCTTTGGCAATATGGTTTCGCCATACCAGCTCCACTTCCTCACATTGCAAGCCGGGTTTGATGGCATCCAGAGTTAGATTAAGCCCTTCGACGGTAATATCTGCAAGCTGTTTTAGCTTTTCCGGTGGATTTTTCCCAATAAAAGCGGTGCGGGCAATGGGACAGTGATACCGATGCCGGCAGGCCGCCAGTTCCAGGTTCACGGCCTCCTCTTTTTTATAGGGATGGTCCGTCCATGTCAAATGTGGGGCTGAGGTCTTTTCCCCGGTGGGCATCATGGGAACAATGGCCGGATAGTCTCCACCGAATTCCGGGGTACCGCTGGCCTGAGCATGATAAACGGCTGCGACGGCATCGCATTCCCTCACACCGGCGGCCAAAGTGTCAATGGCGGTTTGCATTACCTTACCTGCTATCTTTCCGGCTTGCTGCATGTATTCGATTTCCCCGGGAGATTTAATGATACGGATCCAGTTGACCAAGAGATTGCCGTCGATAAATTGGCTGTCGGGCAGACTTTTTTTGAGCTCTCCAAAACTGCGCGCCGTAAAATAATACGCATCCATTTCAACACCAATGGGTCTTTTTTCCCAACCGCGCTGCTTGATTTCATCAGCCACAAAATTCATGGGGTGTTTATCCAGGGCCTGGACATAATGATCCGGATACCCGATGATATGCTCGTGAGATAGAAACACGGTGTGCCTGGCACCGTTGGCATCCATGCCCCGGCCGATCCAAAATGGTTCATCTTCATCCAGGATAACCATGACCACTTGCGGCGTGTAAAAAGACCAACCATCATAGCCGGTGAGATAATTCATGTTGGCCGGATCTGCAACCAATAGAATCTCAATCCCCTGCCGGGCCATGCTTTTTTTGGTTTTTTCAATCCTTGTTTTATATTCGTCAATTTCAAACAGCGCCATCATCTCCCCCATGATCTGTCAATCGCTGCATCGGCCTTTTAATTCACAGCGGCCGGTGCGTGAACGTAAAAATAAATATAGGATGCAGTCAACGCGACGATCTTCATTAAGGCTTTCATATCTCCGTGTATTAAAGCCGCAAGTTTGCCACCCCTTTTTTTATCCTGGAAATGCCTTCCTGCAGCTTTTCCGTATCGGCGGCAAATGAAATACGGACATAACCTTCACCTCTTTTTCCGAAAATACTTCCCGGTACCACAGCCACCTTGTGATCCTTTACAAGGTATCGTGCCAAATCCCAAGAAGTCATCCCGAAACTGGAGATGTTCGGAAAAGCATAGAACGTGGATTCAGGTTGAATGCAGGAAATACCGTCAATGGCATTCAGACCCTCATGGATGATTTTTCTTCTTTTATCGTATGCTTTCACCATTTCGTGGACGCAATCCCGCGGAGCTTGGAGGGCTGCCAATGCGGCTCTCTGGGCCACGGCCGTTACGCCTGAAACCATATGTTCCTGGAGTTTTTCCATTTCATCGATGAAGGCCTTGGGAGCGACGGCATACCCCACCCGCCAGCCGGTCATGGCATAAGACTTGGAAAACGTAAAAGCGGAGATCGTCAACTCTTTCATACCATCAAGAGACCCGATACTCACATGCTTTTTGCCGTCAAAAAGAATATGTTCGTAGGGTTCATCCGACAGAACAAAGATATTGCGTTCTCTTGCAATTTGAGCAATTTGAATCAATATGTCTTCATCAAATACTGCCCCGGTAGGATTGGACGGTGAATTGAGGATAATGAGCTTGGTCTTGTTTGAGACAGCCGCCTTAATGTCGGCAGGGTCCACCTTGAATAAATTTTTTTCATAGGCCGCAACCGGGACGGGCCTGCCGCTGAAGAGCCGAATTTGGGAATAGTAATCGTATCCGGGATCGACGACGATCACTTCATCACCGGGCTCGACAAGATGCAGCACGGTGTTGAAAATGACCTGCATGGCGCCGACGCTGACAAAGATTTCTGTGTCCGGATCGGCTATCACCTTGTTTTCTGTTTTTAGCTTCTCGGCAATTGCCTCTCTTAGATCCTGGAAACCCTTGGCAGGTGGATAGCGTGTATAGCCGTCGTCCAGGGCTTTTTTGGCTGCCTCGCAGATAAACGCCGGAGTGTCAAAATCAGGCTGGCCGATGCCGAGATTGATCACACCGGGGATTTCACCGGCAAAGGCGAACATCACTCGGATTCCCGACCAGTCCACTTCAAAGCTTCGTTTGGCTATAAATTGTTGTATATCCATTAAGACACCGTGTTGAAGATAATAGTTATAAACTTTGCACATGTGGTAAGTGCATCGGTCAACCGGTTACGGGAAGGACTAAATCACTGGCACCTTTCCCCGAAATCTTTAATTCCGGCGCGTGCCGCTGCACAATTTCCTGAACGATGGATGCAATTTTTACTTTTTCGCGGATAAGCCCCTGGTGCCAAGCTTCGGCAACCCAGGGTTTGTATATATCTCCCTCCGAAGTACCCGGTTCAAATTTAAAATAGCACGGCGACGCGATCCGGGCGATTTCAGGGGCTTCGTAAGCGCGATACATGCCGCCGAATGAATCCACGATAATGATATAAACATCCAAGGGTATATCTATGGCTTGACGGATGCTTCCCAAAATGGGAAGTGAGACATCGGATATCGGATTCATGGAGTTTACCCCCATGGATTCAATTACTTTGGCACCTGCCGCACTGCAGTATCCGCCGAAAACCGAAAACTTGAATATGGTCTCTTTCGGAATAAGTCCTTCCGCCCGCATTTTATTTAAAAGAAAAAGGACGCCTTCATCATAAACCAAAAACCCTCTGTGTCCGGCTTCGATATTTCTCATGATGTCTGCGATATGGTAAGAAACATTATCCGAGCCCCTTAACCTGAATGCCTGCATGGCACCTTCAGCCGTCGAGATTTCCTTCGATCCCGCATCCCAGCCTTTTCGATGCCCGACGGTCATCACAACTTCAATTTTTTCTTCATAGGCCATTTGGGCCATGGCTTTGAGCTCTTCGAAATCACAATATGTCGAACCCCCGACGGCTGCGATGGCCCGATGGATGGTCACATCTCTTTTGCGGGCTTCATCGATCATGGCCTCCATGGTTGAAGCTCTCTCGACCCCGGCAATTTCAATCCGGTAATTGGCGCCATCCGGGAAGGTTTTCGGGGATGTGGGCAGTTCGTATGCATCACGACCGGGAATGCCCTCTTTTTCCATAAAACCACGAATTTTCTTCAGTACTTCTGACATTATAGCCCCTCCTTATCATGATCGCCCGGATCGCCGAGTTGATGGGAAAGTTTGCTGCAAACTTCTCTAATTACTTTCCGGATTTGTTCGATACGCTGGTTTTTTAGCCGCATTGAAGGTCCAGAGACACTGATGGCATAATGAGCTTGACCCGTATGATTGAAAACCGGTGCAGCGACACACCTTAGACCGGCAGCCAATTCCTCATTATCCACTGCAAATCCCTTCTTTCGAATTTTTTTAAGTTCTTTTTTAAGCTTTTCTTTGGAGGTAATCGTGTTGGGGCCAAGCGGTTGGAGCTTTTGCCCAGCCAAAAAATCATCCAGATCATCTGCAGGCAAATGCGCGAGAATCACTTTGCCCAGGGCGGTGCAGTAAGCCGGTGCAGTGGACCCCAACGGCGTGTCCATGCGCAGAATCTCCCGGCTGTCGATTTTGTCCAAATGCAATATCCCCCGGCCGTTCCAGTATCCAAGATTGACAGTTTCATTGAAAGCGTTTGAAATCTCCTGCATGTAAGGGCGAGCAACCGATCGGATTTCAAATCTAGCGGCAACCTTCATTCCAAGTTCCAGTATCTTCAGAGTTGCCTGATACCGACCCTCGGTGTTTTTTTCAACATAACCCAAGTCACGGAGGGTGGCTAAAAATCGGTGGCTTCCGGCGCGGTTAATCCCTGAAATTTCGGCAACCCTTGAAACGGTTAACTCCTTCTCCGCTATGAGGAGTTCCAATATTTTAAGGCCCTTTTGAAGTGAGCTGATTTGGTAATATTTCTTTTTCGGTGGCGTCATCTTTATGGTTTTTGAACTATGTCGCAAAGATTTCTGCGGTGTGGATTGAAAGCGGCTAACAATTTATGAACGAATATCAGCGGGTAGATCCGGCGCTTGCAATTAATCCGGAGGGGAGTTCGCAACAGCTTTAAAAATTGTTCACTATATGTGACATAGTCTCATATATTATTACAACCTTTAATCACATTAATGGTGCACCTTGTCAAGTCTTTTTTTTATTTTTTTTACAATTTCTTAAACTACCGTTGATATTCTGATTTTTTTAATATCCCTTCTTGTCTTTAGATTTCGCTCACGCAGAACTCGGAACATTTCTCTTGACTCCAGATGAAATACCGACAGAACAACGGATATCAATACCCAACCAGATCTTTGATAACTTTTTTTCTATCCCGGGGTTCGACCACGATATCGCCGGTAACGATTTTGGTGCAGCTCAAAACCGATTTTCCGTTCACCATAACAACACATCCTTTGCACAACCCGCACCGACACGACTGGTAAAAGGCCAAGCCGCCATCATATCGCTCATTAATAAATTGCAAAATGTTTGATACACTCATGCGCTCATTAAGAGGTACTCGGTAGGTTTGATAATAAGGCTCTTTTCCAATTTCCCGTGAAAACCGCAATATTTTTACATTGATTTCGGAATTAGACATTGTCCTGATCATTCCCGCTACTCAATAGGGTTACGCGGATAAATCTCCAAACCGGAGGCTGTTAATTCTACGACCAAATTGCATCGCCACTTTTCGATCTGCTGGGGCCAATCAATTCGGTAATGAACACCGCGGCTTTCTTCCCTGGCCAACGCGCATTGAATGATCGCTTCCAAGAGAATCAATAGGTTCCTGTTTTGGAGTACCTGTATCCATTCTGGATTATAGACGCGATCCTTGCAAGTAAGACCAGATTGATGGTGTTCATGCGTGAGCTCTTTGAGAGAAGCCAGGGCCCCTTCAAGTTCCTGGCCATCGCGAATTGGGCCCACTTTCCCCCAAGCCCTTTCTTGAATCTTTTTCTTAACCATAAAGGTTGTATGGCTGCCTTTTCTTTCCAACGGAGCTTGGGCCTCCGTAACAATTTCATCGATTTGCGATTGGTCAACCACTGACCCGTTTGCCTGTTTGGCATACTCGGCCGCCTTGCGACCGGCCATTTCACCTGCCACAAGTATCTCCATACAGGCATTTCCGGAAAGTCGGTTGGCGCCATGCAGCCCGCCGACCACTTCTCCTGCGGCAAATAGGCCCGGCAAAGAGGTCTGGCAATCCAGATCCACGTCGATCCCACCAACAAAAAAATGACAAGCAGGGCCAACTTCCAACGCTTCTCCCCGGGAGAGGATATCCCGGATGAATGAAAAGTCAAAGCCTTCAAACCGCCAATTCTTCTTCAGATGCAATTTTAAGGTCCGGTTGGCAAAATCATCCAAAATGTTGCGGGGTAGATGTGCTAGAGATAGATAAATGCCACCATTTGGTGTGCCGCGACCGTGCTTGACTTCATAACCGATGGCTGCAGATAATTTGTCTCGCGTCGTTTTTTCGAGAAGTTCCGGATCCCAGCGGCGCATGAAACGCTCTCCCCGGCGGTTCAAAAGCCAACCATCGAGAGAATCCACACTTTCTGCAACCAATGAAAAGGGAAAGTAACTGCCCCTGTAAGGCAGTGGTCCTATTAGGCAAAGTGGCATGAACTGTATCATTTCGAAGTCGACGAGACGGGCACCGGCTCGAAGGGCCATGGCGTAGCCATCGCCGGTGAGTTCCACTGCTCCGGTCTGGATAGGATACAGCATAGATCCGCCTCCTGTCGCCAGAATGACCGCGCGTGCGCGAAACACGGCAAATTCGCCGGTTCGCAAATCCAGCCCGATTGCTCCGATAACCGAATTTCCAGTGGTCAGCAGATCTATAACAAAGGTGTACTCTTTTACTGTTAGGTCAACGGAGCGCAGCTGTTTATTTAATACACGGACGATCTCTCGACCGGTGGTGCTGACACCCCGAGGATAACGGTGGCCTGGACACTGCATCACGCCTCTAATTTTCATGCCCCAGGCCATCATCTCTTTGACCCGTATCGGAGCTGCTTCAACAATTTTTTCAGCAAGGGGAAGGTTGTTGATGAATTTTCCTGCCCTTAAAATGTCTTCCAGAAAAATTTGAGGACTGTCTTTTGAATTTCCGACAGATAAGCCCAGAACATCGAAGATACTGGCCCCGTCGACGCTAATGTCTGCAGCAGCCATCAGGGTTGCACCGCTTTTCCCTATGCGTCCCTTGGTTACGATCAGTACTGAAGCCCCCTGTTTTGCCGCCGCGATGGCCGCTCGAGTGCCAGCACCTTCACTGCCGATAATCAAAACGTCGGTATCGTAAATAGTATTCATTGGGTGGGAGGTGGATCTGAACTACATGAAATAACCACCGTAAAATTAAAAGGATTGAATCAAGGTTCAACTTCCACGATCATTTCAATTTCAACCGCGATGTTGCCCGGCAGCGAAATCGTACCGACGGCGGATCGAGCATGTTTTCCGGCAGGGCCGAAGACCTCTACGAGCAAATCAGAAGCACCATTGATCACTTTGGGTTGATCGTAAAAATCAGGTGTGCAATTGACCATAGCCAAAAGCTTAACGATTCGCCTGATCTTGTCCAGATCACCCAGTTCCTTTTTTAAAGACGCCAGCAGATTGACGACCGTCCGGCGGGCAGCCTCGTAGCCCTGCTCTAAATTCAGATCCTGTCCCAGCTTGCCGGTGATCAGGGTTCCATCCGGTCGGCGTGGGTCGTGACCCGATAAAAAGATCAGGTTGTCTGTCCGAACAGCCTTGATATAATTGGCTTCCGGCGTCACAGGCGATGGGAGTTCAATCCCCATTTCTTTGAGCTTTGCTTCGGGTTTCATAGACGGTGCCCTCTTATCAGGAAAATTCAATTTTAAGTGCTTCTAACAAAGCGGTTCAACATTATTCATTATATGTGATTATGTTCTATATTATGTTATATTTTCCTAACCAAGCAAAATGTCCATGTCAAGCTACAATAATTGCTTGCCTGTTGACAAAACAAATTTCCAAGCAGTATGTGAAGGTTCAGCGACAGTGAAACTTTAACTGTAAGACGTTGGCAGGATTGATAAATTTTTGATTTCTTGGATTCGAAAGTCGCTCAAATTGGGTTGGAATCTGAGGGAAAATTTGGCTTGGGTGGTTGCGGTCTCCCCCCATTGCCAAATCAAGAAAAACACTAAAGGGCTCCGACAATGACATTATGAGGAAATGGCCCCCCGTCAATCAATAATTACCAAAGAGGTGATTGCAATAATGTATTTTGAGTTCATAGAATACCAAGAAAGATTGAGAAAAATCAAGGAAGCCATGTACAAACAGGGAATCGAAGTTCTCCTGGTGACCGATCCCGCTAATATGAATTATGTGTCCGGTTATGACGGCTGGTCTTTCTATGTTCATCAGGGAGTCCTGGTCATTATTGACCGGGACGAGCCGATCTGGTTTGGACGTCAGCAGGACAGCAATGGTGCACGCTTGACCACCTGGCTGAATGATGAGAGCATCCGCGGCTATCAGGACGACTACGTGCAATCGAAACTCAAGCATCAGATGGACTTTGTTGCGGACATACTCAAAGAGAGCGGTTGGGATCGAAGAAGCCTGGGGGTTGAAATGGACAATTATTATTTTACCGGCCAGTGCCTGGAACAGCTTCGAAAGAATTTACCGCAAACCAGAATTATGGATGCCAATCTATTGGTTAACTGGATTCGGGTCATCAAGTCCGATAAAGAAATCGAATACATGATAATGGCGGCCCGCATCGTGGAAAATGTCATGCAAACCGCCATCGAAGCAATTGGACCGGGGGTGAGAGAGGGTGATGCCGCCGGCAAGGTCTACCAGGCACAGATTCGCGGCACGCCTGAATATACCGGTGATTACAGCGCCATCATACCCATCATGCCGTCCGGCATCAGAACCTCCACGGCCCATCTGTCCTGGACCGACCGGAAATATGAAACCGGGGACATGGTATTGCTTGAATTGTCAGGATGTAAATACCGCTATCATGCTCCGCTTTCCCGGACAGTGATGATCGGCAAAGCTCCGGCAGAACTTCAAGATATTGCCAAGGTGGTGATCGAGGGATTAAATCAAACCATCGATTTTATCAAACCGGGAGTCACCGCAGAAGAGGTGGAACAAAAATGGCGGGAGGCCATTGCAGGCAGTACCGTTGCCAAAGAGTCTCGTATCGGATATTGTTATGGACTGAATTACCCCCCGGATTGGGGTGAACACACCATTAGTTTGCGTCCCGGAGACAAGAACGTGCTCCAACCAAATATGACCTTGCATGTGATGCCCGGTATTTGGATCGAAAAATTCGGTTTCGAGTGCAGTGAACCGGTCCGGGTTACAGATAACGGTTGCGAGACATTTGTCAATTTTGCGAGAGAGCTTTTTATCAAATAACAGAAAGGTAGAATGAATCGATGAAGGTTAGAATCCTGACGGAGAAAGAATTGCGCCGGTCCATTTCGGTCAATCAAGAGGCGCTTGCTGCAATTGAAGAAGCTTTCAGCTGGCTGGCGGAAGGAAAGGCGACGATGCCGCCAATTATGCATATCGAAGTGCCGGAATATAAGGGAGATGTGGATATCAAATCGGCCTATGTCTTAGGGCTGGAAAGCTTTGCCGTTAAATTGGGGGCCGGGTTTTTTGAAAACTACCGCCTGGGATTGCCCAACAGCCCCGCGATGATGGTTGTCCTCAGCGCCAAGACCGGTTTTGCCGAGGCAGTTCTGTTGGATAATGCTTATCTGACCGATGTGAGAACCGGGGCCGCGGGCGCGGTGGTGGCAAAACACCTGGCACGCGCCAGCATCGAAAGTGCCGGTGTTATCGGAGCCGGCGCCCAGGGTCGCTACCAAATGATGGGGCTCAAGGTAGTTCGCGACTTCAAACGACTGCTGGCTTATGACACCGACGCAGATCGGCTTGCACAATATAAACAGGAAATGGAGCCGGTCTTGGGGGTTGAGGTCATTGCTGCCGCTGACGCCAGCGAAGTCGTAAAAGAAAGCGATGCGGTGGTCACCAGCACACCTTCCCGCACGCCTTACCTGAAACCGGAATGGCTCCACCCGGGTTTACACATCACCGCCATGGGCGCTGATCTTCCGGATAAACAGGAGCTTGATCCGGAGGTGTTAAGACTGGCCGATTTGCTGGTATGCGACCGCAAAGCTCAATGCTTTTCAATGGGTGAGCTGCACCACGGCCTGACAACCGGGATTCTTTCCGAAGATTCTGACATTACCGAGTTGGGGGAAATCACATCCGGCAGGGCGCCCGGTCGGCAAAACGATGATCAGATCACTCTGTGTGATCTGACCGGCACCGGCGTCCAGGACACCGCAATAGCCTGTCTTGCTTTACACAAGGCCATTGAAAATGGGTTGGGGGTTGAAATCGACCTCGGTCTCCCGTGATTATCACGACTGTTCCCATACAATTTAGCCCTAAAAAAACCACAGCTCACACGGAGGATATAACAAATCCAATTCAACCCCGATTCCACAAATAAAGTCTGGCATGGGATACGTTGTTTAATGTTAACATAATAGGATAAAGCCATGATAGAAATGGGAACATTGGTTAGCGAGGTCCGCGTGCCGGGTGGGTATGCCAAAGCATTTGAGATGAAAAAGTCACAATTTTTAACCATAATCGATGTTGAAGGGCAGCAGGTTGGTGATTTCGTGGCCTTCAGCAAGTCAGATCTCAAAGAAAAACTTTCTCCGGTGCATACCAGAACCTCCCTGCTGAAGGTGAAGATTTCGATGGGTGATATCCTGCGGAGCAACTATCGAAACCCGATGTTTAAAATTGTTGCCGATGCAGTGGGGTGTCATGACATACTGTTGGCCATGTGTGACGAACAACGTTACCTTGTCGATTATGGCGTCAAAGATCATCGAAGTTGTCTGGCTAATTTTGAAGAGGTGTTACGAACATATGGCATTTCACGAGAGCAGATTCCTGATCCCTTTAATACTTTTCAACACACTAAAATAAAGGCCGACGGGTCGCTGCTACAGCTGCCCGGCCTGTCGCAACCTGGAGACTGTATTGTGTTTCAGGCACTGATGGATGTAATCGGCGCCGTCTCTGCCTGCCCCATGGATTTAAATCCAATTGGCGGCAACAAAATAAGCGACCTCATCATTAAGATCAATGAGAGATGAAATAAGCTACTAGATCTGGTTATCAAATCACCTCTAGTCAATTCATCCCAATCGATTCCTCCGAAACTCGAATTACAGGGAAAACTTCTATGGCAGACAGTTTGCCAACGAACATTCACGAGTTGGCGGAACTAAGAAATCGGACGGCAGTGTTTCACGACCGGATCCACGCCGGCCAGGTACTGGCTGAAATGTTGTCGGCTTTTGATCAAAACGGCGGAATCGTGCTGGGTATCCCGGCAGGCGGTGTGCCGGTTGCCGCTGAAATTGCCAAAAAACTCGGTTTGCCGTTTGATATAGCCGTGGTGAGCAAAATCACGCTTCCGTGGAATACTGAGGCCGGCTATGGCGCTGTGGCTTTCGACGGAACTCACCGGTTAAACGAGGAGATGCTGCCCCGGCTGGGATTATCGCAAAAGGAGATACGAGCCGGTATCGAAAAAACAAGTTCAAAAGTTCTCCAGCGGGTTGTCAGCCTGCGGGGTGAAAAACCTTTCCCTGAGCTTTCCCGAAAAAAAGTCATTGTGGTCGACGACGGTCTGGCTTCCGGCTTTACCATGCGTGTGGCGGTGGAGACTTTGAGCAAAGCAGGTGCAGAACACATCATAGTGGCGGTACCCACCGGCCATAGCGAAACTGTAGAAAAAATTTCCACTAAAGTCGAAGCGCTCTATTGCCCGAATATTCGTGGCGGTTGGCGTTTTGCGGTGGCAGATGCCTATGAGAAATGGTCGGATGTACCCGACATTGAAATTCGTAAAATAGTCAAGAAACTTCTGTGATTCTCATCAATATCATCATCAAGAAGATTTTTGTCCGAGCGGGGTAATATTTTTCCGGCAAGACAATAATATCGGTCGACAAACCATCTGTCAGCGCCCGAATGCGGGCAAGCTTTCTTCAGCCTTTCCAATTGGCTGACTACTTCAGTTCATGGAGAATATTTCACTGTTGTCGGCCGTATTTCTTTTGGATCTCGCACTGCCATTTCTGTTAAACTCTGCTTTCGAAAGCTTTGGGTATTTCTTTACTGACAGGATATCTCTATATTCTAAATTATTCATAAACAGAAAGCATACTCAAACCCCACCAGCAATTTCGGATAGCAATAAGAAGAGATCACTTGTTACCGCGTGTTTATTCTAGTATTATTATGTGTATCAAGAGGGAGATGATGAACGGAGCTATCATAAACAGGCCTAAAAAATTAATCCTCTCTTCCATTTATATTATATTCTTGCTGACGATCCCTTGCGGGGCTCTTGTGGCCGGCAAGTTGGAAGACGCTCGAATTCCCGATGAGGTCTTAACCGAGCTTGCTTACCTGTTAAAGTTTATCGGTACTGAAAATGAGGCACCGAATTTTGAACCCGGGCGCATCGCTAATTTATTGGGCTTCGTTGCCAAACAAAATACAAATTCTAGATTATACCATGACGGCACCTCCTTTGGCCTTCCTTCGGCTTATTACGGATTGGACATCAACCGCAGCCTTGAGGACGTACTTCGTTATGTCTACAACCCGTCTATCCCTTATTGCTCCATTGCGCCGTCGACTGTTCGAATTTGCCAATTGAAAGAAACCAATAAAGGCCAAAAATCGTGGCCCTTGCTGTGGAAACTTCTGCCCGACCTTGACAAACCGATTGTCATAAGGGGTGTCGAAAGGGTCACCAATACACCGGATCTCTTTTCGGGCGCCTATTACTCCTATGACCAGGATAGAACCCTGATACTGTTTAAATACCAGGACCGAAAAATATTAGCTTCGATTTCAAAACAAAAAGGCAAATCTGATGTGGGTAAAAAGGGGCTGGTTTTAGGAACAGATGATAGTTGGGATTATATCTATACCGGTGAGGAAGGTTTGACAAAATCCGGTCTGAATTGGGTGCGTTCCTACATGTATGATTCTTTCGGTATCGCACTGTATCATGAAATCAATCCTTCGAAACCATTGGTGCGGTGTGGCATATTTAAATGGGTGCGGGCCGGATGGGCGAAAATGAATGTGGTCAGGCCAGAACATATTTACAACGGTATGGAACGCTTTGCAAAGGCTTTTAAACAAATCTTAGAATATCCAGAGCTGCCGAGGGATTATGAGCTGGCAAAAAGCTTTTCAAAAATTGAGAGTATGTCCTTTGAGGAGTTAAGAACAAAAATAAAAGATTATTTGACAACTCTTGAAAATCGATACCGCAACGAAAAGAAACTTTCCAAAAAATGGCGAACGTATCTTTTTGAAAATGAAAAGTATATAAATCAGTTGAAAAGGGAGGAAATGCAATCCATCTTATTTGTTGAACACTTGAAACGATTACTGGGAAAGAATTATCCTATGGATGCATCGCAATAAGCTTAAGGTTTATATCTTAATATCCTCAATTTTAAAGGAGGAAAATCCCATTGGATAAAAAAACACATGAAATATTAGAAATATTTGAAAAAATTAACCGCATTCCACGTTGTTCCAAAAAAGAGGAAAAAATTTCTCGATGGCTTGCGCAATGGGCCAGTCAAAATATGTATGATTGTCGGAAAGATTCATCAGGAAATATCAATATCAAGGTGCCGGCAAGGCAAGCGGGAGCCAAAGCTCCAAGTATCATCATTCAGGGGCATATGGATATGGTATGTGAGAAAACCGATGATTCAGGTCATGATTTTTCCTCGGATCCCATTCGGTGTATCTATGACGGAGAATGGTTGAAAGCCGATAAAACCACCCTCGGGGCAGACAATGGCATTGCGATTGCTATAGGACTGGCTCTCTCCGGTGACCCGGCCATTGTCCATCCCCCACTTGAGCTTCTTTTCACGGTCGATGAAGAGTCCGGCTTGACGGGGGCCAAAAACATGGACCCGGAATTCCTTGAGGGCAGCATACTTTTAAATATTGATTCAGAAGAAGAAGGGATTTTTACAATCGGATGTGCCGGCGGCGAGGAAACGCGGATCGTTCTACCCATCAATTTTTCACAAATAACCTCCCAATACCATATATACAAGCTCACTGCCGCAGGCATGCGCGGCGGTCATTCCGGCATCGATATCAATAAGCACAGGGCCAGTGCCAATAAAATTCTGGCCCGCGCGCTTCATTTACTGGCGAAAACAGCCACCATGCAATTGATATCCATCAAAGGCGGCACAACTCACAATGCCATTGCTCGCAGCGCCGAAGCCACCATTGCTTTAAGCCCGTCTGAATTTAGCCGTATTCAGGACTGCATCAAGAATTTTGGGCAAACCGTTATCAGTGAATACGCAGCCGCAGAAAATTCCCTGGCGCTGTCAATCAGCCAGCTAGAAAATGATCCAAACGACATTTCTGCCGCAACCCCCCAAGACACGTATAAAATAATCCAGTTGTTATTGGCACTGCCCCACGGTGTGACCGCAATGTCTGCGGACATAGAAGACCTGGTGGAGACCTCAAGCAACCTGGCCGCCATTGAAATTGAAGGGAAATCATTGAAGATTCTGACCAGCCAGCGAAGTTCCGTGATGTCAAAGCTTGAAGAAATCACCGCAAAAGTGGAGGCCTCCGCTGCCCTGGCAGGCGCCACGATGCATCATGTAAACCGTTATCCGGCCTGGCAACCGAATACAGCCTCGCCACTGCTTGAACGCTGCAAAGAGGTTTATCAAAAGCTTTTTTCCAAAGATCCAAAGGTGCAAACGATACATGCCGGATTGGAATGCGGCATCATCGGTTCGAAACACCGGAATATGGATATGATCTCTTTCGGCCCGACCATCAAAAATCCGCATTCGCCGGATGAAAGGCTTTTTATTCCTTCGATTGCTAAAATTTGGGACTTTTTGGTGGCTTTATTAAAATCTTATTCCTGACAGCTACACGCCCGGGCCGGCTTAATGTCCCTGCCAAATTGATACCGCTAATATTAGCTTTCAATCCGTGGTGTCCGGCTACCCTTTTCCTGCCCGGACCTCGTCCAAAAATTCTCGCACCTGGCTGCTCGGTACTCCAAAGCCAATACTCTGGGCTTCGACGACACCGGCCGTGTTAACGCCGATCCATGCACCGGTAAGCGTAATAAGCGGCCCCCCCGAGGAGCCCGGGTTAATAGCGGTATCGGTTTGAATAAAACGAATATGCCGCGCTTCCTCACTCGAAACGCCGGAAAGATTGCGTCCTGTTTGGCTGATGATACCGGCGGTAACCGTATGGCCCAGACCCAGCGGATTGCCCACTGCTATCACTTGATCACCGACACCAACCGCCTCAGCGTCACCCATTGGGAGAATCGAAAATTTCTGTTGCGATCCTCTGATTTTTAGAAGTGCAAGATCGAACACCGGATCCCGGGCTAAAACGTCCACCTTGTACCCTGTGCCCTCGCGCGTCAGCACCATGATCTCTTCTGCTCCCTGGATTACATGGTTGTTGGTCAGGATATAACCGGAAGGATGGATAAAAAATCCGGACCCCAAACCGGCACCGGGCACCGACACCCGAATACCCTTACCGATTTTTGGAATCAAACGAATGCGATAGGGAGTTTTGGTTTGGACATAGATACTGACGACTGCGCGTTTTGATTTTTCGGCAACCTGTCTGATCAGCTGGGTGTGAAAGGGCATATCCGCCACTGTATTTTTGGTTTCGACCAGCAGGTCCTCCGATTTGGCACCAAGCAGTTCACGTGCAGCCGGACGCAGAAGCGTCGGTCCTTCGACCAGAAACCCGGGCTCCTCTAAAGTAGCACAGCCCCAAATCGTAAATACCGCCAGGACGGCAAATATCATTACCAATAATTTATTCACTTTCTTCTCCTTTCCCAACTTATTTCTCTGTAAGATCGGATATTTTTGAGATAGCAGTGTTGTGCCTATGAAATAACTGTCAAAACTGGAACGATTGAAAATTTATGCTCAGCCCATCGGAGATGATAGGTTGACCACCACCCCTTCAGTCTGTTTCAGCCGATAAAACGCCGGTCAAGCGCTGTTTCACATAATCGAAAAAGGGATTGTAACGGAGACGCATAAGCTGACTTACCGAAACCCTGAGTATATTTCGCTCACCGCGTGGCTCAATGGACCCCAAACGAAGGCCGGATATTGGACCCTCTTGCTTACCACTCCCATAAACTGGATCCTCGGGAGCAACCGGGATTGCAACGTGGGACAGAGAATATAGTCCTCGCGGCCAGTTGAGATCCAGGGAAGCGTTGTTAAACATTTTGGATCGCGGCATCTTGGTTTTCGCAATGATAGCCAGCGAATCAGGGCTGGCGTTGGTGACGACCGTGATTTTGTATGGTAAGTCAGTCCTTTTTTCGAGTTGCATCAAAAGTTTGGAGTGGTCCGAAGCCAGAAAGTCCTTTAACGGAGCATGCCGATTGACGTCAAAAATTACGAGTTCACTGTTTGGATTTTCAATCTTGTTGTGGAGTTTCTCGATTATTGCAGGGATCAATACTGTGGAATCCACTAATGATTGAAACGTCAGAATTGGTGGCAGTTTGTAAATTTGACCGGCCCGTTTGACCTCGTCGATCTGACGTTGAACCTTGCGGGTCAAGTGATAAATCTGATCGCCGGCATTTTTTGAAAACGAGTTGTATTTGAAAGGATCATACTCTGGTTGAATGGATGTCCATTTAAATTTTTCAAAATATGGGATGAAGCTTAAAATTTTATGCCAATCGGCTACTGCTCCCAACCGGGATACGCCAATCGCTGGAGAAAAGAGAACCAACCTTTGCGGCATGGGCAAATTCGAATTCTGCGCCGCATCCAAAGTATATTTGACTGCCAGCGCGCCACCGTTTGAATAACCCACTACATAAAACGGGCTATGCTTGTCAATCTGCTTGCGAACGTGAGCTGCACCGACCTTGGTTGCCGCCAACCAATCTGCCCATGTTACTGACGTAAGTGCCGCCGGAATAGTACCATGCCCCGGGATTCGAAGGCCCAAAACGTAAAAACCCTGCTGTTTAAAAATTTCTGCGACGCCTCTGAGACTGTAAGGTGAATCTGTGAGACCATGAAGAAATAAGGCGCCTCCCCTGATCTTAGACGGAATAAACTCATATGAACGATTCCAGTTTCGGGAGAAGCTTTGGGGGTTGCTGGGGCTGCGAAAGGAGTATCGATTAAATTTCAACGCCCCCGTTTGCTCGACTTTCTGGTAAACCTCCTCCCCAAGCTCTTTAAAAAGCCGCTCTTCAATCCTCAGATAGTCTTGAAATGTGAAGTTTTCGTGATAATCGCCCGCTTTAAATTCGGCATCCAGTGATGCCCGATGCCAAACACCAAGCGCCGGCATCCGCCGTGCATCAAAGGCCCGTACGAGGATTATGGTAAACACGGGCAAAAGGATTATCAGGAAAACTTTCACAAGGACTTTTAGTACACGTTTCATGAGTATACCGCTAATTTCGCTGATGTATGGGACTTTGCTTGAGTTGTTCAATGATTAGGGTCACAGCCGGCGGTATCCGCTCACTTTTTTCTGAAACATTTCGAATCATGGATAGGTGTGTGCCGCGAACGATCCGATGAGGAACCCCGTCCAGCCGCGAGGTAGATACCGTAACAATCCCATCGCCCAAACTATCGCTGACAGATTTTAAAAACTTTTTCAGCTCACCGAGCATCTGATGTTCATTTTCAGATACTTCATCATGGATGGATTCAACAAACTCGTTGATGTCATCTTCATGCCAAGGACTGGCCACACCGGCGATCACAGACATTTTTACACCTACCGGTTGAGGACGCGAATTTAGTCTGGTCAGAAACTTGCTGTCCGGCAGGAGATCGATCTTGGCTTCACCAGCACCGTCCAAAATCCATTTAAGCCAATGGCCTTTACCTTCCGTGGCATTAATCCATTGATCTCGAAATTCCGTAAACACGCTAAAACGAGCAAGCTCCGAACCGTGGTTGGGGGTTCCCACCATGATGAGATCAACTACTTCCGGCACTTCGCCTGTTCCAGCTTTCTCAATGTATAAAAGATCAGGATTGGTCAGCATCTCGCGGGATACCAACCCGCCCATACTGTGCGCCACAATGCTGATGCGGTTGGTGCCGAGTTCTTTGAAACCACCTAACTCGTCAAAAAAGAGGCGCGCCGACATTGCAATCGGCTGATCATTGGGATAACTCATTTCCCAAACATTAAAACCTTCTGCGGCTAAAGCGGGTGCCAGATTCATCCATACTTTTCCCGGTTCATCCAACCCGTGAATCAGGACGACTGTGGGGTAAAATTGTTTATTTGGTAGTGGGATGGCAAGGTTTGACCGAAACTGATGCAATCCGTATGTACCGGCCTCTTTGGCAGCTTGATCAGGAAATTTACGTTCCACAGCCTCACGAATCTGTCGGCGAAGGCCTTTCTCCTCTTCACGGAAAAAATCCAAGCCAAAATGCCATCCAAAGATCAGCCCAAAAGATATTCCTATGGCAATCAACCAGCGCCGCCGCTTGCCGGTTTTAGTTTCTCTTTTTCCATTCCCTAAAATTCCAGCTCTTTCTTTAACCACTCCTTTACCTCACCCTCCAATGCGTACACCCCTTTGAGCTCACAAATCGGTTTTTCAAATTGGTGGGGCAATTCGAATTTGGCCAGTTCAACGGCCTCTTCTGAATTTCGCCGTATGAGATAAATATAATACGGTTTGGACCAGCAATTAACGACAAAATAATGGGTGTAATCATCCTTAGACCGGATGACGTATCCGTCACCACGAACCCAGTTGTTTCCCCACTCGAGATAAAGCCGCACGGCTTCCTCGGGTGTCATTTCCCAATTGATCTCATCAATGAGTTCTCTTTCCTGTTTTAATTCTTCGAGGGTCAGCATGTTGTTTTTCCCCTTCAATTTTTTCAATGCCATTTGACATAGTTACAGACGAGACTAAGGGCTCTTAAACAAAAGATCACAAAATGGCTTCTCAAACCGCTTTGAGTAATTGAAATTGGGTTATTTTTCGGTAAAAAGTGCGTCGGGCATCGCAATATGTCAAGGCATCGATTTCAAGAAAAATGACATCCAGATAGTGTTTGAAACCTCAGGCGGATAAGGCTTTCTTTGCTGTCCTGTTGAACAGATATATAAACAAAACGGCAACCAGCCAGCCGGCGATAATATCGACGGCATAATGAAACATACAGTAGACGGTAGCAATTGAAAGGAAAAAGAGAACCGACCAGTAATAAATTTTCAATCTGCCCAGATGATTGTGTGCCCACCAGGCTACCAGAAAAGTTACGGCAACGTGGGAACTCGGAAAAGCTCCCCCGGCATTGTCACCCTTCGCGTAAAAATAATCCACGATAGCTTTAAATAGCCCACCACCTTGAAAATAATCGTGTCTCAATTTGAGGGGTCCCTCAACCGGCAGGAATATGTATATCAAAAAACATACATAAAATAAGATAGAAATCTCGTAGACAAAACGTTCGAACAGCTTTTTGTCCTTCGGATACAACAGGAATGCGGTCATTGGAATAACAATGTAATAATTTGCATACGCAAAGTGAAAAAACTCATCCAGGAACAGGTTCCCATTTTCTCCACGGAGATAAAAAGCGGGAAATTTGCCGAAGATTTTGACATCAAGATTCAAAAAAAAATCATCGAGAAAGCGCGGTATAACCACTGTATTGAGCATTCCTGACTGATAGTGCAAAAAAGCATATAACACCAAGGGATACCAGAGGCTCATAATAAAGAAGGTTGCATGGTTCCGCCGATTCAGGCTAAGCAACAGGATGATAAAAATAACAGAAAGGTTGAAGGTGATATGATAAGCTTGCAGAGAAATCTTTTTCCAAAAAACGAGAACAAAAAAGACGACAACCAAGTTGTAGATTATCGTCATCCTATCGGTACCATTCAGATTCACAACCAGCCTGCATTCCTGTACCAGTGATAGGTCGATTCGAAACCGTTTTCAAGTTCAACGTTTGGAATAAACCCGAGATGGGCCCTGATCTTATCAGTATTACAGACCCAGCCGTCTTGGAGAGCTTCCTTTACTTTCTGGCTGTTTATTACCTGAGGTTTATTGCTGAGATAGGCGATGCCGTCACCGACAACACCGGCAATCTTTCCAAAAATCGAAGGAACCCGGATGACTTTTCCACCACCCTTGATTTTAATGATCAGCTTTGCGATTTCTTCCCAGGTATGAACCCCCCCATCGGAAAGATGGAAAATTTCTCCGTCACTCTTTTCGGTAAAGGCCGCCAGGATCACCCCATCGGTTACATCGTCCACGTGGATCATGGAAAGTTCCAGTTTACCCTTCCCCATAATCGGAACCACCCCGAGTTTGGCCATTCTAAAATAAACAAAAATCTGTTTGTCAAAGGGGCCATAAACCGCCGGCGGCCTGATGATGGTCCAGGGTATATCCTTGCACTTCTCCTTTAATAGTTGTTCTCCCCGGAGTTTGCTTTCCCCATAATGGGTTATCGGTGAAACTTCACCGTTTTCCTGCGCAGGATATTTTGCGGTGTGAGGCCCGGCAACAGCCAGTGAGGAAACGTACAGAATTTTTCTGACATTTTTTCCCGCCGATAAGACGGATTCAAACAAGTTTCCTGCCCCCTCACCGTTGATGCGGAAATACTCTTCTCTATGTTTGGCCGTGTTCACACCAGCGAGATGGAAAACCGTTACTATATCCCCGAGGTAAGGAATAATGGTTTTTGGATGCTCTAAGTCCCCTTTAATTGGTTCGAGGCCATTATGCTGTTTCATCCAGGCCGCCCGATTCAGGTCGCGCACAAGACATCGAACGCAGTGTCCCATCTTGGAAAGCTTCACCGCAAGGTTTTTGCCGATAAACCCTGTAGCGCCGGTGAGAAATATTTTCATAACTGCTTTCCATATATCCGGTAGGTTTTGTAAGGTTCCCTGACTATTCTGGATATAATCCTGTTCATTGCAACATTATCTTCCAGTATCCAGGATATTTCTCCTTCGAAATACCCCTTCAATGGTCCGACACGATAAATTTCTTCGAACATTGCCGCTTCGATTCCGCTTTTTCGATACTCTTCAATGACGCCCATGACGAGTACCCGCAACCGGTCTATTTTTCGACGTCCCAGAAGAAGCTTCAAAAAGCCGAAAGGGAAAAGTCTGCCTTTCATTTTTTTAAAGATAAGGTTGTAGTCCGGCAGGGCCAGAAAAAATCCCGCTGGTTGATCTCCCACATAGGCGAAATAGGCCAGGCTGGGATTCACAATTTGTTTCAGATCAGCTGCAATAAACTCGATGTCTTCGTCCGTCCTGGGGACAAACCCCCAGTTTTTCTCCCAGGCGGAGTTATAAATTTTGTTCACCAGCTGGAGATCTGAATCAAAGTTCTTTAAGTTGAATCTCCTCAAATAAACCCCGTATCGTTTTTTTATCCTTGCACTGATACGCGTTATGAACTGAGGTACGGTACCGTCATATTTAACATGATATGCATAAAGATCTTTAACTTTGTCAAATCCGCAGACCTCAATAAGGCGCCGGTAATAAGGGTAATTGTAAGGCATCATAAAATAAGGGCTCGAGTCAAAGCCATTAACGAGAAGACCCAGCTCATCATTTGTATTAAAATTCATGGGGCCAAGAACGGATTCCATTCCCTTTTTGCGGTGAAAATCGCAAACTTTTTCAAAAAGCGCCCCAGCCACATCAGCATCATCAATACAGTCGAAAAATCCAAAAAATCCTGACCTGTCTTCATGAAATTTTACGTAATTCCAGTCGATCTGCGCACTGATCCGACCCAACACTTCACCATTGTCGGATAGGGCAAGGTAATATTCTACCTCTGCATGTTTAAAAAAAGGATTTTTCCGGGGATTAAATAAGTTTTTTCGCTCGAAGAGCAGATGGGGAACATAATATGGGGATTGCGAATAAAGGCTTAAAGGAAATTTAATAAATTTAAGAAGTTCTTGCCCTGAAGAAGCGTTGACCGCGACAACCTTCAATTGCAGCACTCCTTATATAATACCGAGTTCTCGTCCAATCTTTTCCAGCTTGGCCAAGGCAAAATCAATATGCTCGAAAGTATGGGTAGCCATCAAACTCAGACGTATCAGGCAATCTCCTTCAGGAACTGCAGGAGCTACGACAGGATTCACCCAGACCCCTTCTTCCTGAAGTTTTTTGCAGCACATAAAAGTGTTTAACGTATCTCCCACTCTAATCGGAATTATCGGAGTTTCTGATTTTCCGGTATCAAATCCGAGTTGCTTAAGACCCTCCATCAACCGGGCAGTATTTTGCCACAGCTGCTCGATGCGCTCCGGCTCCCTTTTCATAATATTCAGGGCAGCTTTAACTGCGGCAACATTTGCAGGCGTCATGCTGGCGCTGAAGATCAAGGCCCTGGCGGTGTGCTTGAGATAGTCAATGGTATCCTCATCGGACGCGACGAATCCCCCCAAGGATGCAAGAGATTTGCTGAAAGTGCCCATGATGATCTGGACTTCATCAGTAACACCGAAGTGGTTAGAAGTGCCGGCGCCATTCCTGCCCATTACGCCGATTCCATGGGCATCATCAACCATCAGCGCAGATCCATACTTTTTGCATGATTCTATAATTTCCGGCAGCTTTGCAATATCGCCCTCCATGCTGAAAACGCCGTCCACAACGACCAGTTTCCCTTTTCCTCGCGGCAGGCTATCAAGGACTCTCGCGAGATTCACCATATCATTGTGGCTGAAATTTACCTTTTTACCGAAACTAAGCCTGGCACCATCGATGATACTTGCATGGTTAAACTTATCTGTTATGACATATTCTCCTTTGCCGACCAGCGACGAAATTATCCCAAGATTCGTTTGAAAGCCGGTGGAAAATACAAGCGCGCTTTCCTTCCCGACCAGTTCAGCAAGCTCCTCCTCAAGTTCTCTGTGAATGTCTAAGGTCCCGTTTAAAAACCTGGATCCGGCACATCCGGTTCCGTAATTTTCGATGGCATCAATGGTTGCCTTTTTTACGTCGGGATGAGTGGTAAGGCCGAGATAGCTATTTGATCCGAGCATCACCAGCATATTACCGTCTAATCTGACCACAGGGCCCTGCGGAGAGGAAATTTCCCTGAAGTATGGGTAAATACCCATATCCTTGATAAGTTTAGCGGCATCGAAACTAACAGCCTTTTCCATCAGCGAGATTCCATCAGGCATGGCAGCTTCTCCTTCTTTCCTCTTTTAAGCTATTGTTAGGGAGATATCACATCTACCCACGGGTGTGTCAAGATTTGAAATTAAATATAGCTGTTATTCACAATTTTTCTTTGATTTATGGCTAAAATATGAGCCGAATTCCAAGAACACACTTGGATTGCAGCTTTCATATCGTGCTTTTGACTAAAAATTAACGTAAAAAAACAAAATGCTGGCTCAAAATGCAAATAAAAAAGTCGCAATCACAAAAAAACTGTTAGAATTCAAACCTTCTCAGAGGATCTTTTTTTTGGTGAAAATATTTTCTGAACCTTCTGTGTATTAAATTTCAACTATCATTCCGTCGTAAGCTGATTCGACGTCGAGTTGTTCGAGCCTGTCAAGCATGTCCTGGCCCATATGCGTGATAATCAGTCTTTTTGGTTTGAGTCTTCCCACATGGGCTATTAGTGTCTGATAATTGAGATGATATTTGATTGGCTTTTCGTAGAAATAAGCCTCTGCAATCAACAGATCGACCCCGCTGGCGGCGGGGAGAAGGCCTTCGGTCCATTCGGTGTCTCCGGTGTAGGCAATCGTTTTACCGTTGCATTCGATACGTAAAGCAAATGACGGATCCCCACTCGGATGTTGAACAGTATGGGGTGTAACTGTAACACCGCAGAAAAGCCAGTTTTTTTCCGTCTGTAACTCATATACCTCAATATCAAATCTTTGTTTTACTTTGGAGGATCCCGGAAACATCAGCTCCATGGCTGAGGTGAGCCTTTTACGGGTACCGGCTGGGCCTGCAATAACCAGAGGGTCGGTCCGCTTGCTGTTGAGCTGGGCGTCCAGTATAAAAAAGGGCAATCCACCAAAATGATCACCGTGCAAGTGCGTCAGCACGATCATGTCAATGGTGTTGGGATCAATTCCAAAACGATACAAACTGATCATGGCCGAAGCGCCAAAATCAATCAGGAATCGACATGTGGTTGTCTGAACTAAAATGCAGGTTTGCAAGCGACCGCCGTGACCAAACGCATCACCGGTCCCCAGAAACCTTACTTGTATAAACCTCATTCCAACCTCACTAAATGGTTAATAAAACAAATATTAATCAGACTTATGAATCGAAGGATTTAGCAACCCCTTCAATGGGTTTTCACCCTGTCATTAAGAATCTCCGCAGTATATCTTTACATTTTCTCCCTTTTTATCTTCGACGTTGACTTCGAATTCGGCTAAGGCTTCCAAGAGTTCATGGATGTTTTCTTCGCTGATGTCTTCAAGTTTGAAATCTACCCCTTTCTCACCGAGCTTTTCGTCGATTTTTTCCTGGGCTTCCTGGGGAATGAGAGATTTTAGTTTGATGCCGGCCCGAATGATTTTTAGCGGAACGCGAATATTTACTTTGTCCCCATTGGTTGAATCTACTTTTACAAAAAGATACTTGGGGATTTTAGTTTTCGATGACGCATCTCCTTTCTGTGTTTCATCGATTTTACTTTCAAAAGTATTCAGCAGTTTTTCGGCCTCTTCAGTGGTAATTTTTCCGTTTGCCAGCATTTCGAGTATTTTTTTTCTTTCCTCAGTCATGGGTTTTCTCCTTTCATTATTGAATCGAAAAATAAACTTTTGAATCCTTAGAGTTAATATCGATATTGAGTCCGCGTAATGATGATATAAAGATGAAAATGGCGGGCAGAACCCCGACAATCCGGATTCCTTTAACAATAGTTAAAACAATAACGGCAACGAGCAGTATCGGAGACAGCAAAAAAACAAGGATTAATGCGGGAAAATATAAGAGTGGAAGCGGAATCCATAAGCGCCATCCTTTCTTGTTTTCTGCTTGGATTTTTATTTTGACGACCATCGGAATCATTTTTTGAGCGCTTCCATAGCTTGATCAAATGAGATTTGTCCCTTTTCGAGGTCTTCAAGAATGTCGTGCACCGCAGCAACCGGGGTGATATCAATGAAATCAAATGCTTTTGATATTCGGTTGAGTCTGTTTTTGATTGACGGATAGCTCACCCCGAAGAGTTTCTCCATTTCTTTGATGGATCCGTGACTTTTTACAAATGCCGCCACAAATACCTGATCTTCCATTGAAAGTTTCGCGAGCGGCGGGAGTTCAAAATCCCCTTCGATTGTGATTCCTGATTCCGCAATCTTTACACTCTTTATGGTGATTTTTTTATCCTGCGTGAGTTCCGTTAACTGTTGCCAATCGTGTACCATAATGTACTCCTTTTTGTTTTTCACATATAATAACTAAAATTAATATAATGTCAAGAATAAAATTAATTTATTTAATTTATATATTAAATAAATTAATATAAGATGGTAATTACTAATGAATGCTAATTCTTCCCTCCTAACTTCCGGGTATTTACTTTGCCCTAAATTGTTTTAATTTTGACCTAAGTCAACGATATCCCGACTACAAAAGAGTATCTTTTTTTCCAATGAATAAAATGACGTTTTATATGATATCTTTGAATATTAAGATAACTTGAGGGGTCGGAAAGTTTTTTTGACCCTGTGCCTCCAGTCTTTGTTTTTCTAAGCAATTTGGCAGCGGGGGATACTTGCCCCCTCCGCATTCCACCTTCGGTGGCTGCGGTCTCCCCCACTGCCAAATTGCAGAAAAACAAAAGACTTACGACAATGGATCAAAAAAACTCCCCGACCCCTCAAATATTTATAATGTGGCTTGACAGCTTGATTTTTATGCTGTAAGCTTGACTGACCGGTCGGTACTATATAAGCAAAAATTTTAAATCAAAAATATTATTAAATGCAATTTCAGTAAGTTATATTGACCAGAAAGTCAATATTAGGTGAGAAAATTGGTCGATTTCAAACAAAAGCGTTCGGACAAAAAAGATCAAATTATCGGCGCTGCTGCCCAAGTTTTTGCTCAAAAGGGATTTGCAGGAGCGGTTATGGCCGAGATTGCTGCCACTGCAGGAATTGGGAAAGGAACCATCTACGAATATTTCAACAGCAAAGAAGATCTTTTCTTTGCCGTATTTGAATGGCTCAGCCACAAAATCGCCTCGGCAGCCACGGTCAGGATTTCTGCCCTTGGGGGATCGGCCGCCGAGCGTTTGGTTGCATTAAACGATTCCGTGGTATGTTCCGTGTTGAAGATGATGGATATGTACTCTCTGGTCATGGAGTTTTGGGCCGCATCGTCGTCTTCCGTTATGAGAAAACGCTTTAAGACAGCTTTCAGACAAGCCTATCGTGACTTTCGAGCTATTGTAACATCATTAATTCAAGAGGGTATCGAGCGTGGTGAATTTACTTCAGGCGTGAATCCTGAATCGATTGCTGCCGCATTGGTCGGAATGTGGGATGCCCTTCTCCTTCAAGCGTGGTTTGATGATGCGTTTGAGCCACTGAAAACGTCTAAAGATTTCTTGGTCATACTCCTGGTGGGTCTGGCAGCAGAAAAGCAAAAATTATGATGGCATCGAGTATGAACGGGTTGTTGCCCAAAGGTATGTTCGGAAGATTTGTTAAAGCACTTTTACCAACCGCACTCATATGGTTTACAGGTTCCGTCGGTGTCGGGGCCATGGACGCTGAAACTCTGGTGGTTTCCAGCTTCAACTACATGCGGGGAAAGGCTTCGATTTCAACCGTAGAAATGGTTATTCATCGTCCAGATTGGGAAAGGCGCATGACGATCAAAGCTTGGACCAAAGGTGAAAAGGAAAGCCTCTTAATTATTACCGCTCCGCCCAAGGATAAAGGGAACGGCACGTTAAAAAAAGGGCGGGAAATGTGGATTTACAATCCCAAGGTCAACAGGGTTATGAAGCTGCCCCCTTCAATGATGTCCCAGGCATGGATGGGATCAGATTTTTCAAATAACGACCTCGCCAAATCGGACAGCCTGATCTATGATTACAGCCACCGGGTGATCGAAACCGAAATTAATGCGGGTAAAAAAGTATATCACATCGAATCGCGGCCGAAACCGGATGCACCGGTAGTTTGGGGAATGCTAAAACTTAAAATAAGGGAAGATCTGATTCTGTTAAGCGAAACCTTTTTTGACGAAGAGCTTAAGCCGGTAAAAGTTATGACGACTTTAGAAATACAATTGCTGGGCGGTAAACTCTACCCAAAGGTGTGGAAAATGCAAAAAGCCGGCACCCAAGACGAATATACCCTATTAGACTACAAGGCCCTATCGTTTAAACCCGGTTTACCCGACCGATTTTTCACCGTTTCGAATTTAAAAACCATCAGGAGGTAACCGGCTTTGTCCGTAAATGCCAAAATGGCCTGGCGAAACATCTGGCGTAATCCGCGCAGAAGCATATTGACGATATCCGCAATCGCCTTTGCTAGCCTTCTGCTCGTGTTTATGCTGTCTTTTCAGTTTGGATTCTACGAGGCGGCTATAAACGCCTCCGTTAAGATACACGCCGGCCATCTGCAGATCCAGGCCGAAGGATACCAGGATAAAAAAAGCATGCGACTGGTGGTACCCGATCCCGGCTCCATGGGCAGCATTCTAGCAAATATTGAAGCCGTCAAAGCGTATACGTATCGTGCCAACGCCTTCTCCTTAGTGTCCTCTGAGAAACGAATTCACGGCGTCATGGTAACCGGCATTGACCCGGTCAGTGAGGCAAAAGTATCAACACTCAAAAATCTGATTCGTGATGGAACCTACCTGACAGATAAGGATGATTATCAGGCTTTGGTAGGCCAGCTTTTGGCCCAAAACTTGCGCATCGGTCCCGGCGATGAATTAACGTTATTGGGCCAGGCCCGAGACGGATCTGTTGCCGCCACGGTCGTAAAGGTTCAAGGGATTTACCGATCCGGCCTGGATGAACTCGACCGGTCGTCCGTCCATATACCTTTAAAAACCTTTCAGGAAGTGTACGCCATGGGGAATGCCGTTCATCAAGTCGTAGCCATCGGAGAATCATTGTCGGCCATACCGGAGATTAGGGCATCATTAAAATCCCGTTTATCATCACTGAATCAAAACAATCCTCTAAAGGTGCTGGATTGGGAAGAACTCATGCCCGGCTTGCGCCAGGCCATTGAAATGGATCTGGTCAGCGGTTTGATCTTTTATGTGCTTTTGATCATCGTTGTGGGCTTTAGCATTCTCAATACCTTTCTGATGGCGATTTTTGAGCGGACCAAAGAATTTGGCATAATGAAAGCTATCGGCACAACTCCGGTAAGGCTCACCAAACTGCTGCTGATAGAATCATTGTCGATTACGATAGTGGGTATTATCGCCGGTATTATTCTTGGTATCGGGATTACGTATTATTTCCAAATTCATGGGATCGATTTCTCGGGATCATCTGACTTGTTAAGCCAATTCGGTATTTCCGGCCGGATGTATCCAAAAATTACAGTGCTCTCGATTTTGATCGGACCCAGCCTGGTGCTGGGAATCACCTTCCTGGCAGCACTTTATCCGGCCCTTAAAGTCCGAAGAATCCGCCCGGTGGAAGCCCTGACGCATGTATAGCAATGCTGAATTCGGAAAACACCGAATTCAGCATGTTTTAGGTTTTAAGTCCGTTCAAACCTAAAGCTTAATAAAACCAAATACTAAAAACTTAACACCTAAAACTATAATAACAATGTATCTCCAATTGGCCTGGCGCAACATTTGGCGAAATCCCCGACGAACAACGGTCATTTTGCTGGCCATAATTATTGGCGTATGGAGTATGATCTTTGAAAACGCCCTCATGCGGGGGATTACGGTGGGGATGATTAAAAATAGCATCGCCACCCTAACCGGGCACATCCAGATCCATCGCCGGGGATATCGGAGTGACCCGGTGATTGAAAACAGCATAACCGAGCCTGAAGCAGTCATCGCCGCACTCAAGAGGATTTTGCCACCCGGAACCCAATGGGCCGCTAGAGTCCGGGTTAATGGAATCGCCAGTAATGCCAGGCATTCCAGCGGTGTTACCCTTGTCGGAATTGATCCGGCTTCCGAAGCTAAGGTTTCGTTTATCGGAGATGCAATTGCCGGTGGACATCAGCTTCAGCCGGATGACCCCCACGCGATTGTGGTGGGTGAGGCGCTGTTGGACAAATTTGAAACCAAAATCGGTCATAAATTGGTGTTGATGTCCCAGGACACCAATCAGGAAATTGCCTCCAAGGCTTTCCGCATTGTTGGAACATTCAAGGCAGAAATGCAGTCCACCGAAAAACAATTTGTTTTTATAACCCGTAAAGCCGCTCAGCAAATGCTGAAACTGCGACAGGGCCTGTCAGAAGTTTCAATCGTTTTACCGGATCAGCAAGAGTCTGGGGTGGCATCACGTTTAAAGGCAATTTTGTCACCGAATGGATATGAAGTAAATACATGGAAAGAACTACTTCCCTTCCTCCGGGCGTATCTGAAACTGTTGGATGTTTTCGTATATATTTGGAGCCTTGTGATTTTTATCGCCATGGGGTTTGGCATCGTTAACACCACATTAATGGCCGTATTTGAACGGATAAGAGAATTTGGATTGATGAAGGCCCTGGGCATGAAGCCTTGGTGGATTGTGCGACAGGTTTTGACCGAATCTTTCCTGCTTTTGATAATCGGAATAATTATGGGAAACATCCTGGCATTTTTAACCGTACTGGCGCTATCGGATAGCGGCATCGATTTGTCCGCTCTGGCTGCCGGCGCCGAGTTTGCCGGAATGACCCGTGTCATCTACCCGATTGTAAGTATTAAGGATTGGTCAATCGCCAATCTGTTAGTCATGGTTCTGGGTCTTCTCATATGCATTTATCCCGCCGCAAAGGCAGCCAAGTTTACGCCGATCGAGGCATTGGCTTATACGTAATTGTCATTTAAATCTGGGATCGGGGTGTTTTTTTGATTAGCTCGCTGCATGGACCGCGATAGCGAGCTTTAACCCCGCAGCTTGCTGCGGGTTAGAGAGCGAATCGGAAAATGGATAGGATTCCTCTCGGTGAAGCGTACCCTGCAGCGTGCTGCAGGGTACGCTTCAATCATCAGCGACTGCATCGGATTGGAGGTATATCAATGAAAATTGTGGAATGCATTGAAATAGATAAAACGTATCAGCAGGGAAAAGTTAAGGTTCATGCACTGAGGAACATCAGCATGAACATCGAAAAAGGGGATTTTGTCGCCTTGGCCGGCCCCTCGGGTTCAGGTAAAACCACCATGCTCAACATCATAGGGGGCCTGGACTCCGCCGATTCCGGCAAAATTATTGTGGATGGCAATGCATTGAGTGAAATGAACCAAACCCAACTGGCAAATCTTCGTTTACATAACATCGGCTTTGTTTTTCAGGCCTACAATCTAATTCCGGTTTTGTCTGCAGCTGAAAATGTCGAATATGTCATGCTCCTTCAGGGGATCCCACAGGCTGAACGCCGGCAGCGCACCAAATCTATATTGGACGAAGTGGGGTTAGCAGGGAAATACGATAGACGCCCGGCTGAGCTTTCCGGCGGGCAACAGCAGCGGGTGGCAGTCGCTCGAGCCATCGTATCCAATCCTTCAATCGTGTTGGCGGATGAACCCACAGCCAATCTGGATTCCAAGACCGGTAAGGGTCTGCTGGATATGATGAAAAAAATGAACCAAGAGAAAAAAGTTACCATTATATTCTCAACCCACGATAGGATGGTAATGAATTATGCCGCCCGGCTGCTGCGTATTCGGGACGGCCAACTAGTAGACGACCAGGTCAAAAACAATTAAAACAGATCCGTTAAAACCTATCAAGGAATGGACATAGTTACACCAGATCCGGGGCGTTATTCCTTAAAACAAGGTTCATCTAAAAATATTACCAATCGCTGTGGAATTGTCGTCATAATCCTGCTGATAATCGGCATTTTTATTTCACCCCCTTCAAATGTCTCCTGGGCGGCTTCCAATTCTTCCAATGAACCCCTCTCCAAAACCAGTGAAACGCTGCTAACGCCTGCTAAACCCTGGTATGAAAAAATTGAAACTGAATGGAACGGTCGACTCAGGCTTCTGGGCAGTGTCTCCTGGCATGATGAAGATACGATTTTTGATTCCGTAGAGTCCGGACCCTATTATGACGGCAATGCCGATTTCCGTTTGATGAATAATACCTACTTAAATCAGCACACATACTTCACAATCCACTATGAAGCGAATTATTCAGGTGGCGACACCCTGCGGGTATTTAATGAGCTGGCCACTCAGTTTCCTGAACTCTTAGAAAACGGTTTGATAATCGGTAGTCCGGTGTCTGATGATCGTCGCGTATTTGATCTGACACACATCATCCATGAAGATTCCAACAGTGTTTTATATCATCGTTTAGATAGGTTGTCCCTGACATGGAAACCGCGATGGGGAGTGGTGCGCATCGGTCGGCAGGCGGTTACATGGGGAAACGGATTTTTATTCAACCCTTTCGATTTGTTCAATCCATTTGCACCCACGGATATCATTCGCGATTACAAAACCGGAGACGACATGTTAAATGTTCAATTATTGGAAAATCAAATCGGAGATCTCCAATTCCTTTATGTCGCTCGACGGAATCCGGAAAACAATGAGGTTGAGTTTTGCCAATCTTCGCTCGCGGGAAAGTGGCGCTTTGCTTGGGGAACGACTGAATTTGATGTCATGGCCGCCGAACACTTTGAGGATGAAATTATCGGCCTCGGCAGCAGTGGATACCTGCGGGATGCGGCCTGGCGCCTGGATGCCACCTGGACCTTTCTGCAAGATGACGACGAACGGGACGGGTTCTTATCCCTGGCCGCCAATATGGATTACGCATGGGTCTGGTGGCGCCGAAATATTTACGGTTTCGTTGAGTTTTATTTCAACGGTTTGGGAAATGAAGATTATTCCGAGGCCATTACGAATCCGGCCATCATAACGCGCATCAATCGTGGTGAAATTTACACGTTGGGGCGCAAATACCTCGCAACCGGAATTCAGATTGAGTTGCACCCTTTGTTCAGGGTCTTTTTGAATTCGATAAACAACCTCGCGGATCCATCCGGAATTCTTCAACCCTATGCGGAGTGGGATCTGACCCAAAACCTTCAGTTAGCATTTGGCGGTACCGCCTATTATGGCGGATCAAAAACCGAGTACGGCGGCTTTACAATATCCGGAACCGATTTTATTTTTCAACGACCCTATGCTGCCTTTCTATGGCTGACCTATTATTTTTGACCGGTTGCCTTCCCTGTTCAAAGGGAGGCTATCTAAAATGAGGGGTCGGGGTATTTTTTCACGGCAAGATCATCGCTCCGGTGCTTCTAAGAGGCAGAGGGCTATTGCCGCCGAGAAAGGCAAAACACGGTGTCGGTTCCTGTTGGCGTGAAAGCTTTAACTAGCCGGCAGTAAAATGCAAGGAAGTTGCCGCTATCAGGCT
>CP070652.1:256492-261677 GCA_020354645.1 Deltaproteobacteria bacterium
AATCGTTCAATACGCCCGGTAATGAAGTAACACCACGGTCAGACGTAATCCGAAAATAATTCAAGAGTTACTTGATCAGTCATGAGAATCCTTTTCACTTGCTCTGGAATATTGCTTAAAAAAAGAGGGGGCTCATGGGGAATGAGCCCCCGAACAGAGGAAAGAGTAAAGGGTTGAGTTGAAAAGTAAACCAACTAACCGCTGCAGCATCGGATGCTGCATGATTTATATTATATACCACTGTGTAGGATGTCAAGTTTAAATATTACTTGGATAAAAAAATTATTTTTTTTCTAGTTTCACTGCAACGGCATATCGACCGGGACCGGTATTAATTAGCCCGATAAATATCGAGGCTATCCCCAAAGAAAACAAAGTCAACGTTCTGTATCCGATATTCATGTAATTGAAAAAATAGAATCCGAAAATTACGGTCATTGCAATGCAGGACGTTCTAAACAAATAGCCGGATAATAAACTGACCCCCGCAAGTGATTCGAGCAGTGATACAGCAAACCCCAATATTTCAACCGGGATGCCGGCGTTTGCATAATTCAGAGTAGTCCCAACGCTTTTCCATTGTGCCGCTCCACCGAACAATCGCGGCAGTGAATGTATCATAAGCACCGCCGCCAGACCGATGCGCATGACCAACAATCCGAAACTAATTCTGCGTTCCTGCGAACTGAATAACATATATGCCTCCAAATTATATATTTACAGCTGAGCGATAAAATCCCAAATCACTCGATGGACTTTTTCCGATCCGTCGCCGAGCAAAATACCATGACGATCAATATTAAATAGAACATACGATTTTTCGGTGGACCCCAATCGGTTAAAAATTATTTCAGATCCTTTGGGTGATACCACCGGATCTCTGTGAGATTGAACTACTAATGCAGGTATATCTATATCCGGCAATCGCGGCTCAACAGAGTCCATCAGTCGCTCAAGTTCTCTCAAGCCGGATATCGGATTGCGAAGGTAATTAATATGAGGATTTTCAGGATGGTTGTCTACAAACTCTTTTTTGGCATCGTCGAAACGCACCCTGCTCATCAAGCGGTTCCACACGTCCACGGCAGGAACCAGTTTTGTAGAGACATACTGTAACTTTAACGGGGTACTCACTGCAATAACACCTGCCACCCCATCAATTCTTGCAGCAAGATCAAGTGCCAGCCCGGCACCGTTTGAGAACCCGCCAACTACAATTCTTTTGCAAAGGTTCTGCATGATAGCATAACCGACCTCGACTGACGCTATCCATTCTTGATACGATCTTTCTGCCAGATCATCAGGAGAAGTCCCGTGACCTTTTACCCGGGGAGCGTATACCCACAGTCCTTTTTGAGCCAGGAAACGTGCCAGCTTTTTGACTTCAAGGGGGGCAGCCATGTATCCGTGGATAAGCACTACCCCGAGTTTTCTGTTTTTCCCCCTCATCAGAAAGGGGGCACCGACATCTTTTTCTTTTGATTCCCCTGGGATATGATAGGCTTCATAATCCTTTTCAAATTCCGCGGATGCATTTTTTGCGAGATGTTTAGCTATTTTGCGTTTCAGCCAAAATTCGGGTAACCAGGCAAGCCTTTGTATAAGCCGCTGAAGGGTTATCAGTGGTTCCACCGCGTTGGCCATAACTTCGATGGGATTATCTATCCGGGCCCGATGAAAATCGTACGGTGAAGAAAATTTTGAGCGATCTTTAACCAACTGATGGCCATTTTTTCTTAAAATACCCTTTTCGAGTGCAACGCCGATAAAATCCCTGGCTTTGTTATGTCGATCATCTGTAAGCAAATGAATCTGATCAGCGCTGAGGCTGCTGTGGAAATAAAAACCTTTTTTTTTGCGAATGTATTCTGCAGCAAGAAATACTCTTCTTCTCAGGTCATGCTCGTCAATTCTTCCGAAGGGCAGCATTCTTAGCATGGACGCAAACAGATGATCATGGTTCACGGTTGTCATACCATAAATGGCAGACATATAGCGCTGCATGATTTCCAGGGCCTCTTTTCGCATCCGTCGTTTCGAAGGCAGAGGATCATCGAATTTGATCCGTCTCTTTGAAGATATATCTCGTTCAATGGGGGTGCATTGCAAAAAAGATTTGATTTCAATCGGCTCCCCGAATCGGATGTCAATATCAACGCCGGAAATCAGCATGGACCCTTCCGTCATAATCTCTTCCACGGCACGCTCGGAAATATCCTCCACCAAACGGACAGCCAGACTGCTTAGTATATTTTCTCTGGCCCTGATGGGATAATAAGTAATACTCACCGGAACAATAAAAGTTTCCCTATCCAACACGGGATCAATGGATTCAATTTGAAAAAGATCCAGCAGATACTCAGCTTCGGGTGGATCAGTGACGATCAGTTTCTGTAAACGTTGCCGGTAAAATTCTGTTCTGAGGGCCAAAGTAGCGGCACCGGTATGCGGAGGATGTTTACCACCGGCATATGAAATCATATAACGACCCTTTTCGATTATCTTTTTGTTTTTCACCATGCGGCCTTCAGGAAAAATAATCCAGGAAGCCTCACCGGTCAGAAGGGTCTTTACAATAAGGCGATCCCTGTCGGGGTTTTTTGTGGAAACCGCACCGACTTTATCAAGGAGTGTGGAGAGAGGGCCTTTAAAAATTTCATAGGTAGCCAGTGACCAGACCGGGATCTTGGTCAGGTTAAAGATATAATAGGGCATCAGCAGGGTCTCAATCCGTGTAAAATGATTGATGACAAAAATGATAGAGCCTGTCGGGATATTATCGGTTCCATAGAGATTGATATTGGCCTTTGAGAGGCTTGAAAGCATTTTTATAGCGAGGCCGGTGGTACTGTAGGCAATCCGGTTCATGGATTAATCACCTGTTTGTAAGCAATTCTTAAAGATAAATCTGCCATGGAATGGTGTAAAATCCATCTGACGAGATGGGGTTCCATGTTGCTGTTGACACACTGATTATTTATACATATGATAATGTTTTTATTATAAAAAATAAAGCATAAACAGGAGGTTCACTTTGTATTCGCGCATTCTCAGACTTCGCTTTCCAAAAACTGAGGTACAGAAGCCGATTGTGTGCTATCTGACCAAGGATTACGATCTTACATTTAACATCCTGAATGCAGCAATTCTTCCTCGAAAAGAAGGTATAATGGTACTCGAACTGACGGGTTCTCGCAAAAACTTCAGAGAAGGCGTAAATTATCTAAAAAGCCAGGGAATCCATGTGGAGAATGCGTCTCAGGAAATCAAGCGCGACAAAAGCAAATGCACCCATTGCGGAGCATGCACAGCAGTTTGCCCAACGAGTGCCCTGTCCGTTCAAAGACCCGAAATGTCTGTTGCCTTTGAGCAGGAAAAATGCAGTATCTGCGAACTTTGTGTACCCATTTGCCCCACCCGGGCAATGGAAATCCGTCCGCTGAACCAGGCCTTTTTTGAATAAAGCCCCCCTTTGCAATTGTTTCATGAAAAGTTTCAAAATATTAACTTTGGGCTGCAAAGTTAACCAGGCGGAATCTGAAGCTATTGCGCAGTGTCTGGAGACAGCGGATTTGAACCCAGCCCCTGAGGGTCAGGCGGCTGATTTGTGCATTATAAACACCTGTACGGTAACACAAAAAGCTTCCATGCAGTCGCGCCAGGCAATCCGGCGGGCCATACGCTCCAACCCAAAGGCAAAAATAATTGTAACCGGATGTTACGCCCAGACCGCACCGGAAGAAATTAAAGAAATTAGCGGGATTCAGCAAATTATCAGTCAGGCTGACAAGTATAAGCTTCCTGAAATAATTACCAAGGGAGCAGCTTGTGAGATCACTGGCTCTGTTTCTGACGGACCCAAAAGGCTTTTTGATTCATTTCCATTACCCGGGTACGGAAAACGAACAAGACCTTTTCTTAAGGTCCAGGATGGCTGCAACGCCTTTTGCACGTACTGCATTGTGCCGTACGCCCGCGGTCCCAGTCGTAGCCTCCCCTTAGAAGACGTGCTGACCAATATTAGAAAACTGAGCGAGGCCGGTTACCGGGAGGTGGTTCTTGCCGGCATCCATCTCGGTTGCTACGGATTGGACCTGTCTCCGAAAACTAACCTGCTCGAGTTATTGCAACATATCCGGGACTCAAAGACCATTGAACAAATCAGGTTGAGCTCAATTGAGCCGCAGGAACTCAACGGAAATATTATCGATTTCGTTGCACAATCCAGCCCGGCACCCGGCAGCGTATGTCAACATTTTCATATTCCCCTGAAGAGCGGTGACGATGAAATACTAAAAAGGATGAAAAGACCTTACACCGGGAAATTTTTTAGGGAACTGATCATGAAAATCCACCGAGTGCTCCCCGATGCGGCTAGTGGTGTTGATATTTTAGTCGGTTTCCCGGGGGAATCCGAGGCTGCATTCGATACTACATATGCGTTGATTGAAGCGTTGCCCATTTCTTACCTCCACGTGTTTCCATTTTCTGGGCGCAAAGGAACACCCGCTTATACCTTTGATGATAAAATTCCCCCACAGGTCATAAAAGACAGGTGCCGTAAAATGCGTAACCTCGGGAGTTTGAAGAAAAAAAATTTTTACCGGAGATTCCTCGGCAAATCCCTCAAAACCCTAATCGAGGCTGCAACAGATAAAAAAACCGGTCTGGTAAAGGGCAGAACAACCAACTATATCCCTGTTCTCGTGGCTGGTGAGAAAGTCCCGGCAAATACTCTGGTTGAGGTTAGAATTGATAAAGTCGCTGATGACAATTCTGTTTTTGGAACCGTTTGCCATCCATAATATCTCTTATCTTATGGCACTATTGATGTCCCACAAATAACGTAACCTATTGATAATCCGACCATAAGATATTTGTCCCTATCCTGTCTATCAAATCATCTACTGAAGCATCCGGCTGGGATTATCGACTGCGCGGGGGTGCACACCAGACTGAAAAGTCATATTTTAACTAATTGATATCATTGTCATTAATTAATTTCAGACGTTACTTAGGTGTAAATCCCAAAGGACTGAATTGACAGCCGAAGGCATTCATCTTAAAATTATAGTTAAAAAATTCACTGAGGATGCTGTATGAAAAAGATAATTGGCGTTGTGAAATTCGGCGGGATATTAAGTTTGTTTGCGTTATTTTTGGGTCTTTCGCTCGGTATTAACGG
>CP070652.1:261777-267499 GCA_020354645.1 Deltaproteobacteria bacterium
CAGGCAGCACGACTTTGCCGGAGTATTTAATGGCATCAGCCAGTCTCTGGTCGTGATCCAGATTGGATTGAGCCTCGTTAATTGCTTGGAGAAAAACGGCACCGTTATCACCGGCTTTGGGCAAAACCTTTTCTGAGAAAAGCTTTTTGAGGCGCTTGAGCGTCATTAACCCATCGCTCACTTCCGGTTCGCTGAGTATGATATTCAGACCGATAACTTTTGGATTGCCGGCATTTATCTTGGTGATGGCTTGAGCCAAAACAGAACGCGGCCAGGGCCACCTTCCGAGCTTTTCAATAGAATCGTTATCGATATCGACCAGCACAATTTCACTCGAGCCGCGTGAATCACCCCGCAATTGCATCATTACGTCATAAAATTTAAGTTCCAATGTATCGAGAAAATCCATACGGAAAAACCAGATTCCCATAAACAGAATGGTGATGCCAATGCCCATGAAAATAGTCGGATATTTTTTAATCAATCCCATCTCAATTTACCGGTTAAAGGGTTTTCGATACACGCAAGAATAAATTATTTTGTAACAATTTTCAGCGATTATAAACTAAACCATGGTTTTGTCAATGCTCAGTAGTATATATGCAAAACAGGGGGTAATAGGGTGGGGCTATAATGTAACGGGCGGTGGTATTTTATCATTGCACATCTGTTTTAAGGTGATTATTTAATAGTCATTCTTTACGATTATGAATTTATAGCGCGCCCAGAGGTTGTTCTAATGGATAAAATATGTTTGCTAAAAAACACTGTTCAAGAATATGCATGGGGCTCCTTTACGGCCATCCCTGAACTTTTGGGCAATGAACACCCTCAAGATAGGCCGCAGGCCGAGCTTTGGATGGGGGCCCATCCCAAAGCACCTTCAATGGTTGAATGGTTAGGCCATCAGGAACCTTTGGACAAGTTAATTGAAAAATACCCTCAAGAAATTCTGGGAAAAGCAGCCGCCGCACGTTTTGATAATAAGCTCCCCTATTTATTTAAGGTTTTGGCTGCCGCCAAGCCCCTGTCCCTTCAAGCCCATCCCAGCCGTAACCAAGCCGAGGAAGGCTTCTGCCGAGAAAATGATTTGGGGATCCCGTTAAATGCTCCCAACAGAAATTATAAAGATGATAACCATAAACCAGAGTGTATCTGCGCCCTTACTCCCTTTTGGGCGCTAAATGGTTTTCGAAATATCCCTGAAATTCTTTCATTGTTTGATTTGATTTCCCCGAGCGGTTTGCAGAACCAACTGAACCACCTCAGGCAAAATCAGAATCCGCGGGGGTTAAAGCAATTTTTTCAGGCCTTGATGGCACTGGCTCCTGATATTCAAAAGCAAGTTACGGATGAATCCATCGCCAAAATAAAAGGCCAGGCCGAAGAGAATTCAATTTTTAAATGGATGAAGTTGCTTTCCAACGAGTATCCTGCCGATATCGGAATTTTTTCCCCGATTCTATTAAACCTGATATGTCTGCATCCCGGTGAGGCCATGTTTTTGCCGGCCGGAGAACTTCACGCCTATCTGGAGGGCATGGGAATTGAGCTGATGGCAAATTCCGACAATGTTCTGAGAGGCGGGCTTACTCCCAAGCATATTGACGTTCAAGCACTCTTGTCTGTGCTTAACTTTGTTGAAAGGGAGATAGCCATAGTTACACCGCAATTAAAAAACAATGGCGAAAAGGTATACCCAAGTCCGGCCGATGAATTTGTACTTTCTGTCTTAACCGTAGAAAAGGGGATGACCTATGAAAGTTCAGTCAACCGGAGCATTGAGCTGATGATATGTACTGAAGGAGAATCGATTTTTGGGGATATCGATAGAGAAGAGAAAATATCGTGTGACCGTGGGACTTCCGTAATTATTCCCGCGGCCGTAAAGAGATACAAAATTGAAGGGAGTGCAACGCTTTATAAAGCTACGGTTCCCAGCTGAGGCATGGCTCTGTTCTTCAATGAGGCGAACCTTTCATGGAAGATCTATATTATTTGCGGCTAAGAAATATAGGAACCGAATAATCTTGGTATGGTGATCGATATTTGGACGACTGCTCAAAAAGACTTTGATTAAAAGATTTGTATGCTAAGAAATAAGGAGGTAGTCATGGAGAATAACACGGAAACTGAGAAAGGAATTCCATTCGATTTGGCGGATCATGTTACGTATGCGATCGGTTCAATCGTGAGTAAAACGTTGCTGAAAAAAGATACGGGCAACATAACCCTATTTTCCTTCGATAAAGGACAGGGCCTCAGCGAACATACCTCGCCCTATGACGCCGTCGTTTATATTCTTGACGGACAGGCTGAAATTGCCCTTGGCGGGAAAACCCAAACGGTGAAAGCCGGTGAAATGCTGATCATGCCGGCTGACATTCCCCACGGGCTCCAAGCCGAGTCGCAGTTTAAGATGCTGCTGATTATGATCAGGGGCCAATAGGAGTTTCCAATAGTACCTTATTCTGAAATTTGTGCTTTTTATTTCAAAAATATTGTAATACCGTTTGGATCCGGCTTATTCGGATTAGGTAAAACCTAAATTAGAATGCACAAGGATTATCCCTCATGATCCGTAAGTACCTGGGGAGGCCCGCAGTCATTGTCATCCTGTTTGTGGGAGTTTTTATCGCTGCCTTCGGATATATCGACAAACCGATTCAATGGCTGGGGATGAACAAAATTTCTAAAGCCAACGAAGCGTATTTGAAAGACTCGTTTGACAAATCCGTCACCGGATTTTTGGTGTTATCCGGAATTAAGAGCGGTCTGGCTGTTCTGGAAGGTTCCGAAGTGGGGATTGGATTTAATCTTGAAATTGGTGATATTGTTCAATCTGTATATGATTACGTGGATATCGCATGGCAAACCGCACTTTTGGGCGGTACCGTAATCCTTGCGACCCTTTTATTATTGCGATCTGCCGAGTTGATCGATCACTGGTCGTTTGCCCTGCTGTTATTCTCTGTATTTGTTTCTTACGGTATTAACTGGTATTTTCCCAAATTTGCAAAGACATCCAGAATGATCAGGGAAACAATTTTTTATCTCATCGTTTTTACAGTCTCATTATATCTCATTGTTCCTTTTTCAATAACCGGGGCCGCTTTTTTGTCGGAAAAAATTACCCGGCCCATAATTGAGGAATCTCACCAAAGCTTTGAAAGTATCAAAGAGGATTTTTCATTTGAAAATATCAATCAACACTTATTTACTGATGAAAAGAAAAAGGAAGAAGGCTCTTGGTTTTCAGAATTTAACCTCAAAGCAAAGTGGGCCAAATTAAGTGACCGGATTAAGCAATTGTCCGATAATTTTAAAGACAAAACCAAAAATATCGCCATCTGGACCATTCAATTAATTGCCGGTTATTTATTTGACAGCATCATATTTCCGGTTACATTTTTCATTTTGCTCTTCGTGGTTACAAAAAGTGTAATCCTGTATATCTTTGAGGACAGAAAGCGTCAGTCTGTCAAAGAAGATATCGGGTCGATGATCGATAAATTTTACGCTACCCATGAAAAGAAATCAATTCATCACTCTCTTCGGTTGAGACTGAACCGCGGCAGGCGAAAGCTTCCGCCTTCTTCTTAAGCCCCGAAAGTAGGGAAAGGCTGTCATGTTGAAACGAACTTTCGTATCTATTATCGTAATTACAGTTGCAATATTTTGGACTGTACCTGATTGGGCTGGAGAGACGGATACCATAAATATCAACACTGCTTCGATTGAGGAACTCGTTAAACTTAAAAGGGTTGGCCCCAAATATGCTGCCAGAATCATTGAATATCGGGAAAATAATGGACCATTTGAGAAACCGGAGGACATCATTAAGGTTAAGGGCATCGGGCCAAAAACCTGGGAGCTGAATAAGGACCGAATTGTCATTGAATAACAATATCCCAATGTTTAACGCTAGGCTTGTTGAACTGCTTTTTTATTCTCACAAATTCACAAGCGAGCAGTTCTTTTTTGTATAGCTCACGTCCGTCCTTCATTCACAAAGATATCTACCCATACGATCTCATTAAGTTTTTTAAATAAGTACAAAATTTTTGCTTGACTTAGCGCTTAAAATATGTTCAATTAATGAACGTTTAGAAATTGAACGATCTTGTCGACTACTTTGGCAAAATTAATAATAATTACAATAATTTATAGGCATCAATCCATGTAACTTACCTGGCGGAGCTGTGCCAATTTCCCTTCATAGATCACCAATATTCACATCCTTACTATTTATAATTAACCAGATATATTAAATACTTATAATTTTTTTTATGAAAAAAGCGTTAATTACCGGCATTACCGGTCAGGATGGCTCTTACCTTGCGGAATTGTTGCTGGACAAAGGCTATTTAGTTCACGGTATTGTGCGCAGAGTAGCGCTTGAAGATCCGTTCCATCGGCTATGGCGGATAAGACAGATACTGGATAAAATTCAGTCACACAGCGCCTCATTAGAAAGTTACGCCAGCATATTTAACGTCGTCGAAAAGATCGCGCCCGACGAATGTTATCACTTGGGAGCCCAAAGTTTTGTGAGTTATTCTTTTGAAGATGAATTCTCGACGATTTATTCAAACATAAACGGAACTCATTACGTTCTTTCAGCTTTAAAACAAAAGGCACCTCATTGTAGATTTTATTTTGCGGCTTCGAGCGAGATGTTCGGCAAAGCAAAAGAAGCCCCTCAAAATGAAAATACGCCATTTGATCCCAGATCTCCCTATGGGATTTCAAAGGTCGCCGGCTAGCATTTGACAAAGAACTATAGAGAGGCTTACGGCCTCCATGCAACCAACGGCATACTATTTAACCATGAATCTCCCCGGCGCGGTGTCGAGTTTGTTACCCGTAAGATTACATCACAAGCCGCCAAGATCAAACTGGGCTTGGAAAATAAAATAAGGTTTGGCAACCTCGAGGCTCAGCGAGACTGGGGACACGCCCAAGAATATGTAAACGGCATGTGGCTTATGCTTCAGCGTGATGACCCCGGCGATTGTGTGCTGGGAACCGGAAAGTGTCATTCCGTCAGAACGTTTCTCGAACTTACCTTCAATTATGTTGACCTCGACCCCTATGAATATTTAGAGATCGATGAAGAATTCTATAGGCCTGCAGAAATAGTAATGCTGCAAGCCGACGCTTCCAAAGCAAAAAAACTATTGAAGTGGACGCCTCAGATATCCCTGGAAGCGTTAATCCAGGAAATGGTTGATAAGGATTTAGAGCTGTACGCCTCAGCTTAAGCCGTTGCTGATTTAACAAATCCAGGTGGTAGTTTCCTGTAAGCACCCGATATATTGTCCGATACCTTCATCCTCAAATACCCTTCATTCAGCATACGTGACAGAAGATCCAACGGATATCCGTGAAGTAGGTAAAAACCAAGATCAAGCATCCCCCATAAATCGGGATTTCCGTTCCGCTTCAACCATCATCACGTATTGAATATCAAACATCCAGCAAACCCGGATATTTCACGAGTCTGATTCGTTCATTTGCAAGGCATTCATTCGATTTTTTCATGAAATAATTGGGCTTATGGACCATCGAGACATACGAACTTTAAAACTCCTTGAAGAGATTGAAAAGAATCATTCGCCGAGTCAGCGGCAGCTGTCCCGCCAGTTGAATATATCCCTGGGTCTGGTGAATTCATTCATCAAACGTTTGGCTCAAAAAGGGTATTTCAAGGTTACCAACA
>CP070652.1:267599-281494 GCA_020354645.1 Deltaproteobacteria bacterium
ATCGCTGTCCTCATTTTCAAACCAGCCGGACTCTTTGCGCGCGCAGGAGAGAGACCGTGAGCATTCTTGGAAGCCCCCAAAAGGGAATGAATGCCGCCCGTTATATAAAACTCAGCCTGGTTCTGTTCTTTCTGATTGCCGTCCCCCTGATATGGAAGGAGAACCGCTATATCACAACGATCTTTATTTCTGCCCTGATGTTCGGCATCTGGGGCGTGATGTACGATCTTCAGATCGGCTACGGCGGTCTCATCAATTTTGGATTTGCCGGATTTATCTGTGCCGGTGCCTATGGATCTGCTCTGGCAGCGCACCATTATGAAATTAACCCCTGGTATTGCATGCTTATCGGAGCAGCGGCTTCCGGAGTTTTGGGATTTCTCACCGGGGTGGTTACCCTCAGACTGAAGGGTATCTTTGTGGGTTTGGCCACCTGGTTTTTAGCAGAGGTGCTGCGGCTCACCATCTCCAATACCCCCGGTTACACCCGGGGCATGCTGGGTCTAGCCGTCAAACCCCTGCCGGACATGTATGGCCTGAACTATTCCCGGGCCGAACTGCTGCCTTACTATTATCTGCTTTTAGCTTTTGTGATCATTATCTTTGCAATCGCCTCCCTGATGGTCCATTCCAGGATCGGGCTGTCCTTCAAGGCTATCCGGGAAGACCAGCTGGCCACGGAGACCCTGGGACTTAGCGCCACCAAATACAAGCTGATCAACTTCACCACCGCCTGCTTTTTCACCGGTCTGATCGGAGCCTTCTACGCCCACTATATCGGCATTCTCACGCCGGATCCCACCGAATTTGGCGTCCCCCGGACGGTAGAAGTTTTGACGGTGGCTTACGTGGGGGGCAGAGGCACCCTGTGGGGTTCAATTCTTTCCGGCTTCCTCCTCATCGGTTTTCAGGAATACTTCCGGGGACTGGGAGCATGGCGCCTGGTCATGTATGGGGTTCTCCTGATTACCGTCATGATCTATGCACCCAAGGGGATATCTTCGATTAAAAAATATATATGGTGAAAGAGAATCTGAAGTGTATATGAAATTGTGAAAGAGAATTATATTTAGCCAATCTCGCAAGCCTTGAATCAAGTAATCCCCTTTGTCAGTTGTCCGTTGTCAGTGGTCCGTAGAAGTGGTTTCAAGTCCATTTTTGGGCAACGGACAATGGACAACTGACAACAGACATTGAACATTTATGCTCAAAGGAATAACTTTCTCTACCTGCCTTCTTGCGCCTTTTTTTCATTTATCAGAAATGTTAAAACCATACCCGCAAGCGCCACAAGACCAAAGGAAAAAAACACAGCACCGTAAGACTGGAAAATATCGACAATTTTTCCGCAGACCGGCGTGGTGATGATACCTGATGTGCTCGTAAATGTCGCCAGAAAACCCATGGCGGTGGCCGACAATTTTCTGGACAGAATGTCCGATGGATAGGCCGCTAAAAGAACGTCCGGCATCAGGATCATCAGCCCCACAACAGCCAGTATGATGGCAGCCAGGGTGATATCCAGTCTGAAGGATAGAAGAAAAGTCGAAGCCGACAGCACACCCATTCCTAAGAGTATCAGTGGTTTTCGCCTTCCTCCGAATAATCGGTCTGAAAGAAATCCACCCACAGGAGAGGCAAACACCCCCGGCAGCAGGATAAAAAAAGAAACGGTGCTGGCTCGGTCAACAGACATCGCATAGGCTTCCTTGAGATAAGATGGAATCCAGACCAGGGCTCCGAACTGGACATAGACGAAGCAGAAATAGACCAAGGCCACCATCCACAGCATACGATTGGTCAAAACGACAGCCAGACGTGACCTCGTATCGCTGTCGATCTGTTGTTCCAACTGGGCTTCATCCACAAAATCCGGCAGACCTTTTTCACGGGGATGATCCCTGGCTAGAATCCAGAAAACCAGGGCGACTGAGGCCATCATTAGGGCGGGAACTATGAATGAACTGCGCCATCCCATATGATCGCCCAGAAATCCGGAAAGCCTGATACCTACACTGCTGCCGCCGGTCACACAGGTGGCAAACAATCCGATGGCGGTCCCTCTCTGCGACCGAGGAAACCAACTGACAATCATCTTGACGGCTGAACTCCACCCCATGGCCTGGCCCATTCCATTTATCAGTTGCGCAATGGACAGGACCATATAACCGGATCCCTGGCTGAAAATAAGGTTTCCGGTTATCGAAACCAAGGCCCCGAAAGTAAGAATCCTTCGGGGGCCAATACGATCAGCCAGATAACCGGCGGGCAGCTGAAATACGGTATAGGTCACAAAAAAAAAGGCCATCAACCCTCCGGCCTGGGTATTCGAAATCCCAAGATCGGCTCTCAGCAGAGGAATCACGGCAGAGAAATTGAAGCGGGTCATATAGTACATCCCATAGAAAAGCCATGTCAGAAAGAGAATCAGATGGGCTGAAGTCCAAGGGATACGATGTTTCAATAAAGCCTCCCTTTTATTAAAATATTTATAGAAGTAGTTACAAAACTCAACAAAAGGTTAAAACTGTTTTTGCGAGCGCCATTGAGTCCCGTCAAGGAGGGAGGAGAAAGACGTCGGCTGCCGTCCGCCAAAGATCTTAACGCTTACTATCCGAATGACTTGTCGCACCCATGTATATGGCGGCAAGCGTAAAAACGGCGCCGATCCCTCCCACAATAGATGTTTTCCTATCAAAGAAAAGCATATCCCATACAAACGCAAGGGCCGGTTGAAGCAGAAGCAGTAATCCTGTCAATGAAGATTTTATTTTGGGCAGCCCTTTCGTTATGAGCACCCATCCGATCACCTGGCTGAACAATCCATAGCCTGAGAGAGACAGCAAACTTTGCAGATCAGGAATCTCAAAAGAATCGCTTTGCTGCCAAGCGGTTGTTCCGAGGAAAGCAGCCGTAACAAAGCATATAATTACCAGGTTTGTCACAGGTGAAAGGTAATCATCAGAAATCTGAAGCCTCCGCAACACCAAAAGGTAAGAAGCATAACATAATGCCGTGGCAAGACCCAAGAATATGCCTACTTTATAGTTCTGACCGAAATCACCCCACTGAATACCCGCCAGTAAATAAAGTCCCAACATGGCCAGTGGTATGGCCAGGAGAAGATTAATGGTCGGTTTTTCCTTCAGCACCAGCACGCCGAATAACGCCAGTAGAAAAACCTGAAAATTGCCAAGGATTGTTGCAAGGCCGGGACCAATAAAGTGAATGCTGATGTGCCAAAAAAACAGATCAAGGGCCAGGAGAAACCCGCAAAGAACTCCCAGAAAAAAATGATAGAATCCCTGCCATAGCAGCCCACCCCTCATCCACACGATCACCAATAAAATTATTCCACCAAAAAAAGTGCGGTAGAACCCCGCTACGGTGGGGCTGACATGGGCCAATTTTACATACACTCCTGAGAAGCTAATCAAAGTTGCACCGGCAGCGACCAGTAGAGCACCTAATTTTCCGGGGTTTGTTGTAAAATATTGAACGTTGTTTGCCATAAGATGCTGATATTTATATTATATTCAGATATTAAAAGAAAAGCGGCACAAGTTGTCCCTGCCGCTTTTTGCATCTTCCAGAATTTCGGCGTTTGGTTTATACTACACCAACCCACCTTCACTCAAGGGCTTGTTTTCTAAAATTCGTTTTGGACTGAAAATCGACAAATCCAGGATAGGTGGCTTGCCGGTGATCAACTCGGAAAGGTAACGGCCAACGGCCGGGGCCTGCTGGAGTCCATGACCGGAAAAACCGTTGGCAAGATAAAATCCCCCGAGTTCCGGCCACTCTCCCAGAATGGCATTTCCATCAAGCGTGTTGACTGCATACAAACCGGCCCAACCCCGGCGCAATTTGAGTGTATCAAATGCCGGAACAATCTTCGCCAGTTCAGGCCACAGTATTTCGGTGAATCTTTTATCATCCCAGGTAAAGTCAAAACCGACAGGATCCTCGACCATCGATTTTCCCACCAGCAACAAATCACCGGTTTCTGTTCGAAAATATAGGCCGGAAGGCAAAATGGTAAGGGGTAACGGCCCTTTCGGCTTTACCGCCGTATTCAGTACAAAGACCTGTCGTTTGACCGGTTGCACCGGCAGCTCAATCCCGGCTGTCTGTGCCAATTTGGCCGCCCAGGCCCCCGCACAATTTACTATGTACTTCGAGGTCAGGCCTTCACCTGCTCCTAATCGGACACCACTCACACGGCCTCCGCTTGTGGTGACTTCGATCACTTCATCATTGATGTACTCGGCCCCCAGGTATTTTGCCTTGGTTTTATACCCCATAAGAACCGCATAAGCATCAAGGTAACCGTCCATCTGTCCGAAAGTGCCGCCTGCCAGATCGTCAGTTTTAAAAAGTGGATAGTGCTCCTTGATCTGAGCCCCAGACCACCATTCCACCTGGCACCCCAATCGTTTCTGAAGTGCTAATGCTTCTGCAGCCGCTACTCGGCCAGTTTCATCCACTAAAAAGAGGTTTCCCTCGCGGCGGTAGGAAATGCTGGGCTTGTTGCCATCTGTCGTCATTTGATCTTCGAACTGTCCGAAGGCTTGATAAGCATATTGTGATATCTGGATGTTCTCTTGGAGGCTAAATTGGACACGCACATTGGCCAAGGAGAGAGTCGTCGAAGCATAGGTATAGGTCGGATCCATCTCCACAATGGCAACTTTAAGCCTCTGGTCGGTTTGCATGAGGTAATAGGCTGTGGCGCAACCCATGATGCCACCACCGATTATAACAACATCATATGTCTTATTGCTCATTTATCTTCACTTCCCAATAGAGTTTACGCTATAGCGAAACTATTGGTCAGTTGTCCTTGGTCCGTTGTCCATTGTAAAAAGAAATATCAACTGACGACGGACAACTAACAACGGACAATTGAAACCGGTACTCACTTTGTTCTGGTCCCATATAATAAATAAAAGCCGACAGTCTCGTTTTTTGCTCAGAGCGGTAATTTCGTTCCGATTCCTTTTTCCAATGCTTTTCGGTAGATCAAAGGTGCGACCGCCATATCGTCCAGGGCCAGTCCAAGATTGGCGGTCATGGTTCTCTCCTCCGGTGTCTCACGTCCGGGCTTGGTGCCGATAACCAGCTCACCAAGATCAGCATGCAAAGGTGGCGTATTCTGGAAATAGCCGACTTCCTTGTAATGGAGAAATTGAGCCGTATCGTCTGTACAAAATTTTGAAGTTTCCTGCATAGCATCCGGATGCCAGTAGGAATCAAAATCCACTAAGGATGCAAAAGCGCCTTCATCCATCCAGCCGGCTTTGATGGTCGCATGCGGTTTTTTTAGAATGGGCCCTGCCGTGACGATCAAATCACAGCCGGTTACTGCTTCTCGGGGGGTTTTAACCGGGATGACTTCTACACCGAAACGGGTTTCTATGTCTCTAACATAACTTTGGATGGCTTTGGGCTCAATATCATATGCCACTACGCGCTTTAGGGGGAACAAAACATTCAAGGCTTCCACATTGGTCCGTCCCTGCACCCCGCACCCCAGTACACCTGCCACAGATGATTCAGCTCGGGCAAGACAGCGGGCCGAAAGTGCCGTGGCAGCGCCTGTGCGCATGGCCGTTATCCAGACACAATCCATAACCGAAACTGGCAAGCCCGTTTGGCTGTCATTTAAGATAAGCAATCCGGTAATATACGGAAGCCCGCGTGCGGCATTCTCCGGAAACCCGCTGACCCATTTTATACCCGCTGATTTCAGGGCAGGAATATAGGCTGGCATGGCATGAATGAAGTTATCCTCGCCACCCGGATGAATTCCCGGTTTGGGAGGCATCTCTGTGCGGCCCTCGCCCTTCTCCCGAAAGGCTGTCTCGAGAGCATCAATTATTTCAGACATGGTCAGACCCACGGCTGATACATCAGCTTGCGAAAGGTATAACAGTTCGTTACTTGACATATTACCTCCTTGTATAGAAAAGAGAAAAAATTTCCATGGACAGGGACAGGCCAAATTTTAAACAGTTTATAAGGTCATAAAGACTCATCTGTCAACAAAACACACAAGCAATTCTCGAATTAGAAATGATAGCTTTTAGGCGGCTCCTGTAATTCATCGCAACAGGTTATTCGATCAGTATAACATAAGCATGCACTTTTTATAGAAAGCCCCGTTTACAATTTCATTTGATGCTTATATTAAGCTCCAGAAACATTTGGTATCACACCCCAAGGATAGTAATTGAAATAACTTGATAAGAAAAGGAGACCTTATCATATGAATGTTTATCAAAACTGGTTTTTGGCGAGCCGACCCTGGTCTTTTACAATGTCAGCCATTTCGGTTAGCGTGGGTGCTGCCTTGGGAGCAATGCAAGGTGATTTTTCATGGACATTTTATTTGATTACACTTATTGGAATGATAATTCTTCATGCCGCTACAAATCTCATGAACGACTATTATGACGTTCGCAGCGGTGTCGATTATCAGCAAACTTCAACGGCTCAATACCGTCCCCACCCTCTGTTGGAAGGAAAACTTAAACCTGCACAGGTGCGCATTACCGCCTTTGGGCTTTATTCGCTGACAGCAATTGCCGGCTTGTATCTGGCGGCGGCACGCGGCTGGTCACTTCTATGGATTGGCTTGGCAGGTGTTTTCGCCAGTTTTACTTATACGGCGCCACCGTTAAAATACAAATACAAGGCTTTGGGAGAGTTTTCGGTTTTTCTCATGTGGGGACCGCTTATGGTGGAGGGTGCCTATTTCGTTCAGCGCCAGGAATTCAGCATGGAGGCATTCTGGATATCTCTGCCTTTTGGCATACTTGTAGCTCTCGTGCTGTTGATTAACAACACTCGGGATATCACCCACGACAGACAAAAGGGTATTGTTACGTTGCCCATTTTGGTCGGTCGGCGCAACGGACTGCGATTATATTTGATCCTTGTGGTTATGGCATATCTGGGTATTTTGTGGATGTCTATTTTTGGCCCGCTAAATCTATGGTCTCTGATCGTGCTGGCCTCACTGCCTCTGGCTGTTCGCTTGCTGAGACAAATGCGGCGTGAGATACCGTTGGATGCGGATGCTCGAACTGCCCAACTGGATACGGCATTTGGCGTTTTACTCGTTGTTTCAATGGTTCCCGGGGGACTGTTTTGAGCAACCCAGAATTTCGGCGAGGATTTTTACTTGGAACAGTAGCCTTGGCCAATGCACTCTGGTTTATATCTTTTTATATTACATGGGGTGTTTTTTGGTTTAAAATTGCTTTTTCCGCGGCAATATTGGCGGGTGTTGCCTTGTGGGTGGATTCTGACCAAAAACCACCCGTAAGGGTTGATTTAAATTCATTCCTCATCGGTCTGACTTCCGCCACCGCTCTTTATCTGATTTTTTGGACCGGAAAGTATCTTTCTACGGTTTTATTTCCCTTTGCCCACGACCAAATCGGAGCCATTTATGGAAAAGGTGAAGGAACTCCGGTATGGATCATCATCTTTCTGCTGTTTTTTGTAACCGGACCGAGCGAAGAATTTTATTGGCGCGGATATCTGCAACGCAAACTGATGCGTCGTTTTGGCAATTGGCAGGGCTGGTTGCTGGCCACAGTTATTTATGCCGGCGTTCACCTATGGTCATTTAACGTTATGCTCATCGGCGCAGCCGGTGTCGCCGGCGCTTTCTGGGGAGCTATGTACTGGCGTCTGGGAAACCTTGGTCCGGTGATAATCTCGCACTCCCTATGGAGTTCTGTGATTTTCGCTGTATTTCCGATGTCGTGATATCTATAGCGGTCATCAAAATAATATTCCATTTCAATTAATTCAGGAGTCCGGGGTATTTCACAACGACGCTTTCATTTCATTTTTGACGATATCCAACAATGGCGGCTTCAAGGTCCGCCATTTTGGATGTATCGCTTTATCACCATGCCAAATAAAATCAACAGCATCGTATCGCTCCGGAATATGATGCTCGTCTTTGGCGCCGTAAGTCACACTGGCATAATATTCTAACAGGACCATTCGCTGCGGGTCGATATTGAACTTTTTGGTGACGGAGGTTGCAATATGGCTTATGCAACTCTTTGCCGATAATTTGCTTTCCGGAATATCCGACACCACCACAATTATCGGTTTTAAGTGAGCCAGCCACTTTTTTCCACTGTCACCAAGATCAAAAATTCGGAGCCTGCATTTCCCGCTTCCGAGGCGAAGCTTACCACCAAAACCTTCCCAACAAAAAATATCATCGTGAACAAGCATGCTGATCAATGCCTAGAATTTGAGGGTAGCTAAAAGATAGGCTGCAGCCTCGCTATAGCGGGATAAAAATCAAAAGCCGTTTGCGTCCCGAGTCTCGCCGGCGGGATGCAATTCGTAAATCACCTTGCATTAGCGGTACAGCTGTAATAATATTGGTTAAATCATTGTAAACCGTGAAGAATATATACTCAATGTCGATAATTAACAACAGCAATATGGTACGCCATCTCACTTTTAAAGACAAAGAAGTCATACTTGTCGGTACGGCTCATGTTTCCAAGGAGTCCGTTCAACTGGTAGCCGATGTTATTTCTCAACAAAGGCCGGATACGGTCTGTGTTGAACTGTGTGAATCCCGCTACCAGTCAATCCGGCATCAAGATCAATGGCAGAATACAGACATCGTTAAGGTGATCAGAGATAAAAAATCCTTTCTGCTTCTTTCGAATCTTCTTTTGGCTTCTTTTCAGAAACGGATCGCAAAAAAACTGGACATTCGACCCGGCCAGGAAATGATCGAAGCCATTGAATCCGGTGAAGCTATCGGCGCGGAAATACATCTTGCAGATAGGGATATCCGTACGACGCTTTCACGAACCTGGCGCATCATGAGATTCTGGGATAAAATAAAACTCACATTTCAAATTCTACTATCCATTGGCGAAGTCAATGAAATAAGCGCAGAGGACGTGGAAAAAATGAAACAGGAGGACGTCCTGCAAACACTTCTTTCGGAGGTCGGAAAATCTCTGCCGGTCTTAAGAAACATCTTGATAGACGAAAGAGACCAATATCTATCCCATAAAATCAAAACGGCTCCCGGCAACAAAATAGTGGCAGTAGTGGGTGCCGGACACATATCCGGAATACAGAAATACTGGAATGCTGACACAGACATAAAATCATTGGAGCAACTTCCGCCCAAAACCGGAACTGTCTAGTTCCTAAAGTGGATCATTCCGGCAGTCATTTTGGGTCTTATTATATTCGGATTTTTTTACGGCGGAACCAAGGCCGGCTCTGACATGCTTGCCTGGTGGATCGCGGCCAACGGAGTCCTGGCAGGAATAGGCGCTGTTATTGCTTTGGCCCATCCACTGACAATTCTCTCATCCGTTCTAGCCGCCCCCCTCACTTCCCTGAATCCGATGATTGCCGCAGGTTGGGTATCGGGTCTGGTGGAAGCTTTCTCTCGGAAACCAAAAGTTAAAGATTTTGAACAATTACAGGATGACATCCATACAATAAGGGGATTCTGGAGAAACAAGGTTACCCGGATACTTCTTGTCGTCGTCTTTACCAACCTGGGCAGTTCACTGGGTACATTTGTAGCGATTCCATTGATGGTAAAGGTACTATAAATGACAAACGCGAAATCGCCATTTTATCTACATCGATATCACAAACACATCGTTATATCGATATCGGCTTTAATTCTGTTACTGGGTTGCAGCAGGCCTGAAGTCGTCACACAGGCTTCTCAGCCAAGTTTTATTACAAATCCTCTGTCAACCGTGGGGTTTTCGATACAAGTTGGAGCATTTTCGAACTCTGACAATGCCGTCCGTCTTACCGAAACCTTGCAAAGTCAAGGAATAGACGCTTATCACTTTATTCACAAATCCGGTCTATACAAAGTGCGCTTTGGTGATTACCCCACCAGAAAGGCTGCCCGCCAGCAGGCCGATTTTTTAAGAAAAAGGGGAGTTATAGAAGAGTATTATATCGTCAGACCCCAACGCCGATACAGCCAAAGCCGTCTTAGAAATAAAATCATACGAACGGCTGAAAGTTTTTTGGGCGTACCTTACAAATGGGGCGGTTCTTCACTCGAGGAAGGTTTTGACTGCAGCGGATTAACACTGGTGGTTTACCGGTTAAACGGTCTTAATCTTCCCCGATCATCCAGGCAACAGTGGAAAGTGGGCGTACCGGTCAAGCGCAGTCAGTTATTAAAGGGAGATCTTGTATTTTTTGCCACCGCCGGAAAAAAAAGAATTTCTCACGTGGGGATTTATGCAGGGGACGGAAAGTTTATTCATGCTCCCGGAAGGGGCAAAAAAATACGCACAGCCTTTCTATCAAGCCGCTACTACATAAGCAACTATCGTGGCGCTAGACGATTTATTTAATCCTTACATAATGAAGCTTCCCGCAGTCCCGTTGCAGACTTCAACGCGCTCCCTTCGGTCTGAGCTCCGGGTCGAAGACAGACTTCGACGAGCTCAGTCGAGTCGTCGAGTCGCAGGACGCAGTATTCAGGCGAAGGCGGATAAAACCTGCCTTTCTGTTTGAGTCTCGAAGCCGGTTTGGTATCTGAAACATTCATCCATATAGGTCTTGATCCGAAAACCATATATATTTTATTTCTATGAGGATTTAAGTATTTCAACAACCGTTCTGGTTACTTTTTTGCTATTTGCAAGGGCGTATGTTTTTCTAGCTATCTTCAATCTCCCTTGGGCAAACAAGTTAATACATTCCGGATAGATCGTCCATTCCAACTCGAGGCCCTTTTTTTTCACAGTTTCTAAAGTGTCATCCTCAGAAATTTGGAAAGCCTTTTGGCCGATTATCGGCCCCGTATCCTCGCCGTAATCGATAAAATGAACCGTGCAGCCGCCAACCTTGCAACCATACCTGTAGGTATCACCATATCCATCAACACCCGGGAAAGCGGGCAGCAGCGCCGGATGAATATTCATAATGCGAGGGGAGCCGGGAGCAGTATTTACGCGATCTATGAAATAAGGCGTTAAATTTCGCATGAAACCGGCAAGCACGAGCAGATCAAATGGATAAGGCTTCATCTTCTCAAGAAGCTTGGCTTCGGCAATCACCCTTGACCGTAGGAAAAACATTATCCTTTCCGTATCAGCCTTGGCTGATATCAAAGACTGCCGTATGAGCAGTTCGTCCAGATTAACATCTGGCGGGAAATTGGCACTTTCCGGATTTTCTTTAATTTCTTTTATGATGGATGCATAGTTAACGCTAAATGTAGCAATTTTGTGTCTGCGAGCTCGATTCAATCCTTCGGCCTGTGGATTGTCCGACCCGACAAATATTACTTTGCCGGCGATTTTACCTTCTTCACAAGCATCAATGATTGCCTGAAGGTTAGTTCCTCTTCCGGATATCAGAACCCCGATACGCAGTTTTTGTGTCATAGCAAATACCTCCTGCAGGTTCTATCAGCTTATATAGTTGTTGGTTTTTTAATTGTGTAACTTGAAAAATAACTGACCGATAAAGTGTCACATTTGAGCCGTTGTCACCTTATCTCGATCTATTGATCCCCCAAAAAACGGCTTACTTTTACATTACCAAACTGTTTACACTTAAATCTTTTCTTTTTCAATTTCATATTGCTGCCAGATGATTTGCTTGACTTTTTACCATTGACGGTAATAAAAAGCCCTTGTGATATAAATCAGTCCCGGTGGTTCCCGTGGCTTTCGTCTGGATTACAACGGTTGACAATGGGAAGCCGCATCACTATAATTGGGATAATTGTGAAGCGCCCGCCTTAAAGGGAGGGGCTTGCAAAGAAGCGAGCCGGTAAAACTGATTATCGAGTGAAAACTCGGAAGCATAACGACTTTGTAAAAAGTTCATTTGCAGGCCATATACCCCTGAATGTTATTCGAGAAAAATGGCCTGTTTTACAAGTGGGTTCTTTACAAAGTCGTTAAAATTTCATGAAGAGAAAGGATTGGATGATATGGCAGAGGGTGTGATGGACATTGAAGACGGCAGCTTTGATAGTGAAGTATTGCAATCTGATAAACCCGTATTGGTAGATTTCTGGGCACCTTGGTGCGGCCCTTGCAAAGCCATAGGCCCGGTTGTAGAAGAGCTGGCAGGAACGTTCGGCGATAAAATCAAATTCACAAAATGTAACGTTGATAACAACCCTATTACACCGGGAAAATACGGTATCAAGGCCATACCGACCCTCATCTTGTTTAAGAAAGGCGATGTTGTGGAACAGATTACGGGAATGGTTGCAAAATCAAAACTAGAAGCAGCGATTAATAAGGTTTTATAGTATACCTTTTAGCACTAAACCCAGGATTGTTAGCGGCGATAAACCGACTCGGTTTACCGCCGGATTTTATTTAGATTACTATGGAACAAAAGATTAAACGCTTTTTGTTGGTTTGCATAGCATTATCAATGGTATGCTCGGGATGCGCCATATTTAAGAAGAAAGAAACTGAGTCCGCCGAAGAGCTTGTTAGAAAGGGAATGGAACAATTCAACAACAAAAACTACAAGACTGCCTTAGAGCATTTTGAAAAACTCAGGGACTGGTATCCTTTCAGTAAATACGCCATACTTGCAGAACTAAAAATCGCTGATTCACATTACCATTTAAAAGAATACGAAGATGCCATCTTTGCATATGAAGAGTTTATTGAGCTGCATCCGCGCAATGAGGCGATACCTTACGTCATTTACCAGATCGGACGCTGCTATTTCGACCGCATGGACACGATTGATCGTGATCAAAGTGTAACCCGCAAAGCACTCGAAACGTTTCAACGACTCAATGAAAAGTATCCCAATAATCCCTATGCCCTAAAAGTTGAAAAACATATCAACGAATGCTTAAGAAGTCTTGCCGGACATGAATTATATGTCGGTCGATTTTATTACAAGACCAAACACTACAAGGCCGCATTATATCGTTTCAAGGCGGTCCTTACCAAATACCCGGACGTTGGTCTCCATCAAAAAGCCTTGCAGTATATTAGCTTATGTGAACAAGCAATGGCCAAACAACAATCGAATTGACCGGTTGCCGACCCATAAGGGCTCAAAGGGACCCTATAATCGTAGGGAATCTTGAAGACGATTAAAGCCGTCAAATAACTTACCAAATATTTTCCATATAACTTTTTCGGTGAACAAGCGGCGTGATTCCAGAAGGTCCTACTGTTTAAAAGACCATATTAAAAAGACTTTACACCCACATAATTTTAGTGTATCAGTGCAGACTTTGATGTATTATGATCGTGCTAAAAAATTATCTTAAATTAATATCAGGGGGGCCCGCTGACAGGGGAACCAAGAATGCGCCTGGATTGGCTATGAAATGGGCAACCTCTCTCAAAGGAGCAACACCATGTCCAAGATGTGCGAAATATGTGGCAAAAAACCGATGGTAGGTCACAACGTGAGTCACGCCCATAACGTGACCAAGCGCAGGTTTAATCCAAACCTTCAGCGGGTCAGAACGGTTTGGAACGGGAGCACCAGAAAGATGGTCGTGTGCACTACCTGCATAAAATCGGGTAAAGTAGTTAAAGCCCCTTAACCAATTCGCCGGGCTGTATAGACGTGCTTTACTTTCTTAATAGCCGCTAATATTCTATTGAGATGCTCGGTATCTTCAACGTCTATGGTAAAAAAGCTTTCCACCATTTTGTCTTGTCGAGTTTCGGTTTTAGCACTGATAATGTTGGCATTATTTTTACTAATATTACCAACAACATCCGCTAACAACCCCACGCGGTCATGAGAACGGATCATTATTTTGACGGGGTACGTTTCAACAATCTCCTGATTCCATTCCACATCAATTTGCCTTTCGGGATTCAATTTCAGCGCATTCACACAACTGGTCC
>CP070652.1:281594-292422 GCA_020354645.1 Deltaproteobacteria bacterium
GTCGTCAATGGCGAACGGATTCAAAGATTTCATAAAAGGTTTTTTCACCAATCAAAGAATCTACCTTGCCTTGGAGATCCCGCCGTTCTTTGCTGCCTAGCCAATTTTTCCAATCGTCAGCAGTCTTCCATTTGCTCACGACCAGGTACTCTTCTGGATTTTCAAGGCTTCTTAATGTCTCGCCGGAAATATAGCCGGGTTGATTTTTTGCGTGGTTACGCAATTCTGTGAGAAGCGGAATCAATTGTCCCGGATTATTGATTTGGAATTTGCGTTTAATGATAACCTGGATGGGCATGATGGCCTCCTTTTCTCCCCGTGATTCAACTCCTTTCCTTTTATGGTGCCGGATCAATTATCCGGGCAACTCAACCGGCGCCAGTAAATGTTCTTCCATGAATCTGATCTCATCAATGCCTGATACCACGATGTTCGGGTCGGGCCGGAGTTCTTTTTTTGCAATTTTGCCCTCATAATCAACTTTGGACAAAATATGTTTGATGCAGTTGAGCCGTGCCATTTTCTTATTGTCCGAACGAATGATTGACCAGGGGGAAAGGGTTCGATTGGTTTCATTTAGCATCTGGAATTTTCTGACGGTGTAATCATCCCACATTTCCTGGGCCATTCTGTCAACCGGTGAAATTTTGTACTGTTTCAGCGGATCGGTCTCTCTCGAATCAAACCGGCGCAGCTGTTCTTCTTTAGAAACAGAAAAGAAGAATTTAAATAGCATAATCCCGTCTTTGACGATCATTTCTTCGAGCAAGGGCACATCTTTTAAAAACCGTTTATTTTGTTCGTCGGTACAAAAGCCCATCACCGGTTCAACCATGGCACGGTTATACCAACTGCGGTCGAACAGCACGATTTCTCCCGCCGATGGGAATTGTTGAATATATCTTTGAAAATACCATTGGGTTCGTTCCGTGTCGCTGGGTGTCAGAAGCGCCACAACCCGTGTGCCCCGGGGGTTTAAATGCTCAATAATCCTTTTGATCGTCCCGCCTTTACCCGCAGCATCCCTTCCTTCAAACAAGAGCAACAATCGCAACCCTTGTTTCCGGACATGCTTTTGCATCTTCAGTAGTTCGATCTGAAGTTTATGGAGTTCCGCTTCGTAATTAAGGGTGAATTTCTTTACCCAAATTGCCTGGCGGCTTTTTTTCTTTTTTTTATCTTTATTCTTAAAAGAAGTATGTTCGGATAATTTTTTCGTTGGCTTTTTCCGCTTTTTTTTACTGTCGTTGTCTAATTCATTTTTTTCTTTTGATGAATTATTTTCCTTGGCTGAAATATTCTGCGTTTCTTTTACTTTTGAGGTTTTGGATTTGGGTTTCTTCTTGTTTTCTTTTGCCATCTTACCCCCTCTGGTTTACAAGTAGTCAGAGAATTCAATAGCCAAATTGGTAGATCCCAAGGGGTCATACCAGCGATCTGCCAGATTTTTTTTGTTGTTTCTTCATTAATTTTAATTCTTTATTGCCCGGGATGACAATATCCGGATCCAGGGTGAAGTCCAATTTACGGTTTCTTCCTCTGTATCTCACTGCATTGAGGATCAACTTCATGGTTTCCCGGCGGGCCAAATGTTTGTCGTCGGAGCGAACGACATACCACGGCGAATTCTCCGTGTGGGTTTTTTTCAAAAGCATGAATTTTTTTTCGGTAAATTCGTCCCACAACTCCTGGGCTTGCAGATCCACCTCGGAAAGTTTCCACTGCCTTAGCGGGTCATTCTTTCGTCTTTCAAAACGCCTGGACTGTTCTGCCTTGCTTACCGAAAAATAGAGCTTTAGCAGTATCGTCCTGCCTTCATCTTCAAGAAAATTTTGCTCATAAGTAATGACCTTCTTCATGAATCGCTTATATTGATTCTTGGTACAAAATCCCATAACCGGCTCAACCAGGGCTCGATTGTACCAGCTCCGGTCGAACAAAACAATTTCACCGGCACGCGGGAAGTGTTCGATATACCGCTTGATATGTAGTTCTGTCTTTTGGTGCTCACTGGGCTTGCCCAGAGCCACCACGCGATATCTTTTCTCATTCATATAGCGGGTCACCCGGCGAATTGTTCCGCCTTTTCCGGAGGCATCCCGGCCGTCAAATAGGATCACCATTTTTTTTCCGGTCCGCTCCAGATGGCGCTGCATTTTGATCAGTTCTGCCTGGTAAGGTTTCAACTCCTCTGCATTGTAATATTTCTCCAACACCGCCTGAACGATTTCTTCTTTAGCCTTCTTTTTAAGAACTTTCATTATCTTTCGAACCCGTTTGTCAGGAACTAAACAGGTAACTTTCGATTCGACTTTCTGCATCACCTCCCTGATCTGCGCCGTCGAACCGGACGCCCTCTCTTCTGAACCTTTGGGGTTCCTCTTTTTTTGATCTCCTGTTTTCATGGTAACGACATTTTCTGCTCGGGCGGAATCCTTGGTTAAATTTACCTGGGTGTCATTTTCGGATCAATTTAACTTCTTTCCTTTCTGAAACATTTTTGAATATACATCAGGCAATTGGTGGATTTTTAAATCCTTGACAACCGCTTCCACCGGATAGGAAATTCGAAAATGTTCCACGGCTATTGTTCCTGCCGAAATCTTTAAAATCGCAAAAGATGCCCGCGGATCGCCGTCAAACATGCGCCCCACGCTGCCTGGGTTGATGAAATGAACACCCTCGACGATTTTATGATAGGGCACATGCGAATGACCCATGATCTGGACATGATAGGGTGAGCCTTTCGCCAGTTTTTGGAAGCGGCTTTCAGGGGCATTGGGAAACAGCTCTTCATCGGCATCCTCGCGGGTTCCGTGAAATAAGCCAATATGGATCGAATCGATGATGAAATCGTTTTGTGCGGGTAAGGATTTCAGATACGCCGCATTTTTAGGAAGCAGATTTTCGGATGTCCAAAAATACATGATCCGCTTTTCTTGCTTTTTGGGCTTTCTTAATTTTTTACCTTTTAGGATTCTTAAAATGCGCCGGTCGGTATTTCCCAGAATGCAGATGGTTTTCTTTCTCTCACGAAACCATTGGATCGTCTCATTGGGAAAAGTACTGTAAACGGTGAAATCCCCCGTGTTAATGATCAGATCAAATCCGTCCGGATGGATATAGTTATCTATTGCTTTTAAAGCTGGATAATTTGCGTGAATATCTCCCAGTAAAAGTAATTTCTTCATCAACGAGATTGGATACCCTTACCGGTTCATTTAGCCCTTTTTGCTCAGATCTGATGCAATTCAACGGAGCGATATTATAGTGCACCTGCGATAGAGTGAAGCGGTGTTTTATAGATTGAGATCAGTTATCACTGGATATGGCTTAAATTCGAGCGCTTGCATCGCGAAGAATTTTTGAAAACGACCTGATTTCTTGGGATAATTTTTGGTATTTTTTCTTTTTCGTTTTTTTGCTCACATTTTTCAGGTTTGCATTCAGCGCATCGGCCTTTTTGATGATACTTTTGACCCTTTTGTTGGTTAAATTTCCCTGGTTTTGATTTAAAGCATCGATACGCTTCTTGAGGGATTTGGATCTTTTTTTAAAATCGACGTATAATTCCAGATATTTCTTTTTACCGAGCGGCTTTAAAACCTCATTTGCCCGTTTCAAACTTTTATATAGCGTGTTGATTCTTTTTTCTAGATTCTGATTGAGTTCATCGATTTTCTCCTCTTTGGGCGGTGCTGCTTTAGGGGTTGGGATGGGTTTCTTGGCTGTTTCCCCATAATATTCATTTACCGCATCCTTGATGAGTTTTGCATAGTGTTGGCCGATGGACGCGATTTCAGCGAGTTTTTCAGGCGGCGTCTCATATAGCTTTCTTATGGTCGTGATCCCATTATCGTTGAGCACTTTCATCCGGGAGGGGCCGATATGCTTTAGCTGGGTCAGATCGTCTTTTTTCATGATTATCTCCTTTCCGGGAAGCCCGGACTCGCAGGGTGAAAAGCTTCAATAATTTTTAATACTCACGGCAGCCGGAACTTGTCAAGTCGAATTGGAAGTCTGCGGTGCCGCCTTCGGCATCCCACATGTCCGCCGAACATGTTCACCATGGAGTTCTCCCAAAATGATTTTCAGCAGTATCTCTTTATTTTTTATTCGGAATATATTTTAAGCCAATTATATCCAGTTAGTTAATATGTCAAGTAATAAATATATTATTGAAAATAAATTCTCAATTAATTTTTCTTTTAAGAATTGGAAGGCACCCGAGGGGGTATTATATTATCCGCGATTGGTGTGATGCGAGGGATATACCATGGATAGACCAGCTTGAATTAATACGGTTGGTGGGACCTTTCACAAAATGGTGCAATAGCAAGGGGAATCGAGCTATCATCTGCGGCAAAATGATCACTTTTCTTTTTTAATTTCGATATTCAGTGTGATCCTCTCCCGTATTTCCTGGCTATTCCAGCTGACAACCAGGAGAATGCCGCTTTGACCCTCAGGAATCGGTCCGCGGCTGAAACCGGGTGTATCGACATGCCGGGCTTGCAACGGCTTCCAGGCAATCATTTTCAAGGGTGAAACGATCTTGGTCAAGCTACCGCCAGACGGAACTGTATCAGGCGGCAGATTGTTTACGTTCTTTTCATCGACGCCGGCAAAGACAAAACGACCATAAGCTTTATTGTTGTAAAGATAGCGGGTCTTGTTCCAATCGATGGTCAAATCTTTATCGGATTTGTTGGTGAACACCAGCCGGAACGAGTTGAAATAATTGTTACCGTTTTTCATCGGTTCAAACTTGGCATTGTAATGGGGATTTTCAGCGCTTTGAACCAAGGGATCACTGGTCCAGATTTTAGTTGGGGCACAAGCGGCCATCCCTAGCAAAAGGCATATCAAACTCAGTTTAACAAAGTTTTTCATACGCTACCTCCGTGCATTCCGGTCCGATGTAGCAAAATTAAAATGTTTTGAAACAAATATAATATTACGTTTGATTGGCGGTATTTAGAACGTGTGAGTGGGGTGATTCCAGAATCATAAACAAGATAAAACTGTGAATCTGTTTCTGCCCGTTTAAATTTTGAACAGAAACGTCATTTTGTCAAGAAATGACGTTTTGAAGCTTGTTCAAGATGTTGACTTTTTTACGTCCTCGCATAATTATAGATTTTAAAAATGATTTGGTTTTAACTGAACAAGATACGATTGGATTTAACCTGAACAGAAGGATTGAGAGGATGAAGGACGAAAAATTGACCAACAGGCTGTGGGCTTTGCTTCTCATTGTTTTAAGTTTGTACGTGATGGCGTCTTGTGCGGCCCTGGGTGAACCCAAAGATAGCTCTTCAAAAGGCTTGCCAAGTTCTGTTGATGTCCCACCCAGCCCGGGAATTTTAAGGGTCGGTGTATCAACCAATGCGCCGCCGTTGATTTATAAACAGGGCGCGGAAATTGTTGGTCTGGAAGCCGAGCTGGCGAAGGAGTTCGCAAAGTTTCTGGGCAAATCCCATCGTTTTGTCGAGGTTAAATGGGAAGATCAGATACCGGCGCTTTTGAACAACCGCACGGATATCATCATGGCCGGTATGTCCATTACAAAAATGAGAGAAGTTCGGATTTCTTTCAGTGTGCCGTATTTCAGAACCGGTCAAATGGCTTTAATTCATAGAAAGGACAAAAATCGCTTTCCGCAAGGCTATTATGGGATCCTGGGGCAGGCGATTGTTCTCAGAATCGGCGTGGTAAAGGGTACAACCGGGGAGAACTTTGTTCGAAAAAACTTCGGATCAGCCAAAAAAATTTCGTCTTTTGAGACTTCCAAATCGGCCGTTGACGCCTTGCTTCAGCGGAGCATCGACATGCTGATACACGACGGTCCGATTGTTCTTATGCTGGCCGCCGAGGCTGAATCCGCCGGGTTGACGGTATTGCCCTCTTTGATGACCGAGGAATATCTGGCCTGGGGTATCCGTAAAAATGATGTGGCGCTCTTGGATTCAGCCGACAGTTTTTTAGATAAACTTCAAAAAGAGGGCCGGCTGGACAAAATTGTCAAACGATGGATTCCTTACGAAAAGTGAAATGCAAAACAAACCCATCCGCATTTGTATGTTACGCCCATAAATATTTTTAATCAGGAGAGAATTCATGGAACGTCACCCATCCAAATCAACATTTCTCATCACGTTTTTTGCACTGGGTTTTCTATTATTTGGCGTTTGTGCTTGGGCTGCCAGCCCCCAGCAACTCAAATTGATGACCACCAAGAAAAAGGCCGCAAGCCAAGAGGGTGCCGATAGCGTTGTGCTCCCCGAAAATCTCGATTCTGAGCGAATCGATAGCATCATCGCAGCCATGAGCGATGAACAGGTACGTCGCCTGTTGATCCAGGAGCTCAAAAAACAGGCCGAATCGGGAGCGGCTGAAAAAGAAAGCGGCGCTCAGGTCAGCGGACTGGCGGGGTTTATCCATCGCATCCGGGAACAGGTTAGATTTTTACGCGCAAGGATCGAATTTCTCAGATCCGGTGTGGATGTGGGTATTGACGATGAGTTGCCGAAGGTATTTACATATCTGGGGGAAGGTGAGCGCGGGAGCAACCCTCTAAGAACCATATTCAGCGTGATGGCGGTTTTTACGGTTGGTTTAATAATTGATTGGTTATTTCGCCGATACGCGCTGACGGGCCGCCAGCGCATAGAGAACAACCCGCCTGCCGGCTGGATGGCCAAAATTGGCGGTCTTGCATTTCGGGCCCTGCTGGATCTTCTGTCCATATGTGTGTTTGCTATCGTTACGCTGGCAATCTTTTACTTCTTTCTGGACCGAACCACCGGGCAGCGCGTGCTTGTGGCAACCTATCTGGCAGCGTTTGTGATCGTCCGCTGTTTTCACCTGGTCTCCAGATTTCTGATGGTGCCACATTTTTCGGCATTGCGTTTTCTACCCATGAGCGACAACACGGCTGTTTATTTACACCACTGGACCATGGCCATTGCAGTGGTTGGCAGTTTCGGCTTGCTGACCTGCGGTATATTCCGCCTGGCGGGAACCAGTGAAGCGGATCACTTCATGATGGTTACGCTGGTGAGTTTTACCATAGCTGTGATGCTTACCTGGATGATTGTGCAAAAACGCAAACAGGTTGCTCTGGCTCTGGTGGCGGGCCTCCCGGAGAGCAGTCTGCGTGCCCGGTTGGGCGGGTACTGGCATCACCTTGCCGTATTGGGTGTGTTTTTGATCCTGGTTTTTTCTGTTATCCAGCGTCTGCTCATCGGTATGGGCGAATTCTCCTCCGTTAAAACACTTTTGATTATTGCGCTGTATTTTCTATTGGACTGGACGTTGCGACAAATTCTCGAGGTTGCTTTTGGAATCGCCCGGAAACCGGATGACCTGAAAAATGCGATTAAAAGGATTGAACCAGATGAAACCACACCCCCATCAGATGAATCACCTTCAGCCCCAAGTGCTGAAATAAAATACGAGGGGCGGGCCGAAGAACAAGAAAAAGCGCCCAAAACAATAGCCGGTCATCTCAACGTCAACCGCGTTCAAAGGGTGCTCCGCTCCGGCTTGCGGATTGCGCTGGCAACCTTGATGTTAGTCTGGATCATGAACGTTTGGGGTATCGAACTTCCGGTGGGCAAAGCGGTTGTGGATGCAACCTTTAAAATCCTCATAACGGTTTTGATCTGTTACGTGGCCTGGGAATTGATCAGTGCCGCCATCCAACGCAGACTTCAAGCAGAAATGCCCGGGTCCGACGAGGATATGGAGGAGGGCGGTTCCGGAGGCAGCCGCGTGGGAACGCTGTTGCTCCTTATGCGAAAATTCATGCTGGTCGTTATCATTGTTATGATGATTATGATCATCCTTTCAGCAATCGGCGTGGATATCGGTCCGTTAATCGCGGGTGCCGGGGTTATTGGTCTGGCTATCGGATTCGGGGCCCAAACCCTTGTGAAGGATATTATTTCCGGATTGTTTTTTCTCATCGATGATGCCTTCCGTGTCGGTGATTACGTGGATACCGGCTCTGCCAAAGGAATGGTGGAACAGATTTCGTTGCGTTCTTTCAAACTCCGCAATCCAAGGGGGATGGTGACCACCATTCCGTTCGGTGATGTCGGTTCGGTCACCAATTTCAGCCGGGATTACATCATTACCAAGCTTGATATCCGGTTGCGTTACGATACGGATCTGGAAAAGGTTAGAAAGATCATCAAAAAAGAGGTTTATAGGACGATCATGCAAAATGAAGAGCTGGCCCCGAAGCTCCTTGATCCCATCAAATCCCAGGGTGTGAGGCAAATGGAAGATTCGGCCATGATTGTGCGCGTTAAATATAAAACACCGCCGGGAGAGCAATTCGTTATCCGCAAAGAGGTATACCGGCTCATGCAGGAAGCATTCAAGCGGCACGGTATCGAGTTTGCCCACCGCAATGTTACGGTTTATATACCACCGGAAGAAACCCACAAAGCATCCGCCGGGGAAAGTGGCAGCACTGCGCAAACCGGAGACATTGATAAGAAAAAGATGGAGGCCAGCGCGGCTGCAGCGATTGCTGTGGCCCAGGCCGATGAGGAAGGAAAAAAAACCAGGGGATAAGCTTAATAAGGTTTCAAATTAAGGATAGTAATTCGTCAATGAGCAGGGTAGGGGAGCGTGTTTGGTGTTTGGTATGTTGAAAACTTACAGATCCCTGAGTTATTTATCCCCGGTTACTGAGAAATTGCCTTGATCGCCTCTGCGATTTCGCGGCTAAAGTCAGTCAGGGTTTGACTCTGGGCCGAAACCAATTCGGCGTAATCATCCGTGTTTGTTGATACCGTAAATGTTGACTTCTTTATCACATACAGTTTATTCCCGCCATTACCCAAAATACGCCACCGGGCAACCAGTACGGCATTCCCCCCGATCGTGGCATCAAATCGAACGACATCCACGATGACCTGATACTCTATCCCTATCGCTTTACGCCAGGGGAAAACGGCCACCTGATTCGTGTTGAGCAGGGCGGATAGGTTTTCCGTGAGAACCCGCGGGAAACTGCTTTTCAAAGACTCGGCCCATCGGTCGAAAGCCGCAACCTTCAACTCATTCGGGCTTGAGCGGGTGACGATCTGTGAACGATCCAGATAATCCGGTATATTTACGGGGCCGACACCAATTGCGATCTTGCTTTCATTGCCAACAGGCGCTGGAGAGGTTCCTGACTCGGTTATGGAACTTAAAACATAAAAGTTGGCCGGGGGTGATATACTGGCACATCCGCCCAGACCCATTGCGATTGCAGCCACAACGATCGCAGCGATTTGCAAGACATACTTAGTCATCATTTTTGGCTCTTCTCCAATTTCGTTGCTGTAAACTGATTCGAGGATCAAATAAATTATATGATTCGAATATGTTACATATAGGTAATTTAAAATTCAATGGATACGTTAATGATACCGTTTTATTTATTTAGCCGCCCTCTCACTTCGTTCGCTCGACGGACACAGGCGGACGCAGAAATTTTGCCTCTGCGACCTGCGGAGGCAAAAACCTCAATCGCTTCGCGATACTATCAATGCTTATGCCTGAAAGGCATGAAGCTTTTGCCTGGGCAGGTCGCCCAGGCAAAAAGTTTTTATTGTCTGCGTATTGTCTAAGTGTGTCTGCGGTTAAAATATTTACTTATATATCGCCTACAACGGGGATCATCGGTTCATTTCATTAAATTCCACTAACTCTTTCGGAAATGATCATCATTTTTTATTTTCCTCCAGATGCACTCTTGCCGCGCAGCAGGGCTTCAGGATGCCGTTCGATATATTCGGCCAATTCACGCACCGCCCGCGATGCCTCCGTCAATTCCTGAAGCGTCTGTGAGAGGTTGTACCGGAAGGGCGAATCTTCCGAAGCAAAATTTTTTACCGGTACCAGCGCCTTTTGCGCCTGCTCCAAGGCGGCTTGTGCCGAAACCAAAACATCATCTAGCCGGCGGTTAGCATCTTTTATCAATTTTTGGGTATCCCGCGCAGTTTCGGTGATACTTGTTACCATCGGTTCCACATGGTTATCGATATTCCGGGCAAGCTTTCCATAATCTTTTAAGGTTTCATCAAGGCGGGAAGCTATGGGATTTAACTGTTTGTCGATATTTTCCACCAGCGCCGCGGCGTTCATTAATGTCTGGTTTAAGGCCTCTAGGGCTTGTTTCAGCTCGGGTGAACGTACGAGGTCGTTGATGCCTGCAACGGCATCCCGGGTCTGAAAAACGAGATCTTCGAGTGGCAATTCACTAAGAGTTTTGGCGATCTTTTCAAGGTCTGTCGGTAAGGTTGGTATTTCGATATATTCCGGCTCAATCCCGCGTAGTTTTATACGAGTTTCCGGGAAGAAGTCGAGGACCACCAGGGATTTTCCGGTAACAAAACTCTCCTGATCAAGTTTGGCGCGCAGTCCCCGGTTTATGAGCTGGTCGATGAGTTGTTCTGGTTCTAAAGGATGATCCTGAAGCGCCATCTTGTCTTCAATGTCAGAATAACCCGAAATTGCACCAGGCGCGGTTTCGATGATCACCCGGTTGATAAATGATAGTTTCTGCGGGTGAAAAAGCAATCTGACATCTTTGACTTGACCCACCGTAACACCTTTCAGCTGCACCTTGGACCCGACTCCTAAACCCTTCACCGAACCATCGAAGTAAGCCACGAGAGAAATACTTCGTTTAAAGAAACGGCCCCCTCCGAAGAGCAAAATGGCCACGACGATAAGCGCCACCGCTCCCATCACAAAAGCCCCGATTAATGTCTTATTTGCCTCTTTCGCCATTTGTAGCTATCTCCGTTACTTTATCTTTTAT
>CP070652.1:292522-364820 GCA_020354645.1 Deltaproteobacteria bacterium
CAAAGCTATACGCAAATATCAGCTGCGGCGGTAAGCGAGGTTAAAGCTTATCTTTACTGCTGCCTTCATGAGAAAGGTATGGGTGCATGGTAAAATCATATGTAGACATTTTACGCAAGACGGCAGCCTACAGAGAATCTCGCGTACTGACATCCGCAATCGAATTGGACATATTTACCCAACTCGGCGATAAGTCACTCTCAGCCGATAAATTGGCCCATAAAACAAACACTTTGCGCGATGGCTTGGAGATCCTCTTAAATGCCTTGTCCGGCATGGGCCTGTTAAAAAAAAACAACAACCTTTTCAGCAATACGGACTTAAGCCTTAAATACCTGAATGCATCCAGTTCTGAGTCGATTACAAATTACCTATGGCTGGCGGCACAAAACTGGAACCAATGGTGTGATCTTACCAAAGTGATACAAGGCAAAGCCGACAAAAATAAAGCATTGGGTACCGAAAACCCGGAATTAAAAAAACGATTTTCTCTCGCGGTTAATGAGAGAAGCTTACAAGTTATACCCAAATTATTGCAGCACATCCACGTCGGCAGCGCTAAATCACTATTGGATTTGGGCGGGGGGGATGGCTCTTATTCATTCGCCATACTCGAAAAAAACCCCCAGCTGCGTGTCACGATTTTCGACCGTCCATATATGATAACAGCCGCGATGCTGCGGGCTTTCGACAAAGGCGTCATAACAAAGATAAAATTGGTGGCAGGCGATTTTTTTAAAGATGATTTCGGCGGCCCCCATGATATTGTATTCTTGTCAAATATCATTCATATTTTCGGAGCAGCCGAGAACAAGCGTCTGCTCGAAAAAATTACAAAAGCCCTGAACGCTGGCGGCAAATTGCTGATTGTGGATAGATTTTTGGAAGATGATAAAACGAATCCTCCTGAGGCCGCTTTTTTTACGGTTGAATTGTTTTTACGGACCGATTCCGGCCGATGTTACTCTTGGTCGGATGTTATTCATTGGCTTAAAGCTGTTGGATACAGCGGTTTTAGATGTACCCGAATCGATGAAAGCGCCGGCATGTTGGACGCGCGCATGGCATCATAGAATTCGGTGACTGCCTGATGTAAACCAAAGTAAGCATAAGAAACATCTTAATACATTCAACAAGCAAGGAGATTCTTTTGGTTATTCTCATTGAAAATAGGCTTGCCCAACTTAGAAAATCTATAGCCAAAGAAAATATTGATGGCCTTCTGGTTCTGGTCGCAGAAAATCGCCACTATTTAAGCGGTTTTACGGGTGAGGACACCCAGTTTGATGAATCCGCCGGGGCGTTGATCATCAGTGACGCCAATTTGACTTTGGCCACGGATTCCCGCTATGAGTTGCAGGCCAAAAATGAGGCATCTTTATATGAGGTGACCACATACAAGGAGAGTTTGGCCAAGAAAATCCCCCAAATTTTGGATGGTATGCAAATAAAAACTCTCGGTTTTGAAAGCAACCGCATCTCATATAAGCAGTACAATGATATTTCAAGGGAATTGAAAAAAATCGATTCGCCTGTTAAACTCAAACCCACGGAAAACCTGGTGGAAAATTTACGAATAATTAAAACCGATCCGGAAATCGATGCCATAAAAGCCTCTCTTTCAATAGCCGAATCGGCTTTCACCGATTGTCTGCAAATCATCCGTCCGGGAATAACCGAAAGGGAGAATGCTTGGGAAATGGAAAAGAGACTGCGCGAAGCCGGCGCTGACAGCCTTTCCTTTCCGATTATTGTCGCAGCAGGATCGAATAGTGCCCTGCCCCATGCAATCCCCGGCTCCCGCAAAATTAAAGCAGGAGAACCCCTCCTTTTTGACTGGGGTGTCAAATTCAAGGGCTATTGTTCAGATATATCGCGGACCGTGGTCATCGGCAAACCGGATAAAACCTTTGAAAAAGTATTCCAAACGGTCTTCGATGCTCAGCGCATGGCCATTGATGCCGTTAAGCCGGGTATCAGTTCCAAAGCTGTGGATGAAATTGCGAGAAACTATATCAACGCTAGAGGATTTGAAGGGAAATTCGGCCATGGACTGGGACACGGAACAGGTCTTGCAATTCATGAAGCTCCGCGATTAAGCCCCATCAAAGATATTCCGCTTCAAATCGGTATGGTATCCACCATAGAACCCGGCATATATTTACCAGGATGGGGCGGCGTAAGGCTCGAAAATATGATTGTCGTCCGCAAGGACGGCGCTGAAGTGCTCAACGGCCTCGATGTCGCAAATTACCAACTAGAGATCTAAAAGGTCGCCTGATAAGGGCCGTGGATGATTGTTTGAATATCTCACTGTTTCAATTTTCAGCCGGCGGTTGAATATAAACCATTGAATCCACCCAACGGGGGTTAGTAGTTGCCATCAATTGACGATTTGGCCGACCGCTTTTTAAACTATTTGCTGGTTGAAAAGGGTCTGTCTCCAAAAACTTTAACAGCCTACGGCAGTGATATTTCCAGGTACCTTTCATTCCTTGATAAAAAAAGAATAAAAAAGATTGCTGATGCCGATACCGCCGTTATCATAAAATACTTGATCAGGATGCGAGATGAAGGCCTGGGCGCCAGATCGCGGGCCAGACACCTGGTCACGCTCCGAGGGTTTTATCGGTTTTTAGTCAGGGAAAATATTCTCCGCAATGATCCTGCAGAAATTATTGATCTGCCCAAAAGCAGCCTCAATTTACCGAATACCTTAACAGTTGAGGAAGTGAAACTGTTGCTCAACACCCCTGATCTCAAAAGACCGGTAGGGCTCAGAGATGCTGCCATGCTGGAATTGCTTTATGCAGCGGGCCTGCGTGTATCTGAACTCATTGATCTCAAGCTCCAAGACGTGAACCTTGAGGCAGGTTTTGTGAGGGTTTTTGGCAAGGGTTCAAAAGAAAGGATCGTACCCATAGGCTTTTATGCAAAAGATAAGATCGACAGTTACATAAAGAAATGCCGACCACGGCTGTTAAAAGGCATCGTCAGCCCTTACCTCTTTGTGGCCAGGGCGGGCAAACCGATGACTCGTCAGGGGTTTTGGAAATTATTAAAACGCTACGCACAAAAAGCAGGATTTGTAAAGAAAATCACCCCCCACAGTCTAAGACACTCTTTTGCAAGTCATTTATTGGAAGGCGGCGCCGATTTGCGGGCCGTCCAAGTGATGTTAGGCCATGTGGACATTTCTACAACCCAGATATACACCCATGTGGCACGGGAACACTTAAAGAAAGCACATGAAAAATTTCATCCTCGCGGCTGACTTCCGCATCGGGGCAAATAAGTATGGATTTTTTTGCGAATAATTGCTGCGTTGAAAGCCAATCGGTAACCGGAGATACTTGCTGCCAAGTGTTTGACATTTCAGGAAATTTTATTTAAATCAGGGATCGGGATTTTTTACCTTTCATTTTTGTGCGTTAGGGCCAGGGAAAATTGCTACCCATTATTCCGGAAATCAGCAAAGTTATAGGATGGTGGAAACCGGGTGATAATTCGCCGGAGCTTGGAAATGATGCGATAAAAGCTGCAATTTCCAATGTGAGGGCATCAGTAGTTTTATTGAACATAAATGGTCAACTTGGGGTTGGCAAGGGCGGTTCACTGCATCTTGGTGATCTCGCAACCGCAGCATTCCCCCCTGAACCCGATGACTATCCGATAGTAGCTTACGCGCCGCCACTGCATCCGAATTGCCTGGGTCACTTGTATTTCAAACGTTCTCATAATTTACGCTATGCCTATGTTATCGGCGCCATGGCCAATGGAATTTCATCGGTTGAAATGGTTGAGCAGGCCGGGCAGGCAGGAATGCTAGGTTTTTTTGGTGCTGCCGGATTGACGATACCTGAAATTGACTCGGCCATCACCCAAGTGCAACAACGTATGTCCGCACTGCCCTATGGGTTTAATCTGATTCACAGCCCAAACGAGCCTGAATTGGAATCCGCAACGGTGGATCTTTATCTAAAACGAGGCGTCAAACGCGTAAGTGCATCAGCTTATCTCGACCTCACACTGCCCCTGGTGTATTTCCGATCACACGGTATTAGCCGAGATCATCAGGGGCGGGTAATTTGCCCCAATCAAATCGTTGCCAAAGTTTCCAGACGAGAAGTTGCCCAAAAATTTTTTTCACCGCCGCCGGATAAGCTACTCAAACATCTTGTTACGCACGGAATGATCACCGAACAACAAGCCATGCTTGCAAAGTCTATACCCATGGCAGACGATCTGACCGCTGAAGCCGATTCCGGGGGGCACACCGATAATCAGCCGGCCATTTCTTTGCTGCCCACCATGCGGGCTCTGCGCGATGAATTGGCCGAGAAATTCAATTATGACCGCCCGTTGCGAGTGGGCTTGGCCGGCGGAATCGCCACTCCTGATTCGGCTGCTGCAGCCTTTGCAATGGGTGCAGATTATGTTCTGACCGGTTCTATAAATCAGGCCTGTCTGGAAGCCGGAACATCGGATAGCGTCCGCTCTATGCTGGCACAAGCCAGTCAAGCAGATGTTTCTATGGCCCCGGCCGCTGATATGTTTGAAATGGGGGTCAAGGTTCAGGTGTTGAAACGCGGAACGATGTTTCCCTTTCGGGCAGCCAAACTCTACGACCTGTATTGCAAATATGACTCCTTAGAAGAACTTCCAGCGGAACAAAAAATAATCTTAGAACGAGATTTTTTTCGTCGCAGTTTTGAAGAGGAATGGGAATACACCCAGGCATATTTTGACCGGAGGGATCCTACGCAAATCCAGCGGGCCGCATCAAACCCCAAGCACAAGATGGCCCTTGTTTTTCGCTCATATCTGGGCCGTTCATCTTCCTGGGCAAATACGGGTGAGCCGTCGCGAAAAATAGATTATCAAATATGGTGCGGTCCGGCCATCGGTGCATTCAATGAGTGGGTCAAGGGGAGTTTTCTCGAAAAACCGGAAAACCGGAGAATCGTGACGGTTGCCATGAATATTTTGTACGGAGCCGCGGTGATTACACGAATCAATTGGATTCGCAGTCAATGTATACCGTTAGATTCAGCCTTCCAAAAATATATTCCGCAAAAACTCTCGAAAATAAATGAAATGTTGCGTGAAGATCTGATTGGCTAAATTATAAATTAACATGTTTTATCAAGACCGATGGATTTTCACCGATTCTAGTGATTGTCATATTGATATATCTTTTTAACAATATACAATCTGATATTTTCTTTATTCGTATCTTCATGGTTTTTGCGCCTTACCCGGTATGCGATAAAGCGTTTTTGAAATATTTAGCGCTTCGATAAATTGTTGCAGTACGGCTGTTATATTGAGTATCTTCACTTCCGCAGCTTCTGAAACCGCCCGAATATTTTTTTGTGTTGGGATCAATAACTCAATATACCGTTGTTCTCTGACCCCCGAAGCTTCATGTTCAACAGGGATATCGGAAATTATTCCTCGAACAGCATAGAAAAAGTCAATGGTTTGACCCGAGAAAGATGGCTGCTGATAAATGAATATAACATATCGTTTGACGACAACATCCGGGATATCTTTCAATTTGGGGGCCGCGCTGGAATTCTGATAAATACCCATTGACTTTAGCCATTGCCTCAGATCTTCTAGAATCTTCTTGGCTTCAGGAATCGTAAATTTTATGGTTGAAACGAGATGGCCACCCAGAAAAACCTTAAACGCATCATCGATACTATACTGCCGGGCGAATCCGGATTGCATGCCGCCCAAAGGGTCCGGTGGTAAAAATTCTCTTGACCATCGCTTCCATTTGGCTAAATTAATCCCAAGCTTTTGTGCCAATTCCCTGTTTGTATAAAATTTTATCAAAATACCTCCTTGCTAACTTGTTATATCGGGTTATCAATTTAAATTTCGATTGTCAATTCCTTGCAATTAATTTAATTTTGCTTTATATAGACACTTTTAATTAGGCCACAATATACCCTGAAATATCTTAAAGAGAGACACATTTGAAACCACACATAAAAACCACCGGAAACCACCCCCCCCTCGCAATCATCGGAATGGGATGTTTTTTTCCGAAAGCAGCAGGATTAAAAGAATACTGGCGACTCATCGCTCAGGCGCAGGACGGTATCACGGAGGTACCAGAGACCCATTGGTCGGCTGATGATTATTACCATCCGGATTCAAAGACTCCCGACCATGTATATTGCAAAAGGGGAGGATTTATCTCTCCTGTCATGTTCGATCCGGCTGAATTCGGCATCCCTCCGAATACACTTGAGGCTACGGATACCTCTCAAATTCTTGGTCTGATGGCAGCCAAGTCCGCTCTAGCGGATGCCGGGTACGGTGACGGCTCTGGTCGAAGTTTTAACCGGAGTCGAACCAGCGTCATTCTCGGTGTTACCGGAACGCAGGAACTTGTAATCCCTTTGAGTTCAAGGTTGGGTTTTCCGAAATGGCGCCGGGCGCTTGAGGCTGCGAACGTACCCGTTGAAAAAGCTGACGAAGTTGTCGAGAGGATATCGAAGTCGTACGTCCCCTGGCAGGAAAACTCCTTTCCGGGCCTTTTGGGTAATGTTGTTGCCGGGAAAATATGCAACCGCTTGGACCTCGGTGGCACTAACTGTGTGGTTGACGCCGCCTGCGCCAGTTCCATGAGCGCCATTCATCTTGCCGTTCTTGAACTCTGCTCCGGTATCAGCGACATGGTAATTACCGGTGGTGTCGACACGCTCAACGACATTTTCATGCATATGTGTTTTTCAAAAACTCAAACCCTCTCAGCGTCCGGTGATGCTAAACCATTTTCAAAATATGCGGATGGCACTGTACTGGGCGAAGGAATCGGTATCATTGTTATCAAACGCCTTAGCGATGCGAAAAAAGATGACGACAGGATCTACGCTGTAATCAGAGCCCTGGGATCTTCCAGTGACGGGAAATCTCAAAGTATTTATGCCCCCCGAGTGGAAGGTCAGGCTAAAGCGCTGCGTGCGGCCTACGAAAATAGCGGTATTCATACTTCAACGGTTGAACTTATTGAGGCTCACGGCACTGGTACACGCGTCGGCGATAGGGTCGAATTTAAAGCGCTGTGCCGGGTATTCGACAGACAATCCCGCAATGGACACAAATGTGCTCTCGGCTCGGTTAAGTCCATGATCGGCCACACCAAAGCGGCGGCAGGTGCTGCCGGTCTTATTAAGACCGCTCTTTCCCTTTACCACAAAATACTACCGCCGACGCTCAAAGTTGAAGAACCCGATTCCAAGTTGAACGTCAATGAAAGTCCTTTTTATTTGAATACGGTAACCCGACCGTGGCTCACGAAGGGTAAACATCCACGCCGTGCGGGTGTACGCGCATTTGGATTTGGTGGAAGTAACTTTCATATGGTACTTGAAGAATATCAGCAGGTCAAAACTGAAGTGTCCTGGGACGGTTCTGCCGAAATTGTGGCGTTGTCGGCTTCATCCGAAAAAAGCCTGGCCGATCGGCTGGCTGAGTTTATAACTCAAACCGAAAAGGGTGTGCCAAAAACCCAACTCTCCCTGCAAGCAGCGAAATCAAGGCGTTCATTTTCGTACCGAGACGCTTGTCGGCTTCTGTTTGTACTTGACCAGCAAATGATCGAATCCGGCGAATTTGTTGACCTTTTTTCTGGGGCACTGATGAACCTGCAGATGGACCACCAAAGAAACCCTTTGAATTTAAAGCATACCTTTTACGGTGGGCCCGAAAATCCAGGAAATTTGGCTCTATTGTTCCCCGGTCAGGGCAGCCAGTATGTGGGAATGGGCCGAGACCTTGTATGCTATTTTCCGGAAGCGATGAGAGTACTTGATAATGCCAATAAAGCTTTCGGAAAAATAGGCCTGCTGAGTGAGTATATCTATCCCCCGCCCTCTCAAACAAAAGAAGAAGAAAAAAACCAGGCAGAAACACTGGCGAAAACCGAAATCGCCCAACCGGCCATTGGAAGCATAAGTTTGGCTATGCTGAAAATCCTTCAGCGATTTGGTGTTCGATCTGATGCAACCTGCGGTCACAGTTTTGGAGAATTCACGGCCCTGCATGCGGCCGGCTGGTTCGACGAAAAAACCCTTATGCAGCTTTCAATCACGCGGGGACGCCTAATGGCCGCGGTCGTTGGAAATCATAACCAGCACAAAGGATCTATGTTAGCCGTTTTCGCCCCGCTCGATGAAATTCAAAAAATAATTCAGGACTACAGCCTGAATGTCACTTTTGCGAATAAAAACAGCCCGTTCCAGGGAGTGGTATCCGGTCATACTGACGCCGTATCTACCGCCGAGGAGGTTTTCAGGCAAAAAGGTTTCAACACGGTAGTGCTGCCAGTCTCCGCAGCTTTCCACAGCTCGCTGGTTAATGATGCCCGTGAACCATTGTTAGCTGCCCTAAAAAAAGTCCCATTCAAACCGTCACGGATACCGGTATATTCCAATTCAACCGGTACCCCTTACCCTTTAGCAGTGGATAAGGTCGTCGAGTTACTGGGCAACCACCTTTTACAACCGGTTGATTTCGTGAGTGACATCGAAAATCTCTACCAGTCCGGCATCCGGACATTTGTTGAGGTCGGCCCAAAATCAACCCTCACCGGGCTTGTCACCGCCATATTAGATGGCCGTCAATTTAACGCAATTTCAATGGACCAATCTACAGGAAGGCGATTCGGTCTTGTGGACCTTGCCATGACCCTTTGCAATCTAGCCGCTCTCGGCTACGCTGTAGAACTGGATAATTGGGAAACACCGCTCGCCGATATGAAAAAACCGTTGTTGAGCATACCGATCACAGGAACGAATTATTGGAATCCGAAAGCCGAAATCACGAGCCAAAAACTAACAAACCATAACGATCCTGAGGAAACGGGGATGGTGGGGACGCCTTCCGATTTTCCTAAGCCAATGGATCTAGCGGATGATTTTGTTTCGCAGACATCATCTTACTCTGAAGAAATGAATTCCATGAAAAAATCAAAAGAGAAGCGTCAACGCCTTGAGGTTGCAGCCGCATTAAAAACGGTTCGGGAGGTCCTCAAATCCATTCAGGCTCTCCAGATAAAGACTGCTGAAACCCACCAAAAATTCCTGGAAGCCCAAATGGAGGCCAGCCGTACGCTGCAGATGATGATGCAAAGTACCCAGCGCCTGGCAGAAAAATCACCGGGTTTCTCTGTTACCGGGGACGACCTAGAAGGGGTGCAAGAAAAAATCAGAAAAATTAGCGGGGGCTTAAAAAATGCTTTCTCCGATATTAAGGACAGCCTTCCTTGCGCTGCAGTCTCACCGGAAAGTGTCATTTCGGAAGAAAGCACCGCAGATGACACTCCTATAAATTGCGAAGCACCGGAAACCGGGCCCTGTGCATATAAGGCCCCCCTACCTATTGAAAAATCCAACTCAGACCATCAGGCATTGAAAACCCTTGTGCTTGATCTGGTGAGCGAGTTGACCGGTTATCCGATTGAAATGCTTGACCTGGATATGGATATCGAAGCTGATTTGGGAATCGATTCCATTAAAAGAGTCGAAATTTTCTCAACTCTTGAGGAAAAGATACCCGGCCTGCCACCACTGTCACCCGATATGTTGAGTCGCTTAAAAACCCTCGGCCAGATTATCACTTATATCAGCGACGCTTCCAAAAGGAAGCAGGAAAATCAGCCAACGGCGCCATCCACTGTTGAAAGTTCTTCTTTTTCTTATGAAACCGGCCAAACCGGAGATGCAGCTATCTTACGGGAAAAGCTGTTGGATATCCTCTTGCTGACGGTCAGCCAACTGACCGGCTATCCGATTGAAATGCTCGGTTTGGAAATGGATATCGAATCTGATTTGGGAATCGACTCCATCAAAAGGGTGGAAATTTTCTCCACCCTCGAGGAAAAAATTCCCAACCTGCCTAACATCTCACCCGATGTCTTGGTTTCATTAAAAACCCTCGGCCAGATTACCGACTATCTGATTGGCACCATCCCCAATGGTGACTCCGCACGGAGTAACATCAAACGCTCGACTTCCAAATCGGAAAATTTCTTGAACATCGAGGACACTTTAACACAAGAATTATCTGAAACCGGTTCAGTATCCGCTCGGGTTGAAAGGTACGTCATATCCGCAACAGAGAAACCCCACCGCAAAAGATCCACAATAACAATTCCGGCCGATCGCAAGGTATTGATTATCGATGACCAAAATGGGCTTTCAACGGCTATCGCCGATGAATTTAAGCAACGGAACATAGATTCTGTTGTAATACCCAGCGACGTATTGACCCGTAAAGAAAAACTGCCTGAGACGGGCGGCCTCATCTATATTCAAAAATCAGAATTGCTCGTCCAGCCCTCAGATTTGAAAAAGGCTTTTCTTTTAGCCCAATTCGTGGCACCGCAACTTATCGATTCCGCTGGGTGCGGAGGGGCAATCTTTGCAACCATAACCCGGCTTGATGGGGCTTTCGGCTTTAAAGGCACGGGATTTGACAATCCGTTGCAAGGCGCGCTTGCAGGTATGGTGAAAACTGCTGCGACCGAATGGGTGGGTATAAGCTGTTGCGCCATCGATGTTGCTCCGGATTGGTCCAAAAACCGGGAAATCGCCAGGACGTTAGTTAGAGAGCTGGTGGAACCTTCGGGAGACGTTGAGATTGGAATTGATCAAAACAAACGTGTCGTGCTCGAACTGGAGGCTGCACCCTTTGCCCAAGACCAGAAAATAAAAATTGATCTTCATCCAACGGATGTTGTTGTCGTCACCGGCGGCGCAAGGGGCATTGCAGCACATGCTATCTGTACCCTGGCCAATCACACCAAAGCTAATTTTGTTCTCATCGGACGCTCACCACATCCAACATCGGAACCGCTTTGGCTTGAAAATTTGACAGATGAAGCGCGGATGAAAAAAGCAATCCTTGAAAATCAGTTTAAAGACAAAAAGGCTTCACCGATTCAGCCCGAAGAAGCCTATAAAAAGTACACAGCCAATCGTGAAATCGCCGCCAATCTTAGCCGTCTGAAAGCTAGTGCTTCGAATGTATCCTATTTCTCCGCCGATGTTCGCGATCCTCAAGCGATTCGATCTGTCCTCAAAAAGGTGCAGAAAGACCACGGGCCTATTAAAGCAATCATACATGCTGCCGGTGTACTGAATGACCGGCTGATTGTGGATAAAACACCCGAACAGTTTGAAAAGGTTTTTGACACCAAAGTAAAAGGCCTCAATGCCTTGCTGGAGACGACTAAAAGAGAAAATCTAAAGTATCTCGTACTCTTCTCATCCATTACCGCACGGATAGGCAACCCGGGCCAGGTGGATTATGCCATGGCCAACGAAGCCCTAAATAAGATTGCCCAACAAGCGTCGCAGAACCGTCCTAATTGCAAAGTAGTCTCCATTAATTGGGGGCCATGGGAAGGCGGTATGGTGACGCCCATGCTGAGGCGTGAATTTAAACGCAAGGGAATCAGGCTCATTCCTCTCGATGAAGGTGCAAAATGTATGCTATATGAAATGTCGGCAAAGAACAACAGTCCTGCAGAAGTCGTCATCGGCAGCAGCAGAATCTCTCCGGCTAAGGCGCCAATCAAAGAAATTCAAAATGCAGCCCTGGGGTATCATCAATCTGATGATAAAGACTTTTTAATCACTTTCAAACGAGAAATAGATGTCGATCGGTACCCTATTCTGGATTCACACATATTGGGTGGCAAACCTGTAGTTCCTTTCGCACTGATGACGGAGTGGTTTGGCCACAGTGCGCTTCACAATAATCCGGGACTGACTCTCTGTGGCCTTGAAGATATGCGAATCTTAAACGGCATCAAAGTCGATCAGGAAGGAAGGGTCGTGCGCCTGCTGGCCGGCAAAGCCCGTAAAAGAAAATCAAATTGGGAGGTTGATGTTGAATTAAGGGATGGGTTAAAGAATGGAATTGAGGTTGTTCACTCCAGAGCCAAAGCCATCTTGAGTGAAACCCTATCTCATCCGCCAAAATTCAATTTACCCGCTGAATTAAAAAGCAACAAATACCCTCGGAGCGTGGTAGAAGTATATGATAAGATACTATTTCACGGAATCGATCTTCGTGGTATTAAGGAGATAATCAGCTTCTCATATCACGGTATGATTGCCCGGATTTGTTCAGCCCCATCCCCGTCAGCGTGGATCAAGGATCCGCTTAGAAGCCAGTGGATCGGCGACCCCTTAGCTCTCGATTCAGCCTTTCAGATGGCCACCATCTGGTGCTATGAAAAAATGGGATCAGTTTCACTGCCTAGCTACATGGCCGCTTATCGACAATATCGCACGAAATTTCCCACCGGAGGAGTAACGGCAGTGCTGGAAGTTCAGGAAGCCAGTGAGCATAAGATGGCAGGCAATATCACCTTCCTTGATCAAAATGACATTGTTGTGGCGCAATTACATGGGTACGAGGCCATTGCGGACCCATCTCTTTTTAAGGCCTTTAAACCCGATTAAATTATAGCGGACGGTACAAAAATATTACGATCAAAGGTTAAACTTACGGGAAAACTCATCGATGATGATTACAAATTCCTCCGGTAGCCTTTTTCTCACATTGGCAATAATATTAGCGGAAACTTTTTTATAAAACGCTTGAGCAATTCCACCGGTAATACATCCAATGGTATCACTGTCACCGCCGAGAGAGATACCTTTTCGGATCGCATCTTCATAATCTTCCGACTCCAGAAAGGCGATAATTGCTTCTGGAACCGTGCCCTGGCAAGATATATCAAAACGGTACAACGGTCTGATATCATCAAGTTTTCGTTTAAGATCATATTTAAACCGATCGCTAATTTCCGTCTGTATATCACGTTTGGTGTATCCGGTTCGGGCCAGATAGATCGCCAAGGCTGTAGCTTGAGCGCCTTTGATCCCTTCCGGGTGATTGTGGGTTACGGCCGCGCTTTTTTCCGCTTCAGTTAAAACCTCATCTTTAGAATCAAAGGCAAAGCCTACCGGACTAACCCTCATGGCAGCCCCATTCCCCCAGCTTTTGTAAGGTTTGCTTTGTGCCGACTGCAGCCAGTGAAAAAATGAGAGGCCGTATCCGGCAAAGGGATATTTTTGTCCGAACAATTTTAATGAAAAACCATAATCGGTGTTATTCAGAATTGAATAGGCGACAGCAACGGTTAGAACGGTGTCGTCGGTAAATCGCGAATGGGATCTAAAAAGTGGAAAAATGGTGGTTTTGATGGGATTCTGCTCAAAAACCGAGCCAATGATATCCCCGGCAACGGCGCCAATCATTGTTAACTCCACTGGGTTTCGAAAACAATAGACTTAACCCGTGTAGAGTTTCAATTAAATAATCTTGATTTTTAAAAATAATAATGCTTAATAAGCAAAATTTCATCTTTTTTCTTGATCTTATTTTAGAATTTACTCTATGATAAACATAGTTGATTATGCCCCTGCAGGGAAAAGGATTGATGTCGCTTTGCAGGAAAGGTTCCTTGGCTAGGGCGTCAGTATCTATCAGTTGGGGTGATCGTGGGGTGATCGTTAACAGTTGGCGAAAGGAGTTAGGTTTTGGCAAATGGCACAGTAAAATGGTTTAGCAACAAAAAGGGCTATGGTTTTATTGAGAAGGAAGAAGGCGGGGATTTATTTGTTCACTACACTGCCATTAGCATGCCGGGATATAAAACCCTCGCTCAGGGTGACCGGGTGACATTTGAAATCGAAGAGAGCGAACGAGGACCTGCTGCCAAGAACGTCGAAAAGATTTAACCGTTTGCATTGCAAAGCAAAAGGGGCATCTCAATTTTCCAACTGAGTATGCCCCTTTTATTTTAAGCGTTTTAATCCATCACTTGGTTTTGAAATTTGGCCAGTAAAATTTCAATCTTAAATCATTTAATATTATAATCAATTATTCTCGACCGGCCTCTTCGTTTTAACTCAAGGGTCACATTATCTGCCGATCGTAAACTTTCATAAAACTTCAAGGCGTCGTCAACAGATTGAAGTGAAGACCCATTCACGCCGGTAATGATATCCCCGTTTCTCAAGCCCATTCGCAAAAAGATGGATCTGGGTTTAATACGGGTAAGTAAAAGCCCATCTGGTTTTCCATCCCTAAAGTGAGGTCGAATATTGACCTGGGTCAGTAAATTGTTAACATCTTCAAGGGCGTTTTCGATTTGAGCGCGTCTCAAAGTAATCCTTTGAGGACGTGTAGATCGTGTCATCTGGGCCGGTTGCAACGCTGACATAGTCTTGGCGGTGCTTCGAACCTTTTCAATCTCAAGAACTTCATCTTTCCCATCAACATTGAGAACAACCTTTTCTCTTAATACCATCTTGACAATGGCATTTTGAATCGTATCGCCCACGCGGTAGAGGTTTTGTTTTCTGGTTTTTGATTCTTCAATTACAGCATACGTTTGCTCTTGCAGACCCGTTACGGTTCCCCATAATTTGAGGTTTAAACTTGTTTGCTTTAGGGCGTCAATATTAATGGTGCCGGGTTTAATATCAGTCGTGGCGTTGGTTTTGAACAGATCGCGATCAATGATGGTGTTGTAATGTGACAACGGGGGACGATTTTCTTTTACAGGAGCAGATACTTTGACACGGTCAGCAAGGTTGGGATGGTCCGGGTCAAGCCTCATCGCCGTTATTTTGTAAAAGGTATTTACGCTAAAATAAACGACGGCGCCAATTAAAAGTAAGTTTAGTATAGTAAAATATCGCTTTAACATGGTTTCTTATTCAAAATATTTTTAGCAAATACATAGTTTTCTTGATTTTTTTTCATTCAAACGGACTGTAGCTAAAAATTATACCGAAAACTAATGAAAATTAAAAGCCGGATTTTCGATTGGCCCCTTAATCGAAATTGAAACATCTCCGATTTTTGATTTTATATCATTAAATATTGACGCTTGCAAATCGCCACTCAGATGCTTGAAAAATAAATGGTGAGGATTTAATATGCCCGACAATTCTATGATGCTCTTATTAAACGGATCTTTCAAGACCCCAAAACCGGACACCGTCCCGTCTACCTGGTTTCCTTTGAAATTGCAGTGTTCTATATCTATTCTGTAGTTACGGATATTTAAGACAGCTTCAATTTGTTTAAATGTTAAGCGATCCTTTATTGACAGGGGTTTTAGTGGTTGCAACTCACAGTTCAGTATCTCGACACTTGCTCGGATTGGGTTGTCAATCTCTTGAGCGTTTTTGTAAATTATATCTGCCCTTAAAACACCAGATAGCTTAAATGCAGTTAGGTTCCTAACCGCAGGTATATCTGCCAACTGCATCCCGAAAATTTTAGCTTTGATATCGAACTGCCGGTCATCATTTTTGGCAATAATTTCCGCCCTACCGTTCAGGATACCCCCATGGGCCTTTAAGTTAAACCGGATTGTCCATTTGGGGCCAAAAAAGGATGCCAATCTTGGAACAACTCTGATTTCCTCAGCATCAAGCACTAAAGCATCCAAGTATTCCAGGCTAATTGTATCAAAACGCAATCCTGGTGGAAATGTTGGAAATACACGACCGATTGAAACTTTCAGATTTGGATTAAATTGGCCGGCTTTAAATATAATATACCTTTCTACGAATTCAGAAGGGAAAAGGTAATAAACGAGAAAAATCAGCACAGCCATAATAAAGACAGCGTATGCAAACCATTTTTTGATGTCAGACATGGCTCAAAGTACCCTTCCCTTTTGAGAACTTATGTTCACTTATCTTACCATTCAGTTAAGACCAATGCAAATAAACCGAAAAACCGGTTAAAATGAATTGAAGTTTATAGTAAAATCACTGGTTGAATTTGTTGACATCTCATCCAGCATGTTCAGTATACAATTAGTATAAACTATTCGAACCACCAACCCAATATAACCATTTAATCCGAATAGACACTTGCCATATACGCTATATTCGGATATAAAGCCAGTTTTTGCAAGCTTCTTTCAAGCAGCAGACTATGCGACTATCACTGGATAACATTGTATAAACCATAAATGGCGATAAAAAAAGCGACACCAATCGCGGTCGTGGGAATGGCCGGGCTTTTTCCCGGGGCAACGGATCTTGACGTCTTTTGGCATAATATTATCAACAAAGTCGATACCACCCGGCCGGTGCCCAAAAAAAGATGGATCGTTGACCCGGATACCATGTATCAATCGGAGACCTCACCGGACAAAGCCGTTTCGACCCGCGCCTGCCTGATTGAAAACTTTCGGTTTAATCCCGAAGAAATCGCTATCGATCATGACCTTTTAGAATCACTTGACCCCTTATACCATATGGTTCTCCACACCGGCAGAACCGCAATTAGCAATCTGGTCAATCGATCCTTCAACAAAGAACGCACCGGTGTCATTCTTGCAGCCATCGCCCTGCCAACGGATACATCTTCAGCTCTCACAAGAAAAATATTTGAAAACAGCTTTTCCGAAAAATTGTTTGACCGGTCTGCATTTGAAGCACCGACAAAGAACCAAAGCCTTGCCAGCAGAGTCACCAGCCTGCCTGCAGCTCTGCTCGCCAAAGGGCTGGGTCTCGGCGGGGGGAGTTACACTTTGGACGCCGCCTGCGCATCCTCGCTCTATGCAGTCAAGCTTGCTTGTGACGAGCTTGCTTCATACCGTACCGACACGATGCTGGCGGGGGGAGTCTCGAGACCGGATTGCCTTTACACTCAGGTTGGATTCAGCCAGCTTCGCGCCTTATCTCCAACCGGCTGCTGTGCCCCGTTTGACGAGAGCGCAGATGGTCTGGTGGTCGGTGAGGGCGCAGGTGTCGTTGTACTGAAGCGGCTTGAAGATGCTTTAAAGCATGATGACCCCATACAGGGTATCATCAGCGGCAGCGGAATTTCGAACGATCTGAGAGGCAACCTTCTGGCGCCCGACAGTGAGGGACAGCTGCGAGCCATGCGCTGTGCATATGAATCCGCCGGATGGTCGCCGCTTGAGGTCGATCTCATCGAGTGTCACGGCGCCGGTACACCGGTCGGGGATAACACGGAACTGTTGAGCCTAAGAAAATTATGGGGCTCCTCAGGTTGGCAACCGGGGCAATGTGCCATCGGTTCGGTTAAATCGATGATTGGTCATTTGCTAACCGCCGCGGGTGCTGCCGGTATGATAAAAACACTTCTGGCATTAAAATATAAAATTTTACCGCCTTCGCTTCATTTTAAAAAAGCGCCCGAAAACAGTCCGTTGAACAATGGCCCGTTTCGCGTTCAAACGACCGCCGAAGAGTGGACCAAAGAAAATGATTCAGAACCGAGACGGGCAGCGGTCAGTGCTTTTGGATTCGGCGGAATCAATGCGCATTTGCTTTTAGAAGAGTGGCATCCAGAAACTTCTGATTTTGTTCATGTCGCGCCCGTTACGAAAAGTGATTTTTCTGAGTGCCCACAATTGAAAGAAAAAATCGACTCAATCGAAACGTCCGGAACCGACCAGGCAATCGTTGCCCAAGACCCCTCCCCCGCAGCTATTGTGGGCATGGAAGCATTTTTCGGTTCGATTCGGAATTTAAGAGAATTTCAGGAAGTCATATTACAGGGTAAATCCATTATCGGTAAACGGCCGAAATACCGGTGGAAGGGTTGTGACGCTTACATGGAAAAGAGTTGCCTCGGCATGGAATCCCTGCACGGTGGATTCATTTCCGAGCTGTCGATTGATATTTCCGATTTTCATATACCGCCCAACGAGATCAAGGATATACTCCCCCCGCATCTTTTGATGCTCAAAGTTGCAATTCAAGCCATGCGGGACGCAGGCCTTGCGTTAAGGAAAGACCGTCCGCGAATGGGGGCCGTCATCGGTATTGATTTCGATATGGAAGCAACCAACTTCCAGTTGCGGTGGAATCTTCCAAATTGGGTACAGGCATGGAAGAAGAATTACGACTTTGATGGTGACCATCCCTACTTAAATGACTGGTTGGAATCATTCAGGGATTCCATGGGACCGCCACTTACCGCCACGCGGACCCGGGGTGCGCTTGGCAGTATGGTAGCCAGTCGAATTGCCAGGGAATTGCGTCTGGGTGGGCCCAGTTTTGTGGTCTCGGGAGAGGAAGCTTCAGGTCTAAGGGCACTTGAAATCGGCTTGCGGTCATTGCAACAGTATGAAACAGACGCCTTTCTGGTGGGTGCGGTGGACCTCTGTTGTGATCTGCGTACGATTATTACGTCAGCCAAAATAAAATCCTTTTCCAAACAAGGAATAATCCGACCTTTCGACCGATCAGCTGATGGAATCCTCCCCGGAGAAGGAGCTGCAGCCCTGGTTTTGAAAAGACTTGACCAAGCGGTTGCTGACGGAGATCGCATTTATGCGGTGGTAAAAGGAATCGGCAACGCAAGTGGTGGAGGTATTGACGCCAGCACACCTACAATGAATGCTTACATGGCAGCGTTACGGCTCTCTTGTCAAGACGCCAATGTTTCACCAACTGCCATCAGTTACTGCGAAACCCACGGCAGCGGAGAACCCCTGAAGGATAATATCGAATCAGAAGCATTGCTCACCTTTGTTAACGACCGAAATGAGTCCCGTGCAATCGGTTCATTAAAACCGAACATTGGCCATACGGGCGCAACCGCCGGTCTGGCCGAACTTGTTAAAACCGCCATATGTCTTTATCAGGAAATAATCCCACCGTTGATGAACTTTAAGACGCCGACGACAGCCGTCTGGCATCAGCAAACCTTTCACATCCCAACTTTACCGCAATACTGGCTGCGAGACCGAAAAAAAGGCCCCCGCCGAGCGACTGTTGCAGCCATCACATCGGACGGTAATTGCGCCTCTGTCGTCCTCGAAGGCTTTGAAGACGCCCCAGCTGAAAAGATGCTCGAAAAGATTTCAAAAGAAAGAAAGCAGCCTTTGGGATGTAATCCCGTTGGCCTTTTTGTCGTTGAAGGAGAGCGTCGAGCTGATCTCATGGCAGGGCTCGACCGACTGCACCAGCATGCAAATAAATACAAGAAAAAAAATAAACCTGTCGAGATGGCTGCCCGTCACTGGTTTCAATTAAATCCACAACAACCGGAAAAACCGCATGCAGTTTCACTGCTCGCCGCTGACTACCGCCAGCTCAAAAACTGGATCGAAGAGGCACAATATGCCATTCGCACAAATACTTCAAAAACTATGATCGCCGCCGGAGGTGTCAGTTATTGCCCGTCAGCCATTGGCTCAGTCGGAGAAACAGCTTTCGTCTATCCGGGTTCCGGTAATCATTATATTGGCATGGGCACAAACATCGGGGTGCAGTGGCCAGAGATCCTTCGAGAAATGGATGCAACCACATCGCAACTGAAATCTCAAATGCGGCCGCAAGCTTATGTTCCCCATCGTGTCAGCTGGGAAGCTGGATGGGAACAAACGGCCTATAATTCTTTGATTTCCGACCCACTGAATATGATACTCGGGCCGGTGGTGCATGGCGAAGTTGTTACCCATCTGGTGATGAAATTCGACATTAAACCCCACGCGATTATCGGTTACAGCCTTGGAGAATCTACCGGTCTATTTGCTATGGGTGCTTGGCCGGACCGGCATGAAATGCTGCAGAGAATACTTGGCAGCGAGCTCTTCACATCCGAACTGGCAGGCCCCTGCAAAGCAGCCCGCAAGGCCTGGAACATACCACCGGATGAAGATTTCAATTGGTGCGTTACCGCCGTCAATCGCCCTGCGAGCGTAGTCAGAGAAGTGATCGACCGGTGGCCGACGACGCGGCTTCTAATTGTTAACACCCCGGAGGAATGCGTTATTGGCGGCAGAAAAGCAGAACTTGAAACTGCCATAAAAAAGTTGGATTGCGAAGCACTTTTTCTCGACGGTGTTGTCACGGTGCATTGCGATGCCTTGAAACCGGTTGCAGCCGCATACCGTGATTTACATTTTTTTCCAGTAGATCCTCCAAAGGGCATCAGATTTTACAGTTGTGCATCAGGGAGTTCTTACTCCCTCACGAGTGAAAACGCTGCTGCGTCCATTCTTCAACAGGCCCTTTCAGGCTTTGATTTTACAACTACTGTCGAACAAGCATATCAGGACGGAATACGCGTTTTTCTAGAAATGGGACCCTCGGCTTCCTGTACCAGGATGATCAAACGAATACTGGATAATAGACCCCATCTCGCCATTTCAGCCTGTGTTCGCGGAGAAGATGATTATCTTACGATCCTTAAATTTATCGCCACTTTGATCTCTTGGCGGTTGCCGGCAAATTTGGGAAAACTTTACGGGATGGAATCGTTTGCGATGAAATTTCCCGATACCCAGGAGAACAATGCAAAATCGCAAATTCGAATTGTTATTGGGGGCAAAATGCCGTCTCTGACTCTCCCGCCGCGTGCTAAAAAGGCTCCACCTGCAACCGTCAACTCTCAAAGCACGATTGCGAGCATTGTTACGTCAGACTCAACTTTACCACCGCAGATTAGTGATGCAATGGCAATCAGCTCGGCCTCCAAAATGTTGGACCGATTTAATAAATGTATTGAAATAACTGCTGAAGCCCATAAAACCTTTCTGGATTTTTCAAATGAGGTTGGCCAAGCCTATGCCAAGATATTGGCCTTGCAAAACCGACTTCTCGAAAATACGCCACAAACCGGCAAAACAAACAATTCACCCGCCGATTCTGGCCCACTGTCTTCAGCCCCGATCTTCAACCGTGATCAATGCCTGGAGTTCGCCAAAGGTGCCGCTGCCAATGTGCTTGGCCCCGACTTTGCAAGTGTGGACACTTACAAAGTAAGAGTCCGTCTACCGGATGAACCGCTAATGCTGGTAGACCGGATTCTATCAGTCGAAGGCGAACAGAGATCTCTGGGATCGGGTCGCATTGTCACCGAACACGACGTGCTGGCCGATGCATGGTATCTGGATGGCGGCAGAGTTCCTGGGTGCATATCGATTGAAGCGGGACAAGCCGATCTTTTTCTTTGTGCTTATCTGGGAATCGATCTTGCTGTTAAGGGTTTAAGAAGGTACAGACTCCTGGATGCAAGTGTCGTATTTCATCGCGGGTTGCCGCGTCCGGGAGATGTCATCCGGTATGAAATAGAGATTGAAAAATTTATCCGGCAAGGGGATACTTACCTGTTTTTATTTAGTTTTGAAGGTTTTATCGGTAATTCCCGGCTTATAAGTATGTTTAATGGTTGTGCCGGCTTTTTTACAGAAGATGAAATTCGGAACTCAGGCGGCATAATTGAGGCCGAGGAGGATTCAAAGCTTTTAAAAGGTAAAATACCGGATGATTGGGTGGAGCTGGTTCCAATAGCAGTGGAGAGCTTTGATGACGAAGGTCTGGATGCATTGCGTGACGGAAACTTAGAGAAATGTTTTGGTGAATTATTCAAGGGCGTCCAACTGGCTGAATCGCTTAGACTCCCTGGTGGACCGATGAAACTGATCGATCGTATACAAATCATTAACCCTCAGGCCGGGCCCTTTGGCTTGGGCATGATCCGGGCCGAAGCCGATATTCATCCGGATGATTGGTTTTTAACCTGCCATTTCATGGATGACATGGTTATGCCCGGAACACTGATGTACGAATGCTGCGCCCATAGCCTCCGGGTTTTCATCCAACGGCTGGGATGGATTACCGAAAAACCGGGAGTATCTTATGAGCCGGTAACTGGGGTCAAAAGTGTTCTCAAGTGCCGCGGGCCGGTAACGCCCGATACAAAAAAGGTTGTCTACGAAGTTGAAATAAAAGAACTCGGCTATGGACCGGAACCTTATGTAATTGCGGACGCTCACATGTATGCTGATGGAAACTATATTGTTCGATTTAAAGACATGTCTCTTAAAATGAGCGGAATAAATCGCCGGCAGATTGAAACCTTTTGGCGGAAAAAGCACGGCAGCCAGAGTACACAGAAACAACGGGATAAAAAAAATGTGGTCTTTGACCGAGATAAAATAGTGGAATTCGCTGTCGGCAAACCTTCAAAAGCTTTCGGAGATCCTTATAAAGATTTTGATGAAGGACGTTTTATCGCGAGACTACCGGCCCCGCCTTTCTCCTTTATAGACAGGATCGTTGCAGCCGAGCCCCAGGCCTGGGTCTTAAAGCCGGACGGATGGGTGGAAGCAGCCTATGATGTTTTTCCGGATGCCTGGTATTTTAGAGCCAACCGCAGCCCTTACATGCCCTACTGTGTGTTGCTGGAAATTGCCCTTCAGACGTGCGGTTGGATGGCGGCTTATGCAGGTTCGGCTCTTAAAAGCCAAAAAGCGCTTAAATTCAGAAACCTGGAAGGCAGTGCGATTTTGTACCAAGACGTTTCCGCCGATTTAAAGACCTTAAAGATCCGCAGCCGCATGACAAACGTATCAACCCTCGAAGACATTATTATTGAGGCATTCGCGGTTAAAATTCTGCAGGCCGAAAAAATGATATTTGAAGGCCAAACATCTTTCGGCTTTTTCACACCTGGAGCACTCGCCCAGCAAAAGGGCATCCGGGATGCCGACCAAAATAAATACCATCCCCCTGTGGAGGAGATCAGCGGCGGCAGATCATTGGTCTTTAATGCCGAAGCTCCCATGACTCCTGATGATCCCGAAACCACAGCGAGTTCAAGCTTGGCCATGCCGGCCAAGGCGCTTCGCATGATTGACCGGATTGACATCTACTTGCCGGATGGTGGTCCTCAGGGTCTGGGCTTTATCCGCGGAGTCAAGCAGGTTGATCCAGACGAGTGGTTTTTCAGGGCCCACTTTTTCCAGGACCCGGTGTGTCCGGGTTCGCTGGGCATCGAATCTTTTCTGCAGCTAATAAAATTCATGGCCCTGGAGCGTTGGCCTCACCTGATAAACACTCATCGGTTTGAACACGTAACCGCTAATCCCCATAGCTGGACTTACCGGGGCCAGATTGTGCCGGAAAACAGAGAGATTGAGGTGGAAGCCTTAGTAAATTCAATTGATGTGGCGTCGCATCCGACCATCATGGCTGTTGGGTTTTTAAAAGTAGACGGACTTTGTATCTATCGAATGGATAATTTCGGATACCGCTTGGTGCCCTGCTAAAGTTTGTCCCAGACACAACGGTCAAAACCGGTGCGGTTGAAAGATTTTTGCAAGCGGCACTCGAGTATATTGACAAAAAGGTAACCGAACGAACTGCATAACTAAAACCATTAAAACAATTCAATGTTACGCCCCATGCGTTGACCAATCATAGAGATAGAAAAGAGCGCAGCGGTAAGTATAAACAATCAACAACAAAAAACCAGAACATTATGCGATACTCCAGAGTTTATATTGAATCGTTTGGCTATGAACTTCCCCCAAACGTCGTGACTTCCAGTGACCTTGAGAATCAACTTGCACCACTCTATGAAACACTCCGATTTCAAAAAGGGCAACTTGAGGTATTGACCGGCATCCGTGAACGCCGGTTTTGGGATACGGGTTATAGAATGCATGAAGGCGCCATCAATGCAGGTATGAAAGCCATAAAAGCTTCCGGAATCCCCCCAGAGGCCATCGGCATGCTGATTTACGCAGGGGTCTGCAGGGATAATTTAGAACCGGCAACAGCATGCGCCGTCTCCCACGGTCTGGGACTCTGTCCCGACACCGAGATTTATGATGTCTCCAATGCTTGTCTGGGCGTTTTGAACGGAATGGTCCAAGTGGCGAATGCAATAGAACTCGGACAAATCAGGGCCGGATTGGTTGTATCCTGTGAATCCGCCCGTCAGATAGTGGAGGTCACCATTGACAGATTACTAAAATCCAGAGATATGGAGACTTTCAAAAAAACCGTCGCCACCCTGACCGGCGGTTCAGGAGCAGTTGGAGTTTTGCTGACCGATGGCGAGTTCACACATCACGGTCACCGACTTTTGGGCGGTGTAGCCAGAAATGCTACCGAACACCACAGGCTGTGTTGGTGGGGACCGGATACAGGGATTCCCGCCAGCGGACCGCAGGTTATGGAAACCGATTCTGTTGGGGTTTTGCAAAACGGGGTCATTCTTGGTGTTGAAACCTTTAAAGCCTTTCGCCGAGAACTCTCTTGGCCTCATGATAAACCCGACAAGGTCATTTGTCACCAGGTTGGTGCAACCCATCAACAAAACATTCTCGAATCAATAGGGATTCCGAAAGAGAGGGATTTTACCACTTTTAAGTACCTTGGCAATATTGGCACAGTATCTCTGCCGATCACCGTTGCAATTGGAGCTGAACGCGGCTTTCTAATGAGAAATGATCTGGTCGGATTGCTCGGTATTGGAAGTGGATTAAACTGTTTGATGCTTGGCGTGGCGTGGTGATGCCGGATCTAAACATTTATAACCGCATTATAAAAGTTTTCAAAAGAACCTCTTGATAAGGCACTTCATGCTGTTTACAAAAGAAGTCAATATCGACAAATTTCGGCATCTATATCCGTTTGATTCTCATTTCATAAAAATAATGGGTCTGCGGTATCACTTCCTAAATGAAGGTGCGGGCGATCCTGTTGTAATGATTCATGGCAATCCTACCTGGTCCTTTTATTATCGTGAATTGGTCAAAGCCCTTTCACTAAATTATAAGGTCATTGTGCCGGATCACATCGGCTGCGGTCTTTCTGACAAACCCAGTGGAAAAAACTATGAGTACCGGCTAGAAAGAAGGGTCAAGGATCTGGAAGCGCTGATGGACCATTTAAACCTAAAGCGAAAATTTACTTTCGTACTCCATGACTGGGGTGGGATCATCGGCATGGTTTATGCCATACGGTATCCTTCACGAATCGGCCGGTTGGTCATTATGAACACCGCTGCATTCCTGCTGCCCAACGGAAAACGGCTACCCCTGAGATTATGGTTGGTTAGAAACATCAGACCCTTAGCGACATTAGCCGTTCTTGGATTTAACCTTTTTTCATATGGGGCCCTTTTCATGGCATCTCACAGAAAACTTGCAAAGGATGTTAAAACCGGTCTTACTGCCCCTTACAACAGCTGGAACAACAGGATTGCGACACTTAAGTTTGTACAAGATATCCCCCTGAATGATAAAGATCCCAGTTATGATCTGGTCATGTATGTCGATCAAAACCTGCAGTTGTTATCGGATATACCCATGCTGATTTGCTGGGGTGAACGCGACTTCGTCTTCGATAAGGATTTTCTGGCTGAGTGGCAGCGCCGGTTCCCAAAGGCCGAAGTGCATACATTTTCAGAAGCCGGCCATTATGTGCTCGAAGACGTGCCTGATGAGATCATAAAATTGGTGGGTAAATTCCTGATGAATAATCCGTTGTGATGATGGGTCCAAATTTAAACCAACCAACAAAATTGACCGGACGGCTTCCACACAAGTCCCGTCTTTTGAGGCAGAGTCAAGGGAAGCTATTTGAAATAAATACTTTCCCTTTCCGGAGACCCCACCCTGAAGGGTTGGAGCTTCATGATTTGATGGGCTAAATGCACAGACCTGATCCACCCAACAATGATTTTTTTAATATCTCTTCTTACTTAAAGAGAATGGCCAATATTCTCCCCTTCAAACGGGCTGTTGTCTATCCGGCCGGTCGCGATAAGCGCGGGCGTGTAACATACGCACATCTGACCTTTGAACAGCTGGATCAAGAATCCGATTGTCTGGCGCATGGACTTGAAAAAACCGGTATTGTCCGTGGAACCCGCACCATATTAATGGTTCCGCCCGGTTTGGAATTTTTTGCATTAACTTTTGCTATTTTTAAAATCGGCGCCGTACCTGTGGTTGTTGATCCAGGAATGGGTGTCCGGCGGATGGTCAGGTGTTTAAAAGAAAGCAGACCCGGAGCGTTTATCGGCATTCCAAAAGCGCATGTATTGCGAAAGCTATATCCGAGGTTTTTCAATACGGTAAAGATTTGGATTACGGTGGGCCGGCGCTGGTTCTGGGGTGGCCACACACTTAAAAGTATTCGCCAGTCCCCCTGGAAAGCTTTTCCGGTAGCCAGAACAAAACGGGACGATATGGCAGCGATACTTTTCACGACCGGCAGTACCGGTCCTCCAAAAGGTGCTGTTTATACCCATGGCAATTTTGAGGCCCAGCTGCGACACATAAAGTTACATTTCCATATAACAAGCGATGAAATTGACTTGCCCACCTTTCCCCTTTTTGCTTTGTTTGATCCGGCACTTGGCATGACTGCCATCATACCGGATATGGATCCCACAAAACCCGCTTTGGTCAACCCCGAAAGAATCATTGAACCAATTCTAAACCACGGTGTGACCAATATGTTTGCCTCCCCCGCGCTTCTGAACCGTGTCGGCAGTCATGGCAAGCAACACGGCATAAAACTGCCCTCATTAAAACGGGTTGTTTGCGCTGGCGCACCGGTAGCACCCGTCAATATCGAGTTGTTTTCCTCAATTTTATGCGGCGGTGCGGAAATACACACGCCGTATGGTGCAACGGAAGCCGTCCCGATTGTCTCCATCTCCAGCAATGAAATTCTTTCTGAAACCAGACAACGAACAGAGCAGGGTTACGGAATGTGCGTGGGGCGTCCAATCAACGATTTAGAGGTGCGCATTATAAAAATAAGCGACCACCCAATCAACCGATGGTCGGATGCCCTTGTTGTTCCTGTTGGTGAGGTCGGTGAAATTGTTGTCAAGGGTAATCTCGTCACCCGCACATATTTTGAACGACCCGAGGCCGATGCACTGGCCAAAATCGCGGACGGCACCGGCTTCTGGCACAGGATGGGGGATCTGGGATGGCTGGATCAGAAGGGGAGGATTTGGTTCTGCGGCCGCAAAAATCACCGGGTAATCACAGAGCATGTCACCTTGTATACCATACCCTGCGAAGCGATCTTTAACAACCATCCGCGGGTCTTTCGCAGCGCACTTGTAGGCGTTGGACCCAGGCCAAACCAAAAACCAGTCATATGCATAGAGTTAGAAAAATCATATAGCGGCCGAGACAAAACAAAAATTCAAAAAGAGCTGCTGGAAATCGCATCCAACCATGACTTGACAAAAAATATTAAAACCGTATTGTTTCACAAGGCTTTTCCGGTGGACATTCGCCACAACTCCAAGATATTTCGAGAGAAACTGGCAGTGTGGGCCCAGCAGCAATTGAAATAGCGGTTTTGAATTGCCACCAAAGAAGGGCTTGGAGTTCTAGCATTGAATGAATAGGAGGGTGAAATTGAACGTTCTGGTTACCGGGGGTGGCGGTTTTCTCGGCAGTGCGATCGTCAAGCAACTTATTGCAAAAGGTAACAATGTCCGCAGCTTCTGCCGGAGCTACTACTCAAAACTTGAGGAATTGGGGATTGAACAGATTAAGGGTGACATCGGTGATTCGGGCGCCGTTGAACGTGCCTGCAAAGGCATCGATCTTGTATTTCATATTGCCGCCAAGCCTCCCCCATGGGGAAATTATGCGGATTACTATCGAACGAATGTTATCGGGACCCAAAACGTCATCGATGCCTGTGTCAATCAAAACATCCCAAAACTGGTGTATACGAGCACGCCCAGTGTGGTCTTCAATGGGGCTGACATAGAAGGAGCAGATGAATCTTTTCCCTATCCTCGTAAATATAACGCCCACTATCCAAAGACCAAGGCGCTGGCTGAACAAAAAGTTTTAAAATCCGCAAGCGGCAATCTTAGAACAATTATATTAAGGCCCCATGAGATTTGGGGTCCGGGTGATAATCATATTGCTCCCCGACTTATTGCAAGAGCCAAGCGGCTGAAAAGAATCGGCAACGGCAAAAATCTGATCGATACGACCTATATCGACAATGCAGCTAATGCACACCTTCTGGCCGCCGAAAAATTGGATGAAAATGAGGCGCTTTCAGGTAAAATTTATTTCATCAGCCAGGGGGAACCTATGTTGGCATGGGACATGATCAACGCCATTTTAACGATGGCCGGTTTTGGACCAGTAAAAGGATCTGTACCCTACAGAATTGCATGGGTGACTGGAGCTTTACTTGAATTTGTGTATAAGATATTTCACCTGTCCGGTGAACCCTATATTACCCGCTTTATGGCTTATGCAGTTGCCAAAAGCCACTGGTTTGATATCGGTGCGGCCAAGAGAGACTTGGGTTATATCCCCCGCGTTTCCAACGAAGAGGGCCTGCGCAGACTTGAAGAATGGTTCCGCAAAGACTATCACGCAAGAGGATAAACAATGAAGTTGACAGAGCTTTTACCGCTTGAAAAATGGGTGGAACTTGAAGAGGAGATTAGCGATAAATTTGGTATCGCGGCCAATGTATTTGACGTAAACGGCATCAGAATAACAAATTATAAAAACTGGGTTAATCGACTATGTCCTGTCATCAAAGCCAATGAAAAAGGACAAAGCTTTATCTGTGCCGTTGCGCATATGAATATCGCCATGCAGGCGATGCAAAATAAAAAACCTGTGATTGAAGAATGCGATGCCGGGCTGGCCAAACCGGTCGTTCCCATTTTTGCCGGTAACGAATTTTTAGGTGCAATTTGCGGTTGCGGCTTATTACTTGAAGACGGTGAAGTCGACGCATTTTTGGTTCATAAGATTACCGGTATCCCTGAAGGAGAAATAGAAAGCTTGTCGAATGATATAGAAACTATTGCTGCAAGACATGTGGAAGCCTTAATTAATTTCATGGAAAAAAGAATCAATCAAATCGTCACAGATTTTGAAAATCAGACTTCCGATAAAGCCTTGTAATATTCAGCTCATTAATCAGCTCAGATTCAACCATATCACAATGCAAATCCAATCCCTGTATCTCCCGCTTTTGACTAAATCCCGCTTTCCTTTCGCTTAAATGAAACCGAATTACCAGTTATCTGCAGATATCTCTCTGTTGAAGTTCAGACATCAGGACTAAAGATCGAATACTCCGCAAACCCCTATCAATTAAAGATTCAGCAATGTAAACAAAATCACTTTTTCACTTGACAAGAAAAATCTGGATAGATATAGATTAATATAGATAAAACTTATATAGATTAAACTATTCATATATGAGAGTGATTTATAACCTGCTGTGAGGTTCTGCGCTAGATGAAGCTATCGACAAGAAGCCGATACGGAACGAGATTACTGGTGGATCTGGCCCGCTATAATGATCAGGCGCCAATCCAAATTAGCGAAATTTCCAAGCGGCAAGATATTTCGGTGAAATATCTGGAACAACTCATTCGCCCCCTTAAAAAGGCTGGACTTGTCACCAGTGTTCGCGGAGCCAAGGGCGGACACAGGCTGGCCAAAAAACCTGAACAAATCAAACTGGGTGACATTGTCAGGTTATTCGAAGCGCATAGTGATCTGGTAGATTGCGTCAGCTCCCCTGAAAAATGCGATCTGGCTGACGATTGTCGTGTCCGTTTAGCTTGGAAGGAAGCCAATGAAGTTCTTTATCAGAAACTGGACAGCTTTACGATAGCCGATCTCATGAAAGAAACATAAGATTTGCGCCTGAAACAAAGATACTTTTCGAGCATCAGAAAAATATGTCTATCGACTTGGATGCGCAATCGACATCCGGTAATCAATACAGCTAGGGTAACTTTTTGTAGGACCAATATAGCAATCCTGAACATCGGGCAAAGGGAGGTGAGGCTCAAAGCAAAACCGCCGCCTTGAGCAACCTGGTTAATTATCCAAACAGTTTATAGGCCGGAGCAATTCACTTTCAAATTGATGAAAATATCAAAACGTTTTCTTTAAACTATCATAACGAGGCAGTGTCTAATTTTATTTACTGATAAGGAGGAGAATATGAGAAGAATATTAATTTTGGGGTCAGGAGCCGGCGGAACCATGATGGCCGCTGGCTTGCGGAAACATTTGAATAGCGCCGAATGGCAAATCACCATCATCGACAATAATGAAATCCACCATTACCAGCCGGGGTGGCTGTTTATTCCATTTGGTGTCTACACTGCAGAAGATTGTCAGAAACCCAAACGGGAATTCATTCCTAAGGGCGTCGAATTTGTCCTGGATGAAATTGTAGGGGTCAATCCGAATACCAAGGAGGTGGAAGGCAAGAAAGACAATTATAAATACGATTGGCTGATTGTCGCCACCGGTGTCCGGATTATGCCCGAGGAAGTTGAAGGCATGATGGACGGTTGGGGTGACGATATCCATAATTTCTACACCTTGGAGGGTGCAGTGGCGCTTAGAAAAAAGTTGAAATACTTCAAATCCGGTCGGGTGGTTTTGAACGTAGCCGAATTGCCATACAAATGCCCTGTGGCCCCGCTGGAGTTCATCTTCATGGCCGATTGGTTCTTCACCGAGAATGGGGTCCGCGACGATGTGGAAATTGAACTGGTAACGCCCGTAGCCGGCGCTTTCACCAAACCCATCGCTTCCAGAATTTTAGGTGATATCGCGGTACAAAAAAATATTAAAGTAACCCCGAACTATGACATCGCCAAGGTTAACCACGGTGAAAAAACCATCGAATCCCATAAGGGCGAGAAGGTTTCCTATGATTTACTGATTGCTGTTCCGCCTAATTTTGGTGCCCAGTGGGTCGAGGACTCCGGCATGGGCGACCCAATGTGTTATGTTGATACCGATCATTTCACACTCAAAGCCAAAGACTACGATAATATTTATGTTATCGGCGATGCCACCAATGTTCCCACCTCCAAAGCCGGAGCCGTTGCCCATTACGAGTCCGAAACAATCGTCGAAAATTTGATCAGAGAGATCGAAGGCCAAACTCCTAAAGCGACTTTTGACGGCCATGCCACCTGCTTTATTTGCTCCGGCTATGAAAAAGCGGTTCTGATCGACTTTAATTATGAATATGAGCCTCTGCCCGGCAAATTTCCCTTCCCGGGACTCGGCCCATTTTCACTCCTTGGAGACAGTAACTTTAATTACTGGGGCAAAATGATGTTCAAATGGGTCTATTGGAACCTTATGCTCAAGGGTGTGGAATTGCCTCTGGAGCAACAACTGACATTGGCCGGCAAGATGCGGCACGTCCCGGTAACAGAATAGGGAGGCGGCTATGACAAACGAAGAATTGATTTTAGAACGACTTGACCGTGTTGAGACCCAATTGGCGCCATTGGTGGAGACTGCCAAGAGCGTCAGAGAACTTCGGGATGATTTAATTCCTTTGAGCGCCCAGGCCTTCAGGCTTTTAATTACAGAACTGGAGGATATTGAATCCGGTTTCCAACTAGAAGACTTTATGGCCATGGTGAAGACGCTTATGAGAAGCGTCAGGAACATCACATTCATGGCGGAACAACTAAATAATATTGTCGACTTTGTCACAACAATCGAACCCCTATTGAGATCTTCCGTCCCCCAACTGATTAATTATCTGGATGACCTGGAGCAAAGAGGGGTATTGCGGATGTTTACCGCAATGCTGGATGTCCGTGCCAAGATCGCTGCAGCATATACCCCTGAAGACATCGATAAAATCGGTGATGGGGTGGTGGCCTTACTCGGTGTGGCAAAAAGACTCAGCGATCCCCAAGTAGCGGCATTCGTGGAGAAAATTGCTGAAATGCCGAGTCACGTGAACCTGTCAAAATCCAAGGACGTTGGTCCGTTTGGCCTTTTTTCAGCAGCCTCCAGTAAAGAGGTTAAGCAAGGATTGGGGGTTATGATGGAGTTGACAAAAGCAATGGGCAAACTAAAAAGCAACGGAGGGATAGCCCCTGCCGCATGATTTGGCGTATTATTCCTGGCGGAATGCTCTCAGGATAGCATTTTTGCGTGATCAAGACTCGATTATCGGAAGCCGATGCTAACATGAGGTCTCCCTCGTGCCTCAGGAAAGGGGATGTTATGAAAAAGCAAATGGTTCAATGTGAGGATGGGAGGAGAAGACAAGCAAGAATCTATGGTGAACCCAGGGAAGATGGGGGCTTTGAGATATGGAAATCCGCCGTGAGGGTCAAAGGAAAACACGTATCAGGAGAAGCCTGGCATAGCCGCAAAACCAGGACCTGGTATTTCTTGACAAGTCCTGAAGGCAAAAACAGTCATCTATTGTACCGTAGTCACAAAGATTCCATAAAGAAGATGAAAAAGGAACTGGACGCCCTTAAGACCCGGCATAAAAAAGAATGGAATAAACTTGCGGAGCACCGAATAAAAATGGTTGCCATCGAGTCTGAAATCAAAGCCCTTGAACAGAATATATCGAATCTAATGAAGCGAATACCCATAGAATCCAGTCAAAATTTGGTACGCTCACGACATATCCGGACGCGATAATTAAACCAGTTGGTTATTGGAATGGAAAAACCCGTCTGCCGCCAACAACACCGAAGTTTTATTTATTCTCCATAACAAAATTCTATCAATTCATCGCTCTCCACCTTTATGCGATGCGTTGCAGGCGAAGCGGCCAGTTGACGCGTCGCCAGCAATATGCGAAATTGTCATCCAAAAAGCAGCCGGTGCACTTAAAAACCTCCGACATTTTATCCCGCCATCCAATCATTCGAATTTATCCTATGCCCTCTCTTATTATGAAGGGACGTGCAGGACTCAGTGGTAGGCGCTGTATTCCATTAGAGCCGCCTGCTCGACTTTCTTGTTCCAAAATTTATAATTCGTGATTACGAACAAAACTATGGCATTAATCGGATATATAATATTGACAGAGGCTATCGATTAATTTAGCTATAAATCTTTTGCGCGTGAATTCGAATTTACAAAGTGAGTTCAATTACAATGGCGGATGGTAAGGTTCTGATAATTGGCGGTGGGGTCGCAGGTCTTTCTGCAGCCTTAGGACTGGCACGACTTGGCCTCGAAGTCCAAATAGTTGAAAAGAAAAGCTTTCTGGGTGGCCACGCCATTAGATTTTCGTGCAAAGCCACGGACAGATGCGTGAAATGCGGTGCCTGTAGGGTGGAAGAAACACTAAAAAATGTGACAAATAATCCGAAAATCAAAGTATGGACAGAGACCCGTGTTATTAATGTCTCCAAGGCGAACACATTTACGATACATCTGTCCAAGCGACCAGAATATATCAACCCCCGGAAGTGCACCCGATGTGGTGCCTGCTTTGATCAATGTCCAGAGTCTGGAGCTCTCATCCAGGGACATTCTAACTACAATTTCCCATTCATCGCCATCTATGAAGAAAAATGCAGATTTATGCGGGATCGTTCGTGTTGCATATGCCAGGAGATTTGCCCTGAAGCAGCGATCCAACTCGATGGAAACAGCCAACAGAAAGTATATCTTGCGGATGCAATAATAATAGCTACAGGTTTCCAGCCCTTCAATCCTGAAAGTAAGCCTTATGGATATAATTCATTTCCAAACGTCATCACCAACCTGCAACTGGAAGAGATGCTCAAACGGGAAAGCATCGTGTTAAGACCCTCTGATAATACGATTCCTAAAAAGATCGCATTCATCCAATGTGTGGGAAGCAGAGATGCGAAGCTCAATCATTTATGGTGTTCAAAAGTATGTTGTGCCTCGGCACTTCGCTTGGCGAGATTGATCAAAAGTAGACAACCAGAAATTGAAATTTCATTTTTCTACATTGATGTCCAGACATTCGGTAGAGATTTTCAGGCATTTTATGCGGCTGTGCAAAATGAGGTGCGCATGATCCGCAACATACCCGGTGATATTTACCAAACGGAGGATAAACGCTTGCAAGTCAATTTTTACGATGCCGCATTGGCTGTTACCCAAGAGGAAATATTCGATATGGTGGCATTATCCATTGGCATCACGCCATCTTCTGAATTGAATAAAATGGTTGAATTGTTTGAATTGAGGCTCGATGAAACGGGTTTTGCCTTTGGATCCGGAGAAACGCAATGGTTTTCAGTCCCGGGAGTTTACACGGCCGGAACAGCATCCGGCCCCATGAGTATCGCCGATACGATTGCAAGTGCCAGCCAGGCGGTGACGGCAGTCGCAAAATTATTGCGTCAAAAAGCAGGCTGATCATATTTGTTCCGGGAAAATTGCCGGTAAATAAAACGAATGGATAGGTAATAAATGCTTTCAAAACAGATTTGAAAAAGGCGAGACAACGTGGATAAAACAATCCTGATAATCGGCAATGGAAACTGCGCACAAAGAATTGCAGAAAATCTTCTCGTTCAGGGTGTAAATGTGATTATTGCCTCGAAGGATCAACACTTCGAATTCGCTTTGTCCTCCGCTGCCAAGCGTCAAACCTGGGGATCAATTGAAATCTTAACCCCCACCTCAGTACTGGCTTGTTATGGTTTTATCGGCCTATTTGATATTTTGTTCCAAAGTGCCAGGGAAAAAATTCGCCGTAACGCATCCATCATCATTATTGCCGAAGACTATGAACTAAAACCCAATTTCGACCTATATGATCTCAATCCGTCTGTTTATGTATGGTCACTTTCACAAATCAATGAATCCGTGAACGGTTTACAGCATTTAAAAAAAAATCTTCCCATAGGTTCAAAGATAGCCTTTCTCACCGGATTGATAAAAGAAAGCAACGCTGTAATCCAGGAAAACGTCATGCGGACCGCTTTGCGACTTCAATTGGATCTTGAACTGCAAACCTACATTTTTACAGGAAACCTTAAAGTGTCCGGAAAGGGTCTCGAGGCTCTGTCCCGGGAATTAAAAAAAGCCGGTGCCGTCATTAGCAAATTTACCAAAAACATTCCTCAAATCATTCAAAACAGGGACGGCAGCATAAGCATCACGTATCTCGATGAAGTCACCTTGCAACATTTTATCCTGATCCCGGATATAACAGTTGTTGATGAAACAATCTACCCATCGAACTATCTGCCCCATTTGGCAGACGTATTTGGTCTGGAAACCGATCTGCTCGGATTTCTTCAGGCCGACAATGTCCATCGGATTCAGACACACACAAACCGCAAAGGGATACTTGCAGCCGGACCTTCTAAAGCCGTTCAGAGTATCGCAGACCATCTAAGTGACGCTGACGGTGCTGCCCAAACTGCTATTGAGTTTTTAAGGGGCTCATTTTTCCAAACCCGGTATACAGCAGAAATAAATACAGGAATGTGCGTGCGTTGCTTGACCTGTTTACGATTGTGTCCTCATCATGCAATTTCTTTTGGTGCAAAACTTGGGGTCATCCTTGAGGCCTGTGAGGGTTGTGGATTATGTGCCGCCGAATGCCCTGCAACTGCCATCAGCCAGCAGCATTTGCAGGATAATATCATCAATCAAAATTTTTTGAACAGGCCAAAACAAATAGACCCTGCTTCGCCATCAATCGTAGCCTTCTGCTGCGGTCGATCTGCCGTCCCGTGCGCTGAACTGGCCCGTTGCATGCGGCATAAACTTCCGCAGGGATTGTTCATTGTTGAGGTGCCTTGCGCATGCAGTATATCAATTGAATACATTCTAACTGCCTTTACCAACCTGGCAGAAGGTGTCCTCGTTCTGACCTGCCATGAAGGCAACTGCTATTCCGAAAAAGGAATACTCTTTGCGAACAATCGCACAAATCAGGTTTTGGATTTTTTCGAGCAAACAACGTCATCCGGAAAGCGGATTGAAATGCACACAATAGCTTCTAATATGGGTACAGAGTTTTTTGAGATTGTAAATCAGTTTGAGAAAATGTTAATTGATATGGGTCCACTGCATTAAATAATACCATCTGTACTGTAAAGGATTTGTGAGGTTAAGATTGCTAAATGTCAAATACTTCTGAAAAATTCCTTATCAATCTTTTAGATCATGGCTGCTTTAAATCGTGGACGTTTTCACAAGATGTATGTCTTACTTGCGGAATATGTTCGAGTTGTTGTCCGGCTTCCGGTATCGACGGCTTCGATCCACGAAAACTTGTTCGGATGGTGGCCCTCGGACTGCAAGATGAAGTTGTTGAAGCCAGATGGCCATGGATATGCACGATATGTGCGAAGTGTGAAAACGTTTGCCCGATGGATATCGATATCTCCAATATCGTAAGAAGGGTTCGGTCTTTAAGAGACCGAGACAGAGTGCCGGGTGTACTTCAAAAAGGGGTTGAGATGGCCCTGAAAACCGGAAACATTCTCGGCCTGCCAAAAGAAGATTTTATTTTCATCGTTGAAGATGTCGCTGCAGAATTGGCCGAAGAACCCGGCTTTGAAGAGTTTAAGGTTCCCATCGACAAAAAGGGGGCCAATATCCTGTGTACGATTCACAATAAATTGGTGAATACACATACTGAGGATCTTAAACACTGGTGGAAAATCTTTTATGCTGCTGGGGAAGATTGGACAATATCTTCTGATTATTGGGAAGGATGTAACTGGGGATACTTCACCGGAGATGATATGGCCAGCAAGACCATGGTAGGCCGCATTGCTGAAAATCTGAAAAAGCTTGAGATAAAAAATTTCCTCTGGTGTGAATGAGGCCACTCCTATTTGGCGACCAGGTCTGGTTTTGAAAGGTGGTACCCTGAAGCCCTCAAAAAGTTAGGCACTTATACCGTTTTTGATCTGATTATAAAATATATCAAAGAAGGCAGAATCACGCTGGATAAGTCCAAGTTCGACATGCTGATAACCTATCATGATCCCTGCCATTATGGTCGTAAAGCTGAGAAACTTTTTGGGCATGGGTATTTTGAAGAACCACGTTGGATACTTGACCAGTGTGTTGAGAATTGGGTCGACCTGTATCCTGCAAGAGACAATCAGATTTGCTGTGGCGGAGGTGGCGGGGCCCTTACCACTGGATATAACCAAGAACGAATATATTACGGTAGGAAAAAAATGGAACAGATCAAGGCTACGGGGGCAACAATGATCGTTGTCCCCTGCGACAGTTGTCATAGCCAATTAAATAATCTGAAAAAAGAATACGAAATGGATAATCTTCAGGTTAAATATCTTTGGGAGCTGGTGGCCGATTGTCTTATTTGACACTAACAACTGGACAATGGGCTTTCAAAATCACATATTGAGCGGTTGAACCCATCAGGAGTTTGCCTACTTTTGATCTTCTTTTAACACCGACCATAATTTCATCGACATTATTTTCCCTGGCAAATTCAACGATGTCCTCTCCTGGTGACAACCCGCGAATCAGCAAATGCGTTTTACAGGAAATGTTTTCCTGTTCCAAAAGGGTTTTTGCATATTCAAGTCCGCGTTCGGCCTGCTCAATGTCTTCACGTTCGTTTTCAGTACCCTTGGCCATTGAAGTCACAACATCTACGAAGGCCTTGAAGGTTTTAGCGTGGCTTTTAGCCAAATCCAATGCTTCTTTGGCCACATTGGAACCATCGTATCCAACCAATATCTTCATAGCACAATCTCCCATTAAAAATTGATAGCTAACTTAAAGCAAAGACAGCTATAGATCAAAGACTTCCAAAATTAGCGCACCAATATAACCCATATGATGATTCAGTGTCAATCTATACATCCTTATGGAGAATTCAACACCAAGGAGAAAATAGAAACTCCCTGTCCCCACCGTTGGAGCCTTCCCTTGTCTCCCCTTCAAAGGCAAGGCTTAACGGGTAGCAAATCGTTCAACCACGGCTCACACGGCGGGCAGCCTGAATTTTTGAAACAGATCAAAAAAAAGCGCATAAGTGCTTCAACGGTTGAACTTGCAGTCGGATGTGAAATACCCGGTCTGTAAGGCAAGAAAGCAAGGTTTGCTTAGATTAGGATTAAATGAGAAGACATTATCCGTTTGTAACGATGGATTCGTTTGCTCTTGACTCCTCGGAGTTGGCTGCCGATACGGCGGAGGCAGTCCACAGTTCCGCTTCAACTTTTTCTAAAATCCGTTTGGCGGATTCGGATCCTAAGTCAAAGGCACGTTTTGCATTTTCTTTGGCCTGTTCGTAATCTTTTAGTTTAAGATAAAGATTAGCCAAATTCAGATAGCTGGCCGGTGCATCGGGTAATAGTTCGGTGACCTTTGTAAAATTCTGTATGGCCTTATGATATGATTCCTGTTCCGCGGCGGCTAAACCGAGGGCAAAATAGTCGCTGACGGGATCACTTTTCGGAAAAATTTCAGTATCGGGCGCTGGTGATTGCGAATTATTAGAGTATATGAGCGTATCATCTTCCATAGAAATGGTTTCAGTTGCCGATTCCATTTCTAAAAATTTTGAATCTTGCAAATCGGACTGATCCGCATCAGTCATAGTTTCGCCGGGAGCTTCGGATACCTTGCCATCCTGCTCATTAGCACTTTTTGTGGGTATTGCCGTAACCATCTGATTTGTTTTCTGGATATCAAGCGTAGGAAACTCGGGCAGAGTGTCGGTAATTTCACCAGGACCAGAGGCATCAGAACTGGTTGCCCGTTTGTTCGCGATCTTTTCCAGTATCCGTCGGGCATCATCTGATCCTAAATCAAGGGCTTGTTGGGCATACCCCCGGGCTTTTTCATAATCTTTCAGACGGTAATGTAATACAGCCAGTCTGAAGAAACTGCGAGGAGCGTTTGGCAGTAATTCGGTGACTCGGGAAAAATTTTCGATCGCTTTCTGATACTCATTTCGCTCAAAGGCCTTCACTCCGAGGGTGAAATATTTTTTAGCATCACCGCCTTCCGGATAAGATTTTGTGTCGGAAACTGACGCTGAGACAGTTGGTTTAGCCTGAGGGCCTTTAGCATTTTCATTTAAGCGGTTTGCCCGCTCGGCATCGATCACTGCCTGCTCCCTTGCTTCTTCCGGATAACCGATATCTTCTGACCTATCCGGGGTAGGCGGCTCACGAGATGTGTCGTCCATTTCTGTGGGAGGTTTTTTACCAGAATCTGCGGAGCGCTTCGCTTCAATTTTTTCTAATATCCGCTCTGCAGAGCGGGAACCTAAATCAAGCGCCTTTCGGGCATGTGTTTGGGCCGTTTCATAGTCTTTCAGTCGATAATACAAAGCAGCAAGCCTGATAAAACTGCGGCGCGCATTGGGCAATAATTCGGTGACCTTGGTAAAATAATCAATTGCTTCATGATATTTCTTTTGTTTAAAGGCCTTTAAACCGAGAGAGAAGTACTCTTTGGCGTTATCGGAGCCGGCAAGAGATTCTGGCCCTGCTTTCGGTTGCTGCGGGGCTTGCAAAAACTGAATCGCTTCAAAATCGTAAGCGACGGTTACGGTTGAAGGCGGTTCGTCTTGTGGCGATGTCAAATCCTCTTTTTCTTCCAGAGGGCTTGCCTGGTGATCTGCCGCTTTTTTAGCTTCCACCGGCTGTCCAAATATGATCACATCCTGGCTATCAGCTGCGTCAGTGCCTTCACCAGAACTGGAACCTTCTGTATCGACCGAGGCATCGAAATCATCCGGGCCCCATATAATTGCCTCTTCGGTGGGCGATTCATAACTATCCTCAGAGATAGATTCGTCGGAAATCATCGCCTGTTTGTCTTTAATCTTTGCTAAAATACGTTTGGCTGATTCGGCCCCTAACTCAAGTGCTCGTTGCGCATACTCATATGCCGCTTCATAATCCTTAAGACGATAAAACAAAACGGCAATTCTAAGTAAACTTCGCCGGGCATTGGGCATCAGTTCGGTAACTTGGGTAAAATATTCGATGGCCTTATGATATTCTTTTTGTTTAACAGCTGCTAAACCCTGGGCAATGAGTTTTTTAACCAATTTTTTTCGCGCAGAAGAATCCGGTTCGGTGTCCGTTGGCCGGTCTTCATCAACGTCGACGGCCTCCTTTCTTTGCAGTGAATCCGTCTCAGTTGCAGAGATGGCTGCCTGTTGCTTTATCTCTTCTACATCCGTCGGCAAACTCGGCACACGTCCCGCATCTTTTTCCTGATCTGTGGGTTGCTCGGAATCCTCGAGCTTTTCTTCAACAGCACCTCCCGCGTCAATGAGTGGCGCTTCTGATTTAGAAGTTTCTTCAACAGACGATCCTGTATCCGTTACAATCGGTTCACTCACGAACTTTTCTTCGGCTTTTTCGGCAAAACCTGAGACCGTCTCTTGGCTAACATCGACACCCGATGAGGATGTCCTGGAAGCAGGTTCCTCGGTGGTTGTAGGGGTCTCCTCCCGCTTTCTATCATCGCTTTCCGTATTTTCCTTTACTTCTGGTTCAGAGGGAGTATCAGAAAAATCAGGACTTTTTACTGTGATGGGAACACTCGATTGAGGGATAACAATTTCCGGTTTCTCCGCATCGTGCGGTGCTATGAGTGAAATTTTATGTTCTAAAGCCCGGATGCGTTTAAAATCTTGCTGTTCACGGAGCAGGGCCATTTTCTCACGCTGTTCGTATAATTCAAGCTGCTGATGTAGGTATTGATGGTCGGATTTCAAGTCTGCGATGTGTTGCAGCATACTGCGGCTATCTTTAATAATGACTTTAAACTGTTTCTGAAATGCTTTGATATAGGCTCGGCTGCTTTTGGTCACTTGATTCTCAATGATCTCTCCTAATAACTGATAGTCAAATCCTGAAGCTGGCGTGCCAAGATGTGCTGAGACAGTTTCACCTTCGTCGATATGCTCTTCCTGGTTGCCAAAATATGACTCTAAATTTTGAGGAACAGTATTAACAAAATTTTCTCGGTTCCATACAATAAAATCATCAAAGTCAAATGGTTTGAAATACCACTGTGTCACATTCACCAAATGCGTAATATGATTCAAGAGGTTATCCATAATATCGAACATATCTTGGTTTCGGTTCAATTCCACCAGTATCGTATAATTTCCGTCTTCGCCTGGAGAAGATGACACCTCAACGTCAACCAAATCAAACTGACCCTGGGTAATATAGTTGCTTAAATCTCGAGCGGGATCTCTCTGCTTGACTAAAAAGGCCACCACCACGATATCTTTTTCATCGCAGAGTTTCGGCTTGAATGCATCCACTAAAAATTTATCAAGCACCAGTCCTTCTAAATCTCCTGGCTTAAACTCTTCTTCCAGCTGCATTTCCATTTTTGCGATTCCTAGTTTGGGTAATTTCTAAAAAACTACCTGCCGATATCCCGCTAAATATATAAAACTTACACTATAAAACCCTGAAAGTCAAGGATAAATGAGCATTTTTATTGAATCATTTCGAATAGTTAACCTTGTGGTGGTCTTGATGACAAATAGACTTTTTCTCTTTACAATTAGGTTGCCGCTTGATGGTATAAGTGATTTTCCAAATGTTATTTTTTAATTGTTTTCAATCAATTTATCTGTTATTTTAATAAGTTAAATATTTAGTGAAGTGCTGCTGTGACCTCAGATAGCGGCTTCGGAAACAAATTTTGTAAAATTTTGTGAGAAAAGGAAAAAAAATGGGGCTTTATGAATTGATCGGCGATATGCCTATGTTCAAATTTTTCTCTGAGCAAGAGAAAAGAGATTTTGCGGCCATGGAACACTCACTCCTGGGTTTCAATAAAGATGACATTATAATCCGGGAAGGTGATTCTTTCACATCCCTGTACCTCTTGATTAAGGGAACCATAATAATCACCAAAACAGCCTATAATACAGTCATATCGAAGCTCACTCCGGGTGCCGTGTTTGGTGAAATGTCGTTTTTGACCAAAAAACCCCGCTATACAAATGTAATTGCCAACGAAAAAGTTCTGGTGATGAAAATGGATGATGAGTTCTTTAGAATGGTCAAGCCGGAGATCAAAGACAGAATAAAAGACTATCTCATTGAACTCCTTATAAATCGACTGGATGCAATGAACGAATCGCTAAGCAAAATAGCCAAATATGCCAGAAGTTACTCTCTCAAATAAACATTCAGACACCCGCTCAGATTTTGTTCATCTTTCAATTGTAGATGATTTTTCAATCTTAACCCATCCCATGCAAACCACAAATTATGCCGACGATACTTAAAGCCAGGGAAGATTTTCTGGTCGGTCTCATTTCGGATACACACGGTGTCTTAAATCCTGCCGTAATGAAACTATTTGATGGTGTCCATGAAATCATTCATGCTGGAGACATCGGTGCGCCGGATGTCCTTGATGTATTGGGACGAATTGCGCCGGTTATTGCGGTTCGCGGCAATATGGACGGCGGTTCATGGATAAGTGATCTGCCGGATGTCAAGGTGGTTGAAGTTGGAAAGGTTATTTTATATGTTCTGCACGACCTCCACCAACTGGATTTGGATCCGTATGCAGCCGGTTTTAACGCAATCATCAGCGGTCACACCCATCGGACCGCCATCAGGGAGCAAAACGGCATATTATACGTAAATCCAGGCAGTGCCTCTTTTCCGGGCATCAATTATGCCGCCACTATTGCTTTGCTCCGGATAAGCGGTGAGAGACTGACAGCTCGCATTGTTGAAATCTGATTATTGGATTTCAGGCCAAATTTATTAGTGAATTCTTAAATCAAACTGTGGTATAATGAACCAAAATCGACTTTGGGATTGAATCCTAGCCTTAAAGAACTGTTGAGGAGGTAACCAATGCTGACAATCGAATTGAAATTTAACAATGCAGTGCTCAAAACCATCGAAACCGAAAAAGAAGTTATCACAATTGGGCGCAATGTTAAAAATGATATTCAAATCGATAATTTGAGTGTTTCAAAACAACATGCAAAGATTGTAAAAAACCAAGGCAAATATTTTCTTGAGGACCTCAATAGCACCAACGGTACTTATCTCAACGAAAAAAAGGTTTCGAAAGAAAAGTTGACGAACAATGATACTATAACGATTGGAAAGCACACCTTGGTCGCCATCCTTGAAAAACAAAAGCTTGAGAATTCGGACCCAGAAATGATTAATGACACGATGATGCTTACGACCGAAAAACACAAACAAATGCTTGAAAAACAAAAGAAAGTCAAAAGCAAAAAATAAACCGGCCGCTATCTCCTGACACTTCAGTTTAGACCATCTGGATTTGTCGAAACAGTCAATACGAAAAAAAATGTCAGGGCTTGAACGTGAAGGAGTTCACCAGTCATTCAACGCTAGATTCAATCAGATTACAGTACCCACCCGGCACGATTCCCTGCAGACATATCTGGAAAATCAACTCTAGGATGTAGATCTGCCCATCCTCCTTATTGATATGAGGGATCTTTCAGCGGCAATGAAAGGTAGCTTATACGTTTTTCGGGTCACAGAAAAATTATCGCTACCGGTGGTCGACGCGATCGAATCACGTGAAAGAGCTAAGCGGACAGATTCAATTTCTGGTTCGGAAACCTTGCCTTTCATGGCGACTATCAGTCCGTCTTTTTTCAATGCTGGCAACGCCATTGTAATAAAATCATTCAAAGAAGCGAGGGCGCGGCTGATGACAATATCAAAGGGTTTGGCTAAAACGCTCTTTATTGGGTTAAATGACGGCCGTCTGAATTCAAGTTGGGTTTTTTGGAATCTGGGAATTTCAGGATGTTCTAAAATGATGTCCTCCCCTCTGATTTGGTGAACATCCATATTATCCAATTTTAAGGTTCTCAAAACATGGTTTAAAAAACTGACCTTTTTGCGTGAAGCATCAATAAGCGTTACCGACAAGGTAGGCATCAGTATCTTGAGCGGTATACCGGGAAATCCGCCACCTGATCCAATATCAAGCATGGAATCGTGGGGGAATATCATAACGGCCGGAGCGAGTGAATCTACAATATGTTTAACAGCAATTTCGAATGGATCGGTGATAGCGGTAAGATTGATCTTTCGGTTCCAATTTATCAGTTCCCTGGCATGGGCGGCAAATAATTTCAACTGTTCATCGCTGACATCAATACCAACTGTTTTGGCCCCTTGACGTATAATAATATTCCATTTTTCAGAACCGATTTCCATGAACCTACAACAAGCATTGGCAATCATTCACATAGGAGGACACAGCGGCTTTACATCCATTAGAACAAACATTCAAAATCGAAGCATCAGCTGCTGTGAAAATAGTGCTGCTAGTTTATACACACCCGTCGAACTTCAGAAACATCGGTGTGCCCTTGGAAAGCCTTCATGATGCCATCTTGCTTTAAGGTGGTCATGCCTTCTTTAATCGCCTGGGCAAAAAGCATTTCAGTAGGAGTCGCCTTTTTAATCATTCTTTTTATTTCATCGGTGCCCTCCATGAGCTCATGGATACCCATGCGACCCCTGTAGCCGGTACTGGAGCAAGAGGCGCAGGCGCCCGGCCGTTTGAGGGTAACTTCGGATGAGTAAATTATCCCGGTTTTCTCAAACATTTTCTTTCCATAATCCGAGACGATTTCTTGAAACTCCTCCCGTGCTGGATTATAATCTTTACTGCAGTCGGCACATAATCTTCTAACCAATCGCTGGGCCAACACAGCCAGAAAAGCATCCGAAAAATTCAGCGGATTAAGGCCCATGTCAAGCAATCGTGTCACCGTCTCAGGTGCACTGTTGGTGTGCAGGGTTGAAAGGACCAGATGACCGGTGAGCGAAGCCTCCACACCAATGGAAGCCGTTTCCTCATCCCGCATTTCGCCGATCATAATGATGTCCGGATCCGCCCTTAAAAAGGCACGCATGACCCTCGCAAAATCAAGTCCGATTCGGGGCTTAACCTCTACTTGTCTTAAACCGGCCTGAGTGATCTCAACCGGGTCTTCAGCGGTCCAGATTTTAACGCCGGGTTTGTTGATATGGGCCAGCGCGGAGTGAAGTGTGGTAGTCTTGCCGGAACCAGTCGGACCCACGCACAATATGAGACCGTAAGGATTCAAAATTGCTTTTTTCAAAACAGTATAATTCCTTTTGGTCAGCCCCATATCCTCCAATTGCATAGCCCCGGCCTTGGCCAGAATCCTCATCACAGCATCCTCGTAACCGCCAGCAGTCGGCAATGTGGCCACTCGCAGTTCAAAGGACGGTATGCCTTTCCGTTTAAACTTTATTTTACCGTCCTGGGGCAGCCGTCGTTCAGCGATGTCCAGATGAGACATAATTTTTATCCGTGAAAGAATAGCCCGGGCCATTGAATTAGGTACTTTGAGATAATCCTGACACACACCGTCCATCCGGAATCGGATGCTCGTGGCCTTGGTGATCGGTGATGGCTCAATGTGGATATCGGAGGATCCTTTGCGATATGCCGCAATAATACACTGATCAACCAGCTTGACCACCTTGCTGGAACTTTCATCAACTTCTTCGATATCATCATCGTAATCTTCATCTTCTTCAAAGGAGACATCTGGAATCAGATCGTAATCATCGACGCCATCCTCGCTAACCTCCCCTTCTGTCAATTGTTGGTTTTCAGCATAGAACCGTTTAATGAATTCTTCGATGTCCTCCTTTATCGCCACGGAGAAATTGATCTTGGGGGTGTTCAACAAGGCTTTTATATTGTCGGTTTTATTCAGGTCCCGAGGATCATCGACCAGCACCTCAACCGCATCCTTATCCCAACTGAACGGCACCCACCCTTCGTTGAGCAGAAATGCCTCTTTCAGATTTCCTAACAGCTCCGTAGGAGTTGGCACTGCCGGATCATAATCGCGGAAAGGACAGCCGTAGTATAGAGAAAAAGATTTGCCAATGGCGGCCTTGCTGAGGCCATATTGACCGGTTAGAACAAATTCTACGCTCTTTTTCATTTTCTTAGAAAGCGCAAAAGCTTTCTGAAGCTGATCTTTTGTAACCTTTTTTTGCTTTAAGAGATAATCATATTTTGACCCCGAAGCGAAGCCTGCCGTAAGCGCGTTCACTCTTTTCTTGATTTCAGTGTCGGCCGGATTTACTTGTAGTGCTGATTTATAGAGATCCAATGCCGGTTCCTTATGATCTCTTTTCTCCATTTCCTGGCCAAAATAATACTTAACTCGTGCTCTGGCATCTTTTTCAAGCCGCTGATCATCGGTTAAATTATTGATATAATCGACAACCTTGTCGGGTGACTTATTCTTCAGAAGGCATTCGGTAAAATCGGCAACAATCTTATCCGGCGGAAACCCCTGGAATATTAATTTTTCATACTCATTAATGGCCTCAACATATAGTCCTAATTCCTTGAAACTGGCAGCACTGTCTAGAAGTGTTTGACCGCTGAGGATATCGCGACCACTTTCTTGGCCTGACAATTTTTTCTTGAGCATGGATATGTCTTCTGCAGTAACTCGACTGCTTTCCGTATGCGTCCGATCGGCCATCTCCTGTTTAACGGCGTCAATTTTCTTTTTAATCGTCTCGGTCGTTCGGGCATCCTTTTCGGGAATTAATGAAAGAAGTTGCTCATAGATACTGAGAGACTCATCATACAATCCCATGGAGCGGCAGACTTCTGCCTCATTCAGTCTGGTGTCTAATTCGGCTTTCATTTTTGTTTAACCACCTTTCATGATTAGCGGCCCCTTGCCCCCCTGAAACACGACACAGGCAGAACAGTTAATCATTACCTGGGAGGGGTTCTGTCATTTTTTATGTTATTTTTTAAAAAGGCGTTTTAATCCTTTAGATCCTTTGAAAGGTTTCAAAGCGGGTAAGGCAATATCGCAATTTAGCCGCACCATCGCCGCTGATACGAAACTTCCCATCAATATTAAAAGGTATCCTACCTTGGCTTTTCGCACATAGAGCCTGCTTTTCTCGAAGATTAGATCCGTCTCTCTAATCCCGTTCAGTGAATCAATAAAGTGACTCCAATCCTTATTTTCCGGCTCCTGGGTTAGGGGTGCTGAAAACTCTTTAAAAATGATGTCACCGTTAAATGACAAAAGCAGAACGCCCTTAACACCTTCCATACTCAGTATATCCTTAAATATTTCTCTCATTTTTTCAAAACCTGGACGATCTTTTCTCTCGGGCATTTCGGATGGACAGAAAGCACGGTGGTTTGCTTGTCTGGCAATATAATGAAATCGTTGGTCTCGCCGCGATCTATGTAACCGACTTTTAATTTGCCCGCCTTAAAAAATGAACCGACGCGGGTAAAGTGTTCAATCAGCCGGTTCCAGGAGTTGTCCTGGTATATACCCGTCACCCCATGACGAGGACCTATTGCCTTTTCTAATCTTTGCTTGATGGTATTCATAAAATCGGAAGGCCCGGTCTCCTTGATTGGAGTATCTCTTACTATCATTTCCGGTTCTGGTGCCTCTTGAGTCTCATCAACTTTTACCTGAGAGGCTTCATCCTTCAAACGGGTTGCTTCAAGGATCAGCGGCTGGAGATCGCTTTGTATTTTATTATTAATTTTGGGACAAACATTCTGGATGGTAATCGTAACTTTATCCCACGAAAAAATTTTGTACGCCGCTGATTTGCCCTGCAAGTTGTCGACTCTGGCATCCAGGAGTTCGCCATCCCGAAAAAAAAGTACTCCCTTTTTTCCCGAATTTTTATCTTCAAGCCGGATGGTGCAGGTTTTTTGCTCCATCTCCATCAGTTGAAGGAAAATGCCTGACGAAACACTGTGCAGGGTGCCACCTTCTGATTCTCTTCGCAGGGTCGCCATTATTTTACGGGCTAAATTTTCAAGCATAAACGGTTTCGCAATATACCCCACTGCACCGCCTTCGAGTGCAAGTTTTTCCATTTCGGGAGTACTGTACCCAGTGATGATTACTACTGGTATATCCGGATAGTTTTCCATAATGTGTTCCAGAAGCTCGAATCCATCCATCACCGGCATTTTCAGATCGGTAACAACCAGAGATACAATGTTTTTTTTCAGATGTTCCAATGCATCCCGGCCGTTTTTTGCAATCAGCACGGAAAAACTATCTGCGTACTTCTTCAAGCCGTTTTTTAGAGACAACAACATCTCTTGATCGTCATCCACAATGAGCACATTCTTTACCATCTATTTTCCCCACTTTCTCCGCTTCACGAAGCTTTATCAATGTCGACAATTTTAATCCCCGCCACATAATCCATCGCTTCATATTTTTTTATCTTTCCGATTTTTTCGGTGATCTCGTTCATCTTTTGAATTTGGTTGTTGATAATCATAATTTTTTGATATTGGGGATCATCTGGCCGCGAATCATTTACGATATCATTAATGACATTGTTAATAATTGTCAGGGGTTGATTCAAGCGATGAACCACTCCACCTGCCATCTCGAGTACCCCCTGAAATTTATCCCTGCTGGTATTGTCCTTCTGTTTTTTTATCTTCTCTGTGATATCATGTGCTATGCCTTTGATATGATGTGCCTTGCCATATTTTCTTATCAATACTGCATTGAATTCGAGTTGATGATCAACACCCCTGCCGTCTGTTAGGTCAAAAATAACCTCCTCCGATCCAAATTTTAAGATATCAGCAAGAAATAGCAGAAAAAGTTCACGGTGCGGGGGGATGAGAAAATCAGATAATGATTTCTCCACCAAGTCCCTGACAGGATACCCCAGCAATTCGGCGCCGACCTCGTTAATATCTATTATGTTACCCTGTAAGTCAAAAATGATGATAATGTCATCCGCTCCGACGATTCCAGCAAGTTTCGGCACTTCATCTTTTTCTTCAACCTGATCCGTAATATCTTTCAAAACGCCGTCGAGATGGACTACAATTCCATCGTCATCGGGGACAGCTCTGGCGGTCACTGCACACCAAATGGCTGTTCCGTCTTTCTTTATGAATGAAATTGGCAAATCGGAAACTCGTCCTCTATGCATCACCGCATCAACTAAAACTCCCCGGTCTTTTTTGTTTCGATACAGATTTATGGCCGGGCTGCTAATTAATTCATCAGGACTGTCATATCCGAGCGTTTGCGCAAAACCCCTGTTACAAAATACGATACTTCCCTCTATGGTCGTGCGATAAATAGCCACCGGTATGCTGTTAATAAAGGCGATATATCGCCCGGCTAAGCTGTCAGATAAATCTTGAGGAGATATTCCCGTCATGTTTATTTTGCCGATAAAAGATAATAGGCTGTTGCGCGTGTAGTCTGGATCATTAAACCAAAACAAACGGATGGGCGCTGAGTTCATGGTTCAAATGCGTATGCCCAAGTCAGATAACCTTGCTTCATATTTTTTAATCCATGATGACAGATAATTTTTTAACTCCGGCAGCAAGCTGAATTCCTCTGCCAATTCCACCACTGATTCGACAACGCCGTTAACCAGATCTTTTTCTTCGGTTTCTCCAGTAAAAGAAATAGTGCGGTTAGCGTACTCAAATTCAGCTGCAAATGGGTCGAGAAACGTGTATTTTTCTGCATTTTCTACAAATTTTTTCCGTAAGGCCTTGTTGAAATCCACTTGCTTGTCTTGTTTAGAGGCGAAAAGGGTTTCAAAAATACCCAAAAATTCTTCAAGCATTCTAATGACATTGATAGAAAAGCCAGTACCGGTTTTAAGAGGTTTATCACTCACCTGATTCTTTTTCAGGGGAATTTTACTTACCTGAAATACACCGCCTGAATCCTTCGACTTATTTATCAGTATTTCAAGGTTCCGCTTGAATGGAAGTGACTCCTCTTTTCCCCATGAAAATGAACCGCCGATTATCTCTCCATTGCTCATAAAGATAAGACCGCCTTCATCGCCGTTGCCAATTGATATATCGATAAAGCCGGTTAATTTCTCGGATCCCATCTTTTTAATCAATCCTTCCAGATCGGTAAATTCAGTGCTTAAATCTTTGTATATCTTATCGGCCGAGGGTAAGCTGGACCAAAAATATACTTCTTCCTGGGGAATTCTATAAACATCGATGGAAAAATTGTATTCAGATTCTTCCTCCATAAAACGATCGATGGCTTCATAGCCTAAAATGTCGTTATCTTTATCCCGAAAATAGCCGTTTAGATATTCGTCTTTATCAAAAAATATCACGCCTTCCGCGTTGGAAGATTTAAAGAATATACCGCCTGACCCAATTTCACCTTGAAAGTGTTCAATCAATTTCCGGAGATCTATATAGTACATATTCAGGTTTTGCATTACAGGTTTTTCTTTAGGAACAACGACCATTACTTCTCCTTTATCGATATGTACTTCGATACCTTACCCGTGTCAGTGCTCAACATGAACAAGGCCTTTGAACATCAAGCGCATCCTGACTTTTTCAAATCCATTGGTACATAGTTCTATCGGTGTCGACGTAATCGTTCGATAGATAATCGCACACTATCTTGCATCCGCGCAATGGCTTCTGCTAAATCCCCAACCTCATCACTCGATTTTATATTGATCTCAGCATCGAGTTCACCTACGCTGATACGATCTGCAACTTCAGTTAATGATTTTATTCGCCCCGCCAAGCGATTCCCGTAGAAGGAAACAATGAGTCCGATGATCAAAAGTGTGACGCCAAGTATACCCCAAACAGTATTTCTGGTCTGTTTTGTCAACTGCTCTGAACTGGCAACCAACCGCTTAACAGGCGTTGTTAGTTCATCAATGTAGGTTGTTGCTGCCACTACAAACGGCGTTCCCTCTATCGGATTACAGACCATAAATTTATCGCGGAAAGTCTCGTCTTTATCCTGCCAAGTGTAATATCCTCTGGATTCTTTGCCGCGCCTGACGCCGATGAAGATCCTCCAAAAACCCTTGAAATTTGGTCCCAAAGGCTTTTTTAAGGTTTTCATATCAATGCCAACAATTTTAGGATTCACATGTGCCCATGTTCGCCAGATTCCGTCAGGGCCCGGTCGTTGGTAAAGAGCCGTATAACCCGTCATTCCCACTTTTTGAACAGCCAGCCGTTTAAAATTGTTATCCCTTGCGAAATTCTCTTTCCGCAATCCCGGATGACTCAACAGATAAAGCTGACACTGGGTAGCAACTGCTCTGGAAATATTAGCAATTTTGTCTTCCGCCATCTGCGATACGATTTTGGAACTTTCGCCTGTGAGCAGCGAGGCCAGGCTGTTCATCTCGTTCAAGAAAAGCAAGCCGGCAATGGCAACAAATATGATGGGAATGATAAAAAAAAGAATCATCATCCTAGTCCGCACGCCAAGGCGCTGTGATTTCAGAGCAAAACTAAAACGAGGCTTGGACTCAAAGGATGGAGTTGCAACATCAGGTTCATATGCAGTTTGCATTTGTTTAGCTACTTCCCCATCCGGTTCAACAAATGGAGGAGGTGCGGGTTCCGGTGTTTTTATTTCCGGTTTCGAAACCGCGAGTATATGATTACACGCCTTACATCGAAATTTGGCTGTCTGGCCCTTGATTTTGGATGGGTCTATCCGATATTTCTTCCCGCATTCTTCACAAATAATTATCATTATTAAACTCCTTTGAAATTGAAAGGTTTTGACAGTAAACCGGATCGTTCTTCTTTATTAAGATTCATACTTTATTTTCGTGCCACCATTGTGCCCGAAACCGTTTGCAATCTGAAAATATCTTCGCCAAGATTAAATTCAATATCCCTTCTGCTTAATCTTATTCACCATATTTAATTTAAAAGCGCCTCTTTTTTCATCCCGCTGGATTTCACGGGCAAGCAGATCCACTAACTCGGCAGCCTGAGAACTTGGAAAGTGGGTAGCCGAATATCCCAACTCGCCTATGACTTCTTCTATCAAGACTTGCGCTATCGGCCCTATTGCTCGAGACAATTGGGCCGTAAGAAAGCCATAAAATTCTTTATCAAGTGTTAATTTTTCCTTGTTAGCGGCTTCAATGAGTTCAAGGGCCACAAGCCGGTAAATAATCTCCCGCATGTCCCCCATATCTATTTTGTTTTCCTCTGCCACCTTGTCCAGAGTCTTCTTACCATCAAAGGCCAAAAAAACCCGCAAGATTTGACTGTCAAGCGAAAAATCTCCCAAATCATCCTTGATGACTTGCCGGAAGATTATCGATGAAATATTGCCCGACAATATATCCATCCAACAACCCCCAAGTGAATTTACCTCAAGGATTTAAGTTCCTCTCTCAAGGCTTTGAGTTCAGTTTTAATCAGTTCTTTGATCTCCTCAATAGCCACTAATAAATCATTCAAATCAGCTTGATCTATTTTTCTCTTACTCACAGACTTTACCTGTTCAATTTTCTCCTTTTTAGGCTTGCTGGGTGTTAATTGCTCTTTTAATGTCTTGTATTTGGCTAATTCTGTCGCTAGTATTTTTTTCTTCTCGGACTCCGTTAAATCCTTTGACTGTGAAACTTTATCCAGTTGAGTGAATAACGAATTCAAAATTTTAAACGCATCTGGGTGACACATTCCTTTGTTGGCTTTGATGTATTCCCCGAGTGAACCCAATAACTGCAGAAAAACGAGAAGAATTTTATCGTTTTTGAATCTGCCCTTTAAAACAGCTATTTGATCGACAAAACTGGTCATTACCTCGTCGGTAATCTCCCAGTCTATAGATAACACAATCGTCTTTAACTCTCTTAGCGGGGAGTCTTCGGAGTCTGCACTTTCATCCAAATGGACAGCAGCGGTGTTCTCTTCACCGAATAGGTCATCCAAGCGGTCTTCAACCTCTTCAGTAATGTCATCATTGTCGCTAGGGAATTCCAATTTCTCAGCTCCTATCTCAGTTCCTTGATTATTGAAGAAATCGTCATCGAGATTATCTTTTTCATGGTTGCCACAACATTTGTTCCCACCAGAGCGCTGGCTTTAAACGATGGTGTTTTTAATTTATCGTTTAAATCCTCTTCAAGCGTATTTATGGGAAGCAATGGTATTCCCTGTTCGGCAAGATCTATTTTATTATACTGCAGAACGATGGGAATTTTAAAGATGCTTTTTTTGTAGTTGGCCAGGTTTTCCTGCAGGTTCTTAAGAGAAAGTATATTTTTCTCCCGTCGCACTGCCATGGCATCTGCCACAAACACAATACCATCAGCTCCTCTCAAGACAAGTCTACGCGTTGCATTATACTTTACCTGTCCCGGCACGGTATAAAGTTGTATTTTAATGTCATATCCGTTAACTTTCCCGATATCAAAAGGAAGAAAGTCAAAGAAGAGCGTACGGTCTCCGTGTGTTTTAATCGTAACCATTTCGGTTTTGATGCGCTCTCTGAATTTTTTATATATGTATTCCAGATTGGTCGTCTTACCGCCCCTTCCCGGGCCGTAGTATACGATTTTAACCTGGACCTCTTTCTTTTTCGGATTAATAAATGCCATACTTTAAAATCCGCTGACAATTACGGCTTCGTGTAGACAACATCATCACAGAAGGGCAAAAAGCCGGCGTTAGGGCACATTTATTGTCTCTAAAACCTGCTTTATTTTTTCGACAGCTTCATTGACTTTTAATCGTAAAAAACCAAGGGATATATCATTGCTAAAAATAGTAATTAACAAAAAATCAGAAATTATTTTGTTAAAGTGTATATTTTCTTTTTTGCCCTTATGGAAAAGCAGCGAAAATTCGCCTTCTCCGATAATTTTGGCCATTGCACTTACCGCTCCAAAATTTCCCGCGGCCAGAGCGGCAAGGGAGTATACGTCGTGCTTTATCTTACCATTGTCTCGGTTAGCAATAATATTGCCGGCCATATCAATAAGAAACACACAGCGCACCCCGATATCTATCAGGTCCTGCTGCAAGACCCCCTCTATGGTATCAAGCTGTTTTTGACCCAGGGTATACGACAATTGTCTCCCTCCCGATTGTTATTATGTTTAGACTGAACGATTTTTCAGAAAAACATCCAGCCGGCGTGAAAAACACCCAGATTTCTTGTTTGAAAGGCTACAATAAATAGTTTTGTTTTAAAACCTTAGAATAACAGATAATATACTCATTTTTCAAGCTAAATTTTAAAAGAGCAAATGAGCTTGTGTTAATTTAAATCGCTGAAAAATATGAGAATATACGTTACTTTTAAGCCGAATTTGCCTCTCGAACCACATGATTACATCCGATAAAGCCATATCGTTTTTGGTTGATATTTCAGAAAATGGAAACTACCATACAGCAGATTAGAGTACCGAGTTTCTTCAAATAAATATGCGCTTGTCCACCAATCCGATTGCAGCAGATTTTTAATATGAAACAAACGAAATCCTCTGGTATATTTAGACCCTTTGAAGGCCTGCGCATCCTTCTAAAAGATCGGTCCTTGCCACCCAACCCCATAACGCGGGATAGTTCCCGCATAAAACAAAAGGCCGAAGCAGATCCTGTAGATGACAAGGAGCTATTTAAAAAGGCCATGGTGGGGGTTAAACCGATTTCAAAAGATAAATACCGCAAAAAAATTGCCGCTTCCGGCAGACAATTAGTGCACAACAAGCAAAAAGTCGAATGTGATACCTTAATCCGGCTTCACAACCTCATTGAACACGGCGAAGGATTCGTTGTCGCTGATACATCGGAATATGCTGAAGGAGTGGGATACGCTGTAAATCCTGCGGTCACGAAGTATCTTCATCGGGGGGAGTTTTCCATACAGGCATATGTAGATCTTCACGGGCTTTCAGTCCAGGCAGCTGAGGAGGTATTTAACCGGTTTTTAAAAGAGATGCTTATGTCCGGGAAACGGGCTGTTTCAATCATACATGGCCGCGGTTTGTCATCGCCGGATAAACCCGTGCTGAAAACCAAAGTTCATAAATGGCTGACCACCGGACCATGGTGCAAATGGGTATTGGCCTTTTCGAGCGCCAGACCGTGTGATGGCGGTGCGGGTGCGACTTATGTGCTTCTTCGGCAGCGTCCGTTGACCAAACGTTTGCGAAAGAGACTATAGAATTTTTTTCTAAAGCAGCCGTAAACCGGTAAAACAGTCAAAATTCGCTTGACATTTGTTAAATAAGTAATTAGTTTCCCAGCCTTTTATCTAATATCCAGGTAAATTTGTTGTCCGGTAGGAGGTCCCTCAATACTGGCAATATTTTTCTTGATTATACATACAAAGAGTTTTCGACCCAGGTCGTAAGGGAAAAAAGGTATGAGAATCGCTCAAGACAAAGTTAGGAACATCGGTATAAGCGCCCACATAGATTCGGGTAAAACCACGCTTACCGAAAGGATTTTGTATTATACCAAACGTATCCACGCTATCCATGACGTCAAAGGCAAGGATGGAATCGGTGCAACCATGGATTCGATGGATCTGGAAAAAGAGCGGGGCATATCAATCGCCTCCGCGGCAACATTTTGCCAATGGCGCGGTCATGATATTAATATTATTGATACTCCCGGTCATGTTGATTTCACCATTGAGGTCGAAAGGTCTTTGCGCGTAATCGACGGAGCTATCCTTGTCTTGTGCGCAGTTGGCGGAGTCCAGTCCCAGTCCATTACTGTGGACCAACAAATGAAAAGATACCGGGTTCCGTGTATTGCTTTTGTCAACAAGTGTGATCGCAGCGGCGCCAATCCATTTCGGGTTGTCGAGCAACTTAACGAAAAACTTGGCCATAATGCCGTGGCGATGCAGATCCCAATCGGTCTGGAGGAAAACTTTTCCGGCATTGTCGATCTCATCAGCATGAAAGCTGTCTTTTTCGAGGGGGTAAACGGTGAAGCGGTCCGTGTCGAAAATATACCTGATGAGATTCTCACACAAGCCTTGGAAAAGCGTGAAGAACTTATCAATGCCACCTCTATGTTTTCAGACGAGCTTACCGAGGCTGCTCTCGAAGATCGCATTACTGAAGATCTTATTATTTCAGCAGTACGCAAAGCAACACTTAATCGTGATATGACACCTGTTTATATGGGATCGGCATATAAAAACAAAGGGGTTCAGCCCCTGCTCGATGCCGTGACCCATTTATTGCCATGCCCTGCGGATATCCAAAACGAGGCACTTGAACTTGATAATTCCGAACAGCCTGTCATGATTTCCAGCAATCCGGATGACCCTCTGGTTGCCCTTGCTTTTAAGCTTGAAGAGGGGCCGTACGGTCAACTCACGTATATCCGAGTATACCAAGGCACCCTCACCAAAGGATCGACGATAATGAATGTGCGAAAAGGAAAAAAGATTAAGGTAGGCAGAGTGGTCCGCATGCATGCCAGCCAAATGGAAGATATCGAAAGCATATCGGCGGGGTATATCGGAGCCCTTTTCGGCATTGACTGCGCGTCTGGCGATACGTTTGTAAGTCCGGGACTCAATTTGTCCATGACATCCATGTATGTACCGACACCGGTGATTTCTCTGGCGATTGCCCCGCAAGACAATAAATCTCAAATAAATATGTCAAAAGCACTTAATCGATTCACCAAGGAGGATCCAACTTTTAGGTCTTACGTTAACAAGGAGACCAATGAAACCATTATTGAAGGCATGGGTGAATTGCATCTGGAAGTTTATCTAGAGCGCATGAGAAGGGAGTATGATGCCCAGGTTGAGGCAGGCAACCCTCGGGTAGCCTATCGCGAGACCATTACCAAGAAAGCGGAATTCAATTACACTCACAAGAAACAGACCGGTGGCGCCGGACAGTATGGCCGGATTGCCGGATACTTGGAACCTGTAACCGGCCAAGATTTCGTATTTGAAAACCAAATCGTCGGTGGGGCGATTCCGAGCAAATTCATCCCGGCCTGCGAAAAAGGATTTCGAGAATGTCTGGCCAAAGGGCCAAAATTAGAATTCCCCGTGACCGGCGTAAAGGTTGTTATCAATGACGGAGCTTTCCATGCGGTTGACTCTTCTGACTTGGCTTTCCAAACAGCAGCTCGTGGTGCTTTTTGGGATGCTTATTTCAAAGCCAATCCGGTGATTCATGAACCGATCATGAAAGTAGTTATTGAGACACCGACCGAGTTTCAGGGTGCAGTCATGGGATCTTTAAACCAGCGCCGAGGTGTGATCGTCGGTTCTCAGGATGAGGGGCCGACATCTGTTATCGAAGCCCAAGTCCCCTTATCAGAAATGTTTGGATATTCAACGGTTTTAAGATCATTGACCCAGGGTAAGGCGCAATTCACCATGGAATTCTTCATCTATAAACAAGTCCCGCAATCAATTACCGAAGCATTGGCAAAAAAAACAGCAGAAAAAAAGAAAAACGTTGCTTAAAGAAAGGAGTATCGGCATGTTAAAAACTGATCTAATCCTCCGAAATCCATTGAGACTAATTAGCAGCCAATCAGAAGACGGCCTATCTGACGGAGTGTTCGGGGCGGTTCTTGCGCGTGCCGGTGTTGGCAAAACAGCGTTTTTGGTACAGGTATCATTGAATTTTTTGCTTAGGGGGAAAAATGTTCTGCATATCAGCCTGAATGATCCAATCCAGAAGGTCAACCTCTGGTACCAGGAAGTCTTTGGCCACCTCGCCCGCCAATACAATGTCAAGCAAGTTCAAGAGCTTTGGGAATCATTGCTGCCGCACAGATTTATCATGACCTTTAAGGTTGAAGGCTTTAGCGTTCCCAGGTTGGAAGAACGGGTTACCGATCTGACAGAGCAGAAAATCTTCATTCCGCAAATGGTTATTATTGATGGTCTGCCTTTTAATGCATCAGTGCGAGAGTCTCTGTTGCTCCTTAAATCTTTGGCCTACAAACGTTCGTTGAGTGTCTGGTTTACGGTAAGGACTCATCGCCATGAGGCCCCCGGACCGGATGGCTTGCCCGCTCAACTAGAGAATATTGCGGATTTATTTGAATTGGCTATCCAGCTAAAACCCAAGGGTGAAGAGATCTATGTAATTGCTTTAAAAGGAGAAAAATTACCAGTTGCTGATCATGCCCTGCTACTTGATCCGGCCACTATGCTCATCAAAAAGCAAGATACAGTTTCCGTGACCGACTAAATAAATTGCTCATGGTGGATATAAAACCATAATAAAATTTGATGGGTCGGCGAACATCAAATTTTTTCAGTTGAGAACCTTCTTCAGAAACCCCGCCACGTTCGTTTTATCGTCATAATTGTTTGCTATTCGGCCAGGAACTCACTGGCTGGACCTCATGCGCAATTGGCGGCCGGCATCTGGTCGACAAAAAAATTAACCTTCGCCTGGGCCGGTACAACCGTGAGGGCAAAAGGTCATAAAATGAATCAATCCGCCCGAATTCTAACCCTAAATCGTAATGGTATTCGCCACGCTAACTTTGACCTGTCGTTTTATGCAGACGAGACTGGAATCCGGTTGTAATATAGGAAATATTTAAATGCGGGTATCTGAAAAAAAAACGGTCATCGAAACAAAAGCACTGACACGCATCTATTCGCTCGGTGACAGTGAAGTAATTGGAATCAGCTCAATCAATCTCGAAATCGCCGCCAGAGAACTGGTAGTTCTCAAAGGTAACAGCGGCTCGGGGAAAAGCACTTTATTGTCATTGCTGTCAGGTCTGGATCGACCCACAAGCGGAGAATTGAAGGTCGCTGGTCATGACCTTATAAAAGCACCGGAGGAACAACTCACCCGATTTCGCCGCGAAGTTGTAGGTATGGTGTTTCAAAACTTCAATTTACTGCCCACCCTTTCGGTCTTAGAAAATGTCTGCCTGCCAGCGCTGCTGGCCGGCGGTTGGCCCGAAAAAATTGAACCCAAGGCGATCGATCTTTTACAGTGGCTTGGCCTGGGCGATCGAATGGCGCATCAACCGGCACAGCTTTCCGGTGGTGAAATGCAACGAACCGCCATCGCCAGAGCCCTCATCAACGATCCCGCCATCATTCTTGCGGATGAACCCACCGGTAATCTGGATAGCCGCAACGGCCAACTCGTTATTCAATTGCTGGCAGAATTGCACCGTACACGGGAGCGTACGGTGATCATTGCCACCCACAGCAATCTGGCGGATGCTTTCGCCACGATGGAGATATGCCTCAAAGACGGTATGATAACGGATACAACATGCGAAGTTTAGTATTCTTTTTGCGGTTATTTAGCTGGTTCAGTCTGCGTCATATCGGAAAGCATTGGTTTCAGGCGATGTTGGTTTTATTCGGCATCGCTTTAGGTGCAGCCGTATTTACAAGTGTGAGACTCTCCGTTCATGCCTCGTTGCGTTCCTTTACCAGTAGCATGAATCATATCGCCGGCCGAACAGAAAAAGTATTGGCACGCCCAGGCGGGTTTTTACCTGAAAGCCTTGTATCCGCCATTATAAATCATCCTTCAGTCCGCAACGCTTCACCGATGCTGTCCGGCTATGTCCAGCATTTTGGCGCAGACAAAGAACCCTTTCTTCTCATCGGAATTGATCCTATTCTTGACCGTCCCTTTCGCAGCTGGCAAATTGCCAAAGGAAAGCCTCGCAAAGTCGGCATGTGGCTGGATCTGCTAAAAGAACCTTACACATTGATTTTGGGAGGGGCGTTGGCCCGTCAATATGGTTATGCGCCTGGAGAGAAAATAAAGCTGGAGCATTCTCGGCAAACCGTTGATTTTCGAATTGTCGGTGTGCTGGCGCCGGAAAACCTGGCTCTCGCAGAGGGTGGGCGCCTGGCGTTAACTGATATTGCAACCTTCCAGGAATTCACCGGCCTGTATGGAAAAATAGACCGCATCGACCTCCGGCTGCAGCCTGAACAGACCGCAGAGAACTTTCAAAATATTGTATCAACGCTTCCTCCGGGCGTAATAATGTCATCACCTTCTGAACGCCGCGAAAGCGGCCAGGCTATGATCCGTGCCTATCAACTCAATCTATCGATATTAAGTTTTGCGTCTCTTTTTGTGGGCATGTTTTTAGTCTATAGCCTTGTTGCATTGAATGCCGCCTCACGCCGCCACGAACTCGCCATCTTACGTTCAACAGGTGCATCTGCCCGTTTACTCTTTCTCATTTTTTTGGCCCAAGGTACTGTATTCGGTCTTGCCGGATGGCTTTTGGCCATCCCCATCAGCAGCTTTCTGATCAAATATCTGCTTCATGGTGTCAGCCAGACAATTTCCACGCTCTTTGTCCGAGTTACGGTTGAACAGCTATCGCTGAATTCCTGGGAAATATTTCTGTCTTTTATGGTAACAATTTTCATTTCCGTCCTGGCAGCATATCTGCCTGCAAGGGAAGCGATGCAGGTTTCACCCAAAGAGGCACTAAGTATTGCCGAGCATAGCGAGCAGGCTGATAAACCAACCCTTCGGTTGGCAGGATTAGGGATCTTCTTCATTGTGTTGGTCTGGCCATTGTCCAAGCTCCCAGGATATGCGGGCGTGCCGCTTCCAGGGTACATCGCCACCCTTTTACTTTTTACTGGATTTGCCATGCTATCGCCTTGGATCCTGGAGCAATTGGGCAAAGCTCTGGCACCAAAACTCCGACGTCTTGGAGGAATGCCGGCATATCTCGCGGGGCGCTATATTCGCGGCAGCGGGAATCGAACCGCTATTTCAGTAGGGGCTTTGATTACTGCTGTAGCACTTTTTGTCTCACTCGTCATCATGATCCACAGCTTCCGGCAGACGGTTCAATTATGGGCTTATCAAACAGTAAGTGGGGATCTGTTTGCCACCACCAAAATGGGTGAAGTCAACCAATTTCGATACCCCTTATCCCCGGAGGTAATCAGGACCCTCACGACCCTCGATGCGCCGGTAGACCTTGTACCCAACCGGCGCTATTTTTTAAATTACGGAAAGTTTCCTTATGAATTTGAATTGTTGGATGTTGTTACCTTTTTACGATATGGTTCATACGTCTGGCTGAAAGGGCCATCCGAAACGGCAATACACCGACTGATCAGTGGTGACGGCGTGATTGTATCAGAAGTATTTTCCAATCGAACAGGATTGACCGTCGGCGATCTTTTTCGTGCTCAGATTGAAACATCACTGGTTGAGCTTCCTATTCTTGGAGTAGTTAGAGATTATCGAACCCAGGGAGGCGTTGTATTTTACGCAATGCCTCATTTTAAAAGGCGTTTCCACGACCCTAAATGGGGGGGCGTAAGATTTTTCCTTCGCAATCGAAATCAGAACCTTGACGCTGCCGTTGTGTCTCTCCGCCGAGAAATTATCGAAAAATGTGGCGATCAATTAGGGATGATTAGCGGCAAGGAACTGAGGCAATCGATTTTGAAGGTCTTTGATGAAACTTTTGCCATAACGACGATACTTCTCTTTATCGCCTTCGTCATCGCGGCTTTAGGAATCACCACGACCTTGGCAGTGCTTGTGTTGGAACGGACCAGCCAACTCAATACCCTTTATGCCGTTGGCGCCAGCTTCGGACAAATTCGGAGGATGATATTTTGGGAGAGCATACTTATGGTTATTGCCGGCGAAACAGCAGGTTTTCTTTGCGGTCTTATCCTTTCCTATTTGCTGGTCTTTGTCATTAACCGGCAGTCTTTTGGCTGGACGTTTCTCTACGGGTTGGACCTGAAAGCTTTGGTTTTCTCTCTACCGTTAATCATTCTTACCGCACTCATGGCAGCCCTGCCGGCAATAAGGCTTGTTTTCCGCCAACCGCCAGCGATGCTGTTGCGAGAAAGATAATCATGAGGTTTAGCTTGGTCCTGATTGGGGTCTTCCGGCAACGGCATTGTATTTTGAAAAAATTAAATCATGAAAATCGATTATTGAAAGAAAAATTGAATTTAATGGCTCAGTTTATTTAAGAGTGTTTTTAAAACTAGCGCTAAAGGGTAAATTTTGAAGGCGCCATTTCTGCAGCAAAAATCGCATAAAAGAAAGACATTAATCTTCGGAATCCTGTTGCTTAGTTTAGGCACCGTCCTTCAGCTGTTTGCAGCTGACGATAGCGGATATTTTTCGGTAACGGGACCCTGCAATCTTGAATTTCCCAAAGATCATGGTTCTCATTCTGGTTATCGCACTGAGTGGTGGTATTATACCGGAAACGTAGATTCTGAAAACGGAAACCGTTTCGGTTTTCAGCTCACTTTTTTTCGAAGCCAGTTGAGCCCGGCTGGTGCAAGCCGGCATTGGCCTAAACCGGCATCACAATGGCGCACGCAACACATCTATCTGGCTCATGCCGCCATTTCAGATCTGGCCGGCGGCAGGCATCTTCACGCGGAGGAAAGCAGCCGGGGTGCACTCGGTCTGGCCGGCGTTGCTCTAAATGAAACCAGAATAACCACCGTGCATCTGAAAAACTGGTACGCCAAAATCGGCCCTGAAAATCAACACCTTAAAGCCGCGACGGATAGGTTCGCTTTTGATCTAGAGCTAATCCCGACCAAAAAGCCAATTTTGCATGGTGAAGCCGGCTATAGTCGCAAAGGGAGGGCTTCTGAGAGTGCCAGTTGTTACTATTCGTTTACCAGGCTTAAGACCAGAGGCTCTTTGACCTTGAACGGTAAAACCTTTGCGGTGGAAGGTTTGAGCTGGATGGATCATGAATTCAGTACCGCACCGTTGGAGCCGGGAATCGTAGGCTGGGACTGGTTCAGTCTCATACTTTCTGATAGGACCGAATTAATGGTCTATGTGTTGCGCCAAAAAGACGGTACGATTAATCCGGCCTCCAGCGGCACTTTTGTAGACCCAGATGGGAACAGCCGTCATTTAACTAAAGAAGAATTTCGGGTTCTAGTTCTAGACTCCTGGAAAAGCCCAAATTCAGAAGCTTTATATCCGGTGCGATGGCGCTTGTCGGTTTTCCCGCTCTCGATGGAATTATCAATCGTGTCCAATCTGGCCGACCAAGAACTGCAGACGACAGAAAGCACCGGCGTTACCTATTGGGAAGGCAGTGTCTCAATCACCGGAACGGCGAATGATCACCGGATTGAGGGTCAAGGATATGTTGAGCTGACAGGGTATGCAAAAGCGTTTGATGCACCAATGTAAAAGAGAAAAAAGGGGGTTGCGAGTGTTTTCTTGCAACCCCCTACAATTTTACTGGAGGCGGCATCCAGATTCGAACTGGAGTATGGAGGTTTTGCAGACCTCTGCCTTACCACTTGGCTATGCCGCCCAAAAAAATGGAGCGGGAAACGGGATTTGAACCCGCGACTTCAACCTTGGCAAGGTTGCACTCTACCACTGAGTTATTCCCGCTCAGCAGGAGTTGTTTGTTTATCTTTTTATGTCAATTTTGTCAACAAAAAAGGCTAAATCTCCAACAGCCTTCTGAATCGGATAAAATAATCAACACCCGACCAAATCGTAAATACGAGCGCAGTTAACAGAAATACGTAACCAATAGCCTGAAAATTAATTTCAAAATAGGGATAATGGATTAAAAGAGGAATAGCAGCGGCAATTTGAAATCCGGTTTTATATTTCCCCAGCCAGGAAGCAGATACATCTTCACCTTTTCCGGCAATGATGTTCCGAAGGCCTGTGACCGCAAGCTCGCGACCGATGATAATGCACACCATCCACGCCGGTATCCAGTCATGGGAGGTGAGCATGATAAATGCTGAGGATACCAATAACTTGTCAGCAACCGGATCCATCACTTTTCCGAGCGTGGTTTCAAGTCCCCGTCGCCTGGCAAGATAGCCATCCAGGTAATCCGTAATAGCAGCGGCACTGAACAGCGCCGCTGCCAATATTGCGCATGCTCGATTGGGGAAGATCATCAGGGCCACGATGGCCGGCACCGCTGCAATTCGGAATAATGTTAAAAAATTAGGATGATTCCACATTTTTTTAATTTGATGCCCTCAACCATCGTTCGTAATTCGGGAATGAGTAATTTCCTGAATTTTGCACGAGTCGGAGGCTTTCATATGCAAGGCATCTAAGGGCGAAGTCATAGTGAACTATTACGAGCCCTTAGTAATAACGGCGCTTTAAGCGCAGCCCGGAGGGCATGGAAGCCTCCGGCTCGCCCGCAGGGTGAAAATTAATGAGATAAAATGATTTTCATCCATTATACTTGATCGGTATTTTAGTTTACTTCTCTGGTTTGCTTAACCTGCTGTCATTAAATATTATTTCAACTTCTCATTAATTTTTATGCAAGATTCAGGAATTTACTTCTGGGCTTTCTCCCAATCTTCCAGAAAGGCTTTCAGCCCTTTGTCAGTAAGCGGATGAGCCGCTAATTTACTGAGGACATCGAATGGAATGGTCGCTACGTCGGCACCCATCAGAGCGGCTTCGAGAACATGGAGCGGATTGCGGACACTGGCCACAATAATTTCGGTATCAAACGCATAGTTGCTGTAAATTTCAACGATCTGTTCAGCCAAAAGGAGCCCGTCCTGAGAGATATCATCCAGGCGGCCCACAAACGGGCTGACGAAAGCAGCACCGGCCTTGGCCGCCATAAGTGCCTGCAGGGGTGAAAAAACCAGGGTCAGGTTGGTCTTGATCCCCTCGTCGGCAAGCTTGCAGGTTGCTTTCAAACCGTCGGTGGTCATGGGAATCTTGACAACGATATTCTGGTGAATCTTTGCCAGCTCTCGGGCTTCCTTGACCATGCCGTAGCTATCGGTGCTGATGACCTCCGCGCTTATGGGACCATCTACAAGGTCACAAATCTCTCTGATAATTTTTTCAAAAGGGCGCGCTTCTTTAGCGATCAGCGTCGGATTAGTTGTCACCCCATCTACCATTCCCATGCTAATGGCCTCTTTTATCTCATCGATATTGGCGGTGTCGATAAAGAACTTCATGAGATGGGACCTCCTGTTGGTTAAAAGTGACGGGCAGTTTAAACGAAAGCCCGCTCATTCATCGGATCTTGATTCAATAAATTTATCCCTGCATTTAGGGCTGCAAAAATATAGATTTTCGCCATCAACCTTTAAATGCAAACCCTTCCGCTTGGGGAAATATACTTCACAATAGGGGTCTTTGACCATTATATCATCGATCTCACCAGATGGCGCAGTAGGGACCTGGGTGTCGGAAGAAGTACGGTGTTTAATCATCCAGGACTTCAATGCCCTGTATAAAATGTAGATAATGGCTATGAATATAAGTAATCTCATGAATAAGGCTCAACACCCTGCCCTTCGGTATCCAGATGGTCCAACAGGTACTGCATATTTTTTTTCAAGACAGGATGAATCATCCTAGGATCTATATCACAGATTGGTTTCAATACAAAGCGTCTTTTGTGCATCCGAGGATGGGGAACAATGAGTTTGGGTGAATTAATAACAATATCGTCATAGAGAATGATGTCCATATCGAGTGTTCGTGGTCCAAACCTAATGGGATCACGGACCCGACCGATTTGACGCTGGATGGATTTTAGCTCACTTAAAAGTTGAAAGGGATCCAAAACCGTTGCTGCCTTTACGGCATAATTAACGAACCAATCCTGCTGCTGGTAGTCAACCGGGTCGGTTTTATATATCCGTGACTGTGCTTGAATTTCAGTCGATCCGGATCTGACCAGGGCCGCTATCCCCTTCTGGCAATATTCAAGCTTGTTGCCAACATTGGAGCCAACGCAGATGTAAGCGATATGCTTTTTCATAAATGGAAAAATCCCCGAATCATTTTCCCGTATTTGAGAAAAATGAAGGTACAGATTCACCATCTATCAAATCTTCGTACCGCTGGCGCTCCCTGATAATATGAAACTGATCTCCACTCACCATGACTTCAGCCACCTTCGGCCGCGAGCAGTAATTTGAGGCCATCGCAAAACCATACGCCCCTGCACTCATCACCGCAAGCAGGTCACCGTTTTTGACATCTGTAATTCTTCGGTCTTGCGCCAAAAAATCGCTGGTCTCACAGATGGGGCCGACCACGTCTGCCACCAACTCTTCTTGATCCGACATAACAACAGGTTGAATGGCATGATAAGCCTGGTATAATGCGGGACGCATCAAGTCGTTCATGCCCGCATCCACAATAATGAAATTTTTAGTACCACCGAATTTGCGGTAAAGGGCGCGGGTCACCAGGATACCGGCGTTTCCGACGATAACCCTGCCCGGTTCCAGAATCAGATGCAGGGATGTTCCTTCAAGCAAATCAACGATTGCGCGCGCATATTCGCTAAGTTGCGGCGGGGTTTCATCCTCGTAAGTGATTCCGAGCCCCCCACCCATATCAAGAAATTTGATTTCAATCCCCAAACTCACTAGCTCTGAAATCAGGCTTTTAAGACTTTTGAGGGCATCTGTAAATGGCTGTACCTCAGTTATCTGTGACCCGATATGACAGTCAATCCCAACAATCTCGATATGTTTAAGCGTTTTGGCGACTTTATACCCTTCCAAGGCGCTAACCGTATCGATACCGAATTTGTTTTTTCTTAGTCCTGTGGAAATATACGGATGGGTTTTCGGGTCTACATCAGGATTTACCCGAATCGCTACCGGTGCTTTACAGTTTAGAAAACCGGCCCTTTTATCGATAAGTTTGAGTTCTTCAAGCGATTCGACATTAAACATAAGGACGCCAGAATTCAGCGCATAATCGATCTCGTCTATGCGCTTTCCCACCCCTGAGTAAACAATCCTATCAGCTGGAAATCCGGCTTTCAATCCCCGGTACAGCTCCCCACCGGAGACAATATCAAGACCGCTGCCAAGATTTTTCATCAACTTTAATATCGCCAGGCTGGCATTTGCTTTGGCAGAATAACATACAAGTCTGGCGACATCCGTGAATGCCTGGTCGAATGCCGTAAAGTGGCGTATCAAAGTCGCATAACTGTAAAGATAAAAGGGAGTGCCGATTTTTTGGGCTATTTTTTGAATCGGAACGTCTTCACAATAAAGTTCATTATCTCGATATACAAAATGATGCATCGGTAACCTATTGGCGGGGCTTTTGGCGATAACACAGCCTGTTCTCATCAATAAATGATTTCGATATAATTAGAATCCTTGCTGGATATTCCCTTTTTTGAGTAACAATTAACTTTGTAAGTGTAACGGTATCCGTGCTCAATAGCCTCGCTGTAACGCATATCTTTCGGCTTATCTGTATTTCGGCGATCCCCTTCGAGTGGCACGTCTGCCACTGATTCAAACTCGGCAGGACACGTCTGGCAATCAGAATCAGAAATGGATATCTTAGCTCGAAAAACCATACAGCCGGTAATACGGGTGATTTTGGTTTTTTTTGCTTCGGGTATCGTCCAGGCCAGATTAAGGGTGCCCCCAGTCAAACGATAGCTTAAATCATTTACAGCCGGTGGAATATATCGTCGGGGCGGAACCGGAGTTGCTTTTTTACCACACCCGATCCAACTTAGATTGAGGATAATTAAAAGAAAAAATTGCAAGTACCATCGCCGGTCAATATTAAAAGTCATTTCAATCCGTTATAATCTTCCGCGGCCATCTGCGTGCCGGCCAGATCGTTTTAGGCTGCCAATACTTCATCCAGGCATTCCACAAGGGCATCTATTTCTTCTTTGGTGATGATCAAAGGAGGAACAAAGCGCAGGACGTTGCCCTGGATGCAATTAATCAGAAAGCCTTTCTGCATACATTCGTATACGACGGGATCCCCTTCTATTCTCAGCTTCAATCCCAGCAGCAGGCCGCAACCCCGCACCTCCTCAATTATATCATGCCGCTCCTTGAGCCATAATAGCCTTTGGATGAAATAGTCACCGATCTTGCGGCTGTATTCTATGATCCTGTCTTCAAATATGGTTTTCAAAACCGCTAAGGCCCCAGCGGTTACCAACGGTGTGCCCCCGAATGTGGACGCATGGGAACCGGGGCTGAATGCGCCGGCCACGAAATCTTTGGCCAGCATAGCCCCCATGGGTAATCCATTGGCCAAGGCCTTTGCCAGGGTCATTATATCCGGTTCAGTATCAAAATGCTCGTAGGCAAAAAGCTTCCCGGTGCGTCCCATGCCGGTTTGAATTTCATCAAAAATAAGCAGAGCTCCTACCTCATCGCACAGTTTCCGGACTGCTTTTAGATAATCCGGGGGCGGACAGCGTACGCCTCCTTCTCCCTGGATGGGTTCGGTCAGGACGGCACAGGTTGCGGGTCCGACCTTTTTTACCAATGCGTCAATGTCACCAAATGGGACAAATTCAAAACCGGCAAGAATTGGATCAAAACCCTGCCTGATCTTTTCCTGGCCGGTGGCCGAGAGCGTCGCCATGGTGCGGCCATGAAACGACTGTTCCATGGCAATGATATGGTACCGTGCATTCTCTCCTTTGTCTTTAAAATACTTCCGTGCGATTTTAATGGCGGCCTCATTGGCTTCGGCCCCGCTGTTACAGAAGAAAACTTTATCAGCAAAACTTTTTTCAACCAGCCATGAGGCCACCTCGGTCTGGGGGCGCGTATAATAAAGGTTTGAAACATGAACAAGGGCTTGGGCCTGAGATGCTACTGCCTTTGCTATATTGGGATGCGAGTGGCCAAGGTTGCATACAGCAATTCCGGCCACAAAATCTGTATAAGACCGACCTTCCTCATCCCAGACGTTGCAACCCTTTCCCTTTGTGAGAACCAAAGGAAACCTTTTATAGGTTGCAGCGATGACTTTATCCGCTTTATTTATGATGTTACTCTTCATGCCGCAAAAGTGTTGACTTGTTAAGGTGTTAAGATTTTCACATGAAAGCTATAAATTACAACTGAATTATTCCGTTAAAGTATGTAACGGCTTAGATCTTCATCCTCCTTAATATCTTTTAATTTTTTCTCTACATAAGCTTTATCGATAACTACTTTCTTTTCCTTGGCATCGGGAGCTTCGAAAAGAACGTCTTCCAGCAGGCGTTCCATGATAGTGTGTAGTCTCCTGGCGCCGATATTCTCTGTCAGATTGTTGACTTCCTCCGCGATTCTGGCAAGTTCTTCAACTGCATCGTCTTCAAAAACAATATCTACGCCGTCGGTCCTCAACAGCGCCATGTATTGAAGCAGCAGTGCATTTTTCGGTTCGGTCAGGATTCTGACAAACTCTTTATGACCCAGAGAGTCCAACTCGACCCGAATGGGAAACCGCCCCTGCAGTTCAGGAATCAAATCAGACGGTTTTACTGTGTGAAAAGCCCCGGAAGCGATAAACAGTATATGATCCGTTTTTACGGGGCCGTATTTGGTTGTAACCGTGCAGCCCTCCACGATTGGCAACAGATCCCGCTGCACGCCCTCGCGCGACACGTCAGGTCCATGGGCGCCGTTTTTACCTACAACCTTATCGATCTCGTCTATAAAAATGATTCCGGATTGTTCGACCTTTTCGATGGCCGTTTTGATGACATTGTCCAAATCAATAAGGTTCTGTGCTTCTTCCTGAGCCAATATTTCAAGGGCTTCCGAAACCTTTGCCTTGCGTCTCTTGGTACCTTTGGGCAGGATGCCGTTTAGCATTTCTTTAAAATTTATTCCCAATTCTTCCATGCCGACATTCGAAAATATTTCCACCATCGGAACAGAACGATCGGAAACATCCAGGTCAACATATCGATTATTCAGTTTGCCTTCGTGCAGCATCTTGCGGAGTTTTTCTCTGGTAGAAGATGGGTCAGAAACATCGGTACCTGAAGATTGAGTCATCGAATCATCCGGTTCCGGCGCAGCTTCATGCCCAGCCAACCTTTTTCTGGGAAGTAATAAATCCAGCATCCGTTCTTCGGCAATCTGACGGGCTTTCTCCCTCACGCGTTCGTGTTCCGTTGCCTTTCCCTTGGTGACTGTGAGTTCCAGAAGATCCCGCACCATGGATTCTACATCTCGCCCGACATAACCAACCTCAGTGAATTTTGATGCCTCGACCTTGCTGAAGGGGGAATCGGTAAACCTTGAAAGCCGCCTGGCAATTTCAGTTTTCCCAACACCGGTGGGGCCGATTAAAATAATGTTTTTGGGTGCTATTTCATCCCTTAGATCTTCGGGAACCTGTTGCCGCCGCCAGCGGTTTCTCAACGCGATGGCAACCGAACGTTTCGCATTGTCCTGACCAATGATATATTTATCAAGCTCTTTAACGATATCAGACGGTTTAAGACTGTTCATACGTGTCCACCTCTGTATCAAAACACTCATTACTTTTGCTGAACCTCAATATCATCCTGGATGCATCTCTAAGCCAGCGTTAACGTCAAAATTTCCCACCACTCCAATTTAACAAAACGCGGTGGAAACCATTTTACATTTCTTCAATTGTAAAATCCGTATTCGTGTAAACACACGCGGCAGCAGCTATTCTCATGGCCGCCTCTACGATGTCCCGCGCGCTCATATCGGTATGTTTCATCAGGGCAATGGCTGCTGCCTGGGCACTGACACCACCGGAACCGATACCGATAACGCCCTCATCCGGTTCGATAACGTCACCGTTGCCTGATATGAGAAATATTTTAGTTTCATCCACGGCAATCATGATGGCCTCCAGCCGCCTCAAGTATTTGTCTGTGCGCCAGTCCCTTGCTAGCTCAACCGCACCGCGGGTCAGGTTTCCATTGTAGCGCTCGAGCTTGGCTTCCAGACGTTCTGAAAGATTCAGTGCATCGGCAGTGGCACCGGCAAATCCGACGATGATTTTATCGTTGTAAATCCGCCTCACTTTTTTGGCATGATGCTTTATTACGGTGGTCTCCAGTGTGACCTGACCGTCACCGGCAACGGCGGCCTTCCCTTTATGCCTTACGGCAAGAATTGTGGTTGCATGTATATTCATATGGGCCTTATTCCTGTTAATATATTTACGGAAACGTTTATTGGAAATTTATTTTCGCGGATGCGCCCTATCATAAGTCTGCATAAGTCGATCAATACTAACATGGGTATATTTTTGCGTGGTTGAAAGGCTTTTGTGTCCTAGTAGTTCCTGAACGATTCTCAAGTCCGCCCCGGCATCCAGCAAATGAGTGGCATATGTATGTCGCAACGCATGGGGTGAAATCGGGATAAGAAGTCCGCATTCCTTGGCCAATTTTTCAAGGATCCGGGCAATCGATCGAGTGGTCAGTCGACCGTTATATTTGTTCAAAAATAAAGGACCGTTTTCCTCAGATCGAAATCCCTTTTGGCTCTTTAACTTTTTTCTGTAAGATTTAATGGCAGACAACGCCTTATCACCGATGGGTACAATCCGTTGCCTGCTGCCTTTACCAACAACACGGATTACTCGTGATGAAAAACTTACATCAGAAACATTGAGACCTGCAAGCTCAGAGACTCGTATGCCGCAAGAATAAAGGGTCTCAAAAATAGCTCGATTCCGCAACCCCAACAAATTGTCCGTTTTAATTGAATCAAGCAATCTGAACATATCATCTACCGGCAGATAGGTAGGAATCGATTTCTCCTGCTTGGGTGTTAGAACCATTTTAGTAGGATCATCAGTTATGGCTCCTTTTTTAATCAGGTATCTGAAAAATGAGCGTATTGCAGAAAGCTTGCGTGCGATAGTCACTTTTTTATTCTTTTTATGCAAAGCGCCCAGATATTCTCTAATTGTCAGACTGTCAACCCCGGTTAGAGGGTAATCATCCGGAGGCTTCTTCTGATTTCCCTGAAAGCGGTTTCGGCTCGCAATATTAACGAACTCTTCCAGATCATGCTGGTAAGCCCGGCACGTATTGATAGAATAACCTTTCTGAGCAGATAGTGAATCTATAAAAGGTTTAATCAATCTTTTTATCGGAGGCGAATCCATTAAGATTTGTCACCCCTAAAAATGAATAAGATCCGAGATCTCGCGCCAGTTAGCGACCTCCAAAAAGGGGTGCCTGCGCCGATTCCAAGGTTGCCTGAAAAGAACAGGGATTATGCCCGAATCCTTTAAGAAAAAACACGTCTCGAGTCTATCTTCAACAAAATACGAAATCTTCCGGTTTAAAAGCTCATCCGCCTTTCCGTCAAACGTGCCCGTGGCAACAACCTCAAGGTGAGCAGGATCAAGGGGTAATGTATTTTTTATCCAATCGTTTATGGGTCCTGGATGCGGTCGGGAAGTTACCAGCGGAATCGGATTACGGTAACGGGCTATCCGTACCAGCACTTCGGATATCCCGGCCATCGGCTGTAAGGTTAAGGAATAATCCCCCTCCAGGATCTTGTTGATTATCTCATCGATAATCCCGGGATTAATACTCAGACATTCTTCCAGATTGTAGGTGGTGATATCGTCGTACCCTATGCCGTCTATGTTATATTCAACACTTGCAATGTTAAGGAACAAGGACATGGTATCGGCCACTACACCATCAAAATCAAAGGCCACTGACGCAGGATCAATCATTATGTTTGAAACCATATTCGTTGTCTAAAAAATTCATAGCACCGTAAATCGGCAGCCAAAGAATTAAGTGCTAAAATTGTGGGATATACGCAATTATTCTATAACTGGGCTCGATTTAGGCCGCTCTGCGCGTGCGCTTCTTCAACCGGGAAATCCGCCGCCGATAAATCTTTACCATCTTCTTGTCCTTGGCCTCAAGCGCGGCTTGGCGTTCTGCTTTCAGGGCCTTAATCTTCTTTTTTATTTCACCAACGGTTTTGTCCGCCTTTTTGGCGACCTCTTCCTTAATGCCTTTGGCCTCTTTTATCGCAGCCAGCAGCTCAGCCTTTTTCATTCCGTGAACGCCTGTAATATCAGGTATTGTCTTGGCAAGCTCCCGCAGTTCATTGGCTGTCATCTTGTCCAAGGGTTT
>CP070652.1:364920-389595 GCA_020354645.1 Deltaproteobacteria bacterium
CCAGAGCCCGGGCGAGGGGTAATTTTTTGCCGACCAGATGATCACTTCAGTGCTTTTAAATGGCAAAGGGCGCCTACCGCTCAGCTAGGCAAAAGCAACTGTGTCTTTTTGGGGGACACCGAATGTTGTTCCGGCAGGCAGCAAAATGGAAGGGAGTTGCCGTTTCGGAGCCCAGGGGGCAATGATTCGGCATCTGGTCCGCAAAAAATTACCCCTCGCCCGGGCTATATTTTTTCGGAACACCCTCTTTGCAATCATAATAGTCTCCCCTGATCCCCCTTTATAGGATAAGGCTTGCAGGGAAGCGAACCGGTCAATTTTTGGGCCGCGAATCGAGTAAAGCGTCGACTTGACATTCAGGCTAGTTTCTGATAACGAATCAAAATTATTGAATATAATTGCCCCAATCCCTGAAACAATCGCGAATGAAGGATAGACATATGGCCTCACTGGATGAACAGATTCTGAGAGCGGCAAAAGAGGTTGTTGTAAAATTCATAGAAGCCGGCCGGATTTCTCCGACCGGGTTTAATGAAACATTTAAAAATGTTTACCGTACCATCGAAGAAACGGTGAAATGCCCATCTGTTGAATCTGATGAAGAAAATGAAAATAATCCCTAAATCAAACTAATGCACTTCCGCCCAATTCTCGCCCCACTGGACATTCACTTTCAGCGGCGCTTTCAGCTCCCAGATCCCTTCCATTAAATCTTTGACAAGGCTTCTGACCTCATCGAGTTCATCCGGCGGCACTTCAAAGACCAGCTCATCGTGCACGGTGAGCAACATTGCCGATCTCAGATTCTTCTCTCTAAAGACCGCATCAATCTTAATCATGGCCAGCTTTAAAAGATCTGCGGCTGTTCCCTGAATCGGAGTGTTAATGGCAGTGCGCTCGGCAAACTGACGAACGTTTCGGTTCGGGCTGTCGATATCCGGTAAAAAACGGATGCGCCCGAGTAATGTACTCGTCTGCTTGGTTTTGGAAGCCTCCTTGATAACTCGGTCCATGTAATTTTTGACACCTTTGTAACGGGAAAAATAATTATCAATATAGGTTTTGGCCATTTTCTGGTCGATCTCAAGTTGTTGGGAGAGCCCGAAGGCGCTCATTCCATATATGATACCGAAATTTATCGCCTTGGCTTGTCTTCTGAGCTCAGGGGTAATTCGGGAGGGAGCAACCTGGAATACTTCCGCCGCAGTCCGGGTGTGGATATCTTCATTATCCAAAAACGCTTGTATCAATATATCATCTTCAGAACAGTGGGATAGGATCCGCAGCTCAACCTGGGAATAATCGGCTGACATGAGATACCACCCCTGCCTGGGTACAAACGCCCGCCGTATTTCCCGACCTTCATCGGTCCGAATCGGAATATTCTGAAGATTCGGATCGGAGCTGCTCAAGCGCCCCGTTGCAGTCACGGTCTGATTGTAAGAGGTATGGATCCGCCTGGTTTCAGGGTTTATCAGATCCATCAGGGCATCCGCATAGGTGGATTTCAGCTTTGCCAATGTGCGGTGTTGGAGTATGACAGCCGGAAGTTCATGTAGTCGGGCGAGTACAGTGAGCACATTCACATCGGTGGAATAACCGGTTTTTTTCCGAGTTTTCTTTTGAACCGGCAGTTTGAGTTTTTCAAAGAGTATGGATCCAAGCTGCTGGGAGGATTTTATGTTAAACTCTTCTCCGGCGATTGCAAAAATACGGTTTTCGAGTCCAGCCAGGCGGTGTTCAAACGACTTTGACAACTGACGAAGCTTTTCAGTATCCACGCCTATACCGGTTTTCTCCATGCGCATTAAGACTGGTACGAGCGGCATTTCTACTTTTTCGAAAAGATCCACCAAGCCCTTTTCTTCAAGCTTAGATTGCAGGACATTTTTGGCCAGTAGCGTGATATCGGCATCTTCACAGGCATATGGGATTGCTTTTTCAACCGGTACCTGGGCAAAACCTCTGTCTGCTTTTCCTTTGCCGGCAACCTCTGCGTAGGTGATTGTTTTGTGATCGAGAAAATCAAGTGCAATCTGATCCAGGCTGTGTGCTCGTTTTGACGGGTTGATCAGATAAGAGGCCAGCATCGTATCAAAAATAACACCCGCCAGTTCAACACCATGGCGAACGAGGACCAACCAGTCATATTTTATGTTCTGACCGACTTTTTTTATTTTCGAATTTTCAAAAACGGGTTTGAGCTGTCGCAAGACCTCGCCGAGATCGAGTTGACTGGGAGCCTGTGGGTAATCGTGGGCACAAGGGATATAAAATGCTTCATCCGGCTGCATTGAAAAAGATAATCCCACCAGTTCAGCCTTTATAGGGTTTTCAGAGGTTGTCTCGGTATCCAGTGCAATTATTTCCGAGGTTTCAAGACGTGCCACAAGATCGGAGAGTTCATCGATATTCCAAATTGCACGGTAATCTTTCTCGTTTAGATCGGTATGGACCGGGAATGCATGTTGTAACTGCCGGAATTCAAGTTCTTTGAACAATTTAGACAGTTTCGCATTATCGGGGGCTTGAATCATAAAGTTTTCAAGCGCGCATGAAAGGGGTACGTCAGTCTCAATTTTTACAAGCTCTCGACTCAAAAAAGCCTTTTCCTTGAATTGAACCAAATTGTCTCTCTGTTTTTTCTTGGTAACCGAGTCGACCTTTGCATACAATTCATCCATACTGCCGAAGTTTTGTATTAGCGATAGCGCCGTTTTTTGACCGATCCCGGGTACCCCGGGAATGTTGTCTATGGAATCGCCCGAAAGCCCCATGACATCGATCATCTGTTGGGGGTTGACACCGAATTTTTGCTTGACGGACACCGCGTCAATCGTTTCGTCTTTCATGGGGTCCCACATAACGGTTTCATCTGTCACAAGCTGGATAAAATCCTTATCTCCGGTAACCATGACTACGGAGAAACCGGCCTGCTCAGCCAATCGCGAAAGGGTGCCGATCAAATCATCAGCCTCGTAGCCGGGTTCTTCAATGATGGGTATATTGAAGCCATGGGTGATCTCTTTAATAAACGGTATCTGAACCGACAAGTCCTCTGGCATGGGGGGGCGATTGGCTTTATACGCCGGATAGCGCTCATGCCTGAACGTCGGACCTTTTGCGTCAAATAGCATGACAGCATAATCCGGAGATTGGTCCTCAATGAGTTTTAACAGCATCCGGGTAAAACCGAAGGCGGCATTGGTCGGAAGTCCCTTAGAATTCGAAAGCCCCCGGATAGCGTGGTAGGCCCTGTAAATATAGGCGCTTCCGTCGATCAGGTATAAAATCTTCTTTTGGTTTGTGTTTTTTTCTGTGTTGCTCTTTTCAGGCATCGAATAAATCCTTCGGGCAATCTCGATCGTTGTGGGTTGACAATGTCAGTGCGCTCTGTAAAATTTTATTAAAATTGTTTGGATATTGAAAGTGGGTCTCGGTTGACATCAAACAGCCGCTGAATTATTGAAGTCGACCATAGAGCAAGCCGGGGTTTATACTCGCCCAGCGGAGTATCGACACCATATCACTAATTCTACGAAACAACAAGGAAGGCATTGATGTTGTGATGAATCGAGGTATCAGAGCTGAACATGTCAGACTTTTCGCTTAGAAAATCGTACCGAAATAAACGTTCCCGAACCCGAACCACGGTTTGTCACTGTTGCGGCTCAACGGTGCCCTTTTGCTGGATCTGTCGGTGCGGTTTCAGTATATGCCAGTCTTGCATGAATGACAATATATGGGGAATGTCGTGCAACGGAATCACATGGCAGTGCCCGGATTGCGGTGAGTGGAGAGGTTTCGGTAATCAATAAAGAAGGTCGTATCGAAAAATATATCCCCAACGGCCCTTTTTAACAACCCGAATTGCTTTATTCTGGCTGCCTCCCGGGACGCGATTTTAAAAAGGGCAATTGTTGGCTTAATAGGTGATCGCCGACGTCATTGCAAGTTTTTAGTTTTTGTTTGAAAAACCCGGGGATCCCCGGGTGCGAAGATAGGCTTGAGCCAATCGGGATTTTCAGGACGCTCGTCACTGTCAAGACGCTATTGCCAATCTATGTCCGTCAATCTCCTGGCGGATACGAATTCAAGGTAGGGCGTTACAGCACCCCGACACAGAATTTCCCTGCCATGGTAAGGATAAAGAACCAGTAACTCACGCGGCCGGGCAATACCAACGTGAAGATATCCGCCGATGGTGGGATTATAATAAACGTCAACAACGCCTGGCGCATCATCATTGGGATTCCGGTAGCTGTCCCCGCCATATAGCATAATCGCTGCCAGTTTTTGACCAAAGTCGGCCAGAAAATAATTCTCCCGTTCACTGAAAGCCACACCGCGAAGTTGCTTATGGGCCAACACTTCCAATCGGCGGCAAACATCCCCCAGGGAATTCCATAGATATTTAATATCGATGTTGTTCTCAAGAATGAGCGCCTGATAGGCGGGATCGTCGTCGTAAATGCCCTCTTCCACATCCTCAGCAAAATCCAGGACTTGGGCAATTACATCGTCCCTGCGTCGCGCTAGCTCCTCCATGGAAAAATGCTGGAAAAGTAACACCGACAACGTCATTATGGAACGATCGACGATGGACAGCTCCTCCCTGTTGAGCCCACTCTGGGCCTGATCTCCTGGTGGATATTTCATTTCTTTGACCAGTCTGGCAAAAGCCCTCAGGTCATTTGCTACCAAGTGGCTGGCGGGCACAAAGGCCCCACAACGCAAGAAGATGTCTTTGGTGTGCTCTATGAGTTCACCCAGCCGAGCAAAAAATTCAGGTTCAGGTTCAACGAAACCGGATGGCAGGTTTTCTGAGGAACTGCTGATTCCGTGAACTGTCTGCCTGGTCTGTAAGGCCCAGCTATGCCTGCTTTGGGCCCAGCCGGAAAGGGCGGTGCTGCAACTTTTGGTTTTCCAGGCTTGGCCACTTATGAAATCAGGGGCATCCGGTTCAGCTTGATCCAAAAGTGCCGCTATACACTTGAGGTATTGGTTATAAAAGCCCTCTGTTTCATAATACTTTTGGGAATCATCTATCAACTGAAGTAAAGCAGTCCTGCTTATAGCCGGTACCTGCGCGGCGAGCCGCCCACGGGCTAACTCCGAACCGAGAACGGTGCAGATTTCCAGTCCGCTGGGCCAATTACGTTTGAAATCCGACAAGGAAGTGGTTCTTTGAAACAAAATAGCATCGGGGATGCGGGGGGGTGAAATGATGCGGAATTCTGCAGATACCGATTCGGCCATATGTTCCGGTTCACCATCGATATGATTGTCACCTGTTGAACCATACTTATCGTTCGAACTCAATTTCAACAGGTATTCGCGCACTGAGTTCAGGTCGGTTGGCCGACTCCGGACGATTTGAGAGGCCATCAAAAGATCCCAGTCACCTCTCTGACCGATGAGATCATTATAACAGTGAAACCATTGTTCGATTTCTATACGCTTGGAATAATCACCAGAATACCAATCGGCGAGCGTTTTGCCAAGTATCAGAATAGCCAATAGCTCTTCGTCCTTTTCTATTCGAAATGGAATGGATTGAAGCCAGCTTAAGGATTGAAAATATCTTCGCAGTGATTCTGAGCGATTATAAAATCCCTGCGGCCGGTAGCGAGAATAGTCGATGGCCGCGAAACCGGAGGAAGGCGTCGTAATCCATTCAGGCAGGGTGACGCCATCGGCACTGACAACACGGTCAATTTCCTTGCCGACAATTGTGTTCTAGGGCTCATCGAGTTCAATGCTGTTATCCCCCAAAAGTTTGATGGCCACGGCGATTACAATTTGGGCCCTTTCTTGCGCAACATGTCGAAGCCCTTGGAAGTGCTGATCAGAGTTTGAGCTTGCCGCATTCTTATCTTGGTCATTTGAAAAGTTTTTAGCCTGCGGTTTGTCCGACGGGCTATCTTTGCGGGGTGCTATTCTTACCCAAATCAGTTTGAGGATTTCCTGTAATTTTTGAGCATTCAGCTCCTCATAGCGGGCTATTTATTCTCTATATAAGACGTGAAAGGCATTGATAGTGGCATCTGACGTTACAAAAACAGGGGCGCTTGGATTAATGTAAGGTTCAAAAATTTGGCGATAAGCCCGCCTTGTGATCAGAATCTTGTCACGGGTCAACTGTTCAAGCTCTTCCGGTAAAAGTTGCGCCTGGGCGTTTCCTTCCGCATCGCCATTCTCTTCCGGCCGGAGCAGCGTATTCTCTTCAGCCTGCAGCGGTGGTCTCAGAAGTACTGTCAGTATCAATAAGGCAATAATGACTCCTGTTAAGCGTCCCACATTAATTTTTCCTATATATTTTTTATTTTCGGATGGGCACTAGTTGGATATTACTGGCCTGATAATCCCTCTAGCAGGGCCATTACGTTATGCCCGAGTACGGTATGATTATATCCGCCCTCAAGGATGCCAAAATATCCGGCCTTGCAGCGTTGGGCTGCTTCACGAACCATTCGTCCGATTTCCCGGTAATCTTCGGTTCTCAGTAAGCCGCCCCAATCATCGAGATGATTATCAAAACCTGCAGATATTCCAATCAGGTCAACGGCGCACTTCTCCATTTCACCGGCGACTTGCTTTAGAAAGGTCTCACGATCGCGTCCCTCCGGATTATAAATGGTGACATAATCCTTTTTTTCCAGGATGTTGACGGTACCGTCACCGTAATGAAGATCAATATCCAGTACATAAGCGCTCTTGATTTTTCCGGTTCGCTTCAAAGCTTCCATGGCAATGGCCATATTATTAAAATAACAGAAACCCCAGGATGAATCAGCGGAAGCATGGTGGCCGGGGGGGCGGATAAGTCCGAACGTCGGTTCAACGAGCCCCAGTTGCGCGGCCTGAATGGCACCCCCGGCTGCCAGAGCGGAAATAGCGTAAAGACCACCGTGGCGTACCCGGTCTATGTGATCTGATGAATGGACTGCCGCAATATCTGACGCTGATGCCGGTTCAGCATTGACAATTCGAACCCGGGGGTCGATGACTGCAATAATTGCTTCCATGCGGCCTGATGCGGCTGCGGGGTCTGAAGTATACACCTGGTAGAAGTCTTTATGAAATATGACCGCCACTAATTTCTTGCTCAATGACAAACCCTCAATATCTTTAGAGGTCTTTGTTCCCCAAAATTTGCTCAAGCTCTATCAGGCTCTTAATATAATACTCCGCAGATATGGCATCGTTGTTATAGGCCACAAAAGTAACGCCGGCAGCATTAGCTGCTTTTTGATCCAATTCAGAGTCTCCCACATAAATCGCGTGTCGGGGCTCAATAGCAAAATAATCTAAAATTTTATGGAGTTGATCCGGATGAGGTTTAGGATGCACAACATCCAGAGCTGTAACGACCAGGTCAAAATTTTGTTCCAGACCGTGTTGACTGAGAACGCTTTTGACTGTGTCTGTGCGATTTGTGGCAATGGCGGTTTTATACTTGGGTCGCAGTCTTTTTAGCAAAGGCTTCAGATAAGGCTCTATCTCCATAATTTTAAGAAACGGTGAGTAGTTCATATGCTTGCGATAAGCCCTAACGCTATCAAGGATCTTGACATCATCAAACAGATAGGCCAGTGATTCGTCAATCGTGTGCATGTGGGTGTAAGTAAATTGCTCGGGAGTCATGGGCGGCCGGTTGAATTGATTCAGGAGCTGGTTGTAATAGGCCATGTTGGCCTTTTTGGTATCAAATAAAACACCGTCGCAGTCAAACACAATTACTTTTACAGCCCTCATTTTATATTAGGTGTTACCTTTCGGTTTGATTTCATTGATGTTGCCGTAAACGTTGACCTTTATCTGGGGCTTGAGCCGGTTGTCAGTTTTTAGATAAACAATGTCATGATAGCGCCCTTTTTCAGTTTTCTTGTTTTCGACGGTCAAGGCGTACCTGACAATCTGAGATTTTTTTTCCTCCTGCAGTTTGAAATTGATGTTGCTGCCATCTTTGGCTTTGACTTCGGTGATACGAAAAGGGTATTTCTTTTCAGGAATAATTTGCACGGTTGCTTTTATCGGAGTTCCGGCAGGTCCGAATAGTCTGACGACGTTGGGAGACACGGTAACGAATTTCTCAACTTTGCCGCTGATCGTTAATCCCAGGCTGGGGTTTTGGGGGTCATTGGTGAACACCAAAATGTTTTTTTGGAGGTTTTTTCCGCCATATCCATTTGTGTCGACCTTAAGCGCAATTTTTCCCTCACCGCCGGCGGGGATTTGTCTCGGATAAGAGACGGCTGTGCACCCTCAGCCGGTTTTAACACGGCTGATAAAAAGCGGAGCGCTGCCTTTATTTTGTATGACAAAATCATGTCGCACTTCAAAACCGTCCAGTACCGGCTCAAATTGATAACTTTGTGTTGGCAAAACCGCAGCCGGAACATCGCTGTCGACCTTCACAATCTCAATTCGCCGGTTGAGCGCCCTGCCCTTGAAGGTGCGGTTATCCGCAGCCGGACGCGAATTTCCATAACCGGCGACTTGCAGCCGGTCAGATTCAATGCCGCGCGCCATCAGCCAGTCCGCAACGGCCTGAGCCCGGCTCCTGGAAAGCGCGAGGTTGCTCTGGTCGGAACCCGCAGAATCCGTGTAGCCTTCGATAATCAGCTTAAGCGAAGGTTTCGCTTTAAGCTCCCGGAGAAGCGCTTCAAGATCTTGGTTGGATGATGCCTGCAAAACTGCTGAATTGGGTTTAAAAGAGACACCCCGGAGAATCGAACGATCAATTTGACTCTCTTTACTCGATGTTACTGAAAAAGAAAGCAACACGCTCAAGGCGACCGCAAAAACAAACAAGGGTTTGGATTTCATGAAAAAACTCCTCAAATAAATCGGTGGTATGATAATAGTTAAAATTTCTAATAATTTTGAAACTGTCATGTCCCAGGAATAACTTTCAAAAGTTTTGCTGCGGTTTGAAAGCCATTTGCTCGCGCCGGCGACCATTTTGGGGACGCCTGTCTTGCCAGCCTGGATTCCTCGAAGCTTTAAACCTAAAACTCTCGCCTAAGAAGGCCTGCCGGTCTACTGGCCACCATTAATATTAGCAGAGAAAGCAACTAATTGGAAGGAATTGTCTATCCTTAGGTTTTTAATTTAAATCTCCGGAGGAATATCATTCCCTGACCATCCGTATCAAACCTTTTGATCACATTAAAAAGAAAGGATCCACATCTACCGCAATTTTTACCAGACGATTGTTAAATAATTTTAGATTATCAAACAATAGTTGACGTGCAAACCGGTGGAGAACATCTACCCGCCGGCTTTTTAAAAGGATTTGCCACCGGTACTCTCTGGCTATTCTTGGCAACGAGGCTTCTATAGGTCCCAATAATTCAACAAAGGTCTTAAATGATTTATTACCGTTTTGCAGTTTGACACACAAATCGCCTAAGCCTCGGGCATAATCGCGCGTCTTCGGCCTGTCCCGGCCGGCAATTTTCAGCTGAATTATTCTTGAAAAGGGTGGATAGCTCAAGATTTTGCGAAATCCAATTTCTTTTTTGTAAAATGTTTTGAAGTCCTGGGATTTGGCAGCCATGATGCTGAAATGATCAGGATTATAGGTCTGCAAGATCACGCTGCCGGGGGTGTCTCCGCGGCCGGCCCTTCCGGATACTTGAGCTAAAAGCTGAAAAGTCCGTTCTCCGGCGCGAAAATCCGGAAAGCTTAATGAAAGATCTGCGCAAATTATTCCAACCAGTGTAATTTTCGGAAAATCATGACCCTTTGCAACCATCTGCGTACCGATAAGGATATCGATGTTATGGTTCCTGAGATCTTTCAGCAATCTTACAATAGTACCTTTTCGTCGCGTCGTATCACGATCCATTCTCGCCACCCGCGCATGCGGAAAGAGTTCCTTTACGGCCGCCTCAACCTTTTCGGTTCCCAATCCTAAATGTTTTATCTTGGAAGATCCGCAATGAAGACATTTCGACGTGGAAGCACGCATAAAACCACAGTAATGGCATTTATAGGCATTGGATTCCTGGTGCAGGGTAAGGGAGATATCACAGTTTTTACATTTTAGGGCTTCACCGCAAACTGCACATATTGGAAAAGTGGCAAAACCTCGTCTGTTGAGAAACAAAAGAATCTGTTCCCGCCGACCTAAGGTTTCCTTCATTGCGTCATACAGTTCTGCCGTAATATATCGCCTGATTCCGCGATAGTTTTTGCTTTTACGCAAATCAACAATTTTAATCTCCGGCATCGGCCGTTGTTCAACGCGTTGTTTCAGGTTCAGCTCTCTAAACTTTTGGGTCACCACATTAAAATAGGATTGGATAGACGGTGTGGCCGACCCCAGCAAGGCAACGCCATCGCTGAGCTTGGCTCGCACAACGGCCAGGTCTCGGGCATTATAACGGAGGCCTCCTTCCTGCTTGTAGGAAAGGTCATGTTCCTCGTCAACGATAATGAGACCGAGGTTGGAAAAGGGGGCGAAAATTGCAGACCGTGCCCCAATGGTGATGGGGACTTCTTGGCGCATGATACGTCGCCACTGATCATAGCGTTCGCCGGCTGAAAGTCTGCTGTGCAAAACTGCTATCCGTTCCCCGAAGCGGGCTCGAAACCGTCTTTCCATCTGAGAAATAAGGGCAATCTCTGGTATCAGAACCAAAACTGAAAAGCCACGGTTGATCGATTCAGCAGCCAGCTGCATGTATACCTCGGTTTTTCCGCTTCCCGTGACCCCGGCCAACAAAAAGGTTGAAAATCCTTTACCCAGTGAAGTGACGACACGGGAAGTAGCTCTTTGCTGATCATTTGTCAGCAATGGCGGAATATCCGGGGTCACGGATTCACCGAAGGGATCCCGGTAGACGCTTTTTTTGTAAACTGAAACATAACCGTCAGCTGCTAAAGATTTTATTAAGCGGGAAGCAGAGGGAATCAGCTTTTTTAAATCTTTTACAGAAACTTCATCGATGGAATTTAAAGCCTCGATGATTTTTTGACGAGCGGTGGTAAGCTTGCCGATGGGCACATCTGAATTTGCCAAAGAAACGAACCGTTCTGTTTTTGCACGTGTCCGGCCGCCTTTTATTTCTCTTTTTTGGGATACCCATCCATGATTTATCATGGCATGAATTAAGGCTCCGGAAATGTCTTGATTCAGTGCGCGACTGAGACTTCGAAGGCGATGAGGTTTTTGTGCCAGCAAATTTAAGACATTTATTTCCAATGGTGATGCAGCGCTGCGCTTGAGCACGTCCATCCCCGCCTCCGTGATGGTAATCATAGCGATGTCATATATTGTCAATCCGCCGGGCAGTGCGCATTTTATGACTTCGCCCATCGGGTGCAGATAATAACCGGAAATCCATCTGAAAAAAGGTATCATCGATGCCGGAAACAGTGGCCCCTCGTCGAGCACATCCAAAACAGGTTTTATTTCTTTTTCTGCGACATGATTGCATGGGCCTAAAATGTATCCCGTTGCCTGGCGTTTGCCAAAAGGCACCAGCACCCTTTTGCCGGTAATGGCCTGCGGCGCATAATTTTCTGGAACTGAATACGTGAACGTGTTATAAACAGGAAGGGTTACCGCAACCTCGATGTAATTTGAATAAAAATTTGCCATATTACCGGGGACTTGGTATAATTGCTGAAAATTGTGTCCTGCGGCCTGTCCTGCGGCCTTTGTTAAAGGAGGTATATATGCATAAAAAGCTAAAACAATCCATGGTTCTTTTCATTGCCGTCACTCTGATTGTGATCTCTTTCGGTTCCAATGCTCTGGCTCAAGTGGAGTTTGAAAAGGCACAACCATCCGCCGGGGCAATGTTCTATGATATGTTTGCGGTGAGACCTATAGGCCTTGTTGCTATCGTATCCTGTACCGTGGTATATGTTGTGGCGCTTCCGTTTGCCCTTATCGGCGGCAATACCAAAGCGGCGACCAAAAAACTTGTGGCAGAGCCCTGGAAATACACCTTCTCACGTCCCGTCGGGGTGTTTTAACCGTCACATTCTTTCAATCAGATCTTGACACCCGGTCATTTTCCCTATATGCCATGCCCCTGACGAATTTGGGCGAAGTTGTGCAAGAGCGGCTGATCTTTCACCGGGAGATCTCCAGCACGATATCCTAATCGAACGAATCTGCAACCGCAAGGGTGTTCTGTGTCTGTTTTCGCACCGCCCATCTCATAAGATATTTCATATTCCAGAACACACCATTTACGGATTTTCATATTCGAGTGATACAAATAATTCAGGGGTCGGGGAGTTTTTTCCCCCAAACTTTAATAATAGCGGAATGAATTATCAGCAGCGAAATCGTGCACTGTTTGAGTGCATTAGGGAGCGTTGAGAAAGAACAGGCTGTAACCAAAATTTGTCATCGGGGTGCTATGCTGATTTAATCCTTAACCTAATGTTTTAATGTTTAAGCGCTGTTCTTTCGCTACGACCCCTTATGCATGAGTTTGCACGATGCAGTCGCTGATGATTCATGCAGCGACCTCCTCAAAAAACTCCTCGACCCCTGAAATAATTATTTCCCAACGGCAAGGACTTCAACACTCGGAGATATTCTTTCGGACGTCCGGGCGAGCGCTATGCGTGTTCTGCTGGTAAATCCATATTATCCTATATCTGAAACGCCGTCACCGCCATTGGGATTGGCTTATCTGGCCGCCGCACTCGAGCAGGCCGGGGTTGAAGTTAAAATCCTCGATTTTGTGGTCTTCCCATACACGCCGCTTGCGGTAGAAACTTCATTGAAAAATTTCAAACCGGACGTTGTCGGGATAACATCCGTTACGATGAACTTTAACGACGCCATTCGCGTAATTAAAGATGTAAAAAGAACCGACGCAAACATTTTAACCGTTATGGGCGGCCCCCATGTAACTTTCTGTGGAAAAGAAACCTTGGCTGCTTTCCCTGAATTGGATGTGGTTGTTTTGGGTGAGGGCGAAGATACCGTTGTGAAACTGGTTGAGATCTTTCAACGGCGTGATGATTTCAAATTTATTAAAGGCATCATTTATCGCAAGGGAACGGGAATCCATTCTACCGGGGTTCGGGAATTGGTTGATCTTGAACAGCTTCCCATCCCGGCCAGACATCTGCTTCCATTAGGCAGATACAGAGCTCTGGGCATGCCCATCAGTATAACTACCAGTCGAGGCTGTCCTTTTCAGTGTGTGTTTTGCGTCGGACGAAAGATGGGTGGCGCCAAGATGCGCTTTAGAAATCCGATAAGAGTGGTCGATGAGCTGGAATATCTAAATACCTTAAATTTCCATCAAATCAACATCGCTGACGATTTGTTCACCGCAAACAAAAACCACTGCTTGGCCGTTTGTGATGAAATCATAAGAAGAGAATTAAGATTCAAATGGACGTCGTTTGCCCGGGTTGACACCGTTTCACCGGAAATTTTGTTTAAAATGAAAGCCGCCGGGTGCAACGCCGTCAGCTTCGGGATAGAATCTGCCAATTCGAAAATCCTTAAAAACATAAAAAAAGGGATAACCCTGCCGCAGGCCGTCGCTGCCGTTAAAATGTGTACCGAAGCCGGTATAACGCCGCATGCCTCTTTTATTCTCGGTCTGCCGGGTGAAACCCCGGCAACCCTAAAAGAAACTCTTGATTTCTCTCGGGAGCTTAAAGAGATGGGGCTTTCCTCCGGATTCCACCTGCTGGCACCCTTTCCCGGCACCGAAATCCGTGAATATAGCCGCCGCTTTGGGTTAAAGATTCTCTCCAACGATTGGTCTGAATACCATGCCAACAGAGCAATCGTGGAAACACCTGACGTTACCAAAAAGATGCTCGATGACATTGTGATGGACTGGGAAAATGAATATCACTTGTTCTTGGAGGGTATTAAACAGCGCATGAATACGGGCCAAACAACCGCGGCCGAATCCTGGCAGCTTATTAATCTGGAACGTATCGTGCTGGTTTATGATCTGATGATGAACCGTATCATCGAAAAACGGGGAACCTGGCCGGCAGCGGATTCACCGGTTGAGGCTGCGGCTGTTTTGAATAAACTGGTGCGCCGAATTAACAGTTCTGTTGAATGTGAAGAAAACAAGCTGCATGACACCCTGTTTTATAGCGTGCAGCAGGGAAATTTAAGGTATGTTCAAAAAAACGGACAAACACAGTGGGAATGGGTGGATTACTTATGACAGCAACGAAAGGAATAGTGATGCTTTCTAAATCGATGCAACTTTACGAGGCTCTCAACACATACGGACACTTTGCGACCCGGCCGGTGGGGATCAAGCTGGCAAAAGCGGATGAAAAAATTATACAAAAAGCAAAATATCCCCTCGAAGACATCGGAAACCGCCTCGCCGTATGCCAGGGTATGTCGCTTGCCAGAACGATCGGATGGACGATGGTGTTCAGAAAACAAGACCATGGTTGTCCGCTTGCACCCCTTTTCCTGGGGCATACAAAACCGGATATATTTCTGTCAGGAAAGGCGGCCGGATCCTACCAGGATCAAGACGCTTGTGCGAAAGTAATGGAATCATCTTTCCCAAGATGGCCGCTGAATTCAATTCAGCAGGTCTGGATATCCCCTTTAAACAGATGTGAATTCAAACCTGACTTGGCTGTGGTTTATGGCAACCCCGCCCAAATACTCAGCCTGATACAGGCAGCCAATTTCCGAATAGGGTCCGGTATCAAATCAATAAGTACCGGAAGGGCCGGCTGCTCAACATGGATAGCCGGAGTGGTCCAGTCGGATGAATGCACCTATATGATGCCGGGGCCGGGTGAAAGAGTGTTTGCGGGGACTCAGGATTATGAAATGTCGTTTGCCCTCCCATACGCGAAGTTCGACAATCTCATGGCTGGACTGGAATATATCGGCAGCAAGCGCGCTTACAAATATCCGGTCCCCAACCTGGCGATACTGGCCGAACCGAAATTCTCCAGGGAATATTATGCGGTTGATCCCCAGTGGCAATTTGACCCTAAGTAGTTTGAAGAGCACAATTTTAGGTTGGCCGGTTTGACCGTTAAGCCTGTTTAATCCGTTAAAAACCGATGGTTATCAGTTTTCACGATACAACCGGTAAGCAGGCTAACGGACCAACGGGTCCAACCCTTTATTTTGTGAGCACTTTCCGCCGAATTGTTGAGTGCCTTATCCTATAGATGCGAAATCCCGCCCTTCTGACGGAGCAACACTGCCATAAAAAATACGCGTAAACTGGTTTCAATGCCTTAGATCATGACCGAAGGCAAGGCGTAAGATGACTCAAAAGCGGAGCATATACGGTAGTATGTGAGCATTTTGAGTTGGCTTACAACGCGGCATTCGGTCATTAGATGAGGTATTGAAACCAGTTTTAGTCAATTTTGAGCACCTTCGCCCCCCTTATTTTTCTTTCTTTGAGTTCAACCAGGGCCGTGTTGGCTTCGTCCAGGGAAAATTCCTGCACCTCCGGTTTAAAAGGAATCTGTGCGGCCAGCGCCAGAAATTCGCTGACATCCCGCCGGGCGACATTCGCCACACTCTTTATTTCCTTTTCAAGCCAAAGGTTTTGGGGATAATCTATTCGCAGTAAATAGACCTTATCCACCTCTTCTTTTCGTATCGCATTGATGACCAGACGCCCACCGCTTTTTAAATTTTTGAGTGCTTCAACAACCGGTTTCCAGGCCGGCGTCGTATCGATAATGCAGTCGAGTTTCTGAGGGGCTTCAGTCTCAGTGTTTCCGGCCCACACCGCTCCGAGCTCTTTTGCAAACTCCTGCTCCTTTTGACTTCTAGCAAAGACATATGTCGCCGAGTTTGGAAATCTATGCTTGACCATCTTGATAACAAGATGCGCCGAGGCACCGAATCCGGTGAGACCTATCGCCTGTCCATCTTTTAGACCGGTCAAACGGAGGGATCGATAGCCGATCGCACCCGCACACAGCAGGGGCGCTGCTTGCACGTCTGAAAATATATCGGGAATTTTGTAAGCATAATCTTCCAGGACAACTGTGTACTGGGCATATCCGCCGTTGGTGTCCCTTCCGGTAGCCTTGAATTGTTCGCACAGATTTTCCTGTCCACTGTTGCAAAAAGCACATTTGCCGCAGGCTGAATTAATCCAGGCGATGCCGACTCTGTCCCCGATGTTAAATCGGCTCACTTTCCTGCCAGTTTCGACAACCTTTCCCACGACTTGATGACCCAACACAATCGGAAGTCGCGGTGGCGGTGTGCGGCCTTCTATTTCATCCAGCTCGGTATGGCAAACACCGCAGGCTGATATTTTTATCAAAACTTCCTTGACCTTCGGCTTAGGAACAGGTATTTCGATCAGTTCGAGCGGTTGCTCGTTTTTTTTGAGATTGCATAATTTGTTTAGCACCATTGCTTTCAATTGCATCACCTTCTTAATTTTACGGTTGGGAAGTACCGCGTGAAACTCCCCACCCTGAAGGGTGGGGCTTCCCGCTAAGGAAATTGTCTATTTTTCAGATAGCTTCCCTTAAAGAAAAGGCGGAGCAAAGGGAAGCAGGCCGGCCAAAGTGGACCTGTGCCGGTTAACTGTTTTGCGCTAAGCTGACAAGTCCCGAAACTCGAAATGGTTCGACCAGCTCACCACCCTGAGCTAAGTCGAAGGGCAAATTCGAATGTCAAAATTTTCCAATTTACAAAACGAAAGCGCTCTATGAGATGTTTTTGGTTATTTAAACACCCGCCCTTTGGAATACCGCCTGTTGGCGGCCCTTCTTCGAAGGATTCCACAGGATGAAGATTTTAAATTTGTTTAGGATCTCGGGCTTCGAATTTTGAATTTAAATCGGCCCGGATAAAAGCATTTATGCAACTATTCGGTAGGTTTAATTTAGCTCCTCTTTGGTAAATAAGCAACTAAAACTCTGGAGGTTCATCTGATATGGCAATGACGATAACCGAAAAAATACTGGCCGATCATGCGTCGATGAAAGCGGTTTCTCCCGGGCAATTGATCAACGCCAGAGTGGACATCGCCATGGGTAACGACATCACCGCACCCATAGCGATCGAGCGTTTCAAACAATCCGGTGCCGAAAAAGTATTTGACAGGGAAAAAGTGGTGTTCGTGCCGGACCACTTTGCCCCCAACAAGGATATCAAATCAGCCGAGCAGTGCAAACTTGTGAAAGAGTTTGCCCATCAACATGAGCTCACCAATTACTATGAGGTGGGGCAGGCGGGAATCGAGCATGTGCTCTTGCCCGAACAGGGAATCGTTGTTCCGGGCGATCTGATCGTGGGGGCAGACAGCCACACCTGCACCTATGGTGCTCTGGGAGCGTTTTCCACCGGGGTGGGGAGTACGGATCTGGCTGCCGCCATGATCACCGGCGAACTCTGGTTCAAGGTACCCGAAACAATCAAATTGATATACAAAGGAAAACTGAAGCCCTGGGTCGGCGGGAAAGACCTCATATTATATACCATCGGTAAAATAGGTGTGGATGGCGCCCTATATCGCGCAATGGAATTTACAGGTAACACCGTTGACCGGCTTTCCATGGATGACCGATTTACCATGGCCAATATGGCTGTTGAGGCCGGAGCGAAAAACGGAATTTTTCAACCTGATCAAATCACCGAAGCGTATGTAAAAAATCGTGTCAAACGGAAATACCGTTTTTTTTCAAGCGATAAGGGTGCCCGGTACAGCGATACCATCGAAATCAATGCTTCAACCATTGAGCCGCAGGTTGCCTTCCCGCATCTGCCCAGTAACACCAAAGCAATCAGTGAAGCCGGCAGGGTTTTCATTGATCAGGCCGTTATCGGTTCCTGTACCAATGGCCGGTTGAGTGATTTAAAAATCGCCGCTGAGGTATTGAAAGGGCATAAAATCTCATCCAGTGTTAGACTGATTATCATACCGGCCACGCCGACCATTTACCGCCAGGCAATGAAGGAAGGCTTTTTTGATATTTTTCTGGATGCCGGTGCGGTGATCAGCCCCCCTACCTGTGGACCGTGTTTGGGAGGCTATATGGGGATTTTGGCAAAAGGTGAAAAGGCCATTGCCACCACCAATAGAAACTTTGTCGGCCGGATGGGCCACAAGGAGAGCGAGGTCTATTTATCCAATCCAGCGGTGGCGGCTGCATCAGCGGTTTTAGGCAGAATTGCAAGCCCGGAGGAACTAAATTAAAAATTGACGAATAACTATTGAAGATTGAATAATCAGGCGAAAAATTTGGAAGTAAAACGATAGGATACCACCAATCTTCAATCGACAATATTCAATTCTCAATTTTAAAGATCGTCACTAATCAAAGAAATCGATGACATTTAAGGAGACTTTGTGAGATGATATTCAAGGGAAGAGCCTGGAAATTTGGTTCCAATATTGATACCGACGCCATCATCCCCGCCCGTTATCTCAATGTATCGGATCCGCAGGAGCTGGCGCAACACTGTATGGAGGATGAACGGCCACAATTTGTTACGCAAGTGAAGAAGGGCGATATCATCGTTGCCGAAACCAACTTTGGTTGCGGTTCTTCTCGAGAACATGCTCCTATCGCCTTAAAAGCAAAAGGGATATCCTGTGTTATTGCCAAAAGCTTTGCCAGAATATTTTATCGCAATGCCTTCAACATGGGGTTACCGATCTTGGAAAGCACAGAGGCCGTCGAAGGAATCCAAGACGGGCAGGAGGTGAAAATAGACCTGATCAAGGGAATCATCCATAACAATTCGACAAATCAGAGCTTTAAAGCAATCCCCATCCCGCCGTTTATGCGAGAGATTATTGATGACGGGGGATTGATGAAGCATATCGCCAAAAGGAGATAATAGATGACAAAAACCTATCAGATCGGTGTGATCCCCGGGGATGGAACGGGCCCCGAGGTTATTGCCGAAGGACTGAAAGTCTTAACCGCCGTAACGGAGAAATCGAGTGTAACCTGCAAATTTACCCATTACGATCTCGGTGGAGAAAGATACTTAAAGACGGGTGAAATACTTCCTGATGCCGTTATTCAGGAACTTGGCCGGCTGGATGCAATCTATCTCGGGGCAATCGGACATCCGGACGTCAAACCGGGAATTTTGGAGAAGGGTATCCTTCTGAACCTGCGGTTTTCCCTGGATCTGTATATCAACCTTCGCCCGGTAAAACTATATCCCGGCATAGACACACCTTTGAAAGATAAAGGTCCGGAGCACATTGATTTCGACGTGGTTCGGGAAAACACGGAAGGACTATACGCCGGCTCGGGCGGGTTTATGAAAAAAAACACCCCGGATGAAATTGCCATCCAGGAGTCGATAAATACACGTAAAGGCGTCGAGCGGTGCATACGATACGCTTTTGAATACTGCCGGAGGAAAAACAGAAAGAGAAAATTGACGCTTTGCGGCAAGACCAATGTGCTGACCTATGCCTTTGACCTGTGGCAGCGGGTTTTTCAGGAAGTCGGTGAGGCTTACCCGGATATTGAGAAGGATTATGCCCACGTGGATGCCATCTGTATGTGGATGGTAAAGAATCCGGAATGGTTTGATGTGATTGTAACCGACAATATGTTCGGAGACATCATTACAGACTTGGGCGCTATGATCCAGGGGGGGATGGGCATTGCCGCCGGTGGCAACATAAACCCTCAGGGTACCGCTATTTTTGAACCGATCGGGGGGTCTGCCCCAAAATACACCGGGAAAAATATGATCAATCCCCTGGCTGCCATTATGGCCGGTCAAATGATGCTGAATCATTTGGGAGAAACACAGTCTGCGGATCTCGTCGAGAAGGCCGTGATGCGGGTGATTCAAAATGATATGAAAAGTATGGAAGCCGGCAAGATGGGAATCGGTACCCGCGAAATAGGCGATAAAATTGTCCAATACATCCAGGATGAATAATAAGTTTTGATTAAGATTCTGTATTTTAACCATTCACCGCCCGCTTCGCTAAAGACGCCAAGTACGCAGAGATTTATATTTCTTTCATTTGCCGCTGAGAGGACGGCAAATGAAAACTATCAGCCGCTTTGCGGCGATTCAATTTACGTGGATGTTTCCAGCCAAACAATTCAAACGAATTGAACAATTTTTTTGCAGGGATCGTATTTTTTGCATTCTGGCGTCCTTGCCCTGTGGAATGCGGAGCCTATTCCTCTGGGGTCACCAGAATGCAAAAAGAAAACTCTCTCTGCGATCTCCGCGTCTCTAACGAGTCCGGATCTCTGGACGAGTGGGCGGTGAAATAAATCTTATTGAGTGAGGAGTGTAAATCTTCCATGAACCTTCCACCGGAAGTGACCCTGCGAGAAGTGGCACCCCGTGATGGCTTTCTGTCGTTAAGGGATTTTTTGCCCACCGATCAGAAACTGCAAATCATCGAATCTCTGGCGCAGGCAGGGATAAGTCACATCGAAGCAACCTCTTTCGTCAGCTCCAAAGCCGTCCCTCAACTTCGGGATGCTGCTGATCTGATGGCCAGGGTACCGCGCAATCATATCAATTATGCGGCCATGGTACCGAATCTAACCGGTGCGCAACATGCGATTGCGGCAAAGGCCGATCAGTTGGTGGTCCTCGTTTCGGCCACCGAAGCACACAATAAAAAGAATGTCCGCCGGAGCATTGCTGAATCTCTGGCAGAATTTGACGCTATTTTTGCAGTTGCAAAAGAAAATAAAATTCCGGTTATCGGCGCGGTTGCGGTTTCATTCGGTTGCCCCTATCAGGGAGATGTGCCTGAAACTGATGTTATCCGGATAGCCGAGTCATACCTGTCACGAGGAGCGATTTCCGTCATTCTAGCCGACACCACCGGAATGGCAACCCCCGACCGGGTGCAACGAATGGTCGGGCAATTTCAAGATCGACTTCCACGAGCAGACATTATCCTCCATTTTCACAACAATCGCGGAACTGCGATGGCCAATCTCCTCTCCGCCCTGACGGCCGGCACCACCCGATTTGACACCGCGCTGGGGGGTATGGGCGGCTGCCCTTACGTTCCTCAGGCAGCCGGCAACCTGCCCACAGAAGACGTTGTTTACATGTTGGAAGAAATGGGCATAAATACGGGGATCGATCTGGAAGCCATCATTCGGGCAGCACGCCTGCTACAGAAAATTCTGGGCTATGAGCTTCCGGGACAGGTCATGAAAAGCGGCCCCCGGGATCCCAAACTCGCCGCCGGTACATGCGGCATCGACCAAGGCTTTTAAGAAGCCAACGAAATTATTTTGGGCGATATTGCTCCGGCAATACCGCCTCCGGAGACCAATTTTTCGGAAATTTTTGCCCCGGGTCCTCAGCCAGCTTTTCTTTGAGCTTCTTTAATCCGGGCCGGGCGAACTTCGGATGCCCTTCTTTCAAGGTGCGACCGTTGACGGCAGCCTCGCTGCGTAATCGTTTTCCCACCGTCCGCTCCATCTGTCGACCCAGCCACAGCACCCGGTCCACGTCGTACCCGTGCTCAATTCCCATTTCGTCAATTTGAACCAGCAAATCTTCATGGCAGATGAGACCCACATACCGTGGATCTTCATAATAATACTCACCGGTCCCCGGTACCGGGCAGTCATCCAGAAAATTAGCCGGCTGCCCGCCCAAACCGCCGATGGTCGCCTCAAAATAAGTGATGCCTGCCTGAAGGGCAGCCAATACCGAAGCGGAAGCCACCCGCTTGGTCTCATGGAAATGGGCGATATGTAATGATGTATCCGGTATTTCGTCCAGTATCATCGAGTAATAACGATAAACCTCCGGCGCGCAAGCACTGCCGTCATGGTCCGCATGCTCGATATCCGAAGCACCGATCTCCAACCAGCGCTTGGTAAACTCCACTGCGTCCTTGAGTTCCGTGGCCCCGGCTATCGGGCTGCCCCAGATGGTGCTGACCGTGCCGCACATTTTCATACCGGCATCGGTGCATTTCTTGATGCAGCGTTCGGCCTCCTTCCAGTATTCCGGCAGCGTTGTTGCGGAATTGGCAAAATGGTGCTCTTCTTCGGTGGAAACCATCATCAAACACCGATCCGGCCCGATCCCCCTTTCTCTTAATTTAATGGCCCGATCCACGGCACCTTCCCGAATTGTGACGGCAGTGATGCAGACATCATCAATGTTGATTCCTTTTTTTTCGCAGCGCTTTTTGAAGCGATCGCTTCGCAGATGCGCCAATACTTCTTCAGCATCGCTGAATTGAGGCATCAGATAGGGATTACCTAGATTGGTGACCTCAATGTTACGGCATCCGGCAAATATGAGCTCCTCGGCATAGAATATCTTTGCCCGGGTGGAAATGAACTTTTCCAGGTGCTGAAATCCATCTCTGACCGTTATGTCACCAATGATAATTTTTTTGGGCATCCTTGGAAAAATTTTCCAGTAATCGTATTCGGCCATAATAATAGCTGAACCCCCTTTCCAGTTGCTTTTTAAAGATTTATTACAAATATATCAAATTCATGGTTCTAAAATGATATAAATCCGAAGCACGAATATCGAAATTCGAAACAAATCCGAATTTCAAAAAATAAAATGTCCAAAACAGATATAGGGAGTTTGATGATATCAATTCCCAGCCAATTCGTTTTGCAATTTGTATTTCAGTCATTCGATATTGTTTCGAGTTTCTGATTTCGAATTTCGAATTTTTTTCTTTATATTAACGGATTAGTTCAAATAAGCCGCAACTTTAAACCAGAGCGATGCTAATATTACCTGCCTTTATACACCGGTTTTCTCTTTTCACGAAAAGCCGCCAGCCCTTCCATGCGATCTTCGGTGGGTATGGTTACCCAGTATGCATTCGACTCAATGGCCAGCCCCGTGTGAAGGTCGGTTTCAAGGCCATAATTAATCGCATATTTGGCCTGCTCAATGGCTAGCGGACCGGTCTCGCATATCATCGCCGCCATCTGTCGACATTCACTGAGTAACTCAACCGGCTCACAAATTTTATTGACCAACCCGATATCCAACGCTTCTGCGGCATCCACCCGGCGACCGGTAAATATCAGTTCTTTGGCTTTTCCCTTGCCGACCAACCTTGGCAAGCGCTGGGTTCCGCCCCCGCCCGGAATAATCGCCAGGCGTGTTTCTGTAAGACCCATGGATGCATTTTTAGAAGCGATCCGGATGTCGCTGGCCAGTGCGAGTTCGGTTCCTCCGCCAAGGGCGATGCCGTTGACGGCAGCTATCACGGGTTTATTGAAAAATTCAATGGCTGTTAAAAGATTGCGAATGGTAAAAATATATTCCTTGACCTGATCCGGGCTCAAGGTGGCGCGTTCTTTTAAATCGGCTCCGGCGCAAAAGGCTTTGTCCCCGGCACCGGTTATGATAATTACCCGAATATCAGTTTTAAAGCGCATAGCCTCGACCTGATCCCTCAATGCGTGGAGCATGGGGAAATTTAAGGAATTCATAACTTCCGGACGATTGAGGGTGAGCACCATCACACCGTCTTTTTCTTTGACCAGCAATATGTCTTCATTCATACTGTCCCCTTTCGATTACAAGGTTCACTTCCCCTGCAAGCCCCGCACTGAAAGGCTGGAAGCTTCGCGATTGACGATTGCCCAGAGATCTTCAGGATCATCACCACCTAGTTTCCATCCAATTAAAAGTTTTTATTGTCGGATGGCACTCACTAAGATTTAAAGATCCATATCCGATAAAACCAAATATTGAAACCACAAAAAAATTTGTTTCGGCAGTTGAGCGGAAATATTTTTCTTTATGCGTGAAAAAAGCGATATCCTATATAATATCTATATGTTATAATAATGAGCGAACGCTCGCTCAACTTTTTACGGGTTACATTGAATGCCTTTCGGTTGTCAACGAATTTCTGGCATGGCGAATTGTCGACCATAGGATTTAAATCAAATATCGTTTGTAATCAGTTATTTATAAATTTTTTTCAAATGGTATAATTAAATTCCCATGAGATTTTTATTGCTTTAAAATCTTGACACAGAAAGCACACACGTGGTAGAAATATGAATGAGCGCTCGCTCGGAAAACCGGCAATTAATCGATTTTGAATCGAAGCCTCCTTGAAGCTTCGCATGGGGAGGGTCATGATGGCGCAATTTCAAATAGCCAAAGATATTCCGACTCAGATTAAAAACCCGGAACTCGTCGACCGCAGACGGCGCCAGATAGCAGAGGCCGCCGTTCAGCTGTTTATTGAGAAGGGTTTTCATAAAACCACTACCAGGGAGATCGCACAGGCCGCCGGTTTTTCTATCGGCTCATTATATGAATACATTGCTTCAAAAGAGGATATATTGTATCTGGTGTGTGAGGCGATTCACGCCGAGGTCGAAAACGGTGTGGCTGAAGCCATGAAGAGAGCCACGGCCGGGAAAGAAGCCCTGGTGGAAGTCATTCGAGAGTATTTCCTGGTGTGCGACCGCATGAGTGACTTTATTCTTCTTATTTACCAGGAAACCCAATCGTTGCCGTCGCAATGGCAAAAAAGAGTGCTTGAAAACGAACTTAGAATCACGGGCCTATTTGTGCAAGTGCTGGCTCGCATTGCTGTAACCGGCGAACTCCCGAATCTTGATGATCGTTCAATTGAACTGGCAGCCCATAATATATGTGTTTTGGGCCATATGTGGACGTTCCGCCGCTGGTTTTTGGGTCGACATTACACCATGTAGGATTATATAAAGCTTCAAACC
>CP070652.1:389695-414016 GCA_020354645.1 Deltaproteobacteria bacterium
AAGACAGTTGCCGCTGTCAGGCTTGGCAGGCAACAACCCGGCATCTTGCCGTGAAAAAAACACCCCGACCCCTCAATTTAAGTAAAATACAAGTGTTAGGCTTTTTCTCTTTGAATTGACAAATTATTGTAAGCGGATTAATAGTTGGTCTTCTTTAAGATTATGAATCAAAAGGGAGAGAAGAGAATATTTAATGAGACTGCATTTCTTAGAGCATGATCCGGATTATTTCAGCAATACGAATATTACGCTTTGGGCGGAGACTAAAGGCTATCAAGTCACCAATACCGATCTTTTCAAAATGGAAAAACTGCCCTCTCTTTCAGATTTCGACTGGTTAATGATCATGGGAGGCTCCCAGCATGCCTGGGAAGAGGAGGTACACCCATGGCTGGTTGAAGAAAAGCAGTTTATAGCAAATGCTCTGTCTGAAAGAAAAATTATTCTCGGGATTTGTTTCGGAGCTCAACTGCTGGCGGAGGTTCTGGGCGGCCGGGTTTACCCCAAGAGAAAAGAAGAAATCGGATGGTATGAGGTCACTTTAAACAAGGAGGGTTTGGATTCATTCCTTTTTAAAAGTGTGCCCGATCGCTTTTTGACGTTTCACTGGCACAGTGATCACTTTGCCTTGCCAGTCAGGTGCACCCGCCTGGCCTTTAGCAAAGCCACTGCTAATCAAGCATACATCCACAATGATTCTTGTGCTGTGGGCATACAGTTTCATCCCGAGTATACGCGTGAAATGATCAGGTTTTTTTCCAAAGAATATGGGCATGAGTGGGTAAAAGGCCCCTATGTGGCAGGTAAAGAAGCGGTGTTAGCAATGACCGAACAAGTCCCTGAGACCTATTGGCTTATGGAAACATTCCTAAATAACATGGATCATCAATTTGGAAAATTCTGAACTGATTAAAGAACCGGGCAAAGCCAAAGTCTATTCGTAAGTTTCCGGCGATAAACAACAAAATCCGGATCAGTCCAAATTTTCTAACTCAGAGACCGGTTCCTTTTTGGCAAGACAAATTTCCAGGTCGCAGTGGAGGCAGCGGTGGGTTTCCTTTAGCACGGCTTCGTCACTGTAACATAGATCTACTTCAGGAAATCCGCCATGTCTTTGAGAAACGGGCAGGATCGGCGGATCAACCCTTTTCAATTCGGCGAATCCCGGCTCTCTTTTGCCGTCATACGCCGGATTGGATGCCGCGCATTCAGAATTCCATTTTTCGAATTTCAGCACGCCGTCCCCGCCTAAATATTTATCGATCGAGATGGCCGCCCGCCGCCCGGCGGCAATGGCATCGATAACCGTGCCGGGGCCGTTGGCCACATCCCCGCCGGCAAACACGCCCGTCATTTCGGTAAGCTGGGTTTGAGGATCTATGGCGATCAGCCCGTTTTTGACCGGCAGGCCGCCGCCGTCATCGAGGAAGCAGAAATCCTTGCAGAATTCGGTTTCACTGGCCTGACCGATGGCCAGAATGACCTGGTCGGCGTCTATGGTTTTGGTGGTGTCATCAAAAAACGGACAGAAATTGCCCTGGTCGTCAAATACCGAGGTGCAGCGAACAAGGTCAACACCCGTCACAGAGCCTTTTTGGCTCAGTATCTTTTTCGGGCCCCAGGAATACAACATCTCCACCCCTTCTTCCCGGGCCATTTCAATTTCCCATGGATTGGCGGGCATTTCTTCCCGGCTTTCCAAACAGGCCAGAGTAACATTTTTAGCCCCGAGCCTGAGGGCCGAAAGGGCTACGTCGACGGCTACATTGCCACCGCCGATGATCACCAGATTATCTTTAAGGGAAATCTCTTTGCCTTCGCTAACCTGTACCAAAAAATCAACTCCCCACAACACATCGGGCAGGTCCGAACCTTCGAGCGGTATCTTTTTACTCAGTTGCGCGCCGACCGCAATAAAAACAGCTTCGAAGCCTGTCTGTTTCAACTGATCGATGTCGAAAGTGTCTCCAAGCTTGGTGTCGAGCTTAAGCTCTATCCCCAGACTCAATATCTGCTCGATCTCCTTATCGAGCACTTCCTCCGGTAGCCGGTGATAAGGAATCCCGTAACGCAGCATTCCTCCGGGTTTGGTTCGGGCTTCAAAAACAGTGACCCGGTGCCCGTTTTTCCGCAGATAATAAGCCGCCTTCAAACCGGCCGGACCTGCTCCAATAACCGCCACACGGTGACCGGTATCTTCGGCCACCGTGTTTATCATTTCAGAAAGATCTCCGGCCTTGTCGGCCGCGTATCTTTTGGCAGCACAGATGGCAATGGGATGGTTAACCTCCCCTCTTTTGCAGGCAGCCTCACAGGGATGGGTGCAGACTCGGCCCAAAATTCCCGGAAATGGTGCCCTTTCCATAATCAGTTCACAGGCCTCATCATTTTTGCCTTGTGCAATCAACCGCAGGTATCCCGGAACATCTATACCGGCTGGCCAGGCTTTAATACAGGGAGGGATTTCCGGAACCTGGTCCTGCGGACCTCTGGCGCGCAGGGCCCGTGTGATGTCTAGTATTTTTATGCCGTTGGGACAGGCGTCCTCGCAGCGGCCACAGGCAGCACAAAACCAGGGCATCGACGATGCGGCAATTTCATCAATATAATCCAGCTCCACATGTCGGATAAGCCGTCGGATATTAAAATCGTTAATACCGGTAATGGGACATGCCGAACTGCAGCGGCCGCACTGTTCGCAGTACCTGAACATTTCCACATCATTGAATTCTTCGGCAAATCTTCTATCTGCAACCATACAATAAGATCCTTACAGTCATCGTGCTTTTATTAAATACCGAGATTAGTCAATCGCCTTTATATTTTTGATTCCCTGATAAACCCGAAATTCGAAGCACGAAATCCCTGGCCCAGACCTGGATTAAAAGCTACTTATTCTTATAATGGTTTCCTTCATAACTGTATAAAATCTTTTGCCATATTAAAAAGTAGTCGCGCCAGGGCAAGCCGAAACAAATTCTAATTTTCAAAATTCAAGTGACAAAAACCTTGTAATTACGTCAGGATTTTACGTACAAACCCATCTTTATGTTTCGGTCATTGGAAAATTCTGATTTCGGATTTGTTACGAGTTTCGAATTTCGTACTTCGGATGTTATCTGCTTTGATGCAGTACGGCTCGTATTTATTTATGGTTCAATTGAATTCCTATTTTAAATTCAGCTCCTTGACCATTTCCCGCATCGTTCCTGCAAACTTTGGCCCGTCTGCTGCCGAGCACCAGATATTCCACAGCCTTTCGGGATCATAGCCGGCTTTGGCAAGTTTGCTTTTGGTTCTTTTTATTCTTTTCTCTGCCGCGTAATTACCGGTAATGTAGTGACAGGTGGGAAATTCACAACCGGCCACCAGCACGCCGGCAGCTCCCAGATCAAATGCATGTTGCATCATTTTTATGGAGACCCTGGCCGAACACATCACCCTGATCAGCCGCGCGTTGGATGGATACTGCAGCCTGCTCACCCCGGCCATATCGACACCCCCCAGGGCACACCAGTGGCAGACAAATCCAATGATTTTCCTGTCCGGATCATCTTCCAAAGCCGCTTCCACCTGGGCCATCACCTGTTCGTCTGAATAATGGACAATGGAAATGCATTCCTTGGGGCAATCGGCCGCACAGAGTCCGCAGCCTTTGCACAATGCTTTAATCACCTCAGGATTCTTTTCCGCATCAACTTTTATCGCGCTGTAAGGGCATCTCTTCCAGCAGATGCTGCACTGGTTGCAGTTGGCTAAATCTATATCGGCCACAATCCCCTCGGCTTCAACATACCCCCTTTTCATCGGAATCGAGACCTTCATGGCAGCACCGGTGCCGGCCTCGCAGCTTTCCTTGAAAGTCATGGGTGCCTTGGCACAGCCGCAAAGCGATATCCCATCCGCCGGAAACTCCAGCGGACCGAGCTTTACATGGGATTCCTGAAAAAACCCATCCGCATTTGATGAAACCTTGAGAAGGCCCTTGATGTGCTCGACGGTTTCGTCTCCCTTAAAAGCCGTGGTTAGTACCACCAGATCGGCCGGCAGTTTAAATTCTTTCCCGATTAACAAGTCGAATACCTGCACGATTAAATTTTTATTCTCTGTGGCAACTACCGGATAGCGATCATCCGGAAACCTCAGAAATTTAATGCCGATCTTTTTGGCTTTTTCCAGAGCATCGCCTTCTTCTTTCACCATGGAGAGATCCCGATACAGAATTTGCACGCTGGCATTTTTATGGAGGGTCTTGAGGGCGATGGCGTTTTTCACCGACGTGTGACAACCGATACTGCAGCAGCCCCGGGTTTCATTTTTTGAATTAACGCAATTTATGATGACCACACTCTTCACGTCTTGCACTGCTTTATCTCTGAGCATGCGGTCGAGTTGGAGCTGGGTAACCACGCGCGGGTCGTCCCCGTATAAGAACTGCCCCTCCGGTTCAAGCTCCTGCATACCTGTGGCCACAACAACAGTGGATACATCAATATTCCCGCTCGATCCGTCCCCATTGGGCTTAAGGGTCACCCTGTAATTTCCGATATAGCCCTCAACGGTCTCTAAATGGGTATCCGTGTAAACAGTGACATTGGGATGGGCGTGAACCTGAGCAGCTTTGGATTCAACCAGTATAGCAGCCGGGGATTTATAGTGATCATGGGAAATAAAACAGAGCTGATTCATAATACCACCGAGTTGGGGTTCCTTTTCGACAAGGACGGCATTGAATCCTTGATCGGCAACATTTAAAGCTGCAGACATGCCTGCCATCCCCCCACCAATTATCAGGCAATCGGTTTTAACCGGCAGCCTGATCTCCTGGCCTTCTTCCAGAAGGGCGGCTTTGGCCACACCCATTTTAACGAGATCTTTGGCTTTTTCAGTAGCAATTTCAGGTTCCTGCATGTGCACCCAGGAAACCTGCTCGCGAATGCTCACAAATTCAAGCAGATAGGGATTTACGCCGGCTTCTTTGACGGTCCGTTTAAACAGCGGCTCATGGGTCCTGGGGGTACAGGAGGCAACCACCACCCGGTTGATCTGATGCTCTTTGATCAAATCCTGCATTTTCGACAGATAATCCACCGAACAGGACCATCGGCCTTCATCCGCAAGGACGACATGATCCAACCCCCTGGCATAGTCGACCACATCCGGAACGTTCACCACCCCGGCAATGTTGGACCCACAGTCACAAACAAACACACCAATTCGTATATTTTCAACCATAATCTAGCCTCATTAATATGGGATGCAACGGAACTGATGGTAAGATTATAAATTCGAAATTCGAAGCACGAAACTCGAAAAAATTCTTAAATTCAAATTTTCAAACACTCCAAACATTATTTACTTTTCTGCAAAATAGCACCGAAAATGTTCATCAATTCAGTTGCCTCATTTATGAGGTAAGTTCGATCTTCTTCAATTTCTCTCTCATTTTTCGTATCTACCAGTCTCAACCAATATCGACTTTCCTTGGCTTCTTTGCGACAAATCTTAATCCTCATTCTAAAATCTAAAATTTACTTAAAGATTCATTTGCCTCAATATAGTTGGCTCCCACAGAACCTGATGCTTTGATAAGTTGTTTGCTGTCTTCGATATTTGCAATAGTTCTTGTCAATTTCTTAACAAATTTCCTCACCCTCTTTGTAAACTCGAAAGTTCTGTCTTCAAGATCATATTGTTTTGAATTTGTATTTTTGGTCATTCGGATTTGTTTCGAATTTCGGGTTTCGTATTTCGGATTTTTTAGTTTTGATCGCTCTTTTAACTTCAGGATTTGACTTGCAAGTTATTTTGAAGCGCAAGCATGGCTGCTGCAGACGCTTGCACCACCGATTCGGCAATATCGATCGGCCCGGTAGCCCCCCCGCACAAATAAATACCGTCAACCTTGGTCTCGAGCGGTGCCGTCAAAGGATTTTTTTCTTTAAAAAATCCCAGGTGATCCAGTTCGAGTTTTAATACCTTGGCAAGCTTTTTATTCCTTTTATTCGATATTATGCCGCTTGCGAGAACCAGCAATTCCACTTCTTTTATTTCCAATTCACCGCTCTCCAGATCCTCATATTTCAAGGTTAAATTCTTTGTTTCCGGATCTTCGAAGACTTCATACGGCCTGGCCCGAACATAGTCGACACCATTGTCGACAGCCTTACGGTAAAACTCCCAGAAACCCTTACCATAGGCTTTCAGGTCGTTGTAAAATACGGTGGTCTCGACCGCCGGGTCGTGTTCTTTTGTAATGATGGTCTGCTTGGTTGAAATCATGCAGCAGATTTTGGAACAATACGGCGTGCCTTTCCCTTCAGCCAGACCCCGGCCGGCGCACTGAATCCAGGCGATCTTTTTGGCATGTTTACTATCCGACGGTCGAATGATTTCTCCGGCAGTCGGCCCGCCGGCATTCATAAGCCGTTCAAACTGTGCATTGGTAATCACATTTTTATAAACATCATATCCCAGCAAATCGCCGACCGGTTTGGCATCCGTAATACCGGTGGCCACCACAATGCTTTTGACGTCGATTTTCATATTTTTGCTGGACTGCCAGTGCGTAATCGCCTTTTTGCCCTCTTTTTCACATGCCATAACACAAAGGGCGATAGGGCATTCCCGACATTGACTGCAATCCACTTTACAGTCACCGATACAGGCGCCGGCTTTGCGCATCTCACCGTGCCGACATGCCGGATCCACCGAAACCACGTTGGGAACCGCCTGTGGGAAAGCCATGGAAACAAGTTTTCGCTTGCCGCCGATTTTACCGTCCATTTCATCAGGAACACTCACCGGGCAGGCTTCAACGCAGGCACCACAACCTGTGCATTTCTCCTCATCAACAAACTTGGGTTTTGTCACGAGCCGGACCTGGAACTCCCCGTTGACCTTTTTTACTTTTCTGACTTCAGTATTGGTCAAAATCTTTATATTTTCATGATTATCAACATCATACATCTGCGGGGCTTCGATGCAGATTGAGCAATCATTGGTCGGAAAGGTCTTGTCGAGGCGTGCCATCATGCCCCCGATACTGGCGGTATCATCCACCAGATATACTTTTGTGCCATATTTAGCTACATTCATGGCACAATTGATACCGGCAATTCCGCCACCAATAACGAGTATTGCATCGCTCATATCCTCACCTCAAAAAAAAGAGAAAAAATTGCGGAACTCGGAGGGTGAAAGTCGGACGGTTTTATGAATGCCGAATTTCAGCAGCCAACTTCCGCATTCCGTCTTCCGCACTGTATATTAAACTTACGAACGCTGAATGTGGAATTAATGTTGTTTCCTATAAATGCCTGCAGAAATATATTTGAAACAGCAGAAAGGTTTTTGCGAGCAAAAAATTCCCATTTTGTTTGCGGAATATGTAATCGAACATCTGAAACGTAACACTATATTTCCGTTATAATAACGGCTTTGGATTTGCAGACAGCTACACAGGTCCGGCACCCCAGACAATTTTGAGGCCGGGTCGGGTATGCCTTATGGCTCATATCGAAGACCTCCACCGGGCAATATGTGACACAATCCTCGCATCCGTCGCACCGTTCCGCGTCAACATAAACCAGATAGACTTCATAATCTCTCAAATATTTCGGCATTGTTATAAATCCATTTGCAAATTAATTCGATACTGCATAAGTTCGAAAAAAATATCATCAGCAAAGGATTATCTGCTATCTAAATTTAGACATTACTTTTTTAAATCCCCGGAGCGAATTGATGATAGTCTCATCATCGACGCAAAAGGCAATCCTGAAATGCCCGGGGCCGTTAAAACCACTGCCGGGGACAACCAGAATTAGTTCCTCCTGAAGCGCTTTTACAAACTCTACATCATCTTCAATCGGCGACTTGGGAAAGAGGTAAAACGTTCCGGCCGGTTTGGTAAATTCGTAGCCGGCTTCCGCGAGACCATCGCATAAAATGTCGCGCTTCCGTTTATATTCGGATATGTCAACACTCATGCCCTGCAGGCAGGCAACCACCCGCTGCATAAGGGCCGGTGCATTTACATAGCCGAGAATTCTGTTGGTCAGGGCTAAACCGTTTAAAAGCGCCTCCCGGTAGGTTGCCCGCGGATTTACTGCTACAAAACCGATCCTCTCACCGGGGATGGAAATATCCTTTGAATACGACGTCCCGAGGATGCTTTCATTATAACTGGTGAAGATACTCGGCACCTTGACACCATCGAAGACGATTTTTCGATAGGGCTCGTCTGAAACCAGATAGAGGGTTCGATTCAATTTCTTGCCCTTTTCTTCCAATAGGCTGCCAAGGGCTTTGAGACTCTCTTCCGAATAGACCTGGCCGGTGGGATTGTTGGGAGAATTTATCAAAACCGCTTTGGTTTTTTCAGTGATAGCAGCCGAGATGGCGTCGAGATTGAGGGTAAAATCCGGATTGGTCGGCACCGTTTTTAGAACACCGCCATGGTTGTCGGCATAAAATCTGTATTCAACGAAACAGGGCGCTGGCGTGATTACTTCATCGCCGGGGTCCAGTATGGCTTTCAGGCTGACGTTAAGGGCACCGGAGGCACCGACGGTCATGATGACGTCGCTTTGCGAGACCGGAACCTTTTGTTCCTGTGTGAGAAAGTCTGCCACGGACTTGCACACTGCCGGATAGCCGGTATTGGGCATATAGCCGTGATCCCCCAACCCACACGAATCCACTGTGTCTCTGAGTACCTGGCTGAACTTTTCCGGCGGCGGAAGATTCGGATTGCCGAGACTAAAGTCAAAAACGTTCCTGGCGCCATGAATTTTCTTCAGGCGCGCCCCTTCTTCGAACATTTTTCGAATCCAAGATGATTTTTCGATGATGGTCTCAATTTTTTTTGCAATGGTCATAATACGTCTCCTGTTTCGAGTTTCGCTGTTGGCAGCCGAAAACCGCGGCAACAAACCCGCAAATCAAAATATTTTATTTCAAATAGTGTCTGCGGAATGCTGAAAGTTGATAAATGTTTTCTTTGATCGGTCTATTTATCCCTGAGCTCTTCCCATTTATAATCGATCAGTTCCAGCAGAACGCCGTTCATCTTTTTGGGATGAATAAAAGCGAATTCACAATCACGAAACGAACGGGCACCTCCGATAAAGGGGTAATCCTTGCCCTTCAACTCATCCATCGCTTCACGGGTGTTGTCCACATTAAAGCTCATCAGCATGACGCCCTCTCCCCGTTTTTCGATGAATTTGGCCACGTCTCCGTCCGGCGTAGTTGACTCCATCAGTTCAAAGCCCACTTCGCCCACCCAGTATCTGGCAACCTTTATTTTTTCAGGCTCATCGATGTATTCATCATCCGGTTTGGATTTGCCCAAGACCGGTTCCCAGATTTTTCTGGCTTCCTCCAGGTTTTTGACAGCGACACAGATATGGTCCAATTTATTAACCTTCATCCTAGACTCCCTTTCGATGGGGTGAGCCCGTTTGCCCGTTGGCCGGTTAGCCCGTTTAAAAAAAGGACTTATGAACCGGCAAAACGGGGCACAGGCAAACGGGCTCAACCAAATGTAATTTCCAGCTTTAAGCGCTTAATTGATCCCTTGATTTATAAAAATACTCAATACCCTTAAAAAGTGACCTTTTCCAGGGGTACGGTGATGGCTTCATCCGGGCAGACGCATCCGCATTCGTTGCAATCTTCGCACAGAAACTCCGTAACCACCGGTCGGCCGTCCTGCACTCGAATAGCGCTGTCCGGACAAACTTCCACACACAGCGTCTCGGTATAGCCACCGCACATCGTACATTTGTTCATATCAATTTGAGCAGCCATAATCATTTCCTATCGGATTTCGGATTTTTTATTATCCCCAATAAATTAAGTAAATAATAAAAAGCAAGTTTCTACACTTCTCCCAATTCTATAGCGATTCTCAAAATAATGTTCCGAAACAAAGCACAATGAAGAGGTCCGGGCAGGGGATAAATTTTTGTCGTCAAGATGCAGAATCACCGCCCCCTTGGCTTGGAAATGGCCACTTCCTATCAATTGACCCCCCTGCCTGTTCAAACATTCTGGTTAACACAAAGACCCACCGTCGCTTGCTCAGCCAGGCAGCAATAGCCCTTTGTCATTTAGAACCACCCGGGTGATCAGCTTGTCGATAAAAATTTATCCTCTGCCTGGCCCTTGTGCAATCGGAAAATTATTTTGAGAATCACTCTATGCTTGGGAAAAGTGGCTCTGATGAGCCGCAAATTATGTAACCTTAGATTCGATCAGATACTCGATGCTCGATACGCGATCCTCGATAACTTACCGCTACGTTGTTTATCCAGTGTTATCCAGCATCTTCACGCTGTGGAATCCCCGCTTCGCGGGGTCCGCTGCAAGCGGAATTCCACAGGGCAAATCGAGCATCGGCAGCTAATGTCAAGAATTGTAAGTTACAAACATCGACAAAAAATTCTCGGTATGGCGCCCGTTAAGCACCTATTCGGCCTTGTATAGTTTAAATACGGTTTCACCGTGGCCCCGCGGAATGGCCTTGAGCATTTCAATTTTTAAAGAAATGCTGAAGAAAACACTGACATCTTCAAGAATGGATTGAAAAAGCCTCTCGCGGCATAAAGCCACCTCTTCCATGGGCACGCCATATTCCTTGGCCCATGAGGGCCAGGGATCCCGGGTGCATTTGATAATAACCTCGGAAGGGGTTTCACCTTTTTCCACGGTCGCAATGGCGCCGTCGGCGACCCAGGATCCGGCAAAAGCTCGTCCCAGGCTCATCATAAAACCCTCTTCGCCTTTCAACCAATTCAGGCGTGGCAAAAAACTTTTTCCGATATCCTTACCAAAAATTTCGGCGGCTTTTAGGCCGATTTCCAGAGGTTTGGCACCGGGTCCGGCGATCTCCAACGCAGCCTGTCGCCAACGGTAGTAAGTTTTTCCCACCTCGGCCTGGGCGTTATGCAGATTTCTCCATAATTTGGTTATTTCTTTTTCGGCATCTACTGGCATTTTTATTCTCCTCCTTATATCCGCATACCGATTCGGTAACCGTCATGCACCGCACTGGATAAATTGCGGGGTACCAGCGCATCTCCAACGACAAACAGTTCGATTCCTTCAGATTGCACATATTTTTTTAAACTCTCATTTGGCTCTCTTTCGCTGACGACTACTGTGTCGCATTTGATGGGCCAATGGTAGCCATCGTAGGATCGGATGATGACACCTTCGTCATTGACTTCTTCGATATTGGCGTCATTGTAAGCCATAACACCATTCTGTCGAAGATATATCATGTATCTCCATTTAAAGGACGGATTAACGTCAAACCCGGCGGATTTGTCCTTACCGACAATGGTTACCTTTTTGCCCTGTTTGGCCAGATGCAGTGCAACCCCGATGCCCGGTTTCCGGTTACCCCAGACGACCACCTTTTCACCGACTTGAGCTTTTCCGCTCATCACATCCAAAATGTTGACCACATTGTCCCGCTCGCCGCCCGGTCCCTCGATTTTGGGATATGCCGGCCCGGTTGCCAAGACGACACTGTCCGGCATTTCATCTTCAATCAACTCTTCGGTAACTTCCGTGCCGAGGTGAAAATTCACACCGGCTTTTTCACACATCACCTTTTGATACTCGACGCAGGTCCACAGTTCATCGTCACCGTAGGGAGCATTTCTGGCCTCGTTCAGCGTGCCGCCGATCTCGTTTCTTTTATCGTAAATGTGGACATCATGACCTCTGCGGGCCGCCATATAGGCGCATTCAAGGCCGGCGGGGCCGGCACCGACGATCATGATTTCTTTCTCTTCCTTCGCCGGCGGCGGGTCCATGAATTCGGGATTTGATTCATGAGCACACATCGGATTGATATAGCAGGTCATAGGAGCGTCCCGGAAAAGGCGGGCCAGGCAGAGATTGCAGGCCACGCAATGTCGGATTTCTTCTTCACGGCCTTCCAGAACCTTCTTTGGCATTAACGGATCGGCGATCATGGATCGGCAAATTTCCCATATATCCAATTCACCGGCGCCGATCTTCTCATTGGGTAGGCCGGGTCTGAACAACCGGTATGCCATCTGAATGGGAACATTAACATGCTCCTTGGCCCGCTTGGCCAAGTAAATCCAGTTGCCCATGGGAATGTCGCGGCTGATGACCGGATAGATTGATTCCTGCCAACCGAGAGTACAACTAATGTAATCCACGCCGGCTTCCTCGGCAATTTTATATGATTCCATGGATTCTTCAGGAGTGTTGCCACGGACGTCATCCAGAAGTTCTTCAGAACACAGACGGATCCCCAAGGGCATATCCGGCGGTAAGGCTTCCTTAACCCCTTGAATGATTTCTACCACGGACTGCATTCTGCCGCGAATATCGCCGCCGTATTCATCGGTTCGCCGGTTGGTGTAACTGGAGATAAAATTTGAAATCAAATAGCCCACGATACCGGAAATTTCCATCACATCAAATCCGGCCGCGATTCCCCTTTTGGCCGCGTCAATGTGTTGCTGTATCATTACTTTGACTTCGGCGTTTGTCATTTCCTTCATGGGCTTGAATACCCTCAAGCGCTGAGGAACTGTGGAGGGGCCATGACCCTCCTCAATATCAACCGCACCGACCCGTCCGCAATCCATTAGCTGAAAACCGGCAACGGCTTTCTGGTCATGGATGGCATCGGCAATCCGTTTCAAACCGGAAATAAATTTGTCATCCCAGGCAGCCGCCTGCCCGACATATCCCTGCCCCTGACGCTTTTCATCCATGTAAACGCCCTGCATGAAACACAGGCCACCGACAACGCCTTTGGCTCTCTCGCGCATATAAGCAACACCGGCGTCGGTGATAAGCCCGTCGCGACCGTTCAAATTTTCCTCAGTCGCAGCGTATTTGATGCGATTGGGAACCATTAGATTTCCGATCTGAATCGGTTTGAACAAATGCGGATACTTCTTTGCTCCCGGATATTCTGAATAATCCCATTCATACAGTAACTTAGCCATCAATGAATCCTCCCTTAAAGGTTACGCTGTTTGAATAATCCGTCTTTGTAGCTTTTATGTAGCTTTAATGTAGCTGTTATGTCAAGCCTCAAGTCTTATCGATAAAGAACCGCGCGGGGAAAATTTGTAACAGTGAAGCTTTCCGCCCTTTAGGGCGGGGCTTCCCGAAAAGGAAACTATCTATTTTCAGATAGCTTCCCTTAACCCCGCCTTAAACGGCGGGGTTAAGGGAAGCAAACCGGTCATGAGTTCCAATTTTTAATTGATGAAATGCTTATTGTTCCTGCCGGCCCGCTTATCCGGTGCGGTGATTTGCAATGAAAGCATCGACCATCAGCTCAAATATGTTTTCCAAATTTTCAAACAGGGAATAGGACCGATCCTTTAAGAGCCAGCGCGTAATAATATGATCCATAGTCCCCACGAAAATGTCTCTGGCAAAATGAGGATTGAGGTCCGGTTTCATCTCGCCGGTTTCGCGCCCCTCTTCAAAGATATCCAATAAATGTGAATAGAGGGCTTTGACGTTGGAATAAACTTCGGTGTTCATGAAGTTGGCATTGGTTTTGAGGAAAAGGTATACAATCTTGGCATCCAGTGGCGCCTGCTCGATGCGGCGCATATACCACCAAAGATATTTCCTGAGCTTACTGACCGCGCCTTTGATACCAAATAACTGCTCACCCAAATCCCGGAGCAACTCCGAGACCCAGAGGTCGGGAATCGTCAACAGCAAATCTTCTTTGCCCTGAAAATATTCATAAAGGGCTGCCTCGGACAAACCCGCCTGCCTCGAAATATCGACAATGGTGGTCTTTTGATACCCCTGTTCGGCAAAAAGCTTTTTGGCTGAGTCGATGATACGATCCCGGGTGCTTTCTTTTGAATTTTTATGGGCCATAAGCGTGCAGCTTATACCTATTAGGTATTTTATAAGAAAATATTATATATACTAGATAAACTCTTGTAATTAATTAATTAAATTCCAGTAAATCCTATTTTTTTATATTCTTTATTTCTATAAAAACCAGAAAACTTTATCAGGTTTGGAGCCACTTTAGAAAATTATCTGTAAAATAATTTGAATAAAAAAAAATTATTAATTGCTATTAGGTTTATAATTATATGTAATTTATAAATATAATTAGTATAAATATTTAATTATTTTTACATAACCTAATATCATTAGGGAAAACGGCTGTCAAGGAAAAAGGTGAGACTATAAATCTCGGTCAACACCCCTGTGAATCATGAACAATCGTTGACTCAAGCTTTGGTTTTGGATAGTTTCAACCAAATAGAGCGTATGGCGGATTGAGCATTAAGAGGCTTTTTGTCTCAATGTGTTACGGTAAATTTTCTCTTGCGTCAATGAGACCGCGAGCACATCTTTCGCGTCTGCGGCCCAAGAGCTATAGGGAACGTTGCTTATCTAACTAAATTTGCAGCATAAGGAGGACACATGGACAACAGGCGTTTCATAATCCGTTTCATGATCCTTTTAGCGATTCTCTGGTGCACGCCCGCCCTTGCCGAAACAGAGTTTAGGATCGCTAATTTTCGGGCAGGCGCTAACGTCACGGTGGCGGAGGATGAGGTCATTTCGGAAGAACTCACTCTAGCCGGGGCAAATGTGAAAGTAGCCGGCGAGTTAATGGAAGGGCTCAATGCATTTGGTGCCAACATCAAGATATCAGGCAGCGTGCAGGGTGAGCTGAATGCAATCGGAGCCAATATCGTCCTCTCAGGTAAATTCCGCAGTAAAGTCGGTGCCGGTGCTGCAAACATTGTCCTGACCGGAATCTTCGAAGACAACGTGGAGGTGGGAGCCGCAAAAATAACCCTAACGCCCACGGCGGTGATAAAAGGAAACCTCAATTATGCATCGGCAATTCTGGATCGTCAGGAGGGATCTCAAATTTTGGGAGAAATCTTCCAGAAAAAGACAGCTGCAAAAAGGGACAAACCCGAGCAATGGGGCCCTAAAGACAGAAAGACTGCCGGGGCAGCCCATATCATCTTTTGGTTTCTTTCTCTGGCCGCTCTGCTCGTTGTTGGATTGATCATCAATGGCTTCACTCCAAAGCAGACTGAAACCGTTGTGGCCCTGATCTCCGATTCACCTTGGACAAACATGGGCGTCGGCTTTGTGTTTTTGGTGGCGGTGCCGGTGGCCATCGTCGTCGCCTTTATTACCGTCATCGGCATTCCGGCCGGGATCATTGCCGGCCTTATCTACGGGGGGGTCCTTTACATCAGTCGCATTTATATCGGCGTCTGGATCGGAAGGAAAATCATCGGATATTTCAAAAAATCTCAAATCAGTACATTCTTTTGGCCGTTTGTACTGGGAATAACCGTCATCGCCCTGATCGGTCTCATTCCATTTCTCGGTTGGCTTTTTAAGCTGTTTTGCCTCTTAATCAGCCTAGGAGCTTTATGGTTGGCTGCCTGGCGGGCTATCCACTCAAAAAGTTAAAATGCTTCTAAAAACCTATCAATTGATTCAGATGATATTTTATAATTCAATTATGAGATGCAAGAAGAATTGCGGTTCGAAAAACAGAAATTGGCTGATTGACAGATCATATCTGAAAAATGTATAATTCATTATCAAAGAAAACTTGAAATACAACTATGCACGAATAAGCAACGTTTTAAAATTTATGGGGGCTCATACTGGTAAATCTTTATCGAGTGTATGAGCTTTTTTAACGGCAGAACAACCGGCAACAATTGGTGCGGCGATATACCTGACTATCAATAAATTTAGGTACTTAACTTAGACCTTGGGCTTGTACCCGATCGGTTAACCTTAAATTTTTAAACCCGTTGAAAGGTTTTGAATTTCACTCAACCTCGGAAAGCAGAACAAAATGGCCAATGTTTTAGTCATAGATGATGATGATCTGACTCGAAAGCTACTCAATCAGATGCTCGAGATGGAGGGCCATACGTGTGAGGTGGCTGTTGATTGTGCACAGGCACGTAACCATTTGAAGTCAAACAACTTCGAGCTGATCCTTTGCGACATCAACTTGCCCGGAGAGACGGGGCTTGACTTCATTAAAACCGCCTCCGCTGACTATAAAGATACGGCGACCATCATCGTAACGGCTTTAGACGATCCAGAAGTTGCTAAATCTGCCTTAAAAAGAGGTATTTATGACTATGTTACCAAGCCGATTCGACTCAACAGGCTTTCAATCAGTGTGGCAAACGCATTGCGCCGACGTCAACTTGAGTTAGCAAATCGGGCCTACAAAGAAGATCTGGAACGGATGATCGTAGAGCGTACTTCCAAATTGCAAAAAGCCCTTGATGGCATTGTCCGGGCCACAGCACTGACGGTTGAAATGAGGGATCCATATACGGCCGGTCATCAAAAGCGGGTGGCTGACCTGGCCTGTTTAATCGCCAAAGAATGCGGTCTTTCTAAGGAACAAATCGACGGCATCCGCATGGCAGGTATTATTCATGATCTGGGTAAAATATCCGTTCCGGCCGAGGTTCTCAGCAAGCCCAGCCGATTAACAAAAAATGAATTCAACCTTATCAAAGAACACCCCCAGGTCGGTTATGACATTTTGAAAGAGATTGAATTCCCGTGGCCTATTGCAGAAATGGTGTTACAGCATCACGAAAGGCTAGATGGCTCCGGCTATCCCCAAGGATAGTCCGGAAAGGGCATTCTCATGGAAGCCAGAATCATCGCAGTTGCAGATGTGGTGGAGGCCATGGCCTCTCATCGGCCGTATCGCCCCGGTATGGGATTACAAAAAGCATTAGCTGCAGTTGTACAGAGCAAGGGTATTCGCTATGATCCTGAGGCAGTTGACGCCTGCTTAAAAATATTCAAACAAAAAAAATTCACGCTTGAATGACTGTGATTATCCGTTAAACCGTTCGTGGGCTTTTACCTGAAGTCCCAAGAAATATATTTGTGCTACGTCCATCAGAGTAGTTTTCGAAATAACATTCCGAAAAACAGCAAGGATAAGTTATCCCTCCCCCAGGCGGCCTGCGGCTATTTGAATTTCTTCGGGCATGGCTGTCCTATCAATCCGTCAGAAAGCCTCTTTATTTGCCCGTGTTTGCATATTTTTTTCTGATCTCTCTTTTCAGTATCTTGCCGGTGTTACTTTTAGGCAGCTCTTCAACGCGTAAATAAGATTTGGGCACTTTGAAAGGGGCCAACTGATTTTTAAGTTTGGATCTGAGCGCCTTCGGCTCAAGATCGTAACCTTTCCGGGGTACAATAAATGCAGTAACCCGCTCGCCGTATTCCTTGTCCGGCAGACCGACGACGGCACATTCCTGAACTTCGGGGAAGGTGTATAAAGTTTCTTCGACTTCACGGGGGTATACATTTTCGCCGCCGGTGATGATCATATCCTTTAGGCGGTCCACAACATACAGATAACCGTCCTCATCCATAACGCCGATGTCACCTGATCGGAACCATTCCCCCCAGAAGGCCGACCGGGTTTCTTCCGGATTGTTGAGATATCCCCTGGTGATATTGGGTCCGCAGATACAGATCTCCCCTTCGTCTCCCTGTTCCAGCTTGTTACCGTTAAAATCCCTGATTTGGACCTCAACCAGGTTGACCGGCGTGCCGACCGAACCCACAAGATGCCGGTAATAGTGATTATAAGTAACCATCGCCGAACTTTCCGTCATGCCGTAAGACTCGTAAATATCCAGGCCTGCCCGTGCTTTCCACTCCCGCACCACTTCCCGGGCCATAGAGGCGGCTGCCGAAAAACAATATCGCACCGATCCGAGTTTTTTGCGCAAATTTCCAAGCTCCAGCAACCGAATGTAGATGGTGGGCACGGCATAGAACTTGGTTATCTGGAGGTGCTTAATGGCATCCAATGCTTTTTGCAGATCAAAACCCGGTTGGACGATCAATCCGCCCCCGCTGTAAAAAGTGGAAAGCATAATATGTACCTGGCCGAATACATGGTTAAACGGTAAAAAGCAAAGCGCCCGGTCAGTCTCGGTTGAGCGCTCGTAGTGAGCGATGTTGTGAATCGAAGTTTGCAGATTTTCGTGACTCAATACAGCACCTTTCGGCGTGCCCGTAGTGCCGCCGGTGTACAGGATTGCTGCCGGATCCTGGCGTTTGCGGGATCTTATTTTAAAGTCAGGCGGGCCATTTTTCACCAGGCGCGGGTAGGAGATATCGCCGTTTTCACATATCACCAATTCAAGGTATGGTCGTTTACGGAGAGGTTCAATGTCATCCAGTTTTTGATCCACCGTATAGAGAACTTTGGGCCGGCAATCATCGATGATTTGAATCAGCTCATTTTTGGTGAGGAGGTGGGAAAATGTCACCGCTACGGCACCCGCTTTGAGGGTACCGAAATAAATCGCAAGCCAGGCATAAGAATTGGGGGCACACAGGGCAACGTGATCGCCCGGCTGAAGTCCCTTTTTTACCAATGCCCCGGCAATTTTGTTGGCCTCCTGATCGAACTCTTTAAAGCTAAAGTTTTTATCCCCGTCAATTATTGCGCAGCGGTCCGGAAAATAAAAAGCCGCTTGTTCCAAGTTTGCTGCAATGTTCATGAATCCAAACCCTTTTTAATGAAATCAATTGAAAATTTCAAAACTTCATGGCAGTACTTAAAACACAAAAATCCAGAATTTAAAATCAAAAATTCGATCCCATATTATTCGCCTTCGCCTGGATATCCTGTCTCGCTTACAGCGGGACTGCAGGGAAGATTGGTCTTCGCTAAGGGCTACGACCCAACTGAAGATGGCGAGGTGAACTGCGCCGACCTGTCTCGCCGAAGTTTTAACGAAGGCGGAAGCTCACCAGAGCGCAGACGGGTTTATCGCGCCATAGCTTTGCGACGGCGGATTAGGCTAAGGCGCAACTTGCCAGGTCGAAGCTATTGAGAGCGTAGACCGGTTCCGCTTTGATACCCAGTCCCGCTGCAACGGGAGTGTGGGAAGCTTCATTATAGCTAGCAACATTGGGGAATCTTTGACCCTGAAGACGGATTCTCCCGGTATGGAAAATATCTATGATAAGCGATTTTGGATTTCAGGAAAAGTTCCGCTGGGGTATCATCGTCGCCGCTTTTCTGATCATGGCGGTTATCAGCATCTATCAGTATTCATGGTTTCTATTTGCATATGCTATTCGAGAGCAATTTGGCTGGGCGCTGGACACCATCGGTCTGACCTTTACCGTATACACCTATACGGCCACCTTTGTTCAGCCCCTGTCAGGTTATGTTGCCGATTCCATGGGCCCCAGACCGGTCTCCGTGGTTGCCTCCATGCTTGTTGCCGCCGGATTGCTGCTGGCCTCCTTCACGTCTTCTCCAAAATTATTTTATTTGTACTATGGTTTGGGGGGGCTCGGCGTTGGTATCCTCTATGGAGTCTCAACATCCTGCGCAATAAAGTGGTTTCCGGACCGCCGCGGGTTTGCCACCGGTACCGTTGTGTTTGGTTTTGGAGCAGGAACCGCCATATTTAATCTTATTATTGAGTCTTTGCTGAAAGCACAGGGTCTCAGCTCAACGCTACGGATATTAAGCGTTGCGATGATGTTGCTCCTCCTCCCGTTGTCCCTGTTTTACAAGTATCCTGATGGTAGGGCCCCGGCCCTTTCAAGCCTTGGCACCAGCAATTTTGGCGATGATCTGCCCTTTAAACCGCTTGCCATATTCAAGACCTATCAATGGTACTTGATCTATTTTTCATTTGTATTTACGGTTTCCATCGTATTGCTTTTCGGGGCCCAGATGAAAATGCTGGCAGATGAGTTTGCGATACCAGTGCCCTACTTCAGCATTGTGCTTGTCTTATTTCCCCTCGGAAACGGTTTAAGCAGAGTGGTATCCGGTGTTATCTCTGACAAAATAGGAAGGGGGAGAACAATGGTATTATTTTACGCCCTGCTGGCAATATCGATTCTGGCCTTTTTAGCCTTCGCGCATATTCCGGCTTTGTTCGTGACAACCGTTTTTGCCGCTTCATTGTTGGGGGGTGCACCTTTCGCCCTCTATCCGGCAACTATCGGTGACTTTTATGGCGCTAAGTATGCAACCACGAACTATGGCATTACCTACACGGCAAAAGCCTGGGCCGGTCTGATATCGGGCTGGTTCAGTGCTTATCTGGTTATCAGGTTCGGTTCGTACAGGATTCCGTTGATTGTCTTGGCCATCTGCAGTCTGCTGGCAGCCATTTTTTCTCATCCCAAGCTTATGAAACCGCCAATCAAACGATAAACAGCCCGCCCCGTTCTCTTTATATCCGGCAGCGTCATCAAATGTTGGCCGAACATATCCGGTTGATCGCAGACGACATCGCTACCGGCGGGCAAATATCGCAGTCCGTCGAACCGCTGCCGGCAGGTTTGGATTGACATCCCGGTAATTCTGAAATTTACCAGCAATCAACGGTCATATGATTACACTTCTAACATCATTTTACCCGTAGCTCGCACCAGTGTGGTCCAGCATCCCAGGAATCCGATTCCAGTGCCGTGCATGCCCAAGCTCAGGAAAAATTAAGTAGCCCTGTACTTGTCTCCATTCTGTTGTTAAAACCGCAAGGGTGTGATAAAAATGCTGAAATTTATTCGGGCCCGGAAAGGAAAGGTGATCTCGTGATGGAAAAATCAGAATCGGTCTCATTGATTAGCGTTGAGGATAAAAAGGAGCTCATCCAAGTTGCACTGGGTCGAGAGGCAGCTGACCTGACAATTATCAACGCTAATCTGGTAAATGTCTATACCGGTGAAATTTTTGAGGGGCATGCCGTGTGCGTTAAAAAGAAATGGATAGCCTATGTCGGAGATAAACCGGAAGATAAAATCGGCAAAGAAACCGAAGTCATCGATGCAGGTGGTAGTATCGTTATTCCCGGCCTGATTGACGGGCACACCCACCTGGCCTGGATGTACAGTGTCAGTGAATTTCTCAAATATGCCATGACCGGTGGAACCACCAGCCTGGTCACAGAGACCATGGAGCCCTTCCCCGTAACCGGATATGCGGGGATCGCTGATTTTCTGGAATCGATGAACGACCAGCCCATCAAGATATTTGCGACAGCCCCGTTTATGGCATCGATCAGCCAAAAAGCACGGGGCATCTCGACAGAAACCTTGAGCAGGCTGCTGGCCCGAAATACTATCATCGGCTTGGGCGAATCATACTGGCAGAGCGTTCTACAGGAGCCCGACCGGATGCTTCCAGTCTTCAATGAAACCTTACGTTTCGGAAAAACCCTTGAAGGTCACTCCGCTGGTGCCACCGGTAACAAATTGAATGCCTACATCGCTGCCGGCATCACCTCGTGCCACGAACCGATTCGGACCAAGGAGGTTTTAGAGAGATTGCGATTGGGAATGTATGTTATGGTAAGAGAGGGCAGTATCCGCAGGGATCTTGAAGCCATTTCCAAGATAAAGGAAACCGGAATAGATTTACGGCTATTGATATTGGTCACCGACGGCGTGGGACCAAAAGACTTACTCGAAAAAGGCTGCATGGAGTTTGTTGTCCAAAAAGCCATCGATTGCGGTTTTGATCCCATAGCGGCCATCCAGATGGCAACTTTGAATGTGGCTGAACATTTTTCCCTTGACCATTTGATCGGCGGGTTGGCTCCAGGCCGCTATGCCGATATGGTGATCATACCGGATATCCATACCATTGAGGCGTTGTATGTAATCAGCAACGGTCGCGTCATTGCCCATGAGGGGCGTCGATTGGTTTCCCCCAGAGAACATCAGTTTTCACACGACAGCCAAAACAGCATCCACCTTTCAAAAACATTTGAAGCCTCGGATTTCCGCGTATCCGCGCCGCAGGACTCGGGGGAGGTTGCGGTGCGGATCATCGATATGATCACTGATCTGGTAACGCGGGAGATCGGAATGGCACTATCCGTGACCAACGGCGAAGTTAAAGCCGATCTTGATCGGGATATTATCAAAGTCGCTGCAATTGACAGAACCCATGTACCCGGGAAAACATTTATAGGATTTCTCAAGGGATTCAACCTCAAGGCCGGCGCTTTTGCCTGCAGTGCGGCCTGGGACACATCGGATATTATTGTTGCCGGCGCCGACGATGCAGACATGGCAACCGCGGTCAATAGAATCCATGATTTGCAGGGTGGCGCGGTTGTATGCAAGGACAACACCGTTCTGAGTGAAGTTCCCCTGCCGGTTTTCGGAATCATTTCGACCGAACCCATGGAAATTCTCGCGCGCCAATTAGAGGAGATCAAACAAACGGTGGCCGAATTAGGGGTCCGGTTTCCGGATCCTTTACTTACGATTATAACACTTACGGGCGCGGCGATACCTTATCTCAGAATTTGCGAGGAAGGACTTGTGAATCTCAAAGATGGAAAAACAATTGGACTATTTGTTAATTAAATCGCGACAGAGTTATTGCTCAAAGAATAAAGATGATGTTACTGTTTCCGGGTTGCGAGTTCCGAATGAATTGCTAATGAGTACCTTAGTTATCCGACGCAGATTCGATTCTTTTCGTCAGCGTGCAAACGGTTTGAATGCTTCTAAGGCTTGCTCCGGGCAGCCTGAAAACTCGCCCATACGGGCTCAGACAAGTCAGGCCGCTGATCCTTTGCTGCGCCAAGAATCATCACAAACCGTGCGCAATGCTTCCTCTGGGAATCCAATCGTGTCGGATGGCTTTTATTCTCCTTAGTATTACCTGCAAGCAAAACCCGCAACACGTAACGTGTAACCCCCAACATTTTCCCAAACAAACAGGAGGGAGCCATTGGATCAGCGAGTTAAAGAAGCGATTATCCAGGCGGTAGCCAGTGAACCTTTTGCCCGGACATTGAAAATGGAGCTTGTTTCTTTAGAGTATGGGCATTCCGTCGTTGAGATGACATATGATCCGGCTGTCGCCAACAACATTTATGAGCGCGCCCACGGCGGGGTCATTTATTCGCTTATCGACGAGGCTTTTCAAGCAGCTGCTCAGACCTGCGGTACGGTCGCCGTCGCCTTGAATGTCAATGTCACCTATGTAACCAGCCCCGACCCACACATCCGTTTGCGGGCAGAGGCCCATGAGGTGAGTCAAACGAAAAAGACGGCCAGCTACGACATTAAAGTTACGGATCAAGAGCACCAGGTCATCGCCACCTGCCAGGCTTTAGCATACCGCACAGGCAAACCGATTCCGTTCCTCTGATGAGATTAGAAACAGAAAAAGAAGTGCTTATTGGGGTGCTATTATCTTTCTTGCCATTCGATTAAATGGACCGAGATTTCAGAAATTAATTCGCATATTGCGGTTCTGCCAATTCAAAAATCTGCCTCTGCTTTGTTCTAACCCTATACAAAATCAAAGATGCAGATATCATGGCTTGGTATCACAGGTTTTTGCAAAACACTAATGTTATGGTTCTGTTGGAGATAGACTTACTTTTAAGCAACTAATTTCATTGCAGATATATGGCAACTATCGGTACGTTCAGTGCAAACATATTTTACACAATATATAGGCTGTGTCGTTATGGTGGCAGCTTTACTAAAACTTCCTTTGTCTTGAAAGGCCAATAATCCACTTCCACCTCTCGAAAATATTTCTCTGCCTTTTTCAGGTTTTCTAAAGCCCCTTCTTTTTCACCTCCGGACTGTCATTAAGGAGCAAAAAAGAAAATCCCAGCTGATAAAGCTAATGTTGCTCGATTATGACGTCCTTCCAGAACCACCACATCATCGCCGACGTGGGATGCTTTCTCACCCATGGCTTTATCAGCAAGTTCCATCTTATATAGTTGAGAGGCATAATGGCTGCCTCTTCCACTAAGATTTTGTCGGCCCGCATGTACATATCCATTCTCTCTTTCTGATCCATAGAGCGCCTGGCTTCTTCTACCAACCCAGCGTAAGTTTCGTTCACCCATCCAGGCAGCCAAATAGCAGGACCTACCCTTAAAAAGTTGTCAGGGTCGGGATAGTCGGCTACCCATCGACCGAGAAACATGGTTGGTTGTTCCTTGTATACCCTTTCTGTAAACGCTCCGTGTTCCATGGGCTGCCACGTGATCTGCAACCCCAGATTCTCGTACCACTGCGCCCGCAGGTGCTGGCTCAAAGGTTCTCGTTCGTGTGGCGTAAGTGCTTCTACAACGTCGAAGTCGCGACTACCTTGATAGCCTGCATCCGCCATAAGCTTCCGCGCCTTCTGGGGATCGTAAGGCAGACCGATCCCCATCAAGTGTCCCGGCATCCCTGGTGGTATGAACCCGCCAGTGGCCGGGAATACATAACGCCTCCAAATCA
>CP070652.1:414116-418472 GCA_020354645.1 Deltaproteobacteria bacterium
CATCAATCAACCTCCTCGAAAATGAGGGGGAATTGAGGCCAGCATCTGTTGGTGACCATATCTGATGTCGGCCCAAGCGCTGCCTCACAAAACAAAAAGGCCTCCAAGGGACACAGCCGTGGTGTCCTTTGAAGGCCTTTAAACGCCTTCCTTTTTGATTGCCGGCCCTCTGTTTCTTCCCGCTCGGCGGGTCAACAGAGCGGACTTAGGGTAATCTAAAAGGGTTATATTACAATATTTGTCCCGATAGACGGGATGGGCCGGTCATGGGCCCTGATGATACCTGCCGTAAGCCTTCCGGGCTGTCTTGGCGTTAGGGTATCTATTTCCTGTTTTTTATCTCACACGTGAAACAAAAGTCAATAACTTACTGTTAATCCAGAATAAATTTCGATGAGACTACCGCCTGGGCCACCTCTTTGAGCTTCCGGCTTTGCTTTCGGCTCTCTTGCTGTAATAACTTTATCGCATCGCTGTCATTTATTTTATAATGATTTGCAATGATTACCTTGGCCCTGTTGATCAATTTCCTGGCTGCCAGCTCACCCTTTAAATCCGATATCATTTTTTCTTTGGAAATATCCCTGAATATCCCTTGGATGACCTTTTTCCCCTGGAGGTCGATCAGGCTTGAGCAAATAAAAACCGGAACAACGCTGCCGTCTTTTTTGACGACTTCCGCCTCCAGATCGAAAACCAGCTCATTCTGTATGTGCTTTCGGAATTTTTTATTGTAATAGTCGGCATCTTGGGCAGAATGAAGCCGGGATTGGTGCATGCCGATGATTTCCTGTCTGGAACGTCCGGTGAGTCGTTCTGCCTGCCGGTTGGCATCCAGGATTTTCCCGGTTTCTATATCAGCAATAAAGATGGCATCGCCGGAATTTTCAAAGAGGCTTCTGTATTTCTCCTCACTTTCCTTCAGTTTCTTATCGGCCCGTTTCCGCTCCTTAATTTGCTTCTTTAACAGCTCGTTTGCTTCTTGCAACTCCGCCGTACGATCCTTCACTCTCATTTCCAATTCATCCCGGGCTCTTTTAAGCGCTTCCCTTGCTTGTTTGCGTTCGGTTACATCGCGGGAAATCCCTAAAAGTGCAATTGCTACGCCGTCTTTATAGATGGGTGTCCAATTAACTTCTACGGTGATCTTTTCTCCGGATGCTGTCTGTCTTTCCATCTCAACTGAAGGAATTTTCTCCCCGCCCATAACTTTTTGAAAGGTGCCCCGGGCAAATTCATGGTATTGGGGATCGATTAGTTCCATGAAATGCCGGCCGATGAATTTCTCCGCTGGTATCCCTGTTCTCCGCTCGCTGGCTTTATTCACAAATACAAAGCGACCCGCTTTATCGATAAGGAATATAACATCATTGAAGTGATCCAAAATCGGGCCATATCCTCTGGCAAGCTTGCGGGCAGTCTTTTTTGTTTTTCGACCGGATGTCTCCGCTTGCAAAAACTGATCTACGGATAGCTCTACGAATGCGGTTTTGTCGCCCATCTTTCCTCCCCTGAACCATGCCGGCGTTTGGAACCTTGTAAGTCTCCTCATTCTAAACAGATCATTAAAGTATTTTTATCGGTCGCTCCTTTCAAAACCAATAATCATAGCCTTCTACGGTGAGGTTGAGTTAGTTGGTTTTTCGGGTCAGGTGGATACGTTTGGGAAATGTCCGTTTATTTTTCGGCTTCGGAAGAGGTCAGCTTCTAGCTCAGTAGAAGTTTCGGTAGAGTAGATGAAAAAAAGCGAAAACAGATGTCGGTTCACATAGATTTAATCGCGTACGATTAGTCGGTAATTTACTTATAAAAAATGATTGTCACTGTCAAGATAAAATTGGCCGGTTTGCTTCCATGCAGGCTCCGCCTTTTCTTTAAGGGAAGCTATCTAAATCAGATAATTTCCTTTCCGGGCTGCGAAGCACTGCCGAACGGCAGAACCCCCGCTCTTTAGGGCGGGGATCTTCTCATAGTGTTACTATGTAATCATTTAATTCAATTGCTTATATATCAACAATACATTAAGTCATATAAACAACGAAAGCTGGGATTCAAAATCCTTTAGCGAGTCGATTTTGACCATTTTGTCAAAAGTTCTTAGTGAAGCGAAGCGTGAAATTTGTGACCTGTTTGAGGGCGCAAGCCCGAGTTTCACAAATTTAGCGTAGCGAACTTAGAACTTATCAAAATGGGCAAACAAACGAGATAAAGCGTTTTTGAATCCCAGGGTGCATAAATTTTTGAGAGGATCCACTTTAATAAGAGGAGAAACAATATGATCGACAGTTTATTAAGTGATGAAAATAAAATGTTCCGGGATACGGTCAGAAAGTTTGCTGAAGAAAAAATTATACCGAATGTTAAGACCTGGGAAAAAGTAGGCCAATATCCGGATGAGTATTACCGGCATCTTTCAGAGATGGGATTTATGGGCCTTTTGGTGCCTGAGGAATACGGCGGTGCCGGTGGTTCATTGATAGATTTGGCGATATTGTGCGAGGAAATGGGAAGAGCCGGTGTTTCAATTCCCCTGACCCATGTTTCCGCCTGCTGCCGGGCAATCTTAAACCAGGGCACCGAAGATCAAAAAAGAAGATATTTGCCCGATATGGCATCCGGAAAAAAAATAGGGGCATACTGCCAAACCGAACCGAATGCCGGATCAGATGCCGGCAATATGTCTTCCTTTGCCGAAAAAAAGAACGGTTATTACCTGCTAAATGGCAGGAAAGTATTTATTTCCAACGGAAAAATAGCCAGTGTATTTGTCGTCTTGGCCAAAACGGAAAAAAACCTCCCCAAGCCATCAAAGGGAATCGCCACGTTCATCGTCGATCGTGATACTGCCGGGGTATCCATCGGCAAGACAGAGGATTTGATGGGGCGACATTGCTCCAGTCTTGATGAAATCATTTTTGAAAATGTAAAGGTCCCGGCGGAAAATCTGTTGATCCCTGCGGGCAGCAAGGGATTTAAGGAGATGATGATTGAATTCAATTCCGAACGCTGCGGCAATGCGTCCTTCTGCGTGGGTTTTGCCCAGGGGGCCTACGATCGAACCCTGCGATATTGCAAAGAGCGGGTTCAGTTCGGCAAACCGATTTCTGAATTTCAGGGGATTCGCTGGACCTTGGCTGAAATGGCTATCAAGATCCAGGCAGCCCGTCTTTTGATTTATGATGCGCTGACCAAGGAAAAAAAAGGGAAAATAATTGCCAAAGAGGCCTCCATGGCAAAAAAGTTTGCAAATGAAATGGCAGTCTGGGTCTGTGACCAGGCAATTCAATTACACGGGGCATACGGCTATACAGCGGACTATGAAGTCGAACGCTATTACAGAGATGTCAGGGGCTGGTCCATGGGCGGCGGTACCACCCAGGTCTGCTTAAATAGAATTGCGCATGAAATATTAAAATAACGGTAACAATTTCGCCCATTCGAAGAAAGAGGCGGATCACAGAGAACGCATGAAAAAAAGTTTGGTAAAAATAAAAGTTGAGAATGCCGTTGGAACCATTCTCGCCCACGATATCACCCGCATAATACCCGGAAAATTTAAAGGCGTTGGATTCAAAAAAGGGCATATCGTCAAAAATGAAGATATACCCGAATTGCTGAAGATCGGCAAAGAACACATCTACGTGTTAAACCTTTCAGAAGATCAGCTCCACGAAGATGATGCCGCTTTGCGCATTGCCCCGGCCATCTGTGGCGATAACCTGACGTGGACCGAGCCTAGCGAGGGCAAGTCGAACATTGTGAGCCGGCGGGATGGACTTTTCAAGGTTGATTCGCGGGGGCTTATGCGGATCAACATGTTGGGCAATATTATCGTATCTACCCTAAAAACCAACTTTCCCTGTAAAAAGGGGCAAAAAGTTGCGGCCACCCGTATTATTCCACTTTTGATTGCCAAAAAGAAGATCGAGAAATTGGAAACTCTGGCGCAACGGTTTCGACCGATCCTTCAACTCATGCCGTATCGAAAATTACGTGTCGGCGGAGTGGTCACCGGCTCGGAGATCAGCAAAGGACTGATTAAAGATGAATTTGACCAATATGTTGCCCGAAAAGTTAAGGATTACGGCTGTGAATTGGTAAAAAAAATCATTGTTCCGGATAAACCGCAGTTGATCGCCGATGCGGTTATCGATTTAAAAGCGCGTGGATGTGAACTGATCCTGACAACCGGCGGGCTCTCGGTTGATCCGGATGATGTGACCCAAAAAGGCATCAAAAAAAGCGGCGCAACGATTAGGGCATACTGCAGCCCGATTTTGCCCGGGGCCATGTTCCTGTATGCCCTTTTGGATAATACAACGATTCTGGGGTTGCCGGCCTGTGTGTTTTCCCACC
>CP070652.1:418572-421536 GCA_020354645.1 Deltaproteobacteria bacterium
ATCTATACTGTAAACAAATCACAAATGAGCCCCCAGTGCCGATATCTAAAGCATATCTCAGTTTTTTTGAGGTTTCTAAAACCTGCGATTACTCCAACTGATACAAGTTTTTTCTCACCTCAAAAAATTTGTGATATCGACAATATCATCCAACCAATTGTGAGCTTGTCAGATTGGGTTCTGACCGATATTTGATAATTGCATGATTAAAACTTGGTCACTGCAATTGAAGCCATCTTTGCCCTCTCTTCTATAATTTAAATTGATTGTTTAAAATATAAACAGTTCGGGCATGGGGCATTTTTTATCGATTGAAAAAGAAAATCGGTTTCGAAGCCTAATATGAAGTGATTGTGCATCTTGTCGACAAAAAATAACCCCAACCCGGACGATCTCACTTTTGCTGTTTTTCTGATTTGGAATTTTCTGCTTTTGGTCCGCAACATTTTTCCATCATGGCTTTCATCATGGCCGAGCAATCAGACATTTGGCCCTGGGCCGAACAGAATTTATCCATCATTTCGAACATTCCATTACAATCTTGCGGATTGCAACTAAAATCCGTGCCCCCGGACTTATCGTTGCTATCATTTGCTTTTTCGGTACCCATTTCACATCTCCTTTCATTATTTTAGTAAATCTTAATGTCATTTGCTCGAAGAAAAATCATTTATCACGGCTTAAAGTTATTTTTTTCTCTTCGTACTCTTCTTTGCTGATCTCGCCGAGAGCATACCGTTTGTCGAGAATGTCCGATGCCGAATCCGAATCGCTGATGTGCTTGTTGTCTTCATCACGTGAACCAAATCCACACATCGAGCCGCCCCGTTTTCTCAGCATGAAAAAACACAGCGCTATCATTGCAAGTGGAAAAATCCACCATAAGGAACCACTTGAAACTTCTGACCAGTACATGTGTATCACCTCCTCAAAATTTGTTAGGTAATTTACGATTCTTGCCCGGAGGAAACCGCAACGCCTTTATGTTGAATAATGTGCGATAACAAACTATGCAGAATCTTTTTAATCTTTTTGTATGTTACGATCGAAATAAAAAACGGACAGAATGAGAATTTGTTAACACCATCTGTGTCCGACGCGAAAGGCAATCCCTCTTCCTCCCAAAGGAGCGTTCCGCCGACAATGTTGTAAACTGTCTGGAATCCAAACTGCTGCATCAACTTCTGGGCAATTTTGCTTCGCCCCCCGACCTTGCAGTAGACTATATAGGTCTTGCTTTTATCCATAACCTCCAGGCGGATCTTGAAAAACCTCGACAGAAGGTTTATGTTGATAGCTTTTTCCAGATGGAGATCCTTGTATTCCTGAGGAGTGCTGACGTCTATGATGACCAGATCATCGCTTTGCCTGTTTTTTGATATCAGTTGCCATGCTTCAGCAGGAAAGATATCCTTCGACAATTGAACCTTTGTTTTTATAACTGACTCGTACATGTGATTTACCTCCTTTTTATCCTTATCGACGAAATAAAGAAGCAAAAGGATACACATTCGGTCATTTTTTTTGAGGGAGGATTCAAACGAGACGTTGCATATGAATAAGAATAAGAGAGGGCTAAATCGGCAAGTAGTCTATTTCATACTTTTATTTCGGAATCTTGGGTAAGATTTGGGATTGCTTCCGGTCACAGAAAAGGACATTTTGCTCGTTATGGTAAAAATCACAGCCATCATTGAGCGATTCTTTTAATTTGGCTCTGGCGCGATGAAGCCGTATTTTTACGTTTTCAATAGATATATCAAGAATATCGGCAATTTCCTTGTTGGTCAGCTCCTCGAGTTCGCTGAGAGCAATAATGGTTCGGTAATCTGGAGATAAGTTGCCGATAAATTCTCTGACACATTCGCTCATTTCTTTGCGAATCAATGCCTGGTCGGTAGCAGGATGATCGTGAGATGCCAAACCATTGCGACCATCAAGGTCGGTGGCTTCTTCAAAAGTGCTGTGTTGGGTTGAATGTTTGTAGCCTGCAGACCGCAACCTGTCGATCGCGGTGTTGGTTGCAATACGATATATCCAGGTTGATAGTTTGGAATTACCTCGAAATCCTCCAAGACTTTGGCTTATCTTATCGAAAACTTCCTGGGCAATGTCCTCGGCATCATTTGCCCCTACTATTCTTACCAGGTATCGTATGACTTTTTGATAATATTCATTATAAATTTTAATAAATTCACATTCAGAGGCCATAATGATACCGTTCTTCTGAATAGATGGCGTCACTGATTAGAAACAATCTATCATTTATACCACCATGTGTCAATTGTGGGAATATCTCAGGAACAGAGAAATCTATGAAATATTCTGCTATGCCTTAAAGTGCAATAATATTAATAATAGTGCAATCTACTCATTGAATGATGCACTTTTGAATTGTGGGGTGGCCACTATATGTAGTGGTTATCCGATTCTATCGATTGTTGTGCTATCTGGTAAAGATCACAGGTTTTTCGGGATTCCAAAATTCTTTGATCACTCCAACGGATATGGAAAATATGCCACCTGAAAAAATTACAGATATCGTATATATCTCAAGGTTTTCATAACCTTTTGATCATCTCATACCTGCAAACTCGCTAATTCTTTGATATCGACACGATATCTGTAAAGTTAATTCAAAATGCGGACCACAACATCTTGTGCCTGCCTTTTTTGTTTTGGGTGATGATTACAACCCGAATGCCGCACCGGAGATTTTGATCTGTCTCAATAAAGTTGGCAAGGATATTGTACTGTATACCTGTTTAATAAGAACTGGCAGATCAAATGTGCAATTTTACCTTATTTGCGATTAAGGCACGATATGCACAATTTGGGGCAGGTCCAAATTTGTTCTGCTAGCTGATGAAATTCACAATAAGAAGGTATTTTTGAAATATCTAAAAAATCGCTGATCTGAGGACGTAATTTACCTATCTCAGTTTTTAGGTTAAATGATATTTG
>CP070652.1:421636-428697 GCA_020354645.1 Deltaproteobacteria bacterium
GTATCTATATATTGTGGTGCGTAACAAGGCTGTAAAATTACAGATATCTTGCTGATATCACAAAATTATCAAAAGTGATGATCTATTGAGAATATAAAAGGTTAGGGTAAAGTTGTGGATATCATATTTTTTTGACGATATCATAATCTTTTTGGGGCCTGAAAAAACAAAGGGCAAATCTGTGATCTGTTTTTGATATCAAAGGTGGATGATAGAGAGTTGATCGTAAATAAGGTATGTTTCAATTAGATCATAATGGTCGGAAGTCGTTTGGCAGGCATGGTTTTCCGCAAATCAGCATAGCCAATCATAATCTAATTATGGCCGCCGGATTTCTTGGCGAAAAGCCAGTTGCAGATGGTGGTGCGGGCATCGCCAATAAACAAGTGAAGAACCCATGGTCGCATCTTTATTATTTGCTGTTTCATAGCAATAATTAATAACTGAAATCCGACTCGAATGCTTTTGAACGTTAAAGAGATAATTGTTTTGTAGGCCGAAGGCAATAATAAAGGGAGGCCGCCGCCTCCCGTTATTTCCTCGTTGGACAGATCACAGGTTCCATCGCGAATTAACATCTGCTTCTTGCCTGTGATCCAATATTTAAAAACCAGAGACACATATTATACGTGTCCGCCAAAAATGCCGGGTTGTTCTTTTCTGGAATTTGCCCAGGGTGCTCTCGGGAATGATTCCGGAGCCTCGAAAGCCTCTTGGTTCATTTTGGCCTGACGCTCTTCTTCACCCTCCCGGACACGATCCCGGCATTCACCTTCGCATTCTCCGGTAATGTCTCGTTTTGGCATATTGCTCATTGGAAATCCCCCTTTCTTCGGATCTCTCCTGATTTTCATTTATGTAATCTGTAGCAAGTAAAGTTGTTTCTAATATTTGCAGTGATTGGCAAAAGCCAAGTGGCGGATGTGTAAAGTGAGGCTTCCCGCCCTAAAGGGCGGGGCTTCCCCGATTTAAATAATTAGCCGAACTATTTATCCAGAATATTCAGTTTTATTTCATCGGAATTGGCCCGCAGTTCCGGCGCATACATGGCGTAGGCTTTGGCCGGCAGCGCACTGAACCGGCCGGGCACCTCGGCCCGCAACCGGTAGCTGACACTGTGCCGGCCGCGCGCCAGCCGGCGCACGAAAAAGGTCGTTTTTTCATCGCGAAATTCAACGTAAGCGCCCATTTCGTTGCCGGTGTATCCGCTGCGGACCTCAAGCGGTTCAAACCCAGCAGCCTTCATATCTTCGATGACAATGTACTCGTAATCGTTCTTGCTGTCGATGATCAGTTCCACCTCCACCATTTCACCGCTTTTCACCGCGGCTAGATTTTCAAGCAGCTCACGTTCATACCTTTCAACCTTGCGATCCACCACCTGGCCTCTGGAACCCACATCCTTGATTTTTTTGTCGACGCTTTTTAATCGATACACGCTGCGTTGTACTTTTATCTCCAGTCCTTCCCGGGTAATAAAGTCTTCCAGGGTAAAATAATCCAGGTAAGCGTTGAAATAGAGCGGACCGCTGCCTGACTTTTTGAGCTTCAGCGTGTGGTCTCCGGTAGTGATGGCCCGGCCCTGCATCACAAAACGATTGTCAAAGAAAAACAGGTTCTGGCGGTTGAGGGTTACCGTCTTTTTCTTTTCTCCGTCATAATAGATATCTACAGCCAAATCCGGCTGATCCTCTCCGCTGGCCACCAGGTACTCGGCCAGGGCTTCGATAACGATGGCGGTATCCCGGGTGCTGTTCCAGTAAGTGGCATGCTTGCGGTTGTTCAGCAGGTATTTGACCAATCCGGCGGCCTTGGAACCGCCCGGTGCGGTGTGTGCCAGAAGTTTGAGATAATAGGCATGGGCCTCGTACTCACTGCCGTACCAGTACCACCAGTACCTGCTATTCGGCAAATTCAAATAGGCGGTCTGGTTCTCATCGTCTTGCACCAGATATTGCTCTATGTTTTGCAGCACCATCTGCAGCTTTTGATGATCGTCGACTTTGTGCAGGCCCACGGCAAACATGGCCTTGCCATACACCGTCAGATGGTTGCGATCCCGGTATAGGTATTTGCGCATCGCACGGTTTTCCAAACCTTCATCCGTCAAAACCATGTAGACAAAGGCGTCCAGATTGTCGGCCTGCGACTTTCCTTTTTTACGGGTACGATCCCAGCGCTTGAGCTGTTTTATTTCCTCGGCTTGATAATTCTTCAGCCATTGGATTCCGCGCTGAAGCATACCGGACGGAAGCTCGACCTGGTTTTCCCGCGCTATCTGCAGCCCGTGTACAACATAGGCGGTGGTGTGCGGATAAGATTTTTCACCGTAACCGCTGAACCAGCCCCAGCCGCCGTCGTCAAGCTGCATGCCGGCCAAGCGGTTGATCCCCGTTTTGACCATATCGACAACCGTATCTTCATCAAAAACCGGGTTATCCGTGTAGCGCTGCCACTGGCGGGCCCGCTTGCGGTCATCGCCGATTTCCTGAGGATTCAAGTTGGTCCTTTTTTCTCTAATTTGTTCGAGATCGAGCCCCATTTTCAGCAGAATCCGCTGGGTAATAACGGTGGGCAAAAAGCGATTGAGGGTTTGCTCGGTGCAGCCATAAGGGTAGCTGACCAGATAAGGCAGCGCATCCACCATCACCCCGGCCAACGTCGGTGAGTACCGCAATTCCAGACGCGATTCGTGAACCCGTCGCGCTGCAGGCACGCTGAACAATACCTCGGCTTCGGTTTGCTGCGGGCGAAGGACCCCTGAACGGGGAACCTGCTTGGCGATACCGTGCACGTACACCGGAAAGCGCATCTGCATGGCATCTGATTCCTCATCGGTCAGGGCCAGCATCCGGATGGTAACGTCACCTTCTTTTAAAACCTTGACCCGCCAGTCGACCCGCTTTTCCGCCAGGGAAGGAATGGTGACAGTCTTTTGGGATTTTTCGTTTTTAAACAGCGCCATCAGCTGGTTGTCGAATTCAAGTTGCACCTGTACCTTCTTTTTCTTTTTGAGGTAATTGTGCACATTGGCCGACAGCACGACTTCATCTTTATCGACAAAAAAGCGGGGCGCCTGAAGACGCAAAATTACATCCTTGCGGGTGACGGCTTCAGCCGAGCCTTCCCCCACCCGCGTGCCGTGGCCCATGGCCCAGACTTTGATTTTCCAGGCCGTCAGATTTTCCGGCATGCTGAAACTGACCTCGGCGTATCCATTTTCATCTGCAGAGACATTCGCAACCCAGAAAGCGGTGTCGGCAAACTTGCTGCGCACCACCGGTGTCACCAGATCCGCGGCCGGTACCTTTTTTTTATCCGCACGTTTTCTGCCAACTAAGCTTGCAGCAGGCTTCGATCTTTTGACCGCCATCTCTTCAAAAACCGCTTCACCTTCGGCAAAAGCTTTGTCCTCTGCTCCAGTTTGCATTTCGGCCGGCTCCTGTGCGACAGCTCCCTCACCCTTTTGCTGCTGCTCAACCAGCTGGCCGAAAACGCCTATGGGCTGCATGGAAATTTCCTTTTCTTTGAGCAGGTTGAAAAACCGCCGCGATAGGCTGGACTGGGCCGACGGATAGTGGTGGCGTCGCCATTTCCAGAAAAACTCCCGGATTTCAGGAACATTGGACCCGCCGGCGATATATTCCACCGAACGATCATATACGCTGACCACCGCCGATCCCTGATAGGGCCGCTGAAAGTAATCGGTCAGCCGCAGCGTTAACTTGGCTTTTTCTCCGGGGCGATATGTCTTTTTTGCTGGGGTAACGGTGACGCTCAGTACCCGCTGTTCCGGCGGCGCCACAATCTCGCGCGTTTCGCTGTGAACCTTGCCGTCATAAACGCTAAAAGCCTCCACAAAGAAATTGGGCATGTCCTTCTTTGTCACCTTGATTTCCTGAATCGCGCTTTTGCCGGTCATGTGAATCACTTTGGGGGGCAAATAAACACCATTGACCGGCCGCACAAAGAAAACCACTGCCGCGTCTTTTTTGTCGGTGTTTATCATCAAACGAACCGTATCACCGGGAGCGTAGTCGCTTTTGTCCGCTATCAGCTCAACCTTGGCAAATCGATAATTGGCACCGTCATCTCCCTCACCACGAACCGTAAAGACATACCCGCCTTCAATAGTATGATTTTTGGTGTCGGCAACCGTATAAGATAGACGGTACTGTCCGGCACGGGAACCCTGGATTTGAATTTTAGCCTGTCCTTGGCTATCGGTGTCGAGACGCCACTTTTGCACTTCAGTTTCCTCGGGCGTGCCGTTGGGGTAAGTGATCCGCAGCAGTTTCAATACCCCCTTACCCTTTACCGGCTTTCCGTCCAGCGTACGGGCCTGGAAACCGGCGGAAACCGTATCGCCCACACGATAATGCCCCCGATCCACCCAGGCATAAACTTTAAACGGTCGGCGGGCCACCAGCACCTCACCCTGCCCCGCAATGGTGCGCCGGGATTGATCGCGCACCTCGGCACTGATGCTGTATTTGTGATCCTGGTCGCCGTGAATCAGTTGGGCCAGCCGTGTGTCGATTTCGATTTTAAGCCTGCCGTCCCTGCCGATGTTGGCCTCCCCTTCGGCCACGATTTCAGGGTGCCGCTCGGACCATCCGCGCCACCAAGTCCAGATCGGCCGCATGCAGCCCCAGGATTCCCAGTTCGGATACCAGGAATAGTCGTAGCCGTACCACCAGTAGCCGGGACCGTAAAACCAGTCCCAGTAAAATACCGGATACCAGCGGCTGTCGAATTCCGAGCGCAGCACTTTGTATGTGACGGTCGCCTCCGTCACCGGAGCACCGAAATAATATTGTGCGGATATCACCGCCGGTATTTTTTCTCCCAGCATAACCGGTTCAGCGGGTGCTTCTATTTTGACCTCAAATTCAGGCTTCTTGTATTCTTCTACCCGAAAGGTGTGCCCGCCAAGGATGGTGCCCGAATTGTGTGATAGCCTGTAAACCCCCAGAGAGGCATCCTGGGGCAGTTCGAATTGACCGGAAAATCCCCCATAGGCATCGGCGGTCAGGGTTTGTGAATAAACCGTTTCACGCTTCGGATTCTGGATATAAACCGTGAAGTGGCGGCCGGCAAAAAGTGACGTGTCTTCCTGATCGTATTTGGCATGTCTTGCCCAGGCCTTGAATTTTACGGTATGTCCCGGACGATACACCGGCCGGTCGGTGAGGAACAACGTCTTCGTCTGGTTGTATTCGCTGTCGTAATAATCTGGATACCAGACACCGGAAAAACCGAGAAAAGCAAAGCGCCCGTCGGGTTTTGTGGCTGTCACCAGCCAATTGTATTTGTCCGACAGTTGGCCGGCCTCAAGAATAACCTGCCCGTCCTGATCGCTGTGATGGGTAAAGCTTCGGGTGCGTATCCGGTAGCGCTGGGTGTTTTTAATCCTTTTCTGATAATAGCCGAAGAACTCAAGCTGGACGCCGGTGATCGGCTTGCCGTTGACCGCATCGGCCACAAAGTAAAAAGCTTGCTGTTTGAGCGGTTTTTTGACAATGACCGTATCGCTGACCCAGATGATGATACGGGCGGTATTACCGTTTTTCATCCTTGCAATCAGCAGATAGGCACCGGCTTGCTTCATCGCAGAAGGCATCCGCACGGTGACCCGACGATCCCAGTGCCGCGGGTCTACTTCCAGTTCCATCTCCCAATTTGCCACTTTTCGGCCGAGGTACCCGGTTTCATTTTCATGCACCAATCGCCAACCGATGCGATCAATATTGATTTTATTGCGGTCGATTCGCCGCGGATTGGAGCGAATGTAAGTTTTCGCATCACGTAACAGCTTTTCCACTTTGATGGGGTATGCCGTAAACTCGACCCGTTTGCCGTTACGAAAACGGTATTCCACTGTCGGCATACGGCCGGCCGGCTGGGTGCCGAGAGGCTCAAACACCCCCCAATTGTTTAAAATCTGGTCGATCTGCCGGCGGGCATGTGATTGGTTATGCTTTTCATACTGTTGCCAAAAGGTCACGGCTTTGTCATAGCGCCGGCGGTTTTCGTAAATCCGGGCAAGTGCAGCAATCGCATTCGCGCGTTGGCTGCCGTCCGGTCGGCCCGCCAGTTCGTTAAACAGCATAATGTAGTTAAATTCATCCGGCAAGTTGAAGCGCCGCACGCCGGTGGCCAGCTTGGCGACGGTCTCAGTATCGGTTAAGGTATGCACATCATAGGGACCGCTTTGGGGTTTTTTGATACCATCTTCCTGGACCGGACGACCCCATGGGAAATAACGCCCGTAGGCAGCCATGGTCTGAACACCGAACTGCTGATGAAGAAAAGCAGCCAAGATGTAATTGGCCTTATCTTCAAAACGCTTACCCCCAGCACCCGCTTGAATTAATAGCCAGCGCCATCGTTCTCCATCCGATGCGGCCGATTGAAAACTCTCCGGCACATGGTGGAAAACAGGGTTTCCCTGATCGTCCACCGGTGCGCCTCGGGTACCGGAATGATATTGGTAGCCGTAACCGGACTCATAGTCCGGCAACCGGGTCAGATTGGTGAGATATTGCAGCCGCCAGGACTGATTGTACCCGCCGTATTGTAACAACATGCCGGCAAACTCCAGATAGAAATTGGCCACTTCCGATCTGGCCGGATCGTCAGCGGCAAACGGCATGGCCTGTGTCATGAGTTGAAGGGCTCGCACACGGTCCCGTTGAATGGCATTCATATATTTTCCGCCACCGCGATGGTATCCACGTTCGAATTTTCCCGCCACCATATAGCCCCAGTGGGGGTTGTAGCTATAAATTCTGGCAGCCTCCAGCAGCAAACGCCAATTTTTGCTGTGCCTTGAGATCACCTTCTCGCGAAAGTCGTCCAGCTCATTGATGCGGTTGAGTCTCTGCAGGCACTGATATACCCGGGCCAGATCGCCCCCCACCCGCTTGGGATCATTGGTTACCTCAAGGCATAACATGCTGTATAACTCAAAGGCGGCTTTCCAGTTGCCGTCCGCATAAGCTTTTTGTGCTTCTTTGCGCATTTGAGCGTGATCGGTCTGTTCTCCGTAGACCGCGGTA
>CP070652.1:428797-432340 GCA_020354645.1 Deltaproteobacteria bacterium
GAATTGATTCAGGCTTATTTCCAGAACAGCAACAGCCGCTTTTCCGATCTCAACATTTCCTATGTTAAAGAGAACAAACGCATGGGTACCGCCGGATCCCTGGGTTTAATTCAGGATTTGGACGAGACCTTCCTTGTCATGAACGGCGATGTTTTGACAACCCTCGACTATTCAAAACTTGTTGCCTACCACCGCAAGAAAAATGCCGTACTCACCATCGCAATGCACAGAAAACGAGTCAAAATAGACCTAGGTGTCATCGAGACGGACTCGGCCGGTTTTTTAACCGAATATATCGAAAAACCGGAAAAGCCGTATCTGGTAAGCATGGGGGTTTATATATATGAACCGGACGTTCTGAAGTACATTAAACCGAATATCTATCTGGACTTTCCGGATCTGGTGATTCGGTTGATGGAAAATGGAGAAAAGGTGGCTGGTTACCCCTGTGATGACTACTGGCTGGACATCGGCCGTCACGAGGACTACAACCGGGCCCAAAACGAATATCATAAAATGAAAAAGCGCTTATTACCCAACCGCAAGAAGTAAAAACCCAAGGGTCGCAAGATATGTGGAAAGTCCCTTTGTTTGATATCAGACTGGACCAAGCGGCAATAAATGCGGTCCAGCAGGTAATGCGTTCCGGTTGGTTGACAATGGGGGACGTGACCAAAAACTTTGAGAGTCTGTTTGCTGAGTTTTTGGACATCAAAAATGCCATTGCCGTCTCAAACGGCACCGCAGCCCTGCATTTAGCCAATATGGCCTTAGGTATCCGCGACGGCGATGAAGTGATCTGCCCGTCCCTTACATTTGTCGCCGGTGCCAATTCTATCATTTATGTGGGAGCCCAACCGGTTTTTGCCGATATAGCCGGATATGATCAGCTTAACATCTCACCCGAAGATATTAAGGCCAAAATTACCGGCAGAACCAAAGCCGTTCAAGTCGTCCACTATGCCGGTCATCCCTGTGACATGGGTCCTATTAAAAAAATTGCAGATGAGAATCGTCTTTATATCATAGAAGATTGTGCGCATGCTCCGGGAGCCGAATATAACGGCAAACTTTGCGGCACTATTGGAGATGTTGGGTGTTTCAGTTTTTTTACCAATAAAAACATGACCACGGCTGAAGGGGGAATGGTTGTCACGAACAATGATCAGCTGGCCAATACCGTCCGGCTAATGCGATCCCACGGCATGACCGCTTTAACGATGGACAGATACCGTGGGCAAACATTAAGCTATGACGTCGTTGAGCTGGGATTTAATTATCGCATGGATGAGATGCGGGCGGCTCTGGGAGTCGCTCAGCTCAATAATTTAAATGACGTCAATAATAAACGCTATCGTTTCACCCAATTATACAAAGACAGACTTTCACATATATCCGGTGTGACAATCCCATTCCGCGATAGCGGCAGCGCTTCAGCATGTCATATTTTTCCCGTAATTCTAGACGAAAACATAAATAGGGAACAGTTTATCGCGTATTTGAAGCATCGGGGTATCCAAACCAGCATTCATTATCCACCTGCCCATCTCTTCGATTTTTACAAACGCACCTTTGGATTTGAAGAAGGCATTCTACCGCTTACCGAAGCGGTGGCTCGACGAGAGGTAACACTGCCGTTATATCCGTCAATGGGCGATGACTCCGTTCAGTATGTTTGTGATGCAATCGAGGACTATTACGGCAAAGGAGAAAAATATCGATGAAAGTCTTGGCGGTTGGCGCGCATTACGACGACATTGAACTGGGATGCAGCGGAACATTGATAAAGCACGCCCAGAATCATGATTCGGTAACGATGCTGGTAATCACGGATTCGGCCTATAAAAACCCTGATGGCATACAGATCAGGGATGGCGCGGTTGCCCGCCGTGAGGGCGAAGCGGCGGCAAAAATTATCGGCGCTGAACTGATATGCCTGGACTATCAAACATTTGAAGTCCCCTTTGACGACATCCTGGGCAAGGTTATCTTAAATTATATCGAAAAACTCGAAATCGACACGATTTATAGCCACTGGGTTTACGATCTGCACCGGGACCATCAATATGCCGGGAAAAGCACCTTGATGGCCGGCAGACACGTACCCCGATTTCTCATGTACCGCAGTAATTTTTATGATACCGAGCAACGATTCAAGGGCAATTTTTATTCTGACATCACCGCTGTCATGGAAATAAAGATTGACGTGATCAAAGCCCATAAATCCGAGCTCAAACGAGTTCGATACAAGTGGCTTGATTTTTTTACAAAAATGCACGCAAACGACGGGCAAATGATCGGGGTTCAATATGCCGAATGTTTTGAAGTCGTACGTTATCTGGTGTAAAGGGATCGCTTTGTGATTGTCACCATTCATCAGCCGGATTTTCTACCCTGGTTGGGATTCTTTGACCGATGGTTGAGAAGTGATCTTTACATTGTACTCGACGACGTCCAGTTTATTCGCCGCGGCTGGCACCATAGGGATCAAATAAAAACGCCGCAGGGGATTAAATGGCTGACCGTTCCAGTGGTTAAAAAGGGTAGGTATTCACAGTTGGTCAAAGATGTCAAAATCAGCAATCACCACAATTGGAAAGAAAAAATGTTAAATGCCGTCCACGCCGCCTACAGAGAGGCACCCCAATATGATTCCGTCTATCATGAAATCAAAGAAATACTGTCCAAAAATCACACCTATTTAATTGAATTGAATATTGAGTTGTTAAAATACTGCGCCCGGATTTTGGATATTAGAACACCTTTAGAATTATCCTCCACTTTTAATGAAACATCACATGGAACGGAACGGCTCGTTAGGCTTGTCAAGGCAGTCCAAGGGGATATCTATCTGACGGGTCTGGGAGCTAAGGATTATTTGGATGAAAAAGCTTTTGCCGAAGAAGACATTGAAGTGTCGTGGCAAAATTTTCAGCATCCGGTTTACCCCCAACTTCATGGAGATTTTAAACGAATGCTTTCAGTGATCGATTTTTTAATGATGGTTTCAGAACCAAAAATAGTTTTCCCTAACTAAGAACCGGAAAATTGCAATTAATGGGTAGAGAAAATTCACACATCGCATATACAGATCATCCAAAGCATGTATACTTGAAAAAAAGTGATTGGGATACAGATCAACTGGGTATTTCTTGTGGACTTATTGATTGCAGTAGCGGTCTTGGAAATGCTGATCAAGAAAAACTTTTCATGCGAATAAAAGACATATTAAAAGAAAACAGCGATGTTTCTTTTATTACAATCAAACTTTCCTGCATTCACACTGGTGTCTTAAATAATCTTATGAATTACCCAGCGAAATTTATCGATACGGAATTGATATTTCGATTCAATGGAATGCAAAAAAAACGATATGTTAATTGCCCGAAATTAAATATCGTTTTTTCCAAAACCTGTGACCCGAATGCTTTTCTCCCCCTTGCAAAAGATATGACATGGAGCAGGTTTTATTTAGATAATCGTATTCCCAGGAAAAAAGTACGATTACTATGGAAAAAATCTATTTACAATCATTGCTCAGGC
>CP070652.1:432440-441605 GCA_020354645.1 Deltaproteobacteria bacterium
AGGCAAAGAGGGAAGAAAAACACGGTGTCTCTCGGTATCCGGAAAACAAAGTGTCTGAGCTTAGGCGAAAAAAGAAATAAAACACCAAAATGCCGCTGATTTAGAATGCAGAAAAAATCCGCGGGGTCTGGTCGGTAGATTGCGGTGAAAGGATCGATTTGGACGATCCCCTGTGTTCTATGCGGGTTGTTGACCAATTATCTTTCGTCAACTGCCCGTCTGGTGGTGACTTCAGGAATTCAGACGATTTTCCCAGTCAAATTCCCGTGAAGTGACAATATCTTCCATCCGCTGGATACGGCGTTCCAGATTTTGGAATCTGCGTTTCAACCGCTCAACTGCGCCATGCCGTGATTGTGTATAGCTGTCATAAAACTCTTGCTCCGCTGCGGTTTGGATGGGAATAACCGGCTCTGGTTTCATCAGCAGGGCTGCAATGAAATACAGTCCCACGGCCGGCCACAAGCCACTAACAAGCAGAAAAATCAGGGCCAATGTTCGGGTCCAAAACAGGGAAAAATGAAAATATTCGGCAAGGCCGCGGCAAACCCCCAAAATGACACCGCGGCGGGATCGATATAAACCGCCGTCAAAAATTCTTTCCAATCGACTCATTTCAGTGATCCTTCTTTTTGCGATCCAACAGGATGGTTTCCAGTGATTCCACCCGCTCCTCCATGCGGGATAGTCCTTGATAGATCTCTTGAATCATCCTGGTTTCATCGGCCTGGTATTTTTGTTCCTTGCGCGATACGCCGCCTTTGATAATTTTGATAGCCATGAGAATGGTGCTGCCGACAACGGCCAGCGCCAGAACGATACCGCTGAAAACAATTGCTACAATTAGAGCACCATGCATGGTTGGAGGCTTTCCACTTTTTTATATGGGTTTCATTTAAAACGAATATATGCCCAAATACCGGCCAAAGTATTTCATAAGTTAATGATGAACGGTGCTAAACAGCAGAGGAGTTTATATTTTCTTTTTGTGTTGCCGGTTTTTTCAACGATTGTAGTTCAGCTTCAATTTCATCATCAACGGACAGTTTGTCCAGCTCTTCTTCCAGACCGGTTTTTTTGCCGTAGTTGACAAGATCTGCCTCGGATTCCATGCGTTCGATTCGGCTTTCCAGGTCATCAAACTTGAACATGATTTCCGAGTTGTCCATGCGGCGAATTTCCTCCTGGGCCTGTTTTTTTCTGCGAGCATGGATATGGCGCTGGACAAGCAGGCGTTGTTTCTCCCGGGCCGACTTTAATTTTTCCTCCAGCTGTCGGATATCTTTCTGGTATCCTCCGATCAGGAGACCGAGTTCATTGAGTTCATCTTCGAGAACACTTTTTTTGCGGATGTATCTTCGTTTTTCAATGCGCGCTTCCCGAGCCAGATCATCGCGGCCTTTTTTGACCGCCAGGCCGGCTTTTTCTTCCCAAAACTGGGCGCGAGCGTCGATTTCATCCAGTTGGCGATGTACCTTTTTGCTGCCGGCCATAACACCTGCACAGGCAGCCTTAATTTCAATTAAGGTATCTTCCATTTCCCGGATCATGAGTTTGATCAATTTTTCGGGATCTTCGGCCCGGTCCAGCATTGCGTTTATATTGGAACTGACAATATCGCGAAATCGTGTAAAAATTCCCATGATAAACCCTCCAAATTATGCGTTTGACTGTTTGAAAAGCATAATTTATGCCAAAATGTAATTTGTGCGTAAATGCAGTGGCTTGGCGATTTTTAGGTCTTGACACAAGCTGGGGACTATGGCATAAAATACTAATAATAAGTAAAATTAGCCATTATAATGTTTATTTTGCCATGGGAACGCCACATCAATCTTTAAAACCCCGTAGAAGTTCCGCTACCGCGGTGGAGATGGTGGAAGCCTTGGGCCAGTCTGAGGCGTTTTGGGCCTTTCAAGAGCGGCTTTCCCGGGTTTCACCGGTCAACCGTCCGGTATTGCTGGTAGGAGAGCGAGGTACCGGAAAGGAGTTGGCGGCAACCCGCCTTCATTATCTTTCGACGCGCTGGCAGGGTCCGCTGGTGGCCTTAAATTGCGCGGCGCTTTCCCCAGCCCTGATGGAGTCGGAACTATTCGGATACGAAAAGGGTGCCTTTACCGGCGCCCTGCAGCGTCGTCACGGTCGTTTTGAAGCTGCCGAAGGCGGGACACTTTTTTTAGATGAAATTGGTAATATTCCCATCGAAATCCAGGAAAAAATTTTGCGTGTGGTGGAATACAATACCTTTGAACGGGTTGGTAGTTCTGAAAGCATTCGAGTGGATGTGCGCATCATAGCGGCTACCAATGCAGATTTAGTGGCTTTGTCTGCTAAAAATCTCTTTAAACGGGACCTGCTCGATCGTCTGTCTTTTGAAGTATTATTTTTGCCCCCTTTGAGAGATCGAAAAGGCGACATTCCTCTACTGGCCAACCACTTTGCCGCTCGCATGGCTTTTGAGCTTGGGCGGCAGGAAATACCCCGGTTCAGCGCGGATGCCATGGCGGCGCTCGAAGGCTATGCTTGGCCGGGAAACGTGCGCGAGCTCAAAAATGTGGTGGAACGCGCCGTATATCGATCGGATTCACCGCAGATCATGGATATCAATTTTAATCCCTTTCACTCACCTTATGAACAGGCACCCCTTTCAAAAGAAGATCACCCCAGGAAGAAACCGCAAGTGCAGGAAATGACGGAATTTTTGGACAAACCGCTTAAAGAAGCGGTATGGGAATTAAAAGTGCGCCTATTGGAAAAAGCGCTTATAAAAGCAAAATACAATCAGAAAACGGCAGCCGCTGCCCTGGGGCTCACCTACCATCAATTTCGGGGACTGTACCGGAAGTATCGGGGGCCGTTAAAGTAAGGTATTTATTCCTTGCGTCGAGGCCGGATGAATTACGGCTATTTTGATCGTGAACGTGTCATGCCGGGTATCCATGCAAAGCTTCCAGAAACAGTTGCGATTCGTATGTTCGCCGGAGCCCGACAATCGGCCGGCGGCACAAAGCTGCCACGATGTTTTTTTCGAGCGGATTATCAACTTCCAAAACAATCTTTCCAGTCGGGAGTTTTGATGCGGTTTTGGCTGCTTTTTCAAGCGGTTGATTCAGCCTGATCAATTGAATCCGGGAAGCATCACTTTTAATTCCGATGGTCACATCATCCACCATCAAACCTCTGAAACCGGGACCAACGGTGAGGGTCATTACGCAGGGGAGGCCTCGGCCGGTTTGTTGATTGTATAAATTTATCAAAATCCGGGCACTTTGTCCGCAGTCCTCAACTTTCTGGATGTTTGTGTTGACGGTTGGCGGAAGCAGACTCCAGGGATGGAGTGCGAGGTCATCGATAATGTTATTTTCGCCTCTGTCCCAGGCTTCCCAGTAAAACTCGAGACGGCGTGCCTGCCTAATGATTCTCCTGAGGTTGGGATCGTTCATCATGTCCCGGGAAACCACCGCCAGGGGAAGTTCTAATCCGAAAAACCTTGCGTTTTCAAAGGTGCAAAGATCATCAAAATACCGCAGGCTGGAACCATCGCCACTGGCATGGCTGAAAGGTTTTTCGCACAGCACAGCCCCGTATTTTAAAGCATGGATGGTATACTCGGCGTGAATTGAATCTCCAATGCGTTTGTCCCGGGCGGTTATGATTGTCAATCCAGGCCGGTACTGTTTTAATACGGATACCAGTTGTGGCGCATTGCCAACCGCGGCGCCGATTACCGCTTTTACGCTGCAGCTGCTGGAATTTCGAATAGACGCCGCCACGGATTCGGCGCGATCATGCCGGGTGCGGGTTACAATTAGGTTTTCGATAACCGGTATGGTTGGTATGTCCTTGGCGTTGAGCGCAGCTAATATGCGCGCATGATGCCTGCCAAAGTATCCAACGCCTATTACCAACGCATTGATTCCGGATAGCATGTGATTCATCCCTCAGGTGAATTTTATCGCGGTGGTTCACGCCTGTCAAATTATGACGCGACGGGCTCGCCTCCCTGCAAGCCCCGTCCTGTAAAAGGGGATCTAGGCAAGCTATGGTGATTGCCAAAATGGTGTACCGAAAAGATATTGCAATTAAGCCAGCCCGGGCGAAAGGTAATTTTTTGCCGAGGATCCTTGTCCCCTGGGATCCGAAACGGCAACTCCCTTTTTATTTTGCTGCCTGCCGGCGCAACATTCGGTGTCCCACAAAAAGACATCGCAGCCTTTGGCATTTAAAACCGCTGAAGTGATCATCTGGTCGGTCAAAAAAACACCCCTTGCTCGGGCTGATCGCAATCGGGATCTAATTTTGAGATTCAGGCGAACAGATTCATTGCGTTTTTCTTTTTATGCATTACCGTTATAAGTTAAAAGTCGATGGTAAGTGCTTGATGTAATTTTCGCAGATCCGGATGCTGTGAACCGCGACGCGTATTACGGCCGTTTTTCATCAATTAAACTTAAGGTCTTTGCGGGCAAGGATCTTTGCTACCGAACAGAAAGGAGGACAAGATGTCCAAAGCGATTCGAATGAATAAAACCGGAGGTCCCGAGGTTTTGGAGTGGATCGATTATGAACCGGGTAAGCCTGGTCCGGGGGAGGTATTGCTCCGGCACGAGGCCGTAGGACTCAATTTTATCGATGTATATCACCGGACCGGTCTTTATCCGCTTCCACAACTGCCTGCTACGCCGGGCATGGAAGGTGCCGGTATCGTAGAGGCGGTCGGCGAGAGTGTCAGTGAAGTTACGGTTGGCGATCGCGTTGCTTATGCTGCCATTCCCCCCGGAGCCTATGCCGAAATCCGATTAATTCCGGCACATCGACTGGTGAAACTCCCCGATGGTATACCCAGCCGTCAGGCGGCTGCAATGATGCTTCAGGGGATGACAGCCCGCTATTTGCTGCACCGCTGTCATAAAGTGACATCCGGCGACACCATTTTGATTCATGCTGCGGCAGGCGGGGTGGGTCTGATCGCATGTCAGTGGGCCAAATATCTGGGTGCAACGGTAATCGGTACGGTTGGTTCACCGCAAAAAGCCGAACTTGCCGGCGGTCATGGCTGCGATTACCCCATACTATATAACGAAGAAGATTTTGTTGCACGGGTCAAAGAGATCACCGATGGCAAAGGAGTTGATGCGGTATATGATTCTGTGGGCCAAGCAACCTTTATGAAGTCTTTGGATTGTTTGAAACCAATGGGGATAATGGTTTCTTTTGGTCAAGCTTCCGGCCCGGTTCAACCCCTTGACCTCAGTGTCTTGGTGGCGAAGGGATCCCTCTTTCTGACCCGACCGTCGCTGATGACGTATACGGCCAAAAGGGAGGATCTGCTGGATCATGCCAGGGATCTGTTCGAGGTCGTGGAAAAGGGCGCCGTAAAGATTGAAGTTCGCCAGACCTATCCGCTGGCCGAAGTCGCCCGGGCCCACCATGATTTGGAAAGTCGCAAGACCACCGGATCAACAGTTTTCTTACTAGAATAAAATTCAGAATTTTCAAGGTGTTCGCGCAGGTCCTCCAGACAAGAACCAATGATTTGAGCTTCTAGAGTGATTCTCAAAAATGTGTTCCGATTGCCCTTGCGGTCATGCTGATCCGGGCGAGGGGTATTTTTTTTGCCACAAGCCGATCACTCCGGTGGTTTTAAATGGCAAAAGGTCTGTGCTGCTCAGCCAAGCAAACCAAGTTGTTCCATGGGTGTTGGGTAGGATGTTATAACCCGCTGGGCGCCAAGTGAAAGGAAGTCGCCGTCTCAAGCCCAAGGGGCAGAGATCTGGCATCTTGTGACAAAAAAATTACCCCTCACCCGGACCGCCTTATTCCGTTGCTTATCGGAATATTCTTTTGAGAATCACTATATGCGCAACATTTTGATGGCAGAATATCCAATACGACAGAGGGACAACAATTGGAAATATTGATGGATGCGGCCGACAGTCGGCCGGCGAGCTTATTTTCAGAAACCCATCAACTGAAAAACATTGATGCGGTCTTTGGCATAATGGATTTCTACACCCGGGACCATGCCCGGCGGGTGGCAATTTATGCCATGCGTCTGGCCCGCAGGGTCGGCCTGCCACCCGAGGAGCTTGAAAATATTGCCCTTGGCGGCTTGCTTCACGATATTGGAAAGGTTGGTTTGAGCCCGCGAATATTTCGCAATAAAGAAGCCACGCTTTCAGCCGAAATGCAGGAGGAGATTCGCCAGCACCCTTCCATCGGCGTATCTCTCCTCAAGGGTATCGAATTTCCGACGCCTGTACTCGATTATGTCTACTATCACCATGAACGCGGAGACGGAAGCGGTTACCCCTGCGGTCTAACGGCGGATAAAATCCCGCTGGGTGCCAAAATTATCAGTGTGGCCGATTGTTTTGATGCCATAACAACCGACAGATCCTATCAGAAAGGCAAAAACAGAAAAGATGCCTTCGCCATCTTAAAAAAGGCCAGGGGCAACGGTTTCTGTCCCGGTTTAGTGGAAGCTTTTATAGAAGAAGTCAAAGAAAACGGTATGGTTGCGATTTGGCCGCCAAGACGATTGGAATCAGAACTGTCTGCCTTGAGCGTGCACCGCTAGGAACGCGCGGTTTCCTGTATTGCTTTGTATTTCCCAGCCTTGGTTTCTTTAAACCGCAAAATGTGGGTGATACATGCGGGCCATTCCTCCTGGTGGTGGGTAACATATAAAATGTTGGTGGTCGTACGGCAACCGATAAAATCTATCAAGGCCAGCATAACCTTACGAGTGGGTCGATCCAGGCCCTGACAGGGTTCATCCAAAATCAACAACCGGGGTGATTTTATCATCGCTCTGGCCAGCAGGGCCAAGCGCTGTTTCCCGTAGGACAGGGTGTTGAAGCTTTTCTCGGCCTGGTCCCCGATTCTCAATAACGCCATCCATTGTCGGGCTACTTCTCGCTGAACCGGACTGCTGTGCCGATAAAGACCCACTGAATCGAAAAAGCCGGATAACACAACGTCGCGGGTAGTTATGGATTTGCGGTAGCGAATCTGAAATTCGGAAGAAATAAAACCGATTTTCTGCTTTATTTCCCAAATACTTTCCCCGGCTCCTCGGGGGTTTCCGAACAGGAAAATCTCATTGCTGTAGGCCTGGGGATTATCTCCCGCAATCAAGCTTAAAAGGGTCGTTTTGCCGGCGCCATTGGGTCCGGTAATTGCCCAGTTTTCCCCTGATTTCAGGGTCCAGCTCAGGTTATCCAATACAAGCGTTTGCCCGTACCTTACCTTGACCCCTTTCATGGCCACCAATATTTTCTTTTGATTTTGCCTCGGGTTCTCCTGGTCATCAGTCACACGCGGCACGGTTGAAAAGTTTATTGGAGCGGGAGCATACAACTCCTTTAATTTCTCATCCACAAGAATCTCTTCGCGTTTTCCCTGAATCAGTATTTGACCGTCCTTCACACCCAAAACATGTGTAATATCCGGTACAACTTCGGCCAACCGATGAGTCACCAGAATCACTTGGGTGCCTTGTTTCATCAGTTCGTGGAGGATAACAGACAGGCAGGTGCGGGATTGCACGTCCAGCCCCTCAAACGGCTCGTCTAAAATCAGCAGCTTTGGTGATTTCGCCAAAGCACTGGCAATCAGGACCTTTCGTATTTGCCCGGTTGACAGAAATCGGATCGGGCGATTCAGCAATTCTTCGATCTGGAGCAAGGCCAATACTTTTTTGAAACCTTGCGGGTGGCCGTCTTGTCGTTTGGAGGAAGTGGATAAAATTGCGTCGCGTGCGGTGGTGAAACTGTTGAGCTTTTTACTGAAATAGCGCGCTGCATCCAGCGCTTCTTCGTTTGCTATTAGCTGCTGATGACTTTCAAACGAAACATAGCTGATTTGATCGCGGGGTGATGTAAAATGCGGATACGAGATCTTACCGGCGACAATCGCTCGTTCACCGGCTATGGCGGCTGCTAAGGTTGTTTTGCCGGCTCCGTTTGGTCCAATAACCGCCCAATGTTGATCTTTTTTAATTTCCCAATTGGTGCCGTTAAAGAAAAACTTATCTCTAACTCTGATGGTAATGTTATCAAGAACAAGGACCGATTGTTTGCTGTCGCTGGTGTATGCCATGGATACCTTTCCCGGGCGCTTCGATCTCAACTGCTGTTGTATAAAGCATGTGGTTATTTCAATCAGCGTTTGGCTGGCGGTTCGTTGGCGCCGCCTCCGGACTGTTCTTATCATCCGTACAATGAAATACCTTCCACTTATGCGGGCCACATTGATCCGGCGATATTATTATCACCTTACATTGATAAGCCTTCACCGAACTCCAGCAACATTCTGATTGCAATATTTGTCATAAATAGGTAAAATTATATTAATGGAACGCAGAAAATCAACATCCCCCGGCCAAAAAGGCCCTGCCCGGTCCGATCCCCCGTCAAACCCCGGCAACGGCCGCGTCCAAGAGCTCACATTTCTTCTTGAAGCCAGTCGCAAATTAAGTAACATCCTGAATCCCCAGGACCTTTATCCGGTTTTGGCTGATCTTATCAGCAAAGAACTTGAGATCAAGAAAATTGCTATTTTCGTATACAATAAAAAAGCCGAATTATTTGAATTGGCCTTCCAAATGGGACTGGGCAATCTAAATCTTCAATTCGCAAAAGAAAAAGTCGATGTCCTCTGGCAAAACATGGTCAGAAACGAACCGTTTGCGGTCTGCGACGAATCCGGTCGGATGCTCTATCCGGAACTATTTCAAGCCCTAGGCTTGGATTTGCTCCGATCCCGCCTGTGGGCACCTTTGATCATGACGGATAAAGTAATCGGTGTGGTGACACTGGGTGCCAAAATCAACAACCGATCGTTTAGTGAAAACGATCGATTTTTTCTCAAGGAAATTACTTCCCACGCTTCCGTCTGCATCAATGCAAGCCAACTTTATCTGAAACGACAACAAGAAAAAGAGGAACTGGATAAAACCCTTTACAATTTATCGATATTGTATAGCATCAGTCGGGCCATGACCTACATCAGCGATTTGAAAAGCCTTCTTCAATACATACTAAATCAGGCAATTGAGATAACCTCGGCTGAAAAAGGTTCGATCATGCTCTACGATCTTGAAACCAACCGGCTGACAATCCGCGTTTTGGCAGGTTTGAAGGACAAAGTATATCAAGATAA
>CP070652.1:441705-444496 GCA_020354645.1 Deltaproteobacteria bacterium
ACCCGGCACTTGCGATCTGTGTGTCCGGCGTAAGCAATTGAAAAGCCGCGCCAGAGTCACTGAACCATACCCTGACATAGATGTTCTGCTGGTCAAATGGGGTGGTGTCCAAAACGCCCATATTGGTGATATTGGTATCTCCAAGCTTGAGTGTGAAAAATCCATCGCTGACAGGAATCACCACCCAATTAGATGGTTCATCTCCGATGGTGCTTGTTCCGTCGTTTGACCAGTAAGACGTATCGCCCGCCTCATTGACAATGGCAAACTTGAAATACCCGGGACCATCAATGGGCACCCCTCCGGAGTCCTCCACATACCCCTGATAATTCAACAGCCTGGGCACATCCGCCGCCTGAGCTGATGAAAGAATCATAAATACAAAACTCGTCATGATTATGAATATCAACTTTTTCATGGTTAATTCCTCCTTAAATAGTGAGAAAATTTTTTATCGCTAATTTAACTTTCCAGTCCATTTATTCTTCCTTTTCTTCATAACGAGTGATCTTTTACTCTGCCGAGTGAAAGTCAGATTAATAACCGCTATAGGTAACTCTAACCCAGTAATCGGTGCTTGATGCCGAGCCTGCAACCGTTGAACCAACCACTACAGAGGCATTGAAACCTGCTGATGATGCGGTACCGGTTGTCCCGTTGCCGCATAATACATAAGGGGATTCTCCGACAGGAAAATCTGCAGGATCAAGGGGATCTGTGCCAATCCTGACCTCTGCCAGGTTTGTATAGCCGTCCTGGTCGTCATCAATGTTTCTGTCAAGATCGGTATCCAGAACCGTGACGGTTGTGGTTTGGTTGGCGTACACGGTTACCGGACCTGAATAATTGCAGAGAACTACATCAACACCCAGAATGGATACGAAATAAGTTAATCCCAGAACATGTGCTCCTGCGGATACGCCGGTGATGGTGCCGCTTACCGCATTGGTGACCAAATCTACCGTAAGAGGATAAGGTGCTCCGCCATCTATGGTCGCCTGACACTGCAGACCGGCAATTGCAGTAGGGGAAAGGAACTCGGGCACCGGGAAGTCTACACTTAGATTTGTCCCATCATGCGAAACTATACCCTGTTCGCCAGATGAGGATGAATTATCACCGCATGAGTTCAGGGCAACGATTACGAGCAAAATGGAAAAGACTGAAACAATAAATTTTTGAATGCTTTTAGTTGCCATATTATCACCCCAATTATTTGAGATTATGATCACAAAACTGGCTCTGTAAAATAATTTGCCACAACTATAAACCTAACTCCAAAACGCTGCTCTCAAAGTATCCACAATGTCAGGCCGCGGGGGCTCATGGTGGTGGGGCACTGATGACAATTGTGCCCGTGCCTGGAGGGGGAGGGGGCACATCTTTTCCACCACCGCCACCGCCGCCGGCAGCAGCAATGAGACCAACCACCGTTACCCCAGCCAGCACGTACCATACCCATTTTTTTGTTTTCGGTTCGGCGGCTGCTTCAAGTGGTATTTTCTCTTCCGGCAGGGTAAGAATTTCGGGCTTGTGTTCGGTTATAGTCGTTGCGGTATTGGCTTTGGCAAGCAGGCGGTTCTGCCCGGCAAGGCCAATCTGTGGAAAATAAAGGCACAGAAGCGATAGAATCAGCACACCACTGAGTATTTTCCTGAAACACCTCATTGGAACACCTCCTTTTTATTGGACTTTATAAAAATCTGCGCTGTTATTTTCTCTTGATTTCGTATTGCATCAACACCTCTGCTCTTTCATTGAGCGGGATGCCGACAACCTCTTTAATCAGGTCTTGCATGAATGCAGTTTGACCTTTGTATACGCCGTAAATACCTTCTTGGATGCCAGCAGATTTAAACTCAACTGGCCGGCTGAGGGCCAGGATATAAATTGACTCGGTAACCACATCTTTGTTTTCCGGGGTGTAAACCCGAAGTTTTACCCCTTTGCTTCTATCGGCTTTGTTTGGAAAGGAAAACGTTGCATTGGCCGGTAAAAAGTTTTGCTCTTTAAACCGGTTTGGGATCAAACGCAGGATTTTTTCGCCCTCTAAAATATTAAAAACGGAAACATAGCAGTCCTTTGTGGGTTTTACCTGTATCAGCATTTCATCGCCGTTTATGAAACTGGCGTTGTTTAACGAGGCGTCAAGCCGAAAGGAGGGATCTGCACCGATGGTTTCCTCAACCACACCGGTCCTGATCTTGACTCTGTAAACCTGGCCGGGTTTTTGCTGCCCTTGTCCGGGAATTTTTTCAATACTCTCCTCCACTATTTCTTTGCCAATCACCTTGCCGTAAGGGATGGCTCCCAGAATACTGCCGGAAAGCCTCAGGTTGACAACCAGGGTCTCAGCAGTAATATAGGAGCCCACGGCTTCATGGACAGCGTTGCGCAACGCATTCTCAATGGCCCGGTCTTTTGCCGCCGCCTTGTCTTGATTCTTCACCGGAGCCGTACCTTCCACCGTGACCCAGATGATTTCCTGGGCAAAGAGAAAAGAGGCCAGAAACACCAAATGCAACATGGAAATCAATATGACCCAAGATAATTTCGAATTAATAATTATCGCCTTGCTGCTTCCCATATTGTATTTACCTCATAAGACCGTTTGGCCAGGTTTGCGCTCCGTTGGGAGATGGGGGATCGTTCGCCTGAGACAAAAAAGTTTCCTTTTCGCCAACTTCTAGCCTGGCGAGCATAAATGCCCCATGGGTCACTCCTGCAGCTTGCCGGCCGAATTATTTATTTCGGTACTTTGCCGATCGCAACGTCTTTCAATTTATTCATA
>CP070652.1:444596-448054 GCA_020354645.1 Deltaproteobacteria bacterium
CTAAAGCCCGGACCTTTTCGTGGTTGGCGAAAAAGCGCTGGCGCCACTCGCGCAGGGTTCTGGCATAATGCGGGCTGATATCCTCCAGGTGCACGATACGCAGATCCGTTGCCCTGGCAATGGCGTCGCTGATGGCGGTGATCGAGGGAATGCAGCTGCCCGGAAAGATATAGCGTTTGATAAAATCCACCGACCGTTTGTGCCGGTCAAATACCTGATCACCAATGGTAATGGCCTGCAGTGCCATAATACCATCGTCTTTGAGTAACCGGCTGCATGTTTGGAAAAAAGTTTTCAAATATTGGTGACCGACGGCCTCGATCATTTCGATGGAAACCAGTTTGTCGAATTTTCCACTAAGATCGCGGTAGTCTTTCTTCAAAAGGGTGATCCGATCTTCCAGCCCCGCTGCTTTGATGCGCCTCTCGGCAAACTGGTACTGTTCATCGGAGATGGTAGTGGTGGTTACATGCACACCATAATTTTGGGCTGCATGGATGGCAAAGCCACCCCAGCCGGTGCCGATTTCCAGGATCCGTTCGCCGGGATTAAGCAGCAGCTTGCGGCAAATCCGATCGTATTTTGCAACGGAAGCATCTTTGAGGGAGCTTTTTTCATGCTCAAAGATTCCGCAGGAGTAGGTCATGGTGTCGTCCAGAAATAGCGAATAAAAATTGTTGCCCAGGTCATAATGGGCAAGAATGTTTTCTCGGCTGCCTTTTTTCGTATTCTTCCTTAAAAAATGATAGAATTTGTAAAGCGGAACCGTCAGGCGCGCCAATCCTTTTTCCATATCTTCAAAGGCTTTCTGGTTTAGGACCAAAATACGCATAACCATCGTCAAATCATCTGCCTTCCACAATCCGTCCATATAAGCCTCGGCAGCTCCAATACTGCCGCCAAAAAAAATGCGCGTATATAACTGCGGATGTTGAACAGTAATGACGGCCTGCAAAGAAGACTTATCCGATTGTTCACCAAAATTGTAGCGATAATGATTTTCAATAATCGTCACCTTGCCGTGAACTAATCTTTTTAGCAGCGATAATATCGCCTTGCGCGCCCAGCGATCCACACGCCGCTCTTTCAGCTCGCTGAGTTCGGGTGCCTTAGATGGAATGATTAACTCTGTCATTTGGGTACCCTTTCTCCAGACGGTTCTCTTTTTTTCGGATGGGTAAAAAATGGCGTCCTTTTGGAAATCAGACGCAATGCCTGCCAGTAAATCATGGTGATGACTTTCCCGGTCATCATCGGGTATCTGATCAATACACGTGTCAAAGCCTGACGACTCATTGGGCATTTTTTGAGCTGCAGACTGGCGTCAAACAGTTTTTTCTCTTTTTCAAAATCTATCATGTGCACTCGCAGAGTGTCACCGGGAACACGAAACCGCCAGTCATACCGGATGTCCATGTGAATAAATGGCGAAACATGAAATCCCTTGGCAAATTGATACCGTCGCCATTTATCATTCGCGTGTTCATTTTGTCCCGGCCCAAGAACGTAACAGTGGTGTTCGCCCCAGGGTGTATTGTGGATTTCCACAACGATCGTTTCAACCAGCGTATCCGTCTCATCGTAACAGTAATAAAAGCTGGCCGGGTTAAAACAGTGGCCAAGGTATCTCAAATGGGTAAGTAACCGAATGGGGCCTGTAGGGCGGCTGCCCAGATGCTCGGTGACAAGGTCTCGCACGCTTCGGTCAAGCGGTATAGCCGTATCTCCAAAATGGTCCCGGCGGCGAAAATAGGCAATGTTAAACCTTTCATATGACCAAAACGGATGTATCCGAAAAACCGACGGCAATTCAGCCAGGTCGAGGAACATCATAAATAACCGGTACTCAAACATATTCGGTCTCGGCCTGAATCGCCGGTGCCGAATGCTCCCTTCATATAAGCAACTATGCATGGTTCATTTCACGATCTGCGGTTAACCTTTCAATTCGGTTATTAAATAACCTAAACATAATCATAAAGTTCCAAACGTCAGCACGCGATCGTCACTTTAGAATGAGCTACTGTTCGATTGATCGAATATGACTAGAGGGTTTTGCCAAAATGCTTGCAAACCTCCAGCGCACTATTTACGCCATCCTCATGAAAGCCGTATCCCCAGTAGGCGCCACAGAAATAGGTTCGATTTACCCCGTTAATTTCACTGTGGTGCAGGCGGGCAGTCAGGCTTTCCGGATTGTAAACCGGATGGTGATAGACCATCTTTTGGTAAACCTTGGATGCATCCACTGCCTCTGGCAAATTGAGAGACACACAGAATTCAACCGGTGCTTCGAGGCTTTGCAATATGTTCATATCATAGGTAACCGCAACACGACCCAACTCTTTGTTGGGTATGTGATAGTTCCAGCTTGCCCAGGCCGCCTGTTTGCTGGGTAAGACCGACTCATCGGAATGCAAAACAGCCTGGTTTTCCTGATAGGGGATCACGCCCAGAATGTTACGCTCAGCATCGGAGGCGTCAGGCAATATGGCCAGGGCCTGGTCACTGTGGGTTGCAATCACCACTTGATCGTATCGATCGGTGTCGCCAGTTTTCGGCGTAACCTCGACATGGTCCGCATATCTCCGGACAGACGTAATCGGACAGTTGAGACGAATTTTATCCCGATAGGGTCGGGTGATCGGATGAACGTATTGTTTTGATCCCCCTTTGATGGTGAGCCATTGGGGTTGGTTTTTAATATTCAAAAATCCATGGTTTTTGAAAAATTGAGCGAAATAACGTGCGGGAAATTCGTTGAATTTGACCGGATCAGCCGACCAGATGGCTCCCCCCATCGGCATGATAAAATGCTCGACGAACCTCCGCGAGTAGCCTTTCTGTGTCAGATAGGCGTCGAGGGTCAGTTTGTAGTCATCGGTTTTCAAAAGTTCTTCAGAGTCTCGTTTGAAGCGAAACACATCCCATACCATGCGATAAAACGACGGTCGCAAAAGGTTTCGCCGTTGAATAAAAAGCGAGTTTAGCGTGCTGGGACTGAATTCCAGACCGGTTTTGTCACATTGAACGCTAAAGCTCATATTCGAAAGCTGCCAGCCTACTCCCAGGCGATTCATGAGTTTGATGAAGTTGGGATAGGTCTGCTCGTTAAAGACAATAAATCCGGTATCTATGGCGTACCGATCACCATTAAGATGGACATCGACGGTGTGTGTATGTCCGCCGATATAGTCGTTGGCTTCGTGCACGACGACCTCATGATCTTCGCTCAGCAAGTGGGCCGCCACCATACCGGATATTCCTGAACCGATGACCGCGATTCGCATTTTAGAGTCTCCCGGGTTGTAGTATATTACCCAAAGTCATTAATATCCAAAACGATTTTGCAGATGACCAAAAGGTTAATTTAAAAATAGGTTTTATCCCATAAGAAGCAGTAATGGAGAATTGGAGTACTAAAGTATTGGGTATTTTTCCCATTACTCCAATACGCC
>CP070652.1:448154-452195 GCA_020354645.1 Deltaproteobacteria bacterium
GCCAGAATAACATCGGGAAATAACTCAGTCTGGTAAAGTGCGTGCCTTGGGAGCACGAAGTCGTAGGTTCAAATCCTGCTTTCCCGCCAACATACTCCGGTGTAGCTCAGTTGGTAGAGCACCTGGCTGTTAACCAGGGCGTCGCAGGTTCGAGCCCTGCCGCCGGAGCCAAATAAAGCCACCGTAGCTCAGCAGGTAGAGCGTCGCACTTGTAATGCGAATGTCACGGGTTCGATTCCTGTCGGTGGCTTCATTTTCAGGGCCCCCATGTTCCAAGGCAAGGCGATTTGGACTCCAAATCCGACTGTGCGAGGTTCGATACCTCGGGGGTTCGCCATAAAGAGAGCGTGATAGTAACTGGAAACGGCTGGCCTTCCAAGCCATGTCTTGCAGGTTCGAAGCCTGTCGCTCTCTCCATTCATGGTCAGGTAAAAGACAGTGAGGCCCGGGGCAAGGTTTCCTCGTTACAACACCATCTGTCGTCGGGAGAGCCTCAGTATCCCGAATACTCTGTTCAGTATCCGGATCAAGTTATACTCAGCCGGCTCCCGATAGACAAACCGTCCGTCTGTTAATTCAACTAAATTATTCACAGCTATTCAAACACCACTCGAAGCTGTTGTGAGCATTGTTTTCACAAAAGCTCTGGGCCATATCATTATCTCGATACATCACCTCACACATACGCAGCTCACTTCGAAGCTGTCGTCTACAATTACTCTCGCAGTCACCGGCGTATCCAACTGTACCCCATAACAGGGTAAGAGCAACAGCGGCTCCAATAATAGTTTTTTTCATATTATTGTCTCCTTTTTTTAAATATACGTTTGAACAGGTTCTCTGTTAGATGGCTTAATTCGCTAAGCAATCCTATTCCAGCGAACACACCAAACAAGATGGCGTGGTTTCTTATTGCTTCCCAGATTATTACGGGGTTGTTTATAACAACTAAAACCATGCAGTATAGCAACATTGCGGCCGGAGGGCCGAGTATGGTCCACCAGAATAGGTTAGCGTTACAAGGTATTACGCCTACGATTATTATAAATAATATCCACAATCCGATAAGCCACATGGTTAGTTATCCTCTTCTTCCTTTTTTAATTTTAAATGCAACTGATGGATAAATAAGTTTATCGCTCACACACCCGCATATATAAAAGGAACGTGCGTGCGTTATGTATTATAGTTCTGTAATACAAGGGCCGAAAAATTCCGCCTCTCTCAATTCTCAGCGGTGTCTGATTTTCCGCACAAGAACCAAGATTTAAACAAGGCCTGGTTAAATTGTTGCGTTTTGTCATTTGTTGAATTATTGTATTAATCATCTAGTTTCTGTTTTTCTTTACCGTTATTTTCTATAATACGCTCTTGACTACAGTTTGATGTATAGTTTTCATCAACTTTAATATTAAACTTTTTGTTATTATTGAAAATATGGCTTTCAGTTGAGGGCCTGCAGATAGTGACTGAAGAATCATTTATCCGCTGGCGTCATGAAAAACGGTCGGAGCAGCTGAAACGATCGCTGGATAAATCCAGAGGAAAGTCCGAACACCACAGGGCAGGGTGCTCCATAACATGGAGTCGCGATAACGCGAAGGAAAGTGCAACAGAAAGTAAACCGCCCACTCCTTATTTCTCATATTTTGGGGAATTAGGGTGGGTAAGGGTGAAACGGTGCGGTAAGAGCGCACCAGTTCTTCGGGTGACCGGAGAAGCTCGGTAAACCCCACCCGGTGCAAGACCAAATAGGGGAGCGTTTGAGGGTGGCCCATCCAAGCTCCCGGGTAGGTCGCAAGAGGTGCCGGGTAACCGGTACCCGCAGATGAATGATCGTTACCTGGTTCGGAGTAATCCGCACCGGGTACAGAATTCGGCTTATTGGCTGCTTTGGCCGTTTTATAATTTTGTTCGGTTCAGATGAAAGATAATTTTGATGTTTGTGAAATAACCTTTGCTGAAAAGGTCAGATTATTTTCACATGATTATTTGAAGTATTGCCTTTATATCTCAAATAATGATGTTCCCTTGCAAACTTTCAACAAAAAACTTTATGCCAACCTGATATCCTCTTCCCAGCTGCTTGAGGATTTTCTCGATTTCCACGGCGCAAAAAACAATAAGGATTGGTATTTTTATAGAGAACTTTCAGCCGCAGTCAGGCATTTGAGTCTGGGCTGCTACTCTTTGAAACATATTCTAAATCGCATCATTTTCTACGAGTTGGTTGATTTGGAAAAGTTTAAAAAAGAAGGGGAAATCACATTTGATTTTTTAACCAGATCACTAATTAGATTGGCGCCGGTGATACTTGATGAGGCTTGGAGATTAAAAATACCGATACCAACTGACACTTTTGATAGTTCCAATTTTCCCGGCATAATAACAGGTGAGATGTTAGAGTATGACATTGATGATGAGAACAAAGATCAACAGAAAAAAAATATTGTCCAAATTGCCAGTGAGTTTATAAGAATTGCAGCGACTTTTGATCAGCATCGATTTTATGAGCCTCTCGATATGTCAGCCATACTGGCAATTGTTCCCAGCAAGATAAATGAAGTGGAGGTTAGAAGATTTGAAATGTTGGTGCATAATCTTCAATCATCCTTTGATACTTATGTAATTCACGGCGGTTATCGATTCGGCAATAGAAAACTCAAGCAACTACGGGCTTATTTTTCAGCGGTTTTGCACTTGCTTCAGATTATGGGGCGCCTGCTTCACTTTTATGAGCGGCACCTGCACGAAGCGGGTTACAAAAATATTTACAAAGAAGTTCAAGATCGTCTCGCGGCTTTAATTGATCCTGAAACGCTTTTGGACCGCACAATCAATTACGGCCTTAATTATGTGTGCCATTTTCTTACCACCGGAAATCAATTGGCCATCGAAATACTCAACGAAAACATTGAGCGGTCGACCATCACGGTAGGCGTTCCGGTAAAATTGGGCTTTCACGCCAGACCCAGCCTTCTGGTGGCCAAGATTGTTCAGTATTACGGCGGTCAGGTGGAGTTGGTTGTGGGTAAAGATAGGTTCGATGCCAGTAGTGTTCTGGATATTCAATGGGCCGGCGGTAAAATCCAAAAGGAAAATCTTGCTAAAGTCACCTTTGAAGGTGATTTACGGGCGCTAAAGGATATTGAGATTTTAGCTGGTGTTAATTACGGCGAAGACACAATCGGCAAAGGCGTACCTTTGCCGAAAGAATTAAATTACCTGAAATAGGTGTTTTCCATACCGGGAAGCTCCGCCTTCCAGGGCGGGAAGCTTCACTTTTTAATAGTATTCAGCAATCTTTATTCGAATAACGGAATATAAAGTTTAAATGGTTTCAGCGATAATTGTTGCCGCCGGTAAAGGCATACGCATGAAAGATTCAATGCGCAAGCAATACTCAAAGATCAGCGGGCGGCCGATTTTATCTCACACCCTCCTGGCTGTTAATGGCTGTGATCTCATCCAACGAATCATTCTGGTAGTTCCCAAAGACGACTTTGATTTTTGTCATGAGAAAATCATTGTTCCCTTGAAGCTTTGCAAACAGATTGAACTTATTGCCGGTGGTGAGGAACGCCAGGATTCCGTGTTCAATGGATTGCAAGCGCTAGATGATAGGGAGAGCCTGGTGGTTATTCACGATGGCGTAAGACCATTTGTTACCGCTGAACAGTTTACCCGATGTATCGAGGCTGCCAAGGATACCGGCGCCTGCATCTTGGCAATACCGGTGCTAGACACTGTCAAAAAAGAGGCCGGAGCAGGCTGGATCGCAAAGACACTTGACAGAGCTGGATTATGGCTTGCGCAGACACCACAGGTTTTTGATTCCAAAATCATCACTCAAGCGCACAACTTAGCCAGGCGGGAAGGATTTAAGGGTTCCGACGATTCACTGTTGGTAGAACGGTTGGGATACAAGGTCCAAATTATACGCGGCACCAGAAGTAATATTAAAATTACTACCCAAGAAGACCTCCTGATCGGAGAAGCTATTTTTAAACGCTCGTTTTAGAATGATTGCCCAAAATACCC
>CP070652.1:452295-457222 GCA_020354645.1 Deltaproteobacteria bacterium
GGCGTTTAAAAAATCCTGCTGCGTGATACCGTATTTCACCTTTCCGTCAAGGGTTCGTACAGACACGGTCCCGGATTGCTTTTCTTTACCGCCAACAGTAAGTATCAGCGGAATTTGCTGGAGCTGGGCATCCCGAATTTTTTTGTTGAGGCTTTCGGCACGACCATCAACCTCTGTGCGCAGCCCGGCGCTTTCAAACACTTGCCTGATTTCATTAGCATACGGCACGAGTTCATCATTAAGGGCGAGCAACCCCAGCTGAATCGGTGCCATCCATAACGGAAATTTGCCGGCAAAGTGTTCGATAAGAATACCTAAAAAACGTTCAATGGACCCGTAAATGGTGCGGTGGATCATGAGGGGGCGTTTTTTTTGATTATCCTTGCCTACGTATGAAAGGTTGAACCGGTCGGGCATAGCCATATCCAGCTGGATTGTGCCGCACTGCCAGGTGCGTCCCAGGGCATCTTTGATGTGAACGTCGATTTTGGGTCCGTAAAAAGCGCCGTCACCCTCATTGATCTTATAATCCATGCCGTAAACCTTCAGCGCGGACCCAAGCCCATCAGTCGCCAATTCCCATTGTTGATCTGTCCCGATAGACTTCTCGGGCCGGGTCGAAAGCTCCAGGTGAAAGCCGAGTCCGAAGGTGCTATAAATTCTTTCGGTGAGTTTCAGAACACCCAAAATTTCATCCTCTATCTGGTCCGGTCTCATAAAAATGTGGGCATCATCCTGGTGAAAGGCCCTGACCCGAAAAAGACCGGACAACACCCCGCTTAATTCGTGCCGATGAACCAGGCCCAGTTCCGCCTGGCGCAGCGGCAGATCCTTGTACGAATGGAGTTTGGTGCCGTATATCAACATACCACCCGGGCAGTTCATGGGCTTAATCGCATTTTCAGTATCGTCAATTTCAGTCATGTAGATATTTTCCCGGTAATTTTCCCAGTGGCCGCTTTTCTCCCATAACAAACGGTTAAGGACAATCGGTGTCTTGGTCTCAACATATCCGGCAACCCGGTGCTCTTCCCGCCAGTAATCCAGAATCGCATTCCAAACAACCATCCCTTTGGCATGGAAAAAGGGCATGCCGGGTGCGTCATCATGGAAGCTGAAAAGATCTAAGGCGGTACCGATCTTACGGTGGTTGCGCTTTTTGGCTTCCTCAAGAAATTGTAAGTGTTCTTCGAGTTCCTTTTTAGTAAAAAATGCCGTACCGTAAACCCTTTGGAGCTGGGGCTTGGTTTGATCTCCGCGCCAATAAGCACCGGATACCTTTGTGAGTTTTATGCCCTTGATAAACCCGGTATGGGGCAGGTGCGGTCCCCGACACAAATCCGTAAAACCCCCATGCTTGTAGAAGCTTATGGTTCCCTCTTCCAAGTCTTGGATCATTTCGCGTTTATAAGGCTCATCCTTATAAAACTCCAGTGCTTCGGCTTTGGACACCTCAACGCGTTGAAAAGGCAGTTTGGCCTTAATCGCCTTCTGTATCTCGGTCTCGATCTTCGGGAAAACCTCTTCTGAGAGCGGTTCCATATCGATGTCATAGTAAAAGCCGTTTTCTACAGCCGGTCCGATGGTCAGGTGCGCATTCGGGTAAAGGTTTAAAATTGCCTGGGCCATGACGTGGGCAGCACTGTGGCGAAGTATCTCAAGGGCTTCCGGATCTTTGGTGGTTATCAGTTTTATTTCAGCGTCCTGTGCCACCCGGGTGTTTAAATCCACAATAGCCCCATCCCTTTCCAAAGCCACGCAGCTGCGCGCAAAGCTGTCCGAGATGCTCTTAGCAATATCCAGGCCCGTTGGATTGTTTTCAAAAGCCTTTATGTTACCGTCTGGAAATGTTATGTGTATCATAGTTCACCTATCAGTATGTAATAGAAGTAGGCCCTGTCGAACGGTTACAAGTGCATTGCCGAGTTCGACGCACCTTTTCCAAAGAAATCACATAAGTTAGAAAAACTAAGTGAAATAGGTGCCTGGGTCAAGGAAAAATTAAAAAATACCATCAAACTTTTTGGGGCGAGACTGATAATCAGAAATATGTTCCAAATGGATTCAAGCGGAATCCTGAACGCTTCTTAACATAATTGCGCCGGAACATTATTGTGAAAATCACGATAACATCTTGCTTCGGACACATACAAAGTGCAAACGATATATCAGATCATCAACACAAAATCAGCGCTTAAAGATATTGCCAATGTCTTTTTACGGTGGAGCATGATCGGCGTGGATTTGGAAGCCGACTCCATGTACCATTTTCGAGAAAAGGTTTGCCTGCTGCAAATGGCCACCAAGCGTATAAATGTCATCATAGATCCGTTACAGATCTCGGATTTATCGATGCTCAAGCCTATATTTGCAAACCACCGCGTAAAGAAAGTGTTCCACGGAGCTGACTATGATGTGCGGTCCCTGTACAGGGATTTTAAGATAGAGATCAACAACCTTTTCGACACCCAGCTTGCAGCGATGTTTCTGGGATTGAAAGAAACGGGTCTTGAAGCAGTAATTAAAGAGCGATTTAATGTAACACTGGAAAAGAAATATCAACGCAAAGACTGGTCCAGGAGACCATTGACGTTGGAAATGTTGGCTTATGCGGCCAATGATGTCAGCTATCTTATACCACTGGCAGAAAATTTTGAAAATGAACTTAGAAAAAAAGGAAGACTTCAGTGGGTCAGGGAGGAATGTGACTGTTTAAGTAAGGTAAGACCGGTTCAAAATAACCTAAATCCGCTGTTCCTTAATTTCAAAGGATCGGGGCGTCTTGCTCCGAGAGATTTGGCCGTGCTTGAGGGCCTTTTACAGTATCGAAAGAAAATCGCGGCACAAAAAGACAAGCCCTTATTTAAAATTTTCAGAAACCAATCCCTGATGACGTTGGCGATCGAAAAACCGATCCACAAAAAAAAATTGGAAAAAACAAAGGCTTTAAGCCCCAAACAGATTGGCATGTATGGGGTCGATGTGATAGAAACCATCAAACGGGCGCTGATCCTACCAGATAAAAAGCTTCCGGTTTATCCCCGCAAAAAAGCTCCCTTATTGAAACGAGCAGTACCAAAAAGATTAAAGGCTCTGAAAGCCTGGCGCAATGCCAAGGCCAGAGCGCTTGTGATCGATCCGGCGGTGCTATTTAACAGGACGTTGTTGAATGCCATTGCCGTTGAGAATCCTCGGCATATTCAAGCCTTGGGTAAAATAGCAGAAATCAAAAATTGGCAGAAAAATGAATTCGGCCAAGAGATCATCAGTGTTTTACGGAAAGTGAATTAGCATGGAAGAAAAATGCATTTTTCAATCTGAAAACTATAGACTTGAAGGGCTTATAGACAAAGGGGACGGCGATCAGGCCATCATCATCACCCATCCCCATTCCTTGTATGGCGGTAATATGAAAAATTATGTGGTTGAATCAATTTGCCGTGTCTACCGGGAAAAAGGATACACCACCTTGAGGTTTAACTTCAGAGGCGTCGGAAACAGTAAGGGAAATTTTGAAAACGGCTTAGGTGAGCAAAAGGATGTTCTGGCTGCATACGCGTATTTGTTGAATTCTGGTTTGGAAAAAATTGACTTGGCCGGCTATTCTTTCGGGGCCTGGGTAAACGCAATGACCGTTCGTGAAGATTTAACGGTAAACCGGATGGTCATGGTATCGCCCCCGGTTGGCTTTATGGATTTTGGACCCATCACCTTGATCTCGTGCCTTAAACTGGTGATAACCGGTAGCCGGGATGAAATTGCACCCGCAAATATGATCACAGAAATGCTACCCACCTGGAATCCGGAAGCACGACTGGAGGTCATCAACGGCGCCGATCATTTTTATGATGGATTCATCAAGGCCTGGGAATCAATTTTATCCGTTTATGCCTAAATCACAAAATAGCGCGGCACTATCCTTTTTCTTCCGGTCAAAGTCTGATAGGTTTCATCCGGGTATCCCAAGGCAACGACGGCAATAACCTTCTCTTCATCCGGCATCTTTAAATAGCGTTGAATGCTGGGATCATTTTGCATGGCTTCGACAGCAAATCCGATCAGGCAGGAACCCAATCCCATAGCGTGCGCGGCCAAAAGTATATTTTGGGTAGCAAGCATGGCATCTTCCATCGGGCAGCTGCCGCCCGGCTTTGAGCCGACGACAATAAGGGCGGTAGCCCCATGAAAAAGGCGATCCCGTCCGTATCGTTCCCAGTCCTCCAGGCCCGTTTTCACCGACTGGTAATGCTCCCGATAATAATTTTCCAGCTGATTTTTGCCTATCCATTTCAATAATTTGCGCAGCCAACGCTTTTGCGCCATCCGGTTCACACGTCTGAAAAACAGCCCGATTTGCTGCCCCAGCTCTAGTACGGATTCCCGGCTAGACAAAATGGTAAAGGTCCATTGCTGGCTGTTTGTGCCTGAAGGGGCGGTTACCCCGATTTTCACCAAATCCTCCAGCATCTCACGAGGGATAGATTTGTCCCGGTAATTTCGGCAAGAACGCCTGGATGCCATAAGCCTGACCAATTGAGCCGTATCAAAGTCACCATGGGGTAACCAGCGATCATGGATTTTAAAAGTATTAAAAGAAAAGCTGTCGTCATCGATTGCGGTCACTCGGATTGCATCAGCCGGACATACCGCCGCACAATGCCCACATTGCTGAGAGCGGTCACCGGTGACAAAGGCCTTATCATCCTGCATCGTAATAGTTTCGGAAGGACACACCTTAACGCATAATCCGCATCCGGTGCATTTCTCCTGGTCGATTATGGTTGTTACGGTTCTGTCGATCATAAGTTAAATTAATTCCTTAGTTTTTTAAGTCTTAACGGGCTGTTGCCCAAATCCCTTTTCACTTTGTCTAAAACGTTTTTTGATCAATCTAAGGCTTGTTCCAGGCGCTTTGAAAACTCGTCCC
>CP070652.1:457322-460674 GCA_020354645.1 Deltaproteobacteria bacterium
GTCATTAACCGAATCCCTCTTTTTATTCTCTGGCGCGCCCGGCAGGATTCGAACCTGCGGCCTACGGATTCGAAGTCCAAGACTGATAAATTTAAAAAGCCAATGATTTCAGATTATTGCCTGATTTCATTGGCTTTTTTTGTGTTCAAGACGTTGGGAAATGTTAGGTTTTTTTTAGAAAAATTTGAAATGGCGGGCACAAAAAAGGCACAATTTCAGGCATTTTATGGGATGGGCACAGTATCAAAAGTAAAAATCCTAAGCTCCGTTTTTCGTTTTTTTATTTCCTTATTTCAAGAGGTTAAAAATTGGGAGCTAAGGATTTCACGATTTTTCGAATCCAGTGGTCCAACAAGGAAATATGGAAATCTTGTCAAGTCCTCATCAATTTGAAAATCCGGTTTTTATGTGACCACCATAAAATATCTCAGGAGTTCCGAAAGTTCTGATCAATGGATCTTTAATCTCAAAAATAAAGCAGAACCACAATATATAGGAATTTCGCATTCTGATATGAAGGCCAATATCAATGGAAAACATTGCACAAAAGTGAGATTGTAATAGCTGGCAAGCTAGCGGAATTCTATAAATGCAAGAAGTGATTTTTTGAAATTATGATTGGCAAATCCAATATACAATTTCACGGGATGTTAGATTTAGGCAAGGAATGTAAAACTTTGCCTATGCGCCTCGCATACACAATATATAGCGGCTCTGGAAATATTGGTAAATTTCAGATTTACTCATATATTCAACAGCTTCGACAGAAAAGGGATCTGGATTATTGCAAGGAATCACGTAAAATGTTGATTAGTCATCGTTTAGAACTGGTCTGTTCTTGAGTTTAGCCTCCTTCTTTTCCTGCCGTTGTAACGTCTGCAGTCCTACCTGAATTTTTTGATGTTCTTCGTATAATTTTCACCGCGTCCCGGATTGGGGATAACTTCAATCTTACGGACATCAAGACTTCTGAAATCCTTCTTTGGGTTGAAGGTAATGGAAGGAGCGAGAGATTCGAAGCAGGCAAAGCCTTCCGTCTCCCTAACATCTCCGTACTTCGCCCGGAGCTCCTCTATAGGACCTGCGTCCAAAGCCTGAATGAGGCAGCTACTGACGCATACTGGTTTTTTCGCTTCGGCCCATCGGTCGATGCACAAGTCGCACTTCTGCATCCTCGCGTTCTCCTCAGCCCCAAACTGAGGCGCGTCGTAAGGGCAGGCCTCAAGACACATACCGCAAGCGTCCTTGCCTAAGCATGCATCCCTGTCCACTATTACGATGCCATCCTTGTCCCTTTTGGTAATAGCGTCCGCCGGGCACACGGAAACGCAGTCGGGATTCTCACAGTGGCAACAAGTCGTGGGCAGGAAAGCGACGAACAGATTGGGATACTGACCCTTTTCAATGGTTTTCAGTCTTATCCAACTCGCCGGCCCAGCGGGAACGTCGTGCCAATCCTTGCAGGCCACGATACAGGCGAAGCAGCCCATACACCGATTCTGATCTATATACATACCTAGTTGCATACTCACACCTTCTCAACCTGCACCAGGGCGGTGTGGGAAGGAAAGGCCCCACCTGGCGAGGTTATGCTTCTTGTTAGTACGTTGGCGCTTCCGCCATAGTCAATTCCATTATCATCCGGCGTGTACCAGGCTCCCTGCGGAAGGGCGACGACCCCTGGCATGATCCTTTCCGTCACCTTGGCTGGAATGCGGACCTCTCCCCGATCGTTGAACACCCTGACCATATCTTCTTCCTCAATTCCCCTGGCCTCTGCATCGCGGGAGTTGATGGTGACCGCCTGGATCTGCAACTCGCGGAGCCACGGCAGGTTATCAAACTGGCTGTGAGCTCGCCGTTTAAAATGAGGACTGATCAGTTGCAGCGGGTATTTATCGGCCAAGGGATCATTCAAGCTTTCCCAGGACTCAATGTACTTGGGGACAGCCGGTATTTGGGGGTGGTTCATCTTTTCCGCGATCCCTGATGATAGCTCAACCTTCCCCGATGGCGTGCGTAGCAGCGGCTCTATCGAACCGGAAATTTCTATTTCCGAGGTTTCCTCCGGTTTCGAGTCCTTATTTTCAGAAGCCGCAGCCACCATTTGCCTGACCAACTCATCGTCCGATTGATCAGGATAATCGGTAATGCCTAGTTTCACTGCCAAGGCCTGACAGATCTCCAACTGGGATTTGGATTCACCTAGCGGCTCGATGGCTTTGTTGAGAATTGCATAATTACAGCGTTGTGTGCTGAAAACGTCTACGGGTGGCATGAGGTCCCAGCGCTCCAGGAAGGTGCACACAGGCAATATAATATCCGCAAATTTAGCGGTGGCTGTCATGAACTGCTCAGTGACCAGGATAAATTCGAGTTTATTAAAAGCCTTTATGGCTTTGTTAATGTTACCAAGCTGATTCAGGTAATTGTTATTGGATAGCCATAGGAATTTATAATCGGCCGGGTAACCGCCGGCTTTCCCTTTAAGGATCGCATTCGTAAAGGAACTTACATTCACCCGGGCACTGGAGTTTACGCTTGGGCCTCGGGAAGGGATCGCATTCCAGCGCAGCGGCGCCTCTTTCTCGACGGGATTTGGCTGGAACGGAAACGGAGGTATAAACCGGAAATCCCTGGCCGTCGGAGCGTAGCGATCCAGCCTCAGATTCCCTGTGATCGTTTCCAGAGCAGCGGCCGCCCGATGGTACTGCTCACCGTAAGCACTGCGTCCAGGCCCAAAGCTATTACCAAGTATGGCCGGCTTTTCACGGGCATAATCTCGAGCCAGATCAGCGAGGGTTGTTGCCTGGACACCGCTGATGGACTCGGCCCATTGAGGTGTTTTAGCCACTCCATCTTCCAGGCCAAGCACATATTCTTTGAATTTGTCAAATCCATACGTGTAGCTATCGATGAAATGCTGATCCTGCAGCTCTTCTTTGATGATCACGTAGGCCATTGCAAGCATGGCAGCGGCATCCGTGCCCGGTCTTATGGGAACCCATTGGTCGGAGAAGGCGACTGCCGAATCAGTGTATCTGGGGTCGACAGCAATGATTCTGGCGCCTCTTTCCTTGGCTCGGGCCAGGGACAACGACACGCTCGACCCCATTTCGGTTGTCGCCGGGTTCCAACCCCACATGAGGATCAGTTGGGCCTTAAGATATTCATCAGGTGTGTGGCGTGTGTATCCTAAGCGGCTCGACTTTCCAAACGTCACACCCTCGGAAAAAGCATGTCCTTCGCATGAGATATATCCCCAGGGAGCGGTATAGCCGCCAAACCGGCAGAGCAGGCTGTGAAAAGCCAACACATGATGGAGAACGTGCGGATCACACATGGAGCAAAA
>CP070652.1:460774-465581 GCA_020354645.1 Deltaproteobacteria bacterium
GCCCTGCGCAGTCCCGCTTTCAGCGGGATCCCCAAAATGGTCGCCGTCACGAGCAAAAGGCTATCAAACCGCTGTAACACTTTTTAAACTTATTTCTGGGGCATTACACGAGAATAAATCTCAAAATTTATTGCACCTGCCATAACTCTGATATAATGGCATTATACCGGCTTTACCCGTTCAATCCCTAAATTAAACGCTTCCAGATTGATTTGTTCCTTGCCGTTAGGAACGGATCTGGCAATCGCTTTCTCCAGGGCTTGCCGGCTAACAATATTCGTGACTTTACAAAGGGCACCAAGAATGATCATGTTTGCGGCCACCGGTATCTTCAGCTCATTGCGTGCAATGGTGGTGGCCGGTATCTTGTAAAGGTGTTTTAGGTTCGGCGGAATCTCATGAACCATGTCACTGTCAATGATTAGAATTCCATCGGGTTTGAGTACGTCTCCGAAACGGTTAATGGAATCCTGGGCCTGAGCGACCAGGATATCCGGGGCGGTCACCCTGGGAAATTCGATGGGATCATCGGAAATAATCACCCAGGCAGCTGCGAAACCGCCTCTGAGTTCAGATGAATAGGCCTGTGTCTGGGTAGCAAATTTGTTGTCAAAGGTGACCGCGGCCGAGCCTAAAATAACACCGGCCAGAATCGAACCCTGACCGCCCACACCGGCTATTGTCAGATCCGTTTGTGCCATTATCTCTCCTCCATCATCTCGCATCGCAATCGAACCCATTGTTCGCTCAACTCGGCTTTTTCCAGGTCTGTGAATTCGCCCACAATAAACTTGCCTTGGAGCTCCTCCGCTCCCATTTCCCGGGCTTTGTTGATTCGGACGCTGTTTTTCTTAAAATGCTTTAACATATCCACCGCACCGCCCAATTTGCTGGCTCGGCCGTACTGTACCGGGCATTGGCTTACGGCCTCAATCAAGGCAAATCCTTTTTTCTGAATCCCTTTTTTAATGGATCGCGTTAGCTGGCGAGGATGATAGGTCGTCCAGCGGGCCACATATGAGGCGCCGGCGGCAACGACCATCGGTGAAATGTCAAAATGATGTTCCATGGCACCATACGGGCTGGTAATGGTTTTGATTCCCCGGGGCGTAGTGGGAGCCGTTTGTCCGCCGGTCATTCCGTAGATACCGTTGTTTACCAGCACAACGGTTAAGTTGATATTGCGCCGAGCGGCATGAATCAGGTGATTGCCCCCGATGGCGGTTAAATCACCGTCCCCGCTAACGACCATCACATGTTTATCCGGCAGACCCAGTTTCACCCCGGTTGCAAAGGCCACCGGTCTCCCATGGGTGGTGTGTAGTGTATCCGCATTGTAAAAAGGGCTGGGAATCCAGGCCGAGCATCCGATACCGGAAACGAAAATGAAATCGTCGATATCAAATTGTAGTTCGTCAATCGAGCGCAGGATCGCCTGGGAAACCGTACCGATACCGCAGCCGGGACAGGTGGTGGTGCGCAGAATGTGGCTGCGGGTATATTTTTGTCTTAACGGATGGGCGTTTTTCGTCATTGAATGATCTCCTTGATGTGGCTTAGGATGTATCGCGGGTCGTGGATCTGGCCCAGGGTTTGCGGCCCCAAAAAAGAAACCCGGCACGCATGGGCAGCCTCAGCTTTGATGTACGGATACAGCTGGCCGGTGTTATTTTCCAGCACCAGCATGTGGTCCACCCGATCCGCAACCACGCGTACTTCCTGATCCGGAAACGGCCAGCAGGTCAGCAAACGCAATGTGCCGAGGTTTAATCCCTCTTCGCGACCCAGTCGTGCCGCCGCCCGGGCACACCGCGAAACAGTGCCGCAACTTACCAGGGCAATCGTTGCGTCTTCACACGCATCCTGAACCCGGACAATATCGTCACGGTGACTGAGGATCTTTTCAATCGGGTGCATGGCATAGCGGTGCATGACCTCTGGGTCCGACAGATTCCGCATGCCGTGTTCATCGTGGCAGGAACTGGTAACATGGGCTTTGATCCCACGACCGAACACCGGCATGGGGGCCACATTGACATCCAGAAAATCCTGCCGGTCGAGAACCGTTTCAGCCGGTTCGGCAACTTTGCGATTTTTCAGTTCGATCCGATCTTCTTCGGGAACCACGATCTGTTCCCGCATATGCCCCATGAATCCGTCGGCCATTACAAAAACCGGGACCCGGTAGGCCTCGGCCAGGTTAAAAGCTCGAATCGTCAAGTCAAACATTTCCTGGGGGTTCTCAGGGCAAAGGGCAATGATCTGGTAATCTCCATGAGATCCTCTGGCAACCTGGACGATATCGCCGGCAAGTCCCACCGACGGCACACCGGTGGACGGCCCAAATCGCTGGACATCAACGATGACCAGGGGCGTTTCCGTGGCCACCGCAAATCCGATGTTTTCCTGCATCAGGCTGATACCGGGCCCGGAAGTAACGGTCATTGCTTTACAGCCGGCCCAGGAGGCACCAATGGCTGAACAGATCGCACTGATCTCATCTTCGGTTTGTAAAAATGTGCCGCCGACCTCCGGCAGTCTGGCGGCCAGCAGATTGGCAACTTCACTGGCAGGCGTGATGGGATAACCGGCAGCAAAATTGCATCCCGCTGCAATTGCCCCTTCAGTGCAGGCCCAGTTTCCCATCTCAAAGTGAGTTCCGGTTAATACTCTCTTATTCCGCTGCATCGCTATCCTCTCTTTTCCCTGAATTTTGCACGAGTCGGAGGCTTTCATATGCAAGGCATTTCAGGGTGAAGCCATGGTGAACTATTGCGAGCCCTTAATAACGTGGCAGATGGAAGCCTCCGGCTCGCTCTTTTGAATCCCCTAAAGGGGCCGCAAAGCGGCATTCAACGGGGCGAGCCCGCTGGGTGAAAATTAATGAGATAAAATGATTTCCATCTATTAAACTTGATAGGTATTTTGGTTTACTTCTCTGGTTTGCTTAACCTGATGCCATTAACTATTATTTCAACTTCTTATTAATTTTCATGCAAGATTCAGGTGTTTGCTTGTTGGCTCTCTTCATCTTTTTCAACGACAATCGCATAATCCGGGCAACAGATCATGCAGTTCTGACAACCGGTGCATTCATCCAGGTCCGTAATGGCAGGTGGATAATACCCGGATTCATTCATTTCCTTGCAGGCTTCAAAAAGGTCCTTGGGACAAACAAATTTACAAATACCACAATCATCCATTCCTTTGCATGATTCGGTGAGTATGTCTATTTTTGTCATATGAGTAACCTATTAGAATTTAGATGTGTTTGTTGTTTAATAATTAATTGTGTTCAGCCACGCTTTTTGAACGGGATTTCACATCTTTATTTTACAAATTAATGAGTCCAAGAAGGCACAATATTAGGTTTGTCGATTTCCAGTTAGCCGGTTTAGCCCGTTAAAACAGGACATATGTCTGATTTTATTTTATTACCGGCAAACGGGCCAACGGACTAAACCCTCTATCACGTGAGCATTTCAATCCGCGGGGCAACGCAGCTATCGAACATTAGATGGGATTATGAATTGGATATTCAGGTTCTCTGCCCTCCAGCACTGCCAATACATCACTGGCCACCATACTCATTCGGATCATGCCTTCTTCTGTATGGGCGGACATGTGAGGGGTACCGACAAAGTTACTTAGCTTTAGTAAAGGATTATCCGGGGTAATCGGCTCAACCTCATAAACATCCGAGCCGGCCCCGGCAATTCGATTCGCCTGCAACGCCGCAACGATATCCGCTTCGTTCCATATCGGCCCCCTGGCCATGTTAATTAGAAAGGCCGAAGGCTTCATAATATTCAACAGTCCTGCATTCACAAAATGCCGGGTCTCCGGTAACAGCGGCAGATTGATGGAAATAAAGTCTGCTTTCGAGAATAATGTCTTTTCATCCACCCGTGTTGCATTAAGCTCGGTCTCTGTTTCGGGATAATCCAACTGATCATAGTAAAGAATTTGCATATTGAAACCATACTTACAGATGCGAGCGGTTTGCTGGCCGATTCTTCCAAAACCCAGCACACCTAAAGTTTTTCCATATAGCTCGGTTCCGATGAGTTCATAGCGCGCTTGCCATCGGCAATCTCTGAGTGCAATATCTGCCAATCTCATTTTTTTGGCCAGTATCAATGCCAATCCGACGAAATGCTCGGCCACACTTTCTTTGTTTGCCTGCGGTGTATAAACCACCCGGATCCCCTTCATTTTCGCCGCCTCCAGATCAATGGCATCAAGTCCTACACCGTGTCTTCCGATAACCTTTAATTTCGGAGCTGCTTCGATTATCTTTTTCGAGACGGCACCGTTGGCCCTGATGATAATGGCATCGACATTCGAGGCTTGAACGAGCAAATCCTTTTCGTCATAAGATTTGGCATAGATCAAATCACACTTCTGCTCTAAAAGCTCAGTACCTTTGCTGTGCATGGTTTCATACAACAAAACTTTAAACCTTGATCCCATTTTACTAATCCCCAAGAAATAGAATCTACTTTAATTTTTTTTTGATCCTTAATTAGTATAAATATTTGATTTAATGATATAAATTGATGTCTTAAAAATTGTTAACAATATAATTGACTCTTTCGTATAGATTGTCAAGATTTTTTGTGGATCGTTTTTCTATCCGGATGGTAGTTATAATCGTTGTCTTCCTTCAGATTGCCATCAAACGTTCAAATAAGTAGACCTCATCATGAAACACCATCTCGCTATCCTTATTTAAATGAGGGGTCGGGGTGTTTTTTTGATCCATTGTCGTAAGTCTTTTGTTTTTCTGCAATTTGGCAGTGGGGGA
>CP070652.1:465681-469526 GCA_020354645.1 Deltaproteobacteria bacterium
GATCTCCAATCTAATCACCTCTGGAGGAGGGCAATAAAATTTTTCAATTGGGAACGCATCTGCAAAGGTTTCGACGTCGTCAGATTTCATATTAATTACCAGATCAATATCATTGGTCAATCTGGGTTCTCCATAAATTATGCTGGCAACAGCACCTGTAATCATATAGGGAATGGAGAGTTTATTTAAGCGACTGACGAAAATTCGAAATAGGTTATGTTCTGGCATACAGGAAAATTTCCCTGACATTTTGGTTAATCTTTTCTGTACTCCATTCGGGATGCAGCCTTTTCAATCCGGCAGCTTTTATTTTTTTGGCAGAATAGTAAAGGTCTAAGGCAAGCTGCAACTTTTTTTCAGGGGTCATCGCTTGATATATTTTTTTTTGTTCAGGATGCATTTAAAAGTCAAATAATGGGTGATAGGTATTTAGAATCGGTCAAATAGAAGTACTTTATTTTATTCTTATCTTAAGGGATAGAGAGTGTCAAATCCTGAATAGTGAATTACGCCGTCTGCATTATTTCAAACAAACTGAATACTTTTTTTGAATCCCCGCGATCAATCGATCATCAGAAATCATGCGGGAGGATACGACAAAAATCTCTCGATTTAACGGTGACTGAGGCTGCCTTTTCAGCAGTTGATGATAGGGGTCAAACTTGACGGGTTGTTGCCCAAAGATATTTTCGCTGAGTCTAAAACGTTTTTTGATAAATCTAAAGCTCGCTCCAGGCGCTTTGAAAACTCGTCCCGCTTGAAAGCGGGACTCAAACAGGATCAAAGCGCTTTTCTTCCGCTACGCTAAGATTTATTGGCAAAAAACCTTTTAATGACCGCTCAAAAATGTTTGGGCAACAGCCCCTTGATTAGTGATTAAAGCTCAGACGCAAATCCATCGCACATGAACAGAAAAAGAATGAAAACCATTGTAATAATAATATTGGCGACTTGCTCAACATTTAGCATAGTTTTGTCATAGCTTTTTCAGCTGGAATTAAATAAAAAGACATATAAAAAGACATCCGTTTTCCCTCAAATATAGTGATCCTGCTGCGTGGCACAGTATAGGAAACACTCACCCAAGCGGTCACCAATGCTGCGGCTCACAGCTCTGGATCAAAAAGGCAATGCATCCCCGAAAGGGGGGTTGGGGACTATTGTTTCTTGCCGGTCTGGGATACATTTATTCCGGATCTTTGCAGTTCGTTTTCAATCAGGGTCTGGAATCCATCAAGACTTCGATTCAGCAATTTTTTACCGTTGACGAACACGGTGGGCGTGCTCTTTACCCCCACTCTGGCGGCTTCAGACAGGTCCTGATTAATAATCGCCTGAATTTCGGGATCTTTCAGGTCATTTTGGAACTTTGCCATATCCAGACCGAGCACCGCGGCAATGTCCCGGATCTTCTGGTCATTCAATTTGCTGTGATTTATAAAAAGCAGGTCATGGAATTCCCAAAACCGGCCCTGGCGGTCGGCGGCAATGGCGGCGGCCGCCGCCTGCCGGGCATAGGTGTGGCTTCTGAGAGGATAATTTTTATAAACCACTTTGACATTCTCGGGGTATTGCTCGAGCACCTGCTCGAGTACCGGCACGAGGCCGGCACAGGCCGGTCATTGAAAGTCACTGAACACGGCTATCACCACCGGTGCATTCACCGCTCCCTTGAAGGGGCCCAGCGTGCTGATTTTCTGGATAAAGTCCAGGCTGAGGAGCTTGACTGTTTTGTCGTTGCTGCTGCTGAGAAAAAGCACGTCATCTCGCAGGGCGGTACCGATATGGTCGACGGTTTTTCCCACCGGAATTTTACCCATCAACTGGCCGTTGGGTGCGTAGATGAGGACTTGTCCCTGGTCCGTGAGAACGAACAGCCACTTGGGAGACACGGCCACATCCAGGGGGGTTTCTTCAATCGTATATGTATGCAATAAACCCCATTCAACCTCGGCCCGGCCGGTGCCAAACAAAACCAGCACAATGAGCAATGACAGTATGAAGCCAGTTACATTTTTTATCATTCCGACCCCTCCGTTTATCTATTTTAATTAGTAGCAGATTCATAAATTATTTCTTCGCCGTGCCAATGGTACCGCTTTATCCCGATTCGACCGGATCACTTTCTCACCGGAAACACGGCGGTTGTATGACCTAGATCAAATGACGATTTTTTGGCGGGTATCACCCCTCGGCCATTAAAAAATCGCAGAGCAGGCGCACCCCGAAGCCGGTGGCACCGGAAGGGCAATACGCATGATCATTTTTGCTGTTGGCCGGTCCGGCAATATCAATGTGAGCCCAGCGCGTATTGCCGGTAAACTCGGAAAGAAACAAAGCCGCCGTGATGGCTGCACCCGCGCGGGTGCTCGGCATGTTGTTGATGTCTGCCAAATCGCTTTTAAGCAAATCCTTGTAATCTTCGGGCAACGGCATCCGCCAGCAGCGTTCGCGGGTTTTTTCACCGGATTGCATGATTTTTTGAGCCAGCCTGTCGTCAAACGTAAACAACCCGGCAATTTTTTCGCCCAGAGCGGTGACACAGGCGCCGGTCAGGGTTGCCATGTCAATGAGGATTTGAGGTTTGTATGTTTTAACCGCATAAGCGATTGCGTCTATCAATATCAACCGGCCTTCGGCATCGGTGTTGCCGATTTCCACCGTTTTGTCGGCATAGCTTTTGATTATATCTCCCGGCCGGGTTGCTGTTGCCGAAAGCATATTCTCAACCAGCGGCATAATCCCGACAACCCTGACTTTCGGCCTCAGTTTGGACACGCTAACAAGAGTTGCGGCCACCGCTGCCGCACCGGCCATGTCGGCTTTCATGCGATGGAGGGTTTTAGAGGGTTTTAAATTCAATCCTCCGGAGTCGAACGTCACCCCTTTACCGACCAGCGTTATTGTGTCCGTGGCATTTTTGGGGTTGTAATCGAGAACCACCAAACGCGGTTCACTGCGGCTGCCGGCGGCCACCGCAAGCATGGCACCGAAACCTTTTTGCCGCAGCTCCTTGAGCCCCAGTACCCTCGTCTTCAAATTCTCTTTTTTCGCCAGACCGACGACGGCCCTGGCAAACTGCGCCGGTTTTTTGTCATTGGACGGTGTGTTGACCCAATTCCGCGCCAGGATTGTGCTCTTGCAAACCGTTTCGACGCGGGCGGCTAACCTGCTGAATTTTTTAACCGCACCCGGCGCTACCGAGAATCGGATTTTTTGAAGCGGGCGCTGCTTCTTTATATTTTTATAGGCGTAAAAACGGTGATTGGCAAGATAAGCCCCTTCCATCAGCCCTTCCAGTACGGAAGCCGCTCCGATTGTTAATTTTTTATTCACGGGAACCAGGAACGTGATCTCGCTGAGGCTTGTGGCAATACATTTGTTGACCGCCCGACCTGCCAGAACCCGCAAAGTCTCCTGGTTAATTCTGTCCGGGGCCCCCAGCCCCATCAACATTACCCGGGTGGCATCGACTTCGGCCGGTTTGTAGAGAATCAATTCTTCATCCCTTTCCCCAGTGAATTCTTTTAGTCCTTTTATTCTGTTGATGATCGAGGATATCCCGGAGTGTTCATGCATGTCGCTATCCTTGCACACCGGAACAACCAGAACCTCGGTTTTTATTTTCGCAAGCGCTTTTGAAATTAATGCGGGCACGTTATCTTATTTCCTGTTATAGTGATTTTCAGAAACATGTTCCAATTACCCTTGCAGTTGTGTCGTACCTGGCGAGTGGAAATTAATTGGAATAATGGCGTCCTGTTATAGTGATTTTCAGAAACATGTTCCAATTACCCTTGCAGTTGTGTCGTACCTGGCGAGTGGAAATTAATTGGAATAATGGC
>CP070652.1:469626-474609 GCA_020354645.1 Deltaproteobacteria bacterium
CCGGCCGCTTCAAGTCGATTGAATCTGTATCGTAGGCCCATTACAATTCAATTCCGGTCCAACGGTGAATAGTGCTAAAGCCGCGGCGCGTTGTTTGTTTAACATGGCGATGGGCTTGGCAAGATCCAAAGTGTGTTTATGAATCAGATCTAGTTTATTTCCGGGTGTTCCCATCATGAGATGACACGGATCAATACCGGATTTCAGACGGCAACCCAATCCCAAAAAGGTAATGTTTGTGATTCCATCAATCATCGGCAAAGCGGTGATATCTGAGCAGCCTCCCAAGGCTCCTCCCGATTGCGGCAGGTCCATTTTACCGCCTTTTTGGTAATTTACGGCATAAAGAAGCCACATGATCTGTTCACTGTCGGCCGTAAAAACGACAACCTGAGGTATTTCTTTGAAAACCGACAGCGGTGCGATGCAGGCAGCACGGGTCTTTCCTTTTTCCAGATATGCGGACTTGAGGATGGTCTCGGCAGAGGCTTCTTCGGTCTCAAAAAGCCCGACGCCGTATTTTTCCAAGACACCGTCGTCAAGATATCTTTCCATTTCCTTTTCAAATCCCAATACGGAAGTCCCCAGCTTGCACCCCATCTGTCCTTTTTCCAGCAAAAGAGTTTGGCCCTCTCCGGCCAATACCAATGCCTGGCAATAGCTTTTAAATTCTCCTTGCGTAAAGCTGATGTCATCCGGAAGGGGCTCACTATCTTTGTAAAGGGTGACACCGACTGGTTCGTATTGCAGGGATAAGCTTTTCACCAAATCCTGAGATACACGCTGAAAGTTTTTCATGGCACACGCCTTTATTTTTGAAGTTAGGGTTCCGGAACAATGTCGATGGATAACCCCATTCCATCTATAAGCAGTGATTTGTATGTCTTGAGCATGCGGTGTTTCAAATCCCCTTCGAAACTGGGGGAGGTTTGCACGATCATGATTGCGCTCTTTAGGATGCAGACCGTTATGTCTTCAGATTTTTCGAAAGTCACCCCTAAATTTCCGGATGTTTTGATGGGGTAGTCTTTATCATTGAGTATCCCCTCGAGTTGTTCCAGGTTAATTGTAATTCTTTGGCGCGGAGAAATTATGAAATTTCTGCGACCATCCCGGGCACAGGTTTCTTCGAACCATTGTTCGGTTATGGGCTCCGGCGACCCTGATGGTTTCTTGCTGCAAACCGGGCAATTTTCCATTGCCGACAACTTCAGTGAATGAAACTGCAGGTCGCGCAGATCAGCGTAAAGTAATTTGTTTAGCAGGCCTGGTTCACGATCGATGATTATTCGAACCGCTTCGGAAACTTGAATGGACGTGATGATTCCTAACACTGAAGGGTGCACACCGACAATACCGCACTTGGGCAGGTCATCCTCACGCAGCCCGGGCATAAAACACTCCAGACATAAGGTTTGACCGGGCACAAAAGTGGATACATTGCCAACGGCTTCAATGGCAGCTCCAAAAATATAGGGAATTTTATGTTTGTAACAGGTTCTGTTTACGATGTAACGGGGTTCCGGCCGATCAAGACCATCTAAAACCACGTCCGAACCGCCGATGATCTCGTCCGCATTAACCGTATTGAGGGATTCGGGAAACGGCTCAAGGGTTACGTCCGGGTTTAACCGGTTCAACTTTCGGTAAGCAACCTCTACTTTGGGCAGGCCTACTGCATCAACATCATAGAGATATTGGCGGTGCAAATCTGAACGGGAGACGATATCTCTGTCAACCATCCGGAGACGTCCGATGCCCATTGCCACCAGTTTCAAGGCAATCAGCGAGCCCAACCCACCCATGCCAATAATAGTGGCCCGGGCATTTCTTAGCTTCAACTGTCCGTCATAACCGATGTCGGCCAGAACGATTTGCCGTGAATACGTTTCTAGTTCGACATCAGAAAGCTCTTTGGTCATCCGTATTTCCACTCCAGGTTTGATATTTTTGAGATCTATATCTACTACTATTGCCCAAAGACATTATTGCCGGGTCTAAAACGTTAAATATTAATCCCTGTTAAAGCTGTCAAGGATTTGCTTTTTCAGGTTTTGACACCGTCACTAAGTTATTGATGACACCAATTTAAAATTCAGGCGCTTTTTCTATTTAGGTCCACTTCAGCGTAAATTGCAGACGATTTTGACTTATATTAATATTCTATCAGTAAGTGATGTAATAAGCTATTATTAATAAAAAAATATAGGCGCATTTAAATGGAAAAAAATCCAAACCAAATATTAAATTGCCACTTTCCCGGCCAAAGAAAGTGGCTCGCAAAAAAGGGGCAAACCAGTGAGCCCCAGCATACAGGTGCACCTGTTCGAATCATTAAAAAAAAAGTTTAAAAATCTTCATCCACATCCAATTGAGTTGGATCTCAATGCCCCCACACCCTTATCCCAAAATTTAGAAAACCTCAAGATTCCCAACGATATGGTCCAGGTAGCCATGGTCAATTACAAAGCTGTGCCCAAAGGTACCGTGATCCGGCCCAGCGACCGTCTTTCGCTTTTTCCGGGGGAATATCCGTTTTTCTGCGATTGGAAGGACATGCGGTTTTAATTGACAGTTTTGTGCTCACTAAAACTCCAGCTACCCCATAGGGTCTTGACAATAAATTTTTAAGTGTATATACACATATTATGAGCGAAAAAGAACAGAAAATTTTTGACAAGTGCCGGCAGGTCGCCCAAAGTTGCGCGGTTTTCAATCTTCGCAAAGCATCACGGGCACTGACTCAATTTTATGAAACAGCCTTACGTCCCAGCGGTTTGCGGGTAACCCAGTTTACGCTGATTGTGGCGGTGCGTTTATTCGGATCCACCACAATTTCCCGTTTGGCAGATACCATGGTGATGGATCGCACCACTTTGACCCGCAACCTCAAGCTTATGGAAAAGAAGGGATTCATTACGACTATTCCGGGAGAAGACAGACGCGAACGGGTGGTGGTCCTCACGGAACCGGGAAAAGAGTCGCTTGAGAATGCGTTGCCCTTGTGGGAAAAGGCTCAGCGTGAGATCGTCGATGCTCTGGGCCACAGACGGTTTGATGAAATGCTGGCGAATTTAATGGCCACTGTATCGTTGGTAAAGGCCCCATAATTTTTAGGTACTGTATCTAGCAAATAGGTATATTCAGATTTTGGACAATTTGCTCACTTTTGGTTTGCCAATTTTTAAAAGTGCTAAGCTCATTGCGCTAAAATTAAAAAACTCGACCCACTGCGTTCGGGACCCAGACAGTTCCAATTTTCGCGCTTCATTTCACAAATCACCCTAAAATCCCGTGACAAGTTTTCATTCTGTTTTGTAGGTAGACAATATAATTTTTTAACCAAAAGCGTGTATATACACATTTTAGAAAGGAGGAAAAAATGCAGGAAAGTTTGAATAATCAAAACACCCAAGCAATTCAGTTGACGGCCGATGAGATTCGAGACATTTGCAGGCAAGCCGGAGCCGATGATGCCGGTTTTGTCGAGATTGAACGCCAAGCCCTTGCCCCTGAAAAAGTCGACATCTTGAAGATCTATCCCAAAACCAGAAGCCTTATTGCAATCGCCAAGCTGATCAATCAGGAGGCGGTGCAGAGCCCCGCCACAAATATCGTCGATGAAGAATTTCACAGATCATACGACGATCTTCCGGTTATTGCCAGAAGGATTCTGCGGCGCCTGAACGAACGTGGCGTTCGTGGTGTCGTCACCCCTTATGCATTTCCCATGGACATGAACCGTGCCCCCGGCAAGGTTTGGGATATCAGCCACAAATTGGTAGCCAGGGAAGCAGGATTGGGCGAATTTGGATTAAACCGTTTGGTGCTTCATCCAAAATTTGGAAATTTTATCGGCCTTCTATCCATACTGATTGATTCCGAATTGGATCGATATGACCATCCTGTCAAGGACAATCCCTGCATAGATTGCAAACTGTGTGTTTCCGCCTGTCCGGTGGGGGCAATCCACCATAACGGCCAATTTGATTTCATGGCCTGTTTCACGCATACGTATCGAGAATTGATGGCAGGATTCCAGGATTGGATAGAAGCTATCGTCTCTGCTAAAAATGTTGCTGAATATCGCTCGATCGTGCGAGACAGTGAAACTTCTTTTTGGTGGCAGTCACTTACCTTTGGTCACGGCTATAAATGCGTAAATTGCATGGCAGTTTGTCCGGCCGGAGAGGTACCCATCGAAAACTATTCTCCGGATAAAAAAGCCTATGTGAAACAGATTGTCAAACCGCTGAAGGAAAAGTCAGAGCCGATATATGTGCTGGCAGGCACCCGGGCGGAAAAAACGGTGAGAAACAATCCCAACAAGGAGGCTCGTATTGTGCACTCGCCCCTCAGACCCACTTCGATTAAAGATTTTCTAGATGGTGTTACGCTGCTTTTTAATCCTGAAAAAGCGGAAAATATTACGCTCACATTGCATTTTGTATTTACCGGTGAGGTGGAAAGATTAGCGACAATTAAGATAGAAAATAAAAAAATGCTAGTTTTGGATGACCATGTGGACAAACCCAATTTGATTGTCACGTCCGATGCTGGAACTTGGGTAAAACTTGTTAATGAAGAAATTTCAACCTTCAAGGCAATTATTACCGGCAAATTAAAAGTAAAAGGCAACCCGCTTTTGATGAATAAATTCAAAAGCTGTCTGATGAAATGAAGCCAATACGCCTTGATAATGCAGATTCGGTAACACATATCACTTGAGGTGGTTTCAAAGACTATTGCATATTGGAATGCACGAAACAGCTAAAAGCTCAAAACTGAAGCTAAAAGTAAATCAATGATTAAAATTACATTGACCAAGATTTAATAATGCATTTATTCAAATACCGGTCACGACCAAATCTGACAAACTCGCAATTTGTTGGGTGATATACATGATATCAAAGGTTTTAAGGAATGCTGAGAAATTTGGTTATGTTGGAGATAGTGTGCCACGAGGCTGCACAGAGGATGAGG
>CP070652.1:474709-478938 GCA_020354645.1 Deltaproteobacteria bacterium
CTTTTTTGTCTAGCTTGTTAAAGAGCTTGAGGTTCATAAAAAACCACCAGGGCTCCAGATAGTCGTTATACTGGATCCACACCCCCTGAATGTCTTTGAACTGATAGCCCTGGTACGGCGGGCCGCCCATTTCGCCGTCGGCAACTCCCCGCTCGATGGCGCTAAAGGCTTCATTGTAAGGAATGGTAGAGGGGATATACCCCAACCGTTGATACGTCAGCTCGCAGGCCTTTAAGGGCATGACCCTGATTTTCATCTTGTTGGGCAGCATTTCCCGCCAGCCGTCCGGTTCTTTTCGGGTGGTCATGCCGGCCCAGCCCATCGGAAAGAGCGCCAGGCCCTTTATGCCCTGATCTTCCAACAATTCACCCACCATGTTATAGACCCAGCCGCCTTGTTTGTAAGCTTTCTTGGCCTCTTTGGTGTTGGTGAACAGGTAGGGCATATAGTAGCCAATGTTGAGCCGGGGGTCATAGGTCGGGGCCAGGGGTTGCAATGCCATTTCATAGTCGCCCCGCATGACCCGCTCATGGCACTCCACCCAGTCACAGAGCGTGCCGCCCGAGTAAATCGTGATATCAATGCGTCCTTCTGTTTTTACCTTTACCTCGTTGGCAAAAGCGGCGGCGCGCCGGTGGCCATCGCTGTCTTCCGGCATGACCTGAGTCAAGCGCCATTTGTATTTTTTAGCAGACGCATCGGGCGCCCATCCTACCCCCAAAACCATAATACATACGACCGAAATCACCACTAAGATTTGCCACTTTCTGATCATAATTGACCTCCTTTCATTGATATGTCGGACAAAAGTTCGGGCTGGAATTCGATGTCACCCCCTTTTGCCCCTTATTGTCCCTTCCTTTTTGGCCGATTCTTGAAAACGGAAACAGCCATCTCAAAGTTAAATTCTATCCCTATTTGGTATACGATGTTTGGGCATCCGTGGGTCGGAGTTTCATTGTAACCCACGGGGTGTAAGATTTGCGACAGACTCAGGCTGAAATGATCTTGATCAAACTGTTCAAGCATTCTGAGTCCTTTTTAAATGCGGTAGAAAAGTAATTTTAAGATTGGATCGAATTAATTAAATGTGCGGGTTCTTGATAGTTAAAATACTGCCGTTATTACTATTGAAGCAATATAGCTAGCATTTTGAAGCCAATGTCAAGAAAAAAAACTGAAGGTGCTGAAAGGCTTTATTTTCAGGGTTCATGTTAAGTTCTATAATATCTTTTCCGTGCGAAGCCTTCCCGCGGCAAGTCGCCGATGCGCCAAAGCCGCTATGGCGACGGCGCGCCGCGGGGCATTCTGGCGAAGGAGAGTAAAAAACCGATTTACCGGATGACCCCCTCTTTTTTGAGTTCCGCTATCGCTTGATCCGAATAACCTAGCGCTTGCAGAACCACAGACGTATGTTCCCCCAACCGCGGCGCCGCACTGACGGTTCCGGCTGCACAGGCACTAAAATAGACCGGATAACCGGGAATTTTGACCCGACCCTGGAGCGGATGATCAAAAGGGACAACATATTTATTGACCAGGGCCTGGGGATCATCGGCAACCTCCTGAATCTTTTGAACCGAACAGGCTAATAACCCGTGAGACAGGAATATCTCCATCCACACATCGCGCGATTTGGTCGCAAACACCTTGTCGAATATCTCATTCAGTTCGACCAAGTTGGTGGGCGCTCCGGATTCGGTCGTGTAGCGCGGATCGTTTAAAAGATCGGGCCGGCCGGTGGCCTTGCAAAAGGTGGCCCAGTACTTTTCCTCGGGATGGTGGGTTCCCAATATCCATTTTCCGTCCCGGCAACGAAATCGATTGCGCAAAGGAGAGTGCCGGGTGCGATCGGCCGGGATACAGGGATCGAGCGCAAGGACACTATTGATCAGCAAATTGATATACTGTATCCACAGGGCTGTGCTGTAAAGGGATACATGCACTTCTTGGCCGATTCCCCTGCGTTCCCGCACCAGCAGAGCGGTCAGAATCGCATGGCTCACCGTGATGGCGGTGGCCTGATCCAGAATTCCGAGATGAAGCATTGCCGGCTCTGAATTACCGGCCACAAACATCATTCCCGACCGTGCCTGCCCCAATGGATCGAAGGCCCCCAGATCATTCATCGGCCCTTCGAGCCCGTAACCTGATACGCCGGCGTATATAATTTTCGGATTTAGCTGAGACAATGTCCCATAATCCAGTCCCATCCTGGCCTTGGTGCTCTTTCGCAAATTGGTCAGAAATACATCGGCGCCTTTTATCAGGCGATTGAAAATTTCACGTCCTTTTTCCTTTTTGATATCCAGGCAGATGCCTTTTTTATTTCGATTCGAAGCTTCGAAAATGATACTTTCGCCGTTTTTAAGAGAGAATTCAGATCCGGCCACATTGGTCCAATAACGTTCCGGATCCCCTGAACTGGTCTCAATTTTGATGATCTCGGCGCCCAGATCTCCCAAAATAGCATTTCCGCCCGGTCCCGCATGGAATAATCCGTATTCCACTATCCGAATCCCTTCCAGAGGTCGTTGCAACTCCTGTTGTACGCTGATGGAATTTGACATAAAATTCATGCTCCTATTTGGTTGATGTGTCGGGGAGTTTTTTGATAAGGCCGCTGCATGAATCATCAGTCCCGCCCGGGCGGGACTGATAATTCATTTCGCTATTATCAAAGGTTGGAGGAAAAACTCCCCGACCCCTGATTTAGTTCGGTTCACCAAAAATTGACCTGATAAACCATCTCTTTCCTTTGAATCACTCGCCGAATTTCCTGCTGAACGATAGAATCATGGATCGGCTCTATCTTTGAAACGAGCGCGTCCTCGCTTTTTTTGTATTTCCACGCTTGGATGAAGCCCGGCACCAGGACATAGGCGCAACCACCGACGCCACAGCAGGTAGAATTCAGGACAGCATAGCCGACAAAATATAAAACCTCCCGGCCATTGTAAGGCAACCGGATCTCTTTGCCGAATACGTAATGCCCGCCAATGGCTGTTATTTCCTGTCCGAGTTTCGGATGCACATAATCTTGTCCGGGGTGCTGGGCTGGCATACAGTGCTCCTTTCCATGATAATACGATAACTATATGAGGGGTCGGGGATTTTTTTGATCCATTGTCGTAAGTCTTTTGTTTTTCTGCAATTTGGCAGCGGGGGAGACCGCAGCCACCGAAGGTGGAATGCGGAGGGGGCAAGTATCCCCTGCTGCCAAATTGCTTAGAAAAACAAAGACCGGAGGCACAGGGTCAAAAAAACACCCCGACCCTTCAACTATATGAAAATCATGCGTCGGAGTCAAACCTGAAGATATTTTGTATAATTAACGTTGATCTTTTACCTTCACTCGGGTAGTTTTACTAACTTAATACCTGAATCTTGCATAAAAATTAATGAGAAGTTGAAATAATATTTAATGACAGCAGGTTAAGCAAACCAGTGAAGTAAAACAAAATACCTATCAAGTATAATGGATGAAAATCTTTTTATCTCATTAATTTTCACCCAATGGGCGAGCTGGAGGCTTCCATCTGCTGCGTTATTAAAAGCGAGGCATAGTTTACTATAGCCTCGCCCTTAAGTGCCTTGCATATGAAAGCCTCCAACTCGTGCAAAATCCAGGTATTTTCTAAAATGAGCGCTTCAGGTTTCTTGACACCCACCCTTTGATTTCCTATATTCGATTAGCTTAAGGTAGACAATATCATTAACCACAGAGAACGCAAAGCACACAGAGAAACAATAGTTTGTAATTTTTCATAGATTAGGGAACTATTTGAATACACAATGCCCTTTGCGCATTTTTCTATTATTGATGTTCTTTCCTGGCGCTCTGTGGTAAATTTTCTTTTAAAGGAAGATAAGATGCGAAAGCCCATATATATCATTGCGGTAGTGGTTGTACTTTTTTTAATCGGCTGTCAGACACCCAAGATAAGGCTTTTTCCCAGTGCGGCCGATCCATTGCGGGAGTATACGCTTGAGGGGACAGGCAAGGAAAAGGTGCTGGTTATTTCCATCAGAGGAATGATTTCCGACGCTCCTAAAAAGCAGTTTGTCAGCACACGCCCCAGTATGGTTCAGGAGGTCGTATCTCAACTCCGCAAGGCGGAGAAAGATTCGAAAGTTAAAGCCGTTATTTTAAAAGTTAACTCGCCCGGGGGGTCGGTTACGGCCAGTGATATCCTGTATAATGAAATTGTGGCCTATAAGCAAAAAAC
>CP070652.1:479038-483707 GCA_020354645.1 Deltaproteobacteria bacterium
CTCAAGTGATCGTAATCAAAGGTATCTTTATTCGTTTACAGTATTAGAATATTGTTTTCTTTAAAGCAACCGCAAAGCACCCAACCGGTTAAAATTGCTGACAATTGAAGCGTACCCTGCAGTCCGCCAAAGAGCTATGGCGGACAGGGCATCTTCACCGAGAGGAATTCTATCTATTTTCTGATTCGCTCGCTATCGCGGTCCTTGCAGCGACCTAATCTAAAAAACTCCCCGACATTTCCATTAAATGCCACTACCGCATTTTGGAACAGCTTATTGCCACTGGGAACACAGTGAGGTGAAAGCCATTTTATTTGTTTGTGAATTTTTTTCAACTATGCTTTATTATTTGCCGCTTGTGACCGGACAAGGCTTAATTGAGACGTGATTTACACAAGCTAGCGGATGATCTTTGCACGGTTGGTTTTTTTCCGCAAACCCAAGCTTTAAGAATCCAAATCATCTTGTAAATCCTATCCGATAAAAAGTGGGCAACCGCTGGCAAGCGCTTCCGATCTCAATTATTAATGCAACAGAGGTGAAATATGATCCGAGTCAATGAACACTATCTCAAACTCCAGGCATCCTGGTTGTTTTCAGAAATTGCAAAGAAAGTATCCGACTTCCAATCAACGAATCCCGATATGGAAATCATCAAGCTCGGCATCGGTGACGTGACCCGGGCTTTACCCCGGGCCTGTATCGCAGCATTTCACCGGGCGGTGGATGAAATGGCCGATGATGCAACTTTTCGAGGATACGGCCCTGACCAAGGGTACGAGTTTTTGCGCCAAAAAATAGCCGTGAATGATTTTCAGACCCGAGGGGCAGACATTTCCGCTGATGAAATTTTTATCAGCGACGGTGCCAAGTGCGACGCGGGCAACATTCAGGAGATTTTTGCCGCCGGGACCAGAGTGGCTATACCCGATCCGGTTTATCCCGTATACCTGGACAGTAATGTCATGGCAGGGCGCACAGGGGCCTTTAAAAAAAATCGATACGAAAATTTGATATACCTGGAAAGCACCCGGGACAACGGGTTTGTTCCCAAATTGCCGCAAGAAGGGGTAGACTTGATATACCTTTGTTTTCCCAACAACCCCACCGGTGCAACCATTACAAAAGCCCAGCTGAAGAAATGGGTGGATTTTGCATACGAATCCAAGGCCTTGATCCTTTACGATGCGGCTTACGAAGCCTTTATCCGAGATGATACCCTGCCGAAATCGATCTATGAGATTGAAGGGGCTCGACAAGTTGCCATTGAATTTAGAAGTTTCTCAAAAACAGCAGGTTTCACGGGAACCCGGTGTGCATTCACCGTCATTCCCAAGTCCTGTAAGGCCTATACCGGCAGCGGCGATAAGCATCGCCTCGATGCCCTCTGGCTCCGGCGTCAAACCACAAAATTTAACGGGGTGTCCTATCCCGTCCAGAGAGCTGCCGAGGCCATATACAGTGATGACGGCAAAAAGCAGTGCCGGGAGTTGACCGATTATTATCTAAGAAACGCGGCACTCATTCGGGAGGAAATAACGGCGCTTGGATATGACTGTATTGGTGGGGATAACTCTCCTTACATCTGGGTGAACTGTAATTCGGATCCATGGGATTTTTTTGATTTATTGCTCAAGAAAGCCGGAGTTGTGTGCACACCCGGTACTGGATTCGGCAAATGCGGTGAAGGGTACATTCGAATCAGTGCCTTCAACAATTTTGAAAACGTTCAAAGAGCCATGTCCAGAATCTCAAAAGTTCTTAAATGAATAAATCGGTTGATCCTATCAATTCTAATGAATGTCCATGGATAAAAACCTCGATAAAAGAATCCAAACCCTGGCCCACTGGATGTATGATTCTTTGTACCTTGTATTTTTCACCGGTGCCGGGATCAGCACGGAATCCGGCTTGCCGGACTTTAGGGGCCCTGACGGGGTGTGGACCCGGCGAGACAAAGGGCTTGCGCCCAAACCCATGAAAAAACAGTGGGATGCGGTTGAGCCGAACAAGGGGCATCTTGCCATTCTGGAGCTTCAGAAACTGGGCAAATTAAAGTTTCTGATTTCACAAAACGTGGACAACTTGCATCTGAAATCGGGTATTCTACCGGAACTGCTGGCCGAACTGCACGGCAACATGACCAAGCTCCGCTGCACACAATGTGGAAGAACGGTTGACCAGTCAGCCGGCCAATCGAAATGTGATTGTGGTGGACCGTTGGTGTCCAGTGTAGTGGATTTCGGCCAGTCTCTTCCGGAAAGAGATCTGGCCTTGTCTTTTGAACACTCCCGCAAGTGTGATCTTTTTGTTGTTGTCGGTTCCAGTCTTGTGGTCACCCCGGCTGCTCAAATGCCCGTGGAAGCCTTGAACGCAGGTGCAAAACTGGTTATCATCAATGCCGGTGAAACCCCTTTCGAAAAACAGGCCCACTTAAGATTTCATGAAAAGATCGGTGAGGTTCTTCCCAAAGCCGTTAAGAGGCTGAAAAAATTGATGGGGCTTTTTGAGTAACCCGCAGAGATACCTTCCTTGCAGCACAATCCGGCATTTCAAAAGTTAAGAAGGCAGGTTTTTTCAATCTCATCTTGGCATTATCATCATTTTGACCGGTTTGCTTCCCGGCATGCCCCTCCCTTTAAAGCGGGGAGATTCACTAACTGAATAAATACTGCCGCCTGTATTGCAGATAATGTTCGGCAATAAAGTTCAGGGGTTTTTTGGCCTTATGAAAATTTTGGTGTAAACACCAAAAAGTTTCCGAAAGTTCCAGTTCTATTGCCGATTGATGTTGAGCAGCCAATTTATAAAATTTTTGGCCTTCTTTTTCATATTCTTGCGGACTCACTCTGGCTTTGCCGGGAACTTTCGGTCTAATTTTTCGTGAAAGTGGATAACGGTAATTTTGGGCAGCAAAATCCGGAAAAATGCCCAGGATGAACAGACAGATATCAGCAATTCGTTTATAAAAAGCGAGCCTGTATTCACCTTCTACTGATTCGCAGAAGTTCTTCAGACTTTGGATGTCAAGGTCATTGAAACGAATCTTTTTCCAGATGCCTTTCCCAATCCTGACGGATATCGTATAGCTGTTAATTCTGGTAAAAGAAGACAGCATGTGAGCCAGATAGTCCAAGACGGATTCCTGGTTTAGAAGCTCCACCAAATCTTTGGTATCAAAAACCGGTATTCTCATGGTAGTTGTCTTTTCAATGGTATAGCTTCGCTTTCCCAAATCATTAACAGCCTTTCGCAACAGGATCTTGAAAAACAGGACCGGCGATATTTTCAGGAATACTTCATCATCATCCATTAACCGCCTGAACACTTTTTCATCGGCAATGTAGGTATTTCTAAAGTCTTCATCTTCCCTGATTATTCGTTTGAGATTGGCTCGATCAGCAACTTCGGGAGATGCTGTTTGCACCAGAAAATCCAAATCGCGGTCTGATAAAGTTAAATGATCAACTTTCAATGCGGGCATTTTAACAGAACCTCTACTGGCGTTTTTCCCGGCCGGTGAAATTTTATCTGGGTCTTTGTTTCGGGCCGGTAAGCAATGCGCATAAGGTTAAATTAGCATACTGTATAATAATACTTCTAAACAGAGGAACAAGTGATTAAAAATCTTCAAACTGGATCGGTTCACCGGTGCGAATCACTTCTTCTGTTTTTCGTTTTCTGTCTGCGGCCACTTCGGGTGGAAGGAGGTCGAATATATTCTGCCGAATAACATTGGCATTATTCCTGTTGAGGTTTTTGTCCCCGAATTCATTATTGACCAGTATGGATCCTGTGGCATTTATGAGTACCGCAGAATCAGTAGAGGTATTCGGCAAGGTACTGGCCATTGCTTCGGTGCGGCGCAAGGCTGCCTCAGCCTGTTTCCGTAGCCGAGTTGTTTTACTTAATTTCTCGGCTGTTTGTTCCTTTCCTTTTTAAAACCGTCAGTTGCTCGTTGTGTTATTTTTTTGGGGCGAAATCAAAAAAAATGTTGCAATTTATAAAATAATATGATTAGTAATATTAACAAATAAAAAAACGAATACGGTATCCGCCATGAAAGTTGCAAAATTTGATTCTTTTTTGCAGAGAATTATTACGGCCACAGGTATTACATCCCAAACCCAACTGGCATCTGCTTTGGGGATAAACCGATCTGCAATCACGCAAGCCAGAAAAAAAGATTCCATCCCGGCCAAGTGGATTTTACAATTATATCGATTATTTGGTTTAAATCCGGACTGGGTTGAAACCGGTAGGGGTCACACTTACGTCAGAAGTGCCGATGACATAGAAACAGAGTTCATGAATATACCCAAAGTAAAAGCCAGGCTAAGTGCCGGAGGCGGCTCTTTTGAAGTCGGCTCTGAAATTGAGGGATACTATGCATTCCAACAGGATTGGCTCAGAAAAAAGGGGGAACCCAAGCGCATGGTTTTAATGGATATTTTTGGAAACAGCATGGAGCCCGAATTAAAGGATGGCGATACGGTGCTGATCGACGAGTCCCAGAAGGGCATTATTGCCGGTGCGCTATACGCTGTCGGGGTTGACGATACCATAATGGTTAAAAGAGTTGAAAAACATCCCAATAAACTTGTTCTTAGCAGTGACAACCACAACTATTCGCCGATTTATCTCCAGGGAAATGAAAGCAATAGCGTTC
>CP070652.1:483807-495679 GCA_020354645.1 Deltaproteobacteria bacterium
ATCCATTGTCGTAAGTCTTTTGTTTTTCTGCAATTTGGCAGCGGGGGAGACCGCAGCCACCGAAGGTGGAATGCGGAGGGGGCAATTATCCCCTGCTGCCAAATTGCTTAGAAAAACAAAGACTGGAGGCACAAGGTCAAAAAAACACCCCGACCCCTCAAATAGTTATAATTACCTCTTCATTTTGTTTAGGCCCAATTGAGGTTTAGGTTTATCATAGTACCGTATACCCGGGTCCATCTCCGCCTTCCGGACATGTCCAGGTAATATTCTTGTAAGGATCCTTTATATCACAGGTTTTACAGTGCAGACAATTTGAGGGATTCAATTTAAGCCGCCGCTTTGAGGTCTTTTCGTCAATTTCGATTTCATAGACATCACCCGGGCAAAATCGTGTGCAGGGACTCCGATAGGTGTCATAGCATTCGGTCACACACAATTCGGTGTCGTGAATAATAATATGCGACGGTTGATCTTCGCGGTGCTTGGTTTTGGATAAATAAACGCCGGTTAGTTTATCGACATACAAAACACCATCATAGACTTTCTTGTCAAAATTTGACTGCAGGACGTCACCATTTCCTTTTACCGGCTTGAGCGTCTTGTAGTCCTCCTCAAGCTGCATTTTATCAATAATGCCTCGGCCATTGCTAACATATTGGGTACCCAAAAGAAAAAATTTTGTCGGAGCATTTTTTGCCAAGGCTTGATAAAAATTTCTGCCTTTAACCATTTCCGTCTTTACCCAGCTTTTTTCGTATAATTGCCGATAATGGTCGAGACTCTTGCTGCTGAATGTTTCTTTTTCTAAGGCCTGTATAATTGCTTCTGCGGCCAGCATACCCGATTTCATGCAAACATGGATGCCCTTCAATCCCGGCATGTTCATCATGGATGCGCTGCCGCCCACAAACAGACCGCCGTCAACCGCAAGTCTGGGTATGGTATACAATCCACCGGTGCAGACCGCTCTGGCGCCTTGTTCCACCACCTTTCCGTTTTTAATTATGTTCGCCACAAACGGGTGTTGTTTGAATTTCATAAAGTTTTCATACAAATCGAGCATAGGGTTTGTGTAGCAAAGCCCCGTAAGATAACCCAGTGTCACCTGATTGTCCTGCATCTCGTAGATGAATCCGCCACCCGGGGTGTTTAATTTCAGGGGATAACCGAGAAGATGAATATCGTTGCCTTTGCTGGTCTTGAAGTAATGTTCTTCCGGTAGCTGGACAACCTCTTCAATGCCTGTCTCAAACACCTGGGGCATTTTTCCGGTGAAGATGTCAAGCTTTTCTGCAAGCTGCTTCAACAAGCTGCCACGGGCGCCTTCTCCGAAAACGGTTGCCTTGGCAAAAATATCGATGCCGGGCTCAAAATTATCTTTGGGATTGCCGTCCTTGTCGAGACCTTTGTCCCCGGTACGAACCCCAACGATGGTTTTTTGATCCTCGCCGTAAAGCACTTCCTTGCCGGCAAAACCGGGAAATATATTCACGCCGAGCGCTTCAGCTGTCGCACCCAACCACCGGACCAATTTTGAAAGGCTGATGATGTAAAAGCCCTTGTTGTGCATATAATTGGGTATGAAAGGGAGGGGATAGTTTCCAGTCTCGGTCAGAAAGTAGAACTCATCGCCCCTGACGGTTGCCTCGATGGGACACCCTTTCTCCATATGATCAGGGATGAGTTCTTTTAAGGCAACCGGATTAAGCACGGCACCGCTCAAAGCGTGTGATCCTATTTCTGAGCCTTTTTCAATCAAAGCCACCTCAAGATTGATATTCTTTTCTTTGGCAATTTGCATTAATCGCACGGCTCCAGCCAGGTTTGCCGGACCCCCACCAACAAAGAGCACATCAAACTCTATTGATTCACGTTCCTCACTCATAATTCAACTCCTTTTAGATAGCTATCTTTTGGAATTTACGTAACAAACCCAGACGAAAATTTGTCCCCTCAAATATAAAAAGTAACTTTTATACCACAACAATCTTTTTTTGTAAATTATTCGCGTTTCGGGGTAATTTTTTGACCCCTGAAATTATGGATCTGGATCTATTATTTTGATTGGAATCATCCCAGGGCAACATCAAGAATCATCATTACCGTGAAACCCAGCATGGCACCGGCAGTGGCAATATCGCCATGTTCACCGATCTGGGATTCGGGAACAACTTCTTCGATGACCACGAATATCATGGCACCGGCGGCAAAGCTCAAAGCATACGGGAAGATCGGTCGAAAAATTATAACTGCCACCGCTCCCAAGACCCCGGCGATGGGTTCGAACATTCCCGAAAGCTGCCCATACCAAAAACTTTTTGAACGCGACAGGCCTTCCCGACGCAAGGGCATGGATACAGCCATACCTTCGGGAAAATTTTGCAGGCCAATACCGAGGGCCAGTGCAATTGCCGCGCCTAGGGTGGCGGTCTCGGAGCCTGCGGCAACAGCACCGAAGGCAACGCCGACCGCGAGCCCCTCGGGGATATTATGAAGGGTAATTGCCAGCACCAACAGCGTCGTCTTTTGCCACTTTGTTTTGAATCCTTCAGCCGTGCTTTCGGGAAATCCAAGGTGCAGGTGCGGTAAAATTCGATCGATCAAACGCAGAAAACCGGCTCCCAGAAGAAACCCGACAGCAGCAGGCAACCAGGAGGCAACACCCATTTCCGCAGCCATTTCAATGGATGGCGCCAGCAAAGACCAAAAGCTGGCTGCAATCATCACACCGGCGGCAAACCCCAGCATGGCATCCAGGAATTTTCGATTGACCCTTTTTGTGAAAACCACTATCGCTGCACCCAGAGCAGTGACACCCCAGGTAAAGAGTGTTGCCAGGAGGGCCTGGGTTATCGGGCTATAACTCTGAAAATAGATGAGCATGTTTTGTTCCATTTTTTCAGGCTCCTAAACTATGCACGCGAATATTAAAATTTGTAGAACTCCTGCTCAAGGCGAGTTAACCTGTTAAACCGTTTATGGCACACCCATTTATTTCAGCAAATAAGACGAAACATTACAACCAGAAAATAATTTTTTTCAATGGCATGTTTCTTGGATCTCGATAGTTGATAGGTATTATTTGGGTCACTTCCATTACGATCTTGAAAACTCGTCAAATCGGATTAACTTGAGTCATAATGCTTCTCTTTGAACATTGCCAATCGCGCAAGGGTGTGTTACTCAAATACATGGGTCTTTCGGGAATATATTGTCCGATACAAACGGGGGTTGAGGTGACAGCCGAAAAAACGATAGTCTGTAATCTTGGGGTTTATGCTGCCTTAGCTCTCGGAGTTGCATTTGTTTCCGATCAACATAGGCGAGCGGTCAGGTGATCATGGAAACTTTTTGGGAATGGTGGCAACATATACCGCAACGATTGAATCCGGTGTTCTTTACGATCGGGAGTTTCAAACTCCAGTATTACGGGTTGATGTATGTGGTTGCATTTGTCATTACCTATCTGCTCGTAATTTATCGACTGAAACGCGAAGACAGGTTCGAAGTCTCCGTAGACAGATCCAGGCCCTGATTACTTACATGGTGCTGGGAGTTATTGTCGGCGGCCGTCTCGGATACGTCCTATTCTACAATTTATCCTATTATCTGAAGCACCCGCTGGAAATTATACTGCCGTTTGACTTTTCAGGCGGCATAAAATTTACCGGCATTACCGGCATGTCCTTTCACGGAGGCCTGGTTTGCGTGATTCTCTTCGCCTGGCTGTACTGTCGCAAAGGCGGACTTAATTTTTTATTGATGGCTGATTTATTCATCCCGGCCATTCCTCTGGGATATACCTTTGGCCGCATCGGAAATTTTATCAACGGTGAACTTTACGGCAGGGTGACTTCCTTGCCGTTTGGCATGTATTTCCCCCTGGCACCTGGAGCGGACCTGCGTCACCCCTCCCAGCTCTATGAGGCGTCTTTTGAGGGTCTTTTCCTCTTTGGATTTTTGTGGGGTTTGCGAAAGATTATGAAAATAAGAGGCGCGATGTTGGCGCTATATCTGATTGGCTATGGGACCGTTCGATTTTTCATTGAATACTTCCGTCAACCGGACGAACACCTGGGTTTCGTATTATTATCCTTTTCCATGGGCCAGCTGCTTTGTTTGTTGATGATTGCAGCCGGGATTTCTTTGTATGGGTATTTTTGGCGCAAGGAAAAAACTTCCCCCGGATATGATCTGAGCAATGGCTAAACTGTTTTTGTATAATACCCTGACACGAAAAAAGGAAGAATTTGAGCCCATCAATGCGGATCAGGTGGGGCTGTATACCTGCGGCCCGACGGTATACAATTACGCCCACATTGGTAATTTAAGGACCTATATCTTTGAAGATATTTTGAAACGCGTACTGATTTATAATGGTTTTAAGGTCAAGCATGTCATGAACATCACCGATGTCGGCCATCTGACCGGTGACCGCGATATGGGCGAAGATAAAATTGAAACTGGGGCCGCCCGCGAGGGCAAGTCTGCCTGGGATATCGCTGAGTTTTATACCCAGGCTTTTAAGCAAGACATCGACCATCTGAATATACTGGCACCGGATATCTGGTGCAAAGCGACCGATACCATTCCTGAGCAAATTGCCTTGGTCCGCACCTTGGAAGAAAAGGGCTATACCTATAAAACCAGTGACGGTATCTACTTTGATACGTCGAAAGTCAAAGACTACGCCAAACTTTCCAATCAGAACATCCAAGCCTTACAAGAAGGTGCCCGGGTGGAAAAAAATCCGGAAAAGAAAAATCCCACCGATTTTGCGCTTTGGAAATTTTCACCCAAAAATGTCAAACGACAGATGGAGTGGGATTCTTTCTGGGGTTTAGGATTCCCGGGTTGGCATGTGGAATGTTCGGCCATGAGTATGAAATTTTTAGCGAAAAACCTTGATATTCATTGCGGCGGAGCCGATCATGTCGATGTCCATCACACCAACGAAATTGCTCAATCCGAGGCTGCCACCGGAAAAAAGTTTTTTAACTTCTGGATGCACGGTGCCTTTTTAAACATCCAGGGTGGTAAAAAAATGGCCAAAAGCGAAGAAAATTTTTTAACCCTGGAACACACATTTTTAAAAAAAGGCCTTCACCCGTTGGTTTATCGCTTTGCAACCTTTCAAACCCATTACCGTAAACCCATGGAGTACAGTGAGGAATCGGTTCAGGCCGCACAAAAAGGATTTCAGCATTTGCAAAACCAAATCCGTGAGTTAAAGTCGTATCAGAGCCACGCCCCGGGTTCGATCGATCCCGCAAACAGGGGGAAATTTCTGGATGCCATCAATGACGATCTGAATATGCCGCGCGCCATGGCGGTGGTGCAGGAGATGTTAAAATCCGGGGGCAGTGAATCGGATAAGCTGACGACAGTTTTAGACTTCGACCGTATCCTGGGCCTTGACTTGGACAAAGTCGATAAAACCGAAATCCTGCCCGAAGAAATTCAACAACTGGTGGACGCGCGTCATAAAGCACGGCAAGAGAAAAATTGGGCGGTGTCCGACCGCTTGCGCGAAAAGATCGAAGCCCGCGGCTATGTGGTTCAGGACACCCGGGACGGTATGAAGGTTTTTAAATCATAATAACCGATTTATAACTTATATGCGCTTTAACTTACCAGAGACGATTGCATTTGCGGTTGAATGGCATCCGGATGATTGCTTGTATTTAGGCGGGAGATTATCCGGTTGCATGAAATGGACGGCAAACTGTTTTAATACTAGCCGAGTGGTTCTGATTGCAGCTGTATTTGTTATTTGGAATTCCATTGCTTGGGCTGACGAAAAGCTTCCGGTTTTTGTCAGTATCGTACCACAGAAGTTTTTTGTTCAACAGATCGGTGGTGAGTTGGTTGATGTATCTGTTTTGGTCGAGCCCGGCGCCAGTCCGGAGACGTATGAGCCCAAACCCCAACAGATGGCAGCCCTATCCAGAACCAAAATTTATTTCGCCATCGGTGTTCCTTTTGAAAAAGTATGGCTGGGAAAAATTATCTCGGCCAGTCCAAACATGCTGGTGGTGCGTACCGATACCGGCATCGAAAAAATACCGATGAAAGCACATCAGCACCCGAATGAAAAAATCCACCCTCACGATCCCGAAGAATATGGCCCGCGTCAGGGGCCCAAACTTGATGATGCGGATAATACGGCTCGTCAGCGCCTGCTGGATCCTCACATATGGCTTTCACCGCCACTGGTGAAGATACAAGCCCGCCATATTTTCGATGCTTTGCAAAACTTTGATCCGTCCCATGGGGTTAGGTATCTGACAAACTACCGAAAGTTTCTGAGGGATCTCGACGAAATTGATACAGAACTGAAAGATATCTTTGCCGGAAAAAAGGGCCTGGAATTTTTTGTGTTCCACCCATCTTGGGCATATTTTGCTCAAGCCTATGGTTTGAAACAGATATCGATCGAAATCGAAGGGAAGGATCCCAAACCGGCCCAATTAAAACAGATTATTCAACATGCTAAAAGCAAAGATATCAAGGTGCTCTTCGTTCAACCACAGTTTTCGACAAAAAGTGCCGAGATTATTGCAAAAGCCATCGGCGCCCAAATCGTTTTTGCAAATCCGCTCGCAGCGGATTGGGCAGATAACCTTCGTCGTCAAGCAAGGGAATTCAAAGCCGCTTTAAAGTAGGATACACCATGAATCACACTGTTATTGAGATCCAAGATCTTTGTTTTTCTTATAACGGTCATCCGGTGCTCAAGGATGTCAATCTTAAAGTCGAGAAAGGGGATTTCCTGGCCATGATCGGTCCCAATGGGGGCGGCAAAACCACGCTCTTAAAGCTTATGTTGGGACTGCTCGTAGCGGATATGGGAAGTATTCAAATTCTTGGTATCCCTCCTGCAGAGGCTTCCTACAGGGTTGGGTATGTGCCCCAGGATGTTCATATCAACAAGCAGTTTCCCGTTTCAGCGCTCGATGTGGTACTGATGGGAAAACTTAAATCCGGCAAAGGATGGTCTCGACACTCTCGTGAGGATCGGATCGACGCCCATAAGGCGATGGATATGATGGAAATGGGCGTTTATTGTGATCGTCGAATCGGTGAGCTCTCCGGCGGACAACTTCAAAGAGTTTTAATCGCCCGGGCGCTGATTACCGAACCGGAGATTCTTTTTCTGGATGAGCCGACGGCCAGCATAGACACCAAAGGCCAGCGAGAGTTTTACAATCTGTTAAAAGAACTCAACGACACGATTACGATTCTGGTCGTCAGCCATGACCTGATGGTGCTTTCCGGTTATGTCAAATCTGTCGCCTGCGTCAATCAACACCTTCACTATCACGGCCAGGCAGAAGTTACGGGAGAAATGATTGAGACGATGTATCATTGTTCCGTTGAAGAGGTCTGTCCCGTTGAGTTGATTGCCCACGGACTGCCCCATCGAGTTTTGCAGGTCCACGAGGATGATTGATATGTTTGAAGCATTGCAGTTTGAATTCATGCAAAATGCCTTAATTGCCGGTGTGTTGGCCAGTGTTATTTGCGGCACCATGGGAACTCTGGTGGTTGTTAACCGCATGGCTTTTTTATCCGGCGGCATTGCCCATGCCGCTTTTGGCGGCATCGGCCTTGCGTTTTTTTTCGGTTGGCCCTTTATGTTCGGCACCATCGGATTTTCGTTACTGGTCGCTATGGTGATGGCAGCAGTGACTTTGAAAGCCAAACATCGGTCGGATACCATCATCGGTGTACTCTGGGCCGTTGGCATGGCGTTGGGTATCATTTTTCTGGATCTAACTCCGGGTTATAATATTGATTTAATGAGCTATCTTTTCGGGAGTATTCTGGCCGTACCGGATTCCGATCTTTGGTTGATGTTCGGAGTTGGCGTGCTGATAATCGGAACCGGGACGTATTTTTACAATGATTATCTGGCGATATCCTATGATGAAGAATTTGCGCAGATAAGAGGCGTAAGGGTAAAATTCTTATACTTTTTGCTTATCGGCCTTCTGGCGGTGGCGATCGTCATGATCATACAAGTGGTGGGGTTAATTCTTGTGATCGCGCTCTTGACCATTCCGCCTTTTATTGCTGAAAAGTACTCAAAATCCTTATTTAAAATGATGCTCTATTCTTCCGTGCTGAGCATAATTTTTACCCTAATGGGTCTTTGGCTGTCTTATGCATTCAACCTGACGTCAGGGGCATCAATTATTCTGGTGGCCGGTGCGGGTTTTTCCATTGCACTCGCATTAGAACGACTGATCGCCCGCCGCTGGATCTGAAACTGCTCAATCTCACATTTCCAGGAATAATTGATGGTGTGGAAGTTCGCCGCGACGGTACCTGCAAGAATTGTCTGAAGTTTGAAAAAAAGGATCTGTAATAGCGGTTTTCTGCTATCATAACACCGGATCGGAAGAAAATCCCTTATCCTAACGATGCAAACTGTGCCGTAAAACGCCGCCTCAATTTACGATTCACCACCGGAGTTTTTTTTACTCAAGCTTGCGCGCCGAATGGCATTATTGCCGAACTTTTGGGCAATCGAATCCAAGGTACGGTCTACTTTTTGCCAGTGGTCGTTTTTCTTTTTTATCTCCCCAAAAAGACTTAATTGTATCGGTAAATCCTCTGAAACCAGAACGCTCACAGCAACCCCGATCAACCGCACTTGTTTTTTGAGGGGATAGCGGGCCAACAGACGTGAGGCTTCGTGGTATATTTTATCCGAAGTCTGAATTGGGACTGTCAACGTGCTATTCCGCGTCACCTGTTTAAAATCAGCGTGCTTCAGCTTTAGTGTAACCGTTTTTGCGCGGAGGCCCAATTTTCGCAATTGTTTGGCCACATCCTCGCAGTGTCTCAAGAGGTATTTATTCAGCAATTCCCTATTGCGGGTGTCTTGGGAGAGTGTGTGCTCGGAGCTGACCGATTTGGGCCGGGAAAAGGGTATAACCGCCGTTTCATCAATACCGACTGCTAGCTCCAGCAGTCTTTGACCGTATTTGCCAAGCCTGTCCAGTATCAATTTTTCTGGAAACTTTTTTACATCACCCAGTCTCGTGATGCCCAGCAGGGTCAGCTGGTTGCTCGTCTTTTTACCTACTCCGGGAACCTTTTGGATCGGTAGTTTGTCAATGAATTCCAAGGCTTTTTCCGGCAAAATCACCGTCAAACCATCCGGCTTTTCCATATCAGAGGCGATCTTGGCCAGAAACTTGTTCGGGGCAATGCCGATTGAACAGGTCAAGCCTAGAGTTTGTCTTATTGTTTCTTTTATGCGGATACCGATTTCTTCAGGTGATCCATGAAGTTTGTTACAACCGCTGATATCCATATAGGCTTCATCGATGGATACGGGTTCCACCAGGGGGGTGAAATTCTTTAAGGTGGACATTATCTTCCGTGAGATCTGTTTGTATCTTCCAAACCGAGGCCTGAGAAATATACCATGGGGACATTTATGTTTGGCCTGAAAGATTGGCATGGCCGAGTGCACGCCGTATTTTCTAGCTGCATAATTGGCTGCCGAAACAACACCGCGATTAGTTGTACCGCCGACAATGACACACTTGCCCTTTAGCTCGGGATTGTCCAGCAATTCGACCGAGGCATAAAAGGCATCCATATCGATGTGCAGAATCATTGCTTTTAATTCTTGATTTATTGGTTGAAATCATATTTATTACAAATTTGTATAATTCTTACCGTCGGTTTTCATTTTTGAAACAAATCAATTAATCGGTAATATGAAAAGATGGGCGCGATAAAATCAATTGAAGAAGTAACATTGCTTTACGAAATTAGTGAAGCACTCAATGAACACCTGGATCTCAAAAAGTCTTTATATAAGGTTTTGGATATCCTGTCCAGCGCAATGAATATGGTGCGCGGTACCGTGACCATATTTGATCCATTGCGCGAAGAGATCAGTATAATGGTTGCCCATGGTCTGCCCCAAAGTGCCATGGCCAGGGTAAAATATAAACTCGGGGAGGGAATCACCGGCCGGGTAATCCAATCCGGCAAGGGGGTGGCCATTCCCCGCATTAGTGAAGAACCGCTGTTTCTTGACCGCACCTCTACTAGAAAGACCAAAGCATCTCAGGAGCTTTCTTTTATCTGTGTACCCATAAAGAAAGGACGTCAGGTGATCGGTGCGCTAAGTGTCGACCGCGCATTTGATAAATCTTACAATCTCAAAGATGGGCAGAAACTTCTCTCGGTTGTGGCGACGATGGTTGCTCGCCATGTAATTAACCTCGAAACGATACGCCTTGAGAAAGAAAAATTACGGGAGGAGAATCGAAGACTCAGAAAAGAACTGGAAAACAAATACCGCGTCACCAATATTATCGGTAACAGCAATAAGATGCGGGAAGTCTTTCAAATGATCTCTCAGGTTTCCAAGAGCAACGCAACCGTGCTTATTCGCGGAGAAAGCGGGACCGGCAAAGAATTGGCTGCCCACTCCATACATTACAACAGCCATAGGGCTCAAAATGCTTTTGTCAAAGTCAATTGCGCTGCATTGCCGGTTAATTTGATTGAAAGCGAGTTGTTTGGGCACGAAAAAGGCGCCTTTACCGGTGCCATCAAACAAAAGCTCGGAAAATTTGAGTTGGCTCACAAAGGAACCATCTTCCTGGATGAAATCGGCTCTCTCGGACTGGACGTTCAGGTTAATCTATTGCGCATTCTTCAGGAAAAAGAATTTGAACGCGTCGGTGGGAATAAAACCATTAAAACCGATGTTCGTATCATTGCTGCCACCAACAAAAATTTAGAAGAAGCAGTCGAAGAGGGCAGTTTCAGGGGGGATCTTTATTACCGGCTTAACGTATTTCCGATTTATATGCCGCCCTTGAGAGAACGCAAGACTGATATTCTGCTTTTAGCTGATTCTTTTCTTGAAAGATATGCCAGGGAAAACAATAAGGACATTCGTCGATTTTCTACGCCGGCCATTGATATGCTTATGGAATACCACTGGCCGGGAAATGTCCGCGAGCTTGAAAACTGTATCGAACGGGCAGTATTGCTGTGTGAGGAAGGGGTGATTCACAGCTATCATCTGCCGCCGACATTACAGACCGGTATCGAATCGGATACTTTGCCGTCCCAGTCCCTTGAAGATGCCTTGGCAAGCCTGGAGAGGGAAATGATTCGGGATGCCCTCAAAAATACGCGCGGCAATATCACGCAGGCTTCAAAAATTTTACAAACCACCGTTAGAAAGTTTTCCTACAAGGCGCAGAAATACGCCATAGATTATCGACACTACCGCTAGAACTGGTTTCAAAATCTCATCTAATGTCCTGTCCGAATACTGCCTTGCAAGTCGGTTCAAAATGCTCATCTACTGCAGAGTTAAGTCCGTTTACCGGTTAAACCTTAACATCAGATAGCATTCCTCTTTGAACGGGCTAAACCGGCTTAACTGGCCAATCGGCCAGCCTAAAATTGCGCCTTGCCGAACATCCTGATATCGTCTCAAAGAGGCCAAGTCCCGCTGGAAGGCGGGGCCCTTGAACACGATCTGTGGTTTTGAAATCAGTTCTAGCTCCATTCATGTTTATCCGTGCTAAGAGTTAAATATCGAAGTAGAGATAAAACTCGTGAGGATGCGGCCGCAGTTTGACTTGGTTAATCTCGTTTTCGGTTTTATATTCTATCCACATATCAATGGCATCCTGGGTAAATACATCCCCTTTAAGAAGGAATTCCTGGTCGTTACTTAGCGCCAGCAGGGATTCTTCCAGTGAACCGGGTGCCGACGCAACTTCGGCCAGTTCCTCGGGTGGCAGATCATAAATGTTTTTATCCAGTGGTTCACCCGGATCGATTTTATTTTGGATACCATCTATGGCAGCCATCAGCA
>CP070652.1:495779-502678 GCA_020354645.1 Deltaproteobacteria bacterium
AGTTAGCTCGATCAATTCGGTCCAAGTCGAATTTTCCATCTCGAGCAAGCCTTAAGACTCCGTATGAGAAAACAGGCGTCGCCAGGGATGCGCCATCGAACACGGGATGCTCGTCAATTGGATTTTCTTCATCCGAATTTTGTACCCCCCACCCTCCTGTAAAAACCACCTCGCCGTCAACGAAGACTGCTATCGCGGCACCTGGAACTGAATGTTTTCTCAAAAGATTTGGGACTGTTTTTTTAATCCAAAATTTTATCTCATCTATATCGAAACTCATAAAATAACAAAATTCGGGGAGGGCGTTGTGACATCTTTAAAATTTTAAGCGGCACATTTCTGTCATACATGTAAAAAATCTTAAATTTAGTTAGGGCCCGCCTTTTCTGGTACGGTGATAATATAAACGTATGGTGCGCTCATCGATTATTTTCACATTGGCCATATCATCGTAGTCATGGACCAAATAGCCGTAAAGCTCGTCATTTTGCGCAAAGATTTCAACGACCTGAGTGAAATCAAAAATTTTGCTTTTTGCCATCATGTCCGCGTCGGTCACCGCAACCCAACTGCTTGAGAGCACGATTTTCCTATCATTACTAATTTTATAGAGTAAAGCAGAACCGCTATTATAAAACACAGTATACGCTTTCCAGTTTTGTCTCAGCTCTTTATCTGAGGGCTGATCCGTTCTTCTCAACTTTCCATAGTTCTCACCGGCACAACCGTATACATAACAAACGACCGGTATAATAAGAAGGTAGCTTAATTTGGTGATGCGTCCGTTCATGATTTTTCCTCACTAAGTTCAATAATTCATTAAAGTTCTTTGGTCGTGATGGCGTAGAACTCAGCCGCATTTTTTGCCAGTATCATGGTCAGCAAATCCTCAGGCAAATCCAGCTTGCCGAGTTGCTTGAGTTCCCGATCCCAGGCATAGGGCAAATTGGGAAAATCCGAACCATACATTATTCGATCAGGGCGAAATGCCGACAAATTCGGCGACCAGTTACCCGGCAGGTATCCCGCCAGCGTCATGGTTGTATCCAGCCACAAATTATCATACACTTCTATCATCCGCCGGTAAGCGTCAAATTCGTCGGCACCCAGATGGGGCACACATACCTTTAGATCCGGATAGGCCCGGATGACGTGCTCCACCCTGTCTGCGCTGCATATCTCGTATGGATCACAGGCGTAAGCAGGGCTTTTGGGCTCACGGCCGACATGCATAATCAGCGGTTTGTCATTATTAATACAAACCCTGTAAATCTCATGCATGGCTTGGCTATCCATCTCGAAACACTGCACATGCGCATGAAGTTTAACCCCGGATAAACCCTGTGCAAAGGCCTCCTCAAGTAAGGCAGCGGCATCTTCTTCGCCCGGAAATACGGTAGCCATGGCTGTGATCTGTGAATATCGATTGCAAAGCTCGGACATGTGCGCATTTAACGCTCGGGCAACACCGGGTTTATGGGCATAATGCAAGGCAACGATATGTGCTATGCCTTTTGAGAGTAAAAATTCTATCACTTCAGATGCGCTAATTTTATAGCGAATCGGCCAACCATACTTATCGAACCATTGCCAAACCGAGGCAAAAAGTTCATCCGGAAAAAGGTGCACGTGTGAATCCACAACCACCGGCAGGTTTTGCGGAACCTTTATACCTTCAGCGTCATCGAGCTTGGGTAGCGGAGTTTTCAGCATTCCAGAAAATACAACAGTATCCAAGTCATTTTTGTCTTTATTTGGCTTTTTTTTCATTTTCCCACCCGGTTCATAAACATTTTTACTATGCTATTACAATCAGAGATTTTTACCTTCAGAACCCCGCAAGTATGAAACAAGGATACCGATCATTGCAATTATCCCGCCTGCCCGCATCGCATATTGAAAGGCGGTCATAAAAAAGGTTCAAGCTCAGAGCGGTAAATCGTCAGGGAGAATCCGCCGCTTAAGGTTCGAAACATTGCGTTGAAGATTAACCCGGTAATCGCCACCCCCATTACCATACCAAAATTACGGGCAGTTGCAACTTTACCCGAGGCAATGCCTCTGATCGCAAAATATCCCGAATATTGCAATCAAGATACACACCCTGATTGACTTGATCCTTTGGCTATGAGATATAAAAATATTCGGACTAAGGGAGGCCACGGTCATGGAGACGACTCATCGCATATTTTTTCAAAACTCCAACGACATGAGTGCCCTTTCACCGGCGAGTGTCGATTTGGTCGTCACATCACCCCCCTACCCCATGATTCAGATGTGGGATGAGGTGTTTATTGATTTAAACCCCGCCATCCGAAAAGCCCTAGCCGATCAACGCGGTATGGCGGCCTTTGAAATGATGCATAAGGAACTGGATTGCGTCTGGGAAGAAGTTTTACGGCTACTAAAATTTGGTGGCCTAGCCTGTATTAATATCGGTGATGCTACCCGAACGATTGGTAACGACTTTATGCTCTATCCCAATCATTCACGGATACTGGCCAAAATGCTTGATATCGGTTTTTCGGCGTTGCCTGAAATCTTATGGCGCAAGCAAACCAATGCCCCCAATAAATTTATGGGTTCCGGAATGCTTCCGGCCGGTGCCTACGTAACACTTGAACATGAACATATACTCATCCTGCGGAAAGGCCCCAAGAGAGAATTTAGGAGTGCCATCGAAAAACGAATACGAAGAGAAAGCGCGATCTTCTGGGAAGAACGCAATGCCTGGTATTCTGACGTCTGGTTTGACTTAAAGGGAACGACTCAAAAGATGGCGACGGATGACGTCAGACACAGAAGCGCTGCTTTCCCTTTTGAAATTCCCTATCGATTGATCAATATGTTTTCCGTGAAAGAAGACAGGGTTTTGGACCCCTTTTTAGGGACCGGAACCACCATGCTTGCGGCTATTGCTGCCGGCCGACACAGCAACGGCTTTGAAATTGAACCGGATTTTCGAAAAGCTAATCTCTCAGGATTAACTGAGGTTAAGGAGTTAGCCAAGGTCAAGACGGCAAACAGGCTCGATAACCATATGGCTTTCGTGAATCAGAGATACGCGTCAGGCAGTAAACTCAAATACAGAAATAAACATTACGGATTTCCGGTTATGACAAACCAGGAAACGGAATTGCTTTTTAATACACTGGAATCGATAGCGGAAACCGGCGACAACACATTTAAAGTTTGTTACTGCGATAAACCCCAGGAAAAATATGTTACTGATCAGGAGGGATCCAAACGATTGAAATTCTTTTCTTGTTTAGATGACAACAAGCCTGAGGCCGAGCCGTCACCGAAAAAGAATATCCAGCGCCGTTTATTTGACTGACACTCATTTTTTTACGATACATATCATCTGAATCTTGCATGAAAGTACAAGATTCAGGTGGCACTTTCTCATCCTTTCAAATTAATTGACTCTGATGAAATGATGAATAAGTTATACCCTACTTGATCGCATATAATATGAAACAAAATAACCGACGGGACAGGCATTTAGCGTGTAAACGCACTTTATACCTGAATTTTGAACGAGTCGGAGGCTTTCATATGCAAGGCATCTAAGGGCGAAGTCATAGTGAACTATTACGAGCCCTTAGTAATAACGGCGCTGTAAGCGCAGCCCGGGGGCATGGAAGCCTCCGGCTCGCCCGCAGGGTGAAAATTAATGAGATAAAATGATTTTCATCCATTATACTTGATAGGTATTTTGGTTTACTTCTCTGGTTTGCTTAACCTGCTGTCATTAAATATTATTTCAACTTCTCATTAAATTTTACGCAAGATTCGGGTATTAACCATTCATTGGAAGTATTTCATGGAGGCTGCACATGATTAACAGAGTTGCCAAACTGATGAAGGTACTCAATTCCGAAACTGATCCGGCTCAGATTAGTTTAGCGGTTTGTTTTGCGATGATCATAGGTTTGACCCCTCTTTACAGCCTTCACAATCTTCTGTTTCTATTTATTGTTTTGCTGCTCCGGGTTAACCTCGCTGCTTTTATTTTAGGCTGGTTGTTTTTTTCAGGGGTTGCCTATATTTTGGATCCGCTTTTTCACAGGATCGGACTGGCTATTTTAACGGCCAAAACGTTTGAAACTATCTGGACAGCACTTTACAATATCACGATTTTCAGGCTGGCTAATTTCAACAATTCCATCGTCATGGGAAGTCTCATCGTCTCATTGATCTTGTTTGTCCCGATTTTTCTCCTTTCAAACATGTTGATCAACAAATATCGGGATCACATACTCGCCTGGGTCCGGAAAACCCGGATAATGCAGATATTAAAGGGAAGCAAATTATTTCAAGCCTACGAAGCCGTTTCCGGCTGGGGAGAATAAATCATGGTAAAATACATTCGCTGGAAAGGCTGCGCCGCCTTTTTAATCGTCATCATTATTCTGGGTGGCTTCTGGTTGCTCTTCGTCGACAGCATCGTTAAGGGTTCAATAGAAAAATACGGCACCCGAGCTGTGGGGGCAACGGTGAACGTAGCCAAGGCAGATCTGTCTCTTTTACCGGCCGGTTTGACACTCGACGGCTTACAGATCACCAATCCCGATAAACCCATGACAAATGCAGTGGAGATATCCAGGATAAATATGGCGATCGATTCTGTTCAGTTGCTGCGGCGAAAAATCATTATCAATGACATGTCTATGGAAGGAGTCCGATTCGACACCGCGAGAAAAAAATCCGGTGCAGTGAAAAAATCAGCTGGCCCGGCACGATCACAAAAAGGGGCTTCTAAAAGTATTTCCAAACCATTTTCTTTGCCATCCTTTGAAATACCATCTGTAAGCGACATCCTGCAGAAAGAAGAATTAAATTCCTTAACACTGATCGCCTCATTTCAAAATGATCTTCAAACTGAAAAGAAGAAATGGCGGCAATTATTGAAAGAGTTGCCGGACAAGGAAAAATTTGAAGGATATAAAAGCCGTATCGAAAAAATAAAATCTTCCAAAAAAGGCAAATTGGGAGGATTTCTTGAATCTGCCGGTGAAGCTGCTTCTATTCAGAAAGAAATTAAAAAAGATATAGAAAAAATCAAGACAGCCGTTGATGACGTTGAGAAGCAGCTGTTAACATTTAAAAATCGATTCAATCAAATTTCTAAATCCCCGCTTGAAGACATACAGCGCTTAAAAAACAAATACAGTATCTCACCCAAAGGGCTGGCCAACATGAGCCGGCTGCTTTTTAGTGAAAAAATCAGCAACTGGCTGGATAAAGCCATGGCCTGGTACGATAGGCTTCAACCGATGCTGCAGCGCAGCCATGAGGGAAAAAAGGGTCCAGAAAAGATTAAACCCCTGCGGGGCAAAGGTGTCAATGTTCGCTTTAAGGAATATCGGCCGCTTCCCGATTTTCTGATTCACAATGTGAAGACAAATCTGGTTCTCACAGCCGGTGATGTGACGGGCATTATTAAAAACATCACACCGGATCAGGATATTTTGGGGCTACCGCTTATATTTGCATTTTCAGGGGAAAATATGCAGAAAATAGGATCCCTCAGACTCGACGGAAAATCGGATTATGTTATCCCATCTCGTGCCAAAAACAGCATCAATCTTTCGGTTAAAAAATTGACGATCAGTAATCTTGTTTTATCCGAAGACACCAAATTTCCCGTAAGTCTTAAAAAAGCGGTCGCTGATGTCGATATGCAGGCGGCTCTTAGCGGCAATAATATAAATTCCAACATCAATGCCGCATTTAACGGAGTGAAATTATTTTCTGATCCTGCAGACAGCCAGGCTTTCATGGCCAAAGCCATGAGTTCCGCACTCTCGGGGATAAATCAATTCAAGGCAACCCTCAATATCGAGGGTACCACTGAAAATTATGATGTCAAAATTAATTCCGATATAGACCGGGTTTTAAAACGGGCTGTCGGAAATATCGCCCGCAAAGAGTCGGCCCAGTTCGAACAAAAATTGAAAACTGCGATTTTTGCAAAGGTAAATGGACCGTTAAATGATGCCAAAGAAAGCTTGGGCGGTTTTGGGAGTATCGCAGACGAGTTGAACGGTCGTCTAGGCTCAGGAAAAGGATTGATGGGCGGCGAGTTAAAACTTCCTTTCTAATATCTTTTCAATAGCCTCATTTTTCGCAATATCAATCATTTTGTATCCCAATTCTTTGGAAGCCAAATTTACCATTGAAACTTTAGTGAAGCCTCCCCGTGGCAAGCCGCGGGGCATCCTGATCGGGATAAACAAAGCAAACTAACTTGTCTTAATGTGCTAATCAGGCTATTCGTCTCTCAGAGCCAACGGCGGTGCCAGAATCTCCGACCAAATGACAGCCTTTCTAAGATCCTGTATCCCATACTCTAAACCTTTAGGCAGTATCTCTTTTCCGGAAACAGCCGGTTCTATGCTTTCTGCAACAGCTTTCACCGGGGCTGGTTTCATCCTCGGAGAAGACGTTTTTTCTAGTAAAACCTGCTCCATTCTTTTAGGAGAAATCTCTTTCCGTATCGGTTCCAGCCCATGGTCTTCTCGTGGCAATACTTTTTCCCAATCGCTTTCCTTTCTCGAATCTTCCTGTTTAGCAGCTTTTAACTCTTGCTGAGCCTTGGACAGAAAATTGTCGAGCTTCTCTTTCCACTCAGGACGCCTTTTGGCGATCCCCTTCTCCCCGGTTTTTGAAGCTGCACGCACTCTTTTAAGAATGACCGACACAACCCAAACCAGAAAGATGATGATCCAAATAAGATGTTCGAATTTCATCTATTAATCCTTCTTTTCCCCCGGAGAAAGGATTTTATCACGCATCTGGGTGTCTGCCGCGATATTTTTCATCCGGTCAAAATCCATCACACCCAGGTTCCCTTTTATAAAGGCCTCGGCCATTGCCAGCGGGACCTTTGCCTC
>CP070652.1:502778-511933 GCA_020354645.1 Deltaproteobacteria bacterium
CTGCTAAAAAGGGGCATGGTCATAGATGTTAATCTTGACCCAACACTTGGTTCTGAGACAGGAAAACCTAGACCATGCATCATCGTAACAAACGACGTGTACAATGAAAGAGTCCCGGTCATTCAGGTTGTTCCGATTACCGCTTGGAGTGCTAAAAAAGCTAAAATAGCAACCAATGTAGAAATCAGTCCCACCCGAAGCAATGGTCTCTCAAAGAAATCGGTAGCCGATTGCCTTCAAACACGCCCGATCGATCGCCGGTACAGGCTCGTTAGAATTCGAGGAAAATTATCACCCTCAAGTATGCAGAAGGTTGACCAATCTTTAAAAATCGTTTTTGAACTTAATGGATATATATTCCAATGTTGAATCGTTCGCTTCTCTGATAGTCCCGCCCTTCAGGGCGGGGAGCTTGGCACCCCGCTTCATTCCGGAGTGAAAATGGAAAATTGGTACAAGAAATAAAATAGGAAGTCTTTGCAACAGCCATGAACAAGATTCAAAATCTTTTGTGCAAGCCCAAGGATATTTTTTATGGCTGGATTGTCGTTGCTTGTTCGGGTGTCATATTATTTGTTGCCTTCGGCAGTGCCTATTCGTTCACAACCTTTTTCGAATCACTACAGGATGAATTCCACACCACCCGGGGTTCAACCTCGATCGTTTTTGCGATTGCCGGATTTCTCTACTTTAGCCTCGGCGCACTGAGTGGACGGATTGCTGATCGCATCGGCTCCAAAAGGGTAATAACCTTCGGTGTTTTTGTCATCGGTGCGGGATTGTTATTAGCGAGTCGGGCAGCAACACTGGGGCAAATATATGCAATCTATGGCATTGGCATCGGCATCGGAGTCGGTTTTACCTATGTTCCCGCCGTGGGAGTCGTGCAGCGCTGGTTCGTGAGAAGGCGGGGGCTCGCTTCCGGCCTTGCCGTGACGGGGATAGGTCTCGGCACCTTGGCGATGCCGGTGTTTTCTGCATTACTTATTCACTGGAGTGGCTGGCGCGCGGCCTATTTGCTGATGGGTTTGTTCGTTCTCGCCTGCGGTATCTGCGCGGCACTTCTGATCGTCGAAACACCGGAGGCGCTTGATTTACAACCAGACGGTGACCCAATCAAAGAAGATCCCATTACCCCGGAACAACAAAAGCATTCGGTTAACGTATTTATAAATGGCCAAGATATAACTTTAAAAGAAACTCTGCAGGCAAAGCCTTTCTGGCTTCTTTACGCAGGTACCTTTAGCTCTTCAGTAGGGTTGTTTATTCCATTTGTTCACATGCTACCGTATTCAAGTGATATTGGGCTGTCTACTTCAACCGGGGTTATGTTGTTCAGTCTGATCGGCATTGGTAGCACAATCGGGCGTTTTTTAATTGGTGGTATGGCCGATAGATTCGGCCGGCGCCGGTCACTCGTTGGCATGTACGCTGGCGTTGCCGCCATGCTTGCATGGTGGCTTGTGGCAACCCGTGTCTGGCAATTGGTTATCTTTACGTTCATCTTCGGCACCTGTTATGGTGGGTTTGTAGCTCTTTTGCCAGCAGTGACAGCAGACTATTTCAATGGACCGAATATCACAGGTATCATTGGTGCACTCTATACCAGTGTTGCCTTAGGTGCCCTTATCGGTCCGTCATTGGCCGGATTCATGTTTGATCTTCAACAGAGTTATTCAATCCCGATCATTGTAGGCACTATTGCAGCACTTTCGGCAGCCGTGAGTGCCGCCCTCCTTGAGGACCCCGGCAAATGGCGAGAGTCCTTGGTGCTTTCGCATAAAAAGATAAAGCGTTTTTGAATCCCAAGGGGCATACATTCTTGAAAAGATCCTCAATATCTTGCACTTCTAAACTCATGGGTAATCAGGACAATTCCCGCGATTACCAATCCGGCACCGAAAAATTGAACAGATGAAAGCCGCTCACCAAGCAATATTGCTGCCAGAATGACAGTTAAAACCGGCTCCATGTTCATCAACATTGAAGTTTTAAACGGTCCGATGATTTCCAGGCCGGCAAAAAGCGTGACATAACCGACGCCAAGGGTCAAACTCGAAACACATAGCTTTAACCAACCGGCTTGGGTAACGAATTTAGCCGGACCGCCGGTGAACAATAAAAATACCACAAACAATACGGTGCCCGCAGCAAGACAGTGAATGTTTACTGACTGAGGATCAGCGGTTCGCATCGTGCGGCTGCCGACAGAAACCAATGATGCGTATCCTATAGCCGCTAAGAAGGCAAAGGCAATGCCTCGCCAGTTAAGGCTAGACACTGAATAAACATCCAGGGCGAGCACAAGTCCGATAAAGGCAATACTGATTGCAATCAAACGAATGAATGTGATGGGTTCATTCTCCGTAAATCTGGATATGATTGCAACCAAAAACGGGGCAGTATAAAAGATCAGAACAGCCAAACTCACCGGAATATACTGTGTGGCGCTGACGTATCCAACGCCGATCATGAAAACCGTAATACCGAGAGCCAGTGCCGGATAGCGTTCTTTTGGAAGCAATGTTAGCTGTTTGCCGCGAATTTTTAGAAAGAGAAACAATATGATAATGGTAACGATATAGCGCGCTGCATTGGCGGTATTCACATCGAGCCCATCCTCAAAAGCCATCTTTATAATCAAAATGTTAAGCGTGAATGCCGTTACAGACGTTAACAGCATCCCGATTCCGATCCATGTTCGTGGGCTGCCGGACGCCAATTCAAATTTCTTATCAGGGCTTGTTTTCATCAAATTTTCTTTCTAACTGGGCTTGAAAGTCCGGAAATTAGGGACCTCTCGATAATAAATGGCAACGGTAGACTCATCATTCAAAACCTGTTGTCATAATTCTAAAATGATCTTATCTTAAAAAAATATCAATCGATAAAGATAACCCAAGGAATTATGAAATTTTCTCCGAAATATTTTATTTTGATCAATACGAATATAACCACCTTAGATCCTTCTTTCCCAAAGGCTACCTGGGTCGCTATCGAGAATGACAAATTCTTCAAAATTGGATATGGGGACGATTGGAAGGATTTAAACACTAAAAGTTCCCATATTATCGACGGCAGCGGCAAAACAGTTCTTCCCGGTTTAATCGATGCGCACCTGCATGTTGTTTCCTATGCCAAAAGCCTTGTAACGCTGAACCTCGGTCCAAACAAGAATGTTTTTTCTGTCTCAGATATTCAATCAATTATTCAGCGTTATTCCCGAAATAGGCCTCCCGGCACATGGATTTTTGGAAAAGGTTACCATGAATTCTATTTGGGCGCAAAACGACATCCCAACCGCTGGGACCTCGATAAAGCGGCACCGGACCATCCAATCCAGCTGACGCATCGCTCGGGACATGCCCATGTACTCAACAGCCTGGCCCTCAAGCATGTTGGTATCGGCAAAGAAACAGGTGATCCTGCCGGTGGAATGATTGAACGCGATCTGAAAACAGGGGAACCAACAGGTTTACTTTACGAGATGGGCAATTTTTTATCAGATCGCATTCCGCCCCTCAAACCTGCAGAGCTTGAGCGGGGCTTGCAGATGGCAAATCATGAATTCCTTGCGTCGGGCATTACCAGCATTCATGACGCATCCCCCCGCAACGATAGCAAACGATGCAACCTTTTCAAATCCTGGAAAGCGCAAGGATTTCTGCAGCCCAGAGTGAACATGATGCTGGCATATCAAACTTTTAGTAAAAACGGCTACCAGCATCTTTCAGCCAATGTTGATAAAAACCAGCTACGGCCGGGTGCTGTCAAAATAATACTGGATGATACCACCGGCCAACTACACCCTCCGCAAAAAGACTTGAACGAGATGGTACTGGAAATCCATAAGGCAGGGATGCAAGTTGCAATCCATGCGATTGAGGAAGAATCAATTGAGGCCGCCTGCAGTGCCATTAAATATGCTTTGGATAGGGTACCCCGAAAAGACCATCGCCATCGCCTTGAACACTGTTCCGTATGCCCCCCCTCTTTGGCCGGACAAATTGCATCTCTTGGTATCATGGTGGTGACCCATCCCCCATTTATTTACTATAACGGTGAACGGTATCTCGAAACCGTTCCGGAAAGGCAATTAGATCATCTCTATCCTTTTAGAACCCTTCTTCATCATGGAGTCAACCTCGTAGGCAGTTCAGACTGCCCAATTGTGCCGCCGAACCCACTGATTGGAATTTATGCCGCCGTTTCCAGAATGGGCGAAAAAAATCACATTCTCGGCAGGAATGAGAAAATTTCGGCAATCGATGTCTTGCGAATGTATACCAAAAATGCGGCCCAGGCATCTTTTGAAGAAACCATCAAGGGGACCATCACGCCGGGGAAACTGGCCGATTTGGTGGTCTTGAACGGAGATCCGACACAGCTGCCAACCGATGAGCTGAAGCGCCTGCAAGTTGAAATGACGATGATCGGCGGTGACGTTGTTTGGAAGAGAGAAAGTTAGTTTCCATCCGGAAATAGCCTTTTTCCCGACGAGCTGCGTTCTCCGCGGGTTTTCGCCTGCCCGCCCTGTGAAATTAACATGGCCGTTTCAAAGCCTTTAATTCGTCCTTTGCCAATTTTGCAAAGTTCTAAGTTCGCTGCGCTAAATTTGTGAAACTCGGACTACCGTCCTCAAACAGTCACAAATTTTACGCTTCGCTTTGCTAAGAACTTTTAGGCAAAATGGTCAAAATGGACTCGGTTAAAGACTTTGAAACTCGTTTGGTGGTATTTCACCAGGGCGACGTACTCCATGTACGCCTCGGCGTAAACCCTTGTGCGGCCTTGCTCCTCGAGAAAAATGCTTATTTCCGAATTGGAAACTAATTTGTATTGCCCTTTGTAAGCTGTTGGTTTCGGATGGGCACAAATTAAGCAATTATACCCTGCTGAATATACGACCGAATGGCAGCATCCGGCATGCCGAGCAATTCTCCGAAAACATATTGATTGGCTTCCCCCAGCAACGGGGAGGCATTCCAAGACGCTTTCGGGTAATTTTTCAAATTGATGGGAGTTGTATCGGTTTTTATCTCACCCAGGAGGGGGTGGTTCAGCGATGTGAAGAAGTCATTGGCTAAAAGTTGTGGATCATTGGCCAGGTCTTCGGCGTTTTGAACAATACCGGCCGCAAGACCCACCCCCTGAAGACGCTCTACCACGTATTCCGCTGTCTGCTTTGCCGTCCATTTGCCAATGAGTAAATCCAGTTCTTTCCTGTATTTCTTCCTATTCGGCAATGACGAGAATCTATCCTCCCGGGTCCAGGCAGGTTTTCCAAGAATACCGCAAAGTGCCCGCCATTCATCCTCGGTAAATATCGCAACCACGCACCACCGATCCTCTCCCAGACATCTGTAACAGCCGCACGGAGCCGCCGGCAGGGATACATCGTCGTTGCCCATCGGCATACTCTCATTTAAATTAACGTATGCATCCATCAAGGCAGGGCCTATCGTGGTGCAAATCGCCTCATATTCGGATAGATCGATGTATTGCCCCTGGCCTGTTCGGTCGCGGTGCTCCAGAGCAGCCAGAATGGAGATGGCACCATATAATCCGGAAACCAGGTCTGCATAAGCATATCCAAGACCCATGGGGGTATCCGAGACATAAGCGGTAAGATAGGTCAGCCCCCCCAGCGCCTGTACAGTGGGTCCGAAGGCTACATAATCTTTCCACGGACCGGTTTGTCCCATCCCCGACATGCTCAACATGATGAGGTTTTCATTTGATTTTAGCAAATTATCATAATTCAATTCCCAGTTGGCCATAACCCGGGGGGAAAAATTTTCCACCACGATGTCGCTAATTTGAACAAGGTTTAAAAATATTTCTCTGGCTTCACGATGATCCATGTTCAGCGTGATACTTCTTTTGTTTCGATTCCAGGCACAGAAATAAGGTGTCGTATTTGACTCGATCCCCCTTGCCAGACTGGCTGACTGGATCTTGATTACCTCGGCGCCAAAGTCTGCCAAAATTCGGGTGGTGCATGGTCCGGCCACTATTCTTGTAAGATCTAAAACTCTTATTTCTTGCAGAATTTCTTCCACCTTCAATCCTTCTCTAAATTACTTTTTGGCAATAAAGACGTTTTAGCGTTTTCTCCGAAATTCCAATCTCCTGCCGGTATATCATCCGGTTATGCTCCCCCGGTAAGGGTGCCGGCTTGTTTTTATGATCAAACTCTTTGCTTATTTTATATGGTATTCCGGGATATTTGAGTCTGATTCCGAATGGAGGATAATCCCTCTTAACGAAGAAATTGCGTGTATTGAGTTGCGGGCAGTCGAGAACAACATTTGGAGACTGAACCGGTGCCCAAGGAAACCGCATCAGTTGTGCAAGCTCAAAAATCTCATCAATTGTGTGAGCGGATGTCCATTTTTGTAAAATTTCAATAACATGCCAAAGGTGCTTCCGCCGATAGTCTTCATCCAGCCATTTTTCATCCATTAAATCTTCTGCCATTCCCTCAGTATCCAGCCACTCAATCAGGGTCTCCCATTTTTGAAAAATCGTTACCTGCATGAAGCCATCCTTGCACGGTAAGACAATAAAATCATCATTCCAATGAAGACTCTTTCTCCTGCCAGGAATAATCCTTTCTGAGAAATAACGGACCATTACATGTTCTAAAGTTGCCGTAACCGATGCCTGCAGAGAAATATCAATGTGATCACCCTTTTTCGTTTTGGCCCGGTTCCTCAATGCCAGTAGGATCCCGGTTGCCGCGAATAAAGATGCCGAATAATACGATTGATCACCGAAAGCTTTAAGTGGTGCTGCTGACGGAGATCCAGATACATACATCTGTCCTCCGTAAGCGGATGCCACGAGATCGCATGTCTTATAACCTCTTCGTGGACCGTTCTGACCAAAACCGGTAACTGAAACAAGGATGAGCTTTGAATTGACGCCGCTGAGGGTTTCATAATCCATTCCAATGCGTTTTAGATACCCGGGCGGGAATGTTTCCACGAGCACATCGGTTTTTTTCACCAACTTTAGAAAAATTGATTGGCCTTCTCTGCGTTCTATATCCAGAGTGATGCCATGCTTGTTGGTATTGTTGTAATAAAAGGGCAGGCTATTTTTCGATGAGGATTTAGGATTGCAGAAAGGACCTCTTTTTCTGGATGCATCTCCGCCGGGCTTTTCCACCTTGATCACACGCGCTCCCATATCTGCCAGGAGCGTGGTGCAAAAATCGGCTTTCTCATCGGCTAAATCCAAAATGTGGACATTTTCAAGAAAACCGGATCGTTTGATATTTGAATCCATTTGATTGAAATGATCCAAACGAAGTGAAGCTCCCCGCCCTGAAGGGCGGGGTTTGCGGGGAAGCGAACCGGTCAAAATAGCATTGGTTAACTAATCGGATGACTTCTGCGGATTGGGTTGTTGCAATTGCATATCTTTCTCGCAACATACCGGGTTGCCTTCACCGGGCTTGGTACACAGAATTTCTGTCCCGCAGGCCTCACAACGATATCTTTTGCCAAGTTGCACCATGGCCTTATTCCTTCCTAAACTATTTTTGTGAAAATAAAAGATCAAAAGGTTTTTGTGACACTTCAATTCTCGACTATTTCTTAATTTCCATTTTTTTCCCGCAGCAGTGAAGTTCCCCTTTGCCACCACGGGTCACAATAAATTCTGATCCACATACCGTGCAAACGTATCGTTTGCCGACTTGATTTGCCATGTTCTCAAATATCTCCTTTTGAAATTGATTAGCGAAGCTTCGCCTCAATCTGATGAGTAACTAATTGTAATTAATAGCATTCGTTCGTGAAAACAAGCAGATGCTGGCAAAAGGAATCGCTTAGTTCTATCTTTTTTATAAAATTGACAGAATCCATAATCTTATCCAGTACCCAGAAGCCAGCAACCAGTATCTGCTTGTTAATTGCTCAAAAGTTATTTCCATAAACTTGTTTCATCTTTTAAGTTTTTTAACTTATAAAACGGTCAATGAAATTAAGGCTGGCCGTATGTTTCTCTTAGCTCTTTTTTTAAAACCTTTCCCATCGGATTACGCGGTAAAGAATCGACAAAAACCACCGATCGAGGCCTCTTGAAACCGGCCAACCTGGATCGGCAGTACGCCATAATCTCATCTGCGCCGATATTTTCCCCCTTTTTAACGACCACAATGGCTCGCGGCTCCTGGCCCCATTCCGGGTTCGGAACACCGATGACCGCCGCCTCCTCGATCTTAGGGTGTGAATGAAGTATATCCTCTACTTCCTCGGGTGAAATATTCTCTCCCCCGCGGATGATCATGTCATCACTTCGGCCGGACAGGTAGATATACCCCTCCGGATCCATCCATCCCTTATCACCTGTTCGCAGCCAACCGTCCGCGGTGATTACTTGGGTGCTCTTTTCCTCATCACCCCAATAGCTCTTCATTATTCTGGGGCCTTTGGCATAAATCTCACCCACCCGGTTGGCAGGCAAAGGATTGCCTTGATCATCGACAATCTTTACCGCTACATCCGATAAGGGCTTACCAATGGATGAAGCCAATCGCTTCAATTTCTTCTCTTTTTCCGCATCTGCGCCTTCAATGATGTGGTCCTCCGGTCCTAAAGCCGCTATTGTGGAGGCCGTCTCGGTCTGACCAAAAGCGTTGATAAACCTCACGGCGGGCATCTCAGCGATGGCTTTCTGTATGACACTCAAAGGCATGGAAGCCGCACCATAGGTGATGACTTTCAGGCTCGACAGGTCATAATCGTGAAATTCAGGATCATCGACTATCCATTTCAACATGGTCGGCACCAACATAGCGCGCGTGACCCGTTCTTCCTGCACCGTTTGCAGCCATTCCTTAACCTCAAACTGACGCATCAGAACCAATGTGCGCCCTCCGTAAGCTCCTGCTAACACGGCCTGCATCCCGGCCACATGGTAAAGCGGTACCGTCAGCAGATTCCGTTCCTCAATCTCCGGGTTGGCCGGTTCCACATTTTCCAGGACATATGAAATAAAACCGCTGTGCCGCAGCGGAACTCCTTTGGGCCGGCCCGTCGTCCCCGCCGTATACATGAGAACGGTGATGTCTTCATCCCCGATTTCAGCGGCAATCTCATCTGAACCGGCAGAGGCGATCAAATCCTCATAAAACGTGTTTTCAT
>CP070652.1:512033-518808 GCA_020354645.1 Deltaproteobacteria bacterium
ATTATCCGGTGAGATCCCACCCCCCAAAATAACCGGAATGCTGCTGGTCTTAACGAGCCTTCCGACGGCATTCCAGTCACACGTCTGTCCGGTGATACCGATAAAACCACTAACCGGCTGACAATCGGTAGCAGCATCCCCAGGCTCAATGAGCAGCGTATCTGTTAAAAAATAATCACTGATCGGTTCAAACATCCGGGCCAATTGGATGACCGGTATGCGACTCGCCGAACCGGATTGCGGGATGGGAATGGACCGCATGATTTTAATATCCGGAAATCTGACCCTAACATTTTTTTGCAACTGCAACAACTCCATGCAGCCCTTGCGAGCACCGTTGTTGTAAGTCAGAGATTCACAGAAATGAACGATGTCAGGTTGATAGTAATCCAGGGCCCGGAACACGGAATCCGGATTGCTGAATAACAGAATGAGACTGCTTTGCGATTGGGTATTGGCAGTTAATTCTATGGTTTGCCGAATTTGAGGAATTTTCCATGAAACTGCCGACACAACCACGCTTCCGACATGATCCACACCTATTTCAATAAGTTTTTCAGCCTCAGAAGGTGTCTGTATTTCATAAATTTGAATGATTATGGATGCTGTGTTCATTTGTTCAAACAATTTCCCATGGCCCGGGCCTGTAAAATAATAAATAATTTTGGCTATCGCCGTATTCAGAGAATTGAGTTGACAATTCGGGCGGTCTTTAACATATTCAGCCTGTTTTCGCAAATTATATAACTGTAAATTGACTGAGTTTGAAAGGCAAAACCTCCGGGGAAACCCATGATTCTGATCATAGATTTTGGTTCACAATATAACCAACTAATTGCCCGGCGCGTCCGGGAATATCACGTGTACTGCCAGATAGAAGCCCCGAGCATTAGTCTGGAAGCTGTCAGAGATCTCAACCCGGAAGGGATAATATTGTCCGGAGGACCTTCCAGCATTTATGAAAAAAATAGCCCGAAAATTGATGCAGCGATTTTTGATCTCAATATACCTGTTTTGGGAATATGCTATGGGATGCAGTTCATGGTCTATGCCTTGGGCGGAATCGTTAAAAAAGCCAAAAAACGTGAATATGGTTTTGCAGAATTACAGATAACCAAACCCCAAGGGCTATTCAAAAACGTGCGTCCAAGGACAAATTGCTGGATGAGTCATGGTGATTCGATTCAGAGGCTGCCAAAAGGTTTTAAAATCACAGCTTCAACGGTGAACACCAGAGTAGCAGCTGCGGTTCATCGGCGTAAAAACCTCTGCGGCGTCCAGTTTCATCCGGAGGTTGAACATACGCCACAGGGCAAAACCATGATTCGTAATTTTTTATTTGACCTTTGTCACTGCAAACGTTCCTGGACAATGAAATCCTTTGCTAAAGATTCTATTTTGCAGATCAAAAACCAGGTCGGCAATAAAAGGGTGGTGCTCGGATTGAGCGGTGGCGTAGACTCCTCGGTTACCGCCCTATTGCTGCATAAAGCTATCGGAAAAAACCTTACCTGTATATGTGTCGATAACGGACTTCTCAGAAAAAATGAAATAGAGAATCTGAAAATTACCCTAAAACAACATCTTAAAATCAATATCCGTTTTGTAAATGCCAGGCAAAAATTTCTGAATGGCCTGACCAAAGTTACGGATCCTGAAAAAAAACGTAAGATTATCGGGCGTATCTTTATGGATGTTTTTGAAGCTGAAGCCCGTAAAATAAAAGATGCTGAATTTTTAGCCCAGGGGACTCTATACCCCGATGTGATTGAATCCATTTCAGCTTTTGGTGGCCCTACTTCGGTTATTAAATCCCATCACAATGTCGGTGGCCTGCCGAAAAAGATGAAATTAAAACTCATTGAACCCTTGAAACATTTATTTAAAGATGAGGTTCGTCAACTTGGCAAGGAATTGGGCCTGCCGGAAGAACTGATATGGCGACAGCCCTTCCCCGGACCCGGTCTTGCCATTCGAGTCATCGGAGAAATAACCCGGCAGCGTCTTGCAATTATCAGGGAAGTGGATGATCTTTTACTTGAAGAAATCAAAAATGATAGATATTATAATAAATTATGGCAGTCTTTTGCTGTGCTCTTGCCGATTAAAAGCGTTGGTGTGATGGGTGATAAACGCACTTATGAGAACATCGTGGCGATCCGGGCGGTAACCAGCAAGGATGCAATGACGGCAGACTGGGCCAGACTCCCCCATAAATTTCTTGCCAAAGTTTCAAACAGAATTATCAATGAGGTAAGAGGGGTTAACAGGGTGGTTTATGATATTAGTTCAAAACCGCCCGGAACTATCGAATGGGAATAACAGAAAATGGTTGAAGAAAAATCACCTGATTTTAAGATTCGTATTGATGAAGAAAGTCCGGATTCCGTATTCCATGATGAAATCAGGGAACTCCGGCTGGAAAAATTGAGCAGACGGGTTACCATTCTCTCAATTTTGATTCCCTGCCTGGTGGGTGCTCTAATTGCTTTTGCTTACCTGGATCTGAAAAAAAGAGTTCTAATCAATCAAGACACCGGGGTCAAGACGGTCCAAAATCTGTCAAAAGATTTTGATACCAGGTTATATGAACTTACAACCAAATATAATGATCTTGAAAACACACTGGCGACAAGAGCTGCCACCCTTGAAAAAAACTTTTCTTCTCTGAAATTCAGGCTTTACAAAAACGAAAATAAAATAAAAAAACTAAATGCTTCAAAAGCAGATAAAAAAAATCAGCAGGCTGCGTTAAAGAATCTAGAAAAAATTTCATTAAAGATCGATGCACTGGATACTATGGCTGCTCAAAAACTGGGGGAGCTTGCCACTTCAATCAAAAAAACGACGACTGATTTAATCAAAATCCGTGCTGATATTTCAACTTTGGTTACCAGCAAGATCGACAGGAAAATTTTTGATCAGGAGTTGCAAAAGGAACAAGATTTTCAGCAAGAGAAGCTCAATCAGATACAGACCAGTTTAGACAATCAATTACAATCTATTCGAAAAGAAATCAAAAAACTGGAGAATCGTATGGCATCACTGCAGAAAGCAGCCCAGCCGCCCCTCCAGAAGCCCCTTTTACAAGCCCCACCGAAAGACAGTTCTGGCTCTACCGGAACTCAACCGGGTGAAACGACCACACCGAAATCCGGACAGATAATAGAGAAAGACATTTAAGATAAATTCATGTCACTTGATACAGTGATACAGATGAAAACACTTTAATTAATTTATGGACTCAAAATCATTATACCAACTCCTATCTGCGGTGGCCTCCGGAAAGAAATCCGCTGAAGAAGCCGTAGCAAAATTAATGAATATTGCATGCGAAGACATTGAGTATGCCCATATCGACCATCACCGTTCACTTCGGAAAGGATTTCCCGAAGTTATCTTCGGCCAAGGCAAGACCGCAGATCAGATCATCGGTATCATGGAAAAAATGCTTAGGCAGGAAAACATTGTTTTAGTGACCCGAATCGATCAAAACAAGGCTGGCCAGGTGATTTCGCGTTTTCCGGATGCCAAATACCATCAAGATGCACGGATGATCGTATGTAAAAAGAATGACCTTCCGATAGCAGGCAAGGGAACTATTCTGGTGCTTTCAGCCGGTACATCTGATATACCGGTGGCACGAGAAGCCTACCTAACCGCTAAGGTAATGGGAAATAATGTCGAAGCTGTTTATGATGTTGGTGTTGCCGGAATTCATCGGTTGTTTAACCATAAGAAACTAATAGATCAGGCTTCTGTTTTGATTGTAGTAGCCGGGATGGAAGGAGCCCTTCCCAGTGTAGTAGCGGGTCTGGTCAGCCGTCCGGTTATCGCGGTACCTACTAGTATCGGTTACGGCGTGAGTTTTGGGGGGGTAACCGCACTTTTTGCCATGCTAAACAGCTGCAGTTCAAATGTTGCGGTCGTCAACATTGATAACGGATTCGGAGCCGGATACATGGCTTCCTTGATCAATAGTTTATAAGCGATTTGATGGGTCAATTCGGGCAGGTATCATTGCATTTCAACTAATAAGATGCGCGGAACATATCTCAATCCTACATCCTTCGCTATTCGGAATCAATTATTGAACCTACTTTTTTGAGGTGGGTGCAGGAATACTCCCTAAACAGTGCTCAGTAATTTTGGGACTCTGGCAGGTGACGCTTATCGGATAAAACATTCGTTTGCTTTTGCAAGACTTACCGAAGCAAACCCAAGGGAAAACGAAAGCGTTATCTCCATATCCTCCTTTCTTTTTTCATCTTTGGCCATATCCTTTTGCTGCCAGGCTTTCTGGCTTATTTCATAAGAAGCGTAACATTTATTGACGGCATTGAGAAAACAATCATTTTTTTTCTCGATCTGTTTTAAAATATCAATCTTTTGCTTTGCAGCAGCTAGCAACTTTTCAAAATCACTATAAGAAACTTTTGATTCTATGCCCCCTTGAACCTTGGTCAAGGCATCAAGAACATCCTCTTCTTCCGGAATCGGCTTAGAACCTGAACAGGAGGCAAAAATCCATAAAGAAAATACTAGCGACGATATAATGGAAACCATCTTCTTCATGGTATCTTTCCTTTCATGATGAATATTGTTTCTCTCTATGCTCGTCCATTAATTGTGTATTTTACCCCATTTAAAGCCTATTTACAAGAAAAAACAGGCAAATATTCTTGTATCGTCAGGGTGATTACTATATAATTACAATCAGTTTCCTAAAATTAGATTGGCGGTACCTTTTGTCTCTTTGATTTCTTCATTTTCAAAACAAAATAAAATTTATACTTATCGGACTCATCAACCTGGAAAATTTGTCCCCGGGAGTCAAAAATATTGGCAGGCTAGTTTTTTTGGTTATGGGAAAAATATTAATAATCGATGACGAAAGAATCGTATGCGAGACGATGTCTGCAGCACTGAAACGCATTGGCTACGATGTTCACTGCAAGAAGACACTGCAAGATGGGATCGAGGCAGCAAAATCCGATAACTATGATGTGGTTTTTTTAGACGTCCATTTGCCGGATGGAAACGGTCTTGATCAACTTCGTGTCATTCAATCAGCACCTTCATTCCCCGAAGTAATCATTCTAACCGGTTATGCCGACCCTGACGGAGCAAAACTTTCCATAAAATCAAACGCATGGGATTATATTGAGAAACCAGTGGAAATTGATTCGATTCGTTTAGCGGTGTCCCGCGCACTGCAATACAGACGTGAAAAAAAAAATTGTCAACCGGCCGTAACCATCAAAAGAGAGGGCATTATTGGTGAAAGCCCGGCGATAGTCGCCTGCCTTGACTTGGTGGCGCGAGCCGCAAACAGCAAAACCAATATTCTAATTACCGGAGAACCCGGCACCGGCAAGGAGCTTTTTGCCCGTGCGATTCATAAGAACAGTTCACGGGCTGACATGAATTTTGTCGTGGTTGACTGTGGCGCACTGCCGGAATCACTTATTGAAAGTCTGCTTTTTGGACACACCAAGGGGGCTTATACTGGCGCCGATAGGGCTGAACAGGGGTTTATAAAACACGCGGATGGTGGAACACTGTTTCTCGATGAAATCGGAGAACTTCCGCTATCCACTCAAAAAGCTTTTCTGCGAGTTTTACAGGAACGACGCTTTGTGCCCGTCGGGGGAACGCGCGAGACCGAAAGCGATTTCAGACTGATTGCAGCAACCCACCGGAATTTGGAAAAAATGGTGGCTGCGGGACAATTTCGTGAAGATCTTCTTTTCCGCCTTCGATCCATTACCATAGATCTGCCGCCTCTCAGAGAGCGTTCAGAAGATATCAAAGAGCTTACCTTAAATTACATGCGAGCACTTTGTGACACGCAGGGAATCGGGCTGAAGGGTTTTGCGCCCGAATTCTTCGATATCTTGGCGTCCTACAGTTGGCCGGGTAATGTAAGAGAATTAAACAGCGCCCTGGAATATACATTTGCCCAGACACTTTACGAGCAAACAATTTTCTCCAGACATTTGCCTGACTCCATTCGCATCCGCGTTGCGCGTTCGACCTTGAAGGAACAGCCACAGGCAGACAAACCCCAAGCGGTGAATGTGCCGAGCGACCCGGACAATATACCGATACCAAAATGGCGGGATTTTCGTAGATCACTTATAAATGACGGGGAACGGCGTTACTTACAGGATTTGATTTCCATCACCAGCGGAAACATAAAAAAAGCGACGCAACTGTCCGGTCTCTCCCAGCCTCGATTATACGAGTTATTAAGAAAATACAAGATCACTAATAGATAATTCGCTGACAATTTTGAAATTGCTGTAACGATTTTGTGCCAGGTGATTTTCAAAATTGGTGTTGCTGTTACCTCGAGGCCATTAAATATATACCATCCAAACAGTTCGTTTTATGTTTGTCCTCATCGATGTTGTTTTATGGTTTTTCCGTAAAATCTATGCCTTTCCCAGAAATTCTGATGAATATCAGCCCCCTATTCCCAAGGTAGCGATTAACTAACCGCTTTACATCATTACATTTACATATCTTCAATTTTTTTGGCATAATTTTCGCAGTTTTAATTACTTCGTTCAATATTCGTTGTTTTTTTTAAGTAGCACCCGGCGTGAATACAAACAATCAGCGAGGTGAATCAGACATTGAATCTAATCCTGTACACCAAAAAGACAGAATCGTCCAACATCAAGTTACGGGTAGTATTTGAATCCCTGGTTTCCAAAGATGAAATTGAGCTTCACCATTCCATAGAAAGTTTGAGACACAGGCTTTTAAG
>CP070652.1:518908-595739 GCA_020354645.1 Deltaproteobacteria bacterium
GGATTAACCGAGCCGTAAGGGTTGCATAAATTTGATGAAATTTAATTCGTTCCGATACCTTGTCATATCAATCTTTTTTCCATTTGCCATAACTGCAAATTCTTCGAATACGCCATTGTCATTGATGCTAATAAAGTATTCCAGGGTTTCAATTCTGCCACCCGTTAGAGTTATATTGCCGTTGACTTTCCCGGAACCGCCTATTGGGTTGAAATTTTTCGGAAAATTTAAATGATAGGCGATGTTCCCGTTGATATGATATTCCGAAGCGGTATCCGCATACTCGGCAAAAATACATTCCCCGGATATGAAAATCCTTCGATCCTTCAACATGACGCTCATGTTATGAAGCAGAGAACGGTCGCCATTTGTGAAAGCCAGATCGACGGCATTGGCATAAGTTTCGTGAAGTTCCAAATTTTCTTTGATCATTGACGCCTGAAAACTCCTGATGGAGGCTTCCATGGCATCAATGACGTCGTCATCCGACGGCCCTAAAAAAGCGCAACCATAAACACTTAAAATAAAAATAAATACTGGTGTAACCCACACCATATTTCTTTTCATATAATTATCCTTTTTGTGTTGAAGTTCCGGAGGGTGTGCTTACGAGGTTCTAATATTTTCTCATATCGCGATGGATTATGAAAGGGTAAAGTTAGGGTCTCCCGGTTTGGATAAAATCAAACGGCGAGCGAACTCCTTTTTTTCAGCCGTTTCCTGGCCCCCGCAAAACTGAAGCTCAAACCAGCCCACCAATATTGAAGCCAGCATAAAGCGCTTTTCCCCGCCTTCAGCCGGATGAGTCCAAACAAAACTCTTTTTTAACAGGTTGTTAAAAAGTTGGTACAATTTTTTGATCAGACGCGTTGCGCCGCTTCCCACCCCAGGATGGCTTTCTTTCTAGCCAACCCATAACGATAGCCGCCCAACTCACCGGATTTGCGCAACACCCGATGACACGGCACCACTAAAGCAACCGGATTGTTGCCGACAGCATTGGCTACGGCTCGAGATGCACCCGGCTTTTTAATACGTTCGGCAATTTTTGTATACGTCGCCACCGTTCCGAAGGGTATTTTGAGTAATGCCTCCCAAACCTTAATCTGAAAGTTTGTTCCTTTTAATACCAAACGAATGGGCCGGGAATTTGAATCTAGGCGGTTGAAAATCTGATCTCTGTACGATCGGGTATAATCCGGTTCTTCGCTTAATATTGCTTTTTGCCAATCCCTTTTAAAGGGATTCGGTAAATCTCTGTCATTGTCATCCTTGATAAAGGCTAAAAAACATATTCCCCGTTCTGTTACTGCTATAAAGCATTTGCCGAAGGGTGTCGGATGGAATCCATAGCGAATCGTGAGGCCCTCTCCCATCTGTTTATATTCCCCGGGGGTAACGGCTTCACATGTGACAAACAAATCATGGAGTCGTCCAGGTCCCGATAACCCCGCTTCATATGAAGCGTCCAACACATTGTATGCTTTTTTGAGCAAATTTTTTGCATACTCTTTTGTTAGAAATTTTACAAACTGCTTTGGTGTAATTCCGGCCCATCGGGTGAACAGGCGCTGGAAATGAAACTCACTGAGCCCGATATAATCGGCGATTTCCTTTAAATCAGGCTGGTGACGAAAGTTTTGTTCCAGAAATTTGATGGCCTGCTCAATTCTCCGGTAATCCCTATTTAACTGGGTGTGATCTATTTTTGTCATGCTTGTTCTCCTGACTGGGCGTTTAGAAAAGAATGGTCGATAATAACCTGTCCAATAATAGGTGCCCATAAGAGATAGTGCCACCCGATTCTTGCTGATGAAACTTATTATCAGGAGATGGGCTCAGCGGGCAACGTGTAAAAGATGATACATATCCATCTTTCATCAATTCTCTCTCTGCGGGTCTTTTGACATTCCGGCGGTCGATCCTTACCATGTTATAATTATTTTCAGAGACGGCACAAGCATCGAAGACAACCAGCAGATCGCAAGTCTGGTCATCAAATGGTCTCATCGGTGTTACGGAGTGAGGCTCCCCGCCCTTAAGGGCGGGACTTCCCGGAAAGCGAACCGGTCATATTTTTTAGGATCCATCAGCCGGCGGTCTTTAAACGATATCAAAACCAACTCCGAATCGGGCCAATTTGACGCAATCATCCGAACAGCTGAGGTTTTCAGTCATAACATACACGATGCAATGATAATGCTTATTGACAATAAAAACCTAACAGATCCGCGCATAAACCTGGCGTTGGAAGAATACTGCCTGCGACATCTGGATCTGGAGAACGATTATTTGCTCCTCTATGTCAACGCCCCTTCCGTAATCATCGGACGGCATCAGAACGCACTGGAAGAGATCAATCACCGTTTTGTAATGGAAAAAAAAATCCGGGTAGTGCGAAGAATATCGGGGGGCGGAGCAGTTTATCATGATTACGGCAACCTCAATTACTGTTTTATCAAGCAATATGAAAATAACACGCTGGTGAAAATCAAAGAAATTATCGGTCCCGTGGTTGCAGCCTTAAACCGCCTGGGGGTTCCTGCAGTTGTCAACGGCAGAAATGATATTATGGTCCACGGCAAAAAAATATCCGGTAATGCCCAGTTTTCAAATACAAAAGGGATCATTATTCATGGCACGCTGCTTTTTGATTCCGAGCTGTGCACGGCAGAACAGGCCCTGGGTGCGAAAAAAAACAACATCGATTCTAAAGCCCTAAAATCGACCAGAAGCCCTGTGGTAAATATTACTGAGTATTTGGAAACCCCCATCGAGATGGCGGGGTTCAGGGATCATTTGCTCAGTACTCTGGACAAGATTTGTGGTGGCTTAACAGAATTTGAATTAACCGGCAAAGACTGGGACGCAGTCTATGAACTTTTTGAAACAAAGTACAACTCCTGGAATTGGAATTATGGGAGATCACCTGATTTTACCGTGTTGAAAACGGGTCGTTTCAGTATTGGCAAGGTTGATACGCGTATCGATGTAAAAAAGGGCTACATAAACGAAATAACATTCACTGGCGACCATGGAATTCGGGTGAAATCGGGCGGTTTGATTTGCAGGTTAAAAGGTCAGCGATATGACGGTGATGCAATAAGAATTGCTCTGGCCGGCTTTGATCTCGATAAATACCTGGGTGAAATCACTCTCGAGAGGTTCGTGGAGTATATCTATTGAATTAAGGGATGGACTTTGGGCTAAAAATATTTTTAAAAGTGAAGCTCCGCCCCTGAAGGGGGGGGGCTTCCCGGAAAGGAAAATATCCATTACCGTCCGGCTTTTACCTGTACCCCCAAATATCGATCCTAAAAACTGCGTGTTCATTTGCGAAAATCGGCCGGCTTATCAACCCGCAGATAGCCGCAATTATTCAAATACCCATAAATCTCTCGCGTGACGGTTTTTTCTACCTCATCCGCCAATGATTCCAATTTTTCCCGGGGACACCTTTTTTCAAGGGCTTGTTGGTTGTACAGCGTTTCAAATGAAAGGCTATCTGAGACCAATGCGCCTTCTTTTACCTCAAATTCAAACTTTACCCGAACCGGTATTCTCACACTTTCAAATCCCATATCAAACGTATGGTAAAAGATTTTTTTTTCAACCAGCCAAACCAATCGATATGCCTTTATTTCACGTCTAAAAACCTGAAAGCTGGATTAGTACCCATGTCTGCCGGTTGCGATTTTGACAAGTGTTCCGTTTTCAAACGTGAGATAGCGAATAAATTTCAGAACGCCAAGATTGTACGTCCACCGTTCGATAGTTACATGCTGCTTAACAAGAAAGGGTTCACGGTAAGGTTGATTTTCCTCATCCGGGTAATGCGGGTAGTAAAAATCCCTCAAGATACGCTCTTCCTCCCACATTTCGACGTAAGCGGGTTTGCCACATTCGGACAACACTCTGAATTTAGAATCCCCGACGGATATCACCCGCGTGCCGCACCTGAAACCATAGGCCGGAATAGGCTGGAAGGAAAATAATAAAACCATTCCCACAATTACACAGCCAAGATGCATCAACTTCATTTTTGGTATTCCCCGCAAAAGGTTATCTCAGATAATTTTAACCAAATTGTGAAATGCATGTCTTTAACCGTTAATTAACAATTGTAAAGGTACTTATGTATAAATAATTACGGAAATGGCAAATATCAAATGATTTATCTTAATACGGGGATCTGAGTGAACCAAGAATCAATTTTTTGTCTGGATTTCCTTTCCATTAATTTATCTAGCAATATCGGCAGATTGTAATCCTCAAACAACCTAAATGATATAACGAGCAGGAATAAAAACACAAATTTTACCTGGTAATCCAAAAATGTATCGGCAGACTACCGGATACCAGACAGTATCGGTGGGGGAACTAGTGGTGCGGAAAAAAATCTGAAAGGTTTATTAAAACGATCGCCCCCCTTTGTTAATCCACAAATTACCATATGGATAATTTGGATAACAAATGGTTACAAAATGAAATCAAACTGCCGGCGAGTGGTAAAATTGCTGATGCACCCTCATTCAACTATGAACCTGCCCAAAGTTATTTTACAAATTAAGAATTGTGCCTATTATAAAAGGAATAATTTCAGACGTCTGTCATGGTGAAATTAACAACCCCCAAATTAATTTGTGAAGCTCCCCGCCTTGAAGGGCGGGGTTTCCCGAAGAGGAAAATGTCTATTTCAGATTAGTCAGAAATCGGGATATTTTTTGCACGACAAGATCATCGCCCCGGTGCTTTTAACTGACAGGGGGCTGCTGCCACCTGGAAAGGCAAACTTCGATCTCGGTTCCGGGGACAGTGACGGTTGTCATCAGCAGACGGCAAATTTTCAGGCAGTTGCCGCTGCCGGATCGGGCAGGTGATAACCCGGCATCTTGTCGCTGCAAAAATTGCCCCGATCCCTGAGATAACTTCTCTGCCCCCCCCCCCTTAAAAGGCGGGGCTTGCAGGGAAGCGAACCGGTCATATATTGCGGGTGTGCAACTTTTACGCCCATTTCCCCAGTAAAATACCAGCAGGAGGAATTGATCATGCGTCTTCTCAAACATTTGTTGTTCGGCTGTTTGTTGCTCATGTTTATTGCAAACTCCAGCCTGGCAGGAAATTCCGTTTCCGATCTTAAAATCGATGTCAAAGAATTTCAGCTTGAAAATGGCATGTTGTTTTTGATTGTTGAGCGTCCCATCGCACCTCAGGTTGCCTGCCGTTTGACGATACGGGCAGGTTCGGCGCTTGAAGAAATCGGTAAAACCGGCATCGCACACCTGCTGGAACATATGATGTTCAAGGGAACCAAAAATTTCGGCACCCAGGATGTTGAGAAAGACCAAAAGTTACAAGAACAGATAGAAGCTGCGTACCAGACAGTCCTGATGGAACAAAAAAAGCGTAACCCAAACAAAGAAGTTATCAGAAAAAAACTGGTAGAAATGCAACAACTTCGAACCGAAGTACAAAAAATATATGTCCCCCAGGCGTTTTCATCACAACTGGGCCGAAACGGTGCAGTCGGTGTGAACGCCTTTACAACGCAGGATCAGACTCAATACATCATGTCAATACCGTCGGACATGCTGGAGCAATGGTTTTCCATCGTAAGTGAACAATTGTTTGAGCCCTCATGGCGCGAATTTTACGTCGAAAAAGAAGTGGTGCAACGGGAGTGGGCCTTCCGGTATGTGAATAATCCGGCAGGCGCAGCATGGCTGGATCTTCAAACGACCGCCTATACCGCCCATCCTTATCGAAATCCCGTTATCGGCTGGAAATCAGATATGGAGAAATACACCACCGATGATGCCGTTGCGTTTCATCAAAAACACTACAACCCGGCAAATGCTGTCTGTGTGTTGGTGGGAGACGTTAACGTCGAAGATGCCAAACGCTTGGCAAAGATGTATTTTGAGCGTTATCCAACGGGAAGGCGCAGTCCGGAAATCGTAACGGCCGAACCCCTGCAGCAAGGTCCCCGAAAAAGCATCCGTTTTCTAAAAGGTGCCCGAACTCCTTTGGTCAGAATCGGTTTTCACGGAGCCCGCATGGGGACAAAAGATTTCTATGCGCTCGATGCCATGACGATGGTGTTAAGCCACGGCCGAAGTGCACGGTTGACCCAAAATATTGTCAACAAGGGTCTTGCCGTCGAGGCCTGGGCCTATAACCCCGATAACCGTTATGGTGGAATGATTATCCTGGGTGCCACGCCGAATGAACCGCAAGCACTGCCAGACCAATCCTTCATGGAAAAGGCCAAACGCCAGGCGTATTTATCGGCTTGTGAAAAAGCTGAACAACTGCTGCTGGCCGAGGTTGAAAAAATGAAATCGGTATTGGTTACCGAGCGTGAGCTCGAAAGAATTAAAAAACTCAACCAGCGAGATTTTTTGGAAAGAATGCGGAGCAACGAGGATCTTGCGGGAACTTTGGCAACACTGGAAGTTCAAGTCGGCTGGCAATACCTGACCGATTATTTAAAAAGGGTAACGGAAATCACCCCGCACGACATCCGGGAGGCCGCCAAAAAATATATTCAGACCGATAACCAAACCAGCGTATATATTATTCCGGGCGGCGATCCTGTCCATCCGCCGGAGACTTATAGTGAAGTACGGTCAATTAGCGGAGCTGCTGCATCAAAAATCGTGGCGCCGACGAATTTTAAGAACAACTCGATTTATCCCACACCCACCGGCTGGAAACATCCACTGGCCTTTGAGCGTCACCCGGAAAAAATAATCTATCCAAAAGCACAAACCACAGAGATTGGAAATACAAAAGTATTTTACTTGCCCGACCAAGAACTACCCTTGGTCGACCTGACGATTCTGATCAAATCCGGCGAGATTGATCTCCCCGACACCAAAACCGGGTTGAGCGATTTAATTAACAGCAGCCTTATTCGGGGGGGTACTGAGAATTACACTCCTTCCGAATTGGCACTGGTTCTGGATGAAAATGCCATAAAACTATCGGTATCTGTCGGTGAGGAGGATTCGACCATTCATCTTTCGGTCATGAAAGAAGACTGGGAAAAAGGTCTCGCCCTGCTGGAAGAAGTTCTCACACGACCGGCTTTTAATTCTGAAGTGCTGCGGGTTGCAAAAGACCAGGAAATGGTGGCACTGCGTCGCCAATCCGACAGCGCGCAGACCATAGTCATGCGGGAAGGGATGATTTGGCATTTTAAAGGACATCCTTATGGCCGTGATCCGCTCCTGGGGCTGGAGACCATCCCCAATATTACGCGTGAGGATTTGCACCAATTTATCAAAAGTTATTTCATACCTTCAAATATGGTAGTGGCTGTTTCGGGCGACATCTCAAAGCAAACGGCGATTGCCGGACTGAAGAAGCTATTTAAAACGCTGCCGAAACATAAAGCAGCCGGACGGAATTTGCCAGATCCTAAAATAACGCCGCCCGTATTGACCCTTATTCACAAGCCCGGTCAGGTCCAATCCCAAGTCATTTTGCTGCTGTCCGGTGTCAAGCGCTCTCATCCTGACTATTGGAAAGTTAACCTGTTGATGGATATTTTCGGCGGTAACGATTCTTTGATGTATACGCGTCTGCGAGACGATCTGGGCCTGGTTTATTCAGCCGGATTCTTTCAAACCTATAAATGGCAGGCCGGTATTTTAGTGGGCTATATTGGCTGTAAAGGCGATCAAACCGCCACGGCAATTCTGGAAACCCTTAATATCATGGATGCATTACGGAAAGAAATTCCGCCCAAAGACCTCGAATTAAAACGACTGGATGCCTTGAACAGTTTTGTATTCAATGTAGACACCCCGGCGGAGTTGGTGGAAGTTTACGGTCGTTATCACATGAGAGGCGAACCGCTGAACACATTAGAACGAATTCAAGACGCCTATATCAGCGCTTCAAGAAAAGATCTGCTTAAACTTTCCGCTCAACTTCTCAACCAGCGTAATATGCAGATTTTTATCGTCGCTGATAAAAAAATAGCCGTTAACGGTACGAAAGGTTATGAGGTGACCCTGGAAAAGGAACTGAAACGGCTGGCTGAAAACCTCGATATGCCTTATCGAGAAATCGAGTTGCGATAAAATTGCACCCGGCAACCTGAGTGGTTGCAATCAGAAAATATCCGTGATGATCACTATAGCCTAGATTCGAGCAACTGTCAGAAAATTACTGAACATCACAAGTTAAGCAATATGCATATACTCCATGGGGATCGTTCAACTGTAAAAATTGCTCCAAATCAACACCGATAAAATGATAGAACCGAACGGCCGGGTGTTTTTCTGAAATGTTGGTGTATTCCGAAAGATTAAAGATGAGTCGATAAAGCTCTTTTAATATGCGCTCCCTGGCACTTAAGGGCCGCTTGATAACAATCGCTTCATAATCTTCCAGCCCAACCAGTTTCGCCGCGGATTGGACTGCATCTTTGAAATTACCGAGTTGATCCACCAGACCCAGCGTCAAGGCTTTTTTACCCGACCAAATCCTCCCTTGGGCAGCTTTTTCAACCTTTTCGGGAGACATATTTCTGCCTTGCGAAACTCTGGCTATGAAGCGTTTGTAGCCCTGTTCAATGGTTTGCTGTATGGTTGCCGCCAGAATCGGATTAAAAGGACGGCTGGGGTCAAACGCACCGCTTAATTTGGTCGTACCGATCCCGTCGGTGTTGATGCCCAAATGCTTTAGCGTTTTGTCAAATGTCGCAAACGCCCCGAATATACCGATGGACCCGGTGAGGGTGGTGGGTGATGCCCAAATTTCATTGGCAGATGTGGCAATCCAGTAACCTCCCGATGCTGCAGCTGAACTCATTGAAACAACCACTGGTTTTCCGACACGCCGAGTCAGCTCAACCTCTTTGCGGATGATTTCAGACGCAAAAGCACTGCCACCGCCGCTGTCAATCCGCAGGACCACCGCTTTTATTTGATCGTTATGGCGTGCCTGTCGGATTAATGCAGCGAGGCTATCACCGCCTATCCTGCCGGCCGGTTGCTCACCGTCCAAGATGATTCCTTTGGCAATGATAATACCTATCTTCTGCTTGTCTAAACCCTCTTGTTTAAATTCCGGTCGCAAAAGTTTTAAGTATTCGGTAAGGTGAATCTGATTATAGGTTTTGTTTTTTTTGTCCTCACCAACCAATGCAATGAGGTCATCACGCACTTCATCCCTGGTTTTCAATGCATCAACAAATCCAAGTTCCAATGCCAACTTTGCAATGTCACCATCCACTTTTGCCAAGTGAGCTACAATATTGTTGATATAGCCGTCGATGTTGCCCGCATCGATCCCCCGCAAAGCGGCAATATCTGATTTATATGCCTCCCACAAATCATTCAACCAAAGTGTATTGGCATCACGGGCCTCATCGGACATATCGTCTCGCAGAAAGGGTTCCAACGCTGTCTTGTAAGTTCCCACCCTGAAAATATGAATTTGAACCATTAGTTTTTCCAAAGCACTTTTAAAGTATTTGCGGTAAAGACCGTATCCGCTTAGAAATACTTGGCCCATTGGGTGCAAATATATTTTTTGGGCATGGACTGCTAGATAATATTGGTTCTGATTGAAGTTATCACCGACAGCAATGATAGTCTTACCACTTTCTCTGAACCGATTCAGTGCCGCACCAATCTCTTGCAGTTTGCTAAGGCCGGCACCCCGCATATCATCCAGATCCAATACCAAGGCCTTAATATTTTTATCCTCTCTGGCAAAATCAACCCCATCGACAATATCTTTTAATAGCGTTTCTTCTTCTGTAACCCGTCCTATTAGCTGATCCACCGGCACTGTCACGGACTTTTGTTCAACGATATTCCCGCTTGGCGAAATAATCAAAGCACCGCCTTCTGGTGCTTTCGAGCCGCCTTCGAAAATAAAAATGCTCAGCAAAAGAATGATCAATATTAGAAAAATTAAGTTTCCAATAAAACGGCGAGTTATGGAAATTGCATTCCAAAATGCTTTGATAATATGGACAAACTTTCTCACGGTCTTTTTGAACATGGCTTACCTTTTTTTGTTTACGATCATTTTAATATTAGGGTTGGAGTCATGACCTTTTTCATAAACCGATTTTTAAAATCTTACATTAACCAATTTGTAAACAAATTCAAATTAAAAAATGGAGAGCGGTATCCGCAACCATATCAAGGTTGAAAGGAGAATTAAGGCGACAGAGGTTTTGTGGAAGGAATTGTAATAATTGAACATGTGAAACTGGATGGATGACTATGGCTCGATATTTCACATCCAATAGGAAGCCGACCAACATGGCTGTATTTCTCTGATGCACCGTCAATTCATGGCGCAAGGAGAAACCATCATCCAACAAGGTCCATCAGGTTTTTTGAAAATCCTAAAACTGCTTTCAAAATCTGCCGTCTCACTGCTGAAGGTCCTGCCATACGGGGCTTAGCACTTTTACAAAAAGAGATCACAAAATGGCTTTGAAAGGGGTTTTGAAACTGCCGCTACACTGATTTTCAATTTGAGATCGCCGATTTCAGCAATCCATCTAAGATGCCATCGGTAAAGGCGGTGAAATACAAATCTTATCGCCAGCCCGCCATTCAAAGCACTGATCCGGATTAACCGGTTCAACATATTCTACACCGACACGGTAAAAAAAAGCGTCTTTGCCAGATATGGGTTTGCACCATTTTACCTCTGCCAAACACCCGTCGTTTTCTTTAGGGCTGCCTTCTTCAGCCGGGGAAGCTAATTTTTTAATTCTGATACGGGCGCCGGTACCGACTTCATACCCGGATTCAAAGCACATCCCACCCCTGCTGAAATTAATCATCTCCACCCGAAGAAAATTTTCATTATCAGGATAGGAATACTTAACCGGCGCTTGACGATCGCTGCGTTCATTTTTTCTTTTTTCTGTGGGTCGGGTCATATTGAAACTCTATGCTCAAAAAAAATTAATTGTATTTTCCGGGTCCATAGTGACCGGGGCTAAGGCTGCGTGAACTAAAGAATTTTAATCTTATACATTTAAGGGGAAAATTAAACAAAGATACGACGGGATTCTAAAAATCTATCTTACTTCAACACCCCTTTGAGGATTGGTATCAAAAAGGGTGTGACAACAGCCTGATTACTCCCTTATTTAATATCTCTGATGTTTTTTTGCTAACTTTTTTTAGAGGTTATTGTTTGAAAAAGTGAAACCAGCTGTTTTACATTTTTGTTTTTGCATTTTGGACAGTGATATTTTTTCTTTTCATACTCGGCGATTGAAATGGTGATGGTAAACCGTTTTTTACATTTTTCGCAGATAAAATCGTAAGTTGGCATGAGTTACCTCCTTATGGATGTAGCAATATCAAAAAAGGCAGGTATTTCAATGATTAAATCCGATATTGTAACGGAGCACCCAGATTCACCCAAAGCTGAATATTTCAGCATTTGATCCTCGTGCCACCTGAATAAGTCTTTGATAAATCCTTTCTTTTTTCATCAAATTATAGACTGTTTTAATGTTCGTTAGTTATCCAAAAAATCCTTTTGAGTCAAGTCCACATCGGATGTGCAACGCGAATTGTCCCAGAGGTGGTCATTCTATTTTCGAGGAGAATCTTGCTGCATTCATATCTTTTTGGAATCATTCTCTGCAAAAAACAAAGTTCAAAAAACGGAATAAAAAATTAAAGTTACATTATTTATATTATAAAATAAAAATAGTAATAAATAATATTATTTGACATATATATAATCATGTATATATTTTTAGAAAATTGAAACCGTAGATGGGCATTAGTTCCGTCTATTGATATTCTGTATCGATCATCGGTTAAACATCATTAAGCCTGAAAATAAAATGACATTTGGAAGCTGTTCAATTTAGCCAATTGTATGATTTTATAAAACAAGGAGGGATTATTATGAATAAAGTTATCGGAATCGATCTTGGTACCACCAACTCGTGCGTTTCCATCATGGAAAGCGGTGAAGCCAAGGTCATCACTAATCCTGAAGGTGGTCGCACAACGCCGTCAATCGTGGCAATTTCAGATCGGGGCGAACGACTGGTGGGACAAATTGCAAAAAGACAAGCGATCACCAATCCGGAAAATACGGTATTTGGTGTAAAACGGCTCATCGGCCGCAAATATGAATCCCCAGAGGTTCAAAAAGACCTCAAGGTTCTACCGTACAGAATAGAAAAGGCAGCCAACGGAGATGTCCGTGTTAACCTGCGCGGAAAGCATCATAGTCCGGCTGAAATCTCATCCTATATTCTTGCGAATATCAAAAAGGCAGCTGAAGCGTACCTCGGGGAAAAAATTACCCATGCCGTTATCACGGTGCCAGCCTATTTTGATGACAGCCAGCGACAGGCCACTAAAGATGCCGGTAAAATCGCCGGTTTGAATGTTTTGCGGATCATCAATGAGCCAACGGCAGCATCACTTGCTTACGGTCTGGACAAAAAAACAGATGAAAAAATTGCCGTATTCGATCTGGGGGGCGGGACCTTTGACATTTCCATACTTGAAATCGGGGACGGTGTTTTTGAGGTCAAAGCGACCAACGGAGATACGCATCTTGGCGGTGAGGATTTTGATCTGCGGCTGATTGATTACCTGGCGGATGAATTCAAAAAAGATCAGGGCATTGATCTTAGACAAGACAAAATGGCCTTACAGCGTCTGAAAGAAGCCGCCGAAAAAGCCAAGATAGAGCTATCGACGTCAATGGAGACAGGTGTGAATCTACCGTTCATCACTGCTGACGCAAACGGACCCAAGCACCTTGATATAAAAATAACACGGGCCAAGTTGAACAGCCTGGTCAGTGAGCTCTTGGATAAACTGGAAGGACCCTGCAAAATTGCCTTAAAGGATGCCGGCGTGAGAACCGGTGACATCAACGAAGTTATCCTTGTGGGTGGCATGACACGAATGCCGGCTGTACAGGAGCGGGTAAGCAAAATATTCGGCAAAGAACCAAACAAAAGCGTCAATCCCGATGAGGTGGTGGCCCTGGGGGCTGCCATACAGGGGGCTATACTCAAAGGAGATATAGAAGATGTTCTCTTGCTCGACGTAACTCCCCTATCGCTGGGTATCGAAACCCTCGGTGGTGTCATGACCAAACTAATAGAAAAAAACACCACCATACCCACCAAAAAAAGCGAAATATTTTCAACCGCCGAGGATAATCAGACGTCTGTCAGTGTGCATGTCATCCAGGGTGAGCGGGAAATGGCCGCCGACAGTAAGACCCTGGGCCGTTTCGAGTTGATGGGAATCCCGGTTGCTCCAAGAGGGATGCCTCAGATCGAGGTCACGTTTGATATTGACGCCAATGGAATTGTGGAAGTTTCTGCCAAAGACAAGCAAACAGGTAAGGCGCAGTCTATCCGCATCACATCCTCTTCAGGACTTTCACAAGAGGATATCGACCGATTGATTATAGACGCCGAACTTCATGCGGATGAAGACCGAAATAAAAAAGCGCTTGTTGAAGCGCGTAACGCAGCCGACGCATTGATCTACTCGACCGAAAAGACGCTAAAAGAACTCGGCAATAAAGTCGCCGGCTCCACGAAGATGCAAGTAGAAAATGCCGTCAGCAATTTGAAAAGCGCTATGAACGGCGATGATGCGGCTGAAATCAAACGGCTGACCGACACGTTGACCCATGCGTCTCATTTGTTGGCTCAATCTCTGTATCAACAACCAGGCGCATCCCCATCGCAGGGAACCGGCGGATCTGTCCATGACACGGCCCGCACGGCGGTTGACGATGAGGTCGTAGATGCGGATTATGAGGAAGTCGCCTAACCGAAAGCCTTCTGATGGTGATCGGTGTGAAAAACATATTAGATTAGCACTGGAAGCCAGGGGCGGTGAAACCATTTTCACCGCCCGCTTTTTTCAGGCAAAACCGGTATACATGTATGGTCAGGTAAGCATTTAAAGTAATTACCACCATCAAATTATACTAAAATACTGCAATTAAGCCGGTTCAGGCAAGGTATATTTTTGGGGCGCAGAAAACATCGCCCATTCAGTCTGCCAACAACTTGACACCTATTTTTACATACCTACCTTACCATTGTATTTGTTTTCATAAATCCAAAATAAAATCGCTGGTAATTGTTAACCCCTGTCAGCGAAGCTCCCCGCCCTTCAGAACGGGGTTTCCCCAAGAGGAAAATTTCTATTTCAGATTAATTAGAAATCGGGGTAATTTTTGCACGACAAGATCATCGCTCCGGTGCTTTTAACTGACAGTGGGCTGCTGCCGCCTGGAAAGGCAAACTTCGATCTCGGTTCCGGGTACAGTGCCGGTTGTAATCAGCAGACGGCAAATTTTCAGGCAGTTGCCGCTGCTGGATCGAGCAGGTGATAACCCGGCATCTTGTCGCTGCAAAAATTGCCCCGATTCCTGAGATAACTTCTCTGCCCCCCCTTTAAAAGGTGAGGCATGCAGGGAAGCGAACCGGCCAAATGCATACCCGGTGTATTTACAATTGCTATGAAAAATCAGCAGAAATCATCCTATATAATCGCCTGGCAGGAAAAAATTTCCAATGTCGATCAGGCGCAGTGGGATGCACTGGCCGTGCCACTTAAAGCCCCTTTTCTCGAGTGGGAATGGTTACGGCAATTGGAGATTTCCGGAAGTTTGGAAGCCGAAAACGGCTGGCTGCCGTATCATCTTACGATTTGGTCCGACCGGCGCCTGGTAGCAGCTGCACCTTTATATGTCAAAGGCCATAGTGCGGGCGAATTTGTATATGATCATGCATGGGCAGACTTAGCGGACCGTTTGGGCATCCGCTACTATCCCAAAATCGTCGGAATGAGCCCATATTCGCCGATAGTCGGCTATCGTTTCCTGATAGCTGCTGATGAAAATGAACAGCAGTTGACCGAATTAATTGTTAAGGAAATTGATCGCTTTTGCCTGCGTAATCAAATATCCGGCTGCAGTTTTCTGTTCGTAGATCCTGACTGGCGAACCACTATGGCGCGTTATGGTTTCACCGATTGGTTACACCAAAGCTATGCATGGGAAAATCAAGATTTTAAAACATTTGATGATTACCTGGCAATCTTTAACTCAAACCAACGGCGCAACATTAAACGGGAGCGAAAAACGGTAAAACAACAAGGGATTCAGATCAAAAGCTATACCGGCAAGGAAATACCGGGTGATTTCTTTCCCTTGATGTACAGCTATTACGCGCGAACGAATGATCAGTTTGGTCCATGGGGCTGTAAGTATCTTACCAAACCATTTTTTGAGGGCCTGTATCATCACTATCGCCATCGCCTATTGATAATGGCGGCCTTTAAAAGCAACTACGATAAAATGCCGTTGGGAATGTCTTTTTTGTTGACCAAAGGTGATCAGCTTTACGGCAGATATTGGGGGAGTGCAAAGTGGATAAACTGCCTGCACTTTGACGCCTGCTATTACAGCCCGATTGAGTGGGCCATCACACATAAAATAAACAGATTTGATCCGGGTGCCGGTTCACACCACAAGTTACGTCGGGGCTTTGTTGCTGTTCCGAACTACAGCCTTCACCGGTTCTACGACTCCCGCCTGCGGCAAATCATGGAACTCCATATCGATAAAATCAATCGCATGGAAATGCAGCACATCGACGCTTTCAATCAACAATTACCCTTTTGCGGAAGAAACCGATCCGTAAAAATAAAAACGTAACGCGAAAGAAACCTGATGCCTATGAATATCTAAATCCATAAATTTGTGGATATTAATCTCGAAGCAGGTGTTTGATACCTGGGAGTTCAAGGTTGGCATCATCTACTCGCCATTGTCCGTTTTCATCCTGTGTGCCCCTGAGACGACCCTTCTTCAGCCAATCCATCACACCAAATTCGGTTAAATAAGTCCTTGCACTGAATTCAGCAACCGAATATGTTTTCTTTTGACCGATTTTTTTTACAACCGCGGATGCCGAAGGTGGTATTGCTGATTTCGGTGTCGGATCTTTTTCTTGTGTAGCCTCGCTGGGCGTTTTTTTATCAGTCAGGGGATATTTTCGTGTTTTTGCGGATTTTTTTTTGCTCATCGCCGGTTTTTGGCTTTTCAGCGTATCCTTAACCACTCTCAATGCCAGCTGATTTTTGGAAATCATCCATTTCCCGGATTCTTTTACCCCTTTAATTTTTCCTTCGCGCAACAGTTTGGAAACCTGAGAAACTGTTAATCCTGATAAAGATGAAAACTCACTGGTTGAAATGCGTGCGGTTTTTTTGGCCATGGTCAACATTCCTTTCCATTAACATGCAGGTCGACGGATTGTTGCCCAAATATTTTTGGGCAACAATCCGTCATGAAGCAACGTGGATTTCCAAAATTTGAACCTCTCATTTGTGTAGGTGACTGATGATGATTTAGAATCTGATGTGCTTTATTGATCTTACCGGCACAATCGCCGGTGATTCTATCGTTTGCGGCCCTATTCGTCAAGCACCTCTTTCTCCACTGAATTGCATACGCTGAATATATATTTCCATGCCACGATTTAAAAAACACCAGCATTTCCTGCGAAAACGCCACTATACTCCGATATTTGCTCGCAGAGCGTATACCGCAGGATATCGCTTCTATTCAGGGGCACCAGAATTGAGTTAATAAATCCGACGTGGATACTACCAAACGGGTGATAATGGTATGCCATGGAGCGGAATCGGTCGGCAAGAAACTGTTGCGGCAGATCGTAAGTGAAAATTCAGACAGACAACTTTTCGGTGCATGTGGAATATTATCGATAATTTCGAATGGCATAAATAATGGAGAAAAATACTAATTGGCTGGCTATTAGTAAATTAAATCTGCGCCCTTTTGGGTAAGTCTGAGATTCCAAACCGGATCCTTTATATTTTCAACAATACCGGTCGAAATTAATTCATTGACAGCTTTTTTAAATTCTTTTTTCTCTTCTGGATTAAGGTTCGACAAATAATCTGACTCCAACCAGGTTGGCGGAAGCACATCAGTTTCATCTTCCCCAATGGAACGGAACTTATCCAGTATATCTCTCTTGATCATCTTTTTGTCTTTTGCCATGAAATCCTCCCAAATTATTCAGGGTGTCACAGCGTTTACGTTTACAATTTTTATCAGTTTTATGAGACAATAATACTGAATAAGGTTACAAAAAGTTATTATTTTTGTAAAAGAAGATATTTTTTAGACAACGGTCGGAGACTGTTTGTTTAAATAAATTGCATAGGTATTCACAATTTTGATTGACAAAGCCTTTTGTCTTCGCTGGTAAAAATCAGGATATCCGTTGAATACTGTCCTTGATTTGTGAAAAAATATCAGGCGGTGAAACAATCAAGTGGCCATCAATCCTTTGACCATCCAGATAATCGTTGAGATGAAAATCACTGCCGTCAAATTTGCAAATCCTTCCCCCGGCGGATTCGATTATGACGCGAGCCGCTGCAAGATCTTGAAAGGATTCATTGGCAATCACCGCCGCGTCAGCACGGCCCATAGCCACATAGCATATGTGGGCAGCCGTGCAGCCCAAGGCCCTTACCTTCCCGGGAAAAGAGCAAGTATACTGAACGTGAAACCGTGAATAGGTAAGAAGAAGACTTTCATCATTGATAGTATCCAGTGGCGAAATGCGGATTTCTTTGTTTCCCCAAAACGCCTGTTGTCCAGCCTGGGCGTAAAAGAGATCTCCGGTAGCCGGCATGTAAAAAACACCAAAAACAGGCCAAAAATTTTCGATAAGCGCCAAGGATGTGCCCCAAATCGGAATTCCGGCCTGAAAATTGGCAACGCCATCAAGAGGGTCAAAAATCCAGAGATAGCGTCTGCCTTCATGTGAATAGTCCTGACTGTCGAAAGTATCCTTAAATAAATGATGTTCAGGGAAACGTTCATGAAGCTGATTTTGAAATAAGTCAGTTAGCTGAAGTTCAGCCGCGGTTACAAGCCCTTCATCGAATTTAATTTTGCGTTGCCCCTTCCCGTAATAGTTCAGCGCTTTTTCTCCTGCATGATGGATTACATCCATCGCAAAACTGGTCAAATCTTCTATCCCATGGCGTTTTTCAGACACAGTATTACCTCCTTTATTGAAATTATAATTGATACTTATAAATGTTACTTTGAATACTCTCAGGATCGGACTGTCCCTGCTGAAGGGTAAAAATCAATGGCTGAAACAGATTATTAAATGCAACGGCAGGTAAAATCCTCACCTTGCTGACCCATCTGAACGGCAGGGAGTTCAAAATTCTGTAATTACCATGCTGATTTTTTCATTTTTGTTTTCTTCCATACCAAGATAATCAAAATAATCCCCCCCGGTTTCATCGCAATAGATACTTTTGCCGGCGATATCCAGCCCCTCCACCTCCGGATCTTGTAGCGGCAACAAATTCTGCTGAATCTCCATGGCCAGGTTTAACGATTGGCGCATTTGGTCTCGTTCCAAGAGGCCTTCGGTCATTTCATTCAGCCCATCTCCTAGAACACCCAATTCGTCATTTGTGGTGACCTGGATTTTCTGGTTGAAATTTCCGTCTCTGACTTTTTTTACCAATCGCATCATTTCTTTTATAGGCTCTGCAATGGATGTCCCGACCAAAAGATTCAAGCGAAGGGCGATCGCAATAAAAATGACATACAGAACGATTGTAAAAAACAAAATCTCCTTGCTGAAGTCGGCGGCCGAAACGACGCCAGCCTTAACTTCCCAGAATGCAAACAATAAGGTCACCAAAAGTATTTTCATGGGTATGGTGGTGCCTGCCATATAAAGTATATTTATTCTTCTCATCATGGATATCTTAATGGCTCCGGGAATGGTAACCAGGCTGCCTTCGGGACACAGCACGGGATTCAGATGCTGGCGTGTATGTCTTTCTATCAGAAAAAAGGACATGGTCGAGGCAATCAAACCAATCATGACACCTCTGAATAATAAGTACGCGCAGGTAATGAGGGTTTCATTTCTTATGAAGAATTGAACAAGGGACCCCATCAAAGAGATGGTGATCCAAATGGATAGGTTGATTGCGCCAAGAATAATGGGCAGGTTTAAAAGCCTGCGTCTGGCCTTCTCAAACAATTCAGTTGAAATTCCCGCCCGCCGGTCACGATATCGAAGCGAAGTTGAAACTGGTCGTTGGATAATAAACTGAAGTGTGATGCCCAAAAAAGAAACCAGTATCTCAATAAAAACGATGATAAGCAGAACCGGCAACCAGTCACCTGTTTTAACAACCGCTTTATGGAATTTAAAAAACGTCAGGGGTGTGAAAAAACTTAGCACTAAAATGACGATGAATCCCCCAAGGTTTGCCGCAATATTCAGCCAGTATAGCTTGGCTATCGTTTGTTTGTGAGTTCTGGTTGGCAAAATTATCGAGTTATTCTAGAGGATTGACCGAATCGCCGGTGCACATTATAAAACTTGCTGTAAACGGTCTGCAACGCTATTTGAGGCTGTAATCAGACGGATCTGAACTGTAACGCGATTTGAGCATTGTTCACAATTGATAGGGTGTCAGGCTTTCAAATCCGTCTGGCGTCACCAGTACGGTTTGTTCAAACTGGGCAGAGAGCGAGCCATCCCTGGTAACGGCTGTCCAATTATCTGCCAGAATTTTAAGGTGTCTTTCTCCCAAATTAATCATGGGTTCTATGGTGAATACCATGCCGGGAACCAGTATAATACCCTCTCCTTTATGACCGAAATGCGGAATCTGAGGGGCCTCATGAAACTCAAAACCAATCCCATGGCCTACGAATTCTCTTACGACCGAGCACCCCTGTCCCTCGGCGTATTGCTGTATGGCCCAACCTATATCTCCAATGGTATTACCGGGGGTCACACTGTGCATGCCACGTTTTAAGCTTTCGCGGGCCACCCTTACAATTTTTTGTGCCTCCGGCCCCGGCTCTCCCACAAAAAATGTTTTACTGGCGTCGGCATAGTAACCGTTCAGAATCGGGGTCACATCAACATTAACGATATCTCCTTCTTTCAGAACTCTTTTCCCGGGAATTCCATGACAGATGACCTCGTTAACCGAGACACAGACACTTTTCGGAAATCCCCGGTAGTTCAGCGGTGCCGACTTGGCGCCGTTTTTAACCGTAAATTCATGAACCAGAGTGTTAATCTCATCCGTCAATCTTCCGGGTCGGATTTTTTTTTCGACCATATCCAGTGAATCCAGCACCAATTGGCCCGCTTTGCGAATTCCTTTTACATCTGACGCCTCTTTGAGTCGAATTTTGTGTTTTTCTTTATACAGGCTTTTGATATCAATATTCGGCACATCGGTTTTGCCCAAACAGCATTTCTTATACTTCAACCCGCTGCCACACGGACAGGGATCATTTCGACCGACCTTTATCTTCTTGTTCAGCGCTAACATCTCTGGTCTGCTTTTCATGTGGGAAATTCTCTCCAGATTTGACGATGATCAAAAATATTACACCCTATCAGAACTGTCCGAGTATCGATAGCAATAATGCGGCAGGATAAAAACAATTGCAATCTGTTTAACCTGTTTGCGTTGAATTTATTCAGAATTATCTGCCCGGGGTCTAACCATATTGAAAAAATACCTGGGTGAACAGCAAAAACTCAACGCAAACTATCTAAGTTTTCCCGCAATGGCAATCCACTCTTCCATACTGTATATGTTGATGATTTCAAAGTCCAGAGCTTTTAGTCTATCAATAACTAAACTTTGGTTTTGCTTAATTATCCCGGAGCAAAGAAAATATCCATTACTTTTTAGCACCCTTTTGACGCCATGTAGCAAATTAATAACCGCCTCTGCCAATAGATTGGCTGCAACCATCTCAAACCGTTCGCTTATCGGTTCGATGAGGTTGCCGCATATCAGCAGAACCTTTTCCGGATGAATTATGTTTCGCTTTAGATTTTTTTTGGCAATATCGACAGCAAGCTTATCCTTGTCGATACCGCATACTTTTTCAGCGCCAAGTTTAGCGGCTGCAATCATAAGAATACCGGAGCCTGTACCAACATCCAGAACCGAATCACCCGGCTTCACATAAGCTTCTATAAGCTTCAGACATAAGCGGGTGGTCGGATGGGTGCCGGTTCCAAAGGCCATGCCGGGGTCTATTTCAAGGATGATTTCATCCGGTTGGGCTTCATACGCATGCCATGAAGGTTTTACCACCAGACGTTCTCCGACTTTTTCCGGACGGAAATAGGCTTTCCATGATTCGGCCCAATCCGCTTCATCTAATTGGGAAACAACGATCCGAGAGTTGATATGGTTCCTTTCCATCAGATGGGCAAGCCCACTTTCCAGTTTCCGCCACTGCAATTGTGACAAATGTCTACTGGGAAAGTAACCTTTCACGGCATGATGCTCCTGACGGGTTCGGCCGTTATTTCCCCAGCCTTCTTCCGGTTGCAAGGACGGATCTTCGATGACGAGGCCTTTTGCATCCAGCTCATAGAGAAGCTGTGAAATCAGATCGGTTGCCAGTTCCGGTTTTTTATGGTCGAATATAATTTTTACTTCTAGCCACTTCATAACCACCGAGAGTTGCAGATTTATATTTATATTCTTTTTCGGTTATGATATAGTTTAGTGCTGAATTATCAACCACTTTGGAATAATTGGCAGTCCATAAATTTCTGGGATTGGTGGATCTCCAAATACCCATTCGAAGAAAGGGGATCAGCACCGCTTACCCGACACGCCGACGCTAAACGCGGATGGCAAATTTATCGGGGTCTCCGGAAATTCTTTATATATCAAACAGCAATCAAACAACAACAAATTGTGTTGATGCTCTTCGTATTATCTAGTTCTGACCTTCTTCCTTGACAGCAGACTACTAATAACAAGCAAAATTTATGGACGAAAACACGCCAATTTATAGTAGCCGAGTTACAAAGGTTTATCTGGGCTATCTCAAACAGAATTATCCTTCCATGGAAATTGATCCTATTCTCAAATATGCCGGAATGACTCGCTATGAGGTGGAAGATCCGGCGCATTGGTTCACGCAACGTCAGGTCGACAGCTTCCACAAAATTTTGGTTGAAAAGACTGGCAATCCAAATATCTCCAGGGAGGCCGGCCGTTATCTGGCATCCACAGAGGGATTAGGCGCAACCAAACAGTATGCTATGGGGTTCATGAGTCCTGCCATAATCTATCTGTCGTTGGGTAAGCTATCTAACCTTTTTACCCGGTCAATGACATCTAAATCACGGAAGATGGCATCCAATAAAGTCGAAATAATCGTAAAACCGCGAAAGGGTATGAACGAAAGGCCTTTTCAATGCGAAAATCGGACAGGCATGTTTGAATCTATTCCGAAGTTATTCAGCGGGAAATACGGCAGAATTGAACATCCCAAATGCTTACACAAGGGGGATAAATTCTGTCGCTACATCATCACCTGGGACAAAACACCTGCGATTCTCTGGAAACTGGTCCGGAATTACGCTCTTTTAATCAGCATTTTCATTTCCTTGTCTTTATTCTTCATCCTTCCCGCCAAACCCTGGGTCTTTGCCACACTCATATGCGCTCTGCTTACGTCTCTATTGTCAGTATGTTCAGGTTACATTGAAAATAAAGAAATCACCAAAACCATCAAATCCCAAAGGGAAGCAGCTGAGTATCATTTGAATCAGTTGAATATCCGTTACAACAATGCCCTGCTGGTTCAGGAAATCGGTCAGGCAAGTTCAACAATTACCAAAATTGATGTGCTTACCAGGGCTATCATGAAGGCAATGGCCAAACGCCTGGACTTTGATCGCGGTGTTATTATGCTTGCCGACAAAGAAAAAACCCGGCTTTTCTTCAACGCGGGTTACGGCTACAGCGAAAATCTGGAAAATTTGTTGCGCCAAACCGCTTTTCATCTTGATAATCCCGAATCTAAGGGGCTTTTTGTAAAATCGTTCAGAGAACAAAAGCCTTTTTTAATTGACGACATTCTTGAAAATGGCAACGCAATGTCAAAAAGAAGTCTGGAGCTTGCCAAAAAAATGGGAGTCCGGTCACTGATCTGCGTGCCGATTGTTTATGAAAAAAAATCGCTGGGTATCCTGGCCGTGGACAATATTGAGTCCAAACGAGCCCTTACCCAGAGCGACATGAGTCTTTTAATCGGAGTAGCTTCACAAACCGCCGTCAGCATCATAAACGCAATGTCGTTCCAAAAGATTCAGGAGAGCGAGGAAAAATACCGTACTATTCTGGAAAGTATCGAAGATGGATACTTTGAAGTTGATCTTGCCGGCAATTTTACCTTTTTCAACGAATCCATCTGTAAGATAATCGGATATTCAAAGGATGAAATGATAGGAATGAACAACCGGCAATACATGGATGCAGAAAACGCTCAAAAAGTATACCGAACCTTCAATACCGTCTACCGTACCAGTAAACCCACCAAATCGCTTGACTGGAAGTTGATCAGAAAAGATCAAACCGAGCGTTTTATAGAAACCCTGGTATCATTAATCAGAGATAAAGACGGCCAGCCGGTGGGATTTAGAGGCATTGCCAGAGATGTAACCGATCGTATTCGCGCCGAAGAAGAACGAAAACGGCTGGTGGCCCAACTGCATCAGGCTCAAAAAATGGAGGCTATTGGAACCCTTGCCGGAGGCGTGGCCCACGACCTCAACAACGTGTTGTCGGGCCTGGTCAGTTATCCCGAACTGCTATTGATGGATCTTCCGGAAGACAGTCCGTGGAGAAAGCCTGTTCTGACCATTCAAAAATCCGGTGAAAAGGCCTCCGCTATTGTACAGGATTTATTGACTTTGGCTCGAAGAGGCGTTGCAATTTCGGAAGTGGTGAATTTAAATCATATCGTTTCTGAATATTTGAAGAGCCCCGAACACCTGAATATCGGGGCATCTTACCCCGGGGTTGAAATCGAAATCCATCTAGCATCAAACCTATTGAACATACTCGGTTCCCCGGTCCACCTTTCAAAAACAGTAATGAATATCGTTGCCAACGCAGCTGAGGCGATGCCAGAAGGTGGTAGGATTAGCATCACAACCGCAAATCGATATCTGGACCAGCCGATTAGAGGATATGACGATATCGAAGAAGGGGATTATGTGACCATCACCGTTTCAGATCAAGGAATCGGCATTTCTTCCGAAGACATCGACAGAATATTCGAGCCATTTTACACAAAAAAAGTGATGGGTAGAAGCGGAACAGGTCTGGGGATGGCAGTGGTGTGGGGAACGGTAAAAGACCATAAAGGATATATCGATATTCAGAGTGCCGTCGGTAAAGGGACGACCTTCAGCCTGTATTTTCCGGTCACCCGAAAAACATTGGAAGTAGACACGCATCAAAAAACCTTAGATCATGTGATGGGCAACGGCGAAACGGTTTTGATTGTGGATGATATTGAGGAACAACGGGTGATCGCTTCGGAGATGTTGAATAAATTGGGGTATTCGGTCGCCAGTGTTGCCAGCGGAGAGGAAGCAGTGGACTATATGAAGAAGAATTCTGCTGATCTTTTGATCCTCGATATGATCATGGATCCCGGTATCGACGGCCTGGATACATACAAACAAATCCTTCAATTTCATCCAGAACAGAAAGCAATTATCGCCAGCGGTTATTCTGAAACCGAACGGGTCAAAGAGGCCCAGCGGCTGGGTGCAGGTGTCTATGTCAAAAAGCCATACACGATCGAAAAAATCGGAGCTGCAGCCCATTCAGAATTACACCAGTCATCGGCGTCGAAAATGGCTTGATTTTCAATCTTTTTGACTCTTTAAGAACCTCCCCATTTTGAATTCCCCCGCTGCCATCGTTTAAATTTTTCTTTGGGCGGATTGAAGTAACCGTATTTCATATCCGGAAATAATATCCTGATTTGGTTGAGCACGCTTTCCATACCGATCGGTTGACCGTGAAATTTTACCGAGTCCATAATTTTCCAATAGCGTATTGGATCAAAATTGAGATTTCTCCACTGGATCATGTCTACCGGATACTGCCCGATAAATTTGATCAAGGCGTCCAATTCCTCCGGGGTATCGGTAAATCCAGGGCAGTTTAAATAATTGACGGAAACAAATTTTCCGCGGTCCCGTGCGACGGCAAAACTGTTTAATACATGCTCAAAACCGTAACTCTGTGGACGAAAATATTCACAATAACAATCTTTCCTTACACTGTTCATACTTATACGCACGCTGTCCAAGCCTGCGTTGAAGAGATTCTTCAGGATATCGGGCCGGCTCCCGTTGGTATTCAAGTGTATGGTGCCACGTTGCGTCGCTGCGCGAATCATACCTATCGCCGGTTCGATGACATCGGCGGTCAACAGCGGATCCCCCTCACAACCTTGTCCAAAGCTGACGATACTTTTTTTTACCCTATGAATATGCACCAGCGCGACTTCAGCAATTTCTTCCGGGTTCGGTTTAAAGTCAATTCTGTCCTGGCTGCAAGGAATATCCCGGTTTTTTTGGAGTGAAATACACCCCAGGCAGCTTGCGTTACAATGGCTTGAAGACGGTAACGGCGCTTCGTATCTGCCTAAAAAAAAATTTTTACCGGCCGGACACCCATAGGTCAGGGCACATTTTGAAAGATGAGCGATTAAACGGTTCGAAGGCATCTGTTTGAGCATCTGAGACACACCGGCAACAACGTTTTCTTGTTTCATCAATCTTATATCCTGGCGTTTTTCACTGTCGACAAGAATTGCGGCGGATCTGAACTTCCCCTGGTGCCAACCCAAGGCACCATATGAAAACAACGGCAGATATTTTGCCCCCCCGTTTTCCTTAAAGGCGCTGATATATGAATTGATATATCCGGGAGAATTAAAGACAGCCACCGGATATATCTTTTCTTCAGGCCGATACGGATTGTCGCTCAGTGCTTAAAAACGACCTTGGTCCCGATTGTAAAGAATGGGACGACGATCTGACAAAAACATCAATTCGCTGCCGTGAGGCATTTTTTTGGTTTTTTCCACTGTCAAAGGAACGAGAGATTGATCGGCCATACCCACAGCTGCATATCCGGGAAGATCAAATATTTTGCCCTTGCTATTTGCAGCCACAGCTGTCAAATAATTGTGCTTTTTGCTCGCTGATTTATTCATCCTGAAATTTGCTTAACCCTGAAAAGGAATGTTATCCGATAAGAATGTGGCGGACGAGATGGCCCAATTCGGGAAATATCAGTTCCGTGCAGGCAAGTTTGCAGGCTTTAAAACTTCCCGGCATACAGAACAAAACGGTATTGCCCACAACCCCGGCCGTCGCACGAGATAAAATGGCTGCGGAGCTAATTTGCCTAAAGCTGAGTTGGGCAAAAAGGGGGCTAAACGCTGTGAGTTCTTTAGAAAACAAAGGTCGCACTGCTTCAATGGTAACATCTCGGCTGCTAATGCCGGTACCTCCGCTTAAAAGAAGAACCTGGGGTTTAAATTTTTGGATCACTTCACCTACCGTTTGACTGATGGTTGTGGAATCATCCGGAATAACCTGATGAAATAAAACTTCATGTCCTTCGGCTAGCGCTTGCCGATGTATCCAATGACCGCTTTCGTCATTTGCAAGCGCTCGGCTGGTTGAAACAGATATTATACCGATAGTTACCGCTTTCGGTGCACTCTCTTTATGCTCGCGGGTACCCATGGTTATCGCCGGCTATGAACTCAATTATATTTGGTTATGACCACATTGAAATTTCAGCGCTGGTTCAGTTGTTCAACTCCACGTATTTGGACGAATTTAACTTAACCATCCGCAGGACGGTAAGTTTATGACTCAATGTCTTTGAGCACTAACTCTATAGCATGCATCTGCCGGATATCAAGCCTTATATTACCGCTCTCGTATTTATATTCACAAACTGTTTTTATCTCCAAGACGGTATCAACTTGACGATAGACTTAAAATAAATTCTTCCGCCGCTCTATCGCGTGACCGGTTATTACCAGAAAGTGTTTTAAATTGCCTTGATTTAAAACCATTCTTTCTTTAATCTAAAGGTTAAAATAAGCATTTCAAATTTTTGGACTCATTCGAAAAAACGGCATTTTAAGAGATCTGACGGGTATGACATATCCCTGTACCGGTGTAATCCTGGCGGGGGGCCTGAACTCTCGCTTCAACGGCAAAGATAAGGCTCTCATCCATGTGGGGCGAAAAAAAGTTCTTGATCGCTTATCTGATATTTTCTGCGATCTGTTTGATGAAAAAATTCTGGTGACCAACGACCCGATTAAATACATCGCCTGGGATTTTAAGCTTGCAACAGATATCTTTCCTATTCGAAGCTCTCTGACAGGAATTCATACGAGCCTTTTTTTTACAACAAATCCCTACGTTTTTGTCACCGCATGCGATACACCTTATCTGAAAAAGGAAATCGTAGAATTCCTGATTGGAAACATTGAAGCTCGCCTTGATGTTATTATCCCTGAAACTGAGGCGGGGCTTGAACCGCTTTGCGCTGTCTATTCAACGAAATGTCTAAAACCGGCAGAACACAATCTCCGGCAGCAGAAGTTGAAAATACAGCAATTTTTTAATAAGGTCCGCGTTAAAAAAATTCCAGAAAAAGATTTAAGATCGAAAGATCCGGATCTGATCTCATTTTTTAATATTAACACACCGGCTGATCTCCACCTGGCCGAAAGCATTGAGGCAGGGGCGTTGGAAGATAATCAAACATCACCTTAAATAGAGAATTTACTTCCCGTGGTCTGATGAATCGTATCGATCCTATAGAATAAAAAACGCAAAAAACCATCCAGACAAGGAGTCATTTAACATGTCCTCTTTTACCCATATTGATCAGGAAGGTCGCGTCAAAATGGTAGATGTTACCAGAAAAGAAGTGACATTGCGTATAGCCGTGGCCCAAGCAACCGTTTCCATGCATCCTGACACTTTGCAAAAAATAATAGACGGATCCGTTAAAAAAGGAAATGTGCTTGAAACCGCCCGAATCGCCGGTATCATGGCGGCCAAAAAAACCGATGAATTGATTCCCATGTGCCACCCCCTGAATATTACCCATATACGTATCGACTTTGTACCGGATGAAAACAACCATTCAGTTCAGATCGAAGCCGAAGTTCGATTGAAAGGGCCAACCGGTGTTGAAATGGAAGCCCTGACAGCAGTAACGGTTGCAGCGCTTACAATATATGACATGTGCAAATCCTATGACCGGGATATGATCGTCACCGATATTCAGCTGGTTAAAAAAACAGGCGGAAAGAGCGGCACATTTCTAAAAAAAAGAAAAGGATGAATGAAACGATCCGCACGGATACATCCATATTGTCCATCATCCGCAAAATTTCATTTTAGTAGCAGATAGCCATGAAAAACGACATTGTTAAGATTATCTTTAAAGGTGCTTGTTTCGCAGTGATAATGATATTCCTGCTTGGGGGATGCGCTATTTCCAAAGACCGGACCTTGTCGAGATTATCTCGAATTGGCTACCCTAGATTTAACGACGATATGGGTTATGACGGTTTGGAGCATAGCGTCCTGCAAAGCATTGAATATCTGCAACGCGTTCCCATTGAAAAAACGTTTCGGTTCGACAAGGACGAATATACCGCATCTCATATGATAAAATCGTTAGAATACTTTTTAGATTTTGTCCGCACAAATCCTTCCGCAAAAAATTTAAAAAAATTCTTGAAGTCCAACTATCTGGTCTACAAGTCCATTGGAAAGGGGTGGCGAAAAGAAGTTCTCTTTACCGGATATTATGAACCTTTTCTGCAGGGCAGTCTCCAAAAAACCGAGGAATACCGCTACCCAATACTGGCTCGCCCTGACGACCTTTTGACGATTGACCTTTCTGCTTTTTCACCCAAGTACGAAGGGGAAAAAATTGTGGGCCGATTGACCGAACACACCGTTGTACCCTATTTTGACCGCAGGGAAATCGAACAGGAGGGTGCCTTAGAGGGAAAGACCGACGTACTGGCCTGGGTGAAAGATCCGGTAGATCTCTTTTTTCTTCAAATTCAGGGCTCGGGCAGGATTTTTCTGGATTCCGGTCAAACACTGAACGTGCATTATCACGACACAAACGGAAAACCCTACCGCAGCATCGGTAGGCTTCTGATCGAACAAGAAAAAATACCCAAATCCGAAATGTCCATGCAAAAAATCCGAGTGTATTTACAAGACAATCCGGAAGAAGTAAATGAAATCCTAAATTATAACCCCAGCTATGTATTCTTTAAAACTGAAGCGGACGGACCGCTGGGATACCTTGAGGTCAAATTAACACCGGGAAGATCCATTGCTGTTGACAGAAGAATCTTCCCGCTGCCTGCCTTGGCTTTTATTAAAACAAAAAAACCGATAATAAATGGCTCCGGTCAAATTACCCGTTGGGTTGACTTCAGCCGATTCGTCATAAGCCAAGATACCGGGGGCGCCATCCGCGGGCCGGGGCGTTCGGATCTCTTTTGGGGAAATGGCATGTATGCAGAGGTTGCGGCAGGACATATGCAGCACAAGGGAGATCTTTTCTTTCTGGTGCTAAAACCCGAGACATTATAATCAAGGATGTGACAATCTTCTCGAATCCAGGTCTTGGCAAGCATCACGTATTACGGAAACTATACAAGAAATCCGACCCGCGCAGACATCGGTGAATTTCCACTGATCTTACCCCGGCAGATTCATTTTATCAATCCAAACCGGGGCATCCCCGGTCAGATGCTTACCAGAGACTCCTGATTCTTTCGATGGCTTCCGCGATTTTTAGACGAAGGAAGCCCAGAGAAACATCGTTACCAAAAGTCGTGATCAGCAGAAACTCCTCTGTGACCTTGCTGAAATGAAGATTCTCATCCTGTCCCTTGTGAAAGAGTAGGGAAAACTCCTCTTCTCCGACAATTTTAGCCATCGCGTTTACCGCACCAAAATTTCCCGCGGCAAGGGCTGCCAGCGAATATACGTCATGGCTGCAGTCTTCACTCCGGCTATTGGCGATTATATGGCCAGCCATATCAACAACCAAAGCAATTTTAACCCCGCTTTTGATCAGATCTTCCTCCAGAATAGTTTCTGTTTTTTCAAGTTGCTCCTGGTCAAAGGAGTGAATCATAACCAATCCTTTTAAAGTTCGATGATATTTTGCTTGTTATGATTTCGGTTTTGATCAGTCCAATACCACACAGAAATAATATCTTAAAAACTTAACAAAATTATTTTTTCTTATCAAGAAAATTCAAGAAGTCGAAAACTAAATTCGATAATCCGCGAGCAAATCGCTTTGGTTTGGCTTGACACTTTTCAGCAAACCCAGTAAGTACAATTACTTTCATCAGAATTCAACTATTTTGGGGTTTCCGGTTCCAAGGCAATTTTGCTTGCCAACCGCTGACAAAGGTGGCCGTGGAACGGAAACTGGAAAGGAGTTAACCATGTTCGGCATCGGCATGCCAGAGATGATCTTGATCCTGGCAATTGCGCTTATAGTGATCGGGCCGAAGAAGCTGCCTGATCTTGCCAAATCTCTTGGTCGGGCGCTGCGAGAGTTCAAAAAGGCGACCAGCGAATTTAAAGAAACCATGGAACTGGACACGGATTTATCGGATGTCAAAAGAGCCTTTGATGATATCAACGATGACATTAAAGGATCATTGACCGAAACAGCGGTGAAGGATGACGGCGGGCAACTCGACACGGTTTCGCCCGAAACAGATAAGAATGAATCAGACAATAATTTAGAAAACGAAAAAACAGCCAGCGCGGCACCCAATAAACATGAAACCCCGGATAAAATCTCTAAAGAGAAAATAGATGCTCAAACGGATGCTGAAATGCTTCAGGAAGATAAAGGATCTGAAACCGAATTTAAAAAGAACGGGGTAGAGGGATCAGTGAAAAATGGATGAGGAGGGAAAAGCCCCCTTTACCGCTCACCTGGAGGAGCTGAGAAAACGTCTTATCACCTGTTTTATCGCGGTCGGAATCGGATTTGTCGCTTCTTATGGTTTTAAAGAAAAGCTGTTTCAGATATTGGTCCAGCCGCTGCTAAAGGTCATGGAAACCGGTGATACTCTGATATTCACCGGACTTCCGGAAGCCTTTTTTACCTACCTAAAAGTTGCTTTTCTAGCCGGCATCATGCTGGCTGCCCCTGTAATTATATATGAATTCTGGATGTTTGTTGCGCCCGGTTTATATGATCGGGAAAAAAGGTTGTTGCTTCCGATAATTTTTCTCTCTACCATATTTTTCGTCGGCGGCTCGCTGTTCGGCTATTTTATTGTTTTTCCCTGGGGCTTTAAGTTCTTCCTGGGTTTTGCTACCGAACATATCCGCCCCCTACCCGCCATGAAAGAATATCTGGGCTTCTCGGCCAAACTCTTGCTCGCTTTTGGTCTTGTTTTTGAGCTTCCGCTGGTTATCACCTTTCTGGCCAAACTCGGCGTGGTTTCCGTCGAATTTTTGAAAAAAAATCGTAAATACGCCTTGTTGCTTTTTTTCGCGGGCGCGGCGATTTTAACCCCCCCGGATGTCGTGACCCAAATCATGATGGCATTACCTTTGATGCTTCTTTATGAAATCAGTATCCTGGGCGCCAGGATTTTCGGCAAAAAAAAGACCGTTTCAGAAACAGATGACGCCAAAGCTTCATAATTGACTATCATTAATGGCTATTGATTATTTTCATATAACTTTCAGTAGCTTATGTTCTATAACCTTTTCACTGTCAATTAGTTTTATCGTTGACACAAGCTTTTGGACTTGATAATTAACCCGACGTTTGGAATAATTAAAGATGAGGAAAGAGCACGAAAGGAGGTTGAGCAAAATCTATGAGAAAACGAACTCTACTGCTGACGGCAGCAATGGTCGGTATTGCCACCTTGTATCTAGCCAACCTAATTTACGCCGGCACCAAGGTGGAGGAAGTTATCAAGCTGGCAGACCCGGCGTATGAGAAACATAAAAAGGGTATCATCGAGTTTTCGCATAAAAAGCATCAAGATGATTACGCCAAAAAATTTCCGGAATTTTACAAACTCGGCTGCGGCGAGTGTCATCATGACAAAGATAATAAACCTTTGAGCAGCTTGAAAGAAGGAGACAATGTTCAAAGATGCATCGAGTGCCACCAAAAGCCGGGTGAAAAACCCAAAGGAAAGGGCGCACCCAAACTGAGCAAAAAAGAAGAGCTGGAGTATCACGCCGAGGCATATCATGATAATTGCAGGGGTTGTCACAAAAAGGTCAACAAAAAGACCGGTAAAAAAGATGCCCCCACCACCTGTGTCAAGTGCCATCCCAAAAAGAAAAAATAAGCCAATAAAATCAATAGAAATAAGGGCCGGCGTGCCGGCCCTTATTTTAATTCCACGGTGTTAAAATCAGATCATCCTTTTGCCTTAACAATGGCGAAGGACCATTAATTTGTCATTTTTTCGAATTTTTAAAAGCAACCCCCACCCACCCCTTTTCAATCTCCCGCCATAAACAAACAAATGATGCATCCGTGTAAACCTTTATCAAACCGGCAAACTCTTCAAATTTAATACCGGAAAGAATGACCAGTCCTTCGGGGTCGATTAGCCCGGAAAAAAGGGGACAGAGTTGAATTAAACTTGGATACCGCAGGTTGGCAGTTATCATCCAAAAGCGGTGTTCAAGCGTATCTGCAGATTGACCCGAAATCTGAATCTGCTTTTGAAGGCCGTTTATTCGTACGTTTCCTCTGGCTTCCGCTCTGGCACAGGGATCGACATCGATACCAATCCCATTTTTGATACCGAATTTCACCGCAGCAATCACCAGGATACCCGAGCCTGTGCCGACATCCAAACAGATTTTCTTATTGTGTTCACTACAATAGACGCCTCTTCTTATCGCATGCTCTATTCCCCTAACGGCCAGACGGGTGGTCGGATGGTCACCAATGCCGAAAGATGCTCCCGGAAGAATTTGAATGATCACATCGTCCGGGTAGGCGTCATATTGGCGACCGGGCGGCTTTATGACGACATATTGTGAAATTCGAACAGGCCGGTTAAATGATCTTTCCAAAAAAGTACAGCCATATTGATAGGAATAGGTGAGTTCTCCCTTAACGATCAAATCCCGGATCAAATACTTAATATGTTTTTTGCTTAATCCATACTTTTGGAAGAAATGTTTTTCTAAAGCTGACGGCGTGATTTTTACCAAAGAAGCGTCAATCGTCTCGCATATGTCCTGGCGGATTAAATTTTCATCGGTCGCTATACTTTTTGATGGAAGTCGCATGTTGAACAATCCTCAATTTAGGAGACCGACTTTGAGTGTTTGTAAAGGATTGCATTGTGAACCAAGGCCTGGGCCCATTCGGGAGTGCCGACAGCGTGCACATGGGTGTAAGTGGCAAAAACATTTTTATAAAGAATACCGTCTTTATCTTTACTGATACCCACACCCCTTTTCATGTTGAACACCAAATCTTTTTCGCTGCCTTTCCATTTCGATACCCGGGAATAATGAAACTCGTGACCTTTTATTTCCATGCCGATTTCGTAATACGGATTTTCAGCCACTACCTTTGCAACAGTATACCCGTGTCCCTGCGGCCTTTTATAAAAATCAAACACCAACGGAAAAATCCCCGCCATCGAGTATGGTTTTCCATCCAGGACCAGCTCATCTCCGAGGTACATCAAGCCGCCACACTCTGCATAAACGGGTAATCCGTTATCGGCCAATGACTTCAGTTTTCGGCTGAAGTTTGTATTTTCCGCCAGCTGCTGGGCATGGGTTTCCGGAAATCCGCCACCGATGTACAGCGCATCTAACTCCGGTAAGGTTTGGTCGGTCAAAGGGCTGACAAACAGGACTTCTCCCCCGGCTGAGGCAAGTGCTTCAATATTTTCCGGATAATAGAACTGAAAAGCGGAATCCCGAACGATTCCAATCCTGGGGGCTAAACGCCCATTTCGAGAGCTCGAAATCTGCAGCGGGATTTTTGACTGCCGGCTCTGTTTCACCGGTTGTAATTTTGGTGCACCTCGCGCAATCTTTGCAATCGTGTCAAGATTTAAATGCCGCACCGCAATCTCAGCAATAGCACTGATTGATTCGCTGGCCCAGCCATGTTCGAGTGTTGGTACGAGTCCCAAGTGCCGCTCTGGAAAATATTTTTCGTCCAGCTTCGGTATGGCACCCAGTACCGGTATGCCGCAGTAATGTTCAATGCTGTCCCGCAGTTTGTTTTCGTGCCGAACTCCGGCTACCCGATTTAAAATTACCCCTGCAATCATCACATCAGGATCAAATTGAAGACAGCCGGATATCATCGCCGCCATTGTGCGGGTAATCTTGGTGCAATCGACACACAATAACACCGGGGACTTTAGCAGTTTTGCAAGTTCGGCAGTACTGGTGCTGCCCTCGCGGTCAATACCATCGTAGAGACCGCGATTTCCTTCAATAACCGCAAAATCACTATTCAGAGAATGAGATAGAAATGATTGGAGATTGTCTTCTGCTTTTAAAAGGAAGGAGTCAAGATTATAGCATGGCCGGCCGGCCGCAAGAGACAGCCACCCCGCATCGATATAGTCCGGACCTTTTTTGAAAGGTGCGACCGTTTTGCCCAAATTTTTCCAGGCATTGATTATTCCGACGGAAAGAACAGTCTTGCCCGAACCGCCTCGCAAAGCGGCAATAATTATCCTGGGAAATTCCAGACCCATTTGCTGCATTGGATACAGTTTAGCGAACTGTGCGCGGCAGATATAAAATGGGCATGCGACGAGAAAAGCGCTTATTCTTTTCCTTCGGCAGCATCTTGCTTGCCGGTTCCGGGAAGTCCATACAGGGAAGTACTTCCGCTGGACCAGTATTCAAGAATCCGCTCCTGCACCATTCGGTTGACTATCTTTTTAGCCTCTCTGGGCTTTGCTTCAAGGATTTTGGCAAGATCATTAAAATAAAATTTTGACTTTGTTTTTAATTTTTTTTGCAATCCCGCAACTAATTTTGCTTTTGATTCTTCGTAATCGAGTTCCATTGTGTGTCCCTTTTTTAAAAACGCAGGGGGCATATGCTGAGCCCCCTGCATATTGCTTTAAAATTTAAATTGCGTGGTTTGACGCCAGGTAAAGTAAGCCGGATCGCGGAAATCATCGATCAAATGATGGGTAAATTCAAGCTCGCATTTCTCAAAAAATCTCTCCCATCCGATCCGCTCGGCCCATTCTCCCAGGCGCTCATATTTATTGGCGCTCTTTTCATAAGCCTCAACAATTTTTCGGATGCATTCGGTTGTCTTCGGCCAACGCGGTGGTTCATTCGGTATAAAGGCCACAACCACCTTGGAAAACTTCGGCGCGCTGATGCGGTTAGATACTTTACCGCCTGCCATGATGACGATACCGTCGCCAACATCGTCGGCCAGAGGCATGCCGGGACACATCGTGTAACAGTTGCCGCAGAACATACAGCGGGGTTCATTGACCGCAACACTGTTGACTTTTTGCCCCCCGAACTCAACCTTGGCCGGCTTAATTGCGGCTGTGGGGCAAGCGGCTATGGCCAGTGGAACCTCGCACATTTTGTCCAGATATTCATGATCCAGCATGGGCGGTTTGCGGTGATATCCCAAAATGGCAATATCGGAACAATGGACGGCACCACACATATTTAAGCAGCAAGCCAGAGAAACACGCAATTTTGCCGGCAACCTATGGTCTTTAAAATAATCAAAGAGCACATCCATAGTGGATTTGACCGGACCCGACGCATCCGTGGCCGGAGTGTGGCAGTGAATCCAGCCTTGGGTGTGGACGATATTGGTAATCGCGGTGCCGGTTCCGCCCACGGGAAATTTGTAACTGCCACCGGCAAATTTGCGGCTTTCAAGATCCTTTACCAATGGATCAAGCTTCTTTTCGTCGTCCACCATGAACTCAATGTTGTTTCGGGTAGTGAACCTGACGTGACCGCCGCAATGTTTATCGGCGATCTCACAAATTTCCCGGATATGGGTTGTACTCATTAAACGGGCGCCGCCGCACCGGACTGTAAAAACTTTGTCGCCGGATTCAGCCACATGCACCAAAACACCGGGTTTCAGAACATCATGGTATAGCCATTTACCTTTGTTCTTTGCAATGACCGGTGGATAAAAGTCAGTGTATTTTCTCGGGCCGATGTCCGTTATTCTGTCTTCCATCGGTTTGTCAGGATTGTAGCCTGAAGAAATAAATGCCATGATCATGCCCCCCTATCTCTGATGATATTTTCTGAATTCACTGATGTCTCGCTTGAATCCACCCGGCACTTCCTCTTCCTTCCAGAAGATGTACGGGTTGGATCTCGGCTCTGATACCATCCGCGGATCAGGATCAATACCTGTGACTTCCAGTAGCTTCTGAAATCCCTGACGCTTCATGAGTTCTCCGAGCCGTTCGCGGTTTTTGCCTTCTTCCATCCACCAATCCCAGATGTTCTCGATGATCTCTTTGATTTCATCATAGGGTTCTTCCGCTTTAATGAAAGGAACCAACATTGAACTCATCTGGGCACCGTCGAGTATCGGGGCTTTGGCACCGACAAGAATCGAAAGGCCTGTATCCTTTCCAATCCTTAATGCTCGGGGCATGACGTTGATACAGTGCATGCAGCGATTACATTCTTTGTTTTCGATCATGAGCTTATTGTTTTCCATCCACATACATTCGGTGGGGCACAGATCAATGACCTCTTTCTGAATGTCAAAGGGACCCCAGTCGCGGCCGGAATGATCACCGGCATTGGGTGGAAGCTCTCCGCCGATATACGCCTGGACCGCTTCCTGGTCTATACGAATATCATCCCGCCAGGTGCCGATAAAAGACATGTCGGCCCGGGCAATCGAAGCAACACAGCAGTTCGGGCATCCGTCGAATTTAAATTTGAACTTATACGGAAATGCCGGGCGGTGGAGTTCGTCCTGATATTCCTTGGTGAGGTGATAGCAAAGTGCGTGGGTGTCATAGCACGCATATTCGCAACGCGCCTGACCGATACAGTCCGAGGGCGTTCGCAGGTTGGAACCCGAGCCGCCCAAATCCTGATTCAGCTTGTGCGTCATCTCATAAAAGATTTCTTCCAGCTGGGGAGTCGTGGTGCCGAGAAAAATAATGTCTCCGGTCGACCCATGCATGTTGGTGATGCCGCTGCCACGGAAATCCCAGAGGTCACAGAGCTGTCGTAAGTATTCAGTGGTATAGAACTTGCCACTCGGTTGGTTGACACGCAGGGTGTGAAAATGGGCCACACCCGGGAACTGTTGGGGTTGATCGCAATATCTTCCGATCACACCGCCACCATAGCCGAATACACCGACGATGCCGCCGTGTTTCCAGTGTCCTCTCTTGTGCACATAGGAAAGTTCCAACAATCCCATTAATTCTTCAACAACCGTCTGGGGAATCTGGAATTCAGTTTTTGCTTCATTCTTTGCCCTTACTTCGGCCTGCTGCTTGAGATCTGACACAAAACTCGGCCACGGTCCGGATTCAAGCTGGTCCAGCAAAGGAGTTTTACTTTTTGCCATCGTCATACCTCCATTAAGTTAAAAAATTTTCCGTGCTGACTAATAAGCAATTGTATCTTCCCTCCTTTTGGGATCTTTCGGGTCACCTCCTCTCAAGTTTATTTTTTTTAAAAAAAATAGCATCCAAATGCGCAAATATTTCCGAAATAAATGACCAAGGGGGTGATATAAAATTAATCTCAGGGCTTGTCAATAAAAAAGAATCGTTTCTATACCTTCAGTATATTTAAGAATTCACATCAATTTTTATAGGTTATATTGGGGCTATGAAAAGTTAATCCGCTTGATATTGTATAAGTAACGCGGTAGTAGAAAAGCAAATCATATCCCAATTTCTCACATATAACCTGTGAGGCATTAAAGGTCCTTGAGATTTCGGCACACGGTTTCGAGATGCGCCTCCAGACACCGTTTGACCAACGGTCTTTCCGGTGCCCGCAGGTGGTACGCATTGGCGATGGCTTGTGATATGTCAAGCAATTCTGAATAGCTATAGGATTCAAGATAGTATTTAAAGCATGTATCGATGGGCCCTGGCAACAGATCGGTCGGCGGTTTTTGAGCCAGTCCCTCGAAAAAACCCTTAATTGAGCCTGAGACGGTGAGATCGTCGGACCAAACAATTTCACCCACACCATCGATTCGATCCAGACGCATCCGAATGGTAAGGTTTAAAAAGAAAACGAGCAGCGCATTTAAAATCACCTTCGTATCTTTATCCATATCCTCAAGCGCTGCATCATAACTGCGCACGGTAATAAGCTTTACATCGATAGAATGATCCTCAACCTTAACGATAAAATCTCCGGAAGCATGATGCCAGGAAAATATTTGCTCAGTGGTTTCAACATTATAGCAACAGGATAAAATCCTAGACGCCTGCCTGTATACTTCCATGGATTGCTCGGGGGAGAGGTAAAAGTCCTGGTTTTCCGGGTCCCAAACTCTGATCTTATGCGTATCATCTGCTGGATCCCGGGAGATGTGAAATTCATGATACCCGTCAAACCATTCACCCAAAAACATACCAGCTTTTTGATTGCTCTTTAATCGGATCTCGGCCCGGCCATAAACTTTCGGTAATAAGGGTTTCTGAAAGATATGATTTAACTTTTCAAGAGCGTGATACTCTTTTTCGATACAATTCCTGCCGGCTTGGGATATGGCTAAATTTAATACAAATGTGAGCCCAAAATCATTCACGATGACTTCGATGCGGGCCGGATGATAAAAAGCACCGTGTTTTTCAAGACATATAGAGATCCTTCTTATTTCTTCCGGATTTATTTTACGTAGGATCTGTTGAGAGATCGCAAACGCTAATAATTCAAACCGGTCTTTTCGCAAAAACTTGCGGGCAATCTGAAAATAATCTCCGTAACTGGTTAAGGTATCGGCTTTTGCGTCAGGTTTTAAGTTAGACCGGGATGGGTGCAAGGGTAACGGTGATGTCCATATTTTACTTCGGCATGATACAGGATTTTCTGAGTGGTACAGGAAATATGAAATTTCTGGCCTGGTGGGCATAAACTCAATAGCTGCTGCGGGTTGTCGATGACCGTTAATTATCGGTGAGTATCTATTTCCTTCAAAATCTCCGGGGCGACTTCATAGCCCAGTTCGACGGCTTGATCACAATGTTCGATGGCCAGATGGTAATCTCCTTTTTCAAGATAGGCAATCGCCAAATTATTGTGGGCTGGTGCAAAGGTTGGTTGAAGCTTGAGAGCTTTCAGATTGGTTTCAATGCTGTCCTCAAGCCTTCCCTTGATCAAATAAGCGTTGGCTAAATTGGCAAACGCCTGGACATACCTGAAATTAAAGACCGTCGCTTTTTCGAGGGCTTTAATCGCCTCATCGATGTTGCCCCTTTGAAGCTCAACAAACCCAATATTACCATAACCTTCTGAGAATCCCGGTCTGGCTTTAACAGCCATCTTGTTATATTTCAGACAACCGTCCAGATCTTCACGCTGCAGACAGATACCGCCGAGGGCTACATAGGCCTCTGCCAGACTGGGGCTGCATTCGACTGCTTCAAACAGATGGGTTTCGGCCTCATCATATTTTTTCAGTCCCAAAAGGGCAACCGCAAGATTGTAATGCGAAGTCCCGCACTCCGGGTTTTTTCTGATCGCAGCCCTTTGTTTGGCAATGTATTCATCCGCGTCTTTCGCTTTTAACATTTCATTTACCTCATACAGAAGTCCATATTGAATTCACAACGGTTATTTGTACCCCCCCATACCATCGGATGCAAGACAATAATCATTTTAGAAAGGCCATCAAGGGAAATAATTTTTTGCCGCACAGGAAAAAACTATGACCGGACCCCTCATGGAGTCAAGTAAAAAACAGTCATCTTTAGGTAACATAATTTTTTTATAATCGGATGGAACGAGTCCGGCGAAAATTATTCGCTCTCCGACAGTGAATATTTCAGTTGGCTTTTAAGACTGTTGTTCCAAATCTCATTGATTCCATGGCTCTTTTTTCTTGACATACTATTTCCTTTTCCCTATTGTTTTCAGAATCTTATCCTTTGAATCATCACAAAAATACTGAAAAGGGGGTAATTATGCTCACTGGATGCTTTACGGCACTCGCCACACCCTTTAACAAAGACGGTATAGACTACGAGGGACTTGATCGTCTCATAGATTTCCAAATCGAAAACGGAATCAGTGGGATCCTTGCGGTCGGAACCACTGGAGAAAGCCCTGTTTTAACATGGGATGAACATAATAGGGTCATTGAGCAAGTCGCAAAAAAAACAAAAGATAAATGTATCTGTATTGCAGGTACCGGAAGCAATAACACTCAAGAATCTCTGGAGGCCACAAAACACGCTGCTGAAGCGGGAGTCGAAGCCGTATTGCTCGTTGATCCCTATTACAACGGTCCCAGCTCTCTTGAAATCCGCAATGAGTATGTGGGCCCAATAGCCGCAGCGTTTCCAAATCTGCAGGTAATCCCATACGTTATACCCGGCAGAACCGGGGCTCAGTTATTACCTGAAGATCTCGCTTTGCTTAACAAATCCTTTCCCAACGTCAGTGCAGTAAAGGAAGCAACCGCTAGTATTGAGAACATGAGACGCACGCGAGAGTGCTGTGGACCCGAGTTTACCATTTTATCCGGCGATGACGGTATGACCTACCAGATGATGACGGATCTACAAGTAACCGCTGCCGGGGTAATCTCGGTAACATCAAATATAGTCCCGGGAGCAGTGAATCAGATGGTTCGAATGCTGGCGCGAGGTGACACAGCCAAAGCCCAAGAATTACTTGAAGCCCTTGAGCCCTTATTTAATCTGGTTACCGTTAAAACAAAGGAAGAGACACCTTACGGGGAAGTAGTTTGTCGAGCGAGAAATCCCTTGGCTCTGAAAACGCTGATGTCCATTCTAGGTATGCCTTCTGGAAAATGCAGGCAGCCTCTCGGAAAGATGACTCTCAAAGGAGTGGAAACGGTTCTGAACGCAGCAAGAACCGTGCATACGAGAAATCCCGAAATTTTTAAACCCGTTTCAGACTTTTTCGGGATCGACATCGCAGGCCGGCTCGAAGAACCGACGGTTTGGGAAAATCTTTACTATAAAACATATTGATCGTACTTTACAATTATAGTGATTCTCAAAATAAGGAACTAATCACGTATCCCACACCGAATAGTATCCAACCGCCTCGTTTAAAAAAAGAGGAGAACAGCTATTCAGAATAATTAAGCCTGTTGGATTTAACCTGATTTACGATTCTCTTGCCCAACGACCAATTTCCTGCTTTTGAAATCACCCTGCTTGAATAAAAGCCACTTCAGCCACGTTATACCGAATTGCAACAAAGCGATCTCATCTGATTTAATCTTTTCAGCAGTCGCACGATCAATTTCATACCGGCGCATGAAGGAACTTTCAAAAACAAACTCTCTGAACTTGTCGATGTTGTAACTGGCCATGAAAAACATCTTTTTGGCCTGTTCGGCAAGTTTAATGTTCGATGGAAAAGACCGCTTTCTAACTAGCAGGTCAGTCCAATCTGCATTTATATTATCATGAAGATCGACACCCTGATCCATTCGCCATTCTCGGACAGTCCACTTTTTCTGCTCATCAAAACCAAGGCAGTGGGGTTCGTTGACAAAAAAGTAGAATCCTTCAGCATCTGTATCTTCCTTGTGACTAAGAGATGCAACTCCCAAGGGGTAATAGCGGCAGGTGGTCGGACGGTCGGAATAGACAAGACAGCCATCGTCTCTGACGAACGGGCACGATTTTGTGTCGTCATCCAAAAGCTTCAAGGTCACAACCGGTAAATCGGTCTTTTCAAGCATCCGGGGTTCAGTATAAATGGTCAAAAATTCTTCTGAGAAAAGCTGAAGACGATTTTTAAGCCGTATGATATCGTATGGCGTAAGCACAATATTTATCCTATTGCAACATTTGGTGAAACACTTCAGTGACTTATGACAATGAAATTTAAATTTACTACCTAAGCTGAGTCTTACGGGCTCGATATCGGCCAATTTTTCAAGGCTATTCATATGCCATCCTTTCTTACAGATAAAATAACCTGCATTTCATAGCCAAGCAAAAAGCCTATGTCAATAGCGGAAATTTTATGTCTTGATTTTAGGCATAAATATACTATAGCCTTAAAGATATTACCTGCTTATCTTTTGATGCAAATACAAAAACATGCGCACTCAATCCTTAGCAAAATTTAAACCCGGTCGCTGTTTTGTTGGGCGACTTCCGAAGGGCATGGATTTAATTACGTTCTTAGAGGAATTTTGCAAAAACAGTGGCATCGAATTGGCAACTTTTTCAGTGACCGGCGCCGCATCATCGGTTACTATCGGAACGTATGATCAAAACCAGCAAGTTTATATAACCGAAACAGCGGTAGGGCCTTTTGAAATTTTGATCTGTTATGGCAATGTGTCACAAAGGGACGGAAATCCTGTAATCAACGCGCAAATTATTCTTGCCGATAAAGAGGGAAAAACCACCGGCGGGCATTTATTTTCTCAGACCATTTTGTATACCGGGGAACTCGTCCTGCAAGAATTGCAGGGAACAAGTTTGACCCGTTCTTACGATCCAGAAACCGGTTTGATGTTGTGGTAACTATGAAGAAATGATTCTCATGCGGCTTGTTGGACACCCATCGTAAGTTTGAAAACACATGGCTGGCACAAAATGAGCGGATTGTTGCCCAATTTTTTTTAGGCAACAGCCCGTGAAGTTGCGAACCGATTCTGTCATTCTATCTGTTAAACCCGATAATTTGTTAAACAGGGAGGACAAGATGCAAATCACGATTACCAAAGCGGAAAATTTAAAACCCAAACCCGAGGATGCCAATCTTGGATTTGGATCGATATTTACCGACCACATGTTTAACATGGATTATAATCCTGAAAAGGGCTGGCACAACCCTCGCATCGAACCCTATGCAGCGATTGAAATGGATCCCGCTACTATGATGCTTCATTATGCCCAAGGGGTTTTTGAAGGATTGAAAGCTTACAGGACACGTTCGGGAAGCGTCCAACTATTTCGTCCTGAAAAAAATGTAAAAAGATTGAACCGATCTTGCCGTGCCCTTTGCATTCCGGAAGTAAATGAAACTTTTTTATTGAACAGCCTAAAACAGCTTGTTGCTCTCGAAAAAGATTGGGTTCCAAGTGTTCCTGAAACTTCATTATATATTCGTCCAACAATCATTGCCACAGATCCGTTTTTAGGTGTGCGCGCATCCAATACCTACCGGCTATTTATCATTCTTTCTCCCGTGGGTGCATATTATCCCGAAGGCTTTAACCCGATAAAAATATGGGTAACCAAAGACTATGTTCGGGCCGTTCGCGGTGGCGTGGGTGAAGCCAAAACACCGGGGAATTATGCCGCCAGCCTGCGCGCCGGTGATGAAGCCCATAAAAATGGCTACTCCCAAGTACTCTGGTTGGACGGTGTAGAGTTAAAATACCTTGAAGAAGTGGGATCGATGAACATCTTTTTTGTAATTGACGGGGAAATCATTACACCGAGCTTAACGGGAAGCATCCTTCCGGGTATCACCAGAGACTCCGTCATCGCCCTGGCCAAAATGTGGAATATGAAAATTACCGAACGGAAGATCAGCATTGATGAGTTGATGGGGGCGCATGAAACCGGGATACTCAATGAGGTCTTTGGGGCCGGAACGGCAGCAGTTATCTCACCGGTTGGAGAGATTAAGTACGGCAAAAAAACTATCATCATTAATAACGGGAAAGTAGGCCTTGTGGCCAACAAGTTTTATACGGCCCTCACAGATATCCAATATGGCCGGGCGGAAGACCCCATGGGCTGGATTGTGCCAGTAACATGAAGCGGATAACAGCATATATCGCAATCGCAATATAGCCCATACAGTCTTTGGCTTGTCTGGAATAGCTTACCCCCCAATACTAGACTGTATGAAACAGCCTGTTAACCATCTAACTGATTTTGTTAGTAAAATGCAAAATGCGGGACTCCCGTCTCTGGTGATCGATACGTTTTCCTACTATTATGATCAAGTGGTGACGGGTGAAACCGGTTTAGTATATGATCGCGATATTAAACCGGTTGAATCAGGCGATATTGAGGATTTCAACCATCTAAAGAAATATGGTGCTGCCGGTAAACGTGCCTTCAACCATGCGGTCCGGATTGTTTTAAACGGCGGCCTCGGTACGAGTATGGGATTAACCGGGCCCAAATCACTACTCAAAGTGAAACATGGAAAATCATTTTTAGAAATTATATTAGCGCGTGCCCAAAAATATGATGTGCCGCTGGTTCTCATGAACAGTTTCAACACTCACAAAGCCACCGAGGCTGCTCTCCGTGCACTCAATCCATCGCGGCCCCCGCTTCTTTTCTTACAGCACAAATTTCCCAAAATACTCCGAGACACGTTAGCACCCGCGTACTGGCCCCAAGATCGGGCCATGGAATGGAATCCACCGGGTCATGGCGATATATACACGGCTTTATATACATCCGGGGTGCTTCAAGCCCTGTTGAACATGGGAATTAGATACGCATTCATATCCAATTCAGACAATCTTGGCGCAGCAATGGATGCGGCCTTGCTGGGTTATTTTTCTGAAAATGATTATCCCTTTATGATGGAGGTGGCAGAGAAAACCCCTGCAGATGTCAAGGGGGGGCATCTGGCCAAATTGCCCAACGGCCGCCTGCTTCTGAGGGAAGCCGCTCAGTGCCCCCAAAATGAACTGGGTGCATTTCAGGATATCCAGCGTTACCGTTTTTTCAATACGAACAATATCTGGCTCAATCTCCGGAGTTTACAGGATCTCATTGAAAAAGAAAAAACGGTTCACCTGACGATGATTCTAAATCCAAAGACACTGGATCCCAGGGATGATGGCAGCCCGAAGGTATACCAAATCGAGTCAGCCATGGGGGCTGCTATTTCACTGTTCGAGGGCGCAACTGCAGTGAAGGTTCCCAGATCTCGTTTTTTCCCGGTAAAAAAATGCAACGATCTTCTGACCGTGCGGTCGGATTGCTTTGTACTCACGGATGATGAACAATTGATTATTAATCCGGCCAGAATAAAAAATAACCGCGCTGAATTGATTAACATAAAGCTTGATCCTAAATATTACGGAAAAATTGATTGGTTTGATGAAAGATTCAAACAGGGCGTTCCCTCCTTAGTCGATTGTGATTCTCTGACCATCGAAGGTGATGTGTTTTTCGAAAAGAACGTTACCATTAAAGGAAGCGTCATATTAAAAAATACAAATAAAACCAGCGCCGTGATAAAAGAAGGCTCGGTGATAGCTGATAGCGTTTCATTTTAATCGGACTGTCCCAAAAAAGCACACTTCCTGCCCATATAGAAATTTGGGAACATTACCTACCATTTGGGACTCTCTCCTACAAAAATGAATTGGAATCCCTATGGACATCCGATTTAAATGTTATGATAATATTTGTTATTGATGATCTCGTAAAAGTCTTTGGTGTGCGACATTAAGTCGAGCCTGGGCGGAAGAAAAAGAGTGATAAATCCTAAAAATGTTCACGAAGCGGACAAAAGTGACTTTTTACGATACCGTCAATTATAAGCATCGAGAAATAAAAGGGCGCTTTGGAGGCTACATTTACACGCGCTCGCGGAGGGTGGTTCTTTCAGCTATGAGAACCGCCCTTCGGATTCTTTCGCCGATTAGAATTTTTCCCCCACCAATTTGTCTATCGAAAACCCTATTAATTAATATCGCCTGTAATATTTATCTAGCCATACCTTTACGAAAACGCCTTGTGCGGAAAATTGACAAGGAACAGCATATTCCCATATAATGGCCGCACGCATGACCCATAATCATTAAACAAAAAAAGAATTGAAGCTCCCCGCCCTTAAGGGCGGGGCTTCCCTTAAAGAAAAGGCAGGGCTTTCAGGGAAGCAAGTCGATCAAAAACGGCAACACCAAGCATAAACAGTAATTCCTAAGAATTCCAAAATCTTGGAGCGATGCCGGTAAAGGATATTATCGCGTATACCCAGGAGCTGCTATCACGGCTAGCCCAGCTTGAAAATCAAATGAATGACCACCGCACAAAACTATTGCAGGCAAATCGGCAACATATAAAAGAGCTTGAAGACCACAAACAGACTGAGGATTTACTGCGTCTTCAACGTGATTTGGGAATTGCACTAAATTCGATTCGTAATCTCAACAAAGGGTTGGATATATTGCTGGAAACCGTGCTCAAAATTGATGCGGTAGATTGTGGCGGTGTCTACCTTGTAGATGATGTGACGGGAGGCTTAATAATGGCAGCCCACAAGGGGTTATCGCGTCAGTATATTGCTGAAGCGGATTGGTTTCCTGCAGATTCATTCCATGCACGACTGGTCGCAAAGAGAGCACCTTATTATGGTTTGTTCGACAAGTTCACCGATAACTTGGTAAAGAAGCTTTCGCAGGAAGGCCTAAAGTCGGTGGCAATTATTCCGGTGCAGCATGAAGGACGAACTGTCGCCGCGATAAACCTTGCCTCCTATTCATACAAAAAAATTCCATTCAGCGCCCGCAATGCTCTTGAAGCAATTGCTGCTCAGATCGGAGCCTTCATTTCTCGTGTTAAAGCCGATGAAAAACTCCGTGAAAGCGAAGAAAAATATCGCAGCCTCTTTGAAAATGATTCCGATGCGGTAATGATTTTAGACGCGGAGACGCTTCGCTTTGAGGAAGCAAATCCGGCAACACTCGATTTATATGGCTATTCCAAAGATGAATTTTTATCTTTAACAATTGAAGATATTTCCGATGAAAAAGATAAAACCCGGGCAGCTGTCAAGGAATTAATTAACAATGATTTTAAATCTTATAGCGTGCCCATAAGATATTTCAAAAAAAAAGACGGAACGGTGTTCCCCGGTGAAATATCTGCGGGTATATTTGTCTCAAAGGGGTGCAAAAAAATCATCGGTGCCGTGCGGGACATTACCGAACGGAAACGCTCAGAAGAGAAAATTCACACCTTGACTCACGAATTGATAAAAGCACAGGAAACCGAACGCCTTAAGATTGCGAGGTACCTGCACGATCATGTGGCCCAGGACCTCTCCACACTAAAAATTAGTTGTGAGACACTTTTTGACCATCATCCCACCGACTCTCAAGAAATACAGCAGAAACTTTCAGAGATATCACACATTTTACAGGGTTCAATCACTGCGGTGCGTGATCTTTCATATGACCTCCGCCCGCCCGGCATGGATCACCTGGGATTAGCCCGCACAATTTTTCAATACTGTGAAGAATTTTCGAAAAATAATAATATAAAACTTGATTTTTATTCTGCCGGTATCGATGATCTCAGGCTCGATTATGATATAGAAATCAACCTGTATCGTTTAATTCAAGAAGCACTTAACAATGTTCGGCAGCACGCAGAAGCAAAATCTGTTATGGTCAGGCTTGTCGCTTCCTATCCCAACATCATCCTTCGCATCGAGGATAATGGCAAAGGATTTGATGTGGAAGGCCGATTAATCAGAGCGTCAAGTGAAAGGAGAATGGGTCTGGGGAGTATGCAAGAAAGGGTCGGTCTTCTAAACGGTAATCTTAAGATTCAATCCCGTTTGATGGAAGGAACAAAAATATTTATTGAGGTGCCGATTCGGGAGCAAAAACGTGGCTCAAAAGAAAAGCATCGTAATCGTCGATGACCATCCTCTATTCAGGGAAGGCCTCAGGTCTATAATCAGTCGCAATACCGGATACAAAGTTGTCGGCGAGGCAGGCACGGGGCGCGAAGGTTTAGAACTTGCGCTGGCGCTCAAACCCGATTTGATATTAATCGATATTTCCTTACCCGACAAAAGCGGAATAACACTAACCCGCGAAATCCGCTGCCGTTTATCTGAAACTCGCGTTTTGATCATCAGCATGCATTCAAAAATAGATTATATTGCTGAAGCCTTCCAAGCCGGCGCAACAGGTTACGTTGTTAAAGAATCTGCCTCAAACGGTCTGTTGAGAGGTCTCGAAACAGTGACTAAGGGTGACTATTTCTTGGACAGTTCCCTGAGTCATGCAGTCGTGGAGAATTTGTTAAATTTCCCGATAAAAGAGGCAAGAATCAGAGATGATGATTATGGTAGTCTAACGCCTCGAGAACAAGAGATTATGCGTCTGTTGGCTGAAGGTTTTTCAAACAAAGAAATCGCAAAAAAGCTTTTCATAAGCCCCAAAACCGTTGAAAACCATCGGTCGAATATTATGGGCAAACTTGGACTCCATAGCACCATCGAGTTGGTTCGCTATGCTGCAAGGCTCGGTCTGATCGATGTCGATCTCTGGAAAGAGTAATCTAAACGTTTATTACCGGGAAGCCCCCGCCTTTCAGGTCGGGGAGCTTCACTGACAGTCGGAAGCGAACCTTGATAAACACAATAATCTGCTCTGCCCGCCGCAAATAGGATAATTTCCCGGCCATCTGTGATATTACCTCACCAAAATGAATCTATCTCCCTATGGACAAATCGCAAAATCCCAAAGAAAATAACTACTATTGGCAAACACAGGGAACAAAGGGTCATGAAAAAATATAATGAGTGGATCATTTTGGGTTCAGACGGCAAACCAGCAAGAAGCACCAAACGAACCCCAACCAAAAATCATTCGGGTTCAAGAAAAAACTTGTTGGATATCAAAACCTTGGTCAGAAGTATTCAGCGTGCCGACGGTCAGGAAGATTGTTTCCTTAGCGGGCGAGTTGACTGTGACTGGGCGGATTGTCCCTGGAGACCTTATTGTTTAGAAAAAACTCCTAAATTCCAAAAGGGAAATTTCTAACAACTTACAGAGCCACGTCTATCCTTATTTAAAAGAGACAGACTTGATAAAATAACAATTTGATTAAAATCGAAGCAAAAATTTTGTGGTTTATTATCAAAAAGTAACAAAAACACAAAACGAGATCCAAATAAAAGAACATCTACCCAGGAGGTAAGTATGGCACACATACTTATTGTTGATGATCAGAAATGGGTAAAAGATTTATGTTCGGAAGCACTGTCCGCAGAAAAATACAAAATTACTGTTACGGCTGACATAAAAACGGTTATGAAAGACGTATCAATTTTTAAACCTGACTTGGTCCTGCTGAATCTTTATTTGAAACATGGGTTCAACGGGTGGGACGTTTTGTTGGATATCAAAACACAAAATCCGCGACTTCCTGTGCTTATGATTACAGCTCACGATAAGTGTTTATTTGATTCCCGTCTTTCGCAGGCAAACGGATATGTTATCAACGGTTGCTTTGCTCGCGAAGACATAAAACAAAAGATTTCAAGTGCATTAAAACCCAAACCCGCCAGCCAATGAATCGGTTGCTTGCTAACCGGCAATTATTCTGCTGCACTTAAATTTTGTCTGAATTTTACCTCGTACAATAAAGAATAGACAAAATACTTGCCGCAGACACCCCACCGTTGTTTCTATTCCAAAGGATTTCCACCAGATTCAGTAACCATCAAAAATCACAAAAGGTATTGACAGCACCTTTTTCTTTGACTTAATCGCCTTTTTGGGATACTTCTTCACTATACAATGAATGAAGTCTCTTCCAGATGTCACCACTGCAAGTTAAGAAACTAATGACTTGAAACGAGTTTACCCAAATAGACTCACCTAAAAAATTCCACAAATTTCAAATTAAAATGATTCTCGATATTATGTACAGTGTGATATCAGTTCAAGCGGAAAAATTTATTTTCGGTGTGCGGAGCATAATTTTGAATATCAATATCGCAAAGCCGGGGAATATAAATGGCTGACCCAATTCAAATCACCCAGGATCCTGCACCCGGATCTCGATTACTTAAATTTTGCGGGGATACCCAGGTTTTTACGCTTCATCTGAATTTCCCATTACCGGGTAAGGCATGGCTTCGTACTAACCTTGGATACGCAAAAATTAGACGCAGGGAAATCATTAGACGCGTTGAGTATAATGAAACTCCGTTGGGAGAAGATTGGTTCGATACACCTATGATAAGGGAAAACGACCAGAAGTTTAAAGTAACCCTTCCCCTGTGTGAAGTGGGGCATTTTGAGGCCAAATGCTTTTTTTTAAAAGAGGGCGAAGCCGACCCGATATGGCCCGAAGGGGATAACGCCGTGTTGAATGTCGAGCCGGCCGACACTTGCTGCTCAAACAGCATTTATAATGCTTTTGTGCGGCAGTTCAGTTCAAATAAGTCCACTGAAAAGCCCTTGCCCGTGGAAACATCCGCAATAAATGCTCTTGATAAAGCCGGTTACGCCGTAATCCCCCCGTCCGGAACATTTCGTGATCTGATCAATGAACTCGATTTCATCCTGGGTAAACTGGGCTGCAGAGTCCTCCTACTATTACCAATTCATCCCACACCAACCACCTATGGACGCATGGGAAGATTCGGCAGCCCCTATGCCTCGCTAAGCTTCACTGAAGTCGATCCGGCCCTTGCGGAATTCGATCCGCATGCAACACCCCTGGAGCAATTCATCGAACTGGTGGATGCCGTTCATCAGCGCAATGCAAAAATTCTCATCGACATTGCCATCAACCATACCGGCTGGGCCGCCAGCCTGCACGAAACACATCCCCAATGGCTTGTGCGGGATCCGGCGGGAAGGATCGAGGTGCCCGGGGCTTGGGGCGTTCGCTGGGAAGATTTGACGAAGTTAGATTATACCCGGAAAGATCTCTGGCAGTATATGACAAAAGTGTTTTTAAAGTGGTGTCATCGAGGTGTCGATGGGTTCAGATGTGATGCAGGTTACATGATCCCGCTGGCTGCCTGGAAGTATATTATCGCAAACGTGCGGGATCAATACCCGGATACGGTTTTTTTACTCGAGGGGTTGGGCGGTAAAATCTCGGTAACCCGCGAGCTTTTGAATTCGGCCAATCTCAATTGGGCCTATTCGGAGCTTTTCCAGAATTATGATCGTGAACAGATCCAAAATTACCTGCCCAAATCCATCGAAATCTCAAGCCGGGATGGCATTATGGTTCATTTCGCCGAAACCCACGATAACCCTCGTTTAGCCAAGCGTTCGGAGGTATACGCCCGTATGCGTACAGCTTTATGTGCTCTTTGTTCACATCAGGGTGCTTTTGGTTTTGCCAATGGGGTCGAGTGGTATGCCACCCAAAAAATCAATGTGCATGATGCAGCGCCGCTGAACTGGGGAGCAGAACCCAACCAGGTGAGCCATATTCAACGTTTAAATTATTTGCTTAGAGTCCATCCGGCTTTTCAAGATCAAACCGAATTAAGACTCTTACTGCAGGAAGCGGGTAACTATTTGATTCTGTTGCGTCACCATCTGGATTCAGAAAAAAGACTTTTGGTTGTGGTGAACCTGGACGATAAAAATAAAATCCAGGCAGCGTGGGATCCTTGCCTGACAGGTATGCAAGGCAGGGAATTTGTGGATCTTCTTACCGAAGAAAAGGTGACCGTCTCTGAATCGGACGGCCAGCAAACCTTTTTGCTTGAACCCGGCCAGGTTTTGTGTCTTTCCCCGGATGTAAAAGATTTGGCGCTGATTCGAAAAATAACTCGACAACCGTTTTTACTTCCTGAACGCATAGAATACCAGCGTCTGAGGGCTAAAGCGCTCGAAGTGTTTACATATTATAAGGGAAGCGGCAACCTGGAAAATTTTGATCTGGCCCAGGCCGCACATTATATGAAAGAAGATCCTTTGGATTTTTGTGCCAGTCTCAATCCTATCAGCCAGGAATCGCGGGTTGTAACCTGGCAATGGCCGCGGGATTTAAAGCGAGAGGTCATGATGCCACCGGATCATTTTCTGCTGATCCGTGCAGACAGCGCCTTCCGCGCTCGGCTTGTCGCCAAAAATCGGACCGTTGGTTGTGAGGAAAGTCTGCCGAATAAAGATGGATCCTTTTTTGCGCTGTTGTCTCCAAAGCAGACGCTTGAACCCGGACAATCCTATCGGTTGAAACTTTCGGTATATTCTCCGGAAAAATCCCAGCATGCAGAAGCGTCTATTTTAGCTTTGTCAAAGCCGGAAGAGATTCGAGTAAAAACCCTTTTTCAGCGGGCCGAGTTGGTGCATAAAAATCTTCTTTTTCTTGGAACCAACGGCCGGGGAAGTATGCTGCGGATCCCGGTTGCATGGTCAAAACTGACCAGCCGTTATGACGGCCTTCTGGCCGCCAATCTGAACCCTGTGTTTCCCGACGACCGGTGGATCATGTTTGCCCGGTGTCGGGCCTGGATTGTATATCAAGATTACTCCCGGGAAATCAGCACCGATTGTTTGAACATCTTTTGCGTCGAGGACCATTCACGGGGATACTGGCAATATAATATCCCCACCGGTCAGGGGAAACACGTCAAAGTTTCTGTGAGAGTCGAAATGATATCCGGCGAGAATGCTGTCCGGTTGAGTTTTTTGCGCCATTCTGCCGATAAGTATACCAGTATGCTCTCGGATTCTAAGTTGGTAAAACTCATCCTGAGACCGGATATTGAAAGTCGCAACTTTCATGAAACAACCAAGGCATATATGGGACCGGAACAACGCTGGTCCGATACGGTGATCACCGACACCGACGGCTTTGCTTTCAGGCCGGATGGGGAACATACGCTTCAATTGGAAATCTCGGAGGGAAGCTTCGTCTGGGAACCCGAGTGGCAGTATATGGTTCACAGATCCGTAGATGCGGAAAGAGGCCTGGATCCGAATTCGGATTTGTTCAGCCCCGGTTACTTTTATTCTTTTTTAGAAGGCGCCCAAGAAGTAACCTTATCCGCTGAAGTGAATCCGAGCAAAGAATATGAACGCCGCCGCCTTTTTCCGTCAAATCGCCGCGCGGCTCGTTTTAAATCCGAAGACCGGACGTGGCAAAAGCCGCCTGAAGTGCTCAATCGCGCACTGGATCATTATGTCGTAAACCGGGGTCAGTTGAAAACCGTTATTGCCGGATATCCATGGTTTCTCGACTGGGGACGAGATGCTTTAATTTTTGCGCGTGGACTGATTGCCTCAAAAAAAACGGAAGCAGCACAGGCAATCTTAATGCAGTTCGGACGCTTTGAAGAACACGGCACCCTCCCGAATATGATCCAGGGTGATCATGCCGCGAACCGGGACACTTCGGACGCACCGCTCTGGTATATCGTTGCCTGTTCGGATTTGTTCCACATGCGTGAAAACAAAGGCTTCCTGGATGAAGACTGCGGCGGACGTTCGGTGCGTCAAATCCTCTTATCCATCGGTCAATCCTTTATCTCCGGAACCCCTAACGGTATGAAAATGGATCCGGAGTCATGTTTGGTTTTCAGTCCGGCCCATTTTTCGTGGATGGATACAAATCATCCGGCGGGTTCGCCTCGACAAGGATATCCTATCGAAATACAAGCCCTTTGGTATGCTGCTCTGCGGTTTTTGTCCCGGCTAGATGCATCCGAAAACAAAAGAAATTGGAACAATCTATCCGCCCGCGTTCGGGATTCCATTATAAATCATTTCTGGCTGGATGAACTAAAGTTTCTGTCAGATTGTCTCCATGCACCGTCAGGACTTCCGGCCCATCGGGCAGAGCCCGATGATGCTCTGAGACCCAATCAACTGTTAGCGATAACACTGGGAGCCGTTAACAAGGAATCTGCCTGTCGTCAAATTCTTGCCGCCTGCGAAGAACTTTTGATCCCGGGTGCCATACGTAGCCTGTCAAACAGACCTTTGCGTCGAGCCCTTGAGATTTTCCACCAAGGAAAGCTTCTCAACGATCCGCACCATCCCTACCAAGGAAAATATGCCGGTAATGAGGACACTCAACGGAAACCGGCCTATCATAATGGCACTGCCTGGACCTGGCTGTTTCCTTCTTTTTGCGAAGCGTGGGCGATGACTTACGGTAAGGAGAGTAAAAAAACAGCTTTATCATGGCTTTCAAGCAGCACTCGATTACTGGAACAGGGCTGTGTGGGCCACATTCCGGAGATTCTGGACGGCGATTTTCCCCACATCATGCGAGGCTGTGACGCCCAGTCTTGGGGCGCCAGTGAATTGCTGCGGGTATGGTTAAAGTTGGAATCTAATCACCTTAGATAAAGCAAAAAGGGCTTTGGACAACAGCCCGTCGATATTTATCATTTTACTGTCGGAAAAAACATCAGGTATTCATACGTTGTGTATTGATTATTCCTTTTTTAATCTATATCTTTCCAACCATAAACAAGCCATCGGCACGTTTCAAATTGATCTAATCTTGAGGGTGTCAGATGGGTACATCGTTAATCGAGGATTTTAACCATATGAAAAGTTTTCAAACATATCAGGTATATCCGAGTATACCCCATAACCTCTCTTTTCTTGAAGTTCTTTCCCGCAACCTGTGGTGGTGTTGGAATAAGGATGCCATCGAAATTTTTCGACGTATTGAACCAACACTATGGACGGAATCCGGTCGCAATCCCATAGCGTTTCTGTCAAAAATCCCCCAAAGCCGTTTTGAAAAACTGGCCGAGGATGACAGTTATCTGGCGCACCTGAAACGAATCAAAGACCAATTTCAACGTCGCGTTCTCGATCCGGTAAATGGAACCGCTTCAGACTTTCACTCCCAACAAACCATCGCGTATTTTTCCATGGAGTTCGGCATTCATGAAAGCTTGCCACTGTTTGCCGGCGGCCTCGGTATTTTGGCCGGAGATCATCTAAAGGCCGCCTCCAATATGGCCCTGCCGTTGACCGGTGTGGGATTGATGTACCACCGGGGATATTTTCGTCAGTATCTCAATCCCGATGGCTGGCAGCAGGAAGTTTATCCGGAAATCGATATTTATGACCTCCCGGTTGAGCGAATTAAGGATGCGTCGGGAAATGATCTGACAATTTCTGTGACCGGCCCGGACGGGCCGATTCATGCAGTTGTGTGGAAAATCATGGTCGGCCGTATACCGCTTTATTTGCTGGACACCAATATACGCGAGAACCCCCCGATTTATCGTGAAATCACCTCAAGGCTTTACGCCGGTGATCCCAAGGTGCGCTTAGCCCAGGAAATACTTTTAGGAATCGGCGGTATGCGGGCCCTGATGGCCATGGACATACAGGTTAAAGTTCTTCATATGAACGAGGGACATTCCGCCTTTTCCAGCCTGGAGCGGCTAGCCCAAACAATTGCCAACCACAATGTTGATCTTAAAACCGCTCTCGAAATCGTCCCCCGGACGACGGTATTTACCACCCATACCCCGGTGGCCGCAGGACATGACGAATTTCCGGCAGAAATAGTGAGTCCGTACCTCATACCTTTAGAGGAGCGAATGGGCGCGACCCATAAAGAAATATTATCCTGGGGACAATCGCCTGGATCCGATTCGGAAACCCCTTTATCCATGTTCATTCTGGGTCTTCACATGGCAGCCTATTGCAATGGTGTCAGCCGACTTCACGGATCAGTGGCTCGGCGCATGTGGTCCCATGTTTGGCCTGAACGCGCGGTAGACGAAGTCCCCATATCTCATATAACCAACGGAATCCATATTTCTTCCTTTATTTCCCAGGAATTTGCATACCTATTTGATCGCTATCTAGGACCCGACTGGTATATGAGCTCCCGTAAACCTGAAAATATCAAACGCGTTGATGATATCTATGACGAAGAGCTGTGGCGGGCCCATGAAATGAATCGCTCGCGTCTGGTGCGGACCTGTCGAGAACAATTGGTCAAGCAATATACGCGCCGCAACGCTCCCAGGAATGTCATCGAAGCCGTCGAGTCGGTATTGGACCCGGATACGCTAACCATCTCTTTTGCCCGGCGCTTTGCGACATATAAGCGCGCTTATCTGCTTTTGCAGGATCCCGAACGCTTCGCGTCCATCGTCAATTCTGAAAAATTTCCCGTCCAATTTATTTTCGCCGGCAAAGCACACCCCAAAGACAACGAAGGCAAGGAACACATTAAAAAACTGTTTCAGTTTGCCAGCAAACCGGAGGTGCGCGACACGATCATTTTTCTCGAGGACTATGACATGCACCTGGCACGTCATCTGCTACAGGGCGCCGACGTGTGGCTCAATACTCCGCGGCGACCCTTTGAGGCCTGCGGCACATCCGGCATGAAGGCAGCCATCAACGGTTTGCTTAATGTAAGTATTCTAGACGGTTGGTGGTGTGAAGGCTATAGTGACGAAAGGGGCTGGCGTATCGGAAACGGCGAAGAATACGAAGATCACACCTACCAGGATGCCGTAGAAAGTCAAGCACTCTATAACGTATTGGAAAACGAAGTTATCCCCTGTTTTTACGAACGAAAAAATGGGGATTTACCATACTGCTGGATTGAAAAAATGAAGGCCTCGATTAAAATGGCTATGGAAATGTTTTGCAGCCTCCGCATGGTGGCGAATTATGAGAGCCGTTATTATACTTCGGCCGCCAAACGCTATGATTCCTTGCTCGCCAACCTGGCTGAAGAGGCAAAAAATTTAGCTGCTCAAATCAAGCGGTTGCGCTCCCTCTGGAAGAATATTAAGATCCATCCGCCCGAAAGCCATAATTCAGGCCCCTATCGGGTAGGCGACACCTTCCGGGTAACGTCTCAGATTGAGCTGGGCCAACTCCGGCCGTATGAAGTCGATGTTGAACTCTACTACGGACGCCTGAAGTCTTTGGAAGAACTGGATGCCAGCAATGAAGCGCCGATGTCCGTTCAGGAAGATCGCGGTAACGGCCATTATCTTTACGGTTGCACGCTAACTTGCAACAGTTCAGGAAGATTCGGTTTTACGGTCCGGGTCTCGCCCCGTGGCGATGTGCGTATAAAATCTACACCAGGGCTGCTTACATGGGCCTAAACTAAGGAAATTAAGTTCTATAATTTATTTGGGTGGAAGAATCCGTAGAAAGAAACTATCATGACGCCTGATGTTACATGCAACCCCCGGGTGCTTATCGTCACCCCGGAAGTCACTTACTTACCGGACCGTATGGGTGGACTGGCCACTTTCTTTACGGCCAAATCCGGCGGACTGGCGGATGTTTCTGCGGCACTGATCAGCGCCCTGTTTGAACAGGGGGCTGATGTCCACGTCGCTTTGCCGGATTATCGTTCCATTTTCAGCGACAGGCTTGCACCTGTTTTACAAAAAGAAATCAACAGAATTCAGCGCAAAATGCCCGATGACCGCATCCATCTGGCAGAGGACAGGGCTTTTTATTATGTCAATCGGGTTTACTCTCTTTATGGTGAAGAAAATATCAAACTCTCGCTGGCATTTCAACGGGAGGTTATCAACAACATCGTACCCCATGTTCAGCCCGATCTGATCCACTGTAATGATTGGATGACCGGATTAATTCCGGCTATGGCCAGACAAATCGGTATTCCCTGTCTTTTCACCATTCACAATGTCCACACTGTAAAGACTAATTTGGCATTTATCGAGGACCGCGGAATCGATGCTGCCTATTTCTGGCAGAATTTGTACTTTCAGCATATGGCAACCAGTTACGAAGAAAGCCGCGACGCCAACCCGGTGGATTTGCTCACCAGTGGTGTCTTTGCTGCCCATTTTGTGAACGTTGTCAGTCCAAGTTTTTTATCGGAGATAATCAGCGGCCGGCATAATTTTGTGTATGAACCGCTGCGACAGGAATTGGCAAACAAGGTTCAGGCAGAATGCGCTGCCGGAATACTCAATGCACCGGATCCATCTTTTAATCCAGCAACAGACAGAGAGCTGAAGCGAAACTACGGCCCCAAAAATTATGTTTCCGGTAAAAAAGAAAACAAGCGTTTTCTGCAAAAAAAATTAGGGCTGATTCAGGATGATCGAGCACCGATATTTTTCTGGCCCTCGCGACTCGATCCGGTTCAGAAGGGCTGCCAGCTATTGGCGAATATTTTTTATGAGGTAATCTCCCGCTACTGGGATCAGAATCTGCAGATCGTGTTTGTCGCCAACGGAGATTATCAAATGGTGTTTCGAGATATTGTGAATTTTCACGGACTTCATCAAAGAGTGGCAATTTATGACTTCAGTGAACAGCTGGAGCATCTGGCTTACGCTGCTGCTGATTTTATACTTATGCCGTCGCTTTTCGAACCATGCGGATTGCCACAGATGATTGCACCCATCTATGGTGCACTGCCGGTGGCCCATGATACCGGCGGGATTCATGATACCATCGAGCACCTGGATATCGCCCAAAATAAAGGCAACGGCTTTTTATTTAAGAATTTTGATTCTTTTGGATTTTTTTGGGCCATTCAGCAGGCCATGGACTTTTATAATCTTCCCAATAATATAAAAACCAAACCAATTAAGCGAATAATGAATGAAAGTGCCGCTACCTTTACCCATGCCAATACGGCGCGCCAGTATATCGATTTATATGAAAAAATGCTGCAGCGTCCTTTGATTAACAAGACAACCGATCCGGTCTGCGACTATAATTTCCAGGGAAAGCCAAAGGGAACAGTCTGAACATGATGTCTCGAATAGAATCAGGCCCTCCTCTGAGGGATCATGCTGAAAAAGCCTCAAAACGACTGGTAAACAAGGATCCGTATCTAAAACCAAACGAGAAAATTATTCAACGGCGTATATCAAAAATCATTGAAACAGAAAACCGTCTAACCCAGGGAAAAAAGAATCTGGCAGAATTCGCAGCGGGCCACGAATTCTTCGGGCTCCATTTTAGCAAGAACCAATGGATCTTTCGGGAATGGGCACCCAACGCCACCAGGATATATCTCGTCGGAGAGCCGACCGGCTGGCAGGAAAAAAATGAGTTTGCCCTGACACCTCTTGAGGAAGGAGTCTGGGAAATCCGCCTACCGGCACACATTTTAAAACATAAAGATCTTTACCGACTGCGCATCCATTGGCCTGGTGGAGAAGGGGATCGTATCCCCGCCTATGCCAGAAGCGTCGTTCAGGACCGGGATACCCTGATATTTAATGCCCAAGTTTGGATGCCCCCAAATCCTCATCATTGGCAATGTGAAGATTTTGTATGTCCGTCCGAGGCCCCTTTAATTTACGAAGCCCACATTGGCATGGCTCAAGAAGCGGAAAAAATTGGATCTTATGCGGAGTTTGGCGCAAATGTACTTCCCAGGGTCGTGTCGGCAGGATACAATGCCCTGCAAATAATGGCTATTCAGGAGCATCCGTACTACGGTTCTTTTGGATATCAGATTTCCAATTTCTTCGCGGCCTCATCTCGTTTCGGCACACCGGAGGAACTTAAAAAATTAATTGATGACGCTCACAGCTCTGGTCTGGCTGTCATCATGGACATTATTCATTCCCATGCCGTGGCCAATGAGGTCGAGGGGCTTAGTCGCTTCGACGGCTCATTGTATCAATACTTTCACGACGGACCGCGCGGGCGGCACGAACTTTGGGATTCCCGCTGCTTTGATTATGGTAAGCATCAGGTTCTGCATTTTCTTCTTTCCAATTGCCGCTTCTGGCTCGACGAATATCGCTTTGATGGTTTCCGCTTCGACGGCATCACCAGCATGCTCTATCTTCATCACGGCATGAATAAAGCGTTTACTTCATACGACGATTATTTTGACGAAAGTGTTGATGAAAATGCGCTGACATACCTCGCTTTGGCCAATAAAGTCATTCATGATGTGCGCCCGGATGCCCTGACGGTCGCTGAAGATGTCAGCGGCATGCCGGGGCTTGCAGCTTCAACAGCTGAAGGGGGTTATGGTTTTGATTATCGTTTTGCCATGGGCGTTCCCGACTACTGGATCAAGTTGATTAAAGAAATGCCGGATGAACACTGGCAATTGGGGAATTTGTGGTATGAACTGACCAATCGGCGAAGCGAGGAGAAAACCATCAGCTACGCCGAATCCCATGATCAAGCCCTGGTGGGAGATCAATCCCTTATCTTCCGGTTGATCGGATCGGACATGTATGACCATATGCGTATCGGGGATGATAATATCCGGGTGGACAGAGGCTTGGCTCTGCAAAAGATAATCCGCTTAATCACGCTGGTCACTGCCGGTAATGGTTATCTCAATTTTATGGGCAATGAATTCGGACATCCGGAATGGATTGATTTTCCGCGGGAGGGTAATAACTGGTCTTACAAATATGCCCGGAGACAATGGCATCTGGTGGATGATCCCAAGCTCAAATATCAGTTTCTTGCGCAATTTGACCGAGACATGATATCACTGGCAAAGAAATTCCAGCTTTTTGTTTCATCCGGCCCGCATCTTTTATACGAGCATGCAGACGACAAAATAGTTGTTTTTACACGGTCAGATCTGCTGTTTGCATTTAACTTCCATCCCGCTCAGTCCTATTCAGACTACGGTTTTGAAGCACCAGCGGGAAAGTATAAATTGATTCTCAACAGCGATGCACCTGAATACGGCGGTCACGACCGTTTGGTAGCGAGCCAGGTACATTTCACCCGCTTTGATAACCTCGCCGGGCGCCGATGTGATTTTCTCAGTCTTTATTTACCTACCCGAACCGCATTGATTCTTCAACGGTTAGCATAAGATTACATCGTGATTATCCGCTTGAAGCCTACCTTTAATAATCCGTCTGCAGGAATGTAGATGAAGTTTAACCAAACTTAAAAAATCTCAGCGCCTGCATATTCCAATTCTGCTATCCCCGATGTTTGAAAAAGTTCCACTGAGATTTAGTCCAAAGTATGAATAGGCTAAGCTTGCCTTGCCCTTTCTTGGAAACGCCAAGCTCGCCATTTAAATAGAGTTTCTGCGCCAGCGTTCGTTGTAGTTTTCCACTCGATGTCTTTGGTAGGCTTCCCGGTTTTAACATCAACACATCATCTATTTTTATGCCAAAAACCTCGCGAACCTTTGTTTTTATCTTCTTTTCTAACTCGGGATAACTGCGCGAATCATTTTTAGTCTCTGCACAAACAACGACTCGCTCATTACTGTGTCCGATATCCTGCACGCCAAAGGCAACCACATTGCCTTTTCTCACTCCTTCAATTTCTGATGCTGTCGATTCGATATCCATCGGATAGTAGTTTTTTCCTGATATGATTATCAAATCCTTTAACCGCCCGCATACATATAGTTCCCCATCTTGCAAGTAACCAAGATCTCCGGTATATAACCATCCATCTTTGATGGCTTCATCGGTCGCTTCCTTGTTATTGAAATAACCCGACATCACCGAAGGGCCTCGAATCACTATTTCGCCGATCTCACGCTCCTTGCATATTTGCCCTCGAAAATCGTAGATCCTCAACTCATGTCCCTCAAATGGTTTGCCGCAACATAAGATGTTTGCTGCGCCTGAGCTGCCAGGTTTAACCAGCACGGCAACGTTCTCCCGGGTTAAGCTTTCAAGACTGACGTAATCTCCCTTCAATGAATTTTCGGGCTCAGCAAAAGTTACTGCAAGGGTACTTTCCGCCAGTCCATAACAAGGCAGAAATGCCTTCTTTTGAAATCCAACCGCAGAAAATTTTTGGGCAAATTTTTCAAGAGTTGCAAGCGCGATGGGTTCTGCTCCGCATCCTGCGACTCGCAAACTGGATAGGTCAATTCCTTCAAGTTCACTCTCGCCAATACGCTTTGTGCATAATCCGAATGCGAAGTTGGGAGCGAATGTAATCGTTCCTCGATGACGGGTAATCATTTGCAGCCATTCAACGGGACGTTTTAAAAAACGTAACGGCGGCAAAAATACCACGGGGGTTTTGGTAAGAAGGGAAGACAGCACGAAACCAATCAGACCCATATCATGGATTAAAGGTAACCACGTACATCCCACGTCTTGTTCAGATGCTTGAATTCCAAGGTTCATAATACAATGAGCGTTTGTTACTAGATTCTTGTGAGTGAGTGCAACCCCCTTCGGTTTTGCAGTACTGCCGGAAGTAAACTGAATAAATGCAAAATCATTCTCCGCAGGCGGTGTGAATGCGAGTTTGTCTGTGCTTACATTAATGTCATCAATAGTGATAATTTTGTTAATAGTACTTCCAAGTAGAGAGCCCAGTACACTCTTTATCTGTGGCACTGTAATGAGCAAAGCTGTTTCACTTGCCTTCAGAATGTGTTTTATCTGCTCGAGGTACAGACCGAGCTGCCCCAAATTTAGAGGAGGCGATAAGGGAACCGGTATCAATCTCGCATACATGGCCCCCAAAAAATTTAATACAAACTCTTCATTTTGAGGAACAATTAGCCCTACCCGATCTCCCTTTGCGAGCCCCAACTGAACAAGCGCCCCTGCATGCCGCGCCGTTTGATTAGCTAGCTCTTTAAACGAATAAAATGATTCATTTTTACCGTCTTCTGAAACGAAGGTGTAGCCCCGGTCAGCGTCAGAACTTGCTGCCGCCTTGACGAGTGCCTCGGGTATCGTTTTACAGTGTAACTTCATTCCAAACCCAATGACGATTGTCACATGTGTTTTTTCTGGATGAGAGAAAAGATTAATCTCTCTAAATCTTTAACGGTCTTAAGCTCCGTCAAACGATCCATCGGTATCTGAATCCCAAATTTATCCTCGAACTTTGTAATAAGTTCCACCACCTCGATCGAATCTAAATCGATGTCGGTTATTAAAGAGCTGTGTTCGCCGATATGGTCTATCGACTCTACCTTTTTATTGATGATCGTAATGATCTCTGAACGGACTGTATCATATGTCTTCGGGTCATGATTTTTTTCCGAACCTTGCTTAATACCTTGCCTTTGGTTAACCAACATTCCCCCTTTCTCTCCCTCATAGACTTAGACAGAATGACAGATTTATATAACACTTCGCTTTAAATTTTCAAACAGTAAAATAGGATAGAATGGAATTGCTGCGGGAAATATCGATAGTTTAGGTAATTGTCAATACTTATAAGAATAGTAGTACATCATAACCTTTTCGATATAGTCTTCTGTTTCCTTAAAAGGAGGGATACTTTTGTAGCGATCAACGGTTGTTGGACCTGCATTATACGCTGCTAGCGAAAGTGGCAATTTCCCTTTAAATCGATCAAGCATCATTCTGAAATAACGTGTACCACCCATTATGTTTTCCCACGGATCGAAAGGATCCTGAATCTGGAGGATTTGTAGATTTTCGGGCATTATCTGCATGAGCCCAAGCGCCCCTTTTTTTGAAATTGCCCTGGGATTAAAATCCGACTCGGCTTTGATAATTGCTTTGACCAAGGGAAAAGAAACTCCGTGTCGCTCAGAGGCTTCTGCGATATAGTGATCATAATCATGATCATACCGCTTTTCCGAATCTGCTCCCAAGGATTTTCTCCTTTTTTCCTTGATAAAAATGCGATAGTCCGTTTCTGCGTTTGTGGGAACATTGGTAAAATGAATGACGCCGTTTGTATCAATAAACATATATATATCGGCCCTGGCCGGTAAAACATATATCAATGCAACAAGTATGATGCCAGGAATTCCGAAAAACATTTTTTTATAATTGGCAGACATCTGTAAACGAAGAATAAGGTTCAAAGTCACTTTACATATTTGCAATAAATAACATCAAAAGCGAACGTGGTTGTTTAAACGATATTCCAACATCTTATCTTACAAAAAAACGTCGCCACAATTACTGCTATTATAAAGGATTTTCTTTTTGAACTCAAGTAAAATAAGTGTTTTAAGCGGATGATCTGTCGGATTGCATTGAAGAATATGAATGTGTATGGGTTCAAAATAATTTCAACTGAACCGCAAGATCAGTGTTTGTTCGATAGATATATGGCGTCTCGTGTTGTCTCAATTTCTTCTCTATATCTTTTACAAAGGGAGAAAGCTTTCTATTGACAGTTTGACCGTGCACCATTCTCTTCTTTGCATACGTTAGAAAAAGTCGCTTTTTTGCCCGGGTCATAGCGACATAAAAAAGCCGTCTTTCTTCGTTTAGATCCTCCGTTTTCCGGTTTGATCTTTGAAAAGGTACAAAACCCTTTTCGCAGCCAGCGATAAATACGATCGGAAACTCGAGTCCCTTGGCTGCATGCATGGTCAATAGGGTAACTTTTTCACTTTGAGGATTGTAAATATCTGTATCGGACTCCAACGCGATCTGCGAAAGAAATTCGAACTCTCGGCTACGAAATTCTCGCATGATTCCGACAATGTGGCCCGATGCTGTTTTTAAATTTTCCTTCTTTTTTTCGGTCGGTGGCAATACAGGATTTTCCAGGATATATTTTGTCTTTTTTTCAAGATTCATCTTTTGCATCTGCGATTTCATTGCGGAAAGTTTGAGTAAAAACCCATCAAATGTGAGCCGGTCCTTTTCCTTCATTCTCTCAAAAGTAAAGTGCCGGATATTTTGAAGCGCTTGAGATAATTGCAATCCGTTTCTGAGACCCCAAGCTGAAAATTTATTCAAAAACTTTGCACTGATTTCAATGCCAGTCAAATCAATTATCCTTTCAAGATCCGGATAAGACCCGATACCCTTAATCACCTTTAGAAAAGATACAATCTCTGCTACACCCTTTTTATAAATAGCATCTTCTCTGTTGGCCACCTGACACGGAATACCGGCTTTATGGAAAACATCGGCGATAATATCTCCCTGTCCTCTGGTTCGATAAAGTACCGCAAAATCTGAAAAACTTTGGGACATATCTTCCTCGGTACCGTCAATTTTGTCAAAATCTATTGAATAAAATCCGATGCCGCCCACCATCTTTTCGACACATTGTCCTATTGATACAGCCTCAGCTTTCTCAGAAATGGCTTCAATTATGCTTAATTTCTTTACCCCTATAATTTTCGAAAATACCCTCGATTCAACATCCGTGCCACAGCCGGATGCCGAAATCACTTGAAAAGAGGCATCGAGAATTGTCTGGGTGGAACGGTAATTCTGCTTCAGGTGTATGATTTCCGCATCCGGGTAGTCTTGGAGAAACCGCTTGAAATACCGCACCTCCGAACCTCTAAAACCATAAATAGATTGATTCGGATCACCGATAACGAATAGGTTTTTTCCAGTGGGTGAAAGCGCCCTGATTATCCGATATTGTCCATGATTCAAGTCCTGATATTCATCGACCAAAATATATTGAAATCTATCACGGCATTTAATTTCAAATGATTTATCAGTTTCTAGAAGCCTGACGATACGAAAAATCAGATCGTCATAATCATAATGGCCAAAAATTGACAAAAGCTTCTGGTACGTCTGATAAACGATTGCAATATTTTCGACTTCATATTTTTTGGCCACTGATTCAAGATTATCTTGGGGTTCTAACATACGCTGTTTTGCAGCGATAATCTTATCTAGAATCTTTGGGGCTTTTAAGGGGATGTGAATATTGTCTTGCTTAAGCGCGTCCAGGGCTTTTTGAAGAAAGTACGTTTGCTCGTAATCGTCAATAATCGTAAAAGCGTTGTTTGTATTTTCGTATTCCTTCAATATTTGAAAACAGAATGAATGGAAAGTCGTTGCAAGCGGGAGTGGTTTGGTATTCGGTAAAAGCATCTTGAGGCGGTGGTGCATTTCTCGTGCGGCATGGTGAGTAAATGTCAATGCCAGAATGTTTTGAGGCGATACATGTTTTTGAGAAACCAAATGGGCAATTCGGTAAGTGAGGGTAAGGGTTTTCCCAGTCCCCGGACCGGCAACAATTAAAAGAGTTCCGGCTGGATGTTGAACTGCCAGGCGTTGCTCAAGATTCAATTTCTCCAAAGTCCCGGGAAAGTTATTTTGAGCATCAGCATCCTTTTGGCTTGATGCAACCTTTTGTTTTTGAGCTTTAGCGCTTTGTCGGATTTCTTTTGAAATTTTAGGATCACAAAGTTTGAATTCTTCAAATTTCTCTATATTATGATGAGAACTGGGGATTGGTACTGAAAAGAGGTTTTTTTGGCCTAAAAGATTTTCACGTTCAGCGGGATTAAATATTTTTATTTTACCAAATTCTCCATCATAGCCTGGTGAAAGATCGATTTTTCCGCAGCGCATCCTTTTGATGGCTTCCCTGAGCAATGGCAGCCCCGAATTTTCGAACAAATCTAATTCAAGTGAATGAAGGATCCTGAATTCGGGACCGAATTTGTCAATCAATTGGTCAAAATTATGCTTAACCTTTTTGGATCCGGGGCCTACCATTAAAATTTCAGATAAAATCTCGGTTAAAGGAATAATGTTATAATACGGATGTGAATGTTTGGGTTTTATCCCTTCGGGTCGATCTGCCAACTCTTGTACCCGGTGCAACACACCAAGCGTTAAGGGTTTTTTACATATTGGGCAAATTCCACCCTTTTCTTTGGTTTTTTGTGGCCAGAGACGAACATTACATTTCCGGTGTCCATCCAAATGATACTTTCCCTCTTCAGGATAGAATTCAAAGGTACCCAAATAATGTTCCGGATCCCCGGAATGAAGTGCCGATTTTATTGCTGAATAGGACAACTCCGTATTCAGCAGGTTTGCTTCTCTGCCGAGTTTCGATGGTGAATGAGCGTCTGAGTTGGATACCAACGTAAGACCGTCCAAACCGGAAATACGCCAATTCATGGAAGGATCAGAAGAAAGACCGGTCTCAACGGCAAAAATGTAAGGTGTAAGGTCCTCGAAACATTCTTCGATTGAATCAAAGCCGGATTTAGACCCAAGTATAGAAAACCAGGGTGTCCAAATATGAGCAGGGATTAAAAAAGCTTGCGGTGAGGTTTCAAGCACAATTTCAAGTAGATACTTGGCGTCCAAGCCCAAAATGGGCCGGCCGTCAGATTTAATGTTGCCAATTTTTTCCAAAATCCGGTTAAATTTTTCTACTGACTCCATATCGGGAAAGAACACAAGATTATGTATCTTTCTGGTTTTCCCGTTTTTTTTATAGATATTGCTAATTTCAGCTCCCAAAATGAACCGAACTTTCCCTCGGCAAGCAGGTCTAACGTGTTGATCAAAATGAGCCCGCATATCGTCCTTTAATTTAAAAAGACCTTCATCAGCCGGAGCCAGTTTTTCTTTGATTTCAGAATACCAACCCGGGTGGGTAAAATCACCGGTTCCGACAACCGTTATACCTTTTTTCTGAGCCGTTAGATAAAGGTTTTCTAAATCGAGATCTTTGGCTGTTGCTCTTGAAAATTTGGAATGCACATGAAGGTCTGTAATAAATTGCATGGTAATTGTATTCTGATAAATAAAACTAGATTGGGATTATGAACCGATTTTGCTGGTATCGCCGAATAAAATTTACTATTGAAACACGATGGTTAATATATGAGTTGTATATAAAAATTTTCTTGTATCCTCCGCTTGATTACGCTATATATATTTAATTTTACGTTGGTATATACCATATATTGATATCAACAGCGAATATTAATTCAACATTTTTACCGAATTGATGCAAGGATCTTTAATTCCAAAACGGCTGGAAATTCCATTGAAAGTAATTATTATCAACTATCTAATTTTTGTTGATAAATGAACCTTTATTAACAAAGAAATGCGTTTTGTTTATATATGAAATTTTTTAATAACCGAATGCTCTCTGTTTTTGTAAATGGTTTTTTTATTTTTCTTTATGATAGTAGAAGGTTATAAATTTATTATACTTATCAACAAACCATATTATTTATTATCTTATATATTAATTTATTATTGGTAAGGATTAAATTATGAAGTTTACAATTAACAAAAGCACAATTTTAAATGTTCTCGCCAGAATTCAGGGAATAACCGGACGAAGAACCAACCTTGCCATAACAACGAATGCTTTGATAACAGCCACCAGTTCCGGAGTAGTGATTTCAGCAACGGATCTTGAAACCGGATTTGAGGGATCTTATTCAGCCACCATAGAATCCGAAGGAACCGCAGCGATCAATGCCAGGAAATTATATGAAATTGTAAGAGAATTTCCGAGTGAAGAAATTCTAATTCATGAAGTTGAAAATCATTGGATTCAGATTAGCAATCAGAATGTTGAATACCATCTTGTCGGCATGAATCCGGATGATTTTCCCGATATTCCAAAAATAAAGGATGTACAGTTTTTTAAAATAGACTCAACAGCGTTGAGAAAAATGATTGATAAAGTGGTGATCATTAGCGGAGCTGCGGATGATCGCCGTGCCCACATTGTCGGCCTCTTCGTGGAGAGCATCGAAAAAGATGAACACACGGTTTTTAGAATGATTTCCACTGATGGCAGCAGGCTGTCGACGGTCGATCACTTCTATGATAAAGATTTCGATTTACCAATCAAAGAAGGTTTCTTGATTCCTAAAAAAGGTATGCATGAAGTCAGTAAATTCCTTGAGCAAGAGGGTTCCGTTCAGATCGGCATAAAAGACAATAATTTTGTCATTCAAAAAGACACTGAAACAATTATCATTCGGCTCCTTGAGGGTGATTTTCCGGAATATGGTGACATTGTTTTAAAGGGAGATGCTCAAACCATTACCATGGACAAACAGTTATTTCTTATGATGCTGAAAAGAATGTCTATTCTATCTTCAGAAGATTACAGGAGTGTGGCATTTAATTTTGTCAATGATCAACTTATCATAACATCAACGAATCCCGATATTGGAGAATCCAAAGAAAGTATGGCGATAGAATTTAAGGGTGACCCCATTCAGGTGGCATTTAATCCAAGATATTTCATTGAAACCTTAGGTGTAATTGAAAGTGATAAAGTAATATTGAGTGTAACAAATGAAGAGAAACCCTGTTTAATTGAAGGGGAAGGTGATAATTCATTTTTAACCGTAATTATGCCGATGAGAATATGAATCAAGACATCAGCACATACAACGAAGATAATATCAAAATTCTTGAGGGGCTTGAGGCAGTCAGGAAGAGACCCTCAATGTACATCGGTAATGTCGATACTGCTGGTCTTCATCATCTTGTATACGAGGTGGTGGACAATAGTATTGATGAGGCCATGGCCGGATTCTGCGATAAAATCAAGGTCACCATTCATACGGATGATAGCATAAGTGTAGAGGATAACGGTCGTGGTATTCCAGTAGGTGTTCATAAAACGGAAAATGTACCGGCGGTGGAAGTTGTCATGACCAGACTCCATTCCGGTGGAAAATTTGATGACCACTCTTATAAAGTTTCCGGGGGCCTTCACGGGGTAGGTGTTTCGGTGGTTAATGCCCTGTCAACCTTGCTTGAAGTGGAAATATATTCCAACGGAAAGGTTTATCACCAAACCTACGAAAGAGGATTTAAGACCAGTGACTTGAAAGTCATCGGAAAGAGAAAGAAGCGGGGGACTAAAGTCCACTTCTACCCAGACAAAGAGATTTTTAATACTGTAAACTTCAGTTATGAGATCCTTATTCGCAGACTAAGAGAACTCGCGTTTTTGAATAAAGGCCTGAGAATAATCATTGATGATGAGCGTTCGGATAAGAAGGATGAATTTTTTTATAAAGGTGGTATTAAACAGTTTGTCGAATATTTGAATCGAAGGCATTCCCCGATGCATAAACCGATTATTATTGAAGGGGAAGTCAACGACGTCATGATTGAAGTCGCAATTCAATATAATGATACTTTTACTGAAAAAATATTTTCATTTGCGAACAATATTCATACAACTGAAGGTGGATTTCATCTCATCGGCTTTAAGGCGGCTTTAACCCGAACAATAAATCAATATGCCATTAACGGAAACTTACCCAAAAATATGCAAGCCAAGATTATTGGAGATGATGTTAGGGAAGGTCTGACAGCAATTATCAGTGTCAGGCTAAAATCTCCGCAGTTTGAAGGGCAAACAAAAACAAAACTGGGAAACAGTGAAGTAAAAGGATTGGTGGAATCCCTCGTCAATGAAAAGTTGAGTACATTTTTGGAAGAAAATCCGTCAGTTGCCAAAAAAATCATCGCAAAGGGTGTGGATGCTGCCAGAGCTCGGGATGCTGCCAAGCGAGCTAGGGATCTCGCCCGAAGCAAGGGTGCTCTCGTTGATGCCACGCTTCCTGGCAAACTTGCTGAGTGCCAGATTTCAGACCCGGCTGAAAGAGAGCTTTTCCTGGTCGAAGGAGACTCGGCCGGGGGTAGTGCGAAACAAGGCCGAGATCGTAAGTTTCAGGCGATTCTCCCCCTTAAGGGAAAGATCTTGAATGTTGAAAAAGCGCGCTTTGATAAGATTTTACGCAGTGAGGAAATAAAAAACATTATTACGGCATTGGGTACGGGTGTCGGAAAGGAAGAGTATAATATTGAAAATATTAAATATCACAAAGTCATCATTATGACTGATGCCGATGTTGACGGATCGCACATCAGAACCCTTTTGCTGACTTTCTTTTACAGACAAATGCCCGAGTTGATCGGAAAAGGTTATCTTTATATTGCACAACCCCCCTTACTGAAAATTGGAAAAGGCAAGAAGGAAATATACCTCAAAAACGAAACTGAATTAAATGACTATATTTTGAAAAAGGTTTGCGAGAATAAAATCATTAAGATTGGATCTGATGGAGCAGAATTAAGCGGCCATAAATTGTATCTTTTTATTGGCGACCTTTCAGAATATTTTATGGTTATGTCAAAATTGGAAAGAAGGGGTATTCGCTCGGAATTTGTAGACTTGCTGATCAAACAAGGGGTAGAGGATAAGCACTTTCTTCAGAATCTGGACAAAATGTCAAACCTGAAAGAATCCCTGATACAAATGGGGTATCGAGTCGGTGAACCCTGTTGGAATGATGATCGAAGTGTTTATGAGATGAATATCACTGCATCACCGACAACTCAAAGTGAAGAAGTTTTCATTGACACTGCTGGCAAAGCCCCCCACAAGATAACCATCGGCCGAGGTCTGATATACTCCCAAGACTTCCAAAACATTTTTGTTACCGGTAAAAAGATTTTCAAATATGATAGTCCTCCGTTTACGGTTTATCCTAAAAATGATGAAGTTGATCCAGTGGTAATTGAAGACAAAAAAAGCCTGCTTGCATACTTGATCGAAGAGGGCAAAAAGGGACTCGTCTTACAGCGTTATAAAGGTTTGGGTGAAATGAACCCTGAACAATTGTGGGAAACAACCATGAATCCCGAAAAGAGGAATCTGCTTCGGGTTAAAGTGGAGGATGTTGTTGATACCGATGAGATTTTTACCATTCTGATGGGTGAAGAAGTTGAGCCCAGAAGAGAGTTTATTCAGAATAATGCTTTGGAAGTCAGTATGCTTGATATCTGAAAACGTTCTAAAAAAGATCATTTTCAAAAATAATATAAATAGAATTTAGGGGTCTTATGAAGATCCACATGGTTATTGCCAGAGATCTGCCGGATTTGTGGTTTCAGGCTGTTAACGATATTCTTGATCATGGGCAGCGTTTTAAGATCGATCGCGGTAGCTATGCCGGACAGACGCGACTTGAATACGATTATTTTATCGGTCATGTGAAACATCCTTATACAAAGCCGCTCTTACCGGACATCCCTCCAGCCTGCGGTATTCCGAATCCGGTCGAGGAAGCCTATATTTATGGCGGAGAGGGTTATGAAAGGTCTTACATTGAATATTTGATGACCGGCCACAAGGAGCCCGGAGAATCCTATACGTATGGTGAACGATTAACAAAGGCAGCCATAAGCGGTGAAAAGCTGAATTGGTGGGAAACGGGCAATACCGAAATCATCGATAAACGGGCAATTGACGGAAAAACAGTATTCGAAGAAGACGGTCAACTCTATCTCAATCAAATCGAGTGGGTCATCGATACTTACAAAAAGTATGGTGAACGCAATAATCAAATGGTTTTACAGGTCGCCCATCCATCGGACCTCACGCTTATTGATCCCCCGTGTTTGCGTGCCATCGACACCCGCATTCAAAATGAAACCCTAAATTTCTGCGTTTATTTTCGTTCCTGGGATCTGTGGGGAGGATTGCCTGCTAATCTGGCCGGCATTCAAAACCTCAAAGAATATATGGCCGGGGAGATTGGCGTCAAAGATGGTGAAATGATCGTCGAAAGCAAAGGGCTGCACTTATACGGATATGCCGAGGAGCTCGCAAAATTGCGGTGCATGAGGACTTAGGAACCATGGCGACGCCTTCTTTAAAAAGTGGTCTCTGCAGCGGCTAAAAATCTATACTTTTTGGTGTTCTGGGAAAGGGGATGACGTCTCTGATATTGCTGATACCGGTCACCAGCATAAGCAACCGCTCAAATCCAAGACCGAAGCCACTGTGCTCGACCGTACCATATTTACGGGCATCAAGATACCACCAGTAATCATCTTTTGACAACCCTAGTTCATCCATCCGCGATACCAAAATATCCAGGCGTTCTTCGCGCTGACTGCCGCCGATTATTTCACCGATGCTGGGCACCAGAACATCCATGGCTGCCACGGTCTTGTTGTCCTGGTTTAGACGCATGTAAAATGGTTTTATATCTTTAGGGTAATCAAAAAGAATTACCGGTCTTTTGAAATACTTTTCTGTTAAATATCTCTCGTGTTCGGACTGAAGGTCTTTCCCAAAAGATATTTCGTATTCAAACTTTTTGTTCGATATATTCAGAATTTCCATGGCCTCTGAATATGGCAATCTGATATATTCCGAGAAAGCTGTATTTTCCAGATTTGACATTAAATCTTTATCTACAAATTTTGCAAAAAGTTCGAGGTCATCTTTGCATTCTTCTATCACATAGGCGGTAAGATATTTTGTGAGTTCTTCAGCGAGATCCATATTGCATTCAAGATTGCAAAAGGCCATTTCGGGTTCGACCATCCAGAACTCGGCTGCATGTCGACGGGTATTTGAGTTTTCAGCCCGGAAAGTGGGCCCAAACGTGTAGACATCCCCCAATGCCAGGGCAAACATCTCGGCCGCTAATTGGCCGGATACCGAAAGATTCGCCTCCCTGCCAAAAAAATCCTGCACAAAGTCGGTTGCACCTGAACGTTTGGGCACATGATTCAGATCAAGTGTCGTTACCTTGAAAAGTTCGCCGGCTCCCTCACAATCAGAACTGGTGATAATAGGCGAATGGATGTATTTGAATCCCCTGTCTCTAAAAAATTTGTGGATGGCAAAAGCCAGTTCTGATCTAATGCGAAATGCGGCACCATATTTGTTGGTGCGAGGTCTTAAATGGGCAATAGTTCTTAAAAATTCGTCACTGTGGCGTTTCTTCTGCAGCGGATAAGTATCTGGTGCCAGGCTGATGATTTCAACCGTCTCCGCTTGGATTTCCCATTTTTGTCCACCGCCTTTTGATTCGACAAGTTCTCCGGTTACAGATACGGCTGATCCTGTTGAGAGTTTTTTTATTTCTTCATAGTTGTTGAGTTCTTCGTCTGCAATGATCTGAACATTTTTCAGGCATGACCCGTCATTGATTTCAAGAAATGAAAACCCTTTGGAATCTCGTCGGGTTCTTACCCACCCTTTTATCAATACTTTTTCTAACAGGCCTTCTGACTGCAATAACTTAAAAATTTTGGTACGAACCATGATGACCCTTAATTTTTAGAATTTCTATACTATAGAGGTTGAATGCGATTTCGCAAGCATTCCCCCAAATTAGTACCTATCGCCCGTAAAAAACTTTATCAAGGTTTTTACAATTATTTTATTTTTTTATGAAACACTGACCTGGAACGAGTCCAGAAACACGCCGCGGCTTGAGCGGGGTGATTCAGTGTTGCTTAGCCAAGTTCAACGGTAATATAATATCCTTGGTCGCTTCGCTGGAGTAAAATAATCACGGTTTTCTTGTGGCGGTATTTCACTACGGCTTGTTTAAAATCTTCGATATTTAGAATGTTGAGTTCGTCGATTTGTCTGATAACATCTCCGGGCCTTGCACCGATGCGGAACAAATATGATCTGGGGTAAATGTCTGTAATAACAACCCCTTTTCTTGCTGTAACGCCATAGCGATGACGGTTTTGAGAGGTCAAATTTTCCGCTTTTACACCCAACAATTTTTCGGCAAGTTCATCCGCCAGTTCCATTGGGAATATTTTAGTGGTCACCGTTACGGTGAGAAGACGATTGTTTCGCCAAATACGCACATTGAGGGTGTCTCCGGATGCAAATCCCCGCATCGCTGTTTGGTAGTCGTCCTTCGAACGAATCTTTCGATTGCCGATTGAAAGGATAATATCACCTCCTTGGATACCTGCTTTTTGCGCCGGACTTCTGGTTTCGACGGCTTTGACCAGGATACCCTTTTTTCCGGGTACTTTCAAATAATTTGCAAGACTTGAATCAACATTCTGCACGGTGATTCCTATCCAGGCCTGTATCACTTCACCGTATTCAATAAGATCAGATATAATTTTTTTGGCTTTGCTGATTGGAATCGCAAAACCGATTCCCTGCGCTTTCGCATAAATGGCAGTATTTATGCCAATAAGTTCACCGTTAATATCCAAAAGCGGTCCACCACTATTACCCGGATTAATAGAAGCATCGATCTGGATAAATTCGTGATAAACACGGTCCTCGGTCCGAATGCTTCGGTTTATGGCACTGATCACGCCAGTGGTGACTGTATGTGAAAATCCGAATGGGTTGCCGATGGCGATAACGGTTTCACCAATCATCAAGTCCTCACTGTCGCCCATTGTAATTGTGGGAAGCGGATCATCTGTCTGGATCCGCAATACGGCCAAATCAAACTCCGGGTCTGCTCCCACAATTTGGGCCTCATATTCACGCTCATCTCTCAGGACCACCTTTATAATTCCGGCGTTGGTAATCACGTGGGCGTTGGTAATGATCAATCCCCTTTTTCCATCGATGATGACGCCAGATCCAAGACTGGTTCTTTTGGTTTCCCGTTCAAGGTTGGGATCGAAGAAGTCTCTAAAAAATGAATCGAAAAACTCATCCATTCCAAAACCCGAGAAGGGATTACGGCGCTTGCGAACTGCGAACTCTGAGCTTATATTTACCACCGCAGGGCTGACTTTGCGCACGGCTTTAACAACAGCATTTTCTCTATTATATGGGGCGCTGGAAACAGGTGAAGCCGTCGACATAAACAGGTATCCTGTTACGATTGCCGCAAACGCCCACTTTTGTAAGTTTTCATTGAATTGTACGGTAAAATCTGACATGGGTAAATTTTTTTTACTAAGTTTATCTGTTAAGATGCATTGGCTGGATGCGATCTAGAATGTAAAGAATAAAATCTTTTATTTTTTTTTATTTACCATGAGCAAATATTCTATTCAAGATATCTTGCCGCTAGTGGAGAAACCGAGCCGCTATTTGGGTACGGAAACAAATACCATCAAAAAGGATCCGAGTACGGTCAGGTTGCGTATCGCTTTAGCATTTCCGGATTTATACGAAATTGGAACCTCCCATTTTGGACTATTAATTCTTTATCACATTCTCAATAGGTCTAAAGAAATTGCTGCCGAAAGGGTTTTTGCACCCGGATTGGATATGGAAGCTAAGCTCCGGATATCCAAGCTTCCTATCTTATCTCTAGAATCTCAAACACCTTTGCTGGAATTTGATATTGTCGGTTTTAGTCTTCTTTATGAGTTAAATTATACCAATATATTGAGCCTTTTGGATCTGTCAAACATACCATTTTATGCGTCACAAAGGGATAATTCTTATCCGTTGATTATCGCCGGTGGACCCTGTACATGTAATCCCGAGCCAGTTGCCGACTTTTTCGATGCGATGGTGATTGGAGACGGAGAGAATGTGATCTTGGAAATGTCCGATATCTGGCTTGTGTGGAACAAAAGTTCCGGAGGCGATAAGGATTCGCTTTTGAGGAAGTGGTCTCGGCTGGAGGGTGTGTATGTGCCTGCTTATTTTAAGCCGCGGTTTGACACATCCGGGTATCAGATACTGGAGCCGAGATTGTCAGATTATACCCGGGTCACGCGGACGATCACAAACAATCTTGATCAGGCGCCTTTTCCCGAAGCTCCGGTTGTACCTTTCGGGAGACCCGTGCATGACCGATTGCGTTTGGAAGTTTCAAGGGGATGCACACGAGGATGTCGATTCTGCCAGGCTGGAATAATTTATCGCCCGGTGCGTGAGCGCTCAATGGAGAAACTTATCGATCTTACAACTAAATCCCTGGAGGCTACCGGATATGAGGATATGTCATTGTTATCCTTAAGCACGGGGGATTATGCTTGCATTGTTCCACTGCTGGAGTGCCTTATGACGAAATGTCAGGCCAGCCAGATTGCGATATCTCTGCCGTCCCTCAGGGCCGGAACGTTAACGACAGAACTTATGCATTTAATAAAAAGGGTGCGAAAAACCGGATTTACAATTGCGCCGGAGGCAGGCAGCCAGAGACTTCGGGATGTTATCAATAAAAATGTAACCGATAAAGACATCAGGGATACGGTTACAAACGCTTTCGACCTCAGCTGGCGATTAATAAAACTCTACTTCATGATCGGACTTCCCACCGAGACAGAAGACGATCTCCATGCCATGGTCAATCTGGTTAAGGATCTTCGTAAACTGAGTAGCTCGCAAGGATTTAAAGGGAAAATCAACGTCAGTTTGGCGACTTTCATACCCAAGCCGCATACGCCGTTTCAGTGGATCGCTCAAAATTCGCTCGCCGAATCTTTTGAAAAGCTAGAATGGATCAAGAAAAATTTAAATCTACCGGGAGTTCATCTGAAATGGCAAAATCCGCAAGTCAGTATTCTTGAAGGCTT
>CP070652.1:595839-610267 GCA_020354645.1 Deltaproteobacteria bacterium
ACGCAAACCGATTATTTAAAAACCTGGCAATTTATCGAGAAAAATATCTTCTCGTTAAAGTAAGGAACAACACAAGACCAAACTCAGAGGAGCATAGATGGAAATGGTTCAAGCACCGATGTCAATTGAAGAACTCGAGAAAATGGCGGCTGTCATCCGCTGCGACATCATTGAAATGATATGTACGGCAGCAGCCGGACACCCGGGTGGCTCGCTATCATCGGCAGATATTGTCACCGCACTTTACTTTCGGATCATGCGTATTGATCCCGAAGATCCGGGTTGGCCGGATCGGGATCGCTTTATTCTTTCCAAGGGTCACGCATGTCCCGTCTGGTATGCTGCCCTGGCCGAACGCGGCTATTTCGATAAGGCGCATTTGGCAACGTTACGCCGCCTCGACAGCATTCTTCAAGGCCACCCGACCATGAATAAAACCCCGGGGATCGACATGACCGTCGGCTCCCTCGGACACGGATTGTCGGCCGGGCTTGGCATGGCGCTGAGCGGCAAACTGCGCAAAAAAGATTATCACGTATGGGTCATCATCGGAGATGGAGAGTCTCAAGAAGGTTCGATATGGGAAGCCGCCATGGCCGCCTCTAAATGGAAACTGGATAACCTGACCGCTATTTTAGATTACAACCATTTACAAAATGACGATAGCGTGGACAAGGTGATGCCCATTGATCCGCTTATCGACAAATGGAAGGCGTTCGGCTGGCATGTCATCGAAATTGACGGTCACAACATGAAAGATATTGTCGATGCGCTGGAGGCAACCAGATCATTTAAAGGCATGCCTACCATGATTGTGGCCAACACTGTGAAAGGCAAAGGGGTTTCTTTCATGGAAAATGTGTGTGAATGGCACGGCAAGGCACCCTGCCAAGAAGAGGCAGACAAGGCTTTAACAGAGCTTAGGAGGTAAATGCGGTGAGTAAAAATACGATTTCGCCTTATCGTTATGTCCGCCCTGACATCTTGTCCATATTGACATCAGACGATCTGTTCACTAAAGCTGAACGGCAGCCCACGCGGTATTCATATGCCGAAGCCATTCTGGAGCTTGGAGCAAAAAATCCTGATATCGTGGTGCTGGACGCCGATGTCTCAAAATCTATCAAGACGAACTTATTCGCGGAAAGGTTTCCGGAACGCTCCTTTAATTTCGGCATCGCCGAGCAAAACATGATGGCCGCCGCCGCCGGTATGGCCACCACCGGTCTCATCCCTTATGCCAGCACCTATGCCGTCTTTGCCAGCATGCGGGCGCTGGACATGGTTCGCAACAGCATCCATTATCCCCGTTTGAATGTCAAAATTGCCGCCAGCCATGGCGGCATCACGCCGGGCCCTGATGGCGTAACCCACCAGGGGCAGGAAGATTTATCGATTATGCGTGCCATCGCCGGCTCGACCATCATCGCACCGGCAGATCCGACGACCACCAAGCTGGCCGTGTGGGCCGCCGCAGAATATGACGGCCCGGTGTATCTCAGCTTTACGCGGGATCCCGTGCCGGTTCTTTTTGATATGGACTACCCCTTTGAAATCGGCAAAGCGGTCACGGTGCGTGATGGAAAAGATGCCACCATCATTGCAAACCGTGACCTGGTCGTTCAATCGCTGGTTGCCGCCGAGCTGCTGGCCGGTCAGGGCCTTGATGTTAGGGTGATTGATTGCCACACCCTCAAACCGCTTGATATTGAAGTCGTACTGCAGGCGGCCCATGAAACCGGCGCCATTGTGACAGCCGAAAACAACATGTATTACGGTGGCCTCGGCAGTGCGGTGGCCGAGGTGCTGGTGGAAAACCATCCCATACCCATGAAACGTATCGGCGTGCGGGATACCTTTGCCGAGTCCGGCCCATATCTGGAACTGCTCAAAAAATATGGATTATCCGCCGAACATATTGTTAAAGCGGTTGAGGAGGTTATCGAACGTAAATCATAATTTGCTCGCACACGAAATGGCCCTTTTGAAAAAGAAACGCATTCAAAAAAATGAATTATTAACCAGCCTGCCGGATGAATGGCCGGTGGATTTGCTGCCGCAGATTCAAAAACAAGTTAAGGCGAGCAAGTGCAAAGTTGTTGTTTTAGACGATGATCCCACCGGCACCCAGACAGTTCACAGCATTCCTGTTTTGACGGATTGGTCTGTAGAAGCGCTGCAGGTTGAACTGTCGACCGACCTGCCGGCATTTTATATTTTAACCAATTCGCGAAGTTTCCCTTTGGAGGTGGCCCAGTCCATTAATAGGGAGATCGGTGGTAACCTGATCGAGGCCGCACGGAAGGCAAACCTTTCATTTGTGGTGGTCAGTCGTAGTGATTCAACCTTGCGGGGACATTTTCCCGGTGAAGTAGACGCCTTGGCAAAGGCTCTGGTACAGGACTTTGATGGATGGATCATCAATCCCTTTTTTCTTGAAGGCGGCCGCTATACCATCGACGATATCCATTATGTCGATGAAGGCGGCTGGCTGGTACCGGCAGCCGAAACCGAATTTGCCCGGGATAGTGTGTTTGGCTATCGATCATCCAATTTGTGCCGCTGGGTAGAGGAAAAGACCGGCGGGCGATTTTCTTTGGATGCGGTGGCCTCTATTTCCATCAATGACCTACGTGAGGGCGGGCCGGGGCGTGTAGCCTCGATCTTGGCTGAGTTGCAAGGCGGTTGTGTTTGTGTGGTGAATGCAGCCAGTTACCGCGATCTAGAAGTGTTCATAGCCGGGTTGTTAGATGTTGAGGCATATGGAAAACGCTTTCTTTATCGCACAGCCGCTTCATTTGTTCGGATTCGCTCCGGCCTTTCCCCTCGCCCATTGCTCACAGCCCAGGACCTGGAATTACAGGATTCCGGTAATGGTCTGATAATTGTTGGATCGTATGTGCCCAGAACGACAGATCAGGTGCAAAAACTTCTCGAGCAACCAGAAATTTCTCACGCTGAGGTCAGTGTCGAATTGCTGATAGATGATAAACGACGCTTGATTGAAATAGAGCGTGTGGCTGCAGAAGCCGACCGGGCACTTGGCCATGGCAAGGATGTGGTCATCTTCACCAGCCGTCAACGCGCTGCCGGGAGGGATGCTAAAAGGAGTTTGTCAATTGGGCAAAAAATATCAAAGGGGCTGATTGCCATACTCGATAAGGTTACAACGAAACCACGTTATATACTGGCAAAAGGCGGCATTACCTCCAGCGATGTCGCCACGGAGGGATTAAAGGTTAAACGCGCTATGGTCTGTGGACAAATTATGCCGGGTGTTCCGGTATGGAAGCTGGGTGCCGAAAGTCTTTTGCCGGGCTTGGCTTATATTGTTTTTCCCGGCAATGTCGGCGATTCGCAGTCCTTGGTCGAGGTTGTTAATAAATTGAAGCGCATAAAGAAAAGTTGATGATTATACAACATATTTGTGGGTATTGGGGGTATGGGGGTCGGACCAAGCTAAGCAATAGAAAATAAATTAAAATCTGAAAATTATTGTGTTAACATGATCTTAAACAGGCTATTTCGATCAAAAATTTATATATTTAATATTTATCCTCCCAAAAACAGCTAGTGAGCATTTCAGCATCCTTCCAGCATCCCGCAACCAGTCCAAACCCTTGCCAAGCAGTGTTAACAAAATCAGAGGCATTCACCCTAAGCTGATAATGCTCTTTACTGAAATTGAAGCTCGTCTATTTTACTTGCAAATTTTTGACCGATAATGATATCAACCGATTTTTCAATATGAAGGGGTGATCTGGAGTCGAAAGTTGGGGAACAACAACCGGGGTAGCATCATTTTGGGGAGTGTCGCAGCCATCTGCGTGGTCTTTTTCTGGGCGGGTTGGATCGTCATCAGTCGTCTCGGGGTCACCAACCATCTGACAGTTTACGATGTCACCGGCCTCAGGCACGGCGTCGGGGCGGCAGTGGCCCTACCCTATATTATCTGGAGCAGGGCCTGGCGGGGTCTCACCCCTTTGCGCACATTGGTTCTGACCCTGACCTCGGGGGTGCCTTACGCCTTGCTGTCCTATTTCGGGTTTCTTTACGCACCGGCCGCCCATGGCGGGGTGTTCATGAACGGCTGTCTGCCGATATTCACCACCGTCTTCGCCTGGATCTGGCTCGGCCAGAGGATTCGATTCTCTCAAATTGTCGGCTTGGTCATAATCCTGACCGGCGTCACTCTGGTCGGTTATGAAGGGTTTGTATCATCAGGCGGCAGAATGACTTGGATCGGTGATTTTCTTTTCCTGGCGGCAATCGCTCTCTTTGCCGTCTTTATGGTTGCCAACCGGGTCTGGACCGTAGTTCCCGGTCAGGTTATCTTCTCGGCGACTATCGTCAGTGCCGTCATCTATATCCCGATCTGGCTGTTGTGGCTGGACAGCAACCTGGCCGTCGCTCCTAGCTCCGAAATCCTTCTGCAGGGGGTATATCAGGGTTTGGTCCCCAGTGTTCTGGGCATATCCTCCCTTAACATCGCCGTCCGCCATATAGGCCCCCGTGCGACGTCGGTCTTTCTCTCGTCTGTGCCAGTCGTGGCAGCCGTGACGGCCATACCGATCCTGAATGAGTTGCCGGGTCTGCCGGCCTGGATTGGCATGATCACCGTCACTTTCGGCATCCTGCTGGCGCTGGGTATCATCGGGTTCCATCAGGAAACCGCGGCTGTCGATGCCTAACACCTCGCAGAAATTCCAACAAAAATTAGTATATGAAATCAATAAATTACAAAACCAGAATTTTAAAAAGCCGCATAGAAACAGGGGACGGCAATCAAGCCCGTATCCGACGAATTTCAAATACCACCGGATTGTACGCATCCGGGCAGGCGTGGGTGGAGACGTCTTTGTTGTCTTTTAGCCAGGGAAAGTCGGCTCCGTAGCGTAAGGCAAAAACTTTAGGCAGGAAACTATAAAGAGCACTCAAACAAATCCTGCCCTGAATCGTCTCGCCGTCGAATACTACCACATCATCCACCTGATGACCGAACTGGCAGGTACCTTTTTGACTGATGACCTTCACATCAACGCGATACCCCCCGTCTTCGAAACAACCGGTTGTTTCAGAATTCATGTTATGACCTCTATCATTTAAACAATTTTGTTATTAAGGCATTGATATTCTACCGATACGTTATTATATCTTTTAGTGGCAATTTTATCGAAAGAATACTCTGGGGTCGTCTGCGGATGTCTGCGGTTAATCCTATCTATAACCTTCCTTGCGGGCGCGTTCCATATCTCGTTTTTCATCCCGCCGCCGGATTGCTTCCCGTTTATCGTACTTACGTTTGCCTTTGGCGAGGGCCAGTGTGATTTTGGCCTTGCCGGCTATGAAATAGATTTTTAACGGTACCAGGGTAAATCCCTTTTCATTGACCTTGCTGATGAGTCGTTTAATTTCACGTTTGTGTAAAAGTAATTTTCTGGGTCTTAAAGGATCATGATTGTCATAGTAGGCAAACGGGTAGGGGCTGATGTGCATCTGGTAAACAAACACCTCTCCGTCTTTCACCCTGGCGTAGGCATCTTTCAAGTTAGCTTTTCCCATGCGCAGAGATTTCACCTCGGTGCCCTTGAGAACCAGCCCGGCCTCCAGCTGATCTTCAATGAAATAGTTATAGCGGGCCTTGCGGTTCTCAGCGATGATTTTGATATGTGGCTTGTTCAATAAAAATAAAGGGTCTCAACATTCAACTAGAGTTATCAAAGGAGTTTGTGAAGCCCCCAGACCTAAGGGGCGGGACTTGCAGGGAAGCAAACCGGTCAAATGTTGTGCCCTGATCCCTCCTCATTATTCATCATTATTGATGATATCAAACTTGTCCGGTAATAGGTGGCCATAGGTTTCCAGCAACAATTTATATACGTTGGTGGCAGAAGTTTGTTTGAGAGCAGTCTGCATAAAACGCCGGGTATCATCCATTTTAATGGATCTTATCATATTTTTAACGGCAGGTATGGATTGCGGATTCATGCTTAATTCATCCATTCCGATTCCGAGAAGAATCGGCACGTGGATCGGATAACTGGCCATTTCGCCGCATACCGATATATTGATTCCTCTGCCTTTGGCCACCTCGGCAAGGTGCTTCAGCATCCTCAAAACGGCAGGATCTAAAGGTTGAAAAAGATACAGGACATCTTTATTGCCCCGATCGATGGCAAAGGAATACTGGATAAGGTCGTTGGTACCGACGCTGAAAAAATCGACCTCGCTTGCCAGCAGGTCCGCCATAATAACCGCTGATGGGACTTCGATCAGAACTCCTATTTTGACATCCCGGTCAAAGGACACATTTTCTTTTTCAAGCGAGTCTGCCACCTCTGTTAAAATCTTTTTGGATTCGATAACCTCGGTGTAAGTCGACACCATGGGAAACATGATTTTGACCTTACCGAAAGTTGAAGCCCTTAAAATAGCACGCAGCTGCGTTTTAAATACATCGGGCCGTCTCAGACAATAACGGATACCTCTGAGTCCCAGGGCCGGGTTTATTTCGTCGGTTGCGAAACCGGGGCCAAGCGCTTTGTCTCCGTTTATATCAAGGGTACGGATGGTCACCGGCATGGGTGCCATTACGGAGACAACGTCACTGTATGAGTCAAACAATTCTTCTTCGCTGGGAAATCTTTCCCGGTTCATAAATTCAAACTCGGTACGGTACAAGCCGACGCCTTCACCACCGGCACTGTGGACAGATACGACTTCACCGGGCAGTTCCATATTGCCCAGAACACCGATGCTAAATCCATCGATCGTCTCAGCCGGAAGTCTTCCTTTGCGATTAATAATTGCCTTGCGTTTATCGTAGTCCTCTTTACGTTCCTCGTATTCTATTAACGTTTCATCGGCTGGATTAATGATCACATGGCCGGATTTGCCATCTATGATAATGATGTCATCGTTGTGAATAAGGGAGGTGGCATTTTCCAATCCTAAAACAGCCGGAATTTGAAGTGTTCGGGCGATGATGCCGGTGTGAGATGCTTTGCCCCCTTTTTCGGTCACAAATCCTTTTATTCGTTCCAGATTTATCTGGCTGGTGTCCGCCGGGGAAAGATCCGGGGCAACCAGAATGACCCGTTTATCAATTTTGCTGATATTAACCTGATCCGCCCCCATCAGGTTTCTCATAATGCGACCGGATAAATGAACCACATCGGCCTCTCTGTCTTTCAGGTAGGGGTCAGTCATATTTTGAAAAATTGATTTGATACCAGTTACAACCGATTTGAGAGCCCATTCCGCATTGATTGATTCCTTTTCGATGGTCTCTATGGTGCGTCCATACAACATCTTGTCTTTGAGCAGTACTTCCTGAGTTTCAAGAATCCTGGATTGTCGGCGAAAATCTTCCGGGGTATTATCAATAATCGCCCGCAACTCATCTTTTGCCCTCTTGACTGCAGACTTGAAGCGTTTTACCTCGTTCTTAATTTCTGATGGCTCGATCAAGTATCTTTCGACAACATCAACCCCTCCATTATCGACCAGATATGCTTTGCCGATACAAATGCCCGGAGACACACTGATGCCGCTGAGTTTTATCTCTGTACTTTCCATTTCCGTCATTTATAATTATTCTCCAAAGCCTGTTTCAACCACTGCTGCAATCCCGTCCAAGATCTTGCGGTCCGATTTTTTTTCGGCAGTTAAGGTGATCTTTGTCCCTTTTGGACAGATCAGTGTAAGGATATCTAAAATACTGGAGGCATCCACTTTTTCTTCGTTTTTCAGGAGCCATATTTTAGATTCAGCCTGTTGCGCAAGCTCTGCAATCTTTGCTGCGGCCCTGGCGTGGAGACCGAGTTCGTTGATAATGGTGGCTTCCCTGGAAAGTGCGTAAACCGACTTGGCCATGGCCTGCTGGATTTTAGGTTGTCCCAGAATTAGCTGACTTAGAGGTCGTTTCGTTTATGGATGAAAACGAACTGCAAGACAAGGTAAGTTTTCCAAAATCTGATATATCTATCAATTATAAAAATCTATGTCAATGCGAAATCGTTGACAAGTATTATTGCGGCTGGTAAGTATTTTCAGCAATGCAGGTAATTTCGTAAGGTTAAATCGTATTGAATTGTTTGTTTAAAATTCCAATTTATTAAGGAGAATGAGTCATGTCGGACAAGGTATTGATATTTGGCAAAAGTGGTTGACCGTATACGACTTCAGCTCGTGAAGCTTATGATAGACAGGATCGGGACGTCGAATACATAGATGTGAAGGCATCAACAAAAAATCTTGATCAAATGCTGAAGTATTCAAAAGGCACCCGTAAGGTTCCGACCATCGTAGACAAAGGCCAGGTCACCATCGGATTTGACGGTGGAACTTGAGGCGTATAATTATGTCGGCTGGCAGCCGACCATAAACATATTCAGATAATTGCAAAGGGTAATGGTTTACAACAGAAGTATTACCTCAATTGCGCGTAACCAAAATGAAGAAAATTATGTAAAAGCGAGCATTTCAATCGAAAACGATGGTCCAAACCCACTTCTGATAATAAGCATATAGGTGGGATATAAAATATGGATAAAATCTTCATTTTGTTTACCCCTTGGGAAAGCCGATGTTTATCCGCCTCTGGCGGAATACGCCATCTCTCTTGTTGTCAGGGGCTCGCAGTAGCTAACTACGGCTTCGCCTGGGATCTGGCGCATCCTCGATTTTCGCTCATTTAAGGTATTATTTAGGCAGTCCATGGAAAAGCAGTTTTTAATCGATGATTTTAAAATTGGTGAGTCCTGGCGATTGTTCAAGATTATGGGGGAATTCGTCGGCGGTGTCGAAGCGCTCCATGATATCGGCCCCGCTGTGAGCATTTTCGGTTCGGCCCGGATTAAAGCCGACAATCCCATCTACAAGCAGGCCGAAGAAATCGCCGCCCTGTTTGTAAAGAACAACTTTGCCGTTATTACCGGCGGTGGCGGTGGTGTTATGGAGGCGGCCAATAAAGGCGCTGCCGATGCCGGGGGAACGTCTGTCGGGCTCAACATAAATCTTCCATTCGAACAAGAGCCCAACCGGCATGCAAACGTAAAGCTCGTATTCGACTATTTTTTTATCCGCAAGGTGATGTTTGTTAAGTACGCCTTTGCCTATATCATATTACCCGGCGGTTTCGGAACCCTTGACGAACTCTTTGAAGCAGTTACGCTGATTCAAACAAAACGCATCAAGCCGCTTCCCGTGATCCTAGTGGATTCTGAATACTGGTCCGGCCTGATCGACTGGATAAAATCCAAATTGCTCGCAGAAAAGCGGATATCAGCCGAAGATGCCGATATACTGCAAGTCCTGGATGATCCGGAAGAGATCGTTCACGCCGTCAAAAAAGTGGTGATCATCTAAAAGATAACGGTGATCAACATCTTTACATAAAATTTTTATTTTCTTGACTAAATAGAAGACTCATTATAGCTAATTTTTGCTGATTGAAACGTTCTTGATAGACTGAACATCATTCATCAGCATACATTCACCGAAGCAGTTCTTAATTGAAGGAGGGCCGCAATATTGATCGCTGCCAGCGAGATTAAAGAAGGGGATGTCCTGTTGGAAATCGAGGATATTCACATGTATTTCGGAAAAGTTGCTGCCCTTGCCGGGGTCAGCCTAAAGATCAGAAACGGTGAAATTCATTCCGTTATTGGGCCCAACGGCGCCGGTAAAACCGTGATGATGAACTGTATCAACGGCCTATATCGTCCCCAGCAGGGCAATATCTATTACAAGGGACAACAAATTAACCACCTCAAACCATATGCCCGCGCAGCGTTAGGTATTTCCAGGACCTTCCAAAAGGTAGAAGTCTTCGGCGGCATGACCGTGCTGGATAATATCCGTTTGGGCCGCCATATTCATCTGAAGTCCGGCATTGCCAGCGGGTCGCTATATGCGGGTAAAACCGCCAGTGAGGAAATTGAACACCGGAAATTTATCGAAGAAGAGATCATTGATCGTTTAGAGATCGAGCATATCCGGCATAAACCCGTTGGCATGCTTCCGTACGGTTTACAAAAGCGGGTGGAGCTGGGTAGGGCCCTTGCCCTGGAGCCCGAGCTGTTGATTCTTGACGAACCCCTGGCCGGTCTCAACCTGGAAGAAGTTGAGGACATGGCGCGTTTCATCCTGGATGTCAATGAGGAAGAACGCTGGAAAGTGACTTGCCTGCTGGTGGAACATGACATGGGCGTGGTAATGGATCTTTCCCACCGAATCTTTGTGCTCAATTTCGGCTACATGATCGTGGATGGAACACCTGAGGAAGTTCAGAACAATCCTGAGGTGATCAAAGCTTATCTGGGCGAAGAGGATTTATATGCAACACGAAAATAAAATTGTTTCGGAAAACGAGATAACCAAAGATCTGACCATTCCCAAACTTTTTTATAAAAAGGCACGGCAATACGGTAAAGACCGGATCTCGATGCGGGAAAAGGAGTTTGGCATTTGGCGCCCGATTACGTGGGATGATTATTTGCAAAACGTAAAATATTTGGCTTTGGGACTCATCAGCCTCGGTTTAGAAGAAGGTGACAAGGTTTCCATGATCGGTGACAACCGCCCCGAGGGCCTATGGGCTGAAATGGCCACCTTATGTGCCAGAGGTGTGGGGGTCTGGTTGTTTCAGGACTGTCTCATTGATGAGGTCAAATACATTATCGACCATTCGGACACCAAATTCTTATTCGGCGAAGGCCAGGAGGAAGTCGACAAAGCCATTTCCATTTACGATGAATGTCCCAAACTGCAAAAGATCATATGGGATGACCCCAAAGGCATGCGAAATTACGACCAGAACTACCTGATCAGTCTCAAAGAGGTACAGCAGTTGGGTCGGGAACTGGATAAAGAAAAACCGGATCTTTTTGAAGAACTTGTCAACAAGGGCACCGGCGAAGAGGTGGCCCTGCTTTTTTATACATCAGGAACCACGGCCCTGCCCAAAGGCGCCCTTTTGTCTCACCACAACATGTTAACCATGGGACAGCATCTCATGGCCGTGGATCCCTGTCTGGATACGGATGACTATGTATCCTATCTGCCCTTTGCCTGGATCGGCGAGCAAATGATGTCGATTTCCTGCGGTCTGCAAGTCGGGTATACCCTCAACTTTCCGGAGGAGCCCGAAACTGCCCAGGAAAACATCCGGGAAATCGGCCCCCACGTTATGTTCGCCCCACCGCGGATGTATGAGCAGATGACCCGCACCGTGCAGGTCAAATACCTCGATGCCACCTGGATTAAACGCAAGTTTTATGAGTTTTCAACCTATGTCGGGTATAAAGTTGCCAATCTGAAATTCGAAAAGAAACCGGTGCCCTGGTATTGGAGAATGCTGGAGGGGCTGGCGACCGCAACTGTCCAAAAGAAACTCAAAGACCACCTGGGATTGGCCCGGGTGCGCAATGCCTATACCGGTGGGGCAGCTATGGGCCCCGACCATTTCCGTTTTTTTCATGCCCTGGGGGTGAATCTCAAGCAGATTTACGGGCAGACCGAAGTTGCCGGAATCTCAGTCGTGCATCGCAACGGTGATATCAAATTTGACACCGTTGGACACCCCATACCCGGCACAGAAGTCAAAATCGCAGAGGATGGTGAGATTCTCACTCGCAGTCCCTCTGTTTTTCAGGGGTATTATAAAAACCCTGAAGCAACGACATCTACGCTGAAGGACGGCTGGCTTTATTCCGGCGACAAGGGCTTTATCGATGATGATGGTCACCTGGTGGTTTTCGACCGTACCAAGGATGTCTTTACTCTAAAAGACGGCAAACCCTTTGCTCCTCAGTATTTGGAGACCCGTCTGAAGTTTAGCCCCTATATAAGAGATTCATGGGTGATCGGTGATAAGAAAGATTACATCAGCGCCGTGTTGTGCATCGATTATTCGGTGGTTGGAAAGTGGGCGGATGAAAAGAAGCTGAATTATACGAGTTACCAGGAGCTTTCGCAAATGCCCGAGGTTTATGATCTTGTGGAAAAACAAATCCTTCAGGCCAACAAAGACCTGCCCGATGTGGCCAAAGTCATGAAATTTACCAATCTTTACAAGGAATTGGACGCGGATGACGATGAGCTCACCCGGACGCGGAAGTTACGCCGTGCCTTTGTGGAAAAAAGGTATAATGATATCGTAAATGCACTTTATTCGGGCAACAACAGTGTCCATATCGACACAACCATTAAATATGAGGATGGCCGTCAGGCCCATATTAAAACCGATCTTCAAATAAGAACGGTGGGGGAATGACTATTGAAGACTGATGATTGAATATTGATGGAATTCCGTCTTTATTGCTGACCGTTATTTATAAGAAGTCAGTTAAAGGCGATATGATATGAATGAAAAGTGAGGAACTTAAAAGGAGAACAAACGAATTCGCACATCGTTGTGTAAAATTGGCAGTGGCCTTGCCGAACACGCAGCTTGGAAAACACCTTCGAGGTCAATTAATCAGGTGTTCCACATCAGTAGCTTCAAACCATAGGGCTGCTTGTATTGCGCAATCAAAAGCGAGTTTCATCTCCAAACTAAGTATCGTAATCGAAGAGGCTGATGAATCCCACTTTTGGTTGGAGTTTATCATTGATGAAAGCTTGCTGAAAAATCACCTTGTGGAACCGTTGCTGAAAGAGGCGGATGAATTAACGGCAATTTTTATTGCATCAAGGAAAACCGCAAGGAAAGATAGGAATGACCAATGACGACAGTTGAAGGTCGAATTGAGGAATTCTTTCAATTTTGGAATTATTATTTCAAAGATGACGCAGCGAGGCGACTTCCATATTTCCACATTCGTTTTTAATAATCGTCAATAGACAATAGTCAATTCAAAGGGGAGATACGGATGGACCTATTTTTGATGACCCTGACGACAGGTGTTATGGTGGGCGGCATTTATGCCCTTGGTGCCCTGGGCTGGGTGCTGATTTATAAATGCTCCGGTGTTTTGAATCTGGCTATGGGGGAACTGACGCTCATAGGCGCCTACGTTTCTTTGAGTTTTTATTCCATGGGCGTTCCCTTTATCCTTTCACTTCTATTTTCCCTGATCATCGGATTTGTCCTGGGCATCCTAACGGAAAGGGTATTTCTGGATAGACTCATCGGTGAGCCGGTTTTGACGGTGATCATGGTAACAGTAGGCCTATCCTTTTTCTTTAAAGGTTGTGTTGAATTAATTTGGGGAACCGATACCCGGGTATTCACGCCTCCCGTATTCTCAATCGAGCCGATCCGCTTTGGAACACTCATCATCGGTAAAGTCTATCTTTGGAGCTTTATTGCTGCCATTATACTCCTGATTATTTTTGTCTCTTTCTTCAAGTACACGCGATGGGGTTTGGCCATGCAGGCAACGGCAGACGATGAAATGGCTGCCTTATCCCTTGGCGTAAGTGCCCGCTTTGTTTATGCGACTGCCTGGTCAATTGCTTTTATGGCTGCCGGTGTTGGCGGCACTCTTTTGGGGAATATCAACGGACTCAATATTTCCGTTGGGTTCCTTTCACTGCTGGTACTGCCTGCGGTGGTTTTGGGCGGCTTGAATTCAGTACCCGGGGCCATTGTCGGCGGTATTGTCATCGGTATTTTACAAAATTTTTGTGGCGCCTATCTGGACAGGTACTTCCCGGGTGGCGTCAAAGAGATTGCGCCGTTTGTTTTTATGGCCGTCTTTCTGCTCTTTAAGCCTTATGGAATATGGGGGTGGGAAAGAATTGAAAGAGTATAAGTGTTTTAGGATTTAAGTTTTAGGTATTAAGTAAAAATGGTAAGAAATCGATAGAGTTTTTTTATTTCATCAATCTTAAAACTTAAAACCTAAAACTGCAAACCATTAATGGAGTTAATCTATGTCGACAACCTGGCTTCCGTGCGGTGATTATCACCAAAATTATGTCCAGGATCATGCCTGGTTTCAGACGAAGTTTATCAAAGGCAAAATGATCCTGCTGGGCTTATTTCTTTTCGTAGTTATCCCGCTGTTGGCCGATGATTATTGGCTCAGTGTCTTTAACACGGTTGGTTATACGATTTTAGGCGCTTTAGGTGTGCAGCTCCTTATCGGTTTTTGTGGTCAGGTTACTTTGGGTCACGCTGCATTTCTGGCTGTGGGGGCTTATACCAGCACGTTGCTCATTCTGGAGTTTCCATGGCCTAAATTTCTAATTGATTGGGGCCTGGCATATCCTTTCAGCATCATTATCGCTGCCGTCGTGGCCGGCATCTGGAGTGTCCTGTTTGGTCTTCCCTCAGCCAAGGTAAAAGGGTTTTATCTGATTTTAACTACAATGGCGGCTCAATTTATTACGGTCGACTTTATTATCACCCAGTATGTTGCCCAGATCGGCGGTCGCGGAATGGCTTTTTCTCTGCCGCCGGGGACCATCAAGGTTGGCC
>CP070652.1:610367-631294 GCA_020354645.1 Deltaproteobacteria bacterium
GTTTATACACAATCTGAAAACGGCGAAAAACAGCAGAATATTTTATATGACTTAATATTTTTGAATCCTTTCATATTCGATTTCGATTCGGGCAATCCTCTTTATCTCAACTGATTTATGATTATGTTAATCTCTGGCCGGTTCGGATCCCTGCAAGCCCAGTCCTATAAAGGGGGATCAAGGGAGGCGATAATAATTGCCAAAATAACGTTCCGAAAATATATTATAATCAAGCCCGCCCGAGCGAGGGGTGTTTTTTTGGCCGACCAGATGATCACTTCAGCGGTTTTAAATGGCAAAGGGTGCCTGCCGCTAAGTTAGGCAAAAGTGGCTGTGACTTTTTGGGGGACACCGAATGAATGTGCCAACTTACAGTAATGGTTGACTTATGAGTTCGACAGATATGAATAGGGCTGGCTGTTGAATTCAGACCTGCGAACTGACGGATAAATATTTTTACTCATGAAAGGTTCGGTATGGAAAAGAAATTTATGAACATGTTTTTTAAGATCTTTCTAACCGGTGGGCTTGTCTTTTTTTTGATGACTCCTGAAAGTGCAGCGATTAACTTAAGCAGGCTGGTAAAAAAAGTACAGCCGGCCGTCGTTACGATCCTTACTTTCGATTTAGAGAATAATCCCTCCGGTATCGGAAGCGGATTCTTTATTGACAAGCAAGGCCATCTCATTACCAATTACCATGTTTTGAAAGGGTCATACTCAGCGGTTATCAGAACCTATAAAGGCAGTAAATACCCGATTACTGCAATCCTTGCCGAAAATGAAGAAACGGACCTCATAAAAGTACTGGTGGATATCCCCAAAAAAGAAATATCGCCTGTTGTCGTGGTGAAGGATTTACCTTCCATTGCTGAACGTATTATTGTTGTCGGGAGTCCCCTCGGTCTTGATCAAACTGTCAGTGAAGGCATTGTTTCCTCGATTCGAAACATGCCAAACATCGGTGATTTTTTTCAAATGTCGGCCCCGATTTCTCCAGGGTCAAGCGGAAGCCCGGTTATTAATATGAAAGGTAAAGTTGTAGGGATTGCATCATTTCAGGCGGCAGTCGGACAGAATTTAAACTTCGCTGTGTCGGGCAAGTCTGTAATTGGCTTGAAACCCAACAAGAAAAAGAAAACGATTGCAGAATGGGCTTTCAGCATTAGCGGCGAAAATCCAAAAATCGCTGAAGAACTTTGCCGAAAAGGTTTTCAACACTCTATCAACGGAGATTATAACAAAGCACTTCATTTTTACAAAAAAGCAACTGAAGAAGATCCAGGAGATGAGAGGGCCTGGTTTGGGCTGGGTTATTGTTATGTTGGACTCGGCAAGCCTGCAGATGCAATCCATGCATATAAGCAGGCAATAAAAATGAATCCCAGAAACGCGTCAGCTTACAACAATTTGGCAAAGTACTATAACAATATCGGTCGACATGAGGACGCAATTGAAACATACAGAAAGGTAATTCAGATAGATTCGGAATTCGGTCCGGCTTATTTTAACCTTGGTCTGCTGTATGCCAAACTCGGTAGGTTCAATGAAGGTAAGGAATCTTTCAAACAAGCTTTACGAATCGATCCTTCGGATGCATCCGCCCACTATTACATGGGCATTACTTGCGGTAAGCTTGGACAATATCAGGAAGCGTTGGAAGCCCACAAAGAGGCCTTGCAAATTGAACCTGATTTGGCACCGGCTCACTACAACATGGGATTGGTATATGGCGAGCTCAAAAAATTCGAAGAGGAAATAAAGGCCTATAAACAGGCCATACGGGTTGATCCCGATTATGCACCGGCACACTATAAATTGGGAGAAAGGTATGTTGCCTTGGGAGATATCAATGCTTCACTGGCACAATACAAAATTCTCATGGACCTCGACCGGGATATGGCCAACCATCTGTTCGACCTTATTTATCATTAGCTAAATAATTGGGGAGGGTCGCAAAAAAACTCCCCTCTCACCCGGGCCTTGTTATTATCTTGCTTTTCGAAACCTTATTTTGCGTTTCACAATAAAACAAGCAGCGCCAATTGCTTCCATCGAACTCAGAAAATTTATGCCTAGCCTACAAAACTTTCACAAAACCGGGAGGTAGTTATGAAGGAAAAAGCGATGTATGACGTCGTCATTCTAGGATCCGGTCCAGCAGGCCTGCAGGCGGCCATTCACGCCGCACGCAGAAAAGTTTCCGTGTTGATTCTGGGCAAACAGACCAAAAGCAGCTTATATCACGCTCATGTCGAGAATTTTTGCTGTATTTTTAATATCGCCGGAGAGGATATGCTTAGGGTGGGTTTGGAACAGGCCCTCCGGTTTGGTTCCGAAATTTGGGAAGAGGATGTTCTAAATGTTCTGCAAGATGAAAATCTTTTCGAGATCAAGACCGAAAGTGGACGAATGGTTCAGTGTAAAAGCCTTATTATTGCGACCGGGGCGCATCGCAACAGACTCGGTGTCCCCGGTGAAAAACAACTCCTGGGACGGGGCGTGAGCTACTGCGTTGAATGTGATGCTAATTTTTTTAAAGGTCAGGATGTGGCGGTTGTCGGTGGCGAAAGCGCGGCCGTGGGAGGCGCGTTAACTTTACTGGGTGATTCGAAATCGGTTCATCTCATCTGTGAAAAACTGGATGTGGTAGATGTTCTTCGCGAAGAAATTAAAAACAGCGAAGTCGTTATTTATGAAAGGGCGAAAATCGAAGAAATAAAAGGAAAAAATGAAGTTGAGGAATTAGTTCTTGTAGATGGAACAAGAATCTCGGTCTCCGGTGTTTTTATTGAATTGGGAGCCAAGGGTGTGATGGAATTGGCAACCAACCTGGGGATCCGCCTGGACGATGAGGCAAAGTATATTCAGACCGACAAAAAGCAGCAAACCAACGTGCCCGGCGTTTTTGCAGCCGGAGATATCTGCGGTCCGCCGTGGCAGATGGCCAAGGCTGTTGGAGAAGGATGTGTCGCAGGACTCGAAGCTGCCAGCTATGCAAAAAAGCTTTCGTTGACCGAATCAGGGCGTAGTTTACAGAAATGACTACTTGCCTCGCTGATCTAGAAATTCTAGCGCTTGATTGCCAAGCCACCGGCAGCCGTCCCGCAAATGGCTGCCTTTTGGAAATCGGGTGGACGCGTTTTCGTGCCGCAGATCATCAGGGCATTCCCCTCTCGTCAATCACCTCCCATCTTCTCAAATTACCCATAGGAGTTGAAATCCCGCAGCGTATAAGTCGTATTACGGGCATATACCAGGAAGATCTGCACACATCTTCCAGTCCGGATGCGGTTTGGTCGGAGCTTTTTGACGTCGCACGCAAAATTGCAGCAACCAATCAAAATCAAAAAGGAAAATGTCCAACAGTCATTCATTATTCCCGGTTCGAAGAACCCTTTATAAGACAGTTACACAGCCGACATGACAGCGGTAGTGTTTTTCCATTTGATATTTTTTGCAGTCACGAGATTGCCAAGCGCCTTTTTCCGGGGTTGCCTCGTCGGGGAATCAGAGCGATTGCCGGATTCTTCGGTCACTCTGCGGCGAAACTGAAACGCTGCGAGGCGCACGTTGCGGCAACGGTGGTTATCTGGCGAAATATGGTCAAACAGTTGGCGGATAGATACGACGTTTGCACGCCAGATCAACTGCGCAATTGGTTGACCGAGACTAGCGCACCTACCCGTGCGGAGCGGACTTATCCCATGAATTCACATATCCGGCTTAGATTACCTAATCAATCGGGAGTTTACAGAATGCTCCGCGCCAATGGTGATCTTCTCTATATAGGGAAAGCAAAGTCGCTTAGACAACGGGTCAACAGTTATTTTCAAAAAAGCACCCAGAACCCTGAACATATCCTGGAAATGCTGAGTCAAGCAGGTGATCTGGAGGTAACCCTTACCGATTCAGCAATGGAAGCAGCTATTCTTGAGGCAGATCAAATAAAACGCTATTCTCCTCCGTACAATATTGCGTTACGGAAAAAGGATCGCAACCTGTGGTTTTGTTCGAGGGATTTACGGCAATTCGCTCTGACACCGGATGATCTTCATCGGCATGGACCGCTGCCTTCTAAACAACCGTTGGTGTCGCTCTCGTCGATAGGTGATTTGATCGAAAGCGGAAGGATCGCTACGATCAAAGATAAAAATCATACAGCCACAGCCGTCACCGGTATTCCCGAGGAGTATGCACCCCCAAGGGATGTATTCCAGCGCGGGTTTCAATGCTTCTGCCAAAAGCATCGGCGTTTATTGAAAAATAAACCGGTTTGGCGTGCTTTAATTACGATTGGCACCCGACGTTGGCGTGACAACTTAGCAGCGGCTGAAACCGTCGTGTCCGCTGAAAACATTTCCCGCAGTGGGCAAACACGGGCAGAAATTGATGAAACCGCTGATGCCAGAGACTGGACCCCTGAATCCGTTTCAGATGCTATAGAATCTGTCATTAAACAGTGTGCCCATTGGATTCGCCGATCACGCTGGCTATGCTTGTTGAGTGAATCAACATTGGCCTGGGAAGCGAACCACAACCCGGAGAAAAAAATAATTATTGTGTTCCATAAAGGGGTAATTCTTGAGCGCCGGGTAGTGGTGACCGGACAGGCCCTTCCCCTGTCACCCGGTTACAAAACCAAATTCAGGGCCCGGCAGCAGAATCTTGACCTTGTAACCTATGATCGTTTGCGAGTGGTAACAACCGAAATGCGGCGGCTTATTTCAGAAGAAAGAAGACTTGAGCTTCGGCCGGGGTTAAAATCGATCCTGCGGTATGAGGAACTGAGTCGCGCATTGAAATGGGTCTGAACGGCGATGCGCTTAAAGGATAATTATCGCGCATCTTAGAAAAGTTGCTTGAAGACAGCGTAGTTAAGCTCAAAATTCACGGAAGAATCTCGGCGGAAACTGCAGCGGCACTTAGTGCGTCCTCGTTGCGTGCGCATGTGCCTTTCACCATGAACGTTAACGTTACCCGGGTAGAAAGCTATGCAGCCTTTCAAAAAAAACCATCAACAGCCGAAACTCGAACAAATCAGGGAAAACTAAAATGAGCAAAGAATGGTTTGAGCATTTGAAAGTGGATTACGTTCAAGGATTTCCAGCCTATTGCGGATTTGAGGTTCTGCACGTTGCCCACGGGATATTTGAAACCCGGCTTATACTGCGCCCGGAACATAGACAGCAAGATGGATTTGTTCACGCCGGCGTAATGGCTACGATGGCGGATCATACGGCGGGTTATGCAGCTTTTACGACAGTTTCTGAAAAGCACCGAATCCTGACGATCGAATTCAAAATAAACTATTTCAAACCGGCCACCGGCAAAGCCATTGTCTGCCGTTCAAGAGTCATCAATGATGGGCATACTGTTATTGTAGCCGAGTCGGAGGTGTTTGCCGTTGCCGAAGACGAAGAAAAACAGGTTGCCAAAGCCATGGTTACATTATTTGCCGTATCAGCGGATAAGTTGGCAAAGAGCCGCCCATAGATCATGGCAAAAAGGTGATCTGACAAATTTTGTCATTTTTTGTACTTATTTTTGTCAATTGCGGTTCGATTTCAGCCCTTACATAAAAGGATAACCGATTGAATATTTAGCCATTCTGAAACATTTTTATCTTTGGCACGATAGTTGTATACCTAAATACTTACTTCGAGTTGATCTGTTCTTTATCATATAAAGTGTTCATATCGTCATATCCCAAGATATAAAGGATGTTTCGGAGTCAGCGACAAATAGGCCTTTTGTAGGGAACAGTCGGTATGTTAACTTTTTTATTAACCATTTACCCCCTGTATCACAGGGGCTCGTGATTTAGTAATAGGGTATTGTTTCGTTGTAACTATTCTAAATAACATAAAATAAATGCTGGTCTCTGAAACATCCTTTATATACTAAATTGAACGGTTGAAATACAAATCCCTGAGGGAATTTCCCTCAGGGATTTTTTTATGGTTCTTCTCACAAAATTATCTATCCAGCGCTTCAGAAATGAACGGCTCACTCCCCTGCAGGCCTCGCCTTATAAAGGGGGATTAAGGGAGGCAATAATAATTGACAAGATAACGTTCCGAAAAGATATTATAATTGGGCCGGCCCGGGTGAGGGGTAATTTTTTGCCGACCAGATGATCACTTCAGTGGTTTTAAATGGCAAAGGGTGCCTGCCGCTCAGCTAGGTAAAAGCGGCTGCGACTTTTTGTGGGACACCGAATGTTGCACCGGCAGTCAGCAAAATGGAAGGGAGTTGCCGTGTCGGAGCCTAAGGGGCAATGATTCGGCATCTGGTCGGCAAAAAATTACCCCTCACCCGGGCCGGCAAAACAGTGGCGGTAATCGGAACAGTTTTTGTAAATCACGATATCGGAAATAGATATTTTCCTTTCCGGGGAGTCCCACCAGTTAGGGCGGGGAGCTTCATTTGTTATTCATTTCTTCAGCGACAACGACCTTATCGATTTCTTGATTGATCTGATCAATCAGTTCAGTCACCGGCTCTGAGAAATCGTGAACAATGGTTGCAATCTTTTTTTGTGAAGCTTTAAACCCATGCCGGTAGGCTGCCAAGTAAACAAACGCCACGAAAGCTAACTGCAAAAATATGGTAAAAAACTGTTCCATGATCGATTCCTTTCCCAATCTCTCTTCACTGACCGGTAAACTCATGATTTCCTTAAAGGCACACCTTATGGCCCTTAGGCGCAAAATGGCTGGAAAATTATTATGAAACACGCTATAAAATCATGAGTTCCGAGCGAACAGTGTTAAGCTGGATGAAACATTAGCTTTTAAAGCGTTCTTATATTATATCGCATATCTGACGGTATTGGAACTTGCATATTGGCAAATTAGTGGCACAGAATAGCCTTATGCCAGTTTCAATTCTTAAATTCGGGTAAATAGCACCCAAAATGATTTATTTTAGCAGCTTGCCGGGACCGTAAGTTTGTTATTTGCACAAGGTTCGATCATGCTGAAAAAACTGCTCAAATGGGCCATCCCGCCCATCACTTTGATATTATTAGGCGTAACAATTTATGGGTTTCATCTATCCGGTCGGATCGAAAAGCGATTTTCCGCCCGGCGCTGGCACATACCCTCGACAGTTTATTCCGATACAACGATTCTATATCCCGGACAGCATCTGAATATCGACCGCTTTAAAGAGAAACTTCGAGATCTGGGCTATCGGGAAGTCTCTTATCGTCCGCAAAAGAAGGGCGAAATCAGATTTGCCTCATTTGCGGTGGATATTTACCTCAACGACCTGAAGACACCATCACTCACCCGGCAGGGGTTTCTAACACGAATCCGGTATCTTAAAAACCGCATCAAGTCTATTGAACGGGTTGATCGGACTGATCTTTTGCCGATTCTGGAGCTGGAACCCGAGGAACTTGGAAAATTTTACGGGTCAAAACGCCAACGGCGGCGGCTTGTTTCTATCCGCCAGATCCCTCAACACCTCATTTATGCCGTATTGGCCTCTGAAGACGGCCGTTTTTATGAACACCCGGGTTTCGATCCGCTGGGAATCCTGCGGGCGCTTTTTATTAATCTGCGACATGGGAGTATCCGCCAGGGCGGTTCCACCATAACCCAGCAGTTAGCCAAAAATTACTTTCTGACACCGGCTCGAAAGGTTTCCCGCAAACTGAATGAGCTTCTGTTAGCAGTCGTCATGGAGATCATGTACAGCAAGGATGAAATATTGGAGATTTATTTAAACGAAATCTATCTGGGACAGAAGGGTGCGGTGGCCATCAATGGTGTTGGTGAGGCATCATTTTTTTATTTTGGCAAACCCATTGACCAACTCTCTGTTCCGGAGGCTGCTGTCATTGCCGGTTTGATTAAGGCGCCGAACTATTATTCACCTTATGTCGATAAGGTGCGCTGCCAGGAACGCCGAAACACGGTTATGCAGTCCATGTATGAAAAGGGCTGGCTGACCTATAAAGAACTTCGGACAAACACATCGCTGCCGGTCAATACCGTCGGTTTTAAGTCGTATGGCAAAAAAGCCCCCTACTTTATGGATTATCTCTCCCGACAAATCGAAACCCTATATTCTCCTGAAACCCTCTCGAGTCTCGGCCTATCGATCTTCACAACCCTGGACACCCAGGTGCAAACGGCTGCCGAAAAGGCCCTTAAAAAGGGATTGGCACGATGGGAGAAATCCCACCCGGCCCTTCAGCGCAAGGACCCTACCCGAAAATTACAGGGGGCCATCATAGTAATGCAACCTAAAACCGGTTATGTACTGGCCATGGTAGGTGGCCGGGATTACGGTATCAGTCAATACAATCGCATCATACAGAGCCGGCGTCAGCCCGGAAGTGCCTTTAAGCCGTTTGTGTATCTGGCGGCTCTGGATAAATTTACAACCGCCACGCGCTTGTCTAACCAACCGAAAACTTACTGGATTAACGGCGAACCCTGGAAGCCTCAAAATTTTACTCCAGATTCCGAACCTGACGTCAGCATGAGGACGGCACTTAAAAAATCACTCAACCTGGCTACGGTGGATCTGGCCATGAAAGTTGGCCTGGATCAACTCGTCGACCAAATAGAGCGTTTTCAATTTTCAACACCGGTTAAACCCTATCCATCCTTAGCCCTTGGCGCTTTCGAGGTGATCCCCATGGAATTGGCTCGCGCATACTGTGCCTTTGCCGCAGATGGTGTGTTGCCTTATCCGTTGTCCTTAAGGGATGTTACCGACGAAAATGATAAAGTTTTAAAACAAACCCATGTCAATATCGAGCGTTTGATGCCGCCTGCCAAGTCTTTTATACTGACCTCCATGCTGCAAAGTGTTGTAGATGATGGTACTGCACGTGCGTTAAGGGAAAATGGCATTACCTGGACGGTAGCAGGAAAAACCGGCACTTCCAATGATTACCGGGATGCATGGTTTGTGGGGTTCACACCGGATATCCTGGGTTTGGTCTGGGTGGGATTTGACAACGGTGACCCCATTGCTGCTACCGGAGCCTCTGTCGCTCTCCCTATTTGGGCGGAACTTATAAAATCTCTTCCCCAATATATCACTGAAGCGGATTTTAAAATACCCCCCGGCGTGGTGAAGCGGACCGTTTGCTCCGAGAGCGGACTGCTGTCGGAGAAAAGAGATTGCCCCGAACCGATGGATGAATATTTTTTAGCTGGAAATGCGCCCAGTGCCCGATGCCCGCTTCATCCAAGGCCTGGAACGCTAAAAAAGATTGAAAAGATAATACAGGGGATAAAAAATTTCATTAAAAGAAAATAAATTGGTTTTAACAATCTGGGCCCTATTGCTCTGGTTGGCGGTTTCAGGCTGCGTCAAAGAAATTACGGCACCGGATTCCATGACTGCGGAAAATATTTCTTCCGGGCTCCAAAAAACTCGGCCGGTGCAGGAGCAGGCAATTTCCCGGGTGTTGGCGTCTTTTGAATTTTCACGTCAGGGTCAGGTTTTATTAAATAATGGCGACCCGCAGGGCGCCATCCGCATGTTTGAGCGTGCCATTAACCTTGATCCCGGCAACGGACAGAATTACTATTATTTGTCGGAAGCCTGGCTCATGAAAAACGATGCCGAACAGGCCGAAGAATTTAATCGCCTGGCGGAACTTTATTTGCTCGATGACCCCGTGTGGCGGGTTCGGGTGGCCCGGCAAAGCGCTCGCATTCAAAAACTCGAGAAATAGTTAAGATGCAACATATCACGCCACAATGGGACATAACTCCCTCCGGTGCCGTTGCGCTGCAAAAGCACCTGTCGCATTATATTGTTCGAAAATCAACGCTCAAAGCGGTTGAGACAGTGGCCGGGGTCGATACCGGATACCGCAAAGGAGTCGCGCGGGCAGCGGTGGTGAAATTGAAATATCCAAGTCTCGAGCCGATATTTCATACGGTGGCAGAAAGTCAGTTAGCCTTTCCCTATATTCCGGGATTGCTTTCTTTTCGGGAGGGACCGGTTGTTCTGGAGGCCCTCAGGAAGCTGGATTCGTCACCAGATTTATTGATCTTTGATGGGCATGGCATCGCACACCCACGCCGATTTGGGCTTGCCTGTCACATTGGGCTGCTGGTTGATATTCCATCTATCGGTTGTGCCAAAACCAAACTGCTGGGCAAATATGATGAACCCGGCCCTGAGCGCGGCAGTTTTAGTGACCTGATAGATCAGGGTGAAATTATCGGGGCTGTTTTGAGGACCCGCAGCAACGTTAAACCGGTATTCGTTTCGATCGGCCACAAAGTTAATTTGAAGGACAGCATAAAATATGTTTTGAACTGCTGCCGCGGTTATCGGTTGCCGGAGACCACGCGCCATGCAGATCGGTTGTCAACCATTCTACAATTGAAGGATCGGAAAAATTGTCCCGACCGCTGATATAATGGGATTTCCATATTATGTCGAATCATCGGTCTGCTTCTGCTGCTTAGCGTCTCAAAAATTCAGGTATTACAAAAACAAGTAACATGATAAAAAAAAAGATTTACGGCGAAACCCTGAAAGAGCAACTCGTCGCCAGTTCTAAAGATCGCTTATTTAATTTTTCCCTGGCCGATGGAACTGTGCGGGGTGTTATCTTGAACGGGACCCGCATGATCAATGAAATGCGCGCAAATCACGAATTGGGGATACTAGAAACGTTGGTACTGGGGCGCGCCTATCTGGGTGGTGCCCTGATATCGGCGGATTTAAAGGGTAATGACCGCATCAGCATACAAATTGAATGTTCGGGACCGATAAAAGGGCTGATTGTTGAGGCCAATGCTTTTGGTGAGGTGCGAGGCTTTCTAAGTAACGTACCGATACCGGTCGAAAAACCATTGGATTCTTTTGATCTTTCGCCGTTTTTTGGGGCAGGTTTTCTTTCAGTGACCCGGTATTTGGAAGACGCCAAACAACCCTTTACCGGCAAGGTAACCCTTGAATACGGGAATATCGCCAAAGACTTGGCGAATTATTACTTCACATCCGAACAGATCCCTTCGGCGTTGAATCTGAGTATCAAGTTTGATAAGGACGGTGAGGTGACCGGCGCCGGCGGCTTATTTATACAGGCCATGCCCGGAGCTGGCCAGGAAACAATCATTGGATTGGAAAGTCTTTTTGAAAATTTTCCGTCACTCGGAGAGGTCTTTAGCGCCGATACCGAACCTGAGGCGCTGATTCATAAGGTATTCGGTCAATACGCACCTAAATTTTTGGCCAACCGGCGGATTGAATTCATGTGCCACTGCAACAAGGAAAGGGTCCGTAGCCTGCTTACCATGCTTCCGATTGAAGAGTTAAAAGATATACTCGAGAACGGGCCCTTCCCGGTTGAATCGCGCTGCCATCACTGCAATACTTTTTATCTTTTCAGCGAATCGGATATCCGCAGAATTTACGGCAAGCGGTTTCCGGATAACTGATGGGGGGGAAAGCCTTCTCTGGTTGATCGAACACCTTCTATTTAAAGGAGTTATCTTTTCCTTATGAATATTGAGCATCGGTTTAACTTTCAGAAAAAAAAGGAGGTTGCCCATGAATAAAATTATCTGTATTTCTAGTTGCCTGTTATTCGTATTTTTTACCGCCACGGTTGGGGCTCAGGTTAAAAACCCCGACACATTTGTATTGGCTGACTACCGAACGGTCCAGACCATAGATCCGGCCGCCAGCTATGACGTCGCGGGGTCCATGCGTATTTGGAATCTCTATGAAACACTGATCTTTTTTGACGGATCTTCGACAGAAAAGTTCGTGCCCCTCCTGGCAACAGAAGTCCCGACAGTGGAAAACGGCGGTATCTCCCCGGATGGCAAGAGATATACTTTCCTTATTCGAAAAGGGGTGAAGTTTCATGAGGGTGGTGTATTGACCCCTGAAGACGTGGTTTACAGTTTTAAACGCAACATGATTATGGATCCGGACGGCGGTCCCATGTGGATGTTGCTGGAAGCCCTGACAGGTAAAGGTTCCACCCGGGACAAAGAAGGAAAGATTATCGATGGCATTTTTGACATCATTGACCAGTCCGTGGAAGCCAGGGGAGATCGGGTTGTATTTCATTTGCCCAAGCCCTACCCACCGCTGATGAGTATTTTCTGCTATACGGCTTCATCCGTTGTGGATAAAGAATGGGCCATCTCTAAAGGCTGCTGGGATGGAAACATCAAAAATGCCGCCAAATACAATAACGCCGCTCCCGGCCATGAACCCTTGCAAAAAATAGAAAACGGCACCGGTCCTTTTAAAATGAAGCGCTGGGAACCTGCCAAGCAGTTTGTTTTTGAGCGATTTGAGGGCTACTGGGGACCCAAGCCCCAGATCAAAACCGGGATTGCCAAATATGTGAAAGAATGGAGCACTCGCAAACTCATGCTGCAGAACGGCGATGCCGACCGGGTGGTGGTGGATACCCCGTATGTGCCGGAAGTCAAGGCAATGAAGGGTCTCAAGATATACGAGGTTCCTCAACTCGCTTTTACGGCCGGAATGTTTTGTCGCAAAATCAATCCCACCGGCAACCCCAATATCGGCAGCGGCAAGCTCGACGGCAATGGCATACCGCCTGACTTTTTTTCCGATATCAACGTGCGCAAAGCCTTCCTCCACGCATTCGACCGTGAGACCTACAAAAAAGACGTATTCCATGATCTGGTCATCATGCCCACCAGTCCGAATGTCAAAGGACTACCCTATCACCAAGACGTTTCCGTGTATGAATTCAATCTGGAAAAGGCTGCTGAATATATGCAAAGAGCCTGGGGGGGAAAGGTCTGGGAAAACGGTTTTAAGATGATCATCACCCACAACACGGGTAATGAAATGCGTGAAGCCGCTGCCGTAATGCTGGCGGAAAACATAATGTCGCTGAATCCGAAATTCAAGATCGAAGTCCGTAACGTGGAATGGAAAGACTATATCGTCCAGATCCGTGACTTTCAATACCCGATGTTTATGAGCGGCTGGGGTGCTGATTACGCGGATCCGCATAACTTCGTGTATCCGTTCATGCATTCCAACGGCTATTACGGCAGATTCATGGCCTTGAAGAATGATGAAATCGATCGATGGTGTGATGAGGGTATTGAAAATGTTGATCCCCAAAAACGCAGAGAAATTTATTCCAGGCTGCAAAACATCTGGTATGAAGACGCTATCGGCATCCCACTCTATCAACAGATCGTAGTGCGTGCCTATCGGGACTATGTGCATGGTTTCGTCCCGAATGCTATGTTCACTGACGACAACGAAATCCTGAAGCGGATCTGGAAGAAGTAATACCGGGCAGGTCTGATTTGTTTTTCAGACAGGATTAACAGGATTTCTAAGATATTTTTTCTCGGTCTTTCGCCTGCCCGCCATCGCGAGCTGCTCCATTCGGCCCGCCTTCGACATTAGCTCAGGCCGAATGTAGCTCATGGCCGAGGGCAGGCGAGGCGGCCGGGGATGCGATCCAAGAAACGCAAATCGTCCTTAGTGAATAGACATAAATTATATAAGAAGAACTGGAGCTTTACTTATATCCCCACCTGCTTCACCTGAGGTGAAGCAGGTGGCGGGATCGGCGGCTTGCGACCCGTCGACCCCGTAAGACGCGAGTGGGCTGGTGGCGGGCGGGTAGACAGTGTCGAACAAAAACATACAAATAATCTTGTTAATCCGGTCCAATAACAGAAAACCGGACTAGCGGGTAAACGGGCTAATCGGCTGAACCGATACCACGATGTTTGCTTATATCACCAGAAGATTTCTGTTGCTGATTCTAGTTTTGTTCGGTGTATCCGTTCTTGTATTCGCTATCCTCATGACTTTCAGCCCGGAACGCAGGGCGGCTGCCTATGTAACCTCCCCCCAGCAGGCTAAGGACATTCCCAGGATTATTCAACAATTTGGCCTCGATGATCCTTTCTACGTTCAGTATTTCCGGTGGGTGAAGGAGATTATTAAAGGCAACCTGGGCTGGTCCCTGGTGGCGTCCAGGCCCGTGCGGGAAGCATTTTGGAATTATTTTCCGATCACGCTGGAAATGAATCTCTTTGCAGCACCGATTGTCATCATCTTCGGCATCTGGCTGGGGACAGTGTCCGGCATACATCGGGACACGTGGATCGATCATACATCCAGGATTCTGGCCATTGTGGGTTGGTCTCTGCCTACTTTTCTTTTTGCCCTCGTTCTGCTCATGATTTTTTACGGCTACTTTCAGATATTTTCCCCGGGTGTTCTCTCCGACCACTTGAACATGTTCATTATGGACAACCCGGATAAGTTTACTCCCTACACCGGCATGTACACTATTGATGGCATTCTGAATGGTCGTTTTGACGTTGCATTGGATGCCCTGGGTCACCTGGTTCTTCCTATTTTTACATATGTGATCGTTGTTGTGGCTTTAAACATGCGGGTGATGCGCTCAGGAATGATTGAAGAACTGTCCAAGGACTACGTGATTACCGCAAGAGCCAAAGGTGCTGATAAAAAAACCATCCATATCAGACACGCCCGGCGAAACGCATTGCTGCCGGTGGTGACCGTTGCAGGTCAGCTCGTGGCCATGTCAATGGAAGGTAGCATTGCCGTCGAGGTGGTGTACAACCGCCATGGCATCGGCTGGTGGCTGGCCGAGTCCGCAATCCAGCTCGATATTCCGGTGATTATGTGTATCTGCCTTTTTATGGGCGTTGTTTTTGTCATTACAAATCTGACACTGGATATTCTTTATGCCTACATCGACCCAAGGGTACGATTGGAGTAAAGTTAACCGGCTGGTCGATTTATCCGATAGGCGGTTAGTTTGTGAGAAAGATCCCAGCAGGATACAACCTCCAACGTCGATACAGTGATAAATTAGCTTGGAAACTATTTAACGGGAAATTCTATGACCCAACAGCATCCACGAATACGCGAATTTAAATTTACCCTGCATAGAATTTTTAGAAATCCTTCGGCTGTGATCGGGTTTAGTCTGCTGGTGTTTTTTATAGGGGTGGCCCTTTTGGCGCCTCAAATTGCACCCCCAAAATACCCACATAATCCATACTTGATGCCCCATAAAGGATTCTCGCCCACCCCCAAACCGCCCAGTGAAGCCAATATTTTTGGCACCACCTCCGGTCAGTACGACATTTTTTATGGGGTGGTATGGGGAACACGCACAGCGTTTAAAGTAGGGCTTTTTGTCGTGTTTTTTTCAACTTTAGTGGGTGTTACCATTGGTTCTGTATCCGCATATTTTGGTGGAATAGTTGATGAAATATTAATGAGAGTGTCGGATGTCATGTGGGCCATACCCACTCTCGTATTGGCCATGGCCATTGTGGTGGCGTTTGGAAGGGGTCTCGACAAAATCATGATTGCCTTGGCATTGGTCCAATGGAGATGGTATACGCGGGTCCTTCGTTCGGAAATCCTGACGTTGCGCGATCAGGATTTTGTCCAGGCCGCCAGGATCATGGGTGTCTCTGATTTGAAAATTATCCTTCGCCATATATTACCCAATGCCATCTATCCCGTCCTGATACTTGCTTCTATGGATATGGGATCCATGGTGATCACTGCCTCCTTTATGAGTTTCGTGGGGCTTGGCGAAGCCAAAAGCTATTCCGACTGGGGCCAGATGGTGGCCTTGGCCAGGAACTACATCATCGGTCCACCGGACGACCCGCTGAGATTTTGGTATGCTATCGTCATCCCCGGCGGGTGTATCGTGCTGTTTGTGCTCGCCTGGAACCTGATTGGTGATGCACTGCGCGACGCCTTTGATCCCAAGCTGAGAAGAAGATGATATTGTGATTTCACCGCAGAGGCGCAGAGAACACAGAGAGTTTTTTTATTTCTTTTCGTTGAGAGGACGAAAAGAAATAAATTCAAGCACCCTGGGTGGATATAGATATAAGATAAGATATGATGTGCCATGTTTAATTTGTGAAGTTTGATGAGTCAGGATGTATTCTAGGAAATCTAAATTAGAATCTGTGCCGCGCAGCGGCTGAGGATTTTCATTTGCCGTCCTCCCAACGGCAAATGAAAAAAATGTAATCCTCTGCGCCCTTCGCGTCTCTGCGGTGAAAAAGAAAAGACACATTCAATGGCCAAATTATTAGAGACAGTCGATCTGGTCACCAACTTTTACACCTACGAAGGCGTTGTCAAGGCCCTGAATAAAGTCAGCCTGGTCGTAGATCATGGTTCGACTTATGGTTTGGTCGGTGAATCGGGCTGCGGCAAGAGTGTGACGGTCCGCTCCATCATGCGGATTGTGCAAGAACCGGGACGTATTGAGGGCGGTAAAGTGATAGTGTACCTAAATGATATGAACGCGCAACAAGGCGTCGATTTGCTAAGGCAATCCGAAGCATATATGGAAAGCCTTCGCGGGGATCGAATATCTATGATCTTCCAGGAACCCAACGCAGCCCTCAACCCGACCATGGATATCGGCGACCAGGTGGCCGAAAGTTTTTTGTTTCATCAGCAAAAGGAAATGTGCGCTAAAATTTTTGAGGATCTCAATGCTTCCGATTGTCGCTCCTCTTTTTATCTGAAGAATTTCCAGCAGAAGATGTACCAAACTGCGGCCCGAAATCCAGATGCCTTATCTTTGAAGATTCTCTGCCGATTTCCGGTTTTAAAACGATGGCAGAAAAGGATGAAGAAAGAGGCCAGGCGACGCGCAATCGAAATTATAGAGAAGCTGGGTGTCCCCTATCCGGAACAGCTTATCGAGCAATACCCCCATAATCTCTCAGGCGGCATGAAGCAGCGTATCGTCATTGCAATGGCCCTAGCCTGCAAACCGGTTTTGCTGATTGCGGATGAAGCCACTTCAAACCTGGACGTAACCATCCAGGCCCAGATTCTGGAACTTCTTGGCCGGCTGAAAAAGGAGTTTATTTCATCTGTTTTGCTGATTACGCATGATTTGGGTATCGTGGCTGAAACCTGTGACCGCGTCGGCGTTATGTACGCCGGAAATCTATGTGAGATTGCGGATGTTGAAAATTTATTTAAAAATCCGCAGCATCCATATACGCAGGCGCTACTGGAGGCCGTCCCCAAATTTTCAATGGCGGGTACCTTAAAGAGCATTGAAGGCAACGTTCCAAACTTGGTGACACCGCCACCGGGCTGTCGCTTTCATCCGAGGTGTCCGCATGCTATGGCCGTTTGTCAGCAAACGTTTCCAGAGATGATAGAAAAAGAGAAGGGCCACATGGTTGCCTGTTACTGGATTGAATCGAATAAAATTTAGACAGGATCGACAGGATTATCCCGATTGTTTGTTTTCTCGGTTTCTTGATGAAACCGAGAAAAAGATGTCGGCCACACGGCGAAATCCTTTTTTTGACTGGGAATAGATTGATATGCGTCACTTTCTTCAGGAAAGTGACGCAATAAAAATATCCAGAAGATCCTGTAAATCCTGTCCAAACTGTAAGATATATAATGCAAAAACTTTTTTCACTGAAAAATTTGAAAAAATACTACCCGATTCTGGGCGGAGTACTGCGCCGTGAAGTGGCCGCCGTCAGGGCTTTAGACGGCATTGATCTTGAAATCTATCGCGGTGAGTGCCTGGGCGTGGTCGGCGAATCCGGTTGCGGTAAAACTACTGCAGGCAAGACCATTATCCGTATGCACCCTCCCACCAGCGGTCAAGTCAACTATTATGGTAGGGACAACAATTCCAAAAATAAAATAGACATCGCGCAAACGAAAAAATCGGTACTCAAAAGGCTCGGCATTCGAAGCAAACTGCAGATGGTTTTTCAGGACCCCACGACATCCCTTAATCCCAGAATGCTTGTTAAACACATTATTGCCGAGCCTATCAAGACTCAGGAGAGGATGGGGAGCAGGGACCTGGAAGACCGTGTCATGGGTCTGCTCAAATTAGTCGGTCTGACCCGGGACCATTTGCTGCGATACCCGCATGAATTTTCCGGCGGTCAGCGGCAGCGTATCGCGGTGGCTCGGGCCATTGCCACGGACCCGGAATTCATTGTGCTGGATGAACCCACTTCAGCCCTTGACGTATCCGTGCAATCCCAAATATTGAACTTGCTGAAGTCCCTTCAGGAAACGCTTAACCTGACATACTTGTTCGTGACCCACCATTTACTGGTGGTAAAATATATCAGCAATCGGGCAGCGGTGATGTATCTTGGGAAAATAGTGGAGATTGCCGATACAAAAATTATTTTTTCGAAAGCCGTTCATCCGTATACCCTAGCGCTTCTTTCGGCTATTCCGATTCCGGACGTTGCACACAAGCAGCGCCGGATTGTACTTACCGGAGATGTCCCCAGTCCCGTAAATCCGCCTGAAGGATGCCGGTTTCATACGCGTTGTGCTTTTGCCGTTGAAATTTGTATGAAGGTAGAGCCGCTCCTTGAAGCCGCGGCAGAGGGCCACTTGGTGGCCTGCCACAGAAAGATGAATATGGAAAAGCTTATGAGCGACAGATTCAACTAATAGAAGGGAATTAATATGGATTCAACTGTGATCTATGAAACAAAAGAAAACATCTGTTTCCTGACGCTTAATCGGCCGGAAGTTTTCAATGCTTTAAATCACCAGTTGGTGAAAGACGTAACTTCAGCTTTAAATCGCGCCGAGTCCGAGACAGACGTGCGGGTTGTCATTTTAAAGGGTGCAGGAAAAGCCTGGTGTGCCGGCGGTGATCTCGAAGAATTGTTGAAACTGACGCAAGCAACCGCCAGCCGCAGGCGTGAGTATCTTATGAAGTTCAAAGCCATGATTGAAAAGGTAAGAAAGATTTCTAAGCCGGTAATTGCGGCGGTACACGGGGCCTGCGTGGGCGGCGGGAACGAATTGAATATTGCCTGTGATTTGACCATTGCCTCGGAAAGGGCCAGGTTCGGTCAGGCCGGTCCGCGGGTGGGTTCCGTGCCAGCCTTCGGTGTCCCTCAAAATCTGCAAATACTCGTCGGAGAGAAGCGTTCGCGGGAGATAACCTATCTGTGTCGTCTATATACTGCCCGGGAAGCAGAAACCATGGGCTGGATCAACAAAGTGGTTCCTGCTGATCAGCTGGATCAGGAAGTAGAAAACTGGGCCCGGGAGATCATAAGCAAAAGCCCTACAGCTATTGCCCTGGCAAAAAAAATGCACAATATCTACTACGACCTGCTCTCACCAAGTGTAGAGATAGGGGTAGAGATGTTGACATTTTTTTGGGGTACCGAAGAAGCCAGAGAAGGAATGTTGGCATTTAAAGAAAAACGGCAGCCCGTGTTTTAGATTTAATTTTGGATGAAGCGTTCAGTGGTCAAAGATAACAGTTGCCTCTATAAATTCAGCTCACCAGGCAGTGAGGTCAAAAATGAAAATCACCATTATTTTTCCCGCCCGGAAAGTTGAAGTCGGTAAAGCCACGATGCCGGTTATGCCCTTGGCACCAACATTGCTTGCCGCTTTAACACCGCAAGAACATGAAGTTTCGCTTGTCGACATGGTTTACGGCGATCAGGTCGACTATGCTTCCGACTGTGACGTAGTGGCCATAACGGTCCGTACCCCGTTGGCCATGACTGCGTACGAGATCGCCGACAATTTTTCCGCCCAAGGAAAGACAGTCATCTTAGGGGGCCCGCATATCTTCGCTTTTCCCCATGAGTCAAAACAACACGCCGCGGCTGTGGCTATCGGTGAAGCCGAAGACCTCTGGCCCATAATCTTAAAGCATGTTCAGGCAGGCAGTTTAAGGGATTATTACGTCTGTGGCCCATACAAAACGGATTCGCTGAACGGAAGTATTTACCCTCAGCGCCAAAGACCCAGCCTGGCGAACCTGCCGATGATGAGACGAGATCTTTTACCTCGCGATCGTTATCGCATGGATTCCATTTTTACGACGCGCGGGTGTCCAAACTTTTGTCGATTTTGCCCGGTAACACCTATATTCGGTCCCCAAATTCGCCACCGCCCCATCGATGAGGTCGTCGCTGAAATCAACACCTTGCGAGAGAATTACTTCAACGTGGACGACAGCGTCTTTGGTCATCCCCAGATCGTCGATCGTCCGGAAGAAAATCAATATTATCTCGATCTGTATAAAGAGTTGGCGGCTTTGCGGCCTAAAAGGTTATGGAGCGGCGCCGGTGGCCTGTCGGCCATTAACTATACCGACGGTCGAAAAATTGTCGAGTTGGCAGCCGAAAGCGGACTTTGCGCCATCGCTGCCGGGCTTGAGTCTATATCCGGTGCGGGGCAGAAGCAATCGGGAGCATGGCGCAAGCTTCATTTTACGTCGTCTGATACTTTCGAGATTGATAAGATGAAAGAAAATATCCGGATCTTTCAGGATCTGGGCATTGAAATTATGGGTTTTTTTGTTATCGGCTGGGACGAGGATACGCCGGATACCTACCGGCGAACGCTGGATTTTTGCAACGAAATGAAGATTATTCCAATTATCTTAACCTTAACCCCCATGCCCGGAAGCCCCATCTACGATGAGTATCTGGAACAGGGCAGGATATTTACCGAGCTTTCGTGGGACCACTATGGCGGCAACTCGGTTGTTTTTAAACATCCGACCATGGATCCTGAAAAAATGCACAAGTTAAATTTCCAGGTCTTGCGAAAAGGTTTCGGTATGGGCCGTATTTTGAGCAGGACTCTTCACACGGTGAGGCACCGGCCCTCCTTCAGCATAGCGATGAATTCATTTTTCACCCAACTGGCATTAATGAAAGGTTTCCTTTTCCTATATGAACAATCATCTTGAACTTAGAGATCTAAAAAGGACAATTTTTTATGAAGCTCGAACCAAAGGTTCTCTTGGATGGATTGATATTTCCGGAGGCGCCCCGCTGGCATGACGGAAGGCTTTTTTTTTCAGATATGCATGCAGGTCGTGTAATGACGGTCGATATGGATGGCAACTCTGAGATAGTC
>CP070652.1:631394-657685 GCA_020354645.1 Deltaproteobacteria bacterium
GCATTTTACTGCCGGCTAGTTAAAACTTTCACGCCAACAAGAACCGACGCCGTGTTTTGCCTTTCTCGGCGGCAATAGCCCTCTGCCCCCTAGAAGCCCGGGGTCGTTCATCTTGTCGTGAAAAAAACACCCCGACCCCTCATTTAGCTGAACTTACGAGGAGTGAAGATGTTGACCTGTGATGGTTGCATGTATCGAAAAGGCATCAAGTGCTTGCATCACAAAGTATCGGATATGAATCCTTCTCGCAGATGTCGATTTTACCTCGGCAAAACTCATAAACCAACGCCCACCCGAACGTTGGATGAAGCCTTCCGGCTCTATAAAAAGGTACCTCCCCGTCCTGGCATGTAATAAATATTCGATCGGCCGAATACGATCTAACGATGTCTTCAGAGACGACGGAAAAAGAATTTTTGCGGTACCTGAAAGCAAAATCATCGGTCTTAATCCCAGAAACAATGAGGATCTAAATTTTATTGGAGAAGCATACGGGTATGAGGCAGAAGAAAAAGGAGATGACATGGACGTTTGGAACTTAAAAGGCGGACAGCTGAAAATCCTCAGCCAGGGAGAAATCGAAGAAATCCACCAGCGGGCATTGGATGTTTTACAGCAGGTGGGTTGTTTCTTTGAAAGCAAGGATGCCCTTGCCATTTTTGAAAAACACGGCGCAGTCGTTGATTATTCCACCCGTATCGCCAAACTCCCGCGGAATATGGTTGAAGCGGCCCTTCGGCTTTGTCCTTCTTCCATGTTACTGGCGGCCCGTGATCCCGCTCGGGACATTCACGCCGAGGGAGACCGGGTCTATTTTGGCCCCGGGACCTTGCCGGTTAAAGTGCGCGATCTGGAAACCGGTCAAATCCGGATGGGTACCCTGAAAGACTGTGAGGATTTTGCCCGGCTAATCGACGCTCTGGAATTTATTCATTTTTTTAAAGGCATGATTACACCAAACGATGTCAACAAGAAAATCCCGGAGCTCTATATGATAAATGCCGCTTACAATAATACCACCAAACAGATCAGCTCAACCTCACTCTCAGTTAAGGCCGTCCTGGACCTATACCGAATGGGGGTGGCTGTTGCCGGGGGAGAAGAGGCTTTCAAACAACGACCGATGATCATTATTAATATGCTGGCCGTATCGCCTCTTCAGTGGGGCAAAACCAATCTGGATGCAATTATTGCGTTGGCAAAGGTCGGTTGTCCCATTATCGTCGGTTCCGAGCCCCAGGGAGGCACCACCGGTCCCACGCCACTTGCCGGCCAGGTTATGCTCAATGTAGCCGAAACCCTGGCCGGGATAGCTTTGACCCAGCTAATCAAACCCAATACTCCCATCATGTGGGGCAATGTAGGGTCTCTGAGTGATATGCGTTCAGGATTATTTGCCTCCGGTGCTGTAGAGCTGGGATTGATCAATGCGGCCATGAACCAGATGGCCAAATTCTATCGCCTTCCGACCTATAGCACGGGCGGGATGTCGGATTCTAAGCTGTCTGATGCCCAAGCGGGTGTTGAAAAATCTCTGCAGGCCCTCACCGTGGCCTTGGCAGGGGGCAACTATATTCATGATGCCGCCGGTTTGATGGAAAGCTGTTTGCTGTGCAGCTATGAGCAATACGTCATCGACAACGAGATGCTGGGTATGGTGTCACGCGTGTTGGAAGGTATTCGCGTCACACCCGAAACCCTCAGCTTTGAACAGATCAAAGAAATTGGTCCAGGAGGCAACTTTATGGGTTTGAGGCACACCCTGGACCATATTCGTAAAGAGCACTACCTTCCGCGGCTTTTCGATCGAAGCACTTACGACGCCTGGGAAGCAGCGGGCGCCAGAGACATCCGGGAAATCGCCCGGGACAAGGCCCGGGAAATTCTGGCCACCCACCGGGTTGAACCATTACCGCAGGAAGCATGTGATGAATTGCAGGCCATAATCAAGAACGCTGAAGAAACGTATGCAAAATAAAATGCCTAAAGTTTGAAATGCCTAAATTGCCTAAAGTTTAAGACCATAAGTTAGACACCCAATTGAGTTAGGAGATAAGAACATGTCTGAAGAAATTCTGAGACAGCTGCACACCGCTATTGCTGAGTTGAGTGAGGAAAATGCAAAAGATGCCGCCCGCCGAGGTGTTGAGTCGGGTTTAGACCCTTTGGATTTGATCAATAACGGGATACGTTCAGCTCTGGATGTCTTGGGCGATCGGTTTTCTGCAGGTGATTTATTTTTACCCGAGTTGGTGCTGGCAGCCAAGGCTGCCGATGCCGCCGTTGAGATTCTGGAGCCTGAATTGTTAAAGCAGGACAGCTCCGGCGAAAAACTTATCAAGGTTTTAATTGCCACCGTTCAAGACGATATACACGATATCGGCAAAAACATTGTTACCCTGCTGATGAAGGCTGCCGGATTTGAGGTCGTGGATTTCGGTGTTAACCGCAGCAGTGAAGATATTTTAGCAACAGCCATGCAAAACGGGGTGGCCGTCATCGGGCTTTCGGCCCTGCTGACCACGACCATGCCCCACATGAGGGAATTTATCGAGCTGTTGCAGGAAAGTGGTGAGCGTGATCGATTTAAGGTTATTGTGGGCGGCGGTCCGGTTACCAGGGAATTTGCCGATGAAATCGGGGCCGACGGTTATGGAGCGGATGCTACCCGGGCCGTGGAAGTAACCAAGCAACTGATGGCATAGCACGGAGAAGTGGCAACCAAAACCGAATTTAGAAATTTGAATTTAATTAGATATTTTGAGTTTAACCGCAAAATGAAATTTGCATACGGACTTGGCATTGACGCCGGGGGCACCTATACGGATGCAGTGATTTTGGATTTTAACACCGGCAACGTGATGGAAAGCAGCAAAGCGCTTACCACCCAGCCCGATCCGTCCGAAGGAATCGATGCGGCCCTTGGACGATTGGATCCGGCACTTCTGCAAAAAGTGTCTTTGGTCTCTCTGGCTACCACGTTTGCTACGAATGCCATAGTGGAAGATCGCGGTGCTGAAGCCGGATTGATTCTGGTGGGATATGACGAGTGTCCTGCCGAAATTGATCGTGAAACCAGGGTGCTCATGATAACTGGCGGGCACAATGTATCCGGCGAAGAAAAAGCTGTCCTGGATGTGAGATCACTGGAAGAGGGATTGGCGGACTTCCTTAAAGATTTGGACGCAGTTGCCGTTGCGGGTTTTTTTTCGGTGCGTAATCCGGACCACGAAATCAAAGTTGCGCAGGTTATCCGTGACAGATACGATTTGCCGGTTGTACGGGGACACCGGCTTTCGATGCGCCTGGACGCCGTTAAAAGAGCTACGACTGCCTGGTGGAACGCCCGTCTGATACCCCTGATCAGTAATTTGATCAAGGCCACACAGAGAGTCCTTTCACAAAACGGGATAAACGCTCCGCTCATGGTGGTCCGGGGCGATGGAACCCTGATGTCCGCCCAAACTGCTTTGGATCGGCCGGTGGACACCTTGCTCTCGGGACCTGCTGCCAGCATATTGGGGGCCAAACACCTCTCCGGTTTACGCGATGCATTGATCGTCGATATGGGCGGTACCACCACTGATATGGCCTCACTAACAAAGGGCAAAGTTGCTCTTGATCCCCTGGGTGCAAAAGTGGGTAAATGGAAAACTCATGTGGAGGCTGCCCGCGTCAGAACCATCGGACTTGGGGGTGATAGTCTCATATCGGCAAAAGTTGACGGTTTGCTGGTAGTGGGCCCGCGCAGAGTGGTTCCATTGTGTGTTTTCGCCGAACAGCATCCAGGGGTTATCGAAATACTTCGTAAAATCCTGATACTGCCAAATAAGATCCCTTGCGGACGTGTAAATCCATGTACTTTTTATTTCAAGAGCAGAAGCGCTAATGACCCTGATGATTCAACCGCCGCAGAATATCTGGCTTCGGGCCTTGTGAATGAATATCTGCAGTTCAGAATTGCCGGTGACTGGTTTTCGCCCCGGCAGAATGAACACGCTGAAAACATGGGATTGATCATTCGCAGCTCGCTGACGCCGACCGATATTCGAGTGGCCGCCGGACACTTTAATCTTGGCAGCCGGGAGGCCGGTCGGCTCGGCCTTGCTGTTTTTGCGAAGCATCTGGGAATGAAAGAACCCGAATTTATGGAGGCGGTCGAAGAAGTAATTACCAAAAAACTTTGTTTGGAAATTATAAATTTTATAGACGGTCAGGACAATGGGCCCCTGTGCCAACTTATTGATCGATGGTTCAAGGCGCCTTTCTCCGACGACGACGGAGTCAAGCTAAACATTCAAGTATCATTGACAGTCCCGGTGATTGCCGCTGGTGCGCCGGCACCCTTGTGTTTACCCAGAACTTTCAGCCGGCTCAACAGTCAATGCATTTTGCCTGAAGCCTATGAGGTTTCAGTGGCTGTCGGAGCGATCGTCGGGATGGTGGACCGGACATTAGCTGCGATCATTCGAAAAAATGAAAGCGGTCGCTTTATTCTTCATTCCGAACTCGGCAAAAATGAGTTTGACACAATGCAGGAAGCACTAAACACCGGACAAAAGAAGCTGGTAACTTTCGCCCGGCAAATAATGAGAAAAGATCATATATCTGATCCCTTACTCGATTATAAAATTGAAGAAAAAACGGCCAAAGCTGCAGGGGGCGAAGAAATTCATCTGGAGACCCAATTAATCTTACGGGCTACCGGAAGGCCGGCTGTTTGGCAACAGGCCTGAAGCTAAATCTAAGATAAAATCACAAATTATGAAGACCTCCATAACAAAAAAACTCGATGAGCTCGGAATTAAATACACCGTTAAGCCTCATAGACAACCTGTTTATACCTCGCAAGATGCTGCTCGAGAGCGGAATGTTCGATTGTCGCAGATTGTCAAGACGATGTTGCTGATGGACCGGGACGGGAAAATGGTTGTGGCTGTACTGCCGGGAGACCGCAGACTGGATATAAAGAAAATCAAGAAGCTTCTGGGCGTCAAAGATCTACGATTTCTGGACAAAGAAACCGTAGAGAAGAGACTGGGCCTGGTTGCCGGCGCCATCGCCCCGATTGCCGAGCTTTTTGATGGATTGGAGATGTTTGTTGATCCAACGGTTTTTGATGAAGATTTTGTGGATATTTCAAGTGGGGTTGCCAGTGCCGGCTTGGAACTATCCAGAAAGGATCTCAGATCTCTGCTGGAGGAATGCAACGTCGTAAAGATTACAATATGAATTTTTCTTTTTACATTGTAAGGAGCTCGCAATCTCGCTCCGACAGAACGGTTATACCCTTGATGCCCGGAGCAGGTGTAACCTCGATTCTCGTTCACTCCAGATGATACCGATCACCGTCTTTTGAGACGAGTGATTTTTCCATAAGAATTTCCAGGTGCTTTTTCATAAGCGCTTTTTCTGCAAAGGCAAAAAAAGCCTCCGGTTCACGCTTGCGCCCATAAACAATCCAGGCATCTATGATTCCTTCCATGGTTCTCGGTTTCTCCAGATGTTGAAGGAGTTTTTGTGTTCGGTGTTCAATGACTCCCAGATACTGATCCCAGAGTTTGCCGGGATTGCTTTCGAAGATACCGGTTTCGTGGCCGGTGAGCCATATTTTAGCCGGGATTTTTTTCAGGCGCTCCACTGATCGAATCGTTTCCTCAATGCTTGACTCACGATCGCCATACCACGGGCCAAACCAGCTAAGATCATAGTCGGCCAGGAAAAGCACTTTGGGTTCTAAGAAGAAAAAAGCGAGATGACCCGGCGTGTGTCCCGGGGCATGGATGACCTCCACAGTGACGGTACCCAGCCGGATTTGCTGACCATCCTGGAGGAAGCCATGCGGTTTGCGAGGCCGGTAGTGAAACTGCTCGACCATTAATTGGCGCCAGAAATTGCGATGATCCTCATTTTCAAAACCATATCCGTCTAAAAACAATTCTATGTTCGATATCATCGGCGCGTCTTTTTGGGAAATCCACAACGGCAGATCTTCAAACAGATCCAGATGGGTGATGTGGTCCTCATGCCAATGGCTGAGCCACACAGCCGTTACGCCGGATTCCTTCTGCAGGCGGATAAGCCGGTCGCGGTCTGAAGCCGGGTCGATCAGCACCCCTGCGCCTTCGATATATAAAGAATGGCAATTTGGATACTTGCCACTATTCAGCCCCGGGAGGAACCGAACCGGCCCGAAACATCGTTCTTCCATAATTATCCTTTTCCAGGTCAAAAATCGGCCGTACCATAACATAACGCCTACTTCTTCGCAAATAGCGATTATTCGTCAGTTCATCATCGTCCATGAACAGATCAAAATGTCGGTGCCTTCTTTTTGACAGAAACTCTATTCTCGCATCGTAACCTTTCCCTTGACACGCTCAATCTCAAGCTCTCCGCTGCCTGCCTCGCGGATAAAAACATTCTTTGACACCTCACTTATGTCAATATCGCCGGAGCCATCCGACACGGTAACATTGCCATCGACATGTCGGATTGTCATATCCCCGGATGCGTCCGTAATATAAACGTCTCCTTTAATAAAAGCTGCTTCGATGAAACCAGAACCATCTGTAATCATTACCCGGCCGTTAATATCTTCTATGATAATGCTTCCAGAACCGTCGTCGACAGTCACGCTACCGGTTATATTTTCAATTGTAATTTTACCGGAGTCATCATCAATTTTCAAATTGCCAACAAGATCCCTAATGCTGATGGGGCCTGAACTGTCGGTAATTTTCACGTCCAATTCTTTAGGGGTCTCAATCGTTATATTGATCCTGGCCTCTACATCATTTAAGGAGTTCGTTTGGATCTCACTTATCAAAAACGCCCTTTTATTTCGCTTTGTCAAATTCAAGCGGACATTTTTTTCAATAAACTTCTGAAGCCCTTCTTTCTTGAAGTCTTCGATTTCGATTTCAGCAGTAACCTTGACCTTCTCAAGGCCTTCGATACCTTTTAAATCCAGCAATCCTGCACCGCAATTGACCACCAGCATGTTAATATCTTTGGCAGATAAATTTATATCTTTAGTTTCCCGCACGGTTCCGGCAAGCGCCAGGACCGGTAAAAATACAAGGATCAAAACTGTTGGGCATTTCATATTGGTCTCCCACAAATTGATGCTTTTTAAAATTTGAGACTTCTTTACATCAGCACTAGCTTGAGAATATTACCAATATCTTATTAATGTGGTCGTTAAGTCAAGTAAATCCTATATATGGCAATTGCCAGGTCATCTTCGTGCAAAAACAGATTAAACAACCAGGGCTGTATTCGTTGAAATTTTCTTTCTGAATTTAGGGTTAATTTTTCACGTAACTTGACACAGTATTCACCTGACGATAAGTTTAACGGGTAACGTAATACGAAATTGGTTTCATGAACTGCAGAATGAAAGCAAATTGCCCCCCGACAATGAATCTGAGGCTGGCGGCATGGGTATTTTTATTGATCACGTTAATTGCGCCAGCCGCTTGTTTAATGAACTATGGCCGACTCAATCCAAGCCAGGAAATAACATCAGCCTTTAAAGACGGTCATATGTATCCGGATTATAACTATTACTCTTTGTCCTGGAGCGCAGGTCCTTATGTCATCGTTGGCATTCAAAAAGATTACACCCTTTCTTCAGAGAGTTGGATGTCAATGAACCTCACCGAAACATCCCTGAAGCATGCTGCCCACCGAATGGATCTGAGATTCGGATCCAACCTGCAAGGCTCCGCTATTTTAAATGTTTATGGTAAGCAGATAGGCGTCTGGTATTCCGGTATTCGATGGGCCACCGTGAGAATAAGAGAAGACAAAAAAACTGTTACGCTTATCCCTGAAATACCAGAGCTTGGAGGCGGATTGTAGCCGGTATTCAAAAATATGATGGATTAGATTTGGTTAAGCAAAACGAATGTAGGGGGAATCGCAATGTTTGGTTGGTGCGGAAAAATTCTGCGAATCAATTTGTCCGCTGGTAAAATAGGTGTCGAAGAACTGGATGCCAATGTGTGCAGGGATTATGTGGGTGGGCGTGGACTGGGGATCTATTATTTGCTCAAGGAAGTCGATCCATCCTGTGATCCACTGGCAACGAAAAATATAATGATTATGACCACCGGCCCCTTAACCGGCACGGTGGCACCCACCGGGGCGCGTTATATGGTTACGACAAAGTCCCCCTTAACCGGTGCGATTACGTGTTCGAATTCAGGCGGATATTTTCCTGCCGAGCTGAAAAAAACGGGTTATGACGCAATCATATTTGAGGGCAAATCACCGCAACCCGTTTATCTCTGGATCGACGGCGATCAGGCTGAGCTTAGATCAGCCCAAAACATTTGGGGAATGACCACCCACGAAGCCGACGATGCGTTGCGGAAAGAGACCCATAAGAAAGCTAAAACAAGCGTCATCGGTCCGGCCGGAGAAAAATTAGTACGATTCGCGGCAATTATGAATGATCGGGATCGTGCGGCCGGTCGTTCCGGGGTGGGGGCGGTTATGGGATCGAAAAACCTCAAAGGCTTTGTGGTTCGCGGTCGGCAAGAGGTCTCTTTATTCGATCCGGAGGGGTTCACAGCCGTCAACAACAAATATCGGGATAAATTTAAAAAAGCCACCAAAGACAATCCGCCGCCGTTGCGGCTTCATGGCACCGCTATCACCGTTGTCGGCACGCAGAGTCATGGTGTTTTTCCCACCCGCAATTTTCAGCAGGGAACCTTTGAAGGCTGGCAATCTATATACGGGGAAACCTTAACTAAAAAATATTTAATCCGGCGCAAGCCGTGTTTCAGCTGCCCCATCTCATGCGGCCGGGTGACCAGGATACCGGACGGACCCTTCAAAGGGGAAGGCGAGGGGCCTGAATACGAAACGGTCTATTCCCTCGGTTCCGATTGCGGTGTCGATAATCTGGCGGCTCTTACCAAAGCCAACTATGTATGTAATGAACTCGGCCTCGACACCATCAGCATGGGCTCTGCAATTGCCTGTGCAATGGAATTGTTTGAGAAGGGTTATTTGGATGAATCCGAGATTGGAATGCCGCTCAAATGGGGAGACGGTCAGGCAGTGGTAACCCTCGCTCGCCAAACAGGTCTGCGCGAGGGATTTGGTGATATCCTGGCGGAGGGAAGTCTGCGAATGGCCACCAAGTACGGGCACCCGGAGTTGGCAATAGTCGCAAAAGGTCAGGATTTCGCCGGTTATGACCCAAGAGGGGAGCAGGGAATGGGGTTGGCCTATGCCACTTCACCGATCGGCGCGTCTCATATGCGCGGCGATCCGGCCTATTTTGAATTGCTGGGCGTTCCTTTTAATGTAGATCCTTTGACCTGGAAAGACAAACCGCCGATCGTGGCAAAATGGCAAGACGTTTTTGCGGTCATCGATTCAGCCGGCCTTTGTGTTTTCTTTACCGTACGATACTTATTAGAACCCACCCTGGAAGCCCGCCCGATTGGGATTATGGAGCTATTAAATGCCGCCACCGGCGTGGGTTACACCCTTGAAGAGCTTGAAAAGGCGGGCGAACGTATCGTTAACGCCGAACGTCTATATCTGAAACGGGCAGGATTTTCACGTAAGGATGACAGCCTTCCGCCGCGAATAACCAATGAACCTCTTCCTGATGGTCCGGCCAAGGGCATGGTCTGTCACCTGGATGAGATGCTGGAGGCATATTACAAAATTCGCGGGTGGTCAGCAGATGGCATCCCCACCGAAAAAAAACTGAGAGCGCTGGGGCTCATTGAAATGTAAAGGGTTTAAGAATGAAGATTCAGATAAGCCTGTATGCCAATCTCCGGCAGTATGCCCCCGGAAGCGCAGAGAGCTTCGAGTTGGAACTTGCTGCCGGGGCAACGGTTAAAACCATGATTGACCGGTTAAAAATTCCGCAAACTTTAAAAATGGTGATATTAATCAACGGTCGCAAGGCTGATACCGACACCCGGCTGGCCGAAGAAGATAAGATAACGATTTTTCCACCCATAGAAGGCGGTTAAATGGTGTATAATGAGATGAGAAAAGTAACATAAATAATCGACTCTCACTTGACAATAGATAATAATCAATTAAACTGAATTTTGGTTTTCCATGATCCATAAATATATTGGAGAGAGGGAAGCCCCGAGCCTCAAATCTCCTTGTTACGTCTGATCGAAAACTCTCTCCCATTTGACATAACATAGCCCAAGCCTTCTGTTTTCAATAATGCACTTCTGAAACATTTTTTTCTCCGCTCTTTCGACTTCGAAGTTGTATGGAGGTTATTATATGAGCACAAATGTCGTCAAACGCAAACTAGCTGCTATCCTCAGTGCAGATGTTGAAGGGTACAGCCGCCTTATGGGTGAGGATGAGGAGTCAACTGTCCGGACCTTAACCACATACCGGGAAGTAATGTCGGGCCTTATCCAGCAATACAGGGGCCGTGTAGTGGATTATCCTGGAGATAACATTTTGGCTGAGTTTACCAGTGTGGTGGATGCGGTACAGTGTGGCGTAGAGATCCAACAAGTACTCAAGGCCAGGAATGCCGCATTACCTGAAAGCAGACGTATGGCGTTTAGAATCGGCGTCAACCTTGGGGACGTCATTGAAGAGGGCGAGCGAATTTATGGGGACGGCGTCAATATCGCTGCCCGATTAGAAGCTATGGCGGAGGCAGGAGGCATCTGCATCTCTGGTAGTGCCTATGATCAGATCAAAAACAAGCTGGCGCTAAGCTATGAATATTTGGGAGAGAAGGAGGTCAAGAACATTGCAGAGCCGGTAAGGGTCTATAAGGCACAAATAGAACCCGTGGCCAGGAGAGCAAGGAAAAAGGCAGGTTTAGGGCGGTGGCGTTGGGCGGTTCTCGCTGCGGCGGCCTTCCTGGTTATCGGGGCTGGAACCGTGGCGGTCTGGACATTTTATTTCCGTCCTTCTCCTCCTTCTGTTGAGCCCGCATCTGTGGAGAAGATGAAATTTCCACTGCCCGATAATCCATCCCTTGCGGTGTTGCCTTTCACCAACATGAGTAATGATCCAAAGCAGGAGTATTTCAGCGACGGGCTTTCTGAAGACCTGATTACTGATTTATCGAGAATCTCCGGCCTCTTCGTAATTGCCCGGAACTCGACCTTTGCTTACAAAGGCAAGGCTGTGAAAATTCGCCAGGTGGCCGAAGAGCTTGGTGTGCGTTATGTCTTGGAAGGCAGCGTTCGTAAAGCCGACAACCGTGTACGGATCAATGTTCAGCTTATCGACGCCACTAGGGGCCATCACCTCTGGGCGCAACGCTATGACGGTGAAATGGTCGACGTATTTAACCTGCAGGACGAAATCACGCGCAAGATCATTGCGGCTCTGGAAATGAAACTAAAAGGGGATAGACAGGAACAGGACACAAGAAAGGAGACCGATAACATTGAAGCCTACGATGCTTTCCTGCAGGGATGGAAGCATTACTATAGAAGCACTACAGAGGATTGGGGCAAGGCAATTTCCTTTTTTGAAAAAGCTATAGAGCTGGATCCGAATTATGGTCGGGCATATGCGGCCATGGCTTTAATCTACTGGAGATATTCTTTAGTAAAAGAGTATGATTGGCATCCGGACCCGAGCATAGGCGTCACGTGGTCGCAGGCATTGATAAGATTTGCAGAATACATGGAACTCGCTATGAAAAATCCGACATCCATTTCTTGCCGTATTGAAGCTTCAATGGCTCTTTATAGACGCCAGTGGGAAAAGGCTGTCGCCCAAGCCGAGCGCGCCGTTGTTCTGAGTCCCAACGACATGGACAGTTTTTATGCCATGGCCTACATCTTGATGGCTGCCGGCAGGCTTGAGGAGGCCATGGAGTTGATCAAAAAGGGGATGCGGTACGATCCCAATAACATCGGCTACCCGTTATATCTGCTAGGGATGGCCCAATTTTGCAGGGGACAATTGGAAGAAACCGTGGAGTTCATCGAAAGAGCCCTCAGACATAACCCGCAACTTCCCATGGATGTCCCAATTCTTGCAGTCGCTTACGCCCACCTCGGACAAGACCAAAAAGCTCGGGCAGCATTAGATGTTTACCTGAAACATAAGGGTCAATATTACAATATAAGGCAGTTAATGTTCAAATTCCCATTTAAAGATCTTGGGGTTTCTGATCGGCTTGCCGACGGGATTCTCAAGGCCGGACTCCCCGACCAATCCCATGGATATTACAGATTATCAAGTGAACAAAAGCTAACAGGAGATGAGATCCGGGAGCTGGTCTTTGGTCGGACAACATTAGGTGCGTTGGATAACGATTTGATAGATCGTTCTAAGGAAGGGAAAGCGACCTGGGTTACCAAAAGTATAGGCTGGAATGACAGCGGCGTGTCCTGGATCGAGGATGATATGCTCTGCGATCAGTGGCAAATTCGTTGGTCGGGTCAAAAGTTTTGCATGACAGTTTTTCGCAATCCTGAGGGTACGCCCGAAACAAAGGACGAATATCTTTCACCGACGATTATGACGATATACCCATTTTCCCTGGTTGACTGAAAATGTTGGCCATCGGAGGAGCGCTTTGCCTGCATTGAAAGGGGGCTTAGTCGATGCGCATCCTTACCGCCCTAATCTTGGTGGGCCTGAAGTGAAGGTAGGCAGAGATAGATTTAATTGACGGGTCGGGGTGTTTTTTTCACGGCAAGATGCCGGGTTGTTGCCTGCCACCGGCAACTGCCTTACATTTTACTGCCGGCTATTTAAAACTTTACTTTTACGCCAACAAGAACCGACGTCGTGTTTTGCATTTCTAGGCGGCAATAGCCCTCTGCCCATTAGAAGGTCCGGGGCGATCATCTTGCCGTGAAAAAAACACCCCGACCCCTCATTGAATTAATACAAAATAAAGTATTAAATTCTGAATAAGCAGACCCTTATCTCTGACAGTCGAGAAATTTTGCATCAAAAACCCCACCAATCAGCATTCTATTATTGTGCACTGCCGCAACGCTTGATGCCGATATCTCTTCTCCCCTGTTTAAATAAACCTCTTCGATATTGAATCCGACACCGGTCCTGGGTGTCAAATTCAACACCTGGGAAGGAGAAATTTTGGATCCATCTTTGGCGTGCTGAACAAACGTCAGCAGCTTTGGATGGGCCCCAATCCACAGACCGCCCTCTTTGTCTATTTCGATATTGTCTGCGCCTGTGCCGAGCTTAATTTTTTCTTTAAGAACTAATTTTCCGGTAGCCGTCTGGCGGTCATAAATATGCAGGGACAGTTCAGTAACCGCAGCCAAATAGATGGTCCTCCCATCACTGCCTGCGTTGATGCCATTGGCATATCCGATGCCTGAAGCAGCTTTTACAAAACGGCTCCCATCGTAATAAATTACAGTGGACATTCGCAGCTTCAGATAGTCCTCTAAACTCCGTAAAAAGCCCGAAGCATAGTGGTGGTCATTTGAGATGTAAACTTTGTCTGGCCCCACAGCCACCAGGTCATTGGGTGAAACGAGCATGGGATCGGACAGGGTCTTGCGATGGGACAACCGCTCATTGTTGATATCGTAAATCTCAATTAGATGCTCACCGCCCTCATGGTTGACCACAAATAAAGCGTCCTGACCGCCATCATCGACGTACAGGCTGATACCATGGGGCTGAAAGTCCTGGCCGGCATCGGGTGTCAGGTTGACAAGTATAGGATCGACGGCTTTTAGATCATAAGCATATATCCCACCGCGTCCGGGTTTGCCCGCATTGACGGCACGGCGGTCACAGGCAGATATGTAAGCAATCCCGCTTTTGGGATGAATGGTAATATCTTCGGCGCCAATCACCCCCGTGACCTGTTTACACTCACCGGCAAAATGGGGTTTGATTGTTTTGAACTGCCCGGCCGACCAGAACAGATAACCTATCCATGAACCAATAATTATTATGAGTACAACCAATACGCTAAGGACGTGCTTTAACATTGTCAATCATCCCTCCAGTTGCAGTATGTTAACCTGAACCTAGGATATGTCTCCGGTTTTAATACATTTTGCAATCCAAAATATAAAATACGTTAAATAAATTAGCCAGTATTGACGCCTGTCATTTCCAGTTCGGCAGTTTAAATCGATGTTACTTCATGGGGAAGGACGATTCTTAAGCCTGCCGGCAATGGCAACCCATTTATTCTTTGTGCGTGTTTCCAGGATTTCAAAGCCCGATGCCTTCATTTTCTCTTCGACCCGGTGGGTGTTTCCCTCGAGCATCCCGGAACAGATAAAAATTCCGTTTTCGGTTATGATTTCTTTTATGTTATCCAGCAACGTCAAAATAACTTCGGTCAAAATGTTGGCCACCACAAGATCATATTTTTCTTCTACTCCTTCCACAAGGTTACCTGTTCTGAGCTCGATCCTTTTATCCTCGATTTGGTTCCGTATTATATTCCTACGGGCTATTGCCACGGCCGCGTGATTTTTATCGATACCGCAGACCTCCCCCGCCCCGAGTTTGGCGGCCGCAAACATTAAAATGCCGGAACCGGTTCCAACATCCAAAAGTTTATCTCCCTTATTGAGGTAACGCTCGAGCATCTCTAAACACAGGACAGTCGTCGGATGGTTTCCGGTGCCGAAGATCCCCTCCGAATCTATTTCAAAAACCAATTTGTTATTCATCAATAAAAATCTCCGATAAATATCTGAAACACCCCATAAATTGTTTCGAAAGAGAGTGGGGATCTCTTGAAGAATTCGTGCGCTGGGACAGCTAGATGACCGAATTCAACAGGTGCCGCATATCGGCGTTTGATCTGACAATTATTGTCAGAACACTGCCGGCATTGAGGCCCGTTTTCAATTATAACATGCTGTAAATTAAGTAAATAAGTATTTTTTGACAAATTGGTACAGAATTTGCCATAACAAACATCAACTGCTTGGTTTTAGTTAAAAATTATTTGAATTCAACTCATTGATCTCCTTAGATATCGATGAGATTAGGAGGGGGTTATGGATAATCTTTCAAACAACTCTGTACTCGTGGTCGACGACACCGACCTGCATATTGAAATCCTCGCCTCCGCACTCGGCAATGAATATAACATCATCAGCGCTTCAGACGGTAAAAGCGCGCTTGAACTAATTGCCAATAATCCCCCGGATTTAGTGCTGCTGGACATCATGATGCCGGGTGTGGATGGTTATGAAGTATGCAGGCTGTTAAAAAGCGACCCCGAAACCAAAGACATTCCAATCATTTTCCTGTCAGCCATGACCAGCTTGCAAGATAAAACCAAAGGCTTCGAGTTGGGTGCCGTTGATTACATCACCAAACCCTTTGAAATCCGTGAAGTCAGGGCAAGAGTTAGAACACATCTGACCAACAAGCTGGCCAAGAAAATTCTCGAAAGCCAAAAGAACTTTCTGGAGGAAAAAATCAGGGAAAGAACGCTGGAACTTTCATTAACACAGGAAGTAACTATTGAATGCATGGCGTCTCTGGCAGAAACCCGTGACCCTGAAACAGGGGGACATATCAAACGTACCAAGGAATACGTGAGGGAGTTGGCCAGAAATTTGCAAAGTCACCCCAGGTTCTCCTCCTATTTAAATGACAATACGATCGATCTTCTATACAAATCTGCTCCGTTACACGACATCGGAAAAGTCGGGGTACCGGATAGCATATTGCTCAAACCTGGCAGGCTGACACCGAGTGAATGGAAGGAAATGAAAAAACACACACTTTACGGTAGAAACGCCCTCAGGGTGGCCGAAAATCAGCTTGGTAAAGACTCCTTTCTGCGGTATGCGCGCGAAATTGCTTACTCTCATCATGAAAAATGGGATGGCTCCGGATATCCGGAAGGACTGTCGGGTGATGAAATCCCCATATGCGGCAGACTGATGGCAGTGGCCGATGTATATGACACCCTTATCAGCAAACGTGTCTACAAGGACCCGTTCCCGCATGCGGAAGCGGTAAGTATAATCAAAAATGATAAAGCAAAGTCATTTGACCCGGACTTGGTGGATGTTTTTCTTGATTTGGAGGATAAATTCCGGAATATCGCTACTGTTTTTGTTGACTCTAAGCAGCAGCGGGAAATGCTTTTGATCAAATAACCTTACATTTCAATCTTTTTATGAGTCGCTCAGCGGCGGAATAGGGATCAATTTTCCTTTCTTTAAGGGATTTGATGAGATCAATATATGCAGGTAATTCGCTTACCTGGTCGAAAATCTTCTCAACCGCCAACACCTGTACAATCTGTCTGAAAAACCGTAACTCGTGTTCAAAAAGGGTATCCGCAAGCCTGCCTTGATGCGCAAGGTGCTGCCGATGGCTCATGAACGCATCGGCCAGCTCGGCGATCCCTTCATTTTTTGCGGCAGCTGTCATAATTACCGGCGGACGCCAACCTCCCGCGTTCATCGGGCGCGATTGGTTCAAGGCCTGAAGATGTTGGCGCACCTCTTCGGCGCCGGGAAGGTCGGCCTTATTTACGACGTAAATATTTCCAATCTCAAGAAGACCGGCTTTCATGGACTGAACCTCGTCTCCCATACCGGGCATGCTGACTACCGCAGTCGTGTGCACAAAATCTCTCACCGCCACTTCATCCTGACCCACCCCCACGGTTTCAATGAATATAATGTCGAATCCCATGGCATCCAAAACCAGGAATGCTTCCTTGGTGGCCTTGCTGAGACCACCCAGATGACCACGGGTAGCAATGGAACGCACAAAAACGCCGCCGTCTCCAGCATGACGCCCCATCCGCAACCGGTCACCAAGAATGGCACCGCCGGAAATGGGGCTTGAAGGATCAACTGCCACGACGCCTACTTTCATCCCCCGCTTGCGAAATTCAGAAATGAGGCGGTCCAAAATCGTCGATTTTCCGACACCCGGCGGTCCGGTAATACCCAGGACAAAGGCTTTTCCGGTATGCGGATACAGTACCTTGAGTTCCTTAATCCCTTGCGGATCTCCTTCCTCAAGCAACCGGATCAACCGGGATCCGGCCAACTGGTTGCCTTTGAGAACCTCTTTTGCGTAACGCATCTATTCTACCTCATGTAATCTCCGCATCTTGCACAAAAAATTACCCCTCAATCAGGTTTGGGCCAGCGCAATATATTTTTAAGCATCCCAATAACGGTTATGAATATATTCCAAACCGTAACCATTTGAATTTATGCTGTATCTCTTTTGATACGTTCTGTCCCACCCTGCCCATGAAAATATTCTCCGGTTTCAAGCAGATATTGAGCTCATTGGTTTGGTACTCTAAAAAACCGAACGGTTCAAACAGCCGGATGAGCATACGGCGATATTGTTGGGTGCTTTTCTTGGTTCCATCCAGATCCCAGGTCCACGAGTAACCGACCATATAAACGATTTTTTCCTCGATTTGCGGATGAGACAGCAACATTTTAACGATACTCCTGGCAACCCCTAAAGATCGCCGGGCTCTGCTCACTTCAATTGCCTTAACCTCCATCATTATACGTGAGCCCAGTCTGGTCCAACGCTCATCCGGCTCGGGGTAAATCAACACGCCAAAACCGATGATTTCATCGTTATCGGTCAGCGCGAGCGTCACGTTTGCATCCGGCTCTGATGCATTTTTTTCCAAACTTTCACGTTTGGTGTACAGTGATTTATAATGTGCGTGCGTGCCGAACTGATCGTTAAAAGTATATGTTCGTATCTCTTCCGGTGAGCAAAATGAACGGATCCGAAAATGACCATTGGAAGTCGACTTGTACATTTTCATATGCGAGGGGTTGCCCATATAACGGCAAGCCGGGAAACCTTAAAAGTCACCGTAGCTCCGGTGCAAGCGTTTAATCATGATCTGCAGATCATACCGTATGCCGCGCGGGCTCTTGACATATTCCTTCAATACGGCACTTTTAAAAAAATCCAGTTTATAAGCAGCATCTATAGCCGCATCCTCCACCCCCACCACAAAATCGGCTCGGAGGTCATTCAATCCCTTATCCATAGCCAGCTGAATAAGGTCCAGCAGCATCCAGGTTCCCAGACGCTGATGCCGGAATTCGGGCATTACCATAATTCGAAGCCTGCCGACATGCTGAGTTGATCCGAATTCCCGCATGTGCAGACTGGCGTGGGCCACAATTTTTTCATTTACCACAGCAACGATGGCGTAAATGGTTCCCGTGCCGATTGCATCAATCCATTTTTTTATAACCAGCGGATTGGTGACGTCGTATCTTATGTACCACCGATCTTTTTCCGGTATCGCGGCGTAGAAAGATCTGAGCTTCGATTCGTCTTCTGTTTCTAAAGGTCGAATAACTGCCTCTTTTTTGTTTTTGAGAACAACTTCTTTCGGATATCTCAACGCCCAACCCTCCATGGTCTCTGAAAAAATATTAATATTTATCAACTACTTCCAGGCTAGATTTAACAGGTTACGCGAATGCCTGTCAAGCCGGATTAATCAGAAGGTCCCCCATCGTAAAAATCCGCACAAGAAGCGGGTAATCGAAAATAATCTATTGATATATTATAGTATTCTCTTTATTGATGCGCTATTTGGGAGGGTTACCCCATAGACCCCTTTGATCATGGATCTGAAATTATGGAAAGATGATTTTTTTCTTGACTTATCAATGATGTAGCTAATATATAGCTATAAAATAACGTTGTTTTAGCGCGTAGCATCTGTTGCCGGGTATCCGGTTTTTTTTGGATAAAATAAACCTTCCTGTAATCCCGCTGTCGGACTCGTAAGCACGGTTCCCTTCGGTCTGAGCAGTTCGGCCCTGAGTTGACTGCCGAAGGATTCAGAGTTGAAAACAAAATTAGACGAGGAGTTCGGCTGAGGCTCACTCGAAGCCCTCAGTCGAGTCGCAAGACAGCGTATTCTAGCGAAGACGAATAATAACCATACATCATCAGACAAAGGAGTTTACAAATGGCCGATTTAAGTTGGTTACCGAGAGAGTCCGGCTTGAAGGACCACTATCTCTGGGGGGATGAATACTTCTCGGACAAGGACCCGGGCGTAATCTTTGAAAAAAAACCCATACTTGATCCCGGCGGCAAACAGGTCGAAGGTCTTTACTCTGCCTGGATCACCCTAAACAATCCCAAACAATACAATTCCTATACCACCGGGATGGTTAAAGGGGTCATCGCCGGATTTCAGAGGGCGTCAGCGGACAACACGGTTGTGGCTGCTATATTTACGGCCGTCGGTGACAAGGCCTTTTGCACCGGCGGCAATACCAAAGAATATGCCGAATACTATTCGGGCCGGCCGAATGAGTATGGCATTTACATGGATTTGTTCAACGGCATGGTCGACAGTATTCTTACCTGTAAGAAACCCACCATTTGCCGGGTGAACGGCATGCGGGTTGCCGGTGGTCAGGAAATCGGGATGGCCTGCGACACAACTATCGCAAGCGACCTGGCCATCTTCGGGCAGGCCGGCCCAAGACACGGGTCAGCTCCGGACGGCGGCAGCTCCGACTTTCTGCCCTGGATGCTTCCCATCGAATTGGCCCTGTGGAACTGCGTTTCTTGCGAAATGTGGAGCTCATACAAGATGAGCCGATTCGGACTCATTTCCAAATGCGTACCGGTAATCAAAGATAACGGCAAGTGGGTGCGCAACCCTGCCATTATTACCGATAAATATATCGATGATGGTCAAATCGTATACGGCGAATTCAAAACCGGCGACGCGGCCAAAAAGGCTCGTGACTACGTTAAAAATGTAGGAACGGATTTTGAGCTACTGGATGCGGAAGTCAACAAAACTCTCTGGACCTATACCAATCTTTTCCCCGGCTGTCTGATAAAAAGCGTTGAGGGCATCCGTTTGAAAAAGAAATTTTTCTGGGATCAGGCCAAAGTAATCAATCGTCACTGGCTGGCTGCCAACATGAATACCGAGGCCTATCTTGGATTCAATGCATTTAATACCAAAAAAATTACCGGCAAAGACACCATTGATTTTATTGAATATCGGCGTCGTATGGCCCAGGGTGATGCTTTTGACGTCGAATTCATGGCAGCCGTTCTTGGGAAACCACAGGAATAGTTGATTGGAGAAATGGTCAAATAGGATATACCGAAAAATCATCTTTGACTCAAATATCCGAATGTAATCCATTAACTAATAGGGCTGTAAGCAGTTTCCAGAGGTGACATTGCATCAAGCAACACTATTTGACTATTCAACCAGTCAACAATATAACCAATGCCTAACTAGGAGGATGAAATGCTGTTAGAAGGCAAAAATGCCATCGTAACCGGAGGTTCGCAGGGGATCGGGGCCGCCACCGCCCTGGAACTCGCCCGCGAAGGGGCCAACGTCTGTCTGACCTATCGCAAGCACGAATCCGAAGCCCAAGTATATGCGGACGAAATAAGCAAAATGGACCGCAAGGCGCTTGCGGTCAAATGTGACATTTCCTCGTTTTCCGAGGCTGAAAAGGTCGTAGCGTCCGCCTGCGAGGAATTCGGCAGCCTCCAAATCCTGGTAAACAATGCCGGCATGAACTGGGACGGCGTTTCCTGGAAAATGTCAGAGGAGCAATGGGACCGGGTTATTGAGGTCAATTTAAAGGGCTATTTTAATTTTACTCGCCATGTGGCACCGATCTTCAAAGAGCAAAAATACGGTAAAATCGTCAACATCACCTCCATCAACGGTCTGCGGGGCAAGTTTGGACAGACCAATTACTCGGCTTCCAAGGCCGGTATTATTGGGTTTACCAAGGCACTGGCAAAAGAACTGGGCGGGTTTGGTGTCAATGTGAATGCCGTTGCTCCCGGGCTGATTGAAACCGCGATGCTCAGAGATTCTGAATCCCGCGACAAAATTATTGATCTGGCAATGGCGGAAATTGTCCTCAAACGTGTGGGGCAACCGGAAGATCTGGCAAATGTCGTGGCTTTCCTTGCATCGGATAAGGCACGACACATTACCGGGGAAGTTATTAAGGTGGATGGAGGGCAATATATATAGAACTGTGTTTTGCGTTTAGTTTTTAAGTGTTTAGTAATCAAATGTTAAAGGCCAATGCCGTCAAACACTAAAAACTAAACACTATCTAAGGAGATAAGTAATGAGTAAAGTTGCCATTATTGGTGTTGGCCAGAGTGCCTTCGTGCGGCAGTATCCGGGGTCGATCAGGGAGCTGGTGTTTGAAGGATTCAGGGAGGCTGTGCAGGATGCCCGGATCACGACCAAAGATATTGATGCATCCGTGATCTGTTCTGCTCCGGAGTATGACAAACAGCGATCACCGGCCGGGGTTTTCGCTGAATATCTGGGATTGAATCCGCAACCCACCTTTTATGTGGAAAGTCTGTGTTCCTCGAGCAGCACGGGAGTGCGGCTGGCATACTCGCTGGTAAAATCGGGACTGCATGATATGGTTGCGGTCATCGGGTTTCAAAAAATGTCCGAGATTTCATCTTCTGAATCACAGGAGCGAATGGGACGGGGGGCCGACATCCAATGGGAAAGCCCCTTCGGCACCATGATGCCGGCTTACTATGCCATGTATGCCAGGGCCCATATGGAAAAGTACGGCACCACCCTGGAGGATCTAGCCTGTGTTCGGATCAAGGCAGCCACTTACGGGCAGCTCAACGAAAAAGCTGTCTATCGCAAACCGGTCACCATGGACATGTTTCAGGATCCGGAAAATCGGATGGCCGGTTCGGTTGCAAGCCCGCTGAGAGTGGGAGACTGCTGTGCAAACGCCGATGGCAGTTCGTGCATCATTTTAGCCAATGAAGAAAAAACCAAAGCTTTTTGCAAAAAACCGGTTTGGATCATGGGCCTGGGAGCAGCGACCGAAACGGTCAATTTGGCTGGCAGAGATCTGTTCAGCGGTTTAAGCGCTGCCCAGCAAGCAGGCCAACAGGCTTACCAGATGGCGGGTATAACGCCGAAAGATATTGATGTGGCCGAGGTTCATGACTGCTTTACAATTGCGGAAATGATGGCTTACGAAAACCTTGGATTTGCGCAACCGGGCGAAAGTAAGGATCTGATCCAAAGCAAAGAAACTTACAAGGAAGGCAGCATCCCGGTAAATGTAGATGGCGGACTGCTATCAAAAGGCCATCCCATCGGCGCCACCGGTGGTTCTATGATCAGAACCATTGTTCTGCAACTCAGGGGAGAGGCCGGTGCGATTCAGGTCCAAGAGCCCGAAATCGGCTTGATCCATAATATCGGCGGTGTGGGACTTTACGGCAATGTAACCATACTCGGGAGGTAATGATGGGCAGCATAAAGGAAGTTGATGACCGCTTTAAAAAATTCGGTACGGTAAGCTTCACCTCAATTTCAAAGACCAATGATTTTGTTGACTACCTTGAAAAAGGTAAAGTCATGGGGACCCGCTGTAAGGATTGCGGAGTGGTCTTCTTCCCTCCCAGGGCTGAGTGTCATCAATGCCTGGCAAGCAGTATGGAGTGGTTTGAAGTTTCCGGCAAAGGAAAACTGGTGACTTTCAGCAAATTACAATTCGCACCGGTCGGTTTCGAAGAGGATCTGCCCTATTGCATCGCAGTGCTTGACTATGGAGACTACAAAGTTTTCGGCCGGATTGCCGGCGATCTCCCGGAAGAAGAAATCAAACTCGGAATGGAAATGGTTACGGCGGTCAACTCCCTGCCGAACGGGCAGTTGAATTATGTATTTAAGAAAGCATAGAAATGCCAAACACAAAAAATAAGGAATTTAGACATGTCCGATCTCAAGCATCTTAAGGTTGAAAAGTCTGACGGTGTGGCTCGGGTCACGTTTGCCCGACCCAAGCACAATGTGTTGAATATTGAAATGATGAACGAGTTGAACAGTCAACTGGAAGTGTTGATTGCAGACAAAGATCTCAAATGTCTGGTTGTCTTTGGCGAAGGACCGAGCTGGTGCGCGGGTGTTGAAGTAGCCGATCACAAACCTGAGATGGCAGATGAAATGATTGCAACTTTTAACCGCATCTTTGAGCTTCTCGACAAACTCGAGGTGCCCACCATTGCTGCGGTTCAGGGGGCGTGTCTCGGCGGGGGCATGGAGGTGGCCATCGCCTGCGATATTGTGGTTGCTTCAAAAAGTGCCGTTTTCGGCCAGCCGGAGATCAAACTGGGATTCCTGCCGCCGTATGCCGCCATCCGCCTGCCGCATTTGGTTGGGCCGGCCAAGGCCATTGAAGTTTGTACCAGCGGGAAAAGATACACCGCCCAAGAAGCCCAGCGAATGGGTTTTGTGGCCCATGTGGCCGACGATGGCAGCCTGACAGAATACACAGAGAAGTTGATCGGTGAAATTCGAACCAACAGTCCGCTGATTATCCGGCTCAATAAGCGAGCCGTAAAGCAACATCTCGGATTGGATTTTGCCGATGCCATACAGGCAGTCAGCGACCTTTTCCTTAACACCCTGATGAAAACCGAAGATACCTTGGAAGGGATCAGAAGTTTCGAAGAAAAACGCAGACCGGAGTGGAAAAATAAGTAATCCAGGTTCCGGTTTCAGGGTTCCGCGTTATTAAATAACTCGATGATTGGGAGGTTTTTTTATTAATTCGCCCGGTAAATCATCAGTCTCGTCTGGGCGGAAAACTCCCGGACTCCCAAATACCGAATTGTTCGATTAACCTTGAACGTTGAACTTTGAACCTTTAACCCTTAAACGGAGGTTTCATGACGCAGATCAGCAAAATTGGTGTTATAGGTGCAGGCAACATGGGGAGCGGTATCGCCCAGAAAATCGCTCAGGAAGGGATCAATGTTGTGATGGTCGATGTGAAGGAGGAGTTCGTTGAACGCGGCCTCGGTATCATAAAAAATACGCTCCGGCAAGGCGTGGAGCGCAGAATATTCAAACCCGAACAGGTCGACGAAATCCTCTCGCGCATCACCGGCACCGCTGATCTCAAGTCCATCGCCGATGCGGATTTGGTAATTGAAGCGGTTTTCGAAGACAAACAGGTCAAGTCCGACCTTTTTAAAAAGCTCGACGGAATCTGCGCCGAAAAAACAATCCTGGCTACCAACACGTCGAGTTTTTATGTCCGTGAATTTGGCGAACAGACCTCTCGCCCGGACCGATTTATCGGGCTCCACTATTTTTATCATCCTGCAAAAAACCGCCTGGTGGAAGTAATCCCCTATGAAAAAACAAGTAAAGAGACCCTCGCAAAGAGCCTGCTGGCCGCAAAGCTCCACGGTAAGACCGCAATTGTAGTAAAAGATGCTCCCGGTTTTGCCGTGAACCGCTTTTTTGTGCCCTTCCTCAACGAGGCCGTCCGTATTTTTGAAGAGGGGCTTGCCGATATTCCTACAATCGAGGAAGCCGCCAAACGCGCTTTTAAAATTGGGATGGGACCGTTTGAATTGATGAACGTCACCGGTATTCCCATCGCTGTGCATTCTGCAACCACCCTGGGCAATGAGCTCGGCTCCTTTTATGCTCCCTGTCAAGAATTAATAGCCCAGAACGAAAAACGCGAGAATTGGAATATTGAAGGTAAAGCAGATGAGGCAAAAATTAAGACGGTTATTGATAGATTTTACGGTGTTTGTTTTGGCGTGGCCGCCGCTCTGGTGGATGAAGGCGTGGCGTCTATTGAAGACACTGATCGCGGCGCAAAAATCGGCCTGCGCTGGATCATGGGGCCGTTTGAGATTATGAACAAAATCGGTATCGACAAAACCTATGATGCCGTTCAGGCTATCGTTCAAAAATATGATGACTTTAAGATGCCCGGACTTCTGGCAAGACAAAAAGCACTGGGACAGCCTTTTGATTTTAATTTTGTCGACCTGGATGTCAGAGACGGAATTGCTTACATTACCATCAATCGACCTGAAGCGATGAATTCCTTGAATGAAACGGTGGTCAGTCAGCTCGGTGCGCGCTTTACTGAAGCTGAGAACAATCCGGATGTCAAGACAATTATTTTTCAAGGAGCCGGCAAAGCCTTTGTGGCCGGCGCCGATATCCGTTATTTTGTTAATAAGATCAAAGAAAGCAAAATTGCGGATATTGTCGAATTTACCCGAAAAGGGCACGAGCTGTTTCTCAGAATCGAAAATTCTGAAAAGCTGACCATAGCGATTCTAGATGGCCTATCCCTCGGTGGCGGCAGCGAGCTGGCCCTGGCCTGTCAGGCTATTGTCGCCACCCCTGCGGCTTCGATGGCTTTCCCCGAAACCGGAATCGGCATTTATCCCGGCCTCGGCGGTATGGTTCGCTTAGCCCGACATGCCGGTTCCGAACTGGCTAAATACTATGTATTTACCGGAGCTCCCATCAGAATTGAGGATGCCCAGGCACTTGGCATCGTGACCCGGGTGGCTCAGCCGACCGATATAGAAACCGCCGTAAGGGATCAAATACTCGAGGGAAAACCCGATAAGTACAGCCATCCAGAGCTGCCGGATAAGTTCAAGTCCCTGGCCCACATCTGTTCTCAGGAAAACGTTGAAAGACTGCTTGCGGGAAAATCCCCGGAACACGAAGACGAGGCCCTGGCCGGCAAAACCCTGAAGACCGTGAGTTCCAAAGCGCCGTTGGCCCTTAAGTTGGTCAACGAGATCATCGACCAGCAGGTCGGGAAGTCCATTGAAGCGGCCGTCGAAATCGAACTGTGGCGCTTGGAAAAAATCTTCTCCAGTGCCGACGCCCTTGAGGGGCTTTCATCTTTCGGCCGTAGAAGACCGCAATTTAAGGGGGCTTGATTTTAAATGACCCGGAAAGAAGAACTTACCGGAAAAGGCTGGCAAAAACAGTCAACCAACGACGAACCGCGTTTGTCGGAGCTCGCTGATATGTATCAGGAGATCGGCTACCAAGTTCATCTGGAACCGTTCCATCCGGAAGAGGAACCCGGCTGCACGGAGTGCATGAAGCTTCAAGCCGATCGATATAAAACCATTTATATCAGAAAAAAGACCTCCGAAGATTCGGATATTTTTGAATAACACAGCACCACAGAGATCTCAGTGGCTACGGAAAAAATGAAGATAGAGCAGGGAGAAGATTACTTTTGTGCTCTGTGGTAAAAAAAATTAAGGAAACCGATCATGCACAAACTACTCACTGATAATCCAGGTGAAAAGATGCTGCTCTTGGGCAATGAAGCCATTGCCCGGGGTGCTATCGAAGCGGGAGTCGCCTTTACCAGCACATATCCGGGCACACCTTCTTCAGAAATCTCAACCAACTTCTTCCAAATGGCCCAGGAATGCGATCTGTATTTTGAATTCAGCGTCAATGAAAAAGTGGCCATGGAAGTAGC
>CP070652.1:657785-755064 GCA_020354645.1 Deltaproteobacteria bacterium
GGGCGACTTGCCCGGGCAAAACACGCATGCCTTTCAGGCAGATAAGCAGATGGCCTCGCGCAGCGACTGCTGGTTTTGCCTCCGCAGGTCGCGGAGGCAAAAGCCTGTGTCCGTCAGCGTCTGTCGAGCGAACGAAGTGAGCCCCGCAGGGCGGGATGCAAGCACGCGCGGTTAATTAAAAAACGCTAAAACTCAGCATGCTATATTCAACAGTTTCTACCAACTAATTCGGAAGAGCCAAGTTTAAATACAGAGGTACCTAATGGGAAATATACCGCATGAAATTGCCGATAACCTTGAAACCTGTAACGGCCAAATACTTTCAAAAGTTTTAGACAGCGTTAAGGGAGCCATTTCACAGGGCATATCACCGAATCAGATCCTGGAAGAAGGTCTGATGGAAGGTTTAAATGGAGTCGGATTGAAATTTAAGGTGGGTGAAGTCTTTATTCCGGAAGTATTGGCGGTGGCAAAAACAGTTCATCTGTCAATGGATTTTCTGCGGCCGCTTATGATAGGGAAAAAGGTGAAACACCGAGAAAAAATCCTGCTCGGCACCGTTCAGGGCGATCTTCATGACATCGGCAAAAACCTTGTGGGCATTATGCTTGAGGCAGCCGGTTTTGAAATAATCGACATTGGCATCAATGTGCCTGCCGGCAAGTTCGTTGAGGCCGCAAAAGAGAACAACATTCCGATAGCGGGTCTGTCGTCACTTTTGACGACGACGATGAATGAGATGAAAACAGTGATCGAAAAATTTAAATCAGCCGATTTGAAGACAAAAATCATTGTCGGCGGTGCACCGGTAACCCAAGAGTTTGCCGATAAAATTGGAGCCGATGCCTATGCCGTCAATGCCGGTGAAGCGGTGGAAAGGGTAAAAAATCTTCTGTGATCCTGATGAGTTGATGTTTTTTGCCATTTCCTTCGGCCAAACAGTTAGTATCCTGTCCCACATATAAGTTTAAAAAATCTTATAGCGATCTGAAAGCCATTTGGCATGGAGGATGAAATGTCGGCTAAGCTGAGTACAAGTGCCCATAAAGTTCAAAAAGCCCTGGAGACCCTTGGCCTGGAGTGCCAGGTGGTAGAAATGGCAAAGACCACGCGCAGTGCCAAAGATGCCGCTCAGGCCGTGGGATGCCGGGTGGAACAAATCGTAAAATCACTGGTATTTAAAGGAAAACACTCCCAGAAGGCCATCCTGGTGGTTGCCAGCGGTGTCAACCGTGTAAACGAGAAAAAACTCGCCGAGTTCGTTGCCGAACCGGTGGAGATGCCGGATGCCGATTTTGTGCGGCAAAAAACCGGATTTGCTATCGGCGGTGTCCCGCCGATTGGTCACCCCAATCCTTTGGAGACTTTCATCGATGAAGACCTGTTGAAATATAGCATAATTTGGGCAGCAGCCGGCAACCCCCGCGCTGTTTTTAAACTCACCCCCAGCGATCTCCAAAAAATAACCGGCGGCAGGGTAGTAAGCATCAAATGATAACCTAGAGTGATTCTCAAAATAATCTTCCGATTGCACAAGGTTTAGGCAGGGGATAAATTTTTGTCGACAAGCTGATCAACCGGGTGGTTCTAGATGACAAAGGGCTATTGCTGCCTGCTTTTGGATAGCTGCAACAAGCACCCAATGGGTGAAGCGACAAGCGTCACTGAATGCTCAAACCCAGCATGTTGGGATCCAGGGTTGCACGATAGACCCGTAAAACGCCGGATTCTTCCAAGCGACGGATGCGCAATAATTAATCCAGGGATCGGTGCAATAATCCCGTTGCTTTTTCAAATGCGCACTCAATGCAAATTTTCCGCCGCCACAACACCGATACCGGCGCAGGTGAGGGCATCAGCAGTTTTGTTAACCGATTTATGTTTTTCGATATAATTCCGCTCCAGCATCTCCATCAAACCCTTTTGGAGCACTTCAGACTTGGGCAGAAAGTAATCCATAATATCGGATGGGTGCTCAAGGGTCTCTTCAACCTCAGGTTCCCCGCCTTCATGCTTGGCCGCGATGTTTGGTACCTCTTTGGCCAATTCGACGAGCTCCTCGCGTCGATTATAGGGTTGTATCACGATGGATTTATGTGTTTCGGTAATGTGATGTTCGAAGCGGACGATGTGCTCCAGACCCAAAGCACGTCGAATCCAGGCTGCTTTTTTTATCGTGTCATTGTTGACCGAGTTTGAGAGGTTGAAACCAATCAGGGAAGAGGTTCCGTCGGCACGAGCGAACAATCGTGCCGTCATCAGCGTCCACAGAACCGAAAAAGGGTTATCCACTCCCATATAGACCGAGATCTTGAATTCATTGTCCACGCCCATCTTGTGGATCAGATAGGCGGCCAAAATGGTTCCGGAATTGATATTGAGCACCTGACGGATGCCGTATGTCGTGTAATAGTGAAGATATTCATCCAGCCACTTGATGGGATGATCGTTGGGTTGACCAATGCCGCCAAAATAGCCCGTGATCGTCTCAGGACCTCCCAGATGAAGGTTAGAGCCGTCTATGCCTTTGGTATCAAGGGTTTCCACGTAGGATGCCCCGATCACCTGCATGGCTGCTGCCACTGCCAGCGTATCCCCCTGGTCGGTGGTTTGCTCGGCCATATTGCGCACCCGAATGTAACGCCCGGGCATCAGCTCGCGTTTTTCAATGGCCCTTTTGGCCTGGGTAATCAGCCAGGGAAAGTATTGCATGGCACTGATTTCCAATGTAACCGCATTTTTTTGGTTTATCCGGACGGATGCGGCCTGCCGGCCCAACACCCGCCGGCGGTAATCCTCCAAGGAGACAAAATTGCCCTTCTCCTTTTGTTCCATGAGCCATTCAATCCCAGACAAATAGGGTGATTGTTCATCCGTGAGACGTTGCAACAAGTTATCCAAACTGCGGGCCTCCTCTGCTTTGCGGTTGACCTCGTCCGGCCCGCCATAACGTTCGATCAAGGCCGAAATCTGGTTGACGAGTTCATTGCGGGGATCAGTTAAAAGACCGTTGATCTCTTCTAAACGGTCCGGAGAGATCGTTAACGATTCTCTGAGATTTTTCATGATGGTTCCTCCTTTACCAGATTCAAAAGAGCCTTCGTCTGAAGACGATGCATTTTTTTTGAACACTTCAATTGTTTCAGTGATTGGAGAATTCTAATTTAGGATTTGTTTCGGTCCAACCTGGCGCAACGGCAATTTAAATTGCCGAGGTTACAGCCGAACTAAGAAGGTTTCAAACATAGAAATTAACGCCTTGTAATCCAGGTCTGGCCAGGGGATTCCGTGCTTCGGATTTCGAATTTCCCGTTATCCGTTTTAGGAGATTATTTCGTAAACCTCCGCCATTTTCTCCGAGAAGGCCTTGATGATGTCCAGTTGATACCGGGTTAAGTACTTGAATTTGACACCGATCCCCTGGGATCCGCACCAGACGATTTTACCGGTGAGTTTGAAGGGTTTTGGATGGGTCGGAACCGTAAAGCGCATTTTTATTTCTTGACCGGGGGGGAAGAGATTTTTAGTTTCGATGAATATGCCAAAGGCACTGATATCTAAAATGAAGCTTCTGTAATCGCGATTTTGAATCGTGTAATCGACACTCATTAAACAAGGTTTTCTGGAATACCCCCTTCTATCAATTTTACCGGGTTCCAATGCCATCCCTTCCAGTTTGTCCAGTAGAATATTCCGCTGGTCTTCGGTCATTTCCAGAATCAATTTAAACATCTGGATTGCAAAATTGTCGCCAAGTAACTGTTTCAAAAGTGTCAACAACTGTTCTTCGGAAATACTGCCGATTCTTTCGAACAGACGGGCAATGGAACTATATTTATCGGCTTGTTGCTCGACAGCAGCCATGTTATTGCTCCTTGACACGATTAACCCTCAAATGGTCGTGAACAAAATGAAGATAGCGGCAGAGCAGTGAATGTTATTACCTGAATCTTGCATAAAAATTAATGAGAAGTTGGAATAATATTTACTTACAGCAGGTTGCGCCATTGCGTGAATTAAAATAGGATACTGATCAAGTAAAAAGGATGACTATCATTTAATCTCATTAATTTTCACCCTGCGGGCGAGTCGGAGGCTTCCATCTGCTGCGTTATTAACGGCTCGCAATAGTGCACTATGGCTTCGCCCTTAAATGCCTTGCATATGAAAGCCTCCGACTCGTGCAAAATCCAGGTATTCATTATACCATTTTTTTGCTATTTGCTAAACCCATGCCGCAAAAAAGGGAAGAATATGATCATAACAGACAGAGGACTCTTATTTAGCGCTGAAATTTTTGTTTAGCCGATATAGACTGCCAGCAGGTCTTTCCTCGCGTTAACATGCTGTATGGTAATCTGGATGATATCTTCGGGAAGTAGATCAAGACCGCTGGAAAAGGGAAGGTCGCATTCAATCATGTATGCGGGTATAAGGATCCGATAATTTTTTCGACGTGTGAATAGGACAATGGCCTCCTCCTTATGACCGATGCATTTTTCAAGATATTTCAATATCCAGTACCGAAGGCGGTTTTGCTGTGTCCGCACCACGTTGCCGAGAGGCTGTTCGAGCAAGTTTATGATATTGTCTATCTGCTCTTGTGAATAAGGTGCTTCCATCCCAAAGATCGCTCTAATCTGACGCTGGGTCACCAAATCGAAATATTTTCGGATGGGAGATGTGGCGGTGATGTAAGCTTCCAGCCCGAGACCTGAGTGGTGCTCCGGCAGACTGCTTAAAACAAAACGATTCAAAAGTCTTCGTTGCATAATATTCTGAAACAGACTGCCTTCGTTACCTTTGAATAAGCGTTCCTTGGGGGCCGGCTGGGAACGGTAAACGGCAGGTATGCCGCTTTCTTTCAGAAATTTTGCCATCAGACAGTTGGCCATGATCATCAGTTCAGAGATTAACATCCTGCCCGGACTTTCGCGGTTAATTTTGTTGACGGTGATTTCACCATCAGCACCAATCCAAACATTAATTTCCGGCAGCGATATGTGAACAGCCCCGGCATCCAAACGTGTCTGGCGGAATTTTAAGGCAATATCCCGGAGATGCGCGATATCCTCTCTTTCTTCCAGCAGCTGATTAACGTCATAGTAAGTAAATTGCTGTTTGACTTTTATCAGGCTCGGTACGATTTCATAATCAACAATGTCGTAAGAAGCATCCAAATTGACCATCGTGCTGATTGCCGGACGGAGTTCACCGGATTTCAAGCTGCATAGATCTTCGGCCAGGCACGGGGGCAACATGGGTATTTTCCCGTCAGGCAAATAAATGGAGCTGCCGCGAATGAAAGCTTCTTGATCTACTTTTTCATCCTTTTTGACAAAGTTTCCGACGTCGGCAATGTGGATGCCCAGACGATAATTATCCCGCGTACCTTCAAGGCTGATGGCATCGTCAAAATCAAGGGTGGCTTGACCATCAATCGTAATTAACGGAAAGGCCGTGAGGTCCTTGCGTTTAATATGACCTGAAATTATTTCTGGAGAACCGGCCGTGCTATCAACCAGGGCCGATGCACTTTCATTGACTTCTGCGGGAAACGTGACGGGTATATCGAATCGAAGGAGATCGACGTTCTCATTTTGATCCCAAATTCCAAGTTTAACCAGAACCGGGAAAATTTCATCGATCTCCCTGACGCCGGCTTTCACAAGCATTTCTCTTCCGATTGCAAAGTGTTGGCTTTCCTTTTCGAATAAATATATCGATTTCAAAATATCGACAATTTCAATCTTTTGCGCAGGCAACGGTTCGGACAATCGGTCATTATTCGTTAAGACAAGCTTTATCCATTCGGCTCCTTCTTCAATGATTTTGCTCCTCCGGGCAGCTTCTTTGGTCTGAGCAATATACCGGTCAACCTGCTCCACAGAATTGGGGAAAAACCCATCGGGGCTGAATTTAAAATAGAAGCGATCTTTAAAAAATGCTCTGAGGACCGCTGAGGCGTGATCATCGGTTGGACCGTTCGGAAAACAAAATTCAGTCATCGTGGCCAGATCGATCCATTCTTGTTCGGTATTCAGCACCTCCCACAATTCTTTGATGTCTATATCACTGATTAATTGTTGGCGGTGATTGGCAATCTCCTTTAAATACTCAACCATTTTTTGTCTGCTCAGGGATGGATCCAACCGCGTTGCGTACCGATGCAGCAAGCGACTCGCCGAAAGGTTAACTTCGCGGTTGTTTTCGTTAAGCAGCCGTAGGCGTTGCTTTTTGACCTCCAAAACAACCGCACACATTATTTTCTGACGGTCAATATATTCGACCACACGTCCGGATTCCATAATCTCGGATCATAACAATCGGTCTTTATAAAGTCAATGTGGGGATAAACACTATATCACTTGCGATTCTTTCATACTGCCATTATATTCAAGCATCCAGAATCAAGAGCGTCCCGTACCCGGATTGCATAAATATGACGGCCTCATCCTTAATAAAACCGTATTTTATCGAAAACCGGTTGCTAATTTGCATCGGACTTATCAGTTTAATCATCGTTGATGTTCTGCAGCTTTTTATTCCTCGAGTTATTAAACGGGCCGTGGACGATTTAACCACGTTTCAGGTCGATTTGACGGCCCTGTTTATATACGCCCTCTACATCGCAGGAATTGGTTTAATGATCGGGGGCTTCCGCTATATTTGGCGCCACTGCCTTCTGGGAACTTCGCGACGTGTAGAAGAAGGTATGCGCAATGTTCTTTTCGCCCACATCCAGATCCTTTCAGCCTCCTATTTTGATAAGGCCAAGACCGGCGATCTCATGGCCCACGCTACAAATGATATCCAACAGGTGAGAATGGCAACCGGGATGGGAATGGTGGCCCTGAATGATGCCATTGTGCTGGGTGCTGCGGCAATCGGTTTTATGGCCTATATCAACATAAAATTAACCTTGTTTGTCCTGTTTCCGATGCCGGTTATTGTTTTGGGCACCAAGTTCTTCAGTAAAAAAATGCACCGGCGCTATCAAGAGGTCCAGGCGGCTTTTTCGGATTTAACGGAAATCGTAAGGGAAAGATTCACGGGTATCCGCCTGATTAAAGCCTACAACTGGGAAAAGGAGGAAACCGGCAGGGTAGAAGAAATCTCAAGAAGGTATATCAATAAAAATATCAGACTGGTCAAGATCACCGGGACCTTTTTCCCCATGATGCTTTTGTTTACAAATTTAAGCCTGGCCATCGTAATCTATCTCGGTGGACGGCAAACCATCGGGCTGGTCATCACACCGGGTGACTTCGTGGCGTTCATAAGTTACCTGGGACTTCTGACATGGCCGATGATGGCTTTGGGGTGGGTGACAAATCTGATTCAACGGGGAAGGGCCTCTTTAGACAGGCTGAATAATATTTTGCAGACGCAGCCGGAAATTATTGACTCTCCCGGCGCGCATTCCCTCGAACGGGCCAAAGGAGAGATTGTTTTTGACAATATTGCCTTTTCCTACGGCCAATCGAGGGGATCAACCAGTATGCCGGTACTCTCAGACATTAATCTGCAACTAGCGCCGGGTAATATTATGGGAATCGTAGGCCCGCCGGGCAGTGGCAAGACTACCTTGTTGAGTCTTATTCCCAGGCTCTATGATGTAACCGGGGGACGCATTCTGCTGGATGGCACAGACGTTCGCCGGCTTCAACTCAGCAATCTCAGATCGCAGATATCTTTCCTTTCTCAGGAACCGTTTTTATTCGCAGGAACAATCCGGCAAAACATCACGCTGGGCAATCAGCGTATCACCGAATCGGAATTAATCAGAGCTGCTGCTGATGCATCGGTGTACGATACCATTCAAGCTTTTCCCCAGAAGTTCGACACCATTGTCGGAGAAAAAGGCGTTATCCTCTCCGGCGGACAAAAGCAGCGTATTGCCCTGGCGCGCGCCTTGCTGATGTCAACGCCGATTTTGATTTTGGATGACCCCATCAGCCAAGTGGATCTGGAAACCGGATCTGTGATTATAGACACTATCCGTTGCATGGCCGGTTCCAAAACCATCATTATTGTATCCCACCGGTTGTCGGCTGTTCGATTCGCAGATACCATTATCACCCTTAAAGATGGACGTATCGTTGAGTTTGGTAACCACGAGGAATTACTGGCGCTGGATGACTACTATGCAAAAACATTTCGCCTGCAAGAAATTGTAGAGGATGTAAATGCGAACTGATTTTGGATATTTCGAAGAAAAAAAACTGGGCAAGCCCTACGATATGAAGCTTCTCAAACGGCTCTATCCGTTTATCCGCCCGTATAAGCCCTTGATATTCTGGTCGATCCTTCTCGTTGTAGCAATCACTTTTCTTGATCTTTCCATCCCTTATGTGACCAAAACAGCGATCGACCGATACATTGTGCCGCAGATTGATCGGGGCATAAACGACCCCAACAATCGTACTGAAATTGGCGGCAGATACATCCAGGTCGACCTCACTGCACCCGAAATACGGGAAACCGTAAAAAAATATTATCAATGGTTTGACATTAACGGCGATGTTGCACGCATCCCATATGATAAGCTCTCTCAGTTGGACAGAGAGGACCTCACCAGACTGCGCCGGCAAGATTTTGCCGGCCTTACCTTTATTTCCATAATATTTCTGATGATCATTCTGATCAACTTCGGACTCAATTTTGTTCAGCGGGTAATCATGGAATACACCGGTCACGTCGTCATGCATGATTTGCGGATGAATCTTTTCGAACATATTCAATCTTTACCCATAGAATTCTTTATCCGCAATCCGGTTGGGCGGCTGGTTACACGGGTCACCAATGATGTCCAAAATATGCATGAGCTGTTCACTTCGATCATTTCATTTATATTCAAAGACCTTTTTCTATTGTTCGGAATCGCCGCTGTGCTTCTAAGTTTGAATTGGAAGTTGGCCCTGCTTTGCTTTACCGTTTTGCCGTTTGTCTTTTATGCCTCCAGTATATTTGCAAGCCGGGCCAGAGATGTATTCAGATTGTTGCGAGTTAAGATTGCGGAAATAAACACCCGGTTTTCGGAAACGATCAGCGGAATAAAAGTTGTTCAGCTCTTCCGGCATGAAAAGCAAAATTTTCTCGAATTCGAAAAACTAAATCACGAAAATTACCTGGCAGGGATGCAGCAAATCCGGATTCTGGGGATATTTTTACCATTTATAGAGGTTTTGGGGGTGGTCGTACTTTCGATAGTGATCCTGTACGGCGGGAGCGGAATCCTTGCAGGGGTGTTAAGCCTCGGTGCGTTGGTAGCTTTTATTTCATATATGAAAATGTTTTTCAGGCCCATCAGGGACTTGGCAGAAAAATATAATATCCTTCAAAACGCTATGGCTTCGGCCGAAAGGCTGTTTCTAATTCTGGACACCGAGGATAAACTCACACATCCCCTGTTTTCCATGGCTAACAAACCAAATGACCTCCAAATGATAGAAGAAATATCCCTTGAGGACGTTTCCTTCAGTTATATTGCGGGCGAGATGGTGCTTGAAAAGATCTCATTGAATGTTCGGGCCGGCGAAACCATCGCCGTGGTGGGCCCGACAGGTGCAGGCAAGACATCCCTTATCAATCTTATCATGCGATTTTACGATCCCACCGGGGGCCGTGTGTTAATAAACGGCAGGAATATAAAATATTGCCCACCTTCGGCCTTCAGAGCTAAAATGGCCCTGGTCATGCAGGAACCCTTTCTGTTTTCTGAAAGCGTGCGCAACAATATTTTCAGGGATATCGGGGATGTATCTGATCAGGAATTAGCAGCTATCTTAGAAGCCTCAAACTGCAAAAGCCTTACCGATAGATTGCCGCAAGGACCGGATACCGTCTTGTCTGAGGGGGGCTCTTCTATTTCAAGCGGTGAACGTCAGCTCATATCCATTGCCAGGGCATTTGCTCGTAATCCGCAAGTCATTCTTTTTGATGAGGCCACGTCTTATATTGATTCTCAAACCGAAATACAGATCCAAGAAGCTTTGGAAAAGCTCATGAAACGGCGAACCGCTTTTATCGTTGCCCATCGGCTTTCCACCATACGCAAGGCCGACAGAATTATCGTGCTCAATCGCGGCAGAATCATCGAAAGCGGCAGCCACGACGAGCTTATGGATAAAGAAGGTTTCTATTATCAATTAAATCAGATTCAAAATTAGGGTGATTTTTTATTGGACATATTTACTTGCCAAAAATTATTCGACGTGATATGAAACCATAATTTTATATGCTGAAACTGGAAGTTATCGAAATCTTTAGAAATATTTAAGTATGAACTTGAGGGGCCAGGTAGATTGGACTTGGTTTTGTACTGTAAATTTTAAAGTAAAGGAGGATTGTATCAATGGCTTACAACGCAGTAAAAATGGCTGACTGGCAAATTTCGGAAGCAGCAGAGAAAAACATGCCCACGCCGGAAGAATGGGGAGAAAAAATCGGTTTGGAAAAAGATGAGATTCTACCAGTGGGCAGGCTGGCCAAACTCGACTTTCTCAAAATTATTAATCGTCTGAAAGACAAACCCGATGGCAAATACATTGAAGTGACCGCCATCACCCCAACCCCGTTGGGGGAAGGAAAAAGCACGACTTCCTGTGGCCTGATGGAAGGTATGGGTAAAATCGGTTTGAATGTAGGCGGCTGCCTAAGGCAACCGTCGGGCGGTCCGACCATGAACATCAAAGGAACCGCTGCCGGAGGCGGCAATTCCCTGCTGATCCCCATGACCGAGTTTTCCCTGGGATTGACCGGTGACATTAATGACATCATGAACGCCCACAACCTGGCCATGGTGGCCCTGACATCCCGCATGCAGCATGAGCGCAATTACAACGACGAGCAACTGCAAAGACTGACCGGAATGCGACGCTTTAACATCGATCCGACCCGGGTAGAAATGGGCTGGATCCTCGATTTTTGCGCACAATCCCTCAGAAATATTGTTATTGGTTTAGGGGGTCGTATGGATGGTTTCACCATGCAATCAAAATTCGGGATAGCTGTTTCTTCAGAGTTAATGGCCATTCTTTCCATTGTTAGGGATCTCGCGGATCTGCGCAACAGACTGGATGAGATTACGCTGGCGTTTGACAAGGCCGGAAACCCTGTGACTACGGGAGATCTAGAGGTCGGCGGGGCCATGACCGCATGGATGCGGAACACCATCAATCCCACGCTCATGTGTACGGCCGAATACAACCCCTGCATGGTGCATGCGGGACCCTTTGCCAATATCGCTGTGGGACAGTCTTCCATTATTGCTGACCGAATCGGCCTTAAGCTGTTTGATTATCATGTCACAGAGAGTGGATTCGGTGCTGATATCGGCTTTGAGAAATTCTGGAATGTCAAATGCCGCTACAGCGGACTGAAACCTCATGTGTCGGTGCTGACCTCCACCATCCGCGCCCTCAAAATGCACGGCGGAGGACCGAAAGTTGTGGCAGGTATCCCCCTTGATGACGCCTACACCAAAGAAAACCTTGAACTTCTGGAAAAGGGCATCCCCAATATGGTCCACCACATCAACACCATCCGCAAGGCGGGAATCAAACCGGTGGTTTGTATCAACTGCTTCCACACAGATACGGATGCTGAGATCGAAATGGTCAGAAAGGCTGCGGAAGAAGCCGGCGCACGCTGCGCCAAGTCCACCCACTGGGCCGATGGCGGTGACGGTGCCGTAGAATTAGCGGAGGCCGTGAAAGACGCCTGTGAAGACGAAAATAATTTTCAGTTTCTTTACCCCCTTGAAACGAAACTCCGTGACCGCGTTGATAAAATTGCAAAAGAGGTCTATGGTGCAGATGGTGTCTCCTGGACGCCGGAAGCCGAGGCCAAGGCCAAAATGCTGGAAAATGATTCCAAGTACGACGATTACGCGACCATGATGGTGAAAACCCACCTCAGCCTCACCCATGACGTAACAGTCAAGGGGGTTCCCAAGGGATGGTCCCTGCCCATTCGTGATGTATTGATCTATTCAGGGGCAAAGTTCCTGTGTCCCTGTGCCGGAGCGATCAGCCTGATGCCCGGTACCAGCTCTAATCCAGCCTTTAGACGCGTCGATGTAGACGTCAAAACCGGTAAAGTAACCGGTCTGTTCTAATCGGCACCTTTCATAACTTTTAAAAAAAATAGGGCCCGAGAACATTTTCGGGCCCTATTTTTTTATGCAGCAATACGTTTTCGTCCTATGAATATTTTCGAATCAGAAATAAGCAATTTTACGCGAGGTCAAGGGAGTCAACGACCGTCCGCAGAGCAGGTGGCTTGACTTTTCGTCCATAGGCCAAAAAGTCAAAAGCAAGTCGGTGCTTTAGACGGTGCACTTGCAACCGGGTGCGAAGCACCGGGTTTGTATGGAAAGAACTCAAGGGATTGCGCGGAGGCTTACAAATCGTACGCCGCACAAGCAATCCTGAAGATTGACCCTGTTAAATCCTCCGATTTTTATAATGTCGCAGAAGTGGTTTCAAAGCCCCAGATTAGGCTCAAGAGCAAGGCGTACCGTGGATTGAAAGCGGAGCGTACACGCCAGTACGTGAGCATTTCAATCCGCGGGACAACGTAGCTATTGAGCCTAAGATGGGGTTTTGAAATCACTTCTAGCGGTGGTGAATGGGTACATACCCCCTCTCCAGCGGTCCGGTGTATATCTGCCGGGGACGACCCAGTTTCCAGTGGGGATCATCCATGCTCTCCTTCCACTGGGCAATCCAACCCGGCAATCTGCCGATGGCAAACATCACCGTAAACATATTGGTGGGGATGCCGATCGCCCGCAAAACAATACCGCTATAAAAATCCACGTTCGGATACAGGTTGTGTTCGATAAAATAATCCTCCTTTAACGCAACTGCCTCCAGTTCCTGGGCTAGGTCAAGCAAAGGATCGTGGATATTAAACTTTGATAAAAGCTTATCGCACATCTTTTTCATTATTTTGGCACGGGGGTCATAGGTTTTATAAACCCGATGACCGAAACCCATCAACCGAAAAGGATCATTTTTATCTTTAGCTCGCTCGATGAAGGGCTTGATATTACCACCCGTTTCGGCAATTTCGGTCAGCATTTCGATGACCGCCTGATTGGCCCCGCCATGCAGCGGGCCCCACAGCGCAGCGATGCCGGCTGAAATGGCCGCATACAGATTAACCCGCGCACTGCCCACAAGTCTTACGGCCGAAGTGGAACAATTCTGCTCATGATCGGCATGCAAAATCCAAAAAACGTTCAAGGCTTTTACAACATCCTCATCAATGATGTAAGGCCTCACCGGCGAATCAAACATCATGTTTAAAAAATTTGCACAGTACATCAGATCCGGGCGGGGATAAACCACCTTGTGTCCCCTGGCTATTTTGTACGACATGGCGGCCATGGTCCGGACTTTTGAAAGCAGGCGTGTCACCGTAATGTTGATCTCCTCTTCCAGGTTTTGCAACTCCGGGTAAAAGCTACGCAAAGCATTTACCATTGAAGAGAGAATACCCATGGGATGAGAGGCCCGCGGAAAATTCAGATAAAAAAACTGCATGTCTTCGTGTACGAGGGAATGATCATTCAGCAGAACCGAAAATTGGTTGAGTTGCTTTTGGGTTGGCAACTCGCCGTTAATCAATAGATACGCGGTTTCTTTAAAAGTTGAATGCTCTGCAAGCTGTTCAACCGGGATCCCGCGGTAGCGCAAAATGCCTTTTTCGCCGTCCATGAAGGTGATGTTGCTTTTACAACTACCTGTGTTTGCGTAACCAGGATCAAGGGTGATAAACCCGGTTTCCTGGCGCAGCTTTGAAATATCGATGGCCTTTTCCCCTTCCGAGCCGACCACCACCGGCAGCCTGTAGATCTTGTCACCATAGGTTAATTTTACAAAATCGGTCATACGTTATCCTCTCGATTCGAAATTTAGATGGAATTGTTCCTTTGGTTACGATAAATTGAGCCAATATGCCGCACTTTATCCCATTGGTCAAGGGATCAACAGCGTTTGACAATCTGTTAGCCGGTTTGGCCCGTTCAAAACGGAATGCTATCAGTTTTTGCGTGTCAACCGGCAAACGGGCCAACGGGCTAAACCTTGTATCATATGAGCATTTTGAAGCGGTTTGCAACGCAGCTATTGGACCTTAGATGGGGTTTTTAAAACACTTTTAGTGTATTTACAGGCACCGGTCGGTGTGCTAACGATATAAACGTTATGAATAGTTGAAAAAGGGGCATGGCATGTCATTCAAGGAGAATCTTTTAAAAAAAATCGAAATCGATAAACTCGCAAATGAAGTATTAGAGTCCATCGGGCCTCCCGGAAGTGAGCGTAAGATCAATAAGGAGTCCATGAAACGGCTCCTTGAAATGAGTCCATATAGATATCAGCGCGAGCGGGACCTCGATCTTTTTGTTCAAGAAGTCGACAGCGGCCGGGGAAAAATTCTGGTACTCGACAATGAGTTGCCCATTTATGATACGACCATCGATGATGTGGCCATGCGCAAGAGTCCTTACATCAAAGAAATGGTAAGTATCCGCAATGCAATCAAAATATTAAAGGATTCAGACGTCAAGATCAGCACCAAAGAAGACTCCATCAAAACAATTCAGAAAGAATGTATCGATATACTGGATCTTAGATTCAACGAATCTGATATTCGAAAAATTGAAGCGGATGGCGTAAAGTCGCTTGAAAGGGATTATGCCGACGGCGTCATTGAGTGTCTATCCCTTTTTGCCGAATTGCTGGGTTTTGTTCCACCGCCTAAAGTCTTTAGGTTGGGCCATCATAAAATCATCGGGGCTTCTGAAACCAAAGAGTCCGGAGAAGTCTTATACGGCCCGATTGTGGTTTACAGCCTGATCGAAAATGAAATCAAGTTAATCGACGAACGCAGCGGGAGTTTTGACAAGGGAAAAATAGAACATTTTCAGAGTATTATCTCAGGCAACCAGGAAGCTTTCAAAGAGGGTGCGGAAGTCTTTGAGTACCTGAGGAAAGCAGTAATAAATCAGAAAGAATGATCTGAACGGGTTGAAAAACCACAAACTAGGTTTACCCGTTTGTTAGGCGAAAAGTGGGATAAAGCCTGTTCAAAGTTGATTTAACATTACATCAATAGTAGGTTATGAATACAACTGTATCCATTAGCTGATCTGATGTTGCTTAAACCATTGCTTTCTGCGGATCTTTTGTGCACGTCCATCTCGAAAATTTTACCCCGTTTGTTTCCTGGATCCGGGGGTACCGGCTTCACCACCTGAAGGCCGATCTGTTTGCAGGGCTGACAGTATCGGTTGTGGCGGTGCCCCAGTCCATGGCCTATGCCTTGATTGCAGGGTTACCGGTACAGTATGGACTTTATGCATCCATCGTTCCTACAATAATCGGCTGTCTGTGGGGCAGCTCGGCCCATTTAATCACCGGCCCTACTACTGCTATCTCACTCGTCGTGTTCAGTTCCTTGCAAGATCTGGCCCAAATGAGCAGTGCCACATATCTGCATATGGTTTTCTTTCTGGCGATGATGGTGGGGGTGGTTCAAATCATAATGGGCGTCGCCCGGCTCGGCACGCTGCTTAATTTCGTATCCCATGCGGTGCTACTGGGTTTTACTGCAGGAGCCGCTATGCTGATCGGGTTTAAACAGCTACCGGGACTCCTCGGACTTAATATTGAAAAAAGCAGTATTTTTTTAGAATCTCTTTTTAGCATTTTCATGCACCTTGGACAGGTCCATTTGACCACTTTCCTCCTAGGAGCAGTAACCATTGCCGTCATTGTGGTAATGAAAAAAATTAAACCCGCTTGGCCGGGAACACTTATCGCCATGATCCTGGTAGGAATACTGGTTGCCATATTCGACCTGGATGCCCGTGGTGTAGCCGTGGTTGGCGCGATACCTCGCAGCCTGCCGCCCTTTCACAATCCCGGATATGGGGCCATAATGAAAATCGGCCAACTGGCTCCCGGCGCCCTGGCAATCGCCATTCTGGGTCTTGTTGAAGCCGTTTCCATTGCCAAAGCTATCGCCGGCCAGACCCATCAGAGGCTGAACGTAAACCAGGAATTCATTGGCCAGGGGCTTTCCAATATTGCAGCTTCCTTCTTCAGCGGTTACCCGGTCAGCGGGTCTTTCACTCGATCAGCCGTCAATTTTCAATCCGGTGGTAAAACACCCATCAGTGGCATCATTTCCGGTGTTACCGTGGCGTTGACGGTAGTGCTGGCGGCACCGCTTGCGGCCAAGCTTCCGCTTTCCGCTCTGGCGGGTGTTTTGATCGTGGTTGCCTTTGATATGGTGCGTAAAAATGATATTATTCGTACGATTCGTGCCACCCGCAGTGATACGGCCGTGCTTGTCATCACTTTTTTGTCAACGCTGCTGTTGAATATCGAGTTTGCAGTTTATGTTGGCGTGCTCCTATCTATTGGTCTGCACCTGGCCAAAACTTCACACCCCCGGATTTACTCGGTGGTTCCGGATCTTAAGACCGGAAAGATGAAAGGATCAGCTTACGGTCAGACATGCTGTCAGATGGATATCGTGCAAATTGAAGGTTCGATTTTCTTCGGATCGGTGGCGTATGTGCAGGAGGACCTCGAGCGGCGATTGCGACATCACCCTTATACGACCAATCTGCTTATTCGCATGCACCATGTCAACACACTGGATGCCAGCGGGATCCATGTCCTCGAAATCCTCCTTGAAGAAGTAAGTGGTCGCGGCGGCGGACTTTATTTTTCCGGTATCAATCACCGGGTCTTTGAGGTAATCAAAAATTCAGGCCTTCTGAAAGAGATCGGAGAAACCCATCTGAGGAGCACCACCGGGTCTGCAATCCGCCAGGCCATGAGGGAATCCTTCTGCCCTATGGTTTGCGCTGCCTGCGAGTACGCCGTATTTGTCGAGTGTCCTGAACTCAAGAAAGGAAACTGGGAAATTTTCGGCGAAGGTGTTCAGCCCCGGCAGTGTGTGCTGCAACTGCCCGACGAAAATGTGGGATCTTAAACTTTTGCTCAAAAAACTTACAATTGGGAATCCGCATTATGACGGAAAGTAAAAAAACGCTAAAAATTCTTGTTTACACGGACGGCAGGCCTGAAGCCGCAAAGGCTCTGTGCTTTGGCGCAGAATTAAAAAACCGTCTAGCGGCTGAAATGGCTGTCATTACGGTTCGCTCCGGCACCCATGCTACTGAAGATCCAACACCGGTAGGTATTGATCTCCCGTTGAATAATCGGCATGCTCTGTCCGTTGGGTTGCAACACCTGATCGGAGCCGTTGACGTGCTAACCGACGAAGGTTTGTTTGAACCCCAGCTCTCGATAAACATACGTGCGGGAGCGCATGGTCACTTATTTATCTGCACAACACCATCGGGCGAGCGCATACCCTTTTATGAGCGTTTCGGCCACTTTATCGAAGCGCTGAATCATGTTGTAGAAGATCACAGATATGATTTGCTGATAGCTGCACCGCCACGCCGCAGCGTCATGTGGCGGTTTTTGCTGGGGGATACAACCAGAAAACTGGCGCTTGATCTGCACACATCGATTCTGGTGGTTCGCGGCGGTAATCCGAACAGTCGCTACCTGGTATGTGCGGACGGATCACCATCGGCAAGACGGCAATTTCCCCTCCTTAAAATTCTTTTACCATCGATCAGGGGGCCGCTGGAGCTTATCTGGGCAAAGCCGCCAGATGCCAGTGAGGTAAAAATCAGGGCCGCTGAAGAATGCCTACAACATGCAACCAACTGGCTGGAAAACTGTGATAAATACAATACCATCCGCAAGCTTGAAGGCGACAACCCCGCCGACCTCATCCTTGGGGCGGCCGGCAGCAATGCCGTGATTATGATGGGAGCTAGCCTGCGCCATGATGTCTACAAACGGATGATGGGTAGTTTGCCCATCCAGATTCTTTCGAGAACCGAATCCAGCATGATACTGGTCAAACTTCCCCCGGATGCCGATACGGATTTTTTCAAGGACCCCTTTACCTGTTAATTCGCGTCATCCAAGGCAATATTTCCCGGAATCTCTCATTCGCTATATGGCGCAAATGGGCAATCAATTATGATTTTCTGCCTCTTTGTAATGTCCGAAAATTGTCCCCAGATCTTTTATCCGGTCATAATTTGTGATATCGGCCTGCAGACGAACAAAAAGCATTTTGTCTGCCTTTTTCCATTCAACATCGGCCTCCAGCGCGTCTGACAGTAATTTAAGCTTTTCAGGTATCACAGGCCTTTCTGTCCTCAATTCTGCTGCATCACGCTGCATTCGGATCAAGCCGCCGCCTTTGGCCCTTTTTAGAATTTCCACTGAAATTGTTCCCGGTTTATCAGCAGCACGGATAAGTGTTTCCAAGCAAAGCCATATCAGGTTCATTAAAAAAAAGGGCGAGGTCGTTACCTTAACCGGAGTTTCAGCGGTACGTAACTTTAAACTTATGCGGTGAAGGTCTGTAAGGTGTTTTGCTAGAGAAACCGACAGCCTGAGAAGATCATTTAGGTCCGTCGACCGTATTAGATTATCAGCGCTGTGTGTGAATTTGTTCATGTTTTTAAGAATGGTGTCTGCCTTTGCAACCTGCTTGGTCAAGCCTTGGCCGAGCCGGCCAAGTCTTTCGGTGTTAATTTCCAGCCCTTGTTCAGCCATTGCGCTGTAATCTTTCAACAGTCCGGCCTGCTCCTTGATGACGGCGATGCGGTTTTTCAACTCATGGGAAATCGAGGCCATAACGGTTCCAAAAAAACCTATTCCCATTTGATTCATGTTTTCAGGTATCTTCATTCCGATCTCCGCCTCGTGCGATGGAGGCCCCGTTTTTCCGTTTTTTCATCACGGACTACCTTTTTAGCCCCCTTGAAGTTCTTGGGTTCGACGATAGCTGCGGGTCTCATGGCTTTCCAAGTTTTTGCTTATATTGGTATGCTTTTTCAATCGTTTTTGTGAGTTTGTCAATTCCAACAGGCTTTTGCAGGTAGTCAAAAGCGCCCAGATCCCGGGCCTTCTTTTCTAATTCCGGAGTCCCACGGGCTGTAAGCATGATAACCTGAACTTCAGGATACGTTTTTTTGACTTGCTCGAGAACGGTCAATCCACCGGTGCCTGGCAAATAAAAATCAAGAATCATGACATCGGGCAGATTTTCTCCCAGCTTTGCCAGGGCTTCGTTGCCGTTGAGCGCAATCTCTGATCCCAATTCTCGCATTCTTACCCGCTCGGCGAGTGACTGCACAAATTCTTCCTCGTCATCCACCAACAACACCTTGATGTTTTTCATCTCGTCTCTCTCCTTTACCGGTTTTGAGGGGTGTCAAAAAGAAGACAAGCTTCACATGACATCGGTTTTCATGATATCTGAACCCGTTGGAGTTCGATACCCTTGTTTTGTTACGCAAGCTTCAGCCTGATAGCCTTTGATTTGTAACCTTTGTGCAAGAATATCGGCGAACTCTTTTTCGTCGTCGACGACCAACACACTTACTTTTTGGTAATATTTCCTTTCAGTTTGATGGGCTGTTGCTCACGTGAAATTTTATTCATCCCGCACGACGTTTAATCTCAACCACGGTGCAGATATCTATCGACATTGCCTATCACAGTCATCGCTAAAAGTCGAGGTCTCGCTGTTTGCCGATATTTCAACAGGAAAAAAGTGTCAATCCGGGAAAAAATTCGATCCAATACCCTGGTTAAAGTCACGAGAGTTTATTGTATCCCGTAAAAAAAATATAAGACCGTGAGTTCCACCGTCAGAAAAATTGCCGTCATGAAAATACCCGCTTTGGTATAATCAACCGTGCGATATCCGCCGGGTCTCATCACAAGAGCATTTACCTGGTGGGTCGGCAAAACGAATGTGTTGGAAGCCGATAATCCGACAACGAGTGCCGCCATGCGGGGATCTCCGCCGGCAATAACCGCCATGTTCATACAAAGCGGAACCAGCAATACGGTTGCCCCCACGTTGGAAATAACAAGCGTAAAAAAAGATGTCAGAATGCCAACCGCTGCAAGCAGGACGATCGGGGCCGGATTTCCAAGCAAACCTAACGTTTGATGTGCAATAAACGCAGCGGTGCCGGTTTTTTCAAAAGCGATTCCAAGTGGAATGAGACCTGCCAGAAGAAAAACAGTCATCCAGTCCACCGCCCGATAGGCTTCATCTATGGAAAGCGCACCGGTTATAATCATTCCCAGAGCCCCTGACATCAACGCTACCGAAAGCTGAATTTTAAAAAATATAATTTGTGCCAGCGCAATCGCCAGCCACGTGACGGCAAAAACAGCTTTCTGGGGCCGCATGATTTCCCCCTCCAAAGAAGTTGCAAATGTCAATGGTCGCGGCTGGGGCCGATTCCTTAAAATATGAAAACGCTCCCATGGTCCTTGAAGTAGAAGCGTATCTCCCATATGCAGGCGAATACGAGTTAATCCACCATAATACAAACGTTCCTCTTTATAGAGTAATACCGGGTTGACTCCGTAAAGTTCTTTGAAATTTATTTCACTCATGGTTTTTCCGATTAACTCCGAACGCGGCGAGATAATTGTTTCCGCCATTCCCGCATTGGTCCGTGACAGGCTCTCCGAAAACACAACCAAACCGTCTTTGATCTGCCAGCCGTATTCATCGGCCAGCTTACGAATATTTAATTCTCTTCCGACAACGGCGATGTCATCGTTGGCATTTATTTCATCGCTGCTTCGGGGTACGAAACTCTTCTCCTTCCGCGCTGAAAAACTAATGGCGACAACAGTTACCAGAAATTTGGCTCTGATACCCAACTCCTTTAATGAGCGGGGGCCATTAAAATCAGCGGGAATGTGCAGTTCATAAGTACTTTCGTGATATTCTTCCATTAAGGAAGCCGTGACGCCTTTATCTGCCTCACCCCTGGCAGCCGGTAAAACAAACCTGCCGAACAGCAGAAAATAAATAATGGCACTCGAAAGCAGACAAATTCCGATCGGCATCTGTGTAAACAACCCAAAAGGTTTTAGTTTTTCCCCCCCCAGTACCATTAAATCATTTAACAAAATAGTGGGACTGGCGCCCACCAGCGTAATCGTGCCACCAATGATTGCGCAGAATCCCATCGGCATCAATATTCTGGAAACCGGAATCCCCAGCCGTTTGCTTAGCCGCTGAGTCGCCGGCAAAAAAAGGGCTGCTGCTCCGATATTCTGCATCAGGCTGGAAATCAGCCCCACTGTTCCGGATACCAGAGCAATGAATTTTTTTTCGCTTTTGCCGGCAATCTTTATAATTGGGACTGCCACCTGGTTCATCACCCCGGTTTTATCCAGACCGGCACCAATGATGATAACGGCAATAATTGAACAGACCGCATTACTGCTTAATCCCACAAAGGCTTCTTTCGGAGAAATGAGACCGATTAATGGAAGCAGGACCATCATTATAATTCCCACAACATCTACCCGTACCCACTCAAAAATAAATAGCGTAATCACAACAATGAGCACCATCATGGTCAAGATCATCTCCGGTGTCATTTCAAGCCGTCCTTTCCAACCGATAACAATTTCGCTGTTGGCCTTAATTTATTTTCTTCTATTTTCCCTTCTGAACCAAAAACATAAAAAAAATACAAACACTATCAGTCCAATCCTAAGGTATAATTGGGCGTCCATGGTGGCCTCCTTTGAGGGTAAATAAAAAAACGCCAAAGCTGCAAAAAGAATGAAATTGTTACGGATGAATCGTTTAATTTTGCAGGGCCCTTAACGCCTGCTGTGTTGACGCCATAAAAAAAAGTAGAAATTTTAACTTACTGCAAATTAATAGCCAAAGTTTCTACTTTTTAAAACCTGAATGGAGCGGTTCCGGGTTCCGCGTTCACCGTTCAGGGTTATAGCTCAAGCTCTTTGTCGTCTGCTTCTGGCCAACCGCCACAATGATGCAATAGGTGAAGCGACAAGCGCCGCTGGCTTTTCTTTAGCTTTTTGTAAATTGCGAGCTTGGCATTGTTAAACCTTGAACCGTGTACCGCTTAACCCAGTAATTACATAATCGAGTAAACACAGATTTCACCCTTGGCCTTTTCACCATTTTCCGTCCCAGAGGCATTTTCCTGCTCCTCCATTTCTGAAACAACAAATTCAAACCCCCCAATTTCATTTTTGAGTTCCTTAAGGACCTCATAGGACTCGTTGAATTTAACGACATGGGTAAATGGGATGCTTTTTTTTTCGGCCGCTTCCTGAAAAGCCCTGACATTCTTTTTGGATAGATCTTCGAAATCTTCACAAATCTTATTCCGAGAGGAGGAAAATAATTTAAAGGTTTCGCAAGACAGTGGCGCCGTGTTTAACGCAATAATCTCATAAGACATCCTTTCAGCCATCTCTAGAGCATAATCGATGATTTCTTGGGAAAACACGCTTTCTCTCCCAACGACTACAAGTTTCCTGGCCGCCTCAACTGTCGACTCGTCTGCAATCGCTTCACGGGCATACCCTTGTTGACCTGCTTCGGCATTTTCAATCGCCTCTTGATATTGCGCCGTATTTTCGGATCGCTTTCGGATCATTTCTTTGATTTTTCCTAAAAATCCGCCCACCTTTATATCCTCCTGATTCAGAGTCTCACTATATTATTATTCGTATTGTCTTCGTGAGTTGGTCATTGATGAGAGCTTGCTTTTTGTAATGGGATTAAATCAACGTTTAGAAAACTGTTCTAAAATCACAACCCGTTCTACGTTTGTAAACGTCAAGTGGTTGAATACATAATTAACGGAGCGGGGATTCCTTGTCAAATCGTTTTTCATACTCATTTGGTTGGATTTGCGGCCGATTCGAGAGCGGCTTTCCAGATTGCTTGCGGCTGGATTTTGTCACGGTTTGGCTTCAAGGCTAGCCGGAATTATTCGGACCCAATCTGAGACGAATGATGGCGATGGAAATAGCCCATTTTTTTGGGCCAAACCTCAGACTGACTGAACAACCATGGATTTATTCTAGGTATCTCACCAGCTGATAACTTACATTATTTTTATTTGAGGGAATTATTTATTGCAGAGTGCAATCATTGACGGCATTTTCGTTTTTGGGATTTTATCCGGCAACCATCTGTAATATCAACCAAGAACGCATTTTTCTTGGAAATAGTATGAGAATTGTTTGTTTAGGGAGCAAAGTCCACAAGAAGGGGGTCTAAAAATTTATCAGAAAATACGGCTGAGCAGATTACTGGCTATGATTATGATTGGCGGGATAGAGTCCTGACCAATATAGCACGTATCGGATCAAAGATCAGCAAATCAGAGAGGGTCCTTATAAAAAAACGAGTGTGGAATAGAAAAAATCAACACCTTCCGTGAGCATCAAATGGCCGTGAATCAATGTCAAAAAATATCTTGACACGAAGGAGTAATGGCATAAGTGATAGGCTATTTATGGCATTCAATAAGCATATCTGTTTCGGTTTGCCTTGACCCGTTAAAAGGGATTAATATTCTATTGAAACTTTTAAGACGGTAATCAGCATTGTTATTCTGATGGAATACGGGATAAGGAGAAAGGATTATGGCTATTATCACCATTTCCCGAGGATGCTACAGTCATGGAAAAGAGATCGCCGAGAAAGTTGCCGACATGCTTGGCTACGAATGTGTGTCCAGAGAAATTCTGATTGAGGCGTCTCAATTTTTTCATGTTCCTGAAATGAAGCTCCTGAGATCCCTTCATGATGCACCTTCTATTCTGGGGAGGATAACCCACGGTGAGGATATGTATCTGTCTTTTGTGCAGGCAGCTCTACTTGAACATGCAAAAAATGATAACCTCGTCTACCATGGGCACGCGGGTCATCTTCTTATGCCTGATATTTCCCATGTGCTTAAAGTGCGAGTGATGGCTGAGCTCAATCAACGGATCGAATTCTTGCAGCAAAAGCAAAAGGTACCAAGAGACGAAGCCACCGCATTTATCAAAAAAGAAGACCAGGAGAGAGCCCACTGGACACGATATCTGTATAAAATAGATATAAATGATCCGCAGATTTACGATATCTTTTTGAATATCGGACGGTTGACGATTCCGGATGCATGTGAATTGCTTTGCGCTGCGGCTCAGAGCGCCACTTTTAAGGCGACGCCGGAATCAACAAAGGCCATCAATGATCTTGCATTAAGCAGCCATGTAAGGGCCGCGCTTCAGGCAGTATGTAAGGCCGAAGTGAGCGCTAACGATGGCATCGTTTTTATCAAGGTCCCGGCACAAAAAATCAGAAAAACGGGTTATACAAGCCCCATGCTCCAATCCTTCGTAAAAGAAAGAATTCGAGAGGATTTGATAAAGGAAATTGAAGGGATTGTCGAAAAAATTCAGGATATTAAAGATGTGATTTACGACGTTGATGTTCCCTATTATTCCTAATATTTTCTGACGAATATCACGTAAAGAAAATATAAATTGGATGTTTGTCGCCAACCTTTGGCGGACTATCGGATATTCGATGGAGCTTTGAAACCAGTTCTAGTAAAACTTACGCTCATGTTCATTCAACAAGTAATCGACAGCTTTTGTAAACTTTGCCCTATAACGACTTACAGCAGACTCATTTAACACGATCCTAACGATCTGGCGGGTGTGGATGAAAAGATAGCTCAATATCTCGATACGCTGCTTCATATATTCCAAATCTACTCCCTCTCCGCGGGATGCAATATTGACCCCATCACCGTAGATTCGGTTTTCTTCTTCAACCACATCGCCAATGTTGACCCCTATTTTTTTATCTATTAGCGTGATTTCCGGGCTTCACCGTTTAGTTGGATGCTCGCCACTACATTCCGTCTAATCGAGTTCGTTATCCTGCGGACCGACCATTCGCTTCCAGCTGCGTCCCACCCCTCCTCACGGCGACATAGTCGCCTTCAGCTAAGGAACTGCGGCATACTTCCCACAGGGACTTCCACCCCGCTGATAAAAGGCCATCATGGGCGCACAACCGAAATATCCAATGGCTAGAAATATTTTATGATTCAAGTTGGTTATAAATTATACCGCAATAATTGCTGATGTGGATTTAAAGAAAATCATAATTGACTAAAAAATAAATACATCATATAAAAATAGATTTACATTGATAGTTCTCAAGCTTAAACAAAGACGTGCACAAAAGATAGTGTCCGGCGATTACAATCAGTGCTGTAATCTCTTTCTTTTCGCTGATTTTGAGAGCGCTGATAAGGAGTAGGTGACATGAAATGCAGAATCTTGCTGGTTGACGACGAAGAAACAATGGTGAAATACCTTTCAAAGCGTTTGATTAAAAGGGGGTTTGATATCCGTGTTGCTTACAACGGCGTGGATGCTTTGGAAATAGTTAAAGAATCGGAATTTGATGTAGTGCTTCTGGATGTACTCATGCCCGGTATGGACGGCATTGAAACACTTCGAGAAATTAAAAAATTAAAACCGAAGACGGAGGTGATCATGTTGACAGGTCATGCTTCCGTGGAAGCCGGTATCGAAGGGATGAAATCAGGGGCCTTTAACTATATCATGAAGCCCTTTGATCCCAATGAGCTGGTTACGGAGATCAATTTAGCCTATGAGCATCGGCGTATTATGAAAAAAGGAGTATAAGGGGATATGGAAGCGATTGCACTGACAGCGGAAATGATCATGGTCATGATAATGATCGGTATAGCGGTTTTTCTTTTCATTGTAGAGTGGATTCGAGTTGATATGGTGGCCATCCTGATGACAGTATCACTCCCCTTACTTCATTTAGTTACACCGAAAGAGGCTTTTTCAGGGTTTAGCAGTAATGCCGTAATTTCCATCATCGCGGTTATCATCATCGGCGCCGGCCTGGATAAAACCGGCCTCATCAACCAGTTGGTCACCCCTGTGGTTAAAATCTCCGGAAACAGCGCATCACGGTTGATAATTGCAATGGGCGCAACGGTGGCTGGGATTTCCAGTTTTATGCAAAACATCGGAGCAGCGGCCTTGTTTCTGCCTGCTATCAAAAGAGTTGGCAAGGCCATGAATATCTCACTTTCCCGCATGCTGATGCCCATCGGTTTTTGTGCGATCCTGGGGGGAACCATAACCCTGGTGGGCTGCAGCCCGTTGATTCTCCTCAATGATTTGCTCGTTCCTTTTAAATTGAAACCGTTTCATCTTTTTGATGTAACACCCATCGGGTTGGCACTGGTTGCAAGCGGTATCACGTTTTTCATTTTTTTTGGTCGCTTTGTGTTACCAAAAGGGGATGAAAGTAAGGAGACCGGTAATGAACGGGAAGTGGATTCTTCTGAAACACTGGGGGTCCCTTTTGAAATGAAAACACCCCCTGATTTCACTGATTTCAGAGATCCAATAACGGTAAAAAATATCCGCGACGACTATCAGGTCAATGTCGTCGCGCTTGCCGGCCGGGACTGTATCAAACAACTTTCGCTGGGTCCGGACACTGAAATTCGCTCCGACAGTGACCTGGTGGTTTACGGGCCGGCGGAAAATGTTAAAAAACTGGCGGAAAAGCAAGGGATTTTAATCAAAGACCAATTAAAGGTTTTTAAAAATGAGATGTCCACTTCCATCGCCGGAACTGTCGAAGCCGTGGTGGCTCCCCGTTCGGAGTTGATCGGAAAAACATTGAGGCAGGTGCATTTCTGGGAACAGTTTCAGGTGAATCCGCTGGCAATTTATCGCTCCGACAAAGTGTTTTATACCGGCCTGTCGGATATAGCGTTGCGATCCGGCGACTCTATTTTACTTCACGGCACCTGGGAAAGATTTAATATTCTGCAGGAAAGACACAATTTTATTTTTACCACACCTGTCAGCGAAGCTCTCAAGCCGGAGAAAGCTTATATTGCAGGGTTCTGGCTGGCTGTTGCCCTGACTATGATCATTGTTTTTAAAATTCAGTTGTCGGTCTGCCTTTTGACCGGGGCCTTCGGTATGATCGTTTGCAAAGTACTGACAATTGATGAAGCTTACCAGTCGGTTGATTGGAGAACGGTTTTTTTGCTGGCGGGCCTGATTCCCCTCGGCATCGCAACCGAAAATACCGGGACGGCCGCATGGGTTGCGCGAGCCGTTCTAAATTTAATCGGGACGGTTTCCCCGGTGTTTCTGCTGACGGTCATTGCGGTGTTGGCTACCTGTTTTACGCTGGTGATTTCCAATGTTGGCGCTACGGTATTGCTGGTGCCGCTGGTGGTGAACATGGCAATAGCAGCCGGCACCGACCCGCGGATGGCAGCCCTGGTAGTGGGAATTGCCACTTCCAATTCATTTATGCTGCCAACCCATCAAGTGAATGCCCTTTATATGGGACCCGGTCGATATCGAAGTGTGGATTTTATGAAAGCGGGTGGAATGATGAGTCTTCTTTTTATTATTGTGCTCATCTTAATGCTTTATTTGTTCTATGGTGTTTGAATGTTTGGCGGAAGTTCTCGGTAAAACCTTGCAAATAGACCAGGAAAGGGATTGAGCGTGAATATTATTACGATTTCTACGGATCGGTATTCCAAGGGCAAGGAAATCGCCGAGATGGTCGCGCAAAAGTTGGGATACGAGTGCGTCAGCAGAGAAGTAATCCTGTCGGCTGCCAATGAGTTCGGGGTTCCTGAGACTAAACTGTTGCAGACGATCATGGATACCCCGACGATACTTAACATGTTTTCCCGCGACCGTCAGCGCTACATGGCGTATATCAAGGCCGTGGTGGCCGATTATATGTTAAGGCACGAAATTGTCTATCACGGGCTTGTGGGTCATCCGATTGTTCGGGGGGTTTCGCATGTGCTGAAAACACGAATTATCGCAAACATGGAAGACAGGATACGACTCGAAATGGAGCGTGAGAACATCTCTGAGGAAAAAGCCGGAAAGATTATTACCGCCCTGGATGAACAACAGAAGAAATGGGGAAAGGCAGTTTACGGCATAGACGTCACCAACCCCATATATTATGATTTGATTATCAATGTCGGTCACATTGGAGCCGATGACACTGAAGACGCCGTTGAGACAATTATCAGTACTGCGGGTCATAAAAAATTTCAACCGAATACCTATTCCATAAATTGTATGAAGAATATTGCGCTGTCCTGCCGGGTTAGAGCGGTCTTAATCGATAAAGATCCCCGAATCGAAGTGAAATCCGATAAAGGGAGTGTTTATATCTATACAAAGACCCTGAAAAGAAAAAGCCAGAAACAGGGTTTGGCGTTCAAAGAAGAGATAATGAAAATTGACGGCGTTGAGCACGTGGAAGTATATAGTGACCGCGAGACCTTTTTGAACTTTGCCCAAGGGCAATAAAGATTTTCAATTCGCATTGAAGCATACGGCTTGGTATGCAAAAAATACATATATGGAGAGGAGCCATGAAAGATAAAATAGAAGTCCTTCTGGTGGATGACGAAGCGATCGTAGGAAACAGGCTAAAACCTGCGCTCACGAAAATTGGATGCAATGTTGAGGTTTTTGAAGATCCCAAGGAAGCTTTGAAAAGGATTGATGAAAAAGAGTTTGACATCATCGTAACGGATATCATGATGGAAGATGTGAACGGTATCCAACTTTTGGAGCATGTGCATAGAGAATCAGAGTGGACCAAAGTTATTATGATTACCGGCTTTGCGACAGAAGCGCTGGCACGAGAAGCAATGGCCAAGGGAGCATTTGACATCATTGCAAAGCCGTTCAGACCTAGCGACCTCCGAGAGGTGATCGCCAAAGCAGCAGAGGCTCTTGGTTTCGAAAAGAAAACTGTGGCTTAAAAAACGATCGCTATTTATGAAGAAATGTGAAAAGACGGGCGTTTGTTTATCTTTCAAATTACTCAAACTTGATTTTATAATTAATCAAGGGACTTGTCATGATTAATCCCTCTACACTTGAGCCGACCTATACCGAGGGCTTCAAAACAGATCTCCAGGATCGGAAGCCATTGTTGGATACCATCGACCGAAGGTTGATCGAGCGCCCGAGTTTCAGTTTCCGATTGCAGCTGATTCTCGGGTTCCTCTTGCTTTTTTTCCTATCTGTGACCATTATTATTGGTTCCATGATCGCCATTAAACGTATCCAGAATAAGTTACACTTTGTTCAAGCCAGCGAAAGGTTTCTTTTTGAAGTCGAGCAGGCCAGGCGCTGGGAAAAAAACTACTTTCTTTACGGTACCAACCTCATCGATGCTGCTCAAAGTGCCAGTAACGCCAAAATTCTACTGTCTCAAAATCTGAAATCGTATCAAAAAATTTCGCCGGAACAGGCGGCACAGATTGTTTACAATTTAGATAAGTACCGGGAGCTCTTGGGGGAACTTGTGGTATTGGAGAAAAGGAAAGGTGACGCCCCGGCCAGAAAACAACCGATTGAATCCGCCCTCAGAAAACATGGGGCCGAAATGGTGGAGGTTGCAGTTTCCCTGGAGCTGAAAGAGCAGGATTCAATCAATGCCCTGCTCAATTTGTTTCATCAGATTCCGATTTATGCGCTGGTAGCTTACCTTTTGATAATTATATATGTCGCTTATTTCCTTGCGCACCGGTTTATGAAACGGCTTAACTTCCTCATTGATTCAACGCGGCGAATTGCCAGTGGGGATTTTTCACCCATTGTCCCCATTCGAAAATACCGCGATGAATTCACAACCGTTTCCATGGCTTTCAACCGTATGCTGGAAGAGATAGATGCCCGGCATACGGCCATGGTGGAATCGCACAAACTCAAAGCCATCGGAAATCTAACGGCCGGCGTTGCCCATGAGCTTAATAATCCGATCAACAATATCATGCTCACCGCCCATTCTTTGCTCGAAGACTATAAGGAGCTTTCCGAAGAAGAGCTGCTTGAAATGATTAACGACCTTATCAACGAGGCGGATCGTTCGTGCAGTATTGTGCGAAACTTGCTAGATTTTGCCAGGGAAAGCGAGTCGGTCTCCGAACCCCTTGACCTGGGCGTGCTGGTCCGTGAAACGATCAAACTGGCGGAGAACCAGATCAAGGTTTCCGGCGCAAAAATTGATATAGCGGTTCAACCGAATCTCCCTAACATTCGGGGCGATAAGCAAAAACTGAAGCAGGTGTTTCTCAATCTCATTCTCAATGCCGTAGATGCCATCTGTAAAGATGGAAAGATCAAAATCGATGTTGAAAATGCCACATCGCCCGGATTTTTGGCTGTTCACGTTTTGGATAACGGATGCGGCATACCGTCTCATATCATGCCATATATTTTTGATCCGTTTTTCACAGGCAAAGAAGTGGGTAAGGGAACCGGACTGGGCCTTTCCGTTTCTCATGGAATCGTAAACATGCATGGGGGAAAAATCAATGTTACCAGTGAAGAGGGAAAGTATACCAGGTTTACCGTACTCCTTCCCTCAACGGATATTCCCGCTGATATTAAGCGGCATTGAACAGCTGCAGTCAAGCAGAAGGGCATTTTCATGTGAGGATCATAACCGGTTGTTACCATGCATCTTCAGCAGCCAATGCATTTTGGATAGACAAACAATGGAACCCTTGTGAGGATCGGGGGATAATGTGAAAGATTTGAAAGTTCTGCTGGTGGATGATGAAGTCGAATTTGTATCGACGCTGGCAGAAAGGCTAAAGTTGAGAGAAATTCAGGCACGTACCGCCCCTGACGGGAAAACAGCTTTACAAATGGTTCAGGAGGAGCAACCCCATGTGGTCGTTTTGGATGTCATGATGCCCGAAATGGACGGTATTGAGACACTCAAGGAGATTAAAAAAATAGCGCCCCTGGTTGAGGTGATTCTGCTGACGGGGTATGCGAGGCTGGAACTGGCCTTGAAAGGGATGGAGCTGGGTGCTTTTGATTATCTGATTAAATCCATCGGTATCGATGAGCTGTTATACAAACTCGAGGATGCTTATAAAAAGATATCGATACAGGAGCAGAAAAGAAAACATATTCAGGAAATGATAAAATCGGAAAAATAGACTAGCAGAAGTCAGTGCTGCTTGAAAATTCTTTTGATCACAGTACGACAAGCATAAAGGGGCGGACCGATATTCAATGATTCCAGTGTATTTTTAGTTCCCGCAGAGGGTCGCGCCTGCTCTTAGCATATGATGTTTTTCTATGGGCCGAATTCATAATTTTTTAAATAAATTTGTTGCCGACAAACAGCAAAAAGCGGCGCCGAATGTCGAAGAGCTCCGAGCTGATTTCAGGGCCCGCTATCACAATTTCAAACTCCTCTTAAGCGCCAACAATAAAGCGCTTGAAATCATGTCTACCATCGAGCAAGCCCTGCAGGGAAGGCGCTCTTTTGGCATGTCCTTTATCAGAACCAGCTGTACGGCCATATCCGTGAACGTTTTCCGGATGATCAGAAATTTAACGGAACTCGCTCCCGGGAAGTACGAGAAACTGAATGAAAGATTCAATGAAATCCAGCTGCGGATCAATCGATTGCTTGCCGAAGCAAAACCGGTTCAGGATGAGAGGCTGGTCATCCCTCTAAGGTCCATCAATAAAGATATGGCGGATATTGTTGGAAACAAGATGGCCAATCTCGGCGAAATCAAAAACAGAATAGGGTTGAAAGTTCCGAACGGATTTATCATTACTTCTTATGCCTACCAAAAATTCTTTGACGAAAATAACCTGTTGATGGAAATCAACAGACGCTTTCAGGCTACCGATGTAGAAAGCATGGAAAAACTTTTCGAGCTGAGTGCGGATATTCACCGGATGATCGTCAAGGCCGAAATGCCTGAAAAACTGGAGACAGCGATCCTGGAAGCGTATGACCAACTGCAGCAGGAGGAAGGCAAGGGCATCAGGGTGGCGCTGAGGAGCAGCGCCATTGGGGAGGATTTGACCGGAATATCTTTTGCCGGCCAATATCGCTCAGAGTTGAATATCAGCCCGGAACACATCATACACGCTTACAAGGAAGTTGTGGCCAGCAAGTATAGCCTCCCTGCCATTACTTACCGGTTGAGCCGGGGGTATAAGGGAGAAGAAATCGCCATGTGTGTCGGATGTCTGGCCATGATTGACGCGGATGCCGGTGGTGTGGCGTATTCACGGAATCCTATTGATCTAAGTGACAACTCAATTTTTATCAACTCCGTTTGGGGGTTGCCAAAGCCTGTGTGCGACGGCAGTGTTGACAGCGATTTGTTTGTGGTTTCCAGAGAAAAGCCCATGAGGGTTGTTCATGAAGATCTCAGGATGAAAAAACAAAAGTTTGTCTGTTTTCCCCAGGAGGGGATCTGCCGGATGAATCTGACCGGAGATGCGGGAATACTGCCGTCCCTGAATGCTGAACAGGCATGCGCCTTAGCAGAAATAGCTGTGAAGCTGGAAGCGTATTATCTCTCTCCCCAGGATATTGAGTGGGCCATCGCCAAGGATGGGTCTTCTTATGTGCTTCAGAGCCGGACGCTTCAGCAGACGGAGAAGGTTCAACGAGATTATTCAAAAGAATTCGCGAAGAGCGCTAGTGAAACGATTATTGCCAAAGGGGGGATCACCGCCAGCCCGGGCGCAGCCTCTGGATCTGTTTTTCTGGTGGAAAGAGGGGTCGATTTTTTACAGTTTCCGGAAGGTGCGATTCTGGTTACTCGGCAGGCACTCCCCCGTTGGGCGTCCCTCTTAAATCGGGCAGTGGCCGTGGTCACGGAACAGGGAGGATTTGCAGGGCACCTTGCCAATGTGGCGAGGGAATTCGGCGTACCGGCATTATTTGGTGTGTATGGAATCATGGACAAATTGAAAAACGGCGATGCTATTACAGTAGACGCAGTTGGTCTGGCCATATACAAAGGCCGGATCGATTCTTTAGTGTTGGATTCAAAGGTATCGCAGAAAAAAAGGCTTAAGGAGGGAAGTCCTCTGTATGATACTCTTCAAGAAATAAGCCGGTATGTTGTTCCACTGAACCTGCTTGATCCGGACGCACCCGATTTTAATCCCGGAAGATGCCAAACATTTCATGATATCACCCGGTTTGTTCATGAAAAATCAGTTCAGGAGATGTTTAACTTCGGAAGGGACCACAATTTTTCAGAAAGATCCAGCAAACAGCTTTTTTACGATGTACCCATGAACTGGTGGATCCTGAACCTCGACGACGGGTTTAAACAAGAAGTGGATGGAAAGTACGTCCGCTTAGAGAATATCGACTCTATCCCCATGCTGGCCCTGTGGGAAGGGATCACCGCTGTTCCATGGGAAGGTCCGCCGCCCATAGATGGAAAAGGGTTGATGTCGGTTATGTTCCGGGCGACGACCAATAAAGCGCTGACTCCCGGAGTGCGGTCGCAATATGCCGAAAGAAATTATTTTATGATTTCAAAAAATTTTTGCAGCCTTACTTCCCGGCTTGGATTTCATTTTTCCATGATCGAAACTCTGGTCGGCGACCGGCCAAGGGAAAATTACATTAGCTTTCACTTCAAAGGAGGGGCCGCCGACTATGAAAGGCGCTTGAAGCGGGTCCTTTTTGTGGGGGACATACTGGAGGAAAACGGTTTCAAAATAGACATCAAAGAAGACAACCTGATTGCTCGCCTGGAGAATCTGGAAAAGAGCTTGATGGTGAAACAGCTTAAAATGCTCGGCTATTTGACTATTCATACACGGCAGCTGGATATGATTATGGCCAAAGATGAGTCGGTAAACTATTACCGTTCTAAATTGAAAGAGGACATTCAGAATATCATTAAGTCCGTCGAAGCGATCGATTAGAACCTGTCCCCAAAATCCGCATTTTCGAAAAGGTTTCTGCCCGTTATATTATGCCGTCGTATGTAGCCATCACAGTAAGTTTGTATCGTTAAACCTGTCTCTCTTTAACAAAAAAGGCGAAAGGCAAGTGAAGATTCTGTTTACCCATAGCCTTTTTAAAATAGCTTAAAGCTATACCATATTAGATTAGTGCTCAAGCTTCATCCCCCAACCTTCAAACATGAACATGATGGCAAAACCATACCACACCGTGTAAACGACATAAAAGATTAAAGAAAAAATCACGGTGCCGTACTTATCCGATATCTTCTGTGGCACGATTTTGTAGTAATTGTAAGAAGACTCAACGGCCTTCTTTTTAACGGTGGTCACAATTTTGGCTTCTTTAAACATTTTTTGTTTTTTCAGGTTTTTATCCATTTCTTTCATAGCGGTCCACCAGTTATAAAGAACCCGTTTTTCTTCGTACCCGTATTTGTCGGCCACCTTTCGTCCCTCGTTGCCGTACATGTGGTCGGCATCGGTGAGGCAATTACCGAGGATTTTGGCCAAATCTCCTGCAACTTTTAAAGCCGAACCACTAACGTTTGCCGATGCACCGCTTTTTGTAAAAAGGGTAACCGCAAGTTGCGCCTGTTTGCTGTCTTTCATTGCCAGGTCTAAATTAACCGAAGTGCCGGAAAAAGTAAGGGCTTCTTTTTTGAGATCAGCAATGTAATGGGCTGAACCTTTGGATATGGAATTGTAGAGATCATCCAAGTACTCCAGGCCATTTTGACCGTTGAAGACGGGCGAAAAAAAGATAATCAGCACAATGATGAACATCGCCATTAACCCTGCGCCGCCGTAAAACTTTTTCTTGTGTGCAATCATGAGCTCGCCTCCTCTCCTTTCAGGACCCGGATATTTTTCAGAAATGTACCGACCACCCAAACGCCAAATCCGCCGATGGCGATGAAAAAAGCCCAGACACCGATGGTTTCCAGTATGGCCCCGGTTTGTTTGGAGATCGGGATCAGTTCCATTTCTCCCAGCTTGGCAGGTAAAGCAAAAATACGGTTCATAAAGCCCGCCAGCACGGCCATGGCGTAAAAACCCCGTATGGTAATCCCTTTAACCACCTTGGTAACCATAGCACCGATCTGGATCCCCAGCAAAGAGCCCAGCAGCATTCCCATGGCCAGTGTATAAAAAATAAAACCATAGATGGCGTACTGGCTGATGGCAGCGTAGCCGGCAGTAAAAACAATCTGAAAAATATCAGTTCCTACGGTGGTCATTGACGAAACGCCCAATACATATACGAAAATGGGGAAGGTTAAAAAGCCGCCACCGACACCCATAATACCGGCGGCAAGGCCCACCAGCGCACCGCTCAGCACCAAAAACAGCCAAGAAATACTCCGACCGCCAGGTACAAGTTCGTTATCGAATTTAACCATTGGGGGCAACTTAAAGGCCTGAAGCTTTTTAGGCAAATTCCCCATTTCCGCACCTTCATCCTTCTTGGGCGCATGTGCATCAGCGCCTTGAGAAGCGCTGCCCCCGGCAAGCGCCTTGCGGGCCTTGAGAAAATCGGTCATGGCGTATGCGCCGAGAAAGCCGAGCATAAGGGAATAGACGGTTGTAATAAACGCGTCGCTGAGTACCGGGTTAATTTCATAGAGAACACGGTTGATTAATCCCCCCAGGGTTGCGCCGATAATAGCCCCCAATAAGAAAACCGCTGCCAAGTGTACTGACACATTTCCCAGCTTGCGATGGATAACACTGCCCATGATGGCTTTGGCAAAAATGTGAAAAAGATCGGTTCCCACCGCCAAAATACCTTTGATACCGGCACTCATCAGCGCCGGCGCGATGATAAATCCCCCGCCGGCTCCAATGCAGCCGGTAATCAGTCCGGCCATCATACCGATAAGAATCGAAACAATGAAAATGCCTGTACTATAAAATGCCGGACTATATGCTTTTTTTCCCCCCAAAAACTGCGGCATGGTATCGCTGATCTGGTCTGCAAAGGCTATACCACCTAAAATAATGGGAAGGAGTAACAAAAAGAGCAAAATAAGCCGTTTGCGGTCTCGCAGTATGGTGTATGAATTTTGGATTTCCCACTGGGCAAAAGCTCTGGCCCCCATCATCATAAATCGGCCCCACTGTCTGTATAGGCTCATCTCATCAATCTCCTTTGCGTTTAACCGGTGAACAAAAGCATGAAATGTCAGTCAGGGTCAATTCCTACCTCAGCCTTCCCTATAGATTCGGCTATTTGTATTGTCTTTGAGTCATGGAGGTATTTCTTTTGATATGCATCTTGAATCTTGTAGAGGAGTTGAAGATATCCCTCTTTCTGGTGCAGTCTCCTGATCTGCTCGACGGCGGTTCCTTTTGCCAAAAAAACTAGCGATAACTAAGGTCGTCGGGAAGTAATCTCCTTGACACGAGCTTCGATAATCTTTTCCTCATGTTTTCGCTTTTTGGCCGCTGCTTCCTTCACCTTTGAAATCAGTTGATCCATTTCACAAGGCTTCAACAGGTAATCGAATGCACCCAATTTCATACCCTCAATGGCTGACTCAACGGTGGCTTGTCCGGAGAGCATAATAACTTCGACCAGGGGATGTTTCTTTTTAATTTGCCTTAAGACTTCAATACCATCCATGCCAGGCATCTTGACATCCAGCAGAACAACTTCGATATCCGGTTTTATTTCAAGCTGCGCGAGTGCCTCCTCTCCGTTAAGGGCGGATACGGTTTCGAGATTTCTTATGGTTAAACGTTCGGCCATACTTTCAACAAAGCTAACTTCATCGTCAACCAAAAGAACATTTGCGATCGCCATTGGAAATTCTCCTGCATTTATATATTTTTAAATCCGGTAGACAATACATTACTCACTGCAAAGGGTCAACAGGAAAACAAACACATTATATGGTACTCATAAAAGCTTAAGCACCATGTATGTGATATACGCCTGGACTCAGATTTTTGAAATTGGGTAAATTCAGAGGGCTGGCAAATTTATTCGCCCCTTAGAGGTAAGCTAGAGAAGAGCAATATCATACGGAAGGTAAATATTAATGCCGCAGTTTAATTCATCAAGTTTTGCTAATCCTCGCAATGCCAAAGTGATCTTTTGGAGCTCGGTCCATTTCTCAGACGAATAAATATGATCATTGAACACTTTTTGAGAGGGTAAGTGCCCTTGGCAGACCATATGAATGCCATATTCGACACCGATTTTTTGAGGGCATAGTTCTATTGTCCCCCCACTTTCAATCACATCCAAACAGCATTGAATGGCGGTGAAGATGGCCATTTGGAGTTGAACCGGCTGGGTTACGACCATTAGGGGCTGGTCAGACGAGTTGTGCACAAGTGTTACGCATTGAAGTCTGGCAAAGCGCTGGGAAAGCGCGACCACTTGTTCGGTTAATTCATGAAGGTCGACCTCTGAGATGGTTTTATCCGGACTGTGGGCGAATTTATTAAGGATGCCGGTTAAATTCGTCCCGCGACTCACCTGATCGTTTATTCGGGACAGAGATTTTTGGAATTTCTCTCGATAGGGAAAATGCGCCTCTTTAGATAATAACATCAAGTCTTCCATCAGGCCGGTCGATTCTTTGATGATCGCCAGAACATTATTTATTTCATGGGTAATTCCGGCCGTGATTTTCCCAAAAAATGCGACTTCGTTATTTTCCTTTTTATTCATATGCCTTTAAGCAGTAAACGTAGCGTGGAAGTTATGTACAGCCAAAAACCTGAGCAGCCTGCTTAATTTTCTCAATTAACACAGCAATATCTATCGGCTTAATCAAATGGTCAAAAGCCCCCAGATCCATCCCCTCCTTTCCTTCCTTCATGGAGCCATGTCCGGTAAGAATTATAACCGGAATTTGCAAGCTCTGGGCTTTTATTCGTTTAAGAACTTCCAGGCCCCCTATACCCGGCATCTTCAGATCTAAAACCACCACCTGCGGAAGGTCAGTTTCAATGAGGCCCAAAGCCCTTTGACCGTCCAGAGCTACCAGCACCTGAAATCCTCTCAATTCAAGACGCTCCGCCAATGCGGTCACAAACTCTTTCTCATCGTCCACCAGCAAGACCTTGCACTTGCTCATACTTATCTCCCATTGTCTTGGGGGGCCTCTAGCGGCAAATAAACCGTAAAAATCGTACCTTTGCCCTCTTCACTAAAGGCTTTGAGGTTTCCGCCCAGCTTTTTGATAATACCGTAAGTAATTGAAAGTCCCAAACCGGTACCGTATTCTTTCTTGGTAGTAAAAAAAGGATCAAAAATATGTTTGAGTGTCTCTTTTGACATGCCGATCCCATTATCTTCTATGGATGCCGCTACGGTATCAGAATCCTCAACCCAAGAGGTAATAGAAATACGTCCGTAATCTTTCACGGCGGCAAAGGCATTGGTCAGAATATTTAAAAACACCTGTTGGAGTTGCCCTTGATCAGAAAAAATGGGCTTCATATCATCCGCAAGTTGAAGCTGAATATCGATATTCCGATTAATTGCTTCTCTTTCCAAAAAACCCAGCACATCTTTGAGAACCCTATTTAAGTCCAACTTTTCAGACTTAACTTCTAAACGCCGGGCAAACCCCAGAAGTCGATGGGTAACTTCTCTGCAGCGTTGAACCGATTGAATAATGGAATCGGTAAGCTCAAGGAATTTTGTCCGTTTCTGAAATTCCCCAGAATGGCCAATCAAGTCTTGCAACAAGCCTGCGCTCTCATTGATGATGGCCAGAGGATTATTGACTTCATGGGCCACTCCGGCGGCCAATCTTCCGATGGAAGATAATTTGTGTGAATGTTGCAACTCACGAAACGCCGTTTCCCTGTGTTCATCAGCTTCCCGAATACGTTTCACCAGGATTCCCGTAAGTGTGAAAATAATTAAAACGATGACCCCCACACTCACGAAAAAAATATAAAATATTTCGCTTTTTAAAGTGTACCACGACTTTAAGACCTCGGATCGCGGTTTGATCAATACCAATGCGTGGTCCGGTTGTCCAAAATGTGCAGTGGCCACAAGTATATCACGGCCCTGCGGATCGGATGTCTCGAACACATGGGTTCCGAAACCTGACCAATGCACCGAAATAGGAAGCGGATCCAGTACCTCGCCGTAAAATTTGGATTGGGTCTGTAGGATTCCCTGGCTGTTTACCAAAAAGGCATCGCTCTCCGGGTCCAATCCCATTGAAGCTATAATTTCATTAAATTTATTGGTATCAATTGTGGCCCTTATAATCCATCCGTCAAGAGCGCCGGCCTGGTGCATTACTGCGAGTGAAATATGCGGATACTTCCTGTAGCCCATGAATACATCACTGATATAAACCCCCCGGATCTTGGTCTCTTGGAACCAGCTCTGCTGGGAATAATTTTTTCCTAATAGATCATAAGGGCCTGCATAGCTCACCTGGATACCGTTTGTATCTATTACGCCTAAATCCACAAAGCCCCCAATTTCCCTTTTCAATACGAAAAAAATACGTTTCAGGGTCTGTTCGTGGGATAACTCCTCACCTGAATAGGCTGAAATAATGAATTGCATCGCAGCCAGGAGTTGCTCCAAAAAGATTTCGATGGTATGTTTTGTACTATCAGCCTGTAAATACAGAGGATTTTTTATTTCGCTATTGAGGCTGGTCCGATATTGATGATAGTTAATAATGGCCATAAAAGAGAGGGGGGAAACCGTCACTATAATCATCAGGATAACTATTTTTCTACGCAGGAGTGGATAACGCTCCGGGGCTGGAATCTCATCAGAGAAACTCAGGAATCCACCGGTAATTGATCTCCACCGTTCCTTAAGTTTCATTCTTTAACCTTCTACTCAAAAGATATCCTTGGATCCGAAATAGTTTTTATCGATTTTGAATGCATTATTGCCTTTTTCAGGCGGAGAGTCAATCAGATCTTTTGTGCAGGCTTACGGGATCAATAGATTCAATATGCCGTTATTCAAAGATAGATTTTATTTACAAACACGCCACTCTATCTCTTGATCTATTCATAGGCCCATGGTAAAAAACCCAATTTTATCAATAAGAATTCACGGGTGGGCAGAATAAGATAATCCTTCTGTCAATGATTCAAAAATGTAAAAGTAAGGATCTACTGAATAGAAGTAGCTGTTAATAATGTAACGTTGGGGGGATTTTATGAAATCAAAATTTGTTAAAGATCTGATGGTTCCGCTGTCGGAATATGTAACCATATCTCAAGAGGCCACGTTATATGAGGCCATCATCGCACTGGAAAAAGCGCAACAGGAGTCCGGCCAAACCCGCTACCCGCATCGGGCAATTCTCATTTTGGATAAAAACAACCAGGTGGTGGGAAAAGTTAGCCTGATTGATGTTTTAAGAGCGTTGGAACCCAAATATTCCCAGATGGGTAACGGCAGGAGCGTCTCTCGTTTTGGTTTCAGCGCTCAATTTTTAAAATCCTTACAGGAACAGTACAAACTGTTTAGCAGGCCAATAGAAGATATCTGCCAAAAGGCGTCCCAGCGAAAAGTGAAAGATTTTATGTCAACCCCGACCGAGGGCGAATACATAGAAGAAGATGAATCCCTTGATGCGGCCATACATACACTCGTCATGGGAAACCATCAATCATTGCTTGTGACAAAAAATAAAGAAATTGTGGGGATCCTAAAAACAACGGATGTGTATCAAGAAATTTGTGATACCATAAAAATCTGTAACTTGTAATCACCCGAGAAAAAAGGTGTTGCCCGAATTTAAATATGGCGGCCACCATTTGCAGCAGAGGAGAGTGAAAAATGGCAGACGATATGCAAGCCCCGGCTGGAAACCGCAATGTTAACTGGAAACGGTTGTTATTTCTTTTGGTTGGCTTAGTGCTATTCACAGTCGTTTATTATACACCTTCATGGCCCGATGCCGTGGATCCCATGGGAAAGCAATTTCCACTGAGCAGGGAAGGCAAGGGTGCCATAGCGGTATTTCTGTTAGCCGGCACTTGGTGGGTCTTTGAGGTTGTTCCCATTGGTGTCACCAGCCTGATGATCGGTATACTCCAGGCTCTTTTTTATATTCGTCCGGCCAGTAAGGCTTTCAATGATTTCATGGACCCTTCGGTGATGTTTATTTTTGGCTCGATTGTTATCGGCCTGGTTTTTACCAAAACCGGCCTAACCCGGCGCCTGGCTTATAAGATGCTTGTCATTATCGGGGAAAAAACAAGTATGATCTATCTGGGTTGCTTTGTAGTCACCGCCGCCCTGACCCATATTATGGCTCACACGGCGGTTGCCGCGACCATTTACCCCCTGCTGATTTCCATCTATGCCCTTTACGGTGAAGGTGATAAACAGACGAGATTCGGCAAAGGTCTTTTTATAGGGATGGCCTATGTAGCCGGCGCCGGCAGCATCGTAACCCTCTTGGGTGCCGCACGGGGTGCTGTGGCCATCGGCTTTTTTAAAGATATTATGAATAAGGACATCGGTTTTTTTGAATTGACTTACTACATGTTCCCCATCGGCTGGCTAATGACCTTTGTCCTGTGGGGGTTTTTTATGGTGGTCCTAAGACCTGAAAAAAAGATAATCCCAGGAATAAAAGACAGAGCTAATAATTTATACCGGGAGCTGGGACCCATAACTAGCAGGGAGTGGATTGCCTCCGGAATTGTGCTGGTGGTCATTCTGACCCTGGGCTCTAATGCTGTGATGAAGAATATGATAGCCGATTTTACGCCGCTGCACAAAACCGCCGTTATTTTACTTTCCACGGTCCTATTTTATATTACCGATATCCTCGATATCGAAGACCTGGAGGCCATCCCCTGGAACATTATTTTGCTTTTTGGCGGTGCCATGAGCATCGGTCTCTGCCTGTGGGAGACCGGCGCCGCTGAGTGGCTGGCTGTTAACTGGCTGGTGATGTTCAAGGAATCCAACTGGTTTGTTTTTGTTTTGAGTATTGCCTTTTTTGTGATGATCATGACCAACTTTATCATGAACGTTGCGGCCATTGCTATTTCACTGCCGGTTGCGCTGGTTATTGCCCCCTATCTTGGTGTGGCCGGAGAAGTCATTTTATTTTCTTCACTGACTGTGGCCGGTATGCCTTTTCTGCTCCTTGTGGGTGCCGCACCCAATGCCATCGCTTACGATTCCGGGCAATTTTCTCCGGGAGAATTTTTTCTTTACGGTATTCCGGCAAGCATTATATTGATGTTGGTGACCGGATTCACGGTCTATGTTATCTGGCCGATCATGGGCATGCCGATAACCGTAGGGGGGTAATTTGGCAGGGCAGTAAAAACGATGGAGCTCTGTGGGTGGTGTAAAGAGAGGAAAAAATGATTCATAAAAATGTCAAAACTGATTTTTGCAGCCAGGAATATCTGCCGACAGTTGACCCAACTGCCTTTATCCATCCGTTGGCGGCCGCCATCGGTCATGTTAATATTGGCAAAAAAGTCATGGTGGCCCCCTTTGCCTCGGTGTGAGGGGATGAAGGCCATCCGATAGTTGTGGGTGACGAGTCCAATGTACAAGATAGCGTCATTATTCATGCCCTTGAAACCGAGCAAAACGGCCTGCCGATCGAAAACAATTTGATTGAGGTTGAAGGTAAAAAATATGCCGTATATATCGGCCGACGGGTTTCACTGGCGCATCAGGTGCAAATCCACGGCCCGGCCTTTGTGGGTGATGACAGCTTTGTCGGCATGAAGTCCCTGGTATTCAGGGCTGCGGTTGGGAGCAATTGTGTGATCGAACCCGGTTGCATTCTGATGGGGGTCACCGTCGCTAATGGACGCCATGTGCCTGTCGGAACGGTGATCGAGAACCAAAAGGATGCAGACAAACTGCCTGTCATAACGGAAGACTATCCTTTTAAAGCGTTGAATAAAAAGGTAGTGCATGTAAATACCCGCTTGGCCGAAGGCTACATTAAGAAAGCATGGAAATAAAAAACCAATTATAATCACATGCCTGCACCATTATATAATCCTGCTTGATTTGGGAAATTTTTTAAAATGTGGAAAAAAACGAGTTTGCGAGGGCGCATATTTGGTGTTTTGGCCGTCATTGTCCTGATCACCATTGGGGGCGGTCTGGTCATGGTCTGGTATACGTACCAGATAGAAGGGCTTTTATCTTCTATCATTTACAGGAATATTGCCGCTTATCAGGCGGCCGAAGCTCTCGAAACGGCGCTTATCAATCAGAAAGGTTTTGTCTCTTACTACTTTATAGACGGCGATCCAACTTGGCTCCGGCAGTTGGGAGAATACCGCCAAATTTTCCGGGAGCGGCTTCGAACAGCCCGCGCACTTGCAGTAAATGATACCCAAAAAGAAGCCATTAATCGAATTGATCGGGAATACACCCTCTACATTACCGCCAAAGACCGCCTCATCTCACTTTATGAAATCGGTGAGAGGGAAGCCGGCTCCGAACTTCACCCGGAAGTTCGCCAAAGCTTTTTCAAAATCCTCCGGCTCTGCGAAAATTACAAAGACATGAATAGGGAACAAATAATCCAGGCCAGAAAAACAAGTCAAACCCAGGCCAAAGAACTCAGGATCATCGCCGCATCGGCAATCTTTATCGATCTCATTCTGGGTGCCCTTTTGGCAACTGTTATGGCAAAATCTATCTTAGGACCAATTCGCAGATTAACCCGGGAAGCCGATCGAACCGCGGGTAAATCTCATCCAGAGGATGAGATTCAGGCACTCAGCAACAGTGTTCGAAGTCTGATGGATGACGTTGATCAGACCAAGTCTGAACTCGAAAAAAGCAGGGAACACCTTTTGCAGTCGGAAAAAATGGCCATGATTGGAAAGCTGGCCGCCGGCATGGCCCACAGCATTCGCAATCCTTTCACTTCGGTGAAGATGCGACTCTTCTCCTTGAACCGTTCCTTGGAGCTCTCCGATACCCAGAAAGATGATTTCGACGTTATTTCCAAGGAGATTCGTCAAATTGACACCATCGTGCAAAATTTTCTGGAATTCTCCCGTCCCCCGAAACTTGAGATGCAGCGCATCAGCCTATCTGCAGTCGTTGATTCAGTCATGGAATTGCTGGAGCATCGCCTGAAATCATATGATGTCGACATCCAAATCCATCGCCGGCAACCACTTCCGGAAATGATGGTGGATCCCGAACAAATGAAAGAAGTATTCGTCAATCTCGTGATAAACTCATGTGAGGCGTTAAAAAGGGGGGGGCGGATAGTCATTCATGAGGAGGTAAGCGTTACGCCACCTCTGGGCGAAGTAGCTGTGATTCGGGTAAGCGACAACGGTCCGGGTATTCACGATTCAATCAAAGATAAAATTTTGCAGCCTTTTTTTACCACTAAAGAAGAAGGTACCGGTCTCGGTCTGAGTATTGTTGCACGGATCGTTGAAGAACACCAAGGCCGTCTGGAAATTACATCGAAAAAAGGTGAGGAGACAACGTTCATTATTACACTTCCTTTAAAGGAGCCAGAGTTTGAGCACCATAATGATCATAGACGATGACGATCAACTGCGCAAAAGCTTCCATAAACTTTTAGCTGAAGAAGGCTACCGCGTTTCAAGCGCAGCTTCCGGGGAAGCCGGCCTTGATTTAATTAAGAATCAAATGCCGGATCTGGTTATCCTGGACATGCGCCTGCCGGGAATGAGTGGACTGGAAACTTTTCAGAAAATTCAACAGATTGAGCCCAAGCTTCCGGTGATTATAATGACCGCCTACGGTACTACCGAATCGGCCATCGAAGCCACTAAAATGGGAGCTTTCGATTACATACTCAAACCGTTTGAAATTCCGGATATGCTTGCGGTCATCAATCAGGGCCTGGAGGCCGGTCGCTTCATGCGCTCTCCGGTTGACATGGATGTGACCCCGAGCACGGCTTCCCGTGAAGCGATTATCGGCCGCAGCAAGCCGATGCAGGATGTCTACAAGGCAATCGGAAAGGTTTCATCAACAGATGCTACCGTGCTCATCCGGGGAGGATCAGGCACCGGCAAGGAGTTGGTGGCCCGCGCCATTTATCAACACAGTCACCGAGCGGATAAACCGTTTCTGGTGATAAACTGCGTGGCGATTCCGGAAAATCTATTGGAAAGCGAACTCTTTGGCTATGAAAAAGGTGCATTTACCGGTGCCACCTATCGGAAAATAGGGAAAATCGAACAAGCACATAAAGGAACTGTATTCCTTGACGAAATCGGCGATATGCCTTTTTCGATTCAGGCCAAGATACTAAGGTTGCTCCAGGAAAAAAGCATTGAGCGCCTCGGCGGTCGTGAATCGATTCCGGTGGATGTTCGCATTCTTGCCGCCACTAATCGAGATTTAGAATCAGCCCTTGAGCAGGGTCGATTTCGCGAAGACCTATATTACCGACTCAAGGTAGTTACCATCGCCTTGCCGCCACTACGTGAGCGTCAAAGCGATATACAGCTTCTGACCGAATATTTCCTTGCCCGTTATGTCGTCGAACTGGGTATGGAAAATCCCGGTATCACACCGGAGGCGCTGGAAACTCTAAATAGCTACCACTGGCCCGGAAATATTCGCGAGCTGTCCAACACGATCCAAAAAGCGCTGATATTTAACCGCGGTGCCCCGATTCGCCCTGAAGATATTACCCTGGCGATCAGTGCCCAGAGACCGGCCGAGGATATCGGAAAGGACACCGAAAAGGTCATCCGCGAATGGGCCCGTGAAACACTGAGTTCCTGCGAAGAGAAGAATTTGTTTGATTCATGCATGGATTACATCGCCAGTGTGCTTATCAGTGAAGCGCTCGACCTGACCGGCGGCAATCGTACCCGTGCGGCCGGACTTTTGGGTCTTTCTCGGCCCACCCTGCACGCTAAGATCGAAAAGTACGGCCTTCGGCTTGAGACTTCAGTTAAAAAAGACTAGAGCTGAAATTTACGCATAAACAATGTTATTGCTTTGTCGCCTAGCCTAATTTTATTCCATTGCTAAATTCAGGCATCATAAAAACGTTTAAAAGGCCGAATTCAACGACCATCCCGTGCCCTGCAAGGGGTGGTTTGAATTTATCCACCCCTTGCGGAGAAAGACAAAAGTACAGCTGTGTTTTGAACAGCACACCTGCAGGTAGCATCCGGTTTATAGGGCAAGAAATAAAAACCCCGCTCGACTTTATATCGCCATGGTGTTTTACATTTTGTAAAAAAAGCTGACATATTTTCAGTCATTCCCTTTTGAATGATCACCCTTTAAACTTATTTATATCTCATATTTTCAGTTGATTAAGTCCTTCATTCGATGGTATTTTATCTTGGCACGGGGGTTGCTCTGTTGGTTGTTATACTTTTTTATTCATACCGCCTTTGACTTTGACAATTAGTTGCGGGAGGTAGCCACATGTTAGTTAAAAATTGGATGAGTAAAGACGTTATTACCGCAGACGTCACAGATTCCATGCAAGATGCCATGGGCCTTTTGAAACAGCACAACATTAAAATGCTTCCAGTGATGAAAAAAGGTAACCTTGTCGGTATTGTCACGGACCGGGACCTTAAGCGGGCGTCTGCCTCTGACGCTACTACCTTAGAGATACATGAACTGCTTTATCTGCTTTCCAAGATCAAGGTAGAAGAAATCATGACGAAAAATCCCATCACGGTCTTTGACGATTTCACAATCGAGGAAGCTGCAGAAATTCTGTTGAAAAACAAAATATCCGGATTACCTGTAATTGACTCTGAAAAGCAGCTTGTAGGGGTTATCACCCAAACGGATATTTTCAGGGTTTTAATTTCACTCACCGGCGTTGGCAAAAAAGGCGTACAGTTCGCCTTTTTGCTCGAAGACCAATCCGGGTCAATCAAAACCGCCGCCGATATTATACGAAAACACGGCGGCCGCATGGTGAGTATCCTGACATCCTATGAACGGGCACCGCAGGGATATCGCAACGTATATATCCGCATGACCGATATTGACCGCACCGCCCTTGAAAAACTCAAAGCAGAACTCAACCAAAGCGCCAAGCTACTGTATATGGTGGATCACCATCAAAACAAACGGGAAATCTATTAAGGGAATCAACTCACAAAGATAAAGCTGCAAAGTCCTATACGGTTGGTCAACTCAAAATCATAAGAAAGATCGAATGAAACAGACCCACACCATTATAAATCCCTTTAGAACGAAGGAGATTTGCTATGAAAGAGTTTAAAAAAATATTGTTTCCGGTCGATCTTTCCGAATCTTCCGAAAAACTGGTTCCCTATGTGACAACAGTGGCGGAAAAATTTCAGGCTGAAATACACATCCTTTACGTGGGCAGGATATTTCAATATTTCACGAGCATTTATGTCCCTCACACTTCCATCAACAAATTTGAAGAAGAATTATTACAAGGAGCCGAAAAGCGCATGCAGGAATTCAAAGATTATTATTTTAAAGCATTTCCTGATACTAAAACCGCCGTGGTCCTGGGCGATGCATCTGAAGAAATTAAGCATTACAGTGAGGCTGAAAAGATAGATTTAATTATTGTGGGGACCCATGGCCGCAAAGGCTTGGATAAAGTGATTTTCGGTTCGGTAGCAGAGCAGGTGGTCAAAACAGCGCCAGTCCCTGTAATGGTGATAAATCCCTATAAAGTGTTGTAATCGATAAATTCATAGCTTTTTAGCCTAAATTTAAGGAGCTTTCAAATGCTGTATAAGACTATTTCTAAAGCTAATTTTAAGGTGTTTATAAACGAGGTCATAGCAGGAAATGTTACCATCGCTCCTAAAATGACGGACAAAGATTCAGAAGGAAATCCTGTTTATCAATTCCAGCAGGTATACGCATTCGATGAAATCGCTCTGAATTATACCAAGACCTATTCATCGCTTAAAAACTTCTTTCTGCCTTTTAAAGAGAGCCTATCAACATTTCAGTTCGATAAAAATGAGTGGAAGCAAAAGATAGAATATTCCATCCATCCACGCGTGATCGTGGGAGTACGTGCCTGTGATATCAATGGTCTTCTTAAACTCGACAATGTCCTGATGAAGGGCAAATATCCAAGCCCCTACTATGTCGCCCGCAGAACAAACACGTTTTTAATCGGACTTGACCATGAGCCAATGGCGGACTGTTTTTGCCAGTCTTTAAATTCTGATGAAGCTTTGCATGGATTTGATTTATTTCTAACGGATATTGGAGATAAATACTTTATGCAAATAAACTCTTCAAAGGCGTTCAATCTGTTTAAAAACGTCCAAATTAATGACATCGAAACAGAGGATGAGGAAAAATACATCGCGGAAAAAAAGAGAATAGCGAGCCTGTTTAAAACCAGAGTTGCCATAACGGGTCTTTCAAATCTTATGGATATTGAATTCGAATCCGATGTCTGGAAAAAGTGGGGAGATAAGTGTTTAAGCTGCGGCACCTGCGCCATGGTTTGTCCCACGTGCTATTGTTTTACGGTTACCGAAAGCATTGATGTTTCCCTGAAGTTCGCTCTCAAAGAAAAAGTACTGTATTCCTGCAACTTGGTTGACTTTGCCGAAGTTGCCGGCGGTCATAACTTCAGACCGGAGCCAGCAACCCGATTGAAGTACAGATTCTACCACCAGCACAGGGGGTTTGTTGAAAGTTACGATGAACCCAAGTGTGTCGGATGCAACCGATGCGGCATAGCTTGTCCGGCTGGAATCAATCCAATAGATGTCATTCACGATCTTAGAATGGAGGATGTAAAATGAGTTATGAAATCCCAAGGGAAAACATTGCTGCAGAGCCGTTTATGGCAGGGCCTCCGGATTTTAATCGGAAAAGCCGCTTGATGCAAACCGATAAAGTCTATGAATGCATGATCACCAATATCGTTGAACTTACCGATATGGAAAAACTTTTCCACCTCAAAATCATGGATCCTGGTGAAAGCAGGCTTTTCACCTTTCGACCGGGGCAGTTCCTTATGCTTGAATTGCCGGGCTTCGGAGAAATCCCGATTTCCATATCCGGCTCCTCAGCAATCAGAGAGCGAATAGGTCTGTGTATCAGAAAAGCCGGAAAGGTAACCAACATGCTTCACAAGGCCCGTATTGGAACCAAGGTGGGTGTGAGGGGGCCATTCGGAACCCATTTTCCTCTGGAGCGAATGGTGGGCCACAATATCCTCCTGATTGCCGGAGGCTTGGGGCTGGCACCCTTGAGAGCGCCGATTTACTGGGTAAACGAACACAGGTCAGAGTATGCTGATGTTGCTATTATGTATGGTACCAAAAGACCAAAAGACATCCTGTTTGACTATCAGTTTGATATGTGGGGCAAGATTTATAATTATGACATCCATCTTATCGTAGAAGAACCTGATGAAAACTGGAAAGGCAGGGTCGGCTTGATTACCGAACTTTTTAATGAAGTTGATATCGACCCCCATAGAACTTATGCCATCGTTTGCGGACCACCGGTCATGTTCAAATTTGTCTGTAATCATTTAAATCAAGTCGGAATTCCTATGGATCGCATGTTTGTCACACTTGAAAGAAGAATGCACTGCGGTATGGGCAAGTGCTGCCGGTGTATGGTGGGCTCCACTTTTACCTGTGTGGATGGTCCGGTTATGGATTACTGGACAGTGATGAATTTGAAAGAGGCCATATAATGAAAGGAGGCTCACATTGGAGTACCTGGGAATAGAATTAAAAAAGCCAAAAGTCTCTTTTTTCGATTTCACCTGCTGTGAAGGATGCCAATTACAGATTGCCAATAAAGAGGATACCCTGGTTGATTTTCTCTCCCTGGTTGAAGTGGTAAATTTTCGTGAAATTTCTTCGGAAAAAAAAGACCACTATGAAATTGCTTTCATTGAGGGGGCAATTTCAAGACAGGATGAGATCGAGCGTCTGGAAAAAATTAGAAAACAGGCAAAGCTGGTGGTGGCCCTGGGGACCTGTGCCTGCTACGGAGGTGTAAATTCATTAAAAAAAAGATTTTCAGTTGAGGATGTGGTTAACGAGGTTTACGGCCATAATCCCGTCGAGACATTGCCTGTCAAAAGTGTCAAAGAAGTGGTTGCCGTCGATTTTGAAATTCCCGGTTGCCCCATATCTAAAGCTGAATTCGAAAGCATCATACTGCACCTTGTTTTAGGGACTGAGTTTCGTTTCAAAAAATATCCCGTCTGTGTCGAATGCAAACAGAATCTCAACCACTGCCTGCTCGATGAAGGCAAGATATGTTTGGGCCCCATTACTCGCGCCGGTTGCAACGCAGTCTGCATCAACGGCAAGCTGCCCTGCTATGGATGCAGGGGCCCGGCAGAAGAAAACAACTGGCCTTCACTAAAACAGATATTAACCGAGAAGGGTTTTTCCCCGGAACAGATTGACGAGAAAACCTCATTTTTTAATTCACTGACGGAGGTCACGAAAAATGAAAGTTGACATGAATATTGATGTTCATCATCTTACACGGGTGGAGGGACACGGAAATATTCATATTAATGTTAAAAAGGGCAAACTGGTGGATGCCAGGTGGGCTGTCGTCGAAACGCCCCGGTTTTTTGAGGCCATGCTCAGAGGCATGTCCTGTGAAATGGCGCCCATTTTAACGGCGCGCATCTGCGGTATCTGTTCAATCGGCCACGCCCTTGCGTCTCTGAGAGCAATAGAGAATGCGCTGGGAATCGATATACCGGTGATTGCCAAAAAGATACGGCTGCTTGCCAAACACGGTGAGACCTTGCAGAGCCATTTTCTTCATCTTTTTTTCCTGGCCGCACCGGACTACTTAAACGTGGGAAGCGTAATTCCGCTTGTTCAATCAAACCGTGCGGTGGTGGAAATTGCACTTCGCCTAAAAAGGCTGGCAAACGATATGTGCGATATTCTGGCCGGAAGAACGACTCACCCGGTGAGCTTGTGCGTAGGCGGCGTTAGCAGACCTCCCAATAAAGAGGATCTTCATAAATTAAGAGAACAAATATCTGAAAGAATTCCTGATGCAGAAAGGACTGTGGAACTCTTTAAAACAATTCAGGTCCCGGATTTTATCAGGGAAACAGAGTATGTTTCCCTGAAAGGCGAAGAGAATTACCCCTGGATCGGGGGAAAGCTGGTTTCAACGGACGGGGTGTTGAAAAATGAAAATGATTATCTCGCTATGACCAACGAGTATAAAGAGGATTTTTCAACCAGCAAATTTACACGGTTAAGCCGTAAGTCAGTTGCCGTTGGGGCGTTGGCAAGACTGAACAATAATTATAATTTCCTGAAGGCCAAAGATATTGCAGAAGAATTTGGGATAAAACCCTTAAACCACAATCCCTTTATGAATAACATCGCACAGTTAGTAGAATGCGTGCACGTAATGATCGAATCGCTTGAACTATTAGACGAACTTTTAGATGAGCCTATGGACGAGATATCTTCGGAATACGATATAAAAGAAGGAGAAGGAGTTGGCGCAGTAGAAGTTCCGAGAGGAATTCTGTACCATCACTATTTGATAAATAAAAAGGGATTGGTTGAAAAAGCCAACTGCATCATACCCACCACCCAGAATAATGCCAATATTCATTACGACTTGGCGGAGCTGGTGGAACAGGCAGTTAATAACGGTAAACAGGACACCGAGGTTAAAAAGCTTTGTGAAATGCTGGTGCGGGCCTATGACCCGTGTATATCATGTTCGGTCCATTAAAATATGCACAGCGGATATATGAATCACCGAAGCGATTTTTAATCAATTTCAATTTCTCACTTCGCCAATGTCATTCCGATCAAAACCGAAAACAGGATGGTTAAGCGTACAGATTTTAACCGTTCGCTTGAGAGCCTCTCAATCTTTCTTTCAAACAGCCGCTTTTTACAACCTGTAAAAAAAACAGACATATACCCCTTCTGAACATCCTGGATTTCAATGTTTCATTTTATAATATTGGTCGTTATTTCTAATAGTTAAGTTACAACTTTTTGGGTACGGCCTGCTGGCACACTGGTTGCTTTATTAATTGGTAACCCTGCATTTTAAGCCAAGATCTGAAACTATAAGATATTGGAATTAATTATCCGGAAACCCAAAATAGAAAATGGGATTGATCCATACAGCCTTTATAAAGGAGGTAAAATTATGAAGAAAATATCTATTTTCCGATTGGCAATAGTTGGCGCTTACCTGTTGAGCGGGATCGTTTTAACCGTTAACGGGGTAACCGCCCAAGAATTATTAAAATATGCCTGCTCCAATCAGGTATTTAACGCATTTGAAATGGATAACTTAAAGGAGTTTACAAAGACGACTGGAATTGAAATGGATGTGCACACTGCTTCATCCGGCTCTTGTGTGTACCGGCTTATGAACGGCTATTGTGATATTGCCAGCACTGCCAGAGAACTCTATCGCCGCCACCAGGAATACGGCTACACTCAAATACCGTTTGCCAAGGACCCCTTAGCTATTATCGCCCACAAAAGATGCGGGGTAGAGAATCTTGCTTCAGAGCAGCTTCAAGATATTTTCAGCGGCGATATTACCAACTGGAAAGAACTGGGAGGGGCCGACCTGCCGATCACGATTATTGTTCCGGCAGAAGATACGGCAGCCAATAAGAACTTCCGGCGCCAGGTTATGAAGCATAAGGAAATTAAACATGACTTCATGGCCTATGATTCCACCATGGTCATCGAAGCGGTTAAGCATTTCCCGTGCAGTACCATATCCTTCATCTCCCAAGGGGCTGCCCTGCATCACGAGGAAATAATAACAATCAAAATCGACGGATATTATCCAACCGATAAAGATTATCCTTATTATCAGATATTCTATTACATTATCCGAGGAGAACCCGCTGGAGATGTGAAGAAATTCATCGATTTTACTTTTTCCGAGCAAGGTGCGGAAATACTGAAAAGAAACGGCACCTTACCTATTGCCAGAAAATGACTAGGTGGGGCAAACCCTGGGCCACCAGGATATGTGGTGGCCCCTGCGGTTTAGCGGCCCAGTATAATTACCTATGCATCAATAATAGCCGTGTGGAGGAAATAAAATGAGAAAACGAGCCATTATTGCTGGAAACGAAATGTTGCCTGCCAAGAAGAAATCCACTATATGGTGAAAATATTGAATCAGAAAAAATTCGGTCAGGATATTTGTTAGCACGATAGGAAAGCATGGTCGCGCTATAATTGGCGGTCGGGGTGCCAATTTCATCCTGCCCTCTGAAAGCAGGTTCAGCGTGAGAGTGGTGGCACCATTTGAAGTCAGAGTGGAGAATGTAGCCAATATGTAAGGAGAAAACCAATGATTCCCAAAATTCAAAAGATTCTTTACGCGACGGACCTCTCACCCAATTCTGCCTATGTTTTTCGATATGCAGTTAATTCTGCCAATAAACATAATGCCAAACTTATTATTCTATACGTTCTCGAAGAACTGTCGGTTACAGCCCACGCAATGTTGTCTCACTATTTGAATGCGGAGCAAATGAAAAGGCTCACGCAGGAGGTGAGAAGCAGTGTATTAGAACGGATCGAAAAACGACTGAAGGTTTTTTGCGAGAAAGAACTCAAGGATCAGCCCGAACCTGCGGAAAGAGTTGAGTCTATAGTAGTTGCTGAGGGTTTTCCTCCAGAAGTTATATTGAGTAAGGCGGATGAGTTGAACTGTGAAATTATCATCATGGGAAGCCATGGAAAAGGCATTATCCAGAATACATTCTTAGGAAGCACCTCGAGAAGGGTGCTGCGCAGGACAAGAAAACCGGTGTTTATCATTCCGCTTCCGAAAGGCGAGATGGATATAACGTTCCATGATATTTAAATCGAATTAGCTGGGCAGAAATAAAAAAGGCTAAATTCAATTTTACACCGGAAACTGCAAAGGGAAAAACTTACGGCTGCCCTATGATTGCCCTAACATCATATAACCTAATAAAGTTGAAAGGAGGTTGCCGATGATTCCTAAAATTCAAAAGATTCTTTACCCGACGGATCTTTCCCTCAACTCCGACTATGCATTTCGTTATGCCATAAATTCGGCAAAACAGCACGATGCGAACATTATCATTCTGTACGTTTTGGAGGGATTATCCGATTCGATGCTGGCAATGTTGTCTTCCGATCTGGTTGGAGTGCAACGAAAGAAGACCTCTGAAGAAGCAATGGCTCAGATCAAGGATCGACTGAAGCTATTTTGCGAAAAAGAACTCATAAATGATCCTGATTGCTTAAAAAGAGTAGAGTCTATAGAGGTGCTGGAGGGTTACCCTGCAGAGGTAATTCTTAGGGAAGCAGAGAAATTGAACTGTGATGTGATCGTCATGGGATCTCACGGGAAGGGCATCATTAGCCAAACCTTTTTAGGCAGTGTGACCAAACGGGTTTTACGGCGAACTCGAAAACCTGTTTTTATCATCCCATTGCCAAAAAAGGAGACCGACATACCGGGCCACAATATCTAAACGATTTACGAGGAAAATTTTTTGGTATATCTCATGCTTTAAACGAGAGCGGAAAAAATAATTTGCAGCGATTACGCAATACCGATTGAAAGGGGGGGGTGGCACCATGTTTCGACCCACGGTGGAACAAGAAAAATGCACGGGCTGTGGCGAGTGTGTTGATATTTGCCCAACCGAAGTCTTTGAGCTGATTGATGAAAAGTCAGTACCGGTAAATGAAGAAGAATGTCTCGGGTGTGATAGTTGCATCGAGGTTTGTGAGCAAGAGGCGATTACGGTAGAAGAAGTATAGACCACATTGTAAAAAAAAAGTTGCAGAGGTGCACCAAAAGTCCACCCTTTAGGGTGGGCAGCCTCACTTTATTTGAGCTTTTTAGAAAGCCGCGTTCGAAAATTTTCTACACTTATCGAAAAAATTAAACATATCAGGCTGGGCCATTGCGTAAAAATCTCTGTAACCCTATAGGTTAACTGCATTAATACTTTATGGCATATTTTATGCTTAATAACTGTAAATAAGGCCTTACAACAAATAACTTATTTATTTTAAGGTTCAAGCAGTGATGGATTTATTTCAGAAATTACAAGATATGAAAATCTTGCTGATTGATGATGATGAGTGGGTAAGAGATTCCCTGTGCCTGTTTTTCGAAAGTGAGGGGTGTCATATACTTGCATTGGAGACCGCTGAGGAGGGACTAGAAGTTCTTGATAAACAAGATTTCGACATCATTATAATCGATTATCGTTTACCGGGTTTGGATGGTCTTGAATTTTTAAGACGGATTCAAAAGAGATATCCTGTTGCCATGAAAATTCTCATTACCGCTTACGGAAATGAAGAACTTGTTGCGGAAGCACGGAAGCTTGGCGTCCATGAATATATCTCGAAACCATTTACATCCGAAGCAATTGAAGCGTCCTTAAATCGCTTGATTGAAAATCGAGAGAGCGGTCAAGTTTCAACATGATATTAAAACATAAGTGGGGAGGTGGTTTACGATGTTGGTCAAAAATTGGATGAGTACAAATGTTATCACGGTGAACCAGATTAATTCCATGGAAGATGCCATGGGTCTCATAAAAAAGCATAAAATTAAAATGCTGCCGGTTCTGAACAAAAACAAACTGGTAGGAATTGTTACAGATAGAGATCTGAAAAGGGCTTCTGCATCAGACGCCACTTCTCTAGAAATTCATGAACTGCTCTATCTTATTACAAAAATAAAGGTGCAAGATATCATGTCCATCCCCCCCATCACGATTCCTGACGGTTACACTGTAGAGGAAGCTGCCGAAGTGTTATTGAAAAATAATATTTCCGGAGCTCCGGTAGTCGATAACAATGGACAGATTATGGGGGTCATCACCCAAAATGATATTTTTCGAGTATTAATTTCGCTGACCGGGGTCGGAAAAAAAGGCGTGCAATTTGCGTTTCAGCTCGATGATCGACCGGGGTCGATAAAAGAAGTTGCTGATATCATCCGGGCATATGGCGGGCGTATGGTGAGCATATTAAGCTCTTATGAAGGCCTGGCTAAAGGGTATCACAAAGTTTACATACGCATGGATGGTATCGACGGTCCAAAACTGGATGAACTTGAAGAAGAGCTCAGGCAAAAGGCTAGCGTGATGTATGTTGTGAATAACAGCGGAGATAAAAGAGCATTTCGTCAAAATCAGCATTCGACTTAATAGAAAAATCCGGAGGAACGCTTTATGTTGGTCGCAAACTGGATGACAAGAAATGTTATCGCGGTAGACAAGTGCGATTCCGTTGAAGTCGCCGAGGATCTGCTAAAACAGCATAGTATCAGCTTATTGCCGGTAATGGCACAAGAAAAGCTTTGCGGAGTTGTTTCCAGTGGTGATTTATATCGGACAATAAATTCTTTAGCCGCAGCGCAGGAGGATCTTGATCTTAAAGATAAGGTCTCGCATATGACGGTCGGTCAGGTAATGACACCAAACGTTATTACCGTGCCCGCAGACTTTACGGTGGAAGAAACGATTGAACTTCTAATTAAAAATAAGATCCATGGAGTTCCTGTAACTAATGATAAAAAAGAGGTCTTAGGAGTTATCACCCAAACGGATTTATTAAAAGCCGTTGTTGACTTGACGGGTGCCAGCCGCAGAGGTATACAATATGGCTTTGTGGTGGAAGATCGCCCAGGCTCGATCAAGGAACTTATTGATACAATTCACAATTTCGGCGGTCGCATGGCCAGTATTATGACGTCCTATGAGGGCGTACCAGGCGGATACCGCCGAGCCTATATTCGGATGTACGGTATCGATCGATTCCGGCTGAACAGCCTCAATGAAGCGCTCGAAGAAAAAGCGAATCTTGTTTATGTCGTCGATCATCTTGAGATCCGAAAAGAGATATCTACGAACGCAAATTCAATCGCTCTTTGTCCATCCAAATAAACCAAGAAGAGATAATCAAAAAAATCGAAATAAATACGAGGTGTTATATGGTCTCCCCTAATACTTATTTTGAAAATTATCTTAGACAAAATAAAAACAGCAAATTTAATGAATTCAACCAAGTGGATAAACACGCGACAGAAATAGAAAAAAGGTTGCAGAAGCTTGAAAAGATAAAAGCAACGCTTGAGTTGCCCAATACGATTTGCTTATCACGACAAATCGGGATCGGCGCCCTGGGTAGTGCCGAAATGTTAGGACAAAAATTGGGATATTTTGTTGCCGATCGAGAGATAGTAACCCAAATTGCCAGAAATGGCTATTATAGCCAGAGAGCTGTTAAATTATTTGACGAACGTTATCCTGGAAAAATGAATGAGTTGATGTCAAAATATTTTTCAGTTAAGTCATTCGACTTTAAAGATTACATGCAGCATCTGATCGCGGCCATTTACACCCTTGCTGAGACCGGACCTACCATTTTTGTCGGCAGGGGAGCATACAGAATTATCCCGTGTGAATATGTATTAGGGATTCGACTCATCGCATCAATGCAATACCGGGTAAAGCGTGTGGCGCATCTATACTCGTTGGGAGAAGATGTTGCAGAAGAAAAATTAAAGCAAATGGACAGTGAACAGAAAGATTTTTTCAGAAAAGCATTCGGAAAAACAGGACCATCTCCATCCGAATTTGATCTTGTTATCAATCTTGACTACTTTCATGATCACCAGTGGATTGCGTCCGTAATAGAACATGCTTTCAGACAGAAGTTTGGAGCTGCTGAATAACCTCAGAAGATATTAGGTTGTCACACTTGAGTTGAAGAAGGAATTTTTACGATAAACGCAAAAAAATTCACCTTGGGGAGTATTTGGTGAACACGTCCGAATCCGTTCCAGTTATTTTTTCGATTTTTTTCGAAGAATTTAAAAAATGGATTGTGGCCGCAGGTGATTCGAAAAAATACTCAAGATGGATCTGGGTCACAGCCGGTTTTGTTTTTGCCTTGATTGTCGGCGTTATAAGATATCTTACCGGGCCGGAACTGTCTTTTTCGATCTTTTATATTTTTCCTGTCATTCTGGTAACCTGGAAGGTGGGGAAGTGGGCGGGTCTTTTCATCGCGTCAATCAGCGCCGCATCTTGGTTGGTCGCGGATTTGATGATGCTGAATGCTTTTTCAAACAGTATTATACCTTTTGTCAATGAAACGTTACGTTTAATAGTATTTTTAGCCATTTCATGGGTAACCTATAAATTAAAGATTTCTCTGGAAAACCAAAAGATACTTGCTCGCACAGATCCCTTGACAGGTATAGTCAACCGAAGGGCCTTTCTGGAATTAGCCAACTTAGAACTGCGCAAAGCTCTCAGATTTGAGTACTCTATATCTTTGATATATATCGATCTCGATAATTTTAAGAAAATAAATGACCGGTTTGGTCATTCTGCCGGGGATATTCTTTTGAGATCGGTCGCGAACCTCATAAATCAAAATATACGCGAGATAGATATTTTCGGGCGTATGGGTGGCGACGAATTTTGCATTTTATTATCAAAGACGGAACAAAAGTCCGTTCATACCGTAGCAACCAAGCTTCAGAACGAGCTGTTGGATCTGGTTCGCAAAAATTGTTGGCCGGTGACGTTCAGTATGGGGATGGTTACTTACGATAAGCCGCCATTTAGCGTCGAAACAATGATAAAAGAGGCGGATAGGCAGATGTATTCAGCCAAAAAGAAGGGAAAAAGCACCATAATATTTTGCAGCATTTAAGTCCCCCAGGGGATTAACTCTCAACGTGATTGCACAAAATGAGGCGGGACATGAAGATCTATACCGGTAAGGGTGATAATGGGACAGCGGGACTTCTCAGTGGTGAACGGGGTCCCAAAAGCCATGAACGCATCGATGCCATTGGGGATATAGATGAGCTGACTTCCTCGCTCGGTCTGTTGCGGGTCAACCTGCCGAAAGAAAATGAGGAGATCGGCAAAGAGATTAAGCGGATCCAATCAGATCTATTGTGTGTAGGTGCTTTGATTTCAACTTGGCGGGATGCACCGGTTATCAAGAAACTGAAGCAAATCAATAAAGAGCACATTGATTTTTTGGAAGCAGCCATCGATCGAGTGGATCAAAAAATGCCCCCGCTTGAACATTTCATTCTTCCCGATGGCCATCCGGCGGCTGCTTGGGCTCATTTTGCGAGAACCATCTGTCGTCGAACAGAGAGGCATGTCGTTCGCCTGTCTGTTGAAATCAAGGTGGGCATACATCCTAAGCTACTTCGCTGGGTAATTATTTACCTTAATCGTTTGTCAGACTACTTGTACGTCGTTGGCCGTTATTGCAATTACCTGGCAGGCATAGCGGATGATGTGTGGAAAATGTGAAACAGAAAAACCGACAAGGTTATTATAAGGGCCTGGATCTTTTACAGCCTGTAAGAATAAACATAAAAAAAGTTTCAGGCATTCTTTTGGTTCTGTGACAGTTTAAAATTGTGAAGCTATTTGTTGAAGATAATACTTAAAGTCTTCTAGCGCTTCTTCCTCGAATAAAGAAATTAAATCTTTATACAGCGCCATATCCATGATGTGTACTCCCCAGCCCAGATTTTCTAGTTCCAAATTTGCAGAATTTAAGGGAGCGATAACCCTACGTTGTTTGAGGTCCCTGAAATCCGTAAGAAATCCTGCAACTTCAATATTACTCAAGCCCTTTTTTTTTAGCTTCAATAATAACATGATGAATTTGCCTTTCATTGACACTTCCTCTCTGGCAAATATAGGTCGCATGAGTTGTCTGATCCGGTTAGACCGCCTGCGTTTACTTATTCAACACGCCGTGAACGAACAATTAGCAAAGATCGGTCAATGCGCTGAAGTACCCCGGCGGCTACACTCCCGTAAAAAGTGCGTGCCGAGCCACCGAGTCCATGACTGGCCATTGCGATGAGATCTGCATTTTCTTTTTCGGCAGTATTGATAATTGTGGAAACGACAGATCCCTGTCCGATAAGGATTTTGGTTTTTATGTCTTTTTTTTGCAAGTCCTGCTGAACAGATGCTAAGTATGATTCGACTTCTTTCCGTTGGTTTTGACTCTCCTTCCGATAATTCGTTACGTCCACCACCTCGTCAATCCCCAGAATAAGTTCCGGTTCTTCAACTCTAAATAAAATTACTTCGGCATTGTAACAGGCTGCAAGATTCACCGCCTGGGGCAATATGGTCTCGGCTCGTTTGGATCCGTCCAAGGGAACAGGTATGGTTTTATACATAAAAACCTCCTTATACATCTTATACACCTACTATAGTGATTCTCAAAATAACGTTCCGAAATAAAGCAGAATGAAGAGGTCCGGTCAGGGGGTAAATTTTTGTCGTCAAGATGCAGAATCGCAGCCCCCTTGGCTTGGAAATGGCCACTTCCTATCAATTGACCCCTCTGCCAGTTATACCGTATTGTGGTTAACACAAAGACTCACCGTCGTTTGCTCATCCAGGCAGCAACAGCCCTTTGTCGCTTAGAATCATCGAGGTAATCAGCTTGTCGACAAAAAATTTACCCCCTGTCCGGGCCTCGTGCAATCGGAATATTATTTTGAGAATCACTCTAATATTTACCAGTCGTTAGCACTCGGTCGATTGATTTTCTGAGAAACACCACCAACACTTCTCTTCAGTGGACCCGTGTGTATCCTCTGTCCAACAGCTTTCCAATACATTTACTAACAATTTGGCTATTGTCTCTTTATCACTATTATACAATGCATGAAATGTGCCAGTAGCCTTAAGCTCTATCTGGTGCCGAAAAATATTCATAATCGAGGCATTTCGGTCGGCAAAAGCGATATTTTTCACTAAGGTTTAGAAAAAATTAGAGGTCAAGTTTCGAAAAAGTTCGAAATTAGAAAATCATATACCGAATTCGATAAGCATTATTCTCTAAGAATTCTCTCCATTTCAAAAAACAGGTCCTGCTCCCGAATGACACCGACAACTTCCCCGGAAACTACGACCGCCAGTCTCCGAACTTTATTTTCAAGCATCATGTATGCGGCTTCCATTAGGCTTGCTTTTCCATCTATAGTTATCGGTGCAGGGGACATGACATCCTTAATTTTTGTGTCAGCGTTCCTCTTTATTTCCTTGCTGAACATTCCGGCCCAAAACATAGGAGAGTATTGAATGGTGTCTGCGGTGGAGGGTTTAGGGGCCGACAGGTAGGCCGGCATTATCATTTCAAGCAGATCCGTTATCGCAAGACTCCCAATAACATTTTTATTATTATTATCCATCACGAGGATGGAGCGGTGACCCGTTTCCATGATCCGGCTGGTGGATGCTATGGAGGTAAATGACGTTTTCAATTTTAAAATGGCATCTTTTACGCTGGCATCCTCACTAATTGTGGAATATTCCTCAAAGGTAACCATGACGCCCAAAACCCTTTTTTCTTCGATGATGCCCGGCTCTCTATTGTATTGGAAGGCATCATTGATTTTAGCCGAAAGCAGGTCTATATCACAAGGTTTTGTCAAATAATCGACGGCTCCGTCAGCGAGGGCTTTCTCGGCGGACGGCAGCGCCCCGTGTCCGGTAAGCATGATTACCGGTATGCCCGGGACACGTTTTTTTATCTCTTTCAAGACCTGGTGGCCGTCCATACCGTGCATTTTGACATCAAGGATCACCACATCCGGATTTTCATTAAGTTTATCGATGGCTTCTTCGCCACTGGCTGCCAGGATAGTTTCGAATCCTCGTCTGTTCAGAATCTTTTTGGTGGTCGCCCGAAACTGTTTTTCATCATCGACCATTAACACCTTTATTTTTTCATTCATAACATAAATCTCCGTGCGCTTATGCGGCAAATTTTGACACGCTTCTTCAAAGCAAGCCTAACTTTAGTAAAACACCCAGTAGAAGCATAATAAGCGTGACGACGAAAAAAAACTTACGTTCCGTGTTTCTGCCGAAGTAGATTTTACCATTTTGATGCAATCGAATTTTTGCTTGCTGACAGGCGCTTTTTTGATAGCTCTTTGCCATGGTGCATCCCTTTTTTTAATCGACAATTTTAAATCTGAATTTTTTAATTACTTGAGAGGTCGGGGAGTTTTATTGATCCATTGTCGTAAGTCTTTTGTTTTTCTGCAATTTGGCAGCGGGGGAGACCGCAGCCACCGAAGGTGGAATGCGCAGGGGGCAAGTATCCCCCGCTGCCGAATTGCTTAGAAAAACAAAGACCGGAGGCACAGAGTCAAAAAAACTCCCCGACCCCTCAATTACTTAAAATCCCGGAAGGTCACCGAACCCTCTGAACATCCAATAACCCGCCGTTAGTAAGATGAGAAAGATGTTGGCAACGACCCACATGATAATTCCGACTCTGATATAATCTTTTGGCTCGAGGTAGCCACTGGCATAGACAATTGCGTTTGGCGGCGTACCGATGATCAGGCAATAAGCAAAGGAAGAGGCGCACGCTGTGCCCATTGCCATAAACGGCAGAAAAATGGTTCCCGGGTGAACCAAAGCTGCCATATTCAAGGATATGGGACCGACCGCTGCCGCAGCCGGACCGTCGGCCATCAGATTGGTAATAGCGGCCGTAAGGCCGTTGTTGACCAGCATCAGAGGAATTCCAGAATCGACACCCAGTGGGGCGAGCATCTCAATACAGGTTTTTGCCAGCCAATAGGCAGCTCCCGTACCGTCAAGGGTTCTTCCGAAAATAATGGCTCCGGCATAAAGCCAGACCACTCCCCAGTCTACTTTTTCCTGGTAGTCTCTCCAGTTAACAACACCCGCCATAATATAGGCCGCTGCTCCTGCAATTGCGATCACACCGATCCCAAGCCGCACCGGATAAATGCCCATATCGAAGAAGATCTTCTCCGTAAACCAGCCCCCCAGCATGATCAGGAAGATGATCAATGCCCAGATTTGTTTTTTGTTCCAGCCGCCCATCTTTCCTATTTCATTTTTTAATTGATCCATGGCCGGGGCCAAGGAGCTGACCCGCGGTTTAAACCGCCAATTCACAATGAACCAGGTAACCGGAATCATGACCAAAACAAAAGGCATGGCATAGCTCACCCACTGAAAATAACCGATGTCGAAACCGAACATATCATCCAGGTAAGTCATCATGATTACATTTCTGGCACCGCCGGATGGCGCACCGAAACCGCCGACGTTACAGGCCATGGCTATTGTAATCATCAGCATCTTAGCCAACTCCGGATCTTCCGGCACTTCTTTTGTCAAGCTGTTTTGATAAAGTAGTATGCCAATAGGAAGAAACATGGCAGCCAGAGCGTGGTCGGAGATAAATGATGCCAGTGGAGAAATGATGATAAAAAAGATGAGAGAGATCCATCTGGTGTTTGGGACGGCCAGCTTTCTGAAAATTAACAGGCAGACCCGCTTATCCACCCCCGTTTTTACAAAAGCAACGGCAAACATGAGGCTGCCCATAATAAACCAGCAGGCATCACTCCAGTAGAGCATGGCCACCTCATTTCTTGTTACAACGCCTGTAAAAACCAGGATCAACCCAATACAAAACGCTACCCCCGGGAGGGGGATACACTCCGTCAAAAAGCAAAAGACAACAAACACCGCCATGGCAATGGCCACCTTGATATGCCAGGCGCCCTTATCCGCCGCTTTCTTATCTTGGCCGACCAAATTTTCATATTTGAGCCTATCCTTTCTTAGCTCCAGTGATTTTGCCATCAGGCTTGCAAAAGCCTTACGGGTAACATTTTCCTTAATATGCCGTTGGGCCCTCTCGAGGTTTTTTGGATCCGCCTGAATCTTGTATTTTTTGCACCAATTTAGATCGCGTTTTAAAAACCGTTGCTGGGTGAGAGCTCCCATGCGCATATTGCGCTCCATCATCTGAGCGGCCAGAAGCTGCCATTGGGATACATCTGAGCTCTTTAAACCGAAAAGTTCTTTAGTGATATAATTCACAACAGCTTCAGGCCCCACCCTGTATTCCGTGCCCACATCCTTCATGCCATAAGGGGTCGGCAACATCAAAATTAGAAAAAACAGCCCCACCGGAAAAATGAAAAGTTTCCAATTTACATACTTGTCGTATCCGGTTTCCTTGCGGGTCCTCTTATCAGTCATTGCATATTCCTTCCACTACTTTTGGCTGTTTAAACAATGCCTTCTGATTGATTACCGGCTCAGATTTTTCAGAAATTTCCCTTCAATACAATCAATGGCATACTGTTGATGTTCCCTTCAGGTTCGACGTTACCCGAAGGTGTCACTGCCATCCGACTCACCCGTCAAGATGGATCTGCCGGGGTTGGGCTTCCTCTGTTCAGCCCAATAGGGACCTGGCGTTGAGATCGAATGAGGTGGAAGCGGTTCATGGTCTCAGGGCGTTTTTGCTTTTTTAATGATTTCTCTAGGAGACCTCATAAATTTTTTGGTTTGTGCCATGCGGATTTTTTCTTCCAGCCGTTGTCGCATTGCGAAAGCTTCTTCCGCCTTTGCAATAAGGTCATCGATTTCTGTGGGTTTGGTTAAAAAATCGATGGCCCCGGATTTTAATCCTTCAACGGCAGACTCAACCGTGCCGTGTCCGGTCAGCATAATGACTGCCACAAGAGGATGATTACTTTTAATCGCCCTTAAGGTATCGAGGCCGTCGAGGCCGGGCATTTTAACATCCAGAATTACCACATGGACCGTCTTGTGCTTCAGTGTTTCCAAGGCTTCAATCCCGCTGGACGCCGTAAGGATGTCGTATCCTTTTCTTGCAAGCAGCTTACGGGTGGTAGAGAGAAATCTTTCTTCATCATCCACCAGCAACATTTTCATGGCTTCCATGTCTTTCTCCTCTGATTAATTTACTTTCCTTCGCCAGAATGCCCCACGGCTTGCCGCGGGGAGGCTTCACTTTTCATACTGTGACTTCAATCACGCGAAGCCATTGCTAGGCCCCAGCTGGCAGATGGATTGTGAAGGTGGTTCCGACCCCTTGTTCACTTTCGACCTCCATGTTTCCCCCCATACTGTTTATGATGCCGTAGCAAATGGAAAGGCCCAGTCCGGTTCCTTCGCCAACGGGTTTAGTAGTAAAAAATGGTGAAAATATCTTTTTCAAATTTTCGGGCCTTACACCGCAGACATTGTCTTTAACTCTGATTTCAACATTTTTATCCTCTTTTGGCTTGGCCTCGATCACTAGTTGGCCGCCGGCAGATCCGTGTTGTTTAATGATTGCATCGATGGCGTTGTTGAAAAGATTTAGCAGGACTTGTTGAAGCTGTGACGGATCTGCTAATATCGGCGGTGCAGCCTCCGAGACCTTCTGGTTGATGGTTATGCCGTGAACGTCGGCCTTTTTTCTCACCATGTCGATAATTTCCGGAATCGAATGTTGAAGTTCCAGCTCTTGAAGTTCGGGTTTTGTTTTTCGGCCGAACTTCAATATGGCCTGGGTGATTTCAGAGCAGCGTTTTATTTGAAACGCTATTTGTCGGATTGACTCTTCCAGTTCCGAAAGATCTTCCGAATGATGGAGATGCCCCCTTTCCATTAGATCCGTCAAAATGGCTTCGATCAGTGCCTGCTCACTTTTCATTATCTGCAGGGGGTTGTTGATTTCGTGGGCGAATCCTGCTGCCATTTCACCGAGTTCCGCCAGGCGACCGGCCCTGATGAGTTGTTCCTGGAGTCGGCCCTTCTCCAGATCTGATTGTTTAATTCGTTCTACGATACGACCGGTAAGATAAAAAGCCACCCCAACGATAGTTATTCCGCCGACAGCGGCGACGATAACACTCAGATAAACGGCTGTCTTGAGGGCTCTGAAGGCGTCGGATTGTTCCTGTCTGACCACCAGCAGCCATTGTTTGTCTTTCAGCCAGGTCGTCGCATACAAGTAGTTTTTTCCTGATGCATCCGCATTGATAAAGGTTTTGATATCGCTGTGGAATTGGGGATATTGAGCGTAATCCGGGTCTTTATCCATGAGGTTGCCTCCTGAGCGCCGGTCGGTCTGAAATATGCCGCTTTTATTCAGGATGTACGCTTCACCTGTTTTTCCGATGCGAACCTTTCTAACCAAATTGTTAAACATAAACGTGTCAATAGTAGCCCGGATCACCCATTTTCTGCCATTTTCTTCGCGGGCGATAGCGATGATAAAGTGAGGTATCCTTCGATAGCCGAGGAACACGTCGCTGATATAGTAATCCCTATTTAATACCTCTTTGAACCAGGGTGCCTCATCGTAAACCTTTCCTGCTAATCGGTATGGGCCATGATAGGCCACGTGCACTCCGGAATCATTAAAAACCCCCAGATCGGCAAATGCATATGATTTTCTTTTTAGATCATTAAAGACCCGGTTTAGTTTTTCAGTTTGGCTGAGTTCTTCGAAGCTGTGGGAATGGAGAACCAGATCCAAATCAGATTTTCGTTCCATGAGAAACGATTCTATCATTTGTCGATGGTCTTCAACGATTCGGTGCATGCTTGCAATGCTGGAATTTGACAGCGAGGTTGTGAAGTAAAAATAGCCGATACCCAGGATTAGGACAAATGGGATGAAAGGTACCAGGATCATGCTGGTCAAAATATATTTCCTGATTCTACTGTAGTGGCTCTGAACTTTTCGGGCCATTGGCTCTCCCCCGGTTACGTTTCATCTAAATGAGCAATCCCTATGCCATACCCGGATGTAAAGGGAATTTCTAATAACTCCATGAAATTAAAGGTGTTAATTATATTCGCGATTTTTTAGTGCCGACCTACAGGCAATTTATTGTCGGGATTTTTTACAAATTGTAAAGAATGGGAGGATCGGCCTTTGTGGAAGCGTATAGCGCACTATTCATAGTATCGGACAGCAAACCGTAAAGCACAGATTCTCCGGTACAAAATTGCCCTATATCGTAAGCCACACGACGGTATTGGTGACGATTCCATCAGGAGCTGAAAAGGCACACCAACGTCAATCAATGGAGAAAATATAAGGTTTAAACATCCCCGCTAAAACTAAAAGGCCATAGAGGTGGTTTCGGCTGAGCGATTTACAGGATGATCATTACACCGGCTGCCCTATTGAAACCCCTTCTGGGAGGTGTTATATTATCCGAAAGATTTCGGTATCATTTAAAGATATTCATCTGCCCAAGGCACTTGACTCAATTTAACCAGGCAGATATTCAAGCGGGTACATTTCGTGGCGCTAGTTTTTCCCTTAACAATTAACTCGAGATTATTTGATAATTATCATCAACTAGATTTTAGATTTGTATTATCATGAAAACATCTTTACCGGAAAAAGCCAGGCTCCTGGAGCGATTGAAGCAGGGCAACTTCAATGTTCCTGATTTTATTTATGTTCCGGCTATTGATTTTGAGCAAAAAAATTTTGAGGTCCTTAATGCGTTTCTCAAAAAGCATCAGGAAAGCTTTAAGGTGTTGGCTCGCAGCGCCCATCCTCAGGAAGAACACTTCAAGGGTGGAACCTTTGAATCCCTGGAGACTTACGCGGATCTAAGTGGGATCCAATATGCCAGAAAACGGATGATAAAATCAGCAAAGTTCGACAAAAAATTGACGATTCAGAGGCAACAGAAATTTCACCATGCGCCGGCAGTCGACCCGGATGGAATGGGAGTTATTGTAATGCCCTTTATCGAGGGCTCGAGCGTAATGGCAAAAATAGTAGCGGGTGACTGGGAATTTGGCTACTGCCGGAATCGGCTACACAAAGTACAGCAGGATCCATACATCACCCGAACACCCCACGACCAGAAATTGCTTCAGATATCGGAAGATATCCAAACATATTTAGGGTTCGCCTGTGAAATAGAATATGTCATTTCAGCGGATAATGAAATTCATGTGGTGCAGGCCAAAGATATTTCCCACATCGAAATGTTAGAACAAATGGAAAGCGAACGATCCATTCGACTAGATGGAATTTACAGGATCAGGAAAAGGCGTAACTACCGGGAACGGACGGTTTATGTTATGGACAACACGGCTTTTTACATTTCGGTGATCAGTAAATGCGAAGATATGATTCATGGGTCTGAAGGGCCGGCTATCGATGTCGAGGATATATTAGAGATTATCAGCGAGTATGAGTCAGGGCTTGAAGAGTTTGCGCTGAAACATCAGCGGTTTGGAATAATTGAATTATCGACCGAAGCTGTGACGGAATTGTACCAGATAGCGAACCACTATCTGAATGACTTTCCTGATTCTCAAAAGCAGCTCTCAAATGCATTGCATAATAATCGATATAAGATCGACTATTTTTTATCTGAGTCCGACACCTTCATCACTAAAGATAAAATCAGGGTTAATCTGGGCGGGCATGATGCTTACGGCATCAATACCGTACGCTATCCTCTATGGTCTGTATATTGGAAGCTTGAAAAGCATGAAAAAATAGTGAAGGAGTTCAAAAAATTGGGATTTAAAACCGGTGATCTGGTCGGTATTGATATTGATACCGAAGAAAAACCGACGATTTACCGATTATAGGCCCAGGGCATGGTTATCACGCGTGTCCTATCGATTGATCAAGCTTAGGCCGCAGCGGAAGACCTGAACCCTCAAGTTCAGCGAATGAACGATATGGTTGTCGGTCGGGCAACATCTAAATCATCTATGCTTGCTGCTTGCTGCGACCCAGGTGAATGCTCTATATATAGGGTCGAGCAGATACAATAATATCGATTTTATTAAGGCCGAGAAAATCAGTATCTACAAGAGCCTCGAGAAAGACCTTGACCCGCTCTAGGACAGTCCTTCAAGGCTCCAATTCATTATTTAACGGGTTGTTGCCCAAATATTACTGAGCGGTCATTAAAACGTTTTTGGCTAATAAATCTTAGCGCAGCGCAAGAAAAGCGCTTTGAACCTGTTTGAGTCCCGCGTTCAAGCGGGACGAGTTTTCAAAGCGCCTGGCGCAAGCTTTAGATTTATCAAATAACGTTTTAGACTCAGCGAAAATATCTTTGGGCAACAGCCCGTTAAACTGTAATTGCCGGATATCTGCAAAGACTCGGAAAAAACACTGAGATTTCTATCAAAACAGTTTAAGCAGGATGATCGTATGTGAAAGGTGATTTTTGGTGGAGGTTCTACTAAAATTACTGTAGATCATAAGAAATTAAGGAGGCATGCAATGACTGATAAAGAGCATATGACTGCTGAGATAGGTCTGCGATTCTTCAGCAAGGTGTCTGTTTCTATATCCCATGAGCTTAAAAGTACCCTTGCCATAATAAAAGAGAGTGTTGGACTAATGGAAGACTTCCTCCTTCTCACAGACCATGGCATACCTTTAGATGTCGAACGGTTTAAATCTTTAGCTGAGAAATTAAATAAGCAGATCCAAAGGGCCGATGGTTGTGTGCAAAATATGAACAAACTCGCGCATAGTGTGGATAAAGCTGTTAAAGGAATCAATCTGGGCGAGGTATCAACCTTAGTGGCTGAACTATCAAAGGGAATTGCCATTATGCACGGAGTGACTTTAGAGGTCAGACCATCCGGCAGCCCGGTCAATATTATTACAAATCCATTTTTACTTCAAAATCTTCTGTCACTATGTCTGGATTTTGCCATACATACAGTGGGTCGGGATAAAACCGTTGTGCTCCAGGTTGCCCAATCTGAAGAGGGTGCCTCGATCAGGTTCACGCATCTCCAAGGGCTCTCGGAAACACTGGCGAGGAAATTCCCGACGGAAAAGGAAGGGGCTTTGCTGGAGGACCTTAATGCCAAGATCGTAACCGATCCAAAGGCAGGAGAGATCGTAGTGGTCCTTCCCGGTAAATTTCAGCCGTCAATTCAGCTAGAGAAAATTACCCAGGAGGAAAAAGAGGTTGACAAAATAAATGAAAAAATTCTGCTCATTGACGACGATGAAGATTTCCTTGAGATTATGGCCGAGCGGCTGCAGGCCCGGGGTATGGATGTATCAACAACTACCTCTCCCGGTGAAGCGCTTGTAAAAATCGAAAGAGAATCATTCGATGCTATTGTTCTTGACTTCATGATGCCCGACATGATGGGTCTTGAAGTCCTTAGAGATATAAAACTAAAAAAACCCGAAATACAAATTATTCTGCTGACCGGTTACGCTACTATGGAAACCGGCCTCGAGGCTATGAAGCTTGGCGCAATGAGTTTCGTTGAAAAGCCTGTTGACCTTGACGTTTTAACCGAAAAGATAAAAAAAGCTCATAAGAAGACATAATTCCCGCGGCAAGAGAACTGAAGAAAAGCTGAAAAATTATCCGCATTGTATTTCCTTCAACCTAAAGCTTTTCGGTTTAAACAATTTAAGGCCAATTCTTTCTTAGAAAATGCCGCCGCTTTTTCTTATGATGGCCTTGGCCTCTGCAGCCCGAATGCGTTCTTCCTGCTCATCCTTTCTCTTTCTGGCCCCTTCAAGTTTAGTCTGCAGATCTTCTAAATCGGCCGGCTTCAGCAAGTAGTCAAATGCGCCTAACTTCATACCTTCGACCGCGGTTTCGGTGGTACCATGTCCGGTCAGCATAATGACTTCAACCAGGGGGAACCTTTTTTTAACCTCTTTTAAGGTTTGGATACCGTCCATGCCGGGCATTTTGATGTCCAGAATCACCACGTCAATGTTTTGTTGCGCCAATATTTTGAGACATTCTTCCCCGCTATATGCACACCACACTTTTTCTCCGACCTCTCGCAATCTGAGAGCGAACATTTCCACAAAGTCTTCTTCATCATCGACAATGAGCACTCTCGCTGGTATTTTGATCATAGGGTGTTTTCTCCTTTTATTTGTTCTAACGCATCGGAGCAAATGTTTTTGTTTTCGCCCAATCCCTCTTTGATGTTATGATGTTTTGGCAGGGTGACATGAAATGCCGTGCCGTGACCGACTTTACTTTTCACCTCGATTTTTCCTCCCAACTTTTCGATAATGCCGCGGGTGACGAAAAGTCCCAGGCCGGTACCTTCTCCGGGAGCTTTGGTACTGAAAAAAGGCTCGAATATCTTTTTTAGGTTTTCTGCGGGAATACCAACTCCGGTATCACATAGGGTCATGTTTATCTGATCGCCGGCATTTTTAAGGGCTATGGTGATACTGCCCCCAGAGCCGGTAGCATGAATTGCATTGGTCAGGAGGTTTATTAAAACCTGCCTTATTTGATAAGGTTCACTCCATAGATTATCCAAATTTGGTTCGATTTTTTGGATAATTTCGATATTTTTATTGATGGCTTGTCTGTGCACGAGTTCAACAGCCTCGTCCACCAGCACCTTTAAACTTGTTTCACAAAAGACCGCATCATGTTTTTTGACGAATCCTAAAAGCTGGTGGGTAATTCGTTTAGCCCTTTCGATACTACTTGCTATTTTATTGATGGCCTTTTCAAAGTCTTTTCTACGGGGCATGTCAGCCAGTTCTTCTTTTTTCAGGATAAGTTGCATCCAGCCCACCGATTCCTTGATGATGGCCAACGGATTATTAATTTCATGGGCCACACCAGATGCCAGGGTTCCCAGAGAGGCCAGTCTTTCCGTTGCGATCATCTGTTGCTCCATTTTGGCCCGAAATTGCGCTTCCTTTTCCTTTTCCACCCTTCGCAAAATCTTTTCCTGAGCCTGTGTAATTTTCCCGGCCAGATGTTCCAGTTCGATGGGTTTGGTGAGGTAGTCAAATGCTCCGGCTTTAATACCTTCAACACCATCCGAGGTCGTCGCATGTCCGGTGAGGAGGATAACTTCAGTCTGGGGGTATCTTTTTTTTATCTGAGTTAGGGTTTCAATACCATTGATACCCGGCATCTTTACATCCAATACCACCACATCCATGGGTCTTTGTTTGAGAATCGACAGGCACTCTTCTCCACTTCCCGCCTGCTCGGCAACAAGGCCTCTTTTTTTAAGGCGCCGGGCGATGGCGTTTCTAAATTGTTCTTCGTCGTCAACCAGAAGTAAACGTATGGGTTCCATTTTTTATACGAGTCCGAGTATTTTCCACCAGACCGATGCTACCAGCACCAGAATAGCCAGTAAAATCGGGGTGGCAACTATGCCCGCTTTGGTAAGATCAGATGACCTGAAATGTCGGTAACTATAGGCGATGGCATTGGGTGGGCAACCGATGACCAGCAGCATTGCGAAAGAAGTAGCCATTCCGAGACACAGCGCCAATACGGTTGGATTTACACCTTCCAATCTGGCCATAGGAATCACAATCGGCAATATCAAAGCCGCGGCTGCTACGTTGGCCATGGCATTGGTGACCAGAGCACCAAAAACACCTACGCCGACAAACAGCAATAACCACCCTTTCCCTTGAATCAATGGAAAAAATAAGTTGGCAAAATAATCGGCCGCACCCGAGTAACCCATCGCAAGGCCGAGCGAGATTCCTCCCCCAAAAATAAACAACGCAGTTCCCCACTCAAGATTATCATTTATATCCTCCCACTTCAATGCGTTGAAGACCACAAGCGCCACAACTCCCAGCATGCCGGTTATTGAGTAGTGGATTCCATGAATCCCTTTTGTCAACCAAAGGATAAAGGAAAGCCCGATGATAATTAACGTCTTTTTTTCTAAAGGGTTCCACGGTCCGAGTTTCTCATCGAATTGCGGAAGTTTTAACTTGGGATCGGGCCGAAATACGAAATAAACAACCGAAACAGCTGCGGGCACGGTTAAAACAGCTGCCGGCATGGCATACTTTATCCAGTCTAAAAAGGAGATTTCAATGCCGGTGAATTCCTTAAGAAAGGCCGCGGCGACCATACAGCGTCCGCCACCCACCAAAGAACCCATCCCCCCGGCTGAACAGGCAAAGGGAAGTGAAAGCATCATAAATTTAGCCGTGTTGCTATGGGGCTCGATATCAACGGCCCGCATCAGGGGCAGCATGGTGACAATTCCGATGGCACAGGCTGCGGCATCATGCATAAATGAGGAAGTCAATCCCAAACCAATTGCAAGGATAAACGTAAATCTGGTGACGCTGCTTCCTGCCTTTTTAATGATAAAGTAGCCGAGCCGTTTGGTGATGCCGACTTTGTCCAAAGAGATGGCAAAGACCAGACAGCACATGATAAACACAACTACCGGATGCATATAGGGAGCCCAGGCCCCTTTAACATCAATTATGTCCATGACGACCAGGAATACGCCGATACAAATGGCCGTAATTTCAAGCGGGATAGGCTCTGCAATAAACAGAAAGATCAACACCGCCAAAACGGCTAGAAACCGTTTGGCTCTGGGCGAAAGCCCGTCGACGTAATTGATTTCAATGCCGGTTGTTTTTAATTTGGCGGCATTATTTCTCAAGAATATTGCAGTTGCCTCCGGGCTGCCGGGATTTTTTGCTTTGATGATAAGCTCGTGCGGTGAGTTTACATCGTCGGAAACGATGGTAAAGTGCTGCTGAATTTTTTTTAATAATTCCCGATCGGCATCTCCTGAGACTTTAAATTTGGTGCCTTCCGGGCGGGGTAAAAGCAGGACGATAATTCCGAGCGCGAACGCAACACCCAACTGAAATCCTTTGGATTTAAGAAACATTTTCTCTCCTCTATTAAATCACCACCCAAGATGGCTGCTGTATCGGAGTGCATCTTTGATATCTGTTTGGCGTCGGCTGAATGTTTTCAGCTTACGGGGATCGGCTCCTTTTCAGATACGCTTCTTGAATTTTAGCAAACAACGTTTCAAATTCGCATGGTTTGGTAAGATAGTCATAGGCACCGGATTTAATTCCCTCCCGGGCAGCTTCCTCCGAACCGTGGCCGGTGAGCATGATGACGACCATTTGAGGATACATCTTTTTGAATATCCTGAGAACTTCAATACCGTTCATATCCTCCATCTTGAGATCCAGCACTGCCACATCAAAGTCCTGCTTGCGGAGGGCCTGAAGGGCCTCGGCACCGCTGAAAGCCTTGGTTACATCGATGCCTCTTTTCTTCAATCTGTTGGACAGGACGTTCACATATCCGACCTCATCATCGATAAGAAGAAGTTTCATCTGCCGTGTGCGTTCATCGGCCTGAGGCCGAGTGCCAGACGGGTTGGTCTGTTGGATTACCTTTTTTGGCATATTTTTTTACCTAAGGACGTCGGGAGGTGATTTCCTTAATGCGAGCTTCTAAAATCTTATTTTGATGCCGTCTCAGCTTGACCGCGGCTTGATTCACCTTGGAAACAAGTTGCTCGGTATCGCAGGGCTTCATCAGATAATCAAAAGCACCTAGTTTCATGCCTTCAATACCGGTTTCAACCGTCGCGTGGCCGGTGAGCATGATGACTTCTGCCAGGGGATAACTCTTTTTGATTTCTCTGAGAGTCTCTATGCCGTCCATTCCCGGCATTTTGACATCAAGGATAACGACTTCGATATTTGCGTGCTTTTGCAGCAGTTCCAGAGCTGCTTCCCCACTGAGGGCAGGGATAATGTCAAGGTCTCTTTTTTTCAGCCGTTTGGCCATCGTTTCCACAAAGGGGGCTTCATCATCTACCAGCAGAACGGTTATATTATCCATTGTTGGTTCTCCTTTGTTTTTGTTTATATTTTCAATGAGAACCCGAGTTTATCGGCGGGACCTCGTTATTTCTCTTTTGACCGTCAGGTATGGGGATACGGACATGAAAAATGGTTCCCACATCGATCACACTTTTGACACTTATGGAGCCTCCCATTTTTTTTATAATGCCGTAACAGATGGACAGCCCCAGGCCGGTCCCTTTGCCCACCGGCTTGGTTGAGAAAAAAGGATCAAATATGCGGGCAAGATTGGCCCTGGGAATACCAGGGCCATTGTCCGCAACGCTTATTAAAACATTATTGTTTTCCTTGTGGCTTGTTATTTGAATAGTCCCACCCGTTTTCTCCATGGCATCAATGGCGTTATTCAAAAGGTTAAGAAAGACTTGTTGAAGTTCTGATTCAGGCATTTGTATGGGGGGCAGGTCTTTTTTAAGATTTGTATTAACAACCACATTGCTGTATTTGGCTTTTTGGGCCGAGAGTTCGACCATTTGTTCAATTAAATCGTTTATCTGAACATCGTGCACCTTGGGGTCTGTTTTTCGGGCAAAACTGAGTAATTTGTGGGTAATTTCCTTGCAGCGTATTCCCTGGGTTTTAATCTGATTTAAAGCTCTTTGGAATTCATCAAGATTTTCACCTTCCTTGAAATCCTCTTCCTCCAGCAGGTCCCTTATCCAACCCGCCTCTTCGACCATAATGGCCACCGGGTTGTTTATTTCATGAGCAATGCCGGCCGCTAATTCTCCAATGGATGCCAGCTTTCCGGTTTCGATGACCTGCTGGTTCATCAGCTCCTTCTCCTTGTCCGCTTTTTCAATTCGCTGAACCATTTTTTTGGATGATATGAACGCTACGGCGATAATTACCAAACTGCCCGTGATCATAATCAAGATAGCAATGTTTTTGGTTCGGTTCAGTTCTGAAAATGCGTCGTCGATATCCTGCTGATATACGAGTAACCAGTCGCCATTCTTAAGAAAAGATGCTGCATAGATTTTATGGTTTCCGGTTTCAACAGACCTTTCCACGATTTGCACTTGGCCTGGGAATTTTTTTTCGAAATCAAGAAAATATCCGTAACACCCTTTCCTGGGTACAAAATCAAAGTATGGTTTTGTCTGAAGTTCCCCATTCTTATTAAGGATAAAAGCAAATCCTGTCTTACCGATTCGGAGCTTCTCCACCAGGTTGTTAAAAGCCGCAAAATCGACCGTGGCCCTCAAGATTACATAGTCTCCCCGCCATTTTTGCCGTACTGCGATGATGAAGTGCGGCAAGCCGCGCAGTCCTAAAAAGACATCACTGATAAAATATTGACTGGTGATAGCCTTTTTAAACCATTCGGACTCTGAATACATGACGTTTGCCAATTTAAACGGCCCGGCGTAGGCAATCTGACGGCCCTGGGCATTGATTACCCCAAGGTCTGTAAAAACAGCATGATATTCATGTCCAAGCAGAGCCAATATTTCAGCCAAGAAGGTTTCATCACTCAATTTGTCAAAACTATTTGTGTCTGCCATGAGCCGAAGGTCACTTAGTTTTTCTTGTAGAAACCCGTCAATGTTCTGGATATGTTTTTGGGTCAGTTCCTTCAGATGATCGTAAATCTTATTGCGGTAGGAATGGTAGAATTGATCGAGAAAAACGCCGCCGACCAGAAGCATGGGCGTGATCGACACCAAAATGATAATCAGAACCATGTTACGGATTAATGAACGGTAATACGGATTTGTTGAGCGATCGTTGCGACGCATGTCAGGATTCCTCTGGTTGTTGGTCACTGTCTTTTAAGGCTTTCGTCTGCTGCTGATTTGGTTTTCTCAGAATCTCATAAGCGACTGTTTTCAGAATTTCGACACTGTTGGCCCCCTTTTCCACAAAAGCAGCTACTTCCAGAAAGGGCAGGTGGTTACCATAATCTGAAGCAAAGGCGTGAATCACCATTGGCAGATAGGGTATTCGATTTTGAATCTTTTTTAGCAAGAATGATGCATCTGTGTCGGGAAGATCCGGATCCATAATCAAAAGATCAATCGGCTCATGCTGGTACGCTTGCTGAATGACTTGGTGGCCATTTCCCGCCAACCGGACCCTGTAGCCCTCAATCGTCATCTCGCGCCTTATCAATTCACGTACATGTGAATTTCGATCAGCTACAAGTATGGTGAAATCTTTTCCCCGAGCCATGTTTATCTCACAAAGACATTTTCAATTTGGCACATAAAAAAATCAAGTTTCTCTGCCCGCCTTAGCTGGATGTTCCTAGATACATATGCCGGTTAAGATATGAGACAAGGCCTACCTCATATCCGAATGGCCACCAGTTTACCCGCCCCGGTCATTATCTGGAAATAGGTACCATGCCGTTTTTTCTCATTATTTGCGCGCCTTGCTCGGAAAAAGTAAAATCGATGAATTTCTTCACATCTCCAGCGGGTTCTCCTCGGATAATGTAATAGAATATCTGATAATAAGGATAATCTTTATCAGCTGGATAATATCCGTCGATTTTGATTGTTATTATTTCCTCGTGATGCAGGGCAGCCCCTTGGGAGATGAAGGATATGGTACCACACGGGAAATGCTTAACCGCTTCGATGACCATGGTGGAATCATAGGCCATGAAGTCATGTTTAATTTCCTTATGCTTCATAACCTGGCGCCGGAAGTTCTTATTGGCTGCCGTATCTTTTCCCGGAACAATAATCGTGATCGGCAGGTCGGCCCCTCCCAGTTCTTTCCAGTTGGTAATATCGCCGCTGAAAATATCTTGAAGCTGCTCTGAAGCAAGATTCTCTACCCCGCATCTTTTGTGGGCGATAATAGCTAAGGGGTCCTTGGCAAACGGTATTTGAGTGTAGCCGTATTCCTGGTGGCGGCGATAGAGTTCTCTGGCAGTGCTGGCAATATCACAATAGCCGTTCATAAGCCGGTACACACAAGAGCCGGATGAAGCAGTGCTAACATCTACTTTTATTCCGGTAGCCTTTGTAAACGCTTCCAATTTATCCATCTCAAATGCTTTAAATACCTGATTAGAGCAGCTGTATTTCAACAAATCCTGAGCATTTACAACCCTATCGGGTATAATGACGCTGCCTATTATCAGCACACCAATAGTTGCCAATAGAAAAATAGAAATTTTTTTCATGACCAGTCCTCCTTTTTAAAAATTGCATGGTTCACCCTCGGGTCCCGCTTGGGATTTTCGGATGATTGAATGTGAAATCTTATCGTTCCAAGTGAGGGGCACAAAATCCGGGGTTGTCGATTAATAAAGCAACCAGTGTGCCAAGTCCCAAGAAATTAAATATTTAGTGTTATTTCAAATATATAAAATTACTAATCCTAAGTGAACATTTGCAGTGATCACCGGAATTAGAAATATTTAGAAATTTCTATTCGAAAATATTCGAACTGCCGGGATGAAATATTGAATTGTGCTAAAGATTGAATGGTCTTTTAGAATTGAATTGGATGAGAAAACTAAAAAAAGCGAAAATTCGCCGCATAGCGACGGGGTGGGTCGCCGAAATTTAACCTGTTTGTAACTTTTTGCGGCGGTATCGGTAGGTATGGTGATTGATATTCAAAAGTTTTGCGGCTTTACTCTCATTACCTTTGGCCATTCTAAATGCTTCCTCAATGTAAAACTTTTCCAAAGCTTTTTCGACTGTGGTAAGATCGATACCTTCCTGGGGTATGGGTGGAAAAGGGGTGTTTTCGAGTGCCAGCTCCCGTCCTCCTCCCACGCTCATAGCTTCCAGACCAAGATCCTGGAGAGTCAGTTCAGCACCTTTGCCGGTGAGCACACCTCTTTCAATCATATTTTTTAGTTCACGTACGTTACCGGTCCAGTGATAGTTCATTAATCTGTTTTCTGCTTCAGGCGAAATACCGGTGAATTTCTTATTGAATTTGCGGTCAAACTCCGTTAGAAAATGCCGAGCAAGCGGCATGATATCTTCGCGGCGCTCATTGAGGGAGGGAATCTGCACGCTGATGACACCCAATCGGAAATATAAATCTTTCCGGAACAAGGCCTGGTCAATCATTTCGTTAATTTCTTTATTGGTTGCAGAAACCACCCGCGTTTTGATGTGCAATTTTTTGGTCCCGCCAAGCCGGTAAAACTCTCCGGCTTCAAGAAAACGCAGCAATTTGGCCTGGGCTTCAAGACTCAAGTCACCGACTTCATCAAGAAACAGCGTGCCGTTTGCCGACTCTTCTATCAGGCCCTTTTTGCCGGCAACTCCGGCCCCACTAAAAGCCCCTTTTTCGTAACCAAAAAGTTCACTTTCTATCAGATCCTTAGGAATCGCTGCACAGTTTACAGTCGTTAAAGGTCCCCTAAAGTTGGGGCTTCGATAATGGATGGCACCGGCGATTAATTCTTTGCCCGTCCCGGTTTCTCCAATGAGAAGAATCGGTGTATCCGGGCTTTTGGCCACCATATCGATGAATTCCATCACATCATGGATAGCGTTGCTTTCCCCGATAAAACACGGCAGATTTTCTTTAAGGAATTTCTCCTGAAGAGCCTGGACTTCTTTTCTGAGTTTTATGGTATCTAAGGCGTTTCTGATGGTAACTTCCAGCCCATCCATGTGAAGCGGTTTGATGACATAATCATAGGCGCCCGATTTCATGCATGAAATAACGGTTTCGATATCTTCATAGGCAGTAATCATAATGACCAGCATATCCGGGTACTGATTTTTAATTTCGCCAAGAGCCTCGACACCGCTTATCCCCGGCAGTCCGATATCCAAAAGAACCAGATCCGGTGGGTCTTTCTTAATAGCATCTATGGCGGTTTCCGCATCTGCAAATGTCAACACCCGGTAGTCGGTTTCAATGGCCATTTTTATGCTTTGGGTTATCGTCTCTTCGTCATCAACCACATAGATGGTATACTTTATCATAGTATTCTCTCTGATATAGGATTAAACAAACTAGAACTTGATTAAACCAGATTCAATTTTAGGCCTTACTTGGGTTTTGCGCCTTCTTGATGGATTTTATATCGGCATTGATATTTTTAGCAATACTTCAATCACCGGATGTTATTACCGGAATCTTAATGATGAACTCGGCACCGCCCAATTTGCTGGTCTTTATGCGGATGGAGCCACCGTGATCCGAGATTATTCTGTGACACAAACTGAGGCCGATACCCGTGCTATCCGGTTTGGTGGTGTAGAAGGGATCAAATATCATCTCCCTAAATTCTACCGGGATGCCCGGACCGGAATCCAGAATCCGGATGTCAACATGATTTTCTTTTGCGGATGAGATAACCTGTATTTTCTTTTCCCCTGGTATTTTTTTCATGGCATCCGCGGCGTTGTTGATTAGATTTAGTATGGCTACTTCCATAAGCTGAGGATCGAACCGGCATTTTGGCAGACCCTCACTCAAGGCCGTATCAACTTGAATACCGCTTTTTCGCATGGTAACGGTCGTGAGTTTAATTGCTTCCTCAATGGGTTGATTGATGTCTGCCAAGATGAATTTGGGTTCACTGGGTTTTGAAAAATCCATCACCCGCCGGATAACCGACTCAATTTTTGCTGAAGCTGATTTTACATGTTGAAATATATCCCTTACTTTTTCAGTTTGCTCCTCCCCTCTCTCATAAAGCTTCTGAAGGGTATTGAGGTAAATATTAATACCGGACAGCGGATTTCTGATTTCGTGAGCGATACCGGCGGCAACCCGCCCTAAAGATGCCATTTTATCCTGGATGGTTAGCAGGTGTTCCAATTTTTTGGTCTGGGTCACATCCATCATATTGACCAATATGGCATCTCTGCCGCGAAATTCAATTTTGCTGGCACGACAATTCACCCATAGCATTTCAGAGAGGCTATCTTCCTTCTCCGTGGGAACAAATCTGAAATTAATATCTGAAGGCTTTGTCTTTCTTGAACGCAAACCAGCGCTAAACTTTTGAACTCTTTCGATATCATCCGGATGAATCCTTCCATGATCAGCGAGTATGAGGGGTCGCGGCAGCGGACCCAAAATTCTCTCTTGTTCCCTGTTTTGATAAACGACTTGCCCATCTTGGACGATGGAAATACCGGTGAGTGAGTTTTCAACCAATCGACGAAATCGCTGTTCGCTTCTTTGCAGCTCATTTTCAGCCCATTCTCGCTCGACCACCCGGCCCAACCGTTCGGCTATGGCCCCTAAGAGGCTTTTTTCTTCTTTGAGAAAAGGACCTTCATCACCATCCGGTTTTTCTTCCAGATAACATATGGTTACCTTTCCGATGCGCTCTCCGCGAACATATATATCATGTACCAGTTTCCATTGGGTTTTTCTAAAGCCGGGAGTCTTGAACTCTTTATCTTCCAATATGATCTGTGCACAGGTGACATCCGGGTATTGCCAAGCTGAGGGCAGTATATCCAAGGTACCGAGAAGAATATCATCCAATGAGGAATCACGCCGTTCGACCAGATTTGAAAGGCTAAACAAACAATTCAGCTCTTTTACCCTTTCCTTGAGCTGGTTCACACTTTTTTGCAAGGCTTGCTCAGCCTCTATACGTTCCGATATATCACGGGCGAAGGCACAACTATATTCCCTGCCTTCGAACTCAATATAATTGAATGTAATCTCTACCGGCAGGCTTTCGCCACTTTTAGCGCGGTGGTTGGTTACAACTTTAGAAGATCTCTGTACCTTGAGATCTCGCCAAATTTTTAAATACGTTTCATTAGTTAAAGTCGGATCGATATCGGTGACATGCATCGATAGTAATTCATTTTTTGAGTACCCCAGATTGTTGCAGGTCGTATCGTTGACGTCAACGATTTGTCCGTGAGAATCGACCCAGTAAAGCATGTCATTGGCCCGGTCAATGGAAAACCTTGTAAGCAGAAGTGCTTGCTCCGCTTGCCTGCGTTCCTTCATCTCTTTTTCAAGCTCATCGCGCGAAGCCGTGATATCTTTTAAGTTTTCCGTCATCTGATCAAAGGCTCTTCCAAGCTGGCCGATCTCATCACCGGCATCTGTGCCAACTTTGTGATTCAGATTTCCCTTTCCAATGATCATCACGCCTTTTTGCAAACTGTTGATCGGATCTGAAATAGATTTTGCTAAGGATAAGGAAATCAAAACACCGAACATCCCGAGTACTCCCACTAAAATGAGAACGAGATTACGATGATAAATGGCCGGTGCATAGGCTTCCACAATATCGATTTTTGCAACCATACCCCAGCCAACCACAGGAATATAGCGCCAGGCGGCGATCACTTCTTTTCCCCGGTAATCCAAAAGTGCACCAAAACCCTTCTCGCCATTCAAGGCCTCTTGGATCGGAAGTGCTCGCTTCTGGCCGAAAACCGCCTTTTTCTTTAATACCGCGTTGGGATCGTGACGAAGGGGGTTCAAAAAGAGTGCCGCATCGCCGATCTTTTTTGCTATCAAGGTTTCACCGGTTTTTCCAAGACCGGTTGTTTCCTGGATGAATTCGTAAACCGGATTCATGTTAATTTCGACGGCCATCCAGCCGACAACCGTATCCTTATCAACCCGGACTGGCGTTACAACAAGCATTGCAAATTGAAGCGGGTAAACACTTTCTTTGTAAATGTCTGAAAAATACACCCCACCACTCTTGGCATGGACAAAAACGTTTTCAAAGATATCTGAGTAGCAATCATCCAAATGATTTAAAGAGTAGTAAGTGTCTACGGCGTAGACGATTTTTCCCTCCGGATTAGTCAAAATTACATCGAGATATCTATGAATCCGCACTTTCTCTTCCAGCATTCTATCCAATTCTTCAATTTGAGCTTGATTCATCAGGCTTGAATAATTATCGGGAGGCCTGGACAGGGCAGATAATGCTTTCTTAAAATCCGGATCCTCACGAGTTATTATCAAATCTCTCTTTATCTCGGCAAAAAAGTCCTCAATTTTTTGGGCCTTTAGATCGGCAATTGTTCTCAATCCCTCTATTCTCAAAGTCTCTAAAGCATTTTTGGCATTAAAATACCCCAGTGCGCCGATTAACATCATCGGAATAAGGGTAGAGGCAAGGAGAATATACGTTATCTTTTTCTTGAGTGTCATTTAGTTTTCCCTTGATAAAACTTTTTATGCTTATCTGTTCGCATAGCCTAATGACAGCCTTCGTCGATCATCAGGTTGTCTGATCTCACCCCCAATTGCAGAAAAAATAGTTACGGATACCTCCTTTTGCGCTCTATCCCTGTATTGGGAAGTTTGTGTGCAGGTCCCCCCTGTTGAAATCCTTCGAAATCGCGTTTCGAAATATTTCTAAATTCGATCATTCGATAAGATTAGTTATATACCGTCAAAAAAATAACTATCTGAATATATAATGAAAATAGCCAAATCTTTATATGGCACGATTCATGCTCTTGAGAGGCAAACAGCATACCCGAGTTTCATAAGTATTCATATATTTGTCTAAAATAATGATGGGAATTTAGCAATAATCTTTAGCATTTTATAGGAAACAAGAAGATAAAAATATTTATTCCAGATAGCTTCTTTTAAAGAAAAGGCAGGGTTTGCAGGGAAGCGACCGGCCGAAAGTTATTTAGATAATACGATGATAACCGGTGGTACTGTCTGTGATCGTTAAAGCATTCTGTACCGCAACTTTTATACAAAGGATATTATTGTGGCCAGCAAAACAAATTACGGGGCCTTCTACCATGCATTTCGGGACATCAGTAAATTGGTGCATTCCGGCAAGACCCTAAGAGAAGTCTTGCAGCGAGTCGTTTGGAAGTCCACCGAAGTACTCAACGCCAAGGGAGCCCTTTTGCGGGTTCTCAACCCGGCGTCGAACCAATTTGAAGTTGCCGCCGCATACGGTTTGGGTGAATTATACCTTTCCAAAGGGCCGGTTTCCACCGAAAAAATCGTATCGGATCTGAATGGGCCGGATAGGGTCGTGGTGATAGAGGATATTTGGAAAGCACCCAGGGTTGAATATCCTCAGGCAGCATGGGATGAAGGTGTCCGAATGATGCTGGATGTGCCGCTGACACTCGAGGAACAAATCATCGGAATCATCAGGATCTATCTGTCCGAACATAGAAATTTTTGCGAAGAAGAAAAGAGTTTTATGGTTTATATTGCCGAACAATCGGCTTGCGCGATTAACCAAGTTCGATTTATTGAAAATCAACGGGTGCGGTATGATCAACTGGCTTTGCAGACAGAAAAAATGTCGGCCTTGGGACGATTGGCAGCCGGCATCGCCCACGAAATCAACAACCCCCTTGCCGGTATTCTTCTCTTCAGCACGAACCTCAGAAAAAAAGTCCAAGAGCAAGGGCCTCTCAAAGAAGGTCTGGATGTCATCATTCGTGAGGCAATCCGGTGCAAAACCATCATCCAGGAACTCCTCGAGTTTTCCAGGAATAGGGAACCCCGAATGGTGCCGTCCGACATCAACGAAATAATTAAAAAAGCATTGAGCATACTTGAAAACGAGTTTCGCCTCCAGCGTATCCAGGTCAGTAAAAATTTAACAACCCAGATAGAGAAAATAAGTCTGGATGAAAACCAGGTCGAACAAGTCTTGGTGAATATCTTGCTCAATGCCATTCAGGCCACTCCCGGACAGGGAAAAATTACTGTCAAAAGTGACATGAATTCTAAGCGCAACATCGTAAAAGTGGTAATCTCCGACACCGGATGCGGGATTGCGCCGCAGCATCTGTCCAAAATTTTTGAACCCTTTTTCTCCACCAAAGAAAAAGGAACCGGACTCGGTCTGGCTGTCAGCTATGGTATTGTAAAGAACCACCAGGGCAACATAGAGGTTGCCAGCCAACCGGGCAAGGGCGCCTGTTTTACCATCACTTTTCCTAGACATAAAGAGTCCTCCCAAGGCAAAACCCGGTAAACCGAGACATGAAGCCAACCAACATATTAACCATCGATGATGAGCCGGTCATTTGTGATGCGTGCCGCCTGGTCCTTTCGGAAAGAGGTTATTCTGTCAACACCAGCATGACAGGCAAAGACGCACTCAGGGCAATCGAAAAAGGCCTCTACGATGTTGTCTTATTGGACATGAAACTTCCTGATATGGATGGGATGGATATCCTGCGAACACTCAGGAAAGAAAATCCCGACCTGTATGTCATCGTGATGACCGGATACTCGACAGTTTCCAATGCAGTGGCGGCCATGAGGCTGGGTGCCTTTGATTATCTTGCCAAGCCCTTTACCGAAGATGAACTCAGTATTGCTGTGGAAAGGGCCATCGAAAACAAACGATTAAAAGAGGAAAACCTTTCCCTCAGAACTCAACTCTACGAACGCTTTGATTTCAACAACATCATTGGAGAAAATCCCAAGATACTCAGAATATTTGATCAAATTAAGAGAGTCGCCCCGACAGACAGCACGGTTTTTATCGAGGGAGAAAGCGGCACCGGCAAAGAGCTCGTGGCAAGGGCCATTCACGCTCACAGTCAAAGGGCTGCGCGGAAATTCATAGCCTTAGACTGCAGCACATTATCAACTGGTCTTCTGGAAAGCGAACTTTTCGGTCATGTCAAGGGTGCCTTCACCGGTGCGATCCACAACAAGGCAGGTATTTTTGAAGTCGCCAATGAGGGAACGCTTTTTCTAGATGAGGTGGCAAATTTGAGCAGCGAGATCCAGGGCAAGCTCCTGCGCGTCATGGAGACCCAAGAATACAAGCCGGTGGGGGCCAGCGTTGAAAAAAAAACTGATGTCAGGATTGTTGCAGCCACCAATAGAGAACTCAAGCGTCTGGTAGAAGAAGGCACTTTTAGGGAAGATCTATTTTACCGGTTTAACGTATTTCCAAATTATCTTCCCCCCCTCCGTGAGCGGAAAGATGACATTCCAAAACTGGCTTACCATTTCCTTAAATTCTTCTGCAAAGAAATGGGCAAACGGATCGAGGGATTTTCAGATGATGCAATGGAACTGTTGGTGAAACAAGAATGGCCCGGGAATGTTCGGCAGTTAAAAAATGTTATCGAGCGCCTGGTAATCATGGCTGATGAGAACATTTTAGATATGGTTAATATGATGGACTTCTTACGGATCAAAAAAGCAGCGCATGAGATGTCCGTACCGGAAACCCTCGCAGAGCTCTATGGATTTAAAAAACAAATATTAAAAGATCACTATCGCCAAACCGAAAAGGCTTTCCTCATGAAAGCGCTCAAAGACTGCGAGGGAAACATTTCCCGGGCCGCCAAAAAGGTCGGCATGCAACGATCGAATTTTCACGCCCTAATGAAAAATCATCATCTCTCAGTAAAAGATATCCATGTGAAGCGCCCCGCCCTGAAGAGAGGCGCTTCCCGCTAAGGAAAACATTTGTTTCAGATAGCTTCCTTTTATTTATAAGCTGCCTGGATGTATAATTTTTTATACACTCTGGTATCATTGAAAAAACAGGGCACCCGGACCCTCAAGAACGCTTCTGTTGTATAAAATTTTATACATTTTCACGCCGTTGCAGTTAATCCGCATTTTTCCTCTGAAATGTGTAACCCATCAATAATACAAGCTATTTTATTTCAAACAGACAAGAGAAATCGAAAAATATTTCTGGCACATTAATTGCTCATTTTTGGGGCAAAGGGGATTTCGCACCAAACACAATTTTTAACTTGCCAATAAGGGGGAAGAACAATGAATACGCAAAACAATATCACCGTGGCGGAACGCGCTACCAATCCTCATATTCTGGTAATGGAGGATGAATCCAGTGTGGCCCAGGGCCTCAAAATGGTCCTGACCGAAGAAGGGTACGATGTAGATGTGGCAATGACCGGTGGTAGTGCTTTAACCACCCTCGAAAACGACGGCATTGATCTTTTGCTTGCCGACCTTCGGTTGCCGGACATAGACGGCATGGAAGTGATCAGACAAGTAAAGGAAAAAAAGCCTGAAACCGAAGTCATTGTCATTACCGGCTATGCAACAGTTTCCTCGGCTGTGGAAGCCATGAAACTGGGTGTTTACGACTATCTGGCCAAACCTTTCACGGAAAAACAAGTCAGGATCACTGTTGAAGGTGCCCTTCGGAAAGGAAAAGAAGAATCAGGTGCCCTAAAAGAAACCGTCCCCACAGCAGAGGAAGAAAAACTGATCCAGAAGCGCGAAGTGATGCGGGTGCTGAACAGAACCTCTGACGATACAGAGTTTTGGACCAATTTAATGGAGGGCGGATCCAAGGCCCTCGAAGGCTATCGCTTGTCTGACGAAGCCAAGGCAGCAATTATTTCGGGTGATCTGAAATGGTTGAACACACACGTGGGCGAACTAACCCAAAAGCAGCTGATGTTTATTTACAAGCGTCTTGAACGTGAAGCCTGGTAATTTGAGAGGTAGCCCACCCATTCTAATATACTGATTATTGGGCTGGTATAAAAATTGCTTTCGAAATGGGCAGATAGGGATGTAAACTTCAGCAACATACACCATCATCAAATAAAATACGCGGGAGCTATGAAAGATATTAGAGAAATGAAAGGCTCGGTTTTGATTGTGGGTGGGGGGATCGCCGGTATGCAGGCTGCTTTGGATTTGGCCGACTCAGGCTTTTATGTCTATTTAATGGAAAAATCGCCGGCTATCGGTGGAATCATGGCCCAGTTGGATAAGACCTTTCCGACCAACGATTGTGCCATGTGAATTATCTCACCGAAACTGGTCGAGGTCGGCCGGCATATTAACATCAAATTACTGACACAGTCTGAAATACTAGAAGTGTGCGGCGAAGATGGCAATTTTGAAGTAAAGGCTATCCGATATCCCCGCTATATTGATATGGAAAAATGCATCGCCTGCGGCCTGTGTGCGGAAAAGTGTCCCAAAAAGGTCGTTGATGAATTCGAGTTGGGGCTTGCTCAACGCAAAGCGGCCTATGTGAAGTATGCTCAGGCGGTGCCCTTAAAATATACCATTGATCCCAAAAATTGCATTTATTTAATCAAAGGCAAATGCAGGGTTTGCGAAAAATTTTGCCCCGCCGGTGCCGTTAATTTCCACGACACACCGAAAGAGTTCATTATTAAAGTGGGCGCTATCATCCTGGCCAGCGGATGCGAAGTTTATGATCCGGCCACACACGATATCTTTGGCTATGGGAGGTCTCCAAATATCCTAACTAGCCTTGAATTTGAACGGATTCTCTCCAGCTCCGGCCCTTTCGGCGGGAACCTGGTATGTCCTTCCGACAAACGCGAGCCGCAGAAGATCGCCTGGCTTCAGTGTGTCGGTTCCAGGGATGAACACCCTGGAGCCAAGGGCTATTGTTCATCGGTTTGCTGCACCTATGCCATCAAAGAAGCGATGCTGGCCAAAGAGCACAGCAAGGGTCCACTGGATGCCGCGATTTTCTATATGGATGTCCGTACTCACGGCAAAGGCTTTGAACGGTATTACAACAGAGGTATGGACGAGTACGGCATCCGGTTTATAAAGTCGCGGGTTACCAGAATAATACCCTTGGAAGATAGCGACAAACAGCTTATCCGCTATATTGACAATACCGGCGGACGCTTGGAAGAAGCTTTTGATATGGTGGTTTTATCCGTCGGTCTGGGTGTCAGCAAACAGGCCATCAACTTGGCAAGCAAACTTGGTATCGAGCTTGATAGAAATAATTTTGTGGTAACCAGCAGCTTTGAACCCGTTAGAACCTCCAGGCAGGGAGTCTACGTGTGCGGGAACTTTGAATCACCAAAAGACATCCCGCAGTCGGTTATTGAAGCCAGCGCAGCTGCCGGGGTTGCCGCTAGCCGTTTGGCCGAGGCTCGCTGGACAATGACCAAAATCCAAAAGACACCCGAACAGATCGATGTGCATGATGAGCCGCCACGTATTGGCGTATTTATTTGCCGATGTGGTACCAATATAGCAGGCGTCGTTGATGTCCCTGCAGTTGTGGCGTATGCTAAAACTTTACCTTATGTTGTTCACGCCGATGAAAATATGTTCAGCTGCTCACAGGACACTCAGGATCATATGACCCGCTTGGTCAAAGAAAAAGGCTTAAATCGTTTGGTTGTGTCTGCTTGTACGCCCAAAACACACGAACCGCTTTTTCAGGAAACCCTGACTAATGCGGGTATTAACAAATATTTATTTGAGATGGCTAACATTCGAAATCAGTGCGCTTGGGTTCACAGTCAGACCCCCCGAGAAGCTACGGAAAAAGCCAAAGAATTAACCAGGATGGCCGTGGCGAAAGTGACTCTGCACCATCCGCTGACTGAATTGGAACTGGAGATGAACCCCCGCGCCCTGGTAATCGGCGGTGGTATAGCGGGGATGACTGCAGCCTGGAAGTTGGCCGAACAGGGATATTTCACTTATCTGATCGAAAAAAATGGAAGTCTCGGCGGACATGCCCGTCAGCTCCAGGAGACCTGGCGGAGTGAAGATGTGCAGAAGAATCTGTCCAAACTGATAGATGCGATCCGGTCAAACAACAAAATTGAGGTTCATCTAAACACCAGGGTCAAAGCAGTGGATGGTTTCGTGGGCAACTTCAAAACGATCATCGAAAAAGACGGCCAGGAGGAAGTGCTGGTGCACGGGGTAACCATTATTGCTTCGGGTGCCGCGGAGTTTAAACCGGATCAATACCTTTACGGCAGAGACCCCAGGGTCATGACCGGACTTGAGTTGGATCAAAGGTTGATTGAAAACACGCTATTCCTAAAACGGGAGATTGAATCGGTCGTTTTTATTCAATGTGTTGGTTCACGCATTCCAAAACGCCCATACTGTTCTAAAGTCTGCTGCACGCATTCCTTAAAAAATGCCCTGAAACTCAAAGAACTTAATCCGGCGATGGATGTGTTTATTCTTTACCGGGATATGCGGTCCTACGGACTGAGGGAAGATCTATATCGACAAGCCCGCGGCAAAGGTATTCACATCCTGCGATATGATTTTGATAGGGGGCTGGAAGTTGAAACCGTTAAGGAAAGCCTCCGGATAAGGTTCACGGACACGTCTTTAAGAAGGAAAATGGAAATTCGTCCCGATCTCCTGATATTGGCCACGGCAATAGTAGCGCCAAAAGAAAACCCTTTGGCACGGCTTTATAAAGTAGCCCTCAATGACGACGGTTTCTTTGTGGAAGCACACGTTAAACTGCGACCCGTTGACTGTGCCACAGACGGTATTTTTATATGCGGTCTGGCCCATGCACCCAAGCCGATCGATGAATCAATCGCGCAGGCCCAGGCAGCCGCAGCAAGAGCCGCAACCTACCTGGCAAAGGACAGCATCCGGGTAGGGGGTGTGGTTTCTCATATCGATTCCACCTGCTGCTCCGGCTGTAAAGGGTGTATCAATGTCTGTCCGTATGGCGCCATATTTTTTGATGACGAAAACAGAAGAGCTGCAGTCAATCCGGCCCTATGCAAGGGATGTGGTGCCTGTGCAGCTGCTTGTCCCTCCGAGGCGGCGGTTCTAATGGGATTCTCGAAGGATCAGCTCTATGCCCAGATCAAAAGTGCCATCGTTGCTTAATTTGTCATAGTTTGGAGATTTACATGAGTGAAAATGCATTTGAACCAAAAATCATCGCCTTCATGTGCAACTGGTGCACTTATGGCGCGGCCGACCTTGCCGGTGTGAGCCGTCTGCAATATCCACCGAATATTCGTCCGATACGGATCATGTGCTCGGCTACCGTTTCGCCGCATTATATTCTCAGGGCCTTTCAAGAAGGCGCAGACGGTATCCTGGTGGGCGGATGACACCTGGGAGACTGTCATTACCTGTATGGTAATTACATGACAATCAAACGCATAAATTTTCTACAAGAGCTGCTGGAATTTATGGGTTTGGGAGGGCGTTTGCATTTGGAGTGGATATCATCGGCTGAAGCCCAGAAATTTGTTCAGGTGGTCAAAGAATTTACTGAAAAAATACGACATCTCGGGCCAAATCCATTGAGAGGGTTCACGCTGAATAACCTGACGTTAGATGTAGGAGCGGCCGCGGGGACAGCTGCAAAAACAGCATGTCCGGAACCAAAAGAAACGGTTGCACAAAACTGACCGGTAAAAATTACCTAAGGAGATAGTTATGAAAAACAAAATAAAAGAATGGCTGAAATCAGGCCAAATCGATATTTTTCTGGGTTATAAAACACTGCAAGGCCATCCACTTCCGCATGCTTTTGGAAAAGATAACCTGGAAGATATTGATACGCTTATCACCGGATCAAATTACTATCCCCTGGAGAAAATTGCCACAAAACTGGTCGCTGAAAAACCGGATATAAAAATCGGAATGATCACCCAGGACCATAGCCAACGCGCCCTGAACGTTCTGTATATCTGGAATCAGCTGGATCCGGAAAACATCAAACCGCTGAAGGGGGACGGATGCTCCTCGAATCTCAAAGAACATGCTGATGATTCACACCGGGAAGCGGGAAAATCGGGGCAATTTAAAAAACAGTTCGGGATGAACACTCATGCAAGCATCGAAGAAGCAGAGATTTTCGCTCAACAGGAACGCTTCCAGCGATGGATGTATGAATTTCAGAAGTGCATCAAATGTTATGGTTGTCGAAACATTTGTCCGGTCTGTTTCTGCAAGCAATGTTCACTGGAACACTCAAACCTCATCGGCACCGGAAGTCTTCCGCCGGAAGCTCCCATATATCATCTCGTTCGGGCGGTACATATGGCCGGACGATGCATCGATTGCGGCTTGTGTGAAGAGGCCTGCCCGGCCGACATCCCGTTGCGACTGCTCTACCGGAAGGTCAACGCAATCGTCACTGAATTATTTGATTATGAAACAGGAAGCCGTTTGGATCAGTCACCATTCAGTATTATCGGTGAATCGATCACATTGAAACTGAAACCGATCGCGGCTGCCTGAACTGAGGCAATAAAGGAATATAAAATGGAATGTAAGTTTGTCCCTTCGGTGTGTTCCTATTGCGGAACCGGTTGTGGAGTGATCTTTCAGGTTTTGGATGGGAAACTGGTGGGTACCCTGCCGATGAAAACCCACCCGGTCAATGAAGGCAAACTGTGTATCAAAGGATGGAACCTGCACGAGTATGTCAACAGCTTTTTGCGGCTGAAGTATCCACTGGTGAAGACTTTTGGGCGTTTCATTAAAGTCCGATGGGATGAAGCCTTGCAGATCACCGCCGACCGTTTTAAAGAAATCATCGAAACGCACGGTCCGGACAGTGTCGGGGTGCTGGTATCGGCCAAGATCACCAATGAGGAAAATTATCTGGCCCAGAAATTTACCCGGGCTGTTATCGGCACCAACAACGTGGATCACTGCGCGCGCCTCTGACACTCTTCCACGGTGGCAGGTCTTGCCGCAGCATTCGGAAGCGGGGCCATGACCAATTCCATCACGGAAATCGAGGATGCCGGCTGTATCTTCGTCATCGGATCGAATACCACGGCATGTCATCCGTTGATTGCCCGGCGGATTTACCGGGCCAAAGAAAAGGGTGCCAAACTCATCGTAGCGGATCCAAGAAACATTCAACTGTCACGGTTCGCAGACGTGGCCGTCAACCACCGCCTCGGCAGTGATGTAGCCCTGTTGAATGGAATGATGCATATCATTATCAGAAACGCCTGGCATGCCCGGGACTATATCGCCGATAGAACAGAAAGATTCGAAGATTTGCAATCAGTGGTTGCAGCCTACCCACCTGATAAAGTGAGTGCCATAACCGGCGTTTCCGCTGAGAATTTGGAGCGTATGGCGAAACTCTATGCTACCAATCCACCGGCCGCGCTGATCTATGCCATGGGCATTACGCAGCACACCACCGGTGTAGATAATGTCAAATCGTGCTGTAATTTGGCCATGCTTTGCGGCAACGTGGGGATTGCCTCCGGCGGTGTCAATCCTTTAAGGGGCCAAAATAACGTCCAGGGAGCTTGTGATATGGGTGGCCTGCCGAATGTGTTTACGGGATATCAACCGGTCAGCGATCCAGACGTGAACAAAAAATTTTCCCGAGCCTGGCGTAAAAATTTATCGGATAAGCCGGGTATGACCATAACCGACATGGTACCGGCCATGTTGGATGGTCGACTCAAGGCATTATACGTCATCGGTGAAAACCCAAAACTCAGTGATCCGGATTGGAACCATTTTAATCATGCTTTGAAAAATCTTGAATTCCTGGTTGTACAGGAAATCTTTTTATCGGAAACCGCTCAGGTTGCAGATGTGGTTTTACCGGCCGCCTCAGCAGCCGAAAAGGACGGTACCTTCACCAATTCAGAACGTCGCTGCATGCGCATCCATAAAGCCGTCGAACCGGTTGGAAAAGCCCTTGCGGATTGGCAGATTATCTCCAAGTTATCCACTGTCATGGGTTATCCAATGGAATATAACTCCCCTGAAGAAATATTTGATGAAATGGCTGCGCTCACCCCGAAAAGTTATGCCGGCATGACCTATGAAAGACTGGGATTGAACGGTTTGCAATGGCCTTGCCCGGATCGCGAACACCCCGGAACACCTTATCTACATAAAAATCAATTTATTCAGGGGAAAGGCAAGTTTCACGGTATTGAGTACAAGGATCCGGCCGAGCTGCCAACCGATGAATACCCTTATTTTCTAACTACCGGGCGAATGTTTGCTCATTATCATACCGGCACGATGACGCGGATTTCACCCCATCTGGATATTGAACAACGGACAGGCTATGTCAGCATCCATCCTGAAGATGCGGACAAACTGGCGGTAAAAAATGGAGACCCGCTGATACTTTCGTCCCGGAGAGGAGAGATGGAAGCTCCCGCAAGGGTTACACCCTCAGTGACTCCCGGCACACTGTTTCTCCCCATTCATTTTGGCGAAAACCCGACCAATGTGCTGACCAATGCAGAAGCTTTTGATCCTTTGGCCAAAATTCCGGAATTCAAGGTGAGCGCTGTCAATATTAAAAAATTAAGGGCTTAGATCAACGTATGGTAACAAGGGCAATAGATCGACGAATTGGAACCTACACCGGGGCTGCAATTGCGCCTTTCTGAATCCTACGCTAAGGTGTTGCTGTCAATAAATTAGTATGTGAAGTTGAAAAGAAATTGGCCGAACTAATATTTCAAGATACTTATCTTAATCCTTTTAAGCAGCTGGAACCGGAAGTACGTTGCGCCCCCCGGGGCCTTCGCAAAGCTTGAATCCTTCCATGAAAAATTTTCGGATTCGGATTCGATATATGCGCATCTTGAAGAAGTGAAGTCACGCTGCCGTGGTTGTCGGCCTTACAAGTAAAGATTGATAACAAGAAAGAATGCCGCTTCTACCCGTTCATTACTTCAATCCTGGTTTCAACCCTACCGGGCTTTTTGTTAAACACTTCAAATTTATCACCGTAACAAAGTGGGAGATTATACATGAAATATCGCTGGAAACTGATGATATTGCTTCTGACTATTTCCGTGGTGCCGATTGTCGGTCTGAGAATGTTTGGTATCCACAATGTCCATTTAATGGCCGATGCACTGATCACCCAGGTAAAAAAAAATCAGGTCGACGATCAAACAAGCCGGCTTTCCGGATTGATATTGGAAACTATTCAAGACCGTGTCGCTGGAATCGAAATCATGTCAGCCGGTTTTGTGCTTTTTCTGGTATTGGTTACCGCGGTTCTGGCGCTAACCTTTTCGCGAACGGTTACCAAACCGCTGGACGCATTGACCCAGGCAGCTCAAAAACTCGCCGAAGGAGATTTTAAAACACGAGTGGATATCAGATCTAAGGATGAATTTGGAGATATGGGACGAATATTCAACAGTGTCGGCCCCCAATTAGAGGCACATTACAGGGTACGTCAGTCTTTGGATGTTGCCAATGAAATTCAACAACATCTTCTGCCTGAAACGCCTCCGCAAATTCCCGGTCTGGACATTGAAGGAACAGCTCTTTACAGTGATGAAATCGGCGGAGACTATTTTGATTATTTGTGTGTTGAAGAAGAGGGACAGGAAAAACTGTGCGTCGCAGTGGGAGACGTGGCAGATCATGGCATTCCGTCGGCCCTTTTGATGGCGACCGCCCGCGGTCTTTTGCGGTTGCGTGCATCAATGCCGGGTAGACTTGGAGATATTGTTGCCGACGTGAACAAAGCATTTGTTAAAGATGTCGAAAAGTCGGGTCGATTTATGACCCTTTTTTGGGCACAAATAGACAGGGGGCGAAAGCGGATGGATTGGGTCAGTGCCGGGCATGATCCGGCCATTATTTACGACCCGACGACAGACTCTTTCAAAAACCTTGAGGGCAAAGGAATGCCGCTCGGCGTCACAGCGGATGCAGAATATGAAGCGTCAGCATGTGAGATCGAGCCGGGACAAATTATTTTCATCAGTACAGACGGGATCCGGGAAACCCGCAATGAAAACGGTGATATGTTCGGCAAAGACCGGTTGCTCGGTATCCTCCTCCAAAACGCCAAAGAGACTGCCCACACCATCAAAGGTTCTATCCTGAAGGCCGTGACCGAATTCCGCGGTAACAAAGAACAAGAGGATGATTTGACACTGGTGGTTATAAAGGTAACGGATTATTAAAAGGGCTTGCCCGGGAGTTTATGAAAGTGAATCATTAAAAGAAGCAAACCGCTGATTGCAAAGACGACAAAATTCTTGCAAAATTAACACGGGGTGTCATATAAGTCCGACTCAAATGATCGATCACATATACTTTATCCGGGAGGTTCAGTCATGAAAAAAGACACCCAGTGTGTTCACAGCGGCACTTATAAGGATGATATTACCAAAGGTGTAAACTCGCCAATTTTTACATCGTCATCATTTGGCTATTTGGACATACCTGAAAATGTCTACCCCCGCTATTTCAATACACCGAATCAAAAAACAGTGGTGAGCAAGCTGTGTGCTCTGGAAAATGCCGAGGACGGTTTGCTGTTCAGTTCAGGAATGGCCGCCATCAGCACCGTGCTGTTTTCATTTCTGAGCAGTGGCGACCATGTTGTTTTGCAAAGAGATATTTACGGCGGCACTCACCATTTCGTAACGGCCGAGTTTGAAAGGTTCGGCATAGAACATTCGTTTGTATCAAACCATACGGCAGAAATCGAAAATGCGGTGAGAAAAAATACCAAAGTTATCTATATTGAGACACCCTCCAATCCCCTGCTCCGGATTACCGACATTGAAGCAGTGGCTCTAATTGCCAGGTCAAAAAATATTTTAAGCGTTATCGACGGCACATTCGCCACACCCATCAACCAGAACCCGTTGGATCTCGGCATCGATATCGTTGCCCACAGCGGCACCAAATATATCGGCGGACATAGCGATATTTGCTGCGGCGCAGTTTTAACGACCCGCGAATTGACCCGAAGGATAATATCTTCGGCCGCCAATTTCGGCGGCAGCTTGAATGCGCTTACCTGTTATCTGATTGAAAGAAGTTTAAAAACCTTAAGCATCCGGGTGGCTAAACAAAACCGGAATGCACAATTTATCGCCCAACAATTAGAAACAAATCCGCATATCCACAAAGTTTACTATCCGGGCCTGGAAACTCACGAAGGATTCGATATTGCCAAAAAACAGATGCGGGCATTCGGAGGCATGCTGTCCTTTGAAGTGGAGCCACACGCACTAGACCCGGATCGATTTCTCAGAAACCTGCGTTTGATTCGACCTGCCGTCAGCCTGGGGGGGGTTGAAACCATTATTTGCTCGCCGGTAACCACATCGCATGCCAAAATCAGTCCCCAGGAACGCGCTGAGCTTGGGATTACCGAGGGACTGCTTAGGCTGTCGGTCGGTATCGAAGATGGCCATGATCTATTGACTGACATTGAGCAGGCCTTGTCGAATTGAGCGGTAACGCTCAATGTCCGTGGTAAGTGGTCCGTTGTCGGTGGTCAATAAATGGATGGTCTGCCTGTTTTGTGCGCCAATGGTCGGCTTTATAATTATGAAATTCACTTCATCAAAACGGATACTGACCGAATCGACATCCAGCTTTTGATTGACAATGGACTACTGACAACGAACCACCGACAAATTGAGTTTTAACTCAATTAGCGTTCAATTAATCCGACGCATCTTCCATCTTCAACTCATGGTTGAGATTGATGCAGCCGACCACGCTCTGGGCCCCCGGGCACAAATGGATGTAGTTATCCAGAGCCTCTTTGGCATCCTGCCTTTTTTCCGGGGGAAGCTTCAGCCAATATTGCACATTAATTTGGGTGATTTTAAGCACGCCGTTGACGTCTTCGATATCACCGGTGACGTTTGCTTTAAATCGATCTTGAAAGGTTCTAATTTTTTTAGCGCCCAGTACCCGGGCGAAAGTACCCATCATTCAGCCGCCCACGGCACCGACGATATGGTCCAATGTGGCTGCATGCTCCTCTTCCGGCTCGATGTTATAAAAGTCCTTGATACCGCCGTGGACGCCGTAGAAAACCGGTTCGTCGAATCCTTCGATCTCAGCCCTGCGGGTCGGGCCCTTTTCTCTCGTAATTGTGATATGCGACTGGTGAACAACTTTGGACATGATTTCCTCCTTGACGGTGAGATAAAATAATTTGAAAAAAATCGGGTTTGTATTTATTAAATCTGGTTATAAATACACACATTTTCAAGAAAGGCAATTGAAATGAAAAAAACGACCATGTTCAACAAAATGGTAATACTTGTCATGGCATTTTTACTGCTGTTTTTTCTGGGTCAACGAACCCTGGCAGATGAGTTGCCGGTATTGGTGCCTGACTTGCCCGAACGAGAGGGTTTTATCCGCAACCCGATTACCTTTGATGATCTGCACAACATCAGCCAAAGCGGAGATCGCAAACGGCTCTATGTCGATTTAAGAAATCCCGACTTACAAGGAAAGATCCACACCGGCCCGTATCCATTTGAAGCCGGTGAAACCGATTATGATTACGCCCGTTTCCGCAGTTCCAATCCACTAAAAAATGGCGCCGGATTGTTACAGATCGAGAAATTTTTCTCGGA
>CP070652.1:755164-759602 GCA_020354645.1 Deltaproteobacteria bacterium
ATTCCCTACTTGATCGTTGCGATTTTTACCAGCGCCATATTTAAGCTGGCTTTCGGTGTGGGGCGCTATGCAGAACTGGCTGTGCCGCTATTGATCGTTATTATTGGCATATCTCACTGGCCGATTTATGCAAGGACGGTTCGTGCTTCGGTTCTGGGGGAAAAGAACAAGGAGTATGTGGAGGCGGCCAGGGTAATCGGCATCAGTCGCTGGCAGATCATGTTCCGCCATGTCTTACCCAATACGCTCACTCCCGTTCTGGTCATTTCCACCATTCAGGTCGCCGAAGCGGTGATGAGTGAAGCCGCCCTTTCGTTTTTGGGCTTAGGCATGCCCATTACCAAGCCCTCTCTGGGATCTCTTATACGCGCCGGATTTGAATATATTTTCAGCGGATCCTGGTGGATTACCTTTTTCCCCGGGGTGCTCCTGGTCATTTTTATATTGGTGATCCTCTTATTGGGTGATTGGTTGAGAGATGTATTGAACCCAAAACTATATAAAGGGTAGAAAAAAGTGACTAAAATGAGAAGTGCCTAAAGTGCCTAGAAGCGGTTTCAAAACCCCTTTCTTGTCTGTTTGCGCCTTTTGTAAAGCGCTAAGCTCGCTTCGCTAAATTTGAAGAACTCGGGCGAACGCCCTCAAACAGCTTCAAATTTTACGCTCCACTTCACTAAGCGCTTTTAAACAAAAGATCGCAAAATGACTTCGAAATGGGTTTTGAAACCACTTCTAAGGAGGACCCAAAAAAAAACATACTTTAACTCGGAGATTAACGATGCTGGATACAGAAAAACAAGAAGTTGATATGTCCCTTTCCGAAGTTTCCATCTGCCCGGCCGGAGAGGAATTCCCCCTACCGAAGAAGGAAGACTATCGTATAGAATTTTTAGAGTTGCAGAAAGTTGTAAAAAAACAACGTCAGTTAGAGCGTGAAATCGTTGTGGTGATGGGGGTTGGTTTTGTCGGTGCCGTTATGGCAGGCGTTGTTGCCGATTCCGAAAGCGCTGATGATCATCAACCCACAAAATTTGTAATCGGTATGCAGCGGCCATCTACAAGATCTTATTGGAAAATACCCTATTTGAACAAGGGTATCGCTCCGGTGGAAGCGGAAGACCCTGAGGTCGCTCCGATGATAAAGCGTTGTGTAAAAGAAAAAAAGACGCTAAGGGCCACCTTTACTTACGATGCCCTTTCTCTTGCCGATGTAGTGGTTGTAGACGTCCAGTGTGACTATCACAAGGAGATGCTCGGTAATGTCCAACAGGGTAGGGCGGATATCGCGGCCCTGGAGGGCAGCCTGAAAATTATCGGTGAAAAAATTAATCCCGATTGTTTGGTGTTAATAGAAACCACCGTGCCGCCGGGAACAACCGAATACATCGCTTATCCAATCATTAAAAAGGCTTTTGAAAAAAGAGGAATCCAAGATTCCGAACCGCTTTTGGCCCACTCTTTTGAACGGGTTATGCCGGGACGCAATTATGTGGCCTCCATTCGTGATTTTTGGCGTGTTTGCAGCGGCATTAATGATAAAGCCCGCGAAAAGGTTTCACGATTCTTATCAGGCATCATCAACGTCGACAAATATCCGCTCACAGTACTCGAACGCCCCATTGAAAGTGAGACCTGCAAGATCGTGGAAAACTCCTATCGTGCGACGATTCTAGCATTCCTTGACGAATGGAGTGTTTTTGCTGAAAGAAACGGCGTCGATCTTACCAAAGTTATCGAAGCCATAAAAGTGCGTCCAACCCATTCGAATATCATTTTTCCCGGACCTGGGATCGGTGGGTATTGTTTGCCGAAAGACGGAGGGTTAGGCGTTTGGGCCTATCACACCTTGATGGGATTTGAAGATGAAATCTTTCAAATCACTCCCTTGGCCATTGATATCAATGATACCCGCGGACTTAGGGCTGCCCAGCTGGTTCGCGATGCCTTGCGTAACATGGGTAAAATTGTGGCAGCCTCAAAGGTGGCTCTTTTAGGGGCATCCTACCGTGAAGATGTTGGTGATACCCGTTACAGCGGATCGGAAATCATCGTAAGAAAATTGGCTGAGATGGGCGCAGAGATAGCCGCGCATGATCCATACGTACGCCACTGGTGGGAATTTGAAAAACAGGATACCTATCCGGCGCCGGGCCATTCCCTGGCCAAATTTTTTCGCAATCAGGATAACCTTTCTGAATTACGTATCCAAAAAGACCTTAAAAAAACTCTCCACGGTTGTGATGCCGTGGTTTTAGCGGTCCGTCATCAGGCTTATCGAGACTTAAAACCGGAAACCGTGGTTAAATTTACAGGCGGTCCCGCAGCAATTATTGACTGTTTTTGTCTGTTGAGCGATCAGGAGATTCGCCGCTATTTTGAGCTCGGTTGTGAAGTCAAGGGTCTCGGCCGTGGCCATATCAAACGTATCAAAGATGAAGTCAGATTGAAGGATAGGCATCAATAATGTTAAAGTCGAAACTTAAAAATTCTCCATCCGTTGCAATAATCGGAGCCGGCTATTGGGGAAAGAATTTGGTTCGAAATTTCCATAACCTGGGTGCACTGAAACTTGTCTGCGACAAAAATGAGGCTGTTTTAGCGAGCTTGAAAAACCAATATAAAGAGATTGAAACTTGCCTCGCCCTAACCGATATACTTTCATGTGAATATCTTGATGGAGTGGTTGTCTCCACTACCGCTGAAACTCATCTCAACATTGCCCGGGAAGCACTTTTAGCTGATAAACATGTGTTGGTTGAAAAACCCCTGGCACTCAAAATTGAAGAGGGTGAGGAACTGATTTCACTGGCTAAAGAAAAGAATAAAGTACTTATGGTCGGCCATTTGCTGCAATACCATCCGGTTTTTGCCTGCTTAAAAGAATTGGCAGCTTCCGGTGAACTCGGTCGAATTAATTATATTTACTCCCACCGCTTAAATCTCGGTAAAATTAGACGTGAAGAAAATATACTCTGGTCCTTTGCCCCCCATGATATATCCATGATTCTCGCCCTGGCCGGAGAAGATCCGGAAAGTGTAATGACCACCGGTGCTTATTATTTGCACCAGAAGATTGCCGATGTAACCACGACTCACCTTGAATTTCCTTCCGGCCTTCGCGCTCACATCTTTGTCTCCTGGCTTCACCCCTTTAAAGAACAAAAACTTGTGGTGGTGGGAGATCGTAAAATGGCTGTTTTTGATGATACCCAGCCATGGGGTGATAAACTGCTGATGTATCCCCATAAAATCAAATGGCAAAACCATATGCCGGTGCCCGATAAAGCGGAGGCAGAAAGAGTCGATATCCTTCAAGATGAGCCTTTGCGCTTTGAATGTCAGCATTTTTTGGAATGCATCACCAAAAATAAGCAACCCATAACGGATGGTCGTGAGGGCTTAAGTGTTCTTCAAATCCTCAACGCGAGTCAGCAGTCACTTGATCAACACGGAGAAAAAATATGTATAAGTGGTGCAGATAGTGTTGAGAGTAAAGTATCCCCGATGTATAGAGAGCCCCGTTCCGCTCCAACAAGTATTCAGAGAGATACCGATTTCTTTGTTCATGAAACTGCCGTGATTGATCAAGGAGCTATCATCGGTACCGGCACAAAAATATGGCATTTTTCTCATATCCTTTCTGGTTCGCGAATCGGGGAAAACTGCAATATCGGCCAGAATGTGGTTATCGGACCGGACGTTAACATCGGCAAGAGCTGCAAAATCCAAAACAATGTGTCCGTCTATAAGGGAGTGACCCTCGAAGATAGTGTATTTTGTGGGCCATCCATGGTTTTTACGAATATCTTCAACCCAAGGGCGGAAATCCGTAAGATGGATCAGGTTCGACCCACGCTGGTTAAAAAGGGTGCCACCATCGGCGCCAATTCGACCATCATTTGCGGGGTTACCCTTGGCCGCTATTGTTTCATCGGTGCCGGCGCGGTGGTAAACAAAAATGTTATCGATCATGCGCTGGTGGTCGGCAATCCGGCCAAACAGATCGGCTGGATCTGCGAATGCGGCGAGCGCTTGCCTGATGATCTCGAGTGCCTTGTATGCGGCAAACAATATGAAAAAGGCTCGGAAGGTTTGAAATTTACAAATTCATAAATTCATAGGCTTCTGTCATTCTATGAGGAAAATTTCTTTATGGATATGAAACTTGTCAGGGAATATTTCAAGATCTTCGACAAAGAGGGCCTGTTAGATGAGTGGATTGAAGAAATTAGCAGACGAAGAGAAAAAAGAAATGATTGAAGACGGAAAAGATAATATGCGTGGCATGATTTTTCAGAAAGCTCGCATGAAGACTCAGGAAGGAAACTTAGACGATTACATTGACTTTCTCTCCCAAAACATGGAACTCATTGAGCTACTACCGACTAAACGACTTACGCGTGACTTTAGGCTTTAAAAAAATAAATCAAATTTTTAC
>CP070652.1:759702-762398 GCA_020354645.1 Deltaproteobacteria bacterium
CCTGGACCGGACGACCCCATGGGAAATAACGCCCGTAGGCAGCCATGGTCTGAACACCGAACTGCTGATGAAGAAAAGCAGCCAAGATGGATTTGGCGTTATCTTCAATTCGCTTACCCCCAGCACCCGCTTGAATTAATAGCCAGCGCCATCGTTCTCCATCCGATGCTGCCGATTGAAAACTCTCCGGCACATGGTGAAAAACAGGGTTTCCCCGATCGTCCACCGGTGCCCCTTGGATACCGGAATGATCATAGTGGCCATAGCCGGGTTCATAGTCCGGCAACCGGGTCAGATCGGTGAGATATTGCAGCCGCCAGGACTGATTGTATCCGCCGTATTGTAACAGCATACCGGCAAACTCCAGATAGAAATTGGCCACTTCCGATCTGGCCGGATCATTAGCGGCCAACGGCATGGCTTGTGCCATGAGTTGAAGGGCTCGCACACGGTCCCGTTGAATGGCATTCATATATTTACCACTGCCGCGATGGTACCCACGTTCGAATTTTCCTGCCACCATATAGCCCCAGTGGGGATTGTCGCTGTAAATTCTGGCAGCCTCCAGCAGCAGCCGCCAATTTTGGCTGTGCCTTGAGATCACCTTCTCGCGAAAGTCGTCCAGCTCATTCATGCGGTTGAGTCTCTGCAGGCTATGATAGGCCTGGGCCAGATCGCCCCCCACCCGCTTGGGATCATTGGTCAGCTCAAGGCATAACTTGCTGTATAGCTCATAGGCAACCTTCCAGTTGCCGTCCGCATAAGCTTTTTGGGCTTCTTTGCGCAATTGGGCATGATCGGTATGTACTCCGTAGACCGCGGTAGAAATCATAATTAACAACAGGATAAAAATGACCGACTTTAGCAATTTCATTCAATGCCTCCCGCAAAAGGATGTTTCGCAATTGATATTTACAGTTCTTATTTTCGAAAAAAAAGCCGAGCAGAGGCTCGACCGCGATAACGATAATGATATTTTAATCGAAATGAAGCAAATTTTCAAGCAGCGCACTCCCCGCCCGGTTACCAATTAATACCGTATAAGTCAAAACGGATAGCTTGGTTTTGGCAAGCCTGGATAATACGGGAGTTTTATCGGAATCCGAATGTTCATAACGTTTTGTGGATGACAAATACGAATGGCTTGAAATAAAACACATATCCTGTATAGATAGGAACGAAATAAAAAAACACCTGCGAAAGGAGATAAGACTTATGATTCATGTTATCGCCACTATCGAGTTGAATGAGGGGTGTCGGGATGATTTTCTGAAAATCTTAAACCAAAATGTTCCGCTGGTGAAAGCCGAGCAAGGCTGCCTGGCCTATGAACCAACGGTTGATCTATCCTCGGGTTTGCCGGTACAAGGGGAAATCAGGCAAAATGTGGTGACCATCGTAGAGGCCTGGGAGAATCTTGAGGCCCTTCATGGGCATTTGAAAACACCTCACATGGCGGCATATCGCGAAGCGGTAAAAGATTTCGTCCGCAATTTAAGCGTGCAGGTGTTGCAGCCTGCCTAAAATAAGGCGCTTTGCTTAACTTTTTTTGGATCTTCTCAAGAATGTATGCCCCCTGGGATTCAAAAACGCTTTATCTCGTTTTCATGCACACATTTAGGTGAAGAGCCCTTTTTGTAAAAAGTCTAATTTATTTTGAGAAAGGATCAACCGCATGGCACTTCAAGCTGCCGCAATTGAGACGAAGGATGCCCTGGATGCCATCGAACTTTTTTATCAAAAAGGATGGACCGATGGGCTTCCGATCATCCCGCCGACAGAAAGTCGCATCCAGGCCATGTTAGATATTGTGCACATGGAACCGGATACGATCATCGGTTCGATCCCTGAACGCAGCCGTATCTTTACAGCCGAGGTTGTTGCCATAAATGCGGTGATGGCCGGTTGTTTACCCGAGTATTTTCCGGTGGTGGTAGCCGGTATCTCCGCCATCAGCGACCCCGCCTTCGGGCTCCATGGGCCCACCGCCACCACGCACGGGGCAGCCATCCTGATGATCGTAAACGGACCGATTGCTGAAGCCATCGGCCTGAATTCAGGCCAAAATTTGTTCGGACCCGGCAACCGAGCCAACGCTACCATAGGACGGGCGCTGCGTCTGGTTTTAATCAATGCCGGTGGAACTCGCGAATTTGACCGCGCCACCCTCGGCCACCCCGGCAAATATACCTATTGCATCGCCGAAAATGAAAACACCGATTGGCAGCCGCTTCATGTTCAAAGGGGGTTTGAGCAATCCGTTAGCACGGTTACAGTTTTTGCGGCCGAAAGCCCCAATCAAATTAACAACCACACGGCGTTGAAGGCCGAAAATATTCTTCTCACCCTGGCAGACCGGATGTCCGCTCTGGGCACATTTAACATGGGCGGACAAACGGAGATGGCCGTGATAATTTGTCCGGAGCATTACAACACGTTGAACCAGCAAGGCTGGAACAAAGTCAAGGTTCAGCAATTTCTTTACCAAAATGCAGTCCGTCCGCTGGCCGATCTAAAAAAAGGCGGCTATATCGAACAATCGATTGAAGATGGTGATGAGGACAGTTTGGTGCAAGCGGTACAGTCTCCCGACGACATCCTGCTGGTGGTGGCCGGGGGAATCGCCGGACGTTTCTCTGCCTGTATCCCGGGATGGGCCAATATGAAAGCCTGCCATTCGGTCACCCGGGCACTGC
>CP070652.1:762498-787976 GCA_020354645.1 Deltaproteobacteria bacterium
TCCGGGAAGCCCCGCACCTTAGGGCGGGAAGCTTCAATTTTTATGTATCGGGCGGAGAAGGGCAAAAGCACATCCGTGCGCAAACATTGCACTTGCAAATAAAAGCCGGTTTGTATGGCAAGAAATCATCTTGAATTAATTGGCATCACCGTGTATATTGCCTTTGAGTTTTAAGGCCATCAGGTTTAATCGATATTGCACTATCAGATTAAAATAATCCCGTCCTTTGGTAATGCCCGATAATCAACCGAAAAAAGAAAAAGATCCCTCGCTGTTTAACCTGCCTCCGCAAAATGTGGAAGCAGAGGAATCTATCTTAAGTGCCATCCTTATTGATAACAGCACCTTGTTGGATGTTATCGAAATCCTGGCCCCGGATGATTTCTACAAATCCATCCATCAGAAAATTTTTTCTGCCATCACCGAACTGTTTTCAAAAAATGAACCTATTGATCTGGTTACCTTGACCAATATCCTCAGGGAAAAGGGCCAGCTCGAAAAAATCGGCGGAGCCGCATATCTTGCACGGCTGGTGGACACGGTGCCGCTGGCGGTAAATGCACAACATTATGCGCGGATTGTGCGTGATAAATCATCCTTACGGCGTTTAATTGAAAAGTCCAACATCATTGCTCGACGCTGTTTTGAAGATCGGGGCAATGTGGACGAGGTAATCGATTTCGCCGAAACTTCAATTTACGAAATTTCCGAAATCAAGTCTCGACAATCTTTTCACCCGTTGAGCAAAATGATTGAAAAGAATATCGACGCCCTCGAGGAACGCCAGGGCAACAAGACACTGGTAACCGGGGTGCCCACCGGATTCACGTTTTTTGATCACAAGACATCGGGACTCCAGAATTCAGATCTGGTAATTCTGGCCGCACGCCCGAGCATGGGAAAAACGGCCTTCGCTCTGAATGTGGCCCGCAATGCAGCCCTGGATGCCGGTACCCCCGTGGCGGTTTTCTCTCTTGAAATGTCCAAAGAGCAGCTTTCCATGCGGATGCTCAGCAGCGAGGCCAGACTCAACTCGACACGCCTGCGAAGCGGTTTTATCAGCCAGGAAGATTGGATGCGCATCACCGAGGCCGCCAGCAATCTGTCCAATGCGCCAATTTATATCGACGATTCGCCCAGTATTACTGCTATGGAGATAAGGGCCAAGTCGCGGCGTTTAAAATTGGATAAAAACATCGGACTTATCATCATCGACTATTTACAACTGATGCAGGGGCGTCGCTCCGCTGAACGCAGAGAGTTAGAAATTTCTGAAATATCACGGTCACTAAAGGCCCTGGCCAAAGAGCTGGATCTTCCGGTATTGGCAATTTCCCAACTCAATCGAATGCTTGAGCAGCGAAGCGATAAACGGCCCCAGCTTTCGGACTTGCGAGAATCCGGCGCCCTTGAACAGGACGCCGATGTCGTGGCCTTTATCTACAGGGATGAAATATATAACAAAGATGAGGACAATCCCAATAAGGGCAAAGCCGAGTTGATAATTGCCAAACAGCGCAACGGCCCGATTGGAACGGTATCTTTGACATTCCTGGATGCCTACACCCGCTTTGAAAACCTGGCAACCGAAGATATCGCTGAAGCCCAGCAGGTGTTTTAATCCAGAAACGCTTACATGATTGCTGCACTGTTAAATGGCCCAGAACTCGACAGGCTGTTGCCCAAAGATATTTTCGCTGAGTCTAAAACGTTTTAATGACCGCTCAAAAATATTTGGGCAACAACCCGTTAAACATTACAAGATATCGCAGCGCTGCTTGACCGATACCGAAAACGGATCTAGTTTAAAATATGATTGCCCCCCTTTACCGGCACATGGTTATTAAATTCCCATCCATCAGCAGATACGCGCATCCTGCATGAAAAAGCTCTTTGGAAATACCGCCGGATTGAAAGCCAATCAGATCCGCAGGCTTGAAAACCTATATCGCCGTCGTATCCCCCCGCAGATTGTCATTACGGTCGAGCTTGCACGAGACCTCAGCAGACTTTCACACGAAATACGGCGTCAGATAGGCCTTTTAATTAATCGTTCAGGTAAAATTGCTTATGTTATCGTTGGCGATCACAAAAAAATCGTCATTCCACGCACCTACGATTATCGAGCTGCACCGGACCGTTTAAGGGGTCTGAGATGTCTGCACACCCATCTCAACGATGAAGGCCTCACAAAAGATGATCTCACCGACTTGGCCCTGTTAAGGCTCGACATCATGGGGGTCGTTACAATGAATTGTGACGGCCTTCCCGATCAAATTCATATCAGCCATATCTTACCGGGAGGTCCGGCGGATAAACCTTACCAGATACTGCCCCCATCTCATCCCTCTCAACTTGACATCGGATGCCTTGAATTTATCAAGGCGCTCGAGGTCGAGCTTGCACAGGTGAGGTCTTTGCATGATTCAAGCCGGGCAAAAGAAAAGGCGTTGCTGGTCAATGTTGCCGCAGCATACGGCAAAGCCGAACGGGATGGATTGGATGAACTTGAAGAACTTGCGCTGTCCAGTGGTATTGACCTCGTCGGAAAAATTCATCAGCAGAGAAGAAAGGTTGATTCAGGCTTCATTATGGGCCGTGGCAAAATTGAGGAACTAACGCTCCAGGCACTTGCGAAAGGAGCGACCCTTATTATTTTTAACCAGGAGCTAAATCCGTCGCAATTGAGTTCGATAACCAACCAGGTCGATATGAAGGTCATTGATCGGACCCAATTAATTCTGGACATATTTGCCCAGCGCGAACAGACAAAGGAGGGAAAGCTTCAAGTCGAATTGGCCCAACTCAAATATCTGCTGCCCCGTCTCATCTCGAAAAACACGGCCATGTCGCGTCTGACCGGCGGTATCGGCGGCCGGGGCCCGGGTGAAACCAAACTGGAAATCAATCGTCGGCGGGCTCGTGAACGCATCACACGTTTGGAAGTGGAATTGAACTCTGTTCGAAGGCACCGCAGGCAACAGCGGGCAAAACGGCAAAAGAAAGGCCTGCCCGTGGTCTCTATCATCGGATACACCAACGCCGGTAAGTCCACCCTTCTGAATACGTTGACAAAGAGTAATGTTCTGGCTGAAAAGCGGCTGTTTGCCACGCTAGACCCTTCCAGCAGACGTCTCAAATTCCCTAAAGACACCGAGGTGATCATTACGGATACGGTAGGATTCATCAAAGATTTACCGAATGATCTCAAGGTAGCATTTCGGGCCACCCTTGAGGAGCTTGAGAATGCGGATCTCCTGCTTCATGTAATCGATATCAGCAATCCACGCTGTCAGGAGCAAGTTGAATCAGTGGAGACAATTCTTTATGAGCTCAACCTGAGAAATATTTCCTTAATTCGGGTCCTCAATAAACGGGATCTGGTGGACGGCGAAACTGCCGGCAGGTTTGTAAAAAAATTCGATGGCACTGCCATTTCAGCCCTTACCGCATCAACATTGAGGCCCCTTATTGATCGGATAGAGAAAAAGCTGATTCATATCACCCATTGAGGATGCATCAAGAATTTACGGCCAATAAAATTTAAAACGGTGTTTATCGATTATGGAGTTGAAAACCATCAAAAGAGTCGCCATCTCGGCAGCCTATCGCGGCGCCGGTGTGCTTAATACCCACCTCGGCCGGTTGCCCGATGTCCAGAAAAAGGACGATATCGACCTGGTGACCGAGGCAGATGTGCAGTCCGAAGCGGTTATAATCGAAACAATCCGGAACGCGTTTCCCGACCACACCATCCTGGCAGAAGAAGGCGGTCTGAAAAAAGGCGTCACAGAATATTTATGGCTGATCGATCCCTTGGATGGGACCACCAATTTTGCCCATCAGTTAAATGTCTTTTCGATTTCCATAGCTTTTTGTCTGCGGGGAGATATTGCGGTGGGTATCGTCTTGACCCCCGTTTTGGGTGAATTATTCACAGCCATCAAAGGTAATGGGGCTTTTCTCAACGGCAGACCCATCCATGTTTCGTCCACCCGCTCGGTGGCAGACAGCCTTCTGGCAACCGGCTTTCCCTACAACATAAGGGATTTATTAGATCCAATAACCAAACGGTTCATGAATTGCTTAAAATCCTCCCAAGGGATTCGCCGAATCGGCTCCGCAGCCATAGACCTGTGTTATGTTGCCTGCGGAAGATTTGACGGTTTCTGGGAACAAAATTTAAAACCCTGGGACACCGCAGCCGGTATGCTGGTGGCGAAAGAAGCGGGGGCAGTTGTTTCTGATTTCGCCAACCAACGGTTTGCGCCGGACAATCATGAAATTCTGGCTACCAACGGCCACATCCATCGTGAAATGATTTCGTTACTGAAAATTGAAAATGCGCAGAAAGGATTTCCATAACCGGTTTGCTTTCCTGCAGGCCCCGCCCTATTAAGGGAGATCAAGGGAAGCGATAATAATTGCCAAAATTGTGTTCCGAAAAGATATTGCAATTAAGCCAGCCCAGGCGAAGGGAAAATTCTAATGGAGTGTTGGAGTAATGGAATTGGATTGACAACCAACACGCCAATACTCCACTACCCCAATCAGGTTCCCCTCGCCTGGGCTGGTGCAACCGTGGTGGCAATCGAAGCATCTTTTTAGGCCTGCCCGCCGGCAAGCCATTCTCTTTAGAACGGGGAGTTTCACGCAAATCATGGTCAGTGATCGGCAGGTTTGTTTTCGAGTTGACGATCCCTAAAATTTTCCTGACTCCAGTTTTTGACGAAAAAACTCCACCTGCTTTTTAATGGCACTATTTCCATTTAGCCCTACTTCAATTGTATTGATGGAATGCAACGCTGTGGCGTGATATCGGTTGAAGCTTCTCCCTATGGCCTGGAGGGGCGAGTCAGTGTACTTGCGGGACAAATAAATTGCAATTTGTCTCGGCCGAACGAGACCTTGCTTGCGTGATCGAGAAACGATGTCGTTGATTGAAATATTATAATATTTACATACAAGTTTTTTGATTGCTTCTATGGTTATTCTTTTCCGTTGACGGACGATATTTTTAACGACACTCTCCGCAAGGCCGAGATTAATTGGGCTGCACAATAATGAGGATTTGGCTGCGACGCCGATAAGGCCGCTCTCCAGTTGACGCACATCCTCCGTGAGCTCAGCCGCTAAATAGTGAAGGACATCTTCGGGTATAATAAAACCTTTGGCAATCGATTTTCGCTGTAATATTCTGACCCGGGTTCGAAAGTTGGGTGGATCAATTTTGGAAATAAGACCGCTTAACAGGCGCGAACGGAGCTTATCATTTAATTTCGGAATCTCTCCGGGCAGGTAACAACTGGAAAAAATAATCCGCTTTTCGGTCTCAAACAAAAAGTCAAGGGTTAGCGCCAGCTCGATCTGGGTCCGCTCCTTGCCGCTCAGGTGATGAACATCTTCCAGCAGCAAAACATCACAACCATTGCGGTATTTTCCCTTGAACTTTTCAATACAATCATTGCGATAGGCGCGAACCATTTCGTTGCTAAAATCTTCTGCGGTAATATAGAACACGCGATCATTGGGTTGTTCAGATAGAATATGATGGCCGATGGCCTGAGAAAGATGGCTTTTCCCCAGCCCGGTATTGGAAAGCAAATATAGAGAATTTTGATGGTTAGTTTTGCGAGATGCAAAGGATAGTGATGCCGAGAAGGCGAACTCATTGCAGTCGCCCACTACAAAATGGTCAAAAGTAAAATATTTGTTCAAAAAATGCCCGCAATGGGGACGCACGTTCATATTCGGCAAGGCCAACTGCCGGTCTTGCCCTGGATTCGGCTGGGTCCCTCCGTTTTTGCCGGCCACGATGATCGAAAACTCACGGGATTTCCCTAAGGTTTTTTTTATCTCCCCTTCGATGATCGTTTTATAATTTTCTTGAACCCGCTTTTTTGAAAAAAAGTTAGGGCAGGTAAGCACCAACAGGCCGTCCTGAGTATCTGAAAACTTAGTCGGTTCAATCCACATCCTGTAGCTGTGAAATGGAATGCGTTCTTTAATCGCAGCTTTTAATTCTTTCCAGACAGCTTCCATAGAGCCGAAAATTAGTTTGATGAAAAAGGATTAAGGTATTGATTTACAAAAGAAAGTGTGGAAATAATTAACCAAATCAACCGGTTTGGAAGGTTTATTTCAGATTATTTGAAAACTATCAATTCCGTAGATGCTTTTTTATGTTATCACGGCATCTGTGTCAAATCGGATGAATAGAGTTTAACATATTTTTTTAAAGGAGTTATTAACAATTTATACTTGTTTGATAAAATTAGATATTTTGATAACAACATTGACAATTAGGCATAGATTCAATCATTATAAAATACAGGATTTCTTCAAATATTTTAAGCAGATCCATACAACCTGTTTAAAATTGTCAAAAAAATTCATCTCGCAAAAACTGCTAATTTCTTCAATTATCTCTAATTTTAAAATAATTTAGGGCCGGAAAAATGGTTACTTTCGCTACAAGGCCGGAAACTCCCACTATTCAAAGGATCGCATGGAAATCATTTGAAAAAATCTCTCACACTATATAGTATACTTAAAGTTTAATGCAAAATTACGGAGAAGTTATTGATGCGCTCAACGTCTCCTGTGGTGGTCGTTCAGCAACCTCAGAGCGTTTCGTTCAAATTCCGGCTGCATGCCGAAAGCCGTCGGAGGCATCTTGTCATCAAAAAAACACCAGGGATCGGATAGTAAATGGAATCTGAAAAAATCACGATTCGCGGGGCGCGACAACATAATTTGAAGAATATCGACGTCGATCTGCCCCGAAAGAAGCTGGTGGTGATAACCGGTCTATCCGGGTCGGGTAAATCAAGCCTCGCCTTTGATACGCTGTATGCCGAAGGGCAGCGTCGGTATGTTGAGTCTCTATCAACATATGCGCGGCAATTTCTGGAGAGGATGGAAAAACCGGATGTAGATCTAATTGACGGACTTTCGCCTGCGATTGCAATTGAGCAAAGAACTGCCAGCCACAATCCGCGTTCCACCGTGGGAACGGTCACAGAAATTTATGATTATCTGCGACTGCTTTTTGCAAGAATCGGCCTGCCCCATTGCTATCAGTGCGGTGACCCCATCACCTCACAAACACTCGACCAGATTGTTGATCGTGTCATGTCACTGAATGAGGGGACCAAAATAATAATTTTATCGCCTTTGATCTCCAATCAGAAAGGTACCCATGAAAAGATTTTTACACGGCTGAAAAAAGACGGTTTCGCCCGGGTGCGCGTTGACGGGACAATTTTGGAAATCGAAGACATCGGCAAACTGGTTAAAAATAAAAAGCACAGCATTGATGTCGTAGTGGACCGGCTGATCGTTAAACAAAATATCGTAAACCGGCTGGCCGATTCTTTAGAGCTTGCCATGGCACTGTCCGACGGCCTTGTCCGCATAGAGGCCATGGGTAGAGAAGCAATCCTCTTCAGTGAAAAATTAGCATGTATCAACTGCGGCATCAGCTATCCCGAATTCACACCGGCCAGCTTTTCATTTAATTCACCTCAGGGGGCCTGCACCAAATGTGACGGATTGGGATCAACGACCGAGTTTGACCCCGAGTTGATCATCCCTAACCCCGAGCTTTCTCTCAGAGAAGGTGCCGTTGATCTGTGGGCTCACCGAAACACAGTGCAGTTCATCGAATACTTAGATGCCCTGACTGCCCACTACGGTGTTGATATTTATACGCCTTACAAAAATTTGCCGGACTCTTTTAAAAACGCACTTCTTTACGGATCCGGAGATGAACAAATTACGTTTTACTTCGAAGGCCGAAACCGTCGGTTCACCTATAAAAAACCTTTCGAGGGTTTGGTGAGAAAATTAGAAAGACGTTACCGGGAATCGGATTCCTATCAAACCCGGGAGGAAATCAAACGTTATATTAATTTTCGACCCTGCTCGGCGTGTAATGGCGCCAGATTAAACCGCAAAAGCAGATCCGTGAAAGTGGGTGGGCTTTCCATCCACGAAGTAACCGCTCTTTCAGTTTCAAAGGCCCTCAGCTTTTTCACTCAATTACAACTCCGCGGCAAAAAAGCGGTGATCGCCCAACGGGTTTTGAAGGAAATCATCGAACGTCTCGGTTTCCTGGAAAACGTGGGGCTTTCCTATTTAACCCTTAATAGGTCCGCCCATACCCTATCCGGTGGGGAGAGCCAGCGAATTCGGCTGGCAACTCAAATTGGATCGAAACTGACCGGTGTGCTTTACGTACTGGATGAACCAAGCATCGGTTTGCATCAGCGGGACAATCAACGCCTTTTGAAAACACTGTGCCAGATGCGTGATATCGGCAATACCGTTTTAATCGTCGAACATGATGAGCAAACGATTCTAAGTGCCGATTATGTCGTTGATATGGGTCCGGCTGCGGGCGTCAACGGCGGGCATGTGGTATTTTCCGGCGCACCCCAATCCCTGCTTGAAGACGAAACATCATTGACCGGAAAGTATCTCGCCGGCCGAATGCGGATAGAAGTCCCCACCCAGCGCAGAAATGGATTGGGACCCAACCTCGTCATAAAAGGGGCCTGTGAAAATAACCTCAAAGATATCGAGGCCGCCTTTCCCTTGGGTTGTTTTATCTGTGTTACCGGTGTCTCAGGTTCCGGAAAATCCACGCTGGTATTAGAAACTCTCCACCGCGTTCTGGCCCAAAAACTCAACCAGACCAGAATACCGGCCGGTGCTTATCATTCTGTTCAAGGTTTAGAGCATATCGACAAGGTAGTAAACATCGATCAATCTCCCATCGGAAGAACTCCCCGTTCCAACCCGGGTACCTATACGGGTGTTTTTACGCATATCCGTGAATTATTTGCGAGGACGCCGGAGGCTCGCATGCGGGGGTACAGGTCCGGGCGTTTCAGCTTCAATGTCAAAGGCGGCCGCTGTGAAGCCTGCAAGGGGGATGGGATCATCAAAATCGAAATGCATTTTCTGCCGGATGTTTATGTTCCCTGTGACGTTTGCCGCAGTAAACGATACAACCGCGAAACGCTCGAAATTAAATACAAAGGTAAAAATATTGCTGATGTGCTCGACATGACCGTTAACCAGGCATTGGTATTCTTCGAAAGGATCAACCGGATCCGGGCCAAGCTGAAAACACTGGTTGAGGTAGGCTTGGGATACATTCATCTCGGTCAGCAGGCCACCACTTTGTCCGGCGGTGAAGCCCAACGGGTTAAGTTATCACGCGAACTCAGCAGAAAGGGAACCGCCAGGACCGTATACATCCTTGATGAACCGACAACAGGCTTGCACGTGGATGACATCAAGAAACTGCTTAATGTACTCAACAAGTTGGTAGATGCCGGCAATACGGTGATTGTGATCGAACATAATCTGGACGTTATTAAAACCGCCGATCACATCATCGACCTGGGCCCTGAAGGCGGCGACGCCGGCGGCTATGTCGTGGGCTGTGGCACTCCCGAAGAGATCATCCGGCTGGAAACATCTTATACCGGTCAGTACTTAAAAAAGGTATTGTAAATTCTAGTGATCCTGCGTCTTGCAACCAAAAAACTCCCCTGCCCCGGACTTTTTTACGCTGTTGTTTTGCGATAGGTTGTGTTGAGAATCACTATAAACCGCTTGCCGGGCGCACTAAATAAACAGGGCTTTGCCGGGTATCGGTAAAGCCCTGTTTGACATGGGTATGGAACAACAGTTAATGGGCGAACAGTTCGGCAATGGCACCAGCCTGGGGATGCGCAAATATAATGATCAGGGCCACGACCAGAGCGTAAATACACAGGGACTCAATCAGCGCCAGGCCGATGAGCATGGTAACGGTTACTTTACCGGAAGATTCCGGATTTCTGGCAATGCCTTCTACCGCAGACCTTAAACCGATACCCTGTGCAATACCGCAACCAAATGCAGCTATTGCAATCCCGAAACCGGCAGCAGTTACGCAGGCAATAAAGAACTCCAGTGCTTGTGTTTGAATCGTCATGCCTTCCATACTCTATTTTACCTCCTTTGAATCGATTATTATTGGGCTTCTTCGATTATCCCATTGATACGCAAAATGATATTCTTTTCAGCTTTAGGTGTTAGTGGGCGTGTTCCATGGCACCGGAAAAATACATGATCGAAAGCAGAAAAAACACAAATGCCTGAACCAAGGACACAAAAATACCCATGGCCATGATCGGTAAAGGCGCCAAAAAAGCGCCCGCCAACATGAAGAGAATCGCCAAAACCAGCTCATGCCCCATAATGTTACCGAAAAGCCGAAACGATAATGACATAATACGGGCCAGATGACCGATGATCTCAATCGGCAGAATGATCGGAATCATCCACCAAATGGGCCCCGTGAAGTGCTTGATGTATTTCACGCCATGATACTTGATGCCGATGATGTGGGTAAACGTAACCACTGTCAGGGCACACGACAGTGTGGTGTTGATACTGGCGGTCGGTGGGAAAAATCCGGGCAGGAGTCCGGAAAGGTTGCAGACCGCAATATACAGAAATACAGTTGCAATCAACGGAAAGAACCAGCGACCCTCTTCACCGGTTATATCGACCATGAATTCTTCCATCCCTGAAATGGCAATTTCGAAAAAATTCTGAACTCTGGCAGGGACCATACTGATTCCCTTGGCGGCAATAGCGCCCACCACAATAAGAAAGGTCATAACCACCCAGGAGTAAATAACATGGGGATAGGCGTGGGCAAAATGCCCCAGACCGATGAACTCAAAAAACTTGACGAAAAAGAGATAGGGGTGTTCCATCCTTAGAATGCCTCCTTGAAAATAAGATTCTTCAACTCGCGCAAGGTTGCTAGGATGATGCTTGCGACCACCACCGAAAGACCGATAACAAGACCCACAGGATTAACGTAATGTCCGGCAATAAGTATGAAAATGATGAGACCGCTTACCATAAACCGTATATAATACTTGACCAAAACAATATTGTGGGAAGCTAGATGCGGTGGTGTCAGCGCTTTTTTTAGGGTTCGGGCCAGCAGGTGAAAATTTAAGGTTACGAGCAGGCCGCCAAAAATAATTCCTCTGGCAAAATCAGGAGGGGTGATTAGAAGCCCGAGAATGCCGGCACAAATAAAGATCAGCCAATTGGCGCGGGTGACGAAATTTAATATACGTGTTTGAATTTCCACTGGATGTGCGTATCTGCTTTTCCGCGAGGTATTAGAGTTTTCGACTTTTTTTTATCGCAAGCCCAATATTTCTGAAACCCGCTGCAATCCCGAGAACAAGACAAATGAGCGTCAGCCATGGATTCGTGTCGAATTTTCTATCGAGATATACCCCTAATGCCAACCCAATAAAAATTGACAACGATACGGACAGACCGAGACTGCTGTAATATGCCAATTCCCTTATCGCTCGTCTCGTTTCACGCTTCATGTGGATGATCGCCTTTATCAAAGATGAAAAACATGACCCCAGGCGATTTTGACGTAAGTGCACCTAACACAGGATTTTACCCAAGTCAACGTTAAAGTACGGATTTTATGACATTTGGCGACAAAAGCCTGAAATTACGCATATATAGTGGGTTCTGTTTACACCTGCATGCACCTGGGATTCAAAACCACGTTATCTCGTTTGTTGAACCATTTTTTCCGATATGTCGGTGATTCACGAGAAATGGTTTCAAATTCCGCCCTAAAGTCGCAATTTCCGGGCATCAAAGACAGGGCCGTCCAGACAGGCATGCAGATACCGACCTGAGGCATCCCGACTTTCAACCGCACAACCGAGACAGGCACCCAAACCGCAGGCCATCAGCGTCTCCATCGAAATCTGACACGTTACCGCATATTTTTCAGCGATGCCGAGAACGCATTGCAGCATTTCCAACGGGCCACAAGCGTAAATGATATCCGGTAATGAATCCCGAAGTGAAAGTTCTACGGGATGGGTCACAAGACATTGATTTCCCGCACTCCCGTCATTGGTGGTCGTGTGGACCTTCATGCCCAGATTGATAAAATCTTGCCTGCACAAAATATCGCTGCGTGATTTTCCGCCTAAAAACACCTGACACTGCGAAGCGGTCAGGCCATTTTTAACCAGAAAGGAAGCCAAAAAAACCATCGGTGCAACCCCGATCCCGCCGGCACCCAAAAAAACATGACGCAAATTTGCAGACATGGTAAAGGCCGAACCCAAAGGGCCGAGGATATCAACGGTGTCACCGGGTTTGAAGGTGGTAAGCCGGGAAGTACCTTTACCGACAACCTTATAAAGGATTTCGATACCTTCCAGACGGTCATCCTTGACGATGAGACGGTGAATGGAAAAAGGCCGCCGCAATAAGGGATCATTCTGATCGGAGAGGCGCATCATAATAAACTGACCGGGTTTTGCACGTGTATAAGCGCCCCGGCATTTAAAACCGATCCGATAATATACGCTGCCGACCTTTTGGTTCCATAAGATTTTAAGTTTTTTCTGAATCATTTCAATCCGATCACCGCTGCAAATCTTCCCGTGGTCCCTTCACCCCGATAGGAGAAAAACAGCTCGGTGTTGCACTTGGTGCACATTCTGCATAAATATATATTTTTGTTTAATAGGCCCGCCTCGACGAGCTGATCGACGCTAACGGACCAGAAATCAAAGAAATCGGAATCATCTTTGTATTTCCAGAATTTTTCAGGGATCTCTTTTTTGTAATTGATGAATTCGGCACAACACGGCCCCAGGGAGGGACCGATTCCGGCGATGATATGTCGCGGCAAGCACCCCATTTTTGTTGCCATTGCTTTAACAGCATGTCCGATTACATTTTTTATGCTCCCGCGCCAGCCGCAGTGGATATTCGCCACCGCTTTCCGAAAAGGTTCATACAGAAGCACGGACTGGCAGTCGGCCACCTGGACAACCAGACGCTTGTCCCTCAGGTCTGTCAACAACGCATCCCCTGCGAGTAAACGAGCAGAAGAATTGTCCGGATCAACGCCATCTTTCCGCGTGCACAGTAACGTTTTATTTCCATGAACCTGCCGTATAAAAACAAGCTCACTGTGGTCCAAACAGTTTGAAATAATCGATCGATTCCGTTGGACCTTATGGGGGTCATCTCCCACACCGAAGCTGGTATTCAGACTGCGGTAAGGCCCTTCGCTATATCCACCTCCCCGTGTAAATATTCCGTGCTGGATTTCGGGAAATTCGGCCAGGTTTGGAAACCGAAAAAATGACAAGCCATTTTTCTCATTTAATATCAAGATTCAAACTCCCCCAACCTTCAGCAACCTGATGCCGAATTATTGTCCGTGCAATTTGATAATCCGTTTTATTATCTGTGACGTGGACGCACCGGGAACAGCGGGTACGCGAACCACACGGCCGCCCCTGGACTTGACAAAATCAGCTCCGATAATATGCTCTTCCGGCCAGTCGTCACCCTTCACCAGCACATCCGGCCTCAAGGTCTGAATGAGTTTTAAAGGATCGGGCTCATCAAAAATGGTAATATAGTCCACACAGGCCAAACCGGCCAGGACCTCGGCTCTTTGGTTTTGAGGGGTAATCGGACGGTCTTTGCCTTTTATGGCCTTGACCGATGCATCCGAATTTAAACCCACTATCAAAATATCACCCTCAGATTTGGCCGCCGAGAGATAACGGACATGGCCGGCGTGCAGGATGTCAAAACAGCCATTGGTGAACACGATGCGTTTGCCTGCTTTGTGATGCTTTCCGATTTCTTTCACCAAGTCGTCTTTTTTAAAAAGTTTGGCCGTCATAAACATCTCGTTTTAAAGTTTGAATTTAGGTGAAGCTTCCCGCCATAAAGAGTGGGTCTGCCGGGAAGCAGGCCGGTCATCATTGCACCACTGCCCGATAACCTCTACAAAGCCCGGGCCAAGGTCAGCACATCAACGGTCTGTGCGCCGCCCGCTAATAATACTTGGGCACATTCGTCAACCGTGGCGCCGGTGGTGTAAACATCATCCACAAGAAGAATCCGCTTGTCTTCTATTTTGAGCGGGTCATTGATGCTGAAAGCATTTTTAATGTTGGCCATTCGCTCCTTGCGCGCCAGGCCTGTTTGCGATTGCGTCCACCTGTTTCTTGTCAACACATCAAACTTCATCTGGATATTTGCCAGGCTGATTTTCAATTCAGCGGCAATCCGATACCAATCCCGAATAAGAAGAAAGGCCTGGTTGAATCCTCTTTTTCTGAGTCTTCTTACATGAAGGGGCACCGGCAGCACAAGATCAATGGTGTTTACATCCCAATACCGGATTAGCGCAATAAAAAGCAATACCCCCAGGGGTGCGGCCAGGTTGGTTTTTCTCCCGTATTTGTAACGATGAATCAGTTTCATCAGGGTTCGACTGTATATGCCGGTAGCCCGGGCCATTTGAAATCTTTTGGGTTTTGTCAGACATTCACCGCAAAAATGATCGTCACCTTCGCGGCTGATAAACTTCAGCCCGCACGTGATACACAATGGCGATTCAAGGGCATCGAAGCCGCTCAAACATGTCGGACAAAGAAACGGGGCAAAAAGAATCCGGAAACACCTGCCAAAAAAGTTATCTGCAATTACCGGACCCCCGCTTGGATTACCCGCCGGGCAAAAAAAAGAAGAAAGGATATCCCGCATATCCTCGTAGGTATCCCGAACCCCCTCGGATTTCTCGGTCTGAAAAAAAGATCTGCACACCAGGCACCGCGTCGGAAATATCGCGGCTTTAAAAGCATCGGCGATGCGGATCAACAGCTTCCGGGCTTCAAAATTCGGCTCGTGTGCCCTCAATTTCAAGTTGAAACCGGTTTCCACAATGTTACAGCGCTTCAATCTTTTTGGTGATCAGTTCGGCAAACAGGGAGCATTTCACCTCCCTTGCCCCTTTAATCTGGCGGGCCAAGTCATAAGTGACGGTCCCATCGCGTATGGTAGACTGAAGCGCCTGCCGGATCAAATTTGCAGCTTTCTTCCAGTTCAGGTGGTCAAACATCATCGCTCCGGAAAGTATTAGAGAACTGGGGTTCACTTTATCCATTCCCGCATATTTGGGTGCGGTTCCATGGGTGGCTTCAAAGACCGCACAGGAATCGCCGATATTGGCACCGGGTGCCATGCCAAGCCCGCCGACCTGAGCAGCCAGGGCATCTGAAATATAATCACCGTTTAGGTTGGGGGTGGCAATCACATGGTACTCGTCGGGCCGTAAAAGTATCTGCTGAAAAAGCATATCCGCAATACGGTCCTTAATGACCACTTTATCCCTGGGTTGCTTCCCGTCATATCGATCATACAGCTCGGCTTCCGTGATGGTGTCGGCACCAAACGCTTCCCTGGCAATTTCATAGCCCCATTTGCTGAATGCGCCTTCCGTGAATTTCATGATATTGCCCTTGTGCATCAAAGTTACACTGGGCAAACCGTTTTCGAGGGCATATGTGATGGCGCTGGCCACCAGCCGTTTCGTATTTTTTGCACTGATGGTCTTGATGCCGATACCGGCCCTTTCCGGAATCGAAACTCCCATCTGGTCCCGTAAAAACGAGATAACCCGTTCAGCGTCGTCGCTGCTTGATTCCCACTCGATGCCTGCGTATAGATCTTCCGTGTTCTCGCGAAATACGACCATGTCTATTTTTTCAGGCTCCTTCACGGGACTCGGAACCGGGTCAATGTATTTCACGGGTCGCACACAAGCAAAGAGGTCGAGTCTTTTACGGATGGCCACATTAATGCTTCTGATACCTGTGCCCACCGGGGTGGTCAAGGGTCCTTTTATGGCAACCGTATGGGTTTTAATAGTTTCCAAGGCTTTATCCGACAGCCACTCCCCTTTGATCCGCTGCCCTTTTTCTCCGGCAAAGATTTCAAGCCAGGCTATCTTTTTTTGGCCGCCGAAGGCAACCCGCACGGCCGCATCCAACACCATTTGGGTCGCCCGCCATATGTCCGGACCAATCCCATCTCCCTCGATGAACGGAATTATTGGCATGTCGGGCACATTCAGCCTGCCGTCCTTTTGTTTTGTGATTCTAGCTGCATTTCCCATTCTACAACGATCTCTCTTCTGTCAGTTATTCAGTTTGTCCAAGCCTTCACTTGGTTCGTTGTCGAAATACTTCATACAGCGCCACCGCTGCTGCAGCTGAAGCATTCAGTGAATCAATCGGCCCCATTTGAGGAATTGAAATCAAACAATCACATTGCCGTTTTACCAACGGGCGAATTCCTTTCTCTTCGCCACCGATGACAACGGCAACTGAGCCCGTCAAGTCGACAGAAAAAATTGATTGCCGGGCTGCTTTTTCCATTCCGAAAATCCAGATCCCCTTCTGCTTGAGCATCTTAATCGTTTCTGCGGTATTGGTCACTCTGGCCATATGGACGTGCTCCAGGGCACCGGCGGATGCCTTGGAAACAGCCGGTGTCGGCGGTGCAGCCCGGTGCTTTGGTGTGATGACACCCTCGACACCCACGGCTAATGCCGTCCTAATTATGGCCCCCAAATTCTGGGGATCCAGCATATTGTCCAATAACACTAAAAATCTTTTTTGATCCCGATCTCCGAGCTTGTCGACAATAAACGCAATGTCCATCAGGGGATAGAGACCAACCTTTGCCCCGATTCCCTGGTGTTGATGGGTACCGGTGGCATCCTTAAGATGGGTTGGTTGAACTTCTTTGACCGGTATCTTCCGGGATTCCGCCAACACCACGGCGTTATTAAGACGTTCCGAAGTCCTGCCTCCGATAACATAGAGTTCGACAAATTTTCTTCTCGCCGCCTGAAGTGCTTCAAACACAGGATGAAATCCATAGATAATTTCAGTTTTCATATTATGTAAAGTTATGCAAAAGAGGTTTGATGGCCAGGCCGCTTCATTCAGAGATAATTTAACCGGTGCGCTTCCCTGCAAACCCCGCCTTTAGGGCGGGAAGCTTCACTTCAACAAACTGTTGCTCAAAAAAAATTGGGCAACAACCCGTCAATTACTGATTTTCCAAATACCAATTTACATATGTAGCGATGCCTTCTTTCAAAGATTTGGGTTGGTAATCACACGGGGTGCTGATGAGTTTTCTCATATCCGCCTCGGTGAAATATTGATAACTATCCTGCAAGGCGTCGGGCATATCAAAATATTGAATTTTAACAGGTTTTTCTAGTGCTTTGAAAATTGCATCAGCAAGGTGATTAAAGGTCTGGGCTTTACCGGTTCCGGCATTGTAAAGTCCATTTGGACCTGATGTGTTCAGAAGATGCAACACGATGTCTACGGCATCCTGAACATATACAAAATCTCTTTTTTGATCACCATCCGAACAGTCTTTGCGGTATGATTTAAACAGCCGTATTTTACCATCCCCAAGGGCCTGAGGAATTGCAAAATGCGCCACACTGGCCATGCGCTCTTTATGACTTTCATAGGGACAGTATACGTTAAAAAATTTTATCCCGTACCATCTTGGCGGGGTGATGTATTGTTTAAGGGCCCATAAATCAAACAAATGTTTGGAATAGCCATACGGATTGATCGGGCGGTATTGAAATGTCTTGTCATGATCATCCGAGAAGCCAAATGAACCGTCACCATAGGTGGCAGCGCTGCTGGCGTATATGAATGGGATCTGTCTTTCGGTGCAAATTTGCCAGAGTTTCTGAGAGTAATGGATATTATTTTGGGCCAGATAATCGAAATCACATGCCATGGTATCTGTACATGCGCCCAAGTGAAGGACGGCTTCGACTTTTTCGATTTTGTTTTGATCGAGCCAGTCCCACAACAGGTTTTTGTGCACATATTGTCTGAAAGATCGACCCGCCAAATTCTTCCACTTGGGCGTCGTAGCAATGTTATCCACAACCAAAATATCATCTATTCCCTTGTCATTGAGTGCAATGAGCATGTTTGTGCCGATAAATCCGGCACCACCGGTTAAAATTATCATGGGTTTTTCTCGCTGCTGCGGTTTTTATGCCTGAAATCCGATCAGATCAGTATTAACGATATTTTTCGATGAGCGCTATCAACTGCTTCTTGGCCTCTTGGAGCTGGTTATTAACGATTACATGTTGATAAAGATTTTTCTTCCCCATTTCATCTTCCGCATTGTGAATCCGCTGTTCAATAACCGCTTGTGAGTCCGTGCCTCTTGATTCCAATCGCTGCCTGAGTATTTTCAGGGATGGGGGCACGATGAATATGGTAATACACTCGGGGTACTTCTCAAGTATTTGCAGCGTCCCTTGAACATCTATGTCAAGAAGGATATCTTTACCCGCCGCCAAACCGTTGTTCAGGAATTCAGCTGAGGTACCGTAGTAATGACCGTGCACTTTGGCCCACTCAACCCATTTTCCTTGGGATATGCCTTTTTTAAATTCATTTTCAGAGATAAAATAATAATCAACGGCATTTTTCTCGCCATTGCGGACCGGTCGGGTTGTATAAGATATCGAATAAAGTATGTCCGCATAGTGCTTGAGCACGGCACGGCATAGCGTTGTCTTACCTGCACCTGAAGGGGCTGAGACTACGAAAAGCCGCCCTGCACGGCGGACACCACGCTGGCAGGCGGGCTGCTCCGGACTGATGCGACCTGTTTTGTGCTGGCTCATAACCGACTAGGGTGCTTCCCTGAGTGTTGCAAACCGTTGAGAAACGGTTTCGGCTTGTATGGCCGACAGGACCACATGGTTGCTGTCCATGACGATTATAGAACGGGTTCTGCGACCATGAGTCGCATCAATAAGGCGTTTATCATTTTTGGCCTCATCTTTCAGCCGCTTCATCGGGGCGGAGTTAGGCGACACGATGGCAACAACCCGATCCGCGACCACCGTGCTGCCGAAACCGATATTTAAAAGGTTTTGTTCCATTTTACCCCCAAACGAAATGATGATGTAATCCAGAGATCAAGGAAACGGGAAATACCCTTCGGTGAATAAATATTGCCGGAATCTGATTAAACCTTTTAGTGTATATAGTTGCGTTATTCGATGTTCTGCACCTGTTCCCTAATTTTTTCAAGCTCGGTTTTTGCGTCAACGATCAGGTGAGAAACAAGCGCCTTGCCGGTTTTGGATCCGATCGTGTTGATTTCACGGTTGAGCTCCTGAATAAGAAAATTCAGCTTACGGCCCACAGGTTCCTTTGTTTCCATGATTCTGCGGAATTGCTCAATATGGCTGGAGGCTCTGACGATTTCCTCGGAAATATCGCTGCGGTCGGCAAGTAGGGCCGCCTCCTGGGTGATTCGGTCATGATCCAATTCCACCAGACCCCTGGTTAAAGCAGCAATGCGATCTTTGAGACGTTCCTGGTACTGGGCAATAAGTCCGCTGGATTCCTGTTCGATTTTTAAAATACATTGCTGGATATAATCGATCCGTCGAATCAAATCATCGGCCAGAAATTGGCCTTCCTGTCGACGCATGGCATCCAGTTCGCTCAACGCCTGGCGGAGGCAGGCCTCGATCGCCAGCCAAAACTTATCCGGAGATCTATCCATCTCGGCCGCATGGATAAGATCCCCCACCTCTGCCAGCATATCCAGCGAGATACCGGCATCAATATTAAAGCTTCTTTTCAGCTCGGTAAGTGCACGATGGTAAGCTTTGGCTTTGGGGAGGTTCACCTCAAAAGCATAGGCCTCCTCAGATGTGTCTCGAATCTGAAGACTGACTTCCAGACGCCCCCTGGTCACCCAATCCGATATTAATGCCTTGATTTTATTTTCTAGAACAATATAGGGTTGGGCAATCCGCAATACAAGATCAAGGTGCCTGCTGTTGTAGGCGCGTATCTCTACCAAAACCGTCAACGTTTCTTCTATTGTCTCCGCTCGGGCAAAAGCGGTCATGCTTTTGATCATGTTTTTATTCCTTGCCGTAAGTCGATAACATATTTTCGGCGCACCTGCTGAAGATAATTGAGCATGGCCTCATCGGCATAATCCGGGTAGGTCCAGGGCAGCTTTTGAAAATCACCCTTTGTGTATATTAATGTTAAATCAGCAAATATACCTTTGCCGATATATATCCGGTGACTGAAATTCTTGCCGGTTGCCAGAACAAAACGTTCCGACAGCATATAGCCCGGATCGATATTAACCCGGCGTTTATTGTGTCGGGCGTATTTTTGCTCAATCCCATTGGTACGGATTTTAATTTCTGGCAAATCACTTTGCTGAATTAACTCCTTGAAAGCAAACATACGTCTGAAAAGTGGCGCCCCCATTTCATCTTCATAATAAGAAGTGTAGTCAAAAGCAAACCAGCAACTCACCATGTCAACGGGACCGAAATCGTTGGTAAGCTCATTTGCAAGCGGGTCAAGAAGTCCCTTATCCTTCATAAAAAGGCCTATGATCAGCTTTGCAGGTTTTGGCGATTGCGGCAGGCTCATTCCTTAATGGGCTTGGCTTCATCAATAAGCATGATGGGAATATCATCTTTTATTTCATAAAGCAGTTTGCAATGATCACAAATAAGGCCATCTTCCGTTTCACTCAGATAGATATCCCCTTTACATTTCGGGCATGCCAATATATCGAGCAACTCCTGTTTAATAGCCATTTATTCTCCTTTCGGTTTGCTAAATTGAGACTTAATGTTTAATTATAGCCATATAGCAGACAAAAGAGATGCATGCAAAAAAAATCTTGGAAGGGTTTATTGTAAAAGCTCAAATGGTGTGTTATTTTAGTGGATCAAATCAAAATGCCAAGCGATATCACTCCCGGACGACCCCCGCATATCAAAAAAAATCATATCGTGGTATAAGTCCACCTCTGTATCGCAAAATAGTGACCATGACATGAAGATAGCCATCATCGGTGCGAGTAGAAACAGAAACGGTATCGGACAATATATTGCCAAATATTTTCAGAAAAATCATGCCGCAGTGACCGCAGTATTGGGGTCAACTGAAAAAACTGCCCAAAGAGCCGTCGCTGGGTTAGGCCTTTATGGTATTAAAGCCAATGCTTATGGCGATTTTGATCGGATGATTCGCCTGGAAAACCCCAATGCGATTGTTATTGCGTCGCCGGTTCAGACACACTACGAATATCTTATAAAATCCATCGATTCGGGGTTGAACATATTTTGTGAAAAACCATTTTTCTGGCACCCAACAGAGGGTTTGCCGCAAATGCTGGATAATTTTTTTAAACAGGCGGCCCATAAAAAACTAACCATCGCAATGAACGCTCAATGGCCATTTTCAATACCTTACTATCAAAAGTTATGCGGACCCATTGACACCCAACAAGTCGACACGTTTTTTATCCATCTTTCACCCATGTTTACGGGCAAAGAGATGCTGATAGATTCTTTGCCGCATGGGTTGAGTATGCTGCATTTTGCACTGGGTGCCGGTGAAATCCATTCCCTGGAAACTGAAAAGGATGTCAAAAAAATATCCCTCAGGTTTAGTTACCGGTCCAATAACCACAATTGTAAAGTTCTGATAAGATTGGAAAGCCAAAAACAGCAGCCCCGCAGTTTTCAATATGGATTCAACGACAAGATTGTCAATCGGGTGGTGGATTCCGATAATTATAGTATCCACTTTGAGTATCAAAACCGAAATATAAAAATTGCGGACCCCCTGGAGTCCTCGGTAAAGGATTTTATGGCTGCGGTTAGAGAACAGCGGGAACCGGTGATTGGAAAATCGCATATTGTTGCCACGACATTATTGTTAAAAAAAATCTACGATCAGTGTGAAACGGAATAAAAGTGAATATGGCCAAAGAAAAGCACAAAGAACATGATTTCAGCACCAAGCTCAGACAGGCTTCGGTAATTGATCGGTTAAAAACCTATATTGAATGGCGGCGCAACCGGGGCCGCATAAACAAGCAGAACCCGCTGCCGAAATTCGGACCGCTATCGATTAATTTGGACCTAACCACCGCCTGTAATTTCGCCTGTCCGCACTGCGTGGACTCAGGCATTATCAATACCGGCGAATACCTGGATATAGATACCCTGAAAGCCAGTCTGGACACCCTGGTTTCCCAAGGTCTGCTATCGGTCATACTTCTGGGCGGCGGCGAACCAACGCTTCACAAAAACTTCGAAGAAATTGTCGGCTACATCAAAAGCAAAAATATCCAGCTCGGCATTGTCACCAACGGCACCAAACTTAAGCGGGTGGAAGCAGTGGCTGATGTATTCAAAGAGAAAGACTGGCTGAGAATTTCCATCGACGCTGCCCGTCAGGATACATTTTTCAAGTCCCACAAGCCCAAAAGTGGAGTGACCTTACATGATATCCTTGGCCGGGCGCGAAAAATTAAATTAATGAACCCCAGAGTATCTTTGGGGTATTCATTCGTCATCGTATGGGAGGGCATAGCAATACAAGGGCAACCCCTGTTTCCCAATATCGATGAAATTCCCGAAGCAGTTCAGCTGGCACGGGAGTATTTATTTGATTATATTTCATTTAAACCCTGTCTCTTAAGACTCGAGGAATCCCTGAAAGAATCTCTGTTTGATCCCCCCGACATTGAAAGAGAAAAAAAGGTTATCAGCGATATACGAATTAACTTACAAAAAGCGAAAGATGCCGCTGCAGGACACTTAAAAATCCTTGAAAGTCTGAACCTGAAGGCAATGTTGAACCATATGATCCATGAACTGAAAAGACAGCCAAAAACATGCCATATGCAATGCTTCAGGACCGTGCTGGCACCCTCTGGAATTCTCCACTGCCCGGCTTTTAGAGGGATTGAGAAGGCTCAGATAGCAGACGAAAAGGGCTATGCGGGGGAGCGTCAATTGGATAACACCCTGCAGAATCTAGCCCGCTCGATCGACACATTCGATGCTGAAAGTGAATGTAGCGTTGTGGCATGCTTTTATCACCACACAAACTGGTGGATCGAGGATTTTATCAATTCAAACAAGGGCGTTGAAGAGCTGGAAACAATTTCAGACGATGACTTTTTTTTCTAATCCAGGGTCGATGCAACTTCAAAAAATCTGCATAATCCATCTTAACCAAATTGGTGATCTCGTATTTTCACTTCCGCTTCTCAAAGCGTTAAGAGATAATTTCCCAGCGGCCGCTATTCATTCAGTGGTCAAGCCTTTTCTTAAAGAACTACTGGCTGATTCCCCATTTGTGGATCGGATCATACTCCGCGGTAACAGCTTCAAAGAGAAGATTGTCCTTTTAAGGAATATCCGCCGAAACCGATATGACCTTTTGATATCGCTGGGCAGATCAGAGGAAAGCCTGTTGCTGTCTTCCATGAGCGCAGCAAAAATCAAGGCTGGCTTTGCTCACTTTTTCTGGGATCTGGCACTGGATGTCAAAGAAAATATAGAAGGTCATAATAGTTGGCACAATTATGCCAAGCTCCTCCGTCGCCTTCAAATCAGAATCACCAAAAACGATTACGTTGGACTTCTAAAGATCAATAATAGTAAAAATATATCCAATCTACCGGACGAATTCGCGGTCATTTCCCCGGCAGCATCCGCCAGAAGGCAGATGAAGGCCTGGGATCCAGGCAAATTTGCAGATCTGATTGTTTCCCTGCAGCAACACTTTAAACTGAGGTGCGTGCTCGTCGGCGGCGCAGAAGACCATGTTTATAATGATTTCATCATCGAAAGCGTAAAAAAAAGAGCCGGGGTAGATAGTTTTAAGATTTTCGATCTGACGGGAAATACCGGCCTGGGTTGCCTTTGTTCAATATTAAAGCGGGCACGTTTATTCGTGGGAATTGATTCAGGGATAATGCATTTGGCATCATCGCTGGATATCCCGGTGGTCGGTTTATTTGGTCCAACTGATCCCAAGTATGTTGGACCTCAAAACCTTCGCAGTACGGTGATAAGCAATCGGGATATGGACTGTGTGCCTTGCTACCTCAAGCCTTGTGAGCATCGGAACTGTTTAAATGAACTGACAGTCGATAGGGTTTTTGAAGCTTGCCGGCAACTGTTGACGGTGGTTAGGGGCTGATACCGTAAATCGATATGAATTGGGCGGTTCCGGGCTCCCCGTTCAACGTTCAAGGTTACCTTCGGCGTGCACCCCTGCACCTTGAACCCTGCACCTTGCTTGCCCCGTTAAATATATCGAAGATATGAAGCGAAGCGAATTTAACTGGGGAACCCTGAAACGCTTGACCCAGGAAAATGTTAATCCGCCTGCTCCAAGTCAATCTGCTCATTCTGCCTTTTCAGCTGCAGCCAGCGCGAAATTTCTGTTTTCATGGCTTTGTCCATTTCAAGAAATGAAATAGCAATACCGATATCATATTGACGGGGGCCATACGTCTCCACGCGGACGACGTTGCCGAGGATAAATAACGGCTTTCCCTGATCCGTCGGCACATTAATCTGCACTTTGGTTCCGATGGGCAGCGGATAGTCATTTTCGAAAAGAATCCCGCCAACGCAAATATTTTTGCCTTTGGCGACTTGCGTCTGCGTATCTTCGAAATCGAGTTCGCGGATCTTTACTTCCCGGTCCAGGTCAATGCGTAAATACCGCCGTTTATCGGGGGAGAAAAAAGATATATTATTCTTGCCGGAACCCTTGGCACGATAAAGAGCGTTGTCGGCGCACTTGATCAAGGCAGCGGCACTGGCGGCATTTACCGGGAAAGCCGCCAATCCGCCGCTGATTGTCAGCTGGATGGTATGACCTTTGTACTTGAGCCTCATATTTTCGACTTTTTGGCGAATCCTTTCACCGAGCACCAGGGCGTTCATTTTTCCGGTTTCGGGTAAAATCACTACCAGTTCCTCGCCGCCGTAACGCGCAGCGATATCCTCGACCCGTTTTTCTTTTAAAATGATGTCGGCAACGGCTTTCAGGACCGCATCTCCGGCCGGATGCCCCAGTGAGTCGTTTATTCTTTTAAAATCGTCCAGATCAAAGAATAAAAGTGATAAGTCTTGGGTATGTCGTTTGGCCCGGTTTATCTCGGTTTTCAGCGCCTCGTCAAAAGTCTGCCGATTCAAAAGACCGGTAAGGCTGTCATACTTTGAGGCTTTGACGGCTTTTTCGAAGATGTGAATCTCAACAACTTTGGGATTTCGCAGCGACTTGTGAATCGAACAAAAATAATCGCAGATGGTGGTGCGCAGGCCGACTTTGCGTCCCAGGCTGGTATTCAAACTTTCGTAATGACCGATGATTTCCCGCCAGAAGGCTTCGGCCTCTTGCGGCTCTATAACCAAATTGGTCAAAACATGAAAGATAACCGGATACGCCTGTTGTCCTTCCCTGTCGATAATGCGATTCAGATCCTGTATGAGGTTGTCGTCATCCTCAGCATCACCCAAACACTTTAAGACTGACTCCCGAATCTGCGCCATTGCAACCCTCCAGAGAGTTATGAATAATTGAGGGGTCGGAGTGTTTTTTTGACGGCAAGTGGGAGGGTTGTTGCCGGCCAAGCCAGACAGAGGCAACAGCCTTACAATTTAAATAAGCCTATTT
>CP070652.1:788076-802970 GCA_020354645.1 Deltaproteobacteria bacterium
ACGGTAATCCATACGTTAGTCGAAACTTTAATTCTCATTTTCGTACCTCCTTGGTTTAAAAACGTCATGCCGAGAGTTCTAAATGTTATTGATCTCCCGAGCTGCTTATCTTTTCGGGATCCAATTTTTTCTTTGTTTCCCGTTGAACCTTGCGGTTTCACATTCCACTCGTTCGAGACCAAGCCTGATTAGAGCCACCAACAAAAAAGCCTCCAGGGAAATTCAAAATCCCCTGAAGGCTCTTATGTGTAATATCTCAAGCAGGGCTTTCCCATGGTGGGCCTCTCGAATTTAAAGTTACCACAGAGTACTACGATTTGAGTAATCAGAATAACCGATTGTTGTCAAGCAAAATCTCATAATGACCTCGCATCCCGGATTATGCAGGAAACCGTATCTTCGGCCGGACTAATGCGGCTGCCTGTTGCCCTTATAACTGGATCTCCGCTTTTTCGTTTCTTTCAATCGTTTGCCCTCAGTTTCAATTGACGTTCAATTCCTTGCTTTGGTATAGATTTACTTTTAGTCTACAGATTTTGAAGGAAGAGCTAGATATGAACATATTATTCGAGCCTGCCAAAATAAAGAACATGGAGTTGCGCAACCGATTTGTGCGTTCGGCCACGTACGATGCTTGCGCCCAAAGCTCCGGCCAGGTGTCCGACGCGCAAATCAAACTTTTTGCAGATCTTGCATCAGGGGGGGGCGGTTTGATTGTGACCGGCATTACGTATGTGCATCGATCCGGTCAGAATTTACCGTTTCAAAACTCGATTGCCGGTGACGACTTTATACCGGGCCTTAAAAGGTTGACGGCAGCGGTCCACGATCGGGGAGCCAAAATCGCTGTTCAGTTGTTTCATGCGGGCCGGGAACGCGCGCGATTTTTAGAAGACAAAAATAAGCAGGCCATGGCGCCATCGTTTGTTTATGATGACCCTTACTTTACAGCAGAATACCGCACCATGACCGAGGAAGAAATTTGGAATATTGTTCAGGCCTTTGGCAAAGCCGCCCGAAGGGCCAGAGAAGCTGACTTTGACGCTGTTCAGGTACATGGGGCCCATGCTTTTTTATTTAGTCAATTCCTTTCTCCGTTTACCAACCATCGCAATGATGACTGGGGAGGCGCTCTGGAAAATCGACTTCACTTTCACCATGAAGTTTACCGGAACATTAGAGAAAATGTCGGTGACGACTACCCGATACTCATTAAAATCGGGGTCCAAGACGGATTCGCAAGGGGTCTTGAGCTTGGTGAAGGCAAAGTTGCAGCCCGGCTTCTTGCCCAGTGGGGTTTCGATGCCCTGGAAATCAGCCAAGGGTTGAGGGGTAAACCCTACGCAGAGACTGAATATCGAACCAAAATCAATCGCCTAAATCAAGAAGCCTACTTTCGTCAGTGGTGCACGGAAATCAAAAACGCTGTGAGCGTTCCCGTAATGATGGTTGGCGGTTTAAGAACTTTTGAACTCATGGAAGAAATTATCCAAAACAAAGAAGCGGATTTTATCTCTTTATGCCGTCCCTTCATCAGGGAACCCGGAATCGTTAATCACTGGAAGAGGGGTGATCGGCACAGGGCAAAGTGCATATCGTGCAATAAGTGTTTGGAAGCGGCCAGAGAAGGAGAAGCCCTGCATTGCGTGCAGCAAAAATTTGAAGATAAACGTCAGACCTGATTCTTGCCTGAAAATTGATGATCATTTGGTCTCCTCAATTTTCACCCATTGGGCTCGCCCCGTTGAATGCCGCTTTGCGGCCCCCGTAAGAGATTCAACAGGGCAAGCCGGAGGCTTTCATTTAATCCGCATTTTAACAGCTTTCGGTGAGAACAAAATCTTCTCTAGATCCCGCCAATTTAAGGTTGAAAGATTATCGTTTTTGTGAAATGACACAACCGACGCAAAGGCGGTCTCGGCTTCTTTCAAGCGATTTTCAAAGTAAGAGAATTTAACCACCGCTATTTCCTTGCGGTCCAATATTTCAACGAGGTGCTTACCCCGGTGTGCGCGTTTCCCCACATGGGATATGAGTTTGGAAAGCACGTTGACCGCATACTGATAAGTAGCGGTTGGTTGTGCGGCCATAATCTCATCGCAGAGATATTCGTAGCAAACCGGCGGACGGCCGATTTTCAAGATGCATCCGGTTTCACTCACCCACCCGTTTTCCTGACTGTAGGAAGCCGGCGGGGGATAGGCTTCGCGCAAAAATGTTAAAAAAATACTCTCCAGCGTTTCCTGACAAAAATCCGGCTTGCAGCAGGCGTCGGCGCAGGTGGAGCAGTATGGCCAAAAATAATTGCGAATATACCTTTGCACCCTGGTTTCAAACACCGCATACTGGGCGATCATACGATTAAGTTCAGACATTTGAATACATATATCATGGGTATCAGTTAGGATCTATATGCTTTATTTCCGCGTTTTAAATTTTTGTTATCCGGTTACGTATAAACCCAGCCTTCAACAGCGTGAGTATCACGGTTAACTTCTTGAGGGATCAGTCCCTTGCGTGCAGCCAAAAATGCGGCCATTGCAGCGATTACACTGTCCAAGGCGTCTCCCCCCTTGTCTTCAGCAATTATCGCCGCGATTTTCGATTTCTTCAGCCGAATGACACGGCTTTCGACCATCTTTTTTAGAATTAACCGTCGGGCTTTTCTGTGTTTCTCACTCCGGCTTTTGTAAGATATATACAAATGCATCTTTTTTAAAGTAGCGGCCGGACAAATTTCTATAAGCCAGGGTTTATTGGCCAGGGGTTTTTGCATCGGCAACACACACGCAAGGTTTTGGTTGACAAGTGGACCGAGCAGTTTTGAAATTCCGAAATAAGTCTGTTTGTAGATTCTTATGTTATAGGGAGAAAAGGGGGTATGCGCCAGCCGGTCAGTCTGTCTCTTTAATTCCCTGTGGGCTGCCGCTTTAAGGCAAGTTTCTCGAAATAACTCGGGACTTTCATAAAGACCGGCAAAAGCAGCAACAAATTCCCTCCATTTTTTTTGGATAACAAGTTCCTTGGGAAGGCCGAATGGAAAATCAATACCAAAAATAGCGCCTGGCTTTCCTTTGATATAATCCCCCAATGCAGCGAAACTTAAGTTTTTATGCTCTTCTAAAGCCAATAATTCGCGTGCACTTTTGCAATCATCGATCCGGAGGGCCCTCCCCGCGGTGGATCCCGATGTAATCCAGATCCTTTTTGGCGCATCTATGGCACCGCTGAAGTCAATTCCATAAATTTGTCGACGTGGATTCACGTTACCACAAATTGGTCAGTTCCAAGCTCTAAACCTATTGCCATGTGCCGGCTTTCCCCGCTAGCTAAGAACCGAAATAATAATTTATAATTGCTCTGGCAAATTCCGTGGCCCGTGTGCCGAGTTTTTCCCCGTGAACGGCTAGAATACCAACGCATATTCCCCTGGCACCATCCGGAGCCAATGCAAAGGCTGTGATCCAGTCATACTTGAACCGATCCTGTTTATCATTAATTGTGCCTGTTTTGGCCCCCAGAACAAAATCAGCAAATGTTTTTTGGCGTCGCAGCTTACGGAAGGCGGATCGTGTGGTCCCGTAACTGGCCGCATATTGCATCAACGTCTTCAGATCTGCGGCTGTCTTTTTGTCGATGGGAGAATTCAAAACGCTGTTGCGGGCACTGTAAACAATCTTATTCGCCCCATCAGCAATGCTGCTGACAATCCACGGCGTTTTCATGCCGCCGCTGTTAACAACCATAGCTGAGAGCAAAGCGGCATGAAGGGGTGAAACCAGTGTCCTTTTATTAAAGCCGGATGCAATTTCGGCCAGGCCGAAATCATCCTCCGGTACCTCGGCAGTGCTCACAGCCACCGGCAAATCGAATGGAATGGATTTATTAAACAAAAATTTTTCGGCGTACTCCTCGATGATTTTCTGCCCGAGGGCATATATCCCTATCTTCCCAAAAACCGAATTATTCGAATTTGCAAAGGCTTTTCTGAAGTTAGTTGGTGCGCTGTATGGCCCTTTTGAGTCTTTTAACTGATATTTATAAAGGGTGTGTCTGCTACCCTGATAAGATAATGCTTGATCCAAGGTATATCCGGCCGCTTCCAGTGCAGCAGCGGCCGACACGATCTTGAAAAGACTGGCAGCTGGAAAATCCGCTTTGAGGCAAAGATTGTCGGTATTGCCAACCGTATCTCTGTTGGCCATTGCCAGAATACGACCGTCGGAAGGGTTTAGAATCACCACAGCAGCTTGTAAAGTTCTGGAACGCTTGAGCAAGCGGTTGATGTATTTTTGCAGATTGGAATCAAGGGTGGTCGTTATCTTGAAGCGGTACCCGTCTTTTTCAAAAATAAACTGATCGATATCCCTTGGGGGCTCATTTACGCGGCTAATGAGATAGTCAGAAAGAGCCTTTCGGGGAACCATTTCCGGCCAAATATTCAGTTTTTGAGCGGATGTTATAGGTTGGTGACTGGGCTGGTTCGAATCCCCCGAAGGCGGTTCACCCGTCGAATAGTAAATAAACAACCCCACGAAAACACAGCCCAAAATTGAAGACAGCAAAGCCAGTCTTGTCAGAAGCCGCTTATGTCGGGCAGCTCTTTTAAGTTCCGCCTGATACTTACGCCAGTTTGTAGGATAATATCTTGTGGGTTTCATTACAGACTTGTCAATACTAGAAGCTCTTTTTGTCCGGGGTATATAGAGAGATGCGGCCCGGGTGTCAAATGAAAACGATCCCACAATGTGCTTGGATATAAACGGGTTGTTGCCCGAATATATTTGAGCGGTCATTAAATTGTTTTTGGCTGATACATTTTGGGGCAGCGCAAGAAAAACGCTTTGAACCTGTTTGAGTCCCGCGCTTGGACGGAACGAGTTTTCAAAGTGCCTGGAGCAAGCTTTGGATTTATGAAGCTCCCCGCCCTCGGGGGCGGGACTTGCAGGGAAGACAACGGGTCAACTTTTCGGCAGAACATCAAAAAGGAAAGGGCTGCTTGGTGGGGCAGCCCTTTGTAAGGAGTTAGCAGTTGTTGGCAGTCATTCTCGTGGATCGCCCCCATCTCCTACAAGGGACGTGAGAGATTCTGCCGCCTCTTGCCGGGACCCTAGTGATTGGAGCAGCCAGGGTTGTATGACTTTTTATCATACTATATGTTGTGTGTCAACAAAAAAATGAACACAACATACATTTTTTGTGAATTGAATATAGAATCCTGATATATTTCAAAATTGTTATAATCTTGACGCTCCTCTTTTTTTTTGATTTAAATTGATTCTCAAAAATATATTCCACCCCTAAAATAAATAATTTTTGTTTTCGAATTGTATGAGGTCTTAAATATGTTTTCAGCAACTTGCGCCACGGGGGCATCATCAATCCCTGGCTCAGTAACGGATTTATGACGTCAGGGTAACATGAAATAAGCTTCCGTATAAGGAGAATGAACCATGAAACAACCATGCACATATTTAAGACATAAGATAGAATGTCCGGAGAGGAAAGGCGAGACCGAGCTCTTGTCAGACTGGCAAACTGAAGACGGCATTGATATCCTTAAGGGGATCAGTTGCAACAATCCTCGATTAAGGGATCTTAGCGGCACAGATTGTCAATGGTCGTGTTGGAAACAAATCTCACAACAAAACCCATGATCAAAAGGTTTTTGCCAACCGCAAACCATTTTGGGAGCCATTTTGGGAGCATAAATTAGGGGAGGCTGCACGATGTCAACCACCAAACTGGAACAGGCATTGATTTCGAAGCTCAATGCGCTCAGAGAACGGGGGTCACTAAAGGACCCGGAAATGATAATAACGGGTTTAAAGCCTGCTAAAAACGGTAACGGGCCGCGGTACCTGATTGACGGCTATGGCGAAAAAGAGTTTTTGCGCATGAATTCGAACTCTTATCTCGGGTTGTCCTCCAACGAGGAAATAATCAAAGCCGAAGAGGCCGCTGCCAAAACTTACGGCACCGGCCCCGGAGCCGTCCGTTTTATCAGCGGCACTTATCGGCCCCACATCGAGCTGGAAAAGAAACTGGCTGCGTTTCACCATCGAGAGTCAGCCATGATCTTCAGTTCCGCTTATGCCGCCGTAATGGGTGTTATTGCACCGCTGATCGAGGATGATACCATCGTCATCAGTGATGAACTCAACCATAACTGCATTATTAATGCCATTCGGCTCTCCCGACCCAAGAACAAGGCGGTTTACAACCATCTGGATATGGCTGATCTGGAAGGAAAAATGAACAGTGCCTTGGGGGAAGGCAATCGTGTTTTGATTGTTACCGATGGCATTTTCAGTATGCGCGGTGACTATGCGCCTTTGGATAGGATTTCAGAAATTGCCAGCAAATACGACGCAAAATTCGCTGGCGGGGTCAATGTACTTGTTGATGATTCCCACGGTGTCGGCGCTTTTGGCAAAACCGGACGTGGAACCGAAGAATTCACCCGGGCCAAGGGGATCGACATGATCGTTGCCACCCTGGGAAAATCTCTCGGGGTAAACGGAGGATATTTAGTCACAAATTCAACGGTTATCAACTATTTGCGGCAAACAGCTCCGTTCTATATATATTCCAACCCCATCACACCATCCGAGGCCAGTGCGGCCATCAAAGCGCTGGAAATTTTAGATAGTGATCGCGGCCGGCAATTATTGGAAAATCTGCGAAGACTCACCGCTAGATTTGAGAAAGGCTTGGTTGCGTTGGGCTATGAGATTATCGCCAGCGAGCATCCGGTGGTGCCGTTGATGATCAGAAATACAGAACGAACGTCAGAATTGGTCCGGTATCTGACCGAAAATGGAATATTGGCTACCGGTTTGAATTATCCGGTGGTACCAAAGGGAGATGAGGAGATACGATTTCAGGTTTCGGCCGATCATACAGATGCCGATATCGATTACGCTTTAGGGGTCTTGAAAAAATTTAAAGAGAATAATTAATTGCTATAAAATCCATTTGGGTTTTGAAACCAGTTCTAATCATCGGAATCTGAAATTGAACGCCTCATCCGCTTAATATAACTTCGATGCCGCTTGGCCGCTAAAAGCCGCTGCTTTGATACTCTCGTCGGTTTAGTTTTGATACGAGTTTTAGGTTCTTCAGCTGCTTTTCGGATCAATCGAATCAGCCGCTCTATTGCGTCTTGTCGGTTGCGTTCCTGGGTCCGAAATCGTTTGGCTTGGATGATAAGGATTCCATCTTCTGTTATTTTTTTTCCTGCCAGATGAATCAAACGGGTGCGAACGGCCTCGGAAAGGGAAGAAGCGTTTTTTGCATCGAATCGAAGTTGGACAGCCGTGGCAACTTTATTGATATTCTGACCCCCGGGGCCTGAGGCACGGATGAAGTCCAGTTTGATTTCTTTCTCATCGATTTTGATTATAGGAGTGATGTAAATCATGTCTGAATATTAACTTATCCCCCTTGGTTTCACAAGAAAAACGAGTTGATCTGTCAAAAAACACCGGGTGGTCACCGAATAAATTTGTCCGAACAGCAAAGAAGGAATCGAGAATGTCCTGTGCACATTCACGGCCAAGCACAATGAAGGATTAGAAAAAGCCCCTCGCCCGAAGTAGCTGGGGTGTCAAAAATTAATAAATAATGCTTGCGAAACCTTTTCTTGCTTGACCGCAGCTGATTTCTAAACTATTCCTATTTTAATTAAAGTCTAATCATAATTTAAGCCACATTTAAGCCACCATTTTTAAACTCGATACTTAATTTCCCAACGCGGAAAGACAGAAAATATTTTGGAAGAGGTCAATTGAAACAGAATGCCTAAAAGAAAGGAGGAAGAGATGAAAAAACTATTTGTATTCTGTTTAACCATCGCAATGTTATTTTCCTTGGGTTCCATAGCCGGAGCCAAAACTTTAAAATTGGGACTGGATGCGGGTCCCGTATCACAAGATCCCCAGGTACAGTTGTCCGGCGGGATGCTGCAGTATTCACACTGGGTCTTTGACCCCCTGGTGCGCTATGCCCAGGATATGCACTTTGAACCCCGTCTGGCCGAAAGGTGGGAACGCCTGGATGACTTGACCATGCGCTTTTATTTGCGAAAGGGCGTCAAATTCCACAGTGGTAATCCGTTTACGGCCAAAGATGTCAAATTTACCTTTGATCGCTTTTATAAGAGCCCTGATTTTAAAGGACTTTTCACGCCTTTTAAGGGTTGCTATATCGTCGATGATCACACCGTTGATATCAAGACACATAAGCCCTACGCGCTGCTTATCAACATGGCGACCTATATCTTTCCCCTGGACAGCAAATTCTATACCGGTGTAGATGCGACCGGCCAGCCCAAAGACGCTGTCGTAAAAATCGGCCCTTCATTTGCGCTTAAAAATGAATCCGGAACCGGTCCCTATCGGGTCACCCACTGGGAGCAGGGAGCCAAGTATATTTTTGAAAGATTCGCCGATTACTGGGACAAGAATTCTCCCGGGAATGTGGATAAGATTATACTGACTCCCATCAAGGAGGATGCCACCCGGGTGGCCGCGCTGCTCTCAGGAGACGTGGATTTTATCACGCCGGTGCCGCCCCAGGATTTTAAGAGAATCCAGAAGGATAAAAAAGTTAAGCTGGTGACCTTCCCCGGCGGTCGGATTATCACCGTTCAGTTAAACCAGAAACGACGCTCCGAATTTGCAAATGTGAAAGTCCGGCAAGCCATCGTCCACGCCATCAATAACGAGGGCATCGCCAAAAAAATCATGAAAGGTACGGCAACACCAGCCGCTCAGCAAAGCCCCAAAGGCTATATGGGCCACAATGAAAACCTGGTGCCACGCTATGACCTGAGGCAAGCCAAAAAGTTAATGAAAGAGGCCGGATTCGAAAACGGTTTTGAATGCACCATGATTGCCCCCAACAACCGTTATGTAAACGACGAAAAAATTGCCGAGGCGGTTGTTTCCATGCTGGCCAAAATTAAAATCAAGGTGAACCTGAAAACCATGCCCAAGGCCCAATACTGGGATGAGTTTGACGCCCAGGTGGCTGACATTCAAATGATCGGCTGGCACTCGGACACGGAAGATTCCGGTAACTTCACCGAATTTCTGGGCATGTGTCCGAACAAGGAAACCGGCTACGGGCAGTATAACAGCGGAAATTATTGCAATCCCAAAATCGATGAACTCACCCTGGCAGCCCAGTCCGAAACCGATCTGAAAAAGCGAACGGCGATTCTGAAAGAAATTGAAAAAATCCTGTACGATGAAGCCGCATTTGTGCCGTTTCACTGGCAAAACCATTCTTACGCCGGCAAGAATAACGTGAATATCAGGCCGATCGTTAACACCATGAACTTTCCGTACTTAGGTGATCTGGTGATCAAATAGCAAAAAGGTATGTCCGTCGAAAAGACATGAAACGTGGAAACACTTCTAGGTGTTTCGCGGGGTGCAGAACTGGAAACGACGGACGGTGCATGAAACAAAAGGGGCAGGCGGACGTTACCGAGGATAACACGCCTGCCTCAAATTTGTTACCTGTGGGGTTACCTGTCTTAATGATCCAAAGTGTTTAGTATTTTGTGTTTAGTGTTTAAAAAAGGTGCCGAATATTAAAAAATGCTAAACACCAAATGCTAAACACCAAACACAAAACACTACAGCCATGTTTGCATTCATCCTCAGACGTATCATTCAAGCCATTTTTGTAATGCTGGTGATCAGCCTGGTGGGATTTTCGATCCAGCACCAAATCGGCGATCCGGTCAGAGATCTGGTAGGGGAGCGGGTCACGCCGGCAGAACGCGAGGTCATTCGGGATCAGTTGGGATTAAATGATCCTTTTTATATCCAATATTTTCGCTTTATAAAAAATGCCTGCAAGGGTGATTTGGGACTGTCTTTCTTCTACAAGAAACCGGCCCTGGAAGTCATTGTATCCAAGGCCCCCGCAACGATTGAGCTGGTCATTGTCACCGCCATTATCCTTATCCTCGTCTCCATTCCGTCCGGCATTTATGCCGCCATTTATCCCAAAAGCTGGTTTTCCCGTCTTGTAATGGCGGCCAGCACCATTGGGGTTGCCATCCCGGTATTTCTTACGGCCATCGCATTGATTTATCTTTTCGGGGTGGAATTGAACTGGTTGCCATCTTATGGGCGCGGAGAAACCGTTAACATCTGGGGGTGGGAAAGCGGATTTTTCACCTGGGATGGTTTAAAGCACCTGGTGTTGCCCAGCATATCCCTCTCATCGATCATGCTGCCGCTGTTTATCCGTCTGGTGCGGGCGGAAATGATGGAAGTCCTGGAAACCGAGTATATCAAGTTTGCGTGGGCCAAAGGGCTCCACCGCCAACGGGTCTGGTTCATTCACGCCTTTAAAAATACCCTGCTTCCGGTAATCACCGTATTTGGCGTTCAGCTGGGAATACTGTTTGCCTTTACAATTCTGACGGAAACTGTTTTTCAATGGCAGGGAATGGGGTTTATGTTTCTGGAAGCCGTGGAACGCTCGGATACCTCCCTTCTGGTTGCTTACCTGGTGGTAGTGGGCGTGATTTTTGTCGTCGTCAATACTATTGTTGATATTGTCTACGGGTACGTCAACCCCATGGTACGGATTGTGGGTACAAAATGAAAGCCTGGAATCGATTCAAAAATTCCTATGTGCTATACAGCTTCAAACGCGATCCAATTGCCATTGCCAGTTTTTCGGTCCTGTCCGTTCTGGTTGTCATCTGTGTTCTGGCACCGGTTGTGGCACCTTACAATACCTACGATACCGCAACCTTCGATATCATGGATGCTGAAACCCCGCCTTCATGGATGGCGGAGGGCAGCGAGACGTTCATGCTGGGAACCGACATCCAGGGCAGGGATCTTTTGAGCACCATGATTTACGGTTTGAGGGTATCGCTCCTCATCGGATGCGGCGCGGTTTTGGTTCAGGCATTCATCGGAATCCTGGTAGGCCTGTTTTCCGGTTATTTTGGGGGAAAACTTGATTCATTTTTAATGCGAGTCACCGATATTCAATTTTCCATTCCCTACCTGATCGTTGCGATTTTTACCAGCGCCATATTCAAGCTGGCTTTCGGTGTCGGGCGCTATGCAGAACTGGCCGTGCCGCTGTTGATCGTTATTATTGGGGTATCTCACTGGCCGATTTATGCAAGGACGGTTCGTGCTTCGGTTCTGGGGGAAAAGAACAAGGAGTATGTGGAGGCGGCCAGGGTGATCGGAATCAGTCGCTGGCAGATTATGTTTCGTCACATTTTACCCAACACCCTCACGTCCGTTCTGGTCATTTCCACCATTCAGGTCGCCGAAAACGTGATGAGTGAGGCTGCCCTTTCGTTTTTAGGCCTGGGCATGCCCATTACCAAACCGTCGCTGGGATCCCTCATTCGCTCCGGTTTTGAATATATTTTCAGTGGCTCATGGTGGATTACCTTCTTCCCCGGAATCCTCCTGGTCATTTTTTTGTTGGTTATACTGCTTCTGGGGGACTGGTTGAGAGATGTATTGAATCCAAAACTCTACAAAGGATAAATCCGTGTGCAAAACCCAATATATTGCCCTCGAACAAGAATCTAAGTTTTTGCATACGGATTAATATCTAACAATCATATTAATTATGAGCCATTTGCTGGAAGTTATAGATCTGGAAGTTAAATTTGCACTTCGATTTGGAGAGTTAACAGCCATCAACGGCGTTAGTTTCACGTTGGATAAAGGCGAACGCCTTGGAATCGTTGGGGAAAGCGGCGCCGGCAAATCGGTAACCGGTTTTGCAATCATAAACCTGCTAAGCAAGCCCGGATACATTTCCGGGGGAAAAATACTGTTTGAGGGCCGGGAGTTGAATCGATTACCTGAAGAAGAGATGCGAAAAATCCGCGGCAACAGCATCGGCATGATTTTCCAGGACCCCATGATGACATTAAATCCAGTGCTCACCATAAGCACCCAGATGGTTGAGACGGTGTTGGCACACCAAAATATAAGCAAAGCGGACGCAATGGATCTTGCCCTCGAAAAATTGAAAAAAGTTCATATCCCATCACCGGCAAAAAGGTTACATCAATACCCCCACGAGTGCTCCGGAGGAATGCGGCAGCGTATCGTCGTCGCCATTGCTTTGCTGACAAACCCCTCTTTGATTATTGCTGACGAGCCTTCGACAGCATTGGATGTCACCATTCAGGCAGAGATCATGGATCTTCTTTTAGAATTGTGTGAAACCGAAGATATGGGTCTGATTCTGATTACACATGATTTAGCGGTTGTCTCACAAGTAACGGAGAAAATTGCCGTCATGTACGCAGGCAAAATCGTGGAAACCGGCACCACTGAGGCGGTAGTACATGATCCCAAACATCCTTATACACAAGGACTCATCAAAGCGCTACCCGGTAGCCTTCAGCCGGGCGCCCGGTTAAACCAGATACCCGGAATGATGCCGACCCTCACGGATATCCCCGCGGGGTGTGCGTTTCATCCCCGCTGTACTATTAGTGATACGGTGTGCCAGATGGAAGTGCCGGCTCTCATCAGCATCGATGACTATGACAGAATGGCTGCGTGTCATATGGTGGAAAAATCGTTTCCTTAGTTTGGGTGATGCAACATCAAACAACTAGAGTCAGCCCAGGCAGACTTTTTTTACGGCCGAACGCCGTTTATTTTGAACCGTTGAATGAGAAACCACGAGCGTCATGCAAACCTGTTGAAGCCAGAGAATATCGAAGTGAAGGATATTATCTTGTTCTTTTCAAAACTTCTGCCGTTCAAAATTCCCTTGTCCGATATTCGATATTCAAAATGCGGTACGGGCTAAAGCTGCTCGCCCAGAAGGCGAATATTTTAAACCTGGCGAATGGAAAAATAAATACGAAAGATATAATTCACTAGATTGTAAAATATCAGAATTTATATAACATGGAACGTACAAATAGCCTGTTAACCGTAAAAAACCTGGTAAAACATTTTGATATATCCGGTGGTCTATTGGATCAGCTCGCAATCGAAGAGAGACGTATTGTTCGTAAACGCACGACTGTCAAGGCTTTAAATGATGTTAGTTTTTCGATTAAGCCGCAGGAGACCCTGGGCGTGGTGGGTGAAAGCGGGTGCGGAAAATCGACTCTGGCAAGGGCAATTCTTGGATTGTATCCGCCGAACAGCGGTGAAATATACTATCAGGACAAAAGAATTGACAACCTGACTTCCCAAAAGATGTTACCCTTTCGGAAGAAAATGCAAATGATTTTTCAGGACCCCTATGCATCACTGAATCCTCGAATGACCGTTAAAAGAACTTTGGAGGAGCCGGTTGTTTTTCATAATAAATCCATCAGGTCCCAGGAGGTCGAAGATAAGGTCGCCCAAGTCATGCAGCAGGTAGGTGTGGATCCCAAATGGGCCGGTCGCTATCCGCACGAGTTTTCAGGGGGTCAGAGACAGCGAATCAGTATTGCCCGGGCCCTGATGGTGGATCCGGAATTTATCGTAGCTGATGAACCGGTTTCTGCGCTGGATGTTTCCATACAGGCTCAAATCCTCAACCTGTTGATGGAGGCTCAGGAAAAAAGGGGGCTGACATATCTGTTTATTACCCATGATTTGTCGGTTGTTGAACATATCAGTACCCGTGTAGCGGTTATGTATCTCGGTACAATATGCGAATTGGCCACTACCAAAGAGTTGTACGAATCACCACGCCATCCATATACCCAGGCCCTGCTGAGCGCCATTCCGGAACTCGGTCGGCAAAAAGCAAAGCATATTAAGCTGAAGGGCGAGGTTCCCACCCCCATAGAACTTCCTTCAGGCTGTGTCTTCCACGGCCGCTGCCATTATGTTAATGAGCGCTGTATTCGTGAAACCCCCCGGCTCATCCGGCTGGATTCCGGAACCCAGGTAGCCTGTCACGGGGTTGAAGAAAATCGAATATAGGCTTTTGAAGGGATTAAGCTTCACTCAAAGAATTTCTGAGCGAGTAGCCCGCGCCCAATTAGTCTGCCATTTAAATATTTGTTCAATTATACCCCAAATAATAATCATTTCTGAAGATCATTTCATTATATTCCAAACTTTTTAGTTCTGATTTAGGATTTGACTGGCCTTGGCGCAATGTGATATTTATTTTTGGCTGTCTTACATTTCTACTCCGCCTGATCGGGTGCAAGTCTCTTTTGTGAAATCGAGCCTGATCTGACACCTTATTTCGTATTTTATCTGATACAATCTACTCCAAGGTTTTCTCTGTTTTTTTGCATTAAAAGGAATGACCTTTTATGGAATCCGAAGATGTAAAACGCCATCCCCCTGCTAATCAAAGCGCGAATGTTAAAGCATGGATTCCAGGTCCTTGCACGAAGAGCGAAAATTGGTGACGATAGTTTTCGCCGACCTCGTGAAATCCACCGAGCTGGCGGTGCGGCAGGATCCTGAGCAAATGCGTGGCTTGCTTTCCGCCTTTTTTGAAGAGATGGCCCAGCAGATCCAGATCTTCGGCGGCACTGTCGAGAAATACGCTGGCGACGCGATCATGGCCGTCTTCGGGGTGCCACGGGTTCATGAGGACGACGCCGAACGTGCCGTGCGCGCCGCGTTTGCCATGCAGGAGACCCTCGCCCAGCTAAACCCCACATTTGAGCAGGAATACAACATCCGACTGGCGCTTCGGGTAGGCATCGCCACGGGGGAAGTGGTGGCCGCAACGCAAGAAACCCGAGAGTTCATGGTTAACGGAGAGGTGGCCACTCTTGCTGCCCGCCTCCAATCTGTCGCTTCCGGTATCGTCGTAAGTGAGGAGACACACCGGCACCTCGAGCCTCTTCTCGAGTCCAAACGTCTAGACCGGAACATTTAAGGGACGTCCATAAAATTATAACATTC
>CP070652.1:803070-809664 GCA_020354645.1 Deltaproteobacteria bacterium
GCCCGAATAAGCCCATAGGCCTTGAGGGTAATAAAGAATTAGGAACAGATTCTTTTCTTGAAAGAAGGGAAATGGGGATTATCAATGTCGGCCCCAAAGGCAGCGTCCTCGTTGATGGAAACGAACATGCAATGGATACAAAGGACGGACTTTACGTGGGAATGGGTTCAAAAGAAATCGTTTTTTCAAGTGGCAGCGACAACAATCCCGCCCATTTTTATTTCCTGAGTTCACCGGCGCACCAAAATTATCCAACAAAAAAAATCGAAATTAGCACCACCGAACCAACTCACTTGGGTTCACCGGCTGAATCAAATGTAAGAACAATCTATAAGTACATCCACCCGGATGGCGTGAAAAGTTGTCAGCTATGCATGGGAATGACCATCCTGGAATCAAACAATGTCTGGAACAGCATGCCTTGTCATACCCATGCACGCAGGATGGAAGTGTATTTTTATTTCAACTTGCCGGATGAAGCGATAGTTTTTCATTTAATGGGAGAGCCGAATGAAACCAGACACATCGTCATTCGCAATGAAGAAGCGGTCATTTCACCGGATTGGTCCATTCATGCCGGGGCAGGCACTTCCAATTACATTTTCATCTGGGGAATGATTGGTGAAAATCAGACGTTTACGGATATGGATGCCGTGAATATGGGCGAGCTGCAGTAAAAAGTTGGTTATTGATTATCAAAAATCCAAAATCTGAATTTACCACTACTCTGGCAAAATAAGGAGAGTGAAATGATTCTCGATAAATTCGAGTTTCATTTGATCGGTTTCAGGTTCCGGTCAAAATTAGGAAAACCCCTATCAAACTTAATTTTTTAAAAGGAGCATGAAAAAATGGCTGAAAAAAAATCACAATACGTTTGTCGAATTGAGGATTTGCCTCGTGTAAATTTAACCGGTGATGAAAAGTTGCCTTCCATGGCAAATTTACTTCTCAGTGACAAGATGCTTATCAGCTTCATAGAAAACCCGCCCGGATGTGTATTTCCGGTGCACAGTCATGAATCGGAACAAATCCTCATCATGTTGGAAGGTGAGGAAGAACACGTTTGCGGGGATGAAACGTTTTTGATGAAGGCCGGCGACGTTTGCATTCATCCCTCCAATGTGCCGCACGGTGGGCAAACCAAGACCGGCTTTAAGGGCATTGATATTTTCTGCCCCCCGAGGCCGGATCATGTTGATAAATTGCAAAAAGCACTTAAAGAAAGAGGTGAAGGGTAACAATTATTGGCTTCCTTTTGCCACAAAAGGCACAAAAATAATTTTTAAGAAGCCAAGAGCATTATTCCAGGGGAAAATACAAAATATATTCCTTAAGCTATCGAAGTTGCGCGTCATTCCGGTTGTTGCGACCCAAAAGACCGAGGATGCCGGTCCATTGGCCAATGTCCTCATTGCTGGAGGATTTGCCTGTGCCGAAATAGCTTTCAGGATAGCGAAGGCCAACCTGATCGAAAAGGAAGATTTTGGTGAAATTGAACGAATTCCGCGTGAAGCCTTGAAGCTGGTGAAAAGAAGTTTGCTTCGCTCACAATTGGAATGATGAAATACAGAAATAGTGGAATATTGGGTTTGTATTGTCTGTCATTGAAATATTATATGATTTCAATTAAATATACACATTCCGAAACGTCGCTACCGCATATAGAGCCCACCGTTAACATCGATAGTTTCACCGTTCATGAAATCGTTTTCGACAATAAACTTAATTGCCTGGGCGATGTGAAAGGGTTCGCCGTTTTTCTTGAGTGGATTTCCGTCACGCCAGGCCTCCAGTTGCTCAGGGGTGGAGTATTTATCATGAAAGGGAGATATAATCACTCCCGGAGATACGGCATTTACACGAATAGTGGGAGCCAGTTCTTTTGCAATCCCCCGCGTAAAGGAATCCAAAGCAGATTTAGAGGCACCATAAATGGTGGCCGTTGGTGCACCGTGTCGCATGGCTACCGAAGATATGTTGATGATGCATGGATCATTGCCCTTTTCAAGAAGGGGGATGCATAAAGATGTAACCATCATCGCAGAAAAGGTGTTCAAGGCAAAAATCTCTTCCATCAACCGCCATTCGTATTCCCGGACGGATTGTCTTTTGATTAGACCGCCCGCATTGTTGATCAAAACATCAAGCTTATTTGTCCTTTCGAAAATGGCTTTCACCAGAGCGTTACACCCCGCTTCCGTAGACAAGTCTGCCTGCAGTGGATAGGCTTTCCCGCCCAGGTTTTCAACATCAACGGCAACATCTTCTGCCGCGTGTTTGGAAGTGTTATAATGGACAAATATTTCGTTTCCGCTGGCTAAATGACGGGCCGTTTCAGCTCCAATTCCCGTACTGGCACCTGTAATGAGAATGAGTTTCGACATACATTCCTCCTTTTATTAATTTGAATTCCATGCTAATTGAGCAAAAAGCCTCAATTCGGTGTTAATCACTGACACATTATTTATAGTCTTACAAGCAATATCGATGTTCGCTCAGCTATTTGTTTCGTAACCGTTCACAGGCTAACAGGTTCAGAGGTTCAGGGTTCAAAGGTTCAAGGTTGGAGGGTTCAGAGTTTAGAGGTTTGGAGCTTACGATCAATATAACCCTGCCTCCGGCCCAGAGGGCCTGCCCTCCGCCTGTAAGCCTGAGAACTGGAAGCGAGCCCGGGGGGAACGGTGAACCTTGAACCTCTGAACCCTGAACCTTTTATTCATTTTAGGAAGGAACTCCCCAATGGACAAGCTAGTCGTTTATTTCCGTCCCCCTGAAGAATTTATCACCCACTTGAGAAATATCTCAAATAATTTCAGAATAAATACATGTGTGAACCGGGATGAATTGGAATCCCACATTTCAGAGACCGAGGTTTTGATTACTCTTTTTGACAGGCCTGACGCAAAAATGATACGACGTGCCTCAAAATTGAAATGGATTCAGGCATTAACCGCAGGTGTTGATTTCTTGCCTTTACATGAAATCAAAAAACAAGATATTATCCTTACCAATGGTCGTGGGATTCATAAGATTCACATCGCGGAATATGCCATAGCTGCAATGATCAATTTGGCCCGTAATTTTCATCTGATGTTTAACAACCAACTAAAGGGTAAGTGGGACCGCTCTGTTGCCCAAGACGAGATACACGGGAACATTGCAGGTATTCTCGGACTGGGAAGCATCGGGCAAGAAATCGCTCGAAAGGCGTCAATGCTGGGAATGCAGGTCATCGGCGCTAAATATAATCCATATCCCCTCGAATGGGTGGATCATGTTTATGGTCCAGCGGAGATAGCGGAAATATTTAAGCAAAGTGATTATGTCATTAATCTTTTGCCGGAAACTCCAAAGACCAAAGATTTGATCGATAAAAAGTTGTTTGCCCTGATGAAAAATTCAGCCTGTTTTATAAACTTAGGGCGAGGATCCACCGTTAATCAGTCCGACCTGATTGACGCCCTTCAGACGAAAATGATCCGCGCACTGGTCAGCGATGTTTATGAAAAGGAGCCATTGCCTGAGGACAGCCCCTTGTGGGAACTGGAAAATGTCATTCTCACCCCACATATTGCCGGAGTCTCTCCGAAATATTTCGAACGGGCGCTAGATATCATCCGGCACAACTTGCACGTCTATACCAGCCGGTCGGGTGAGATGATGAATGTTGTAAATTTGTCTAAAGGATATTAAGTAGTTTTTATCGGGATGATGCCTGTAAGGTCATTCTTGGCAAGGAGTGAATCGATATGGAACAATTCCGATTGAACAATAAGATTTCATTGATAACCGGCGGCAGCCGGGGGATCGGTTTCGGCATCGCCAGTGCGCTGGCGGCGGCGGGATCGGATATTGTGCTGGTGGCCCGTACGGAAGCTCAACTCGAGCATGCAAAAGAGAAGCTGTCCCGATCCAAGCACAAGATCTGGACCTATCCCTATGATATGAACAATGTCGACGGGATTCATGACATCTATGCGGGTATCCTAGCAGACACCGGCGGCATCGATGTGCTGGTCAATAACGCCGGGGGGACCCGCCGGGGTCCGGCGGAATCCATCACCGCCGAAGACTGGAATTTTGTCATCAATTTAAACTTATCCGCTGTCTTTGCCTTGTGCCAGGCGTTTGGGAAGGAGCGAATTAAGAACGGAAAAAAAGGCAAGATCATCAATATCGCATCGCTAATGAGCGACACCGTGCGCGAAGACAACGCACCATATGCCGCTTCTAAAGGAGGAATACGCCAGTTGACGAAAGCCCTGGCGGTCGACTGGGCCAAATACGACATCAACGTCAACGCCATCGGACCCGGATTTATTAGAACCGAACTCACACGACCACTTTGGGAAGATGAAATGTTTGACAGCTGGCTGAAAAGAAAAACTCCGCAGGGAAGGTGGGGTAATCCTTCAGATATAGGCTCTGCCGCAGTTTTTTTGGCTTCACCAGCATCCGACTATATCACCGGGCAAATATTGTATGTGGACGGGGGGCTTTTGAGTACGTTTGGACCGGTCTACTGATGCAATTTAAAGTGATTTTGATTTGCATATATTTTTATTCATTAAAATTTATTTGTACGCGCTCCTTCAGCTGCACCGCCCACCAGATGGGCCTAACGTTTTAAGACGCACCAACTTCTTTAGTTTTGACCTGCATGGTCTTTTTGCGGCGTCCAATTTCCTATTCATCAACTAGCAATTCCATCCGGTGCTGGGGAATGTCAATATCAATTATATCCCCTGTACCCCCCCCACCGCGGCACAAATTGGCTCGAATCCTATTTGCCGGACTGATGGATCGGTTTCCAACCGCAATCCCGACTAAAACGGAATGATACGACTGCCTTTTCAGCTTTCCATCGGAAGTACTTTTCCACTATCGTCAAAGCTGAGCTTCAGTGGTCTATTATCCACAAAAACGTTCTTATTCGCGTGAAGTTCCGGCAAAACCGCTTCAGTGGCCCAGAAGGTTTCCAATTCGCTGGTGTTGACAATACGCACCATGCGAGCATTCGCTGGATCCGGCAGCCGGCTAAATGCGGTTTCTACAGCTGCCCTGTCATTTTCAAGAGGAATTGGTATATGCGCCGATCGCAACACCCCTGATGTAAATGCATTCAGGTATGTGGCATCCCAGTCAATTTTGTCGATCACCCTGCGGGTCGTCAGATCCGCCATGCCGATACCGGTAGCGTTTCCATGGGAATGCGGCGTCAGATCCAGCACAATAAGGATGCGATAGTCGGGCTTGCGCTCACCTCCTTCCCGCCGCCAAAAGCCGATGACATTGGGATCCATTCCGGCACCACTCACATTTTTACCCATTTCATCCACCAATAAAACATCCAGGTCATCTATCGGGATCCTCGGCAGCAACTTCCAGGCCGTCTTCAAGAATTCTCGATCTAACCGTGCAAACTCATCCGGCCTGGCCAGTTTAATTGAATGCGTTCCTCCCAATGCATTTTCAGTAACTGCCAGGCCACAAAGAACGGAAGCTTTCTGCTTGATTAGATTGGCAGCCGGTATAATGGTTTTCCCTAAATCGTATTTGTGCATATTGGCCGCACCTTTTTGCCGGCCGCAGCCGACGGCCAGAATCTTGCACAATCCGGATTCCACTTCCGAACGAAACGCCGTATGCGGTTTCACACGATTAATGACCACGATGTGGTTGGCTGCCAGGGCATCCTTTGCGAAAAACACTTCAGCACCGGACTCAACCCGACCTAGAGAAACGGTATCCATGTTTGACACAATCGGCGCTCCCACCGATTTTTCGGTGATACCGAGTTCTGTAAGTACCTGGGCCTGGCCCTCGCCGGTGGCTCCGCCGTGGGAGCCCATGGCCGGAATGACATAAGGCTCAAGCTGCATGCTGCGAAGGCATTCCACCGTCGTCTTCACCAAAACCTTGAGATCATGGGTACCACGGGATCCTACACCGACGGCAACGGTCTGGCCAGGACGTATCCGGGTCCGGGGAGTAAAACGTGCAAACTCATCGCGGACGGCCTGGGCCACATCGTCAATGGATGTCACATCGAAGTTTTGCTGGATCCGATAAAAAGATGTAAATTTCATGGTTTTCTCAAAATTAGAATCTTATTTTTGAATTTTGTGCTTTTTCTGCACTTTAGATTTTCAGTTACTAAATTTGACAGTACTGATACATAATTGGCGATCGGATTTCTTTCAATTATTCCGTTATGTTTATTTCTTCGTAAGTTTTATATAATGATGTGGTTTTGATTTTTTCTATCATATATTTTTCTTCATCAGTCAAAAAATTAATGCCATGTACAAGGGAAATTTTCAATATTTCTTTTCTAACAAAAATTATAAGAGAGCCTTGCCAATGCTTTAACCAACTTGACAAAAAATCCTGTCTTTATTAGGTATGCGATTTATTAGCTCTGACTCCTTCTTAATACCATATAATTTAGGAGCAATACATGGAAAATATGTTTAGCCTTGAAGGCAAAGTGGCGATTGTTACCGGTGGAAATGGTGGTATCGGAAAGGGGATTGCCCGTGGTTTCGCCAGTATGGGTGCGGACATTGTCATAGCCGCACGCAACCAACA
>CP070652.1:809764-816182 GCA_020354645.1 Deltaproteobacteria bacterium
CTGGGCATTGAATATATCGATAAGATGGTGGATTTGCGGCGGGGCATGGTCGATGAAGGTCTGGTGCCTCAATCCCTGCAAAAACCGTTGGGTTCGCTTGAAAAACGTGGCAATCCCTGGGGTAAAATGGAGAAAAAACGGGTGGATTGGACCACTGTTGACGATTTTTCGCAAGAATGTTCGTTGAAAATTCTTGGCGAGCAGGGCAGCGCCGAAACCCTCTATTTTGTAGACAGTATTTCATCGTATGACGACCGAATGCAAAATATCGCCAGGGCCACCGCAAGAATTCTCTCCAATGCCGGGGTTGATTTCGGTATTCTGGGGGTGACGGAGAAGGATAGTGGGCATGAGGCCAGGAGATTCGGTGAGGAAATGCTTTTCCAGGACTTGAAAGACCGCAATACGGAAGCCATCCTCAACTCGGACGTCTCCGGCATCGTCACCGCTGATCCACACGCTTTTAATGCATTAAAGAAAGATTATAGGGATATTCCACCCGTAGAGCATATTAGTCAGTTAATTCACCGGGAATTGCAAGCCGGTAAAATTAAATTAAGGGCCATTGAGGACAATGGCAAAATCTATACTTACCATGATGCCTGCTACTTGGGGCGGCATAACGGTCTGTATGACACCCCCAGAGAAGTGATCGATACCATTCCAGACATTCAGCGGGTTGATATGCGTCGCAGCCGTGATCGTTCCTTTTGCTGCGGTGGTGGCGGCCTGATGCTTTTTTACGAACCCGAAGAGGAACAACGGATGGGTGTGATGCGAGTTGAAATGGCCAAAGAAGCCGGAGCCGATGTTATCGTGACTGCCTGCCCATTTTGCCTGGTGAACATTGAAGATGCCATAAAGGTCGCAGGTATGGAAGGCCAGATGGAAGCTATTGATTTGGCAGAGCTGATTGAACGACATATGATAAAAGGATAAATATCTAAGCAAAGTTGACAAAGCTGGAGTGACCTCAAAAGCGGGAATTTGACACTCAGTTTACTGGAATAAACCAGTGATGGAGTAATGGAATAAGAAACTGTTGCGGGTTGCGCGTTGCGTCTTCAATTTTTCAATCCGCCACTTGAAACACGCAACACGCAACGGAACCTATTAATTTCTTTATTCGGTCTTAATCCAAACACGCCAATACTCCAATACTCCAGCACTCCAACACTCCGTGATGGGTTTTTACGATCAGAGCACTTAGCCGTCCATGGATGAGGCAGAACCTCATAACTGGCAATAATACGTTTGGGAGGATGCGATGGAAATTTTAGTCTGTGTGAAAAGGGTTCCGGATACGGCCGAAAACGAGATTGAGGTCAAAAGTGACGGCACGGATATCGAGCGTGACGACCTTGTTTACTCGGTCAATGAATGGGACAATTACGCCGTTGAAGAAGCCATTCAGATACGCGACAAAATCGGCGGCAGTGTGACCGTTGTCACCGTTGGAGACGAAGAATCAGAGGAAGTGGTGCGAAGAGAAATGGCCATGGGGGCGGACAAGGGCGTCCTGCTTTCGGATGAGGCCTTTGACGGCTCGGACGGCAAAGGGTTGGCTACGATTCTGAAGGCGGAGATCGAGAAAGGCAACTACGATCTTGTTCTTACCGGGGCCATGGCTGACGATGGTGCTGCTCAGGTGGGTGGCATGCTGGCAGCCATGCTCGACTGGCCATATGCATCGGTTGTGAACACCATCGAAGTTTTGGATGACAAGAAGATAAAGGTCGGCCGTGAAATTGAAGGCGGAAACCAGGAAATGAACGAGATAGATTTGCCCTGCGTGCTATCAATTCAAACCGGAATTAATGAGCCCCGGTATGTCGGGATTCGGGGGATTCGCAAGGTCGCCGCTATCGAAATCCCGGTTCACGGTGCGGCGGATCTGGGGATATCTTCTGAATCCGTCGGTAGAGGCGGCGCAAAAGTAAAACGGGTTGATTACTTTGTGCCTGATCTGGGTGAGGGGGCTGAAATACTTGAAGGAAGCATGGATGAAATCACGGAGAAACTGATCGAACTCTTAAAAGCTAAAGGAGGAATCAAATAATGGCGCAGCAGCTTTTTGCATATATCGGACACAAAAACGGGATTGCTGACGATCCGGCCCTGGAGCTGATTACAGCCGCCAAGAAAATTTATGCGGATGCCGCGATAACCGCTATCATTACCGGCTCCGGTGCTGATCTGGCAGCAGTCGGCAACGAGCTGGCTTCTTCTTACGCGGAAGTTTGGAAAGTTGAAAATGAAGCTTGCGCCTATCCCAACGGCGAAGTGATTCGCAGCCTTTTGGTGAATATACTTCCCCCTGATGCGATCATTCTGTTTGCGCATGATACCTTCGGCATGGATCTTGCCCCGGGCCTCTCCATAAAACTCGATAGTGCCTTTGTTTCGGATGCCGTAGATATTAAAGGGGTGGATGGGACTACGCTCACAGTTATCCGTCAAGAGTATAGCGGCATGGCCAGCACCCATGTACATGCTGATATATCAAACGGCGCTGTCATCACATGCCGCCCCGGCTCCTTTCAACCCGACGAAAGCAAATCTGCCAACGGCCAGATCGTTGATAAGTCTGCAGCGGCAGGAGATCTATCAGCCAAGCGTCGTTTTCTTGAAGTCGTGGAGGCAGAGGCGGGTGATGTTGACATAACCAAATCTGATGTCCTCGTGTCGGTCGGCCGCGGCGTCGAAGATCAGGAAAATATTGAAATCGCGGAGGAGCTGGCAGATGCAATCGGTGCTGTTGTTTCTTGCTCCCGGCCTATCGTAGATGCCAAATGGCTGGAAAAAGCGCGTCAGGTGGGGACTTCTGGTAAAACCGTAAAACCCAAGGTCTATATTGCCTTGGGTATCAGCGGGTCATTCCAGCACATGGGTGGACTTAAAGGGTCGCCATTCATCGTTGCGGTGAACAAGAATCCCAAAGCACCTATTTTTCAGCTGGCCGATGTCGGCGTGGTACAAGATCTACTTGAATTTGTGCCGGCATTAACCGAAAAGATAAAAGAAGGGTGAAAATGGTTGGGTGGAAAGTCTTCCGACCCCCAAAACAATTAGGATCATTGAGATGGGCGTAAGGTTAGCCGGCTGAGTTTATGAAAATGTGAGCAGCTGGCTATTTTTTTACCGTAGGCTTCCATTTTAAACATCAGAAGCTTCCGCAATAAGATAGCCGGTATTTGATATTTAGTTTAAGGAAAAAATTGTTTGGATTCTCTATCGGGAGAGAATTGAACATGAAAAAGGGTGCGCTGTTCAAAACAATGCGGGTGGTGCTCGTCCTCGGGATAGCCATGGCTATTTCTATTTTGCTGGTCAAGTTCAGTCCTAAGGCCGAACGCCAGATTCCGGTTGAAACCGGGCGTCTGGTGGAGGTTATGCCCGTAAAAGCTGAAACGTTAACAATGACGGTTGAGTCCTATGGGACGGTTCAGCCGCGCGAAGTTCTGAAGCTGGTGGCTGAAGTGCGGGGTCAGATCGTCGATATACACCCATCGTTTAAAGAAGGCGGCTTTGTCCATAAAGGATTGGCTTTGATCGGAATCGATCCCAGGAATTATCAGTTGGAAGTTGAGCGGCGGCGGGTCCAGGTCAGTCAGGCCCAGGCCGAGCTACGGCGGTTGCAGCAGGAAGTGCTGAACCTGCTGGCCAGCATTAAGATTGCTAAATCCGATGTGGCTTTGGCCCAAAAAGAGGTTAAGCGTTTAAAAACCCTCAGCGGTAAAAAGGTCGTTGCTCAAACGACCCTTGATCAAACCGAGCAACGCTATCTTGTCAGTCTCGAACGCCTCCAAGGTTTTGAAAACCAGCTGGCATTGACGGGGCCGCTCAAGGAGCAGTTTGAGGCCCAGCGTGATATGGCAGAAGTTATGCTCCGTCAGGCCAAGCTGGATCTTGAAAGATCGAGTATCGTGGCTCCTTTCGATGCTTGGGTTCTGGAAAGAAGTATTGAAAAAGGCCAGCATGTAAACAGCGGGCAGCTGCTGGGTAGCATCTATCGAGACGCTGCCTTTGATCTTGAAGTAAGGATACCGGTGAGAGATCTTAAGTGGCTACCGGCGGATATAAACCGTGGGGACGCCCTATTTGCTGATGTTATTTTGACCAATGACGAAAAGCATTATGTCTGGAAGGGTCGGGTTGTTAGGATAAAAGCGCACATGGAAGAAAAAACGCGGACGCTTCCGGTTGTTGTTGAGGTGGAAGACTATTTACCGACCGGATCAGACCCGAGCTTTTTTCCTTTAAGACCCGGGATGTTTGTGACGGTCAAAATTAAAGGAAAACAGATCAGCCGAGCATTTACATTGCCGCGGCATGTGATTTATCCCGGTGATGTGGTGTACACCTTCCGGGATAATCGCTTAAAAATTAAACCGGTACATATTCTGCGGAGTTACAAGGACTCCGTAATTGTCGATAAAGGTCTTTCAGATGGAGAGCTCATAATAAAAACGCCCTTATCTTCTGCCACAGAAGACATGCTGGTGAGATTGAAGAGTAAGTAAAGGCCAATGAAGCCCTTAGCAAAATGGTCCACAAAAAACAACGTAAGCGTTAACCTGATCATGATTTTTATCATCACGGCAGGTCTGTTTACGGTGATGAAAATGCGCCGGGAAATGATGCCGCAGTTTGCCCTGGACATGATCAATGTAAGTGTTTCTTATCCGGGGTCGAGCCCGGAGGAGGTGGAAGAGGGTATCTGTATTAAGATCGAGGAAAAAATAGAGGGCATCGAAGGGATTTCACGCATATTTTCCACGGCGCGAGAGGGCCACGGTTCAGTTACGGTAGAACTTGAATCGGGTGCTGATGTTCAGAAAATACTGGATGAGATTAAGGCTGAAGTGGATCGCATCGAGACGTTTCCGGAGGAATCCGAAGAACCGGTGGTGCTCGAAATTGTTAATCAGCATCCGACCGTGTCGGTAGCCGTGTATGGTGATGTATCTGAAAAACTTCTGCGGCAGACCGCTGAAAAGGTTCGGGACGACCTCTTGGAGGCCATGCCATCGACGCAGCCGGATGCCGGTGGGTGGCAGGCAATCTCTTACTTACTGGTTAAGGCCTTAAAATTCAAACAACCGGAGTCCATCACGCAAATTGACCTGGTCGGTGTGAGAGACTATGAGATAGCCATAGAAGTATCCGAAGAAAATCTCAGACGCTACGGCATCTCTTTTGATCAAGTTGCCAACGTCGTTAAATCCGGCAGCATCGATCTGCCCGGCGGGACCATTAAAACCGCTCAGGGAGAAATCCTGGTCAGATCAAAAGGCCAGCTTTACACGGGCCGGGAGTTTGAGACCCTACCGTTGATTACTTTAAATGATGGCACGGTCGTGCGCCTGGGACAGGTTGCAGATGTCATCGATGGCTTTGAAGATATAGATCTCAAATCAAGGTTCAACGGCAAACCCGCTGCCCTTATTGTTGTAAACCGTACCAACGAGCAAGACGTCATCGAAATTGCCCGGATTGCCAAGGATTATGTAAATCGCATGAATCATAAATTGCCTGAAAAAGTTAACCTGGCCATCTGGGGAGATATATCCGCAATGGTTCAGGATAGAATTGACCTGTTGCTTCGCAACGGGACACAGGGCATCTTTTTAGTGTTTATCGCCCTGGCTATTTTTTTGAATTTTCGCCTGGCATTCTGGGTTGCTCTCGGTATCCCCATCTCCTTTATGGGCGCCTTCCTGGTGCTCGATTTTCTGAATCAAACCGTCAATATGATCTCGCTTTTTGCCTTTATCATGACCCTCGGTATCCTCGTGGATGATGCCATCATTTTCGGTGAGAATGTATATACGCATTACAGTCGTGGCAAACCACCGACAACAGCCGTGGTGGACGGTTTTAAGCAGGTCGGCGGACCGGTGGTCATGGCGGTGACCACAACAGTGGTGGCATTTACCCCGCTGATGTTCTTGGGGGGCATTATGGGCAAGTTCATTGCGGTTATGCCCATAGCTGTTATCATAATCTTGATGGTTTCTCTTGGCGAGGCCCTGGTGATTCTTCCCTCCCACTTGAATCATTCCCTCATCCGATCCGAAAGGAAAAAAACCGGATTTGGTATATGGCATGAGCGCCTGAGAATGCATATAGAAAGGATACTTTTTATTGTCATCGATCGGTATTATACGCCTGCGATAAACTATGTCGTAAAAAACAGATATTTTACCTTTGCCATCGGCATTGGCGTGCTCATTGTCAGTTTGGGCATTGTGAAAGGCGGTTATGTACCCTTTGTTTTTTTCCCTAAAGGTGAAAGCGATTGGATCATCGCCGAAGTAAATTATCCTCTGGGGGTGCCCTTTGAATTAACCGAGAAAACCATCGGGCATCTGGAAAAAAAGGCATTCGACCTCAATACCGTTTTTGCCGAGTTTTC
>CP070652.1:816282-829362 GCA_020354645.1 Deltaproteobacteria bacterium
AGGATTGAAGGAAGGCAGTTTCCGGGATCGTGCGCTTTCTATCGGCGGCATGATGTTTTCGGTAACCCCGGAGTTTGCCACCGGTATCTTTCTTATCCTGATCGTAGCCGTGTGGTGGGGTTTGCTCCCAGGTGCCACGGTGATTGGTGAAAAGGCACCTTGGGAACGGCTGGATATGGTCATCCTGCCGGTGCTAACCCTGACGCTGATCGAATTGGGTTACATCCTGCGCATCACGCGCGCCAGCATGGTGGAGGTCATGAAGTCGCCGTATATTCGTACCGCCTATCTGAAGGGACTACCCTACTGGCGCATCGTGTTCAAGCATGCCTTACGCAACGCCTTGATGGCCCCGATCACGGTCATCATGCTGCATGTCAACTGGCTGATGGGCGGCATCGTGATCGTAGAAGTGGTCTTCGGCTATCCCGGTCTGGGCAAGTACTTGCTGGACTCCGCCATGTTTAAGGATATCAACGCCCTGGAAGCCGGTGCCATGATTCTGGTATCGGTGGCCGTGCTGACGCAACTCGTAGCCGATATTATCTATACTTTTTTGAATCCGCGTATTCGATATGCATAGGTGCTCAAAATCTTAATCCTGGGAACGAAGCGCAAATGGATTTAACGAGTGGGTCCTAACACTGTTGAAGATGCTCGATGCTGGTTTTTCGATTCTGGATAAAATAAAGCCAAGGACAACATCCATCGACGCCCAAATATCTGGCATCCAGCATCGAGTATCCAGTATCTGCTTCACATAAGGGATACATTGTTAACTAACCGCAAGGCTGCTTCCCGGCTGACACGCTCGGAAATGGCACAACAAGGAGTAATCATGGCAACAGCTGATCAAGCAACCGCTCCCATTAAGGTTGAAGAAGTAAAACCTGGAATCTTCAGACGCATATGGGCCGGGCTTTCCATTATATTTGCGTCCAAGATAGCCGTCGTTGGTTTCGCTATTGTCCTGTTTTGGGTCATCGTTGCTATTTTCGCCCCTTTATTCACCCCTTACACTCCATTGGAGCAGGACTGGAAAGCGCCGAATCAGGGCCCATCAAAAGCCCATATTTTAGGCACCGATGAGTTGGGACGCGATCTGTGGTCTCGGTTGATCTATGGTGCCCGCGTGGTTCTGGTGCTCATGCCGATAACGGAAAATTTCTGGATACCCGGAGGAACCGCAATTTGGGGAGTGATTGTTGCGCTGATTATCGGTGCGACCCTCGGGCTGATGGGTGGGTATTACGGCGGATGGATAGATGAAATCATCATGCGATTGCTGGACGCCATGATGGCGGTCCCTATCATACTGCTTTATATGATCATCATGGCGGCATTGGGAGCTTCCGCTGTAAATGTCGTCATCGCCATCACAATTGTGGGAACACCCGGGATTGCCCGCTTGGTGCGGAGCCTTACCCTGGATATTCGCACCAGGGAATACATCCGGGCAGCAGAGACCCGGGGAGAAAACCCGTGGCACATCATGTTTTTTGAGATCCTGCCCAACGCCCGGGGCCCTATTATCATTGATGCTATGCTGCGAGTGGGTTACGCCATCTTTGCCATGGGGACACTGGGATTCCTGGGCCTGGGAATACCCCCGCCGTCTCCGGACTGGGGAAGCATGGTGGCCAAAGGACGCGAATTTATCCTGACCGGCAGCCCGTATGCTGCCCTGTGGCCTTCCGTCGCTATTGCTTCTCTGGTTGTTGGTTTGAATCTTCTGGCCGATGGTTTGCGCGAGGAGTCCATGAGGTATCAATAATACTGTCGGTTGTCCGTGGCATGTGGTCAGTTGCAAGTATAAGGATAAGTGGCGTGATAAAAATTGCAGCTAATACAGACTTAAATTTTGATCCTGTTTTTGTTCAAACTTTTTGATTACAGGTGTCAGGATTCAGGTGTCAAGAATAAGAAAAGCGAGAACTGAAACCTGAGGTAGTGCAAAAAAAATGTATGCTACGTTTGAATAAACAAGAAAGATGACCGTGTTGCAAACAACTTACTTGAAAGGCACATAACAACCCATGCATAATTCTAGCGCATCGACAAACAATATCGTCCTCGAGGTAGACAACGTCCAAATAAATTACGAAACCCGTAAAGGCGATGTGGAGGCGATTCAAGGTGTCTCCTTTAAAGTCAGACAAGCCGAAACCGTCGGTCTGGTGGGCGAATCCGGATGCGGCAAGAGCACGATTGCCTTCGGGATTGTTAATTTTCTGGGACCCAATGGCAAAATTGTGGAAGGCAGTATTCGTTTTCAGGGAGATGAGCTGGTGGGACGGTCTGAGGAAGAGCTCAAGAAACTACGGGGAGACAGGATCTCCATGGTATTCCAGGATCCCATGCAGGCGCTGAACCCATCGGTGAGACTCGGCGAACAGCTGGCCGAGGTCTTGACCTGCCATAGGAATATCTCTCAGGAAGAGGCCTGGGAAAAATCTATTCAAATGCTCAAGCGAGTGAACATGCCGGATGTCGAAAATGTCATGGTGCGCTATCCGCACCAGATTTCCGGCGGTCAGCAGCAGCGGGTCGTTATCGCCATGGCGATGCTCAACAATCCGGCCCTCATCCTCATGGATGAACCCACAACAGCCCTGGATGTAACCGTTGAAGCAGCCGTACTGGATCTGCTCGAAGAGCTTAAAAACGATTTTAATGCCGCTAATATTTTCATCACTCACAACCTGGGTGTGGTCGCGCGGGTCAGTGACTATCATTGCGTGATGTATGCCGGACAGATGGTGGAAAGTGGGCCCCTGGCAGAAATATTCCATGATCCGCGGCACCCCTATACCATGGGGTTGCTGGCCTGTGTCCCGCGGCTGGGGGATAGCAAGCTGGAGTCTTTGCTGCAGCCCATCCGGGGGCGGGTGCCACCTCCGGCTGAGCGCTCCAAGACCGAATGCATTTTTGCACCCCGCTGCGAATATGTCACCGAAGACTGCCGCAAGGCCCGTCCGGGTTTTACACAAATTTCATCTGAGCATCTGGCCCGCTGTATCTACGCAACAGAAATTCAAGATCGGGCCCGAACCAGGAAACGCAAAAAGGTTGAAGAAACACAGGCGCAGGTCGACGCCCCCCGCGAAGATCTGCTCAGTTTTGATCACCTTAAAGTTTACTACCCCCAGGAATCAAACTCGGTGGTCAGCCTTTTTGGTATGGGGGAAAAGAAATTTGTCAAAGCCGTGGATGATGTCAGTGTAAGGGTGGCAAAAGGGCGAACACTGGGTATTGTGGGCGAATCCGGCTGTGGAAAATCCTCTCTGGTTAAGGGACTCATTGGCCTGGAGCCGGTGACCGACGGCGATGTGCAGTTTATGGGTATCGATACCACCAAGCCGGTGACAGAGCGGGATACGAACTTGATCAAGGAGATGCAGATGGTTTTCCAGAATCCCGACTCGACCCTCAACCCCTCTTACACGGTCGGATCACAGATTGCCCGGCCGATCAGGCGCTTCAAGACTGCACCCAGGAATCAGGTCAAAGACGAAGTTATTAAGCTTCTCAAGGCCGTGCGCCTTCCGCCGACATTCTATGAACGCCTTCCGCGACAACTCAGTGGCGGCGAAAAACAGCGGGTCGGTATTGCCCGCGCCCTGGCCAGCAGACCTGATTTGATCATTTGTGATGAACCGGTTTCCGCCCTGGATGTGTCGGTTCAGGCGGCGGTCATTAACCTGCTATTAGAGATCCAGCAGGTTTTCGGCTCTTCAATGATTTTTATTGCCCACGATTTAAGCGTGGTCCGTTTTTTCTCAGACGACATTGCGGTGATGTATCTGGGACAGATTGTGGAAGTCGGTCCGGCTGATGCAATTTATGATCCGCCTTACCACCCCTATACAGAGGCCTTGCTTTCGGCTGTGCCCATCCCTGATCCGGATGTGGCCCAAAAAGAGATTCGCCTCAGCGGCAATGTACCCAGCGCGCTCGATCCGCCCAGTGGGTGTCGATTCCATACCCGCTGCCCACGACGGCAAGATATGCTGCCGGATAAGGGTAAAATCTGTGAAACAGAGACACCCCCCTGGCACACCTCGGAGAAAGGGCACCGAATTCTCTGTCATATACCGCTTGAGGAATTAGCAAAGGTTGAACCGGTGGTACACGCACGAGAAGTATAGAACAGGATCAATTGTTCCTTTTCAGGGGTGATCTGCGATATCCCCCGAAACAAGTGAAGCTCCTCGCTTTGAAGGGCGGGGTTTGCAGGGAAGCGAACCGGCCAAATGAAACCGGCTGAAAAGCCGGTTTCTCTATTTTATTATGAATGCCAGAGAAAGAATGGATGCGGCAATCCATCTGAAACCGGTGGATCGGGTGCCCAATGCCCCGTTCTACGAAGCTCCCATCTGCAGTTATTTCGGCACAAGCTTTCGGGCCGCCCTGCTGGAAGGCCAGGCCATGTTAGACGCCCACCTGGCAGCGCTGGACGCATTCAAGTTTGACTGGATCATTGTGGGCATGGGACTCATCGGTGGCATCATTCCGGAAGAATTGGGATGTGAGATCAGATAACCCCAAGATGCCTTTCCCATCATCGAAAAAACTTCGGTTAAATCCATGACCGATATTGGTCTCGTAGCCAAAGCCAACATCCATACCCGGCGGATGGAGCGATTTATAGAAGGCGTTTCGCTGTTGCACCAAGAGCTGAAAGGGCAGGTACCTATCGCCTGCGAGTATATCTCTCCCTTCACCGTCGCCACTCGCCTGAGGGGCACCAACGAGATCATGGCAGACATCTACGATTTACCGGAAATGATACACCAACTGCAGAAAGTCCTGGTTCCGCTGGACATAGAGGTTGGCAAGCTGCTCATCGAGGCCGGGGTTGACTATATCTTTTACGGTGCCGACATGGAGTGCCCGCTGTTGATTTCGCCTGATCATTATCGGGAATTCGTTCATGAACCTACTCGCCAGGCAGTCAATAAGCTGTCCGAAATGGGAGTCCGAGTATTACCGCACATGTGCGGAGAAATCGTTAACACCGGCATTGTCGACATGCTGCTTGAGATGAACATCGACGGCATCATGCCCGGCAACCTCACCCAGGATACGGTTCTCGATCTGCGATCACTCAAAGAAAAAGTCGGTGAACGGATCTGCATTTTCGACAACCTCAATCCCAACGGCAGCCTTCTGGGCGGGAAACCGGATGAAGTTTCACAGGAAACCAGAGCTCACCTGGAAAGGGCCAAAGGAATGTCGGGATATATTTTTTCAACCGCCGGTACTGCGTCGCCCATAACGCCGCGAGAGAATTTTGATGCCATGAATCGGGAGGTACTTAATTATAAATGAACAGAGCGATCATGAACCTCGACAAGGCGTCCTTGGATACCATCCACGCCTACTCGATGGAGATTTTGAAGGATTTCGGTATCCGATTCCCTGCTGATAAAGCGTTGGCTATCTTTAAGAAGCACGGATTCAGAGTGGATGGATCCATGGTGCACTTTAAAGAAAAGGATATTCAGAAGGCCCTGGAAACTGTACCGGAGGCGTTTACCATCGAAGCCCGAAACCCCTCTCGAAACATTCGGATCGGCGAAACCAATTACGTGATGGCTCCCGGGTACGGACCACCGTTTATCATCGAGCCATCCGGCGAAAAACGAGATGCCGCCCTGACGGATGTGGAGACCTTCTGTAAACTGGTTCAGACCTCAAAATATTTAGACTTTAACAGCGCTCTTGTGGTTCAACCCAACGACGTCCCCATCGAGACATCCCATCTTGATATTTTGTTTGCGACCTTGACGCTGACCGACAAACCCATTATGGGCAGCGCTGCCTCCGAAGCGGCCGCCCGGGATTCACTGATACTGGCGGGAATAATCTGGGGGCGTTTGGACAGGCCGCTAATGCTATCGTTGATCGATTCTTTGTCGCCTCTGCAGTATGCAACGGAAATGGCTGAAGCGTTGCTGGTGTTTGCCGCAGCGGGGCAGCCGATGATAATCCACTCGGCCTGTACGCTGGGATTGACCGGGCCTATTACCATTGCAGGCTCTCTGGTGGTTTCCAATGCCACCACCTTGGCGGGTATATGCCTGTCACAGCTTATCAATCCCGGAACACCGGTGATATATGGCCTGGGTGGTAGTCCTATGGATATGCGGACAGGAGCGTATGTCAACGCTTCGCCGGAAGATGCCAAGCATATCGCCATTAGTTCTGCCATGGGAAGATATTATAACATGCCGTGCCGTGGTCAAGGAGCGTTGACGGAATCTTTTTGCCTTGACTATCAAGCCGGAATGGAGTCGGCCATCATGTTGACTGTGGCGGCATTGAGCGGTATCCATGTGGGGATCCATAACTGCGGCACTTACGGATCTATGCTGGCAATGAGCTTTGAAAAATTCATTGCGGACGAAGAACTTTGCGGTGCCGTGAAAAAACTGATAAAACCTGTCGAACTGAGTGAGGATGCGTTTGCCCTTGACCTGATCAAAGAGATGGGAACCTCGGGAAATTATCTGGTGGAGACCCACACCGTAGAACGCTGTCGGGATGAATTCTTCATTCCGGATTTGGGCATCCGTGCGATCCATGACAAATGGTTTGAAATGCAGCCGCGGGATATTACTACCAGGGCCAGAAATCTTCTTGCTAAAAGACTGGCTGAATACGAAAAGCCTGCGATGGACCCGGAAATTGAAAAGAAGCTGATCCAATACGTTAATGAGCAAAAGCGCAACCGTTGATATGCGGTGGAAACTCCGGTCCCTGATCAGAAAGGTCAAATAAACGAGATATAGCCTTTTTAATCTTCATAGAAATAAAAACGGTAGAATACCTTACTTCGACATTCATAATTCAATATTCTACATTCGATATTAACTTGTCGAGGCGGATTTACATAAACAGCACAAATTTGAGGATTAAGTAACTGATGGGTCGGGGTGTATTTTTGACCCAGTACCTCCAGCCTTTGTTTTTCTAAGCAAATTTACAGCACGGGAAACTTGCCTCCTGCGCATTCCACCTTCGGTGGCTGCGGTCTCCCCCGCTGCCAAATTGCAGAAAAACAAAAGACTTACGACAATGGATCAAAAAAACACCCCGACCCATCACGTAACGAATGCGATAAATCCTGGAAGAAAGGCAGAGTAAACAAATGAACCCTGTGAATGCTGTTACTTTTAAAACACTCCAATTCAATGTTCTTTCGGATAGCCAACTTGAAGATTTCCACCTGGCTGCCCTGGAACTATTGCGGCGCACCGGAGTCCGTTTCTTCAATCAGGGGGCGTTGGATCTAATCAAAGAGGCCGGGGGTTACATCTCCGACGGCAACCTGGTTAAATTCTCGGCGAACATGGTGGAGGACGCCATTGCATCCACGCCGGGCCGAATTGTATTGAGCGATCGGGACGGCCAACCAACCATGTTCATGGAGGGAACCAAGACCTATTTTGGCACGGGATCGGACTGCCTGAATATTTTGGATCCGGAAACCGGTGAACACCGCAAATTTACCCGGGCTGACATTATCAACAGCTATCATCTCTGTGATGCGCTGCCGAATATCGCATTTGTGATGTCCAACGGTATCCCCATCGATGTGGAATACGATTTAGCCTATGATGTGCAGATGGCGTTGATGTTGGAGCATACCACCAAACCGATCGTATTTGTGACCAACGATTTGGCCAGCTGTCAACGTGCTATAGATATGGCAGCGACTGTGGCCGGAGGTTACGCGGCACTGACAGAGCAGCAACACATCTTGCTATACTCCGAACCCAGTTCTCCGCTGCAACAGACAGAAACTGCGGTGGACAAGTTACTGTTAATGGCCGAATACCGGTTGCCGATCGTCCATTCACCGGCACCGTTGATGGGTGGAACCGCACCCATAACAATGGCGGGGGGTTTGGTCTTGGCGCTGGCAGAGATTCTCAGTAGTTTGGCGGTGCACCAATTAAAACAACCCGGGGCACCTTTTGTCTTTGGTGCCGGTGTTCATCATATAGACATGCAGGCGGCCCAAATTTGCTATGCGTCACCTGAGTTCCAAGTCACCAAGGCAGCCATTGCCGAGTTGGGTCGCTGGTATGGGATTCCCACCTGGGGATACGCCGGTTGCTCAGATGCCAAGGTAATGGATGAACAGGCTGCTCTGGAGTCTATGCTGTCCGTTATAATGGCCAAGCTAAGCGGCGCAAACCTGGTTCACGATGTCGGATATATGGAAAGTGGATTGACGATTTCCTATGAGATGATTGTTTTGACGGATGAATTGATCGCTCTGACCGATACCCTCACGAAAGGAATTGACATCAGCGATGACTCCTTAATGTTGGATGAAGTACACTCGGTCGGCCCTGGTGGTCAATTTTTAGACACCGAACTTACCTTACAACGTTTTCGGAACTTTTGGTACCCGAACCTTTTGAACCGCAGTATCAGAGAACAGTGGCTGGAGGCCGGTGCCACCACTCTGGGCCAGCGTCTAAACGCTCGGGTAAAAGAGATACTCAAGGAGCATCGACCCAAGCCACTGGAAAAAGAAAAAAAGGATAAACTACAGGAGATTCTGGCCCGGGCGGCTGAGCAGGTTATAGCCACTAAAGTCAAATGATGTTCAACAACTGTGGCTAATATTGGAAATAATTTAGCAGTGGGATTTTGACACTCTACAACCAACTGGCGGTCAAAACTTGCGGGATATGCCGGCTTCAAGATTACATTCATTTAACCGTGATCACGGGGCACGGAGCTTCCAGTATGACATATTGAGCGGTGGAACCGAATACGAATTTTCCAACTTTTGTTCTTTTTCTAACTCCAATTACGATCATATCGATACTATTTTCTTTTGCAAAATTAATTAGATCTTCTCCAGGGGTCCGGTAGCTGACCGATACATGGGTTTCACAGTAAATATCAGCTATGTTAAACGGTGTTCTCAGGTACTCCAACTCCCCCTCGGCCTTTTCAATATATATTTTATCCAACTGAGGACCTTGCTCCAAAGAGGTCACTATATAAATCTCGGCATCAAATGCAGCGGCAAGTTTTTGAGCAAGCTTCAAGGCCTTTTCAGCCTCCTTGGATCCGTTATAACCCACCAGAATCTTCACTATAGTCTCCTTGATTGCATCATTTTCCAGCGATAGCAGGGATTTTTTAAGGCGAAGGTAGTATTGGAACATATTTATGTCAAGGCATCATATTATATAATGTCTCCCCCAGGAAATATTTTTTTTATTACAATTCAAAAAATCTCAAATTATATTACCTTTCAAAATATTGTTCAGTTATAGTAATATCTGAATTTTGCATGAAAATTAATGAGAAGTTGAAATAATATTTAATGACAGCAGGTTAAGCAAACCAGAGAAGTAAACCAAAATACCTATCAAGTATAATGGATGAAAATCATTTTATCTCATTAATTTTCACACTGCGGGCGGGCCGGAGGCTTCCATCTGCGGCGTTATTAAGGACTTGCAATAGTTTACTATGGCTTCGCCCTTAAATGCCTTGCATATGAAAGCCTCCGACTCGTGCAAAATTCAGGTAATAAAAAAGAATTATCAGGTGGAAATGCTATGGACGCCGACATGGAGGATTAAATGACGACAAAAACGAGAAGATATATTAACTTTAGTATTTTGGATCGGGGAAAAATTCATCAGATCCATGCGGCCAGTATATATCTGATGGAGAAGATCGGCATGAGGATTGGCGGGAAACGAGCCTTAAAGCTTTTGAGGGATCACGGCGCGGCGGTCAGCCGTGAGGGATTGGTGAAAATTTCCAGTTCATTGGTGGAAAAAGCCTTGAAGAGCGCACCCAAAGAGCTCACCCTATACAACCGTGCCGGTGAACCGGCAATGATCATCGGCAAGGAAAATAATTTTTATTTCGGATGCCATTCGGACATGCTCGAAATAGTGGATCCCTGCACAGGAAAGACAAGAGATTTTATGAAAAGAGATATTGAGCTGATGTGTAAGATTGCCGATTATCTGCCCAATATCCATTTTGTTCTGTCGGTGGGGCTCGTCAAAGATGTGCCCCCGGAAATCCAATCCCGAACCTCCTTTTTGGAGACCGTTAAGAACTGCAGCAAAACCATCAATTTCAGCACCAATGATATCGAATCGTTACAGGTTGTGATCGATATGGCCGCCATTGTCGCCGGCGGCCAAGACCGGCTTAAGCAAAAGCCTTTTATATTTAACTACTGTGAACCGGTCCCCCCGTTGAATCATCCCGAAGCGAGTACCGAAAAGTTGTATATCAGCGCACAGAACCGTATTCCGGTTGTTTATATGCCCTATTGCATGATGGGCGGGACTGCCCCCCAGAGCTTTGCCGGCAGCTTGGTCCAGTGCAATGCAGAAGTGTTGACCGGGCTGGTATTGACCCAATTGGTCAGTGAAGGCTCGCCGTTTATCTACGGCGCCATGCCATCGATTATGGATATGAAATCCACTATCGGGAGTTACGGGGCTATAGAATTTCATCTTTTGGTGGCAGCTGCATCTGAAATGGCCGACCATTATGGTCTGCCGTTTTACGGAACCGCCGGTTGTACCGATGCCAAAGCACTGGATGAACAGGCTGTGACCGAAGCGACGTTCGAAATTTTTTCTTCAATCCTCAGCAAAGCCAATCTCATACATGATATCGGTGTCGCGGATCATTGCAACAATGTCTGCCCGGAACTGGTTGTTCTGTCCGATGAGATCATTGAAACTCTTAAACATTACGTTCAGGGAATTGATGTCGATTCTGAAGAAATGGTATTGGGGGTGGTCGAAAAGGTGGGGCCGGGAGGGGCTTTCCTTATGGAAGATCATACCCTGCAAAACTTTAAGAAAATCTATTATTCCGACCTATTCAGCCGCAAGATGGATAATCCGGATGAATCCGAGATTAGAAGTAAAATCCGGGCCAAAATCAAGCACATCATCGAAAACCATCAAGTACCGCAACTCGATGATGTTGTTATGAAAGAGCTGGATAAATTATGCGCCAAACTGGCAGCGTGTTGATTTTATTGCGGCACAGAAAACTTGGTTATTGTACCAGGTGAGGGTTAACGGTCTCTGCCTGGCAAATTGGATAAGGAGTGTTGGCCTGCCCTGGCGCCGTTGGCCTAAAAATTCTCCGGTCCTTCTGGGATCGGATTCTTTGCTCACACCTTAAATCGATTGATCCGCGCCTGGATTTCCTGCTGTTTTTTTGGGGGGATAGACGGTGCCCGATGATTATCTAATATTTCCGCAAGCCGCTGTTGAGCCCGCTGCAAGAGACTCCGACTTCCGGTTTCCTCCCATTTTTCAAATCCCATTCGATTGAAGAGTTTCGGACGCCACTGGGTGGCCCGCAGGTGCTCCAGTGTATGGTCGTGAGTTAGAAAATGTCCTTGCGGACCGATTTCTTTTATGACACTGACGGCCAGTTGCGCATCATCCAACGGTATGCCGCGCTTCATTCGACGGACCTGGCCGATAATTTCATCGGATATTACGATCATCTCAAGGCTGCCGGTGCGGCCAAAATCCAGATACCCCAGGTCGTGATTCAGATTGGAGCCTGCCATGGCAGCCATAAAGGTGAGCAGACCGGCTTCAAAGGCAGCTTGCTGGTCCGGGATCTGAGAGTCGCTCGTCCCGGCATACCCCCAATTGGGCAGGTTATAATAGTGGCTCATTTCCACAATCGCCATGTATACCATGAGGTATTCCGGTGCATTATAAGAACATTGACCGGTGACCATATCGAGCACTGCAGGGCCCATACCCATGAGGAATGGTGCACCCTCGGCTTTTAGCTGGTGAATGACCAGGCCGCAAAAACATTCGGCCAATCCCTGGACCACATGACCGCCAAGACTTATCGGAGCCGTAGAACCGGCAATGGGTGCCGGAGAGTAAATCACAGGCATTGATTTTTTCGCGCAGAAAATCAGCTTATCCAGACTGTCAAAGGGGTGTTTCAGCGGGCTGATGGGTTCGGCATAATGAATGATATAGGGCTTTGCCCGCAATGCGTCTTCATTGCCCCTGATGATTCTCGCAATATGCCACATTTCACTGAGATCATCCCGGCATTCTGCGGTGCAGACAATCGGTTTGATGGAATTTTGCGCCATGGCCTGAAAACTGAACAGATAGGCCCGTTCAGGAGTTATATCCGACGGATGGGCAAAGGACATGATAAAATCTACATTGGGCAAGGCATCCGAAACCCGGGCAGCACGCGCCACATCATCCAGAACGCATTGATGTCGCCTCATCTTTTCAGTGTCCAAAGAATAGATGAGGTCCGATCCGGTGCCGAAATAAGAGCGGCGGCCGCCGATATCCATGACATGGTTTTCTTCCCGGTTGTATAGTGATATATTTTCCGGTGCGCTCCTGACTGCTTTTTCCACAAGCTTGCCGGGAATCTTTACCATTCCGTTTTCCAGGATTTGGCAGCCGGCATTTTGCAGCATCCCCAAAGCCTCATCGTGCATGACTTTCATGCCGACTTCGCTCAGGACTTCGAGTGCAGCCTGGTGAATCCGGTCTTTATCTTCGGCAGAAAGGAACGATAAAGTGGGTTTGAAGTTAATATCGTCTGTGGGCATGTCAAAAAACCATCCTTAATAAAAATTGAGTGCTTATAGTAATTCTCAAAATAATATTCCGATAAGCAACGGAGTAAGGCGGTCCGGGTGAGGGGTATTTTTTTGGTCACAAGATGCCAGATCTCTGCCCCTTGGGCTCGAGACGGCGACTTCCTTTTACTTGGTGCCCAGCTGGTTATAACATCCTACCTAACACCATTAAAACAAATTGGTTTGCTTAACTGAGCAGCACAGACCTTTTGCCATTTAAACCCACCGCAGTGATCAGCTTGTGGCAAAAAATTTACCACTCGCCCGTATCAGCATGACCGCAAGGGGAATCGGAACACAGTTGTGAGTATCACTCTAGTGTTTCGTATGTGTCCCTCTCATTAAACATCCAACATCAAATACCTAAATACTCTCAATAGTGTAATTGCCACCATAAAACACACCTGAATGCATAATGGAAT
>CP070652.1:829462-832824 GCA_020354645.1 Deltaproteobacteria bacterium
CGGCGACCATTTTGGGGACGCCAGCTTGCCTATCAAAAGAACTCGACCTCGGCCCGCCTTGCGGGCCTCGGGACTCAGAAAGCTTTTGATTTTCATCCGCCTCCGGCGGATTTTACGCCCTGCTGCTGCAGGCGTCTTATTCCCAAAATGCTCAATGGCGCTCACAAAAACCTTTCAAACCTTGAGTTGAATTTTGTAACTTATTTGCCGGACACTACACTAGGATCCTGTCCCCATCACCTCCGTTATGCGCTAGTAGCTATCTCAAAAATATATATCACTCCTGATGTCAGCGGGATTATCGGAATGGCCTCATTAATTGAAATGCTCTGCGAGTCATTCTACGCGATCTGTTATTTTGAGATAGCTTTAAGTTTGCATCTGAGCCCAAGCTTTGGCCAGTTTTACAGCAGCTACGGCATCGGGCCCATAAGCATCAGCGCCTGAATATTCTTTCACCTTCTCGTCAACTGCTCCGCCACCAATCATGATTTTAACTTTGTCTCGCAGCCCCGTTTCATTGATAGCCTCGATCGTGCGCTTCAAAGATTCAAAGACGGTGGTTAACAGGGCACTCATACCCACAACCTCTGGCTGAACCTGGTTGATCGCTTCAATAAACTTTTGCTCGGACACATCAACGCCCAAGTCGTGAACCTCAAAACCATTGACATCCAGCAGAAATACAACAATGTCTTTTCCAATGTCGTGTATGTCTCCCTTCACCGATCCAATAACTACCTTCCCTAAAGCGACGGCATTCTCTTTGACATCCTGCCGCATAAAAGGCTTGGCCATTTTAGATATTTTTTTTAACATTTCGCCAGAAAGTATCAGCTCCGGTAGAAAATATCTGCCAGTTTCAAACTGCTTCCCAACAATTTCAAGGGCCTTCCGGCAAAGTTCTAAAACTTTTAAGGGATTCTCTCCTTCATCCAACATTCTCTTGGCCAGATCGATTGCTTGCTGTTCCCTCATGTTGACCATGGCATCAATCAATTCCTTCGACATTATTGATCTCCCGATTTGTAAATTCCGTAATCCATTGAAAAGTCAATCATAGTTCTCACATTTTCTGCCTTGGACCCTTGCATGCCTGCCCCGGTGGAGAAGATGAAACCACCATCCCTTCCGGCTACCTCCACAAGATTCTTACAATAGGCTTTCACATCACCAGGCGATCCGGTGCACAATAATGATAGCGGAACATTACCGGCGATACAGGCCACCCGACCGACGGTCTCTTTAGCCCGAGACATGTCCGTAAGGTCAAACCACCAAACCACTTTTCCCTTGGGTACATCACAAATCACCTCCAGACGCTGGTTATAGCCTCCTTCGGCAAAGAGTTGCGGAACCAAGCCTTCATTGACAAGTCCTATGATGACTTTTCTGAGCGTTGGCCAATAGAAGGTCCGGAACTGTTCATCAGACATAAAGCCGTCTGCGCCTTTGTGCAGGGGAATAAAAGGCATGATGTGGCCGGCGGCCTTGCATGAGGCTACGCCGGACTTGATCATGAAAGGCGTTATTCTTTCGCAAGCTTCAATGAGCTCATCCGGATGCCGGTACATGTCCATCAGAACTTCTTTGGTACCCCTGAGGGTGTCGCCGATCACGTCAAAAGGCGCTTTGGTGAATCCGCCCGAAAAAGCCGGGTATCCTTTGCCCATGATGGTCCCGTTTAACCGACGGACAGCAGTTAGCCACCGCATAGTTTCTTCACCTGCGATTGCCAGATGGTTGAATGCTGTTTGGACATCTTCAGTTCCGAATGGAATCAGCGCGGGGGGGACACACACAATCTCATTAACGGGAGGAAGCAGCGGTATCTTATCTAAAGATTTTAGGGAGCCGAAGATGCGCGGAAGGTAAACGTTCATGAAGAAGCCGGTCGGGTCATCAATTAAGTCCTGATACTCCTCGGCCTGCATATACGCTTTTTCCACATACTGGTATTCCAGTTGTTTGGATACCCCGTGACCGGGCCACCGGCAAAGCTTGAAATCCAAAATGTCCAGTACCCTGCCAGGCACGATAGTCGTTGGGGCGTTGTAAGCATCCGGCGTAAAGTCTTTACAATACGTTATCCATGCCTGGGTCAAAACATCGTAATCATACATGGCGTCATACATGCTGACGCCGGCATATTGAATCGGAAAGAAGCCGGCCGAGGGGCATATGGGGATGCGCCTGGGCGCCTTTGTCAACTGGATCGAATCCTTGATAAGCGTGGCCCTGGCTTTATAAGCCTCCTTGGCTTCAACGCTGACAAAGGGGACATTTTCACCCGAAATCCAGGTCTCAAACTGCGACTCTTGCTTCTCATCCGCATCCGATGAGGGTGTTATCCATCTTTCATTCATTTTCTTCCTTCCCTTTTGATTTACCTTTATTTACAACCGACGCATCGTAATGTTTGCCAGCCGTTTGACCGGTTCGCTTCCCTGCAAGCCCCGCCTTTTAAAGTTGGGGGCAAGATGGCTAAATCAGGGAACGGGGTATTTTTTGCACGACAAGATGATCGCCCCGGTGCTTTTAACTGGCAGGGAGCTATTGCCGCCGGTAAAGGCAAACTGCGGTGTCGGTTGTAGGGACAGTGCCAGTTGTTGCCGCTGCTCAATCGAGCAGGCGATAACCCGGCATCTTGTCGTCGCAAAAATTGCTCCGATCCCTGATTTATTTGAAATCGACATTTTCCTTTCCTGCTAGCCCCGCCCTTTAGGGCGGGGAGCTTCAATAATAAAGCAAGCGTCTGTTTAAATATAATGGAATGTTAAAATCAGAGCTAATAGTGAACAAGGCTCGGTAAGAAAGTAGCGATTTTCGGGAATATCATTAGCAAAATCGTGAAGACAATCAAGGCCACGAGAAAGGGTAGAATACCTCTAAAAATCCGTTCCAACGGGATATCCGGGGCAATGCCTTTGATGACAAATACGTTCACACCCACAGGCGGCGTGATAACCCCCATTTCGCCCACGAGTACGATGATGACGCCAAACCAGATCGGGTCAAAGCCGAGCTTTTCAACGATCGGGAAGAAAATGGGGACCGTAACCACAATGAGACCCATCGCATCCATGAAGAAGCCGCCGATAAAGTAAATGATTACGATGACTCCCATGACAGCCATCGGGTGTATGGGAAGCCCTCCGAGCCAGTCAGCCAACATGAAGGGTATTCTCGATACCGCCATGAAATGGCCAAAGATGACGGCCCCGGTAATAATGAATATCACCATGCAGGATGTTCGCAGGGCTTCCTTGCCGGCCTCAACAAAGGTCTGCCAGTCAAGTTGGCGTCGGGCCAGACCGATGAGCAAAGCACCACCGGCTCCGATGGCTCCGGCCTGAGTGGGA
>CP070652.1:832924-906981 GCA_020354645.1 Deltaproteobacteria bacterium
TCAATTAAAATCTGTTTGATGGGTTTCAATGCACACCTCTAGCTTTTGGATTTCAATGTTCAAAACGAAATGCCGGCTTGAATCTTGAAACTTTATTACATTACATCTTGTGAGTCAACAACAAAAATTACACAATATGTAGTGTATTTGCGGATTTCGGTTTGGCGTGATTCTCAGAAGAACGTTCGGAGAATGACCCAAATACGGCAGCCCGGGGGAGAGGTAATTTTTTGAACATTGAATATGTCGTGGGAAAAAAGTGAAAATAAGGGTCTATCAAGGGCAACGCAGATTAGTCGGACAAGGCGCCGCCGCTTGCCGAGTCCAGGTTGGTTTTTTTCTCATAGACTGAAAGCAAGAAAATTGTGGCCAGCGGCTGTGTAAAAAGCGACCCGATAAACACGGAACTTCCAACTGCATGAATGCCGATAAATATGATCACCACCACGAGATGATCTACCAGTGCGCCCTGCAGCGCCAACGAATAACTTTTTTTTATGGCATCAAACAGCCCCAAGTTTTTATCTATCATCAGCGGAACCACGTAAAGGCATATAAATACTGTTGCCAGCGCTATCAACAAGCCGGGTAAAACAAAAAAGATAAGTCCTATCACCGTGGCGGCGCACACCATAATTCCAAACCCGAGCAAGGGAAGGAACAGGTTTAGTTGGGAAAACAGATCCTGAATTCTCGGTTCGCGACCTTGTCTGATCATCAAAAGAATCGACTGGGTGTAACCTGCGAAAGTAACCGGCACAAGAATCCCGAAAGACAAAAACCACACAACAAACATAATCAGCGTAATTATAATAAGCGGTGCGATGAATTCCAGGGTCATCTCCCAAGCGTCTATCAGATGTGTTTTAAAGTCCATTGAGCAGATCTCCAGTTTTTCCTTGAAAGCCTGTAGAAGAGATTCCCGCAGTATTAGAAGCAGTTTCAAAACCTCGTTTTCACCGGTTTGTGCCTTTTTATCCGCCATAGATCTTTGGCGGATTGAAAAGCGCTAAGCTGGCTGCGCTAAATCTTGAAAACTCGGGCGAAGGCCCTCAAACAGTTCAAGATTTTATCCGCCTTCGTCTGATCAGACTCCGGCGGGACACGCGCTCCGCTTTGCTTAGCGCTTTTGGACAAAAGTTCTCAAAATTGGTTTAAAAGCGGTTTTGAAACCAGTTTTAGGGAAACTTCTGTTTGTTGCCGTACGAATTTTTGGTGGATGCACCTTCCAACTATATTGAAGCGGCAATATCGTGTCAACAAAAAGGGATTCATATTATTTTAGGTAATTTGTGCACTGTTGGTTCGTGAATTTTTACCATCGCTAAACTCCTTACCCTAAAATTCACGGGCAACAGCTAACAGGTTTTGTGCACAGCACCAAAAAATTATATTGACACCGCAAAGGGTAATTATATTATTGTAAATATAGTTGAAAAGATTACTAATTTGGAATAAAATTTTTGCCCCGTCCTGTGGGGCTTTTTTGTGGGTCCATTTACGTTAAATTGAGAGAAAACAACATCGAAATCGATAAAAGAAAAATCATTTTGGCCATTTTGAGCGGCCTGCTGTTAACGGGATCTTTTCCTAACATCAACCTGAGCTGGTTGGCCTGGTTTGCTCTGGTCCCGCTGCTGATTTCCATTCGAAACCTGAAATGGAATGACAGTTTCCGGCTCGGCCTGATAACAGGGCTGATTCATTACCTGTCATTGCTCTACTGGCTTTCTTATACGATGCAGACCTACGGACAACTCCCCTGGTATCTTTCCGTCCCCGTTCTATTTCTCATGGCCACCTATTTGGCATTGTATATTGCGACATTCGCAGCTCTGGCAACCCTACTGCATGTAAAACCGGCTGTCTGTCTTTTTATGAGCCCGGCACTATGGGTTTCACTGGAATATTTTCGCTCCTTTCTTTTCACAGGCTTTCCCTGGGAGCTTTTGGGGTACACCCAATATAGTGCATTGCATATCATACAAATTTCAGATATATTTGGCGTATACGGCGTATCATTTATCGTATTGCTGGCCAATGTCACAATTTATCTTGGTTTTCTTTTTTTCACCGGAATCCATTGGCAGGAAATCCCCATTACCAAACGTGACATCATCGCGGCAGCCTCGGTGTCCGTGATAATTATCGGTGCCGCCTGGATGTATGGTGCCGTTCGAATTAAATCGCTAGACGATCTGTTTGCAGGCTCCGCATCCAAAAAGATCGCTGTTGTTCAAGGAAATATCGAGCAGTCACTAAAATGGGATCCGGCGTTTCAGATTGAAACCATACAGAAGTATATAAGATTATCTTACTCAGCCGGCCGGCAGAAGCCAGAACTCATCGTATGGCCTGAAACCGCAACACCGTTTTATTTTCTGCACAATGCCCGGCTCAGCGCCATGGTAGTAAGAGGGATTCGGCAAATTGCTACCCATTTTCTGATCGGGAGCCCTTCTTTTCGTAAAAAAAACAACCGAATAGAATATTTCAACAGCAGCTATTTAATCGACCCCGACGGTAAGGCAATCGGCAAATACGACAAGGCGCATCTGGTACCATTTGGGGAGTATGTGCCTCTCAAAAAGTGGTTGCCCTTTCTGGGCAAAATGGTGGCTCAGGTCGGCGACTTTGTGGCCGGTAACATGGGGGATACGCTTTTCTGGAATGATTCTGACCTGGGAGTATTGATTTGTTATGAAATTATTTTCCCCGAACTCTCCCGGGCCGTTACCCAAAATGGGGCTAAAATTCTGGTTAACATCACTAATGATGCCTGGTATGGCAGAACCAGCGCTCCCTATCAGCATTTTTCCATAGCAGTCCTGCGGGCGGTGGAAAACAGGCGCAGCCTCATCCGGGCCGCCAATACGGGGATCAGCGGCTTTATCGACCCGGTGGGCCGGGTATTGGCTTCGACTCAACTATTTGTGGATGCCGCCGTGACCAGAAATGTGCCGGTATTGACAAAAAAAACCTTTTACACCCGTCATGGCGACCTGTTTGCCTGGCTTTGTCTGATAGTCACGCTTTTTGCTATATGCAGAAAAATGCTTAAATTAAAAAAGTAAACAACAGGAGGTAAGGAGATGACGACCGAAATAAAACAAAACTTCACGGATCTTAATTTGAAATTGGAACAGTTGAGGGGTTATCTTTGACCTTCCCGGAAAACAAACGCGGCTTAGCGAAATCGAAAAGCTGATCGCAAAAGACGGTTTCTGGGAAAATCCTGAAGATTCAAAGGTTTTATTTAAGGAAAGAACACTGCTCACCAGTCAAATTGATGGTTTTAACCGGCTCGCCAACGATCTTGAAGAAACTGGGATATTACTGGACCTGGCTGAAGAAGAATCAGACAGCGGCACATTGGAAGAAGTTGCGCAACAACTGCAAGCGCTTGAGCGGAAAATAAACAAACTTTCCCTCAGCTTGATGCTGGCCGGGGAAAATGATCGCAACAATGCCATTGTATCGATTAATGCCGGCGCAGGTGGGACTGAAGCCCAGGACTGGGCAGAGATGCTTTTCAGGATGTATGCGAGATGGGTGGAACGTAAAGGGTTTAAGATTAACTTAATTGATTTGCAGCCGGGGGATGAGGCCGGCATAAAAAGCGTCACGTTTACGGCCAATGGCGAATATGCTTACGGTTATCTTCGGGCTGAAACAGGCGTCCATCGGCTGGTGAGAATCTCTCCATTTAATGCCGGTGGAAAGCGGCACACGTCTTTTGCTTCGGTTTTTGTTTATCCCGAATTGGACAAGGAAATCGTGATCGAAATCGATGATAAGGATTTGCGGATAGACACCTATAGGGCCAGAGGTGCCGGTGGGCAACATGTAAATAAAACCAGCAGTGCGGTTCGCATCACTCACCTTCCGACAGGTATCGTGGTTCAGTGCCAGCAGGAAAAATCCCAACACCGAAACCGGGATATGGCGATGAAGGTTCTAAAGGCCAGGCTTTATCAGGAGGAAAAGCAAAAGCAGGATGAAAAGACCAGCGAAATCCATGAAAGCAAAGACGAAATTGCCTGGGGCAGCCAAATAAGGTCCTATGTTCTGCATCCTTATCAAATGGTCAAAGATCACCGCATAAAACTCGAAGTCGGGAATGTCACTGCCGTGCTGGACGGCGAGATCGATACTTTTATTGAGGGGGTATTGCTGGCAAAACAAGGATAAGCTTGTTAGGTCAGTTGTCCGCAGTCAGTGGCCCGTTGCTAACAAACTAACGGACCGCAGACCATCGACAACTTACATTCACTATGAATCCCATAGAGATTATAACCCGTTATTACGAAAAGGATTCCCGGGCATATAAAATTCTCATCACGCATGGCCGGCAGGTTGCGGATAAGGCGCTTGAGATAGCTGGACGCGTGGCCCATCTCAAATCGGATCTGAGATTCATTGAGGAGGCTGCTTATCTGCATGACATCGGAATTTTTAGGACCCATTCGCCGGAACTGGGTTGCTTCGGCAAAGATCCCTATGTGAGACACGGCTATCTGGGCCGCAAAATCTTGGAAAAGATCGGCCTTTCAGCCCATGGGCTGGTTTGCGAACGACACGTAGGGGTCGGTATGACCCAAGAAGACATCCGACAACAGGATCTGCCCCTACCGGCTCGCGACATGCTGCCGGTTTCCATTGAGGAACAAATTATCTGCTATGCCGACAAATTTTTTTCAAAAAACGGCCGGGATACAGCCAGGGAAAAAACCGTAGCTGAGATTATCGGTACGCTAAACCGTTACGGTCACGATAAAGTCCGGCGCTTTCAAGCCTGGGTGGAAATGTTTGAAGACGTTGAGGACTGATGCTGATAATTATGCAAAAATAGCATGCGGCTGCAGCCCCACAAGCCGGTCGGGTGTAAGATGACCTGACCGGCTTTTTTATTATATTTAGAGAATATGGGGAATAGGTAGAATTGGTGTTATCAAATCTTGACGGGCTGTTGCCCAAATCATTTTGGGCGGTCATTAAAACATTTTTGTCCATCAATCTTAGCGAAGTGGAAGATCAGCGCTTTGAACCTGTTTGAGTCCCGCGCTCAAGCGGGACGAGTTTTCAAAGCGCCTGGAACCAGCTTTAGATTGATCAAAAAGGTTTTAGACAAGGCCAAAAGGAATTTGGGCAACAGCCCGTCAAGATTTGACCTAGCGCCTTTTAATGGGTGACACCTACCCCCCGCCTGCTAAAAGAATTGGCCGCAGGCAAGCAGGTAAAGTAAAGCATACCCATACATTGGTAAAATTCAAAACTTCCGCAAAAAATTCCAATTGACAACCAAACCCGCCTTCGATAATTAAATATTACTTGCTTTCTTTATTTTACGTTTCCATATGAGGGGCTGCAGCTAATACCTACATACAATCTGGATTCTCGTCTAATTCGCTTTCGCTAAAGCGAGTTCTTATCAATAATATATTATTATCAATAATTCAGCTTTATTATACCTGGTCGAATTTTATTTATATCAAGGCAAGTATTCCAAAATAGAACCCTTGTTGTGAGATCAATAAATTGCGGATTCGCATGAACTTCGTTTAAAACGAGCATCACAATAGATAAGGAGGTATATGATGTCTATTATTACTATCTCCAGGGGTTCATATACTCACGGCGGTAAAGTGGCTGAGAAGGTGGCGCAAAAACTTGGCTACGAGTGTATTTCACGTGAATTCCTTCTGGAAATCTCCGATGAATATAAGATTTCAGAAATAAAACTTATCCGCGCCATTCGTGATGCCCCATCATTTTTAGAGCGTTATACTTTTGGCAGAGAGAAATACATTAACTATATACGTGCAGCTATATTAAAACATCTCAGCAAAGACAATATCGTCTATCATGGTTTTGCTGGTCACTTTTTCCTAAAAGATGTCCCTCATGCGCTTAAAGTTCGGATTATCGCCGATATGAAGCATCGTATAGAATGCATGATGGCAAGGGAAGGGGTATCAAAGGAAAAAGCTGAAATCATGGTGAATGAGGTTGACAAAGAAAGAAGAAGATGGAGCCAGAAACTTTATTCTATCGACACATGGAATTCAAGGCTTTACGATCTGGTCATCAATATAGAAAAGATAACCATTGATGATGCAGTCGATATAATAACTAACGCTGTTAAATTAAGTCCTTTTCAGAAGACACCTGAATCGCAGAAAATAATGGATGATTTAGTTGATGAAGCTAAGAAAAGATTAGAGAGAGATCCCGGATTATCTCCCTTCTTTGAACCCATGCGTGAAGGCCCTTGGAAAGCAAAGAAATAGGTATTTTAGAGGAATTTAAATTGGAACTTTCACATCGGATCCCAAAGTAGCACCGGGGCTGTGATCGCAATCCAGACATGCGGTGATTTGCGAGGCAGAGTCACCATGGCCCTGCCTATCTTTGCCTAACATACAATATTGCTGATTCTATCATATCAACAGAATTACCGATTTACTGCTATTACGCTGCAAAAAATTTGCCCTTTCAAAATTGCAGTTGGCCTCGCGCCCGCATTTCCATGGGTAACAAACTGTGATAGATAAATGTATGCTGCGGGGTTGCCACATTGACTTGCTGTCCAAAGCGCACCACCGCTCCAATCTGGGCCTCAAGCTCTGAGGGACGGCCTTCCATAATATCGCGCTGCATGGAGGAAGTCGACTCCGGCGCCAGACCATCAAACATGGCCAAGGCGGTTTGCAGCGCATCTTGCGGCAACCCAATGTCACGAGCCTGCGCCACGTTGATAATCTCTTGCAGACCGTTTTCTACCATTTTGCGGGTTTCCGGCAGGCTGCGCCAGACTCCAACCGGGGCACGCGTTACTGTGCCTATGCCACTCCACACGGCAATAAGCAGAAATTTCATCCACAGGGCCACCCGGATATCCGGCGGAATTTCAACCTTCACCCCAGCACGGGTAAATGCTTCACGCAGTTGTTCAGCGCGTCGGCTCACACTGTTGTCCAGCTTCCCAAACTTCACGAAAGGCTCTGTCCCGGCATGGCGGATAATTCCAGGCTCCGCGACGTAACAGAAAAGCCCGCATAGGCCGCCTAAAACATGCTGGTCACCCAATACCGCGGACAGTTGAGCCGGTGCCTCAAGCCCGTTTTGCAGCGGCACGACAAGCGTATCCGGTCCGATCATTGGCTGCATAGCCTTGGCCGCTTCCGGCACCTGCCAGGCCTTCACGCCCACTAAAACCACATCCACTGCCCCCGCTTGGGCCGGATCATCCGTCGCCGTCACAGGCTTTACGACGAAGTCACCCTTGATGCTATCCACTTGCAAACCATTCGATCGCATTGCTTGCAACTGCTCGCCGCGGGCGATGAAAACAACATCTTCTCCAGCCTGGGCGAGTCGCCCCCCAAAATATCCCCCGACGGCACCGGTACCAAAAACTGAGATACGCATGACGACCTCCTTGAGTTAGATTCGATAACTACTATGTTGTGGCTGGTAATTTTCGGCTCTTCTCCAATTTATTTGGTGTAAACTGATTCGAATATGTTACATATAGGCAATTTAAAATTCAATCGATCCGCCAATGATACCGTTTTATTTATTTAGCCGCCCTCTCGCTTCTTTCGTTCGACGGACGCAGAAAATTTGCCTCCGCGACCTGCGGAGGCAAAAACCTCAATCGCTTCGCGATACTAGCAATGCTTATGCCTGAAAGGCATGAAGCTTTTGCCTGGTCAGGTCGCCCAGGCAAAAAGTTTTTATTGTCTGCGCCTGCCCTGTTAAATTCCGCTTTGCGGACCTCCTGCGGAGGATTTAACAGGGTGAATCTGCGGTTAAAATATTTACTTATTTATCGCCTGCAACGGGGATCATCCGCTCATTTCATTAAATCCCACCAACTCTTTCGGAGATGATCCTAATTTTCTAAATAGTCTTGTTGCCTTTGGCAAGTGCCGCCTCAGCCTGGGGCAGCCAGAATTTTATGCCCATAGAATAGTATAAGTCAATGGCAGCGTTTATTTCGTTGCATGCTTCCGCGGAATGTCCGGTTGCAAGGAGAAGCTGCCCGAGTCCTAAATGACAATGGGCCGTGAGCGGTGGCATCGAAAGTTCGGCAGCTTGACTCAATCCGCAGCGATACCAGTCTATTGCATGCTCCAACCGGCCCAAATCCGCATTGACCCCAGCCATAACGGCCATGGCCCAGGCCTCCAGCGCACGTTCTTGCCGGGAACCTTCAATATTAAGCGCACGGGACACCGTCTCGTGTGCCAACTCCGGTTTCCCGCTAACGCGGTAGGCCTGGGCCAGAATGGTCAGCGGATGGGTTGCCTTCTGGGGAGCTGCTCCACGGTCATGGGGGCTCCGAATAGGGCCATAATCCCCTCGCCGGTCATTTCATCAACCGTGCCCTCGTAATCATGGACCTTGTGAATAAGGATCTCGTAGACTTGATCCATGATTGAATAAGCTTCCTCGGGTCCCAGTGTATCAGAAAGGTAAGTAAAACCTGCCATGTCGCAGAACATTACCGTAATCTGTTTACGCTCGCCCTCGATCTTATCACTTTGGGGCATGATTTTTTCAGTCAGACCCTTTGGCAGATAGCGTTGAATCTTCACGATTTTTTCATCAAGGGAGCGCTCTTGTCGGGGGGGCTCAAACAGAGGGGTTAATTTTTGCCCGCATTCACCGCAGAATTTATCTCTCGGAAGATTTTCAGAACCGCACTGCAGGCAGATCCTGAGAAGCTTGGCGCCACACTCATAACAAAACTTCCGCGTGTTGGCATTATCAGAAAGACATTTAGGGCACTCCATTTAATGCCCCCTTGGAAACAATAGAAAAGATGATAGTAGCTAAAGGAAATAGGATCTATACACAGCGTCGTAATAAATTGCGTATTCGCCCTTTGAATCGTTGATTTTAAAGCCACCAGATAAGGTCAAAATCCAGAACGCTGTGTATGTATGTGCAATGATTTATGTCGTTCTGTATACTTTAGTATGGTAGGTACTTAATAAAAATGGGCCGTTGTGTCAATATGGATCATTTTTCCGGATCAGAAACGAGGACATTTTTGCAAGATCAAGGGCACTTCCGACAATAGGCGGATGTGGACAGCTGTCAGGCTGCCCGAAGGGCGAACCCGCCAAATGGCGGGCGAGTCAAAACAAAGGATTGCGCGAAGGCGTAAATTTAGTACGCCGCCCCGGTTAAATTCGCTTCGCATTTAACGGGGCGGATACAAATATTGTTAAATTCATGAAAAACTTAAGTTGCTTTCCATGAGTGAGGATTTTTTTCGATAGACAAGGCCGCACAAAGGTTTTTACCGAGGCGTATATGCTAATACGCCGCAGGTGGAAACCTGCGGAGAACGCAGTCTATCGGAAAAAAGACCGCTCAGGGGAAGTAACTTTTACCAGCCCCAGGTTAAGTAATCATCTATCGAATTGGCTGCAATCCTGCCGGCACCCATGGCCAGAATGACGGTTGCCGACCCGGTGACAATGTCGCCGCCGGCCCACACCCCTTTTTTGGTGGTTTTGCCGGTTTTGGGATCGGCCTGGATATAGCCCCATTTGTTCAACGCCAGCCCTTCGGTAGACTGGGTCAACAGCGGATTGGCGCCGGCACCCACAGCCACAATGACCAGATCGCACTCCAGCTCAAACTCCGAGCCTTCCATGGGAACCGGTCTGCGACGCCCGGAATCATCGGGTTCGCCCAGTTCCATCTTCAGGCATTCCATACCGACAACCCGCCCTTGATCATTACCGATGAACTTGGTTGGGGCAGCCAGGAAAAAGAATTCAACGCCTTCTTCTTCGGCATGGTGAACCTCGGCGTCCCTGGCGGGCACCTCTGTTCTTGACCGCCGATAAACAATTCTTGAGTTTTCAGCGCCCAAACGCAAGGCCGTACGGGCGGAATCCATGGCGACGTTTCCGGCACCCAGCGTAACCACATTTCTGCCCCGGATAATGGGTGTATCATACTCGGGAAAACGATAGGCTTTCATGAGATTGGAACGTGTCAGGTATTCATTGGCAGAATAAATGCCGATAAGGTTTTTACCCGGAATATTCAAAAGGATCGGCAAACCCGCACCGACCCCAATGAAGACGGCATCGTAGCCATCTTCAAAAAGTTCATTTATCGAAACCGTCCTTCCGACCACCTGGTTGCATTCTACCTTAACCCCCAGCCTTTCAAGGAAATTGATTTCCTGGGCCACGATCTCTTTCGGCAGTCTGAACTCCGGAATACCATAGAGAAGAACCCCGCCGGGTTTATGAAAAGCTTCAAAGACCGTAATTTCATAACCTTTCACAATCAAATCTCCGGCAACCGTCAGGCCGGCCGGTCCGGAACCCACAATGGCAACCTTTTTGCCTTTGGGTTCGGCTTTCGGCGGTAAATCCCCCGTACCATTTTCCCTTTCCCAATCGGCTGCAAACCGCTCCAAGTTGCCGATGGCAACCGGTTCTCCCTTTTTGCCGACAATGCAGACACCTTCGCATTGTATTTCCTGGGGGCATACCCGCCCGCAAATCGCCGGCAGACTGTTTCTTTCCCATAATTTTCTAATGGATTTGGTAAATTCACCTTCTTTGATAAGCCTGATAAAGCCTGGAATATCTATTTCGACCGGACAACCCGCGATACAAGCGGGTTTTTTGCATTGCAGGCATCTCTCAGCCTCTTTCATAGCGGTTTCCGGACTGTATCCAAAAGGAACCTCTTCAAAGTTCTTGGCCCGGAGTTCGGGTTCCTGCTCGGGCATCGGTTGCCGGGGAATCTTTTCTCTTTTGACTTTCTTGGTTTCTTGTTCCACCATATTAACTGCCCTCCAAATAAACCGTTATCTCTTATTAACAGGCCTGAGCATAACAACGACATCCGTCTCTGATATAAAATTTAACAAGCCGCCGAGATTATTGTGGATTCAACATGCAAAAGTCATTATAGCACTGTTGCTCATGCTCGCAATAAGCCTGCAGCCGGAGCATTAATTCGTCATAATCAACCTTGTGACCATCAAATTCAGGACCGTCGACACATGCAAACTTTGTTTGATCCCCAACTGTTACACGACAGCCCCCGCACATGCCTGTTCCGTCCACCATGATCGGGTTCAAGCTGACAATGGTCTTCACACCGTATTCCTGCGTCAGCTTGGAAACGAACTTCATCATCGGCACCGGTCCGATGGCCACTACCAACTGCGTATCACCTTTATCCAGAACGTCTTTCAAGGCATCCGTTACAAATCCCTTGCGACCATAGGAACCATCATCCGTTGTGATCAAAAGCTCGTGTGAAACGGCTTTCATTTTGTCTTCTAAAATGAGCAGATCTTTGCTTCGCGCACCGATAATCGATGTAACATGGTTTCCGATTTCCTTTAGCGCCCGGGTAATAGGGTGCAGCACGGCGATACCGGTTCCGCCGCCCACACAGACGACGTTGCCGACTTTTTCAACATCCGTCGGCTTCCCCAGCGGCCCGATAATATCCTGGTAACCCTCCCCAACCATCAGGGTCTTAAAGAGGGCGGTGGACTTACCAACAACCATGTAAATGACGGTTATGGTCCCCTTTTCAGGATCGGTTTCTGCCATGGTCAACGGAATGCGCTCTCCGGTTTCGTTGGCTTTCAAGATCACGAACTGACCGGGTTTTGCTTTTCGGGCTATCAAAGGGGCCTCAATTTCGTTTAAAATGACGGTACCTTCTGACATTTCTTCACGTTTTACAATCTTGAACATTACAGACCTCCAAATATATTCGTTATAAAATTATAAAATCTTTTTCGAACTTAGAAAACAACCATCACAAAGATGCCTTGTTCATTTGACGGTCGATTCGGATTAATAGAATACCGGGGTTCCAACAGTCGCCAAAGAATATTAGTGAACAAACTTTTTTTAGTCTCAAAAAAATTGTATTAAATCAAGTTCAAAAATAAAGAAAATTATGTATAACAAAGTTTACTTGGGACCAATTCTGCGTGAAATAGGGTAGAGTAACAGCCATGAGTTTCCCATTCATAAATGAGGTATTTTTGGGGTACGCCCCCAGGGCTCTTGGGCGGACGCATCGGAAAAATAACCACTTATGATGGGAAACTATTTGGTCATGAGATGCGCCACCGCCTTCTCCAACCCATCAATGGAAAGCTCAAACATGGGGAAAATCTCACGGATGACATTAATGGTCTGGGTATATCCCCACATACCTGAGGTGATCGGGTTGAGCCAGACAGCGTGCGGAAAAGTTTTGGCGAGAAATTTCAAGCACTCGATGCTTGGCCTGCCGCTGCGTTCTTCAAGATGGATTGACCCGTCTGCTGCCATGAGTTCGTAGGGTGCCATACTGGCATCTCCGACCACAATAAAACGGGTCTCCCTGCCAAACCGAACCAGCTCTTCGATATACTGAGGCTTTTTGAATCGTGCCGGATCTTCCCACAACGTGCTGTAAATTGTGTTATGAAAAAAATAAGTTTTTAAATCCTTAAATTGGGCCCGGGAATAATCAAAAAGGGTCTGGACAACCATCACGTAGGGATCCATAGAGTACCCGCCGTTATCAATGGCGAGTATCACCTTGAGCCGGTCTTTCAAGCTCCGGTCAAAAACGATCTCAATTTCGCCCCCGTTTTTCATGGTTTGGTACAAGGTGGCATCTATATTTATCTGATCCTGAGGGCCAACCGGCACCATGTTTCGCAGCCGTTTCAAGGCTTCGCCCATCATGGCCTGGGTTAGGGGGCCGCTCAATGAATAATCTTTGTACCTGCGATCCATGGCCACCTTTACGGCTGATTTGTTGCGAGAAACACCGCCGACGCGCATGCCGCCCGGATGATATCCCGAATGACCCACCGGTGATGTCCCGCCGGTTCCGATCCATCGGTCTCCACCATGGTGGGCTTCGGTCTGCTCTCGCAGCCGCTCCTTGAAATATTCGATGAGCTCTTCCGGACTCAGTTTGTTTAACTCCGACTCGTCTATCCCCATGGCATCGGCGAGGGCCTCAGGCTCTTTGAGCCAGTACTCGAGCAGCGCCCGGGCAATCTCGTCGAACTCAACTCCTGTATAATCCGGCAGTTCAGCCCCTTGGAAATGGTGGGCGAAAACCTGATCAAAAAGATCAAAATACCGTTCACTTTTAACCAGAATCGCCCGGGACGACGTATAAAAATCACTCAGGGTATTGATCAACCCGGTGCGTAACGCCTTATGCAGGGTCAAAAAAGATGTCGGACTGACCGGCACCCCCACGTCCTTTAGGGTATAGAAAAAATCAATAAACATCCCTTATTCATTCCTTTACAGACAAACGCGAATCATGCAGTCGCCATCGAAAAATGTTAGTTGTGTGCTTTTTATCCCATGATTCAAATCCGAAGCACGAAATGCGAAACAAATTCAACCGACCAAAATTCAAACTTTAGAAATTGAGTGGTCTGTGAAATGATCCGTATACTGATAGCGAGCGGTTTTGAACATTGTATATTCGAATTTGGAGATTTGAATTTCGAATTTATTCACTAGTCCAAAATAAAAATCATGGACTAAAACCAAGATTATTGCATTTCAATATCATTGTCAGTCTACAAAACTCTTCGTCGCTCTATATACTGCGCGGCTCTCCGATAATCCTGACTTTTTTTGAACAGCACTCCCAGAAAGGGCACTTCACCTTCTGCAAGTCTCTCCGGTTTAAAATCCGGGTCGGCCTTGAGCGCTCTTATCCAGTTGATTAACTCCCGGGTTGCCGGCCGTTTTTCGACGGCGTCGACATCCCGCAGGTTGTAAAATGTTCCGATGGCGTTTTCGATAAGTTCCGCGTCCAAACCCGGGAAGTGTACACCGATTATTTCTCGCATCATAACCGGTTCCGGAAAAGCAATGTGGTGAAAATTACAGCGACCCAAGAACGGATCTGAAAGGTCTTTTTTTGCATTTGATGTAATAATCATGACCGGTCGGTGCCTGGCTTTAACCGTTTTATCGATCTCGATGATGTCGAATTCCATCTGATCCAACACATCGAGCATGTCATCCTGGAAATCGCTATCCGCTTTGTCAATCTCGTCGATTAAAAGAACGGTTCTGGACATCGCGGTGAACGCCTGACCGATCTTACCCATTCTTATATAATCTTCGATGTTACTGACATCCCGGCTGGAGTCGCCAAACCGGCTGTCGTTTAGTCGTGTCAAGGTGTCATACTGGTACAACGCATCTACCAATTTCATGCTCGATTTTACGTTCAGTACAATAAGGGGCATTTCCAAACTCTCGGCAATGGCATGGGCCAGCATCGTTTTACCGGTGCCCGGCTCCCCTTTCAGCAAAAGCGGCATTTCAAGCGCCATGGATATGTTTACAATACTGGCCAGTTCATCATCCAAAACGTAGCGGGTTGCTCCAGAAAACTTCTCGTTTGTGCTTGCATCAACCATCGATAACCTCATTTCCAGCTTGTGTGATATAATTAAAAAAAACGGACAGGAATCACGGCACGAATCTGTCCAACCATCGATCCTAACCAAATGCTGTTCATCAATTTTTTATTTGGCGTGATTGTGGAAAAAATATTCCTCACCACGTCCGGCCTTTGAGGAAACGTTATTTTACCAATCACAATAAATCTTACAAATTCCAGGGGTCGCGCAATCTTTTTAGGCCATCAAATATTCACAGCCGTTTCACCTGTTCAGATACTTCCCGGGTCATTCTAAGCACCTTTTTCGCAAGGTCAAGGCTCAAAGACCCTGCGCCACAGCTCGGAGTTATAAGGGATTGGGCCAATATTCTGGATCTGTCGATACCGAGTGCTTCTATGGCCCTGGCTTTCTCATCCCACAGAGCCACCAGAGAATCTGTTGTTTCTTTTTCAATATCTTCGGCATTGCCGGTGGGAACGATTCCCCAGGCCAGAATTTTTCCGGATTCGATAAACTTCCTGATCAGGTCGGGGTAGAGTATAAACCGATCAAAATAAGAATATGCATCAAAGCTCACAATTTCAGCCGGAGATTCCAAAACCAGCGACCAATCGGTATTGGCGCAGACATGCACGCCGGCCAGTGCCCCCTCCGACTGCACGGCTTCCATCACTTCTGCAAAACAGACATTTATCTCATCATGTGATATGCTGATAAATTCCGATGTGCCATACCCCGCAAGGGCAGGTTCATCGAAAAAAATTATTACCGGACAGTCCAGGCTCGAAAGCTGACGGGCCTGCCATTTGGCCTTCAAGGCGATAAGCTTCACAGCGACATCTCGGATTTGTTCATTGTAAAAAATAGCGTTTTTATTCTGATCATGGACGCCGGTGGTAAATGTTATGGGGCCGGTAATTTGACCCTTGACCGCAACCGGCGGTGAAGACAGTGATTTTGAACGCACCATAAACGCCGTAAATCCTTTGGCAGTCTCTGTCGTGAGGACAAATCGGGTATGATCCAAATCTTTTTCCCCGTCTGCAACGGCCATATACTCTTCATAAAATTCCAGTATTTGATCATCAAAATTTTCTGCGGCTGTATTGATGAAAACCTTGTCATTTTCGAGGATAAGACCCGGCAAACCCGGCATAAATTGAGGGATCATTCTTTCCTGCGGAAATGACGGCAGTTGAACCCAAAGCGGGATTTCCGGGGTGTGATTGAATACAAGTTCCAGGGCCTCCCCATGATCCTGCAGCGGCAGACTTCCAATCAATAGCGGCAGTGTATTGGCCTGAAAGCGAGCGGGCATACTGGACTCCTTTGTATAAAACGGTTCAAAATTTCCATCTCAAAAATCTAAATAGACTATCATGAGTTTCAAAACTTTACAAGCTGCCCACAAGAATTCCATTTATCGATGTGTCGGTAAATTTTACAACTCATAAATTTTATGCACAACCTCACCTTGGATGGAAACAACCTTATAAATTCGCGCCAAGTAGAAGGACCGGTCGCAAGGGGGAAAAGATTGACACGTCCCTAGCCGGATGTTATATGTTTATTTTAGCAGATCCCAAGAAAACTTCTTCCCCCGGGTAATCTTGCCTTTTTGTCATGGAAGTCGTTCGCTTTTTTCTTGGAAATCTGATGGGACTTGGTTAATGTGACCTAAGTGAAACCAGAAATTTTTTCAAACGGATGAAGGCATACTGTGGCTGATATCATATCCATTAATGGTAAGCTGGCTCTGGCCAAGGAAAAAAGGACCGCATTAATCAGAAAGCGGAAAATCCAGGCCGTCCAGAAAGTATTTCAGTGTACTCAGTGTGCCTACAAGTGCGAGAAGTGTGGCACGCAAATTAGTCAAGATCCTGCTGATCAAAACGAGAGTTTGTGCAATATCCGGGTACCTTACCGCCTTTGTGAGAGCTGTGCAGAAGAATATATCGATTACATCGAACGACATAAAGGCGGCGGAGACCAGGAATGTTATTGGCACAATGACGCATGGCTTGCGCTATGGAAAAGCTGGATTGATTACATGGGTGCTATCGATCGCTATCTGAAGTCAAAAGAGTTCACTCAGCTTTTAAAAGAGCTGAGACAAACCAGTACCGATGAATAGGAGGCGTGTATGTTTGGAATTGGAATGCCGGAACTGATCATTATATTGGTCATTATCCTGATTATTTTTGGTGCCGGTAAATTGCCGGAAATCGGCGCAGGGATGGGGAAAGCAATAAAGAATTTTAAGGGCGCTTCTAACGAGGAAGAAAAAAAGGAACCCGAAAAACTGGAAGAGGACAAGAGTAGCTAACAAAGGTATCCTCTCTATTTGAAGGCTCTGTTTGCACACCTATTTCAATTATGGAACGGGCAGTTTAACGAAACAACCTTAACTGCCCTTGCCCTCTCAAATTTCCCTCCTGATTTCGCTGACAGTCTTTCGGGCAAAGCGTCTAACGAAACAGCCAAGTAAAACCGAATAGACCGATTAAAATCTCAGACCCCTCGGTCGGGGTTAGAAAGGTATATCATCATCCGGGGTTTCCGAAATAGAAGATTGCGATTCTGCTGGAGGTGGGCCGCCAAATGAATCGCTGGCCACGGTTGTATCCTTGGACCCTAACATAATCATCTGGTTTGCAACGATTTCAGTGGTGTAGCGCTTAATGCCTTCTTTGTCTTCCCAATCCCGAGTCTGGATCCGGCCTTCGATATAGACCTGTCTTCCTTTTGCCAGGTACTCTCCGCATATCTCACCCAATTTACCGAAGGCAACGATTCGATGCCACTCCGTTCGGGTTTCCTTTTCGCCGTCTTTATTTGTCCAGGTTTCCGAGGTTGCGATACTGAAGTTTGCCACGGCAACTCCGCTAGGAGTATACCGCATCTCAGGATCTCTGCCCAGATTGCCGATCAGGATTGCCTTGTTTAATCCGTTTGCCATGATTTACCTCCCTAAGTAAAAAGCCAAGCCCTATGGCACCACTTTGGTGATCCCCAAAGGGGATTCTTGAAGTATGGCGAATAAAATTTAGTTTAACCTTGGAGGATAAATACAGAATAAGTTTTGCAAAGTCAATCTGATAAAGTTTGGCGCAAAAACTATACTAAAAAGGTTAATCCAATTTCTCAGTGCCTGTGCATGTGTTATAACCATGATTAAATAGGTTAGTTCATACGAGGCAGGGACTGCAAAGCTTTTTCAGGTCCCAGGCTTTGACTTTAAACGATTTGTCATGAACTCCCGGGTTAAAATAAACGAAATTTTTCTTGGTTAGATCAGGGTCCATATAAATCGGCAGTGACGTCAGGTGTCCGAAAGGCGGAACACAACCCACTTCGCAGCCGACCGCTTGGCTGACAGCTTCCGGTTTGGCAAATGTTACCTTTTTGGTCTTTGCCGCAGCTGCCGCCCGTTTCCAATCTACCTTTTTGTTTCCGGGCAGTACCAGCACGATCATATTTCCTTCTTTTGTCATTAAGACCAGGGATTTTACGGTTTCGGCTTCACTGACACCCAATGCCTCAGCCATGGCCGGGTTTGTATATACCGATGTGTGCTCGAACGTTTCATAGGAAATCTGTTTTTCCTCAAGCATGTTAATTATCTTTTCTTCCAGTGTCATGTTTTCCTCCGCTATTCGGTTGTTTACAGATTATATCGGCTGTTGCCCAGATATTTTGAACAGTCACTAAAATAATCTGACGCGAATCCTTTTGGCCTCCGGAACCATCCGTTTCAGTTCGGTGGTCACCAAATTTAAATGATCCCGCATAAAGCCAGCGGCTTTTTCTGCTTCACCATTGGATAGGCTGGCCACAATTTGCTCTGCCGTCAAAACGGCCTTGTCCGTTTGAAATAGGGTTTTGGGGGTAAATCTGTCGTACTGCTCGTGAACCTTGTTTACGATGAGTTTCATCATTTCAAGGATCATCTCGTTTCCGGTCGCCTGTGCAAGTGCGATATGAAAATCAAAATCGTACTCTGAAAAGCGCTTGTAATCGTCGATTGTTTCTTTCATCCTGGCCAGAGCCGTTTTAATCCGAAGAATATCATCTGACGCTGCCCTGTGGGCGGCCAATTTCACCGCATTGCATTCAAGAATCTCCCTGACTTCAACCAGGTCGATGATACTTGCCGCCGTCTGAATATCACCCAACTCCATGGCCGATAGGTTTGCAGGCTTGAAATCTTTTCTTAGAAAGGTGCCCCTTCCTTGAATTACCTCCAAATATCCCACCAGTACCAGGGCTGAAATGGCCTCTCTCAGCGTCGATCTGCCGACGCCAAACATTTTCGTCAATTCCCGCTCGGGAGGAAGTTTATCGCCGGGCATCAGCTTACCCGATTTAATACTTTCGAGAATTTCTTTTATTACCAATTCGGAAGCAGAACTTCGTTGAATTGTTTTGTAGTTCATTTGCTTAAATTTTATCATTGAAAAGTTGATATCAAGGGCGTAAGGAGGTGTTAAAAATTAGCATTATACCAATCTTTTTTTCTTGACACACTTTTATTTATCTGTCAACCTGATTTTCAGATCATCAGACCAATTATTTGATTTATCATTACTTTCACCTTCCAATGAAGTTTTGCAAAAAGTAGGGAATTTGGATTTTAAATTTAGGTTTCCGACAGATACAGATTAAAGGGTCAAGCACAACTACTATTACATAGACTACTTTCTTAGAGGTGAAATATGACCGAAAATCTCACGACCACAGTTTCCTCCAAATCTCAAACAGTTGAAATCAGCCGGAATTTACCAACGGTTATCATCGGTGAGCGCATCAATCCCACCGGCCGTAAAAAACTGCAGGCCGCTCTTGAAGAGAATAATTTTACCATTGTTCGTCAGGATGCTCTGGATCAGGTGGCCGCCGGGGCGACTATTCTGGATGTGAACGCCGGCATTCCCGATGGTGATGAACCTGTCCTGCTCAAAGAGGCCGTGCGCATCGTAATGGAAGCGACCGACGTGCCGCTTTGCATCGATACGGCCGATCCCGACGCATTGTCTGCTGCTCTTTCGATTTATGAAGGCAAAGCATTGGTCAATTCGGTTAATGGCGAAGAGCGTTCGCTCGGTGAGATGCTGCCGCTGGTCAAGGAATATGGTGCCGCGGTTATCGGGCTGTGTATGGACGATGACGGCATTCCCGAATCACCGGAGAAACGGCTGACCGTAGCCGCCAAAATCATCGAACGGGCAAGCAAGCTGGGTATCGGCCCCGAAGATATCGTTATTGATCCCCTGGTTCTGACAATGGGGGCCGATCACAACGCAGGTAGAATAACATTGGAAACCACCGAACTGGTTGTAAAAGAATTTGGTGTCAATATCACGATGGGCGCCAGTAATGTTTCGTTTGGATTGCCCGACCGGATGCACATAAATGCAGCTTTTATGGCCATGGCCATCCACGCCGGGCTGACCTGCCCAATTACCAACCCGCTGGTAACCGAACTGACCACCGCGGTGTTAGCTGCTGACCTGGCAATGGGGCGCGATGAATGGGGTACGCGTTGGATCGAAGCCTTTCGTTCCCGGGAAAAATCAGATTAAGCTAAGTTCCAAAACTTAAGAGTATAGAGGGTACACCACCCTATCAAATCAATAAATTTTGTTCGAGCACGGACCCATTAAATTGTCTGAAAGGAGGATAAACACATGAGCGAGGTGTTGACTTCAATTTCTAACGCTATTATTCAAGGGAAAAAGGACGACATCGGTGAGTTGACCCAAAAGGCGCTTGACGAGGGGCAAAGTGCCCAAGACATCCTTTACAAGGGCCTCATGCCGGGTATGGATCATGTCAGTGACAAATTCAAAGCCGGCGATATGTTCGTACCCGAAGTCATGCGATCAGCCCGGTCCATGGCCAACTCCATGAAAATTCTCAAACCGCTGTTGATTGAAACCGGTGTGGCAATGATCGGCAAGGTGCTTTTGGGCACCGTTAAAGGCGACTTGCACGACATCGGGAAAAACCTGGTCGGCATGATGTGCGAAGGCGCCGGTTTTGAGGTAAAGGATCTGGGAATCAGCGTGGAACCCGAAGCCTTTGTTGAAGCGGTTAAAGAATTCGAACCCGATATTGTCGGCATGTCAGCGCTGTTGACCACGACGATGCGCTCAATGGGAGACACGATCAAGGCCTTGGAGGAAGCCGGCGTGCGCGATCGGGTGAAGGTGATGATCGGTGGTGCTCCGGTCAACCAATCCTTCGCTGACAAAATCGGAGCCGATGCTTATGCGCCGGATGCCGCAGCCGCATCCGATGTCGCTAAAAAGCTCGTGAAAAAATCCTAGTATTTTGCAAGCAGCGGACTGTAAAGACGCGCCAATTTGGCACAAGCTTCCGGCGATCAACAATTCAGAAAGGAGATCGATTTTATGAGAACAAACTATCGAATCAATTCAGGAGTCCGCTTCGAGATGCTCTCGCAGGATCAATTGCAGGAATTATTCGACGGCGTGCTCCATGTTTTGGAGAATATCGGCCTCGAGGTACATCACGATGAAGGCCGCGATATTCTAAAAAATGCCGGGGCGTGGGTCGACGGCAAGCGGGTGCGCATCCCGCAATACCTTGTCAAGCGCTCTTTAGAGATGGCACCGCGCAGCTTCACCATTTATGCCCGCGACGGCAACCCCAAACATGATATTCATATCGGACCCGGACGGGCCCACTTCGGTCCCGGACCGACTCCTCCCAACTTCATAGATGTAGAAACTCAAGAACGCCGACCTTACGTAAAAGACGATGCCCGTATCGTGGCAACCGTGGTGGATGCACTGCCGAATATTGACTTTTGTGAATCCTTGGGAACCATCAGCGACGTTCATCCTGACCTTGCAGCCTCTTACGAATTTGCCGAAATGTTTCCCAATACCAGCAAACCTATTGTCGCCTGGTCATACGGCTGGGATGACTCGGAGGACATTCACAAAATCGCTGTGGCCGAAGCCGGCGGGCAAGATGCATTTGAAAGACGGCCCAACTATGTCCATTACTGCGAACCGTTATCTCCCCTGGTGAGTACCTTTGAAGCGGTGGACAAACTTATCTTTGCTGCCAGGCATCGCGTACCGTTGATTTTCACCCCCTGCCCACTGGCCGGCGGCACCGCTCCGGTGACAGCCGCCGGAATTATCATTCAGGCGGCAGCTGAATCCTGGATGGGTTTGGTTCTGGCTCAGGCCATTCAGCCCGGCGTGCCCTTTTTCATGGGCGGCGTGCTTTCCGTGATGGACATGAACGCCATGATTTTGAGTTACGGCGCGCCCGAGCTAGCCCTGATGATGGCAGGTGCCACCGAACTGGCCCACTTTGCCGGTCTGCCCTTATGGCAAACCGGAGGCTGCACCGACTCGAAGGTGCTCGATGAACAGGCGTCTTTGGAAGGCTCGATATCCTGTTTCTTCTCCGCCCTCACCGGCGGTGACCTATGTCATGACGTGGGCTACACCGAAAGCGGTATCACCGGATCTATTCTGCAAACCGTCATGATGGACGAAGCCATCGGCTATTCCAGACGCATCACCCGGGGTATCGAGGTCAACGAAGACACCCTGGCCACCGACACGATCCATAACGTCGGTCCCAACGGTCATTACCTGTACGAAGAACACACCCATCGTTACTTCAAGACCGAATTTTGGTATCCCAATCTATGTGATCGACACAACTTTGAGGAGTGGGAAGCGGCAGGAAAAACAAAGATGCGGGATCGGGTGATCGAACGCACCAGAGATATTCTCAGCTCCCACAAGCCTTCTGCCATAAAACCGGCTACGAAAAAAGCAATAAAAGAAATCCTGGAAGCGGCTGAGGCACGTGTCAAAGATAAACAATAAAATAATCACGACGATAGGTTTAAAGGAGAGACAGCATGAGCGAAATATATGAACAAATAGCAACGGGTATTCTGGAAGGAAACGTCCCCAAGATTCCCGAACTGGTACAAAAAGCACTGGATGAGGGCCTGAATGCCAACGACATTCTGAACGACGGGTTGGTTGTCGGCATGAACGAAGTGGGTAACCGCTTTAAAAGTGGTGCGATGTTTATTCCCGAAGTGTTGAAGTCCGCCAAAGCTATGCACGCCGGTCAGGAATTGTTGCGGTCACTGCTTGCTGCCAGTGGTGCCGCCCAGACGGGCAAAATTGTGCTGGGTACGGTACAAGGTGATCTGCACGATATCGGCAAGAACCTGGTCGGTATGATGTGCGAAGGCGCCGGCTTTGAGGTGATTGATCTGGGCTTTAATATAGAGCCGGAAAAGTTCACCGAGGCCATAAAAAAACACCAGCCGAACATCGTGGGTATGTCTGCCCTACTGACCACCACCATGCGGGCAATGGGCTACACCATCAAAGCGATTGAAGAGGCCGGTTTGCGGGACAAGGTCAAAGTGATGGTCGGCGGCGCTCCTGTGGATGCGGAATTCGCCGAGCGGATCGGCGCCGATGGTTACGGTCACAATGCGGTCTCAGGTGCTGAGTTGGCCAAAAAACTCGTGGGAGCCGCCTAGCCGTTGAGGCCTGATTGCAGGTTAGCGAGGTAAATATGACACCCTCAGGAAATATACCGGTCGTTATGGTTGCCTGTAAAGTCCTGCAAAGCATTCTGGAGCAGCTGTTACCGGAGGAACGAATGGGGTACCGGGCTGTTTTCATGGACTACGGCTTGCATCGGGTACCCGCCAACATGACTCGAGAATTGCAGGATACGATTGACGGCATTGAGGATCCCAGCCTGGTGGTTATGGGATACGGGCTGTGTGGCAACGGACTGAACGGCATCATGGCCGGTAACCATACACTGCTGATCCCAAAAGTGGATGATTGCATTGCAATTTTGTTGGGCTCCCGCCGGATTTACAATCGGGAGTTCACAGCGGTTCCCGGCACTTACTACTTGAGCAAGGGTTGGCTGGAATCCGGCAGCCACCCGCTGAAAGAATATGAGGAATATGCTCAGAAATACGGAGAGAAGGAAGCCGCATGGATAATGGACCAACAATACAAGAATTACGAACGCCTGGTGCTGGTTGCCCACAGCCGGAGTGATCTGGAAAAGTATCGCCCCCAGGCACTTGAGGTCGCAAATTACTGTGAGCAGTGGAACATGCGCTATGAGGAAATTCTCGGTTCGGATCGATATGTGCGCCGTCTGATTGAAGTCATTGATGATCCGAACGAAGGTGATGAAGAGTTTATCGTGGTCCCTGCCGGCGGCCAAATCCGTCAGGAGCTGTTTTGGGATTTTCAAGTGGTTACGCCCCAAAAACAACCAACCATATCGGGTCAAGAGAAGACAGTTCGATCATCCGCTTAATAAAAAGGAGAATAAACCATGCAAGTACGAAAGACCAATTACCAGGTAAACGCTACACCGCGGCTTCAGGTGCTGACCGAAGACGCGATTGAAGCCATCTACTATGCATCCCTACGGGTGTTGTACGAAACCGGTGTAAGAGTATATGAAAAGGAGGGCGTCGAAGTTGCGCACGCCGGGGGCGCTATTGTAGAGGAGACCACCGAAGACAGCAGTCTGGTGAAGATACCCCATTACATGGTGGACAAGGCACGTTCCACCGTTCCCAGCAAGGTGGTTGTCACCGGGCCGGATCGTCAGTACCGCATGGAACTTTTTAAAAACCAGATTTATTTCGGCGGTGGTTCCGATACACCCTACACCATCGACCCTTACACGGGGGAGCGCCGACGTGCCACTTATCAGGATGTGAAGAACTGTGCGCGTGTGGCCCAAGCGTTGCCCAACTACGACTTTCACATGTCCTTGGGTATCACCCAGGACACAGCGGTTGGCACCTATGACCGCTGGCAATATCTGGCCATGCTGGAAGGAACCAGCAAGCCTATCAATATCACTGCGGTGGATTTAGAGGGTGTGCGTGATCAACTGGAGATGGCGTACATTCGCGTGGGCGGAAAAGAGGAGTGGAAGAAAGGGCCTATTTTTTCACTCTATATTGAGCCGGTGTCGCCTCTGAGCCATTCCAAAGAAGTGGTGCAAAAGCTACTATTCGCCTGTGACCATGACATTCCCTTTGTATATACGCCCTGCCCGTTGGCAGGGGCCACCGCACCCACCACCCTGGCCGGTTTGCTGGTACAGGCTCTGGCCGAAAGTTTATTCGGTATCGTCATCAGCCAACTGCGCAAACCCGGATCTCAGCTTATCATCGGCGGTCTGATGTCCAACATGGACATGTTGAGTACGATCTATTGCTACGGTTCGCCGGAAATGGCCCTCCTGAGCGCGGCCTATACGGACATCACGAAATGGCTGCGGGTGCCGGAATATGAAACTGCCGGGTGCTCGGATGCCAAACTTTTCGATGAGCAGGCCGCCATGGAAGCCGCCATCAACATCTCAACCGCAGGTCTTGTGGGGGGTAATATGATCCACGATGTGGGCTATCTCGATTCGGGTCTGACCAGTTCGATAGAGTTAATGGTTGCTTCCGACGAAATCATCGGCATGATTAAACGTATTTTGCAAGGTATTCCGGTCAACGGCGAGACCATGGCGCTGGATGTAATGAAGGAGGTCGGACCTGGCGGTCATTTTCTGGAGCATGATCATACCTATAACCGTTTCAAAACCGAAATCTGGCAACCCAAGCTGATTGATCGACAGAATTGGGAGAATTGGCAGATGGCCGGGAGCAAATCTTACGGCCAGCGGGTGCACGAACGGGTAATCGAGATACTGGAGGCCGAAACGGAGCCCCTCTTGGATGATGCCATGTTCAAGGAATTACGTCGTGTCTGCGAGTTGGCCGATGAACGCCACAAGGGAGAGGAACTGGATGTGAAAATGTTCGGATAATCCCTCCGATGCACGTTATCTCCTTGACGGTTTGCGTATTCTGAATACCTTTAATAAAAGGTGTCCGAAACCGAAGGATAATCCAAACTGCAGCTGAACCGATACCAAATTGAGCACACGCAATGATTCCCAGAAAGCATTGGTGCTGGGCATAGATACGGGCGGGACCTACACCGACGGCATCCTGCTGGAATATCATTCGCGCAAAGTACTGGCGTCTCACAAAAGTCTCACCACCAAGCGCGATTTCTCCATTGGTATTGAGGCGGTCATCCAGGGTATCCGCATCGAGGATCCGTCAGCCATTCAGATGGTGTCCATTTCCACCACCTTGGCTACCAATGCGATTGCTGAAGGCAAAAGCAAACGGGTGGCATTGTTCCTCATCGGCTATGATCCTGAACTGATTTCCTCCTTCAATATGCAAGGACGCTTCGCTACCCCCCATTATCATTATTTTTCCGGGGGACATGATCTTTACGGGCAGGAAAAAGAGCCGCTGGATCTGCCGGCTATTCTGGCCAAGGTTAGTGAAATAAAAAATGACGTCGACGCCATCGCCGTCTCCGGTTACTTCAGGCCGCTAAACCCGGAACATGAAAACCGATCGTATACGGCCATTTCCAGCGTTTGTGACCTGCCGGTTGTGCTGGGGCACCAGCTTTCGACAAAACTCGGCTCCGTGGAAAGGGCCACCACGGCGGCCCTCAATGCCTCTCTTTTAGCGGTGCTGAAAGACTTTGTGGTTGCCGTGCGCCGGGCACTGGAGCGCCGTCAGATTGATGCTCCCCTCATGGTTGTACGCGGCGACGGAACGCTTATGAGTGATGAATTTGCCACCCGGACTCCGGTGGAGACGATTCATTCCGGCCCGGCAGCCAGTGCCATCGGCGGCCGCTTTCTATCTCATCTGGACGATGCCCTGGTCGTGGATATCGGCGGGACGACAACAGATTTCGCACTTATCGAAAACGGCCAAGTGACAGTTAGCGAAGAAGGCGCTACCGTCGCTGATTATAAAACGGCAGTTGAAGCAGCCAACTTGTTTTCCATCGGGTTGGGCGGCGACAGCCATATCGCGCTAAACCGGGAAAACAAGGTGACTATCGGGCCGCGGCGGGTTGTGCCACTGGCATACCTGGCCGATCAATATCCACAAGTCCAAAGTCAGCTCCATGCTCTTTCACAGCGCAGCAGAACGAATGCCACCCCTGATTGGCTCGAATATTGGTATCTGCTGCGCGATCCCCAGGATAATAGCCTGCTGGAAACAGACCATGAAAAAGCACTGATCGAATTTTTAGCCGATGGCCCGAAGCCGCTGCCAGAAATCCTAAAGCGGCTCGATCTTTTTCATAAAGTGCAGATCGGGGCAGGCAACTTGCTGCGTCAAGAGATTATCGGAAAGTCTGGACTTACTCCCACTGATCTCCTTCACGTAGAGGGACGGTATGCCTCTTGGGACACGGAGTCCGCTTCCCTGGCACTGAATGTTTTCTGCCGTTTCCAGCTTCGCGATCCGGACGAACTGCGCCAGCAGGTTTGGCTTCAAATGACCGAGGCCATCGTACATGCAATCGTTACCTTTCTGAGCGGTAAAAAATTGGAGCTATCCACAGTCCTCGAAGATGATGACATCGGTCGCTGGTTTTTTTACAACAGTCTCTATGCCAATCACCCGCATCTGGAGACGCGCTTCCGGCTGCGGCAACCTATCATCGGCATCGGTGCTCCGGCCGGCATCTTTTTAAAAGACGTCGCCGATGTGCTCCACACCGAATTGATACTGCCGAAACACCACCAGGTTGCCAATGCCGTAGGTGCTGTGGCAGGCAGTGTGATGGTAACCGAAGAAATCCTTGTCTATCCCCGTGTGTCAAGCGATGGGTTTGAAGTCACCGGCTATTATGTCCAAACCAAAGATGAACGCCAACTATTTGAGGCAGCAAGTGACGCCCTGGAGCAGGCTCGTGCGTTAAGCCGGGAACGTGCCCTGGGTGCTGCCCTGCGCTCCGGTGCCGATCACCCCCAGATATTAATGAAAGAACAGGCTGATGGCCTCGACACCTACCGCATCCAGGCCAAAGCAGTGGGCAATCCCCGTTTGACGCACTGACCATGGCTGGACAATGAATAAATACAGGGGACATAATTGGTGCAATTAATTATTGGAGGTGATTATCATGGAGCTGGTTCAAGTTGATACCCAACGCGCCTATGAACAGATCCGGGAAAAAATCATCACCCTGGAGCTGGCACCGGGTGCGCTGATCGACGAACAACACCTGGCGGAGGAATTGGATATAGGCACGACACCGATACGCGAAGCGCTTAAATTACTTTTCCATGACGACCTGGTGGTCGTCACTCCTCGTCACGGGCTGTATGTGGCTGACATCAGTATACCGGACCTGGAGCAACTCAGCGAGATGCGTCTCTCGCTGGAATCGCTTTGTGCCCGGCTGGCTGCCCAGCGGGCCGGCGCTGACGATTTGACCGTACTGGAAGCCTTACGACAGGAACAGGCATCCATTCCACCCGAGGACAGCCGTCGTTTACTTGACATCGACCACAAATTTCATCAAGCCCTCGTCAAAGCTGCAAAGAACAAATATCTGACCCGCACACTGGAGCATTTTTTCGGTCTATCCCAAAGGCTATGGTATATGGCCCTGCCGCAGTTAGACTTTTTACCCACGGCAGTAGCCGAACACTTGGACCTGGTAGAGGCCATTAAAAATGGGGATGCCGACCGCGCCGAGCAAATAATGCACAATCATGTCCAAGGCTTCTACGCCCGGGTCAAAGAGGTCCTGCAAGCAAAAACATAATTTCAACCCGTTTCTAATCGCGCTTCCGTAGTTTAACGTAATCAGCCAAGCCTCGCTCGATCGCCGGATCAATGTCAGGTTTTACATAGCTTTCCAGCCGCTGTTGCATCAACTTTGTGGCCCGTTGATCGGCCCGCAGCATGCCATTGTCTACCCAATCGTCATAGGTCTGCCGAATGGCGATTTTAGGCAAAAAATATTCCGTCCGGCAACGCTGGAGGGTTTTGTCGTGGGTTACGTATAAACCGCCGATACCCACGTCTTTGATGGTATCCAGACTGATCGTATCACCCGTAACCTCTATCGGCTCAAGAAGCTTTTTGAACATCCCGCAGAGTTCTTCGTCTATAATGAACTTTTCGTAGCTCATGGCAAGGTATGAGCCCAGGATGCCGCACGAATGAAGCACAAAGTTGATGCCGCTGCGAACCGCTGCGGCGAGTATAAGGGCAGATTCCATGCCGGCTTGTATATCCGGAAAATGGGCATCTGTGAGGCTGCCACCGCTGCGGCTCGGAATTCGGTAAAACCTTGCCAGCTGGGCGGTGGCTGAAACAAACTGGGATAGCTCCGGTGCGCCGATGGAAATTACGCCCGACAGCATGTCCATAGGCAGCGAGGTGGATCCGTAAACAACCGGGTTTCCGGGGTTCACAAGCTGAGCCAAGGTAATTCCCGCTAAAATTTCTGCATTCTGAATCGTCAGTGCCCCGGCCATTGTCACAGGGCCTGTGAGCCCGGCGATGATGAGAACAGCAATTACACAGGGCTGTCCATAGCGGGCAAATTCGATCAGGGAGGCAGCCATCTCACCCGAAAACTGCAAGGGAGACAGCGAGTTGATATTTGATATCATAACCGGTTTATTGCGAATGTTTTCCTTTCCCCCCCATGCGATTGATGCCATCTCGATGGCATCAATCGCACTTTGCCTATCGCCCGGGCTTCCCATGAAAGGTTTGTTGCAGTATACAATGTTTGAAAACAACATATCCAGGTGGGCACTTTCGGACGGAACATCCGCGGGTTCGATCATGCAGTAGCCGTTAACATCAAGGTGGTCGGAGGTCTGTACGAGTTTACAGAAATTGATGTAATCCGCTGTGAGTCCTTTTCGCCGGCTACCGTCGAGGGACATTATATAGGGCGCACCGTAACCGGGGGCCAAAGCCAGGTGTCCATTGCCGACCACGATATCATTTGCCGGTCTTCGGGCATGAATAACGAATTGTTGCGGGGCTGTCTCCAAGGCTTTCAGAACGTCGTCTTCTTTGAGAAAGGCCACATTGCCATCCACTTTGATGCCATGCTGCTTGAATATTTCCAGTGCCTCGGGATGATTAAATCTAATGCCGGTGGTTTCCAGAAGATTCATGGAAGCGTCATGAATCCTTTGAACTTGTTTGCGGGTAATTGCGCGCATCCGGTCAAACATGAACGTGCCTCCTGTTTGGTAATAAAAGGTTCATCCGGTGTTTGAAGCAACATGTCGTTTAAACGAAATCGCTCATAATTTCAAACTATTTTATCGTCGTTAAAATTATTTAATTTCATTTATTTTCCAAAATTCTTGTTCAAAATTAAAAACCGTACTACAAAATGAAACTAATGGTATTCGAAGTTATCTCAAAAGAAGCAGATCATCTACAATGGCGAGAAAAAAGCCTCAATTTCAAATATTAAATACATGATTTTGATGAAATCAGGGATCAGGGATTTTTTTTTGAAAGGAATGATATGCTACGGCAATATCATTTTTACCTGCTTGTTCATCCAGTCCTGCACGGTAGTTGTTTTCGAGAATGCCGGCAAAACCGACGCAAAATCAATGAAGCCGGCTGCTTATCAGGACGCAATCCCAGTTGGTTTTCTGGCCAACAGGGAGTTGAATGAGGCCAGCGGTTTGGCCTGCTCACGGCTGGACAATGATGTGTTATGGGCAATAAACGACAGTGGCAGCGGCCCTCTGATCTACGCACTCAACACAAATGGGGCCAACCTCGGCAGCGTGCGGGTTGTTGGCGCCCAAAACCAAGACTGGGAGGATTTAGCATCCTTCCGCCTTAACGATACTGCCTATCTGCTTATCGCTGATGTCGGCGACAATGCCGAAAACCGGGCGGACTATTTAATTTATTTAATCAGGGAGCCGGTGATTGCAGCGGGATCTCTTTCCCCCAACCAAACGGCTGTTTTAGAGGAGCGCATTCGATTTATTTATGAAGACGGATCTCATGACTGTGAATCTGTCGCCGTGGACCTTTCGAGTGGTCAGATTTTGCTGTTAAGTAAACGTGACATGCCGCCGGCGCTTTATGCCTTGCCCCTGGTTATGCAAACCGGGGACACGGTTCAGGTTGCAAGGCGGCTTACTTCGATTTCCGTAATCCCGCAGCCCACGTTTAAAGATATCATGGAAGATCCCAAATTCGGGCCCTACCGATCACAACCGACCGCAATGGATATGTCACCGGATGGTTTGAAGGCTGTAGTATTAACCTATAAAAATGCCTATTTATTCCAACGCACAGCAGGTGAAAACTGGGGCGATGCATTTAAAAAACCCCCGCAAATGATTCAGCTGCCCAAACTCCGGCAGGCAGAAGCTTTATGTTTTGCCGCAGATACAAGAACCTTGTTTATAACATCGGAGAAACATCCGGCGCCGCTGCTCCGTTTAGATCTAACAAAACGTCCTGCGAGTTAAAGTAAATCACGAGAATATATTCCGATTGCCATAAGCCCGGGCGAGGGTTGTTTTTAAAGCAGGAGGTGGTTCGAATGAGCCAAGAGCCAACCTATGAAGATCTGATACAGCAGATTAAAGATTTGGAAAAAGCCATTGATGAGCGCAAACAGGCCGGGGAGGCAATGCGTGAAAGTGAAAAAAGATATCGCGCAGTGGTAGAAGACATGCCTGCAATGATCTGTCGTTTCCTGCCGAATGGAACTCTAACATTCGTCAATAGTTTTTTTTGCAGTTTTTTTATGAAATATAAGGAGGAACTGATCGGCCAGAACTTCTTTGATTTTATTCCTGAAGCTGAGAGACAAAAAATCGAAAATATTTTTCGATCCCTCGATAAAAAATCGCCCACTGCAGTGCACGAATACCGAGCTGTTGAACAGGACCGAACCAGCACCTGGCAGGAATGGACATATCGAGCCCTTTTTGCTGAACATGACCAGGTGGTGGAATATCAAGCTATCGGACGAGATATTACCGAACAAAAAACAGCTCGGGACGAAAGAACCAGGCTTGAAAGGCAACTTTATCAGGCCCAAAAAATTGAGGCCATCGGCACGCTGGCCGGTGGTATTGCACACGATTTTAACAATATACTTTCGGCCGTCATCGGTCATTCAGAACTGGCGTTGTTATATTTGCCGAAAAAGTCTCAAGCCAAGCAAAATCTTAAAAAGATACTGAATTCTGCCTACCGTGCAAGAAAACTTGTTAACCTGATCCAAACAATCAGCCTCGAAAGTGAGGTCGAGCCAAAACCGGTCCAGATCCATTTAATTGTAAAAGAAGCACTCAGGCTGCTACGAGCGTCTTTGCCAACAACTATTGATATTCACCAAGACCTCGCTACCGAATCTGACACAGTACTGTGCGATCCCGGGCATATCCATCAGGTAGTGATGAATCTTTGCACGAATGCCCACCATGCGATGAAAGAAAACGGCGGCACCCTTTCCATAAGTTTAGCCCCCGAAGAAATAGATTTTCAGAAAGCCGAGAAGCAACCGGATCTGCATCCCGGCGCGTATGTTAAGCTGACAGTGAGCGATACAGGTCATGGGGTAGACCGATCGCTGCTTGAACGGATATTTGACCCTTATTTTACCACCAAAGATATCAATATGGGCACCGGCTTGGGATTGGCCGTTGTTCATGGCATTGTGAAAAGCTACGGTGGAAAGATCCAGGTATCCAGTGCACCGGGTAAAGGAACCACCTTCGCAATATTTTTTCCCAGAATAATTGACGATTCCGAAGAAGAATCAGAGGAAATCATGGATTTCCCCGAAGGACACGAGCGTATCCTGTTTGTCGATGATGAACAGATGCTGGTGGATCTCGGCCGCGAAATGCTGGGAAAGTTAGGTTATCAGGTTGAAAGCACAACCAACCCGCTGCGCGCGCTTGAAATTTTTCGCAGGCAACCGAATAGATTCGATCTGGTCATCACCGATATGACCATGCCCCAGATGACCGGTGACGTTCTGGCAGTAAAAATCATGCAAATTCGACCGGAGATACCGATTATCCTTTGCACCGGCTATAATGAAAGCATTACCAAAAAAAAAGCAAAAGAACTGGGCATCAAAGCGCTCGAGATGAAGCCTTTGGTGATGAGAAAGTTGGCCGGGACAATACGCGACGTGTTGGATTGAATGAAGCCCAGAAGAAGGGACCCGGTTGTTTGAGCAGGCAACAGAGATCAAAAACAGCACAACCGGCGTTAAGATTTAAAACGAGGGTATTGGTGTTTCTCCTACAGCAAGCTCTTGCTTGGTCTCGGATGGACTCTGTTTTGGAGAGCCGGCCGGGAGAGTCTTCCCTTGACATCATGCGTTACCGTCATAGATTGTAGGCAAAAGAGAGGTAGCGAATGAACATATTTATCACTGGTGGCATAGGCTTCATCGGTACGCATCTATCCAATTTTCTGTTGGCCCGGGGTCACCATGTCACGGCCGTGGGCACTCCAGTTGAACAAGACCGAATAATCCACCCAAATTTCCGCTATATTTCTGGGGATGCAAGTCAAGAGGGGGCCTGGCAGCAAGAATTGGAAAACATTGATGCCGTCGTCAATCTGGCCGGCAAAACCATATTCAAACGTTGGACAAGGCGGTATAAACAATTACTGTACGACAGTCGAATCTCAACCACCCGAAATCTCGTCGCGGCAATGCCTGAAAACGAAAAGCTTGTGCTGTGTAGCGCATCGGCGGTGGGTTACTACGGGGACAGGGGGGATGATATTCTTAAAGAAGATGACTCTTGGGGAGACGGATTTCTTGCTCAAATTGGCCGCGATTGGGAAAAAGAAGCTTTAAGTGCGACTAAAAAAGGGATCCGGGTGGCGATCATGCGGTTTGGTATCGTATTCGGGAAAGATGGGGGGGCCATGGCTAAAATGATACCGGCTTACCGGTCTTTTTTGGGCGGACCCTTGGGTGACGGCAATCAATGGTTCCCCTGGATCCATATCGATGACCTGACGGCAGCGGTGCTGTTCATAATTGATCATCCGGAACTGGCGGGACCGTTCAATTTTTGTGCTCCAGATTCAGTACGAAACAAAGAATTGGCCAAAACAATGGGTAAAATTCTGAAACGACCGTCTTCAATGCCGGCACCCGGATTTATGATACGTTTGTTTCTTGGAGAATTCGGATCCGCTATTCTGGGGAGTCAGCGCGCCGTGCCGGATAAGCTGTTAAAAAATGGCTTCACGTTTAAATACCCGCACCTGGAAGATGCCATTCGGCAAATCATAAAATGAGAAAAGGATACGAATTTGCATTACCTCGATTATCCTGTTATTAGGTTTCGAAAATCAGAAAGGGCCGGATATAATTTATGAATCAAGTCGATATCGACCAAAAGTGCCAGGATTTCCTGCTCGAGCTGTATAAACAAACGAAAGGAGACCCCGCTGTCCAGATGTCCATGTATGATATCGGCGCGGCTCTGGGCATGGAGCGGGATGCCGCTTCCAGGGTGGCCGAAGAACTCCTCGGTTGGCAATTGGCAGAAATTCGAACCCTATCCGGCGGCATCGGTATCAGTCAAGACGGCATCGCTGAAGCGCAGAAATTAAGCGGCAGCCTGACGGCTGCTGAAGAAATTGGATTCAAACTCGGCAAGGCAACGGTCATCGATGAAGACGGCCGTCGGGCAATTGAAGAAATTACTCTCGATCTCAAGCAGCGAACAGGGAGTCTGGCTTTAGAGTTCGACATCCTCAATGAATTTATTGCCGATTTAAAAACCATTGATGCGCAACTGAGCTCTCCAAACCCAAAAGCGGCTATTCTGCGGCAATGTTTCCAATCACTCAAGGAGACGGCCGAAAAGGCCGGGGCCCTCGAGAGTGCCGCTAAAATCAAAATGCTAATCGATGATTAGGTTCGAGGGTTTCGTAAGAAGTAACTTTTTATTCGCTTTGTTAGCAAAAGACTTTTTATGAGATCATCAGGTTTGCCAACGGCAGTTGAATGCAGCCGGCATGAAGGGATTGTTTATGGCGCAGAAAAAAATAAATTTGGCTTCCTGGAATGTGAATGGCTTGCGAGCCGCGATAAAAAAAGACTTTTTTGAATCTCTCAAATCAATGGATGCTGATATTATCGCCATCCAGGAAACCAAGCTTCAGGAATCTCAACTCACGGATGAGATGAGAAACGTGGCCGGCTATAAATCCTACTGGTCATTTGCTACTGTAAAAAAAGGTTACAGCGGGGTGGGTATCTATACACGGGTGCCTCCCCAAAAAGTCCGATACGGGCTGGATCAATCCAAATACGACCAAGAAGGCCGTATCATTGAGATGGAATTCGACGATTTTGTCTTGTTCAATGTGTATTTTCCAAACGGTCAAATGAGTGAAGAGAGACTGCAGTATAAGCTGGATTTTTACAGTGAATTTTTTAAATATGCAGACAGCTATAAAAACGCCGGACGGAGCGTAATTATATGCGGCGACTACAATACGGCTCACAATGAAATTGACCTGAAAAATCCGAAAGCCAATGAAAATACCTCGGGTTTTCTTAGAATTGAGCGAGACTGGATAGACCGGATCGTTGCCAGCGGGTATGTGGATACTTTCAGGCATTGTCATCCGGAAACGGTAAAGTACTCGTGGTGGACCTATCGATTCAAAGCCAGGGACAGGAATATCGGCTGGCGTATCGATTATTTCTTTGTCTCGCAGGATATCATCAACAAGGGCTGGCTAAAAGAGGCCTATATCGACAATGAAATATACGGTTCCGACCACTGCCCGATAGGAATTGTCATGGGAAACTAATCCCGGATGTGGTTATGCCGAAAATAGTGGCCATTTACGGAAGCCCGCGACGAAAGGGAAATACAGCCACTTTGCTGCAGCAGGCGGTGGCGGGCGCGCGTGAAAATGGCGCCTTGGTAGAAGAAATTATCCTGCGGGATTTAAAAATGTCTCCGTGCCTTGAAATTTACGGGTGTATGAAAACCGGGCGTTGTGCCATCAAGGACGATTTCCAAAAAGTTTATGACAAGATTCTTTCATCCCAGGGATTGATGCTGGCGTCTCCCATCTTTTTTTATACCGTCAGTGCGCACACCAAAATATTGATGGACCGCTGTCAATCTTTGTGGGTCAAAAAGTACTGGGTTGATAAAGCTGCCGCCGGCCAATCGGAAATAAAACGCCGGGGGCTTTTCATATCCGTCGGCGCAACCAAAGGGAAAAAACTTTTTGACGGCACCCTGCTGAGCATCAGATATTTTTTTGATGTTCTCGATATGGAACTCTGGAAGGCGCTTTTGTTCCGTCAACTTGATTTTGAAGGCGATGTCCTAAAATACCCGGATTACCTCGATGAAGCTTATGTAGCCGGCAAAGAGTTTGTCAGCGCACTTCGTGAATTGCCCCGGTAAGGTTAGATTCAATAACACTATGGCTGAAACTTTGCTTCCCAGGGGAAACCAATGAATCTCGAATTCGAACCAATCGATCTGAAAAAACAAAAGGATTATTTGAAACGACTTTCCGAATGTTCTCAGCTGGCCTCGGATTACAGCTTTGCAAATCTGTGGGGCTGGGAAGAGGAATACGGCCTTCAGTGGGCCTGGCACGATAATCTGGTGTGGCTCAAACAAACCAAACCGTCAAACGTATACTGGGCACCCGTCGGCCAATGGACGCAGGTGGATTGGAACAAAATTTTCGAAAACATCGATCAACACACCGTATTTACCCGCATCCCGGAAGAACTCATAAATATATGGCGGCCCAGCTTGGGTGATCGCATCCGCATCGAAGAGGAAAGACGTAACTGGGATTACATATACAGCCTCGAGGAATTAATCGAACTGAAAGGAAACCGATTTCACAAAAAAAGGAATCTGCTCAACCAATTTATCAAAAAATACGATTACAAATTTGTTAATTTCGGGCCGGAACTCGTTGAACCGGCCATGGCCATGCAGGAAGACTGGTGCAATTGGCGTAACTGTGAATCATCCGAAATCCTTGCCGCCGAAAATCGCGCCGTACTGAAGATATTCATGAACTGGGATAAACTGGTGGATCTGACGGGCGGTGCCATATTGGTTGACAATATGATCGTGGCTTACACCGTGGCTGAAAAGTATAGCCCTGACACCGTCCTGATTCACTATGAAAAAGGCTGCCCTGATTACAAGGGAGTTTACCAGGCAATCAACCAGATGTTTCTGGCGCATTTGACAGAAGCGTTTAAATGGGTCAATCGCGAGCAGGATTTGGGTGAAGAAGGATTGCGCAAGGCCAAGCTTTCCTATAATCCCGTCGAGTTTCTGCGCAAATACCGGGTGATCTCAAAGTGACGCTCTGACCGCTTTATTAAATTTTTGTCTCAATAATTTTGATGCCCTCCCCTTCCACTTAAAAAATTCTCACCGACTACCTATAGCGTCCTAATTTACAGTTTATGCGACTATTTGTAAGCAAATCGATCAGAATAATATCAAATGTCAATATTTCACCCTCGTCCCCCATTTTCCCATTTTGTCCGTCGTCAAGAACTAACCTTTGCCCCCTCTTATCTTTTTCCTGCACTAAGGTTGATTAATATATCTCTCATCTGATATGAATTTTTTGCAGAAGTAAATAGCTCTGATTATTTCAGTACATCCTCCTGTCGAACAACCATTTACCCACGAATAAAAAATGAAAATCATTAAAGCATTTCAATAACAGCGACTAAATCGGTGTAATATGGCTCAAAAATCATCCCCTAAACAATTGGAACAGAGAGTTCGGGAACTTGAAAAACAATCCGAACAATTGAAGCAAAGCGAAGAACGCTATCGTTCCCTGGTCGAGGCAGTACCGGTGTCGATCATGGCCATCCGAAATGGATGCATTCTTTTTGCCAATCCAGCCGGTGCCCGGATGCTGGGCTTCTCCGACCCCGAAGAGATGATCGGCATACCTGTTATGGACGTCGTGGCGCCGGAATCGCAACAGCTGGTCTCCGAACGAATCGAGCGACTTGAAAGCGGTAAGGATAATCCCTCTGCCGAGATAGCGTTAATCAGGCAAGATGGAATTCGAATCACAGTGGAATCCACATCTGTCTCTTTCCCCATTGATGGCATACCCACGGCGGTCATCATCACACATGACATCAGTGATCGAAAAGAGAAAGAGGAAAAATTGCAGCTGATGCAGTTCTCAATAGATCACGCATTGGATCGAATAGCCTGGATCGCACCGGATGGTCGTTTTCTCTATGCAAATGAAGCAGCCTGCAAGGAAATGGAGTACACTCTTGATGAGGTACTCTCTATGCGCGTATCCGATGTTAATCCCAGTTTCCCTATAGAAAGATGGGCCGAACACTATCAAGAGGTAAAAAAGAGGGGATCCATGCGGTTGGAGACCCAACAAATAGATGGAGATGGACAGATCCATGACATTGAGGTCTCTACAAATGTTCTCAAATTCGGCGACCTCGAATTCATGTGTTCATTCGGGCGAGATATCACCGAGCGTAGGCAAAAGAAAAATGAAATAAATCAGTATAAACATATTGTTGAATCAACGAATAACCCTATCGGTTTGGTCGATCAGAATTTTATCTATCAATATGTGAATGAACCCTACTGCCGGGCATTTAACAAATCTGCCAACGAGATCATCGGACATTCCGCACCTGATTTATTTGGGCGCAATTTCTTTGAAACGGTTATGGAACCCCGTTACAAAAAATGTTTTGCCGGAGAGAATGTCAGTTATCAGGAATGGTTTGATTTGCCCGGATGGGGGCGGCGCTACATGGATGTGCGCTACTATCCGTTTCGGGAAGCAGATAGGACGGTTGCCGCCGTTGTGACCAATATTCACGATATTACCGAAATTAAGCAACTCGATATGAAACTGAAAGAAAGCCAGGAGCGATTCCGGGCGTTTATGGATAACATTCCGGCTTCTGTTTACATCAAAGATGAAAACGATAGACACATATATGGCACCCAAGAGGCATTTGAGAGTGTGAGAATGAAGCCGGAAGAATTTATTGGTTCGACTACCCGGGATTTATGGCCGCCCCAATTAGCCGACAGGTTGATCGAGCTGGATCAGAAAGTGATGTTTGAAAATATCCCCAAGATCACCGAGGAATGGAGAAATACAGAGATAGGTGACACACGTTGGCTCAGGGACATTAAGTTTCCGATCACATTGGAATCCGGAAAAAAGCTTCTGGGCGGCATTGCGATTGACATTACCGAAATAAAGCAGAATGAACAAAAATTACAGAATGCATACAATGAAATCGAGCAGTTAAAAGAAAAGCTGGAGCAGGAGAACATCTATTTGAGAGAAGAGATTGAAGTCAATCACAGGTATGAAGAAATTGTCGGCCAAAGTACGCCGGTCATGGAAATGTTAAGCCGTGCGGAGCAGGTCGCCGAAACGGACGCCACGGTGCTCTTGCTTGGTGAAACCGGTACCGGTAAGGAGCTGCTGGCACGGTCGATCCATAAATTAAGCCCACGCCAAAATCGCCAAATGGTTAAAGTCAACTGTGCTGCCCTGCCGGCTACGCTGATCGAAAGCGAATTGTTCGGGCGTGAGAGGGGGGCTTATACCGGCGCCATGACCCGTCAAATCGGTCGATTTGAGATCGCCGATGGATCAACCATCTTCCTGGATGAAATCGGTGAACTGCCGTTGGATGTGCAGGCCAAACTCCTGAGAGTGCTTCAGGAAGGACAGTTCGAGCGTCTGGGCAGCCCTAGGACCATCAGGGTCGATGTCCGCATTATCGCCTCCACTAACCGGGATCTCGCCCGGGCCGTTGCGGAGGGCATATTTCGTGAAGATCTTTACTATCGTTTGAATGTTTTTTCCATTACGGCCCCTCCTCTGAGAGAAAGAATCGAGGACATCCCTATGCTGGTTTGGGCCTTTATCAAAGAGTTTGAAAAATCCATGGGTAAATCCATCGAAAAAATTGCCGCCAGAAGTATCGGTGCATTACAGCGATACTCCTGGCCCGGAAATATTCGTGAGCTTAGAAACGTTGTCGAAAATGCCATGATCCTCTGTAAAAACAAAACGCTGAAACTATTGCCGCCAGTCGATTCCTCCCCAAAAATACAAAAAGACCTTAGCCTTGAATCCATTGAGCGCAAACATATCATCGAGGTGCTGAAAAAGACCTCCTGGCGGGTTAGCGGGGAAAAGGGAGCAGCTAAACTCTTGGGGTTAAAACCGACAACTCTGGAAGCACGAATGAAAAAATTGGGCATTAAAAGGCCAAGGTAAAGTCGCTGCTAAATTGAGACATAAATTATCAATTGGTGTCAATCCTTACCCACCATTTTTTCCCAAAATATTGGGATCATCCCAAAATATTAGGAAAAGCCTCTCTTTTTTACACCACAACGTGCGATCTCGTTTTAAAAAAAATCATTTAATAACAGGTAGTTATATTAATTATTATCCCGTTTCTATTTCCGGCATCATTCTTGCGAATAAGTTTAGGTTACAAAATCAGGGCATTGGATTTTTCAGGAGCGAATTATGGTTGTCGTCACTTTATGGTTTAAAGTGCCGGGTGAGCGGCGAAAGGATTTTCTTGATTCTGCGCTGTTGGTGATCGAACCGACGCTGATTCAGCCTGGATGCATCAGTTGCCGATTGTACCAGGATTTGAATGATCCGAATGCCGTTTTTCTGGTGGAAGAATGGGAATCGCGGGAGAAGCTCGATCGTCATATCAAGTCGGAACAGTATCGGATTATTCTGTCACTGATGGAATTTTCCAGCGAAAACCCGGAATTCAAAATCAACACCATTTCCAAAACTGAGGGGTTGGAAGCTATTCAGACGGTGAGAGGATTTGGTTGAGGCGTGTATTTGGCGGCCGTTCATACCGACACTTATTTCGACTAAACCCAGAGGCCTTCACGTAAAGCCGAAAATTTAGAAAAATCAAATAGGTAATTGTTTCATTATCGCACGAGTTCAAAACTTTCGAATGTCAGCCTTTTTTCGATGAAGTTTCATATTATGCGCAAGATCACAACATTATTGCTCATTTTACTAATTACGATTCTCCTGGCAGGTGTGTCGGTTGAGGCAAAAGAAACCCGTCCGAATATCCTGCTGATCGTTGCCGATGATCTGGGTTATTCCGACATCGGTTCTTATGGGGGTAAAATCAACACCCCGGTGCTGGATCAGTTGGCCAAAGAAGGTATAGGCTTCTCCAATTTCCACGTCCTACCCACCTGCTCGCCGACCCGGTCGGCACTACTCTCGGGCAACGATAACCATGTCGCTGGTATGGGGGTGATGGGCGAATTTATCTATCCGGAGATCAAGGGCTTGCCCGGCTATGTCGGTCATCTTGCCGATCGCGTGGCCACGATTCCCGAGATCCTCAGGTCGTCCGGATACCACACCTATATGACCGGCAAATGGCATCTCGGCGAAGATGATGAGCAAAGCCCTTTCAAGCGCGGATTTGAGGAAACCTTTACCATGATGAACGGCGGCGGCAGCCATTGGGCCGACATGAAACCTCTGTCACCGCACGAACCCATGATCTACCGCAGAAACGGCAAGAGGCTTGCGGAATTGCCGAAAGACTTTTACTCCACGAAAGACTATACCGACTTAATGATGGGTTTCATAGAACGCAATAAGGATGACGGCAAGCCGTTCTTTGCATATCTCTCCTACACGGCTCCGCACGACCCCCTGCACGCACCGGCCGAATACATTGCGAAGTATAAAGGAAAATTCGATGAGGGATGGGACGCCCTGCGTTGGAAACGCCTGGAAAACCTGAAAAAACTGGGGCTGATCCCCAAGGACCTGAATGAGTTTCCCCCTAATCTCATGACCACGAAATGGGAGACACTCAGCGCCGAAGAGAAAAAGGTATATGCTCGTGACATGGAAGTGTACGCTGCCATGGTTGATTATATGGATATGTCTATCGGGCGTCTGTTCAAGTTTCTCAAGGAAAACGGATTGTACGACAATACGATGATCGTATTTTTTTCGGACAACGGCGCGAACGGGGCACATGCCACCAGCTATCCCGGTAACGCCGACGGCAAATACCTTGGAACATTCAACAATGAAATTGAAAATCGTGGCTTGCCAAACTCCTTCATCGATATGGGAGCGGGTTGGGCCCAGGCCGCTTCCGCACCGTTTAGAATGTTCAAGAGCTTCACGGCAGAGGGTGGGATCAAGTCCCCTTTAATCGTTAAATTGCCAGGGGAGATGGCAAATAAAGGGCAATGGAACCACAGCTTCCTGCATGTGACCGATATCATGCCTACGTTCCTGGAACTTGCCGGCGCTATCTATCCGGAAACCGCAAATGGTAAGCCGTTCAAAAAGCCCATCGGCAAGTCGATTACGCCCATCTTAACTGGTGGTAAAGAGAGGATCCATGAAAATCAAGGCATGGGTTATGAGCTCTTCGAGATGAAGGCCTATATTCAGGATGAATGGAAACTGCTCCGCCTGCCAGTACCTTTTGGAACCGGAGTGTGGGAGTTGTATAATCTCAGGGAAGACCCCGGCGAAATGCATGATATTTCGGAAAAATATCCGGAAAAGAAAGCAGGATTGCTGAAGGCCTGGCAGCAGTATGCCGTGCAAAATGAGGTGTTCGATCACAAGGGTCGGTTTGATGCCATGTACCGTAAGGCCTATGGCGTCGAGAAATGATGATAATGAAATGCGAAGTAAAAACAGAAAATCCGGTAGGATTAACTGAGGTGACCGTGTGTATCACATGGATCGTGGCGATGATCTCATCTAAAGGAGGAAAAAATGAAAAAATTATCAATTGTAATTCTGTCGGTAGCGATCTTCATGATCGCACTGCCGATGCATTTACCGGCTGCGCAGTTTGATGCGCCATATTATGCGTTTGAAAAACGGAACAAGGCGCAATGGATGGCAGAGGACAAGCAGATCGATCAGAAACTTGCCACACTAGAGAAAAAATTCGACAAGAAGCCCAACATCATCTATATTCTGGCCGATGACGTCGGTTGGGGCGAGATGGGATGGCAGGGGGGAGGCAAGCACCGTGGCACGCCCACGCCAGAGCTCGACAAGATAGCGTTCGAGGGCATGCGCTTCTGGAGCGCCTACGCCGAGCCTTCCTGCACCCCCACCCGTATCGCCATCAACACCGGACGTCACCCGGTTCGGACCGGCTTGCTGAGTGTCCTTTGGCCCGGACAGATCGAAGGGCTATCCCCCAAAGAAGTGACGGTGGCCGAAGTGCTATCCGCAGCTGGCTATAACACCGCCATGTGGGGCAAGTGGCACCTGGGCGATTTGCCCGAGCACGCGCCGGAGAACCAGGGTTACGACTACGCGTACTACGGAATGTGGAACGGCGCGCCCGACAACTGGCCGGGCTCTTTCGGCATGTATAAAGACCAACCAAATTCCAACAAAGCAATGTTTTATGACTTCCCTGGGGAGGAGGAGTACAAGAAACGGACGGGGATTGATCTGTCGGAAGCTGCATTCATTGGACGCAAGGGAAAGGGGCGCAAGCCCGTCGAAGGCGTAGCCGGTAAACTGGGCCCTGATAGGCAGGAGGCCTTTGAGGCCGAATCGATCAAGCAGATAAAGGCTTACATCAAGGAAAAGGCCAAAGACGACAAGCCCTTCTTCATTTATTGGGCGACCTACACCCAGCAGCTTCAGGGATCAAGGGCCCACCACAACGACAAACATGTCGATAAAGTCAATGCCCAGGCATCCGGGATGGCGGCTCACAATGCACACGTAAGGCAAATACTCGATACGTTGAAGGCCGAAGGCATCGCAGAGAACACGCTTGTCGTCTGGATCAGCGATAACGGACCGATGTATGCTTTCTACCCGAACTCCGGCTACTCCTGGCTGCGCGGCAGCAAGGGCGACGTTCTGGAAGGTGGTGTTCGGGTACCGGCCATGGCCTGGTGGCCGGGCATGATCGAACCCAACCAGGATCCGGTGGACATTCTGCATGTCACCGACCTGTTCACGACCGCTGCCCGCCTTTCAGGTGCGCTCGATGAGATACCCGCCGATCGCGTCACGGATGGTATCGACCAGACACCGCTTTTCCTCCTTGGTGAAGGCCATGGCCGAAGAAACTACATGTTCCACTACGGCGGCAGTGTTCTGGGTGCTATCCGTTACGAGGACTTCAAGATTCATCTCAAAGAGGGGCACGGGGGGCTGCCGGGTATGGACTTCTATAATGTCATGCGTGACCCTGGCGAGAAGTTTGGGCAGCTCTACCCGGGACTGTTTGCAGTTTCTCCGGTTCAGATAATCTTGCGGGAGCACATGAAGCTGATCCAGAAGTTCCCGCATCGGGTGTCGGATGTCACGCCGCAGGGCGCAGAACTGACTCCGCATGATTAATGCCACCCAAGTGGCTGTGTGGCGGTCGTTATCGACCAGACAATCCTGAGACTACTTGGAGATGGGCATGGCTATGACCCACAAATTCCCTCCTCGCGGTCCATCAGATTCGCAGTGACATTGAGGGAAACTCAACATCTAAACCTGTGTTTGGTCCAACGGATATATTACGCTGTTATTTGAGAGACCGAAAGATAGCGAGGGCTGCGAAAGTCTGTTTCAGAGAGATTCGCACGCACCTCTCTTAATTTCAACGAATGGCCGTGATTTCAACATACATGGCCGAATCAGTAAAGAGCGAAAGTGAGGTACTCAGATGCATAAAATAAGATTTATTATCATAGCAGGTGCGATTCTAGCAATGCTGTGCACGCCGTCGTATGCAGCAGATTCATCCAACAGTGACTGGCAGTTCAGATTGGCTCCGCTTTACCTGTGGGCGGTAAACATGAGCGGCGATCAGACGATCGGACCCATTACAGCGCCCCTTGATCTTGATTTCGATGATATATTCGACAAACTCGAAGGTGTTTTTACCATCAATTTTGAGGCTATGCATAACAACCAGTGGGGGTTTCTGGTGGATTTCAGCTGGATCGACATTGGAGACGATCAGTCCCTTCCAAGCGGCGCTAAACTGAAAGTTGATTTTACGAATACCTTGGCCGAGGTGGACGGTTTGTATCGCGTTGCCAGCGGGGAACACAACATAGACGTCCTCTTCGGCCTGCGTTACACGGACCAGGAAACCAAGGTAGACCCTGCACCCCTTAAAGTCAGCCAAGACTGGGTGGACCCCATCATCGGCGCACGCTGGTGGTGGAACTTCGCCGACCGCTGGGGTCTGATCGTCAGGGGTGATATCGGGGGTTTTGGTGTCGGGTCTGATTTCACTTGGCAAGCACTCGCACTGGTCGACTGGCAGCCGTTTAAAAATGTTTCTTTTGTCGGTGGCTATCGCGCCCTATATCAGGATTTCGAAGACAACAGCAGCTCAAAGGCCTTTGAATATGAAGCCACTCTCCACGGACCTTTGCTGGGTGTGAATATTAAATGGTAATGGAGCACTCAAGAAGATAACCAAATTCAAACAACAGTCATGTATTTTTGGTGATCGACCTTTTCCGGAAGAAGGAAGCAAGCCCGTCCAGCTGGCAGCGGATTTTAGACTGGCTGTTGCCGGCGGGGCTAATAGAAGCGCGACTATAGCAGGTGAAAGTGGTCGGGAATCGGGCCCGGGGAAAACACAGCGCCGCCGAGATGCCTAGACTAAAGCCTGCCCCCTCGGATTCAGGTAACAAAAAGCTGTGGATTAAAAGAAGACCAAGCGATTGAACTCTTTCTATTGAAAGAATTGTTATAATTTTAGATAATTGAATAATTGTATTATTGTTTAGTCTCCCTGTTCGGCCATGTAATCATCATACATCGTTTCCAGGGTCCGCTTGTGCTTGGCTTCCTCCTGGGCCAAAATCTTAAATAGCTTGAGGTAATCTTCATCTTGGGTCTTGGTCTGCATTTCGTTATAGAGCAACAACGCCTTCTCTTCGCGTTTCATGGCCAGCCTTAAAATATCAGCATAATGCATTCCTTTCTCATACGTCATGTCCACCATGTAATCGCTGCGCTTTATATCCGGGATCCATTTGAGCTTGTAGGCTGCTATTTTTTCCTTGTTTCCCTCAAAATCTTCCAACAAAGCCTGATGTTTGCGCTCCTGAGCAGCAAATTCCTCGAAGGTCTGTTTGGCCCCGGCAAAAGGCTCCTGGCGGCTGATTTCCAGATAAAACTCGGCGGCCTCCTTTTCTTTTTCAATGGCGTAGTTTAGGATTTCTTCCAAAGACTCAAAATTCATGCAATCCTCCTTGTCTGTTAGATCTGTCGTTTGAGTTATGAAACCTTTTCAGTTTGAACAAGCCGAATGTAAGTTTTGATAAAAAGGGATTTATCTGAACATACCCATTCTTAATTTGTTACCTCAAAGGAATCAACCTTAAAATCACTATTTCGTGAAGTAGAATGATGACTTTGTTAATCCCTTGAATATTGCATATGAAATGGCAGTTTGTTTTATTGAGTTATCAATCAGGAATCAACCCTAATTTCACGATTTGCTGAAGTAAATTGAATGCCCCCAGGATGGTTCAAGTAAAATAAGAATTTTTTCCTCAATGCCAACAGTATTAATCGGAATACATTTTTGATCTGATTTTTCTTGACAGTTGAAAACCCCCTGTGGCAATTTAGATTTTGACGGAAGCTTTATTGGAAGAAACAGATTATGCCTGTGGGCAAGGAAATATGCCTCGAAATAATCTGCTTTAATATTTGATTTTTCTTCTTTTTTGGCCTTTTTTCATTTCATCCAATCTTTTTTATTCTCTGACTCGCTTTTTCCTTTTCCGAATATCGATGGGTCTTAGCTTTCGTCAGAAAATCGCAAGAGGTAATTTCGGCATAAATAAACAAGGGGAAGGGGGACAAAATGGCCGGCCAAAAATTATTACTACCTTTTAATTTTACCGATTATGATCGTAAAGCCCTGGATTTTGTTATCCTTACTTTTGCCCACCTGAAAGATATCGAAATCTCGATTTTTCATGCTTACACGCCCCTGCCTAAAATTGAGGCCAGCGATACAACGGTAACAAGGCATTTGAAAGATCAGCTAAGATACCTTACCCAAAAGGTTTCCGAAAAAGAGTCCGCACTGCAGTCAGCCAAACAAGAATTGGTTCAAGCCGGGTTTCCGGAAAGTAATATCAACTGCATCTTTAATGCCAGAAAAAAAGAGATAGCCGCTGATATTATCGACCTGGTATCAACAGAAGGCTATAATGTGATCGTCTTAAATCACAAAGCCGGCAAGGTATCCCGATTTTTTACCGGAAGTGTCTATACTAAAATTGCCAGTGCCTTAAAAGGGGTAACCGTTTGTATCGTGTCTTAAATGCAGAGAGCTGGAAAAATTGCAACGAAGGGATTTTTTAGTCTAACATATTCCCAATCAACAAATGAGGAGGAATTCCATGGGCGCCAAAGAAAAAATAGATATCGATATATTTAAGGTGGTTAACCGGGCCATTGCAGAATCAGACATCTTGGATATTATGGCCACCCATCTCGCTCAACTTTTGGTGGGGGCCCTGGAAATCAAAGGATGCGCAATTTTCGCGTTGAACCTGGAAACAGAAGAGCTCGAAATCCTAGCCAGTTTCGGATTAAGCCTCAATTATCTGAACAAAGGACCGATTCTAAAAGCTAAAAGCATCCGCAATACCATTAAAGGAGAATCCGTCATAATCAATGATATAGCCAGCACAAATTTACTGCAATATCCAGAAAACGCCAAAGAGGAGGGAATCCGCGCCATCATTTCACTCCCCATCAAATTCTACGGTAAAGTCATTGGGTCTCTGAGGCTATATCATCACGAAACATGGGACATTTCAGAGCGGGATATAGATTCACTTCTGCTGCTGGCCGAGAATATCGGTTTAGCGATGACGTACACGCGGCTGCTGAATGCGCTGCAGGCGGTTAAAGACACGGTCAGCGAGGTCCACAGCATTTGGCTTGAACCCGGCAAAGCGTGATAACAAATAAAAAAACCTTGCTTCCGTGTAATCATTCACGAGCGGCAAGGTTTTTCACCCCTTCGTGTCTTGTCCCAGGAATAAGTTTAAGAAATCTTTTGACGGTTTGAAAGAATTTTGCTCGCGCCAGCGACCATTTTGGGGGCGCCTGCCTTGTAGGGCTAAATCAAAAGAACTCGACCTCGCCCCACCTCCGGCGGGACTCAGACAGCTTTTGATTTTCATCCGCCGGCGGATTTTACGCCCCTCTTCAACAGTCGCCTTTAACCCAAAATGCTCAATGGCGCTCGCAAAAACCTTTCAAACCTTCTGTTGTATTCTGAAAATTTTTTATGGGATAGTATCCTAAAGGGAGATAGTAAGAACCAATTCTATCCTACCGCCGCTGTATTACGCGATTCAAACCGCTGCTCAATTATCAAGGCCGGTTTGAGTAGCATGGTGACAATAAACACACCAAGGGCCAGGACGCCCAGCGTTATAGCTATCTCCACCCAAGTTGGCGCATAACTAACCACTTCCCCCATGGGTGACGGGACCAGGCCCGGCACAATCAATCCCATGCCTTTTTCGATCCAGATACCCAAAAAGAGCAAAATACAGGCCGGGAACAACACCTTGGGATTATTTTTTCCCGGGTTAAAGGCCAGTGTCAGGGTGGCTGTAACGTTCATGCCGATTGCGGTCCAAATCCATGGGACCAGGGAATTGTGGCCGTCGAGACCGAAATAGAGATAGATAGCCGGCAGACTGTGATGGGTGGGCAGGTAGAACTCCTTAAAAATCTCGGAAAAGAGCATTATCAGATTAATGATGGCGGCAACTACAATGATGCGTCGCAGTTTGTTGAAAATCTGGCTCTCGATCTTAAATGTGGTAACCGTATCAATAATTCCCAGCAGCACAATTATCAAAGCCGGACCGGCGGCAAACGCGGAGGCTAAAAACCGGGGCCCCATCAGCGGATTATTCCAAAATGGCCTGGCCGGAAGCCCCTGATACAAAAATGCCGTAACCAGGTGGATCCCAAAGGCCCAAAATATTGAAATAAATACAAAAGGACGGTATTTTTTTTCATCAGGTTTGCGGTTGTGGTAATGACAAAAAAGAATATAGGTCGGCACCAGCAGATTTAGGGCCAGATAGCCGTTCAGCACGATGATATCCCAGGTGAGCAGTGATGTCGGCCAATTAAAAATTCCGATGCCCGGTATCAGATGCCATGCCTTGGCAGGCCCGCCCATATCCACGAAAACAAACAAAATGCACATCACCAGAGCACCGATGGCCACCATTTCACCGATGATGACCACTTTGTGCAAATCTTTGTCCTTATAGATATAAGAAGGCAAAATTATCATGACGGCTGCCGCCGCCACCCCCACCAAAAAGGTGAAATTGGCAATATAGAATCCCCAACTCACAATATTAGACAGATTCGTAGCCGCAAGGCCGATGTTGATTTGAATAAAATAGGCATAAATGCCGAGCACCATCAGAGCGGCCAAAAAACACAGATATAATTGATAGCCTAACCCCCCGGACAGATTCCACCAGAGGGTATCCTTGATAAATGCCGTCAAATCTTTGCTAAAAGACTTTGTCATCAGAAGCTCTCTTGCGATTAATCAATGAAATACCAAAATTTCGGATCCGTCCCCAGCTCCTCCTTGAATCTGAAAACCTTCTTATGCTTCAGGACAAATCGGATTTCACTCTTGGGATCCAGAAGATTACCAAAAACCCTGGCACCGGTGGGGCAGGCCTCCACACAGGCAGGCAGTCTGCCTTCCCTGCTCCGCTGCACACAAAAAGTGCATTTTTCCATCTGCCCTTTGTGGCGCATCCTGTTGCCCAGATAATGTTGCTTTTTGGTCATTTCCTCCAAGGGCACCTGAGGTTCATTCCAGTTAAAACGACGCCCGTAATAGGGACACGCAGCGATACAATACCTGCAACCGATGCACCAGTCGTAATCTACGACGACGATTCCGTCCGGCTCTTTCCAGGTGGCCTTGACGGGACAGGCCTTAGTACACGGGGCGTTTTGACAGTGGTAACACTGAACCCCCATATAGAAATGATCCTCAACCGGAACCTCATGGAAGTATTTGCCGTCGCCGACCTCCGGCGACATTTCACCGTGTTCCATCTCAAAAATACGGATATATTGCGTATTTGACTTTCTATCGAGGTTGTTCTCCTTCACACAGGCGGCCACGCATTCCATATAACCTTCACATCGGGTAACATTAAACGCATAGCCGAATAAAACCCCTTCGATCGGCGCTTTGGCACTCATCTGGATATCCGCGTCTGTCCTGATTTTGGCCAGCCGCTCAAGGCGCCGAACCGTCTCGTCTTTTTCCGCCGGGGTCATGAGGCGGTAATTTTTCTTGAAGTATTCTTTCCAGCGCAATGAAAACTCATCGTTGGAACCCAACAGTCCGGTGCCACAACCCGAGAGCATGGTAGCGCCGCCCAGTGCGGCTGCCTTTGCGGCTCCCTTGAGGAATTCCCGTCGCCCGTACTGTTTGGCCTTCAGACGGCCGTTCTCTTTTGGTTTCAGACAATCTTTGTTTTTCCGGCAATCCATGCTTTTTACCTATTTAATTATAGGGCGGTGAGTATGTTTTGGGCCACCGCTTTTCAAAAAGCGGGGAGTGGGGATCGTGACAGGATGTGCAGTTTTTGACCACCCGTTGGCCGGCCCAGTAGGAGACGCGTTTGCCGTGGGCGCCGCCCACCCAATCTTTTTTCTGTCTGAAATGGCACTGACCGCACAGCTGGTAGGCGTGATCCAAATCGACCTTCACGCCCCTTTCGGTTTCCAAAAAATCGCGCTCATCCTCTTTATGACATGTAAAGCAGGATAATGGCTTCTCCTGTCCGCCATGATCCAATTCGATATCACCGTGGGCCATTTCAGCGGCCCGTTCAATCGTGACGTCCTTATTATTATGACACCGGCTGCACCTGAAGCGCTCTATTTTGTCCTTGCGGGTTTCGGTCCAGAAAAGCCCCCCCTGGTATCGAGTCTTCACCCGGACGGTTTTCTGCGCAAGGGGCAGGATCGAATCTAACTTCTTTTCATCATCAAATGGGGCCACGGCATTTTTGTAGATTCGGGTAACACCGCCTTGCTCGGAATACACGGACCAGCCTGATAAGATGACAAGCACTGCGGGCAGTATTCCCAAAAGGCAATTTTTTAAAGTTGGCGTCTTCATTTCATCCCTGGAGTATTAGTCCCTTAATATTAGTGATTGTCCTATTTGTAGCCACAAATTTTTATCGAAACTGATAACCGAATTGTAATAATTAAATCCGAATATCGAATATCGAAATTCGAAACAATTTCGAATTGCCAAAATTCAAATGACCGAAACAGAATAATGACTTGAGTGATGTCCAATGGTGTTTTTGTTTTTATCATTGGAACATTCCTATTGAGGATTTGTTTCGGGTTTCGAATTTACCAGACATGCTAAAGTAAAAATGACTAAAACATAGCTTTCAATTTTTTCGGGTCATGACCTAGTTTTACGTTCAAACGGCGCCGCGTAAGAATCCGGTACATGACACTGCCTGCAGTTTCCCCGCGAAGGATGCTCGGTGCGAATGACCGTGACTGCGCCGGGGCCAACATGACATGCCACGCAATTGCCTCTCATTTGGAGATCGTGCGGAATGGGAGGCGGGGCCCCCGGCAAGGCGGATCGGCCCAGAAGGGGCGGGGCGACGCTCATCCAGTTGCTGGAAACAAATGGTTCGCCTTCCGCCTTCGGCACGTGACACTGTCTGCAGGCTGCCTGCTCCGGATGGGGTGTCAGGGGGGTGTGTCTTCGCAGCTCCTCCGTCCAACCGCCCTTGGCATGGCAGGTGAGACATTCGATTTGGGTTCTGTCTGCCTCCTCGACCTTATGGGGAATATAAGGCGGTGAACCAAGATACTGGCGGCGGGAATAGTATTCACTGAGTGTCCGTTCAGTGGATATGCCTTCCAGATAGTCCTTGGATATCCGGCCATAGTTTTCGAATATGGCTTTGCCGTTGTAATCAAAGTCAAGGTCCGGCGTTTCTATCACTGCCGTATCTATTTCCTTGTGCCCAAAGGAGAAGGCGGATAATACCACAAACGGCAACGCCACGATGCAGAGCCCGGCAAAAACGAGAAAAACCTTTCCCACCTTCTGATCTGACTTTTCCATCACGCTCTCTCCAGTTTTACTGCGCATTTTTTATAATCCGGCTGTTTGGATATGGGACAAAACGCATCCAGAGTGACTTCGTTGATCAAATAGTTTTCGTCAAAGAAGGGAACGAACACCATTCCTTTCGGGGGCTGCCCCCGTCCGTTGATACTTGCTTTCATCACCATGGCGCCCCGGCGGGAAGATATTTTGACATTGCTTCCGTGGGTGATACCCAATGCGGCCGCATCTTCGGGATTGATCTCCACATAAGATTCCGGCACGGCCTTGTGCAGTATCGGGACGCGCCGCGTCATGGAACCGGTATGCCAGTGCTCCAGGACCCGGCCGGTATTGAGCCAGAAGGGGTATTCACTGTCCGGCGATTCCGCCGCCGGCTCATAGGGTCTCAGCCATATCCAGGCCTTGCGATCCGGCTTGCCGTAAAAATCAAAACCACCTCCCTTGGCGGCCGGGTCATATTTGGCGTTGTATCGCCATTTTGTCTCCAGTCCGTTGACATAGGGCCACTGAATTCCCGATCGCACCGTAAGTTCCTTGTAAGGCGCCATCCGGTGCTTGGGGCTGTCGTGGAATTGGATATACTCATTCCAGATATCTTCGATGTAAGTTTCTCGGCGCCAGGGAAATTGCTTTTCGTATCCCAACCTACGGGCCACCTCAATGAGTTGCCAGGTGTTGCACATAGTATCCCCCGGGGTAGGAATGATCTGCCCGTTATGCTGGGTGCGCCTTTCCGAGTTCCCGAAAAAGCCTTCGCGCTCGATCCACAGGGCTGACGGCAGCACGACATCGGCTACATCGTAAGTGGGGGTCGGATATATTTCGGACACCACGATGAATCGGCCGTCCTTTTGGGCGCCGTTTCGATATCTTCTCAAATTGGGCATGGTAACCATGGGATTGGTCACCTGGATCCACATGAAACGAATATCTCCCCTGTCCAGGGCACGGAACATTTCGACGGTATGGTAAGTGGGCTTGGGGTCGATGTTCTCCACCGGCACCTGCCAGATCTTTGCAGCCAGCTTGCGGGCCCCTTCATTCATGACAACGCCGTGAGGGAGTTTATGCGTCAGCGTGCCCACTTCTCGCACCGTACCGCAGGCGCTGGGCTGGCCGGTCAAAGAGAACGGGCTGTTGCCGGGCGCAGAGATTTTACCCACCAGCAGGTGAATGTTGTAGACCAGGTTGTTGATCCAGGTTCCGCGGGTGTGCTGATTCATCCCCATGCACCAGAAGGAGGTCACTTTCTTGTCCGGGTCCCCGTAAAGAGAGGCCATATATTTTATGTCTCTGGCGGAAACACCGGATATTTTTTCCACATTCTCCGGTGTGTAATCCTCGAGGAACGCTTTGTACGCTTCAAAATCAACTGTTTCGGCCTTATCTGTGAACTTGAAATGATCCTGGGTGCCATAGCCGATGTTGGTTTTGCCTTTATGAAAGGAAACGTGTTTTTTAACGAAATCCCAATTTACCCACTTGTTGCGGATGATCTCATAACAGATGGCATTGGCCACAGCCAGGTCCGTCTGGGGTCTGAAAATGATTGATTTGTCTGCTGCCTGGCTGGTGCGGGTGGTGCGGGTGGCAAAATCGATGATCTTGACATGGCTCTTGCTTTGGCGATTGGCGAGCATTCTTGAGAAGAGAACCGGGTGCATTTCGGCCATATTGTTGCCCCAGGTGACGAAGACATCGGCGTGATCGATGTCGTCATAACAGCCCATGGGTTCGTCCAACCCGAAACTGGTCAAAAAACCCGTTACCGCACTTGCCATGCACAATCGGGCGTTTGCTTCGACATTGTTGGTGCCGATGCATCCTTTGAAAAGCTTGGAGGCCGCATACCCGTCGGCAATCGACCATTGCCCGGAGCCGTAGATGGCGACGGCGTCCTTTCCGTGGCTCTTGATGGTCTCCTTCATTTTCGCGGCTACCAGATCGAGAGCCTCTTGCATGGAAGCTTCGACCAGCTTGCCGTTTTTGCGGATCAAAGCCTTCGTTACTCTGTCCTTGCCATAAAGAATCTGAACTGAATGATAGCCTTTTACACAGCACAGCCCCTTATTGACCGAACAATTGGGATCGCCTTTTACGGCCACTGCCCGATCGCCGGAAACCCCGACCAGAAGGCCGCAGCCCGTGCCGCAAAAACGGCAAGGCGTTTTTTTCCATTCGATACTGCCCGAGGATGGATCTAAACTTTTCCAGGCGCCGAAGCTGATTCCCGGAAACAGCACCGCAGCTGCAGCGGCTGCGCTCTGGACGGCTGCGGATTTTATGAATGCTCTTCTGCTGATATCCATTTGCCACTCCTTCTGTTTGTCATACGCTTACTCGTCCGTATGGCCAAATGTCATGCCAAGAGACCGCAAAGATTTCAATTGCTTGAGTTTTTTCTGTAACTCCTGCTCCTTTTTCTCGTTCGGCGTGTCGGTTACCAGGATAAGGACCTCTTCATTTTCGGCCGGCGTCACTTCGCAGTAGTCGAGGGCTGCAAGATCATCGAGAAGTTCCCCCTTGCCCCCCTGTACCGGGTATGCCAAATAGCTGAAAACAGGCATTGATTCTCCTTTTTTTGAGTTTATTCAATTCCTATCGAATAATTCGGATTAATTCTTTGACATAAGTCAATTTATGTTTTTTAAGTGCTTTCCGTCAGCGCATCAGCCCAAAGCTTAGGAAAAAAAACCCCGCTACTATCCGAAACAGCAGCGGGGTTTTCGACTGAAGGGGTTAAACCATGCCACTATCGCCAATTAGGGAAAAACTTCCTTGGGTTTGGTGGTGTTGCCGGTGGCATTCGGCCAGTCCTCAGCCTTATAAGCTTTTTTGTTGTGTTGGATCAGTTCACGGGCTTCTTCCATGAAATTGGCATATCGTTTTTTACATTCATAGAAGCCGTGCCACCAGGCGTAGTCGGGTGCCATCATCGCGGCGCCAAACCGTGCCCTGCGCCCTTCATGGTGCCACAGTTCATAATATTCCACCTCCAGTCGCTCATCAAAGAACTTGGTTTTGTCCAGCAGCTCTTTCTCGTAAAGTTCATCCAGCATTTTCTTGGCCGGCTTAAAATAAACTTCGTTGTATTCTTCGACATTCTGGTCCAACTTTACAAAATGATCATCCACCCACACTTTGCCATGACACTGCTTACAGACTTCTTTCATTTTGTCCCTTTCGGTCTGCCAATTGGTTTTGGCCGGGAATGGTTTAAAATTCTCCGGGCGAATGGTCAGCGGTGCCTGGGTCTCCCACGCCAACCGCTCGGTGACATCATGGGATGTCAGCACGGTACCTGAGCCCGACATATGGCAGGATGCGCAGGTAGGTCCTCTGAAATCAACGCCGGGTGTCCAGGTTCCCGGGGCGGCATTCCAGTTATACTCATCACCGTGGGCCGTATAAATATCGCCGTGCTTGGATTCCATGTAAATCTCGATTTGGGGATGATCGGGCCCCAAATGGCACTGGCCACAGGCTCCAGGTTTTCGGGCCTCCATCACTGAAAAGCGATGGCGGGTGTGGCAACTGGTGCAGCTGCCCTTGCTGCCGTCAAAATTGATGCGACCGACACCCACATTGGGCCAGGTCTCAGGATCCAGTACATTATCTTTCATTTTCAAAACCGTCCCGTGGCAGTGAAAGCAGCCGGTGGCCCGCTCAAAATCACTGTTCATACCATTGTTGAGCCAGGGATCAATCTTCCAGATGATTTCCATGGTGTTGGCGTGCTTACTCTGGCTGTACTGTTTGGCTTCATCCGGATGGCAGCGGGAGCAATCCTTGGGTGTTACAACCGCAGCTATCGGGACCTTGAACTCTTTTGTGCCGTATTTGTGATCGGAGCGTTGGTACTGTTTAAAGTGTTCGTTACTGACGTCGGGATCAAATCCCTCTGCCTTGTGGCAGTCATAACAGGTAATGTTTGCGCTGGCATGCCGACTTTTGGCCCAGTCGGCGAAGAGGCCCGGATGTTCGGCTTTATGGCATTCAATGCAGGCTATGGCCTCCTTTGGCATGCTGCGCTCGATTCTGAATTCCTTGGCCTTGGGAAGGTTCTGTGCTAAGGCATCGCCGACCACAGAACCGCATGCCAGCAGGCAAGTCAGCGTAAAAATAAATGCATATTTTTTCATCTTCAGCCCCCTTTTTGTTTTAAATGCGTTCTCTTTTTAGCTGCCGAAAAATCAAAGCAGCATCGGTTGCGTATCATCCGCTAAGCGCCCAAACCTCTGTAAGAATCCTGATATTGTTTATAGCGATATAGTTCGCTTTTGTTGTGAACAAGGTTTTTATGGCAATCCACGCATTTCTTTTCATAACCGGGCCGTGCATAAAGCACGGTCCTGTGAGCCAACATGGCACCGCGTTTATCCGGGATATTCAGGATGTTTCGGTGGCATTTTTGGCATTGATTGTTGGTAAAAGATGCATAGGCTTTTTGGCGGTTCTTTTCGTGGTCGTATTCATCCTGCGTAAAATGCATAAAGATATCCTTGATGCCGTGAAAGGTCTTGGCATAAAAGAACTGAAAGGTTTCATGGGGTGCCGGCAGATGACAATCCATACAGTCGGCCACAAAACCCTGGGCATTATTTACGTGGGTGGACGTTTTCCAGGTATTGTAGGCGAATCGTATTTCGTGGCAGGATGCACAGAAACCGGGAGTAGAAGTCCGATACATGGTGTAATAGAGCATGCTGAAGACTGGGAAAGCGACCATAATTCCGATGCTGATCAGTACGGCTGGTTTAACAATCTTTTTCCAGTCGGGCATTTTACTATTAGAGGCACCCGTCGATTCTCGTTGATTCATGTTCCCTCCTCAGTTGGTGGTTTTTCCAAGATGGGAGAAGATGCTACTGGTATTATAGTACTGAACTTTTTCAAGCAGGTTTAATGGAGGTTTGAAAAATTACACTCTCACCGCAACCTTAATAAAGACAACCTTGGAAAATTAGTCAAGCCATAATCATGTAAAAGATGTAACAATATTATATTTAACTTATTTAATTGAGGGGGCAGGCCGATTTTTTTTGACCGCTCATATAATTAAAAAAGATTAGGATCATGAAGAAAACTGTTGCACATTTTAAACGCTTGACGGTGTTACACATAAAATATTATAAAATACCACTGCAATGAAGCGAAACAGGGGTATCTTCTCATGATTTTAAAATAAGGAGGAGTTATGTACTTACCAAAGATTTACGAGAAATTTGCCGAAAAATTTCCGGCCCTGATGAAGAATTACCAGGAAATGGGCAAGTCCTGCCGGGAAGCCGGACCCCTGGCAGAAAAATACCAGGACCTGATCAAACTTGGAATCGCAATCGGTGCCAATTCCAGGGGGGCAGTCATGTCTTCCGTCCGCAAAGCCCTGTCATCCGGTGCAAATCCTGAGGAAATTACCCATGCGGTTCTCCTTTCTCTGACTACCACAGGCTTTCCGAACATGATCGCTGCACTGGGCTGGGTGAATGAAGTTCTCGAAAAGCATCCTGAGGGAAAATAAGGTCTTAAATCCCTGTTCTCCGTGCTATAATATTTCTGACATAAACCTGTTTTCAGGAAATATGAAAGAATTATCGGATTCATCAAAATCAGGGGGGGATTCCATTGATGAAGTTGAATACCAGGCTTTATGATTTATTTGCCGCCAGGGCTGAAGAAGTAAATATAGAACTGTTATGTCTGGGGCTGGGGTATACGGCCGTTACCACTTCAGATGGCGGTATCGGTTTGTCCTATACTTATTTTGACCGGAAGTCCGCCTGTTCCCTGGTCCGAAACGGCTATGACTACGAGAGCCGGCCGGCTATTGAACTGCTGGCCATGATCAATAATGCCGACACGATCGAAAGGAGCATGGCCCTGGCCCTCATCAATGCGTTGAACTATGAGAAATCACTGTCACTGCCGCAAGACCCAAACAACGAAATCGTGTTTGAGAAATTTAAAGTGGGCCGGGGGACCAAAGTTGCCATGGTCGGTTTTTTTGGACCGCTGGTGAAAATTCTGGAGACAAAAAAAGCCCTTTTGGAGGTCATCGACGATTTCCGCGGAATCGGCAGCAAAAAATTATTTTACCAAAAGCTGTCCAACTGGGCGGATGTTTTGCTATTAACCTCAACTTCATTATTAAACAATACGACCGAAGATATACTGGACCATGTAAGCAAAAATGTCAAAACCGTGTTGCTGGGTCCCAGCACCCCTATGGTGGCTGAAGCATTCAAACACCTACCGGTACACATACTTGCCGGCACTGTGCCGGTTGAAAAAGAACAGGTCCTAAAAGCAGTCCGGCACGGCCTGGGAACAAGATTTATTCACAAATTCAGCAAAAAGTCTTATTTGGATTGTTCTTAATCTTTATCAGGACCCTTCATTCACTTGATGAATGGATCCGTATCTGACGCGTGGCAGCCCGTACTTATCCTCCCCCCCGTAACCTATCAACCGCTTGTATAACGTGATTCTCAAAATAATATCCCATATCAATTATGTTGGATCATCACTATAAAGATCTACCGTAAATGTATCCCGGAAGAATGACTTATTTTACAGGACCTCAAATTTTGACAAGACACTATTCTTGCCTTAAGTTATCTTATACTTTTTGAAGGGATTAGGGCATATTTGTCTATTTATACCGTTATCTTAACCTCTTACAGGGAGTAAACATCAGCATGGATGATCATGAAATCAAAAAAGAAGAAACCTGCAAAATAGAAGTTGTATCAACTTCACGACTAAAGGAGAGGCTTCCGGCCATTGCAGAAAAAATCATCCAAAATTGCAATGACACCGAATGCTACACCCATGTCGATTATGAACCCATCCCTTCCAAGGAGTCTGTTATTAGAATAATCGACAAACTCAAAGAAATATTGTTTCCGGGATACTTTAATGAGGTAAAGCTTGATCCGGTAAACCTGAAGTACTACATGGGTCAGTCTGTTTCCGATTTATTTGAAATGATCTCCGAGCAGGTTTCCCTCAGCATCCGCCACGATTGCTTCCGGTATGATCAACCCTGCAGCGAGTGTGTTGACCGGGGGCATGGGGTCGCCCTTGAATTTCTTGATTCAATACCGACCATCCGCAAAACCCCGGCAACCGATATCCGTGCAACTTTTGACGGCGACCCGGCTGCCAGAAGCTATGATGAGATTATTTTCAGCTATCCGGGAATTTTTGCCATCACGGTCTACCGCATAGCCCATAAATTCTTTGAAATGGAAGTACCGCTCCTGCCGCGCATCATGACGGAATATGCCCATAATTTGACTGGCATTGATATCCATCCGGGTGCCGAAATCGAAGAAAGCTTTGTTATCGATCATGGAACCGGTGTGGTTATAGGAGAAACCACAAAGATTGGTAAAAGGGTTCGTATCTACCAAGGGGTAACCTTGGGAGCACTTTCAGTCCCGAAGGATGCAGGCAATGACCTCAGGGGTAAAAAACGTCATCCCACGATAGAAGATGATGTCATTATTTACTCCGGGGCCACGATTCTGGGCGGTGAAACAATTATCGGCGCGCGATCCATAATCGGCGGCAACGTCTGGATTACCCAATCCGTGCCGCCGGATTCAAAGATTATCCTGGAGCCGCAGCAATTGAAATATAGATAAATTAGAAGTTTAAAGGTTTCGGGTTCAAAACGGAAATTTAACATTGACAAGTTGATTCCAGAGATATTCTCGCCGAGTCTAAAACATTTTTTGGGCAACTGACCGCCGAGACTTAACCTGAACCGTAAACATTGCATTTTAAAACGTGAAGCCCGAACCCTAAACCTTGAACGTTGAACCTTGAACCCTGAATCTCTTAAAAGGAGTCCGCCATGAAATATTTTTCCACCATCGGCAGTACGATCGGCTCAACCCCGCTTGTCCGGCTCAACCGAATAAATGAAGGCCTGGATGCTGAAATATATGCCAAACTTGAATTTTTCAATCCCCTGGGTAGCGTCAAAGACCGGATTGCGGCATCGATGATCGAAGCAGCGGAAAAAGACGGTTTAATCAGACCAAAGACTCTCATTGTGGAACCGACCAGCGGAAACACCGGAATTGCGCTGGCCTTTATCTGTGCCGCCAAAAACTATCGGCTGTGTCTCACGATGCCCGACACCATGAGTATTGAAAGAAGAAAACTGTTGACCCACCTGGGCGCAGAACTTGTACTCACTCCGGGTGCCGACGGCATGAAAGGCGCCATTGAAAAAGCGCATGAGATTATGGAATCTGAAAAAGACGCCTTCATGCCCGATCAGTTCAAGAATCCTGCCAATCCCAGAATCCATCGCGAAACCACGGCTGAAGAAATATGGCGCGATACGGAGGGACAGGCAGATATAATGATATCCGGCGTCGGAACCGGCGGTACCATCACAGGGGTGGGGCAGGTAATTAAAGGCCGTAAACCGTCATTCAAGGCCATTGCGGTGGAGCCATCCAACTCCCCGGTTTTATCCGGCGGCCAGAAAGGCCCTCACAAAATTCAGGGAATCGGGGCAGGATTTGTACCGGATGTTCTGGATCAATCAATCATTGATGATATCGTCACCGTAACCAATGAAAATGCTTTTGAAACTGCACGACAACTGGCCAAACTGGAAGGTATCCTCTGCGGCATTTCATCGGGGGCTGCCACCTGGGCCGCTCTGGAGGTAGCCAAACGGCCGGAGTCCACCGGCAAATGTATCGTCGTAATTTTGGCCAGCACCGGCGAACGCTATATCAGTACGGACCTGTTTGCTAAATAAGCCGTCGAATCCTGATCGCAATTTGATCAACCACAGATACCAGGCAAATCGCTGGCCGTCCTGGCCAGCGATCTATTCACACCCCCATCATTGAATTCTTGAGCGAACGGGTTAATCTAGCCGAGAATATCATTGCCTGTGGCTAGGTAAAACTTTTCATATTATGAAAAACATTTCATAGTTTTGTGAAAACCATTTCCTAAATTTTACCTATGATTTGGTTCGTCTAGATTACATTGGCTTGCGTAGATCTAATTTATCTATCTGAAAATAAATAAAATATTTAGTGCTATTATATTTGCATGATTTTTGCAAAAGCGGATAGCTTAATGGTCAAATGGAAAATCATTTGGCGCTAAAAAACTTAATATATCAAGACAAGGAAAATCGTTCGAAAGCAACCGCCCCAGTTGGCCCAAGATCGTCAAGTAAAGCTCCCCGTCCTAAAGGGGGGGTCTTTCAGGAAGGTGAACCGCCCAATTATCTGTTCAACAGAACCCATTAAACGTGGTGATAAGATATGAGTCTGGATTACGACAAAATCAGAAAAGAAGCAGAATCACCCCAAGCATCGATGAGTGCCTACAGTGATTTGTTTGCCGCCCTGGCTTTTGTTTTTCTGTTTCTCTATGTGATATCGAGCATTCAATTGAGTCTACAATCCATTTCTTCCAGGCTGGAAGCCCAAAAACTACAGGCCAAACTTGAGGCGTACGAACTTCCACTTGAAGCTGAAACACAAGACGCAGTTAATGAACAACAGGAAGTTGATTACGAGAAGATCTTAAAGAAACTGGCTTTGCTGGAAAAGCAAACCCAGCAGGAGGCAGAAAAATTTTATCAGCAAGCTCAGGCACTGCAAGAATACGAAAAAGAACTGATCAGCAAATATCAGACGGTTGTTGAACATGTTCAGAAAAAAAACAGAGACTTAGCCGTTGCTATCAGAAAACAGGAAGCCGCCTCTCAGGAGCAGCAGGCCGACTTTGAAACCACCCTTGCCAGTCAAGAAAAAAAGTATGCCGAGGCACTTGGCGGTTTCAAGGAGCAGATCGCCCAGCGCGAACAAAAGCTACAGGAGCTTGAAAAGGAAAAGGAAGTTATTACCGCTGAAAAAGAAAACCTGCTGGCGGATCAGCAGCGGTTGCGTGAAAATCTTGGCGAAACCCGAATAAAAATACAGGCCCTGGAGGAGGATAAAAAAGCTGTTGCCCTTGAAAGGCAAATGCTTTTGGCCGAACAGCAAACGCTTCAGGAACAACTGGGCAAAACCCAGGAAAAGATTCTGACCCTCGAAAAGGATAAGGAATCGGTTATTGCTGAAAAAGAAAGAATTTTGGCTGATCAGCAGATGCTTGAAAAAGAACTGGGTCAAAGCCACGCATATTTGCAAACCTTGGAGCAGGATAAGGAGGCGCTTGCTTCTGATAAAGAAAAGCTTCTTGCAGACCAAGACAGACTGCAGAAAAAACTCCGACAAAGCAAGGTAAAATTGGTGGCCCTCGAAAAAGGCAAAAGAGAAGCCGTTGCCGAGAAAGAAAAACTGGCTACCGCTCAAACGAGGCTTCAAAGAGAATTGGGCCAAAGCAGGGCCAAGCTGCAGGCCCTGGAAAAAGGATATCAACTCGCGGCCGCCGAAAAACAAAAGCTGCTCGTAGCGCAAAAACGGCTCCAGAGGGAACTGGGCAAAACCACCTCAAAGATGCAGGCCCTGGAAAAGGGTAAGGATGCTGCCGCGGCCAAAAAAGAAAAATATTTGACCGCTCAAAAAAAGTTACAGACAGAACTGGATAAAAGCAGAGCAAAACTGCTGTCGCTGGAAAAAGGTCGACGGTCTGCAGCGTCTGAAAAAGAAAGGCTTTTAGCTGAACAGAGAAGGCTGCAGGGACAACTTGGTGAAAGCAAAGAAAAATTAGCGGAACTGGAAAAGGATAAAGCCGCTGTTGAAGGTGAAAGAGGAAACCTCTTAACCGCTCAGCAGGTGCTCCAGGAAGAACTTGATAAAAGCAGGGCCAGGCTGACAAAGCTGGCACGGGGTAAAAAAGCCGCCGAGGGTGACAAAGACAAACTGCTGGCAGACCAGCAAAAACTATTGGGAGAACTGGGCAAAAGCAAGGCTGCCCTCCAAGAGCTGGAAAAAGGCAAGGCTGCCGCCGAGGGCGACAACGACAAGCTTTTAGCCGCCCAACATGCACTTCAGAAGGAACTGGGTCAAAGCAAAAACAAATTACAAGAACTGGCAGAGGGCAAGAAAGCGGCAGCGGCAGAAATTGCAAAACTTACCACTGATCAAGAAAAGCTTCAAAAGCGGCTGAAAGATATTCAAGCCAAAGAGCAACTCCGCAACAATATCATTGCGAGTCTAAAGGATAATTTTGAGCGCCATGGCATTGATGCCGAAATTGATCAAGCCACCGGTGAAGTCACTTTACCGTTTAACAAGGCCTATTTTGATTTCGACAGCGATGTGCTGAAACCGGAAATGACCCGGTACTTAAGAAAGATAATCCCCGTTTATGCCAAGAGCATCTTCGGCGAAGGCGATGTCACGAAATTCATAAAATCTATAGAAGTCGTTGGTTCGGCATCGCCGATATATCTGGGAAAATATGTGAATCCGCATAGTCTTTCCACAGAAACGCGCACAGCATTAAATTATAATATGGATCTAAGTTATAGAAGGGCCCGTTCGATATTCAAATACATACTAGACAGAAAAAACATACAATTCGATCATCAAAGAGATCTTATGCTGTACCTTAAAGTTACCGGTCGCAGCTATCTGGGTGCCGCTCCAATGAAAGAATCACCCAAAGAGAGCATCGATATGGATGAATTCTGCAATCAGTATGATTGTGAAAAATTGCAAAGTGCCATTATTCGGTTTAACCTAATAGATTAGGAGGCAGTTAAATGAGTGAAATTATCAATGATATATGTACGACCTTGATCGCATATGGCGCTGACAATCTGATGCCAATTCTGATTTTCGTATTTTTTATCGGGGTAATCTTAAAAATCCTGATGTATTACCTTTTGAAATCCGAGTATAATTTTTCTTCCGCCTTTGAGACCCGCACCCATCGCTATCTAAACAAAGAATACCAAGATGGCAAAAAGTACAGCAAATTTCATGATGTGGTTGGATTTATCTTAAATAAAACGTTTCAGGAGTCATATATCTCCCGCAAAAAGCAGTTTAGAAAACGCAAAGAAGACCCCAAAGTTGCGGCGCTGAATAAAATGTTTTTAATTGAAGTCGGCGCTAAATCCCTAATTGACGATACGCTTAAGCAAACCAAATATCATGATACCGGAAAAGCCCCTGATTTTGAAAGTATTTCAAAGTTTGTTTTTAATTCGAATCCCTATTTCAATAAATTGTGGGGATTTATCCCTATCGGCTTAACGAATAATGTGTTTTCACGCTTACCCAGCCTGTTTATTATCGGCGGCATTTTTGGAACCTTTTTGGGGATAAGTAAAGGTTTGCCTGCGTTAAAAGCTATGGATCCCGGTAATATAGTGGCTGCTCAGGCAACCCTGGAGAACTTTCTTGAAAGTATGACCTTTGCCATGTACAGTTCTGTGGTCGGTATATTCCTATCCGTCTGCTTTACAATTATGAACGCATTTATGTCATTCAATAGTATGTATTTGAATCTGGTTGATCGGTTTAAGCAATCTTTGGAGCTGCTTTGGAAGGAAACCAATGCCGTCTAGTTTTAGAGGAAAAAGAAAATGCCCGAAAAAGAGGGGGAAGGGGTAGACGTGAACAGTAATAAAGACACGATGTCCGACGTAATTTGCACCGAATCTTCGGCATACAGGAATGAAATTATTGAAACAATAGATACGTACCAGGACAAATTAAAAAATCAGCGGATGAATAAAAATAAGATAAAAAACCGGCTCAAGCTTTTACAAATGAGAGAAAAAGCACACGAAACCAAAAACTTGGCTGAGATTGAAAAAGAACTTTGGGCAATGGCGGTTGACATCGAGGCGCCGAATTTGCGGATGCAGCGAAACATTTCAGTGGTTATCATTTTATACACATGTCTAGCAGTTGCCAGTTTTGTAATTCTGACCGTTACGGAAGCCATTCTGCTTCCCAGTTTCAACGTTCCCTACTCAGTACTGCTAATGGGATTGATTGGTAGCCTGGTAAGTATGTACGTAAAACTTCCAGGCATCAGGAAAAGAGAACCGTGGAATTATGATTCAACGGTTTGGTTTATCATCAGCCCCCCTGTAGCTGTTATCATGGCAGGCATTTGTTTCGGTATCGTTCAGATTATTCTTCCTGTATTTCAAGTTGGATTGTCTGATGAATCATGGCTTTTCTGGATTCTGGCCTGGATGGTTGGCTTTGTTAACTGGGTATATTTGTATGAAAGGCTGAGCGGCGGTCTTAAAAAAAGTATGTTTAAAGCCGGCAAAACCAATAGCGAAACTGCCAAAACCAATGATCAAATAGATAATGGAACCCCCCGTTGACACAATGGCTACTAATGATACCCCTCCTCTGCTACCACCTTGCCGCGGAATACCCAATAGCTATAGATCGTATAGCCCAATACAACCGGCAGGATAATGCAAACACCCCATAACGTAAAAACAAGGGTTTCTCGCTGAGCGACCGCATCATAAATAGTGACACTGGGCAGTATCGCATAGGGATATATGCCGGCCTGGAGCCCCAAATAAGCGGAGATAAAAAGAAATAGACTGGAGATGAAAGGTAAAATTTCGCGGTGCGTTTTGAGACTCCACAGGATGGTAAAAAATGAGACCGCTCCCAACAAGGGAAAAACCCATACAAAATATATACGGGGTTTGCTGAACCACCGCCCCAGTATTGCAGGATCATGCAAAGGCGTCCAAATGCTGACCAGGACCAAGAATCCCGCCACGATCAGAATCGACCAGAAAGCCTGACGGTAGGCCCGTTCCTGTACAGGACCCTTTGTTTTAATAATGAGATAGGTCGAACCGAGCAGAATATAGCCGGCAATCAGCGCCAGGCCTACCATAACCGAAAACGGATTCAGCCAGTCGAAGGGTTTTCCGGCAAAGCTTTTACCGCTTACCGTGATGCCGGAAATATAGGCCCCCAGGGTCAAACCCTGGGCAAACGCTGCAACCAGGCTGCCCCAGAAAAAAGCCCGATTCCAGACACGCTTATGGGCAGAACTCGCGTTGGCCCGGAACTCAAAAGCCACCCCGCGAAAAATGAGGCCAAAGAGGAAGGTAAGAAGCGGTATGTATAGCGCACTGAAAAGCACGGTGTAGATCACGGGAAAGGTCGCAAACAAAGCCCCGCCGCCGAAAACTATCCAGGTCTGATTGGCATCCCAAACGGGGGCGATACTGTTCATCATTACATCACGCTGTGCTTCATCTTTTGCACCGGGAAAAAGAATGGCGACGCCCAGACTGAAGCCGTCCAGTATTACATACAGAATTACGACCAGGCCCACAAGCCCGACCCACAGATGAACAAGCCCCATTGTTTGACCTCCATCATTTACACGGCTTCGTTACTTGATTGCATCCCTGCCGGTCTTTGTATCGGTGGAATTGGACTGGAGAGATCCGGTCCTTGGCGCAATGTCTTCAAAGTGTAATAAAAATAGCTGGCAACGATGATTGCAAAAAAAATCATAAATAGTATCAATGACCAAATTACATTCCCGACCGCAATGGGCGATACACCGTCGGAAGTTCGCATAATTCCGTAAACCACCCATGGCTGTCGGCCCATCTCAGCTGTCACCCATCCGAGTATTGTTGCAATGAAACCCAGAGGCTGAACGGCCACTAACGTTTTAAGAAACAGGGGGGACTCAAACGAACGTTTTCGCCACCACAGCACAGCGGCCCAGATCATAACGAGTAAAAACAAGAATCCGATGGCCACCATCCCCCGAAAGGTCCAGAAAGTCACCAAAACATTCGGCCGATCTTCTTTGGGAAATTCCTTAAGCCCCTGAATTTGGCCCTCTAGAGAGTGGGTAATTAGAATGCTCAGTGCATTGGGAATAGAGACGGCAAAACGGTTCTTTTCAGCCGCCATATCCGGAATAGCAAAAGGAATAAAAGCAGCGCCTCCTTGGGTGTTCGTCTCCCAGTGGGCTTCCATGGCCGCCAGTTTGGTCGGCTGGTATTTGGCTACATTTTGACCTTTCAAATCGCCAATGATAACCTGGAGCGGTGCACACAGGGCCGCCATTATCAGTGCTAAAGACAGAGAGCGCCGGTAAAAGTTCACATTTTTCTTTTTGAGTAAGAAGTAGGCACAGATGCCGGCCACGGCAAAACCGGCGGTCTCGTAAGAAGCCACCAGCATATGAATCAAATGAGTTGGAAAAGCGGGATTAAAAATTGCCTCCCCAAAATCAGTAACAAGAAACTTACCGTCCACCAGTTGGTACCCGGCCGGGGTTTGCATCCAGGCGTTGGCCGCCATGATCCAGAATGCCGAAAGCGAGGCCCCGATCGTTACCAGACAAGTCGCTAAGAAGTGAATGGCCGCCGGAACGCGTTTCCAGCCAAAGAGCATGATCCCTAAAAACCCGGCTTCAAGAAAAAAGGCAGTCATTCCTTCATACGCCATCAGGGGCGCCATAACATTGGCCACGGCCTGGGAAAACCGGGCAAAATTGGTCCCAAACTCGAATTCCAGTGTGATACCGCTTACCACCCCCACTGCAAAATGAATTGCAAATATTTTCACCCAAAATCGATACATGCGGTAGTAAATCTCATTTTTGGAGCGAAGCCAGAGAAATTCTATGACCATCAGGTAGACGGCGAGCCCGATCGTAAGGGTTGGAAAAATAATGTGAAACGCCGTGGTTAAACCGAATTGTATGCGTGACAGCGAAACGACGTCCATTTGTTAACCTCTTTAGATAAACGAGGGGTCGGGGTGTTTTTTTTACGGCAAGATGCCGGGTTGTTGCCTGCCAGGCCTGACAGCGGCAACTGCCTTGCATTTTACTGCCGGCCAGTTAAAACTTTCACGCCAACAAGAACCGACGTCGTTTTTTGCCTTTCTCGGCGGCAATAGCCCGCCGTCCCTTAGAAGCAGCAAGGCGATGATCTTGCCGTAAAAAAAACACCCCGACCCCTCAGATAAACGACTTATGATGCATAAATCGAGCACTTCCTCACCGCCATGGCAGCCTCCATCAGGGCCTCGGCAAACGTCGGATGGCCATGAATCGTTCTGGCAATGTCTTCCGAGCTCGCGCCAAACTCAACCGCCAAAACACATTCGGCAATCATATCAGCAGCGCGGGCACCGATGATATGAACTCCAAGGACGCGATCGGTCTTCTGGTGGGCAATAAGTTTAACAAACCCGTCCATTTCACCCATACACCGCGCACGGCCGGTGCCGGTGAAGGGGTATGTGCCGACACAATACGGAATTTTGCGCTCTTTGACTTCTTTTTCGGTAAGTCCCACACTGGCAACCTCCGGCGAAGTATAGATTACCGCCGGAATGGCATCGTAATTGACTTCACCCGGCAGCCCGGTGATACACTCTACGGCTGCAATGCCTTCAGCCGAGGCCTTATGGGCCAGCATCGGTCCGGGTATGAGGTCACCGATGGCATAAATACTGGAAATACTGGTGCGGTAGGATGCATCCACCAACACGTGGCCACTGGCTGAATCGGTTTTTACACCAATCTTATCCAATCCCAGATCCCGGGTCAGGGGTCGCCGCCCGACAGACACCAGCAGCCGATTACACTGAAAGCTGTCTTGCTCGTCTCCGGAAGCCAAACTGACCCGTACTTTGTTACCGGAAATTCTGGCTTCGGAAACTTTGGTCTTTAACCGAAACTCCATCCCCTGCTTGCTGAGAATCCGCTTCAGTGTCCGGGCTATCATGCCGTCCAGATTGGTGGCAATTTGGGGTAACATTTCGATGACAGTGACTTTGGCACCGAGTCGCAACCACACGGAGCCCAGTTCCAGACCAATGTATCCACCGCCGACGACACCCAGATGTTTGGGCACGGTGTCGAATTTCAGAGCTTCAGTGGAGCTGACAATATACTGACCGTCATATTCCATACCCGGAACCGTCACCGGCTCACTGCCGGTGGCTAATAAAATGGATTTGGCCTGGAATTGACGTTTTTTCTTCCCGGAAGAACCGTTATTTGGCGCAACCTCCACCCGGTCCTCCCCCGCCAGGCTGGCTGTGCCATGGATAATTTGCACTTTGTTCCCTTCCAGAAGTTTGCGAACATTGTCCGTAAGTTCTTGTACGATTTTTTCTTTGCGGGCCATCATCGCAAGAAGATCCAGTGTCACACGGCCGGTCTTGATGCCGTGGGCGGCAAATCGGTTTTTGGCCAGATGAAAGAATTCACTGGAATCAAGCAACGCTTTGCTCGGGATGCAACCGACATTCAAACAGACACCACCGAGACGGGTTTGCTTCTCGATACAGGCAACCTTTAATCCGAGCTGGGCGGCACGTACAGCCGCAACATATCCCCCCGGTCCGCCACCAATAATGATAAGGTCGAAATTTTCCTGTGTAGCCATAATTATATCTCCACAATCATTCGTTCCGGGTTTTCGGCAAATTCCTTGATTCTTTTGAGAAATGTGACCGCTTCGCGTCCGTCTACAATGCGGTGATCATAGCTCAGCGCCACGTACATCATTGGTCGGATAACCATTTGATCATCTACGACGACGGGGCGTTTTTCTATTTTGTGCATGCCAAGAATAGCACTTTGGGGCATATTTAAGATCGGTGTGCTCAACAGCGATCCGTACACCCCACCGTTGCTAATGGTAAAAGTCCCGCCTTCCAGATCGGCCAGGTCCAGCCGGTTTTCGTTAATTTTTGCCACAAAATCGATGATGGCCTTTTCCAGTTGGGCGAAACTGAGTTTTTCAGCATGGCGAATAACCGGTACCACCAGGCCACGCTCGGAACCAACAGCCACACCGATGTGCTGGTAGTGGTGATACACAATTTCCTTGTCTTCAATAAATGCGTTGATCTCGGGAAATTCTTTGAGCGCCGCCACGCTGGCTTTGATAAAAAAAGACATAAACCCCAAGGAAACGTTGTGTTTCTTTTTAAAGGCCTCCTTGTATTGCGCGCGGATATCTATTACACGGCTCATATCGATTTCGTTAAATGTAGTGAGCATCGCCGTGTTTTGTTTGGCCTCCAGCAGTCGAACTGCGATGCGCTGGCGGATTGGGCTCATGGCTTTGCGGGTAATTTTTTCCTCAACAACTTCCACCCGTTGCGGCGCCACCGCCTCGAGAGCTGCAGGCATGGTGGGTAATTTTTGAGCAATACCCACTGCGGTCTGTTCAAGATAGAGCAGAACATCACCTTTCGTAATTCTACCCCCGGGGCCGGTAGCTGCGATTTGGCTGGCATCGATACCTTTTTCTGCAAGCAGGCGGCGCACCGACGGTGAAAAAATTCTACCGCCCGGAAGTTCAAAGGGCTCTGACGGTATCTGCCCGGGGGGTGCAGCCGGTAACGGCGAAACGGGTTCGGTCTCAAGCGGCCCAGTAGGTTCGCCTGTCTCGGTCAGCGGGAGTGCCGCAGGCTCTTCTTGCGCTGGCGGTTCTTTGGGAAGGTCGGTCTTCCGTGGCATCCCTTCGGTGTCAATGGTACCCACCACCGCTCCGATCGCGACGTTCTCTCCCTCGACAGCCTTTATATTCAACACCCCGTCTGCTTCAGCCTCAACTTCCAGTGTGATTTTGTCGGTTTCGATCACATACAGGGCCTCGCCCTTGCGTACAACATCGCCGTCCTGCTTGAACCATTGGACAAGGACGGCCTCGGTTACCGATTCTCCGACACTGGGCACTTTGATTTCGATTAACATATTTGCTCCATAAAATTTAAGCTCGAAGTTATCAAATTTGAGCTCTCTTTAGCTTGTCTGGCCATCGGGATCGGACGGTGGGGGTCCGATTGCCCGAACCAGAATTTCTTCCTGTTCGCGTCTGTAAATTTCGGGAAAGCCGGTTGCCGGACTGGAAGCTTCTTTGCGGCCGACATAAGTTAAGGAACTGTCAATGATAGCTGTGACCCGTGGTTGGATAAATTGCCACCCCCCCATGTTCTGTGGTTCCTCTTGAACCCAGTACCATTCTTTGGCCCGGCGGCAGCCGGCCACCACTCTTTCCAGTTGATTCTTGGGGAAAGGATAAAACTGTTCAACTCGCACAATCGCAATATCATCCGTCCGTGTTTCCAGGCGCCGCTGCAGCAACTGATAATAGATCTTTCCACTACACAATATAACTTTTTGGGCTTTCTGTATGTTGCTGGAATCACCCAGAATTTCCACGAATGACCCTGAGGCCATTTCATCAAGACTGGAAACAGCCAATGGATGTCGCAGAAGACTTTTGGGGGTCATTATCACCAGGGGCTTTCTCACCCGGCGCTTGGCCTGGCGCCGGAGCAGATGAAAGTATTGCGCCGGTGTGGTGGCATTGCAGACCTGAATGTTATCCCCGGCACACAACTGCAAAAATCTCTCCAGTCGGGCACTGGAATGTTCCGGCCCCAATCCTTCCAAACCATGAGGAAGCAGCAGCACCAACCCGCTCAATCGCTGCCATTTGGACTCCCCACTGGCAATAAATAGATCGATCACAGGCTGGGCGTTGTTGACAAAATCTCCGAACTGGGCTTCCCAGATTACCAGTCCCTCCGGCTGTGCCAGAGAATATCCGTATTCAAATCCGAGCACACTGACTTCCGCCAGTAGACTGTTGTAAACAAAAAAGGGTGTCTGGTGATCATCGAGATGATTCAAGGGGATGTAGTCTTTTCCCGTCTTGGTATCCACCAGGACACTGTGGCGCTGGCTGAAAGTGCCGCGGGCAGTGTCCTGACCGCTTAAGCGGATCGGAATCCCCTCTGTCAACAGAGAGCCAAATGCCAGCGCTTCGGCATTGGACCAGTCGATGCCGCTGCCGTTTTCAACTGTGTCCAGCCGTCTTTTCAGCAGCCGTTGCAGTTTCGGAAACATGGCGAAACCTGCTGGAACCCTATTCAGCTTGTGGGCCAATTGACGTAGCTTTTTATCATTAACACCCGTTTCAATCGGCGCGTGAGAATAATTACCATGGAACCCTTGCCAGTATGCATAAAAGGGATATTCAGGAAAGGGACATTCGCTGCCATGAACAGTTTCATAGGCCGCTTCAAGTTTTTGCGTAGTTTGTCTTTCTATGTCTTCTATTTCATTTTTTTTGACCACACCGGCTTTGCGCAACTGCTCTGCGTAAATTTGATTCAACGGTGGGCGTCTCCGGATGCGATCATACATCAACGGCTGGGTAAAATAAGGTTCATCTCCTTCATTGTGACCGTAGCGGCGATAACAGATAACATCGATTACCACGTCCTTGGCAAACGCTTGCCGGTAATCGGCGGCAAGTTCGGTGATGTGAATCACGGCTTCGGGGTCCTCCCCGTGAACATGAAAAATCGGTACCATGAGCATCTTGGCCAAATCTGTGGCGTAACGTGTTGAACGGGCATCTTGCGGTAAGGTTGTATAGCCGATTTGATTGTTGATGACGATGTGAATTGTGCCGCCGGTACGATAGCCTTCCAGTTGGGACATGTTCAGGGTTTCGGCCACAATTCCCTGACCGGCAAAGGCGGCATCACCATGGATCAGCAGCGGCAGAATCATTTTCGCGCCGTCCTCTCCAAGCATGTCCTGCCGTGCTCGCGCAAATCCTTCCACTACTGGATCCACCGCCTCAAGATGGCTGGGATTGTTGACCAGAAATATACGCAGCGATTGACCCGTTACCGTTTTAACGTCAGCTAAAAAACCATTATGATACTTGACATCACCGGCACCGGTGATACTGTGAGGGTCATAACAGCTTTCAAACTCGCTGAATATGTCTTCGTATGGTTTAGCCAGAAGATGGGCCTGTACATTCAGGCGTCCACGATGGGCTGAACCAAGAATAATTTCCCGAACCCCCTGCCCGGCCACCTTTTCAATCAGCATATCCAACATGGCAATGATTACCACCGCGCCTTCCAGGGAAAATCGGGTAACTCCGATATATTTCTTGTTTAAAAACTCTTCAAACAGTTCGGCCTGACAGAGCTTTTTCAGGATCTGAAACTTTTGAGAGTCATCTAATTGGGGGTGGTTGCGGATCGGCTCCATACGATCCTGCAGCCAGCGGCGCTCGGAAGGATCTTGCAGATGCATGTACTCGACACCAATGGTCCGACAGTAAGTCTCTTTAAGGGCCTGGATGATATCTCTAAGTGCCGCCTGCTCCTTCTCGGCGAAACGGCGGGTAAAAAACTGCGTGTCCATATCCTGTGGGGTGAGGTCAAAAGCCTCCAGGCTCAGCAGGGGGTGATCTGTGGGACAGGCTTCAAGCGGGTCCATGCAGGCCAGTAAATGTCCGAGATCCCGGTAGCGATATTTTAAAGCCTCTACCTTAGCCTGTTTAAGTGCCTGTTTCGAGTCCCACGTTGTTTCAGCTATCGACGCACGACCGCCGGCGATTTCAAAGCCCTTAAAGAAAAATTGCCAATCCCGGGAAACCGAGTAAGGATTCTTCTTCCATAATCGATATTGTTGGTCGATATAACCGGCATTTAACGTCTCAATAGGATCCATTCTTTGCTGGCCTTATCTGGTTCTTGCCGCTGAGATGGCAGAGAAAAATGAAAGCACCTGTGAGAAGAGAATTAGATCTAAATTTTCTGCACAGAATAATAAGTAAAAGCTGTTAAGGTGTCAATTCCAAATAATAAAATCTATTCTTGACACTTAGCCGATTTGACTTTATATCACCATTTTAAATTTTGGAGATGATGGACCGTGATATTTCGAACGTCAACATAATTCTTGCACGGCTAATCAAGGGAAAAGGAGGAAAACAACATGAAAGTCCACAAACGGCTTATTAAATTATTGTCTGTTATTATTCTGGGAGCATTGCTGATACAGATCGTCGGTTGCGGTACGATATTTTATCCGGAAAGACGGGGCCAGGCTGTCCACGGTGGTATTGATATCGTGGTGGCAATTGCAGACAGCGTCTGGTTTTTGGCCTATATTATACCCGGGCTCGTCGCTTGGGGTGTTGATTTGTACACCGGCGCCATCTATTTGCCCACCGGCAAAAAACGCTTTGCGAACCAACCGGAAAGCAAAGACTTTGTGGTGGTTAACGTCGATCCAAAACAACTTGACCAAAAGATGATCGAAGAGATCGTCGGTGAACACGTCGGCCAAAAAATAGATCTCGATAAGGATCCTGTGCAGATATTGAAATTCAACGGTACCGATAAAGATGAATTCAAGACCTTTTTATCCAAAATTGACGAAACGGCCAAATAACCTATAAAAAGGTTCTTTCGGATATTTTGCTAAAAATTCTTTGCACCCCTTAAAAGCAAGCCTGTCGATCGAATCAATTAAATGAGGGGTCGGGGTGTTTTTTTGATCCATTGTCGTAAGTCTTTTGTTTTTCTGCAATTTGGCAGTGGGGGAGACCGCAGCCACCGAAGGTGGAATGCGGAGGGGGCAAGTATCCCCCGCTGCCAAATTGCTTAGAAAAA
>CP070652.1:907081-914219 GCA_020354645.1 Deltaproteobacteria bacterium
AACTCAGGTGTTAAGGGGTAATTAAATTGAGCAAGGAAGATATTTCGAGCTTTTTGCAGAAAGTTCCCGAGGCTGACGGTTTGCCGTCAGGACAAAGTGGGCAATTGGACATGCCCGAGGACAGTATCCAAAAGGCCATGGACAATCTTAATCACAGCATGAGTGAGCAGGAGCAACGGGAGGCCTTGCACTTTGCCGATTTTCTTGGTGAACTATCCACCAACCCAACCATCGTGATGCGCAACATTTTCCAGATGCTTCATGATATGATTCAGGCCTATGTCGGTCGGGGCCTCGATGAATATCCGGATGATCCCGAATCAATAAGTTATGTCTGCTATGATTGCAGCAAGCTCTTTATCGAAGGTGCCGATCACCCTTTTTTCGCTGACAGGCTTTTCGCAAACCGATTGATTAATCTGGTTGAATCCATGAAGCGAGGTGCCCAGCAGAACAAGATCTATATTTTTAAAGGTCCTCACGGCTGCGGGAAGAGCACCTTTTTAAATAACCTGCTCAAAAAGTCCGAAGAATATGCCAATACGGAGGCGGGTTTGAGATATGAAACCGTATGGCGTTTGGATCGGAAACGTATGGGTGACTATACTGATAATCAAACCATGCCCCTTCTGGAGAGTATCCTGCAACTTGAAGACCTTCCCAACCGGGATCAGCTTGAAATAATCAAAGCTCAGAGTGCGCTGCATGCGACCGATGAATATATCGAAGTTCCCTGCCCCAGCCATGATAATCCCATATTGATGATTCCAAAGGCTCACAGACGACACTTTTTTGACGATTTGTTTAAAAATGATGAGTTTAAATGGAAGCTGTACACCGAAAAAGAATACGAATGGATTTTCAGGGACAACCCCTGTACGATATGCAGCTCGTTGTATCAGGCGCTGCTAAATAAGCTCAGGAGTCCGCAAAAAGTTTTTGAAATGGTGTATGCGCGGCCCTACCGTTTTGACAGGCGGCTGGGTGAAGGTATCAGTGTCTATAACCCCGGTGATAAACCCATGCGGCAAAACATCCTGAGCAATGCCATTATCCAAAGCCGCATCAATGGTTTTCTGAGAGACAGCAATCAGGTTAAATATGTTTTTTCCCAGTACGCCAAAACCAACAACGGGATTTACGCCCTTATGGATATCAAATCTCATAATACGGAGCGTCTGATCGAGCTTCATAACATTATCAGTGAGGGGGTGCACAAGGTAGAGGATGTCGAAGAAAACGTTAATTCACTTCTGCTGGCCGTGATGAACCCGGAGGATGAAAAAAATATTGAAGACTTTCAATCCTTTTCCGACCGTATTGAATATATAAAAATACCATATGTCATGGATTTAAACACAGAGGTTGAAATTTACCGCAACATTTTCGGAAAGCATATTGATGAACATTTTCTTCCCCGGGTGCTGCACAATTTTGCCAGAGTGATCATTTCGTCCCGCTTAAATAAAAAATCAGAGGCCCTGTTGGAGTGGATCGGCGATCCCGATAAATATCGGCTTTATTGTGATAAGAATCTTCAACTGCTTAAAATGGAAATTTACACCGGATACATCCCTGCCTGGCTGACTGAGGAAGACAGGAAAGGATTAACCGCCAAACGGCGACGCAATATAATTGCCGAAGGTGAGGCAGAGGGAGAGCACGGCATTTCCGGCAGAGACTCCATTAAAATCTTCAATGAGTTTTATTCGACCTATGCCAAGAAAAACAAACTTATCAATATGTCTGTTTTGTGCAAATTTTTCACCAAAAGCCGCAAGGAACTCAGCAAGTTGATTCCGGACGGTTTTCTCGATTCTCTGCTTCGGATGTATGATTACACGATCTTACAGGAGGTTAAAGAATCGCTTTACTACTATAATGAAGAGCAAATATCCCGCGAAATCCAAAACTATCTTTTTGCGATAAACTTTGAACCGGGATCTGTTGAGACCTGCAGTTATACCGGGGAAAAACTGGAGATCACTGAAGAATTTTTCGAAAGCATCGAGATGCGGCTGCTCGGATCAAAAATTGATAAGGCCGCCCGACTGGCCTTTCGAGAGGATGCCCAGAAAGAATATACCACCAAGACGCTCACCCAAGAAATGATGGTAGAGGATAAACCCATAACCCAAACCAAGATTTATCAATCGATGCACGAACGGTATGTTTACAACCTGAAAGAAAAGGTTCTGGATCCGTTTCTAGAAAATGAAAATTTCCGGCGAGCCATTAAGGATTACGGTGTGGAGGATTTTAAAGCATATGATAAGAAAATCAGGGACGACGTAACCTATTTAATGAAAAATTTATGTGATAATTTCAGTTATGCCGAGCAGGGTGCAAAGGAGGTTTGTATCTATGTGATTGACAGCGATTTGGCCAAAAAATTTGCCGATACCTGATGCGAACAGTAAAAATTTCGGCTAATTCGCACTCATCTGAGCCTTCAGGCAATCACAATACTCATCAAAGATAAAATACATGCACTTGTCGGTGCGACATGATTTTTCATAATAGCAACAATCTTTTTGCTGGGCGTCTGTTGCTGCAGTACAAACCGACATGATCTCCGTTTTACAAAAGCTTGTTTCCGCATCTGCCATTAATATCACCCCCTTATTCTATTTTGCCCCCGTAAAACTCATCCGATCTTCGAATCGCTCTTCTCAAAACGACATCTTCAAAAAATTGCCGCCCATGTATTTGACTGGCGCTTAGGTTGAAAATCGTTAGGCGCCATCGTTGAAATACGCCTCGAAACGATGCGACGCCCTGCAAATGCTATGATTTCATAACTGTATAAAGCATGAATCGTGCCAAATAGGCGAAATAGATATAAATGTATTAATTACGGTGAGTTAAAAATTTCATTCATCATGCGGATCATGGGAGAATTGAGGAATTTAACCCAATTAGTCATCCGATGTTGGTTTAATTGGGGCATTTCACGCAGAAGCTTATGCGTGACAGACGGTTGACCGGCCCGCTTCCTGGTAGATCCTGCCTTTTAAAGCGGGAGTAAGGCAAGCCCTGCCCTGCAGGGCGGGGAGCTTCACCTGCAGTCGAAAGATCGCTCAGATAAAATGGATAACTTGGCAGGTAATAAACATCAGGATGTTTTGTGGTGTTATTAATATTTAAGCATTTATCATCGGAACCCCAAGATACAGCCGGGCTAATATCGAATCGCCCTGACGATAAAATACACCCCGACCAAGATCATGAGCACCGAGCTGATCCTATAGATGATCTCCTTGGACTTTAACCAACCCAGGTCTGCCAGTTTGGCTACCAGAACAAGTGCTGGGACGGTTCCACCCCCGAAGGCAGCCATCAACCCCATTCCGATGAAGATACCCTTTAAGGGGGTTTGAACCTCCATCCCAGCTCTGGCCGCCCCAATCAAGGCGGTGTAAACGGGGCCGCAGGGAAGCAAACCGAGCAACAGTCCGAGAGGAAAATAGACATAGGTTGATTTCAGACTCGACAACTTGCGGTATCCTGCAGAAACAATTCCATCTGGTTTGTAACGATCGCCAAAACTCCTGCCCCAGGGAAACCATCCACTCATGGCAAGTCCCATAATGACAATTAAAAGGCCGGCAACCACCATGACGGCTTTTTGCAGGCCGGCAATGTTGGCGGTTACCGCGGTGAAGGAGCCGGTAGCTCCCATGATACCGCCGATGAGCGTATAGGTGACAATTCTTCCGAAATTATACAGAAGATGCGGGATTAAAACGCGCCTTCCTCTTAAATTGAGAGTGAAGGACACCACGATCGGTCCGCACATCCCGATACAATGCCCGAATCCAACCGTGAAGCCCGTTGATAAATAAATGAGATATAGGGCTTCAGTAGATGACATCGAAAATGAACTCTGCTCGGTCGATGTCGGGAATCACTATGGTTGCTTGCCATATCCTTTTGCCGCTGGGGCATCTCACGATAATCCCCCTGCCTTCGTAAATACCCGGTGCCACTGATTTAAGTATCACGCGATTCGGACCCATATGCATCCCCGGCATCCCGAGATCGATATAAGGCGCGGTTAAGTTTTCAGAACATTTCCCCAAGAGGGTTACGCTAAACAGTAGGTCTTTCATGGCTTTGATGGGTTTCGGATTGACCTCCACATTGACGGTACAACCCGGGAGTTTTTGCGTGCAGCTGCTGCTATGAAGGTCACAGTTAATCATGGTTTGATATTTGTCAGCGGCAAAAAAAAGCAACGGGCTGCTGGTGGTTAAAAGTAATAGGAAGGAAAAAAACACCGTCAGCGGTTCGATTTTGGTTTTAATCGTTCGCAGCACATTGGGTTCCGATTGAATCCGCTTACGGGCATATCTGGCCGGCACATTCACCTCCCGTTGATTTATGATAGAATTTGAGATGACTTTATGACGGACCTGCAATCGCTTCAAGTTTTTTTTTTTACGTATTCAGAGGGTGGCCTTATTCTATTCACTTTGATGTCTGCGTCCCTTGTTTTTCCTATGATTTGGCAATGGGGGCATTCCTGCCCCCTCCGCATTCCACCTGCGCTTAGCTTGGGTGGCTGCGGTTTCCCCCATTGCCAAATCATGGAAAATGCTAAGGGACTTCGCCAATGACGTTCTGAGAAAAAGGCCACCCTTGAATAAATACGTTTTTTAAATGCTTGTAAAACATTTCATATTTGAGCTGGATATATTTACTCTCCTTTGCTATATTCGGAAGTCTTTGAAAGGAGGTGATGGTGGTTCAGGTGAAAAAAAATTGGGTCGATAGGCACCACCGTTACGAGCAACTGGAAGCGCATGTCCGGAGGGAAAAGACAGCCAATTTTGGGTTCCAGAAAGTCCCCGAAACCGAAAAAGCCCGGCGGGTTTTGCGGCATTTTAATTCCGTAGCCCGTTATTATGATTTTATGAATTCGCTTTTAAGCCTCGGTATTCACCATTTCTGGAAGCGTATGGCTGTGAAGACGATGGCGTTGAGGAGCGGAGATCGCGTTATCGATATATGCGGCGGAACCGGTGATCTTGCAATACTGGCCGCCCGGATGATCGGCTCATCCGGGCATGTGACCCTTTATGATATTAACCGGTCCATGATAAACACCGGACGATACAAGATTGAAAAATCCGGTCTAAATGGTCGGATTGGATATGTTCAAGGAGATGCAGAGGAGATTTCATTTCCGGATCAAAGCTTTAATGCCGCCATGGTGGGATTCGGAATCCGCAATGTGACTCACATGGAGAAGGGGTTTAAAGAGATGCACCGTGTACTGAAACCCGGCGGGAAATTGATGTGTCTCGAATTTTCAAAACCGACGTCAGCCGTGATCCGACGGCTGTATGATTTCTATTCTTTTTATATCATGCCATTGGCTGGTGAAATTGTAGCAGGCAATCGGCAGGCTTATACGCATCTGCCGGAGACCATCCGGTTGTTTCCCCTGCCGGAAGAATTGGCCGATATTCTAAAAAAAATAGGTTTTTCCCACGTTACCTATCGCCGGTTAACCAACGGTATCGCCGCGGTCCACCTGGCACAAAAAGTATAGCTGCCGATACATCCCCTTTTATAGTGATTGTCAAAAATAGGCTTCTCTTGCTCTCAGGGTCTGCAAGACACATGACAAACACCAACGGGCGTCTCCAAGGGTATAGGGAAAATGTTTCTTTTTGAACCAGAGGGCCACGTTGACCAGGCTTATCAAAACCGGAACTTCCACCAATGGTCCGATAACTGCCGCAAAGGCCTGCCCTGAATCTATACCAAATACGGCAACGGCTACAGCAATGGCCAGCTCAAAATTGTTGGAAGCCGCCGTGAAGCTTAAAGTTGTGGATTGTTCATAGGTGGCTCGCACCTTTATGGATAGAAAGAAAGACACAAAAAACATGGCTACAAAATATATGCACAAGGGAATGGATACGCGAATCACATCCAGGGGAAGTTGAACAATATATTCCCCTTTCAAGGAGAACATGACCAGGATGGTGAACAACAGGGCGATTAGTGTAACCGGGCTGATTTTGGGGATGAACTTTTCTTCATACCAACTACGGCCTTTGGTTTTTAGGCCTATGAACCGGGAAATGATGCCACCGATGAAGGGTATACCCAGGTAAATAAATACACTTTCGGCAATCTGACCGATGGATATGTCCACCGCTGCACCTTTTAAACCGAGCCATTGCGGGACTACGGTGATAAATATATAAGCATAGAGTGAGAAAAATAGGACCTGAAAAATGGAGTTAAAGGCCACCAACCCGGCACAAGACTCTCGGTCTCCGGCTGCCAGATCGTTCCAGACAATGACCATGGCGATACAGCGGGCAAGGCCTATCAAAATCAAGCCTACCATATATTCATGGTATCCGGAAAGAAAAGTGATGGCCAGTAAAAAAATGAGGATGGGGCCGATGACCCAGTTCTGGACGAGAGAGAGCCAATACTTTAACATTACGAAATACCTGGCCTAGCTGCTCATATTTGACCTTGGCCAAGGGCGGATACATCATAAGGATTAATCCGATGGCGATAGGAATATTTGTAGTACCCACCTGAAAAAAATTGATAACTTCCCGGATACCCGGAAATAGATATCCCCACATGACCCCGAAGAATATAGCCAGAAAAATCCACAAGGTTAAAAACCGGTCTAAAAAAGAAAGCCGTTTAATTTCAGACATATTGTACCTTCTAAAAATTTTCTATTCAGTAATCAGCAATTTTTTAATTTAGATTTCATAAATATATAACTCAAGCTTATGAGAAAAATAGGGTCAGAAAGTAATAAATGCCGATGGTAAATATTGCGCCGGCAGGAATGGTTATCAACCAGGATAAAACAATATCTCGAATCGCGTTCAGGTTTAGGGCTTCGATACCTCTCGCCAGCCCGACACCCATAACCGCTCCCACCAGTGTGTGAGTGGTTGAAATGGGCAGTCCTAATCTGGATGCCACGACGATGGTTACTGCCGCACCGAACTCAGCCGAAAAACCGCGACTTGGTGTCAGTTCGGTGATCTTTTTTCCCACGGTTTCGATGACGCGCCAGCCCCAGGTGGCCAGACCGAAAACGATACCAATGCCTCCCAGGACCAAAGCCCACAGGGGCACAGTGGCCTTC
>CP070652.1:914319-925345 GCA_020354645.1 Deltaproteobacteria bacterium
AAGGTGGAATGCGGAGGGGGCAAGTATCCCCCGCTGCCAAATTGCTTAGAAAAACAAAGACTGGAGGCACAGGATCAAAAAAACTCCCCGACCCCTCATTTATATGAAAAAGAAAAATACTTGATTGTCATTTGTAAGAAGAATAAAAATTGGCTTATTATGAATCAACCAAGCGATTATTCTCCTCGAAGAGGACTAATCCTGGACCAGGTCACCAAACGATACCAATCGGTTACGGCAGTTGATCATGTATGCCTGGAGGTCAAAAATTGTGAGTTTTTAGCTGTTGTGGGACCCACTGGGTGTGGAAAGACGACCTTACTGCGGTTGATCGCCGGTGTCGAAAAGTTGGACTATGGTCACATTTACATCCAAGGTCGCTGTGTTAATGATGTGGGCCCGTCAAGACGCGGCGTGCGAATGGTTTTTCAAGAACATGCTCTCTGGCCTCATATGCGGGTTTTTCACAAAGATACGGCGAGCAACCTGAGTTTCGGTATGAGACTTCGAAAACAATTACCGCAATCTATTGAAGAAACGGCCTACCTCATCGCCAAGCGCCTCGGTATCGCCAACAATCTGTTTTCCCGAAAGCCGGATCAATTGTCCGTAGGGCAAAAGCAGGTGGTCGGCATTGGAAGGGCTTTGACCATTATACCCACAATCCTATTGCTGGATGAGCCTTTAGCCCATGTGGATCCCCAGCGTCGTCTGGCCCTTCGCCATGAATTGAAGGACTACCACAACAAGATGGGATCCATAACCCTTTATGTGAGCCACAACTTGCCAGAAGCTTTTTCTCTGGCAGATAGAATAGCTATCATGCAAGATGGGAGGATCATCCAGGTCGGCAGCCCAACAGAAATACAAAGCCACCCTGTCAATACGTTTGTCAAAGATTTTATTGCGTGTTTTGAAATATAACTCCGGTAGGATTGGTATCAGAAATGTTTTATGTTGAAGGTGAACTCGACGCTTCAGACCGGAACCTAAGCAGATACGAATCTTAATGAATCCCTCCTGCACCGCACAGTTGCCATCCTTAAGCCAGTGGTCCAAATAAAAATTGCTGTCGATGGGCCGGCCGACCATCCCCGCCGCAATCCCCAAAATGAACAATTTCGTGAGCAGCCGTATGCGTATCCGTTTTATCCGCCGTTTTCCAAAATATTCTTTAAGGTGTTCAAATCCTTTTTGATCTGTTCTTTGGCCTTGCGTTCGAATAGCCGTCCGGCAAGCGTTAAAAATCCCAGCTGTAATGTGGCACGGGTGATAAATTTTGTACCCCCGTTGACCGGCTCATAAACAAAACTGTTTTCCCCGTTAATGTATCCGGCGTTAATTTTGTACGAGCACTTTTGGGCAGGTATATATTCCGATACAGTTGCTTCGGTTTCAAAACGCTGGCCCATGAACATGTTCACACAGCGATAGCTTGACCCCCGGCCGAAGGGACCCTCAGAAATTTTCTCTATTTCCAGAATGTTCGATTGCCACCTGGGATTGTTATTAATATCGGTGGTGTAAGCGAATACTTTTTCAGGGGGTTGATGAATGACTACGTTATCTTCAAGTTTTATCATATTCAACATCTGCTTTTCAGTGCCGCGGAGATCAGTTTGAATGCTTCCAACTTCAGCGCCGATTGAGCGCAACGAGCAACGATTCGCCCGCCAGGAGATATGCCCTATATTATAACGTTGTTGACAAAAATTTCAACAAATCAAAAAAAATTAAAAGCCTCAAGGGAGGTAATATATCCCTTGGAGGCTTTATCGCGGTACCGCTGCCGCCCCCTTGTCCATGGTTGAAAACGATTAATGTTAAGCCCCGCCCTTCAGGGGGGGGCTTCCCGAAAAGCTAACCGGTCAAGGGGGAGGTTGATGGTCCCGAAGTTTTATGTTCGGTATGATTTTTGCCCGCTTGTCGCCAAAATAAATATAGGATGAACGAGCTGTTCTGCTGGATTTACTCTGTAACGTATTTAAAAGAAAGTTTAACTCTTGCCCGATAGTCGGTTACCTTGCCATTTTCCACTTTCATGTCCAATTTCACGATTTCAGCAATTCTCAAATCCCGGAGGCTTTTCGATGCGGTTTCCACGGCATTCTTGGCGGCTTCTTCCCAGGAATTGGGGCTGCTTCCCACAAGATCGATGATTTTGTATACACTGTCACTCATAATTCCCTCCTCACATCTCTGCAGAGATTTTAACAGGTTTATGGATTTTTGAAATCCGAACCGATAGACGATTAACTTATCGCAAAAGCATATTTATATTTTGATCTATATTGTCTTTTCAAACCTATAACATGGTTTTGGTGAAAGTCAAGGCGGAAAAACGATGCGGATAATAGGTGCCTATTTCCATACAGCTAACCCGGGAAAGGGCTCCTTCATTTTCCGGGTTAGCTGCAGCATGGGAGGGGAAGTATCTTTTATTGCAGGCCGAATACGGTCGCTCTATTCCTTGACGGCCGAACCTTCTTGAGGACGCGCTTCTTCAGGTGTCAGCATACGGCGAACCGTTCGGTGGCGAAATTTTTTAAAAAAAGCCTTTAGTTCCTGAAACCGCTCAAGCCCGACTATTTTTCTAACTTCCAGCACAAATCTAAATCGCTCATTGGCAAGATCAGACCGGGCCTTTTCCATGCGCTTGTGTTGTTCCAGCGCTTTGGACTCATCCAGTGGCTCACTTTCAAGGATGACCTCCAGCTCGAATCCTTCACTCTCGACAACGTTTTTGAGTTTAATAAGGTTTCGCCGACTTTCGATGTACTTTTGGTCTAATTTACTTTTCTCTGCTTCACTCAAATTGAGTTTAGATGCCATATCCGGTCTGAGCCACCATTTACCGACCGGTATATCCTTGCCCATAACGATGGCAGGTGCCGCCACAAACAAAAGCAGCAGCAAAACCTTGAAACTTTTGTTTAACATAACTTAGCTCCTTTCCTCCCCTGAACGAAAGTCAGGGAGTCATTTTCTATGATTGGTGCAATAAAATTTATAAATTCTTCGGCTGAATCCGACTCTGTTTCCACGGCTATATCCAGATATACCTGCGGCAGGGCATTTTCAGAAAGAATGCTGATTTCTGTCATCAGCGATTCCGATTTCTTGATGTCATTAACGATCAGATTTGCGCCGCCGGGAGATTCAAATCGCCCTTGTCGCTGACCGGGCCACCAGATAAACATGACCAAAGCCGCCGCAGCGAGAGCGGCCCCCAAGGCGGTTCGCCAGTTCCATAACCATCGCATCTGATTCGGCTTCTCCATCTTCTTCAAATTCAACCGACCACGCGGCAGTGGCACAAATTGTTGGGCCGCCTTGCGCAAACAGGCCAGGTCTTTCTCCAAATTTGTTTTCCGGGCACTGCATTTATCACAGTGGTCTAAATGCTTGCGTACCGAAAAAGACAGATCACTTTCATCGACAACGGCACGTATGATCTGGTCTTCATCCAAGTGGTGTTTTAGTTTGTTATCCACGGGTCTCCTCCTGAAGGTGCTGAAGAATTGAAGATGCCTTTTTAAATTTAACCAATGCCCTGTAAAGATGGGTCTTTACCGTACTTTCACTCTTCGTGAGAACCTGGGATATTTCGGTTAACGTGAGTTGATCTAAAAATCTTAGTAAAAATACTTCTTTTTCCATCTTGGATAGGTGGCCTAAAAACTTCTCCACCTGTTTCCAGAAATCCTGCCTCATGAGATTTTCCAGCGGTGCCGGGCTGTCAAATTTTTGAGTGCTTGGTCCGGCCAGGGTATCATCTTGGCTAGTCGAAAGACTAAATAGGTTCTCAATCCCTTGCTTTCGATAAAAGTCGCGAACTCGGTTAACGGCTATGCTGAAGAGCCATGTTCGAAAACGTCCCGCCTCTTTGAGTTCCGAAATCTTTTTGTAAGCCCGGATAAATATTTCCTGCGTGAGGTCTTCAGCGTCCTGTTGAGATCGGGTGCGATAATAAACCATTCGAAATACATCTTTTTGAAACATATCAAAGAGCCGTTCAAAAGCTTTGTCCTTTCCTTCTTTGGCTTGTATTACCAGCGGCGCCAGCTGGCTACTTTTAAAGAAATTTTGCATTTGATATTTGTCCGGATCCAGTTGCAGCATAACCATCATATCCGTAAAACCAAAAGATTAAGGAAAAACGTTTATATTATAAGACGATTTAGTTAATCAAAAAGTTTACAAATTGTCGGCAAAAAATTAGGTAATAAAGACTAAACTTGAGGATGGCCTTCGGTCGGCTGCCAATAATCTCCCTTGATTTTATCCCAGAAACGTTGGAATCCTTCGTTGGCCGAAGCCAGCAGGGAGTAAAAGGTGGGCACGACAATCAGGGTTAAAAAAGTTGCAAGCATCAGACCAAATATCACCACAATGGCCATATTTTGCCACCATTGGGTCGACTCGCTCACAAAAGACATCGTCATTTCGTGAAAATCAAAGGAAACACCGGTTACCATCGGTAACAGTCCCAAAACCGTTGTGACGGCGGTTAAAAGCACCGGTCGCAGCCGGGTAGCACCTGCGGAAATGACAGCCTGATGCACACCCATACCACGAGTCCTGAGTTTATTGGTGTAATCGATCAAAACAATGGCATTATTTACGACCACACCGGCCAGAGAGATGACCCCTACGCCTGACATGATAATACCAAAGGGGGATTTTAAAACGGTCAAACCGATAAATGCCCCGCCCAGACTAAGGATAATGGAGGAGAGGATAATCACGGGTTGGGAAACGGAATTAAAAAGCGTTACCAAAATAAGAAATATCAAAAAAATAGCGATAACGAACGCCTTGGATAAAAAGACCTCGGCTTCCTGTTGAAATTCAAATTCCCCGGTAAATTGCATGCGGTAGCCCGCGGGCAGCGGAAAGTTTTGCAGCAACGCCTCGGCCTGCTGTCTTGCCACCGGCCCCGGAATTTTGGTCTCATCAACATTTGCTTTGACGGTCACCACCCGGTCATAGTTAATGCGGGAAATATCACCGATACTGCCGGAGTAGTCAATGGAAGCAATCGTGGTCAAGGGCACCAGTTGCCCCGAAGGGGATGGAATCATCAATTTAAGAAGCACATCCGTCACTTTACGATCTGCATCGGCGAGGGTGACGGTGATGTCATAGTCCTCATCTCCTTCTCTAAAGGTGGATATATCCAGCCCGTTGTAAGCGGTTTTCAAAGCAAATCCGATGGCATTGGTTGAAAGCTCAAAAAGGGCGGCTTTTTGACGATCAATTCGAACCCTGACGGAGGGCAGTCCTTCGACATAGTCATCCCGGATGTCTTCAACAAATGGGACTTTGGCAATTATCTCCTGAAGCCGTTTTGCCAGTTTCCCCAGCACCCGGAAATCGTCACCGGAAATTTCAATATTTATGGGTGCGCCGGTGGGCGGGCCGTGCTCTTCTTCGGCAACGGTTATTCGTCCACCCGGGATTTCTTTGATCCGATTCCTTATTTCTTCCAGGCTGGCCACTGAAGGTCTTGTACGATCTTTTAAATCCAGAAACTGAACGCCGATGTGGTTTGGAAGGTTGGGACCAAATGAAACTCCGCCGGCGGTTTCAACCGCTTTGGCGTAAATATATTCAATGTTGTCCAGATCGCTCGGCCCCTGAAACAGCTCACCACCCGCCTTTCGATGCTGTTTGGGCGCATAGGAAGTTTCGTACAAATCAAGCGGTAGCATTCCATTTTCCCGGACTGCACCGTTAGCCGCCATCTCGACTTTGCGCACGATTCGATCGATATACTCCAGATCAGCGCCTTCCGGTGGATCAATATTCACAAACATACTACGGGGATCAATATTGGGAAAAAACTCCACCGGTTTTTCGAGACCCACGACCAGAAGCCAAACCTGGAAAAAAAGGATCAGCAGTGCAAACGAAACCGCAAGGACAACCAGACGGTGTTGAAGGGCCTTGCCAAGAAAACGGGAGTAATAAGTGAGGATCAATCCTTTTATTTCTGCCGGCTTTTCTCCGGAAGCAGCAATTTCTCTGGCCGTTTTTGGCCGGTAGCCAAGTTTCTTGCGATCTTTTAGCCGCATGAAAATAGCGATTAGGGCCGGATTAATCACGAGGGCCACAAAAAGGCTCGAAGAAAGGGTTATCACCAACGTAATCGGCAGGTATTTCATAAACTCACCCATGATTCCGGGCCAGAAAATCAAAGGGAAAAAAGCGGCCAAAGTAGTAATGGTTGAGCCGATGACCGGAAAAGCGACCTCAGACGTCGCTTTCATCGCTGCCTGGATGCGCGGGACACCCTGTTCCATGTACCGGTAGACATTTTCGACGATTACAATGGCATTATCCACCAACATACCGAGGGCCAAGGTCAGTGAAAAAAGAACCACCATGTTCAAGGTAATATCCAGGGCATAAAGCACCATAAAGGAGAGAAACATTGAGAAGGGAATGGCCAGGCTGACCAGAACCGCGTTTCTGATTCCAAGAACGAAAAATAAAACAACAATAACCAGAATCAGCCCCGAAACGATATTGTTTTCCAGATCTGCAACCATCAAACGGACATCCTTTGCACGGTCCATGAGTTTGGTAATCCGGGTACCGGAGGGCCAGGCAAGTTGTTGACGTTCAATCAACTCATCAACCTGATCGGTAATGGCAATAATATTTTCACCCACTCGTTTTTTTACCGAGATGCTCACGGCTTCTCGACCGTTCAACCGGGACCTGCTGGTTTCATCCTTGAAACCGTCGACGACTTCCGCCAGGTCTCTGAGATAAACCGGCAGTCCGTCAAAGGTGCTAATAACCAGACCAAATATCTCATCCGGTGTCTGAAACTCTCCGGGTACACGGAGCTGATATCTGCCGTCACCCAAGGTAATTGACCCGCCGGAAGTGTTTTGATTTTCACTGTAAACCACACTTTGAAATTGTGTGATCGGTATGCGGTAATAGGCCAACTTATCCGGGTCCACTTCGATCCGGATTTCGCGCTCAAGACCGCCGGTTACCTCCGCCTCGAGCACGCCGGGGATGGTTTCGATGTCTTCGGCAAGGTCATCGGCAATTCGTTTTAAGCAGGTGATACCGCAGGTTCCCGAGAGCGAAAACACAACTATGGGCAACTCCGAGAAATTTACTTCAAACACTTCCGGATCGTCCTCCAAATCCCCCGGCAGCTCTTTCTTGGCCTCATCCACTTTGTCCTTAACTTTTTGGAGAACTTCATCGATGTCCGTATCGGGAAGAAATTCGATGTTTATCTGGGAAAGACCTTCCGAACTGATTGAGTGAATTTTCTTTACCCGGTCGAGTCCTTTGATTTTATTTTCAATTTCAATGGTAATCGATGTTTCGATATCCGCAGCCGATACCCCTTTGTAACTGGTTGAAACAAATACATTGGGAATGGTGACATCCGGCTCGCTTTCTCTGGGAAGACCGCTGTAACAGTAACTCCCGATCACAAGAACGATCACCGCCAACACGACGACACTGATGCGGTTTTTTATGGCTGTGTCAGAAATAATCATTTCAGGATATTTTCCGGATTCTCTGTCGCGCGAACCACATTTACTTTATCACCGTCATTGACACTGCGGTGTCCAACCACAATTACCTGATCGCCCGGTGCGAGGCCTTCGGTTACTTCAACCCGCCAACCTTCCAACAGCCCGAGTTCCACCTTCCGCTGATGAGCGCGATTACTGTTTACCACGTAAACGAACTTCTCATCGTTCCTGGTAATTACCGAGTATAGTGGAATAGCAATTCCATCCCGAACCTCTTTTTTCACGATTTCGACGCGGGCAAACATGTCCGGCAATATTTCACCATGAACATTGTTGATGACCGCATCCAAACTGTACAGGCGGGCCATCGGGTCAGCGGTTCTGGAAAGAAAATGCTTTTTGGCGTGAAACGTCCTGCCGCCCAGAGCGTCAATTTTAACCATGAAATCGTTAATTTTGCGCACGGCGTCTACATCAGACTCGGGAATTCCGACCCGAACTTTTATCCGATCTATTTGCAGTATTTCAGCTACCGGATCGGCAACATTCAAATACTGGCCGGTTTCGATAAATAGACGATTCACAGCTCCTGAGAAAGGAGCTTTGATGGTGCACCTTTCAAGGGCAAGTGCCGCATTTTCCATTGCGGCTTTCGCATTCTGCACCTGAGCCGTGGCGTTATCGAGCTGCGATTGAGGAGTCACCTTTTCTTTGTAGAGCTTTTGCAGACGTTTTAAATCCGCAACGGCCAGTTCATAGCTCGCTTTGGCAGATTGATAGGCGTTTTTATAATCGCGGGAGTCAATTTTGGCGATTATATCACCTTCGATGACCGCCATTCCCTCGTTTACCACTTTTTCAATCACCTTGCCGCTGACTTCCGCTACCAGCTGCAGTTTAATCCAGGGTTGGGTGATTCCCGGAAGGCTGAGCCGATCTCGGATCGGCGAAGGTATCAGTTTCAGGGTCACCACATTGACTTCCGGCCGTTCCTTTTTGAGTTTGGCCAAATTGCGTGCCTTGATCAATTCAGCTTCTGATTTGATTCGAACAAAAAGGATTGCGATAACAGCCAGAAGCAATATGAGGAAAAGGGCCGGCAGCAAGCGCCGGATAATTTTTTTTTTAGGTCTGTTTACGATCTGATTGTCTGGATTATTTTCCATGGATAAATCCCGATTCAATTAATTTGAAGTTTGAAGCTGACTGCCTGATGTTTGAATTGAACGGATAAGATTGTTTAGATAAAAATACGCCTGCTCTTTGAGATCAAAGTAGTTTTCCGACGTGATACTGTGTAACCGCACCCCGTCAAAATATGCCAAAAGATTGATGGCGATCTTTTCCGCATCACGGGCAATTTCCGGTCGAAAAAGGCCCTTCGAAATACCATCAAGCAGAATATCCGCCACCATGCGGCACTGTCCGGCATGCATCTGCTTCAACAAATAGCGTCGTTTGAAAAGAATCCCGTTCTCCAATAAGCTCTGCTGTAGAAATTCTAACGATAACTGGGCTGTGGCCGAATCTAACGGATCGACCAGCTCGATGTTCATTTCGGCAATGGCATGCAGTTTCTGGATTGGGTTTTCGATATCTTCCAGATGTTTCCTTAATCGTTTTTCAAAGCGGTCCGTCCATTCACGAAGTGCAGCTATAAAAATATCTGCCTTCGTTTTGAAATACTCATAGATCGTACCCTTGCCGATACCGGCGGTTTTGGCAATTTGACCGACGCTGGTGGCTGCATAACCTTTCTGGGAAAACAATATCAGGGCTGCTTGGGCGATTTCTTTGGTTTTCCTTTCCCTGTCGACAAACTTGGGAGACATTAAAAAGCCTTTGCCTTGGATTAAAAATAGGACGTTTAACCGACCAATTAGTTTTATATAAAATTATTTATTTATTTGTCAAGTAGAATCATATTAAATATTTATTATAAAACCTCGATTCTATTAGGTAAATAAAAATTATTAAATAATATCTTCCGTAAGAATTTTTGGAGTTGATTTTTTATTATGACCGACTGATCGGTCATAATAAAAATCCGATGTTCATTTAAACTGAAATTTTTCTTGCATGAATGTTAATTCCAAAGTAATGATCCGCATTACCATGTAATGGAAAGGTGAACCTTCAATGGAAATCAATCTGTCCCGCAGCAAGCAAGATTCCTCCCTTGAGATCGATTCAATTGTTGAGCTGATTGCATCCACCCAGAGAAAAAGCGGCGAAATTCCCTGGTGTGAAGGTCAAAAAACCGATCCCTGGGATCATATTGAAGCCGCTATGGGGCTAAGCATTGGGGGATACTTTACGCGGGCCCGACAGGCGTTTTATTGGGCAGCGCAAAAGCAAAATTCGGATGGCAGCTGGTTCGCTTCCTACAATAGAGGTGTTCCTGAAGATAAAACCCGCGATGCAAACCTGTCATCCTATATTGCCGTCGGAGTATATCATTATTATTTGATTACGGGTGATCTCAACTTTCTGAAAGATATGTGGCCAGCAGTTTACGCGGCCATCAATTTTGCCCTGAGCCTTCAACGGCCGGAAGGTGAAATTTACTGGGCCATTAGTCCTAAAGGAAAAGTGGACCCCATGGCACTCTTAACCGGTTGCAGCTCCATCTGCATGAGTATAAAGAGCGCCCTGGCAATTGCAAAACACTTGGGCTACACCCTACCGAAATGGGCCAGGGGATTGAAGAAACTTGAAAATGCAATAGTTAATAAGCCCCATCGCTTTAATATGACAAAATCACGCTTCTCGATGGACTGGTTCTACCCGATTCTATGCGGCGCCGTGACCGGAGACGACGCCCGCAGGCGAATTGATAAGTATTGGAAAAAATATGTAATCGAAGGCCAGGGCGTTCGCTGTGTATATGATGAGCCATGGATTACAATCGCCGAAACATCTGAACTGTCAATGACGTTAGCAGCGATGGGGAATTATACCTTGGCTGAAATCGTATATCACTGGATGGATGATAAAAAATTTGAAGATGGCACCTGCTGGTGCGGTTTCACTTTTCCGGATATGACCCTGTGGCCGGAAGATAAAATCACATGGACCAATGCTGTCGTTCTTATGGCCGCAGATGCCCTATATGGACTGACGCCTGCGGCTCAGCTTTTTTCCCATCAATTCTGGAGCTCTTCTAATTTTTCTTGCTATTAAGTCTTAAATAAAAATTTAGAGGGATTTCTTGAACCGAGATCATCGTCCTTATATCATCAAAAAAGCCTACCTGAAATTCCAGGAATTTTATACCATTCAATTTCTGCGTCCTCAGTTAAAGTCGCTGGGTAAGGGGTTCCAATTTACAAAACCCTGGCATGTGGAGATATTTGGATCTCCCATTGAGCTGGGAAGGTGCATCAATGTCATTGGGGCCTCCGACAGCAAAGTGCGGCTATCGGTGTGGCCTCTGTACAAAAATGCCCGCGGCATTCGGATCGGCGACTATTGTTTGATATGCCCGGGGGTGCGCATCAGTTCAGCTGCTG
>CP070652.1:925445-929586 GCA_020354645.1 Deltaproteobacteria bacterium
CTCTTCAATCACTTTTACTGCACTGGATCGATCAAGGCCGCCATGGGTATCCTGATTGACCGTAATAACGGGTCCTGAAGCACAACATCCGATGCAGCGAACGGACTCCAACGTAAAACCCATGTCATCGGTAGTTTCACCGACATGAATGTTGAGATCTTCTTGTAGCGCATCTAAAATTTTCTCGGCTCCCCGCACGTGACAGGCGGTGCCGGTACACACATTTACGATGTACTTTCCCCGGGGTTCCAAACTAATCGTTTTATAAAAGGTGGCAACGCTGTATAATAAACTTTCCCTTACCGCTAATTTTTGGGTTAAAACGGGAATCACTTCGGGCGGGATATAATTGTAGATATCGCTGATATCCTGCATGATCATCAGCAAGGCCTCGCGGTTTTGCTGATACTTTTCAATTATTTCATCGATCTTTTGCCAATCAATCGTAACTGTGCCTTCCATGGATGTTGGACCTTTCTTAACCTTCATCAATAAGCATCCGAAAAAAATATAAAATATCGTTAAACCTGGGCTGCGTATGTCACCGGACAGTTTTCGACACAGCTACCGCACCCGGTGCATAGCTCCATATTCACACTGCGGGCTCGTTTTCTGATTTTTACCTTGAAGTTTCCGGGAGAGCCTGCCACGGATTCAATATCCGCATAGGTGATAAGTTCGATGTTCAAATGCCGGCCGACCTCGACCAGTTTGGGCGAGATGATTCACATGGCACAGTCATTTGTCGGGAAGGTCTTATCAAGCTGGGACATAATTCCGCCAATGGAGGGAGTCTCCTCAACGAGGTAGACATAATATCCCGAATTCGCCAGATCGAGCGCCGCTTGCATGCCGGCGATGCCTGCGCCAACAATCAAGACAGACCCAATCAGATCCTTGCGATCCTCTGGCGCGGTTTGTTCTGTCTGCACTTCGGTTTGGTTTTCCATGATTTTCAACCTTTCAATCCCTCAAGAATTTCCGGGAGTTTGTCTTCCCAGCCAATTGTGGCCACATACACACCGCTGAATCCATTCCGTTTCAATGTTGAGACCATTCCCGATGCAACCTGGGTGCACTCGCGAGCTTTGTCCGGAGATTTCTGGATCCGGTCAATTAAGGCGTCGGGGATATAAACATTGGCCACATTGCGTGCGATATACCTAGCCATGCCCACCGATTTAAGCAGTAACACCGTGGGAATGATTTTTACCTGCTGAAGATCCACCCGTCTGAGAAAAGGCTCAATGGCTGATAGATCAAATAGGGGTGGGGTTATGAAAAATTGAGCACCAGCATCAATTTTTTGATTCATTTCTTCCAGCACAAGCTCGGGAGATTTTCCTGGAGCGCCGGCATCGACCGTTGCGCCGACGAGAAACTCAGGGGCACCGGCAAGTTCGATTCCGGCCATGTCTTTTCCATCCTGTAGCGCTATAATGGCCCTTATTAACTCCAGCAGATCGATGTCGTACACGGATCTTGCCTGGTGGTGATCGCCATAACTGGGGTCTTCTCCGGTGACTGCCATGACATTGTTGATGCCGCAAGCAGATGCCGCAAGCAGATCGGCCTGCAACGCGATCCGGTTACGATCTCTGCAGCAAACTTGCATAACGGTCTCCAGCCCTTTTTGCTGCAGGATCATCGAACCGCCAAGGGAACTCATCCGCATGACGGCGTTGCTCATTTCCGGCACAACAAAGGCATCCACCCTGCCTTTGACCCGTGTCGCGTTGTTCACCATCCCGGCGATATCCACTCCTTTGGGTGGCTCCATTTCTGCAAGAATGGCAAATTGCCCCGCGTCGAATTTGCGCTTCAGGCGCATGGCGATACCTCCTGCTGATTTATGAAAACGCTTATAATTTTATTGATTTGATTACTATTCGGCTTTTGGCTGTTCCAGTTTCCTGCGGCCGAAAGATCCATCAGGATGGCAATCCCCTGGAGATATTATCCGGCGCAGAGTTGCATCAATGATGGGATGAGCAACAATTGTGCCGTTTGAGTTTTTTCGTACTAATTAAAAAATTCATTTATTATTTCAATCTGTTAGAGATTCATTGGATTATAGGACAAAGACCCGGAAAGCCTTGAATTTGCACCCCAAGTATGCCACTATGGCATACATCTAAATTGAGCCCATTTGTAATTAATGCTATCAAAGAAATTTAGGCCATTTTGGCATGCTCCATTTTGGCATGCTCACAAGAAATTAAATGGAAACACGAATCATCATCGTGGACGACGATTGGGACTACCTTGAACTGCTCAAGGGAAAGCTCATTTCTTACGGTTTTAAGAACCTTTGGATCGAAGATGACTCCCTCAAAGTGAGAGAAATCTTTGAAAAAGGCCAGGCTTTTGATATTGCGCTGATCGATGTGACCATGCCGAACATGGATGGTCTAGAACTCCTTGAGGTTGTTAAAAACATCAGTCCCAGAACCGAATGCATTATGATTACCGCTCTCAAAGACGCCCGCCTTGCCGTGGAATGCCTTAAAAAAGGCGCATATGACTATCTTGTCAAACCGATTAACCGGGAAGATTTGATGTTTTCCTTGAATCGAGCCCTGGAAAGAAAGCGTTTGCTGGATATTCTGGATATTGGAAAAAGCAAGACACTGCCCGAATTAAAACACAAGCAAGCCTTTCAACCGATAATGACCCAATCGCCAAAGGTTCTCCGGGTATTGAAAGAAGCCGAACTTCATGCCGGCAGTGACGTTCCGGTGTTGATTGCCGGCGAAAGCGGAACCGGCAAAGAACTTCTTGCCCGGGCAATCCACGCGGCGAGTTCCAGATCGAAATTTCCCTTCACCCCGGTGAACATGGCCTCTCTGACCGGCACCCTGTTTGAGGCCGAGTTTTTTGGACATACCAAAGGTGCTTTCACCGGTGCCGAGAAAGATCGCGCAGGCTATTTAAAGCATACCAACCTGGGAACATTGTTCCTGGATGAAATCGGCAATCTGCCCCTTGAACTACAGGGGAAACTGCTGCGGGTCTTGCAGGACGGGGAGTATACCCGCTTGGGAACCAGCATCCGCGAAAAAGCGGACGTCCGCTTCATTGCAGCGACCAATGAAGACCTGGAAAAGATGATGACCCAAAGAAAATTTCGCAAGGATTTATACTACCGTATCCGGGGCGGATGGCTTCATCTGCCACCGCTGAGGGAGAGGGAAGAAGATATTCCATTGTTGGCAGACAAATTTCTGAAAGAATACTGTGGACCTTCGCAGCATTGTTATATCGAGGAAGAGGCCATGTGTCTGTTGATGGAATATGAATTTCCGGGAAACATCCGGGAACTCAGATCGATTATCCAATCAGCTGCCAATCTGGCGCAAGCAAGACCCATTTCCGTTAATTTCCTACCAGCCCACTTGCCGAAAAGCCAAGCACTGCCGCAGAGCGAAAAACCACAAGACCCTGCAATGATGATACCGTTGGCACAAGTTGAAAAATCCCATATTCTCGACATCTACAACCGCTTGAATCGCAACAAATCAAAAGCGGCGAGAGTCCTGGGCATTGGTTTAAACACACTTCGTCGAAAGTTAAAATCATACGGGATTGAGTAATTTGTAAAAACTAAAATAAATCAGGAGTTCAGCGATATTTTGTTTTTTTGCAAACTATTTCAGTTCAATCATATTTAGAATTAGGACTTCTTCATAAAACAAAAAAGAAAATTAAAAAGTCACGAAAATGCATCTCCGAATCAAAGAGGCATGAAAAAATATCATTCACCTCACTCTCAAAAATTTTTAGGCAATCTTAAAATTACGTTTTATTGGTTACACAGGAATGCAAAAAAATAATTACCAGCTTATATGGTTGTGTTCAACAAGGTAGTTTATGATCACTTGAACACATTCATCTACCTGCATCTTATCTGTATGCAGGTGAATTTCCGGGTTTAGGGGTGTTTCATAAGGGGCGCTTATGCCTGTAAATTCCTCAATAAGTCCTGCACGCGCCTTTTTATATGAATCGTTTGGATCTCTTTGTTCACAGATTTCAATTGGACAGTCAACGAAGACTTCAATAAAGTCTCCACTCCTATTAAGATCTCTAGCGGCTTTGCGATCTTTGTGATAAGGTGAAATAAAGGCCGTCAAATTAATAA
>CP070652.1:929686-932237 GCA_020354645.1 Deltaproteobacteria bacterium
ATCAAAAGTGATGAGTATGTAGTCGAATCCTATATAGGGAAACTCCACAATCTTGGGCGCACCGGCCGGGTCTGTAGTAAGAATGACATCAGCTGACGGGTTGTTGTCTACCGCACTGGCTTGGGGTCCGTTTCCGGCGGCATCCGTGGTGCTCACCCGAAAATGATACCCGGTGCCGGGTGTCAAATCGTCGAGCATGACGTAATGATCGGTCACATAGTTGTTGACCGTTATAGTAAAACCGTATGACGCATCCGGGCCGTATTCGACTGCACTGCTGCCGGGCTCGTCGGTTTCCCAGTGTATGATGGCGAATGTATCTTTTCCGGATGAGACTGACGGTGCGGTGGTCACCTGAGGTGCTGAAATATCGAAAATGCCGGTCACCGGATAAGAAGAACTGCCCTGTGATACGGCAGTCAGACTCACCGGACCTTCCGCACCACCCGTAAAATCAACCGGCAAAGACCAGTCGCCCGCCGTGTCGGCCGTTGCGATACCCAGGGATATTTCTCCGGTGAAAATCTCAACACCGGCCGCGGGGACTGTCCTGCCCGCCAGCGGGTAGGACGTGTAGCTGCTGCTGTTGGCATAGAACCCATCCTTAGGCGACGTAAAGCGCAATGTCCCTGTCGGTTTTGAATAATCGCTCTCCAGTTCGAATTCTGCATTGTTATAGGCGGTAACAGCAAAAAAATAAATCTCATCCGGATTCAGGCCGGTCAGCATATAATCGGGATTTGCGGGATCGGTGAGAGCCGCCAGCGGCACTCTTATGGGCGAAGGACCCTGGTCAGCATCCGTGCCGTCATAGGGCGGGGTATAAGAACCTATTTTATAATAGACTTTGTAGCCTGCCAGATCTTCCTCGCTGTTGGCATCCCACTGAAGGGTGACATCAGTTGCAAATGCGAATGCCTGAACACCCAGGATCAACCCGAGTATAACTAAGATTGTAAACAGCCATCTGCTAAGTCGAAAGGAATAAAACATACCCTGATTTGTGGCGGAAAATTGAAAATAAGGTCAAAGGAGTTAGCGATCAAATTTAGGTTCTGGTGGTGTTACCCATAGACCGACAATAATGCTTCCAGTACCGTGCAGGGGATTAAATAGAACATGTTTTTGTAATCATTAGAGAAACAGATAAGGTAAGCCAAGTTAGGGATCCATCCCGGCATGCTGCTCCAAATTTCCGACAACGCTAATCATTATTCAAAAGAATTGTCAAGAAATAAATTAACGGAATAAAGATGAATTAAGTAGGATTTAAGAGCTTGAGATTGGGAATTTGATAAGCACGGAGGTCAGGAAGCCGGCAAGCGATAAAGCTGAAGGTTGAAATCAACTATTCTGGGATGCTTGGAGGCGAGGAAGCTGGGAGACACATTAGTTGAAAGCTGAAGGCTGAAAGTTCAAAGTAAGTTAGAAAGCTAGGATGCTGTGACGCATGATGGCTGAAAGCTGAAAGTAAAATACTCAAAGGTAAGATTTAATTCTGCCGGAGGCAGATTGGTTTTCATCACTTTCATGCCTGCCGTGCCTTAGTCTCGCCCTGAACGCGACGACGGCGGGCGGAAAGTGATGAATTAATATCCAGTAAATCTTGCCTGCTCCGTTAAATGTGAGGCCTATTTAACCAGGGTTAATCCTGCCTGCCCAGTTAAATTTTTCGAAACCATTTAACCGGGGTCTAAAAATAAAAATCAGTGTCCATCCGTGTAATCCGCTTGCCCTGTGAAATTCACACAAGTGACAGCGAAGCGTATTTCACCGGGGTGGTAAATATATCATTTGACGAGCAATTTCTCAATCATCTCAACCAGGCTCTCCCTCCAGGGCCTGGGCTGGATCCCGAAGGTTTTCCCAATTTTGGAACAATCCAGAACAGAGTTTGCCGGCCTTGGGGCAGGTGTTGGGTATTCGGCCGTGCTGACAGGCAACACTTCTTTCACCGCGAAGGAATCATATTTTTTTGCAATTTCAAAAATGGCCTCGGCAAAAGCGTGCCAGGTGGTTTGACCTTCACCGCAGTAATGGTAAGTGCCCCACCAATCAATAGGACCGTCATTTTCAATCTTAGCTGCAATTAAAAGGATTACTTCAGCGAGGTCAGCGGCATAGGTCGGGCAGCCATGTTGATCAGCCACTACCCGGATAATTTCTTCATCCCGGCCCAGAGTGAGCATTTTCTTGACAAAATTGCTGCCATGGCTGCCGTAAAGCCATGAAGTTCGAATAATGACATGCTCTCGCAAACAGTCGATTATTAATGACTCTCCTTCTGCCTTGCTTCTGCCGTACACCCCCAATGGAGAAACCGGATCGGATTCCAGATAAGCACCCTTTTTGCGCCCATCGAATACATAATCAGTGGATATGTGAATCAACGGCACTTTGATCTGTTCACAGCGTGCCGCCAGATATGAGGGGCCGTCGCGGTTTACCGCAAACGCCGACCCGGATTCTTGTTCAGCGCTGTCCACATCCGTATAAGCAGCCGCATTTATGACCACAGAGATATCAACGGGCTGAAGCGATTTCTCAATTG
>CP070652.1:932337-951833 GCA_020354645.1 Deltaproteobacteria bacterium
ATGTAACTGAATGAGGGGTCGGGGGTTTTTTGATCCATTGTCGTAAGTCTTTTGTTTTTCTGCAATTTGGCAGCGGGGGATACCGCAGCCACCGAAGGTGGAATGCGGAGGGGGCAAGTATCCCCCGCTGCCAAATTGCTTAGAAAAACAAAGACTGGAGGCACAGGGTCAAAAAAACTCCCCGACCCCTCAACTAAATAGAGTTTTTTGGGTTTTCAATGTGGCAGACGTAATCAAATGGGGCAGAATAAAGGCTGCAGCAATCAAGTTTGGGAAGATCGTGCAGCGAGCATTCAGTTGGCAAAAAGGAATCAGGATTTCTCTATTACCTCATAGGCTTTCGACAAGGCCTCATCCAGCTTTTCCGGTCGGTTGCCCCCGGCCTGAGCCATATCGGGACGCCCACCACCTCCGCCACCGACAACCGCCGCAACTTTTTTTACGATATTTCCGGCATGATAACGTTTGACGAGATCGCTGGTCACAACCACGATAAGAAGCACCTTGGATCCGGTGACACTGCCCAGCACGACGATCCCTGACTTTATTTTTTCCTTAAATCGATCAGCCAAGTCTCTCAAGGCCGCAGGATTATCAACCATTACCTTTTTGGCCAGCACGCGGGTATTATTAACCGTTTTCATTTCCGTTTCAGCCGTATCTGCAGCCATGGCGGCCATCTTTGCTTTTAGCCTTTCAACCTCTTTTTCAAGTCTCTTGAGATCAGAGAGAACCTTTTTGATTTTTAGGGGTACCGCTTCGGGTTTATCTTTGAGCAAGTGTGCGGAATCCTGAATAATCTTTGCCACCTGCTGAGCATATTCCGCAGCGGCCTCCCCGGTCAGCGCTTCGATTCGTCTTACGCCGGATGCAACACTGGATTCACCGACAATTTTAAACAAACCGATATCACCGGTTCTTTGGGTATGGGTTCCTCCGCAAAGTTCTTTGCTAAAATCGGATAATGAAACCACCCGGACGCGATCACCGTATTTTTCTTCAAAAAGTGCGGTTGCACCGGATTTGAATGCGTCTTCAGCATTCATATCCTCGGTATGGGTGGCGATATTTTCACGGATACGTTCATTCACCAGGGTTTCAATCCGGTTCAATGTATCTGGGTCAATCTGAGAAAAATGGCTGAAATCAAAACGGAGTCGGTCCGGGGAAACCAGCGATCCGGCCTGTTTGACGTGGTCACCGAGAACTTTACGCAAAACTGCGTGCAGAATGTGCGTGGCAGTGTGGTTTCGCATGGTGGCCTTTCGCTGATGCTCATCCACCCGAAGGGTCACGGTTTGTCCTTTGTTGATTCGTCCGGATAAGATCTTACCTTTGTGGATAATGAGTCCGGTTGGATCTTTCATAGTATCTGTAATCCGGATCTCGAGATCATCAGCGGTGATCTTACCCGTATCTCCGACTTGCCCGCCGGCTTCGGCGTAAAAGGGGGTTACTTCAGTCACCACTTCGATCTCGGAGCCTTGCGCAGCTTCAGAAACTTCCTGGTCATTGACTACCAACACGATGACCGTCGAGTCTAATGCTGTTTTCTCATACCCTGCAAACACTGACTGAAACCCTTCGGCCGTCAGGTTTTTGTAAGCATCACTGACCTGGGTAAAGTTGGCCATCGACCTGGATTGCATTCGTTGGCCGTCCATGTCCTTTTTAAATCCGTCCATATCAAGGGTTAGGTTTTCATCCCGGATCACGTCACTGACAATGTCCACTGGGAATCCATAAGTGTCATAAAGTTTAAAAATAACTCGGCCGGGCACTATTTTTTGACCGGTAATCTTCAGTTCCTCAAGGGTATCGTTTAACAGTTTCAAACCGGTATCCAAGGTTTGGCTAAACCGTATTTCCTCATTTTGTATAACGTTGGTAATGAAAGCCGCCGAATCTGTCAGTTCCGGATAAGCCGGTTTCATAATATCGAAAACCACCCGGGCCGTCTGGTGCAAAAATGGTTTGACGAGCCCGATATTGCGGCCATATCGGATGGCCCTGCGCATAATACGACGTAGGACGTACCCCCTGCCTTCATTGGAAGGAAAGATTCCGTCACCAATGAGAAATGCCGCTGCGCGGCTGTGATCCGCAATAACCTTCATGGCCACGTCAGTTTGCTCCGATTCTCCCAGTCTTTCTCCGGAAAGCTCCTCAGTTTTTCTGATAATCGGCAGAATCAGATCCGTTTCATAGTTATTGGGCACATTTTGAAGGATTGCGGCCATCCTTTCTAAACCCAATCCGGTATCGATGCTGGGTTTTGGTAGCGGCGTCATCTTGCCTTCAGCATCCCGGTTAAACTGCATGAATACCAAATTCCACAGTTCAAGAAATCTGTCACACTCGCAGTCCAGCGAGCAGTCCGGTTTTCCGCAGCCAAATGATTCACCACGATCGATGTGAATTTCACTGCAAGGCCCGCACGGGCCGGTATCCCCCATGGCCCAAAAATTATCCTCTTCGCCAAACCGCTTGATGCGGTCTAGCGGTACACCAATTTGGCGATGCCAGATCTCATGGGCATCGTCATCATCCAGATAGATCGAAACCCAGAGCTTGTCTGCCGGTAAACCATAGCCGTTGGTTAACAGGTCCCAGCCATACTCGATGGCTTTCTCTTTGAAGTAATCGCCGAAAGAAAAATTTCCCAGCATCTCAAAAAATGTATGGTGGCGGGCAGTGTAACCGACATTTTCCAGGTCATTGTGTTTTCCGCCGGCCCGCACACATTTCTGGGCAGTCGTTGCTCTTGCATAACCACGGTTCTCCTCCCCGAGGAACGCTCTCTTAATCTGAACCATCCCCGCGTTGGTAAACAAAAAAGTGGGATCATCCAGGGGCACAAGCGTAGATCTTCTCACCACCCTGTGATTGTGCTTTTCAAAATATTCAAGAAATTTTTTGCGAACCACATTACCAGTCATAAAAAAACACCTCTAAAAGATCAAAAATCATCAATCCACAAGTCATGAAACATCTTCAGGGATACTTTCCGTTTGCGTCTCGGGTGGTGTCTCGGAAAGACCCATGGATTGCTTGACTTTCAGCAAAGCCGCATCATAAATTTCTGAATTTTCATCCAGAAATTTCTTGGCGTTTTGACGCCCTTGACCGATTCGTTCGCCTTCAAACGAATACCAGGAACCGCTCTTTTCAATAGTGCCGGCCGCCACACCCAAATCAAGCAGATCACCGCTCTTCGATATACCCTCACCATAAGTTATGTCAAATTCGGCCTCTTTAAAGGGCGGGGCCATCTTATTTTTGACCACCCGCACTCTGGTGCGATTTCCCGTAACTTCCTGGCCATCTTTAATCGATCCGATACGACGGATATCGAGCCTAACGGACGAATAAAACTTGAGTGCATTGCCACCGGTTGTGGTTTCAGGATTTCCGAATACAACCCCTATTTTCATGCGGATCTGATTGATAAAAATAACCGAAGTCATGGTTTTACCAATCGTGCCGGTCAGCTTTCTGAGAGCCTGAGACATCAGCCGCGCCTGCAAGCCCATGTGCGAATCCCCCATCTCTCCCTCAATCTCGGCCCGTGGAACCAGCGCTGCTACCGAATCAATCACCAAAATATCCATAGCACCGCTTCTGACCAACATATCGGTAATCTCCAAGGCCTGTTCGCCGGTGTCGGGCTGGGAAACGAGAAGTTCGTCGCAATTAACCCCCAATCTCCTCGCGTAGGCTATATCCAGTGCGTGTTCTGCATCAATAAATGCGGCAATACCACCCCCTTTTTGGGCTTCCGCCACGGCGTGGAGCGCTAGCGTAGTTTTGCCGGACGCTTCCGGTCCAAACACCTCAATCACCCTACCCCTGGGAAGACCGCCTACACCCAACGCCACATCAAGGGCTAAAGACCCGGTCGGAATTACCGGCACCCTGATCACGGGGCTGTCCCCCAACTTCATAATAGAACCTTTGCCGAACTGGCGTTCTATTTGGCCGATTGCGGTCTCCACCGCTTTTTCTTTATCCGGTGAAATGCTCATTATCTCCTCCTTGTTGGGTAAAAGCAAAAAGGCAATCCTGGCTTGGATTATAGAATATTCTCAAAGATTGGAAAAATTCAAGCGGTTTTCCTGGAATCACAACTTTTGTTGATAGCGAAACGTCAAATCCGTAAGAACAGGTATCAGAGTGCTACCTCTAGCAGCTTTGTATATAGTGATCCTGTGGGCTGCAAATCGCTTTTATACAGGACGATGGTTCCGGCCGTGAAGGCTTCCGATTCGAAATGGTTATACTTTTTCAGCACAACGGACAACCGATGGGAATCAATTTTTCCCTTTACCCTCCCGAGGGTGAGGTGGCCTTTGAAGAGCCTCTTCTCTTGGGAGAATCCGATAGTATTCAATTTTTCATCCAGGTTTTGTTGCAACCCGACAAGCGGTTCAATTTGACCGCCGATCCCAATCCATATCACTCGCGGCCGCTTTAAGCCAGGAAAAACGCCAATTCCTTTTGCCTTGAGAGAAAACGGTGCATAAGGTTCAGCCGTATCATCCATTACCCTGCCGATTATCTCTATATCCGCTGGATTTATGTTTCCCAAAAATTTGAGTGTCAGATGAATGTTTTCCGGTCGAACCCACCTTATATTGAAATTATAAGCTTTCACAACCTCCTGAATCTTATGAATAGCGTTTGTGACATGTCCTGGCAGTTCAAATGCTATGAAGGTTCTGATAGTTTCCGGCATGGGAATTCAATTATTGCCTGACAATTTTCCTGAAAATATTCGGTTCAAGCGCTACACTGCGCGCTTGGCAGGGTGAATTGCGGCTCTCCGAGCATAAATTTCCCTTGGGAGATCCATTTTTTCAATGTTTCCGCTATCTCGCGAGCTCTGACCAAACTCGAGAGGGGTACGGTCGGAACTTTCTTGTCGTTAAATTTGATATGGCCGCTTTTAAGTTCGGCGTAACTCACCTGCCCGTAACTTTTTGAAATTCCGTTGGGATAATCATGCCCGTAATCAACGATTTGGGTAAATATCTCATCATCCGATATGGCGGTGTATTGCGCCATCTCCTCATTTAAAACGGGAATAGGAATCCCCAGACCGACAGCCAGCGAGCATCCATATCCTAAAAGGCTTAATCCCACGATCCACTTGGGGCTCATTTTTTTTAAATCTCCCATGACACAAAGGGTTCCGGCCTGGGTAACCGGCGCCCCTTTTTTGGTTCTTTTGACACCGGGTTTGTGTTGAGACCCCTGCCAAGTCACGTACCCTTCCCCGCCGCCGAGAAAAATGCGGGATCCCAGACCGATGGTCTTGTAATAAGGATCGTTAAAAAGCGGGCTCAACTGCCCCGCTGAACAGTAATTGGCGTTACCTGCTTTCGGCTTCAGGGCACCCATATAGGTATATATCGTTTTGTTGGTCAAATTAACGGCACAGTTGTAATTTTGATAGCCGTTTCTCGGATTGCACAGCAACGCATAAGGAAGCTTGTTTAGGGTTATTTCTTTTTCGATCATCCGGTTCGGATAGCAGTCAGTTCCATAGGCAATGGCTTTTAAATGTATCTCTTTGCCTGATAAAAGATCCTGGATGACATGACCACCGCCATAGTTGAATTCACCGGGATGGACCTTGTTTAAGGGGTCATCTTCGCACGGCTCGGTGACCCCAATGTAGCAGTCGACCGCTGCCAGCCCGGCATAGGCAGGTACGTTGTTCAGCCAAACCTTGGAAGCCTTTATGGTGGGAACGGTATGTCCAAAATTAATAAACGCACCTGACGAACACATCGGGGCAAAAGTGCCGGTTGTGACCACATCCACTTGCTTTGCGGCCTTCACGGCGCCCTTTTCTTTTACGATGTCGATCATCTCCTCAGCTGTCACCACGACCACCTCACCTGATCGGATTTTTTGGTTGATTTGCTGATAAGTCTTGTTAACTTTATAGTTATTCATACGCTATGGGTCTCCTCATTGAAGATTATTGCCATATTGAATTTACGGCTTTTATCTTTGCCATAATATTGTTCTCAATCCAGGCTGCGTCCCACCATTCAACTGGATCAACAAAGGTATTATGAATAAACATGGCAAAATGTAGGTGATCACCGCCGGCCAGTCCCGTCATTCCAGTGTGCCCAATAATTTCACCCTTCGAAACAGTCTGCTGTTGATCTACCATCACCCGACTCAGGTGGGAATACATACTGAGCAGGCCAAATCCATGATCAATAATGACAGTGTTGCCAAAGATGCCGAGCACCCCTGTGAAGATAACTTTTCCATGATTAGCTGCGGGAACCGGTGATTTAGCGATCGATGCCAGATCAATACCCAGGTGTACCTGACGATCGACAACCCGGCCATTGTATCGGTACTCGCGGTAATCCCCAAAGCCAGCTGTTCGTGCAGATTTCGGCAGGCGAAGGAAGGCCCCCTTCCAGTGAAAATCATTGGTGCTGCGATTTCCAAGCTCGGCAACTTTATCAAAGTTGGCCTGCCGCAGCTCGCTGTTGGCCAACACAAATTTTTCTATGAGAGGAAGCGGAGCCTCCTGAGTTTCTTCGGTTTTTAATTCCGGCATTTTCCAGTTGAGGTATTTATCGGTGATGGCAACCGTGTCTCTTTTGAAACGCTTTGGCTTAATGCGGTACCGGAAACTGGCATCGGTGCGATTGCCCGCCAGATCGACTGCGCTGAGAAAAATTTTGGTTTCCGGCACCCGTTCGATGGCCAGGGCAAAGAAAGCCAAGAAAATTTTATCATCCTTAAAATAGCCGGCACGCCCGGGAAAAAAATCATCTTCGACATAAACCCCGCTATTCTGGCAAGGCTCAGAAAGTCTATAGATCACAAGTCCGGCGCCACCCTGGCGGACGTAATGAAATCGGCTTAGCACATTTGCACCCGGCGGCTGGGTATCGATCATGATCTGTTTTTCCAAATAGGCGCTGTTTCCTTGCCACCATTGTCGCCAGGAATAATCTCTGGCAACCACACGAAGAATCGCCGGGCCATCGCTCATTCCGAGCTTTTTGGGCGCGACGTTGATTTTTATTAAGATTTTACGCTCTCTGGCCTGTTTTGAAAAAGGAAACCGCTGGTCAAATAATACCGCCTCTTTTCCGTCTTTTAGCAACCCTATCCAAATTTTTCGCATGCCGCTTTTAAGATCCGACACGAATACGGGGATCTCCTGTGATGCGCCAATTGCTGTTGATTGCAGTTTTATCTGGATAGAAGGTTTCTCTGCCTCAAAACGAGATATCAAAAACCAAAAAAACGGCAGGATAATCAAGAGGCACCCGAAGCCAATAAGCCCGAAAATTAAAGTTTTCTTTTCAACTTTCAATAAGTTATAATATACCTTTCCTCATTAATGAAAGTTGTTTTAATAACAATTATAATGGCCATAATCAAGGACTGTTTTTCGTTTCTTGACTTTTGACCGTGCTCAAGATAAATTTCAACGTCTTCAAAACCACGGATTCAGCCTAAATATTGTGTGTTTGAATTTTATGCATCATAAAGTTAAAATAAACGGAATAAGCATTGGCTCGGGGTCCCCGCTTGTTTTAATAGCCGGACCCTGTGTCATTGAAGATTATCAAACTACTTTTGAGATCGCTTCATTTTTGAAAACGCTTACGCAACAATTGGATATTCCGTTTATATTTAAGGCTTCCTATGATAAGGCCAATCGCACCTCAATAGAATCCTTCAGGGGTCCCGGGCTGAGGGATGGACTGAGTACACTTCAACGGATCAAGTCGGAGTTGGGTATAACGGTCCTGTCGGATATACACCGGATCGATGAAATTGAGTCTGCGGCCAAGGTATTGGATATCATTCAGATTCCTGCCTTTCTGTGCAGGCAAACCGACCTTATATTGGCAGTTTCAAAAACCGGCAAACCGATAAACATAAAAAAAGGGCAGTTTCTGGCTCCATGGGACATTGTAAACGTCGTGGCCAAAGTTACTTCCACCGGTGGCGATAAAATCCTGATTACTGAAAGAGGGTCAATGTTCGGTTACAACAATTTAGTGGTTGATTTCCGAAGCATAAAAATCATGCAACAAACCGGATGGCCGGTAATTTTTGACGCAACCCACAGTATTCAGCTACCAGGTGGTGGCGGCACGCATTCCGGAGGCCAGCGCGAGTTCGCACCTATCCTGGCCCGAGCAGCTGCAGCCGCCGGGGCTGACGGAATATTCATGGAAGTCCATAAAGAACCTGATAGAGCCCTATGTGACGGACCCAATTCATTAAGACTTGATGACCTTTATAAGCTGCTCTCCGATCTCAAAGCGATTAGGGAGATACTGTAGGGCTGGGCGCTTAGCGGCGCAATACCGACAATTTTTTGTCTATGTTTGTAAACTAAAATTATTGGCGTTAGTTGCCGATACTCGAAGCTGGATACTGGATACTCGCTAACCCAGAATAACCAACGAATCAATTAAGTGATCGAGGATCGCGTATCGAGCATCCCGTATCTAATCCAATCTAAGGCTAGAAAATGTAGTGCCCCTCGGGGCCACTTGTTCCAGGCGGAGCCGAGAACAAGCCTGATATTAATGAGCGACATCGAATCTGCATTGCAAAATAAGTTAAAACGGATAAAGCTTCTACTGCTCGACGTGGATGGCGTCTTGACCAGGGGCGACATCATTTATAATGATAACGGCCTGGAAACCAAATTTTTCAATGTAAAGGATGGACTTGGTCTGAGACTTGTCACTGATGCAGGGATAAAGATCGGAATAGTTACCGGTAGAAGTTCGAAGGCGCTGAACCATCGATGCAATGACCTCGGGATTGAGTATGTATTCGAAGGAATAGAAGATAAAGCGGCTCTGCTGACCCGGATCGCGGAAAACACCGGCATTAATGCTGAAAGAACTGCCTACGTCGGTGATGATCTTTCGGATCTTCCGATTATGAGCAGGGTCGGTATTTCAATTGCCGTGGCAGATGCCTGTGACATCGTCCGCAAAAATGCAGCCATGGTTACCCGGGCAAAAGGTGGGCGGGGTGCCGTTCGGGAAATATGTGAAGCAATCCTTAAGGCCCAGGGTCTATGGGAAAAAACCTTAAACCATTTCACATAAATTCAGTTAATGAATAAAAAGTATCCGAAAAAAATTAAATATCTGCTACTTTCAGTAATATTTTGCACGCTAATTATTATAATAGCGGTTTTTTATAACTATCACCGTATCTCAGAAAGACCCAAAGAGTTCGTGTCCTTAATTCCGCCCAAGGCGAACTTAACAATCGGTGAAATTCATCAAACAGCTACCCGGGATGGAATAAAGGAGTGGGAGTTGGATGCAGCTTCAGCCCAATATATTGATTCAAAAAAACAGGTAATTCTCAAGGATCTGACCGTAACCTTTTTCTTAAAGGATCGACGGAAAGTCTTTCTCACGGCTGAAAGAGGCGTTTTACAATCAGATTCAAATAATATGGAAGTTGCAGGAGGCGTGGTGGTTAAAGATGAAAACTCGCGTTTAATTACTGAAAAATTATATTATAATCATCAAAACCGTTTGCTTTTAACCAAAGCTCCGGTGGAAATCATCGGCGAGTCATATCAGATTGTGGCCGACAGGATGTCACTGGATTTGAATACAAACAAGACTATTCTTGAAGGAAAAGTCAGGGGAAGGTTCAGTGAGACCTTTTCGCTGTAGCCCGGCGCTTCACCAGCTACTAGCTTTTCTGGCCGCTGCTTTAATATTGAACGGGGTGAATCCGGCCACAATAACTTGCACGGAAAACGAGAAATTAACGGCTGGAAAACCCAGCCAAAATGGTAAAATTTATATTACGGCTGACAAGCTCGTTAGTGATAATGACACACAATCGGCAGAATTTATGGGCAACGTGAAGGCAACCCAAGGAACCACCGTCATCACGGCCGATCGTCTCAAAATCTATTATAGTGTGCCTGAAAAAACGGACAGACCCATTGCCGGTGAAGAAGCCATCCAAAAAATTATCGCCAGCGGCAAGGTGTCGATCCGGTTCGGAGACATTTTGGCAAAAACAAAACAGGCCGTATATACCAAAGAAACCCGAACGATCGTTCTAACCGGGCCTAACTCTACAATTGAGGACGGTAATAATTCTATTGCAGGATCAACAATTACCCTTTATATGGATGGGAAAAGTATCAGGGTTTCCAGCGGCCAACGAAACCGTGTAAATGCTGTGTTTCATCCCGGCGAAAAATGATATAATTAAAGGAGCTTGACCGAAGGCTCTGTTTTTGATGGATAAAAGGAAAATGTCTATTTCAGATTAATCAGGAATCGGGGTATTTTTTGCACGACAAGATCATCGCCTCGGTGCTGCTAAATGGCATGAGGTCACTGCCGCCTGGAAAGGCAAACTTCGGTGTCGGTTCCTGGGACAGTCGCGGTTGTTAGCAGCAGGCGGCAAATTGTAAGGCAGTTGCCGCTGCTGGATCGAGCAGGAGATAACCCGGCATCTTATCGTCGCAAAAATTGCCCCGATCCCAGAAATAGATTCTCTTAAAGAAAAGGCGGGGCTAGCAGGGAAGCGAACCGGCCAACTAATATGGCAGTATTGTCCCTTAGAAAACTGGGCAAGATTTATAACGGCAGAAAAGTAGTCAATTCCGTAAGTCTGGATGTTGAAAGCCGCCGGGTAGTGGGGTTATTGGGTCCAAACGGAGCGGGTAAAACAACCACATTTTATTGCACCGTCGGTATCATAAAACCGGATGGAGGGCGCGTCTTTCTGAATGAAGAAGACATTACCGATTATCCGATGTATCTGAGGGCACGTAAGGGGGTCGGCTACCTCCCGCAAGATACGTCCGTCTTCAGAAAACTGACGGTCAGACAAAATATCATGGCGATACTTGAAACCTTATCCATTTCAAAATCGGAACAGGAGGACCGCACCAATATGCTCCTTGAAGAGCTTGGCATAAAGCATCTATCGGATCAAAAGGCTATTTTGCTTTCCGGCGGCGAGAAACGACGACTAGAGATCAGCAGGGCGTTGGCAACCAATCCATCTTTTATTTTACTTGACGAGCCTTTTGCTGGTATAGATCCATTAGCCGTTATCGACATCAAAAAAATTATTGCTCATCTTAAAACACGCGGAATCGGGGTTCTTATCTCCGACCATAATGTCAGAGAAACGCTTGAATCTTGTGACGAAGCATATATATTAAATGAAGGTAAAATTATCGAATTTGGTTCCCCTGAAAAAATAGCTTCAAGCGAAACCGCCCGCAGGATTTATCTGGGAGACGAGTTTAGGCTTTAAAATGGCTCTTGAACTGAGACAACAACTAAAACTAACGCAACAATTAATCATGACGCCTCAGCTCCAGATGGCGATTAAACTGCTGCAATTGTCTAGGCTGGAGTTAATGGAAACCGTGCGCCAAGAGCTGGAAGAAAATCCGGCTTTGGAAGAGGTTCAAGAAACAATAAATGCAGAAGCTGCACCCGAAATAAACGACCAGGCTCCCGAAGACCCCGCCTCGGCTAAAGAAGTTACGATAGAAGAAAAAATTTCCGACGATATTGATTGGAGCAATTATCTCGGCGAATACAACACACCCGGCAAGATCAATTTTGAATCGGAAAACAAAGAATCCCCCAAGTTTGAGGCGTTTATCGCGCCCAAAGAATCCTTAAACGAACACCTCCTTTGGCAGTTGCTGATGACGCGCCCGACAGAGGAGGAAGAAAGGATCGGAAGCATTATCATCGGCAATCTTAACTCCAACGGCTATCTGGATGTACCAATTGAAGATCTCGCACGAATGAGCGAATCATTGCCTGAGAAGGTCGAGGCCGTCTTGGATTTAATCCAGACATTTGATCCGATTGGCGTCGGTGCCAGAGACCTTAAAGAATGTCTTCTACTGCAGGCCAAACATCTCGGTGTTGATAATACATTGATCACTGAGATTATTAATAGCCACCTCGGCAATTTGGAAAAAAAGAATTACAAAGCGATATGCCGAGCGCTAAAAATAAATATGGATGATGTGATTTCGGCGGTGAATATCATCAGAGGATTGGAACCCAGACCTGGACGCCAATTTTCAGATGATACGCCGCAATACATCATACCCGATATCTATGTCTTCAAATTCGACGATGAATTCGTAATTACGCTCAATGACGATGGGATGCCGAAGCTTCGGGTGAACTCATTTTACAAAAAAACCCTAACCCGCGGCAAAAAAATTTCCGGTGAGGCGGAGGATTACATTCAAGACAAGCTGCGCTCGGCAGCGTGGTTGATTAAAAGCATCCATCAACGGCAAAAGACAATCTACCGGGTTATGGAAAGCATCTTGCGTTTCCAGAGAGAATTTTTCGAAAAAGGAATTGCCTATTTAAGGCCTATGGTTCTCAGAGATGTCGCTCATGATATCGAAATGCATGAATCAACCATCAGCCGCGTGACGACCAACAAATATGCCTATACCCCGCAAGGTATTTATGAATTGAAGTATTTTTTTAACAGCTCTATTCAGCGTCTTCACGGCGGCGCTATCGCCTCGGCCAGTGTTCAAGAAAAAATCAGACAAATTATTGCAGGCGAGGACCCCAAAAAGCCATACAGTGATGATAAAATATCGAAACTATTAAAGGAATCGCATATAAACATCGCTCGCAGAACCGTGGCTAAGTACCGCGAAATGCTAAATGTATTGCCATCGAACAAACGCAAACTAGTATAAGTAGTGCTTTACATGCAGACATCGGTAACATTTAAGAATCTTGACCCTTCAGAAAATCTCAAATCCTATGTAACGGAAAAGCTCGACCGCTTTGACCGATTGCTTGACAATCCCGCAGAAGCAAATGTTGTTCTTTCAGTAGAAAAATTTCGTCATATCGCTGAAATTAATATCATCGGTGATCGGCTCAACATAAACGGCAAAGAATAAATAAACGACATGTATTCGGCCATTGATATGGTCCTGGACAAACTTGAAAAACAGATTAAAAAAAACAAACAAAAAATCAGAGAATACCGAACCGGTTCTAAAAACAGAACCAAGAGGGTCTCTGAACTAGAGGTTGAACCGGTCGAAGAAGATATCGAAAAGCAGGTCAGAATAAAAAATATTGATTACAAGCCCATGGATGTCGAGGAAGCCGTCATGCAAATGGAGCTGGTCAATGACAGTTTCCTTGTATTTACAAATGCCAGAACGGATAAAGTTAATGTTCTCTATCGACGAAAAGACGGCCATTACGGATTGATTCAACCCAGCATTTAGTATTGCTTGATACCGCATCCAACTGCCCGCCCTTGTTCTGCTCAACAGATATTGTGGCGGGCAATATTCGTTATGCGGCCCGGCCGGAACAGGTCCAGAGAAAAAAATTCCCCCTGGTCTCCAGGGTATCTTTGCGCTCATAACCGGATTGGATGGTAAATGAATATGAGAATTCTTGAAAGCTTGCAAAGAGAAGCGATTCTCAGTGATTTGAAATCACAAGACAAGAAAGGTATTTTGGAAGAACTTGTGGCCCCGGTGGCCCGCATCGCCGGCGTCGGTCATGAGGATCTGATGCGTGTGCTACTGGAAAGAGAACGGCTCGGTAGCACAGGTATAGGCGGCGGTATCGGAATACCCCATGGCAAATTAAAAGATCTTGAAACCCACGTTCTGGGTTTCGGCTTAAGCCGCAAGGGGGTTAACTTCGAGTCTATGGATGGTCAGCCGACACACATATTTTTTCTTCTGATTACCCCGGAAAATTACACGGAAATACATTTAAAACTCCTCGCGCGACTTTCACGCATATTAAAACACGAACCCTTCAAAGAGCGGTTGTTAAATGCAGCAAATGGTGATGAAATCTATTCTATCATCAAAGAGGAGGATGATGAATTTTAACTTTTAAACTATTGTACCTCTTGAAAAAGTTCGTCTTTGCATAGAAGATAGCGGTGCGGGTGGATAAAAGACAATCAATTCCTACCACAATATACTGCGACTTTATTCTTTTCCAGATCTGGCTAAACCGATTGGTAAAAAGTGAATAATCACAAAATTATTATTATCACCGGACTTTCAGGATCCGGAAAAAGCACTGCAATTGCGGCATTTGAGGATTCAGGTTTCTATTGCGTCGATAACATGCCGGTGGATCTACTTCCGAAATTCCTCGAATTACCAATTGAAAGCGAATCCGAATTTGCTGGCCTCGCCTTTGTAATGGATTTGCGTGAAAAGGGTTTTCTTTCCAAATATACAGCTATCTTTGATTCACTCAGGGAAAAAGGGCACAATTTTGAAATACTTTTTCTCGAGGCCGATGAACAAATTCTGCTGCAGCGCTATAGCCAGACTCGCAGACATCATCCAATTTCAAAGGGCAAAAGCGTTTTGGATAGCATCCGAGCCGAAAAAGCGATGCTGAAAGATCTAAAAAAGGCGGCTGACAATGTCATCAACACTTCCCACTATAATGTCCACGAGCTAAAGTCGATTATTTTCAATATCGCTCAAAAGGTCATCAAACTGGCACCCATGCGTATAAATATCGTGTCCTTTGGCTTTAAATATGGAATTCCACACGATGCCGATTTGATAATCGATGTCCGTTTCTTGCCGAATCCTCATTTTGTTCCTGAACTGAAAGCCCTGGACGGAGAAACTCGAAAAGTTAAAAAATATGTGTTAAAAAGTAAAGAAGCCCGAATATTTTTGAACAAATTCATAGATCTGCTTGACTATTTAATCCCGTTGTACGAAAAAGAAGGCAAGGCCTATCTTACCGTTACGGTTGGTTGTACTGGCGGTCGTCATCGCTCCGTGGTCATTGCCCGAACCATTTATGACCATCTTAGCACTTCCGGGCTTCAAATTGAGATGACGCATCGGGATATTGGACAATAGAGAACTGAAGTAAGCAAACTGGGAGACAAGAGAAAATTTCAATAACACTTCACGGAACGTTATAGCTAAAGAGTAGAAAATTTATGATCGGTATCTTATTAGTAACCCATAGTCAACTTGGCGAGGCCCTTATTGAAGCCACAGAATTTATTATCGGTAAAAAGCCGAAAGATATCGTATCGGTATCCATCGATTTAAATGAAAGTGCAGATAAGCTGCGTGAAAAAATCGCCGGCGGGATCAAAGCGGTTAACCAGAAACAGGGAGTCCTCATTCTGACGGATATGTTCGGGGGAACGCCATCCAACCTGAGTTATTCTTTTCTCGAGGAAGGCCGGGTGGAGGTCATTTCAGGAGTAAACCTGCCGATTTTGCTCAGGGCCGTCACCACCCGCCAGGAAATGGAACTCGATAAGTTGGCCGCAAGTTTGGAAACCTATGGGAAAAAAAGTATTTCGCTGGCAAGCAGTATCCTAAAAGGAAACAAACGGAGTTAAGCATTGCCCATTTGTTGTATTGGGGCTATTGTTGAGACTGATCTTGATGCGATCCTTACAATCGAGAGACAATCCTTTAAGCGAGCCTGGCAGCGTTCAGCTTTCCTTGAGGAATTGGCCTGCGATTACGCTTACGGTTACGCAGTGAGATGCAAAACGGATAACAATTCTGCCCAGATCATTGCATATATCTGTTTTCGGATCATCTTCGCTGAAATGCATCTCTTAAGAATTGCGGTGGCACCGCGCTGGCGGCGCCGGGGAATAGCCACATGGCTTCTTGGCAAGTGCTTCACCCTGGCACTTGAAAAGGGGGCTGAAGCAGCTTTTCTGGAAGTGCGGCCCTCCAACAGATCGGCCATATCACTCTATCGAAAACTTGGATTTCATCTGGTCGCAAAAAGATCAAATTACTATAGGGAAACCAGGGAAGACGCCCTCATTTTAAAGAAACATTTGAAGGAGGTGTTATGAGCTTAAAATTGGGTATTAACGGTTTTGGCAGAATCGGGCGCCTGGTCTTCAGAGCCGCTCTGAGTCATCCCGATGTCGAAGTAGTGGCCATTAATGATCTAACCGACTCAACGACTATGGCTCATCTTCTCAAATATGATTCCGTTCATGGCCGGCTGGATATGGAAATTACAGCGAAAGATGACGTAATCGAAGTTGAAGGAAAACCTGTATCCATAACGTCTATACGAAATCCTGAGCAGTTGCGCTGGAGAGACTTTGGTGTAGAAATTGCAGCTGAGTGTACCGGTCTTTTCCGGGACCGCGAAAATGCATCAAAACATCTGACGGCCGGCGCACGGAAGGTCATCATTTCAGCACCAGCCCAAGACCCCGACATTACCCTCGTTATGGGCGTTAACTCACACCGCTATGATCCGGGTCAGCATCATATTATTTCAAATGCTTCTTGTACCACCAATTGTCTGGCACCGGTCGCTAAAGTCCTCCTGGAGAACTTCGGAATAAGATGCGGCCTGATGACAACGGTTCATGCATATACGGGAGACCAACGAATCCTGGATTTTGCCCACAAGGATCTGCGCAGGGCCCGCGCGGCAGCCCTTTCAATGATTCCGACCACAACCGGTGCAGCCAGGGCTGTAGCCCTCGTGCTTCCCGAACTTGAAGGTAAACTTAATGGCTTGGCAATCCGGGTGCCGACACCGAATGTTTCAATTGTTGATTTTGTGGTGACCGTAGAAAAATCCGGGGTCACTGTGTCGGATGTCAATGATGCGTTGAAAATGGCCTCGCAGGAATCTCTTGCGGGTATTTTAGGGTACAGTGAAGCGCCGCTGGTTTCAATCGATTTTAATGGTGCCGCCTTTTCTTCGATTGTTGATGCGCCAACTACCTATGTTATCAATAATATGGTCAAGGTGCTGTGCTGGTATGATAATGAAGCCGGATATTCACACCGGATGGTGGACCTCGCCGCCATGATCGGTGCTCAACTTTAAAACGCCGGTTTAATGACACACGCAGTGAAGCTCCCCTTGAAGGGTAGGGCTTGTATGAAAGCGAACCGGTCAATTAATCGATCGGAAAACAGACCTTCCAGCGCTTACACATTTTAGATTTCTCACTTGACCGGATTGAGAGGAACAGACATATTGCCCAAAAAGACAAACCAAGAAGATTTCAACAACCACACCGCGAAAAACAGCAATCCAACGATTGATACGAAATTTTATATTTTTCCGAGTTGGAGAATGTTCAACACTTTTCCATGGCAAATCTGGGCTGTGGGCTGGTTGGCAATCTTCAAAGCTGTTTTATGGCTGGCCACGGACCCGAACATACCTGACCCATTGGCGCAAATACTGGGAACCAAGTTTTTGATTTTTATGGTTCCCTATGTTGTTTTTGCGCTCGGTGTTTGGAATTTAAGAAAATGGGGAATCTGGGGTCTAATCCTTCTGACTGTTGCTGATTTAATTATTTATTTGATTTATCCCCAGTCATCCCGCTATATTATCGGCAATCGTTTCTGGTTGTTTTCTACTGTGCTTCTGATTTGTAACGGACCTATAGGTGACGTCCTTATTCTTCTGGCGAGCCCGGCCATGCTGAAACACGCCGGCAAAAATGATCAATAGGAGATCGACAAATGCCAAACCGCAAACCGCTGATCGCCGGTAATTGGAAAATGTTTAAAACCTGCGCTGAAGCTGTTGAAACAGCCAAACAGCTGATGGAACTGGTTGCAGAGGTTTCGGATACCGAAGTAATGATCGCACCACCGTTTACAGCACTTTACCCGGTGGCGAACACTGTTAAAGACGGGCAGGTTTTACTAGGGGCCCAGAATCTGCATTGGGAAAAAGAAGGGGCCTATACCGGCGAAATATCCCCCCTCATGCTTGTATCAGCGGGGTGCCGCTATGTCATCATCGGTCATTCGGAGCGGCGTCAATATTTCGGTGAAACTGATGAAGACGTCAACAAAAAAATCAAGGCCGCCGTCAAACATGACTTGATTCCGATTTTTTGTATCGGCGAGTCTGAACAAGAGCGCGAATCCGGACAAACATTTTCTGTACTTGACAAACAGGTAAAAAAGGGAGAAGAAAGATTTTTTGCGAATGATCTGAAGACACTGGTTATCGCCTATGAGCCGGTATGGGCAATCGGCACCGGTAAAACCGCCACCAGTCATCAGGCGCAGGAGGTACATCATTTCCTGCGTTCGCTGGTGGGTGATTTATTCGGCGATACGCTGGCCACATCCATCAGAATACTTTACGGTGGCAGCGTCAAACCGGAAAATATTTCAGAACTCATGGCCAGGCAGGATATTGACGGCGCCCTGGTTGGCGGCGCCAGTTTGAATGCTGAAACTTTCAGCAAAATCGTTCAATTTAAGCGTGCTTAGGAATTATGTCCCCTATATTACTTATAATTCATCTCGTCGTTTGCGTAGCCCTCATCATGATCGTTTTGCTCCAAACGGGCAAAGGGGCGGATATGGGCGCAGCCTTCGGAGGAGGCGCCAGCCAAACCTTATTTGGCAGTACCGGAGCGTCGACTTTTCTGAGCAAAGCGACAACCGTTGCTGCGATTGTGTTTATGATCACCTCTTTGGCGCTTGCCTACATTTCAAGCAATCGGGCCAAAGGTTCAGTGATGTCCAACACTCCGGCACCTATTGAAGAGCAAGCCGAACAAAGCGTTCCGCAAACTCCGCCACCGGTCGAAACAGAGGGCTCACGGACCAAAACGGAATAACAACAGAATAATAATCTGCTATCGTGCCGAAGTGGTGGAACTTGGTAGACACGCTATCTTGAGGGGGTAGTGGGCGACGCCCGTGCCGGTTCAAGTCCGGCCTTCGGCACCAAATAAATCATTATTTAAGGGGTTTAGAAATTTATCTAAACCCCTTATTTGTTTATCACTCTGGTTTTGCTGGGAGATATGTCCGGGAATATAGTGGACGGTCATGCGTTTACGCATTTTAGGAATGTCTTAAGAATAAGGCACTTTGAGGGAATTTTGAAACGCAAAGTTTCATGTCCGTCACTTAATCTTCTCTATTTCAAACATTACATGTCAAGCATAGTTAATGCAATCAACTAGAAACGCATAAAAGTATGCCTGTCCCCTATTTTCCCACAGACCGGCTGGTACCCACTTTTTCCGGTGCGCATGCTTTCAAAGCGTCTTGGGTAGACATAGTCCCTTCCTCGAAACAAGGTCCGAAAAAAAGCAATTTTATGTTCCTGTGTTGACTCATTTGTTACGTTTGGTAACGATAACCGGTCAAACGGAAGCTGTTCATCGGCGATTGATTGTTTCGGGCTTTTAAGTTTTCTGATTCTGTCTTGCAGCGCCTTCCCTTTTGCATCTAAAGCAGACAATTCATTTTCTAAAGCCTGAATTTGTTCGTTTATTGGTTTTTGATTCTTAAAAATATCCTCGAGAATATTTCATTCAGGAATCATAAAATTGTTATAACCTTATAATTTCATTCATTTAAAATCAATTGCCATTTTATTAATCATAAAAAATATATTACTGAAAGAAATTAATATATTGACAATATGTCAGATATG
>CP070652.1:951933-955863 GCA_020354645.1 Deltaproteobacteria bacterium
AACAAGGTCTTGATACCCAAAAGATCCCGGGCCGCAAACACATCCTTACCGTCAGAGATTACAAAAGCAAAGATCGCATCATCAAGATATTGCAGCATTTTGCGGCCGTAATGCCGGTAAAGATGAAGAAGCAATCGTTCCTCTCGAAAAAAACCACCGGTGAGGCCAGCAGCTTGGGTTGGCGCCAGCGTTTCCCAATTGCCGATCTGTCCGTCATAACAGATTCTAAAGTTAGAATTTCTGGTATCGTGGACCGGAACATCCATTTGAAAGACATCGTCTTTTACAAGGTGAACGTCCCCCCGAAGATAGTTTTGGCCCATAAGGACGTAGGTGGATTTAAATTTGCCATGTAGATAGGGACCACGGTGGGCTATTTTTTTCATCATATCTTCAAGTTCCAGGTCATCCTGCTTATTGTAAACCACAGCAAAACCGCTCATGGCCGCAAAAAACCTCCTCTACGGATGATATTTAGAATTTATAACGGAATTGAAATTACAAATTTTAGCAAGCCCTTATAACAAAGAAGCGTCGGTGGCCTTTCTAATTTAACGCTGCTCCGGCAAATCCTGACCAACTGTCCCTGCGCTTCAACACGCCTATAGCCTGGAAAGCATCTTCGCAGTAGGCATTGGAAGCTATTCTCTCAATAAGCTCTTGCTTTGTCAAAGTAATCTCCTTTTTATCGTGATTGATCTGTTTAAATAAATTGCGCCTTCAGGAATATTTATTTCAAAACTGGTAAATATTTTGCGGGCCATATGCACAGCAGACACAGGCAGATATTTATGTTTGCGCGTGAATCAGATCCTCAGAAATATTTTGCTGTTTTTCTCCGACAAAGGCAAAATAATACAGCGGAGTTCCATCCTGGTGGTAACGATGGCGGTAGTGCTGCTGAGTTTTCAGCTTCAGGATATCGGCGTCAATCATCTGATGGATTAATTGCGCAAAACCTGTTGAATCAGCCGTTTCAAAGAATTCATCTTTGATATTAAACGCCACCCATCCGGTGTCTGAAATCAGATTATAGGCTTGGACAAAAGCCAAAGGGGGTATATCGTCAAATCCCAGGGACGAAACAATAGTCAAACAATTCAGATCTTTGGCTTCAATCTCTTTTTGAACGGAATCGGTGAGCTGGGTCAGATCTTCTACATAATAATCCTCATAAACGTTAGGACGATCCCGGTCTGCGGCCTCAGCTGCTTCCTCATAGATATCGATGCCGACCACCGAATCGACTCCCTTTTCAACCAGCTTTTCCCCGACCATGCCGTTACCGGCCCCCACATCGAGTACCTTAAGATCCGATATGTCCATTGCTGATTTCGCCACCTGTTCTTCTAATAAGCCACACACAACATTCGGTGAGTCGCATTTGTACTTTTCATGAATAAGATGTTCATAAAGACCGGGGATTTTGTATATCTCATCATAATCATGCGTCCGTAACATTTTGGTTTCGCCGTCGTATTTGATAAAAAAGGGTTCCTGGCCCTGACGCACCGAATCAACTTCAGGAATATGGATGGTAAATTTTTTCTGAGGCATTTAATCTTCCTCCTTTCATTTTAGGGTTGTAGATGTTGGCAAAACTCTGTTTGCTGGAAACTACGAGAGGTTCATATTACCGGCAATATATTTTTTATAGAAATATTTTGTATAGAAAATTTTTTAACAAAAATTATACTGCCTGTCAACCCCGTATTGGAACGTCCAGGTCAATTGGTTTGTCATATTGATTTTTCAATATAAATCTGTTACTTATGAAATTCTTAACGGAAGGATTCAATAAAAGTACATTTTTTCAGAGACTTGGCAGATTTTTGTTAAATTTATCTTTATCTGCGGAGAATAACACCATGCCGGAACAATACAGCATGCAGATTATGATGAGGCTTCGCCAGATTTTTCAGGAAATGTCCAAACATTCCAAGCATATACAGGAAAATTACAAAGTAACCGTCCCCCAGCTGCTTTGCCTGCGGGAAGTGTACGAACATGGTCCTATTTCCATCGGCGCCCTTACCAAAATAGTTTTTCTCAACAACAGCACCGTGACCGGAATCGTGGATCGGTTGGAAAAAAGAGAACTCGTTAAGCGCAACCGAATCAGCAAGGACCGTCGCCAAGTGCATGTTGAAATTACTCAGGTCGGTACCCAATTTATTCACGAAGCGCCGGAGCCGCTCCAGACGCGATTTATTGAAAAATTACGGGAACTGGATGAAGAAAAGGTGACGCTGATTTTATGGGCGCTTGAGATGTTGGTTGACTTGCTGGGTCCGGCTGAACCCCGGATGGATATTCCCTCTCCACCGACTCATATTGCCCAACCCGCAAGCGATATCACAACCGAAACTGAAATCTGAGCGGCAGCAACTACACAGTATTAATTCGTCGCAACGTTTCACATCGCACCATATCAAGATACCGAATAATTAAACTAACGGAGGATGACATTCATGAAGCCTAAAAGAATCGACACATTCAAACCCAGACTGAAAGTGATGAACCCAGATCAAATGTGGTCAATTCATGCTGCTGCACTCGAAATCCTTAAAACCACCGGTTTCAAAATGCAACACGCGGGTGCCCAAGAAATGCTGTTGGACGCAGGCTGCAGCCTGTCCCGTGATGGTCGGGTCAGATTACCGGCGCGTCTGGTCGAAAACGCATTAAAAACAGCGCCGAAACGCATACTGCTCTATAATCAGAAAGGTGACGAGGCCATGGACTTGGTCGGTGAAAATTGGTTTTACGGCACAGGCTCGGACGCCACGTTTACCATTGACGTAAACACCGGCCAACGCCGTCGAACCATCCTAGAAGACACCGGCAATTTTGCCAAGCTGGTAGATGGGCTGGAGAATATCGATTTTGCCATGTCAATGGGGAACCCGGCAGAAGTGCCCGTGGATGACATTTATGTCTACGCTTTCGTCGAAATGATAAAAAACACCACCAAACCCATCATATTCATTGCAGACAGTGGGACAGATATCGCGAAGATTTATGAGATTGCGTGTCTGGTTGCCGGTGGAGCAGAAGCGCTGAAAAACAGACCTTTTTTACTCAATTATTCGGAAGCCATCAGTCCGCTGCGTTTCCCCCAAAACGTTATGGAAAAACTCATTTTTTGTGCCCAAAAGAAAATCCCCATCTGTCTCCCCTCTGGCTGCAACGCCGGCGGTGGTGCTCCGGTGACGCTTGCCGGGGCATTGGCGCTGGGTATCGCAGAGAATCTGGTGGGGCTTGTCGTCCATCAATTGGCCGCAGAGGGTTCACCCTTTCTTTTCGCCCCGAATGTCAGCGTCCTGGATATGCGCAGCGCCGTCATTTCCTATGGATGCCCCGAGTGGAGTCTCACCCAGGCTGCCCTGGCGGACATGCGTGACGAAATATATGGTCTGCCCATCTGGGCCTATGCGGGGGCCTCGGATTCCAAGGTCATGGACGCCCAGGCCGGAGCAGAGGCGATGTTTTCCATCATCACCGCCATGCAATCGCGTTGCAATGTTATACATGATATGGGGTATTTGGAATTCGGCACGACCTCATCACTGGAAATGCTTGTCATGGCCGATGAGCTCGTGGCCATGAGCCGTTTCTTCACCGGAGGTATTCCGGTCGACGTGGAGACGCTTGCGCTGGAAGCGATAGACAGGGTGGCCACGGCGGGGGAGAGATCCATATTTCTGGCAGATGATCACGCTTTTAAGCATTTTAAGACGGCCCAGTTTCTTCCCAAGCTGCTCGATCGTGCCCAACACGAATCATGGGAAGAAGCGGGATCTGCGAATCTTTATGACCGCTGCAATGCCGAGACCAAAAAGATCCTTTCCGAGCATCGGGTGGTGCCCAAACCGGAGGGCGTGCTCAAGGAAATTGATCAAATTTTGACGTAACTTGCTGATATGATGT
>CP070652.1:955963-969303 GCA_020354645.1 Deltaproteobacteria bacterium
CATTTTTCAACAATTCTTTAGTGTCTCGTCTGGTGGTGTTTACCGATTCTTCCCGAACCGATAGATCCATAACAAGCTGAATTTTGATGATATACTAGAAGCTATCTCAAAAAAAAAAGATCGCATCCAATAACAAGAAAAACACCTCAATTTCAAATATCCAATACATGATGCTGTTGAAATCAGCGGTCAGGGTATTTTTTACGCGACCAGATGAACACGGCGGTGCTTTTAAATGGCAAAGGGCACCTGCCGCTCAGCCAGGCAAAAGCGGCAGTGTCCTTTTGGGGGACAGCGAATGCTGTTTTCGGCAGGCAGCAAAATGAACGGCAGTTGCCGTCTCGGAGCCTAAACGGCAATGATTCGGAATCTGGTCTTCGCAAAAATTTCCTTGACCGCTGATGTTTATGAACCCGACGATCATTAAAGACAGATGTGGCGTTCCGCCAGTTTGGCGGGCTCTCACAGCCATTATGAGATACATGCATTTTTGAGATACCTTCTAGTTGGTGCCATCCAATATTTTTTTTCGGATGGGCACTAACTAGACCATGTCCTAAAAATAATTGACAATATCCGATCGAAGGTTTGAAACGCGGCAAGACATTTGAAAGTTATCTCTGGGACACGACAGGGCACCCATGCAAAACCCGATTATTCTTGTCATTGCCGAGCATTTTGAAGGCAAACTAAAACCCGTAACTTTAGAGCTGTTGACCTGCGCGGAAAAGATCCGGCAATTCCAAAAATCAAGTATCATTGTAACTGTCCTCGGGGATAACGTTCAAGCCTTAGCCGAACGTCTCGCAAAAGACCATGGCGTTAATGTCATTGCCGTTCATAATCCCCATTTACAATACTACAACGGGGAGATATACAAAACCATCCTGACGAAACTGGTCGGTGAATTGCAGCCTGTGTTTGTGTGTGTTGCGCATACGGCACAGGGTCTGGATTTTGCTCCGGCAATGGCGTTGCGTTCAGCTGCCGCCTGTATTACTGGAGTTGAAGGAATCTTTCAGGAGGGCGGCCATCTTTGCTTCAGCCGCTTGATCTTTGGCGGGAAGGTGGTCACCCATGTCGTTCCGTCCACCAATGCGACGATCCTCACTGTACAGCCCGGATTATTCAAGCCTCATTCGAAGGGTCAGGCCTCTCCGGGGAAAGTCGAAATGCGGGACATGCCCTTACAACCCAAACAAACACGATCCATGGGAATCAAAACCGTTCAAACCCCGAGCGGTTCCTTGGCAGAAGCAAAAATCGTAGTTACTGCCGGCAGAGGTATCGGTAAAAAAGAAAATCTCGACCTCATTTATCGACTGGCGGAAATTTTCCCCAAAGCCGCTGTGGGCGGTTCGCGTCCGGTGTGTGATATGGGATGGCTGGAATACAGGCAGCAGGTGGGAGTTACCGGTGCGACCGTCAACCCTGAACTTTACTTGGCATGCGGCGTATCTGGGGCTGTCCAGCATCTTTCCGGCATGCGCGGGGCCGGATTCGTTGTGGCAATCAACACCGACCCCAATGCCGCCATCTTTAACCTGGCCGATGTGTGTGTTACAGAGGATCTGACCACCTTCATACCTGCTTTAATCGAAGCCTACAAAAAGAAAAGGCAGGCATCCGATTAGACCACTGGGATGTTGGAATATTGGAATTATGGAATACTGGATTTTAGTGCACTCCGTTGAAAAATATTGCGATTTATGAGATAGGCAAATCGTGGAGTGGTTGAAAATGAATTGTTTAAGTTGATTGGGTCTCTTCAAAAAAAAACAAAAAAGCAAAGATTGGAAAGATAGTTTCCAGACCATATGCGGGTCATGTTCAGCCCAGAATCCCAATAACCCTATTCCATTATTCCAACATTCCATCTTTCCATTTATTTGGCATAAAAAGGAACACATCAAGAGCTAATTGAATTATATCGGTTGTTTAATTCCCGGAACAGTCAAGGAGGCAAAAAATGTTGAATTTTTCTCTTGAAGGTAAAATAGCAATGATTACCGGCGCCAGCCGGGGTATTGGTGAAGCCACCGCCATGACCCTGGCAGACAATGGTGCTCACTGTGTTCTCGTCAGCAGGAAAGCGGAAGCACTAAACGAGGTTTCGCAAAAAATTGAAAAAAATGGCGGTAAAGCAACCGCCATAGCCTGTCATGTTGGTTATCTGGATCAAATAAAATCTCTTTTCAAAGCAGTCGAAGAGCAATTCGGCCGGCTGGATATTCTCATAAACAACGCCGGGACAAATCCCTATTTTGGAGAAATGCTGGGAGCCGAAGAGGCCGCATGGGATAAAACCCATGATGTCAACTTGAAAGGCCCTTTTTTCATGATTCAGCATGCCGCTCGTCTAATGATTCAATCAGGTGGCGGCGCCATTGTAAATGTGTCATCAATAAATGGTATCCGGCCGGGAATTATGCAAGGAATGTATTCCATCACAAAGGCCGGACTTATATCCATGACAAAGGCTTATGCCAAAGAGCTGGCAGTCAAAAACATTCGGGTAAATGCTTTGCTGCCGGGTCTCACCAAGACCAAATTTTCCAAGATTCTTATAGATACCAAAGAGATCTATGATGAAGCCGTCAAACTGATTCCCATGGCAAGGTATGCCGAACCTGAGGAGATGGCCGGCGCAGTACTTTATCTTGTGTCGGACGCGGCATCATATACGACCGGCATCTGTCTAACCTGTGACGGCGGTTTTCTGGCTTAGCACCGATATTCTTAAATATTACCAGGGAATTTTTTCTCCCAAGCTTTGATAATAGCGGAATGAATTATCAGCAGCGAAATCGTGCACTGTCTGAGTGCATTAGGGAGCGTTGCAAAAGAACAGGCTGTAACCAAAAATTGTCATCGGGATGCGATACTGATTTAACCCTTAATCTATTGTTTTAATGTTTAATCGCTGTTCTTTCGATACGATCCCTTATGCATGAGTTTGCACGATGCAGTCGCTGATGATTCATGCAGCGATCTCCTCAAAAAATTCATCCCTTTATACCCCTTTGAAAATGGGTTTGCGTTTTTCTAAAAAGGCGGCAAAACCTTCCTTGCGATCCTGGGATTTGCCCACAACTGCACTGCCTTCGATTTCAACTTCAAGCCCTCGGTCCAAACCTTCATAGTCCCCTGCGGCCACAGCCTTCAATACGCAACTGACTGCCAGGGGGGGCCTTTCGGACAGTTTGGCGGCAAACGCCAAGGCATCCGTCATCAGCTTAGCTGGGGTTGAAATTTGATCGATTAGACCGATATTCAAGGCCTCCTGCGCGTCGACGGTCTTGCTAAAAAGCATCATATCAAGGGCCTTGGCCCTGCCGACCAGACGAGGCAAACGCTGGGTTCCTCCCCATCCTGGGATGATTCCCAGGTTTAATTCGGTGAGGCCCAGCATGGCCTCCGGAGAATCGACCATCATTCTGAAATGGCAGCACATGGCCAACTCCAATCCACCACCTAATGCGTATCCATTAATGGCGGCAATTACCGGTTTTGGAAAACAGTCGATTGTTTTCCAGACCTCCCGCCCCTTGGGGCTAATTTTGTGGGAATTGGCTGCGTCTTTGACATCAAAACCGGCCGAAAAACATTTCTCACCGGCTCCGGTAATAATTACAACCCGTATTTCCCGATCTTTCTCAACCGCTTCAACTGCACTCGCAAAAGCTTCCATGGTAGCCAAATTCCAGGCATTGACCGGCGGGTGATCGATTGTGATGATTCCAATATGATCCTTCTTCTCCAGCTTGATATTTTCGTAATCCATCAATCAGCTTCCTTTCCCCATCTTAGAGTGAATTCGTAAATATTAAATATATTGTTAACCATATCAATATCCTATAGGCTAATTATAAAGTAATATATTAACTTAATTTTTATTTAACTTATACATTACTAAAATAAATATAAATACCCTTTATTAAATGAATAAATGATAAATTGAGAATTATTTCCAACCAAGATTTTAATATCGGGACCCGGACAGGTTTTTAGATGGTTTTCATTTTCTCTCCAGGACCGCCGCAATCCCCAAACCACCCCCCCCGCAGATGCACTCCATCCCGTAGCGGGCACCGCGTCGTTTCAACTCATGCAACAGGGTCACCAGAACCCGTGTTCCGGTGCAAGCGATTGGATGGCCCAATGAAATCCCTGAACCGTTTACGTTAACTTTTCCGTAATCTTCCGGTCCCACCCCCATCGCCTTTAAATCCGCCAGAACCTGGGCTGCAAAGGCTTCCTGAATTTCGATCAAATCTATATGTTCTAGATTTAAGCCGGTCTGATCCAAAGTTTTTTTCGCGGCAGTGGGGACGGTTTTATAGGTATATCTGGGATCTTCGCCCACTACGGCAAAAGACTTGATCGCAGCAAAGGGCTCAACTCTTAACTCGGCTGCTTTTGCAGCAGTGGTGACAATGACTGCGGCAGCGCCGTCGTTTTCCGTCGAAGAATTGCCGGCAGTACAAACGCCGCCCCTAACCGGTCTAAGGCGCCCAAGCTTTTCTATTGTGGTATCGGACCGTGGGTTTTCATCACGTTCGACAATTAAAGCATCTCCCTTCCGTTGAGGTACCTCTACCGGGATTATTTCATCTTTGAAACTTCCTGCCTCAGCGGCTTCACAGGCTTTGCGATGACTTTCCAGGGCCCATTTGTCGCAGGCTTCGCGTGATATGCCCTCTTCTTTGGCAGCTGTCTCGGCCCAGGTCATCATGGCCGGTAATATACCGTAACGTTCTTCCGGTTGGGACATTACACGTGCTCGTTGGATTCGATCATAAAGAGGCAATCCCCACAGGGACAGATCGCCGTGACCCCGCGGCATGCCCTTTTCACCGCCCACTCCCCATTTGATTCTTCCGGGCAGATAGAACTCGGTGTTACTCATGCTTTCCACGCCGCCGGCCACGACGAGTTCCGCCTGATCAGATTGAATGAGAGCCACAGCCAATCGAACGACGTCCAATCCCGTACAACAGCGCCTGTCCACCGTAATACCGGGAATTGCTTCAGGCCATCCGGCCTTGAGCAGGGCCATGCGGGCAATATTTACATATTCGCCATTTTGATAGGATTGGCCCAAGATAACCTCATCAACCTGATCCGGGGTGACATTTGCCTTCTTTATAGATTCATTCAAAACCAGCGAGGCAAGATCGTAGGCTTCGATCGTTTTGAGTGCCCCCAGGTAGCGTCCTACCGGCGTGCGAACTGCGCTTATGATAACGACTTCTTTCATGAATACCCCCTTTTGTCCATTGTCAGTTGTCCGTTGTCAGTAGTTAGGGGTCTGTTCTTTAAAATCATCTAAGCAGAATATTAACTGCCATTATATCTGAAGATATCCGGGTAATCTACTTATCCAGTATCGAGCATCCAGCATCAAATTAGACTTTCCTGCTCCCATCAGGGTTATACTCATACCAGCCCTTACCGGTTTTACGTCCTAGGTGACCGGCTTTAACCTTCCGTCGCAACAGGAGGGGCGGATACCAGCGGGGATCACCGGTCTCTTTGTACATGGCCATCAGAGCCCCGTAGGTAATATCCAATCCCACCATGTCGCCTGTTTCAAATATTCCCATTTTTCTTCCGGATGCCAGTCTCAATCCCTTGTCGATGTCTTCGACGGTTGCCACCCCCTGCTCGACCAGCCTCATGGCCTCCATGTTGGCAGGCAAATTGATTCTGTTGATAACAAATCCGGCAATATCTCTGTTCACCATAATAGGCTCTTTACCGATCTGCAAAACAAAATCCCGACCCTTTATAGCGGTTTCATTCGAGGTCACCATACCCTTTATCACCTCTACCGCCTGCATCATGGGAACCGGACTGAAAAAATGGAGACCTAAAACCTTCTCCGGCCGGGTGGTTACCGCAGCGAGTTCGGTAATTGCAATTGCCGACGTATTGCTGGCCAGCAATGTCTCGGGACCGCAGATTTGATCCAGCTTTTTGAAAACTTCCTGCTTCAACTCCAAGTTTTCAAAGACGGCTTCAATAACAAGGTCGGCTTCCGCTGCGGCATTGAAATCCTTCACCTGCCGAATTCGCCCGATAATGATCTCCTTTTTTTCGGTTAAAGCCCCCTTTTCGATAAATTTACCAACCGACCAGGCGATGTTTTTCATCGCCCTTTCTAAAGCTTCTTGAGATACATCATTCAGAGACACCTGAATGCCGGCCTGGGCGCAGACTTGAGCAATTCCGCTGCCCATAAGCCCTGAACCGATAACCAAAACTTTTTTAATACTCATATCTCTCCTCCAGAAATAATATGCAACGCAAAATCAGTGAGAACACAGCGTGTTTTATTTTTTTGCCTTGGCTGCTTCTTCATCCCGCAGGACTTTGCGCAAAATTTTACCCACCGCAGATTTGGGGAGTTCCTTTCTGAACTCCACAATCTTCGGTCGTTTATAGGCTGCCAGTTTTTCATTGCAGAATTCAGACACCTCCGCTTCAGTAAGTGTTTCCCCTACCTTTGGGACAATAAAGTCCTTGACTGTCTCGCCCCGATATTCATCCGGAATTCCCACTGCAACCGCGTCCTGAATTTTTGGGTGCTGATAGAGTACTTCATCAATTTCCCGCGGATAGATGTTATAGCCTCCGGCAATAATCATATCTTTCTTGCGGTCCACAATGAAAAAATAATCGTCCTTGTCTCTAACAGCGATATCTCCGGTGTATAGCCAACCGTCTTTGAGTTGAGCGGCAGTCTCCTCTGGATTTGCCCAATACTCTTTCATCACCAGCGGGCTTCTGATCAGAATCTCCCCCGGCTGGCCCTGTGGCACGTCTTCTTTTCCCTCATCCACATCCACCAATCGTACATCCGTGTCCGGCCAAGGAATTACTATACTTCCAACCTTCCTAAGGCCCAAAAGCGGATTACTGATTCCCAGTGAGGTGGTCTCGCTCATTCCCCAACCTTCGCTGTAATTCATTCCCATGTCCCTGACCTGATCGATGAGCTCCACCGGCATGGGAGCCGCTCCGGAGTTCAAAAACAAGAGGCGCCTTTCCAAATCAAGTTCCTGTGCCTTGGGGTGGTTGATGACCGCATTTATCATCGTAGGAACTGATGGAAAAAAGGTAATCTCTTCAAAACCCGCCAAGAGGCCAATAAATTCATCCAATTCAAATCGGGGCACCAATATCTGGGTAGCACAGTTGAAAAGCGCCCAGCTCATGGCAACAATCGTTCCGTAGACATGGAAATAGGGCAATACGGCCAGCACCGTTCGCCTTTCGGGCGGCGTAAGTCTGCCTATTTCTCCTCCCCACAGGGATATCTGAAGCGTGGCCGCCACTAGGTTGGCATGAGTTAGAACTGCCCCCTTGGGGATGCCGGTTGTTCCACCGGTGAATTGGATCAAGGCAGGATCTTCGGGTAAAATCTCAATGCGGGGAACTCTAGTATCCGAACTGTTATCTATCAGGAGCGAAAAATGATGCCACCCCTCTTCCAGTTCCAGCTCTGCCGGTGTGCTCTTTTCAAAACCGTTGATATAATCCGTCACTTTGGTAACGATCACTCTGGGAATCTCGACTTCCAGGCACAGAGGTCTGATGTTTGGCAGAACCATATCAAAGGTAATGAGAGTGGTGATCTCGGTATTCGAAACTAAGGCTTTTAACTCCGCGGACGTGTACATGGGATTGAGGTTTACTGCTATCGCGCCAAGAGATAAAACCGCATGATAGCTGATGACATATTGGGGACAGGTGGGGAGATGAATACCTACCCGTTCTCCTTTTTGCACGCCCAGCGATCCCAGGGCGCTGGCAAAGCGCAAAATTTGGGTTCGTAAATCCCAGAAAGTTGTTTCAGTTCCGTAAAAATTCAGAGCCGCTTTGTTCGGGTAAGCGTTGACCGATACCTGCATCAATAGTTGAGCAGGGATGCGAGGGTATCGTATGGTTGTGGGCACGCTGTAATCATAGTGACGCTGCCAGGGTCTGTTTTCCATTTTCTGCCTCCTGCTTAAACCAATTTTGATTCTGATAACGGTTATGAGAAAAGTTCTAAAGTTGTATCCCAGGAATAATTACTAAAAGTCTTGCAGCGGTTTGAAAGCTTTTTGCTCGGGCCGACGACCATTTTGGGGACGCCAGCTGAAGCAGGGCTAAATCAAAAGAACTCGACCTCGCTCACGTTCGGGGCTCAGACAGCTTTTGATTTTCATCCGCCTCCGGCGGATTTTACGCCTCGTTACAGCAGGCGTCTTTTTCCCAAAACGCTCAACGGCGCTCGCAAAAACCTTTCAAACCTTAAATTAAATCTTGCAACTTATTTGTGGGACACAACACTTCTAGTCATCCCTATCCCAAGGCACTCGCTTCCCTTCCGAAGTATACCGGTAAAAGCCTTTCCCGACTTTTCTCCCCAGGCGACCCTCAGCAACCATCCTCTCAATAAATTCGGATTTGGAAATGAAACCTTCTTCGCCCAGCGCTTTCATGGCCTTGCCAATCAACACATACGTGTCGAGCCCGGCATTATCGGCAATCTCAAAAGGACCGGCATTCCAGCCGTAACCCAGTTTCATACCCACATCCACATCTTCGGGACTGACAATTCCCTGGTCCACTAGATCCACTGCTTCCCGAAAAGCAGCCGCGAATATCCGGTTCATCACAAAGCAGGGGATATCTCGGTGGACCCGAACCGGTGTTTTGCCCAACGATTTCACGAAGTAAACGCCCCGGTTAAAAACATCGCCGGTGGTTTTTTCCCCTTTGACCACCTCCACCAATCCCATTAAGGGAACAGGGCCGAAAAAGTGAAGGCCCAGCACCCTCTCGGGGTGTTGGGTTGCCTGGGCAATGCGGGTGATGGGTATGGAGGAAGTATTGGATGCCAGGGGTGTATCAGCAGGTGCCAAACGATCCAATTCCTGAAATATGTCCCTTTTTAATTCTTCTACTTCTAGCGCCGCTTCGACTACCCACTGGGCCCTGGCCGCACCCTCAAGGGTATCCTCAGGAGCAATACGGTCTAAAATGGTTGTCGATGATTCCGCCAGCAAACCCTTGGTCGACAGTTTCTCGGTCGACCACTTGATACTGGCTATCGCTTTTTCTAATGCCACCGGATCTATGTCCATCAGATGAACCCGGTAACCCGCTTGCGCGCACACCTGGGCGATTCCGGAACCCATAAAACCAGCGCCGATGACCAGAATACTTTCCACATTTCCCCCTTTATAATTTTGTCCCAAGAAAAACGTATAAAACTTAAACTAGAGCGGTTGAAATGTTTTTGTGAGTGGACCAAGCAAGAATATTTCAAACCTTCTATTATAGTTTATACTCTAGATGAGCGAAAGTCGAGGATGCCCCAGATTCAAGACGTCCAAGGGTGAAGTCGTAGTAAACTACTACCAACCCTTGGCAACGTAGACGCCGCAGGCGTCAAGCCGAAGGCTATGGGGTGTCATCGGCTTTCCCGAAGGGTAAACAAAATGGAGTGCTTTTTAACAATTTTATTTCACTAATGGATAAGTTGTGAACAGTTTGTATGTCACTTAATACAAGCAATAGATTAGGCTTTTTGTATTAGTTCTCCATTTTGTTTACGCTCAAGATTACATTTTCTCAATGACATTGCAGGCCACTTTTTCCAAGATACCCACGGCATAGATCAAGCCCTTGAACCTTTCATCTTTTGTCTGACCGTGATAATACCGGTAGTAGATTTGCTGGGCGATCACAGCAAGCCGGAACAATCCGAAACAATAGTAAAATGAAAAATCTCCAATGGAACGACCGGAAAGCTCACCGTAATACGCTATCATTTGTTTTCTGGAGAGCGCACCTTCAAGATGCGTGGGTATGGTTCGGATGGCCTGCAGCTCGGGTGGATCCCCGGACTCTACCCAGTAGGCCAAAGAACTGCCCAGATCCATAAGCGGATCTCCAATTGTCGCCATCTCCCAATCCAAAACCCCGATGATCTTTGTGGGGTCCTTTTTATCAAGCACTACGTTATCCAATTTAAAGTCGTTATGGATGATGGCCGGATTTTCGGAATCCGGCGGCATATGCTCTTGCAGCCAGGCCATTACCGATTCGCAGTCGGGAGCATCCGGGGTTTGTGCCGCACGGTAGCGCTTGCTCCAGCCGAGCACTTGTCGTTCCACATAGCCTTGAGGTTTACCGAAGTTATCAAGACCAATCTTGTGATAGTCGATGGTGTGCAGTTCAAATTGAACGCTTACTAATCTTTCAAAAAGATGTCTTACTTGTTGCGGCGTTAGGTCGAGTCCCGAGGGTAGGTCCCGTCGCAGGATGACGCCTGATACTCTCTCCATCAAATAAAAGGGACAGCCCATAATTGACGCATCGTTGGTATATACAATGGGTCGTGGACAGTAGGAAAAAACCGGATTAAGGGCTATGAGAATGCGGTACTCCCGGTTCATGTCATGGGCAGTTTTGGCTTTGGTTCCAAACGGCGGCCGACGTAAAACCATTTCCCTGCCGCCAATTGTGATAAGATAGGTCAGGTTTGAGGCACCGCGCGGAAACTGCTGGATGGTCATTTCACCGGATAGGCCGGGCACAGCATCTCTGATAAATTTTTCAACCCGGGCGATCTCCAGATTCTCTCCTTTTCTGATCTCCGCCGGCTGGTCAGTGAAATCCATTTAATTCCCCTTGAAACCTCCTCGATATAGTAAGATTATTCAATCAAGTTAACTATGTCATGCTAGCGTTTTGGTCATTTTGAATTTGGTCATTCGTATTTGTTTCGAATTTCGTGTTTCGATATTCGAATTTTCACTTGATTCAAGGGGCACAAAAATTCGCCATGGAAAGAGGCTATTTAAGGAGGCGTATCATTAATTTTACACCGTTTATTTCACTTGTTTGCCCTCATATTCCCTTAAAATCCTCCGCGCCACCGAAACCTTGTGAACTTCATCCGCCCCGTCGTAGATTCTGGCTGCCCGTTCGTGGCGATAATAAAAAGCGATGATCCTGTCATCCGTCATGCCGAGCCCACCATGGACCTGCAATGCCCGGTCGATAACTTTCTGCATGACATTGGCCACCACGAACTTGATAAGAGATATATCCTGCCGGGCTTCTTTGACGCCCAGATTCTCGATGGTCCACGCGGTGTGTAGCACCATCAGTCGAGCCGACCGTATGTCTGCAGCACATTCTGCAATCCAGGATTGAATAATCTGCTTCATGGCCAGCGTCTTTTCCGGAGAAATGATGCGATTAACAGCCCTGGAACACATGAGGTCAAAGGCCCGGTTGCATATGCCGATCCATCGCATGCAGTGGTGTATCCGACCCGGGCCGAGTCGGTCCTGGGCAAGAACAAAACCCTGTCCCTCCGGCCCCAGTAAATTCCTCTGCGACACCCGACAAGACTGGTAGAGTATTTCGGCGTGGCTGAAATAATCCTCTCCGGCGTGCCCCATGACTGGAATGTTTCGCACCAGGTTGAAACCAGGGGTATTGGTGGGTACGATGATCATGCTTGCTCTCAAATAAGGCGGTGCATCCGGGTTGGTGACCGCCATGACGATGGCAAATTCAGCACCGTCTGCCGATGAAGTGTACCATTTGTGGCCATTGATAAGGTAATCATCTCCGTCTTTTACCGCCGTCGTATCGAGCATGACCGGGTTGGAGCCGGGAAGATCAATTTCGGTCATGGAAAAACAGCTTCGGATTTTACCCGCTATCAGGGGACGCAGATATTTTTCTTTCTGCGCATCGGTGCCATATTTATACAGGATTTCGATATTTCCGGCATCCGGCGCCTGGCAGCCAAATACAAGATGTCCCAAAGGGGTTCGGCCAAGAGCTTCGGACACAAGCGCGTGCTCTACCAGGTTAAGACCCATCCCGCCATACTCCTTGGGATGATTCGGCGCCCACAACTCAATTTGCCTGACCATTTGCCGTTTCTCTTCGATCCTGGGAATCATTTTTCTCGATGGTGTGGTCAAGAATTCAGGTTCCAGGGGAATAAGTTCTTTTTCTACAAATTCATTGATCATTCCGATAATCGTCTGCATTTTCTCTGATATGGAAAAATCCATACCCACCTCCTAAGAAGTTCAGGGTTCAAGGTTTCAGGTTCCAGGTTGAAGTTAACGACTATCTCGCAGAGAGACTTTGTCATAATACCTCAAATCCGTTGCCGTTACCGATATGTCAGCAGTTTTTTATTTCTCTCTAGTTCCAAATGCGTAATGTCGTTGAATCCGGCAAGTGCAATTCCCCGGGCATTGTATTTAAATCGCGTAATAGAAGCATTCATGATCTGCCATGATATTTCCATGGCTTTTTGATCGGTAATACCCAGGGCAAGCTGGATAGTGACGGATATGGGGCCTCCGGATGTGAATACTATTAACTGTTTCTTAGCCCCGTGTTGGTGCATGATTTCCGTAATTCCCCGCCCAACCCTCCGCTTGAAATCGGACCATTTGGGAATTTCCGGCCGGTCAAAGGATCCCGAAATCCAACGCTTCATTACTGCTTCAAAAAGCTTTTGGAAGGATTTTTTATCTGTATAGACCTGCTTGAGATCCTCTGTTATCGATGGATCATCCTCTATCATCTGTGGGATCAAGGCTTCCCATACGGTCAAAGAATCGTACTCGTCAAAAGAGTCAGCTTTGAAAAGTTCCGGTAAAGTTTTCTTCATACCCATACAATATTCATACAATTCCCGAGCCGTCTTGACCTGGCGTTGCATTGTGCCGCAATAAACGGCATCGAATGTTTTACCGCATACTGACAGATGCCGGGCGACGATTTTCGACTGCTGGACACCGATGGGCGACAGCCGGTCGTAATTGTCCTCGCCAAAAGAAGCCTGGCCGTGTCTTATCATTAAAATTTCACTCATTGAGTCTTTTAACTCAAAGCGTTTAAATTGGTTTTTCTGATACAATATTTAAAGGTTCTTCTCCAAATCAGTTGGAGGAGAGGGTCCAAGGATTCCAGGGGTTAGGGATTCAAGGGTTTGTTTTTTAAAGACTCTATCAGCGCCTTTAACATTCTTTCGATTTCTGCGATGTCTTTTAGTCTACCCAATACACCTTTTTCAATTAAACCTAAATCCCCTGCTGATAGTATCTGCGTTTCCAGTTCGCAAACAGAACCATAAGATTTGTAATTCTTTAGCATTTTACTCGAACCCTTGAATCCTTGACCCCTGGAATCCTTGGACCCTCTTCTCCAACTAAGGTGGAGAAGAACCAAAGTTATTTCTGTCGATTTATCTTGACCCAGTATATTAAGTTAACTATTTTCGGAAAAAATATAATTTATCACAA
>CP070652.1:969403-974739 GCA_020354645.1 Deltaproteobacteria bacterium
GAAGCGGTTCTTCATTAACGGAAACGAATCCGGTTCACATCTGTTTATCACGCTCCTTCGAACATTCCACATGCCGATACCTCTGTTTGAAACCTTTAGTAAAGGGGGTGCCATAATGGCAGAAAAGAGTTTTAAACGTAAACTGACCGCCATCTTCAGTGCTGATGTTGTTGAATACAGTCGCCTCATGGATATGGGATGGGGAAGGTCATACAATTATGTGAACTCCGCTCCTTTTCTTTGCTTTTTACCTTTCACTATTTACATTTCACCTTTTACTGTTTCCTATTTATGGGTGACCCCGTATCAATTAGGTAAATCCAATGGGAATGCCCACAGCCTCCCGCGAATAAAACCCTTATTTCCATATGTGACATACTGATCCGTATTCAATCCCGGTCCGTAGTGAAAAATACGCTTCTGCTGAAAATCGACGAGTGTCAGAAAACTGTGGTGCTGGAATACTGATACGGGAAGGTAACCATGTAGCTCGGTAGCGGTCATGACAGAACTTCCAATGGTTTTAAGATCAGTGGGCATCTGATATGGAGAAAGGAACGCCCGTTTAACTTTGCCCGAAGATAATTTTAGTACTTCTACTACTGAAAATCGCTGACTACCTTCTTGAACCCCCACCAGACGTGCAATATATTCAGCATTTTCAAAAGCGCGGATATTTTGGAGCGTTGCGTCTATTGATGGATATATCATTGAATTCGCTGTTTGCACTCTTGCTTGCAAAATGGCCATGCCAGCACTCATGGTCGCCTGAATCAGAGCACCGGAAGTCTGAATCCCTGCCATGATGCGCTCCTGTCCAATGGCGTGCCTTGTCATGCCATAATATCCATACGCATTATTTAAATGCAGGCTGTCACCGGTTTGCCGATAACTGGCCATGGATTGATTAAATTTTGAGGTGTACCATGCTTTATTCATACTGCTATTATAAGTAAAGGCAGTTGTGGTCATGCCGGTAACCGGTCTTCCCAGTTTTTTTTGCTCTAGCATACGTTCCTGGGTGGTCATAATTGGACATAGCGGTTCGAATTGGTGGTGGTAGATCAGGTTACCGTTTTTTGTGTTCCATTTGGCCACATTCCATTCATTGATCACAATGATCGCCTGGTTTCGCAGTGAAACAGAATGGTATGAAAACTCATCATCCCATGGTAATTTGACCCGGTATAACACTTTCCCCTTTTTTTTATCGAGGGCGATGAGTCGATCTTTCGTGGTAAATATAACTGCCTCTCCGCTTTCTACTATATTCCCAAGGATGGGTTCAGTTTCATATTTCCAAATGATGGTCCCATTTCTCGCATTCAACAATGATAGTGTGTGCGTATCAGAAAACCACCCTTTTTCTGATTCAGTAATACAAAGATGATTTCCAGTATGTATGATTTTTGTTATTTTTTCCTTTATGACATCGTTCGTCCACAATGTTTTTCCTGATCCTACGTCTAAAGCCACTATCCCGTCTGTTGTCTGCATGTAAACTCTGCGGCCCATTTCCTCAGGCTGAGAACTTCCTTTGAGTTGAAAGTCCTTTCGTTTCCATTTTACTTTGCCTCGAGGCAGTTCATAGAAGGCGATACCATTCTCAAAAAACATAATCCCGTCAGAAAACTGGATCGGCCATGTATTTTTTTTACTTTTATCATCTTCTAGTTCTGTTACACTGAATTTCAGATTGGTTTTGCCTGTGGGAAGATGGACACCTTCGACCATCCTTTTATTGCCTGAACCTCCTTCTGTCTCAGTAGAAAAGAAAACAAGATCATGTTTCGCCGCTATGCTAAAATAAAGAAATGGCTTATTGAATTTGCGCTGCCACAATATTTTGCCGGTTTTTTTACTCAAAGCGATTAGTTGGCCTTCAACGAACTTCCCTTCTACATCAAAATAGTTTGATTGAAAAAGTAAAGTGGAATTGATTTCTTTAATTTCATAGACCCCTTTCGCCGGTATAACCCGAGACCAAATCTCATTCCCTCTATTACTATCAAGCAGAATGATCCTGACTAGGGTGAAAACCTCACTGCAGTATTTAGCAAATACGAATTTCTGATATTCCCGCTTCATTTCAAGGGGGCTTATACATACCAGTGAGCCGTCCGCCAATAAATTCATATTAACTAGAAAGGGCGGCTCAACATCCAGCATGAATCTCATATAAGAAGCTTGTATTTCTCCCGTTTTCGCCATGCCGCTTAAACCTCTCATGTTATCGGCGTTTTTCAGAACAGATAGCCCGGGATATCCCCACGTGGGTTTTGGATGTTTGAGCGGCTGCTTTTCAATGATTTTCGGGTAGTAAACCGGAAGGTTTTTAGGCGCGCATCCAATGAAGAATGCGAGTCCGATAATTGTAATAACACTAAATGTTAAGATGCGCGGAATCAACTTGGTCCATGGTTTATGCATGATCATCCTCCATTAAGGATTAAGTTAAAAAATAAAAAACAACATTTTGTGTCAAAAAACACAAAACCCCATCTCTTTTTTAAAGAAATGGGGTCTTATATTCATTTCATCGCTCTTCCTTTGTTACCTTAATTCTGCAATTGTCGAGGATGCCGGAGATACAAGGCATCAAATGTGAAGCTGTATTGTAATACCGCTTTTGATAACGATTGATGTAGGTTTAAGGTGTTAAGGTTCAAGCATTATTTTAAATTATCTGTGTATTATCATATTAATCCTAAAAGTTAAAGGGCGATAATTAATTGGGCACGTTCGTGCAGAGAGTGGGAAATTGGGGGGAAATTAAGGACATCCTATGATCCTCCTGTCAAGGGGGAAGAAGTAAAATATTTTATATTATAAAATCAATTAGTTATGAGGTTCGCTTTTTAAGCACGCACTTCCCCCTTGTTTTCCAGCTTAATTTTTCGGCGATTCTCTCACTATTGCGAACCCCTCATCTGATCGTTACGTTTATCCGGCATGCCTACTGTTGTAGCCTGCCCATCATCCCTTATCCAGATTTTTCAGTTCAGTGAGAGGCCCTGTTATTGTCCCGCCCGAGGTCTCATGCCTCAACGTCCGTGATCGGGCTCTCTCGCCGAAGATAATAATCTGCTTTATGCTTTGTTCAGATAATCCGGATTAAAAACTTGTTTTTTCTTCATTAAAGTCCAGGCTATTTTCAGCATTTTGGCCGCCAGCTTCACCCTCATTTTGGTTTTGATGCCGCGCTCACGCTCCCGGCCACGAAGCAAACCGGTAAAATAGTTGATAAAGTCTCGACTACGGCTGGAAGCCACCCGGGCCGCCTGATACAGGGCATAGCGCAGCTGGCTGTTGCCCTTCTTTGAGATCACCGCAGCGGCTCTGTCGCTGTTTTTGCCGCTGCGGCTGGCACTCAGGTCATAGCCGGCCAATTTGAGCACCTGGCCGGCAGTGTCAAAACGCCAGGGATTGCCGATGGCCGCCAGAACTGTGGCCGCAACATAGGGCCCAAAGCCGGGGATGGTTAACAGATAGCTGTAATCGGCAAACTCACAGGCGATATCTTCCATCCACTCTTGAGCCTCTTTGAGCTGACGGCGAACCAGGCCGAGCTTGTTGACCAGAAGCTGCGCCTCGACTTGGACCACCGGCCCCATCGGACAGCCCACGGATTCGATTGCTGACCGATGGATCTTTTGCAACCGCAGCTTCTGGCCAATGCCACGCCTTTTGGTGGCCACCTGTGTGAAAAACGCATCAAATTCCATGCCGGCAATCTGAGTCGGATCCAGACACCGGCTTACGATGGCCAGCGTTTCGGCTTCACAGCCGCTGTAATAGGCATCCAGCTCAGGAAAATACTGGGCCAGCAGATTGTTGCGGATGTTCATGCGCAGCCGGTGTTCTTCTTTCTTCAGGCGCCTTCGCAACGACAGCACCTGCCGCAGTTGACCAAGATCCGATGACGGTAGGTCATAGTACAGACAACGGCCGCGAGAGACCAGATCGGCGACGTTGGCCGCATCTTTGTCATCATTTTTGTCCCAGCGACCATCCAGTTGTTCGCGGTTGTTTTTCACCGCTTTGCCGGTCACCAGCACCACATGGCAGCCGCAACGGATCAAATACGCTGCCAGCGGTTTGTGGTAGTTTCCGGTCGGTTCCAGACCGAAGACCACTTTGCTCAGTGCGTTACGGACCTTGACCGCTTGGCTGTGCGCTAACAATTTGCCAAAACCGTCAAGGTTATTTTCAAACACCAGTTTCCTTAAAAGTGATTTGCCCGTGGCGGTGCCCATAAAAGCATGATGTTTATCCTTGGCCACATCAATGCCGACCACCAGATACTGGTCCGATCCACAGATCTCAGTTTTGATTTGACTAAATTGCTCTCGCCTGGTAGTGTCTTCAATGTTCATAGTAACCTCCTGTTAGCAGTTATGGGTTTTGAGTTTGGCAGCCTCTATGCTATCAGGAGGTTATTTTTTTATCTACGCGATAATAATTTTTTTCTAAGTTACTTGTGGAAGTATTTACTTCTTTTCTTCTAATATATAACGTCCATAAATAAGTAAATAACTTGGTATGCATTGATTATGAAGTTTTCGATGGTTGTTTATAGGTAGATTCATACAACCATCGGTGAGTTCGTTCGAGGAATCCTTGTCTTTATTTCACTTAGACCCCGGTTAAGTTCGCTGCGCGGTTCTCTGTTGAGAAATTTAACGGGGCAGACCCAGGTTAAATTCGCTTCACTTTGTTTGGAAAATAAGGGAAGGGTAATGATATATTAATACCGGTTGTTTTGCTCGTTATTTAAAAGATTGAGTAGACAAGTCCATTAATTTTGTCGAAATGTTGGTCGGATGTAATAAGTTCTGCGCCGTGTTCCATAGTTTGGGCAGCAACCCAAATATCATTGGTCGGAATGGGCGTGCCTTGCCGCTTAAGCTGGGCAGCAATTCTTGAATAACGCTCTGAAGTAATTCATTGCAAATAGAGTAAGCTGCGAGCTGTAGCGCCTATAAAAAGATATCTTCATTTACTCCAAAAACCTTAGCCAGCTTTTGTCTGGTTTTTTTGCGGAAGGCAGCGTCTTTTCTTTCCCATTTTGCGACTGTAGATTGTTTCACCGCTAAACGTCCAGCAAGCTCCTTTTGAGTCCATCCCCGCTCAAGACGCTCTCGTTTTACGGGATTCATAAAAATATATTCTTCCGCCTCTTCCTGCTCATAGAGCGGTTCTTTTTTAGCTTCTCTAATGGCTCGCCGATCAGATTCGTCTTCCAAACGATCTAAAAGACTTTCAAATAACTCAATCGGCAGAACCACATATTTCACTTTTCCATTTTCTGTTATCGTTTGGTATTCCATGGTTAC
>CP070652.1:974839-981250 GCA_020354645.1 Deltaproteobacteria bacterium
CATGGAAGGTATCAAGATCCGCGGTTCTTTTACCGAAGACTTTTCTCAAATACTCACCCCTGAAGCGATTTCGTTTGTCAGTACCCTCGCACGCGAATTTGAATCGCGACGTAAAAAATTGCTGGAACGTCGCCAAGCGGTCCAGGCCGAAATCGACGATGGCAAAATGCCCGACTTTCTAAAAGAAACCAGAAAAATACGACAAAGCGAATGGAAAATCGCACCGGTGCCCGCAGATCTTCAAGATCGTCGTGTTGAAATCACCGGACCGGTAGAACGTAAAATGATTATAAACGCCCTCAACTCGGGAGCATCGACCTACATGGCCGATTTTGAAGATTCCCATTCGCCCACCTGGAACGGCACACTTCACGGGCAAATTAATCTTCGCGATGCTGTCAATGGCACCATAGCATTCATCAATCCCGAGGGTAAAACTTACAAACTGGGCGATAAGATCGCCACTTTGATCGTAAGACCCCGCGGCTGGCACCTCGTTGAAAAACACCTATTGGTCGACGGCCAACCGATATCCGGTAGTATTTTTGATTTCGGGCTTTTTCTTTTTCACAACGCTAAAAATCTGATCGCAAAAGGAACGGGACCTTATTTTTATCTGCCCAAAATGGAGAGTCACCTTGAAGCCCGACTCTGGAATGACATATTCATTCGCGCCCAGGAAATGCTTAATATTCCGGCGGGTACCATCAAAGCAACGGTGCTGATTGAGACCATAATGGCTGCTTTTGAAATGGATGAGATTATTTATGAACTAAAAGATCACATGGCGGGCCTCAACTGCGGTCGCTGGGACTATATCTTCAATTTTATCAAACGCTTCAAAAACGTACCCGCATACATTTTCCCGGACCGTGCTCAGATCACCATGACGCGCCATTGTATGCACTCCTACTCATTGTTGGCAATCAAGACCTGTCACCGCCGTGGTGCTCATGCCATCGGGGGTATGGCCGCCCAGATTCCCATTAAAAAAGACCCTGCAGCGAACAATGCTGCACTCCAACGGGTTCGGGAGGACAAAACTCGTGAAGCCAAAGATGGGCATGACGGCACCTGGGTGGCCCATCCCGGGCTGGTTCAGATCGCAAAGGAAGAATTTGACAAGGCAATGCCGACACCCAACCAAATCGAAAAACTGCGCCAAGATGTTCGGGTTGCAGCTGACGATCTTTTGAAATTGCCCTCCGGTACGATTACTGAGGAGGGACTCCGCACCAATATCAACGTCGGTATTCAATATATGGCGGAGTGGCTTTTGGGAAACGGTTGTGTTCCCATCTATAACCTGATGGAAGATGCAGCCACCGCTGAAATTTCCCGCACCCAGCTCTGGCAATGGGTGCATCATCCCAAGGGTGTACTAACTGACGGCCGCAAGGTCACTATCGAGCTCTTCCGCGCTACAATGCAGGAAGAAATGGACAAGATTTGCCAACTGGTCGGTGATGAATGCTTCGGAGACGGGAAATACAATTTGGCAGCCCAGCTTTTTGACCAGATAATTTCCAACGACGAGCTGGATGAGTTCTTGACCCTGAGAGCTTATGAGCATCTTGAGTAAAATCCCCCAATTATTTCAAAATCGGTTTGCCATCTGGGTTAAATCGCTCAATCCTCACAAATTTCTGATCATAGACGAAAAAGCCTTAACTATCAGTAAATAATAGTCTTCTCACCCTTTTTTTCTTTCTGGCACGATTCATGCTCATTAAGCGGATGAAAATCGGGGCAAAGGAGACTAACTTTGAGTCAAGGCAGCATCCATGATCAATTCCAGGTCAAAATTTCTATTTTTCACAAACTCATGCTGCACGTCGCCATGCTGATATTTGCAGCGGTAGGGATAACAACATATTTTACCGTTAAAACAGAATCGGAAATTCTCAGAGAAGGCTTAATTCTCGCCGGCAAACGCATGGCGAAACAGATTGCCTCGAGCACCCAAAGCGCTTTGCTTTCTGAGAATTGGCTATATTTAGAAAAACTTTTACAGTCCCCCGAACTGTACGGCAGCAAAGAATTGATCTATGCCAAAATTGTCAAACCGAGCGGGAAAGTCTACCTGGCTAACAATAAGGTCTATTATGGTGAAGTTTTGAGTAATTCCCTGCGTTTTAATCAAGAAACATTGCTGAATGAATTTTATTTTCCCACGAGGCAAGAGAAAGGTATGTTGCTGGTCTATCCCGTCAATATCGGAGAGGCGCGATGGTTTGTCGTTTTGGGCTTTTCTGTCAATCCCATTAAAGAATCTACTGCTGCTCTGGTTCAACATAATGTAATCTGGGGGCTGGTCATCCTTGTATCGGCTGTGGTCTTTTCGTTTTTTCTTTCCAAAACTATCTCCAAACCACTGATCGGTTTATCAAAGGCTGCAAAAATTGTAGCAGACGGAAACTTAAATCACGCCGTAAAAGTTCCTTCGAAAGACGAAGTAGGATTGCTCAGCCATGCCTTTAACCGGATGATCAACAGTCTGGAAAAAGCGGAACGCGACTTAAAAGCTTCCAACGAAAGATTTCTAAAAGTTTTGGACAGCATTTATGCCGATATTTATGTAGCGGACATGCAAACCCATGAAATTTTGTTTATGAATAAAAACATGATGCAATCGTTTGGGGAAAATTTAGTCGGACAAATGTGTTGGCAGGCCTTCGGTAAGGAAACCGGCCCCTGCGATCACTGCACGAATGAAGACCTTTTGGACGAAAAGGGTAACCCGGCCGGGCTGAAGATTTGGGAAGGTAAAAATCCGATCACCGGAAAATGGTACATGAACTATGATCGGGCCATCAAGTGGGTAGACGGCCGGTATGTCCACTTACAGATTTCCACCGACGTCACAAAACGCAAACAGGCCGAGGAAGAGCTACAGAGAGCCCACGATGAATTGGAACTGCGGGTCGAAGAGCGAACCGCCGAGTTGGCGGCCACCAACAGAATGCTCAGAAAAGAAATCGGCGTGCGCAAAGAGACGGAAGCTGAACTTAAGCAGGCCAAAGATGCCGCCGAGGCTGCCAACCGCGCCAAAAGCGAATTTCTGGCGAACATGAGCCATGAACTGCGTACCCCCTTGAACCACATCAGCGGCTTTACCGAGCTTGTGTTGAACCCCAAGTTCGGGAGTTTAAACGAAACTCAGGAAGAATATCTAAATGATGTGCTCCATAGCAGCAAGCACCTGCTGGAATTAATAAACGATATCCTGGACATTTCAAGAGTCGAGGCCGGCAAGCTAAAGCTTGAGACTTCGAAAATAAACCTAAAAGCCTGTTTGCAAAACAGTTTAATAATGGTCAAGGAAAAGGCCAGCAAGCACGGAATTCAACTTACAACCAATTTCGATGGCTGCTCGGGAACAATAAGGGCTGATGAGCGCAAGCTCAAACAAATCTTGTATAATTTACTGTCCAATGCCGTCAAATTTACACCGGATGGCGGAAGTGTTTGTTTAAACGCAAAGAAAGTAAATTGTAAACTCCGTCCCGGGCGCCGCCGGGGTGATGCTGCGGGTATAAAAATTATTGAAACCTTGGATCAAGACAGCCAGGTTTTAAAAAACAAGCGCCATAATTGTATTGAGATATCAATTACGGATAGCGGCATCGGCATAAAATCCGAGGATTTAGAAAGAATTTTTAACCGCTTTGAACAGATAGATGGAACGTCCAGCCGAAGTTATGAAGGCTCGGGACTAGGTTTAGCCCTAACCAAGGAACTTGTTGAAATTCATGGGGGCAGAATCTGGGCACAAAGTGAGGGAGGTGGCAAGGGGAGTACCTTTCGGATTCTTTTGCCCCGTTCGGGTTCCGGGGTGCATTAAAAGATAACTACACTTGCCGTGCTAATCTGTGGAATATTTAGAGGGGTCAAGGATGGAAAACAAAAATATCCTGGTAATTGAGGATAATAAATTGAATATGAAATTGATGCGTGGGGTTTTGAGACTTGGTGATTATCAACTCATTGAAGCCTTTGATGCTGAAACAGGGATCCAGTTGGCCCGCAAGCAAAAGCCATTTCTTATCCTGATGGATATTCAGCTTCCCGGTATGGACGGCCTGGAGGCCACTCGAATCATGAAGACGGATTCGAAACTAAAAGATATACCGGTCGTGGCTATAACCGGTTTTGCCATGCAAGGTGATAGAGAGAAAGCCCTTGAATCCGGCTGCGATGATTACATCACAAAGCCCTTTGATGTTGAGGATTTGCTGAAAACAATCAAGGGTTACTACGACAGAAAAGAAACTCCCAATTGAGAGCAACGGATGGTATTAAAATGACTCCTAAACCCAAAATTCTTATCGTCGACGATGATCCCCTGAACGTTAAATTATTGGCAGCCAAGCTACCGATGGATCAATACGAAACTTTTCGCGCATATAATGGAGAAGAGGCTCTGGAAAAAATTGCCAAAGAATCTCCCGATATCGTATTACTGGATATCATGATGCCCGGAATGGATGGATATGAGGTTACCCGGAAACTCAAAAACAATCCAAAGACCCGGGATATTCCCGTCATACTGATTACAGCTTTGGATGAACCGGAAGATAAAGTTAAAGGGCTTAAAGCCGGAGCGGACGAATTTTTAAACAAACCGGTCCACACGGCAGAACTTGCTGCCAGGATCAGATCATTTCTGCGCCTGAGGCAATACCAGAATCAATTAAAAACCCGCACCGAATCAAAGCAACTTTTTTCAACACCCGAGGAGGAAAAAAAATATCTCCAGTCCACCTTTGACACACCGTCAGTACTTTTGGTGGAAGACAACGATAAAGACATCCGTCTTATTCAAAGTTACCTTAATGGTGAAGGATATCGACTCAGCTTTGCCCGGGACGGTGAAGAGACATTATCGCGTGTTCAGGGAGAAAAAGTCGACCTACTACTTTTGGATATTCTGTTACCAGGAATCGATGGATTTGAGGTTTGCCGCCGTTTAAAAGACATAGAACATACCCGAGACATCCAAATTGTGGTCATAACGTGTTTGCAAGATCTGGAGAGCAGGATCAGAGGATTGGAACTCGGGGTTGATGATTTTCTGGTCAAACCCATAAATAAATACGAACTTCGAACCCGCTTAAAAGCCCTGCTTCAAAAAAAGAAATATCTCGACCGGCTGCATGTCAATTATGAAACAGCCATCCATTTTGCGATTACAGACAGACGGACGGGACTATACAATCACGGCTATTTCGAACATATGCTGGAAACAGAGATCAAAAGATCGCGCCGACACAAACACCCCGTCTCATTGATTATGATGGATATTGACGACTTCAAGCAATACAATGACAGCTTGGGACATCTGGCAGGTGATGAGATACTCAAGGAACTTGGAAAGTTAATCAAAAAAAATATTCGTGAGGTTGATTTAGGAGCACGCTATGGTGGCGAAGAATTTGCGATTATATTGCCCTATACCGACCTTGAAGGCGCTAAAAAGGGAGCACAGAGAATCAAAAAAATTATAACCGCGCATTCCTTTCGCCGTGAAATAAGCATACCCTCCAAAAAGCTAACAATCAGCATGGGCATCTCCTCCTATCCCTCCGATTCAGCTTCTGCTCAAGAATTGGTCCAAAGAGCGGATGAAGCCCTGTACACAGCAAAAAAACAGGGGAAAAATAGAATTTGTATCTCACCCTCCAATTGATAAGTCCGAATTTTGTGATCCTGACAGATGTCTCTGTTTTCCAATCTTAGACCACACCGGGCAATTACCCGTCAAAAACCTTTTAGACTCAACGAAAATATCTTTGGTCAACAGCCCGAAATAAATTGACACATGTTTATGTTAATGATTTAAAAAATTCAGATCTGACATTCTCCAGATCTTTTGATCCGAAATCAAAAGATTTAGAGGCGACTGTAATGGTTGTTCAGTGAACTTTTTTCTGAAAAAATAAAAATGAGGTATTGAAATGGAAAGCAATTATTATGACGGCTCAGAAAAAAGAAACTATTTCCGGATCGTTTACAAACCCAATCAAAGGCCTATTCTAAAAGTAAAGCATCATGAATTCGAAGTCTCGGATATTTCCGAGACCGGTCTGAGGCTCTTAAATGACAGAAACATACAGTTGGGAGCGGATTGGATCCGCCTTACAGCTATATTATTAGACGGAGAGGCTATAGAGATGGAAGGAAAGATCGTATGGAAAAAGGATGATGAATTTGGGCTACGTCTCAGAACATTCATCCCCACAGCCACAATCAAGAGGGAGAAACAATACAGTATCTGAAATGATAATTGAGCACGCCTCTTAGACTATCCCCCGACTGAGGCGCGCATGGATAAAATCGATCACTGACACACGATTAAACTGAGGGGTCGGGGAGTTTTTTTGATCCATTGTCGTAAGTCTTTTGTTTTTC
>CP070652.1:981350-985200 GCA_020354645.1 Deltaproteobacteria bacterium
AGTCAACTAGGGGACGGTCATACAATTATGCGTTTCGTTTAAAACCGGCAAAGATTGTGAGGCCGGCAAACAACCGCGGCGGTTTCGGACCCAAAACCTGCTGTGTCTGCGCGCATGGGCAGTCATTGAGATTTGATTGCGTATAGCATCGCTTGCCCAGAAGTTGGCCATCAGCCAGCCGGGTGATAACAGCGAAGTGCAAAGAAGAGAAAGACAGACGGGCGAGGAAAAGGTGATATTTGATCGACCCGATAGAAACGCATAATTGTATGACCGTCCCCTAAATTGAAATTTCTAAATTACAATTGGACAGACGCGGATAAAGAATTCTGGCAGGAATTCGATCGGATCCATCCGGTATCGCGGGAAGAGGTAGAAAGTATGCTTTAATGTCCTTCTATTAGTGATTTATATTCGGATGACCCTCTGATATTTTGAAAACTGTCGTCGGTTTTAATACCCTGCCAGTCATCATACCCCTTCTCAATGGCCTTTTTGAGCCAGTCAACGGATTCCTGGCTATTGCCTTGAATAGCATAGACACGGGCAATATTGTAGTAGGTGCCGGGGTTGTCGGGTTCAAGGGTTGCGGTTTTTTTAAATAAGGGAACCGCCATTTCATATTTTCCTTCGATTGCATACAATACCGCCAAATTGTTTAATGCAGGTATATACTCTGGTTGAATAGATAGCACGCTTTCGTAGTGTGTGATGGCTTGGGATGATTTTCCCTGCTTATGGAATGCAAAGGCCAAATTATACTGTGCTTCAACATAGGCTGGATTTATCTTCAAGGCCTCAGAATATTGTTTGATGGCCTCATCGGTTAGACCCTGTTCTTCGAGCGCAATCCCCAGGTTAAAATGTGCTTCAGAATAACTAGGGTCCAACTGCAATGCTTCAGCGTAATGTTTTATTGCTTCAGATACCATGCCTTTTTTGAATAAAACGCCTCCCAGGTTAAAGTGCGCTTCAGCGTAATCGGGCTTCATGCGTAATGCTTCAGAGAAATGCGCGATGGCTTGATCAATTTTATCCTGCTTTGCCAGAACACTTGCCAGATTGTTATGTACTTCAGGAAATTTAGATTTGAGTTCTAAAGCATGATTGTAACGTTCGATTGCTTCTTGTGTTTTGCCTTTCTTAGCGAATGCGTTGCCCAAATTATAATGTATTTTTGCATAATCGGGTTTTATCCTTACAGCAATTGAATAATGGTTGATGGCCTCATCCAGTCTGTCTCGATTGGCCAGTGCTTTTCCTAAATTTATGTGGGGTCGTGCTTTTTCCGGTGATTTTTTTGCAGCATCGGTCCAAATTGTGAGATCATCTTTCCAATCACGATTTCTTTCAAACGTTGCGTAGGCGCAAATGATGATCACAGCAGATATTAAGGCAATGTACAGTTTTTCAGGTTTAACATAGCGATACGCTAAAACCACCGGTACCAAGACCGCCAGCATGGTCGGCAAATAAAGGCGGTGTTCAAAAATGATGGCCAGCGGGATGATCGAGGATTCGATGATTAGATTTGCAAAAAACCAGAGGATACAAAAGGATATCAATCGTTCTTTTTGGGCCAGATAAAAAGCCAATCCCACCAGCGCCACAATGGCAATCAATGACAGAAAGGTGGTCAGCGGGTTGAACAATGAATAGGAAAGCCCAAAATCATAATCCAAATTCAGCCGGGACGGATGCGGAAAAAATATCAGGCTGATGTAATAAACCACCACCCGCAATTGCGTGAATATCCGCTGCGAGAGCGTAAATTCTTTCTGGGCATAATCTCTTAATGACGTTATTTTTTCGATCGGATTCAAACCCAGATATATAAAAGACACGACCGCAAAGAGAAGAAATATCAATAAAACGTATTTCAAACTGCGTTTAAACCAGTCTTTGCTTAGATTTTGAAAAAAGTACCACTCATAAAGATAGACCAGAAAAGGCAAGGTTACGGTTATCTGCTTACACCCCAAAGAAACCAGCCAGGTGAGCACCGAACCCGCAAACCACAGCCATCTTGTGTGACCCGTTGCAACAAGCCGGCCTTTGACATAAAACCAGAAGGAAAGAATGAAAAACATCGCAGCCAAGCCGTTCATTCTTTGGACAATGTAGGTCACCGACTGGGTTTGAACCGGGTGGACCAGCCAGATCAGTGCAGTCAAAAAAGCGATCAGTTCAGGATGATTACCTGGGGATCTCGGCCCAGAGATCTTTAAGGTGGTATTTAAAAACAAATAGAGAATAAAACCGGTTAAAATATGAAGGCTGATGTTAACCAGATGATAGCCCACCGGGTTGTATTGGTGAAAATAGTAGTTTAAAGCAAAGCTGATGAAAGCAATGGGACGGCTCTTTGAGCTATTAAAACCGGCTGCTGCAAGTTCTTTCGGCGATAAGTGGGTTAGACGAATGTGGGGGTTTTCTTCGATTCGCCCTTCATCATCGAAAATAAAAGGCGATTCAAGCGTGTTGGCGTAGATGAGAAAGCTCAAACTACAGAAGAGCAAGGCAATTGAAAGGGTTTTTAATACCGATGATTTCATTGACAATCCATTATACGTTCAGCGTCACAGTGAGTATATGGATGCAAGGTCCCGCTCTTTAGGGCGGGGAGCCGGGGTTTTGGAACCAGCAGAGTTGTGTCCCCAAAATGGTCGCCGGCGCGAGCAAATGGCTTTAAAACCGCTACAAGACTTTTTAAACTTATTTGTGAGACCTAGCGGCCTTTAATAACATCTTTATAATACTTAGATTTTCTTAAATTTTCCAGGTCACTGTCGGTTTTAATAAGATTCCAGTTATTGTAGCCTTTATCCACAGCTTTGGTGAGCCAGTCAATGGACGCTTGTAATTTGTTAAGCTGCGAATACATACAAGCGATATTATAGTATGTGCCGGCGTTATCCGGCAATTGCTCTAACGTTTTTTGAAAAAGCTCGAGGGCTTTTTCATATTCACCCATATCTGAATATACAAGGGCCAGATCGTTTTGGACCTCGACAAACGTTGGCTGGAGTGCAAGAGCTCTTTTAAATTGAACGATGGTTTTTTCCGGGTTCCCTATATTAAGAAACAAAATTCCAAGTTGATAATGTAATCCAGGATTTTCAGGAGACTGTTCCAGCGCTTTTTGAGTTTTCGTAATTTCTTCTTCGAGGCTTCTTTGGATTGCGAGTGCTTTTTTGAGGTTGTTATCGGCTTTATCAAACTCAGGGTTAATCTGTAACGCCTTTCGGAAGTGGTTAATGGCCAAATCGATTTTTCCGTTTTGTATGAGAGAAATGCCTAAATTATTGTGGGTTTCAACCATATCGGGGTCTATCCGCAGGGCTTTCGTGTAATGGTAGATTGATTCTTTAATTTTGCCCTGTGTTGACAACGCCCCCCCCAGGTTACTGTGGGCTGCAGCAAAGTAAGGATTTAACTTTAAAGCGTTACGATAATAATCGATGGCTTTGTCAGCTTTACCCTGATTTGCCAAAGCGACACCCAGGTTATTATAGGCGATAACAAAATCAGGTTTGATTTTTATTGCCTGATGATAATGGTCAATGGCTTCGGCTGTTTTGCCCTGCTTTTCCAACACAATTCCAAGATTGAGATGCGCTCTGGCGTTGCCGGGCTTTATCCGTAGGGCCTTAAGATAATGTTGGACAGCTTCATCCGTTTTGCCTTTCTCTGCCAGAGTGATACCCAGGTTATTGTGGGCTTCGGAATAGTCGGGCTTTATTTGCAAAGCCTGAAGGTAATGATGGATGGCTTGATTTGTTTTTTTGAACTTTGCAAATGCTTCACCAAGATTGAGGTGCGCTCTGGCCTTTTTGGGAGATTTTTTCAC
>CP070652.1:985300-990056 GCA_020354645.1 Deltaproteobacteria bacterium
AGAAGACGTACAATTACGCCCACAACGAGGATTTTCCCTTCACCCCGTTAAAAAAGCCGCTCTCGGACTCCCGGGTGTCGCTGGTGACCACCGCTTCTTTCGTACTGCTGGATGAGGCGGGCAATTGGCTGGAAGAGCCGGGCTTGATCGGCACCAATGAATTGGAGGTGTTCACGGTGCCGAGCGACTGGCCCATTGATCGCATCCTGTCCACCAGCATGGATCATGACCGCTATCAGACGGACATGGAAGACGTCGATGCCTTTTTCCCCACCACCCGCATGCAGGAGTTTCTCAAAGAGGGAACATTCGGCAGCCTGAGCAAGAACTACTACCGCACCCTGCCCAATTACAGCCATCGCAAAACGACGGAAGTGGACGGGCCGGAAATCCTGAGACAATGCCGGGAAGATAGTGTTGATGTGGCCCTGTTGACCCCTGTCTGACCGGTCTGTCACCAGACCGTGAGTCTGGTTGCCCGGGTTCTGGAAGCAGGCGGTATTTCCACGGTAACTTATACCAATGCGCGGGACATCGCTGCCAGCGCCGGCAACCCGCGGCAGGTTTTTCTCAACTAGCCCCTGGGCAACCCGGCGGGGCGGCCGCATGACGCGGATAATCAGCGTGAGGTGCTGCGCGCCGGGCTGAAGCTACTGGAAGAGGCCGACAAGCCGGGGATCATCGTTGATCTGCCCTATGTGTGGCCCGGCGGCAAGGCGTGGATGGAAAAATTCATGACCGCTGAGCAGCCTTTCATTTCCGAAGAAGCGGAGGCCAAGCGGCAGGAATTGCTGCAAAAAGCACGGGAACAGAAAGCCAGACAGGCGCGGTAGCGGTGCTCCGTCGTACCTTAAAAGGCCATCTCATGGGGCCCGTATCAGCGCAGCTCAGGATGATGTGGTGCGGTGGGGTTACAGCGCGTGTTAAACCCATCCAAATCTCATGGCTTAGTGGCGACGGCTTTGCATAAACAAAAACACAGGGATGAAATCGTGAAGGACCGGCAAATCACGGTGTATTCGCAACCCTTTTGAGGCCCCTGCACGGCACTGGCAGAGTATCTGACCAGCAAAGGGGTGGAATTCACCATCAAAGACGTCATGATCGACGAAGAAGCCCGGGACGAGATGTTCAAACTGGGCGTCCGCACCGCACCCGCTCTGGTTGTGGACGGCAAGGCGGTGATCGGATTCGACAGGACACGGATCAATGCGTTGCTGGACCTTTGATCGCGGTAGAACTGAAGCCCTGTAAAACATTAATAACTATTTGTTTCCTATCCCAGAGCACCTTTGAAAGCAATAGTTCTCATTATACATTTTTCCCGACTATGAAAGAAAAAATGGATAACGGCAGTGAGTCTCAGGTTTTTAAAAGATCCCTTCAGCAGCGATTCAATTATCTTTTGCAAAGTCTCCCTCAAAATCTCCCTCGACCTGACCAAGGACCTCCACATACCGGTTGATGGCCCCTGTATATTTCAATAGTTTGGCCAGGTTGCCTTTTACCTTGGCCTTTCGGGAGGTAATTGCCCAGGTTGCACCTATCTTTCCGGTCATAATATTATAAAAAATTTCATAAGAAGCCGTCATGACATAATCTGTATTGGGACGTATGCCCTCCCAGGTCTCATCACACTGAGGCAAGTTGAGACCGCAAGCCCTTTGCTCGGTCACACCTTTTTCCGGAACAGGCTCTACAACGAACTGATAGGAACTATCAAAACCTTTGGCTTTGGTCTGGTAGATCTCGTCTTCCTTAAGTGCTTCCGCCAGTTTGTCAATCCACTCTTTGGTAAAAACATACATAATGATTCTCCTTTCTTGAACCTAAACTGAGCGTTTCAAATTTTAAAAAAAGGAAAAATTTTTTAAAGAATTCTATCGGTTTTATTTTTATAATTTGAAATCCTTCGAGCTTGCCGATCTTACCGCATCTACTGTGTCAGATGCCGCCCCGCATAGGCAGTTATAGCGGAACTACATCTTCCTTTTATCTGCGGCAATCCTCCAGAGGCGGATGAGCCTCGACAATCGCTCAATTTAGGTTGAAGCAGATTCAAAGCATCTTCTAAGGCAGCTCTCTGTCAAGCCACTCCCTGTAAAAGGTTTCGAGATCGGGTAGAAAATCAAAGACCACCGGGTAACCGGGCGGCACCGCCTCCACTTCCAGAAGACTCCAGCAACCCGGGCAGAAGTATTCCCGCAGCTCCATCCATTCGGGATCGCAGTGCATCATCTCCGGATAGATCTCCTGCAGTTCCTCATCTGTGTTTCGAATACGGATCGAGGCATTAAGCTTCCAGTTTTCCTGATAGCTGCCAAACTCGTGCCCGCAATCACACTTGACAACCTTCTGGCCATCCTGTTTCTTCACAATATAAAGGTGTAGACCATAGGGCAGCAGGACCGGCTCATTCCATGAAACCCTCTCCTGCAGAATTTCTATATACGTATCGAATCTGTCCGGATCCTTGAAGCTCGAAAGCATCCTGTGTATCATCGAAAACGGAAGTTTTCCATCGATGAGGTCTTCGATCTCTTCTTTGCTGTATTTCTCAACCATTGGTACCTCCTTTATTCATGCATTTCAAAGTCATTTGGAAGGTTCCAGAAATCCCTGAACTCCCTGGCCCAGCTCTCGCTTGTTGCCATTGAGGAGCGGTACATCGCTCTGACAGGTTTTATAAACACTCCGCTCTGGATTTTTTTCCTCTCGGATTCCATCCATTCCTTGACGGGGACGGATTCCTTTTTACGTTTTTCCCGTATCGCCTTTCTTTTCTCCTGCGTCTTTTCGCGATCCACCCCGTAGCGCCCGTTCTGTTTTTTTACAACCGCGCCATAAATCGATTCGGCATATTTTGGCATCAGATATTCTCCATTTAAATCATCCTCAATACGACCCGGATCCCTCTCGATGGGATCCCCGGCCCCTGTTCCACCATTCAAAACGGAGAGGTATAAATCACCTTCCTCAAAAAGTCCCGGCAAGGTTGTGGCAAGCTTGTCGCTCATTATACGCTGGGCTTTTACTAGTCTTAGAATCTCACTGTTGGCCGGATCTCCGTCGCACACAGGATACGGAAGTTGATTTTTAACAAGTTCCAAAATGTTGGTCTGATGAAGGTTTCTCCGATACCCAGCTGAATTCGGATATCCGCCGAAAATACCAGCTCCAGCAAAGACTTTGCCCAGATTGATGTTCTGAAGTTCATAATAAGGAGTTTTCCAGCACATTCTGAGGGATTCAAAGCCGGATCCACCGCGGTATTTGCCAGGCCCTGCGGTGTTTGGTTTGATTCGTCGGCCCAGGTATAGAAACGGCTCGATAAGCTCCCAGACTTCTACATCTCCCATATCTCCCTCTGGATTCCACATAGCAGAAGCAAAGTCCACGCCGTCTCGAACGATACCTGCTCCGGTGCCGACACAACTGAGCTCAAAGTTTGTCGTGGCAGATTCCCTGTTGAACTGATCTATTCCACCTCCCTGGAAACAGTTGGCTGTAAGACCATAGCCGGAAAGGACTTCTTCGACATAGCCGCGGGCCTGGAATGCACGTCCCAGGCTTCGGAACAGGCCGGTGAAGCCGGGGATCAGAAAAAACCAGGAAATCCCCGTAGATACGGTGCTCACACCGGGATTTGTCCAGGACCCCAGCGGAAAATTATTCCGCGTAGCCAGATAAGCACCATCGTTGACCTTGTCATTGGGTATGACTGTTTGACTTAGTAGTACCCATATGGCTCCCTGCATTGCGGATGGGGTGCAGTTCATGGAGTGCCACCCCCATGCATCCGCCCCCTCAAAGGATAACTCGAACGTCCCATCGCCATGGATCGTGATTTCCAGCGGGCCGTGCATCAGCTTGTCAACCCTGGCGCGCAGCGGAAGTCGGGTTTCATTGGAAAATGAATATTCGGTAAAAGCGGGGGCTCGATAACGGCCCGGAACGGTCATTTCCTTCATGCGATTGAGAAACGAACGGCGTCCTTCCTCAATGACTTCACGGATGAAACCCTTGTAGGTATGGATACCGACTTCTTCGATGATCTGGTCAACAGTCCTGCGTATCATATGGCAGCCGGCAATGCGGGCCCTCTCATCCAGTTTCCAGAACATGGGTGTCCGGGTGGCCTTCTCACAGCGCAGTTCGTGATCCCGAAAAAGGGTATCCCGGGCGCCGCATTTGAGCACCGGGCAATCGATGCCATCCTCGAATCGGTGAGTCGGACCCACCGGCACAGAACCGGGTGTCAATGCACCAACATCGATGACATGGGTGACCCCACCGGCCCAACCGATAATCTCTTGATCCCAGAAAATTGGAACGAGGGTCTGAACATCACCGTTGTGGACATCTCCAACGAGTGGATCGTTATTTATGTAAATATCCCCAGAAGCAATCCCGGGGTTTTGCTCGAAATCATGACGGATCATATATTTGATCGCATCGCTCATGGTGTGGACATGCACAATGATCCCTGTAGAAAGAGCAATTGAATCCCCCTCAGGCGTATAAAGGGCAAAGCAAAGTTCGCCGATCTCCTTTACAATCGGTGAGGCTGAGACGTTCATCGCCGTCTCACGCGCATTGACCAACCCGCCGCGCATCTTGGAAAAAATCTTTTCGTACAGGATGGGATCGGACGCTTTGATTTTCAGTTCCCGAATACCCCCGTAGCGACCGGTCTCTTTAAAAAGGTCTTCACTTTCGGTGAGCATCGCTTTCAGGGTTTTTCCACCCCAACCGA
>CP070652.1:990156-993161 GCA_020354645.1 Deltaproteobacteria bacterium
ATTCATCCTTAAGGAATGGTAGCCGTCCGCGCAGGCATCGGCAGCCAGAGAAACGACCAAACGAACGCCATTCCTTACAACACCCACGCAAAATAGGGGACGGTCATACAATTATGCGTTTCTAGTCTCTTGTCAGCTTCCACTGAATATCGGTCGCAATCTTCTCTCCACACACTGCCTCTCGACTGATAGATGATTTGCTAATGCTCAGTGTTCGAACCACATCATTTGAGTTTCGTTGGTGCAGAGAGTTCCAAATGTTTTATTGATGAGATTTATTTTATATACCCGGATTAGCTTCTTTAGATGTCATTGGATTACGATAGGTGAGTTGGGATATTTTGGTGCGGAGGTGTTGCCCGTTATCTTGAGATTGCAATATCCTATGTCATTTGTTTGGATCCATACGGGAAGCTGTTGGAGATCGTGAGGTATAAAAAATAGCTATGCACTTTCTGCACCAACGTCCCCTTCGTCGTGTCGTTTCTGCACCAGCGGTCAATCCATGGTCATTGGCTCTTCGCCCCGGCGTCCTTCCGGCATCCCTGATTGACGCAAACCGGTAAAGAATCGCTTTTGCAGCGCCGGCTCCCACTTGTAATAACAGCGCTGACGCTCATCTTCGATCGAGGCCCCGGGAAATATCCTCAACACTTCTTTCACCTGAGTCCGGGCCTCTTTCTTCAAGCCTATTTCCTGAAAAAGAACAGCGAGGTGACGGCGGACAGGTAAAAAATAAGGCGCACGGGTGACCACACGCTTCATTAACGCTATCGCTTCCTCGTTATTTCCCAATAGGTAATGGGAATGACCCATGTAAAACAGGTAGTAATACGGATAATTAGGATTAAGACGCATCGCCTTTTTGATCAAGACGATTCCTTCCTCCGGTTTGCCTGTCCAGTTCATGAGGCTGCCTAATTGGGCGTGACTTTCAGCATCGTTGGGCCCGAGAGCGACAGCCCGCCTTCCCTCGGCGATGGCCTCCTGGTGGCGGCGTGATGCGAAATAGGCCCAGCCCAAGCGGGCGTGGGCAAGGGGCAAGGAGTCGTCAAGAGCCACGGCGTGTTCCGCCGCTTTTATAGCCGCCTTTATAACCTTTTTGTTCCGACTCATGGGCATGATGAAGCTTGAAAAGTAAGTAAAGGACTTCTCCGCGTATGCTGCCGCAAAATTCGGGTCTAATTCAATCGCCTGATCAAATAGTTTGCGTGCCTTCAAATGTGTCTGTTTCGTGCCCTGCAGGTAGGTTCTCCCGCGTAAAAACAAGTCGTAGGCCTCAAGAACGTCTGTGTATCGGCGGGCCACACGTTCTTGCTCATCTTCGGTCAACATCACCTGCAGAGCTGCCACGATTGATTTCGTAATCTTGTCCTGCACAGCAAAGATATTATCCAGTTTAAAGTCGTATCGCTCCGCCCAAAGGTGATGGTTATTGGCGGCATCTATCAGCTGGGCGTTGATCCGCACGCTTCCCTCAACCTTTTGAATGCTACCTTCGAGCACGTACCGAACATCCAGATCCCGGCCCACCTCCTTCACATTTACCGGCTTGCCTTTGTATGTGAATACTGAGTTGCTGGCGATCACAAAGAGATTGGAGAATCTCGAAAGGTCCGTGATGATGTCGTTAGTAACGCCGTCGCTGAAATACTCCTGCTTCGGGTCATCACTCAAGTTCTGAAAAGGCAGCACGGCAATAGAGGGTGCTTCGGCGGGCAGGACGGCCGTTGGTTTTTCCGGCGTGAGTTCTTCCTTTGGTTTCCATGGTTGGAGCCAGGTTGAGATTGCGATACCAACGGTTATCACAAAAACAGCGGCACTTGCCGCAATATGGCGGCGATTAAATCGGCGGGCTTTCATAGATGATGCGTCTGGATCGAGCAATACTCGGTAGACACGCACTGGTTCCGCAATGTTCTTGACCTGTTGCTTTCCCAAATCTTTATAAGCAAGCGCAAGTTTCTTGCCCGCAGCACTGTGAACCGCCCCTGATATGCAGATGCCGCCCGGTTCCGCCAGTCCTTCGAGCCGCGCGGCAACGTTGACACCGTCTCCGAAGATACGATCTCCCTCTACGACAACGTCCCCAAGGTTGATCCCGATGCGAAACTCCATCTTGCGCTGATCAGGCAAGGCTGCATTTCGTTTCGCAAGCTCCCGTTGAACCTCCACCGCACAACTCAATGCGGCCAACACGCTGCCAAACTCGGCCAGCAGGTTATCGCCGGGCATGTCTATCACCTGCCCCCGGTGCTTTTGGATGGAAGAGGTCATCAAGCCGCGGTAGGCTGTCAACATTTGGATGGTTGCTACCTCATCTTCGGCCATCAGGCGGCTGTACCCTTTGACGTCGGCACTGAAAATGACGGTGAGCTTGCGCTCAAGCTGATCATTTGTAGCCATGCAAAGATTCCGATTGTTCAAGATATAGCGTTGTTTTATCCCCTGGAGCAGGTTAGCGGGCGCGGATTGCTGAAGTAAAAGCCCCCTCCAATCCGATCACTATCTACCACTTCTTTTTGGTTAAAACGGTCTGTCTACGACGCGACCGTAAAGAAAAAACATATAGAGGTTATCCCCTAGCTGGCTGCTAAACACCTTTAGCTAGTCGGTCTTCGGACGAACTCTGACAGTCGACGTTGCGAAGCCATTACGCACCGAGATGGTTAACGGATCGTAGGTCCACGGTCGCGGCGGATCCAGCATGGTTTCAGTCACAGTGTCGGTAATTTGAATAGTCACATCTTTGTCGGGATCGTCGCCGGGGGCAAATGAGATGACGATAAGAAAGAATCCGCTTATCGGTCCGGTCAACTGAAAGAAGGTATCTTTTTTATTCATATCGAAGGGAAACACATATGCAGCCTGGGTGATACGCAACAAGAAGGGCGAGCTGGTCGGTTGCGGGGTCGAAGTGGCCAAGGTGCTGTCCCCGCTGGTGATCGAGATCGTGGCGCCATCAGCGAAAATAGGCGCTCCAGCCGCTCCAGAGCCGAGTACCA
>CP070652.1:993261-998018 GCA_020354645.1 Deltaproteobacteria bacterium
AGATGGTGATGCCGGGCGACAATGTAACCATCACGGCGGAGTTGATAACCCCGATAGCGATGGAAAAGGAGCTCAGGTTTGCCATTCGGGAAGGTGGTCGGACTGTTGGCGCCGGGGTGGTCAGCGAAATCATTGAATAAAGCGGAAGATTAAAAGATGATTACCAATACCAAGATCAGAATCAGACTTAAAGCATATGATCACAAGTTGTTGGATCAGTCAGCGTACGACATCGTTGATACAGCCAAAAAGACCGGAGCTAAAGTCGTCGGTCCCATACCTTTGCCGACCCGGATCAATAAATATTGTGTCCTGAGATCCCCTCATATCGACAAGAAATCGCGTGAGCAGTTTGAGATGAGGACTCATAAACGGCTTTTGGATATATTGGAACCGACCCAACAAACAGTTGATGCCTTGATGAAACTAGATCTTTCTCCCGGAGTGGATGTTGAAATAAAATTATAACCTTCATTGGAGTAAAAAGGTAAAGCGAGCAATGTGTAGAGGGCTGCTGGGCAAAAAACTGGGGATGACAGGCTATTTTTCACCCCAGGGTGAATATCTGCCGGTTACTGTGATTCAAGCAGGACCATGCATCGTGACCCAGATCAAAACGATTGACAATGAGGGCTACAATTCACTGCAACTTGGGTTTGGTGAAAAAAAGAGATCACGCACCAACAAGCCCCTGTTGGGCCATATTAAAAAAAGCGGAGAAAAGTGTTTTTCCTTCCTGCGGGAGTTTCCAGTAGAAAACCCAGAGGAATTTAGCTTGGGACAGATGATATCACTGGAGATGTTTAATGTCGGAGACCGTGTCAATGTCGTCGGGACCACCAAGGGCCGCGGGTTTTCCGGAGTCATAAAGCGACATGGATTTCACGGTGGCCGCAAAACCCATGGCAGCAAAAGCCACAGAATACCCGGCTCAATCGGCTGCAGCGCCACACCCTCGAAAGTTATCAAGGGCAAAAAATTACCCGGTCGCTACGGTAATGAACGCCAGACGGCGCGAAATTTGGAAATTGTCGACATTCGCCCCAAAGAGAATCTGCTGCTGTTAAAGGGTTCCGTGCCGGGTGCCAAAACAGGACTCGTTGAAATTAGTAAACCAAAGTTTTCTGAATAAATACTGAATAAATAAAGATTGGGTTTTTGATTTTATTTAAATTGGTCGATCGATTTCAATCGAAAGAATATATCATGGCTGTTGTAGATGTTTTAAATACCAAAGGAAAAAAAGTTTCACAGCGGGATCTCCCGGATGAGCTGTTCAATGTGCCTGCCAAACCGAGTGTCTTACACGAAGTTGTAACCATGCAGCTTGCTCAAAAGCGTTCGGGTACTGCTGCCGTCAAACATCGCAGCGATGTTAACGCCAGCAGGCGGAAGCTATTTCGCCAGAAGGGAACCGGTAGAGCGCGACGCGGTGACAGTAAATCACCCTTGCTCAGAGGAGGCGGTGTTGTTTTCGGTCCGGATCCAAGATCTTATGCTTATAAAGTTCCTAAAAAAGTTCGCAAATTGGCACTCAAAATGGCTTTGAGCACTAAATTCCAGGAAAAAAATCTATTGATACTCGATCAATTTGAGCTTGAGCGGATTAAAACTAAAGAGTTTATCAAGATCATTGATGCCTTAAAAGTGAAAAACGCTTTGATTGTTACCGAAAAAAAGAATGAATCACTGGAACTTGCTTCCCGGAACGTACCCTTTGTAAAGGTACTGAGAAGCGAAGGATTAAATGTGTATGACATCCTAAAATACGAAAATTTAATTCTGCTTGAGTCTTCTATAAACGGTATTGAAGGGAGGCTGCAAGCATGATTGACTACGATCTTATTAAACGACCCCTGATCACCGAAAAAACGAATATCCAAAAAGAAGTTTCCAATCAATTAACCTTCGAGGTTGACCGCAGGGCCAACCGGATTGAGATAAAAAGAGCCATAGAACAGATGTTCAAGGTTAATGTCATGAGTGTTCGGACGATGCAAGTGAAGGGTAAAAGAAAACGAAGGGGTCGAATAGAAGGCAAACGCCGAGACTGGAAGAAAGCGATTGTGACATTGAAACCCGGGGAGCGAATTGAATTTTTTGAAGGCGTTTAGAGCTTAGTCTTTCTATGTATAAGTTCTTTGAGGAACTTTTTTAGACCGGTAAAAATAGGGAACCTTCATCGCGAATCGAAGCACTTAGGAGTATTTAATGTCTGTTAAAAAAGTAAAACCGACATCGCCTGGACTAAGATTCCAAGCATATTCGACCTTTGAGGAAATTAGCCGATCCACTCCCGAAAAAAGTTTATTGCGGGTAATTAAGAAAACGGGTGGTCGAAATGTTTACGGACGGATCACCTGCAGGCACCGTGGTGGCCGACAAAAAAGGCATTATCGAGTTATCGATTTTAAACGCGATAAATTAGGGATTCCGGCGAAAGTAGCGGCAATCGAATATGACCCCAACCGGTCAGCCCGGATAGCATTGCTGCACTATGTCGACGGTGAAAAACGTTACATTTTAGCGCCACTTAACCTTAAGGTAGGGGATACTGTAGAGTCCGGCCCCGATGCTGATATAAGACCCGGTAATTCCCTGCCCTTAAGTAATATTCCGCTGGGAACTCAAATCCATAACATCGAATTACGCATCGGTAAAGGCGGACAGATTGTGAGAAGTGCGGGTACCTATGCTCAGCTGATGGCCAAAGAGGATCGCTATGCATTGGTCAAACTACCGTCCGGTGAGGTGCGTATGATTCTATTACACTGTAGAGCCACCATCGGCCAGCTGGGAAACGTGGTACATGAGAACATATCTCTTGGCAAGGCAGGTCGCAAACGGTGGTTGGGTCGGCGTCCCAAAGTTCGCGGTGTCGCGATGAATCCGGTGGATCATCCAATGGGAGGCGGCGAAGGTCGGTCTTCCGGTGGAAGGCATCCCTGTAGTCCCTGGGGGTTGCCGACGAAGGGATTTAAAACCCGTAAAAATCGAAAAAGTGATCGGCTCATTGTCAAAAAGCGGACCAAGAAATAACTGTTAGTTTTGTGTCCCAGAAGTTTCTTTCAATGATCTAATTGAGAATTGAAAGCCTTTTGCCCGCTCCGCGATTGTTTCGGGGGCGCCTGATTTCTATCAAAAGAACCCTTCCGCTAAGCGGGATAAAAACTTTTGATTTTTTCTGCCGCTATAACGGGACCTCTGCTGGCGCCTATTTCCCAAATTACTCAAAGCCGCTCGCGAAAACCTTTTGACCGGTTTTTATTGTATACGGACATTTAGGGATCGATTTAAAACCTATTTTTTCTCCCCGCTGTGGATGCGGGGATCAAATAATGAAAATTGTGGGAGAAGTTATGCCGCGTTCGCTGAAAAAAGGACCATATGTTGAAACGAAGTTACTAAAAAAAGTAAATGAAGCCCAAGAGACACGAAGCAATATGGTTATTAAAACATGGTCACGGCGGTCAACCATCGTTCCGGAAATGGTTGGCATTACCCTGGCAGTTCATAATGGCAGAAAATTCATTCCGGTGTTTGTCACCGAGAATATGGTCGGTCATAAGTTAGGAGAATTTTCGCCCACGCGAACATTCTATGGACACGCCGGCGACAAGAAATCAAGGCTCAAAAAGTAAAACCAGTTAGAAGAGGATTGTTTAGCGATGGAGGTTAAAGCTGTAGCAAAATATGTGCGTATTTCTCCTCAGAAAGTTCGCAAACTAGTAGATGCTATCAAAGGCAAACCGGTTGAGACGGGTTTGAATATACTTAAATTCATGCCTTTGAAAGCTGCCAGGATTGTTGAAAAGATAGTCCGAAGTGCTGTTGCCAATGCCGACCAAAACCCGGATATCGACATCGATACACTGATCATTCGAAACATTATTGCAGATCAAGGGCCGACCTTCAAGCGCTATCGCGCAAGGGCCCGCGGCCGAGGGTCACGGATATTGAAGCCCACCAGTCACATTACGGTTATACTAGCAGAAGAAACGATATAAAAAGGAGGTTTAAGCTTGGGTCAAAAAGTAAATCCAATAGGATTAAGATTGGGAATCGTCAAGACATGGGATTCACGTTGGTATGCTGATAAAAATTATGCCGATTACATTTTTGAAGATTATAGAATCAGGAGGTTTATCAAAAGTAAACTTTATCATGCTGGCGTTTCCCGGATTGAAATTGAAAGATCCTCCAAGCTTATTCGACTGCGGATTCACACAGCCCGACCGGGAATCGTGATTGGTAAAAAGGGTGCTGAAATTTCACAGCTTAAAAAAGAAATTGAAAACCTGGTTTCTAATGAAGTTATGATTGATATTCAGGAAGTCAGAAAACCGGAGATCGATGCCCAGTTGGTGGCGGAGAATGTTGCGCTTCAGATCGAACGCCGGGTAGCCTTTCGACGTGCCATGAAACGCGGGGTAACATCGGCCATGCGGTTTCGGGCAGTGTGAGTAAAAATTATCTGTTCCGGGCGACTGGGTGGTGCCGAGATGGCCAGAACCGAATGGTATCGAGAAGGTCGGGTGCCGTTGCATACCCTGCGGGCAGATATCGATTACGGTTTTATTGAAGCTCGCACAAATTATGGCATTATCGGCGTAAAGGTTTTCATATTTAAGGGCGAGATTCTCAAAAAGGATCAAATTGAGATCGAAGGTAGTTAAAATTTTTTAAAGGATGGATGACCGACACTGATAGAATCGATCATAGGCTCCGCTGGAAATTGAAATTGGTTGCGAGTTGGC
>CP070652.1:998118-1002519 GCA_020354645.1 Deltaproteobacteria bacterium
CCAAGATTGATGAGCAAAAACGTTTTAATGACCGTTCAAAAGGATTTGGGCAACAGCCCGTTGAGACCTGACCCTATTTAGAAAGGCAAAAAGGTTGGGACAATGGCAAAACTCCAATTAAGATCAAATCAGTGGATTGTTGATAATCAAAATAATATCATCATCGGTAAGGGCAGAATGGAAATTCTGGAGAATATTGAAAAAACAGGATCAATCAATCAAGCCGCCAAAATGATGAAGATGTCTTACAAAGCAGCTTGGAGCAAAATTAAAGCCACCGAAAAGCACTTGAATACCAGCATCGTCCATGCCGATCGAAAAGAGGGTACCCGCCTGTCCAGGGAAGGCAAGGAACTGCTTGAAAAATACAGGCTTTTGAAAAGAAAATGTATGTCCGCCGATGATAAGATATTTAGCCGAATTTTCGACAAGAGTGAGATTTCTGGTTTTTAGCAGATTTTTGATACCCGCAAAAAATGATGGATCTTCTCCGATTAACGTTTCCGGTTTCAGGGATTGAAACCTTCCTATTCACCCCCCCCCTCGTGGCCTTTATTATTTCTTTTTTCACCTCCCTGGGCGGCATTTCAGGGGCATTCTTACTGCTCCCGTTTCAAATGAGTGTTTTAGGCTTCACCGCACCTTCGGTGAGCTCCACCAATCTTTTATTCAATGTTGCCGGAACTCCCGGCGGTGTTTATCGCTACATGAAGGAATGCCGGTTCGTATGGCCAATCGCCCTCACTATTGTCACGGGAATAATTCCCGGCGTATTAATTGGTTATTACATCAGGGTCAAATATTTGCCGGACCCAAGAGCTTTTAAGCTGTTTGTCGGCTTAGTACTTATGTATGTGGCTTTTAGGCTCATCAGGGAGGTGTTAATAAAAAAAAACAATACCGTGCCGATTACATGTGGCCTAGAGGACAAAGTTAAAAACGTTTCGATCCGACTCAATAAAACCCGATTTGATTTCAAAGGGGTCACATATTCCATCCATACGATTGGGTTCCTTATGCTTTCATTTGTCGTCGGAATCATCGGGGGTATTTACGGTATTGGCGGAGGATCAATCATCGCACCATTTTGTATCGCCTTTTTTAATCTCCCGGTTCACACAATAGCCGGCGCCGTTCTTTTAGGTACATTCACTTCCTCTGCCGCCGGCGTCATTTTCTACAGTCTCGTCTCGATTACAGGATCAACTGCTGCGCCGGATTGGATACTCGGGATATTATTCGGAATAGGCGGGCTGTTCGGCATGTACTTTGGAGCGAAATGTCAGCGCTTTGTCTCGGAAAAAATGATTAAAACGATTCTAACACTGGTTATATTAACCGTAGCCACAAAATATATCCTGTAGTTTTTCTAAATCGCTCCGCCCATTGAAAATTTTCGATAATTAAGGCATGGAAAATGAAAGTACCTGAATATCATTATGACACATCCAGGAATGACTCATGAGCAGTGGATTCATCGGATACCAAGAAGCCCTGAAGCTCACGCTTTCAAATATCGAACCCCTTGAGAGTGAAGAAAGGTTCTTAAAGGAAAGTGTCAATTATGTGGCTGCAGAAGACTTGTATGCCTTGGTCAATTCTCCGTCGGCTGCCACTTCATTGAAAGACGGTTTTGCGGTCCGGGCACAAGATATTGGCCACGCGACACCATCGGTTCAGGTGGAACTAAAATTGCGAGGGGTTGCAGCTGCGGGTTCAATAAACCCCAAAAGCGTCGAACCCCGGATTGCCATGAGGATCCTAACGGGTGCAGTCATACCGGAAGGTGCAGACGCAGTAGTTTCTGAGGAATATACCCAAACCAAAGATGACCATGTCATCGTTTTCAAGCACGCTGAACCGGGAAGAAATATTCTACCCAAAGGGTGTGATGTCGCCGTTGATGAATTGTTAATTCCAGGCGGCTGCTGTTTGTCTCCCGCTAAAATCGGGATTCTGACTGCAGCCGGCCACGATAAAATATCTGTTATTAGAAAACCCCGGGTGGCGATCATTGCCACCGGCGATGAAGTGCTTCTGCCCGGCCAACCAATAAGAGAGGGAAAACTTTTTGCCAGCAATATGATGACCCTGGATGCATGGTGCAAGCGGTACGGCATGCAAACCAGCCTGGCTGTCGTGGGCGATGATGCCGAAAACATCAAAGACAAACTGCACCGTGTGACCCAGGAACATGATGTCATACTCACCAGCGGCGGCGCCTGGACAGGGGATCGGGATCTGGTGGCACGCACGCTTGCGCAGTTGGAGTGGCGGAAAATATATCACCGTATCCGCATCGGGCCGGGCAAGGGGATAGGTTTTGGATTTCTGAAAGGGACGCCGGCTTTCATTCTTCCGGGTGGCCCGCCTTCCAACCTCATCGCTTTTCTGAAACTGGCCCTGCCCGGGCTGCTTAAGCTTGCCGGACACGCCAATCCTCAGTTGCCCACCAGACTTGCAAGGCTTGCTGAGACCGTGAAGGGACAGAGCGATTGGACGCAGTTTATTTTAGGTAGATTCGAAACCAGAGATGACCTCATATGTTTTCAACCGTTAAAATACAAAAGCCGCCTAAAAAGTATGGCCGAAGCTGAGGGCCTCTTATCCATTCCTGAGGGAGCCGACCACATAAGTGTCGGAACCGAAATCATGGTATCACTGCTGGATTAAGTGATAGACCAACCTTTCCGCTGTTCTTTATTTCAGCTAAATATCAACAAGGATAAGAAAAATGTTAATTGATCGGTTTTTTAATCGCGGCCGGGAATTTTTGGGATGCAGGTATCCTATCATGTGCGGTGCGATGACCTGGGTCAGCGATCCCAAACTCGTCAGCGCCGTGGGCATGGCCGGCGGGTTTGGGCTTCTGGCAGGGGGTAATGCCCCTGTGGAGGTTCTCAAAAAACAAATCATTGAAACCCGGGAGCTTTCCGCCAACCCGTTTGGGGTCAACATCATTACCCTCGCCCCGGCTTACCAGAATCATCTCAATCTGGTGTGCGAAATGAAATGCGAAACCGTCGTGTTTGCCGGCGGAATTCCAAAAAAAAATGAAATGCAACAGGTCAAAGAATGCGGGGCAAAAATCATCTGCTTTGCCTCAACCGCCCCCTTGGCGCACAACTTGATCGAGCGGGGTGTGGATGCACTGATATTGGAGGGATCGGAAGCGGGCGGTCACATCGGGCCGGTTGCTTTATCGGTATTGATTCAGCAGATTCTTTTTCAGGTCGAGGACGTACCGATATTTATTGCCGGCGGTATTGCCACCGGACGGATGATGGCCCATTTGTTGATGATGGGTGCCGCCGGAATTCAGATGGGAACCCGTTTTGTAATGGCAGAGGAGTGTGTTGCTCATCCGAAGTTTAAAGAAGTCTTCAAACGGGCCAAGGCCAAAGATGCACTGGCAACACCATCGTTCGACAGTCGCTTGCCGGTAATCCCGGTGCGGTCCCTGAGAAAGGACGGAACCATAGAATTCAGCAAACTTCAGCTGGAGCTGCTGCACAAGCTTGACCACAACCTTATCGACCGGGAGCAAGCCCTGCACGCGGTAGAGCGTTTCTGGGTGGGGGCTTTGAGAAATTCGGTCATAGATGGCGATGTAACAAAGGGGTCTCTGATGGCGGGCCAATCCGTCGGTTTGGTGAATGAAATCAAACCGCTAAATAACATAATTGACGAGATGGTTGATGAAGCCGAATCGGAGTTGCAACGATTGAAGGGGATACTTGATGAAAAACCGGTATAAGACAGGAACGTGTTTGCCCTCTTAATTCATCTTAATTTAGTCGTCTTCGATATCCAGCGTAAAAGGACCTTGAGTCCTTTCAACATACTCTTTGTCCAAAACAACCATAAATGCTTTCCATGGTCCAGGTGCTTCCTCATCGACAAGATCGTTCCTTTTCCGGATCAAGACCTTATAACTGTCGAGTTTAAGCCATAGGGAAATTACATTCGGTGGGCGGTATGCATATTCGGTGCTATTCCAGTGCGCCGGGATTTTTATATTTTCTCTGCTGGATAATCCCGGAGGCGGTAAAACAATTTTGGGACGAACCATACTATTTTTTTCCATACTCCAAATTGCGACTTCGGTAAAATGAGAGGAATTATTCACAATGAAACCATAGTATAATCCTTGATCATGAAAATCCATCAATGAAGGGGTTTTAGCAGGTGTCTCCGTGTGTTTTACCGATGCACAAGAGAAAAATAGGAGGATTACCAATAAATTAAATAGTATCTTTGGTGCTTTCATGACCTCTCACCCTGTTTGGAATCAGCCGTCTTTCTGCAGCAATGGAAATGAGATATTTGACTTCCTCCAGAGTTGATAACATCCTTTTGGGAAATTAGATGCAAAACGGTCAACGCTCCTTCAGAAGAATA
>CP070652.1:1002619-1006001 GCA_020354645.1 Deltaproteobacteria bacterium
ACGCCGTGTTTTGCCTTTCTCGGCGGCAATAGCCCTCTGCTCATTAGAAGCACCGGGGCGATCATCTTGTCGTGAAAAAAACACCCCGACCCCTCAAATAATTTTGAATTCCGAACCAATGTGATTTCCCACAAGTAATATACAAAATATAAAAAAAGATTTGAAAGTTATTCCTGACACAAGACACTGCAAAAAAATGGAAACAAGATGGAGTTTGAACCGGTAATCGGGCTTGAAGTTCACGCCCAACTCAAAACCCGAACAAAAATATTTTGCAACTGCTCCACCGAATTCGGCGCGCCCCCCAACACCCATACCTGCCCGGTGTGTCTGGGTATGCCGGGGGTATTGCCGGTGCTCAATAAAAAGGTCGTAGAGTATACCCTTCGGATGGCACTGGCAACAAATTGTAAAATCAACCGTGAAAGCAGGTTTGCCCGCAAAAATTATTTTTATCCGGACCTTCCGAAAGGGTACCAGATATCTCAATATGAACTTCCGATTGCCTACGGCGGTTATGTCGACATTGAGGTAAACGGCACCAAAAACCGGATAGGCATCACCCGAATTCATATGGAAGAAGATGCCGGAAAACTGACCCATGACCCGCTGCGGCCTGTCAGCAAGGTCGATTTTAACAGAACCGGGGTTCCTTTAATCGAAATTGTAAGCGAACCCGATTTGAAATCCCCCCAAGCGACCGGAGCCTACCTCAGGCAGCTGCGTTCGATAGTGCGTTATATCGGCATCAGCGACGGCAACCTGGAAGAGGGTAGTTTCAGGTGCGATGCCAATGTTTCCATCCGTCCCAAAGGATCCGATACTTTCGGCACCCGCACCGAGCTTAAAAACATAAATTCCTTCAAGTTTGTAGAAAAAGCGCTGCAATATGAAATCAACCGGCAAATGGAAATTGTCCAGGATGGTGGACCGATTATCCAGGAAACCCGGCTCTGGGACACGGTCAATAACAGAACCACATCCATGCGCAGCAAGGAGGAGGCCCATGATTATCGCTACTTCCCGGATCCGGATCTTTTACCGCTGGTGATTGATGACGACTGGATTGAAACGGTTCGCAAATCTCTGCCGGAATTGCCGGATCAAAAAAAAGAGCGCTTTATCAACGTATATGACCTGCCGGCCTATGATGCCGAAGTTCTGACCGCCAGCCGGGAACTTGCGGACTACTTTGAAGCGTGTATTAACGCCTTTCCCAAGCCCAAACCGGTGAGCAACTGGCTGATGGGGACTTTGCTGGGGTACTTAAATGCGAATCAATTAACCATCGAACAGTCACCCATATCTGCGGTCCACCTGGCGCAGCTTCTTGAACTGGCGAACAGCGGCGTTATCAGCGGTAAGATTGCCAAAACCGTTTTTGAGGATATGGCAAAATCCGGCAGACCGCCAAAAGAAATTGTGGCACAAAAGGGTCTTGTCCAGGTGAGCGATGCTGCCGCTATCGAAGAAATTGTTGCAAAAGTGTTAAAAAACAGTGCCGAAGAGGTGGCGGCCTATAAAAACGGAAAAACCAAACTGCTTGGCTTTTTCGTCGGTCGGGTGATGCAGGAAACAAAAGGCAAGGCAAACCCCAGGATCGTCAATGAGTTGTTGAGAAAAAAGCTTGATTCTTAAAGCAGATTGGTCGATGCTGATAGCTTTATGCGGGATACCGGATGTTTGATGTTGGTTAAATCTAACATGTTTTGTTACAAAAAAGCACACATATAATTTTCAAGAAACTAAGGAGTTTTCAATTGAAGGTAAGTTCTATAACCCAAAAAACCGTTTTTTTTCTCTGTGTTTTGATTACGATTTTGCTCTGTACGCTGCTGGTTGCGGCCGCCGATGAACCCACCCGGGTCGCGGTATTGCCATTTAAAATCAATGCCGAAAAGGATCTCTCTTTTTTAAGGGACGGCATTTTTGACATGCTCAGCTCCCGCCTTACCGTTCCGGGGAAAGTGCAGGTATTCAGCAAAAGTGAGTCTACGAATGCCCTCGAAACGTTAGAAGGGCCTATTGACGAGGCCGCTGCCCGTAAAATCGGTATTACACTGGGTGCGGATTACGTGCTTTTCGGCAGCCTGACGGTTTTCGGCAACAGCCTCAGCCTGGATGCCAGTATGGTGGATGTCTCCGCTGCAAGACCCACCCTGACGTTCTTTAACCAAAGCCAGGACATGGGGGAGGTCATTCCCAGAATTAGCCAGTTTGCGGCCGAAATCAACCAAAGGGCGTTTGGCCGCACGGTGGTTGTAAAAACGGCCCCAATAATTAAGCCTGTTCAGCCGCAACAGCCTCCACAACCGGACGTTCATTCCCATCCGGAAGAACTGCTGGAGGACAGTGGCGTTGAAAAGGATGCAAAAAAGGGGCAAGATGCGCCGTTGGCGCCATCTGTCATGTCGCGGAAACAGCAGATGGTATCCCCAAATTTCTGGAAAAGCCGTAATTTCAGTTACTTGATCAATGGCCTGGCTGTCGGTGACTTAGACGCAGATGACCGCAACGAAACCGTCATTGTTACTGCTCATGAAGTCCGGGTCTATCGATCGGAAAACAGGCGTTTCATTCAGATAAATCAGCCTGCCGAAAAGAAACGCAACAATTATATCGGTGTTGACGTGGCAGACATCAACGGCAACGGGTATGCCGAAATTTTTGTTACCAGTTACAACAAACTCAAAAATGCGCTATCTTCCCTGGTGGTCGAATTCGACGGGAAAAATTATAACACCATCGTCGAAAACAGCCCCTGGTACTACCGGGTCTCCGATCTTCCCGATGGCCGCAAAATTTTACTGGGGCAGAAAAATAGATCCGGCAGCCCATTCGGCGGCGATATCTTTGAAATGATCTGGCAAAATTCGGAATACATCCCGGAAAAACAGATCAAAACCCCCCGTAAGATCAACCTGTTGGGATTTTCGCTGGGTAACGTGCTCAACGACGGCCAAGAAACCGCCGTGTCCTATGGGGATGACAATCGGATGGTGGTTGTTACGCCGTCAGGCGAAGTCATCTGGAAGGGGGACAAAGGCTACGGCGGAAGCACGTTATATTACGCCGCCGCCATGGACAATCCCGGGGAGGTCGAAAACAAAATTTATTTGCCCATGCGGGTTTTGGTTCGAAACAAGGGCGCCGGCGTAAAAAGCGAAGTCATTGCGGTGAAAAATTACGAAACCATGGAAATGAAATGGGAGCGTCGGCATTTCACCGACGCCCATATCGAGTCGTTCTCCTGGGATGGGCTCGGGCTGGCCACCAACTGGAAAACGCACAAATTCTCCGGCCACATTCGTGACTTTGCCGTAGCAGATTTTGACAACGACGGTCAGGATGAACTGGTTGCCGCGGTGATCCTCAAAGAAGG
>CP070652.1:1006101-1009658 GCA_020354645.1 Deltaproteobacteria bacterium
AATGTCCATGGGAAAATTAGGTATTGTAACTCGAATTGTAGGAGGGCTTTTTGGTTCAGACATCACTTTCGCCATAGGAAAAATTTCATCATCACCAGGGCAAATTCCGATTGAAGAACTCAGGAAAGCCATGGCCATAATCTATTGATCATATCAAGGTTTATTGATTCCCCCGGCTAAAGCCTGGTCCTTACAACTACAACTCCATTAAGAGATATCCAAGTATTATCACATCATGTCCTCGCGATAATGCCTAGAAGCGTTCATTCAACCACGGGTGAACCCGTGGTGTTCTGTCTTCAATCGCATAAAATCAGGATCAACGACAATTTTGGAAGTCACATCGAGGTTGTGAATGTATTATAAAAACTACATGTCTCGAGTATTTTGAGCAATCCCTATATGTTGTGTCTGCGTGGTACTTTGGTGAGGTTTAAATTCCGTGCCTTAATCTAACATCCCGTGAAAATGTACATTTGATTTACCAATCACAATTTCAACAAATCAATTCATATATATAGAGTCCAATATTCTTGCCAGCTATTACAACTATGGCTAAACTGCAATATTGGTGATCAATATATGGGTAGGATTGGATATAAAATAAAGAGTGAAAAGGATATAATGAGATATTTTCAGGCAGATTTATTAAGCTGAATGCTATTTGCGCAGATCGAACGTGCGTTTGAATATCGAACGGGCCACCATGTTTAACTGGGCCTGGGTGGTACCCCCGCCGATCTGGAACATGCGCACGTCCCGCAGCATTCGTTCAAGCGGCAGATCCTGAGAATAACCGTAAGCGCCAAACATCTGAAGACTTTCACTGGTTACCTCCAAGGCGGCATGTCCGGTATAGGCTTTGGCCATGGAGGCTTCATCCCAATAGGGAAGTTTTACGTTATTGGGTAGATCGCGGGCGTTGCAGGCGGCTCTGTAGATCATCAGACGGGCTGCGTTTAGCTTGATTTCGGATTCGGCCATCATCCATTGTAATCCCTGAAATTCACTGATGGCGCGACCAAATGCCTTTCGTTTCTTCATGTAGTCAATTGCCAGATCATGGGCGCCCTGGGCGATTCCCAGGGCCACCGCACTGGCCCCCACTCGCTGGCCGTTGTAGCCGTACATGAGTTTTTTAAAGCCTTCATTGCCGTCACCCATGACCACTACGTTTTCTTGGGGAACTTCGCAGTCCTTAAAAATCAGTTCCGTTTCCGGGATGCCTCTCAAACCCATGGCCTGTTCCACCCGGCCGAACGAGAATCCGGGGGTGCCCTTATCCACCAGGATGCCGCCGATGCCGAGTTCTCGGTTATCTTCAAAAAAGCGCGCAAAAACCAGGTTGGTGACCGAAATGCCGCCACCGGTTATCCAGTGTTTGGTGCCGTTAATAATATATTTAGCACCTTTTTTAACGGCGCTGGTTTGCAGATCTGTCAGGGCCGTACCCGCTTCGGGTTCGGTCATGGCAATCGCCGGTTTGTCTCCTTCCTTTAAAATGCGCTGGGTCACCCGGTTGCGCTGTACATCGGTTCCGTAGGCCATGATACAGCCGAGGGCCCCCATATTGGTTTCGACGATGATGCGGGCCGTGACACCGCAGTACTTGGCTGCCGTCTCAATGGCCAGGATGGCGTCTATCAGCGGGCGTCCCTGGCCGCCATATTCAACCGGAATGGTCATGCCCAAAATGTCGCATTCACGGAGTTTATGAACGTTTTCCCACGGGTACTCTTGGTTTTGATCCCAATGGGCTGCCTTGGCGGCAAATTCTTTTTTACCGAGCTCGTCGACCAGAGCCACGATTCTCTTCTGTTCATCACTCAGCTTGAAATTCATTAAATCCCTTGCCTCCTTTAAGCGTGGTAATCTATGAAGGTATTACCTTAATTGAGCGAAAGTCGAGGAGGGCCCAGATTCAAGGCGTCCAAGGGCGAAGTCGTAGTAAACTACTGCGAGCCCTTGGCAACGCAGAAGATGGGGTATCATCGGCTTTCCCGCAGGGTAAACAAAATGAAGATTAGACCAATATTTAAAAACTCATATATGAGTGTATTATCACCCGTAGATTTGAGTCCACGTTATCGGTCAAAATGCCCAAATTCACCTATTTTTCTTTATTTTGTTTACGCTCGATTGAGGTATGAGTTTCATTCCGATTGCATAGCCTTTTTGCAATGCAGCACGATTTTTTTCAAGGGTTTTGGCCGGTACATTGCCGTCAAGAGAGTTTTCCAGGGCTGACAGAGATACTACTCCCGTGATGGCGGCAAGCGCGCCCAGCATCACGATGTTGGCAAATAGGGAATGCCCCAACTCTTGTTCGGCGATACGGGTAGCTTCCACCGGAAAAACCTTTTTCAGTCGCTCTGGAACATCACGGATAAGAGTGGTATCTGCGATAACAAAGGTTTTGGCAGGGTGGACCGTTTCGAGGTATTTATCCAATGCCGGCTGAGACATAACGACGAAGCAATCAATGTCGAGTGCTTTGATGTAATCGATTTCCTCGTCACTAATTACCACCTCTGAGCGGCAGGCCCCGCCCCGGGCCTCCGGTCCATAACTTTGGGTCTGGGCGACCTCTTTGTTTTCATGCAAACCCGCTGCCTGGGCGAGTAGTAACGCCGCCTTGACAATCCCTTGTCCACCGAAGCCGGCAAATATAACTTCATTTCTCATCTGCTGAATCCTCCACAGCAATGGCCATATCCGGGCAAATCATTTCACACTGCAAACATCCGGTACAATTCTCAGGTTCGTTGGCTTGCGGAACGAGATACCCCCTGGCGTTGCGGATGCAAGAGACTGCCAGTACCGCTTTTTTACATTGGCTGATACACAGATGACAGCCTTTACAGTATTCCTCATCCACGATAATCTTTTTCAAAGCCTCTATCCTTTCCTTGCCTGCATGAGGGCATAAATACTTTCGCAAAGTTCCGGGCGATCCTCGCTTTCATGGAGGTTTCCAACGACCGTGCGGCCCGCCAATTCTTCTTTAGACAGCTTTTGGGCCTTTTGCTTTGTAACAGAGAGTCTTTTCAATTGATTCAGCAGTTCTTCCGGTTTGGTGGTATCGTAAATGTATCGGCCGGCCTGAGTTGGGCATTGAGAGAGTATATGCAGAAACGAAAAACCTTTGTGATTTATCGCCTTTTTGATCGCTTTTCGCATCTGTTTGGGGTGTGCCGTGGTCCAGCGACTTACATAAGATGCGCCGCAGCTGATGGCTACATCACATGCGTTAATCGGTGGCTCGGGGTTCCCGTGGGGTGAGGTCTGGGTTGTCGCATGCATGGGGGTTGTCGGCGCAACCTGGCCACCTGTCATTCCGTAAATGTGGTTGTCCAGCATAATGACGGTCAGGTCGATATTTCTTCGGGCAGCGTGGATGAAATGATTGCCGCCGATACCCATGCAATCTCGAAGCGAAGCAGTTTTTGGTCTGACATGGAGACGACAAGCAGGGCACCGTCCGGAAGCCACCCCAAGCCGGAAGGAATCCCATCCACGCTTACTACTCGATGGAGCGCGCCGTCGGAATCCATTCT
>CP070652.1:1009758-1012912 GCA_020354645.1 Deltaproteobacteria bacterium
GCCCAATCACGTACCCGTTTCAAAAGCCTGTTGGCTATCCTTGGTGTTCCGCGGGATCGTTTCGCAAGTTCTGCGGCACCGTTGTCGTCAATTTTCACTTTAAGTAAAGCGGCAGAGCGCCGGCTGATTTTTATCAGATCATTTTCACTATAGAAATCAAGGCTTCTGAAGATACCGAATCGATCCCGTAACGGTGCAGATAATAGACCCACACGAGTGGTAGCGCCAACTAAAGCAAAACGCTTCAAACGGTACCTGTGGCTCCGGGCATGAATGCCTTTATCGAAGACAAAGTCGATCGCAAATTCTTCCATGGCAGGATATAGGAATTCTTCGACTGCCCTGGGGATTCGATGAATCTCATCGATGAAAAGGACGTCACCTTCTTCAAGATGAGTCAGGATTCCGATGAGGTCTCCGCCTTTTTCCAGCGCCGGTCCGGAGGTGACGGTGAGATTTCCTTCCAGTTCGGTGGCGATGATATGCGCCAAAGTCGTTTTCCCTAATCCCGGTGGACCGTGGAAAAGAATATGGTCAATCGGTTCCTGACGCAGTCGTGCCGCCTCGATTGCAATTTTAAGGGTTTCCACTATTTCAGTTTGTCCGACATAGTCCGAAAGCCTTTCCGGGCGCAGAGTCAAGATTTCCGGTTCCTTGTCGACCGGCAGACGCCTTCGGGATACGAGACCGTGTTTGTCAGAAGAATCTGTTATGATATCATCTGTCATGTTTCACCCCGGTACACTTCATCAAAAAGCTCTTCAGCTGTAGAAATAGTGCTGTTGCGTGTCAACGCTTCTGAAACCATTCGCTTTGCATCCGAAGCCTTGTGGCCGAGTTGAGAAACCAGAACATCGATGACCTGCTTCGTCATGTCTTCTTCGACAGGCATTACCGTTTTTTCTGGCTTGGACACCAAAGCGAATTTTTGCATCTTACCCTTAAGGGTTGCAATAATTTTTTGAGCGGTTCTTTTCCCAATACCTTTCATCTGGGTAAGCTTTGCAACATCATTACCTTCAATGGCTCTGGCGATTTCAGCAACAGGAAAATCCAGGGCCTTTACAGCTTTAAGCGCTCCGATATCTTCTACTGAAATAAAATATTGAAAGAATTCTTTTTCTGCTTCAAGATTGAAGCCAATTAAGACGGGTTTGGGTTGCCTTTCGGTCTGTTGATAATAAATATGCAGGCTCAGCGTATCCCCTAAAGTCTTTGTTTTCAGCGTTTCCATCACCACCGCCGGTAACAGGACTTCATATCCGATCTGGTTTGCCAGAAGAAGTATCCGGTCTTGATCTATTTTTAGAAGAGTGCCTTCTAGATAACCAATCACACTGCTGTCCTCAAATTCCCCGCTTCTTCCACTCGATTAGATTTTGTTACTGTTTTTTGTCTAATAAATTGAGGCCATTTTCGTAACGATACAAACCAATGAGTGCCAAACCCATTGCATCAGAAGCATGGGTGGGCCGGATGGGCTTTTTCAAGTTTAACCGGTTACGGACGGCTTTTTCAAGCTGCACTTTGTCGGCCTTTCCGTTTCCGGTTAAAATTTTTTTAGCTTCGCGGACTGAAACTTCGATAACGGGGACATCAACCTGAAATCCGGCAAGATAGATAACGCCGGTGACCTGTCCCAAAGTGATGCCCGACCTGGGGTACCTGGGAAGAGAGAAAACATCTTCTATAACTAAGAGGTCGGGTCTTTCGTCATGAAAAAGAGATAGTAGCTTCGAATATATTGTATTGAGCCGGCTTGCAATGAAATTGTTTGTTGAAGTATGAATGCTGCCGAAAGCGTACCCTTCAATCTGAAGCCCCATTCCGCTGACAATGCCGACACCGGTTTCCGATAATCCGGGATCTATGCCGATGACCTTCATTGTGAGGTGCTCTTTTGAGGCTGCGGGTATAAGATAGGAAATAGCAGTTGAGTAAAAATAAGCAACATTACCTGCCGCTTGATTTTGGCCTTGATCCTATTGAGTGCTTGATCGAGGACCCGGTTTTTTTGACCTAAAATTCGAATTTCAGATGTCGGTATTCGAATTTTGTTTAAACGGGTATTTCAGTTCGGCCATTATTTTATACTTGCCAATTTGTTTTTGGCGACTTTTGCTTCATTAGACTTCGGATATTTTGTGATCAATTCATTTAAAATAATACGCGAATTGGATTTGTCTCCGATATTATAAAATGCAAAACCTTGTTTCAGAAGGGAAGCCTTGACCTTATTTCCTTTGGGATAATTTTCGATCACTTTCTGGTATTCCAATATGGCTTTTTCGTACCATTTTTCACGATAGTAGATTTCACCGATCCAAAATTGCGCATTATCCGCATTGCCGGATTTTGGGTACTTTTTTAAGTATTCTTGAAATTTTTCACGAGCCGTCTCAAAGTCACCTTGATCAAATGCCTGCTTTGCCTGTTTATAAAGTAAATTTTCTGAAGGCGGTTTTTTCTTGCCGGGCTCCTTTTTGATGCCGGTAACAGCTGTGAGGTTTGTGCTGGAAGCAGATGTTTCAATATCTAGAATCTGCTCAATACGTTGCAGTCGATCGTTGTATGAATGGGTTTTTTGATTGAGACTTTCTAGTCGGGCTTCGATTGTTTTGCTTGACTGGGCAGAAGTTTTTCTTGTTTGTTTGATTTGAAAATCAATTTCTTCAAGTTTTCCATTTAAAAGCTGGATTTCTTCTTTTAAACCATCAATGTGCACGCGCAGTCCGGCGGATTGATTTCTCAGATTCTGATCCTTAGCTTCAAGGCTTTCACCGTATTCCTTCATTTTGGTATATTCCACTTCCAGCAGGGCCAGACGTTCATCCAGTAAGATGACATCATCTTGTGAAGCGCAACCACTTAAAATCATGAGCAAGATTAAAGGAATATAAATGGTAGGTTTCATGACAGACATGGTAACGTTTTGAAGTTTTGTCTCCTGCAAGGGCAGGACTTTAGCAGAGGAGTCCCGCCCCAGCTGGATTTTTCTTTAAAAATATTTTCCAGTTATAGTGATTATCAAAAATATGTTTCCCTTAATCGATGCATTGAATGAGATGTGGTCAAGGGGTGTTTTTTTGTCAAACAAGATCATTCGCACTGCGGTTTTTACTGGCAAACAGCCACAAGCGTTTTGGCGCGGCAC
>CP070652.1:1013012-1020114 GCA_020354645.1 Deltaproteobacteria bacterium
GTTGGGTATCCGAAGTATTCTTACCATCGCATTCCACCGCGGAATCAATCCAAAGTAGTTTGGTGGTAATTACTGTGAGACGGTTTAACAACTGCACGTTGAGGCTTGTAATCTAGCGCCTGTTATGCACGACGATGTTTTCGTTAACATAATTTTTTGAAATAATATAATAATCCAAAGGAGTAAAATTTAGTGAGAAAAAAGTATTTTTGCTAATTTTATCGGCATTATTTTTTAAAATTTTGGAGGGAGCAATTCTAAATTATCTTCAACGAGATTTTAATTAAGATAGTAACAGTTTAGTCTTTTTCAAATTTCACACTCGAGTATTGTCAGTTTCGAGCAATAAGATCAAGACGAATCATTATAAAGGGCGGTCTGAGCGGTAGCGGTATTGGTAGTGAATAAAATTTTAAAAAAGGGCTAAACTGTTACTTAGACAGCGAAAATTTTTACTCAAACGTGTCGGGTTTGAAAAGAGCGAGAAATTTGACTAGTTTCAAGAATCCGCCTTCTTTTTTCATATCTTTAAACAAGGCCACCGTTGGATTTCGCAAACCGGTTGCGACTTCTTTCCAGACCAAGGAGTTCACCGTTACGGAAATATCAGGATTTTGCGGCAACCGCGGTTGTATTTCGGCCACACTGCGACGCACATGAACTGTGTAAGCTTCCCCGGTATCCGGAAAACGGAAACCTGCAACCATATCCACATCAGCGCTTTTTAAAGGATTGAGTCCGACCGCCATGGATTGGAAAATACCGTAAAGGGGAATCCGGTGGGCTTCGCGTTTGCTTTTTACACTTCGCGGCTCGATCTCGATTTTATCTAACACCTCCAGGGCTTGGGTCAGATAGTAATTACGGGCCGTTGACGCAGTTTGCTGCTCTCCCAGCGCCATGAGGGCTTGGGCCTTGAGATTACTTGCTTGCGAGAGATTCGGGCTATTGCGGATAAGATGATCCGCGAGTTCCAAGGCCCATTGGTAATCCTTTGACTTTACTGCTTGTCTTGTACGTTCAAGCAGAAATTCTTCTCCCCCTGCCAAACCGACCATACGTTTGGCCCTTTCTTGCGGCGAAAGGGGATAAAGATCGGTGGCATTGCCGCTGAACCAGCCGAGATACCCGTTGAATATCGCCCGCACGGACCATTCCACCGTGCCGTAGTACTCCTGCAAATAAGGCAATCGGGCCAGATGATCCGGCAATTTTACACGTCCAACAATTTCATCAGGAGTAAATCCTGCATTCATGTATCGAATTGTTTGATCGTGGACAAACTGAATCGCATCCCGGTAGTTCGTCAGGGTCTCATAGATTTTTTCTGCACCCACCACGGGTCGGGTGTGGCCGGGTATCAGGTATTCGGGTTTGAGAACGCGCATCTTGTCGATGCTGTTTATCCAATTGGTTACATCACGGTAAGCGGTGCCGCGGATTGCATAAAGATTTGGAAATGATTTGTAATAATTATCGGCCGGTAAAAGCACTTTCTTTTCCGGCAGCCAGATAAAGATCTGATCATCGGTTTCTCCCGGTGCATGAAGCAGTTCCAGTTTTAACCCTGCTATTTCAAGCTTAAGACTTTCATCGGCAAAGGTTTTGACGGGTCGAAGAATCCCAATGGTATTGGTTTCATCAAAGGCAAGGCGAAGACCGATGCCGGCGTTCACAAGCTCTCCCGGCGGCAGATAAGTGCCGAACTGCCGCATGGCCCGGCGGTAGGTCGTTTCGCGCGTGACATTGACGATCCGGTTCAGGAAATAATTGGTCAGTTTATGGGCGTATATTTCCGGCCGATTGTTTTCTGCAAAAATTTCAGCCCCAAAAGTGTGATCGGGATGATAATGGGTATAGATGATAGCCTTGACAGGTTTGGAGCTAATCCTGTCAAAAGCGGCTTTTACCGGGATGGCCGCCTCATTGCTTTCCATTGTGTCAACAATAATCACGCCGTCCGAGCCCTCCAGCAAAATGGCGTTGGCCAGGCCGAATCCGATGGCAACATAAACGCCGTCGGTCACCTCAACCACTTCTTGATTGAATTCTGCGGAATGGGCGGCGAGATCTGGCTTAACTGCCGGTTCAAGCGGTTTTGTCGGCACCGTTTTCTCACAGGCGGCGACTGCAGCGATGAAGACTGTCATGAATGCGATTTTTCGCCATCCAATGATATCTTTTCGCTTTAACGTGTTTCTGCCGTTCAAATCATTATCACACATCGGTTCTCCATTTTGTATCACAATTGGTCACAGGCCTCGGGGTTGTTGGGGAGGTCGGTAATAAACGGAAGGGTTGGTTCCCGTCTCGGGGTTGCGCTGAAAGGTTGCCGGCTTCGACACCAGCTGCGAGATCCGGCCGGCAGGATCATTCAAATCGCCGATATGAATGGCCTGTCCCTCGCAGCAGATAACACAAAAGGGTTCAAGCCCCCGGTCTATTCGATGCGCGCAGAGGTTGCATTTTTCGGCCTTTTCTTTTTTTGGGTTGAAAATAATGGCGTCATAGGGACAGGCCTCCAGGCAGATTCGGCAGCCATCGCATTTTTCATCTTCCAGAAAGACCAGGCCGTCATTTCTTTTTGTGAGGGCTTCGACGGGACATGCGTCTACACATGGCGGATTTTCACAGTGGTTGCACAGTACGGGCAAAAAATGCATCCGCAAATCAGGAAAGCGCCCGTCGGGTGTGTCCTTTCGCGGCGCGTTTTGAGTCTTGACTCGAATCCAGCCCTTGATTCCGTGATTCTCTATTTTACAGGCTACGGTACAGGCCTCGCACCCGATGCATCGCTCCTGGTCGATTACCAGACCCAATCGTTTTTTCAACTTTCCACCTCCTGGTACTTTATTACCTCAACTGCCACATCATTCATATGCATATTGGGTTCGTAGATTTTTTCCTGTACCGGGTTCATAACGGCATGGGTGAGGTGGTTAACACTTCCTTCTTTGAACTGGTCGATCCACCACCCCTCGGAAATGTTCACCACGCCGGGTCTGACGCCTTCGGTAACCCTGGCTCTGAGGGTTGTGCGGGCACGGTCATTGAAAACCGTCACCGGGTCTTCATCGGCAATATTCCGTTCTTGCGCGTCCCGGGGGTTTATTTCCAGCACGGGTTCGGGATTAAATTCCAGCAGAGAGGTTACATTGGCATACATGGAGTGGGTGCGAAACCGGCTGTGCCCTTGAATGAATGCCAAGGGATACTTCTTCCCCTCGGGTTTCAGCGGGGTTTCCAGATGCTCCAAAAAGACGGGCAGCGCCTGGCCCACCCCGCGGAGTTTTTCGCTGTATATTTCGATTTTTCCGCTGGGGGTGGAGAATGGAATATCAATCTCCTGGTCCATTTTTGGAATGAATTTCAGGGGCATGGGTCCCTGCTTCAATTTTTCGCGCGTGATTCCCTCCAATGAAGGGTCTTCGGAGGCCAGGATTAAGTCGATAAAACTTTCCTCACCCCCATCAAAGTATTCAGAAAATCCCAGCCTGCCGGCCAACTCGGCTGCGATGTCCACATCGGATTTTGACTCGTAAAGCGGCGTCATGACTTTCTGCTGCAGCTGCAAGTAAGGATAAGGAAATGGTATCAGATCCGAAAATTCCAGATAACTGCAAACCGGTAAAAGAATATCTGCATAACGGGCCGTGGGCGTCATAAAAAGATCGGTTGAAACGATAAACTCCAGCTCGGGAAAAAATTCATTGGCGATTTTGCCGCTGTCGGCGCACTGATTCAAAAAGTTGATGAAAGAAAACCAGACGGCTTTTACGGGGTAAGGTTTGCCGGAGGTGACGGCATCGTAGAGCTGCAGAATCCCCATTCTGGTATAGGATGGTTTTTGCGGGTCGGCATGCAGGAAAGGTTTCCAGTTAAGCACCGCCGGAAGATGGCCCCCGCGAAATGTGGCGCTGACATTGCCGGTTACCGCAGCCACTGTCCCCAGGGCCCTTAAGGAGATATCCCCGTGATACGTCCGGGTGAAGCCCATGTGGGTAACAAAGGTGACTGATTTCGCGGATCCGATTCGCAGCGCCAGTCTGGTTATGATGTCAGATGAAATACCGGTTATCTCGGCCGTGCGGGCCGGCGGGTATTCTGCAGCAAGATCCATCAATAGCTGGAGGGATGTTTTACACGCCACCCCGTTTACAGTGAAAGTGCCGCTGGTGGCGGGCTTTACGTTTGCGGTGCTGCGGCTTCTGGGTGATTCTGAAACGATGTCCCAGATGATATAGTCCATCCCGTCCTGCAGGCCAATGTCTTTTGCACGCAGAAATTCTCCCGTGTCGGTCCTCACCAAATAAGGTCCCACCGTGTGTTTTTGGATAAATGCGTCATCCTGAAAGTTTTCACGAAAGATTACGTTCATAAGGCCCAAGCTTAGGGCCGTATCGGTGCCGGGCTTCACGCCGAGGTAGGCGTCTGCTTTTGAGGCCGTCACGGTAAAGCGCGGATCTATGACTATCAGCAAGGCACCCTTTTCTTTGGCGTCCATGATGGGGCGCATCAGATTGAGCGGCTGTGATTCACCGGGGTTGGCTCCCCAGACAACCAGGATTTCCGGTGCGGACGAGCTAGAAAACAACGAACCAAAGAGGAACGCGTAAGGAAACTGGGAACCGAAAAGCACGCGACTGCCGCAGGGAAGGGCGGAATCGCCATAGCCCCAGGCACTGACCCGGGTTGACCGGGTTAAACTGGCCAGTCGCAGATAAGCCCCGAACTTGGTCGTGCCGGCACCGGGGCCCCCGAGAACCCAGGCCACCGCCGGCCAGCCATATTTGGTTGCAATAGCTTTAAACTTTTCTGCAATGCTACCCAGGGCCTCATCCCAGGTTATTCGCTCGAAGTTGCCGGACCCCCGTTCACCGGCTCTTTTCATAGGATATTTCAAGCGATCCGGATGGTAGGTAATTTCCAAACTGGAAAGGCCCCGCAGGCAGATACGCCGATATCTCGGGTTGGGAAAATCTGCCGGTGCCACCTTCACCACCCGGTCCTCTTTTACATGGGCCAGGATACCGCAGGCATCAATGCCGCAATGAGCCGGGCATACGGTTCGAACTGGGCGTGTTTTTTGGTTACTTGCCATACAATGAAAATTTCCCAAGAGCAAAAGATAAAGGGTTTGATATCACCAGTTTGCTAATCGTTGAAGAATTTATTTTCCATCTCAACTGTCAAGCCATCTCCGGACATCAAGCGTTTTGCCAAACCTTCTGTCTTGGGCAGCTCATAACCGAAGAAATATCGTAACGTAAACATTTTCCCCTGGTAGAAATTGAAATCCGTTTTCGAACATTCATTAGTCAGCGCTGTTTGAATGGCGATGCCCTGAAGAATCCACTGCCAGGCAATGGCGATGATTCCGAAAAACTCCAGATAAAGGGTGGCATCCGCCAGAAAGTGTTCAGGCCCCTGCTTTTGGGCTATTTTCAACAAGTGTTGGGTGACTTCTTGAAGCTTGACCAGCGCATCGTCAAGCTCCTGCGCCAATCCTTCGAGTGTACCAAATTCTCTGGCCCTTGATATGGTTTCCATGACTTCTGCCAAATACAACATAAATGCCCGGCCGTTTTTCATGATCACTTTGCGTCCCAGCAGGTCCATGGCCTGGATGCCGGTGGTTCCCTCGTGAATGGGATGAATTCGTGCATCCCGATAATATTGCTCTAAAGGATAGTCATCGCAGTAGCCGGACCCCCCGAAACATTGCAACCCTTGACTGATGGAAGCAATCCCCATTTCAGAAGGATAACTCTTTGCCACCGGGGTTAAAATTTCAAGAAGCAAATGGTATTTCTCCTGTTCTTTTTCAGGTAAAGCTTTTTGCATATCCACATATTTGCTGCACTGCATAATGAGAGACAAAGAACCCTCAGCGATGGCCCGTTGAAACAACAGCATCCGCTTGACATCGGCATGTTCTATGATCGGGAGCTGGGGCAGGGTAGGGTCTTTCTGAGAAATCTTTCTTCCCTGGCGTCGTGATATAGCATATTCGAGGGAAGCATAGTAGGCGGCCGTGGCTATGGATATGGCGCCTAAACCAACACCGATTCTGAACTCGTTCATCATTTGGAACATGTATTTTAGCCCATTGTGCGGTTCTCCCACCAGCCAGCCGCGGCAGTCGTTATGATCCCCGATGCTGAGCTGAACGATTGGGCACCCTCGATAGCCCAGCTTGTGATATACACCGGATGTGATGATGTCATTGGAAACAAGCCGACCGTTCCGGTCGAACCGCTTTTTGGGTACGATAAAAAGAGAAATGCCCTTCACGCCGGCAGGCGCGCCTTTGATTTTTGCCAGCATCAAGTGCACCACATTTTCAACCCCATCATGGTCTCCGGCTGAGATAAATATTTTCTGACCTTTAATAAGATAATGATCCTCATCCGTTGGTTCAGCGGCAGTGGTAATGTCCGATAAAGAAGAGCCGGCTTCGGGTTCGGTCAGGGCCATGGTTCCCTGCCATTTGCCGGCATACATGTTTGGCACGAAGGTATCATACAGGTCCTTGCTTCCGAATGACTCAATCAGATGAGCCGCTCCCACAGTGAGTCCCGGATATGCGTTGGCCGAGTAATTGGCGGCCTGAAAAATAAACTCGCAGGCATCCGCAACCAAATGGGGAAGCTGCTCTCCGTCCAGATCAAAGGGGACCCTGCTGGTGATCCAACCGCCTTCTCCGAACTCTTTCATCATTTTGCCAACCATCGGATGAACTTTGACCTGACCGTTGGCCAGCTCCGGAGGATTCCGGTCCATTTCCGCAAAGCTCGGCCAAAGCAAGTCCTTTGCCAGCTTTGTTGCAGCATCCAAAACCATATCAAACATTTTTCGATTGTGCGTTTGGTAATAATCGTAACCGGTTAAGGCGACAACATCGAAAACTTCGTAGAGTAAAAATTTCAGGTTTCTTTCGCTGAAAAATTTTTCCGACATTATTTTAACTCCTTGGAATTTTGAAACCACTTCTAGTCGTGTCCCGCAAAGAAGTTACAAAATTTAGCACAAGGTTTGAAAGGTTTTTGCGAGCACCATTGAGCATTTTGGGATTAAGACACCTGTTGTGGCAGGGCGTTAA
>CP070652.1:1020214-1026436 GCA_020354645.1 Deltaproteobacteria bacterium
GGGGGGCTACAAGATTGTGATAGCTGTCCGGTTTCATAATTCCCGGACTTAAAAAAATTTCATTGAGAATAGGGTAACGCAGTCCCGTAGTTAAAATATTTTTACCTAAGAAGACCGAAATTTCGGTGCAAACCTTTATGCAGGCCTGAAAAAACTCAGGGTTCATGATCATATCGATTAAGGTTTCCTCGATCCCGCGCAAAAAGCAAACCAGAGAAAAAGGTCCCATAAAACTCGCCTTGAGGTGATATGTGTCGCCGATGGCGTCATTAACGATTGTAAGCGTTTCGAGGTAATTTTTAAAATATCCTGAAGGCTCTGAGGGGACTTGGTAGTTGTTCAGATCCGTTTCCGTTTGTATAGGCCCTGCGACATTTCCCGGAAAGTTGCTCCCGGCAAACTCCCATTTGACGCCCAGCTCGGAACCGGCGCCATAGAGGATATAGCCGGTAGCGACCAGATCACAATCTACTTCAAATTCCGTGATGAATTTAATATTGACCTCGGCACACAAATCAGGCCTGGATACATAATCTTCAACGCTGATGCCATAGTACGAGCACATAAAGGTGTTCGAATTGATCACCACGATCGGCAGTTTGTCAGGCTTAATGCCGCGGATGGAGCGAGACACTCTTTCCCGGGGAGTCATTTTTTTCGAGGTCATTGCCATAATTCAGCCTCCAGTTTTTTATCAAATGTCATAATCGTGCGTATTCAGGATTGGCCTCGTCCTCTTCACTTTGATGTCTCAGTCCCTTGTTTTTCCTATGATTTGGCAACGGGGGCATTCCTGCCCCCTCCGCATTCCACCCGCGCTTTGCTTCGGTGGCTGCGGTTTCCCCTATTGCCAAATCATGGAAAATACTCGTGTTGTATCCCACAAATAAGTTACAAAATCCAACACAAGGTTTGAAAGGTTTTTGTGAGCGCCATTGAGCATTTTGGGATAGAGACGCATGCTGCGGCAGGGCGTAAAATCCGCCTCAGGCGGATGAAAATCAAAAGCTGTTTGAGTCCCGAGGCCCGCATTGCAGGCCGAGGTCGAGTTCTTTTGATTTCGCCCTGCAAAGCTGGCGTCCCCAAAATGCTCACCGGCGTGAGCAAAAGGCTTTCAAACCACTGCAAGACTTTTTAAACTTATTCCTGGGACAGTAACAAAATAAGTGGCTTCAAAACCACTTGTAAGGGGCTTCGCCAATGACTTTCTGGCAAAGATCCCCCTGAATGAATAACATAAATCGGCGTCTCAATAGTTCAGTAGCGATTTCTATCCTTATTTTATTGTCCAGCCCCCATCCACGATGAGAATATGTCCGGTAATCATATCTGCAAAATCCGAGGCCAGGAATAATGTTGCATAAGCAACTTCTTCCGGTTCCGCCAGCCGTCCGAGCGGGATGCTGTCGAACACATATTTTTTAAATTCTTTATCTTTGAACATATTGCCCGCCCAGGGCCCATTGACGAAGGTTGGCGCCACAGCATTCACATTGATGTTGTATTTGGACCATTCCAGCGCCAGCGTTCGGGTTAGCTGGTCAACGCCGCCCTTGCTGGAACAATATGCCGCCCGCAGTGGCAAGGCAACACTGCCCGCCTGGGAAGAAATATTGATAATTTTACCCTTTCTTTGTTTTATCATCTCTCTTCCCACTGCCTGGCTAACCAGAAACAGGGACTTCAAATTAATAGCCATTACATCATCCCAATTATTTTCGCTGACTTCCTCAGCCTTCTGGGGCCGGTTGATACCGGCGCAATTAACGAGGACACCGATTGCTCCCATTTTGTCGATTACCGTTCGAACAAGGACCTCAGCAGCCCCCGGCGTTGTTATATCCAGTGCTTTATATTCATTTGTGATACCTTGTTGGGCCAGGTGATCAGACAATTTTTTAAGTTTTTCCTCTTTGACACCATTCAAGAAGAGCTTGGCACCGGCCGCACCAAAAAGCTCGACAATTGCCCGGCCGATCCCGCCGGAGGCACCGGTCACAAGAGCCACTCGGTTTTCAAGACTAAGTTCCGGCTTATTCATTTTGAGTATTTATCCTTTCTTACTTTACAGGATATGCCGTGGGCCAACATGTTTTCGTAATTGCACGCCCGTTCGCACACATCCGCAATTTTTACGGATGCTTCCCTGGTGGCATATTGATACGTGACGGTCTTGACAAATTTTCCAACAGACAGACCCCCCGTATACCGGGCGGCTCTCATGGTGGGCAAGACGTGATTGGTTCCAATGGTCTTATCGCCATAGGCCACCGTGGTTTCTTCGCCCAAAAAAACGGAGCCGTAATTTTTGCAGTTGTCAAGGTAGTACTTCCAATTCTTGGTTTGGACCTCAAGATGTTCCGGTGCCCATTCATCACTCACTTTGACGGCCTCTTCAGGGGAGCCAACGATGATGACTTCGCCGTTATCTCGCCACGATACGGCGGCGACGTCTTTGGTGGGCAAATCGATGAGTTGCCGGTCGACTTCCTTTATGGTTTCCGCTGCGGTTTGGCGGGACAGTGATATGAGGGCTTGCCTGGAGTTGGGATCGTGTTCTGCCTGGCCTAAAATATCAGCCGCCAGGATAAACGGGTCGGCCGTTTCATCTGCGATAATGAGTATTTCAGTGGGGCCCGCCAGCAGATCAATCCCGACTGTGCCAAAAAGCTGGCGCTTGGCCTCTGCAACATATTTATTTCCGGCACCCACAATCATATCCACGGGATCCAGCCCCTCGATTCCGTAGGCAAGCGCAGCCAAAGCATGAACGCCCCCCATGCAGTAGATTTCATCCGCACCGGCGGCCACCATGGAATACAGGGTTCCCGGCCAGAGCCCCTGGCCCTTGACCGGCGGCGAACAGGCCACCACCCGCGAAACACCGGCAACTTTGGGAGTAATTACCGTCATGTGGGCCGATGCCAGCATGGGATAGCGGCCACCAGGTATGTAGGAACCACTGGAGCTTGCCGGTATGATTTTCTGGCCCAGGTGGACACCGGGCATTGTTTCGACTTCAAAATCTACGAGACGCTCCATCTGTTCGGCGGCAAAATTTCGGATCTGGGCCTGGCAAAAATCAATATCTTCAACTTCTTTGGCAGGCAGCTTGTTTTTGACCGACCGTATCTCGTCTTCCGAGATCCTGAAATTTTTGGGAGACCAGTCATCAAATTTTTCAGAGTAATAACGAACAGCCTCAATACCTTTCTGCTTGACCTTTTCAAGGATTTCACTGACAGCGGCCTGCACGGCGGAAATATCCTCTTCCGGTTTTTCAACAGCTTTTTTCAAATACTCTGCCATGAAAATAACCCTTCCCTTTTTAAGTTAACACATCAATTGATTCAAAAAGAAGTGTGGTTTAACTCTGGACTTCTTCGAGCGGTCATTAAGACGGTTTTTGCCAATAAATCCTGGCGCAGCGGAAGAAAAGCGCTTTGAACCTGTTTAACGCCCGCACATAAGCGGGACGAGTTTTCAAAGCGCCTGGAGCAAGCCTTGGATTTATTAAAAATCGCCTTAGACAAGCGAAAAGAGGTCAGAGTTATATCGCTAGTATGAGTGCAATAACACATAACCCCTTTATTCTTTAGAAATCACGGTAGAAGAAATCTTACGAAAAATGAAGAATTTTCTCGCACAATTAAGAGAACACTCTTTTAATTGAAGCTCCCCGCCCTGAAGGGCGGAGCTTCCCGGAAAGGAAAATATCTATTTCCGATAGCTTCCCTTAACCGCGCCTTAAAAGGCGGGGCTTGCAGGGAAGTGAACCGGTCAATTATTCTATTAAAATCTGACCTTATCCAACCCTTTGAGATTCAAAATGTTACGGGCTTCATCCGGTGTTGCCGGTTCAATACCGAGTTCTTTTGCAATTCGAATTATCTTTTCCACTTGCTCGGCACCGCTTTTGGCTTTGACTCCCTTTTCCAGGTAGAGGTTATCTTCAAGACCGACCCTTACATTTCCGCCCATGAGCAGCGAAGCGGTGCACATCCTGAATTGGTGCTTGCCGGCGGCACATACGGACCATTGAAAGTTACCAATGATTTCTTTGGCGGAATTGTACAGAAATTGAATATTGTTCATGGTGGCCTGCATGCCCCCCAAAATACCCAGAACAAATTGCAGATACACCGGCGATTGAATATGTCCTTTTTCTATGAGGAACGCCAGATTGTTTAACATCCCGGCGTCATATATTTCGAATTCCGGTTTGGTGCCTTCTTCACCGAAATACCGGCTGAACTCACGCAGGGTTTTAAAGGTGTTGGGGAATATAAAATCTTCGGTCATCGCCAGATAGGGCTGCTCCCAATCGTATTTGAAATCTTTGTAGACATCCAGGGCGTGGAACAGCGCAAAGTTAATCGATCCGCCATTCAAGGAGGCCAGTTCAGGGCTATATTTCCTGACAGCGGCAACCCGTTCTTCGGTCGTTTGCCCCAGACCTCCGCCGGTGGTTATGCAGATAACCACATCCGTTTTGCTTTTGATTTTTGTGATGACCTCTCCGAACAATTCTAAATCCGGAACCGGTCGACCGGTTTGGGGATCACGGACATGGATGTGGACCACGGCGGCACCGGCTTCCCGGGCCCGAATTGCTTCTGCCGCAATTTGATCAGGGGTCACCGGGAGATGGGGAGACATGCTGGGTGTATGAATACTTCCGGTAATGGCTGTTGTTATAATGGCCTTACTCATTTCTTTATTCCTTTTTTGTTACATATAGTTCCGCAAATTAATTAGTGCCCATCCGGTTTCAGTTGCTTGATGGATGGGCACTATCTATTGCGACAAGTGCGCGGCAGGATAAAAGGGGCTTTTAAAAGCCCCTTTTTTGCAGATTTCATTTAGACCGGGATCCAGGTGACGCAGACGGCAAATATGATGGCCGACCATACGCACGAAATCGCCGTATATCCCATGAAATCCCGGGCCTGTAGCTTGACTCCAGCCGCTACGACCGGCATAAAAGCCAAGGTCCAGAAGGGCTGGATCATATTGGTGCATGCATCCCCATAAGCCTGGGCCATAGCGGCTTTGGCGATAAAATCGGTGAGCTGTTCCGGTGCCATGCTGGCACCCAGCTCCTTGGCAGCCTCCACAATGGTTGGACCGACCACCGCCCACTCGCCGCCGCCCGAAGGCACGAACATGTTGACAGAAGAACCGATCACAAACGAGATAAAGGGATAAGTTGCAACCGTGGCAGCGCCTGCGATCCAAAGCGCAATCGCCTTTGCCAGCCCTGTCGCGACCATGATGCCCATGATGCCTGCATAAAAAGGAAACTGCAAAATAATGCCGGACACATTGGCACAGGACCGTTTCATGGCCACCCCGTAACGTACCGGTGTGCTGTGGCACAAAAGACCGATAACGATAAAACAAAAGATCATGATATTCAGATTGATATCGAACCCTTTGGTTGCAAAATGCCAGACAAGATACCACAGCCCCATGATGGATATGACAATCTGGATGATCAGACTGTTATTGAATCCGTCGGAGAGATTTTTGAACGGAAGTCTCAAACCGGCGGCTTCTTCGGCCACGGTAACTTCTTTTACTTCTTCGCCGGCTTCCCGGAGGTCTTTATACTCCACCACCTTTTCCTCTGAAGGTTTCATTAAGACCATCAGGAGGGGAAGCGATATCAGGAGGAGCAGCTGGACGACGATGTTCATGGGGCCCGTGAGGGTGATGGTGGTCGGAATGGTCTCCGTCAGAATCTTGGCTTTGATCAGGAAATTATCCGGTGTGTTAATCAGCAGGGGAACCGAACCGGACAATCCCCCGTGCCAGGGCAGAATGGAGGTATAAATACAGGCGGCCAGTAGTCGATAATCTACCTTTTTCACCCGTATGGCCAATTCGCGACCCAAAACAGCCGTCAGCACGACCCAGCCCCAACTGATCATAGAAAAAATACATCCCACACCGGTAACGATCACATAAACCATCGCCGGGGTTCTGGTTTTGGCCGCCAGCCAGTCGATTCCCTTGGAGGCCGGTGGGGAAATGGCGATGGCATAGCCGGTCGCTAAACTGAGAACCATCTGCATGGCGAATGCGAGCAGGTTAAAGAATCCGCCAAACCAGGCCTTGATGATCTGAAAAATTGAGGCATCCACCCAAAAAAATGCCATGACGCCGGCGATAAATGTCAGCAAAATAGCGAAGATAAATGAATCCGGCAGCCATTTTCTA
>CP070652.1:1026536-1030954 GCA_020354645.1 Deltaproteobacteria bacterium
AGACATTGCGGAACTCAAACGCCAGCGGATGCAGATCGAAGTCCAGATCGGCGCAATCATTGAAGCGCATACCAAACTGCTTGAAATGGGCAAAGAAGGCATGCGTGCAATGGATGAGGAAGATGCCAAATTGAAATTGTTGCAACAGTCCAAATAACGAGATTCCATGATAAACAACACATCTCACGGCCTGGGTGAGTGATGACCATCATGCTTTTTAAATTGTATTACGGCTGCATCATAAATCTGATAGTGGTTTTATCGGGAGCAATCTATGGCAAAGATCGATGCGTTCTTTAAATTGATGAATGAACAGGGTGCTTCAGACCTCCATCTGGCAGCCGGGCAGCCGCCCGCTCTCAGGATACGCGGCGACATTGAAAGAATAAAATATAAAGTCCTGGACAACGACGACCTGCGCTCAATGCTTTATGAAATATCGCCGGAAGAAAAAATCAAGGTATTTGAGGAAACAGGCGATGTTGACTTCGGCTATGAGATTCCGGGACTCGCACGCTATCGTGCAAATTTCTTTATGCAACGAAACGGCATCGCCGCCGTTTTCCGGGAAATTCCCAGCACCATCATGACCTGCGAGCAGCTGGGTATCCCACCGGTAGTTTCAAAATTGGCGACACTGCCCAGGGGGCTGGTACTGGTAACAGGTCCTACGGGTTGTGGCAAGTCGACCACTCTGGCCGCCGTCATTGATGTTGCCAATCGGTCACGTAAAGATCATATCATTACCATTGAAGACCCCATCGAATTTGTTCATCAGAGTCAGGGGTGTATCGTCAACCACCGTGAAGTCGGTATCCACACCAAAAGCTTTTCGGCCTCGCTGCGCGGCGCGCTGCGTGAGGACCCGGACGTCATACTCGTTGGGGAGATGAGAGACTTGGAAACAATATCACTGGCCATTGAAGCCGCCTCCACCGGTCATCTCGTTTTTGCGACCCTTCACACATCCAGCGCGTGGAAAACCGTTGATCGCGTAATTGAAGTCTTTCCGGCCACCGAACAACCGCAGATTCGTTCAACGCTTGCCGATGGACTCAGGGCGATTATTGCCCAGGTGCTGTTCAAACGTATCGACAAAAGAGCCCGATGTGTGGCCCTGGAGATACTGATTGCAAATCCGGCCGTAAGAAACCTTGTCAGGGAAGCCAAAACCCATCAGATTCCTTCGATGATTCAAACCGGCCGGAAATATGGCATGCAGCTGATGGATGATGCCATTATGGAGCTTTACAACAAAGGATGGGTAAGTGCCGATGAAGCCTATATGAAATCCAATGAGAAGGCAAAATTCAGGCCCCTACTGACCGCACCGCCGGCAGACTTTACTGAAGTTTAATCTCTTTGGGCGGCTCCCGGGAATTACTTATGAAGAAACAGGAAATTGACCATATATTGACGCGAATGCTCGATTCTCAAAAAAATGTGTCCGATCTCAACCTGACTGTCGGGAGACCGTTACAGGTTGAAAGCGATGGCGAACTGGTCGCCATAGAGATGCGACCCAGCTTCAAGGAACTGACTCCCTTCCAAACCGAAATATTCGCCTTAAACCTCATTAACCAGGAGCGGCGCCTCGCTGAAAATCTTATCAGAAATGGATCCTGTGACCTTTCTTACAGCTTGCCGGGTAAAGCCCGTTTCAGGGTCAATATATTTTCACAACTCGGCAGTTTTTCCATCGTTTTGCGGAAACTCGAATCCAAGATACCCACCATTGAGGAATTAAACCTCCCCAATGCCATGCACAAAATCGCCAAGGAGTTAAATGGAATCGTTTTTGTGACCGGTGCTACCGGATCCGGCAAAACCACCTCTCTGGCATGCGTGCTGAACGAAATTAACGAGGATAGATCCTTACACATTGTGACCCTTGAGGATCCGGTCGAATATCAACACCCCCATAAAAAATCAACCTTCAACCAGAGGGAGTTGGGCATTGATTTCGACGCCTATGCCCATGGACTGCGGGCCGCTCTGCGCCAAGCCCCCAAAGTAATTCTGGTGGGGGAGATGCGCGACAGGGAAACCGTGGAAATCGGCTTGAGCGCTGCCGAGACCGGTCATCTCGTTCTGACGACGCTGCACACCATCGATGCGGGTTCTACGGTCAACCGCATTATCGGCATGTTCACCACCGAGGAGGAAAAACAGATTCGGATTCGTTTGGCGGATGCGGTTCGATGGATTGTTTGTCAGAGGTTGCTGCCCAAAGTCGGCGGCGGACGTGTGGCAACCTTTGAGATCCTTGGCACAAATTTAAGGGTTAAAGACGCCATTCTGAATGGAGAATCCGAGGGAAAGACATTTTACGAAATCATGCAGGCCGGCAAGGCTTTTGGCATGACGACATTCGACGAGCACATTATCAGTCTCTATGAACAGGGACTGGTTACAGAAACGACAGCCCTGGCCTATGCTTCCCGCCGCGGTATCGTAGGGCGCGGCATTGATTCGATCAAGAGTGCCAGGGGTGAGGCTACCACGGATATCGAAAAACTTGAAATTGACAGAGGCTACAAGGCTCGGGCCTAATTGAAACTATGGAAATCATTTGTGACAAGTGCGACAGCAGGTTCAGGATTCCTGATAACAAGATTCCGGCGAACAAAGTCGCTACGCTGCCGTGCCCAAAGTGCAGAAATAAAATCACGGTAGGCCCGGGGCGGCATAAGGACCCGGCTATTGAAGCCGGCTTTGTAACGGATACATATGACGCATCGGAGAAACCGTTTGATTTTGTTGAGGAAGAAGGAAAGACGGCCCTGATCTGTGAATCCAGCCCATCGATAATGAAAAAAATCGTGGATACGCTGAATCTGATGGAATATCATATCACCGTATCGGAAAGCGGTCGGGACGCTCTAAAAAAAATGCGTTACCATCTGTATGACCTTATTATTATCAACGAAACCTACGGTTGCGACAGTCCGGACTCAAACATGGTGATGTTATATCTTGAACGTCTTAACATGTCGGTCCGCCGAAATATCTTTGTTGCCATGATAAGTGACGGTTTTCGCACAATGGACCAGATGATGGCATTTCGATACAGTGTCAATATAATTATTAATACAAAAAATATAGATGACTTTGGTAAAATAATACGACGCGGATTAACCGATTATGAACTTTTTTATCGGGTATTTAATGAAACCCTCAAAAGTGCCGGAAGGGTGTAACCCTGTCTTAAACCGCCAGCATTCCATTCGGGATTGAAAACTAGAGGTTGTTGCTGATAATCCTGAGACCATCCAGTGTCAGATTCGGTTCAACGGCTTCAATCATCTCTGACACGTCGTTCATGAGTTTTGCAAGACCGCCGGTCGCAATTACCCGGGGGTTTGTGCCCATTTCGTTTTTCATCCGCTTCACCATTCCGTCAACCAGCCCTGCATAACCGTATATAATCCCGGATTTGATACCGCCGATGGTGTCCTTGGCGATTACACGCTCGGGCGGAACAAAGATCTCAACTCGGGGGAGTTTGGAGGCTTTTTGAAACAGGGCTTCGGAAGCGATCATGATTCCGGGGCTGATGACTCCGCCAATGTATTCACCCCGCTGCGAAATTGCATCAAAAGTTGTAGCGGTGCCGAAATCGATAACAATGAGGCTGGTTTTGTATTTATGATAGGCGCCGACGGCATTTACAATCCTGTCTGCACCGACCTCAGCCGGATTATTAAATAATATCGGCATGCCGCTATATGAATTGGCATCAACCCAGTGGGGAGCATACCCCAGATACTTGCGACAGAAAGAATCCAAAATTGTCACCATGGGTGGAACCACGCTTGAAATAATGGTTTTGTCGATATCTTTGAGGCCTATGCCGCTTTGGGCAAACAAATTGGTGACAAGCACATTAAACTCATCTTGAGTGGTGTTTCTTTCGGTTCTAATCCGCCAGTCTTTAATTAAATTTTATTCCCGGTAGACGCCCATTACGATGTTGGTATTTCCAATGTCGATTACTAGAAGCATAAGGCAAAATCCCTGCTGTTTTAAGATGAAAATCAGATTACGGAAATAGGGTATGCATTTTTGATTGCATCGATTATTTTTAGCGTTGCACGGGTAAGGGCGACGTCGTGAACTCTGACGATGTGGGCACCATTCAGCACCGCGGCACATAGTGCAGCCTGGGTACCCGTCTCTACAATCGGCAAGTCGGGTTTTAGGTCTTCGGTGTCAGGATCTTTTAGAAGTTTCCTGATAAAAGATTTACGGGAAAGCCCGATCAAAATCGGTGCATCGAGTGATTCGAGTTCACACAGGTTTCAAATGCCTGTGCATGATATAGCATTCTAGTTGCTTATAAGTATTTTCTCTCCTTCCACAAGCCCCGATATAACCTCGGCGAACTGATAGCTTCGAATGCCCAGTTCCACCGGCCT
>CP070652.1:1031054-1035626 GCA_020354645.1 Deltaproteobacteria bacterium
TATTGTCAGCACCCATCGCGGGCACGGCCACTGCATCAGCAAAGGGGCGGATCTGAAGTTGATGATGGCCGAGATTTTGGGACGGGCAACCGGATACTGCAAAGGTCGCGGTGGCTCCATGCATATTTCCAACAAGGCCAACAACAATCTGGGCGCCAACGGCATTGTTGGGGGCGGAATTCCCATTGCCACCGGAGCAGCGCTGGGGATAAAAATTAAGAAAAGCAACCAGGTTGTGGTGGCGTTTTTCAGCGACGGTGCATCCAACAACGGCGTGTTTGGTGAATCACTAAATCTGGCTTCAATTTATAATCTGCCCGTTATCTATATGCTGGAAAACAATCATTATGCGGTATCCACGCCGGTAGAATACGCGTCAGCATGCTGTGAAATGGTTGAACGTAGCCGGGCCTATGGTATGCCTGGCGTTTGTTTGGATGGTAATGACGCAGTGGAAGTTTATCTCGAAACCAAAAAGGCGGCAGACCGAGCCACAAACGGTGAGGGACCGACCCTGATAGAAGCCAAAACCTATCGGCATGGCGGTCACCATGTGAATGATCCGGGTCTTTACATGGATCAACAAGATCTGGCCGAATGGAAAGCCAGGGATCCGCTTGTTCTTCTTCGCCAACGAATCAGTGACGAAGAAGCAAGAAAAATTGAAGCGCAGGCTGATTCGGAGTTGGAGGCAGCTGTCGAATTTGCCCAAAATAGTCCCGAGCCTTCGGTGGAAGAGTTTCTGGCTGACATTGAGTGATAAATTTCTAAAGTGATCTAATCCGCTTAAGAATTTTGGTGGATAAAAGTGCCTAATCCGTCAGGCGGATAAAAATGTCTAAAGCCCGCCCCGGCGTGACTTGCTTCATATATGCGAATGTGTTCTTAAAAATAAAAGTCGACATATTGAAGCTAAGGTTTTTTTAATCAAGCTGATAACCAATAACTATTAACAAATATCACCGCATTAAGCATCGCTCAATGAGAGCAGGGGTAAACTTATGGCTGAATTAATGTATCGCGAGGCACTAAATAGAGCCATCTTTGAGGAAATGCGCAGGGACCCTTTGGTTTTTACCATGGGGGTCGGCGTGGCTGAAAGAGGCGGTTCGTATAAAGTCACGGAGGGGTTGCTCAAAGAGTTTGGACCCGAACGGGTCATCGATACCCCCATCGCCGAAGCATCGTTTACCGGAGCTGCAGTGGGTGCGGCGCTTGTGGGCGCACGACCGGTGGTAGAAGTTTTATTTATTGATTTCACCACGCTGGTTATGGACCCGCTCATAAACCAGGCGGCGAAATATGAATTTATGTCCGGTGGCCAGGGAAAGGTCCCCATGGTTTTCAGGACACAGGGCGGTGCGGGAAACGGCCTGGCGGCCCAGCATTCGCAAAGCTTGGAGGCTATCTATTACCATATTCCGGGTTTAAAAGTCGTGATGCCCGCCACTCCCCACGACGCATTGGGGCTCTTAAAATCTGCCATTCGCGACGATGATCCGGTAATATTCATTGAACATAAATTGCTGTATATGAGTAAAGGAGAGGTTCCTGAAGAAGAGTACCTTCTTCCGTTAGGCAGGGCCGATATTAAAAAGAAAGGAGACCATGTCACCCTCATCACCTATTCCAATATGACATTAAAATGTCTTGAAGCCGCTGAGCTTATGGGAAAAGAAGGTATTTCAGTGGAAGTAGTGGATTTGAGAACGCTCACGCCTCTGGATAAAGAAACAGTGTTGGAATCGGCCAGAAAAACCGGTAGGGTTATTGTCGTTCATGAGGCCTGCAAGCGAGGGGGGGTTGGCGGGGATATTGCGTCGATGATCATGGAGGAGGCCTATGATGATTTAGACGGTCCGGTGATGCGAATTGCCGGTAAGAACACGCCGATTCCCTATAACATCGGTATCGAAAAAGCCAGTGTTCCTTCGGTCGAAGAGATCGTGGAAGGGGTATTGGAGATAGTCTAGATTTAGGGATTCAGGGTTCAAAGCCTCAAAGGTTCAGGGTTTCAGATTTCAGGTGTCAGATTTCTGGTCTCTGGTTACTGGCTTCTGTATTTCTCGATTCTATGATGCTGGATGCCCTATTATAGTAGTTTCCGGCTCAAGTTAAATGGCACAGAGCACAGCACAAAGCGCATAGCGTCGAAGCAGCATGACCGAATTTTCATATCGGATTTTTAACCCGATACCCCATGCCCTATGCCCATGAATTCCGTAATCCGTATCCTAAAACCTGAAACCAGAAAAACGACACCTGACATCAAGAATTGGAGTTATGACCACAAAGGAATAACGGGAATTATGGCAACTAAAATCATCATGCCCCAGGGCGGTCAGGACATCACCGAAGGGACGGTCGTCAGCTGGCTGAAGTCCGAAGGCGATCCGGTCAAAAAGGGCGAAGTTATCTGTGAAGTTGAAACCGAGAAAGCGGTGTTCGAGGTGGAATCACCGGTGGATGGAGTGCTTTTGAAAATTGTTGCTTTGGAAGGAGAAAAGGTGCCGATTTTTTCGGTGATCGGCGTTGTGGGGGAAGCCGGTGAAGAGATCGATTATGATCAACTGCTTGCGGAAGAAAAAAGAGAAGAAGCCGGCGTGGATGTTTCCAAAATACGCAAACGGCTGGAAGCCAGGGGCAAAGATGAGAAAGGGGATACCAAAGTTTCCGGTCGGGCTAAAAAACTAGCTGAAACAAAGGCTGTTGACTTGTCGCAGGTAGAGGGAACCGGCCCGCATGGGCGCATCAGAGAAAAAGATATTCTGGCCTATATCGAACAGAAAAAAATATCTCCATTGCTATCGAAATCACAAAAAGATAGACCCATCGATGAGCGAGGAAAAACGGTGCCGATGTCTAAAATGAGAAGAGTGATTGCCCGCCGGATGCAGCAGAGCAAACAATCAGCACCCCATTTTTATGTGACGGTATCTGTGGCAATGACCGAAGCACTAAAACTGTGTGATGAGTTCAATCAGTTAGATGAAGGCACGATTTCCATTAACGATATGATCACAAAAGCAGCTGCCCTGGCTTTAGAGGAATTTTATCAGATCAACAGTGTGATTGAAGGCGATCATATTGTTTATTTGAACGATATAAACATCGGAATCGCTGTGAGTCTTGACGAGGGCTTGATCGTGCCGGTTTTGCCTCAGGTTGATAAACTATCCTTGAAAGAAATCGCTCTAGCAACAAAACGACTCGTCAGCTCTGCAAAATCGGGCAAACAAGCCACCCTGACACCGGGCACATTTACTATCAGCAACATGGGGATGATGAATATAGAAAATTTTGTGGCCATTATTAATCCACCAGAAAGCGCTATTTTGGCCATCGGTACGATCGAAAAAAAGGTGGTCGTTTCAAACGACAACGATTTGCGTATTAGAGATGTGATGAAAATGACGCTATCTATCGATCATCGGGTAATAGATGGGGCTACAGCCTCCAAATTTATAAATAAAATAAAATATCATTTGCAACATCCAAAGACCTTGATTTCCTAAATCAAGTGTTACCCTTTAGAAAAATAAAATATCTTTAATAAAAGGCACCGCACGAATTTACGATTCCAATACGGTGGAAATTGAAGACTGGCAATGATGCCCAACGATGTATTTTCAAAGATTTTGTGTCCACTTTTTGGGGGAAATACCAATGAATAAAGTAATCGTTATTATCGGGATAGGTGAATTGGGAAGTATTTTTGCCAGGGGTTTTCTTCGCAGCCGGTATCCGGTGTATCCTGTAACCCGCGATATGGATATTTCGGAGGTTTCTAAAGCTGTACCTGAACCCGAGTTGGCGCTTGTTGCTGTGGCTGAAAATGATATATCAGAGGTGTTGGCAACCATCCCCACGCCGTGGCGCGACCGCATTGGTTTATTACAGAATGAATTGCTTCCCAAAGATTGGAAAGCCCACAAGATAGAGCAGCCCACAGTGATATCGGTCTGGTTCGAGAAAAAGAAGGGGATGGATTATAATGTTTTTATTCCCTCACCCGTATACGGCCCAAAAGGGAAACTGATTGCAGATTGCCTGGCAAGCATTGATATACCCTGCAACGTTTTATCTAGCGAAGATGAGCTTTTATTTGAGCTTGTGGTCAAAAATGTATTTGTGCTCACCATTAACATTGCCGGCTTAGAAACCGGTGGAACCACCGGCATCCTATGGTCTGAGCATAATCAACTGGCTCGCAAGGTTGCCAATGATGTGATCGACCTTCAGGAATGGATAACCGGGGCTACATTTGCGCGTGATCGTTTAATAGCAGGCGTGGTAGATGGTATTAATGGTGCCCCCGATCATAAATGCATCGGGCGAGCCGCGCCGGCCCGTTTGGAACGCGTGATCGATCTGGCGAACAAGGCAAATCTTAAGATACCTAAAATAAGAGAAATTCATAAAAAGCATCAAGGCACCAATTAAACCTCCCGGTTTATCCGCTTTAGAGACTATGCGTCCTCCAAGATGCTGTTTGTTAGAGTGATTCTCAAAATAATCTTCCGATTGCACAAGGCCCAGGCAGGGGATAAATTTTTATCGACAAGCTGATCA
>CP070652.1:1035726-1041633 GCA_020354645.1 Deltaproteobacteria bacterium
ATTCACCCAGTTCTGTGATATCTGCAGGATATGTCAGGTTTTTAGATAAGGTAAATTTTGGTGATTACATATTATTATCTGGATTTGCGTCTATTTGTAATATTTTATGATTCAAAATTTACTCACCCTTCCTTCTTCAACATGAGCATTCTGCCCACCTGATAATTTTAAACGTACTTATATAGCGTCTGCATAATTGTCATAATTGGTACAAAAAGCAGACGGTTTAGAAATTGGTTAAAACCAACTCAAGCACGATGAAATTCAGGATCTTGTTAATTTTCAGGTGGAAATGGTATAATTAACAAAAATTTAAAAGCCATGCGGTAATGTGGCTGAATTCCCAATTTATTAAACAGATTCGATTTGGTGGATAAAAAGCAGGATCTGCTCAATATATAATGTTCTGTGTCAAATAATATGAAGACATATCAATTTGATCGAAAAAAGTTTTTTATCCCATATTTTCTTTTGGCTGCTATCATTTTATACGCGATATTTATAAAGAACTACTGGGTTTTAACAAGCATACCACTTATTTGTCTTGGATGGATCACTTCCACCCCTAATTTTAATTTGATAAATGGATTAATGCCAATTTTATCGACCATAATTTTTTCGATTCTGGGATTAAGTATATCTAATATTTTTTATGTATTTGCGGTAGCATCCATGGGGTCATGGATTATAATTTCAATAGAATCAATATTCAGAACCAAGGAAGTTGAAATTTAGGGAGAAAACACAGAACAATCTGCTGTTGGGGACGGCTAGGACCATGCCGCCCCAAAGCAGCACGTTATGAATGAGGTTTGCTCATGAAAACCACGCTTGAAGTCTGGCAGATGATCTACGATCCGCAAATGTCGTGGGTGCTATTCGAAAACGGCACTTGTGTTGTTCTCCCCAAACCCGAAGGAAATCTGGCGGATCAGGCGATAGAATTCATTGCCGAATGGGGTCCCGTCTCCACTGGTAATCCCGCAGGCGATTTCACTGTGCTTGAACTCAAAGGTGATGACGGCTGGGTGGTCCTTTCACACCGAAAAGAATTGCTGACGCACGTCTCCAAATCGGAAGTTGAGACTGACGAAGATATCAATGTTTCCGTAGGTCTCTATGGCCGGTCTAAGCGACATAAAGACTCGCAAGACAGAGTAGTCGTGCATGTTTCAGATAACCGAGATGCAACATGACTCCTGACTCAACCGGTCACGCTGCTCTCTTCGTGTTCGCGTGGTTCCCTTCGACAAGCAGGTTAGCTCATCGTTACAGATATCTACTACGTATCTGAATAAAATCTACCCTTTTAAAAGTACCGATAACTCCAACTAATCGGTAAAATATTCCGCCTATAAAAATTGCAGATATCAGATATATTCCATAAACCTTTGATCATCTCAATATAACTGCAGTCGACTTATATTTTGTTTTTTGGTAATGTATCATAACCTGTCGTCGACAACATTTACAAAAAAAGATTGCAAGTGTATCCTTTTTATCCTTTGCTCCGTCTATAGGGTTAAAAAGGAGGTGGTCAATATGTACGGTTCAGAATTTTTCAGCTCTTCCTTATGGTGGATATGCCCGATTTTACTGATAGCCTTGTGTTTTTTCATGACGAGAGGGCGAAGAGGTTCGATGATGTGCGGGTTTGGTTCCCGCGACAAAGGCAGGCATCATATCAGCACTTCAGATTCTGTAACGGATATACTCGATAAGCGATATGCTTCTGGCGAGATTGACAAGGAAGAATATGAGGAGAAAAAAAGAACCTTAACCAAGCCATCAGGATTATTTCAATAATTGATGACACATTTTAAAAAACTCAATATTAGGAGGTCACAAATGCCCATCTATCTAAAAGACGTGGATGTCGTCCCTGAAGTTGCAAAATTTCAATCAGCCCTGATTGTCCTTTGCCGATTCTGTCCTGCAGCCAGTTTGGCCATGAGAAAGGATAAACCTTACATTGAGTTCTTTCGCAGATTCTTAAAGACAGAATCTTATGAACAACTCATCAAAAATATGCAATCCCATCTGGAAAAAGAAGGTCTCAAAACGGATGTGTTTAAAGGCAATCTTCTCCCAATGCCGCTCAATTATATAATTTGTTTCTGGAATTCAGGACAAAGGAAGAAATTATTAAAACATGCGCAACAATATGAAGCTATAGTAGTTATGGGATGCGAGGCTGCATATCAAAGTGTGTGTGAAATTCTCAAATCAACCGATTGCCAAATATTCCTTGGCATGGAATCTGAGGGTATTTTTGAGGCTATTCCGAAATTCCGTTTGCCCCTCAATATATCACTTGAATTATCCAATGTAATTCCGGTGCTCTACCCGGATATGCAATCTAAAACTGCAGTCAGTCCTTGACTTGGAACACATAATTCAATTAGTGACTTCACGCGGCGATTCAGTTAACACGATAAATCGCAAAATGGCACTCTCAACAAATCACTGCTTGACGTCTCACTGATATAATGACAGGAAGGTTTGTGGAATCTAAAATTTTATTTTTTCGATAATTAGAAAAATTCTTAACCCGAGTTAGCGACGTTATTTGGAAAAAGGAATGCACATATGCACGAAAAAGAATCACCATTCCCAATTGTTAATTCACATGGTCGGCTTGAGTGTAAGGACCTCTGGGGAGGCATCCGTAATCGAGACATAGAAGTTTCTGCCGGAAAAGTCATCGGTTCTATCTACTCTGCATCCAGTGAAGGAGGCTTGGGTGGGGACATCTACTATTTTGGAGTCTGCAAAGGCGACACTATTACTCGACTGGCTATCGCAGATGTTGCCGGTCACGGAGAGGCGGTTTCGGAAATCAGCGAGTACGTCTATGACGCTTTAAAAGCGCACATGTGAGCGCAGGACAGTCGAGTCATTCTGGGCGAAGTTAACCAACGAATTAGTAACCGCAGCCTGGATGCCATGACTACCGCGGCAGTTGTCGCGTACTACAGTCAGGAAAATAAAGTGAGAATCTCTTATGCCGGGCACCCCCCTGTTCTATATTGGCGGGCCAAAGACAAGGCCTGGTCCTATGCAAGACCGCCACGCCGTAAAGGTCAAAGTGATGGTTTTCCACTAAATATACCCCTTGCTGTCGATTTGGATACAAGCTATGGACAGCTTACGATTTCGATGATTTCCGGAGACCGGCTCTTTGTTTATACCGATGGTATAATTGACGCACCCAACCCCGAGGGTGAAAGTTTTGGATTAGGGCGCCTCAAAGATGTCCTTGATGCAAATGCGGGAACCCCTCTGTCTGGACTTAAATCGGCGGTCCTCAAGACACTTAATCAATATACTGAAAAAGAGCATACTCATGATGACGTCACCATGATTGCTATGGAAATTTGTTAGAGATTAGGAGGGTGGATACTTCCAACATATATGCCGCTATGTGATTCCTTGATCACTGCTATGAAAGCGTAATTTGCAAAGCTTCAAAATTCATGTGATATCATTCTATCCATAAAGGCATATCCTTTTTCGAGGGTTTGCCGTTTTCTTTTTGATGATATAGGTAACATGGTTCATATATCTACTTGTCAGCCTTTTGCAATTTAATCGAAGGGATATTCTGGGGTCAATTTTTTCTTTATATCGATATTGGCGGATCTAAGTGAGCTGAAATAAATTCGTTTAAACCTTTACATTCAAAAAGGAGGACCAATATGGCTATTATCAAAATGATTGCCGAAGACGAAGCAATGGGTAAAACAAAAGAAATTTTCGAAGATATCAAACTGTCGCTTAAAATCGATTTCGTTCCCAACATGTATAAGGTCATGGCTTCCAAACCAGTATATTTGGAGGAAAATTGGAACAAAATAAAGACTGTTATGCAAGAACCGGGAAAACTCGACAGTCTAACAAAGGAAATTATCGCTGTCGCGGTTTCCGCTGTGATGGGATGTCAATATTGAATATCAGTTCATACTTCCGCGGTGCGGAAACTGGGATTGGATGACGAAGGTATCCTCGAATTAATGGCAGTTGTTGATTTATTCAGCGGACTCAACAAGTTGCTGGATGGACTTCAAGTTGAAATGGATGAAAAACCCTGGCATGGATGAGGGTAGAAACTTGAATGCCGTGAGCATTCGGCTATTGTATATAGGTAGGCTTGATAAAACTCATACTTTCCAAGAAGATTGACTATTCAGTTTCCGGGAAAGCCTTAGCCGATATTTTTTCGATTTAGTTTGAAATCTAAAATCCAAAACCCGTGATTTCTTCTATTAGTAGTTGGCTGAGGTTTGCTTTTCTGGTAGGAAAACCCATGCCTCTACTTGCTATTTTGTTTCTGCGCAATTATGTAGAAGACTATCCAATATATAATATTAGGCACTTATAACTAACACCATGTCCTTAACAACTCGCAAAGCTTTCGCTCTTATCATTCTCGTAATAGCTGCCGTTATTGGCGCCAGCTCGTTTATGGTCTTCTTATTTTATTTATACGCAGGCTCCTTGAACTCGGCTCATCTGGGTATGAACGAAAGGGAACGCCTCGTGTTTAATACACTAATTTCCTTAGCGTTTTTCTTCCAACATAGCGGTATGATTCGAAGACCTTTTCGCCGGCGTTTAAACGTTATCATTCCGTCCCATTACCAAGGGGCAATGTACACCGTGGTTTCAGGTTTCGTCTTGTTAGCATTTGTGGTGTTTTGGCAGGGTTCAGACATCGTCCTGTTCGAGGTGCATGGGTTGCCAGGTGTTGTCATGCGTGCTTTTTATTTCCTATCAATTCTGGGAATATGCTGGGGCATGTGGGCGCTGCGTTCAATTGATATGTTCGGCCTAAATCCAATCCTGAAAAATCTTCAGGCCAAGCCATCACCGTCTATACCTTTTACAATTCGGGGGCCTTACTGCTTGGTACGGCATCCCCTTTACCTGTTTATGATCGTGCTATTTTGGTCTTGCCCATCGCTGACGGCCGATCGGTTGTTGTTTAACATTTTGTGGACGATTTGGGTTGTCATCGCAACAATCCTTGAGGAACGGGACCTCGTAAACGATTTCGGGCAGGCTTATCGCGATTATCAGGCAACTGTACCTATGTTAGTACCACATAGTATTCTCCCAGCCTATCCCGCTGGCAAATCGGACAATAAGGCCTAACAAATTACCGGAGCAGGACACCTTCGGCGCCTCTTGGCTTGGTCGTTACAGATATCTACTCAATATTTGCAAAATATCTGACCATTCTATATTGAAGAGATCTCCAACTGATCACAGTTTTTTCTCACCTCAAAAAAATCTGTGATATCGACAATATCACCAAAGAGAACCGGGGGGATCCAGTTCAGAGGATTCCCCCCTTCTTTTTACGCATAAATATTCTCAATCCATTTCATCGCTTCGTTATCACTGACTTTACCCAAATACATCTGTGTGGTTGACAGGTTTGCGTGCCTGAGAATGATCTTGCTGACTATTTCAATCGGAACCCCGCAGCGGCTAGCGTATGTGGCCGCATGACGTCTCAGATCATGAGGTCTTAGATGGATTCCGACCAGACTTCCCGCCTTTTTCACTACGGCCCTGGCCGCTTCATAGCAGATCGGAAATATCCGTTTGCCCGCTTTAATATTTTCAACTCTGATGTATTCCTTTAGTCTGTCTGCAATTTTCTGAGGAATAAAAATAAACTCTCGCTCCTTGCCGCTTTTTGGATCTCTGAGCTGCAGCTTGCGGTCATTTATATCTTCCGGTTTAAGTTTCAGGACCTCACCAACCCTCATCCCACCGCGCGCCATCAATTCAAGCATCAGACGGTTTCTGGGGTTTGTGGTTCTGAAAATAATCTCATCAATGGTCTCTTTTTCGAGAATGTCTCAATGGATAATCGTATTTGCCCTGAACATCTTTTTC
>CP070652.1:1041733-1047489 GCA_020354645.1 Deltaproteobacteria bacterium
AACAATGGACAATTGAGAATATATATCCGACAGGATTAACAGGATTCCCTGGATTTTTTTACTCACCGCCCGCTCGCTAGGCTCGCTCGAGACGCAGAGTTCGCAGAGAATTAATGTCTTTTTCTATGCCGGTGAGAGGCCGGCATAGAAAAAACCGCAATCGCTTCGCGATATAAGTTTTTTGGCTACCAGCTCTCAGCTCGCTCCTCAGGAGTCATAGCTTTCCAGCCTTCAAGCGTCCAAGCTTCCCAGCATTCAGAAACTATGAGCTATCAGCTATGAGCGATGAGCTGTTTATATAGTGTTTGTGGCTAAATAAATTATTTGTTTTTTCGCCAGCGGGTGTGGGTGATGCCGTGCTTTTTGATGCGGTAATTCAGCGCGCGGGGGGATATGCCCAATTGGTGGGCGGCATCCTTTTGGATCCACAGGCTTTCTTCCAGGGCATTTATTATCGTATCTCTTTCCCGGTCATCGAGGGTGTTTGAGATCTCCTCCTCAACCACCGGGGCTTCTTCCGGCTTTCGATTTAATTCCGGTAAAATAACGTTTTCAGTCTGGATCATGTTCGATTCTTCAAGGATTGCGGCCCTTTCGATGGTGTTGGCCAGCTGCCGGATATTACCGGGCCAGGTGTAGGACTTAAACGCCACCAGTGCTTGGGGTGAAAATCCTTCGATTTTTTTCCTTAAGTTCCGGCAGATTTTTTCCAATAGATAATGAGATAGCGGCTCTATGCATTCTCTGCGTTCTCTGAGGGGCGGTATGTGTACCCGCAAAACATTGAGCCGATAATAAAGATCTTCTCTGAATTTACCCTTTGCCACCTGATCTTCGGGTTTCCGGTTTGTGGCTGCGATAATTCTGACATCCGAATGAATAGTTTTGTTTCCGCCGACGCGTTCAAAGGACTTTTCTTCCAGTACCCTCAGCAGTTTGGCTTGCAGCTCCGGGCTCATTTCACCAATTTCATCCAAAAAGACGGTGCCGCCATGCCCCTGTTCCAGCCTGCCGATGCGGGTTTTATTGGCGCCGGTAAAAGCTCCCTTTTCATGACCGAAAAGTTCGCTTTCCAACAGGGTTTCGGGAATGTTGGCGCAATTGATTTTTATAAAGGTTTTTTCCCGTCGACTGCTGTTGTAATGAACCGCACCGGAAAGGAAACTTTTTCCCGTGCCGGTTTCCCCGGTGATGAGAATGGTAGAGTCGGTCTGTGAGAACTTTTTCAAGGTATCGATCATTTTTCCCATGGGCGCGCTATAGGCGATTATCCGGTCAAAATCGTAAACGACGTCCTGCTCACGTTTGAGGTAGTCTATTTCGTTTTTTAACCCCTTGGTTTCTAATCCGCGTTGAATGGATAACTGGATCTTTTCTTTTGAGAAGGGCTTTACGATGAAATCAAATGCTCCTTCTTTTACTGCTCTGACGATGAGACTGGCTTCCTCGATTGCGCTGATGGCAATGATGGGCGTGCGCGGGCTGACCTGAAGGATTCTGTTCAGCAAACCGAAGCCGTCAGACTGCTCGAGCTGGATGTTGAGAATAACGATTTCAAAGTGCTCATTTCTTAAAAGGGTGACAATATCCTTGCCATCGGGCCAATAGGTGAGGTTGTGGGAAGGCGTGAGAAATTCCCCAATGATATCGCGCCATTTTTGGCTTTCTTCTATGATGAGTATTTTGGACATAGAGATTATATTTTAGGCTCACCGCCCGCTTCAGGCTTCGCTCTGCCAGCTTACGTCTTCGCTTAAGCTACACCGCACAGGCCGACCCGACAAGTCGCTTGATGCGCTTAGGGCGCAAAGGAAGATTTTTTTCGAGATTTTCGATTGCAAAGACTACATGATATAGTACAATTATAGGTGATTTCAAACACTTTTTCAATATTGGAGTTTTTCGCCGGCATATAATGCTTACTGTTGAGGGTGCAAAGAATTTTTATTAACCGCAGACACACGCAGACATGCGCAGACTGCAGAAAAATGCTTTCGCATTTTACTGTTGAATATTTCTGCCGGGCGACGCTGCCCGGCAGAAAAAAGCAATCGCTTCGCGATACTTAAATGAAATATCTTGGACGGTGCCACATTCCTTAAAAGTAGCTTTTCAGTGGTTTATAGCCCCACTAAAGCAAGGACTAAAATTGCCCGAAGGGCATGCAATATTTCCCTCCGGCAGAGTCGCCGGAGGGAAAATTAATTGTCTGCGAATGTTTGCGTGTGTCTGCGGTTAACTAATCATAAATGACAGAAATTCCTTATTCTCTATGACTGTTAGAACCGAAAACAATGGACTTTCACCTGAGACGCTGGGGCGGGATTCAGTGATCGTGCTGTTTGTGTTCGCTTTGGTGTTTCGGCTGATTTATACCCTCCAGTCCACCGACAATCCGCTTTTTGGCTTTCCGGTCATCGATGCCCATATCTATGCCAAATGGGCCGCTCAAATGTCGGAGGGAAATTGGCTTTGGGACCATGTCGGCAACTATTTGCCGATCTATCCGGCTTTTTTGGCGCTGCAGCAAATCATTTTAGGCCAAAACCCGTTGGTATACAAAATGATACAAAGCCTGATGGGATCGCTGTCCGCCGTCATGCTGGCCCAGATTGCAACCCGCACCTGGAACCGTAATGTCGGGCTCATCACCGGGTTTCTGATTGCTACCAACTGGATGCTGGTGATTTTCGAAGCCGAAAAATATGCTGAAAGCTTCAGCATATTTTTTCAAAGCCTAACCATATGGCTGCTTATCCACAAGACCCGAAGATTTTGGGCTCTGCTGGCTGCCGGTTTTGCTTTTGCACTGTCGGCCGGCGCCCGCGCCAACCTGTTTTTGATTCTACCCTTTATTATCGGGTGGCTGGTTTTTCAATACAAGGATTGCCGGCCGGCAGCCGTAAAGACCGCGATGATATTCAGCATTGGGACGATTGTATTAATCGGTCCCATCATATTTCGTAATTATCAAATAACCGGTGCTCCCATGCTGCGGGCCCAGGCGACCTGGAGCCTTTATTCGGGGTTGTCGCCTCAATTCGAAGGGCTGCATCCGCCCACCGGTATCTTGTTTCAAAAATACATGCGCCTGCCTTATCAGGCCGGCTTGCGCTCGGAAACAGAAGTTGAGCGCTTCTGGGCAAACAAAATTCGGGACGTTATCATCACAGATCCTCTCGGCGTGCTGGCAAATTTTATGCGGCGTCTGATGATATTTCTCAACGCCCGGGAATGGAGTCAGGAGTTCGATGTTTATATCTACCGGCAGTATTCCGGATTTTTATCTTTGCCATGGCCGGGTTTCTGGCTGATCGGGCCGTTTGGTCTTTTAGGCCTTATTCTTTCCCGCCCGGCAACCAGAAGTCAGGCTATGCTTATCATATACACCCTGGTGGGTATTATTTCGATTGTACCTTTCAAAGCATCGGATCGTTACCGGTTGCCCGTAACCGTGTTGCTGACATTGTTTGCTGCCTTGGCATTATGGCAATTATTTCAATGGGTCCGTACCAAAAACAAAAAAGCGCTGATGGTTGCCCTGCCCCTTTTGGGGGTATTGTGTGTGCTTTCCTGGCCCGACTGGCAGCATCTGAAAAGTCGAAAAACGGCCCGCCATGACTTTTTTATCGGCCTGCGTCACGAAACGTTCGGTCGCACGGATGACGCCATTGTTGCCTATAAAAAATCTATGCAAGATTTCAGCTGGGATCCGGACGCACCATACCGGATTGGTCACATTTTGGTTAAACAGGGAAACATCCAGCAGGCCGAGGGTTACCTGAAAGAGGCACTCCGGAGAGAGCCCGATTTTCCGGAGGTGATCAACAACTTGGCGCGCATCCAAATGAAAACCGGCAATTTGCAGGAAGCTGAAACGAAGGCTCTGTCTAGCCTGCAGCTTTATCCGAATATGAGGGAGACTTTGTTATTGCTGGCTCAAATAAAGCGCAGCCAGAAAAAAGTGAATGACGAAATCTCCTATTTAAGCCTGGCAGCCCGCGAAACCAAGGATCCGAAAATTGCCATCGAGCTGGGCACGCGGTTGACCGATCTGGGCAACTATGAAGATGCTTTAATATGGTACAATTATGTCATAAATTCACCAAGGGTTGAAGAAATGCTTCGAGCCCGAGCAGCCGTTTACGCGGGCGTCACCGCTGCCCTATTTTTGGACGACAAAACCAGGGCACGCGCATACTGGCAACTAGTGGTCGAGAAGTTTGGTAATGAAACTTTTTTGGCTCAATCCGCCGGGTTCCTCAACGGGACTGTGGATGAAACCACGTTTAACGCAAAAATCGAAGGATCGTCCGATACGGAGGCTTTTGGAAAGTATTTAATTGGTTTGAAGCGCCGGCTCATGGGTGATGAGAGAGCGGCAACAGTGGCTTTCAAAAGATGCCTGGAACTATCTTCTGAAAAAGATCCGCAGAAAATGAAAATTCCGCAGAAATGGGCCTGGGAAGATCTTCAGCACCTACAGCAGGAAAATGCCAAATGATGGTTTTAATTAACCGCAGACAGTCGCAGACGGGCGCGGACGGCAGGCAAATGCTCCGCATTTTCCTGCAATTAAATTTTAGCTCCGCGACCTGCGGAGCTAAAAACCGCAATCGCTTCGCGATGAGAATATGGAGTGTTTCTTAAGCGATGTAAAAATTGGACTGAATTGTATATAAGCTCATGGGCTCAGCATAACAGGGGCTAAACTTGCCCGGAGGGCATACAGTCATTCCCTGGCCAGTGTCGGCCAGGGAAAAATAATTGTCTGCGTCTGTCCGCGTTTGTCTGCGGTAAAAAATATCCTCAGTCAAAGGACACCACAATTTGAGGAAATTATGCAAGCTGCTTCAGTATTTGTCGGTTCGGTACAGGTCAGCCTGAAAACCGGGCCGGATATCCGTGATATTACCATGGAGCTTGATCGCTTGCTGGGCGAATCTAAAATTGCGGAGGGTACGCTGACCGCCACCGCGGTTGGTTCCACCGGTTCGATAACCAGCATTGAATTTGAGCCCGGGGTAATCGAGGACCTTAAAAAGGCCATAAACAGGCTGGCTCCGCCGGGAGAGGAGTACGCGCATGAGAAAGCTTGGCACGACGGTAACGGTCACAGCCACGTTCAGGCTGCTTTACTGGGGCCCTCCATTGCAGTGCCGGTCAGGGGTGGGCGTTTAAGATTGGGAACCTGGCAACAGATTGTTGCCGTGAATCATGACAACCGCCCGCGAACGCGCGCGATCGAAGTTACCATTTTGGGCACCGCCGGCTGATGTTTTTCACCGCAAAGGCGATGACTCCATCGACGCCAGCTCAAAGCTGGAAGCTGAAAGCAACTTCGCTGGGAGGCCTGGAGGCTGGGAAGCTGGAAGGCTTATCAGCTAATAGCTTACAGTTCGTAGCTGAAAGCAATGGCCCCCGGAAGGACCGGCTCAAAACTTATAGCTAGAGGATTTTCATCGCGAAGCGATTGCGGTTTTTTGATTTCTGGCGTCTCAGCAGAAAGCAAAAAGAAAATTACCCTCTGTGCACTCCTTGCCCGGTTAAATAGTTTGAGTTTTTATTTATTATACACACTTTTTAAAGATTCGAAGGATGAAAACTTTTACGTTAGTTTTACCAAGAACCTCAAACTAAGATTTGAGCAACGCAAATAAATGCTTAGTTGAAGCAAAAAAACCTGGAAGACCTATAATGGCACTATATTATTAAATAAAAGGCTCAAATCTTATTTAACTGGGTGAACCTCGAGC
>CP070652.1:1047589-1056519 GCA_020354645.1 Deltaproteobacteria bacterium
AGGTCCGGGCAGGGGATAAATTTTTGTCTCAAGATGCAGAATCACCGCCCCCTTGGCCTGGAAATGGCCACTTCCTATCAATTGACCCCCCTGCCCGTTCAAACATTCTGGTTAACACAAAGACCCACCGTCGCTTGCTCATCCAGGCAGCAATGGCCCTTTGCCATTTAGAACCACCCGGGGGTAATCAGCTTGTCGATAAAAATTTATCCCCTGCCTGGGCCTTGTGCAATCGGAAGATTATTTTGAGAATCACTCTAATCGCGGCACCAATATCAACATGGAAGTGCCCTCGCGAATCCACCCACAGTCATTGCGGGCAGGTCGAACACGGAATTTCTTTTAACTGCTAAACTTTGTATAATACATCCATATATGCCTTTAGCAGGTCACTCACCACGCCGCGGAAAGGAAGGGTGGCCGCCATTCCATAAACCGGAGCCATTTCTCCTTTCATTTCCGGATTCTCCTTAACATATTCCACCGCTGCTTTTAAATCATCCAGGAATCTTTGCGCCACCCCCGGCCGAGTGTGCCGGAGAGTCACGCAGAGATGTATGCAGGAAGGCTTGTGAAGCCCGTTCAAACTCCATTTTTTTTGCGCCAGGTAATCCATTACTTTATAGATATCCAGATTATCGGAGGCGATTGCAATCACAAACAGCGGCTCTCCCAGCACTTTCAGCTCGGGTATCCGGTTGATTGCCTTCTTAATGACCTCAGCGGTTTTTAGTATTTTTTGGGTGGCCAGCAGGTACCCTTGCTCCCCAATGGTTGCCATCGCCGCCCAGCAGGAAGCGCTCAGGGCTCCGGGCCGGCTGCCGGCAAAGGTCGGCGAAAAATACAGCCCGCCGGGCCAATCGGTTGCAGTAAAATATTGATAATGCCGCAGCTCTTTGTTCCGATAGAGAATCACCGAGGTGCCTTTGGCGGCATACCCGTACTTGTGCGTATCTGCCGATATGGATGTCACACCCGCCAGCCTGAAATCAAACGGAGGAACATCATATCCCAGTTTCTCCGCCCACGGCAGAACGAACCCGCCCAGACAGGCATCGGTGTGAAAACCAATACCCCTTTCCCTTGCCATTTCTGACATTTCCTGGATGGGGTCGATGATACCATGCGGAAAGGAAGGCGCCGAACCCACGATTACCACCGTATTTTTGGTAATCGCTTTTCGGGTTGCGTCCACATCACCTTTGTAATGTGAATCCACCGGAACCTGTATCAATTTGATGTCAAAATATTGGGCGGCTTTGTTAAAAGCGGCATGGGCCGATACGGGAGCAATCATTTCCGGTTTTCGGATTTTTTTTGTGTGTCGCGCCCAGTCGCGATAAGCCTTCATGGCCAAAAGAATGCTTTCAGTGCCCCCCGATGATACAACACCGCAAATTTCATTTTCGGCGGCATCCCCATTTAGGCTGCCAGCTCCTAACATGTTGGCGGTCATGGCGATCACTTCCGCTTCAAATTTTGAAGTACTCGGCCACACGTCTGAATGAAGCGGATTGCTTTGCGAGTTGATGGCATAGACCCTGTTGAGAAAGTCGATATGGGTGCTATCACCGTGATATATCGCACCGGAAACGAAACCGTCTTTCCACTTTGACTCTTCCGAAGTTCGCATAGCTTCCATTTCTTTAATGATTTCCTGCCGGTCCCTACCAACATCCGGAATTCGGGAAAAGGAAATAATACTATTCCGGTAAGGTTTGAGCATGGTATCCAGTTCTGCAATAATGTCTGCGTATTCCTGTTCGATCCGGCGCCTGATAAATGACACGGACGTGAGGCGTTTCTCGATGAATGCAACAAAGCGCGGACTCAACTTGCCGAGACCTGACATTAATAAATCCATGATCTTCATTGTATTTTCCTTGGAAACACTTGGGGCATCATCAGGTTGATAAAAAAATCCGCCCGGCCAAGGCTCGCATAAGTCTTATTCCGTTCACAAATTGATTGTTGCGATCATTATAATGGTTGGTAGTACCTAATTTATTTTGTTCAGCCGGGCAAAGAATTTCTTGTTGCGCCTGTAGATTTTTACGAACTCCCGAAACAAATCATCATAAATCTCACGATTTTCGGGATTGGGCTGGAAGGTATCGCTAATTGGAACCCGTTCCGGAATCTCGTCGATTTTAAGATACCCGAGTGCCAGGGACGCCAGAAAAACAGCGCCCCGCAGATTTGTCCGGATCGGCTCTTTAACCTGCCTGATGGTCCGGTTGAGAACATCGGCATGAATTTGACACCAAATATTTGAATTGGCCCCACCGCCCACCATGGTGATGGTTCCCATTGGCCGCTTGATAAACTTTTCAACATATTGTAACAACCATCGCGAGTTAAACGCCACACCTTCGTAAACCGACCGGATGAGATGTTCACGGGTGGTCCGAAGAGACATATTATAAAAGCCGCTGCGAACAGAATGATCTTCAACCGGTGTCCGCTCCCCAAAAAGCCACGGTGTGAATATCAGTTTGTGGCTTCCGGCAGGAACCTTGGCAGCGATCTCATCAAAGGTTTTGTAAACATCCGGCGTCTTCAATTCAACCCCCAGTTCATCTGGATGGAAGAATATGTTGTCCCGTATGAAATTCAGACATGCACCGGCGCTTTCCTGCTCGTTAGCTACAAAATATCTTCCAGGGATGGCCGACGGTAATGAGGCCATACTATGGGCAAGGTCCACTTTTTTAAAAGGAACGTGGCAGGTCAACCAGGAGGAAGTGCCGATATAAAGGTGCCCGTCATAGTCCTTTACTGCGCCGGAACCGACGGCCGCCGATTGGACATCCGGCGTCCCCATTACGACCCGGACATCTTCCGTCAATCCCAGTTCTACGGCGATCTCCTTTTTTATCGGTCCGAGAATGCCGGCGGCCGGCCTGAGATCCGGCAGCTTTTCCCGCGCAATACCGGCCATTCTCAGCAACCGATCATTGTAGACAATTTTAGAAATGTCTCTATTGTCGGTGCACCAATGAAGCGTGATGGAGTCATAAGAGGCTGCATAGATGCCGGTCAGCTTCAAATTCAGATAGTCTTTGGGTTCGAGAAACTTGTTTGTGTTCTCGTAAATCCCGGGAAACTCGTTTTTTATTAATAAGATATGAGCTATCGAATCTTTGCCGGCCTGACCGGGGGCCCCGCCCGTCAACCGCAGCCATGTTATCAATTTTCCGATTCCGTATCCTTGGATATTGATAGGCCCACGGGTAACCTCTTTGATGTATCTGGCACCGCGTGAATCCATCCAAATCACAGCGTTCATCAAAGGATTGCCATCACCATCGACGGCTACTGTTCCGGACCATTGTGTCGTGCAGTTAACCGCAACGATGTCGTCAATCGGAACTAAATTCTTCTCCAGCAACCGTTTGGTAGCAGCTTTAATACCGCGCCACCAGTCATCCGGGTTTTGCTCTGCACCGCCGTTGGTTAAAAGAATTACTTCGGTTTTTTCGAATTCCGACCCGATGATCTTCCCATTCGTTGATGCCAGTGCCACTTTTGGTCCGGAGGTACCAAGATCTATGGCAAGAATATATTTCTGTTCAGCGTTGTCTGACATATTCGCTCGCTTTTCGGCTCGACCGAATTTTTTTAACCTTTTTTCCAAACGGACAGACCTTGATACAGATTCCGCAGATGGCTGCGCCGATATTCGGAATTTTGGCAAATTCCCCTTTGAGTTTGTCCACGCATTGAGAAAAATAAAGGGCATCATTCCTGTTTTTGTAATGATCTTTGGTGCTTATACCCTTTATGGCTTCAGCCGGACAGGCGTCACGGCATGACATACATTTACCACAACGGTTTGTTACGGGTCCATCCGTTATGAGGGGAGCATCGGTGAGGATGGTTGCGAGACGAACTCTTGATCCATATTGCGGCGTAATGAGGAGAAGATTTTTGCCTTGCCAACCCAATCCAGCCATCCTGGCCACAGCCTTGTGACTGATGGCCCCGTAATATTTTCTTTGATCAAGTACCTGTGATGCCGGGATCGGCAAACCATTGAAGCCTTCCATTTGCAGTGTCACAGCGGTTCTAAAAGCGATTTGGTCCAGAATCCGGTTGGCAGTCTGATAAACTGCTGCGTATATAGGAGTGGGGCGATCGGATATCATATCAAATACCGATCTGGGAAGCTGAATGGCGACGGAAATGGCTCGGGTGTATGGTTCCAGAAGGTTTGCAGGATAAACTTTCAATTTTCTCAATGATTCAATATCCGCGACACCGGTTAAATCCGCACCCCAGCCGGTTATCTTGTCTTTAAGTTTATCGGTATAACTACCGGTCAAATTCTCTCCATTTATTCTGTTGGTAGTTACTTGGAAGGTCGGGGAATTTTTCAATCCAATCTGTGATATGCGGGATGAATTATCAGTCCCGCTTGCAGCGAAATTTGCAGGCATTAGAGAACGTTGCCAAAGAACGGGCAGCAATCGAAATTTAGCTTGAGCCTGTGGTGCCGATTTAACCCCGACTCCATTATTTTGATGTTAAAGACCTGTTCTTTTGCTACGATCCCTTATGCGTGAGTTTGTATCCCGCCCATAGGCGGGACTGATGGTCCATGCAGCGACCTAATTTATTAACTCCCCCACCCCTCAGCTATTTTAACAATGATAACAAATCGGCACGTAGCCGGAACAATAACGATCTGTCTTCTATCACATTGAGCTTTAAAAGTCGAACTAGCGATAATCTTCTCTGACGGGGTAAAACACATCAATTAGCCGGCAAGCGGTAAGGGATCTGCCGGCGTGTATCGCATTCGGCGGCACAATCGCAACATGTCCGGGTTTCAGACGTTTTGAGGTGCCGTCGATAATTAACTCAAACTCACCTTCAATCATATTGACGACTTGTTCATGGGGGTGCGAATGCTCGGGAAACGCAGTGTCGGGTTTAAACGTCCAGTGCGCAAAGGTCATGTTGTCGGTATGTACGAATCTGGCTTCAGCTCCCGGAAAAACATCCTTTTTTTCGATTTCGTCTAACTTTAAAAATGGCATGATCTCCTCCGATAAAATTATCATTTATAAGTTTAAAAAAATGAAGCCCCCGCCCGGAAGAGCTGGACTTCCCGGTAAAGAAAAAAGCTATACCGGCACGACAATAAATTGCCCCCAAATTAACTTTCTGTCAAGGTCCCGGCAGTTAACAGAAGTACTGACAGATTAGACAATACGGTCTGGTATGATAAATGGGTCGAAAAGTTTTTGGATTGATTTTGAACATGCCCTTGCAAGCAGGCCTTGAAGGTAATAAATTTGGGTATTGCATATTAAACAATTCTGCAGCGGCCGACGTTGTTGGTGGTATGGCTGCCGCCGCTGCAAAAATATACCTGACTTAAGATAGGCAAGCCTGTTGCCGATCTTAAAACTAATTTGATACAGTAAACTATTTTCACAAACGAGGAGAAAATAATCATGCCGCTAATTACAATTTCCCAAAGCATAGGCAGTGAAGGCCTGACCATCGCACGTCTGGTGGCCGATGGTTTGGGTTTAAAACTATACGATGATTTTGAACTTCAGCAAATGGCGCTAAAAATAGGCATTGACGCAAAAGACATAAAAAGTCTGGATGAAAAGGCACCCGGTCTGTTTGATCGAATATTATACAATAGACCGGAATTATACCTGGACTATATGGAAACCGTTATTTATGAAGTGGCCCGCGCAGGAGAGGGCGTCATTATAGGTCACGGCAGCCAGATGTTGCTTCGCAATTTTGATTGTGCATTGCACGTTCGCGTGCAAACTGCAACGCAAATCCGGATTAAAAACATTATGGACCAGCATGGCGTGAGTCGACCGGCGGCTGAAAAGCTGCTGCGCAAAATCGAGGACCGGCAAAGAGGTTTTTTCCGGTATGCATTCCATTTGGATTGGGATGACCCATCCCTTTATGATGTAATCATTAATACAGGAAAAATGGGGGCTGATACCGCTGCAGGGCTTATAATAAACGCAGCCAATTCGGAGGATATTCGTACCTGCAGTATTTACGCGCTGGATGTCATGGAACGGCTTTCGCTCGAAAAACAGATTCATGCCGCATTGTTAAAAAACGAAATCAACGTTATAACCTTAAATGTTGATGTGCCGGAAAAAGGATTGGCCCATATCTCCGGGTTTACAAGTTCAGTGGATGATAAAGATCGAATCGAAAAAGTTATAAAAAAAGTGCCCGGTATCACAGACGTTAAAACAGAGGTTTCTTTCATATCGGGTATGATATAGCGCCACGAGATAATAAGAAAAGATATTTTTTTGGAGGCACTGATTTATAGTGATCCTCAAAATAATATTCCACTCGACGCCGTTTGTGAGCGATCTGAACATTTTCAAGATCGAATGACATAATCAAAACGCCGTGATCTTATTGCAGCTTAATCCGGCAAGATATTTTTATTGCAAATAAGATATCTAAATGTAAACATTATTTCCTCAATCTTGAACGCTAAAAGGAATTTCTATGCAAAAAGACAACTCGGTTGAAGCTGCTGCAAACAAGCCGGTGGTACCCGGCTCTGAGAAAAAAGAAACGATAAAGAAGAGAATTCCAGCGAAAAGAACAACTACAGGGAAGAAGTCAACCCGCAAAACCAAATCGCCTGTAAAAACCAAAACTGCATCAAAGGCTGCAGGTGCACCAAAAACGGAAACCACCAAAAAGACCAAAGTTTCCGCAAAATCCGAAAGTCCAGCCAAACTTAAAAGACACAAACAACCCACCAAATCAAAGACGGTCAAAACACCAAAACCGAAAAAAACGGCTCCCTCACCCGCCCGATTCGAAGAAAAAGGCGAAGCTTTGAAAACCGATGCACCGGAGCAGCCGGTTGGGAGGGAAAAATCCAAGCAACCAATTACCGAAAAGGTTTCAAGCGCGATTCATCCCCCAATAGATGATTTTCGGCGACCCCATTTTACAAAAAAGATTATTCTATATCTTAGCATTTGCTTGATGGCATTGATGGGGCTTACGGTTCTGACAAGTTACCAGAATATGAATAAATATTTTATTGCGTCTCGACATGGTGCGGTGGAGATCTGGAAGGGCAAATTCTCTCCCAATGATAGAAAGCGAATTGTGATTATGCCCGGCATGCAAGCACCTGAACACACCAAGGCCTTTTACACCAAAGAGGAGGTTTTTCCGCTGGCCTGCCAATATTACATCCAAAAAGCTGATGCTTTGATGGAGGTGCCGGGCATGCCTGACTTTAGAGGGATTAAATCCTACCTGAACCGGGCCCTTTCGTATGCAACCACAGACGCACTTCGCAATACCGCCAAGGCCCGAATCAACAACATCGACCTGATGATTCTTTTATACAAGGCCGATGTGGCCGCCGGCAAGGGCACCCTGGCCGGTCTTGATGCCGCATCCAAATACCTTAATCAGGCATTCGCACTAGATCCGGATGAGATTGAGACCAAACTGATCAAACAGAAATTAGAATCTATCCGGAAATTTAAGGAAGCACTGAGTTCCAATCAATCCAAAAGTTCCAAGCAGCCATCCACCATAGGGCAGACGCCTCCTTAAATATCAAGGAAATGAAATTTCCCCTGCACGTAAACATGCCTGCAAATGAATTTCACCGTGTGTCCCCGGAGCCGGGACCAAGTCGGGAACCTCAGTTTTGCAATAATTCTTTTCATAAGGACACCGGGTGTGAAATACGCAGCCGGACGGAGGATGCGTCGGGGATGGGACATCCCCTTTGAGAATCTGTTTTTTCTTCCTCACTTCAGGGTCAGGTACGGGAATCGCCGATATTAAAGCATGGGTATACGGATGTACAGGATTCTGATAAATTGTGTCCGCATCGGAATATTCAATGATTTTTCCAAGATACATCACGGCAATGTGATCGGAGATATGTTTGACCACAGCAAGGTCGTGGGCGATGAAGATGTAGGTCAGCCTCATCTCAGTCTGAAGCTCCAAAAGCAGGTTCAAGATCTGGGATTGAATCGATACATCCAGGGCCGAGACCGGCTCATCGCAGATGATCATTTTGGGTTTCAACGTCACTGCCCTGGCAATACCGATGCGTTGACGCTGACCACCGCTGAATTCATGGGGAAAGCGAGATAATACATCTTCGGACATCCCGACCCGGGCAAGCAATTCGGATATCTCTGATTGTCGCTCTTCGTGTGAACCTATAGAATGAATCTCATAAGGTTCTTGCAGGATATCCCTGATCGTGTGCCGGGCATTTAAGGATTCAAAGGGATCTTGAAACATCATCTGTAAATCACGTCGAACTGTCCGAAGGTTGTGAGCGTTTAACCGCGACAAATTCTTACCTTCGAAAATAACCTCGCCGGCGGTGGGCTTATACAGTCTGGCAATTGCGCGGCCGGCGGTGGTTTTGCCACAACCGGATTCTCCGACAAGCCCGAGTGTCTGGCCCGCTTTTACTTTGAGAGAAACGCCATCCACTGCATACACCCAGCCCACTCTCCGTCGAAACACACCCCCATGGATGGGAAAATACATTTTTAAATTTTTGACTTCAAGAATATAGTCCGGCATCATACTTGTCTAAAATTACTACTTGAACAGCACCTTAAGTGAAGCCCCCCGCCCTGAAAGGCGGGGCTTCCCGGAAAGGAAACTATCTATTTTAGATCAGGGGTCGGGGTGTTTTTACACGGCAAGATGCCGGGGTGTTGCCTGCCAAGCCTGACAGCGGCAACTGCCTTGCATTTTACTGCCGGCTATTTAAAACTTTCACGCCAACAAGAACCGACGCCGTGTTTTGCCTTTCTCGGCGGCAATAGCCCTCTGCCACTTGGAAGCACCGGGCGATGATCTTGTCGTTAAAAAAACACCCCGACCCCTTATTTTTGATAGCCTCCTTTAACTCCGCCTTA
>CP070652.1:1056619-1062016 GCA_020354645.1 Deltaproteobacteria bacterium
AAGGCCTTCATGAACAGCCGGCTTCGAATCATCACCCCATCGAAATAGTCTCCATGGGCGATTAATATTCTCCGATCGATTGTGTGTATCTGTTTGAAATATACTTTCCCGAAACCTTTCGGTACATAGCCGTTGTCATGATTGCCCCGTACCCAAATGACCTTCTGCCGGTAAGAAAATTGTTCAATCAGATCCAGTATTCGCTGATGGGGTGGCGGCAATTTCGTATAAAGATTATCGAGAACATCCCCATTCAGGACAAGTTCATAATCTTCAGAAATTCTGTTGAGAAAAAGCTCGAAAACCTCGCATAAAAAGTATCGGGATCCGATGTGTAAATCGCTGACAACAATTACATTCATGTCGGGTAAATATCATTTCAATGAAAGTTCAAAAAATGCCAGAGTGAAACGGCATGTCGTTTTAGGCAATTGGGGTAGTGAAATCCAAACATTGTTAATTTTACTACGAAATCAAAAATGTTTGAAGAAATATTTCTTCCAAATCGGACGGGGAAAATGGGCATCAATGATTTAATGCGATTCTTCGCATATAAAATTAGCCTGGTGAGGATCGACGATACTTGACGAATGATGCCAAGATGCTGATTATTGCTGAATATTAATGACGCATTCCGATAATAATCATTCACCGGATAAGTGCCACCGTGATCAATAATGGAGAAAAATAGTTAAATTTTCCTACCCCTTCAGGCGTTGGCTGATCCGTAAACAAAAAAGGAGGCAGTATGCGTATGTCACGTAAGTGGTTGATTCTGATTGGGGTGGTCGTGGTATTCGGTCTGGTTTTGCCTGTTGACGCAGGCTGGGTCATGTCGGAACGTAATGGAGATTCGACGCTTATATCCAGAGGCCGGATGAAAAATGTTTCGAAAGAATTTAGTTGGATAATGGATGGCCCCGGAAATGAAATGATATTTTATAACAGTGCCCGAAAAATTTATGCCCGGGGGACGGTTGAGGATTATTGCACATCCATTTCCAGTATGATGAAAGAGGCCATGGAAGGTATTCCCGATGAACAGCGGCAAATGATGGTCCAAATGATGGCCAAAAGCAAGCCGGGGTCTCCCCACACTGTATCCGTTGTAAAAGCCGGAGCCGGAGAAGTGGTGGCCGGTTTTAAGACCGAAAAGTACAAAGTAACGGTCGAAGATGAACTTTATGAAGAGCTGTGGCTGAATAGCGACAGCGCTTTGATGAAAGATTTCAAATCACTGATGCCCATGTTGCAGAAGTTCAGCTCCTGCACTGCAGGCTTGGGAATGATGGAAACTTCGCCGGAAAATTCCCCTGAATACCTTAGACTCATGCAGTCGGGAATTGTATTGAAAAGTGTGCGCTATGAGGGGGGCAACCCGGAAAAAGAAACGGATATTATGAAATTAGAAAAAAGAAGCATCCCGGATCAGGAGTTCAAGGCCCCTGCAGGATATCGAAAACTTTCGTTTGCCGAAATGATGGGTTCACAAATGAAAATGGAATAGGCGACACGAGCGGCCAAAAATTGATATCGATTGTTGATCGAACAAAAATCGCAGGCGATTGTTTTTGACCACCATTTGTTAAGAACATTACCGGTGATTTAAACCATAAAATCATAACGAAACTTATAAAACCAGCAGGTTGTTATGAAGCTCCCCGCTCTAAAGAGCGGGGCTTCCCAAGAGGGAAACTATTTATTTCTAATTAATCAGGGATCGGGGCAATTTTTTACTTGACAAATATTTGAATAACATTTACAAATACCGTTTACAATTTGAAGATAAGATTTTCAAACGGTTAAAGTGAAGACAAAAATGAGCTTACGGCAAAAAGACATAGCAGAGATATTTAACAGATGGCCACATACCTTGTCCTACGAACTGGGTATTGGACAATGTCGGGGGAGGCCTATGCACCGCTGATGGTAGTGATTTTTAGGTTCAAACCCCGGCTGAAACAAAACGTTTCCCGGGGTTTTTTATTGCCTAAAAACGGCAGAATAACGAAATTGAAAATGGAAAGAGGTGAAAAAGTCATGGAGACTATACTTCACGCAAGGTTTGACGGCAGGAGCTTTGATATCCCTTTAAGCAAGCTCGACATCGGCAGCGGTTCCAATGATGGTGAGGTAAAGGCTGCTCTGGCCTGGTACCTCGATGTGGCTGAATCTCGTTTCAGAGACTACGTCGTCGAGCGGCACGACAACGGTAACTTCACCGTTCGTCCCGAAGCTGTCTTTGGATGATAAATAAGCCTTGCTTTTGAATCGGCGATCGAAACGGCATACAAGTAAGGCCTGAGGATTGCGGGGTGACGCGCCCCGCCATGGCCCGGCCGGGCCTCATAGTTTTAAGCGCAAAAAATAATCAGGGTTGCCGTTTGAAATTGCCGGCAGCAATCCAATGTTGTGATCTATGAAAAACTATAAAAAATAAGAAGCAAAAGGGGTGAAAGGTTTTCGCAGATTGTAAATTTTGTTTATGGAATTTGAAACCATACTAGTTGCTATCAATATACTATACTATTTCGGTGAAATAACTTTTGCCTGTGCCCTATCCAGGAAGCTTACACACCTGACTGTAAATCAGGACGCGGCGAAACAGGCCCGTCACAGTGACCATGCTTCTTGAACTCGCACAGGCCCGTTTTCAACAAATACTCGCGTGCCCAACTGAAACTGCATACAAACTGACCTTCGGGTCGTGGGATTTTGGTTCCCAAAAAAAAGCAGTTCGAACTTGCACGCGACATTTTTCGTAAGGGGTTTGCTACGCAGCCATTGGGCCCTTAGATGGAGTTTTGAAACCAATTCTAGCGTGTCCGATAAGAACTGCGGAAACGCCAATAACCGAGGATTGCTGGGTGACGCGCCCCGCCATGGCCCGGCCGGGCCTCATAGTTTAATTGGCAGAAAAAGATCCGGATTGCAGCAAGGACGTGTCGTCGGTCCGTTGTTGCTTTTTAAATCGTTAATATTGACTGCTCTATAAAAACCAGTTTTGCCTGTGCCCCACCCGGGAAGCTTACAAACAATAGCTAAGTCGGTAAAGCACTCGGTTTAGGCCCGAGGATTCGAGGGTTCGATTCCCTCTTGAAAGCACTGTGCTTCTTGAACTTGCACAGGCCAGATTTTACAAGAATTTTCCCGTGCCCCATCCGGTAAGCGTACACACTGGTAAGGCTGTAAAGCCTTGGGTTCGAATCCCCCCCCTGCAGCGGGTAGTCTGCACCATAAACAAAGTGGAATATTGCTTGTCGAACTTGCACGGGGATTTTCTTTCCCCGGGGGATCGCCGGTTTTCGGTGGTACCCCTGAGGAAAGTTTTTTTTAATCTTCATAATCAGAGGAAGGGCAGACTCATGAGTGAAAAAGACCTGCGGCTGGAAATTTTCAACACGTTGCTGACAACGCCGCACCGGGATCTGGACAAAGTCTTTCCGGTGCACCGGCAGATGTGCGAAAAGGATCCGCTGTTTTATGTGCGGCTGGGCGCCTGGTACCACGACCAGGGAGAGGTGCGGGATCACAAGGAGATGTTCATCGTAAATCTGATCCTATCCGAGAACTAGGGTCACCGGGATGTCGGCCTGGCCCTGCTGCGGATGCTTCCGCCCTACGAAGTCGTGCGGGTGCTGGATTTCATTCACGGCAAACGCATCCGGCGCATCACAAAAAGCATGGAATCCCGCTCGGCACCCGGCCTGCGAGACAGGCTACGAGACCTTATTGCGGGTCGGGATGCCGCCGGGCCTTCCCGCCAACCCCGGGTCATTGAAGAAAAGCGGGGATTGGGCAAAGGCCTGCCGCGATCGATGCGGACTGAAATCGAGCGTTACATCCGGGAGCGGGAAACGGATCCCGAGTGGTTCGATGAGTGCGTGCTGCAGGCCCGCAAAGCCATGAAGCGCATGTACGCCCTGCTTCACATCCGCCCGTCGGAGCGGGCCCAAATGATTCTCTTCGACGAGAATCCCCCGAAAGGCAGCAAGCTGCATGCGTTGAAACAGATCGGACGTGCGAAGTCGCCCGCAGAACAGGCCCGGGTGATCGCCGAGCAACGCATTCCGTATCGGGTGGCAACTTCGGTTATCAAGAAGATGACGCCCAGTGTGCTGGCAGCCCTCATCGACGTGATGACCCCCCAGGAAGTCATCAACAACATGGGCTCCCTGCGCCGGCGAGGGGTCTTTGACAACGATGACCTCAAAGATCTGGTAGAACAGAAACTGGCAGCAGCCCAAAAAGACGGACGGGTTTCGGCTTACAAGGCCAAAAAGGCGGTGGAAAAAGCCGGCGTTTCCAAGGATCTGGCAGGCAAGCTCGATCGGGTGACCGAGACCAAGCTCAAGGCCAAAGGCGAAATTAAACGCCCCACCGCCCTGCTGGTGGACAAATCCGGCTCCATGGATATCGCCATCGATGTGGCCAAGCAGATCGGTGCCCTGATTTCTTCGCTGTGCACCGCCGATCTTTTTGTCTATGCCTTTGATACCTCGGCCTATCCGATCAAGGTCGCGGGGGATGTGCTCAGCGACTGGGAAAAAGCATTTAGAGGGATCCAGGCGGCCGGCGGCACCTCATGCGGTGTGGCCCTGGAATGGATGCGCAAAAAAAGACAATACGTTGAGCAGATTCTGATGGTTACTGACGAAGAGGAGAACCAGCACCCTTTTTTCATTCAGACACTGGAGCGCTACAGTTACGATCTCAAAACGCAGCCCAATGTCTGCATCGTCAAAATCGGCAGGGGCTCTAACCAGATTCAGAAAGGTTGCCAACAAGCCGCAATCCCGTGCGATGTTTTCAGATTCGAGGGGGATTACTATGCCCTGCCCAACCTGGTGCCGCTGCTGAGCAAACCCAGCCGGGTTGAGCTGCTGATGGAAATCATGGAGTACCCGCTTCCCAAGCGGAAACCGCGTTGACAGGCAAGAGAAAGGATTGGCGGGCCGGACAGCCGGCCTGCCGAATCAAATTTCAATGGACATCCGCAAGCTGATCGACAAACTGGCCACCGAAGAGGAAAATTTTCTCAAAAGCAGCTTTTTGGCGCCGGTTGTAAGGGGCGGCAGTGTATGCGTTCGGATCCAGGGAATTGTCTGTAAATTCTATCCCGAGGACCGGGAATTTGAAGGCTGGGGCATTTTTCAACCGATCTCCCTTCACAGGGTTCGGCTGCAAAAACCCGCCGGGAGACCACTGATGAGAAAGTACCTGGATCAGCTGACATCCGTGGCGCTGATTGTTGCTGAGCCGGCGGGTCATCCCCCATCAGCTATCCTGGCCCATCCGGCAGGAAGTCCCGTTAAGTTCGATGGTCCGATTCCGGGTCGTCTGATTGAAGGCGTCGAGCGATTTCGCCACTTCATTGCCAGGTTTGACTGATTCAAT
>CP070652.1:1062116-1067864 GCA_020354645.1 Deltaproteobacteria bacterium
TCCCCCGCTGCCAAATTGCAGAAAAACAAAAGACTTACGACAATGGATCAAAAAAAAAAACACCCCGACTCCTCAAATTTTAATTGAGGGGTCGGGGAGTTTTTTTGACCCTGTGCCTCCAGTCTTTGAATTTCCAGGCAATTTGGCAGCAGGGGATACTTGCCTCCTCCGCATTCCACCTTCGGTGGCTGCGGTCTCCCCCGCTGCCAAATTGCAGAAAAACAAAAGACTTACGACAATGGATCAAAAAACTCCCCGACTCTTCAAATATTTATAATTCAGGAAATTGTTATGGAAGACAGGGTATGTCCGGGTTTTAAGTTTTCCGGGATTGCATCGGGCCTGAAGAAGAATGGGGGTAAAGATCTCGGTCTCATTTATTCCGAAGTCCCTGCAAATGTTGCCGGCCTGTTTACCCGCAACCGGGTTCAGGCGGCACCGGTTCTCTTCGATCGCCAACGGATCACATCCGGCGTCTGTCAGGCGGTCATTGTAAACAGCGGCAATGCCAATTGCTGCACCGGTGATCAAGGGATTCGGGACGCCATTGCCATGGCCAATGCAGCTGCAACCGGTTTAGGGATATCTGAGAATTCGGTGTTGGTGGCTTCCACCGGCGTGATCGGCGAGCAACTCCCGGTCGCCAAAATTGAGGTGGCAGTACCGGATCTTGTTGCCTCCGCCAGTTCCAAAGGTGTCACAGACTTTGCTGAGGCCATAATGACCACCGATACCAAACCCAAAGTGGTATGCCGGCAAGGGCATTCCCATGGCAAGATTTTTACCATCATCGGCGCTGCCAAAGGGGCGGGTATGATTCGACCGGATATGGCCACCCTGCTGTGTTTCCTGGTGAGCGACGTGCAGGCGCCTTCGGCCGTGATGAAAGAGATGCTTGTGGCCGCAACTGACAAATCCCTTAATCGGATAACCGTGGACGGTGATACCAGCACCAATGATACGGTTCTTTTGCTTGCAAACGGTAAATCCGATATCAAGATTGAAAGCAGGGATCAGAAGGCAACTTTTCAGCGGGTGCTGGATGACGTAATGGTAAAACTGGCCAAATTGTTGGTGAAAGACGGCGAAGGTGCGACCAAGCTGGTTGAAATCATAGTTAAGGGAGCAGTAACGGACAAGGAGGCCCGCCAGATTGCCGATACGGTGGCCCATTCAAATCTCCTCAAAACAGCCCTTTTTGGTGAAGATGCCAACTGGGGACGGATTCTTGCTGCAGCTGGACGAGCAGGGGTTCCGATTGAACCGGACAGGATTGATGTTTTTTTCGATGATGTTCAGATGGTCAGTCAGGGTATCGGATGCGGTAAATCCATTGAAATTCAAGCGACCGCAGTTCTGAAAAAGCCGGAGTTTGCGATAACGATTGATCTGCATATGGGCAATGGGCGGTCCTTTGTCTACACCTGCGACTTTTCCGTCGATTATGTCAAAATAAACGCAGATTACAGATCTTAAGGTAGTAACCACCCGATACATCAAATTCGATCTACTCATTACAATGGCTTTCATGCGACTGCAAAAGTTTTTATCGAGCGCCGGAGTTTGCTCCCGCAGAAAGGGCGAGGAATATATCAGAAGTGGTCGAGTCAAAGTTAATGATAGAATAGTAAAAGAATTGGGGACAAAAGTTGATCCTCAAACCGATCAGATAGCAGTAAACGGTAATACGGTAGAATTAAACCACGATAATATCTATATCGCGTTAAACAAACCCAAGGGATATATTGCAAGTTGCTCGCGGAGACAAGCTGATGAAAAAATAGTAATGGATCTTCTCGATATTTCTCTGCGAATCTATCCGATCGGGAGATTGGACAAGGACTCCTCCGGACTTTTGCTGTTGACCAATGACGGAGAACTCCATCACCGCCTCTTGCATCCTTCCTTTGACCATGAAAAAGAGTACGAAGTTACGGTTGACAGACCCGTTGCAGATGGGGCGCTGCGAAAACTGGCGCAAGGGTTACCTATGATGGGGACCAAGACCCGCGCGGCAAAAATCAAAAGATTGTCTGCCAGGCGATTTCGAATTATCCTGCAGGAAGGCAAAAACAGGCAAATCCGCCGGATGGTTCGAAAAGTGGGTGCTCGGGTAAGTCGACTGAAACGGGTTCGGGTGGCCAATATTAAAATCGGAAGGCTCGCGGAAGGCAGTTGGCGGCACCTCACAGAAAAAGAAAGAAAAGCTTTATTAGCGCCGAAGAAGGTCGAAGTTAATGCGACAATTGTTACAGATCGGTAATCCGCAATACAAGCGCTTTACTTAATAAAACACATTTTAATCTGCTATAGCCGCTGCAAAATAAAATCGGTTCGATCTTTGATCGAAAGAACCGGGACACGCCCAATATCGTAGCCAAGCATTCGGTAGCTGTCTTCAATAAGACGATCCAGCTGGGTGGCAATTGATTCGTCTTCTACTCTTGCCGGATCCTTTTCAAACACAAGCCTCTCCAACAGAAACACTTTTTTATAACGGACGGTTTTACTCTTTTCTAATGGTTCTGTTGAATTAAGTCCTTCCAGCGTGAAATAAGCGATGCTGTCCGGAACCGCCCGATCTAGAAAAATAACGGCATCTTTTGGCAGGGAGGATTCGATTTTAATCTTGCGATCCAGAATGTGGTGTTCGAACGCCAGCGCATCGGATTTGATTTCTTCTAATCTCTTGCCTTTATTTAACTCTTCGTCTATGTAAGCTCGGGCCACTTCATGAACCACCCGGTAGCCACGCTTTTCCAGCTCACGGACGACAGAGGTCTTACCGGAACAGGGAGCCCCGGTGATGACATACCAGTTTGTATATTGAAGAAAAGCCACGGATACTGGACCAAGTTGGTGATGCTGTGAAAAGAGGAGAAAAATTTTAAGGTTTTTATCGACACTCAGTAAGGACAACAAAAAATAAACCTCAATTGATCGTAAACAAAATGAAGAAAACCGAGTAAATTTAGAGATTTCAACCGATCGCGTGGAATCAAATCCACTGGTGAAAATACGCGCCTAGTTAAGTTATTGATTATGGATTTGATCTTCATTTTGTTTACCCGTTGGGAAAGCCGATGTTTATCCGCCTCTGGCGGAATACGCCATCTCCTTTTTTGTCAAAGGCTCGCAGTAGCTAACTACAGCTTCGCCCTTGACGCCGCGGATCTGACGCATCCTCGACTTTCGCTCAATTAAGGTAAACTATTGCGCCGGTGCTGGCGAGCTATTCGACATACAATTTTTGCCCCGGATAAATGGTGCTTCGCGTGGTCAGGCTGTTAATGCGAAGTAAACGGTCCAGCGGCATTTTATGCCGCACTGCAATTTCAAAAGGACTGTCCCCTTGTTGGACCTGATACATCTTTAAACCATTGCCTCCCGAATCGGCGACGTCCTGAGGTAGTTTAAGGATCTGACCGATGTAAAGCTCTGTGGTGGTGAGATTGTTGAGTTGTTGGATTTTTCGAGCAGTTGTCCCATAGCGGTTGGCAATTATCCAAAGAGAATCCCCTCTAACTACTGTGTGGGTTAGGCCATGTTTGGGCACTAAATTTCTTCTTTTTGGAGACCGATATTCATATCCCCGCTGGGGTATCTTCAATAATCTGCCGGCAACAATATAATTGGATCGACGCAGGTTATTGGCTCGCATGATGCTTCTGACACGAGTTTTATAACGCCTGGCAATTGTGGAAAGCGTCTCTCCCCGGCGTACCCTATGATACACAAATGTCGGTTTGGGTGCAGAGGAGACGGGTATTTCAGTAATTTTTGCCATGAGGGGTTCACCCATATCGGGCGGGACCCTCAGGGTATATTTATCCGGCGGTAATATTTTGTAACGAAGCTCTGGATTAAGTCCTTTTATAACCTCCAAAGAAACTCCGATTTTTTGAGCAACATCCTTTAAGTGTATTTGTTTCGAGACCTCCACCGTTTCGTATTGCAGCAGAGGGTCAAGCTCAATGTCATCAAGTCCGTATAAATCGAGGTTATTGATTATGTGAAGGGTGGCGAGAAACCTGGGTACATATCGGGCAGTTTCAAAAGGCAGCCGTTCATAGAGATCCCAAAAGTTATCAAGATAATTGATGTTCTGATGGCGTATCACCCGCAACACTCTGCCTTCGCCGCAGTTATAGGCAGCCAGAACTGTTGTCCAGTCTCCAAAAATCTGATGCAGTTCCTTCAAATATGCGATGGCTGCCCCGGTGGATTTTTCCGGATCGAGTCTTTCATCGATGTATTTGTTGCGTTTCAATCCAAACTTATATCCGGTTGAAGGAATAAATTGCCAGAGTCCAAGAGCTCTGGCCTTTGAGAACGCATTTACTTTAAACCCGCTCTCAATCAATGGCAGCCAAGATAATTCAGAAGGCAGACCGGCTTCTATCAGGGCCGATTCAATCAATGGACGATACCTGCCTGAGCGTTTGTAAGATTCGATAAAAAAGATTTTCTCTTCTCCGCGGATAAAACGCTCGATCTCAGTTTCTACGTATCTGTTTATCACCCTGGGAATGGCTTGATGCTCTCCGTTGACGACAATATTCCGTGAAGCGTAGATTTCAAGAATGCGCTTTGAGATTGAAAACCGCAGATCGTCCTTTTGTTGGATGAGTTTGGGCTGGTCATCGATGTTGACATTTAAAATCAGCGCGTATGCCTGATCAAGGGCTTCAACCGCACTTTCAAGTTCACCCTTTTGCCAAAATTCCTGGGCAGCCTGACAATATTCAAGGGCTTCATCCAGGATCGGCTGCACTTTTTTTTCGGCAACTATTGGCGCATTGCTGAGGGTGAACAGTGCGTTGTCGTTTGATCCCGAGGCTTCGGTTGCGGCGGCAACTTCAACAGGGTTAGCGGTTGGGGGTAGGGGCGTTTTGGTCTCATTTATACCAGCGGAATTTTCGGTACGCTCGGAACCGCTCAGGATCTCGTTATCAGATGAATTTAACTTAAGGTCCCGAGAATCCGATACTTTGTATAGGGGGTGAATATGAGTGCAAGAGAAAAATAACAGCAGAACTGGCAGGAAGAATCCGCGCAACTTTATCCGATGTGCTTCCATAGTCAATTTTCGGTAATACCTACGGTTGAACGTGGTTAGAATTCTACTGAAGAATGAATCGCTGTTGGAATACACAAATTCAGGTGGATTTGTCAAGCCTTAACCGGCCGGTTTTATACTCAAACCTTCGTGTTTTCGGTTGTAACTTACAGGCATATATATTTATTTGAGGGATCGGGACAATTTTTTCGGCCTCGGCCCCTGATTTATTCAATAAAATATTGTAATAGGAATTCATTTTTTTTTCAATAGTTTATTGTGAGGGGAGCTCAGCTTACCTTATATTTATTGGGATTTTCGCCGTGGGGGATTAACCGGTGTCTAATTTTGAGAATCCCTTTAAAGCCACCCAAAAGAAATTATCGGTATAAAATTGGACTATCGGTGGCGGCCAAGCGGTAAATTTTCCTTTTGTAACGCAGAAAAAGTTAGTTATATATCATTTTTGAAAGAAATTAGATGAAAATAATAGTTTTTTTCATATAAATACATATAATAGTGAATATTAGCGTAAAAATAGGAATAAATAAATTTGAAGTTTATAAATTTGACAGGTAAAAGGAGAGGTTCTTTTTGTATTATAGCCCAGTGTTGGAAACCGTATTATCATTTTATTCAGAGTAGCCGGCAATTAATTTGCGGGCCAGAGTAGCTCAGTTGGTAGAGCA
>CP070652.1:1067964-1071903 GCA_020354645.1 Deltaproteobacteria bacterium
CAAAAAAAGTTACACCCTCCTACCGGAGGCACAGGAAATATTGCTAAGAAAAGCTGAATGGCTCATGCAATACCCTGAAATTAATATTATCATTCAAGGGCACACGGATGAGCCGGGTACAGCGGAGTACAACTTCGCTCTTGGCGATAGACGGGCCGGAAATGTAAAAACCTTTTTAATACAGCAGGGCATTGATCCCTCACGCATGACGGTCGTAAGCTTTGGAAGGGAACTACCGGTAGAAACCGGGGAAAGTGAAGAAGCCAGAACGAAAAACCGACGGGTCCATTTTGTTATTGAGTAAGTGCCAGCAGACCATAACCATTAAATCATCCTGTTTCTCAAATATTGAGTCTACCTGATCGGATGAAAAATTAGCGCAAACAAACATCAAACAGCCACAATCGCACCCTATAACAGCTTCAGGATTAATTTTTAGGTTGACACACTGGGTGCTTTTTTTATATGGGCGTGAAGATGCGCTCAATCAACACAAAACAAAAAATCTGCAATATTGGAAGCACAATTCTAATACAGGTCTTGGTCTGCTGAATTTTTCTGCTATTTGTCCTATAATTTTCTTCTAAAAAAGTTTTTGGGATTGTTCAATCGGTCGGCATGCATATGACGGTTTGTAATCCAAATTTTGAAAGTGGATTAGAATGATTCTCAAAAATATAGTTCGAATGCGATAAGCCCCGGGTAAGGGACAGCCTGGGTCGGTCGCTTTTTACAACGTTGCTTTGAGAATCACTTTACCTATATTGCCAATTTAAAAGAGGGGTATCCAGGAATAGATTTATCGCAACCCGGAGGAAGAATAAAATAATGGAATTCCTTTTTTCACCGTTTCACCTCAAGAATGTTGAATTGAAGAACAGGATCGTTTTGCCGCCATTGGCCTCCTTTTTGATAGAGAATGGCGGGGCCATCACGGAAAAAACCATCGAACATTATCGCCTAAGGGCTGCCGGCGGACCCGCCATGGTGATCATGGAAGCCTGCGCGGTGTCATCCGAAGGCGTTGTGTCCAACCACCAGGCTAGAATCGATAGGGATCGACACATTGAGGGGCTGGCGAAGATTGCCGCCGCTATAAAAGCTGAAGGTGCGATAGCGGCCGTTCAAATCCACCATGCCGGCAGGCAGACATCGGAAAGGGTAATCCGGCAAAAACCTGTTGCGCCTTCTCCGCTCGCTTGCCCGACGATCCGTGGCGATGTCCGGCCCCTGACTATTGGCGGCATCCAGGAACTCGTAAAAAAATTCGGTGATGCCGCGGTGAGGGCGCGAGAAGCCGGGTTTGAGCTTCTGGAAATACACGGTGCGCATGGATATCTGGTAAATCAATTTTTATCAGGTTTTTCGAATATACGGGAAGACCAATATGGCGGAAACACCGTCGGAAGGACCCGGTTTGCAAAAGAAATTGTTGAGGAGCTCAGAAAACGGCTCGGCCAAAATTTCCCCCTCTCTTTTAAAATCAGTGCCCAGGAGTTTGTTACGGACGGCCTGACCGTTGCAGAAAGCATCGAAATTCTAAAGGTATTAGTGGCGGCCGGGATTGATGTTGTTCAGGTCTCAGCCGGAAACGATGCAACTCCCGAATGGATTTGCCAACCCATGTTTATGAAAAAGGCCTGCCTGGCCGATTCAGCTGCCGAGGTTAAAAAAGCGCTGGATATTCCCGTAATGGCCGTGTGGCGGATTAACGATCCGGTTACTGCCAATAAAATCATCGCAACCGGGAAGGCAGATTTGGTTTGCATCGGCCGGGGATTGATGGCCGACCCTGAAATGCCTAAAAAAGCCCAGGAGGGACGCCTGGACGAGATCAGAACCTGCATTGCCTGCAACACCTGCATGCAATCTATCTTCAAAAAGGGACGTTTGGAATGTCTTGTCAATCCCGCATTGGGGCGTGAAAAAGAGATGGAACTTAAACCGGCCGAAATCCCTAAAAAGGTCATGGTAGTCGGCGGTGGCCCGAGTGGTCTCAATACGGCATGGGTTGCGGCAAAGCGGGGTCATCAGGTTCACCTGTATGAAAAGCAACCGATAATCGGCGGCCAACTCGTTCCGGGCAGTACAACCGATTACAAGCGGGAAATGCGCACCCTGATTAAATTCCAAAAAACCCAGATCGAAAAATACGGGGTTATCCTGCACCTGAATCATGAGGTCACCCCGGATACGATCAAGGAGGCAAAACCGGACGTTGTTATTTTGGCCACCGGTTCCTTCCCCGCCGTGCCGAATGTCGAAGGAATTGAGAAGTCCAATGTTTTAACTTTCGATGTTGTTTTAAACGGCAATCCGCCGAGCAGCCGAAAAACGGTGATTATCGGTGGCGGTGCAACCGGCTGTGAAGTTGCGTATCATCTGTCTGAAAGCGGATCTCAGGTCACCGTGGTGGAAATGCTGCCTCAAGTCGCAAAAGACCTGGAAGCCATGACCAAAAAAATGCTGCTGAACAAACTCAAGGAAAACAATGTAAAAATTTTGACGGAGCATAAACTGGTAAAGGTGCTGGACAACGGGGTGGAACTGGTTGATAAAAATGGCCAGAAAGTTTTTGTTGAAGCGGATAAAGTTGTGGTTGCCATCGGTATCCGACCAGATACCAAGCTGTATGATCGTATAAAAGGGCTCGGCTATGAAACCCACCTCATCGGCGACTGTCTGGAACCAAGGACTGCCAAGGCTGCAATTTTCGATGCGGCCATATTGGGTCGTTCAATTTGAGGTTATACGGATTTAACTCTCTCTTTTAACCTGAATTTTATCCCGTCCATCATGGGCAGGATAAAATTTTAAGCACCTCGCAATAAACTAGTGGGAGATTGAATTACGCCCGGTGCTCAAAGGATGTACTTTTCGGGTGGTCTTCGCTCCGGCACGTAATCGTGGGATACTTTTCCCTGATTCCAATCACTTGAAACGTAGAGATTGCAATAGCAGCTGCCGTACTCCTCAATGTCCGGAACACTGTATTCACAGGGGCAGATAATATCCCTGTCGTGTTGGCGGTCTCCCGATAACAATCGGCAGGGACATCCCATATATCCGTAACGCTTTTTATTGGTAATCAGCGCTTCCAAAAGTTCAAAGGTTCTTTGTTTGTCTTTGTTGAAATAATAACCTTTGGGTTCCTGTAACTTTTTCATTCTTTCATAGAGCTCCTGCGCATCCATCACAGACCCAGTGCCTCCCTGATCTCTTTTTCTTTAAAGCCCACGATGACTTTTTCACCGATAATTATGGTCGGAAATGAGCATTTGGGATTGAACTTTTTGACGTCTTCAAGAATGGCTTTTCTTTCATCCCCTTCCAGCAGGTCAACATCGACGAACTCATACTTAACCGTGCAATCGTTCAAAAATTTCTTGGTTGACTTGCAGTGGCTGCAGGTACTCAATGAAAAGATCTTAACAGGTTTTTCTTCCGGCATGGCATTTATCCTTTCTGCATGTCGTTTTCACTCCTATTCATACAACCGAGATAAAATCGGTAATACCGATAGTACAAAATTGACGTTGTTTCAATGATTATTTCCAGCCCTTCTTCCAAATGTGCTATCCGGGTACACGCGAGATATGATATTTATTTGAGGGGTGTGATATATTGCTTGACAAAAGGGAGTCGATTAATTAAATATTATTAGTAATCATTACTATTAACTTAAAATTGAACAAAATTTCCAAAAATTATGTAAATAAACGCAACAGTTTTAAAAAACAGGAGGAATCATGGAAGAAAAGAAAATAATAACGCCCAAACGAAAAGAACCTGATGTTAAAGATGTAACGACATGTGATTCCACCGCACAAATGCTTGCAAAAGCACGACGAGACGGTGTTGAAATCTCTTTTGATAGAGCCGCAAACATGAAAGCTTGCCCGATCGGAGCAGATTCAGCTTGCTGTAAACACTGTGCCA
>CP070652.1:1072003-1076378 GCA_020354645.1 Deltaproteobacteria bacterium
CATTTATGCCGATGAAAAATTTAGGAATCAAGAATCCGTGTGGCGAGGTTTGAAGTTACTGATCCAGCAAGGAGGTATCGACGGAAATATTGCGCTTGAAATCGTACCTGCCTCTCTGGAAACATTGGTTGAAACCTTAGATAATTTAGCGTTGGGGTTGATTCAGGATCTGCCTGCTCTGGTGATTATTGATCTGCCTTTTGATAATTCCCCAAGAAGCCTGGAGATTCTTGAAAGAATTGCCCGATTTTCAGAAAAGCTTCTGGTCCCGTCAATTTCATGGATTACCCCCAGGTTCCTGTATCTCGATACCTGGCAAGAGTTAACCAAACTCCCTTTTTTGCCCCATTATCTGGAAGAATCGGCCTTTGCCAAATGGCGCCGTTTAAGGGCCATGTCTTCGGCAAACTGGTTGGTCGTAACCTGCAATCGTTTTTTGATCCGATATCCTTATGGCAGGGACAATAAACCTCGACTGGCTCCCTTTGAAGAGCGCCGTAACCTGTGGATCAGCCCGGTTTGGGCAATCGCATGTTTGCTGGCAAAAAGTTTTGACCGGCACGGTTGGCCCACTAGATTTACTGAATGGCAGCATATACGACTGGAAGACCTGGCTTTACACCCTGTTGACACAACCAAAGTCCTTCCAACCGAAGCGGCTTTTTCGGATGACCGAATCCAGCAATTCATCAGGGGGGGGCTCATGCCTCTGATTGCCCAGCAAGGAAAAAGCATTGCGTTTAGCCCGGCAGAGTCAACGCTTGCAGGCGGATCTTTAAGCTACCAGATGTTGACCTCGAGAATCAGCCAATTTCTCATATGGTGTAGCGATAATATCGAAAAAAACCTTGAACCTGTTGAACTTCAGGAAACCCTTTATCAGGCATTTTCTTTGTTCTGGGAAAAATCGGGCCATCCGCGCCCTGAAGATCTTCAGATCTCAGCCGGGCGCTCAAATTCTGACAACCGAATACGCCTCCATATTGCCCTGAAACCCTCCCGCCAAATTTTGCCCGGTGGAGAAAAAGTGGAAATGGAATTTTTCTGGTAAGTTAGTAAGCGGGGGAAGTGGTCTTTCCGCGGAAAAATAGGCTCGAAAAAGTAAGCCTACCATAATGTTGCGAAATCTATGAAAGTCTTAATTATTTTTTGTTTAACCATACGCTCGCAGTGTTTCTTATGCAAGGTGAGGGCTTATTTGAGTTTAACCACAAATACATCCGCTGCTTCCTCGGTTGAATAAGGACCAAAGACCATCGATTCGGGAAATCCTTCCACTTTGACAAAATATGAGGCCTGAGCATCCAATTCATTTTGAACCGCCCAGGCGGTATATTCTTTTTCACCCAGATTCAGTTTCAAGCCTTTCATGGGATAATTGAGAACCGACTGGCTGGGAAGTTCTCCTTTGGGACCCACCGCATGGAAGGTAATCTCACCACCTGCCACTCCAAACATCGCACCGGGCCAGGAAGTACTTTCCGGTCCGATCTCAAACCACTGACCGATCTGAGCAGTACCGTAGATGTCGAGACGATAATCGGATGATATTTCCCCAACCGGCCGGTGAATATTTGTCACCAATTTGGCACCGAGACCCGGATCAGAAATTGTTAAAACGTCTACACCGTTTAAAGGAGTGGTCAATTTCTCAGGTATTAACTGTTCTTCACCTGTTTGCAGCACAAGGATTGGAAAATCCAGCCCTCTTTGGGCCTGAACGGCAATCGCCAGAAGCGATAGCCCGTATCGTATGGTTGGTTTGCTGAGGTCTTCATCGGAAGCTAATATGCCCCAAAGCGCAATCTTGGAATCTAGCAGCTCATCCCTGACAGCCAGAAAGGCCAATTGGTCGAGATCATCCTTCCAAAAATGCCCATTGACTTCAAATCCATAGGTTTTCATTTGAGACATCAACTTCTGGACCAGATCTTCATATCGACCCACCGAGGTCAGCCATAGCTTTTTCATGAAATTATAATTCCTCTCTGATTTTTTTATACTTTAAATGATTCGGCTATCACCTGATGATGGCAAAGACATTGACAGACACAGAATGCTTTCCATGCAATGTTAATTTCTTTTTATTCCAGGGTAATTTATAGGTCAATAATAAATTACACCCTTCTCTTTCTATACATGGGACGAAAAAGTCATCATATCAATATTTACTATTTTACGCCGTTAAAATTGACGGCATCAGTTTTCACCAGCGTCTCAACCGCCTGTGTCGGCAAGAAACTATAGAAATTATTCTATCTTTTTCTTATTACATTATTTATATAGAAATTATGTAATCTATTTCATACTGACCGACACGTCGAAAAGCCTTTTCTTTTGATCAGCCAGATAACATCCCAATATTAATAGAAAAATTTTTTAACCTACATTATTAAACTTTATTACATCCTTATCGGCATATTTCTTGTAAGTAATATAAATGATCAACCCCATTGAACTGTATGGGTTGGCGTCAAAAAATTAGGATCATGTCCGGATTAGTTGTAGTTGTTTAAAGCAGAACAAGCTGTTATCTCCAATTGAGCAGGTGTGATCCCAGAGGGTACAAGGGATCAAGGATTCAAGGGTTCGAGTGAAATGTTAAAGAATTACAAAGATTTGAAAGTCTGGCAAAAGTCATACGAACTCTGTTAAGAAATATATGGAATAACAGCAAAATTTGCAAAGGAAGAATTACACGGTCTAACTTCACAGATGAGAAGACCTGTTGGGTCTATTGCGTCTAATATCGCAGAAGGATATGCAAGAAAGACAACTCTGGATTATATTTGCCATACAGATCTTATGGTTCTGTTTGCGAACTGGAAACGCAGATACTATTAGCAGGGGATTTAGGTTTAATTGAAAGAAGTAATCGAGATACCTTATGTAGGACGTCACAAAATATAAATTCCATTTAAATCATTGTAACCAATAAACCAAATAAATAAAATAAAAACCTTGACAATAAAGCTTTCAGAGAGATAGAAACGAGAAAACAACCACCCAGCCGCACAGGAGGGCATATATGAAACTTAAATTTCTGTACAATGCCTGGGTTCATGCATAGTTCTGTCCTGAATCTGAAATACCGTGCAGTCACATGAGTGAACAAATCGGGCGACAGTCGCAACTATCGAAGTTTTTTCTTAATGCGCCGTCCTCGGGTAAAGCGTGCTTTTCATATGAAAATAAAAAGCCCTGTCTTTGCAAATCGTCCTGTGCAAGTCGCGTATATTCGCTTGAATCCGATCACGTTCAATGTTTTCATTCGGAATGAGAGCCTCTCGTTGATGCATGGATTTTCAAAATAGCGTGGCGAATGGAATTAACGTGTCATGCTGTAATTTCCCCTAACCATTACTTAACAGATCCATATGATTAAAATCAGGAGGCGTATTATGCATCGATTAAAAGCACGTCTCGTTTTATTCAGTATATCTCTTCTTCTTTTTGCCTGTGCCACTTCCAACCAAAAACAGAAAATGCCGCCATTTAAGTTTGGGGGGACTACCCTATCAAAAGAAATCAATAAATCGGGTGATCTTGGAATTCCCATAGAGCCAACCACTACGTTTCATGCAGATGATGACAAAGTCATCGCCCTGGTTCGGTTCGAAAATCTTGCCGGAGAACACAACCTGCGCTGGGAGTGGTACGAGCCATCCGGCCAGCTTTATTATTCTACTGCCAATTTTCCTTTTAAGACTTCCCGCGACAAGTATCTGCCGGTGGCAACCGCCTGGCACAGGCTTTCTATCGATGGTGACCCGGCGGCAAATAATCCCGGCCAATGGGAGGTAAAGGTCTTTCTGGACAATGAGCTGATGGACACCAAGCCTTTTTTAGTTAAAGTATTCAAAGATGCGATCCAACTTCCCGCAGACCTTGCCCAGAGGCCGTATCCCAAAGACTGGGGGCTCATCATCGGCATTGAAGACTATGCCCATTTACCCGCTGTCGAATACGCCAGAAAGGACGCCCTGATTGTAAAAGACTACTTTATCAAGGTGCTGGGCGTGCCGGAAGAAAATGTTATTTCCTTGATAGACAGTGATGCCACCAAGGCCCGGCTGGAGGGCTATCTCAAAGAGTACATTCCCTCCAATGTCGGCAAAGACAGCACCCTATACGTATACTTTGCAGGCCACGGCGCCCCGGGCATGGAAAAAGGCGAGCCTTACTTGATACCTTATGACGGCGATACCCGCTTCATCGAGCGAACCGGATACAAGCTGGTGAGTTTTTATCAAGACCTCAACAACCTCAAGATACAAAATGTTTATGTATTTCTGGATTCCTGCTTTAGCGGCGTTGCCTCAAGAGCCGCCGAGATGCTGGTCAAGGGGGCCAGGCCGGCCCTGATCCATGTGGA
>CP070652.1:1076478-1081448 GCA_020354645.1 Deltaproteobacteria bacterium
CAACAGGTCTCCACCGCTTTTCTGATGCCCACTTATAAACCGGCCGTTGCCTTTATGATTATGATTTTAATCCTGTTGATTCGGCCAAAAGGCATTTTCGGAGGGAGTAGTCGCTAATGGAACTCGGTGGAATTATCGCGTATCTGGTATCTCTGGCAATTATGGCCGGTATTTATGCCGTGTTCAGCCTGGGTTTAAATATTCAATGGGGGTATACGGGACTCTTTAACATTGGTATCGCCGGATTCTTTTGCATCGGTGCCTATACCTCGGCGATGGTTACAACCCCCCAGCCAACCGGGGTTTATGCCCATTACGTCCACCAAATTTTCGGACTGAACCTGCCGTTTATTCTCGGGTTGTGCGGTGCGGCGCTGACCTGCGGGATTATCGCCTTTCTCATCGGAATCCCGACGCTGCGGCTGGGAGAAGACTACCTGGCGATTTCAACCCTTGGCATTGCCGAAACCTTTCGGCTGATTTTCAACAACGAGCACTGGCTGGCCAACGGACCCAGGGGACTCATGGGGTTGCCGCAACCGCTGCAGAATCTGGTGGACCCCAAGCACTACAACTACATCTATCTGGTGGTTATCGTGATCATCATGGTAATTATCTATCTGTTGATTGAACGGGCCATCCGCTCACCCTGGGGCAGGGTTTTAAGAGCCATTCGAGAAGATGAGGTGTCGGCCGCCATGAGCGGTAAGGATATCTTTTACTTCAAGATGCAGTCTCTGGTGTTCGGGGCTATGGTGATGGGTATCGGCGGGGCCCTGTATGCCCACTATACCAAAGCCATTTCCCCGGATGTGTTTACGCCGCTTTACGGAACGTTTATCATCTGGGTGATGCTGATGGCCGGTGGCAGCGGGAACAACAAAGGTGCCATCCTAGGGGCATTTGTGGTTTGGGGCATCTGGATCGGAACCAAGTTTATGACCGACATGCTGCCGTATACGCTCAAGGCCCGGGCGCCCTACATTCGATTTCTTTTGATCGGCATCCTGTTGGAGATCATTTTGATATACCGGCCCCAGGGACTGTTGGGAGAGGAGAAGCGGGTTTCAAAAATGATCGATTGACGGCCCTCCGGGTCACCCAAGTGGTTTTCCATAAAAAAAGAGGGGTTATAAACCCCTCTTTTTTTAAGGAACCGCTCCTATGATTATTACTCAAGGAACTCCATGCTCACCGTCACGATTTCACCCTTTCGGTATTTCCAGATTTCGATCGGGGTAACCACATCACCGTTTTCATCGAAATCGACGGAACCGGCAGCACCTTCGTAGTTAATCTGCTTTCCGGCGCTCAGCAAGTCGAAAGCCTTTTTGAATTCTCCGGGTTTGATAACTTCACCGGGAGGATTGGCAACAAATCTCAGGTGATCCCTGATGTTGGTGCTTGTCAATGGAATGCCCTTGACCTTGGCGGCATAGGCTGCCAGGCCCACGACAGCCACACCGTCATAGGCATTGGTGATAAAGGGCAATGGCGGCACCCGACCATATTCATTCTTGTAGTCGGCTCTGAATATGAAATACGTCTCACCTTCGGCGGCGCCGGGAGCCGTACCCCGCTGGCCTTCAACGTTTCTGGCACCGAGAGCCTTGACGATGTCCTCGGATTTGGTGCCGTCGCAGAACAAAAAGTTCTTGAAATTAAAGAACTCAATGGCCTCTTTGAGATACACCTTGGCATGATCCGGGTAGCTGAAGGCACAGAGCCTATCGGGTTTTCCGGCCAGGGCCTTTCTCAGCTCGGCCGTATAAGATTCTGCAGCTTTCTCATCATGGGGGACCATGGCCAGCACTTTGCCTTGCATTTTTTCAAATGATTTTTTGAATTCTTCCGCCAGTCCCTGTCCGTACGGGTTGTTGACGTAAAGCACAGCCGCTGTCCGATTATAAGTGGCTGCCAGCCTTCCGGCTACAACACCCTGAAGAGCGTCAGACGGACAAGTACGGAAAAGAAAATCCTTGCCTTTATCTGCCGGCAAGACCGTGATCAGTGGCGAAGTGGAAGCCGGTGAGATCATGATGACATTGTTGGGGCAGGTCACCGACTCGGCCACTGGTACGGTGACACCGCTGGCCAAGGCACCGACAATCGCCACCACCCTGTCGACTTCAACCAATTTCTTGGCCGCGTTGGTGGCCGGTATGGCGGATGTTTCGCTATCCTCGTGGATCATCTGAATCTCGAAACCGGCGGCACCCAACTGCTTGGCAGCCAGAACGGCGCCGTTTTGAATGTTAGGTCCAAATTCCTTCAATGGACCGGTGTGGGACAGAAGCGTACCTACCTTGATTTCCGCGGCCGAGGCACTAGAAATGAAGGCGATCGCAAATGTCAACACCAGTGCTGCAACAAAAACTTTTCTCATAATGACCTCCTTTGGTTAAGTGACCGATCCGTTCTATAGACGCCTAGCTGTTGGGCTAAGTCTGTCTACCCCCTGGTTCTCTTGTTCAGGTCATGATTGTTTTAAGATCGCTCTGGCGATCACTGTGTAACGGCGAGTATTATGGGAAGGGGATGCATTTCCCTTTTTTTATGAACCGGGATATCTCCCCCAGACTCCCGTCAGAATAGAAAGTCATCTGACGGGAGGTGGCGGCAAAACTTAAGGGTTTCCTTCATCTGCATTCCCCATTAAAATATAAATCGAAAAGAACAAATTCTTGTAAGCTATTGTGAACCATCAGGTCGAAACATGGTTCGGATCAACAGTTGAACGTTAGTACCCAGCTGATTCCAACTGGTTATGGAGTAAGCCAGTCGAATTTGGGGTTAATGAAGGCACCATAGATAAATGATATTGTCATGTCAAACAAAAAATCGGCAAAGGTGATATTATCCCATGATACTCCGGGGCAGGAGCATTTGATGATGGGGGCAGATCGATCTCGGATTCTGGTAGGCCGCGCCGGCAAAAGCCACCATGTATTTTCGAATATCGGCCATTTCTGCGATTTCATCCACAAACCCATGCCGGGCGCAATATATAGGCCGGGAATTATTGTAATACTCACGGACCATCTTGTTCATGGTTTCGATAACAGGAGCCAACGGCCGGTCGGCGTCTTTTTCCTTCACCAGGCGACGTGAAAAACTTGCTGCTGCGGCGGTTTCACCGTGCATCACGTATATTTCAGTGGTGGGGGTTCCGAGGGTAAATGTATTGTGCCGGTTTGCCGTTGGGCCGCCCATGATATAGTGGGCCGCAGCCGTTCCTTTTCTTAACAAGATCAGCATCATAGGAAGTTCGGTCTGCTGGATTGAATAAATCAGCGCCTGGCCCAATCCCAGGAGTTCGGCCTTTTCTGCCAGGTCACCGACATCAATGCCGGTAGTATCCTGAAACCATATGATGGGGATTCGATCCCGTCCGCACAGGGTTACAAATTCATTCATCTTGATCAAGCCCTGGCGGTAAAGTTTTCCGCCAATGCCGGCATAGGGTGCATATTCCGGATAATCTTCCCCGAGGTAGCCCTGCCGGTTGCCGATACATCCGATTAACAAACCATCGATCTTGACCAAACCGGTATAAACTTCAGGACCGTAATCCGGCCCAAATTCCATGTGTTCGCTGCCATCCACCAGGCGCGCCAGCACTTCGTCAAAGTCGTACATCTGCTTCTGGTTGAAGGGAATCAATCGATACAGGTCATCGGCCGGAAATTTGGGGGCTTTGGGGTCCGCCACGCGAAAAAATTTGGGATGGTAGGCGGGCATGTTTTTTACATAATCTTTGACAGCGTCCAGCACTTGGGTTTCTTCTTCATAGACATATCTGAAAAAGCCGGTTTCATCGTAGTGAATTTTTACAGACCCGGGCGGCTCAACCTTGTACTGCTTGGCTGCCTGAATGAGTTGTTCGGCGCCTTCTTCGTCGAAATAACCCTTGGGCGACATGCCGCTTAATATGCCGCCGCCGCCCACGGCGATGTTGCAATCTTTTTGGGCAAAAAGAACGGTGGGGCTGATGCCATGATAACCGCCCCCGGCCGGGTTGGTGCCGAAAATGGCTGCCAGTACCGGAATTCCCATCACTTCCAATTCTGCATGTCGAAAAAAGGTGGCGCCGCCGCCCCGGCGACTGGCGTAAAATTTCTCCTGTTCGGTCAGCTTGACACCACTGCAATTCACCAGCCAAATCAGGGGAATGTTAAATAATTTTGAGAGATTGGTCACTCTCAATACATTTTCGGACTGTCCCGGAAGCCAGGCGCCGGCAAATACCTTGTTATCGAAGCCAATGATCACCGCCCACCTGCCCGAGATTTTGCCCAGGCCGTCGATCACGTTGTTGGTCCCCTCGGGGTTATCCTCCGGATTGAACAAGGTGTGCAAAGGGCACCAGGTTCCCGGATCAACCAGGTGTTGCAGCCGCTTCCATACGGTCATTTGCCCTCTGGCATTGATTTTATCTTCCGGCAACCCGGCATTTTTGACCTTATCGATTTCTTGCCTGACCTCAGCTTCCACTTCCTTGATCAATTTTACATTCTCTTCGGTGCTGAGTATCTGGCCCTTGCGCAGCTCTTGGCCAAACCCTTTCATTTTTTCAAAATAAGGTATCATTATCTAATTCTCCCATTGAATCTTGATAGTGTCATTTCGCACAAATAACATATAAAATTCAACAGATGGGTTGAAAGGTTTTTGCGAGCGCCATTTGAGCATATTGGGGAAAAGACGCCTGCTGAAGAAGGGCGTTAAATCCGCCAGCGGTCTTTGACGGATTCACCCACCAGAGTACGTTGGCGGGTAAAAATCAAAAGCTGTCTGAGTCCCGAGTCCCGCTAGGCGGGCCCAGGTCGAGTTCTTATGATTTAGCCCCGGTGCGGCAGGTATCCCCAAAATGGTCGCCGGCGCGAGCAAATGGCTTTCAAACCGCTGTAACACTATTTAAATTTATTTCTGGGACATGACACTGCTTCTGTGTTTTGGAAATGCAATTC
>CP070652.1:1081548-1094365 GCA_020354645.1 Deltaproteobacteria bacterium
CCTTCAAGCCGGTAAACGGTTTGCATATACAATTGATGTCCCAAGAATTGGGCGGCTTGCTCTCATTTGTTGATTTTAAGACCAAAACTGAAACCACCGGCTGATATATCGAACAGCGAGATCTTAAACGGATTTTGGACCGGTTTGCCGGTATTATCCAGGAGTTGGATCACGGCTCTATGCGATACGATGAATCGTTCATGCGCCCTGAGGTCAGCACCCGTTTTCTTAACCAGATCGCTGACCTTATTTTGGCCATGGCAGAAACTGCTCAACTTAGCCCCAAGCCCTGGAAAGGTGTCCGTCCATTTTGCTAAAATACTATTTTCCAGATAGGTCAGTTTCGATTTGCTGACTGCGGTAAGCGAGGTGGTGCACACCGTGAAAGAAAAGAATGGCTCTAGATTGGCGACATCACCCGCCTTCAACTGCTTCAAAACTTTTTCTTGGCCATGCGTTTGATCAAAACGCGACAGGTCCAATTGACCATCCTGAACAAAATACAGGTTTGAATTGTTGTCACCCTGATTAAATACCGCTTGGCCTGCCGTAAAGCTACATGGTTTCATTGTGTAATACAATTCGCTGGCTTCTCCGGATTCCAGGCGATCATAGAGATCACTCCAGGCCTTGAGATGATTTTGATCGATTGACTGGCTTTTTTCTTCTTCAATAATCTCACCGGATTTCACAATTTCGTTTAAAGCCATGGGGGCAGCCTCATACAGTTTGTCCCTCAAGACTTCTGCTTTGTCAAAATTTTTCTGCTTGGCATATTTCACGATAAGCTCAAATAAGACTTTGGCTGCAGCCTCCTGGTTATCCTGTTTGATATACTGCTCGATAAGCTGTTGCTCTTTGCCGAGGCTGCCTTGGGAGACTTCTTGCTGCTCGGCGGCTTCAGCCGGCGGTGCAAACATATCCGTAGACTTTTGCGCGGTCGAATTCTGTTTTACACGGCTTTGTTTGACTGCGAGTTCAGGTTCTCTTTGCACGAAAAATCGCGTCCGGCAATTTTTGCAGCTTGTGTAAGCCCCTTTGGCAGGGATCTTGGCTTCGTGGACCTGATATTCGGATTTACAATTGGGACATACAATTTTCATTGCTTTATCCTCTGCCTTTTTCCCCATGCAACTCTGATAACTGCAATTTGGCCCTTGCGCCTGACATTCAACCCTACACCCATGGCCAGGGCAGACACCAATTTAAGCCATACCTTTTAATAACTTATCAATATTTTTATATATTGTAAAGAATTACGATAGTTATCAATCATAGCGATTGGGATCCGCGGTGAAGCATCCGACCCTAAAACAAACAACCACCCGGTTTGAATACAAACAATCACTATTGAGACAAAATTTTTAAAAAATGTTTGACAGGAGGTTGACTTCTCGACTAAAAGAGGCGGGAAATTTCCCGATGAAATTGATCGAGAAGGATTGCAGGGCTTGTTGTCAAAAAAAAATTTTTTAAAATTAAAAAAAGGGTTGACAGCAAATTCACTTCTTGACTAAAAAGATCAACAAATAACCTGACTAAAACAGTCAAGAAACTTCTTGACTGTTTTAGTCAAGAAGGTATTATTATGCTAAGGCCACAAAAAAAGCAACAATATGCGCTACGGGCCGTGTTTGAACTTGCCAAGCAGGAAGGCAAGGGACCGACAAAAATTTCTGAAATAGCCGAAGCGCAGGCTATTCCGCTGCGTTTCCTAGAGGTTATCCTCAGCCAGCTTAAGGGCAGCGGACTAATCGATTCCAAGCGAGGCTTTTATGGCGGATACTATTTAATAAAACCACCGCATAAAATTACCGTAGGAGATATCCTAAGATTTTTACAAGGACCTGAGGATCCGACTCATTGTACCGCTTGTATTTCCAAAACCAATTGCCCATTTAACAATAGCTGCGCGTTTGCATCCATGTGGAAAGAAGTTAAAGATGCCATCTTTAAGATCTACGATCAGACCACGATGCAAGATTTGCTAGATATTGAGTACAGTTAGGGTTCGGAAATAGGATACGAACGAATATTGGGAATCGAACTTTTTGACATTGACAGAGGATAAGGATTAAAACATGGAGAAGGGAAGATCAGGGCTACAAAGGGCTGTGGGTTTTGTTACGATTACAATCCTATCAATTTTCATAATGGGGCTGGGAGTCCGAAAAGTTCCACAATCATCGGATGACGCTGCCAAGGTTCGGGCAGATATTATCACCATTGATTACCTGAAGACTTTCGGAGAGCTTGAAAGACCGCCCGTTTTATTTCTTCATGACAAACATACCGCAGTGCTGGAAAAAAAGAATAAAGGCTGCCAGACCTGCCATTTATCCGAAAACAACCAACTGGTCCCTAAATTTAAACGGCTCAAAGACACCGATAAAACAGAGGTGATGGATATTTTTCACACCCAGTGCATTGCGTGTCACCGGCAGACCGCTGCAAACAAAGAAAAGAGTGGGCCGGTCTCCTGCGGAGATTGCCACAAGGATGAAATCACCATAAGTTCTTCACGACAGCCCATGGGCATGGATAAATCCCTTCACTTCCGTCATTCCAAAGCGCATAAGGAAAAGTGCGAAACATGTCATCACGAATATAACGAACAAACCCAGAAGCTTTTTTACGCCAAAGGAAAGGAAGGCACCTGCCGCTATTGTCATGGAAAAACCACCGTGGAGAAAAAAATTTCCATGCGGCTTGCTGCTCATTTGTCCTGTATCGATTGCCATCGGAAAACGCTGGGAAAAAATCAAATTGCAGGGCCGATAAATTGCAGTGGCTGTCATGATATCAATGCGCAAAAAATGATCGAGGTGGTTGATGATGTGCCGCGCCTAAAACGGAATCAGCCCGATGTCGTTTTTGTTAAAAAGATACGATCCAAGGATAAGAATTCGACCACCAAAACGGAAGCGCGTATGAATGCCGTTGCATTCAGCCATTTTGCTCACGAAGGGTATAACCATACCTGCCGAGTTTGCCATCACGCGGATTTAAATGCCTGCGCCAGCTGTCACACGCTGCAGGGCTCAAAAGATGGCAAGCAAGTTAAGCTTGAGCAGGCGATGCATCAGCTGCAATCGGAACAAAGTTGCCTGGGTTGCCACCAAATTAATCAACAGGAAAAACAATGCGCCGGCTGCCACGCCTCCTTGGAGCAACGCCGCAAAAGAGAGGAGGCTACCTGTCGGAACTGCAATGCCTCACCTTTGCCGGAAAACACGAGCGCAGCTTTAGAGATTGACGATAAAACGCAGGCAGCCCGCTTGTTAGCGTCCAGAATTGCGGTGACTGCAACGTATAATAAAGAGGATATACCGGAAAAGGTGGTCATTGACGGGTTGTTGAACAAATACAAAGCGGTCGATCTGCCCCACCGCAAAATTGTGCTCACATTGGTCCGCAATATTAAAGATAATAAATTAGCCAATTATTTTCATAGCGATTTGGGTACTATTTGTCAGGGCTGCCATCATAACAGCCCTTTATCCAAGAAGCCGCCAAAGTGCGCCAGCTGCCACGGGCGTCCTTTTGTTGCCGATCATCCCTTGAGACCGGGATTGATGGCAGCCTACCACAGCCAATGCATGGAATGCCACAAAGAGATGGGAATCGAAAAACCGGTGGCTACCGATTGCAACGGCTGCCATAAGGAAAAATGACAAGATGGAGCGGCATGTTCAGCCGGGTGGATATCGCGACGGCACTGACCGTTTTTTCTATCCGTTAATTGTCTATATAACCTAAATTATTTCAATCACTGAGGGTGTTTCTATGTCGATATCACGCAGAAAGTTTCTAGGCTGGTTGGGTGCAGCGGGTCTCAGTACGACGTTGAGCAAAGCGGCCAGTGCTGCCACCACCAAACATTTCACGGGTTATCCTGATAGCGTCGGGGTTCTGTTCGACAATACGCGCTGTATCGGCTGCCGCAAGTGTGAAGCCGGTTGTAACAAGGTAAACGAATTGCCGGCACCGGATCAGTCCTTTGATGATCTTACAGTTTTGGCGCAACAGCGGCGAACGACCGCCAGGGCCTATACAGTGGTAAACCGCTACGATAAGGTTAACCATCCCAAAGGCCCTTTATACGGCAAAATACAGTGCAATCACTGCCTTGAACCCGCCTGTGCATCCGCCTGCTTTGTCAGGGCATTTGACAAAACCAAAATCGGGGCTGTGACATATGATGAAACCGTATGCGTCGGTTGCCGCTATTGTATGATCGCCTGTCCCTTTGAGATACCGACCTACGAATACTACAAGGCGCTTACCCCCCGCGTGATGAAATGCACCCTGTGTTATCCGCGCATATCCAAAGGCCTGCTTCCCGGATGTGTAGAATCCTGCCCCACTGAGTCACTGACTTACGGGAAGCGCCGGGATTTGCTGCGGATTGCCAGGGAACGGATTCACAGATTTCCGGAGCGTTATGTAGATCATATCTACGGGGAGCATGAAATGGGAGGTACAAGCTGGTTATACCTTTCGGCCGTCCCCTTTCGCGAAGTCGGAATGCGGGAAGATCTCGGCGTCACACCGGCTCCCGAGCTCACCGCAGGAGCTCTGAGCGGGGTACCCATTGTCGTCGGCATGTGGCCCGTGCTTCTTACCGGGATCTATGCCATTTCGAAAAGGAAGGAAAAGATTGCCAGTGCAGAAAAAGAGCAAGCGGTGACCACGGCTGTGGAACAAGCCAAAGCAGAGGCGGAGGCCCAACTGGCGGAAGCCTTGGCAAAGGCCGAGGAAGAGAAAAAGAAGGCCATCGAAAGTGAGGGCCAAAAAGCCCTGAAAGAGGGGGACAAGCCACAAGCCGAAGAGGCCGACAAGACTGAAACCGAGGAGGATTCCTGATGTCCGAAGATACTGCAACTATTGGCAAATCCTATTTTACCCCCTTTAACATTATTGCCGGACTCATTGTAATCATGGGATTGGTTCTCACTGTAATACGGTTTACAGGGGGCTTAGCCGCAACCACCAATTTGTCCGATTACAACCCGTGGGGGTTGTGGATCGGGTTTGACCTGCTGGTCGGTGTTGCCTTGGCGGCCGGCGGTTATGTTACATCTGCGGCAGTATATCTATTTGGAATGAAAAAATACCACTCCGCAGTTCGGCCTGCTATTCTGACTGCGTTTTTAGGGTATGCGCTGGTGGTGCTGGCCCTTCATTATGATGTCGGAAGGCCCTGGCGACTGCCGTATCCGTTCATCGTCCAGCAGGGAACTACCTCGTTGCTCTTTGAAGTCGGCGCCTGTGTTGCCCTATATCTCATGGTACTTTTTATTGAGTTTACCCCCGTTCCACTGGAGTGGCTCGGTTTTAAGCACGCCCGAAATCTGGTCGTCAAATTGACCTTGCTGTTGACCGTATTCGGCGTGGTGCTTTCCACCTTGCACCAATCGTCCCTTGGCGCTCTCTTTCTAATTGCGCCCTCAAAACTTCATCCGCTCTGGTATTCACCATATCTGCCGGTGTATTTCTTTGTTTCGAGCATTATTGCAGGGCTCTCCATGGTGATTTTTGAGAGCACCTTGTCTTTCCGTTTTTTCAAACACAAAATGGATGAGAGCCATTCGGCAGAAAAGGATACGATAGCCCTGGGATTTGGCAAGGCTGCTTCTTTTGTGCTGGCCGGTTACTTTATCATCAAGGTGATCGGCATATCCGCCGGCAACCAATGGCATTTCCTAACAACCAACTATGGCCTCTGGTATCTGGTCGAACTGCTGGGCTTTGTTGCCTTGCCCTGTTTTTTTTATGCGGTCGGGGTTCGGGATAAGAATGTAACATTGATTAAATGGACCGCTTTCTGGACCGTAATCGGGGTTGTGATCAACCGCTTTAATGTTAGTATGATTGCCTTTAACTGGCACTTGCCATCCAGTGAAAGATATTTTCCCCACTGGATGGAGATCGGCATATCGGTTTTTATCGTTACCGTTGGCCTGATCGCGTTTAAATTCATCGTTACCCGGATGCCGATTTTGTATGAACATCCGGAATACAAAGATGCTCATTGAGTCTATTTTACCTTTAAGATATTCGATATTTTTCCTCGATGATCCTAAAAAATTATTTCTAGTAAGGGGGTCTACAACCCATGGAAAGCGCAATACATACACTGCATGAATTCATGTTTCGCACGGAAACCATTACCTACCTTATCATCGTTGCCGCATTGTTTGCGATCACCGGATTCTGGTTGTTTTTGACCGGAAGAGATGAGGAGTGAGGTTTGAATTGAACGGTTTGCTTCATTGCAAGCCCCGCCCTTCAGGGCGGGAAGCTTCACAAAAGAATCAAAATAGAATTTCGACCAAATATTGGCAACCGTAATTGGAAATACCGGGTGCACAAAACTCAACGTGATTTTTAAAAAGGGAGTTTCCCATGTATGAATTTGTAACCGGCCCGCTTGCGTGGCTGGCCTTCGGATTATTTGCTGTCGGTATCATTGTGCGCGTTGTTCGCTATGTCAGAGGCCTTGATTGGCAAGCTGATCGGGTGACGTATACCGTTAATGTCAAATTCGGCGTCAAGGGGGCCCTGAGATCCATTTTTTATTGGCTCTTGCCGTACGGGACCAGAAGTTGGCGTAAAAATCCGGGATTCACCTTTCTGGTGTTCCTTCTGCATATTGGATTATTATTTACACCCATATTTTTGCAGGCGCATAACGTATTATTAAAAGAAAGGTGGGGGATCAGTTTATGGACTATTCCCGAATCGGCGGCGGATCTTCTGACAATCGCTGTAATTTTTGCCGCCGTTTTTCTTGCCCTTCGGCGGATTGCATTAACGGAGGTCCGGATAATAACAAATGCTTATGATTACTTAATGCTGCTTATCGCCGTTGCCCCATTCATCACCGGAATTATCGCCCGTTATCAGGTTGCCAACTATCAGTTCTGGCTGATCTTGCACATACTTTGCGGTGAAATCCTGCTGGTCGCTATTCCATTTACCAAGCTATCCCATTTCATTTTGTTCTTTGCATCTCGGGCACAGCTTGGTATGGATTACGGCATCAAGCGCGGCGGTATGAAGGGAAAAGGGCTGGCTTGGTAACGCTTCATATTAACCGATAAATATTCGAGGAAACCGATATGCCAGAAGGAAAACTTTGCAACAAACAGACAGTTGACACCAAAGAACAACTCGAGGCGCTCTTGGCCGACAAGGGCGGCAAGCAATACTATGAAGAGATGAACCATCTCGATGTCAATAAAAGCGCCCTGACAGCAACCCTCAAAAAGGTTGTCAAATCCCGTTTTAAGACCTGGCTTGAAATATGCTCTCATTGCGGATTATGTGCCGAGAGCTGTTTTTACTATTTGGCCAACGATCGTGATCCCACTCAGGTACCGTCATACAAGATTCAATCCACCCTCGGGAAAATGTTAAAGCGCAAAGGAGACGTGGACAATGCCTTTATGCAGATGTGCATGGACACAGCCTTTGCAAAGTGCACCTGTTGCACCCGCTGCGGGGTGTATTGTCCTTTTGGTATCGACACCGGTGTCATGTTTGCTTATTTGCGGGGCATTCTCTTTTCCCAGGGGTTTTCCCCCTGGGAAATGAAAATCGGTACGGGTATGCACCGGATTTACAGGGCCCAGATGGATGTCACGGTGGAGGATTGGGTTGAAACCTGTGAGTGGATGGCTGAGGAATATGAGGCAGATTGGCCCGGATTAACCATACCTGTCGACAAAGAAAATGCAGACATCATGTATACCGTGAATGCCCGGGAACCCAAGCACTACCCCGAAGACATCGCAGAAGCGGCTATTTTGTTCCATGTTGCCGGGGAAAATTGGACGGTTCCCGGTGAAGGATGGGAAGAAACCAGCCTGGCAATGTTTGCAGGGGACGTGGCCGCCTGCAAAATGCAGGTGGAATCGGTATACACAGCCATGGACCGGCTAAAACCCAAGCGCATGGTAGTCACGGAGTGCGGGCATGCTTACCGCGCTACGGTGATCGAAGGCCCGTATTGGGCCGGTTTAAAAAACGGTAAGACCCCGGTTGAGAGCATCCACTATATCGAATGGGTTGCCGAAGCACTGAGAACCGGGAAGCTTAAGATTGACCCCTCAAAGAAAATAAAAGAGCCGGTCACCTATCAGGATTCATGTAATTATATCAGAAACGGCGGCCTGGCGGATGTTGCCCGTGAGATCATGAGTTATATTGCTGAAGATTTCCGGGAAATGAATCCCTGCCGGGAACATAATTTCTGCTGCGGCGGTGGCGGGGGGCTCAACGGTATCGGCCGCTATCGACAGCAACGGAATATCGGACTTAAGATAAAGCGTGACCAAATACAGGAGACCGGTGCCAAACTTGTGGTGGCTCCCTGTCACAACTGCTGGGACGCCATCAGGGATATGGAGGAAATTTATAAAATTGGCATCCGCTGGACCTTCTTGAAGCCGTTACTCATTAAAATGCTAGAAGTGCCGGAACATCTCAAGCCCAAAGACGAGTAAAAACCGGAAATCACATAAAACAACACAAATTAAGGGGGAAAAAGTTTTTTCCCCCTTAATTTTTTCGTGGGCATTTGTTTCTATTGGCATTGTATAGGCTGTCACTGATAGAAATACACCTTTCAGTGATGGCCGTGTTATGCCGAATCCGCTTGACAGTCAGGATGTCTATCCCATAGATTCCACCCAGTTGACTACTGATGGTCTCCCGTCAGGGATCATCTCGTCGGCAAAAAAATTATCTCCCATCCGGGCCGATAGCAATCGGGCTATTTTTTTTTAAATCACTAAAAGGAGAATAATACAGATGGTCGATTTTAAATATCAGGAAATGTTTCCGCTCGGAGAGGATACAACAGATTACCGCAAAGTGACCGATGATTTTATATCTCTAAAGTACCTTGACGGTTCCGAGATATTAGCTGTTGCTCCGGAAGGGCTTACACTATTGGCTGAGCAAGCATTCAAAGATGTGTCCCACCTTCTGAGATCATCACATTTGGGATTGTTGGATAAGATCTTGAAAGATCCGGAGAGCTCCGGCAACGACCGGTTTGTCGCCCTTGAGCTACTGAGAAATGCGGTAATTGCTGCCGAAGGCGTACTTCCGATGTGCCAGGACACCGGCACGGCGATTGTGATCGGTAAAAAAGGGCAGCAGGTCTGGACCGGGTATTCCGATGAAGAGGCCCTTTCCAGGGGCGTTTTTAACGCCTATACCCGCCATAATTTTCGTTATTCCCAGAACGCACCGCTGACCATGTTTGAGGAAAAAAACACGGGCTGCAATTTGCCTGTGCAGATTGATCTTTACGCCTGCCAAGGAGATACTTACAAATTTCTCTTTATCGCCAAAGGGGGTGGTTCGGCCAACAAAACTTACCTGTTCCAGGAAACAAAAGCGATACTCACCCCTGATAAGCTCATCAAGTTTATGACGGCTAAAATGAAATCGCTGGGTACCGCAGCCTGTCCGCCTTATCATCTGGCTTTTGTCGTTGGAGGCACGTCGGCAGAAACAAACTTGAAAACAGTCAAACTTGCAACCGCCGGATATCTTGATGGCCTTCCGACCCGGGGAAGTGAAACCGGCCATGCATTTCGTGATAAACAACTCGAAACCCAAATTCTGGGAATTTCCCATGATCTCGGAATCGGCGCTCAGTTCGGCGGTAAATATTTTTGCCTCGACATTCGCGTGGTTCGGCTGCCGCGTCACGGGGCCTCCTGTCCTATCGGGCTGGGCGTCAGCTGCAGTGCTGACAGAAACATCAAAGCTCAAATTACAACGGAAGGCATATTTCTTGAACAACTTGAAACGGATCCCTCCAAGTATTTACCCGAATCCCAGGCGGCCGATGAAGATGCCGTTCGTATCGATTTGAACCAGCCAATGAAGAATATCCGGGCCATATTGAGCCGTTATCCGGTAGCGACTCGCCTGTTGCTGAACGGCAAAATCATTGTTGCCAGGGATATCGCCCATGCCAGATTAAACGAGCGACTGAAGCGAGGAGAAAATCTGCCTGATTACTTAAAGGATCATATCATTTATTATGCCGGTCCGGCCAAAACTCCTGAAGGATATCCATCCGGGTCATTTGGACCGACAACTGCCGGTCGGATGGACCCCTATGTGCCGATTTTCCAAAAACAGCATGTTTCTTTGATTATGCTGGCAAAAGGCAACCGGTCCAAAACCGTGACCGACTCCTGTAAGAAGTATGGGGGATTCTATTTAGGATCTATTGGCGGTCCGGCAGCACGGCTGGGCAAGGAGTGTATTACAAATGTTGAGGTTGTTGAATATCCCGAATTGGGGATGGAAGCCATTTTTATGATCACTGTCAAAGATTTTCCGGCCTTCATTATTGTTGATGACAAAGGCAATGACTTTTTTGAGAGCCTCTTGTAACCCTGTCAAAGATGACGAGGGCGTGGGGATTTTGGTCATGGAATCCGTAAGACCCAATCCAGATTTCACATCAGCAGTTTTGCATATTGGAATACCGGCTTCCCGGGTCACCCCCGCGCTTTTATTTGTTTGCCTGCTATGGATTATGATGGATTTTATAATTTTTTACTTTACAAAACAGCCATATTTGAATAACCTCTCAAGTTTAATTCAATATAAAATATATATATCTTTAAGTGCATCGTAAAACAGATCCGGTGTACTACTGCTGATAGGTTCATGATTCGCCAATTTTCAAATCTGAAATTTTGGCACGACGGATCCTATCCATGCCAATCATAGGGGGAGCAGGTCAATCATAGAGGGAGCAATGTCAATCGAGGGAGCAATGTCAATCATAGAGGGAGCAATTTTATGGCTAAAAAAATGAAAACAATCGATGGCAATACTGCCGCAGCCCATGTGGCCTATGCCATGAGCGATGTGGCCACCATTTATCCGATTACCCCGTCATCACCCATTGGAGAAATTGCGGATGAATGGGCCGCCGGTGGCCGTAAAAATATCTTCGGGCAACCCATGACGGTGCGACAGCTTCAATCTGAAGCCGGTGCTGCAGCAGCCGTGCACGGGTCTCTGGTAGCAGGTGCGTTAACAACCACTTTTACAGCATCTCAAGGACTGCTGCTTATGATCCCCAACATGTATAAAATGACCGGTGAACTTTTGCCGGCCGTTATGCATGTTACCGCCCGGGCCATTGCCGCTCACGCCCTTTCTATCTTCGGGGATCATCAGGATGTTATGGCTGTCCGCCAGACCGGATTCAGCCTTGTGGCTACGGCATCGGTGCAGGAGGTATTAGACCTTGGTTTAGTGGCTCACCTGTCGGCCATCGAGTCCAGTGTGCCGTTTCTTAATTTTATGGATGGATTTAGAACCTCCCATGAAATTCAAAAGGTCGAAATGATCGACTACGAGGATATGGCCAAACTGGTAAACTGGGATGCCGTCGCGAATTTCCGGGCCCGAGGGGCAAATCCAGAAAGACCCGAACTCCGGGGTACCGCCCAGAATCCCGACATCTATTTCCAGGGTCGGGAAGCGGCCAACAGCTACTTTTTGAAAGTACCCGCAATTTTCGAAAAGTATCTGCAGAAGCTGGAAACCCTAACGGGACGCCCTTACAAACTGTTTGATTATGTGGGTGACCCGAATGCATCCGATATCGTTGTTTCGATGGGCTCTTCCTGCGAAACGATTGAAGAGGTCGTCAACTATCTGATGGGCAACGGGGAAAAGGTGGGGTTGGTCAAGGTCCGTTTGTACCGTCCCTTTTCAGCACAACACTTTGTGGAGGCGATGCCATCCACCGTAAAACACATTACTGTCCTGGACCGGACCAAAGAACCAGGTGCCTTGGGTGATCCGCTCTATTTAGATGTGTGTACGGCCTGCATGGAGCATGACCGACAGGCGGCCATCCTTGGCGGTCGCTACGGCTTGGGTTCCAAAGAATTCAATCCCGGTATGGTCAAGGCGGTTTTTGACAATATGAGACTAAAAACTCCTAAGAATCATTTCACGGTAGGCATTGTCGACGATGTCACCCACACCTCTCTGGAGGTTGAACCGGGCTTTGATGTTGCACCCGCAGGAACCGTGCAGTGCAAATTTTGGGGACTGGGCGCGGATGGAACTGTGGGTGCCAACAAGAGTGCCATCAAGATCATCGGCGACAACACCGATATGTATGCCCAAGCTTATTTTGCCTACGATTCCAAGAAGTCCGGCGGGGTTACCATTTCCCACCTCCGCTTCGGACAGACGCCGATCCAGTCGACCTATTTGATTGACGCCGCCGATTATATCGCCTGCCACAAAGACACCTATGTAGATATTTATGATGTACTCGAGGGCATCAAAGACGGTGGCACCTTTGTGTTGAATTCCGCCTGGACAGCGGAAGAAATGGAAGAGAGGCTTCCGGCTGCTGTGCGACAAACAATTGCCGAAAAAAAGCTAAAATTTTTCAACATCGATGCCGTCAAGATCGCATCCGAGGTCGGTCTGGGTGGCAGGATTAACATGATCATGCAGACTGCTTTTTTCAAACTGGCCAATGTACTTCCGGTGGCGGAGGCCATCAGGCTCCTTAAAGCTGAAATTGAAAAAATGTTCGGGAAAAAAGGCGAGAGAATTGTCAAAATGAATCACGATGCGGTTGATAAGACTGTTGATAATCTTGTGGAAATCAAATATCCGGAATCCTGGGCCACCGCTACTGAAACAACCAAACCGGCCAGAAACGAACCGGATTTTATCAAAAATGTTATGCGGCCCATTCTGGCGCAACAGGGGGATAAACTTCCCGTCAGCGCATTTAGACCGG
>CP070652.1:1094465-1103375 GCA_020354645.1 Deltaproteobacteria bacterium
AAAACAAAAGACTTACGACAATGGATCAAAAAAACACCCCGACCCCTCGTATAATTGAACTTATATAATGATCATTGCACTGATGCAGGTTTTGAAAACAGGGCTGATTGAGTCAAATCGATGAGGAGGTCGATCGTGGATCCTAAAGAAGACCGGAGAGCCGATAAGCGAATTCTTTACGAGACTCCTGTCAGCCAGGAGAATCTCGACAGCGGCGTATTTACCTACTGCAAAATGTATAACTACAGCAAAGACGGTTTATATTTTGAATCCGATACTAAACTTAGACCCGGAGAAGAAATTTTTATTGGAATCGATAATCCACCGTATCCCTCAAAGCCCGGTTTTTATGAGTGCTATCATGCAGTTGTACGGTGGCGCAAAGAAAAAAGGGATTCAGCCTATAAGTTTGGATATGGTGTTAAATTTTATAAGCCGGACGTGAAACCCACTACTGCAGCTCCAAAAATAATTACCGAAAAGCAGGAAACACAATCACGCAAATTGAAAGTTCCCGATAAGCGGAAACATACAAGATACCCTTACAACAAATCCATAAACTATTTTACCCAGGGCCAACTTTTCGAAGGCGTTATCAAAAACATATGTCGCAGCGGCGCTTTTATTCAGACGAGTCATAAATTCAATGTCGGTGAAAAACTCTCTGTGGTACTTCCTTTCCTCAAGAAAGAAGACAATGCCATGGTGAAAGGCGAAGTTATCTGGACAAATGATCAAGGTTTTGGCGTTAAATTCAAAAAAACAAGTAACCCCTAATTGAACTTTCCCTAAACAGATTTTGTAAAAAAACAGACTTACTGAGCAACACTTAGTATTCCCTACCCGCAAAACCAATCCCCGCAGTGAACCTTTCAGTTCTAAAGGGCGGGGTTTGCAGGACAGTGAACCGGCCAATTAGGAAGTTTCACCAAAAAAATCTAAGATAACTTGAATGGTTTTGAATAATGTTTACAGTTAGGGAAACATTGCCTGCAGTATTGTCCAGTTCTGGTACAAATTTCTCCGCGCCGGAAACAATATCAGTAAAAAATTTGCCGCCGCGTAATTTTTAGAATTATGATCGAAAGGAGATAAAAATGAAAGATAAAGGCAGTTTGCATCAGAAAGTTCAGGAGCTGTGTGATTGTTTCTCGACAACCGACCCATTAAGAGAAATGTCGGTTATCAAAGATGACCGGGATAAAGAGGAAGCCGCGCTCAAGTGGCTGGCCCTGACCGCACTTCACGGAGTCAATAATAACGCAAATAAAATTACCATAGCTCGATCTGAAGGCGGAAATTTAAAAGTTACTGCTGAATATCGCAAGACCGAACTTCCATCGCCGGGGCCGGAAGTCGGAAACAAAATTTTTGAGGCCGTAAGGGGCATTACTCATATCGAAGGCGCTGAGGGGGAGATGGTTTTGGCATTGGGGATTAAAGACAGCAGCCTTGATCTTAAAGTAAATTTGAAGTCAGGAGATGGTGGCGAGGAGTTTTCCCTATCCTTTCCCGAGTAAACCGAGTTCCTTTTCCTCCGACTTGTGAACGAAATATGGTGTATTCGGATTTTTTTCGCCGTCACCAAAACACCCTCCACGAACTTTTCAATTATTCCTGGGACTTGATACTATCAGCGTTTTCGAGACCTCATCTCCCACTCTAATGAGCGGGAGTTCGCATCTATTATATTATAGTTTTTTTGTTTTTCTTTTGGAACAAGGGGTGTGTGTAAGCTTTTGAATCGCATTACGACCAAAGCAACACAAAGGGGAAAATGTTATGGAGGGACACTTGCAATAGGTCTGAGCAGCGCCACCGGAAAGACCAATCAGTTGATGATTCGGCATCTTGCCATCGAAAAAATTACTTCAATCCCTGTGACGGAGTAAGATACGGACCTCCTACTTGGGCGGGCTTTTGGCCGGTTCGCTTCCCTGTTCAAAGGGAAGCTATATAAAACAGATATTTTCCTTTCCGGGAAGCACCGCCCTTTAGGGCGGGGAGCTTCAATCAGAAGGAGTGTGATTATGCGTGCAGAAAATTATATAGGCTGTTTAATTATGCTAACTTTCGTTCTTTTTGGGTCTTTGGCAGCGGCCGACACCAAGAACCCAACTGAAACGGTGGATCATGGTATTTATGCCTCTTTGCTTAAAAAATACGTTAAAAACGGCCGTGTAAACTACCAGGGTTTCAAAAACGAGGAGGCCGAGCTGGATGAATACCTGAAGGTTCTTGAAAATACGGATGTGAATTCGTTATCTCCCAGTGAACGGTTCGCTTATTACGTCAATGCTTACAATGCCTGGACCATAAAATTAATCCTCAGCGGCTACCCGGGTATAAATTCTATTAAAGAATTGGGGAGCTTTATCAAAACTCCCTGGAAGAAGAAAATCGTTCGCAGCGAGGGCACACTGCTTACCTTGGACGATATTGAACACAATATTTTAAGGCCCATGTTCAAGGACCCCAGAATTCATTTTGCCATTAACTGCGCGGCCTTTAGTTGTCCCCCGCTTCGCTCAGAACCGTATCAAGGCAAAATTCTTGACCAACAGCTTAACGATTCGACCCGGGTATTTATCAACAACCCGAAAAGAAACTATCTTGAGGGCAATACGCTTTATGTATCCAAGATCTTCAAATGGTTTGCCGAAGATTTTGACCATGATGTGGTTGGATTCGTATCAGCCTATGCCGAGGGAGATTTTAAAAAGCAGTTAGACATAAAAAAGGATATCCTCAAAGTTAAATATCTTTATTATGATTGGTCTCTCAACGGGAGTTAGCCAAAAAAGGATAAAATCTTGCTGAATACAAGGAGGTTATCATGGCAGATTACGGTTTCGATATCGGCGTCATCGGTGGCGGTGCCGCCGGCTTGACGGTCACATCCGGTGCGGCCCAGCTGGGTGCCAAAACACTTCTGGTCGAAAAAGAGGAGGTGCTGGGCGGCGACTGCCTGCATTTTGGCTGTGTACCCAGCAAAACCCTGATCAAGAGCGCCCATGTATACCATTTAATGAAAAACTCCAAACAATTCGGACTTCCTCAGGTGGATTTGCCTCCGGTCGATTTTCGGGAAGTTTCAAAAAGAATTCAGTCCGTTATCGGTATCATTCAAAAGCACGATTCCGAGGAAAGATTCTGCAATCTGGGTGCAAAGGTCGAATTCGGTGAACCGAAATTTAGCGACGAATACACGATTCGGCTCAACGGAAATACATACTCGGCCAAAAAATGGGTAATTGCAACCGGTTCCTCTGCGGTCGCGCCCCCCATCACAGGTCTGGACAAGACGCCTCATATTACCAATCGGGAGATTTTTTCCCTCGACCATCTGCCAAAATCTATGATTATTCTCGGCGGTGGACCCATCGGCAGCGAGATGGGGCAGGCCTTTAACCGTTTTGGTACCCAAATAACCATCGTGGACCGTGCCGACCAGATCCTGGGCAAAGAGGATAAGGAAATGGCCGATGCAGTCATGCAGGTGATGAAGCAAGAAGGGGTTGAATTCCAATTAAATGCGTCCATTGAGGCTGTCAGAGATCTCGGCACTGAAAAAGAAGTCGTTATCAAAGACATCCAGGGGAAAGTCGTCAGTCTGAAAAGTGAAATAATTCTGGTGGCGATGGGCAGAGGTGCAAACACGGATGGCTTGGGTTTAGAGGATATCGGCGTTGAATTCGAAAGAAGGGGCATCAAAGTCGACAGCCGGTTGCGAACAACACGCAAGCATATTTACGCTGCCGGAGATGTCGCCGGAGGTTATCAATTTACCCATGCCGCCGGATACGAAGGCGGTATTGTCGTTAGTAACGCGATTTTTCGCTTGCCCCGAAAAACAAATTATACTTTCCTGCCCTGGTGTACGTATACGGATCCACCGTTGGGAAGCATCGGTATGAATGAAAAAATGGCCAAAGCCGCCGGGGTCGATTATGAAGTTTGGACGGAGGAATTCAAGGACAATGACCGCAGTCTGGCAGAAGGGGAAAGTATAGGCAAGGTCAAAATGCTTCTGGACGATAAAGAGAAACCCATCGGGGTTCAAATTCTGGGACCCCATGCCGGGGATTTGCTTGCTGAATGGGTGGCGGTTTTGAATGGCAAGGTTAAGCTTTCAACGCTGGCGGCGGCGGTGCATCCATATCCTACGATCGGGGAAATCAATAAAAAAATTGCCGGGACCTATTTTTCACCGAAAATATTTTCTGACAGGATTAAAAAGGGACTCAAGTTCTTCTTTCATTTGAAAGGTCGTGCCTGTGGCCCCGAAGTTTGTGAAGGGTAATAACGGCTCAGTTAAAAAACAACTTGAAAGGAGTATTGCAAATGGATACATATTACAGACCGGAAGATCTGCCCAAATTCGAAGAAATCGGCCAAGAGGCAACCGAGCTGGCTAAAAAGTTTTTTGATTACTACGGAGCCGTGTTTGCCGAGGGTGAGCTTACGGAAAGAGAGAAGTCTCTTATTGCGCTTGCGGTTGCCCACGCGATTCAGTGCCCCTATTGTATTGATGCCTACACCCAAGCTTGCCTCGAAAAGGGTTCCAGCCTGGCCGAGATGACGGAAGCCATCCATGTCGTCACCGCTCTTCGCGGCGGAGCATCTTTGGTGCACGGTATCCAGATGCGAAATATTGTCGAAAAATTATCTATGTGAACACGTAAAGAAATGAGGGCAGCATGTTTTACGAGCAATCCTCTCAAGAAACCGACAATTTTGAGAAGAATAAGCAATTGAGCCTTGAGCCCTTTTGTCTGACCCTTTCCAAACACGGGCTTGTGCTAACAAGGGGCAAAACGCAGACGTTACAGGTCAACGTTGGTTTCCTCTGTAATCAAGAATGTCGGCACTGCCATTTAAGTTGTGGTCCGGGTCATACGGAAATCATGCAACCGCAGACCATAAAGGATGTGATCGCCTTTGCTCAAAGAAGCCGGTTTGAAGCCATCGACATCACCGGCGGTGCTCCGGAATTAAACCCGCATATCGCTGATATGATTGAAGGCCTTTCTCCCCTGGCTCCCAGAATCATGTTGCGTTCTAACCTATCTGCTTTAAACGTAGCTAAAAGGGATGACCTGATGGACTTATTAGAGTCTCGGCGGGTGGCGATTGTTGCTTCATTTCCATCACTGAATCCTGCTCAGGCAGATTCACAACGGGGGGATGGGAGTTTTCTGTCCAGCATAGATGCGCTCCGGAAATTAAATGCCCTGGGATACGGCCAAGAAGGATCGGACTTGAAACTGAATCTGGTTTCAAATCCTACCGGAGCATTTCTACCGCCCTCACAGGTTCAAACCGAAAAGAGATTTCGCCAGGTGCTTGAAGAGAAGTGGGGAATTGTTTTTAATAACCTCTTCAATTTTGCCAATGTGCGGTTGGGGCGCTATCGTCAGTGGCTTAAACAATCAGGCAATTTTGAAACCTATATGGAAAAACTTGTTTCGAACTTCAATCCTTGTTCAGTCGATGGCGTGATGTGCCGGTCTCTCATATCCGTTTCTTGGGAGGGATACCTTTTTGATTGCGATTTTAATCTAGCCCGGGGCCTTTATCTGGGCGGAAGAAAAATGCATATTTCTCAAATGGCGGGACCGCCGGAGGCCGGCAGCCCGATCGCTGTTGCGGATCACTGCTTCACTTGCACCGCCGGTGCCGGTTTTACATGAGGGGGTTCGATTGAGAGCTGAGTTCAGGTTCTGAATATCGGGCAGGCGTATTTCTTTGTAACAGGGTTAGGAGAAGTTGTAGCAAAAAGTGTAAATTCAAACATGAGCGTCTCGATGCTCTGTGAATATTAAGGAGATAACATATGGAAGCTGCTAAACAACAACCTGCGGGCAGCCGAAAAAAAGCCGTTACAAAGGTGATAATTTTAGCAGCCTTTATTATCTGTGCCGTATACGTGGTACGATTCACCTCCGTCAAAGCGTATTTAACCGCAGAAGCATTAGGCCACTTTCTTGATGCTGCGGGCTTTTGGGCACCTCTTATGTTTATCGTTGTTTACACGGTGGGGGTGTGTCTGTTTGTTCCGGGGACTTTATTAACCGGGCTGGGAGCAGCTATTTTCGGGGCCTATTGGGGATTTGTCTATGTTTGGCTGGGCGCCATGTTCGGCGCCAGCGCTGCTTTTATGATCGGACGGACATTGGGCAGAGAATTCGCGGCTTCGCTGATTGGAGATAAACTCAGAAAATATGATGCAGCGATTGCCCGAAACGGATTTGCAACGGTGTTATACCTGCGTCTCATTTATTTTCCGTTTACACCGATGAATTTCGGCATGGGATTAACCGGTGTTCGATTTTGGGATTACTTTTTTGGTACGGGTCTCGGTATTATTGTAGGCACTTTTATTTTCACCTTTTTCATCGGAACCATCAAGGATGTTTGGACATCCGGAGATTGGGGCCAGTTGATTTCTTATAAGGTCATTTTTTCTGTGGCTCTTTTTATCTTTTCGTTCTTTTTGCCAAAAATCATAAAGAAAATAAGAGCTGAGCAGTAATTTGGATAAATAACGGCTACGTCGAGGTGATATCATGCAGAGAGAAGATTTTATCCGGCAGCTTAAATTAGGGAAGCATAAATATCACATTGCCGATATTAACCTTCTTGAGGACAAAGGCATCGCTGATGTCAAAAAGCTACCGTTTTCCATTAAAATTATGGTGGAGAACCTTTTGAGGAAACTTGACGGCCGTGTGGTTCGGCAAGAAGATCTGTTGAATATTGCCCGGTGGCAAAAACAATACGACGAACCCGTAGAAATACCCTATCATCCGGCGCGTGTTTTAATGCAAGATTTTACCGGAGTTCCGGCAGTGGTGGATCTGGCCGCAATGCGGGATGCCATAAAAGATCTTGGCGGCGATCCCATGAAAATTAACCCGTTGGTTCCGGTGGACTTGATAGTCGACCACTCCATTCAGGTGGATTATTTTGGAACCCGGGACGCTTTAAATAAAAATGTCGCCAAGGAATATGACAGAAATTCTGAAAGATACGCCTTATTAAAATGGGCCCAAAAAAGCTTTACGAATTTTAGCGTCGTTCCGCCGAACTCCGGTATATGCCACCAGGTCAACCTCGAATATATTGGAAGGGTGGTTATGATCGGAGACCTCGACGGGAAAACGATGGCTTATCCCGACACTTTGGTCGGTACCGATTCGCATACTACCATGATCGACGGTATCGGTGTGATGGGCTGGGGTGTGGGTGGAATCGAGGCCGAGGCCGTAATGCTCGGGCAGCCATACTACATGTCCATTCCGCAGGTCATTGGTGTAAAGATGATTGGCGAATTGAAAACGGGTATCACCGCCACCGACCTTGTTCTGGTGGTCACTGAAATGCTCAGAAAACACAATGTGGTGGAAAAATTCGTTGAGTATTTCGGCCCCGGGATGAAAAAATTGACCGTCCCTGACCGGGCGACTATCGCTAACATGACGCCTGAATACGGTGCCACGCTCGGTTTTTTCCCGGTGGACGAAAAAACCATTGATTATCTCATTCTGACCAATCGTGAAGACCAGGCTGAAATTGTGGAGCGTTACACCAAAACCCTCGGGCTTTTTTACGTCGCTGACGAAGACCCGCAATACACCGAAGTCCTGGAACTCGATCTTTCCGCGATTGAACCTTCTGTTGCCGGCCCGGCCCGGCCCCAGGATAGAATTACCGTAAAGAAACTCAAGGCGGATTTTGCGAATATCCTCGGGTGTGAGTACGATAGAGATACGGACATATCCCATGTATCCAAGTTCCACGACGAATCCGGCAGTCAGACGGTCAGGCCTCCGGCCTGCAGCCCGGTCAGTCCCAGACTGCGTGAAGTCAATCTAAACGGCAAAGATGTGAAAATCGGCGATGGTTATGTGGTGATTGCAGCCATCACTTCATGCACCAACACTTCCAATCCGTTTGTTTTGCTGGGAGCCGGACTTTTGGCCCGAAATGCCGTTCAAAAGGGGTTGAAAGTGCCCTATTATGTAAAGACCTCCCTGGCTCCGGGATCCAAGGTCGTTATGCGCTACCTCGAAGATGCCGGCCTGATACCGTACCTCGAAGCTGTCGGTTTTCATCTGGCCGCCTTCGGCTGTACAACCTGTATCGGCAACAGCGGGCCGCTTCACCCGGAGATAGAAAAGGCTGTATCTGAAAGTAACTTAACCGTAGCCGCGGTTCTTTCCGGCAACCGTAATTTTGAGGCGCGGATTCATCAGCGCGTCAAAGCAAATTTTTTGGCCTCACCGATGCTAGTGGTCGCATTTGCACTGGCCGGCAGAATCGATGTTGATTTGACGTTTGAACCGGTTGGGCTCGATCCCAACGGGGATCCGGTCTATCTTGAAAATATATGGCCCACTAACGAAGAAATCGAAAGGCTTATTCAACGGCATGTAAAAAAAGAGTTTTACGAGCTGGAGTACAATAAAATTTTTGATGGTGATGAATTCTGGCAAAAACTTGACATCACGGAAAGCACCACCTTCAAGTGGGATAAACAATCTACTTATATTAAAAAGCCGCCCTATTTTGAAAAGTTCAACCTCGATTTCAGCAAACCTTCCAATGTGGATAGTGCCAGAGCGCTTCTGGTATTGGGAGATTCGGTAACCACCGATCATATTTCGCCGGCTGGGGTGATTCCCGCTGAATATCCAGCCGGACAGTATCTCATTGCAAAAAGCGTAGAACCTGAAGATTTTAATTCGTATGGATCCCGCCGCGGAAACCATGAAGTAATGATGCGCGGAACTTTCGGCAACATCAGAATCAAAAATAAACTCGTATCGCCCAAAGAGGGCAGTTTTACTGTAAAGATGCCCGGCAAAAAGGAAATGTTCATCTATGATACCGCCATGGATTATATGG
>CP070652.1:1103475-1134431 GCA_020354645.1 Deltaproteobacteria bacterium
AAGCGGCAGAAGCCCTTTGCCATTTAAACAATCATAAAACAGACAAGGGAGCAAGAAATGGGCTCTAACGACTATATGTACCAGGAGTTAAAGAAAGTAAAAAACCTCCTGGTAGCAGTCATGATTCTTTTACCAATCGGGATTGGGGGAACAGCTTTCGCCTATCGTGATTTAGGTTCTAAATTCGCGATATATTTCGAAACGATTGCTTTTTTAGGGTATGGCTTAATTGGGTATTCGATAGAGAGAATATACAATTGCTTGTTTTATGCCGATGCAACCCAGTAAAAAACGTCGGCACTCCGTCATTGCACCAAGAGAAAGCGCCATCGGTTATTGAAGAATACTATTAAAAAGAAGAATCACTCTAAACTGGACTGCCTTATACGTCAAATGAGTTGTCCCCGGAAGATGGTTATGTTATAGGAAAGGGATTTGGTGGGAGCCCTAAAGCACACTTGGTAGAAAACTCGGCGAGGTAAAAAATAGTTGACCAGCGGAAAAGCGCCAAAGACAAATTGGCGGAAGTGCATGGGAATCGAACCCACCCGGGACGGTTTTAGCGCCCCACACCGGATTTGAAGTCCGGGAGCCCCACCAGTGAGCTGCGCACTTCCGCAGAACGAAGATAATTTATTACATATGCTTTCTTTTATTTGTCAATACTTTTATAATTAAGCCCTTACGACATCTGCAAGCCAAATTTTATCAAAAGACAATAAAATCATGCTGGCTTATTTTGACTGTTTTTGCGGTATAAGCGGCGATATGACCCTAGCCGCCCTTGTTGATCTGGGGGTTCCCGTCGATTGGCTGACCCATCAGCTTTGCCGGATGCCATTGGTGGGTTTCGATTTGACTGTAAAGCCTTTAACACGCAATGGAATTCAGGCCAAAATTGTTCAGGTTGATATAAAAGATGACCGCATCTCAAGGGATTATGCTGAAATTCAGAATTTAATCCAAAACAGTAATCTGTCCGACAGGGTCAAGCGTAAAAGCCTGGCCATCTTCGAAACGCTTGCTGAGGCTGAAGCTGCTGTCCACGGATGCCCTACAGAAAAAGTTCATTTTCACGAAATTGGCGGAATTGACGCCCTTGTTGACATTATCGGGACCGTCCTCTGTCTGGAATATTTGGGAATTCAAGCGGTGAGATCTTCAAAGATTCCCTTAGGGTCGGGTTTTGTTTCAAGCCGGCATGGAACCATTCCCATTCCTGCCCCCGCAACCCTTGAAATCCTTAAAAACATCCCCGTTTACGGTACCGGTGTTGATCACGAGCTGGTAACACCGACCGGCGCAGCCATTGTGGCCACCCTGGCTGAATCTTTTGATTGTCCGCCGGAAATGATAATAAAAAAAACCGGGTATGGCGCCGGAACACGCGATTTGGAAGAGATGCCGAATCTGCTTCGGATTATCGTCGCCACCCTTTCAGGTAAAGAGACCAATCCGATTGTTGTAGTGGAAACCTGCATTGATGACATGAATCCGGAAATTTTCGGTTTTGTTATGGATCGCCTGTTTGAAGATGGCGCCCTGGATGTTTATTGGATCCCGGTTTTTATGAAAAAGAACCGCCCCGGAACCATGGTTCAGGTTCTGTGCTCCCAAAACCGAAGAGACGCGATCATTGACCGGCTGGTAACAGAGACAACGTCAATCGGTATCAGATACCATGATGTGCATCGGCGCATCCTTCAACGTGACCCAATAGAAATAGAAACCACATTTGGTACTATCCGGGTTAAACGTATAACATATCCCGGCGGCAATGTTCGCATTGTTCCGGAATATGAGGTATGCAAAAAGATCGCTTACGAAAATGATCTTCCCATTAGAACTGTATACGACACAATTACGCAAGAGGCTGCCGTTAAGCACAGCAAAGTATTTTCCAAAAGCGTTTAATGCGTACAAAAATCGTTGGCCGATTTTTGTATCTTGGCGCTTGACAAAAAAGGTGCCAAATTATAGACACGGGCCATGAATTTTAGAGATAATGCGGTCGTCTTGTTTGCGACCGGATGTTATGTGGGAAAAATTCCTGCAGCGCCCGGTACGTTTGGATCGCTGATCGGCGTTTTGGGCTGTTTTCTTCTGTCCAAAACCCATCTGTCCATTGCTGTTCTTGTTACAGTACTTTTTATAATCCTGGCCATTAGGATTGCGGCCGAGGCAGAGAAAATACTAAAAAAAAAGGATCCGGGCTGTATCGTTATCGATGAAATTGCCGGTATGATAATTGTTCTTCTTGGCCTGCCGGTAAACTGGACGACCGCTGCAGCCGGATTCATCTTTTTTAGATTGCTGGATATACTAAAACCGTTTCCGATACGACGCCTGGAGCGGCAATTATCAGGCGGACTCGGTGTGGTTATGGACGATGTGGCAGCCGGAATTATGGCTAACGTCGCACTGAGGCTTGCGCTGTTTCTCAAGGATATGATTTAGCTGACGGACCTGAGTGCCTGTTTCACAGGTCATAGATTCATGCGCTAAGTTAAAAAGAAAGGTATTTTATATAGTTTGAAAACAAGTAATTCATCGGATAAAGAAATTAAGATCCCCAAAAAGAGTCGGGTACGGGAAAATATTGAAGCTATCCTTGTGGCGATTCTGCTGGCTTTGCTGATACGCACCTTTTTTGTGCAGGCATTTAAAATACCTTCAGGATCTATGAAGCAAACCCTGCAGATTGGCGATCATATCCTGGTCAACAAATTTCTATATGGGATCAGGATTCCCCTCTTGCGAAAGGTCATTATCCAGGTTAAAAAGCCGACTCGCGGTGACATTATTGTCTTTAAGTTTCCGGTTGATCCTGATAAGGACTTTATTAAACGGGTTATCGGTGTTGCCGGTGACATGGTGGAAAGTCGAAACAAAAAGATCTTCGTAAACAATCAGCTTATAAATGAAGACTACAGTATTCGAACAGATTCACACATCATTCCAGGCGGCCTGCAGAAAAGAGACAATTTCGGACCCCTTAAAGTTCCCGAAAACTCACTTTTTGTAATGGGTGATAACAGAGATCAAAGCTTTGACAGCCGGTTCTGGGGCTTTGTAGATTTAAAGGTTGTCAGCGGAAAAGCCTTCATGATTTATTGGTCTTGGGATCAGGAGAATTTCGGTGTTCGGTGGAAACGGATCGGCAGAATACTAAAATAAATATAAAAGCTAGGCTATCATGAGTTTGGCCGGCTATGTCATTCTAGATATGATATCGCATCTCTGCAAGGAATTAACATTTTACCGGATACAGCAGAAAGCATGAAGCAAATTTTACGACGGCCTGTCAAAAAAGTATCCGCCCGCAGTGGTAAAACCATTATCCTTTTTTATGCACCGAGCACACAGAATCGGTCCTCACTTGATTTCCTTGCCAAACATTCGGGAGGTTGCCGCAATGATACAGATTAAGGGCGGCAGACTTATAGATCCGGAAAATTTTGACGGTATTGCCGATATTTTCGTTGATAATGGCAAGATCGTCGAAATAAGAGAATTGGAAGAAAAAGGCAGCCTAAATCAAGAATCCAGTATCCCGCATCCTGAATTAAGTATTATCGATGCCACCGGCAAAATTGTGACGCCTGGGCTGATAGATATGCATGTTCATTTGCGAGAGCCGGGATATGAATACAAAGAAACCATTAAAACGGGGTGTCAGGCAGCAGCAGCCGGTGGCATTACGACAGTTTGCTGCATGCCGAACACCAACCCCGTAAATGATAACAGGCAGGTCACCGAGTATATTTTGAAAAAGGCTGCGGAATGCAAAACGGCGCATGTATTTCCGGTTGCGGCCATTAGCAAAGGCCTTGGAGGCAAGGAGCTCTGCGAATACCAAGACCTGAAAGGTGCAGGTGCCGTAGCTGTTTCTGACGACGGACTTCCGGTGATGGACAGCCAGCTGATGCGCAGGGCCCTCGAGCATGCCCGCAGATGTGATTTGTTGGTGATATCCCACTGCGAAGACCTTAATCTTTTGGCAGGCGGCGTCATGAACGAGGGCGCTCTTGCAACCCGCTTGGGGTTGGCAGGAATTCCCAATGCCTGTGAAAGCATCATGGTTATGCGTGAAATCGCTTTAGCCGAATTAACTGAATCCCCCGTGCACATTGCCCATGTCAGTACCAAGGAATCGGTAAGGGCGATACGTGATGCGAAAAAACGGGGAGTGCCTGTCACTGCCGAAACCGCCCCGCATTATTTTACCCTTACCGAGGAGGTCGTTGAGGAATATAGCACCAACGCGAAAATGAACCCGCCCCTGCGTTCCCGAGAAGACCGCGCAGCAATTCGAGAGGGATTGGCTGACGGCACGATTGATGTCATTGCCACCGATCACGCACCTCATTCCAGCGATGAAAAGGATGTGGAATTCGATAAGGCCCCTAACGGCGTAATCGGTCTGGAAACTTCCGTTTCATTAGGTCTGAAATTGGTCGAGGACGGCGTGATTTCCGTCCATCAACTGGTTGAAAAAATGTCGATCTGTCCGGCAAAAATACTGGGTTTGGATAATGGTTTAAAGGTCGGTAACGCCGCAGATATCACCATCATTGATCCCACAAAGGAGTATACAGTAGACACTACCAGATTTCGTTCCCTCAGCCGTAATACACCCTTCAAGGGTTGGAACTTAAGGGGTAAAGCGGCATTGACAATGGTGATGGGAAGAGTCGTATTCGAGGAAAATTAGTTTGCGGTATCATTTTGTACTAAAGATTTAATCATCTAAACTATTAAAAACGATTACCAATCAAACAACAGGTGACGGGGTAACTATGTCTGATAAAAGTTATCACATTCTGGTTGTCGATGATGAACTCAGCATGCGGGAATTACTCGAGTTTATGCTGTCCAAGGAGGGATATAGTGTTTCTTGTGCTGAAGGCGGACGTCAGGCGATCTCCATGCTTGAGGAAAGACACTTTGATCTGTTGCTTTGCGATATCAAGCTAGGAGATATAACCGGCCTGGATGTCCTCAGGGCTTCAAAAAAGCATTCACCTGAAACCGTCGTTATTATGATATCAGCCTATGCGACTACCGAAACGGCCGTGGAAGCTATGAATGCAGGAGCTTATGATTATGTGCCCAAGCCCTTTGACAACGACGAGCTCAAACAAACCGTTGCCAATGCTCTGGATACAAAAACTTTAGAGCACGAGAAGAAAATCCTTGACGATGAGCTCAAGAAAAACTTGCACTTTGGCAAAATAGTGGGCAACAGCCCCGCCATGCTCCACATTTATAAAATGATCCGACAAGTTGCCAAAACCCGCACCAACGTGTTGATCAGTGGTGAGAGCGGGACCGGCAAAGAGCTGATAGCCCGTGCGATTCATGAGCAAAGTGAACGTCGGGATAACCCGTTTGTTGTTATAAATTGCGGCGGGATACCCGAGACTTTAATGGAAAGCGAGCTATTTGGACACAAAAAGGGATCTTTTACCGGGGCAACCCAGGATAAAAAAGGACTTTTCGAGGTTGCCCACGGCGGCACAATTTTTCTCGACGAAATCGGTGAGATCAGCACCCCGATCCAGGTCAAGCTGTTGAGAGCCGTTCAGGAAAGGTCATTCAAGGCTGTGGGCAGCAATCAGGATATTTCAGTAGACATCCGAATTATTTCCGCAACCAACAAAGAACTCGAACAGGAGGTAATCGGCGGCAATTTTCGAGAAGACCTTTTTTATCGCCTTAACGTTATCGAAATCAAAATACCGCCGCTGCGGGAACGCAAAGGGGATTTGCGTTCCCTGGCTCAGCATTTTTTGGAAAAATATTCCCGTGATATGGGAAAGGAGATAACCAAAATATCTTCTTATGCTATCGATTTGCTCAACAAATATGATTTTCCAGGTAATATTCGGGAACTCGAAAACCTCCTTGAGCGCAGTGTGGCGTTAACCAACACCAATATACTCTTGCCGGACAGCCTGGCACTTTCGATACACAAAAGAAGATGGATTGAAGGGATTCAAAACCGGCGCTATGATCTGGATCAGGTCGCACACGGTGTGGCTCTGGATAACATATTAGAGGAGATTGAGCGGGCCTATCTGCAAAAAGCCCTGGAAATAAGCAACGGCAATAAAAACAAGGCGGCCGAACTCCTGGGTATCAGCTTTCGCTCCTTGCGCTACCGTCTCGACAAGCTCGGAAATGACGTCTAACCAAAGCAGACACTCACGCCATACCCGCCACGGTTTAATTAAACACCGGACCGATTAATCCCGGCGTTGCATTTTTTTGAGAATCACCCGCAAAGTTTTGTGACAAAAATTGTCAATCGTATAACAAAAATTGTAACGGAATAATTTTTTCGTACCGTGATGTTTTCAGCTGGCGACACTTAAAAAAGCGATTTGTTGCAAATACAGCTTGTTATAAATATGATCCCTAACAAGTAATGCGTGGCATGCACTTTGCATTTAAAGCTAATCAAACGAATAATTTGATTTATTTAAATACCGGGTTAAATCGGGGGCAGGGGGAAAAAGGATTTTTCAATCGGCTAAGGAAATAAAACAAATTATTGCTTAAAATATAAATTCAAATTTCAAGGAGGTTCACGCATGCTACAAAAATTACGAGGTAACAATCAAAAAGGTTTTACGTTGATCGAGCTGATGATCGTCATCGCGATCATCGGTATCCTGGCAGCCATCGCTATCCCAAACTTTATCGCATACCGTGACAAAGCGTTCTGCGGTTATACTGAAACAGACGCCCAGAACATTCTGGCAGCCTTGGCGTCCTATTTTTCCGAGCCGGATCATACCCAGACACCCACGATTAGTGATTTACAGACCACCGAGGACCTGACCCTCAACAACAACAACGCCAACATGGCCCTGGTCAGTGGTAGCTCCACCGGGACGTTTACGGTCACCGTCACCGATCAATCCGGCCGCTGCCCACGCAGTGCGCTTTTCTCAGTCACCATGGGTGGATCGTCAGGCGCCTGGCAGTAACGAGATTGAACCATAAAAAAGGGAGGGGCAACCCTCCCTTTTTTATTGCCTTTTTTTACTAATCTGCTAAAATAACAGATAAAATTTAAACCAGAATTATTCTTAAATATCCTTTCCTGATTCACACCGTTTAATCCAGCAGATTCTTGCTAAATGGAGAAGCCGAATCAAAACGTATTACAGCCCGGAATTGTAATCGCCTGCGCACTTCTGTTTATCTTGATTTTTGGCGTTTACAGCAACAGCTTTCAGGCGGCATGGCATCTGGATGACTACCAGAATATTGTCAACAATCCCCGATTGAAAATTACAGACCTATCGCCCGGTTCCATTAAACAGACTTTCTACGCCTTTTATGACAAAGGCCAGTACCAAAGCAGAAAACTCTACCGCCCGATACCCTGCCTGACGTTCGGATTAAATTATTATTTCGGCCAGCTCAATCCGTTTGGATACCACCTTGTCAATACGATTATTCATTTTCTATCGGCTGCCATCCTTTTTCTGACCATATTGAGTCTATTTCAAACTCCGAATCTGGCGGACAAAAACCAGGAAAAGGCCTATTTTATTGCACTCTTGTCTGCGGTTTTATGGGCGGTTAATCCTATTCAAACCCAGGCAGTTACCTACATCGTCCAGCGAATGGCTGCCATGGCCACCCTGTTTTATCTGATGGGTCTGTTTTTTTACCTCAGGGGACGACTCGAGCAATCCGGCATGAAAAGGAAGGTCATCTATTTTATATACGCTTTTCTTAGCTTTTTGCTGGCATTGGGTTCTAAGGAAAATGCCGTCACATTACCGGTGGCTGTTATTATGGTCGAAATGATATTTTTTCAAGATCTCAGGCAGCCCGCTAAACGGAAACGGTTTTTATTGATATTCGCGGTTTCGGTATTTGCCGTTCTGCTCGTCGGCGCATTTATTTTTTTGGAAAGCGGTTTCGGGTTTTTAAAAGGATATGGAAATCGACCGTTTACGCTAGGACAGCGATTGCTGACCGAACCCAGGGTATTGGTTTTTTATCTCAGCCAGATATTTTACCCCGTACCCGGGCGTCTTTCCATAGATCACGATATGGCGATCTCCACGTCATTTTTTCACCCGTGGACAACCCTGCCCAGCATTCTTTTTATTTTTTGTCTGATCGGTTGGAGTTTTTCACAGATTCACAAACGGCCGCTGATAAGTTTTGCCGTCCTTTTTTATTTTTTAAATCATCTGATTGAATCGTCCATCATCCCCCTGGAACTGATTTTCGAACATCGCAATTACCTGCCATCGCTATTTCTCTTTCTGCCGATTTCAGCCGGTCTCAACCGTCTTCTGAACTATTACGTCCAGAAAAACCGCATCATGTATGCCGCAATTTCATCTTTTATCACGCTGCTCGTCATCGGGCTCGGCATGGGGACGTTCATCCGCAACCTGGCCTGGGCTTCAGAAAAATCTCTGTGGGAAGATGCGTTGCGAAAGGCCCCGCAATCCAGCCGACCCTACCACAACCTAGCCTGGGCCTATTACGATCGCCTGGGGCAAGATAAGCAGTCTTTGGAATTGTATCAAAAAGCACTTGCGCTCAGAAGACACAACGTATCCACTAAACAAATGACATTGGGCAATATCGCCAATATTTATTATAAAGCGCGAAATTATCAAAAGGCTGCGGAATTGTGGACAGAGGCATTGAGCCTTTATCCAAAAAACGAGATTATCCGACATCGTTTGGCAACCGTGCTCACCAAATTGGGCGATCTGGATGCGGCCTCGGAACATATGGATTTTTTGATTGCCAGACGATCAGATCACACGGAGTACTTGAATTTAATGGGTTATATCTTAATGAAGCAAGGGCGATTTAAGGAAGCGCTGCCGTATTTTAGAAGATGCCTGAAGCAGAATCCTCACACGAAAAAGGCCATGATCAACCGGGGCGCATGTTTAAATGTCCTTGGAGAATATCGAGCGGCCGAATGGGCCCTGCGATATGCCTATGCCCACTACCCACAGGATATTTTACCGGTTTTGTGGCTCATTGATACCAATGTAAAAACAGGTGATGCCGTTGATATCGAGAATTATTTCAACCGTCTTTTCAAATTGGTCGGGGTAAATGAACTCGTGGCAATTCTTGAAAAACGCGCTGAGGATAACCTGGTGCTGTTTCCGAACTCGGATTCTCTTTACCGGAAAATCGCTGCCGTTTTAAAGGACAGATCTGACATCGTCGTTCGGTTGCAACACCAGGATCGCCATCGGCTGGAATAAAAAATTTCCTATTACAATTTGATCTATTTACAGAAGCCATGGGAGCTATTTTTTCAAAACAACCAGGGGGGCAGACCAAAACCCTACCATTTTTCGCTTATTTCTGGACGGTGGTGATTCTGGCTCTGGCCGGGCTCATTGACTCAATTTACCTGTCCATCTCTCATTATCGCGTCTATACGGATATTTCATATCAGAGTTTTTGCGCCATTTCCCGGGCCATCAATTGCGATACGGTGTCTCAGAGTCCCCATTCCGTTTTATGGGGGATGCCGGTTCCCGTCTGGGGTATTATGGGTTATTTTCTCTTTTTGCTCCTTTTATTGTTTGCCAAAAATAATGAGGCGGCCCACGTCCGGATTTGGCCGTTACTGTTTTTACTGTCTCTGGTATTCAGTGTTTACAGCATCATACTCGCGGTTATTTCGACAGTTTCCATTCGCAGTCTATGCATCATGTGCATTGTGAGCTACGGGGTAAACTTTCTGCTACTGTATTACACCTGGATGATCCGGAACCGGTTTAGAGGTGATCGTATTTTCAAAGGGCTCAGAAATGATTTGCATTTTTTACGGCAGCGAAGGATGTTCAGTGCGACAGTATTTGTGCCGTTTTTCACGGCGGTTTTGATCACCGTCATTTTCTTTCCGGTTTACTGGAGTTTTGATCCGCCGCATCTTGCTGCAAATATACCCTTCGGGGTGACCCCGGACGGCCATCCCTGGGTAGGTGCGCAAAACCCGGAGTTTATCATTACCGAGTTTACCGATTACCAGTGTTTTCAGTGCAATAAAATGCATTTTTACCTGAGGCAGTTGTTGGTCAATCATCCCGGCAAAATCAGAATCGTGCATCGACACTTTCCGATGGACCATACTGTCAATCCAATGGTGAAAAAACCCATTCACATCGGATCCGGGGCAATGGCAATGCTTGCTATCTATGCCGGAACGAAAGATAAATTCTGGCCAATGAGCGATCTGCTGTTCAGCATAGCCAGGAAAATGCATCAAATCGACGCCAAATTTTTAGCCGATAAGACCGGGTTGGATGCCAAAAAGCTGTCGCGGGCACTCTATGATCCCGCCATCCGCTCCAAGCTCAACAAAGACATCGTAGACGTCCTGAAGCTGGGTGTGAGGGGCACGCCGACGTTTGTTGTAAACGGGAACACATACCACGGGCAGATCCCGCCCGAAGTCGTAGCGAAGGTCTTGAACTAACCGGATTCATAAAGTGTATTGGTTTTCACCGGGATGCATCCGCATACAACCGGATGGCGCATATCGATACACGCTTGAATTTCTCCGCTTCTGGCGGAGAAAGGCAAAAGCACATCAGTTCTTTTAACGGTGCACTTGCAACCGGGTGTGAAACACCCGGTTTGTATGGCAAGAAATAGATATTTTCCTTTCCGGGAAGCCCCGCCCTTTAGGCGGGGAGCTTCACTATTTCTGCAATTCATTTTCAAGAGACTGGTTTCACCACTATGGCATATATTGTTTCGCAGATCCGGCGACATTTCAATTCGGCCGCTTTTTTTAAAGTGACGTTAACCGGTTTTATTTTAATCCTTATTGTGGCCATACTTATTCTCTGCAGTGTGCCGCCCGTCAGCCGGGATGCGCTAACGCACCATCTGGCCGTACCCAAACTTTATCTGGTAAACGGCGGTATGTATGAAATACCTGCCATCCGCTTTTCTTACTACCCCATGAATATAGATCTCCTCTATCTGATACCGCTTTACTTCGGCAGTGACATTGTCCCTAAATTTATCCACTTTTTTTTTGCAATTCTAAGTGGCTGGTTAATTTACAGCTATTTGAAGAGACGGCTTGACAACCTCTGGGCGAGATTAGGCGCCCTCATGTTTCTTTCGCTTCCGGTTATTGTCAAACTTTCCATTACGGTGTATGTCGATTTGGGCCTTATCTTTTTTTCCACAGCCTCCCTGATTTTTTTTCTGCGCTGGATCGAAGAACAATATCAATTGCGGTACCTGATCCTGTCAGCCGTTTTTTGCGGTTTGGCACTCGGTACCAAATACAATGGGTTGATTATTTTTTTTCTTTTAGCTGTTTTTGTACCGTTTATCTATGCAAGAAGAGAAGCACACGCCGGCGCTATTGATAGACGGAAATCAGAAAATAAAAACTTGGTAAAATATTCCAAAGCGCTGGGTTATGCCGGGCTGTTTATTTTCATTGCCTTTCTTATCTACTCTCCCTGGGTCATCAGAAATATCATCTGGACCAACAACCCTGTCTATCCATTATACCAATCATGGTTCGATCCTCAGGAACGGAGAATTTCGGTGAATGACGCCGAAGATTCCCAAGTTTCTGCTGATCCGGATGGCGGAAGAACAAAAGGATCTTTAAAACCGTTACCGAGAAGAAGACTCCTTTTTAACGAGTCATGGTGGCAAGTGATGCTGGTTCCGGTAAGGATTTTTTTTCAGGGCCAAGATGATGATCCGCAGTTTTTTGACGGCAAACTCAATCCCTATTTGTTGTTATTTCCTTTATTTGCGTTTATGGGTGTCAAAAAAGATTCTGCCACGGTGAAAACAGAAAAATTTATTTTACTTGTATTTGCCGTGCTGTATTTAATGTTAGCCTTTTTTAAGGTCGACATGCGCATCCGGTGGATTGCACCGATCATTCCGCCACTGGTGATACTGGCCGTATTTGGATTACACAAAATCGTTATGTTTCTAATGGATAAGTATACACCGGTGACGGCAATGCTGGGCATCGGGGCTACCCTGGCCGTTCTTTTATTTTTATTGATAATAAACGCGATATATATATTCGGGCAGTTTAAAATTGTTGATCCATACAGCTATCTCAGCGGACGAATAGATCGCGATGCTTATATCGCAAAGTACCGGCCGGAATATCCGGTCATCCAATACTCAAACCAACATCTGGCAGAAAACGATAAAATACTGGGTCTTTTTTTGGGAAAGCGACGTTATTACAGCGATAGGGAAATAATCTTTGCTGCACGCCTTTTCAGGCAAGCCGTTAAAAACTCTCGATCAGCCAACACGATTGTATCAGATTTAAAAAAATCCGGTATTACCCATCTGCTCATCCGTTTTGATATTTTCAAAACTTGGTCCGAAACCGTCTTTAGTATGCGTGAAAAAGAGATCCTTCACGATTTTTTCCATTCCAATATCAGTTTGCTCATAACCAAAGGAGGTTATGGACTGTACCAGCTGAGAACGAATCCCGGTTGAATTTAGAAACTGTGAGTTTTTATAAACAAATAAACAATTATGGTTCTTCGCATCAGTGTATACTCCCTGGGATTCAAATTTGAATCCCAGCTTTAGTTGTTTATTCGATTTCAGTCATGACACAGAGAAGATACAGTCACAGTCACATTGATTTTATTCGTTGTGATTTAATGGTTTGCGTGATTTTAACTCTCACGATCCTGACAGTCTACTGGCAGGTGCGAGATCATGCATTCCTCAATTTTGATGATCCGACCTATGTCAGCGAAAACGCCTATGTAAAAAAGGGGCTGACACCGGAGGGCTTTCGGTGGGCCTTTAGTTTCAGCGATAAAGATAACACATATTGGCATCCATTAACCTGGCTTTCATACATGCTGGACATTCAGCTTCACGGGATGAATGCCGGCCGCCATTTGTTGACCAACGTGTTTTTACACCTTTTAAACTCGCTGTTGCTGTTTTTTGCAATGCGGCGGCTGACAGGCGCTCTGTGGCCAAGTGCTTTCGTGGCAGGGCTCTTTGCGTTGCATCCCCTGAATGTCGAGTCGGTTGCCTGGATTACAGAGCGCAAGAGTGTGTTGAGCACATTGTTCTGGATGCTCACCTTGCTGGCTTATTATAATTACACAACGCGAAAGGGTCTTGGAAAATATCTTTTGATGTTGTCTTTATTCGCCTTGGGCTTGATGGCCAAGCCGATACTGGTGACGATGCCGTTCGTGTTTCTTTTACTGGATTACTGGCCGCTGAACCGTCTCCGGCTTGATAATTCCGGTGACGGCTATAAGATTTCTCCTCTGCTTCGGTTAACTTTAGAAAAAATACCATTTTTTATGCTCTCCGCCGGTTCGATGTATCTGTCCGCCGTATCATTGCACTCTCAGGGTAATTTTATTTCTATGGCGGAGGTGCCCCTGGATTTACGAATAGGCAATGCACTCGTATCATACGTTGGTTATATCAAAAAAATGATCCTGCCTTACAATCTGTCCGTATATTACCCCTACCCGAAGATGCTATCTTTGTGGCAACCGGCTGGGTCCTTGTTGATACTCATTGTTGTTACAGTTGTGGTAATCCGCAACTCTCGTGAAAAGCCTTATTTGTTGGTGGGCTGGCTGTGGTATCTGGTGACGCTTTTGCCGGTTCTCGGTTTGGTGCAGGCAGGCCTCTGGCCGGCGATGGCAGACCGTTTTGTGTATGCCCCGATGATAGGTCTATTTATCATGATTTGTTGGGGCGGATACGAGGTCTTGGGCGGACACCGCTATCAGCAATTGGGGTTGGTCGTCATCACTGCGGCGATGGTAAGCTTGACGTTTGTAACATGGATACACATCGGGCATTGGAAAAACAGCAAGGTCCTTTTTGAACATGCCCTGCGGGTGGATGGTAACAACGCGCTGGCGCATAATAATTTGGGTGTTGCCCTGAGACAACAGGGCAGGGTCGTTGATGCGATTGTCCACTATGATGCGGCACTCAGGTTAAAACCTGATTACCCGGCAGCTCACCATAACCTGGGGCTTGCCCTGATGCGCGTCGGGCAAATTGACGAAGCCGTTGGTCATTTCCGTCAAGCAATCCAATTGAAACCGGATGATGCCGTTGTTGAAAAAAGTCTCCATAAGGCACTGGCCGCCCAACGGGCAATCAATGAAAAAATGGTTAATATCAAGGATGCGCTCGCACTGACTCCTGATGCTCCCGAACTCCACTATCAGTTGGGTAATATGTATGACAAAAAAGGGGATATCGAAAAAGCCATTGCACAGTATAAGACGGCCCTGGCGCTTCGGCCCGATTTCATCCCGGCTTTGAACAATCTTGCCATTGCATACGCCGTAAAGGGCGAATATGACAACGCCCTGACAATCATGCAGCAGATGATTACCCTGCAGCCTGAAAATGCCGCAACTTATTATTCTGTTGCCTCTGTTCTGGCGAGACAAAACAAAGTCGATGAATCCATCCAATGGCTTAAAACGGCAATTCGGAAAGGCTTTAAAAACAAGGAGTTGATGAAGAGAGATAAAAACTTTGATAGTATCAGAGGCAGTAGAAAATATCAGGAGCTCCTCGAAAATTTTTAACCGGATTTTTTTGCGCAGCTAAGCCACCATGTGATTTTTATTCGTTTTCACCAGAATACCTTGTCGGGCATCAACGATACGGGGCTGCGGGCTGCTTCTTCGTGACGATATTTCAACAATTCCAATTAGCCCTTTTCTAGGCTGGACTTTGAGCCCCGAAACTGGTAAAATGCTAATAATAATAATGCCTTATTTGATCGGTTCGCTTCCCTGCAAGCTCCGCCATTTAAAGCGGGATCAAGGCAAGCTATTATAATTGCCAAAATGGTGCTCCGCAAAGGTGTTGCAATTTCGCCAGCCCAGGCGAGTGGTAATTTTTTGCCGACCAGATGATCACTTCAGCGGTTTTAAATGGCAAGAAATAGATAGTTTTCTTTCCGGGAAGCCTTATAAATTTATGGCTTGCTTTAGATAAAATAATGCAGCAGAAATTTCAAAAATACCAAATTGCGGATTTTAAATCAGGCCAGCCGGAAGTTCTCAAATGCAATATAAAGCAGGAAGGGATCTACACAATTAAATATTCAAGTCAATCTTCAAGCGGCGAATATATTGATCAGGCACGGCGTCGATATCAAGTAAACCGAATTGCGCATTGGGATCGGGTTTCAGATCAAAAAGAAAAGCCGCGACAGGCTGCCAGATTTTACCATCGCCTGATTCAGCATTACTACAAGTTTCTGGTACCAAAAGGCTTGCGGGTTCTGGAAATTGGATGTGGGCATGGAGATTTACTGGCCGCTTTGAAGCCGTCGTACGGAATCGGATTGGATTTTTCGCGCCAGATGATCCGATGCGCTGCAAAAAAACATCCGGATCTAAATTTTGTGGTCGCGGATGCCCATGATTTCGAGATCAAGCAAAAATTTGATGTTATCATCCTTTCTGATTTGGTGAATGACCTTTGGGACTTACAGGGTGTCCTGGAGAACCTGGCGGCGGTATCCCACCCCAAAACACGTCTGGTCGTTAATTTTTACAATAATTTGTGGCGGATTCCTTTATCGGTGGTTAAACGATTGGGGCTGGGGGCCAATCTGCTGGAACAAATCTTGTTTTCACCACACGATATATTTAATCTTCTGCAGCTGGCCGGATTTGAGGTAATCAGCCATCGGCCGTGCATCCTTTGGCCGATAAATTTTCCCCTGTTGGTGAAATTGGCCAATCGATATCTGGTGTATTTCCCGCCGTTTAAGTGGTTTGCCTTGACCAACATTGTTGTTTCTCGACCGCAACCGGTATTTGCAATTTCCGAATCGTCAGATCTTCCGTCTGTTTCAGTCATCATACCAGCCAGAAATGAATCCGGTAATATTGAAAACATTTTTAAACGTCTTCCCGCGCTTGGAAGTAAAACCGAGCTTATATTCGTCGAGGGCCACTCGGACGACAGTACTTATGAAACCATCGATCAGGTGGCGACAGACTTTCCACAAACAAAGTGCAAGCTTCTGCGGCAAACCGGTAAAGGCAAGGGGAATGCGGTTCGGCTGGGATTTAAAGAAGCTGAGGGTGAGGTGCTGATGATTCTTGATGCGGACATGACGGTACCTCCGGAAGATCTTCAGCGCTTTTACGAAGCGATTGTTTCTCGCAAAGGTGAATTTATCAACGGTGTTCGGCTTGTGTATCCATTAGAGAATCAAGCCATGCGTTTTTTAAATATTCTCGGTAATAAGTTTTTCAGTCTGGCCTTTGGTTGGCTGCTCGGTCAGCCGATTAAAGATACGCTTTGCGGCACAAAGGTACTATGGAAGGCCGACTATAACTTGATTGCCCACAACCGGGAGTACTTCGGGGAATTCGACCCTTTCGGGGATTTCGATCTCTTGTTCGGAGCAGCCAGGCTCAACTTGAAGATTGCCGAATTGCCGATTCGATACCGCAGTCGAACTTATGGAGTGACCAATATTGATCGCTGGCGCCATGGCTGGCTGCTGCTGAGAATGGTCTTGTTTGCCGCAAAACGCATAAAATTTATTTAAGAATACGAAAACCTCGATCCGACACAAAATGTACAACTTGAAGGACATTCCGCTTAGGTATCGGCTGCCGATGACACGGATCAAGCTGATTATCGCCCAGGTGCTGTATCGGATGCTTCGTCTGATGGGGATTTCGAATAAAAAGCGTATCCGGCGAGGCGGCATTCATTACGAGGTGGACCTAACAGAGGGAATCGATTTGTTTCTATTTCTGTTTGGCGTTTTTCAACGGCACGTCGTCAGCAACAAGTATTTTTCTTTGCCGGATGAGGCCATCATATTTGATATCGGTGCAAACATCGGCAGCATGGCCCTGAATTTTGCCCGGCTTATACCAGAGGGTTACATTTACGCCTTCGAACCCACTCACTTTGCTTTTGAAAAACTCAAGCAAAACATCTCATTAAATTCCGGGTTGGCCGAACGTGTCCGGGCCGTGCAATTATTTGTGTCCGACCGGTCAGGACCGTCCCATGGCATAAGGGCATATTCGAGCTGGAAAGTCGACGGGTCCGCCCAAAATACACATCCGCTGCATGGGGGAATGATCAGGAATGCCGAGGGTATTTCGGCCGTGACCATCGATGATTTTTGTAAGCAGAATCACATCTCACGCGTAGATTTGATTAAAATCGATACTGACGGCTATGAACTTCAGGTTTTGAAAGGAGCCCATCAGACAATTGAAAAATGTAGCCCCTTTCTTATTTTTGAAATCGGATTATATGTATTGAATGAGCACCAACTGGGGTTTGAGCAATATTGCAATTATTTTAAACACTTCGACTACATATTGATTAACAGCAAAACTGGAAAGGTGATAACCCTGGACAATTACTGGCGGCAAATACCGCTAAGATCGACAACCGATATCGTCGCTGTCCCTTCCAATAAGATGAAACGAACATAGATGAAACTGCGGAGAAGTTAGACTGGTGGATTCAACCATCCCGAGAGATAACAAAGAGCGTCTGAAGGCAATCTTATTCCGTCAGCGCAACATTATCTTCTGCCTCCTTCTTGTTTTGGTCACCGTCACCGTATACTGGCAAGTCGGAGAACATGAATTCGTCAGCCTTGATGACGGAATGTATGTCAGCGAAAATCAACGTGTAATGCAGGGCCTGACTGCGGAAAGCATCAAGTGGGCTTTCGGCTTTACGGGCATAGCCTACTGGCATCCTCTGACCTGGTTGTCGCACATGCTGGACGTTCAACTCTTCGGATTAGAGCCCGGCATGCATCACATAACGAACCTTATTCTTCATATTTTAAATGGATTGCTGCTGTTTTTGGTTCTGAAAGGGATGACCGGAGATTTTTGGCGAAGTTGCTTTGTCGCCGCTTTATTTGTCTTACATCCGATTAATGTGGAATCCGTAGCCTGGATAGCTGAAAGAAAAAACGTGCTCAGCACGTTTTTTTTGATGCTTACGCTTATAACGTATTGGCATTATTCAAAGCGCCCCTCCTATTCCAGATACCTGCTGACAGTGGTGGTTTTTGCAATGGGACTAATGTCTAAGCCTCTGTTGGTGACCCTGCCGCTGGTGCTCCTATTGCTTGACTTTTGGCCGCTTGAGCGCATCCGTCTGATATCATCCCCATCCGGTACTAATAGAATTACAGCGATGCTGCCAAAATTTCAGGGGACACGTATCGGGTATCTGTTACTCGAAAAAGTACCTTTTTTCATACTTGCTATGGTTTCGGTGATTTTATCCATTATTTCCGCCAGGGGCCATGGAATTGTTCTATCCGTTCAAGAAATGCCGCTCCACCTCCGCCTGGCAAATGCGATTGTCTCCTACATGGGATATATCGGAAAAACCGTTTGGCCGCATAAGCTGGCCGTATTTTACCCCTACCCGGAAATGGTGCCCCTATGGTTGACGATCGTCACCGGATTATGGCTGCTGGGTGTGACCTTTTTGATACTTCGTAAAATGGAGCGATTTCCTTATCTCACTGTCGGGTGGATATGGTATCTTATAGCCCTTTTGCCCATTATTGGTCTGGTTCAGGCCGGTCTTTGGCCGGCGATGGCGGATCGCTGGGCCTATATACCGCTGATCGGGATATTTATCATCGCCGCCTGGGGGTTTCCGGAACTTCTGAAACTTTGGCATCATAAAAAAGCAGGTCTGGCGGCGATGGCCGCCACGGTAATCTCCGTGATCCTAGTTGTCACCTGGGTTCAAATCAGGTACTGGGCCAACAGCATATCACTCTATCGACACGCCCTTGATGTTACCATTAAAAACGATGTTGCCCATAACAACCTCGGCGCTGCGTTATACTTTTCCGGAAACGTCGATGAAGCAATATTCCATTTTATTGAAGCATTGCGGATTATGCCTGACTACAAAGCCGCCAGTGATAATCTTAAAACGGCCCTGGCAACATACGGGAAGAATAAAAAAGCGGTTGCCAACATGGAAAACCTATTGAAGGTTTACCCGGCGGATCCCACCATACACTATCTCCTGGGGAATCTGTACAGAAATTCGGGTGAAATCGACAAAGCAATTGGGCACTATGAGAAGGCCTTGACGGGGCGGCCTGAGTTTTCGGAGGCTATGTACAACCTGGCGATGTGTTATGCGACAAAGAAAGCGTATGAAAAAGCACTTGTTTTATTGAATAGGATGATAGAAATTCGGCCGAACGCAATTGGTGCTTACTACAATATTACTGCGATCTATGCAAAACAAAACAAAAAAGTAGAATCGATTCTTTGGTTGAAAAAAGCAATAAAAAAGGGATTCAAGAACTGGGAGCTGTTGAAAGTGGATACGAAACTGGAAAATATTAGAGAAACAGAATACTATCAGTCACTCATGAGGAAACACTGAACCTGCATATTACCTTAATCAATTGAGGTACTACTTTGTTCAGACGTTATAATAATCGACCGGACTGTTACTCCGCAAGCTTTGCACCCTTTACGGGGGTGGGCTTCAATGGTTCACAATTTGATATGATCGAATAATCCAACACTAATTAGCCGGTATGACCTATTCAGTATTCAGAATCCTTCTGGTTTTAAACCTTATACTATTCTTTTTTATTTCCGCCTGTGACAGAACCAAGAAAAATGATGATTACCGTTCGGGCATCACTGCAAAAATTGAGACGCCGCATCCGGACCCCATGAATCACGCCCTAAAGCTGCTCGCTCTCGAACCAGCTGATCTGATCCGTCCCCTTTACCAGGAAGCAGGATATCATCCGGTTTCCCGGCTGCCAATTATCGATCATGTTGCCAGGTCGCCGTTTTATCTTCATGGCTGGGCGGATGATATTTCCGCTGATATTCAACGCAAGGGCGCTAGAAGTTTGTTTGAGGTGCTGTCGCTGATGATCCGAACGCTCAACGGTGGCGTGGCTTATAAAACGGGTGAGGAGATGACGGTCGCCACAGACAGCAGATTATTGGATGCCTACATCCAGCTTTGCAGGCGATACAACGTTGTACCGGATCACCATGCCGTAAGTGCCATTAACAATACCGGCTTCAGCGAAGCGTTCGATACGCAGTTGGGACGGCTGCTGATGGCGCTTACCGCAGCAAGCGATTTGACCCAAAAAGCCATTGCGGGGCTAAACCCGGAAGAACTCGCTTATATTTCTTCACGGCCGGAACGTTATTTTTTCCCCGCAGGGGTACATTTTAGTTTTTTGACTGCTCCCACGCATATACCGGATGATATTCTCCCCATTGCCCGCAAAATAGATTTTGTAAGCCTGTATACGGCCGGTCTCGTTATGTCCCGCGGTGTCGATGAATTTATTACTTTTTTTCAAAAGTTTCCCCAGTACAATAGGCCGGCCTATTTTTTTGAAGACCCAACCAAAAGCCGCGGCGTTGTTCTCGACATTACTTCGCCGTTGGGCAGGCTGGCGGTATTCGGACAAGACGACAATATTATTGCCGGCAGCGGGGCATTGGTTGTCGATCTCGGCGGCAATGACAGATATACCGGCGGAGTTGCTGTCGGCAGTCGAATACCCGGTCGCGTCGCCCTAGCAATCGATACCGACGGCAATGATGTATACGATAGAGGCGATCAACGTTTCGGGCAGGGTTTCGGATGCCTTTCGCTGGGAATGCTGATAGATATTTCCGGCGATGATAAATACCTGGCCGGCAATATGTCTCAGGGGTCCGGGATATACGGCATCGGTCTGCTGGCGGACTTTCAGGGCCGCGACTATTATCGGATGGGCCTTATGGGCCAGGGATTCGGGTTGTTCGGCGTCGGGTTGCTGCTGGATGCGGAGGGCAGCGACCGATATATTGTGCATGGTATGGGTCAGGGCGCCGGTTCCACCGTAGGATTCGGAAGTCTGGTTGACCTGAGCGGAAATGACAAATATTTAACCGACAAAGATGTAAGCCGCGGAATACTGGTGGCCGACAACTGGTCACATGTTCAGGGTGCCGGTCTGTCGATTCGATCCCCTGAATGGAAGAAGCATTTTTCTTATTATGGGGGTATCGGTTTGCTGAGCGATGGGAGTGGAGATGATTTTTACTTCGCCAGCGATGGTAACAGCATGGGAAGCAGTTATTTTATGTCGATTGGTGTCCTCGTCGATCATGACGGGAATGACAGGTATATGCCCCAGAATGGATACGGACTCGGCTATGCCGTCCATCTTTCAAATGGGATTGTAATCGATCGCAACGGAAATGATACCTATTACGGCAAGACCCATACCGGCGGTGTCGGGTCTGATCGCTCGGTTGCTGTTCTGGCAGATTATGCCGGAGATGATACTTACGGCCCCAGCGAAGAATACGCCAAAGGCTCAATCGGATTTATTGGAGAGCGGGAGGGAGATTTTCCCTCGGACCGGGAAATCAAGGAGAAAATCTACCAAAAAATGGCAGAAAGTTCCTACGCTTCAGCGCTGAAACCCAAGGCGTTGGGAATCCTGATCGACTACAGCGGCAATGACCGCTATTTTGCCAACCCCATTGAAAAAGGTCAAAGTTGCGGCGGTGTCACACCCCCGGTTGAGCCCCAAAACTGGAGCCATGCCATGCATTTTGATCTGGGCGGAAATGACTTTTATTATAAAGATGGACGCAAAAACAATCACTATTTCAGATATCTTCATCACGGTCTTTGCTATGACATCGAAGACCCGGACCCGGACGCCGATAAGTTTGGTAAAAAGAGGCTATCTGATTCTGAGAGCCGTTCAATGACCATTGAAAAGATACGGGCGCTGTCAAGGGGCAGCGAGGTCATCGATGATTTGATTAATTTAACCGATAGAGATCTTTTCGTTCGATTTGCCGCAACCGGTAAAATTATCCAAAAGGGCGCCGCGTCAATTCCGTATCTGGTAGACTTACTATCTGTTTCAGATGACCCTGAGTTCAATCGGGATCTGATCGAAATATTGGATACTTTCATTATAAGCGGAGAGCTAAAACAATATCACAGCAGACATTTGGAAGCGCTTCTGCAGGCTAGCGATCCGTTTGTTCGAATATTTGCAGCCCGGACGCTTGGCGGCCGACACATTAAAGACTCGCTGCCGGCATTGATCCGGGCAACGACAGAAAGAGATGACGCTGTCCGATTTCATATTATCCGGGCACTGGGCCAAGCCGATTCAGCGGAGGCTCTCCAAGTGTTGACTTCTATGGCCGCCACAGATACATCGGCGCAATGCCGGTGGGAGGCCATAATTTCCCTGGGCAAACAGGCCGAAAAGATGACCGCCACTCATTCGGTAATGACCGAAAAACTCAGGGCATCCCTTTTGAAAGCGCTGACAGACCCGGATGAGACGGTACGTTCATTTGCAGCTTTTGGGCTTCGAAAATTCGGAAATGAACCCGCTGTGATCAGCGGACTCAAGAAGGCCACCAGCGATAGCAGTATCTATGTCCGGAGAACGGCGGCAAAATCATTGAGTCTCAATGGTTTCAAAGAAGGTATCCCGGTGTTGATCGAAACCCTGAAATTTCCCTCTATCGACACTTTCCAGCATTATGATCACGAAATCGCCAAAGACCTTTCGTTTTACACGGGTATTGATTTCCCCGAGGATCGACGGTATGCTTATTCTACTTGGTACAATTGGTGGCACGATAACGGACGATCGGTAAATCTGAAGAAAAACCTGGATATTCTCCGGGACATCCAAGAAGCATTTGAGGCGTCCTCGGAAGACGTCGGTGTAAAGATTTTTAAGCGATTGTTGAAAGAAAATCCGGCCAGTATTGTAGTACGCAAGCGCTATCTGCGATATTGCAAGGAGTGGATAAATTTCAGAGTACTGACCAGCAGACAAATTACACCGGAAATTCTTGAAAGATGTTTGCGACTACAGAAGATCATGACGGATTTAGAGCCTGAGACCGCGGAAAGATGGGAGCAGTTGGCTTACTTTTATGCCCGATTGTTCAGATATGAAGATGCTGCAAAGGCTTTAGAATCGGCCATCGCGATAGAGCCGCAAAATAACACCTTCAAGAGGACCCTCAGGCAGTACCGACGACAGATAAAAGAGGAATCGTAATTGAAAATGACTGATCTCAAAGTTTCGGTTGTCATACCGGCATATAATGAAGCCCGGGCCATCGGTGAGGTGGTTGGACAAATAAGGAAGTTATATCCCGATTTTGAGATTATCGTGATCAATGACGGTTCAGCCGATGCTACGGCCGAAGCAGCTCAAAAAGCCGGGGCCGACGTTTACAGTCATCCATACAATATCGGCAACGGCGCTGCCATCAAAAGCGGAATCAGAATTGCCTCCGGTGAAATTCTGATCTTTATGGATGGAGATGGTCAACATGATCCGGCAGACCTTGGCCGGATGCTGGAGTATTTTCCGGAATTCGACATGGTGGTAGGCGCTCGAGTGAATGGCGGGCAAGCATCCCTGGGAAGAGCCATGGGCAATAAGATTTACAACTGGCTGGCATCCTATGTGAGCAAATATTCCGTCAAAGATCTTACCTCAGGCTTCCGCGCCATAAAGGCCGACATTGTCCGCAATTTTTTGTATCTCCTTCCCAACACATATTCGTACCCGACCACACTGACCCTTGGTATCATCAGAAGCGGAAGAAGTGTGAAATATCTGCCAATTAATATTCGTAAGCGCAGGCAGGGAAAAAGCAAGATAAAATTATTTCAGGACGGGGTGCGATTTTTTATGATCATCACCAAGATCGCCACCCTGTATTCTCCCATGCGGATTTTTCTGCCGGTCAGCTTTGTAATGTTTATCTTGGGCGTGATTCGCTATTTTTACACCTATATAACTGAGGGCCGTTTTACCAATATGAGTGCCCTGCTTTTTGTTTCTTCCGTCATAATTTTCATGATGAGTTTGATCTCAGAGCAAATTTGTCAGATGAGATTCGAAAGGCGCAGCGTCCATCGACCGGCTGAAAAACATGTTGCCTCCGACCAATGAGGCCTTGGGTGATTGCGAATGCGCTCGATGCGAAAAACGATACTGGTGTTAACCTCCACCTTTCCTCGCTGGAAAGGTGATGTTGAACCCCCATTTGTTTATGAACTCAGCCGTCGACTGCTGCAACACTATAGGGTTCATGTGCTTGCACCCCATGCACCAGGGGCCGCCGTGGAAGAAGTACTCGACGGCATACTGGTAACCCGATACCGTTATTTCTTTACTGCCTGGCAAAACTTGGCTTACCATGGCGGGATTCTCGCCAATCTGAAACAAAATCCCTGGCGTTTCTTTCTGATACCTTTCTTTGTTTTCGCTCAACTATCGGCGCTCATTCGAATGCTTTGCAGCCGGTCGTTTGATCTGATCCATGCCCATTGGCTGATACATCAAGGATTGGTGGCACTGATGGGGCGCTATCTGGTAAAATCAGCCCCTCCTCTGCTGTGCACCTCACATGGCGGAGATCTGTTTGGGTTGAAAGGATCTTTGTTCAATTGGTTGAAACGTCAGGTTGCCGCCCATTCCACCGCGGTCACGGTTGTCAGTCGTACCATGCGCGATACCTTGTCTGAACTCGGTATTGGTCAAAACCGCATACAGGTCATACCGATGGGTGTTGATTTGCAAACGAAGTTCGTACCCCCGCAGAACAGGCCTGATAATGGATCCATCCTGTTTGTGGGGCGCTTGGTTGAGAAAAAGGGACTGAATTATCTGATCGAGGGGTTACCGTCGATTCTCGAAAAACACCCGACGGCGATGCTGCGAATCGCAGGAGATGGACAAGACAGAGAGGCCCTTGAAAAACTTTCTAGCGGGCTGGGATTAGAGGCGCATGTCCAGTTCCTGGGAGCCCTGGATAACGAATTACTACCGGCCCTATATCAAACTGCCGACGTTGTGGCCTTCCCATCCGTAGTTGCCGCCGATGGGGATCGCGAAGGATTTGGACTTGTGTTGGTGGAAGCTCTGGGGTGTGAGTGCGCAACGGTGGTAAGCGATCTTCCGGCAATGCAGGATATTGTCATCGACGGGACAACCGGGTTGGTGGTACCGCAAAAAAACAGCGGGAGGCTTGCCGAAAAAATTATTCAGTTGCTGGATGATGCCGGATTGCGTAAATCATTGGCTAAAGCAGGTCGGCAATATGTTGTGGGGCGTTATGACTGGGGTATTATTACGCGGAAGTATCAGGAGTTGATAGAGACAATCACAATATAGTTGATTTTCAATTAATTATTTTTAATTTAAACGTCCTGCTGAATATAGAGGCCTTCACTAATTAAAAGACTTTATACAGCTCGTTACGATCAGCCCGCCTTCCGCAGCGGCCAGATGTAGCCCGGACACAGCCAGTAGGCATAGTTAATGATAAATTTAGCGACCAATGCCTTCATCGTGCCGGGTTTTATCGGATACTGAGCAAAAAACGCTGCGGGTCATCAATAATTTATTCGCTTTTTGGTTTATCGATTCAACTTAAGAAATATATTCTTTGATGCGTTATAAAGCGGTGTGTCTCTTAAGGCTGCGGCAATCAATTTTATGAATGTTATTTTCACCAGGCTGAGACCTATAAAAGCAGGCTGGACAACAATGGCGATGATATCGTTCAATAACAAATTTACGGGTTCATGGTCATAATGCCAGTAACGCAATTCATTTTTGAGAAATCGTTGATAAAGCCAGATGTGAGACCGGGGTAAGTTATTTTTGTATCGGCCGATCGCTGATTTAGAAATGTTACTGGTATTGCGGCTTATGTCCTGGAAGAATGAATTTGCGCCGGTCCAGCCGATTTGGCCCGACATTTCCAGCAGTTCGGGCGTGTAGTCAAGATGAATCCTTTGGCATACCTGCCGTATGGTTTTTTCCGGATGTAAAACGAGATCCTCATAACGCACAGCCATAAAGGCGCCCGGGTATTTGATTTCGTTTTCACGGGCAAGTCTGACCGACTGCTTCCATTCCCGGATATGCAACAGGATATTATATTTCCATTTCCAGGCGCCTTTCTGATAACTTTTGTATGAAACGGCCACATCGCGCGGGTCACGGATCAACTGTATCATTTTCGCGTTTGGGAACGCAGAAAAAATTGCTTCGGAAAAGAATTCATTATAAGGCGTCTTGAGCCCCCATCGCGGTCGGCCGATCTCTCTGGCATAGGCTTGTATAAAATGGCCGAAGACAAGATTTATGGTTAGCTGAGGTTCGGCGCCAATCTTATTACGCAAGGCATTAAAGTCTATTCTGACCTGACATTGTTGAACCCTTTCATTTGACTGAATTGCATGCATCAATTTATCACACTGATCGCGGTTATTAAGATCCAGGTCTTTGTATCGATTATACAAATCCGTCCATAAGGGTAAGTCCGATGGGTAAATGGCAATGTCCGGATGAGAGCCGATAATTGCTCTCATGAGCGAGGTTCCGCTGCGTTGCAGCCCGCCGATGAATACAGGAGTGTCGTTCATTTGTTAACCCTTTCGAAACAAGAATCTTTATAACCTTTTCGACAGTATCTTTTCAAACATTGTCTGATATTTTTTAACCATCCCTTCCAGCGTATACAACCGCTTAACTTTCGAGCGGTTGTATTGGCCCATCTCTTTTCGGAGTCGTGGTGAATCCGCCAGCAGATTGATTTTTGCGGCAAACGCGTCGACATCCCCTACCGGACACAGGAATCCACCCTTACGGTTGTCTATCTGTTCGGGCAATGAAGAACAGTCACTGGCAACCACCGGCAGTCCACAGGCCATGGCTTCCAGTACCGCGAGGCTCAGTCCTTCGCGTACCGTGGGCATCAACAAAATATCCATTTGGTTATAACGATTGGGCATTTCTTCAAAGGGAACCGGACCAATTGGGTGAAGATTGCTGACAGACGGCAATATGTTCCGGGTGCGCAAACCTTGCGTGTAGAAAATTCGAATATTCTTTTGAAGCTTTGCCGCAATGGCCGGCAGCAAAGTGGCACCTTTTCGCCGCGTGAGGTTGCCCGAATAAAAAACACGGATATCCTTTTGGGTTTTGTTCGAAAAAGATTGAGGGGCAAAGATATCGGCATCTACCGAATTATAGATAATTTCAATGGGCTGGGAGATATTCAAATTCTGCCTGGCAAGCCGGGCCGTAAACTCACTCACAGCGGTTATCGCATGCGCTTTTTTAACAGCCAGCAACGTCCACAGACGCAAGTCGCTTGAATAATGCAACCGTTGAATCCAGGAACTGTAGGGACGCATCCAATCATCTAAAACATAGTTTTGGAAAGAGATTACAAGGGGCAGCGATTTGCGATGAAAAAAGATGGCATAATCCGGTGTTGTGTGAATTAAGCTGGCTTTGTAAGTAGATGCGACTTTGGGCAACAAAAACGGTAAAAAGGTCCAGTTGGGATGATATCCCGAAACACGATATTCCGGCAGATGATTTTCCAGCAACCGGTGAACAATGTAAGCGCCGTTGCCTGTGGCCATGGGGCTAATAATATGCTTTTTTGCCACTGATCCCATAAATACTTTTGGAGCCGGTAATATAAATCAGGCTTTTCTCGCAAACCTAAGCACACAGAGATTCAAAATTGCTTTGTCTCGAGGGATATTTTTGAATACCGATTAAACCATCTGCTTGGCTATCCGCCGACGGTCCAGGAGATTGCGAAGCGCAGCAGGATTTCTCAATAATCTGAAACCCTCTCTGCAATACCCCGTGAGCTGTTTATTCAAAGACCACCCCAGCAATTCAGCAATCTCTGCGGGTTTTCGTTTAAATTTTTCACCCACCATTTCTTTTCCCCAGACTTTTCTTTCCGTAGCATCCACCGGCGATGTAAATAATTCCGGATAATGACATCGAATAACTTTTTCTTGCAGGTTTTCGACATGGATTCTCAACAGCGCGGGAAATTTTTTATAGGAGAGATCATTTTTAAAATCCTCCACCGCCGGTGCGGCATAAGGACCGTAAACGGATACTTTAACTCCTGAGTAAGCCGCATAGGCTACATGTGAACCCAGTGAGTTTGTTGTCATATATTCAAAACTTTTAAAGATAGTGTTCATTCGTATCAACGCGTTTTTATCAAATGAATCTGCTCCTCGAATCCAGGGGATGCCTTGGCGTTCGAATTCGGATACCCAATAGTCATGGTCGACACAAGCACTGTGAATACAGGCCGCAATTGTCGAAAAATAAGGTTTGAGTTTAGCGATATCATTCACGTAAGCTTTTTGATCCCAACGCTGCTTGGTGTATGGGAGGGTGTGCGCCGGCATTACGAGAAGACTCTTTGGCCGTCGCTCCAGTTCAAAAGTGTCGCCGTAAATATAGGGGAGGCCTACTGCTTCGGCATTTTTATATCCAAATTCTTTTAGAATCTGAACCTGGCTCTCTGTTGCCACCAGGTTTAATGTGTTTTTTGTACCCATGGCCAAGAATCGTGGGTGGGCTATGGATTTAGAGAAAAACCAGCCATGCCGCCAGGCTGCAAAACTAACCGGCGGCTTTTTTTTCCCGATTTGGTTGGCGATAAGATAGGTAGCGCCGTAAAAATCCGGTTCACTTCTGCGCCATATTTTTTCCACCAGCGGAAGCCTTTCCAGCAGCCATGCAATGCCATATTCCGTGTGATTATCCATATCTATACGTTCGCCGCTTTTATCTGTTTAAGGTAGTGTTTTTGTTGCACGTTTCTGATGGCTGATTTTCCTAATGCGGCGACTGCCAGACAATACAACCCAAACGTCAGCGTTGTTCCCAGTGCGATGCCGTTGATTCCCAAGCCCATTTTAACGAAAATTATATTCAGCACGATGTTGAATAATAATGCCGCCCCCCGAATAAGCATCAACTGCAGCTGTTTGCCGATGATATTCAGTAAGTTCACGAAAACGGTTGATAAGCCGAAGAAAAAAGGCACAATCAAACTAATTTTCATTGCGGTTATGCCGGGCATGAATTCGGGCATATAATTTCTTACCAGCATAGGGAAGAAAAGAAATGCCAGCAGAACCACCGGCGTCGTCAGGCATAGACACATGACGATATGAACACGGATCCATATGATTAAATCTTCATATTTTGACGTACTTCCCCAAGTTTTGGCCAGTCGGGGAAAGATTTGCTGGGAAATGACTCTCGGAATCAACGTTAATCCCCGCAGCACCATGATCGAAAGAGAATAATAACCGAGTTCTTTAAGATTCAGGAATGTGGCAATAACCCATCTGTCGGCGGTTGTCATGAAAGTAAATAATATCATTCCGATCATTATCGGAAATCCGATCTTGATCAAGCGAAGTGACTGCTTGAAATCAAATTCTATTTGCAGTCTAACCGGTGTGATCTTAAATATAAATACTATTGTCAAAAGGAGCACAGCAGCCTGGCTTAAAATATAGCCGTTTAAATGAAATTTGAGAACTGCGGGAGTGACAAGTGCCAGAAAAGTAATCGAGAAGAAAATTTGCTGTTGACTCATATGTTTAAACCAACCAGACGATCGTAAATAAACCTCCAGATACGTATAGATGAGGTAGGCCATTAATAACAGTATCATGAATTTCAGGGGGATATGTATTTGCCCCCCTTCAACCAGTTTGGAAGACCCGAAAATTATCGCACCGGCAATTGCGCCGGCCAATAAAATAGTGCCGAGTGTTATGCTCCTTATAGCGTTTATTGTTTGATCATCCTCTCTGCCACTGAGAATGGGAATTTCCCTGTTCATACCATTGGTAATGCCCAAGTGAAAAAAACTGCTGTACGCCAGAATTAAATACAGTAGCTGCCAAATGCCCCAAGTTGACGGTCCCAGATTTTTTGCTGCAATTACAGATACTGTGAATCGCGACCCTTGCACCAGGAAAGTAGAAAATGAGAATAAAATAAATTCCTTAAAGAGCGAGGAGCGGACTGCGTCTTTGGTTTTAGATTTTATTTCGGCAAAGTTTATTGCTGGCATGCGGTTTTCAGAAAAGAAAAAATATCAGGGTTTCATAACCTGAATGGGCTAATGTCTGTAACCATCGGGATGCTTTTTATGCCATTTCCAGGCTGTTTCAATTATTGTGAACAAATCTGAGAATTGTGGCTTCCACCCCAGCTCTTTTTCAGCCTTGTGGCTGGATCCAATGAGTACAGCCGGATCTCCGGCTCTTCTTTCGACAATCCTTGTTTTGATCTTTTTTTGAGTGATTTTGTTCGCCAGCTCCACTACTTCCTTCACGGAATAACCACTGCCGTTTCCTAAATTGAAAACCGCAGCGGGCATATTGCTAAAAAGTTTCTCCATTGCTAAAAGGTGAGCCTGGGCCAGGTCGTCGATATGGATGTAATCACGAATACATGTTCCGTCTCGAGTTGGATAATCATTGCCAAAGATGTGGAGTTTTTCTCTTTTTCGCAGCGCCGTTTGGAGTGCAAGCGGAATGAGGTGGGTCTCGGGTCGATGATCTTCTCCCAATTCGCTTTCGGGATCGGCACCCGCCGCATTGAAATATCGCAGAGAAACATATTTTAAACCATACGCCTTTTTAAAATCCGCCAGAATCTGTTCGACCATGAGCTTGCTTCTGCCGTAAGGGTTGATGGGATTTTGCGGGTGATTCTCCGGGATGGGGATTTTAATTGGTTCACCATAGATGGCACAGGAAGAAGAAAATATGAAATTTTGGACATTATGTTTAACCATTTCCCGCAGGAGTGCTGTAGTTGTCGCAACATTGTTGGCGTAGTATTTTCCGGGGTCATCTACCGACTCTCCCACATAGCAATAGGCCGCGAAGTGCATAACGGCCGAAATTTGATGGTTGGAGAAAATGTGTTTAAGCAGTTCGGAATCGCCCGCAGATCCTTCATAAAGTGTTCCCCATCTGACGGCATCCCGATGGCC
>CP070652.1:1134531-1181025 GCA_020354645.1 Deltaproteobacteria bacterium
ACCCTGTGCCTCCAGTCTTTGTTTTTCTAAGCAATTTGGCAGCGGGGGATACTTGCCCCCTCCGCATTCCACCTTCGGTGGCTGCGGTTTCCCCCACTGCCAAATTGCAGAAAAACAAAAGACTTACGACAATGGATCAAAAAAACACCCCGACCCCTCAATTAAGTAGTTGATTCGGAATAAATGAGTTTGAGACCTTTTCAGTCTTGACGCCCAGAGCAGCGTTTTCTATAATCTGCCACGTAAAATAGGAAATTTTATTTGACTTCAACGAGTTAAATTACTCGAATTATCTGCAACAGCCGTGTCCCCAATAACTGTCTCGCAATCCTTTCATGGAGTTTATCATGGATGACATATTTATCGGATTTTTGATAATATTTTCGGTATGTTCTTTAATACTTTTAATCATTTTGTGGAAAAGAAAACCCGGTGATGATTTATCTCAGATTAAAGATAAAATCACAGCGCTGGATATTAAGCAAAAAAACATCGAAGATACAATCAAGGACGAAATCGCCCGCAATCGGCAAGAAACGGCACTCAATGCTCAGCAGGCCCGTGAAGAATTCGGCAAATCTTTGAAAAACTCCAACGACTCTATGCTGAAAATGCTGGTCGATATGACCAAGCTCCATGAAAAGAATTTTGAAGCCATCCGCCAGACCATGGAAAATCAATTGAGATATTTGCGTGAAGACAACACTAAAAAACTCGAACAGATGCGTGCTACGGTCGATGAGAAGCTTCAGTCTACTTTGGAGAAGCGCTTGGGCGATTCCTTCAAACAGGTCAGTGAACGTCTGGAGCAGGTGTACACGGGCCTGGGTGAAATGCGCACCCTGGCCACCGGTGTCGGAGATTTGAAGAAGGTGTTGACCAATGTCAAGACCCGCGGAACCTGGGGAGAAATCCGGCTGAGCAGCATTCTTGAGCAGATTTTAACCCCGGATCAATATGAGGTTAACGTAGCCACCAAAAAGAACAGCAATGAACGTGTTGAATTTGCCATCAAATTACCGGGACAGGATGAAAATAAAGAGCGGGTGGTTTGGATGCCTATCGACTCCAAATTTCCCCAGGAAGACTACCAGCGGTTGATTGATGCCCAGGAAGCGGCTGACAAGGATCAGGCCGAAAAATCAATAAAAAATCTGGAAGCCCGGGTTAAGGCCGAAGCCCGGTACATCAAAGATAAATATATTGACCCGCCCAATACCACCGATTTCGGAATTATGTTTTTGCCGGTGGAAGGTCTGTATGCCGAGGTCCTGCGCAGACCCGGCCTGTGTGATTTCCTGCAGCGGGAATATCGCATTGTGGTTACCGGACCCACTACCCTGGCAGCCCTGCTCAACAGCCTGCAGATGGGTTTTAGAACCCTGGCCATTGAGAAACGGTCCAGTGAGGTTTGGGAGTTGTTGGGAGTTGTAAAAACACAGTTTGGGAAATTCGGTGATGTGCTGGCCAAAACCAAAAAGAAGCTTCAGGAAGCCAGTAACACCATTGACAAAGCGGAAGTACGAACCCGAGCCATCGAACGCAAGCTGAGAAAGGTTCAGCAAGTACCTAAAAGTGATGCGGTTGAATTGATTGAAGAAGACGAGAGCGATGAAATAGCCTTAGTGCCGGGCGACACCCCGCAATTTGAAGACCAATAGACCATCTGCATTTCTGGACGTTGATTTCTTGACCGATTTGTAATTCTCCTGTATGGCCACCGATTTGTTTGATAGCGATGGATTTTCAGCAGTCTTAGACCAACAGCCTATTTAAAATGCGCTTCAAATGGTTTGGAGCGGCCCTGGACCCGTAAAATAAGAACCTAGCCGCGGACGACAGGATCTAAAATGGATGCTTCCGAAAAACGGATACTGATCAATACTTGCTTTGGGCACTTCATGAGTCACTTTAATATGCTGGTGTTTCCCGCTGTTGTTATTCCACTCACTGCAAGTATGAATTTGACCATGGCCGAAGTGCTGGGCATATCGTTTTGGATGTACCTTCTGTTCGGTCTCACTGCGCTTCCTTGGGGGCTAGCCGCTGATCGTTGGGGAGCAAAACCCCTGCTGCTCCTCTTTTATCTGGGAGCATGCCTGGCGGGCTTGGGGGCGGCCTTACAAATCGATTCATCGGCCGGCTTCGGAATTGCGCTGGCGGCAATCGGATTTTTTTCCGGGATTTACCATCCCGCGGGATTGGGGTTGATTTCAAAAGAAATGAAACGTGTCAGCGTCGGTATGGGTTATAACGGAATATTCGGAAATCTGGGCCTCACCACGGCGCCGCTCCTGACCGGATTTGTCAACTGGCTCTGGGGTCCCCGCTCGGCATATCTGGTATTGGGGGCATTGAATTTTTTGGGATTATTACTTTTGCTGTCATTACCGATCTCCAAATCCGGTCAAATAAAAACCGCTGTTTCGACAGAGGAAAACGGATTGCTTGGCGCTTTTCTTATCCTCCTGATTGCGATGATGCTCGGAGGAATTGTTTACCGGGGCGCAACGGTTATCCTGCCGGCCTATTTTGAACTAAAAAACCAGGAAATTTTTCACTGGCTTTCTTCAATCATCGGCGGCAGTCTTTCTAAAAACCTTGTGGCTACCTCCTTTACTTCTGTTATTTACCTTGTGGGGATGATCGGGCAGTATACAGGCGGTCGTATCGGAGAGCGATATGCACCCAAGATGGGCTATCTGATTTTTCATGCCGTAACTGTGCCGGTTGCTTTTTTGATGGCTATGGCAGGCAATATTTCTTTAATCGTACTGGCTGTTTTTTATTTTTTCTTTCTTCTGGGAATGCAGCCGATCGAAAACACATTGGTGGCCGATTTTACCCCCAAAAGATTTCATCATTCAGCATACGGCACCAAGTTTGTTTTAACTTTTGGGGTCGGTGCTGTAGCGGTAAAAATGGCAGCGGCTATTGAAACTACTGTCGGTATCCAAGCGGTATTCCCGGCTTTGGGAATGACATCGTTGATTCTGGTCGGGGTAATTGTATTTTTGATCTTCAAAACATCCCGCAAGCTATAAACGATCGCCGCTGTTTTCAAACCTCAAAACTCTATCTCCCCCTTACGAACATCACATCAAATGTGGCTGCCACAAACATATTGCGCTCGAACTTATGTGTCGACAGACGTAGGTTCTACTTGATAATACCGCTACGATGCGATAAAAAATATTATAATTATCCGTATCCCCAGGGGAAAGGTCTTAAATCCTTTTACAAAGGATGTGTTGGTATGGTTAAAAGCGGCTACTGGGCAGACAAATATGTGCAGATGAAGCAGGAGGCCCCCCAGGCGATGAAATTAATCAAGCCGGGTCAGAGAGTGTACATCGGGTCTTCCTGTGGGGAACCGCAGCATCTGGTTCGGGCGCTCTGTGAAGCCACGGAAAGGTTAACAGACATTGAAATCGTGCGTTTGCTGGCCCTTGAAACCGCGCCGCTGTCATTGATTGCCGCAAAAACAAAAGATCAGGCACTGAACATCCGCTCATTTTATCTCGGCTCAGCCAAACCCCAGGGGATCGCCAGAAATAGACGCTTTATCACACCGCTCAATTTGTCTGCTATTCCCCGCCTATTCAAAAGCCGTTTACTCCCCATTCACGTGGCGCTGATACAGGTTTCGCCACCGGATGATTTCGGTTGGATGAGTTTAGGGATTTCGGTGGACATTACTTTTGCGGCGGCATTATCGGCGGATCTTGTCATTGCCCAGGTGAACTCAAATATGCCGCGCGTTCTTGGTCGCAGCTTTATTCATGTAGACGATGTGGATGTAATTGTCGAGTTTGATGAAGATCTTCTTACAATTGGGCAACCGCCGGAATCAGCATCGGCCAATATTATTGCGCAGCAGATAACCCGATTAGTGGAGGACGGCTCAACTATCCAAATCGGCCTCGGAACGACACCCCAGGCAGTGCTTTTGGCGTTGTCTGATAAAAATGATTTGGGTGTTCACACTCAGTACTTAACGGATGACATCATGCACCTCGTTTCAAAGCGCGTGGTAACCAACCGCAAAAAGGGATTTAACGAAGGAAAACTGGTAGCCAGCGCGGCAATTGGAAGCCAAATGTTATACGAATTCCTGCATGATAACCCGGGGATTGAGTTTCATCCCTCTGATTATGTTAATGATCCCGCTATCATTTCACGTCACCACAAAATGGTGTCCATGAACGTGGCGATGACCATGGATCTTACCGGCCAGGTGGCAGCCGATGCGCTGCCGATAAATCATTTTTCCGGTATAACCGGTATGCTCGACTTTATACGAGGGGCCGCTCAGGCTGGAAATGGCAAATCCATAATCTTGCTGACATCGACATCCAGAGACGGAAACAAAAGCCGTATTGTTCCGTTGCTCAATGATACGGCAGTGGTCGTACCCCGGGGGGATGTTTTTTTTGTCGTTACCGAATACGGCGCGGTGAATTTGTTCGGCAAAAGTCTCCAGGAGCGAGCCATGGCAATGATCAGCATTGCCCATCCTAAATTCCGCGATGAACTGTTTTTTGAAGCCAAAAAGATGGGCTTACTCAGCTCGGAGCGGACCTTGATGGAGTCCATCCACGGTATTTATCCGGTTAAACTGGAAGAAACCAAAGAAATCGATGGCCAAGCGGTTGTCATCAGGCCCGCCAAGCCGGTTGATGAAAGAAGAATCCAGGAGCACTTCTATAATCTGGATAAAAACGATGTGATTTCAAGATTTTTCCATGAGAAAACCAGCTTTGTGCGTGATGAGGTCGAAGGTGTGTCGCAAATCGACTACATAAAAAATCTCACGATGGTGGCTGTGGTCGGCGAATTCGGTTTTGGCAGAGTGGTCGGGATTGGGGAATATCTTCTTGATCCGGCCAAAAACATGGCAGAAATCGCTTTTTCCGTGAGCAAGGAATTTCAGGGCCAGGGTCTTGGAAAAATTTTAATTAAGAAATTGTGCATGGCTGCGAGGGAAAACGGTATATCCGGATTGTATGCCTACACCTCACCCCGGAACCAGGGCATGATAAAACTGTTCAATACGGTTCCTTACAAAGTGATTACGAATTTTGAAGATGATATGCTTATATTGAGCTGCAGATTTGATGACGTAGAAGCTTGATGCCGTATACCGGATACGGATTCCGGGAAGACTTGAGGGAGCATTTAACAGGAAGGTACACAATGACCACCGAGTTTACGATACGATTTTTGCCGCACAATAAAGAAATCAGTGTTGCAGAAGGTGATACGCTAATCCGGGCTGCCATAGAAGCCGGTGTCCATGTGAACGCTTCTTGCGGCGGGGAGGGTGTTTGTGGCAAGTGCCGGGTGATTGTTGAAGAAGGCAGCCTTGAAGGTGGAATTTCTGAAAAGCTGAGCGCAGAGGACCAGGAACAGGGCTACCGGCTGGCCTGCCAGAGCCTCATCAAAAGCGATCTGGTGGTAAGAATTCCTGTGGAGTCTGAAGTTGATGCCAGCGTGCTCAACATGCAGGCCACCCCCAGATGCACTGCGCGTATCCAGGAGATGGATCTTGAGGAATTAAAAGAAAAGGGTCTTTTTGTTCCGCCGGTTGAAAAAAAATATCTGGAGCTCCCTGAACCAAATGCACAAGACAATTTGGCGGATGTGACTCGGCTGGTCAGTTACCTGAAAGCCAACTATCATGAGCATCGTCTGGACGTCGACCTACCGGTTATCCGTAAGATCCCCGATGTTTTGAGACAGGACGACTTCAAAATCACGGCCACCCTTGCTCGACCGGTCCATGAAATCAGCAAAACCCGTATTATCAATGTTAAACCGGGCGATACCACCAATCGTAACTTTGCCATTGCCATGGACATCGGAACAACAACCATCTATGGCCAGGTGATAGATCTGATAAGCGGAAGGGTCTTGTCTCAACATGGTGAATTCAACGGTCAGATCAGCTATGGCGAGGATGTCATCAGTCGAATTGTTTTTGCCGAGAAACCCGGCGGCTTGGCGAAGCTCCAGGAGGTGGTCATTAAGACCATTAATAAGGTCATTGAAAAGATCGTTAAGCGGGCCAAAATTGATCCGGACGAGATATCTACAATTACCCTGGCCGGAAATACCACCATGACCCAACTTTTGCTGAAGGTAAATCCGAGCTATATCCGTCGCTCGCCCTATGTTCCGGCCTCTACCCTTTATCCGCCGATTAAGGCTGTGGACCTGGGTATGGCGCTGGGCGATCACGTCACAGCGCTGGTATATCCGGCGATATCCAGTTACGTGGGCGGCGATATTGTGGCCGGTGTGATGGGTTCCGGCATGTATCGCACTGATGCGCTCACCCTATTCATGGATATTGGGACCAATGCGGAAATAGTCATCGGCAACAAAGATTGGCTTGCCTGCGCAGCTGCTTCAGCCGGGCCGGCCTTTGAAGGCGGTGGTGTCAAGTTCGGTATGCGCGCAACTAAAGGTGCCATTGAAGATTTTTCTTTGGATCCCCTGACGTTTGAGCCTATGAACATGACTATCGATAATGTCAGACCCAAAGGGATTTGTGGTTCCGGACTCATTACAATTGTGGCAACCCTGTTTGAGATGGGGGTTATCGATAACCAGGGCAAATTTAACCCGGATTTAGAAACAACCCGCATTCGTCAGGATGACGGCGTCTATGAATATGTGCTGGCGTGGAAGGACGAGACTCAGATTGACCGTGACGTAGTCTTGACCGAAATCGATATTGAAAACCTCATCCGGGCCAAGGGCGCCATGTACAGTGGCACGATGACCCTGCTGTCAGAAGTGGGTATGAGTGTCCAAGATATCGAAAAGATCATTCTGGCAGGTGGTTTCGGCAGTTACGTGGATTTAGAAAAAGCGATGACGATCGGCCTGCTGCCGGAAACCGACCCGGATAAGGTCGTTTTTGTTGGCAACGGCTCGCTGATGGGAGCTAAAATGAGTTCACTGACCAATCGCATCCGCAAGGACGTGGTAGAGGTTACCAAAAAAATGACCAACTTTGAGCTTTCCGAAACCCCATCCTATATGGATAATTATGTGGCCGCGCTGTTTTTACCCCATACCGACCTGAATAACTTTCCAAAACTTAAAGCCCGCCTCGAATCTCGAAAAACGATGTTGCAGTGAATCAAATTTAATTACAAAACGTTATTCAATGCGACTCGTCTATTGACAAATGCACTATCCCAAGATAAAAAAACTCCTTTGGTGCGAACTGAGTGTTACAGTCTGGTGTGACCGCACCGGAGACTGCGGTGGTTCACGAACACAACCCCCCGCCACTATCAGCATGTATTGCGTGATAGTACGCGAACTTAATCAACTATTGCCGATAATGAGTCTATAAAAATATAATGATTCCAATGACAAATCAATGAAAGGAGGGGGTATATCCATATCTGTGACAGGGTATTTTCAGTTTTGATGTCTAGGGATTTACCAATCAGAGCTGAGAATGAAGCTGAAAAAGTAATTTCTTATCTGCCATTTAAAGGAGGTAACATTGGGCTTTGAATTTTACAAAGAATCTTATACCGGCGGTATAAAGGAAATCTCGCTTGGTAAAGGCAGCAAAGCCGTTACCGTCGGGGGAGAGACATGCTATCCTTTTTACCAGTTTGAAGGCAATATGCCCAACAAGCCTAAAATTGCAATGGAAATTTGGGACATTGAGCCGGGGGATTGGCCGGAATCGGCACTCGCTCACTTTCAGGATGTTGTCTCAGATCCGGCGGCCTGGGCAAAAAAATGTGTTGAGGAGTTTGGGGCCGATATAATTGTTCTCCAACTTAAAAGCATCGATCCGAACGATAAGGATGCCGGTCCCGAAGAAGCAGCTGCTACCGTGAAAAAGGTTGCCGAAGCCGTTGAGGTGCCGTTGATTGTCTGGGGATGCGCAAACCCCCAGAAGGATGAGGAGGTCCTGAAAAAGGTTGCTGAGGAATGTCAGGGCAAAACACTGAGCATCGGTCCGGTGGAAGATAAAAACCACAAAGGCATTGGTGCCGCCGCAATGGGATACGACCATACCATTATTGCATCGTCGCCGATAGATGTAAATCTGGCCAAACAAGTAAACATTCTGCTTGAAAACCTGGGTGTTTCCATGGACCGAATGATTATAGACCCGACCACCGGTGGTTTGGGCTATGGACTGGAATACACCTATTCGGTTATGGAGCGACTCAGGATGGCCGCTTTAACTCAAGGGGATGATAAGCTTCAGCTCCCTATTATTAATAACATCGGCAATGAGGTCTGGAAATGCAAGGAGGCAAAGCAACCGATTGATGAAGCACCGATACTGGGCGATCCGGAACGGCGGGGTATCCTCATGGAAGCTTTAGCGGCTGTGGCTTATCTGATGTCCGGTTCAGATGTTCTCATTTTGCGACATCCGGAATCCGTACGCATGGTGAGGTCTTTTATTGACCTGGCCCTTGAGGGAGGTAGTGCAGCCGAGGTAGCCCCGATCAAGAAGAAGCTGGATGCGGTAACTGTCGATTACGCATCCATTGCGCCGGAACCGGATTTAACAATCGAAGAAGAGGAAGCCAAAAAGCCTGCCCCGGCCAAGAAGGCGCCACCAGCCAAAGAAGCTGCTCCGGCTGAAGCCGTGGTGCCTGCAGAAAAACCGGCAGCAGAGGCTGCTCCACCGGAGCCGCCTAAAGTCAAGGCCGAAGAAGCGGGCAAGGTTGAGGCTAAGGCCGCGGAAGAGGCAAGGATTAAAGCCGAAGAAGAAACCAAGGCCAAGGCTGAAGCAGATGCCAGGGCCAAGGCTGAAGCAGATGCCAAAGCTCAGGCTGAAGTAGAGGCCAAAGCCCAGGCCGAAGCAGATGCCAAAGCTAAAGCTGATGCTGCAGCAAGAGCAGCGGCGGAGGTGCGGGCCAAAAGAGAAGCTGAAGAAGAAGAGATTCGACAAAAAAGAGCAGCTGAACGCTCGGAGCTGATGGCCAAAAGGCAAGTTGTTGCAGAGCAGAGGGCTTCCATGACTCCTGCCGCCCAGCAGATGTCCAAGACGGAAAAAATGCTGGACAGGCTCAATAGAATCCATAGAAGATCGAGCTGAAAGAAATTGCCGATTGATCATTGACCCATGGAGTCTCCCGAAACAAACCTTATACAAAAGAGCCTTCCATTTGTATGAGCAGAGGGTCTTTACAAATGATCAATTTTAAATGGCAAATCGAATATTTTAAGAAATTTAGAATAAGGAGGAACCCTTAATGGCCGAAGAACAAAAGGAAAAAGTAGCCAAGACTCAGAAAATGGCCGATCCAGTGGCGGCATCCATTGATGTCGCCACCCAACAGATGATCAAACGAGCACAGGACCTGGCTATTGATACTGTTTTTGATCGGGCCGTAACCATGAGGCCCTGTAATATAGGAATTCAAGGGACTTGCTGTAAGAACTGTGCCATGGGACCCTGCCGTCTTCCGCTTCCTAAGGCCGGGATTGAAGGTGAGGACACGCGCAAGGGATTGTGCGGTGCCACGGCCAATACCGTCGCGGCCCGCAATTTTGCCCGCATGGTAGCCGCGGGGTCTGCCGCGCATTCGGACCATGGCCGCAGCGTTGCGGAAGTGTTTATGTCAGTGGCACGCAAAGAGACTGAGGATTATAAAATCAAGGACCCCGGCAAATTACTCGCCATAGCACCCAATTTCGATGTGGCTACCACGGTTGAAGTGGATGGTGAAGTTCTGGACCGCGACCTGGATGAAATTGCTTTGGAAGTGGCTGAAAAGGCTTTAAATGAGTGGGGTAAGGCCGAGGGGGAACTTTATTATCTGAAACGTGCCCCGGAGCCTTTGTATGAACGCTGGAAGAAACTGGGCGTGCTGCCGCGCAACATCGACCGGGAGGTGGTCGATATTATGCACCGAACCCATATGGGGGTCGATCAGGATTATAAAAATATCGTCAAACAATGCACGCGGGCGGCGTTGGCCGATGGTTGGGGGGGCTCGATGCTGGCCACCGATCTTCAGGACGCCATGTTCGGTGCACCGTCACCGCTGCAATCCGAAGCCAATCTGGGAATCATGAAAGAAGACCACGTCAACATCATCATTCACGGTCATGAGCCTATCCTTTCCGAGATGATTGTAGCGGCAGCCCAGTCTCAGGAAATGATCGATTACGCTAAATCAAAAGGTGCTAGGGGGATCCAGCTGGGTGGCATCTGCTGCACCGGCAATGAGATTTTACAACGCCACGGTGTGCCACCGGCAGGAACTTTTCTGCAACAGGAACTGGCTATCATTACCGGCGCCTGTGATGCTATGGTGGTGGATGTCCAATGTGTATTCCAGAATCTGGCCAATGTCGCCAAGTGTTTTCATACCAAACTCGTTACGACGCATCCGATGGCCAAAATGGAGCAAGACAACGTAGTGCACATTGAGTTTGACGAGCATCATGCCATGGAAGATGCCAGGCGCATCGTCAAAATGGCCATTGACAATTTTGAAAACCGGGAACAGGAATTGATGATACCCAAGCAAAAAGCTGTTCAGATTGCCGGCTTCGGCGTCGAGTCGATCGAATACCATTTGGGCGGCACTTTTCGAGGGTCCTACTACACTTTAAATGATAACATTATCAACGGCCGTGTCCGGGGTGTGGCCGGAGTGGTGGGTTGCAACAACGCCCGTACGCGACACAATGAGGCTCACATTACCATTATCAAAGAGCTGATCAAAAACGATGTGCTGGTGCTTAGCACCGGTTGCAACGGCATTGCCTGCGCCATGCACGGCTTGCTGACACCTGAGACCGCTGCGGTCTACTGCGGGCCGGGCCTGGCCGAAGTGTGTGAGACGGTCGGTATTCCGCCGGTCTTACATCTCGGCTCCTGTGTGGACAACAGCCGTATCCTGCTGGCGGCCACCGAAGTGGTCAAAGCCGGCGGTCTCGGCAGGGATTTGCGCGATCTGCCGGCAGCCGGAAGCGCACCCGAGTGGATGAGTGAGAAGGCGATCAGTATCGGACAATATTTTGTAGCCTCCGGTGTATATACCATTTTCGGCCATCATCTGCCGGTCGAGGGTGCTCCTGTTTTCAGGGATTACCTGTTCGATGGGCTGGAAAAAATATACGGCGGTATGTGGGATTTGGAGCCGGATCCTATCAAGCATGCCCAAAAGATGATTGCCCACATCGACAAAAAACGCAGGGAACTCGGCATCGACAAGGCCCGCGAAAGGGTTTTGATGGATATGGCCGATCGCCAGAGATTGGAATCTGTTTAAACCATAAATTGAAAATTTGAGAAGATTTGGACATTTATATCTCTTCTTGCTAAATTGTTAAAAGAAGAAAAATCCTCAAAGAAGGAGGAAAGTATGTCAAGACTAGTTGCATTTGCTGCCATACAAGGTGGTTACAATATTGTTTCCAAGGTGGAGGGGAAGTACAAAAAGGCATTGCAGACGTATGATGCCGATACGAAAGTTGGTTTTCCAAACACCGCTTATTATTTGCCGGTTATTTATTCCCTGCTGGGCATGAAAGTCGAAACGCTCGAAGACATTCAAAAACCGCTGGAATTTGCACGCGGCCTGCTGCCGCCGCACATCAAGGGGCAAAACCATCTGCCATATTTGGGACCGCTGCTGGATGCCGGGATGGCAGCCCTATTGGCCTTTGAGATCGAGGAAGCGCTTCGCTATCTTGAAGAGCCGGATTTTTATTTACACTCAGAGGAACCGGACATAGAGGCCGGCAGGATTTGGCTGGGTGCGGCGGACGATACGGTTTTTCGAAAACGAGGGGTTGAGTTCGTGGACGGCACCGCTCCGGGATTTGCAGCCGTTGTGGGTTCAGCCCCTGATCCCGAGACGGCTAAAATGATCGTTGAAGAATATCAGAAGCGCAGTCTGTATATTTTTTGTGCGGCCAACCAGAACGGCACGACCGTCATCGAGCAGTTGATCGAGGCCGGCGTGCAAGTCGGCTGGAATACCCGGATCGTACCGTATGGTCCTGAAATTTCTGCGGCCATATTTGCCCTGGGGTTTGCCAACCGGGCGGCCATGGCATTTGGCGGCGTTCAACCCGGTGATTACAAGCGGATTCTGCTTTACAACAAGGACCGGATCTTTGCTTTTGTCAACGCCTTAGGGGATGTCAACGCCGAATGGGCCGCAGCTGCGGCCGGTGCCGTAAACTGGGGCTTCCCGACCCTGGCTGATACGGACATCCCCGAAATTCTGCCCACCGGGATTTGTACCTATGAGCATGTCGTGGCAAACGTTTCCCATGAGGATATGGTGAATAAATCGGTTGAGGTCAGGGGACTGAAGGTCCACATTTCCGAGATCGACATTCCGTGTTCTTTCGGACCGGCTTATGAAGGCGAGCGCGTCAGGGGAGCCGACCTCTATTGCCAGATGGGCGGCGGCAAGACGCAGGCCACCGAATTGGTTAAACTGGCCGAGATGAATGAAATTGAAGATGGTGAGATAAAAATCGATGGTCCCGACATCACAGATATAAAAGAAGGCGACAGCCTGCCATTGGGTATTTACGTTCAAGTTGCCGGCCGTGAATTCCAGACCGATTTCGAACCGATCATCGAACGCCAGATTCATCATCTGATCAACTACATCCAGGGAGTGATGCATATCGGCCAGCGGGATATTGCCTGGATCCGTGTCAGCAAGGCCGCCATGGACAAGGGATTCACTCTCAAAGATATCGGTACCGTCCTGCACGCCAAGTTCCATCAGGATTTTGAGAAGATCGTGGACAAGGTACGGGTGACCCTGATCACCGACAAAAAGAAAGTGGAAGAATTAACCAAACGGGCACGAGCGGACTATAAGACGCGGGATGAACGGGTTGAAAAGATGACCGACGAGGGTGAAGAAATCTATTACTCTTGCACCCTTTGCCAGTCTTTCGCACCTTCCCACGTGTGTACGGTCAGTCCCGAGAGAACGGGGCTTTGCGGTGCTTACAACTGGATGGACTGCAAGGCATCCTATGAAATTAATCCCACGGGTCCCAACCAGCCCATTGAAAAGGGCGAATGTCTGGATCCGGTCCTGGGCCAGTGGAAAGGCGTCAATGAGTTTGTTCATAAGGCTTCCCGCGGGGCTATTGATCATTATAATTTTTACTCCATGGTTCGTGATCCCATGACTACCTGCGGGTGTTGCGAGTGTATCGCTGCCATGCTGCCTTCCTGCAACGGGGTGATGACCGTTCACCGGGAGTACACCGGCGATACTCCCTGCGGGATGAAGTTCACCACTCTGGCCGGTGTGATGGGTGGCGGACAATCATCGCCCGGTTTTGTGGGGCATTCAAAATTCAATATCACCCAGCGCAAATTCATCACCGGCGACGGCGGTTTGCTGCGGATGGTGTGGATGCCCAAAAGCCTCAAAGAAGAAATCAAAGAACGGCTCCTGAAGCGGGGAGAGGAGCTAGGGGTTCCTGACCTGTATGACAAGATTGCCGATGAGACTGTCGGAACCACCGAGGAGGAAATTCTTCCCTTTCTCCAGGAAAAAGGACATCCGGCACTTTCAATGGATCCCTTGATTGGATAAAAAAAGTTACGGCTTGCGGGGAAACGCTTTGAATCCGTGATCGGCAGTTCATACCGCCTGCACCGTAACCTGTAACGTGCAATACGAAATAAGGAGAAAAAAATGGCATTAACGGGTATTCAGATTTTCAAACTTCTGCCGAAAACAAACTGCAAGGAATGCGGTGTTCCCACTTGCCTGGCGTTTGCGATGAACCTGGCATCCGGCAAGGCGGAACTTGACAGCTGCCCCTATGTATACGATGAGGCCAGAGAACAACTTGCCGAGGCTTCCGCACCGCCGATTCGCCCTGTCGTTATCGGTAAGGGTGTACGCAAGCTTACCGTCGGTGGCGAAACCGTGCAGTATCGGCATGAAAAGACTTTTTACAATCCCACCGGTTTGGCTGCGCTAGTGGGTTCAGATCTGCCGGTGTCTGAGGTTGAGACCAGGTTAAAAATCTGGAACGCTTTTCAGTTTGAACGGGTCGGCCTTAATCTCAGACCGGAACTGGTGGCCTTGAAAGATACCAACGGGGATAAGGAAGCCTTTGCTGAAAGGGCCAAGCTGATTGCCGATGCGACCGAGTTCAATTTGATTTTGATGACACAAGATGCCGAGGCTATGAAAGCCGGCGTCGCGGCTGCTAAATTCAAAAAACCGCTGTTATACGCTGCTACAAACGACACGGTGGATGCATATGGCGCCCTTGCAAAAGAAAACGATCTGCCGCTGGCCGTTAAGGCGGATACAGTGGAAGGGCTGGTTGCCTTAACCCAAAAACTCACCGAGATGGGTCTGAAGGATTTGGTGATAGATCCGGGATCCCGGGAGATCAAACAGTCATTTGAGGACCAGGTGGCCATCAGACGTGCTGCACTGAAAGACGGCAACCGGGCCCTTGGTTTTCCGACCATCACCTTTCCGTGTGAAATGACTACCAACCTGGACATGGAAACCCTTATCGCCGGAATGTATATTGCCAAATATGGCGGGATCTGTGTTCTCTCTGATTTTTCCGGCGAAAGTCTTTTCCCGCTGCTTCTTGAACGTTTGAATATTTTCACCGATCCGCAGCGCCCCATGACCGTTACAGAAGGTATCTATGAGATCGGCAATCCGGACGAGAATTCGCCGGTGATGGTTACCACCAATTTTGCCTTGACCTATTTTATTGTTTCGGGTGAAATAGAAGGCAGCAGGGTTCCGTCCTGGCTGCTTATCAAAGATGCTGAAGGCCTTTCCGTTATGACCGCCTGGGCGGCCGGTAAATTTTCAGGCGATGATGTCGGTATATTTGTTAAAAAATCCGGTATCATGGATAAGGTCAAGCATACGGAACTTATCATCCCCGGATACGCTGCCGCCATCGCCGGCGATGTTGAAGAGGAATTGCCCGGCTGGAAAATTACGGTAGGGCCTCGGGAAGCGGCTCACATACCGGGTTTCCTGAAGGCGAGGTAAACAAGCTGGTGACGGTTGGTTCCATGAGATAAAATTAGTAATCGTCAACAAGCTATAATTCATAGGCCAGGATCTAATCGTCAATTAATATCACAGGGAGGGCGTATGTTACTCATTGGAGAAAGTTTAAACGTTATTTCTAAAGTAATCGGTAAGGCTTTCAAGGAGCGTGATCCCAAGCCTCTCCAGGAGGAGGCCCGGTTTCAGCGAGAAAAAGAGATGGATTATATCGACATCAACCTGGGTCCGGCCAAAAAGGATGGGCCCGAGCTAATGCCCTGGGTAGTGCAGACCATTCAGGAGGTTGTCGATGATCTGCCGCTGGCTTTGGACACCTCAAACATTGATGCCATTGAAGCAGCCCTTAAGGTCATAAAGCCCTCGACCAACGGCGTCCCTCATATGATCAATTCCATCATGGTTCGACCCGAACGCTATGAACGCATGGTGCCGATAGCCGCTGAACATGGCGCTGATTTCATCGCCTTGATGTGGGGTCCTGAGGGTCTGCCGCGGGACGAAAACGAACGGGCTGCTTTATGCGTTGAACTGCTTTATTTTGCCAACGAGGCCGGTATCCCCAACGAAAAGATCTGGGTTGACGGTATCGTAACTCCAGTCAATATTCAACAGCCGCAGGCCATAAGCCTGATGGAATTTCAAAAAATGATGCCGGATATCGCACCCGGAGCAAAAAGCACCTGCGGCCTGTCCAACATCTCCAACGGACCGCCGGACCATCTGAGACCCATTCTCAACCAGACCTATATGGTCATGCTCCAGAAGTGCGGCATGGAATCCGTGATCGCAGATCCAAAAGACGACCAGCTGATTGATATTGCCAAGGGCAAACGGCAGGATATTGTAGACTTGATTTACAAAGTTATGGATGGAGAAGAACCGGATATGGCCAGCCTATCCAAGGAGCATCAGGGTTACGTTAAAACCGTCAATGTTATTCTGGGTAAAAATTTATATTCGGATTCATGGCTTGAGATCTGATTCGGTCAAATAAATTAAACAAGCCCCTATTTGATGAGGGGCTTTTTTATTTATTTGTACGTCAAATGATATTAGAGTTTTTATGAAGAGGACACCGGGCAGATGCCCCGCATTGATGATTATTTAGCTGCAAGAAACCTTGCGGTTGAGAAGCTGATGCGATTGCCGTTGGACAGAATCATTCAGAGATCGGGATTGGAGAAATCTGAGAATGATGCCATCAGCGTCTCTTTTTTGAACAGAATCTATCAAATTACCTACCCGGGATTTGAGTTTGTCGATGCATCTCAAGCAAACAAAGAGGTGCCTGTTCAGGAACAGGTTCTGATTCTGCATTACCTGATGGCGGATAACACTCGAAAACCGACCGGCAAATGGATTGCATACCGGGAAATTTCCGGTGCTTCGTTTTATTTCAGTGCCTTTGTAAAAAGAGCAATTGATCCTCTTAAAAAAACTTTCGGCCAGAATATATTCGGCCTGGCGCAGGCGGCGCGGCAGTTAAATGGTGAAGCAATTAAATCAGGGGATGGCGGATTTGAATTTCATGTATTCCCAAAAGTTGCGCTGCAGTTGATTCTGTGGGCAGGGGATGATGAGTTCCCGCCAGAGGCCAACATTCTGTTTGATGAAACCATCGGTGACTTTCTGTCTCCCGAAGATGTGGCCTGGTTAGCAGGAATGGTCGTGTACCGTTTGATTGCTCTATCTGCGAGGCCTGCTTTAGACCGTTAATCGGTGGATCTACTATTCGGTTTCAACAGGCATTCGGTTTTTATTCCAATTTCCCCATCCGTCCGGCAGGTAATAAACATTTTCAAAACCAGCCATAATGAGCTTTTGGGCGAGTTCTTTTGCCAGCGTGCAATAGTAGCCTTCACAATAAGTAATGATATTGGCTTCAGGATCAGTTGTTTCCAGGAACGAGCCGACCCAATCGTCAAATTCTCCTGCCGGAAGGTTCAACGCTCCTTTAATATGTCCGCTTTTGTATTCTTTTTCAGATCTGGCATCAGCAAACAAAAACTTGCCCTTTGTGAAACCATCGATGGCCTCTTCGATAGAAATTTCTTTTATCATAACCGAGTCAGCGGTACTATGATCGTTTGTTTGCGCAAGCGGCCGGGGTGCGGATTCGAAGAGAGGCAAACCCTGGGTCCTCAGGCTATTTACGATAAAGGCCAGGATAACTGAAATAATTGAAATAATGAGTATTTCTTTGATGAAGGCTTTAACCATGTTTTGCCGCAAGAATTGAAAAATCAAATCAAAATACGGATCAACAAAAATGATGATGAACCAGCTCGCATAAGGTTATAATAGCCTCTTCTGGCAAGGAGTACAAGCGCTTTAACTTTTATTTTTTCTACCTGACATTGAAGGATCGGGGCAATTTTTGCGACGACAAGATGCCGGGTGATCGCCTGCTCGATCCAGCGGCGGCAACTGCCTTGCCATTTGCCGCTTGGTGTTACCGGTTTCATAACTTTATCGCTCGCCGTGCTTGCGGTCCCGCTCTGCGGGGCTTGATCCTTTCGTAAAGTACTAAGCTTGCTGCGCTAAATTTGTGCAACTCGTCTCGCTGCGCGAGACTCAGACAAGCCCCAAATTTTACGCTTCGCTTTGCTAAGTACTTTTTCACGAAAGTATCAAAATGGCTCGCACGAAAGCCATGAAACCTCCCGCGGTCAAAACGGCAACCATCAGAAAAAATCATCTCCCAGGCGGCAGTGACCTTATGCCATTTAAACGTAACGGGGTGATAATCTTGTCGTGCAAAAAATGCCCCGATTTCTGATTAATCTTAATTAGATCGTTTCCTTTCCGGAAAACCTCGCTCTTCGCGGGGGGGGGGGGGCTTCACAATTAAAGGACAGGTGTCGATCTGGTTGAATTAACTTGAAAATGGCTGAAGTGTCTGATACCCTTGACAAAAAGGGATCGGCGCATGACTATTTAGTTAAAGCCATAACATAAATGGCCCGCCGATTTGTCAGATAAAGCCCATGTGATTGGTGCACAGGAGACAGGTTAATGATAAGATCCAAAGCCCTTGAAATTAACCTCGCCAGCTATCACGTCGACGTAACAGTTGATGAAAAATATGCCACGCTTCAGGAAGTGATGTCAAAATATTATGGCCTGATGGAGGGGTTGAATAATTTTCTGAAAGAACTCTCACATCCCTATAAAAACTGGAATTTCATCGTATCGGAAGCAAGACGTTATTCTCTGGAGTATTTTCACCTGCTTCGAAGCCATCCCAAGGGACATGAGGCGGCCGAGCTTTTTGTGGACATTTTCAATAATGCCATTGAATCTACCGTGAATCCGGATGTTAGGGCCGAAGCCGTAGACAACCTGCTGCTTTTTCTGGAGAAAATCGTAAAAGATTCGGGATCCGATATTGAGCGATTTCTGCCGGCACTCACCGATGCCTTGGATCGTATCCGCAGTTTTGAAGATGAAAATTTCTTTTTGTTTGTCAAAAGTTTCTATCAGATAAAACGGTTAGCTGGGCTATTTCTTGACTGTGCGATTGAATCTGATTCGAATTATACATCTTTTATTTTGTTATTATTAAAATATTTTGAGCATACCTATGCTTACTGGTTGGGCGAAGCAGATCCCAAAACATGGTTTGAATCAGAGTCTGGAGAAGACGGCGGCGGGAAAAATTTTAGTCAATTTTTTAATGAAATATCACATGCCCGAATTCAGAGCTTAAACTCCCGGCTCAAAAATATTGCCGATTCCGCAACCATTGAATCTGAAGCTGCTCTCAAACAATTGTTAACCCTTCCCGGATACAGTCAGATTGTCGAACGCTATCGAAATCTTCCCCAGCAGCTTTTCGAGACCGGCCAACCAATGAGAAAGGGCAACCAGTGGAAAGTGATATTCTTATTCCATATTCGGAACACTTCCGGGTTATCGATGATACACGAAGAGGCACTCAGAGAAATCAACCGCACGTTGAGTTGGCTCATCGACAATGAGACGGATTTATACGTCCGGAAATTGATCCAAAAAACCTTTTCCATCTTAAAAGCAAGAACAGTCAGCTACCCGGCCACCGCTTTGAACTGTGTTTTAAATATGGGGAAAGGGGTTTACAAGACCGATGATAGTGATCTGATAAATTATTTTATCGATCACGTGGTTGATTTGGGTTTTCAATCACCGATGATCGGTGGTGTCGGCAGTGACTGGCGGATCAAGGCCAACACGGCCCATATCCAGAATATAAGAATCTGGCTTGAACTTGTTGAACTCAATCCCAAATGGTCCGCACGCTTGCTATCGGCCATGATCATTCATCTTTCCTTGAGCGGTGTTTTTCTCAAAGATACCGACCTGTTTCCCAGAGATATCACACAGTTTTTAAACAGCGATATCGGGTCGGTGTATAATTTGACCAAGCAGCTTACAAGGCTATTTCCCGTTTATTTTAATGACATCGGCGCCGAAGGTAAACTGCGGGATATTTCAACCCAGATTGATGAAATAACCCATCGCAAAGATTTGCTGATCCATTTTCTACGCAAGCAAAGTCACGTTGAAAGCAGTAATCAAATCCTTGCGTTTATAGAAGCAACCCTTCATTTTTGGGCCACACGGGAAAAGCACAGCCTTGAAACTTTTGTTCCACCGGATATTTATAACCAGATTGATACCCGGGGTCTCTATATTGACGGTGTTTTTAAAATAATGTCGGTGCTAAGGCAAAATGGATTAAACCTACCCCAAGACTTACTCTTGATCCAAGAGGAGAAGCTAAAGGGTATCTTGGAAAATATTTCGGATGTATCAGAAATAGATCTGAAACGGGTGAAATATTTTACAGGTTTCTACAAACTATTGCATCAGAAATACAATCTCAGCGCTATCGAGCTGAGCAATTATATCGCTCAGCTTTCCACCGAAGCCCTGCCGGATTTGAACCGTCTGAAAACCGCCCTTGCAGAATCGGATTTAAAGAAAAAGCTGTTTATGCTGCTGGATTATCTCGGTCAGCTGAAAAAATTAATACTATCTTCTGAAACATACGACATCAGGGAAGATATTTACAAAAAAAGACATATCACCGTTGATATCCCTTCCATGTATGGAAGTTATCATGAAATGAAATTCGATGCGTTGGGGCTCACCTTTCGAATCGAATCACTGGTCAATATGCTTTTTGAAGAGCTTATCGACAATATCGATCTGAGCCTTATCACCAAAGCAACGTTTTATCAGATATATGCCCGCATCCGGCTTATCGATATGGCCCTGAAACTGGACGGTATTTCTTCCAATGAAATTGAGCGCCAACTGGATCTTTTGGCCCACTCGCTGGAGGTCAAGGGATTTACTTTCACCCAATATCTGGATATTTTCAAAGGATTTGCGCGGGCTGTAAAAAACATCATCAACGACTATTTTCACAACATCCACGAAGAGAATCTAAGCAGGATTCTATCTCGGCTGCCAACTGAACGGATTTTGCCCAAATACCTGCCGAAAGTAAACAGCGGCATGGTCGACCGGGAAAAAGTGCTTCACCGGATCTCTGAGGTTTTTTTCCGCGACAGGATTGCGCATTCCCTCGGACTGCAACAATTGGACCTGTTTATCAGTCGCATCCTGCATACCCTTTTTCAGCAATCTGACAAACTTCCCAAAGACCAATTGCATCGGCTTTTGCTTTATGACCCTGATAATGCGATGACATTTATTCAACAGCCGAACAACCGCGTCACCGGTCTGATCTACCTCGGTAACAAAGGGTTCAATCTGATTAAACTCCACGGCTTCGGTTTACCCGTACCACCCGGCTTCATCATAACCACCGAGGTTTTTCGCTGCCGAGGTATGATTGAGAACTATCAGCCGGCCGAGCAGAACTTAAAGGAACAGATAGCTCGGCAGATATTTGAACTCGAAAGGGTCACGGGAAAGTCCTTTGGTGATTCGAGCAACCCGCTGCTATTTTCTGTACGGAGCGGGTCGTCCATATCTCAGCCGGGGATGATGGATACATTTTTAAATGTCGGCATGAACGAAGAAATAACCGCCGGACTGGCTGCTCTTACCGGAAATTCCTGGTTTGCCTGGGATAATTATCGCCGTTTTCTGCAACGCTATGGTATGGCCTTCGGATTGGAAAGGGATGATTTTGATGCCATTATTAGCGGTATGAAACAAAAAGTCGGTGTCGGCTATAAGAGACAGTTTAGCGGGGATCAGATGCAGAAAGTGGCAATGACTTACAAGATGATGATCCAAGACGCCGGTATTGAAATCATTGAGCATCCTTTCGATCAGCTATTCTTGACAATCAAAAGGGTCCTTGACTCCTGGGAATCCGCAAAAGCCAGGACTTACAGAAAAATTCTGGGGATATCTGATGATTGGGGTACGGGTGTAACGGTTCAAGCAATGGTTTATGGTAATATTTCCGAACAATCCGGCAGCGGTGTAATTTTTACGCATAATCCGAGGTGGCCGGGAGAAACGTTTCGGTTGTGGGGCGACTTTACTCTCGGGAATCAGGGAGAAGACGTGGTTTCAGGCCTAGTCAATACGTTGCCTATCTCCATCAATCAGCAGGAAGTTGAGATGCGCGAGACAGATATAACCCTCGAAACCCATTATCCAGATATATATAATTCTTTGAAAGGCTGGGCCAATGACTTGATTTATGAAAAAGGCTGGAGCCCGCAGGAAATGGAGTTTACCTTCGAGAGCCCCGCCGTCAGCGATTTGTATTTGCTACAGAGCCGGGATATGGTCATGAGAGAGCGAAAGCGAGCCCTGACTTTTGATCTACAGGGTATCACTGAGGAAAAATATTTGGGTCACGGAATCGGCATCAGTGGTGGTGCCATGAGCGGACGCGTTGTGTTCAACCTTGAAGATATCGACAAATGGCGGCGGCAGGAGCCGAATACTTCCCTGATTCTGGCAAGGTCAGATACCGTTCCCGATGATATTCGTGAAATATATGCGGCCGACGGGCTCTTGACGGCACGTGGCGGCGTAACTTCTCATGCTTCTGTGGTGGCGCATAGGCTTGGCAAAACCTGCGTTGTGGGCTGTGGCGACCTGATCTGTGATGAGAAGAAAAAAAGTTGTTATTTCAATAGCATACGCGTAAATTCGGGAGATTTCATAAGTATTGATGGTCAGGAAGGGTCGGTTTATCTGGGGCAGATAAAGGTCAATGAAGCGCAGTCGGTTATGATTGAAGAATAAAGAGAACAAAAGATTTTACTCACCGCTTGGTTAAATTGGAAATCAATTTCGCTGATTCATCAATCTTCAAGTTTAAATCTTTAATCAATATGGGAGTACGTGAATGGCAGCTGAAAACAATAGGGGTTTAAAACTGGGGATCAACGGCTTGGGTCGGATCGGTAAACTGACGGTCTGGCATCATGTAGGGCGAAAATTTTTTGATGAAATCGTCGTCAATATCGGCCGGGAAGCCGGCACGTCCCTGTCTGATATTGCCCATTACCTGGAAAGAGATTCCAGCTACGGAAACCTGCGCCGTTATCTTTATGGTCACAAGGCCGATCCGGTTATCAGTGATGTGGACGAGGCCAGCGGATCAATGACCGTAGATGGGATGCCATTAAAAGTATTAAGAATCTCCAGAAATCCGATTGATATTAATTGGCAAGCACACGGCGTGAAGGTGGTCGTTGACACGACCGGACAGTTTTTGGACCCGGCCATGCCGAGTGATCATCCCAAGGGAAGTGTCCGTGGTCACCTTGATTGCGGCTCCCATAAGGTAATTGTTTCAGCACCATTCAAGTTAAAAGATAGAGGCTCTGATTTGGCCGGGACCATACCGGATGATGCCGTCACGACAGTTATGGGTATTAATACCAACGACTATGATCCCAAGCGCCATAGAATTATTTCCAATGCTTCCTGCACCACCACCTGCCTTGCCCACATGATCAAACCGCTGCTCAACTATTTCGGTCCCAAAAAGATTTTAACCGCATCCATGGCAACCGTGCATGCAGCTACCGGCTCCCAGGAAGTGCTGGATAGACTGCCCAAGACGGGCACATCAGATCTGAGGAAAAACCGTAGCATCATGAATAATATCATACTGACCACCACCGGAGCTGCCAAAGCCTTAAGGCTTGTTATACCGGAAATGGAACAAATCGGATTTATTGCGGAGTCGGTCAGGGTCCCCATCTCTACGGGATCGCTGATTATATTGGTGATGGACCTTCAAGAGGAGATGACCGCAGAGCCGGTCAATCGGGAGTTAATCAACGATATCTACCGGCAGGCTGCCGCCGATGATCCGCACAAATACCTCCACTATACGGAAAAACAAAATGTGTCAGGGGATATCATCGGCATTCCGAATGCTGCCGCAATTATTGAAGGTCACGAAACCCACACTCGCACTGCTGAAATAAGCATTGATCTCGAAAAGATACCGGGCATGGAGAAAGTGGTTTTATCTGCATCAAATCTCGGGATTCTTAGAATACCGGTGACCCAGGCCGTGATATACGGCTGGTATGATAATGAACTGGGAAGCTATGTTCACATGCTCGGTGACCGGACGGTATCGGTGGCGGAACACCTCTAGAGATATCGCTGAACACCGATACAACCGTGAGAGCAATCAAAACATATTTTTGAAAATCAAGCCAATTCGGTGAATCCTGTTCTTGTTTTTCATCTGGATTGATTGCCGGACGGAAGTATATTTTCAAGGCAGTTGCTCAAAGTGACGAATTCGGATACTTTTAAGGTCTCAGCCCTGCGGATCGGATCGATACCGGCAAGATCCAAGGCACGCAGGACGTCATCGGTTGTAATTCGGAGCTCGCTACCCGCCAAGGCATTTTTGAGTGTCTTGCGTCTTCTGCCAAATGCCGCCTTGATGACCCGGAAAAGAAACTGTTCATCATTTGCGCGGTTTTTCAATGAACTGGTAAATCTTATTTCAATCACCTCGGAATCCACCTTGGGTTTTGGGAAAAATTTAGCGGCGTCGACAGTTGCAAGCGTTTTCAGATCGGCACAGTACTTGAGCATGACCGTGAGGCGCCCATAATCCTTGCAACCCGGCTGGGCAGCAATACGCTGAGCCAGTTCTTTTTGGAACATGAGGATTGCTCTGCTGATCCCCGATCGCGAATTTATCAGCTTAACCAGGATCTGCGACGAAATGTTGTAGGGCAGGTTGCCCATCACAATGATTTTGCGTCTTAGTCTCTCCGATAACTCCGGGATGTCAAGATGCAAAATGTTTTTTTCCATTAGGACTACATTCGTAACGCTTTCGGTCAACAATTCATTTTTTAAAAGCCCGATCAACTTGGAGTCGATTTCAACTGCATAAATCGTTCTGGCGATGCGCGCTACAGGGATGGTGATGGCACCAAGACCAGCGCCGATTTCCAGTACGACATCGTCGGCTGAGATTCCAGAGCGTGCCGCGATCATTGCGGCCGTGGAAGGATCAGACAAAAATGTCTGCCCCAATTGTTTTTTTGCACGGATCTTCCAAGCACTAAGCAACACTCTGGGGGATGTCATTTTTTAATTCCGGATCGCAGATTGAATGTTCAGAGAGATATCGCCAAAGGATTGTCAGAAATACATTATTTCGGGATGCGCTTCGTTACGGTTGTCGGCCCGGTATCATCGTGTAGCTCGGAATGTGTCTTCACGTGCGAGGTGAAGCTCCCCACCCTAAAGGGCGGGCCTTCCCGTCAAGGAAAATATCTATTTCTTGCCATACAAACCGGATACTACTTGCAAGTGCACCGTTTAAAGCACTACTGTGCTTTTGCCTTTTCAGCCCCCATTCAAGCCACACCGTGCCGGGCACGGTGTGGTCGTTGACTTCAGCGAGCTTCTTTTAATCCTGTCTTAACAGGCAGGGCTTGCGGGGAAGCAGACCGGCCAAAAGAGGGTGGTGTGAGCCACAAGTTGCTAACACCCGAAATGAGCGCACCATTCCGAAGCCTGAACGCTAAGAGCCTAGAAAGGAGGTTTTGAAACCAGCACCAGCTAATTTTTAGCGCTCCTTTCCGGCGAAGGTTGATCATCAAAGTTAATCGTCAGCTGGTATAAGCCATTATTTAGCCGGGCGTTTAACGGCAAATGGCCCTTTTCAAAAACTTTCATCATCTCTTTGTTTGTTTGCAATACTTCAGCGGTAAACCCCTTCACCCCCCGTTCCCTTGCCAGCCGGATTAACATTTCATAGAGATATGTTGCGATACCCCGTCCTTGATACTTTTCGTCCACCGCAAAAGCCAAATCAGCATACGGACTCCGATCATCCTTAACAAATCTTGCCTCTGCAACGATAGTTTCCTGATCGGTTTCTCCGATGAGTGCCACCACAGACATCACCCGGCTTTAGTCCACATTGACGTATCCCTGCATTTTATCGTGGGGCATTGTCGTAATAGGATAAAAAAAGCGACGGTAGACCGTTTCATCTGAAAAGCGGTAGAAAAGACGACGCATGGCTCCTTCATCGGAAGGTTTGATGGCCCTGAACCGGACCTTCAATCCTCCTTTAAAGGTTTGTTCGGTGGCGATTTCCATGGGATATAAATGGGCGCTGCCGGGCAAAAATATCTGATCGGCAAATAGGATTTTCTTTTCCTTGGCTTTTTCTACGAGCTTTTCCCTGTCATCCGGATGCGCAATGTCGATCAAGGATTGCGCGCGCTCTCGAATAGTGCGCCATTTCAGATTAGCGATGCCATATTCGGTGACGACCGCGTCAATCGATTCGCGCATATGGAACTGGTTGCGCAGGTTGCGCAGCATCACTGCTATATTGGGATCCCCTTGAGGGTTCCGGCTGGGCAAACCGATTACGGTGCGTCCACCGCGGGAAATCTCAGCGCCGGTAAAAAGATCGGCCGACTGACCCGGTCCCGAAATGATGTCTCCCTTACCGGCAGAAAAAGCCATCCGACCTAACAGATCCACTTTTCGGGCTTCTTCTACCACCACCACATTAGGATTGCGGCCAATTTGGGTCGGGTCAAGCACCTGCTCAATACTTTGAAATTCAACCAGTGGATTGCGGTCCAGCCAGGCCATCAAATCCGGGGTTCCCAAGGCATAGGAAGCGATCGATTTACCCCTGAACACCGCTTTGCGATAATTGGTTACCGCACCGCTTTTAACCAGATCCATCATGGCATCCGTAAAATAAGACGAATGGATACCCAGATGGCTTTTGTGGACAAGATGGCGACACAAAGCTTCAAACAAAGATCCCGTGAAAAAGCTGAGGCAGTCCCCATTTTCTATCATTTGGGCAATGTTGGCTGCCACGCGATCGATGACGTTGTTGACCGGCCAACGTTTAAAATAAGTTGGCGGTTCGGTTGACTCAACCAGCAGGTCAAAATCCGCAATCGAGACCAGGGTGTCGCCAAAGGTGAAAGGGATTTGGGTGTTGATTTCTCCGACCACCAATGAAGCTTGTTCCATGGCTTCCCTGGCAATATCAACGGCCACTCCCAGGCTGCAATATCCGTCTTCATTGGGAGGCGTGATTTGAATGAAAGCCACATCAATCGGAATCCGTTTGGATTTTATAATACCGGGTATCTGGGAAATCCGGCCCGGGATCAAATCGACACTTCCGGAAATAACCGCCTCGGCGGACACCCAGGTAGAAAAAAAAGTTTTCAGACGGTACTTTTGCCAATCACGCTTTCTTAATGACAGAACATCCGAATGACTGGTGAGTTGAACCAATTCGAGATCATTCGTATTCGGAAAGTCGGAATCAATGAGAGATTTCATCAGGGTTCTGGGTTCAGCCACGCCACTGCCGAGAAAAATGGTCATCCCCGGCTTGATGTTGGCTAAAACCTCCTCAGGCGTGACAACGAGTTCTTTCCATTGGCTATGTTCAGGTATACTCATCTTTTTTCTTCTTTTTCATTTTAATTCAAATCACTGGTAGCCAGTGAAATATAATAAACGTTCTAGATGTATATCACAATTAATGGTGTGTTGGCAAAAAGCGAAAGCTATATATCCATAGGCGACCCTTCCATCGCGCGTGTATCAAAAATATGCTTCACCGAAAAAAGAAAAAAGGGGGACGGGGCTGTTTTTTTGCGTTACTTTATAAGCAAGCCGAGCAGGTAGTAAGTTCGGCAAAACAAGAGTAGAGGATAAAGGCCAGAAGTTTGCTAGGGCGCTCAATGAACTGGAAATACACGGACCAGATGTGGCCGGCAAGGTGAAAATTAGCAAGTCAACTGTCAGTCGCGCAGTGATGCGCGGAGAAAAGATGGCTGCTGATTTGAAGTTTATGCTGATAAATAACTAGAAACGCACAAAAACAACCCCTTTTAATAGTTTTGCTTTAGAGAATATTATTGTCAACTCAGTATTATTTGCCAGTATTGGATCTATCAAAAGTTATTTACTTGTTTTCGCTTCAGTTCCACCAGGGTGGCCCCCCAACCGCCGGCCTCCGGAGGCGCATCCGTAAAAGTTTCAACCAGCGGATTCTTTTTTAAAAGTCCCTGCACCCGTTTTTTCAAAATACCATGTCCCTTGCCATGAATGATGCGAACAGAGTAAATACCCGCATTCATGCATTCCGATAAATAGTCCATCAATAAATCCGGTAGTTCACTCGGTCGAAAGGTGTGCAGATCCAGCGTATCTTCAATTGGTATTTTCACAGGCTCCACCGTAATTCACCCCCTATAAAAGCCAAAATTGTAAGGCCCCGCTTGTGAGGCCTTGATTAGTATAAAAAGGATTCGTTCAAAGATTTATGAGCAACGCTGACCAAAGCAGCGTGATGGAGCCTGCGAGTACAAAAAGACTTTCCACTAAAAACTCCAAACGGATGCCTGGTACCAAATGTCCTTTTTCATAAATAAGTAAAACAAGGAATAAAAAGACAGGACATATCGACAGTGCAAAACCGAGGCTGGAGATTATGTTGAAGGCACTTGCCAGAAGGATAATGGCAAAAGTGACCGCAAGGATAGATTTTAAAATACGCATCGTCCTTTTTTCCCCCAGCAAAATAGGGATCGTTTCCTTGCCGACAATCCGGTCGCCCTGCATGTCCAGCGTATCAAAAAAGGCGGTTCTGACAAATACCATACCGGTGGACCACAGAAATACCGGAACGATGCTTAGATTCATTTTTTCTGAAATTGATAGGGATGGAAACAGGGAAGTGACGATTCCCCAGGCCATTGCAATCAGAAGGGTTTTTGAACCGGGGATGTCTCTTATTCTACGGTAGCGGAAATATGAAAAACGTTCAGGGACGATACGCAAATTGTAAGAGAGGCCCAGAATACTCATCGCTAGAAGAATCACAAAAGGAATTTGTTCGATGGTATAGGCAATGATCAGGCCAACACCGCCGGCCATGATTGCAAGTACGGATAACAAAAGTTTGTGTTTGTTGTAGAAAAAGGCCCGATCCGGATCGTTATATTGATCGGCTTGTTTCCCGGTCAGGTGATTGAGAATGTGCATGGATTGAACATACAGGATGGCAATGATGAAATTCGGGAAGTATTGACCAATTCCCATCAGCTTGGTGCAGGCATAGGATAAACATCCGGCTCCCAGGGATACATACAAATTCGTGAGCAGGAGCACGCGTTGTATATTGAAAAATGTCCTGCGCCAACCCCATCCGCTTTTATAAGGTAAGGCTTCAAGGGTTCGGTAGACGCGTTTGATTATCCAGTTTGGTGTCGAAGCCCCGGCCGTAATACCGATATGTCGCGCCGATGCGAGGGATTGGGTGTCAAGGCCTTCTAGTTCTGTTTCGCTCTCTATATGATAAGCCGGTTTACCGGTCTGCTTTGCAATTTCAAAAAGCCGCTGGGTGTTTCCGCTATTACGCCCACCGACAACGATGATTGCATCAACCGAACTCGCCAGCCGTTTCACTTCAGCCTGTCGTCTTTCGGTGGAATCGCAGATCGTATCAAATATTTTATAGTGAGGAAATTTCTCATTCACCCAGGTCTTAACCAAGCCAAACAGGCGGGTATTCTGAGTCGTCTGGGCCACGATAATTGCGTTTTCAAACGCCGGCAGTGCCTCAAGCTCTTCCAGGCTGCCGACGACATATCCCTTGCCCTCCGCATAGCCCAGCAAGCCGATGACCTCCGGATGGTCCTTGTCGCCGACGATAATCGAGGCGAAATTTTTTTTGGTGTGTTTACTAATTATCGTCTGAACCTTGATCACCCGGGGGCAGGTGGCATCGACGACCTTAAAACCGGATTCTTTGAGACTTTCTTTGGCTTTCGGGGGGACCCCGTGGGCTCTAATCAGGACCGTGCCGGTGCCCTGGGAGGGTATCTCGTTTAATACACAAATCCCTTTTTCCTCTAGCAGCGCCAGAACCTGGGAATTATGAATGAGCGGTCCATAAGTACAGATCGGGCTTTCAAGTTCCTGGGGTGCATCCATAACCATTTCAACGGCCCTGCGCACACCCATGCAGAAACCGGCGGTTTTGGCAAGAAGGATTTTCATTTAAACTTTGAAAGCAACCAAAATGCAGCGCAGATCTAAAGCTTGTTGATTTTGAGTTTGTTGCGTCGCATGCTTTTAGAAAGCCGACGGCGGGGCCCCTTTTTTTTAGTGGTGGGCTTCCAGCCGCGTTGTTCTTCCTCTTCTGTATCCACGTCTTGCGTGTTCATGTGTCCGGCCAGGATCAATTTTTTCTCAAAATCAGGAGTATTTATGGTTGCAGCGCCGTAAGATTCAGCGGCCGCAACGACTTCTCTATCAGAGCTGACAACCAAGGCTTTTTCTTTTTCTGCTTTTGCCATCCGTTTAATAACCGTATCGGCGGTCTCTCGGTTGCGGGAAAACTTTATGGTAATACCTTTTTGGAAAACCCGTTTGGCAGAAAAGGAAGGGGCTTTGGCGCCATCAAATACAACGGTGATTTTATGCGACTTGATTCGTTTATATGTTGCCAGCCTGTCGACAAGTACTTCCCGACCCTGTTGGATATCTATACGCTCCAGGCTGCTCAGTGACGGTGATTGTCGAATCAGGTTGTAACCGTCAATAATAATGTGAATTGACATATTGACCTGAAAATTATTCGCCTTTGAAAAGCGCAATCAAGCGATCAAGATCTTCATTGTTGTAAAATTCGATTTCCAATTTTCCTCTATTGCCACGCCTGTGTATCTGGACTTTGGTTCCAAAATAACGCGAAAGCTCATCGGCAAGGCCAGAAAAGTATATATCTTCTGTGCTCGGAGTGGTCTTTTTCTCCATTTTTTGCTTATTTTTCAAACGGTTAACCAGTTTTTCGGTTTCCCTTACCGATAGCCCCTTAGATACAATCGCCCGCCAGGCGGCGGTTTGCTGGGCAGATGTCTGAATGCCCAGCAGGGCGCGTGCGTGTCCCATGCTCAGGGTGCCGTTTAGGATGCTTTCTTTAATTTGATCCGGCAGTTGGCGCAGCCTTAAGAAGTTGGCCACCGCACTTCGGCTCTGACCAACTCGCGAGGCGGCTTGATCCTGGGTGAGATTAAATTCAGAGATCAGGCGATGAAAAGCTTCGGCTTTTTCAATGGGATTGAGATCTTCCCGCTGAATATTTTCAACGATTGAGATCTCCAGCAGTTTGGCATCCGAGACAGATTTTATAATAACCGGCACTTCCTCCAAACCGGCTTTTTTTGCAGCTCGAAAGCGTCTTTCACCGGCTACAATTTCATAACCGCTGTCATGTTTTCTAACCAACAGGGGTTGAATAATTCCCTGAGTTCTAATGGATTCGCACAATTCCGCCAGCTCGGCTTCCGGAAACCGACGACGGGGCTGATAACGGTTCGGCCGGATCAGGTTGATATTGCACTGGATATATTCCCGCTGACGGTCTTCCGCCGAATCAATATCCGGGATGAGGGCATCGAGGCCCTTTCCAAGTGCCATTTTTTTTCGTTGTCTTGGATTTGATTCGGGTTTTCTTACCATGGGTACTCTTTCTATTTAATTGAGGGGTCGAAAAGTTTTTTAGATTGGGTCGCTGATAATTCATTCCGCTAATTATCAAAGGTTGGGTGGGAAAAATTCCCAGCCCCCTTATTTATCATTATCGCTCTGCGGCGTTATAACTATTCCAGGCAACTCACTCGGGTTCACTGATGGATATTTTAAACCCGTTAGCGATTTAATAGCTCTTTTGCCAAATTAAAGTAGCTTTCCGCAACGGTGGAGGTGGCATCATAGAGCAGAATCGGTTGGCCAAAGCTGGGTGCTTCGCTCAACCTTATATTTCTGGGTATTATGGTTTTAAATATCAGATTCTTGAAATACTTTTCGGCATCCTCAGCCACCTGGTACGAGAGGTTTGTTCGTTTATCGAACATCGTTAGAAGGATGCCGGCAATAAAAAGATTCGGGTTGAGGTTGCGCTTTATCCGTTTTACCGTTTGCAGAAGCTGGCCGAGCCCCTCCAGTGCATAAAATTCGCATTGAAGCGGAATCAATATCGAGTCGGCGGCGGTGAGCGCATTGACAGTCAAAAGGCTCAAGGAAGGCGGGCAGTCGAGAATAATATATTCAAAGGTGTTTACAATTCCGGTGAGTAGATTCCGCAGCGCTCTCTCCCGGTTTGGTTTTGGCATCATTTCCACCTCGAAGCCAATCAGTTCAACATTTGAGGGAATGACTTTTAAGCATTCGATACTGCTGTCCATAATAAGATTCTGTGCGGCCGTTTCGCCGATCATCCCCTGGTACAGCGTTTTTTCTATCCTGTGTTTGTCTAATCCGACGCCCGATGTAGCGTTGGCCTGGGGATCACAATCCACGAGCAAAGTTCTTTTTTCAGAGACCGCCAAAGCGGCCGAAAGGTTTACGGCCGTAGTTGTTTTACCAACGCCGCCTTTTTGATTTGCTATACAGATAATATGTGCCATCGTACAACCTCAATTAAGGTGTAAATTCCTATCATAATATTTGGTGTTTGAAAAGATATTAAAAATCTGTCAGTATACCAAGCATGGATTTAAACATATACTTGGACTAAAGGGGTTCTTATGAGACGCTCCAGCGTGTCTGGATTAAAATTTTTTGTTTTCATTATCACCGCATTCCTGGTGTTGGCACAAAGCGCGTCATCCATTACCATCAAAGAGGAAGAAGAACTCGGACGCGAGTTCATGAAGATCGTTTTGGCAAGTTTTGATTTAATCGAAGACCCGCTGATCGTCGATTATGTTAACCAGGTCGGCAACCGTATCGTCACCAACCTTCCGCCTTCTCAGCCATATACCTACCGCTTTTTTGTGGTAAAGGAAGGTGTTTATAACGCGTTTGCAACTCCGGCAGGAAATATATTTCTTTACAGTGGTCTTATTGAAGCAATGAACAGTGAAGAAGAGCTTGCCGGGATCATTGCCCATGAGGTGGCTCACGTCCAGGCTCGTCATATTTCCCAGAAGATTGAAAGATCAAAAAAAATCGGCCTGGCAACCCTTGCCGGTATTGCTGCCGGGGTTTTCCTCGGAGCCGCTGGTTCCGGTGAAGTGGCCAGTGCGGTTACACTGGGATCGATAGCCGCCGGGCAATCAGCGACGCTGGCATACAGCCGGGAAAACGAGATTCAGGCCGATCAGTTGGGAATGGATTATCTGGCTCAGGCCGGATACAGCGGCCAGGGCCTGTTGACCATTCTGAATAAGATACGGGCCAAGACTTGGTACGGCACGGATCAGATCCCTTCTTATTTGTCAACACATCCGGCGGTTGACGATCGCCTTGCATATGCCGACGGCCGGCTGGCCAAAGATAAAAAATCTGGAAAAACCAGCACACCAAAAACTGTCTATGATTTTAGGGTGATGCATACTCAGCTAACCGCATTATACGGAGACGAACGACTGGTGTTGAGAAAATTTGAGGCTGCCGTTGCCGAAAAACCGGATGACCCCCTGACATATTACGGATACGGATTGGTTCTGGCAAGGTCTGGCAATCGCCAGGCCGCGATTACGTATTTACGGAAGGCCCTGGAAAAAAACGCTTTTAGCCCTGAAATCTTAACGGCGCTTGGCAGGGTCTATTTTTTGGACGGGCGCTATGAGGAAGCTTTAAACACCCTTGAGGGCGCGGTCAGTATTTTTTCAAAATATTCCGAAGCACTGTATTTCCTCGGTCGAACTCAGCTGGAAATGGGCAAACTGAGCGAAGCTGAAAAATCCTTTCAAACGCTAATCAATAAGAGCCCCGAATTCAGACAGGCATATTACTTCTTGGGGATTACTTACGGCAAACAGAGCAATTTTGCAGATGCCCATTATACCCTTGGGATATATTATTTAAAAAAAGGAAACCCGGATCTTGCGCGCAAACAATTTGAAAGGGCTCTTCAAAACACGGCAGATAGTTCCAGAAAAGAAGAAATAAAAAAAATATTGAAAAAACTACCCGGCCAAGATGCTAAAAACCAAAAGGAGGATCAGAAGAAAAAGAAAGGCGAGTAGTCTGCGAGAACTGAGAAAGAATTGCCGTTTCCGCTTTCAGGCACGATCAAAATGTGAAAACTGCATCGAGAATGTGCCCCTTCCCTGAGTTGCGGATCTCAATGAAGTCGAATAACCGAACATGCGCGCCAGCGGCACAATGGTCTTTATCACTTGGGTACCTGATCGACTTTCGATGCCTTCAATCTTGCCGCCGCGAGAATTTAAGTCGCCAATGACATCTCCCATGAAGGATTCAGGCACATACACTTCCACCGCCATGATCGGATCGAGCAGAAAAGGATTGCCTTTTGCCAGCGCTTTTTTACATGCCATCGAAGCACTGACGGTATAAGCCAGATCGGTGCCCAAAGATTCCTTGTAGGAGCCGCCCACAAGAACGGCTTCAACATCGACCACCGGATACCCCATTAACGCCCCGCTTTCAAAAGATTCCAATATCCCTTTTTCGATAGCAGGTATAAAGATCGGCGGAATAATTTCAGCCTCGATTTGTGATCTGAATTTGTTGCCTGTACCCCTGGCCAGCGGTTTTAATCTGAGGGAAACTTCACCAAAATGACGCTGTCCGGCTACCTCTTTGTCAAATAATGCGCTGCCTTCCGTTTGTTTTTCAATGGTCTCTCTGTAAACCACTTGAGGCTTGCCGACATTCACCTGTGTTCGAAATTCCCGTAGCATGCGACTGATAATTACCTCGAGGTGAAGTTCGCCCATGCCAGATACTATTGTCTGCCCGGTATCCTCGTCCCTTTTTACCTGCAAGGTGGGATCTTCCGCCATAAATTTTTCCAGCACCTGATCAAGCTTTTCCTGGTCGGCATGCGTCTTAGGCTCTACGGCAACAGAAATGACCGGCTCATAAAACTCAATTTTTTCAAGCAATACCGGATGATCGCTTGAACATAGGGTTTCTCCTGTAGAAGATTCTTTCAGACCGATCACCCCGACGATGCTTCCTGCTCCGGTATGGTCGATTCGTTCGCGTTTGTTGGCATGCATTCTTAATATCCGGGAAAGTTTTTCTTTCTTTTTCCGGAATGGATTATATACATCCTCACCGGCTTTCATCCTGCCACTATAAATCCTGACAAAAGATAATTTTCTGCCTTCGATCATCGACACTTTGAAAATGAGAGCGGCTAAAGGGGCCTTATCGATTGCTTCACATAATCGGGTTTCTCCCGTATCGGGGTCAACTCCCTGCATTGGTGGAATATCAACCGGGCTCGGGAGATAGCCCACAATGGCATCCAGAAGGGGCTGTATTCCCTTATTTTTCAGGGCGGAACCGCATAAAACCGGAACCAGTTCAAGATCGATGGTTGCTTTGCGAATTGCGGCCTGCAGACGTTCAGAATCGATTTGAGTTTCCGCCAAGTAGGCCTCCATAATTTCATCATCACTGTCGGCTACCGATTCTATCAGCTTTTCGCGATAATCCCGTGCTATCTGGATTAGATCTTCCGGGATTTCCAGCGCCAGGTAATTGACACCAAGGGTCTCATCATCCCAGACGATTTTTTCCATATTGATTAAATCAATGATTCCCTCAAAATCATCTTCTGCGCCCACCGGCAGTTGCAAAACCAGCGGGTTGGCATTGAGTTTGTCTTTCATCATTTCAATCGTACCCCAGAAATCAGCACCCACGCGGTCCAGTTTATTGATAAAAGCAATTTTGGGCACCCGGTATTTGTCTGCCTGTCGCCAAACCGTTTCGGATTGGGGTTCCACGCCCCCCACAGCGCAAAATACGCCGATGGCACCGTCAAGTACTCTCAGCGATCGCTCGACTTCGATGGTAAAATCGACGTGACCCGGGGTATCGATAAGTTGAATCTCACTTCCGCGCCACTGACAGGTTGTAACGGCTGAAGTTATGGTAATGCCTCTTTCTTGCTCGTCAACCATCCAGTCCATGATCGCTTCACCGTCGTGTACCTCGCCCATTTTGTGCGAGCGACCCGTATAATAGAGGATTCGTTCGGTGACCGTTGTTTTACCGGCATCTATGTGTGCGATGATCCCGATGTTTCTTATTTTTTCAATACGGCCTTTTGCATTCATCGTATGAGCAACATGTTGGCTTTAAAGGGGAAACGAATGTCAACGTGTCCTGCTAACGTCATTGTTTCGTGTCCGCCAATTAGGATCCTTACGGTCTTCACCTCAGGGATGTTTAGTATCAATGAATTAACTATCGAATATATTGTGAGAATTTCTGATCGGCTGCCTCCCGGATGTTTATCCGCCACGTTCTGGGTTAAGTCAACGAAAGCGGTACCGTCTGATGTTACAAAAAATGCCCGGAGTCCAGCAGCGGCGGGGATTGTGCGCATAAGATCTCCCTTAGGACCTTTTATCAGGGCGTCAATGATACTTTTGCCAAATTCGACCGGGTCATCGGAATGGACAAGAACCCGCTCTTCTGAGGCCAAGAAAGCAATTTCTCTATATGCGAAATACAGATGCACAACACGCTTGTCAGCTTGCGTTAGCTGCCTGGGCTCAGCTTTTGGTTCGACGGCCAGTCCGAGTTTGGCCAAGAGCAGCCACAAGACCGTGTGGCCGACCCAAATTATCACAATAAAGCGTATTGTTTTCATTTATTGATAGAATGATAAACCAACCCGCAAAGGGGATTCACGAACTGTGTTCATCCGTTTGAAATAATACCGCAAAATAGATCCGTTTTTTAAGTTAATCTGTCAATTATGTCAAGGATAGATGAGATTGAACGGTTAACAAACAGCGGGGCGGCGTTTCTAAACTCAAAAAAAAGGGGCAAAGCAATTTTGCTTGCCCCGAATATTTCTGGTGGAGCTGATCGGGATCGAACCGACGACCTCATGACTGCCAGTCATGCGCTCTCCCAGCTGAGCTACAGCCCCGGATATCAGGAGCCACTAACAAAAACCCTATTGAGTGTCAATATTTATTTTTAAGTGGTTTCTTTTGAACCCTTTCAAAAAATACCGCTATTAAAGCAATACGGCGGTTGAGGGTCTAACTGCGACTGCCTTACCCGCGCCAAAGTTCAACGCCACAAGCATGGCATCAGTTTTCTATGGTCGAATTTATTGACAAAATTATTAGTTGGCCCTAATATAATTTATTTAAACTCACCGATATTTTGCTGGGAGTTTCAACATCATTTATATCAAATTTGCTAATGGGCCCAAGAACAGGGATCCGTAAAAAACGTTGCAGGACAGGTCGATCAATGGATTTAAAATACTACTCAAATCCCGCCGGAGATCAGACCCGGCAGCCTCGCCGTGAAGGAATGTTCAAAAATTTTGATGCAACTGAGCTATTCTGCCAGAAATGTAAACAAGCGGTTCCGGTTCGGAAGCGCCTGCTGATTGTATTGCCTGATGGTGACAAGTACGAATATCTATGCGCCTATTGTGCCAGTTCGGTCGGGACAAAAATTGAGAGAAACCAAAAACCATTGACAATAATCGTCTAATTTTTTGGGCGATCACTCTCTATTATCAATCTGTATAGAAAGGAAGCGTATGCTTAGTTTAATGCGCAAGCATGCCGGCAGCTGGATTATAAAATTCCTGTTAGGTGCTGTTATTATTGCATTTATCCCATTTGGTTATGGACTTTACCAAGACAGACGGGGAGGCCAAGTCGCCAGTGTCGACGGCGAGCCGATCAGCTATGCGCAATACCTCAAAATATACAACAATCTCCTTGAGCAAATGCGCCAGAGTTTCGGAGACTCACTGACTGATGATATGATAAAGATGCTGGGGCTACAGGATCGGGCCTTAAACCAACTGATCGAACATAAGCTTATGTTGTCGGAGGCCAAAAGGCTTAAATTTCGAGTTTCCGACCAAGAAGTTGCCGATGCCATCGGAAAAATTGAAGTATTTCAGACCGGTGGGGTTTTTGATCGTCGACGTTATGAATATATCTTAAATCGCAATCGCATGACGACTGAAGAATTTGAGACCCAACAGAAGGAATCAATGCTGATTGATAAGGTAAGATCATTAATTACTGATAATTTGACAGTATCCGACGCTGAAGCAATGGAATGGTATAAATGGAACAATGCCTCGCTGAATATTGAATTCGTATTGTTTAATCCCAACGGGTATAAGGGAATTGACCTTCCCCAAGAAGAAATCGCAACCTACTATGATGAAAATAAGCAGTCATATAAAAAAGAAGCTAAAGTAAAGGTTCGCTATATATTTTTTGATCCTGAAGATTACGTAAAACAGGTTGCGATTACCGAAAATGAATTTCAGGAATACTATCAGACCCACAAGGGAGAATTTAACACCCCCAAAACGGTTGAAGCTCGCCATATACTTATAAATACTGGCCAGGATGCAGATTCAGAGACCGTTGAAAAAGCAAAAACAAAAGCACTGGATATTCTAAAGATGGCCCAGGGAGGCAAGGATTTTGCCGATTTGGCCCGACAATATTCAGGGGGACCAAGCAAAGACAGGGGCGGATATCTCGGTGTGTTTAAATACGAAGACATGGTAAAACCCTTTTCAGAAAAGGCGTTTTCGATGAAACCAGGAGAGATCAGCGATCCGGTGCGTACCCAGTTTGGCTGGCACATTATAAAGGTTGAAAAGATTAATGAAGCTACCACAGTGACCTTCGAAGACGCCAAAGAAAAGATTCAAAAAACACTTACCGCGGAAAAGGCAAAAATGATCGCTTACGACGAAGCCGAGGCCGTCTATGATGAATCTTTTGTCGGCGATGATATGATCAGAAACGCCAAGGAACGAAACCTTCAGATCCAAACGACAGATTTTTTCGACCGTCAAGGACCGGATAAGGGCATTAAAGATCGCTCGAAATTTGCTTCGGCTGCCTTTAATCTTGAATTAATGGAGATTAGTGATATCCAAGATCTTGGGGACGGATATTGTATTCTTCAGGTCATGGAGAAAATTCCTGAAAAAGTAGCCGAGTTTAACGAGGTGCAAGCTAAAGTAGCGGCTGATTTAAAAAAGCAAAAACAGGATGAAAAAGCCCGGGAGGATGCCAAAGCCTTTCTCTCGGCGCTGATGGCCGGGGCATCGATATCTTCAGAAAGTGCAAAGTATGGATTAAAACCGGAAGACACGGGATTTTTTAACCGCAACGCCTCGATTCCGAAAATCGGCTACGACAGAGCAGTAACCGAAACTGCCTTCAAGCTATCAGAAGGAAATAACTTGCCGCTGGAGCCGGTAAAAGGGCAAAAAGGATATTATGTCATCCGGTTCAAAACCAGAAAAGAACCTTCTGCCGATGGTTTCGACACGCAGAAGGCGACCATTAAACAAAGTTTACTGCAACAAAAAACGTTTCAAACCCTGAGCACCTGGCTGGCCCAACTCAGAAACAATAGCGAGATCGACACCCAGGAAAACTTATTGGAATAATCTGGGTTTGTGTAATTATATAATTTGGGGTATAATGTGCCATAAAGCTGAAAACCGAATGCGGGGGGGCCAGGAGTAAGTGACGCATGTTCAAAAAGATGATGATTTAGTTTATGCCACCAAAAGATGCCCTGAGTGTTTTGCCTACACAGAATTGGATTCGAAGAGGTGTCCGATGTGCAAAACCAGACTCGGGAAAGTTCAAAAACATGGCATGGCTAAAAGAACGGTGAACTGGAGCGCCTATGTCGTCTTTTTGATGGCTTTCCTAGCCTTCGCTGCTTACATGTGGTGGGCTTTTTTTTAGTTCCCATCAAAAAATATACCTTGTAGCTCGACTGACTGCTGTAAATTATAAAGTTCTTTCACATCCGACAGATATCTTCACCAGAATTAGAGCGATTCTCAATAATATATTCCGATGTTACTCGATTCTCCCCAGGGATAATTTTTTACCGACAAAATGATCACCATAACTAGTGTAACATCTGCCCTCGCTTTTTTTTGCGAAAACCGTCATGGGAAGTTGGAAAGGGTTATTGACCATGGCAGCATTGACTGATGAAGATAGAAAGAGTTTGCTCATCCTGGCACGTTCCGTGATTGAATCTGAATTGGTAGAAAATACTAAAATTGAACGACCCCTATCTCTCTCCCCCTCTTTAAAGGAGAATAGGGGCTGTTTTGTTACGCTGCACAAAAATGGAGTGTTAAGAGGTTGTATCGGCACCATTGAACCGGTTAAGTCTCTGGTCTCCAATGTTGAAGAAAATGCCATTAATGCCGCTTTCAAGGACCCTCGCTTTCCGCCTTTGGAGAAAGATGAGCTTTCTGCCGTTGATATCGAAATAAGCGTACTCACGGTCCCCAGTATTCTCGATTTTGAAGACGGAGAGGATCTCAAGAAAAAACTTCGACCCGGCATTGATGGCGTGATCCTCTCCCGGGGGTGGCACGGAGCTACATTTCTACCGCAAGTCTGGGAGCAGCTCTCGGACAAAGAATCCTTTCTTGGACATCTCTGCCAAAAAGCTGGTATGGAAAGAACCTGCTGGAAGGATATCAATACGCAGGTCAAGATTTACCAGGCCGAATACTTCTCTGAATCATCTATTTTTTAACAATTACAATAGAACGGGTTTCAAAATCTTCATGGTCGCCTGTCGAAGGGTTCGCCAGGCGGGATTTGCAATGAAACCCTCCAGATGTCGCTACGCAGAGAGTGGGTACTCAAACACATGCCATTTGGAACATATTTCTGATCATCAATCTACCAGTATGCCAACGTATATTTATCGAGAATATTGTCCGTGATCATATCAATAAAACGGGCCGGGCGACTCAAGACGAGTCCCGAACCTCGGTCATACACCTGGCTGGGATAGGTAATAAAGAGATTCTCTTTGGCACGCGTGGCAGCCACGTACATCAGCCGAAGTTCTTCTTCGAGCTCTTCTTGACTGTTCAGGGCATGTATTAAAGGAAAGCGCCCATCCAAAGCCCAAATAATAAAAACTGAATGCCACTCAAGACCCTTGGCGGAGTGGACGGTGGAAAGAACCAGCCGTTTATTACCCTCAAAACCGGTGGCCAAGTTATCGTTGACACTTGTATTGGGGGGGTCCAGTGCCATATCGCATAGAAATCCTTCAAGATCGCGGTAGCGGTCCATAATGGTTACAAGCTGTTCAAGATCTATCAGTCGCTTGGGATAATCATCGAAACGATTTTGTAAAATAGGACAGTAGTAATTGATGACGGCCTCGCCCATTTGAGCAGCGGTCATCGACTCGGCTTGAATTCCTGCAAAAAGTTCCTTCAATTTTTCAATGTCCCGTGATTGTTTTGATTTCGGTGCTATCTTTAAGATACCGCGATACCCCAGTTTTTCACCTGCTACTGTTTCATATAGATTCTGGGCTGTTTTGGTACCCACTTTCTTCAGCAGTAGCAATATTCTATACCAGCTCAATCGGTCATAGGGATTAGCTATTACTTTAAGATGCGCCAGGACATCCTTAATATGCGCGGATTCAGTGAATTTAAATCCTCCCACTTTAATAAAAGGGACCTGTGCCCGGCTGAGTTCTATCTCAAGATCAAATGAATGAAAGCTTGCTCTGAAAAGGACTGCGATTTGATCGAGAGGGATTCCTCTTTGTTGAATCTCCAGTATCTTTTCCGTTACGAATCTTGATTGTCCCCGCTCATTTACGGCGTCTACCAGAAGAGGTCGCATTCCCCCGCTTTTTCGACTAAATAAATTCTTTTTATATTTTTCCGTTGCCCGATCGATTATGACATTGGTGAGGTTCAAGATAGGCTGGACGCTGCGATAGTTTTCTTCCAGTTTAATTATTTTGGTCCCCGGAAAGATATCGGGGTAATTCATAATATTTTTAAAATTTGCTCCTCTGAAGGCATAAATACTCTGGGCATCATCCCCAACAGCCATGACATTGTTATGGACACTTGCAAGAAATACGAGAATATCGGCCTGAAGCAGATTGGTATCCTGGTATTCATCAACCATAATATAACGGTAATTTGAAGACAGCCGCTCACGAATCGCGGGATAATTTTTCAAAAGGGTATGCAAGTAAACGAGGAGATCATCAAAATCAAGGAGGTTATGCTCAATCTTGTGTACCCGATAGGCTTCAAAGATGTTAAGAATGATATCCAGATGAGGTACAAAATGAGAATAATCTTTTAAAATTACTTCTTCTAACGTTAGAACCTTGTTGACGGCTCTGCTGAAGATATTTATTAGAGTCTGTTTTCTTGGGAAGGCACGTTTGCCTGATGCAGCGCCGTACTCTTTTCTGAGCATGCCGATCAGACTTTCAGAATCAGCGCGGTCGAGTATGGTGAAACCGGAATCAAATCCGATTTTGGAGGCATAACGGTGTAAAATAGCATTGGCGAAAGAGTGAAATGTGCCACCTGAAACTCTTTCGCAACGATCATCAAGCAATCGCGCAGCGCGGTTGAGCATTTCGGAGGCTGCCTTTCGCGTAAACGTCAAAAGCAGAATGGACGCAGGAGGAACTCCTTCTTCTACCAAATGGGCAACCCGATAGATGAGGGTTCTGGTCTTTCCGGAACCGGCACCTGCAATTACCAAAAGTGGTCCTTGCATGTGTCTCACCGCCTCCAACTGGGAAGGGTTCAACGCCTCTTCAAAGCGATTATGTAATTTCAGTTTGTTTTTTTGAAGATTTAATTGCTTTTGCATTCCAGTTAAAACTTCTTTTTGTGATAGTATATAGCAAGTAAGTGAATTATTCTTACACGATTTTAATGATTTGCTTCCCCGCAAGCCCCGTCTCTTAAAGCGGGGGTCAAGGGAAAGTTGTCTGAAATAGAAATTTTCTTTACTGGGAGGTTCTGTCCTTCCAGGCGGAGAGCTTCACTAAAGTTTTAGAAAGTATTTTTGTTGACATTTCCAAAAGTATATATATACTACCGTGTAACTAAAATAAATCATCGCTATACCTTTATGGACAAACAAGGAGGATTATTCGGATGAAGACAGTAAAAAGCCAATTAAAAACATTGTCAAAGAATCTGGTTTCTCTTTCAAAACAGGTAGACAAACTCGCCAAGCAGGCAGACAAAGCCAAGCCTGCCGCTAAAACTGCCGCTAAAAGAGCCCCCGTGAAAAAACGAAAAGCAGTTGCCCCAAAACGTGTTACCAAAGCCAGGGCTGCCAGGAGCGGGACGGTTCTTGACTCTGTTTTCAGTGTTATCAAGCGCAGCAAAAAAGGTGTTGCCATCGCCCAGTTGAAAGCAAAAACCGGTCTGGATCCCAGACAACTTAGCAATGCTTTGTATAAACTTTCAAAGAAGGGCACCATTGTAACCAAGTCACGCGGCATCTATGTAGCAAAATAGCAGTTGCTATCGTTGCAATCAGTCGCTGCACATTGCCCGGCTTTGATTTAGTTACATTTTATTTAAAGGGTGAACAAACCCTAAAGGTGCAGTGCGTATTATCACAAGCTGACGATAACTTTCAATAGTTTAATTCCACCAGGTAGATTCACCCTCCAAGACGGGATTAGACAGGGCCGGTAAGATAAGCTGTTCTTTGAGTTAGCCAACCAATTGAAGAATAGCTAAAACTACCAAACACCGGCATCCCTCCTTTGTGGCACAGAGGGCCACCAAACACCAGCATTTTTTCTTACCGTCCCAGTGTCGATCTGGTCATTGTGATTTCTTGCCATACAAAGCGGGTGCTTCACACCCGGTTGCACGTGCACCATTATAAGCACAGATGTGCTTTTGCCTTTCTCCGCCGGGAGCGGAGAAATTCAAGCCATCCCATGCTATGCACGGCATGGTCGTTGGCCGGCTCGCGTCCCTGCAAGCCCCGCCCTATCAAGGGGGATCAAGGGAAGCTGTTTCAGGGATCGGGGCAATTTTTGCGACGACAAGATGTCGGGTTATCGCCTGTGCGATCGAGTGGCGGCAACTGCCTGACAATTTGCCGGTTGGTGTCACCGGTTTTATAACTTTATTGCTCGCCGTGCTTACGGTCCCGCTCTGCGGGGCTTGATTCTTTCGTATCCGCCACAGAACTTGGCGGACTAAGCTTGCTGCGCTAAATTTGTGGAACTCGTCTCGCTGCGCGGGACTCATACAAGCCACAAATTTTACACTCCGCTTCGCTAAGTAATTTTTCACGAAAGTATCAAAATGGCTTGTACGAAAGTCATGAAACCATCTGCGGTCAAAGGGCAGCCATCAGAAAAAAGCAACGCAGTTTGCCGAAGTGATTTCAAAAACTTAGCTTAGGTTCAAGGGTAAGGCGGATAGATTTTTAACATGTTGCGTCCTATCAAATGATTTGATATGAACAGTTTTCGATTTTGATTGCATCGTAACCGCGGTTTTGATCAATAATTGTGCTGATGTGAATTAATTGTACTATTAGGAGTCTACGCTACCCGAAACATGGCTCATTAGGCATTTATTCTCAATCGGTGACTAAGCGATCAAAACGGTTTCGGGGAAAGGATTAATAATGAACGATAAGGAGATCTCAGCCGATCTCTTAAGCAGAGCATGGCAATTTTTTACCTCGGTCAAACTAACCGTTGTTCTCTTGCTGTCACTGGCCGTCACTTCCATTATCGGGACGCTTATCCCTCAGAACGAAAGCCCCGCCGAATATGTGCAAGCCTTCGGGGAGTTCGGTTTTCGCTTCATGGACCTGTTGGGCATTTTTGATATGTATCATTCCTGGTGGTTTCAGTGCCTGATGCTTATGCTGACATTAAACGTCGTTGTCTGTTCGGTGGATCGGCTTTCTGTTACGGCGAAGGTAATATTTGCCAAAAATCCGTCCTTCAACATTGCGAGTTTCAGACGCCGCAAGATTAAAGAAGAGTTTACCACAAATCATGCCCCCGATGAGCTCAAACAGGTTTTTGAACCTTTAGTCTCAAGACGATTTGGTTACAGCCGGACTGAGGCAACCGACACCGGCTATTATATCTATGCCGAAAAATGGCGCTGGACTCGTCTGGGCGTCTACATTGTGCACCTGTCGGTACTTCTTCTTTTGATTGGCGGATTGATCGGCTCAATTTTCGGTTTTGAGGGGTTTGTCAACATCCCGGAAGGGGAGACTGTTAATCGTATCAGATTACGAAATTCAGATCAGTTATTGACGCTCGATTTTGAGGTCCGGTGCGATGATTTTAATGTGAGTTTTTATAATACCGGCACGCCAAAGGAGTTCCGTTCCAGCCTTACGATATTGGAGAAGGGGGAGGCGGTATTGCAGAAGGATATTATTGTTAACGATCCGCTGCGGTATAAAGGGATAAATTTCTTTCAATCCAGTTATGGTCAGCTTCCCCCTCAGGCACAAGGTGTGAATCTGCCCCATGAGATCACCGTCAGTTTTACCAGCAAGGAAACCGGCACGACCTATAAAAAAAAGGCTGGAATAGGTCAACCGATCGATATTCCGGAAAACTTGGGCAAGTTTGTTATCAAAGAACTCAAGAAATCCTACAGTTTCAGAGGAAAGGACCTGGGTGATACGCTGATGGGTATTCTCACTCAAAGCGACGGAAATGATATTGAAGTGACCCTGCCGCTGCGCTTTCCAAGCTTTGATCGGATGGGGCCTATTTTCGATCCCCGGCGAAAGGATAATGTATTCATTTCGATCGCAGATTTGGAACTTCCCCAACAAGCAACCCAACCGCGGTACTACACCGGTCTTCAGGTGACCAGGGATCCCGGAGTCTGGGTGGTTTATAGCGGATTTATTTTGATGATCATCGGCTGTTATGTGACATTTTTCATGTCTCACCAGCGGGTATGTGTAGAAATCACTCCGCGTGGGAAAGCCAGCAAGGTTTCGGTCGTGGGAACTTCCAGTAAGCAGAAATTGGGTATGCAGCAAAAGGTCAAAAAACTAACACAAATCCTGGCCAATTCAGTCTAGCGGTCGGGAAAGCAGAAATTGAAAAAAAACAAAATCATCTTTGAAAAAATAATATAGGGGCAAATTATGAACAGTTCAATTGTATTATCGGTGGTAACATTTGTATACGGCTTCGCGGCTTTTTTATATATCTTGTCGTGGGTATTTAAAAAATCAGGGTCCGGCCAGCTAGCCACATGGGTGACTTTTTTAGGGTTGGCGGGAAACACGGCGGGAATTATTATGCGATGGGTGGAATCTTACAGGCTGGGCATCGGGCACGCCCCGCTTTCTAATCTGTATGAATCGCTCGTTTTTTTTGCCTGGGTTATCATACTTATTTATCTATTCGTAGAGCGAAAGTACGAAAATCGAATTATTGGTGCATTTACGACACCCATTGCCTTTCTGGCCATGGCCTACGCTTCGCTATCGCCCGGCATTAGTTCTCGAATCCAGCCGCTTTTACCCGCCTTGAAAAGTAACTGGTTAATTGCGCATGTGATAACCTGTTTTATCGGTTATGCCGCCTTTGCCCTTGCCTTCGGCATCAGTTGCATGTACCTGATCAAACATGGCAAAGAAGACGAGCAGATCGGCTGGTTGGATTTTGTCAAACCGATCACCCTGCTGGTAATTTTTGCGCTCTTCAGCCGGGTGCTGCTTGTCAGCAACTGGGGCCTTGCTGCCCTTATCGCCTTACCGACGTGTCTTGTCTTTTATGCGGCCGTTTATCTGATCCGGCAAATGTCTGAAGACATCAAAAACAGACTGCTGGCTCTGTTTCCAGCTCCCAATATGCTGGACGAACTCAATTACCAGCTGATTGTTTTTGGCTTTCTGTTTTTATCTGTCGGTATCATCACCGGAGCAGTTTGGGCCAATTCAGCCTGGGGACGGTATTGGGGCTGGGACCCCAAGGAAACCTGGTCGTTGATCACATGGTTCGTTTACGCCACTTTGCTACACGCAAGGTTTGCGCGCGGCTGGCGCGGCAAGCGCATTGCCTATTTGTCTCTGGCCGGATTTGCTGCGGTTATATTTACTTATTTTGGTGTCAATTTGTTGCCCGGCCTGCA
>CP070652.1:1181125-1202985 GCA_020354645.1 Deltaproteobacteria bacterium
GAATAAAGGACCTGTCAGTTCCTTACGCTCGATAGCGGCATCTCTGAAAGACGGCCCGGTTGCGATTTACGATGTTACCGACGATCCAAGAATTCAGTATCCCGCAGCCGCCAAGAAAGAAGGGATTGCTTCTATTTTGTCCGTGCCGATTGTCGTTGGTGGAAATGTCATCGGCGCCATGCGCGTTTACACCGCTGAACCCTGGGAGTGTACCCTGGAAGATGTGAACTTTGTGCAAGCTCTGGCCCAAATGTCAGGTATGCTCATAGAAATGTGCAGGCTCTATCAGGGTCAGAAGGAATATATTGATGTATTAACCACAATGGCAGAGGCGAGAGATATGTAATTATAATTTAAAGAAACAATGCAGTTTTGAAAACTGAGTTCTACCATGGTTTTAATTCGCGAGCTTAAAGTTTAAAAGGAGGAGGGATTGATGGAGCAGGCTAAAAGGTTTCTTACAATTGCTGCTGTTGTTGTCCTTGGAATCATCATACAAGTTGTTTTGATAAGTGCTGATGTTAGGAGCACCCCCACCAAGACGGTGATAAAATTTACCAAGGCTTATTTTAACCTGGATCGATCTATGTCTAAATATTTATGCCGTGAATTCTCGGCGGAAGAGGATGTTAATGTCGTAACAGGCTACATTAACCGGATAGCCGATGAAGCCAGAGCACAGGGGTTTAGCTTAAATTACATGCGAAGCAAGTTATACTCGATTCACACGGACATCATCAGCAAAAGTGATACGGATGCGCAGGTGAGAATCACTGCTGTGAGAAAACGCAACATCAATCTGGTTTATACCATCATAGCAAAATTATTTTTTATCGGTGAAACTTACGAGGTGGACGAGATCGTTAATGTCATAAAGGAAGACGGCCAATGGAAGGTCTGCGGCCAAGCTTTTTCCCTGACCACCTAACGTCTTGAATTTTTATTCTGTTTGGAAAAGGAGCGCCGCGGGAATGGAAACATCGTTGGCCTCCTTTTTTTAATCCTATTATTTCATGACCAAAAGATACCCTGACAACAGGATACCGATTTATCTCCAGATTCGCAAACGTGCCCGTCAAATCGTAGCCCGCTTTCCTTTACCTGATTTTTATAAAGATTTTTCACGGTTTGATGAATTGTCAAGGCAGTTATTCGAGAGTACCAGCACACTTGCCGAATTATTGATTTATGTGAAGCAGAATATTGATGATGATTTCGGCCATGGGCTGCAGCATTCCGTTAAGGTGGCCATAGATGCCGGCACACTCATGCTGATCGAAGGCGGACAGATTGGTTATTCAGAGAAATTTACGGAACGCAGAGTGCTCATTGCCCAGTGCGCTGGACTGTTGCATGACATCAAGCGCAAACAAAAGAGCCACTCGGTCAAAGGCGCTGATTATGCCAGAAAATTGCTTAAAGGTTATGAGTTCCAGCCGGGGGAGATAGAAGATATATGCAAAGCAATTCATAATCATGAGGCTTTTCTGACTGATACGGCTGAGATAAACACCCGGCGGGGCGCTCTGGTATCCGATTGCCTCTATGATGCGGATAAATTCCGTTGGGGGCCTGATAACTTTACTGATACGGTCTGGGATATGGTTTTGTTTTATAATCCACCCCTCATAAAATTTATGGATGGTTACCCCAAAGGAATGGAAAGTTTGGTCAAAATTAAATCTACTTTCCGTACCAATACCGGCAAACAATACGGACCCCAATTTATTGATATCGGTCTTGCTATTGGAGAGAAGCTATATGAGGTGATTAAAAAAGAGTTTGCCCAGTATCTGTAATTCCCGCTTGCCGGCAGATTCCGCCCATTAGCGCAGGGTCAAGGGAAGCCCCGCCCTTCAGGGCGAGGAGCTTCACTCCATAAAAGGTATTGTTCTTATGCCTTTGAAATCTTTATCTAAAATTTATTTGACTTTCGTGCTGGCGGTAACCATTGGTTTTGCCTCTCCGGCAAACGACCTGCTTGCCGCTGGCAGCAAACCCGCCTTTTATACGGGTGAAAACCTTAAATTCCGCCTCCGATGGGGTATTATCCCGGCCGGCGAGGCTGAATTGGAAGTGCTTCCGGTTGAAATTGTCGACGATACAGAAACCTACCATTTTGTGATGACCGTGCGAACGAATGCATTCATCGACACCTTCTATAAGTATCGCAGCCGGGTAGATGCTTATGCCGATTTGGGCATGAAACACTCTATCAAATACCGAAAAAAAGTAGAAGCACGCAAAAAAATCGAAGACATTGTTGTTCATTTTGATTGGGAGAAATCGGAGGCTCGCTATTACAGTGCAAAAAGGTACGCCGGCACCTTTCCAAAAACCACGGGTGACATAACTCCCATATCCGAGATCCGCATCAAGGAATATCTGATTCCTTTACTGCCGGGATCATTCGACCCTTTGTCCATATTCTATTATTCTCGCGTTGTCGAACTGGACGAAAATACTCTTATTGAACGTCCGGTTTCCGATGGCAAGAAATGTGTCGTGGGGACCGCAAAAGTCAAAAAGCGGGAAAAGATCACACTTCCCAGCGGCACATACGATACGTATTTAATTGAACCTGATTTGAAACATCTTGAAGGTGCTTTCAAAAAAAGCAATAATGCAAAAATTCAACTCTGGGTCACCGCCGACGAGCGTCGGATACCGGTTAAATTAAAAAGCAAAGTAATTATCGGAAGCTTTACCGGAGAACTCATTTCGGCCACGGAGTGTAAAAAAAGTAACTCAATCCAATCGGAATAACTCTCAATACGCAAGCCGTTGCGGTTTCAGAGCCATATGCGCAGAAAATCACTTGCGATTTAACCCCCCGGCTTGCTGCAATACAAACATTATTTAATCCCCAGTGAAAGGAGATCATCATGGCTTCCAAACCCTGGCATGGACCCAAATGGCCTGAAGGCGTTCCTTATGAGATCAGTGGCTATGAAAAACCGCTTTCTACTTTTCTTGACGATGCGGCGCGTGATTACCCAAACCAGGTGTATACCATTTTCAACGATGGCACCCGCACCTTCACTCAGGTAAAGGACACTGCCGACCGGGTGGCAAACTTTCTGGCCAGCCGCGGCATCAAAAAAGGCGATCGGGTGGCTATTTTTCTACCGAATCTGCCCCACTATCCGGCCATCTATTTCGGTATCCTCAAAAGCGGGGCCGTTTGCGTAACTTGTAACCCAATATACACAGCTGCGGAATTAAATTATCAACTCAAAGACGCAGGTGCCAAGGCGGTCTTTTGTATGGATCACCCCCAATTTTATCCCACAACCGTCAAGGCTATCGAAGGCACCGATGTCGGAACGGTAGTTATCTGCGGGGTAAAATCATACCTTCCACCGATCAAAGCATTACTGGGGGGATTGCTCGGAAAAATTCCCAAGGCTGAACATCATGAACCCGGACACCTTTTATTTGATGACGTTGTGGCTGCGGCCAAGCCCGAGCCTCCGCCGGTTGAGATTAATCCAACCGAAGACCTGGCTTTGATTATATATACCGGGGGTACTACCGGGCTTCCGAAAGGGGCGGCTTTAACCCATTCCAACTTCGTATTTGACGTGATGGCGGTCTATGAGTGGGTCAGAATCCCGCATGAACCTGACGGTCCACCCGAGACCTTACGACGGGGGGGATTTCATTGCTATCTCGGCGTTCTACCCTGGTACCACAGTTTCGGTATGACCGTGGTTATGCTGATGTCCTGTTATACCGCCAGCCGGCTGGTTTGTATACCGGACCCTCGGGCCGGCGACCCGCCTTTTACCGAGGTTCTTAAAGCGGTCCAAAAGCACAAAACCACGGCTATGATTGCCGTTCCTACCATCTATGTGGCTTTTTCCAACCATCCGCTGCTTGATAAGTTTGACCTTTCTTCAATGGAAGCTTGCGGTTCGGGAGGAGCACCCTTGCCGGTAGAGGTGGCCAAGGAGTTTGAGGCCCGTACCCAAAGCATCATCTTCGAGGGTTATGGTTTGAGTGAAACCAGCCCTGTGGCCTGTTTGAATCCATGTAACACCCAGAATCGCAAATTCGGTTCGGTCGGTTTTCCCATTCCCAATACCGATGTAAAAATACTGGATATTGAAACAGGTCTCACGGAATTGCCTCAGGGAGAGGATGGGGAAATCGCCATCAGCGGCCCGCAGATTATGACCGGATATTGGAACAAGCCCGAGGAAAACGAAACCGTTTTCCGCGAGATCGAAGGACGGCGGTTTTTCCTGACCGGTGATATCGGACATATGGATGAAGAGGGCTATTTCATCATTACTGATCGAAAAAAAGACTTGATTCTGGTGGGTGGATTTAATTGCTATCCTCGTGAAGTTGAAGAAACGCTTTACACCCATCCCAAGGTTGCCAATGCTGCTGTTATCGGCATACCCGATCCTAAAAGCGGTGAAGCGGTCAAAGCTTATATCCAGCTGGTACCCGGTGAGGAGGCCACCGAAGAGGAGATCCTTGAATTTTGCCGGGAGAAATTGACCGGATATAAGCGGCCACGCACGGTGGAATTCCGGGATGAACTGCCGACCTCGGTTATCGGTAAGGTTCTGCGCAGGGTGCTTCGTGATGAAGAGCTTAAGAAGCTTTAAACAGAAGCATTATTGGTAATGGGCTGAGATATCAGTTTTTTTTGATATGGGTATTGGACTGCGAGTCTTTCTCATAAACGACGATAATTCTTTACAGCCTTTAGCTGTTAAACGATATAATCGGTTGCTGCGGCTGGATTCCAGGGAATGCCTCCCACTGTATGCTGGCAAGCGCGTGCGGTATGCATTGGTGGTGGTGGATTTTGCAGATCGAAAACCGGTAGAAATCATTCAGATCCAGTACGCCATATTGAATTTCGATTCGGATGGCAGAATTGATGCGGGTGAACAGGAAAAAGAGTGGCTGTTGGCAGTAGATAGTTTGCCTCCCGTTGACAATGAGAAACTGCCCCAGCCGGTGATTGATGCACGGCATCATTTTGCTCAGAAACGCTATCAAGACAAATACCGGTGGCATCCAGGGCCCGAATTGGAAGCCGCGATAGTGGCAGCCATATTCGAAAGCAACGCTACTAAACTAACAAGATAAGTCTAGACTGGCATATTGTTGCCTGCTAACTTACATCTTACAGATTTAGCCGCATTTAAGTTTCATACCTTTTGACTTGCTGATATCTCAGCCTTTGGATCAAGTGGCAAGCCCTAAACTTTTATGAATATCCTTCCACCGGTTAAAGGATATCGGTTTTAACTCTTTTAGGTCGCATTTCGGAATCCACCCTACGGTAGAATTTGGAATATAAAAACAATTTTGTCCCTTGAACGGTCCTTCTTCGACGATCCATCCATCTTGTACCCCGATTTTCTTACCTGCTAGTTTTTTTGCATCGCTGTTGTAATTCATCTCTTTGGACGGCTCGAATATTGCTTCAAAAAACATATAAAATTCCCCTTACAAAATAAAAACAAGGGCATTCCCTCCTATTTGGAGGAATGCCCTTTTTATGGTTAAATTTTGGAACTAAATTACAGTCACATTAACAGCAGCAGGACCTTTTGGCCCCTGCTCGATATCGAAAGTAACTCGCTCGCCCTCGTTAAGGGATTTGAAACCGGTTGCGTTGATTCCTGAATGATGAACGAACACATCCGGACCATCTTCCTGCTCAATGAAACCGTAGCCCTTACGCTCGCTGAACCATTTTACGATTCCTTCCGCCATCGTGACACCCCTCCTTTCATAAAAATTTCTCATGGTTCCAGACTCAGGGTTGCCACGGTGACAAAAAGATCTTTCCCTCAGAACGAAACCGGCCCCTCAGAAAGCGGACCCTTAATGATTATTTCTATGATAAACTGTTTTCACAAAAAATCAAGCTATTTATAGAGGCAAAATTAGTAAATGCGTATTATTGTTAAATTGGATACAGGAGTTGCCCAAAGGTATTTTGGCTGAGAATAACAAAGGATTTAATAATTCTGCGCTATGTTCAAGATATCAAAGGTTATAACTTCGGCGGGCGCTATCAATGCGTTTATGCGCCGCTGAGCGTGATGAAAAGGTTATGCGATTTTGGCAAGGTCGAAATTGCTGTCCGGCCAGGCAGCAATCTCGGTCGTGACTTCTCCGAACACGTCGTAGGGCGCATCTTCTGCTTCGAATCTTAACTGATGACGGAATGCCATCTCTTCCAAAGGGTTGTCTCGGTACCCCCGGGTGATCGTACCTATGGCCCAGGCCGTGAGATAACGGTCTGTCACCAAACACTGCCATTGGACGATGTGGAGCAATTCGTGAAAATGGACCGCATCCCAGTCTGCCAGGTCTCGGCGAATGAAAATGGTGTTTTTCCAGGGAATGCCTTTAAGATTCCAGTTTTCGATTTCCGCGAGCTGAGGAATTCCGGTGGCAGCCAGCGGCGGGACCGGACAACGGTCGACGACGACGCGCTGTACACGGCGGAGCAGGTCAACAGGGTAGTACCCTTTGAGTTTCGTGAACTGTGCTTCTGCAACCGGTTGCTTCTGAGGTTCATGTTCAGTGAGGGTGCACACAATCCACTTCTTTACGTTGTGAAGCATTCTTCTGAATTGCTCTTGCTCCATTGTGTCCCTCGCATAATGTTTAAGATACCTTTGAGATTTCGCTTACTGTTCCACTATAGCAAAAAAAAATTTACATTTATATTGATAATATTCAAAACGATGGAAAATTTTTCAGAGGTATTTTCCATTGACTGATGTAATTGGCAGATCTAATCGGATTCTATTTTTCCTCTTGCGGGATTTCCACATCTTCGAGACCCGGCAGTTCGTTTTCACGGCTAACACTCATTAAATATGCATACGCAACAAACAAACACGCCGTGACCACTAACAATCCGATAATTACTAATAATTTCAACATTTTAAATCACCATCCTCATGTATTGATCGCCTCCAATTATCAGCGCTGTTAGTCCGGCCGATCAAAGAAGGTTTATCATCTTGAAGCCCTTTTATACGATTTAATAGGTTTACAAAGAATCAATCATTATAAGGTGTATCAAAAAGCGTGCCAACACGATGAAATAACGCAACTTCAAATAAATTCAGACACTTTTACTGTAAATGATATTAACGGAAAAGCAGGTAAGCGGTATTTAATGGGTGAAATCTCTCAAAGATCTTGTGGGATTTAGCGCAACGAGCTTAGCGCTTTTCAATCCGCCAAATATCTGTGGCGGATAAAAAGGAACAACCAGGCGAGAAAGGAGATTATGAATCCGCTTCAAGGCTGACGATTGTGACGGTGCTGGGACCTTGAAGGTTGTAAAAAGCTGACGGCAAATTGTAAAGCAGTTGTCGTCTCGGAGCCCAGGGGGCAATGAGCCTCGGCAAAAAATAACCCTTGGCCCAAGCTGGTGCAACCGCGGTGGCAATCGGAACATCTTTTTATATTTGACATTTTATTTAGAATCGAATAAAAATTCCATCAATTGTTGGAAACATGTTTTTGAATAGGTTTGTTGGGGCATATGTATCCGATGGTAAGGAGCTATAATGGTATCACGGCTTGAAAAGGCCAAACAGAATCCCCATTCAATGAAAGCCAAAATTCTGTCCAGTGCCCGCAGGATATTTGGACAATATGGCTATGATAGCACCACCACCAGAATGATCGCCAAAGATGTCGGAATCGACATTTCGACTCTCTATTACCATTGGGGCGAAAAACAGGATCTTTACGAAGCCGTGATTATGGATGTCAGCGAGGAGATTCAGGATAAGTTAAATGAAATCGAAAGGAAAGTCAGCGGCCAATCCCTGACCACCCGTCTTGAAATCGCCATAGATACCATTTGCGATTATCTTTTTTTTCATCCGGAAGTGCCCAACCTGATCCTATCCGGTTATTTCAATAAAAACCGTCACGGCGTTACCCTCGATATCAAAATGTCGGAATATATCGCAAATATTGCCGTTGCGATGGAACTGGCCCAGGACAAAAAAAAAGTTTCAATTCAGGCCAAAGCCAGGATACTCGCCGTTTGGAATACGGTATTGAATTTTATATCCGGTGAAAGCTTTTTCAGGCCCATGCTCGATACCAGCCATGAAAGATACGTACAGATCGTAAAGGAGACGTTGAAATTTATTCTGGTTCCGGCCTTTACGCTCGACAAAAAGAAATAAGGTTAACCGGTTGGCCTGTTTCCGTTTTGCCCGTAAAAATGGAATTCTTCAGTTTTAGAAACAAACAACCTACAGTAGAGGAGGGTGAAATATGGCATTGAAACTTGATGCGATCGGAAAAAAGATCGGCCCGATTACCAAGGAGTATACCTGGAAAGATGCGGTGCTGTACGCTTTAGGCGTTGGTGCCGGTTTTGCCGATCTGGAATACTGCTATGAAAAAGACCTGAAGGTAATACCCAGTTTCGGCATTACTACAATGTATGACGTTATTCCGCAACTGGTGGCAGCCAGCAACGTGAATCTGGCCGGAATTCTTCACGGCGAGCAGGAGCTGATATTTCACCGGCCGATTCCACCTGAAGGCAAGCTGAGCACCGAAGGTAAGATAACCAACATCTATGACAAGGGCAAAGAAAAAGGTGCCCTGATTATCGCCAAATGTGAAACCTTCCATTCCAACGGTCAGAAGCTGTTTACCAGCATCGGTACCGTTTTTTCACGCCTGGACGGCGGTTTCGGTGGTGAAGATGCACCTAAAAAGGAGGTGAATTTTCCGCAAAGGGATCCTGATTTTGTGATAGAATCCACCCCTTTCGAGGATCAACCGCTCATTTTCAGACTTTCCGGAGATACTTTTCAACTCCATGTTGACGCAGAATTTGCCAAGATGGCCGGTTTTGAAAAGCCGATCATGCACGGCCTGTGTACCCATGGGTTCGCCTGCCGCTCACTAATCCAAAGTCTTATTCCAGGGGAGCCTGAAAAAGCAAGACGTCTGGCCTGTCGCTTTACCAAACCGTTATACCCGGGAGTGCCGATTAAAACCTTGATCTGGAAAACGGGGGATGGGCAGGCGCTATGGCAGGTAGTCAACGCTGAAACGGATGAAGTGGTGATAGACAGGGGTGTTTTTGAATACGGCGAAATTCCGAAAGACGAAATTCGGTTTGATGACCGCGTGGCAATTGTCACCGGTGCCGGATCCGGGCTTGGGCGGGTTTATGCCCTGGAACTGGCCAAGCGTGGCGCCAAAGTCGTCGTCAATGATCTGGGCGGTGCCCGGGACGGTTCCGGAAAGGGAGCCAAAGGACCCGCCGACAAAGTTGTCAAAAAGATCAAGGCTGCGGGTGGGCAGGCTGTTGCCAACTACGACAGTGTCGCCACCATCGAAGGCGGTGAAAACATCGTCAAGACCGCCCTTGAAGCCTTCGGCACAGTGGACATCGTCATCAACAATGCGGGCATTTTGCGTGACAAGAGTTTTTTGAAGATGGAGCCGGAAAACTGGCAGATTGTGCTCGATGTCCATTTAAATGGAGCCTACAACGTGTCGCGTCCGGCTTTTGCCGTGATGAAAGATAAAGGATACGGCCGAATCCTTTTGACGACCTCGGCGGCGGGACTGTATGGCAATTTCGGACAGACCAACTACGCCGCTGCCAAGATGGGGCTGGTGGGATTGATGAACACGCTGAAGTTAGAGGGTCAAAAATATGATATCAAGGTCAACACCATTGCACCGGTGGCAACATCTCGTTTGACCGAAGACATATTACCACCGGATTTTGTAGATAAACTCAAACCGGAACTGGTGGCTCCCCTGGCCCTTTACCTCGTATCCGAAAAATGCCCGGTGAGCGGAAACATATACAATGCCGGCATGGGGTGCTACAACCGGGTCGCCATGGTTACAGGGCCTGGGGCCGTGGTGGGTGATGGAAAGGAGATTCCCGCTGCAGAACAGCTTGTGGCCCAATGGGAAAAAGCCACCAGCCTGAAAGGTGCCAAAGAATATCAGAACCTGAATGAACCAATCGGAGATATCCTGGCTGCCTTTGCCCAACCGGCCGAGGCGACTGAGGGATCTGTATCGGGATTTGACGATGTTTCGGCCGTGTTTGACGCCATACCCGGTGCCTTTATAGCGGATGCGGCCGCCGGCGTGGATGTTGTCTTTCAGTACAATATTTCCGGGGAAGGCGGCGGCGACTGGTATAGCGCCATAAAGGATCAAACCTGCCGGGTTGAATCCGGAACCCACGAAAAACCGACATGTACGCTGAAAATGGCCGCCGGCGACTTTCTTGATATGATGAACGGCAAGCTGCCGGCCATGCAGGCCTATACCTCAGGAAAACTTAGGATCGAAGGGGATATTATGAAATCCCAGCTCATTGAAAAATTGTTCCGCCTGCAGACTTAAAATTTAAAATTGTTACGATAGAGGAGACGGAAAATGATCGGTATTACTTCATACGGTGCATATATTCCACAGTTAAGATTAGACCGTATGGCCATTTTTCAGGCCATGGGCTGGTTCGCGCCGGCCATTATAATGGTGGCCCAGGGCGAACGGTCGATGTGTAATTGGGATGAAGATTCAATCACAATGGCGGTGGCGGCCTCACGCGATTGTTTACGCGGGCAGGATAAACAGAAACTGGATGCCCTTTATCTGGCTTCTACAACGTTACCGTTTGCTGATCGCCAAAATGCGGGTATCGTCTCGGCGGCACTCAACCTCAAAGACGATATGATTACCGCGGATTATACCTCCGCCCAGAAGGCTGCAACCACGGCCCTGATAACAGCCTTTGAATCGGTAAAAAGCGGTGAGCGCAAAAGCATCATGGTTACCGCATCAGACCGCCGTGAAACCAAGACGGCTTACTTTTATGAGATGTGGTTCGGTGATGGTGCGGCCTCTTTGATTGCAGGGGATACGGATGTCATCGCTGAATATAAAGGCTCTTATTCCATATCCCGTGATTTTGTCGATCATTACCGCGGTTCTGATAAAAAATACGATTATGTATGGGAGGAACGCTGGACCAGAGATGCCGGCTACGGCGTCATCATACCAGAGGTGGTTACCGGTCTTTTTGATAAACTGGGAATAACCATGGATGATGTCGACAAACTGGTTTATCCCTGTTTTTTCAAAGGTGATCATCGCAAGATCGCCCAGGGGCTCGGTGCCACACCTGAAAAACTTGTGGACAACATGCATGAGGTATGCGGCGAAACAGGCACGGCCCATTCATTTATGATGTTTATTTCCGCATTGGAGCAGGCCAAGCCGGGGGATCGTATCCTTATGGCCGGCTTCGGTCAGGGGGCCAATGCCCTGTATTTTGAGGTCACCGAAAACATCACCAAACTACCGGAAAGAAACGGGGTTGCCGGTTCATTGGCCAACAAAAAATCCGTGAATAATTACCATAAATGGCTGAAATTCAGAGATTTGATCCAAACGGAAATGGGGATACGGGCCGAAGCGCCCTCTCAGACGGCCACCTCGGTCCTGTGGCGCAAGAACAAAATGATTCTGGGTTTGGTCGGCGGGAAATGCCGTGAATGCAGCACCCCCCAGTTTCCAAAAGCAGATATTTGCGTCAATCCCGACTGCGGCGCCTTTCACAGTCAGGACGATTATGAATTTGCCGATGTCCCTGCTAAAGTCAAGACCTTCACCGGCGATTTGCTGTCTGTTTCTGTTGATCCTCCGGCAATTTACGGGATGGTTCAATTTGAAGGCGGCGGACGGATCGTTGCGGATTTTACCGATTGTGAGCTTGATGATATCCGGGTTGGATTGCCGGTACAAATGGCTTTTAAACGCAAAGGGGTGGACAAAGAACGCGGGTTTGTCAATTATTTCTGGAAGGCTGTGCCGATACCGGGGGCGGTTGAAGAAATGGGCAAAATTCGATTTGATGACCAGGTAGCCATTGTAACCGGAGGCGGTGCCGGGCTTGGAAGGGCCTATGCCCTGGAACTGGCCAGTCGTGGCGCCAAAGTCGTCGTCAATGATCTTGGCGGTGCCCGGGACGGTTCCGGAAAGGGCGCCAAAGGACCCGCCGACAAAGTCGTCAAAGAGATCAAAGCGCTTGGTGGCGAAGCAGTGGCCAGCTACGATAACGTGGCCACGGCCAAGGGTGGCGAAAATATTGTAAAAACAGCTCTGGACGCTTTCGGGCGGGTAGACATTCTGATAAACAACGCCGGCATTCTCAGGGACAAGAGCTTTTTAAAAATGGAACCCGAAAACTGGAAGGCTGTTCTTGACGTCCACCTGAACGGCGCTTACCATGTCACCCGACCGGCGATGCGGGTGATGAAAGACAACGGCTATGGCCGTATCGTTTTGACCACCTCAGCTGCCGGTTTGTACGGCAATTTCGGCCAGACCAATTATTCAGCCGCCAAGATGGCGCTTGTGGGGCTGATGAATACTTTGAAGCTTGAAGGAAATAAGTACGATATCAAGGTGAACACTATTGCGCCCATAGCGGCTTCCAGGCTAACCGAAGACGTCATGCCGCCGGATCTTTTTGAGCGCTCAAAACCGGACTTTGTTGCCCCCGCCGTTGTGTATCTTTGCAGTCGGAATTGCCAAGAATCCGGTCTCATTTTGAACAGCGGCATGGGTTATTTTAATCGGGCCGCAATTTTTACAGGCCCGGCAGTTCGGCTGGGAGATCCGGATACTCCGCCCAGCCCCGAACAGATACACAAGAATTGGGAGAAAATAAACGCCATGGACGGGGCCAAAGAGATAGCGGACGCCAATGCCGCTATTTTGGACCTGATTTCACCGCCGAGCGCTGAGGCGGGTGCGGCAGCAGCTGCCGGTGAGACAGCCGGTGACGTTCAGACGATTTTTGATAAGATGGGTGACAGCTTCAAAGCCGATGCGGCCGCCGGCGTGGAAGTTGTATTTCAATTCAATATTTCCGGAATAGGGGGCGGTGATTGGTATTGTGCCATCAAAGACGGTGCTTGCAACATTGAATCCGGCGTGCATCAAAAACCACAATGTACATTGAAAATTGCCGATGCCGACTTCCTGGCCATGATGGGCGGATCGCTTCCGCCCATGCAGGCCTTTACCTCCGGCAAATTGAAAATAGAAGGTGATGTGATGAAGTCCCAATTATTGGAGAAGCTATTCTCGATAGGGAAGAAATAAACTAATAAGAGACTTTGTGGTTTTTTAAATATTAACCTGCTGGAGCATTGGAGCACTGGAGTACTGGAGTATTGGATAAAAGATCGGATCCTATCCTTTTGCTTTTTTTCATTACTCCACCATTCCATTATTCCATTACTCCTGTGAGATTTAAGGGTATAAAGCAATCCATTGGCGAATAATCTAATTTTAACTGTAACTATCAAGATAGGAGTGATCCATGGCTACAGGAATAAAAGATAAGGTTGCAATTATCGGTATGGGATGCACCCGCTTCGGAGAACGCTGGGATGTGGGCGCAGAAGAATTGATGGTCGAAGCCTTTGAAGAATGTCTAACAGACGCCGCCGTAGAAAGAAAAGATATCGGCGCTGCCTGGCTGGGCACCTGTTTTGACAGTATCAATGTCGGCAAAAGCGCTTTGCCACTGTCGATGACCCTTCGCCTTCCCATGATTCCGGTAACCCGGGTGGAAAATTTTTGTGCCACCGGTACGGAAGCTTTTCGGGGGGCCTGTTACGCCGTCGCCTCCGGTGCCTATGATATCTGTTTGGCGTTGGGCGTAGAAAAACTCAAAGACACCGGCTATGGCGGGTTGCCCAGTTTTTCAGGGTCTGATTCCGGCAGTTTAACCTGGCAGTGGTTTCCCAACATGACCGCTCCCGGGGCATTTGCTCAGCTCGCCAGCGCTTATGCAGCCAAACACAAAGTACCCGATCAGGACCTGAAGCGGGCTATGGCCCATGTTTCAGCCAAAAGCCATGCCAACGGCGCCCTGAATCCCAAGGCCCATTTACGAAAAGCGGTGACGGTGGAACAAATAATGGCGGCTCCCATTATAGCTCACCCTCTGGGGCTTTTTGATTGCTGCGGAGTTAGTGACGGTGCTGCATGTGCAATCGTTACGACTCCTGAAATGGCCAAGAAATTGGGTAAAAAAGATTTCATTACCGTAAAAGCCCTCCAATTGTCACTCAGCAGTGGTGAAGAAATGGGCTATAACGACTGGGACGGCGACCATTTTATAACTACCAGCAAATGCAGTGAACAAGCATATAAGGAGGCGGGCATCACCAATCCCAAGCAGGAGATCAGCATGATGGAGGTGCACGATTGTTTTTCCATCACAGAACTGATCACCATGGAAGATCTTCATATTTCCGAAAGAGGCAAAGCTTACCGGGATGTTATGGAAGGGATGTTTGATCGTGACGGCAAGATTCCCTGCCAAGTGGACGGTGGGTTAAAGTGCTTTGGTCATCCTATCGGTGCATCCGGGCTCAGAATGCTTTATGAATTGTATCTGCAGTTTCACGGTCGCGCCGCTGAGCGCCAGCTTGAAGATCCCAAATATGGCTTAACCCATAATTTAGGCGGTTTTCCGGCTATGAATGTATGCAGTATTTCCATCGTTGGGAAGCATGAGGGTTAAGCAGGCATCTTTCTTTCGGGGAGAACTCAATGGAAATACTTAATTACAACGAGGACCACCGGCGGTTTCGCCGGCGACTGAGAGCTTTTTTGGAAAAAGAAGTAGAACCGCAGGGGGATCAGTGGAGAGCGGAGGGAATCTTTCCCAAAAGAATTTGGAAAAAAATGGGGCAGGGTGGTTTTTTGTGCCCGGCCGTTTCTCCGGAATATGGCGGATTGGGTGGTGATTTCCTTTATTCTGTTATAGTTTCCGAAGAACTCACCCGGATTCGGCAGAACGGTTTGGTCGCCAATCTGCACAGTGACATAGTGGTTCCTTATATCGAGTCTTATGCCACAGAAGCACTTAAGAAAAAGTATTTGCCCGGCTGCGTTTCCGGTGACATCGTTACTGCCATAGCCATGACCGAACCGGATGCCGGCAGCGATCTGGCCGGAATGAACACATCCGCCATGGAAGACGGCGATGAGGTGATCCTGGACGGTTCGAAAATATTCATCTCCAACGGCATCATTGCGGATCTTGTTATCGTGGCCGCTAAAGACGCCGGAGTCGAGGATCCCTATCAGGCAATATCCCTCTATCTCCTTGAAGATGGCACACCCGGATTCAAACGCGGTAAAAAGCTGGAAAAAATGGGATTGCACAGCCAAGATACCGCCGAACTTTATTTTACAGACTGCCGAATCCCCAAGAAAAACAGGCTGGGTGAAAAGGGAGCGGGGTTCCTCATGCTGATGGAGAAACTGCAGCAGGAGCGTTTGGTGTGTGCCCTAATGGCTGTTCCGGCAGCGGAGTACATAGTGGAATGGACCACCCAATATTGCAAGAAGACCGCGATTTCCGGCAAACCGCTCTCCAAGAATCAGGCAACCCAATTTGCCCTGGTGGAAATGGCAACCGAGGTGAAGCTGGGGAGGACATTTGTCGAAAGGCTGGTTTTGGAGCATATCGCCGGAAACAATGTGGTGATCGAAACATCCATGGCCAAATACTGGACTACCGATTTGGTCAAAAAGGTGGCCGATCGCTGTCTGGATCTCATCGGCGATTATGGCATGCTTGAAGAATGCCCTATCGCCAGCGCGTTCCGGGATGTGCGGGTGATGTCAATATTTGCCGGAACCAACGAAATTATGAAAGGAATCGTGGCCAAGTTCATGGGGCTATAATGTGCCCGTAAAAGGCCACAGAACATCGTGAATTGATAAATCAATGGGAGAAAAAAAACTTCTCATTTTCCATCAGGGGGCACTGGGTGATTTTGTGCTGACATTTCCGGCCCTGATCCGGCTGAAACAACATTTCAACCGGATCGATGCTATCTGCAAACCGCAGTTGGGTGATTTGGCAAAAGGGTTGCGGCTAGTTGATAAATGGTTTTCTCAAGACGCGGCCCGGTTTGCCTCTCTTTTTTCAGATGCCATCGATCCAGGGGTCAAAAGTCTATTCGAAGCTTATGATGAAATCATACTTTTTTCATTTTCAGAAAAGCTAGAAAAGGCCGTAAATGACATAAGGAGCCATTCTGTTTACCGGATCCCACCAAGGCCTAAAAACCCAGATAAAACTCATGTGGCGCTTCATTTATTAAAAAGTCTTTCCGGTTGCGGAAGGATAGGAGAAGATGATGAACCGGACGGCTTGGAACTGTCGTCATTATATAATCCAACGGAAGTGTTTTACGAAACACCACATTCACAAAGGATACTGCTTCACCCCGGAGCGGGAAGTAGCAGAAAAATGTGGGCGTTATCGAATTTTTTAAAACTAGAAGTATCGCTTAAAGCAGACAAATACCGGCCGGAGTATGTTATCGGTCCTGCCGAAGAATTCTTAGGAACAAAACTGCTGGATGATAACGGCGGTAAAAGAACTGTCCATGTCACAGAGGACCTTTCAGCTCTGGTTGCTTTGATGCGATCCGCTGACGGATTTATCGGAAATGATTCCGGTGTAAGCCATCTTGCCGCCTTTCTCGGTTTACCAACGGTTGCCGTATTCGGACCGTCGGATCCGGAAATCTGGAGACCTGTCGGCCCGGCTGTGAGGGTATTGAGCTCTCAAAAACATAAATACGATCCAAAAATCGGTACCTTTGGCCCATTTAAAAATAACAAAGAGTGTTTTAACACCATATCATCCCAAATGGTCCTCGATACGCTTTATAACCTTATGCGGTTGTAATCGTGCCAATTTAATCTTCATAAATCTCAAGAGGCTCTTTGCATAAATGTGTGCAGGAAAACGAGATAAAGCGTTTTTGAATCCCAGGACGCATACCATCTTGTGAAGATCCTCTCAAAATAACTTTAAAAATTACCTATTTTTTTGACACTTCCCACAGTTAATATTATACTATTCAGTCGAATTCTTTAATCTCGCTAACGCCATTTAATTGAGGGGTCGGGGTGTTTTTTTCACGACAAGATGATCGCCCCGGTTCTTCTAAGGGGCAGAGGGCTATTGCCGCCGAGAAAGGCAAAACACGGCGTCGGTTCCTGTTGGAGTGAAAGTATTAAATAGCCAGCAGTAAAATGCAAGGCAGTTGCCGCTACCAGGCTTAGCAGGCAACAACCCGGCATCCTGCCGTGAAAAAAATACCCCGACCCCTGATTTAATTACCCAATCGTGTCGTATGGGAACAAAGATGTCTTCTGTAAAAGCCAGCGAAAAAGATCAGAAATATGACGTCGTTATTGTCGGCGGCGGTCCTGCCGGATTATTTGCCGCCTGGCATTTGAGCCAACACACGGATCTTCAGGTACTGATCATTGAAAAAGGCAAAGGGATTTCCAATCGCCAGTGCCCGATTAATGAAAACCAGCAGTGCTATAAGTGCAAACCGTGCAATATTTTATGCGGCATTGGCGGGGCAGGTTTGTTTTCAGATGGCAAGCTGAATTACATCCACAAACTCGGCAAGACCGATTTGACCCAGTTTATGCCCGTTCAGCAAGCCAAGGCGCTTATTGATGAAACCGAGGGCATCTTTAACAGGTTTGGAATGCAGGGACCCGAATACCCAACCGACTTGGAAGCAGCCCAGCAAATTCGCAAAAGAGCCAAGACACACGGCGTTGATCTGCTGATAATCAAGCAAAAACATCTCGGCAGCGATTGCCTGCCGGACCACATTGCCACAATGGCCAATGCCATAAAATCCAACGGTGTGACCATGCACACCTCTGAGGAGGCCAGAGAGGTACTGATCGAAAAAGGGCGGGTTTCAGGTGTCGTTACCAACAGAAAAATTTATTCAGCGGAAAACGTGATTCTGGCGCCGGGGCGGGTTGGTGCGGATTGGGTCGGACACCTGGCCCAAACACACGGGATTGGACTCAAGCAGAGAGGCATCGAAGTCGGCGTTCGGGTAGAGGTGCACAATGATATCATGCAGGATCTTTGCGAGGTGATATATGATCCCACCTTTTTTATTCAGACCTCAAAATATGACGATCATACCCGGACCTTTTGTACCAATAAAGGCGGTTTCGTTTCCATCGAGAACTACAGCGATTTCGTTTGTGTCAATGGCCACGCCTATCAGCATAGAAAATCGGAGAATACCAACTTTGCATTTCTATCCAAAGTTGTGCTGACTGAGCCGGTAACCGATAATCAAGCCTACGGGGAATCCATCGGTAATCTGGCCACCCTGATAGGCGGGGGCAAGCCTATTCTGCAGCGCTTCGGCGACCTCAAACGCGGTCGGCGCAGCACCTGGGGCCGGATAAAAAACAGTTATATCGAGCCGACACTCACCAATGTGGTCTGCGGAGATATTGCCATGGCTCTGACTGACAGGATTCTGACCAACATCATTGAGGGACTGGAAAAGCTCAATTGTGTGGTTCCCGGTGTGGCCAATGATGAAACCCTGCTGTACGCTCCGGAGATCAAGTTCTTTGCAACCCAGATCGAGACTTCCAACGATCTGGAGACTGCGATCCGAGGTATGTATGTGGCTGGAGACGGACCCGGTGTCGCCGGCAACATCGTATCTGCAAGTGCCACCGGACTTATACCCGCCAAAGCCATCATTGCAAAAACAGCATAGCCCTGTCCTTTCTGATGTGAATATGCAAGAATACAGCGATCGGAATTATTTAAAGGGTTTTTTTCTGGTTTCTTTGGCCGGCACGCTTTGGTCTTTTGGGGCCTTGATCGTGCGTTATATGGTGCAAGCTCAAACCTATCAGTGGCAATATTTGTTTTTCAGGGGCCTGACCATTGCGGGGATTCTGATAGTCTATCTCATGGTAAGAGAAGGCATTGCCTTTGCAGACAATTTCAAAAGAACCGGTCTATCGGGCTGGCTTGGGGCCTGTGGACTTGTGGCTGCCTTCAGTGGTTTTATTTGGTCAATTACCTTGACTACGGCAGCCAACACCCTTTTCATGCTGGCCGCAACACCTTTCATCGATGCCTTTTTAGGTATTTTGTTATTACATGAAAAGGTGCGGCCTTTGACCTGGGGGGCGATGGTAATTGCGTTAGCCGGAATGCTCGTGATGGTCGTAGAGGGTTTGGAGACGGGCAATCTTGTTGGCAATTTGATGGCATTGTTGGCGGCACTGGGCTTTGCCGTTTTTTCGGTGAGTCTACGGTGGCGCAAAGAGACACCGCAATTTACGACGGTTGCACTTGCGGGAGTCCTGTGTGCTTTGCTCACCCTGATGATACTTTTTTTCCATAACAATACGCTGGCGATGCCGCTTCGCAACGTGTATCTCAGTCTGTTGCACGGCCTTATTGTCGGCTGCGGCTTAATTTTGTTTTCAGTCGGTGCTAAGTTTTTGCCGGCGGCGGAACTGACCTTGTTGTCATTGATCGAGGTGGTTGGCGGGATCCTTTGGGTCTACCTCCCAATCTTTGGTATCCACGAAGTACCGAGCAGGTTAACAGTCGTCGGCGGGATCATTGTGTTGGGTGCCATTGTGCTTGATGGGTTGGGGGCGCGACGCCGGCGTCAAATAGTGCGAGTGGCTTGGTAGCTTTCAACAAACAGGGTCGCTATACTTTCTTTTCAAATCTGCCAATATGATATCCAGGCTTTTTGGAAAGGCGATTTAATTTGAATGTACTGATGATATCTCAATAAAATTGGGATATCCTCGACCTTGCATATGTTGGAGCTTTCACCATACTGGCTACGTGGACATTTCTCTTAATTGTTCTACAAAGGCTTCAATATTTGTTTTGGTCTGTTCTTCGCTAAAGCAGCGTAGATCATTAAGATCTCCATTAATTACGATCGTTGGAATGCCAAGCTTTTCGTTCAACCGTGTGGGCATAGCAAAACGGCTGTTGGTATTGTAAGGGCATGTTTTGGCATCATGAAAAATGATTCCTTGGACATTACAAAACTCCAACCATTCTTTAATGTAGGTCTCTTTAAAGCCCTCACTGCGGACGTTAAAGCACTCCAGAGAGGCAAGTGCCATTGATTCAATAGGCCTTTCCGGATCTAGTGGATCGAATATCCAAGAGTTGCAATATGTTGAGGCAACAATAGCAGTCTGCAGATCCAGCATTAGGTCGCTGAGCATTCTCAGTTTTCCCCAAATCGGCATACCATCCCAGTAGATGCGATGACGCTCTTGCGGTACCGCAGCCATACCATTTTCTACCGCCTGTACCAATTCGGCTAAAAGCTTATCGTAGTAGTCCAAGGCTTCCTGTTTTCCTCTGAGAATTACAGCCGGGGCCATATGAATGCAATGATCGAAGAAGGTCATCGGCGTCGGGGAGTAAGCAGCATACTCCAAAACCTTGCGCCATCGAATAGTGCACTCTTTGGAAATCCGCACGACCTCCCTAAGCCTGTCTATGTCAAACTTATTGCCGCTTACCTGCTCAAGGGTGGGAATAAGATCCTTAATCTGGCTGACAACAGTATTTAAATGGCTCTCCTTTACTTCGTCCAACACTCTGGGACTATTAATACCAATAATAGGAATCTTCCACTGTCGAGCATAGAACCTAAACCAGTCCTGCACCTCGCGGCACTGGTTGTTATTGTACAACAGTATGTCGGCCTTCGGCACAGACTTCATGCCATAGGCATCGGTAAGCGGTGTGGCTCCTTTCAAAAAGGCCCCCACATCACTTGTTAGATATGAACAAATGTCAGGGGAATATCCAGCAGCAGCTGCGAATGATATCAGATCTGTAGCAGAACGGGTAGCACCTAAGAGTGCGCCATGGTTTTCGGGATAGTATACCTCAAAACCCATAGCGTGCAGCAGTTCACAAGGCCCTATACTTGTACACCAAGCTATTTTACGGCTTTCAGTAGAAGATGCTTCTTCAAGCTCAGTGAAGTATTGTTGCATGATCGTCTTGAGCTTTCTGGTGCTCTGTAATGGACGGGGTTTGTCTTTCGGTCTTGTCATGATGCGCTCCAGTTTAAATGCTATTAGACCATAATTTACAGACCTTTGGGAATGCCAACAATTTATATTTCTTATGAATATCCAAAGTACTTCAAATAACTTCTGTTATTAACAATCGTCACATTGGATTATCAATAACACAAATTCACCAAAATTTCATGTATATTGAGATGATCAAAGGATTTTGGAAACCTTGAAATATATACATAGTTACTATGATTTTAAACGGCATCAGATTTTAAATATCCGTTGTTGGCAGAATTTGGAACCCCTCAAAAAAGCTGAGGTATATAGAAGCGATCACTGCCTTTAACTTTTTCCACTGCCAAAATGATATCCAAACTTTTGGGTTGGGCGATTTATTTTGGATTTGCAGATATGCAAAAAATGAGAATTGAAGGATAATAGATGATTTACACAATTCAGCTAAAGTGTGGGTTGACATATACCCAATATACAGTTTTATAAAAATTTCAAAATAAGCTCTCCTTTTTAAACTTAGCTGATATCGGCTAAATAAAATAGTTATGTTTTGAATATGAATTATGCCTGTGAAGCTCCGAATCCTCCTACCAACCAAAAAAACAAAGCGAAAATGACGATCTGAACAATCCAGCCGATAAGACAGACTCCGACTGCGCGCCAAGTACTTTTATAATCAAGCGCCTGCCTGACGGCAATGACCATCGCCACCAGCATCCAGAAGCCAATGATGAAATTCAGGATGGCCCCCAGCATGGGGATGATTGCCAAAACACGCAGAACGCCCGGTGAACTGGAGAATCCGATGGTGCGCAGCAACTCCCCGTAATCTGCTTTTGTTTGTGGTTCAGGTAACAGCCTGGTTCCAATAAAAT
>CP070652.1:1203085-1211535 GCA_020354645.1 Deltaproteobacteria bacterium
GGGGAATGTGAGGGAGCTGAAAAACCTCGTGGAGCGGTTTGTCGTCCTCGAGAATGCCGAAATAATTCTTCCCGAGCATTTGCCCAATTGGGTGTTCGGCCGGACGATGGGCGTTGAGCAGCCCTCAAACAACCGGTTCAAACTGCCCGATTCCGGCATATCTCTTGAAGAAGTCGAGAAAAACTTAATTTTGCAGGCGCTTGAAAGAGCCAATAATAACAAGACCTTGGCTGCCAAGCTCTTGGGTATTAGCTATGACAGTCTGAGATATCAGGTAAAGAAGTTCGGTCTCGAATAGCCCTCGAAAAGGTGTGATAGACAAAATTTGATTGGATAGCCGCCCTTATCTAAATATCGTTTCGACTGCCAGCTGAACCATTTCCGTAGCAAGAGAGTGGGCTGTATTTACCTTCCCCCAATCGAAAAACCATACACCCTCATCCCCTTCATGGTAACTCTGGTAAGACCAGACTATTTCACGGCTTTTCTTTTCGATCAGAAGTGCGGAGAAACCCACTTTAGGTTTGCCTGTGAGGCCTTGATAGTCTTGATAGTTCAGGACTTTACCGGTAAGGATGATATCGGCATCCAGTTTACTGAAAACCGATTCTGCACCGGCCAGGGATATTCCATCATCCATTATGATCCTCATTTCAAGAAGTGCCTGCCTTACTTGTCCGGGTTCAATTACAGTCAAATTTTCATGCGTCCTCAGCTGACTGACAAAGTGGAGCGCCGTAACTTCTCCAGCGTATTTCCTATCGCTTAAATTAAGAAACGGCATGACCGCCACATTGTATTTTCTATCTGCGTCTAAGACCGGCGAACGATAAGATGCCTTCGACCGAAACTTTTTTCTTGCCCTTCGATTATCAGCCCAAGCTTTTCCGCCTGAAAGGTATCCTGTAAGAGAGGCAGAGAGGTGCTGCACTGTTTTTTCCAAGAGGGTCTCGGGATTTTCAATCAAGGAAAGTTCAAGAAGCCCAGGTGAATCGTCACCTGCTAAACCTATACCAGTCATCCATAAAATTTCAGGATCATTTCCGGTTGAAACCAATCTGGAGGTTAAGGCAATCTTGGGAGGTGATATGTCGCTATAGAGTTCCACAAATGTGATGAGCACAGCTTCAGCCCCGGTTTCCTCCCGGAAAGCCCGGGCTGTCGCCTCGTTTATTCCACCGATATAGCGGAGACGGTGCCTTACAATAAACTTCTCCAGGTTTTCTTCATCAAGGATGTTTAATCCCTGACTCTTAAATCTGTTTATCAGCGATTGTCTTATATCTTTGAGGGGGGCGGGTTTTCCGCTAAGATTAAAAACCGGCAGGACAGCGATGATATTAAGAGAATCATTTGTCGTTGCCCGGCCTGCAAGACATATAAGAGCTGCAAAAAGGATTACAAATACTCTAATAGAAAAGTTTATTGATAATATCATCGATTGCTGCTTCGGTAATCTCGTTCATCGGACGGCCGCCTCCGCCGAAAAGCCGATCCCATATGCTTATCCCTCCTTTTGTAGAGGATGCCGTCCACACAACCTTTTTTGATTCTTTTTCAATCATTTGCAGACTTAAGGATATGACATTGGCAGAAGTAGTGCCTGATCTTACCTGGCCGTATTCCCGAATGACCCCGGTAATCAAAGCATCGGCCTTAATAATAATTGCTAATTTTACTATTTCCTCTTCCGATGGAGCCGTCGGATTGATCACACCAACTTTTGAAATTCCACGGGCAACCTCACCGGCCGGGACCACATAAACTGCACCGGAGGAAAGCAACGCGGTCATAAAAGTATCCCTCACTCTTTCGCCTGCCTGCTTATCACCGGTTAGGTTCCCAAAGGGCATCACTGCAATCGTCCGCAAGGCGGCAAAATCCATACCGGGATCATGGTAATTATCAGGAATGCTGGAAGTAACACAGGCAACCAAAGACACCAGAGTTAAGAGTGGGATATATATTCTGGCATTTATGTAATTTCCCCATCTGGTCATAATAATTTCCTCACTAATAAGGCTCCTGCAAAACTATTTTTTCATTCGGATGCAATGAAAGTTACCATTTTTATATATCCTATTTTGTTTTTGTGATCAACTTGTTTAGCGCACGGTTAGCCGGGGCGGACGATTGCTGCGGCAATAAAATAGTATCCTCATAAATCCTCGGCGGATCCATGTTTCAGCTTGTCAGCCAAAGTTTTCGACAATCGATCAAAAAACCAATCTTAATTCGGCATTGATTATATTGGATTCTGTTTTCTGGGTTTCCCTTTCGTTTCTAGTAAAATTATATGTCATGTCTAAAAAGATATGCCGACCGATTGTCCATTTTAGACCCGGACCAATAATTGTGTCCCTTTGGTCGTCTGGGTCTAGAAATCTTAGGGTATCGGTATATACGAAAAAAAACTGCAGATCGCCGTCCGGAAAGGGTGACCAGTTCACGGAAAAATCTTGAAATGTTTGGGTACCCTTGGGCCGGTCGATAAAGTTTAATCTTGCCAAAAGAGACAGGTTTGTAAACGGGTTATAAAAAGCCTGAATATCCCATTCAGTTTCAGTACTTGATCCAGTATCCAACCCCGATTGATCGGTTCTTTTATTTGAATAATTCACATTGAAGTTAATCTTTTCATTGGGTACCAAATCTGTTCCTACTTTGATGGTAGTGCTGGTAATATTCTGTCTGGTCACAGTTTCTTCCCAGTTGTATCCTGTATCCACAAACGCACTCCATCCTCTGTACAGGGTGGCATTATTGCGCAGGAATATGGAGTTCTGGAAGGCTGTACCTTCAACTAACTCTTCATATATGCCGCTGTAAGTGAGTGACTGATCAAATGTCTTGAGCCAGTTTGCGTTTAACGAAGCACCATACCTGTAAGTTACGTTATCTTCATCTAGATCCGAAGTTTCTGTCCGTTGCCCGTTGGCGTTGGCGGAAAACACATCATCGAAGATATGATTCATATAAATGCCGTTGGTCAACTCAGTTCTTTTATCAGAAGACGGATCTTCTTCCTGTAATCGGTAAAATAAATTATAGCCAAGCGTGGTCTTGTCACTGAGCCTGCCTATCAGGTTAAGGTTATAATTGTGGTTGATTGTTGTTTGTTTATTATCGACCTCTACCCCTTGCAGCGTGATGAAAGCTTGCATTTCGGTCACAAAGATATTCGGGAAATCCACAGCACCGGGGACTGTCGGAAAAAGCGCGCTTGTTACCACTTTGATAAAGCGTGTATTGACCGCCGGGAAAGTGATTTCAAATCGATTGTCAAACGCTCCAAAATTAGCCGGAGATACTGTAGTCACGAGGGTCCAGGTGCTCGTGTCCAAATTATCAGGGCTGGTGTAGACCGACCAGGAAAACGAATTGGCGACAGTTGCAGTGAGACGCCTATCTACCCAAATATGTACCTGATCCACATCGACGGCAAACCCCAAATCAAGCCCGATGTTGGCCAGCTGCACTTGGTCGCCGGCCGTTCCAATATCCAGCCCGGCTGAAGCGATCAAGTTTCCATCGATGAGGGCAACATTGGAGCTGAGTGCAGGTCCGTCTTCAGGGGTGATATCCAGCGATGAAAGTCCGGCAGAGCGCTGCAGTGGCGATTCCACCGTGGCACTTCCCGGAAACTCAAAAGTGTTGTATCGTATTCTGTACTCGGTGTCCATCAATAGCCGACCGTCTAAGAAATTGTGCGAGTAGCCTACTGTTCCAAAATGGTTGTGTTGCTTTGTGGTAAAATCATCCAGCCGGTCTTCGTTCTCCCTGTAAGAAAAACGGTAATCGAGCCGAAGGGCATTCCATGCCGTATAATTCGTATACAAAGAGAGCAGTTTCTCGATGTTATCCACGGTTTCAGGATTGTCATAGGTGTGGATATGGCTAAAGCGCATATCCCATTGAGGTAACCATTCTTGAGCCCTCATCCCTAAAAGAGCGGTAATTTCATCCCGGTCGTCCCGAGTGTCCGGAAGGTCTGTTATGCTTTCTTCTCTTTGCCGCTTGCGATACGCTATTCCGGCATTGTAAACGGGACTGTCCAGATTCAGCTCGGCAAATGGGCGCAGTATTTTTTCTTTGGTGTCGAGTTCGATGTTTTCGGCAGTGGACGCAGTTCTGTTTAACTCGTAAACAGCTCCAGCATCAAAGTTCAGGTAGGGATAAATGGTCTTTGATAGGTCAAGATCATACAGTTGTTTGAATGAAGAAAAACTGGTATCGATTTCTTCCCCGGTGGTTGTAATTTCGGTTGAGCTGTCGGAATTTGAATATCTCTGGTCGGTACGAAAGCTTACCCCTTCGCCCCGAGCCAATGTTGATAAAAGGACATTGCAAAGGAGGATAACCGGTATTAAACCTATATACAGGAAAACGGGCCGGTGCATACACTATCTCTCGCCCACGACAACAACGGCAAAAGCCCCCTCACGCACCTCTAATTCAGCTACAAGCGCTTTGCTGATTAGATTGATCTTCTGGAGTTTATTACGGTCTGCAATTGCTGCCAATAGACTTCTCTCCTCGCCGTCGATCGTCATGAACACTGCCTTGCCCCCGACCCGGACGGTGTCTATGAACATCAAGGAAAAAGGATCGATAACGGAGACCTCCCTGCCAATCTTTTTGCTGACATATATTTTACCGGTCTGTTTGTCCACCGTTATCGAGATAGCCCCCATTCCGATGAAATTTCTTTTGCCGACGATTAATTGTGAAAGATCTATTTCCGTGAGGTTCGGCGAATTACTGCTGATAACGTAAAGTTTACTGCCGTTGCGGTTGAAAGCTGCTCTCAGCGGGGGTGCCTCTATGGAAATGGTTACCGCAAGCGTCCTTTGGGTGAGATCCACCACCGAGATCGTGCTCGATCCCGAGTTCATAACATATGCTTTTAAACCTGCCGGGTCTACTACCGCCGAATTCGGACCTTCACCGACCGCAATTCTTCTGATTTCTACCATTGAGATGGCATCAATGATACTCACTGTGTTGGAGTCGTGGTTGACCGACACCAGCGTCCTTCCGTCAGGAGTCAGGGCAAGCTCGATCGGATTATCTCTAAAGTTCAGCTTCAGCCTGTTGATAATCTGCTTTTTGAATACATCGATGACCTCTATGCTATCATCGCGCGAAACCGCCACATAGGCCCTGGCTCGCATCTGATCAAGAACAAGGCCCTTGGGTCCTTGGCCGGTGGCAATTGTATCTATAATTTGCATGTTCCTTTTGTTGAAGACCGAGATGGTGTTCGATTCAGAATTGCTCACCAAACCTGTGAGATTTATGAGTCCCCGTCCGGGGAGTGCCAGGGAAAAACCAGGAGTGAATCTAAACTCATCGGTTATGAACTTCGAAGCATCGAAGGAAAGAAACAGCGTCGAGGCTTTTTTACGCGTCACGTTGAACAATTGATCAACTCTAAACCCATCCTCAGATACGAGGAGTGCAACCTCGCCTTCTTCGGTCTGGACAAATGCCTTTTTGACTTGAATGGATATACCTGTATATGAACCCGGCGGTAGGATCCCTGAGGCCAGCTGTTTTTGAATTCCAGTAAGGTCCGCCCCTCTCAGCTCATTAACAGACAGTAAAAGGGGGATCACCATGCCGTCATCCCTCACAACCGAAATTCTGTTGATGATCAGGCGCAGCTTTTCGGACTCTTGGGGCATAGGCTGAAGATATATTATTATTTCACCATTCTCTTTTAACGGCGCTATATCTTTATACGGGGAACCTTTAGGAAGACAGCTGGCGATGAAAAAACAGAGCGGAAAAATAAAATGAAATCTTTGCGGCCACATCTTAAAACCTGTCTAGGTTCAGCAATAATAACGATTAGAACGATTTATATATGGTGCGGGTGTTTTTCAGATATAACATCAAACGAATCATTCAGTCAAACAGTCAAAAAAATGGCTGGCGACAGTCGCCGCCAGCCTTAGTACAATACTTAATCAGTTTAAATTAATCCTGTTGGTGACACTTGTTGCACAGACTCCTCTGCTCAGCAGTGAATTCACCTTTGCGTCCATAGTAGCTGTTTTTTTCATCATCGACACCTAAACCAGTGTCGCCCGCCTGTGGGTGAGAATCTGCTACAAGCAACGTGGCTGTGAAATCCCACCTGCCTGCATCCGGAAAAGCCGAGGCATGTGCCCTATGACAGCTTAAGCACATGACTTTGGAACTGGATGTCGGACCAACTGTGCTGTTTACATTGAGATCCGCCAGGGCCTGGTTTGTTTCAAAGGGGACAAATTCCCAGTAAGCCGTGGCCTGATTTCCTGTCAGATCATCCGTTGCAACATACTCATTATAGTTTTCAGCAATAGTGGTTCCCAGACCTTCGTCTACCGGATGCATTTGGTCTCCGAGTAAAAAGTCAGTGTGGCAGTTTGCACACCATTGGGACATACCCGAACCAAATGCCGTATGCTCGTTGTCGTCAACAGGGTTTCCCCTTGAAGAAGTATAAACAGTCCTGCGTCCGGGGGACTTAAGAATTGGGGCGGCCGCCGTAAATTCGGGTTTCTCCGGACCGTAAAGAAGCAGCGGATTGCCTTTTGCGCCGTGTGGATCATGGCAGCTGCCGCATGAGAGCTCCGAAGCAGGATAGCTCCCACCCGGTGCAGTTGTCAACGTTCCGTCTGCAAATAAATCAAAGTCTTCAGCGATAACGTTGTGGCCGTGAGAATCCCCTAAACTCGGGCCGCCGTGTCCCGACCATGAATAGGTTTTTGTGATCCAGTAAAAATCCCCGCCTGAACCATAACCTGATCCATCGTCTGTCCTTTGGCCGTAACCTGCGTGGCAGGTCAGACAGGTGGAGCTGGGATCACCACCCTTGGTCAAATGGCCGCCGGGGGAGGTTGTTACTTCTGTCCCATCCTGAGAGTTGTGCATTGTGTGGCAGCCGGCGCAATCGGCAACACCGCCATCGTGAAAGGCCACCGCCATGCCGCCCAATCCAAAGGTTATCAAGACAGCTGCCATGATAACCAAACCAAATCTTATAAATTTCATTGAATTCTCCTTTCCTACCCGTTATATCCCCGGCAGTCCAGCCATCCCGGATTGCAAGGACCCGTGACTTTGTGTTCCCTGCTTTTCAGCAGGTTTACCTTTTTCGGAGAAATGTGTTTCTTGTTGGGGTAAAAACGTTATTTTCAAAACCATCTTACTTTCTTTTCAACACCTCCTTTCATCAGATACTCAGCGTCTCATCTGTTATTATAAGTTATCTTGAAAACGCTAACCCCTCTGTTTCCGAGCTGAGACACATAAAGCCTGCCATTGGAATCCAGCACCAGATTCTTGGGCCCAATGAGATTATGCGGCCTGAAGCCGCGATAGCCAAACTGTGTTTGAAACTTGAAATGCTTATCAAAAATGATGACGACCGACTTCAATCGATCCGCCACATAGTAAAAACCCCTGTCATCTGCCACTATCCCTCCCACAACATTAAACTTGCCGGGAGCGCTTCCAGGCTTGCCGAAACTAGTAATCTTTCCGTCCGGTGTTAGCGTGAAGGCTGAAAAAAGCACGGGAACGGTAAAGAGCATGTTTCCCTGCCGATCAACGCTGAATCCGCCAAGTTCTGTTCCAGCCCTCTTTTTTTCTTCGATGCCAACCAGAGCGCCGAGATCGTAAACATTGCGGAAAAACCCATTTACGTCTGTCACCGCTATCTTCAGGGAGGAGGTATCCACCAGGTAAAGTCGCTCCCGGCGGTAAACCATGCGATCCGGTGAAAAACCGGAAAAATCAGGGGGGAGATCCTTTAGCTCCAGTTCGGATACGGGCTCTCCCCTGAAATTGCAGACAATGATTGAAGAATTAGAACTCCCTTTAGAAAGTACCAGGATGTTTCCATCTCCACCCACGGCAACATCAACAACACTGCCGAGACTGCCGTCCCCCCCAAAACGATAAACCTCCATGCCTTGGTCATTAAAGATTATGATGTCCTTTTCGCGGATATCTACGACATAAAGTTCATTTCTCTCTTCGTCCACGTGGAAATTGGACTTATTAAAGGGAATCGGACCGGAAAAGTTGGACAACTTATACAAGTAAGATGTCTCAACCTCCGCCAGCACGCCGGTTGCAAGAATTCCGAAAAATATGATGCCGGACAAAACTCCCACAACCCCCCGTGTGAAAGGCCTTCGAAAAACAAATTTAGAAAATCTGCGTCTCATTGGTGCGGTTCCTTAATAATAAATATGTGCCGAGATTCTCTGCAATGAATATGCCAGGGCAAAGGGGGTGCGTATTTGTATATATATACAGGAAGTTATGTATTATAAGTGTTTTACACTGCTAAGATTTATTGAGGAAATCTGGTGAAATTACCGGCCCAATTCGGTTATTTCACCAATTGCTGATGGGGTTTAAATCCGCAGCAATCCAACATGCCGGCTGAAAAG
>CP070652.1:1211635-1214874 GCA_020354645.1 Deltaproteobacteria bacterium
ATCAACGAAATGGTAAAAAATATATTTAAAAAAAGGCTCGGAGAAGATCTCTATCAGCAATACATTGAAAACTATTATATAACCTTTAATGCTATGCGAAACCTGATTTCCCAGGGTCAATCTGTTTGGTTCGATGACCCCGATACGACCAAAGTAGAAGGTATCGATGAAATTATCGTTAAAAGTTTCAAAGAAGCCGCCGCCTATCTCGAAGAAGAATTGGGTTCACAAGTCGAAGATTGGAAGTGGGGTAAGCTTCACACCTTGACTTTTTACCACCCATTCGGCAAGTCGTCGGCCCTTATGGGCTACTTTCTGAATATCGGCCCGTTTCCCATGGGCGGGAGCATAGCAACAGTCAATCCCCAGCCTTACCGGTTATCGAAACCATGGGGCGGGTATCATGGCGCATCGCTGCGCTATATTGTCGATTTTTCAAATATGAAAAATTCTCGCAGGGTCATACCGGCAGGGATTTCAGGAAACTTTATGAGCCGTCACTATGACGATCAGGCAGAGCTTTGGTGCAGCGGGAAGTACAGGCCGTTTGTATTGGATAGAAAAAGTGTCGAAGCAGATACCCGGCACACGCTTGTAATGTTGTCGGAATAAGGCAAACTATTTATTGAAAATTAGAGACGCACGCCTGTTTAACAATTATGCAATGGTTTCAATACAGTGATGTTTTAGAAGCGCTACGATCTTATTTACTCATAATGGCCTCGACCTTTTTGTACAGATCCAACACCGCATTTTCCACTGCATATTGAGCGGCATGTGAAAGCTTCAACCCGGAAGTACCCTTTCCATGTGCCGTGATCGTTTCTTTTCTTTTAGCAGTTTTTAGGGAAACGGTTATTGTATAGTCGCAAATAAAATTTGATCCCAGACTGATCGACTCGCCGGTTTTTGTCGACATTTGGGAGTCAATTAAATCCAATTGCCCTTTTGGCTTATATGAATATCTAAAGCAAGATTTGAATGCATTGCCCGCGAGTACTTTATAGTTGTACTTGGGGGTTTCTGCGGTTTCAACCAAATTGACAAGCTTTGGCGATAGTTCCAGCGGCATTGGGTCGATCATTTTGAGCGGGGGAGAATCATAAAGCGGCTTGGAAAAATCGACAGTTCCGGTGCAACTTTGAAAAAATAAAAATAATACAAAGATTAAAATTAATCTTTTAATAAATGTGCGAATTAAATTATGCATCTTTCCTCTGCTCCCTGAGCAATTTGATTATGGCGGACATCTTTTGGTTCATTTCAGTGACCTGATTTCTGATTTTCAACACAAAAAAAGGCATCAGTATCATAAGTACCGCCACCACAATCGAGAAAATCCAAAATATGATATAAACCGCACCATAGGCTTCCATCTTTTCCCCCTGTATTATTAAAAGTTCTCGTTACGAAGTCAAATCCTGATTTGCGGTTCTGTGAAAATCCGCTCGATTTCCAAATCGATACACCCGTTCGGCCTTAAAAGGGACAGACGTATCTGATTACATAGAGAATATTTATAATCAGAGTCAAGAAAATAAAACAGGGGACGGCCATACAATTATGCGTTTTATTTAATGATGAAATATGATACAGACACAATTATGCCGCGAAGAGCCAGAATAGACGCGCCTGGAGCGCTGCATCATATTATCTGCCGGGGAATTGAAGGTCAACGGGTATTTAGGGATGATAAAGATCGGGATAACTTGATTAAACGTTTGGGTAAAATCCTGGAAAACTCATCCACACCCTGTTATGCTTGGGCCTTGATCCCCAGCCATTTCCACCTGCTGCTCAGAACCGGCAATATGCCGATTGCCAGAATCATGCAGCGTCTTCTGACCGGGTATGCCGCCTATTATAATCGCAGATACCAACGCCACGGCCATCTGTTTCAAAACCGCTATAAGTCGATTCTTTGTCAGGAAGACACCTACCTTTTGGAACTGGTGCGGTATATCCATTTAAACCCTCTGCGGGCCAAGATTGTTTCCAGCCTTGAGGGATTGGACCGTTATCGCTATTGCGGCCACGGTCGATTGATAGGCCGCAAACGGGATCAATGGCAGGATACGGATACGGTTTTGTCTCTTTTTGGCAAACGTGCGGGTAGCGCCCGCAAACTGTATCGCGTCTTTGTTGAAAAGGGCATCGCGCAGGGCAAACGGACGGAGCTTACCGGCGGCGGTTTGGTGAGAAGTTACGGGGGCTGGGGGGCGCTAAAATCATTGCGCCGCATGCGTGCGCATCTGAAAGGCGATGAACGCATCTTAGGCGATAGTGATTTTGTTATGTCAGTTCTTAAGGTAGCGGAAGAAAACATGGAACGTAAATACCGCCTTGCAGCCAGTGGATATGACTTTAATAAAGTTCTGCATCAAGTGTCGCGAGTATTCAATTTGAAACCGGCAGAGATTTTGTTGCCAAGCAAACAGAGGCAGCGCGTTCGAGCACGAAGCCTGTTGTGTTTCTGGGCGGTCAAGGAGCTTGGATTGAGTGCAACATCAATTGCCCACAAACTGGGCATGACCCAGCCCAGTGTCAGCCGCGCGCTGCAAAGAGGAGAGAGGTTGGCCGCCGATGAAGGTCTAACCTTTGATATCGATGATAGATACGCATAATTGTATGTCCGTCCCCAAAATTTAATATTCAAAATGAAAAAAGCCGATGCAAAGAGGCATCGGCTAATTGATAGATGATATTTGTTAAGAAGACTATATTATTATTTACCTTATGAGGTCATTTATTCGATGACGCTCACCACGATGGCTGTCAGGTCGTCATGTTGCGGTGCGCCGCCCGTGAATTGGTTGACCTTGTCTAGTATTTCCTTCAATAGTTCATCGGATGACATAGCCCCGGCAACCTGGACCACTTCTTGGAGCCGATCAAACCCAAAAATCTCCTCCTTTTCGTTCATGGCCTCCACAATGCCGTCGGTATAGAAGACCACCTTGTCCCCAGGTTCTAATTTTAGCTGGGTGTCTTCGTATTTTGCTTCATCAAGAATGCCCAGTGGAAATGTATCGCCTCTGGTTTCAACTAAAGTCGCCGCACCGGTTTTTGCGGACATCCATACCGGTTGGGTCTGTCCCGCGCTGCACAGGGTCAATGTTTGATCCCGGGATTTTAACACCGCATAAAGCAGGGCAACGAACATGCCGCTCTTGACATCTTTCTTGAGTCTGCGGTTGGCGTGCATCATGCTCTCACTGACCGTCAGTTCTTGTTCTGAT
>CP070652.1:1214974-1225299 GCA_020354645.1 Deltaproteobacteria bacterium
GGAATCCCCGGTCAAAAGATCCGACTGGAAGCGTTTTTTAAGAGAAATTCCGCTGGCAATATTAGTGCTTCTTTTAATGATGTTGGTTGCCCGGTTTATTGTGATGGCGATTGTCCGCTGGATTGGATCGCAATAAAAAAGTTATTTCCAAATATATCTAGAATTTTGTCCCACAAAAGGTTTGAAAGGTTTTTGCGAGCGATATTGAGCATTTTGGGATAAAGACGCCTGCTGTTGCAGGGCGTCAAGAATCAAAAGCTGTCTGAGTCCCGAGCGTAAGCGAGGTCGAGTTCTTTTGATTTAGCCCAGCTTCAGCAGGCGTCCCCAAAATGGTCTCCGGCGCGAGCAAAAGGCTTTCAAACCGCTGCATGATTTTTTAAACTTATTTCTGGGACATAATGCTAGGATTGGTTTCAAAATCTAAGGTTAGACTCAAGGGACAACCCCTCTTTTAAATGAAATACTTAAAAAGAACAGTTGCAGGAGTTCTGCTGCTCACCGTAATTCCCATTCTGGTTTTGCGCTGGGTCGAACCGCCGACGTCGGCCTTTATGTTGCAAAAAAGATTCAAGGCCTGGTGGAACAAGGACAATGGATTTAAAATTCAGTACCGGTGGGTTAACTGGGAAAGAATATCTCCCCATGCACCCCTGGCGGTTGTTGCCGCCGAAGATCAGAAATTCCCGATTCATTGGGGGTTTGATCGTGAAGCCATTACCGATGCCTGGCAGGAGCGGGTCGAAGGAATTCGGGTTCGCGGTGCCAGCACCATCTCCCAGCAAGTTGCCAAAAACTTGTTTCTGTGGCCGGCAAAAAGCTTTATCAGAAAGGGTATCGAAGCCTATTTTACCGTGCTCATTGAAATTCTGTGGCCCAAACAACGGATCCTGGAAGTCTATCTCAACATCGCAGAGTTTGGAAACGGCGTGTTTGGTGTGGCTGCGGCCAGCAGAACATTTTTCGAAAAATCGCCTCGCAGACTTACCCGCGAAGAATGTGCGCTTATGGCGGCAGTACTTCCCAGCCCCTCGCGGTTGCACCTCGATCAGCCGTCAAGTTACGTGTTAAGGCGTTCTGACTGGATCCTGGAAGAAATGGATCGCCTGGATCGCATAAGCAACCAGCCTTATCTGTACAATTTGTGACCTTCTTCTACGTACCTTTTTCCTATATCCCGGTATCAACCCCCGGGGGGATGACAGTTCCGCAGGCAACTACTTTGATAATAAATCGTTAATTGTCTGATAATTGGCTATCTGGCAAGATATGTCAGGTTTTGAAAAACCTCAAATTTCCCGCATTTCAGGCAAACATCTGCAATTTTTCCAAATTGCATATTTTATCTGGTATCCAAAATAATTTCACCCTTCCAACGTGAATGTTCAGGCACGAAATCCCAAATTTCAGGCAAGCCAAAATCTGTTTTAATTGCTTTTTTATTATTTTTTTTCTTGGCATCAATTTTAGTTTGCTTTATTCTTCGGTTGGTTAACCAAACAAACAGCTAAAGCCATTTCCACCGAGCAACGCATCGAGTCAGTAATTGACTTCACAGTTGACATTTTGGTTTTCGGCCCTACGCTGAACCGTGTGTTTTACAACCTCATACAGATGACATCCGAAAGAAAGGAAGTCTGCATGTCCTATGAAGAATTTCAACCCAAAAGCTATTGGATGAAGACTCGACAATACGCGCCTGGTGAAGCACTCCAGGAAGACATCGATGTTGATGTGGTCATCATCGGGGGTGGTTTCACAGGCCTGTCCGCCGCCTATCACCTTAAAAAAGCCGAACCGACAATGCGTATCGCCATCCTCGAAAGCAAGGTCATCGGATATGGCGCCAGTGGCCGAAACGGTGGCTTCAACATGACGCTTTTCGGCCTGACATTGAGTATCACCGCGCTGCGCTTCGGCAAGTCGAAAGCCAAGGAAGCCCATCATTATATGGAACGGGCCGTTGACCTCCTACAGGACCTGGTGCGTGAGCTGAACCTTGATTGTGATTACGAGCACCCGGGCTTTCTAAGGGTTGCCACCTCCGAAAAGTATAAGAAACGCATTCTGCATGAAATTGAATTTGCTCACAAACTTGGACTGGAGGGTATTGAATGGCTCGAGAAGGACCGGATCCGAGAAGAGGTGAAAAGCCCCATGTATTTAGGTGCCTGGTGGGAGCCCAGGTGCGGTATCCTCAATCCCGCCAAACTCTCATGGAGCTGGGCAGAAACTATCCAGCCGATGGGCATTGAAATTTACGAAAGGACTCCGGTGACGGAGGTTACTAAAGGACTGCAAAAGATCACACTTTCGACTCCAAAGTGTAAGGTTCATGCGAGCAAAATTGTCTTTGCGACTAATGCCTGGTCCCACTTCTTTCCCAAACTTAAAAGCAAACAGACTCCGGTCTGGACACACATCGTGATAACCGAACCCCTGAACGAAGAGCAGTACCAGGAAATCGGATGGCAAAATCGCCAGGGGATTGAAGATGCCCGCAATCTTGTCCATTATTACCGACTAACGGCTGACAACCGAATTCTCATGGGTGGCCGCGACGTTTCGCTGAGTAAAGGCTATAACATGGACAGGGACCATAACGAGAAGATCTTCGAAGGGCTGAGAAACGACGTTGGTGAGATTTTTCCCCCCTTGAAAAACATAAAATTCAGCGACGCCTGGGGCGGGCCGGTGTCTGTGCCCATAGATATGGCACCAGCTATCGGCTACCTGGGAGATAAAAGAGTCGTATATAGCCTTGGCTGTGTTGGGCATGGCGTCAGCCTGACTCACCTCAACGGCCAAACCGTTCGAGATCTGGTTCTTGAGCGGCAAACGGATTTGACCGATGTCTTTTTTGTGAACCGGACAACTATCCCCTGGCCTCCCGAGCCATTGCGGGGCCTGACCGCCAAGGCCATCGTAGGCTATATGCATATCGAGGATCGGCTGTATGATGCCAAGAAAAAAAGGTCACCTAAACAATTGGGCCGGTCTAGCTAAGGTTAAGTCTTTACTTTTATCTTCAAAAAAGTATCTTTCCAATACCGCACATATCTACAACAAATTGAATCTTTTTGAAGCATAAATATTGTTGTGATATCGCCAAAAAAATATGATATTTACAAGTTGACCCTAAACTTGGATACTCTCAATCACCACCTAAACCAGTTAGAAATTTTCATAACGAAAATTAAATTGACATGAAACTCGCTATGAAGACTCTCCTATTATTTCAAATATTATTTCTATCGATGATTAATCTTTCGCCAGCAGATGCCTGCACCGCATTCATGATTTCAGATGGCGAAAATGTGCTTGTCGGTAACAACGAAGATTACAAAATCCCCTACACTCGGGTGTGGTTTGTTCCGGCTGAGAATGAGCAGTACGGAAGGGTCTATTTTGGATACGACAACTGGTCTCCTCAAGGCGGTATGAACGATCAAGGCTTATTCTTCGATTTTTTCGCGACCAAGAAACTGGAAATAAAACTATCGAAGGAGAAGCCCAAATTTCCAGGCCCAATGATCGATACGATGTTGGCGGAGTATGCCACCGTTGAAGAAGTACTCGACATGTTTGGTCAGTACAATATCGATTGGATGACAAAAATTCAGATGTTCATTGTCGATAAATCCGGCGATGCTGCAATTATCGAGGGTGATGAGGTTATCCGCAAGAGCGGCTCGTACCAGGTCGTGACTAATTTTCGCCTTTCAAAGGTTGCAGAAGATCAACGCCCATGCAAATGGCCTGCATGGAGTTGTTCTCGGTACAAGAAGGCGGAAAGGATGCTAACGGAGTCTGGCACAGCTAATGTCGCTCATTTCCGCGATATTTTAAAAGCGACTTATCGAGACAATGTGATAGCAAGAACCCTGTATAGCAATATTTACGATCTGAAAAAAGGGCTCGTTTATTTGTATTATCTGCACAATTTCGATAACGAAGTTGTCCTTGATCTGAGTGAAGAATTGAAAAAAGGGCGCCACTACTACGAATTGCCGTCGCTGTTCGGCAAAGAACTGAGATACGACCATAAAGTTTATACCCATCAGTCCCCCACTTTTAGCATATCCTATCCGAAGCATTACAAGGCTACTGAACCTGTACTGGATGAGGTGCTTCTGGTAAAATACCCGATTAGCAGTACGCCACAGCTCGGAGTATATGTTGAAAATAAGCCCCAGGACATTCGATTGCAGGATATCGGGCAGAAGTATTTTTCCAATCTAATGGAAAAATACAGCACAAACGTAAAGTTGGTGTCCAGCTCGCAGACCGTCCTCAGCGACGGTACACCGGCGAATGAAGTGCTTTTTGACAGGGTGGTGAATGACCAATGACCCTTAAAAACCATAATTTTATCAACCTATCGCGGCGACAAGCTGATCTTTGCTGACGTGACATCATTTGCACATCCTGAGGCGCTTAGAGAGTGTCTTTACAGTTTACGATTCGATTAAACATCGTTCGCACAGATTACTCCGACGGATCGGCAATACGGGTCGGTGTTTAAAATTGCAGATGATGTATATATCTCAAGGTTCTCACATTACCTGGATCGTCTCAATGTATATTCAACCTCGCTAATTCTTTGATTTCAACACGATATCTGTAAAATTAATTCAAAAGGCGGACCACAAAATATTGTGCCCGCTTTTTTTGTTTTGGGTGATGATTACGCCCCGTATGCCGCACCAGAAATTTTGATCCGTCTCAATAAAGTTGGCAAGGATATTGGACTATATATATATTGATTTGTTGAAATTGTGATTGGTAAATGAAATATACATTTTCACGGGATGTTAAATTTAGGCACGAAACCCCCAATCTAAGCACTTGTAAAATATTGAAGATATGTTTATGCACTGTGTAATCAAACGTTAACCTAAATAAGAGTAATACTGCTGCTGAATGGCTGCGCCCCCGCTCAGCGGTATCCTGTCTTCGACCGTATGAACCACCTTCGTGGTCTGTTATGACTTTTCCTCATTGCGATGGCTGGAATGTGCAAAGGCTATTGCGGTAAGTGCATACACCCTCATTAGTTTTGTCTTGTACTAGATTTCTCCAATTGAAAATAAAGTTTTTTTACCTATAATAGAGTCCGTAATTGCCATGCTCTGCCTCCAATTTTTGTCTATAGATATTGAACTTTTTCAAACTTTAATTATTTCAGGGCCTACTATATTAAGTTTCCCTTATCATCGAAAGGCAGGTTATAAAGATTGGTTTCTACGTTGAGGTGTGGATTCTCGCGAACTTCATTCAGCATACTTTCCGAAACTTCAATTTTTTCGACTTCGTTCGTGTTTTTAATACGGACAAGTCTGATTTTCTGCTTGTCGAGAATATTGCTGGTCTTGATCGCAGCCTTGATTGCCAGCACGTCTGAACCGAGGACTATGGGAATTTTGACACTCGACAGCACCGTTGAAGTCAGGGCGTTCAGATATGTATTTTTAAAAGAAAATTTTGCCATGACTCTTTGGGTGGTAAAGTCTGCAATCCCGAGCCGTTGGCATTTCCGTGTGATTTGGACTTCAGGTCCAATATGACCAGTCGGGTGACATTGGGGCCGCCGGAGCAGTATAATGTGTGATAACGGCAGACTACATTGGTGTCAAAGCCGGTTCCGCTGACATCTTTTCCGATTTCGTCGATCACCACCACGTCAATATCATTAAAATGAAGTTTCGGAATAAGCCGTTTCGCCTCTTCCTGAAGCTTCGGCTCCTCGCTTTCGATTTCTTCTTTGCGCAGGATTTCGATGCGGCAGGTTTCGTGGTAGGCATTCTCCAATAGGCCGACCGCAAAAATAATATTCTCCTTTGCGATGGCCACGCGTGCAATGGCGGGAAAACTCTCAGCCATGCGGCCGATACCAATTTCATGACAGAAATCGGCGCCTCTTTGTTTGCCCAGCCCGATGCTAATCATTTTCATCAAGCCGCTTTCATAAGGTCCGCGGAAGGACGTATGCGGTTTAATACGATTGATAACGAAAATACCGTCAGCCTCGTGGGCGTTTTATCAATATATACGGGCAACCCGTTTTCGCTGGTTCCGATGCGGACCGTTTCCATGGAAGACCGAATCGGCGCTCCGATTTTATCTTCGCTGAAACCCATCTCTTCGATGGTTTTTTTCTGGCCATCGCTGGTGGCACCACCGTGGCTCCCCATGGCCGGAACCAGAAAGGGCCGGGCACCTTTTTCCCTCAGCGCTTTGACGATCTCTGTTACCAGAAGCGGCTGATTGGAAACGCCCCGGCTGCCGACCGTTATAGCAATTTTCATTTCCGGAAATACGGACTCAAGCGCGCCGCTGGTGCTGATTAATTGCTTTAAAGTACCATTGAAATCATCTATACGGGGTCGATCAAATGTTTGGGTTACGCCTACAACACGTGAAATCGGAATTGGTTCCAGTAAATCGGCAATAAAGCCCACCATCATCCTCCTTTATAATTCAAAAGAAATATTTATAAAATATACATGATCGTTTCTCAGGTCGGAACGTTTCCGCAATTACCTTATGTTCTACTCATCGATTTGAATCGGATAGCTGCCGTACTTCCGGATGGTTTCGGCCATCTTTATCAGGTTTTCCGGTTTGACATAATCGGGAATCGAGTTGCTGGCCGAAATACACCAGCCGCCACCCGGGCCTAAATCTCGGATCAAGCCCTTGGTTTCCTCCTCGACGGATTCCGGTGTTCCCATACCGAGGTTGTTCAGATTGACATTTCCGATGATCACCTTCCTGTGACCATGCCGTCGGCTGAACTCCCTGATATCGTAGCAGTTGGGATCGATGGGGTGCAACGCGTTGAAATTCAGTGCAAAGAGATCTTCAAGAAGCGGATCGACATTACCGTCCGTATGCAGAATCCAGGGAACATCTATCTCGACATGCGCTTTCCGGTGGTAAGCGAGCACCCATGTCTTGAACATTTCCGGCGATATGAACGGGCCGGTGTTGAATGCGAAATCGTCAGTCGTTTTGATGCAGTCGACCCCCATATCTATCACGCGCCGTATCACACGAGCTGACCATTCTACGTAAGCGTTCATGACGGCATCGATAAGTTCATGATTCGCATAAAGCGCTTCCATCATCGTAGTGAAGCCGATTGACATATACGCCGACAGAAAACCTATCCGCATCGAGCAGATCACCGGAAATTCATCTTTGCACTCAATATAGGCTTTAAGCGGTTCATACAGGCTTTCGTCGTCCGGATCAGGGAGGTGAAACAGTTTTGCGAAAGCGTCCATATCCTTTATGTAGCCTTCGCCCAAATATTCGATACCGTCTTTTCCCCTGATCTTTTCACAGAACGTGGGAGCGGTAAAGCGGATACAGATTTCATCGCGACCAAGCTTTCGTGCCAGCTCCTTTTCATCTTCGACATTGCGGATCCGGGTATTCAACCGGGAGATCTCAACCGGTTTGAGCTTTCTCCCCAGAATCTTTTCTCCGATCCCGAAGGCGATGGAAGTTTCAACAAACGGCACTCTGGGTAAATCCTGCCGGTCCATGGCCAGCAGAAATATTTCTCTAGGTTGCATGCGGAGCATTCCATTTTTTAGCACAAACGTTCATCGACCTAACTGTTTGAGATTACCTTTCTTAACCTGTCTCCGTTTTCTTTCAGCCAGTTGAACAGAATACCGATATCGTTGGCCAGGCTGAATGGCAGACATCCATACCCAGCTATTACTTGGCCTGAACCACACCAGCAATTTCAGGACTTGTACTTTTGACAGATCGCTTTAAGGCCAGCCGCAAGGATGTTGGTATCCAGATTGCTCATAACGAGGTTGAGTCCCCTGCTCAGCCAGCGTTCTAAGAGAGCATCGGGGGCATGCATCCCGAATATTTTGTCGTGTTTTTTAGCCGCCTCCGCTACATTGCCTATGGCCTGTCCAAGGTTTCACCCAGCAGGTCACCTGCGCATCCCATCGAAATGGCAAGGTCATTGGGGCCGATGAGAAGTGCGTCGATGCCCGGCACCGCGGCGATTGCATCGATATCCTCAATGGCCTGAGCAGTTTCGATCTGTGCGATGGTTATGGTGTCCACATTGGCCTTGGCCATGAAAGCCGGCGTGGCATCAGGGCTGACACCGATGAAATTGCTGTGGCCGCCGACTCCGCTAAGCCGCGACCGCCGATCGGTGCGTACTTGGCCCACCTCACCAGGAGCTGGGCCTGCTCCACCGATTCTAGCATAGGCACCATGACGCCGGAGGCGCCGCAATCTAGCGAGCGAGACACGTATCCTTTGGCGAGCTCCGGTATGCGGACAAAACAGCCTAAGCCAAGCCCCCGGCCTACTTTGAAAACGTCGTCAATCGTTTCCATGGTGTACGGTCCGTGTTCCAAGTCAAGCATGATGTAATCTAGACCAGCATTGTGTGAAAGGACCGCCACTGCCGAATTCCGGATCATGCGTACCATAGTCCCGATAACTCTCTTGCCTTCGCGAAGTTTTTGAACGGCCATGCGATTTCCTCCTTCATCTTTCATTATATTTGGCCATCTATTATTCAAATATATTTTCATATTCGTGCAAACTTTTGAATGGTTCTAGATCCACGGTCCACTTTTGAATCGGTAAAAGAGACCTCGCCGATGTAAAGGTCGCCTTTAGAGTCAACCGCAATGGCATGGGGAGCGAAAAAAAGCGGATCGGCAGTTTCATGGTTTTCATTCCCCCAGCGCGCAAGCAATCTGCCGTCTATACTGAATATGCTGACGCGCTTGCAAAGTTCCGATACGTAGACCGTCTCATCCTCATCTATAAATATATCGGTCGGACGGATGAGGTGATCTGTCCACTGCTTAAGGAAGTTTCCTTTATCGTCGAAAATTTGTATGCGGCTGTTTTCCCGGTCGGGCACCCAGATTCGATCCCGCTTGTCAATAAAAATCGAGTGCGGAAGCCTGAACTGTCCGGGCCTTGAGCCCGGTTCACCCCATGAATACAAATGCCTGCCGTCGCTGCTGAATTTATGCACCCGTGCGTTCGCGTATCCATCGGCAACATAGATGGCCCCGGTTGACGATAGCGCAACCCCGGTAGGTCGATTGAACGCCTCCCCACCCTTTGTAATGGAAGATATTCTTTCAAAAAGGTCCGGAACTTCTCTGTAACCGGTATCCGAAGGCTTGCCTTTGGTCCCTATCACCATCAGGACATTGCCGTCGCAATCAAATTTGGTAACGGTGTGACTTCTGTCGTCCGTGCAGTAAATAGAACCATCCGGACCGATACAGCTCCCATGAGGACGGTCAAAATGTTCTTCCCCCCAGGATGTCAAAAAATTGCCTCCCGAATCAAAAACCATCATGGGACGCTTGCTCCGGTTGAAAATGTAGAGCCGGTCTTGACTGTCGATTGAAATACCGCCAATATCGAAAAAGGACTCTCCTTCGTCGAGCTTCGCCCACCTGTCAACCAGTTCATACTGATATTTCTCATTTCCGTATCGCACGTCGTTCCTCCTTTAAGCTTTGATGATTACCGAAGAATAGTAGTTAAGGTTCATCCGCCTGCCTTGGATGGACAGGCAGCAAACTTGAATGCAAATAAATATTACGGCTTGACTTGATATTTCGGTGGTTCGCCTCTTAGAACTCGTAGTATATCTTCTGCAGCGGTCATTCCCATGCGTTTGCGACCTTCATGCGTAAATCCGGCTAGATGAGGTGTTAAAACGACATTGTCCAGTTCGAATAGCGGATTGTCCGGTTCGGGTGGTTCTTGATCGAATACATCTAAACCGGCAGCGGCTATTTTTTTCTCCTTTAATGCTTCATAAAGTGCTTTTTCATCCACAATGGGCCCTCTCGCGGCATTCACCAGTATCCCATCGGGTTTCATGACCGCTAGTACGTCGCTGTTTATTAAGTGGTGCGTCTGAGGAATCAGTGGGCAATGGACAGATATAACATCCACCCGGCTAGCCATTTCCATAAGGTCGGACATATAAGCCGCCCCCCAAGATTCAACCTTGGATGCTTCAATAGCCGGATCATAAACCCGAATCGGCATATCGAAAGCGCCGCGACATATCTCCCCAAATCGCTTTCCGATCCTGCCAAATCCGATGATACCCACTTTTTTGTCTTTCAGATCCCATCCCACGACACGTTCTCGAATCTGAAAATCCCCTTTACGTATGGCTACATCAACAGCCGATAAAAAGCGGGCTGCGGCCATCATCAGTAAAAAGGCGTGTTCGGCAGTAGATTCGGTTGGCCCATAGGGTGTATTAGTAACAACAATCCCTTTTTTAGCGGCAGCCTCTA
>CP070652.1:1225399-1228562 GCA_020354645.1 Deltaproteobacteria bacterium
TCCAGCAAAAGGTTTGAGAGGTTTTTGCGAGTGCCATGGAGCATTTTGGGATCAAGACGCCGGCTGCAGCGGGGGGTCAAATCCGCCGCAGGCGGATGAAAATCAAAAGCTGTCTGAGTCCCGAGGCCCGCAAGTCGGGCCGAGGTCGAGTTCTTTTGATTTAGCCCTGCGCGGCTGGCGTCCCCAAAATGATCGCCGGCGCGAGCAAATGGATTTCAAACCGCTGTAACACTATTTAAACTTGTTTATAGGACATTACACTAGATACCTTGGATTATAGAGTAATATGATCACAACCACTCTTATCTTCTTTCAAAAGGAGGCATAGCATGAGTCTTCCTGACCGTAACAATCCATATTCGTTTGAAGCATTTCTCAACCAACTTCACGGCTTCGACTTCTATGCCGATGACCCTTTTCTGCAAAAGGTTCTCAAGTATTTCGCCACAGAAGAGTTTGTCGAGCTGGATCGCAAACTGCGGGAGTTTTCACCCAGGGTATCCTTTCGTTGGCGGCCATTAACCGATACCGGCGGGAACCCCAGGAAGCTGCCTTATATGGAACACTACAATGCTTACAACCGCCGCATTGATCGGATTGTTCGAACGGCAGAAACCTTGCAGCTGGAAAAGGAGATCTTCAACGAAGGCCTTTTCTCTGCCAAGGTCACTTCCTGGGAGAGAATGGCCAAAAGGTATCTATTGCACCAGCTGGGCGAGTTTGGGGTGATGTGTCCCATCGCCTGTACCGAGGGGCTGGTAGCCCTGATCAAACAGTTTCCCGAAGACCACACTCCGGAAGTCAAGGCCATACTTGACCATTGCACGGAGGGTTTGAACAACGAATTCGGTATCGGTGCCCAGTTCGTGTCCGAGATCCAAGGGGGGTCGGACATCCCTTCCAACCTTTTAGAGGCCGTACCGGAGGGTAACTGTTACCGACTGTACGGAACCAAATTTTTCACCTCGGCTATCCACGCCGATTATGCTGTGGTCACAGCGAAGGTCTCAGGCAGCGAGGATGTCGGTACCTTTGTAGTTCCGGCTTGGATGCCAGGAGACAAGGAAAAAGAGATCCGCAATAACTTCCGCATCAACCGCATCAAGTGGAAGATGGGCACGGCCGAAGTGCCAACCGCCGAACTGGAATATGACGGCACCTTATGTTATGCCGTTGGCCCCACGAATCGAGGTGTTGCCAACGCGGTAGGCATTGTCTTGACCCTGTCGCGTATTGCAGTGGGCATTGCCAGTGCAGCGGGCATGACCCGTGCCGCCCGTGAAGCCCAACTGTATGCCGAGTTCCGTGACGTATTCGGTGCCAAAATCGGCGAGTGGGCTTTGGCCAACAAGCAAGTGCGTGATTTGGTGCAAGAGGCCCAACGCTGCCTGGCAGGGGTGTGCAAGATATTCGCTCTGTTTAAGGAATTGGGTGGACGTTTGCAACCCGGCTTGGCATCGGATGAGCCGCTAGAGATGCGGCGCCGGCGCTTCCTGCTCCGGGAGCTGATTATTATCCAGAAGTTGGTCACCGCCTATGATTCGGTGGACATTCTGCGCAAGGCCATCAGTATTTTCGGTGGTCACGGGGTTATCGAGGATTTCTGTTCCCTAGCGCGAATTTTCCGAGACGCAGTGGTTAATGAATTGTGGGAGGGCCCACGGAACGTGCTTCTTATGCAGGTGTTTCGCGACATGGGACGGGCCGCAGAGTTCTACTCTCCTGACCAGTTTCTGGATGACCTTCTTTCAGGCGCGCCCCAAACCGAGATAGCCGAGTTGGGTCGTCGGGCCTTGGAGTTCGCGGCTAAACCGCCATTCCAAGAATTGGATAAAGACTCCCGCCGTCGGGCAGCAGCCTGGGAGGAGTTTATTGTTGACGTGTTTCGGGTTTACCAGGAGACGGCGCTGCGGGAAGTGGGGCCTGAGCCCATAATAGGATCCGGCAAAATGCGTATGCCTGAAATTTGGCGGTAGTTTCTTAAGCGTGTGTGGAGTATAATTTTTAAATTTATGCTGTTTTTGATTTGGATTTGTTTGGTGCCGGCGTTGAACACGAAATGATCACCTTCGTTGGGGATCAGCATGATTTTACCGTTTTTGGTGGAAACCGTTATCGGGAAACTGCGGATAAAAAATCCAGCAAGCGCTTTACGGAATTCCTTGCGAAAGCGTTGAAAAAAGGAGATTGATACCATGGCAAACATTGACTTCAAACTCAATGGCAAGTCCGTCGCCTTGAAGGTCGATGAAGAACGCGTGCTCCTGTGGATATTGCGCACAGATCTAGCATTGACAGGGGTCAAATATGGCTGCGGCGAGGGGTTGTGCGGCGCCTGCACGGTGCTTGTCAACGAGGAGGCGGTGTTGTCCTGTAAAACCCCCGTCAAGGATGTGAACGGCGCAGAGATTGTCACGATCGAAGGCCTAGCCCAAAATGGAAACCTACACCCGATCCAACAGGCATTTATTTATCATGATGCCCTGCAGTGCGGCTTCTGCACGTCGGGGATGATTTTGAAGGCCTACAGTTTTTTAGCCGAAAATCCTCAGCCGACGCAGGATGAGATCATCGCGGCCATGGATGACAACCTGTGCCGTTGCGGATCACATGTCAGAATCGTCCAGGCCATTCAAACCGCTGTGAAACTAATCAAAAAAGGAAAACAAGGATGAAAAATGAAAAATATGTGAAACCATCCAACCCTCATCCGGCACCCTCCTCGCCGGTGACTCGCCGGGAATTTCTCAAGCGCATGGGCTTGCTGGGGGGTGGTATCATTGTCTATGTATCTGTCGGAGATCCTTCGTCCTGGGCGCAGCAGCCGACAGACTTCAATGCGTTTTTTAGAATCGGCGCAGACGGCCGGGTTACGTGTTTTACTGGTAAGATTGAGATGGGCCAGGGGGTGGTTACCTCGCTGGCCCAGATGCTGGCGGACGAGCTCGTCGTGCCGCTGGCGTCGGTGGACATGGTTATGGGTGATACGCTGCTCTGCCCGTATGACAGGGGTACCTTTGGCTCTTTGAGTACAAAATATTTTGGTGCGACCTTGCGGCAGGCAGCGGCTGAAGCACGAACGGTTCTGAGTCAAATGGCTGTCGAAAAACTGAGGGTGCCGCCGCAACAGTTGGATGTCAATGACGGGCAAGTCATAGATTCA
>CP070652.1:1228662-1264570 GCA_020354645.1 Deltaproteobacteria bacterium
GTTGCTGGCCATGAACCAGAACTTGTGCCGCTTCGAGGCTTCGTTTATGGCCACTGAGACATGCGAGAAGGTGCCGCCAATGATGACCTTGACACCGTGGTCCATGACCATCTCGTTGACGCGGCGGATGGCCACATCCGGCTTGGTCTCATCATCGCGGTGAATCACCTCAATCTTGTACCTCTTATCACCAAGTTTGACGCCCCCAGCCTTATTGATCTCATCGATTGCCAGCATGGTTGATGGTTTCTGCATGGCCCCCATAACGGAGCCCGCACCGGTCATGGAGTAGATCATGCCGATCTTAATTGTATCAGCAGCAGAGACGGGTGTGCTGGTTAATAAGATAAAACCTATAATGAAAACAAGCCCCCACAAACCAATTGTTTTAGGAAATCTCTTCATGACGAATCCTCCTTTTTAGGTTTAAGGTACTCGGCAAAGTACCGGGGAAAAGACCACGGCATATATGATCCTTGCCTGTCTTTTCGACGATAGCCTTGATCACCGGCTCGCCCTTGTTGGCCTCCCGGATGAGGTTGACCGCCTTAATTAACTTAGCTCCCCCTTCGAATTACCTTTTGAATCTCAATCTGCATACCCAAGTTGTGCTGTTGAAGGGCCTTCTCAGCCCTGTCCGTGTCTTTAGATCTCAAAGCCTCTAAAATCATTTTGTGTTCCTCGTAGCCTCGTGTGAGCGAAGGTTTATCCAGGGGAACTAAAGGTCGCATTTTGTTCTTTATGGATTCTAAAATCTCTTGAAGGAAAGGATTGCCGCTCGCACCATAAATCATGGCATGGAAATTAAAATCCAGCCTTGAATACCCTATGGGATCGTCTTCCTCAACAACCTTTCTTAGTTTCTCCAAACACTTCTCCATTTTTTTGAGTATTTTGTCATCAATGTTGTCGACAGCCAGCTTGCCAGCCAGACCCTCTAGAACCTCTCGAACCTGATAAAGTTGAAGAGCCATGGGCAAGGTCATTTCAACCATAAATACACCACGATTAGGGATATTTTTTAGGAGTCCTTCCTGTTCCAATCTTCGAACCGCCTCCCAGATTGGCGTCCGACTCACTCCAAATTCTTTGGCCAACTTCTCTATATTTAACCTGGAACCCGGACTAAATCGATAATTAGCGATCATATCTTTAAGGACCCGATAAATTTGGCTGCTTAGCATCTCTTTTCTTAGTATAGCCATAGTTCAAATCACGGTATTTTGAGGATTAATTTACGGGACAATAACCCAAAAAAAGCTATGATGTGACCGGATCTGTCAAAGTGATGAGGCAAAATCCTTCGCAAAGCCAAAGAAAGGAGGATACCATGCATATTGATAAACTTAGAGACAGTTTCCCGGACGATAACGTTTGTCGACAGTTCTTAGAGAGCGTAATATGGGCCGGTTGCCGGTTGTGCCCTGGATGCCGGTATGACAAATCATATGCGATCAGAGGCAAAACGGCCCGAGCCGGGCTTTATTAATGCGCCCGATGTAAAAAGTAATTTACGGTTACAACCAACACTCCGTTTCACGGCACCAAATTCTCTTTATGGAAATGGATCAAAGCGATCTATTTCATTGTCAGTTCCAGCAAAGCCATGTCCTCTGTCATATTAGGGCGGCTGATTGGCGTTTAGCAAAAAACAGCTTGGAAAATGGGGCATGCCGTGCGTGAGATGATGGATTGTAAAAATGCCGATATTCCTTTGCTTAATGGCATTGTTGAAATTGATGAAAAGTTCATCGGCGGTAAACCACAGTGCGAAAGCATATGCCGATAATGATGTTCACAGCAACACGGCCGAATCATATTTATCCATACTTGAACGGGCCCGAATTGGTGTTTTCCATTACATGAGCCACACGCATCTGCCCAGATATTTAGATGAGGCGTCTTTTCGCTGGAGCAATCGAACCCCCAAAAAGCTACTACGAAAAAGAGCAAACGTAAGACACTGTGGGCGCCGTTTCCATTTATGTTGACAATTACAGGAATGATTGTCAGAGCGTTTGGCCGTTAGCTGCGCAGATCCAGAAGTGGTGGCTTGATGTGTCCCGATAGCTCTGCCGGCTTTACTAACGCCCTGTGTCAGGCATAAGAAATGTGCTTTTTCTTTAGGTTATAAAAACGTCCATCTATTTCAAATCTACAGGGTTGTCAAGAAAAATATTTCATTTTTCATGAAATTTTTCCCGACAACAAGTTACAGGAAATTGCTTTTGCCGGTCTGGGTTTTACGGGTTTTACGGTGACCCAGTTAACATTTCGCATTGTTCGTTTAGATTTGAATTTTAGTGATACAGAAATTAAGCCTGAAGTGCATTTGAAGTGAAGAAGTGCGTATGCTATGTTTAAATATTGCGGGTCCGTGTTCTTTGAAAATCATGGTGCACTTTGCAAACCTTCCTGAAATTGAAAAATATCATCATTATGGTTGAAAATGTTGCTTTCAAGTATCAAGAATTGTGAATGGACTTTGGCCGGGTCTATATAGTCTGTATAATCGATGTTAGAGATTTGACTATGGATAAAAAAAGAGTTGCGAAGGCATGGGCATGGATCCTGCGCTCCAAGATATCGCTACGCTTTGAGTTTAGGTTGCCTATGGCAACGCAAACTGGATTCCTCGCAGTCGTCACCTTTGCGTGGGGAAGGGGGGCGGCGGCAGGTGCACATAAGGAAATAAAAATGAAGCCATTTCTAAACGAAGATTTTTTGCTGCAAACGGAAGCGGCCCGAAGGCTCTACCTCGAATATGCCGCAGCTATGCCGATTTTTGACTACTACTGTCACCTGCCCGTTCGGGAAATTGCCGAAAACAAAAAATTTGAAAACCTGACCCAAATCTGGCTCAATGGGGATCATTACAAATGGCGGGCCATGCGGGGGCCAACGGTGTGCATGAAAAATTTATTACCGGCGAGGCGTCTGACTTTGAAAAATTTGAGGCCTGGGTGGCAACGGTTCCGAAAACCCTTTGCAACCCTTTGTATCATTGGACCCATTTAGAACTCAAACGGTATTTTGAAATTGAAGGCAGACTGCTGGATGCAACTACGGCGAAAGAAATTTACGACCGCTGTACGGCCATGCTGAAGACCGATGCGTTCAGGACGCAGCAGCTGTTGCAGAAAATGAACGTGCGGGTTGTTTGCACCACCGATGACCCCACCGACAGCCTCGAATACCACTTACAACTCAAAGACGATCAGGATTTTGCGGTTATCGTCCTGCCGGCCTTCCGGCCGGACAAAGTGATGGCCGTTGAATCACCCGAACGGTTCAATGAATGGGTCAACCACCTGGAAGTGGCTGCCAATTGGGAAATCAGTAATTACAATTCCTTTATCGAGGCACTTAATAAACGCCACGATTTCTTCCATTAAATAGGTTGTCGCCTTTCCGACCACGGTATCGAGCAGCCCTATGCCAACGACTATACCGAAGCGCAAATCCGCCGCATATTCGAAAAGCTCCGCAGCGGAAAGGATCTGGCGGAATCGGAAATCCGACAATTTAAATCCGCCATGCTGATGCAACTAGCGGTCATGGGTGCCAAAAAAGGCTGGACCCAGCAACTTCATCTGGGGGCGCTGCGCAATACCAACACGCGTGCCATGCAGCAAGTCGGACCGGATTCCGGCTACGACACCATCGCCGATTTTGAAATTGCACGGCCGCTGGCCCGCTTCCTGGACCGGCTCGACAATCGGGGCAATCTCACCAAAACCATTCTGTATGTCGTCAATCCCAGGGATAACGAGTTGATCGCCGCCATGATCGGTAATTTTCAAGACGGTAGCATACCGGGCAAGATCCAGTTCGGGTCCGCCTGGTGGTTTAACGACCAGAAGGACGGAATGGAACGGCAGATCACGGCACTTGCCAACCTGGGCCTGCTCAGCCGGTTTGTTGGCATGCTGACCGATTCCAGAAGTTTTCTTTCCTACCCGCGTCACGAATATTTCCGCCGGGTGCTGTGCAACCTGTTGGGAAATGACATGGAAAAGGAGGCGCTACCTGACGACCCTGAGATGATCGGCAGCATGGTCCAGCATATATGTTACAACAATGCAGTCGACTACTTTGGTATTGATGTTCCATGATATAGGGCAAACCGTGTCTGTGGGCCTTCCTGTCTTATCGCTGCTGACTAGAGGGGCCAACAAAGAAAGCATTGCGAAAGCCATAGTTTGATCTGAACCATTCGAAACTATCTTTCAAGCAAATGGGGTCTGATGAATTCGACACCATCGATCTCGATCTTCAGAGTTGGAAATTTTACCGGTTTGGTAATTAATTCAAAACCAACTTCCTTGGCGATAAATGCGTCTTCAGATTTCGTCCCACTAATCGAAGGGTTCCAGCAAAACGCTTGATTTTTCTGGACAATGTCTTTGCTTTCGCCTGTGCAGATGAAATTACGAATGTCATAGTCGATCCCGCCCCCCTGGTGGTGTAATTTCCATTCGTCCTTATATCCAAGCTCTTCATAGAGACCACACGTTTTCTCGAAAATCTCACGGGTTGCGACCCCCGGGCGGGTCGCAGCGATCATATAACACTCGATATACACGTTGTCTTTGTACTGCTTCATCAATTTTTCCGGCGGCTTGCCAAAGTGTATAATTCTTGTAATCGTATTAATGAGTCCCCATTTACGGGACATCACACAGAGCATCAAATACTTGTCTATCTTTTTTTCAGTGGGGATTGGATGCCTGTATTTGTATGCTCTTTCATCAGACGCCGCCTGAAATCCAATTTGATCAATTCTGTGTTGCCAGAGACGTCTGGTCAATTCACCGGTGACTTCGGCTTCCGTATCTCCGGGTTTTACCTCCATCAGCACGGATTCGATTGCCTCAGAGGTTTTCTCTCCTAACCAGAGGTATCTTTCTATTTCCGGAGGGATCAGAGAATATCGTGTATGCTTCATGTCCTCGCTGATATCCTTCAATCCATAGATCGGGAGATCACAGCCCACCTCGAGTGTCGGCACGATTTTTTTCACCAACTCCAATTCTTTATTTTCAAACCACTCATACTCGAGCAAAGTAAATCCAAAATTTGCGAGGTTTTCCTCTTCCATATTTCGCGCGGATTCAATCCGGGTGGTGATACAAAATCTTTCGGTCTCCGTGATGAGCAAAGATGAAAATCCAACCTCCGTGGAAATGGGGACCATATTGATGCCGCCTGCAGTGAACCAACTAAAGCTGGATTGTCTTTTCAGGAGTATTGCTTTCAACCCCATGGACTTCATCAAAGACCGGGTTCTTTCTTCCTTGATTAAAATCTCTTCTTTTCTATCCATTCCTAAGTCCTCCTCCCCACAAATTTAAATTCCTAATAATTCTTTCTTTAACTCTTCAATTTTGATTAGCATTAATTTGCTGAAGGTATGGTCTAATTCGGTCAGGGTCAGATCACCAACAGGCAGCCGAGCATCAATCGCCGTGGCGTTCGCATCGACAATTGCCAATACTTTCGGACGCAACTGCCATTCTGTTGAGAAGGATGGTGATAAAACACCGAGGTATCCGCAATGAACAATCAAAAAATGATGTAATCTGGGTGATTCACCCCCATCCGACATTATCTGGAACTCTTAAAGAAGCAGTAATGGCATCACTCGGTGAAGCCATCCGTGTATGAAGGAAAAAATCAATAGGCTTACAACAGACAGCTATGTGCCGATATCACAAAAATTTCCTTAAAAAAACGATTGCCTGGTCCGCCACCTCCACAGCATTGTGACTGTGACGACTGAGTTCGACATTAATAAGCCCTTGATAGCCTATTTCTTTTAAGGCTTTAAAAATGTCCATAAAGTCTATTTCTCCCTGACCAAAGAAGAGGTGTTGATGAATCCTTTTTTGCATATCCTCAATGTGAATGTTTTTAATATCATGACTGAATTTTCGAATACATTCGCCTACTGTAATTTCTTCAGTCAGGAAGGCATGGCCAACATCAAGTGTTAGGCCAAATATATCTGAGTTTACCCTCTTCCTTAATTTTTGATATTGTAAAAGGTTTTCCAGAAACATACCCGGTTCCGGCTCAAACGCCAAGGGGATAGAATATTCTTCAGCAAAATTAGAAAGTTCCTGGCACCCGGAAATCAGCCACTCCCAAGCTCTATTATCATCCTTATCACATTGTTTTTTTCCTGACCAAAATGATAGTGATTCCGCATCTAGTTTAGCCGCAACATATAGCGCCCTTTTTAAAAATTCCAAACGAGCTTTTCTTGCATCTGCACTTGAGGATATAAGTGTTGGTTCATGCTTGTGCCATGGGTTAAGGAGAAAGCGGGCGCCGGTTTCGATAACACATGAAAGCGAATATCTATTTAAAAGCTCTTTTACAGTGACTAGTTTTTTCTCCAAATCGGGATCCATTGGATTCAATATGTAGTTATCCAATGTTATTGCAACGCCAGCATAACCCAACTTGGAAATTATTTGCAGCGATGATTCCAATGTATGGCAAGCAAAGCCATTTGTATTATATCCCAAGCGCAACATCTCTTTATCAATATCACCATTGGACAAAATCGCAAATATCAATATCTAATTGAACAAACCTTCAACCCTATGCCTCGACCAAGGGGTGGGAGACCATACCAATTGAAGCGAGATGCCAGGTTTTCCCACCATCGTAAGATTCCATGATTTGTTCGTTTCTTGATGCACCTTCAGCAGATCCCGCGATTATATATTGGTAATCGGTCGGGTTAATCCATATCGCACGATTATAACTGTGGTATATGTTTTTCCAATTTCGGTTTATAGAGCAGCAATCGCTGTACCTGTTAAAGTGGCCTTATCGATTTCGGAAATTTTAACTTCTAAACCTGATAACTTTAAGTTTTCAAGAAGCGATAAAAGAGTATCTTGGACTAAATAAAAATAATGCTTTTTTCCATTGACTTCTGACCATAATAAACTGCCTTCAGCTACAATTCTTATCTTTTCAATTCTGCGGTATTCAGATAATAAGGCTATAAGGCCTGCAATTGAAGCTGAAACCAGCTTTGCTGAACGCTCATAAATTTTAAGAGCAGCGAAAATATAATTAGATTCCATCTGCTCAGCCTTATTAATTATTTCCACTATTCCCCTAGCTCCCGAGTCTGGGTCAAATTCGCTATCTGGAAAAATCGTTTTAAAAATTCTACCCAAATACAACCCAGAGATCACTTTTTCAAAACGATGGACACCCGGATTCTCAGAATGAATATCGAGCTCTTTATCAAATTCGGTCAAATGTGGTGGATTAAAATTGCCCGACTCCAAGTTCACTGGGATTGAACCTTCCCAATTTGAAATCTTGGCAATTTTAGGTATATTTTTTGAATCAAAAAAAGTTGCCATGTTAGTGCCGGTGCTTACAATGAGGCCAATATAGCCATCAACTTTAGATTTGCTTAATCCAGAAAATAAAGTGGCAATCGTGTCATTTATTACGATTATCCTTTCGAACATTCGAAAACCTTGCTTTCTTAGATAAGAAAGCAGCAGTTTGCCAACTTCTCTGCTTTAGATCAATGGCAATATCTCTTAATTCATCTAATGAAAGATCAAATGTACTATTCATTTATCCTGACAATTTATTAAATGTTTATAAGATAATATTTGCAATACTCAGATTGAGTCGATCATTAGTGCTTGAGGCCTCCGGTTACATTATGCATAAGCAAATCTTCACTATTTTGCAAGGACCGGAATAGTATACGTCCTTAAAGTGAAATTGGGTGGATGTAGATTTCTACTGGATATCAAGATGTAACATGCAATTTGGGGAAATTGTAGAAATGTGGCTGAACGGTGATCAAATTTAAGCTTTTAAAAACTGTGATTTCTTGCCAACACCCCAAAACGGAGTCAGCATGTGAATTGAAAAGGATACTTGATCGAATCGTCAGTTAGGGGTACTTTTTTGTGATGTCCGCTGTTGTTCATATCGAGTCAGCTTACAGTTGTACCGGTATCGATCCCCATGATAGACTCCTTTTACATATTCCACGATCTCCCCATTGACCGAATATGCCAAACGCTTGATAACCAGTGTTGAAAAGGGAACTTTCAGTCCCATCAGCCGGGTTTCCTGGCGGGTGGACATCGAGGCCTCGATCGTCTGTTCCGCATCTTTGAGGCGAATTCCTTTTTTCTCCAGAATCCGATAGAGTGACTTGGTATAATCCTCGTCTATGCTGAGTTTAAACTTTGCAGGAATATAAGAATGCAAAATTCCTAATGGTTTCCCGTCAACCAGCATCAGTCTTTTTAAGGAAAAAACGCGTTCACCCTGCGGCAGGTTCAACCGGGCACGGATTGCTGGAGGCGGTTTCGTATAGGCCGCACAAATGACCTTCTTGCTTGCGTCCCTGCTCAGCATTTCTTCCGTAAAGCTTTTCAGAACGGGCAGTTGTTCTTCTAGCTTCCTTCGTTTGACAAAAGTGCCCTTGCCCTTTTTCTTTTCCAAAAATCCTTCGTATACCAGAAGTTGTATAGCATTTCTGACAGTGGCTCGGCTCACACCATATATTTTCTGAAGTTCATTTTCCGAGGGTATCATATCCCCATCTTTCAACTTCTGGTTTTCGATCTTCTCAAGAAAGATTTCTTTTAGCTGAAAATAAAGAGGCATAAAGCTGTCATGCGTGAGTTTTTCGTGTTCTTCTGGCATTCTTCTCTCATCTTTGAAAGGAAAATAGCAAGTGCTTGATCAGGGCTTGCCTTTATGAAAACGTCTTAATAATCCCGGACGCTGTATGAATCAGATCGTGAACTCGGTCATAAAACTTGCAGTATACGTCGTGATAGAGCCGATCATAAAGGTTCCGGTGTGTTTCGTACGGGAGGTACGTCTTTTTAACCTGAACCATATGATTGGCCGCCTCTTCGATACTGGGATAGATACCCACGCCTGCGGCGGCACATATTGCCGCTCCCAAAGCGGTTGTCTCAACCGTTTTAGTAGTACACAATTTGACTCCCAACACATCCGCAAATATCTGATTCCATAAATCACTTCTGGCTGATCCGCCATACATCCTCACCTCGGAAATGGACACACCGGTTCCCTTTTCCATGAATCCCATCTGTCGTCGGGTTTCATATGCCAACCCCTCCATGACCGCTCGCACCATATGGACCTTGGAGTGATCCATGAGAAATCCGGTCATTATTCCTCTGGCATCAAGATCCCAGTAGGGAGCCGTCGCTCCGGAAAAATAAGGGATGAGAATCAAGCCCCAGTTCCCTGGCGGGGCATCGGCGGCCATATTGTAAAATGAATCCCAGTCATATTCGCTTTGAGTCGATTCTTCGAGAGAAAAGGTCTCTCTCAGCCAGTTCATCAAGGAGGATCCGCCGCTGTAAATGGAATTTTCCGGAAAATAAGTTCCCATGGGGCTGATTTCGATAAAATAGTTGGCGTCTGGATCCAACTGAAGACGCTCGGTACACGTCTCCATCGAGCACGAAGTGCCGCCATTGACACCCAGCATCGAGGGTTTTGTGAGTCCCACGCCAACGACGCCACAGGGCTGATCCCCGGCTGCGGTGACAACAGGCAAACCCTCCGGCAGTCCGGTTTCAAGCGATGCCTCTCTGTGAATTCTTCCGGCGATTTGTCCGCCCGATAGAATATTTTTCACCCATATGGAAGGGGAAATCTCAAAGCCCTCCAGTATGTCTTCGGCCCATTTATGCCGATGCCCCACGTCGAGGCACCCCGTCATGACGGCAGCACTCGATGTGGTGACCAGTTTCCCGATCAGTCTAAATGTCAAGTAATCCTGAACCAGGAGAAATTTGTGCATTCGATGATATATGTCCGGCTCGTTGTCTTGAAGCCACATGGCTTTGTAGACCGTCCATATACCCGGATTGTATCCGGTCCGCTGGTAGATTTTATCACGCCCGATCGTTTCAAGCGCCTTTTCGTTCTGTTTGCTGCATCGAATATCATTCCATAAAATTGCGTTGCGAAGCGGTTCGATCGATCGGTCGACTGGGACCGCTGTGATACGCTGATGGGTAATGGCCAAGCCTTGGATCTGTTCTGGTTTTACAGGACTTTTTGATAGCAGGTCCCGGATCGAACCCGCCAGGGCCTCCCACCACCACACAGCCTTTTGCTCCACCCAGCCCGGTTGTGGCCGAAGTACGTCGTATGCCCGACGTCCTTCGGCGAGTGCCCGACCTTTTTCATCAAATAGAATGGCCCGGGTGGACGAAGTCCCACTGTCGATCCCAATGACATAGGCCTTACCCGATTCTGTTTGGTCGACCACCGTTGACCCTCCCTTATCTTTTAACCCCTACGTTTCTATCCGTTATCCGGACAGTTTCAGGCCGTTCGGATAATTTTCCGTAAATTTTCGGATAATCTTTTCCCCCTGGCTGACACCCAGCTGATCTGCACCCGCTCTGATCAACTCGAGGGCAAAGTCGAGGGTGTAGATACCGCCCGAGGCTTTGATTTTTACCTCCGGACCTAAAACCCGGCGCATCAAATGCATGTCCGCCACGGTTGCTCCTTTCGGATCAGCGTTTATTTTGAGCAAGTACTGGGTCCTAACCCCGGTGGTTGTTTTTACCAGCGCGGCGCCGGCGCTTTCCGCAATCCGACAGGCCCGTGTTTTCTCTTCATCCGTCAGCACCCAGGTCTCGATAATGGTTTTGACGGTAATCCCATGGGTCGCCTCAACGACGCCTTGAATGTCTTCCATTACCAAATTGTCTCTTTTCGATTTGAGTGCGCCGACGTTGATGACCATGTCGATCTGGGTGGCCCCGACCTCGATCGCTTTGCGTGTCTCAAGCGCTTTCACTTCAGGCAGATGAGACCCAAACGGGAATCCCACGTTGGCGCTGATCCCTATCCCCTGACCTTCAAGTCGTTTAACAGTCAGGGGGATATTGACAGGGTTGACACAAGCCACACCAACGCCTGCCTGAATCGCCTTGTCACAGAAGGCGCGCACATCATCGTCGCTGGCATGCTGTTGACATAGACTGAATTCAATCCTTTTTTTAAAATCAGCCAATGAGAGATACATACTTCCTCTCCTTACCACACTTCAACCGGTTCCCTGACGAGTTAACCCGGCACCTGCATAAATTCCAGAATTTCGTTATCCGGTCCCCTGAAATATACGTAACCATATCCATCCAAGGGTGTTCCGGAATCCTGGATAAAGACCGGTTCCCGATGGAACGTGTGAATACCAGCCTGTTTTGCTTTTTCGTAGGCAGCCATGATATCGTCGACCTGTAAGCATATGTGCATGTTTGGAAAATCACAGGGTGCGTGGTCTGACTGTTGACCTTTTGGCTCTATATAGTGAATGAGTTCCACATGGGCGTTGCCCGCCGCGAGCATTACCAGGTGCTGTTTGGGCTCGGTCCCCTGCAGATCCATCATCACCGGATCGGCGTCGAACTTAAGGTTCATGACCTCCTTGAGGCCCAGTTTGTCCCGATAAAAGGCGAGCGATTTTTCCATATCTGATACGATTACACAGCCGTGATGAACTCCATTAATCATTTTGTCATCCTTTCTTTGATTTACTACCGGGGATTATTCAAAAAGTTTATCGCCTCTTCCTTCATAGCGGCCTTTGATAATCAACGGCCTTAGATATTCGATAGTCTTTTCCATACCGTCTTCGCGGCTCATCACCACGTCTTCGTGCTCATAACTCAACACGTAATCGTAATTGTCCAGTCTCATTTCGGTAAGCACTCGTCTCCACGGCACAGAGCCCCACCCCGGGATTCGAAACCGGAAACCGCGGTCGATGCGACCCCATTTGCCGGTCGCTTGAAGCCCGGACCGGCGCACATTGTGCTCCACGGCTTCTCCGTCCTTGGCGTGTGCATGATAAATTCTGTCACCGAGTTCCTGGATAAAAATAACCGGATCGATTCCCATAATGACGATATTGGCGGGGTCGAAATTAAACCCCCACTCTTTTCTTCCGCCCATCAGTTCCACACTTTTAATGGCGGTTTCGATGTTGTAAACATATTCATTTGGATGGGGTTCGTGGGCAAATTTAACGCCTTCTTTTTCAAAAGTGTCCAGGATTTCCCCCCAGCGTTCGACAAAATCATTGCCCATTTCATCCCATCCCTCCGGGTAGGGGAAGGGAAACCAGCGGGCAAAATTCTCGCAGCCGATAAATCCACAGACTACCGGTACCTCCAAGGCTGCCGCCGCTTTAGCGGTTTTTTTCATACGCTCCATACCGAATTTTATCTTTTCATCCGGCGTTCCCTTAAAAAAAGCATCGGTATCTTTGGTGTGCGGGCCCAGTACCAGTTGTCCTTCGGTATGGTTGCTCAAAGCAGAAATGGTAAGGTTATATTTGTTGGCCAGATTTTTTATCTTTTTGGCGTTATTTCCGGTAAGGACTTCATCGATGTCCAGATGCCCGTTACCTGTAAATGCAGGGAGCTCTGCAGTCTCGTATCCCATTTCATGCATCATTTTAAGGACCGACTCCAGATCGCGATCCATAAAGTTGGCGGTAAACATTCCTATTTTCATTTTGCTATCCTCCTTAATTATTGCTTATTGTTCCACTTTAACCCAGCCTCTCTCTTTTTCAGAGCGCTGGAGGGCATCTAATATCAATTGGACCTTTAAACCATCTTCAAAAGTCGCTCCCCAGGGGCTGACTTCCAGATCGTTTACAACGCAGTTGACAAAATGAAAAATGGTATGACAGTGATGATGTTCCCACCCCAGCATATGACCGGGCGGCCACCAGTGCTTGATAAAGTCATGGACTTCCGCTTCGGTCACGGCAATGGTCCTAAAACCCTGAATCTCCAACGGGTCTTCTGTGGAGAAATACTGAAGCAGATTGTTTTGGGTGAGTTCAAACTGGATGGCCCCGCGGCTGCCATACACCTCGATCTGCCATAACGACTTTCTCCCCGTGGCAAATCGACTGGCCTCGATACTGCCCAGGGCACCGTTGTCGAATCGAAACATGCCCAGCGAAGCATCATCGACCGTGACGGCTCCTTTTTCCTCGCCGGCTTTACCGGAGAGCCCCGAAGCTTCAAGGGGGACAGGCCGCTCTTTGATAAAGGTTTCGGTTATTCCGCAAGCCTCGGTGATTTCCAGACCCGTTAAAAAGCGAGCCATATCAATACTGTGGGCATTGAGGTCACCCAACACGCCGGAGCCGGCAACCTCCTTTTTCAGACGCCAGGCCAGCGGGAAGTTGGGATCCAGCAACCAGTCCTGGAGAAACGCAGCCCGGAAATGATAGATATTGCCAATCTTGCCTTCATGAATCAGACGTCTGGCCAATAACACCGCTGGGGAAAACCGATTGCTAAAAGAGACCATATTTTTGATGCCTTTTTTGGCAGCCGCCTGGGCGACCTCAGCCATTTTTCTTGCTTCAGCCACATCCATTGCCAGAGGTTTTTCTACAATCGTATGCCTGCCGGCTTCCAGGGCAGCGACACAGGGGTCCTTGTGGACGTTGTTGGGTCCGTTGTTGTCAAATATGTTGACATTTGGATCGTCAATCAGTTTTTTCCAGTCTGTGGTTCCATACCGATAACCAAATCGTTGGGCTGCCTCTTGGACAGCCTCCGCATTTCTGCCGCAGATCCCCTGTAAAACCGGGATGGCCGGTGGCGGATAATATATGTAGGGAAGCTTTTTGAATGCATTCGTGTGTGCCTTGCCCATGAAAGCATACCCCAACATACCGATGCCTATCTCATTTGTCTGGACCATGGCTACCTCCTTTCATAATTTCATTTTTTGCCTTGATAGGCTTTTGTGTATCAATCAGTCAAGTTCCATTTTGTGTTGATTATTTTTATTGACAAAGATCTAAATCTGTAATTATCTTATTTGCAAATACATCAGGTTGTCCGTATAAGTCAAACAGAAAATACTGTGCAAATCTGCCAATTTAGGGTAAAAGCGTAAGGCGACGATACGCGCATCACTCTGACTTCCGGGGTGCATCAGGTTTGAATCTGTTATAATGTATAATGGCGACTGATCATGCTGGCAGGATTCAACATTTTTTTAGTAAAAACAGGAGGTTATATAAATGAACACCCAGATGATTTCCACCCCCATCCGAGTCGGAAAAAAAGAGGCGCCCAATCGCATCGTCTTTCAACCCATGGAGTGCAACGACGCCGATTCCAACGGGGATCCTTCTGATCTTTCCATTAATCGCTATCGGCGGTTTGCCGAGGGTGGTGCTGGCATCATTTTCACCGAGTCTCTGACCATCACTTCTGAGAGCCGGGCCAGAAAAAGCCAGTTATCGATTACCGAACAAAACGCCAAAGGGCTGAAACGGTTGATCAAGGAGATGCGGGAAGTCAATGGGGATTCACTGATCTTATTCCAGCTCAACCAATCGGGTCAGCTCAGCGAGGCGGCTTTTTCAAAGGTCATTTCGGTCTACCCGACAAAAGATCCGGATATTCATGTCCTGACAGAAGAAGAAATCGAGGAGATCAGCGATAATTTTGTAAAGGCTGCAGTTATCGCCAAACAGGTGGGGGCAGACGGCATCGATTTCAAGCATTGTCACGGTTATGTATGCACTGAAATGATCCAACCCGCAAATACCCGAAACGATCGTTATGGCGGGTCCTTTGAAAACCGCACCCGATTTTTCAGGGAGACCACCCGGAAAATGAAAGATGCATTGGATGACGACTCTTTTTTGTTGGGTGTTCGGTTTAACGCGTACGATGGCGTAACCGGTGGTTTTGGCACGGCTGGCCCTGAAGAGGTTATTGAGGACCTCAGTGAACCGATTGCCTTTTCGAAAATGATCGCGGAAACGGGGATGGATTATATCAATGTGTCTGCCGGAATCGCCGGTTCCGAAATTACGCAACCATCCAAAAAATATCCTGAGGGTGTCTATCGGCTTTTCGGCTGGGCCAAAGCGGTTAAGGAGGCCGTCGACATCCCGGTGATTGGATCGGGGTACAGCTCGTTGAGAGACGGTAAAAACGGCCTCCCGGAAACCGACCTGGCTAAAAAGACCTTTTTATATTGGGCTGAAAAAAACCTCAAAGACGGCAATGTTGATCTGGTGGGCGTGGGAAGACAGTCCCTGGCGGACCCGCTCTTTCCAAAAAAAATCCTCGGCGGACAGCTCGATACCGTCGATTGGTGTACCATTTGTGACCATTGCCTGGCGCTTATGTTTGCCCAGAAGGACGTCGGATGTGCGACATATGATAAATATTATCGAGATATTTATCTCGGTACCCTAAAGAAGACTAAAAGCAAGACAGACTAACGGCACCGCCTGACCACCCTATCCTTTTTTCAAGAAAGATGAAACCTATGCAAGCTTTGGCTAAAGGACCTGCTGTTAGATCTCCAGTTTCACTCAGTAGTGCATTTGAAAAATACGGTATTTACATCTTTTTGGGACTTCTATTCATCACCGCCTCGCTGATTTCCCCTCAATTTTTAAACCCTCAAAATTTAAAAGATATCCTTAATCAAGCGGCCGCCCTGGGCATGGTCGCCATCGGTCAGACAGTCGTTATCTTGATCGGCGGCGGGGGGTTGGATCTGTCGGTAGCCTCGGTAATGGCCACCGTGGCGGTGATTGTTGCCCATAATACCCGCGGGCAGGATGCGCTGTTTTTCCCGGTGGCGCTTATCTGCCTTGTTTTCGGTTTGCTGGTGGGTCTGGCCAATGGGATCCTGATTACCAAACGGAAGGTACAACCTTTTATGGCCACCATCGGCATGATGATCATTATACAAGGACTGCGTTTTCTTTACACCGGGGGAGCGCCCAAAGGGGGCTTTCCGCCGATTTTACGCTTTTTGGGAACCGGCAGCATCGGCCCGGTACCCATGTCCATTTTTTCTCTGGCCATTTTGGCCGTCATCGCCGTTATCGTTTTACATAAGACGACCCTGGGGCGGCAAATTTACGTCATCGGGGGCAATATCGAGACCGCCTATCTGTCCGGCTATCGCATCGATTTGGTGATCACCGTGGTTTACATGATTTCAGGCTTTACCGCAGCCATTGCCGGTCTTTACCTGGCAGGCTATATCGGCGTTTCCGATAATTGGGTGGGCAAAGGTTATGAGCTCGATTCCATCGCGGCGGTGGTTATGGGGGGCACATCTTTTGCAGGCGGCCGAGGCGGTGTAATGGGCACAATCGTAGGTGTATTGATTATCATCATGCTTTACAATCTGGTGTTGCTGCTCCATTTGCCGGTGCAGGTCCAGTACGTTGTCAAAGGCGCCATCATTATCCTGGCCACATCGTTCTATGCCATGTTCAGAAAGAGCACCTAGCAAAAAGTAGAACTAAAAGGGGGTGATTGATAGGGCTACCATTTCGATATCGATGGCAGAGACAGGAGTGAATGTATTCAAATCCAGAAAACGTATAAAGAGGAGGTTAATTATGAAAAAGTTGATCACAGTTCTCATGGCAGTTGCATTCGTCTGCACCATTTTGGGATCCGTGGCCTGGGCTGACGCTTTTCCGCGCTCATGGCTGTGGGATACCAACGCCCTTAAAATGGTTGACACCTCAAAATACAAGAAGAAACCACCTTATGTGATCGGGTTCAGCAATGCTTCGGTTTCCAATTCCTGGCGTGTCTATTTTGATCTGCAAGTCAAGGCCGAGGCGGATAATCAAAAGGATGTAATCAAAAAGTTTTACGTCACCGATGCCAACGACAAACCCGACAAGCAGATCGCCGATGTTGAAGACCTTGTGGCTAAGGGAATCGATCTATTGATCATCAGTGCCGCGACCATGGCCGCCCTGGACCCGATTGTCACGCGGGTTATGAAAGAGGGGATTCCGGTGGTATGCGTAGATCGGAGAGTGAAAAGCGATAACTTTGTCTCGTTCGTCACCTCCAGTAATTACACCCAGGGGCGGATGCAGATGCTGTGGCTGTGTGAGGTGCTGAAAGGCAAGGGTAACATCGTGATGTTGGGTGGTTTTGCAGGCGCGGGCCCCGCCGAAGAGAGAATTGACGGAGCCAAGGAAATTCTCGCGCAGTTCCCTGGCATCAAACTTCTTGATCTGCAATATGCCAACTGGTCGCCGGCGGAAGGAAAGAAGATTATGGCGGCCTTGATCCAGTCTTACGGCAAAAAGATCGACGGGGTCTGGGGTGACGGCCTTCAAGTCAGCGGAGCCATGGAAGCCATGAATGAAGCTGGCATCAAGGTGCCCGTCACCGGCGATCATCTCAATGCATTTATCGTAAGAGCGCAAGAAATGGGTTTTCCAGCCATGAGCATTGACTTCCCCGTATCCATGGGAGCCGATTCTGTTCTGACGGCCTTAAAGATTCTCAACGGAACCCCCGTGCCCTTTATCGTCGATGTTCCCCGTACGATTATTACCACCGTAGATACTGAGAACGTAAAAAGCGATATGCCTTGGAGCGATATGGCCCATAAAGACTGGCCCGATGACTCCTGGAACAATACGCTTCCGCCAAAGTGGCTGCCCAAGTGATACACATCAGGGAAGGACTTATTAGGGTCCTTCCCTTCGCGGGCCTTGGCGGCCGCGGCTTACATGTGCATGAAGGTAAAACGCGCTTCCTATGTTAAGCGGCTGGATCAGCAAAATTTATGCTACCGAACGACGATAGACGAAGCGAGCATCGTAACCGAAAAAGCATATACCGACGAGCGTACACCTCCGGGGTGCAAACATCACTCGGTCCTCTATGTCGTGATTCTTTCCTCACTTGCAATTGAGGTGAGAGGTCTAAACAGAAAAGGGAGAAGATGGTCGAAAATATTGTGGAAATGCAAAAAATATCCAAGGCATTTCCTGGCGTCTTGGCACTCGACAAAGTTGATTTTAATTGTATAGCCGGGGAGGTCCACGCCGTGATAGGCGAAAACGGGGCCGGGAAATCGACCTTAATGAAAGTTTTGGCCGGCGTATACCGACCCGATGGGGGCAAGATTCTGGTGAGGGGCAAAAAAATCGTTTTTGCCTCCCCAAAGGATGCGCAGAATTACGGGATCAGCATTATCTATCAGGAATTCAATCTGATTCCCGAGCTTTCCGTCGCCAAGAACATATTTTTGGGACGCGAGCCGAAGAATAAATGGCGCCTTATCGATACACCCTTGCTGAATCAACACTCAAAAGCACTATTATCCGATCTGGACGCCGACATCGATATTCAGACCAAGGTTAAGGATCTTGGTGTGGCCCAACAACAAATGGTTGAGATTGCCAAGGCGCTTTCCTTGAATGCCGATATTTTGGTAATGGACGAACCGTCGGCCGTTGTGTCTGGGCGGGAACTGGATTCGCTGTTTCGTATTATCCGATCACTGAAGCAAAGTGGGAAGACGATCATATACATATCGCATCGCATCGACGAGATCTTTCAAATCGCGGATCGTACCACAGTTTTAAAAGATGGCCAGCTAGTGGGGACGGTTAATACACAGGACATTGATAAGCCCCGGGTCGTTAACATGATGGTCGGCCGCAGCATGACCGAAACCTTTCCCGCCCGGCAGCAGGGGGAGAAGAAAGAGATTCTCGCCTTGCAGAATGTTTGCCGAGGGAATCTTATCAAGAATGTCTCATTTAAGGTATACAGCGGGGAGATTCTGGGATTGGCCGGTCTCGTCGGCTCCGGCCGTTCCGAAGTCGCCCGGATCATTTTCGGCGCAGGCGACATGGACGGCGGCCGAGTTCTCTTGAACGGCGAAGCGATTAAAAAAGCGGCTCCCAAATCCTCCATTTCCTGCGGCATTGGGTTTGTGACCGAGAATCGCAGCAAGGACGGTCTTGTTCACAGTCTGTCGCTGCGTAAGAATTTGACCCTACCCATTTTGGATCGAATCAAAAAATGGTGCTTTATCAAAGAAGCCCAGGAGCGACTCTTTTGCACAAACTGTGTCAAAGAGCACGGCATCATTTCGGCCGGTATCGAACAGGAGATCCAGTATCTCAGCGGGGGCAATCAGCAGAAGGTCATTTTAGCAAAGTGGATAAGTATTAACCCAACACTCCTTATTTTGGACGAACCGACCCGTGGTATCGATGTGGGCGCAAAAGCCGAGATTTATCAACTGATGCGACGTCTAGCCAAAGAGGGCACGGCCATCCTCATGATCTCCTCGGAGCTCCCGGAGATTATCGGCATGAGTGACCGCATTTTAGTAATGCGAGACGGCCATATCATGGGGGAACTTTCGCCTTCCGCCGCAACCGAGGAAAGCATTTTGATGATGGCCACCGGCCAAAACAGCGATTTAAACCAAGCGAAGGAGAAACCCCTTGCGTCTTAGTTTCTTAAAACAGGATCGGACCACATTGATCGTTTACCTTGTCCTGATTGGATTGGTGGTGGCCACGAGCCTGTTATCCGACATATTTCTGACATCTCGCAATATTCAAAATCTTCTGCGACAGGTGGTGCCCATCGGTTTGGTGAGTGTTGGACAGACACTGGCCATATTAACGGCCGGAATCGACTTGTCCATTGGATCGGTGGTAAGTATGGCATCGTGCCTTACCACCGGAATGATCTTAGGCCGGGAAGCACTTATTTTTCCGGTACTTACGCTGGTGATTGTATTGGCACTTCTGGTCGGTTTTTGTAACGGTTTCATAATCACGCGCACCGGGGTGCATCCCCTGATTGTTTCTTTAGGAATGATGTCGGTGGTTCAGGGGAGCTTGCTCCTCTATACCAAATCACCCGCCGGTTCGGTGCCGCCCAGTTTCGATTTTTTAGCCTGGGGCAAGGTGTGGATGATTCCGTTTCCAATTTTGCTCTTTGCCGTCGTGGCTATAGCAGGAATCTTCATTCTCAGACGAACAACTTTCGGCCGTTATGTCTATGCTACCGGTGGAAACGAAGAAGTCGCCCGCCTCTCCGGAATCAAAACCGCCAGAGTCAAGATTATAACCTACATGATCTGCAGTTTCACGGCGGCGCTTGCGGGCATATTCCTGGCCAGCCGTATGGGCATGGGGGATCCTCTGGTGGGTGAACGTTATATGCTTGATTCGATCTTGCCCGTTTTGATCGGCGGTACGAGCCTTACCGGCGGTAAAGGCGGCATCGGTCCCACCATTGCGGGGGTCTTCATTTTCACCATCCTCAGCAATGCCTTAAATCTGCTGGATGTGTCGGCCTATTGGCAATGGATCGTTAAAGGGCTGATCATTATCGTGGCGGTGGCGTTTTATATACAGAAAAAGCAATAAATCGGTACGGAGAATATCATGAAAGCACGCCTCGTTCCGGTCTGTTTTAAGTCCGGTCAAGATGATGAGTTCCACCAGCAATTAACCACCCTAAAAGCCCTGCTGACTGAAGAAGCCGAGATTCTGGAACCGGTGGCCCTGGGTTCGGCTTTGCCCGAGGCGGAGGCGGTGCTGTTCCCACAACTGCTGGGAGACGCCTTCAAACAGATTGATGACTTAAAAAAAATCGATCTCCCTTTGCTGGTCGTCACCTCTGAATTCGGCACGGTGGCCATGTGGGATTGGGAAATCGTCTCTTTTTTAAAAGCGGTCGGCCTTAAAACGCTGGCACCCTATGATCTTAAAATAACGCAAACTATCTGTAAGTGCCTGGGGGTCAAAAGGGAAATGCCCCACACACGTTTTCTGGTCTTCCAGGACAATCCTGGTGAAGGCTTTCAGGCCAGCATCTTTAAGCGTTTTTACTGGTGGGAGGACCAATGTACCCAGGCCATTGAAGATAAATTCGGTATCCGTATTGAAAAGAAAAGCTTCAAGGAATTGGGTGAAACGGCCAAACAGATTCCCGATGAGGAGGCTCGGGAGGTCTTAAAAAAGTGGAATTTAATAACTACGGGCGTGACTCCGAGGGCGCTGAACAGTGCCGTTAAAGTCTATCTGGCGGTAAAACAGGAGCTCGCCCGAGATGACGGCATCAGCGGTGTTGGGATAAACTGTCTGAACGAATCCCATTTTTCAGATACGACGCCCTGCCTGGCTTGGAATATGCTCTTTGAAGAACAGGGGATTTTGTGGGCTTGCGAGGCCGACACCATGTCGCTGACCATAAAGTATATCCTGCACAAGTCGCTCAATGTGCCGATTATGATGAGCAACATATACCCTTTCCTGGTGGGCCGCGCCGCGCTGAAGCATGAAAAAATAGATAGATTTCCGGATGTGGAAAAACCCGAAAATCATCTGCTGGTGGTCCATTGCGGGTACCTGGGGGTGGTACCGCAGTCTTTTGCCACCCAATGGCGGCTTAGGCCCAAGGTGCTTGAAATCGTTGATGAGAACGCCACCGCCATAGACGCGCGTCTGCCCCTTGGCGACCTTACCCTGGCCAAATTAGACCTTACCTTCAATAAACTCATGCTGGTAGAGGGCTACCTGGAAGATTACGCCCAGTATCCCCAATCTGATTGTCGCAACGGGGCGGTGATTCGGATTCAAGACGGTCACAAACTTATGCATTCATTCTATTCACACCATTACTGTTTAATCCCGGGCCATTGGGGCAAGGAGATCGCCAGCCTGGCATCGATATTTGACCTTAAAATCGAACAATTTTAACCGACACCCGTAAAATTGAAGAAGTCCTCAAAATCAACATCTTCTGTCTTTATATGAAAAAGGGGTGGATTGTGCCTTTTGGGGTTTTAACCGGGTATCAGGGAAGAAAGTGAATTTTAAAAGAGAACATTTTGGCACATTGCCGGACGGTAGGCGTTTGGAAAAAATTACAGTTGAAAATGCCAATGGATACGCCTTTAGTGTCATCCCATTTGGAGCAGCTTTGACGTCATTTCGAATGCCCGATGCCAAAGGCCGGATTGAGAATATTGCCCTCGGATTTGATACTCTAGAAGCCTATTTGAACGATCCCCATTACCTGGGAGCCACTGTGGGTCGCTATGCCAATCGAATTGCAAACGGGAAATTTACAATAAACGGCCGGGAATATACCCTGCCAAAAAACGATGGAGCCCACCACCTGCATGGCGGAGTTAAGGGACTCAGTAAGGTCGTTTGGGCAGCTGAGTTGTTTGAGGCCCGCGACAGTGGCGGCGTGACGTTTTCATATATCTCACCGGATGGCGAAGAAAACTACCCCGGTAATCTGATTGTCACTGCTACTTATCTGCTCAACATGAAAAATGAATTTTTTTCTAAGTATGCTGCCGAAACAGATAAAGAAACACCGGTCAATCTCACAAATCATACTTATTGGAACTTAGAGGGTGCAGGGAAGGGATCCATACTCGACCACTTGCTGACCTTAAACTGCTCCTGCTATCTCCCGGTGACCGATGCCCTGATTCCAACCGGAGAACTCCTGTCGGTCGAAGGCACACCGATGGATTTTAGACAGGAAAAGCGAGTGGGGGAGGACATTCAATTTACGGACGGGGGATATGACCACTGTTTTGTCATCAATGAATCTTCGGTGTTTGATGAAGAAACGCTTCGGTTTGCCGCACGGATCTTAGACCCCATAAGCGGCAGAAGCATGACTGTTTTTACCGATTTGCCGGGCGTGCAGCTCTATACTGGTAATTTTCTGGACAATGTCCAGGGGATGCAAAAATCGGTGTACTCAAAACACAGCGCCCTATGTCTCGAGACGGAGCATTTCCCGGACGCGGTAAACCATGCGCATTTTCCAAACCCTTTTTTAAAACCCGGGAAACGGTACGAAAGCGTTACCATGCATCGGTTTTGCGTCTGATTCTGTGCGGCATCGGTTCAATTGCGGTCTTAAATACGACAACAGCATATCCGCGGTAGAATCAGATAATCAATAACCCCCCGGTTGAGCATTTTTTAGCTCAACGGGGATATCAATATCATTAGGGAGGTAAACGCTATGAAGGTCGGTATCGACAGTTACTGTTATCACAGATTTTTTGGGGAAGTCTACCCTGAACAGGAAAAACCATCCAAGGAGATGACACTCGAGGATTTTATCAGGCGGGCAAAAGAGCTGGCGGTCGATGGGGTCTCTCTGGAATCCTGTTTCATACCCCGTTTTGACAAGTCATATCTCAGCGAAATCAAGGGAATGCTTGATGAATCAAACCTGGATCGGGTTTTTGCCTGGGGGCATCCGGATGGGCTGGAGGGCGGCAAAAACGAAAAGGCCTTTGATGAAATGATGGCAAGCATCGAACATGCCCATGATATCGGTGCCAATGTCATGCGGGTGGTTGGCAGCAGCCTGATGTTTCGATTTGAACCCCATGGGCCTCAGATCGAAAAATTGTCACAAATGTTTTCAGAGGCAGTCAAAGAGGCGCAGAAGTACGGTATAAAACTGGCAGATGAAAATCACATCGACTTTGACTCGGATGAAATGCTCACCCTTATTAACAATGTTAACTCGCCCTATTTTGGTATTAATTTCGATACGGGTAATTTTATGCGTGTTCTGGATGATCCGGTTCAAGGGATGGAAAAACTGGCTAAACACGTCTACGCCACTCACATTAAAGATTTGAAACCCCAAAAAGGCGCGGCTGTCAATGACTGGTATTTCTTCTCCAGTACACCCATCGGTGACGGATTCGTGGACAACCAGAAGCTGGCCCAAATTCTGAAAGACAACGGTTATGAGGGGTTTTTGGCGGTAGAGATCGATTTTCTTCATCCGGATTACAACAACGACGAGGACCAGGCAGTTGAACAGAGCGTTAAGGCCTTAAAAAATATCGTTAGCAATCTCATATAGGCATCCTACGTAATTTTCGTGTCATTATTTATTGGCGTGATATTTACTACGGGTTAATTGGTCTTAAGAAAAGCTGCAGACGCCTCGATAAAGCGAATTGACGCAGCAGGGAGGGTGGACTCATGAATAAGTTAAATATAGGTATCATAGGCTACAAATTTATGGGCAAGGCACACAGCAATGCGTGGAAACAGGCTCCTCATTTCTTCGATGTGGATGTTGAGCCGGTCCTTAAGGTGGCTTGTGGACGACATGCTGGGCCTTTACAAGAATTTGCAGACCGCTGGGGTTGGGAAGAGATCGAGACCGATTGGCAAAACGTTGTCAAAAGAGATGATATCGACATCATTGATATCGGAGTGCCGACCCATCTCCATCATGATATCGCCGTGGCTGCGGCAAAAGCGGGCAAACACATCTTTTGTGAAAAACCCATGGCCCTGTCTTATGAGCAGGCCAAGGAGATGTACGAGGCTGCAGAAGAGAATGGAATAAATCACTACTTGAACCACAACTACAGGCGGTGCCCTGCCGTTCAGCTTGCCAAAAAACTTATCGATGACGGCAAAATCGGTCGGATCTTTCACTGGCGGGGAGCCTATCTACAGTCCTGGATTGTCGATCCCAATTTCCCGCTTACATGGCATCTTCAAAAAGAGACAGCCGGTTCAGGTCCCCATGGAGATCTTAATTCCCACAGCATCGATCTGGCGCGGTTTCTGGTCGGGGATATCAAGCGTGTCTCCTGTATAACCGCCAACTTCATCCAGGAAAGACCGCTACCCGATGAAGAAGCAGCCGGTACCTTTAAAGGCGCTACCAAAGGGGGTGATACGGGGAGAGTCAGCGTCGAGGATGCGGCGTTTATGCTGGCGGAGTTTGAAAATGGTGCACTGGGTTCTTTTGAAGCCACACGGTTTGCGCCGGGGAGGAAAAATTATAATTATTTTGAAATCTATGGGAGCAAGGGCAGTCTCATCTTCGATCTCGAAAGAATGAATGAACTCCAATTTTTTTCCAATGAGGATCCCGATGATTCCCAGGGGTTCAGGACCATCCTGGCGACCGAACCGTCACATGCTTATGTTGAGGGCTGGTGGCCGCCTGGGCACATCATCGGATATGAACACGAATTCGTCCACGCTGTGGTGGATTTTCTGGATGCGATCGTAAATAAAAAAATAATCGAACCCAATTTTTATGATGGCATGAAGGAAATGCAAGTTTTGGAAGCTGGGCTTAAATCTGCAGCAGATGGGAAAAATGTGGTATTGAGTTAGCCCGAACGGTTTTGATCAAGCCGAGCACCGGTCAAACGATGCAAGTCAATAAAAAGAGTAGACCGGTAGGAGATGAAAAAAATATGATCGGAATCTGTGTCATCGGCGCCGGCAGAGCGGGCATGATTCATATGAAGAATTTTTCTATGGCCAGACCTGAAACGCGGCTTGTTGCTGTCGCCGACCCATTTGAAGATGCGGCTGTCAAAGCATGTAATGAATTCGATATACCCAACCACTACCTTGACTATCGGGAAGCCCTCGACAGTGATGCTGTTGACGCGGTTGTCGTCGTGGCTCCCACAGTACACCACAGAGACATCGTTGTCGACGCAGCTAGAGCAGGCAAACATATCCTCTGCGAGAAACCCATGGCCATGACTGTTTCAGAGTGTGAGGAAATGATTGAGGCGGCTTCAGAACATTCGGTTAAGCTTCAGATCGGTTTTATGAGACGGTTTGATGCCAGCTTCACAGCCGCAAAACAACGGATTGAAGCCGGAGACATCGGGGATGTTGTTCTCGTAAAATCGCTTACCCACGGACCCAGTACGCCGCAGAGATGGCAGTATGATATCGAAAAAAGCAACGGCCCACTGGCTGAAGTTAATAGCCATGATATTGATACGCTCAGATGGTTTACCGAAAGCGAATTTAAGGAAGTTTATGCGATTGCCGGAAACTACAGGTGCCCTGGGGCAAGAGATGCATTTCCTGATTTCTATGACAACGTCATCCTCAGTGCTCGATTTGTAAACGGTATGCAGGGGTTCATTGATGGTGCCGTTTCCGTGGGTTATGGGTACGATGCCCGGGTCGAGATACTCGGAACAGAAGGGGTGATGTTTGTGGGACGTCTTGAAGAAAATTCAGTTGTGACCTGTCGACAGCCCGGTGGTATGGTCAAACCGGTGATAAAAAGCTGGCGTGATCTGTTTATCGAAGCCTATCTTTTAGAAGACACGGATTTTATCCACTGCATTTTAGAAGACCGGGAACCCTTGGTAAAAGGTATCGATGGTAAGATGGCAGTCATGGTCGTCAATGCCGGCAATAAGTCAATCAGGGAAAAACGGCCTGTATCTGTTGGTGCGTAGACAACTGGTAGAATTCCCACTTAAGCATAAGACAAAAAAATGGAAAAAAAAGTCATTGATCATGCGTTTTCAATCTTCTTCAGCCTAACGGATGGACTCTCGAACGAGAGGCAAAGCTCAAAAAGATATCTTGCGGATATCAAGAGCATCTTTAGGGATAATATAGAAGCTGAAAGAATGGTCGCCAATCATAACCCACTGGTATATGAATTTTATGAACTGGGGATGCCGGCGGATGCAGGCGATTTGGCATTCGGTACGAGCATTACATACCCGGGGAAGGTCGGTGGAGAATATTTTATGACCAAGGGCCATTTCCACAATGTTCTTGAAACCGCTGAAGTATATTATTGCCTTCAGGGGCACGGTTACATGCTGATGGAAAACCCTGAAGGCGAGTGGGATTACAAGGAAGTAACCCCCGGAAACGCGGTGTACATTCCCAAGCGTTTTGCCCATCGCAGCATCAATATCGGGAACGATCCTTTTATCACATTTTTTTGTTTTAGGGGGGACGCCGGGCACGATTACAAAACTATCGAAACCACAGGGTTTCGCAAGGTAGTTGTGGAAAAGGACGGGAAACCAAATATAATAAATAATCCCAAATGGAAATAGCAACTATCTCTAAAATGTATCTTAAGATGTTTGGTCTTGTCGCAACAACGCGGAGATTGAAATGGTGAAAACGTATTTGGGTGTGGATGTCGGTACCACGGGTGTCAAGGCATCGATATTCGACCGCGAGGGTAATTTGAAATCTCAATCCTATGTTCCTTCAGCACGTTACCACCCTGAACCCGGCTTGACCGAGCAGAAACCTGCGGAAATGCTAACGGAGACAATGCGTGCCATCCAGGAGGCAGTGGGCTCGCTGGGCGATGGCAAAGTAACGGCTATGGCGATCGACGGACAGATGGCAGGGCTGATGGCGATCGATAAAAACTGGGAGGCGACCACCCATTACGATAGTTGGCTAGATACCCGATGTGGTGACCAGATTGAAGAAATGAATCGATATAAGAGGGATGTGATCCGCCAGTCCGGTTCAGCGCCGGGGTTTTTCTTTGGGCCGAAATTGCTCTGGTGGAAGGAAGAAAAACCCGACATTTATAACAAGACTGCGAAATTTATTGAACCATCGGTTTTTATCGCCGGTAAATTTGCCGGTTTGAAGGCGGAATCTGCCTTTATTGATTATACTTACATCCATTTTACCAATCTGTCAGACAACAAAAACAGATCATGGTCAGATGAACTCTGCGCGCGGTTTGATGTGGATATGGATAAACTGCCGCGGATTATATCTCCCACTGCGGTTATCGGCTTCCTGACGCGCGAATATGCTTCGAAGATGGGTTTACAACCGGGTCTTCCCATTGCTGCCGGATGTGGTGATACTGCAGCCGGGCTCTTGGGTGCCGGTTTGGTTATCCCCGGCGAATCCGTCGATACCGCCGGTACAGCCTCGGTATTAACTTTTTGCAGCACCGAATTCCGGCCGGACGTGGAAAAGGAGGCCATGCTGTCATGTCGCAGTGTTATCGATGGGTGCTGGTATTCACTGGCCTACATCAATGGCGGCGGGCTTTGTATCGAATGGTTTGCAGAGGCGTTTGGAGATTCATCGGCCAAGAAAGAGACAATATTTAGAGAGCTGAATGAAAAAGCGGCTGAAGTGCCTGTGGGATCAGATGGAATCATCTTTTGTCCCCACTACGCAGGAAGAAATTTCCCATATGAGCCGAACCTCAAAGGAAGCTGGGCCGGGCTGAACTGGCGGCACAAAAAAGAGCACCTGTATCGCAGCGTTTTGGAAGGCATTGCATTTGAATACCGGCATTACGTAAACAATTTTAAACGACTCTATCCCGATACAGGGTTGGGCTGTATTAAGACCATCGGTGGCGGCTCAAAATCTCCGCTGTTCTGTCAGATCAAGGCAGACTGTATGCGTGTACCGTATGCGGTCTTGCCTGAACGAGAATTTGGCACACTGGGATCGGCCTTGATCGCGGCGGCTTCTGTCGGCGATATTACGGATTTAGGCAAAAGGGTATTGGAGATCAATAAGACAGTTGAAATCTTAGAACCAAACGAGAAGAATGCGCGCTTATATGATGATTATTTTAAGGATTACGAGGAGACAATTAATGGCCTCATTAATATTTTTAATAAACGAGAAGAACAGCGGCACCACATATAATGTGATCATTTGACACATTGCGTACGATGGAGGGTTTAATATCCGGGCTATTGTTTACAAAAATATTCGAGATATTGATGTCGAGACCATCGGGGATCCTAAAATCAGAACCGGCGAAGCGCTGCTGCGGGTGAAAGCGACAGCGATTTGCGGTACGGATTTGAGGATTATTCAGCACGGGCATCACCTGATTCCCGGCGGAACAAATCGCATTCTCGGTCATGAAATGGCGGGTGTTATCGAGGAGGTATCTTCGGGTGTGAGTGGCTTGAAACCAGGGATGCCCGTGGCCGTCGCTCCCAATATTCATTGTGGAACCTGTTTCCAATGCAAGCGGGGAAATTTTCATCTTTGTCATAATTATGTTGCCTTCGGCATCGGGATTGATGGTGGTTTTGCGGAATATGTGGTGCTGCCGGAAAAAGCAATTCTACAGGGTAATATTATTCCTCTCAAGGGGGACATAAACTATGAGCAGGTTGCTTTAAACGAGCCGCTATCTTGTTGCTTCAATAGCCTGGAATACACGAATTTCTCTTTTGGCGAAACGATTCTCATTGTCGGCGCCGGGCCAATCGGTATCATGCATTCGTTGCTGGCCAATAAAATGGGTGCCGCCAAGGTGATTGTTTCGGAGATTTCAGAACAACGGCTTGAAGACGTTAAATCCTTTGGCGTTGATATCACAGTTAATCCGGCCAAAGAGACGCTAAAGGAGATTGTGCTGGAGGAAACAGATGGCCAAGGTGCTGATGTGGCTGTCATTGCCTGCCCCGTAGCGTCAGCTCACAACCAGGCCCTGGAGTGTCTGGCTCCGTTGGGTCGAATGAACATTTTTGGGGGATTGCCCCAAAACAGTCCGATGACCACAATAGATGCCAACTCGATCCATTATAATTATCTACGGGTCGTCGGGACCAGTCGGCAGTCTATTGAACAGTATACGAAAACGCTTCGTCTGATTGAAGCAAAAAAAATAGATCTCAGCGGGTTGATTACAGGACGTTTTAAACTTGAGCAGTGGAATCGCGCATTTCAAACTTCCCAAACAGGCGATGGTTTAAAAAATATATTTTTACCGTGAAAGGGCGCTGATTCATATTGGACTTACAAGGAGGATGTGTATGAGGAAGATTTTGATTACCCCCAGATCATTGACCAGTGCCGGGCATCCGGCCTTTGATCTGTTAATTGAAGCGGGTTGTAAGGTGATTTTTTCCACACCGGGAAAACAACCGGATGAATTAGAGCTCATGGATTTGCTTCCAGGCTGTGTTGGATATCTTGCAGGGGTTGAGACGGTTTCAGCAAAGGTATTGGAGACAGCAAAGGATCTTAAGGTTATCAGCCGCAATGGAACCGGGATTGATAACATTGATATGGATGCGGCCAATCGATTGGGTGTTCAGGTTTGCCGGACTGAAGGCGCCAATGCGCGCGGGGTGGCAGAGCTAACGGTTGGGCTGATCTTTGCCTTGGTCCGTGCTATACCGTTTAGCGATGCTCAACTGAAAAATAAGCGGTGGGAGCGGAGAAAAGGCATTGAGCTGGAAAACCGGACCCTGGGTTTGATTGGATGCGGTGAAATTGGAAAGCGGACCGCCTTGCTCGCTGCAGGGGTTGGAATGAAGGTGATTGCATTCAGGCGTCATCCAGATCCCGCGTTTTCTCCGGATAATTTTAGTTATGTTTCGTTGGAAGATATATTCAGACGATCAGACATTATCAGTCTGCAATGTCCGCCTTTGGCAAGCGGAAAACCCCTGATCGATAAAGAAGCCCTATCAAAAATAAAACCGGGCGCTTATCTGGTCAATACCGCCAGAGCGTCTTTGGTCGATCTGGTGGCCGTGCGTGAAGCATTGGAGAGCGGGCATCTTGCGGGAGTTGCCGTCGACGTTTTTGACCAGGAACCGCCGGTGGATTACGGGATGCTGTCAAATTCGCGGGTAATTGCAACACCTCACATCGGCGGGTTTACAACGGAAAGTGTTGACAGGGCGACCACCCAGGCGGTTAAAAATATTATCAGCGTTTTAAATCAAAAATGACAAAAGGAAAACGGAATGAATAAACAGGAACTGTTCGATGAATTGGCCCAATACAGGGTAATTCCGGTTATTGCCATTGATGATGTGCAGGCGGCTGTACCTATGGCAGACGCCTTGATCGAGGGAGGGCTGCCGGTGGCCGAGATTACCTTTCGGACCGCGGCCGCGGGTGAGGTTATGGCCACGTTAAAAAGGGAGAGACCCAATTTGATTTTAGGTGCCGGCACGATTCTTTCAATTGAAAACCTGCGTCTCGCCAATCAATGCGGTGCCCAGTTCGGCGTGGCCCCCGGATTTAATCCGAAAATTGTGGAGGAAGCTGGCCAATTAAATATGCCCTTTATCCCCGGCGTTGCCACCCCCAGCGATATTGAAACCGCCATGGGCTTTGGTCTAAAAGTGCTCAAGTTTTTCCCGGCAGGCGCTCTGGGGGGTGACAAGATGGTCAAAGCCCTGTCGGGTCCTTATGCCCACATGGGCGTTCAGTTTGTGCCCACCGGGGGTGTAAATCTTCAAAATCTTGAAAGTTACCTATCGTTGCCTACCGTGGCGATGGTGGGGGGAACCTGGATAGCCAAAAAAGACGCCATCGCCGGCGGTAAATGGGATCAAATCCGGGAAAATTGCCGGCAGGTCTGTAGCCTTGTTGCTCAAATCAGAAAATGTGACAGCTGAAAAATTTACTCAAAGCGGATTTGACCGGGGTGGAGTCGCAGAATGGCTCTGTAATTTTGTCCACCAATATTACAAATAGAGGAGACCCAAATGTTTGCTGGTGGCTACATGGGAAAAATCCTGAGGATTAATGTTTCTGCAAAAAAATATCATATTGAACCGTTAAAAGAAGATGAGGTTTTAAAATTGTTGGGCGGTCGAGGTCTGGCAGCCAAAAGATATTATGATGAGATCGATCCGGATGTGAAACCGTTTGATGCTGATAATAAAATCTTCTTTTTCACAGGACCGCTTACGGGTCTTAGCCTGCCTTCAACCACCAAATTCCAGCTGGCCACAAAATCTCCGGAAACCGGCCGCTACCTCTGCTCAAATTGTGGTGGCAATTTTGGTCCGCAATTGAAAATGGCCGGCTTTGACGGCTTGATTGTTGAGGGCCGGGCCTCAGGGTGGACCTATGTCATTATTAAAAATGATGAGGTTGTTTTCGGAGACGCTCATGATTGGCAGGGGCGGACGACCACCGAGACATTACAACTGCTGCGTGAGGCGATGGGCGAGAAAAAAGCCGGGGTGATGTCTATCGGTCCGGCTGCTGAGCGACGCGTTCGAATTTCGTATATCAATGTTGACAGCCGTGCATTCGGGAGAGGTGGCCCTGGCGCTGTTCTGGGATCAAAAAAAGTAAAGGGCATCGCCGTATTTGGTACGAAAAAAATTCCGGTTGCCGATGAGGACAGCATTGATCAGATCCGGAAGAGGGCCCTTGAAAATTTGAAAACGACCAGGGCCAACCATACAAAGTACGGCACTGCACAATACATCGAGGTTATTAATGAGTTGGGTGCGTTACCAACGCGTAATTTTCAGACCACATATTTCGAAGATGGAGATCAAATTGACGCTCAAATGATGCGGCAAAAATATTATGTGAAAAATTATGCCTGCTACCGATGCCCAGTGGCCTGCGGGAAAGTACTTGAAGTCAAGGATGGACCGTATACCGGGGCAAGGGCGCGTGTAGAGTTTGAGACCATCGGTCTTTTGGGCCCCAACTGCGGAGTTGCCGACTTTGGTGCTGTTATCAAAGCAAACCAGCTGTGTGATGAAATGGGTTTGGATACCATCTCCGCCGGAAATGCAGTGGCGCTGGCCATGGAACTCTACGAGAGAGGGATTATTGATGCCAGCGAAACAGAAAACGTTGAAGCGCGATTTGGCAGCGGCGACGCTCTGATTGAGATGATCAGACTCATCGGCGAGCGCAGGGGTATTGGCAATCTTTTCGCAAAGGGGATGAATCATGTCGTAAAAAAGCACCCGGAGTGGCGCCAATATATTCTTAGCGTTAAAGGGATGCCTTTTGCTGCATATGATCCGAGGGCTTTTCATGGAAATGGTCTTACCTACGGGACGTCAAGCCGGGGGGCTTGCCACAACGTGGGGGGGTGGACGATCCGTGCCGAACTGCAGAGCGGAGACTATGATCGCTATGCGTTGGAAGGCAAAGGCGAGCTGGTCAAAACCATACAGGACAATAGGGCTTATGTGGATAGTTTGGGTATTTGCACTGTGGTCAGAAGTGCCTTGGGATTCTCTGACAATCCCAAAGGGGGCACCTTAGAAGCCGCTACTGGCCATGACTTTTCACCGCATTTGATGGAGATTGGTTCCCGAATCTATACCCTTGAGCGGATCATCCTCAATCGGGAAGGGATTGATCGAAAGGATGATCTGTTGCCGGGTCGAATCACCAATGAGCCCATACCCTCGGGACCGGCAAAAGGACATGTTCTGAGCCAAAAAATGTACGACATCATGTTGGATGAGTATTATGACGAAAGAGGTTGGGATCAAAATGGTGTGCCCAAACCGGAAATAATAGAAGGATTGAGTTTAAAAGCGTATCTGAATTCCTGATTTCAAACCAGATGAATGAATCAAACCATTAAAATACAGATAAAATATTTGTCCACTATCCGTGATCAGATCGGTCATAAACAGGAGGAAATCCATTTTTCAAAGGGCGCCACACTTGAGGATGTTAGGGTGTGGTTGAACACACACTATTCATTGTCTCTCCCAAATTCTCAGATCACACCCACTCTAAATGGAAAGGGATGGAGTCAGTACCCCTTGAAATTGTCTACACAACTCAAAGAGGGAGACACTGTTTTTCTTTTGCCGATCGTATCAGGTGGATAAGGAAGGATATCGACTGGTTGAGATGACGGGTGCGCCGACAAGACGAATTGCTCGGTTCTTTTTACCCGGCGGTAGCAAGGCGTGGGCTGGCATAAAAAGGGTTTAACCAAATAGAAAATTAAACATTCGTTCCAGGATATTCTTCAGAACCGGAATATCTGTCTCCGGCCTTTCAACTGGTGCAGGATGGGTCTGGTCTGATGTGATCCAGTTCCGTAGTTTAAAAATTGAGCGGCGTTGTGTTTATAGGTCGGCACAAGACCGGCACAGGCGGTGCGGTCCACATGTACGCAAAAACCATTCCAATCCACTTTCCCGTTTTGCCGGAAAGGCAGCAGAGTGGATGAAATTCCAGTGATTTTACGTCCTGGCCTTAACATTTTTACCGGTTCTGACTTAGATTCCATATTTGTACCCATGCTTATTTTTTACTTCTTTTCAGATCTCTTAATATTTGCGCTTCGGGACTGGTCCTGTAATGATCATTAGTGGATAGCAGCCTGAGTGCAACCCGCTGCGCGGGGCGGTGGTGCAGTCACTGAATGTCCGGCAGATGCGTTTACGCTGCAAATGTCTGCCTTTCAACACATCATCGGGAAGTTCGGGATATGACAGCATCATGCGCCCCAGTCCGGTGAAATCCGCTTTGCCTATACGGATCACATTCTGCGCCACAGTGGGCAGAAATTCCTGCAGATAACTATAGGCCGAACCGACAAAGGCCAGCTTGGGAAATTTTTCTTTCAGCATAGCTGTCACCCTGATCTGGCGGGCCACTCCGGCCAGGGGATCCTCCAGCGGCAGATATCCGTCCGACGGCGGAAAAAGCGCCTGTCTTTGAATATGCGGATTGTGTAATAAGGACTGCCGGCCGTAATGCAGATCAGTTCAATATCCAGATCCACCAGTAGCCGTAAGAAGCGTACCGCTTCATCCAGCCGAATACCGGTTCCCGCCCGGTCACCGCCAAAAGCGCAGCCATATTACTCATCTTCAGATAGGACCGGTTCCCCAAACCCGTTTTTTCCTCTTTGAAACGGTTGCCAATCAAAAGCGCTGAGCCGAACCGCGATCTCCAAGCCTGGCACCTGTGTACGGATCCCGGCCACGACTTCCCTGAGAAATCGCGTTCGGTTCTCAAAACTTTCGCCAAAGGGTCCCGGGCGCGTGTAAGCGCTTAAGAACTCATGCCTCAGGTAACCGTGACAGTGCTTGATATCGACAAAATGGAATCCGGCGTCGCGGACCATGCTGGCTGCCTTGATGAAATCATCAATAATCTTCCTAATTTCCGCATCGCTTATAATAGGGCTGACTCTGAATCAAGATTGAATTTTTTATCCAAAACCGGATGGCGGTATAAAATTATTGGTTCTGGTTTGTTGTACGGTCGGGCAAAACGTCCGGAATGGGTCAGCTGCAATCCGATATAAAGATCCTTATGACTGTATATGAGTTCCCTGCGCAGTTCAGCTATGGATGATGCATTTTTATCATTGATCAGTAACTGGTTGGGATTTGCCCGACCATCATGGCTGACAGCAACAGCTTCACCGCCCCAGACCAGTTTGGCCCCACTCATGCCAAAACGACGCCAGCGTCTGATCATATCCGGACCGGGCCGGCCATCTGTTGTACCGTCCCAGCCCTCCATTGGCAGCACGGCAAAACGATTGCCTATGGTAAACCCTTTGTGCAGGCGGTATGACTGACCAAGATAGCAGTTCGCATCCAGCTCATCATCAAATGAAAGATCGATCTGCATGCGCTCAAGATAAGCCTTGAATTGATAAGATGATTTAAACGAACCCACAGCCTGATATTTCATGATCTGCTTACCTGCCTTTTTGATTTATTTATGTGTGTAGAAATCCTGCTCAGTAAACATGATAATATGAATAATCTTTACGGAGGTCAGCTGATGTATCAATTTAATGCTTGATATTTGCCCGGAGCTTAATTATCTTCATCAAATATTCCATTTTTTCATATTATCAAACCACTCATAAATTTACGGGTAAATATGCTTCTATCCGGATTTGCCAACAGGTTAATTGGCCCTAATTACTTCAATTTAGATATTCAGCCCTTAGAGCCAGAGCGTCAGTTGCGCTCTTGTCGCCGCCGTTACCTTTGAAAGATCGAGGAAAAAGGTTGAATGTCATAGGTTCCCATCATATTTGATCAAGTTTACAAGAACTTAACCAATGGAGGAACCTATGACGGTAAACAAATTTATCAGAAAATTGCTGAAACTAAGAGAATTATCTGTGTCGTCAAAGCCCTGAATGAAGCAGAAGATGAGGTCCGCAAGCAACAGTGGCGTAAGGCCGGCACTGATGAACGCAAGGCTCTGAAAGGAAAGATTAGTTCGGACATTTTTGGGATTATTAACCCCATGGGCTGCCAAGCGGTTTTTTAAACGATGGACGACTACCGCTCTTAAAAGCCGCCTGGAGCCCATACGCAAGTTCGTCAGAACAATCCGAAAACATCAACATCGCATCTTGCCATATATCAGCAACCGACTAACCAATGCCGTAAGAGAGGGATAGATTCATTAAAGAGTAGATGGCCCCGATAGACGCTTTGATATTTGATCTGGATGGTGTCATGGTGG
>CP070652.1:1264670-1305186 GCA_020354645.1 Deltaproteobacteria bacterium
GCCCCACTAGTAATTGCGAGAGCCACTGAATTCACAGGATATTCTGTGGACCCAAAGGGCGAAGCTGCAGTAACATGTCCTGTCTCTGTGCTTGGGGATGGTTGCCCCTTCGTTAGCCCGTAGATATAATTCTGCATCATTATATAGACTACGTCAAGGTTTCTGCGACAAGCATGGACAAAATGCCCTGCACCAATACTAAGACCATCCCCATCACCTCCCGATGCCATAACAAACAAATCTGGATTGGCAATTTTAGCGCCCATTGCCGCAGGTAAAAAAAGCGTTTCTTTTAGAATTACCTACCGATCTTCACTTAAAACTTTAGAGGACGAGAAAATCAACCATCTTAACAAAACAATTACCGACCGGCTGGTTAAAGAATTTAAGGGATCGTTACCGGTTTAAAGAGGTAGTGTCGAATAAACCCTTGCCTGCAGAATGAATGATAATACACCGCTGAAAACCAAATTGCCCGACAAGCTTTATTTCAAGATCGGCGAAGTCAGTGCCATCGTCGGACTTCCACCATATGTATTGCGATTTTGGGAAAGCGAATTTTCTCAGATCAAACCCAAGCGAACCCCATCTGGGCAACGGGTATATACCAAAAGCGATGTGGAGATAATTCTCAAAGTAAAAACTCTTCTTTATAACCAAAAGTATACGATTCCAGGAGCAAAGCAACATCTTAAGGCTAAGCCCGGAGAAAAAAAGGGGAAATTATCGATCACGACTCTCAATGAAATTTATAAAGAATTGGAAAGTATACGAGATATTTTAGATGGTAAAACGAAGTGAGTTTCAGATAATCATAAGTCGGGATTAAACGGCAAGGGACTGCTCTCTCCAACCCATTACGTTGTAAACCCGGATCGGATTAAACTTACCCTTGGCGTAGACAGATTCGATCTCTGCTACTTCAAATTTTTCGCCCAGATGTTGAAGCGTGTTCTCAGAAATCAAGATCTGTCCTTTTTTAGCAGCCGCACATAATCTGGAAGCCGTATTAACCGTATCGCCGATAACAGAATAACTCATTGCTCTGGTAGAACCGATGTAACCAGCCACTAAACTTCCCGTATTTACACCGATGCCAATCTTGATCTCCGGTTTATTTTCGGCCAGGCGTCGTTTATTAAATTCTGCCAGTTGGACGTTGATCTCAAGGGCGGCTTGAACAGCGCGAAGTGGGTCGTCATCATGAATTACGGGTGCGCCCCAAATCACCATTATTTCGTCACCCATGAACTTATCAACCGTTCCTTCATGTTGAAATACGATTTCCACGACCATTTCAAAATACTCGTTTAGCATCTGGAGTACTTCTGTTGGACGGGTATTTTCGCTCATGGCAGTAAAATCGCGGATATCAATAAAAACCACCGTGGCCACTCGACTTTCACCGCCTTTTTCAACTTTCAATTTTCCAGATACCACCATTTCGGCCAAATCGGGTGACAGCAGCCGTTGAAATCTTTCTCGGGTCATGCGATCCACTTCAAGTTTCTTGGCCATTGCCTTACGCTCATTTATGGTGAACTGGGCATGGGAACCAAAAATGATGAATAGACACAAAACAATTAATCGCGTCCACATCTCACTCAGATCCGAGCCGATTATCCGCTGTAAAAAATAACCCTCCTGGGACAAAAAAATCGACATTATGGAATCAAGAATCCAGTACACCGCAGCAATCCCAAATCCGATCAAAACCATTTGATCCGTAAAATGAACACGATTCTTTTTATTTAGTTTCATTAACTCCTCGCCGGCCTTGAATTCTTAAGGTTTAAACCCGGTGCTTCCTTCAAATTAATCCGACAGATTTCTTATGCGGAACAAGGGCTCTTCCCCGGATGGTATCGCATTGGATTTTTCATAACCTACTGATATATATAGAATCTTTTTCTTTTCGAAGGGAAGCTTGTTGTCTATAAAACCGTGAAGGGAAAAATTTCTTTCTATAAATTAAAAATAAAGAATAAAAATATCTAGTCTAAAGATCAAGAGTTTTTTGGTTGATATTTTAGCTGGTGCGCACAATAAATAAAATGTTAATGTAAGCTTTTCAAGATCAGGGCAGGCAAAATTGTATTGTCATACTGTCTTTATATTAAATTAATTTGGGAAAAATATTGACAAGAACGTTTTTTTGTCATAATTATCATAAACTTGGTAAGCGGGCATAGCTCAGTTGGTAGAGTACAAGCTTCCCAAGCTTGGTGTCGCGAGTTCGAATCTCGTTGCCCGCTCCATAGCAAGCCCGCCTTCCCGCTGTAAAGGATTTTTGAGGGTAGCGCTTGTAAGCATGGGTTGCTTGAAGTTCATTATTTTGCAATGGTATTTATCATGAACAGATAAGCTTTACGGTTCTACTGCAAAAGCTATACCTATCTTGAGGAAACGGGCGTAAGCCCGTTTTTTATATTTTAAGAGGTGTAATGATCAATCGTTGAAAAAGCATTTAAAAAAACAGAAACCAAAAAACGCTGCCACCGGTGCAGACCGTATTTCAAAGAAAAATATTTCAGAAATCGTTGCCTGCGTGAGGAGTCTTGTAGAGCCGATATGTGAATCGGAAGGTATAGAGTTGATACACCTTGAGTATGGACCAGAAAAGAGTGGCAAAACGCTGCGTCTCTATATTGACAAACCCGGTGGGATCACACTGAATGATTGTGCATTAATCAGCCACCAAGTCGGGGACATACTGGATGTAAATCTTGAGGATTTTGGTTCGTATAATTTGGAAGTCTCATCGCCCGGCACTGAGCGTCCCCTGGGTAAAATCAGTGATTTTGAGCGATTCGAAGGAAAAATGATAAGAATTAGGACGTCTCAACCGATCAACGGACAAAAAAATTTCAAAGGGATCTTAGCGGGAATATCCGAAAGGATTGTAACCCTACTTGTGGAAGATAAAACAGTCGCCATACCTTATCAGGATATAATTAAAGCGCGACTCATTAACAATGGAGAAAACTGATGCAAATTTCAGATATAAAACGGGTCGTTGAACAGGTGAGCAAAGACAAAGGTATCGACCGTGACATCCTGATTAAGGCACTCGAAGAAGCTCTTAAATCCGCTGCAAGGAAAAAATTCGGCAACAAGCTAGATGTTGAAGTTCGATATAATGAGGAAATTGGAGAAATCGAGATTTTCCAGTTTAAAGATGTGGCAGATGAAATCACAGAACCTGATCTCCAAATCAGTCTCGATGAGGGGCGAAAACTCGATCCTGAGTGTGAAATCGGAGATAGCCTCGGCACCAAAATGGACGCATCTACGTTCGGTAGAATCGCCGCGCAATCGGCCAAACAAGTTATCATCCAGAAAATTAAAGACGCCGAGAAAGATGCGGTCTATTCCAACTTCATAGACCGTTAAGGTGAAATTATTCACGGCATTGTTCAACGCATTGACCGTGGTGACATTATAGTCAATCTTGGGCAAACCGAAGGCATCGTACCGATTCGCGAGCAGGTTCCCAAGGAAACCTATCGACGTGGAGACCGGATAAGAGCTTACATCCTAGATGTACTGCATGACAGCCGAGGCCCTCAAATAATTCTGTCTCGCACTCATCCGAACTTTTTGATCCATCTTTTCAAAACAGAAGTACCCGAAATCAGTGAAGGAATTGTCACAATCATGGGAGCATCCCGTGAACCCGGCATCCGCGCAAAAATTGCGGTTGCCTCCAACAATTCCGATATAGATCCTGTGGGGGCATGTGTAGGAATGAAAGGAAGCCGTGTTCAAAATGTGGTTCAAGAACTCAGAGGAGAGAAGATAGACATCATTTCCTGGCATATAGACGCAGCTAAATTTGTGTGCAACGCCCTGGCGCCGGCCGAAATTTCAAGAGTTATTATTGATGAGGAAAATAGCTCGATGGAAGTGATCGTACCGGATGAATTTCTGTCCATCGCAATCGGCAAACGCGGCCAGAATGTCCGTCTGGCCTCTAAGCTCACCGGCTGGCACTTAGATGTAAAAAGTGAATCCCGCTACAGCGAAACAATGCAATCCGGCTATGAATCTTTGGTGGCGCTACCGGGTATCGGCATCAGTATGGCCGATGCGCTGTATGAAAAAGGCTTCTTTTCGGCTGAGGAAATTAGCAAAGCATCAATCGAAGATCTAATCCAAATAAGGGGAATTGGTGAAGAAAAGGCCGCCAAGCTGATTGCTGCTGCCAATGAAGCCGTGGCAAACACTGTCCAGTTACAAGAAACTGCGACTGAGGCTGAAGCCGAAACCTCAGATGATATCCCAGACAGAGATTGGGTTGAACAAGTACCACCAGAAGATAGCATTGAAGCAGAAAACCAATAGAAATAAAAATTTTAGGGGGATGGATGGCTAAGATCAGAGTTTATGAACTTGCCAGAGATCTTAACATGACAAATAAAATACTTGTCGACAAGATAAGAGATATGGACATCTCTATAAAAAGCCATATGAGTTCTCTGGACCAAAATACGGTGGCCAAAATAAAGGCAAATTTATTCGGCAAAAAACAAGAAGTCATCGAAACACGCATAAAACCGACCGTCATTCGGAGACGAAGAAAAACTGTGCAGATGGATATTGTCGCCGAACCAGAGACTCAGCTCAAGAATGAAATCTTAGCGGAAAAAGCGGTGGAAGCCGAGGCAACTGACGTCATCACGGCAAAAGAGGATAGTCAGGTAACTGGCCCCGCCGCTAGCAACCCTGAAGAGGAGATCACCGCAAAAGTTACTGTCGCAGAAGATGTTCCCATCGAAGGAGTCCTGCAAGAGACCAATGAACCAGCGCCGGCAGATGATAAATCCGCCTTGCCAGAGAAAGTTGAACCCAAAAAACGAGTTAAAAAACCCAAAAAGAAAGAACCGGCTGCAAAAATTATTAGACTGCCGGTTACGCCCAAAGTAAAGCCGCCTCAAAAAGAAGAGCCTGAAGTTTTAAAACCAGCAGCCAAAGTTAAAAAGATATCTCAAAAGGTTAAACCCTATGCTGACGATGCATTACCCTCTGTGGAACAGCCGGTCAAAGAGATAAAGAAAAAGAAACACAAGAAAGAAAAAGAAGAACAGGAAATAGATAAAAAATTTCTCAAAAAGAAAATTTCATTTCGGAGAAAAGAAGTTGTTGAGGGCGAAGACCTTTATGCCAGGGGCCGCCGGATTCGCAAATCCAAAAAAGCAGTTAAAGCAAAGGCACCGGCGGTGGCTCAAAAAACTCAGATTACCACTGCTAAAGCCATAAAACGCAGAATTAAAATCGACGATGCAATTGTTCTTTCGGATTTAGCAAAACGCATGGGTATAAAAGCCAGCGAAATGATTAAAACGTTGATGACCATGGGTGTTATGGCAACGGTAAACCAAACGATAGATTTTGATACAGCGGTTCTTGTTGCCGGAGAATTTGATTATGATGTAGAGCGGGCCACTTTTGAGGAAGAAGCAATATTACAAATAGAAAAAGACGATCCTGAAAAATTAATCGAAAGGCCTCCGGTTGTGACCATCATGGGGCATGTCGATCACGGGAAGACCTCGCTTCTGGACGTAATTCGAAAAACCAAAATTACCGATATTGAAGCAGGAGGAATTACGCAGCATATCGGCGCCTATCACGTAGCTACCGACAAAGGTCAAATCGCTTTTTTGGATACCCCCGGTCATGAAGCCTTCACTGCTATGCGGGCTCGTGGGGCAAAATTAACCGATATCGTTGTGCTCGTGGTGGCTGCCGATGATGGGGTTATGCCTCAGACCCTGGAAGCAATCAACCATTCCAGAGCTGCCGGGGTGCCGATTATTGTTGCTGTTAACAAAATCGACAAGTCCAATGCGGATCCGGAACGTGTTTATCGGGAACTATCAGAAGTCGGCCTTACACCAGAGGAGTGGGGGGGTGACACAATTTTTGTCAAGGTATCCGCAAAACAGAACCTGGGCATTGATGAACTGCTAGAAATGATTTTGCTCCAATCTGAAGTCTTGGAGCTTAAAGCCAACCCGAACAAATCAGCCAAGGGTTATGTGGTTGAATCCAAAATAGATCCAGGCAGGGGTGCCGTTGCAACGGTTCTTGTCCAGGAAGGGACATTGCGTACGGGTGATCCCGTCGTGTGCGGGGTTCACCATGGAAAAATAAGAGCCTTACTTAACGACCGGGGGGTTCAGGTCGAGTCTGCCGGGCCTTCTATTCCAGTAGAAGTCATCGGCCTTTCCGGAGTTCCTATGGCAGGAGCCGAGTTGATTGCCCTGAAGGATGAAAAAGATGCCAAACAGGTCAGTGAGTATAGAATCCAAAAGCAACGTTCCAAGGAACTCGCCCAAACCAGCAGGCTAAGTCTTGAAAAACTTTACGAAAAAATGAGAGAAGGTGAGGTTAAAGACCTCAATCTTATCATCAAAGCAGATGTGCGAGGATCTATCGAAGCACTTTCAGATTCGCTGACAAAACTTTCAAACGAAGAGGTAAAAATTAATATCGTTCATTCGGGCGCCGGAACTATAGCTGAATCCGATGTTTCACTCGCTGCGTTATCAGATGCAATTATCATCGGTTTCAACGTACGTCCCACTCCGAAAGTTCAATCGTTGGCCAACGAAGAAAATGTAGATATGCGCTTTTACAGCGTTATTTACGATGTCATCAAAGACGTCAAAAATGCCATCGCTGGTATGATGGCATCTACCTTTGTAGAACGGGTTCTCGGCAGGGCTGAAGTTCGTGAGATCTTTCACGTCCCCAGAGTCGGAACCATCGCCGGCTGCTATGTCACCGATGGAAAAATTGAACGAAGCCAACCCATGCGAATTCTCCGAGATGGGGTCGTCCTCTATGAAGGTAGAAATTCTTCGCTGCGGCGCTATAAAGATGATGTCAAGGAAGTTATGAGCGGCTATGAATGCGGCGTTGGTATTGAAAATTATAATGATATCAAAGTTGGTGATATGCTGGAGAGTTTCTATCTAGAAGAAATTAAACCCGAAATTGAATAGATGAAAACGCAATATCTAACGTTCAAAGTGTAAGGAGGTTGCCGTCTCGGTGCCCAGTCGAATATGATCCGGCATCTTGTCGTCAAAAAAATTGCCCCGACTCTTGCAATAATAAGACTTTGGACCTTAAACTCGGAATCCGGAAGAAATTAATGGTTGTCGGTATCGGAATTATCAAGCTAAGGCTGCATGATTGCCGTTCTTTGAAAAGCAAAAGAAAGATTGTAAAATCAATGATTACAAAGTTGCGCAACAATTTCAACGCTTCGGTTGCCGAAGTCGGCGCAAACGACATTTATCAGAAATCAGAAATTGGTTTTTCTCTGGTCGGTAATAATAAAAAAATCTTAAATTCTAAAATAGACAAGATTTTTAATATGGCCGATGCAATGGGCCTCGCTGAAATAGTAGATATGGAAATGGAGATTTTTAATATATGATTCACTTTACTCGTTCCCACAGAGTAAGCGGCTTGATTCAAAAAGCGCTGTCTGACATAATACAAAAACGAGTAAAAGATCCCCGGCTTGAGATGGTCACAATAACAAGGGTCAAAATGACCCGGGATTTACGTTTAGCACGCATATATTTTTCAACACCTGAAGGAGAAAAGCGTCAAGAAGCTGCAACCAATGGATTCCGGAGTGCCTCAGGCTTTGTTAAGCGTACACTTGCCCGCCAACTTGGGTTACGTTACATGCCTGATCTTCAATTTTTTTATGATGATTCATTTGATTACAGTGCAAACATAGATAGATTACTAAACCAGATCAGAACGGAAGATGGAACAAACATTAAAACACCTCGTTGACTGTAAACATGTCTTACTTGCTTCACACGGAAACCCGGACGGCGATGCTGTCGGATCCCTGATTGCCATGGGTCTTGCCCTCGAGTCAATCAACAAGAAGATCTATTTATACAATAATAGCCCGATACCGGCTGTGTATCGATTCCTACCATCCGTTGATCGCATCACCAGACACATAAATCACTCGATACGATTTGACACCGCCGTTATCCTTGACTGCGGCAATTTAGAGCGAATCGGACCGGCGGTTTCTATCGTCAATAAGGTTCCGGTGATCATTAACATAGATCATCACATTACCAACACAGGTTTTGGTTTTTGCCAGCTTATAGATACTTTTGCTTGTTCGACTGCCGAAATTGTTTACCGCCTGATTAAAAGGTTAAAAGTACCCATCAACAGTGATATTGCAACATCTATCTATACTGTTATTTTGACCGATACGGGTTCCTTTCGCTTTTCAAACACCAATCAGGCGGCTTTTGCTATTTGCGAAGAAATGACAGAAAGGGGAGTGAAACCGTATGAGGTTGCTCAACGGGTTTTTGGAACTTACTCTCTGGGGCGCATCAAGCTTCTTAATCTGGCGCTCGATTCCATTGAGATATCCTATAATGGCAAACTATCGATAATGACAATCACACAGGATATGCTGGCACAGACAGGTACGAAGTCTGAAGACATCGATGGTATGATTCATTACGCCCGAAATATTGAAGATGTTAAAGTGGCAGCATTGATACAAGAACATAAAAACGGTGCCGGAAATCCAAAATGTTTTAACCGCTTTCATGTCAGCCTGCGGTCGGATGGCACGGTGGATGTAGCTGCAATAGCAGCTTCTTATGGAGGCGGCGGCCATTCCAGTGCTGCCGGCTTCGGCATTGAAACGACGCTAGCTGACTTGAAAGCTGAAATCACCAACTTGGCTGACAAGCTATGAGCGCGGGAGGACGCCACAAATGAATAGTCATCTACAAAGCGGCGTCATTGTCATAGATAAGCCCGCAAATATCTCCTCTGCAAAAGCGGTTGCTTCCGTCAAACGGATTCTCAGAGCCGAAAAAGCAGGCCATGCCGGAACACTTGATCCCCTCGCAACGGGTGTGCTCATATGTTGCCTCAACAGCGCAACAAAACTTGCCCAGTTTTTTTTAAACGGGCGCAAGAAATACAGCGCTGTGCTTCATCTTGGAGTACAGACAGATACGCAGGATTCTAGCGGAACGATTACGGATAGGTGTGAGTACACTGCACTTTCAGAACCAATGATACGTTCTGCAATTAAACAATTTCAGGGAACTATCGAGCAGCTTCCACCGGTTTATTCAGCATTAAAATATAACGGGGTTCCGCTCTACCGTCATGCCAGAAAAGGCAATCCGGTTCAGAAACCGCCTCGACAGGTGCATATTTCGTCAATTAATATTCTAAAGATAAATTTGCCGATGGTAACCTTTGAAGTCCTCTGCTCCGCAGGTACTTACATTAGAACACTTTGTTCTGATATCGGAAAATCCCTCGGATGCGGGGGACATCTAAAAGAACTGCGGCGAATTGAGAGCAGTGAATTTACCATTAATGAAGCGTTGACTTTAGTTGGGCTTGAAAAACTTGCTTTTCGGGGTAACGTTTCAAAGCGAATAATCAGTATGGTAGACGCCCTGCGCGGTATGACGGCTGTAAAGGTTGACGATAAATTGGCCCAAAAAATAAAGTACGGTAACTTAATACGAAAAAATGATCTAAATCCGGTTGGGATCAAGGGGTCGGAAGGGTTCATCAAAGTAATCGACTCCGCTAATCAACTGATCGCAGTAATGAGACAAATTCCAACAGATGATAGATTAAATTATTGTTGCGTCTTTCCAAATTAATGAATATTCAAAGGTAAATTTAAAAGGAGGTAAGAAAAGAGTGGCTCTTACAACGCAAGAAAAAAAGAAACTTATTAAGCAATTTAAACTGCATGAAAGTGATACGGGATCTCCCGAGGTTCAAGTTGGCCTTCTTACCCAGCGAATATCCTACCTTACCGAGCATTTAAAGATTCATAAAAAGGATCATCATTCCCGCAGGGGGTTGTTGATGCTGGTAGGCAGGCGTCGCAGACTGTTGAACTATGTGAAAAGCAAGAATATTCACCGGTATCGTGCAATCATTGAAAGCCTCGGACTTAAGCGGTAACAAATCAAATCTAACACGGAACAAACGAAATACATGGCGCCCCATAGGTTAGCCCAGCAACAGACTGAGTGGTCTGTGTTAAATCTTGCACAATTATCATTTAATGGTGAAAGATAAGCGACTATTAAACAGGTAGAGGGATTTATGGTCGCTTAATTTTTTAGGAGAAAAATATGAAAATTTCACTAAACGCCCAAATTGGTGGAAAACCACTAAGTATTCAGACTGGCAAAGTCGCTAAACAGGCCAGCGGGGCGGTCGTCGTTCAATACGGAGAAACCATTGTACTGGTAACAGTCGTATCGACAAATGAGGAACGCCCTGCAGATTTTTTACCGCTTACGGTTGAATATCAGGAAAAAATTTATGCTGCCGGCCGCATACCCGGAAATTATTTTAGACGCGAAATTGGAAGGCCCAGTGAAAAGGAAACCTTGACCGCACGCCTGATCGACCGCCCGATTCGACCACTTTTTCCCAAGAACTACCGCTTTGAAACACAGGTTATCGCAACGGTTTTGTCCATGGATCAGGAAAATGACCCGGACACACTGGCAATGAGCGGGGCCTCGGCTGCACTAACGATTTCCGATATCCCCTTTAAAGGTCCAATTGCATGCGTGCGGGTCGGCCGGATAGACGGTGAACTCGTGATAAATCCGGCCATTAGTTTATGGGAAAAATCCGATATCAATCTCATCGTGGCAGGTTCCAAAACAGGCGTAGTCATGGTAGAAGCAGGCGCGGATATTGTAAAAGAAGCCGATATACTGGAAGCCATTTACTTCGGGCACAGGGCCATGCAACCCCTCATCGAACTTCAAGAAAAATTAAGGGAGGCTGTCGGGGTACCCAAACGCCCATTTATGACGCCTGATAAGGATCCGGCATTGGTCAGCAAAATTGAAACTCAGGCTAAGTTGCCAATGCGAGAAGCCCTATTGATACCGGAAAAATTAAAACGTTACGCCGCTCTGGAACAAATTAAGGCCGATGTTGTGGAAAGTTTTGGAGAGGAATATACCGATCGGAAGGAAGAAATATATGAAATTTTACAAGACCTTCAAAAAGTGACATGCCGCAACCTTGTCCTGGAGGAAAACCGCCGTATCGATAACCGAAAATTTGATGAAATCAGACCGATTACCTGTGAACCCGGGATGCTTCCCAGACCCCATGGCAGTGCGCTGTTTACCCGTGGCGAAACCCAGGTGCTGGGGGTGTTGACCCTGGGATCAGGGCCCGATGAACAACGGGTGGAAACTTTAAGCGGTGAAGAGTTCAGGCCCTTTATGCTTCACTATAATTTTCCTCCTTTTTCAGTGGGTGAAGTCAAGCGAATCGGAGGCCCTTCTCGTCGGGATATCGGCCATGGGGGTCTGTCTACCCGGGCCTTAGAGAAGATCTTACCTACCAAAGAAAAATTTGATTATACGATCCGGATTGTTTCAGAGGTACTGGAATCAAACGGCTCTTCATCCATGGGAACGGTGTGCGCAGGAACACTGGCACTGATGGATGGCGGCGTTCCAATAAAATCTCCTGTTGCCGGTATTGCTATGGGTCTTGTTTCAGATGGAGATCGGGTAGTGATTTTATCTGATATTCTCGGGGACGAAGATCATACCGGGGATATGGATTTTAAAGTAGCCGGAACAAAGGATGGAATTACCGCACTTCAGATGGATATTAAAATTCTGGAACTTTCTCGTGATATCATGCAAAAAGCACTTGAACAGGCACGTGTCGGCCGGCTCTTTATCCTTGAAAAAATGCTGGAAACCCTGAAAGAATCCCGTAAAGAAATTTCACCTTATGCCCCCAAAATTATTACGATTAAGATTAATCCAGACAAAATTAGAGAAATTATCGGACCGTTTGGCAAAATAATCAGATCGATTCAAAACGAAACCAATACCCGAATTGAAATAGAAGATTCAGGCATCGTTAAAATTGCAGCTTTCTGTAAAGAAGATGCCGATGCTGCTCAAAAGTTGATCAACGATATCGCCATGGAACCAGAAGTTGGGCGCGTATACGAAGGAACCGTTCAAAAAGTGATGGATTTTGGTGCTTTTGTCCAGATATTGCCAGGCACTGACGGCTTAGTTCATATCTCACAGCTTGCCAACCGCCGGATTACAAATGTATCCGACGTTGTCAAAGAAGGAGATAGAATTAAAGTCAAAGTACTAGAAATCAGCCGTGATGGCAAAATTCGCCTGAGCCATAAGGCAGTTTTGGAAGAAGGTCATGGGGCAAGCGATAAATAAAACAACTCTTGATAACGGCATCCGCATACTAACTAAAAATATGCCCTATGCACGCAGTGTCTCAATGGGAGTATGGGTTAATGTCGGCGCTCGGGATGAATCACCTTCGGAGAATGGCTTATCCCATATGATCGAGCACATGATATTTAAAGGGACCCAAAAACGAACGGCATTCCAAATTGCAAAACAATTTGACGCAATCGGGGGACAAACAAACGCGTTTACAAGCTTTGAATACACCTGTTATCACGCCAGAGTGATCGATGCCCACCTGGAAATTATGGTGGATATTCTATCGGATATTTTCCTAAACTCGGTCTTCGATGAAAGAGAAGTAGAAAAAGAACGTCCGGTGATTTTTCAAGAAATCAACATGGTCGAAGACAATCCAGAAGAATATGTTCATGTGCTTTCAGGCAACTCTTACTGGGGAGACAATCCCCTGGGTCGTTCGATACTTGGCACACGCGAAAACGTTGTCAAGTTCAACACAGCAATTATAAAAAATTATTTTTATCGCTTCTATCAACCTGAGCATATCGTCATATCGGCAGCCGGAAATATATCACACGACTATTTTGTCGACCTCGTTCGCCCCGCCTTTGAATCAACCGAACCCGGAAACGGATTCCCAAAACGAACAACTCCTGAGGGTCATCCGCAAGTGAATATACATTACCGAGACTTGGAACAAGTTCATATATGTTTAGGAACAAAGGGAATTTCGATAACGGATCCCCGCCGGTATACCTTCTCGCTGTTAAATACCATTTTGGGGGGGAACATGAGTTCGAGGCTATTCCAGAATATAAGGGAACGCAGAGGATTGGCTTACTCTGTATATTCTTACGTATCTTCATATGTCGATACCGGTATTTTCGGTGCTTATGTTGCCGTCCAACCACATAAGGCCAAAGAGGTGGCCGCATTAATTATCGAGGACATGAACAAACTCAAAAATGATCGCGTTGACGAAATGGAAGTCAAGCATGCAAAAGACTACCTCATCGGCAACCTATTACTTGCATCTGAAAGTGTCGATAATCAGATGGTTCGACTCGCACAAAATGAGATAAACTTCGGCTATCATATTCCCCTGCAAACTTTAATAGATCATATCGAATCGGTTTCAGAAGGAGATATCCTCACTTTAGCAGAAACCCTGTTTCAAAAAGATCAGCTGGGACTAACCGCCCTTGGACCGCTTAAAAATAAAAATGCTTTTGGGGATATGTTAAAAACTTAACCTGAAAGTTGGTTGCGGTTATTTTGTGTAAAGTTCGAAACAAAACCAAAAACTTTGAATTTTCGGCGTGCAACGATGGTTGATGACCCTGTCATTAAATTCGTCCGCTTACGGCCTGACGTAGATAAAGACTTACCCCTTCCCTGTTATATGAGCCCCCAAGCAGCCGGAATGGATATTCACGCTGCGGTAGACGAGCCTTTTGTTCTGGGACGCGGTGCAATAGCCCTGGTTCCCACCGGATTTGCCATTGCCATTCCCGAGGGATACGAGGCCCAGATACGCCCACGAAGTGGTTTGGCTGTAAATCACGGAATTGGACTGATAAATTCGCCCGGCACGGTAGATGCTGACTACCGCGGTGAGATAAAAATAGCCGTTGTTAACCTCGGCCGCAAAAAATATACAGTGCGACGGGGCGACCGAATTGCCCAGATGGTCATCAACAAAGTGTATCACGCAAAACTGAAGATCGTCGAGCAGCTGCCCCCAACTGATCGCAACAGCGGTGGGTTCGGCCATACCGGAAAATAAACATCTGGGCGCCACCGCTGAGTTGCGGACAAAGAATAAATATTTACCCATGGATTCTGATAAGCCCGCTAACCCAAATCCGCTAAAAAATGAAGACTTCAGACTGGCCGTGTGCGTTTTGGCCAGTGGAAGTAAGGGAAATTCGATCTATCTTACCGACGGTACAACTGCCATACTTATCGACGCGGGTCCTTCCGGAATCGAAATTCAACGCCGGCTCAAGTCCAGGGGGCTTTCCTCTGAAAACCTTAGTGCTATCCTCGTAACCCATGAACATGCAGATCATATCCAAGGTGTCGGTTCACTTTCCCGTCGTTTGAGAATACCGGTATATCTCAGTCGAAAAACAGAAAAGGCTTCTTTTATATTCCAAAAGATTCAAAATCCCAACTATTTTGATTGCGGTTGCTCTTTTGACATAAACGATTTAAGCATTCATCCCTTTTCCGTTTCTCACGATGCTGAGGATCCGGTAGGCTTTACAATTCAGAAAAACGGTTTGAAAATTGGTATAGCAACCGATCTGGGGACTGCAACCTCGATGGTTAAACACCATCTTAAGGGATGCGCCCTTTTGATTCTCGAAGCCAACCATGATCCGGCTATGCTCATAAACGGACCCTATCCATGGCCTTTAAAACAACGCATCCAAAGTAGAATCGGCCACCTGTCAAATAAAGAATCCAAGATTCTGCTGAATGAGGTCAAGCACAATCGTCTGCAACATGTCATATTGGCCCACCTGAGTGAAACCAACAATACCACTCAAAAAGCCTTGAGCACCGTCGGGCGGGCCTTGCAAAATTGCCCTACTCAATTAATTGTAGCCTCCCAAAACAGTTGCGGTGAGATAATACTGCTCAAATAATAAATTGCTGTTTACGGCAGGGCCTTCAAAAAATTGCCCCGACCCTCACCGTTATACTTCTTATTTCGAAATGTTGGAGGTTACAAAGTTACTTCCAGCAAATCCCAGTATAGCGGTCTCCGGTATGTCATTACACCAATTACGTCACTTTTCCCCGGACGACGTTACCCCCTTGTTTTCGAGAACGGTTTTTCGAGAATCACGAACAAACGGGTTGTTGCCCAAATATTTTTGAACGGTCATTAAAACGTTTTTGAATTCATAAATCTTCACGCAGCGGAAGAAAAGCGCTTTGAACCTGTTTGAGTACCGCGCGCAGGCGGGACGAGTTTTCAAAGCGCCTGGAGCAAGCATTAGATTCATCAAAAAACGTTTTAGACGCAGTGAAAATATCTTTGGGCAACAACCCGCAAACCATTGACACTGGGTTTGAAATAATTAGGTTTTCCATGAATATTGTAAATTTTAAATAAGGTTTTGATAAAATATTGCATTTAAACCGTCTCGAGCGATGGGTAGTTTTGCCCACAAGATGATCGCTTTAGCGGTTCTAAAGGGAATCGCACACATGAAGTGGACCCCGGAAGCCGAAACAGCCATTAAAAAGATCCCGCTCTTGGTAAGAAAAAAAGTACGTGTTCGTCTGGAAAAAAAAGCTCGGGTGGAGGGTAAAAAAATTGTATCACTTGATGATGTAAAGACGACTCAGGCCCGTCTTTTGTCGAGAATGGGATCAGAAATAAAAGGGTTTCAACTTAAAATCTGTTTTGGGCCCAATGGATGCCCAAACCGCACCAATATCAGTGATCAGTTGTACCAAAAAGTAGAAACCCTGTTAAAAAGTGAAGATCTGCTGAGCTTTCTTAAGAAAAGGGTCAAGGGAGATCTCAAGTTCCATCATGAATTCAAAATCACCCTTGCCGACTGTCCCAATGCCTGTTCGCAACCACAAATTAAGGATATCGGCATTATCGGTGCCGTGTTGCCAGCAGTCGCCGATGAAACCTGCACGCAATGCGAGGCATGCCTCGAAACGTGCCAAGAGGGGGCTATCGAACTTGATACCCTGGGGCCGAGAATTGATTTTAGTAGGTGCCTTAAATGTGGAAAATGTGCACTGGCTTGCCCAACCGGAACATTGACCACCGACTGCAAAGGCTACCGGATACAACTCGGAGGTAAGCTGGGCCGTCATCCAAAAATCGCTCAAGAGCTTCCCGGCCTCTTTAATGAAAAGGAAGTCATCGAAATTGTAAAAGCGTGTATTGCTGTTTATAAGAAAAAAAGTACCCACGGCCAACGGTTCGCCGAAATTTTCACAGATACAGATTTTGAGCAGCTGAAAAATAAGATTAATGTTTGATGATACGTGTTATAATCGGTTAAACCAAACAGGGGCCTGAATTGATCGGTTTATAATTATAAGAATCAACGCATCATCACCAAGGCCATAATTTTTGAAGATACTCAAAACTCGGCCAAAGGTCTCCTTCTTTGTGCGGTTCAAGGGTTACGACCGGCGGGTTCTTTCTCAGAGTTTTCAGCTTTTTGAAAAACGATTCAAAATCAATACCACCCTGTCCGACAGCCATGTGTGCGTCAGTTCTGCCGCGATTATCATGAAGATGCAACTGGCCAAGGAATGGTCCGAGAGAATCTAGCCATGCCTCTAAAGAAGTTCGGCTAAATGCAGCCTGGTGACCGGTATCCAGACAAAACCCAACGTTGTGATCGTCATGCCTTTCAAGAACGACTCGCATAACGTCAGGACCGTGTTCATAAACATTTTCGAGCATCAATTGGCTCCCTTCTTCCTGAAGGTGACTACCGAGCCAAGACCAAATTTCCAGGCTGTTTTCAATCCACTCATCCTTGAAAAATCCATATCGTTTCCAGTCATAGCCCAAGTGGCAAACAACGGTTTTGGGCTTGAAAATAGGAACAAGTTGAAGCAACTGTTCGAAACGATGGCGGGTTAGCGCTCTAATGTCCGGATCAGAAGATCCGGCGCAGAGGTCAACAAAAGGGGCATGCATGGTGATGGTAAGACAGCGCTTTTGTAAACGCTCAGCCATGATGCTGAAATCGAATCGGTTAAAGCGTATCAATGCGGTAGCGTCAAGTCCTACTTCCGGATTCAATCCCTTCTCGATGAAACGATCGATATATGTATCCCAAAGCATCGTAAAGGGGATATTTATCTGAACCTTGTCTTTAATCCAATTCATCGTATTGAAAAAAAGTTGATTGCTCGCAGAAATGTATGCATAAATAAAAACGATAGAATTTATAGAGTATTTTATTTCAAATGGTTACAATCCGACAGGCAGTTTCGCATTTATCAACAACGCCAAATGGTATTCAAAATCCTTTAGCGATTCGATTTAGCCAATTATTTATCTCTTCAATGAGAATCTGATAGTATTTTTCCGACCCTCCCAGACCGCGTCGCCCAAAAAAATAGTTAATCTCGAGAAAATAGGCTTCATTTTTATCTGAAAAGATAATATCAAATCCTGCCAGATCAATTTTAGTTTTGCTACAAAATTCATTCGTTTCTGAAATCGCCATCTCCTGAAGTTCATGATCAGTGTCAGTATCGATTATGGCCCCTTTCGCCAAACTGGCCTGAAAACATTCCGGGCTTTCTTGGACACGCCAGTAGGAAATTCGCTTTTGCCCGATCACGGCGACCCTGAGTGTTCTGTTTGAGTTATGAATATACTCTTGAAGAATAAATCCTCTTTGATTCGTTCGCTCATAATCAGCTGCTTTTTGTATGATTTTTTGTAATTGATTGGCCGTGCGAATCAAAAAGACAGTTTCACCCTCGCCCCCCCAATTAAATTTAAATAAAAACGGAAACGGAAATTTTTTCGAAATTCCATTGAATTTAGCCCGAAAAGCCTCCACCGTTCGAAAAATTTCCGTTTTGGGATAATTGACATTGCTTTCCTGAAACAACCGTATCTGACTGATTTTGTCAGGATAACCAAAGCGTGTATCATAATTGGGAAATACATGGGCACAGTTTTGACGCACCAGCCTATACAGTGATTGGCTGCATCCTTGGGGAAGAATCACAGCATCCGCCGCCTGAATTGCTAGGCGGTCATCTGTTGTGGGTTGTCTTCCCGCGCAGATGATATTTCTGTCTGCTTTAAAAATGGGATGAAACGAAACGATCATAAATCAATCCGTTAATACCCAAATTTTTTCAAGGCTTTGGTATCCTTACGCCAATTTTTTTGCACTCTGACAAAAAGTTTTAAAAAGACCTGGGTACCTACCATCCGTTCAATTTCTTTTCTGGACGCCTCACCGATTTTCTTTAGTTTGTTTGCTTTTTTGCCAATCACAATACCTTTTTGAGAATCGCGTTCAAGATGTATCGTCGCATGAATCCTTACGAGATTGCCGGTTTTATCCTCGGAAAAAGAATCCACAGTCACAGCGGTCGCATAAGGTATCTCCTGACCTGTTAAGCGGAAAACTTTTTCGCGAATCATTTCAGCAGCAATGAAACGCTCCGGTAAATCAGTAATCGTATTGTTTGGAAAGTAAGGCGGACCCTTCGGCAAAATCATCTCCATCGACTGAATAAGTTTCTCGATTTGGACTCCATATTTAGCTGAAATGGGAACAACTGCATCAAAGGAATACCGCTTTGACCAAGCGTCTATAATCGAAAGTAATCTTGGCTTCTCAATCAGATCTATTTTATTCAATGCCAGAATAACCGGACGTTTATGCTCCTCTATTTTTTTTACTATAAAATCTTCTGAACGGGGATCTGGATGGGCAATATCTAAAATGACCACCACGAGATCGACATTGCCCAAGGTTGAAAGCGCAACCTCCACAATCCTTACATTTAAAAGATCCTTGGTGCGATGCACCCCTGGCGTATCGATAAATACAAGCTGCGCAAATTGCCGGTGGACAACGCCAATAATTTTGTTCCGGGTGGTCTGCGGCTTTTTGGATGTGATCGAAACTTTCTGTCCCAGCATTCGATTTAAAAGCGTGGATTTTCCCGCATTCGGTGGGCCCACAATAGAAACAAAACCGGATTTGAAGTCGGCGCGGGATTTATCGGGTGAAATTCTGTTCATGGGATTTCTAATTCATTTGAACTTGAGAAATCCAGGGCTTTGAATACTAAAATCTCCCTTGGTACTGCTGATCTCATGTCGAAGCCGGGTTTAACAGGGCTTCGATGGCCCGCAAAACATCTTCTTTTCCTTGTCGCGATTTTGCCGAAAACATAATGAGATCTTCTTGGTTAACAGAAAGAGCTTTGGCAATGAGATCCCGGTGGTGTTTTTGCTTGGACTTTGAAAGTTTATCTGCCTTCGTCAATACCAATATGAACGGGATCCGGTAATGATTAAACCAGTCCAATAAATTTAGCTCATCTGCAGCGGGAGTCCGTCGGATATCAATTATCAATACCACACCATGCAGCGTGCCTCTGGTGGCAATATAAGTTTCGATCATGGGCCCCCAGCGTTTTTTAATCGAGGACGGAACTTTGGCATAACCATAACCCGGAATGTCTACAAATGTAAAATTATGGTTGATGTTAAAAAAATTGATCAGCTGAGTTCGACCCGGAGTGTCGCTTGTCTTAACCAGACGTCTCCGATTGACGAGTGTATTAATCAGAGATGATTTCCCGGCATTGGACCGACCTGCAAAGGCAATCTCCGGTAGGATAGCCGGAGGATACTGGGAAGGTTTAGCGGCACTTTTGACAAATTCGGCGGACTTTATAATCATGTCATGATGGGCTGCGGGTTCAAGGTTCAACCTTCAATACCAAACCCGGAACTTTGAAACTCAAATTTTGAACTCTTTGTTTAGATATTTCTCCAAGCGATTCAGGCCTTCTGCAATGTTTTCTATTGAATTCGCATAGGAAAATCTAAGGTAGCCCTCGCCATTTTCTCCAAAATCGATACCCGGTGCAACCCCAACACGGGCTTTTTGGAGGATATCAAAAGCGAGTTTGTACGAATCGGTGGAAAAATGGGTGGCATTTGCAAAAACATAAAAAGCGCCGGTAGGCTCCACGGTAATGCCGAAACCCATTTCCTTAAGCCTGCCAACCATGTACTTTCTACGATCATTATAGATTCTTTTCATGCGCGCAATATCATCGCCGGCTTCCTCAAGCGCAGCAATTCCCGCTTTTTGAACCATTGAGTTGGCCGAAATAAAAAAATTTTGTTGCAGCTTTTGGATAGGACGCATGAATGACTCAGGCGCAATTAAGTAACCAAGCCTAAGCCCTGTCATGGCATAGAGTTTTGAAAAACCGTTGAGAACAAAGGCCCTGTCCGTAAATTCCAAAATTGAATGTTCTACGCCTTCATAGACAAGTCCATGATAGATTTCATCTGAAATTATATAAGGGGATAATTCCGCCAAAGCTTTCATGCGGCTTTCGGACAGGAGGTTTCCAGTCGGATTGGATGGAGAATTTATTAAAATGGCCTTGGTCTTCTCGGTGATCTTATTTCCGATCATTTCAGGTCGGTACTGAAAACCGTCTTCTTCATAAACAGGCACCCGGACAATTTCACCTTCCATAAAGTGAATGAAATTGGGATAACATGCATAATGGGGATCCGAAATAACAACTTGATCATCTTTATTCAAAAGAACGGAAAATAAGAGGAACATTGCCGGTGAAGTGCCTGAAGTTATAACAATCTGTTCGGGATTCACCGAAACATCATATGTTTTAAAATAATAATCACAGATTGCCTGCCTGAGCTCAAAAAGACCGAGACTGTGGGTATAGTGGGTCTGACCTTCATCAAGCGCTCGGCAGGCGGCTGCCTTGACGCAGGACGGCGTATCAAAATCCGGTTCTCCCACCTCCAGATGAATAACATCTATCCCTTCGCGCTCCATCTCATGGGCTTTTTCGAGCACATCCATCACAATGAAAGAAGTAATGCCACTCAGTCGCTGCGAAATCATATTATGACACCTTATTGCTTTATCGGTTTATTGATCACCAACTATGAAAGAAAATTAAACGACTTTATTGAGTGGATATTCTATAATCCCTTCAGCACCGTTTTTCAGAAGTTCAGGAATAAGATCTCTCACAATTTCGGAATTTACAACAGTTTCCACTGAATACCAATTTTTGTTGTATAAATTGGCAATTGTGGGTGCATTCAAACTTGGAAGCAAAGACACCACCCTTTCCAATCGTTTTTCAGAAACATTCATTTTAAGACCAACTAACTTTTCACCCAAGAGCGCTCCTTTAAGAAGGAGGGCGATCTGTTCAATTTTATCTTTTATAACAGGAGTTTTCCAAGCCTGATGATTCGCGATCAACTGGGTGTTGGTCCGCATCAACTCATCAATAATCCGCAGACCATGAGCTTTTAAGGTATTTCCTGTTTCTGTAACTTCCACGACTGCATCTGCAAGTCCCGATACAACCTTGGCTTCTGTAGCACCCCATGAAAATTCAACCGATACCGTGATGTTGCGTTGGCTAAAATATTTTTGGGTATATTTCACAAGCTCTGTCGCTATCTTTTTGCCCTCAAGATCCTCAATTTTTGCCACATCGGAATCATACGGAACCGCCACAACCCAGCGCGCTGGCCGTGAACTCACTTTTGAATAAACGAGGTCCGCAACGACATGCACATTCTTACCGTTTTCGGCGATCCAATCCATACCGGTCAGACCCGCATCAAGCGTTCCATTCTCAACGTAGCGGGACATTTCTTGAGCCCTGCATATGGCACATTCAATGGTTTCATCATTAATTTCAGGAAAATAACTTCTCCCATTGACATTGATCTTCCATCCAGAGCGTTTGAATAACGCTATGGTCGCACTTTGAAGACTCCCTTTGGGAATTCCCAGCTTTAAGGGATTGTTCATGTATTATACACCTCCTTCGGGTCAAAGACGGTCTCTCCGATTATCCGTACCGACCCGTTTTCAACTTTTTTGAAAAAACAGCTTCGGTAACCGGTGTGGCAGGCAGCACCACCCCGTTGTTCGACTTTTAATAGAACGGTATCATCGTCACAATCGATCCATATTTCTTTGATATGCTGTGCATTTCCCGAAATTTCACCTTTAATCCATATTTTTTGCCGGTTTCGGCTAAAATAAGTCGCTTTTCCGGTACTAAGGGTTAGTCCCCAGGCTTCCTTATTCATATAAGCAAGCATTAATACTTCTCCTGATTTAAAATCCTGGACAATGGCAGGTATCAACCCTCCTGTTTTTTCAAAATCGATATGCGGCATAAGCTTTACCTATATAATTGGATTCGTTTGATCTTGGAGCACATGGGAGTGCCAAATTTTTCCAATAAAAAGTGATGGATAACTATATCACACAATAATGTCAATTTCTTTTTTCATGTAGCTATACCGGCTTGCTTAAAAATTCGAAATTTGATATTAAGTACCGCTGTCACGATAAACCTCAGCAACCGACCAAAGAATTATCCAGGAGCAAAGAAATCATGCCGAAACCAAAAAGTACCTCCGAAATACTAAAAAAGCGCGCCAGAAAAGAGAAAGGCGGCTTCGGGCGGTTTATTACCCGCTTTGCTATCTGGGGTACCTGTTTTATCGTTGTATCCGGTGTGCTTGGAATATTGGGTGCCTATTTCTTTTTGAGCCAAGATTTACCTAAAATTTCTTCTTTAACCGATTACCATCCGGCTGTCATTACAACGGTATATTCTGATGACCTAAAAAAAATCGCTGAATTTTATAAGGAACGCCGCAAGGTAATTCCGTTGTCCGAAATGCCTCAGATGCTTATCGAAGCATTTGTGGCGGCGGAAGACGCTAGATTTTATAAACACAGAGGAGTTGATCTGCTGAGTATTATTCGCGCCTTTTTTAAAAATATTGAAGCAGGAGCAATTGTTCAGGGTGGCAGCACAATCACTCAGCAAGTAACGAAATCGTTTTTTTTGACACCCGAAAAAAGCTATACGCGCAAACTTAGAGAGGCCATTTTAGCCTATCGCATTGATAAAGCATTTAATAAGGAAGAAATACTCTATTTGTATCTCAATCAGATTTATCTGGGGCACGGTGCCTATGGTGTTGAGGCGGCCGCCGAAAATTACTTCGCAAAATCAGCAAGGAGTTTAAATCTGGCTGAATGTGCCATGCTGGCCGGATTGCCGCAGGCACCCAGCAGGTATTCCCCCTTCCGACATCCCGAAAAAGCCAAACAACGTCAAATCTATGTTTTAAATCGAATGGTTGCGGAGGACTATATCACCAACATTCAAGCCACTGAAGCGATTAATACGCTCTTAGATATCAAACCCCGACGGAACTTGTACCTGGAGGGGGTCCCGTTTTTTACCGAGCATATCCGACGCTATATCGAGTAAGAATATGGATCTAATGCTCTGTATACCGAAGGACTAAAAGTATATACGACCGTTAATGTAGGATCGCAAAAGGCGGCTCGGGAAGAAATAGAAAAAGGGTTGAGAGCCTTGGACAAGCGTCAAGGTTACCGTGGCCCACTGAAACATCTAGCGCCGGAAGATATCGAAACATTTTCAAAAGAGCTGCAGGCCGAACTCGATAAAGAGCCGCTAATAGAGGAAATGATCACCAGTGGGGTGGTAATAAAGGTTGATGACAAGCTCAAAGCGGTCACTGTTCGCATGGGCAACTCTCAGGGTATTATTGAGATTGCGGACATGGGATGGGCAAGAAAACCTGATCCAGAAGTCTCTTACCGTGAAGACGCTGTGAAGCATCCCGGAAAGGTGCTCAGCGTGGGCGATGTGATATTCGTTAGATTAAAGGGCAAAAAAGAAAATACGGCAAATTTATGGGCTCTTGCTCTGGAACAAGTGCCAAAGGCGCAAGCTGCCTTACTGTGTATCGAAGCCGAAACCGGCCGTGTCATGACTATGGTTGGCGGACGTGATTTCAGAGAGACTCAGTTTAACAGGGCCATCCAATCCCGAAGACAGCCCGGATCAGCCTTTAAACCGATCGTATACGCGGCGGCGATTGACATGGGATATACACCGGCAACCATCATCATCGATTCGCCAATAGTATTCCAGGATGAAGAAATGGACTTCAAATGGAAGCCCAAAAACTACGGCGAAAAATTTTATGGCCCCACCCGTTTCCGCACGGCACTTGAAAAATCCCGCAACGTGATAACCATAAAGATTCTGCAGGACATCGGCGTTGATTATGTAATTGATTACGCCAAGCAACTGGGTATTGATTCGAACCTGAACAGAGATCTTTCAATTGCTTTGGGTTCTTCGGGGATATCTCTGCTTGAACTCGTACGGGCCTATTCGGTTTTTGCCAATGGCGGCTATCTGATTGAACCGTGCTTTTTTACCAAAATCGCTGATCGGGACGATAATGTGATCGAGGAATGTATACCGGAGGGTAAAAAAGTTGTCGAAAAAGATACGGCCTACATCATGACCCATTTGCTTGAAGGCGTGGTCCAAAACGGCACCGGCTGGAGAGCCAAAGCATTGAACCGGCCGACGGCAGGCAAAACCGGCACCACCAACGATCTATTTGACGCCTGGTTTGTGGGATACACACCCCGCTATATCACCGGAGTATGGGTCGGATTTGATGAAGAAAGTTCACTGGGCGTGCATGAAACCGGATCCCGGGCCGCCAGCCCCATATGGGTCGGTTTTATGAAGCGTATGCTGGCAGATAAACCCGTTCGGATTTTTCAAGAACCGGAGGGTGTTGTGTTCGTTCAAATCGACGCTGAGACCGGACTTCTTCCCATACCCGAGTCCAAAGAAATCATCTTTGAGTGTTTCAAGGAAGGTACCGCACCCGCTGAATATACCAAAAGGCCGGATTCGATTACAGAACCGGAAGAATTCTTTAAAACTGATATGTAGCTTTAATGCACCTTGCGGGATTTCTGATAACAACAACTGAAAATGGGATAGCTGTTCAGAAACTAAGGAAATTATACCATTCGGAGGACTCAAAATTAATCAAATTGACTTTTTATTATCAGCCGCTTACGTCGAAATAGACGGTACCCAATTAGCCCTTCCGCACTGATCCGGATTACGATCCGAGATTTTATGACTCCCCAATATAACATAGTGAAATACAGATTATAAACCAGGCGAGCCACGATTGCCAAAGCCAACATGTGGAAAACCGCTTTTTCCTCTTTTAAATTTGCCAAATTCTTGTACCTGGGACCGATTTTGTTCGGCTATGTTCCTGGATTTTTAGTGAACGGTAGCTCCTGGGATATCGTCAAGGCATTTGTGCTTATTTTCTTGGGCACCTACGTCTGCTCCTGGTTTTTAAGCGGCATCTGGATTAAGCAATTGAAAGGAGTTATAAAAAGTGAAGCTACCGGAAATTAACGTCAAACAAATACTGTATGCCAAAGACCTTTCCGAAAATGCACGCTATGCGTTTGCGTATGCCGTAAGCCTTGCCAATTTCTATGGTGCCGGGCTCTCACGCTGCTGCATGTTTTGCCGGAAGTTCCGGATTCGTTGGATGCCAGTGTTGAAGGGTACATCAGTGCAGACCGGAGGAAAGAAATTCAGCAGCACCACTATAGTGAGGCCAGAGAAACCCTTACCCGGAAAAGAAAAGAGCACGTGGCCATCAAAGAAGTCCTGGATCAATTTTGTGAGGATGTCAGGTCAGGTGCCAAAGCCGCCTCTTTTGAAACAGACGATATTGTTGTTGTCTGGGGAAATCCGGTGGAACAAATTCTTTCACACGCCGACGAAAAAAACTGTGATCTTATTGTCATGGGAACTCATGGAAGGGGATCACTTGCGGACGCAATGATCGGACGCACCGCCCGCCGGGTGGTGCGTCGATCCAAAAAGCCGGTCTTGGTGGTACGGTTGCCGGAAGAAGAGGACTGACGGGGTCGCTTTTGTCGGTAAACACCCCCCTGTGGGCCATAAATATAGCTACTTATTCTATGCTTAACTTATCCTCCCCCATTGAAGAATCGGGTATGATTTTCAGATGACGAATTTTAAAGCGTTTTTTTAAAAAATCGATATTACCATTCTTCAAACCCTTTATTTTCGACAGACTGCGTGGATGCACGTTAATGCTTACTATATCATCAGTTGAAATGCGAGCGTCGATAGCAGATATAGCCATATCAAGAAATATTTTTGAGTGTACCAGATGCCCAAAAGCAGGGTGATATGGACCTGCCATGATCGTCGCGCCTTTATCGAAGTCCTCTGATGCTTGCAGTCCCATGCGAATCACCGGAATATTCTTTGCTCTAAAATACAAAAAAAGATTCTTTACAAGGCTGACACAAGATTCCAGCGACATTGGAAGATATTTACCTTTTTGGTACCATTTTGCCAGAAGGCTGTTCTTTAATACCACAGTGGGGTAAATTCTGACAAAATCAGGTTGCAGATTAGAAATTTTTACCACCGTGGCGTGCGCTGTTTCATCGCTATCCCCGGGCAGGCCGACCATCATCTGAAGACCGATTCTATAGTTATGCTGCTTGAGTAACGCCACCGCTACTTTTGTGTCGGCAGATGTATGCCCGCGCATTACCAGATCCAACACGTGATCATCCATCGACTGCACTCCGAGCTCGATTGTCGAAACCGGATAGGGTTTGATCATCTCGAGTCGCCTGTAATCTATGGTATCCGGCCGGGTGCAAAACCTGATACCGTCCGCTTGCCCGGCCTGAACAAACGTGGCGGCTTCGGATAATAAAGCCTTTATATAATCCATTTTTAATCCCAGAAAATTGCCGCCGAAAAATGCGATCTCCACCAAATTCCTGAGATTCCCCCTGTATTTCAGGAATTCGACGATCTGCGAACGAATCGCCGAGGGGGAAGGATTTTTTCTGCTGGTGCCCGTAATTGCGCGTTGATTACAAAATACACACTGATGGGGGCATCCCGAATGGGGTAAAAAGATAGGAATGATAAACGGACGGCGATTGGTTGCTGGATACTGCATTTTTGACATTGGGTATTGGTTGCCGAATGTCGGACGGCCGGCATCGGTCCGCATTGCATAAAAATTATTCTGTCCGGACACTGATTTTATTCGGATCAACTCGATAAATCCCGTATTGTGAATCCCCTCTCAGGTGTCTGATTTCAAAATTTCAAGCGCCTTACTGGCAGCATCTTGCTCGGCTAATTTTTTACTTTTCCCAACGCCTTCGGTTCTAAGATCCTTAACCTGCAGCTGCACAACAAATGTCTTATCGTGGTCCGGGCCGCTTTCATCCATAACACGATACTGGGGTACCAGCCGCTGGTGTGCTTGGACGTATTCCTGCAATTGGCTTTTGTAATCGTAATAGACCGCTGGGGTTTGGATATCTTCGAGCAACGACAAAAAATGTGTTTCTATAAATTTGTGAGCCACGTCAAAACCTCCGTCCAGATAAACAGCAGCAACCACAGCTTCGAAGGTGTTTGCCAAAATTGAGTTCTTTTCACGACCGCTGGTTTGTTCCTCTCCTCTGCCAAGCTGTATATAAGTCCCCAAATCCAACATTTGTGCAATAATCGCCAGTTGAGACTCATTCACGAGGCTGGCGCGCATCCTGGATAGCTCACCCTCCTTTAATTCGGGAAAACGTTTCATTAAAATGTGTCCCACCACGAGGTTTAAAACAGCATCGCCAAGAAATTCGAGACGCTCATTATCCTGCATGACAGCATCGGCCTGCTCATTAACAAAGGAACTATGGCGGCAGGCTTCTTGGATAAGACGCCTATCCGTGAATTGATACTGTAGCTTTTGCATCAGTGTATGTATATCAGCAGTCACTATAGTGGCACCTAATGAAGCTCCCCACAGTCCAGCTGTGATTGTGACAGGAATTTCAGGCCAAGGCGAATAAATAAGTAATAACGATGGTGTCAAAAGTGCGGCACTTGTGAATAAACCCGGTTGTTAGAACCGCCAAGTGTCACAAACGGATGCCGTGGATGCAATATTTCTCAGAAAAAACGAATCATAAGCGTGAAACTAGTTTCTCATACAGTGAATAAGGGATCAAAAGATCACCCTTTCCCGTTCCCATTTGGATGTCCGGTGTCAAAGAACCGTGGAAATCTGTACCCCCGGTCATCAGCAAATCGTATTTTTTTGCGAGTTCAGCATATAAAAACGTTTTTTCCGGAGGGTGCGCCGGATAATAGACTTCAATCCCCTTAATCCCCATATATTTCAAAACATCAATCAGTTTTTCAAGCTCAGTATCACTCTTCATGTTAAGCAAAAAGGGGTGAGCAAGAACAGGCAGCCCCCCTGCCCCAATTATGATTTCAATGGCCTGTTCGCATGCTATTCTATATTTTTCCTCGTAGGCCGGTTTGCCATGCGCTAGATATCTATTAAATGCTTCATCAATCGAACTTACAAATTTCCTTTTTACCATATATTGAGCTATGTGCGGTCTGCTTATCTGACCCGCTCCAACCTCGTTTATGACATCGGCAAGAGAAAAAATAAACCCCAGGCCGTTCAGACGTTTAATAATTATGGGATTCCGGTTTTTTCTTGCAGTTTGAAGCACGCCAAGTGTTTTGTTGAGTTTTGGCTCATCCGGTCTAATACCATAGCCCAAAATATGAAAACTGCCGGAACAGTTTGCGGATGGGGGAGGAGAAGCGCTTATCTCTACACCGGTTAAAAATTTTATAAAAGGGGGAATACCGAGGCGTTGAGCTTCTTTAGAACCTTCAACTGTATCGTGATCGGTGATGGCAATCGCCTTAAGCTTTTTCTCCTGGGCCAATCTAAGAATGTCAGACGGGGTGAGGGTTCCATCTGAAGCCGTTGAATGTAAATGAAGGTCTATACCGACGGACGAATCACAATCCAAGGGCTTTCTCTAAAGCCTCCTCTTTGGATTTACATTCAATGCATTGAGACGTAACGGGTCTGGCTTTCAATCGTTTAATCGAAATGTCTTCGCCGCAAGTTTCACATATTCCGAAGGTACCATTTTCAATACGCTCAAGGGCTTTTTTTATCTTTTTGATAAGCTTGCTCTCCCGGTCCCTAATCCGAAGCATAAAATTCCGATCTGCTTCCAGCGCAGCCCGGTCGGTCGGATCAGGAAAGTTCTCCTTCGGAATGGTCATTCCTGAGACTGTATCATCGGCCTGGCTTAAAAGTTCTTCCAAGCGGTTGGTTAGAAACTCCTTAAAATATTCCATATCTTTCTTTTTCATAATAAAGCCCTTTATTACAATTATAAAGCAATATCAAAAAGGTATTCAAATATCACAAGTCAAATTTCATGTAAAGGACAAATTTAATATTTTTTGCACTTTTTAAGGGTACAAAAATTGGTTGATATCTCGATTAATTCGGTCACATAAAATTAAATGGTAACACATTATAATTCAAAGTTAGTCGGATCTTCAAGTTTTAAGTAACATATCAGTTTTTTTATTGTTGCCGTGAAATAAGTATAGTATATTTTTATGAGTTTAGTTTCTTCGGTTAGGTTTTGGCCAATGGAGGAAAGGAAATCGGAAATGCAAGCAAAAGAACACATCTCTCACCCTGATCCTATTTATAAAAAAATAACAATTAAAACTTCAGATGGTGCTACCATTCAAGGAAAGGTCAACCTCACTTCAAAGGCGCGTGTTTCTGATCTTTTCACCAAAAGTGAATCCCCTTTTATTGTTCTGGTTGATGCCGTATTAAGAGAAGGACAGGGTAAGGTTCTTGTTATAAACAAGGAGCATATCGTATGGGTCGAACCGGAAGATGATTGAAAAGGAAGACGGAAGCGTTTTGATGTTTTGTATCATAGACCCGAACCCTCTTAAGCTTAACAAAAAATAATTATCACTCTGGTGGTTTCTGTAAGCTATAATCGGAGCATTTGCTACGATTAGCTTAAGTTTTTGTAAATCCAGCTAAATATTCTTCCCATTCCATGGGTAGAAGCTGCTTCTTTTTATAGTTACATTCTTTGCATGAGGGAACTACATTGCTTTTGGTGCTTCTGCCACCACGGGCTATCGGCACAATATGATCCATGGTCAATTGCTTGGGAGGTGTCGACCGACCGCAATAGTAGCAACCCCCTTTTGCCAATCGGCGCTTCCACCACTGTGAATCCCTGAGCCTCCTTGCCTTGTTGCGCTCTTTTTTTATATCTGATTCAGTCAAATCATATGCATAGGGTTTCATCATCCCTTTTCCTCTCTTATAACATAATCCCGGTCATCACAGTATTTGAAGGATTCAAATTAACATGGTTGGTCAGTCGAAATCATCTTAGTTAAATGTTCTTGACCTTAGGATATATTAGAGATAGCTATATATACCTTATGATATTTCAATTGTCACCATTTCGAATAGAATTAATCAACGACTGAGCATGCCGATTTCCGATAAAGCGAGTACCAGAATTGCCGCTTGATGCCATTATCATATCCGATTCCGGTGTAAAAACCATGTCGGGAACCAATCCATTAAAGTTACTCCTCGACGGCAGGATTGCCGATGTACAGGTGGTCTTAAATTATCTGAAACACCAAGGTAAAGTACTAGCACCAATTGAAGGGGATGGGGTATCAAGCTGGGCATCCGCACCCAAACTAAACGGTATTAGCCTCTTGCATTACCTCACAAGTCAGAAATTTGAAGTGGAGCTAATAGATAGCTACTATGAAGAACAGGAGGAGTTTCGTCGTTTACTCAAAGATACACCACGGGCTGTTATTATTTCAACAACGTATATTCCAAATAAACCGACGCTTAAAAAACTCGTTGACGACATCCGTGAGCTAGCCCCGGATATTTTTATTATTGTCGGTGGTCCACTCATATATTTATCGTATCTTATGCTTCAAAGGTCTTCTGAAAATAATTATGATACGGAGTCTGCAAAAAATGACTTTCTTTTTCTAAACGTCAACGACGAACCTTCTGCCAACCTTTATATTATCAGTTTACTTGGTGAAAAGATTTTATGCGAAGCATTAAGAAATCTCAAAGAGGGCAAACCCATCAACCGCCTTCCGAATTCTGCAACTCTGTTAGGAAAAAAATACAATTTTTTTCAACGAATGGATGAAATCTCTGAACCTGCGGATTTTTTTATAGATTGGAAATTACTGCCGGGTAAAATTTTTAAATCCAAGGTCATACCGATGCAAGCCAGTAATGGCTGTCCTTATCAATGCGCTTTTTGCAATTTTGCTAAAGACCGAAAGCTTACTTTTGTTAAACCTCTTGATCAATTAGTGAATGAGTTAAAAGCAGTGGCCATTAGAGGCGTTAGGCATGTTTGGTTTGTGGATGACAACTTTAGGCTTGGAAAGGACGACTTGAACAATGTTTGCCGACGAATTATTGCTGAAGGTATTGAAATTGAGTGGATGACTTTCGTAAGGGCTGGTGCGCTGAATAATGTTGATATGCAGTTACTGCGTCGCGCAGGATGTATCGAAGTTCAGTTGGGTTTAGAATCAGCAGATACGATGATTTTAAAAAACATGAACAAAAAAGCCAGTCCTCAACAATATTCTGAGGTTCTCCGATTGTTGCTTTCAACCGGTATCAACTGCTCATGTTATTTTATTTCTGGTTTTCCAGGCGAAACTGATGAAACAGCACAAAAAACAAGAGAATTTATTAAACGTCATGAATATCCTGAACTTGAGGGATATCTTTCGTGGTCCCTTTACCCTTTCGTGTTGAGCCCTTTAAGCCCGATATACGAACCTGATATGCGAAAAGAATATAAATTAACCGGGTATATGCAAAAATGGAAACACAGAACCATGGATTCGGACCGAGCCAGGGAGCATGTGTTAAAAACATTTCTTGGGCTTCAAAATTCCGGACCGATATACAGAGGTGACAATCTGAGTATTCTTAAGAGCTTAGGACCACGCCAGCGCAAAAAATTCGAGGCGATTAGACACTCTCTATCAAAAGCAGCATGGACGGGCCTATTGGAGCGACAAAGAATCATGGAATCTTTTAAACAAATATTTCCATCTCATGATAATTAATCTAAAACTGCTAGGTAAGAAACTTCTTTACAGATAATCACGATAAATTACTCCCCTATTTTTTTATTCCGGATGTTATGTTATTTCCTGAATTCATACCAGTCCACCAGAATCTGTGTTTACATCTCACCCATTAAGATTTGTAAAATAATAAATGACCATACCGTTTGCTAGCCGTCAGCGGTTATCTCTATTCAATTGCGCCTAATATTTCATATGATTTATTAATCAGTTTGACTAACAATGAGTTTCATAGTATACGCGCACTCACGCCTTAATTTCTGGGCAGTATACTGCAAAAGGAGTCTGGATAATGACGAATAGCGAATACTTGATGGAAAGTAATGAAGAGGCTCTTCGACTCGACTTGAAAACGGACGGCAGTGTAGTAACAGAGCAGGCCCTGTGGGCTGGTATAAAGGCCGGTATGCGAGTCGCAGATTTAGGGTGCGGCTCTGGAAAGACTTCTTTTTTTCTTAATAAACTGGTTCAACCGAATGGTGAAACACTGGCACTTGATTTCGCCGAACAACGCATAAATTATGCTAAAGCCAATTATTTGGATCCAAATTTAAAATTTCTATGTAAAGATATTCGAGAGCCGCTGGCTGAACTCGGCATGTTTGATTTTATTTGGGTTCGTTTTGTTTTAGAATATTATCTTTCAACAAGTTTCGATATCGTCAAGCACATATATAGTATTTTGAAGCCTGGCGGAATTATGTGCCTGATTGATCTGGACTATAATTGTCTGAGCCATTTCGGAATTCCAACCAGACTCGAAAAGGTGATATTTTGAATCATAAAGACACTTGAAAAGAATGCCGATTTTGATTCCTTTACAGGCAGAAAACTTTACTCCTATCTTTATGACTTGGGCTGCGAAAATATAGACATTCGCCTTGATGCCCATCATCTGATTTTTGGAGAATTAAAAGATACTGATGCTTTTAATTGGATGAAAAAAGTAGAAATTGCCGGAAAAAATTCCGGTTATCAGTTTAACGAATACGGAGGGGGTTATGAAGAATTTCTTGAAGAGTTCAAACGTTTTTTTAGTGATCTGAGAAGATTTACCTATACACCGGCGATTTGTTGCAGAGGCTGTAAACCCAAAAGTTAGCTAGACCATTGCCGCCCGGCAAACCGGTTTACTAATAGGTACTTTGAAATAATAACAAATAAGTTCAAATGAATTTAAGCAGCCGATTGACATAACTAAAATAAGCGTCAGAATGGGTGGTGTTTAAGATCCAAAGAACATAATGCTTCTCATAAAATATGGAGCTATTTTCTACGCAGGAAGCCGGATATACGAGTACGGGCATTTCTTGCCTTCCGACGTTGTTAAAGATAATTGAGATCATGCAATCCAGCGTGTCCCTAGTTATATCGTTTGGATCCAGGAAAAAAACCTTGATGCAATTGGTCAGGCTGGAAAGGTTCAAACCGATATCAGATACCATTACCATACTTACGGCTTTTAGATTGCCTCTTTTTTTCAGTGAATAAAAATGTTTTTTCCTTTCAAAACCAAGTTTATGATACTCTTTTGACAGATCATCCTCATTTAGCTTTTCGGCCTCGATGTCCAACGCGTTTAACATCAGCCCACCCGAATTATGCTCATAAAAGTTTTCCAATTCAATAAGATCTTCAGGCTGTGTATCAGATAATTCCCAGGGACCCGCCATGTTCAATTTATGATTACCATAATGGCGATGATGAAAATATGCAAATTTATCAACGGAACAATATTTAGGATTTCCAATTTGTCTGGCCGCTCCTTGAAAAACACGACTGGGAAATTTATTTTCAGGTCTATAATAGCACAACAAAAAATCCATATGAAGAGATTGGAGTCTATGGGAATCATAGCTAAAATTGCCGATCTGGTTCAAAACAATTAAACCGGCTCTATTCAGGGCGGGTTTTCTGGCGGCATGATGATGAATCAACCAGCTGTTTTCATAAAACCGCAACATTGCGAGGTGGCCCAAGATTCGACCATCTTCCTGATATGTAAAATGCCTTGCGATATTCGGACTATGCAAATACAGCTTTTTATATGTTTCTTTTATTTGGTCTTTGTTAGACTCAATAGATGCATATTTTTCTGGATACATAAAACCGGTCTCAAAAAAGAAACGCCACAAGGTATCTAAATCTAGTTTGTTACATACATAAGAATTTTTATTTTCAACTTGATGTAGAAAGGATATGAGATTCAGATGATGCTGAACGTCCATATCTAGCAGCGTTAAGCCGCACTGCACGCGATTCTCATTTTGTGCATCTTTGTAAGTTTTGCGATAAAGTACCTGCGCTCTGCATTTCACTTTAAGAATGTTTGCAACGCTCAGTTCCAGTTCAGGGATAATCAGACCCGGCAAAAGCACAGCATCTCTTTCAGCTTCTTCTACTGAAAAACCTGATCCCGATATGTCAAAAACTTTTAATGATACTAACCTTTGGGTAAATGGGTGCTTGAATATGATATCTGGTGAGGGAGTTATTTTTTGTCGAATACTACGGTACTCTCTGTGCTTGAATCTTTGAATGTGGTTCTTTTGTGGCTCCACCAGATATTCCCGGATTTTCTGACCACGGCTTTGTTTAGTTATCTTGCATTCACCGGTGTATACAGTGTCGTCTCCATCTGAAATGATAAGAGTTACCCCGGATTCCGGATTTATCCATTTAAATGTTTGGGGTGGTAAGGTTTCGAGTTTAATATGAAGTGAATAAGTATTAAAGTCTAAAAGCGTTCCATAAAAAGGAGAGCTGCTTTGAATCAACTGAACTTTCACGTTTTCACAGGTGTGTCTTGTTACTTTTCGAGTACTGACTTCATAACATGTATCTGGAAGATTGAAACTGATGCCCTTATCGCTTGCATCGATCAATTCCGGTTCTACTAGTAACAGGTTCTTTCCGTCGGTAACATAAAAAGATTCAAATTTATAGGATTTAAGTTTTTGTTCAACGCCATCGGTTTCCGTCCATAAGCAGTCTAGTCGATCACCACGGCAGGGCTGCGGTTTGGCATGTAGGATGATTTTGCGATCATATTTAGCGTGTTTAAAATGTAATAGGATAGTCCCCTCCTGAAAATTGGTATAGTTCAACTTATTCGTCAAATGATCTTTATTAAAAGCTTTGCCCTTCTTCAGTTCTCTGAGACTATCGCTTGTTCGAAACGGTCTGGAGATTTGCTGTTTTTGCGCTTCGCTGATCTCAAGGCTGGCTTGTGTGGATTGAGAAGGAAGATCTTCTTTTTGAGGGCCAATAGAAGCGTCCGTGGAAATTAGTTGGAGATTTTTCTTGGCCTTCGCCATTTTTTAGCCCCTTTCCTCTTTTAGGCGCTACAAATAATGCAGCACGAAGATTTTCCGATACAGAAACTTTGAGGTAATTGGGTTTTATAACGATTGATGGCTGAAACTTTTCATTTCACATTATTTATGTCACCATGAAACGCTAGGGGCAGACGCTATACGACTCATTACTACTGTAAAAAAGCAGGAGCACACTTATCACACATCCTCATTTAATACAACTGTCTATCAATAAAAAATTTGCATGAATTATTCATTTTTTTTATTTTTTTACTAGCGGGCGATTGCTGTTTATACTCCCCTTTTTAATTCGATAGACAAATCGTTTGATAATCACAATATATGGTATTTTTACTTTTTCGATACCACAAAATAGGATTGATTGATAATTCACATCGATTTATATCTTAAAAAGTAGAAGTTTCACGTAAGGTGGAAAAATTGCGGTAGAGCTTACTAAACCATTCAGATAAGGCGCTCATTGACTTGGATTTTAATTTTCACTGCATTAGATCCGTTTTAGCAAAGAAGAATTTTTAAAGCATAAAACCTAAAAATCCGATTATACAAATCGAATCTGCAAGCCAGTTTAATGACGGACTTACTTGCGAAATAATAAGTAGAAATCCTGTGTTGCTCTGCTGACTAATTTTTTAAAACTCCACTAAAAAGGACGAAAACGGATACGAACAACCGTTCAGCTAAAATTGCCTTTTTGGCGATATGCGTTATATTTTTGTATTACAAATTCTAAGTTACCATGTAGGTCGTTTGAAAGGAGATTGTTTTTATGAGTAATCGGATTAAAACCACGCTATTGTTAGCCGTGATGACCGCTTTTATTTTGTGGATAGGCCGACTTATAGGCGGCAACCAAGGTATGTTAATTGCACTAATTTTAGCCGCCGGGATGAATTTTTTAAGCTTTTGGTATTCTGACAAACTCGTTTTAAGAATGTACCGGGCCCGTGAGGCCACATCTCAGGAGACTCCGGAACTTTACGAAATGGTCGTTCATCTGACGCGGCAGGCTGGCCTCCCGATGCCCAGGTTATATGTAATTCCCCAGGAAGCACCCAACGCCTTTGCCACCGGCAGAAACCCCAAAAATGCGGCCGTGGCGGTCACCCAGGGTCTTCTCAGTACAATGAATCGGGAAGAAATCAAAGGCGTTGTGGCCCATGAACTGGCCCATGTAAAAAACCGCGATATCCTTATTGGTTCTATCGCCGCTACCATGGCCGGGGCTATCATGATGCTGGCAACGATGGCCCGTTGGTCGGCAATATTCGGCGCGGGTATGGGTGGTGATGACGATGAAGGCGGACTGGGTTTCATCGGTTTAATCGTTATGTCCATCTTAGCACCGATGGCTGCGATGATCATTCAGATGGCCATCTCCCGTTCACGAGAATACCTGGCAGATGAGAGCGGGGCAGCAATGGCGGGTCGGCCTGAAGGGCTTGCCAGCGCGCTCGAAAAGCTGGGTGCATATGCCGGCAGAATACCGCTGGACGCTAAACCGGCGACAGCGCATATGTTTATCGTTAATCCTCTGTCCGGGAGAAAGCTTATGAATCTCTTTTCAACCCATCCTCCGTTGGAGGATCGGATTGCAAGACTGCGGGGAAATCTGCGGTCCGGGCGGTCAGCCCGGAAAGGCTTTGATCGCGGCCAATCAGAAGCCCAAAATCTCTGGGATCGACTATCACGATAGATTTACGATTTATTTGGATTTCAAAGTTTGGGTATACCGAGTCATTCCTGGTTTATAATTAATTTCTTCCGGCAACACATATTTTGTTTCAGGCATAAACAACATCGATCATCACTGCACATCTGGCAAGAATAACAGTCCCGGCAGGGATGTTTTTTCAAGCTGCCCGGTTTTTCTTCGGGGATATAAACTTTGCCTTTCAACCCGGGTACTTTGGCAAATGCCATCGCCCCCCCTTTGGCTTTGGGCCGATTCCACCTATACCAGTTGCTGTTGTTGATCATATGTGCCTCTTGCTGCTTTGAAGGATTAGTATTCAATGATAAATTTTAATTTATCATTGAAATACTTTATTTTGCCATATGGCCCAAATAGAGGCGGATCAAAAAACTCCCCTGATTCAGCTGAATTTATCAAATTGACACCAAGAGTCCCAATACTCGATAAAATAGGCATTTGTGGCGGTTTTTCAATGATAGTCGTGTTTCAACAACACGAGATAATGGTTCAACATCGTATCCTATCAACATATATTGAGTATCAAAGCGCAACCTTATTTTGCCAGGATCCGTGCAACCGTTCTAACATCCCACCGACCACGGAACATACCAATCCAAATGGCAGGTACCCGGCATACCCTAAAATCGGCATCTCAAATATCTGAAACCGATGAACAAAAGGAATCCGGTAAACCCATTTGGCGAAACTATAATAATTCCACATTTCCCAAAACCAACCGCATATTAAAGCTGCCAAAACAGACGCTACAGCCAACTGCCAATCGCCTTGGGCCATATCCGTCAAGAGGTGATGACCTTTCAACAGCGCTTGCAGAGAAACAATGATCAATAGGGGAGACATCCATAATAGCGCAAAAAGATAATCCGGCCAAACACCGATACCAGCCAACCCCAATGCCGAAAGAATTAGTGTGCTTAGGGCCAGCAATTTTGGTTCGGAACAATTTATTACCAAAAATTGTTTGTAAGTTCTCTGAATCCATCCGGTCTGAAGAATCAGCTCACGGGTACCCAGCACCGCTGGCAGAACGGTCGCAAAAGGCAAAGTGGCATACCAGAAGTATTCAAAAGGAGTGAAGGAAACGCCCTGGTAGAACCAATTTTGTACAAACCGATTGAGATATTCGAAAAACCACCAGAACATGGCGCTCAACGGAAAAAGCAACAGGAAATATCCTGGTCTATCCAACATCATACAATGACCGGTTCGGCGATGTGCTAATGCGTTTACCATCAGGATATAAGAAATCCACAAGGGTGTAAATGTGTAAGGCTGGATTGGCGCAAACCAGCTAAAGCGAGTCCAGGCGAAAATCCAAGCTACGATTCCCACGGCTGCACCCAACCATCCCCACCATGGAAATGAGCCGATAGGAGATGTGCTGTATTTGCCAAACTTAAACATCCGGCCGGTTTTGATAACCAGGGGTATGACTACGGCAAGAATTAACAGACAATAAATACAAAAAGCAATCCACGAAAATGATGCATGCCGGACGTATTGGGTTTTGGGGGGGAATTCCAGATAGCGCGCAATGGGATAGCCTGCCAGAATTACGCCGGAAAGGGGCAATCCCAGCAGCATGGCCGCCAAGGCAATAATTTTGAACACCATACCTTTTAAACCGGATAAATTCAATGATCACTTCTAATAAACTGTTAAAAGGGGGTTAGATGAATAACCCTGCTGTTAATAATTGAGATGTCGGTTTAATTTTTCTGGGGCTCAGCTTCAAACAGATCTGCCGGCAACTGACAGGCTTCTGAACTTGCTTTTTTGGCCTCAACATACTTGGCTGCAGCCAGCGCTGCTGTACAACCGTCAGCAGCCGACACAACGATCTGGCGGGCGTATTTTTCTCTTAAGTCGCCAACCACATAAATACCGGGGATGTTAGTCTCACATTTGGCATCCGTAACCACATATCCACTGGCATTCATCTTTGTTCCTGCCGGAACCAACTGGTTTTTGGGTTCAAAGCCTATGAATATAAATACACCGTCGGTGGCAAGCTCTCTTTGTTCTCCCTTCTGGGTATCTTTTAAATCCACGGCATACACCCCATCATCATTTGCTTTAATTGCAGTAACAACGGTATTCCAGAGTACTTCAATTTTGCATTCCGCAAAGACTCTCTGTTGCAATATCATACCTGCTCGCAATGCATCTCGGCGGTGCACGATATAGACCTGCTTGGCCAGTCTGGAAAGATAAAGGGCTTCTTCTGCAGCGCTGTCACCGCCACCAACCACAACCACTACTTTATCCCTGAAAAAAAAGCCGTCACATACGGCACAATATGAAACCCCTTTGCCATAATATTCTTCTTCACCGGGAATGTTTAGTCTTCGAGGGCTGCCGCCGGGAGCCAAAATAACCGAATGGGCCCGTATTTGATCCCCATCGGCGAAACGAATCCGATGGAATTCTAAACCCGGCTCTAAAGCCACAACTTCTTGGGAGAAAATATCCAAGCCATAGGATTGTGCATGCTGAGACATTTTCATCGATAGCTCAGCACCACCAATTTGTTCAAATCCGGGATAATTTTCCACCGAATCTGACATTGTCATTTGTCCACCGGGCACAGCCATTTCAATCAAAACGGTCTTCAATGCAGCCCTCATCGCATATATTCCAGCAGAAAGACCCCCGGGGCCCCCTCCGATTATGGCCAAATCATAAATGTCGCTTTTCGACATCGTAAGTCTCCTAAGTTAAAATCATATCCAAGATACGATTAGATATACAATCCCGGATATTTGTAAAATATCAATGCCAAAAACCAAAGAGATTTTTTCAGTGTATGAGCATTATAATTATCTTAACTGAATGACACAAGATGATTTTGGGCTGCAATTTAATCTTGCAGGCTCAATTTCAACCGAACAATCGGCAAGATCAGGGGGGTCCCTTGTTATCATCTCGTTGTATAATAAAGAGCTTAAAGCCCTATAATGTCAATATATAGAACCCGTAACGGCCATTAGTTGTGTTGACAGTTCGCCAAAATTCAGTAATAGTCTGTTACACGATTACGTGTGTTCGAATTTGATTAGAACTGGTTTAAAAACCTCTTTTGAACCAAGTTTGAGAACTTTTGTCCAAAAGCACTTAGCGAAGCGGAGCGCAAAATCTTGAACTGCTTGAGGATGTTAGCCCCAGTTTTCAAGATTTAGTGCAGCGAGCTTAGCGCTTTACAATCCGCCGAAGATCTAGGGCGGATAAAAAGGCGCAAACCGGTGAAAACGAGGTTTTGAAACTGCTTCTAACAGTTCTGGGACGATTCGAATTGAAACCTTATCTCGGGATGAGCATTATTTGCTATTAACAACCGGCAGAGGAGGTGTACCATTGAAAGACGGAATCTGTCCAAAATGTAAATCTGGCGACGTTTATTCCGGCTCTGACATAATTATGAAAAGCGGTCCATTCGGAAGCAATTCCAT
>CP070652.1:1305286-1334389 GCA_020354645.1 Deltaproteobacteria bacterium
GACCAGTTGTAGATGTTTAGTTGTTTGGAAAGCTTGCTTCGGTCCACCTGGGCCGCGTAGGCTTGACGGGTTTCGTTGAAAAAACTGTCGGCAATCGTCAGTGCCCCTGCCATCGAAAGACCCAAGGCGGTGGCCTTTTTGATGAAATCTCTGCGGGTCAGCTTTCCCGCCTCAAATGTTTCAACCAATTCATCAATCCGTGTTTTTTTGTTTTTTTCTTTCATTTTTTCCCCCTTTCATTTTATCCACTCACCGCCCATTCGTCGCGCTTTGCGCGACTCATTCGAGACGCGAAGAGCGCAGCGAGATAATTTCCTTTTAGTTTTCCGCTGAGAGGGCGGTGAATAAATTAAACTGATTTTCGTTGCAATCTATCGGCAATCGTTATCAGTATAATGGAAACGGAAACAATCAGAGCACTCAAAGCGTTTATCTTCGGAGAAACGCCCAATCTCACCATGGAATATATTTTTAGCGGCAAGGTGGTGGAACCAACACCGGCCACAAAAAAGGTGATGACAAAGTCATCAAAAGAAAGAGTGAACGCCAGGAGGGCTGCTGCGATGATTCCCGGTAACAACTGGGGAATTGTAACTTTGAAAAAGGTTGTCCACTCATCAGCCCCCAAGTCCATCGCTGCTTCTTCAAGGGTGCGGTCCATACCCTGAAGCCTGGCCCGCACGATCAACATCACAAAGGGAATATCAAACGCCACGTGCGCAATGATAATGGTTTTAAGACCGAGATTAACATGGATCAGAACAAAGAAGATAACCAGTGAAATACCCACCACGATCTCCGGCGTGACGATTGGAAGAAAGAGAATCCCATCAAAGACGGTTTTGCCCCGGAACCGATATCGATAAAGCCCATAGGCGGTCAGCGTACCGATAATTGTCGAAAGAATCATGGCAACCACAGCTACGATGAGGCTGTTTTTTAAAGCATCCAGTACCAGCGGATCTTGAATAAGCTTAATATACCACTCCCAGGTAAATCCCCGCCATACAACACTGAACCTGGACGTATTGAAAGAAAACGCCACCAAAACACAAATGGGAAGATACAGGAAGAGATAGCACGCCCCCGTGAACCAGGTCAGGGGTTGAAAAAATCCCCTCACTTTCATCGCACCTCCTCCAATGCCTCTTTTCCCCCGGCAAACTTCAGATAGCCAAATACCGCCAAAAGAACAATCGTCATCAAGATAAATGAGGCGGCTGAACCAAACGGCCAGTTTCTAGCCGGGCCGAATTGAAGTTGAACCAGGTTTCCTATCATCATGGCCTTGGCTCCTCCCAGGAGATCCGAAACCACAAAAACGCCGACCGATGGTATAAACACCAGTAGTGATCCAGCTAAAATACCGGATTTGGTCAATGGCACCGTAACCTTAAGAAATCGCCAAAAGGGTGTGGCTCCCAGGTCTTCGGCCGCCTCTAAAAGGGATGTATCAAGTTTTTCAATGGATGCATAAAGTGGTAAAACCATAAATGGAAGATAAACATAGGCCAACCCCAGCAGTATGGCCCCTTCTGTGTAAAGCAGTGAAAGCGGTTCGCGGATAATATGCAGGTATTTCAAAAGACCGTTAAGGAGCCCTGTATCTCGGAGAATAAGCATCCAGGCATAGGTTCGGATGAGATCGCTTGTCCAGAAAGGAAGAATTACCAGAAAAAGCAGAATATTTCTCCACCGCTTGTCGGCTCTGGCGATTCGGTAGGCCATGGGGTATCCGACAATCAGCAGAATAACCGTAGTCAGAAAGGAAATTCGAAAGGTACGCAGTAAAATCTTCAGGTATAAAGGATCCACAAAGCGGGTATAATTTTCCCAGGTAAAGAGCCAATTGACACCGCCGTATAGACCTCTTTCCAGGAAGCTGTAAGTGGCCATGAATAACAAGGGGAGGAGAAAAAAGATACCGATCCAGAAAATGCAGGGGGAAAGCACACCAAAGGACCTTAAATTTTCATGTCGATTGAAAAACTTCAAAATCCGTTTTCGAAGGCCCGTATTTTCCACGGATTTAAGCTCCCGGTGTTAGTTCTCCAAAAACAGTCAAGATGGATTGCATGGTGATTAATCCACCAGGATTACAGAGTCATCCCGATGCCAGGATACATGCACCTTATCGCCGATAGAAAACACAGTTTTTTGAGGCCCGGACCGTTCTTTTTTTAAAAAAACGTTAATGTTTTCCTTGGCAGACAGGGCAATAACATAATGTATGGATTCTCCGAGGTATATTTTGTTGACAATTTCGCCGATGAATTGATTCTCCCAGTCTGAAGTTCCGGGTTCAGGTTCCACCCTGAATTTTTCCGGGCGGACAGAGAAATTAATATGTTGCCCGGCGGTGTGAGCCTTATCAGCCGGTAGAGTTATCTTGAGCCCCCCGTCCGTTATTAAATAAAGATGATTGTCGTCGATCGCGGTGATTTTACCCGAAAAGAAATTAGATTCCCCAATAAAGTCGGCAACAAATCGGGTTTTGGGATACTCGTATATCTCTTCCGCAGTCCCCACCTGAGCCAGTCTGCCAGTTTCCATGACCGCAATGCGATCCGACATGGTCAGGGCTTCTTCCTGGTCGTGGGTGACATAAATAAATGTGATGCCGATTTTTTCCTGCAAACTTTTTAACTCCAGTTGCATTTCTTTGCGGAGCTTGAGATCAAGGGCTCCCAGCGGTTCGTCCAATAGCAGAACTTCCGGTCTCAGAATCAGAGCCCGGGCCAGGGCAACCCGTTGTTGCTGTCCCCCACTTAACTGGTGAGGATACCGATCTCCCATATAATTTAATCGCACCAGGTCAAGGGCTTCTACCACCAGCCGCAACATTTCATCCTTCGGCGTTCTCTTTCTCTCTAAACCAAACTGGATGTTGCCCGCAACAGTGAGATGGGGAAAGAGCGCGTAGTTCTGAAACACCGTATTCACGTTTCTTTCGTAAGGTCTTTTATTGCTGACATCTGCGTTGTTAATCAATATTTTCCCCTCTGAGGGATGTTCAAAACCGGCGACGAGCCGCAAAGTGGTGGTTTTACCACATCCGCTGGGTCCTAAAAGCGAAAAGAATTCTCCGCGTCTGATTTTCAAGCTGACATTATCGACGGCGGTGACTTCATCAAATCGTTTGGTCACACCCTTTAATTCAACGGAAACATCCAATGCAAAACCCCTGGAAAACTGTCGTACCGAAATAAAAACATACGTTTAAAAGCATACAAGAATTGATGGGGTCGCCGAGTGTCAGCCCATATAACCGGCTGTTCTCGGGATCCGCACCGCCGCCTTCATAATATTTAGCGCAAGCTGGTGGCGCTTTTTTTCCGGTAGGCCCTCGGTAATGCGTTGCTTCATCTGGGCTCCCCGCAGTTTGCGCGCGATTTTATCGGCCTCTCTGAAAACCAGGGCACCGAAGTGACATTCAGTCACACAGGCCGGGTTTCCGCCACACATATCACATTTATAGGCCTTTCCGGAACTGTATTGCTCGATCATGCCGTAGGGACAGGCGGCCACACAATCGCCACAGCCGTCACATTTCCGGGCATCAACTACAATGACGCTCCGCTCATTTTTGAAGATGGCCTCCTGCGGACAGGCCTCTAAACAATCAGGCTTGGGACACTGAAAACAAACGCTTGGCACCGAATAGCCTTCGAGCGGAAAGTTGTTGACCTTAATCCGTGCTTTAGATGGCATGAACATGCCTTCTTTAACGGCAGAGCAGGCGTAAACGCAACGATTACAGCCGGTACATCGGTTGGGTATCGCCAGCAAATGCTTTTCCATGAATGTTCTCCATTTTTTTATAAATCCGAAGCACGAATTTCGGATTTTTAAACTTAAATTACGTTTATCTCATATAGTATTCTAAATATCCTGCAACCCAAGCTCCTGCAGCTTCTCTGCTTTGGGTCGGCCCTTTTCGTCCCAGCCACGCAAATGGTAGTATAGCGCTTTCATTTGCTCCAGGCTTTCTTCGCTCAATACCCTGCCGTCATGGGGTCCATCCTGCAGTGCCTGTTTGGTCAGCTTTTCGGGCAAGGTGTCATCAGCCGCGGTAAAACCGGCTTTCAGGTTATATAATCGTACCAGGTTCCAAATCCGCTCACCGGCTTTATTCAAATCTTCGGCCGAAACCTGCCTGCCGAAACCGGCTGTTAGCAGGTCTGCCATAATTTCCGTATTCACTGATCCCCAGAAATCACAGAAACACATAGACCACTTGATCGCGTTGTTGTTCTGTCCATCGATGACATCCCTGGCCATAGCTTCCAGCTTAAAAGGGTCTTCGGCCAATATGGTAAAGGCTCTCAAATGACAAGCACCGCGTTCACTTGTGGCATAGGCCAGACCCATACCGTAACTGCCTCTGGGGTCATATGCCGGAAGTTCAAGGCCTTTGCTATGGGCAACTTGTTCAGCCGCGCCGTATTTGGCACTCAGCTTAGCAGCTCCGAGGGCCAGATCCCTGCCTCTTTCGGATGACAAGCGGGCAATTTCGTTGACAACCGCCAGATAATCTTCGGCCGAACCGAATTTGAGACCCAAGTCGTGGACGCCGGACTCGCTCAGCTCCATGGCCAGACCGATGGTGGCACCGGTGGAGATTGTGTCCAGACCCAGGTCGTCGCACAGACGGTTGAAGCGCATGACCTGCTCCAGGTCGTTTATCTCGCAATTGGAGCCGCCCAGACATAGTGTTTCGTATTCAGGCCCCTCGAGCTGAACGCCATTTAGGGATGTGAAATTGCCGCATCCCAGGGGACAAGCGGCACAGGCACGATCACCGATTTTGGCCGCCTTGATGGCCTCGGAATTCAATCCGTGCCGCTTGGGGTTGACACCGGCAGTAAAATTGCGAGTCGGGTGAATACCAATTTCGTTGGTGAGGTCAACCAGCATGGGCGTTCCATCGGTTTTGGCCCAAAGATTATCATCCGTCATTAAGTTGGCCTCTTTGTGTTGGGTTACTTTTCCCCAGAATACGCCCATATCCGCCACCTGCACACCGCCGGTACCTTTGCACGCAATTGCTTTAAGGTTTTTAGAACCAAAAAGCGCTCCGGCACCTGCGCGACCCATTTGGCGGTATGCCTCGGACCCAATACAGGCAAAGGATATAAGGTTCTCACCGGCAGGACCGATGGAAAGACTCTTGACACCATAACCGATCTTTTCGACCAGCCATTTTTCTGTTTTAAATATACCCTTGCCCCAGATGGGAGCGCCGTCCTCGATGCTGATTTTATCATCCTCAATGCGAAGGTAGACCGGCCGGTCGGCTTTGCCGGTGATGATAATGCCATCGTAACCGGCAAACTTCAGCTCCGGTCCGAACGCACCCCCCACATTTGCCTCAAAGATGGTGCCGGTGTGCGGTGATTTGGAAACCAGACAAAGTCGTGATGCCGTCGGTGCCAGGGTACCGCAGAGGGGTCCGGTCATAATCACGATAGCATTTTCAGGCGACATGGGATCGGTATTCGGATCGACAATTTCATAAAAATACCGGGCCGCCAGCCCCCAGCCCCCGATATAATCTTGCAGCCATTTTTTGGTAATAGATTTGCTCTGGATTTCCCTATTGGTCAGATCCACATGCAACAGCTGTCCGGCATAAAGATCCATGCGTTCAACCCTCCTGGGCAGTTCAATAGTTTTGAAAACATCTTCAAGGCGGTTTAGAACTTCGTCTAAGATTTCAAGCGGCACGTTCAGAGCGGGCTCGATGCGGATGGTTTTAGCATTCGTCAGCGTGCCGGCCGTCAGTACGCCGCGTGAAAATAGGCCAGCCGCAACCTTGTAACCGATTCCGTCCGTGGGGAACTCCATTCCGATCAAAAGACCCAGACCCCGGACATCAGCCAGTACACCCGGATAACGATTCTGCAAATGTTTAAGCTGGTTTAAGACATGTTCGCCTTTGGTCTTGGCCTGTCCCGCCAAGTCTTCTTCGAGCAAGACGGTGATTGCGGCAAGTGCCGCAGCACAGGCCAACGGGTTACCACCGGTGGTAGTGGTGTGCATAAACGGGTTGGGCTCCATGCATTCCCATATCTTGGGTGTGGAAAAGAAAGCTGACATGGGTACGACGCCCCCGCCCAAAGCTTTGCCCAGACAAATAATGTCGGGAGCAACATGCCAGTGATCCACTCCGAATATCTCTCCGGTACGACCCATACCGGTTTGGACTTCGTCGGCAATGAGAAGAACGCCATAATGATTACAAATTTCGCGCAGGCGGGGCCAGTATTCATCAGGAGGAACCACCGCCCCGGCTTCTCCCTGGACGGGCTCAGCAACAACGGCGGCAATATCATCACCCACCGCCTTAGCTGCTGCCAGAGCCTGTTCGACGGTATCAGCATCACCGAAAGGAACGTGTCTTACACCCTCCAATAGAGGCAACAGCGGCTCCCGGAATATTTTTTTACCCATCAACGAAAGCGACCCAAGTGTTTTGCCGTGAAATGCTTTTAGCATCGCAATAAAACCTTTGCGACCGGTGTGCAGTTTGGCCAGCTTCATAGCGCCTTCTATAGCTTCGGTACCCGAATTGGCAAAAAATCCGTACTGGATTTTTCCGGGTGTTAACAGCGCGATCACTCTGGCCAGCTGTGCCCGCAGAGGATCTAGCAATTCTTGGCTGTACTGGGGTGAGCGATCTAATTGAGCTTTGACCGAAGCTACGATCTTGGGGTGGCATATACCGTACGAATAGAGCCCGTAACCACCGAGAGCATCCAGAAATTCGCGGTCAAGAGCGTCGACAAGGATTGATCCATGGCCGGTCCATTCGGTCATGGCAAAATTTGTGGCTTCCGTAACCGATTTGCGGTATTCCAAAAAACCTTTGTTGATGTGATCGCGAAAATTGCGCACCGTTTTGCGGGCAATTTCCTCGCGAATCTCAAGCGGAGTCTGGTCAGGGGGTGTAAGGATGGTGTCGACCATCTGTTGGGCTTCTTGCAAGGCTGTTTTTATGTCCCTGCCCTTGTAATCACTAATGTAATCATCCTCGTAATCGATCATAGTTGACTCTCCCGTTCCATCGATGGAATTCCGAAAATGTCAGCCGACTGGTATAGGCGGATGCGCCGAAAGTTGCTTAGAATTACTTATTACCCGTTGCTAATCAAAAGTCAATGGGTGGGATTAGGTAGCAATTTAAAGAGGTCTTGAGACTGCCTTTTCCCATGACCCTGTCAACCCTGTCTGCAAGCTCTTTGAAATTCTGCCGGTTATCAGGACTTAAAATTATTTTCCAGTTCGTTTTGGTCCATCCCTCATCGAAATTTATGTGATGTGTTAAAAATTGAACACTTTAGCTTCCGCGGCCAGATCGATTAAATGGGGACCGCTGTCCAGTGCCATGTTGGGAAAAAATTTAGCCTCGTCCACCTGACGGGCATTGGCACACGGAATTCAAACGCCTATCGGTACATCGTTTTCGACCAGATAGGGCAGGTAATCTTTGGGACAATCCCCTGTCGGCGTTTTGATTTCCAGATCTCTGGTTGCGTTCGCCCACAGAACGCCGCTGTCGATAAAAAACAGGTTAACATCATGGTCTTTTTCGTGAGCGATCTTGGCAAATTGAAAACACCTTGTGGCCTTTTCGTTGTCATCCCGACCCAGGACAAAGAGAAAATTCTCCATACCCAACCTCCTTTCTTTGTTATTAATTTCCAGATATTTGTCCCTCTGTCAGCGATGAGCGATTCGCTGATTCCCCTTATTACGTCATTAGTATTGAATAATTGATATTTTCAATAATGAAAGATGAGATGCCGCTTAGGACACAGTTTTCCAGAGAAAGCGGATGTGAGATAATAACTCTAATCATTTAAATATTAGCAAAAGAGAGAATGGAAAAAAATTTAGTTGATGTTAAACGGAATTAAAAAAAAATCGTAACCAAATGATTTATCCTGGCTCCTGAACAAAAAAACAGTGCTATAAAACATACTCGAGGAGGTAACAGATGGAGCTATCATCTTACAAAGCGCAGGATCTTTTTGAATGGGTAACCACCGAGGGAAATGACTTTCTAATATTGGATGTTCGGGTTGACGAGGAATTTGATCGATTTAAAGTTGAAGGACCGTACCTTTCAAAGATGATCAATATTCCTTATGTTGAATTTGTTGAAAAAGAAGAGGCGTGTGTCGCAAAGGTTCCCAAAGGGGAAACTGTTCGAATTGTCTGTGCCAAAGAGGGGTCTGCCAAATATGTCGCAGAAATTCTCGTTAACCATGGATTTAAGGACGTCAGATATTTAGAGCAAGGGATAAAAACCTGGGGCAACCTGTTAGCGCCTAAGTTAATAACATCTGAAAATGGCTACCAACTTTATCAGTTTATCCGCCCGGGTAAAGCTTCATGCAGCTATGGATTAATTTATGGTGATGAAATGATGGTATTTGACCCATCCAGGAACACGAATTTTTATCAAACCTTTGCCAAAGATCATGGCTGCAGGATTGTCAAAACTTTTGAAACTCACTTGCAGGCCGATTATATTTCCGGCAGCAAACAACTCTCATCAAATACCGGGGCTGCCATCATCGGGCATGAGAATGATTTTAAAAACGCCGCTTTTGAATATGAGAAGGCCGCAGATCAAAGAATTTACGGGTTTTCCAAAGACGGACCGCAGATCAAAGCCATACACATGCCGGGGCACACACCCGGAAGCACATCATATCTCATCGACAATGCCTATTTAATCACCGGAGACACCGTATTTATTTTGTCCATCGGCCGTCCCGATCTTGGCGGAAAAGCCGAGGAATGGTCAAAGCTGCTTTTTAATACGCTGAAGACGAAGATCGACGATTTGAATGCGGAACTTATCATCTTACCAGGTCATTATATGGACTGGAGCGAAGCAAACCAGGAGCTCATATTTGCCGATACAATGGGCAGCATAAAGAATAAGAATGCGAATATCTACGGCATACAAACGGAAAGTGATTTTATCAAATTTATTGAGGAAAATATGCGACCCCAACCGGAGGTTTACGCTGATATCCGTAAAGTTAATGCCGGCCTTTTGGAGGTTGACGAAGAAGAGCAGGATGTTATGGATCTGGGCAAGAATGAGTGCGCCGCAAGTATGCATCGCTAAGGTTAGAAAAGGGCAAGCCCATAAATATCTTAATTAATATTTTCCCCCGTGGTCTTTCTTCACCTGGTCGCGGTCGATGTCCCCAGCAGCATCCTCACCTTTATTTAAGAACTATTTTTCCCAATATGTAACAAATTACATAAAAACTATATAACCCTTTTCATAATCATCCAGGTAAGCAGACCGGTAAATTTTTTTAACTGCCTGTTATGCTTCATAAAGTTTAATAACTACCTGATATTGCACGATTTTTGCATACTTAATCAGTCCGATGAACATATCGGGTGTAGTTAGCCAACAAAGGGAGTACAACCAAAAGCCGAATTACCATAAGTTTCTGGGTGGGGTACATCGTGTGAAAAACATATCCAATCGATCCCTTTTATTTAGTTTATTTACCCTCATATTAATGTCTGCTACGATAATCTCCTGTGACACGGTTGTTTTTATCGCCGATAACGACGATGACGGTAACAATGAGCTTTATGTCTCGCGGATTAACGGCGCCAGGGTCCTGATGCTTTCAACTGGAGGAGACGTGCTAGATTTTAAAATATCGCCGGACGGAAGCCGTGTTGCCTATCGAGCCGATCAGGACACTCCCGGTGTTGTTGAGCTTTATGTCAACAGCATCAACGGGGGAAAGCCGGTTAAGGTTACTCCCGATCTTGCACCGGATGGTGATGTAGAGGTGCTGTTTTCTTTGAATTATGATGCTTTCAATTGGTCCCCGGACAGTAACCTGATTGCTTACATTGCCGATCAAGAGAAAGACGATTTTTATGAACTCTTTGTTTCGACCCCGGACGGTTCAAGCAATTTTAAGGTTTCCGGAGAGATGCAGGCCTACCTGGACGGTGGTGATGTATTGGAATTTGAATGGTCACCGGACAGTTCCCTCATTGCGTATCGCGCCGATCAGGATTTTAATGGCGTCATCGAGTTGTACGCCAACCAGCCATCGGAGACCTACACCCCCATAAAGATCAACAGTCCGTTACCTGATGGTGGCCCCCGTGATGTGGCTGCAGAACCTGGGAGCGACGCTGATGTTTTTGAGTGGGCCCCCGACAGTTCCTGGATTGCCTATATTGCGGATCAAGATACGAATGATGTCTTTGAACTATTTACCGCCGAACGAATTACTTCCGTGCCGCCTGTTTTTAGTTTTTCCGTTAAGGTTTCCGGTACGCTGGTTTCGGGTGGTGGCGTTAAAGAATTTCAGTGGGCACCGGACAGTTCCCGGGTTGCATACCGAGCGGATCAGGACATATACAACGTAGTTGAATTATACACCGCCACACCTGATGGTAGCCATAATGATAAGGTTTCCATCACACCCGTGATGTATGGAAATGTGGTAGGGTTTCAGTGGGCCCCAGATAGTACCCTCATTGCCTATCGAGCAGACCAGGACACCAATGATGTCTTGGAACTGTATACATCTCCGCCTTACGGCAGCGAAGTCCCGGTCAAAGTTTCATTTATCGAGCCGTTTGTCGTGGGAGGCAGTGTTGGCGCATTTGAGTGGGCGCCGGACAGTTCCCGGGTTGCTTATCTAGCGGTTCAGGACACGGATAATGTTACCGAGCTTTATACTTCTTCGCCGGACGGCAGAAACAATGCCCAGGTTTCATTTGAACCGTTGGTGACAGGTGGCAATGTTTCAGAGTTTAAGTGGGCACCGAACGGTTCTCGGATTGCCTATCGTGCGGATCAGGATACCGATGCTGTCGATGAACTTTACAGCTCTGTACCGGACGGTAGCGTCAATGATAAAGTATCCGGCCCGCTTACAACAGATGGAGACGGTGGCGACGTTTTAGAGTTTAAGTGGGCACCGAACAGTTATCGGGTTGCCTATCGTGCGGATCAGGATATCGATAATGTTGATGAACTATACAGCTCCTTGCCGGACGGCAGCGAAAACAGAAACATCTCCGAGAAGCTGGTAACGAATGGCAATGTTTCCTACTTTGAATATGCGCCCTGAAATTTTATCCCGCAAATGTAATGCCCCAAGAGAATATAAGGGAAGTATTCCCCATATGGATATTTGACACATCCTACCCCCCGTCTCCTTTTGACCTTTTTCTAAAAATGGCGAATCTCACCAGCATTTTAATATCGGCTGAGATCTTGTTTCATGGTGTAAAGCAATACTTTATTTACAATATATCGTCCTATCCGGTTTATCGCATAAATATTCTTCAGCCGGTTCAAATAAATAAGCTTCTTTGCCGCAATAAATCCGACCTTCATCCCATCCACAGACTTTAAATTTGGCATTGAACTGGACAATTACCGGCGAACAGCCCGGATTTTTCCAATAGAGCTCAAGCTTTATTCTCGGGTTCGGAAGCGTAAAATCATACTTGTCACCCGGTATGACAGCCCATGTGGGAGGGCCAAGTAGGTTGATTACAGATTGTCGCGAAATCCCAATTTTTAAACTGGAAGCCTTTTTGGAAAGTTCGGTAATTTTACCGGCCAACAGGAGAGGCGGTAGCATAACGGTCAGAATGAAGAATGTTAAAATAATGGTTTTTCTTCCATGGTTATCCTGCGATTTATATCTTTCTCTGGTCATAAATTGCTTTCTCCGTGCTTACTGAATGATAAATGGTTATTTCTCGACCGGTTGATATCTAACGGGCGCATCGGAAAATGAGCCATCATTTTGGATTTGAACGAAACCGACGCGATCGAATTTATAAAACATCTAAAGCGTGTATGTTTTAGTTTAATCAGTCAGCGGAGAGCAGGGCAATTCCAGACAGAAAACAGGAGAACGAAGAAGTAAGTAGCAAAGCAATTAACCGCAAACAACTCAGAAAGTAATATCTTAATCGAGTTCAATCGTTAATACCGAATTTGTGTATAAACTATTATATCTAAATTAAGGGCCATAGGATAAAAAATCAAGGAAATTTATTCTTTTCGAATACATGAGGGTCAAGCGGATGTTCCTGAAAAGTTTAATATTTTTTTCTTTTTAGATTTTGATTCAAAAATCCTTTTCCTTCCCTTTTTTAAGACTTCCTCCTAGCGAGAAAAATTGTCAATTAAGCAACTTCAGCGAGTCGATATAGTTTGTTACAAATATTTACAAAGTAGAAAAGACTATTACTACGAAATGCTTTATCATTCCTGAGTAGTTTGAAGCGGTATCTCATTGCAAAAAGAAAAATTGAGAAAGGTTTACAGGGGTAAGACTGCTATAACTGAACTTCTGCAGATTTATTGATTTATTTTATAAAAAGTGTTAAAATCATTCGAAAATAATAAAGAATGGTGACTTTATACTATTGTTGGAAAAGCCGGCGATTTGCCAAGCTCACATTAAAGACGATGGCGTATAATCATCAAGAAGTCATTAAAAACTTAACAGCAGAACAATACACAGAAAATTTGTACCAGGCGTGCAATAGTCACATGAAAGCACGAAATGGAGAATTAATTATGTGTCGTGGCTGTGGAAGAGAATTTAAGCTGCATAAGTTATTTCGTTGCTATTTTTGCCGAAGCTATTTTTGCCCGAATTGCGCCAAGAAGCACTTTGAATAAATTATAAAAGAACGCCGATTGCTTCTAATTCAATTTATCCTCACTATTAATTGTTCCCTCCTGCCGACTGAATAGCCGCCAGCCAGTCGAATCATCCCGGTTCATTATTCATGGATGTTCGCTTTGCTTACATAATTTTATAATTTCTTGCCATAAATGCAGTCTTGTTGTTGATGGTTTACGCTGATCCAACGAAACTAGCCTTATTGTATTGCGAAACGGTACATCGGCGGTGCTATATCGATACACTTCGTTACAATTTTTTTACACAATTGCAAAGATTGATATTATTATTTACGTTAATATACCTAAACAGCTTAGAAGAAACTAATGCCCGCTGGAAGAATTCATGGTGAACATTCATAGAATCAATAAAAAAACATCCCATTCTGTGGTCTGGTTTGTTTATATCGTCATTTTCTTTGAAATGATTTATATGAGCACCCCCTTTGCGGTATTCTTCTATTCGGTGTATAAACTGCCGTTACAATTATTAAACGATAACCGCGCAACTTTTTGGTTGGTTCAGAATATTTTCCCTCATTTTACCCAAACCGATAGTATTTTTATCAATACGCTGCTGTATGCAAGCGGGCCGTTGATGGGTATCGGATTCGTAATATTTTTGGTTTCTTTTACACATCTTTACTGGGCCAAATTTAGAAAAAAAGGGGCGGTTGTGGGTGGCTTGTATCGATTCATCCGGCATCCCCAATATGTGGCCTGGGGCATATTCGGCCTCGGTATCGCGATATTTTGGTCCCGGATGATTGTTATTCTCATGTATATATCCATGCTGTTTGTGTACTATCTTCTAGCACGCAGTGAGGAGCGTGAGTGCCTGGAAAAATATGGTGAGAGTTACCGAAGCTATTATCAAAAAACCGGAAGATTTCTACCGGGGATCAATAAATACCTACTCGATCATCCGAGGGAGATTCTACCCCAAAAAGGCGTCAAACGGATTGGAGCTCTCACGGCTGTTTATTTATTAACCTTGCTCTGTACCATTGCGCTGGGACTATTCGTAAGGTCTTATTCCCTATCCAAGATTTCATCCGGGACCTGGGACAACGCGGCGATTATCTCAACGGCATCCATGGATAAACCTCAAATGACCAAAATTGTCACGACAGCGTTCAATGACACTGAGGCAAAGCACCGATTAAACCAGTCCTTGATCCTGAAAGCAAAAGACTGCTGATCTACATTGTTCCGTTGGAATGGCGGATACCCGAGCTGGCCATGGAACCTGAGCAAGCCGGCCAGCGTCATCATGGTTATAATCCAACCAAGCATGGAAACCCAGCGGATTTTGATCGAAATCTTTATAAAGTTCTTTTTTCCAGGGCGGGAGTGGACAAAGCTGTGGAGGGTAAAGATATTATTTCAAAAGCGCGTTACCAGAAACCGATTTTACTCGTTAAATTAAACATTCAAACCAATCGCGTTATCGGTATTGAAACGCCACCGAAACAGGGCAAATATGCTGATGTCCCGGTTCCCCTATTTTAAAAACCAGCTCAAAAAACCCGTCTATACGTTATAAAGAGCGAGACGGTGCATCTATAATAATTATCTTTGCTGGCCAGTGGAAACCCAGAAAGGAAAGAAAAGGGGGCATAAATGAAAGCATACAAGATGATAAACGTCGAAGAAAGCGCTGAAATTGTGACCGCTGCCTTGAATCGGCCGAAACTCAACCTTTTCAATGATCAGATGATTGATGAAATAATCCAAGCATGTCACTCCCTGCGCAACAATGCCAGGGCTCGATTTGTAATTCTAACGGCCCGGGGAGACCATTTCTCCGCCGGTATTGATCTGGCGGCGATCAAGGAGTCCGGCATCACAGCCGAAGATGCCCGCATTAAACAGCTTGCGGGACACGAGATGATGAGGTGTTTAGAGAATCTAGAACAGGTGACCGTAGCCGCTTTGCGCGGAATTGTGTGCGGGGCCGGTATGGCGGTGGCTTAAGCATGTGATTTCCGTATCATGACCGAGGACAGTTATTTTATCGTTCCCGAGACAAATATCGGTGCATATTATACATGGGGCTGCACGCCACGATTGGTCAGAATGGTTGGGGCTTCCAAGGCAATGGAGATTATTATGACCTGCGCGCCGATTTCAAGCCAGGAGGCCTATCGACTGAATCTGGCAAACAAGGTCGTTCCAAAAGGCGCGTTAATGGACGCTACCCATGAGTTTGTCGCCAAAATGTCTTCTAAGAGCCCTACCTGTATAAGAATAACTAAAAAGTTGGCCTCGGGAGCTTCCTTGAAAGGATTCGGCAACATGTTTATCTGTTAGCCGGAGCTCATGCAGGCGGTTGTATACACCGGTGAAACCAAAGAAGGCATAGAGGCTTTTTTGCAAAAGAGGCCACCAAAATTTGGGTGATGGAAGGCAGGCGCGAATTCGAGGAAACGCTATATTATCCGGAAACATAGGGCAGCGGCCAGATTTTGAAGTAATCCCGTATTCTTATCCACAGGCCCACAAGCCCCTCAGGCTCCAGTATTATGAACAAAATGATCAGTCCTCCGAATACGAGCTCTTTCAAGGGGCCCAGGAGGATAGTGAAGTTGGGATCATAGACATTGGCGATATAACTGACAATCAGATCCAGCAGCACGGGTACAAGGGTAATGAAAATAACGCCAAAGACTGTGCCCACCAGTCTTCCCAGCCCGCCCACCAACACCATGGCCAGGAATATGATGGAATGGAGGAAAGTATAGTCTTCGGGGATCGCGGTTCTGAGAAGTCCGGCAAACAGTGCTCCGGCGATACCCGCATAAAAGGCACTAATGGAAAAGGATAGAAGTTTGTAAGGGAAAATGGGTATCCCGATGATTTCGGCAGAGACGTCATTGTCGCGAACGGCAATGAAGGCACGACCGATCTTGGATCGGACAATATTCTTGGCGCCCCACATGAGAAACGCCGTTAACAAAAAGAGCAATAGGAAGTAGGCGCGGTTTTTCTCAAGAGAAATACCTAACACATAAGGTGTGGGGAGTTCAATCCCCCTGATGCCCCGCGTAACGCCTTCCCAATGTATAATGACATAGTCGATCACGAATTGGAAAGCGATGGTTGCGACCATGAGATAGAATCCCTTGATTCGAAGAGAGGGGATGCCGACGATGATTCCTAAGAGCGCGGCGACCAATCCTGCAGCCAATATTGAAAGAAGAAAAGGACAGCCCCATTTTGTGACGAGCAGGGCCGATGTGTAGGCGCCAACCCCCATAAAAGCCGCATGTCCCAGTGATAAAAGACCGGTAAACCCGATCAGGATCTGGAGGCCGATGGCCGATATAAGGTTGATCAGGATCAGGTTCGTGATGAAATAGTGGTATTCATTGGCTCCGATCCCCACCGTTGATCCCAGGAAAATAATTGCCACAAGAATTAGAAAAATTGCAAACCACGCGCGCATACAGCGGGTACGAAAGATCCGTTCATCTTCACGGTAGCTGAAGACAGCGGTAGAGGAAAAATAGTCGTTATAGATCTCAGAAAGTGATCTCACGCCATTACCTCCTGGATGGCAACGGTTCCCTGAAAGGTCGAAACATGTCCGTCTTCATAGCGGATTTCAATATCAAGATCGTGTTTCGCCTTGGATTGATACAGGTCTTCGATGAGGGTCTGATACCTTTGGTTGACAAATTTGCGCCGCACTTTTCTTGTCCGTGTTAGTTCTCCATCGTCGGGATGGAGCTGTTTTAAAAGGATGGCGAACCGTTTGATACGGATATTTTGCGGGAATCGCTCGTTTATTTTTCCGATTTCCGCTTGTATTAGCTCATAGATCTCACGGCGCTGGGAGAGGTCTTGGAACGTAGTAAAGGAAATGCCTCTTTTTTTGGCCCAGTTTCCAACATTTTCAAGATCAATGCTGACGATGGCTGTCACATAAGGTTTTTTTCCCCCGCATACCATGGCCTCGTGGATATAGGCGCTGAATTTCAGACGGGTCTCAATGTCTTGCGGCGCAAAGCGGGTACCGTCTTCAAGTGTCATAATATCCTTGGCGCGATCAAAGACGTACAAGTGTCCGTCCTCTCCGAAATACCCGGCATCACCGGTTCTCAGGAAGCCATCTTCGGTAAATCCCTCCTGGGTTTCGTTCTCATTTTTGTAATAGCCCAGATGCGTGTTTTTTCCTCTGACAAGAATTTCGCCATCCTCGGACAGCCGAACTTCAACATCGGGAATCGATACTCCCACCGTCTCGGGTCTCACGTCGTCCCCTCTGTGGGTGGTGGCAATTCCGCTGCACTCCGACTGACCGAAGACCTGTCGAAGGTCAAGACCAAGCGCCTTGAAATATTTGAAGACTTCCGGTGAAATCGCTCCCCCGCCCGTAATCGCCACCTTCACCCGACCGAGGCCGGCTTTGTTTTTGAGGGGTCTTAGGACCAGGAAGGTAAGAATGCGGGACAGCCATCGATTCCATTGACCCGAATTTTCTCCCGCCAGATCCGCTTCGGTGCATTTCAAGGCTGTTTTCATTGCCAGGTTGTAGAAATAGCGTTTGATGAAATCCGCGTTGTCCATGGCCGCTTGAATGTTAGACATAATATATTCCCACACTACCGGCGTTCCTCCAAAATAGGAGGGTTGCAGCTCTAAAAGATCCTTCCGCAGCGTTTCGGTCTCCTCCGGGAAATTGTAATGGCCGCCGCCTTTCAAGAATCGGGTGACGTTAAATAGCTGCTCGCCAATCCACGGAAGCGGGGCGGCTGAGATCCTTTCCGCCTCCTTTTCCATTTTTACGACCTTGTCATAACTATCACATGCAAAAATAAAATTCTCGTGGCTGAGCAAAGAGAGTTTTGGCAAAGCGGTGGTTCCGGAGGTCGTCAGCATAATGGCTGGTTGGATAGGATCAGATGTCTCAGCTTTTTTTTGCAGATAATTTTCCCTGCCGACTTCTTCATTAGCTCCAATTTCAATTACGGTTTCAAACCGTTTCATGAAGGGATATTCTTTATAATAATGACTCATACCGCGGGAGTCCCACACAATAACTTTTATGATGTTATCCCTAATTTTATCCCAGATGACGAGGATTTTGTCTGCCTGTTCCTGATCTCGCACAACCAAAAACCGGGCATCTGAATAGGAAATAAGGTACTCCATTTCCTCGGCTAAACTGTCCGGATAGGCACCGGTGGGTAGTCCCCCGGCAGCCATACAGCCAAACTGGGAAATGATCCATTCGGGCTTGTTGTCCCCAATGATGGCCAGGTTCATGCCTTCTTCAAGGCCGAGGGCGCGCAAGCCCAGCGCAAACCGCTGCACGTTGTCTTTGAATTCACGCCATGTCATCGGCTTCCAGACGCCATATCTCTTTTCCCGCATGGCGACTTCGTCGGGCATCTCGAATGCATTTTTTACGATCAAGCCGATTAAGGTTTTCTCTAATGGTGTTGACATATTTCCTTCAAAGCCTGGCGCCAAAAAAGCCTTTGGCAAAGTTGCACAGACGCCGAGGTTAATTTTTAAAAAATTCTACAATTATTCTTCGCGAGTTTATCGGCTTAGCATAAGCCAGTTAATCTTAGACACTTGCTTTCTGTCTTCCCAGATAGGCTTCGATCACCTGGGGGTCTTTCTGGACCTGCTGGGGGGCCCCCTCGGCAATTTTCGTTCCGAAATTCAGGACACAGACCCGATTAGAAAGATCCATGACCGGTGCCAGATCGTGCTCGATCCAGACAATGGTTACCCCGAGGTCCCGGTGGACATCCAGGATGTAGCTTGCGATGTCCTCTTTTTCCTCAACCGCCATACCGGACATGATCTCATCCAACAGGAGTAATCTGGGTCCCATGGCCAAAGCCCGTGCCATATCGACCCTTTTGCGAACCCCCAGCGGAAGGATTCCGACCGGGGAGTAGCGAAAACTTGAAAGACCCATAAAATCGATGATCTCCTGTTCGATCTCTTTGCGATGCTCCATTTCATCGCTAACGATATTCGGAAGTCGCAGAAAGCTTCCCAGAAGGGAGAACTTCATCAGAAAGTGGCGGCCCAGCTTAATGTTGTCCAGCACCGTCATGCCCTGGAAGAGTTCTACCTTTTGGAAGGTTCTGGCTATCCCAAGGGCGGCAATAGCGTGGGGCTTGAGGCCGTTTAAGTCCTTTCCAGCGTATGTGATACCACCGTGTTCGGGCCGGTAATGCATATTGATGCAGTTGAGCAGGCTGGTTTTTCCGGCGCCGTTGGGTCCTATGATGGAGAAGATATCGCCCCGCTGCACGCACAAATTTATTCCGTTCAGCACCTTTACGCCGCCGAAAGACAGGTGCAGATCTTCTACTTTTAAAAGGACGCTCCCTTGCGCTTCTGTCATAGCCATCGTTTCCGCCTTTTGTACCGTTTTGCGTCCTTGTAACTCTTGCTTTCTCTTTCGCCGGATCCCAGGTAAAATTCCTTAACGTCTTCGTTTTCCAAAATTTCCTGAGCCGTACCGTCAAGAACAATGCGCCCGGTCTCAAAAACATATCCGCGGATTCCAATATTGAGAGCCGCATGGGCGTTTTGTTCCACCAGAACAATGGTGATTCCCGACCGGTTGAGCTGTCTAATGATATCAAAGAGCTCCTCGGTGACCAGGGGAGCCAGTCCCAATGAAGGCTCATCCAAGAGCAACATTTTCGGTCTGGTCATCAAGGCCATGCCGATGGCGAGCATCTGCTGCTCTCCGCCTGAGGCATAACCGGCCTTTTTGTTTTGCTGGGGTCTCAGTACCGGGAAATAGTCATAGATCTTTTCCATATCGGTTTTAATCTGCTTGTTCCATCGCGAAAACGAAGCGGCCTTCAGGTTTTCCTCAATGGTGAGATACCAAAAAATGGGTCGATCTTCCATTACATAGGTCACACCGTAGCGTTTCATAATATCGGTGGCATCCAGCCCCCTGATGGAGACGCCCTCCATCTTGATATCACCTTCGATGATATCGCCATCGTAAAAATCGATCATGCCGGAAACGGTGCGCAGAAGCGTTGTCTTGCCGGCGCCATTGGCGCCGATAATGATCAAAATTTCCCCCGCTTTGACATCAAGGGAGACGTCATTCAAAACAGAAATTACGTCGTGATAAACTACACGCAGGTTTTCAACCGTAAGCATACTTAAACCCTCTCGATCCGTACCGTTCCGAAAAGGCCATAGGGTCGGATAAAAAGTACGATCAACAGCAACAAATAGGGGGCCACCGCTTTGAAGCCGACCAGGCCCAGGGGTTCGACATACGCTCCCGCAAGGGCTTCGCAGATACCAACAAGAATTCCACCGGCCATGGCCCCGCCGATGCTGTCCATCCCGCCGATGAGAACCACCGGTATGGCTCGCAACCCCACGAATCCCATACTAACTTGCAAAGCACCAAAATTTGAAATCATAATACCCGCCACGGCAATGCAAAGAGCGCTGATGCCCCAGACGAGCAGCAGAATGAAGCGGGCATTGATGCCGAAGGCCATGGCTTTAGCCTGGTCTTCTGAAGTGGCCCGGATGGCAAGGCCCCAGCGGGTGCGAAAGAGAAAGGCAATGACCAGGCCAAATATGATTAATGATATGATACCGGCCCAGATCGGGTCCGATAGAAACAAGAGATCTCCGACCTCAACAGTGATATCCGGCAGGTCCAGAAAGAACGGATAGGCGTGTGATCCCCAGATTAACTGAACACAGGCCCGCAAAAAGAAGCCCAATCCGAGGGTTACAATCGTCATGGCGATCGGCGAACGTCCCAGGAGGGGTTTGATGGTAACCCGCTCCACCATGGCACCGAACAATCCCGCGGCCAGCAACCCGAGAGGAAAAGCAATGGCGAAACGAAGAAAGGAACTGGTGATAAGGGATGAGAGTTTCAAACCGAAAAAAAAGACACAAAAAATTAAAAAGCCGGTCACCATCCCCAAGGGAAGGGCGATTCGCAAACGGAGATTTTTATCGTAAAATAGGATAAAAGAAAAAAATAAAAAGATCACCGCTCCCAATTGCAGGGCTTTATACCAGGGAATTGTTTCATTAAAGAACAGGGTATAAAAAAGGAATGAACCGATGATGAGAAACTCACCGATGGCAAAGTTGAAAGTTTCTGAGGACTTGAATATGATGACGATGCAAAGGCCCAAAAGGGCATAGACAAGTCCCACCAAAACTCCCGAGCCCAGCGTCTGAAGAAGATCGATCATGAGAACCTCACTTAAAGGGAAATCCCCTTTCAATCACCCTCACCGTTACTTCCCCGTCAGACTGGCAGAAGCTTTACTTCCCTTTCTTGGCGGGCGGGATGAGGCGAGAGGGAAAAAAGGCATGCTGCCTTTTGATTCTGACATTCCGGTAAAAGATAACCCATATAAAGGATCCCATACGGCAATCCGTATGGGATCCTGACTGGATAGTTACGCCGTTACCACTTAATTTCGTCTGTGTTGATCCAATTGCTGATAGGGACGACACCGCCGGTGGGCACCATCTTGTCTCCCATTTTGACCATTTCGACTCTGGCCCGATAAAGCCTCAACATGGGAATGGTGTGGGATTTCCATGAAAAGCTTTTACCCCCGAACATACCGTTGAAGTCCCAGACCATATTATCCAGAGCCATTTTAATCCCTTCCCGGTTGAGTTCGTATTTATTGTCCGCGTCCGTAAGGGCATTCTGAATCAGAAAAGCATACATGAGTCCCTCAGTATATAGGAACATCTCCTTGATACCCCCGGCCTTGAGGCCTTTTTCATATTCTTCCGGTCGGTATTTCTTGGCGAAATTGTGGGCCAGTTTTACCATGGGGTTATCCATGGGGGTTCTGATACGGGGCACAGCATCCATAATGGGCCGCGTGGAGACCCCGACGTATCCGTCGAAAGCTTCCTGTCCGGTTAAAATAGTAAATCGAAGGGTTGTGTAGTGAGTTCCCATGAGCTGGACGTCTTTGAGGATCTTTTTGGCGGTTTTGAAAAAGATAGCCGTGTGGGCTGTAGCGCCCGAATACCCATGGTAGACCACATATTGGGCCTTGGCCTTGCGCAATTGCATGCATTCGTTGGTGGCGGCTGTAGCCGAATAGGGGTACTCGATTTCAGCCACCACTTTAAAACCCAATTTCTTGGCATAGGCGATCCCCTCCGGTGTGCCGTCCCTGCCCCAGGCCGTGGGGCTGTAGACAAAGCCGACTCGGGGTTTGCCTTTGGCCTTGTGATTATCCTTGATCCACTTCATCAGCAATTTTATTTGATTGCCGTAGGTACCTCCCAAGGAGTAATAGTAAGGGTATTTGGATGGTCCGCCCTTCTCGCCCCATATCTCGGTGGAATACGAGCCTTCGATCCACGGAATTTTCTCTTCCACATTGACCTTTTCAATCAACGGTTTGAGGCCCCCGGTGATATAGCCGGTGGCGATCAGAAGTTCATCCCGGCTATGCTCTGCGGTGTACTTATTAAAATTGGCGACTTCTACCGTCGGGTCATAACGAAAATCTTCCAGGTACCAGGTTATCTTTTTACCATTGACCCCGCGGCCTTCTCCATTGACCCAGTTCATGCCGTCAATGAATCCCCATCCAAATTCCGGCAAAGACCCCACCGGCCCACTCATGGGAAACTGGGCCAGAACCTTGATCTCTTTGGCGCAAACCGCACCGTAGCTTAAAAAGACCAGCGCCAGGATAAAGGCTACAACAAAAAATGTTCTTTTTTTCATGGCTGCTCCTCCTTTTGAGGTATCAAATAATTGGTAATTTGGGACTTGAGCTAAACTTCTCTGTTTAGGGAGAAAAAGTGGGTAAGATGCATATTCTATTTTGAGATCTAAATAGAATTTATTTGGCGAGTTCCACTCAATTGTCGAAGATACGAAGCGCGCATGAGGAAGTATTTCCAAGGTCAGACCAAGCGCCGCCGGAGCTTGAAGTCAACGACCATCTCGTGCACAGCACGGGACGGCTTGAATTTCTCCGCTCCTGGCGGAGAAAGGCAAAAGCACGTCCGTGCTTTTAACGGCGCACTTGCAACCGGGTGCGGAGCACCCGGTTTGTATGGTAAGAAATCATGCAGCTAAGTAATCACAACCGGAACTTCCAGATTCTCATGGCCCTTTTTTGGCCCAAACATAAAAAACCAGATCTCCCCTGTCAAGACAATTATGGAAACCTGATAAGATTGAAGTTTGCGGGAGGAATCAAAGGGTGCTGCATTGTTCGTTTATCTTAGCGGGTGCCAGGAGTCTTTATCTAAAAGACTGTAAATGGCTGTGAACAGAGGCGTACGTGAAGGGGGTTACATGAAATAAACCAATGCTAGATAAAAAGGATTCACTTAAAATAAAGCTAATCCCTTTTAATTATTTTTTTGGCAAGATCTGTAAAAAAGTCGATCGACTGCGGATTGCTCATAGAATCCACGTTTACGGCCTTTTCTATCGGAATGCCGGAAAGAATTTTTTTAACCGGCACCTCAAGCTTTTTGGCATTCAGGGTTCGCGGAACTTCCGGGATGGCATAGATAACATCCGGCACATGGCGCGGCGACAATGTGCTGCGGATTTTATTATTAATTTTGGTTTTAAGCGCATCGTCCAGTTCTACGCCTTTCTCGAGGACGACGAAAAGCGGCATCAGGTATTGCCCTTCAGAAAGTTCGAGCCCAATAACAAGGCTGTCAACAATTTCCGGAAGGTCCTCCACGGTGGCGTAAATCTCACTGCTGCCCATGCGAACCCCCATGCGATTGATGGTTGAATCCGAGCGTCCCACAATCACTCCGCTTCCGGTTGCGTTTATCCTGACAAAATCACCATGCCGCCACATACCGGGATACATGTCAAAATAGCTTTCCATATAGCGTTTATTCTTCCGATCGTTCCAGAGATAAATCGGCATAGACGGCATGGGCTCTGTGATGACCAGTTCACCGACCTCCCCGATGAGGCTATTGCCGTCTTCGTCAAAGGCCTGAGCCTTTACACCCAAACAGCGGCATTGAAGCTCACCGGCCTTGACCGGAAGCAGGGAGCAGCACCCCAGAAAGGCCGTGCAGGGGTCGGTGCCGCCGCTGACGGATCCCATCAATATATTTTTTTTGACCCGATCATATACCCACTTGAAACCTTCCGGGGGCAGTGGAGAGCCTGTTGAGCCAACAGCTTTCAATTTGCTCAGGTCGTGGTTTTTGCCGGGTTCCATGTCCTGGTTCATGCAGGTTGTGAGATAGGCAGCGCTTGTGCCAAATATATTAATACCCGCCTTTTCTGCAAGCTCCCACAGTACCTCCATATCCGGGTATCCGGGACTTCCATCATAAAGGACGGCGGTTGCCCCCATGAGCAGTCCTCCCTGAACAATATTCCACATAACCCAACCGGTGGTGCTGAACCAGAAAAACGTGTTTCCCGGCCTAATATCCATATGAAGACCCAGAAATTTCATGAATTCTATCAAAATTCCGCCATGGCCATGGACCAGAGCCTTCGGCAGTCCGGTAGTACCCGAGGAGTAGACCACCCAGAGGGGATGATCAAAAGGTACCTGTTCAAAGACCAGTTCACCGCTTTCCTTCAGCAAATCATTCCATAGCAAAACACTGCCCGAATCCTCAGATCCTGCATTCGGTCGCAGATAAGGTACCAGGATTGTTTTTTGCAATGAAGGCAGAGACTGTCTAAGCTCAGCTACGGCAGGCCGGCAGTCGAAGGCTTTGCCGCCATACTGATAACCATCCACCGCGAATAGAACTTTGGGCTCAATCTGTTTGAAGCGATCATTGACGCTGCGGGTGCCGAAATCAGGAGAACAACTGGACCAGGTGGCCCCAATGCTGGCACAGGCAAGAAAAGCGATTACCGTTTGAGGGATATTGGGCAGGTAAGCCACCACGCGATCGCCGCGTTCGACTCCCGCATTGCGCAAAGCGGTCGCCACGGCAGAGACTCTCTGATAGAGTTCATCCCAGGATACTTCATCCAGGGGTCGAATCTCGGATTGGAACCTCAAGGCCGGACGATCGGCAGACATATTGCGAAAGACATGTTCAGCATAATTGAGTTCCGCGCCCTGGAACCAGACGGCTCCAGGCATCTTTCTGGCAGACAAGACTTTCGGGTAGGGTTTTGAAGCCTTTATTTGAAAGAAATCCCACAGGGATTGCCAAAAGCCTTCGATATCTGTCACCGACCATTCCCAGAGGCTGTTGTAGTCATTGAAGGTCAATCCCCTTTCTTCTTTGAGCCAGTTGAGATATTTTACAATGTTAGCCTCCTTGATGAAATCCTCAGAAGGTTCCCAAAGGAGCATCCCTTCATTGATCGCTTTGGCATTCATGCCTTCCCTCCGCAGCTTAAAAATCGATACCACAATGATCTATGGGAATTATCGAAACTGTTCACTTGTATACGATTTGCCAACGGTACTGCAAGACATTTTTAAACTGTTGAAACTGCCTGAAGTTAAGTGTTTATTAACAGCCATAAAAAAAGCAGGGCCAACTGGGCCCTGCTTTTTTGGCCTTGGATATTGAGGGATTTTCCAAGGCAAGGGGTGGTTCGGTTGAGCCATAAATTTTGGAGTCGTCCGAACCCGCTGGATATGACCATATGTATTAGCTACATCTGTAATACATACTATCCAAGGCAGAGGGGGATATCTCTATATCCAGCTAACTATTTGTGATTTATTGAAGCCATATAATTTGAGACTTATTCACGATCACCATCAACAAGTCCCCGATAATCCTCACATTTCCCCGTGGTCAGGCAAAATTTCAAATATTTTTTTTCCGCTCGCTGGAAATCTTCTTTGGAATAATAATCGATATTTTCCGGTATCCGAAACGTCTCGCGATATTTTTTTACGAGTAATTTGGCACCGGTGGTTTGCAATGGGTTTTTGCTCACGGCCACCTCCATTGCATCAGAAATGGTTATAATAGAATCAGATAATCCTGTTACCGACCTTTCACCAATACATAATAAAACGTAATCGCACCATCGCAAGTGTTTAAAACTAAATTGATCGTGGGCTTCTTTAGTGATGCCAGACTGATTATCTAATCCACCTGGCGCCATACTCACAGATCAGTATCGATTAACTTAAGCAGAATTCATGCCAACTCCGTCATATTTAATATTTCATGGATTTTTAGATACTTGGTTTTCTCGCCGGCTGTTGAAACATTGTTGGTTGTGAAAATTTTTTCCTAAAACTGGGTAGTGTTTTTCATATGCAGGGATATTTTCCTGACCGAAAAGTCCCGGCCTAAAAGTCGGGGGCATCATGTTCTTTATTGTTTGACCTTATATGAATTGGGCGTTAAATAAAGCACTATCAATTAATCGAAAAGAGGGTCGATATGAGCACGTTATTTGAATCTAGCGCGATAAATAGCATGATTCTGGCCAACCGATTTGTTCGGTCGGCGACCTGGGCGGGAATGGCCACGGATGAAGGCGCCTGCACCCCGCAGCTGATTGAGCTGATGGCCGGACTGGCGGACGGGGGTGTGGGACTGATCATTACCGGTCACGCTTATGTTCACCGACATGGCCAGCACCAACCCTGGCAGCTTGGCATTTACAGCGATGATCTGATCCCCGGGCTTCGGGAAATGACGCAGGCGGTCCACGACAGGGACGGGAAAATCGCGCTGCAGCTTGGTTACGGCGGTGCTTATCTGTCAAAATCCCGCGTCAGATTGATGACCGTGCAGGATATCCGGGAAGTCGTCATGGCCTTCGGACAGGCGGCGGCAAGGGCAAAAAAGGCCGGCTTTGATGCAGTCGAAATCTTTGCCGCCCACGGGTTTTTGCTCAGCCAATTTCTATGTCCCAGATATAATGATCGCACCGACGAATATGGCGGCAATATCCGGAATCGCGCCCGGGTGTTGATGGAAGTGCTTGCATCGGTCCGCAACGCCGTGGGTCAGGATTATCCGGTGCTGGTGAAACTCAACTGTCAGGATTTTGTTGAAAACGGGCTGACCCTGGAAGATTCCATACAGGTAGGGATCATGCTGGAAGCTGGAGGAATCGACGCCATCGAGTTGAGCGGTGGGCTGCTCAATATTGCCAACTTGCTGCAGAATAAACATGATTCGGAAGCCGATGAGGCCCCGTTTCAGGATGCGGCCAGGGCTTTTAAAGAAAAAATTATGATTCCCCTCATTCTGGTGGGCGGCATAAGATCTTTCAGCGTAGCTAAACGGCTGGTGCAAGCGGGCACAGCCGATTATATTTCCATGTGCCGACCCTTTATCCGAGAGCCGGATCTGATCAACCGCTGGCAGGCCGGGGATCTTCGCAAGGCCACCTGCATCTCTTGCAACAACTGTGTGCAACAGGCCCAGAAGGGTCAGGGTATTTCCTGTGTGCCGCTGGAAGAAGACGCACAAACTTTTTTTGCCCAACTTTCAGAAAAGATTCCGGCCAGCCCGCCCCATCCGCCCGGCACCGCATATAAAGTGTCCATCGGTCTCGAGGAGTTGAATGCCAATTATATCCCGGTTGTAAAGGTCCAGATGGTCTATAATGATAAAGTATCCGATGGCAGCCTGTCTTATCCGCTGGGAACGGATGATCATATGAGAGTCAATCAGGCGATTATAAATCTGCTTGAACAACATTCGGACGATCGCAAGGAGGAATAAATGCCGTGAAATTTAGATACCATAAACGCAAACTGTGGGTAAAAGGAATGGCAGTACTACTTCTGTCCTTTTTGCTAGCGTGTAACGGTGACAACGGAAACGGTGATGGTAGCGAACCCAGCGATGTGGTCGATTTCCAGACATCGCCAGATGGCGATTTTGTGGCCTATATCGCAGATCAATACAGAGATGAGGTATTCGAACTTTTTGTGGTCGAGCTTGCCACCCGAACAGTAACCCAGATATCCGGCACTCTGGTTTCCGGTGGAGATGTCCTGGAATTCAAATGGGCGCCGGACAGCTCTCGAATCGCCTACCTGGCAGATGAGGAAGCAAATGATGTCATTGAATTGTTTACAAAGAAACCGGATGGCAGCGACAAACAAAAACCAGCAGGCAATCTGGGTCCCTTGCGGGATGTTATCGATTTTGCCTGGTCACCCGATAGCCTCCGGATCGCTTACTTGGCCGACCAGGATATTGATGATGTATTTGATCTCTACTCTGCGATACCGGCTATAACCCCACCGTTTAGTGGAACCAAACTGTCCTCCGGTCTTGTTCCGGGACGAGAAATTATAGACTTTGCCTGGGCACCGGATCCTCTGCAGCCATTTAATAACCGAATCGCATTTCTGGCTGATAAGGTCCTTGACGGCGTTTACGAATTATATACAGTTTTATCTAATGGCAGCGGTGAGGTTCTTGTGTCTTCAAATTTCTTCGATATCGGTCAAAAAGTGGAAACGTTTGCCTGGGCGCCCGACAATTCGAAAATTGCATTTCGTGCCGACCAAGAAGTCGGCAAAGATATTATAGAACTTTTCACTACTGATCCCCTAACACCGGTAAATGTCATCAAGGTTTCCGCCAATCCACTGGTCGACGGCGGAAACGTTGGCAAATTTGCCTGGGCGCCGGACAGCTCTCGCATTGCCTATATAGCAGATCAGGAAAATGACAACATATTTGAACTCTTCACGGTTTTGCCAGACGGCACCAGCAATAAAAAAGTGTCGGAAGATCTGGATACAAACGAAGAAGTATTGGAATTTGCATGGGCCTTTGACAGTTCAACGGTTGCTTACCTTGCGGACCCGGAGAGAGATAGCGTCTATGAATTATTTACTGCTGATCCCGATCCAATCGCCGGACCTGATTTCACCAGGGTGTCCTTGGCTCTCGGGGTAGACCAAAGCGTTGAAGATTTTGTCTGGTCACCGGACAGTTTTCAGGTTGCATACCGGGCGGATCAGGCGACACCGGATATCATTGAACTTTTTACTGTGGAGCCGGACGGTTCCAACAACAGAAAAGTGTCGGGCAGTCTTGGGCCGGATCAAAACGTGGAAGAATTAAAATGGGCGCCGGACAGCTCCCGGATCGCCTATCGGGCAGATCAGGATAGCAACGATGTTTTTGAATTGTATACGACCAATCCTTTGGCAGTCAGCGATTTTGTCAAAGTGTCCGGCGCAATGGTGGCCGGCGGTAATGTTGAAGAATTTGAATGGGATCCTACCTTAAACAGTTCCTTTCTCATCTATCGCGCGGATCAAGACACCCTAGATGTTTTTGAGCTCTATAACACAAGGCCGGACAACAACACCAATGTGATCAAGATTTCCGGGCCATTTTAACCAGATTTTGAAATTTTCAATTCTAAATCTCTAACTTCGGACTTAATTGGTCGTTACCTTCGAGCTTCCTGT
>CP070652.1:1334489-1338024 GCA_020354645.1 Deltaproteobacteria bacterium
CCTAGGCCTTTATGCCAAGCTTGCGTCTTCCGCCTCAGAAGGTGCGATTTTAAAAATATAGATCCCGCAAAACTTGGAACGTAAAGCCGTCACATTGCTCATAGTGAAGAGTTATATGAATAAGGAATATAAGTTACGCAATAATTCTGGCACAAGTCGTTGAAAAGCTGGGCGCCGGAGAAATCCTGTTAAACTGCATCGACAGAGATGGGACCAATCTGGGATTTGACATCGAGTTGATCAATGCGGTTAAGAATGCCGTTTCAATTCCAGTCATCGCATCCAGCGGTGCCGGATGTGTGGAACATTTTTATGAGGTTTTTACCAAAACCGAAGCCGAATCAGCCCTGGCTGCCGGCATCTTCCATCGAAGAGAAGTCCCCATCGCCGATGTGAAAAATTTTCTGAAAGACAAAATAGCAGTCAGGCTTTGAACAACAGGTTGCAAAAAAGCGGACAGCCATCCATACTTTTTGGGCAGGCAATATTTTTCAGATGTTGACAATAAAACCCGCTTTTGTTACTCGGCCGCTTATGAGTCCCGTTTAATCGACGACTCAAAATGATGCGATGCAGCTGGAGTACAGACATAATCTGCATTTCTTGATTTATCCGGATTGAAAAAGCAGTTTCTTATCACTTCATTTAAATTGCCGGAGGCAGGGATCATAGATTGCCAAAATCAACTGCTGACACTATAAAAGAACAAAAAGTCATTGTGGCCTGCCGGGTCATGCAGCCGGAACTTGAGTGGGTGCGCAAAGGAAACAGTCATGTTGAGATTCGCTATATCGACCAAGGCCTGCACCGCACACCCAAGAACATGGCTGGGTTGGTACAGGAGCAAATCGACCAGACAGCGGGATATGCCACACAAACAGTCTTGGCTTATGGGCTTTGTTCCAACGGAATTGTCGGAGTTACGGCAAGAAAAAAGGAACTGATCGTCCCCCGATCCCATGATTGTATCGGCCTGCTTCTAGGATCTCCAGCCGCGTACAAGAAGGCCTTCGAGGAAAAACCGGGGACCTATTATCTCACGCCGGGGTGGGTCGCGGAAAAAAAGGACCCTTTGGGCATCGTTGAAAATGAGTACGAGCCAAAATTTGGAAGAGAGACGTCCATGTGGGTGATGGAAGAGGAGCTGAAACACTACACGCATATTTCACTGATCAATACCGGCGTGGGTGACCTGAACCCACTCCGTCAGAGAGCCTTGGAAAACGCCCGTATATTTAAGAAAGAGTATGAAGAAATTCAAGGGAACCTGGGCTATTTTAAAAGGATCATCGGGGGTCCTTACACTTCTGAATATTTTTTCAATCTCAAGCCTGGTGAGCAAGTGACCCAACGGATGTATTTAGAGGAATCTACCTAAAAACCGTGAACTGACGGTGGCACTGCAAAAATTTGGTATTTGAGATTGCCAGCCGATATACGTTATTTGCCGAATTTGTGAATAGCGTCACCCAATCTCAAAATGCGGTTTCAAACGGATATCAATTTACTCCCTCATTCACTATTGGAATACAGGAGACGGTCATGAATCTTCGAAGTCATACCATACTGCAACGCCCCAGATGGACCAAGGTACGGGCACTGTTTAAATCGATGGGCTATAGCGACGCGGATCTGGATCGTCCCCTTATCGGTATTGCAAATTCCTGGAACCGCCTGGTGCCCGGCCACGCAAATTTAAGACACGTCGCCGAACACGTCACCCAAGGCATCCTGCAGGCAGGCGGCACACCCGTTGAGTTTGGCGTGATCGCCGCCTGCGACGGTATTGCCACCGGTCACGAAGGGATGCGCTTTATTCTCCCCTCGCGCGAGTTAATCGCCAGCAGCATCGAGACCATGGTCCAGGCCCATCGTTTGGACGGCGTTGTCTTGCTGGGTTCCTGTGATAAAATCGTTCCGGGTATGCTCATGGCTGCAGCGCGTCTGGATATCGCGGCCATCCTGGTCAACGGAGGCCCTGCCGAAGGCGGCTGCACATTCGATGGCCGCGCTGCCGACATCACTTCAGTTGCCGAAGGGCTGGGGATGCTCAAGGCCGGCCGGATCGATCAAGAGACCTATGACAGGCTCGAAGATCAAGTGATGCCTTCCTGCGGCTCCTGCTCTTTTCTGGGCACGGCCAACTCTATGGCCTGTGTCGCCGAGGCCATGGGAATGTGTCTGCCCGGTACGGCCACCATTCCGGCAACGCACGCAGACCGGTTGCGTGCCGCTCAGCAGGCAGGACGGCGTATCGTCGCTTTGGTGCAAAAAGAGATTTCATCCCGCCAGATCATCAACTCAAAGGGCATTGAAAACGCTATCCGCCTCGCGGCCGCCATCGGTGGATCCACCAATGTGGCCCTTCACCTGCCGGCTATTGGATCTGAGGTCGACGAAGCCGTTCCGATGTCACGATTCGATGAACTGTGCCGCACCACCCCGCACATCGCCAAGATGAATCCTGCCGCGGCTCCCAACGTTCCCGATTTTCACCGTGCTGGCGGGGTCCCGGCCGTTATGCGTGAAATTCAGGACCTCCTGCATGATGATGCCTTGACCGTCACCGGCGAAAACGTTGCGACGAATCTTTCCGATGTTCCAGGTGGGAACCCGGTCATCATTCGGCCACGAAACAATCCGTGGAGTCACCAGGGCGGGCTGGCGGTTCTCAGCGGCAATCTCGCACCCGATTCCGCGATCACCAAACCGGCCGCTATCCATCCGGATATGCTTCGCTTCGTCGGTCAAGCCAAGTGCTTCGACGCAGAAGAGGCAGCCAATCAAGCCGTCATCGAGGGAAAAATCAAACCCGGCGACGTCGTCGTTATCCGCTACGAGGGTCCCAAAGGCGGTCCAGGAATGCGCGAAATGGCCTCTGCCATGAAATTGCTTTACGGGCGTGGGCTCGCACTGAAAACAGCCGTAGTCACCGATGGGCGCTTTTCCGGCACGAACAACGGTTGCTTTGTGGGGCATGTTTCACCGGAGGCCGCCGAAGGCGGCCCCATCGCCGCGGTCCGCGACGGGGACACCATCGCCATCGATATACCCAAACGGCAGATACACTTGGACATCAGCGAAAATGAACTCAAAGCTCGTTTGTCCGCCTGGCAAAGACCGCCTAGAAAAATAACAAGGGGGTACCTAGGCCTTTATGCCAAGCTTGCGTCTTCCGCCTCAGAAGGTGCGATTTTAAAAATATAGATCCCGCAAAACTTGGAAACGCAATTGGCTGAGTTGAATAATTAGGTTAGCTTAATCAATTACGTTATATAGTAAAGAAGAAAAAGAAAATACTGCCATCAGTAACATAGAACAAAATTATTATGGATGCGATCGAAAAACAGTATACTGACAGTAGAACGCGGTTTTCTATTTTTGTTTCAACTGTAAACTTATAGCAGAATATTGCACTTTCCTGAGTCCCAGGATATTAATCGAATTTCGCTAGTGGAGAAAACCTGAAATAAATTGAACCATTCGATATTACAAGTTAACAGCTGTTATACATCCTTTTACAAATTTGTGGATA
>CP070652.1:1338124-1344792 GCA_020354645.1 Deltaproteobacteria bacterium
GCCAGGCATTGATAGCCCATTGGCCTTGCCAGTATATTTCCCATACATTCGAAAATGGAAGCAAGTATGGAACCGGCCATTGGTAACTATCTGGTCCTCGTCCACCGGCGATGTCCCCGAACAAGTGCAAATGAAAGCTCAGCAGGGCAAGGCTTGTGGTCGTAATCTTTTTGTTAGATAGAATAAAAATGATTAAAGCTGCCAGTAAACCGAATCCTAAGTTATGAGCAAGAACATGATGATAGTGAGACCACCATAAATGGGGTCGATCCGAGTGCAGGGTTAACTTTTCAGCGATAATACCAACACTGTCGATGTCCGGTATGACGCCCGAAATTGCAACGGCTGCCCGCTCCTTTCGATTCAGATCAGCGCTATTAGCAACGACCCACCCCACCAGAAAATGGGTAATCGGATTCATCTATTTGTCTCCCTACTGCAAGCTTGGTTTAATATCATTATCTTTCGACTCTAATTGTCTGTCGGGAACCATTTTTCTTAGAACAGTTTGAACTTCTTCTTCGTCCACCTCCAGTACAACAGGAGCATCATCCGTGAAAGCAGATATCCTATATTCCGCCACAACTCAGAATGGAAGGATACAAGCTAATAAACGTTCCAATAATCTTACGCAATATGTCGGCAATGAAGCCCTGATCCATTGGCTTTTGCATTCCACGGATGTGGATGAATGCCCTAATTGAAAAGCAAAAAACCTGGGTGGGAAAGTCGTTTCGGCAACGCGCAGGCAGCACCGATAAATGCCAGCACAAGAAAGGTATAAAGATTCGTTTTCATTACTTCCGATAGAAAATTCGCATTTTGATCAGCTTTTGCAAACGAAAAAACAAGCCACTCTTCCCATAATGTCGTAAAACCGATGCCAATCGCCACGCCTAAATAAATGTACCCGTGCTTTAGGAACCAATAGCCTCCGCTGTACAGGGAAACAGTGCCGCCAGCAGAAAATAGAATGGCATTGACTATCAGTGCTAGAAAAAGAACGATGGCAATTACCGGTTTGGAAAACCAATCCGGTAATTGATCCCCCATTCTTTTATGTATGCTTTTAGTACGCGAGACCGCAACAACTGAGTTGCCGAACGAGAAAGGCAAAGAGTATACACTTTCCCACAACGCCTATAAACAATTCCAAAACGGAATTGGTCAGTGAGAAAGGAAAGACCACCGAAAATAAATACGGAAGTAGTGGTTCGCACGCAATTTCGGTATCAGGCCGTAATGTAAGGGGCAATAATGCCGCGAAGATTAATGCTGCTTTGCGCATGCTTGAAAATGTGCGGATTTGTACCACTTTTCAATACGGATAGGATCTTCTGATCAAAATTTGCTTCCAATAGAATTTACTTATCACTTTTTCAAAGAGTTAATCGCTTTTACTTCCAGTTTTCAGCCCTGCCATTCTGCCTGCCCTGCGTAATTTGAAAACCATTTCACCGGAAAGCTTTTTATAGTATCTTTTCTAAAGTCAACTATGGTGGTACTTCGCTTAGATTTTTCTTGTTCCATAATTGAATTATTTAAGGATGTCCTCTATTCCCCAAACTTTTTCGTTTTAATTAAAATATGCTTTTTGATAATTAACTAACATTTATTTACATTGGTGTCCAAAATACCGCCGGCATTGCCAGCCAAGAGGATCCAAAATCGAAAACTGGCTGAAAAGATGCCGGAATAATGGAATATTGGGATGATGATATCCTGTTAAAAACCCAATATCCCAGCCTTCCATCATTCCAGGTTTCCAAAGGCACATCTGTCAGCAAAGCTATTAGCTACTCTAATTTATGCCCACCTGGAAAATGGTTTTTGGACAGAGATGATTTATTTATAAATCTCAAAGCTGATATAATTATAGCATATCTCTCTTAAAAATTATAATTGTTATGGGGTCAGGTCTTCACGGGCTGTTGCCCAAATCCCTTTTCACTTTGTCTAAAATGTTTTTTGATTAATCTAAGGCTTGTTCCAGGCGCTTTGAAAACTTGCCCGCGGGCTCAGACAGTTCCAAGCGCTTATCTTCCACTTCGCCAAGATTGATGAGCAAAAACGTTTTAATGACCGTTCAAAAGGATTTGGGCAACAGCCCGTGAAGACCTGATTCCTTTATTTCTTGACTTGCCTCAAAATTTGATGGATTCATATGTATATTTAGCTTCGGCAAGCTGCCGAGCGGCAATTGTCACGCTTAACATGCAGGCTGCCCAATTTGATGTCAAATGATGAAAAACAAAGTTGATACATCATCCGATGATGGCCAGTGCCCGCCGGCGATATTGGTTTGGGACCTTCCCACCCGGTTGTTTCACTGGTTGCTTGTGGCCCTCCTCACTGCTTCCTTTGTGACCGCCAAGTCCGGCGGCAATGCCATGCAATACCATGAATGGAGCGGGATTATGATTTTGGCGCTACTGGTGTTCCGGACGATTTGGGGATTTGTCGGCAGTCAGCCGTCGCGGTTCAGGGACTTTGTGAAAGGGCCCACCGCAGTATGGCGCTATGCCATAGCACTGGTTAAGGGCAACGCAGCGCGTTATCTCGGGCACAATCCCCTGGGCGGGTGGTCGGTGCTTGCCATGTTGTTGGTGCTGTTGCTCCAGGCATGTCTTGGTTTGTTCGCCAATGACGATATCGTCACCGAGGGCCCTCTTTATTTATGGGTGAGCAAGCGGACCAGCGACTGGCTCACCGGAATTCATAAGTTAAACCAGTATGTGATCATGGTGCTGGCCGCTGTCCATCTTTTGGCGGTGTTGTATTATTTCTTCGTCAAGCACGAAAATCTTCTCAAGCCTATGATTACCGGGATCAAGCATTGGACCGGCAACGATACTGCGCCCGCTATCACTCCCATCTGGCTGGCGGCGGCTTTTGCCGTTGTGTCGGGGTGCGTGGTTTACCTTCTTGTTTATTAGAAGTAGCGTTCTGTATGTAATTTACAGAACTCTCAAGTCAGGGATTCAACAGTACTTATGTACTTAGATATCCCCCCTGACGTTTCCAATGTCCATGTGGGACGCAACCCTTCCCACGTTTTCGCAAATCCCCCGGATGTCCGGCTTTGTAGCTCGGTTCAGATTTCCTTTATTTGCGAAATTGACTGTGGCAATCCTTGCAGCTTTTGCCGACGGCACCAAACTGGCGCTTGACGGCATCAAAGTCGTCGCCATTTGCGGCACTGATCAGCCTGCCGATCTCCGTTCGAAAGCCCTGGGCGATATCTCTGAATTCAGTCGGATTCCTCAGAACTCTGGAATTCATTGTCGTGTCGCCCCTGTCGCTGCCGGCAGCCAAAAATGCCTCCCAAGGAAGCGCCGAGAGGGTTTCGACGATGGCCGCATTGTGCGCAAACGTATCCTGATCATAGGGTTTTGCACCTTTCACCATGGCCCCCAAGCGGCTGAAGTGCTGTGCAATGATAAACATCACGGATTTACGGTACTTGATGGCGTCCTCCGGCCTGGAGAATTGCGCGGAGGCTGCGCCAATCAAAACGCAAAATCCCACCAGTACTACCAGTACGACAAAAGTTTTTAGCATCGCTTTCATATCTCTCCCTTTCCTAAAGATAAGACGTTTTAACTTTCGACCGGTCGAAAACCGGATCAAATCTTAATACGTGTTGTTTCTGTCATCGAGGGTTTTGATATAGCTATTTTCTGAAATTTACAAGGAAAATCAAAATTCTATGCTTGCATTTGCGGTGAAGACGGGCTCAGGTCTTCACGGGTTGTTGCCCATATATCTTTGGGCAACAGCCCGTCAAGCTTTGACACCAATCACACCTGCCCCTAATATTTAACCGATGACCCCGCTTTCCTTTCTTCAAAAGATCCATTGACACTTTTAAAAAATCATGGAAAATTTCAAATTAGTAAGCTTGAGCCATTTCAAATCATCAGTAAAATATTCTTCACTTTAGACATATGGAGGTGAATTATGGAAACAGATGGGAAAGTATTAGGGCTTGTTGGAAGCCCCAACCGCGAGGGACGAACAAACCAGCTGGTTGCGGCTGCCCTGGAAGGTGCAGCCCGAGCGGGCGCCCCTACCGAACTGATCCAGCTGGCTGATCACGTTGTAGCGGCTTGTAAAGACTGCCTTCCTTGGGTCTGCAAGGACAACTTGAAATGTATCTATGAGGATGAGGCCTTCGAATACCTAAGCCAGAAGATTCTGGCCAGCGGTGCACTGGTCTTGGGCACTCCGGTTTACTGGTGGGATACCAGCGGTTTAGTAAAATATTTAATCCTAAAGATGTTTAGAGTTTATGCGTCTTCAGCTCCCTTACAGGGTCTGCCGGCTTTTGGCCTTGCCATAGCAGGAGGCACAGGAAATGGTCTTGTCTCCGGACTTCGTCCTATCTACCATTTTTTCCAGATGATGCAAATGCGCGCAAAGGAGCCGCTTCCTGCCACTCGCTTCAACTTCGATACCGCTGTTGAGCGGGCTGGAAAGCTCGGTGAAGAAATTGCAGCGATGGCCAATCAACGCCTGCCCTTTAGCAATCTTGAAGAGCGTTTGTTGTGGTACGATGCATTGCCTTATCTCAGTTTGAACCGGGCTGCAGAACGGCGTCTGCTGGCAGCTTTTGCTATCCAGTCATTGCCTTCGCATGAAAACGCGGCCGTTGCCTTGGGTCTTGCACGGGCCGATTCACTGGCAGCATCAGGTAAGCCACTGGATTCTTTAATTGAGGTCACCCAGGTCTATGAGACTGGTGCCAAAACCTTCGAGGGGCAGCATCTAAAAAAATAAGGGATTTTGATTATAATTTACAGAAACGAGGGTGTCGGGTGTTCACGGGCTGTTGCTCAAAGATATTTTGGCAACAGCCCGTTCATTTTTGACAGACAGTGAAAATGAAAACCTGACCCTTTTGTAAAGGGATCAGACACCGATCATCATTTTGTAGAAAAAATATATCAAGCAACGGACAGCAAGCTGATGGCAAAGGACATTGAACGGTTACGCTCGATTATAATCAAATGTCAACTTTCCACCAACGTCACCCCACGGTTCTTCATCATATAAAAAATCAACCAATTTTCCTGATGAGTGATACCGCACTGTCATGCAGCATTTTAGAAATATTAGACATGGTTTGTAGTATCTCCTGCTGTCTCTGTAACGCATTCTGCAGGTCAATGGCTGTAAGCTGGGCATCGCCACCCATCGTGTTGAGTTTGTTTTCCATTTCCTTAATATAGGCGCCCATATTTTCCGATGATGCGATTAAAGATTTTGATTTCACACCCGGTATCTTTTCTGTACGGTAAACCGGTATGGTGCCCCCATCACGCTGTCTAACAGACATTTCTTGACGATGCTGTCGGGCACGATTTAACTCTTTTCTCGTTTGGCGTTTGATATCATTCAGCCTATGCACCTGTAACAACGCCTTCTCCAGGCTTTGGACCTCTTGTTGATAAAGTTCAAACATGGCTGCCTGCACCAGTGCGTCGATGTCGACATGCGGATCTTTTAGAACAATATCTCGAATTAATTCCAACCATTTTGATTTCAGTTGATTGATGGCCTGGGGTTTATGTGTTGACCTGGTAGCAAGCTTGCGGACTTCTTCAAACTGCTCGCGTTGGCGGGGATTGAACGATCTTTCAACACGGATGGTCTGTTCCTTTGAATTCTGCTGCTGCTGCTTCAGGTCATTCAGTTTTTTCTGCGCCGATCGTTCTTGTTTTGCACCATCTTGGGAAGTGGTTGGCGGGAGTTGCCGCGCTCCCGACCCCACGGTCCTGGGTCCGGCATATCCCATTGGATTGACCATCAAAACAGCAAGACCAATTACCCATATAAGGCGGCTCATGATATCATCCTCTTTCCGTTGGTTTTTGTTAATTAAAAACTTTCTGTCGCGGGTTTTTAAATCTGTAAATCAAAAATACTTGGGCAGGATTAACTCCTTAGAAACTGCAATATTTTATCACAATGTACTTATGATATCAAAACATGACAGGTTTTCTTCTATCTGACAGGAATGTTTATACTTGAGGAAAGTTTTGAGTTTTAAGGATTTCTTTTGGTAAAATATTTTTTTTTGTAGTAAAGTATTTCAGGGGTCGGGGAGTTTTTTTGATCCATTGTCGTAAGTCTTTTGTTTTTCTGCAATTTGGCAGTGGGGGAGACCGCAGCCACCGAAGGTGGAATGCGGAGGGGGAGAGTATCCCCCCTGCCAAATTGCTTAGAAAAACAAAGACTAGAGGCACAGGGTCAAAAAACTCCCCGACCCCTCAAGTATTTATAAAGAGTTAAAATCAGGGAGTATATGTCGTCTTTTCACCAACGTCTCCTTCTTTTAATTACTAAAGAATTGGGCGAATGCATTATTCACTATTCAGGATTTGACACCAACAACACCAACACACAGTTGAGTAAGTTAACCTAGTCAACAACGTGCCCTATCTCTAGTCCGGACGTTTCCACTGGTAGGGAAGCTCGCGGATCTCGCCTGGTTCGGTCATTGTCTGCAGGGCATCCAGGGCATCCAACAAAATGCGCCGCTGGCGACTCACGTTGCCCGGCTCTCCGAACATGCTGCCCCGCGCGAACTTGACCTGCAGGACCCGGGGCGGCTTGATGCACGCCATCCGGTCAGGTTCGTTGCCCATGGAAATAGTGGGGATTCC
>CP070652.1:1344892-1351510 GCA_020354645.1 Deltaproteobacteria bacterium
GCCCAGCGCAAGGCCTTGGGAGAGCGCCCCATCGAAATCGGAATCGGCATTTGCACGGGTAAGGTCCTCTCGGGCAATATTGGTTCTGAAAAACGAATGGATTTTACGGTTATCGGGGACGAGGTCAATATTTCCTCGCGGTTGGAAAGCCTTAATAAGAAGTACCATACAAAAATTTTGATCAGTGAGTCCACCCATCGGGAAATAGAAAATAACTTTGTAACCCGGCCGATCGATCATCTGGCTGTAAAAGGAAAGTCGCGCGCTATCCAGATCTTTGAGGTCTTGGGAGAAAAAGGCTACCGACTTTCCAGAGCAGAGAAATGTTTCTGTCAAGGGTTTGAACTTTATCGCCGGGGAGAATTTGAAAATGCATGTACCCTTTTCGAAAAAGGAGCAGAAAACGATCCGCCCTGCCGGGCCTATCTATCCCGCTGCCGGCAGCTCCAGGAACATCCGCCGGCCCCCGACTGGAACGGTGTATGGGGGTATTTCAGGAAAAGTGAAGCCTCCCCGCAGTGCGCCAAAGAAGCGCGGCGGACAGGGTATACCGGCGATGGCGAATAAGAAGCTACTTCGGCATACATATAAATGACCAGTCCTATCTTTTGAATCCGGCACAGCCATATACCCCAAATGATACAGGGCACTGCTTGAATTTGAGGGTATGTTCCAAATCATAGGTTTACCCTATCATTTTGCTCATTTTTTTCTCATATTGATTTTCTGAAACGGATGCAAATGTTCTCAAGTACCAAGAGGGCGCGAAGCACTGCGCGGATAACATGTGTGCCGTGAGTTGCCTTTCAATGGGTCTGGATCGTCAGTGCTCACGGCAATAAAAATTGTCCCTGACGTTTGATAGGAGAACAAATGAAGATTTACAGCAAAAGAGACACAAACATGCGAATAGCAGTCTATATCGTAGTTGCGTCTATGTGGATTCTGATTACGGGGTGTCAGACAATGAAGCCGATTTACACGGTTGAGGCAGTAGACCTGAAGCGTTTCATGGGAGATTGGTACATTATTGCAAGTATCCCGACCTTTATCGAGAAAAATGCTTACAATGCGGTGGAATCCTACCGCCTGGATGAAGATGGAACCATAGCCACTACCTTTAGATTTAACAAGGACGGCTTGGATGGCCCACTAAAAAAGTACACGGCCCGCGGGTTTATCAGGGATAAACTATCCAACGCTGTCTGGGGCATGCAGTTTATCTGGCCGTTCAAGGCTGAATACCGCATTGTTTATCTAGCAGAAGATTACTCCCAAACAGTCATCGGCCGCTCTAAAAGGGATTATGTATGGATAATGGCCCGCCAGCCATCGATCGCGGATAAGGACTATGAACGAATTTTAGAGTTTTTAACAGATCAGGGTTACAGCCTCAAAGATCTACGAAAAGTTCCCCATGGTTCAGCCGGTCATGAAAGCGAGCCAACCCACCCCATAAAAAGCAGTTGATGGATCGTATTTGGATGAAAACGGTCGCTCGGTCGGTGACAGCCATAAAACTTTTTACCCATTGAAACGAATTAATCGAAATGATTCACAATCCAACTAGTAAATCAGGAGGTAACCCATATGAGCGATTCTCGAAATGCTGATCAAATATACAATAATGGCATGTATGAATTTCTGAACGACAACCTTGACAAGAGCATCGAAATTCTGTCGGAGGCCGCCGAGTCGGATCCCAGCCGCAAGCTAACATTTGTCAGCCGAGGTTCAGCGTATCTGAAACTGGACCGGTTGGAGGAGGCTCTGGCTGATTTTAACCATGCCATCGATCTTGATCCGAACTATGCCCGGGCCTTCCACCTGAGAGGCCTGGGTGAGGAGAAGCAGGGAAACGACAACAGTGCTTTAAACGATTTTACCCGGGCAATCGAAATCAATCCGGAATACGGTGCCGCCTACCACAGCCGTGCGACGCTCCATACCAAAATGGGCAATGAAGATCTGGCTGTTGAAGACATTGCGATGGTTCAGCATTTGACCGATAAAAATATCGAAACCTTCGCCAATGAAAACAACATCTGGCGCTCACAGCAGTTGAGATTGGAATCCATTATGGAACACGAATTGGAACGCTGATGAATTCGGAAGAAAACATACCGGTCTGAATCGACGGGGCCTCCGGTTTGATTAATTGGAATTTGAACCCAAGGCGTGGCTGACCGGAGGTTATTAGAAGGTTATCCACCAACGGTCGCGACCGAAGCATAACGGCTAGGCAAGCCATTTTGAAATCATGAAACTGGAGCAAGCCACCATCGTACAAAGGCACACACCCCAGATGATGTCAACCACTACAACAGACAATGGCCAATTTTTGATGGTTGCCAGGTTCGTCAAATCATAGGTCGCATAGGTGAAAAATCCATACAGTGCGCCCAAAACTGCGGCTTGAGCCCAGGAATTGCTAGTTACTGCCGGTCGGACAGCAAAGAATAGGATTCCGACAATATATACCAAATAGAAAATGATTACCGCAGCCCAGTTGACATCGGCACTCAAAATAAAACTCAACTTTCGGCGGTAAAATCCTCTGGCAACAACACCCAGCCATAGTATATCGATGATAAAGAAAATGGGTACCGTCAGCGCATACAGTTTTAGGTAAAAGAAAAAATTCATCGATTCCACCGAAGTAATTATCGTAGGTTTGTAGGTGAATTTGCCTATACGGTCGGTGTCACTGCCGCCGTACGAAATAAGACTACAGCTGCCAGCTTTGCAGCCTTTCTTTTATTCCTGCATTCGACAGCAGGCTCACTTCGCGCCCAAATATGGTGGCCAGAAACAGGATCGCAACAGTTAACAGCCTCGCGGGTCTTCTCAAAAGATCAGGTAATTGAGTTTTGATAATAGGCCGGAAGTGCTCCGGTGACATTCCATTCGGCAAGATACGCCGGTTAATGAATCGGGTATTTGCCCTGATCGATGCCATTCTCAATCCTTTGGGATAAAAGCGACACTTGCAGTTTTTCTATTTAAAGGTCTCAAGCAGCTCTGAAAAAACAGCCGGATCTGTTTGCTGCGCGACCAGGGGTTTTTCGGCGATTGCCGGTATTTGATCTTCCAAAGTCGGTCGTTGAATCCGGTAAAACACACCGATGGGGATTTTATCCCCCCATTCCTGAGCTTTTTCAAAAGCGTTTATTCGGTCTGCGGCATCGTATTGTGAATTGACATCGATTTTGTACACCCGATCGGAATACCATTTGAAGGTGTTGACGCGATTAAATGAAACACAAGGCTGCAAAATATCGATTAATGCAAATCCCTTGTGCTGGATACCCTTTTTGATCAGGGCCGCCAGGTGTTCAATTTCTCCGGCAAAGCCGCGTGCCACAAAGCTGCAATCGCAAGCGATGGCCAGCAGAAGCGGATTGAAGGCTGGGTTACGGGCTCCACGTGGTGTTGTTTTGGTGACAAAGCCATATTCGCTGGTGGGCGACGCCTGGCCCTTGGTGAGACCATAGACCTGATTGTTGTGCACCAAATAGGTGATGTTGATATTGCGGCGCATGGCGTGCAGGAAATGGTTGCCCCCCTCACCATAACCGTCACCGTCGCCGCCCTGGGCCAAGACCGTTAATTTGTGATTGGCAAGCTTGATTCCGGTGGCTACTGGCAAAGTTCTGCCGTGCAGTCCGTTAAAGCAATTACATCGCAAATAATGCGGTGTTTTCGGCGCCTGCCCGATTCCGGATACGATGATCAGCTCATTCGGCGGTTGCTGAATATCCACCAACGCTTTTTTCAATGCCTTCAAAATGGAAAAATTACCGCAACCCGGACACCAGGCGATGGGATCATCACTGTGAAAATCTTCCAAGGTAACCATTGTTGTTATCCTAAATCACATCTTTGACCTGTTCGACAATTTCGTGGGATGTGAAAGGCCGCCCATCGTATTTCAAAATCTTTTGATCAACGGAAAGTCCGGTTGACTTGCTGAAAAATTCGGCAAATTGACCTAAATAGTTATTCTCGACGGCGATAATTTTAGCTTTTGTAAGCGCTGCAATCGCTATATGGTCGGGATTAAAAGGAAAAAGTTCGCTGTAATGAACCATCTGGGCAACAATTCCGTTTTGATTCAGCTTATTCACAGCCTCCTTGATGACGCCATGCGTCGATCCCCATCCCAGTAACACAAGTTCGGCTTCACCGGAAGGGTAGATTTCCGGGGGGCCGATTTCCCGGCGCAATCCCTTGAGTTTTTGCATACGTTTGCGCACCATCTGATTGCGTACCGTGGCACTCTCGGTGATGTGGCCCTCTTGGGTATGTTCATCGCTGTCGGCATAAAGAACAGCCTTGGTATGCCCCGGCAGAATCCGGGAAGAGATCCCGGATTCGCTGGGTGCATAGCGTTCGTATGCTTGGGGCGTGGGCAAATCCTGATCGGTTAGGATATGACCGCGATCAATTGTGATGTCCCGAAGATTCAATTCATCGACCGTGAAATAGGCATCATTGAAATGCTGATCCCCCAATACAATGACCGGGGTCTGGTATTTATCCGCCAGGTTGAAAGCCTTTGACATCAAGCATAGTGCCTGCTCAGGGTAACCGGGGGCCAGAATTGCTCTGGGAAAATCTCCGTGGCCGGCATGCATCACAAAATTCAAGTCCCCCTGTTCGGTCCGGGTGGGAAGTCCGGTTGATGGACCCGGCCTTTGGGCCACAACGATAACTGCGGGTGTCTCGGTCATACCGGCAAGACTCAGGGCCTCGACCATTAAACAAAATCCGCCGCCGGAAGTCGCCGTCATGGCCCGGGCACCGGCGAAATTGGCACCGATGACCATGTTGATGGCCGCAATTTCATCCTCGGCCTGCTCGAGAATGATGTTGTAAGTTGCGGCCTGTGAGGAGATAAATTCCATGATGGGGGTGGCCGGCGACATGGGATAGCCGGAATAAAATTTTAAGCCTGAAGCCATGGCCCCCAACGCTATGGCCTGACTGCCGGTGAGCAGCATCTTTTGACGAACCGATTTTGCAGGCGGTACCCTGAAAGGCGGTTTTTCTTTTAAATTCTGCCGAACAAAGTCATATCCGGCAGTTGCACTTTTTTGATTGTTCTCCACCGTCTCGGGGCCCTTTTGCTGAAACTGTTCCTGCAGGCAGTCTAATACCTGCCGCAGCTCAAAATCCGTCAAGGCAATGGCCGCGCCGGTTGCCACCGAATTGATCATAATCTTGCTCTTACCGACCTCTGAGGCAATTTGGGCAAAGGGAATGGATAGGTGATTGGGATTCTCGGATGTGAAACCGATCCCATCCCCGTCGAACAGCAGAATCCCGTTATCGGCCAGGCAGTCGATATCCCGGCGGGTGGTCTCTTTATCCAGAGCCACCAAAATTTGTATTTTGTCGGCGGCAGCATGCACCGGCGCATTCGAAATTCTGACTTGATCAAAATTGTGCCCCCCTCGGATACGTGAGGCAAAATCCTGATTGATGAACACATAAAAGTCGTGTCGCACAAACGTTCGGGCGATAATCGAGCTGATGGACTGAATTCCCTGGCCAGCCTCACCGCCTATTCGAATGGAAATATCCACTGCAATACCTTCTGCGGTTAAAAGTTGTAAATAACCTCTATGCCCGCTAAGTTTTTCCTGGTTATTAGATAATGGAATCCGTCTGCCAAGTCAATCATCTTGTTTTAAGTCCAGGAGGGTAGTTCGAAAATTGAAGTTGAAGAGGCGAAGGAATCAAGGGGGATAAAGGGGACATTGGTGCAGAAAGTGCAAAACTATTTTAAGTACTCGGCTAGCTTGGGCCTTTTCCCTTTTTCCGTTTTCTTTTCGAGACACTTCTGGGGCTGCTCGGCGGTTACCAGTGTTCCGTTCCCGGCTCTCCCTTGAAAGGACCGACGATCTCACTTGTAATCCAGCCGCCATAAAATCGGCCGGGTTGGGCACGAACCCTTTCACCTGAAACACAGCATGCCAAAGCGGCCGGGTAAAACGAGATGTAATCACCTATTTGCTCGAAGGCCGGGGTGGGATCAGGATAGCTCCAGCCAACAGCGTTCCCTTTTGGATTGGAAGACAGGGCCCAATATTTCGCCACGCCCTTCCATTCACACAAGGAGCTTCCGGGCACAAAAATGAGTCGTTCCCAATTCACATCTGCCGGTGGTATATAGAAAGAAGGCGGGCTGGCGGTTTCAAGCACGCGATAGGTCCTGCTGGACGAGGCAATCGCGTGATCACCGTCATAGACCTCTACCAGGCGTCCGTCCGGCGCCAGATTAGGCGGTCTCGGGTAATCCCATACCGACTCTTGCCCAGGCCCCGGTACTGCTGCGAAATCCGGTCTTTTCTGCCCCCTGTACTTCCACATCAAAGAAACCTCATTTCGTTTCAATCGTCAAAACTAAAGATAGTTGAGCCAAGAGAGTACATGAAAGAAGATGGCATATGTAGGATATAGGAGACTAATTTCCTTATTTTTTTCTCCAGTTTGCTTATCTTCATCAGCATTACGGACACAAAAATGCCTTTATAATACCAGCACTAGGTAAGCTTCAACAATAATGATCATATTTTTAAAATGCAAAAGAATCCGTCGCGTGCACGCTTCTTA
>CP070652.1:1351610-1358124 GCA_020354645.1 Deltaproteobacteria bacterium
CCAGCATGCCCTGTTTGGTCAGCGAGGCATAAGCAGGATGCAGCTTTTTGAACACATCCAGGTTTTCAAAAACTTCTCTGGTAATGGCATAGACCACGGTATCCGGTATTTTAGCCGACGTGACAAAAGTAGCCTTTACCCCAAAGGTGTCGACCTCGCTGGTGTTTAGGGCACCCGGGTAAAGTTTTACCGGTATTTTGGCCTTGAAATAGTAGGGATACTTGGACAGCAGTGCCCCGATATCGGTAATGGATGCAAAGCGCACCTTTCTGGCACCGGCGGTAGCCTCTTTGATGGCACCGTTGGGATGGCCTACCGTGTAAAAGAAGGCATCGATTCTCCCATCCTGAAGCAGTCCGGGGGCTTTAGCTGCCTCGATACCTTCGGCGATCAAATCTCTCTTGTAGTCAATTCCCACCGCCTCAAGCGCATCAATGGAATTCTGGCGCTGACCGGAACCGGGATTGCCTATGTTCACACGCTTGCCTTTCAAGTCGGTGATGCTTTTAATTTGGGCATCGACGGCCGCCACCAAGGTAATCGACTCGGGATGGACGCTGAAAACTGCCCGCAAATCTGCCTGGGGACCCTTGTCTTTCCACTCCGCCAGTCCATTGATGGCCTGGTATTGCCGGTCGGACTGAACCACGCCGAACTCCAGATCGCCGGCGATGATAGCATTGACATTAAACACCGATCCGCCGGTGGACTCCACCGTACAGAGGATGTTGTAGACATCTTTCTTCTGGTTTACTATTCTGGCGATGGCGCCGCCGGTGGGATAGTAGACGCCGGTAATATCTCCGGTGCCGATCGTCACGAAAGTTGTTTCAGTTTTGGCGGGTGTTTCGACTTTTGAGGGTGTTTCGGGTTTTCGCCCTTCCTCGGGACCACACCCCGCCAGCAGGGCAAAGCCAAGGATAAGTGTGATACCCAAGATTAGGTCTTTTCTCATCTCATTGTCCTTTGAGGTTACGAGTTTAAATAGTATCCATCCGGAAATGGCCCTTTTCCCGATGAGCTGCGTTCTCCACGGGCTTACTTCCTCGAGGTACTATCAGTACGCCTCGTGGTAAACCCTTGTGCGGCCTTGCTCATCGAAAAAATTGCTCATTTCCATATTGGAAACTAATTCGTGCCCATTTTAATTTTCGGATGGACACTAGTTAGCCTTATCTAAGATTTCGTTTGCAATCTCGGAAATTTCTTTGACCTCGATTCTTTCATCCAACCTTTCCGCCTTGACAGCATCTTCCAACACGACCGCACACAAGGGGCAAGCTACAGCAAGAACCTCAGCAGCTGTTTCAGCCGCCTCCCGAATCCTGGCTCGGGCCGGATTATTCGCACCTCTCCCGAGGATATCCGTAAAAAAGTTGCCGCCGCCGCCGCCACAACACAATGCATTTTGCATATTGCGATCCATTTCAACAAATTGGATTCCCGGTAAAGAAGACAATATCGTTCGTGCGGACCAATACTCACCATTATGACGCCCAAGATAACAGGAATCATGATAAGTAACACGCATAGGCGGAACATCCGATTTATATGTCTGTTGTTTTATAATGGGTGCAAGTATCTGGGCGTAGTGAAACACCTGATACTGCCCACCGAATTGGAGGTAGTCATTTTTTATGGCGTTGTATGCATGCGGCGAAAGGGTAATTATTTTTTTTACCTGTGAGGCATTAAAGGTTTTGATGTTTTCTTCTGCCAGATACCTAAATAGTTCAGTCTCCCCCATGGCATTAACCTCATTGCCATCTGAGACTTCATCAGCCCCAAAAATACCGAAGGAGATCCCATTGGCTTTCAAAAGCCTGGCGACGGAGCGACAGATCTCTTGTCCGCGACTGTCATAGGATCCTACGTCGCCGGGGAAAAAGAGATATTCATGTTCCGAAAAACGATCAACTTCCAAGTCCTCTGCCCATCCATGCCGCTTTTTCCGGGCGAATCCGTATGGGTTTCCATGATGTTGGTAATTTGTTAGGCAATCTCTGACTGCCGGTGGTACCTTGCCGGCATTTACCAGCTCTTCTTTCCCGGCCATAAACGCCAGGAGAAGCTGATCTTTGAATTTCGGAAATGTGCATTGCTCCACGCAGTTGCCGCAATTGACACAGGAAAACAAAATCTCTTGGAAACGATCGGTGGTTTCGATCTTTTTATCCAACCAAGCCCTAAGGAGCCACATCCTTCCACCCGGCGAGTAAGTTTCAAAACAAAACGCCAAGTAGGCCGGACAATTAAAATCGATATAGTTACCGGGAAGCTTGCAGTAGCCGCAACGAAAACATCGGTGAAGAATTTCTTCGTATTGCATCAGTCCTCCTCCCAGTTGCCCGGATTCATGATCCCTTTAGGATCCAGTACGGCCCTGATACGATTCATCAAATCAAACATGTTCGGATCCATTTTTCGGATGATTTCTTTTTGGGCCGGTGCCTCAGCTTTCCACGGAATCCCTCCCATATCGACAACAATACGGTTGGTTTCCTCCAGGGCTTTTTGGGCGCGTTCGACATCCGCCGGGTCAGCCCGATTAAACGCATAGGCATAAAAAAACATCATACAGTGATTCACCCCAATAATTCGTGATCCCAGAGAATAATTGACGTTCAGACTGTCTGCGATTTCAAGTCCCACCTTATAGGCCTCGGGAAAAAGATCCACCGGCATGATGGCTCCGACATATTCAAATCCTCCGCCACGTCTGACATCAGCAAAGCGAGACAAAGTTCTGGCAGGCACCTCCAGGAAAGGCTGTTTCATGGCTGGCGGAAGGGGCATAAATCCTGCAACTTTTTGGTCGATGTATTCCTGCACAGAAGCCCGAATAAGATTTCGTTTCCAGATCAACTCATCTTTGGTATTGGCCCCAAAATTGATATCGCAATGCAAAAATCCCCTGGCCCAGTCCGGTTTGGGGGTCATCCAAGTCGTCATGTCTTCAGCCACCTGGGTTCCCGTCATTCGATGAAGGATATCGGGTATCAATTGTGCCTCTTCGGTTACAAAAATGCCGACGTCATTATATTTGTAGTTAGGATAAAGCTTGATGGCCAGTTTCGTGATCACACCTGTGGTGCCGGCCCAACCGAGAAAAAGTCCCGCCAGATCCGGAAGCGGTGCCCTTGAAAACCAATAGGGTGAGGTTGCACAAGACCCGATCCTCGCCACCTCACCGGTGGGCAGAACCACCTCGAGACCATTGAGCATATCTGAATGAAATCCCGCAGCGTGGGATAAATGCCCCGAACCGTGAATAGAAACATTTCCGGCAATGGTAGCAACCGGCGGTGCATCAGGGGCGGAGTGTTTCAGGTTCGGGTGGTGTTTTTTCAAATAAGCCTGAAGCATCCCTTGGGAAGTTCCGGCCTCCACCACAGCATAGCGGCTCGTTTCGTTGACTTCCAGGATGCGGTTCATTCGTTTCATGTCCAGAATGATTCCGCCCTTTAGAGCTCTGGAGAGACCCGAGAGCACCAGTCCCGCACCTAAAGGAACGACGGGAATTTCATCTCGGTTTGCCAGAATCATGATTTGCCGAACTTCTTCAGAGGTTCCCGGAATTACCACAATATCCGGCTCTCGGGGCGGCATGGTTCCGGGGTCCATGGAATAGATGTATCTCTCTTCGGGTTGATCTGAAACAAATTCCGCACCGACAATCTTGACCAGTTTTTCAACTATTTCTTTCATTAGACTTACTCCACTCATGTCCCCTTCTCAAATGCGAGTTGGCAGAGATCACTCATCAGAATCGGAAAGATCCCTCTTTCCGATACCGCCTCTGCAAGGGTAAAAAAGCATGCCGGGCAGTTAAAAACGCAATAGTTCGCACCCGCCTGCTGCATATCGTCGAGATTGCGCCTTTGAACGTCGTCGGCAAGTTCATCGCGTTGATGGGCTCGAAAAACTTGACCACAGCAAAGCGCATTTTCCCGGTCATATTCGCGCTCCACCCGCTCGATCCCGATTCTTTGAAAGATATTATCTACCCAGTGCTGAGTTTCCGGGACCAGACGGTTGGAACAGGGGCGTTGGTAGGCCACCTTGGCATTTACCGGCTGAATCTGATCTTGCAGCGCATCAAGCTTTTTGGATAGGTATTCAAAAAGGTGGATCGATTTGAAAGGAACATCAATACCAAAGGCCGTTGCAAGTTGGGTGAAGGTACCGAAGCACTCATCGTGAAAACAAACCAGTTCATTTACACCGCTGTCCCTAAGGTAATGGCTCCAGATATTGTCGATCATCCTCGGCAGTCGTTCACGAATTATCGAATTTTTCGCAAAATGAAGCCACATGACATTGCAGAATATGTCACTTCCGACAATATAGGAAGCACCTTCGTAAAGTTTGCCACGGATGCAGCCGGTTAGCATGGGAAAATAGCACATATTGATGACCGGGGGTCTCACTTGGGCCGGGGTGATTGTCCCTCTCGGTTGCATCATGATGATCTGCTGTTTGGTAATCGGCGCAGGTGCAGGGAGTATGCCTTTTTCTTCCTGGCGTTCAACAATCAAATAAAATGGGTGGTTGTCATTTGGGCAATACTCTTCACAGGCATAACAGGTTACACACTCGTCTAGAACTTTCGAGTCTCGGCCCATTAAAATATTTTGTTTCTCTATTTTGGCGCTTTTCAAATCGAAATCCAGGTACTGACAATTTACCAAACAATCGCAGGTTTCACACTGTTCGCAAATTTGCAAATCATAGTTTAACTCGTACACGGTGCAATTCTCCTTGTGTTTGTGCTTAAAGAATCGACAGTTTCATGTCTAATGGAGTGAAGCTTTTATTGCACTTCCAACAATTTCCGGCCCGGGTGACTAACCATTTTGGATAAACGCTGTCCCGAATATTTCACGAAAATTATAAATCAAGGAACCAATCAAATTCATGAAATATCCGATCTGGCAAAACTAGAACAGCACTGACTATATGGAATAAGATGTACCCTGTCAACACGGTCCCATTCAATTCTCCAGTATCCACTTGACATTGAAAACAAAATCATTAATCCTCGAAATTCCAGAAGAGAATTATCACCGCTAAACGTGGTGGCTTGTTTGGGGCCCTGAAAAGGGCTGGTAGATTTTTGGTTTCCTTCCCCTGCCCGCCATGGCTCTCGCTCAGGCCTGCCCGGCGATCGCTTGCGGCGCAACCAATGGCAGAAGGGCGAGGCAGGCGGGTCTCAGAGGAAACCAAAAAAATAATAAATCCTCCGCGCCCTCTGCGTCTCAAGCGACCTGCGGGAGCGGGTGTGAAATTAAAAACAACGCAAGCAACCACGAGCTTGATACAGCCTGAACAACAAGCTTAGATGATCATAAAACAAGGAGGATACGATGGCCCTTAAAACTTCAGACGAATATGTCGAGCGACTTAAACGCATGAAACCCAACGTCTATGCCCACGGTAAAAAAATTGGACGTGACGACCCTATGCTGGAGCTTCCGATAAATACGCTCAGGTTCACCTTTGACGCTGTTGATGATCCGGAATTGAAAGATCTGGTCGTCACGCAATCCCACCTCACCGGTGAAAAAATAAATCGCTTCACCTCCATCAACCTCAGTATAGAGGACCTCTATACGCAACAGGAAATGAAGCGAAACTGCTGCCACCGGGTCGGCGGCTGCACCCAGCGCTGTATGGCCACGGACACCCTGAACGCGATCGGTGTCGTCACCAAGGAGATCGATGACGAAAAAGGTACCCATTACCATGACAACTTTCTGGAGTTTCTAAAATACTATCAGGCCAACGATCTCGTCGGCAGTACCGCCCAGACCGACGTCAAGGGTGACCGCAAAGCCAGGCCTTCCCAGCAACAAGACCCGGATCTCTATCTTCACGTCGTGGAGAAAAACAGTAAGGGAATTGTAGTAAAAGGGGCCAAGAATCACATCACCATGGGGCCTTATGTCGACGAACACCTGGTGATCCCCACCCGCAGTATGACCAAGGAAGAAGGCCAATGGGCAGTTGCCTTTGCCATCCCGGCCGATACCGATGGTATAAAGATAATTTCCCGCGTAGTTGCCCCCAGAAAGCGGATCGACCTCAAAGCCCCTTATAACAACTACGGCGTATCGGATTCGGTGGTGGTTTTTGATAATGTTTTTATCCCCTGGGAACGCGTGTTCATGTGCGGTGAGTGGAAATTTGCCGGTAGACTGGCACTGACCTTTGCCGGGTTTCATCGCCATTCCTACTGCGGATGCAAACCGGCCGTCACCGATATTATCCTGGGGGCAACAGCCCTGGTGGCTGAGTACAACGGTGTCGGCAATGCTGCCCACATCGTGGATGAATTGACCGAACTGATGATTATCGGTGAGCTGGTTTATGCCTCCGGAATTGCCGCCGCAGCCCGGGCCAAAAAAACCAGCTCCGGTATTTACACTCCCAAGTTCGTATATTCCAATACCGGAAGATACCTGGCCGGTATCAACATCTACCATGAATACGACGTTCTGGCCTCAATTGCCGG
>CP070652.1:1358224-1362650 GCA_020354645.1 Deltaproteobacteria bacterium
ATACAGCTCAGCCCATCAATCAAGCTAAAGGAACACAAAAATGGATTTCTGGGATATATACTATGATTACTATGAGCGAGTAAAAAGATTCATTTTTGCGCTTGTTAAGGATGAATGGGTGGCCGACGATTTAGTCCAGGAGACTTTCATCAAAGTTCAAAAAAACTTGAATCAGCTGAGAGAGGAATCTAAGCTGTCTTCCTGGATTTTTAAAATTGCCTACAATCTTTGTCATGATCACTTTCGCAAAACGAGCCAATCATCGAAAAGAGAACAAGTTCTTAGCGAAAAAAAAGAAATTCTTTCAGAGCCTCTGTTTCAAAAAGAATTCGAACAACATCAAATGGGAGAATGCGTTCAAGACAAAATCAGATTATTGCCGGAATCATATCAGACAGTTCTGGTTCTTTTTGATCTGATGGAATTTAGACATCAGGAAATCGCTGAGATTCTTGATACAACTGTTGAGAATGTCAAGGTTAGGTTGCACCGAGCCCGCAAACAATTAAAAACAATTCTGGAAAAAGAATGCAGATTCGAAGTCGACGAACGAAATGTCCTTATTTGCGATCCCGTCTCAAGCAAGGACTAATATATTATTTATGATAAAGTTCTCTCAGCGACTGTAAGACTTCTCAAATCCCAAGACTTCAGAAATATTTTCGCTGCAATTGGTGTTTTGTTGTTCCCATTAAGAAGGTAATTAACGTCCCACTGAGACAGTAGCGGTAAAGTTTATGGAATCAATAGATTACACTAAATACTTAATGCTGTCATTACTTGTTATCGCATGGTGCGTCCTACACAGTGCAATGATATCGGTATCGGTGACAGAATATTTTAAGAAACGCTTGGGGTCTAAATTTCGCTTTTATCGCTTATTTTTCAACCTCATTGCCTTTCTAACGCTAATACCTGTCGCCTTATTTGCATATTCGATACGGGCTCAAACGATTTTCCATTGGGATGGATATATGCGTATTGGCCAAGTGCTCTTACTTGTTGTAGCTGTTTTGTTGTTTTTCCTTGGCGGGCGCCAATATAATGTACGTCAGGTTTTGGGAATTAAACAGATAAAAGAAGGAACCTCGAGCAAAGCGATAAGCGATACAGGTGAGTTAGACACTTCAGGCGTCCTGGGAATAACTCGGCATCCATGGTATCTCGCAACCATTCTACTTATCTGGGCACGTCAAATGGACCTATCCGTGCTAATTGTAAATGTAATACTTACATCTTATTTGATTGTAGGAACTGTCCTCGAAGAAAAAAAACTTATAAAGGAATTTGGAGAGAAATATGAAGCCTATCAGAATAGAGTGTCTATGCTCATACCATTTAAGTGGCTCAAGTCTAAAACAGTTATGATGACATAAATATATCAATGAGAAAATGCACAGGAAATAATACCCAGGACTGGGGTTTTGACGCTATTTTCGATGTTAAATGTCCTAATTGCGGAAATTCGGTTGAATTTTTTAAGGACGAAATAAATAGAAATTGTCCGCAATGCAAAGAACCCGTTCTGAATAATCGTAAAGACTATGGATGCGGTCAATGGTGTTCATCTTCATCGTCCCATACAAGGAACTTTTGCCCTAAATTTAAACGGTCAAAGGATAGATTTTACGGACATAATATTTGATGACCCATATGAATTTGCTTTTGTGTATCTTGTAGCCTCGCAATGGGCTAATCCAAAATGGTATTTCGAAACCGCTGGATCAACCTTCTTCACAGGGCAGCGACAGGGACCCAAAGGACCCGTACGCTTCTGACGCCTGTCGGAGTAATGATATTTGGTGCGTTCACGGCACTGTTTGTGTTCGCCGCAATTATTGTTGACCGGCTGCTCAGCCTGCCCCGTCTCCTGCCGGAGGATACCAGACTTCCAATATCAGTCCCAATGATAGTTGTAGGGCTTGCCGTTACGGCTTGGTCTGTGTTTCACTTTTTGAAAGTAAAGGGAACTCCAGTGCCCTTTAATCCTCCCACGAAAGTGGTCAGAACAGGACCCTACCGGTACGCGAGGAATCCTATGCTTACTGGAGTCTTCCTGCTTATGTTCGGTATAGGTTTCATAGTCAACTCTGCATCATTCGTGTTCTTATTCACGCCGCTTTACGTGTTAATCAATGTGTGGGAATTAAAAAAGATCGAGGAGCCTGAACTGGTAAAGCGTTTGGGAGTTGAGTATATCGAATATCGAAGACATACCCCGATGTTTATTCCTGGATACAGACCAAGATCAAAATAGAATGCTTAGCAACATGATAAAAGGGTAACCAATTTGCGGCACTCTCGATGTATCTTTATTTTGATAGGATTCGGTTATTATCTGGATTATATCACAATATAGTTCCCCCACTCTTATTGCACTTCCCTGAGATTCATTGCTTATCTTTCCAAAAAAATTATTGTAGGTGTAACCTTTCCTTTGGTGGGTTCGTCTACAGGGGCAAAAGGATAAAAAATCGTAAAGCACTTGAAAGATGACGTCAATCAAAAGGCAAAAGTTTTCGCAGGGTACCCTTCAAACGGGAGTATGGGATCTAATGTCAAAGGACAACGAAGAGGCTTTAATCGGGTTGTTATTATTAAATCTGCAGGAAAAAGTTACAAGTTGAGTACCTGATTTAAAGGAGGTGAAATTCATGTATGGTTCAGAGCTATGCAGTTTTTCTTGGTGGTGGATAGTCCCCATAATCATGATGATCCTATGCTTTTTCATGATGAGGAGACGAAGGGGTTCTATGATGTGCGGTTTTGGCTCCCGAGTCGTTGCTGGCCAACAGACCGAAGTTGCGGGCTCAGCAAAAGACATACTCGACAAGCGGTATGCTTCAGGTGAAATCAACAAGGATGAATACGAAGAGAAAAAGAGGGCATTAACCGATTCAACGGATTCTATAAAGGAATGATTGTAATAGCTTAAAGGAGGTTTCACATGGGTGGCGTAGATCCGAAAAAAACAATACAATTGAACACAACAAATGCGATCTGTCCCATCGGGGAGATTACCGGCAAAAAAAATATCGGTGAATCGAAGATTCCGGTCCTATCCTGTGAGGGCGCCTGTATCCGAGGAGAAATTGCCCGACTTGCAGCCAATATCATTTTGCGAAAAGAACCTTACGCAAGGGGGTGCCACGGAGAATTGATTACGGTTCCGGAATCTTCAATTGCCACGTGGATAAAGACAGCTGAAAAGGTTGTTCTAATCGATGGCTGTTTTCTGAGGTGCCATGGCCGCCTCTTTGAAAACATCATTGACAGGGAAAAACTGATTCAGTTTGATGCATTGTCCCACTATAACAGATATACCGAAATTTTCGATTATGATGATGTTCCGGAAGTGGAGAGAAAAGAGGTGGCTCAATCTGTTGCTAATTGGGTTATAGAGAGTCTAAATAGCAACGTTGCCGAACATAGTTTTGTCTCATGTGAGACAAAAGATGAAAAGAGCAGCGGATGTTGCGGATAATATGAATGCAATTTAGATGGGGATATTAATACCAGAAAAAGGAGTAGCATATTGGAGTCGAAAATTGATGCCGGTTTAGATAAAATTGGCATAAGAGAATTACGAGAACTTTTAACCAAGGGCTGGATGACTCATGATGCAATGTGGCTAATGCACAGCATCGAAGAGCTTGGTATCGAAACAGCAAACAAGTTAAATATTTCAGCTGTGAGATCAATGTCCATGATTGAAATAAAAAGGCTACAGAAAGTATTGGGATATGAGGAGGATAATTTTGCCAAGTTCGATAATCTGGTAACATTCTTGAAGGGGGCGTTTGGGCTAATTAAGGCTGACTTTATGAAATTTAAATTCGATACACCAGAAAAAAATGTCATTAGCTGGGAATGGTTTGACGGAAGATGTTTTGCATACGAGGGTGTCAAAGCCTTAGGTTATATTGAGGAGTATAAATGCGGAATTATAGAGCGTATCGAAGGATGGTTCAATGGATTAGGTATAAGTTACAGTGTAGAACCAAAGATTGATACATGTCTATGGCACTTTGAAGGAAAATGTACTGGCCGTTTTGTATTGAACTTGGAATGAATTCATTTTTACTATTTGAAAAAAAAACAGGATGTGACAAATGCCAATTTATTTAAAAGACAAGAGTGAGTTTCCTGAACTTGAGAGGTTCAAATCTGTTTTGATCGTCCCCTGCCGATTTTGTCCAGCTGCCAGTATGGCCGTGAGAAAAAACAAACCGTATTTTGAGTTTTTAAGGCGATTTTTAAAAACAGGTTCATATGAACATCTCATAGATACCATTAAATCGAATTTGGAAAAAAAGGGCGTCAAAACTGATGTTTTTAAGAGTAGGTTGCTCCATCAGTTTGTCGTTTGCATGTGGACTTCAAGGCGCAGAAAATAATTATTGAAAGATGCAAGCAAGTATGAAGC
>CP070652.1:1362750-1367820 GCA_020354645.1 Deltaproteobacteria bacterium
CGGATGGTGGTAACAACGCCGCCGTGAACCAAATTACTCCAGCCGCACAGGTGTTCGGGAACCGTCAACCAGGAAACCACCGATTCCTTATCCCCCTGAAACCGCATTTGAAGACCTGAAGGATTAGTGGGGCTGCAACCGAAACACATCTGGTTACGCCGTGGGGGCAAGGGTTTAAATATTTTGTCATTATTCATAAGTTTATTGATCCTCTTAAGTTATTTATGAGCAATTCTTTGATATTTGGTAAAGTAATTCCACCAATAGATTTTTTTAAAAAGCCTTCGGACACCTGCTAAAGCTTTTTAAAGTGCATCAAATAGTTTACGTGAACATTGCCGCCGAGCCAGCATCTGCGGCGTATGGGATTATAATGCAAACCCGTCAAGTCCTGCAAGGCGAGTCCTGCATTGCGGGCCCAAATTTCCAGCTCGGAGGGCCTGATGAATTTTCGGTATTGATGTGTTCCCCGATGAACAATTCCAAGTATATATTCTGCGGCAATGATTGCCAGGACAAACGATTTCAACGTGCGGTTAAGCGTTGCAAAAAAAACGTCCCCATCAGGTTTTACCAAACTCCGGCAGGCCCGAACGACGGAAGCTGGATTGGGCACATGCTCCAGCATCTCCATACAGGTGACGACATCAAAACTTTCCGGTCGGGATGCTGCCATGGCTTCGGCGGTCGTATGCCGGTAGTCAACTGTCACTCCGCTGAGTTGCAGATGATTTTGAGCAGCTGCCAGCGGCACCTTTCCCATGTCGATACCGGTCACATCAGCCCCAAGGGCGGCCATGGCTTCGGAGAGGATGCCACCGCCGCAACCGATGTCGAGTACCCGTTTGCCGGTAATATTGGCGCGATTGTTGATATATTCCAGCCGAGCCGGATTGATATCGTGCAGCCCCCTGAAGCCCCCTCTATTGTCCCACCAGTCCGCAAACCGCGAGTCAAATTTCGAGATTTCAACTTTATCGATATTCGATTTTCTCCCTGTGTTTTGGGGCACGATATCGGTTCGATCAGAACGATGAGCCATTTGGCGGTACCAGGGTTAATTGTTTAATACCTCAATTGAGCGTAAACAAAATGAAGAAAACTAGGTAAAAGTAAGCATTTCAATTGAAAACAATGATTCAAATCCACTGGTATTAATTGACATATAAATGAGTTATAAAATATGGATTTAATCTTCATTTTGTTTACCCGATGGGAAAGCCTATGATACGCCATCTCCCGTGTTGTCAAGGGCTCGCAGTAGCTAACTACGACTTCGCCTGGGATCTGACGCATCCTCGACTTTCGCTCATTTAAGGTAATAGAATAAACTGTCCTGAAAAAATAAATTGCATAAATTAAATTTATTGAAAATACAATAGTCGGGTTTTCATATCCTGAGACATAAATCAGTTCAATCGCATAATTCAATCGGTTTAAATAATTGAAGCACACAACAAATTGCCCCGATCCCTCAAATAATTAAGGGATTTGACAGCCTCAGGCATAACAATAAGTATGATTGCCAATATTTATTACAGACCTTATATTGTTTTTGATATGCATTGAGCGCCAGTGAGTCTCAAAATACCGTTCGGATAAAATATTACATTTCAGCCGGCTCGAACTGGGGATATTTTTTGGGCCGACACGATGAACACCGCAGCGGTTGTAAATGGCAACGGGCACCTAGCGCCGGCCTGGGCAAACGCCGCAGGCAAAATCGAGTTTTCAGTGACAGGAGATGAAGATGAAAACAGCAGAAGACATTGTAAACGACAAAAACCGCGAGATTATTTGTATTTCATATGATCATAGCATCTATCAGGCGGCGCAAAAGATGGTCGAAAATAAGATCGGGGTGATACTGGTTACCCAAAAGGATGAAATTGTTGGCATATGGTCGGAAAAAGATCTTTTGCGCAATATTATCGATCCCGGATTTAATCCTAAAACCGCAAAGATCGGGGATCATATGACCTCCCCCGTGCACTGTGCGCCGCACGATGCCCGCATTCACAGGTTAGAGGAGATGTTTCTGGGTCTGTTTGTTCGTCATTTACTTGTCGAGAAAGCGGGAAAATATATCGGTCTTATTTCCATTGGCGATGTGACCAGAGCCAGCCTGCTTGAAAAGGAACGAAACTTTAAAGAGCTGAACGCACTTGTCAGCTGGGATTATTATGAAAATTGGAAATGGGGCCGGCAAAAAAACAAGTAGGCATCGCAGAGGCCCCAGCCTGCCATTACGCCCACCTTCCCGCATGGGGGTAGGCTCTGCGGCAAAACTATTTACCGCAGTTTACACCTCCCCCCTGGCAATCCAATCTCAGACAGATTCACAAAATTTAAGCTTTACATCGGTCGTTCGTTTTTCTATAGGGATCAATACATATTGAGTGGCCGGTCAATCTGCAACGGGTCTCAAAAAATACGTTCAAAAAATTTTTAGAAGCAGTTTCAAAACTCTTTTTTTATCGGCTTGCGTTTGCGTCTTTTTATCCGCCACAGATTCTGGACGGATTAACGCCCCGCTGCAGCCGGTGTCTTTATCCCAAAATGCTTAATGGCGCTCGCAAAAAACTTTCAAACCCATCTGTTTAATTATGTAAAGTATCATGGGACACGACACTAGTCATTATACAAAAGGTCGCAATTTCACAATGAGGGATGAAATTTGTAGATTGTTCAACGATATAACATGGGTTCCAAGCAAGCTGTTCACGTAATGAAATCAATACACCTGATCAAAGGCTACGACCTGAAAATTGAGGGCAAGCCTTCAGCCGACATCGTGGAACTGCCAAGGCCATCGAGTCTGGCCGCACTTCCTTTCAGAATTCGATTCGTCAAGCCACGCCTGTTGGTAAAAGCCGGTGATATCGTCAAAATCGGTACCCCTATTTTTGAGGATAAACGTCATCCGGAGGTAAAATTTTTATCACCGGGCGGGGGCCAGATTAAGGACATCAATTTCGGACCGCGGCGGGTGATTGAAGAAATCGTCATAAAATTGGATGCCGACGAGCAACACGAGTCATTCGATACAATTGCGGAAGATGATTTGCCACGTTTTGGCCGAAAGCAACTGATCGAGATGATTTTGCATGGCGGACTCTGGTCGCTGATTAGAGAGCTTCCCTTCCGGGACTTTGCACGACCGGATACCGTTCCGCCGGCGATCGTTGTTAACCTCGACCATCTGGAGCCTTTTCAGCCCCAGCCCGACGTATATCTGAACGGCAAATGGCAACTCTTCAATTATGGGTTGAAAGTGCTGCAGCAGTTGGCCAAGGGCAACGTCATCGTATCGGCCGGCCGCGATCAAATAAATGGTTCAACCAGATTAAATCGTCTGATCACCCATGCTTATCAGGGGCGCTATCCGGCCCATGACCCCGGTGTGCTGATATATCGGATTAAAAAATCTGCTGCCGAGAACCACTGCTGGTATATCGCCGGGCAGGACGTTTTACTTTTAGCACAGCTGCTCAAAACCGGGACTTACCCCACCGAGCGAACAGTGGTTGTAGCCGGCCCCAGCGCTACCGTCAGAAAGCATTTGCATACCCGTCTGGGCGTCCCGCTCCAGCTGATTGCGGAGGGAAGAACTGACCCGGGAAACAATCGCTTCGTGGTGGGCGGTGCCCTCACCGGCTATTCAGGGTCCAAGCAGGGCTATCTGGGATTGTTTGAAACATCAGTGACGGTTTTGCCGCAAGGAAATGAAAAGGGTACATTGTTCGACTGGGCCATGCCGGGCTTCCGCAAACCGAGTTATACCAGGGGCTATTTATCTTACTTCAATAAAGGTGAGCTCAAAGTAGACTGCAACCTGCATGGCGGGCGTCGGGCCTGCATTGCTTGCAACAACTGCCTTGAGGTGTGTCCGGTGGATATTATGCCCCAGCTCACCTACAAGACGATTTTAGCGGGCGAGGTGGAAGAGTTCCTGGCGCATGGTCTGCTGGACTGTGTTGAATGTGGACTGTGTTCCTACGTCTGTCCCTCCAAGATCGAACTCTTTCAGACCTTGCAGAAAGCAAAGGAAGATTTCTGCAAAGAACTGGAGCAATGATGAATCCGGTCAGAAAATTTTTTGATTCCCAGAGAAAACATTTTGAACCGGGCGGAAAATTCGAGAAATTTTCTTTTATCTTTGAAAACATCGAAGCGGTCTTCTACTCTTCCGAACACACTACCACAGCCGGGCCTCATGTGCGCGACAGCATGGATGTCAAGCGCTTTTTTTTCCTGGTTATCGTGGCTTTGCTGCCCCACTATGCCTTCGGCGCATACAACGTCGGCTATCAATCTTATCTCGCCGCGGGACTTCAACCACGGTTCATTCCGGTCATTCTAAGAGGGCTAGCGGTGGTTTTGCCGATGGTCATCGTCACTTATGCTGTGGGCTATTTTTGGGAGGCCTTGTTTGCAACCGTCCGTAAACACGAGATCAGCGAAGGGCTTTTTGTTTCCTGCGCGTTGTTTCCCCTGACGCTACCGCCGACCCAGCCCCTGTGGCAAGTCGCTCTGGGGATATCCTTCGGTATCGTGATCGGCAAAGAGATTTTTGGCGGTACCGGCAAAAATTTTTTGAACCCGGCCCTCACCGGCCGTGCATTCTTGTATTTTGCTTATCCGGCTCAAACTTCAGGAGATGCCGTCTGGACGGTGCTGTGGGGTGGGCAGACTGCTGCGGTGGACGCATTTACTGGTGCCACGCCCCTGGCGGTGGCCGCCGCCACGGAATCCGGCAGCGTCCATGATGCCCTGTTAAATGCCGGGTATACCCTGTCCAAGTTGTTTTGGGGACTATATCCGGATAGTATTGGCGCTTCATCGTTCTTGCTGGCCATTATCGGCGCCATCTTTCTGGTATGCCTCAAAATCGCGGACTATCGTCTGATCGCCGGAAGCCTCATCGGAATTCTGGCAACGGCCTCTTTGTTGAATTTGGTTGCCGGTGACGCATCTTCGCCTTATCTTATGCTAAATCCTATTTATCATTTATTGATGGGCGGATCGGCATTTGCCATGGTTTACATGTGCACCTGCCCCATTACCGCC
>CP070652.1:1367920-1370436 GCA_020354645.1 Deltaproteobacteria bacterium
AATCCGCCGGAGGCGGATGAAAATCAAAAGCTGTCTAGGTCCCGAGGCCCGCAAGGCGGCTCGGCTGTGCTCGCCGCAGGCAGGCCGAGGTCGAGTTCTTTTGTTTTAGCCCTGTGCAACAGGTATCCCCAAAATGGTTGCCGGCGCGAGCAAACGGCTTTCAAACCGCTGTGACACTATTTAAACTTATTTCTGGGACATTACGCTAAATCCGGATTTTGAATCGCGCAGATCAAGATTGCCGCTGTCAACTGAAATGAATAATTTCAAGTTCTATAGCCGTCAATGAAAATTAATATTTTCATTTCGCACAAATTAGAATATTAAAATATAATGCGGATAATTAAATTTTGCTATATGGGGGTTCGTTGCCTTCCGCACCCCCTCAAGCTGGGCTTCGCGTTTATTCTAATTCAGCATGCTCTCGCGCACGATCGGGAATAATGTAACCGGTTCCAGAGTGAAGCTCTCCGCCCTGAAGGGCGGGGCTTGCAGGGAAGCGGACCGGCCACTAAAAGAAAGGAGTTGATGATGAGGAAGTTAGTTGCTTATCTATTCCTCTTTTTTCTGTTTCTACTGATCCCGCAATTTATCCATTCTGCCGACCTGCAGGAGGGATTCTCAGGGATAAAATGGGGTACGGACATCTACCACCTGACTAACTTTAAAAAGATCGGGAGCAGCGGCACGGTCAGCTACTATCTAAATCCGGAAAAGATTCATACAATCTACGAAATTGACGTTCCGCATGTAGTTTATGGATTTTATAATGATCAACTGTTTGCGGTATTTGCAGCTTTAGAAAAGTTTGAGGTGTATAGCAAGTTAAAATCTGAACTGACGGCCAAGTTTGGCAATCCGGAAACCACTCTAACCTCGCGATATGAACAAACCATATACAAATGGAAAGACAAGAATATAAAAATAAAATTGAAGCTCCGCGGGGTGGATGACAAGATGAAATTGGCTTTTTATTATACACCCCTTTCCAATGAGGTGAATGAAAGTCGTGTGGAAGAATTCCCTGAGAAGTCATATCGATTCTTTCCCATCGAAAAAAACAAGAAATGGGAAAGAATACCGTTGCTGGAATTTTAAATTCTCACTCTTTCTGATTCAATTTCAAATCTTTGAGGGCAGCGAATTTTATGTTGAAAGAACTTTGCCGGCAGCCACAATCACCATCGTTCAAATTTGCCCCGCATCTTGAACAGAGGCCTTTACACGTTTCTGCACAAAGCGGCCGCATGGGGATAGACATCACAACCTGCTCTTGAAGCGCTTCTTTAAGATCAATTTCCCTACCGGCAAAAATGATTAATCCGGCTTCTTCAGCGCTCAGCTCGATGCCTCCGCCACCACTCATTTTTGCCGTTTCCGGCAGTTCCTGAGCATAGGTAAGGACGAAGTTCGTCACCAAAGGACTTTCGAATGGTTCTAAGCAGCGGCTGCAAGTCAAACGAATCTTTGTTTCAAGTCGACCCTCAATTTTCACCATTTCTTTGATGCGTATCGCCCGCACTTTAAATTTAAGGGGTAAATGAAAAACACATTCAGCGGTATGCGTTATGTCTTCCAGAATGGGGAATTCCTCCGGCTTTTCCTCAAATTCGATTGAAAGCCCCTGATCTTTTATATCATCAATGCAAATAAGCACCACGGTCTCCTTAATAACCTAACCTGGATTAGCCGGAAATAAAAGTGACAAAATTGTGAAAACGAACGTTTATACCAAAGTGGGCAAGATACTGGATGCTTGATGCTGGATAAAAAAAGGATTATTACCATTAAAGGTTTAGTATCCCCGCCCGCCTCGCCTGAAGGCGGAACCGATGGCGGCAGGCAGAAACTTCACCCTATTGAATCCAACCTTCGGCAGGGCCACTAAAGAAGGTTTTCAACAGGACAATGCATCCAGCATCTTCTCCATAAGGAGAGTTCAATGTGTTACCAATGTTTCTTGCCACAAAATTTAATAATATCACAATTAAAGTATTAATATAATTTTCTTTTTCTGATTTGACAACGAAACTTTGCAATTTCGCATAAACCGTACAACATGAGATCAGATATTTATGAATTATCTAGTTAAGCTAAGAAGATTGAATGAAATTTACGATGAGTTTGAAGCAGAAGCGTTTGAATTTAAAAAAAATGCTGCCTGTAAAAAAGGGTGTGCATTTTGTTGTACCCACTTCGGCTATCTGGACATCACTACCCTGGAAGGGATTATCATCCAGGATAAAATCAATCGCATGGCAAAACCGGCCAGAATCACATTAAGTAAAAAACTCGCTCAAAATAAAAGACTGAAAGAAAGTCAGAAAATTGCAAAATGTCCCTTTTTGAATAAAAATAACACCTGTTTGATCTATGACATCCGACCTTTCAGCTGCCGTCAGCTTTATTCTTTGAAAGAATGCCGAGACCAGGGACCAACTGTACATCGCCAGGTTGTAGAATTGGCAAAAAACACAGTAAAAAAGATACAAAAACTTGCTGACTCGGGATATTCG
>CP070652.1:1370536-1373818 GCA_020354645.1 Deltaproteobacteria bacterium
ATGACAATAACCGGAGGAAGCAGCAAAAGGGGATTGACGCTGAATTGTGCGTCGATGCCTGCCAGGATTTGATTGACACTGTCTAATTTTGCCTGCCCGCCGCCGTAAAAAAAGCTCAGCACAAATTCGATCACCAGGGTAAGGCCATAACTGACGCCGGTTGTATAGCTCATGTGTTTGATGTGGGTGTAAAGATCGGTGCCCACCATGGCTGGTGCCATGTTGGTCGTGTCGGAAAGCGGCGACATTTTATCTCCAAAATAGGCCCCGGAAAGCACCGCCCCGGCAACCACCGGTAGTGGAAATCCCAAACCTGCACCGATACCGATCAAAGCAATGCCAATGGTCCCTGAAGTGCCCCAGGAGGTACCGGTGGCCAGAGAGGTGATCGAACATATAATTAAGGCAGCCGGCAGGAATATTTTAGGATGCAAGATTTTCAGACCGTAGTAGAGCATCGTGGGGACCACACCACTTAAGATCCAAACGCCGATAAGAATGCCGATAATGCATAAAATCACAATGGCCTGCAGCGAATTGGTGATGCCATTGAGCATGCCGGTTTCAATTTCTTTCCAACTGTAACCGGCCCGCAGACCGATTGTCGCCGCTATGAGCACGCCGAGCAGAATCGGAACATGGGCATCTGTCTCATAGCGGACGATTGCCAGACTGATGAAAAGAACCAGTCCCAGGATCGAAATCAATGCTTCCCAGAGATAAGGGTCACGCTTTTCACGTTTGGTTGCCATGGTTTTTCTCCTTCATTTCTTGGGTGTATAATGTCATTCACTTCAGCTGCTTTTGATTAACATGACGGGGACTTTGGCCAGTCTGGAAACTTTATCAGCGACCGAGCCGAACATCATTCTTTTACCTCTTGATCCAGTACCCATGATAATAAGATCAATGCCCTCGGATTTTACATAGTCTAAAATTTGCCTGTAATGGGTCCCGGTAACAACGCTTGAGTTCGCAATCCGAATGTCCTTTAAATGCTTCTGTTTAAACGCTTCGAGTTTTTGCTGGGCCTGCAGCAGCAACCTGTCTTCAAAGTCACTTGCAATGCGCTTAAAGTCGGGTTCCGGTGACTCTGACACATAGGTGTCCACAAACCACTCAAAACGGCGCAAAACATGCAGCAGGTGGACCTGGGCATTGAGTTGTTTGGCCAGGGTTACCACATATGGGGCCACCTTGGGTGAAATATCAGTAAGAGCAACCGGGTAGAGAATATTCTTAAATTCTGCCATAAGCGCCTCCTTTTTGTCTGAACGGATTCTATTGGGTATATTTGAGTCCCCACCTATTCACCGTGGACATAAGCAGGGCTCTCAAAAGTGCATCGCGCCAGTGTCTAAGAATTTTCGGTTAGCATGCTTTAGATCTTTAAAACATTGGAAATGATTTCCAGTGCCCACTCGATCTGATCTTTGGTAATGACCAAAGGTGGAGTAAAGCGAATGATGTGATTATGGGTTTCTTTACACAGTAGCCCATTTTCTTTTAGTTTTTCACAATATAGTCTGGCACCACCAGCTTGCGGATGAAATTCCAGACCAATCATCAAGCCCTTTCCCCGAACCTCCTTGACTTGAGGGTTTGAAATCTGTCTCAGACCTTTCAAAAAATAGGCACCCATTGATGCCGCATTCTCTATGAGCCCCTCCTCCATTAGAACCTGCAACGCTTTTCTGGCAATGGCGCAAGCCAAAGGATTCCCGCCAAAGGTACTTCCGTGCTGTCCTGGATTCAAAACACCTAAAACTGCCTCATTTGAAAGAACGGCAGATACAGGGTAGAATCCTCCTGAAAGCGCTTTGCCGATCAATGTGAGATCAGACTGGATTCCTTCATGCTCCTCTGCTAATAACTTGCCCGTTCTTCCAAGACCTGTTTGAATTTCATCCAGTATGAGCACCACGTTGTTTTTTGTGCATATTTCCCTTACTTTTTTTAAATAGCCATCAGGCGGTATGATAACACCTGCTTCTCCCTGTATCGGCTCTACCATAAAAGCTGCCGTATTTTTGGTAATTGCATTTTCAAGGGCGTCTGTATCTCCAAACGGGATGGATTTAAATCCAGGAGTAAAAGGTCCGAAATTTTGACGGGCATTTTCATCAGAGCTAAAACTGGTGATCGTAATAGTTCGGCCATGAAAATTATTATCACAGACAATAATCTCAGCCTTATCTAAAGGGATACCTTTGATTTCGTAACCCCATTTACGAACGGTTTTAATGGCGGTCTCAACTGCTTCTGCGCCGGTGTTCATCGGAAGAACTTTATGCGATTGAGTTAAATCACACAATTCTTTATAAAAGAAAGCAAGTTGGTTATTCCTGAACGCTCGGGATGTTAGAGTCAATTTTTTTGATTGTTCTACAAGAACCTGGTGAATTTTTGGATGACAATGCCCTTGGTTAACTGCTGAGTAAGCAGACAGACAATCCATGTATTTCTTCCCTTCCACATCCCATACCCAGATCCCTTCTCCCTTACTGAGTATTACATCCAGCGGGTTGTAGGTTTTTGCTCCAAATCGGTCTTCAAGACTGATAAGCTCATTCGTTTTCATTTAGACGTTCCTGTTTATCGATCATAATTCCGAAAGCTGATTGTGTTTTGAAAAGACACGATCAAGTGATCATTGGCAGGTTGATTTTAGCCATTCGATGATGGTCAATGAGTGGTGCCCTTCAGGAAGTTGACGTTTAATCCCACACCGCTGTATTCCTGATGAAGGTCATTTTAATATACGGTGTAATCGAATATTTCGATTTTCAAAAATGTCAGCTGGGCAATACTGCTTTCGCTTTCAATTTGACTGCTCAATCGTTTCGTTTATTTTAATATCTCTCTTTTTCAACTGATCCATGAATAAATCACAAGGCATGTCTGTGGCCGGTGAAAGAACTCCTTTTCTTGTTATTTCACCCTTCACGATCATCTCTGCGGCGATACAGGCAGGATAGGCAACGCCCATACTCATGGCCATTAAGCCCGTCATCAAATCTCTTTCAATCATAAGAGAGCAAGTCAATATTTGTTGCTTACCTTTCTTTACTCCCTCGACCTTGTTCACCATAACCGCTAGATCTTTTTCAGTGTCATTATACTGCAGTTGAGGCTCGAGTAGTTTGGCGACCATTTCAAATGGTGATACCTCATAAGGCAACCCCTTGATAGGCACATCGCTCAAAAAGCCTAATTTTTTCATCGGGTTCCAAAATGCACACCAGCCGGGCCATCGAAGTGTATACCTCCCTGTTTCACAAA
>CP070652.1:1373918-1378984 GCA_020354645.1 Deltaproteobacteria bacterium
ATTGCATTCTCCCCCGTGACCATCTCGGACGGCACCATGCACTGGTACGGACTTGGCCCTGTTTCGGTGTTACCCGAGTACCAGCGGCATGGCATCGGCAAAGCCCTGATACAGGAAGGACTATCACGATTGAAAGACCTAGACGCCAAAGGCTGCTGTCTAGTGGGACATCCGCAATACTACAGGAAATTTGGATTTGAGAATGTTACCGGACTTGTCCACGAGGGGGTTCCGCAAGAGGTATTCTTCGCTCTTTCATTTGACGGGCACTTTCCGCAAGGCGATGTCATGTTTCATGAAGGATTCAAAGCAAATGGCCAACAAGGCGCTGCAGCGGACGGCTAACCGCCGCTGCTGAGCTTTAACGTTAGCCATCTAAAATTAAAGTTATGAAAAAAAATCTACTTAGATGTGCTTTTTTCATTTCTATCATCTTTTTGTGTTCACCGACTGCCGCATCAGAGGAGACTTACCTATTTAAATTTGAACCACCGAACAAAAACTGCCCTCATGGACTTCACCAGCAACCAAATGGTGGTCCTTACTCTGTTTTCGTCTTTTGTGATGATGCAGGCGGTACAAATATTGGAATTATCTTAACAGAACCGGGGGCTGGGCCTGGGAAATTAGAAATCCCGGGTCCTATAAAAATGTGGTATTGGCATACCTATGATCGATTTTGGCAAGAACGCCAATGGGCTGCAGATATTACAAGTTTTGCATGGTCACCATCTTTTAAATATGCATATGTAGCAACAAGTTTCATCTACGGAGATGGTGGCATATTTAAATTGGATTTGATTAATAGAAAAGCACATGAAATAATATTAATTGAATCAAGTTCTTATGATCGGAAAAGCTATGAACACGGCAGTGTGATCAAATCAATCGATTTAGATAAAAAAAAATTAAAAATATCTAGTTGGTTATATGATCATAAACTAAAAAAAGTGGTTGAGTTCGAGAAGGAAATACCTCTCGAATAATTGGCTAACCAAACAGTGGAGCTGACGGGTTGTAACTGGCGGGTTTATCGTGAAAGACCGTGCTAGCTTGTATCTTATTTGGCCCGCAGCTCACTTTAACGTTATGTCACAAATATAAAGGAGAGAAATGAAAAAAGCTCGATGCGAGTCCCGAAGCGGGTTGGAACATAGTCGACCGACCTACCGGACAGGCAGGCTCGACCGAAGGGTCGCTCCGACAAGACCTGACACCAGTTGCGCTCTAAGAAAAAGACTCGAGATGGCTATTTTCTTGACTGTCTTTATCTTAACTGGCATCCCCATCGCCATTGCGCAGCAGAGACAAACGGTACCTAAATCGCCGATTCAGAGTAAAATACCTCTGAAAGTGCTGAAGCTCAAGACGTTTACTTATAATGGTAAACAGGACAGTTGCGAGCAACCGCCGTCGCAAGTGTCGCAGGAAGGTACGGTCGAGACCGCACGGCCGCCGGGGCTGCCGTTGTCTATGTTGTCTGACCTAACAGTTCTGGGGGTTAAGCATATGGTCGTCAAGCGTGACGGTAAGGAATACGTCAAGGTAGTAACCAAAATCGCCAACAACAGTGATGAGCCCATGCGAACGGCAAAATACAAGGTGTTTTTCAAGATCGGTGGCGAGAAGCATGCCTGCGTCGCGACACTGCCACAACTCGACGCACACCGGATGGTGAACCTATCGCGGGAGGTGCAACTACGGCGGGGACTTAATTACCGTGTCACAGTCAGTGTCGATTTCTTTAACACGGAGCAGGAGGCAAACGAAAACAATAACAAGTTTATCTACACCATCCACATGAAATAGGTGTGTGATAAGTGAAGGAATGTGGGGTGCTCGGGGACGGGTATTGAGATATTGATAAGATTGTTAAAATGACATAACAAAAAGATTGAGCAGATGCCTGAAATCGTAGCAATTCAGAATCTGTTGCCACTAATGTAAGTGTCCTTGTTTATTTGAACTTTTACGCCATTTATTCGGCCCTGCTCATCATTGTCGTTATATTTCTACAAACGAATCCTGATAATAAGTTATGGTCAACCGTGCAGCCGTAATATTAAAGTACAAAGATCCATTCATTCACTGGGTAAACGAAGCAGATCCTTATGATGATAATCCAGGAATAACTTTGGAAAGAGCTAATCAAGAACGTACTGTGTATCTTATTAATGATGATGACGCTGAAAACTTGGAAGAGTGGATATCTCTCAATTTTATGCAGTTATTTGAGAGTGAACTTGAGGGCTGGTACACCGATGAATCACTGTGGCCAAAAAATCGAGACAGGAAACTATTTGATGAATGGTTCAATGTGGAATGTCACAGTGTAATCGTAGATACCGTTGGTAGTGAAATATTTGATGATGAAATATAACAAAGGAATGGACCTGACAAGAAATATCTTCGGCCTAACACGAAGGCGCTTTTGGTTACCGAAACTCCTATGGCCTGCAGCTCATCCCTGACGTTATGAGCCCCCCATTAAAAATTTTCTGCTTGACATATTACGCTTTGCATAATACTATTCACGTATGATCAAATCATTTGCCTGTCGAGATACTGAAAAGCTGTTCAACGACCAACGCGTTCGCCGTTTTCAATCGTTCGAAAGGCAGGCAAGAAAAAGGCTTATGGTTCTCCATGCCGCTCCCAGCCTTGAAGCATTGATGCTCAATCCGGGTAACAAGTTTCATTCTTTGAAGGGAGATAGAAAAGGACAATACGCCATCAGTGTTAATAAACAATGGCGCGTCTGTTTTAAGTGGCATGATGGTAATGCATATAACTTTGAAATTATCGATTATCACTGAGGTATGATTATGAATACAAACAAACTTCTTGATCCGATAACTCCGGGTGAAATCTTGCGTGAGGATTTCATGGAACCACTAGCGATCAGCATAAATCAGCTTGCTCGGGATCTTTCTGTGCCTCCCAATAGGATTAGTGAGATCGTCAACGGGAAAAGAGCTATTACCGCCGATACCGCTTTGAGATTGCAGCGCTATTTTGGTGTCGAAGCTCAGTTTTGGCTAAATTTGCAGAATGAGTATGATTTACGAATGATGAAGCGTAAAATTTGGTCTGACATTGAGCGACGAATTATTCCGGTTAAAACGTCAGAGACAGTATCTAAGAATAGCCCTATAGCATAACAAGAGCATGAAGATGGACGGGCTGAATCGCGCGGTTTAAATAGATATTGGTTGATTCAAACTGAGGAGCCATTCTCATATTCCAGGGTTGTACTCGCCCGCCACTTATGCCCGACGTTGAAATAAACAATGAACAATCAACACAAAATAATCTTCCCGCGTATTGTTGTGCAAATATTGTTTTTTGGGGTTCTCATGCCATTCTTGCCTATGTTGATCTCTTGGCACTGGTTTTGGTGGGAAGCTTGGGTATATGCAATCATTTACATCTTGAGCTTTGCTATCAGCCGAATGCTGGCGGCCCGACGTCATCCTGATCTGATTGCTGAACGCGTCCGCGGAGTGCGCCATGAGAGCGACAAGCCTTGGGACAGACTTTTGGTCCCTTTGGTTGGCCTGGGATTCGGTTCGCTACTCTTGGTTACCGGTCTGGATGCGCTGTTTGGCTGGTCGCCCCCCTTCAACTTGCCGATGAAAATTCTATCACTGGTCATCATCCTGGCTGGAAACGTTTTTGGATCATACGCCTTGCTCGAAAACCGTTTCTTCTCTTTAATCGTACGTATACAGACCGAGCGCGGTCACCAAGTGATATCGAGTGGTCCCTACCGCTGGGTTCGGCATCCAGGTTATGCAGGGGCGCTACTAGTATATTTAGCCACGCCTGTCTTATTAGATTCACGATTGGCGTTTATTCCAGTAGTATTCCTTTTTGTCGTTTTTGTAATCCGCACCGCTTTGGAAGATAGGGTCTTGCAGGATGAATTGGCGGGTTATGGTGAGTATGCAAGGCGTGTTCGTTATCGTTTGCTACCAGGAGTATGGTGATAGAATTGGCTTTATCACTGGCCTTCGCCAGGATTCCCCGTCGCGGAGCGCAGTGCGTTTCACTGTCCTGCCGCCCCTACGGCTGTGACAGATCCGGTCACACGTCCTTATTTTTGTAAATAGGCCCGATACTTTATTGTGAATTAAATGGTAGCGCCCAACCAGGCGCTTAAGTGGGACCGGGAAATACTGCGCCATTTATGAAAGACATGTTCAAATCAAGTTTACTGGTTTTGACACTTGGTTGAGGTTATTGTTGCCCGGCCCCTTAGCTATCCGTTGGGCAGCAAGGCAAAGGTTTAGGAATTCGTAAATGAAATACATGGTTATTGAAACATTCAAGGCCGGTGTGGCGGATAAAGTCTATGAAAGATTCAATGAAAAGGGTCGCATGCTGCCCGATGGGTTATACTATCTTGACTCGTGGCTCTCAAATGATCACACGAAGTGCTTTCAACTCATGGAGGCAGATAGATTAGAACTGATCGAAAAATGGATTGCCAAATGGGATGACCTCATAGAATTTGAGGTTGTTCCCGTGCAGGATTCACCAACCAAGGCCGCCCAACAAGGTGGATGCACCTGACCGGAAGAAAGCTTGCGGGTTTACCGTAAAAGGCCGTGCAAAATTGATGTGCATTTGGCCAGTAGGTGATCCGCAGCGTTATGCTGTAAATTGATATGATAGACATTGCAGAATTTCTGGCGTGGCAGTGTGGAAACATTTTTTGGAAAGAAGCTGATTTAGAAAACCGTATCCGAAAGGCATTTAAGTCAATCCGTACTTTGCTCATCGAACTCAAGAATAAATACACCGACGGTTAACAAGTCAGTTGAGAGGACGCGAAGAACATCGGCGGCCTTACGGGCGAGTTTTTGGGCGCGCCTCTCACTTCCAGCGTTATAAGGATTCGGGAATCTGTTTAGGTAGGTCATTGAGAACAGGCGATTAAAATTTCGGATCTAGTCCGGCCTGTTTACATAGTTCGTTGGCTGTGATTCTATCGAGTTGTTTGTGCCTTTTGACCGGAATTACTTTCTTTTCGTTTGTATAAATAGAATGTTTACTGCTTTCTC
>CP070652.1:1379084-1385208 GCA_020354645.1 Deltaproteobacteria bacterium
CAGTCCAATGATACGGAAACCGGCATCGAACAGCCGCTCAAAATTGGTCAAATCACCCTCCAGGGCATGTGTTCCTTCCAGGGACAACATGGCACCGATGACCTTTTCACCGTGTTTCCTCGCCGCTAGCACCGTCATCAAGTCTTGGCGGTTGATGATCATCTTGAGAGCTCCGTTTGAGGCCTTTACCCGATTGACGAGCTTTTCAGCCTGCAAAAGTGCGCGCTGCAGTCGGCTGTCGTGGGTTTCCGGCGGCCATCTCTGCCAGCTAGCCAGTAATCCTATGATGTCATATCCGTCGCGGTTGTTGTCCATGCTGAGCGGAAACGGTACACCAGTGACCACCCCGAAGACCTGAATTGCGACATTGCCCTCCTTCAACCGTGGTAAATCCACATGCCCACGTGAGGCGCGCTGGAGCAAATCGCGATTCCAAAGCAGGGTGTCGGCATGCAAATCCACCACCGTTAGCGTCTGGTGAAATCGAGCGGCTGCAGGCGTTGTTTTGTAAGGCGGGTCGATTAATGTGCGGCAGATTAACCGATCACCAAGGGTCGAGCAGCCGGATGCGATGCAAAGAATTGTGGTCGCCGAAACATAAATTGCCATATGGTAAAAGGTTCTAATATCAAGCAATCTCATGTCTTGTTATCCTTATTCAGATGGTAAAAGTTAAAAACTAAGACCCATCAATGCTCTATCTCTTTTTTTGACTATTCAATATTTAAAATTAGGAACTAAGGTCTAAGAATTAGGTCAAAGGGCGTTTCCTCCATATGAATCAAAGTGACTTCATGCGTGTTTCTATCCGTCCACATGCCGATACCCTTGACTGTCAGGTTGCCTGTGTTTAAATCGACAACAGCCCAGCCGTGTGCAACTTCAAAGCCAGGTTCGGTCGGCCTAGGCGACGGAGTAGAAAAATTAATAATAATGTCGGTTCCAACAATCCTTCCGTTGCCATTGACAACCATTTGTACTCCCCCGGACATGGGTCCGATAAACCCGTGCACAGGAATATTGCCACTGGTGATAGAGCATAACTCTAAAAGTAAATTTATCCATATAAGTTGATCTGGCTCGGTTGTGTCATAAAAACAAAGCTCAACTGTATCAACTATAAAAATTCCAATTGCCGAGATAAATGCGCAAGCCGATGCGTCAACAATGGCTATCGTTTTAAATTTTTTATCTTACTCCCTTTAGTTAAAAAGGTAGTAATTACAGGCATAATCTGTGAAGTGATAGATTTTCAGCTGTTTCTACCAGTGAATACCTAATATCACACCAGCATGAAAACCGCCGGCATTAACATCTTCATCAAGTAGTTTTACTTCTGCATACGAATATCTTAAATCAAAGCCAAAGTTTAAGTGCTTGGCGAATGTCCAGTAGAAACCGGCATCAAGCCAGAACCCCACCCCGCTGTCATCATCAGAAAAATCTGTAAAAAGTATATCTCCGTCAATTTCGTTTTTGATATAGGCGATCCCCCCCCCTATATAAGGGCGCAAATGCGGAGTATCATTCCATATTTTTCGTATTCCAATGTTTATTTCTTGTGTTCTGCTCTCAGCAGTAACAAGACCTAAAGTAGCAGCTGCCCATAATGTGGTCTCACCACTTACCGATCTGAATCCGTCTATTGCAATACTGACCGGCCAGTTACTTGGTTTGAAATCCAATTGGAGGCCAAGTTCAAAATGATCATCTACTTCCGGTCTAAAAAATTCATCTGTCTGATTCTTATACCCGATAAATGCATTGAGGTTCCCTGTCCAACCACTTGTTTCGCAAATGCCAATACCGGGAAGCAATAACAAACACAAAGCAATGAATAATACTTTAGCGTAATTCATTTATTCCCCCTTTCGAATAAAATGGTTATTTAAATATCAGCCGTAACAGGTCATTTAATAATCCTCAATTGCCCTGACCTACACTTGATTTGACAGAATTGGCAGGTGAGTTAAAACTTTGATTGACAAAAGGGTCATTTCGCAAAGGTTAATTAGACCAATCACAAACATCAACCTCTTTTATGGGAATGTTTCCTTTAACGAAAATATGAGGTATATATCGAAACAATAGAGGGACTCCCCTCCTGCTCTCTGCACACTGCTTATACCACTCTATGGTTTTATTTGGCAGTTCACTTAGTTCCCGGTAAGACTCAATCGTCAACGGTTCAATATCTTCAGTTGTTAGAACATATTCTTTTCTTTCTTTATCAAAAAACTCTTTGTCGAACTTATATTTTACAAACTTAATATTCTTGAGCAAGTCAATAGGGATTTTGAAAAATTCTTTATTTCCAACTTTATGATGCCCGGTTTTAATCAATGCCTTATAGATAAGTCTAAGATCTAACGGTAAGCAATGCAAAACGTCATTCCAAAGACAATTGAGAACAGGTATTTTTTGTTCCATTAAAATTTTTCTATATATATATTTTGAAGTATGAAATTCATAGATATCTTTGTTTATTTCTCTTAAAGTGTTAAGTGGGTATAGGATGTCTCCAAACATTCTAACGGGCTTAATATGATAGATGAAAGACATAATATTTCTCACTTTGACCAAAGTACAGATATCATTATTGGCGGTTGTCAAGTCGAGTAAATCTTAAATTTGATTATTGTAAAATCTTCACAGTCCAATGGCACCTTATTTATGCTTTTCTCGTAGCTTCTTCCACAGTTCATTTAATATCACAGTTGCGGCTTCAGCTTCGTCTAAATCTTATATTCCCAATTTAGCTATGCAGTCTTCCATCAGTTCCTTGTTCACGGCACTATGCCGGAGTTGGTCCCTTAAATAAATAACCAATGCGTATTTAAGAGGAAGGAACTTTTCCTCGGGCAGATTGGCATACGCTGCGCGATCTCGTAACGACAATTCGTCAATAATTTGGTAGACGGTTTCATCTACTGTTTTGGGTTGATCGAGCTTGATATTAACAGTACCTGCTTTAACCCGGCATAACCAATACACGGAATTAATGATATTATAATTCGCCTCATATATCTTGACATCTTTACTCGCCCTTGGACCGGTAACATTGAGCACTTCAATTTCGTTTTTAAAAATCCAGTCCGCGATTACAGTAACCGCTTTGTCTGCCGGTGTTGCATCCAGATTAACATGAAGGCAGGGAAGTTTATGCTTATCGGCACACTCCTTAGTATAAAGCGACCCGCCAGTAAGGTTGCCATGGCTAAGTATCAGTGTACCGTCAGAGTCAATCACGTTCTGCTCTGTCCGTTTTGGGTAGCTGGCTGTTGGCATTTCCTGCAATTCGTACTTATCCGATATAGGGCCATCCTCCGCCAAACGGCCTTTAGGTATCCAGCCACCGTGTGGGACGTCCAGCCTTCTGGCGACGTCAAGAGCGGCACGATCTGCGCCGGTTTGAGTGTCAATCGGCATTCAAATTTGACCCACCATCGGCGTTCAAATTTGACCCGCCTATTGAGTAAATATTCTTAATAAAATAATGATTTAAAAAATCTGAAAGGTGGGTCATTTTTGGACGCCGATTTGGCCAAAAAACGGGTCAAATTCAAAAACCGTCTCACACCAAAAATTGCACTGACTGAAAACAAAGTGAATTAAATGGGTTATAGACATAATCTTGAGGTCTGCAAAACCTCACTATAAATGAAGGATTGGTGAGGGATAGTTATCGTCCTTGGAGGAGTGGAAAATTCTCATTTTCGACTCATTTTTCTTGTTTTTTAATTGTTTAAGTGGGGAATAATGCGGGGAAATAAAAATTTTGGTATAAAAAAAGAGCTCAGAATTTCATCCAAACCCTTACCCATACTTATGGTAGCGGGGGCAAGATTTGAACTTGCGACCTTCGGGTTATGAGCCCGACGAGCTACCAGACTGCTCCACCCCGCATCAATTAAAAATTCACTATAATTACCCTGGCAAAGTCTGTCAAGTTGTTTGTTTATTGTTTAACAGCGAATGAATACGGTGTTTAAATGTGTTTAGATCTTTCTCATAACTGCTTGTTTTCGGACGATATAGTATCTTTTTTATTCGACCGGCATGTCCGGAAATGATTTCAAGGGATGACTTGGGTACATTCAGACATTTTGCCAGATATGTTACGCACAAGGCGTTGGCTGCTCCATTTACCGGCGGGGCTGTGAGCTTGATTTTAAGGGCATCCCCGTGAATCCCGCTGATCTGATTTTTTGACGAACGCGGTTGAACGAAAACTTTGAATAGCACACCTTGGGGATGGTGCCGGATAAATGACATATCGCTAACCATCAGTAAGTCTTTATTTAAACAAGAAATTTTCAGGTGATATCGTTGTTCTTAATGTTGCTTATAATCCGGGTGGCGGAAATATCATCGTTTACCGGTATCAGAACCACCCGACCCCCCAATTTTTCAACGATTTCCTGTCCGTATACTTCCTCGGTTTTATAGTTACTCCCCTTGGTCAAGACATCCGGACGCAGCGCCTGGATAAGGTCCTTGAGTTGGTCGGTTGCAAAAACCATCACGTAATCGACAACATCGAGAGCACTGATAATTTTGATTCGCTCTTTTGCCTTGATCACTGGTCTTCCGGGTCCCTTCAGGCTTCTTACCGACGCATCATCGTCAATGGCTACAAGCAGGACATCACCCAATTGCTTGGCGGCGGTAAAAAACATGATGTGGCCGGCATGCAAAAGATCAAAGCACCCGTTTGTCAGTACAATCCTTTTCCCCTTTTTTTTCATGTTGTTGGCAAGGTTTTCGACTTCGTCCAACTCGACATATTTAAGCGTTGATGTCTCAAAACCAGGGTTCAAAGCTGTTTTCAGTTCTGTTTGCGTAATTGTCGCCGTTCCGACCTTGCCCACGACCAGACTCGCGGCCGTGTTGGCAAGCACAACCGCTTCTTCGGCCGGCAGCCCGGAAGCCAGTCCCAGACCGAGCACGGCGATGACCGTATCGCCGGCACCGGAAACATCGTAGACTTGCCGCGCTTCGGCCTTGATTTTATAAGGCGGTTTGTTTTTTTCAATTAAACTCATGCCGTCTTTGCCCAGGGTAATCAAAACTTTATCAATGCCGGTTTTTTCCAATATCCCTGTACCAACTTGAAGCAGTGTGGCTTCATCGATGATGTCAATTCCCTCGGAAAGACCCGCTTCTTTTTTGTTGGGAGTAAGGACGTTTACGCCGGCATATTTTGTAAAATCCAGACCTTTCGGATCGGCAATGATGATTTTACCGTGTTTTTTTGTGGTAGTGATCAATTTCGTAAGCAGTGATTTTGTGACCAGACCTTTTCCATAATCAGATACAATTACCACATCTACTTGAGGTATTATCTTCGCGGTCAGTTGTGTAAGCGTCTTTAAGACCTGGTTTGAAATTTGGCTTTTAGTTTCGCGATCGATTCTGAGCACGTGTTGATGGTCTGCAATTACCCGGGTCTTCCGTGTCGTAGGCCTTTCAGAATCCTGGATGATACCTCTGGTATCAACTCCCAGTGCTTGCAACTTTTCAAGAACAAGTTTGCCGTTGGTTCCGGTTCCGACGACACCGGCTGCTGTTACCTTGGCACCCAGGGCGACCAAATTGTTAACCACATTTCCGGAACCCCCCAGTGTATATTCCTCGTGGGTGACCGAAACAATCTGGACCGGGGCTTCCGGAGAAATCCGGTCAACTTTACCCCACAGATACTCGTCGATCATTAGATCGCCAATCACCAACAATTTGCAATCCTCGAATTTAGAAGCATCAATTTCCATTATTTCTGCGCATCGAGTTTTTGGTTGATAAATTCTCTCAAAAACCGTGGGGGGCGTATGACGCGCCCTTCACGATCTACGCAGGGGTGCTTTGTGTATCCCCTTGCAATGGCCTTTTGACCATTTTCATTGAATAGCTGATAGTCAAATTTCATGGCGCCTTTAAGGGTCAGGTCGATTGAAGTCTCAATAACCAGCAAGTCATCGTATTGGACCGGTGTAATGAACTTGCAATATACTTCTGAGACCGGCAGATAAATCCCCCTTGACTCTATTTCTCTGTAAGTAAGTCCCATAGATCTGAACAATTCCGTGCGGCCGATTTCAAACCAGCGCAGGTAATTGGCGTTATA
>CP070652.1:1385308-1388696 GCA_020354645.1 Deltaproteobacteria bacterium
CAAATACGATGAAGGACCGGAATACACCTCGCTAGGTGCATTTGGAGCAGAGCCGGGCTGCACAAGCGCCGTAACCGTTTTAACCGGCAATCACCTGGTCAACCAGTTCGGAATGGACAATCTGGAAACCGGCAGTGTGATCTCATGGGCCATGGAGCTTTATGAAGAAGGTATTCTTGGCAGTAAAGAAACCGATGGGCTGGATTTGAGATTCGGCAACGACGACGCACTCCTGGAAATGGTGGAGCGCATTGCCTATCGAAAAGGATGGCTGGGGGATACGCTGGCCGACGGTGCTATTCCGGCAGCTGAAAAGATCGGAAAAAACGCCTTTGATTATCTGGTTCAAGTCAAAGGCATGCACAATTTGCATTCGGATGAGCGGGCCACTCCGGCCCTGGCACTCGGCATTGCTACAGCCTCAAGGGGTTCGGACCACTTAAGGAGCCGCCCGGCTATCGACCTGTATCATTTGCCGGAAAAAGTACTGAGGAAAATTTACAGCAATCCCGTTCCGTATAAAGGCAAGCTGAGCTCGGAGCACACGTCATACGAAGGCAAGGCCTGGATGGTCTTCTGGCAGGAAAATTGTTACATGGCGGTGGATTGCCTCGGTATCTGTAAATATCACACCACATTTCTGGGTGCCACACTTCCCAATTTTGAGGATTGGTCTCGGGTGATCTATTACAATACCGGATTGGAGTTGAGTCCAACGGAAATCTGGACGATTGCCGAAAGATGCAACATGGTGGAAAGAATGTTTAATCTCAGGGAAGGATTGACCCGGGAGGATCCGAAAAAAGGCGACACCCTCAGTGATCGTTATTTTGATGAACCCTGTCTGCGCGGTGCACCCGATGTGATCGGCATGACGATCGACAGAAAAAAATTTGTCGAAATGCTAAATGAATTTTACGAATTAAAAGGCTTGGATAAAAACGGCACCCCGCAATCTGTGACCCTAAAGCGCCTTGACCTGGAAAATGAACCGTCTCAACTGCTGTGATCTTGTTGAAAGGAGAATATAGATGGAACCTATGGGTAAAGTTCTGACGATAAATTATGAAAAATGCACCGGATGTCGGCTGTGCGAACTGGTATGTGCGGTAAAGCATGATGGCATATCCAACCCGTTACGCAGCCGCATAAAAGTAATGAAATGGGAGGCGGAAGGCCTCTACATCCCCATGTCGTGCCAGCAGTGCCAGGATGCTCCCTGTATGATTGGCTGCCCGGTGAAGGCCATCTCTAAAAATGAGGCCTTAGGCGGCCGGGTGGAGGTTGACTACGATGTATGTATCGGATGTCGTACCTGCGTGGCGGTCTGTCCGTTTGGTGCAATGAGCTTCAACCCTATCGACAGAAAGGTAATCAAGTGCGACCTCTGCGACGGAAATCCGCAATGTGTCCGCTTTTGCGAAGTAAAAGCTGTCGACTTTGTAGATGCCGGCGATGTCAGCACCCTTAAAAAGAAAGAGGCTGCCCGCCGATTATCGGTAGCCGGCAAAGAAGCCGCAGCCCTGCAGGATAATCTTTAGTCAATTTTTTCCAGATTGATGCATGAATCCGGCAAGTGGTGATATATTCGACGCCCAAATCAACGACCATCCCGTGCTCAGCGCGGGATGGTATGAATTTCTCCGCTCTTGGCAGAGAAAGGCAAAAGCAAATCTGCGCTGTACTTGCAAGTAGCATCCAGTTTGTATGGCAAGAAATCGTTCATCAAAATAATTTTTCACAAGAATTGCCATACCGTAATTCTCATCCCCATCCCTACCTTTTTGTTCAACTCCTCCGTTCAGATACTTATCGGGTTGCGGTAATTTTCAATCGTTTCGATCCATCGCCTTTTCTCGCAAATATCGGGACGATTATTTTCTTGACATCTTAAGTCGACTTTTATAGCTATCATATAGCTACTACAGTGTTCCCAATCAATCAAAATGATCCAAAGATAGTACGATATATTAGATGCATTCTAAAAATCCTGAAAACCTAATGAAACCGGAAAAGTTTACAAGAAGGAGGAAGGCCATGAAAAGTAAAATAATCATTATCGCCCTTTTGTTATGTATAGCCGCTATCTGGGTCACCCCTGAGGATCACGTCATTGCGGCAGAGCCCATTATTATCGGTGTACCAACTTCATTGGGGTTTTTGGAAGGCAAGGAATCCCATAAGGCGGTTCAACTAGCTGTCGGTGAAATAAACAAAAAAGGTGGCGTAAATGTCGGCGGCGTTAAGAGGCCTTTTAAAGTGGTCGCCACCGACCTACGCGACGCCGCCGCCGGAGTTCCGGTACCGGAAGCTTTACTGGGATTGGAAAAACTGATCCTGGAGAAAAAGCCCGTGGCCATTGTGGTCGGGCCTTTTCGCTCCGAGGCTTTGCTGGCAGGCATGGATATTTTTGCCAAGTACAAGATGCCCATGCTGGGTAGCATCGCCATGACACCCGGAACAGAGGCCAAAATCAAAGAGAATCCTGAAAAATACAAATATGTTTTCAGGGTTTCCCTGAATGTCACTCACTGGGTCGGACTTTTGGCCGGGACCAATGCGACTTTGAAAAAAGACTTTGGCTTCGACAAAGTCTACATCATGAACCAGGACGTTGCCTGGGCCAGGGCTACTGCCGGCGGTATGGAGAAAGCGGTTTATCCAAAACTGGGCATGGAAGTAGTCGGCCATGATCAGTTTCCCACGGGATTTTCGGATTTCTCCTCGGCCTTGATGAAAGCCAAGGCCAAGGGGGCCGGAATCCTGTTTACCTGTTTTGACATGCCTGAAAGCGGGGTTCTGGTCAAACAGTGGAAGAGCATCAAAGTTCCGGGACTGATAGCCGGTTTTATTTCGCCGATGGCCGGTGAAGTCGCCTGGGATACCTTTGACGGCAAAATCGGCGGGCTCATGAACGCCATTTTCGAATTGGGAAACATACCCTCGGAGAAATACGCCCCGGCTAAAAATTTCTACAATAAGTACAAAAGCACTTACGGCAAAGGAATTCAATCGGGTCATGGTCCTGCGCCGTCATATGAAACGGTCTACATCCTGAAGGAAGCCATCGAACGGGCCGGCTCATTGGATCCGGATGCCATCGTAGCCGAGATCGAAAAGACCGATAGGCGGGGAGTTATGGGTCGCATCCGCTTTGATGACGGCCATCAGGTGGTCTACGGCACGGATCCGGCTGAAAGCGCGGTGGGAGCCTTTTTCCAATGGACCGATAACGGCAAACGAAAAATCGTCTATCCCAAAAGCCTGGCGGAGGGTGACATCGTTCTGCCCGCCTGGGTGAAGAAGCGTTAAATTAAGTGTTGACGATTAATTGAAATAGGGGCTGGATTCATCATACAAAACCCGAAATATCACCTGCCCGCCCTTG
>CP070652.1:1388796-1402591 GCA_020354645.1 Deltaproteobacteria bacterium
AGGGGGCAGAGGGCTATTGCCGCCGAGAAAGGCAAAACACGGCGTCGGTTCTTGTTGGCGTGAAAGTTTTAAACAGCCAGCAGTAAAATGCAAGGCAGTTGCCGCTGTCAGGCTTGGCATGAAACAACCCGGCATCTTGCCGTGAAAAAAATACCCCGACCCCTGAGCTAAATAAAATCTCACACGAGACAATTTAATTATTTAAAGAAGTCTCTGTTTCCAGGAAATCTAACGTCCTTCTGCAGTTATCCGCTGGGCATAAAGCCTTTCGTAAAGGGGCAGGTGGTGGTCATAATAGGTCCGCAAGTTGAGTTTATCGTCAAGCCCGAAATCGAATTTTTCAATATTTTTTTGAATTCCGCTGCTATGGGTGGCATCTACATGCCACTCTTTCCATGAGTCCCACGCTTTGATGTGCTTTCCGGCGTCCCAGCTGAGGGCCTCGGCAATAAAAGGAATACCCACGGCCTGGCAATAGGCTTTCGTCACACCTGCAGGATCATCTTCGAGGTCATCGGCATCGATGAGTACCGGTGTGGTTCCGGTGATTTCTTTGACCCTTTCAAACAGGTTGAACTCCAATTCATAACCGATTTCCTCACTGGTCACATTGGGATTCATGGCGTAGTGGGAAAGGATGGTTTTTTCCGGTTCCCGAATAAGAAACGTGTTGGTCATCAGCTGGAGAAACTCGGGGTCTTTAATGATATGGTCAAAGGGGTGATAGCACATGTCCTTGAAAAATACGGGCGTTTTCTCAGCCTCTGCCAGGATCCAGTTCTTGATACCCGGATAGCTCATGGGGGCGTCGGGATCGATATGTTGGCCGGGGCAATCGACCCTTTTTTCATAAACGTAATACAAAGCACTGAAAGGTTCGTGCAGCACGTTGAAATCGCCCCTTTCGATAAACACCCTTTCAAAGGCGGTGGAAATGGATCTGGGATGTACCCAGGATGCGATGATCCGGTTCATATGGCCTCCTTTTTTACTGGGGTCCGGGTATTGGGCAATTCACCGGCTTTCGCTAAAAAAGTCGCGTTCAAATTAATTCCGTTTCAGCTGAATGCGCTCGTAACATTTTTCAAACCGTTTAAACGTTCAAACACGCATTGTCGGGGATGTTAACGGTAACCATATGAATGTCGTGATGAATGACAGATAATTATTGATATGCAATTTGATTGTCAAGTGTTGGATTCATTTACGCAATAATACTGAAAAGTACCATTTATATTGAATGCAGAATTTTTTCTTTATGGCTCAAACTCTTCCACTGTTTTTTTACCCGTGACTAACGGTCCGCGGGTTTTTCGAATTTGTGAAATCAAAAGTAAGACAAATGTCGATGATCCCAGACCCAGCAGGGGGTATTCCAGCGGTATGCCCTCAAGCTGACGGAACGTGCAATAACCGAACATGGCAGCCGTGGAGAGTAGGCTCAAGAGCCATTCAGCTTTGCTCAGCTTGACGAATCCGTGATTATAAATAAACACGGTGAGAGTGATTAAAGCGATGGGTATGGTAATCAAAGAACCCACGGCCCAGGCCGCACTCTCCACGTGAAGGTTTAGAATTGGATTGAAAACGATGAAGTACGGAATAATAAAGCCTGCGATGGAAAGCTTGAAAGCCCGCACGGCGGTCTGAAAGTAATTTGCCTCGGCAATGCCCGCACCGGCTAAAGCCCCCAAGGCAACGGGGGGGGTTACCGCCGAGATGATCGAGAAATAAAAGCAGAAGAAATGGGCCGAGATGGGCATGATACCCATCTTGATCAAAACCGGCACGGTCACGATGGCCACAAGGCTATAGGCCGCAACCGGCGGCACACCGCAGCCCAGAATGATGGAGGCCACCATGGTGATAATGAGTGCAATCAGTACGTTACCGCCACTCAAGGTCTCCACCAAGCCGGCAATCTTGGAGCCCAGGCCGGTTGTCACCAAGCTCTGGGCAATCATGCCCACCACGCACAAAGAAACGCCGATCTTGGCCCCGACCATGGCGCCATTTGCCAAACAGCGAGCCAGCTCTAAAGGTGTGGGCCGGGTTTCTTTGCGAACCAGACTTAAGACGACGGCCGTCAGAATAGCCCAAAAAGCGGCCAGCATGGGACTTAACCGCAACAACAGCAAGATGATGATAACCGCCAGCGGGATTACGAACAACGGCAGTCGGCGCAAAATCAGATTGTAGTCGGGCTGTTCTTTGGGAACCTTTATACCGCTGGATACGGTGACCAGTTGTACCGCCACGAAAACAGCCAGATAGAAGAAAAGCGCCGGTAAGATACCGGCCAGCATGATGTCGGCATAGGGCACGCCTACGAAAAATGCCATTAGAAATGCAGCCGCACCCATAACCGGCGGCATAAGCTGCCCACCGGTGGATGCCGTGGCTTCTATGGCGCCGGCTAGGGCCGGTGGATAGCCGACTCGTTTCATGTAGGGAATAGTGAAGGCGCCGGTTATGGCAACATTGGCCACAGCCGCTCCAGTAACCATCCCCACCAGAGAACTGGATACAACCGCCGTCTGCGCCGGACCGCCCTCAAGTACGCGGCCTACTAACTTACCCATTTCGGAGAGAAAATCAGTGATCTTGATGACGCTGAGAAGTGATCCGAACACGACGAAGAGAAAAATCTGATTGGCTGAGATGGAAAGAAACGTGCCGTATACACCGGTCAGGCCGATGCAAAGATATGAGATGACGTAATCGAAGTTGAAAACACGATGATGCAAGGGTCCCGGGATCAAATGACCGAACAAAAAATAGGCGATAAAAAGCAACGATACGATGGGCAAGGTCCATCCCCATGCCTGACGGGTTCCTTCCAGAACCAAAACCATCAGAATGACACCGATAACCACATCTAAGGGTTCGGGATATCCGACCACCTCTTCGAGGTGGATTAGGTTTAATCCCACATACACGGTCGCGGCGATAGAAAGGGCGATCAGAACCATCAGGACCAGGCGGGATCCGATTGACGACTTTGCCCGCAGGGTGTTTAAGAAAGTGAGAAACAAAACGAAGAACAGGTGAATGTTCTGATGCTCAAAGCTGCCAAAAAAAAGATACTGGGTGCTGATCATGTGGTAAAAAAACATGCCAAGACCCAGTATCAAAAATATCCATTCGCTCAGGTCGGGGCGGTGCACCTTTTTTTCGGTGGTCATCGAAATTCTCTTTTCACGACGGGGGCTTAACAACACTGACGCTGTGATAAAAATTGTTTAAGCCCCGATAATGATCCACGAACTCAGCGGGGCCTTTCCCTACTTTATTTAATGATGCCCGCCTCTTTGTATGCCCTCAGAGCACCGGGGTGAATGCGCTTTTCATCCCAGCCATACACCAGGGATTGGGGAGACATCAGATTGCCAAGAGCATGGAAGTCCTTGAATTTGTCCACCTGAGCGATGATCATTTTTACCACTTCATAGGCCAGCTTTTCGTCGAACTCGGGGTATGCGCACCAGGCGATCGGATCACAGAATACTTCCAAGGGCTTATCTTGGCCCTCGATGGTATTGACATCAAGCTTAAGATGGGCAATGGGCATACCTTTGTCGATTACCTTCTGCACCGCACTTTTGCCCCAGGAAACGTGGTAGAGCTTTTTACCCGATGCCAAAAGCTCAATGGTTTGGGGACTGGCCTTAAGCTGCCCCCGGATGGGGTCGGCATAGCCACCGATGATCCCGGCATCCACCAGACCATCCAGCAAAGCCCTGGCTGCGGGCTTGGTGCCCACATACTGGATCTTAATCTTGTCACTCATTCCCCACCCGTGACGGATAATGAGTTCAGGCTCGATGGCCCAGAGAATTTGGGTGCCCCGACCGATGGCGATTTTCTTGCCGTCGAGATCTTTTTGGTTTTGGATCTTGGAGTTCAGGCTGGCCAGCCATACAGCTCCCAGGTTGTAGTTCGCCAAGAGCAAGGCTGATGGATAGGTTTGATCAAAAGGCTTTAAACCGTGGGTGGCCAAATAGTTAATGCCCACGGTATATGACATGAACATGTTTTTTTTCAGCTCGGGTTCTTTGTTGAGCTTTTTGGTGTTAAAGACCAGTCCGGGGGTCTCAGAGGCGTTTATCCTGAGCCAGGGATGATGCGTTTTGGACAACTCCTCCAATGCACTGCTGAGTACGTAAGATCCGGTTCCGAAAGGACCGGAAATGACATCCACATTCGTAATCTCAGCGGCTATGACATGACTTCCGGCAACTAACAGCAAAACCGCCATCACCGTTACACTCATCATAAATTTTTTCATGGCTTACTCCTTTCCTTCGTTTGATTTCATGCAGGTTCTTCCCTACATCCCGGAATCACCGCGGTGCTAAAATCACAGCCTCACCGATCAACACGGTTTCACCGTGCTGGTTAAGACAAATGGTTTCCAGATGAACCCGGTTTCTTTCTGGTACCAATTTCAAGACACGCAGGCGCACGGTGAGTTCATCGCCCGCCAACACGGGTTTAACAAACTTAAGGCTCTGAGAGATTGGGATGGTACCCACACCGGGAGACTGAGTTCCCATAATACCAAAAAGGATGGCCACCGTCAGAGATCCTTGGGCCACCAGTTTTTTAAAAACGGTTTTTTGGGCGAAGGCTTCATCCAAATGGATGGGATTCAAGTATCCGGTGGTCACAGCGAATTTGCGGATCAGTTCCTTGGTGACTATCCGTTTATGCTCAAAAATGTCTCCGACCGACATCTCGTTTATGGTTGTCGGCTTTTCCATAACGGATACTCCTGCATGGTGTTCGTGGACTTAGCCGGTTTCAATTAATCCTTCCTTTAGCAAAGTTTCGATTTCCGCGTTGTCAAATCCGTTTTCCCGAAGTATCTGTATGCTGTGCTCGCCCAAAGCGGGCGGAGGTAGTTTTACATCGCAGGGAGTTTCAGACATCTGCCAGGGGGGCGTCTGAATCTGTACCTTTCCCGCCTTAGAGTGATCAAGGGGTGTAAGTAAATTCAATACGCTGAATTGAGGATCCTCAAAGAATTCCTCTACTTTATTTATTGGTGCCGCAGCCACCTGGTGCTGCTCGAATATTTCCAGCCAATCCGCTGTAGATTTGTTGGTGGTGACTTGTTCCACCAAGGCCTCCATCGCGTCATAGTTCTGTACCCGGTAAACAACATTGCTGTAATCCGGATGATTGATCCATTCCGGCTTACCCAAGGCGTTGCAGAATCTTTCCCAGTGTGCCGGTACCACCACCGTAGATATATGTGCATCCTGGGTCTTGAATGATTGGGAGGGAAACATCATAGGATTACGGGTGCGAAGGCCATGCGGAATCTTGGATCCCATAAGGTGCATGTAAACGAAATTGGTCATAAGAGCAAACAGGCCCTCCATCAAGGAGGTGGTAATTCTCTGGCCTTGACCGGTTTGCTTTCTGTGGTATAAAGCCCCCAAAATGGCGATGGCTATAAACATACCACCGCAAATATCCACCACCTGCGGCTGGACCTTGGCCGGTCTTCCATCCGGTTCGGAAGTGACGCTCACCAGGCCCACCAGGGACTGGATTATCAGTTCGAATCCAGGTTTATCTCTATAATGGCCTTTTTCACCAAAAGCAGTCAAGCTGGCGTAAATGATGTCTGGCTTGACCTTTTTGATATCTGCATAACCCAATCCCAGCCGTTCCATTACCCCGGGTCGGAAGTTCTCGGCAAATACATCGCAGTTTTTGACCAAGCGTCTAACCAATTCAACAGCGCCCTCCTTCTTGAGGTCGAGCGATAAGCCTCTTTTGTTTCTATTTGAGCAAAAGAAATATGCGCTTTCACCGTTTTTCAAGGGAGGGGTTTTTCGCAACGCATCACCGATCCCCTTCCGTTCAACTTTAATTATGTCTGCTCCCATATCACCCAATAGCATTGTCCCATAGGATCCGGCAAGTACGTGTGTAAAGTCAAGGACTTTGACGCCCGCCAATGGGCCTTTTGCATCCATGGTCACCTCCCGATTCCGTTGATCGTTTTCTTGAATTGTTATAAAAACCGCATTTCCTGACACCCTACCCCAACCTTTGGGTTCGGAATGCCTTAAAATCCGTAAGCCTCGACCTAACTGCTTCCCTGCAAGTCCCGCCTTCAGAGTGAGATGCTTCACAATTTTCATTCGAGACGGTCATCTAACTTGGGCTTTCAGCGGCGCATATTGTTTCATCAAGTTTTCAAATCCTGCGCGTACATGTTTCACCAGAAGCCGCTGAGCTGCTTCGGAATTGCGCAAGCACATGGCTGCTAAAATCCTTTCATGATCCTCGAGGTATGTATTGATATCCGCCTGCCGGAATGGATAGAAGCTTCTAAATACCATTACCTGATCAAAAAGTTGCCCTATAATTTGGCACAGAAACTTCCAGCCCGAAGCGCTGTAAAGCTCCAGATGAAAGACCCGGTTGAGCAAAAAGTACTTGCGAGGATCTTGGGTGTAGCTGGACAGATCACGATTCACTTCTTCCAGCGCTGACGGTTTCTCCAATGATATATTGGAAGTCGATAGTGAAACCGCCTTTGCCTCCAGAATGAATCGGATCTCAAAAACTTCTTTGATTTCTTCCGGCGTGACCGGATTTGCAACCGCCGCTCCCTTGTTGGGGATGGTCATCACCAGGCCCTCTCCTTCTAAAGCACGCAGACCCTCCCTGATGGCAACTCTTCCCAGCTTGAGCTCCTTTTCCATGTGGGCAGGAATAAGCCGCGTACCGGGCTTATAGTCTCCTCTGAGTATCGCCTCCTTTATTGATGCCGTGGCAATCTCGGTCATCGTTCTATAAACGGGTAATTTTTTCTCTATGAGCATAGCATCCGCCTGTGAATCCGGTAAATTTTGTTTTTGTATTATGATTTTATATTTTAGAAAATATAAAAAATGTCAATCTAATATATTTAAAATATCGACATAGTAGCTAGGTAAAGATTTCTTATATTATTTTGAGGGGGTTAGAATTCATAATCCATAAAATAGAGGGACACAGGAAAACCATGCCCCTCTATTTTAGTTCATATGGTATGCTTGGAGAGATTGGAACTTCGAAGCCGTCGGATATCGGGATAGGCTCAAAACGTCAAAGCAAACGTGATCTCGGGGTAAACCTCATCACATGAGTCGTAAACCCTTTCGCTGCAGTCCGTGTAATTTTCGTAAACCACCCCTATGCCCAAATACCAGTTGCGACCCGGCATAAAGTAGAGGCCCCCGCGAGCACCAAAGGAATCTAAATCATCGAAGTTCTCGATAAATGTGTGTCGATAAAATCCTCCGACATAAGGCCGCAGGGTTTTTTCCAGCGGTAGCACGTATCGAACGCCGGGACTGATCTTGTAAATATCGGGATCTCCTCCCAGCCAGACCTCCCCATCAAGGCCTATCTCTAAGCCGTCGATCACATAGTACCCGGCACCAACGCCAAGAATAGTGTAATCGTCGTTGAGGGCTTCACCGGAGCCGATGATAACTGACAACCGACCACTGCCCTTGCCGAAGGGATCGGCTTGCGCATCCATTGCCGGGTATGCCGCAATGGCAATGAGGGTAAACATCACCAGGGCTCCCATCAAAACCGATTGATTATCGGACATCCTTAATCTCCTCTATTTCTTTGCAATCACACTTTCATCCGTGGTTTTGGCCACATTCCTGTTTGGAACTATTCTGTTGAGGTCCGGCGCGTCAGCCAAAAAATCTATTTCAGATTTTTTGTTGGTTAGCTAATTGAAGGGTCGGGGTGTTTTTTGATTCATTGTCGTAAGCCTTTTGTTTTTCTGCAATTTGGCAGTGGGGGAGACCGCAGCCACCGAAGGTGGAATGCGCAGGGGGCAAGTATCCCCCGCTGCCAAATTGCTTAGAAAAACAAAGACTGGAGGCACAGGGTCAAAAAAACACCCCGATCCCTCAACTAATTGGGATCGATAGTTCAGCTCTCCGCCCTGAAGGACGGGGCTTGCAGGGAGGCGAACCGTTCAGCGATGGGTTCGTGAAGCTGTTAGGATCCGATATTGCACACCACTTGTCATCTGGCTATTTCTAAATCTTGCTCGTTTTGACCCTTCCGGGCAAGCTGACGCTTCGACGTGGTGGCCGGGGGCACATCATCACAGCCCTTATCATGGGCAATTTGGGTCAAAACTTTATTCCGCTTCTGCAAGGCTTCGATCTCGATCTTTTCGACACCCGATAAATCCATTAAAAACAGTACCGGCCAAAAGAGTAAACCACCGATGATGGCCAGCCCCACATTTGAGGAAACCTTGTTTTTTTTCTTATCGAAAAGTTCCTGTATCTCTTCGTTGATGTCGGCCAGCTCGTATTTTATGGATTCACAGGACATCACATCATCGATATCTTGATAGACGTCCTCTGGATCTGCCGTGCGAGACAATCCTGCACAACCGCTCATCGTTGTCACAAAAACAATCAACACTATTAAGGCCGTTACCTGTTTCAATTTTTAATCCCATTTCTTAGCATGTGATAAGCAATCACATGCTTATCATGATTAATAAAAAAAGCCAAGCCACTTTTTATTCGGCAACTCGGCTAATTTCTTAATTCCTTGGCAACCCGGCTGTCTCATAAAAGATCCGTGGCTTTCCGTCCCCCGATCACTCGAGGTTTGGCTTTGTCATGGACTTTGGACCCAATTCAATTTTAAACCCTAGTTTACCAAAATCAGGGTCAATCGTCAATTGCCACAATGTCATCTAGACTCATCGATGGCGCTATCGGCATTTAAACCGGTATCGGGGCTATAACCTGAGAAGATACAAACATCCAAGTGACCAAAGCGGCGTTTAGGACGGCCCCGAGATAAATTTTACCTGTGATTTGGTAAAACCAGGTGGAGATCGGAATGACAAGGACGAGAACGATAACAATGTGGATGAGGTTGTGTAAAAACGCAATGAACATCCCGCCGGGTCCGACAAAAGGAATGAAGCCCGTGGTGAATAATGGTATGTACTGGATCAGCAAAAACAGGATCAACGGCACAATCAGAGCCCATATATTTGATATCGACCAGAAGACAAACGTTTTCAACAAGGTTTCTTTGGAAGGCCTGCGAAGTTGACCATGAAGAAAGATTCCCATCAGAAGAAAGCCGATGAGAATCCACGGAAAGTATACCAGCCACAGCCGGGCACGATAAGGTGTCAGATCACTGGCAAACGGAAAGACGAAGCGAAAATCGACTATAAAAATGCGCTCTAAAATATATTCACTCAGATAAGCAAAAACAAACAGTGCACCAGCGAACAATATCGTCTTGCCAATCAATACACGGTTGAGAGCAAAGCGGTCTTCTTGATAGGAAAGGCCCAAATCCGCCATCGTTAATCCCGTTTCTTTTGACCGTTTTTTAAACCAGCGCCGAAAACAGAAAAAGCCGATGATGTTCATCCACACCAACCACCAAACGATACCGTTTACCATCATCATCGGAAATACCTTGTCGATTGGCACAAGGTAGACATGCACGCCGAATAAAACAAAAATTAATGGAAGGTAAAGCCACATGAGGATGCCGTTGAGAGCAGCCAACTTAAAATAAGATTTTGGGCCGCAGGCGTAATGCTCAGAAAGCGGAGACCGGATTGAACGGAAAAATTTGGTTCGCAATAACATAAGACCCAATGGCAGAAGAGCGGCGAAGCAAGCTACCATGGCAAATAGGGTTGCCCATTCTTTAATCTGCCAGATTTGGCGATCTGAAGAAATCCAAAGCTCCTCTGGCGGTTTCAAGGCCTGCCTCATCCATTCCAATGCCTCGGCGATGGCAGCATCATTGTGGGATGTGTGCAGATGGGTGATCCGCGGCATAAAGACCCGACGCGCTGTGCCTTGAGCAAAATCGCCGTAGGTCTCTCCCAATTGCGGATTAGCGACAGGAAAAACCTTGCGGGATCTTTGTGCTTGCATCCATTCTTTTTCAAAATCTCTGGTTCCCGTCATACGCCGGCGAAATTCGTCATACTTGCCGAATATCATCAACATGTTTGGCGGGCGCGTTGGGGTTGCTTCATCGGTGTAAGCAAAGCCGGAGAAGGCAAGGGCTCTGACCGTTGGATCTTTTAAAGCAACCTTGTAGGCCATCTCACCCCCCAAACTATGGCCCATCAATCCGATGGCGTTTTTATTCACAAAGGGTAGGTTTTTTAAATAATCCAGTGAACTCCGAGCCCCATAAGTGGGGTCAAAATTCGGGGAGTTGAGGTCATTGGGTATACCTGAGTTACCTCGTCCGATGGCGTCAATGCCTAAAACAACAAATCCTCTTCTTGCCAACTCGATACAATAAGCATCACTGGTTTCCCGGTTGTTCTGGTAACCGTGAATGTAAACAATACCGGGCAGGGGATTTGTGGGCTTCGCCTGCAAAGGCTTAAGTAACTTGGCCCGAATTGGAATGCTGTTGAAATTTTTATAAATCACATTGCTGATTTCGGTTCGACCGAAATTGCGTTGTATCAGCGATGCAATTGCCGCGGTGCCCACTAGAATTAGCAAACAAGCAATAAATACGAAAGGGGCTTTGCTTCGACTTTTTAAATTGAGTATCTTACCGCTGTCCATTATCCCACCTATTCCACTTTCACCTGATTTCTCAGTTCCCGTCTTAATACTTTGCCAGCGGCACGCGTAGGTAGCTTGTCCCTGAACTCAGGAACTTTGAAAACTTTGTAAAATGCTAATTTTTCGCCCATATATTATAAAGAGATCAAATATTTATTTGTAGCTAATATCATACATTTACACGGGTCACAAATAAGTGGACGCATAAAACTGATCATCTTCTTTAAAAAAAGTTACTGATAAAATTTATGAGTTTACACTGATAAGTGTTTTTTGTATTAAAATTATTTAGTACTCCGAAAAACTTGAAAGAAGCCAATTATTATGGATATTGCTAACGACAGAATCAGCATCCAGATTTCAGGGCAAGAACTGCAACGACGATGGCAGTCAGTGCGGGAAGCAATGAAAGACGAGGATGTTGATTTTCTTATAATGCAAAATACGAAGCAATTCTTAGGAGGGTATGTGAAATGGTTCACTGATGTGCCGGCCTTTAATGGATACCCAACAACCGTTGTGTTCCCGCGTGAGGATGAAATGACCGTGATGAATGTTGGTCCGCTGATGGATCCAGCTAGTTGACTGACAGATCTGAGCACAAAAGACTGGGCTTTCAGAGGGGTAAAGAACCGGTTCACTGCTCCATATTTTCCCTCATTACACTGTTCGAATTCAAGAAAAGAAAAGCCTGCTAAGACTATGAAAGCTGGAGGTGTATCGTGGGGCAGCAAGTTAAACATCGGCTAGTTAAAAGCACGTGTGGCTTATGCCAGACAGGATGCGGTGTACTGATAGGCATGGCGGACAACAACATTACGCATATAGAAGGTGATCCTGATAGTCCCGTGAATAAAGGAGTACTTTGTGCGAAGGGCCTGGCTTCTCTGGAATATCTTAATCATCCCCATCGTTTAAAATACCCGCTAAGGAGGAAAGGCGAAAAGGGCGGTGGTGAATGGGTGCAGATCTCCTGGGATGAGGCCCTGGATGGGGTGGCGGAAGCATTCACTAAGGCCAAGGCTGAGTATGGTCCGAAGGGTTTAGTTTTTATGCGGGGATCATTTAAAGGAGGGTACCAGGGGACCCTCTTGGGGCGATTTGCCAATGCTTTGGGTGCACCCAATATCGCTTCGATGGCCTCGGTTTGTTACGTGCCCAGAGTTTATGGAAGTGTATTTACCCATGGGTATAATCCCGTGGCGGATTATGAATATCCGCCGGCCTGTATAGTCGTCTGGGGGGCTAACTTGGCGGATACACGGATTGGAGAGCACCGGCAGACCGAGAGGATCCTGCAAAAGGGTTCAAAGCTAATTGTGATCGACCCTCGGAAAATAGGTTTGTCAGATAAAGCAGATATATGGTTACAGCCTCGGCCAGGATCGGACCTGGCATTGGCTTTGGGCATGATAAACGTAATTATTAATGAGCGCCTGTATGATGAGCAGTTTGTTTCTAACTGGACGGTCGGGTTTGATGAACTGAAGACGCATATTCAAGACTACCCCCCGGAGGCTGTAGAACAGCTGAGCTGGGTTGCGGCAGGTACTATTAAACAGGCTGCCAGACTTTATGCTTCCAATAAACCGGCTATAATCCAGATCGGTAATGCCATTGACCACACCATGAACAACTTTCAGACGGCGCGTGCTATTTCTATTTTAAGAGCCATTACTGGTAACCTTGGTGTGCCAGGGGGTGAATTATTCTGTTCCCCACCTGGAATAAGACTTCCGATGGGTTCTCCTGAGCTTGAATTGCGGGAAAAAATTTCAAACGAGCAACGTGCGAAAAGACTTAATGCTAAGGATGGATTATTGCCAACGATATTCTATTCTCTTCCGCAAACTATTGTCAAAGCTATTCTCCACGGCAAGCCCTATCCGATTCGTGTCGGCTTCATCCAAGGGGGAAACATGTTGCTAACTTATAGCAATGCTCAACAGACATATAGCGCGCTTCAGAAGTTGGATTTCTTAGTCGTCGCAGACATGTTTATGACCCCGACTGCGGCGCTGGCCGATATCGTTCTTCCTGTTGCCACTTATCTCGAGTTTGACAGCATTGTGGCACCACCGTATTATCCCGTGGTTCAAGTCCAGCAGAAGGTTGGCCAAGTGGGTGAATGTCGATCCGATTTTCAGATATTAAGAGATCTTGCCCAAAGACTGGGTTTCGGTGAGTACTTTTGGGAAAGTGAACAGAAAGGGTTGGATTACATTTTAGGCCCTGCAGGTTTATCGTTTGAGGAGTTCAGAAATATTGCAGTTCTTCAGGGGCAGAAAGAGTATCGTAAACATGAGAAAGATGGATTTAAAACACCTTCAGGAAAGGTAGAGCTCTATTCCCGTAAGCTCAAAGAATGGGGATTTGATCCTTTGCCTACATATCGTGAACCACCGGAAACACCTCTAAGCGCGCCGGAGCTCGTGAAACAATTTCCTTTAGTGTTTACATCTTGGAAAGAAGGTGTCTATCGCCACTCTAGTGGAAGGCAGATAAATTCCCTGCGGGAGACCCACCCCGACCCGGTCGTTTGGCTCCATCCTGATACAGCCGGCAAGCAGAGAATTGCAGATGGCGATCCGGTTTATATTGAAACCAAAAGGGGGCGAATACGTCAAAAAGCGCTGTTAACCAGAGATATTGACCCGCGCGTGGTAGGTGTTGATTACGCCTGGTGGTTTCCTGAGAACGGTCCGGACAACTTGTATGGTTGGGCAGAGGCAAATCTCAATATTTTAACAGATGACAGCCCTCCATACGGTCGCGAAATGGGCACCGCCAATCTAAGAGGCATTTTGTGCAAGATCCAAAAGGCATAAGCTGCCCAACCAACTATTGAGGATTGGTCATACAATTATGCGTTTCTACAAACATCATTAATTAAAAAAGCCCTTGGAGTGATCCTTCTAAGTGCTTTATATGTATAGTACGCCCGTTGGACGCCCTGATCTTATGAAAAATGACGTGAAATCCCTTAACCACGGGGACAGGAGCCGTTTCGAAAAGCTCGGGCTAGATTCGAATGCGCCGGAGGCGGATTTCAGCTGGCGCCTCAATGCGCCTGAGTTTTACCTGCATGTGGAGGGCGCATAGGCCTGCTCCTTGGTCCGAATCTTATCTATCTTGCTGTTAAAAAAAAGGGGCAACCACACCGGCTTACCCCCCTCAAT
>CP070652.1:1402691-1419444 GCA_020354645.1 Deltaproteobacteria bacterium
AATGAGACACTCAAGAATCGTTTCGAATCGGTATTCTATGTGTCGTAAGCAGCAAGAATTTTATGGGCTGTTTCAATGTCTTGATTGATCTGAGCGCTTAACTCAGAAATGTTTGCAAATTTCTTTTCATCCCTGATTCGCTCAATAAAATTGATGCGAATCTTCTCTCCATAGATATCGGAGCTAAAGTTAAATAGGTGGACTTCGACGGTAAATTCATTATCATCGAAGGTGGGGCTGTACCCGATATTGGCGACCCCTTTATAAAGTCGATTATGGTAGTCAACGGTTACAGCATAGATTCCGGTTCTGGGGCACAGTTCGTCCTGCAGGTTGATGTTGGCTGTAGGAATACCGAGAAGCCTTCCCCCACGGTCGCGGCCTTTCACGACCAATCCCCTAATTTGATAATGCCGACCCAGCATTTTACGAGCCGGCTCGACCTCACCCGCCATAACAAGTTCTCTGATTCTGGTGCTGCTGATGCGATCGGGAAAATTTTGTCCTGCCTTTATCCAATCGGCGACGATGACCTCATAACCCATCTGAGATGCATATGACTCTAAGACCGTCAGATTGCCTTCACGATTTTTGCCAAAGGTATAATCCTTGCCGACAATAATGGCTTGCATGCCGATCTTTGCGACCAACAGATCTTTAATGAACGCCTCGGCCGACAGAGATGCAAAGTCCCGGGTGAAAGGAACACAAACGAGCACGTCGATACCGGATCGCTCGATAAGCTCTGCTTTCTGTTCATACAGGGTAATGAGGGGCGGGTGGTTGTTCTTCTTTAACACACGCATAGGGTGAGGTTCGAAGGTCATGGCGATGGATGTCCCATCGATGGCATCGGCCTTTTCAACGACTTCATGAAACAAGGCCTGATGGCCGATATGAACCCCATCGAAATTGCCGATGGTGATGACCGCATTTTTAAACGGCTGCGTAATATTTTCGAGACGATCGATAATTTTCATAAGCGGCTTGGATCCAATATGCTTTACCCTAATTGATCGTAAACAAAATGAAAAACATAATTAAAATTTTAAAATCAATATTGATTTTATTAGGGTATGACCTTGACATGCATAGTAAAAAAAGATATTTAAAGCAACCCTTGAGAGCCTTATGGATAAACAATGGTTGTAGTGCGTGCCGAAGTGGCGGAACTGGTAGACGCGCTAGGTTCAGGGTCTAGTGGGGGTTTCCCCGTGCGAGTTCAAGTCTCGCCTTCGGCACCAGCGATTTTTATAACCTGCTGTTTTCACATCGGGTTTTTTTGTTAAATACCCCCCAAATCGGGTCAATTCAATCTCTTACACACAATCCTTACACACATTGAAGGAGTTGACCCATGAAACCGTGCAGCAAATCCCCCAATTACCTTCTCCGCAATCCTTATTCAGACTGTTTTCGGATCAACGTGCCTGCAGACCTGCAAAGGTTGTGGGAAAGAAATAATTGCGATATTCTTTAAAAACAGGCTACTTAAATGATGCAAAATATAAGGCCCGTATTATGAACGGTCAAGTTCAGTAGATTGTCAGATGCTTGAAGAGACATGTCAGCTATGCTGTGAGGATATCATACAGGTAGAAGCTATCGGATGGCTGAATATCGCGCGGGATAGGCCGAATTTATTTGTTTGATATAAGGACGCCAACCAAATAATGCCCTTTGAAACGTCCTTGATCTGCCTTCGTGATGTGCTTGATTTCTGATTTTAATACAGGTGTACCCGGTTTAATTGGAGAATTGTACTTCATATTTAGGGTTAGACCGGCCTTTAAATGAGTCAGCATGGAAGAGCCTTCTTTAATCAGAATACATGCGCCATTCGGGGATACATCCTTAAATTTAAATTGGTGAACGGGTACTCCCGATAATCTTATTTCTGCGCCATAGCCACTGTCGGCCCCTCTTCTCGCCTCGGATCTTCTCTCTACAGAAGAGTTAGTGAAATCATCTTCAGCCATATTTTTCTCTGAAATAAATAGCCTAATTTGTTCACCAGAATGAATCTGGCCGGTTCGCTTCCAATTCAGTGCGGTAACTTTAGACCGCACCAATTATTATGAATCCTGATAAAAAAGTCAAGATACCAATTAAAAATATAATAAATTTAAATATTTATCTATTTTTATGGAATAAAAGATTAATAATTGTCAATTCGATTACTTAGTATCAACGTTGCCCATAAGAAATTTAAATCATTGACAAAATTAATAAAAATTGCGAAAATTGGTTAAAACTTAAAAATGCAGATAAAAGTTAGAAACAGAGGTGTATGATTTATGACCCTTACTAAAGCTGACATAATAGAGTCTATTGCCAAGAAAAACGGTTACACCAAGAACAAATCAACGGAAACAGTCGAAACCCTCCTTGAAATCATCAAAAGAACCCTCGAGTCCGGTGAGGATGTTCTGGTCAGTGGGTTCGGAAAGTTCTGTGTTAAAGAGAAAAAGGAAAGGCGGGGAAGGAATCCTGCCACGGATGAGACAATGATTCTGGCACCAAGACGGGTTGTTACTTTCAAGTGTTCCGGGAAACTGCGGGAGAAGATTAATGGGGGATTACCCTGACGCATGATGCTATAACCAATCTTCTGCATCGAATTTTTTGCCGGTTGTCTATATTAAAATAGTTCTTGACATGCTACTTTGTAGTATAGTATGAATCAACTTGCCCAGCAATATTTGTGTTGCTTGCCAAATTCAACCTCCTAACTGCGGCGGGCCATACCCCTCATGGCCCGCCGTTTTTTTAGTAACCACTAAAAAAGGTAATAATTTTAAGACCATAAGTTATTTCTTGATCTTAAGATCAAGATTATCTATATTAATTATAAGAGGTTAGATTCATTACCGAATTTTTTAGAGATATTTTTCTAACTTTCTTGCAATCGATTTCTAAAAACGATATGGGGTATCATATAACGATTATTACATCTCGATTCCATTTCTGAGCCTGAAACTCTTGCAGGTAACAAAGATCACCTACTTCACAATCAGGTTCCGCTTTCAGACTAGCCATCACTGACTCGTTAACAATTGTTCAGAATATCTGCTCCTTTTTTCTAGCGATGGTCTCGATTTATGAAAAAAGTTTCACAAAGATATGAAATAAAGTACACAATTCATCTCTCTATGATGACTGTTATTAAACGGGAAATTGTTAATTTGCTAATATTTTTAGTGATATTGTATCTGCAGAACTCAGGCATAAATTTTGCAGATTTATACCTTCCAAGGAGTTACATTTAAGCCTATAAAAGGCCGGGGAATTACCTATAAATTGATTGGAGAAGATTTTTCCAGGGGCTGGCAATGGAAATTAAAGCTCTGCGGGATAATGGTGGAAGACGTTCGTATGAACGCAGATTTTGTATATTTTTAAGCCCGGTTCTTGAAAAAAGAAGCGGCAATGAGCGTAGAAGCGGATTTGATCGCAGAAACTTACGGAATAAAAAACCGAAACCCATAAGTGAGCGAAGAAAGGCATATGCATATCATCTGTAAATAACCCCAATAGATAATCGCGTTTTTAAAGCAGGATTCTGATGAATCCTGCTTTTTTATTCGTCTTCGCCAGAATACCCTGCAGCTTGCTGCAGGGATGAATGGCGAGACGAACCGCGTCGAAGCTCGCAAGAGCGAAGACGGGTAGGCTATGACGCAATTCCGCTCGATACCCCGCCGCTTGCAGCGGTGAGCTTCATTGCCAGTAATGGATTCGGCGAAATTTTACTGTGCCGCAGATCGATAACTATCAAATTTTAGGGCGATGCGATACATCGATTTTTCTTGACTAAAAAAAGATTTTATCGTTCCATCATTCCATCATTCGAAGCTTTGGGAGCAATTGTTTATCCATCGGAACTACCTGTGTGTTTACTTCTGAGGCTTTATCATGCCCGATCCTGAAATATGCGGCCTAAAATTGGATGATTTTCTTATCCGTATGGAGGAATTTCACGGCTACCGTTCACCCGGCTTGTTGCTTGGCGGTATGATGCTGGGCACTGCTCTTCAGGAATTGGGACCGACACCTTATCTCAATGTGGTCACCGAAACGGTGGTCTGTTTGCCCGATGCTGTCCAGTTGCTTACTCCCTGCACTATCGGGAACGGTTTTTTGCAGGTTCTCGACTGGGGTAAATTTGCACTTACCAGCTACGACCGTTTGACCCTGTCAGGGGTGCGGGTGTGGCTGAATTCCGACAGCCTGTCCGACTATCCGTTGATTTGTGCCTGGTTTGAAAGATCTGCAAACCGCCCGGAAAAGCCGGCTTTCCAAGAGCTGGCAGCGGAAATCTTGTTGGCCGGAACACATCTGATTGGCCAACAGGACGTGCGACTCCATCGGGCTCTCAAAGATTCACATCGTGTCCCCACGGGACGCTGCCCTGAGTGCGGTGAGTCGTACCGGTTGAGTCTTGGCCCCTCTTGTCCGGCCTGTCGAAACGAGGGATACTATGTCCATCGAACAAAGAGATAAAAGGAAAAATTATGAGCATGGATAAAACCAATGACGACGAATCCCGGATTTCAAAGAAGTTAAAAAAGCTCATCGATGCCAACCAATCGCTTGCGGACGTAGAGTCTTTAAGCATGCTGGTACCACGTCTTTTGGATCTCGCCCGTGATGTTACCGATGCCGAGGCATCATCATTTTTGATCTACAATCCTGAAAAGAATGTTTTAAAGTTCGCGTCTGTAAAAGACGAGATCGTCGGGGATAAGGCTGAAGAAATTTTAACAAAATCCATTGAACTTAAGATGGGGGAAGGCATTGCAGGCTTGGTGGCCGAAAAGCGTAAACCCCTGATTATCAAGGATGCTCAAAAAGACAGCCGCTTTTTCAAAAAAGCCGATAAATCCACCGGTTTTGTCACCCGGACCCTTCTGGCTGTTCCAGTTGTGCACCGGGATGAACTTCTGGGGGTCATCGAAGTTCTCAACGCCAAAGATAGACCGTGTTTTGACAAGGCGGATCAGGAATTGCTTACAAGCTTTGCCAATCTGGCCGCGGTTGCAATCATTCGGGCCCGGCTTCTTGAAGAACGTCTCAAACAGCAAAAAGTCCAAATTCAAATTGAAACCGCAGCCAAGATCCAGTCACTTTTCCGCCGTGATCCTCCCGACATCGGATCCGGAAGTCATATCTGGGCTGTTTCCTTACCGGCCGCACTTGTGGGGGGCGATTTGTACGATATGATCCCTATGCGCGACGACAGCTGGTTGGTTTATGTGGCTGACGTATCGGACAAGGGCCTGGCGGCTGCCCTTGTAATGGCAGCTTTGTGGTCCAGGATCCGCAGCGAAGCGCCCAAGCATGAAAAGGTCGGGGAATTACTTGAAGCTTTAAATGCCATCATGTTTGAACTTTTGGCCGAAGAAGGTTTTTTTGCCACCATCATTCTCGGCAAATATTGGCCGGCCGCCGGGAAAATGGAGGTTGCCCTTGGGGGGCATCAGTCGGTCATCCGTGTTTCGAAAGATGCATGCGAGAATATCACGGAAAAGAGAGGTCCGTCATTGGGGATCATGCCCTCTGCCAAATTTGAAGAAGAAAAGATAGAGTTGTCACAAGGAGAAGCAATCCTTTTGGTAACCGACGGTGTCACCGAGGCATACAATCAACATGGTGAATTGTTTGGTCAGCAGCGACTGGCTGACTTTTGCAAAAATGCGGACGGACCCCCCTGGGGACCGGGTTTGCTGAATGCCGTCAAGAAGTGGCGCGGAATGGCAGAGGTCAATGATGATTTAACCATCCTGGAAATCTGGCGGGAATCAAGATAAAAAACAGTCGATAGCCGGTTTCTTAATTTTCCATCGCTAAAGCCCCTCGCAACGATCCATTACACTTCCCCATTCTATTTGTTGGTTAAGCCCGTTAAGTAGTGATCACGGCTTTTTCGTCATAACCGATTGACCGGCAAACGGGCCAAACCGGCTAAACCGAGATTGCTTTTTCGTCGACTGACATATTTAACACCTATTTTTTTTTAAAATTCTAGTGTATAATAGAGCCCTTACAGCGATGTCTGCGGTTGCAAGTTATGCGTTAGCTTTCATCCCGTCCGACGATGAGCGAGGCTGTTTGCCCAGTCCTGATCGATATGGCATCCAGAAACAACTATCATAGGAGGCTTGAAAATGAGACATATACCTTTATTGGCCGTCATTCTCGTTGCGTATAACATCGTGGCCTTTTTTTACTCGGCGTGGCTGAATCAAGTTTTGTGGCAGATTACGCTGATGTCCGGCGCGGTTTGGCGATATACCGGCAATGACCTGTTGCTTAGTTTGGCTGTCGTATTACTATACCTCGAATTATTTAAAGCCACGAAAACTTCCGTGGCCTCAGTTCTCGACCATGGTCTCTCTCTGGCGATTTTTATCGTTTTCTTGCTGGAATTTGCGCTAGTTCCTGAAGTTGGCAATTCCGCTTTCATGATCATTATGCTGATCTCACTTTTAGATGTGGTTGCCGGATTCACCATAACGATCTCAACGGCTCGCCGCGATTTTGGTATCGGCGGTCATGCTGTTTCTTGAAGGTATATGATTTTCACGCCAAGTTTATAATAAATTCTTTTCAGGCCAACACCCCGGAATTTTAACTTTTTTTTCATTCGTCCTCCTTTCACCGGGGTGGTTCAATTCTTATTTTTGAACCACCCCATTGCCCCCCTTGAATTGTTCACCCCTTGCTTGCACTTATAACCTTTAGGGTTAACAGGTCCTATTTTTGAGAATCATTCTAAAACCTCACGTTAACAATTTAGGTTCTTCTCCACTTTAGTTGGAGAAGAGAGCCCAAGGATTCCAGGGGTCAAGGAATCAAGTGTTTGTTTTCTAAAGACTTTATCAGTGCCTTTAACATTATTTCTATTTCTGCGATGTCCTTTCTTAGTCTACCCAATACCCCTTTTTCAATTAAACCTAAATCCCTTGCTAATAATATCTGTGGTTCCAATTCGCAAAACAGAACCATAAGATTTGTAATTCTTCAGCATTTCACTCGAATCCTCGAATCCTTGACCCCTTTTACCCTATAGGATTACACCTGCTTAATTGGAGATAATCCATTTGTTTTGCCTTAATTAACTGCAACGAATCGGGAGATGATCATTTAATTAATATAGATTAAAAACTTGGTTGACATTTGAGATCCTTTTGAAATAAAGGGTGCGGTCAAAGTTTAAGGTGCAAAGTGCGATTGAAAGTCCCAATTGTGGTATTAATATTAGATACTCTTTTCATAAAACTAGCGGGTGAGGTGAGAACGTTTCATGAAATGTGAGAAATGTAAGGAAGATACGCATTGCATTTACATCACCAAGGATTATGAAAAACTATGCGTTCCATGCTGTGATAAGGAAGAGCAAAAAAAGAAACAATCGAAAGGTAAGTAGTTATTCCGTAATGACCGGTTGAATCTTTAAAACGCTTTTGAATATTCAAACAAGTTTTTTAAACTGTTCAATAATAGGTCTATAATCGATATGGGTTGGATGGGAAAATTAATCGGCGGTACTTTGGGATTTGCCATCGGCGGACCCCTGGGTGCCATTGCCGGTGCCGCGTTTGGCCACGCGTTTGATCGAACCGGTGAAGCATACGGTGTCGGAGAAACCGCCCGCACCCTAACGGGTGAAGAGGCTCAGTTTACCTTTTTTGTCGCCACCTTTTCGATGCTCGCAAAGCTTGCCAAGGCAGACGGCCGGATATCGAAGGATGAAATCGATTCCATAAACCGGTTTATGCTGGACGATTTGAATCTGAATCCGCAAAGCAGAATGGTGGCCATGAATATTTTTAACGCCGCCATGAATTCCCGGGAGAGCTTTGATGATTTTGCCGCCCAGTTTTACAGACAGTTTTATGGGCAGCCGCAAATCCTCGAGGTGTTGATCGATATCTTGTTGCGGGTATCTGTTGCCGATGGGCAGATGAGTGGCAGCGAGGAAAATTTGATCCTGTCGGCCGTTCGAATATTCAATTTCAATGATGCAGCCTACCAAACGCTAAAATCAAAATATGTGCAGGCTTTTGAAAAATATTATGCGATTCTTCAATCCACCAAACAGGATACCGATGATCATATCAAGAAACAATACCGGAAACTTGTCATGGAGTACCACCCGGACAAAATCATTTCAAAAGGACTGCCTGAAGAGTTCAACCAGTTCGCTCACGATAAATTCCGCGAAATTCAGGAAGCTTATGAAATCATAAAGAAAGAAAGAGGTATCAAATAGTTGCCAGCCAGTCCCGCTCAGCAAAGAAAAAAGTTGGAATTGCTCGGGAGCATAAAAAAGGCAGGCTTTGAGCCTGCCTTTTTTACTAATTGCGTAATTTCGTAAAGATTAAGTAAATGTTGGAAACGGCTCCACCTCAGAATCCTTCCCCAATACCTTTGCCGCGATAAGCGTTTCAACAATCATCCAGACCAGGAGTCCAAAGATGATAACGGCTAAAACAAGCAGGAATATATTACCGGTCGTGGCGAAATTTTTGATGTTTATCAGCATTGCCCAGCCATCCATAACTACCATAAAGATAAACGGGATAACGGCAGGCATAATTGACCTTTTCTTTCGCAGCAGATAGATGGTGAGGACCATCAGGGTAAGACCCGCCAGAAGCTGATTGGTTGCGCCAAATAATGGCCAAAGGACCATACCGCCCCTACCATCTCCACTGTAAAAGGCAAGGACCATGGCTGTGGCCACTGCAATAAATGTTGCCGAATACCTGCCTGTTATGGGCTTTACTTTCCAGCTTGCTCCCAGCTCGGAAATAATATATCGCTGGATCCTGGTTGCCGAATCCAGGGTAGTGGCACCGAAAGAGACGATGAAAACCCCTATAATTGTTACGGCTATTTTCTTGGGGATACCATAGCTCACCAACAGGTTGGACATGCCTTGTACAATGGCATCAAGATTTGACGCCAAGCCTGCTGCAGCACCCCAAGATTCATAGTGGTGTGTGAATGCGGCAGCACCCGTTAAAACCTCGCCTCCTTTAACGACAAGGCCGAGGCCAATGGCGGCACCAACGGCAACGATTACCAGAACCGAAAGCGATCCCTCCATCAGCATTCCGCCATATCCCACAAATCTGCAATCTCTTTCATTAGAACACTGTTTGGAAGAAGTGCCCGAGCTGACCAGAGAATGAAACCCGGAAATGGCCCCGCAGGCAATAACTACAAATAGCATTGGGATTATCGGGGGGGCTCCCTTGGGGGACACATTGAGCGCCGGGGCAACAACCGTGGGATGGGCCCAGATGGCCCCAATAAAAAGGAGTCCGAAAACAACAAAAAGCTGGTGGGCATTGATATAATCCCGCGGCTGCAGAAGGGTTTGAACCGGAAGAGAAGAGGCTATAAAGGAATAGATGAAAAGGATAATCATCCAGATCATTATGGTGCTCATGCCGAGCATGGCCGGCATCTTTATCGGCAGGTAAGCACCGATGATGACGGTGAGGTACATGATGGCCACAGCAATAATGGCGAATGTAGCATGACTCTTCCCTCTTTTGTAAACCATATAGCCCAGCCACACCGCGATGGGTATTTCAAGCCACACCGGAAATACAGCCTGTGGATACATACCGAATAAAATGGCGATAATCAGGGCAAAAATTGCAATAACTATCAAGAGTAAAAAGAATATGATCAGTAAAAAGAGCTGTCTGACCCGGGGATTGATGAGATCGCTGACCAAATCCCCCACCGAGCGGCCTTTTGCCCGCATGGAAACTACCAGAGACCCGAAATCGTGAACCGCACCCAAAAAAATGGATCCGAACACAATCCATATGAGAGCCGGAACCCATCCCCAGATAATAGCTATACCCGGCCCGACAATCGGCGCCAGACCGGCAATAGAGGTATAATGATGTCCAAAAAGTATGTGCTTATTTGTGGGGACGTAGTCGATATCATCGCGCATCTCTGAAGAAGGAACCTTGGCATCAGGATCAAGCTTGAATATCTTCTGCCCCAGGTATTTTCCATAGGTATGATAGGCGATAATAAAACCCACAAAACATATGATAGCCAGAATTAATGAATTCATACCTTCCCTCCTTTTATTGTTAGTTATGCTTTACGCTCAACTATTCTTTTAATGAAAATCCGGTTTCACCTCCTTTCATTGTATCAATCGAGCTTCCTCCCAATTGCGCTTATACGTGTTCAAGACTCTATTAATTACCTGGCCTTTAGTTTTACCAACACTTTGGTTAGATTTCTTGATTTGTGCTAGGAGACAGGGATATTCTTTGAGCCCTGCATTTTTCTCTCTGGATAGCGACACCAACGTGCTGTGCGGTTTTTTGGGATAAAAAATAGAAGGGTGGTAATGTTTAGGTCTCTGATCTTTCACGGATATATTGTTAATATTCAACATTCCGTCCTTTTTTGATGAGAGACGACAACTTTCCTTTTTGGTGATATGATCACATTCTGATAAGGATTTTTTGATAGGGTGAGCATAGAAAAAATGGCTGTACCTGTCAAGGAAAAATAGACTACAGCACATGATGGTTGATTCGGACGAATGCATTGCATCCTGGTCACCCCCATTCATCATGACCGGTTGGGGGATGACAATTGAATTCAAGAATTACCTTTTTTGAAAAGAAAAGTTGAAAACATTACTTGAGTTTTGTAGAAAAAGCACTAATTTGGGTCCATGAAAATAAAAATTTCAAATAAAGCAAAGAAGTTTATTCAGGATCGGAAAATAAAAGACGTTACATTCATTCTGAAAGAATTGGATGTTGCGGGATGCTGTGTTGGAATTGCCAAAGAAATTGAACCTATATACAAGGCGCCCAAGGATGCCTCGGGATATAGATACATCCAAGCAGATGGCTATCATGTTTTTATTTCCAGAAGAATTAAAATCATAGGTCCCCTGACCTTGACGACGGAAGGCTTCTGGAAGCTGAAAAGATTGTATTTAGACGGTACCACCGTGCCCATTTAGCTGGTTATTTCAATACATTTACCGATACGCAACTCTTCATTGAATGTTTTCACACTTACCCTGAGCTCATTTTAAGAAGTGGAGTTTGTAATCCTAACGCTTCCCCATTGAGATATGCCTATTGCCGGTATGGTTTAAATGAGCCAATCCATGCGTAAATCCTGTTTCAAATTCGATTATTTTCCCAGCAGAACTAAAATTAAAAGAAGGCGGATGGACTTTTTGCAATAGCAGGGATATTATGCCTCAGTAGTAAATTCCTATAATAAGACACGTCGAACAGGTTCAATTATATGAAACGATGAAAGGCCATCGATTAAATCCGCACAATAGCGTAGCACTTGTTTCCACCCCTTGGCCCCTTTATACCCGCCCCTCCATTCAGATTGCGGCCCTCAAAGCCTATTTACAGGCCCAATACACCGACTTAACTGTTGAAGCCCACCATATTTATCTGAAAGTGGCCGAGACCATCGGCTACAGACTTTACCATGACATTTCACAAAAAACCTGGCTAGGGGAATCGGTCTACGCTGCCCTGTTGTACCCGGAACGTTTTGTGCTGATTGAAAAGCTGTTTTATCGAGAAGCCAGAAGAAAGTCCCTCCTGCGGAATGTTGATTTTAAGACATGGACAAAGCAGGTAGAAACGATATCAAATCAGTTTATCAAATATACGGATTGGGGAAGCTTTGGACTTGCGGGATTTACCATCTGCCTGTGCCAACTGACATCCACGCTTTATTTTATCAAGCGAATCAAAAATAGATATCCGAAACTTCCTGTCGTCGTCGGCGGCTGTTCTTTTTCAGAAGCCTCCGCCCGCAATCTGATGGATGCTTTTCGCGAGATCGATTTTGTGATTATCGGAGAGGGTGAATTGCCCCTGAGTCATTTGGTGGGCTACCTTAGCAAATACCGGAATTTGCAGGGCCTTCCAGCCATCGCCGGAGTGGTTTCATCCCGATCGGTAGAAAATAATTCCCCGATGACTATCAATCAGCTTGATGATCTGATCTCTCTTCCAGTTCCTGACTATAGCGACTATTTTGATCTTATGAAAACTTTCGATCCGCAAAAGCAATTTTTCCCAACGCTGCCGGCGGAAATTTCCAGGGGATGTTGGTGGGGGAAAAACTCCGGCGGTGGCAGACAATCGGGGTGCGCCTTCTGCAACCTCAATCTTCAGTGGGACGGATATCGGGTTAAAGATCCCGGGCAGGTTGTCAAGGAAGTCGATCACCTGACGGACAAACACAAAACACTGTCGGTGGCCTTCACGGACAATCTGGTTCCGCTGAAAACATCGGGGGAAATTGTTGGCAAGCTCGCTGAATTGAAAAAGGATTTTCGCCTGTTTTGTGAAATACGGGCTTCCACCCCCAAGCGGGTGCTAGAGAATATGAAACGGGCAGGGGTGCAGGAGATTCAGATCGGGATCGAGGCGCTCAGCACCAGGCTGCTGAACAGGTTGAAAAAAGGCACGACAGCTATCCAGAACCTGGAAATCATGAAGCACTGCGAAGAACTCGGGCTCGTGAATTCATCGAATCTAATTATTCAGTTCCCGGGCAGTGATCGTGACGATGTTGCCGAAACCTTACGGAATCTGGAGTTTGCTTTACCTTTTCGTCCCATGCGACCCGTTCGATTCTGGCTGGGGATGGGCAGTCCGGTTTGGCAGAATCCCTACACCTATGGCCTAAAATCAGTTTTCAACCATCCCAACTGGACCGTTCTTTTCCCATCCCAAGTTACCGATTCGGTGACATTCATGATTCAGGCGTACCGGGGTGATCGTGTTCGTCAGAAAAAACTCTGGCAACCCGTGAAGCAGAAGGTGAGATCCTGGAAAAACTCCTATGAGGAATTCCACAAAAGTCCAGGGTCTTCGCCCATCTTGAGTTTTCGAGATGGACGGGATTTTTTGATCATACGGCAACGGCGATTAAATGCTGAACCGATGATCCATCGTCTGGTAGATACCTCAAGAGCGATTTATTTATTTTGTCAGCATCATCGTTCGTTACGGAGAATCCTGCGGCAATTTCCGGAAGTCGGGGAGGATAAAATTCTGGCTTTTCTCAAAATGATGGTTGAGAAAAAGTTAATGTTTACCGAGAATGATAAATACCTGAGCCTGGCGGTACCGATCAAGCCGCGGTGACTGAGAGAAGTGGAAGACGATTGACAACATCCGAAATAATCTGATTCTATTTATCTGAGGAGGAGTATTGGAGCCCGCCCTGGCGCGATATGCTGATGATTTCGCTGTAGTCTACATTAAGTGGAAACCTTTAGATATTGTTTGCCTGCTTCTTAATCCAGTTCTGGGCCAGGGTACTGGAGTATTGGAGTGTTGGATTTTTTTCAGTACTCCAGTACTCCAATCCTCCATTACTCCCCGATAGCTTTGTCGACAGATGACAATATTTTTGTAACATCTCATGGTGTTTTCAAAACGAATTGTATTATTCTTCCTCCATGGTTGTTTTCAAGGGGAAACCATGTTCGCGGGCGGTAGCGGTTACAATTTTTACCTTTGTTTCCGCCAACTCATACGGAAAGATGCCACACAACCCGACTCCGGTTTTATGCGCTTTCCACATTATTTGCGCAGCTTCTTCCACGGATTTATTGAAAACTGCCATTAATATTTGGACCACAAATTCCTTTGTGGTGTAATCATCATTGTGGATCAGCACCTTATACATGGGCGGTTCGGTCGTCTCCTCGTCAATTTCCGTGATTATCCCTTCCTGGATTTCTGAATTGTCTTCGCCCATTTAATGTTTCTCCTTCAATATAAATTCTATAATGATTTTAACGGCTGCGAACAGGAAGTCAAGCCGGTAATCATAAAAAGGTAACAATAGATATTTTTGGATCATCTCCAAAAGAGTTGGTGTAAGTTATGATTAGATGATTCATATCTATTTGAAATACAGATATATATTAACCGCAGACCCACGCAGACATAACACGCACAAATCATTTTTGCCCGGGCGACCCCAGAGAAACAGGCTGCGCGTTTCACGGGGCAGGCTTGCCCGGGCAATACACGCATGCCTTTCAGGCAGATAAGCAGATGGCCTCGCGCAGCGACTGCTGGTTTTGCCTGCGCAGGTCGCGGAGGCAAAAGTCTGTGTCCGTCAGCGTCTGTCGAGCGAACAAAGTGAGCCCCGCAGGGCGGGATGCAAGCACGCGCGGTTAATTAAAAAACGCTAAAACTCATGTCTACTATCTGAGGCAGTTTTTATTAACTAATTCGAAGCACTGTATATTTTAATCGCCACGGAATATTATCGGGTAGCCTCTGGCCGGTAGTACCAAAGGTTGCATAAAGTTCGGGAACGTATGATAAACGGAAATAATACAATCAGGAATAATATCAAAATGATTTGCGGTCCAGAAAACCAGTCAAATTTTCTGGTGGATGTTATAACCGGCGCTTGGTTAATTACTTTAAATCCCATTCCTTTAGTTTTTCCCCAGCGCTTGTAATGTATCGAGAACCAGATTTCTTCACTGGCATACACCTTTTCGCTGAAGCCGCCGACTGCTTCAAAGCCCTCCCGCAAACAATAAATAAAACTGCCGGCCGCAACTCCAAACTTCGCTGAAAACCGGTTCCAAAAATCCAGACCCCTTTGATAAAATGGTTTTATACTTTTATCGGGCCTGACGGTGGCGCCTCCGCCGCAGCAAGCATTATCCTTTAGATTTTCCAAAGCTGTTTGCAGAAGTTTCGGAGAAATCAGTGTGTCTGCATCTAGAAATATCAAATATCGACCTCGAGCGCGTTTTGCACCGGTATTGCGGGCCCGTGAAATCTGGTTGATTTTCTCAAAAATTATGTCAGCCCCAAATTTTTGCGCGATTTTTGGGGTTTTATCCGTTGAATTGTTATCAACGACAATTACTTCACCCATCAGGGCTACCGTCATCATCGCCGCTCTTAAAGCTTCCAGTGTGCGCGCCAGTAATGCTTCTTCGTTGTAGGCCGGTATAATGACGGAATATTCAATCGTTTTCATTTTAGTAATTAGGCAGAATACCGGTAAAAGAGATCTTACCGGATAGACACCTCCAGCCGTTTCTGTTCCTTTTGGTCAAGGATGTAAATGCGGGAATAATTGCCTATTGGTAAGGCGATCAGGATACAGGGGCTTGTAATCACCTGAGGCAGGATAGCGCCGGGGGGAGGCTCGATCCAGGCCAGGCTTAATACTGCTGTATCGCCGGATATATTAATTTTGCTGCGGTGCAATTGCAGCTGATAACCAGTGGTCGGTTTTTGGCCCATGGCCACGAGCAGGACCTCTTCCCGTGAGAAATCCACCCTGGGCACTTGGCGTTTAACAGCACCGAAAGTCAGTTTGCCGAACTGATTGTAAATTTTCTGCAGTTGATCCTCGGTGGTGATCCGGTAGGCATTTGGATTTGAGATGTGCCCACCACCATGAGCACCCTCGTACAAAAGCCTTACAGGTAGTGATAAATTATCCGCGACACTGTTTGTCGAGTAGATACATCCAACCAGAGTCAGCATGATCAAAACATGAATAACGAGAGATATTTGTTTCATGTTTTAATTTGAGGTGTTCTTGAATATTAGCCGTTGGAGCATCGGCTTGTTGATCGGTTCGCCGGCCGTCACCTGCGACGGCAGCGTCACTTCAAAACCGGTCGTAAAATCAAGGCCGCTGGTGTTGCCGGATATGACCACTGTAATGGGTTGATCTATGGTCGGGTAGGCGCCAAATGCCTCTCCGGCATCACCGACAAAGAAATCGTTGTCCGAATCCGTTCCGGCAAAGATCTTATAGTTACCTGCGCGAACATTCGTAAAGCTATATAAATACCCGCTCCCGCTGTAAGCCACCTCATCCTGATATAGTGTTTGCAGGGTATCCGGATCCGTCAGCAGTACGTAGTGGAATCCGGCATCACCGCCAAGCGCGGAAGTTCCTTCCTGCATGCTGACCGGAACAATCACCGGATCATTGGCGGCGTCAGAAGTGATTGTGATCTCAGCATCATAGACACCGGGGGCCAGCCCGGTCCTGTCAACTACAACTGCAAAGCCCGCGGTATCAGAAGGATTAAGATCATTGGGGAGCGGCACCACCGGGGTAACCGTCAGCCAGGTTTCGCTGGTGGTGGCGTCGGTTATCTGGATGGTATCGCTGCTGCTGCCGTTGGTCAGATTCAGTGTTTTGCTGGTTGCGGATGTTCCGAAATTGAGTGATGATGGATTGGGCACCAGAATAGCCGGGATAGAGCCGGTGGCCGCGCCCACGGCTTTGAAAGCGTCGATGAGACCATAGCCGAACTGGTCGTCGCGGCCGAGGGCACCGATGTCCTCGGTGATGAGTTCGCTCATAAGCAGTGTGTCGAGGTCGGTAGGCGTCATTGTCGGATTGGCGGCCTTCATGAGCGCCACCACCCCGGCCATGTGGGGGCTGGCCATGGAGGTTCCCTGGTAGAAGCGATAGTTAAACAATATGCTGCCGGAAGTGTCATCTCCGCAGGTACTCAGCACGCCGTCCGGAAAGCCATCGGCGTTCAGATCAGCTCCGGTATCACCCCCCGGGGCCGCCACGTCGATGGTGGATCCGAAATTGGAATACCAGGCCAAACCCTTACTAAAGTTCACGGCACTCACGGAAACAACGTTTTCGTAGGCAGCCGGATAGCTCGGCGAGCTGCTGGACTCGTTCCCGGCCG
>CP070652.1:1419544-1427429 GCA_020354645.1 Deltaproteobacteria bacterium
AACCTGTATCCCAGCATGGCGCTGAGCGGAGCGACGGTGGAGACGTCGGTCAGCATCCAAAGCAGCACGTGCGTCGAGGGGATGTGGGCGCAGATCATCATGCCCGCCCAGTTGGCGGGAGGGGCCAAGTTCGCCCACGCGTCCAAGTCCCCGGCTTCCGTCGTGGACCGGCTGCACGACTGGGTGAGGTTCCCGTTCCCGGCGATCTATGGCACGGCCACGGCCGGTCTGGGACTGGACGGCTTCGCCGCGGGGGTGTATCCCTTCCTAATCGGCGATGCCTTGAAGATCGCAGCTGCAGCAGTGATCGCCAGAGCCCTGCGACCGGTTCTGAAACTGCCGGGTCATGACGACAACGCCAGTTAGATACCCATCAGTGATGATCTCGTAAAGCGTATTTTGTGAAAGACTATGAATATTATCGAGATAGAAAACCTCAGCCACCGCTTTTCAGACGGGACCCTTGGATTGGCTGACATCAACCTGACAGTCGAGACGGGCGCTATGGCGATTATCGCCGGCGAGAACGGCTCAGGAAAAACAACCTTTTTGAAGCATATAAATGGGCTGCTTCGACCGGATACGGGAACCGTGCGGCTGGCCGGCGTGCCGGTCTCCCGGGATGTTACCAGGGCCAGGCAAATGGTGGGGATGGTTTTTCAAAATGCCGACAGCCAAATCGTCGGGGACACCGTTTATTCCGATGTGGCCTTTGGCCCGGAAAACCTTCGTTTGAGCAGGCCAGAAGTGAACCGACGCGTAGTGAAATCCCTGGAAACGGTAGGACTCATCGATCTGGCCCGGCAAAAGCCACATTTATTATCAGGGGGTGAAAAACGGCGCCTTTCCATAGCCGGAGTATTGGCAATGAACCCGCAGGTTATTGCATTCGACGAGCCGTTTTCAAGCCTCGACTACCCGGGCTTCAAACAGGTTCTCCGGCAAATCATTTCACTGCACCAGCTCGGGCACACCATCCTGGTTACCACGCACGATGTCGAAAAAATCATCGCCCACGCAGATAGATTGATTATCATGAAAGGCGGCCGGATTGTTCGGGACGGGATCCCGATTGAAGTAATCAAGGACGCCGAGATCTTTGGCATCAGGCAACCCTGTTCGCTGCGACTGTGAATGGGAATTCATTCATGGCTGAGTTGACGACCTTTAGTTATCGTTCGGGCAACTCCTTGATTCATTCACTGGATGTCCGGTTCAAACTGGCTGCCCTCGTATTTTCCAGCCTGGCAACCTTAAATGCGGATTTTCGGATGCTTATCACAGCATCTTGTCTGCTGGTAATCGTTTTCTTACATCTGCGGATGCCGCTGAAATCTGTTTTAAAAGAAATTCGCTATTTTTTCCTGTTGATGTTTTTGATCTTTTCAGCCCGGGCACTGACTGAAGCCGGTACCCCACTCATAGAAACAAAATATATACTGATCAGCCGCCAGGGTATTTACGAGGGTGCTTTGGTTGCCTGGCGTCTTTTGATAATCGTTTTTCTGGCATTGCCATTTGTTTCAACCACCCGATATTCTGAAGTCAAAGCAGCGGTGGAGTGGTATTTAACACCGTTTCCTTTTATCCCTCAAAAACGGATCGCAACCATGCTGAGTCTTATCATGCGGTTCATACCGGTTATTTTAGACCAGGCCCGGGAGACGGCCGATGCCCAGCGGGCCAGAGGCGTGGAAAACAGAAAAAATCCGGTTTATCGCATGATAAAATTTGTGATTCCGCTGATCCGACGTATCTTTGAAACCGCTGATGAAATTGTGATGGCCATGGAGGCAAGGTGTTATTCTGAAAGCCGCACCGGACCGGTATTCGAGGCCAGATTACGGGATTGGATAGCCTTGGCGGCAAGCGGCGGTTTTTGTCTTTGGAGTGTGATGACCTAATCGATATTCGGAAATAGCAACGGCATGATTGTTGCCCATGAACTTCAAAGCGGTGAATTATTTAGCCGACTGAATAGCTCAATAATTGACACTTGAAGGTGACTATAGTAATTTTTGTTTAAAAGTATGCCCCCGAAATTTACTATGATCATATGACCCAAAGGAGCGAGATTTGGTCAGGATGCTGTTGCATCTGCTATTTTATGTGTTGTTAACATTTTCGTTTGACGAGGTCCGGAAAGGGCTATCGGTTGTTGACCAACCAGCAGGGGAGGGAAGGGCTTGAAGATCGTAATTGTTGGAGCCGGCCAAGTCGGTTTCCATATTGCCAGCCAACTGGCTCTCGAAAACAAAGATGTCATAGTTATCGACAAAGATCCTGAGGCGCTACGGCGCGTTTCCGATAATTTAGACGTACAGGTGCTGCAAGGATCAGGCAGCAGCCCTGAAATTTTGAATGAAGCCGGTGTCAAAAGTGCCGATATTCTTTTGGCCGTGACAGACAGTGACGAAACCAACCTGGTGGCCTGCCTGGTTTCCAACATTTTTTCGCCCGCCACAAAGAAATTGGCCCGTATACGTGATGCAGACTTCGATACCCACTATGACCACTTTCGCGAACATGCCCCTCACATCGACACCGTCATCAATCCCGAAATCGAGGTTGTCAAGACCATCGACCGCCTCATGAGTTTTCCCGGTGCGGTCGATGTGGGCGAATTTGCCGACGGGCGTATCAAATTCATCGGGGTTTATCTGGATCACAATGCACGTTTGGCAGGGGTTCGCCTTATGGACCTTCCGGCAAAAACCGGTGATTTGAGACCGCTGATTGCCGCTGTCGTGCGTGAGGACGAACTGATCATCCCGAGGGGCAATGACCAACTGCTGCCGGGCGATCTCGTGTATTTTATCAGTGAGGATGAAAAACTACTCGATACGCTTGCGGTTTTCGATAAACCCCCGCTTTCACTGAAGCGGGTTCTGATTGTGGGCGGTGGGCGCATTGGCTTCAGGCTGGCCAGCCTGCTGGACCAAAAATCGATCCATAGCAAAATCATAGAGGTCAACCCGGATCGCTGCACGTTCCTGGCAGAAAAGCTTAACAAAGTGGTTGTTTTGTGCGGTGACGGATCCGATCAGAATCTTCTGTCAGAAGAGAATATCCAGGATATCGATTTGGTAATCACGCTGACCAATGATGAGGAAACCAACATACTGACCTCTCTTTTGGCCAAGCGGATGGGCGCTAAAAAAACGATTACCAAAATTTCAAAGTTCAGCTATTTCAATCTTATGTCCACTATCGGAATCGAACTGGTGGTAAGCCCGAGGCTTTCGGCCATCAACTCCATATTGAAACACATCCGTCGGGGGAAGGTGATATCGGCTATTTCCATAAAAGGGGAGCAGGCTGAAGTCATGGAGGCCGTTGCATTGGAAACTTCCGATATTGTTCACAACCCCCTCAAAAACATATCCTTTCCCAAGGGATCCCTGGTCGCCGGGATAATTCGGGGAAAAGAAATTATTATCCCTTCCGGGGACAGCATCATTGTGCCGGGTGACCGAATCATCATTTTTGCCACCAAACAGGCGATTTCGAAGATTGAAAAGATACTGGCGGTGAAGCTGGAGTATTTTTAGATGCGCTGGCGCTATATCCTGAAAGTTGTTGGCATACTGACGCTTTTTTTCGGCCTGACCATGGTATTCCCTCTTCTGTGGGGACTGTATGATCAGGATCACAGTATATGGCCGCTTATAAAATCCATGGCAATCACCATGGGGGTCGGCGTTTTGCTTTTTCTGACCTTAAGGAGCGCCAAGGCTGAAAATATTAGCCAACGGGAAGGAATGGCAATTGTGGCTGTCGGCTGGACCGTTGTTGGGTTTTTTGGCGCCCTTCCGTTCTACTTCGGCATGACCTCATGCAGTTTGGTGGACGCCTTTTTTGAATCCGTATCCGGTGTGACCACCACCGGGGCATCGATTTTAACCAATATCGAGGTGGTCTCCAGGGGAATTTTATTCTGGCGCAGTTTTATTCAATGGCTCGGAGGAATGGGCATCATTGTCTTATCGGTGGCCATCCTGCCCTTTCTCGGTGTTGGCGGCATGCAACTATACAAAGCCGAGGTTCCCACACCGGTTCCGGACAAGCTCAAACCCCGTATCCGGGATACCGCCATGATCCTCTGGAAAGTCTATGCCCTCATTTCGCTGGGACAAGCTGTTTTGCTAATAGTGGGAGGAATGGGTTTGTTTGATGCCCTGTGTCACACGTTTACAACCATGCCGACCGGCGGATTCTCCACTAAAAATGCTTCTGTCGCGTATTTTAACAGGGTCTATTTCGATTGCGTCATAATTTTGTTTATGTTGCTCGCCGGAATTAATTTCTCGTTGCATTACCAGATGCTCAAGGGCAAGACGCTGGTCTTCTGGAAAGATTCCGAGTGTCGCTTTTTTCTGGGCATGGTCCTGCTTCTGGTATTGGTGGTGAGTTTCAATGTTTACGGATCGGCATATGAAAAAATAGGTCAAGCCATCCGATATGGGGCGTTTCAGGTGGTATCCATCATCACCACCACCGGTTATGCCACTGCCGATTATGAAAAGTGGCCGGCCATGTCCCAAGTTATCCTGTTGTTGTGCATGTTTTTGGGTGCTTCTGCCGGTTCAACCGGAGGCGGGGTGAAATGCCTGCGGTTTATGCTGTGTTTTAAGTATTGCTACCGGGAACTTTTTTTGCTGGTTCACCCCCGAGCGGTCACACCAATAAAAATACGCGGAAGGTCTGTTTCCGAGGATGTGATCAGAAGCGTCCTTGGTTTCCTGGCACTATATATAGGGCTGTTCGGCCTTGCGACCGTCCTCGTCGCAGGCACAGGTGTCGATTTTACCACCGCCATTGGCGCTGTGGCGGCCTCCATCGGTAATATCGGGCCGGGTTTCGGGCTTGTAGGCCCGGCGGATAACTACGCCCAGATCCCTTATGTGGGTAAATGGCTGCTCATCTGGTGCATGCTGCTGGGGCGACTGGAGATTTTTACGGTAATCATTTTTCTGGTGCCGGAATTCTGGCGAAAATAATTATTTGTCTCAGGGATAAATCGGCTTTATGATGATTTGGTCATCTATTGGCGAAAACATATTAATTCCAACAGATTTAGCTCATTGCCGGTTATTATAAAAAACAGCAGTATTTTGCCATATTTTACGGGTAAACGAACAAACCGCCCAAATGAACAACCTTTTATAGATTTTTTATTGACAAGAACAAAATATGTAATTAAATAGGTAATTTTTCGGGGCCGTTAACTCAGTTAGGTAGAGTATCTGCCTTTTAAGCAGAGAGTCGCTGGTTCGAATCCAGCACGGCCCACCAACCAATGCTGCATTGAGCAAAGCGCATATCGTTTGATTTCGTAGATCATCATTACGTTTTGCGCATCAATTATTGCGTTTTACGAATAAGATTTGCGTCCCCATCGTCTAGCCCGGTTGAGGACATCCCGTTTTACAAGCGGGGCAATACCGGAGCGAAACTGATTTTCGGGCGTTATTTTATAAAATATAGTTTCGATAGTATTTAGCGTGCGTCCCCATCGTCTAGCCTGGTCCAGGACACCGGCCTTTCACGCCGGCAACACCGGTTCAAATCCGGTTGGGGACGCCAATTATTTCAATAGGTTAGCTTGTATTCGCTAACCTTTTCGTTTTTATGATTAAGTGATTTCCAACCGCATTTCCAGCCTTTGGCTATATTTTCGCAGCTGTGGCTACCTTGACGGGTTAACTTGTTAAATCGAAGATTGCCATAAAGTCGCCCCCCACCCCCAACCTCCCATCGCCCTTTTTACCGATGCCGGAAGACACTCTTCAATCCACGAACCAAATTTTGCGATTATTTTGATTGGCTTGATTGTCTCGGATTGAATTGGCTGAATGGCTTGGTCAGCTTGGATTTTCGAACACTGGGAAATTAGCTAATCTTGATTGATAAATATTTCCGACTAGACGGGCAGATCAAAATCAAAGATGGGCATGATTGGTAATTTTTGCGATGTTGATGTTGGTGATTTCGACTAAAACTGGATTCGCTATTCCGGGAAAATTTTACATCAGACAAGGCTGTAGATATTTTAGCGATATCTGTAATTTTTTCAGGCAGGGTATTTTGCATCTCTGTTGGAGGTATCCACACAAAACAAGGGCTTGAGATAGTCGGTTTTTAGTACAGATATCTGCAAGTGCCGATAGGTTATTATTATTCTGGAAACCCAGCCTTGCGCACAGCGTCAATAAGGAGTTTCGTATAGGCTTCGTTTTTATATAGCAACATTTTGGAAACACTCTTTACGGAAAGTTTAGGATCTAATTCTAAGGCTTTCGCAGCTGATGCCCGTGCCTCATCTTCCCGGCCTGCTAAAGAATAAGTACCGGCTAAAGTAATATGGTTGAAAATAGCATTTGGGGCGCGTTGAAGGGCTTTTTTAAATTCTGCTAATGCGTCCTCATACTGTTCATTCTGTAAGTAGCATAGGCCTAAATGATGATAGTAGTAATAGGCAGGAAAGGGGTTGAGACGTATCGCCTGCTTACAATGGGCAATCGCCTCATCAACTCGGCCAGCGATATTTAGCGAACTCCCCAAAAGCGCATGAGCCATTGCATGATTTGGCTGAAGCTCTACAGCCCGCTTTCCTGACGAAATCGCTTCTTCATATTTCCTCATTAATAAATAGATAGTACCCATTAAGGTGTGTGCAAACGAATCGGCTTCATCCATGGAGAGCGCTTTTTGGGCCAACATAAAGGCTTTTTTAATATTCTCCCGAGGTGATATACCTCGGTTTGCAAGGAACTTCTGATACCAGCCCAGCTGCGTGTAGCCAAGCGAAGATTCAGGTTCTATATCAATGACTTCCTGTGCCAGCTGGCCAAATCGCATGAGGCTTTCCTCGGTGCCATCATTTATTAGAGAATGCATCTCTAAAGTTTTTAAAAAAACATCGGGGTTTTTAGTACTCTTAGAAAGGCGTACTTGTTCACCTGCGGTAAGTTTTATCCTAAGGGCGTTTACTATTTTCACAGTTATATCATCCTGGATTTCAAATATATCTTTAAAATCTCGATCATATTTTTCCGCCCACAGATGCTGCCCATCGATGGCATCAATCAGCTGGGCGCTAATCCGGACTCTGTCACCAGACTTCTGAACACTGCCTTCCAGAACATATTTAACCCCGAGTTCCTGGCTTATCTGATGAACTTTGACAGGCTTGCCTGTGTACGTAAATGATGAGTTGCGGGCAATTACAAAGAGTGCGTCCACCTTGGACAGGACTGTGATGATATTCTCAGCTATGCCATCAGAAAAATATTCCTGCTCGGGATCACCGCTCAAATTATCAAAGGCAAGTACGGCAATCGACGGCTTCTCAGGTAATGGAAAGGCCATCTTTTCGACTGAGGCTGGCTCAACTGACGGGCGTCGTGTGTAAAACTGCCATATGCCAACAGCAACCGCCACTATAAACAGCGTAGCTACCCCAACAAGAAGCGTTTTTCGCCGCTTAGGCGGCAGCTTTTCTTTTTCCGGCTTTCCTGCAACCGTGACCCTCGGCTCCATCAAGACCCGATAAGCTCCCACAGGTTTAGGAATGTTTTTTACGGTTTGATCACCCAAAAACTCATATCCATAAGGCAGCTTGGTTTCAATCTGGTCAAAAGCGGTTTTGGAGATGCAAATACCACCGGGGTCAGCTATTCCTTCCAGCCGGGCGGCGATGTTGACACCATCTCCATAAATCCGCTCCTCTTCCTGGATCACATCTCCGAGGTTGATACCGATACGGAACTGCATCTGCCTGTTTTCGGGCAATTCATCATTGCGTGATTTGATCTCTTTTTGCACCGCCACAGCACATTGTACTGCATCCACCACACTGACAAACTCGGCAAGCAAATTATCA
>CP070652.1:1427529-1430311 GCA_020354645.1 Deltaproteobacteria bacterium
ATTTCTGATCTGAATCCTGCCGTTGTGGACAAAGAGGTAGACCGGACGTCGAGCCCTGCCTTTGATAACTAGATGGTCAAAGCCTGCCCATCTCATCTCTGAAGCAAAAAAGCCGCTCGACCGGGCGCGCCCTAAAAGCTGGGTCAGCGGAGATTTGGTAACAACGTCAGTGCAGTCAATGGGTGCGGTCAGCGTGCCGCCCAGTAAACCTGAACCGATAATGACAACATTATCAGCGCCCAAAGGGTCACACCCCAATGGCAAATGTTTGTAGAGCAAATAGGCATTGAGACCTCTCCCGCCCAGGAATTTATGCCGCCACGCCCTCGGGATGGATTTAATGTCGATTTGCTCGGAATAAAGATCGATACAGGCAATCTTACGTTTTAAGGCCACGAATACTCCCATTTTGATTTATGATCCGGCGACTGATCCTCTCTGCCGCCTTTTTTGTATCCTTTATCAGGGCCTCCATCTTGTCATCCCCCATGCTCGGTTTGAAACCAACCACCCATATCGCCGCAAGAGGCTGAGCTACTCCCCGAACCGGTGACGCTACAGCTCTAACGCCTGAAATATACTCTTCATCATCAGTTGCATAACCATTTTGCCGGACGGTTCTGATCTCTTGAAGGTACCGCTCCGGATCGGTAATGGTATTTTCTGTATATCTAAAAATCCCTTTTGCCCGGATGAGCTCGGTGGCCTGCTTTTCCGGCATAGATGCCAAAAAGACCTTTCCGGCCGCTCCTGCAAAAAGGGGAATCCGCATTCCGATCGACGCGGTAATCTTCAGGTCATGCCTGGATTCAACAATATCCAGAATGGTGAGATGATCACCGTTTTTAACCCCCAAAAAGACTGACTCCTGCGACCGTTCCATCAGATCTTCCATAATGGGTCGGGCCGTATCTTTCAGGTCAATCCGGGAATAGGCCGCCCGCCCCAGTTCAAAGAGGGTGAATCCCAATGCGTATCGCTTCGTCAGAGGGTCCCGGCGAATAACACCCATTTCTTCTAAGGCTGAGGTTATTCCGTGGACAGTACTTTTGCTGATTTTGAGGTCTTTTGAAAGATCGCTGAGCCGCAGTCCCCGGTCAGAGTCGGCGATGAGCTTCACTATTTGAAACGCTTTTTTTACAGTCGGCGCTTGATATTTTCCGGACATTGTTCACCATGCTGAACATATTTTATTTGTTACGTTATCCTCTGGTTCACGCATTGTCAATATAAATTTTACAAGTTATGAAATATTCATAGATCGCTGCGTTTTTTTCCTTGACAAAAATATTTGGTATGGTACTTTTTACTTGATTTAATCGTTCACAATAATGAACTTTTTTACGCTTCTGTAAATAACAAAAAGGAGAATAATTATGGCCATCGATGAAGAAAAACTGTCATCAGCCGAGAGCCTGCGCAAAACCAGGACCTTCGGCAAGGTGAGATGCCACAATCCTAGTTGTATGGGAAGGATTCAACCGGCGGCTGGAGCCGACCATGTAAAGTGCCCCACATGTGGGATGGAGTACCGTCTGGTATGGGTAAACCCCACCCTTCCAAGGATACGGGGGCCGGTATGGGACGTTAATCGCAAAATCGCTGAAGAGACTATCACTGAGAAAGAAGCGGCCGCGCGAAAAAAGTCTGTTAAAAAAGGGGGTAAGTAGAATGGCGTTGAATAGGAAAATAGCATATATTGATCTTTCCACCGGTGATATTGAAACCAAGCCGATCCCGCTGGATGTGCGCAAAAAATTTCTGGGCGGTAGAGGCTTGGACGCATATCTGTTATATAACCACACCAAAAAAGGCTGCGATCCGCTGGGACCGGATAATGCCCTCATTATTAGCGGCGGCATCCTGACGGCAACCTGTGCTTCGGCATCTGCCAGAACCCATATTATGGCCAAATCTCCACTTACCGGGTTACTCGGCAGCGCCAATATGGGGGGATTTTTCGCTCCCGAACTGGCCTGGGCCGGTTTTCATCACCTGGTCATCAAAGGCAAAGCGCAAGACCCTGTCTATCTATATATACACAACGGTGAAATTGAAATCCGCAATGCCGCTAACCTTTGGGGAAAAACTACCACCGATACCCAGTGGGCCATCAGAGAAGAGCTCGGTGACGAAGAGGTAAAAAGTTGTGTTATCGGTCCTGCCGGAGAAAACCTGGTGAGATTTGCCAATGTCATGACAGGTATCAAAAACTCCGGCGGCCGAACCGGTATGGGCTGTGTCATGGGTTCTAAAAATCTTAAAGCAGTGGCTGCCAGGGGCACTATGGATATCCACCTTGCCCATCCCATCGAAGCTTTTGAATACAACAAACGATTTATCGATCAAATCACGAGCGCCAAAGTTAATCAAACTCAAGGTATGCTCGGAACTCCTTTCATTTGGGGGGCTACCAACTGTTGGGGTGGACTCAGAACCAGAAATTTCCAGTTAAACCAACTAGAATACGCTGATGACATCGAGCCGGAACGCCTTGATGAAATCGCCACCGAAACCATGGGTCCCCATCACATGACTGGATGCTTCGGCTGCCAGATTCATTGCCGCGCTCAATATAAAATTCCTTCAGGGCCTTATGCCGGCAAATACGATGAGGGACCGGAATACACCTCGCAAGGTGCATTTGGGGCAGAGCCGGGCTGCACAAGCGCCGTCACCGTCTTAACCGGCAATCACCTGGTAAACCAGTTCGGAATGGAAATTCTGGAAACCGGCAGTGTGATCTCATGGGCCATGGAGCTTTATGAAGAAGGTATTCTTG
>CP070652.1:1430411-1437785 GCA_020354645.1 Deltaproteobacteria bacterium
CCCGTCCTCGCCACTTCCACGATGAAATCCGTCTGCCTGCAGAGGAACGCCGGCACTTGCATTATGTCCAAAAGGACCGATGCCTTCTCAATCTCCTCGAATCGATGGACATCGGAAAGCAGCGGAAGATCCAGTTCCTCCTTCACCCGACGTAAAATCCTCAAGCCCTCATCCACCCCCGGCCCCCTGTAGGAATGGATGGAAGAGCGGTTGGCCTTATCGTATGAACTCTTGAAGATGAGGTCCATCCCGACCCCTGAGGCGATCTCCTTGATCCTCTGAGCAATCCTCAGGGTCACCTCCTCGCCTTCGATCACGCAAGGACCCGCAAGCAGCACCAAGGGCTTATTCCCTCCAATGATGACGGAATTGACCTGGACTTCCCTGGTGGCCATTTAGCCTCCCTGCCGGGAGCGTGTCCTTCCTCTCTTCCGTTTCCCCGAGCTCCTCCCCCTGGTTCCCAACGATGCCCTGATAAAATCGCGAAACAGGGGGTGGGGGTCCATGGAACGGGACTTGAATTCCGGATGAAACTGGCATCCCAGAAACCATGGGTGATCTTTGATCTCGATGATTTCCACGAGATCACCGGTCGGTGACGTGCCGCTGAAGACCAGACCGCTCTCTTCTAATCTGGTAAGGTACTCATTATTAAATTCATATCGATGGCGGTGACGTTCGGATATATTAACTTTTTTATAGGCCGCAAACGCAAAGGAGTCTTTTCTTAGTTGGCAGGGATAGGCGCCAAGGCGCATGGTAGCGCCCTTAGCGGACGTCTCATCACGTTTCTGCACCGTTCCGGTCTTTTCGTCATACCATTCCAGCATCAAATAAATAACCGGGTAAGGCGTATTTTTATCAAATTCAGAACTGTTGGCTCCTTCCATCTTGGCCACGTTGCGGGCAAATTCGATCACAGCCACCTGCATGCCAAGGCATATCCCCAGATAGGGAATTTTATATTCCCTGGCATAATTGGCGGAACAAACCTTGCCTTCGATGCCACGGGTCCCAAACCCCCCGGGTACCAGGATACCGTTAGCATCGGCAAGCTGCTGGTCGCAGGTCCCGTCATCCACCTTTTCCGAATCGACGAAAATGAGGTTAACCTGACAGTCATTGGCAATCCCACCGTGGTACAATGCCTCATTGAGGCTTTTATAAGATTCAGTCAGATCGACGTACTTGCCGACGATGGCGATGTTAACCGAGTGCTTCGGATCCTTGTATTTTGCGACAAACTCTTCCCAGGCTTCCAGCCGGGGTGCCCGGGTCCAGATCTGAAGCAATTCGACAATTTTGTTATCCAATCCTTCTTTATGGAATATCAGCGGCACTTCATATATACAGTCGACATCTTTGGCCGTAATTACGGCATCTTCACTGACATTACAAAACAGGGCGATCTTGGCTTTTATTTCCTTTGGCAGATATCGGTCGGTCCGGCAAAGGAGAATATCAGGCTGAATTCCAATGCTCCTGAGTTCTTTAACACTGTGCTGGGTCGGTTTTGTTTTGACTTCGCCGGCTGTCCCGATATACGGCACAAGTGTGAGGTGAATATACAAAACGTTTTCTTTGCCAACATCGGCTCGAAACTGCCGAATCGCCTCCAGAAAGGGGAGGCTTTCGATATCACCTATCGTTCCGCCAATCTCAACAATTACGATATCCACCTCGTTGGCGACGAGGGTGATGCTGCGCTTAATCTCATCGGTAATATGCGGAATTACCTGAACCGTGCCCCCAAGGTAATCTCCCCGCCTTTCTTTGTTAATCACGGAGTGGTATATTTTCCCGGTGGTAAAATTATTGTCCATGCCTAACTTGGCAGTGGTAAACCGCTCATAATGACCGAGGTCCAAATCGGTTTCTGCACCATCATCGGTGACAAATACCTCTCCGTGTTGAAACGGATTCATGGTGCCCGGATCCACGTTTATATAAGGATCGAGCTTCTGAAGGGTTACCCGAAGACCGCGGCTTTCCAGAAGCGCACCGATGGCAGCCGAAGCCAGGCCTTTACCCAGGGATGAAAGCACACCGCCGGTAACAAATATGTATTTTGTTGCAGATCCCATGGAACTCCCCTTATTCGACGATTTTTTTGAATTCATCCAGAGCCTTTTGAAGATCGCTGGGCCCGTTGGATTCCCCCTGCTCGGGTAAAACGGGCGTGGCACGCGGATAGAGTGACTTGAGGTACTGAATGTCAAAAAGTCTTGGGGGAAAGTGTGCGTTGACTTTAATTTCATCGACCGCAATCATACGCACCAAGTTCTCGCCCTGATAAAGCTCGATGCGCATCGGATACCAGATTTTATCCACCTGCCGCCACTCAAAATAACGAAATTCCAACAAATCCGCTTGATTTTCTGTGGCGCTGCCCAGTACGATCCAGCGAAAAGGTTTGAATGTATTCTTATCAACCCACAGCTGTGGCACCGAGGTGTCCGGGTATTGGGCCCCCAATACAAAGGCAAGACGGCCCTGAAATCTTCCCAAGCTTGAGATGGAAACATCGACGCCAAACCGCGGCAGCTTTTCTTCTAACAGCTCACGGGAATTGCAGAGAATAATGTCTTTGTAACGATCTAATTCCGTTTCGCGATCGGCGGTTATTTTTCCGTCAATTACGGTCACCGATCTGCCTTTTGATAACACATGAATCCTTTGAGTCTCTTCGGTGAACATATCAGAACGGAAAGTGTCCGGAAAGACGTACAAAAGTTTTTCATTCAGTTCAATTGGCCCCTCGTACAGACTGTCTGAAAAGAGAAAAAGTTTCTGCGACACGAAAAGCCGATCGGCATTGCCGAGTTCTTTACGCATGAGGTCCAAAATATGCGGACCGAGTAACACGTAAGCATTTGCCAAGGGATACAGGTACACAAAGATAATGAAGCCCAATATTATGGCTGCAAATTTTTTCATCTTGCGTCTCATAATTTTAGAATATTTCATCGGAAAATCTGGCAGACTCCCCAAGCTCTTCCTCAATTCGTATCAGCTGGTTGTATTTGGCAATTCTGTCACTCCGTGAGAGAGAACCCGTTTTTATTTGGCCGCCATTCACTCCCACCACAAGGTCGGCGATGAAAGTATCTTCAGTTTCACCGGACCGATGGGAAATTACGGTTGTATACCCCGCCTGATTGGCCATTGCAACAGCATCGAGCGTTTCTGAAACAGTCCCGATCTGATTCAATTTTATGAGGATCGAATTGGCAACACCCTCCTCAATCCCTTGGGTTAAAATCTTGGGATTGGTAACAAAAATATCGTCTCCCACTATCTGAATCGATCCTTCCAACCGATCGGTCATCAATTTCCATCCTTCCCAATCCTGTTCAGCCAAGCCGTCTTCAATCGAAAGGATAGGATAGCGATCAATGAGCGCCTCATAGTAATCTATCATTCCGGCTGAGGTGAATTTTTTATTTTCCGATTTAAGGAAATACTTGTTGCTTTGGAAAAACTCGCTGGCAGCAGCATCCAAAGCAAGCCCGATATCTCTGCCGGGTTTATAGCCGGCGGTTTCGATTGCATGCATGATGTATTTGATGGCGGTTTCATTGGATTCAAGGTTCGGTGCAAAACCGCCTTCATCACCGACTGCCGTGTTCAGGCCATTTTCTTGTAAAATTTTTTTCAGGGCATGGAATATTTCCGCACCCATCTGGACAGCTTGTTTTATTGATTTTGCACCGACCGGCAGTATCATAAATTCCTGAATATCAAGGTTATTTGCGGCATGCACACCTCCGTTAACGATATTCATCATCGGTACCGGCAGAAATCTGGCATTTATACCCCCTAAATAGCGATACAACGGCAGTCCGAAAGCGGCTGCTGCGGCTCTGGCCGCTGCCATGGATACCCCCAGAATCGCATTTGCGCCGAGCTTTGACTTGTTCGGCGTACCGTCCAGTTTAATCATTGTATTGTCAAGGGTCCTTTGATCCGCTGAATCCAAACCCCGCAAAGCCGGCGCAATCTCATTGAGCACATTATTGACTGCGCTGGTAACGCCTTTACCGCCAAACCGCTTTGCTCGCTTATCTCGAAGCTCCAGGGCTTCGCGTTTGCCGGTGGAAGCACCGGAAGGTACTGCGGCCTGCCCAAAAGCACCGGATGCCGTGATCACGTCTACCTCGACCGTAGGATTTCCCCTTGAATCAAGGATTTCCCTTCCTCTGATATCGATGATTTCAGTCATGGCTCCCCCTTTATATTAAATGTTGAATTCTTATTTTTATTTTTCCACCCTTCCCGTTGCAGATCAGAGCGGAACTGCACGCAATTTAAGTCCACCATATCTAGCCGCTTGACAAATAAATCGGAAATGTTACTCTGCTCTTGTTTTTATGTCAAGCATAAGACTTGTTTTGTTAAAACCCTTTTTTTCTTTTTGATTAATCTGCCGGAGTCCGTCAAGCCGTTGCGCCCGGGGGAAAATTGCTTTTCCGGCGTTATCGATTCTCCACATTTTGTTTAGGCACAATTGAAGTAAGAGGTTGATCATGAAAGGCAAGGATTTGTATTCCACAGCCCATTTATTTGTAGCAGCAATCAGGATTTGGGAGCACCAAAATTCAAAAGCACCTTCCCTAGAAGATATTTCTAGCACCTTATCATTTTCTGCGGAACGCACGAATTTTGTGTGCAAGCAACTTGAAGAGAAGGATATAATTGAGGTGGTTGAAGGGGCCTATGGAACCCGACTATTTGTCAAAAACCATTTGAAAATAGAAGATATTCCCCGGGACGAAAAAGCAAGCAAACTGGATGATGAAATCAGTAAATTCAAGCAGACCCAGAAAAAACTCACCCAGAAGATTGAATCCTTTAAGGCTGAACAGGCCCAAAAGAAAAAAAGCCTTTTTGAAGAGGTCGAAAAAAAACTGAAAGATCAACTGGACAAGAAATGAAGCACCCCGCATCGAGTATCCAGCTTTATTTGGAAAATCTTTCATCAGCCCGAGCTTCCTTTAATTTTTTTAATTTTCCTTCCAACCATCCCAATCTAGTCGCATATTGCACATCAAACTCGGGAATATAGGGTTTAATGTCCAGCAACGGCGTTTGATCGACTATATCTGTATCCTGAACATATAGCTTATCGTTTTCCAACCGCATAAGACGAACGATAGATAGACCGATAGGATTTGGGCGTGCCGGAGCCCGGGTGGCAAAAACACCATGATACTGATCATCCAGAAAAGGCTTAAGCCTTAATGAGAACTTCCCGGCTAAATGGAAATGGTAGAGCAAAAAAATATGAGAAAATCCTTCAAGATCTGCAAGCCCTTCCACATACTTCGGGAATACTTCCACTACCGCCTGTATCCCTTCACCCCCGGTTGGTTGTAATGGTACACCTTGCGGTGTCTTGTACGGCGAATGAATAATACCGATGGGCTGGTACTCGATTTTCATCAAAACTACCTTCTTCTTTTTGAATATTTATACAAATCACGAAAAATAAATTGAATTTATAATGGCGCCTCACATAAATGGGTGCATGAAAACGAGATAAAACGTTTTTGAATCCCAGGCTGCATAGATTTTTGAGAAGATCCTTCAAAATTTTGCTACCATTGATTTCTAAAAAACGGAACCTATTTTTGAGAATTGTTCTAATACCAGCAAGCAATAACAGGGATTTGATCAGTACAATTTCAAATAATATGATGGCGTTGTGCAAACTATTTCGCACCAACCCCTGTCAAATCGAGATTTACGACGATCGTTTAACTAATATGTAATAATTTTACCGTATTGCGAATTGATTTTTCACTTGACTAAAAATGCATTTACCTTTAATCTAATAGGTTAAATTAGTAACAATTTTAAAAACTTTTGCGCTTAACCAGCTAAAACTGCAAACCGCTATATGGATATTCTATCTCCAGGTCAGCCAAAAATATACTTCAGAAAAGTAACCCGGATGGATAACGAAGAGATCTCTCTGGATGCGGATATGATCCGCTTGCTGATTGCCATCGACGAAAACAAGGAAATTGCCCAGATTGCCGATGAGGTGGGGATGAATGTGGCCACATTAAACGCAACGATAGCTAAACTTTTAAAAATCAAACTTATCGAACCGGTAGCAAAAGAAGTTCCTTTTCTAAGCAAAAAATTCCTGGAAGCCCTTAAGATAAATTTGTCCAAGGCCATCGGTCCAATGGCGGAATTTGTAATTGAAGACGTCGCCGATAATATGAATTTTGCCGTGTCTAAAATACCAAAAGACCAGTCCCCGGAATTAATCAGCAATATTGCCGTCGAAATTCCAGATGAAGACATTCGCATCCGGTTTGAAAAATCAATGATCGAGTTAATTAAAAAAGATCGAACATAAAATTAAGGAGCAGCAACGATGATGCAGGTCACCTGTGATAATTGTGGGAAAGTCTATAGGGTCGACGAAAACAAAATCAAGGGAGAAAAGGCAAGACTCAAGTGCAAATCCTGTGAACATATCATCGTCGTAGCAAAACCCAAACCGGCAGAGGTACCACTTCCGAATAGAGCTGTCACGCCGACCGCTCCGCCCCGGAGAGAAGCCTCTGGGATGGAAGAAGAAGGCTTACCGCTTTCCTATAGTAGAAAAACAGTCAGGTTTGGACTTTTCGCCAAAATAATCCTTGTAATGTTAATCGTCAGTCTTCTACCGCTTACCATTTTCTGGACAATTACCTTCAAGGAAACCGACAGCCGCATCCGGAGCGATACGGAACTTCTCATGACCCTCACCGCCCAGGGCCTGGGCAGCCAGGTTGAAAGCTGGATCGAAAACAACATATGGGTGATAAGATCCACTGCTAAGCTTCCTGCAATAATTTCGATGAACCGCCCGGCCCAGGAACAAGTTTTGAGAGAAGTTCAGGAAAAATATCCCTATATGTATTTGGTTTTTACGGTGGGACTGGACGGACAAAATATCGCCAGAAGCGATGATGTGCCCCTGAAAGATTACTCAGACCGCCAGTATTATAAGGATATCATCAAAGGCAAAAAATTGGCCTGGCAGACCTTAATCGGCAGAACATCAAAAAAGCCGGCCCTGGTGTTGTCGGTTCCCATTCATCAGGGCAACAATTTGGTCGGTGTGATGGCCGCAGCAATGAATATCGACGAAATCTCAAAGTATGTGGCCCTTTGGAAAAAAGGCGAGACCGGCTTTGCCTTCCTGATCGATGAAAAGGGTAAAGTAGTTGCCCATCAGCACAAACAATATGTCGTAAAAGAAAAAAACCTGAGCAGTCACCCGCTGATCGCCGCCTTCAGAAAAGGAAAATGGACCACCAAAACGCTAACTTTTAAAAATGACAAAGGAAAGCCCACCCTGGGGCACGTTAGAGG
>CP070652.1:1437885-1441434 GCA_020354645.1 Deltaproteobacteria bacterium
CCAAATGTGGCCGACCAGGGTATTCAGAATCGGCGCCAGATGCTCTTCGGCAACCGGTACGTGGAAAACATCCTCGGCATAAAGATCGAATCTGTTTTCCCCCTCATTGGCGATCACCAAGGGAGTGGCTTTATGGGCTTTGAAAATTGCCGTATCCTTTATGATATCTCCAATTACGGTTGCCCTTGTTCCTGCGGCACAAACGATAATCAACGGCTCGGATGAGAGATCGATATGCTTTTTGTCTTCAACAAAATCAGATGATATGGTTTTGTAACAAAGTTCGCTGAGTTTTATCCGGATCTCATCTGCGGATGCCTTGTTGGGACCGCTGCCAACGGCCGCCCAATAGATCTTGGTTGGCGCAAGCTTTGTGGCAGAATTTTCGATTTCTTCGCGCCTCGCAATGATTTTTCTCATATAAGACGGGATCTCTAGCAGATGTTTTATTTCCTGGGTGATAAAGTCGCTGTCTCTGCGCTTTTTTAATCCGGCCATGTAAAGCCCGAGGATAGCACCGGCAACAATCTGGGAGTAAAATGCTTTGGTCGAAGCCACTGACATTTCAATGTCCCGGCCGCTGCTGGTGTACATGACGCCATCGACCTTGAACGTGATATCCGAATCTCTGCGATTCACAATGGCAAGCGTATAAGCACCGCGTTCTTTCACCATGTCCACCGTACGATTCGTGTCTGTAGTAGTGCCGGATTGGCTGATGGCAATGACGAGGGTGTCGGCCATGCTGTTTTGGTCCTGGCTTTCACCGAGGTTAAACCCGCTGAGTTCTGAGGCTTTCAAAGCGTTGATCGGAACCCCGGGGTCATTCAGATAATAATTGAGGATATTGGCGCAGGCCAAGGCGGCAACCCCGGCGGTGCCTTGTCCGACAAAATAGATGCGGCGGATCGGTTTGTCAGTGTGGGTGCCGGTCAGCGCATCCCGTATAAAATCAGGAATGACGGTGTCGTCGAGTGTTATGATATACTGTTTTTTGTCTTCTCTTATTTTCCAGCGATTTTGCAGCGTCTTCTCCACCGAATCCGGTGATTCTGAAATTTCTTTTAAAAAATAGTGAGGATAGTTCTGACGATCGATGTCTCTTGAAGTGATTTCCGTGCGTTTTATGTCCTCTTGGCCGAGTTTGAGCGGGGTACCATCATAATACATGGCTTGGATGCCGTCCAAGTCGCCCGCTGATTCTTGATTGAGGATAAAAATCTGACCCTGCGTCCGTCCACGTTTCCCTTCGATGACCTTTTCTCCGTCCATTTTGAGAAAATAGGGCGTCTCTTCAACAAATCCGTATACCTCGGAAGTTGGCATGTAATGATCACCGGACAGACCGATAAAAATAGACTGACCGCTTCCTTTCTGGGCTAAAAAAATACGGCCGGGTGCCAGGTCAGTATGCATGGAGACGGCATGAGAACCCTCGAAATCGTTGACCGCTAGCCGGAATGCTTCTTCAACAGGTGCACCCTGTCTAATGTATTTCTCGATTTGAACCGGTATGATCTTGGTATCGGTGGTTATATTGGTATGGAACACATAGCCCTCTTTTTCGTGTGCTTCTTTCAGTTGCAGGTAGTTGTCGATATCTCCATTTAAGCACACATGCATGATGCCACTTATTTCAGCGCAGTTCTCGGGTAGCTGGTTGTCTACCGGGTGGCAATTTGCCTCGGTAATTGCTCCCACTGAGGCCCATCGGGTGTGGGATGACACCGTATGGTATCGGTGAGGAAAAGAAAGAATGGTTTGAAAAATCGGATCCGCTTTGATCTGGTTTCGCAAAAAACGGATATTGTCTCCAAGTTTTCCGATTTCAGCGGCAATTTTATAGGTAAAACCAACTGCGACCCGGACATTTCTCTTGCCAGTTTTTGATTCGTTAATACGGATGCTGTTGTTAATCAGCAAGTCGCCTGCCGAGCGTTCCTGCAGTTGGTCCAGTAGATTGGATTGGCCCAGGGCCGTCTTGAATGCTTCAAATTCGCCCTTTGCCAGAATAAACATGAGCGAAATACCCGCCGAGTCGCGTCCTCGAACCTCGAGGCGATCTATGCTGTTTAGCACCGCATTGATGTTTTTCAATAAACTTACGGCAGAACGGCCCGGTTGCTGTCCATCCAGCTTAATCAGGTCTTTTACCTTTATCGTATTATCTGCAATTTCTGTTGAAAGACACCAGGCGATGTCCCTTAAGTCTTCAATCCGCTGGGACAGCGTATCGACTTCCGCTGAATCCAGCAGCCCCATGTGCCCACTTAACAAATTGGATTCCGAAGCGATGATTTGCATCAGGCGTTCGCTGATTTTTCCGAGTTGTTCTTGGATATCATCGCTAATGAATAAATTATAAAAAAGTTCATTGCCTTTCAGCGCGCGAACCGATTTGGATAAGGATTCTATTTGTTCTCTGCCGCCGAGATAGTGTTTATCGAGACGATACCCGCTTTCTTTGCAATTTTTAAAGCAGTGGTCCTCGACTTTTTCAACGATATCATTCAATGCGGCCGTATCAATTGCCGCTTGGGCTTTTGTTTTTTTCTTAAATGCAACAATGCCTGCCAGCCCGCAGCAGAATAGATTTGCGCGGTATGGAAAAATGACGAAGGTGCCTTCTGAAACACGGCGCATATCTCTGCCGAAAAAGACGTCAGCCAGAAGATATGAAAGTGCCCAACTGTTGACTTTTTTGCAGCCGCTGGCAATTTTATGAATCGCATTGATGATCGGCTTCATTTTTTTTCCTCACTTTTCCGGTTTTTCAGCCAGAATTTGACTTACGCGTTGAATGTCATCCGGGCGATCGACATCAAAGCTCCGGTGACGGGTAACCACAATATGAATCGGTATTTCGTTTTCAAGTAAACGCAACTGTTCGAGTTTTTCGATTTTCTCAAGACGGCTGGGGCCCAGCGCAACAAATTTTTTAAGGGTTTGCATGCGGAAAGCATACAACCCAATGTGCTCGTAAATGAATTGATTTTGCCCCTCGCGTGGATGCGGGATGACCGATCTTGAAAAATAAAGCGCTCTGCCGTTTTTTGAAAAGACAACGGTTACGACGTCTGAATTTTCAGCTTTGGCAATTTCCACTTTTCGCACCAGGGTGGCTACTTGTGTTTCCGGTGATGTAAAGGGCTCTAAAAGCTCGCTCAGCATCATGGGTTCCAGGGCCGGTTCATCCCCCTGGATGTTCACGACAACGCTGTCTTTGGGTATTTCAAGAATCTGGGCCGCTTCCAGAACACGATCCGTTCCACTGGGATGATCTGTACGGGTCATCAATACCGGTACGTCCATTTCCTTGGCGGCCGAGAAAATACGATTATCATCTGTGGCCAGGACGACCTGTTTGAGTTCGGGGCACTGTCTGGCTTGCTCAAAAACATGCCAGAACATCGGTTTGCCGAGAATTTCAGCCAGTGGCTTGCCCGGGAATCGCGTGGAACCATAGCGCGCCGGAATGATGCCATAACACGTGGGTAAATGCTTCATGGCTATATTTTTTTCACCACAAAGACACCAAGGGCACAAAGA
>CP070652.1:1441534-1445160 GCA_020354645.1 Deltaproteobacteria bacterium
TATCATAAAATGCGCAAGAAGTTATCCGTATTTATAAGCGCGATAGGGCCCAGCAAAGGCTGCTGCACCGTTACTAGCGCCCTCCTACTATCCACCACGCTTGAATGCCTTACACAGGAGTTTAAAAAAGAGTTTCCGGATCTTTCGATTGAAATGATATAAGGTCGATTCCGAATTTTATAATATCACATCGGTTCAGCTGTTCCGATTCGCTTTCGACACGTTACCTTTATTAACAAATGAATCTTATCAAAGGAATCAGATACAATCTACGCGGTCTGCGGATGAGCATAAAAACGCCCAGGCTTTTAATGCTCGGCCTTACCCGCTTTCTGGCAGTCATTTTCATGACTGTCGTTTCAGCAGGATTACTGCTGACATACCACCAGGAGATATTGAATTTTATCTGGTCGAAACCAGAAAGTTACTGGATTTTATGGTTATGGCATTTGGTTTCCTGGCTACTTTCTTTATTCCTCGTAGGGGTTTCAGCCATCATTTGCTATCTTGTTTCGCAGATCCTTTTCAGTGTCGTCATTATGGACACAATGTCCCGGATTACAGAAAGAATGATCGCCGGTCAGGAAAAACAACCAAAGCAAATGCCTTTGCTGCGGCAGTTCTTTTATCTGGCCAGACAAGAAATACCGCGAACCATCATTCCGGTAATTTTTACCTTATTGTTGATGACTTTGGGTTGGCTGACACCCCTGGGTCCTGCTCTGGCGTTGGTTTCCACTGGAATTGCTGTTATTTTTCTCTCCTGGGATAATACGGATCTTGTCCCCGCAAGACGATTTGAGTCTTTTCCAAAGCGCTTCAGGTTGTTGTTGAAGGCACTACCCTTTCATCTGGGCTTTGGGCTTCTTTTTCTAATTCCTGTACTAAACGTCCTTTTTTTATCTTTTGCTCCTGTGGGCGGTACACTTTATTATCTCGATCATCATCATAGTTAGTTTCCATTTTCGGATGGCAGTAGCTAATTGGGGGGGAGATTTTTTGAAAAAAACTGAAAGAATCCTGACTGCTGAGAAAAGTAAAGAAAGATTTTTATATTTGACGTGTTATGTCCAGTGACTATAATATTTTCAACTTTATAATTTCCTTAATTTTTTTTTCGAGTGCCTCGACTGCTTTTGCCATAATCAGTCGACCCTTCTCTTCTGTTGCCAACCAGGGAGCAGACTCCATTCTTCCGTCCGGAAAAACGCTTCTCATTTCCTCGCCAGATAAAGGCCAGTAGTATTTCGGCTTTGCAACAGTTTTTTGATCAACGGCTTTGGTTGCGAATTCCGCGGGCCTTGTGAATTTCGTGAGGGAAACCTCACTGGGGGTTGCATGCCGTCCTTCCTTATCCCTAAAGGCGTCCTTGCAGGCTTTTCGCACCTTGTTCGAATCATACCATGAAATAACGTCAAAGTATCCGGGTATGTTTTCGGCCTTAAGCTGTTTAAATGCGGTTTTAAGGGGAGTGATGTTTCCGCCGTGACCATTGACAAAGAGAATCCGTTTGAATCCATGGGCAACAAACGATTGAACAATGTCTGAGATGACACCCATCATTGTGTTTGGATTGAGAGACACGGTGCCTTTGAATGCCATGTGATGTGGCGAAACACCATAGGCGATGGTGGGTGCAACCAGTATTGTCATAGCTTCGCCAACCGCGCGGGCAACAGCCTCACTAATGATAAAATCGGTCCCTATGAGTCCATAAGGGCTGTGCTGCTCGACGGAGCCGATAGGGATAAGAACAATGTCTTTTTTTTTCAAATAGTCTTCAACTTCGGTGTAGGCCAAATTTTCAAGCAGCATGTCTTCCGCCTTTTGCAGCAAATCAACAAGAATAAATTATATCTTGGCCTGGCAAAAAAATTCCCATGCCCCAGACAGAATTTCCAAAAAGCTCAATTTGGATTTTCAAATTCAGTGCTTTCAAGGTTCCTGGTAGCCGGGGCCAAAAACTTTCTTACCGATTGAAAGCCTCAAGTCGACGTCGGGCCGTTCATTTTCGTCGCCCGGCCAAATTATCCCTTCCCACACAACTCTATCTAATCCACTATCTTTTTTACATTTCAAACATATCGGGGATTTTTTTCCTTTTCTCCCAGGTTGGCCGGAAACGTACCTTAGTGAGCCCACCGGTTCCCCCCTTGCAGAAACACCACAAACCAACGCGCAGCCACAATCCAAGCCCTTAAAGGCAACTCCAATAGCTTCTGGGTATAGGATAAAGATTTCCTGACAAGCTTTATTGAATGCATCAGATTGGTAATTGATAGTTTCTTCCATTACAGCCGTTACTCTATAGCGATTACCAAAATAACGTTCCGTTAATCGAACCACTGAACTGAGTGCGGTCAAGGAATATTTTTGACAATCACTATAATCCAGTGCCGTGCGATAGAATCATCCGAGCTATATTAAAACCCAATCTTAATATAGTCAAGGGTATCGCAAGATCGTGTTTTTTAAAACTCAGGGTAGGATGAAACGGAAGTCTGCAGAATAAAAATCATTGCTTTGGTTTGAAACGGAAAAATTGACGACGGTCGGCGGAGTGCACGATTATATTGCGAATCCGTGTGCCTTGGAGAATACTCAGAGGCACTTTAACTCCTGCTTTACCAAGAGCCCACACTTTACGATAAAAATCAACAAGCCCAATTACTGCTTTTTCGTCCACTGCGAGTATGATGTCCCCGGATTGAAGACCTGCTTTTTCAGCGGGGCTTCCAGATGCAACCCGCAGGACAAAGACGCGCTCGTGTGTCTCCTCCACATATAAACCCAACCAGGGTTGCGCCAACTCTTCAGACCGGCCTGTTTTAATCAAGTTAGCAAGAATCGGTTTGAGGCGATCAATTGGAACGAACATATTACATGGGATTGAACCGAGCCCTGGGATCTTTTTCTGCGTGAAAATAGACCCAATACCTAATAGTCGCCCATCACGCCCGATCAGCGCAGCTCCGCCAAAACTGGGATGTGGTGGGGCGGTATAAATCGCATCTTCGAGAAGATATTCCCAATAGCCCGCAAACTCACCGCGGGAAATAACCCGCGCGCCTTGAACTGAGTCTGACCCACCATGGCTGGCAACTAGAATCGGGTCTCCCTCGCGAAGATCTGAGGATTGACCCAGCTTCATGGGCATTACACCGAGAGGCTGGTTGGATCGCAATATGCCAAAGCCGGTTTTATGATCGTAACCGACGAAAGTTGCCTTGATGGGCTTACCCGCCTGCCCGACTACTTCGATGGATTCGGCTTCCAAGATCAGATAACCGATAGTGAGAATGTGACCGCTTGAATCGATAACTACGCCGTTTCCTTCACGCTCAGTTCCGAGGGAATGAGCGGTGCGGGCCTCGATCGGAACAATCGACCGAACTTTGACAATTGCCTTTAGGGTTGCTTCCGGATCCTGATCGGCATATGCGGGTATATAGCAAGTGATACAAAAGGCTATAATTATCGACAGGCAAACCCTTTTCATTGAACACCTTCGGTGGTTGAATATGGCCACTCGCAATAATGCAATTTCCAGATATCCAAGTTAAAAATTCACTCTAATTTATACCGATAGATCGTATTTAGTAGTTGACCCGCGCAGATTGGGGGGA
>CP070652.1:1445260-1448386 GCA_020354645.1 Deltaproteobacteria bacterium
AAGTCTAAAAAATATGTGAAGATTTTACAGGTTTGGGAGTCCTTTTTACATGACCCGGGGCAGGACGCTGATACGGCATCCAATGCTGAACTCACGGTGATTGATTCGTCGTGCCAAAGAATCTATAAAAAATACCAGAGTGTTGTGAAAACCGGCCACCTGATACTTGAGAACACTGAAGACGAAAGGTTGCATGTTCTCAGAATTCACTGTAAGAAACTGCGATATTTGATGGAATTCTTCTCCAGTCTGTTTCCCCCCCGGAAAATTAATGTCTTGATTGAGCAATTGAAAAAACTGCAAGACAATTTAGGGGACTTTAACGATTTGTGCATCCAGCAGGAATATCTTCTCAACATTACCGAGGAATTGATCGCAACCGGTCGGCAGATAAATAAGACACTTGTGGCAATCGGCAGCCTGATTGGAACGCTGGATAGAAAAAAACAGATAGTTAAAGATGCTTTTGCCAGAACCTTTACAGACTTTGCATCCCCGGCAAACAAGCGGTTATTCCGAGAACTTTTCTCCTCACAAGTACGCGAGACAATTTCATGACAACGCTGGCACTTTACAGTAATAAGGGGGGAGTGGGTAAGACCACTGCAGCCGTAAATTTGTCCTACCTGGCAGCGCAATCGGGAGCCAAAACCCTCATCTGTGATTTGGATCCTCAAAGTTCGGCAACTTATTATTTTCGCGTAAAACCCAAGCTTAAGTCCGGACACAGAGGATTCATCAAAGGAGGCAAGCAGGTTTATAAAAGTGTTAAGGGCACTGATTATGAAAACCTGGATCTGCTGCCGGCCGATTTCTCGCTGCGCAATTTAGATATCACGTTTGATAAGTTGAAGCGTTCAAAAAAAAGGCTGAGAAAAATTTTAAGTCCGTTTAAGAATGAATATGATTTAATTTTACTTGACTGTCCGGTAACCATCAGTATCCTGGCCGAGAACATATTCAACGCAGTTGACTACACGCTTGTTCCCCTGATTCCCACGACATTGTCTGTGCGAACCCTTAAACAATTATTGTCTTTCTGCAAAAAGAATAAATATGATGTTGCTAAGATTTACACTTTTTTTTCGATGGTTGGCCGGCACAAAAAGATGCACCGGGAACTCATGGTTTCAGTGGCAAAGGAGTTCAGGGGTGTTTTACCAAGCGCTATTCCTTATTCAGCACAGATTGAAAAAATGGGGATTCACCGGGAGCCCCTGGCCGTTTTTTGCCCGCATTCAGAGGCTTCAAAATCTTATCAGCAACTATGGGACAAAGTTCAAGAAACCATGATCAATGCTGATAGGCACACCCAAGCGGGATCTACATAGCGGATTGTTACTGAAAGATATTCGGGTAATAGCCCCTTAAAGAATGATACCAAGCTGTAACAAGCCATCACGTTTCATAATCACCAGAACTGAGCTCAGAATGTGGTTTTGAAACTGCTTCCATGAATTGCAGGATGCGCCATGCATACCAGCGCACTATACCAGACCAACTTGGAAAGGAGTCACAAATGAACCGATTCGTTATGTTATCGGGACCATCGTGTGTGGGGAAGGGGCCTCTTTACAGTGCCTTGCGCAAGTTTTATCCTGATCTGGCAGGCCGATTAAAGCAGGCAGTACTTTACAACAGCCGAGATCCCAGGCCCGGAGAACAGGAAGGGATAGACTACTATTTCCGGCCCCGGGCGGAGATCGAGGAACTTGCGAAAGAACCTGGATTTGCATCCGCTATAGTCCGGGGAGATTTGCAAGCGTTAGAGATAAATAGCATTAAGGCGATACTTGACCAAGATAAGGACGCTTTTTTTGAGGGCAATCCTTTCATTCCGGCCAAGCTCAGCGAATTGAAGGAATTAAAGGAAATTCCCACGTTGAAGGTTTTTCTCGCGCCCCTCTCTAAAGAGGAGATTCTGTTCCTCAAAGATCCGTTACAGCGGACCAGCCTTGAAAGATTACTGCCGGATATCATGCGCAGGAAATTATTACGCCGCACCAAGCGCCAGAAAATCAATCTTTCATTAAAAGACTTGGAAAACATTGAAAAGCGCGTCGCCAGCGCCATCATAGAGTTGAGGGATGCCTGGAAGTTTGACTATGTCATCCCCAACCACGATGGAGAAGACAGCGAACATTGGGATGCTTTTTATTATCCGATCGGAGATGCGCGCAAGGCCCTGCTGTCATTTGCCGCTCTTCTCCAGGAAGAGATTCCTCCCGGCGTGGAACAGTGGGAAAAGGAGTTGGTGCCCGGCCCTTAGATCGGCTGCCAACTACTTAATTATATAAGGGGGCGGGCAAATGTGAGAACAACACAAAAATCCGTTATAATATGCTGGATAGTAAGGTGTTTGTGAAGATTAAATCTAATAGTACTATATTTTATGAGGCTGCGATGGCCAAGGAAATCGAACGGAAATTTCTGGTGAAAGAAGGAACCTGGCGCAATGTAAAAGGAACGAGATATCGCCAGGGTTATCTAAACAGCGCTAAAGAAAGGATTGTGCGGGTGCGTACCGTAAACGATAAAGGCTACCTAACGATTAAAGGAATCACGGTTGGAGCATCTCGCATGGAATTCGAATATGAAATTCCCCGCCAGGACGCCGATGCATTATTGAAGATTTGTGAAAAGCCGCTGATTGAGAAATACCGCTATAAAATTGAGGAAGGGGGCCTTGTTTGGGAAATCGATGAATTTTTGGGGGAAAACCAGGGATTGATCGTGGCTGAAGTGGAACTGGGAAACGAAAATCAAGGGTTCTCCAAGCCGGATTGGGTTGAAAAAGAGGTAACCGGTGATCCCCGTTATTTCAACTCCAATCTGATAAAAAATCCTTACACAAAGTGGTAACCGCGCCATACACCTCGCCTTGAAGAAATAGCAAAACCTTACGTTTACAATTCTATGTTTCGTTATTAGCTTGAATAAAAATGGCAACCGGTCTGTTGTACTTAAAAATGGACCTATGTTAGGGGTCGGGGGGTTTTTTAGATTAGGTCGCTGCATGGACCGCGATAGCGAGCTATAACCCCGCAGCATGCTGAGGGATTAGCGAGCAAATCAGAAAATAGATAGGATTCCTATCGGTGAAGATGCCCTGCAGCGTGCTGCAGG
>CP070652.1:1448486-1455020 GCA_020354645.1 Deltaproteobacteria bacterium
GCCAATGAAGGTGACGACATTAGTCGAAAACACCAGACTGGAAGGCAGAAAAGATCTTAGTGCAGAGCACAGGGAAAAAGGCTTATCGGGTATTGAAGGGGGTTATGAAAGAAAGGCTGGATTATTTGCCAACCGCCAGCAGTGTCGAGATCTAGAAAGGCCGCTGGTCGGCCGTAGTTCGAACTTAACCGATGATGGCTGCTGCTCGGCGAAAACGGGAGCTGGTTATGACCCTGCGCGGCAAGATGGAATTGTGGTTGAAGCTGATTGCGCCGGCGCTCGTCGATCGCATTGCTCAAAGAGCTATTGAAGGAGATACCCAGACTGTGACAAACATTTCCAAATTCGAATAGTCCATCACTCGCCGGAACCGGAGCGAATACCAGTCGGATTTTGGGTCGGCCCGCCGATTGGCGGCTTTAAGGTTGGTAGAGACAATAAAAAGAGGCGCAGATGAACACGAGACAAATTAACACCATCAGTATTGCGTTATTTTTGTTTAGTACTATATCGCAAATTGTCTATGGCGACATCGTCCCGCCAAATTATCATAATGTTACCAGAAATGTTAAAATATCTAACGTGGATGAGTTTCCGGCAGTTGCTTTTGTCGGCTATGTCATTCAGTTCGACCCTCAGGATAGAAGTAGGTATTATCGCTATGGGGCCTATGAGATTAAGTCGGGACAAACGTTGCACATGAACAATGCGCCATATTCTCTATTTGGCAAATTTATTGTGTATGCGGTTGAGAGGTCATATTTTGAAGGCAAAGGGATAGACAACATCGATTTTGATTCCGACCCTAATGTGCTTACTTTGGCAAAAGATACCGAAATTATTCGGCCGCAAGGATACTATCTAACCAATGAAAATCCATTGATTGAAGAAGAAGTTACCTATACCATAGCGGGGTTTATTGATAAAAGATTGGTTCTTTATAAATCCAAACATGTTTGGAAATATAACGATGGAAGGACCGATAAATTAGAAACTTTTGAAAAACCCGAGATACCTGGATTGCGGCCTACATTCAAAAAACCATCATAATCTAGCATTACTTACTGATGCGGTATGAATGCAAGTTTTTAATCGCTTTAGGCGGGACAATTTTAATAGAAATCGTGGCTCTCTTTTTAATTGTGAGGGCATTTTACAAGATAGCTAGAAATCAGCTGTCAAATATTCGATTGCTTTTCAGTGGCTTTATCTGCTCTTTTTCAACGCTTCCCTATCTTTGGTTTTTGCTGCCGGTAATTATGCCATCACGCAATGTATTTATTACAGTCGGGGAAATTTTTGTAATTTTAATCGAAACTTTGATTTATTATTTTCTTTTGCAAACAACAATGAAAAAGGCCACCGTAATTTCGATGGCCTGCAATGCATCTTCATTTCTAATTGGCTTGTTGTTTTTCCATTAACACGTCAATTTTTATATTTTTGAACGATATTGTCAATCAATAGTCTAGTTTTTCCCGGATCTCATAGTGCTGGGAACGTTCATCGTATCGAGCCAGAACTTTCCGGGCTTTCTGGGGAACATAGGCGTGCTCAAAATCCTCACCGGCGAACTGTTTTACTGCTTCCCAGGACTCAAACCACATAATCGTAATAAACTCTACCTCTGCACCCAATGAGCGTCGTAACAACTGAATCCCGCGGTAGCCTTGAACTCCTTTAGCGGCAATGCCGGGAAATATCTCCGTTTTTAAAAGTTTTTCATAGGTGTCTGCATTATCAGGTGCGGTCCAGCCATGCCAGATTCTTCCAATCATCGTTGCCTCCGTTTATTTACCGCAGGGGAAATAAGGGTCAACTGTTTACGGACTTTTCCCCGAATATTTTTAAGCGGTTATTAAAATGCTTTTGGATCAAATAATCTTATCCTGTTATACCCACTTCTTTATTTTTCTTCCTTTATTATCAGTGAACCCCCCGAAAAAGACAATGAGGCAATCTATCACGTACCAAATACCAAAGCCCCCAATTGTAAAAAGCATAACCTTGCCGCTCTTGGTTTTTCCCGCATAAAAACGGTGAGCTCCGAAAATGCCAAGGCTTAAGCAAAGTATAGCGGCTAAAAGTCTTTTTTTGTCGCTGACATCGGATGCCGCCTTTGTTGATTCTGATAATTCAGTTTTAACTTCCGCAGACGATTTGGCCATCTTGATATGTGTGGTTGTCCACTTCTTCAACTTCTGTGTAAGATCCTCTGGCTCGACGATGACTTTGTAGGCCCGGATTGGTTTGGGGATGTTTTTTACATTTTTTTCTCCAAGATATTCGTATCCTAAAGGCAATTTATCCTCGATTTGATCATAGGCTGTCCGGGAAATGCATATTCCGCCGGGATCCGCCATGGCCTCCAGCCTGGCTGCTATATTGACGCCATCCCCATAGATTCGCTCATCTTCGACAATAATATCACCAAGGTTAATCCCGACACGAAATTCCATTTTTCGGGCGGTGGCAAGCCTTGCATTTCGGGTTTTGAGCTCTTTTTGGATGGCCACCGCAGCTTGCACCCCATCAACAACACTCGCAAACTCTGCCAGAACATTGTCTCCGGGCGAATCCACCACTCGACCATGATGCTGCTGAACAAGTGTGATTATTAGTTCACGATAAGTGTTCAGCATCTTGACGGTGGCAACTTCGTCATTTCGCATGAGCCGACTGTAGTCTTTGACGTCGGCGCTGAGAATTGCCGCAAGCCTTCGCATGATATTTTCTTCTGGCACTTGCTGTTTTCCTATGATACGGATTTGAGAAGTTCGGCTTTTGTGTTTCAATATTTGAAAAGCCTTTTTACTTCTTCTTTCAGAACCTTTCCCATTGTATTTTTGGGCAACTCGTCCACAAATACAATATCCTTGGGGCATTTCCAGTTGTGGAGGTGTTGGTTGCAATAGTTCCGGACAACTTCGTCTTTGATGGCGGATTCGCCTCTGGGGACCACGGCCGCAACGACTTTTTCGCCCCACTTTTCGTCTGGAACACCCACCACGGAAGATTCTTTCACATCATCAAGCTGATTGATGACCGCCTCGATTTCTTTGGGGGATATGTTTTCACCGCCCGAGATAATGATGTGTTTGATGCGGTCGGTCAGATAATAATACCCGTCCGCATCGATTTTTCCCAGATCGCCGGTTCTGAACCAACCCGCTTCAAAAGTTTTCTCGGTCTCTTCCGGATTTCTCCAGTAACCCGGAGTGACGGCAGGCCCCTTGAGCCAAATTTCACCCTCCTGACCCGGACGGACGTCTTTAAAGGTTTCGGGATCGACAATTCTGACCTCGAGACCCGGCAACGGCAAACCAATGGAACCGGGCTTTCGAATGCCTCTAATAGGGTTGGAGAAGTTCATCCCGGTCTCCGACATCCCTTCGCGCTCCACGGGCTCTTTGCCGAATATATTCTTTATACGCTCAAAGTCTTTGACCAGCAGCGGTGCCGAGCCTGAGGTAAACAACCGCATGTGGTCAAAGTTCAATTCTTTTTCTTCCAGATAGTCCATCAGTTTAGTATACATGGCAGGAACTGCCATAAACACGGTACAGGGGCGCTCTTCTTTATTGGCCAAGGCCTCGATAACCCTTGCCGGTGAGAATTCATCCAGCATTACGACGTGTGACCCGGCCATCAATGTCGTGTGCAATGCAAAACCAAGTCCGTGCACATGAAAAAGCGGCAGGGCATGACACAGCACGTCCGAATCATTGATTTCCCAAATTTTAATAACGTTTCTGGCATCATGTACCAGATTCCTTTGGGTTAAGATTGCCCCCTTGGGGTTGCCGGTGGTACCCGAGGTGTAAATAATAAGACCGGGATCGTCTGGAGCTATTTCTATCGCTGGGGTTTTATCGGAAGCCGACCGAAAAAAATTCAGCCTTTGATAAGGGGTTTCAGTATTGACCGCAACAGTTTTTAGCCGAGGCTTGACCTGTTTTAATATTTCTTCCTGGGTGCTGCCTGCGACGACCAGTTTTGGGTCGGCATCGCCAAGCAGATACGACATTTCGGATGTTTTAAAACCGGGATTCAAGGGAACCGACATTGCCCCGATCTTTTGCAGCGCGAGATGGGCGTTTACCATAAACACGGATTTCGGTAAATAGAGAACGACCCGGTCTCCTTTTTCAACCCCTTGATCCAGAAAAAAATTCGCCAAGCGGTTTGAATCCTGATGGAGCCCAAAATATGAAACTTCGGTTTCGATGGCTCCCTGTCTCAGAAAACAGATGGCTTTCTTATTACCTTTATCCAAAGCGGTTTTTGTAAAACAGTCTTTTAATGTTTGACCTTCCATATATTTTCCACCTCAATTTGGAAGATTGCGTGTATCATCATGGTTCAATTGAGGTACTATTCATTTTAAAAGGCTCATCGATTTGATTTACCCGCCGATCATTCGGTTCGGCAGCCACAAGGCCAGTTCCGGCCAAATGCAAACACACACAATCACAAGACCCTCGATGATGACAAACGGGATAACTCCCAGCAATACGTGCGACATCGGTATGTCCGGCGCAATGTTTTTTACAATATACAGATTGAGTCCTACCGGCGGGGTCACCAGACCGATTTCAAGATTAACCGTCATGATGACGGCAAACCACACCGGATCAAATCCCAATCCCCGCACAATCGGCAGCAACAGCGGCGCCACCATCAGAATTACGGCCGCCGGCGGGATAAAGCATCCCAGAACTAAAAGCAGGATGTTTATGAGAATGATGATCCCCCATTTCCCGATGGGGAGTTTAAGAATCAACTCACCCAGGGCCTGGGTGGCATACAGATCTGAGGAAACATAGGCAAACAACAGGGCGGCGGCCATGATCATCAGTATCATACTGCTTTCGTTCAAGGCCTTGATGAAAATTTTCCAGAGTTGCCCGGGCCGATATACTCTGTAGATGGTCATTACGAAAATGAGAGATAATACAGCACCCAATCCTGCAGCCTCACTCGGGGTGGCCCAGCCGCCATAGAGGGAAACCATTATGCCGATGATGATGAGGACAAAAGGAAGCACCTTAAAGAGAGAAGTAAATCTATCCTGCCAGGAATAGGTCTCCACAATCCCTCGGTCTTCGATATAATACATGGCTCCCTTTTTAGCCGGCTTGAATTTGCGGAAATAAAAAATCCCGCCGACCCAGATGCAGCTCAATAGGATTTCAAGAATCCCGGGCACGATGCCGGCGATGAAACATTTACCGATTGAAGTTTCAGTGGCGACACCGTAAAGAATCATGGTGATGCTGGGCGGGATCAGGATCCCGAAAGTTCCGGCATGGGCAATCAATCCGGTGGCCAGTGCAGGTGCGTAGCCGCGCTTACGCATTTCGGGAATACCGATACTTCCGATGGCTGCAGCAGTGGCCGGACTGGAGCCGCACAATGCCGCAAAGATACCGCAACCGATCATGTTGGCAATGCCCAGGCCCCCCGGGATTTTGTAAAGCCACTTGTGCAGCGTTTCATACAGATCCATGCTGGCGTTTGTTTCGGCGATCGGTGCGCTGAGCAGAATAAAAAGGGGGATGGCCAGCAGGGCAAAACTGTCCATACTGCCGTAAAACACATAGGGTACCGTCGTCAACAGATGGGGAGAAAAAATAAGGATGAATACAATCGAGATGCCGGCCAATCCTGCCCAAATGGGGATACCTGAGACCAATAAAACAAATGCACTACCGAATAAAAGAACAGCCAGCAAATATTCGCTCATTGCGTGAAACCCTTTCAAGTGTTCTTGGCAACTTTTGCGGACACTAATCAGTTTCAGATATTTCGATTTCTTTTAATTCAAACCGTTTTGCCGCGCCGCTGACCTCGTCCCTTCTCAGGGAAGCTATTTTTTGGATGATGTGAACAATATACTGAAGAAAAAGCAGCGATATCCCAAACGGCAGGAAAAAGTAGGGTACCCACAGCGGCGGACCCCACAAAGACTCGGAATGTGCATTTTCAACGACGGATTCCCACCACATGGGCCAAGCATACCAGGCAAGCACAGCTGAAAGAAAACAGGCAATGATGGAAACGACGATCAGGGTTATCTCTCTGGCCCTGGGGGAAAGATGGATCAAAACCAAATCGACGTTGAGATGATGTTCATGCTTCTGCACTAAAGGCGCCCCCACGAAAACCGCATAAATAAGTAAAAATACGGAAGCTTCAATTTGCCAGATCGTAGACGCTCCAAAAATCTTGCGGACGATGACGCCCTCTGTTACGATGAGAGCTGCTGCCACAATGCTCAACGCCGCTATGGCCCCGGTAATCCAGCTTAAACCATTGATAATCCGAGTCAGTAGATTTCCAAACTTTTTCATAATCGCCGCCTTACCCGATAAAGAAATTGTTCATTTCAGATATAGCGATATTCAAAAAGATGTTCCGATGGCCGCAACGGTTTTATCGGTCCCGGTGAGGGGAAATTTTTAAAAACACCCTTGGCCAAGGCCGGTTTAATTGCAATATTTTCTCGGAACGTTATTTTGGCAATTTATTATA
>CP070652.1:1455120-1459097 GCA_020354645.1 Deltaproteobacteria bacterium
ATCTACCACTGATACATTAACGATTCTATCATCCTCGCTTACCGTAATAAAAGCTGGAGGATAATTTTCAGAAAAGCTTGTGTGACCGGTATAGGCAATGACGACAATACACTGTTTAGGAAGATCATAGCCTCCAAAACTGACGGTCCCATTTAAGGCAATATTACCTACCATCCTTGCGCCAGCCGAACTACCCCATAAAGAATAATCTTCAACACTGACTTCAAACATTTCCGCTTTCTTAAAAATATAAGATATGGCTGCCGCCAAGTCTTTGGTGGCTCTTAACTGACTCCCCACGCGGTATTTCAATACGAAAGCATTATACCCTTTTTTACTCAGCTCCATAGCGAGTGGAAAGCCTTCATGGAGGGAACCAACATAGGCAAAGCCTCCTCCCGGACACACAATCGCAAACGGAGCTCCCGCTTTACCCTTGAAGAAGAAGAGACCGGTAGACTCTTTGGTGGGGTTCTCCTGCTTTTGTTGTTCGGTGTAGAAATCGTAGAATATGGTTTTGCCATCGTTGATTTCGTCAATCATGTGGTTAATTGCGCCCACTACTATGCTCGGGTCCACATGATTGTGATACGGCAAGAGCGAACTAACATTATTCAGGGGCGTGTTATAATAATTTGTGCCATTATCCCACGGAAGCAAATACTGACCAAAGCCTTTAAATGCTGGGTGGTTCACGATATCATGGACGAGATCACTGGTGGTTATATGGGAATAACTTCCAGTTCCGTTTCCTTCTTCGCTTAAGATTTCGTCTGTATTGCCAGCAGACATGGCAATATTGGTCTCCATACCGCTTGTGATAAGTATCATTAAGAATAATAATAGCTTCTTCATAAATGGTGGCCATCAAAACCTTTGATTACGTGCCACTGTCTGGATTAGAGGGCTGATCTTGAGCACCTCAAGATATTGTGGTCGGTTTAAATGAAGTTAATACTGTGATTTCATACCAGTATCTGTAAAATTGGCAAAATGCAAATACTAAGATGTAATCACAACTCTTGTAAAAGTACAGATATCATGAATGGTAGTTGTCAGGTCAAGTAAATCTTAATTTTTATTATTGTAAAATCATCTCCGTACAACGATCCATTATTGACCTCCCCAATTCAACACAACCTTTTCCACCAGGGGCCCAGAGGGCCTCACGACTATACCTTAACCCTATCCTCGGATACCTTAAAGAATTGCCTGTGCAATTGACCTGTATAATACAAGGGCGAAGCCCTGGTGGGACTTTTGTATTGTACTCCTGTCCGGTGGGAAGAAGGTTCCACCCGTGCCTGACGGCACGCGGATAGTCTCTCCTCTGTACAAGGATTTTATTAGAGGCTCGGGCACAATTCAGGCACGTATCCTTAAAAAATCGTATAAGTGATAAGGGGAAGAGGGCGCAATGGATTTGCATTCCAATGCTGCTTGGAGGGTCGGGGATTTTGTAATAATCGTTTGGTATTAGGCTGATAATTTGAACAATAAAAACTGTTAATATTATTATTGTATATTGAGAACTTTCATTTATCCAATAGCCGTGCACTTATAGCAGGATATTACATGCGGTGTGATTTCGAATTGAAACTTTAACAGTGGTAACAAGTGTAAATCAGTAACTAACCTGCATATCAATATACGCGCTCTTTCCTATAAATAAAAGTCAAAAGCAGACTTGACCCCATTATTTCAAACAAAAATCAATTATATATCAATGGCTTAGCAAACAATTTGCTAAACTATTCTGAGGAACGATAAAAATCAACAGAAGTTTTAAAAATTGAATTGAATGAACATAAACGGAAAGATTGAATATAATCGAAGATATGAAAGGGTTGGATAAGAAAAGCAGTTCAGTAGCTCAATTAATCATCCAGGTAGCCGAACGAATATTTCTCCGTGATTTTTAAACAGGAAGGGGTAAGGGTAGGGCAGGATTCGGGAAAAAATCAGCCGATTTTTGGTGGATTAATTTAATATAAGGTGGTACAAAAGTGGTACAAATTGTCAATTTAGAAAAAGGCGAATTTGAGAAAGGGTTATAACTTATTGAAATAATTGGTGCCCCCGGCAGGGATCGAACCTGCGGCACATGGATTAGGAATCCATTGCTCTATCCACTGAGCTACGGGGGCATAATGGACTGATTTAGTTATGTTATGGTTCACAATCCTGCTTAATTTTTTGCTGAAATTGGCGGATTGTGCCCAAATTGTGCCCATGCTGGAATTTTAGATAAGCTTCCTGTATTTGTGCAGCCGGTTTTACATCTTCGCTGTTAACGATATGGTATCGGTCCAAAACAGGCCTTGTCTCGTGGCCGGATACCATCATGGCCGCACCCTCTGGCATTCCAGACCGAACCCTGATTCTGACAGCAGTTCGTCGCAAAGCGTGAAAAAGCTTTATCCCAATACCGGCATCCTTGCAAGCCTTTTTGCATGCGTTATCAAAAAGCTTATTGAACGTCACCTTCAGTTTTCTTGCAAGGCATCGGCAATGGTGCCGTCCTGTATGAGATATATAGCATGCCCCCGCACTTCTCTTGCAATTATGTTTCAAGAAAGTGGCGTTCTATCGATTTAACCCCGGTTGAGGATTGCCGCAAGGTTTCGAGGCAACGCCTGCAACTCGTTGATGCCGAGGGTTCTCAACTTGGCTAACATTTCGGCTGGTAGTTGACTAAACGGTGTGCGTTCCATGAGCAGGGCTGTTTCCTCTGCGGAAAATTCGCCAATCTCCTCAATCCAAGTTTTAACGGCCTTGTTCTCCGGGCAGATCGACTGACAATTCATGCAACCCACCAGAGCGTTGTGCCAGGCTGAATCGATCCAAGGCGGAAAGGCGATTTCGACATCCCGCTCATTGTGGAAGGTGAGGCAGCGCTCGGCGTGCAGGAGAACGCGCTCTCGTGTGATTGCGCCTGTCGGACACTTGCGCATACAGGCCACGCAAGAGTCGCATCGCTCCATCAGCTGGGGTTCCCGCCAGGGGTCCTCCAGGCAGGGAAGGTCAGAGAAAGAAGCCACCAATTGGAGAAAACTGCCCATTCCCGGAACGAAACAGATGTTGTTTCTGCCCCACTCCGCCAAACCGCTGCGCACGGCCAGAGTCTTCAGCGGCAGCTTCGTTTTCGCTACGCCATACCCATCCCGCTCGAGCAAGACTGCCAACGTAGTTCGCACCACTTCGGTCGTTGCCGTGTAGTTCACATACGTCGGCGGAATGCGCAGTGGCCAGCGTTTGCCTTGCCAGTGGAATATCGTTCGGTGGAGAGGCACCGGGAAGGCTATGACGATGATCGATTTGGCGCCCGGAAGGGCTTCGGGATTTTCGAACGAAAATTGGGTCAGCTCTTCCCGGTAGAATTCTTCACTGAAAAGTCCTTGCGCGTGAGCACCCAGGATCGCTTCTCTTAAATCGGTCAGGTGGTTGACCGGCACAATCTGGCCCTTCCACCCCCGATTTTCAATATCTTTTAGAAGTTTTTCTGCAGCGGAAATCATTTCATAATGCTGGCGTCAAATTATTGGAATACTCAGTCGATAACTTCCCCTGCGTCTTCTTTTTTTGATTGACATGATCCAAAGAGCATTCTCAACCGAAAAATATTTTCACAGGGTTTCAGATCTCAGTATCTCAGTTTGACATCTTTTGAGACTGTCTTGCGTCTATGAGAAAATAGATTTTAAGGCGACCACATAAAAACCGACCTATCAGATTACCGAAACTTTGCCAAGATCGCCGTTGACTTAATTTTAGAAGGTGTCAGATTTTTTTTATACATATCAAGTCAGCAATCCCTGGGCAGATAACCCTGTCGTGTCTGAGTTAATCCCGGCCTGTATGTTTGCCCCTGTCTTTGATGAGAGTCGGATTGGAAAGCCATTACTCTATCTACCGAGCTGCGGGGGTATGCGCAGCGTAAAAATAAAGAAGGCGTGTTGATGGAACGAAACAAATAA
>CP070652.1:1459197-1466070 GCA_020354645.1 Deltaproteobacteria bacterium
AGGGTCAAAAAAACACCCCGACCCCTCAGATTATATTCTATCGACATGAGAGGAGGAATACGCGGCAATGAGTTTCAAACCTGAAGAAGTCATTTTTCACCGGGAAGAATATCTGGACCAATTAATTGAAAGGCGTCCCAAAGATTATCCGCCCTTGTTGAAAAAAGAGGTGGTGGCCAAGACGGATTATCGACATCGCAATCCCAATCCTTATAGGCTAAATGACAAGGCATTGGTGTCTTTTGTTGTAACCGGCAGAGATGTAAAAAGCGATGTTCAAAAAGCCGTAAGCCTCATCGGGGGATTTGAAAAATCGCTAAAGGTCCGGGATCGAATTCTCCTTAAACCAAATTTTAACAGTGATGATCCCCCCCCGGGTTCTACCGCGATGGATTTTTTGGCAGCGGTCATCGATTTGCTGCGAGAGTCCGGTTATAGTAATATCGCGGTGGGTGAGGGCTCGGGACGTCCCTGGGTGCCCACTTCGAAAAATTTTGAGAAAACCGGCCTTTCCGCTAAGATGACGGAAATGGATATTACTCTTCTGGATTTTGATCAGTCAGAGTACATCGATGTGCCCATCAACGGCGAATATCTTGATGTGATCGCTTATCCTAAAGATTTAGAAAATTTTGATAAGATCATCTACCTGCCGACAATGAAGACCCATTACCTGGCCGGATTTTCGATGAGTTTAAAGCTTACCGTTGGATTCGTTCATTTATTTGACCGTTTCATCCTCCATGATGACAACAATATGTTTGTCTCTGAACGATCCGCTGAAATGAGCATTCCCATCAAGCCCGATTTAATTATCATGGATGGGAGAATCTCTTTTGTCAGCGGTGGGCCGGCCATCGGACAAGCCGTGCACCCTAACATCATACTGGCTTCCGGAGACCAAATAGCACTGGACGTGCAAGGTGTGCGGTTTCTCCAGAACTATGCGGCTGTGAATCACTTAACCAAAGATGCGTGGGATCTTCCGCAGATTAAAACTGCCGTTAAGCATAATTTAGGTGTCAAAAGAGAAGAGGAAATACAATTGATCCGATAATCCGTGCAAATACAAGAACTATTGAATGGATTGTATTTAAAATTGGAATCTATTCAGATGACATACGCACAAATTCATATCACGTGCTAAAAAGGAGGGGCAATGGGATTTTTTGATCTTACCGGGAAGGTAGCCATAATTACCGGGGGCAACCGAGGCATCGGTTTTGCCATCGCCCGAGGTCTGGCAACGGCAGGAGCATCGGTGGTGCTCGCCAATCGCACTGCCGACGAAGGGCGGAAGGCGGCCGGTTCTTTAAAGGCTGAAGGCCTTCAAGCCATGGCCGTTCAAACCGATGTCTCTGAAAAATCCTCTGTAAGCAATCTGGTTAAAAACGTTATCGATGAATTCAACCAAATTGATATTCTGGTTAACAGTGCAGGAGTCATCCAACGGGGACCGGTGGAAGATTTCACCGAGGAACAGTGGGACCACATCATTAACATTAATCTGAAAGGACTTTTCCTCTGCTGCCAGATGTTCGGTCAAGAGATGATTAAACGCAAAAAAGGAAAGATCATCAACATTTCATCAAACGTATCCGAAATTATTCAGCCCGGAAGAGTCGTATATGCAGTTTCTAAAGCGGGAGTTTCGCATTTGACCCGCGGCCTGGCTCTAGAGTGGGCCAAATACAATATCAATGTCAACGCCATTGGACCCGGACCGACCATTACCGAGCTCAATAAAAAATATTTCGAAGAAAACCCGGATGATCTGCAAGAACGCATTGATTCCATTCCCATGGCAAGGGTAGGTGATCCGCTGGATCATGTCGGCGCGGCAATCTTTCTGGCTTCGGATGCATCCAATTATGTCACCGGGCAGACATTGCTTGTAGATGGAGGATCAACCATCTGGTAGGGCTATGTGATTATAAATTTTGCCCTACCACATGATGTTGGGGTGGGCTCTTGCTGTATAAAACTCACATTTCGGGTCTGGTAACAAAGTATCTGAGAAGTGAATTATATTTTGGGATAAATGACAGGAAAGGTCCAGCGGTCTTCGTCATGAGCCTCCCAGTAGCGCTTCCGAATCAAGGCAGTGATTTTGCCGGGCTTACCGTCACCAACCGATTTATTGTTGACAGTGGTTACTGGAATCACCCCACCGGCAGTACTGCTAATAAAAACTTCTTTGGCTTCTTCTAACACGTCAGCTCCAAACCTATCCAGCTCAACCGGGATGCCTTGTTCTTCAGCCAGATCGAGAACAGTTTGTCGGGTGATGCCTTCCAATACCCCGGTGGCGGGTGTACGCAACCTACCTTGATGGTAGACGAACACATTGAAACCCGGCCCTTCGGTAATATTACCATCAGCATCAGGAAGAACAACCGTGTATGCACCCCTGTCAAACGCTTCATATGTTCCTTTCACCAAGTCACCCCAGTGAAAATTTTTAACCGTCGGATCAACTGCATTGGCTGGTATCCGAATTGTTTTTTGAGCAACGACCAGGTGTATACCGACCTCTTGTTTTTCAGGTTTGGCGATCCATACGTAGGGAATTGCATAGGCATAGAAACGATTGCGAAAACGTCGAGGATCACGGGAGCCGTCTTCATCGATCCCTCGTGATACGATCATTTCGACAAAAGCGTTGCGAAGGGCCGAACGACGAACACATTCGAATAATATTTCCCGCATCTCCTTTATGGATAATTCAGGATTCATTCGCAGACGGTTCCATCCCCTTTCGAAGCGGTTGAGGTGATCTTTGAGACGGAAGAATTTACCGTTCCAGACCGCAACGACATCATAGGTCACGTCTGAACGTGTAAAACCGGTGTCGATGATCGGAATGCGCGCTTCGGCAATCGGAAAATACTCTCCATCTATATAGGCGCAACCATCTGCGAATGGATTTTCGGCCATAATAACCTCCTTTAGTACTTTAATAATGTAATCTTTGCTTTTTTTGGCAAAAAAATTCGAAATCCGAATCTCGAAATCCGAAACAAATTCGAATACAAAATGACAAAAATTCTAAACGCTAAAGAATTATCTTTGTATTCCGCTTATAATCCTTTTTTAAGTTTAGAACATTTAAAATTTGAATTTAGAAATTGTTTCGAATTTCGTATTTCGTGCTTCGGATTTCCGGTTTATCCGGGTTAGAAAGATATTTGTTAATAGAACTTGGGGATCGGCATGTGCGATTAATACTGGGAAGCCAGGATGCCTGAATGCTGGGATGCCATGAAATGGGGAGGGTAGGAGGCTTTGAAGCCGGGAAGCCGAAAAGAATCGAAACTTCTTAGACTTCAAATCTTCCAGCTCCCGAAGCTTTCAGCTTACCAGCCTTATCGCCTCCAGGCTTTCCAGCCTCCAAGCCTCACGCTGGTGATTATTCCTCGGTCTTTACTCTTTCGTTTGGAGGCTCTGTTTCAAAAATGTGAATTTTCTCCATATTCACGGCTAATTCGATCTCCTGGTGACGTGCCGCCTTTGTCCGGGGATCAACCCGGGCAATCAAATCGTGTTCTCCGCTGACCACATTTAGTTGGACCTCCGCGCCCAGGGTCTCCACCACCTCGACGACGGCTTTGAAAGAATCAGTAATGGAAGTCTCGTCCGTAAAGACGGCATCCTGAATGTGTTCGGGACGTATACCGAGGATCACCTCCTGGTCTGTTTTGCTTTCAAGAAAGGAGTTCTTTTTTGAGGGTATTAACAGCTGAAAGCCACCAGTGTCAACATAGAGCCTCGATTTCTCTGAAACGATCTTTGCCGACAGGAAGTTCATTCCGGGACTGCCGATGAAACCGCCGACAAATTTATTCACCGGATAGTCGTAAATCTCCATCGGGGAGCCAACCTGATGGATGATTCCCTCGTTCATAATGACAATTTTGGTACCCATGGTCATGGCTTCCACCTGATCGTGGGTTACATAGATGATGGTGGTCTTCAATTGATCGTGAAGCTTTGAAAGTTCTGCCCGCATCTGCCCCCGAAGTTTGGCGTCGAGGTTGCTCAGAGGCTCGTCAAATAGAAACACGGCCGGTTTTCGGACAATGGCACGCCCCACGGCAACCCGCTGGCGCTGACCGCCGGACAATTCTCTGGGTTTACGCTCCAAAAGATCCTGGATCCCCAAGATATCCGCGGCCTCTTTGACTCTTTGCTCGATTTCGGTCCTGGGAAATTTTCTAAGCTTCAGCCCGAAAGCCATATTGTGGTAAACGGTCATATGAGGATACAATGCATAATCCTGAAAGACCATGGCGATATCGCGATCCCGGGGCGGCATGTCATTGACCAATTTATCGCCAATGTAAATATTACCCTCTGTCAATTCTTCCAATCCTGCGATCATCCGCAACGTCGTTGACTTACCGCACCCCGACGGGCCGAGCAGCACCAGAAACTCCTTATCTTCCACATCAAGGTAAAAGCATGATACCGCTTCTACGTTACCGAAATTTTTACAGACGTTTTCAAGGGATACTTTCGACACCGTCTACCTCCAAAGCTGATCGAGTTAAATAGGACGCAGATATTCACAGATAGCATTATTTTATATTAATTAAAGAATCTTGAGAATCTGTGTTCATCTGTGTCATGAAAAGGAAATTCTTATACTATAAATCTATATATTTCTATTTATTTAATCGTTTTATTTAATCGTTCCCCTTGTTAGTCCGGCGATGTAATAATCCATGAGAAAGGCGAACAAGACAACCACTGGCACCGAAGCCAGCAATGCACCTCCCATGAGTTCACCCCAATGATAGACATCGCCCCTGATCAGAGTTGTATATATCCCGTTGGTCAAAACTTTCTCCTCATCTCTGTAAATATAGGCCAGTGGATAGAGGAACTGGGCCCAGGAAACGGTAAACGCAAACAAGGTGGATGCGATCAGGCCCGGGGCGGCCACCGGTAAAAAAACCCGGGTGAGCATTTGGATATAAGTGGCCCCATCTACAAAGGCCGCCTCGTCCAGGGCTCTGGGGATGGCGGTGAAGTATCCGATCAGAATCCAGGTGCAGAATGGGACGGTCAGCGTAGGGTAAAGGAACAAAAGACACCATTTGGTATTGATTAATCCCAATATGCCGACAACCTTATAAAAGGGGATAAATAAAAGCGCGGGAGGCACGAGATACGTACAAAAAATTCCCACACCGAAGTATCTTGATCCCAAAAAACGTAGTCGCGAGATGGCATATGCACCCAGTATACTGACGATCATTGTGATGATGGTTACCACGATGGCAATTTGGAACGAATTCCAAAACCACTGTATGAACCTGGTCTTAAACAGGATAAATTTAAAGTGGTCCAGGGTAGGCACTGAATGGATGATGAACGGAATCCCTTTGAGACTCGTGATCTCCGAGTCCGGCTTAAAGGCGGTGATAAGCATCCAATACAATGGAAATAGGAAGAAGACCAGAAACGGGACCAGCCCCAAATAGGAGTAGGTTATTTTCCGCTTTTTTTGCTGTACCAGAGTTAGACTCATTCTTCACCTCGTGCGATGTTACGTAGGATAAAGAAGGCGGCAAGGCCCAGGACGGGAAACATAAACAGGGCTACAGCCGACCCGCGGGGCAGGTGCCCGGATTCGATGCCGATGTTGAAGGCATAGGTTCCGAACAGATGCGTTGTATAGCGGGGGCCTCCCCGGGTCAGTATTCTCACAATGTCGAAATTGGCAAAGGTAACGATGGTGGAGAACATCACGGTTATGCCGATGAGTTTGCTCAGCATGGGGAAGGTCACGTATCGGAAGCGCTGCAGCGCACGCGCTCCGTCGATTTGAGCGGCTTCATAGAGGCTTTCCGGGATCGATTTGAGTCCGGCAAGATACATGATCATAAAAAACGGAGTGCCGAACCAGATGTTGGTCACAATGCATGAGACCCGGGCCCAAAACGGATCGCTCAACCAGGGCTTGGGTGTACCGCCGAACTGTACAATAATCCAGTTGATGGCGCTGTGAGTCGGTTCGAAGATCCACCACCACCCCATGGAGCTCAAGGCCAGCGGCATGACCCAGGGTATCAACGATACCCCGCGCCAGATACGCTGGCCCCCGAACGGTAAATTGTTCAAGATCAACGCCAGAATAAGTCCCAGGGTGGCCTTGAAAAACACCGCAGTAAGGGTGAACCGAAAGGAATTACCTGTTACCAGCCAAAAGGTTTTATAGTTTAAAAGCCTTTTATAATTTTTCAGACCGACGAACTTGGTTTCAGCTTTATTTTCGAAACTGAGATATACGGAGTACACAAATGGATAAACCACAAGGCCTGCAATCAGTATGACAAGGGGAAGGACCATCCAATAAGCCGCATAGCGCCTGGACTTCAATCTGCTGAGAATACCGGGCGAGGAACGTCCATTTACCGTGGATGCAATCGTAACCATATATGTGAGCTCCTGAAGGAAAGATGGGGGGAGGGCGAACCTCCCCTTTAGTGCATGAGAAATTTGATTATCCGGCAACCATCTCAAGTTCCGAAGCACACCACTTCATAGCGTCTTTGGGTGACATTTCGCCGGTGGTTGCCTTGGCTACCATGACCGCAAGGATGGACTGGCTGTAAATAGCTTGGCCGGCAATGGGATGGGCCGGATAGCCACCGACCACAAGTTGTTCATCACCTCGGATGACATAGTTGTAAACGCCTCCCGGAGGCGGTCCCTCCTGCATCCACACCGGATGATCATACATAGGTGTGAGCTGTGGCATGTCATAGCCTTGTGCGGCGGTGAGCATTTTATAGTGTTGCGGTTTTTCCAGCAGGTAGATCAGAAGCTCCTTGGCTGCTTTTTTCTCCTTACACCAATCCCACAGAA
>CP070652.1:1466170-1470763 GCA_020354645.1 Deltaproteobacteria bacterium
ACCGGACAATCCCCCGTGCCAGGGCAGAATGGAGGTATAAATACAGGCGGCCAGTAGTCGATAATCTACCTTTTTCACCCGTATGGCCAATTCGCGACCCAAAACAGCCGTCAGCACGACCCAGCCCCAGCTGATCATAGAAAAAATACATCCCACACCGGTAACGATCACATAAACCATCGCCGGAGATTTAATTTTGGACGCCAGCCAATCAATCCCCTTGGCGGCCGGAGGGGAAAGTGCTATGGCATAGCCGGTTACTAAAATCAGGACCATCTGCATGGCGAATTGAAGCAACACAAAGAATCCTTTATACCAGGCCTGGATAATCGCAAAAATTTTTGCGTCTACCCAAAAAAATGCCATGACCCCGGCAATAAATGTCAGCAATATGGCGAAGATAAACGAATCCGGCAGCCATTTTCTAAAATTGTCCGCAAAGATACTACCAAGCTTGGCTAACATAACATTCCCTCCTTTCCCTGAAGATTAATTCAATCCATAAATACCGGTGTCTCTTACCACCTCCCTTCCTTGATTATTTACCTCCCACAAATAGATGGCTTGAGTGTGTCCAATGATCAAAGCACGGACAACCTTGAATACATGCTTTTCGTCATATCCGTCCAAAAACCGTTTCCCAGGTGGGCATGAGCTCGCCTAGCGAATAGCCTTGCTGACAGATGCGCCTGTGGAAACCTGGGATGATGGAATTCTGGGAGATTGGGTTTGTAATGGGATATCATCATTCCAGTATTCCAATATTCCATTATTCCGGCATCTTTTCAGCTCGTTATCAATTTTGGATCCTCTTGACTTACCATGCCGGAGGTATTTTGGATGACAATGGCTTATCGTATAATCCCATGCCGCTCGATGTTTTTCACAAAACGAAGTCATAATCATCGCTGCGTGTTCCGCCCTAAAAAAAACTTCCGGTCGCGGCACAGTCAGAGTTATATCCCTGAAAGATATAGATTAAATGCAGTTAAAAGAGACAAATACAGTGGACTTCATGACGCCAAAAAATCACTAATGCTGCGAATGAATTCTTCAGGTTTTTCCAGTGCCATCATGTGTCCGCCATCTTCTATGATACTGTGCTTTGCACCGGGAATGTGTTTGCACAGATATTCGCCGTATTTGACGGGGGTTAGATTGTCGGCAGTTCCGGAGATCACCAGGGTCGGGAGGCTGATTTCGCCCATTTTTTCCATGATGTCGAATTGGTTGCAGACGTTGAGATCGCCATGAATCACATTTGGGGGCGTGTTAAGAAAACGTTCTCGTGCGCTGTTGATCAAAGCTTCCGACGCCGTCGGACCATAGGCAAACTGGCAGATGATGTCGATGGCGGCTTCAAAATTGGATAACAATCCATCCAGAATGTCCGGGTGTACCCGCAGACGCGCACCGGTTCCGACAAGGATAATGCGGGTGAGCCAACCGGGAGATCTCACCGCCAGCATCTGGCCGATGGCTCCCCCCAGAGAATGTCCGATCAATGTCACATTATCTAGATTCAGCTCAGTTGCAAATGCATCGATAAAATCAGCATAGGCCTCAACATTGGCGCGAACTTTACCGGAGGATCGGCCGTGGCCGGGCAGGTCGACGGCATATACTGTGGCCCCTGGAAAATTTCTCAATGCTTCGGGCCAGGCCGTGTGGTCTCCGCCCGAACCGTGTATTGCCAGGACTGTGAGATTCTGGTCGGAAGAACTGAATGAATAGAAAATGTTCTCGTCGGCAAGATCAACAAATGGCATGTTTTCTCCGTAATTTTTGAATCTAGCGGTTTTCAATTTATTGTAGGATTTCATAAATAAAGTTACGCTGCATGTCAACAAAGGATTGTTAGATTTCCATAATTGTATCAATCTTACACGATATTCATGAGTTAGCAATAATTTCACTTAGACCCATGTAGATACGGATCTTTAAACGAACTTTTTCAAATTTCTGCATCACTTCGTCTAAATGCGACTTGTAGTTGACAAATAAAATAAATAAACTATATTTCATTTGGCAAATAAATATGATTCAGGGAGTTGATTAAAATGGGAATCCGGGAAAGAAAAGAAAGAGAAAAACAAAGAAGGCGGCAGCAAATTATGGTAGCCGCCAAAAAGGTCTTCACGGACAAAGGCTTTAACAAGGCAACCATGGATGATATCGCAGGCGAAGCGGAACTGAGCCCTGGTACGATTTATCTTTATTTTAAAAACAAAGAAGAACTATACGCTTCCCTATCGCTCAGAATTTTACAATATTTGCAGCTAAAAGTGGAACAGGTGTTAAATACACCAGATTTAACACCTGAACAAAAACTGGATGCCATGATGAAGGCCATGTATGATGTCTACGAATTCGATCCTTTGGTGATCATCAATATGTTTCATTTACAATCCAGTGAAACGCTGAAAAATTTGTCGCCCGAACTTTTGGCTGACCTCAAGGAATTATCCGCCAAATCGGTTGGTGGATTGACCCGTATTTTTCAAGAAGGAATCGAGAAAGGGATATTCATCGACCAGCATCCCGTGGCTCTTTCCGACATATTTTGGGCAATGTTTTCAGGTGTCGTATTGTGGATGACCAGTAAAAAAATAATTGATGCCAATAAAGATTATCTGAAGTCGACACTGGAAATTGCCAACGAGATTTTTAAACAGGGTGTTAAAAAATAATGAACTATCAATCAATATAGGCGGGTTAACTCGTCTGCCGCAAAACTGGGCCATTCAACCTCTTTGCGTTTGCTAACGGCCACAATTCCCACACCGGCTCCCGTTATTTCACCGATACAAGATACATCAATACCCGATCTACGGATTTTGTTGATTAGTTCTTGGCTGTATTTTTGATTGCAGCAAATCAAGAGGCTGCCGGATCCTATCAGACCGAGGGGGTGGATCCCCAGCAAACCGCAAATTTTTTGGGTTTGGGGAAAAATCGGTATCTGGTCCATATCGACTTTGATTTTGTGACCGGCGACAACACTTAATTCTTCCAAAGCAGTCGCCAGACCGCCCTCGGTTACATCATGCATGGCGCTCACCCCTTTGGTGCGCCTGGCCACTTCAGCTTCTTCCAAGATACTAATATTTAAAAGAAACTGACGGCAGTTTTCGATCTCCCGTTCCGACATGCCCAATTTATTTAGCTGGCTTGCAAATTCCCTTGCAATAATTGCAGTTCCCTCAACCGCAACGGCTTTTGTAAACAGCACCTTGTCACCGGCTGCAATATTGCTTTTGTCAATCAAATTGGATTTTGCAACAGTTCCGGCCATCATCCCGGTAATAACGGCCCGGGTAACAGAATCGGTAATTTCGGTGTGTCCGCCGCATAACGTAATGCCGTATTGTCGGCACATCCCGTGGAGTTCGTGCATCACACTTTTTATGGCCGAGGCGGTGGTACCGGTAGGAAACAGCAGAGTGGTTAAAAACCATCTCGGCACGGCTCCTGAAGTGGCAATATCATTGGCGTTGATGAGTATGGCATAGTGTCCGATCGAATCCGTGGCAAAGGTGACGGGGTCAGCTTTTAATATGAGGACTTCCTCTTTTTCGACGTTTACAGCTGCGGTATCTTCACCAACTCCCGGGTTGATGATTACGGATGGATCTTCGAAACCGAACTGTTTTAAAAATTCCTGCAACAGACGATTGGGCAATTTACCTGCCGGAAGCGGCTTGCCGAGCCGGATTATCTCCTTGAGCTCGTCGAGCCGGGTGATGGTAAAGTCACTTTTTATTTGAGACGATTCAGTTACGGTATTGTTGTTAAGGAAGGCGGTCATGGCGCCGGCCCGGTTGCCGGCTAAAATATCCCAGACATAATCACCGACGATCAGTATCTGATCAACGTCTACACGGAGTTTCCGGGCAGCCCATACGATTCCATCACCACTCGGCTTGGGCTTCACAGGTTCGTCGCGTGAAATAATCACATCAAAATCAGATGCGCTAACGCTGGCAAAGTTTTGCAAGGATCTTTCGATGGATTCCCGGCTGTTGCGGCTGATGATGCCCAATCGCATGCCCATCGAACGCAGGAAAAGAATTAAATCCTCTGCTCCCGGATTGGGCTCGGCGTCGGCGGCGGCGGCCAGTTCGAATTGATCCAAGGTCTGTCTTGCCTTTCTACGTTGATCGGCAGCAGGTAAATTTTCTATAAATTCAAGTATTAAGCTATCCACCGGACAGCCAATCTTTTTTTTGATGATGGATAGATCCAGAGATTCGGGTTTGGTGAGGGTTCCATCAAAATCAAACAGCACGGCTTTAATTAGAAATGGTCTATGCCTCATATCATACCTATTCCCTTTTGTTGTAGAAACTAAATTTCTTATATAATTAAATGCTTATTTCAGTCAACTCGCAATCATGGTTGCATAAAAAGAAATGTGATCAGATTTTAACGGGCTGTTGCCCAAATCCTTTTGAACGGTCATTAAAACGTTTTTGCGCATCAATCTTGGCGAACTGGAAGATAAGCGCTTTGAACTGTCTGAGCCCGCAGGGCGAGTTTTTCCGCGGACCTGTAACGAGCCTTAGATTGATCAAAAACGTTTTAGACAAAGTG
>CP070652.1:1470863-1474909 GCA_020354645.1 Deltaproteobacteria bacterium
AGTATAAATCCGGACGTATTGAGCTTGAACCTGAATAATTCCTGATATCAGATTACCGCAATTTAATCAGAAATACAACTTACCGCAGAAACAGATGCTAACCATTTCGGAAAGGCCTTCCCTGGAACCCGGCCGACCCACCTGCGCAAGCCGATTAAGCGTGATCTCGAAACACCAACCCTTTCGACAACCGTCCGCAAGCTGATTATTTTACCGGTCTCACAGGATAACTCTATTCCAATTACCAGCAAAATGCATGGCGAATCCTCACCCACCCAACCCCTCACAAGTATTATATCACCTTTTTGGAAAGCGTTAATATCTATTTGGTAATTGGAGCTGCTGTTGACAGATTTTTCCGGGGGCTTGGATCGTGAGGTGGAAATAATAGGTTTTCCGACGGTGGCAAAAGCGCCGGATCCGATGGGTTTGAAAAGTTTCACCGTGCTTTTTCCCCGGCGGTGGCGGCTTATGAAACTATCAATATAACCGATGTGGTACAGGTAAACAAGGCCGACGGTTATATGAAGGAGGACAGCCACTAAAAGCCCTTTAGATAGCGTCATGGAGAATCCATCAGATCTGCCTTTATTTAATTTTGGCGCCACAGAAATCTTTTGTCAATTTAAGCGTTCAGAAAATAAGTAATCGTTTTGATATTTATGGAGGACTTTCAAGAGCATGGCTGCGAAACTGCGGGATCATTAATTGAAGCAGGCAGCCCTGCTGCCATATCCTCTGCTATCCGGATTTAGGCCAGTGGCTTTGCGTCCCGCTTTTTCAAGCGGTTTGCCTTTATTCAAAATTATTCTAATATATTTAAGTGGTTATCGTCAAGTTTAAAATACTCGCATTTTATGTTAGTTTCAAATATACCGTTGCGATATAATATTATATCCGAGCCTGTTCGAGTAGAAGGTATATTTTTGCCAGCAAAAAACACAAAAAGGACAATCGTGACAAAAATTCGGGCGGAGAAGAAAAATGAGTGATTGGATTCCCTTTGGTGAAGGCAGATATCGGGTGGAACAGGCCTTCTTGATAGCTCCGAATTTACATGCTACGGTGCTGGAGAAAGCCTTTATTGAGGTTTATTTGGATCGGCGCCAAAGACTGCAGCTGAAGGGCAGGGGTTTTGTATACAACATTCTCGTTGTCCAAATGCTTGAAGACACGGATGAAATTGATCTTATTTTGGATTTGGGAGGCGATTACAAATATATTCTTAAAAATCCGAAACTCGATGCCGGTAAAGTATTTTCTCCCCGCATAAAATCCACGATGCAGTTTTCTCCTGGAACTCCCTGGGAACAGATACCACAAAAGGAATTCGAAAATCTTGCCTCCCGCTTGAAATTACTCTCCGTTTGAAAAGAGTTTTATTCTAAATTTGGCACCAGAATATGGCACTTCCTCCTTGAGATTCCATTTTTATCACTTTTCGGCCACTACGACCATTCTGCTCGTCATGGTCCCATAATCGCCTTCAGCCTCCCGGCACATGAAGTCATTTTTATAGGTAATTTTTGAAAACCCAACATTAAGAAGCAGACGTGATATTTTTTCCGGTCCATACAATCGGGTGCAATAGTTTTTTTCACGGATAAATCCTTTTGATGCTGAAGTTACTCTTTCCCGACAATAAATTATATTCTGCTCCAGCTCTCTCGTCCGAAAAATTTCAATATCATCCCGAATCTTGTGCCTGGTAAAACATTTAAACTCGCGCAAAACGTAATCGCGGTCGGGAATATCCAAAAACAACTTGCCCGCGGGTACAAGAAGCCTGAACGCTTCGGTTAGAATTTTTTGATTTTCTTCTTCCTGAACAAAATAACCGAAAGAACTACCCATGATAATGATAACCTGGAAACTCTCATCACACAGACCCGTGCACCTGGCATCGCCGAGAATGAAAAGGGTATTGAGGTTTTCTTGTCCGGCTCTTTGTTTTCCCAGATAAAGGAGATATTTCGAATAATCGAGGGTGGTGACACTCAAAAATCACCGTCTTGAAAGTTCCAGGGCATGACGTCCGTGGACACAGAATAGATCCAAGATAGGCCATGCCTTTTCCAATTTCAGGATCTTTTCCAAGAAATTGACTTCCCGAACAGTCAGCTCTTCATCGCACACCGAACGGGCATCGGTCAGCAGATAGGTTTCGTCAAAAAGATCCTTCCACCAATTTTTATTAACTTGAATAATCATATATACAGATTTTCAAAGGAAAGAATTTACGAATGATCACCAAACGCTTGTTTGAGAATTAGATTTAAGTCTTGGAAATCGATTTCCCCCTGGCTCAATACGACCGCAACAAAATCCTTGAGATTTTGTTGTCCGTAACGTTGGAAAAGATCTAGAAAACGGCGCAGACCTATCGTGTAACACAGCTGGTATCCCGGATTCAGCGTATATTTGCGTGCCGCTGAAATCGCATCCTTAATGCGTATTCCGGCTTTGGAGAGATAGCTGGCAGCCATTTTTAAATCCATGGCGCCGGTCTGCAGGCCCAAATCCACTTTCCCTCTTATTGCCCGCCAGAGCCGGCGACGCGCCAAAAGAAGTCGATCACTGGAGGTGGTAAAATAGCCTGTCTGGTGCATGATCTCCTCAGCAAAACAGGCCCACCCTTCATAATATAAAGGCTGTTCGATGCCACGACGGATTGGTCGCTTAAGACTCCAGCGCAAAGAATCCAGTAGGTGGTGTCCCGGGTAGGTCTCATGGGCAGAAAGAATTCTGTACTCCCGCTGATAACCTTTGCGGGCCTCAGCAGGATCATTGGCATTAATAACATAGAATACTCCGCCGGTTGGCGGATACCTGGGAGATATGCTGTAACTCGAAGCGGTTCTGATTGCTGAAAGAAAAGACGGTACCGGCTCGACCCGGACTGGGCAGGCGTGATAGATATCGCGAGAAACCAGCTCATTTGCAAGGCAATGCTCGGCCAATCGGCGGACTTCTTTGCGATAAACCCCTAATAATCCGTTACTGTCCGCTTCGGGCAAAGGAATTTTATCAAAAGCTTTTGACCGGCATAGGTCGCTCGTTGAGCTTCCGATCAAGTCTCTAATTGTAACCTGCATCTCTTGGATTTCTTGGTCCAACTCTTGATTCATGTCCTGGAGGCTTGCATTGCAATTCAGATGAAAACGTACGATTCGCTCCAACAGTTCCACCGGTAAGAGAAAATTGCTGCGGGTGGTAACCTGACGAACCTTTTCTTCAAAGCGATCCAGGGCAACCAGCGCAGCTTTCACCTCTGGCACCCGCTGCTCCAATAGAACCAAGTACTCACGAGTTGCTGCAACCATCTCAAGGCCAAGCTCTCGAAATAAAACCGGAACCTGTCTGAGTGCAAGACCGGCTTGATCGAAAAAAACCGGCAACTCCTTGGCCTGCTCATGTTTGGCAGCGGGATCTCGTGAACCCATGGCTTGAGCCATTCCCACACAAGCAATCGTTAGATGCCAGGTTGGCTGAGTTTCCCAAGCCCTAACTTCTGTCAACTGTTCGATCAGCGTGCGGGTGATCCTTTTCAAAAGCGATAAGTCAATACGCGTTTCCAGATCAGTTAACTCCGATTCGGAGTCTTTAGGAGTGAGGATGTCTAGTTTTCGTACGTTGACGGCCAGCTTTTTAATTACATCCGAAATAGTATCTTCAGTGAAGCTGTCCCAGCGCTTGCGTTTTGAGCGGTTCGATTGCACCTGCGGGAAAAAATAAAATTCGTCACTGGCTGATGCCAATGGAAAATTTCCAGCGACAGTCTCGAAAATTTTAGCGCCGGTATTTTCTACCGATAATCGATCGACTAACATGTTCCATACAGAGACGGGATTGAAGATTCCCTGAAGCCTCTTTTAAACGGAATCTTCAGGCCGGCGGAATAATGCATGTATGATTTCTGGCTATTTTTCATTGAGATCAATTAGCCACTTTCGACATTAATTGCCTAATGAATTTTATGAGATTCGACAAGAAAAAAACAGAGCCAATAATGACTCTGTTTAAAGGGGAGGGGGGGCAATTTATTC
>CP070652.1:1475009-1491139 GCA_020354645.1 Deltaproteobacteria bacterium
AATATCGCGACAGGCATTAAACAAGCGCCTCAAGAAGGTTGAAACCTAAGTTTCCAATCATTACCGAACGGTGCAACTTTTTTTGCGCTGTAAACATTTTTCCTGTGTTCCTAACTTACTGATAAAAAATAGAATTCGTCTATCTCCCGGAAACCTGTCAATCTTTGATGCAACCTGCTAAAGTTTTTTTACCCGCCTTATTAAGCATTCCGTTTTAAAATCGAATTCTTTTGACCTCATAATTTCTTCTTCCAAAAAGGCATAATCCTCTAAAATTACAAGTATATATTAATGAGCGCTCCGAAATCCTTTCCGTTTTTTACTTCTTTAAAACGAGGAATCCATGCTTTCCGGTACGGCATTTGCTCTTTAGACGGATAAATGGTTTTTGATCTTTTCTTTTTAGGGGGATGTCATGAAAGCAAAGTCAAAATCTGATTCCGCCACTGTCATCGTAAAACCGGTTATGGGTCTTTTTTTAATTCTTGTTACCGCATCATGTGCAGTAGATATGAATACGGTGTGTTCTAATGTCAGCGGGTGCCCGATTCGGGCGGACAGCCAGGCGGAAGGTCTCAGGGCTGTGGCTCAACGAAATTCCAAAGCATTGGCCTGGTATAAAAAAAATGAATGGCATTTCAATAAAGAAAAGAAAGATCAACCGCCACAGGATTGCCTATGCCTTTCCGGAGGTGGAATCCGTTCCGCAGCCTTCAGCATCGGCGTACTCAGGGGGCTTCATGAAAAGAAAATCCTGGACAAGATTGATATAATCTCCGGCGCCTCCGGAGGTGCCTATGCACTGTCCTGGTATTATCTCCAGCAACAAGGTGAAGACCAAACAATCAAAGACGGGTTATTCAATATAAAGTGGGAGGAAATGTTTAACGGTGGGTGTAACATGTATACCTTTCCGGAGATTTTTTTATCCACTGCCGGGCATATGGTGCTTCTACCGGTAAATATCCTTTTCAATCGTATACTTTCACTCAATGTCAATACATCCTTTTTCAGGGAATGTTACGAGAGGGCAATTCGAAATGCTTTTCACAATAAAAAAGACATGAATTTTCCTGAAATCGCGCAATTAATCAAGAGAAACAATTTACCGTATTTTATCATTAATACCAGTGCTGCAATAGACTACAGTCCTGATTATCATGGCGCCAAGCTCTCAAACAGGGTTTTCGAATTTACCCCATTGCGATTCGGCTCGGATGGATTCGGGTATTCGGATAAATTCCCGATCACGGTTGGAAAAGCAGTATCAATCTCTGGGGCCGCCGTGGATCTGACCCACACAATCCCGGGACGCATCGAATCCACATTGCTGGCCACTTTGAATATGGATTTAGGATATCATATTAAAAACTATAATAATGGCAAACACGATCATTTGATTGGCCTGATCCCCTTCTATTTCCTGGTGAATCCGAATGATCGGAAAGGAACCGACATATACCTGACAGACGGGGGGCATTCAGAAAATTTAGCTATGTATCCTTTGGTCAGGAGGCTCTGCAAAAGAATCATCGTTGTGGACGCAACCTATGATCCGGCTTATCAATTCAAAAATTATTTTAAAATTAAAAGTGCTCTCAGCAGTGAAATGCTGGTCAAACTTGAAGTTGAAGAAATTGACAAACTTCAGTCGAAATTGCAGTGGGCAGACAAGGAGACTCACTCAAATGTTTTTATCGAAAAAAACCCCTGCCAGGACTACGATCCTTATGATGGATTTAACTGCTTCGACACCTCCAATCCCGTTGCAAACGGCACGATTTCATATTTTCCGGTTGAAAACTCAGACGGTACAGTCACCCAGCGGGAAATCGAAATTACGTATATCAAATTGTCTATCGACCATAAAATGTTCAATGGTTTGCCGACAGATAATCCCCTGGCACATCATTATCGCGATGCGCGTGAATACTACGGGGAAGACCTGGTGAAATATTATCTCAAAAATAATATCAATCATAAAGACCGTCAGCCGGCTTATGATAGCGAGTTTCCACAAACCACCACTCTGGATCAAACTTACAGCCGCGACCAGTTCAAAGCCTATGTTGATCTGGGTTATCGCATCGTAAAAAATGAATTATGAGGAAAGTCTGTGAGAGTTTTATAATGATTAGAGAAAGGAATAAAAATAATACAGAAATAAAACCCTATTGCCGGGGACATTCTGCCGGCAGAAAATCCCAGGGAGTCAGTCTGGCAAATCTGCTGGTTTGCGGTGTGGTTTTCATCGTATTGACCGCCGGGATATTCTGGTATCAGTTCAATCGAATACAACCGACCGATGCGCTGCCGCGATGGGATGGGCTTCAATGGGGCTATCTGTTGTTGATGATGATCTGTCTTCCCATTGATGCGTTCGCCTGCGGCTTACGGATGTGGGTGGTGTGCCGAGTCCTTCAGCCCGGCGTGAGCTATTGGACCTGTCTTAAAGCCGAGTGCGCCAATCTGGGTGTCTCCATGCTCACTCCTTCGCAGTCCGGCGGTGGATTCGGCCAGATCTATATACTCAGCCATAGCGGGGTAAAGGTCGGCACGGCGCTTACCATCAGCCTGATCACCTTTTTAGGGAGCATGGTCGGTTTGCTTTGCATCGGGTTTTACTCCTTGCTGATTTCAGGTATCCAGTACGTCGGCCCTTTTTTTTCAGGAGCTATCTGGTTTTTTACCCTTATCCTTGGGATATTGATCCTTTCACTGATTTGGCCCGGTTTGTTTAGATTTGTGGTTACACATATGGACCGGGTTCTCAGCAAGATATGGCGCTGGGGCAACCCATTTCGAAAAAGACGGCAACCCGCAAGCGTTGCAATCGAGAAAAAACCGGAGCACTTGGGACGCCTGGCCGGCAAACTGGTCGATCTGATTTACGTCTACCAAAGTGAAGCCCGCCGGTTTCTGAAAATGGGCAAGGCCAGTTTCGGCATCGTATGTCTGTTAAGTCTGGTGTTCATTCTTTCAAGATGCCTAATGGCGTTTTTGTGTCTGCGTTTTCTGAGAATTAACGATTCCACCCTGGGACATATGCTTGAGCTTCAGTTGGCCCTGATTTTTCTGGTATACTTTGCACCAACTCCCGGCGGATCGGCTGTTGCAGAGAGTGTCTCTCTATCGATGATGGCCGGAATCGTTCCCGTTGGTTTTGCTCCATATTACAACCTGCTGTGGCGGGGGGTGACCCTGTATATCCCTGCTATCACTGGACTCCTTTGCGTCATGCTGGCGATGATGAAAGATGTTCACAAGGTTGTCATAAGGCGGAAATATACGCATACGTGTTTGAGTACCTGAAGGGGAGCATTTTGTAAGGAAGAGAGCGCTATCTATGCTTAGAAAGCATTATCTAATAATGTTATGTGTCCCAATACTTTTTCTGTTTGGTTGTGTCAAAAACGAAATAATACTGCATTATGAACTATAAGTAGTCTGCATCAAATGCGAACTACCGGTAGTAAAGACCAACGCGCATGCGTTCAATAAAGAGAATAGTTTAATGATTTGGAACCTTTCCAAGATTGATGAGCAGGGAATATATATCGTTTTAAAAAGCTAGTGTTATCTCACCCAATCAGTGGCTGAGGTTTATAATCGCTTTTTGTTCCCCTCGGAAGTTCTCTGCGCCCAGAAATAAACAGCAGGTTTCCCAGGTTTTTCTTGTATTTTCTCATTTATCAAGGCTAAATAGAGTGCTGACAATGAACGACGCCAAAATTGTTAGTTCAGCGCGCAATAGTGGAGTTTACGATGGGTAAAGGAGAAAGCCGTGGAACAACTTTCCTTTGATGTATTGGTGGTGGGTAGCGGCGCCGCCGGTCTTCGGGCGGCAATCGCCGCTCGGGAAAAAGGGCTGGAAGTTTGTGTGATTTCCAAAGCAACCCCCGGCAAATCAACCTGCACGCTGGTCAGCGGCGGCGTATTTGCCGCTACTCCCGAAGGCGCCTCCCCCGAAGGGCACATGAAACGCACGTTACAGGCCGGACGCGGCATCAACCAAAAAGAGTTGGTAGAAATTCTGGCGGCAGAGGGCCCTTGAAGGCTAAAGGAGCTGGTCGAATGGGGTATCAAAGCCAAATTTTACGGAGGATATCTTTTCTCCGCGGGTCGAGCCCCTATCTGGGGTGAAGAAATTGTTCACTGCCTGTTATCAAAAAACAAATCTCTGGGTACCCGGCTGATGGGCGGGTTGCTGGTGACGGATTTGAAAATGCAGGAGGGCACTGCCGCTGTCGTGGTTTATTCTGCGGGATCAAACAAATGGTTGAAAATTAATGCCAACGCACTGGTTCTGGCAACCGGTGGGGCCGGAGCTTTGTATTTGCGGCATGACAATCCCAAAAGGATGGTGGGGGATGGTTACATCCTGGCCCTCAAGGCCGGGGCTGAACTTCAGGACATGGAGTTTGTCCAGTTTTATCCGTTGGGTCTTGCAGAGCCCCGTTATCCGCCGTTTTTAATTCCTCCCGGAATAGCTGATTCAGGACGGCTTTATAATAATGACGGAGAGGAAATCCACGCAAAATATCAAATACAGGAACGGCCGGCGGCAGAACGCGCCCGGGATAAACTCTCCCAGGCTCTCTTTAATGAGATCTATCGAAAAGGAGGAGAGGTGTGGCTGGATCTGCAAGGGGTGTCTGAAGATGCCTGGCACAGGGATCCATTTTCAGCCTCTACCACAAAAATTTTGTGGGAACGCTGTGGTCTAATGCATCGACCGGTGCGAATCGCTCCCTTAGCCCATCACGTGATGGGTGGGGTGAGCATCGATGCGACAGGGGCTACCTCCGTGCCGGGACTCTATGCAGCCGGTGAGGTAACCGGCGGGTTGCACGGCGCCAACCGGATGGGCGGAAATGCGCTGACCGAAACCGTCGTTTTTGGAGCCCAGGCAGGCAAATCAGCAGCGGCTTGGGTCAAAAATAACCCTGCCCCCCGTACACCATCCTTGCGGGCGGATTTAGAAGCACAGCCACTCGTTCACAGGAAAAACACAGCCCAAAAGGATCCGGCCCGGCTCATAAAAAAACTTCGTAAGATTCTTTGGACAGACGGCGGGATTATCAGGAGCCGATACGGGCTCACCCGTGCGATAGACGATTTGGATGAAATCCAAACAGAAGCCTTCGGTTTAGAAGCCGGCGGTGATGTGCGTCAGTTGCAGCGCATTTTGGAGTTGCGATTTGCCTGCCAAACCGCGGCTATTATCCTCCAGGGGGCCCTTCGAAGAAAGGAAAGCCGGGGGGCTCATTTCCGAGAGGATTTTCCGGAACAGGATGACCAAAAGTGGCGCGGGCATCTTCAGGTTGGACTTTCTTCGTCAGGCGAGATGGAGTGGTCTTTTAAGGCTATTTGATAGATCCATTTAACCGCCCGGCCTGTTCCGCTCTGCGGGGTTTTGCTCTGGCTCCATTCAGCCCGAATCTTGCGGCAGTCAGCGCATGGCCAAGGATTCAGGCCCGAAGACAGCGCCTTTGCGGTGATTATATTGTTCAGTTTACCTCTTTCGGGAACAGGTAAGCCCCGGCGGAGCTGGTGAATGCTTTTATATCAGGCTTAAAAAATACCGATGAAATCGATCATCTTCGGTCAGTTCGGGATGAAACGCGGTCACCAGCCATTTTCCCTGTTGTGCCGCAACCGCGGTTCCATCTTTTAGCTCGGCAATCACTTTGCCGTTGCCCCGGACTGCTGCCAGCTTCGGGGCTCGAATAAAAACCGCCGGGTAGGGTTTCGGATTGAATTTGTTGAGAACCGGGATGTCCAGATAAGTTTTAAAACTGTCAACCTGGCGGCCAAACGCATTTCTTTCCACCGTGATATCCATGATTCCCAGCAGCGGCTGCTCCTGATCAATTTCTTTGGCCATAAAAATCATTCCTGCGCAGGGACCCCAGATCGGTATGCCGTCAGCAATTTCTCGCAGGGGCTCCAAAAGGTTATACATCACCGCTAATTTGCCGATGGTTGTGCTTTCACCCCCAGGGATAATAAGCCCTGATAACCCGGTGAGATCCTCCGGTAGGCGCACTTCGGCCGTCTCGATCCCCAATCTATGGAGCACGCTGATGTGCTCGCGAAAATCACCTTGCAATGCCAGTATGCCGATCTTCATGAATAGTTACAGAGTTCAGGCGAGGGTGCACCGGATAACCGGCGATAGGATCTCTCGGACGCCTTCACTCTAAAATCACCTCCTATGGGCATGAAACTCAAAAAGGCTTTTCCAAAGTGAGCGCCTTCAGGAGAATTTCCTCATACCGCGTTGCGTGATAATTGCCCTTAATTACCATCCCCTGACTGCCAGTTGTTCGCCTTCCTTCAGGCTGCTCACATTTATTCCGACCATCGGCTCCCCTAAATTCTCGCTGACTTTGGCCAAAATTTCCGGATTGTTAAAGTGTGTGGTTGCTTCAACGATGGCCTTCGCCCGTTGAGCCGGGTTGCCGCTTTTGAAAATACCGGACCCCACAAATACCCCATCCACACCAATTTGCATCATCATGGCCGCGTCAGCCGGAGTGGCAATACCACCGGCGGCAAAATTGACCACCGGCATGCGGCCCAACTCTTTTGTTTCTTTAACCAGTTCATAGGGTGCGCCGATTTCTTTGGAATATTTCATCAACTCCTGATCGGGCATCGATGTCAGACGACGAATCTCACCCAATACGCTCCGAGCATGGCGGACGGCTTCCACCACATCACCGGTGCCGGCCTCGCCTTTTGTGCGAATCATGGCGGCTCCTTCACCAATACGCCGCAACGCTTCACCCAGATCTCTGCAGCCGCAGACAAATGGAATCTTGAATTCATGTTTGTTGACATGGTGCATTTCAACAGCAGGGGTCAGTACTTCACTTTCATCGATATAATCCACACCAATTTGCTGAAGTATTTGCGCTTCGACGAAATGACCGATGCGGCATTTGGCCATGACCGGAATAGAAACCGTCTCCATAATCTCTCTGATCAGACCCGGATCAGACATTCGGGCAACACCACCGTGACTGCGAATGTCAGCAGGGACTCTTTCAAGAGCCATCACCGCCACGGCACCGGCCTTCTCGGCTATTTCTGCATGTTCGGGAGTAACCACGTCCATAATGACACCCCCTTTTAACATTTGTGCCAGGCCGCGTTTTACGGTGTCACTGCCCATTTCATGAAGTTCGGTTATTTCCTTTGAGTTTTTTTCATCAGCCATTTTAACCCTCCAACCTATAATTTTTGCCAGGAACCAAAAGCTTTTGAATTGTTTTAATACGGATCTGTCGATTTTTCAACTAACAGATGATATTAAAAATTTTATAGTGTGGCGGCAATATCAAAAAAAGTCTCAGCTTATTGTTTTGATTGGCAACCTGCGTTCCTTAAGCGTGCTAATAACAACATAGGAGCTATTTGGCAAATGTAAATTACCTGGTTGGCGTGCCGTGTTTAAGATGGTTGCAAGATCAGCCTTTGCCTGTTTTCAATTCGCTGCACAAGTTGCAATTCTCCCCCGATCCCAACCAGGCTCCGAAAATAGAGACTTCAAGATCTCAACTTGCAAATAGCAATTGGTATAGCGGCAGTGTTAATTTATATTTTCAAGCGCGTTTGACAGTCGAACCAGGCAAGGGCTGATAAAGGGGCCGCCTGTGGGTAACCGTGCGATATGTGACAAACAGATCACATTATTATATAATGGAATATATCTTAGATTTACAGATTTGACCGACACGGTCCAATTTGCTCGTCTTTGGATGCAAGCCATAGATGTTCAACAAAGGGAAATCCAACATGTGGCGGGTCAACGGCCTTTTATTTATCCCTTTGGGTCAAACCCATGATCAGAAAGATTATATCCGGCGGTCAACCGGGGGCTGAACGAGCCGCCCTGGATCTAGCCATAAAGATGGAGATTCCCTATGGGGGTTGGATTGCCAGGGGGCGACTTACAGAAAACGGCGCTCTGCCCGATACCTATAAATTAAAGGAGGTAGCAACGCCGGAATATTCTACGCAAGTTGAAGGAAATGTACGGGATTCTGATGGAACTTTCATTTTGACTCGGGGCCGGCCCACCGACCCCATAAAATTAACAAAAGACCTTGTCGTGAAGCTGAATCGCTCATATCTTCTTATTAATTTAAATCAAATGCAGTCGCTCACAGCGGCAAAGACGCTTAACACCTGGATCAAAGATCGGGGAATTGAAATTTTACATGTAACCGGCTATCGGACCAGCGAGGATCCCGGGATCTATCAAGATACCTTCAACATCCTCGAAAGCACAATTTATTTGAGTCTGATGCAAGGGGCACCGGCAGGATTCATTCAGACATCGCGATCAAGAACCAGAAAAGTGATGAACGAAAACCCACCCCAAACGGTCAGAGAAGCCGTCGATAGGCTTGTCAATGATCTGTCACTGAAAGACAGGATCACCTTGGCCAATATGACCGTGGGAGAGTTGGGTTCACTCCAAATAACCCTGGGCCGTTATATCAGGGAAAAATTCGGACTCGTAACAGGAAACAACGGCTTAATGGCCTCTTGTCGGTTTGTTGCCAAAAAGGATGTACGCAATGAAAGAGAGGCTTCCGCAGTAATTATTGAGAAATTATGGAAAAAACTCGTACGTACCCACAAAATGAGGATTATAAAATGAGCTAAAATTCACCAGAACAATCCATATATTGCCGCAATTGATTCTTGACATACAATATGTTGTATGATAAACATATCCCGTTTTTCGCAATTTTGAGACTGGCGAGAAGAGAATAATAGTTTTTTGAACTGTTTAGCAATATTAGTATACGACCAGCCTCCAAAACTCTGTTGGATATTTCTGATCGTTCGATAATATTTCTTGATACGGGAAAACCATCTCAGGAGAGACCAATGCGCCAGCGAGGGAAAATCTTAGTCACAGCCGATGGACGTTTTGATTTGCAAAAATACCGATGGGATGATCATCGCTTCTCGGACAAGCTAACTAAAAAGAACCCCATTAACACCGATCAGGCTTTGGATATCAGCCGGTTCTTAAGAGAAGAAATACTCAAAATGGAGCGTGATACCATCACGATGTCCGTTATCGAAAAATTGCTCGGAAGCAAGCTGCTGGAATACGGCTTATCCAAGCCCACACCGATTCGGCTGGATAGATCCTTGTTCGTAGAAAATGGCCCGGTACTTTCGGGAAACGCCAAAACCGTCCTGGAAAGAAGATATCTCAAAAAAGATGCCAAAGGTCGGGTGGTGGAAACGCCTCAAAAACTATTTAGACGGGTAGCCCGGCATGTTGCGGCGGCCGAAAAAAATTATGGTCATGCCGATTTGGCTGAAAAAATGGAGGAGCAATTTTACGGCATGATGACGGATTTTTACTTTCTGCCGAATTCTCCGACACTCATGAATGCGGGGCGCAGACTTGGTCAGCTGGCGGCTTGCTTTGTGCTGCCGGTCGAGGACAGTTTGGATGGTATTTTTTCTTCACTGCATCACGCCGCCCTCATCCATAAATCCGGCGGCGGTACTGGATTTTCATTTTCGCGGCTGCGGCCCAAGGACAGCAGGGTTGGAACCACTGGCGGTGTGGCTTCCGGACCGGTTTCTTTTATGAAAATTTTTAATACGGCCACCGAGCAGGTCAAGCAGGGCGGCACCCGTCGCGGTGCCAACATGGCTATTTTGCGTGTGGATCACCCGGATATAATGGATTTTATTTACTGCAAAAAGAAAAACGGCGCTTTGAATAATTTTAATATATCCGTCAGCGTGACAGATGCCTTCATGGAAGCCGTAAAAAAGAAAACGGCCTATAGTCTCGTGGACCCTGTAGATAACCGAAAAGTGGGTGAACTAAAAGCTGCCGAAGTATACCGGGCCCTCGTCGAGCAGGCTTGGGAAAATGGGGATCCCGGGGTCATTTTTCTAGACAAAATTAACAAAGACAATCCAACACCGGATATCGGAGAAATAGAGAGTACCAATCCTTGCGGTGAGCAGCCGCTGTTGCCTTTTGAGGCCTGCAACCTGGGTTCGGTGAACCTGGCCAAATTTGTAGCTGAAAAAGATGGGGAGCCGGTTGTTGATTATCACCGATTAAATGAAGTCATAAGGCTGGCGGTTCGATTTTTAGACAACACTATAGATATGTCGAAATATCCTCTTTCTGAGATTATAGATATGGTTAAAGGTAATCGCAAGATCGGACTCGGGGTTATGGGCTTTGCTGATATGCTTTATCAATTAAAGGTTCCTTATAACTCTGAGAAAGCCCTTGAGGTCGCTGAAGAGGTTATGCTTTTTATCCAGACAGCATCTCACGAAGCCTCAAAACAGCTGGCTGAAGAAAGAGGTGTATTTAATAATTTTGATAAAAGCGTGTACAAGAATCAGACGGATCAAACATACCGCAACGCGACCACAACAACCATTGCACCGACGGGCACGTTAAGCATTATCGCAGGATGTTCCAGCGGTATTGAACCTTTATTTGCCCTGAGTTTTGTCAGGAACGTGATGGATAATGACGAGCTTCTGGAAGTCAATCCTTACTTTGAAAAGGTGGCTCGCGAAAGAGGATTTTACAGCCGTGAATTGATGGATATCATTGCCCGAAAAGGCAGCATCGCCGACCTGGAAGAAATTCCGGAGGATGTAAGAGAAATTTTTGTGACAGCGCATGATGTATCACCGGAGTGGCATGTCAGCATGCAGGCCGCTTTCCAGAAATATACCGATAATGCTGTTTCAAAAACTGTTAATCTGCCGCATGATGCCACGAGGGAAGATGTTTTAAAGGTCTATGACCTTGCCTATGAGCTAGGCTGCAAAGGCATTACGATCTACAGGGATGGCAGTAAAGAAAATCAGGTCCTCTCGTTCACCAATAAATTAAGGAAAAATGCGGGTATCCTGGCAGCGGTCCAAGAGCGACCTGAAACCCTTCAGGGATTTACAACCAAGATTAAAACAGGTTTGGGCCAGTTATACGTGACGGTCACCGAGTTGGATGGTCAACCGTTCGAAGTGTTTGCAACCATCGGTAAGTCCGGGCGTTCCACGACTGCAAAGACCGAAGCCATCGGCCGCCTGGTATCGTTAGCGCTGAGGTCCGGTGTGAAGGTTGACGAAATTGTAGATCAGCTAAAAGGTATCGGCGGTGAACACCCCGTATTTCAGGAAGGTGGTCTGGTGTTGTCTATACCGGATGCCATCAGCAGGGTCCTTGAAAAAAGATATATGAAGAACAACACCCGTGCCCAAGGTAGGAATAAAAGCAGGCTTTTGGGCGAAACCTGTCCGGAATGCGGCCAAACTATCAGTTTTGAAGAAGGGTGTATGACCTGTCATTTCTGTGGTTTGACCAGATGCGGCTAGCGCGGTTTTCTAAATTATCCCCTGATCGCAATGGGTCCCGCGTGATGCAATTTTTTGTCGACCATCGGAATGTTATTTATAACATAGCTGTATAAAGTCGGTTTCGTTTTGTATTATCCGAAAAAAAGGCAGATTTTTTTTGAATCTGCCTTTTTTAGCGATGGATAGCGTAAATAGTTAAAATTAATTCTTACAGATTTTGGTTTTTTTAGCCCAGTTTAACCCATCACAATCACCCATTTTGCAAGCCTTTTGTAAATCATTGCAGGCAAGATTCGCCTTTTTCAGCCGGCTATAGGCCAACCCTCGGTTAAGATAGGCCAGACGGTAGGACGGGTTGAGACTAAGGGATTTGTTGTAATCATTGAGTGCCAGCTGATATTTTTTGAGATCATAATAAATATTTCCCCGGTTATTGTAGGCCTGAACGTAATCGGGCTTAAGGGATATAGCCTGGTTGTAATCCGCAAAAGCCTTCTGAAGCTGATTTAAATCACGGTAGGCATTGCCTCGGTTATTATATGCTTCGGCAAATTTAGGGTTCTTTTCAATAGCTTTGTTGAGGTATTCAATAGCCTGATTGGGATTGGTATATTTCCCATTTTTCCATAACGCAACTGCCCTGCTGTTCCAGTCGCCCTTTTTTTTCCTGGCCTGACCGCCTTTTTTATTTTTAGCGGTTGCGGAACGTTTCTTTTTGGCTACCCTCGTTTTTTTCTTGGGTGTAACCAACTTGGTTTTTTTCTGACCTTTGAGGTTCAGGGCCTGCTCTTGAAGCATCGGCATAATTTTCATAACTTGAGCGGTTCCCACCATCATCGGAATTACAAACGAGAGGATAATGAGCACGGTCCACAATAGCATCAATTTCGTTATTTGAAGTTCTTTGTGCTTTATCCAGCCCCATATAAACGTGAAAAACCCACAGGTTAATATTCCGAGTATTCCCTTGAACGCGCCTTCTTTAAAGGATTTAATGAGAACAACGATGAGAATAATAAGAGAGGCAATCGAAATAATTACGGTTAAAACTGGATACAGATAGTCAAGCATGATTTTCCCCTTTTGTATCTATAATTCTGAAGGATTTCATGTTGGCAGAGCCAAATGGGTACTATAAAGATCCAAAAACTCTAACCCCCCAGTAGACAATCAAACCTATTACAAGCCATCCGGCGAAACAGTAATTGCGCTCTAGAACTGCCAATCGTTGTACGGCAATCCGGTAAGAATTATGGGGCAGCGCACTCAGAATTCCCATAAAGATAATGAGCATCAGAAAAACGGGTGCGAATGCATGGACCGATAACGCTGTTTGCCATGATCCCCGGATCAGTAAAATTATGGCAGTACTCAGACCACATCCGGGGCAGGGTATTGCAAAGTTTGCGTATACCGGACATTGCCATCCTTGCCCGCTGGCCAGCGTAACACCTAATTGCAGCATTGCCCCAGCGGTTATCAGGCGCAGGGTTCTTTGATTAGGTAATGTGGCGGCCAACACCGGTTTAAAAATTAAAGCATTTTTTCCGGATTGATGCGGCGGATTCCCGGTTATTTGGAATATATTTTGTGCTGCCAACGGATGCTGCCGTATGGATTTCATTTTAGGGTATTTAATCAATGAATATCTTTTCCGGTCTAAAGAGGGGTCACGTATTATAATTTCAGATTGATTGTGGTACAAATGTCCATCTTCAGATCGGTCAACTTATTTGAATAATTGAATTTTACCATTTACTACCGATGAGGTCAAGGGGCAAAGGTCTTCAAAGATCGAAGATCCGGTCTCGAACAATCCCAGTGGTTATATGAATTGATTCATTTAGGTAAGTGTCGGAAGGCAATAAAAAAGCAGCAGTATAAACAGACACCTATCATTTTTCTATAAAAGTTTTTATGATGTCTTCTTGATAAGGGGATAGATTCTGGAATTTTACGCCAACCCCTTGATGGCCGACCCAAACTACCATGCCATTTAATTTAAACGCCTGCTGATGGTTGGGCAACAGAAAGGTAATTTTCATTTCCTGTCCGACGGAAAAAGATTCATTTGTTTCGATGAACACCCCAACAGTGCTGATATCAAGGATATAGCCATCATGGGACTGATCATTGATGGAATATTTTACGCGTATCAGGCAGGGTTTACGCAGATGCCCCCGCATCGATGTTTCCTCGTCATCTAAACTTACAGTTTTCACCGGCATTTCTTCCACCGGTATTTTCTCCAGCTTTTCGAGAAGTTTGAGTTGCTGCGTGTCGGTCATGTCTATAATCATTTTTAACAAATGCTTTTTGACATTGCCTTTTAGCAATTGCCTAAGAAGCATCAGTTGTTGTTCTGTTGGCAGACCATTAATCTGCTTAAACAGCCGCGGTATTACACCGTATTTATCCGGCCCGATCTCGGGAGTGCTCATCACAAAACTCCTTTGAGGAGGTTTTTATTGCATCCATTATAAAACAATATATGTAAAAATTTCAATACCTAATATTCTCATAGGCAGGCAGTGCTGACGCTTGAATGGTCCGGATGATCCCCTTTTATTCTCTAAATACACCTTTTGTAACTTGCAATGGATGACCGGTCCTGTATGCGATGCTAATGATTGATTTTTTTTGCGACTTGTATTAACCAAGATATTTATGAGTTAAAGGCTAATTTTACTTTGATCTAAACTTGCGATTTCAGGAAGACCCCATGACACAGAAGGTTTACATCACTCGCAGCAACTTGGTTACTTTCACCTGTCCGAAGTGTGAGCAACCGCGGGTTATAAACATTGCTGATCATCCCGAACTTGAAAAAACAGACAAAGCCAAAGTCAAATGTCCCTGTGGCCATAAATATAGCGTTATAATCGAGCGGCGAAAGCAATACAGAATACCAACAAATTTTGCCGGTGAATTTAGACAAATTGTGGAAGGCAGGGAGGAAGACAGGGGTCTAATGACCGTGCTTGACATGTCCCGCACCGGCTTGAAAATTAAACTTAATGTAAAACGCGAGCTAAAAGTCGGTGACAAGCTGTTTTTGGAGTTTCGTCTGGATGATGCCCAAAGGACATTAATCCAGAAAGAAGTTGTGATAAAAAAAATTTTTGGCCTGGAATTGGGGGTTGAATTCACTTCCATCCATCCCTCCAACCCATCGGACCGGGCATTGGGCTTCTACATGTTCGGTTAGTAAAATTTTGCTTTCAGATCGCACTCCCCATTTGAACTTCCACCGTCAAACGTAACTCAAGAATTACTCCTGTTAGAAAAATCGGGCAGATTTTCAATTAATTGTCAGAACAACACAATCGCGATGAGCTTATCAGAAACAAAAGGGGGGTTACGGCATCACCCGTAACCCCCTGATTTTACTGGTAGGCGGTACTGGATTTGAACCAGTGACTTCTACCGTGTGAAGGTAGCACTCTCCCGCTGAGTTAACCGCCCGTTTTATTGTCGACCATTGATTTTAATCGCTTGCCCACCCGGAAGAAAGGTAATTTTTTTGCGGATACATGGATTTGATCACCCGTTTTCGGGTTGCGACCAACATAGGATTTGTAGCTATTCACCGCAAAGCTGCCAAACCCCCTGATCTCCACTCGCTCACCTTTTGTAAGCGTGTCGCTGATGGTGTCAAAAAAGATATCCACCACTTTTTCAGCATGGGTTCTGTTTAGGTTGGCCCTATCTCTTAGTTTTTGGATCAGCTCTGCTTTAACCATACCTGGAATTATCTTTAATTTAAATCAAATTGCCTATCCAATCGGGATTAAAAATCCACCGTTCAACGCGCTGAATACATAAAGTGTTATTGACTTTGAAGTCAAGCATTTTTTGATTTTTCGGATTCCGAATTGTCTGAATTTCCCTGTGGCATCCCGGCTGCCTCTTCCAACGGAGAATTGCCAAGCGCCTCGATTTCTTTGGGGGTGGGCAGATCTTTCAAGGTTTTTAAGTCAAATACTTCTAAAAAACGCCTTGTTGTACCATAAATCAGGGGACGCCCAGGAATTTCCTTTCTTCCCAAAACCCGAATAAAGTTTCGCTCAAGAAGCACCTTCAGCACCCCACCACAATCAACTCCGCGAATGTGTTCAATATCACTGCGAATAATCGGTTGTTTGTAGGCGATGATGGCTAACGTCTCTAAAGCCGCCTTGCTGAGGCGCAACGGTTTGGGTTGAATTAACCGCTTGACCCAGGACGCATATTCGGGTCGCGTTCGCACCTGGTACCCTCCAGCAACCTGGCACAGATAAAACCCACCTTTTCGCTCTTCGTATTCTGTTGAGATATCATTCAGGGCTTTTCGAATCTCTTTTGTATCAGCCAGGGTGAGGATCTTTTTGAGACGATCAACGGTCAATGGTTCCTCAGTTACAAACAACAGACTTTCTATGATGTTTTTAATATCTTCCATTTATAGATAAAATAGCCTTATTACTCCGGTTTGAGCATGTTGGACAATACGGATCAGCACAAGTTTAACCATTTCCAGAATGGCCAGAAATGTGACGATGACCTCGCCCTTGTCCGGCTTTTCCGAAAAAAGTTCTTTAAAGGTAGTGGAACCTTTGGATTCTAGTATATCTGCAATTTGAGAAATTTTGTCTTTGACCGAGATTTGGTCGGCGGTAAATTCCATACGGTCGTCGCTTGGAATTTTATTAAGGATTTTTTGAAATGCATCGATCAGTTCAAACAATCCGATCTTAATATACTCATCTTGGGCG
>CP070652.1:1491239-1496993 GCA_020354645.1 Deltaproteobacteria bacterium
CCAATAAGAGCAGAATTAAGCTATTAAATTCATAACCAACTGAAAAAATATTATAATTTAATTCTGATTTAGTCGGAAAGTACCGTGAGCGGCGATCACGTTCCCATTAAAATACAGTAATCTGATGAAAATTTCCCAGGTTGCACAAATTTAACAGTCTCAAATGGGTAAAAAATACCCGCCGGCTTGGAATTAAGAACGTAATTGATTTTCTTTTATCGCTTTGTTTCGGAAACTTGGAAATTATCACGCCATCCGGCATAAATTTTGCTGTAATGATTTTAGGGTTGGACCCTTCAATAATATCCGAAACTTGTGTTGGTGATCCAATTTTTGATTTCAGAAAAGCGATCAGCGGATTGATATCTACTACTGGGAAAAATACTTTATGTACCCATTAACGGTAAAATGGGAAACTAGTTATGGAAGGCACAAAACGCCAATCTTCTTCTGTTATCGCAACACTTGTCGCTAACCACCGGCGCTTCCTGAAGTTCCTTACGCATCGTATGGGGAATACATTCGACGCTGAGGAAATCCTACAGGCCGCTTTCCTAAAAAGCGTGAAGAAATCGGATTCGATTCGCGACAGCGAGTCCGTACAAGCGTGGTTCTATCGTCTGCTGCGAAATGCAGTCATCGATTACTATCGCCATCGGGATGCCGAGCGTCGTGCGTTGGAACGCATGATTGGAATGCGCATGGAGACGGAGGTTCCCGAACCAGATATTGAGCGCGCCATTTGTCAGTGTATGTATGATCTGTTGCCGACGCTCAAGGACGACTATTCTTTGCTGCTCAGGCGTATCGATTTAGAGGGCGCCCGTATCGTCGAAGTCGCGGCGGCGAATGGCATGACCGCCAACAACACCCGAGTGAAGTTGCATCGTGCCAGAGCGGCCCTGCGCAAACAGCTTGAGCTGAGCTGCGGTAGCTGCGTCGAACACGCATGTCTGGACTGTGATTGCCGACGACCTCCCTGATCCGAGGATATTTTCCAGTGTAATGCTTTTGACGCTTATCCGTCTGCCTGTATGAAGGAACAAAGTATCAGCTACCGATGGCCCCAGAATATGGAGATAAGATGAAATATTGGGTCTATCTTGCTTGCGCCATTCTTCTTGAGGTTGCAGGCACGACGTCGATGAAACTATCCAAAGGTTTTACGAACATCGTTGCATCTGTTTTTCTCTTTGTATTTTATGCGGTTTCGTTTGTGGCGCTGACGTTTGCATTGAAAAAAATCGATATCGCTGTTGCATATGCTATCTGGTCTGGTATCGGTACTGCCCTGATAGCAACAGTCGGGATTCTATATTTTCGAGAACCGGCAACTTTGTTAAGGCTGGTCAGCATTGGATTTATTATTGCCGGTGTTGCCGGACTCCACCTCAGCCAAGCTAATCATTGAGCGTTAAATGCATTAATTATGTCCTTCGAAACCAAAGAACCGCCGGCGCGTGTTGCGGCAACGGCCCTGCAGCCGCCGCACACTGGCATTTAGACAGGGAGGTGAGAATTGATGACATTGTCTAAGCAGAAAGTTCTTTCTAGTTATCAATCGGGAGCAAAGTACTACGACTTCGCAGTGCAGCTCTACGGGCTAATAGGAATTCGCAAGGCCTATCGTTTGCGCACGATAAAACACTTACATCTTAAACGGGGAGACTGTGTGGTCGAACTCGGTTGCGGCACCGGCTTAAACTTTTCCCCTATTGTCAAGCAAATAGGACCTGAAGGCCGATTGATAGGCGTTGATTTAAGTCCTAAGATGCTTGCACACGCACAAAAGCGGGCTGAGCGAGCGGGATGGAAAAACATAGAATTCGTCCAGTCAGATATCCTCGCATATAACTTTCCGGAAAGCATAAATGGTGTGTTATCAATCGGCGTTTTTGGATACATAGCTGATTGCGACCGTGTGATCAAAGCGGCATCGCATGCACTTGTTCTGGATGGTCGACTGGCAATCATGGACGGCAAGCGACCAGAGCGCCTGCCCTCATGGGTATTTAAGCTTATTGTGCGGGCGTCTCGATCATTCGGGGTTACAAATGATTATTTCGATAAGCGTACTTGGGAATCAGTAGAACGACATTTTCGTGAAACTGCATTTGAACAGATGTATGGCGGCATGCTGTATATCTCATCCGGTACGGCGGCTTAGCGGACGGCCGAACAGGGTGCTGAATTTGACCGCAATTTTGCTGCGCCTATTTGCGGCAGGGGGGCTTTATCATTGTGAAACCAGATCGCAGGATGAAATCTTGGTCGGTGCCAATAAATCTAAAAGCGTTCTTACGACTTTTGTTATAAAAGCCAGATCAGTTTTTTTGAAACTCTGTAATCCCGCCTATTTTTTCATGCAGTATTTTTTCAATATCACCAACGTTCTCCGGCCGGTTCTCGCTGTACGGTAAAACAAATGATATCTCAGATAGAGTGTGAAGCGCTTGTGCGATCTTTTTATTTGGAAGTACCACTCTTTCCGAGACCAGCTGTCCCTGACTTTTTCTGGATTCAACCCAGTGCGTAATTTCGGAATTATGGGTGGCAATATGTTCGGCGAGCATTCCGGTTATGCGCTGCATGGTTTTCAATACGGCTTCTACCTTCTCACTTTGCAGTTGTTTTTCCCGTGCCATGAGTATCGCTTTTTTCTTACGCTCCCATAAAAAATATACCCCCAACGAATAAAGGCCGTATACCCCCATCATTGGATACATGGGAGTCGAAAAAATGGTGCCGACAAAGTTGTCATGCAGGTTTAGATAAACGGGCTTAACAATCAGGTAATAATCCATGAGCATTACAAGTAAATGCATACCAATACTGCCCATAGTAAAAACAACAATAACTTTGATTAAATTTAAATACATATCACCACTTCTTTCGCGTTGAAATTCCAGTTTAGTTATCGACATTAAATTGCCGGGGCGTAATATTTGAGACCAACTCCATAATGAGAACCATCCAGGCCCTCCAATTCCTTGCACCATTTCACTTCAGCAATCGCCAGTGAGCGAATTCTCCCGCAACCGCAAATCCCTGACCCAGAGGCCTCAGGTAGATGATTATCAACACGAATATAGATGCTTGCTCCCGGTTTTAGAGAAAAATCCGACTCAAAAAAAAGACCGTGTTTACTGTGGTTAGTTGTTTTTGCGCGGTAAAATCTGTCAGAGTTGAAATATGCGCAAGTGACGAAAGCTTCATAATAACAACGCGCACAGGCTCTCTTTTCGGTATAATCCATCAATGTAGAACCTCCTTTTCCCCGTTGGATTAAAATTGGAGGATGCAAATGCGGTGCCAATAATCGTAAGAATTATATAATCACTTGATATTATGTATTTTATATGAATCAGGCGGCAATGCTAATTTAAGTTATTTGTAGTTATTTATTACTTCGAGCGAAGAAAAGTGAATAACAAGTATCCAGCATACACGTATAAAGGTTGCAGAATAAGTGAATACTTTTTACCCCTTTAAACGATCCACCAAAACGAAAACTGTATAAATATTATCCAGCCTTACTATGATTACCAGAGGTAGATAAGTATTTATTTAAGCATGAATTCGCATCATTGGGGTTATATGAGGAAGCTATCGTGTTCTTGGTTGGAATTGGCACAGCCATTGCAATTAGAGAATGACCGAGAAAAAAGGTATGAAACTTCTTTATCCATCTTCCAGTGTATTGAATTAATAAAACATATTTTACGGTCACAAAGGGAAAGAAAAACATGCAAAATTTAATTCCAATCATTTTACTCATTTTATTTGTGTATCTCATCTTTGCCCGGAAGGGCGGAATGGGGTGCTGCGGCGGCCATAGCGCTCACGACTCACAGCGATTCAAAGATCAACCGTCAGGAAAATCAACCGATAGCCGAATGGAGAATGTAATCGATCTTCGTAAGGATGAATACACGGTATTGTCATCCAGAATAATCACCTCTAAAGTGGATAAGAATCAACCAGATTTAATACAAAATGGGAAACAACCATCTTAATGTTAATGCGAGAAACAGATACGGTTTTTTCCCTTGTTTTTAGCTGTATATAAGTTTATATCAGCGCGTTTTATAAGGGCCGTGATTTCTTCTCCCGGTATATATTGGGCCACACCGATACTGACAGTAACCGCTAAATTCCGTTCCTGCCGCAGAGAGAAGGCTTCCTTTTCAAATGCTTGCCGTATTCTTTCGGCAAAATGAAGCGACTCCTTGCCGGTAGATTCAGGCAAAATGACGGTAAACTCCTCTCCGCCATACCGATAGGCAGAGTCTGTTTTCCGCAGAGATCTTCGTAGAATTTCCCCACTCCTGGCCAATACTTTGTCACCGGCTATGTGGCCATAATCATCATTGTATTGCTTAAAATTATCAAGATCTATAATCAAAAGTGACAAGGGGTGCTTATAACGACTTGACCGTTCGATCTCGGCTTTCAATTGGCGAAATAAATGCCTTGAGTTGTGGATCCCTGTAAGGTCGTCCGTTATGCTCAATTCCCTGAACTTTTTTTCACTTTCCCGCAATGCCGTCAGCATTTGCCGGCCGTATCCGTAGTAGGCTCCCAACAATGCACTAAGAAGGGCGAACGAAAAACTCCAGGGTAACATCGTTAATGAAAAAGACCTCATGAACACCGAGAAAATTGTTGGTCGGACACTAAATCCTGAATCAGGTCCGAATACAAACATTGAATTTGCGATAATCATTATACAAGGGTGCAAAACAAAATACCCCAACAATCCGCCTGTACTGAACCATTTAAATGTTGTGAATAGGTTCAAATGGTTTTCTTTTTTCAAGACCGACAGTTTCCTTTTTGAAGTGACTGCTTTTTTTGAAATAGCCATTAAAATACTAATAACTTAAAGGCCATAATAACCAGAATCAGGCCGCCGAAAATCTCCATGCGTTGAGCAAATTTTTCGGATAATCTATTCCCAAGTTCCATTGCAAACCAGGTCATGGCACCTGCCGTAATGCCGATACACACTGCAACCAAAAACAGTCCCTGGCCCAAAACCCCCAGGCCGAAACCGACTCCGAGTGCGTCTATGCTGGTCGCAACAGACAACAAAACCAGACTCAAACCTTTGGTGGGATCAGGGCATTCAGCTTTTTCTTCATGAGGCATCACACCTTCATACGCCATCTTAACGCCAATGCCAAACAACAAGCCGAATGCAATCCAGGGTCCCCAGCGTTGGGCCCAACTGAGAACATGAATTCCAAGCAGCCACCCGAGAATCGGCATCATAAACTGAAAAATTCCGAAGTGAAATGACAAGCGAAAGATTTGTCTTGGGCGACTGCAGCGAGTACCAACCCCCAAGCCCACGGCAAAAGCGTCACAACCGAGTGCCACGGCAATCAATCCGATCTCAAACAGGGTCAAGTTTATCATTATAAATGCAACTTACTAACCAACAGATTTGATCCTATGTATATGCTCAAAACAATAAATTGATCACTCCGTAAAGTCATTTTGGTCGATAAACTAACTGTTTTCCTGCTTTTTTCCAGGCCCTCATACCACCCTGAAAGTGGATCACTTGCGTATATCCCAGGCTAATCAGTTTTTCAGCGGCAATATAACCCATGGGTCCCGTTATGCAGTAAACAACGATCTTGGTATCTTTATCATACGGCAGCTGGTCCTGGTGTTGATCGATGGTATTGAAAGGGATCAAGAGGTCAGTTTTTGCAATCTCCCCTGCATAGGGAATGTGCACATTAA
>CP070652.1:1497093-1503069 GCA_020354645.1 Deltaproteobacteria bacterium
AGATAGCTTCTAGTGTTTCGTATGTGTCCCTCTCATTAAACATCCAACATCAAATACCTAAATACTCTCAATAGTGTAATTGCCACCATAAAACACACCTGAATGCATAATGGAATTAGAAACAAAAGGTTTGCAAAGGCCTTAGGCAGCCGTCTGGATGGGAAAGTCGACTGGCGAAATACCGAGTTCTGCTAATTTTTCCGGGGTAGGCACCCCCCGTTCATCCCAGCCCATGACGCGATAAAATTCCTTAATCATGGGTTCCATCCATTCATGCGGCTTGGACGGTTCTTTGCCGGAATTGTAATCTTTTTCAAAAAACATACTGGGGAGTCGATCATCCGCACCACTGGCGCCATGCCGGAGGTTAAATAGTCTTTCCAGATTTGCGATCTTTTCGCCAAAAGTAAAAAGCTCTGAAACATTCACCGACCAGCCGGTTAAAGCAGCGGTTACGTCCGCCTCACCAACAAGGTCAAAACTACAAATAAGACACAATGCCGGTACTTTACACAGGCCCAGGCTGTCCAAAACGATGCCCACAATCATAGCCCGTCTGACCAATTGGGCTTTTCCGTGGATTGAATACAGATCCACGGCTTGAGGAGTTCCAAATACTTTAGAGGCTTCCTCCGGCAACCATTTATATTCCATCGTCGCGTATATATCGGCAAAATCGGCTCCGCGACTGGAGACCGAATATCCCAGTGCCGTTCCCAGAATGTTATACGGGTGGTAACCTGCCATTTCGAGCCCTTTGACATGCGGCGCATATTTTTCAGCGCCGCGACCAATACTCTTTGCCGCTCTGCGAACTCCCTGCGACAATATACCACCAATACCGTTTCCATAAACCATCTGCAGGATTATTTTTTCCATGGCCTCCGCGTTACCCCAGGTCAAGTCAAGGCCGCCGGTATCTGCTGTAGTTAGAATGCCACGTTCATATAGATCCATTGCAAACGCAATAGCATTGCCGGCAGAGATGGTATCGAGACCCAATCGGGAACAAAGATTGTCCAGCATGACCAGAGCGTGCAGGTCTCTAAGGCCGCATTTGGCGCCCAGAGCCAACATGGATTCGAATTCCGGCCGGACCGCTTGCTGAGGCTCGGCATCATTGTTGCGGAATTCGAGATCTGCTTTACAGTGAATGGGACAATGGTAACAGCCATGGGAGCGAGTGATATTCTTTTCCAGGTTCTTCCCGTCAATGAGAGCTGCGGCTTCAAAGTGATTTTGCCGGTAGTTGAATGTTGAAAGAATACCTAAATCGTCGGCCCATTTCACGTAGCCGGCTCCCCCGTGCTTAACAATTCCCTCATAATGAGGGGAATGTTTCATTTGTAAAACGTACTGCTTAATTGCTTCATGGCCCTTGGATTTGGAACGGAAGGGTCTTTTTTGTCTTTGCCCTTTTATAACGATGGCCTTCAGATTTTTGGATCCCATCACGGTGCCCATGCCTGTGCGACCGGCAGCATGATCCCTGTCTGTCATAATACAGCCAAAAAGGGTGCCGTTTTCCCCTCCGGGGCCGATAGTCAAAATTTTTAATTTATCACTGGCGAGGTTTGATTTAATGCGTTCCTGGGTTTGCCAGGTATCAAGTCCCCAGAATGATTCGGCGTTACGGATTTCAATGGAATCGCTGGAAATCCAGAGATAAACAGGTTTTGAGGCCTTGCCGCGGATGATCAACTGTTGAATCCCGCAGGATCGCAATTTGGCGCCGGCCGATCCGCCTACATTGGAGCTACCCAGCAGTCCCGTAAGAGGGGATAGCGCATTTATATGCAGCCTGGCTGATGACGGTGCAGCCGTTCCCGTCAGCAAACCACATGAAAAGATGAGAATATTATCGGGGCCCAATGGATCAATTCCAGGCGGTAGATTCTCGTAAAGCAACTTTACATTTAACCCGCGGCCACCAAGAAATTTCCGGGCCTGTTTTTCCGAAAAGGGGAAAAAATTCCAAACACCCGTGTTCAAATCAATATCAAGAATTTGTCCAAGAAACGCCATCGACTCTCAAGCCTCCTCAACGAAAATTAACCTGTAAGTTGCACATTAGAATAATACAAAACAAAACTGTATAAATAAACTAGAATCTTGTGTCAATGCTGATTATGACCTTGAAACCAAATTTAAAAAAAGTTATCGTCCGCTGGACCTTCAGAGTTTGTGACGCAAAAATGCCCCTTGCCCGGGCTTCCTTATTCTGTTGACCGGTTCGCTTCCCTTTGGGACATCATTTTGAGAATCGATAGCACAGGGGTTTTTAGGAAGGAAGATCGAATGTTGCTTGGATTACACACCTATAGCTTTTATCTTCATGGCATCGGCCAGGCCTGGGCCGATTTTGAGCTGCCCTGGCCCTGACAGATGAGCACATTTGGCCTCTTTGATGAAGCCGTGCGACTGGGTCTTGAGGGGCTCCATCTGGATGACGGTGTCCTGGAGAGCCTGGATGAGGCTTACCTGAAAGAAGTATGCGCAGCGGCCCGGGAACGCGGGCTTTACCTTGAATACAATTTTTCCATGGATCTTGGGGGTATGGGTATTGGGATCCAGCATGTTCTTGATGAGGCCATTGCAACGGCTCAGGCCCTGGGAGCGGATATCGTAAAAGTCAGCATGGATTTGAAACGTCCCCGCCCGGTGTCTGCCAGCCGCTTTCATCCGGACGTCATGGCGCAGATGAATGCTTTTGCCTCGCGGTTAAAGGCCTCTGCCCCGGCGGCTTCAGCCGCCGGGGTGAGGATTGCGGTGGAAAACCACTGCGACAGCTTTTCCGAAGAGATCCTGTGGTTGCTGGATCTGGTGGACAGTCCGGTGGTGGGAGCCTGCGTCGACACCGTCAACGCCCTCATGGTCATGGAAGATCCCATGAAGGCCATTGAAAATCTGGCCCCGCGCGCCTTAACAAATCATTTCAGGGATGACCGTATCGAATTTCAACGTTACGGGTGCAAATTGAAAGGTACGGCTCTTGGTGAAGGCGACATCGACATGAAGCGCGCCTATGAGATTATAAGGACAAAATCCGCCATGCGACGGATAAACATTGAAACCGAGATGGAAATTCCTTTGGACAGCATGGAAGTGGCCCTGCGGATGGAAAAGGAGACTGTGGAACGTAGTATCCGCTATTGCCGCGAGGTTCTGGGTATAAAAAGAGAAGCAGAAGATTAGCGCTGGCCAAAAAAATTGTCGTAAAGGCATAAATTTATCATTGAAGCGTCTCGGTAAGAAACTCTGTAAAACGTTTCCATGATTTTTTATCAGCATCTTCTCGATACCGATTGGAACCAAATACAGTAAAGGCATGGGGCGCTCCACTGTAGGTAATCATTTCGTGTGAAATACCTTTTTCCTCCAACTCATTGGCAAGCCTGGCAAACTGATCCATGGTAATGTTTGTGTCTGCTGTACCATGCAGAATCAGCAGTTTTCCCTTGGTCTGGGAGTAATCTTGACCTGCTGGTGTGGCCAAGCCACCATGAAAGGTGACATGCCTTTCAAGTCTGCCCCTGACCGGGCGAACTCAAGTACAGCAGCGCCACCAAAGCAGTATCCCATTACCACAGCATTATGGACATTGGCACCTTTAGACTTTGCAGTTTTCAGTGCACCTTGCAGTAAGGCACGCATTTTATGGCGGTCTTTATACAATTCACCGGTGTGCTGGCGTTTATCCTTTACCTCTGTTGGCCGTACTCCGGCCCCAAACAAGTCGACAGCAAAAACCGCATACCCCATATCAGCCAACATGTTGGCACGTTTTATTTCATAATCAGTCAGACCGTCCCAGTCATGGATAAGCAGTATCAGTGCGGCATTGGGAGAAGGGCTGATATAATATCCCTCATAAGGCTCTCCATTAACTTCGTATAAAACCGACTCCCCAGCGGCGCTGGCAGTGGATGAAACAATCAGTATAAGTAAAAAAGTGATAATGTATTTCATGTTATTCCTCCTTTGAGTACATATTTGAATGAGGGGTCAAAAAAACACCTCGACCCCTCATTTAATTAGAGGGGCATAATGTTAAACACTACCAGCGGACTGGGTGCTTTTCAAACTGTCACGACACTTTACTATATAATCCGCAAGCAATTCCCGTCTGGTTCATCTGTTGGTCATCCGGTCCCTCTAAAATTCTGAATAATCGAATTTTTATAAGATACCATAATCTGATTTATAGATTTTAATCTATGGCTGGGGACCTCAACTGTCAATACTCGCTCTTAGACAAAATGAAAAAGGATTTGGGCAACAGCCCCTTAACTTGCGACCCCATTTCTTTTTTCTTGCTCCCCGGATGGGAGTGAGCTATTCAAGGCTCCCATAGGTTGCAGCACCGAAATTTTGTGAGAGTAGGAGGGAATAATAATGGCCACATTACGAGATGAAGTGATGATCAACGGCATGCGGCTTCGTAACAGGATTGCCATGCCAGCACTAACCACGAACTACGGGAGCCCGGAAGGGATGGTCACGGATGAGATCGTTCAGTTCTACAAAGAACGGTCGAAGGATGTCGGACTGGTCATCGTGGAAGCCAGCGCGGTGCGGGCCGACGGTCGTATAGTCCGGGGCAGCCTGGGACTATGGGAGGATGGGCAGGTTGACGGTATGGCACGTCTTGCCGATTCCATTAAGGAATTGGGTGCTGCGGCGGTCGTGCAGCTCAACCATGCCGGAGCCCGTGGTTTTCCCAGCGGAGGGGAAATGCAAGGGGCCTCACCTTCGGGGTTTGCGTTCAGGCATGATGTTGCGCCTCTCACCATGAGTCTCATACAAATCGAGCGGATGGTCGCCGATTTCGCGTATGCCGCGGGCCTTGCGGCTGAGGCCGGATTTGACGGGGTGGAGATACACGGCGCCCATTTATATTTAATCAGCCAGTTCCTCTCGCCACTCACCAACCAACGAAATGATCGCTATGGAGGTGCTGCCCGCGCACGGGCCACCTTCGCACTCGAAGTGGTCAGGGCGGCGCGTGAAAGGCTCGGGAGGAGCTATCCCATCCTCTTCCGTTTCAATGCGGTGGAGAAGGTGGAAGGCGGACAGACGCTTGAGGATGCCTTAACGGTGAGCAGACTTCTGGCCGATGAGGGTGTGGATGCTCTGGATGTCTCCCTCGTTGCCAGCAGCTCCTGGAATCAAGTTGGCGGCCAACGCTTCCTTGCCACCAGTTCCATCCTTCCAAAGGAACAGCCGGCCGGGGCAAATGTCGCACTTGCCGCGGCGGTCAAGGAGGCGACGGGCCTTCCCGTGATTGCAGTAGGCAAGCTCGGAGAAGGGGATGTGGCCGGCAAATCGGTGCGTGACTTACCGATCGATATCGTTGCCATCGGGCGCCAGATGATTACCGATCCAGATGCGGCAGGAAAGATCTTTTCCGGAAAGAGCAGTGCGATCGTCCGGTGTGAAGAGTGCATGACCTGCTACGCCACCATCGTACGCGGGAAACCCATGGCCTGTAAGGTGAACCGGAATCTCCCAGGAACACCGCACTCTGCCTAACCCTGTGAGGAAGGGGGGGTGTTTTTGACACCTTTTCACTGCCTACTTTGATTTAATCTAAATAAGAAAAAAAACTTTTAATTATGCGTTTTGGCATTCGAAACAAACGACGACATAGACGTCTCATAAAGGTTCTTCCAAGGGCTATCCTATGTTGCGATTTCCCATGATCATTACGATCATTTGAATTATAATACACTTAAAAAGCTCCCTGAAAATATGGAGTTGCGGATTCTTAAAATGGGTGATACCTATTCGGTTGGATTACTTGGCGAAAATCAAGGTGTTGAGTGCAATTAACTGTAGTTATAAAACTCTGTCGCACGGTTATTGCGCTAAGCTTACCATCTTATCTGACGCGGAAAAAATTATAAATTTCAGCTACCTTCCAACGTATTCACATATTTGAAATCCCGAAAGGCCTGTGATACTAAAATGATATAT
>CP070652.1:1503169-1506662 GCA_020354645.1 Deltaproteobacteria bacterium
AGTACTTTGGAGCAGAAGTTACCGGGGTATGCAGTACCCCGAATTTAGAATTGGTGAAATCTCTGGGAGCCGACAAGCTAATTGATTACACTAAAGAGGATTTTTATAAAAACGGTGAGACCTATGATGTTATTTTTGACACGGTAGGTAAGAGTTCGTTTTCACGCAGTAAAAGATCGCTAAAGAAAAAAGGATTCTATCTTTTAGCCAACCCTGGGCTGTCACAAACGGTTCGAGGGCTATGGACTTCAACGACAAGCAACAAGAAAGTAATAATTGCGTTAGCAAGCTATAGAACTGAGGATTTAGTTTTCCTCAAAGAGCTTATTGAAGCGGGTAAGATAAAAACGGTTATAGATAGACACTATCCGTTGGAACAGACTGCCGAGGCTCATAGGTATGTCGAAAAGGGTCACAAAAAGGGAAATGTAGTCATAACTTTGGAACATAATGACAAAAACTAACAAAGCACTGCACCCGACCGCTATTCCGCTGCGCTTCATAGCGGCAGGTGAGCTTGGTCGTTATCAACCTGTGATTACCAATATACCCCAGCCAAATTACTCGCATTTGCAACTAAAAATATACTTAATCACAAGAATCCTAATTTTTTGATTTTTCTTGACCATTCTAATTCCGTCAGTTATTCGTAATTTAGCTCATGTTAACATGCGTCGGTTTGCTTCCCTGTAAAACCCGCCTTTTCATTAAGGTAAGCTATCTGAAATTGATATTTTCCTTTCTGGGAAGCCCCGCCCTTTAGAAAAGGTAGCTTCAATTCAAAATTATATTAAATCTGATTCTACATTTATCTATCCAGTAAGTTTAGACATTGACAGGTTTGGATGAAAACTTCCAAAAAAGGAGGAACAAACCATGGGTTACTGGTTTGAAGATCCAACACTCAAAGCGCTTGCGCCATTAGCCCTATCGAGTTCGATCAGGGGCCTCACCACTATCTTTAACACGCCCAAGATTTATGCCGGATTTAACGTCATACCTGAAGGACCTGTCATCGGACCCACCACCATGGATGCCTTAGGTCCGAGATGCCCTAAAAAGAAAGCCTTTCTCGTAACCGACGAGTTCAACCAACGTTATGCTAAAAAGGCCGTTCAGTTTTTAGAATCCGGCGGCTTCACCACCGAAATATGGGCCAACGTCCTTCGGGAAGCACCCTTGGAAAACGTATAGGCTGGTGCTGAAGCCATGAAATATTTCGAACCGGATCTGATTATGGCGGTGGGTGGCGGTTCAGTCATGGACTTATCGAAAGGTGCCTGGATTTTGTACGAGAGACCTGACCTGACCGATTTGGGCATGATATCCCCTCTTGATAAACTCAATCTCCGGCAAAAAGCCATGTTGGTCGCCGTGCCAACTACTGCCGGCACGGGGTCGGAATCTACCGGGGCCGCTGTATTCCACGACACTGCTGTCCAGCGCAAAATTCCCATATCCCACGACGAATTAGTCCCTGACGTGGCGGTGCTCTCGCCGCAGTTTACGATTTCAATGCCGCCCGAACTGACCGTGGGTGCGGGACTCGATGTATTGGCTCACGCCATGGATGCCGTGACAACGCCGTCGGCCAATGAATTTACCGAGCCGCTGGCTCTAAAAGCTATCGAAATGGTCACCCAATGGCTCCCACGGGCTTATAAAAACGGCAATGACAGAGAAGCGCGGTTTCGGATGATCATCGCTGCCAACATCGCCGGAATTGCATTTGGTATGAGCGGTTGTCACCTGACCCACAGCTTCGGCCACGCATTGGGCGCGGTTTATGAAATGCACCATGGGCTCTGTGTTGGGTTCTTTATCCCGTATTCATTTCAGTTCTGTCAAAGGGTGACCGACAACCATCTGGCCATTTGTAAAGCCCTTGAAATAGCGGCGCCAACCGCGAAAGAGGGTTTAAATAACCTGGTGGCTGAGGTCAGAGGGTTCTTGAAAGCACTAAATGTTCCTTTGGCCCTAAAAGACTTCGGAATCAGCAAAAAGGATTTCGAGAATAAATTGCCCAGGCTGGTAGAATACTCGTACGGTGACATCAGTTGCTACCTCAGCCCCAGACCAATAACTGCCGGGCAGTGCGAGATGGTCATGAAATACGCTTATGAAGGCCAAGATATCGACTTTTAAGGAAGGATGAAGTTATGAAAGGTTATCACGGCAGGTTTTTAGAAGTGGACTTAACCAATCGAACTACCGAAGATCTTCCGCTTTCTGAGGATTTCTGTAAAACATATATCGGTGGCGCCACCATGGCTGCTGCATTCGTTTACGACCGGGTTAAATCGGACACCGATCCACTTTCTGCAGAAAATCCGATCGTTATGGCCACTGGGCCGTTCACCGGCACGCCCATTCCCATGGTCAGCCGTTACGCGATCGGCGGCATCTCACCGTTGACCGGATTTTGGGGTGAAGCCACCAGCGGCGGGGTTTTCCCCTTCCGGCTGAAAGGATCGGGTTGGGATGGTATAATCGTCAGCGGCAAGACCGATAAGCCTGTTTATCTCCACCTCAAGGACGGTCGCGCCGAAATCCGGGATGCTAAAAACATCTGGGGTAAAGACAGCTACGAAACTCAGAAACTGATCAAACAAGAATTGCAAGACGATAAAATCAGCGTGGCCTGCATCGGACCAGCCGGTGAAAAATTAATTAAATACGCCTGCGTGATGAACGACAAAGGACGAGCTGCCGGTCGCTGTGGCTTTGGGGCACTTATGGGGTCCAAAAACTTGAAGGCCATTGCGGCTGCGGGCAACCGGAGGGTGGAGCTGGCCGACGCCGGTAAAGTTGTCGAGCTTGCCAAGCAGGCGGTAAAGGATATCAACGGCAATCTCGTCTCGGTTGCCTTTCGCGAGTATGGAACCTTAATGTTTATGGACATGGGCATGATCTTGGGGGACACGCCGGCCAAATACTTTACCAAGAGCATTTTTCCGGTAAGTGAAATTACCGGTCAGGCGCTACGGAAGAAGTATTCTGTGGCAAATTATGCCTGCCGGGGCTGCCCGATCGGTTGCGGACGTGATCTAAAAGGATTCAAGTCGAATATGGATGTCGACGGACCTGAATATGAAACCGTAACGGTTTTCGGCCCGCTTTGCATGAACACCGATTTTGATTCCATAATCGAAGCGAATCACCTTTGCAATCAACACGGCATTGACACAATCTCTGCCGGGGTCTCCGTGGCCTATGCGTTTTACCTTTACGAGCAAGGCATTTTAACCAAAGACCAGATCGGCTTCGAGCTCAAATGGGGTGACGGCAAGGCCATTGTCAATCTGGTGCAAAGAATCGTCAACCAGGACGGCATTGGGAAACTGCTTGCCAAAGGCACTTTGGCCATGGCCCGCCAACTCGGCCGTGACGAGGGTGAGGCAGCTCAGATCAAAGGGTTGGAAATGCCCATGCACGATGGAAGGGCGTTTCACGGCCTGGCGATTTCTTATGCCACGGGCCCGCGCGGTGCCTG
>CP070652.1:1506762-1515484 GCA_020354645.1 Deltaproteobacteria bacterium
AAAACGTTTTAATGACCGCTCAAAAATATTTGGGCAACAACCCGTTAAATAATGATATGAATCGGTTTTGAGACCTTCGAAGATTTTTGGGTAGATGATTTTACATGAGACCGATTGTCCCACTGGGGTTGGAAATAATTCACCAATAGAGGAGGCCGATAATGGAATACCCAATAATACCCAAAAAACCTTTAGCGCAATTCACGGTTGCCCCCAATTTACAAGATTATCAAAATACCTGTGATAAATTTAGCTGGGATAAAATAGCCCCTGAGCTCGACTGGTTTGACAATGAGCATATTAATATTGCCCACGTGGCCATTGATTCACACGTGAAAACCGCCCGAAAGAACAAGAAGGCCCTGATATGGGAGAGCAAAAAAGGTGAGATGGAGGAATATACGTTTTCGGATCTGTCACGGTTGAGCAACAAATTCGCAAATGTTCTGACCAAAGAGCTTGGCATTAAAAAAGGGGATCGAATCTTCTTTTTCTTAGAGCGAGTGCCGGAGATATATATCGGCATTCTGGGAACTCTCAAAGCCGGCGGTGTCATCGGCCCTCTGTTTTCTGCCTTTGGACCGGATGCGGTAAAAGACCGCATGGAAGATAGCGGGGCCAGTGTATTGGTAACCAGTCCTGCGCTGAAAAAAAAGATCGTTGATATTTTACCCGAACTCCCGGCGCTTGAAAGTATCATCCTGGTGCAGCGGGGAGAAGAATCCGATTCCGATTATTTAGCTTATGAAGATTTGATGGCGGATGCTTCTGAATCCTTCGATGTCGTAAAAACCCATAAAGAGGATTATGCCATCATGCACTACACTTCCGGTACTACCGGCAAGCCCAAAGGGGCTGTGCATGTCCATGAGGCTGTGCTCGGACATTATGCGACCGGAAAGTATGTACTGGACTTTCAAGAGAATGACATTTACTGGTGCACCGCTGACCCCGGTTGGGTTACCGGAACATCTTACGGGATGTTTGGTCCCTGGTCGAATGGTATGACCCAGGCTGTCTACGAAGGCGGGTTCGGTGCCAGACGCTGGTACAAATTTATCGAAGAGAGAAAGGTGACCATCTGGTATACAGCTCCCACAGCTATTCGAATGCTCATGAAGGCCGGAGATGAATTGCCCCAAAAATATAATTTTCAAACTTTACGCCATCTTTACAGCGTGGGCGAGCCGCTGAATCCTGAAGCAGTAATATGGGGAGAAAAGATTTTTAATAAACCCTTTCATGACAACTGGTGGCAGACGGAGACGGGATCCATTATGATAGCCAATTATCCTATCCAGGATATCAAACCCGGATCTATGGGAAGAACTTTTCCGGGAATAGAGGCAGGGATCGTAGACGACAATTACGAGGAGCTGTCATACGGCGAAGAAGGAAATCTGGTGCTCAGGCCCGGATGGCCTTCAATGTTCCGCACCTATTGGAAAAAGCAAGAAATGTATGAGTCCCGATTCAAGAATGGTTGGTACATAACCGGAGATAAGGCCAAAAGAGATGAAGATAATTATTTCTGGTTTGTGGGCCGTGCCGATGACGTCATCAATACCGCCGGACACCTGGTTGGTCCCTTTGAGGTGGAGTCGGTGCTGATCGAACACCCTGCTGTAGCCGAAGCCGGGGTGATCGGTAAACCGGACCCCATCGCCATGGAGGTGGTCAAGGCATTTGTTTCTTTGAAAGTAGGTTACGAGCAGACGGACGAATTACGACGTGACATAAGTAAATTCGCAATGAAGCGCCTCTCCAGCGCTGCTGCTCCCAGAGAAGTCGAGTTTGTCGATTCATTGCCAAAGACCAGGAGCGGAAAGATCATGAGACGGTTGCTGAAGGCAAAAGAGCTTGGCCTGCCGCTGGGGGACACCTCAACCCTTGAAGATGATTGAAAAAAGGATTTGAGATGTTTACACCACAAGAGTTTTTTGACTTAAAAAATTTTGATCATTCGGAGATATTTTCAGCAGACAAAGCGGTTTGGACAGCCCTTGACCGATTGCCTGAATATCTTGCTTCATTATTTCAAAAATCTTGGCCATTGGGCAATGTCAGCGGGCAGGTTGACAAACCGTTGGTAATTTATGAAGGGAAATTACGAAACGATCTTGAGGTAAAGACAGGTGCTGGTAAAGGCTCGGTCCAAGTCCTAAGAAAGAGCCAAGTCTTAAAGGATGCCGCGGTTATTTTACCCGGGACATTCCTGTTTGACGACAAAATAATCATTGGACCCGGAACAATAGTTGAACCCGGCGCTCTGATCAAAGGTCCTACAATCATCGGAAGTGAGGCCGAGGTACGCCAGGGTGCTTATGTCCGCGGGAATTGCCTTGTGGGGAACAGGTGTGTGGTCGGGCATGCCACGGAGATTAAGGGCTCCATTATGCTGGATGGCGCCAAGGCCGCTCACTTTGCCTATATTGGTGACAGCATTTTGGGCAATGATGTTAATCTGGGGGCCGGAACCAGACTCGCTAATCTAAAGATGATACCCGGATCGATTGTTATTAAACATGATAGGAAGCGGCACAAAACCGGACGCCGCAAACTTGGTGCTGTTCTCGGTGATCGTGCAGAAACCGGATGCAACTCAGTCACATCTCCGGGCACCCTGATGGGCCCGTCTTCTATTGTCTATGCAGGGGTCACGGTGCCGGGCGGATATTATCCCAACCGGACCGTTTTTGCACCTGCCAAGGGATCTCTCCGGATCCAAAGTATGGGAAGTTAATCCTTGAATTTTTCATAGGCCATGGTATTTTTCAAAATAACGATCCGATAAAATATTACATTTAAGCCGGCTCAAGACTATTTCTTCACGCGCCTGAAAACAAAGTCGCCGCCGTCATGGCCCGAATTTCTGATAATGTTGTACTCCGGTGTTTGATCGGCATTGCCGGCAACTCGCTCCTTTACATGTTCGTAAAAAAGCTCCTCTGCGGTGAAAATATCCTTTTCCATTCCTTTTAATCCTTGCAAAACTGCAGCTGCAAAGACAGAGTGACAATTTGCCCCAATATCAGATACCGGTTCATTTCCGCCGCTGGCCAGCAAAGTTCGTGATTTTTTAGCCCGCATTTTTTTCAGATAGCGATCCCTGACCTCGGCTGAGGCAAGGTCCGTTACGGCCCTCCTGGTGAAAGTGCCCGAGTAGCAACTGTCGGCAACAACCAAGATATGCTTCGATGAAATTCGACGTATATTTGAGGTGATTCTATCCGCAAGAATCCAGTTGGTATCATCATCACTGCGTGCATCTACCGGCAGCCAGTAGGCCTTGTTTGCGGTTTTATCAAATTCGCCGTGACCGGCATAATAAATCAAAAGGTTGTCGTCTTCTTTCAAGGATTTTCTAATTTCGTTGATGGCCTGGACGATGTCATTGCGCGTTGCATCCAGCAAAATTTTTGTCTCAAAGCCATACACTTGCTTTAAGGTTTTGGCGACATCTCGCGCATCCCGTTTGGCGGTCTCCAATTTCCTGATATATTGATACTGATCGTTACCGATAACCAGCGCATAATATTGTTCAGAAGACGTTTTGGGTTTCTGATCCTTTTGGGGTTCAGCCAGAGCCTCTCTGGTGATCGAAAATGTTTTGGTGACCCTGTTTTCATAGGTGTCCATGGCTGAAACAACGATGTCATTCTTGCCGACACCTAGCAGGATACCGATATCAAAATTTCCCTTTTCATCCAGGTTTGCCTCCATTTTATTGACAAAGACTTCTACGATACCGTTTTTGTCCGTAGCTCTGCCCCTTATGATTACTTTTTTTTGGTTGCGCACGACCTTAATCGCCCGGGAAGTATCATGGGAAAAAATCACAATTTCCGGTGGTGTGGTATCCTGCGGTGTCTTCTTTTTAGCAAGTGATTTGGCCGCTTGTTCCTGGCGTTTACGGACGGCTTCCTCTTGGGCGATGCGCCGGGCCTGCTCTTCTTTCCATTTTCGCTCTGCTTCCTGTGCGGCAAGCTCAATAAATCGTGAAGTTTCTTGCTCCTGGCGCTTGCGGGCGGCTTCCTGCTCGGCAAAGCGCTGGGCTTGCTCTTCTTCCCTTTTTCGTTGTTCTGCTTCCAGGGCCACAACTCTTCGAGCTTGCTCTTCCTCCCTCTGGCGAAGTGTTTCTGCAAGGAGGGGAATTTTGTCTGAAAGTGCGTTCATGGCGGCAAGCGGTAACTTTCTACCTAACTTACCTTCACACAGTCGCTTTCCGCGGCTGCCCTTGAACCACAGGATCTCTCTACCGGGATCCTGCGGGTCAACACCGATCTGCCCTGAAAATATTATAGAATCTGTTCCATCCCAATAATATCTTCCTTTCAATGATACTTTTCCGGTTTCTTTTATTTTTATCGTCCAAAAACTGTAACCATTTTTTCCTTTGATCCCTCTTTTAAATACCCCCGATCCCTTTTCTATATTCAAAAATACAAACCTTGAAAATTCAGAATAGTTTGAGACCGGCCCGCAAGACATCCTCCCACCCCAACCCCCGTCAAAATAAGTCAGATCGGGCGATACAAGCTCAGACAAATAATCAACCTCAAGATCCGCCCAGGGTTTTTTCAGTAGGAATGCTTCAGTATCACACGGAATAAAAAAGACAGCTATGAACAGGAGTAATATTGATGAGATGTTTTCCTTCTTGCTCAATAACTTTAGGGTGCCCGTCATGCTCTGTATCCCCCTCTAATTGATATAATAATAATTTCTATAAGTACTTCTTGAATATTTAGTTCGAGCTGAACTGCACTTATTATTATAGCATTTCAAAATTTATCTAACAATTGAAAGTCTGGCTTTTTGCTTGTTTATAAAATCAATGAATGAGTTCAATATCATTCGAGTTTGTTCTGTATCACAATTTTTTATGAATAATTTCGAGTAAATAGAAAAAACAGTGATTGTTTCAAAGGAAGTAAGAGCAGGGCAGGCGCCGATTTATCAATTAAGAAAATATTTTTCATAAATTATGAGGAAGATTTTAATTTAATATTTACCCTCTTTGGCTCGGATGTTACGCGATTAATCGGCGGGGTCTGGGCTTTGCTGCTCGGCAGATCATACGGTCGCTATTTTTTCCAGAAGCTGCCGGTAGTAGACATAATTCTCAAAAGGCACATCTTCCCGAATCCTTCCGTCGGCAAGCGGCACGTAGCCGCCGTCGGCGATTAGCGGTGGGACCTTTTCTTCGATTTCGCGACGAATTGCTTCTTTGCCCTGCCGCAGCGCATCCAGGTCGATGCCGCCGATCAATCGCAGATCACGCCCATATTCTTTGCGCAGGCTGCGATAATCCATGACATCGATATTTACTTCACAAGCCCACAGGCAGTTGAACCCATGGCGGAGTATACTCGGGATTAAAATCCGAGCGTTGGCATAGGTCAAAAAAATAATAGTTTCAACACCGTATTTGTTTAATAGCTCAATAATCGGATCATAACTTTTAAGCACAAATTCTTCATACATCTGCGGTGAGATCAAAGGGCGATCATTGCCACCGATGGGTTCACTGAAAATAGCCGCATCAATTTCAACCTCCTGGAGCACCCGCTCAGTGAGCCCGGCCGAAAACTCACCCTGGATGGCCATCATTCTGCGAACCACATTCGGCTTATCAATCAGCAGGTTCATTACTTCAGTAAACCTTCGCCAATCCCGTACCCCCATGGTAATAAAAAACCCCCGGTGGACCTGCAGCATTAAAACATGGCCTCGATCTTTCCAGGAACGGGTCCGCTTTTTCCAATCCCACGGCAGACGTCCTTTGCTGCGTGGATTCAGGCGTCGCTGAAAACGGGCCAATTCGGCGGCGGTGGTGGGAAATTTTCTCAATCGAGGCCTGGGCTCGAGCTCCGGAACAATTCTGTGCCTCAGATCGGTGGGAAACATTTGGGAAAGATCGGCATCCTTGGATAGACCTTGCTTCCGCCAGGATCTGGTGACTTCTTTGCGAATGCCTTCTTCGAAGTAGGGCACGCGGTCCGGTTTGCCATAGTGCATGGTTTCGCGGAATCGTTCACGGCTGGTCATTATGTCAGTTGTCATGATACCCAATTATGGAAAGGAACTTGGCGCACCTTATTCGGCTAAAGCAATATTTGGTTTTTTAATGATCGGGTTTCTCCGGCCGAGATCGTCCTGATGGCCGGCAAGCCCCGAACCGGGCATTTATTTTCGCAAATGCCGCAGCCCACACATCTCTTGAGATCCACAAACGGCAGCTGTACCCTTAGTTTTTTTCCGTCCGCACCGTCCACAACATCCTTTATCAGATAAATAGCCTTTGGAGATGTCGGGCAATGCTCCTGACATACGATACAGGGGGCGTTGCCGGACCAGGGAAGACAGCGCCCCCTGTCAATGTATGCCGAACCGACTTTTATGGGTCGCTCGATTTTTTCCTTGGTGGTTATTTCGCGGATGGCCCCCGTGGGGCAGACACTTCCGCACAGGGTACAGGTATATTCGCAGTAGCCCTGGGTCATAATCAGGCGTGGGGTCCAGAAACCGGCCACGCCGGCTTCTCCAAGGGTGGGATTGATAACATTGGTGGGGCAAACCTTCATACACAAACCGCAGCGCTGGCAGAGTTCCAGAAAATCTTTTTCAGGTAATGCTCCCGGGGGTCTTATCAGCCGGGGGTCGGACACTTTATCCAGTTGGCCGTCGAGTCTGCCCAGAAGCGGGAAGGAAATACCGGCCAAAAGGCCTCCCAGCACCGCCCGCCGACCGATGTCCGGTTTGCTATTGAGTTTGGGCTTCCATTTGAATCGAAACTTGAGGGCATCTTCCGGGCAGACATTATAACAGTTAAAACACACCAGACATTCGGCGGTCTCCCAATCCAGACCGGGACGGGGAGATGCGGCACCCTGGCAGCTTTTGGTACACAGTTCACATTGGGTACATTTTCCCGGGTATTGCTCAAGTCTCAAGATACTCATCCGGGAGAGAATGCCCAGCAGTGCCCCCAGGGGGCACAGTGTGCGGCACCAGAAGCGGGGGCGAAGACGGTTGAGAAATAAGATGACCAGGAAGATGAGTCCGATGAACCAAGCAGTATGATAAGCTTGATGCTTGTAACCAAATACCGGAGATACCAGAATTTCTGCTCCGTAGCTGAGCAGATTTAATATTTTGTTTTCGCTGGCAGCCATGGCTTCAAAAATCGACCGCAGTCCGGCACCCAGACCGGGCAAAATCGCAAGGGCCACCGACCGGAAAAGCAGCGCAATGGGGTCCAGTAGCCCGGTCAGGTTCAAGCCGATAATCGCGCCGACCAGCAAGAGTATCAGCAGGAAATATTTAACTTTCTGACTGGGTGTTTTTAGATTGGCATCTACCATCCGCTTACTTTTAAGCGACGGTTTGACCCAGCCGATGGCGTGATGGATGGTGCCGAAGGGGCAGATGAAGCTGCAGAAGACTCTGCCAAGAAGGATGGTTAATAATACAACACCGAGCCCCCAGAGAAATCCTTTGATGAGGTGGTATCCGGACAGCAACGAAGAAAGCCCCACCAGCGGATCGAGCTGAAAAAAAAACGTGACCGGCTGGTTGAGTCTTAAGTCTGCATCGGACGAAAATGCGAGGGAGTAGTCGATGTAGGCATCCTGGGGCAGGCGGCTTTCAATCAGAAGAAAAAGAAAGAAGCACAAAAAGAGTGTCTGGGTAATTCTCCTCAGCCATACCAGATGCCGCGCCTTCACAGAACCACCTTTTGCTGATCCAATCTCTGAAAATCAGACGAGCCAAGCCCCTGTATCTGGGCCAAACGGATAAAGCCAATATCTTCTGGTTTTCGTCCAAACAGCAAGGCTGCTTTGGCATCCGCAGCAACAGGATCGTTGCTGAGAACTAGGGTGTTTTTTTCTTCCACGTCAGCAGTACTGCCGCCTGAAGGTCCATTTCTCCTCATAATTCTGACGGCGTCGATCAATGTTACCGTAGGTTCAAAGAAGTGGGCCAGATCGACGATGCTCTGATTAATGTCCTGATGAAGTGTCCATCGGCTTCCGTCAACCCCTCCGATCCAGTTTTTCATACCTAAAGTCAGGCTGCTCAGCGAATGATGTTTTGCCACCGGCAGGTTGATCAGCCTGTCGGCTTCCAGCAGTGGGACAAAAACCGGCCAGACATCCAGGCGGCTTCCCTGCAGTTTCATCTTGCGCATTAAAGACGAGCGGGGATAGATCAGGTCAGCTCCGGTTTTTTTTGCTACCATCCCGGTGCCGGTTATGGCAAAACAGCGGCGGGCATCGTGGATGGTGTTATCGGCAATCCTGACCCTTTTTGCTCCTGCCTCCTGGCAAAGCTCGATGACGGCCTCCAGCACCTCCGGATGAGTCGTGGCAGCCAAATCCGGACGTCTGGCCCATGAGATATTGGGTTTGAGAACCACCACGTCCCCCTTTGAAACAAACTGCTTCATGCCACCGGCTGCCTCAAAAGTTTTGCGGGTCAGGGCCTTTACGTCGTATCCGTCCGTTTGACCGACTCCTTCAATTAGAAATTTTTGATTTTCCGAGGCAGCCCAGGCTGAAAACGGTGATTTAACAGGCCAAGTAGCCGCGCCGGTCAACGCCAGACAGCCGGACAGCTGCACGAGTTTTCGGAGGGATTCTCTTCGTGTTATGGGTTGGTTGAAATTCATTATTTTCACCTTCCTATGCTAGATTATTTGAAAAAGTCAGTTGTCCGT
>CP070652.1:1515584-1525312 GCA_020354645.1 Deltaproteobacteria bacterium
AAGGGGCGCTTGTTAGTTTATTGAAGGAATCAGGTTGGTGATCCGTGTGAAGTTTCTTTTTCTAAATCAATGAGACTGCTTAAACGCTTTTGATGAATTACTAGAGCCATATATTGACGGGCTGTTGCCCAAATCCATATGCACTCGACCCCCCTTCTTCCGCAAGGTAACTAAATATGCCTCGTCACGTTGAAGAGGAGGCGATAATCAAAATATATGTGATAGAAAAGGAGGATAGTATGACAGGGCAATATGAGTTTCATCTAACCACACGCATCATATATTCTACGAACAGCAGCACAAAGATCGGGGAAATTGCAAGTGGTTTTGGCAAGAAGAAATATCAGTTCATCACCGATACCGGGGTTGCCGGGGCAGGAGTGTTGGATTGCCTGTTAGAGCCTTTGAAGTCGGCCGGGATTGATACAGTTCTATTTGATAAGGTAGAAGTTAATCCGACAGTACAGACCGTAGACAAAGCCTGCGAGCAATACAATAGTGAAGGATGTGAGGGTGTGATCGCTGTTGGCGGGGGCAGTCCGATGGACACGGGTAAGAGTGTCGGCGTCCTTGCCACAAACCCCGGTTCGGCATCCGATTACCTTGGTCCTGATAATTGGGGTAAGATAAAAAATCCATCTGTACCAGTAATTTGTGTGCCCACCACCGCCGGCACGGCAGCTGAAATTACTGATGTCGCCGTTTTGAGCGATCCGGAAAGGAAGGTGAAGCTGGGCATTTTTAGCCCGTATATTGTTCCTGCGGTGGCCCTGCTGGACCCGCTTCTGACAATCAGCCTGCCCCCCGAACCCACGAGGGACTCGGGATTGGATGCACTCTGTCATGCCATTGAGTCCTACCTCAGCATCAATTCCTGGTGCGCATCTGAGGCCTTGACGCTGAAAGCCATTGAACTCGCAGGGCGGCACCTTCGGACAGCCGTCCATAACGGGCAGAATGTTGAAGCTCGTGATGGCATGCTGATGGCCAGCCTCCTTGCAGGTATGGGATTCCGCAACACAAAACTCTGCCTGGTCCATGCGATAACCGGCCCCATCGGTGGTCTGTATAATTGCCCGCATGGAGCTATTAACGCCATTGTCTTGCCCCATGCCATGAGATTTATGCTTCCGGGCGCCGTTTCAAAATATAGAAATATAGCCATAGCGTTAGGAGAAAACGTTGAAGACCTTTCGGAGCGGACTGCAGCAGAGAGAGCCATAAAAGCGGTTGAGCAACTCTCAGAAGACATCGGGCTTCCTAAAGGGTTGTCGGTCTATGGTGTAAAAGAACAAGGTCTTGAGAAACTATCGGAAACAATAGCCGGAAATTTTCAGAATGCGCTATCACCTCGAAAAGCGAGCCCGAAGGAGATCCTGGATATATTCAAGGCAGCCCTCTAGCAAAGGAGTTTATAATACTATCAGGTGTCACAGGGTTGAGAGGAAGATCTATGAGGGCTATCGCGATAGTCTGGCATGGATTTACAGAAAGACAATATGAAGGTGGCGATATGAAGACTTTGAAAGTCCTTGATGGTCTGATAGTTTTTTTCGAAAAGTATGTAACCATTTTTCTCATGGGGTTTAATTTTTTTCTGCTTCTTTTGCAGGTCTTTACCCGTTACATAATCCATAATCCCCTCTCCTGGCCTGAAGAGCTTATAAGGTTTTGCTTCGTTTCAATGATTTACCTTGCCATCAGCTATGCGGCATCCCAGGATGCACATATCCGCATAGAGATGCACTTAAAAATCCTTCCCTTAGTTTGGCAGACGGTTGTCCTCAGCATAGGAGATCTTATCTGGATAACGTATAACCTTGTCATAATAAAGGAGGGTATCGGATTAATTCAATCATTGTTTCGGTATTCATATATTTCTCCGGTTCTACGAGTTTCAATGGCTTACGTATATATCATAATCCCTTTTGCTTTCACGCTAATGACGATACGCATCATTCAGCATTTTTACCTCAGGATCCAAAGAACAAGAAAAACCTATCAGCGGGGATAATATGGAGGTCATACCGCTTTTTGTTACATTATTTATAGCATTGCTGGTGGGTGTGCCCGTTGGGATTTCTATGGGGGTGGCCTCGCTCGTATCCATTCTCTACCTCGATCTTCCACTATCTCAACTTCCACAGATCAGTTACGGGGGTGCTGATAAGCTGGTATTGATTGCAATCCCCATGTTTCTGATCGCAGGAACCCTCATGGAGAAAGGCGGATTAACGAAGCGCCTGGTAGATTTGAGTGCGATTATCGTTGGAAGATCTTATGGAGGATTGGGGGCTGTTGCGATCATTGCCTGCACTTTTTTTGCTGCCATTTCGGGATCTGGACCCGCAACAACAGCGGCCATTGGAGCTTTGCTCGTTCCCGAAATGAAAAAACGGGGTTTTCCGGGAGGATATGCCGGTGGTACCGTTGCTTCCGCAGGGGGAATTGGTATTGTCATTCCCCCCAGTATTCCGTTGATAATATATGCCACGATGTCAGAGCAATCGGCCTCGAAGCTGTTTCTTGCCGGATTCATTCCCGGATTGATTGTTGCGGCCTCTCTTCTGTGTTTCAACTATTTTCAATGTAGGCGGCATGATTATCCCAGGGATACCCAAAAATACACGCTAAACGATTTTAAAAAGCAGTTTTGGGAGAGCAAATGGGCGCTTCTTGCACCGTTCATCATTCTTGGCGGAATCTATACGGGGGCAACGACAGTAACCGAAGCTTCCGGCATTGCTGTTTTATACAGTTTGGTTGCCGGTGTTTTCCTGTACAGAGAGCTTAATCTGAAAAAAATCTGGGAGGCGCTTTTGGCGGCACTCAGAATAACGGGAGTCTCCTTTATCATGTTGGCATCGGGAGCAATCCTGGCCAGACAACTCACGGTTGCCAATATGCCGGATGCAATGGCGAATCTGATCTTCAGTATTACGGAAAACAAAGTGCTTGTTCTTCTGATGATAATCGGCTTGCTGATTTTCATCGGCATGTGGTTAGAGACCATCGCTCAGATTATCATCTTAACGCCTGTTTTCCTGCCTGTTATGGAAACCCTCCATGTGGATCCGATCCATTTCGGTATTATTTTCATCATTGCCTGTGAGATCGGCTTTCAGACGCCCCCTTTGGGTGCGAATCTATTCATCGCCAAAGAGCTGGGGGGCAGTACATATGAAGAAGTGTCGAAGGTTGGTTTGCTTTTCGCAATTGCAGAAACCGGTGCACTGATCTTGGTCGCTTTAACGCCCGCCACAGCAATGTTTTTCCCCAATCTGCTTATGGGAAATTGAAAGAAAGATTATCAGGTAAAGAACCGACAGTTAAATCTTATTTTTTTCCAATAAAATAAAGGTTCGGATTGAATTTGATTGAATCAACAATGGGGAGATTGGGATGCATGATTACTCTTTTGGGGGTGATCTAGGCGGCAAACAAAGGAGGTGATAAATTAAAAGAACGCCCAAATTTCCTTGAAGAGGGGGGGAGGTATCAACCGGTGAAATCTTAGAAGGTAGATGCCAGTAAAATTAGAAAACCTTTATTTAAAGGAGGTAGAGCCATGAAAAAGAATCTTTTTGGAATCCTTTTAATATTCTTTTGCTCTTTAATCCTCGTGGTAAGTGCAACGCACAAAGTTTACGCGGAAGAAAAGGTTATCATGAAGATCAGCGCTTCAGGCGCTGGCATGAAAGCGACATATGGAAATGAACTGGTCAATCGGTTTAAATACTTAGCCGAATTGTATTCCAATTATGAAATTGAGGTAAAAATTTACCCCCATGGCGCGTTTGGGGATGCAAGTGAAGCAGCCCTTGCCGTTCGCAACGGCGAATGCCATCTGATGAATCATGCATCAAACAACTTTGCAGTTCATGCTCCCTCCATGAACGCTTTCTCTCTGCCCTACATGTTTGATTCCTATGAACAGGCTTTTAATTTTACGGACGGTCCTTTTGGAGAGGTGATTCGTAAAAAGGCATATGAGGAAGCCGGCGTCAGGCTTGTTGCCTTTCACCGTGGCGGATGGCGTGGCATCGCAAACTCCAAGCGGCCAATTGAGAAACTTGAAGATCTCCAAGGTTTAAAAATCAGAGTTCCCCCGAGCCCGATCTATATTGAAATGTTTAAAGCATGGGGCGTTAATCCCGTTACCATTGGATGGATGGAGACATTTACCTCACTTCAGCAACGGGTTGCAGACGGGTTTGAAAATCCTATGGGAGTGGTTGGCACATTCAAGTTCTATGAGATTCAGAAATATTATACCTGGTGCAAATATGTCGCTCAAATTGCGGTGGTTATATTAAATGATGAATTCTATACTGGACTATCACCGGATCATAAGGATGCCGTTGATTTGGCCCTCAAAGAAACCATCCAATGGCTTAACGGATATGTGGATTGGTCTGATAACAAATGGGCGAAAATATCTGAAAGTAAAGGAATGATCCTATACGACCTTCCCGATGAAGAGGAAGCCCGATGGGCGGAAAAAGCCAGAGCTCAATGGCCGAAGCTATACAAGATGTGCGGCGGGAAAGAGTGGGTTGAGCGGTTTGACAAAGCGGTTAAACAGGCCAAAAAATAATCAACGTTTAAATGGTGTTTGCCATGATAATGAACTCGCCCCTCGTTAGAATTACGAGGGGCGGCACAAGTGATGAAAAATAGACAAAGAATATCTACCAGATTGAGTATAAACGCCATCAAATGTGAAAAGATGGGCAGGGATATGGAATTGAATGGATAGCGACCGTCTGTATAGCGGGCGGGAGAGAGATTGATCGCGGTCACAGGGATTCATCGGGTTAGCACCGTTTTTACTCGGCTCTAAGATCAGGCTTCATAACTGTTGTAATGATTCTAAAGCCAAGATGGAAGCTGCTTAGGACTTTCGGTATACTGAGCCTGAGTCTCCATCTACCCAACACCGGGAGCGTAAAATGCCTAAGTTTCAGTCAAAAGAATTGATCAAAATTACGCGAAGGATATTTATAGCAGCCGGAACTCCAGAAGATATTGCAGATATTGTGGCCGGTGCCCTGGTCAAGGCCAATTTGATAGGCTATGATTCCCACGGTATTTGGCGCATAACAAGGTATATTATGAGAATTAGAAACGGTGGACTCGATCCGGCAGCCCGACCGGAGGTTGAACGCCAGACCAACTCCGTGGCTGTTGTGAACGGTAACTGGGGTTTTGGCCAGCTCGGAGCCAGGCTGGCCGTTGAATATGTAAGCAGCTTAGCGCCTAAGTGCGGTGTTGCGTGTGTTGCCCTCCATCGGACCAATCATATTGGCCGGGTTGGGGAGTATGCCGAAATGCTTGCCTCCGAAGGGCTCATCAGTATGGTACTTACAAGTGTTGCCGGTCAAGATCGGCAGGTGGCGCCATACGGCGGTCGAGAGCGCGTTTTCGGTACGAATCCGATGGCTTGGGCTCTGCCGGTGCGTGCACCACGCCCGCCACTGGTGGTGGATTTTGCCACATCAGCCACAGCTGAGGGTAAACTCGCTGTTGCCATGAGCAGAGGGGAACAGGTCGAGCCCGGTCTCGTGCTCGATCGTCATGGGAATCCAAGTACGGACCCGAACAGTTTCTTCGATGGCGGGACACTGCTCCCCTTTGGTGGCCACAAAGGTTATGGACTTACCCTGATGATCCAGCTTATGACAAATGTGCTGACAGATTATGAGAATGGCTCATACAGGGATAGCAGGTTCAAGAATCCCTCTTTGTTTACGGCCTGGTCTGTTGAGGCCTTCATGGCTCTGGAGCAATTCGTGGGACTGGTTGAAGATTGGCTGCAGTATATCAAACGATCAAAAACCGCAAAAGGTTTTGATGAAATCCTTCTGCCCGGAGAACCGGAAGCAAGAACTTTTGCCAAAAGATCAAAAGAGGGGATTGATATCCCGGAACCCACCTGGCGTGAGATAACCGCAATTGCCGGTGAATTAGGTGTATCGATATGAAAGGAATTCTGCTCAGAATAAATTCCTTGTCTTTTCCGGGGCAGAATGTAAACTCTACCACTGAAAGGGTAAAGAGGAGAATATGGAAAAAGGCTTGTTCAACTTGAAAGGAAAGATCGCCATTATAACGGGCGGCAATGGTGGCATTGGGAAAGGTCTGGCAGAAGGACTCGCGGGAGCCGGTGCCGACATCATTATTGCGGCGAGGAATGAGCGCAAGACGGAAAAAGCCGCTCTCGATATTGAGAAGTCATATGGCGTCCAGGTAATGGGCATACGGGTGGACGTTACCGAGGCAACGGAAATAAAAGATATGGTGGATAAGGTAAGTGATCGTTTTGGCAGGATCGACATTCTGGTAAACAATTCCGGCATTGCCATCCCTAAAATGCCCCAGGATTTCTTACCGTCAGAATGGGACCAGGTGATGGCGGTTAACCTTCGAGGCCCCTTTCTCTGCTCGCAAGCGGTTTATGCTGTAATGAAAGATGGGGGAGGTGGTAAAATAATTAATATCGGTTCATTGACTTCGATTTTCGGCGGTGTGAAGATGGCGCCCTACGGTTCAAGCAAAGGGGGGATCGTTCAGCTGACCAGGAGCCTTGCCGTTGCCTGGGCACTTGATAACATTCAAGTAAACGCTATTCTGCCGGGATGGATCGAAACAGATCTGTCACGGCGCACTCAGAAGATGAATCCGGGGTTTCGCGAACGTGTGGTGGCAAGGACACCCGCAGGTCGCTGGGGAGATCCTAAGGATATGGCAGGCATAGCCATTTTTCTGGCAAGCCGTGCGTCCGACTTCATAACAGGGGCGGCCATCCCTGTGGACGGCGGGTTTTCTGTGTCCTTGGCATGATAAATATGAGAAATTACGATAGTCTCGGAAATCGGCGTTTGAGCCATTATGTATAATAGTATAATAAGCTAAAGCCATAAGGAGAAACGGAATCAAAGGTGAAGAAAGTTCTCATTACTGGCGGTGCTGGAACCTTGGGCCGCTGCGTCGCTGAAGCACTTCTAAAGCGCAATTACAGGGTGCGGATCTTCGATCTTCAGAGTTTCAATTGCAACGTTGCGCCTGGTGGATCAAATTTTGAAGTCGTGCGGGGAGACATTTGTGATCCAGATGCCCTTTCCCGAGCGACCGGTGATGTCGATTGGATTATCCATCTGGCAGCTATTTTACCGCCACTAAGTGAAAATGACCCGAATTTAGCCAAGACCGTTAATATCCATGGTACCAGACAACTGCTTAAGGTGATAAGGAAGGGAGTCCCACTTGTTTTTGCATCATCGGTAGCCGTTTATGGAATACCCCAAAGAAAAATAGTAGATATTGATCACCCAACCAAGCCCGTTGATTATTATGGCGAGACCAAACTTCAGAATGAAAGGGAAATAGGGGCTAGCGGCCGGATTTCTACAGTGCTTCGTATTTCGGGGATTTCCGTGCCGGCGTTGCTTGAAATTCCGCGACCGTGGTTTTTCGCAAGAAAACAACGGCTTCAATTCGTTCATTTGGCGGACGCAGCTACAGCGGTAGCAAACTGCGTGGATAACAAGAATGCCGTTGGTCACATCTTTCAAATTGCGGGAGATGATAGTTGGCGGATGTTGGGAGAGGAATACTCAAAGGCGATCTGCAATGCTTTTGACATGCCACCAGAAAGCGCCTCTTATCTCAAAGAACCCAGCTGGCCTGGTTGGTATGATACAAGACTCTCTCAAGCGGTCTTTGATTATCAACATCAGTGCTTCGAAAAATTTATCGAGCAACTGCGAGATCTCTATCAAGGGGCCGTGGATGAGCCGGTTGATGACCTATGAAATGTAGTTGACGAAAGCTTGATCTCTTTTGCGCTTTCGAGAAAGGTGAGGAACAGTGAGAAAAGAAGAATTCTGGGCCTTGGAACGTTTTGTCGAGGAAGAGAATGAATGGCGTCATCTGCCGGAGAATGTCTATACCGGAGATGGCAAGGCATTGGTCTCTATCGTTTCAACAAGGAATCGGGAGCTCAAAGACGCCATACGACTGGCGCTAGAGAAGATAGGGGGATTAAAGAAGGCCCTGAAACCAGAGGACCGGCTCTTGCTCAAAGCCAATTACAACAGCGATGACCCCTATCCCGCTTCGACAGATCCAGCTTTTTTGACAGCTATCGTGGAACTAATGCGGGAAGAAGGTCTAACCAATTTTAGACTCGGAGAGCGTTCAGGTTGGCCCTGGATGCCTACCGATCGGGTACTGAAAGAAATGGGTGTGTTTGAGTTGGCTGAGGAACTCGATTTGAACGTCGTGGATTTTGATTCGGGGCCTTGGATGGATGTACGGTTGGGGCCTGAAGCGAAATGGTGGAAAAAGGTGGCTTTTCATAAATCACTCAAAGATTATGACAAAATCGTTTTTCTTCCTTGCATGAAGCACCACTTCTTGGGTCGCTTCACTATGAGTCTCAAGTTGACTGTAGGTCTCACTCACCCCGTGGAAATGCGGCATCTCCACGCTGACCGCGCACTGGGCAAGACAAATGAGCCCATGGAGTTGAAAATGGTGGAAATCGGAATTCCTGTGGCACCTGATTTAATCATCATGGATGGGCGGAAATCTTTTGTGACGGGCGGTCCGGACGTAGGAGAAATTGAGGAGCCCGAAGTGATATTGACCTCCGGTGACAGGCTGGCGATCGATGTGGAGGGGGTCAAGATCCTCCAGTCTTATCCGCGCGAAAATTTGATAAACATGCCGGTATGGGAGATTCCCAGCATTAAAAGGGCCGTCGAACTGGGGCTCGGTGCATCTAGTGAGAAAAAGTACCGGGTGGAACGGTTGTGATAAGCGGCACCCGAGACCGTGCTTCTTGACTGAGCAACGAAGCTGGGGATCTATTCTGAACAAAGGAGAATATGGTGAATACTTCATTGACTGAAGAGACACTCGCGATAGCAAAATCGGTTGTAAATCAGGCCGATGCCGAAGATCATAAGGAATTGGTCCTTTTGATTAAGGACCTTGAAGAGGCTAAGTTGAGCCTTTTTGTGAGGACAGCGGAGGCAAAACCTCTGTTGCTTGGGTGCCATGAGGCTGTCGTTGATTTGAACAGGAAGATCCAAGAGGAAAACGGGTGGGGTAAAAATGCCAAAGCAGCATTTCAAGTCTTTCAAAATCGCGTATCAAAGTTACGGAACACCATTTTGGTCCGTACCCAGAAAGCGACCTAGAGAAAGATTTCCATAATCTGGGAGTACGCATATGAGGCGTAAATAAAAACCATCACTGGGGAATGGCGTTTTCCATTGATGGCCAGCGCAAAGGATCTATTCGGTTTTATCAGAATCAAATCACGGGAAACATCGGGGAAGTCTGAAACGGGAGGTGAATCATGCAAGCAGGCTTTTGGGGGAAAATACTTCGGGTCGATCTAACGAAGCGGGAGATCACCGTCGATGAACACGATCAGAATTTTTATCGAACTTATATTGGCGGGCGAGGCATCGTCGCCTACTACCTGTTGAAAGAAGTTCCTCGCGGTTGTGATCCACTTGGGCCGGAAAACGTTCTGATTTTCGCAGCCAGTGTTCTGACGGGCACTTCCATTCCTGGAGCCGGGCGGAACAGCGCGGGTGCAAAGTCCCCCCTCACCGGAGGCTATGGTGAAGGAGAAGCGGGTGGCGATTGGGGTGTAAAACTCAGGTGGACCGGGTATGACGGCATCGTTTTCACCGGCCGGTCCGAGAAGCCGG
>CP070652.1:1525412-1530529 GCA_020354645.1 Deltaproteobacteria bacterium
AGCAAAAAAGTTTTAATGACCGTTCAAAAGGATTTGGGCAACAGCCCGTGAAGACCTGACCCTGCATTCACCTTTCCCCGTGCGGCCGCTGTAGTTTCAAATCCGCGTTGGATAAGGTTTGACCTATAAACTCTTGACAAATTTCAACCGGTGCTTGGATCATTTCGTCATCATGGGGTATAGTATTTCAGCCTTAACCATTATTTACCATATCAATGATCATTGGGGGGTGAAAATAGAAAATACCCAAAGAAATAGGTTGCGAGGGGAAAATGAAAATTTGCATACGTTGTTTTTTGTTTTTGGTGGTCTTTTTGATATCCCAGGATGCAAATTCTGAGGCAGACGGTCCGGATCACTGGGAGGTGTATGGCGTTGAAGCCGGAGATGTGCTCAACATTCGGCAAGAACCGAACTGGAAATCACAAAAAATCGGCGAGATACCACCTGATGGTAAATGTCTAAAAAACCTCAGATGTGTCGGAGGGCTGACGTACGATGAATTTACAAACCTTTCGGAGGCAGAGAAAAATAAAATAAGAAAAGAGCGGCCTCGATGGTGCTATATCGAGTACAAGCGGAAAAAAGGTTGGGTTGCCGGACGGTATCTCAGGGAAGGGTTTTGTAACCAAAATTCCAATTAAAAGAAGCAAAAAAAGGTCAGTTCTTCATTTTTCAGTGTCTGTTGAAAATGAAGACCCGACCCCAAATTCAGATTTTGTTCACGACTGCCTCACAGATCGTGAAGATCAACTCGTTTTTCACCCGGCCCGCCTAGATAGCGGACTACAATCCATAGCCCACAAACAAGCTCTGATTATCATCTCCGAAGATCGCGACCAAATATATGCCGGAGAAACTGACCGTATCCACTTGCCGGCGGGGCTGCCTGCATGAACAGCAGATTCGTTCCAAGAAGTTAACAGGCAAATTAAAGTTGCCTCACCACCGCTTGGTGATTATCATTTGGAAACCGCTAATGTCATTGGTCGTTGATGGAGGATACCACGCGTGACGCCGGATGTCATACTGATTTTATCAATTCTTACAATTACCGTGGTTTTACTGATCGCCGAATGGATTCCGATGGAAGTTACCGCTTTGCTGTCACTGGGGGCGGTTGCCTTGACCGGCCTGGTCAGTCCGGTCGAAGCCCTTTCCGGTTTTAGCAATCCGGCGGTGGTGACGGTGTGGGCTGTTTTCATTCTGAGTGGCGGATTAACGCGCACAGGAGTTGCAAACGTTATCGGCCGCTTTGTTTTAAGACTGGCCGGTAGCAAAGAAACCTTGATGATCATCGTTATTAGGACAACCGCCGGTGTGATGTCGGCCGTGATGAACAACGTGGCGGTCGCAGCCCTGATGTTGCCCGTGGTCATGGACATTGCCCGTCACACCGGCAGCCCACCCTCGCGGCTCTTGATGCCTCTGGCCTACGGATCGCTGCTGGGCGGGTTGACCACTCAAATTGGAACTCCGCCGAATATTCTGGTCAGTGAGGCCTTGCGCGAAGCCGGACTCAAGTCGTTTACGTTTTTTGATTTCACACCGGTCGGCCTGTCCTTAATGTTCAGCGGAATCGTCTTTATGGCCCTTATCGGTCGCCATTTGCTGCCCCAACGGGATGTTGCCAAAGAATCCACGGATCGCAAAAAGATCGACTGGCAAGACCAGTTTGATTTACAGGAGCGTTTATTTCAGGTCAGAGTCCCCCGCGATTCGATTCTGGTCAACAAAACCCTTGCTCAGGTCAAAATGGGATCGGTTTTGGGCTGGAATGTCATTGGTATTACCCGCGGCGGCCGAACCCTTCTTGCACCGGGACCCGGCGACATCTTGCAAGCCGGTGACCGCCTGACTGTCGAAGGGCGAATTGAAAATCTAAACGAGTTAAATAACTGGCAACAGCTGACTATTGAACCGGGCGGCATTGATCTGCAGAAACCGTACTCGAAAGAAATTAAGATCGGCGAAGTGTTGTTACCGGTCAATTCGCGTTATGTCGGCAGCACGCTCAATTCCCTCGGCTTTCGGGCAAGATTTGGGGTGAACGTGCTGGCCCTGCGCCGCAATGATCAGGTAAAACGCACCAACCTGGCAGATGAACCCTTACTGCGGGGAGATATGCTTCTCATGGCGGGACCGGCAGATCGTCTCGAAGAATTTGAGCCCCGGGCCGGGTTCGAGCAATTCCGATATGTTGAAGGATCCGAACTGAGTGACGTTTACAATCTGCACGAGCGGCTGATGGTGATGCAGATACCGCCAGAATCGACATTGGTGGGTAAATCCCTGAAAGAAAGCCGTCTGGGGGATGCTCTTGGCAGCCGTGTTTTAGGGATCTTAAGAGGCAGTGATCCCATCATCATGCCGGAACCCGACGAAGTTCTGCAGGCCGACGATCGGCTGCTGGTCGAAGGGCGCCTTTCAGATTTTGAAATCCTGCAGGGGCTGGAGCAACTGGAGATCGAACGCCGAAACCAGCCAAATATTGAAAAATTGGTATCCAGAGAGATGGGTGTGTTGGAAGCCATCCTTTCACCACAGACGACCTTGGAAAGAAAGACCTTGCGGCAGATTAATTTCCGTGAAAAATTCGGACTGAATGTGCTGGCTTTGTGGCGCAGAGGGCAGGCCTATCGTTCCAATCTGAGGGATGTTGAACTGAGGTTCGGCGACGCACTGCTTTTGTTCGGGCCGCGCAACAAATTGCAGTTGTTGGGACACGAATCTGATTTTATTGTTCTGACCGAATCTGCCCAGGAAGAGCTGCGCCTGGAAAAAATGAAACTGTCGACTGTGATTATGGCCGGTATTTTGCTGCCGGTAATTTTTGGCTGGGTGCCGATTTATATTGCGGCTGTGGTCGGTGCCGCCCTGATGGTGTTGACCGGCTGCCTCACCATGGATGAAGCTTACCGGCAGATCGAATGGAAGGCCGTATTTCTGATCGCCGGCATGCTACCCCTGGGCACCGCCCTGGATAAGACCGGTGCTGCCAGGCTGATTGCCGAAGGGGTGGTCGCCCTGGTGGGACCATTGGGTCCCAATGCGGTGATGCTCGGCCTCGTCGCCTTGACCTTTCTGGCAACCTGCTTTGTCCCCACCGCCGCTTTAGTGGTCCTCATGGCCCCCATCGTGTTTAACACGTCCACTAATATGGGGCTTTCACCGTACGGTCTTATTATGGCCATCGCCATGGCAGCCTCGGCCAGTTTTACGACCCCCATCTCCCATCCAGCCAACATCCTGGTGATGGGACCGGGCGGGTATCGATTTGTGGATTATTTAAAAGTCGGCGGGTTGTTGACCCTGTTGATTCTGGTGGTTTTAATGGTTGTCATGCCGGTGTTCTGGCCGCTGGTTCCTTAGTCGAAAAACAAAAGGCAAAACAGAAGTGAAAAACGAAGAAGTCAGGTCTTCACGGGCTGTTGCCCAAAGATATTTTCGCTGATTCTAAAACGTTTTTTGATAAATCTAAAGCTTGCGCTAGGCGCTTTGAAAACTCGTCCCGCTTAACTTAAACAGGTTCAAAGCGTTTTCTTCCGCTGCGCTAAGATTTATGAATTCAAAAACGTTTTAATGACCGCTCAAAAATATTTGGGCAACAGCTTGTTGAGACAGTGACGGTTGTCATCAGCAGGCGGCTAATTGGAAGGCTGTCATCGTTATCAGGCCTGGCGGGCGAAAAGTTTTAGCATATTGAATATCGAATACCCGCCCGCCTCACCTGAGCGGCTCGCGATGGCGGGCAGGACCAACAAGGAATTTCGAATGATGATTTTTTTCCTTCGACATTCATCATTGTTTGTTCGATATTCTGCGGTTCAAAAGAAATGACCGGTTGGCTTCCCTGCAAGACCCGCCCTTTAGGGCGGGGAGCTTTAGTCACCTCAGCCGGAATATGCTATGAAGATTCACTTCAAGGCATAGGTAATTAACCGAGAGCGAGTCTCCCTTGCAACTTCATTTTGCGCCTCAAGATATCTTGCGTGGGCGATGGCTTCGCCGGTGGCAAACCATTTCTGGGCCACCGGAAACTGCTCCCATGAGTCACACGCGATGTCCCATGTCATATTGGATGCAAGCTGAAAGGCGGTTTGAGGTCCCCCGGCTAAAATTTGACGGACTTCATTAATCCTGTTTTCGTGGTGTGCTCTTAATTCTTCTATTCTCTCCCTATAATTCCGAAAGAGCCGCCGGTGTCCCGGCAGTACAAGGTCAACTTCAAGATCAAATACTTTGTCCAGACTTGCCAGGTATTGTTTCAAAGGATTGGTCCCGTCCGACCAGCACTGAATATTGGGCGTGATGTCACCCAATATATGATCACCGGCGACAAGAATTTTTTGATCCGGTTCATAGAGGCATATATGGCCGGGAGTATGTCCGGGCGTCTCAATGCAGCGAAATCTGTAATGTCCGATAGCTATGATATCGTCATCGCATAAAATGCTCAGCTCAGGAATCCATTCCGAGGCGAATTTGTGGCCGGGATGATTTTGAAGCGCCGCACGAAGTTGATCTTCAGGAAAACCGTTAAGACCGGCATATTTTATCATGGGATCAAAACCTTCCCAGGTTTCTATCAACTCTGCATCGGGTCGATTAAAAAATATACGGCTGCTGTCCGTAACCAGCTTTGCAACCAGGCCAAAATGGTCGGCATGCAGATGGGTGATGAAAAAGTCGGTCCTTTTCAGATCAATATCAAGTTCGCGTAAACCTTCCTGCATGGCTGCTAGGCACTCTTTGCGGTTCAACCCGGTGTCGATGATAAGACTCTTTTGTGCATTGCGCACCACATACGAATTAAGGTATTTTAATGGACTGTCCGGCAGCGGTATCTTGATTCGAAACAAATCAGGGATAATTTCTTCAATCATGCAATAGCTCCTTCGGGTTTTTGAAATGGCATCTGTATTTATTCAAGCATCTCTCGCTTCAGCTGATCGATCGTTTCTTGACTTATACCGGCCTTGTTCTTCAAATAATCAACCGCAGACCCGTAATTGATCCGGATATGGTCGAGAATTGCGATAATAGCTGCCCGCGGTGCCGTTAAATAGGGAACCAGTTTCTCTTTATCGACACCAAACGAAACCAAATAGTCGTAA
>CP070652.1:1530629-1534063 GCA_020354645.1 Deltaproteobacteria bacterium
ACCGTCGTATAGGGCATTGAACATAAGAATAGGCTGCAATTTTAAAACAAGGGATAGAAAATGAATGAAAATGCCCGCGCAAAGGCCGCAAATTTGGAATTTTGGACCTCACCGGTGGAGCCGGAGCCTCTGGGCGGAGGTATCACCAATACCAATTTCATCGTCAGCGACCGTAATGAGCGTTTCGTCGTTCGGATTGGCGACGATATTCCGATTCACGGTGTGATGCGATTTAACGAGATTGCGGCGGCACGCGCTGCGCATGCCGCCGGCATCTCGCCCGAGATCGTCTATCACGCCGACGGTGTCTTCGTCATGCGATTCATTGAAGGGCAGACTTTAACCGAACCGGAAGTACGGGAACATCAGAACCTGGCACGCATCCTGCCCCTGATTCAAACCTGCCATACAGAAATCCCGAAATACTTTCAGGGCCCGGCTCTCGTCTTTTGGCCCTTCCATGTGTGTCGAAACTACATCCACACTGCCAGAGAGGGCCACAGCCGGATGATGGATTCGCTGCCACGCTTACTTGACATTAACGAAGAACTCGAAAACACGGTTGCTGAGATTAAATTGGTATTCGGGCACAATGATCTGTTGGCCGCCAATTTCATCGACGACGGCAAACGTTTGTGGCTTCTTGATTGGGATTATGCGGGTTACAATTCCGCACTCTTTGATCTGGCCAACCTGTCATCAAACAGTGAGCTTTCCGCTGAACAGGAAGACTGGATGCTGGAGACCTACTTTCAACAGCCGGTGACAGCTAGGTTGCGCCACCGACTCGCGGCAATGAAGTGTGTCTCATTATTGCGCGAAACCTTATGGAGCATTGTCTCGGAGATCCACTCCACTCTGGACTTTGATTACATGGCGTATACCACCAAAAACCTTACGCGTTTTGAGCGCGCCTACAAAGCCTTTCAACAGAAGTGATAACAATGGCTTTTGTGGTACTGAGGGCCGTACTTTTAACAATATTCAGGCGCAGCCATGAAATTATGCGTTTCATTATTTGCCAAATGTTAACCCATTCATAAGGCCGTCGAAAAACGCATAACAACATGACTGCCCTTAATATCGCATAAGATCCTCAATTCACTTGATTTAAAGTCATTTTTCTCACCAGATGGACCGCCGCAACCGCATAAAAATTTAATTAGCGCATCCATAAGGTATGCTGTAGCTGCCATCACAATAAAGAATTGCCTAATCCACGCAATTGGCCATCAGGAGTTTGGAATTATATGATGCCCATTCCATGTAATACGGATAGCATAATTGCTGCAGCCATAACTGAACCTACCTGGCCGCCCGTGTTTGCTCCGGCAGCATGCATGAGAAGAAAATTGAATTTGTTGTATTTCTGTCCTTCCTTCTGGACGACACGTGCCGCCATGGGGTAAGCGGAAATACCTGCAGCCCCAATCAGGGGGTTGATTTTTCCGCCCGTCAACAAATACATGAGTTTTCCGAACAGAACGCCGCATACCGTATCGAGACAAATGGCAAGGAATCCAAATCCCAGAATGAGAAGTGTCTGGGGGTTTAAAAAGATCTTGCCATCCATGGTTGCTCCAATGGAAATCCCGAGGAACAAAGTAACCACGTTGGCGATTTCATTCTCGGAGGCCTTGGTTAATCGACTAACGACGGCGCACTCTTTCAACAGATTGCCGAGCATAATCGTTCCTAAAAGCGGCAGGCCTTTGGGAGCAATAAGCCCCCCGATGATTGTCACCATAATCGGAAAGACTATCATGGTAGTTTTGGAAACCGGTTTGGTTGTGCTCTCCATTTTAAGCGTCCGTTCTTTTTGCGATGTCAAGAGTTTCATTATCGGAGGCTGTATCACCGGTACGAGGCTCATGTATGAATAGGCCGCAACCGAAACGGCTCCCAGCAGATGGGGGGCGTACTTAGAGGTGACATAAATCGCCGTCGGGCCGTCGCAAGCGCCGATGATGCCGATGGCAACGGCATCCAGTTTGGGAAAGCCGAAGATTAGTGCAAGCCCAATGGTCAAGAAAATGCCAAACTGCCCGGCAGCACCGAGGAGAAATATCTTGGGATTCTCGAGGAGGGGGCCAAAATCAGTCATCGCACCGATTCCGATAAAAATCAAAAGCGGAAACAGTTCATTAGCGATACCCATGTTGTAAATGGTTCGCAGAAACCCTTCATCTCCCATTAAATCCGCCAGAGGGACGTTGATAAGGATGGCCCCGAATCCGATTGGAACCAACAACAGAGGCTCAACATCTTTTTTGATCCCCAGGTAAAGGAGAAGACATCCGACTGCCATCATCACAAGATTCGACCAATGCAGGTTGACGAATCCGGTCCCGAGCCCAGTTAATCCATTCAGAATTGCATCAAACATAATTAGTCCCCTCACAACTTAAAACAGTTATTTGTCTTTTTCCTCTTTATTCGGGAACAACATTTTCAAAACATTCATGAGGATGGCAAAAAGCGATAGCGCCAACAAGGTACCGCCCATCCCAACAACAATCATTGTCATTCCGAAGGTAAAATTGTCCATGCAACCCTCCTCATAATAGATTAAAAATGGTGCTACGCATAAAAAAAATGATATGACTTCTAGGTATAGTGTTTCAATTTGAAAGTTTCAATAGGGAAAATAGGCTCCATATCGATACTTTTTGCTTCTCCTATAATTTAGACGCAATAAATGTTTGATTATCAAACGCTGTTCAAGTGGCTCGACCTTTTAAATTTATGGGATGCAATGTAATGGCGCATACATAGGGAAGGGCGAACGCAAAGGAAAAGTCACGGCCATCAGATTACCGAGGTGACAAAACTGACAAGGAAATTACAAAGAAGTTAGGGGTAGATGTAGTTCACTTTCCACTAATTTTATGTAAGATTTGTGGCGCCGAAGGCCAAATTTATAAAATAGTTAATTATATCAGTTAGTTGTTCAATTTGATTTGAATTTAATTTAGCTTAAACGAGTCTTTGTACGTTCCTGGCCCATAATTGCATATCAATCGCATATTTCCTACCGGCTTTTACCATATGTTAATCCTAATCCGTATCTGCAAAAATTCAACCCTTTCAAAAATACGGATACCTCCAACGCATATTTAAAATTTGACGCCATTTAAAATTACAGATATCAGACATATTCACAAGCAGAACCGAACCTTGTATACTCTCACATGCAATTTGGATGATTTTGTGATATCGAGATCAAAGATATCACGATAATCTTATTGCTGCTTTACCCCCATTTTTAGGATGTTATATTGCCGGCTGGATAAGAGCCATATATGGAATAAAAACAAGCTGGATAGTTAAGATCTAATGTTAGGCCCGGAAGAACATTGAAAAAAGGAGGAATGACAAATGCCAATCCATCTTAATGACTTGGACGTGGTTTCTGAAGTTGCAGGATTGAGTTC
>CP070652.1:1534163-1536741 GCA_020354645.1 Deltaproteobacteria bacterium
ACCGGCCTGGACGTGCTTGTGTCACCGGAAGGCATTGAAATAGATAAAACCGGTTCCTACGAAGTTTTGTCCAAAAAAAAATTCGTCAATTCTTGATTCAATCTCCTTTAAATCGCGTTCTATAGCGATAATCAGAAACCACTTTAGATTTATGATCTTTTCACTGAAAAGGTACGTTCACTATTGAAAAATGGGAACAAATCGACTATGTCTCGCGGCGGTTTGATTTTGACCGGTTTGCTTCCCTTAATCCCGCCTTTTAAGGCGGGGTTAGGGGAAGCTATCTGAAATAGATAGTTTCCTTTCCGGGAAGCCCCGCCCTTCAGGTCGGGGAGCTTCAAATAAGCCTTATTGCAGATGCGCAGATGGCTCGCAACACGACATTTAACATTTTAATGTATTCTCACGACACTTATGGTCTCGGACACATCCGGAGGACCATGGCCATCGCTTCTCAATTGAGGGGCCCGAAGATCAATATACTTATTCTCACCGGATCCCCCATTGCCGGTCGCTTTGCTTTTCCGGAACATATCGATTTCGTCCGCATACCGGGCATGATCAAAAAAACCAATGACGAATATCTTCCGCTTTCCATCAAAATTAATCCCAAGCATGCCCTCGATATCCGGAAGAATATTATTACGGCAACCGCTAAAACATTTCAGCCCCATCTTTTCATTGTCGACAAGGAACCGTTGGGTTTGAAAAAAGAGGTTCTGCCGACGCTGCGGTGGTTAAAACGTTGCCGGCCCGGAACGCGGACCATTTTGGGGCTCAGGGATATTATGGACGATGCAGAGACAATTCGCCATGATTGGAATTCAAAGGGAGTTTACGAAGTCTTGGAGCATCTTTACAGTGAGATCTGGATTTACGGAAACAGGGAGTTCTATGATTCGATCGGAGAGTATGCCATATCGGAACCCATCAGCCGAAAGATGCATTTCACCGGCTATATTCCCAGAAAGGTTCCCAACAAAAATGTTGTGCAAAACACCCGCAAGGAGCAGGGTCTGGAAAAACATGATAAATTGGTCGTCGTTACCACCGGAGGTGGGGGGGATGGCTATCCTGTGATGGACAACTTTCTTTCCATGCTCGAATCCCAAAGCCACCCACCATCTTTTAAAAGCATTTTAATCACAGGCCCGTTTATGCCAAAAAATGAAAGAAAACGGATCTTCAAGCGAGCGCGCAAACTGGGTGTGCGCACCTTTCATTTCTATCGCAATATGGAAAAGATTTTTGCTGCCGCCGATTTGGTCGTATGTATGGGCGGTTATAATACCCTTTGTGAAACACTTTCCCAGGGGACCATTTCTCTGATCATTCCCAGAGTAACCCCCCGTAAGGAACAACTCATACGCGCCAAGGCATTCCACAATCAACACCTTGTTGATTACATTCCCTGGAATAAACTCACCGCCTCAATCATGCGAGAGAAGGTGTTGACACTCCTCGATTCCCCTGGCTCCTTTAACGAGGCCATATCCGGATTCAAGCTTACCGGAATTGAAACCATGAGCCAACGGCTTCAGGCGTTTAGGTGTGGAGACGTATGAGCGCCCCTGAAATTCCTGTGCTGGGTATGATCTTGAAAGGATATCCGCGGATTTCAGAAACCTTTATCTCGAATGAAATCCTGTTGCTGGAAAAACTGGGTTTTTCAATTCATCTTTTTTCCATGCGTCAGCCCCGCGAATCTTTCAGCCATCAGAGTGTTAAGCAGATAAAAGCGCCGGTTGATTATTTGCCGGAGAGACTATTTTTACCGCTTCCGCGGTTTTTGTATCATAATATTTTACTGGCGAAAAAAAATCCGAAAGCTTACGCTGGGGCTCTAAAAACAGCTTGGCGACGATTGCTTCGGACACGCAAAATCGCCACCCTAAAACATCTGCTGCAGGCAGGCTACTTGGTTCATCATTTTTTGCCGGGTCGCCGCATCATCCATTTTCATGCTCATTTTGCCCATTCACCGGCCTCGGTTGCCATGTTTGCCAGTCAACTAAGCGGGATTTCCTTTGGTTTCACTGCTCACGCGAAAGATATTTATACTTCCGATCCGGTGCAGTTGCGCGAAAAAATTGATTCCGCCAAGTTTGTCGTGACCTGTACGGAGTACAATCGAAATCATTTGTTGCAAATTTGCCAAGGAGCATCCACGCCGATTCACCGTATTTACCATGGTACCGACCTCAGCCTTTTTTCAGAAAACAAAAAATCAGAAATTCCTCATCCACCATATCGCATTTTAACGGTGGCCCGGTTAACAGCCAAAAAAGGTTTGCCGACAGTTTATAAAGCGCTTCGGTGGTTATTGGATAACGGCGTTCAGTTCCAACATACACTCATTGGGGATGGGGATCAGCGCAAAAAAATATTATCTCTCATCAAAAAACTGAGACTTAATGATGTTGCCAGATGGTTAGGAACCCAGCCGCACGATATTGTCTTGGAGCATTACCGTCAAGCCGATCTTTTTGTGCTGGCCTGTCAAGTGGCTCCCAATGGAGACAGGGACGGAATTCCCAATGTCTTATTGGAGAGTATGGCCATGGGGGTACCGGTGGTG
>CP070652.1:1536841-1542846 GCA_020354645.1 Deltaproteobacteria bacterium
AAATGTGTCCACTGCTAAAATTTCTCAGAGATATATTTTGCCGGTTGAGCGATCAGTCAACCAGCCCCACTGTTTGACATAACTTGTTATACACAGCGGTCGAGATGGAGCGGAATAATCCTCCCACCCCCAATTCCTGTCTAAGTGTTTAGGGAGATATTTACTTATTTATGGACGTCCCTGTCTTTTTCACCAGTTGCCTTCAGCGCCCACCAGTTGCGTCGAGTAAAGATAACCTCCCAACACTAAAAATGCCGCCAGAAGCGCCGCCCTGAGGATCATCGGTTATCCCTCCAAGTGCTCTTTGTAATTACGAAAAACATCTTCTAAATGCTGCATTGCCATTTTTGTGATCGGTGAGTCCTGGATCATTTTAACCCTTTCATCAAAAATTGCATTGACAAAATTTTCAGCCGCTTGAAGATGATTACGGCGTTGCAAATACTTTTCGCCAGATTCAAAATAAGACTTTTCTAAATTCTTTAGCGGTCGCAACGCTTCTCGGCCCAATTCTGACACCACTTCGTTGGTTAGCTCTTGGAGTAGCTCCGTGTCTGTTGGAATTTCCAGCGGATCGTACTTTATGCCGGCAAGCTGGACCCCGGCACTGGTTTCATCTTTTGCCATCTTTGTGCGCGGAATCGTATCGACCAGAATGTTCTCCCCGGTTTTGATGTCTACAATGCGAAATGATACGGTTACAAAAGCCACTTTCTTATGGGTTGAAACTTTGTATTCTTTTTCCACATCCACCATTTTATGGATATAGGGTACCGGTGCCTGGTTGAGCTGTTCCTGGGTCGGATTCGGGTTTCTGGCTTTCCAGTTCAGATATTCAATGTTTTCCTCTGTTTTCTTAACCTGGTATGTCACGGTTTTTGTATCTGAGTAGCTGGTTGAATCCACATTATACCGTAAAACGCTGCCCATGATCGCTACATCGATGCCGTATACACGCCCCATTTCCTTGGCAGTTCGGGAAGAAACCACTCCCATTTGTCCCAATTTCATCTCCTCGAGAATCGATTTTAAATTTTCCCTTTCCAGTATTTTTATATCTTTACTGGCGGTTTTGAAGAGATAGGTACTGAGATTATTGGCGAAGATGGCTCCGGCATCGGGTGCATTCGACGGAGGCCCGAAATCAAACACGGCAATTGATTTTTTGAGTCGTCTTGTAATTTCATCTTCCATGGCCTGGGTGAGATAAAAGATATCCGGATACTGCGGGTCGATGCCGTTAATTTTTTTACACCAAAACCAGGCTGACCCATACAAACTTTGATCCTTAAACCGGTTTGCCAATAAGGCGGCCTGGGCCGCGAGCTCAGTGCCAAGTGCTTTGACCGTTTTACTCACCTCTGGATTCTTGGGGTTATGGGCGTAATATGATGCAAGCCCATGGCCTTCAAAAGCCTTGAGGAGCCAACCGGCATACATATGGGATTTTGTCTGGCTTACGTAATTCAAGGAAGCTCTGGCCCGCAGTTTATTTTTTGCCCCCACAAGACTCTCGTCGGTGGGGACGTATTCGAGTGCCCGGTCATAGGCTCTTACGGCGCGCTCCCACTTTTGTTCCGCGGCCGCTTTTTCAGCCTGTTCGATAAAATACTCGTTGTTATCTCGCTCCATGGCAAGCGCTAGAAGTTTTTCGGTAGATTGATGGTTTACACTCAAGGTCAGCGCCTTGCGCAGATAATCTGCCGCCTCTTTGAAGTCTTCCTTGTCAAACAGCAATTTTCCTTGCCGGTATAACGCTTGAAAACCGCTTTCAGCGGTTTGCTTTATAAGCAGGGTCGTATCTTCATAGTTTGGAAACAACCGCTGGATCTGCTGTAAACTAAAATAGGCTTCCAGCCATTCTTCTGATTGAATATGCTGTTTTGCCCGGCTGTGAAGATCCTGGATTTTTTCAATTAGGGAATTTTCGGCCTTGCCCAGCCCGTTTTCAAATTTCACCACGGCCGGATGACCGGGATTTATTTCTCTCGCCCGGGCCAGTTTGTCTTTAGCTTTGTTGACAGTTGCAATGGAGGGTGGAGATTCTGTTCGTAGGATTTCACCGGCTTGATTTATTAAATCGGTGATCAAATTCTCTTTTAATTCAGACAATGCTTTTTGGTATTTCTCATTCTTTGGTTCCTGCGCAACAGCCTGTTCGAGGTATGCGATGGCTTCCTGGTATTTACCGGCTTGATTGAGCTGCATACCGACATCATACTGTTTCTTCCCTGAGGCACAGGCGCAAAGGGAGATCGTTACCGCAATAATTATCCCTATATGGTGATAACCACTCGATTTCATATCCAGCCTCCCAAGATAAGAATATTTCGAAGGTTTAACCAATGTTTGGTGCATGTCGCATCACTACGGTATTTCAGGGTAACTGATTTCAATGGCAGGTAATAATGGCTGGGTGATCTAATTGCTATCGGGTCCAAACGGACCGCAAAAGCACACTGCTGCACGAGATTTTGGACGGCCGCAAAAATCTTCAAAAAAGACGAGACTACCCCTGTGGCCGGGATCTCGACATCAACCTCAGTGACTCGGCAAATCATTTTTTTGCTGGAATGTTGAAGGGTGAGTAATAATGATAGCCTTCAACCCCTATATCGATAAGCGGTTGAATTGTCAAGGCATCGGATAGATTTTGACAGCGGCAGGTAGGATCGGTTCTAATCCATCGCAGCCATTACTTCGAAGCCACCGTCTTCGAGGGCTTTTTTTATAATACTGGTTTTGCAGGCCGCAAGCCGGACATAGTATATTCTTTTGCCTGTCTGATGGGCGGTTCTTCCGACATTTATGATGTCACCGCCGTTATCGTTGATGATTTGCATTGCTTTTTTAAATACGCCCGGTTTGTTTTCAATGGCAACATCAATTCGGGAACTGGCAGTCAAGATTCCCATCATATCGATAAACGCTCTTAAAATATCACTCTCGGTAATTATACCCACCAGTTTACGGTTTTTTACGACCGGCATTCCACCGATTTTGTGTTTATAGATCAGTTGCGCGGCTATTTCTATATCATCATCCGGCCCGACCGTAATCGGTTCATGGATCATCAAATCAGAAAGGGAAAGGTTTCCCACCATCGACGGGATGAGACCCTGTTTAAGATCAGCCAGGGTAACAAATCCCCGCAGTATATTACGGGCTGAAACCACCGGCAGATGGCGGATGGAGTTGACTTTCATTAATTCGATCGCTTCGGTAATCGAAGCATCTTCCGTTATGGTAATCGGGTCGGGAATCATCAAGGAGCTTATTTTCATGGCCCAATCCTCAATTATAGTCTAAAAATAGTGAATAATTTATCTTACGATTTACCGCAACCAAAATGTGTCATCATGTGTCCGCACATGCGTCAGAAAACCGAATCAATGCTGTCTGGCTGCCGGTTTGGCGGGGTTCATTCTTTTGAAATCGAATTAATCCAACAAATCAATCCAATCAATTTAACCCATCATCATTTCAGCGGCCTCCATGGCAAAATAAGTCAGGATCATATCGGCACCGGCTCGTTTGATGGCCGTCAAGGTCTCCATCATAACTTTGGGACCATCCACCCAACCCATTTTTTCGGCTGCTTTAATCATGGCATATTCCCCGCTGACATTATAGGCGGCGACCGGCAAATCGGTCTCCTGTCGCACGCGGTAAATAACGTCCAGATAGGGTAGGGCCGGTTTGACCATGATGATATCCGCACCTTCCTCGATATCCATGGTGACTTCCCGAATGGCTTCTACCGCGTTGGCCGGGTCCATTTGATAGGTTCGGCGATCACCGAATTTGGGTGCGGAGTCGGCTGCCTCCCGGAAAGGTCCATAGTATGCCGAGCAATATTTGGCGGCATAAGACATGATCGGAATTTGTTGAAACCCGTTTTCATCCAGAGCATCGCGGATTTCTGCCACCCGCCCATCCATCATATCCGAGGGAGCGACCATATCGGCGCCCGCTTCTGCGTGGGAAAGGGCGGTTTTGGCGAGCAATTCGAGGGTGGCATCATTGTCGATGATCTGTCCCTCCACGATTCCGCAGTGGCCGTGATCCGTATACTGGCACAGGCAGACATCCGTAATGACAGCCAGATCGGGCAGCGCTGCTTTTAAGGCCTGAGTTGCTTTTTGAACGATACCGTCGCTGGCATATGCGCTGGTGGCCAGTGGATCTTTCTTTTCGGGTATGCCGAACAGTATGACTGCAGGAATACCGAGATCATGGGCCTGGTTGGCCGTTTTCACCAGATTTTCCAGAGACAACTGAAAATGTCCCGGCATGGATGGAATCGGATTTTGAATACCCTCGCCGTTGATCGCAAAAAGCGGCAGCATGAGGTCGTCAACCGTTAGCCGGGTTTCGCGTATCATTCGGCGAAAAGCCTCATTCTGTCTCAAGCGCCGTGGCCTGTAGTCGGGAAATAGCATAATTGCTCCTTCATCGGTTACCGGTTGCCGGTAAATGTAAGGCGGAATTTAGAAGTTTGGCATGAAATACCGGAACGTCTTTATAGGAATTATGAGTATTCGACCCCTGATTTTTCACCAATCGAGGTTGTCCCAGACGCAAGAATAGCGCCATAATTTTGTCAAATCAGATGTTTGGTCTCGTCCAGCGGAAGTCTTGGACCTTTCGGGCTAGACTGCCGAAGAAGATACGTCGCAGGACTGTCCGATGGCGGCTGCATCCGCTGTCTCTTGGTCGCTGAGATAGCAGGCGGGATCCGGTGCCCACATATCGCCGCTCACCGCTTCGGCCCGCACCCTGAAATTGCCCGCGCAGATATCCAACCAGCGGCAGGTTGCGCACCGGCCTTTGACGTATTTTTTTTTCTCTTTGAGCTTCTGCATCAGAGGTTCGGAGGTATCGGTCCAGATCTCTGAAAACGGGCGATCATTGACGTTTCCAAAACTGTAATGCCGCCAGAATTGATCGGCATAAACTTCGCCGTCCCAGCTGACACACCCGATGCCTCTACCGGAATTGTTGCCCTCGTTCATCTGCAGCAGCTCCAGGACTTCCTGGGCCCGTTTGGGGTCTTCTTTCAAAAGCCTTAAATAGAGGTAGGGGCCATCCGCATGGTTGTCGACCGTCAAAACTTCTTTGGGTTTTCCTTTGTCATGCAGCTGGCGGGTTCGATCAATGATGAGATCAACCGCCCGTCTGGTTTCTTCGTGGGATAAATCTTCTTCAACAAGGGTCGAGCCGCGTCCGGCGTAAACCAGATGGTAAAAACAGACTCTCGGAATATCCATTTCTTCAAGCAGATCGAAGATATGCGGAATTTCGTTCACATTAAACTTGTTGACGGTAAATCGCAAACCGACCTTAATGCCTGCCGCCTGGCAGTTTTCAATACCCTCTAATGCGGATTTGAAAGCGCCTTTGACGCCGCGAAAGCGGTCGTTAATTTCTTGCATTCCATCCAGGCTGATGCCGACATAGGAAAGACCGATGTCTTTGAGGATCCGGGCGAGTTTCGGTGAAATCAGGGTGCCGTTGGTGGAGATTACAGCCCGCATCCCCTTTTTTACCGCATATGCGGCCAATTCAGGAAGGTCTTTGCGGACAAGAGGTTCCCCGCCGGAAAATAGGAGGACGGGGACACCGAAACCGGCCAAGTCATCTATCAAATCTTTTCCCTGCCGGGTGGTCAGTTCGTTGTTGAAAGAAATATCTTTAGCGTGGGCATAACAATGCACACACTTTAAATTGCACCGGCGGGTGACATTCCACACCACCACCGGCCGCTTATCTTGGGAAAATTGCAGCAGATGTGACGGCAAACGGGATGAATGACGCCCGTACCGCAGAGCATCCGAGGGCTCTACAGTGCCACAGTAAAGTTTGGAAATTCCGATCATTTTGTAACCTATCAAGCTCGGGCGTATGGAGTTAAAGAATGCACGGTCAGAAGGTTTTTTAAACCATATGGATTATTCGGTTTTGAGTTTTTTTCGTAGGAGACTGCCGATGTAGGATTCGGGATT
>CP070652.1:1542946-1549677 GCA_020354645.1 Deltaproteobacteria bacterium
CCTTTTTTAAAGGCATTCGATATAGATGTCTATACAAATTTTATTTGCATTAAAAAGTCAATAAAAATTTTGACCGGTTGGCTTCCGTGTAAACCCCACCTTTTCTTTAAAGGAAGCCATAATAATTGCCAAAATGCTGTACCGATTGCCACCGCGGTTGCGCCAGCCCGGGCGAAGGGTAATTTTTTGCCGACCAGATGCCGAATCATTGCCCCCTGGGCTCCGAAACGGCAACTGCCTTCCATTTTGCTGCCTGCCGGTACAACACTCGGTGTCCCCCAAAAAGACACCGCCGCTTTTGCCTAGCTGAGCGGCAGGTGCCCTTTGCCATTTAAAACCGCCGAAGTGATCATCTGGTCGGCCAAAAAAATATCCCTTGCCCAGACCGGCTTGATTGCATTATCTTTTCGAAACACCATTTCGACAATTGGTATAGCTTCCCCTGATCCCCTCTTTATCGGGCGGGGCTTTCAGCGTAGCGAACCGGCCAACATACTGCAAAGTGGCAAAAGATCCTATTCGGTCTCCGGCGCCACGATGTACTCGCAAAACGGTGCTCCGGCTGACAGGCACTGAACTTCTCGTCCGCGGACTTTCAGCGAGGCGTCCTTGTGCCCCGCGATAACTTGCATACTTCCTGCCAGCGCACCCGGCACCCACAGGCAGCTCGCCACTTCAGTCTGACCCAGCTCCAGCGCCAGCGCCGAGTTGTGCAGCCTAAAGACCCCCCGGCCATTAGCCTCATCAAGACTTATGATCTCAAAACGACCCCAACCCCGGCTGGTCATGGAGCCCAAGTACTGCTCCATTACGGCCGAACCTCTCAGGCCTTTGTCGATCTGGACCTTGGACCAGTTGTAAGCACCTTCGTAACCGGCTTGATAGTAAATATTGGCAGCCGTATCAGCGCCGGCCTCTGCCACAACCCGTTTCAAGATTCCGACAAAGAACCAGCGCGGCATGAGAACCATGGGCACTGTGTCTAATATCAGGCGGTTATCATCGGTTAACTCCAGACGGTTGATCAACTCCCTAAACGTATCCATGGCTTTCTCCTGTGCTTCAGGGGCGGTTATTGCCCCCAAACGTCTTTTAAGACCCTGACCCAGTTGGCGCCCATGACTTTTCGGATTTTTTCTTCGGCCCATCCGGCTTTTACCATAGCTTGTGTCAGATTGGGAAACTCACCGATAGTCCGTATACCTTCAGGATTTTTCACCGGACCAAAGTCGGTCAGCTTTCGAGCCGTTCCCTTGTCATGCGTGATCCAATCAAAGAAGCCCTGCCCGTAATCCTGGGTGAAGTCAGTTCCGATACCCACACATTCTTCACCCACGAGGTTTATGACATAATCAATGGCCGCCACGTAGTCGTCAACTGTGGCATCGGCCCCCTTTTCGAGAAACGGCGAAAACATGGTTACGCCGATGAAGCCGCCATGATCGGCAATGAATTTGAGCTGTTCGTCGGATTTGTTGCGGGGATGTTCCTTAAGACCAGCCGGTAAACAATGAGAATAACAGACAGGTTTTTTTGAAAACTTGATCACATCTTCCGAGGTTTGAGGCCCGACATGCGACAGATCGCACATGATCCCCAACCGGTTCATCTCGGCGACAACTTCATAACCGAAGTCGGTAAGTCCGCCGTCCTTGGACTCGTAGCAACCGGCCCCGACTAAATTGTAAGTGTTGTATGCCATTTGGGCGATACCGACTCCCAGTTCCTTGAAAAGCTGGATGTAACCCAGCCTGTCCTCAAAGGCCGCGACGTTTTGAAATCCCAGAATAATTCCGGTTTTCCCCATCTCTTTGGCTTTGTGAATGTCGGCTACCGTTTTAACCTGCAGCAGGATATCGTCGTTTTGCCGAAGCATTTGCTTCCACTGGGCGATGTTATCCATGGTTGCCTTGAAGTTCTCCCACACCGAGCAAGTGCAGTTGGCCGCAGTCACGCCGCCGTTATTCATTTCCTCAAACACCTGCCGGCTCCAGTTGGAGACGTTGAGTCCGTCGACGACAATCAAATGCTTGTGTAAGTCTGATGTCTTCATTTTAATAATCCTTTGTTTTAAGGAAGCATGCCGGATAAGGATTCAAAAAACGCTGAAGTCCCTTAAGACCGCATGCTTTCCAATTTAAAATGATCAGTGGAAAATCTTTTTACCAAAATGCGACTCGGTGACGGAAGATCGCTGGACGGCCAGCATGGTGACATCATCATTGCGGGGTGCCACATCAATAAATGCAAACAAGTTTTTTTTGACGCGCTCCAGCAGCTCCGCTACCGAAACCACGGGCTGCTCCAAGATTGACAATAGCCGATTCCGCGTAAATAGTTCATCTGCCGGAGAGCGGGCTTCAATAACGCCATCCGTATAGCCGATCAACACATCACCGGGGTCCAGCTGAATTTGCCGGATATCAAACGCCGAATTGGGCATCATGCCTACGGCCGGACCGGTTGGCTTGAGGTTGGTTTTGATGCCGCCTGTACTTATGACATATAGAGGTTCATGGCCGCCGTTAATGTAGCACAACTTGCCGGTGGCAGGATTCAACACCCCAAAGAACATGGTTGCAAACATGCTCTCTTCACCATGGGTTTGGGCAATGTAATTGTTGGTGAACGGAATCGCTCGAAGGCTCATGAGTTGTGCGTTTTCCGGTGCGGTCCCCGCATCGATACCGCAGGCCTGATCGATGGTGGTCAATGCGGGGCCGGTGCAGTATGCCGCCTGCTCGGCGAAAACCCGTATAAGGCTGCGGAACAACGCCATGTATAGTGCCGAACCGACGCCTTTGTCGCACACATCGGCAATTACCAGCCCCACACACCCATCCGAAAGCACGAAGATATCATAAAAATCACCGGAAACTTTACCGGCGGGATAAAAACAGGTGGCGACATCCCAGTCCGGCAGATGCGGTATGCTGCTGGGTAAAAATTCTCTTTGAATCTGTTGGCCTTTCTCCAATTCGAATTCAATGATCTTTATGCGTTCCCATTCCCGAAGCCCATCGATCATGGTGTTGAAATTTTTGGCAAGCTGACCGATTTCATCGTGGGTGCTGACCGGAGCGAATTTGGAGAGATCCCCCTTGGCCACATCAGTCGCAAATTTAGACAATTCTTCTATAGGGTGGGCAATTTTGCGCGCAAAATAATACCCCAGAAACCGGGAGAAGATCAAAGCGGCAATCAGCATTAAGACAAAATAAATGACTTCTCTGCGCATGATCGCCGCAAAGCCCTCGATACCCATTTCTATTTTGAGAAAGTACTGATTAATGTCGTTGGGACGAGAAATATCGACAAACATGGAAAGCGCGTCTTCGGTCTCCAAAAAATTCATATCCGCCGGCTTGAACCGTCTCCGCAGTTTGCGCTCTAATTTGTCGGTAGCTGAATCTCTGATCGGACCAGCCCGCAGGACTTTAGTGTCATCAAAAGATAATCGATACCAGTAGTCTCGTTGGGGGACCTTGCTGTAAATCGACATGTCCACAATCGAATAAAAACTTGAAGAAATGTTGGTCAGCAATTGCATCAAGTCATACAGGCCCGGCTGAGGGTGATTGATTGCCTGCCAGATAAAATCAGGTTCACCGCTGTTTTCCAGGCGGGCAAACTGATGCTGGATCAATTGGCTGGTTGCGCGAGTAAAATGTTTCTTGGCCGCCACCATGTATAAAACGGACGTAATCACAAATATAATCAGGCCGAAAATCAAAAAATAGAAGGTTATTTTTCTGGCCACCGAAGGCTTCCAGAAACAAAACCACGATTTAAAATGCTCCTTGGCTTTCATGGGTGTCCCCTTCAATTATTTTATTTCAGATATTTGCCGCTATCATTGTTTCAGGTTCCGGGAGTCCTTCAACTATTTGAGAATTTCGAAACCGTGATTGACCTTGTTCATAACCTCGGGCAATAATGCAATGCTGCGCACCGCGGACATCTATTCTCGGTTTTTACAGCAAAGTTGGAATATAACCTATTGTCGATCTAATTTGAATCGAAAAAACTAAAGATCGCCCTCTTTTTTCCCATAATTACTATCTATGGATGTCTTTAATTTAGACGGAGACCGGATTTATGGAAAATTCTCCCCAAAACATACGGACACCCAAAAAGATTGGGCAATACCTTTCATGCGATCTTGAAACCATCAATCAGGGGCTAAAGCGGCAGCAGCAATTGGCTTATAAGGGCGCCAAAAAACTGCTGGGTGAAGTGTTGCTGGATTTAAAGGCAATTACCCGCGAAAATCTGAAGGAAGCCATTCACCTCCAACGGTTTGACCTTTTGAAGATAAGCAAACTGTTTGGTGATTTGAGCGATGATGATTTAAAAAATTTCAGCCAGTCGGTACATGACCAGAACGTGCCGGCGGGTGAGACATTTATCCATCAGGAAACATCGGGGGATTGTCTTTTTATCATCGCCAAGGGTCAAGCCGAGGTTTATCGGGTCGGCGAGTATGAGGAAGAATTCAGGCTGGGCGTATTGGGCCCGGGTGATTGTGTCGGCGAAATGGGCTTTTTTTCACAGGGTAGACGATCGGCTTCCGTGCGGGCACTTGTTGATTCTCAGGTTATCAGAATCAATTATGAAGACTTAAAAAAAGCGTTTGAATATGCCCCATCGATAGCCAAAAATTTTCTGAGTATTGTAACCAACCGACTGGTCCAGCTAACGCTTCGATTTCAAGAGATTGTACAAAAGGGCCGGGCTATTGAAAAATCTCTGGAGAATCTCCGCAATTTTTTGGATCTTTCGGAAATCCTGGCGTTGCGTGTCAGCCTCGAGGAATTGATTAATCGCACAGTGCTTATCGCCAGCAAGGTGATGAAAGCTGATCGCGCCACGCTGTTTCTAATTGACGCGGTTGCCTGAGAACTATGGTCCAAAGTGGCAGAGGGTGAAGAAAGCCGTGAGATCAGAATTCCCATCGGCAGCGGTATTGCGGGCTGGGTCGCACAGCACAATCAAATGCTGAATATCGATGACGCTTATGCTGATCCGCGCTTTAATCCGGAAGTTGATAAACGTACCAATTATCGGACCAAATCTATTTTGTGCGGACCGATAATAAACTTGCAGGGAGAAACTCTCGGCGTTATCCAGGTCATCAACAAAAAAGCGGTGCATTTGACCGGGACGATGAAGCCCTTTTCCAGGCCTTCGCCTACCAAACAACCATTGCCATCGAAAACTTTCAGCTCTACAAAAAGATTCTGTCCAGTCATGAAAAAATGGCAATCCTGTTGGATGTGGCCACCTCTCTGTCACAGACGCTGAATTTGGAAATCCTCATCAGCAATATCATCCAGAAAGTGTCAGAAATCCTTAACGCTGAGCGCAGCTCTCTCTTTCTTTTGGGTCACGAGACCGGTGAACTATGGTCCAAGGTAGCGCTGGAAGCCGAAGTCTCTGAGATCCGTTTTTCGTCTTCGGAAGGGCTGGCCGGTTATGCTGTTTCCACCGGCCAGGTGATGATGATCGAGGATGCTTACAAAGATGCCCGTTTCAATCCGAATGTTGACCAGCTAACCGGTTTCAAGACAAAAAGCGTAATTTGTGTCCCGGTTGTTAACCGGGAAGGGAAAATTATCGGTGTCACTCAGGCAATCAACAAAAAGGAGGGTGTGTTTGACAAGGGGGACGTAGATCTTCTTCAGGCATTTTCTTCCCAAATCGCTGTGGCTCTGGAGAATGCGCAGCTTTATGAGCTGACGTTGAACATGAAAAACTACTTGGAGAGTGTTCAGGAAAGCATTACCAACAGCATTATCACGCTGGACAATGATTCCCGATTGGTTACGGCCAACCGCGCCGCCATAAACCTCTTTGGAGAGGGTTCTGACTCCATCCTTCAATAAGAAATCAGCGAGGTTTTGGGTGTTGCCAATAAACACATAATAAACCGAATCGACAGTGTCAATGCGACCCATCAGTCGGTGGCCGATTATGATGTGGAAATGTCTCTCGGCGCAAACAGGCAGCATTCCGTCAATCTTCACTTTCTGCCGCTTATTAACCATCTCGGTGAATACCAGGGCTTGGTTCTGGTTTTCGAAGACATTAGTCGGGAGAAGCGTATGAAAAGTGCGCTGACCCGCTATATGGCCAAAGATATTGTGGAAAGAGTACTGGATGATCCCTCCAGACAATCCCTGGGAGGAATTCGCAGCAAGGCCAGTATTTTATTTTCTGATATTCGCGGATTTACAGGATTGGCTGAGAAGCTTTCTGCTGAAAAAACGGTGGAGGTTCTCAATCAGTACTTTAGTATCATGGTTGATGTCATCTTCGAGCATCGGGGTGTTTTGGACAAATATATTGGAGACGCCATTATGGCTGTATTTGGTGTTCCCTATGCCCAAGCGGACGACGCCGAACGGGCCGTTAAAACCGCTCTCAAGATGCGATCGGTTTTGGCCGATTTTAACGCCCAGCGCAAGGCTTTGGCAGAGCGCCCCATCGAAATCGGAATCGGCATCTGCACGGGTAAGGTTCTCTCGGGTAATATCGGCTCTGAAAAACGAACGGATTTTACAGTTATCGGGGACGAGGTCAATATTTCCTCGCGTCTGGAAAGCCTTAATAAGAAGTACCATACAAAAATTTTGATCGGTGAATCCACCCACCGGGAAATAGAAAATAATTTTGTAACCCGGCCGATCGATCATCTGGCTGTAAAAGGGAAGTCGCGCGCTATCCAGATC
>CP070652.1:1549777-1557801 GCA_020354645.1 Deltaproteobacteria bacterium
ACTATGGCAGTCTTTATCACCGGTGGACACGGGCACATAGCCTCCTGGGCGGCCTATTTTTTGGCAAAGGAAGGGGAGCAGATCATTCTCTATGATGTAAATCCAACGACACCCGATTGTCTGGATGAGGTGTCAGAGAATATTACCTTTATCAAAGGTGATGTGCTGGATTTTCCACATTTAACTGACGTCTTCACGCAGTATAAAGCTGAGATCGACGGCATTATTCACACCGTTGGAATTATGGGAGAGATTGTGCTCGAGAATCCTCACCGGAATGTAGCGCTAAATATTGGCGGGACGCATAATATGCTGGAAATTGCCAGACAATTTGAGATTCCAAAGGTCGTTTATACCAGCACCGGTGCTGTTTACGGAGCGGTTGCCGGGACGGTATCCGAAGACAAGTATCCACCGAATCCTTCGGATCTATATGGATCAACGAAAGCCTCGAGCGAATTTTTGGGCCAACAATATGCGAACACTTTTGGTTTTGAGTTTCGAATCAGTCGGGTTTATTTTTGTTACGGTCAGGGGAAGTTGCCGTCTAAGTTTATCCGGCTTTACCGTTTGGCCTTTGGTGCCCTGGAAGGATTGGATGATTTAACGATGGATAAAGGTGCCGATCAGAAACTGGATTTCACCTATATTGAAGATGCTGCCCGGGGGACGGCACTGCTTTATCAGGCAAAAGATCTCAAACACAACATTTTCAATATTGCCACCGGAGTTCCCAACAGTGTCGGGAAAGTGGCGGAGCTTGCACAAAAGTGCTCGCCATTTCAGGTTAAGGTTGAACTTGGACCCGGAGAACCCATGCAGCGCGCTGAAGCTTTGGATATCAGCAGGGCCAGAGAAGAATTAGGATTTGAACCGAAATATACGATTGAAGAAGGTATTCAAAAGTATGCCGCTTGGATGGAAAAGGTGTTACCTAAAAAATAAGCATGCCTAATGTGTATCCGCTTCAGCGTGATTGTAACAGGAAGAACTTCCTATACACGCAAGATACGATTTATGCCGCTTAATCTTCAAACCAAAATTATCTTGGATGAAGTTGCCGGAATTTTGTAAAGGATTTTAAAGGTTAATTAAAGGAATTTAGTCATGCAAAATGAAAGATCTCGAAAAATCATTGTTGCCGTCGCTCCGGTCGGCAGAGAAATAAATCCGCCTTCGGTAAATCCGCTGTCTCCACAGGACGTCGCCAACGAGGTTATTGCCTGCGCTCAGGCCGGTGCCAGTATGGTTCATCTGCATGTCAGAGATAGTAAGGGAAACCAGACTGAAGATATCTCGGATTTTTCCAAAACCCTGGATCTTATCCGGGAATCATCGGACATCATTATCCAGGGGTCCACCGGCGGTTTGTCGACCCTTACCCTGGAGCAACGATGTGTTGCTGTCAATGATTCGAGGGTTGAAGTGGCCTCTCTGAATATGGGCTCGGTGAATTTTGGCGAAGATGTGTATATCAACCGATTGCCGGATATACGTTACTGGGCTCGCCGGATGAAGGAAGCCGGCGTGGTTCCGGAGTTGGAGGTGTTTGAAATCGGGATGATTGCGACTGTGCGTAACTTAGTCGGCGAAGGAACAATTAAGCCACCCTATTATTTTAATTTCTGCCTGGGGGCTCACTGGGCATTGCCGGCTGATCCCAGATGCCTGTTTTATCTCACCACCATGCTCAATGAGGATATTGTTTGGGGGCTTGTACATGACAGTATGAATGATTTGTCGCTGTTGGCGACAGCAATGGGTATGGGCGCAACTATGTTACGGGTGGGCTTTGAAGACAGTGTCTATTTCGCTCCAGGAAAATTTGCCAAAACAAACAAAGAACTGGTCGAAAGGCTGGTTTCTCTCATTTATCAAGTCGGATTTGAGGTTGCGGAACCCGACGAGGCAAGAAAACTGTTAGGGCTTAGTTAATGGTTGTAACTTCTTGGCAAACGTCTAAAATCTAAAAAATAGTTTATAATTATTTCCTAACGCAAGGCGTCAACGGGATCAGATTCTATGTCTCACCGATGGGGTGATAGAAGCGAATAAAAATATTGCCTTATAGAGTTCAGGATACCATATGACGTGTTCGGTTCCAGGTTCAGGGTTCAAGGTTCAAAGGTTTGAAAGCCTGTATTGCTCTGGGCCGCCTGGCCGAAACCGAGGAACACGCCAGGGCCATCGCCTTCATGCTAAGCGACTCGGCATCTTACTTGAACGGGGCCTGCCTGGACAGTAATGGTGGGTCGGTGATGCTATAACCCCAACAAGTGTCCATCCCTAAATAGCATCTTTCGGCCCAGGCCGGCGTTCTCGCCTTATTGCAATCCTCGACGTAGGCCCACTGAGCCTCCGGTTGCAAAAAGGCTGCGGCCTTTGACTGAAACAGAATCTACCGTTTATTGATGGACACTAACTGAGCATTGACAAAATGAATGAAAAAAAACAGCAGGTGGAAAGTTTTCCCTGGCATATATGGGAGCAGCACGAGGGCAACCAGCGATTCCGGAGCGCTGCAGGTCGGCCGGGCCGGATTATCAGTGGCCGTCTGCTGCCGGGATGTGATATTTTGCTTGGAATTATCGAAATGGCCAGATCCCACGAGGTAAGGTCGGCCTGGGTGAATGCATTCGGCAGCCTTGCCAGAGCGGCTTTTTCTCCGGGCATCCAGCTCAGTGCGGCCAAACCCGATCGGGTGGAGCGCCGGCCCAACGTGAATCTGCCAGGCCCGATCGAGATGTGGTCAGGTATGGGCCGGCTGAGTATACCGGATAAAGGTGAGCCATTCATCCATTTCCATGGATTGGTAGTAACCCCGGAAGGTCAACTCTATGGAGGGCACTTTTTTTCCGGTAACAACATCGTTTACGCAACCTTCGAAGTGCATATCCAGGAAATACTGGGCGTCGAATTCAGATTGGAGAAGGATGAGACTGTGGAACTGGCATTGATCGAGCCTAAAGAGAATGTGTGAGGGCATCGACGATCTATGAATTCTGAAGATCAACTTCATTTCCAGCAGTTTCAACTATACCCCCACATGACGGTCCTTGCCAATGTGACGCAGTCACCATAGAGGTACGCAAGCTCTCCAAAAAAGAGGCCGAAGAATTAGGCCTCAAAACATTGGCCCGGCTGGCCTGGCGGACAATGCTGGATCATATATGGTCGTTATATCCCCAATTTAAAGCGCCAGGACGGCAGTTCGTTTGAGCGCCAAGTAGAGGGTGGCGGGGTTGATGAAACTATAACTCGCAAACTCCGTCGTGAAATGCTTGCCATCTCAAATTCCTTTTCACTAGTTTCATCCTAATCCGGACAATGCCTAGCTTTTCAACCGAGGAGTTGGCATTCATAGAAATTGTTTGAATGGTTGAAATGGAAAATAGACAGATAGCAGTGGATGTATCAGAAGGCCGCTTGAAGGCGAGAGCGTTGCCGGAATAGGGACTTGTTTTACTCTTCTTTGCTTTTTTTCCGACTATCCTGATTCTTTCTGATTTTTCCCTCCCTCCAATTGGATCAGAAGCTCTACTATCCAGTATGGAACTCGTCAAGGTAACGTTCGATTATCGTAATTATTTTAAGTAAAAGTTAAAACCAGTATTGAATGCAGATATTCGGTATTATCGCGACAAAATTCCTTGACAACATTTAATTTCTACAATTATGTTACCGGTAACATGATTACTGGAACCTTATCCAATTATGTATAAACGTATTCTTCTTACCAGCACAGTCCAGATAGAAACCGCTGAATTGGCCTACATCTATATATAAATAAGATAGAGAAATAACGATGGAAGAGAAAAAGTTCGATCGAGAAAGATTTGATAGGCTCGCTGAAGAAATAAGGTATGTTACGACAGATATGATTTGCCGATATGGCCAGGGTCACCTGGGAGGATCGCTCAGTTTGACCGAAATCATCATTACGCTTTATTATCGTATCATGAACATCCGCCCCGAAGATCCTGAATGGAAAAATCGAGACCGGCTTGTGTTATCAAAAGGACACTCCGGTCCCATTTTATATACCACCCTGGCATATAAAGGGTTTTTTCCAAAAAGCTGGTTAGCCACGTTAAACATGGATGATACGAGGCTGCCCAGTCACGTGGACCATAATAAAACCCCCGGCATTGATATGACGGCAGGATCATTGGGCCAAGGTTTGTCATGTGCATGCGGTATGGCGCTGGCGTGCAAGATGAACAAAAAGAACTTTCGCTTATTTTGTATTATCGGAGATGGAGAGAGCAATGAAGGACAGATATGGGAGGCTGCCCTCTTTGCAGCCCACAAGCGTTTAGATAACCTTGTGGCCATTTGCGATTACAATAGACTGCAAATAGATGGATTCACCGAAGATGTGCTCGGCCTGGAACCATTGACCGAAAAGTGGCGATCGTTCGGTTGGCAAGTCTTTGAGATGGACGGCCACGACTGGGATGATATCTACACAAAGATCAATATGGCTGCGGCTGTTAGCGAAAAACCATCCATGATCATTGCCCATACGATAAAGTGCAAGGGCAACAAACCTTTAGAAAACAAGCCGGAGTGCCACTATGTGAGAATAGCGGATACAGAAACCTATCATGAAATCATGGATGGTTTAGGTTGTAAAGACATACAGCTTCCATATTAAATAAGAGGATCCTGAGAAATGAATTTTCACGATATGGAGATGCGCGGGGTCTACGCAAAGACATTGAAGGAATTTATGGATAAGAATCCAAATGTCGTTTGTCTCGAGGCCGATTTGGGCAAATCTTCAGGTACGGTCCCCGAAATTCAAGAAAAACATGAGAATCGGTTCATCGAGTGTGGTGTCAGCGAAGCTAACATGATCTGCATCGCAGCCGGACTTGCTAAGGAAGGTAAGATTCCTTTTTGTTCCAGTTTTACCTCCTTTGCTACACGAAGAGTTTATGACCAAGTTACGATCAGTGTTGCCTATGCAAATAACAATGTTAAGATAGTAGGAACAGCACCGGGCATCACAAACGGCCCCAATGGGGGAACTCACATCTGTTTTGAGGACCTTTCAATAATGCGCGCGATGCCCAACATGCATGTTTACAGCCCTTGTGATCCTTACGAGCTTAGATCCGTCTTAAACCATATGATGGGGGAACATCAGCCAACTTACATGCAGCTGATCCGCTTGAAAGTTGACCCCATTTTTAACGGTCAGTATCAGTTTGATCCGAATAAAGCGGTTATTCTTCATAATGGGGATGATGTCACCCTCGTTTCCACGGGCTATATGACCCAATTTGCCCTTAAAGCCGCAAGAGACCTCGCCAGCAGTGGGACTGGCGTGGATCTTATCCATTATCCTTCAATAAAACCATTCGATGTAGAGACACTTGTGAAATCCGCCCGCAGGACTCAAGCCGTGGTAACAGTGGAAAATCAAAATATTATCGGAGGATTAGGCGGCGCTGTCTGTGAAACCCTAAGTGAAATCCATCCAACGAAAGTAATGCGGCTGGGCATTACTGATCAGTTTGGCGAAGTAGCAACCCAGCAATATTTTTTTGATAAATACGGTTTCGGCCCGGAACACATCGCAAGTGCCTGTCGCAAGATGTCTAAAACCGGAGCAGTTTATCAAAATAAGGTATAAACCTCATTTAATGCGATCAAAGATCAATTTTCCTGCTTTTATTGGATATACTGAAGGCTGGGAGGTAAGAAGAAAAAGGGGAACAGCGCGGTGGGGATTAAAATCGATAGAACCCTTGGCCAAATTTAGTGAGAAAGGAGGTGGATGATGGAAATTGAGCGTTGCGATTTGGCCATCTGCCGGGGCAATTTCCGATTTAGTTCATATAGCATTGATATCAAATCCAAATTGCCCTGATTGAGTAAACCTCCCTTTTTGGCGATAACCCCGGGTTCCAAAAGGAGGAATACATGAAAAAAAGTGCTGTAATCATTTCATTAGGCCTTTGTTTATCACTTATATTCTCATTATCAACCACTCAAAGTGCGATGGCGGGTGATAAGGTCGTCATCAAATATGCCACAAGCCCACCCTATACCAAAGGTTCACCATTAGCCGAAATAACGGTCAAAATAAAAGAGCTAGCGGCTCTGTATTCCAAAGGTAAGCTTGATGTCCAGATTTTCTGGGGCGGTCAGTTGGGAACGGAACAGAAAGTTTTCAAGGACTGTCAAATGGGTATTGTACAGATGGTACAGGCAAATATAGCAAATCTCTCCCCTTTTGCAAACGCCTTATATGCCGTTGTCCTTCCATACGTCTTCGATAATCGTGAAGAAGCCTATAGGCTTTTTCGTGGGGAGTTGGGCGAATATTTCAACCAGCAAACAATCAAGCTAGCTGGTCTCAGGGTGCTTGCATGGCCTGATCAAAGCTATCGAGCTCTTCATAACACGAAGAAACGTGTGCAGAAATTAGAAGACATGCAAGGTTTGAAATGGCGCGTTCCCAATAACCCCGTATTTATCGAAGAATACAAAAGCTGGGGCGTCAACCCGATTCCGATGGCTTGGTCAGAGGTCTTCAGCTCCCTCCAGACAGGGGTTATTCATGGGGGTGACAACGTCCTGAGGAATCTGGTCGACTTCAAACTCTATGAGATCGAAAAATACGCTACCGTGACCAAACATATGATCGAGTTCGTACCTATTGTCGTAAGTGAGGAGTTCTTTCAGAAGCAGCCAGATGAGATAAAAGCGGCGCTTACCAAAGCGGTCAGTGACGCTTGGGCTTGGGGTTACTTTGCGATGGCCGAAGACGATGAAAAAACAAAGGCATTTCTCAGGGAAAAGGGCATGACGATTGATGAACCCATTGTATCCGCCTGGAAAGAAAGAGCCGTCAAGATATGGCCGAAGTTCTATGACAGAGCCGGGGGGAAGGATATCTTTGACAAGGTAATGAGCTTTAAGTAGCTAGTGACCACTGATGCGGGGTAACTTTGAGAACAGGGGGGCGTTTACGCTCTCCTGGCCAAAACCTTGGCAGTATAAAGGTAATTTGTGCTGTGCTTGGGTGCAGAAACTGGAGGCTTTGAAGGATGAAAGTGTTAAAATTCCTTGACGAAAATTTCGAAAAAATTCTGGCAAACTTCTTTTTGTTCTCTATGGTGTTTCTGCTTTCAGCCATCGTCTTTTTCCGTTTTGTCCTAAATCGGGGCCTTGCCTTTGCAGAGGAGCTGGACAGAATGGCCTTCGTTTGGATGGTGTATACGGCTGCAGCCTATGCGGCGCAAAAGGGGGCACATATCAGACTCGAGGCGGTGGCTCTCATCTTACCGAAAAAAGTAAATCAATACATGAGATATTTTGCCGATCTATTATGGGTCGGCTTGAATTTAGTCATTGTCAAAGAAGGTATCCACGTTGTCGTCACCATGTTCACATACCGTTATGAATCACCGGCTTTGGGTTGGTCCATGGCTTACGTCTACACCATCGTTCCGATAAGCTTCATCCTGATGACATTCCGAATTTTACAGCGAAACATCCGTGAGATCCGCCAAATAAAAGAGGCCAGTGGCGGTAATTGAGGAGGTCAATACCGTGGTCCCGGTACTTTTTATCACGCTGGCTATAAGTCTACTCCTCGGGGTTCCGATTGTAATGAGCATCGGGATCGCTACGTTCGCTGCCTTGCAGCTAACCGACATTCCCATTGCTATTCTGGCCAAGGCCATCTATACGGCCACGGACAAGTTTCCCCTGCACGCAGTCCCGCTTTTTATCCTTGCCGGCGCCCTCATGGAAGTGGCCGGCATGTCCGAGCAAGTTGTGGATGTGATAGAAAGAATGCTCGGATGGGTGCGGGGGGGATTGGCCATGGCTGTGGTTGTTGGCTGCATGTTCTTTGGCGCCATGTCCGGTTCCGGACCTGCGACCGCTGCAGCCATCGGGTTTATCATGATTCCCGCCCTGGCCAGTCGTGGATATGACAAGGGATATTCGGCCGCGTTGACAAGTTCGGCCGGCACCTTAGGCATATTGATTCCCCCCAGTAATCC
>CP070652.1:1557901-1561050 GCA_020354645.1 Deltaproteobacteria bacterium
GGCATAAATCCCTCTATGTTTCAGGAGAAGAATCCACCCGTCAGATGCGGATGAGAAGCATGAGGCTGTCCACGGTGTCGCCGGACATGCTGGTGGTATCCGAAGTTTCTGTGGAATCAATTCTGGCGATTCTGGATTCCACCCAACCGGAGGTTGTGGTAATCGACTCCATTCAGACCATGTACAACAGCGATCTGACATCCGCTCCCGGCAGTGTCAGCCAGGTGCGTGAAGCCACCGTCAGATTGATGCTGGCGGCAAAGAAAACCGGCATTCCCATTTTTTTGGTCGGCCACGTCACAAAAGAGGGCACCATCGCCGGACCGAAAATCTTAGAACACATGGTGGACACGGTACTTTATTTTGAAGGAGATCGTAATCACATATTCCGGATCCTGCGGGCGGTAAAAAACAGATTCGGATCAACCAATGAAATCGGTGTGTTTGAAATGAAAGAAAAGGGGCTGGCGGAAGTTTCGAATCCATCGGCTGTTTTCCTATCCGAACGTCCGGCTGAAAGCCCGGGTTCTGTTGTCACTGCCAGCATGGAAGGCACCAGGCCCATTCTAGTTGAATTGCAGGCACTGGCCAGCAGCACCAGTTTCGGTACACCGCGCAGAACGATCTTGGGCCTAGACCAGAACCGGGTGGCCTTGCTGACCGCCGTAATGGAAAAAAAATTGGGCATGCACCTGATGGGACACGATATCTTTATGAATGTGGCCGGTGGTGTCAAAGTTGATGAGCCGGCCGTTGACATGGCGATCATTTCTGCGGTTGCTTCAAGCTTTTTGGACAAGTCGATTCCCGACAGCACCATTGTACTGGGTGAAGTGGGGCTAACGGGAGAGGTCAGGGCGATCGGCCAGGTCGAAACGCGGGTGGCTGAAGCCCGGAAAATGGGATTTACCCGATGTATTTTGCCGCAAAACAATTTAAAACGCTTGACCGAAACAGAGAGGATAGCCCTGACGGGTATCACAAATGTAAAAGAAGGAATTGAAAATTTGTTTTAAAATTGGTTTTATGTTTTCGGTTTTAAGTTTTAAGCAAAGGCTGGAATCCATTTTTTTCTTAAAACCTAAAACTTAAATCTTAAAACCATCGTCCCTTGACTTCAGAATTTAGTCAATAATATAGAAAGCTTTTTTAAAATGAAGCGGTCGGCTTCAAAAAAAAACCGCTGGAGCAATCATTATTCACAACGTGCAAAAAAGGAAAAATTTCCCGCAAGATCCGTTTACAAGCTCGATGAAATACAGCAGAAGTTTGGATTGATAAAAAAGGGGGATAAGGTTCTTGATTTAGGATGTTCCCCGGGATCCTGGTTGCTGTATGCAGCAGATATGACGAAGCATGGCGGCCTGGTTGTGGGCATCGATCTGAAACCGGTCACAATTGAATTGCCGCCGCAGGTTAAAACCTATACGGATGATATCCTCTCAATCGATGAGAATGTGTTGGCTGCAGCGGGAAGCGATTTCAATGTTGTATTGAGTGATATGGCCCCGGCCACGACCGGTCAGAAAAGTGTTGACGCGGCACGTTCGTTTGAGCTTTGCCGTGCGGCTTTGGCCATAGCCCGAAAGCTGCTCTTGCCGGGCGGTTCGTTTGTCTGTAAAATTTTTCAAGGCGAGGATTTCAAAGAGTTTTTGACTTCCGTCCAAACAAGTTTTAAAAAGTGTAAAATTTTCAAACCCCAAAGCAGCCGCAAGGTGAGCAAGGAGATTTTCATTGTGGGTATGGGATTTAGAGGATAATTCAAATATATTACATTTTCAAAATAATATATTAAATCCGAATATCGAAATCCGAAACAAACTCGAATACTAAAATTCAAATGAAATAAAAAACTCATGACTCGAATGATACAGAATATTACTAATTTTTTGAACATTGGGGAATTAGGATTTAGGATTTGTTTCGTATTTCGTGCTTCGGATTTAGAATTTTTTGGACAAGCTTAAGCGCAAAAGACCAAAGACAAATTAGCTTTGGCTTGTCAAGTTTAGGAGGTGACAATGTCAGGTCACAGCAAATGGTCTTCCATCAAACATAAAAAGGCTGCCACAGATGCCAAACGGGGAAAGATTTTCACAAAACTCATCAAGGAAAGTACGGTCTCAGCGCGTATCGGCGGTGGTGACCCGAATGCCAATCCAAGATTACGGACAGCCATACAGGCCGCTAAAAGTGAAAATATGCCCAGGGGCAATATTGACAGGGCCATAAAAAAAGGAACCGGCGAGCTGGAAGGCGTCAATTACGAGGAAAGCATCTATGAGGGATATGGACCCGGAGGTGCAGCGGTGTTGATCGAATCCCTGACCGATAACAAGAATCGGGCAGTTGCCGATATTCGCAACATTTTCAGCAAAAATGGGGGCAGTCTGGGTGAAAATGGCTGCGTCGCCTGGATGTTCGATAAAAAGGGCTACCTCGCCATTCAAAAAAAAGCTGTCGATGAGGAGACTCTAATGGAAATGGCCCTTGACGCCGGCGCAGAGGATATCCGCGAAGATGACAGCAATTTCGAAGTTATCACCGCTCCTGAAGATTTCGATCCCGTGAAAGCGGCGGTTGATAAGGCATCGATACCGTATATTGTTGCTGAAATCACCATGCTGCCTCAATCGACTACCAACCTTGTCGGTAAGCAGGCCGAGCAGATGAACAGGTTGATGGAATTGCTGGAAGATTGTGAGGATGTGCAAAAGGTGTATACGAACGCCGATATACCGGAAGAAATAATAAACAATCTCTGATTTCCGAAGGGAAACAGCTCTTTTCCGCTATCTCATCGTCACACATCGAAATTGCTTGTGCGACATACTTTATCGTATGCCTCCGCGCAATTTCTCGTCTTCCTTGACCTATCAAAAAATTTCTCGTTTCCTTTCCGGAAATGAGGGAAATTATGAAAGAAAATAAAAACTCAAATTCAAAGCCCAATAGTTGCCTATTTCTGTGTCAGACGCATCCCGCGCTTTGCAGAACTCTATATATAACTGAGAGGTCGGGGAGTTTTTTTGATCCATTGTCGTAAGTTTTTTGTTTTTCTGCAATTTTGCAGCGGGGGAGTCCGAAGCCACCGAAGGTGGAATTCGGAGGGGGAAAGTATCCCCCGCTGTCAAATTGCTTAGAAAAAC
>CP070652.1:1561150-1569088 GCA_020354645.1 Deltaproteobacteria bacterium
ATGACTCCAACCGAAATCCTTTACGATAGCCAGAAAAAAAACGGAAAATGAATACCAGATCCCGTAGGCAACCGCCAGCGTCACAAATCCAACGGCCACCACCACCCATCCATAAAATATGATTGGGCGTTTCGCGAGGGTCTTTTGAACTTTTGAGATGCTCATTGTATCCGCTCTTCCCGGTTCATCCGGAAGGGTTCACCACGAGGTTGGCATCAAGCGCCAGGGCCAATCCTTTCCTGACCGCAACGGGATTAATGTCTATCTGTTCGATCTGCGGGTAGGCCCGGCCCAGATCCCCCAGGTTGATGAGAATGTCGGCCATACGTTCCTGGTCGAGGGGGGCCATTCCGCGAAAGCCTTCCAATAATCGTCTGCCCTGGATGTTTCTTATGAGTTCCAACGCTTCCAGTCGCTTCAGCGGTGCACAGGCAAAGACTACGTCGGGCTGAAGTTCGGAAAGGATACCGCCCAGGCCAAACATTATACATGGGCCGAATTGGTCGTCACGCACAAAGCCGGCAATCAATTCATAGTCAATTTCAACCTGCCGTTGTAAGAGGATTCGTCCCCGTCCGGTAAGCTTTTCCGTAATCTTTTGGTAGGCATTTTTCAGTGCCGGCTTGGAGGCAATTCCCAGCTGTATCAGACCTCGCTCGGTCTTGTGCATTTCCCCGGGAAGCAGCCCCTTAAGGGCAACGGGGAAACCCATCCGCTGGGCTGCCTTTTGGGCCTCGGATAGGGTGGAAACGAGGATTTCCTCTACCACCGGAATTTCCCACTTATCCAAGAGGCGCTTGCTCTCATACTCGTCCAAAACCCGCTTTGCAGTGGTGGTCAAAACCGATTCCTGCGGGATTTTTAAGGGCAACGAGGGTGTCGTGCTTCCACCGGCGCTGTTACGCCTTTGGCGGCACTGACGCCGCACCGCTGCGGACAGGCACTCCACTGCCCTGGAGATTTCCCAGTGAACCACCAAACTTCGGGATTGGGCCTCCCGGCGAAAGGACTTGGTGGCGTTTCCGCGTCCCATGAGCCAGAAAAGAACCACCCTGCCCTCTCGGTCGGCCTTGTTCTTTATGGCACCCAAGTCCAGAGATTCTCCCTCCAGACCCGCAACATAATGTATTAAAAGCACATCGACATTAGGATCTTCCAGTAACACGGAAATAGCCTGGTTATAGGTGGGGACCCGTCCATGCAACCTTACCGCCGGAAAAAGGTCTACCGGATTGGCTACCGGCATCCAGTCCGGGAAGATACCACTGAGGACTTTTTCTGTCCTTTCTGAAAGTCGTGCCACCCTAAGCCCATGCCTTTCAAGCACATCACAGCAAAGAATCCCAGCGCCCCCGCTCATGGTAAGGATGGCCGTGCGGCCGGTTGGTTTAACCTCAGGAATCATATCCAGGGCCTTGGCCAGATCCATCATCTGGTAAATATCATTCGCCAGGGTGACCCCGGACATTTGGAGAACACTGTCCACAAGTCGCGAGTTTCCCGCCAGGCTACAAGTATGGCTCATGGCAGCCCGCGCCCCGGCTTGGCTTCTCCCGCCATTCAAAACCACGATGGGTTTGATTGCTTCGCGCGCAATCTCTGCAAACAGTCTTCCCCGGGGAATGGATTCAAGATAAAGGGCCACAACATCTGTCTCGGTATCTTGCAGCAGATACCGCAGCAGATCACATTCGTCTACATCCGCTTTGTTTCCGATCGAACAAACCTTGCCCACGCCAATCGATCTTCGGTTTAACTCGGCCAGAAAAATGGCCGAAAGCATCCCGCTTTGTACGATCAAGGAGATTCTGCCTGCAATCAGGCCGTCTTCATAGACGCCCGGGTTCATAAAAGTGAAGAAATATTTTCGAGGGACGTCCACCAAACCCATACAGTTGGGCCCCCAAATTCGTATGTGAGACTCTTTGGAAATGGCCAGACAACGATTCTGAATCGCTTGGCCCCTCTGCCCTACCTCTGCAAATCCGGCGCTCTGGATCATGACCCTCAATACACCTTTGCGGGCACATGCCTCCAAGACGGACGGTACCGCCGGTGCGGGGACCAGAATGATGGCCAGCTCCACTTCGGTGGGAATTTCTTCAAGGGAAGGATAACAGGGGAGGCCTTCGATTGCTCTGTGATTGGGATTGACCGGATAGATCTGGCCTCTGTATCCGTAAAGCAGGTTCTTGATGACCAGATTGCCTTCCCTGCGGTCGCTGGCACCAACTACTGCAATGGAGGCAGGTTGGAAGAAAGTATCCATCTTAGTTTCCGCCCATGGTCTGATGTGATAAATATTTGAGTTTCTTCTTCGAATTAGTTGGTAAAAAATGCTGCAGAGAGTACGTATTAGTTTTAGCGTTTTTTTATTAACCGCGCGTGCTTGCATCCCGCCCTGCGGGGCTCACTTCGCTCGCTCGACGAACGCTGACTGACACAGACTTTTGCCTCCGAGACCAGTCTTCGCGCAAGGCTTCGACCCGGCAGGCATGCGGAGGCAAAACCAGCAATCCCGCTGAAGCGGGAAGTCATCTGCTTATCTGCCTGAAAGGCATGCGTGTTTTGCCCGGGCAAGTCGCCCGGGCAAAAATGGTTTGTCTGCGTGGTTCTGCGGTTAATATATATCTGTATTTCAAATAGATATGAATCATCTAATCGTAAATTACACCAACTCTTTTGGAGATGATCCTTAATTTTTAACCGATAAGCTTAGATGCGATTGTTGCCACGTGTTTACCCTGAAAACGTGCCGCTGCCAGTTCATTTTCGCTCGGCATTCTTTCGCCCTGACCCCCGGCAATTGTTGATGCACCATAGGGAGAGCAGCCGGTGATTTCATCAATACGCATCTGACCCTGAAATGCATAGGGCAGTCCGACAACGATTAATCCGAGATGAAGAAGAGTGATATGAAAGCTGAGTATTGTGGATTCCTGGCCGCCGTGCTGGGTTGCGGAACTTGCAAAAACGCTGCCGACCTTGCCGACCAACGCACCTTTGGCCCAAAGCTGCCCAGCGGCATCCAGAAATTGACGCATTTGTCCGCACATGTTTCCAAAACGGGTGGGAGTTCCGAAAATAATTGCATCGGCTGAGGCAAGCTCATCCACCTGAGCTACCGGAACATGGGAAAACGCTTTCTGGGCTTCCAGGGCTCCCATTTTACCCAAAATTTCCTCGGAGAGGGTTTCAGGGACACGGCGCATTTCAACTTCAGCCCCGCCGACTTCTTTGACGCCTTCCGCCATGGCCTCGGCCATATGATGGATATGACCATACATGGAATAATAAACGACTAATAGCTTCATAATGAATTCCTCCTTAAGAATGAATGAAATTGCGGTTATTGTTTGCCGTTACTCAAAAAGCAACCGTGATACCAGTCCGTTGCCCTGAAAAACAAATACACCAGTTTTGACTGTCTGACCGTTGGTTGCAAGTTTGAGATCGTACAGCCAGCAGTCAATTTATTTTAGGAGTCGAAAAAATTGCCGCGGCCCCTCAATTATTCAAGAAAATAATACCACAATTTCGGGTTGGCAATGATCGATCGAAAAGTTATGCGGTGTGTGTTTGGTACTTTGATGCTGGCTTTGTTTTGAATCTGCGCAGCATGTTGGTAAAAAAATGTTCTGATTGATTTTAGCCTTATTTTTGATATGAGATAAACGTCCTAGACGCAAGCAAGGGCGTTGTTTTCCAAATAAGAATCCTTACTTTTACCTAAAAGATTGAATAAGGGGTGCGGTTTGAAATATTTCATTTTACGGCGGTAATGAAAAGGGGGACACAGATTATCCGTTTCTACAGGAACAATAAATGAAACCTGGCCGCTATTATCGCTATTTCCCCTTTATAAATATTATCTAAAACTGATCCACGTGAAAACATGAACCTCATTACTGAACCAATAACAGTAGTTTTAATCGCTTTGTATCGGTATCAAAACTTTCCCATCAGAATCATGCATTCCTTGTTGGAAAAATCTGAAGGGATTGAACCCCACACCATTTTCTTTCAAAATTTCTATACCAATGCGCTTAAATATCCCACAGCCAGAGAAGAAGAGTTATTCAAAAAGAAAATAATCGAGCTAAACCCACGAATTGTAGGGCTTAGCGTTTACTCACCGTTTGTCCCGATTGCCAAACGGTTAACTAAAATTATTAAGAATTACTCATCGGCTTTGGTAATGTGGGGGGGTATTCACCCGACATTGTCTCCCGAATCCTGTATAAAGGAAACCGATGTTATATGTCTCGGTGAGGGTGAGGGTGCCCTTACAGACTTTGTCAGCGCTGTAAGAGACGGAACGGAATATCAACACATTGACAACTTATGGATAAATAATAACGGCCATATCATCAAGAACCCCATGCGGCCATTGATACAGGATTTAGATACTATACCATTTCCGGCTTATGGAAGAGAGCCTTTCTCTTTTATTGGGTCAAACGAACTGACCGGAGAGGATCCCACTTTATTAGACCCTAATCTACAGGTACTGCCTGCGCGTGGCTGTCCGTTTAACTGCTCATATTGCGTTAACAGTCTGTTGCGGCCGATGTACAAAAATTTAGGGCGCTACATACGCCGAAGATCTGCAGTTAACGTCATTGATGAAATCAGACAAATTTTACAGATTCCGGGGAACAGAAAGGAAATTGTAGAATTCCAGGATGAAAATTTCGGGACAGATTTTGCTTGGCTCGATGAATTTGAAAGTCTATATCCGAAAGAAATAGGATTGCCCTTTAAAGTCCAATACAATCCAAAGCTTGTAAAAGCCGACGCAATTAGCAGGCTGGTACAGATAGGTCTCCATAGAGTTAAGTTCGGAATCGAGACCGGAACAGACCACATCCGTAATCACATATTCAATCGACCGGGCAAAAATAACGAGATTATTAATCTCGCCAAAGAATTATCTGATTGTAAAGTGAAATTTAGATATGACCTGATAATGGATAACCCGTATGATACGGAAGAATCCCTCAAAGATACCATTGATCTTCTATTACAGTTGCCCAAACCATTGCGTTTTAATTTTTATTCACTCCAATATTTTCCGAATTACCCGTTAACACGAAAAGCTTTAGCAGATGGCCATATTAATGAAGAAGAGGCAAGCGTTGATAGCCTGGAGAAGAGAATGGCGCGCAATTGGGCTTTTGTACCGAAATTAATTCCCTCCACAAAAAAACAAATGCTGCAAAATATCATATGGCTGTATGTCTATGGCCATGTAAAAGATGACATTGTCAAACATGCGGTATTCAAGGATTCATTAGGGGCTAAACTTCTATTTTTGTGTCTGAATATTACGGCTGTCTTTTTGGGTAAAATACTGCGTAGCAAAAAACTAATTGAAAGATGAGCGGACTAATTTAAAATGAGGTCAAAATGGCCAAAGAGATTATCAAAAAATTTCAAAAACCATAACCGCAGCCATGAACATACCCAGGGATGGACGAAATGTTTAAAAAAGTAATGACCCCCAAGCAAGGGGATCTGAGGATGATAACCGTCATTGGCTTAATTTTTATGCTATTTTTAGCCTTTAGCGGATGTGCCACCAGCTATTGGCATTTTGAGCAGAGCCCGATGATCACCCGGATCTTTGACGCCTACCAATCACTTCCGAATCAAAATTACTACTATACGGGTGGGGAGAAAAAACCCGATGCCATAGTAGGAATGCATCACAGTTATACACTCACAAAGGATTCCGGTTTCGGTCGTAAGTGGCAGGTATTCGACCCCAGCGCCACGGCCCTGAAGGAAATGGTGGACGGGATGCATAAACAATTGGGGCGCAAGCCGAATGGTGCACTAATATTGGACACCACCGGAAGGCAGGTGGGTGTAATATATTCATTGAGCAATACTATCCGGCGCATCAAGACGGTCGAAGATAAAAAGATCGCAATCTGGGTATACTATCCGGATGACGTAGCCTCCGGCCCCTAGCGTTGACCCGCGAAATTATGAATTCTCAGCAATTTTAACGATTACCAGGGTGGCGTCGTCTTCGGATTTTCGATTTTTTGTGAAATGATTCAAGGTTTTGATGACTGCTGCCAAAATATCATCTGCCGTTTCCATTGCATTTTGACGAATGATATCCTGGATACGGTTTTTACCCAGCATTTCATCTCTGGCGTTACGGGCCTCCCAGATACCGTCAGTTCCCAGCGCAATGATTTGGCCCTGATTTAGATCAGATTTTTCATTTTCTACATACTGCCACTTATGATCCACGCCCAAAGCAATTCCTGATCCCTTCAGATCTTCAAATGTATCGGTTGCAGGATCATAAAAAATTGCCGGATCGTGCCCGGCTCTTACCCAGCGGATGCTTTTGTTTTGTCCGTCGATCACACTGTAAAACAGGGTCATGAATCTGCCCGACTCCCGTACGTCAAGCCACAGTTGCCGGTTTACATCAGAGACGACCGCTGAGATACTGTCCGAAAGGGTAGTGCTCTTACGGATAAGTGCCCGAGCTGTGGTCATAAGCAGGGCCGAAGGGATGCCATGGCCCGAGACATCTCCCACAACAACGCCGATTTTTTGCTGTCCATACCCGTTTACCTGCAAGTAATCGTAGTAATCCCCTCCGGTTCGCTCACAGTAAATGCTGATGCCGGCAATGTCCAATCCCTTTATATTAGGTGCGGTTTTCGGTAATAAATTCTGCTGGACTTCTCTTGCCAAGTCCAAAGAATGACGCATTCGGTCTCTTTCTTGGAGTCCCTCTGTCATCTCGTTTATAACATCACCGGTGTAGCCAATTTCATCGTTGGAAGTGACCTGTACTTTATTGTCGAGGTATCCGTCACGGACACCTTTCAGGACACGGATAATTTCCTTTAATGGTTTGGTTAAATTGCTGCTCACGAGGATTGTTAATGCAACGCCGACACCTATGCCAAATAGGGCATTTGCCAGAAGCGTCGGTCGCAACATGTCAAGGAGTTGAACCGGGTCAAGCTGGGTGCGGTAGGTTCCCCTTAGGATGATGATAACGGCAAAAAAAGGAATCAGATTGCAGGCAAAAATGAGGGCGGCAAGCCGGGTACGAATTCGAATACGGAATGTTTTGGGTGTCATATAGAGGCCGCCTTGCGGGAAAAAGTGGGACACCATCATTCTCTGGAGCACGTACTCCAGGACAAAAAAAGCAGCAGTCGTTGTAATCATGCCGATCAACAAGGCCTGGAAAAACGCCCGACCCATTATCATCTCTCCAGTCTCAAGTGACCAATAGAACATGGGATAGAATACGGCAGCACCCAGCCACAGCAGAAAGTCCACCGCGATGAGAAAGAAAGGTTCGTTCAGTAATCGCTGTCGAGCTTGAATCTCTAAATCCTTTGGAAGGCGCTGTTGGTGGTATACGCATTCCAGGTATTGCCGTATCGGTCGTTCATAAAATAATGTCGCTCCAATAAGCACTGCCAGAGATAAAGGCTCGAAAAATCTGGCCGCCTGCAAGGTCAATTGAACGATCCCAGGTGTTGGTGGCGCGATGGATTTAAAGCTTAGCAAAAAGACGACCAGGATACCGACCAGGTTGGCGATAAAATTAAAGAAAAACATCTGGTTTTTGAGACGCAAAAGAGAGATCTTGGTCATTGCTTCCGGCTCCTATTTTAAGAAAAATGTTGACGGCTGGAAATAACGGGATGTTTCTTCTTTCTTGATCATCAAAACAAGCAAATATTCACAACCGCATGGCCCGGATGTCGGGTGTGTTATCTGTGTCAGATCTCAACGGGCTGTTGCCCAAATCCCTTTTCACTTTGTCTAAAACGTTTTTTGATCTATCTAAGGCTTGTTACAGGCGCTTTGAAAACTCGTCCCGCTTGAACGCGGGACTCAAACAGGTTCAAAGCGCTTTTCTTCCACTTCGCCAAGATTGATGAGCAA
>CP070652.1:1569188-1573370 GCA_020354645.1 Deltaproteobacteria bacterium
GTATCTGCCAAGCTGATGCCAAGATTCAAAGCCTCCTGATTTATTTCGATCACGTCTTTCTGCAGGCGGGTTTGCAATACCCTCATAATAGATTGAGGTTTAACCAGCCCCGTTAGTCTGATGACGGCTCCAAGCATGCAGATATTGAAAACAATCGGCTTTCCGATTTTTTCCATGACCGTCTGATACATCGGCAATTCATTCTGGCGCGCATCGACTTTGCGTTCAGTTTCAACAAAGCGGGAGTCAGTGATGAGCAGACCGCCAGGTCGGATGATAGCGGCAAAACTGCTATAGGCTTCCTGTGTCAGACACACCAAAACGTTGGGTTGTATGACTTTGGGATAATGAATGGTTTGATCGGAAATAATAACATCGGAGCGGGTTGCACCGCCCCGGGCGGCCGCTTCGTAACTTTGAGATTGCACAGCCAACAGGTTTTCATGGAGCACAGCAGCTTCAGCGAGCATGATCGCCGCAGTGATGACTCCCTGGCCTCCGGAACCTGAAAACACCATTCTGCACCTTTCCATTTTTATCACCCTTTCATAGCTTGTTGGATGATTGCATTATACTCGCTGCAGTACTCAGGATTTTCTTTCTGCAAGAAAATTCCTCTTTCGATGAGATCCGGATTTTCTTTTTTAGCATCGGATCCAATTGGTGTTGTGATTTCTTTATAACGGCGCAGCATGTCGGCAGCTTCTCCTTCTTTGTTTTTTCTTCCAAAATATGTCGGACATTGTGTCAGGATCTCAACAACAGAAAAACCCTCATGCAGGATAGCCTTCCTGATGAAATCGCTGATTTCTTTTACATGATAGGTGGTGGTCCTGGCAACAAATGTGGCACCGGCAGCCTTAGACAGCTCAACCACATCAAAGTCGTTGTCGATATTGGCATAGGGAGACGTGGTGGCAATAACACCGCAACCCGACAACGGCGAAAACTGTCCTCCGGTCATACCATATATGCGATTGTTCATTACGATAGCTGTCATGTCAATGTTTCGACGGGCCGCATGAATAAAATGATTCCCGCCAATGGCTAATGCATCGCCGTCTCCCATTGGGACAATAACCTTGAGTTCGGGACGACTCAATTTAACGCCGGTGGCAAATGCCAACGCGCGCCCGTGAATTGTATGAAGGGTATGAAAGTCTACATAACCAGCGATACGGGCCGAACAACCGATTCCGGTTACCATGACAATTTCATTTTTGCTCAGGCCTAATTTTTCGATGGCCCTCAGCAGTCCGTTGAGCACAATGCCATGACCGCAGCCCGGGCACCATAAATGTGGGAAAAACCTCTCCCGGATATAATCTTTTACCGCCATGGATCAAACTCCTTTGCCTTGAATCAGTCTGAGTATGTTCGAGATATCTGTCGGGGTAATAAAAACACCATCGATGCGATTGGCTAAAAATACCTTTTCAGGTTCATCCACCGCTGTTTTCACTGCCTGGAGCATTTGTCCCATATTCATTTCCACAACGACTACCGACCGGGCCCCGGCACATTTTTCTCTCACAATTTCAGATGCAAAAGGCCATAAAGTCTGAAGTTCGAGTAGTCCGAGTCGTTCCCCTCTCAGCCGACGGTTTTTAACAACATGCAGTGCTGAACGCGCAGAACATCCGTAGGAAATAAGGACAACGTCGGCATCTTCCAGATGATATTCCCTGAACTTTGCGATCTCGCCGATTCTGTTTTCCAATTTATCCACTAAATGGCGAATCAGCCCGTGCACCGTGCGCGGCTCACTCGAGGGAAAACCCCACATGTCATGATATAGTCCCGTCACATTATACCGGTGGACACCACCGAAATCAGACATAGGAAGCCGGCCATCCTCTCTGGGAAGATACGGATGATAATCCACACCTTCTCTCACCGAAGTCCTTAATCTTTCAACCAGCGGTATTTCTCCTTTTTCAGGCATGATAAGCCGCTCGCGCATGTGACCGACCAATTCATCTAAGAGCAGTATCACCGGTGTCCTGTAAGTCTCTGCCAGATTAAAAGCATACACCGTCATTTCAAATAGATCTTGGTGATTGGAGGCTGTTAGGGCAACAATGGAATGGTCCCCATGAGTGCCCCATCGGGCTTGGTTCACATCACCTTGGCTGCCGTGGGTGGGGATCCCGGTAGAAGGTCCTCCTCGCTGCACATCAACAATAACACAAGGGATCTCAGCCATGATCGCGTAGCCCAAAGCTTCCTGCATTAAGGAAAAGCCGGGGCCGCTCGTGGCGGTCATGACCTTATGTCCGGTCAGAGATGCACCGATGATGGCACACAGGGAAGCAATTTCATCTTCCATCTGGATAAATTTACCGCCAATCTGCGGTAACCTGTAGGCCAAATGCTCGGCAATTTCAGAAGATGGTGTTATCGGATATCCGGCATAAAAATCGAGTCCGGCATAAATTGCCGCCTCTGCACAAACTTCGTTTCCCTGAATAAATTTGATGTTCTGGCTCATGATATTATATCAACCTATTCCGTTTCTATTTCTATTGCAAGATCCGGGCATCGCAGTTCACATAACCTGCAGCAAATGCAATCTTCCGGGCGTGCGGCAATTGCTTTGTCCAAGGCATCAAGCTCCAGAACATGTTTGGGACAAAATTCCACACATATACCGCAGCCCTTGCACCAAGATCTCTTGATAAGATGCTGTTTTAACTTTGGTTTTGCCATATATATCCTTTCAGGTCCAGATTGTAACCGATAAGCCGAGCAATTGATTGAGTGTGCCAATGGCCAGCTCTTTGCCTTAGCGGCCCTATTTCCTTGTTAATCGTCAGAAAGTTAAACTCCCCGCCCTGAAAGGCGGGGCTTGCCGGAAAGAAAAATATCTTTTCGGATAATTTCCCTTAAAGAAAAGGCAAGGTTTTCAGGGAAGCGAACCGGCCAAAAAATATACCAGTGCATATTGGCATCAAATAAGATTGTCAAGGGTGATCTTGTTAAAGTTGCTAGGGGCCTTGAACTATTGTGCCCGGTTTAAAACCAGTTCTTATGAATACCCTTTATTGCTGACATCAAAGCCTCAGGCGCTATTGAAGCCTTATTGAATAATATACCAGCAAAGAAATCCATCGCTTGACTTAACATGGTAATTATTTTATATTTTCTAATCCATTTCTTTTTTCTGATCCATTTCTTAATGTATTTATCACTTTTTCAGGCCACCTGAATAGTCTATTAAACCATGGAAATCGGCATAAAAAGGTTTGTCTTCGACCGAATTAATCCCACCTATATCAAATTCTACCCATATTTCTCTCGATATTTCTGGCCAATTATCGCCTCTATCATCTTGACTTTTGCCGCGTCCTCTTCAGGTGCTGTTTTTCCATTGGTGCTTAAATATTTAATCGATCACGTATTTTTTCAAAAAACGATCACCAATCCTTGGCCCTTTCTGCTGCTATTGCTATTACTCGTTATCGGGTTAGACTTCTTCCGGTTTTTTCAGGCCTACCTGATTACGAAAGTAGAACTGCGGCTGGAGCTACATCTTCGCCTGGCATTAGTGAAAAGTTTGTTTTTCAAAAAGATGTCCTTTGTAAAGAAGAAACACACCGGTGAAATTATTTCTCTTCTCAATAACGATCTCAGACTTGCCCAGCACATACCCAACCTTTTAATTCGCATTTTTCTGGAATTTCCAATCCGCATGGCGATCTGCTTGGGAATGATGCTCTATTTGGACTTTTACTTGGGAATATTCGTTTTTCTCGTCGCACCCTTGGTTTATATTGTCCTCATCCGACTCAGAGCATATCGACGCAGATTGGCAGAAAAAAAAATGAAGCTGAAGGCCCAGATACTCCAAGATTTTCATGAATTCATTGCGGGCATAAAGATAATCAAGATGTGGAACCTGGTATCATTTTGCAGCGATAAAATCCAAAGCCATGCAAATTCTTACCTCAATCAGTCCCTAAAAGAGGTTAAATTGAACAATCTGGTAAGAATTTTGATGAGCATCATCGTAGTTTTGATCCTTTGTTTGCTTATTTATTTAGGGCTTCATCGAATTGAGCAAGGCAACACAACGCCAGGCAACTACGCCGGATTTTTTCTGGCCCTCTGGTATTTTTCACAACCCGTCAAGCAAATCGCAATGGGTTATTCGACCCTATTGGATGCGACAGTGGCAGCCGA
>CP070652.1:1573470-1577360 GCA_020354645.1 Deltaproteobacteria bacterium
AGCGCCTCCTTGATTGAAGTCTTTCTGACGCCGAGCTTTGATTTTATTTGCTTTGAAATTTCCATGGCCAGTGTTTCAGGGGCATACTTCAGATGAACCACCGGGTTTAATATGGTTGTCTGATCCAAGTTTAGGGCCATCCGGACCATGTACGAATTGCTCATCACCAAGGGACAAAAGCACCCCCTTTCCGTCGGGCTGGGGGTGGGCATGGTGATCATGCTTGGTATAAACAGATATTTTGTCTTGCCCATCAGTTCTTTAATATGGCCGTGTGAAACTTTCACGGGATAGCATACCCCGTCAACCGCAGTTTCTATTCCGACTTTGGAAATGTGAGAATTTGTGGGGGGCGTAAAGACCGGCTGAAATCCCAAATGATTAAAAAAATGAGCCCATAAAATACCTGTCTGATGGCCATATAGTGCTCGCTGGATGCCCACCGTCGGTCGCCCTTCTACTTCCATCAGCGGCTGGCCTTGAAGTTCCCGATAAACTCCGTTCAGGTGTTTTTCCCACAGCGTTTGTCTCAGCCTGAAAAAATTTTCTTTTCTACTTCCATCTCCACGATTCAATTCATAGCGGCCGCACTCACCGCCCCATATGCTTCGTCGATCGTCAAAGTTATAGATTTTGAGTTTACATTGATTGTGGCAATTGGGATCAGATCGGCATACCTTCTCGGAAAAATGCAATTTGTCATTGACGGCACGCTTCACGCCACGAAATTTACTGCCGATTTTTTTCTCGGCCTGCATTTTTTCGTGGACACCGATAGCTGCGCCATAAGCCCCCAGGACTTCTCTATGGCAAGGTACGATGACGGCCTGGCCCAGAACATTTTCAAAGGCAGCCACCACCCCTTTGTTTAATGAGGGGCCTCCCAGAAACATCACCCGGTTGCCGATTTTTCGTTTGCCAACGACACGATTGAGATAATTATAAACAATGGCATAACACAGCCCGGCGATCAGATCCTTCTGGGCCACCCCTTTCTGGTAATAGGCAACGAGATCAGACTCCATAAAGACCGTGCATCTTTCAGCCAGTTTAACCGGCGATTCGGAAGAAAGGGCGATATCCTGAAATTCTTCAACGATATTGATATCGTATTTGCTGGCCAGTTCATGCAGAAAACTGCCGGTGCCTGCAGCGCAAACTTTATTCATGTCGAAATCCAGGGGGTAGGTATTCACGATGGAGATGTACTTCGAATCCTGTCCGCCGATTTCAAAAATGGTGTCAACCCCTGGATCAATTTCTACCGCACCTCTTGCGTGCGCCGTAATCTCATCGATGATCAGATCAACATTCAGAAAATCTCCCACCACATTTCTGCCCGAACCGGTGGTAGCTGCGCCCAAGATTTCAATTCTATGGCCAAATTGGTTGCGGATGCGCTTTAATAGATTTTGAGTCACTTCTATCGGTCTTCCCTGGGTAGTTACATAGCTCTTGTCCATAATCGTTCGATCTTCTCTCATCAGCACGTATTTGGTGGTAGTGGAACCGATATCGATTCCAAGGAAAACCTTAACCTTGAGAGGCAAAGACGTTAACGAGATCTCTTTAGTTTCTGGAAAGAAAGTCTTCTTCAGAGCCAGTTTGGGTGCCGTTGGTACCGATAGCATGCGGTTTGGTTCCAGGCCTTTAAAGGTTTCAAGACTTAAATTATCCGCCCTGTTCAATTCAAGCGCCTTTAACGCAACGCCCAGCGCACCGATCGAAGTATTAAACGGCGGGACGATCAGGTTCGAAAAATAGTTCTTAAAGGCTTTCACCTGCAGTGAATTCAGGGATAAGCCGCCGATAAAAACGATGGGTTCTTTGAGAGCACGGTTGGAAACGATAGCACTCATATAATTTCTGGCGTTTCCGATGTGAAGGCCGTAAATGATATCCTGGAGTTTTTCTCCTTTGTTCTGGAGATGAATCATGTCTGATTTGGTAAATACGGTGCAACGACAAGCGACATTGGCTGGCTTTTTACTTCTTTGGCCAAGTTGAATAAAGTCCGCCAATACACTGTCGATCTGATCCTGAGAGATATTCTTTTTGCTATCATAGAAAGCGGTTGCCAAACGCTCTGCCTGTTGATCGATAAAAGAACCTGTTCCGGATGCGCAGGGGCCGTTTGTATTAAAATTCTCCAACTCCCAGCCATTGTCTCTATGACTAATTTGATACAGAGATGAGTCTTGCCCCCCCATACTGATAATAGATTTTACCTCCGGTGATATAAAAAGTGTTCCCAAAACCTGGCTGACGGTTTCAAACTCGTAGAATATTCCGAATTTTTCACTCAATATCTTTCCATGCGTTCCGGTAAACGAAACAGACCGAATCCCGGTTTTCCCGAATCTTTTAAACAGCGCACGAACTAAAGCATAAACTTCTTCCTCAACCTTTCCAAAGTGACGTTTGTAGGGGAACTCGAAAACAATTTCTTTATTGCTGTTAATAACGAGAGCGTTCAGGCTTACCGATCCGACATCAATGCCGGCATGGTAATCTTCGGGGGTTTTCTGATTATGCATTCTTCCCATTTCTGTTCTCCTCAGCTAAAAAAATTATTTTAACAGTGAGTTGGAACTAGCAATTTCATATCCTTCATTTCTGATTACCAGGGTCAGGGTGTTTTGGTATCTGTCTAGTTAAAATTTTTGGGGTTCCCATTTCCTAAAACTTCATCCACCGTTGGTTAAAGAGCGAAGCAATTCATGTACCAATTTCCCCAGCTTTTACCCTGTGGTTGCCTGCAGCAAAATTGATGTTCTAACCCGAAAAGGGATAAATAGTTTTTATTTTGGATAGTTATTAATCATTATGGGGGATACGGATCGAATAAAGAAAATTTTGGAGACAAAACACGGAGGCAATTTTCATGTGACACGATATCTCCGGAAGGGTGCAGCCAAAGTTGACACGGTTAATCTGAAATTTATTTAAAATATTATTAAATTAAGCACTTATATTTTCTAACGAGAGGATTGCCCCGCAAAAAGGGTTGCACGGTTTTGGTTACATGAATCAGGCCTTAAGACCTCTTTTTCTTGAGAGATCTTAAGAACTCTGATAAACGGAAATAACCCCTGAGCAATAAAGCTATCCCGAGTAAGCGATTGGTTCTGTGGAACGCAATCTAATTCGATAATGATGATTATATAAAGACTTTAATACTAGAGGAGGTGACAAATGGAAGACAGAGTCTTTAATCTTGACGGGCTGATAGAATTCGGCGAAACGTCTCAAAAAATTGAGGTGTATCAAACGGACAAAACCTTGAGCGCCATGTGGTGCCTGGAACCGGGGCAAGAGGTTTTCCATCATCGCCATCCAAATGCCGATGATGTTTGGATTTGCCTGCAGGGAGAATCGGGTCTCTATTTTGCGGGAGATGGCCAGGAAGTTCCCATCAAGAAGGGAATGGCTGTTCTTGCCAAGGCCGGGCAAGTGCATGGTATGCGCAACACGGGAACCGATCGCTTTGTATTTATCGGGGTCGCTGGCCCGGTGCCGGTAGAAATCGAAAAACTTTAAGCCCTGAATATATTTACAGGCAATAAAAAGGGGTACGCGCCGATGCGCGCACCCCTTTTTACTTTGAAATGGCTGAGGGACCAGGATTCGAACCTGGGTTAACGGGGCCAGAACCCGGCTGGTCAATTCCCCTGGTACTCGTATGCTCCCATGTCCACAACGGCTTCGCCGTCGAAGTTGCCGTCCACCATCCGGCACTTGCCGTCAAGGTCGGTGGCGGGCAGAGGCTGGAAGCCCACCGCCAGGGGATCGAAGTCCACGTAGTCGTTGCCGGTGTCGATGCTGGGTGACCCGGCCGACAATCGCAGGTCACCAGCCACGTGGTTGACATACGCCGGATCGGCACCGAT
>CP070652.1:1577460-1588002 GCA_020354645.1 Deltaproteobacteria bacterium
CTTTCATACCCAAGCCGCATACGCCGTTTCAGTGGGTCGCTCAAAATTCGCTCGCCGAATCTTTTGAAAAGCTAAAATATGTCAGGAAAAATTTAAATCTGCCGGGTATTAATCTGAAATGGCAGAATCCGCAAGTCAGTATTCTTGAAGGCCTGTGGTCCCGAGGGGACCGAAGGCTCTCCCGGTTGCTTGTCACCGCTTATGATAAGGGTTGTAGATTTGACGGTTGGAGCGACAAATTCCGCTTCGACGCCTGGATGGAAGCCTGTGCTCAGATTGGCTGTGACATCGATTTTTATACCCTGCGGGGAAGGGATATTTTTGAACCGTTGCCGTGGGATCATGTCGATACAAAAGTTGAGAAAAGTTTTTTAAGACAGGAATGGTCGCGCGCATTAAAATGTGAGCTGACCCATGATTGTCGTTCCGGCGATTGCAACAGCTGCGGTGTTTGTGTATTTAAATTCGTTGCCCCGGAAATATTTCAAATCTGTGACAAGGTGCCGGTGAAATCGGAAAATATCAGGAATTGTAGCGAAACGGTATATATTCACTATACTGTATCTTATTCCAAAACAGACCAGGCAAAATATTGGGGCCATCTTGAAATGGTTAAGATTTTTTAACGTGCCATACGACGCGCAAAAATACCGATGAAATACTCCCAAGGTTTTCATCCAAAACCGAAAGTCTCTTTCGAGGATCCACTTCCGATCGGCGTGGAAAGCCTCAGTGAATCCATGTACATATCCGTACCAGAAAATATCAGCCGACAATCCATTGTTGCCGGGTTGAACAGACATCTTCCCGATGGCCTTGTCGTCCATGATTGTCAGCCCGTGGCAAGGCCACGAAATAAATCTGGTAAAATTTCAGCCACCTACGATGTCTCCCTTGCAAGCAGATTTTTTGATCGTGCAACTGTGACTCGTTTTTTGCAAAAATCCGAATTTTTTATTACCCGAACTAACAGGCAAGGCAAGCGCAACAAAATTGACCTCAGAACTCAAGTTTTGCATCTTGAGATGTTATCACCGACCCGTTTAAAAATGACCTTGAAAACCAATGAAGGCGCTGCTGTAAGACCCAGCGAGATATTAAAATTCGTTTTTCAATTTTCGGATTACCAAATACGGCGTGCAAGAGTTGTAAAGTTGAACTACGGTTATGTTTCTTCCTTAGCATTTTAAGAACAGGTGCAAACAATATATTTCCAAATTTCAAATTATCTCATTGCAAACGATTAACTCCATGTAACACGGGTTATTTTAATTATCCAATTCGTATCATTCAGGGATCAAAATTGCTACCCTCATAACTCTTTCAGATCACTCATTGGGAAATGACCGGCCTTATTTTCGCATCACGGTGAATCAATTAATTAGTTGCGGTACGAGATTCGGGTGTGTTATTTGCGCGAGATGACGCATGCTCCTTAATAATTACTTGTTATACTTGTTATTATATGTCAATTTACTACATTATTATATCTCTGGAATTGTTTCAAAGATACAACTCATTTCGATTTAACGATGACGGTGAGCATATAAAGATGTGTGAGAGGAACGGATGTATCGAAAGCTTGTAATAAACGAAACGCCGCATGAGACCCGTGTAGCTCTTGTGGAAGATGGTAACCTCGTCGAATTATTCATCGAGCGCGAGGATGATTCCGACGTGGCCGGCAATATTTACAAGGGTAGAGTTCAGAGAGTGCTTCCAGGTATTCAAGCCGCTTTTGTTGATATCGGTTTGAATCAAGCGGCCTTTGTGTATGTTGATGATGTGGTTTGCAACCACACCAAGGAATTTGAGCATCTGATTTTCAAAGAAGAGGAAGACTTTAAAAATAACGAACTGAATCTTGATGACAATGCTATCCCATTCTCCCATTTGAATCATGATTGTAAAATAGAGGAGCTTATCATCGAAGGTCAGGAAATTATGGTTCAGGTGGCCAAATCTCCCATGGGGACAAAAGGAGCGCGTGTAACTTCTGCCATATCTCTTCCCGGCCGTTTTTTAGTGCTTATGCCGACTTCGAATCATATCGGAATCTCGAGGCGAATAGAAGATCAGATTGAAAGAAACCGTTTAAAAAACATTGTCTATGCTTTGCGATCTGAAAATTTTGGATATATCGTCAGAACCGCAGCCGAAGGAATCCGCGAGGAAAAACTTGCCTCTGAAATGAATTTTCTCATCAATTTGTGGGAGAATATTCAGCATACATATAAAACCGCCGCCGTACCCTCTCTTTTACACCAGGAATTGAACGTTAGCATTCGCGCTGTCAGGGATCTTTTACTCAATGAAGCCGAAAGTTTGATTATCGATAGCCGGTCCGGTTATGAGGAGGTACTTTCATTTCTGGATACATATATGCCGAATCTCAAGGACAACGTGGAGCTGTTTGAAGGTAGCGAACCCATATTTGAGGCGTATAATCTCGAAGGTGACATATCCCGGGCACTTAAAAGAAAAGTGTGGTTAAAGTCCGGTGGTTATATTATCATTGAGCATACCGAAGCGCTCATCGCTATTGATGTCAACACCGGCCGCTATGTCGGCAAGCACAATTTGGAAGAGACAATTCTAAAGACCAACCTTGAGGCAGTTAAAGAAATCGCGTATCAAATCCGCCTGCGCGATATCGGTGGTATAATTATCATCGATTTTATTGATATGGGAAAAAAATCGAACCAGGAAAAGGTCTTTAATGAACTCAAAGAAGCGCTGAAAAAAGATAGAAGTAAGACCCACATTCTTCCCATATCAGAAATGGGTTTGATTCAAATGACTCGCAAGCGAAACAAAAAACCGCTCACGAGAATAATGTGCGAGCCTTGTTTTTATTGTGAAGGGGAGGGATATCTAACATCCCGGCAATCCATCTGTTATAACATTTACCGTGAAATTATGCGTGAATACCCTAACATGATTAGTGTGGACCTGACTTTAAAAGTAAATCCTGAAATTGCTGAACTTCTGCACGGAGAAGAAAATCACCTGATTACCGAGGTCGAAAGAAAGGTTGGCAAGCAAATTGAAATATATCCGAATCCAAAGTATCACCTTGAAGAATTTGATATTTTTGAAAGCCTTCTTAAAGATTAACAATATTGTCTAATATTAATTGAAGATTATAAGGTTTAACTGTTGACATATTAAATTTATTATGTTTATAGATTAAAGTTTAAATTATTACATCAGAGACAGCCAGCCCATACGGATTCATTCCACTGATAGATGGGGTGGTTTCTCGCATAAAGGACTTGTGAAATGAAAAGGACATATCAGCCAAGCAGGGTAAAGCGTGCCAGAAAACATGGATTTCTTCATCGGATGTCCACCAAAGCGGGTCGTAGGATTATTAACCGACGCAGAGCCAGGGGCAGAACCCGTTTGGCTGCATAAACGATCAGTGCAACAAACGGCTTTGCGCCAGTTAAAATATATGCCGAACGTGTTTGTCAGCGCGATGATTTAGAACTGAAGAAACAAAAACTAAAACAGCATAGAGACAAAGGGGGATTGTACTATTTGGGATTTTTTTCTTTTACCAAGGCAGACAGAATTTTAAAGCGTTCCGAATTCATTCATTTGTCAAAAACCGGAAAAAAGTTGCAGAATCGGCATTTTATTGTGACATTTTCACCGGGCCAATTTCAAAGATCGCGTCTTGGTGTTACCGTGACCAAAAAAGTTGGTTCCTCGGTAAAGCGAAACAGGATCAAACGACTTTCTCGTGAATACTTCCGGTTAAACAGGCATCATCTAAAAGGAAACTGGGATATTAATATCATTGCTAAAAAAGAAGCCAACGGACTTGAATCTGATCCATTTTTTGCATCCCTTGATTACCTTTTTAGAAAAATTTCCTGACACTATGAACATTAAGAGAATATATATGGTACCTGCCCTGCTCTTAATCCGGGCATATCAGTGGATCCTTTCACCCATTTTGGGTCCCGCCTGTCGATTTTATCCGACATGTTCTGAATATGCTTATCAGGCAATTATGCGCTATGGTCTGCCGAAAGGATTATTTCTTGCGTTCAAGCGGTTATTGCGGTGTCATCCCTTACACCCGGGTGGTTATGACCCCATACCCTGATGCATTTTTTCGGTTATTTTATTTATATACCAGCCAAGCATAGATATTCCCCACAAAGGATATCTAATAACTTTGGAGTAATGCACCCAGAACCATTTTTACGTAAGGGTTCGGACTCAAGAAGATTTTTTTCTGACCATCCCAGATCAATCCCGTGACGTTTTATCCCCCTTGAGCTTATTTTGTAATCGATTCTGCTGAATCGAAAATAGAACTTGAATAATATATATTTTCCGCACAGGGATCAGGAGAAAATAATGGAACAAGGTCGACTATTTCTGGCAATTGCTCTTTGCATTCTGGTGTTTTTGATTTGGAATTTTTTCTTTATGCCGGAACCACCAGAGCAAAAACCGGTGAAAGAAGGTCAAGCCACGCAGGAAACCGCAGCCCAAAAAGAACCTTATATCCAAAAGGAAGACACTGCTGCGGTTGAGAAGGTACCGTTGGTTAAGCAGCCGCAGGAACAACCGGATCGAATCGTTCGGACAATCACGGTAGACACGCCGCTGTATGCTGTAAATATCTCTACCAAGGGAGCGGTTTTTAAAAGCTTTATACTGAAAAACTACCGGGAAAAAGTCGAAGCCGATTCGCCGAACAAAGAAATGGTTTCAACTGATGCGAGCAACGGAACAATACAGTTGGGTTTTGACAATAAGCAATTACCCGATTTAACAGAAGCGATTTTTTCAATCAACCCGTCCAATGACCACATCATTTTATCGGACAAACCTGCAGATATAAGGCTGTCCTGGATATCTGATCAAGGGATCGTCGTCGAAAAGAAATATATTTTCTCTCCGGAAACCTACCTAATCGGACTCCATGTTACGGTCCAAAATGGATCGTCGGCCTTATTCAGTGATAGGCTGGCACTCACGCTAACAAAGACTTTTTTTGAAAAGGGGTCCGTATATGGCTTCCAAGGACCGAGTGCGTTGATCAATAACAATCTCGAGCAGATTAAGCTTAAGAAAATTAAGGATAAAAATTTGTATAGTGGTAATCTGGGATGGATTGCCGTTCAGGATCGCTATTTTATGTCTGCCATCATTCCCCAAAATCCAATTGAGGCAAGCATGCGTCTTTTTTTCAAGGACAACAACTTCTTGGAAGCTCAATATTTACAGCCTGAAACTGTCGTTAATCCCGGCACACAGCATAAATATGAATATCAGCTTTACATAGGCCCGAAGAGCACCAAGATTCTGAGCCGCTATGATAATAATCTCGACCAGTCCATAGATTTCGGAATGTTCGATATTCTGGCCAAACCGTGTTTATGGCTGATGAATTTTCTGTATGACCACTTCATTCCCAATTATGGAGTGGCAATAATTATTTTAACCCTTTTGACAAAAATTCTGCTGTGGCCTTTGGGGTCGAAAAGTTATAAATCCATGAGCGAAATGAAGAAGATTCAGCCTCTGATCAAACAACTCCGGGAAAAACATAAAAATGATAGAAAAAAAATGAACGAAGAGACCATGGCGCTATATCGAACATATAAAATCAATCCCCTTGGCGGCTGTCTTCCCATGGTCGTGCAAATTCCGGTGTTTTTTGCACTTTATCGGATGCTTTATGAGGCCATAGAGCTCAGGCATGCGCCTTTTTTCTTGTGGATCAATGACCTATCCGCTCCGGATCGACTTTTCCGATTTGATTTTTCAATACCCTTTATGCAACCACCTTACGGAATTCCAGTGCTCACCCTCATTATGGGTGCTTCCATGTTGCTGCAGCAAAGGATGTCACCACCCATGGGTGATCCTACACAGGCCAAAATGATGATGCTCATGCCGGTTGTATTTACATTTATATTTATAAATTTTTCATCCGGTCTTGTTTTGTACTGGCTTGTGAATAATCTCGTATCTATTTTACAGCAGTATTATATTACCAAAAAGCTTGCGTGATGATGGAGGTTACATATGCCGCCTTTTATTGAAATTGAAGAAAAGAATATTGAAAAGGCTGTTGAAAAAGCGTGTGCTAAACTGAATGTTCCTCGAGAAGATTTAAAGTACGAGGTCATTTCTTATGGATCATCAGGAATATTCGGATTGGCCGGCATTAAAAAAGCACGCATCCGCGTTGCTCTACCGGAAATGGACTCTCAGATGAATTCAGAGGACATCGGTTCAGAAAAACATGCTGGAGACCACGATAAAAAAAACGTGCAATCACTAATACGGGAAACTTTCAGTGATACCCGGCTTCACATCTATCCAGATGATCCCCTCGATCTCGGGAAAAATGTTTTACAACGCATTGTGGATTCTATTACTAGCGATGCCAAAATAAGCGTGGAAGAAGATTCTGATCGAATTTCATTTAATGTAATCGGTGGAAATTCAGCCATTCTAATTGGCAAACGCGGGCAAACCCTTGAAGCTATTCAATCGATCGTTGAAAAAGTTGTCAATAAGCGCAACCAACATAGAATCCGTGTAGAAGTAGACATTGAAGGTTATCTACAAAATAGACGCACAAATCTTCAACGTCAGGCTGCCCGCTTGGCAGAGAAATGCAAACGTATTGGGAAACCCGTTGCAGTTGGACAGATGAATGCACATGACCGCAGAATCGTCCATTTGGCTCTCAAGAATGACAGTGAGGTTAGGACGCAAAGCATTGGAGAAGGTTATTTGAGAAAGCTCATGATTTTTCCCAGAAAAAATTCCGGCAGCAAGCACAACGCGCCAAAGGATATCGTAAAAGCGCGCTCAAACCAATGATAGTTTCTGGCAAATGAAAAATTCCACCATTGCGGCCATTGCAACACCACCGGGAAGTGGCGGAATCGGGGTGATAAAAATATCCGGCCCAGGCTCTCTGCCGATTGCCGATGCAATATTCAAAAGAACGCATTCTAACTCTAATCATTTATCGGATCAAACCTCTTTACAGAGAAACGAATCGCCCGTGTCTTTCAAATCGCACATGCTCTATTACGGTCACATCGTTAATCCGGACAATGGCAGAATGATTGATGAGGTGCTGCTTACTTCTATGAAAGCCCCCCGGACTTACACGCGAGAGGATGTTGTTGAAATACAGTCCCACGCTGGTTCAGTCGGACTCAGGGCGATAATGGAGCTGGTTTTGAGGCAAGGTGCCCGTTTGGCTGAGCCCGGAGAGTTTACCAAGAGAGCTTTCTTAAACGGCCGCATCGATTTGACGCAAGCCGAGGCTGTCATAGATGTTATAAATGCTAAGACAGATACTGCACTGAACATGGCCGCCACTCAGCTAAATGGTCAAATGAAGGCGGGCATCGAATCGATGAGAAATTGGCTGACCGAGATTCTTGCCGAGATCGAAGCTGCCATTGATTTTCCAGATGACGTTGGCGAAATAGTGGATGTGAAGAAAACCATACGGGTTATCCAGCAAGGCGTCGTTCAACCGTTAAATGATCTAATTAAACAGTATGACTCGGCCAGTATTTTAAGAGATGGAATTAAATTGTCGGTGGTCGGTCGACCAAATGTCGGCAAATCAAGCCTTTTGAATCGCTTGGTTCAAAAAGATCGGGCCATTGTGACTTCTATACCCGGTACAACTCGGGATTTAATTGAGGAAACATTTAACATAAACGGAATCCCGATTGTTATTACCGATACCGCTGGCTTGCACGAAACCAACGACCCGATCGAGGTCATCGGTATCAATAAGGCACATGAATCGATTGAAAACGCCGATCTCATACTGTTTATGATTGATTGCAGTCACCCACTGACACCAGCGGATAGGCAGATTTATGAGAAGTATCAAAATCGAAAGATGATACTCATCATTAATAAAATTGATCTTATCAAAGATGGCGCGGAGTTTGAGATACCGGCTGCATGGAAGACCGCAACGACAGTTCGGATATCGGTACTTTATGATATTGGCATCAATGATCTCAAGGATCGAATCGAGCACCTTGCTCTGAATGGTATTGAATACAACCTTGAGGCCTTGATTATCCCCAATATAAGGCATAAACTCGCTTTAGAGGAAAGTCTTAAGGCTTTATCCGCCGCAACTCAGGCAATCAGTGAGAACAGACCGCTTGAATTAATTGCTCTCGACATAAAAGAGGCGATCGATCGGCTCGGTGACATCATTGGGGTAAATGTCAGAGAGGATGTTATTGATCAAATCTTCAGCCGATTTTGTATTGGTAAATAATGTTTCACGTGAAACAATCACCAGTGGAGATGCCGATTTGAATAAGAATGAAACAAAATGCTCATCTAATAAGAAAAAGTTGGAGTTGGTGGATGTCAATCGATTATAATCCTTTTTTTAAGAAATACTTGTCTCTCGTGAAAGCAGCCGATCAAATTTTTGAGCACGTTATGAAAACGCATCCGGATTGTGTAAAATGCAAAATAAGCTGTTCTGATTGCTGCCACGCATTGTTTGATCTTACTTTGATCGAAGCTATATACCTGAACCATCGGTTCAAAAAAGCATCTGGGGATTTGGATAAACAAAGTATTCTCGAAAAGGCCAATAAAATTGATCGTCAAATTCATCGAATCAAAAAAAAAGCCCTCAGAGAATTAAAGGGCGGAAAAAATGATCGTGAAATATTGAAAGCCCTGGCCTCGGAACGCGTCCGATGTCCTCTGCTGAACCAAAATGATCAATGCGATCTCTATGAACACCGACCGATCACCTGCAGATTTTATGGTATTCCTACGGCTATCAGCGGAGAGGGACATACCTGCGGTAAATCAGGTTTTGTTAAAGGCAAATCCTATCCCACCGTTAGCCTTGATGCTGTCAACAAACAGTTGCAGGAAATAACGGCTGAATTTTTACGGGACATCAACACCCGGCACATAAAAATGGTCGATATGCTTGTTCCCCTTTCCATGGCTTTGCTGACGGTTTTTGATGAGGAATACCTCGGCATTGATACCAGCGAAAAAGATGCCGCTTACGGAAAATAAATCCAAAGGAACGCAAATGCATCGAGAGTTTTCCGATGACGAAGTAAAAAAGCGAAAAAAAGCCATTTTTGACAGCATGTCTCCGAGACGCCAGAAGCACATTCTAAAAAGGGGGTATGATAAGTGGGATCCCTTTCAAGAACCCAAGGATCCGATCGACATCCGCACCGAAAAAACAAAACGTACCAGCCAGGTGCTGGTGCGGGAATTTTTGCAATCAAGAAGGGCAAACGGTTACAGCAATGCTTACGCCCGGGGGGTTCTTGAGATATGCCTGGGGATCGTAAATAATGATGAGCGGTTTATCGCCATGTATGAATTCTCATGCTGGTATCGAGACTTGCTCAAAAAGGAAGGGCATGAATAATTAGCGGGAATCCTACCCATTACCTGACAAACACGGGAGGGTCCATGGATCCCCAACCAGGCGCAAAGACACCTCTTGAAACACGGATGCCCCCTTGTAAAACCTATTGTCCTTCAAAGGTGGTACCCATCAGATATTCCTCATATTCCGTGGGTCCGACCTGAAAAACCTCCAGCATAGCGTCTAATTTTTTACGCTCGGGTTTTTCTTTCCAAGTCAGCCAATCTTCCATGGTTTTCCAGGTACAGAGCACCGCTTTATTACTCGGATTTTTATGATTTATCAGCGTTTCACCCGAAATATATCCGGTTTGTTCCATAGCGATGAAACGCAAATTGTTCAAGATTGATACAATCTCATTGGTTTTATCCTTCAAAAATTTTCTTTTAATTAAAATTTTAGCAATCATAACAATTTCCTGTATGTATTTAACTTTTTGATACTGACAAAAATATCTCAATAAAAAATTAAGTTAATTTCCGCATACAAATACATGTCGGGTAATATGGGTCAAGCACAAAACAGCAGTCAGTGATCCATTGAATGAATGCAGTTTTTATAAAAAGCTTCAACAAGGCGTTCTGATTTTAACTTAACCCAGGTTAAAGCTCCAAAAAATTCCGGCACAGATGGCAGACCCGATGCCCACCGATGAATTACAGGCCATGGCATGCACCAGCAGGTAATTGTTGAAATCTTCCTTTCGCCCGATTAAGTGCATTTCCCGAGCCGAGACGAAAACGGCCGATACACCCGCGGCATCCAGAAGCGGATTTATTTTTTCTTTCAAAAAAAGGCTCATTAATTTAGCGAAAATAACACCGGATGCGGTGGCAATGCTGAAGGCCACGGCCCCTAAAAAAGATGCCGACAGATTTAACATTTAAAAATATATCCCCCTGAGTGCTGGCACCAACGGTAAATCCCTGAAAAATGATACGTTTCCCACCAGAATTCCAAATCCGATCGGCAACAATAAAAGGGGTTCATATTCCTTGGCAATTGCCAGGTAGACAAAAGTTGAACCCACGGCAGTCATGATAAGATTTCGATAATTCGCCAGATAGTAACCGGTATTAAATAAAAACTGAGTCAATAGATCC
>CP070652.1:1588102-1592433 GCA_020354645.1 Deltaproteobacteria bacterium
AATTACCCCTCGCCCGGGCTCTGGCGCAACCGCGGAAGCGATCGGAATAGATTTTTGAAAATCACTTTATCTGACATAGATATTCGCTTCACTGCAAGCCCCGCCCTTCAGGGCGGGGAGCTTCAATTGGCGGCAAGCTGGATTTGACAGCGTCCGATTTATTATTTATTAGTAGAATCTGCAATCTTTTTACCTGACCGTATGAATCAGCACATCGATTTGAGGACATGCTGAAAATATAAATCACCATGGGGTATACGCATATGGCCCAGCAGCAAGAATACAAAACCAAATATACGATCGATAGCCCCGAAATTGTGGACGTTGATGTTCTTGCACCGCTTGATTATGAATATAAGTTGCGCCGGGACATTGAGATTGTTATCGATCAGACGGAGTTTACGTCGGTTTGCCCGATGACCGGATTGCCCGATTATGGATGTATCACCATTAAGTATCGACCCAAGAACAAAATCATAGAATTGAAATCGTTGAAATACTATCTGTTGCAGTATCGAAACGTGGGTATTTTTTATGAGCATGTGGTCAATCGGATTTTGGACGATCTGGTTAGCAAGCTCGATCCCAAGTGGATGGAAATTACGGGGGCATTTACATCCAGGGGCGGTATCACCACCAGAGTTAGTGCCGTATATGATGAAAAAGCGAAATGAACTTAATTTCCAGGCTCTTAATCAACGGGGTTACTATATTTACGTTGTTTTTGTTTTATTGGCAGTCATCACGTACCTAACAGGATGCACGGCCTACAACAGCGTCAGTAGAAAAACAAAAAATATCACCCGTGGTTTTAAAGGGTTGGACAGGAATATGAAGAAGTTGGTCGGAATGACTCCTTTTAATAACCGGACGTCATTTTTCGACCAGAACCTTGAAACAAATTTTTATGAGACCCTCATTGAAACCATAGCATCCTTATGTCCCCGAGTCGTTATTCTTCATTCTGCTGCGGCCGGGTATCCTGAGTTTCTGGATGGTATACCGCAACAGGGTGAGGGCAAAATAGATAACCTTGAACTCGCAAAAAACGGCCGACCGTTCGGTCTGAATGCAATCGTCAGCATAACTTTAAATGGGATTAATGTCTTTGAAGAGGCAAAAGGTTTCTGGTGGTTCAAAGATACCCATTATTTCTTCCGGATTCAAATGAAAGCTGAAATGTACGATACAGAGACAGGGACCAAACTGGTGGATGAAATTATCAGCCAAAATATCGAAACGGAAGAGTTTGACATTGAACTATTTAAGACCCAAAATAGGTTCGAACCGTTCCTGCTGGAAGATGCTTTCGAATATTTTGTGAATACGATTGCCGAAAAGGTATGCGATGCTCTGATTGTTCAGCCATGGAAAGGATATATCGCTGCGCTAACCGGAGACAAGGTTATCTTATCCTCGGGTGAAAATTGCGGGCTTGAAGCCGGGCAGGTGCTGGAGGTTTTTGACAGCAGCGAGATAATTCAAGGCATGCAGGGTCATCGCTTTTTTATGCCGGGATCGAAAATTGGCCAGATAAAGATTACCGCGGTTTTCGATGACAGCGCAGAAGCTGAGATAATTGCAGGCAGCAAGGTTGGGGTAGGGAATCTGGTTAAAACAAAAAATTAAACTGGAGAAAATCTTTGTATGCGTCGATGAGCTGAAGAGTTTCTTTTTCCGAGGAAATATGTTTTATTGATTCCCGGAATTTACTGCTGTAACGCAAACCCTTGACAAACCAACCCAGCCGGCTCCGCAGCATGCGACATGCCGGCCTTTCACCGATATATTCTACCGAGGTCCTTACGTAACTTTTCATAACTTCAAACCGCTGGTCTAGATATACCGGTAAGATATTTTCGCCCCGAAGGCCTGCCAGGCATTGGGAAAATATCCAGGGATTTCCTATTGCAGCCCGGCCGATCATAACACCGTCACAGCCGGTCATTTTCCGCATTCGCACGGCATCTTCCGGTGTCACAATATCCCCGTTTCCAATGATGGGGATGGCTGTCGCCTTTTTTACGGTAGATATTATTGTCCAGTCAGCTTGGCCGCCGAAGCCCTGAGTTGCTGTTCGCGGATGAACGGCGATGGCATCTGCGCCGCATGATTCGGCGATTTTAGCTGTTTGAACGGCTTGGGTCCCCGATTTTTCCCATCCGGTTCGGATTTTTACGGTTAAGGGTATCTTTATCGATTGGCGTACCGCCGTGAGTATTGCCGCTGCCTTTCGAGGAGTTTTCATGAGAGCTACACCAGCCCCTGTTTTGATGACCTTTTTTACGGAACAACCGAAATTGATGTCAAGAATATCGGCCCCTGAAGCTTCTGCGATTGTGGCGGCTTCAGCCATCATTGACGGATCGGTGCCGAATATTTGTATCGACAGCGGTTTTTCCTCCGGTGCACTTTCGAGCATCCTCAGTGTCTTTTCCGATTTATAAACCAGCCCGTTTGAACTTATCATTTCAGAACATACCAGGGCGCAGCCTTCTTTTTTTGCCGACAAGCGAAAGGGAAGGTTGCTGATACCTGCCAATGGAGCCATTATCAAAGGATTGTCCAATGTGATGGTACCGATTTGCATAATGTTAATTTGTAGTTGTTTGATGAATGTCCGTTGTCAGTTGTCCGTCGTTCGTGGTTTTCCTTCACGGATCAAATTTTTCTGAACAACTGACAACACGCAACGGACAACATACACTTCCGGTTATTGCTAAAATATCCTACAAAATCTTATCTGCGAATCTTTTTACTGGGTGCATCTTCCGGCGATGGTGACGGAAGAAGCCGGATTGGCATAACAGAAAAGACACCCATGGTAGCACGGATGAAGTTGATAGGATCCGATATCGACCGAGATCATACAGGCACATCCATTTTTTATCCGTTGGCCGCCATCTCTTTTGAAAGAAAGATTGCCCCCATATAATTTTACGAATATATCATTCGGGATACACGAACTTTTTTCAATTCCGGTGTTTGCCGGTAGTGCCGCCAGCAGGTCTTTTTCGCAGCAGGTGTACAGGCGAATATTTTTCAGGCTGAGTTCGTTTTGCATATTCAGCAGTATTTCCAGTTTTCTTTCCGGAGGCGGATCGATAAAAGAAAAGCCGGTTGCGGATTTAACCCTTTTCCGGATTTTTGGATAATCATCCATAAAGCTGGTAATGCATCTTGAAACACCGCAGCGGCCGGCTGCATCGGCAATCGGTTCAAAATCATGCAGGTTATTTTTAACGTCGCTGTTGTCCTTATAAAAACAAATGGGATCAAATCGCCAGTTGATCGCACGGGGATCAAAACGGCTGCTGAGATATTGAAGCTGTTTCAAACGTTCTTTTAATGTCGGTACATGGGGCTCCAGAACGGGTTCGTCAGAGTTTATGGTAAAATTAAAAAAAAGATGGAATCCTTTTTGCTGCAACTGCTCCCCGATGCCCCTTTCTAAGAATGGACCGAAATTCTTTGACCAGAACACAATGGTGTGGACTGCTTCAGGAGTGGCCGGTACAATGGAAGCTCTCCGGTTATAGGGATTGATAACATCAAAATAGCCTCTATTTATCTGCACCATGAACCAGTCCAGATAAAAGGCCGGAATATCGGTTCGTCTGGAAGCTGAAATGACAATTTTAGTGGGTGTTTTATTGACGTCCATGCCTCTAATGGGCCAAGCAGAAATGAAAGGTGATAATAACCACGGATAGCCCTGATTTCACGGATTATTTCTTTACATATATTTATCCGTGTTATCCGTGGTTTTATTAATTATATTTAGGGTTTTTTGCGATCCTCCAAAGATATCACCTTAGCCTTGTCCGTATCTTTAAGCGCTTTGTTTTCCCGAATGGCGGAAGGCGGTTCTTCTTGGGTTTCTGGCGCAACTACCGATTCCAGCCGCATCCTTTTCCCATGCATTGTAAATTCCTCGCCGTTGATATAGGCATCCCTGAGGATCCAAGTCACTATCTGAAGCGGAACTTGCAACAGAAGTAGTTTTACGTGATACCAGTTAGGTTTGGCATCCGGTAAGATATCCTCTATTCTGGCAAAGCTGAGAGGTTTATCTTCAAAATATATCAGCACGACATCGTTTTCTTTTGCCATTTTATGAGTCCTCAATATTTTTGCAAATTCGAAATATAATCATTTTCACGATATGAAAAATTCTTTAAGCTATCAAGCAAAATCAAAATTGCTGACAGGGCCGGGTTTATTCCAGGCAGGTCATGAAAAACGACCGCCTTTTCTTTTGACATATCCGTTTTATTTTTCATATAATGTTATCTGTATGTTAGGTCATATTTGAGGTGAAAACTATGAAA
>CP070652.1:1592533-1598022 GCA_020354645.1 Deltaproteobacteria bacterium
CAATCAGCATATGCCCCACCGCTAACCGACAGACATATTCACCGGTCGCCAGATATTTACCAAACAGCCCGTTGATCAAGCTCTCCGTTATCCAATAGAGGCAGACCGCGGTAAAAAAACCAAGAACGCTGGTAGTTATGGACTGCAGGATCGGATACCACATGATGTTGCCTGTTGAAAAACCGATGAGGCTTGAAATACCAAGATATCGGCTTTTACGGTTCACATTGGCCAGGACATTGCTCGTCATGGAAGCAAAGTAACCCAAAACAGCTACAACGGCGATAAGGCTGAAAATAAGATTGAACGACCGGTCCAGGCTTTTAACCGTCTCGATATCTTCAGTTTTGGTATAGACCTCCAAACCCTGATCCATCAGCATGTCACGCAAATCGGCCACATCATAAATTGAGCGGGCGTAAAGCCGAAAACTGGGATAAATCCGCGGCCCATCCGGCCTCGTTTTGCCCGGCCAGCCGAACACCTTAGAGCCACGCCCGTCACGATAGTCCTCGGTGGCCTCCAATAGTTCCAGCTGCACAAACGCGGCCTCAAGGGGGGTGGCTTCAAGCGGCAGGACAGCAACAATGTCTAAAAAGACTGTGACCTGTTCTTTAACACCGGCTTTCGAACGGCCCACCTGCCCGATGATTTTCTGACCCGCTTTTACATCGAGCTTGCGGGCAGCGGGTTCTGACAATACTATTTGAGCTCGTTCAACCGGAATGCGCCCCCATTGCGTCAAAAGCGGATCACCTTCGGCAGTAGGAATAAGGGATACCACGACCGTTCGCGGCTCTGTAGAATCCTTCTTGTAAAGGATCATACTGGCTGCAATCGAGCGTGTCTGGGGAATAACAAAGGCCACCTCGGAGCGCCTCTCCATGCCGATAAACCAGTCCGGCTCATAACGTCCACTGCCCACCGGAGAGATTTCCCGGTTCCTGGGATCCTGAATCAAGCGGTCCGACATGGTGTTGATAATTCCGTTTTTCACCCCGAACAACACCAACAAAGGCGCTAAAACGGCGGCCATGCCCATCACCGCACATGCGGACAGCAAACGCTCATAAAAATAATCGTGCATTGCCAGCCGGATAAGAGTTTTGAATCCGTGCATCTTTCTCCTGTCGTCTAACCAAATACATTGGCCTGCACGGCGCCATTGGCAGGGTCCCGGCCGAAACCGAACTCCACCCGCCTAAAGCCGCGCCCGCCCAACCTTACCCAATCATGGGTGGCCAGGATCAGGGTTAAACCGTATTCGTCGGTCAGGGTGGTAAACAGATTCATGATGTTCTCAGCATTCATCGGATCAAGGGAAGCGGTCGGTTCATCGGCAATGACCACTGAAGGCCGATGGGCCATGGCTCTGGCAATAGCCACCCTCTGGCGTTCTCCAACCGACAGCTGCCCGGGAAGTTTGTCTAAATGGCGGCTGATATCGAGACGATCGGCTATGCCTTCAACGGCGTCTTTTAGCGACAAGCCGAGGCCCCGTCGGCTGATGGCAATGTTTTCACGAACCGAAAGAAATGGGAATAAGCCGCCGGTCTGCAGGACATATCCGATGTGCAGCATGCGGGCATGGGCCAAGCTATCCTGGGTCTTGTGCCGCCAGGCATCCATAACGTTCAACCCTCGCCCTTTTTCGGTAAAGAACGTAAAGTTTTGGGCTTTATCAGGCCGCAGCACCATGGCCAGCAAGTCCAGCAGAGTGCTCTTGCCGCAGCCGCTGAAGCCCACCAGAGCAACCTTTTCACCCCGCCGGATAATGAGCTCCGGCACCTGCAAGATAAAGCCGTATTCCCCGGGCCAGCTTTTGGTTACGTCTTGAAGACGGAAGACCTCATCTGTTTCAGCAGGGCCCGGCTTGGACGCCAAGGCATTGCTTTCTTTTTCGATTGATTGACCCTTGCGACTGGACACGGCGGCAGGCCTCCCCGGCTATGGCATGAGACTCAGAGGCACCCGATATACTGCGTCGCCGGGTTCGGTTGCGCCGAAGGTTGCCCAGTTGGCTATATCGTCATGGATTTGTGTATATCTTTTAATCTTGGACTTCAGGATGTTTACGATGGCCTGCTGCTCCCCCACGCTCAGCCGGTACCAATCATCTTCATTCAGCTGCATAATATTGCTGCGGTAAGGCAAGTCATCAAGGAATTCGGCGAGGATGCCCAGCTCACCTAAATTCTGGCTGGGTTTTTTACTGAACTGGGTCGGATCACGCGAAGTCTGGGCAGCCGCCGCAAGGATGCTCTGAAAGAAATCCTTGGCCCCTGTTCTTTTGGTTCTCTGAGCCTGGTTCAAGATCACATTAAGACGCTGGCTCAGGTCACTGAGTTGATTCTTGGTCAAAAGTACACTCACTTTAAAGGTGGGCGTATCGGGTCGCGCCAGGTCCATGTCAGAAACCCAAGATGTGACTACCTCTGGCGCTCTCACGCCACCGCGAATACCCAGAAAATCCAGTTGCATCGCATATCCCAATATTGCGGCCTTACGCACGGCTTCTTTAACCACATCCTTCTGCCGAGTCGAAGCAACACCCGGTAATGTCAGACGTTCACCGACACCGGTTGCCCGCACCAACTCAACCATTTGGGCGGACACCCCTTCCACCACGCTTCCAAAACCGCGTACGCCGGTTATCGGCTGGTCGGCTTCGATGGGTACATATAGATCCCCAATCAACGGGTCGGAATGGCCGGTTAAAGCTCTGTATTGCCTTTCAGCATAAGGGTGGTTGTTTCGTTTTTTGCCCGCGGGCGTTTTGAGATGAAGGGCAAAAATCTTTACACCTTTGGCCGCGGCCATGTCGGCTATCTCGGCCTCATTCATACCGGTCGAGGAATATGGGTCGTCGTTACGAATAGCGCCTGCATCTGAAATAAGAAAGGCAAGCCTCGAATGGTACGGTGACCAGTTAAGATCTTCAATGGCCGTCTTAAGACCTGCGAAAGCATCTTCGTTGAAGGAATGGGTGGAGATTTCGGCTTCCTGGGCTTGGGCGAGGGCACTTTCGAAATGTTCACGTTCCCGCCCATCCCGAAGATCAGACAACACCTTGGCTACATATTCAAGTCCGGGTGTCTTTTTTGTGCTGTTGCGGAAAGCAACCAGCCCAAATGCCACCTTATCAGACAGGCCGGCGCTTTCAATGGCATCATAAATGTTGCGTACGGCTTTACGGGTTCGTTCAATGTACGGTTTCATGGAAATGGTGGTATCTATTACAAATACGATGCCGGTGCGTAGCTCTATTTCCTGTGGCAGTTCTCCCGTCCCTGGGTCGATAGACGCAACTTCTAAAAATTTAACCCCCTCAAAAAGCTCAAGCGCCTGAAAAATCGGCATGAGATAGAATCGCTCTTTTGAAACAGCTTCCTCCGGTGGTTCAACCGCTGTAACCGGGAATTTGGCAGGCTGGGAGATGTTTCCCCCTTGAATCTCCGCAAACTGCAAGGCGAGCTGAGCTGCCCTCTCGCCCGGGGAGGTCGAGGCAGCAACCTCTTGGAGCATTTTCATGTTTTTGAAAAACAGCGCCGGTTGACGGCCCGTTCTTTCTGTAAAAACGAGTGTCAGGGCCTGGTTCCAATCGGAAGCTTTTGATCCTTTTATCCAGCCGATCGCTCCCTCGGTGCTCGAAAGCCCGATTTCCAGCCACGGTTTACCGTCTACCGCGGCCCGCTGATAAACGTAAAAAACGGTAAAGGGTTTGACCCACTTGTCCAAAACCTGCGCCGAATCGCCTGCGGCGGCATACAGTTTGGCGCCCGGGTGGGTTATAACCTTTTGATATAATGTCCGTTTACCGGGTATGAGCAAAGGCTTGCTTTGTACAGCCGCATAGATATCTTCCCCAATAAGCCCCAAACAGACAAAAAAAATAACTGCCGGCAGTATGAACCTGGCTCGGCTCTTGGGTCTCATTTTCTTGAATTGCATCTTACGTCCTCCATTGTTAAAAAGCTATTGCCAACTGCTTAATAATTCACGCGCCTCAACAGATCCCTGGGCCGCTTCTTTTTCGACCCATCGTCTAAGATCTGAGAGATGGTTTTTAGCCTGCAGCTGCCCTCCTGACAAAGCAGCCTGATACCAATCGTAAGCAGCCTCTGGATCTTTAATAATGGTACCAACGTCCCCTTCATAATTGGGATCAAAATACCGCCCCACGATTAGCGCAGCTTCTGCAAGTTTAGCCTCAGCTGCATACTCCCACAAGATAAAAGCAGCGTCGGCCCTTTCCGGCTTATCCGGCAGGGATTTGGCAAGCGCCACTGCATCCTCCGGATCGATTCCTTTTCTCATAACCGCTCGTACCTGTTCAAGCAAAGGAGCATCCGGTGTATAGGGTGGTTCAACAGGCTTGGGCGCCTCTTTTTTGGGGGGTAAATTTGCCATCCGGGGCAGTTGGGTTGGCTTGGCTGCTTCCTTGGTCGAAACGTCCTGTCTCAATGCTCGCCAGGCTATGTATCCGCCAACAATGATGACAGCCATAACAGCGATAACAGCGGTGATTAGTATCCACCACCGTTTTCGAGGCTCACGATCATCAAAATAATATTTCACGAAACTCTCCTTTAATAATCAATTGTTTCATTCCACCGCTAATAAAAATCTAATCATACCATTAAAATAAAAAATTTGACAGCACAGGTGCCTTTGAAACGAAGTTGCCGTAATATAGGTTCAATTGGTTTGTTTGGTCCATTTTTTTCCGCTACAGGTGAGTATTCGATATTCGGATTTACGGCTTATTTTCCAGCCGAACGGGATTATCAGAAGGGTTTATCCGGGTTAGAATGGAACCACAGGATGTCATTTGATCACCACCAAACGGATGATTAAGAACCGGATCATCAGTGCTCCTCAAATCTAAAGAGATTTTCTCATTGGCCGAATCTCTTATTAATATTGAGGATTAGCCTCTCCGGATCGTAATTTTGATGTGAAACTACCTTTCTGCTGGAAACTACCTGCCCTTCCGGGGAAATTATTGGTTTAATTCTCGATATGTAAAAAAGTATAGAGAAATGAAATTTGCATGTCAAATAAAAAGGGGGGAATGATACTGCAATTTGGGCCAACCTTTTTTCCGCAAAGTTGTTTCGCTGTTCTCAGGTATGCTTGATTCACCAGCCAGAAAATTTTAAGAAACGATACAAGGTGTCAGGCCTTCACGGGCTGTTGCCCAAAGATATTTTCGCTGGGTCTAAAACGTTTTTTGATAAATCTAAAGCTTGCGCCAGGCGCTTTGAAAACTCGTCCCGCTTGAGCGCGGGACTCAAACAGGTTCAAAGCGCTTTTCTTGCGCTGCGCTAAGATTTATGACTCCAAAAACGTTTTAATGACCGCTCAAAAAATATTTGGGCAACAGCCCGTTCATTCTTGACAGATTTTGACTCTATGTCATGACACTCTTTTCCGTTCTCAAATCCTCGACTTTCCGTCTGTCAACTCTGCCTGTCTGTTCTGCCCGC
>CP070652.1:1598122-1601085 GCA_020354645.1 Deltaproteobacteria bacterium
AAACCTTGTGCGGACCCTGCAACAGCGAGCGCGAGCCCCGTAGCTCGCTACGGGATTAGCGAACGAATCTAAAATGACAAAATTCCTTTCAAGGGAAGATTTCCCGGAGCTTGCCACGGGAAACTCTTCAATTATGTCACTTATTTGTGGGACACCACACGAGTTCTTGTCTCAGTGACCCGTTTTTAATTGCTGCAAAAAGGATAGCCATGAAAAAGACGAGAGCCATGGTCCTGACAGGACCGCGTGAGTTGGAGTTGCAAGAGTTTGACCTTCCCGAGGTGGCCGAGGAAGATGGTATTCTGAGGCTTGAGCTGGCGGGTGTCTGCGGATCTGATCCTGGGATCTACAGCGGAAAGACGCTCAGAGCTCCAAGGCCTTATCCCATAATCCCGGGTCATGAAATTGTTGGACGCATTGAAAAGATGGGCCTATCGGCCCAAAAGCGGCATGGTGTAAAGGAAGGAGATCGGGTCGTCATCGAATATGCATTCGGTTGCGGCCGGTGTCAAGCCTGTTTGGCCGGCAAGTACACCCTTTGCCGGAAATCTTATACCTATGGTTCGATGATATCATGCAAGGATCCTCCGCATCTCTTCGGCGCTTATGCAGACCATCTTTACATCCATCCGCGGGCCATGGTGCACAAAATTGGTGAGAGGATAACCCCTGAAGTGGGGGTGTTAATTTGCGCTGTCTTGGGCAATGCCGTCCGCTGGCTGAGAACCGTAGGCAATGTCTCAATAGGACCGTCGGTTGCCATCATTGGTCCCGGTCAGCAGGGACTTGCCGCAACCATTGTGGCCAGGGAATCGGGAGCCGAACCCATCATCGTGGTTGGACTTTCAAAGGACAAGCATAGGTTGGAAATGGCCCGCGACTTCGGTGCCCATGTGGTCATTAATGCTGAAAAAGAAGATCCCGCAGGGGCTGTTGTCGCAGAAACAAATGGCGCCATGGCCGATCTGGTCATGGATGTAACGGGACACCCCTCGGGCGCTTCGATGGCCCTATCCCTCGCAGGTACGGGTGCCACGGTTGTACTTCCCGGTCTGTATGGGGCCAAGACGGAAGTGCCTCTATTATTGGATAAGGCGGTGTTGAAAGAATTGAGGCTGCTGGGGGTTTTCTCCCATGATTTCAGGGCGGTCAATGCAGCCATCAAAATGGCCGGGCGCAATCAATACCCCTTGGAGAAAATGATCAGCCACAGGTTCCCCTTGGAGCGAGCGGAGCATGCGATAAAGCTCGTGGGCGGGGAGGTCGAAGGGGAAACCCCACTAAAGGTTGTGCTTGATCCCTCACTGTAAAGATCATTTGATATTTGTAGCAGGCTTTACCTTATTTTGACCGGTTAGTGGTCATATTTTTCTTTCAGGATTCTCTTGAGGGCTTTGCCTGACGGGTTTCTGGGAATCGATGGGACAAAGGCGATTGCCTTAGGCTTTTTATAACTGGCCAGGTGTTTCTTACAAAACCTGATCAGTTCCTGCGCGTTGATCGTTAAGCCCTCTTTCAGAACCACAAATGCCTTGACCGCTTCCCCCCAGTCGGGATCCGGAATACCCACTACAGCCACGTCGGCAATGGCGGGATGTCCCATGAGAACTTCCTCAAGCTCCCTCGGGTAGATGTTCTCTCCGCCGCTGACAATCATATCTTTCTTGCGATCCACAATATAAAAGAAGCCCTCTTTGTCCATTGTGGCCAGATCCCCGGTATGAAGCCAGCCATCGCGAAGCGCTTCTTTGGTGCCTTCCGGATTTCGGTGATACCCCTGCATCACATTCGGTCCCCTGCAAATCAACTCGCCCACTTCACCGGGAGGTAGGGAACTAGCGTCCTCATCGACAATGCGGGCTTCCAAAAAAGCTGCAGATTTTCCTACCGATCCATCTTTGTGTAAGGAGTCCTCTGCACCAAGAATTGCAATCGACGGTGAAGCCTCTGTGCAGCCATAGATTTCATAAATTCCGTTGATATTTGGAAAGAAGTTGAAAATTCTTTTCTTGATTTCCGTCGGCAGCTTGTCCGATCCAACGGTGCATTTGGTAATGGAGCTGGTGTCGTATTCACCGGCGCGGGGATGCTGCAGAAGTCGGTTATAGAGGGCGGGGGCACCGGAAATTATAGTCGCTTTTTCCATTTCTATGGTTCTGAGAAGTGATTCCGGTTCAAATTTTTGTACAATAATGCTGGTTCCTGCCAGCGCGACCTGAATGGTGAAGTGATTATTCAATGCGGCGGTATGATAGAGAGGCCCGACAATCAGAGCCCTCTCTCCGGTTTTGTCTTCCCTTCCCAGGATGGTGTTATACAGGTTCCAGAGTAAATTGCGATGGGTGAGAACTGCGCCTTTGGGTCTGCCCGTGGTCCCTGATGTGTACATGATCTGACATTGATCCTCTTCAGCAACGTCAGCGGTCGGGCCGACCCTTTTACCGTTGGCAAGAAATTCTTCGTAGTTCAAGGCCAATGAGGAATCGCCATCATGGGGCGAGACCAAGATGCGAATCGTCTCCAGCTCTTGACGGATCTCCTGTAGGGTTGTCTCGAATTCAACCCCGTAAAAAAGTATGCTTGGCTGGGCATCGTTAAGAACATAGACAATTTCCGGTCCGGCAAACCGATAATTTACCGGCGTAGCCACCAGGCCAGCCTTAAGGCAAGCAAAATAGACTTCAACAAAGTAACTGCTGTTGAAAAAAAGAATCGCCACCCGATCCCCTTTTTTCAAGCCGGCATTCAGCATGGCTCCGGCAAGGCGGCTTGTCCGTTGATCGAATACTTTAAAAGTCCAGTTACCTTCAGCGGAGATGATGGCTAATCTATTAGGATATTTATTGGCGGCGTTGCTAAAAAGGTATCCCAAGTTCATTGTCTATGGCCTCCGTAAAATGGGTTTTTTAAGTTATGTAGTGATTCTCAAAATAACGTTCCGAAATAAGGTAGAATGAAGCGGT
>CP070652.1:1601185-1606707 GCA_020354645.1 Deltaproteobacteria bacterium
ATGTCGATGAACTTCTGGGGAACACCGGCACGAAAAGTGGTGAAAATCGATCCGATCTCCGGCCTTTCGCGGGCAGTCTGAATAAATTGGACGGCCTGTTGGGCCAGAAAATCCGGGGTACCGCCGCTGCGGTCCTGTAGCATCATAGTGAATCCCGACCCGCTGCCAAGTCCGGGAATGGCTGGCGGACCAAAGGCAAACACCTGAGCCTCGTTGATTTGCGAGAAAAAGTCGCGATTGAGCAGATTGACGACATCCTTGACGGTTTTTCCCGCTGTCCCCAGTCCACAAGGGATAGAAACAAAAAACCCGCATTGGTGGACATGGCATTGGAGAGAAGGCTGTATCCCGTGGCTGTGGTGATGTATTCGATCTCTTTGTATTTTTTGATAATCGCTTCGACTTTGCGGGCCACGGCATCGGAGCGCTGCATGGAAGCTGCCTCCGGCAGCTGGATATTTACATAGAGGTAGCCCATGTCTTCTTCCGGCATAAACCCACCCGGCAAAAATTTTCCGACCAACCCAGTGGCCGCAAAAACGGTGACAATGAAAACCAGCCCCCGGACAATTCTGCGGGTAATCACACGGCTGAAGGTCATATAACCGTCTGTGGAACGATCAAATCCCCGGTTAAATAGCTTGAAAAAGAAGCCCAGCGGGCCCTTGTATGGCTTGGGCTTTTTCAGCAGCAAAGCGCAAAGCGCCGGGCTGAGGGTCAGGGCGTTGACGGATGAGAAAGCCACCGAGACCGCGACGGTGATGGCAAACTGCTGATAGAGGCGGCCGGTGATACCGGCCATGCCGGCCACGGGGATGAAAACGGCGATGAGCACCAGCGTAGTGGCAATCACCGGTGCTGTAACCTCGCTCATGGCTTTAATCGTAGCTTCTTTGGGGGCCATCCCCTTTTCGATGTTCACCTGGACGGCTTCTACCACCACGATGGCGTCGTCCACCACGATGCCAATGGCCAGCACAAGGCCCAGCAGGGAAAGAACGTTGATGGTAAATCCCAGCAGCGGGAAGAGCATGAAGGCACCGACCAGCGACACCGGAATGGCGATGGTGGGGATCAGGGTGGCACGCCAATCCTGGATGAAAATGAAAACCACGAATATGACCAGGGCCAGCGCAATAAACAGGGTCTCGACGATCTCCTTGATGCCTGCAACGATCGGTTTGGAAGTGTCCAGCGATACGTCGTAGCGCATACCGCTGGGAAAGGCGCCCGCCAGCTCTTGCATGGTTTGGGTGGCTTTTTCCACTAGCTCTACGGCGTTGGACCCCGGCGCCTGGTAAAGTGCGATGATGGTGCATTGCTGGTCGTTTAGCCGCGTGAAAGTAGTATACTTTTCCACCCCCAATTCGACCCGGGCGATGTCCTTGATTTTCACCTGAGCACCGCCTTCGCTAGTGCGCACCACGATTTCACCGAACTCTCTTTCGCTCTGCAATCGTTCGGGCAGCCGCACCGTATAAGTAAATTCGGTGCCCGGCGGTGCCGGCTCGCCCCCCAGTTTTCCACCCGGTACGATCACACTCTGGGCCCGAATGGCCTCGACGATCTCGGGAACGGTGATCCCCAGCTGGGCCAGGCGATCGGGCTTGATCCAGATGCGCATGGAATAATCGCTGGCCCCCAGAACGTTGACCCGTCCGATGCCGGGAATGCGGGCCAGCACATCTTTGATGTTGATCAGGGCATAGTTGCCCAGAAAGTCCTGATCGTAACGTCCGTCATCGGAGCAGAGGGTGATGAGCAGCAGGATGTTGGGCATCGATTTTTCGGTGGTAACCCCCAGCCGCTTTACCTCTTCGGGCAGCTTGGCCGTGGCGGCAGCCACCCGGTTCTGGGCAAAAACCGTGTTCATGTCCGGGTCGGTCCCCACCTCAAAGGAGATTTGAACCACCATAGTGCCGTCGTTGGCATTGGTGGACTTCATGTAGATCATGTTGTCCACACCGTTGATCTGTTGTTCCAGAGGCGTGGCTACCGACTGCTCCACGCTGACAGCGTTGGCCCCGGTGTAGGTGGCCCGAACCTCCACCACAGGCGGGGTAATATTGGGGTACTGCTCCATGGGAAGTGAGAGCAAGGAGATGGTCCCCACGATGACGGTGACGATGGCGATAACCATGGCGACGATGGGTCGCCTGACAAAAAATGAGCCCATGGATACTTATGTCTTTTCTTTTTCGATTGTTTCAAGGGATACGATTTGGGGGTTGACCATAACGCCGTCGGACACCTTCTGCAGGCCTTCGTAAATCACTTTTTCACCGGCCTCGAGGCCTTTCAGGATCAGCCAGTCACTGCCTACAGAGGGTCCTAACCGGACGACTCGCTCCTGCACCTTGTTGTCGTCACCAACGACGAACACGCGTGTGATGCCTTGAAGTTCGGAAACACAGCGTTGGGGAACAAGGATGCCGCCTTTAACCCTTTCGAGAACCGTCCGGATTTTGGCAAACTGCCCCGACCGGATTAATTTATCCGGATTCGGAAAAGACACCTGAATCAAAATTGAGCCGGTGGTGGGATCGACATTGCGGTCAATGAAGTCAAAGCGCCCGCTGAGAGGATAAAGCGATCCGTCGGCTAGAATCAGCTCGAACGTCGCCGTTCCCCGCTGGGGCCCCCCGACCTTTTCGCGTTCAATGATTCGTCGGGCGACCTCCAGGTCCTGATTTTCTGGCAGGAAAAATTCGACCCGCACCGTGGCCAGATTGGAAACCGTATTCAATATGACCGGATTGGGGCTGCGACCCACAAAATCCCCCACCTTGGCTTTGGTTTTACCGATGACCCCGGTGATGGGTGAGTTGATGCGGGTATAGCTCAGTTTGATTTGGCTGGCCCTCAAAACGGCCTGAGCCGCCTCCACCGATGCCTGGGATGCTTCGTAGGCCGCAACGGCCCCGTCCAGATCGCTCTGGCTGACCGCTTTGTTTTCCGCCAGCGGTCGGATACGGTTCAAATCGCTGGTTGCCTTGGCCAACATGGTTTTTGCCTCGGCCAGCCGGCTCATCATGGCCGCTACTTCAGCTTAGTAGGGCTGGCTCTCCAAGGTATAGAGCAACTGACCCTGTTTGACATCCGAGCCCTCTTCAAAATGGATGCCCTCCAGAAATCCTTCCACCCGGGCCCGGATGGCAATGTCCTCGGCGCCATGTGTTTGACCGACGAATTCTATCGACACATCAACATCCTGCGCCTGGGTTTCGATGACGGTGACTTGCGGGGGTGGCAGAGGTGTCTGTAAGGCTTTTTCCTCCTGGCAGGCCGCAACAACAAAAAAAAGCAAAATGGGTAAATGACGACGTTTAAATCTCATCGGAAATCCTATAATGGTCTATTGTTAATTTGCCGGGTGCTCCAATCCATTGGGCCAAAAGCCCTATAACAAATCAAACCTGCTGAAACAAGCATAAAAATTGATGGCTTTTTTAGCCTCTGTTTCTTTCTGAACGTGTCCGTGCGGATGCTTAATTGGGCTACGAAAGCATCCCTATTCGAACCGCCCCCCAACTAAAAGGCAATTTTATCCAAGGAGAATTGGTAGATCATTTAAAAATTAGTAGATGCATTAGATACATGCTAACTATTCTGGCTTTTGGATTGCACTGCGAAATTCATAATTTTGTTACGGGTACCGCACAACAATCGATAGGATCAGATAACCCCTACATATCTTTGGAACTAAGAGTAAAGAAAAAACTTTTCCATTATCCTGAAAAATCGTTTTTTTGACTTTTAGGGTATCCCGTATTTATCGCATCAGTTCATTGCTCCACATTCTCAATTCAAGTTTATCGTACACCAGCGTTAATGTTATTTACGATGATAAATATTTTCTATGATATTGAAGAAATAAAATAGGTATAATTTTTTCCCACACATCTTTCCGAGACTTAAAAGCCTATGAAAATTTACGGAAATATTGAGGGTGCATACTCATAGTGAAAGAGGACCTTCGAGGCCAATATGTAGATGATACTTTCCCTCTTCCGTGCATATCAATCGCTGGCTGATATAGCTAAACAAGCCTTGGCAATATGGTATGCACGAACTTACTTTTTATTTTCCTTAACCCTTTGATGATCTATCTCAGGATCATATGCTTCTCCTTTTTTCCACATGCCATATAATGCTGCCAATAAACTCCGGGCTACGGTTAACTTGGCCTTGTGAGATGTAATTCCCTTTTCAATTGTCAATGATAGATACTGTCTTCTGAACTGATTGTCTTTAGCAGAAATTGCCGCTTCCGTTGCCTGCTTTATTGCATTTTTTAATAGCCGATTATACTGCCTTGTTAATCTTCTTGAATAAACTTTCTCCCCTGATTTTCTCTCGGCCAGGCCTATACCAGCATACATCCATAGCTTCTTCTTGTTTGAAAATCTATGTGGCGTCTCTATTATTGCTGATATGGTTGAAGCATGAATTAGTCCTATTCCAGGCACTTGTCTAAAACGCTTTATTTCAGAAAACTGCTTGCCTTGGATTCTGATATGCCGCTTTAAAGTTTCCTTTGCCTGTCGTGTTCGATCAAGCTGAGTCCATAATTCATTTACAATTAAGCGCACAACCTTATTTGCAGGAAGCCTCTTGCGCCATTCATTTCTGTATCTTTCAGAATATACAGTGTCCCCAGTGCATTTTATCCCTTCTCGTCTGAAGCTAGCTTTTATCTTGTTCTTGATCCGGGTCTGACTCTTTACCGTGTCATGATAAGCGAAAACCAGTTGCTTAAATCGCCTTCGATTATGAATGGGATGATAAATCTCTTTGATATATTTTCCTCTCGCCAGCTGGGCCAGCTTTTCAGCATCTATTTTGTCATCCTTTTTACCTGCTTTGCCTATCCATTTGTTAATCTTAGGATCGGTAATAATTAATTTTTCTCCAAATTTTAAGCTGGTTTCCAGTAACCAGTCCGCCAATTCGCCCTCTTCAATGTAAATGTGTCTGGGTTTAGGAATGCTTCTCACAAATTCCATAAATTCTTTAACACCTGTGTTCACTGTTGCTTTCTGAGTAATGGTTCCTTTTTCATTGACCACTGCAAAATCTAAACTTGAAATATGGCAATCTACTCCTATATAGTTCATCCGGGTATCTCCTTTCTGGGTTGGTGTTATTTTTTTGGCAAAAAAATATTACCATATTCCAACCCGGGAGGGATACCCGTAGTTTCATATTCTCATAGTGGGCCCCCTACAACTCAAAAGTGCAGCATTCGAAGAGTAGACTATACTATTATTAATATCATTGTGAATTAAAGCATAGCAGAAGACTAAACATTCCTGAGTCTCAGGATTTAGTGAATTTGTATTAGTGGATGAAATCCGAAATAAATTGGAATATTTGATTTTACAGATTTATAGCCGATTTATAAAATTCAGGCGAATTGTGGGTTTCGCATACCTAATATACAATCGCAGATCGTAAGATAGGTGCAGAAATTTTACAATTGTATGACTAGCCTCAAATGCTTTTTTATGTATTTTAGGTTC
>CP070652.1:1606807-1612276 GCA_020354645.1 Deltaproteobacteria bacterium
CGCCTAAACGAAAAGAACCTGATGTTAAAGATGTAACGACATGTGATACCACCGCACAAATGCTTGCAAAAGCACGACGAGACGGTGTCGAAATCGCTTTTGATAGAGCCGCAAACATGAAAGCTTGTCCGATCGGAGCAGATTCGGCCTGCTGTAAACACTGTGCCATGGGTCCCTGCCGCCTCAACGCCAGAGACCCCTATGGTAAAGTCGGTGTCTGCGGTGCAACGATCGACACGATTATGGCGCGAAATTTCGGCCGCATGATCGCCGCTGGCGGAGCCGCCCACACCGATCACGGTATGGTTATGCTTGACCTCTTTCGAGAAGTCGTCAACGGCAACATCCAGGACTACAGAATCAAAGATCTCCATAAACTGGAATCCGTGGCTGAATCCATCGGAATCGAAGTTGAAGGGCGCAGCCCCGAAGAGATTGCCCGGAATCTTTACGAAGAGCTGGAGCGCACCTACACCCAGGTAGAGGGTGAAATCCCTTTTGCCAAACGCGTTCCTGAAAAGACACTGGAAACGTGGCGCAAACACGGCATTGTCCCCAGGGGAGCCATGCGCGAGATCATGGAAATGATGCACCGCAGCCATATGGGTGTGGACCAGCACTACGAGAACATTACCAAACAGTGCAGCCGCACCGCACTGGCAGACGGCTGGGGCGGATCAATGGTGGCCACTGAAATATCCGATATCCTCTTCGGTACCCCTTCTCCGGTCAGCATCGAAACCAACATGGGCGTGCTGAAAGAAGACCAGGTCAATATCATCGTACACGGCCATGAGCCCAACCTGTTCGAATCAATGGTTGAATCAGTAAACGAGCCCTCACTCATAAAGGCTGCCCAAGAGGCCGGCGCTAAAGGTTTGAACCTCGTGGGCATGTGCTGTTCCGGCCTGGAGATGTTTGTTCGCCACGGCCTGCCGCATGCCGGTAACTTTTCATCCACCGAAGCAATTCTGGTTACCGGCGCTGTCGATGCATTTTGTGTGGATGTTCAGTGCATCAAGCAGGGGTTGGCCAAAGTAGCCGAATGTTACGGCACCCCGCTCATTACGACCAACCCGCGGTGCAAAATAGAAGGCGCTCTCCACATCGAATTCCACGAGCACGACCCCAAGGGCACCAAGGATGAAATTGTGATTAAAGCCATCACCCGGTTTAAAAACCGCCAGGCACCCATTGAAATTCCAAAAAGCAAAAGCATCGGGGTCCACGGTTTTTCCCATGAATACATCCAGTACATGCTCGGCGGCACCTTTAGAGGCTCCTATAAACCCCTTAACGACAACATCATCAATGGAAGAATCCGGGGAGTTGCCGGAGTCGTCGGATGCACCAATCCCCGGGTCAAACAGGACTGGGTGCACGTGGAGTTGGTCAAAGAGCTGATCAAGAATGATATTTTGGTCGTTCAAACCGGGTGTTCACAGATCGCCCTCGCCAAGGCCGGGCTTACCAGCCCCGAAGCGGCCGTTTTGGCAGGTCCCGGCCTAAGAGAGGTTTGTGAAACCGTCGGTATGCCGCCGGTACTGGGAATCGGCGCCTGTGTGGACAACAGCCGCATTCTCATCGCCTGTGCCGAGATGGTCCGTGTGGGCGGCTTGGGAGACAGTATTGCCGATCTGCCGGTGGCTGGCGCAGCACCGGAATATATGAGTGAAAAAGCCATTTGCATCGGCCAGTACTTCGTCGCTTCCGGTGTTTATACGGTATTCGGCGTGACCTTCCCTATTGTTGAAGGAACAAAGTTTCACAAACATCTTTTCGAAGAACTCGAAGAACTCGGCTTCGGCAAGTGGGGTTTTGCCACCGATCCGTATGAGATCGCCAAAATGATGATTGCCCATATAGATAAAATAAGACAGGCGCTGGGTATCGACAAGGCCTGCGAACGGGTGCTGATGGATATGGCCGATCGTCAAAAACTCGGATTGGATGCAGCCTAAAGCCGAGTATAAAACACTCCCGGCAAACCAAACAAAAAAGGGGCTTTTGATTCGAGCCCCTTTTTTTCGATATAGCCCGGGCCAATTCTGCTCACCGCAAAGGCGCAATATTCGGTTGGCCGGTTTACCAGTTTAGCCGGTTGCGCCCGTAATGGAAAAGGAAACCATCCGAATTTAAACTGGCTAACGGGCCAACGGGCTCAACGGGTCAACCCATTTCCTGCATGCGCATTTTCAATAGGTATGCAATCCGCCAAAGATCTCTAGCGGATAAAAAGGATTTGGAAACTATTACTACAGGCGGATGGGAACCTTATTTCTTAACCGAATCCCTTTGAGGTCGATATAAACGTCATAGGCCAGAATCTCGACCCCTTTGTTTGCTGCCTGTCTGAGGGTTTCGCCGTATAGAGGGTCGATGTGATCCGCCGGCCTGAATTCCCTTGCATCCATCCGCTGGATGAAATAAAACATGGCACAGCGATCACCGTTGGAGATGAGTTTTTGCAATTCTTGAAGATGCTTTCGTCCCCTTGCAGTGACTGCATCAGGAAAATAGGCCACACCGTCAAATACCAAGGTGCAGTTTTTTATCTCCACGAAACATCGATTTCCGTTGCCTTGCGTGAGAAGCAAATCAATGCGCGAGTGTTTACCGACTTTGGTTTCCCGTATTATATTTTCATAACCGCAGAGCTCGTCGATCATCCCTGCCGCAATCGCTTCGGCAACCAGCCGGTTGGGAACTAAGGTATTGACCCCCACAAGGGAAGCGGGCATCTTTATCAATTCCCAGGTGTACTTCAGTTTCCGTCGCGGGTTATCGTGGGTTGAGAGAAAAACAGACCTTCCTGATTCGCAACATCCTTTCATACTGCCGGTATTTGGACAGTGGGCTGTGACCACCTCATGGTTTTTCAAACAGACATCGGCCAAGAAACGCTTATATCGTTTTATCAGGATTCCGGGTAAGAGCCGCGGCCATTTCAAACCCGCGTTTTTCCGGGAATTGCCTATCCTGTTCATAAAAAAACTCTCTGAAGTCAATTTAAATTAGGCGGCTTCCTATTTGAAAGCGGTCGAAAGCCGGACACCCAAAACATTTGTTTCTATGAAATCTGCGATACGATCGATATCTTCCAATCCGAAAGTGGGAACTTTTATCTTAAACTCGGTATCGGTTACAAAGGCGATGAGTTTCTCATCATCCAGGCAGCTGGGCTCTTTGTGGGCAGCCGCTCTAAAGATTTCAATTTTGGGTTTATCTTCCCGTTTAAATCCTTCGGTAATAATAAGATCCATATCTTTAAAATAGTCTGTTAAATTCTGTAAACTTTGCCAGGGGTCTTTTTTTACCATCGCTATTCGGCCTTGGGATGCAACCACCACCGTATCGGCACCGGCCTCTTGATGGCGTCGGCTATCTTTGCCCTTTTTGTCAATATCAAACCCGTGATGGGCATGTTTTATGGTGCCGACTTTGTACCCGCGCCTTTTGAGTACCGGAACCAGCCTTTCAATAAGGGTTGTCTTACCGACTTTCGATTTTCCAACGATTAATATGACCGGCGGCATAGTTATCCCCTGATATCAAAAATTTCAGTAACCACTATTTTTTTGATCTTAATACAAACAGCCTGTATTTTAACTGCGAATGTAAGTTAGCGCAAAGATTTTGGACGCAAACTAAAGCGCCGATGCAATAATGTCAAGCCAAATGAATTTCCGGGTTGCATATATAACTGAGGGGTCGCAGGAGTTTTTTTGATCCATTGCCGTAAGTCTTTTGTTTTTCTGCAATTTGGCAGTGGGGGAGACCGCAGCCACCGAAGGTGGAATGCGGAGGGGGCAAGTATCCCCCACTGCCAAATTGCTTAGAAAAATAATGACTGGAGGCACAGAGTCAAAAAAACTCCCCCCGACCCCTCATATAACTTAAATACTTTTCAGAATCCCAAAAGACTCTGTATTTTACCGAACTCGGAAATTGCCAGGCATTGCTGTTATAAAGGGTATAAGTAACTACATCAAAAATGCATCTAACTTATAATGTCTGTGATAGCCCAACAATGTTGCGGGACGGCACATCTGTCTTCAACATTTATCGGGTTCATCAAAATCAGGGGTCAGGGTATTTCTCGAGATAATTTCTAGTTTCAGCGACATCTGAAAAATTGTTGATAACCGCTATTGAATGCTTATTATAACCTAAACTTTTTTCCGGTTGAACCTGATTCCTGGTAGCTAAAAATATGAAACGTTATTTTATCTAAGATGTTATCAATTCTCGAAATTTTGTTTGCTCTTTATTAAGGTAACCGTGAGTGACAAATGACCCCACTGCTTGAAGTAAAAAATCTTGTCAAAAAGTATGATAATCTTGTGGCCGTCGATGGCATCAGTATTTCGATTGAACCGGGAGTATGTTTCGGTCTTTTGGGGCCCAACGGTGCCGGAAAAACCACCACGATTGAAGTCATCGAAAATGTCATCCCGCCGACATCCGGTGAGATATTGTACCGGGGCAGACCCAGATCATTCAGTTTCAAGGAAGATGTCGGCATTCAATTTCAGCACACCGCCCTTTTATCCTTTCTGACAGTGCGCGAAACCTTGAAAACATTTCAAAGTCTTTACTCCAGAAGTTGCGATCTGGATGAACTTGTCGAGATGTGCCACCTGCAGGAATTCCAGCACCAGCACAACGACAAAATATCCGGCGGACAGCGGCAAAGATTTATGCTTGCATTGGCCCTTGTCAATCAACCGGAATTGATCTTTCTGGATGAACCATCTACCGGTCTGGATCCCCAGGCGCGCCGAAATCTGTGGGACGTAATTGAACAAATCAAAAAAGATGGAAAAACCGTGATACTGACCACCCATTACATGGAGGAAGCCCAGCATTTATGTAATGAAGTCGCCATCATGGATTATGGTAAAATTCTTACGCAAGGATCCCCGGATACACTGATCAAAAAATATTCAGCCGAAATTACCGTGATTTTACCCAAAAAAGATACTGACCAGGCTTGGAACGAATTATCCCTAAAATATTATGAGTTTGCGGATAGAATTGAAATCAACACAAGCGACCTTAATGCCTGCCTCGAGGAGTTGCTATCTCAACGAATTGATTTAACCGAAATGACGGTACGGGGTTCAAACCTGGAGGATGTGTTTTTGAATTTAACCGGGCGTCAATTGCGAGAATAACCATCATGAAATTTAAAAGATTTTGGATCATGTTTGTGGCGCGAAATCGTGAATTCTTCAGGGATCGGGCCGCTTTCGGTTGGAACTTTCTGTTCCCGTTTCTGATTGTTGCCGGATTCGGCGTGATTTTCAGCGGCCGTGCCTACACGATTTATAAGGTCGGTATTTTTCCATACCCATCGGAAATGGTTGCCACTGAAAGTCTAAATCTTCCCGAATCTTTTATAACCTCCCGTCACCTCAAGTTTATCGGTTTCAAATCGGCACCGGAAGGATTAACCAAGCTAAAGCA
>CP070652.1:1612376-1618572 GCA_020354645.1 Deltaproteobacteria bacterium
GGGTTAACGTGTCGGAACGTAAGTCAACGATTCGCATAAAGTACTCCCTTCCAAATGACTACAGTGTTAAAGATTTAACGAGCTTCAGCGATAATATCTTTGGGCAACAGTCCGCCAATTTTTGAAATCGCCAAGCTCGCCAGAGGTCTTTGACGGACTTAGCTGATTGCGCTAAATCAGATAACCAATATATTAATATCCTGCAAGCGCTAAAACATTTTCAATATCTATTTTGAGGCTAGATTCTTGACTTATCGATTAAGATACATGTAAAAATATGACGAAATATCCATCATTGTTCCGTGTTGTCTTCGAATCGAAACCCAAAATGATCTCCGATAGGATATGGTTGAGGGCTAATCGGAAACATAATTAAAAATATTCAAAGACTTAACGGATGAAAGAAGGGAGTCGATCATGGCCAAGATGTTATGGAAACCGTCGGAAGAAAGGGTCAAAAAGACCAATCTGTATCGGTTTATGAATCTTATCAATGAGCGGCACGGAAAGAATTTTGCCGAATTCGAGCCACTGTATCAATGGTCAATAGAAAATATCCCTGATTTTTGGGCGGCCTTTTGGGAGTTTGCAGGCATCAAAGCGTCCAAGCCCTATGATCAGGTGGTTGATGATTTAGCTAAAATGCCCGGTGCTAAATGGTTTTCAGGCGCCCGGCTCAATTTTGCCGAAAATCTGTTGCGGTATCGGGATGATCAGATTGCGCTGGTCTTTAAAGGGGAGGCTCAGGATGCAATTTATATGACTTACGCCGAGCTGTATGATGAAGTGGCACGGCTGGCCAAACCTCTCAAGGAATTCGGTGTTGCACCCGGAGATCGCGTGGTAGGGTTTATGCCCAACATGCCGCAATCGATTATCGCCATGCTGGCAGCCACCAGCCTGGGGGCTACCTGGTCTTCCTGTTCACCCGACTTCGGCATCAAAGGGGTGTTGGATCGCTTTGGTCAGATTCAGCCCAAGGTTTTATTTACCGCCAACGGCTACTCCTTTAAGGGCAAAGCGATTGATTCTTTGAGTCGTATGTCCGACATACTCCAACAGCTGCCGTCTACAGAGAAAGTAGTGGTGGTGCCGTACACCGAACAGGACGCAGATATCAGCAACGTGCCCAATGGGGTGCATTATAAAGATTTCATTTCTTCTGAAACGGGTCTTGAGATTGAATTTGAGCAACTGCCGGCTGATCATCCGCTGTACATCATGTACTCCTCCGGCACCACGGGATTGCCCAAGTGCATGGTGCAGGGAGCCGGTGGTATTTTGATCCACCATAAAAAAGAGCTGATGCTGCACACCGATTTAAAGCGGGAGGATACCATTTTTTATTTTACCACCTGCGGCTGGATGATGTGGAACTGGTTGGCCAGTTCTTTGTCAGTGGGAGCCACCCTGGTGTTGTTTGACGGCAACCCGTTTCATCCCCATCCGGGGGCGTTGTGGGAAATGGCTCAGAATGAGAAAATCACGGTATTTGGTATCAGTGCGGGCTATATTGCCGCTTTACAGAACGCAGGGGTCAAGCCCGCCAGGGATTATGATCTCAGCCCGCTGCGTGCGGTTTTGTCCACCGGATCGCCGCTTTCGGTGGAAGGTTTTGAGTTTATCTACAATGAAGTCAAGTCGGATCTTCAACTGGCTTCCATTTCCGGTGGTACGGATTTAAACGGTTGCTTTGCCCTGGGCAATCCCATGGGACCGGTATACGCCGGCGAACTGCAGTGCCGGGGGCTGGCCATGAACGTGCATGCCTTTGATGAACAGGGCAAACCGATAATTAACCGGCAAGGTGAGCTGGTGTGCACTTCCCCGTTTCCGTCAATGCCGGTTTATTTCTGGGATGACCCGGACGGCAAAAAGTACCACAGCGCCTATTTTGATGTGTACCCGAAAGTCTGGCGCCACGGGGATTTTATTGAAATCAACGAGCGCGGCGGGGTGACCATCTATGGGCGCTCGGATGCCACCCTGAATCCCGGCGGGGTGAGGATCGGCACGGCTGATCTTTATCGTCTGGTCGAGCAGATGCCGGAGATCGAGGACAGCGTGGTGGTGGGGCAGGATTGGAAAAATGATGTGCGGGTCATCTTGTTTGTAAAGCTGGCTGAAGGCTATGAGCTGACCGAGGAATTGAGGAATAAAATAAAACAAACGCTGCGCGCCAATGCTTCGCCGCGACACGTGCCTCAAAAGATATTACCCACCCCGGCGGTACCCTATACCCTGAACATGAAAAAAGTGGAGCTGGCGGTCAAGAAAATGATCGAGGGCAAGCCGGTGCTCAACAAGGATGCCCTTAGCAATCCGGATGCTTTGGATTACTATGCCGATCTGAAGGAACTTCAGGAAGAATAAGAATGGTCGATGGAAATGACCCTGGTGAAATAGCTTTCCAAGTCTACCCCATTGGGGCGGTTCACAAGCGGGACGGCGAGGTTCGGATTGAAATCTATCCTGAATATGCAAATGCCCTGTTGGGACTGAAACAATTTTCACATATCATTGTTTTGTACTGGTTTCACGAAAACGACACGCCTGATCAACGCCGAATTCTTCAAGTCCACCCCTGCGGCAATGAACAAAATCCGCTTACCGGCGTTTTTGCAACCCATGCGCCGGTTCGACCGAATCCCATCGCTACAACCTTGTGCAAGATTCTGTCGATTGACGGCAACCAAATAACGGTCGATGATATCGATGCCTATGATGGCTCCCCGGTCATTGATATCAAGTCCTATTTTCCCCATTCGATACCGAAAGAAGAAATCCGGGTGCCCGACTGGAAGAAAGAAGATCATTAAAACATGCTTGCGCACCTAACCGGACAGATTGAAACCATTACCTATACCAATCCCGAAGACGGATTTACCATTGCCAGGGTAAAGGTGATTGGCAAACATGATTTGGTCACCGTGGTCGGCAAACTGATGGCGCCCACCCCCGGTGAAGTTCTGAAAATGAAAGGAGAATGGGCCAACCATCCAAGATATGGTGTGCAGTTTAAGGTGGTCCACTGCCGGAGCGAGATTCCCGCTTCCGTGCACGGTATTCGAAAATATCTGGGCTCGGGACTTATCAAAGGCCTTGGCCCGGTGATGGCAAACCGAATCGTTGAAAAATTCGGTGAAGACACATTGGATATCATCGAAAATGATCTTCAGCGGTTGTCCGAAGTGGCCGGTATCGGCGAAAAGCGTATTGCGATGATCAAAACGGCCTGGCAAGAACAAAGTGAAATCCGGGATGTTATGATTTTCCTTCAAACCCACGGTGTCAGTTCAGGATATGCCGCTAAAATTTTCAAGCGTTACGGCAACCGGGCCATTGCCGTCGTAAAAGAAAACCCCTACCGTCTGGCATCGGATATTTTCGGGATTGGTTTTATTAAAGCCGACGATATTGCTGAAAGAATCGGTATTTCGAAAAATTCCGAAATAAGAGTTGAAGCCGGTATTCTTTATGTTTTGCAGGCACTTTCCGAAGATGGGCACGTATACTATCCTTATGAAAAGCTGATTGAAAAGAGCCGGGAGATCCTGCAGGTAGGTCGCGCGCCGGTCGTCAAGGCCATCGGGATCCTTGGGTTGAATCGCCAGATTGTCATCGAGGATTTAAATCAAAATTTTGATGCCTTCAAAGAAAATCATAAAGCGGTCTATCTGGCAAAATTCCACACCTGCGAAACCCTCGTTGCAGATCGACTGAAATTATTGAAGACCGCCCCAAAAGCCATCCGGGAAGTCAAGATAGATCGCGCCATAGAATGGGTGCAGCAACAACTTACCATCACTTTGGCAAAAAACCAGATCCTAGCCCTAAAATGCGCGCTTGATAAAAAATTGCTCGTTATCACCGGGGGGCCCGGAACCGGCAAGACGACGATTATCAATGCCTTGCTAAAGATTTTATCCCGCATCGGCGTCAAGATAATGCTTGCGGCCCCGACCGGTCGAGCTGCAAAGCGTCTGAGCGAGACAACCGGGTACGAGGCACGCACCATTCACCGGTTGCTGGAATTCAGCATTGCTAAAGGTGGATTCCAAAAAGGTACGGATAATCCACTTGATTGTCACTTGCTGGTTGTTGATGAAGCCTCGATGATCGATACCGTGCTCATGTACCATCTCTTAAAGGCCGTTTCGATCGACGCCACCTTAGTTTTTGTCGGTGATGTCAACCAGCTTCCCTCTGTGGGGGCCGGGAACGTGCTGAAGGATATGATCGAATCCGATACGATGCCGGTGGTGGAGTTGACCGAAATTTTCCGTCAGGCCAAAAAAAGCCAGATCGTTATCAATGCCCATAAAATCAATAGCGGCGTCATACCGGCATTTGACAATGACACCGCTGAAACCGCCATGAAAACAGACTTTTATTTCATTGAACAGGAAGATCCTGAAAAGGTTTTGGAAATTATTTTGGAACTGACCACAAGCCGAATTCCGCGGCGGTTCGGTTTCGATGCTGTTGATGATATTCAGGTATTAACACCCATGCACCGAGGGGTTGTGGGTGCCGGCAACCTCAACCACCGATTGCAGGATGCCATCAATCCGGAGGGCCCGGGTATCGAGCGCGGCGAGCGTAATTTTAGACTCCATGATAAAGTTATGCAGGTCCGTAACAATTACGACAAGGAGGTTTTCAACGGGGATATCGGCAGAATCACCCGGATTTATCCGGACAACCAGGAAATGGTCGTATCCTTTGAAGAACGTGAGGTGGCCTATGACTTTTCAGACTTGGACGAAATTGTTTTGGCCTATGCCATATCTGTTCACAAATCCCAGGGGTCTGAATATTCGGCGGTGATCATGCCCATCCTCACCCAGCATTATGTTCTCCTCCAGCGCAACCTCATCTACACGGCGGTGACCCGGGGGCGGAAGTTGGTGGTAATGGTCGGCACCCGCAAAGCCCTGGCAATCGGGGTTCACAACAATAAAACCCAAAAACGCTACACCCATTTACAATACAGGTTGGGTTGATTACAAACTTCTAGTCAAAATTAATATCCACCGAGATTGAACAGCTTCCTGGCAGCTACCTCAATGCTCAGAAACAGTAAAAATACGAGAACAAGATAAGGCCAAAGGGTGAATCCGGATTTTTTTGAATCAGAAGTTGCAGTAAAAATATCAGCGGGTGCTTCATTTTACCTTTAGCGCCACCATAGTGACATCGTCGTGAAGTTCTTCGGATTGAACGAACTCGCCCAGCCGGTGGTTGATCCGTTCGACGATCTTATCGGCGGGATAATGAGCGCTTTCTTGGAGGGCCGATTCAAGCCGGGACAACTCAAACAGATGGCTTTTTGAATTCATGGCTTCAGTGATACCGTCGGAATACAAGAGCAATATATCCCCGCTCTTCAACGGCATCTTTTTTTCTTCGAGGTACGACGAAAAACCCATCGTCTCATCCAGACCGATACTCAGCCCTTTGGGCTTCAGGGGTGTGATGGTTTTGGTTTGCGAACAGTAGTAAAGCGGCCAGTTGTGCCCGGCGCGTGCGATGGTCACCGAATTATCCCCAAATTCGAAAAAAGCAATCACGGCCGTAATAAAGTCACCTTCGCGCAGGCGCCTGCAGATCAACTGATTAAGATTTTTCAGGATATTCGCCGGGGAGGCGCTTTGTTCAGACAAAGACTCGAACATGCTCTGAATGTGGGCGGCATATAATGCAGCCGGTATGCCTTTTCCGGCGACATCGCCGACAATGCTCAGCATCTGGTTATAATTGGGTTTTACGATGTTGAAAAAATCCCCACCCACGATTTTGGCTGGCTTTGAGAACGCAAATATCGACATTGCCGGTATTTCAGGGATTCGCTCGGGCTGGAGACCGATCTGGATCTCCCTGGCAATTTCCAACTCGTCGCGTGTGGTCAATTTATCGGCAAGCTCTAATGCCAACAGTAAGTTCAAAACAACAAAAGAGGCGGTAATCCATACCCAATCCGGTGAAAGCAGTCCAATCACGAAACCAATGACACTAAGACCATAGAACAGCCTTCGGGCCGGGGTAAGTTGCATTAAAAAGCTCAAAAAGATCTCTTTGACGACGTTGACGGTTGTTTTGAGTGATTTTATTTCCTGCGGTTGTTTTTTGAGGGTTGTTTTTTCTTTATAATAGCTGAGGGCCTGCAGCGCATCTTTTTTCAGCAGACGTTCGA
>CP070652.1:1618672-1673706 GCA_020354645.1 Deltaproteobacteria bacterium
TAAATTTTTTTATTATAGCTTATTTTTTCAATAAGTTTAAATATAATTATCCATCATGCAAGAGACGCGAAAATTGTAATGCAACTGTCTCACACTGGAATCCGTTAACCTACTAAACGCCCAAATCACTTTTCCTGTCATCTCCGCCGGCAAATCCATCCCATTTCTTTTTTCAAAGTGTGGAAAAAAACACAAAAATATCTCCAAATCCTGTGAAATATCACCCATAGCCCCTCCTAATCTGCCGCTTTAATCCCGTGTGGCTTAAGACGAAAGCAATATAACTATCTGTAATAGTATTTAAATTTAACGATATCGCTATAATGAAACAGATTTTGCATGATTTTTGCAGAGAATCTTACAAAGCCCAATCCGCGAATCCATGGCAATCCAAAGGCGGACTGAAAACTTCAAAACCAGGATTTGAATATGGATGATATCATAAAATACCTCGAAAGAAGGAAGTATGACAGACAAGACTATACCGGAAAAATTTTCTTTGCCACCAATAAACACCTTTACGAGGGCGATCTTGTAAATTTCAGCCGAACGGGTCTTTTTATCAGAAGCCGGGTACTTCTGCCAGTAGGAAAGATAATTACCGTAGCACCACCATACTTAATAGATAAAAATGATAAACGTAAAGGCAGGATTGTCCGCTGTGACGGAGAGGGTTTTGGTCTGAAATTTATCAGACAGGTCATCAGTCAAAAAAGTTTTGAACGAAGGAAAGAGTTTCGGCAGATCTATTCTGGAAATGTTTTATTTGCGACTAAAAATAAATTGTATGTTGGGAAGCTTAAAAATTTCAGCAACGACGGTCTTTTCATAAAATTGAACGAACCTCTGCCGGTTGGAGAAATAATTAAAGTGGCACTGCCTTATTCACAAAATGAGAATGACAAGCGCAAAGGTATAATCACCTGGTCGAATCAAGAAGGATTTGGGGTAAAATTACTGAGAACATTTGAATTGCGCCCGGTGATCATATGGCAGGGTAGTTTCTCCTAGATAATGTCCCGGAAATAAGTTTAGAAAGTCTTGTAGCGGTTTGATCCGCCAGAGATCGATGGCGGATTGCTCACGCGAGTGACCATTTTGGGGATCCCGCTGAAAGCGGGACTGCACAGGGCTAAAGCAAAAGAACTCGACCTCGGCCCGCTTTGCGGGCCTCGGGACTCAGACAGCTTTTGATCAAACCGATAATTGTTGAAACCTGAACCTTTTGAAGTTTCTTTGTGGCGAAATTCAGTATTTAGGGTTTTTATTGAGGCGCTTTAGTCAACTCAAGCCTGGGTGAGGATCATTTCATATCCCAGCAACTCATATCTTATCTCGTACCTCCGTATTCCATCGGCTTTGTCATGGCGGCACCCCCATTTTTAATGAACCAAAATACAAATTTATTGATAGTTCTAATGTAATTTGATAATATATTATCGTACTTTTTCAATACATAAAGTGACAATGTCCATTTTAAGCATTACTTCATTGGCGAATCCATTATCTTATCACACAACGAATTTATTATAAGCGGCAACCTCGTCACATGCGTTCGGCACCAGCCGAACCACTCGTTGACAAGGCTTTTTAATTTATAGAAAAGGCTGGGTATTATGTCCTTATGTATCGGATATAAAAAATTTTCACCATTTAGACGCCTTCCCGGTATTTTTTGACAGAAAGGGGGAGAAAAAATGTACAGCAGAAAAAAGGTCCGTCGAAATGCCATAGTGGACGCAAAAAACAATATTCCCGGTGTTACCGATCCGAATCCCTCTCAGTTCGAGCAGGAATTGATGGCGATGTCCAAAAACGAAGCGCGACAAGTAACATCCAAGTATGGGCCCAAATTGGAGATCCTCACCGGCAAACACAAGCCCCTGCTCAAGGATTATGGACGTATCTCCAAGGACTATGATGCGCACTCCGCCAAGATTAAGCGGTCCGAACCCAGTGTGGAGTTGTCCAGGGGCAAGTATTATCCGTTGATGTTCCTATTTGTCCTGGGTGAAATCCCGATGAATTCCCTGGCGTTTGCGGTGTTTGGCGAAAGCCAGATATTCACCTGGATCATGGCGGTCGGTGTGGCCGTGGCCATCCCCTGGATTGCCCATGCCTTGGGGATTCTTTTAAAGCGTGGATCAGATCCATGGTGGAAGGCTGGCATCGGTGTCGGGACACTGCTTTTCCTTACCATCGGCGGATTACTGGCCATCGGCTACGTGCGCGTCCAGTACCTGGGCGACCTCACTGAAGCGGGTGCGGTAATGAGTTTCGGAAGCAGTAAATTTATCGGCCTGGCATTTATCGGCCTGAACCTGGTCATTTTGGCGGCCGCCACGCTGTGCTCCTATTTTGCCCATGACAAAGACCCGCAGCTGGAGCATTTGCACCGCAGGACCAACCAGTTAAATAAAGCGATGCGGAAAATCGAGGCAAAACATAATAAACTTCTTACCAAGCAACAACAAAAAATCAACCGGATACATCAACGCGCCCAGGAAGTCATCTATTACTACCGCAAAATCAACCAGCGCGTCCGTCCTGATCATGCAAAACCGGCATCCTTCGAAAAGCAACACTTAATGGACGCCGATTTAGATCAAAAAGAAGAGACCAGACGATCGTTAGATGCGACCACTCAATTGCGCGTGCAGGCGGTGGCCAAATAGCAAATAAACATTTACTTGTGGTTTGAGGAGGTATACTCAAATGAAGCGGTGGAGACCAAAACTGCTGGGATTCATTTTTCTCAGCTCCCTTATTTTATTGGGTTTAACCAAACGGGATGCCGACGCCTTCTGGAAGTTGGGCAAGGATAAAAAGAATCCACGGGTGATTGTTGTTTTTGTCGATATGTCGGGCAGCACCAACAGCGCTCGGCGCACGGTTTACAATGAAGCCTTTGAGAAAATCTATCAGAACCTCAACCAGGGAGATCGTATTGTTGTGGGGACCATCACGAGTCGTTCTTATATTGACTTCAAACCGGCAGTGGATGAAGAAATTCCCAAGCAATCGATATGGGTTAATCGCATTCAATTTGAACAAAATTTCGCCAAGGCTAAAAAAAACATTCGAAAGGAGGTCAACCGGCTCCTATCCCGCAAAAAGGGGACGCCATATACCGAGATACTTAATTCTCTGAATATTGCCGATACCATTTTCCATAATGAAAAAAGACAAAAAATCCTGGTTATCCTCTCGGACATGGTCCAGGATTCAAAAGAGTACAAATTTGATCGGGTCAAGCTGACAAATAATTACATCAACGGTATCATTAAGCACCGGCAAAAGCAGAACCTTGTCCCCAACCTTGCCGATGTCAAGATATATGTAGCCGGAGCCAGTGCAGCTGATTCCAGAAAATTTCGATCCATAGAAAAATTTTGGGCACGTTATTTCGCCGCTACCGGTGCCGATTATTCCTCGCATCGGTATGGTCATTCCCTTCTCGAATTTGAAAAGGAACCCTCCTAGGCGAAAAAGATTATGTGCTTTCGCCTCTGTCTGGGTCCCTTTTCCGTGGAGCAACATCGCAACTAAAGTCGGGTTACCGAAATAAATGGGTAACTCGACTTTTTTTATAGAAAAATTTCAAGAGTGGTTCTCAAAAATTTATATTTATTGATAGGTTGGACGTTATCAGGTAATATATTAAATTAACTCATATATCTGAGTGAATCGAATACTATGAAATTTGCCTCCCCCGGGGCACTTCTTCCAAACTTAGTCTGGAAAAAGATTAATATCTTAAGGTGAGGGGAGCTCTCTATGTCGTTCATCGAATCTTTGTTGAGAATAACACCCAATCCTGTCCTGTCTATCCTGATATGGATCCTTGCCTTGCTGGTGGCCTTATATCTAGCCAGAAAACCTTTTTACCAATCAATAAAGGCACTGACCAGGGTTATCAACAACGCCATGCGGTTATCCGCTGAATCGGTGCTGAATGCCGAAAAGAGGCTTGTGAAGCGAACCCGAGAGATATTAATGACAAAGGGGCTGGAAAATGCCGAGCGGAACGTGGAGCGGGAATTTGATCATATCAATACCGCCGTCGTGAAGAATCTTGAAAGTTACTCGACACTTCATCATAAAATATCCGAAGTGATTACCAAACTGGAAGAAGATCACCGCAGTAGCATGGATGTGCCTCCTTCTCTGCCGAATTGGATCCCAATCATAGAAGCGATTGCCAAGATCGAGCATTCCGGCGACACCATGGTTTCCAACATGCTGTCGGAAATTGACCGTACCCTGAAGCAACAGCATACGGCAGCCATTGAAAGTTATCGAAATTCCAGCAAAACACGTCATTCGATTCTTAATAAAATGCCGCCGCTCTGGCGTAAGCTGCAAAAAGCCCTAAATGACATGGGCAAATCGGTAACCTCTCTCAATGACCGGATACAAAGCATCGATCGATATATGGATGAATACGAGCAGATCCGCGCCAAGACCGACAAGGCTGTGCGCATGCTGTCGTCATCCTCTTTGACACGATTCCTGATTTCGGGCCTGATACTAGTGGTCGCTATCGGCGTTGCGGTTATTAACTTCAATCTGATTGCGTTGCCGATGTCTGAAATGGTAGGTGGTGGCAGTTATATTGGCCCTTATAAGACATCGGATGTTGCCGGTATCGTCATCACGCTGGTTGAGTTATGCATGGGGCTTTTTCTCATGGAATCGCTGCGGATTACCCGTTTGTTTCCGATTATCGGCAGCATGGATGACAAAACGCGCAATCGCATGATTTGGATCATTCTAACATTGCTGACGATTTTTGCTGGTATCGAATCGGCTCTTGCGTTACTGCGTGATCGGATGGCCGCAGACATGGAAGCTCTCAGGCAAACACTGGCCGGTATCGAGCAGACCGGTGTATCCACCAGCTTGATCCCCACCATCGGACAAATGATCATAGGATTTATATTACCCTTTGCGCTTGCCGGTGTGGCCATACCACTGGAAGCCTTCATTTCGTCCGCAAGAACGGTGATGGGAGCTATCGCAGCCGGTGGCCTCCGGTTTCTGGCTTTCAATCTCCGCCTTATTGGCAATATTTTTGTTTATTCCGGTAAGGTCATCCTCGCGGTTTACGATCTTGTCATATTTCCAACCATCTGGCTGGAGGGTATTCTAAGTGGATCACCCCATAGAATTAAAATGTCTTCTAAAAAGGAAACCGGATTTGGATTCTCGAAAAAGCCGAAAAAAGCGATCAAAAACAAGGATGATACGGTCGAATTAAAGGAAGGCCGGGAATGAAAAAAATGGCCGCACTGGGTTTTGCTCTCGGCTTTTTAATCGCAGGATGTTCGAACTCAGAAAATCGTGCCAAGGGCGTCTGTATGCTCGTTGATACATCCGGGGTATTTTCTTCAGAGTTAACAAAAGCGCAGACAATAATCAGCTATCTCCTCGCAACCTTGCAACCCAATGATACCCTGGTAATTGCCAACGTCGGTACTGAAAGTTTCAGTGAAAGGGATATCATCGCCAAAGTGACCTTTGCGCAACGCCCCTCCGTTGCTAATAACCAGAAACGGGTCTTTCAAAAAGAAGTTCATAAATTTCTTAAATCAGCAGGGAACACGAAGCACACGGATATCTCGGGTGGAATATTGCAGGCTATAGAAAGTCTGAACGAAGCCGGTTCAATGAAAAAATATATCCTCATTTTTTCTGATCTAAAAGAAGAACTCGCAGAAGTGTCCAACGGAGAATTACCTTTTCAATTGACCGGAATTTACGTGGTGGCTGTGAACGTAACCAAGCTGCGGGAAGGTGTTCGTGATACGGAGCCATTTCTGGATCGTGTGGAAGATTGGCGCATGAAAATCGAGCACGCCCACGGAAATTGGAGTTTTGTTAATGATCTGGAAAGGCTGGAAACCGTTTTTGCTGAATGATTAAAAAAGTTGTTGAGCTCACCTTATCCTGAGGTTTGGGCAGCAATCAGGGCAGCCCCAATGGCACCGATGACCTGGGCTTTAGATGACACTTCAATCACTGAACTGCATCTTTCTTCAAGCGCCCGGACCACTCCGGAATTCTTGGCCACCCCGCCGGTCATCATTATGGGGGCGGTTAGACCGATACGCCCCGCCATGGCCATCACTCTCGCGCTAATCGATTTGTGAATACCGGCAATGATATTTTCGCGCTTTTCACTGTTTGCAATCAGGGATATAACTTCCGACTCGGCGAATACCGTACATAAACTGCTGATGGTTGCAGGTTGTACCGCTCTGCGGGAAAAACTGCCGAAATCGTTTAAATCGACCTCAAGCGCCCGGGCCATAACTTCTAAAAACCTGCCGGTTCCGGCGGCACATTTATCATTCATCGCAAAATCTATGACTTTACCGTTCTCATCCATTACGATGGCCTTGCTGTCTTGTCCGCCGATATCAATGATTGATCTTACGCTTGGGTTGACAAAATGAGCCCCAGCCGCATGGCAGGTGATTTCAGTAACCGCCCTGTCGGCAAAAGTTACACTGTTTCTACCATATCCGGTTGCGATAATATTTTGTATTGAGCCTGGATCAACCGACAGGTTCGAGATGATCTCTTCAAATACGTTTTGACCGGCTTTTTCGGCGTTATAACCTGTCGGTATGACTTTTTCGCCGAGAAGTTTCCCATCCTTTAGCAGGGCTGCTTTAGCGGTTATAGAACCGACATCAATTCCGACGGTGATCATATTCTCCTCTATCAGGTGAACCGGCTACCGAGCTGGATATTACGATACAGTTTTCACCTGCATATTCTTAAAATTAACGGGCCCTCACAGAAGGGTGTGCACAAACAAAATAAAACAAGTTTGAATCCCTGCCAGGTCCATCGATTTATAAAAGATTCAAATTAAACAGCGTTAGTACCCATCAAAAATTAAAATCATATAATCAATCGGGAATCTTTATTCCATCGACCGGTAAACACGCACTGACAGAGTGGTGCTCGGTAAATCAGACAACGTCCAACTTGTGTTAAATGGCCTGCGCTATCAACTCCTCGGGTTTAAAAAATTATCGTTACTGTAATAACTATGGCCATGCAGATCAAATTTCATGGGCAGGCTTCTAAATCATATTTGTTAGAAAGTCAATCGTTCCTGTTTGGGCTTTATTGTTCCACGATCATAACGAAGGAATGTTCTCCCACTTGCCCCGAAGCAGAAAGAGCAGATCAGTATATGCTCATTTGAGGTTTGAAAGGATCCTTTCTTTTTGGTGATGATCATCTATCCAGGGCGCCCACCGAAACTATTTTTACTTGACTAAACTATAATGTAGCTTTAATGTAGCTTATTAGAACTTAGTTAACAAGTGAAACGGGGATTTTTAGATTCGGAATCATACCTAAAATTTGCCGAGTCACGGCGTTCAGAGAATAAAGCCCAAATGAAACAGCACTTCAACGAGATTATTGTGGTGAGCATGAAGGTCATGGAAAATCCGAGGCCGGTTCCCGATGGATTGGACAAGTGCATAAAATCATTCCCCAACAGATGGTTACCCATTTATTAGTCGCCAGCGAATTGTTAATGGGTGCCATCAACGGTACCGTGCATATTGTAAAAGACAATCTGCAGACGCTTAAATCCCTGGAATAAAGACAAAAATATACAAAAAGATTATATAACCTGCATCAGGAGTATAAAAACCGCCATCAAAAAATTTTGGAGGATTTGGGTCAATGGTCAGAGGCCGAATGAAGGTTCCGCAGAGAAATAACCAACCATCAATTGTGATGGTCAAACTAAAGGCGCTTCAATCGTGACTGACGATAATAAAACAGGTAACAAAGAAATCAGAGATCCTACCCTTGAACGTTCGAACAGTAAGGTCAAGTTCGAAATTTACGGCGAAGAGATGATCGAAAAGAAAGTCAAATCAAGTGGGAACAGCGGCAGGGTATATCTGCCGCCGAATTGGGTTGGTCACCATGTTAAGATCGTCAGAATCGACTAACATACCTCAACCCGTGCTTCTCATCCAAACTTAACCCTGCATTAACCTGATGAGGAATATGCCTGTGAATAACGTGGTGATAAGAAAATTAAAAACCGTGGATGCGGATTATATCAGCAAAATTTATGGTGATATCACCCAAAAATCAGTCAGGACCGATTTCAAAAAGCTGATTGAAACTCACGCCAAAAGACCTGAAGATGCATGTTTTGTTGCCGAACTGGACGGAAAAGTTGTGGGATTTATGATCAGTTATATTCTTACCTTGGGGTTCGGCATCGAAAAAAGCGCCTGGATTGCTACCTTGGGAGTTAGCCCCAAATTCATGGGGCAGGGTCTCGGTGCCAGAATGGCCGAAGAAATTTTCAAATTTTACAAAGCCGAAGGCATCAACAATATCTACACATCGGTCCGATGGGATTCAACAGATCTTTTATCATTTTTCAAGACTCTCGGATTTGACCGCAGCAATTTTATCAACCTTCGGAAGGTGTTGGAATAAAGGGCTGGATACTCGATACCGGCGACCATACCCGGTGCAAGCAACCATTTACCCTCAAATTTAATTGAGGGGTCGGGGCGTTTTTTGATCCATTGTCGTAAGTCTTTTGTTTTTCTGCAATTTGGCAGCAGGGGAGACCGCAGCCACCGAAGGTGGAATGCGGAGGGGGCAAGTATCCCCCGCTGCCAAATTGCTTAGAAAAACAAAGACTGGAGGCACAGGGTCAAAAAAACACCCCGACCCTTCATTTAATTGGAACCTAAATTGAACGGTTCCGGGTTCCGCGTTCAACCTTGAACCTTAAACCGCTTAACTCTAGGAGAAGTGGTTTCAAAAAATAGAGCATCGAGCATCAAGTAACCAGGAGGATCCAGTCCTACCACAGGTCATCGTCCTTTTCCCCTCCCCCCGGCATTTCACCATGTTTCTGGAGATATCGCTGGATGAGTTCACTTTCTCTCTGGGAATACATTTTGTCCTCTTCATATTCAAAAAGGACCGCTTTCTCATCTTCTTCAAGCTGCTCCAAAAGATCCCGGCGCAGATTGGCTGTTCCCTTAATGGTTAAAACGTTGTGATCTTCGTCCAGCAGCTGGTAGACGCCCTCGGTATCCGGGATTTGGTTGATGGTCTCTTGGTTAAAGACCCGCCAGGATTTCGGCGGCGACGGATTGCATCCTAAAAACAACCGCACATCGCATTGCAGGCAGCGGTTTGCCTCTTTTATGGCCTGATCGTCTTGGTAGCCGAGTGAAACTTCTTGAAAGCTTTGATGCCGGGCTTCTATTTCAAGCTCGGGCACTTTTTCGCGGGGCCAGGCAGCAAAACCTTCATCCTTGCCGAATCGTGGGTTGGGAATGTCTCTCTGCAAGAGGATTTCCTCAATATCGCCATTGCCACCCAGTTCTTTATCGATAGAACTCGCTGCCCTTCGCCCGGCGGCAATGGCATGGATAATGGCTCCCTGTGTTGTGACGACATCACCCCCCGCATAGACCCCTTGCATGCCTGTCTCAAGAGATTCCTGGTCAACCACAATCAACCCCCCAGCCACGGATATAGAGCTGCTGTTATCCAAAAAGGATAATTCGGTAGCTTGTCCCACGGCAAAGATGACCTGATCCACCAGGATAGATTCTTTGGACTCACCGAATTGGGGACAAAAATTACCCTGGTCATCGAATACACAGGTACATTCAACCAAAGCCAAGCCGGTAATATTACCATTTTGGCGCAAAATTTTATCAGGTCCCCAAGAAGGTAATATATTGATCCCCTCTGAAACGGCCCCTTCTATTTCCCACGGACTGGCGGGCATTTCCTCTATACACTCCAGACAGGCCATGGACACATTTTGCGCCCCGCATCGTAAAGCCGTCAGGGCTACTTCGACGGCAACATTTCCACCGCCGATCACCACCACATTTTCTTTGAGACGGATATCTTCTCCTTTGGCAACCTGTTTTAAAAATTCAAGACCCCACAGTACATCGGGCATATCACAGCCCTCAAGAGGAATACGACAGCTCAACTGCGCCCCTAGTGCCAGAAAAACAGCATCATAGCCTTCATTTTTGAGTTGTCCCAGGGAAAAATCCTTCCCCATAGTCATATTGGGTTTAAATTCGATACCAAAATCAAAGATTTCACCAATCTCTTTTTCAATAACATTCTGCGGTAATCGATATCTGGGAATGCCGTATCGCAGCATGCCGCCGGCTTCGTGGCTAGCTTCAAAAACCGCAACCGCGTGTCCTTTTTTGCGCAGGTAAAAAGCAGCGGTCAAACCGGCCGGTCCCGAACCGACCACGGCGACCTTTTTACCGGTATCATCCGGGATTACGGAACTTTTTCTCCAAAGACCTTTTTCACCATCAGCGGCGTATCGTTTCAGGGCACAAATAGCGATAGGATCGTTCAGCTCTCCACGCCGGCACGCTTCCTCGCAAGGGTGGATGCAGACTCTTCCTAATATGCCGGGGAATGGCACCTTTTCACGGATAACCGCGATGGCTTCGTTCCGCTTGCCGTCAGCAATCAGCCTCAAATAACCGGGCACATCGATATGGGCAGGGCAAGCCTCTCTGCAGGGGACTAAATCCGCTTCTTTTTTAGCGGCGCGAACGGATTTGTCCACCAATGCACCGGTCGGGCAGACTTCGACACAGGCGGTGCAAAACTTGCAAGCTGATTCTTCAAGCGTTGGCGCCAAAGTACCGACCTGCACCTGATCTTTGGCGTCGTAAACGAATCCGATGGCCTCTATTCCTCTCAGATCCCGGCAAATCCTGACACACCGGATACATCCGATGCAGAGGTTATAATCCATTTCAAAAAGCGGTTGATCTTTGATCACCGGCAAATCCGTTGGAACCCATTTCGGGGTATCATCCGAAATGCCGACATGGTTGGCTACGTCCTGCAACTCACAATGCCCAAATTGCGGACAGCACCGTTCATTTTCCGGCACATTGGTTGAACACTGGCTGCGCGGACAACCTTCCTGCTGAGCGCAGGTCAGACAGGCATGACGATGTCGGGCAAGAATAGGTATTAGGTTTTCCTGCCTTTTGATTTTAATCCGGTCATTTTGCGCGGTAACCACCATACCATCTTGAACCTCGGTGGCACACGAACCCACTAGATCCGTTTGACCTTCGATTTCCACAACACAGATGCCGCAACCCTTAGCGGATTCCTCCGGTAGGGTATTTTCTATTTGAAAATCATTCTGGAAAACAATTTTACTGGCCGCACTGCCTTTTGCCGGCGGTAGATCAGGATGATAGCAAAGGGTGGGGATATATATCCCCGCTTTGCGGGCAGCTTCCAGGATGGTTGTTCCGGCAGGTACTTGAAGCCGCTGGTCATCAATGGTAAAATTTATAGTTTCAGTAGCCATGTTAATCTATCCTCAGCCTATTCTATTTTTGGTTCTTCATACAATGGATCATTCGGATCTTCATCTATCACGGCAAAATTATGGGCCGGACAAGCGCTCACAGGGTCCCCACAGCCATTGCACTTGTCGGTATCGATGGTAATAAAAAAATCACCGGAATCGTCCTTATATCCGTAATTGGCTAACATAGATCTATTTCTTTAATAATCTGTAAAAAAACTATTTATTTTTGGCCTTCCCCCTCTGGCAAAGCGTGTAGCCGAATAGTGCCGCGCCGGCTGCACCGGCAATCTGAGTATCCCATTTGGTGGTCATTCGTTCCAGACCTATCTTGGGCATTAATCGATCCATGACGCCGCGGTTTTTGGCCATTCCACCGGTAACGGCAAACTCCGGTTTGACGCCAAGCCTTTCAACCAGTGAATAAATCCGTTCGGCCATGGCTTTGCAATAGGCTGCCAGAACCTCTTCGGTACTCCACCCTTTTCGCAAGAGACCCGTAGCCTCGGATTTGGCATACACCACGCAAGTACTGGATACTGCGGCTGGCTCTTCACCTTTGAATTCGAATGACCGGTCACCGACATTATCGACGGGCACGCCGAGAAGATCTGCAAACACCTCCATGCCGCGGCCCGTTCCGGCGGCACACTTGTCGTTCATCAAAAAGCTCGACACTTTTCCTTTTTCATCGCATTGAATCGCTTTGATGTCCTGCCCGCCGACATCAAGGACCGTTCGCACCTCCGGGCCGTAAATAAAGTTGGCTCCCCGTGCGTGACAGGCAACCTCCGTAATGGTGCGATCTGCAAAAGGCACGTTGACCCGGCCATATCCGGTCCCGATGCAGAAGTCCATCCGATCCTCGGGCAATCCATCGGTTGCTTCCAGAGCATATTTCAAAGCATTTCGGGCACTGTTGGTGCTGTCGAAACCTGTGCGCATATTGCTGTAGGCATATATCTGGCCATCCGCAACGACAACCGCTTGGGAACTGACAGAGCCCACATCAATGCCCACAGCGATAAATTGTGCATCTTCCCAGTTAACATCCGGATTCACCCAATTGGACTCGGCCCACCTCCAGAACTCTTGTTTGTTTTCTCCGGTCAATTTGGTTTTCTCCCGATATCAATATGATAACCGGATTTTGGTATGCTGATGAAATCCGAGGGTCGATGCAGTTTTTCCGACCGTTAACATAATTTATAAAAGCCTAATGGGGACTGCCTTTAAACTGATTCAGCGGCAACAACAGCCGCACCGGTTGCGGCACCGAATTCAGGCTCGTCCGGAATGTACAGATTGTCCAGTTTCAATTCGTGTTGCATGGATGCCACGAAACCGGGATTGCGTCCGACTCCCCCTATAATTACGACATCTTCGTTGACACCGATACGCCGAATCATGGACACGATGCGACTGGCAATGGCATCATGAACGGCTTTGCTGATATCCGGTTTGGACGTATTGGCATGAATCAGACCGACGACTTCAGATTCGGCAAAAATAACGCACTGGGCGTTCATCGGGATTTTCTTGTCGGATTGCAGGCACAGCGGTCCCATCTCTTCCAGAGTGACCTCAAGCGCCCTGGCCATGGCCTCGATAAAGGCACCGGCACCGGCCGCACATTTTTCGTTGATGGCAAAATCGACCGGTTCACCGTTTTCATCAATTTTAGCAGCCCTGCCCTCTTCGGCACCCACATCGGCAACGGTTCTGGCGTTCGGATAGTAAAAGTTGGCGGCCTTGGCAATGGCGTTGATCTCATTAATCGTATCAGCGGCAATGTTGATAGCATTCTTACCGGAGCCGGTCCCGATTATCCTTTTGATTTCATCATTTGAAATCCGGGCCGCCTGAACGGCTTTTGCAAGAGAGTCCGCCACGGCTTTTGCCTGGTCAAACCCGGTCGGGACGGATCCTTTACCGATGATTTCCCCGTCTTTGACGATGACGGTTTTGGTGTTCTTTGCACCACAATCGATTCCTGCAGTTATCATTTGAATTTACCTTCGGCTAATGTCATGTCGCAAAGACAAGTATAAAAAGTCATACAGTGGTTTGATCCGCCAAAGACCTCTGGCGGACTGCAGCCGGCGTCTTTATCCTCCCGCCTATATTTGTGCCATATGACAAAATATAGTATTTCTATAATAATTAAAAATTTATCATAGAAAACTAACTCTCCAAAAAGATCGAGATTCGATTCAGGGTTGCCGGTGAGTTCTTAAAACTTTTTGATCAAAATCTCGGTTTCACCGACCACAAACGACACCGCCCTGGGGCTTTGAACATGGTGGGGCATCGGCAAATAGTGGCTCCACCCCGGATATTTATGAATATCCCAGGAGGTATAGGCTTGGCGCAGATGCAAGCAAGACTGACCAATTGTAATGCCGTCCGGATAGTCATATTTTCCCTTGAGACCTTGCGCCAAAACATCGCGGTAAAAAAGGCAAAACATGGCAAACAAATACGGTTCGGTGACGTTTTGAATCTCATGAGACCCTAATATCCGGACCGGCAGGTTATTAAAGGCATAATACATTTCTCAATGGAAACCGTGTATATAATAGTCCAATGAATAAAGTATCACGTTTCCAAATAAAATCGCCACTGGCAGTGCATGTCTTCGGGGTGTGGGTCGGGCGGTGCAAACAGGCATTCTACGCGGATGTGATCGTCAATTACGTTTGCAAAGTCTTCAAATTCCCGGCGATGCATCTCCTTGCATACATATTCTCCAAGACCACGCCGGGTGCGTGCTTCCTGAGTCGGACAGACCGGAACAGAGATCAACACCTCGTCCTCTTTTTTCTCGATTTGATAGCCGACCATTATGCACCAAGGAAACAATTGGAGGGTTTTAACAAATCCCGCCAGTCCTCGTTCTTGAATATCAAAGCGTTTAATCAAATCTTTGGCGGCCATGCCTGCCACACGCCCCCAAACTTCTTCGTTGATGTGTTCGGCGGTGGATTGATCAAATTGTTCGGTGATCTTGATAAACCAAAAAGCATCTACGACCCGATAGTGCCATAGAAGGAATTCAATATACTTTCGAAGTTCAGGCGCTTTCATTTCGTCAAAAATTGTGAGATCCATCAGCTCCTCCTTTTATCTGCAAGCAGGATTATCCATACTTATTTTCGTTATCTCGTAGATTGAGAAAACCAGCCAAAAGGGCACCCGAAAGTATAAGGACGCCTACCAGCACGATGCCCAGTGCGAATGAAGTGACATCACCCATGAACCCGATGCCGGTCGGTACGGCTCCGCCCCCGAATAAAAAGGCAAAAGGTACCGTCAATGAAACGGCTATATTGCGGGCGTTCGCCGGACCGATACGAGAAAGGGCGGAGAATCCGGCCGGGAAAAAACAAACTGCCAACATCGGTTGCAAAAATACCGCCGCCAGGACCCAGGCACCGGAAGCAGCACCTATCAGAATGGTCGTAATTCCGCTTAGCAGAAAAATAAAAATTAATGTCTTTTTGGCTCCGATGCGGTCCGTTACCCAGCCGCCGACAAAAATCATTCCGAGTCCTGAAACCCGTGACAATGCCACCAAGCTGTTGGCAAAATTCCGCTCGATGCCGTGTTCATGTATGAGATACAGCGGTAGCATGGTATATATGCCCAACGAGCTGCTGATGGCCAGGCCAAATAGGAGCAACATCAGCCAGAAAGCGGGCTCGCCAAAAAACGGTTTGAAAGAATCAAAACCGGGTGCCGCACCCGGGAAATCACCGCCCTTTCCGAAACGCGCAAATACCAATCCCATCAGCAATGCCATCATACCGAGCAGTACGACAACGGTCTGCCAAGAAAACCTCATCATTACCAACTCTGACAGCAACGGTGAAGCCGCAAAACCTAAAGTTGGCGCCAATTCGTGAACGGCAATTGCCTTGCCCCGGTGACGATAAACGATTAACTTTGTTAGTGTTGCTATTCCTGATGGCAGGTACAGCCCGGCAGCAAGGCCCAACACAAACAAGCTCAACCGGATGGTCCAGAGGTTTCTGCTAAAAGCAGTCCCGATCAGTGCCAGACCCAAAACCACCGACGACAGCGTGATTGTTTTTCCATGGGTAAGACGTGAAGCAAACCACCCGGAACAAAGCAGAGAAAGGAAGTATCCTGCTGAAATTAATAGAAAGAGTGATCCGGCTTCGCCATGGGATATGTTCAGGTCTCTTTCTATTTCAGGCAATAAAGGCGCATAGATAATCCTGGCGGTAAAGTTGACGAAGAATATCGATGTCAAAACCAACAGCGGTCTCAGGTTTACAAGAAAGCTATCTGAATTTGCAGTCTCGATTTTGCCGGTATCAACAGGTCTGACGTGTTCCGCCAAGGCTCAGCCTCTCGGAGTGTTAGGGTGTGAGGTTAATTCGACAAACAACAATGTTATGCCCCTGAAATTTGTTTAGATAGTCTATGAACGCCTTGTAAGTTTTTTGCTTCCTATAGATCATAACATTCTATAACCGGCGGTTCGTGCAGCGCCTGGCCAATGACAATTCTTTGCAACCCGGAATCTTTTTTCTCCGATAGCAAACGAACAATCTTTCTGGCGACTTCCAATCTCCCCGGCCGGTCGGCTTTGTTAAGAAACACCAGGCACTTCGTTCCGCTTGGCGTACCTTTCATGATTCCGTTTTGATGCAAAATAGCCATGGCACAATCGGATTCGGTGACCATCTCACCGTCGCCCCGCCCGGTAATTTCGCTGAAACGATGAGGTCTGAAAACCCATTTATCGATCAGGGCCTTTCCGACCCCGTCCAAACCAAGCACGCCGATAATCTTTGCCGTAGATTTAGGAATGACAGGTTCGTGGGGATCAGGTGCTTTCAGAGGTCTTCCAGCAGCGCCATCGGCTTCCACTAAAATCCATCGAAATACACCCGCTCTGTAAATTTCATCAATAAACTCAGCTTGAAACCCAACCAGTTTTCGGCGGTATTTTGTTTTCGCCTGACGCGACTGACTGTCAAACATGGCCGTCAAAACCGCTGAAGCGGCCGTAATGTGATCGGTGCCTTTAATCATTCCGTCTGATTTATTCAATAGTTCTTCCAATGAATCGGACACGATGACTTTCGGTGATTGATCTTTGCGGGGCATAAGAATCTTGGTGGTGGTGGTGGTCAACACCGACTCTCCGGCCTGCGATAGCTCTTTGGCGATGCTAAACATCAGGCTGGTCTTGCCTCCCGCGCCCACAATGCTGACCACACCGCCGTCTGTCAACAGCAGGCTCTCCTTCAAAGATGTCATGGCTTGCCCCAAAGTCAAATTTAGCGCTTTTGCTTGTTTTGTGCGCTGATGGTCGGTTTTCTGACTATGAAATTTACTTCATCGAAACGGATACTTATCAAATCGACATCTATCCTATGATTGACATCGGACTACGGACAACCGACCACTGACAAATTGGGTTTTAAATCAATTAGAGTTATAAATCCTGAGAACAGCCTCCAAAACAGAGCCCGCGATAGCCCGTGCTTTATCGGAAATAGTGTAACAAAATTCCCGCTCTCCTCTGGGATCGATATCTCCAAGTTTCAAGCCGGCAACAACTTTGGTGCCGGAACGAATAAGGCCCCGCAAAATGCCGTCGATTTCGGCCCGAATTTCCAGTTTGGCTACAGATCCGATGGGGTCTCCGTTTTTCACCAAATCCCCGATCGAACAGTGCGCCCGGAATAAGCCTGTGGTCGGCGCGCGCAGAACGCGTTTGACGCTTTGTCCGCCGATGCTGCCCGGTATACCGGTGTTGGGTTCGGCACAACCGCTGGTAATGATGCGGCCCAGATTATGTCCTCTGTTGGTCTCAACGACCATATGAACATCTTTACCGGCACAAAAACCGGGACCCAAGCCGATTACCAACCGGGCTTCCGCAAGGGTAGTGCCCAGATTTTTTTTGGCCAAAATGGCATCCACCATGACATTTGGATGGACTTTTTGCACAATTTTCCATTCCGGATCGATGATCACCGCAATTTTGCGATTCTGCCAGGCATCTTGAATTCCTTTAAGGCCACGGACTATGACCGCTTCAACATCTTCCACCTTTTTACTGCCCTCAATCACTGCCTCACAATAGGACACCTCGCGCCTGACTGCCAATGGATGGTCTTTTTCCATCATGCATATTTTATGAAAGTGCGCGGAAAAAAGCCGCCAAGCGACAGCACTGGCCATTTCTCCTGCCCCTTTAATTCCAATGACAAGCTGATTTAGTGGGGACATTGTCATCTGGTAATTTCCTTACAATTCTTTCCAAACATCTTCGGTGTAAAAATCACGCCCAGATCCGCCTTCCGATTTTTCAAAATTTTGAATCCACTGCCGAACACGATCTTTACCGTAAGCCTTTTCCCAACCAGCCACGATGACATCCACCGGAATATCGGCATAGGTCCCATGATCCTCAACATACTCCATGAACTTTTTGTTTTCGAGACTATAGGCTTGAAATAGAGAATCTTCCCGGCCGTTGAATTCAAGTGGACTGACGTTATGCTTTCTGCATAACTCTAAATTAAATGCTGGCGTAGCCTTGACCCATTTGCCCTCGAGATAAAACTCCACGTATCCGTGATAAACAAACAGGTCGGTCCCGAGATACTCAATCAACTGTCTGGTCGCCAGATGATTTCTGACATCTGCAAAACCTACCCGCGATGGTATGCCGCAAAACCTGCCGAGGGTGCACAAAAGAGAGGCTTTTCCGACACAATATCCTCGGCCTCTTTTCAATATGTTACTGGCGCGGTAATGTTCCGGCAGGTAAAATGGAGAATAGGGATCGTACCAGATATCGTCTCTGACTGCGTAATAAAGCTTTACGGCCTTGTTTACGGGATCTTGCGAGGAGTCCTTGATCACGGAAAGCGCATAATCCACAATGTATTTATGATCCGCATTAAAAATAGCCGTTGCACGCAAATATTTTTTATGGTCCTGATTCATTTTGTTTGCACCTGATGAATGATAGAATATATAAAAACAGTATAACCGCTTTCCGGTAACGCAATGTCCATAATTTGGCTGGAGGTGCTCGGCACCTGACCCCAACGCCAAACATTGGCGTTTTTAATTGTTATATTATAACATTTTTGTATCTCTAATATACCAAGCTTATATGATTATACAATGAGTTTGAAAAAGCCAACAGCAGGGATCGTCCTGGCGGCCGGAATGTCAACACGTCTCGGACGACCCAAGCAGCTCCTGATATTAAACGGAAAATATCTTCTTGAATGGGTACTTGAAGCGTGTGCGGCTTCCAAGCTCGAAAAAACCTTTGTCGTGCTAGGACATCAACACAAAAAAATTATCCAAACCCTCGACCTGACAATACGACATCCCCGTATTCAGGTGGTGGTCAACTCAAAATACCGTGAAGGTCAGAGCCAATCGCTCAGGTCCGGCTTGTTGGAAGCCAAGGACGCCTTTCCATCCGTGATGTTTTTACTGGGTGACCAGCCCATGGTGGATAAAAAGGTGATTAACCGCCTTCTAAACCGTTTTTGGGAGGCGGACAAAGATATTTGCATACCGACCCACCAAGGGAAAAGGCGTAATCCCGTGATCTTCAGCAAAAATTGGTATGACCGCCTACTCAATCTTAAAGGCGATATCGGTGCTCGAAAGATTATCGAGGCCAATGCCCGATACGTGCTTGAGGTAAAGGTGCAAAACCCGCTGTACTTTTACGACATCGACACGGAAGAAGATTATAAAGACCTTTGAAAAAATATCGGTTAACGGAAGTGTCCACAATAATCTGGGCGCCACCGAAACGGCCGAAAGTTCCATAGAGATCATCACCCGACCTTAGAATGGCAGTCTATTCAATTTCTTGCGATATTTCAGCATCGATGCCTCTAGTGGATCAAACCGGGCAAAAAAGTTACCAATTTGGGAAATATCATCAGGATGATTATGCAAATGATATAGGCCGGTAAAAAGAAGGCAACTCCTTTGAAAACCTCTTCCAGGGGGACGTCTTTGGCCATTCCGCCGACGACATAGGTAGTGGCACCCACCGGAGGGGTAACGGCCCCCATGGTTGTTACAACGGTAATCGTCACACCGAACCAGATAGGATCATAGCCCAGATGCATGGCCACCGGAAAAAATATAGGGATCGTGATCAACAAAAGCGCAAGGGCATCCATGACGGCACCCCCGACAATATAAATTGCAAAGATGATCAGCATGATCGCCTCTCCCGGTACCGGTAGCCCAACAACCCATTCAGCAATATTGAACGGTATTCTGGTAACCGCTAAAAAACGGCCGAATATCATAGCACCCGCCACGATTACGATAACCATACAGGAAATCCTCAGCGTATCCGCAAACGAGGCAATAAAGCCTTTCCAGCTCAACCGACGTTGAGTTACGGAAATGACTACCGCAAAAAAAGAGCCGACAGCCCCAGCTTCAGCCGGTGTGAAAAAGCCAAAATACAATCCAAGCATCACCAGTAAAAAAAGAGTGACCATCTCAAAGGCACCGGTAAGAGATTTAAGCTTTTCAATAAAACCGGTTTTTGGTCCGACAGGCCCCCAGTCCGGGTAAATCAAGCATAGTAGATAAACAGACAGGGTCAAAAGGATTGCAAGAACAACGCCGGCACCGATACCGCCATAGAATAATCTGGCAATCGACTGTTCCGTGGAGAGCCCTATGATAATCAGAACCACACTCGGTGGAATGACAACGCCCAATGTTGAACCGCAAGCAATCGCACCGGTGCTGAGTTTGGGTTCGTAACGGTATTTGTTCATCTGAGGCAAGGCGACCGTCGTCATGGTGGCGGCAGTAGCGGCATTGGATCCACAAATTGCTGCAAAGGCAGCGCAAGCCATGACCGTGGCCATGGCAACCCCGCCACGTATTTGCCCCACCCATTTGTAGGCGGCATTGTATAATTTTTCATTAACACCCGAATAAAAGGCAATCTGGCCCATAAAAATAAACAGTGGAATTACGGTCAAACCATATTTGGAAAAGGTTTCCCATAGCACCGACCCGAGCATATTGAGGCCGGCCTTCACAGAAACAACATAGCAAAACCCGCAAAATCCCACGATGCCCATGGCAAATCCCACGGGCATTCCGAGAAAAAATAAAACCAAAAGGAGAATGACAATCCCTGTGACGCCAACGATTGCCGGACTCAAACGTCACCTTCCTTATTCGATAATACCGATTTAAACAGTTCCACTACCAAAACCAAAGCAAGGACAGCGCATCCAACAGCCACGGCATAGGTAAAAGGATAGTATATAATTCTCAGGGTCTCGGTCACTTCGCCGGTTCTCCAAAGTGTGGTTGCTTTGGCGGCGATTTGCCAGGCAGCCATAACAAAAAAAACACAGCAAAGTGCGCAGTTTATTATGCCGGTAATTTTTTGAGTCTTGGATGAAAATCGATTCACCAGTACATCCACCGCTATATGCCCTTTGACAAACTGCGTATACCCAAGTGCAAATGCAGTGATGACGGCGCCGAAAAAACCCATCAGCTCAAAGGTGCCCTTGATCGGTATCCACACGATTCGTGCAGCGATGTTGGCGCAGGTGAGGACCACCATCGCTGCTAAAAACACACCGCCCACAAAAATCAGCCCCCGGTTCAAATAGCGCGTTATTTTCTCAAAAACCGCCATTAGCGACCCCCATTATTTTTTCAGGATTGGTATACTTGGTAATTTTTTTGGGGGAACGGACTGCAATTTATAAATGACCGGCAGTCCGTTGTCTCGATCCTGATGAGTCTCCATCTGAAAATGGCCCTTTTTCCGATGAGCTGCGTTCTCCGCTGGCTTACTTCCTCGACGTACTATTAGTACGCCTCGTCGTAAACCATTGTGCGGCCTTGCTCATCGAAAAAATTACTGATTTCCAAATTGGAAACTAATAAAAATTCCCCGACCCCTGAGCCAATTAGTGCGGCCCGTTCAAATAATCCTGTTTCTGGATGGACACCAAATGGGTACAGGATTTTTAGAGAAGCTCCTACTTGGAATGTTTTTTGATCAGTTTTTCAATATCCTTAACAATGGCCTTTGCCGGAAATCCTTTGGCTTTTGAATTCTCAACCCATTTGTCAGTAAGGAACTGTAACTTTACATCCCATTGCTTTTTTTCCTTTTTCGAAAGAGTTATGAATTCAACATTTTGAGTCTCTTTAGACCATTTTACAGCTTCGGTGACATGATTATCCATATAACTGCCGGTCCACTCGGATTGCTCAACCCTCAAATCATCCATAACTTTTTGAACATCTTTGGGCAGCGATTTCCACGTCTCCATGTTCATCACCACGGCAAAGGGATAGATAACTGTGTCGGTCATGGTTACATACTTACACGTTTCGGCAAACTTAAAATCCTTCATTACCTCAAGCGAAGAATACAGCCCCTTTACGACACCCTTTTGAAGGGCTTCCACAGTTGCGGGCATCGGCATGCCGACAGGATTTGCACCCCAGGCACCCAGTATTTGGGCCGCTCCACCGGAGGCTCTAAGATCCAATCCCTTGATATCCTGCAAGGTTCTTACCGGCACCTTGGACATGATGTTGGTAGGAGCTGTTGTGAACATGGCCAAGACTTTCACTTTGGCAAATTCTTCAGGCTGGTATTTTTCCCAAAGGTCCCATAGCACCAGACTGCCGACACGCGCATTGGGAATACCCAAGGGAAGACTGGTAGCATTGGTCACAATAAAGCGCCCCGGTTGGTAAGCCATACACAAGTTTCCAATATTGGCTTGTCCGGCAATGACACCATCCATCATGTTTTTGGATCCCAGCAGGGTGCCACCCGGATATGTGTCAATGCTGACCTTTCCGCCGGTTCGCTTTTCAACCTCTTTTTTCCATCTTTCCATTTGAACACAGGGAAACGTCGGCGCGGGGGGAAAGTTGGCATAGCTTAGTTTAATCGGTCCTGCCACGGCGGGCACCGGTGACAATGTTGTCACGGCCAACGCGGCTACAAAAAACCCTATAAGTATTATTCCTAATTTCTGTTTCATCTTCCAGCCCTCCTCTATAAAAGTTACACGTTAATTATGGCCACTTCCGAGTGGTCAGTACTGACTATCCTGCCTCGGGTTATGGATACACCGCCTTTTTGATAGCATATCCACAGAAAAAACGCTCCCTTATTCTTCAATTATGCATTCTTCAGCACCACCCTTTCCCAATTCAACACCGCAATGATCCAAACCTTTCTTTTCCCGTATTGCGGCCAGCACCCTCTCCGGTGTGATCGGAAGGTCTTTGATCCGGACACCGACGGCATCATAAATGGCGTTGGCTATGGCAGGTGCGGTGGGCACGCATCCGGGCTCACCGATACCCTTAGCCCCAAAAGGGCCTTCTTTATCAGCCGTTTCACGCACAGGCGCTTCAATTATTGGAACATCTTTGGCGGTAAGAATTTTGTAGTCTCTAAAATTCGGATTCATATTCTCACCCTTTTCCAGGATTACCTGTTCTGTAAGGGCATAACCAATACCCATCATAACGCCGCCGTAAACCTGACCCTCGAGAAGCATCGGATTAATGGCTTTGCCCACATCATGCGCTGCAACATATTTAAGAATTTTTACCTTTCCGGTCTCTTCATCCACTTTGACCCGAACACCATGGGTACCGAAGGTATACGTCATCGAGAGATTTCCGCGAAAATCCCGGCCCAAATTCTCATTGGCCGGGTCATAGAAGTGTTCGGCCATGAGCATCTGTCCGCCGTGGCTGAAATGCACTGTTCTCAGCAGCTTTCCGATGTCCATCTGTTTATCCGGATGGGTTTTTGACAGTATCTTGCGATCGCGCAAAATCAGTTCCCCGGCGGAGGTTTCCAATTGTCTGGCGGCCATCTCCAAAATGCGTGACTTGATTTTCCTGGCAGCCCCCAGAGCAGAATTACCGGCAACAAAGGTAGTCCGGCTGGCGTGCGCTCCCACGTCCCAGGGGCAGACATCCGTGTCCGTGTGAATGACGTTGATATCTTCCATATGAAGACCGAGCTCTTCCGCCACAATTTGAGCGATCACCGTATCGGCACCCTGTCCCATGTCGGATGCACCAGTGAATACATTTACTTTGGCAAAGTCGTCCATCTTAAGTATGGTGCCGCAACCATCTGACTTGTATACCCGGGCGCCACCACCCACATGAATGAGTGAAGCAATCCCCATCCCGATACCCTCCTCTTTCGGGCCTTGTGTTTCAAGCTTCTTTTTGACCTCATCAATACATTCATCAAGACCGCAGGTGGTGATGCGGAAATTCTGGGGTGATACATCGCCCGGTTTATTGGCGTTGATGCGGCGAAATTTCACCGGGTCGATACCCGCTGCCTCCGCCAGCATGTCCATTGTGCTTTCAATGGCGAAAGTTGCCTGCGGATTACCGTATCCGCGCATGGCCTGGGAATAGGTGTTGTTGGTGTAAACGCATTTTGCTTCATAGCGCACATTGGGAACCCGATACAGCGTTGTAATGGGCATCATCATAACCGAAGGCGTCGTAGCCCCCCAGGAGGTATAAGCCCCATTATCTAAAATCATTGAGATATCACGAAACAAAAGATTTCCTTTTTTGTCGCATCCCTGAGAAATATAGGTAATGGTAGGTTGTCGGGTAGATGTGGCAATAAATTCTTCTCTTCTGTCAAAAACAATCTTTACCGGTTTGCGGGTGTTATACGCCAGAAGAATAGCAATATTCTCGTAGGCATAAGTGTCCAGTTTGCTGCCGAATCCGCCACCGAGGCAAGGTTTAACCACCCGAACCCGCCGGTCTTGCAACCCCATGGCCTTGAGGGTATCCAAAAAGTCCTTCTGGGCCAGTGAAGGAATCTGGGTATTGGTGTAAATTGTAAGATTATTGGTATGATCAAATTCTGCAACGGCACCGCTGGTGCCCATGCAGCAATGGGTCACCCAGGTTGTCGAAAAACGATCCTCGACGACATGAGCCGCCTTCTTTTTTGCAGCCTCGACATCTCCATAATGAAGCTTCCAGGGCATCTTTAAGATATTGGTTTTGTGTCTTTCATGAACCAAAGGAGCATCTTCTTTCATAGCTTTCTCAGGATCGAAAACTGCCGGAAGCGCTTTGTAGGTCACTTCGATCAGACTGAGGGCCTCTTGGGCTATTTCAGGATCCGTCGCGGCAACGGCCGCCACTTCATCCCGGTATGATCTTACTTTACCCGTCTTCAAAGGGGTGTTGTCTTTATAAACGCCGAGCTTGATAACCGGGATATCTTCACCGGTTAAAACAGCCCGAACACCGCTAAGCTTCTTGGCCTTGGAAGTATCAACATTGACAATTCTTGCGTGGGGATACTTGCTGTAAAGGATCTTGCCATACAGCATTCCGGGCAATTTGATATCCTGAATGTATTGAATCCGTCCTGCGGCCTTGTCGGCAGCATCAAGTTTCGGAATCCTTTTTCCAACCGCAGTAAACTCCTGCATGATGACCTCGCTTAACGCAACTTTGTTCAACTGTTAAAGTTAAAGATTTACCCCCCAATGCGCTACCATTGGAAATTAATCGAATTAGCTATCATCTTTTGATTGCCAGGCGACAACCTTGACCGCATCATACCTGTAGCCGCTGGCTAATTTGACAGCGTTAAAAATTTGAACATAGCCTGTGCACCGGCATAAATTCCCGGCCAAGGCGTGCTTTATATCTTCAAGCTTCGCATTGGGATTTTCATCTAACAATGCCTTTGCGGACATAATCATCCCCGGCGAGCAGAAACCGCATTGAATGGCGCCATTGTCAACAAAAGACTGCTGAATCGGATGCAGGGTTCCATCAGCGGTTGCCAGACCCTCGATGGTCAAAACTTTTTTACCATTGACTTCGGCGGCAAGGTAAAGACACGAATTAACGGCATCTCCGTTTACAATAACGGTGCAGGCACCGCACTCCCCGCTCCCGCAACCTTCCTTGGTTCCTAACAGTCCGAGTTCTTCTCTCAGCAGGTGAAGAAGCGTCCAATGGTCCTGGATCGCTACTTTTGTCTCATTACCGTTGAGGGTAAACGCTATTTCTTGGGACATAAATTTCGCCTCTCTGAAAATTATTAAATATTAGATAAAGAATTAGGCATATCAGTCTGAACCACAACAAACTGTTCCTGGAGTAATGGCCTGCCCTGGCGCGCTGGGATTAACAAGACTTTGGTTTTGATATGTATTTGAGACATACTCTCTTAAACCATGAAATTGTAATCCCGTTCCGGGCCAGGGAGTAGCGGAGTAATGGTAAAAACAATCTTGTGGGTTGCGCGTATGCGTTGCGCATTCATTTTTTAACCCATAACTCGAAACACGCAACTCGCAACAGGCACCTATAACTTACTTTGTTAAATATTAATATCAATACTCCAGTACTCCACCACTCCATCATTCCTTCAAGCCATCAGAGCTTCCAACCAGCTCATTTAGCAGTTTAAATTGATTTTTGTTTAGTTTGACTGTTGCTCAATCCTCTCCAGCGCTTTAAGCCCCATACGCTTGACCAAAACAGCGACCATTTCCCGTCGGTACCAGGCAACACCCCGGATGCTGTCACGGACCCGTGACTCTTTGCCCGCAATCTTGCCGGCTTCGGCCAAAATTTCTTCATTAATGACTTTGCCTTCGAGAAACTCTTCGGCGATCATTGCCCGAAAAGGCGTCGGAGCTGCCACCCCCAAACACACACGCGCTTTCACGCATGTTTTTAAATTCTCATCCAGGCTGATCAGCACACCCACACCAAGCATTGGCAGTTCCATAGCTTCCCGTCTGCCATGTTTAACGTAAGCACTACCAGTTCGTGGAAGAAGGGGCGGAATTGTTATTTCGGTAAGTATCTCCCCGTGTTCTAAATCGCACTGCCCCGGTCCTAGAAAGAACCGAACCAAATCCATTGATCGCCTTCCTTTGGTGCCTAAAATACTGACCTTGGCATCCAAGGCGATCAACGGAATGGCTCCATCGGCTGACGGTACAGCGTTGACCAGATTACCCCCGATGGTAGCCACATTTCTGATTTGCACGGATCCGATATTCTTCACTGCGTCGTGGAGAATCGAGTATTGAGTGACAACAAGAGACGAGTTCTCGATCATGCGGTGGGTCGCCAAAGCACTGACTCGAAGCTCACCGTTTTCTTGTTTTAAAAAAACATGATCCTTATTGAGGACATGTTTCAAGGAAATTAAATAATCCGGGGCCATTTTGCCTTCTTTGATCTTCACCATGACATCCGTACCCCCGGCAATATATTTGGCACGATCCCCGTGGGACTCATGCAATGAAATGGCCTCATCCAGCGACTTGGGGACTAGATACTCAAATTTTTTCATTAAAACTCTCCAACTCGCGAAAAAGTTTCAATCCCAACGTTTTGGATTATTAGAGTTTTTTAGGGGACATGGGACTAAATAGCTGAGTGTATTCTCTACTCAACTGAATTTTGCTTTCGCTAGCTCTAAACACTGAATACAAAAAATTATTCCGGCCTGTTGTCAAATACCCTTTTAGACTTCCTTTCCGACCGTGGCAAAGAGCAATAATCGACCACCTCCACCTGACAGCTGACCATGATCTGTTTTTTGATTTCCTCGGCTACCTTTTTGGCGATCTCAGGATATTTCGAGGCGTCGGAGTCCTGGCAGCATTCCAGGCGGAGGGTCATGTAATCGCGGCCATCATCACCCCGGTCCAAAATCACCTGGTATTCACAGCTAATATCGGGAACGGCAGATAACACTTCGTCAATCTGTCCCGGGTATATATTCACTGCACGGTAAATGAGCATATCATCGGAGCGTCCCAATATCCTGTCATGCATCGGCAGAATGTTGCCGCAGGAGCATGGATGATCAATCAATCTGGTCAGATCTCGGGTACGATAGCGAATAAGCGGGGCAGCCTCTTTGCAAAGCGTTGTTACGATCATCTCGCCGACCTCCCCAGCGGGTACCGGTTTTAGCGTATCCGGATCCAGGATCTCCAATATGTAATTATCAGCCCAGTAATGGATACCTTCGTGTTTGGGGCAATCCAGTCCGGTACCCGGCCCATAGAGCTCGGTCATACCCGTGATATCAAACATATCCTCCAAGCCCATGAGCTCTTTTATCCGCTGGCGCATTGCCTCACTGCTTCTCTCCGAACCATAAATGACCTTTTTGAGCGCGATCTTGTCTCTCAGGTTTCTTCTATTTATTTCCTCGGCCATCAGCAGCGCCATGGAAGCCGTGCAGCACATAACTGTCGACTGTAAGTCCACCAGAAACTGGCACTGCATATCTATATTGCCGGGACCAACGGGAATGGCCATGGCACCCAGTTTTTCGCACCCCAGTTGGAATCCAAAACCGGCTGTCCATATACCGTATCCGACGGCTATCTGAACCCGGTCCTTCGGCGTTAATCCGGCCATCTCATAACAGCGGGCAAAAATATGAAGCCAATCATCAATGTCCTTCTGGGTGTAAGCCAGCACTTTTTTCTTTCCTGTGGTCCCGGAGGAGGCATGGATTCTTACGACCTCTGATTCGGGAACGGACAGCAGTGGCATTGGATAACCTTCGCGCAAATCATCTGCGGTGGTAAAAGGAAGAGATTTTAAATCATCGAGCGTGTGGACGTCTTTCGGCTTGACACCGACTTGATCAAGTCTCTTTTTATAAAAAGGTGATCCGCTGTATGCATGGCCTACCGTCCATTGGAGGCCTTTAAGTTGGTGTTTATTTAATTCATCGAGGTTTTTAAAGGGCGGCATAAAAGTCTTTTGCATCTAGATCCTCCTTAATGCAATAATTCTCGATTGATTATCTTTAGTGTCCAAAACGATTTTGAAGGTGACCAACAATCTGAATGAAAAATAGGTTTTCTCCGATAAGAAATCGGAGTGATGGAGTAATGGGGAAAATATCCAATACTCCAGCACTCCATCACTGGGTTGCAGTTTTAATCCCCCTTCTTTACGGTTTTGGATGCACGCAGTTTTTTTGTTTGTGCAAGATCGACTTGAAAATTTTCAGAATTAATTACAACGCCGTAATCTTCCCGAGCCCGCTTAACGCTGACATATTCAAGCATTACATCCCTTGCGACGGCTTCCGGTTCTCTCTCCAAAGGATCACCGTACCCACCTCCTCCCGCGCTGTAAAATTCGACCACATCTCCTGGCTGACAGAAGGTCAGACCGCTGGGATCAGCTGCTTGGCTATTATGTAGAAACCTGGCCTTGGCGCCTGAACGACCGCCGAATATACCTTGAGGTGGATATTGGAATCGGCCTGCCTGCACCGCGATGGTCACTGGTGGCAAAGGAGCGTATTCGTCATCCGGCACACGAAGTACCATGCGCCGGCCAAGCCCACCCCGCATTCGCCCGGGCCCGCCGGAATCACACACCAGTTCCCTCGCCTCCACTAACAACGGAGTATCACTTTCAAGTATCTCTACGGGTGTGTTGGCTCCGTTGGCTGGAAAAATGGCGCAGTGATGGCCATCCATCCGGCTGCTGGCCCCCAATCCTCCGCCACGAATAATCATTGTGTGCCAGGTCTTCCCATCATGTCGTTTGCCATAAAGGATATTGGTTTGGGCCGGAGTGCCGCCACTGTCGGTAATGATATTATCCGGAGTTGCCTTTGCCAATGCTTTGAAAACCATTTCGGTCATAAAATGACCGACCTGCATCCGGGCGGCTACAGGACAGGGAAACTTACAATTAACAACGGTTGCTTCCGGGGCCGTCATTTTAATCGAACGAATAGACCCTTCGTTGATGGGAATATCAGGGTCAAAGGCGCTCTTAAAAGCCATAAATACATAGGCGTAGGTGAAGTTATATACGACATTCACCCCCCAATCCACCTGGGATGATGTGTCTGCGAAATCCACCATGACATCGCTTTCTTTGACCGTCACCGTTAGTTTAATGTTGATATCCTTTCGCTCGCCTGCCCCTTCAATGATCCCTTCATAGCCATAAATTCCGTCAGGTATTTTGCGGATGGCAGCCCGCATGCTGTTTTCAGTCCGGTTGATGATCTCTTCGGCAAGATCGTCCAGATGGTCCAAGCTTTCATCCTCCATCATTTCGATGATCTTCTGGGAGCAGACGTGATTGGCGGCAACTTGGGAGCGAATATCACCGATAACTTCTTTGGGGGTCCGAACGTTCCAGCGAATCAAATCCAAAACCGCTTCATTTGGATCTCCCTTATCGTAAAGCTTCAAAGGGGGTATAAAAAGCCCTTCCTCGTAAACTTCCCGATTGTCGGATGAAACCCTCCCACCAATGTCAGAGTGGTGGAAGACACAGGCGGTGAAAGCAATCGGTCTCTCCTTGTAGAATATCGGACTAATGACACAGACATCATTCAGGTGACCGGCCAAAAGCCAGGGATCATTTACAATAAAAACGTCCCCGGGATAATATTCTTCCAGAGGAATGGCGCTGATGATTTTTTTTACTCCCAGGGCCATGGCACCGGCTTGTCCCGGTGTGCAAAAGGTCCCCTGAACGAGTTCTTGGCCGCGACTGTCGGTGAACATGCAGGTATAGTCATGGGCATCCCGCAACAAACTTGAAAAAGCCGTACGGGCAACCGACGCATCCGCCTCATCAACTATAGAAACCATCCGGCGCCATAGGATTTCAAGCGTGATGGGATCAAATTTCGATTTTGGATTTTTATTTATCGCATTTTCGGATTTCATGAATTATCCTTTTCAAAAAAAGTCAAATAGCACCCCGAAAAGGGGGCAAATTTGATACTCTTATTCACCGCAGAGTCGCGGAGCACGCAGAGGATTTGTATTACCCTTTTTGCTTTCCGCTGAGAGGGCGGAAAGCAAAAATATGCAACCCTTCGGGACTTTAGCTTGCTACTGTGAGCAAGATCCCCCCCTTAAGTGGTTTGATGGTTTACCAAGGCTGAAAGCTTTTCCTTTGCCGTCCTCTCAACGGCAAAGGAAAAAGACTATTCTTTTCTCTGCGGCCTTTGCGCCTTGAGCGAAGCGGGCGGTTTATTTTTACTCACCTACCCGCTAAGCAGATCTTGGACTATCAGCATAAGCTAAAGTTTAAGGGGATAGTTTAATATTAAATAGCGAAAATTTTTAATTTTCCATATTGATGATCTCACAAAAGTGACTTTTTACGAAACCGTCAATTCTCAATCATCAATCAAAATCAATCCACACAAATCCGTATTCATCCACTTTGCCACGGGCATCTTCCCCGATGACTATGGTTGATTCCCGCTCTTCAACAATGGCCGGCCCCTCCAAGACCGCGCCCGGGAAAAGCCCTGGACGATCAAAAACCGTAAAGGGGATGAAGTCCTTTTGGATCAATGAGAAGGCTTGACGCATTCCTTTGATATATTTTTCCAAGGGCCCTTTTTTATTTGCCAGTCGGGGGATGTTGAAAGGGCGTTGCGGCAAAATGGCTCTGACTTTAAAGGTTACAAACTCCACCGGTGTCTCATAATATGTTCGCCCATAAAAATGTTTGTATTCATCATCAAATAATGCTCTGATTTGCTTTTTTTCAAATTTATAGAAAGGTTTGCTTTCTACAGGAAGGTCGGTCTCAGCTCCCTGCCCCACAAAGCGCATCATTAGTGTTCGTTCATAACGAATAGATACTTCTTTGGCCGCTTCATGAAGTATTGCCGTGCCCTCTTTTTCAAGTGATTGAAAAAGTGTTTCAATTTCTTCAAAGTCGGCATCTTCCAGTGTGACCCTGTGGCTTCGCGAGAGATCAAATGCCACCGGTGCGGTAAAGAATCCAAGTGCCGAGCCCACCCCCGCTAAAGGGGGAACTAGAATACGGGGAGCTCCGATTTTTTTTGCCAAACCATATGCATGCACCGGCCCGGCACCTCCGAAAGCTGAAATCGTCACTATTTTAGGATTACCGCCTTTTTCGGCAATATGGGTCTTAGCAGCGGCCGCCATGGTCTCGTTAATCAGGTCATGAATACCAAAGGCGGCCTCCACAATGTTGGTTTCAAGCGGCTTGGCAACTTTTTCGTCAATGGCACGCTCCGCTGCGGTTTTATTCAAAATCATAGCTCCGCCCAAAAAATAATTCGGGTCTAAGTAGCCTAAAACCAGATCTGCATCCGTCACGGTTGGGTCTTTTCCCCCGCGACCATAACAGGCCGGTCCGGGATCGGCAGCGGAACTTTCAGGTCCTACTTGAAGTAAGCCAAGTTTGCTCATTCGGGCAATACTGCCACCACCGGCACCGATTTCCATCAAATCAACAACCGGCACCTGGATCGGAAGGCCGCTGCCTTTTTTAAACCGCTGCACCCGACCCACTTCAAAGGTGGAGACGAGCCCGGCATGGCCTTTTTGGATAAGACAGGATTTTGCGGTGGTGCCTCCCATATCAAAACAGAATATGTCTTTGATTTGGAACATTTTACCGTAATACTGTGAAGCAATAACAGCCGCGGTGGGTCCTGATTCGATAATGCGAACCGGAAATTTTCGGGCCGTTTCCACAGAAGTTATGCCGCCACTGGAGAGCATTATGAAAAGCTTGCCTTTAAATCCCAGCGATTCGATGCGGTTTGATAGCTTTTTCAAGTATGCAGCCGTGATGGGCTTTACATATGCATTGGTTACCGTGGTGCAGGTTCGCTCATACTCTCTGATTTGCGGTAAAACTTCAAAAGAGGTCGATAACGAAAGATCAGGCGCCTTTTTGTGTACAATCTCACCGATGAGCTTTTCATGAATCGGGTTTTCATATGAGTTGATGAGACATACAGCCAGGGATTCAATTCCGATTTCCAGGAGACTGTTCAGAACTTTCCTGACTTCTTGCGGGTCAACTTTACGGATCACGCGTCCATCGCTGGTAATGCGTTCAGCCACTTCCCTGCGAAGGTACCGCGGGACGAGCGGCTCCGGATATTCAGAGAAGATATCATAGGCGTCGTATCTGATCTCTCGACCCAGTTCCAGAACATCTCTGAAACCTTTTGTGGTAATCAGCCCTGTTCTGGCCCCTTTTCTTTCAATGATAGCATTGATGACAAGTGTTGTGCCATGAATAACTTCATCGATGTGCGGCATGAAGCCGGGAGAGATATCCAAAAGTTGACGGATCCCCTGCTCGACGGCCTCTGACGGATCGGATGGCGTGGTGAGGCATTTGTTGGTGATAAATTGACCGGTTAGGTCATTGACGAGGACAAAATCAGTAAAAGTGCCGCCAATGTCGCAACCCAATCGGAAGGATCCGTTTTTCACTCGTTTCTCCTGTTAAAATTTTAAATCCATTAATTCATCCTGATTCAGAATATACTCGGTTCATCCCATTCACCGAAAACCTCGCGAAAGACTCCGGCCATCTCACCCACCGTGGCATAGACCCGGCAGCATTTCACAAGACACGGCATAACATTTTTTTCATCCCGGATATCCTTTTCCAATTGCTTTAACAATTGTGAAACTTCAGTGTTGTTCCGGATACGCCGGAGTTCTTTGAGACTATCTATTTGTTTTTTCGCCCACTGTTCGTTGTATTCATGGAGTTCCACTTCGGGATGCTCCTCAGAACCGTCGGTGTATTTGTTTAAACCCACCTTAATATATTCACCGGTTTGAAGCCCTCTCTCAAATTCATAGGCTTGTTCCGCTACGATGCGTTGAATACTTCCGGTGGCAACGGCATGGATCATACCGCCCATATCCTGTATCTTTTTCATCTCCTCAAGAATCTTTTCTTGCATTTGTCTAGTGAGTGTCTCCACAAAATAGGATCCGGCCAATGGATCTACGGTATCCCGCAGCCCTACTTCCTCCATCAGAATTTCAAGTGTTCGCAGTGAAAGCAATGCTGCTCGAGGAGTCGGGATGGTATAGGCCTCATCAAATGAACAGAGGGCGGTTGTTTGGGCGCCGCTAAGTGCGGCTCCGAGGGCGTAATAAGCGCTACGAATAATATTGTTCTCCGGCTGCTGTTTTGTCAGCCCGCTGCCACCGCCGCCGAACAATCCTCTGAAAAAGAGCTTTTTCTTTTCCCGGACGCCAAATTCATCCTTCAACATTTTGGCCCATAATTTTCGAGCCGCTCTAAACTTGGCGATCTGTTCCCAAAGATTACCGTAAACGTTGAGATTAAAGGAGAAGCGTCCCACGAATTCAGCCGGTTCCATACCTCTGGCTTTTACATCTTCGATATAGGCCCGAGCAATTTCGAGCGCACAGGCGATTTCTTGAGCCGGTGTGGCACCGGATTCCCGGATATGGTATCCGCAAATGCTGACAGGATTGCACCGCGGCAGCTCTTTAACGGCATATTCAATGGTGTCTCCAACTAAACGCACAGCCGGTTCAACCGGAAAAATCCAGGCGCCTCTTCCGATCATCTCTTTGAGGATATCATTCTGGGGTGTGGCGCTGATTCTTTCTTTGGGATAGCCGAATTTCTCGGCCATGGCCTGGTACATCGCCAGCATGATGGTGGCAACGGCATTTATGGTCAAACCGGAGCCGATACGGTCCAGAGGAATACCGTCAAACGCAATTTCAAAGTCTCGCAGTGAATCGACAGCCATTCCAACCCGTCCCACTTCACCCATTGCTCTGGGATTGTCCGAATCAAATCCCATTTGAGTCGGCAAATCAAAGGCCACGTTCAAACCCGTCTGGCCGTGAGAAATCATGTATTTAAACCGCTTGTTGGTCTCTGCCGGCGTACCGAAACCGGTATACTGTCTGGTAGTCCAGGCCCGGCTGCGGTATCCCTGCGGATGGAGGCTACGGGTAAACGGGTATTCACCGGGATCTCCAAGATCCGATTGATAGTCAAACCCGACTTCTGCAAGATCTTTGGGACCGTAGACCGGCTTCACACGAATGCCGGATTGATAAATTACTTCTTTAACAGCGTCTTTTTCGTCCTTGATATATTTTGCGACCCCCATATTGTCTCTCCCAGATATACATCGATAATCATGCAAAATTTAGTTATTCACCACGGATGACACGGATAGCACGGATAATTTTTTAACAGTTTCTCATCCGTGTTATCCGTGGTCTTATTTCTGCTTTTCACATCAACAATGACGTAATGGATTTTGTAATTTCATCAAAGGGTGTCCCGCCGGGAAAAACACCCTGGATCCCCATTTCTTTTAATTCCGGAACATCCCGTGAAGGAATGACCCCGCCAACCACCACACGGATATCCTCAATGCCTTGCTCTTTCATCATTTCCAGCAGTTGTTGACATATCGGAATATGGGCTCCCGACATAATGCTTAGGCCAATAACATCCACCGCTTCCTGAATGGCGGTCTGCAATATCTGCTCTAAGGTTTGATGGAGCCCGGAATAGACGACTTCCATACCGGCATCGCGCAAGGCCAGCGCTACAATCTTGGCACCGCGGTCATGACCGTCGAGGCCTGGTTTGGCCACTAAGATTCGAATTTTTCTGTCTGCCATATTCATCACTTTCAAAACTAATGGGTTCTGTGTTGTCTCCGCCCTTCCATCAAGGAAGGCTTCCTTTACGTTGCCTGTCAAATACTTTCAGCACGGCCTCCTGACCACGCAAAATATGAGCCCGTACCAACTTCTCGACACCCCCGGCATCCCGCTGTCGGATGGCAGCCAACATCTGTCTATGATCTCTATGACTGACCTCGGCCATATTTTCATCTTTCAAAATAATCTGTCTGAACCGGAAAATCTGATCCCTGAGAGCATTGATCATTTTGACCAATTTGGGACTTCGACTCAGGGTGTAGAGCAAATCATGAAATTCCGTGTTGATCTTGGGAAGGGAATCGAGCTTCCCCATGCTTAGAAATTTTTGATATTCATCAACCTTCTTCTCTAACGGAATCAGATCTTTCTCCCGGTGCTTGATGGCGGCGAGTCTTGCGGCATAGCTTTCCAAAACACTTCGAATGCCGAAAGTTTCTTCAATATCTTCTCGGGTCAAGCCGATTACGGTTAAACCGCCTCGCGGCATCTTTTTGAGGAATCCTTCCCGCTCCAGTTTGTGGATGGCTTCCCGAACCGGTGTCCGGCTGATATCAAGCGCATTTGCAATGGCGCTTTCGACAAGCCTTTCACCCGACGGAATATCCCCTCTTATGATGGCCTGTTTGAGATTATCAAAGACACATTGGCCCAGTGACTTTCTAGACGGCAGCTGCCGCAAAGGACGTGTGCTTTGATAAGCTTTACCCGTCATGAGTAATCCTTCGGCCGTTTTTAGAGCCCAGCCCAACGGGCAATATTCGTTTGTAGGATTTCATGCGTCCCGCCGCCGTTTAATAAAAAACGGCTATCACGGTAGTATCGTTGCGCATTGTATTCCATGGAATAGCCATAGGCACCGAATATCCGGGTGCACTCGTCTGCTGCGGTGCAGGCAGCTTCGGTGGCAAAATACTTCGCCATTGAGGCCTCTGTCATGCAGGGGATGCCTTGGTCAATCATGCGTGTGGCCCTGTAAGTCATAAGCCTGGAAGCCTCCAGCTGTGTTGCCATATTGGCAACTTTGGCCTGAATAAGCTGATATTTGCCGATCGGACGGCCGAAGGCTTCTCTTTCTTGAGCATAACGGATGGAATCGGCCAGAGCCGCCCGCTGCAACCCAATTGCCAAAGCGGCTGTCATGGACCGTATCTCTGCCAAAATGGTCATAAGATTGTCGAGGCCCTGGCCTTCTTGCCCCAAACGGTAATCTTCAGGTATGTGAACATTGCTGAAGGCTACTTCTGACATCTTGGTGGTCACAGTCCCGAGTGTCTCAAAAGGCTGGCTCACCGAAACCCCCGGAGTATCGCGGGGGATGAAAAAGAAGTTGAGTCCTCTGAATTTCTTGGCCGGATTTGTCTGGCATAAAACCGTGAAGAAATCGGCGATGGGACCGTTTGTCACCCAGGTTTTCAGACCATTTACCATATACCCGTCTTCTGTTTTTTTGGCCGATGTCGACACAGCTCCTAGATCGGAACCGGCTTCGGGTTCGGTCAGACAAAAACAGGAAAACTTTTCACCGCGCATAGCAGGGTAAAAATACGTTTGGCGCATTTGGTCGGTTCCGAAATGAAAAAGAAAATTAGTTCCCATGAGACACTGCATCGCCGTTATAGCTGCCACGCTCATCAGCCCTCGGGCCAGCTCTTCACAAATAATGCAGTAAAGCGTGGTGTTTCCTCCGGCACCGCCTTTCTCTTTGGGATACCGAATTCCGAAGACGCCCATTTCTGCAATTTGTTTGAGAATCTCAATGGGAAACTCTTTTTTGTTATCAATCTCCTGGGCTCTGGGGATGATCTCTCTATCCACAAATCGAGCGATGCTTTTTCGGATTAATTCTTCAGCATTGGCCCTGATCATTGATACCTCCGATCATGACTGTTTTTTTTCTTAGTAAGTGCTGAACCAAAAATTAATTTTAAATCCCAAAGGTTTTTTCTTTGGCTTCTTTCAGTTGTCTGGTCATTTCGGGCACGACATCAAACAGATCCGCAACAATTCCCCAATCCGCCACCTGAAAAATAGGCGCTCTAGAATCCGTGTTGATTGCGATGATATACCGGGAGTTCATCATGCCGGCCCTATGCTGTACGGCTCCGGATATGCCGCAGGCAATATATATTTCCGGTCGAACGGTCCGGCCGGTCTGTCCCACCTGATTTTCAGGCGGTATCCAACCTTCTTCAACAGTGACCCGGGTTCCGGCAACCTGGCCGTCCATAACCTCAGCCAGCTCCCGAAGGATATCAAAACCATTGGCGTCACCAACACCTCTTCCACCGGCAATAATGACATTGGCCTCGGACAAATCAATGCCTTTCTTTTTCTCTTTTACAACCTTCAGAACTCTGGTTTTTATTTCATTTTCGAACAGCACGGCTTTATACTCGATCACATTCCCCTTTCCCGGCTTTTTATGCATTTCCATTACGCCCGGGCGCACGGTGGCCATTTGGGGACGGGAATAACGGTTGGCAATAGTGGCCATGACATTGCCGCCAAAGGCAGGTCTGATCTGAAGCAGGATACCTTCCTTCGAGTCAATGGACAGTTCGGTACAGTCGGCCGTCAAACCAACGGCAATGCGCCGCGAAACCCGGGGGGCCAGATCCCTGCCGATATGCGTGGCGCCCAACAGGAATATATTCGGTTGGTATTGATTCACCAGCTCCTCGATCAATTTGGTATAGGCGTTGGAACGATAGTGTTTCAGAGCTTCATGATCCATACAATATACGGTGTCTGCGCCATATTCAACGAGCGTTGCGGTGAGATCCGAAATCTGATGCCCCAGCAGGACGGCCGAAACCTCCTGACCAAGCTCACCAGCCAACTCCTGTGCCTTGCCGAGAAGTTCCAGCGAAACCCGGGTCAATTTACCGCCCCGTTGCTCCGCAAAAACCCATACTCCTTTTCTGTCGCTGAAATCAGGGATCTGCCGGGGCTTGAAATCGGTTAGCACAGCCGCTTTCGGGCATACCTCCAGACAGGCCCCACAAGACGTGCACCGTTCCAATATATAAGCTGAACCCCCTTTTAATTCTATGGCACCATAAGGGCATGCTTTGATACAAAGTTTGCACGCGTCACACAGATCTGTTTCAACCCAAACGGTCATTATTCCTCCCAGTTAGAAGTAGAAACGCAGAAAACACGCCATAAAAATTCTGCTCTGATTTAACCACGGATTACACTGATTGCACGGATATCTTTTGACAAGTCCTGATCCGTGTCATCCGTGTTATCCGGGGTTTATTGCCCTATTTCACAATTGCTTTTCATGAAGCTTCCAGTCGACAGGCCGCCGCGACTGCCTTGCATGCCGTAGACCCCTCACTTCGACCCAGTTTTTGAATCAATTCTCGAACCACAGCTTTGGTATCGCCTTCTATTATTTCACCCTGCCGTTTGAACTTGGGTACATAGGTCTTGATAACATGGGTCAGCGAGCCTGCCAGCCCTACCTCATGAACCGTCACTCCGATATCGGCCGCATTCCAGGTTTTAATGGATGCGTCTTCATGGCAGGCAGCAATCATTTTGCCGACATCCGGATAGCGTGGCTTGTTAATTTCACTGATAACCGTCAACAGAGCCGGCAACTCACTCTCAACCATCTCGTAGCCGTCTTCCAGGCGTCGTTTTACAATGACACTTTTTTCATCGATGTTATCGATCTCTGCCACATAGGTAACCTGGGGAACATGAAGATAATCCGCGACCTGGGGCCCTATCTGTGCGGTATCCCCATCTATTGCCTGCCGACCGCAGATGATTAAATCGAACTTTCCGATTTGCTGAATGGCTTTGCCGAGGGTGGAAGAAGTCGCCCAGGTATCCGCTCCGGCAAAAGCCGTGTCAGATAGGAGAATGCCCTGATCCACGCCCATGCCGATGGCCTCGGTCAATACTTCAATAGCCTGGGGAGGCCCCATGGATACTACCGTAACATGGCCCTTGGTTGCCTCTTTCAGCTGGACAGCGGCCTCGAGGGCATGCCGATCATCGGGATTCAAAATACTCTCCAGGCCTTCACGGATGAGGCTGCCCGTTTTTTCATCCAGTTTGACGTCGGTCGTATTGGGTACCTGCTTAACTAAGACAATAATATCCATTCAAATTACCCCTTTTTCTTTCAATCGTTTTAATTCATCATCGGAGTAACCCAATTGCTGACGATATATCTCCTGATTGTGCTCACCAAACCGCGGCGGAAAGGAAAGTCGGCAGTTGACCGCCTCAAGAAAGGGAGTCATATTGGGCGGAGGTGCCAGTGTAATCCGGGTGCCACTGACCGGGTCCTGCGCATGCAAAAGCCGCCTTTGCAACAGTGGATCCTCAATCACTTCCGATGTCGCCTTAATTTTGCTGACCGGAACCGTTATGGAAGTAAAAAGCGCGATAATTTCTTCGGATGTGTGCTGTGCGGTAATTTCATTAATGGCACGGTTCAGATTATCTACGTCCTCGATCCGACCTGCATTTTTCTCATATTGGGGTTTATCCAAATGCTTAAACTGTTCTTGAGAAACCATGGATTTCCACTGCCGGTCGTTCCCGACCGCCAAATACACGAATCCATTGCTGGTTCTATAAACGGATACCGGGCAAAAAAATTCATGGGTGTTGCCCCGGCGGGTGATATTTTTGCCGAAGCTGGCGGTCAAGGTAATCGGTACGGTCAGCCAGGATACCGAGGATTCAAACATCGACATATTGATGCAGGTTCCCTCCCCGGTTAACTCCCGCATAAAAAGCGCTTTCATCAAAAGACCGTAAGCATGTTCACTGGTGCCCATGTCCGGCAGCGGTATACCGATCACCTGGGGGTCGCCGTCGATTTCTCCGGTCAAATCCATCAAACCTGATCGCGCCTGCAAGATAGGATCATAAGCGGCTTCATTACTGTTTGGCCCGAAACCGGTGACTCCCAGCCAGATGATATCCGATTTGAGCGACTTTAAGGTTCCATAATCTATACCCAGTTTTTGATAATTTTTAGGCAGTTGATTGGTTATAAAAATATCTATCTTAAGGGTTTCAATGACTGACTTGAAAATTTCTTGCCCGTCAGGATCCGCAAGGTTCAACGTTAATGCTTTTTTACCGGCATTTATACACAGAAAATAAGCATTCATGCGTTCCTCACCGAGGACGTTCTCCCCGACGAGCCGATTTGGATCACCATAGATCGGATGCTCTAAGCGGATGACATTCATGCCGTCCTGGGCCAGCCTGAACGTCAAATACGGTACGACAGTTGCCTGTTCAAGGGATAAAACGGTAAGATTTTTGAATTGATCCATAGAGGTTCTCCATAGGGTTGGGAATTCGGTTGATCGGTAATTGAAAGAGCGATTTCTTGCAGTGGTCGGTTTAAAAACGAAGATCGCTTATAATCCACTCAAAATTGTGTATACTGTATACAAAAGAAGCCTGTCAAGTCAGAAACTCCTTTATGAATCAGCAGCTTTACATCCAACTGCAAGAAAATTCAAAGATACACCGAGCATTCCCTGCTTACCCGCCAACCGCTTATCTAAGACAGCTTCGTTGCCCAGCAAGAGTTTCCGCATTGAATGTCGAATCCTCCATCCGATTTGGTCTATTTATTAAAAGAAGATGTGTTTTGTGTTTGGTGTTTGGAAATTACGAGGGCCAAACACAAAATACGAAACATTAATAACTGTTCCCCGGATGGCTTTTGGTGAGTATTGAAAAAGTCTTGCTTCAAAACGCACAAAACCCATTTTAAGGAACTAAGGCGCATTCACCGCATTAACAATTTTGCCGGTTTTAAGATAATCGACGATTTGCCGGGCCACCTCAACCGCAACGTTGATTTGGGCTTCTACTGTGGAGGCGCCCAGATGTGGCGTGCAGATGAACCGGTCGTGTTCGAAAAGCTTGCTAGCGCCCGGCGGCTCGGTCTCGAAAACATCCAGGGCTGCACCGGCCACCTTTCCGGACTTTAAGGCATCATCTAAATCATTCTCATCGACAATCCCCCCCCGGGAGCAGTTAATAATCATCACGCCGTCTTTCATCTGATCAAAGGCCGCTTTGTTGAGAAGACCCATGGTTGCTTTGATCTTGGGAACATGCACCGTGATATAATCCGACCGCCGGTAAAGCTCTCCCAAGGAAACCGGCTCAAAGCCTTCTTTGCTGATTTGTTCATCTGTTATCAGCGGATCATGAACAAGCACCCGCATTTTCAAACCCCGCGCCCGATCTGCCACGACCGACCCGATCTTTCCGAAACCGATCACCCCCAGGTATTTGTTGTAAACTTCTCTGCCCCTCAGATATTTCTTTTCCCAGCGTCCGGCCTTTAACGATGACGTTCCCAAAGGGATATTGCGCGTCAAGGCCATCATCATGGCAATGGCGTGCTCGGCTGTTGTGATCACATTACCGGTGGGCGTATTCATCACGACCACGCCGCGCTTAGTAGCAGCCGGAATATCCACGTTGTCCAGTCCGATACCGGCTCGACCGACCACCTTCAATTTATTCGTCGCATCTAAAAGATCTTGGGTAACTTTGGTGGCACTTCGGATAACGAGGGCGTCATAATCACCAATGATGCTCTTAAGCGCTTCAGGGGATAAACCGGTTTTAACATCCACCTCAATGCCCTCGGTTTCTTGAAAAATTTTTATGCCGAATTCACTCAAATCGTCACTAACCAATACTTTCTTCATCTTTCCCCCTTATAATGAAATTAGAGAACAATGATCATATAAAAAATTATTGGGATTCTAATCTGACTGGAGATAGTGAGACTCTTCGCAGTCCAACCGCAACGGAACGGGACTTTCCGGTGCAAGCGAATAAAGGTGCGTGTTATCACAAGTATACTTTTGACCGGTGGGCGCTAAACGTAAAATGGATGAGTCTCGCGGCAAGTATTATCGGCCAAACAGCATTCTAGAAAATTCAATGCCCTATGGGCCGGATAACACTCACCGAAAGACCTGAAGTGTTTTTCAAACTTAAGTTTTTAGCTCTGACATCCTGTTCTCTGCTTTGCCTTTTCCATCGTTGCCACAAGACTCTCAAGTTTCGGTTTCGGAGGGACAAATGCTTTATCGAGTTCTTCCTTTGAAAAATGTTCAGACAGATACTTATTGATATCTATCTGCATTTGCCAACATCCGGCTACAAATCTGCAGGGGAGCATATTATTCTCCGAACGGCAAAGTTTAAAATTGACATATCCGCCAATTCTGGGGCATCGAATCATTTTACTGTCATACTGCTCTATCAAGGTTTTTTCCTCCATTATTCAGATAGCTTCCCTTAACCCCGCCTTAAAAGGCGGGGCTTGCAGGGAAGCGAACCGGTCAAGCGGGAATTTCAGGCAATTCGGTCTGGGCCTTCTTGATATCTTCTTCAGGAAGAACATGATCTTGAAGTTTTCCCGACAAGTAAGCATCATAGGCAGCCAGGTCGAAATGTCCGTGTCCGCTGTGAGCGATCAGGATTGTTTTTGCCTCACCGGATTCTTTGCACTTGAGGGCTTCATCAATGGCTACCTTCAGATCATGGCATGGCTCCGGGCCGGTGATAACCCCCTCGGTGCGAGCAAACTTTACACCGGCCTCAAAGACAGCAGTTTGAGGCGCGGATACGGCTTCAACCAGGCCCAATTTAAGAAGGTGACTTATGATTGGGGCCATTCCATGATAGCGCAAGCCTCCGGCATGAATTGGCGGCGGGATAAAAGTATGGCCCAGGGTATGCATCCTGGCTATGGGAGCCATTCCGGCTGTATCACCAAAATCATAGGCATAGATGCCCCGGGTCATAGTCGGACAGCTATCGGGCTCAACACAGACAACCCGTAAATCAGGTTTATCTCCACTAATTTTATCCCTGATCCAAGGCAAGAATTGCCCGGCGAAGTTTGAACCACCGCCGACACAGCCGACGATAATATCCGGGTAAGCATCGGCCATCTCCATCTGTTTGCGGGTTTCTTCCCCAATAATGGTCTGATGCATCAGGACGTGGTTAAGCACACTGCCCAGAGAATAGTGGGTATCATCCCGTGTAAAGGCATCCTCTACGGCCTCGCTGATCGCCAGCCCCAGACTGCCGGGACAATCGGGCCACTTTTCCAGCATGGCCTGACCGGCTTTGGTATCCTGGCTGGGGCTGGGGACACAATTGGCCCCCCAGGTCTCCATCAGGATACGCCGGTAAGGTTTCTGATCATAACTAATCCGGACCATATAGACCTTCAGTTCGATATCGAAGAATGCGCAGCCCATCGCCAGAGCACTGCCCCACTGCCCGGCGCCGGTCTCGGTAGTCATCCGCTTAATGCCTTCTTTCTTATTATAGTACGCCTGAGCTATTGCCGTATTGGGCTTATGGCTGCCTGCCTGGCTGGTTCCTTCATATTTATAGAAAATCTTGGCGGGTGTATCCAGAGCTTTTTCCAGTCGATAGGCGCGATGCAACACGGTGGGTCTATAGGTGCGGTAGACATCCTGAACCTCTTCAGGGATTTCAATCCAGCGCTCGGTGCTCACCTCCTGCATAATAAGCGCCATCGGAAATAAGGGGGCCAGGTCATCCGGGCCCATGGGTTTTTTCGTCATCGGATGCAGATATGGTGCAAGCGGCTCTGGCAAATCCGCCTGGATGTTATACCATTGGGTGGGCATATCCTTTTGTTCAAGAAAATACATAGCTTGTTGCATTTTAACTTCCTCCTTTGCCTTAGATCGGTTAACATTTCCGTCCGTAACGATTTTTACAACGGATCGCCTTCAGTCTGTCGCACAGTTACAATATCACTTGCTCACCACTTTCAACCTTTGCCGGTTTTTGATGCGGAGTCAGTAGGACTTTTTTCCTCGGTGATCTTCTCCTTACAGTTTGTATGGGGGTCGATAATCACTACAACATCACCAAATCTTGGGGGACAAAATTGTCTGTGAGTTGTAGCCGTGGGCCCTTAATATGGCTTTGAATGGAATCAGCTTTTGGCTTGACTTGAGTCTGTATCCCGTATACAGGGCGTAGTCAAGCAAATATTTATTCGCCGACACCGGAAGTTCATTGCTAATCCTAATTTGAACCACCAACCCAGTTGATGCTTTAGGGCGCTAAATTACAATCGGGAAAAAGGACAAAATTATGGATCCGAAACAAAAATTATACCCCACAGCCTTCAATCCATTATTGATCAAACCTTCACGACCCCTGCCCATCGAAATCGCCATTATCGGTGCCGGTACCATCGGCCCGGATATCCGATATTACCTGAAAAGCGCCCTGCCGTCGATCAAGCTCTATTTAGTGGATATTGCCGAAGAACCGTTGAAAAATGCCGAAAGCCGCATCATCGGCTACACCGAAAAAGCGGTGGACAAAAAGAAAATGAAAGCGGACAAGGCAGCAGCCGTGCGCGAAAATATAGTTTACACCACCGACTATGGTCAGATTAAAGGTTGTGAGCTGGTCATCGAAGCGGCAACCGAGGATATTCCCCTCAAACAAAAAATATTTGATTCCATAGAAAAAATCGTCCGCGATGATACGATCATTACATCCAACACCAGTTCCATACCGGCCGACCGGCTCTTTTCAAAGATGAAAAAACCGGAAAGAACAACGGTTACCCATTTTTTTGCACCGGCCTGGCGAAGCCTGCCGGTGGAAGTTATTGTTTGGGACAGGGGAAGTCGGGAGACACTGGACTATTTATTCTGGTTTTTTGCAGAGACCGGCAAAGTTCCCATTATCGCCGACAATGCGATCTGCTTTGTACTGGACCGGGTTTTTGACAACTGGTGTAATGAAGCCGCTTACCTGTTGAATCAAGCCACCGCCAGCCAGATTGATAAGGTGGCCGAGTCGTTTGTCTTTGCCGGCCCCTTTTTTGTGCTGAACCTGGCCAACGGCAACCCTATTATTATCGAAACCAATACGTTGCAAATGGAGGAAGGCTCTCATTATCAACCGGCACCCATATTGGCTTCGGTCGACCGCTGGCTTACCCACCGGCCCGGGGCGTCAGTGGCAGTCCCGGAGGAACTCAGCAACGTCGTCAAAGACCGGCTGCTGGCAATCCTTTTTTCCCAATCTTTTGACATTATTGACCGGGGCATCGGTACCAAAGAGGATCTCAATTTAGGCTGTCAAATCGCTCTGGGATTCAGAAAGGGCCCTTTTGATATTATGCGGGATCTTGGAGAAGCAGAAGTGAACCGGGTCATGGAAAAATTTCAGAAGGAACGGCCGGGATTTCCCATGCCGACAAAGCCCTTAAAAGAATATCAGGATTTCAGGCGCTTTATCGTTGTAGACGAAATGGATGATGTCAAAATCATTACCCTCCGCCGACCGCAAGCATTAAATGCACTCAATGATAGAATGACCGACGAAATCCTGGCGGTATTCAAAGAAGATATCGATAATCCGGCGGTTGCGGGGTTCATCATCACGGGGTACGGCAGCACCGCATTTTCAGCCGGGGCCGATATCGGCAAATTCCCTGAGATGCTCGGAAACAAGGAGGCCTCCATCCAATTTGCCAAGGATTGCGCCAAAGTGCAGTTGTTTATGGATCAAATGGAAAAACCGGTCGTTGCGGCCCTCAATGGCATGGCCCTGGGCGGTGGGCTGGAGATCGCCATCCGTTGTCACAGTATGGTTGCCTCCCGACACGCAACCCTGCAGTTTCCGGAGATATCCTTGGGCATCCTGCCGGCCATCGGTGGTTGCGTTGTTCCCTACCGGAAATGGCCGCAGGGAGCAAAACGCTTCCATGATATGATCTGTTTCGGCAAACCCATCACGGCTCAGGAAGCATTCGAAATCGGCATGATTTCCGAGATGGCCGATGACTACCCGAGTCTGATAAGGCTGGCGGTCGAGGAGGTTCACCGGTTACAAGGCAAGATCCCGCGTATACCGGAAAAAAAGATTGACATACCTGAGATCACGATCCCCGAGCAAGCATTGGCACCGCAGGGAAAGTTAAGCAATAAAGCCATTTCTATCACAGTAAAAACGATTCAGCAAAGCGCCGCAGCCGAAAACCTTATGGATGCATTGGAAATCGGTTATCAGGGATTCGGTGAGATTGCCTGCACCGCTGCCGCTAAGGAAGGTGTCTCCGCATTTCTGGAAAAGAGAAAGCCCGCGTTTAAAAAATAGAATCCGGATAAAAATAAACTGCCCCAAGCTAAAAATCTACGAATTTTTCTTGCTCGGAAGACCCTTCAAGTTTTTAATTATGAAAACAAGCATCACTGCCACGGCCGCAATCAAAATCACCAGAATTAAACCGGCGTGGCGCTCGCTCCAGGGCAAAACTTTCTTTTCAGGGGCACTCAACAACACTTCAGGTCCCGGGTGTATCACCGGCAAACTGAATTCATTCACGCCTTGAACGGCTTTGGCCAGATCATAGACCGCTGGTATCGCCTCGGCATTACCCCCGATTAAGGTATAGGTGTGCCGGGATTCAGCCTTAAATACCAGGCTCGTATCTTGCCGAAACAATTTTATTCGTTTTAGCGCCAGCGGCGGATTGTCGCCGTTGAAAATACGAAGTTGCAAGCACCGATAAGGGGCTTTAAGACCATCAAGTTTGAGCGATGCGCTGGTCTTATGATTGTAAAGCGTTCGGTACAGCACGCCCTTGCGCACCGTTTTCCACGGCACTTTTTGTTCTACCATCTGCCAACCGCTCTCCGTCTTGCGTCTTACCTTCTCTGTGTCCTGATTGCGTCCGAGAAGCTGGTAGCCCCGATAGAAATAAGGGGTTTCGATTTCGCATTCCATGATAGCGATCGGCAGGTTGCGAAAACCAAGATCCAGCTCGATAATCGACTGATTTGTTTTTGCGTCACGGGTAATTTGTAAACCCTTGACCGGGACCTCCACCAACTCCATTTTGCTCTCGGTCTGGTAAAAAGCTGCCCGCACGGATTCTATACCAATTCGTCGAGGATCATCGGCCATATTGTAAACTGTCAGCCGCAGATAGCGGAAATTGTTGCGCGGGAACTTGAGGGTGTCCAGTTTGAAGTTGCGGCCCTGTAAACTTACATCAAAAAGCCACAGATCTTCTGCCACAATCGCCCAGTTTACACTGTCATTGCTTCCTTCCAAAAGAGCCCGCCGTCGATAATTTTTTTCTGAAAGATCCACTTTGATCTGGTTTTTCTCGACCATTTCATGAAAATCAACGGTTACCCTGGTGTAATTTGCCGGCATATAGTTTTCATTCAGCAGTCGGGCCGGCAGCCACTCAAATTGTCTTTGCTCACCCACACGACCCCAATGAATCACATGCGGGACGAGGTTATTGGCCTTATCCAGCACTCTCAGATCGCTGAGAGTTGCCTGGCTTTGATCCAAAATCTGCGGTGTAATAGTTAAACGCACAAAACCTGATGTGGTTCTCATCGGAATGGAGCGCTGCCAACTCCATCCGCTGTGATCAAAGGCGGCCTTGATAGCAGTTGCTGTTCCGAGACAGATCATAATCACAAGAAACCGCTTCATTTAGGTGCCTCCCTGCCCGATCGATCCATTAACATTGAGCTATAACGCTGGTAAAAATACCCGGCACACACCAGGAGCAAACCGCTGGTAACAAAGGAAACAATTCGGTACACTTTCTCAAACTCGCTCATGTCTATGAGCAATGTCTTGGCAATCGCAAAGGCGAACAGGATGAATCCGGTATAGCGCAGCGCAGTGTTTCGCCTTGTGAGTCCAATCCAGATGACAATAACAGCCTGCACTGCCCAACCGGCCGAGATCAAGCTCATGCCCATTTTTTTTGTAATCAAATCGCTATATCTGCCCCAACGCTCGAATTCGAAGGCAAGCAGCAACGCCAAAAGGCCATGTCCTGCCAACTCCATGATGTTGCCGCCGAGATTCAATTCATGCTTGCGGCAAAGTCTTGCACACCACCACAAAACCAAAATGAAAAACAATTTGGGGGCAAAGGTGTAGTTTATCATCAGCCATGAGGAGGGCAATCGATAGTGTGTGAGACCACCCAAAAATACGACCCCTCCTATCGCGAAGCAGGCCCAGGACACATGCATCCTCTTATCCGTCCATTTCCAAAGAAAAATATAGGCAGTCAATGCCGGGATCACAGACCACAGGACAACCAACGAACTGTACTGGTAGGTGCGGTAACTGAGGATACGATGGTTGAGCGTCCAAAACTGAGATACTTCCAGCGTGAACAAACCGCAAGCCAAAGCAAGGCCCAGTAAGGATGTTATCCAGGTGAACACAAAATTCCAGTGCTGGTCGGATTCCCTTTTTTTGTATAACGAGTAGGCTGCTGTGCAAGCCATGGCGATCACTACCACCCAAGACCCAACGGGCACGTTAAAGAGCGGGGTGAAAATAGCCTTATGTAATGGAAGCCTGTTAACCAAGCCACCTGCTGCCAGAATGAGGGCAAAAACTCCCGAAACTCTGGGGATTCTATGTCTGAAACGGATCCCCAGCCAAATGAGCACCACTCCTTCCATGGACCACGCGATCGGAATGCCGTAAAGTTTTAGTTGAATGGGTATGGCGATAGTCACCAGAGCTAAACTTACAATGAGCAGGCTGCCGGCTGTGAGGCTCTGCTTGCCCACACGCCTGGACCACAACTGAAACAAGAACAGCACTAATGCCGCTTGCCCCAGTACCACAAATCCCATCAGGTAACGATAATTATTAAACAGAACCTGGTAGTAGCAGAAAAAAGAAAATACGGCGTTGACGACTATCAAAGTCAAACCTTCTCTGGTTTCAGGCACCTGTTTTACCAAACTATAGAAAGTGGGGACCAAAAGAAACATCAAGAAAAAGAGAGAAATGTAAAGCAGCGCCGGTGTCATCTGGTCCCAGGCGTAAAACTTGTGGTACCATCCTTGATACATCACACCGGTTCCAATAAAACATAACAGGTCCAGGGCCCGCCATCTGCGAAAATACGCAGACCCTATTGCCACCAAGTCGAGAATGGCAATGTAGGTAAAAAGCGCATACGGATGGTTCTCTCCGGTCGAAAGAAGCACCGGACTCAAAAATCCCCCGATCAAAGCTAAAATTACGATAGACATGGCATTGTGCGTCACCGCCATCAACACTGCCAGAGAGGTTACCAGAATTGCCAGTATCATTGCAAAGGTCTGGGTTGAGAGATTATAGATTTGAAAGGAAAAGAAAATACAAAGATAAAAGGATGCCAGGCCGCCGCCCGTGAGAACTTTGAACAGAATGAGCCAATTCTTTCGTCGGAATCGCTCGCCAAAAATAACCAGGACGATACCGCACAGTGTTCCGATGGCTAATCTTCCTTTAGGACCGATCCAGGCATTATCATAGGCATACTTCAGGAAGAATGCGATACCGGCCAGCAGCATGATTATGCCGACCCAGTTCAACCACCGGGTACCGAACTTCATCTCCAAGGAAAGCCGATCTCTCTTGATCGGAGGACTTGTCAGCTCCCGATTTTCAATTGAAGCTTCACGGGGAAGCGGTGGGGGTCTCGGGATTGCCGGCGCAACATCCGGAAACGGCGGTGGGGTTTCAACTGTTTCAGGCGGTGGTTCAAATACTGTTTCTTCTTTAACGGGTGGCGGCGGTGGTCTTTCGTCTGTTGGTTTTTGGCTGAGGTGCAATAATAAATCGTTTTCCAGTGACTGTAGCTTGGTTTTCAAATTCCGCTGTTTGACCAGAGCAACGATACCGCAGATCGACCCACCCATTACCACAACCAGCAAAGCCAAACCAATAACGATTACCCCGTCCATGATTACTTTCCCACTCCCGGAAATTTACAAAAAGTTGCTTTTGTAAGTGAGCCAGAGAAAAATTTAATTTTGCAGTGATTCGAAAGTAAAATATTATATCAATTATCCGCATTACCGGCAAGTTTTCACATATTCGCCGATTTGACCGTTACAGAAATATTTTTCGAGGGTCAGTCATCAAGCGGATAATCAGAAGAAAATAGGGATAAAGTTTCGCTGGTTGAAGATCATTATTATTTTTGCATCGTCCGCTTGGCAGCAGCGTCTGTCTCGGATCGTCGTCCCAGAAGGGAGTATACGGTGGGAATCAAAATCAGGGTGATCAACGTTGCGCTCGAAAGCCCGCCGATAACCGCCCGGGCCATGGGGGCCTGGGCTTCGCCGCCTTCCCCGGCACCGATAGCAAGTGGGGTCAGTGCCAGCATGGTAGTGGTGGCGGTCATTAGAATCGGCCGCAAGCGCCTGCGGCCGGCTTCCTCAATTGCCGCCCGAAAAGGCATGCCGTCCCGCCGGCGAAGCAGATTGATGTGGTCCACCAGCAAGATGGCGTTGTTGACGACAATACCCCCCAGCATGATGCAGCCGATAAACGACTGCACATTGAATGTCGAGTCCGTCAGGAAAAGCATCAAAATAACCCCGATGGCGGCAAACGGCACGGAAAACATCACCACCAACGGATACCGGAGCGACTCATACAAGGAGGCCATCACCATGTATACCAGCACCAGTGCCAAAACGAAACTCATGGTCAGCTCACGGAAGGCCTTCTGCTGCTCTTCGTAATCCCCCCCGAAAACGATGCTGAAATCCTTCGGTACAAGAAGGTTGCGCAGGCCTTTTTTAATATCGGTGAGTATGGAGCCCATGTCCCTGCCACTGATGTCGGCCGATACGTATACCACCCGTTGCTGGCCCTTGCGTTGAATAAGAACCGGACCGCGTCGGGGTTGGACGTTCACCACGTTACGCAGCACCACCGGTTCACTGTCCGCATTGGTCAGCGAAAGATCCAGGATCTCCTGTAGTTCTTTCTTATCCGCATCGGCAAGTTTTACCCGGATCATGTATTCATAACCTCCGTCCCGAAAATAGCCGGCCGATGTCCCGGTAAGCGCGGTCTGGAGCATTTTTGCGATTTTGGATACCGTCAGCTTCATATCCGCTGACTTTTGCCGATCCACAATAATCAATTCCTCAGGAGTGCCCGTCTCCCGACTCATCTTAACGTCTGTAATACCGTCGACTTTCTCCACCACTTCCTGGACACTTCGGGCCAGCGCATCAGACATTTCCAGGTCATGGCCGCGGACTTCGATCTCCACTTTATCCCCTTCCGTAGTTCCGAGCCGTAACAGAAAAAGCCCCTGTCCGGCTCGGGTGCGAACCGTTACGCCGGGAAGAAAGATCAGTTTTCGACGAAGATCGGCGGCAATCTGTTCGCTGGACCGTCTCCGTTCCTTTACCGGTTTCAGCGCGATTCTCATCTCTCCGGCATTGGATCCTCTTGCCCGCCAACTCGACCCCCCGATAAAAGCCACTGTATTGCTGATCTCCGGGACTTCCTGTTTGACGATGGCTTCAATTTTCTTAAAGGTGTCATCCACCGCATCCAGCTTGGTACCCATCGCCATTTCGGCGTAGACCCTTACCTCGCTTTCGTCCGCAGCCGGCATCAACTCAACCCCAACCAGTGGGATGAGAATCAGGCTGCCGATCAGGAGCAACGCTGCGCCTCCTAAAACGATAATCGGATGGTTCAGGGCAACACGGAGCAGATTCCCGTATTCCTGCTCTAATCGAGCAAAGAACCGGCCAGCAATTCGCAGATATCTGCGATCTCGGGCCTGCCCGTTTCCCGTTTCATGGTAAACAGGCCTGCGGATCTTTGAAGTCAGCATGGGTACCAAGGTCAGCGCTACCGCCAATGCGCACGCCAGGGAAAAACTCACCACATAGGAAAGCTGTTTAAACATGATTCCCGCCATGCCGCGCACAAAGATCAGCGGCAAAAACACCACCAGTGTGGTAATTGTGCTGGCAATGACGGCTGCCACAACCTCCTTGCTGCCATTGAGAGCCGCTGTTTCAGGATCCTGGCCGCTTTCCCGTAGTCGATGGATATTTTCCAAAACCACGATGGCGTTGTCCACCAACATACCCACCCCGAGCGCCAGTCCGCCGAGGGTCATCAGATTCAATGTAAAACCACCGAAATAAATCAGAGCGAAGGTGGCGATAACCGAAATCGGTATGGTTGTAGTGATGATGGCGGTGCTGGATATATTGCGCAGAAACAGCAACAGTACCAATACGGCCAGTGCACTGCCGTAAAGAATAGTGGTCCCGACGTTGGTGATGGAGCGCTTGATATAATCGGAGGTATCTATAATCGAAGTTATCTGAATGTGAGGAATATCGGTATTGATTCGCTCAATTTCCTTGAGGACTCCGCTGGCGACCTCCACGGTGTTTTTACCCGACTGCTTATTGACGGACAATCGGATACCGGGCTTGCCGTTTATCCGAACAATTCGGATAACCTTTTCCCAGGCATCCTCAACCGTTGCAATCTCTTTCAGTTGGATCGTTGCCTTTGCCCGTATCGCCACCACCGTGTTGCGCAATTGGTCCAGACCCGTATAGATTCCAGGGGTTCGAATGGTAATATCCATCAGCCCCTGTTCGATGGACCCAGCCGGTAAATTGATGTTTTCTTCCCGAATCCGGTCCAGAATCTGGTCGATCGGCAATCCCAGGGCCTTGAGTTTTTCGGCATTCAGGTTCACATGAATCTCCCGATCGAGCCCGCCGCGTATGTCCAGGGAGGCTACACCGGGGATTCTTTCAATGCGGTATTTAACCTGATCGTCGATGATCTTTCGGACCTGGATGGGTTCCAGGTTGCTGGAAACCCCCAGGATCAAAATTGGAAAACTGGCCAAGTCAAACTTTCGCAATACGGGACGTTCGGCATCTTCCGGAAGACGCGGAATGATCCGATCCAAACGATCCCGGATATCATTGGCCGCGGCGTCCAGGTCGGTACCCCAGGTAAATGTTACCCGCACGCTGCTGCGGCCTTCGGCCGATACCGAGGTAACTTCTTCCACACCCGGCACCGCGCTCATGGCTTCCTCAATGGGCCGGGTAATCAACTCCTCCACTTCTTCCGGGCTGGCATTTTCATACTCCGTTGAAATACTCAAGGTGGGATAGGTGATATCGGGCATCAAATCGATGGGAAGCCGTCGAAAAGAAATGATGCCCACAATAATAACGATCAGGGAGACCATAACGGTCAGCACCGGTCGATGGACGGCAAAGCGGGAGGGGTTCATGATCTTTCTCCGGTAATCGGCTTTGGATTCGTTTTTACATCCTTTTCGTCGAACCTCCGAGGCCGATCGTTCCCAGGCAGTTCATTAGACAAGAGTATTTTTACACCGTCCTCAAGCAAATGATGGCCGAGGGTTACCACTGCAACGGACAGCTGGGGGTTTAAGATCTCGCCCAGGGTTCCGTTGACGATGCCCAGATCAACGGGAACAAAACGGGCCTTTTTTTCCTGCCGATCCACCACAAAAACACCCCGCCTGCCGTTTCGCTTCACCAGGGCTGTTATGTGGACCACCGTCGCATTTTCATGCGCTTCAAATCCTATCAGCACCCGGACAAACATTCCCGGTTTCAACAGCCTCTGATCATTGGGAATTTCTATTTCGACTTTGGCCTCCCGGGATTTTTCCATCAATAATGGAGAAATTCGAACAACCTTGCCGTAAAAGGTTCGCTCGGGAAAGGCATCGGTGCTGACAACAGCCTCCAACTGCGGATGGATTTTGGGATAATCGCGCTCGATGACGTGAATGACGGCGATCAGAGTCCCGATTTCCAGGATAGATACTATCGGGGTGTTGGCGGCCAGCATGGCCCCTTCATCCACATAGCGTTCTCCCACGACCCATTGCCCGTGGTTTTGGTATTTGGGGACCCGCGTTCTGGTGTAAGACAGACGAACTTCGGCGGCTTTGAAAAACGCTTCTTTCTGGACGATCTGTGACTGCGCGACTTTGTACTGAGCCAACTTTGAACGGTATTGCGCTTCGGCAATTTCCAGTTCAGAGGCTGAAACGATCTTTTTTCTTCGTAGGGCCGTGATTCGATCGAACTCACGTTTCTGGACTTCAAGGTCACTTTGTTTTTCCTCGATAAGTGCTTTGGATACCTCCAACTCAGCCCTGGCCTGATCCACTTGTTGGAGATATTCAGCATCATCGATAACTGCGATCAGCTGGCCCGGTGCCACGGAATCTCCGATATTAAACCAGAGTTTTTCCAGACGCCCCGCAATTTTGGGAGCTACGACAAACTGGGATCTTGGGTACAGGGTGCCCGTAAATCGGCCGATATCACGGATGGTGATTTTTTTGATGGGTGTCAGCTCAACCGGGATCGCTTTGTCACGCCGATCAGATGATTTTGAAGGTACGGACGCTTTTTGGTAAACCTGCCAGCCGATAATCCCTGCAACGGCTATTACAATCAAGATAATCGACAATTTTTTCATGTGTGATACCAGCTGCTTTTTGATCAAAAAATGTTTAACTCTAGAAAGCAGTTTATTTGATATATACGAACCTTAAATCAAAATCCATGCTAAATTAATATAATCGAAATAACGATCAGACTCAAGCGTTTGCCTGAATCCGATCACATATAGCTGCCGAAGAAAACATTCGAAGTGCCGTTCCAACACCACTTAATTCAAAAAACAAAAAAGGATTATTTCCCAAAATAGGAATAACCCTTTTTTATTGGCATCAAATATTTACGGGTTGTTGCCCAAAGATATTTTCGCTGAGTCTAAAACGTTTCTTGATAAATCTAAAGCTTGCTCCAGGCGCTTTGAAAACTCGTCCCGCTTGAGCGCGGGACTCAAACAGGTTCAAAGCGCTTTTCTTCCGCTACGCTAAGATTTATGAATACAAAAACGTTTTAATGACCGCTCAAAAATATTTGGGCAACAACCCGTTGAATTGTGAATAATGCACTAACCCAGGTCACAGGTCAAGAGGTATCCATGATCACAATTATGACTCCAATCACACACGGCAGTCAATAAGAAGATGCCCTCCGGAACGGAGAAAGAATGAAGCTTCACATTGAGCGCTGTCTAAGAAATGTGATGAAGACGAAGAAATAGCTTAAGGCACCAAAGAGGAGTGCTTC
>CP070652.1:1673806-1697020 GCA_020354645.1 Deltaproteobacteria bacterium
AAAAATTGAATAGAGCTTTCCTGTTGAGTAACAACGAAGGATGTCTGATGTTATGTCTGAATAAATATCCTGCTTATATCAAAAAGGCGGGATTTTTTTTGGCCGGTCCACAAATCCAATCTTGTATAACCGGGATCTTAATGGTTTAGGGAATTTTAATTCAGCCGAAAGTATCCCTATTTCCTCTAAAAATTCGAAAGCTTTGGTTATCAATGATTGAAGGATTGATAATATTAGTCATGTTGCTTGGTGCCATAGCACTGATCCTCTGGAATAAATCGCTTCAGGATCGCCCGGCAACAAAGCCCGGTCAAACGTTAAAGCCGGACACGGGGTCCCTTACCTCGGAATTGGCTGATAAGCTCTATAAGTTAGCCGCTAAGATGGACGCTTTTTTCTATACCACCGCCCACCCCAAAGATCTCCTGGCATCCTCGGATTTTAAAAATGGGGTAGCGATGTTGAACCGATCAGAGCACAGTGATGATACCCTTCTGGAATATATTTCAGGAGTCAATCCGCTCATTTCGTGCATGGCTCTTGAAGCGTTGAATGAGCGTGAAGAAAATGATGATGTTGCCCGGCAGATAATTTCTCAATTCGACAGCGGCCATCTGTGGCCGATATATTATACTTTGCGGGTCCTGCAAAATAAAACCCGGCAGCCGGTAATTGGACACGTACTTTCAAAGACTCAGGAATGGTGGGAAACGGTACCAATATTTCATCACTTTATGAATGCGTTTATAAAATATCGTGTGGAAAATGGCGAAAAACCGCATTTCGGTGAATTAATTGAAGATATTACTGTCGAACAAAAAAAATATATTACGGCGTTTTTAAAACGATTGGATCAGGAACTAATTCAGCCTCTGCTCGAGGAGTTGAAGCAGCAAAAGAAAACGCGTCCGGATACCGAGTATCTGAATTCCGTCGGTCGGATCTGGAGTGGCGAGAGCAATGGGGTGTTCATCGGTGAACAAAGCCGTTTAATCCAATATAGGGAGCGGATCTTAAAAGCCTTGTTCGATGAACCCAATCGTTCCGTTTTACTTGTGGGGGAAACCGGTGTCGGGAAAACCACATTGATTAAAAATTTGGAATCGGTTTTATCACAGCGGGGTTGGCAGATCTTTGAAGCCGGTGCCACGGAGGTGATCGCCGGTCAGGTTTATATTGGCGAACTCGAAAAACGTGTGCAAACCCTGGTCCAAAATCTCGATAAGAGCCGTATGGTTGTGTGGTATATTCCTAATATTCACGAGATGTTTTATGCCGGCCGGCACCGATACACGCCCTATGGCATTTTAAATATGCTGATGCCGTTTATCGAAAACGGAAGCATTAAGATTATTGGTGAAACAGATCCCGGGGCTTATGAACGGGTGATGCGTGAAATCGGAAAAATCAGCACCACCTTTGACGTCATATCGATAGCGCCGCTCGATGATAAAGGGACTTTTGAGCTAGCGCACCAATGGCTCAGGGATCAGAAAAAATCGGGCGATGGTGAGATTTCTGACCAAGACCGTGCACTGCTTGATGAAACGTGGCAGCTGACCAAACAATTCTTGAGCGATAAAGCTGCACCCGGCAATTTGATGGATCTTTTGAAGCTGATGCGGGGATATCTATTGTCCAATGCCCAGGCAAAAGACATCATCTCTATTGATCACATCTACACCACGTTATCGTATATCACCGGATTGCCCCGATCTATTCTCGACGACCGTCATGGACTCAACATAGCCGAACTCAAAGCCCTCTTTCATCAGAGAGTGCTGGGACAACCCGAAGCAATCAATTGTCTCGTCGAGCGGGTGGCGATGATCAAAGCGGGGCTCACCGATCCCAGCAGGCCTTATGGTGTTTTTTTGTTTGCCGGTCCCACCGGAACCGGAAAAACTGAAATCGCAAAGACCTTGTCCGAATTTCTTTTTGGATCTGCGGATCGGATGATTCGATTGGATATGAGCGAGTTTAAAACCAGGGAATCTGAAGATAGAATCTTGGGTGTTCTGGACAAGGATCAAAGAACAGCGTCATTGGTGAGTCAGATCCGCAAACAACCGTTTAAGGTTATTTTACTAGACGAGTTTGAAAAAGCCCATCAAAATATCTGGGATTTGTTTTTGCAGGTGTTTGACGACGGCCGCCTGACGGATCGCCACGGCAATACCGTTGATTTTAGACACGCCATCATCATCCTGACATCAAACCTCGGTGCCACACTTCAACCCGGTATCAGTATCGGCTTTAATCTTAAAGGTTCCGCCTTCTCGAGAGCCAGCGTTGAAAAGGCGATTGCCCTGACTTTCCGTAAAGAGTTTATCAATCGCCTCGATAGAATTGTTATTTTTCAACCTTTAAACCGAACCGTGATGCGCGAGATTCTCTACAAAGAGCTTAACAGCACCTTAGATCGACGGGGTTTGCGTATGCGTGAATGGGCCGTTGAGTGGGAAAACTCGGCTATCGATTTTTTGCTCGAAAAAGGATTTACCGCGGACCTGGGTGCACGGCCGCTCAAAAGAGCAATTGAAAGATATCTACTTTCACCCCTGGCCATCACCATCGTTGATCATCAATTTCCTCAGGGCGATCAATTTTTATTTGTTCGCAGTGACGGCAGTGCAATCCAGGTTGAATTTATCGATCCGGACGCAACGGAGCTGGTAGAACAAATCCCTTCACCGGAAATGGATCAAAAAATCCCTGATGCTAAAGTGATTCAGGTCAAGACACTGGTTCTTGAGTGCCGCGGGACTCAAACGGAGGTGACGTTGCTTCAAACCATCTATGAAAATTTGCACACCAAAATCCATGGCGACGAATGGGTCCATCAAAAACAAAATTCCTTAAAGACCATCTCATCCCCGGGCTTTTGGGAATCTTCTGAATGCCATAAACTGCTTGGCGACGTAGAGTTCATGGACAGGGTCGAAACCGGGCTTCAAACAGCCGGATCGTTGCTTAATCGACTAATAGGGAAAAAAGCTAAGCCGCGGAAGTCTTATTCAAAAGAATTGATTACTCGCTTGTCGCAGCAAGTTTACTTGCTGCAGGAAGCCTATAAGAGTTTCAGTCAACGACTCCCCCAAGATGCTTTTTTATTAATTCAGGCACAACCGGTCTCAGTGACTTCGGCGCCCGTACTTCGAGACTTCGCTCAGAAAATAAGCATGATGTATCAAAAATGGGCCAAAAAGCGGCGCATGCGGTCACAAATCCTACAGGAAGTCGTCGGCAAGGATCTGGAACCTGATAGTTTTATCCTTGCAGTATCCGGGTTCGGCGCCTATTCCATTCTGGAGCATGAGGTGGGGCTGCATGTATGGGAAATCCCTAAAGAGGCCAAGTCTTTTGAACGGCATAATGTTCGTGTCCGTATTGGGATTCAACCCGAAATGCCCGCAACAGACGCAGACTCATTTCTGGATCAGGCCAAAAGGGCATTTTCAACAACAAGCGATACCCCCACTGTTGTCCGACGGTATCGTGAAAAACCATCCCCCCTGGTTCGGGATAGCGTTAAAAATTGGCGCACCGGCCATATCAACCGCGTACTTGACGGCGACTTCGACTTGTTTAGTTGACTTTGACTTGAAAATCCTGCCGGCCTTCGATGCTGGAGGAAGAGAGGCACGTCCATAAATATATAAATAACGTTAAACCTGCGAATGTTGTTCTTTCTCTTTTATCAGCAGACCATCAGCGCTTAATTGATTTGAACTTTTGCCTGGAGCAAGGATACTTGTTAGGGATTAGGGGCCGGCATGAATTTACATAACTGTTTATCGATCGGGCTGAAAATGTGTCCACTGCTCAATTTTCTCAGAGATACATTTTACCGGTTAAGCGATCAGGCAACCAGACTTACTGTTGACCATAAATTGTTATACTCAGCGGTCGGAATGGTTCGGAATAAGCGGCCCATCCCCCTTTCAGGTCTAAGTTCAGGGAGATATTTACTTATTTATGGACGTCCCTATATTTAGGGCGTCCCTATATTTCCGTCCACGCTTGACGTTAGGTTTATGGATTGCTTCGTTGGTATATCAAATAAAACAATATGGCATGGAATAAAAGTGATAACAAATTCAAAATTGCATAAAGAGTTGGACGCATGTATCGCCGAGAATTTTTTAGCTATTGTTTGAGAGCTGGATTGGGTCTGGGTTTTAGTGGTTTATTTTCCTTGGCATACTCCAGCGAAGCATTGCGAACAACAAAAGCGCGCGCTACTGACCGTCGAAGAATGGTATCCACAAGGATTGACACACACGGTCACACTGTTAGTGGTCTGACTGCAGATAGAGTGATATCGCTTATGGATATGTCGGGTATCAGCCACATGGTTTTAATGGCCAGGGGACGGAAGAACGATGCGCTAACTACTGAGATATACAAAAAACACCCGCAGAGAATTCTGCCATTTGTAAGCACTATGTATCCGGGTTGGCACAGGCAGGATTTCCGTGTACTAAATCGTGCAGAGCGACTGCTTGGTACCGGAATTTACAAGGGTGTTGGCGAGGTCATGCTGCGGTACTACGGAATACCATCTAAAAATGAACCTGAAATTAATGTACCTGCGGATTCTCCCTTCATACGGAAGTTAAGCGACATCGTTGTAAGGCACAATGCCGTGATTATCGTTCTCATGGAGCCCGAACCTGAAGCAATCAGATCCCTGGAAAACCTGCTGAACTATAACAAAGATCTCAAATTGATATGGGCGCATAGTGGCACAGTAGCAAAGGTACAGTTGTACTCGATTGGGCATGCCGATATCGGCGAACTGATGGACAGGCATCCCAATTTGTATACTGATATCGCGGGCGTGCAGCCGAAGTCCGTGGCTCCATCTGGCGGATTGAGGAGACCTTCAATTACAGATGACGACGGTATCTTATTGCCGAGATTCAAAGAGCTGCTCGAAAGGCACAGTGACAGGGTGCTATTTGGCCTTGATACACCCTGGATGCAATGCTGGGCCGAAGAACCCTTCAAGCGATGGGTTGAGTGGGCAGACAAGGTTGTTGCCCAGCTTGAAGATGCCGGGGCAGCCGAGCGCATAATGTATAAGAACGCGGCAAGACTTTTTAATATCTAACTGTTTAATATTTTCCGTACGAAATTGACAAAGAACTATTTGAATATGGAGATTAAAAAACCTAACAAGTCGCTCCAGCCGACTGGCTGGGCCGTCACTTGTTTGCATTCGCAAACGGTGCGCCGGCCCGTCGCCGGCGGCTGAGCTCTAACGTTGGTAGATTTGATCTGAAAAAAATATAGCGAACACAACATTTTGTGGTTCGTATTTTCTTTGTAAATTGAAGATACATTGAGATGATCAAAAGTATGAGAAAACTTTGAAATATATATAATATCTACAATTTTTATAGGTGGAATATTTTAAGTTTACGTTGGAGTAATGGAAATATCTGATATCTGTAATTTTGAAGGAGTATATATATTTCAGATTAGATATGTCTATTTGTACCAAGTGGCAGGAGCATTGAACGTGGCCGCCTTCCGACTCAGTTTCGCTGAGTCCCGCAACTGGAACGAGATAGTACCGCCCTCTGCTGTTGGCCCCACCGTCCATGTGTAGTCTTGGCCCAAATCGGTATCCCATCCGCCCCCATTAATGCCGGTCACTATCTCTCTGTCAATCTCGGCATCGTTTTGGTATTGTCGCCCACTTTTTTTAACGCGCTCCCACCACAATTTTTCTCTGGCATTAAGTTCAAGTGCTGCTGCATCAAAGGCTCTATGTCTTGCACAACATTCAATAGGCTCGTCGGCTATAGGAATTAATGCTATTGCTCCCAGAATGATAACAAATGATGTTGCCACAATTAGAGCAGGATTCCATGTGCTTACATATATTTTCCCGAAATAACACCGGCTAAATCCCACATATGCACCGCAAAAAATAAATACGATTGGGATAAAAATACTTATCCAGTACATGTAATTTTCTGGAATTCCATCAAAAGAATCTATAGAGAATATAAGTATAAATGCTAAAATCAAAGATACTATTGAAGAGAGGAATGCAACGACAAGTGCAGCCAGTATTTCATCTTTGTCAATCACAAATGTAGGCTTTCAATTGAGAGTTGTTCACATAAAAAATCATGCAGATTCTTCTTTCTTAACACTACTATTTTATCATATTGACAATATTATATTCAACTGATCCTGTTCTGGTTTATAAAAGTGAGTACGAAAATGGAAAAGGGAGCGAAAGTTTTGGGTATCTTGCTGATATCAAAGTATTAGCGTGGATGCAGATAAATTGATATGATAAAAGATATGTGAAAACCTTGAAATATATATAGTATTTGCTATTTTTAAAGCAGTGTTTTATTGCCGATTCGTTGGATAGCACAACTTTTAGAACTGTAAAAAACTTGTGATATCAACAATCGCAGCATCTTAAAGTCGGAAACGAAAATAAGAGCACCAAGGAAACTAGGGGAAACTAGGGACGACCATAAATTAGTAAATATCTCATTCGAATTAGTCAGAAATGGGGATGGGGTGCCTATTCTGTTCCCTACCGACCATCGCGTATAACAGGTTATATCAAGCAGCGACGTTGGTTGATTGGCCGCTCAATCGGTAAAATGTATCTCTGAGAAATATTGACCGTGGACACAACTTCAGTTTAATCGATAAACAATTATGTAAATTCCTATCACTGATAAAGATCGTTTCGTCAGTAATAAATTATGAGCAAATAATCGCAGCTGGTCTGCCGATAAAAGAGGGGTAACTACGTCCGCAGACTTAAAGTTATTTATATATAGGATGTCCCCTATACTCTATAAACGAAAGAAAGATTCAAAAAAAGTGTATATTTGTCGTTGTGTAATTCGCAAAAAGTATTAGCTACAATCGAAGCATGCAATTTCAAATCAAAGAACTCCACATCCTCTAATGATCTGAACAGTGAAATAAGCCTTCTAATTTTTATTGGAAGGCACATGTAACCGAAAAGCTTAGTAATCGAAGTCAAAAAAAGACAGGTTGCTTATCAGGATGCATTAATTGTCGGAGTCTCCAACTCCATGCCAGTCCCCAACGCTTTAGGATTAACAATTAGGTGGCGATAGATATGATCTATATCGTTGTCCTTCGAGATGGTCGAAGCTGAAGAAAAAATCACATTGATTGGAGGGTAGAATCTTATCGTATGTTGATCGCTTTGAATTATTACTGCTCAATGGATTTTCGAAATATTTCATGAACAGCTTTCGGAAATGGACGCGCTAAAGGTTTTTTCTTGGAATCTCGACACACCCAAACTACATCCTGCTTGCCTGTTGCCAGTTTCAGTTTATCACCATGGGAATTTAATTTATAGTACTCAAAGAAAAGCGTTGCATGACATGTCTTCAGTGCCTTCAGAGCCATACGGACTTGAATGTGATCAAAAGGCATTGCCTCTCGAAGATGATCTACTCTGCAGGTCAGACAAATTAGTTCACCGACTTCCCCTGTGCCAAGGAAATATTCTGGAATAATATTATGAAAAAAGCGGTCTCGAACTCGGCCCTGCCATGCATAGTAATTAGCAAAATAGATGTTTCCTACTATATTCGCATCTTCGAGAGAGGTTTCAATCAGCTGGCTGTGGAGTACCGGTTTAACGGATGGCTCGGTAGGAGCAGTGTATAGGTAGTCTTCGTTTTCATGTTCGTATAAATCTTTTAACGGTTCTGGCAGTGGATGCGGTAAATTTGGGCCTTTAAATTTAGGCATCATTTCATCAAGAAAAGAAGCATAGTAATCTGGATATGCATCTACCTTGGCTATTCCATGATTGATGATCCGTACCCAGGTTGTCTGCTGCTCCAATAATGCCAAACGTTCGTAACCTCCATCTGGAAGCACCTTACGAAAATCATAAGTCAAGTCGAGGACCGAATTTTGTGGTCCTCCGTTGCCCGAAGCCCACATCCTGACCTCAATGAGATCGTGCGTGGTTGCCTCTCCCAATACTTTTAAAGCGGCGAAATTGGTTACGCCGCCCCATTTACCTGTTGCAAACTGCTCTGCTATCCTTTTCAGCACAGGCCATGCGGAAGCTTCTCGAACCATACCGGCCCAGAAAAAATAATGGGTAAAATAAATATGTCGACTTAGCTGACCGACCGGCATAAAAGTGACCGGAAAGCGATGAACGAATACAACCTGTCCCTGAGGACCGTCTCCAACTATTTCGTAGTGCTGTTGATTCAGTAGGGAATTATATCCCCCGTAATCAAATGTCAGGGCATCGTCTGCTATTATTTTTGTTTCAGATTCTATCACGGATATTGCTACCACGCGGTCTCTGCCACGAGTGAAAATTTTCCAGCAAGCCAAGACTTTTAATTTTCCTTGATCTGTCTCGCACAAAAACAAGATACCGTTGTTAATTTTCTGCTCAATCTTCATGGATATTGTTTTTTTAACATTTACCTTATGCAATACTTCCTTCACTGCCCAAATAGCTGCACCGAGACGGTTAAGTTCATTTTCATCCAGATTATCATCAATCAGGGTATCTGCAATCTGACCTAAAAGTCCAAGCCACTGTTTGCGGTTCCGATGCTTGACCGGTACAATGTCGCTTCCTAAGGACCAGGACCCAGCAACAGCGATACAATAGCGGTTATCATGAGTGAGAGAAATTTCCACCGGTTCATCTGATAGCCTTACCACGGGTTTGCCAGATTGTTGCCACTCTACCGTAAATTTGGAATTATTAACGTCACTTTCCCGTGTCCATTGCTGGACAACCTTCTCGATGAGAGGAAGTTCAATTTTTCGACGTTGATTCTTCGGCAATGCATGGAGATTTGCAAGATAAGACACACGGACCTCAGGAACTTTTACCTTAAATCTATGAGCCAGGTGAGTCAGGCACGCACGTAACTCACGCGTGTCACGATCGTCTGGGCAAACTAAATCCGAAACGTTTGGGTATTCTTTATGATGCTGAAGTTTTCTCAGACGATATCCTTTAAGACTTTCATTTAGAGCGCCAGTGTGGTCGAATGAGTTAACGCTAGTGTGGACTTCATTTTCCTCCAGGCCCTCAAGCAGAGTTTGAACATAAATTGAACTTTCTTTTGGCATAGAATATGGTTGCGGATAAATGTCCCAGCGACGGATACTTATTGGAAGAGAAGTATCCTGGGGAATCAGCAAAGCTGCAGATTGCAGTATTGCATCTCGTAGGAAGGGATCGCCGAGCAGTAGTCTTTGATTGTCAGAACGGGCAAAAGCGAGTTTGCTATAATCAGGATCTGTGGGAGTCGTGGCGATAACAGCCAACCCGGATTCACTGTTCTGACGTTCGAGGGTATAGACTTTGTCAATGCATTGAAAACGCGTTCCCTGGAACAAGAGCGTTTCCCGATACAGATCCGTCGGAGGGTAAATATCCAGGGTTTTTCGGCCGAGTTTTAAATAGTGTTTTTGAGGAGAATGATTTAGGCCGATTACAAACTTGGCAGAAAAGAAATCAGACTTCGAATTGGTACCTAGCTTGAAGATGCCGGCATGAACTCATAAGTTGTCTTCGAAGGAATGACGCTCCTGTTTTTGGGCCCATACGATTATATCCGAACCCTTGTCGGGGTCAACCGTTATGGGTCGACGGAGCAGCAAATCTTCTATCCTCAACCTTGTGAATTCAGTTATGCCGGTAAGGTGGGCGACAACCTGAGCCATGGCTTCCAGTCCAAACACTGCGGGAAAAAGAAAAGATCCATTATAGCGATGGTCTTGAAGATAAAGATCTTCAGTAAGTGACAAATGAGCAAGAAAGGCTGATTCAACGCCGGGAGTAAAGTGTAATAGATTTTCCAGATATCTGGCTCCCTTAATAAAAGGTGGAGATTGGATTTTAAGGGTACTAAATTGAGCAAGTCGGGCCGTTATAATTACCTGGTGTGTACCCGGGTTGTGTGTAAACAATCGAACGAAACGTTTCACCCCCTCTTCAGTTGGGATAGCATCAATGCCCATATTTTTTAATAATAATACGCTGCCCATTCTGGCACCCATTCCTTCATCTCGCCAAATGCTGTATGCCACCGATAGGGTTCGTATGCCAGGATGCTCTGCCTTGTAGCGTCTCAATATAAGATCCAAAGCCTCATTTGAGAATGCATACCAGCTATTGCCAGCCATTCCGGTTACGCCGATAATAGATGTCAACCCCAGAATTAGCTTGGGTGGGTCTTCAGACAATTCGTCAAGTAAATTCAGCGCACCAATAACTTTGGGTGCAACCTCACTTAGGGCTTGGTCAGCCGACACCTGATTAATCTGGCGCGGGATGTTCAACCCTGCTCCATGGATTACTCCTGTGATTTTTCCCATGTCGCTTTGAATTTGCTTAACGGTCTTAGCCAGAGAATTTCGATCACAAACGTCACATGAATAATAGCGAGCATTGAGCCCCTCGTGCTCATAGCGTTGAAGCAGCTTGCGGATCTTCTCCGCCTCCGGATTAGGTGCAACCGAATCTTTAAAAAAGCTACGGCCCACCAAGGCCATTCGTACTTTTGTCTCTCGGGCAAGAGCAAAGGCACACTCTGCTGTAATTCCTTTAGCCCCGCCGGTCACAAGGATTACATCGGTTTCCGACCATGCTGTCGAATCTGGTTCGTACTCTGCTGGTTCCATGGTGCAGACAGAGGGCGTCCGTCGACAGAGCTTCTCATCGTATCCAGCCTCGGAAAAGTCCTCGGATCCCTCCATTTCAACAACAGTCTTTTGCGCTATGACATCGGCTTCAAGCTTGGGGCTAAAGTCAATCACCCTTGTTTTTAAATCTTTACGTTCCAGATGAACGCTCTTAGCCAATGCAGTTGCGCAGCACTGGGTGATTGCGTCTGAACTTGGACGTGTTCCAAAATAACCGCCCCCAAACTGAACAAACGCCAAACAAGTGCGTCGGCGGGGTCCGCTGTTCGCCGAAGGCGGAACAGCTGCCAAGGATAATCGATGAATTACTTCCTTCACATGTTCTTCGGTAAGATTTACTTCCTTGGTAGTTTGAGGCAGAATCGCAACGAAATGTGAAAAAAAGTCCATTGTATCCTGTAACTCGCCGGATTCGATTTGTTGATAAGAACGTACATGAACATCAGCACCCGAAGATGTCAAACGCTGCTTTATAGCCTTACACACCTGATCATTCGGATTATCGTTTAAGATCAAAACTAGGGCGTTGGGCCATTGATCCTCAAAGCGTTTTCCAAACCCTGAGGGAGAATTTGGTCGATTGGTTTCGGTTAACTCAATTTTTAATTCCCTGACCCATTCACTGGACAAATCAACCTTAGACGTTAGTTCTTTTTGGATATCATTACGGGAGATTCGAACTAAAATCTTGGCTATTTGAAACAAACTGCGGTCAAGAAGCGGTGGTAGGTCGATATTACCGTCAAGTCTAAGCGCCTGCGAAGTTTGCTTCATTAACTGACGCAGTTGGTCGATTTCCATTTGCAGGTCCGAACCGACAGGGGCATCAACAGATATATCAACAGATGGAATACCGGTAATTCGTGCAGCAAGTTCGACCAGCAGTTCCAAAGTCTTAGCAACGGTTATTTTTCGCTCCTTTTGCACAAACGTTTTTTGATTCGATTTGAGATCTGCAACAAGATCGACGATCTCTCCAATAGATGCATTAGTTAGATCTGCGGGGTCAAGTTTTCCGGAAAGGCCAACTTGTTCAGCATACCTTGCGATTAGATCTCCTGCTTTAATAGAATCCAAATTTAAGTCATCCAAAAGACGAGCCTCCTGAGTCAACGTTTCTCTTGGAAATCCCGTAGTTTCAGCAATCAGATCATAAATACTTTCCGCAGTTGGCCTGTTCGAGTGTGCATCTACTTGGTGCACGGCGATATTGGTATCTACTTTGTATACCATATTATTTTCGAAGCCAGCCTGATCGTTACAATGTGGAGAACTTTTTAGATCAGCCTTGATTACTTCGGCTAAAAAAGTACCGCGTTTTTTCAGGTAAGCTCGAACCGTTTCAGGCGTGAGGCCCGTTACCTCAGGCAACATAGAATCAGTCAGTGGAACCGTATGTGCACTCTGGCCGACTTGATTGTTAATCCCAATCTCAAGTGGTTGTTCACAGGGATTGGTGAAAAAATGCCTTTCACTGGGTGGAATAAAAGGATTTACCAACCGTTTTTCATATAGGACTTCCCAATTTATGGACACGCCCCGTACAAAAAGACTGGCGAGCAAAACATTAAGGTCGCCTGTTTGGAATGGTGAAGATTCGATCGGCATACAAACGGGACTACCATTTTTTTTGAATGCATTGACCAAACCGGTAAGTATCCGACCGGGGCCGACCTCAACTAGTATGTCCACGCATTTGGCGATCGATTTAACCAGAGCGACAAAATCTACTTGCGCAGTTACCTGGTGGATAAAATGCCATCGAAGATCACGACCGATATGTATCTCCTGTCCGTCTATACAACTAAACAAACGAGTTTTCAGATCCAAAATTTTGGAAGGTAATGGTAATTTTTCGGATAACCTCTTACCGGCAGGTAACATGAGCCGGGAATGAAAAGCATCGGATGCAGGCAGCCGGTAAACGGAGATTCCCTCTTCAGTTGCCAATCGGCTCAGGTGACTTATTGCCGAAACTTCGACTGAAGCAACCATCTGGTTAGGCGCATTGATATTGGCCAATGTTACATAGCCTTCAGAAATCTTAGGGAACAATGCCTCCAATTGCTGACGCGAACATTGCAAGCTGAGCATGGCGCCGGGATTTTGTTGTTGAAGAGTCATGGCTTGGCTACGAATGAAAGCAAAGCGCAGTAATGTCGCTTCATCAAAAGCACCTGCCGCATAAAAAGCTGTTGCTTCCCCGAGACTATGGCCTCCCACAGCTACCGGTGTGACCCCTAACTTGCACAGGAACCGGTACCATAGGACAGAGGCAAGACAGATACTTGGCTGAGCATTGGAGGTCTGGGATAGTCTTGTAAACCAGGATTCCAATTGCGTAGAGTCCCCAGCTTGATCAGTTGGCACGTACATAATTTGGCTAAGCGGAGTAATCCCAATTTCTTCTGATAATTTATCTGAAATTTTTACAAGTTCTCTTGCCCATCGATAACGTTCCACCAAAAATCGGGCTGCGTTCAACTTTTGCGATCCCTGACCAGAGAACAGAAATCCCACTCGACAGCGGCTGAGTCGCTTACCAATCCATATGTTCTCCGTGCTATTTTGATAAACATCTTCATAGTCTGTGGTTTGACTTCTTAGGATAAACAATAACCTCTGAAGCCTCTCTATTAACTCATCAGGGCTTCCTGCAAGAAGAGCTGAACGCAACTCCAGCCCAGGCTGTAATTTGCATCCTATTTCAGAAGCTAAATCGGTCAGTTCGGCATAGCTGATCCCATCGGCAATATCGATCAGTTCTTGGGCTTGGGCAATCATCTCTGAGGAATTATTTGCATTCAAAACGAATATTTCATTCTCTTGTGCAGAAGCCATCAGAGATCGCTCGTCTATGTCCGGTTCCAGTTTAGAACTAGGTGAATCGGCCGATTCTATTGTCACATGACAATTAATTCCGCCAAAACCCATTGCCGAAATCCCGGCTCGCAATTTATCACTAGACGCAAAAACTTTACCGAGTTGAATTGGATATAAACTTCGAGCAGTTTCTTCAAAAACTCGGTTCGGATATCGGCAACCTGCAGTTGGAGGACAAATGCGACGGTTAACCGCCATCACAGCCTTAATAAAACCACCAACTCCGCTTGCTGCTTTGGAATGGCCTATAATCGATTTCAACGAAGTGATACCCCAATGACGGCTGGTATTTTTCTGCTGGGGATTTTTTTCGGATGTTACTGAGGCAAGCGCTTCCAATTCAACGCGGTCACCGACGACGGTACCGGTGCCGTGGCCTTCGATGAAGTCTAAGCTTGCAATCCCATAACCGGCATTTAAATAAGCTCTTTTAATTGCCAATGCTTGCCCGGAAACACTGGGTGCAGTAATGGAAACATTCCCGCCGTCAGACGATATGCCCCAACCGTGCAAAGTGGCATAAATATAGTTGCCGTCTTCGATCGCTTCGGCATACCGCTTCAATACAACAAATCCGCAGCCTTCTCCAGGTATGAATCCGCTACCTCTCCGGTCGTAAACGTTCATTTCCCCTGAAGACAAAGCGTTAGTTTTAGAAAATCCAATCAACTCAAATGGATCGAGACTGACATCGACACCTCCAGCCAGGGCCAAATCCAAATCTCCCACGGATAAACCGGCAGCGGCAGTCGCAACAGCCAACAGTGAGGACGAACAGGCGCCATCAACGGTATAGCCCCCTCCATCACAATTTAAGTAGTTACAGATACGGCCAGCGATTGTATTCGAAAGGCCGCCGGCCAAAGTGTCTTCGTTTGTGGGGGGAAATACAGATTTGAAGTAATTTTCAAATGTGCTTTCCATCTGGCCGATTTCTTTTCGTGAAATCTCACAGTTGCGGGCGGCGGCCAAAAATGCCTTGCGAACAAAAGGCCATCTCAACCGCAGGTTGAGGGAACGCGTATACTCTCCGGTGAGGGTGTTGCCGACAATAACTCCGGCACGCTGATTAGGAAAGTCGCTTTCGGTGAAACCTGCATCAGCAATGGCTTGTAATGCTGTCTCCAGAGCAAGCCAATGGACTATATCTGTCGCCTTGTAAGTTGATTGGGGTATTAGTTTTGCGGCCCAATCAAAGAAAAATCCATCTATAACGGCTGCCATCCTTGCATATGTTTTGTCCGCAGCCTTTTCGTTCTTGTTATAATAGTCTTCTAAGGAAAGTCGACATCTGGGGATTCGTCTGAACTGAATTCTGCGGCTGAGAACGTTTGCCCATAGTTGCTTGGGCGATTTTGCACCTGGGTAGTAACATCCCATTCCAATTACGGCGATGGGTTCCGATGATTGCTTCGTGTCCATCTAGGTTTTCCTACTCAATTGATGTCGAGTGCCGGGAGTGAGATTTCAAATTTTACGTGATTTTATCGATTACAAATATCGATGTTCTACCTTTATATCTGTAACACATCAATTAGCAATTTTCAATTATTACTATAAGAACAAACGGCAGACATTTTTAACTGTAATTGCTATGAATAATCTTGATGCTTTCAATTAGAAAGGAGGCGGTTCATGGCTATACAATCAAACAAAATATCTACTCGCTGGATACGGGAAATACGTAATGAGGTCAGAGTATTTCTGGATGAAACCGATTTTCAAGATCCGGAAAGAATCGGTGCACGGGGTCCAGTTTTCAAATACCCAGAGTGGTTGATTATGTTCATCGCAATATTATCGATTACGCTGAAAAGTTAAAACCAGTCAACAGATTCATAAAACAGCTGTTAAGTAGTGTCACTTCATTGCCAAAAGTTTGGATTTAACGCCCATTAGCGAAAGGCAACTCAGAGAGCGTTTAAAAAAATCCGACATTTCCCTGGAAAACAGCCACGTTCATTTTTCAGCTATTTCCTGATCTTGATCCGTGACAAGGTTATCAGTACCGATAATATGATGAACAAAACCAAAGGGCCTGCTTGGCACAAAAAGCACAAGGAAAAAGGTATTATTACTAAAGGGCTTCGCGGTATCGTCGCCAAGCCACATGGTGTAAATCCAACGCCGTTGGTTGGTTTGAGGAAAATCGAAAGGATTAGGACATGACATTTCCCTTTCATAATGTTGGTGGGATTTTTTATAAGGTGGTTCGGACGAAGTTAACATTCCAATGCCTTTTTAATGACAATGCCAATCGTATCAAGGCAGTATGGCTTCCGGATGTATTCGCCGCCGCCCAACCGTTGTAATTCAGCAACACGAGATGTTTCCGAAAATCCACTCGCGATAATTGCCTTTTGGTTGGGGTGCACTTCAAGAATCTGCCGATAAGTCTCCAATCCGTCTATTCCAGGATCCATGATCATATCCAGGAGTAGAATATCTGCTGAATTATCGCGCATGTATTTAACCGCCTCTTCACCGCTGGCAAGAGTCTTTACGGAATAGCCTAATTTGGCCAATATCTTTGACGCTATATCCCTCTGTTCTTTTACATCGTCAACAACTAATATCGATTCGCCGTTACCTTTATACATATCGATCGAAGTTTCTTCCTCTTCGTTGCGTATCGGCTGATTGGTCAACGGAAAATATAGCATAAAGGTTGTGCCCTTTCCCAAAGTACTCCTGACATCAATATAACCGTTATGGTCGTGAATTGTTCCCCAAACGACTGCCATTCCCAGACCAGTTCCACTTCGACCCATTACCTTTTTTGTATAAAATGGCTCAAATATACGTTCTAAGTCATGGTGAGCAATGCCGATCCCTTCATCTGTAATTTCTACAGTTGCGTAACAACCAGGGGCAATGTTCATAAAACCTTTCTGAAGTGTACGGACCTCACTAATTCTTGTAAAAACTCTGATTGTACCTCCTTCCGGCATAGCCTCGGCTGCGTTCGATATAAGGTTCATAATCGTTTTAGAGAGGTGAATCGAAGAACCCATAATATTCAGCAAATCGTTTTTTAATTCGACATCAAATACAACTTTGGGATGATAGGCTTTTAGTTTTTCAAACTCTGCACTTTTGAAATAATCTTCAATGATACTGTTTATATTAACAACCTTAGAAATAGACAATCCTCCTCGGCGTGCTAATGTTAATAGATCCTGAACAATTGCAGCAGCTTTCTCTCCGGATTTTTTTATGGTTAATAATGCGGGTCTTAATGGGCTTTCTTCAGATAAATCGGTCAACAGGAGATCCGGATAACTCACAACTCCGGAAAGAATATTGTTAAGATCATGAGCGACACCCCCTGCCAATGTTCCAAGAGATTCCATCTTCTGGGCGCGCTGCAGCTGAATTTCGAGTTCCCTCTTTTCTCTTTCGGCTTTTACAGTGGCCTTTGTTTCTTCCTTTAAACGCCGATTTGCTTTTAGTATCTCAGATGTTCGGTCCTCAACGCGTTTTTCCAACTCCAAATTCGCCGCACCGACTTTCTCCCGTTCTTTTTGATACAGATGTACCAACAAAAAATCCCTGCGCGCAGAGAATTCTAAAAAGTAACAGATCATCATACCTAAAGAATTGGCAATACAAAGATACAGCGTATTATGTAGCAGAATTTTAGATGGAGTATTAATAGCGAAGATCGACACAGCACAGTATAAGCCCAATAATAGACATCCGGAGACAGAGGCATAGATGAACCTTTCGCGGCAAAAAGTATATCCAAAAAACATGCATATGATGATTCCCACATAGTAGGAATAGATCTCAGGTTTTGGCCCAATGGCAATCATCATGATGAACCCGCCTCCGGTCAAGAAGATGTAAATTGCATGTATTAACTGCCAGTATTTCTGGTAATAAACCGAAAAAGTAAAAAAAAATCCTAAGATGAAAAATGATATAACGAAACCGTAGCGAATTGTCCAAAATGCAGCTTTTGCATCAGGAAAAAGCGCATGGTCCAAAAACCCTGTGAGCCCATAAAAAAAAATCGCAATGAAATGGATTAATCTTAAATACTTTAGGCTTGTAGCAAAATAGTTCTGAAGAAAATGGTCTTCAAGATTTGCCTGTTCATCGCAGAAAGACAAAGTGATGAGCCTGACTTTAAGGATGATCGGGTCTGTTTTCATTTAGTGTCCATAGGGAATTGTGCTATTTGCGAACACCATATCGGTTGACTTCCAGTACCGATTTAAAATTCCTTATTTTTTAAAAAGTCCGAAATGACATCAATACCCAATCCCGTCTTAAAAGAGTTCAGTATAATTCAATTTGTTTTGATAATATAACCCTTTAACGAGACGGCAAATAAGAATGATGCTCCAGAGCTTAATGTGTTTATCGGCCAATTTATTAATAACTTTACTAATACAATGAGTTACGTCTCAGTGAGCGTAACTTTCTGATATAGTGACTCGAATATGTGGCACATAGCTCATCAACCATATCAATGTTTTAAATTGTATGGTTAAACACAGAAACTTGGACTGAATTCCCGGCATTTTTCTTCATGTGAACAACGATCAAATGCATCTAAATAGGTTTGAAGAATCTCCTTATAGAATTCAGGAAATGAAAGCTCTTTTGGTTAATTAAAGGGAGACTCAATGAGAAAAGGAGGAATCGCAAGGGCATTCCAACTTAAAATCATGGAATGCTCCTTTGCGTTTGAGCAACAAGAAATTAAACAATACTAGCATTCACAGCACAAGGACCCTTTTGTCCCTGTTCCGTTTCGAAAGTAACTTCGTCAACTTCTTTGAGAGACGTAAAACCAACCCCGTTGATCCTGAAAAATGAAAAAATACATCCGAACCGTCTTCTTGCTCAACAAAACCAAAGCCTTTTTTCTCGTCAAACCATTTTACAATTCCATTTGCCATTATGGCATCCTCCTTGAATATGATTTGCCCGTAATTTCAAAATACAGGATACCACTTTTACAAATGAAACACTCCTTAAGTGTGAAACCGGACATCCTGGAAAAATTGAACTTTTACTATTAACAATACAATGTTATTAAATAAACTTTTCGGTCAAAATTTCTAATTTATCATTAATTATACAATATTATTCGAACATAAGCAAAAAATAACCATGAAGAGTGCCGTATTGCAATAGATTCAGGATTTTAATTTTTTCTAAAGTTTATAAGAACTTTGACGATATTTTACTTAGGGGGGCCTTATTACTATTCCTATTTATCATTCAGAAAAAATAATGATGTTATCAAGAAAATCATGATTAATGAAATAAGTAATGTCTCACCGAAGCAGGTGATAGCACCAACGTGCAATAATAACTCATTTAATAAAACCAGTGTGAATTATAGGTCAGAAAAATCTGATCAAAGAGTTGATAAAACAGAAACCAGACGGAAATAAAAATAGAAAAATAGGAAAAATAGGGGCATCCATAAATTAGTAAATATCTCACTCGAATTAGTCAGAAATGGGGATGGGGTGCCTATTCTGTTCCCTACCGACCACCGCGTATAACAGGTTATATCAAACAGCGACGTTGTTTGACAGGCCGCTCAATCGGTAAAATGTATCTCTGAGAAATATTGACCGTGGACACAACTTCAGTTTAATCGATAAACAATTATGTAAATTCCTATCACTGATAAAGATCGTTTCGTCAGTAATAAATTATGAGCAAATAATCGCAGCCGGTCTGCCGATAAAAGAGGGGTAACTACGTCCGCAGACTTAAAGTTATTTATATATAGGATCCCCTATATTCTTATTATCTTGGGGGCACATATTAGGTTTTTTCTCTAATACCTCCGGTCCCACTTAATTCTGCCATAACTGACCGATTTTTACGATGAATTTGGTATATCACTAATCGCTAATCAAGATTTTGACACCATCGTCCAATTCTGATCAAGTTTTGACACCATCGTCCAGTTTGTCGGCGACAGGGCGCAGCTGTAACGCCATGCCCTGTCAATTTCCTGAGAGAGCCCAAGCCGCCCTCTCAGCGTCACCGCGCCGCAGTCGCGGGCTAAGACTCGAGCTCAAGGAGATGATTCTCTAGTATCTGGTTTTTGTAATCCCAAGGTCCGTTAATCCCCTCGAGTTGCAGGTACCACTCGGCGGTCTGGACGAGCACCTCCGCCTCAATCGTACCACAGATCTGCCCTGCGATGACATTAACTCCATACCGGGCGGCCTCAGCCTTGAGCAGGTTATAGACGCGGTGAAGGGGTGTCTTCAGAGGGCTAGTTATCTCGCAGGACACCTCCACACAAGCCTTGCCCGTACGACGATGAGTCTGAGGTAGACCGATCACGCCCTGGATATTGGTGAAGCCTCCGTGCTTGCCGCGCACATAACTGGCCAGCTTTTTTGCTATCGATAAATCCGTTGTGTCCAGCACCACGTTGAAATAAGCGTCGTGTTCCTCCAAGGCGCCGACGATCGTGGCTCCCGCCGTCGGATGCAACTTCGCCGGCCCGATGTCAGGAGCCCGCCCCGGGTCCACGAGGACGGCCTCTTTGAGCCCCTCGTAGTTGCCCTTGCGGATGTAGGTCAGGCCCTCGTTCTCCGGACGCCGTGCGTTCTTTCCAGTGAAGTAGATGGGCACGTCGTACCGCTTATGGAGCTCCAGACCAAGGTCCTCGGCGAATTCCTTGCATTCCTCAATGGTAATGTCCTTAGCCGGGTAGATCTCGATGGTGTCCACGGCCCCGATACGTGGGTGGCGACCGTGCTGCTTCTCCATGTCGATGAGTTCGTAAGCCTTGCCGGCCGCGTCGAGCAATGCCTCTTTCATCGCCTCGGGGCGACCTATCACTTCAGCCGGTAGGCGGTCGAAGTCAGAATCGGGCTCGTACCCGATGAGCTTCACGCCGTCGCGTCCCCTCAGCTGGTCCATGATCGCCTCTATAACCTCTGAGCGTGTGCCGTCACTAAAATTGGGGTCCGAGAGAATGTAACTTGCCATTTGCCTACCTCCTTTTGATAAGTGTTGTAAATTGAGAGAAATTTTCAGCCAAAAATATCTCATCTTTCCAGACGACAGGGTTCATGCACCAGAGGGCTGTCCAACCCTTGTGGTCCACCGCCAAAATTTACTGACTCCACAGCGAATGATCCGAGCATGGTTGGTCGATATTATTGCAAATTATGCGGCGATCGTCTCTAAAAGCTGTCCCTCATGCCTTTTTTCCAGCTTCTGTTGAATGTTCCTTTGTTCAAAGCAGAAATTTGGCTTGGGAAAGATGGTAAGCAATCCTTGCGCCCACCTTCGCCATCCGCATGATGATCCATTCGATGGACCGGCACATTTCTTCGCTGAGTTTGCGTTTGGCTCGCTCTTTAATCATGGGTGACTCCCATTCTTTTTGGCGATTAATACAAAGGATAGATCAAGAAAAATTTTAGCTTAAAAAATGTGCGGTAGGATTTCACTCGGTTCCACTTGAAAAAGTGCATTCGGCCAGCTGGCGGGGATGAACTTTAGATCGATTATTACCATATATGTCATTTAATTAGAAGGGGTCAAACATATTTTGGCAAATTAGTTAATTTCAAATTGTCCAAACATTTTAGCCAATCAAACCAATCAGCCAGCCCAACTTGAGCCAATCAAGCCAATCAGAAAAAATGCAAAATTTGGGTCGCGCATTGGAGAGGATCTTCCGGCATCGGTAAAAAGGGCGATGGGAGGTTGGGGGTCTCTTTGTCTTTCAGGAAACAAGTTTTATCGATTAGTTTAAAAGTGGGGAAGTATTCGAAAGTGAAGCCCAACGTTGGGTATAGCGTTGGGTATTGCTTTATTACCGAACAAAAAAAGGATTACATATTATCTGTAATCCATCTATATTATTCTGGTAGCGGGGGCAAGATTTGAACTTGTGACCTTCGGGTTATGAGGCCAATTAGAGTGCTAATGATTTCGGTTACTTATAATGATTTTAGACGGTTAGATTAACGGATTTTAATGGATTATGCTGAATTGTAATGGTCAAATGCACCCCAGATGCACCCTGGTAATTTTGGTAATCGGTGTATTTTTGCTATTTGTAAAGCAGAATGATATATAATTTATCAAGAATTACACTTTCCAATGTTAGCACCAAGGAGAAAGGAGGTGCCCGGTGAGCGAATTAAAGAGATTCGGGATACAGGCGAGAGACCACCTGAAAGAAAACCGGCCGAAGCTGTACCGGCACCTGAAAAGGAAAGGCCAGCTAGAGAAGTATTGCCTGGACGTGCAGAACCGGGTCGAAGACCAGATCGAGAGGTTGATGAAGAAAGGGTTACAGTATCACGAAGCCTGGCTGATCGCGAGCGAGGTGATATACGTTCCGAGCGAAGACGAGCAACCTATTTTAGGGGTAACAGAAAATTTTTTTATAGAGTAACACAAAAAAAACTAATGGAGGTTCTAAAATGCATTGACCAAGATTTAATCATACAATTATCAAATAACGGTCACGACCAAATCTGACAAGCTCACAATTTATTGGATGATATGTATGATATCAAAGGTTTTCCTAAACCTTGGATATTCTCAATGGATATGGACTTTTGGATTTTTGCAGATATTGACAAGATATGTCAGATTTTTAGAAGCGTAGTTTATTACAATTATTCTCAATATTACTGTAACGAAGAATCAATGCGAGTCGGGTCGGACACGTAGCCCATTTAAAAAAATTAGCAGGACTATGATTTCTCGTGTACACCTTGTTGTGCTGACCTATCCTAAACCAAGGCGGCATTGTGGAAACTAAAAAAAACGCATATGATTTAAAATCTCTAAGAGCCCCATTAATCATTTTTATCTCATTTTGGACCATAGCCATCATCTTATGGCAATCCAAGGGAAACCTATTTTATTTGTTTAATTTCGGATACATTGGAACTGCCGTTGGCGTTGGAATCGGTCTATATATTTTCCTTCCAAAGAAAAAGAAGCCTTCGAGAAGGCGTTTTGCGCAATTGCTTATTGGCATTTACATGCTCGGCTTCCTTGGAATAATCAAAATGGAGAACATGCAATTGGAAGGATTCTTCTTCTATCTGCTATCTGGATTTTTCGCAGGCTCTATTATTCACTATTTGGTTGCTAAAATAATAGGACCGATTCTATTTGGAAGAGGTTTCTGCAGTTGGGCGTGTTGGACTACAATGGTTCTTGATTTTCTTCCATATAAGCGGAACAAGACAGGCAGGATGGCAACAAAATGGGAATCATTGAGGTATATCCATTTTGGTGTCAGTGTTTTATTAGTCCTCGCATTATGGTTCTTTTTTCAATATAGGCCTAACCCAATGGGTCAATCAGAGCTGGCATGGCTCGTTGGTGGTAACATATTTTATTTTGCCTCTTCAATCATCCTTGCTTTTACACTCAGAGATAATAGGGCTTTTTGCAAATATCTTTGCCCGATAACCGCAATACTAAAGGTTACATCAAGGTTTTCTTTTCTTAAGATTGAGGGGAACAGGGAAACATGCACCCAGTGCGGTGTATGTAACAAGATGTGCCCGATGGACATCAATATCATGGAGTACGTAAACAAAGATGAGAGAGTCCTTTCTACCGAATGCATTTTTTGTTTGACGTGTCCAA
>CP070652.1:1697120-1719093 GCA_020354645.1 Deltaproteobacteria bacterium
AAAATCTGCAATCAACAGGTGATCGAGGCCGCCCGCCTGGCCAAGCTGGCGGGAAAACCGGTGCAGGTGGCCTGGACGCGCAAAGAGGAGTTTTTTTATGACACCTTTCGCCCCGCGGCGGTTATCAAAGTAAGATCCGGTCTGGACCGCGATCAGCGTATCGTTTTCTGGGATTATGACAATTATTTTGCGGGTCCAAGAAGCTCGGAACCTTTTTACGACATTCCCCACCAGCGGGTCGCGGCCCTCGGGGGTTGGTCGGGTGGGGGCGACCAGGCGCATCCCTTCGCCGTCGGTGCCTGGCGGGGTCCCGGCAGCAACAGCAATGTCTTCGCCATGGAATCGCAGATCGACATCATGGCCGTAGCAGCGGGTATGGATCCGCTGACGTTTCGTCTCACCCATTTGACGGATAAACGCATGCGCAAAGTTCTTAACGCCGCCGCCGAAAAGTTCGGACACCGGTTCGCCAAGGCGCCCACCAAAAGAGGGTTTGGCATTGCCTGTACGGATTACAAAGGAACCTACGTCGCTACCATGGCGGAAGTCAAGGTTAACGAGAAGTCAGGGGTGGTTCGGGTACAAAGGGTTGTGTGCGCGCAGGATACGGGTGAAGTGATCAACCCTGACGGCGTCAGACTTCAGATTGAAGGTTGCATCACCATGGGACTGGGTTATGTCCTGCGCGAAGAGATTCGTTTCAGAGGTGGTAAAATTCTCGATGAGAACTTTGACACCTATGAGCTGCCCCGTTTTTCCTGGGTGCCCAAAATTGAGACGATATTGATAGACAATCCAGCCATGCTGCCGCAGGGGTGCGGGGAGCCGGCCATCACACCCATGGGCGCTGTGATCGCCAATGCGGTTTACGATGCTATCGGCGTTCGCCTGTACGAGCTTCCGATGACCCCCGTCAGAATTAAAAAAGCAATGAAAACAATTCAGGGGCTTCGCTCCAATAAGAATACTGAAATTCTTTAATAAAGGCCCGCTTTGGTGCCATAAACACATAAGTCGCTATCATCTGGTGTAGGATATGATAACTAATTCTTGAAAGGGGTAACTTATAATTTTGGGAATAATTCCCTTAAGATTGGACAGTCTTAAAAAGTTCATGTGCTCGGTAGGAGCTTCGAACAAAAGGGCCACTGGCCACTTCGGCAAAGCCCAAACTGTAACCAGTTTCTCGCCAGTGATCAAATTCATCCGGTGTAAGGAAACGTGCTACCGGCAGGTGCTGTTGGCTCGGTTGCAAGTATTGACCTAATGTCAAGATCCGACAACCGGCTTCCAGAAGGTCGAGAAGTGTTTGGTGGATTTCCTCGGAAGTTTCACCCAGACCGAGCATGAGGCCTGATTTGGTTGGGATAGCGGAGTCGAATATGTGAACCCTTTTCAATAGTTCAAGCGAGCGATCGTAAATTGCTTCAGGCCGCACCGTTGGATAAAGTCGCGGTACGGTTTCCAAATTATGGTTTAAGACATCCGGGTAGGCTTGCAAAACAGTGTTCAGCGCTTTTGTTTTTCCCTGAAAATCCGGTATCAATACCTCTACTTTTGTATCCGGCATGCGATTGCGGATCTCGCGGATGGTTTCGGCGAATAACCCGGCGCCGCCGTCCGGAAGGTCATCCCGTGTAACTGAAGTGATAACGACATACCGCAGTCCCATATCCTGAGCCGCTTTGGCAACTCGGGACGGCTCTCCGGGATCCGGAGGCTCCAGAGCTCCGTATGTGACCGCACAAAAGCGGCAGTCACGGGTACAATGGTCTCCCAGGATCAGAAAAGTGGCAGTGTGCTCTGAGAAGCATTCCCAGATGTTGGGGCACTTAGCCTCCTGGCATACCGTGTGGAGCCGGCCTCTGGTTATGAGACATTTGACCTTTTCATAGTCGGGTCCGGATGGCAGCTGCTTTTTGAGCCAATGGGGTTTTTGAACCCGGATTTTTGGTTGGGCTTTCAAGGCTCAATATTTCCTTTAAGGTGCTTTTTTTCCTGCTACGTTTTTAAGTCGTGGTCATTGCTCGCGTTATTTCCTGAAGGCTAGACGGAACCAATTCTATCTCAAACACCGTCTGAAAATGATTTATAAACACGTGTCGAACCACTTGCATGGTGACGTCTTGTCGAGATTCTTTTTTTATGGAAGTCACGCCCACATTTTTTAGGCCGCAGGGGTTAATCCAGGTAAAGGGTTCAAGTGATAAATTGACATTAAGGGCCAAACCATGAAAACTTACACCCTTGCGCAGGGCGATGCCAATGCTTCCAATTTTATTGTTGCCGACCCAAATGCCTCTGTTCAAAGGATTGCGGTGGGCTTGAACATCAAAGTTAAGGGCTGTTCGGATCATGGTTTCCTCAAGCCGTTCGACGTAGGTATCCACATTCAACCTAGCAACTTCTAGGTCAACAATGGGATATGCAATTAATTGGCCGGGCCCGTGGTAGGTGATATTTCCGCCCCGTTCAATTTGGATAACAGGGATGCCAAATTTATCAAGAAATTCACTGGAAACGATCAGATTTTCGCGTCCCCCCCTGCGACCGAGGGTAAAAACCGCCGGATGTTCGAGTAAAAGGAGAATGTCGGAATCAATAACATTATTTTTTCTTGCCATTACAAGCCTGGACTGCAAATCCCAGGCTTGCCGGTATTCCATCATCGGCAGGTTTAGAAACAGCCAGTCTTTGTTATCCGCATTACGTTGCCGTTCATATGTTCTTGGTTTTTCTTCGACTAACATAAAAATCACCGATTCAAATGCCAATTAAAACCACCAGGGTGATCAGCCTGCCAAACAAGGTTTCCGCGCAGCAGCGGTTTCATCCAGTCTTTTGACCTTGCACCGGTTGGGTGCTTCCTTAAGGATTTGCGGATTTTCTTTTGCTTCTTGCGCGATGTGTTGCAAGGCGTCGATGAAACGATCGATATCTTCTTTGGATTCTGTTTCAGTCGGTTCAATCATGATGGCGCCTTGAACGACCAAGGGAAAATATACCGTGGGCGGATGAAACCCATAATCCATCAGGCGCTTGGCCATTTCAAGAGTAGTAATCTTATTAGCGGCCTGATTTTTGTCTGTAAAAACACATTCGTGCATACAGGGTCTATCATAGGGCAAATGGAAGACGCCTTTTAGCTTTTCCTTGATATAATTGGCATTTAATACGGCCAATTGGCTTGCTTTCTTGAGACCCTCCGCGCCCATGCTCATAATGTAGCTGTAAGCTTTGACCATCACACCAAAATGACCATGAAAGGTATCCAGTTTGCCAATCGATTGAGGAAAATCTTCCGACAATGCATAGTGACCGTTTTCCGAAACAATTCGGGGAATGGGCAGAAAAGGCTCCAGTGTTTTGTTGACACAGACCGGGCCGGAGCCGGGGCCGCCGCCTCCATGAGGGGTGGAAAAGGTCTTATGTAAATTCAGATGCAACACATCAATGCCGATTTCCATCATATCCACAATTCCCATAACGGCGTTCATGTTTGCCCCGTCACAATAAATCAAACCGTCTTTGGCATGCACGACCTCGGCGATCTCCTTGATATTTTCTTCGAACAGGCCGAGCGTGTTGGGATTGGTGACCATAATTCCGGCCGTTTCTTCGTCCATAACGGCTGCAATGGTCTCGGCGGATAAAATACCATTCTCATTTGAATTCACCGGCACCGGGCGATAACCGCAAAGCGCTGCACTCGCCGGGTTTGTTCCGTGGGCCGTATCCGGTATGATGATCTTCGAACGCTGCGACCCTTTACCTTTATGGTATGCGTGAATGAGGAGCATGCCGGCCAGTTCACCGTGCGCCCCGGCCGCCGGCTGCAGGGAAACCGCCTCCATGCCGGTAATTTCAGCCAGATACCGCTCAAGCTTGAACATCAGTTCGAGCGCCCCCTGTGACAGCTTTTCCGGCAGCAATGGGTGTGACCTGGAAAAACCCGGCAGGCTGGCCTGCCTTTCATTGGTTTTGGGGTTGTATTTCATGGTGCAAGAACCCAAGGGATACATGCCGGTGTCAACACCGAAATTCCAGGTTGAAAGACGGGTATAATGGCGTACGACATCTACCTCACTCAAATCCGGAAAATCGGGGCCTTCGCCTGTCAGGGCCGGGTCCATCGGGCTGGTTTCAACATCACGTCTGGGAAGGGAGAACCCGGATCTTCCTTTTCTGCCTTTTTCCCACAACAGTGGCTCATTGAGAATCAAACCGCTGGTAGCTATTGTTTCAATCATTTTAACACCTCCCTCACCAGTTCATCCATGTCCTCCTTGGACATTGTTTCAGTGGCGCATAACAGGTAATGGTCTTTCAGTTCTGGGTAGTAAGTTTCGACGGGTAATCCGGCCACGATCTTTTTATCAAGGAGGCCGTTGTATTTGGCTGCAAAACCGCCCGGAAATTTTACCACGAATTCATTGAAGGTGGGACTGTCGAACGGAATGACAAATCCCGCTTTTGCTAATTCATTTTTTAAATATTCGGCTTTATCGTGATTGAGTTGTGACAGTTCCCGAAAGCCGGTTCCTCCCAAAGAAGCCATGTAAACAGCTGCCGAAAGGGCACAGTGGCTGTTGTTGGTGCAGATGTTGGAAGTTGCTTTTTCACGACGGATATGCTGTTCTCTGGTGGCCAGTGTCAGCACGAATCCATCCTTGCCTTCCTTATCTTGCGTCCGTCCGATAAGTCGACCCGGTAAATTCCGCATATATTTTGTGAGGCTGCCAAGCACTCCCAACCCTGGTCCGCCAAATGAACGGGGTAAACCCAGGCTCTGTCCTTCTCCGCAAACAATATCGGCGCCCTGACTGCCGGGATTTTTGAGCAGTCCGTAAGCCAGCGCTTCCGTGAAAGAAACAATGAACAGCGAACCACCGGCATGTGATTTTTCGCCGACCGACTTGAGATCCTCCACGCACCCGAAAAAATTCGGCGACTGAACTGCTACGGCTGCCAATCCTTCCAGTTCCTCGAGCATTGCCAAGTCGGTTTTCCCGTTTTCAAGGTAAGGCAGTTCGATGACTTCATAACCGGTGGGATCAAAATAGGTTTGCACAACCCGGCGATGCAGCGGATGGATCAGCTTTGAAACCGCCACCCGTTTTTTTCGGGTGATGCGGATCGCCATCAGCAGCGCTTCGGCAAGGGCGGTTGATCCGTCGTAATGGGAGGCGGTGGCCACTTCCATTCCCATCAGGCGGGATGCCAATGTTTGATATTCGTAAATTGCCTGCAAAGTTCCCTGACTCATTTCGGGCTGGTACGGGGTATAAGAGGTCACGAACTCAGATCGACTCAACAGGTAAGTTGCCGCAACCGGTGTATAGTGTTCATAACTACCTGCTCCCATGAATACTTTATATTCGGGACTCACGGCCATTTTTGCCGTCAGCGTGTCCATATGTGCGTTCAACTCCCATTCTGTCAGCGGTTCCGGTAAATTGAGCCCCATTCTGCAGCAGCAACTGCTGGGGATCGTGGAAAACAAATCTTCCAGCGTATCGACCCCCACCGTTTGCAGCATTGCATTGATCTCTTCTTTTGTATGAGGTAAATAACGCATGGTTACTGTCCTTTCAGCATTTCAAGGTATGCATCTCTATCCATTAAAGCGTTGAGTTCGGCCGGGTCATCGGGCTTAATCAGAATCATCCATCCCTCGTCGTAAGGGCTGTTATTCACCAACTCCGGTATATCTTCGAGGTTTTTATTTATTTCAATCACCTCACCGCCAACCGGGATGAACAGCTCGGATACCGCCTTAACCGACTCAACCGTTCCGAATTCCTCGCCCTTTGAAAACTTATCGCCCTTCTGGGGCAAATCCACGTAGACAATATCGCCAAGCTGATCTTGGGCATAATCGTCAATGCCCACCCGGATGTTGTTTTTTTCAGACCGGGCCCATTCATGATCTTCCGCATAACGCAAATCATCTGGTAGGTTTAATTCATTGATTTCTTTCATTGCTTTTCCTCCTCAACATTTGGATAATAGATTCAAGTCATAAGTATAGCGACAAATAATTCGGTTTTTATATCACATGTAAATTACCATACTACAGTATGTAGGGCACCTTCAAGTTATAGGATTTATAGACCACGAAAGTTTCTACTGACTGAACACCTTCTATGCGAGCTACCTCTTCAGTGTAAAATTCCAACAAGCCAAAACCTTCTTTTAAAAGTACTACCAGCATGAGGTCAAAGCGCCCAGTGACCACACTTACGGAAACCACTCCTTTCAGTTTGCTGAATTCGGCCCCTTTTGTCACCAAATTCATGGTTGCCAATTTTACGCCGACCATGACCACCCGGTGTCCCGCAATTTCCTCAGGATTCACAATGCCTGAAATCTCTATAACACCTTCGCTAAGCAGTCTGTTAACACGGGATCTGACCGTATTTTCGGTAATGCCCAGTTCTGTCGCAATCTTCTTGTATGATTTTCTACCCCTGCGAAGCTGTTTTATGATTTCTATATTGGTTTCATCGATCTTCATGTTTATATCCGGCCGATGTGAATTGGTGGAGAGACAAATATTCGGTTTCAGCTAACTAAATTTGGTGTTTTTGTCAATATTTTGCAAAAATTTTTATTGATTCCTCAATTTTTTAGACAGTTTTTTAGATAAAGAAATTATCCTGTCCAAAGGATTAAAGTTGTATATATCTCTGAACGGAGTCCACAGGCGGATTTATTATGCAAACAATATTAGATTTTTTCACTTTTCTTTTTAAGCTGCTACTTTACAAATTCGCGATCTGATTATTGTTTTAAGAGTTGATTAAGTCAAATCGCTGTGCTAAAAGTCCAGGCTTAATTCTGTATTGGATTTGGATTTTGTCATTTTTTTCTAGCATGGTCCCCCAAAAAGGCAGCCTAAAAGGAGGGAGAGATGTTGAAAGGATTGTTGAGCATTGTTGTCGTTTCTTTCCTTTTTATAGGACTGGTATTTACGGCCTGCGGTCCTGAGGCGCCAAAGACCATTAAGATTGGCATTAATGCACCACTCACCGGTGATACCACCAAGGTGGGTGAGGAAACGAAGTTCGCAGCCCAAATGTGGCTGGAAGATATCAATGCTGCCGGTGGTCTCGAAATTGGGGGTAAAAAGTATCAGATTGAATTGGTAGTTGAGGACAACCAGTTCAAGGTCGATTCGGCGGTGAAGGCCAATACAAAAATGATCACCGAAGATGAAGTGCTGGTGATTGTCGGACCACAGTATTCCAGGCAGACGGTACCGTCAGGTGAAGTAGCCAATAATTACAAGACACCCATGATCAGCCCCTGGTCAACCAATCCGAAGACAACAGAAAATCGCCCGTATGTCTTCCGCGGCTGTTTCCTGAATACGTATCAGGGACCGGTGGTGGCCAATTTTGTTAAGGAGGAGTTCGGCTTCAAAAGGGCAGCGGTTTTATACGACGTGGAAAATCATTATTCCAAAGGGATTGCTGAGTCCTTCAAAAAGGCCTGGGAGGACCTGTACGGCGCTGAAGCTGTGGTGGCTTATGAAAGTTTTATCACGAAGGATGCTGACTTCAGTTCGCAGTTGACCAACGTCATCAACTCCGGCGCTGAGTTTATATTTACCCCTCAGTACTACAACGAAGTGGCCTTGATCGTTCAGCAGGCCCAGCAGTTGGGCTGGGACAAACCGATCGTGGGCAGTGACAGCTGGGGTTCGGTTGAGACTGTGAATTTATGTGGCAAAGACTGTTATGGTCTCTTTTTTAGTACCCACTATGTTGCTGTTGGAGCCAAAGGAGCCACCAAAGCCTTTATCGATCGATACAACAAAGAATATGGTTATGCCCCAGGTGATGTCGGTGCTTTGACCTGGGACTCCATGCGCATCGTTCAGGAGGCCATTCAATCCTGCGGGGAGATCACCGGCGATTTGAAGAAAGACCGTCAGTGTGTGCGTGACGCTCTGGCTAATATTAAGGAGTTTGATGGTATAACCGGCAAAATGACCTTCACTGAAGAAGGTGATCCCATCAAGTGCGCGGTTATCGTCAGAATCAGTGACCAGGGGGAATTTGAATTCTATAAATCTGTTTGTCCATAGTTAGCGTCAGGGGTCCGAGAGAAAGATCCCCTCAAAACAAAAAAGCTTCGCCAATGAAGGTGGGGCTTTTTTGTCTATGGCCAAGTGTTAAACCAGATTTCCATGATCTGCGAGAAACCATTTCTAGTACATGGATCAGGAATATCATCAGGCTGTAAGGCTCAACCAGTTAACGGGCCAAACCTTTTATAATGCGAGCATTTCAAACCACAGGACAACACAGACATTGGAAGTTAGATGGATTTTTGAGGCAGCTTCTAGTCTTTGATCGTCTTGCTTAAATTCGGCATCGTTTCGGGTTTGCCGCGCTCCATGAAGCGGCTTTCGCCTTCACGACGGGTCACGTTTTCATAAACGCCGTTGTCGCGCCGGATCAATTTGGTGAAGCCGAGGTCGCGCAGTTCGCTGTTGGTTTTGGGACTGCTGATGTTGGTGAGAGACAGGCATCTTTTTACCGCTTGCCCACACTGCGGGCAACGGGTCAGAGATTTTTCGTGGATGGACTGTTTTACCTCGAATACGCTTCCTGCAGGACACGCTTTTCCTAAATGTTCATACTCATAAACCGGCATGGTCACACACCAATAAATTACATAAAATTTTTGATCATAAGGTTGTCGAAAGGCATAATTTATTTCAGGGATCGAAGAGTTTTTTTGACAAGATCACTGCATGTATCATCAGTCTCCGATCCCTGATTTAATTAAATGTTACACAAAATTGAGCGAGAAGTAAAGGTTTGATGTGAGCAATCCTTGAAGCCGATGATGCTACCGGATTGATGTTCGGGCGTTCAGCCATTAAAAAGGGGGCGCTCGGTTTTGCTTGAAGTTTGCCGAACATCCCCCCAGCAGCAATTGCAACTCCAATTGATCGAAAATCAATTAAGGTTTTAGTACATATCTTCATCCATGGCTGGTGTTGCTTCTTTTTTCTTCTTTTCCGGTTTTTCAGTCACCAGAGCCTCCGTGGTTAACATCAATCCAGCCACCGACACCGCATTCTGCAACGCAAACCGAACCACTTTGGCCGGGTCGATAACACCGGCGCCAAGCAGATTTTCATAATCGCCGGTCTCGGCGTTAAACCCGAAATCACCTTGCCCCTCGAGCACTTTATTCAAAACCACTGTTCCCTCGAAACCCGCATTTTCCGCGATTTGTCTTAAAGGTTCCGCCAGGGCTCTTTTGAGGATTTTAATACCTTTTTTCTCTTCTCCGCGTGCCTTTACCTTGTCGAGCGCCTTTAGGCAGCGAATAAGAGCCACACCGCCTCCGGGCACAATACCTTCTTCGACAGCCGCACGGGTGGCATTCAGGGCATCTTCCACGCGGGCTTTTTTTTCTTTCATTTCGGTTTCAGTGGCCGCACCGATGTTGATGACGGCTACACCGCCGACCAGTTTGGCCAAACGTTCCTGAAGTTTTTCCCGGTCATAGTCGGAAGTGGTTTCTTCTATTTGCGCACGGATCTGACGCATTCTGCCTTCAATATCTTGTCGGCTCCCGGCCCCGTCAACAACGGTTGTATTGTCTTTGTCGATTTTTACGGTTTTGCACCGGCCAAGATCGCTGCTGGTGATATTTTCCAACTTGATGCCCATGTCTTCGGATATCACCTGTCCGCCGGTCAAAACCGCAATGTCACCCAGCATTGCCTGGCGACGATCACCAAACCCCGGAGCCTTGACAGCCGCCACCTGTAAAGTACCGCGGAGCTTATTGACAATCAGGGTGGCCAGCGCTTCACCTTCCACATCTTCAGCGATGATCAAAAGCGGTTTGCCTCTTTTGGCGATGTCTTCCAGCAAGGGAACAAGATCCTTCATGCTGCTGATCTTTTTTTCGTGCAGCAATATATACGGATCTTCCAATACGGTTTCCATTTTCTCAGGATTGGTGACAAAATAAGGTGACAGATATCCGCGGTCAAATTGCATGCCTTCCACAACCTCCAGGGAGGTTTCCATGCCTTTGGCTTCTTCTACGGTGATGACCCCTTCTTTGCCGACCTTTTCCATGGCCTCCGAGATGAGTTTGCCGATCATCTCATCATTGTTGGCTGAAATCGCCCCGACTTGCATTATTTCGGTTTTATCTTTGGTTGGCTTGGAAATTTTTTGGAGTTCATCCACCACGGCAGCTGTGCCCTTATCGATGCCGCGTTTGAGTGCCATAGGATTTGATCCGGCGGCAACCAGCTTGTGTCCTTCGCTATAGATAGACTGGGCCAGAACCGTTGCCGTCGTCGTGCCGTCTCCGGCCACATCGCTGGTTTTACTGGCCACCTCTTTAACCATTTGAGCACCCATGTTTTCAAACTTATCTTTCAGTTCGATTTCCTTGGCGACGGTCACCCCGTCTTTTGTGACCGTGGGTGAGCCAAATGTTTTCTCCAAAACCACATTTCTACCCTTAGGGCCGAGAGTAACCTTTACTGCGTCCGCCAGAGTATTAACACCGTTCAGCAGGTGCTCTCTGGCCCGGCTACTGTATGAAATCATTTTTGCAGGCATAGCTATTCTCCTCCTTTTTTATTCCAATATAGCCAGTACATCCTCTTCTCTCATGAAAACATGCTCGACGCCGTCGATCTTGATTTCTGTTCCGGCGTATTTTGAGAAAAGAATCCGATCCCCTTTCTTAACTTCCATTGGTATCCGTTTTCCGTCATCTCCTATTTTACCCGGTCCCGCTGAGATAACTTTGCCTTCCTGCGGTTTCTCTTTGGCCGTATCAGGGATGATAATACCACCGGCCGTTTTTTGTTCTTCCGCTACCCTTAGAACCAGCAATCTGTCATTCATTGGTCTGATCTTCATTTTTTTATCTCCTCCTATTTAATAATTTTAATGTAAACAGTACATTAAGATTGAAATTAATTTGGCGCTACAAAATTCGATAGCAAAAATATTTCAGGAATGGGAGCTATTGCGGAAATGGCTTTTTGAGGTATGATATTTCGGTCTGGTCTTTTGGAAACGTAATTTTTGCAAGTTTGACTTTCATGAACCCTCCGTCTTCATAAGGCAATCAAAAACGGAATATTCAATCATTTTGTTTGGTGAAAATGCTTAGAAAGCCTATAATTCCAGTGCATTAACCGATTCTATGACTATTTTCTTTGAATAATAAGCACAAAGGTTTCTTTGTCAAGGGAAATGGGGAAAAGCGAATCAGAACGATCTGATTTCCTGCCGCATAAATACGGTATAGGATATCGCGAAGCAAATCACTGTAATCGCAATAAGAGAGATGATGTAGGGTGCAACCACCAAAATACTCTGACTCAACGGCAACGGGCCTGAAAATCGTGCCATAGAAAATCTTTCAATTACACCCATCTGTACAAAGGATCGATTGGTTTTTCGCATGGGATCAATAATCGTGGCCGCCGAATCAGAGTAAAGTTCCATCGGCGACGAAAGTGCAATCGCTTTGGTTATTTTGGCACGGGCTATCAGGGCTGCCGGATCGCTCGCACCGGCATCAGGGGTGATGGCCCCAGCCATCACACTGGCTCCCAGCGAAACAAAAAAGGAGAAAAAAATCCAGGCCGCAAGGGCTGCCAGGGCAGAGGTGGCGACACTTCGGAAGAGGATCGAGAATAGGATCGCTGCTCCCAGCCAAAAAGAGACGTAGATGATGCTGATGATCAGATAAATTATAATCCGCAAAAGCTCTTCAATGCCCGGGATGACCCCAAGCAGGCTGAGACCCAGACCGGTAATGACCAGAACGATCGAAATCAGCATAACGGTGATGGTGACCATACCGGCCAGAAATTTTCCGTTGATGACATCATCACGATAAATGGGCTGGGATAGTAATTTACTGAGGGTCCCTTCGTTTCTTTCTCTGTTTATGGTGTCAAATCCGAGTATCAGACCGATCAAAGGCCCGAAAAACGCCACAAATTCAACCAGAGAAAACATAGCGCCTCTCGAAGTGAACAGCATGAGAAATACAAAGCGGGGCTTAGCAACGCCCTCCAGTTCCTGTTTGAGATTGATGCCCGCCATATATACGGTAATCAGACTGACCATGGCAATCAAAGCAAACAAGATCATGAACCGATAACTGCTAAAATGATCCGCCAATTCTTTTTTTAATATCGTTTTGACAGCATGCACGCTTATGTCTCCTGAAAATACTTCATGTATATTTCTTCCAGGGTGTACTGTTCCTTACCCACACCGAGTTTTTCCTGTGCCAGTTGTTCCATGGGACCCTGGGAAACCATCTTTCCCTTTATCATGATACCGACCCGGTGGCATATCTTTTGGACCTGATGAAGCATATGAGAGGATAGGAGTACGGTCATTTTTTTCTCATGACACAGTTGTTGGATCAATTCTATCATTCGGTTCGTTCCATCCGGGTCCAGGCCAAGGGTGGGCTCGTCCAAGAACGCAATTTTTGGATCTTTGATTAGAAGTTCAGCGATGCCTAACCGCTGCCGCATTCCCCGTGAGTAAGCGCCTATTTTTTTCAAGGACTCATCTTGGAGACCGACGGTGTTCAAGGCAGATTCGATCCGCTCATCAGCAACTTCAAAGGACAGGGCGTTTAAATCGGCAACGAACCGCAGCATCTGCCGGGCATTTAAATCACCGTAAAATCCCATGTTTTCTTGAAGGTAACCGATCACCCCCTTAACCTTGATCGGTTCTCTGGCGGGATCGAGATCAAACACGCGAACCTTACCGCTGGTCGGTTCCGTTAAGCCCAGCAGCATGAGGAGTGTTGTGGTTTTCCCAGCGCCATTGGGCCCCAGGAATCCGAAAATTTCACCTTCCAAAACGTTAAAGGAAAGGTTATCCACCGCCGTCTGGGCATTGTAAATTTTCGTTAAACCTTCTGTTTCTATTACGGCTCTGGTGTTCATTCTTAGCGCCTTCCCAGCCATCGGAATAAACCGGTTAATCCGGCGATAACGAAAACAATAATCCCAATACCGATCCAGCCCCAGGCAGATGAGGCTTTGACCGTTACGCGGTATTCCATGCCTTTGGATACCTTTTGCCCATCAATTTTAAAGGTCACCGAATAGTCACCTACCAGCGCCTCTTCATAGGGTGTGATAATAGCTTCTACCTGCTTGAGATCACCGGGTTCTATGGCGGGTATTTTTTCAGGCTTTAATTCAACCTTCCAATTCTCCGGTTTGAACGAGAGGAATTCAATATCATTGAGGGCGGCTGAACCGATATTTTTCACATAAAATGAAACGTTGGCGGGTTTTCCCTGTCTGGCATTCATTGAAAGCAGCCCATCCGGCGTTCCAACTTCCATGTCGTATGTTCCGGTCAGAATAACGGTAAATTGAGCTTCTGCCTTGGCATCACTGGAGCTGACTCGAATATTTACCGGATATTCGCCAGCTGTTGCCATAAATTGTGGTTTGACTTCCAACGCAATTGTCTGGCTTTGGTTTGCCTTCAAACGAACACTTGATATGTACTTTTGTTCATAGGCCGGCTTGAAATTAGTTTCCCAACCCTGCGGGCCTTGGGCAAACAAATCAAAAACGGCATCTTCATCCAATTTACTGTCAACTTCCACCGAAAATTCAAACTTGGCATCCGACGGACCCTGTAATACCGGATAAGAGGTGGTCAGTTTGACTCCTTTTTCTTTCTTGGTATCTTCTTCTTTTTCTTTGACGGTGACGGAGATATTCTGGTTCATTTTGAATCTGCCGTCTTGAGTTTGGGCCTCAACACGAAACTTGTATTTACCGGGTTGAACAACGTTGTCCGGCTCAGCTTCGAAGGAGAGTGTTTTATCATCTCCGGATGGGATGTGTGCACCGGTCACTACGTAGCGGTAGGTTTTAATTTTGGCTTTCCAGCCGTCTGGTTTTTCGGCAATCCATACGTCTACGTTTTCATCTGTCCTGCCCCGGTTGTGAAAGATAAGGTCCATCCGCACATCTTCGTCGACGCCAACTTCCACTCCGGGATACTCTGCGGCCATCACGATCAACCGCTGCGGTCTTTTTTCTTTTACATCCTCGTTCTGGGCATAAGCAAAAAAAGGCCCTTGAGTAAATATCAGGCCCAGTGAGACCAATGCAAATATGAGAGCATAGCGATGACCAGGTTTTATTCCACTCATGACAATACCTCCCAGCTATCTTTCAATCAAAAAACGTTTTGGTTATTCTTGGGATACTATAAGAAATTATTGTGAAATTTAGAAAATTTGGCTACATAACATCTAAATTGACTTTGCTCAACCCTTTTCATTTTAAGACCATGATATTTTATTGATGTTGATATAACGCTTGTCGTGATCTGATCTATATAGAATTACTGAACCTTGAGATTAGGCATTTACTTTTTTTATCAAAAACCTTAATCATAAATTGCTAGCTGTCAAGAAGAGAACTTAAATTTAATCACCATGTTATAAAGTATTGAACCATCTCGACGGATATCGCTTGACTCGCCTATTCTGATAATTTTTATAGTTCAAGATATGGCTTCAACTCCTTGAAATAATGACAATTAAGAAAACACTGGCCTGCAACAGTGTCCAAAAAGTTTGATCTCAACCCAATAGCAGTTCATTCAAATATGCTTTTTTCGAGCATGATTGAAACGTCATCTTTTGGCTTTTAGTGCGACGTGCGGTAATGCCTAAATTCAGACACAGGGACGCCAGTCAGGCAAATTTATGCACTGATCAACTGAAGGGAGGGACACTTCGATGAGAATAAAATATAAGATGTACTCGCAGTGGAAAGCCACCATAATAACAGTATATTTTGTTGTTGGATTCATTATTGTTTCAAACGCTTGCCTGGTGGTACCTGCATTCGCGAAAAAAGATGAAACCCGTTTGGTTCCGCTAAATTTCAGTCGCCTTTCTGAAATAGCCAGTCCCGCAGTGGTCAATATTCGGACGGTAAAAATAACCAAAGGGGGCGGGCCGGTCTTTCGGCATTTTCAACGAAGCCCTTGGGGAAAGGATCATCCTTTCAATGAGTTTTTTGAGAGATTCTTTGGTGAAGATTACCAGCGTGAATTCAGACAGCGCAGCCTGGGTTCTGGGTTTATTATAGACAAAGACGGCTTTATTGTGACCAACAACCATGTTATCGAGGACGCCGATGAGATCAAAGTCAAACTCAAAAACGGGAAAGAGTTTGAGGCTAAAGTTGTGGGACGCGATTCCAATACAGATATTGCCCTGATAAAGCTAAAATCGGACGAAGACCTTCCCTTCGTTAAGCCGGGGGATTCTGATGCAATCAAAGTTGGCGAATGGGTGATGGCTATCGGAAATCCTTTCGGCCTCGAACACACCGTAACAGCCGGAATTGTCAGCGCTAAGGGACGGGTGATCGGTTCGGGTCCCTATGATGATTTCATCCAGACAGATGCCTCTATCAACCCTGGCAACAGCGGCGGCCCCCTGCTCAATTTGAAAGGTGAAGTTATCGGTATCAATACTGCGATCGTTGCCGCCGGACAAGGCATTGGCTTTGCGATACCGATGAATCTTGCCAAAGGGATCATCGAACAGCTCAAAGACCAGGGGGAGGTAACCCGCGGCTGGCTGGGTGTGGCCATTCAGGACCTTAATGAAGAGCTGGCAGAATATTATGGAGTCAAGGGTGAAAAGGGTGTCTTGGTTACAGAGGTTTTCCCAGGAGATCCTGCCGATACGGCAGGGATTAAACCCAAAGATATTGTGATCGAGGTCAATGGTGAAAAGGTTACTACCAGCAGAGAACTTAGCAGAACCATCGCCGATATCGGTGTTGGGGAAAAAGCGAAAATTTTGGTACTGCGTGATGGTAAAAAAAAGATTTTCAATGTAGAGATTGCAAAACGGGAAGATTCAAAACTAATATCCCGCAGAAGTCCCCGGGATGAGGGGGATGAACTCGGTATCCGTGTCACCAATTTGACCTCGGAAATTGCGCGCCGCTTTAATATACCCGAGACTGAAGGCGTCATTGTAGTGGGCGTTGAGTCGGGCAGCAAAGGATCTGAAGCCGGAATCCGTTCGGGGGATGTGATTAAAGAGATCAACCATCGTGAAATTAAGACGGTTGATGATTACCTGACGGTGCTCGATCAGATAGAAATTGGCGAAACGATCCATTTCTTTCTTCAACGGTTAAACGCAGGATTTCTGGTCGTCAAGTTGACGAAATAAGACTGGTCGCTCTCGTCTCAAAAAATTGAGATTTGTTGTTATTGGTGGCTCCAGAGATACTATTTTTTTATCGTGCCAGGGACGGCGTTAATACCTCCGTCCCTGGTGAAACTTTTCCAGGTCGGGTGAACGTACAAACATAGTCAGATATACCAGTTGTTTACTGGTATTCCTTGGCGCGAGGAGGTCATATGACCCGAGTTGGTATTGTGGGTGCGACGGGATATACGGGTGCTGAACTCGTTCGGATACTGATGGGTCATCCGGAGATAGAGCTAACAATTCTCACATCTCGGAACTATGCCGGTGAGAAATTCGAGAACGTTTATCCAGCCATGGCAGGGGTTGTGGATCTGGTATGCGAAGCCTTTGATCTGGATGACCTCTGTGCTCGGTCAGATATGGTTTTTACGGCACTTCCCCATAAACTCCCCATGGAAATCGTACCCGCGCTGATAAAACGCGGTAAAAAGGTAATAGACCTTTCTGCCGATTTTAGATTTCAACAAGCTGCGACCTACGAGGCACATTACCAACCTCATAAGGCAAAGGATTTGCTTGCAAAAGCCGTATACGGTCTTTGCGAAATCAATTTTGATCGCATACAAAAGGCCGTGCTGGTGGGCAATCCAGGATGCTATCCAACCAGCGTTCTCCTGCCGTTGATACCTCTGGTAAAGAATGATTTGCTGGATCTTGATACCCTAATTGCAGACTCAAAATCAGGGGTTAGCGGGGCCGGTCGCTCTCCCTCGCTTACCACCCTCTTTTGAGAAGTTCATGAATCCTTCAAGGCCTATAAGGTTGCTGAGCACAGGCATAATCCGGAAATGGATGAAGTGTTAAGCAGGGAAGCCGGAAAGCCTATCCGTTTGACGTTTATTCCCCATCTGGTTCCCATGTCACGCGGAATGTTAACCACACTATATGCCAACACTGCCCAAGAGGTGAGCGCTAAGGACATACAAGATTGCTTGGAATCTTTTTATGACGGAAGACATTTTGTTCGGTTGCGCCCGTATGGTCGTTCACCGGATACACTTCATGTTCGCGGAACCAATTATTGCGACATCGGATTCAAACTCGATGAGCGCAATAACCGGTTAATTCTTATTTCAGCGATTGATAACTTAGTGAAAGGAGCTGCGGGCCAAGCCGTTCAAAATATGAACATCATGCTCGGGCTTGATGAAACTACCGGTTTGGTGAATATGCCGTATCCTCTTTGATTAATTCCGCAAACAATAAGTCAAGCTGATGGTCCACGCTTTGCCAAGCAAGGTTAGTGAACTTTTTTTCACCGCCCGCTTGTCCGCCTCCGGCATCCAGCAACCAGCTGAGGTGTGTTCTTGACATCCCGTCATTATTACATTAGAAACGTCTGAATTATTAATAAAACTTTATTTATTAAAGGAGGTTGAAGATGACAGCAAAGCTAATCAAGGGAACGGAAATTCGGGAGGAAATTCTAGAAGAAATTACCGCTGAAGTGGCTGAAATTAAAGAAAAACATGGTGTAGTTCCCGGCCTGGTGACCATTTTAGTGGGAGAAAATCCCGCCTCAATATCCTATGTGACGTTGAAGATTAAAACCGCCCATCGGGTTGGCTTTAAGGAGATCCAGGACAGCCAACCGGAAACTTTGTCCGAGGAAGATCTTTTAAAGCTCATCGATAAATATAACAATGACGATACCATTCATGGAATTCTGGTGCAGCTGCCGTTGCCCAAGCACATTGATGAGAAAAAGGTTTTGAATGCCATCGATCCGGACAAAGATGTGGATGGATTTCACCCTGTAAATGTCGGGCGCCTGATGATCGGTGGAGATGAGGTCAAATTTCCACCGTGTACTCCGGCCGGCATTCAAGAGATGATCGTTCGATCCGGGGTTGAAACCAGCGGTGCCGAGCTCGTTGTTGTCGGGCGGTCAAACATTGTTGGTAAGCCGATCGCAAACATGATGCTTCAGAAAGGCCCAGGTGCCAACTCCACAGTAACCGTCGTGCACACGCGTACTCAGGATCTTGCAGCTCACTGCCTACGCGCTGATATTCTTATTGTTGCAGCTGGCGTTCCCGGACTGGTCAAACCGGAGTGGATAAAACCGGGATCTTGCGTCATAGATGTCGGCGTAAACAGAGTCGGGGAGAAAATCAGCGAAAAGACCGGCAAAAAAGTTGCAATTTTGAAAGGCGATGTCGATTTCGATGCTGCCAAGGAAATTGCGGGCTGGATCACGCCGGTACCCGGCGGTGTGGGCCCGATGACCATTACGATGCTTATGAAAAATACCCTAAAATCTCTGAAGTTTAAGCTGGGTATCGCCTGAACCGTAAACCAAAAAATCCGGATTGTGACGAGGACCTTGTAGAAGTTTACAAATATTGTCGTTACGGTTCCCGCCGATTCAGCGGGTGCTATATGTGTGTGCTGGATTTGCCAGGGAAGCAGTGAGATTTTCCTTAAATATTGGACATTTCTCTTGACAAAAAGGGGGCTTTAAAATATAATTCCAATAACACACGTATGTTCGAAAGGGCAAAGCCATCGAAAGGCGGCGACGCAAAGCCATGGGTCTAAAGCCGAAAGGCCATGATAGCCAGGTTGCCGTGTATCTGACTTGCAAGCGCCTTTGGGTGGAGACTTCCAAAGGCGCTTTTTTAAAAAAATTGTGATCAGTCAGATCTCGGCTTGTCATTTATTAAAAAATTTTTGTTGAAAATTATTATTCCAATAATTCACAGGCTTGACATGGCCTGTGGTTCGTGATAATGAAGCACCTTAATTATTGTTAAGTGCTGAGATTCAAAGCGGTGGTCGAATTTGTTTTTCGGTTTAACAGTCGCGATAAAAGATATCAGAACTGCAACGCCAACTTATCTTAGGGTCTGACATCATGCGAAAAAAAATCTCCTTTGTGGTTTTGAGCAATTCTGGTTCTTCGATCAAACAACTTACCATTTCAGCCACTTTTCTACGACTCTTTATCTTTGCTTTCCTCATCAGCCTCGGCATTTTCGGATTCGATTACTATAATCTCAAAACTGCAGGGATCGATACTGTAGAGCGAGACATTAGAATTGCCAACCAGCTGGACGAGATCACCCACCAACGTAAACAGATTCAAGACTTTGCCGAAGAGATATCCGACCTAAAGGCCTCGCTGCTCGACTTAAACGATTTTGAAAAAAAGATCCGAATTATTGCAAACATTGAAAAGCCGGAAGATCAGGAAGGCCTTTTTGGTGTGGGTGGATCGATCCCTGAAGATCTTGACACCCAGGTTCCGCTAACTCAGAAACACAACAGCCTGTTGCGGGGGATGCATGAACAGGTCGCGGAATTAAATCTGGCAAGCATCAATCAGAAACAGAGTTTTGAATCTCTTTTTAGGTATCTTAAAGATCGGCAAAATCTCCTTGCTTCAACGCCTGCCGTACGTCCTTCTCCGGGTTGGACAACTTCAAGATTTGGCTATCGCACCTCCCCGTTTACCGGCCGTCGGGAGTTTCACAAGGGTTATGATATTGCCAACCGGCATGGGACCCCCATTATCGCCACCGCAGACGGCGTCATAACATTCACCGGTTCCAAAGGATTTCTGGGCAACGTGATTGTTATTGACCACGGTCATGGCATGATCACCCGCTATGGACATTGCCATAAGCTGTTGGTGAAACGCGGTGATGCAGTCAAGAGAGGGGATACCATCGCATTGATGGGTAACACCGGCAGAAGTACGGGCCCCCATCTTCACTACGAAGTTCACCTGAACGGGCTTCCGGTAAATCCTGAAAAGTACATCCTCAATTAGATCACTCGCTTTTTTCCCAACTCATCGGGGGCGCGGTTTAACCTGTGCTTTGTCCCTGCTTTTTGGGTTTTTTGGCTGTGTGTGTCTTTATTCTTTTTGTATTGAAATTCCCCCTTTTCGGAAATAAATTATAGGTTGAGACCTGAATTCAATATGGTATAATCAATCAAGTTAAGATACGGTCCATACGGAGGACGATATTTTAGATGATCGCAAGCTTTTTAACCAAAGTGTTCGGCAGCAAGAACGAACGGGAGTTAAAAAAACTCCAGCCTATCGTTGAACGGATCAACGCCCTGGAGCCCGACGTGGAATCCATGAGTGATGACCAGCTCAGATCTCAGACGCAATTATTCCGGGAGCGTTGTGAGAAGGGAGAGTCTTTAGAAGACTTGCTCCCTGAGGCATTTGCCACTGTCAGAGAGGCTTCGGTTCGTACGCTTAAAATGCGCCATTTCGATGTGCAACTTATTGGCGGAGTTGTTCTGCACCAGGGAAAAATTGCGGAGATGAAAACCGGTGAGGGAAAAACTCTGGCAGCCACACTGCCGGCCTACCTTAACGCCCTTACCGGCAATGGCGTTCACATCGTTACCGTAAATGATTATCTGGCAAAGCGTGACACAGAATGGATGGGGCATATTTATAAATTTCTGGGTCTTTCCGTCGGCACCATCGTCCACGGTCTGGACGATACCGAACGCAAGGCAGCCTATCGCGCGGATATTACCTACGGCACGAACAACGAGTTCGGATTTGATTATTTAAGGGATAACATGAAATTTGACCGTGACTCGCTTGTCCAGCGCGAACTTAATTTTGCAGTCGTGGATGAGGTGGACAGTATTTTGGTTGACGAGGCCCGAACGCCGCTAATCATTTCCGGACCGGCCGAAAAATCGACCCGTTTGTATTACCAGGTCAATGGTATCATTCCGCGGTTGGTTAAAGACAAGGATTATAGCATTGATGAGAAAGCCCGCACAGCGATTCTGACCGAGGAAGGCGTTGCCAGAGCCGAAAAAATACTCGACGTCGATAACCTGTATGATCCCAGATACATCGAGCTGCTTCATCATATCAATCAGGCGCTAAAAGCCCACACGCTTTTTAAACGCGATGTCGATTATATTGTTAAAAATGGAGAGGTGATTATTGTTGACGAGTTTACCGGCAGACTTATGCCGGGGCGTCGTTACAGCGAAGGGCTGCACCAGGCGCTGGAGGCCAAGGAAAACGTTAAAATCGAGAACGAGAACCAGACGCTGGCCACGGTGACTTTCCAAAATTATTTCAGAATGTACAACAAGCTGGCCGGCATGACCGGCACCGCCGAGACCGAGGCGGCCGAGTTCTTCGAGATATATAAGCTCGACGTGGTCGTGATCCCGACCAACAGGCCGGTGCGCAGGTTCGATTACGATGATGTCATTTATCGCACTCGCCGGGAGAAGTACAACTCCATTATCGAGGAGATCATCAGGCTGCACAACAGGGGCTTGCCGGTGCTGGTGGGAACCGTGTCGGTGGATGTTTCGGAGACGCTCTCCCGCATGCTCAAACGTCAGGGGATAGGCCATTCCGTTCTCAACGCCAAATACCACCAGCAGGAGGCGGAGATAGTAGCCAAAGCGGGCCTCCCGGGAGCGGTAACCATCGCCACCAACATGGCCGGCCGCGGCACTGACATCGTGCTGGGCGAGGGCGTAGTGGAGCGGGACGGCCTCCACATCCTGGGCACGGAGCGCCACGAGGCCCGGAGAATCGACAACCAGCTCCGGGGCCGCTCCGGGCGTCAGGGCGACCCGGGCACCTCCCGCTTCTACCTCTCCCTGGAAGATGATCTCCTGCGCATCTTCGGCTCCGACCGCATCAAGGGGCTCATGGGCAAAC
>CP070652.1:1719193-1727303 GCA_020354645.1 Deltaproteobacteria bacterium
AATACTCAAAGGGGCTTGATTAGCGGGGCGCATTGCAACCCGGTTTTATCCTGGTCATAGGGGGCAGGATCTGTGCCTTCCGAAACTCTTTATAGTCGTAAGATTAACTCAGCTATCAATGATTCTAAATTGGCAATCCTTTCGGGGGCATGCTTGACATTTGTATATGTTCCTTCGGGCGTTTTTGTCACGCGTTAATCCGACAAAAAATGAGACTGACTTGTTGGGAATCATAACCATTTTGTTATTTAATCGCACCCCTATTTTTGCTCCTTTGACCAGGCTGAAAAGAACAATCTGGTTCGATATATCCATGCCACTGATTCCAGGGCCAAAACGGCAGCCGGTACAGAGCTTATTTCTGCCGGCCAATTCGCCGACCAATTCATAAGTTTTGTCCGAAAGTGCTTCTAACATCGCCACACCCATGGCGTCCAGGATCACGGCTTCTAATAATTCACGCTTAGCACTGAGTCGGCGGCATGTCTCTTCCAGGGCAGACCCGAGCGTGCAGATAACCGCCACGAGATAACTTAACTGAGGATCCAGTTCACCAGGAGGCACGGTTAAAGAGGATCCGTTTTCCAAACACAGGTTCCCCCTCCCGGATATTTCTACCACAGGGTATACGGCATAAACCATTCTTGGTTCTATAAGATGCAACCCTTGCTCGATTGCTGCTATTGTCTGTCCCTTTATCTCACCGTCCATTTTATATTTGCTACCCCCAATGTATCGGGCGACCTGCTTTGGCGTGGGAGTGACGCCTTCAGGTTCAAAACGCTCGACAATTGACTCGGGGCTGATTTCAAGTCTATGCTTTTGACAGGAAAATGGCATACTGATGAAATTTTCCTATACGGTTACTTTAACATTGTTGCTTGACCTGAAGGCGCATGTCGGAGGGGGTGAAAAAGAAAGGAAACCGTTTAATTTGCGTAACGCTCATCTTCTGCTTTTCAGTGGATTTTCAAGGCTTCCCCAGGCCTTGAACCCTTTGTCTGGCTTTTCGCCTTAAATTTCGAAGGAGAATTTGAAAATAAATCTCCTGAAAAAGATTCGTCTTTGCCGGTTTCAAACATTTTAGGCCTCTGTTGCAGTAGTCAACGGCTTTTTCGGGCCTGCCGCTGTCAAGATGAAGAAAAGCCAGCCGCTGGTAGGTAAACGGGGTTATGGTTCCTTCTTTCACGCCCTGCTGATATATTGCGATGGCCTGATCAGACTGGTTAAGTTTCTCATAAACGATGCCGATCTTGTTATAAATCATGAAGCGTCCGCCGGATCCAACCGGAAAATTTTCGAGGGCCTGCTTGTATTTGATAACGGCTTGTCCATAGCGCTCTTGCTTGTGAAGCCGCTCACCTTCGAATACCGGCGCCAAGTCTCGCATGATATCTTCCGGAAGTTTTCCCCGGGGCAAAAGCTTTCTCAGACTCATTTCGGAAAGAGCACTCCTTTCGCAAACTCTTGATGAAATTCTTGAGAGTTTGCCAGTTCCACGTATTTTATTTGTTCGGCAATTTTTATGGCCTCTCTGAGCGCTTTGATGGAAAGCAGGGTCATTTTGGCACCACTGCCTGCGGCGTTCCCCACAGGGGTTATCTTTGCCTTTTTGAAAACCGGCAAAAGGCCGATGGCCACGGCACTCTCGGGGCGCACATAATTGCCGAAACCGCCGGCAAGATAAACCTCTCGGATATCCTGGTCCGCAAGGCCGAGCTGGTCCATGAGGATTTTAATACCGGCTCTCATGGCGCCTTTGGCCAGTTGCAATTCACTGATATCTTTCAGGGTAATGACAATTTTTTTACCTTTGTCAGAGGCGTAGTGCCCTGTCAAGACAATCTGGTTGTATTTTTCCCGGGTCAGCCTCCGGGCAAAAACCGGATTGGCAATCTCTTCTTTCCCCTGTAATTTTCCGTTCGGCGTGATAAGTCCCGCCGCGAGCATCATTGCCACGGCGTCCACCAGTCCGGAGCCGCAAATCCCTTTGGGCGGTATCTCATCGATCACATGATAACGTATTTCGTCACCGGCCAGATAAACCCGATCGATGGCCCCGCTGGATCCCCGCATGCCGCACTGAATATGGGCTCCTTCAAATGCGGGTCCGGCAGCACAGGAACAGGCAACCATGTTTTTGCCGTCGGTCAGAACAATTTCGCCGTTGGTGCCGATATCGATGGCCAGCCGGGGGATTCTGCTTTTGTGAAGGCCGGTTGATAGTACGACACCCACCGTGTCGGAGCCCATGAATGCGGACACAAGCGGCAGGTAATAGACCCGGCCGAGACGGTTCATTTTAAGTCCGGTATCCTCGACGGCAACACATAACGGGCTGACGGTGAGCGGATTATAAGGATATCGCGAGAGAAAACGGGGGGAGATGCCCCAGAAAAGATGATTCATGGCGGTATTGCCCACCAGCAAAAGACTGTAAATGTCGTGGGTTGAAATTTTATGCAAGTAGCACAGCTTGTCGATGATGCGATTGATGGTGTCATAGGCCTCTTCTTGAAGCCGGCTCAAGCCCTCCGGTGCAGTGAGGGCATACTCGATTCGCGAGACGACATCACTGCCGTGGACGGATTGCCGGTTGAGGGCCGAGTCCACCCCCAGAAGGCGGCCGCCAGTGAGATCAAACAGATACCCCACCACGGTGGTGGTTCCGATGTCCACCGCCAGGCCATAGTGGCAGCCCGTGGTCTCTCCCACCTCGAATCCCAGAACCTCCCTATTTATCACCAGCGCAGTCACACCGGTTGTATTTCGGTGGAGCAGCAACGGCAGTGTTTTCAAGCAATAAAAATCGACCAGGGGCTTTTTTATCCCGTGCTGAAGGAGGGAGTCTGTGATGATTTTCCCAATCGACGCTTCCCGCTTAAAATCGGCCGGCAAAAGATCCAGGTAATATTTCGTTATGGCCGGTTGAAAGGTAACCGCACGATCGATGCCTTCTTCCAGAATGCGATCTTCCCCGATTGGGGTCAGCGGTAAAGAAGCAACCGTTGCGGCCCGGATAAAGGCCTGGCAGGCCAACCGGACCTTATTTCGAATTTCAAATGGGGTTAAATATTCTCTTTCCCGGGGAGTTAGCGGCGTGGCCCCTCTGTGGACCACCACCTTGCATTTCCCGCAACGGCCCATGCCGCCGCAGTCTGTTTCCAGACGCAGGCCGGCCTCAGCGGCTGCCTTTAGCAGAGAGGTGCCTTGCTCGGCTTCGAGTTCAAAATTTTGCGGTTTGAATCTGACCGTGTATTTCAGCATGGACTTTTGGAATCGACACGGTGTAGCTGAAAATTAAGGGCGGACTGAATATCCGCCCTTAATTGTTTTGGTTGTGTCCCTGAATCAAATACTAGGTTTCGTCGTATTCGACTTCCTCGACCGGAACAGCCCACAGGCCCACCATGATCACAGCGCCGACTAACGCCGCAATAATCCAGTACCAGAAACCTGCGCCCCAACCATAGTTTTCAACCAGCCAGCCGGTGAAAACACCGGTCATGGCCGCACCGATATAACCCCAGCCGTCGATAAAACCCGCAGCCGAGGCGGCCGCCTTGCGGCCGGCAAAATCCTGAGCAGCATGGCCTACCATCAGCACGTGGGGTCCGTAGGTACAAAATCCGATGATCGCCAGACAGATCAGACCCCAGAGCCAGGCACCGGGGGGTGCCGTATAGAACAGCCAGGAGAAAATGGCCAGGCCGAACAGGCAGATGGCAATCACCGGGGCGCGTCGATTTTGGAAAAATTTACCCGTGGCCCAGCCGGTAATAATCGCGCCGGCCGATCCGGCCAGGGGAAGTACCGCCACCTTTAAGCCCGCACTGGTTATGGCAGCGCCCTGGGCTTCAATCAAATACACCGGTGCCCAGTAGAAAAAGCCGTAGCGAATAATGTCCAGGCAGAGGAAGGCCGCCGATACCGCCCAGATACGGGGGCTGGTTACACACAATTTGATGGTGTAGGCAAACCCCATATGCTCGTCTTTTTTCACGCTGGGAGCAGGGGCACCCGCCTCTTCACCTTCTGCCGCTTTGGAAACGGCTTCGCCGGCGGCAATTTTGCGCAGCTGCTCGATGGGCGGAAGCCCGACTTCCTCGGGGGCATTGCGCAGCCGGGTCACAAAGTGGATCGAAGAAATCAAAAAGACAATGGCCGGTACCCAGAAAACGGTTCGCCAGCCGTAGTGGGCAGCCAGCCAGGAAACAAACAGCCAGGTGTAAGCATTTCCGATCTGGTAGCAGGACCCCATCAGCCCCATCCACTTGCCCCGCTGCGCGACCGTAAACCAGTTGGCCATGGTCTTGACCTGGGGAGACCAGCCCATGGACTGAAAGTAGCCGTTGAGGCCCCACACGATCAGCATGAAGGCAAAAGCGGTGGAAAAGCTGAAGACGATATTTAAAAGAGCCGAGACGATCATCCCGGTAAAAACCAGTTTGCGGGCGCCGAACTTGTCACCCAGCTGACCGTTGATAAACTGGCCCAGCGAGTACGTGATAAACAGGGCCGTTCCCAGCAGGCCCAGCATGGTCTTGGAATAACCGAACTCAGCCGAAAGCCCGGGAAGGGCAAAAGATATGTTGGCACGGCAAAGATAAAACGTCCCGTATGTGATCCAGATGGTGATAAATGTCCTGACCTGCCAGCTTTTCCAGGCCGACATCAGCTCGTCATTGGTCATCTTTGATGCATCATGTTCCGTTAATGTTGTCATCCGCATCCTCCTTATCTCAATAGTATATAGCTACAAATCTTCAATACCGCCTCACCTCAGTTTGGCCACCAGCACCATTTTGGGTTTCTTTGCTTTCATGAACGCACCCAATTTGGCTTTGACGCCCAGGGGGTTGCCAACCGGGGTGTTCCCGGGATTCATGTATACGCCCATGTGAACAAACCGTTTGTAAGAATCTTTTTTGATTGGCGCCGTAAAGCTGACATTGCCATTGGCGTCCACCGGCATAACAAAGGGCTCTTTTCCAACACCATGAAACATCTGGCTTTTTTCGTTCACAAAAAACGCCGTATAAACCGTTCCCGGCTGCAAACCGGTAATATTAAAGGTCACATCGGATCCGGTAATGACCGCAGTTCCCTTTGCAGCACCCTCGTAGCCTTTGGCTGGGCCCAACTGAACTTCCAGTTTTTCCGGCCCCTTGGCCCCACAACCGACCATAAATGCAAGCAAAGAAACTGCAAAGATTAAGATTATCAATCTCTTCATAGTAAGTAACCTCCTTTTTTGATGGTTAACTGCTCATACGGTTGGTGCCAACCCCAATCGGTCACTTGCTTTTCCTGTTTTTACTACTTTTTTAAGTTTCAAGCCTCCCTTCTTTAAATGCGTTAAGATACTGGCCACAAAAAGCGTCCTTGCCCAGAAGCGTTTCGGTGGCCTGGGCCATTGCCATAATTTTGTTATCGGTGGGATCCAGAATGGCGGCATCCATGCCGGCGGCCAGTGCCAGCGAGAGAAAAATGCGGTTAATCAACCGGCGTTTGGGCAATCCGAAGGATATGTTGCTCAACCCGGAAATGGTTTTCACCGCTTTAAATGTCTGCTTGATTTCTCTTAACGTCTCCAGAAACAAAACCGCATTGTTGTCGGCCGTGGAGATCGGCAAAACCAAGGGGTCGAAATAGATATCTTCCAGCGGAATCCTATATATTTGGGATTCCTTGACGATCTCTTCAGCAATCTTGATCCTTTCGCCGCTGGAAGACGGAATCCCCTTTTCCTTGCTGGACGTGAGTGCGATGATTTTGCAGCGGTATTCTTTGACCAGCGGGAAAATCATCTCCATGGTCGGCTGATCGCCGTTGACCGAATTGATCATGGCCCGGCCCTTGTGCAGTTTTAAAGCTGCCTCAAGGGGCTGGCGGCGGCTCGAGTCGATGCACAGAGGCAAGTCGACCGCTTTCTGTACAACCGGCACCAGCCAGTCGAAATCCGCCGCCTCCTCTTCGGGATGTAGTGCCATACCGGAATTTACATCCAGATAGTGGGCGCCGGCCGTCGCCTGTTTGCGGGCCAACTCCTGAATGAATGCCCCGTCCCGCTCCTCTACGGCTCTGCGTACACTTTTGATGGTGGTATTTATTTTTTCCCCGATTATTTCCATAGGATTCGCCTCCCCATTTCTTTTAGGAAGGGTCAGTCGGCATCCTCCCCCCTTTGATTACCGTTAAAAACGATGGTTCATAAAAGCAAGATGGTCGCCTATACTGTCTGGTATTAGAACCAAATACCATGTTACGAATAGGCACCATACTCGTGGTAAGCCTCAAAAAGCGCCACCACGTTTTCGATGGCTGTATCTGCCTGAATGTTGTGGGCCGTACCGAAAATATAACCGCCCCCTTGTTTGGCATTGTCCGCGGCATACTTGACCATTTTTCTGACATCTTCCGGGGTTCCCAGCGGCAGGACCTGTTGAATGCTCATGCCGCCCTGGAAGGAGAGATCTTTGCCGAACTCTTTTTTCAGCCTCTTGATATCCATGTTGGTGGCCTCAGGCTGCAAAGACTGCAGGCAATCAAGGCCGGCATCGATAAATTCGGGTATCAGCATGTAGACATCGCCGCAGGTGTGATACATGACTTTAATTCCGAAGCTGTGGGCAATATCGCAGTATTTTCTGAATGCATCCTTGAAATAGCGCCGCCACATCTCCACACTCAGTAAGGGGCCTCGTTGCCCGCCCACGTCATCACCCATCATGAACATGTCGACCTCGCCGCCGCCGGCCTCGAAAACCTTGGGGTTGTATTCAAGAAAATAGTTGACAATGTGATCCCGAATACATTCCACAATTTCGGGGTTCTGAGCCAGGTCAATAAAGGTTTGCTGAATACCCCGCAGGTACATCATGGGCTTGAGCTGCGCGGTTCGGTCGAGACGGTCTCCCTTGTTGAGCACAAAATATTCCGGATGCCAGTAAGCACACTCCTCCTTCATCTTGGAATAATCCCACCAGTCGGCTGAGGGCCAGCCCTCATAGGCGTTTATTTCTTCAACGGTGGTCATGTGTTCCAGGGGTGACCAGGACACTTCTTTCCAGGTGCCTTCATATGAGGTTCCTTTCCCGTAAGTAACCACCCGCCGGCGCACCCCCCAGAGGTCAGCCACCGTTCCGTCATCAAATTTTTTGAACTCCTGCCCGACATAGCTGGGGCCGTAATTGTCACGGACATCCACCCCTAAAAAGGCCAGCAGTTCTTCATCGTTCTCACATCCCCAATACTCCCTGCACCGCTTTTTGATTTCAGGCACCATCCAGTTATCGATCGGGATTCGATCGGGTTCTTCGAAATTTATGGCCTTGAGCGTCCTTTCACGTGCAGTCATTTTTTCATTCTTGGACCGAAGTTCATTAATTTTATCTCTGCGATCTTTATAGATTTGGTCTTCTTTCATTTTTATCCTCCTTGAAATAAATTTAATTTGTTCAATTTTAAAGCTATTTCACAAAGGTTTTGGCCAGCTTAAGCCCTGCCGGTGCATCGGGCGCATAGCCGTCCGCACCGATAAGATCACAGAACTCCTGGTCGATAGGCGCCCCTCCGACCATCACTTTGGTGTTATCCCGCATCCCCTCGTCAATCAATTTCTGGAGAGTTTCTTTCATCGCCAATCGCGTCGGGCTATAAAGCGCAGAAAGGGCCAGGATATCAGCCCCATGATACTTTGCTTCTTTTATGAATGTATCCGGAGGGACGTCGACGCCCAGGTCGATAACTTTAAACCCGCCACCTTCCAGCATCATGGCGACAATGTTTTTGCCGACGTCATGAACATCCCCTTCAACCGTGCCGATAACCACGGTTCCTATTTCTTTGTGCAAGGCCTTTTGGGTCATTTTGGGACGCAAAACCTTGAGCGCTTCCTGGGCTGCCAGGCCCGCGGTTATCAGTTCGGGAACGAAGGCCTCAAACTTTTCGAATTTTTTCCCCAAGGCATCCAGCCCTGCGATAACCCCCTCCGTGATGATGGCGTCCGCACTGACATTTTCACCCAACAGTTTTTGAGTTAAGGACCTAACTTCCTTGCTTTTACCACTCTCCACTAATTCAGCCAAATCCGTTAATGTTGCCATAA
>CP070652.1:1727403-1742047 GCA_020354645.1 Deltaproteobacteria bacterium
ACACCAACAGCTGTGACCGATACTTCGGTTTTGCTATTGAATTCCGCCACATTACCGGATCGAGATATTGCTGAGATTCTGGGTCTTGTCCAGGGACATACGGTATTTGCCATCTGGCTCGGCAAAGATCTATCCGCCATAATCAGGTTGATCCTAGGCGGCGAATTGACTGAATACACAGAGATGATGGGGAAGGCTCGGGCAACAGCTACTCGCAGGATGATCGTTCAGGCATCAGAGATGGGTGCGGATGCAATAATCAATGTTCGTTATATGACTACGAGTGTTATAGGGAGTGCGGCTGAACTATTAGTTTACGGCACAGCTGTCAAGCTCAGCGAATAGATTGCCTTGTGAATGCGGTCAAAACTTGAGGGGCTGCTGCTCAAAAATATCTGGGTAACAATCCGTTGATTATTGACTAAAAAGGACTCACGGGGCTAAATGCTAAATTGCAGTTGGTTAGGAAAAACGGGGCTTGCAGGGATGCGAGCCAGTCAAAGAGGAGACATCCGTTACATATTAAAAATTATAAGGAGTCAGTTTTATGCAAAACCTCAAAGATAAATCTGCGTTGATAACCGGAGCATCCAGTGGTCTCGGTGTTGATTTTGCAAATATTTTGGCGGCAGCAGGATGTCATTTGATACTGGTTGCGCGAAGGCTGGAGCGTATGCAGCAACAGCAAGAAAAAATCCAAAAGCAGCATGGTGTCCGGGTTGAAGTAATTCCAATCGACCTGGCAGTGCCGGATAGCCCTCAGGTTCTTTATGAAAAAGTAAAAGAAGTGGGTATGGCTATCGACATACTCATCAACAATGCAGGTGTGGGGATCTATGGAGATTTCATCGATATTCCCTGGGATCAGGAGAAGAATATGTTGAATCTGGATATTATTACTCTTGTTCACCTGACCAAATTATTTCTAAAAGGAATGGTGGAGCGGAATTTTGGCTATGTTCTAAATATTGCTTCCATCGGCGCCTACCAGCCTTCCCCCTTTTATGCTTCCTATGCGGCAGCCAAAAGCTTTGTACTCAATTTTACGGAAGCATTGAATTACGAGCTTCGCCATACCAAGGTGATGGTGAGTGCTCTTTCTCCAGGTGTTACCGCGACGGAATTTCTTCAAACTGCAGGGCAGCAGAAGCAGACTTTATTTCAAAAGCTTACAATGATGCAGAGCTATTCGGTTGCAAAGATTGGCCTTGAAACGATGCTTAAAGGAAAGCCCAGCAAGATTGCTGGATTCGGCAATGCTATTTCGATGTTTTCATTTCGCTTTCTGCCCCGAAGAATGACCACGTTCATAGCTTACAACGCCATGAAAGGCGGATAATAATTGGGATCAAACCTTGACGGGCTGTTGCCCAAAGATATTCAAAAAAATGTTAAGGTATGCTAACCTTGCAGGCTCCTCTGCAGAGTTAGCCGCAGACATCAAAATTTATGGAATTTCATGTCTGAAACAAAAATATATCCGAAAAGAATTATCTCTCTTACGCCGTCTCTGACCGAGATCCTGTTCGCTCTTGAACTGGGACATCGAGTGGTCGGGGTCACGGACAGCTGTGACTACCCGGCGGAGGTTAAAGACTGGCCCCACGTCGCTTGCTGGTTCGATCCGGATCTGGAGAAACTATTTTCATTGAAACCCGATTTAGTTTTGGGGCTGCAAACCGCTCACAGCCTGTTTAAGCTCAAACTGGAATCGGGAGGTCTGCGGGTTATTCTCGTAAATCCGGTAACTGTTGATGAGGCCATAAACGATATAAATCGGCTTGGCAAACTGCTGGGCGAGCAAAAAAAGGCTGAAGTCCTGGCGGCCAATCTTCAAGCTCGCCTGGCTTCACTGGATGCCAAGGTAAGCACGATTGCCCAGGAGAACAGGATTACAGTTACCCGTATTCTGGATTTGGAGGACAACAGGTTCCATGTCGCCGGACCGCTGTCGTTCCAGTACGACGTAATCTCAAGGGCCGGCGGTCAGAATGTGACTTGCTCGATTCAGGAAGCCTACCCCAAGATTACCTTGACCCGGCTGCGGCAATGGGACCCGGAAATTATTTTTAGTTGTGGCTTTGACCTCAACGCAATTCCGGGCATTACCAACAAACCTGAGTGGCAGTCATTGAGAGCCGTACGTTCGGGAAAAGTGTTTGTTTTTGATTGCGCTTTAACCTGCCGCACGGGACCGCGTATCGTGGACATGGTGGAAAAATTGTTCAACACGCTTTACGGTGGTTGTGATCAGCATCAGCTATAAGTGTGAGAAAATGGGACATCCATAAATATATACATAACTGAGGGGCGGGGAGTTTTTTTGATCCATTGTCGTAAGTCTTTAGTTTTTCTGCAATTTGGCGGCGGGGGAGACCGCAGCCACCGATGGTGGAATGCGCAGGGGGCAAGTATCCCCTGCTGCCAAATTGCTTAGAAAAACAAAGACCGGAGGTACAGGGTTAAAAAAGCACCCCAACCCCTCAAATAACTTACTTTTGAACCCAAGCCAAATCTTGGCCGGTTTGCTACCATGTAAATCCCGCCTTAAAAGGCAGGGTTAAGGGAAGCTCCGTCCTTCAGGGCAGGGCGCTTTACTTAATATACTAACACCAACCAAGAAGCAGCCATGAACTGAAACCAAGAAACCACATTTCTTAATCCGAGATACGGGGTTTTTTTGTGTGTGGACCAGGCCAGCCTTGAGCAACACTTATACTGTTTACCGCAATAAAAAATCGGGGCCGGGCACTTTTTCAATAATATCATACAAAGCTAATAATCAAAAACCATGGTACACCGGGCAGGTCTATGAGCGGAGAAGCACTACAAAAGGTATCGCGTTACCGATGGCTTATTTTTTGGATTCTAGCAGTTGGCTATATAATGGTCTATTTTCACCGGCTTTGTCCGGCCGTGGTAGCCGATGACATGAGACGGGATCTGGCTGCTGGAGGGGGTCTTCTGGGGCTTTTAGGATCTGCCTATTTCTATCCTTATGCTCTGATGCAGCTTCCCGCCGGACTTCTTTCGGATTCCTGGGGTCCTAGAAAAACCATTACCTTGTTTTTCTGTGTGGCCTTTGCCGGTTCCCTAATCCTGGCCATGGCCCCTAACGTGTTCGTGGCCATTGTAGGCCGAACCCTCGTGGGTCTGGGTGTGGCCATGTTCTTTGTTCCCACTTTAAAGGTGCTGGCAGAGTGGTTTCGGGTGAAGGAATTTGCCATGATGACCGGAATCCTCATGGCGATGGGCGGCATCGGATCTTACAGTGCGGCTACACCGCTAGCTTACATCAGCAGCTGGATCGGCTGGCGCCAATCCTTTGGGCTGGTGGGGATATTCACCATGGTTCTGAGCGCACTGGTCTGGGCCTTCGTGCGGGACCGGCCTGCGGATATGGGTTGGTCCTCTCCCGCTGAACCTTCAGGAACTGCCGGAGAATCCATCCGCCTTATGCAAGGTGTGAAAATGGTCCTCTGCCTTCCTCGTTTCTGGTCGCTTTCAAGCTGGTTCTTTTTTACCTGCGCCATCTTTTTCTCTTTCATCGGTCTTTGGGGAGGTCCATTCCTGATGCAGATCTACGGTCTCAGCAAAGCCAAAGCAGGACATATCCTTTCCATGGCGGCTGTTGGCATGATCGCGGGCAGTCCGTTTCTGAGCTTTCTTTCCAACGATCTGTTAAAGGCCCGCAAAACGGTTCTGATATTAGCTAGCTTTTTTATGGGAATCATCACGGGCGCGCTTTATTTTTACACCCAATACATTCCCATCCCGCTGCTCTATCTCATCTGTTTAGGAATCGGTATTTTTGCCGGGGCCATCGTGACGATCGGGTTCACCACCAGCAAGGAACTTTTTCCGGTCTCTATCGCCGGCACAGCCACCGGGCTGGTAAACTTCTTTCCCTTTCTGGGCGGAGCCCTTTTTCAGGTCATTCTAGGAGTCGTGTTGGACAGTCAGGGACTCACCGCCTCGGGCACCTTCGTTCCTCAGGGTTTCAAATACGCCTTTTTCGTGCTCTTTCTCTGTGGCCTGATGGCTTTGATTTCCAGCTTCTTCCTCAAGGAAACCATGATATCAGTTGATCGTAAATAAAATGAAAAAAATTATGCGCTAACCCAATTCCAGAAGTAGCCATAAAAATGAAAGGTTCCCCGGTTAAATTCGCTGCGCCCCTCTTCTATGAAGCCCCAATGGAATCCTACATAGGGTAGGTTCGCTACGCGAAATTCCATAGGATAAAAATTTAACTGGGCAAGCAACGTTCAGGGCTAAAAGAGTATATCTTAATAAGCATAGCCCAAAACCGTCAATGGCCTTGGATTGAATCAAAAAATCCCATTTCCCAATCCGAGATATGGGGTTTTTAATTATGGGTAGTAATTTATGAACTGCTGAAAATATCTGTTAAGATAAGCAATACGCAGTTTTTGATAAATGCAACACGCTAAGATATGTTGCAGACAAGCTCAAATATAAATGTATTGACAACCGCGGAATTGAATAATATTTGTGAAATTACGATGGAAGCCCCACCGTATAATTATCTTTCAGAAATACTAAAAACAAATTTTAACCGTGTGAAAGCACCTTGCTGAAGCAGAGGACACGGTCTCTTGCGAAAAACAATTTGTTTTGTCTCTTATTTTTCTTTCATTTCCATGTTACTATCTGGTTGTGCCTCACCGCCGACTCCAGAAGAAATGGAAACTTCACGGCAACGGGTGTACGAATTTACAAATTCTAAAGATGAAGCCATGTACCGATTGAGTGAACTTTTAACAAGCAGGGTCGCGTTTAAGGATTACAGCGCCCAGTCCTATGATGAGAAACAAAAAGGACCGCTGGGTCTTGAACCCAGAAAGCTTAAGTATAAAATCAAAGGAATAAATACTTACGGAATTATTTTCACTTCTTATGAATATGGGTTCAAAGGAAACTATTACTATGAAGAGCCTTTCAGAAGCGAATCAGTTCCCTTCCAAAAATCCGCAATCGACTTTAGTGTGGGCTCGGCTATGATCAGGATGGGTCCATACTTATTTTCAGCTGCCAATAGAAAAAAGACAATAGATGCCTATCATTTTTTAATGTACTTATCTGAAAATAATTAAAATAAAAAGCGCCATTAATAATTTAAGTCCATCAGTTTTGTAAGAGGATTAAACAGTAAAAAGAAAAAGGAAAAAGAGGGTGAAAAATTGACCGGTTCGCTTCCCTGCAATCACTGCCTTTTAGGGTGGGGAGCTTCACTTTTATAGTATTTAAGGGTCGTTGATGACTGATTTGGCTTTTCTGATAAAAGAAGAAATAGGAACATCCATGGGACTATGACTTTCTATACCGAAGATTATTAGGGGGAGGTCCATCGCTGCTTTTTTATTTGACTTTTTCCAGTATTGGTTGATATTCAAGGATGTAGGATGAACACCATGGATTAACCCTCAACCAAGGTTGCCTATGAATTATGCAAAACCCCGTTTCCGGATAGGAGGCGGGGTTTTGTGCTTTTCTCTCAAAGATTTTTTGGAAAAGTAATTTCACGGTTAATATTATTGGGGAATGACCATGAAGAAAAACGCGCTGGCCATCCTGGTTGGATTAACCATACTATCCGCTATTTGTTCTCCACTTTACGGAGCCGATTTCGCTCCGATATTTCCCAAACAGGCTGCACAAATAGTCAGTCAACCCAACTTTACTTGGGCTACCGGAGACTTTGATCTATTTGTTCTTTGTCTTGTTCTCCCATTTTTTGATGATCACTATTATATCCCTGTACTGAGATACAAAGAGCCATACTTTCTCATCCCAGAATTTCTTTGGGATTATTTAACCCTGGATGGTGGGAGCGCATGGCTGGTCATTGGCCTCAACACTGTAACCTCGGACTGGGCTATTACCCCATGGCAGTTCTTCCAAAAAGTGAGCGATTGTGTAGTGGAGTTTCCCGATCCAAATCTTGAGGCTGCAATAAGGGAAGCAATCGGCGAGCCCGAGGGCGACATCATGGCTTCTGAGTTGCAAATACTTATTGATTTGTCATTATTTGATAAAAACATCTCTGATATCACCAGAATGATCGGTCTGTTGTCCAAAAATGTTTGGGCAACAGACTGTGAAGGTCTAATCCCACGTCTCGATCTGAGATTACGCTAATATAACAGAATTCAACTTCTTGGTGTGTAAGGAGGGACAGATGGGCAGTAAACGATTTTGCCTGTTGCTGGTCATAGCTCTGATCGCCGCGCTGTGTTTTGTAAATCCTAAAGTTCATGCTGAATATCCCCAAAATGGTTATCAATGGTCGGATGCCGGTATGGCTGCAAAAAGATCGATGTGTATAGATTTTATTCAACAGCGGGTAGGCGAAAGTGCTTGGCACAACAACAACCGTCGTGCAGCGGCAACGCTCTATTGCATTGAGCGCATTGATGACTACTACCAAGAGCACCCGAATGATCATTCCCTGGAACAAGCTAAAAAAAAGAGCCTAGACGATGTCATTAGATTTTTGCTGACCGGGCAGAGAGAACAAATGTAGATACATTCCAGCGTCGTTTGCAGTGGTTCTACCGCTTAGCTATCGGACAATCACTGACGGAAAAAGGTAAAGAAAATAGCCCCGCTCCCTGATTAATTCGAGATAAATAGTTTCCTTCCCTGCAAGCCCGCACTTCAGGGCGGGGGGCTTCGCTCAAAAAACAGAGACGATTTAGGGAAATCCATAAAATTATAACTTTCTATCCCGAGCCTTTTTTCCCCTTTTTATTCAGACTCACCTCCACAAACATTTTGACCCACAGAGAAATTTTAGGAGAGGTCAAGAAACGACGTTGCTGAAAGATTGACATATTGATAGCGGAAGTCGGAAATACTTAATTTATTCAAAACGTGCACTCGGTGTAAGGGGTGGTGATCCAAATCATTACCGACGAAGAAATCATCAGACTTCCCAAGTAAGCATATACCAAGGTGAAGTTTCCCTGGGTCAGGTCGAGCAAATAGCCCCCCAACCAGGGACCGAGGGCGCCGGACACAAAACCGAAGGCCGTGAAGACGACGCCAAAAATGGTTCCGAAATGTTCCATCCCGAAACAGTCACTCACCAGGGGAGCTGAAACCGCAAAAAGCGTGCCGAATGCGAAACCGATAACAGCCGCCAGAACAGACCAAATCGTTATGCCGGATACATGGGGGAATAAGTAATAGGCGCCACCAGCCATCAAAAAGGTGGAGATCATGACCGTCTTGCGGCCCAGGATGTCGGAAAGAAATCCACTGATCAGGCGGCTGAAACCGTTGGTGATGTTAAACGCCATTAATAGCAGGATTGCTTGGGGCATGGCCAGGCCGTGTGACAAGCCAAAGCTGGTAGTCAGAGTGACCATGGCAATACCGGCCGCACCGACAAAAGCATAGGTAAACCATAGCAGCCAAAAGGAACGTGTGCGCAGGCTTTGCCAGAGGTTTAATGACAGGGTACCGGGAGTGACCACTTCGGCTTTCTGGTTGGCCGCTGATGATGCTTGGGGCAGGCGAATGAAAACAACTGTCACGAGGCCTATGATCGTAAATACAGTGCCAACGACATAGGTCAAGGTGGTGTAACCGAGGATCTGAAAGATTCGGCTGAAAATAGGGGCCATGACGGCTCCCGATAAGCCGAAAAACATGCTCACCAGGCCGGACACCAGACCGCGCCGTTGAGGGTACCAATGTTGGACCACTGTTAGCGCCGGCAGGTAAATAAAAGCCGAGGACGTTCCTGTCAGAAAAGCCCACAGATATACCCAATGGATGCTGGCGGCATGCCCTACCATGACGGTGCTGGGACCATATATGAGTGCACCCAACGCCATGACCCAAGCAGGCCGAATTTTTTCCTGCAGACGGCCGGTAACAAACATAAATATTCCTACGGCGGCCAGAACAAAGAAAAGGGTTTGACCAACATCGGCCCGCCCGACACCAAAAATTTGTTGCCAGTGCATGCCCATCACACCGGGGAAACCGAAAACCAGCGCTCCCGGCAAAAAAATCGCTACACAACTGGCAACTACTGCCAGGAATGGATGATATTTTTTGTTCATGGTGATTTTTTAAAGGTGATATAAGATGGTTGCAGATTCAACTTAATTGTTGTTCAAAGATTATAGTGTGTCAGGAAACAAAAATGCATGTTTCACAAGAGGGTTGCCAATGGTTGCAGATGCATCAGAAATCTGTTGTCGGCCGGTTGCCGGACTGATAACTGAAGTCAAGTTGGAGGTGGTGAATGAAAGATTTATTGCTAAAATCATTAAATACAAGAATTCAGTGGACCCGCCAATCCATTTTACCCCAGCTGAAAAAATCTTCTAAAGGCAAGCCGGTCCTTGCTGGAACCAGCAAGGCTCCTGTCTTTGATGATCTTCTCTTCGACGTTACTCACGCCGGACATCATCTTGGAATGATTGAAGCCCTTCGGGGTGTTTTATTTACAATACCCGGCACAGCGTCTGTATAAAGAATTAAAGTCTTAAAAATTCGGGTCGCTTGTTATGGGCGTCTAAACCTTCATCAATTAACTTCAGCACTTTTGGCTTTTCTTCCGGGAACTTATAGCCTTCATAACTCTGAGTGAAAAGAAGTCCACCGTGGCGGTTTTTCCAATAATTGCCGGCATGATCGAAACACACCTTTGAAGCCACTTCCAATTCTTCCATCATCTTTTTCAATTCGAGCAATTGCCCATCTGCTGACAGCATCTGAAATTCATTTTTTTCGATTGCGTCATACAGCGGTGTACCCGGAATCGGTAAAAACGGCCGGGATCGAATATAATGGGGATTGATTTCAGTGAGTACCCGGGCCGTGTTTTCGGCATGCTTTTGCGACATTTCCTTGCCGCCCAGTCCCGGCATCCAGTATTCAGAGAGCTCAAAACCGGCCTGTAGGGCTTTTTGACCGCCTTTTATGTGCCCCTCGGCGGTAACACCTTTTTTGATCTTTTTCAGCAGGTCGTCATCTCCGGTTTCCAATCCCACATGCAATCGGTCAAGACCGGCTTTGTGGATGGCTGCTAGTTCTTCCGGTTTTTTCTGGCTAAGGGTCTTTGAGCGGGCATAGGAGGTTACCCTGGTAATGGATGGAAACGTTCTTCTCAAGTATTTCAAGACATCGACCAGTTGATCGGTTCTCATGATCAGGTTGTTGGCATCCTGCAGAAATGCGGTTTTGCCGCCGGACAGCAGCCAGTTGTAAACCATCACAAACCCCTGGTGGTAGTTGAGTTCCGGGACCATCGTGATTAACGCCACGGCGGCCTCGCGCCCAATCTCACCGGCATGTCCGAGTTTGTTCGAAATTTCTCTCAGACCGTTGTATATCGCAGCCATGGAATCGATATCCTGCTTAATTTCAGTAGTAGAGCGCAGTTCAAATTTTTCGGTTTTATACATGCCGCAAAACGCACATCGATTCCAGGGACAATTGCGGGTGAATCTGATCAGCAGCGAATAACTGCCGCCTTCGCTCGGAGGTCGATACACACCTGTTTCAAAGTTGTATTTTTTCATGGCTTCCGACAACATCAATACTCTCTTTTGTGTTCATCGGTTAAATTCGTTACAGCATAACATAAGCATTCGTATCGACTGTTCAATGCAAGTCGGCGTTTATGTTACGCGACAGATTAATTATTGGCTGCCATGGCGTTAACCGGCTTTATAACCGGCAGAAGACGAAACTATTTTTATCCATGCGAATCGGTGAATTAAACATCGGGCCCATCTTTTGAATGATAACTTTCTATGATGAGTTGTATTCCCCTTGCGATTTGTCCTCAGCTCACCAAACATCTTGACCTCAAAAGGTATTTTTTGGTAACTAGCTCGCATGATCGAAAAGAATAGTTCCGGGCCCTTAATTAGATAACCGTTTGTTGCTTGGCCATATTTTGTGGTTTCCGAAAGGGGTGCCGCTAAGATCATTCTTTATGAAATTCCAATTTGAAACGTTATGGCGGCTGTCATCGGTAAGACAGCTTACGATTCTGGTCATAATTGCCGTTCTGATAACCATAACAAGGATAGATTGTTTTGATAGATAAATTTTCTTTCGGTACGATTACCGTTGACGATCAGATTTACAATAATGATATCAAAATTATCAATGGCTCTGTCGTGCCTGACTGGTGGAGAAATAGCGGACACACAGTAGATGTTGACGATGTCCATGATATTCTGCAAGCCAAGCCGGCTATTTTAGTCATCGGCAAGGGTGACCCCGGCCGTATGAGAGTTACCGATACCTTAAGAGAGTATACTGAAAATCACGGGATCACGTTGATTGTCGAAAACACATTGGCAGCCAGCAAGACATTCAATCGTTTATGGCAAGAAGGCCGAAATGTTGCCGGCGGATTTCATGTTGGCTGTTAAGACTCTGCACGGATAGATACCCTTACCTTTTTGTTTCCTATGATTATGCACCGGCGTAAAATTGCAGTCATTGATTTTATGCCGTTCTTTTAGTATAATCATTGTTACCTGCAAAAGTGCCTACCTCACTTGAACCTTAAATCAATATCAACTAAGATGTCGACATACACGCTAATATGACAAACAAAAGCCTTCAACCGGGTTTATTTAATCCAGTTGAAGGTTTTTTTATGATCACTCCGGCGGCGAACCGGATCGAAAAAAGACGCTGTTTCTGAGGAAAGTATTTAAAATGGAAAAGCAATCTGTCAGGGGTCTTGAATGTCCGGTCCTGGTGCACCAAATGGATGACAAAAACGTTAAACTTTTTATAGATTATGAATTGACCATTGATTTGTCTGAACACAGTGTGAAGTAGGACAGCCAAATTCAGGCCTCGAATCAAAACAGGTAGTATTTTGCCGATTAAATGTTGATTAAATATGGATAATCCAAGTTTAGAAACCGGAGGCTTATCCGGTAGTAAAATTTATCAAAGAATTTATGACAACATTCAAACGGTGATGAAAGGACAATCAGCAGCAATCCGTAAATTGCTGTCCGCCTTCGTCAGCGGCGGTCACGTTCTTTTGGAAGATTACCCGGGTACCGTCAAAACCACATTCGCCAAAGCCCTGGCGCTCTCTATCGATGCCAAGTTTAAGCGCATCCAATTTACACCGGATCTTTTACCGTCTGATATCCTCGGGGTTTCAGTCTTCGACCAGAGCGATCAATCCTTTCATTTTCATCCAGGACCGATATTTGCCAATATTGTCCTGGCGGACGAGATTAACCGAGCGTCACCGCGAACACAATCTGCTCTGCTGGAAGCCATGGCTGAGGCTCAAGTCAGCATCGACGGTAAAATGAGACAACTGGAAGATCTCTTCTTTGTTATCGCCACCCAGAATCCGGTGGAATCGCGCGGAACATACCCCTTACCGGAAGCTCAAATGGATCGATTTGCCCTCCAGTTCAGCCTTGGATATATATCCCCAGAAGAAGAGGTGGCCGTTTTATCAGACCAAATGCAGCGTCATCCTATTGATGCCATTGAACCCTGTGTTTCCATGCAGGAGGTCGTTACCCTGAAACAGCAGGTGAAGCAAGTAAGGATCAGCCTGGAAATGAAGCGCTACCTCGTGGATATTGTGAACGCCACCCGGTCTGCTGCAGGTGTCCAACTAGGGGCCAGTCCCAGGGCTTCCCTTGCATTAATGAAGGTCGCTCAGGCCCTGGCTTTGTTCGATGGATATGAATTTGTAACCCCCGAACACATCCAGGAGATCGCCGTACCGGTCATTGCCCACCGGATAGTGATGGATCCGCAGGCTCGTTTTTCCGGAAATACCGCCGCAAGCGTGCTAGAAGAGATTCTGAAATCTGTCACGGCTCCGGCCTGAAGTTTTCGGAGGCATTACGTTTTTTCACGATTATGCAACGTATCCTACATCATCTTTTCCGCCTCATTTATGTCACTAAAAAATGGTTTACCAGAAGATTCACTCCCGGCGGACGGATGATTCTCTTATGCCTGGCCGCTTCCGCCGTTGTGGGACTGGACACCAAATCGACCATGGCCTATCAGGCCTTTGCATTCCTTTTTGCAATTGTGGTTATCGCGATGGTATCCAGCATGTTTTTTCGCTATCGCTTCAGTGCTGCGCGGATCTTGCCTCGTTTCGGAACCGCCGGTGTTAAATTGGAATATCGCATTGTGGTTCACAACAGAACCGGCAAGATTCAAAGCGGACTGAAGCTTTTTGAAAATTATGAAGATCCGTGCCCGAGTTTTAAAGAATTTATCGAGACGCCCGAACCTGAAGAAAGAAAGCGTAATCCTTTTGACCGGACCGTTGGATATTATCGATGGCTTTGGCTAATTTCCAGAAAACAGCAAGCTGCAACCAAAGCGGTAGAGCTGCCCACCCTTCAACCCAACAGCGACACAGAGGTCGTTGTTGAAGTAATTCCTTCACACAGAGGTTTTATCAGACTAACCGGCCTTACCGTCGCCCGACCCGATCCTTTGGGCCTTTTCAACGCCTGTATCACTTTTTCTCTTCCACAATCCCTTTTGATTCTGCCAAAGCGATATGACCTGCCGCCGGTTGGCCTTGCCGGGACCAGAAGGTATCAATCCGGTGGGGTCGCCCTGGCCTCATCAGTGGGGGAATCGGAAGAATTTGTCTCCATGCGCGATTATCGCCCGGGGGATCCACTTCGGAAAATTCACTGGAAAAGCTGGGCCAAAACAGGTCGGCCGGTCGTAAAAGAATACCAGGATGAATTTTTCGTCCGGCATGCCCTGATTTTGGATACCTTTCAGAAAATTGAGTATAGCGAGACATTAGAAGAAGCTGTTTCGATTGCGGCTTCATTCGCTTGTGAAATCCAGACCCAGGACTCCCTCTTGGATTTGATTTTTGTGGGGCCTGAAGCCTATTGCTTTACATCCGGAAGAGGACTCGCGCATACAGACAAAATGCAAGAAATTTTAGCCGCGGTTGTCGCCTGCCGGGACAAATCATTTGAATATCTGACTCCCGTGGTCATCAGCAGGGCCTCGATGCTGAGTGGTTGTATCTGCATATTGCTTTGCTGGGATGAAGAAAGGAGAAAATTAGTCGGTTATCTGAAAGCACAGGGCATACCCATCTTGGTTCTGGTTATCACGGACGACCAGGGCAGCGGTGATGATCCTGATCCAGGGCCAATGAAGGATGAACCGGAAAATTTTCACTTGCTAAAACTGGGAAAAATTAAAGAAGGATTAATGAATATATGAAAACGCCAGCACTTCTACTCGGTCTGGCAATTATATTTTGGGGCTGGCAGTCCGGACTGTGGATTCCAGCCTCACTGATGGCGCTTATTTTCGAAGGATCCCGCCTCATTTCCTTGAGATGGGATTTATCGACCTCGGATTTCAGGCGCATCTCGGACCTGTGTACCATACTGTTGGTAATACTGCTGGTCTATCTTTTCGTGTCGGACACTTCCGCCTACTTTCTTTTTGTTTTGCTCAAATGGCTTCCAATTGTCTTCTTTCCGCTTCTGGCTGCCCAGGCATACGCCACCAGCGACCGCATCGATATCAGAGCACTTTTTTTGCTTCTGAGAAAAAAGAAGAAAAGAGATGAAAAAACAAGACCCATTGCCGTAAATCTAACCTATCCTTACTTTGCAATTTGTATTTTATCTGCCAGCGCGGCCAATGTCAGAGATGTCTATTTTTATATCGGAATGCTGGTGCTTTCAACCCTGGCCTTCTGGTTCATGCGATCCAAACGATTTTCTCCCCTGCTCTGGATATGCCTGATAGCCATTGCCGGAGGCGCCGGTGTGGCGGGGAATATCGGACTGCACAGCCTCCATCTTGCGCTGGAACAAAAAGGGTTGGAATGGTTCAGTGATTTTAACCGCCAAGATTTAGATCCTTTTCATACCAAAACCGCCATCGGAGACATTGGTACGTTAAAGCCTTCCAACCGGATTGTATTCAGAGTAAAACCCGGAAATCTGAGAATCTCGCGAATGCTTCTGATAGAGGCAATCTATAACCGTTACAGTTTCTCGATGTGGTTCGTTTCGAATCCTGCTTTTACTCCGGTGCAGCCGGACAAAAACCGAACGACCTGGCGCTTCCAGCGCGGTTCCGCTAACGGGTCTGCAATCACCGTTTCATCATATCTTTATCACGGCCAAGGGGTGTTAAAGCTGCCCGACGGCGCTTTTCAAGTAGACCGGCTACCAGTGCTGAAAATGGAAAGGAACCAGTTTGGTGCGGTAAAAGTCGAAGGGGGGCCCGGACACGTATCTTACAAAGTCCAGTTCGATCCAGGCCTTTTATTGGCCGACCCGCCGACCGCAAATGATCTTCAAATACCGGCCAAAGAAGAACCGGTGCTCAATAAAATAGTCAGCCAACTGAGACTTGAAGAAAAGTCGCCAAGGGAAATCATAAAAAGCATTGAGATCTTTTTCCAAACAAAGTTCAGATATTCTCTTGCCCTAACCGGCAAAGGGTACCACTCAACCCCAATATCGTCCTTTTTACTGCAGACCCGGTCCGGACACTGTGAATATTTTGCGACGGCAACCGTACTTCTCCTGCGTGCTTCGGGAATACCAGCTCGTTATGTGAAAGGCTACTCTGTTCATGAATTCAGCAG
>CP070652.1:1742147-1756937 GCA_020354645.1 Deltaproteobacteria bacterium
GGATGCGCCAATGCCTGTGTCGGCGGAGGACAGGGCGTGGCTACCATCATTGAAAGGGAAGAATACGACTGGTAAGGTTTTTTCCCGCCCTGGCAGAAAATATTGGGGTGGATAGCTTCGTTTGAAATAGAACCTATTTTAATGTCCCAGAAATAAGTTTAAAAAGTGTTACAGCGGTTTGAAAGCTCTTTGCTTGCGCCGGCGACCATTTTGGGGACACTTACTGAACCGGCGCTAAATCAAAAGAACTCGACCTCGACCCCCCCTTGCGGTCCTCGGGACTCAGAAAGCTTTTGATTTTTATCTGCCAAAGACCGCTGGCGGATTAACGCCCCCCCGCAGCTGGCGTCTTTATCCTCCCGCCCCGGTGGGACTAAATGGCGCTCGTAAAAAACTTTCAAACCTTGTGCTGGATTTTGTAGCTTATTTGGGCGACAACACGAGAGGCTTCCTTTCAATATGAAATCGGATGCGACAGTGGAATAATACGTTTATGGATAACGGGCTGATGGTTTAACGGCAAAATTTATCTTTAGGAGCCGAATGTCGAATTATGGCACAACAGATAGCAGACCGGAGAGACATTGATTTTGTCATCTGGGAACAGATGAATTGCGAGGAAATCCTCAGGTATGAGCTGTATAAAGAGTACAACAAAAAAGCTTGCGAAATGATCATTACCGAAGCGCGGGCACTCGCAATTAAGGAATTGCTGCCGTTGCTTTCAGTGGGAGATAAACAGGGCGTATGCTTTGAGGATGGCACCGTAAAGGTCCCGGAAGGTTTCCACCAGGTCTACAAACTCATTCAGGAAGGTGAATGGAACAACCTCGGTGTGCCCAAGGAGATGGGAGGACAGGGCGCGCCGGGATTCGTGGCCGCTGCTGCTGCCGAATACTTTCTGGGGGCCAACTGGCCCCTGTACGTCTATGCGACAATGGGGAACGGTACGGCCAATATGATACAATTATACGGCACCCAGGAACAAAAAGACAATTATGTAAAGAAATTGACTGCGGCGGAATGGGGCGGTACCATGCTGCTTACCGAGTCCGAAGCCGGGTCTGATGTTGGCGCCCTTACAACCACGGCTGTGAGAAATGATAATGGGACTTATTCCCTTTCGGGCAATAAAATTTTTATAACCAACGGCGAGCATGATCTGGCGGAGAACATTATCCATCCCGTTTTGGCCCGCATCGAGGGCGACCCGCCGGGAACCAAAGGGATAAGTATTTTTCTGGTGCCCAAGTATTTTGTCAACGTGGATGGCAGCCTTGGCGACCGCAACGATATCGTCTGTACCGGTGTGGAGGAAAAACACGGAATTCACGCCAGTGCCACCTGCAGCATGGCCCTGGGGAGCAACGGAAAGTGTATCGGCTATCTGCTTGGTGAAGAGCGCCAGGGAATGAAGATCATGTTCAATATGATCAATGGCGCTCGCATGAGTACGGGTTTGCAGGCACTAACTTACGCCTCAGCCGCCTATATGCTGGCGGTCAATTATGCCAGGGAACGGATCCAGGGTAGGGACCTGGCTGATTTCAAAGATGCCGGTGCACCACCGGTGCCCATTATCAAACATCCGGATGTGCGACGCAATCTATTGTGGATGAAGTCCTATGTTGATGGTATGCGAAGCTTTTTCTATTTTTTGGTTGTCTGCGGAACTAAGGCATTCACTTCAAAATCAGATGAAACACAGCAGTTTTATGGTGATCTATTCAACATGCTCACCCCGATTGTTAAAGATTACCTGGCCGTAAAAGGCCACGAGATCTGCATACAGGCCATCCAGGTTTTTGGCGGTGCCGGTTACACCAGGGACTATCCGGTGGAGCAGTATGCCAGAGACTGTAAAATTACCTCTATCTATGAAGGAACCAGCGGAATTCAGGCCATGGATTTGTTGGCCCGCAAAATAGGTATGAAAAAGGGTGCGGTCTATATGAATTTTCTCGGTGAAATCCAAAAGACCGTTTCTCAAGCCAAAGAGGTTGACGGGCTGAATCAACTTTCCGATGAGGTTGAACAGGCCGCAAATCGGCTTGGAGAGACTGCCTTGCATATCGGCCAAATTGCGCTATCGACTGAATTCAGAGTGGCGTTTGCCCATGCACTCCCGTTTCTATATGCCATGGGAGATACGATTATGGCCTGGATGCTTTTGTGGCGCGCGGCAGTCGCTGTACAGAAACTATCTTCCAAACCGAAAAACAAGGAGGTGGCCTTCTACAAGGGGCAGATCAAGACGGCCGAATTTTTCATCAAGACCGAACTTCCGGCAGCCATGGGAAAGATGGATGCAATTAAAAAGGCCAGTGCTGCTGCAATCGAGATAGACGACGATTCGTTCGGAGGGTTGTAAACCCATCAATTGTTTTGGTTTTGCACATGACCGCCATTTTGCAACGTAATGCAGGATGGCGGTTATGTTTTGGCATCGCGAACGATTAGAATTTACTTTTCATTTTCTTTCAGACCGCACCGGTGAAATTGAAAAACAGAAAAGGAGGAAGGCTTTGCCGGATAAAAACTCAAAGGAAATCTCTGATGCATTTCAAAGTAGCTTCGCTGAAGTAAATGGGGTTCGACTGCATTATGTGAGCACAGGTCAGGGCAAACTGGTCATGTTCGTCCATGGTTTTCCGCAGTATTGGGCCCAATGGGAAAACCAGCTCATTGAATTCGGCAAAACCCACAAGGCCGTGGCACTTGACATGCGGGGCTACAATCTGTCCTCGAAGCCGAGCGATGTCGAACAATATAACATTAAGGAATTAATTGAAGACCTACGGGCGCTTGCTGTGCATCTGGGTCACAAAAAATTTATTTTGGTCGCCCATGATTGGGGCGGGGCGGTGGCCTGGTCTTTTGCGATGCGCCATCCGGAGTGGCTGGAAAAGCTGATTATCATCAATGCGCCTCATCCGGCCATATTTGCGCGGGAATTGCTGTATAATACCGCCCAGCAAAAAGCCAGCGGTTACATGATCTTGTTTCGCTCTCCAGAGGCTGAACAGGAATTATCAGCCAACAATTACGCCTGGCTCAGGGATGCTTTATTTAAATGGGGAAGCAAGTGGGAATACACCGAAGAACTTCAAAACAAATATATCACGGCCTGGTCACAGCCCGGCGCACTCACGGGCGGTCTCAATTATTACCGGGCTTCCCCGATATACCCACCGACTTCAAATGAAGATGAAAGGCGTATTAAGGAGATAATGAACTTACCGCGCGAGATGTTTGCGGTCAAAGTGCCGACGCTGGTTATTTGGGGCGAACTGGATCAGGCGCTTCTGGTAGGCAATTTGACCGGGCTCGAGGAATATTTTGACGATCTGACCATCGAACGAATCCCTGATGGCTCGCACTGGGTGGTTCAAGAGCAGCCCGAGCTGGTGAATTCATTGATTAGAGAATTTATAAGCCAATGAACAAAGCATCATTTTTTTGGCTGATGCAACTGGGGGGTTTTAACGATGAGGTCGCTGACAGTTTATTCCGCTAGTATCACCGGTTGGGTGGGAAAACTCCCCGGTCCCCAAACTGAGTAACCCGAAGGAAAGGAGAATTGAGAATGTCCCCAAATCTAATGGCGTATTTTAACAAACAACCCAGGCTCGGTACCTCAGCACGGCTGACAAAGACGGCAACGTCAATGTTGCTTATTTCGGCTCGCCCCGCATGGTCGATGAAAAAACCGTGTTTATGGGGCTTGGCAACAACCGTACCTTTGCCAATCTTCAGCAAAACTCCAAGGCTGTTTTCATGATCATGGAGCCCGGAAATACCCTGCCCGAATGGAAAGGAGTGAGGGTTTATCTGGAAATGACAGATTGCCAAACCTCGGGAGATAGACTTGATTCCATTAAGGCGGTCATCGCTGAGAAAGCCGGGGAGAATGCTGCCAAAATGATCCATGCTGCGGTAACCTTTGAAGTCCGGGATATAAGACCCCTGGCTGATTTCGGGCAAGGGTGGGAAAAGTCGATATAGGAAATGGTTTTCCCAGATGATGGTGAAATCTTGCTGGAAGAATTTGGAAGGTTTTTGTTGCCAACGTAATAGTCAACCACTGCGAATTACTGATTATTAGTGCTTCAATATATTATACTGCAGCTAAAGCCAACACGCAATTCAATCTTTTCGCTTAATCCGCTCTCATAAAACGAATTCTCACCAAACATCAAACTTTCGGTTCGTTGAGGCTGTATAGCCACTCGGTGAACACGGAAAGGTATTTGAATAAGAAGCGCATCTGAAATCTTGAGATCATATTTAGGTTGGAACTTCGTCTCATGGGAGGCGCAGTTGGGGTAACCCAGAATCTTTGGTCTGATCCCAAGTCCCCATCCCCAGTTAGAGGAAAGGGATCGGATGAGGTCCAACCAACTGCGGGGAAGCCCTTACATCCAGTGAGATCGATGGCCAGTACAAGGCATATTTTTTCACAATGCTATTACCTAAATTACACAACCAATAATTTTTGGTCTCCATCTTTCAAATCCTTGCAAAAAAATCTTAACCGGAATATTTTCATAATGATCTAATATTTCTAATAAAAATAACATAATAATCTCAAATAAAATCTGGCGAGACTTTGGCATTATTCTTGCTCAATTTATTCACTTTGTATATACACGGTAAGCAGGTTCCCACATCTAAACGGCTGGAAATATTAACGAGCTTCAAGATAAAGTTTGTTAATTAATCCATCCGGATTTATCAAGAAATCGGCAACACCTCGATTGCAAGAACGTGAGGAGCGACATATGATTGTCAAAAGAATCGCCGTCTTTGTTTTGATGCTAGCCTGTTTTCATTTTGGATGTGCATCGAACTCAGGGCAGAAAGCAGAGTTCTATCCATCCGGTCCCGTCATACCAAAACATGTAGATATCAAAGCCAAACAAGAATATTTGCGAACTGTAAGAAAATCACTCAAGTTATATAATCAAGTCATGTTGGATATAAAACGCTATCATGGCAGTTACAACTTTAAAGAGCTCGCAAAAGAAATCGACAAATACGTCAATATTTACGTAAAGAATATTCTGCTTGATTCTGAATTAAACAGTAGTATAGATTCTAGGGTGGAGGTGGCAAAAATTCATTTACTTGTTACTTCTATGTATCTTGATATCGAATACGATGACCATGCCCGGGAGTATCTGGAGCTGTTTCATGAGCTTTATCAGAACGATACTTATTTGCTTGATATGACTCTTAATTCCAATGATGTCGGCTATCCCTCCCTCGGCATAGGAATGAAAGAACTGGAAGAAAGGGCTTTTCGCAAAGTGAAACCTTCGGTGCACGGAACAATGTATCCACGGAACAAACCCAAAAAAAAGCCTCTTCAAGAGTAGTTGGAAAAGCCTTCAGCAAATTGCCGATTGCAGCATGTCAATAATTCTAATGAAGGAGATGATACAGTGGGCGAGGGAAATCTATTTAACGGTGTTGCGGAGTCATTCATTGTCACGCTAACGCACACTATAAATACTTATTCAGGTATTTTGCAGTTATCTGTCTATCTCCTGATTTTCATTACTTTTGGTTTTGCTTTGATAAAAACATATCATTCTCTGCGAGCATTGGTATACTGTGATTTTGAGAAAATTAAGGCTCACAAAGGGTTGTATAACTTCCGCGTCAGTACAAAAACGCCCCTATCGGTAATTGCTGCAGGATTCTTCGCGAAAGCCAAAAAACACTATTTGGAAGAAGGAAAAAATCCCCTTTCTAACAAGACAATCCCACCGGACGCTTTTGTGAGAGACGCTGCCTTTCAATTCAGCGAAAGGTATTTCGAATCGAAATTTCTCGAACCGATGAGTATGCTGGCCGGTCTTATGCCTCCTCTGGGTTTCATCGGGACCATAATGGGAATGGTTATACACTTTTTATCTAATACTGGAGGCCTGAAAAGTGACATCACCATTGTGGGTGTCGCTACCGCGTTATACACTACCTTCCTTGGCTTGATTTTTTATACTTTTCTGGAATTTCTGAAACGGTTCTTTTTTACCCTGGCCCAGAAGCGTATCGACGAAGGTTTGGAAGCGGTTTCTGATATCGAGGCTTCCTCCGGTATTCGAGGCGGCAATGAAAATTAAGCAGCATCATGCTTGGCTGTTCGGTTTTACGGACCTCGCTTTTTTGCTCCTGATCAGCTTGAGCTTGATCCCGAGTGCGCCGGAGGATATTATGCTTCATTTTTCCCTAATGGACGTGCCGGGGGTGCCGACAAATCCCAACCTGACCCCTTTGCAGCGATCAGAAGAGCTGTGGGAATTGCATGTTTATGGTGAAAGCTCAGACATACATCCCACACCCTTTAAGCTCGTGGGAACTGCTATGGAACAAGGTGGTCCCGAGCCGCTGTATGCTGAATATCTCCAAAAAGATGAACTGCTTGGTGAACTGCAATTGCTTCGGGAGCGCAACTTTCGGCCGGTATTGATCCCGTCTAAAACGTCCCTGAGTCATGACTTTCTTTTTGCCGCGGGAACGATCGCCAAGGTATGGGATAGCGCTCAGAGCAAGACCGTCGTCAAACCGCTTAACCCTGACAAGGAATATCAGGAATGATATTTGCAGAGGATAGACTGTACGGCTGGGGGGCAAGCAATATTGCAATGCCCAGAACCGCAGTTGAGCTTTATCCCGACAGGCTGAGAAGAACTGGCGAGATCTCTTGTCACGACAGAAGAGGAGCGACATATCGGTGGCGGTCTTCCAGTATTTCTAAGATATTTCTTGATGACTATCCATGTGGCAAGGCTCTGCTTCTTGGTATGCTCGCAACCATAATGCTTGCCTATATCTATTTATTTGACAGCACCCTTTCAACAGATCAAAATGAACCGTTTAATAGACCGGTCGAAATAGTAGTCGCTTTGCAAAAGGATGAACCCCGGAAGGTAATATACCCTGTGGAAGAGAAGTCTTTGGAGTCACTTGAGTTAGAACAGGGTGAACAGCAAGTTATGACAGAGTCCGTTACCGAGGAGCCCGATAAGAGGTCTCCGGACGAACCAAAAGAGAAAAAGCAGGAGGTTTACAAGGAAAGCCAGAGAAGAGTCCCTGAATTACCTCTCCCGGTTGTCAGAGGGAAACAGAGGTTTGTCCGCAAAAAGGCTATGGAAAACAAAATTATAGCTTCAACCGCACCGCTAATGGAAAAACGGGCAGACCGAAAAAAGATCACCCTTTCACCTCCGGCTGCCCAACAACGGAGCTACAGGGGAAAGGATAATATTGAACTATCGCAACCAAGCCAGGCGCTTGCGGCGGCTGATTTCAGTTCCAAGAAAAATAACAAATCCACTGAAAATCTCATTGATACCGGGCATCTGCAAAGAAGATATAGCAATAAAAGGCAAACAGACCCAAAATCTGAAACCTCTCAGCTGAACACCACCACCGAGCTTTTTACGGTCAATCGGTCGGATAAAACAGCACAGCTGACTACACCGGCGACACATTTGGCAAATCAGCACTATGGTTCCGAAACCAAAACTTTGCCTTCTGCAGCGCAGACTGCACCCCTGGGCAAAGATAGACAGGTTTCATTTCAATCCCAAAGCCGCCAAGAGGTAGTGGGAATAGAGCCACAGAAGCGGGCCAGACCATTCGCCAAGCAATCATCTTCATCGCTCATCGCATCGGAGGCGACGGAACCGGCTATCAGTTTTAAAGCAGCTCGGCCACCTATTAAGCACTCTGGCGCTGCAGTATCCAAGACTCGCAAGTCCAAAAAGCGGTATGTTTTCGAAAAAACCAATCCCTATAGGACCCAAGCGCCCCAGAGCGCCAATCAAGAACTGTCTTTTCAATCTCAAAAACGAGAAGAAAACCCCAAGCTGACCCCACCGGGATCGGTCAAATTGTTAGCAAAAAAAACTCGATCAGATGAGAAAAGTTCGAGCTCTGTGGCAAAAGCTCATGACTTCTCCCATTCCGTCGCTCTTGATGAGATCGACCCCTCGGACCTGATCAGCCTGAAAGAATTCAATGTTTGCAAAGACCCGGAAATGGAGTTTCGTCAGAAAACCCAATTAGCCGTGCATTTCCATAAGGCCTCACGGATTGTGGTAGAAGGCGTGCAGTTTTTTATTAAATATACGGAGTCTGGGTATACCATCGAGATTGACATATACAACCCTAAGGGGCGACCCTTTAGAGACCGGTGCGAAGTCCTGCAACTAGCGATAAAAAGTATTGTCAATCCCGCAAATTGAGGAGCTATCAGATGAAGGTTTACAGATTCTTGATCCTGCTGTTTCTTCTCCTTCCTGTCAGCTTCCCCGCTGCTGCTGAAAAACGCTCTGAAAGCTGGGACAGCCTAATAGAGATCGCATACAAGTTCACTTGGTATCCACGAAAAGATTTGCAGGAATTATTAAGGGTCAAAGCGGATGAATACGAACAAAGCCTTGAGGAATATCAGAATATTCTAATTGCTGAGCTGTCTGATGGGACAGCAGTGGAAAGATTAATCAATCCAGAGTTGTTTATTACGCCTAAACCCTGGAAACTATACTATCGTCTCGCCATCGCAGAATTCTGCAGCTTTCTTGCCCTGGATGATGAGATCTATCTCGAAAATGCGATTTCGGCGCTTTCTGTTATTTCCGGCAGAAAGGAAATGGCCAATGTGTCATTTTGGTATTTCCTTCTTCAATCTTACAACGATTTGATAAAGAAAGACCGTAACTCTTTCGTTAGAAGCGTATTTCAACTTTGGAAAAACGGCGTCATGCAATCAGAAATTAATCAAATGATGACCAAATCAAACATATACGAAAAGGAGTTTACAATAGATTTAGATTATTTCTATGAAAATACGGCCCATCTAATTGTTACCAAAGCAATCATCGAGAATCATTTACCAGATCTTCATCCGTTAGCAGGAATAGTAATATCTTTGCAAGACAACTTAATTCTTGACAATGGATATAAGCGTTTTGTTGAAGCAATTGTGGAGCGACTTCAAGGTTTAAAATCAGATAATAATAACTTGAATTTCGCCGTCGCGTTTGTCGAAGCTACGGCTAGTCAATATGAATTTGAAGATGAAAAATCCAAGCAGTTGGATGCCGACAAGTATAATGCCGCACGCCTGAGCTACGATCTAACCTTATCCTGGGCCAATACCCGTAAGGGGAAAGCGGCTGTTTTAACCCAGTACATGGGGTTTAATAATTACATTGTCAGGCGCTTGCTTGAAAAAGATACCCTGCTGACATCAAGTTCGGTTTTTCTCGACGTACCCAGAGAGGCCAGTCAACTCGCCGACACATCGATTGCTTTGTATGATCAACTTACCACGGTCTCAAAAAAGCAGAATGGATTTCTACAGGACGGTTTTCATAAAAGGGGCAATTATATAGAAGGCATGCATCAACTGTGGGACTCGTTCGCCAAGCTGCTGATGACCTTATCTACATACCATAAAACGATCCAGCAGACCGGAAAAACTGAAGAGACGAGTATCGCAGAGGCTTTGCTTCTCAAGTACCTCTCAATCTTCCATCGGTATACTCGGGTTGAGATAGAAATGGTGCCGGATAATGCGTTCTTTACAGCGGCATACGCAGCCGGCCAATTGTCCAATCTGTACATGGAAGCAGAGCGTTACAGCACCAGCATGAAACACAATAACCTTGCTTTTGCTTATCAACTTCAGGCGGTTGAACTGTTTCCCTTGGACATTCTGGGTATTCTCAAACTGGCGTATCAGACAGACCAGGAAAATCGACCGCGTATGTATTTTCAGTATGTTGCCCCTCTCGCTCTTCGACTGAGAGACTCACAAGTTGCCCGATCTTGGCTCGATAAAAATCCTGAGGATTACAAGAACAGCATAACGATCACTCTTAATGTAGTTCCCAATATTGTTGAAAACGCATTTTTATACATAAACGCCTTGCAACAAGTAGAAGGGTCCCAAATAGAGGAAGATCTGTACAATAAACTTCTGATTATGAATGGAGTAGTTACAGCCCTAAAGATACAAAATCTTGAAGAACAGATTCCCAGTGCGCTAACTTATGTTGCCAAGAAGGAATTTCCCGATAATGATATGTCGTTAAATGGATTTATTGACGAGTCATTACCTGCGGATATCCGGGATACAGTGCTATCAATGCCGGAACTCAAAACTAAATTTTTCATTAATCGTATAAAAAATGAACTTTACGCCTCTCCGGACATCAAAATTCATACTTTCCTGCGCGAGCTGTATTACGAATACCCTGTTGAGAGCCATGGATATTTATCGCTATTGAAAAGGAATTGGAAATAATAGATACTTTTAATTTAGCGCTAATTTTATTGAATTCTGATTTATTATGATTATTGTATTATCAAAAAATTGGAGCGGCTGAAAATGAGAGAAAAAAAGAATTTAAAAAATATCAGAACGCGTGATCCCTATCTTGATCGCCGTTCCGGAGAAGACAGGCGTCAGGTGTATGACTCAGATTATTTCGAAAACATTGGAGCAGAAAGAAGAAAAGGCAGGGTTCGCAGGAAAAAGGGCGAACGTCGGGAAGATTGTATCAGAGTGAGCGAATGGTCCAGCATCTGTCCGGATGATACGTAAAATTTTCGCGTTATTCGGGAGTTATTCACAAACTTAAAGTAACTAAGGGTAATTACAACAGTTGTGCCGGCAGGGTCAGAAAATGGCTCTGCCTTTTTTATTTTTTGTTCTTGACATTTATTGTGCCTTCAAATTAGTTTGTATACGAAGGGATAAATATGAAAAACTACGAGGACTGCATCATATTTCTTTTGGCCAAAGCCTACCAGAAGGCTCATGGGAGCCTCAAAAAGCACCTGATGCCTTACGGCCTGACACCCATTCAGCACTTGATTCTCGCAGCCCTTTGGGAAAAAGACGGTCAATCCGCCGGTGATATCGGAAAAAAACTGGTTCTGGACGCCGCAACCTTGTCCGGAGTCCTCGAACGATTGGCTACCGGCGGCTGGATTGTCAAGGAGACGGATCCAAATGATAAAAGGGTTCTAAGAATTCATCTCACCGAAAAGGGCAGGGATTATAAACCCAAGCTTACCCAAGAAAGGGATCAGGCAAATCAGGAATTGCTGGCAGGCATGACGGTTGAAGAAAGGGTGTTGTTAAAACGACTCCTCAGAGATATCAAGACCTAATTTTTTTGCTGCTATATTTCGTATACAAATAAAAAGGAAGGATACTATGGGTGAATGGCATAAAACCGGATGCGTGATGTGTGCCCAGAATTGTGGTCTGGAGGTTTTGGTTGAAAAAAACCGAATGGTCAAAGTACGGCCGGATAAAGACAATCCTCGCAGTGAGGGATATGTCTGCCGCAAAGGGCTGAGTGTTGCTTACCATCAGCATCATAAGCAACGCCTGACACATCCGCTTAAAAGGGTGGGAGACAAATTTGAACAGATTTCATGGGACCAGGCTGTTGATGAAATCGTTGCGCAATTAAAGTCCATCTTGCACAAACACGGTCCGAAATCATTGGCCTACATGGGAGGAGGCGGGCAGGGCTGTCACTTTGAAGCCGCTTTCGGTGTGCGCCTGATTCGCGGGCTGGGCTCCCATTATCATTACAATGCCTTAGGGCAGGAGCTTACCGGCTCTTACTGGGTATGGGGTCGTGCGCTAGGCCGTCAAAACCTGATTGTCGGCTCCGACCATCATAACACGGATATGCTCCTGGCAATCGGGTGGAATGGAATGATGAGTCATCAAATGCCCCAGGCACGAAGATTTCTCAGCCGGTTTGCCAAGGATCCCGAAAAGCTTTTGGTGGTCATCGATCCGCGGCTATCGGAGACCGCCAAGATCGCCGACCTCCATTTACCCATTCGCCCGGGTACCGACGCCCTTTTAACCCGGGCCATGATTGCCGTCATCCTCCAGGAGGACTGGCATGACAAAGAATACATTGCCAGGCATGTGAGCGGCTTTGATAAAATCGTTTCCTTATTTGCCGACTTTGATGCTCGCGGTGCAATAGAAGCCTGCGAGCTGGATTATGATCAGGTTCGGGATCTATGTCAAAAGATGGCCACCCGTAAATGGTCCATGCACTACGACCTGGGTGTCCTCATGAACCGCCACAGCACCGCAACTACCTATCTGCAGGTAATTCTGTTGGCAATCTGCGGACGCATTTGTGTTCCGGGCGGCAACGTGGCACCCGGCAATCTCCTGCCGATTGCATCTCATTCCGATGAACGCGACTCTCGGACCTGGCGTACGGTGACTACGGACTACCCGGCTATTACCGGTGTGTTCCCGCCCAATGTGATGCCGGAAGAAATCCTGAGTGATCATCCCGAACGGTTGCGGGCGGTGATCTGCGGCCAGTCGAACCCTCTGCGCTCTTACGCGGACACGTCTCAGTATGAAAAGGCGTTCAAGCATCTGGATTTGCTGGTGACCGCCGAATTGGCCATGACCGAAACGGCCGAGTTGTCACACTATGTGCTGCCGGCACGCTCGGCATACGAATCCTGGGACGGTACCTTCTTCCCCTGGACGTATCCGGGTGTTTTCTTTCAAATGCGCCGTCCCGTGGTCACGCCTGCGGGCGAACCCCTCGAAGTGAGTCAGATTTATACCCGGCTGGCGGACAGCCTGGGATTGATTCCCGACATACCGGAACCTCTTTATCACGCCGCAAAAGGAGATCGGTTGCAATTCGGGATGGAGCTTCTGAATTATGCACAATCCGAGCCCAAAGCCATGAAAACCATGCCTTTTGTGCTGGCCAAGACTTTGGGGCAGGAGCTGGGATCGGCTAACCTGGCGGCTCTTTGGGGACTGCTCATGACAGCTCCGAAGCAGTTTCAGGAAAATGCCGCACGCGCAGGTTTCACTACCGGTATGACCTTGGGTGAAGACATCTTCCAGGCAATTCTTGATCACCCGGAAGGCACCTGGATCGGGCGTATTGACACGGAGAAAAATATGGAAAGGATACGCACCGAGGATGGACGGATTAACGTATTGATCCCCGAGCTGACGGACTGGGTCCAAAGCATCGACGCCAGTTCCGAAAAAAAAGCACTTGAAATTGATAAGAGATTTCCATTGGTGTTGATCGCCGGCCTGCATATGGATACGAATGCCAATACACTCATGAGAAACCCTGCCTGGAACAAAGACCGGCGAGCCTGCACGGTGACCATGAATCCGAAGGATGCCGATGAATTGAATCTCCAGGACGGGCAGATGGTAAAAGTCACCACCGAAGCCGGAGAGGTTGAAATCGAACTGCAGGTCACCATAACCACCCGGCCCGGACTCGTAGTTATACCTCACGGATTCGGACTGAAATATAATGGCCAGGTTTACGGTGCCAACGTCAACCGACTCACTAAAAATACCCACCGGGATAAATTGGCCGGCACACCCATTCACCGATATGTGCCGTGCCGGGTGGAGGCAGCATAAATGATCATCGGCAACGATTTGCAGGCCGTTCTAATAATTTATTCAGCAAACCGATTCGAAATGTTCATATAAAAATGAGTTAGCCCGTTGGCCGGTTATCCGGTTAAAATTAGAGAGTTTTGTAAAAAGTTAATTTTGTTTGCTTCGTGAGCATTTTTAGGATTTAGGATAACCAACCATTTTCGTACCCAAGGACCACGGACTACTGACAACTGACAAAATAGGAGTTTTCTCATGTTAAAAACCCGCATCACCGAATTGTTCGGCATTGAGCGCCCCATCGTTCAAGGCGGATTGATGTGGATTGCCAGAGCGGAACTCGCAGCGGCCGTAGCCAACGCAGGCGGCATCGGGTTTATGACGGCACTCACCTTTCCCGACGCAGAGGGATTGCGCGCAGAGATCCGGAAATGCCGCGATATGACCGCCAAGCCGTTTGGCGTTAATCTTACCTTCCTACCATCTCTGCGACCCATCGATTATCCGGCCTACATCATGGTCTGTATTGAGGAGGGCATCAAATTCATCGAGACCGCTGGAAGAAATCCTGAACCCTATATGGAGCAGATCAAATCAGCCGGCATCAAGGTTGTCCACAAGTGTACTTCGGTGCGGCATGCCGTCAAGGCTGAAAAAATCGGATGTGATGTGGTGAGTATTGATGGATTCGAGGCCGCGGGGCATCCCGGTGAAGATGACGTTACCTCTTTAGTTCTCATCCCGCTCACAAGGGATTCCATCAGCCTTCCCATCATCGCCTCCGGCGGTTTCGCCGACGGCCGCGGCCTGGTTGGAGCACTCGGTCTGGGTGCCGATGGCATGAACATGGGCACACGCTTTGTGGCCACCAAAGAAGCACCGGTGCATGAGAATGTCAAGCAGGCGCTAGTTGATCACGACGAGCGTGATACCCGACTGATCATGCGCACATTACGTAATACGGAGCGCGTGCTTCACAATCCAACCGTTGACAAGGTGCTTGAAATCGAAAGCAAGGGGGATGCCAAAATCGAAGATCTTATCCCCCATGTCTCCGGATTAGTTGGTAAAGAAATGTTGGATGACGGAGATATGGAAAGGGGGGTGCTTGCTGCCGGACAAAGCGTGGGGCTCGTCCGCGATATTCCTACCTGCCGGGAGCTACTGGATCGCATCATGGCCGAAGCAGAGGAAATTATCAATGAGAAATTTGCCCAGGCGATATCTTAGCTTTAACGTAACCGTTCAGGGGTTCAGAGGTTCAGGGTTCAGTCTAACCGCTGGCCGCCCAAGCGGCCATACCGAAGCGGCCAGTTTGATCGAATAAAACTTAA
>CP070652.1:1757037-1766944 GCA_020354645.1 Deltaproteobacteria bacterium
GCGAGACATAGAAACCCGGACCATCGTTCACAACGATGGGGATCTTTTTGATGTTTCGGGCAAAGGCCACACAACTGGCCAGAGTCTGGTCGGACGTTTTTTCAGCGCAGATGACCTCCAAAAGCTGCATTCGGTGCGCCGGGTTAAAAAAGTGAAGCCCGATCATACGACCGGGGTCTGCAAGAATGGAAGCCATTTCGGTAATGGGCAGGGCCGATGTATTGGTCGCAAAAATCACGTCGGACCGGCAAATTTCCTCCAGCTGCTTCCAGATGTCCTGTTTGATCTTCATGTCCTCCAAGACGGCTTCGATCACAAGGTCCACATCTTTCGCATCTGTCAGGGAGGTGGTTGTGGTCAGTTGATTTTCGATCATGTTGTCCAGATCCGTCGGGGTCATTTTCTTTATCTTGATGGGATAATCATAGGTTTTGCGGATTGCGGCCACGCCTTTCGCGATGGCTTCGTCATTGATTTCCCACATTACAACCTCATAACCGTTCTTGAGCAGCACACTAACGATTCCGGTGCCCATGACCCCACTGCCCAGCTGGGCGACCTTTTTGATCTTGGCCGGTTCGATACCTTCTATGCGGGGCAGCCTGCCGGCGGCCCTGGTATTCAGAAATATACCGATAAGGTTTTTTGCCACGTCGGATACAACACAATCCGAAAACAAATCTGCCTCTCTCTCGAGGTCGGGTTCGATGTCATAACCAAGACCCTTTTCCACCGCCTCGATCGCCTTGAAAGGAGCAATATAGCCCTTGGCTTTGGCCGCAGTCATGGCTTTGGTAAAATCGATCAGGGCCTTTTTCTCCGCGGCGCTGGGTATGCGATCATGCCGATAGCGGGTGATTCGGGTAGCCATTTTCAGTTGGCCCGAAATAAATTTTTTTGCCGCCTTCCGGGCCGTTTCCACCAACTGTTCCGGCGCCACCACTTCGTCGACAAGCCCTCTTCTATACGCCTTATCAGCGTCAATGGGTTTGCCAATAGTGATCATCTCCAAAGCATTGGGAAGGCCGATCAGTCTTGGCAACCTCTGGGTGCCCCCTGCTCCGGGGATGAGGCCGATCTGCACCTCGGGTTGCCCCAGGTTGACCCCCTTGGCTGCCACCCGGTAGTGACACACCTGGGCGATCTCCAGACCACCGCCCAGACAATTACCGTTGATGGCTGCAATCACCGGTTTGGGCCCGGTTTCGATAGCGTTTATGAATCGCAAGTTTTCCAGGACCTTCGGTAGAATCTCATCCTTTTTTTTCACATCTTTGATCTGGGTGATATCTGCACCCGCTATAAAATTGTTGCCCGTGCCGGTAAGAATCAGGACCTTTACCCCCTCATCTCCAAAAGCTTCGGTGATGGCTTCGGCCAGTTCGATGACAAAATGCTCGGAAAGCTGGTTTACCGGCGGGTTGTTCAGGGTAAACACCGCCACCCCATCCTTCAGATCCACCGCAATGGTTTTGTAGTCTGTTTTCATGGTCCTTAACTCCCTCTATTTTACTTGTTAGTTACTTGAAGGGTCGGGGTGGTTCCCCCAACCTCTGATAATAGTGGAATGAATTATCAGCCCCGCTTACAGCGGGATCAGAATGCATTAGGGAGCGTTGCGAAAGAACAGTCTGAAACCCAACCGTGTTATCGGAGCACGATGTTGATATTACCTTTAACCTATTGTTTTAATGTTTAATCGCTGTTCTTTCGCTATACTCCCTTAGGCATGCATTTGCATCCCGCCTGGGCGGGACTGATGATTGAAGTGTAGTAACGAGCTCGCCAAAAACTCGACCCCCGAGTTACTTAATCCCGAAGATTGTGCTTTTTATGTCAATCCGCCTGAATGGGCGGATTAATATCGAATGTAGACATGCAATTATGAATGCCTGTCTTCCATGGTCTTGTGCGGCGGACAGGTCAAATTCGCGTGCAATTTTCTATATATAAAGCGTGTAGTTTACTACAAGGCGTATATTACTATTTGTATTGGCAATAGTTGTCAATAAAAATTGAAATTAATATTTCTTGACAAGTTTTTGCAGAATGAATTATGGGGTCAGGGCGGGCAGACTTTCCCGAATACTTTATCGTTTTTAAACTGGTAATTACCAATGGTGCGATGAAAATTAGCGAGCTGGCCGGGCAAACAGGTGTCCCCAAAGAAACCATCCATCATTATGTTCGAGAGGGATTGCTGCGCAAACCCCGCAAGACAGGGAAAAATGTGGCCGATTATAATCAAAACCATGTTGAGCAGATCCTGCTGATCAAAGACCTCCGGGAAAATTACTATCTTCCCCTTCCCGTGATCAAAAAAATAATCAAGAGAATAAAAAAACAATCTTCCGTAACCCAATTCCTCTCTCAACTTCGCAACAAATATTTTCGGCCGGTGGACCGGCTTCTCACCAAAGAAATCGTCGGGAGAGATGCCTTCCGCGAAGCCACGGGACTCGGGCGCAAATGGCTCCACAAAGCTGAGGGATGGGAGGTCATCACTGCCGAACTTCGTAACGGACAACCGGTTTTTTCCGCCGATGATGTGGCCATCGGCAAATTAATGGTCGACATGGACCGCATCGGCTTCGGTCCCAGGGAGGGACATGATCCCGAAGATCTGAAATATATTTCCGACTTTGTGCGGGAATTCGTGGTAAACAATTTCAACAAATACTATCAGTCCAATTTGGAGAAATTGTCGTCGGCAGATTACCCTGTTAAGGCCGGCCAGTTTCACGAGGTCATCAGCCTTTTTTTCTATCATCTCTATCGTAAATTTGCCAGAGAGTCGGTTGATCGCTTACTGCGTTCAAAAGAAACTGATGCGGACATAGGGAATGGAACTAAAAAAAACGACGATCCTAACTCGCGGCGGTTCAGCGGCTGATTGCATAATCCATACGAACCACTCATTTTTTCTCTTTCGATAACCTGATCCATTAACCTTAACAGCAAAGGAGGGAAAGATGAAACCATTCAGAAAGTTGTTTTGGCCGTTCGTTATTGTTTGCTGTCTGAGCCTTGCGGGATTACCCCAGGCCATGGCGGCAATTACCAGCTTTGATCCGGATAAAATGGCAGACATGTCCGACTTTGATCCCAGCAACCCGATTATTCCCACCGGGGATACCATCAAAGTCGCGTTGGTGGCTTCCTTCTCCGGACCGGCAGCCATAGTGGGCGAAATCTATTTTATCAGCGCCCAATGGGCGGCCCACGACATCAACAAACGCGGCGGCATCCTTGTCGACGGCAAGCGCAAAATGGTTCAGATTATCAGGGCCAATCACCAGTCGCAGCCGGCCCAGACCAAAAAGATCGCCGAACGGATGGTTCTTCAGGAAAAAGTTGACGTGCTGTGGGGCACCAACGGCAGCCATCTGATGAAGATCATCAACCAGGTTGCCGATAAGTACAAAACCATTGCCCAATGCACCGCAGCCTTGTCCGATGAGCTCTATGATGCCAAAAATTTCACCCGTTATTCGTTTATGTCCTCTTTTCAGACCAGCCAGATCGGCCGTGCGGCAGCCTATTATTACAGTCAACGAAAAAAAGAAAAAAAGTTTTACATCCTCTGTCAGGACTATCTGTTCGGCCACTCGATTGACAAGGGTTTTAAATAAGGCTTGAAACAATACTACCCTGAAGCCGAGATCGTCGGCGAGGATTACCATAAACTTTTTTTGACGGACTTTGCCCCCTACCTGACCAAGATCAAGGCCTCCGGTGCCCAGGCCATTTATACCGGTGACTGGATTCCCGATGCCGCCAACCTTCTCAAACAGGCCAGACAAATGGGGATAAAGCTTCCCATCGCCAATACCTTCCTGGACGAACCCAATATGCTGCACGAAGTCGGGGTCGAAGGCACCAAGGGGCTGCTGAACATTTCCCAGTACGGGGCTCCCAACCCGGCCTTCAAAACATCCGGACAAATCAAAGCCTATAAAAAATGGAACAATCTCTGGAAGACCAAATGGACGACACCGTTTAACACCCGTCTGTTTGAACATGGAACCGGGAACATCGGTTCATACACCCAGCAAACCTATTGGCTTTTGAGTGTCATCGAAAGGGCCGGCAGTACCGACCCGGAAAAAATCATCAAGACCTGGGAAGGGGACAGTTACAGAATGCTTAACGGCAAAGTAATCACCATGAGGGCCACGGACCACAAGGCCATCCAGGACCTGCATGCCATAGAATATGTTCCCCCCAAGAAACAGAAACAGTCTTTCAACACTGAGCCCTATTACTGGTACCAGGGCACTTCTGCTGCGGGTCCGGTCTTTACGATACCGGCAGATAAAATTATGCCGCTGTTGGATCCGGAGCTGAAAAGGTAAAACAAATGGTCAGTTGTCAATGGCCAATGGTCCGTTGAAAAAGGTTCAGGTATTAGGGTTTTCAGTACCTTGATTGTTGACAACGGGCGACTGACAACCGACAACGGACAGAATTTAACGCCTCTCATGACCCACCTCCCGGAAAAAAAGGAGGCGGGTCATGAACAATATGGAGTGCCTGGAGTGATGAATGAGTGGGCTAATGCCATGGAGCGGTGCTTGAAATTTTCCAGGCTCCAGTACCCTGGCCCGGAACCGGATCAACAAGCAGGTGAACAATATCTAATGGTTTCAATTTGTTGCAGACGCCAGCGAAATCATCGGCATATCGCGATATCGCGCCAGGGCGGGCTCCAATACTCCATCGACCCTGCTCCCTAAGCAGATAATCAAATTAAAGATCTTTAGATCTGCATATCTATTAGAATTGGAGGATACGCCTATGGACCCGACCACCGCGATGTATGTGGCCCAGGGTATACACGGACTGGCATACGGAATGGTGCTTTTTCTGGTGGCCTCCGGCTTGACGCTGATTTTCGGCATGATGGGGATTTTGAACCTGGCCCACGCCTCTTTTTTTATGCTGGCCGCCTATTTTTGTTATCAGGCCCTCACCATTACCGGAAATTTCTGGCTGGCTCTGCTTTTGGCACCGGTGGCCGCTGCGCTTTTGGGGATTCTGGTGGAACGCTTTTTGTTGAGAAAAGTACACGCATTCGGACACATTGGTGAACTGATTCTAACCATCGGTGTCTCGCTGGTCATTTTGGAGGGTGTCAAAGTCTTCTGGGGCACCGAGAGTCTGCCGCTTCGAGTGCCGCCAATCCTGCAAGGGCTCGTATCAATCGGGGGGTTGGACTACCCTATCTATCGGCTCTTTGTTATCGGTCTGGCCCTGGTGGTGTTGGGTATTATGGCACTTCTCCTCTACAAGACCCGGCTCGGCATGGTGGTGCGCGCCGCCGTTTCCGATGCGAATATGGTCAATGCCCTGGGGGTCAATGTGCCGCTGGTTTTCATGTTTGTTTTTGGCGTCGGTACCTGGATGGCCGGGGTGGCCGGGGTGGCCATCGCCCCCATTTTGACCGTTTTTCCCGGACTGGCCGACCAGATGGGCATGGATGCCTTCATCGTGGTGGTTACCGGGGGACTCGGCAGCATCGCCCGCGCCTTTTTGGTTTCCATAATATTCGGACTGTTGAGTTCTTACGGGGTGCAGTTCGTTTCCACGCTGGCACCGGTACTGATGTTCATCTTCATGGCCATCGTTTTGGTTATCAAACCGATGGGGTTGTTTGGAGAAAGGGAATAATGAACAAAACCCAAAAATGGATTTTGTGGGCGGTGCTGCTGACCATCCTGGCTTTGTACCCGATAGTTTTCGGCATCTATTATAGCAACGTTTTTGTAACCTTTGCCATTTTTGCCTTGTTTGCCGTCACCCTCAACCTGCTACTGGGCTACACCGGGCTTTTGAGTTTCGGTCATGCCATGTTCTTCGGCACCGGGGGATACGGCACAGCCATAGCCTTAGAACATATAGAGGGCTTACCCCTCTTACCGGCGGTTTTGATCGGTGTATTGGCTGCCGTCGCCCTGGCGCTGATCTTGTGCCCCATCATGGTGAGGGTCAGCGGCACCGCTTTTGCCATGTTGCACCTCGCATTTGGCCAGCTCATGTATGTTCTGGCCCTGAAATTACGCGTTATCACCGGTGGCGAAGACGGCGTCGGGGGATTTCCGATTCCGCCTTTTTCGATCCCGGGGATTTTATCCATCGATATGACGAATCCATTGAATTTCTATTATTTTGCCATCGCCGTTCTGGGTTTAAGCATCTGGTTTATATGGTATTTCACCAAGACACCACTGGGCAGCGTAATGGTCAGCGTACGTGACAACGACAACCGGGTTGCTTACATGGGATTCATGGTGCCGCAGACCAAGGCAATCATCTACGTCCTGGCCGCAGCTTTTGCCGGCGTTGCCGGTTCGATTTATGCGTTGTTTCAGAATCTGATTGCAGCGGGGGACGGCTTCCACATCCTGGTCTCCTTTGCCCCCATCATGATGGTCATGGTCGGCGGTATCGGCAGTTTTTTCGGTCCTATCATGGGCGCTGCTATTTTCGGGATCATAGAGGAACTAACCAGCCGGTACACCGAGCGGGTGGAGCTGGTGATGGGCCTGATCCTCATCCTGGTGATTATGTTTGCGCCGCTGGGGTTCTTAGGATTTTTACGATATATCAAAGAGAGATGGTTTGGCAAGCGACCGGATATGACGACCACGGAGGATGTAGCATGAATATCCTGGAAACAAGGGCAATAACTCACGATTTTAGCGGGTTGCAGGTGTTGTTGGATGTCAACCTTGAAGTGAAAGCGGGGGAGCGGCACGCCATTATCGGACCCAACGGCGCTGGTAAAACCACATTGTTCAATGTCATTACCGGGACTTACCGGCCGAGTGAAGGAGAGGTCTTCTTCAAGGGAAAGGACATCACCGGATTCAAGCCGCACAAACTGGTGCGTCTCGGTATGGGGCGTTCCTTCCAGATCACCAGCACCTTTTCCAGGATGACGGCATTTCAGAATATCCGCATGGGGATCCTTTCAAAGAGAGGGATTCGGTTCAATATGTTTCGGATACTGGACAAGATGCAGGATGTCACGGCGGAAACTGACGAAGTTCTCAAACGGATCAACCTGGATGGAGAAAGGAATGTGCCGGCCGGTATGTTATCTTACGGCAAAAGCCGTTCCCTGGAAATTAGCATGGCTATGGCTACCGACCCGGAGCTGGTCATGCTGGACGAGCCCACTGCCGGAATGTCCAAGGATGAAACCCATCATGCGGTTGAGCTGATCAGGAGGCTCACCGAGGGCAAAACTTTGGTCATCATCGAGCATGACATGGACGTGGTGTTTTCTTTGGCCGACAGGATAACGGTACTCCATCTGGGGACTATTCTGGCATCCGGTGCACCGGCGGATATCAGGGCCGATCAAGCAGTCAAAGATGCTTATCTGGGCGAAATGGAGGTGTGAAGATGCTACTTGAGGTCAACAATCTGAATACCTACTACGGCGAAAGCCATGTGCTGCAGGATATGTCGGTAGCTGTTGAGGATGGAGAAATCGTGGCGCTTTTGGGTCGCAACGGCATGGGCAAAACAACCACCTTAAAATCCATTGTGGGCCTGGTCAAACCGAAATCAGGAACGGTAATCTATCAGGGAAAGGATGTGACAGGTTTTCCCCCCTACAAGGTGGTCCGGGAAGGAATCGGTTATGTCCCTGAGGATCGGCGAATCTTTCCGAATCTATCGGTACTGGAAAATCTGAAAATGGGCGTTAAACACGGTGAAGCCGCCAAAACCGCAACCAGAAATATATGGGACTTTGAACGGATTTTCAGACATTTTCCGTTTATGAAAGCTCGAACCCATCAAAAGGGAGCCCTCCTTTCCGGCGGTGAGCAACAGATGCTGGCCATCGGCCGCACCCTGATGGGAAACCCGGATCTGCTGCTGGTTGACGAACCCACCGAAGGACTGGCACCGGTTACGGTCAAGGAAGTTCGGGACATTCTCGAGGAGATCAACAAAGCCGGGGTTTCGATTCTATTGGTGGAACACAACCTCAAAGTGGCCATGTCCCTGGCAAATCGCGTCTACCTGATGGGCAAAGCCCATCTTGGATTTTCGGGAACCATTGAAGAGTTGGAGGCGCAACCGGATATCCGGTCAAAGTACTTAGAAGTGTAGGAGACAATCTATGTCTGCATCTTCGAAAACTTGCAGAGGGTTTGAAACGTCCAATATTTTGCATCCAATACTTCATTTATTTCAGAGGGAGGTATCTCATGGGTGAGCTTAAAATAACAAACGTAGCGGATATTGAAGCGTTTGAGAGAATTCCCATTGAAGAGAGAATGACAAGCCTTAACACCTTTGACATGCTCAAAAAAGGCGTGGCCATCAACCCGGATTCAACCGCCATCAGCTTTTTCTTGTCCGGAGACCAATACAACCAACCAATGGCGGTAACATATCGAGATTTTATGTCTCAGACCATACGCACCGCCAACCTCTTTCATGATATGGGCATCGGTCCCAAGGATGTAATCTCCTATCTTCTCCCCAACCTGCCGCACACCCATTATGTCCTTTGGGGCGGTGAGGCGGCCGGAATTGTCAATCCCATAAATCCGTTGCTGGAAGCTTCCACCATCGCTGAAATCTGCCGATCGGCAGGCACGAAGGTTTTGGTAGCGTTGACGGAATTCCCCGGCTCGGATATCTGGGAGAAGGTCTTGGCCATCCGCAATGATTTGCCGACCCTCAAAGCCATTGTGCGGGTCCTGGGACCCAGTGACGAAAAGGAAGGGATTTTTGGCTACGACGAAGTCATCGGTCGATACAACGGTGACAAACTCAATTCGGGCCGCACAATCGACCCGCAGGATATCGCCTCCATGTACCATACCGGCGGAACCACCGGAACACCCAAACTTGCGCCCCACACACATTTCAACGAAGTGGCGATGGCCTTCATGATCGCCAGCGTTGCGGAATTGAATGCCGGGGAAATCACCTTATGCGGTCTTCCGCTGTTTCATGTTAACGGCACCACGGTGACCGGTTCGGGACCCTTTTCAATTGGTGCCCATGTTGTCATCTTGGGCCCCATGGGTTACCGGGATCCCTCCGTTATGCAGAATTTTTACAAAATCGTAGAACACTACCGAGCTGTTTCATTCTCTGCGGTCCCCACCGTTCTATCAGTACTGTTGGATATTCCCAAGGACGATGCGGACATCTCCTCATTGCGCTATCTTATTTGTGGGGCTGCTCCCTTGTCGGTTGAGCTTTTCAAGCGCTTCGAAGAGCACTGTGGAATGAGAATTCTTGAAGGTTACGGGCTCACGGAGGGCACCTGCGGCTCATCCTTTAACCCCTACCACGGTCAACGGAAGGTGGGCTCCATTGGTCTGCGTCTTCCATACCAGCAGATGAAAATTTTCATTGTCGATGAAGATGGTAAATTTAACCGTGAGGCCGAAACTGATGAGATCGGTTCCGTCTGTATCGGTGGACCGAACGTGTTCAACGGCTATCTGGATGAAGCCCACAACCGCGGCATTTGGCCCAAAAAAGGTTGGCTCAACACGGGCGATTTGGGGCGGCAGGATGCCGATGGCTATTTCTGGCTCACCGGACGCACAAAGGAACTCATCATCCGCGGAGGTCACAACATCGATCCGGCGGCCATTGAGGATCCACTCTATCGACTCCCGGGTATACAAGTGGCAGCCGCCGTGGGGCAGCCGGACCCGCATGCCGGCGAAATCCCGGTGGCCTACGTCCAGCTTCAAGACGATACCGAGCGCACACCCGAAGAGATTCTGGATTACCTTAAACAAGAAATCGGAGAGCGCGCAGCAATTCCCAAGAGTGTCACCATCATTGACCAAATGCCCCTAACCCCCGTGGGAAAGATATTCAAACCGGCCCTGCGCTGGGAAGCCATCAAACGGGTATACCA
>CP070652.1:1767044-1779623 GCA_020354645.1 Deltaproteobacteria bacterium
CATCTATTTTTGAGGTTTATTTGGTACACTTCTCAAAATGACATCGAAGGCTTGATCTCAATAAGTTCAGCCCCCAAATGGGGATAATTTGCCAGAAAACCAAATATCACCCAAGCGAAGATTTATTGGGAAGATTACAGCATTGCCAAAATTTGTGGATATGTCTGGTATCTGTAATTTTAAACGGCAGCATATATTAAATATCAGTTTACATTATCTGAACTTTTGGGAGTCCCAATTTTTTTCAAATTCTATGCACTGTGAGAAATCTTTTGGGCAGCTCAGAAAAACTGTACTTTTTAAAGTCTGACATTTTTGTATGGTAATGTCTCACTTTTCTACATACCTTTGAGTTCTTTGATCATGATATCTTCAACTTTTTGTCTCTGTGCTTCAAAATCAGCTTCGGATTCGGGTGTTGAAAGATCGATCATGTTGTCAAACCGCAACGCCACTCTGGCATACGGCTTAGGGATGAAGAATTTGTCCCAGCTGTTAAAAAACCAGGCCCGATCAGCCGTAACATAGAAAGGGACAATCACGGCATCGGCCGCCAAGGCGAGTCGGATGGTCCCGGCTTTTACTTTTCCGATGGGTCCTCGTGGTCCATCCACAACATGGGCGGCCAGCCCGGTCTTTTTCAAACGGTTGATCATTGCCACTAAAGCCTGTTTTCCATCTTTTGACGAACTACCCCTCACAGGGTACCAACCGGTAAGCTCGGCTACACCGGCAACGATGTCACCGTCAATACTCTGGCTAATCATCAATGCCGGTGTATAGACTTGATAATTTTTAAAATAGCGGATCGCCGAAAAAAACTGCTGATGCCAGGTACAAAGCAGGACCCGCCCACCGTTTTTTAAAAAGGTCATCCATTTTTCTTCATTTTCAATGGTTAAACGAAATGTCCGAGAGTATAGACGGATAAGATAGTACAGGAGTAGTTGAAGCCATCTGGAGGTTATAATTTTTTTTAATTTTGTCTTCATTTTAAGTCATCCTATACACAGCGTCGTATTAAATTGCGTATCCGCCATTTGAATCGGTGATTTTATAGCGACTGTAAAGGGTCAAAGTGCAGAACGCTGTGGATGTATGCGAATGACGATGTCGTTCTGGATAATTTTACCATTCTCCCATCATCTTTGCCCGACAGCATCCTTACTCCGTCATCTTGCAAGTTTAAATCTTATTCTCAATATACCATCTTCGTAGCTTGTTGTAGAAATTCGAAATTGCCCGATATCTGCGGTTGAACCGATGTGAGGTCCGATACAGGGACAGGCGTCATAATTGCCGACCTTCACGATCCGGATCTTATCACCGACAGCGCTGGGCAATCGGTTGAGTTGGTAGCGCTCAGCGGCTTCCGCCCTGGATATCCATTCCTCGGTTATGGGGGCATTGGTCCGAATTACTTCATTCACCTGTTTATCGATCTGTTCAACGTCTTGCTTGGTTAAGTTACGATTGAATTGATAATCACATTTTGATTTTTTCTTTTCTATGTGGGCACTGATGCAACGACCACAATTAAACATTCTGACCATTGTCTGATTCAAAATATGCTCGGCAGAGTGCATTCGGGGGTCAACCTTTTTTGTCATGACTTGCGGTACACCTTTTTAGATAGGGAATGAATTTGTGATTGGCTTTTGGAAACGGAAATTTGTCGATCTGGTTCAATCTTATCCAGCGATGGTCCACCGGGCCGTTTAATTTTACTTTTCCCCGGATGTATCGGCAACAGAATACATCCAGTACAATTTTAAAATGGGTATAGGCGTGTTTCACCCGTGTGACATATGAATCGATCTTTACGATAAGATTTACTTCTTCCTTGATTTCTCTGATGCAGGCTGTTTCAGGGTCCTCGTCTCTTTCAATCCTTCCGCCCGGAAATTCCCACAACCCGCCCAATAAGCCCTCCGGTTTTCGCTGCGTAATCAGCACCTGATTATTTTTTGCCACCACACCCACCGCTATATGGTAAAGCGGCAGCGGGGCGGCCTTAAGTTTTTTGGGATATCCTTCAACCATACTGGTCCGGTATGCCAGGCAATCGCGTTGCAGCGGGCAGCAGGCGCACTTCGGGTTGTTGGGGGTGCAGACCACAGCTCCCAGCTCCATGATGGCCTGATTAAAGGTTGCAGGATTTTCGGGGTCCAATAATTTGTCGGCCGCATCCCTGAATATTTTGTATGATGAAGATTTATTGACCGGTGACTCGATGCGCCGCAGCCTGGCCAATACCCGTTTCACATTGCCGTCGATTACGGCATACGGCTGATTAAATGCTATGCTCAAAACCGCGGCGGCGATGTAATCGCCCACCCCCGGTAATTTTCTGAAATCCTGCCAATTGGCGGGGATTATACCGTCAAAGGCCTCAGCAACCACTCGGGCCGCACGGTGTAAGTTGCGGGCCCGGGCATAATATCCCAAACCCTCCCAAACTTTGAGCACCGTTTGCAGGTCGGCGGCTGCCAGGCTTTTTAGGTCCGGAAAGTGCTCTAAAAATTCCCGGTAATAGGGTAAAACCGTATTCACCTGGGTTTGCTGCAGCATAACCTCTGAAACCCATATGCCGTAAGGGTCTTTCGTTTGGCGCCACGGTAATTTCCGGTGGTGTTTTTGATACCACTGCAGAAGTCGTCTTTGAGTGGCTGGTATTTTTTTATTATCCACGATTTAGGTTCGTTGCAAATGATGATAGGCAGGGTAAGTGGTCAAACGGGGGTCTTCGATGGGCACCCCGACGGTAAAGTGATAAAGGCTCTGCCAGGTATTATCTTTGAATCCCATGATATCATGGACGGCATCATCAAAAAAACAGCCGATACCGGTACCCCGGGCCCCATGGGCTTCGGCTTCCAGGTACAAAATTTGCCCGATCATACCGGTTTCCCAAAAAAGGTGGCGGTAACGATAGGCTTCCTTTTTTATGATATTGCGAAATTTTGTGATCATTCCAAGTGAAAAAGCCGAATAACCGGCGATTTCCTGGTGGCAGCTGACCTCTATGGCATCATGCCTGAAATTACCCCTTTTCAGGAGGTACAACGGAAACCCTTTTTGTACCTGCTTCCATGGAAAATCAGGATGGAAAATGGGTCTCATTTCATCCAGGTCCGCTTGATGACGCAAAAAGAAATACAGGCCCTGATCAAGAGATTCCACGTTGTGCACAAACAACAGCAAGTTCACCGAGGGTTCCATCAGCTGGATATCAAACGGTGCACAGTCATCACGGGCAATAGTTTTGTCCAGCATGGCTAAAAAATGCCCCTTGGGTATAGATTTTTCCGAGTTGAAATCGGTTGCGCTTCTTCTTTGCCGGATAATCTCGGCTGCAGTCAGCGAAATTTCAGAGGTTGCAAAGAAGGGCCTTTTGCCCGCATCAATATGCACTTCTGGGGTAGCCGGCTTGCGGGTCAGACGAGATGTCTGGTAGATAATTTCCCAATCAGTGTTTTCTTTGCTTAAAATATTGGGCTTTCCCTCAACTGCAAGATCTGAAAATGCTGAGATGATATCCTCCGGCAAGCCCCGGCAAACCTTTTGATGCTGATGGCTATGCACAAAACATAACAGGTCGGGGTCTTCTTGTTCCAGCCGCTTCCAACCGGTCCGATCAAAACCGAGGATCTTTTCAACATCGTCATCCGAAAGTGAATTGAGGAAGGTCATCTTCCAGCCCCACAGATTGGCGGAAAAACTGAGCGCCGCCAAGGCATGGCCCACATCGTGATTGCAATACCGAAAGGCCCGTTCCCCATATTTCCAGGATTCACGCCAGAAAATGCTGCTCAAACCGACCAGAAAGCCGTTGGTTTCAAAATATTTCAATAGAAGGTCCCAGGTTTCAGCGGGCACTCTGATTCTGGGTTCCAGGGCATGGATTAACGGATTGTAATGGTAAACGCCGGCCTGGATGGTACCCATCGGTGGTATAACCAAATAGGCTTCAGTGGGGTGAAGGTTGCCGCTGGAAGGATTGATTCGCAGAGACCACTTGCTGCCGGAAACGGCCTTCCAGGCCGATAACCCCAGTGACAATTCCAGAAAACCGGCGATATGTTCCAATATGAAGGGCTTGGGGGTGTTGTTTTGTCTGCGGTATAAATCCATGTAAGCGGCTTCAGGATTATTTTTAAGAAGCGGCAAATAGATGATGTTTTTATTTCCGTAAAATCGAAACGGATTCGGCTGGTTTTGCCAGTCCATAAAACCCGGCGATCTGGCGTATCGATCAAAACGATGTTTGGTTTCCTCATGGTAACGGAAAATATCTCTGTAGACGTGTTTATTCATGTTGATAGCGACGGAAAATTAAGGACTGAGATTAGACCCACAAAGTTAATCTCTCGGGGATGGCCCAGATTGAAATATTGCCGTTGGGTTTCGATAATTGTTTCAATATCCATCGTGATCATTCGGCAAAAAAAAGGCAGCACTCCACCGAGTGCTGCCCCTTTTTAAAAAATTTAATGTTATCCGCAGCAATCTCCGGTTGTACTGCAGCTGGAACAGTTTTCGTCAAATACGAGGCTGCTGGAAAGCTTGAAACCGTATTCAATAAAATCGATCCGGACCGGTTTTGCCCTTTCCATAAAGTCTTTGTCGGCAATGAATGTGAATCCGTCTATGGAGTATATGTCATCGGTGTCTTTTGGCTCATCCAGGGCCATTGCCAGCGAGGGCCCCCCTCAGCCCACTTCATTTAAAAAGATCCTGATCGGTGAAACATCTTTGTTCTTGAAATATTCGGCAATTTGCTCGGATGCCGCTTTTGTTACTTCAACCATGCTAGCCTCCTTGTTCGCTATTCACAGCTCAGCTCTTTTCAGCAGGCCGGGATAAGCTTTTAATTTTATATCGAACTAATTTAATAACGGTAACAAAATTTGTCAATCCTGAAAGTGTTGTTTTGCGGTTTGCCGTTATTTTATCCAAAATCATAGCTGTTGTAAAGAGACCACCACCTTTGCCGATCTTTGAACCGGTTAAATTTTGGCAAGGTATTCATCATAGACTTTTTTGTCTTGGGCCGAAAACAGGATGAAAATCACCTTTTCGATTGCCGCATTGTTTTTAAGAAATTCACAGGTTGTATCCACGGCCACTTTACAGGCCGCTTCGAGGGGGTAACCATAAACACCGCAGCTAATCGCCGGAAAAGCAATTGTTTTGACATTGTTTTCAAGGGCCAGTATCAAACTATTCTGATAGCATTGGTTCAGAAGCCGTTGCGCGTCATCTTTCTTTTTTGCATTGTAAACCGGCCCTACAGTATGAATCACATGCCTGGCGGCCAGGTTATATCCTTTGCTGATTCTTGCTTCACCGGTGGGACAACCGCCGATAGTTCGGCATTCTGCCAAAAGTTCCGGCCCTGCCGCCCGGTGAATTGCCCCGTCGACGCCGCCGCCGCCCAATAGAGACGTATTGGCTGCGTTTACAATTGCATCGACCCTGAGTTGGGTGATATCACCCTGTCTGACTTCGATTTTATTTAAAATTTCTTTTTCCATGGTATGTCCTCCGAAGCGTATGCTAAAAGGGATGTTTAAGGATTATCTTGAATGGTGCGCCACGCCTCGCGCATATGTAATTTAAAGTGGACCTTCTCAAGAATGTATGCGCCCTGGGATTCAAAACCGCTTCATCTCGTTTTCATGCACACATTTATATGCATAGCCTTTATAGTATTGACCAGATAGATCTCCCCATCGAACCAGACTGGTAGCTAAAGATCATAGAGCGTTTCGTCTCTTTGCGGTGCAGAACGTTTGGTTTTTAATCCGGCACTTTTTCTGTCGGGAATTGCAAAGGGGTCTTCGCTTTCCAGAATATCTCCCATTTCTTCCTCAATTTTATCAGGATCTTCACCCCGTTCCATTCGGCTCAGAGCCTCCTCCATTCCTGAGCCGAGCTGCATGCCGGTCATGTCAGTGAGTTTGCGCATAAGATGCGCCGCCTGCCGTGGATCGTCTTCATTTATTTTATCGGCCTCCCCGGCCAACATGGACATGGCCTGTTCCATCTTGTTTTCGTCAAAGGGCAGATCATCCATATCACCGTCTTCTTTTGCTTTACCGGTAACAGCAAAGGCTGACATCTGTCTTGAAAGTGTCTTCGTTTTGCATTTGGGGCATTTGGGCCTTTTGGTTGTGTTTACGGTTTTAGAAAAGAAATTGAAAATGGTATTGCAGTCTTCACAATAAAATTCATAAATCGGCATATGGCAACCTTTCTGTATCAAAGCTGATGTCGTGTCGATAATCTTGCTGTATATAAAATCATAAAATGGAGCTTGGTCTTTGTCAACCGCCTATTCGCAGAGTCTTCGGATGCCGAAAACTGTCCTTTGATACGGATTATAAAAAACGGTATCCCTTAGCGGCAGGATGTTGGCAGAGTTTTGTCTTAACAATTATCATAAAAACCGCCATCTGTTTATGGCCGGCCGGCGAGTATTGACTTGTGCTGTACCTTTTGGTATGGCACCGTGAACTGTAAAACAGGAGCTTTCCCGGTGTGACAAAAGCGGATTTACAGGAAGTTTCGGTGACATCTTTGGTGAAAGGAAACCTACAATATGGAAAGGACGTTATCGATTATTAAGCCGGACGCCGTTGCCCGTGGACTGATCGGTGAAATTATAAAGCGTCTGGAAGCCACGGGACTTAAAATCATCGCCATGAAAATGCTTCATATGACAAAGGGTCAGGCACAGGGATTTTACGCGGTTCACAAGGAAAAACCCTTCTTTGAAAGTCTGACGGATTTTATGTCATCAGGGCCGGCAGTGGTGATGGTTTTGGAAGCTGAAAATGTTATTGGCCGCTACCGCGATTTAATGGGTGCCACCAATTACAAGGAGGCAGCCGAGGGGACTATTCGAAAAGAATTTGCTACGGATATCGAAAAGAATGTGGTGCATGGTTCTGACGCCCCGGATACCGCAGCATTTGAGATTGGTTATTTTTTCAACAGTTTCGAAATAATGAAGCAATGACGAACCGTGTCAATTTAGACAGTCTCGCGATTGTATTGCACCGGCCCCGTTATCCGGAAAATATCGGGGCTGCGGCACGTGCCATGCATAATATGGGGCTTGGGGAGCTCATTGTCGTAGCGCCCCGGAACTGCGATTTAACCAGGATTCTGAAAATGGCAACCCACGCCGCCGTTGAGATTGTTGAACAGATGCAGGTTTTTGATACGCTGAAAGAGGCGCTTTCAAAATTCAATTATGTGATCGGTACAACAGCCAGGCTGGGCAAACAGCGTCGGGTCATTGCGACACCTTCCAAACTGGTGCAAAAGCTTATTTCCATATCACAAAAAAACCATATTGCCATGCTCTTCGGCCCCGAAGATAAAGGGCTTTCCAACGAAGAGATCCGTCACTGCCATATACTGGCCACCATTCCGACTGCCGAGTTTTCCTCCCTCAATCTTGCCCAGGCGGTTATGATAATGTGCTATGAAATCTTTTTAGCCGGTACGGAGGAAGAAATTGAGTCGTTACCTCGCCTGGCTACCCGGCATGAACTTGATGGTATGTATGATCAGCTAAAAGACATTCTTGTGCGTATAAACTATATTAATCCCGAAAACCCCGATTATTGGATGAACCGTGTGCGTCAATTCCTCACACGCATGCAGCTCAGGGCCAGAGAGGTAAGTATTATCCGGGGCGTTTGCAGACAAATCGATTGGTATGCTAGAAAGTGCTACCGGGAGGGGTTAAAGGAGAAAGGAAATATATGAGACTTGTTCGGTTTGGCCCCAGAGGCTTGGAAAGACCGGGATTGCTTCGCAACAACAGAATTGTGGACCTCAGAAGTATTTTTCCGGAAATCCCCGATATTGGTGAAGCTTTTTTCAAAAACGACTGGCTTCAAAAGGTTCGTGATGTCAGCGAGCCGGGGCAGCAAATTGATACGCGCTTGGGTTGCCCCATTCATAAACCTTCCAAAATCATCTGCCTCGGAAAAAACTATACAGATCACGTACGCGAAGGAGGTTCTCAGGTTCCCCCAAAACCCCTGCTTTTCAGCAAATCCCCGAGCGCACTCAATGGCCCCTATGATCTCATTCTCTTGCCGCAAAGCTGTGGTCAGGTTGACTGGGAAGTCGAGCTGGCTGTGATCATCGGCAAACAATGCAAACGAGCAACCAGACAAAATGCCTACCACTATATCGCCGGTTTTACTGTTCTGAATGATGTTTCCGGCAGGGAGGCCCAGTTTTCTGATTCACAATGGTTCCGGGGAAAATCTTTTGACACTTTTGCACCCGCGGGGCCTGCGGTAGTGACTTTGGATGAACTTGGCGATGCCCAGGATCTGAGGCTCACCGCAATTGTGGATGGCCAGGTGATGCAGGAGGGAACGACTGCAGATATGATTTTCGATATAGCGACCTTAATAGAATACATCAGCGAAGATATCACCCTTTACCCCGGTGACATTATTTCCACAGGTACCCCTTCGGGAGTGGGAATTTTCAGAGACCCGCCGATTACACTGCAGCCTGGAAATATCGTCGAGTGCCGTATCGAGAAAATTGGATCAATCAGAAACAAGGTTGTCAGCCACCTTGATATATAGCGTCTTTCTCTCGATCCATTACGCAATAGTTATTTCGAATTGAAAATTACTATAGGTACGTGAATAAGCACTAAAAATCAATCTTCGACAATGATGAAGCCAAAAATAGTCGATACCCACACGCATTTATGCGATCCGGTTTTTGACAAAGATCGGGCCGAAGTTATTCAGCGGGCCCGCGAGGTCGGTGTCGCAGCAATTATATCGGTAAGCGAAGCTTTATCGGATGCGCGCAAGAATCTTGACTTGGCTGCAACCTACCCAGGTTTACTTCCAGCGGCTGGTCTTTATCCCACTCACCTTGATATCCAGCTCGCCGAGGAGATGTGCAGTTTCATTCGCACAAAAAGAAGCCGTTTTTTTGCGATCGGGGAGGTGGGATTAGACTACTGGGCTGTAAAAGAAGAACCCCAAAGGGAGGTTCAACGTCAAATTTTTAAAAGCTTTGTCGATTTGTCTCTGGAGCTCAAATTACCGCTCAATGTTCATTCCCGATCGGCCGGGCATCATGCCATCGCGCTGTTGTTCGAACAGGGCGCACGCAAAGTTCAACTGCACGCCTTTGATGGCAAAGCTGCAACGGCACTGCAGGCCGCGGAAGCCGGTTTCTTTTTTTCAATTCCCCCATCAATCATCCGATCGCGACAGAAACAAAAGCTCGTCAAGCGCCTGCCCCTGTCCTGTTTGCTGATCGAAACCGACAGCCCGGTCTTAGGACCTACACCCCAAGAGCGCAACCAACCGTCCAATGCTGTCATTGCGGTGGATGCTATTTCAGAAATAAAAGGCATAAGTAAAGCTGAAGTAGCTGAAGCGGCGTATCAAAACACACTTCGCCTTTATGGAGACCTTAACACCTGAAACATTGGCGTGCATGGCGACTTCCCCGTCATCCGGTTTTGCACCACCAATATTTTTCAAATTTAAATCTATGACGCGGATGTCATCCGGGGTCATATCCTCCCATGGCCGGTTGGAAGGGGTGATCAACACGATATTATCGTGTCTGTCTATTGTGGAAACATTTCCGCCGGTGCCTGTAAGCGCCCCGAAATACTCCCGCTCAGACAACCATCTGACGCATTTTATGATGAGATCGCTTGTCAGGAGCGGTCAGTCCGCGTTGATCATAACAAAAGCCGAAAAGCCGCTTGATTATTCAGCCCCGGTCATTGAAGTGTGAGCCATAGGATACGAGAAGGCTAATTAGCGAGGATCCGGCCGCCCGTCATGGTCTGGTCATTCCTTTGTGTGTTATAGCTTGACGGGGTGTTGCCCAAATATTTATGAGCGGTCATTAAAACGTTTTTGGCTTTATAAATCTTAGCGCAGCGGAAGAAAAGCGCTTTGAACCTGTTTGAGTCCCGTGCTCAAGGGGGACGAATTTTCAAAGCGCCTGGAGCAAGCTTTAGATTTATGAAGCTTCCCGCCCTAAAGGGCGGGGCTTCCCGGAAAGGAAACTATCTATTTCAGATAGCTTCCCTTAACCCCGCCCTTTAAGGCGGGGCCTGCAGGGAAGCGAACCGGCCAAAAAGCGTTTTAGACCCAGCGAAAATATCTTTGGGCAACAGCCCGTTAAATAACAACATAGAGGATTTTCTTGAACCGAGATCATCGTCCCTATATCATCAAAAAAGCCTACCTGAAAATCCAGGAATTTTATACCACTCATTTTCTGCGTCCTCAGTTGAAATCACTGGGTGAGGGGTTCCAATTTACAAAACCCTGGCATGTGGAGATATTTGGATCTCCCATTGAATTGGGAAGGTGCATCAATGTCATTGGGGCCTCCGACAGCAAGGTGAGGCTATCGGTGTGGCCCCTGTACAAAAATGCCCGCGGCATTCGGATCGGCGACTATTGTTTGATATGCCCGGGGGTGCGCATCAGTTCAGCTGCTGAAATTTTTATCGGGCACAACTGCATGATAGCAAGCCACGCCTACATCACCGATTGCGACTGGCACGACATCTACAACCGCGTCGCCTACGGTACACCATCGCCGGTAAAAATAGAAAAAAATGTTTGGATCGGTGACAGCGCCATTATCTGCAAAGGGGTGACTGTGGGAAAAAACAGTATCATCGGAGCGGGTGCCATCGTCGTGAATGACGTGCCTCCCAATGCCATTGTGGCTGGAAACCCGGCCAAAGTGGTAAAAAATTTAGACGCAGGAGTAGAATTTACCACCCGGGAACAGTGGTATTCGAATCCTGCCAAACTTTACCGGGACATCAATCAGCTGGATAAGCACCTGCTGCGGGGAAATACATTGCTGCATTGGTTGCGGCATCTACTTTTCCCGGCCAAAGGAGACTGAGGCTGCCTTCCTAGCCGCTCATATAAAATCCGAAATCCGAAATTCGAAGCACGAAACAATTTCATAATTCGAATTTTCAAATGTTCAAAACATTAAGGACCTCTTTTTATAAGACAGCGCTTAAATTAGATGTTTTTGTATTTTGAATTTCGGTCATACGAAATTGTTTCGAATTTCGTGCTTCGGATTTTGAGTTATACATCAAAATAGAGCCGTGACAAGCGTCTCAAATCTCTTTTTTTACAGCCATCTGATAGCCTTTAAAAACCAACCCGCCGGTAATGGCAACACCCCCACTCACAATAAACAGCATAAACGATCCGGTAAATTCATACAAATACCCGTTTAAAAAAAATCCGACCATTAATCCGAGTCCATATTGCACGGCATTATTTACAGCTTGCCCAAGGGTCTTGGTTTTATCCGGGGTCAATTGATCCATATACAAGATGCTGGCCATATGAAAAGTACCATAGGTGATGGCATGAAAAATCTGTGAAAACAAAATCAAAGCCGGGGAGTGCACAAAATAAAGAATAAACCACCTCAACGCAGCTGCGGCAAAAGAAAAAGTGAGAACATTTTCCAGGGAGAAACGCCTGAATATCTGGTCTGATTTTATCATTACCAGGATCTCGGCCGTCGACGCCAGAGCCCAGGCCATTCCGATAAAAGCCTTGGGATAACCGAGGGTTTCAAGATGAATGGACAAAAATCCGTAATAGGCCCCATGGCTCACCAGCATCAGGAACCCGCAAATCAAAAAAGCGATCACGCGGGATTTCAGGAGCGTTTTAACATTCGTTGAAAATGATTGGGTTCGGGCTGAAATAATCCGGGGGACTCTGAATGACATTAGGGCCTGCAGTAATGATCCGATAAGTATCAACACCAAAATCATTTCAATTGAATACAGATCAATCATCTTGCCGAGCACAATGACGATCAGGATAAAATTAAGCGATCCCCAGACCCTGATGCTGCCGTAACTTTTCTTCTCCGGCCCCAGGATGTCCATGGTGAATGCTTCCAGAAATGATATGATCGGGGCATAGAAAACTCCATAGACCACTGTAATAATAAGCATTATTTTAAAATCAACCGTATAAAGATACAATATCCATACCAGTGTGCTGAAAATATTGCAGACAATATAGATCGGTCTTCGGATATGAAAGCGGTCGGCCAAAGCCGCCCAGAATAATGGAAATACCACCAAGCTAACTGATCTGAAAGCTGATAGTGTTCCAATTTGTACACCGTTAAAACCAAGGTGATAGCAGTACAAATTGAAATAGGGCAAAAAAATGCCCAGCACACCAAAATATAAGAAGTACTGGGATCGAATGACGAATTTAAAGGGTCTTTTAGAATAATTTTCCATTGATTCTCGTCTGACAAACCGGGATAGACCGCCACACCAGAGTGATTCTCGAAATAATGTTCTCAAAAGCAATCTATTGTTGTGTCCCACAAATAAGATACAAAATCCAGCACAAGGTTTGAAAGGTTTTTGCGAGCGCCATTGAGCATTTTGGGATAAAGACGCCGGCTGCAGCGGGGCGTAAAATCCGCCGGCGATCTTTGGCGGATTCACCCGCCAGAGTACGTTGGCGGATGAAAATCAAAAACTGT
>CP070652.1:1779723-1794325 GCA_020354645.1 Deltaproteobacteria bacterium
TTATGTCTTTGCCCTTCATAACATGCCGGGCGAAGACAAAGGTACTGTCTCTATTGGGGCAGGCGTTTTCAACTGTGCTTCAGTAGGGATGATCATCAGGCTGGCTGGAAAGACCGCTCATGCGTCACGCCCTGAAGACGGTAAAAATCCCGCACTCCCCATGTGTAAAATCATTCAAGAATTGACCGCGCTGCCGTCTGCATCTGAATTCAAAGATGTTTTTTCACTGGTGACGGTCGTCTTTGCCCGGCTGTGGGAAGGCTCTTTCGGCACGGCACCGGGGGAGGCAGAAATCCGGGCAACCCTCCGTTGTGAGGAGGACCGGGTGATGGAATTACTAATGCAAAAGGCCGGTCATTTGGTGGCGAAATGCGCGGCAAGCCAAGGATTGCAAAATAATATCAGGTGGTGTGAGGAATTTTCGGCCAGCGTAAACGATGAAAGGGCTGTTGAGATCGTTTGCGCTGCGGCCCAAAAGGCAGGCCTGAAAGTCGCTTCTCTAAAGCGACCGAGAAGGTGGTCCGAAGACTTTGGCCAATTTAGTGCCAGATTCCCGGGAGCCATGTTTTTGCTCGGTGCCGGAAAAACCTGCCCGCCGCTGCACAGCCCGGCATATGATTTCCCGGATGATCTCATAGAAATAGGATTAACTATTTATTGGCAGGTAATTAATCACGTGCTCAATCGTTGACAGGTTGGCTTGCCTGCAAGCCCCGCCTTTTCAGCCACCGGTTGAAAAGGCATAAGCACGCCAGTGCTTGAAACGGTGAACTTGCAGCCGGTTGCGAAGCATCCGGTTTTGTATGGCAAGAATAAAATACCCTGACGCCTGATTTTGATCAACCCGATCATCATTGAAATGAGTCCTGAAGCCCTGCCACATTGGCGGACAATTATTATATGCCATATTTATTTTTGAGATAGCTTTTAGTAGCCTTCATGAGCCGCTGAAACAATCGCCTTCAGATTTTCCAGCGGGGTGGGAAGGGCGATGGCACATTCTGGGCCGATGATGGCTACGCCTGCTTCTATCGCATAGCATGCCTGTTTATAGACGTCTTCGGGAGTTCCCATGAACAGGCTCTCGGGATTGTTCACATTGCCGACCAGCGATATGCGGTGTCCGATTTTTTCCACGGCAGACCTGGCATCCACCTGCCATTCAAAGTGGTAGGCGTCGAAGCTTGTCTTTGCAAACAACTCCGGGCGATCATTGCAATTGCCACAAACATGCAGGATCAATGGACCTTCTATTGGGGCCGTAATTTCCTTGTGAATGGGTAAAAGATATTCTTCATAATGCCGGGGGCTGACCAGATCCCCGGTTGCATTGTCCGCCACAACAACGATATCCGCCCCTGTCTGAAACTGGGCTCTGGCAAGGGTGACGGTCACCGCCATCAATTGGCGCAACATTTTATTGACTTTCTCCTGCTCGCGTTTTCCCGCGTGCCGCAGAAAGTTTTTAAAACCCGCCATATGGTAAGAGAGCGTCCATGGGCCCATCACTTTGCCCACAATGGCTACCTTGCCTCCCAGATGCCGCCGCAGAATCGAGAGGGCATCCAGAACGACTTGCAGGGAGGGTTTCTCCAATAAATTTTCAGGGATTTGAATGTTCGAAAAGTCTTCTTAAGGAGCGGTCTTGGTATCGGGCATCAAATCGCGGTGGCCCCAGTCGACCCGGGAACCAAGGGCTGCGGCCTCCTGTTGGACACTGAACTCGGGCATGACCGTGTCAAAACCGGCGATCACGAGGTCAGCCATGGCCTGGGAATCTTTGTGGGCCTGCGGAAAAGAGACGCCGCATGCATCCATGAGATCGTGACAAACAATCGAAGTGGGATTTCCAACCGGGGGGCGATCGCCTTTTCTCCCATTGTATAATGCGGACATGACCAAGTTATGCGGCGTTGACTTCATGATCTTTATTGTCTCCTATCCGTTGAGAAAGGTATCGGTAGGAAAGCATTGCCAAAACAGCGCCTACCAGAAAGATGAGGATAAGTGCGATACCTAGTAAAAATGAGTAGGTGATCCACTTGCCTCCCTTGGCTTCAATCTTTTCGACGGCTTCAATGATTCGTGGCAGGCTATTTTCCCAGCCGGGGGAAATTATCAATAACTCGACGGTCTTGACCAGGCCATCAAGCTGCTGGATGACGGTTGAAGCTTCCGTCAGGGTTGTCTGGTAGTCTTTGATGTCGAACGGTTTTGACGATACCCCATCGCCGGCTTCGGTTGCATTTAAATTAAGACGCTCGGTTAAGTTGTTGGCCGATGTTAGCAGCTCATTGCCGGCCAAAAGTGTTTGCCTGAGATCAGTGAGCAGTCCTCGAATACCCTTTTCATCGGTAAACAATTCTTCAATCGTGCGTCTTCCCTCTATGACCGATTGATCAACGAGTTGTTTAATTGCTGTTTCACGCTCGATCGCTACCTTTTCCATGAGGCGATCCAGAGTGATCTGACTAAAGGTGTCCATTTCTTCCATGACTTGCTTGACCGCGGCTTCACGTTCTGTCGTAATATGGGTCGGTAATTTTTCGGCCAAATCTGCCAGTCTGCCGGAAATGTCCGAGAACTGGTCAAGATAAGCCGTTAATTCGTTGACCTCCGGGTTATTCAATACCGTTGACAGCCAGACATCCGCAAACATTCCGGTCATCATCGGCAACCGTGCTCCCAAATACATACCCCGCTCGGCAAGCAGGCGAGCTTCCTCTACTTGCCGGGTAGCTATCTCTACGGATTTAAAAATACCCTTGGCCTTTGTTTTTGCCAGCTTCGACTTCCGGCGCTCGGACGCAAAATCGCTGAATCGGACGTAGGAGAAAAAAGTCACCTCCGGATTGTCTTGGCGCCATTCCTTGATAATGGCAGACAGCTCTTCTTGCTGTTCGGGGTTAAGCACCTGCTTGGCGATCAGCCAGATATCCTCCTCGGCTTTTTGAAATCCCTTTAAGATGGGATCAATCTGCTTGCCGAACTTTTTCCGCCAGTGTTCCTCCAAGACCATTCGTCCCAGTCCAACCATCGCGACCATGTCAAGGAGGGCCACGTCCGGATCCGCCTCAGCAGCGATTGTGACGGCAGCCGCCATGGCGTACGCCGTAGAGCTTCGTACAATTCGACGATGTTCCGGTGGCGGTGATTGGGCATCATATACATGGAATGCAGCCGTAATAATCGAAGCAAACCGGTCGGCAAAGCTCATCACCTGGGACTGTAGCTCTGCTTCAGTCATCGCGAAGTCCTGTTGATTGTTATTATCTTTGTCTTTTTGCTTGGCTGCGTGTCCGTTTTCGGCGACCAAAACCATTGCCACAACCAGCGGAACTAGCCAAATATGTTTCAAGTAATTACGGTTGCTCAGCATCATCATTTCCCCTATTTATACTCGTGGCGTTCAAAACCCTTGGTTAATTTCAAAATGGTCTGATTTTCCGCCGCATATTTTTTTGAACATTGCGCTAATTTTCTCAACTTAATTATCGCGCAAACTTCATGGTGTCGGTGTCGTATTTCAAGTTAATATACAGTAAGGCGGTCATCCGCGACAACAAACCTTCGAATCTCCCGCTTGCGGGGACAGCACATCGGATCGCCGGGGCCTTGGGTTGCCAGATCCACTACAATCATCTTGTTTTCAAAGACGAGGGAGTATATTTTTACCCGGTCTCCCAGATGAGTGACATCTGTGTTGATCCACCCCTGCGGCTTTCTGATGAGAAACGCCAGATCATAAAAGGTTCCGCTGCCGCCGGCATTGGTGACAAGAATCACCGCTGCCGTCTCCTTGCCGCCGATTTTACCAACCACAACGTTATCGGTAAGCCTCACTACAATTTGAGAAGCAGCCCCCGGCATTACAGTTTCGCGGTATTCACCTTTTGTGAGCTGCAAGTTGCCTGATTGCGTCCAACTCGAAAGAAAGATGATTGCATCAAAGTTGATTGCAGATCCTGGTTGGACGTTTAATGGTGAGCATGCCATCGAAATCATGCTAATAAATCCAAGCAGAATCCAAACCGCTGCCGGATGTGTCCTGTTTTTCATTGTTTCCTTGAATAGTATGTCGATCGATTCTTTACAAATGCAAAATTACATCTGGAATGTTGGTGCATTGGAGATTTCAATTTATGCGTTGACGACGAGATGCAAGCTCTTGGCCGATAATACTAAGGCCTTAATTTATGATCGTTGAATATTGAGCTTTGAACTTTCTGCTACAGTTGCGGTGGAATCTCCCACTTTACAAATTCAACGCCCTTGAAATCGATAGGCTGGCTGGACACCCAAAGGACGACGCGGTAGCCGTCGGTGAAATAGGGATCGCCCGTAAGATTCCCACGCGGTTCTGACATCGGCGCGACACCCACCCCTTTGGCAAAGGCGAATTTTTTAAGCGCCTGAGAGTACCAAAGATCTTGAATTAAAAAGTCTCTGGTCTCATCCACATCCGAATCGATCTTGTGGGTCACAATCGTCTTCAATGTGAAGCGCACGCCGATATCGCGGCTGATTTGCACCACCCAGACGAGTTTTCCTTCCAACCGCAGGGGTGCAAGCCACAGGCGCAGGTGGTTCCGTTCATGGATGGTTTCCCGCGCTTTCTGCAGAGCCACATCCTGGCTCCGTCCGTACACATAAAGGGGACTGACGGGCGAGTAACGGTAGCGGCCGCCAAATAGAAAAGATACGCCCGTCTTCCAGGCGGATACAGTATGAATGGTTTCGGTTTCATCCCACCCGGCACGAATGAAGGCGTGAAACATGTCTTTCTCATCCCCGATGACCACTAGGTTGAGCGGATCACCCTGCTCCGTTCCATTCTTGTTTGTTGTACAGCAGGGCAAACTTTCCAGGGCTTTTCTCAAGCCGTCCTCATCATAAAAAACAATCTCATCTGCTGGATAAAGGGCTTCGAAGTCTATTTTATGGTGGTCGGCGCGCAGGCCCGGTACCGATATGAAGAACGTGAATGTTTTGACCGCCCGATCTTCTGTAACCAGATCCACATTAAACTCCTTGGTGCCTTCGTCCAGGTTGGTAAAAACAAATCCTGATCTGGTATTACCCGGACCGATATATTCATCTTTGCCACGGTCAAAAAAGTAACGATCCATCTTCAGGTTCTTCCTGCGGGCGGCGAGCGAAAATCGAAAATGGTTTAGGTAGGCCGCTTCAAGCGGGGTGAAGTAGCGTGAATCCAGACCCACCGGTAAAAACCAAACCGGCTTTTTATCATTGTTTTCAATTTCAAGCCAGACCGGCTGAATCCCATCGCCGTATAGGTCGACACTGAATATTTGCCTGGTTTCTATTGCGCTGGGCACGGCTGCCGTTACCCGTAAATTGTCATTTTCCTGTGTCTGTGACCGTTCGAGAAAAGGGACGTCTTCGATAGGCCGCGGCGCGTAGGAGGCGCATCCGTAGGCGGTTAGAATGATTATGATTGTAAGAGCAAAATATGGCGCCCGCCGATTGATGGACATGAAATCATCTCCCTGTTTTTCAATTAATCGGTGTTTGACGTGGTTTTGGTAACCAATACGGTGTGTGTGTCTCTACTGATCAATTAGAATTTTTCTGCGTTCTAACAAAGGTTCTTCCCACTCTAAATATTCAACTTTTGAAAGTGAAGTCGGATCGCTGGAAACCCAGATAACCATGCGATGCCCATCGGTAAAGTAGTCATCGTCATGAAAACTTTTGCGGGGTTTTGAAATCGTGACCACATCCATTCCTTTTACAAAACCGAATCTCAAAAGTCCCATGGAATACCAAAGATCTTGCAGAAGGTAACTTCGTGCTTCATCCACGTTCGGTTCGATTCTGAATTTTTCCCAAGCAAACCGCCGGATAATGCGGCTAATCTGACCAATCCAGACATTTTTTCCTTGGTAAACCAAGGGGCTCAGCCACAGGCGCAATTGATTGCGCTCATTTATGGTAGCCCTGGCTTTACGGAAGGCATCATCCTGGTGCCGCCCGAAGAGATAGAGGGGCTTGACGGGCGTGTAGCGAAACGCCCATGGGAACCTGAAGGTGGATTCAGTCTCTGATATTGCAGCGGTTTCGTCCCAGCCGCTGCGACGCAGGACCTGAAGGATGTCTCTGCCGTATCCGATTATGACCACATTGACCGGATCCCCCATCCGGGTGCCTTCCGCGTTGGTCGTGCAGCAGGGCAATGCTTCCAGGGCCTTTCGGAATTCACTCGTCGTGTCATGGGAGACAATTTCCTTTTGGGTATACAGGTTATCAAAATCCACCTCGCGGTAATCGACTTTGAGACCCGGCACAGGGATAAGGAAGGTAAATATTCGAACCTGGTTGTCTTCACCGACGAGGTCGACGTTGAATGCTTTGGTGCCCATATCCAGGTTTGTAAAAACGAACCCCGAACGGACGCTGCCCGGATCAATGCGGCCCCTCATGGCCTTATCATGAAATAGACGTTCCATCTGCTGATTGGCTTTTTTATTGAAAGATAAACGATGAATGTAGGCGATTTCGAGCGGTGCGAAATAGTCCGGGTCGGTGCCGACCGGAGCGAACCACACCCGTTCCTCGTCTTTGTTTTCAATTTCGAGCCAGACAGGCTGAATGCCTTTTTTGTATAGCGGAACACCGAACACCGCCTCGCTCTCCTCCGCGCTGAAAACAGCTGCTGTGACTCGTATATTGTTTTTAACCTGTGTCTGGGCCCGCTCCTTGAAAGGAACCTCGGCAATCGGTCTCGGATTGAACGTCGCACAGCCGTAGAACGTCAGCAAGCAAATCAAAAAAAGTGTCAGCGATGGCATTTTTTCTCGAGTAAACATGGGTTAACCTGCCTTTTTTGCTACCCTCTTGTTAAAGAAATAACAAGCAATTCGTTAATGCAAGATTAAAATTATTTGTAAGGTGATCGGTGCTTTGATTGTATGAGATGCGGGTATTGCATCTATAGCTAAATTCACTATTTAAGTACCGGGGTTGATAAATCAATTTAATCATGAAGAATAGACATCAGAATTTTTGAAAAAATAAAACTAATAATAAGTATGCTCCAGTTAATGTTCGATATTTAAACTCCTATTTTCTGCCAACTGACTTCAATACAAAGCCGGCAAGCAAAGAACAAAGGGGACGTGGGGAAAATTGACAAATGATCTAAATTATGTAAATTATTCGGCATGCCACGCAAAGCCCATATTGATGCGCCCGGAGCACTTCACCACATTATCATCCGTGTGATAGAACGCAAACGTATCTTCCCAGATTCTCAAGACTACCGAAATTTTATCGATCGCCTGGTGAAATTTTGGATGATACAGCTACGGTTTGCTGCGTCTGGGCGCAGATGAAGAACCATGCCCATCTATTGTTAAAGACCGGATATGTTCCCCTGGCCACTGTCATGCGCGGATTATTTGCTGGATACGTTCAGCAATTTAACCGACGGCGTCGCCGCTATGGGCATTTATTTTAGAATCACTATATGTACCAGCACACAAATAGCAATATACAGATATGGTCAACGGAACAACCATTTTTGACAAGTGGCCCGAAAGATATGATCAGTGGTTCAAAACCCCGATCGGCCAACTGATCAAGAAATATGAAAGCCAACTTGTCATGGAAATGCTTAGACCCGGTCGCGGAGAGGCAATACTCGATGCGGGTTGCGGCACGGGGGTCTTCACCTTCGATATGCTCGTTGCCGGTGCCCAAATTTTAGGGCTCGAGCCATCCTTGCCAATGCTCCTGCGGGCAGGAAGCAAATTACAGGGATATCCCTTTTACATGGCCCGGGGCGATATGAGAATGCTCCCTTTCCATGACAATTCGTTTGATAAGGCCGTCTCCGTAGCCGCCATCGAGTTCATCGATAATGCCAGGGGTGCCATCCGGGAGTTGTTTCGCGTTACCAAGCCGGGGGGGTATATTGTGGTGGCCACGCTGAACAGTCTCAGCCCCTGGGCCGCACGCAGAGGGGAGGCCGGGAAAAAGGGGCACCCCATATTTAAGCGGGTAATCTTCAGATCACCGGAGGAAATAAGAGCCCTTTCGCCGGTTGAGGGTGTAATTGAGACAACCATACATTTCCAGAAGCATGCGGCGCCTGAACAGGCCGTAAAGATCGAGAAGGAGGGTCGGTCTCGAGGCCTGGATACGGGAGCATTTTTAGTGGCTCGCTGGAAAAAACCGTGAAAAGTGAAGCTCTCCGTACTAAAGGCCGGGGCTTGAGGGGAAACAAACCGGTCAGTATTAAGATGCCAGAGGTTCTACACTTAAACCCAACGACTCAAAATACACATTTGTTTGTAAAAGTTAAAACTCGATCTTACATTTAATAAATCTCTTTAGCAGTCAAGCGGGCAAAATTTCCTTGACCAGTATACCACCAAGTGGTATTCAATCAATAGCCTTTTTTAACAGCCTGGAACCATCGATGCGGGATTCAATGTATTAAGACCTGGTCGCCAGCCGGCGCCTGAAGCTGGAGGTCTCGAATGGAACGGTTGTTAACTCTGGGCGCCAGCATGGAGTCTCTTCTACTTTTAACATTGCCATATAAGCCGCTTTGAAACCATACCTAAACGGGGAGCTTCTTCATCATGATTGATCGTAATTTTATCGGAAACTCTGCAGCCTTTATCGCTGCGGTTCTTTTTGGTGCCTCGGTCGTCGCCACCCGGGTGGCAGTAGGAAGTATCCCCCCCCTGAATCTTGCCTTTCTCCGATTTGGTCAGGGGGGATTGATTTTACTCCTTTCCCTGCTCATTCTCAGACCAGGTCTGCTGCGCGTCAAATTAAGTGATTTACCCTATCTTGTCCTCCTCGGAGCGATTTTATTCGCTATATTTCCGGTGACGTTTAACGTGGGCCTTAAATTTACCGAAGCCTCACGCGGGGCTCTAATGTTGGCGACTCTGCCTCTTTGGAGTGCTTGGCTGGCTCACATTGCAAAGAGTGAAAGCCTCATCTTGCGTCAAGTTGGGGGAATCATCCTTACATTTAGCGCAGTGGCCGTTGTCCTTGCCGAAAGGGGGTTGACATGGCAAGGCGGCGGTTGGGCGTTAGTTGGGGATTTACTTATGCTTTTGACCGCTATTTGCGGAGCCTTTTACGGTGTCCTGGCTCAGAAAATGTTAAAAAAATATAACGCCATAACCGTAACTACATATGCAATGCTAACCGGAACATGCTTGTTAATTCCGGCCGCATTAGTTGAAGGACTCTCTCAAGCGCTAACGAAGATTGATTTCCAGTTAACCAGTTTAATTATCTTTCTCGGAATTTGCGGTGGCGCTCTTGGTTACTTTCTGTGGACACTTGCCCTCGCTCGTCTGACTCCTACCCAGGTTGCAGTGTATATAAATTTGAACCCAATGGTAGCCGCTGTATTAGGGGCAGCCCTTTTGGCAGAAAAACTAACGGTGATCTTTGTCTCGGGTTTTGTAACGGTTTTGATTGGTGTTTTACTCGTCAATTGGCCAACAAAGATTGTGACCAAACCCATACCAGATACTGTCAGCTGATTCATCGAGCGCCTAGCTCAAAACACTTTATTTAGTCAGGCAAAGATTCACTCGATTTCCCAGCGATGTTTGTAGCGCCTGAGTTTCCGACCATCTTGAGTTTGAGGTTTTTTGCGATTACCTTTGTGCAGAGCAATCCTCTCAATGCCTCTTTTTCTTCGCAAGCGTTGATCAAGGCTATCGCTATCGTAAACCTTGCCACCGATTAGACGCTCAGGTGCACGGCCGACAGGGCTGTTATCGCTGGTGGCTTCAACTAGTTTTACTTCGTGGGGCGAAGCGCTTTCCACGGGAGCGGCGATAAGAAGACCAGCAGTTGAGCGAAACCAGCTATCCAACTGATATTTAAAATATACCGCCATCAAAAATTGCAGATATCGCACATATTTCAATTTTTTCGCATATCTTTGATCATCTCAATTAATTGAGGGGTCGGGGAGTTTTTTTGACCCTGTGCCTCCAGTCTTTGTTTTTCTAAGCAATTTGGCGGCGGGGGATACTTGCCCCCTCCGCATTCCACCTTCGGTGGCTGCGGTCTCCCCCACTGCCAAATTGCAGAAAAATAAAAGACTTACGACAATGGATCAAAAAAACTCCCCGACCCCTCAATTAATTATAACCTGAGTGATATTTGGTTTTCTTGTAAGTTAACACATCGCATTTAAGGACGGATAATAACACCTACGCCATGTTATCCAGATCCATAGAATCACCTGGTGTGTGCATGATCGTGGGCAAAATTGAGTAATAACTATCCGACAAGGGTTGGTATTATTAGAGCTTCTTAACGAATACGTCTTGGATGTGCGAAAAGTATCGATTCTAGTCAAAGGTATATTGTGGTTCAGCTGCACATTGGTATCCCGTTTTTAATTTTAGGCTCGAATACCGTTGGTACTTCCTACTGCCGTTAGTCGCATGAAAAGATAACCCACGAACCCTAAAAACACAAGAGAGGCCCAGAACAGAAATGGGAGTCCAGACCCAAATTTCGCCAGCCAATTTCCGACTGGCGGTGCAAAGACATTGGCAATCCCCATAACAGACATAATCAGCCCTGCTGCCGATCCTGCAAACCGCGGGCCAATGCCTTTTTCCTCGATGACTGCCGTCATGGTGATGGCCATGAATCCGTCACGTGAGATGCCTGCTAGCAAAACCGCCGCCAAGATCAAGACACCATTGGAAAATCCTAAGAGACCGGTTCCTATGCCAATGAGTAATGCTGCCGTCATCAGGACACCGCGGCGGCTTCCAATACGGTCGGAAAGCAGAGCAATGGGGATGGCAAAGAGCATGCTCACCGCGTGAAAAGATGCAAGCGTGCTGTCGGCTATTGCAGGCTCCCAACCCAAGTCACGCAGATAGAGTGGTAGGAAGCCCAACATCCCGTTGACACATCCAGACACACCCGCGGTCGCTATACAGAGTATCCACACGTTGCGTAAGCGTATCACGTGCTCGATGGCTTCCCGAAAGGTGATCACTTGATTGCTCTGCTGGTCTTCAGGTCCTGCCTTCTCCTGTGAAAACAACCAGTACATGCCAAATAGAATCGCCACCGCACCATACACAAAAAGCACATTCCGCCAGCCGCCAAATAATGGCGAAAATACTGTTGCTGCTAAAAGCGACCCTAAGAGAAATCCAAGCGCCATCCCAACTGCAACAACACCATTCGCCATCCCAAGTTGTTCCTTGGGAAACCAGACACCACAGGTTTTATGGACATTCATCGGGATCGACGATGAAGCAAAGCCGGTAATGAGCGTGGTAAGCGCCAACATCGTGAAGCCGTTCGAGAGACCCCGTGCCGCACCAGCCATCCCCATTACTAGACAAGCAACAGCAAGTGTCCGTCTGGGTCCGAACCGGTCACCGACTGGACCACCGATGAAACCCACCAAAATACCCAACACATAGCCGATACCCCATATCCAGCCGACCTGCACCAGGCTCAAGTTTAGATCTGCGCTAATCTCATCGAACAGCACCGGCAGCGACATTCGTGGAATCGCCACCACAAATGTGAATGTAAACGTTGATAATGTGAGAACCAGCCATTTGTAAGATTCCGATTGGACATGAGTTGTGTGTGCTTTCATAAGAACTGTTGGATGTAGTTTGTAAGTTAAGTAAAAGTAATGCTGCCTTCCCTTTCCACTCGTGGAGAGCGACAGGCCAAAGTGAGGTGCAGGCCAAGGGGAAACACGCGAGTGTTTCCCCTTGAAGCCCATCTATAACAAAACTTTAACCGATCAATCTTGCCTTTTTTATTTATATTTAGACATTGACCCTGATTTATTTCATGGAATTATTATAGTATGTATCGTGAGATTACAAGTGGTGGGGTACCGCACTTGGCTACCATCTGATAGCAGGCTTGATTCAGGTTTTGTGCATCATATAAAATGCGCGATAGAGGATGATGACCAAGCTCGTAATATCAATCAAGTTGAAACAAATGCAGACTGGATTTGCTTTTTAAAATTTAGCAGTACATATAATACAACAGCATTTATAAAATTCTGTGGTATTTGCATCTGGTTAGCTCATTTCAACCGTTACAGATTTCTTCAACAGATGGCAGATTTGTAAAGCCAAAAATTGTTATGATATCATCAAAAAAATATGATATCCACAAGCAGGCCCTGAACTTACATATCTCAATATACCAAAAGTTTGAAGGCTGAAAGTCTGAATACAACATATGGTATCAGTCTGATTATTACAAATTCTGGCTGTCGACTACAATCCAAGTTGATATTTTGATTTTTTTAATTAATCTTCATTGTTGGTATGTTTGAATTCGATAGAATTTAAATATCATGCAAGTTTTGTAAAATTAAATATGTGCCAAGTAAATCGCTCCTTCATCTCACCCCACCAATGAAGCAATTCCAGAAAGAACAATACCACTATATACCAAAAGCAATACAAGAATAGCATTTACAAGTACTCTTACTCTTGGCTGATAAAGATGGTTTTTTATAGCCGCCCCACCGAGGGGCTGCTGGATAGCTTTAAAAAAATAGCGGGATAACTTTCTTTTTTTTGCTTTAATATGTATATACATATTTTACTCAAAAATGGAGGGGAAAGATGTCGCTCACCACGGATATTAAGGATTTTGCTTTGGACGTCGGTTACAATCACGTCGGCATCACATCTGCCGAGAGTTTTTCGGATCACATCGATGCGGTTCAATCGCGCGGCGCCATCTACGATTTTTATGTTGAAGATCCCCGTCAATTCATTAAAGGCGCACATCCGAAGAAAACCATGCCCTCAGCCAAGTCAATAATTTCGATGGCCTGGGACTATTCGCAAAAAGCTTTCCCTGACTCCCTGTTGGGGAAAATCGGAAGGATTTACCAAGCCAGATGCTACAATGCTCCACCTCATCGGATCAATGGAGCACGTTATCAACTCATATTGGATTTTCTTGAAAAATTGGGCTGTGAAATCGGCAGGGGGATAATTGTTCCGGAAAGGCGAACAGCAGCGAGAGCGGGTGTGACCACATTCGGCATGAACAACTTTGCATATGCTAAAAGAACCGGCTCATTTATCCTTCTCAGTTCGATCGTTGTTGATAAAGAGCTTGAGTATGATACACCAACATACGAAATCAAATGTCCCAAGGAATGTACAGCCTGTATGGATGCCTGCCCTACCGGGGCGATTTGCGAACCGCTAAAGCTGGTTCCTCGACGCTGTATAGCCTTTAATGCATGGTGGACACAGGATGGACGTCCCTGTGTAACAAGCTATATTCCACCTGAAATCAGAGAAAAAATGGGAACGCGGGTTCACGGGTGCGATGTCTGCCAAGAGGCATGCCCACGCAATTCGGCAAAGCTGAAAGCAAATCTGCCGGAAGACCCGTTCTTAGTGCAACTGGCTGAGGAATTCAGCTTGCCGAAAATGCTGGAGATGTCCGATCACTTTTATGAAAAATCGGTTCGTCCCATCATGTATAACTACATCAACGATAAAAAGTATTTCCGAAGAAACGCAGCCATCGCACTCGGAAATACAGGGGATCCGGACCATATACCCTTACTAAATCAAGCGATGGAAGATCCCGAGGAATTGGTTCGTGGATATGCAGCTTGGGCGCTTGGAAGAATAGGCGGCAGTAAGGCAAGAGCCGTTTTAGAGTCACGTTTGAAACGAGAAGATTCGAAGTTCGTCATAGCCGAAATAAAAACGGAGCTTGCAAGTTGAATGTGGTCAAACCCGGCGGCGGTGCAGAATGTTTTATAAAGTTTGGTGTGATATTGCTCTTTCCAAAGTGGGCGGGTAGAAATGGTTAAAATTCACCTCTCCCTATTTTTATGGTTATACAATATCTTGGGGTGATGTGGTATGGAGTGAAATCCCCGACATCTCCAACGCATATTTAAAATATGACGCCGTTTAAAATTGTAGATATTGTATATATTTCAAGGTTTTCAAAATCCTTTGATCATCTCAATGGATCTGCAATTCACCCAGTTCTGTGATATCTTCAGGATATGTCAGGTTTTTTAGATAAGATAAATTTTGGTGATTACATCTTAATATCTGGGTTTTGCGTCTATTTGTGATATTTTATGATATCACCAGTTGCCGTAATCTTGAATCTGTTGACGAAAACCTATAGAGTTGGGTATTAACATATTTAAGCTGTTCCTGATTCTCCTATTCCATCTGATCTGAAGCAATTCTCCATTAACAGAATCGAATCTGATTTCCCTTTTAACTTTTGCAAGTTATCTAATATTCCACTTACTGGGTGCCACTATTTGAAACCTAATAATCGGGAGTGTCATTATGGGTTTAATAAAAATATGTGTGCTGGTTTTAATGGTATTATTTTTTACAGCTGATTTCGGCTTTGGACAAGATTATGAAACTTACATGGATCGGGGGATTGAATATTTGGAAAAAGGCCAGTATGACAAAGCCGCATTAAATTTCACCAAAGCTATCGAACTAGCCCCCGAGGATGACTTTGCCTTCGAGATCCGAGGGTTAGCCTATCAAAACAAAGGTCAATATGACAAAGCCATCTCTGATTTCAC
>CP070652.1:1794425-1806380 GCA_020354645.1 Deltaproteobacteria bacterium
ATCAATTTACTCTAGAATTGTTTCAAAACCCCATCTCCCCGCTTTAGAGCACGGGACTTTGCGTCTATTTATATTTTTAAGGGGCTCAGAAGGCCTATGGTCCCGCTTTTGGCGGGATTGCGGCTCGGATCAAAATGCTCACATGTAAATTGGTTGAGCCCGTTAGCCCGTTTAGCCGGTTTGCCAGTTAACGGATTGTTGCCCAAATAGTTTTGAGCGGTCATTAAAGCGTTTTAGACCCAGCGAAAATATCTTTGGGCAACAGCCCGTTAATAGGCCGCTTGTCCCCCTATGCTTTATGATCTTCACCAACCCCTCTTCTGCCGCCGCTTTCAATTAGCAACCGAATGGAAATTCCACAACATCGTTGATGTAAACTTTGTCATTCAGCACGTCCATGTCCCGATGCCCGAAGATGTGATGATCATCGATGCCCGACCGAAACGGTCTAAATATGACAAGGGTCGTATCCCCATGGCGGTTAGTATTCCGGACAGTCAGTTTTTTATTGTAATCCGCATTCTTTTATGCAAAATGTCAAATGGCATCTCATTGTTTCGGTAGCCTCTCAGAGAACCGTTGGGGCCCCGCCCAATGATAGTGGTTAAAGGAGCGAAGGGGGGTATGATGCGTTTGAGGCGTCTGTAGAAAAGAGAGGTTTTGAAACTGCTTCTATGCATTCACCAGCCATCTAACTTTTTAGAAAGGAGGTCCAATTATGAGAGCAAAAAGGGTTTTCAGCATGATTTTATTGTCTGCATTGGTCCTTTGCCTGGTCCTTGCGCCTCTGACCCAAGATGCATCCTGGGCAGCTGAAAAGGTCATCAAGTGGAAAGTTCAATCGCATTGGCCGAGCGCAAGCCCGTCTTACAAGGGGAGTTTGCTTGTTATTGTAGATAAACTGAAAGAGCGGACCAATGGCCGGTTCATACTCGAGCCTTTTCCCTCAGGATCCCTAGTTCCCGCCAAAGAAATAGCTAATGCCACCAAGCGGGGAATGTTCGAAATGGGCGGCACCTCAACCGCCTATACACGGGATATGGTCCCTCTGAGCGGCATCGGTGCCGGTCTTCCCTATTCCTTCCGAGCGGCCTGGGAAGCTTTCTACTTCTATAAGAGAGTCGGCTACGAGAAAGCCATGAAGGATGCCTTTGTCAAGCATGGACTGCTCTTTTTCACCGACAAGATTTACCCGACGGAGCTGGTCCTTAAGAAACCCGTTCGGACAATGGAGGACTTTAAAGGATTGAAACTGCGATCCTCTGGAACGCTCCAGATATTTTTCACTTCAATCGGAGCGGCGGCTTCTTATCTACCCGGGGCCGAGGTCTATCCTGCGCTGGCCTCGGGGGTAGTTGAAGGCGCCCACTGGGGGGCGGCCCAGGGGGCCAACAAAATGGGTTTCTACGATGTCTGTAAATATCACCTGATGCCCTCCTTTGTCATTGCGGGTACGGATGTCTACTTAATAAATAAAAAGGCCTTCGACAAACTGCCGGCAGATATTCAGCAAACATTGACCCAGACGCTGGACGAACATCTTTGGCTGCGCAGCAACCAGTACATCTTCCAGGAAGCCAAGACGCTGGCCATGGTGCAGAAGGAAAAGGGGGTCGAGGTTATTACCCTTCCGCCCGAGGAACAACAGAAAATGACCCGGGCTGCCATAAAATTGTGGGACGAAGAGGCCAAAAAGGATCCCGAATATGCTGAATGGATCGAAAAGATGAAGGAATTTTTTAAGGAATTGGGTTACCTGTAGCGATAGTGACTGAAGTGTACTTAAATTGAAGGGTCGGGGTGTTTTTTGCACGACAAGATGATCGCCCCGGTGCTTCTAATGGACAAAGGGCTATTGCCGCTGAGAAAGGCAAAACACGGCGTCGGTTCTTGTTGGCGTGAAAGTTTTAAATAGCCGGCAGTAAAATGCAAGGTAGTTGCCGCTGTCGGGCTTGGCAGGCAACAACCCGGCATCTTGCCGTGAAAAAATACCACGACTCCTGACTTAAATTCACCTGACCCGAATGATAATGCGCTGGAGGCGTTCGGGTCGGGTGATTATCTGAGAGGGGCAGAAACCGTTGAATATTTTGGACAAAGCTCTCAGGCGAATTGACTGGGTCAATGAGTGGACCGGGAGAATTTTGTCTCTATTTTTGTTACTTATGTTTGCCTTGCTGCTGATGGAGGTCATCCGAAGGTATCTCCTGAACTCCCCAACCGTTTGGGCAAATGAACTCTCCCAGATGCTCTTTGGCGCCTATGTGGTGCTCTCCGGCGGACACATCCTGGCTTCGGGAGGGCACGTCAACGTGGATATCCTCTTTTCCCGTCTGTCACGAAAAACACAGGCCAAACTGGACATTTTCACCTCTTCTCTTTTCTTTATTTTCATCGCGATGATGGCCTATTACGGCGGTTCTTTGGCCTGGGAGTCCCTGACCACATTTGAGCGATCCCAATCTGCCTGGAACCCCCCCGTCTATCCGATCAAATTAATGATTCCCTTAGGGGCCGGCCTGCTTCTATTGCAGGGCATTGCCAAGTTGGTGCGCGATATCCTGGTCGTGGTCAAAGGCGAAGATTATCTGGATGCGGCATCTCAAAAGAAAGACTCCTTATGAGCATCGAAATATTGACCATCCTCTTTTTCGCAGCCCTTTTAATTTTTCTCGCACTGGGCCTTCCCCTTTCCTTTGTCCTGGGAGGCGTGTCTATCATCTTTATCTATGCCACCTGGGGGCCGCAGGCCTTTTATATGGTAGCCGCTCAAACCTGGGGGGCCATGAACAAATTTACCCTGGTGGCCGTACCTCTCTTTATCTTTATGGCCATGATTCTGGAAAGATCCGGGGTGGCCAATGACCTATACGAAATGATGTATCTTTGGTTCGGACCTGTAAGTGGCGGATTGGCCATCGGTACCGTGGTGATATGTGCCATTTTTGCTGCCATGTGCGGGATCAGCGGAGCGGCGGTGGTAAGCATGGGAACCATTGCCCTGCCCTCCATGCTGAAACGGAATTATGACAAACTGCTGGCCGTGGGATGCATCAACTCCGGCGGGGGGTGGGGGATCCTGATTCCTCCCAGTGTCATTATGATCCTCTATGCACTCATTTCAGGAGAATCAGTGGGAAAGCTTTTTGCCGGCGGGGTTTTTCCCGGCCTTCTGCTGCTTGTAATGGTTTCCGGCTACATTGCAATCAGATGTTATTTTCAGCCCCATTTAGGACCGGCGCTGCCACGGGAAGAGCGGGGAGACTGGAAGAGAAAAATGGCAGCACTCAAGGCAGTTTTTCTCCCCATCATCATCGTTCTCATGGTCCTGGGGTCCATCATCGGGGGCATCACCACGCCGACAGAGGCCGCGGCGATGGGGGTTTTGGGGGCCCTTATTTCAGCCTTGGTTTACAGGCAGTTGAGCTGGCGTCTGATTGAAGAAGCCGGCCTCCGTACCTTAAGGCTAACCGGCATGATTATGTGGATTCTGTTCGGCGCTTACTGCTTTAGTGCCGCTTATCACGGGATGGGGGCTCCCCGTCTGATAGAGCATCTAATGACATACATACCGGGCGGCCCCTGGGGGACCATTGTTTTTATCCAGATCGTCATATTTATCCTGGCAATGGTGCTGGATCCGGCAGGCATTATGATGATTACCGTTCCTATATTTTTACCGATTGTCACGGCCCATGGATTCGATCCGCTATGGTTCGGGATCTTGTTCACCATCAATATGGAAATCGGCTATATGACGCCCCCCTTCGGTTTCAACCTTTTTTACCTCAAGGGCATTGTTCCGCCTTCCATCAGCATGGGGGATATCTATCGATCGGTCGTTCCGTTTACCATTGTTGAATCAAGCGGGTTAGCCCTGGTCATGATCTTCCCAGAGATCGCTACTTGGCTGCCATATGCCGTCTTCAGTTAATCCAGTCTTTTAAGCCACTACATACCGCAACCCTTCGCGATGCCTTTTTAAAAACGGGAAAAAAATTGTCCCCCATTCGAAATTATCGGCCGCCGCCACCAATCCCTTCATCTGCCAAATCTACCTGACGGCTTTCATTACAGCTCCGTTGGAGGCTGAATCAACTTGAGCAGCATAACGGGCCAAATACCCACTGGTGACCTTGGGTGGAAGACAAACCCATTTGGATTTCCTATCTGCCAAGAGGTTTTCATCCACTAGCAGTTCTACGGAGCGGGAGGGAATGTCGATTTGGATCAAATCTCCCTCCTCCACCAGGGCAATAGGACCTCCGGCACAGGCTTCAGGAGAGACGTGACCGATTGATGCTCCCCTGGTAGCGCCTGAAAACCGTCCATCTGTTATCAGCGCAACATCTTTGTCCAAACCCATACCGGCCAGGATGGCAGTTATAACAACCATTTCCTGCATACCGGGCCCGCCCCGAGGGCCCTCATACCTGACAATCACCACATCTCCTTTTTTGATCCGGTTCTTTGAGACAGCTTTAAAGGCCTCCCTTTCAGAATTGAATACCCGGGCAGGTCCAGTATGCTTGAGCATTTCCGGCGCCACGGCAGCAGTCTTGACAATGGCTCCATCCGGGGCGAGGCTACCTCGTAATACCGATAACCCCCCCTCTGGGCTGAATGGATTGTCCAGCGGTCTGATCACCTCCGAGTTTAATATTCGACACCCCTCCACATTACCGGCCAAGGTTTTGCCGGTAACCGTCATAGTGTTACCATGAATCAAACCCTCTGCTAAAGACATGTTGAGGAGTGCCCCAATACCTCCTGCCTCGTGGAGGTCCTGTAAATGAAGTCTCCCTACAGGGGAAATTGCAGGAGAAATGCGGCACACATTAGGCGTCTTTCTTCCGATTTCATCTATCATATTCAGATCGATGTCGATTCCCACCTCCTTTGCGATGGCAGGCAGATGCAAAACCGTATTGGTTGAACACCCGATAAGCATATCTACCGTGAGGGCATTGACAAATGCATCTTGCGTGAGAATATCAGAGGGCCTTAAATTTTCGCGAAACATCTCCACTATCCTCTTACCGGTCTTTTTGGCCAGTCGTATCCTTCCGGCGTGGACTGCCGGGATTGTTCCATTACCCGGTAAGGACATGCCTAGTGCCTCGCTAAGACAGCCCATGGAATTGGCTGTGAACATACCGGCACAGGATCCACACCCGGGGCATGCGGCATCCTCTATTTCGGCAAACTCCTGCTGAGATATCTTTCCTGTCAGTACTTTTCCTCTTGCCTCGCCCAGGTCAACCACGCTGATGTCTCTTCCTTTATGTCGGCCTGCCATCATGGGACCGCCAGTGACAACGATGGCGGGCAGATTCAGCCTGGTGGCGGCCATTAGCATCCCGGGAATGATCTTATCGCAACTGGCGATCAAAGCCAGTGCATCAAAGCAATGGGATCTTGTCATGACCTCAATGGAGTCCGCTATAAGTTCCCTGCTGGGGAGGGAGAATTTCATGCCTTCATGTCCGTTGGCGATGCCATCACACACGGCTATAGTAGAAAACATCAGCGGTGTTCCCCCGGCCAAACGGATTCCCGCCGCCACGGCATCTCCAATCTGATGATGATGAGCGTGCCCGGGGAAGATGTTGGTCAAAGAGTTGGCCACACCGATAAAGGGCTGTTTGATTTCATCGTCCGTCCACCCGGCAGCTTTTAACAATGACCTCGGTGTTGCCTTAAACAACCCCTCTTTTATTGTATTACTATTCATAGCCATACCTCCTTTGATAATCTCGCCAAGCTCAGCGTCAAATCGACGGGGCTTTACGATGCTTCATGCTGGATTCTGGATGAGAGGTGAAGAGTCAAAGGTTTTTAGGAATCGAAATATTGCATTGTGGCATTAGGGATAACTGCTACTTTGGTTCCGGTACCATAAGAACCTTTTAAATAGTCCAAGGTGCAATCCCAATCCTTCATCCAAACAATTACTTCAGGATTATAGAACCAGTCTGCAAAGGTCCTGTCCATGTGAGGGGCCAACACTATCACTCGGAGATTAGGAGAAACAGTGGTGACGGGGTACTGACGGCCGCCGTAGTTTCGGCCGAATCTACCGATGAGGTAATGAGGAACCTGTCCCTCCGGCGCATTGGCGATGACCACCACGGTTCCGGTAATCCTTTCCAGCGCCATGGCTCCGATCCGAACGGCGATAGTCATCTCATTGGCCTTAGCGAATGCATTGGCAATAACCAGCTCCATATCCCGAGGTCTAGGTTCCGTAGCGTATACCTCTTTTGCCTGTTTTACAGCCTGTAGATGCTCCGCCATGAAGTCGCCGGCGAAGACGGCCGTCGTGGCACCCCGTTCATTGACGATAACGTCCACCTTAAAGTCCAGACCGGCCATAGCGGCGGCTTCTTCGATTTCGAACCGCAACACGTTATTGTCAAAATGACCCAACCCCATGGTTTCAGGTCCCTGACCGGCGATCTCGATATGGTAGTGGGATATGCTGTCTATGTGCGCAACCCCCGGCAAGATGATTTTCCCACCCCCGGAAAATCCTGCTTGGGGGTGGGCTGTCACACAGCCAATTCCCACCTTTAAATCGGCCTCCATCACCTCCCTGTTTACCAGCAGCTTGGTTCCCCGGCCAGTGGTACCCACCTCTATGCAATTCTCATAGGGGTTGTGGTTGAAAATTCGAAATTTCTTTACAATTTTGGTGCCTAGTTTTTTGCGGAATTCATGTTGTCTGTGGGCACCGTGGGCACCGAGGGCGCACACAAAAGTGATGCCTTCCTCATCAATACCGCCCGCCGCCAGCTCCCGGAGCAAGATCGGAGCAAGCTCATGGACGCTGGTGGGCCTGGTGATATCGTCAAAGATGACAACCGCCGTTCTTTTTCCCTCGGCTAATATTCTGAGCGGCGGAGAACCGATAGGATTCTGAATCGCGGTCTCCATTTGATCGATGGTTAACGGTTTGCGCGTCGCTCCTCGCATGGGACAAATCTCCACCTGCCAATCATCGGGCAGTTCAATATCAAGCGTGGTATTTCCATCCCATAAGAGTTGTGGCAGTTGAACCTTCATAGTTAACCTTTTCGCTTCCCGGGCAACCGGCCAAAAAACGTTTTAGACCCAGCGAAAATATCTTTGGGCAACAACCTGCGCTGAAGTGATCATCTGGTCGTCCAAAAAATACCCCTCGCCCGGGCTGGCGCAACCACAGTGGCAACCGGAACGTCTTTTTGGACTGCCCCTCGGCAGATCGCGCCTTTCAGGGCAGGGTGCTTCACGCTCCCCATTTTAGGGAAACATTTTTCCAGGGTTTAGAATGCCCTTAGGGTCGAAGAGAAATTTTACTTTTTTCATCCACTCGAGGGATTTTCCGTGCTCCAAGGTCATGAATTTCGTTTTTCCTATGCCGACCCCGTGTTCACCCGTCGCCGTGCCCCCCATAGCCAAGGCTTTTGTCACAATACGATTATTTGCTTCATCAATTTCCGCCCACTCCGGTCCACCTTCTTTTGCACCAATCACGAGGTGAATATTACCGTCTCCCGCGTGACCGAACGTATATGCAATAGCAGTTTTTACTTTCCGGGCCTCTTCGATTGCAAAAACAATCATTTCAGGGTAGGCTGAAACGGGAACCGCGACATCAATCACTATTCTGGACTGATCGGGATGGTTACGCCTTATCATTTCACCCAATCCATACCGGGCTTTGAGGAGACGATCCCTCTGGGCTCTGTCGAGTCCCGGTCTGAATTCTTGACAACCCTTCTGAAGGCACATTTCATGGACAATTTCTCAATTGTCAGAGAGTTGACGCTGTATGGGACCATGGAATTCCATAAAAAGGGTGGGCAGAACATTTAAGCCCATGTCTTGTTCACGATTGATGAGATCAATGCACTCCTGGGCCAGCAGCTCGAGTGCAGCAGGATCGACCCCTGAGCGCATAATCTCAAAGACCGCCTTTCCGGCTGACTGCACGCTTGGGAAGGTTCCGACAGCAGACGCAAATTCTTCCGCTATGCCTGCCAGGCGAACAGTGGCTTCCACCACCAATCCCAACATTCCCTCAGATCCCACAAAGAGGTGAACCAGGTCGTATCCTGAAGATGTTTTGGGGGCTCGGTTGCCAATTTCCACAACCTCCCCGTCAGCCAAGACGACAACCAGTCTCAGCACATGATTCTTGGTGGAACCATAACGTACAGTTCGGGTACCGCTGGCGTTGTTGGCTATCATCCCGCCAACGGTGGCCTGTGTACCAGGATCGGGAGGGAAAAACAGGCCTGAATGTCTAAGCTTGTGATTCAAGTCCTGGTATATAACCCCTGGTTCAACATCGGCCTGAAAATCCGCTTCCCGGATATCTAGTATCTGGTTCATACGGGAAAAATTCAAGACGATTCCCCTGCGCAACGGTATCGCGTTTCCCTCTAAACTGGTTCCCGCCCCCCAAGCGGTGACAGGTATCGTGTTCTGATTGGCATACCCAAGAATCTGCGATACTTCACGCCTATTTACGGGCCATATTACAACCTCCGGCCGGCAGGCGGGATGTCGGGACATGTCTCTTGAATGAAGATCCAGATTGGATTCGCCTGTGGATAAGCGGTCCGGACTCACCATGAATTTTAGCTGCTTTATATCTTTTTCATTGAGTGGATGAAATTCCATGGGCAAACATCTTTCTCCTCTCGATCGATTGAATAAACTACTCCTTTTTTAGTTGTCAACCTTCTATTTCACATGATAAAAGTCGCGTAATTTATAAAAGGGATGAAGCCTTAACAATTCGTCACATAAAAAACAGAGAGTTGCATGATGCCGAAATATTACTGGAATCTGGATGAACCGGGAAAAAGGTGTATGCTTACGGGTAACGAGGCAGCGGCAAGGGGTGCTCTTGAGGCCGGCGTGCGGCTGGTTGCTTCCTATCCCGGATCGCCCTCTGTGCAAATTGTGGAGTGCTTGGCCGCCGTGGCTCGTGCCCATGGTATTTACGCAGAGTGGTCCATCAATGAAAAGGTGGCCTTGGAAGTTGCGGCGGCCGGGTCGTTTGCAGGCCTAAGGGCCCTTTCGGTGATGAAGGCGGACGGTCTGAACGTGGCCATGGACTTTTTAACCACCCTGCCTCTTTCCGGCACCAGAGGAGGCCTGGTAATTGTAGTTTCCGACGATCCCGGCGCCCATTCCAGCGTCAAGGAAGAGGATACGCGCTACCTGGCGCCGCCAGCCCATGTTCCCCTTTTGGAACCCGCAAACCCGGAGGAGGCAAAGGATATGCTGGCCTGGGCCTATGAGGTGTCCGAGGCAGTGAGGCTTCCCGTAATCGTGAGACTGGTTACCCGTATCTGCCACGCTCGAGGAACCGTAAAACTGGGACCGATCAAACCCGCAAAGGATTCACCCAGTTTCCCTCTTCAGCAAAGATTTATTACAGCGGCCCGATTTCACCCCAGGGTTCATGAGAGACTTGATTTACTTCAAGATCACTTCAGGGACAGCCCCTTTAATCTTTACACCGGTCCGGAAAAACCGGAGTTGACCGTATTTGCCAGCGGCGTCAGTTACGATTACGCCACGGAAGCTATAGAGCGGCTTGGCGTCGAGAAAAGAGTCGGTATTTTCAAAATCGGCACCCTCTGGCCTTTGCCGGAGGCACTGGTTCTTGAAAATCTGAAACGTTCAGATCGGGTACTCTTTTTGGAAGAAATTGAACCCTTTCTGGAGGATCAAACCAAAAGCCTGGCGGCTCAGCACTGGAACATGGTGGGACCGCTTGCCTTTCTGGGCAAAAGATCCGGTGATGTGCCTTGGGTCATCAAATCCAGAGGCATGGGAGAGATAGATCCCGATATCACCATCGAGGCACTGGCCGGTACCCTGAACATGAGTTTCGAACCGGGGTCAGTGCGGTTGAGGGACAAGAAGGCTCGACTACCGGAAATCGATCTGCCGCTGAGATTCCCCAATCTCTGCCCGGGGTGTCCCCACCGGGCCTCCTTTTGGGCCATTAAAACTGCCTTGGCACTGGACGGCAGAGAGGGTTTTGCCCTGGGAGACATCGGATGCTATGCCTTGGGAGTACTTCCTGCGGGATATGAGGTCCTTCGTACGGTTCATTCGATGGGATCGGGCATTGGACTTGCCAGTGGTTTCGGAAAACTAAAAGATATGGGTTTTGAGCATCCTACAGTTGCCGTGATTGGGGATTCCACCTTTTATCATGCCGGTATCCCACCTCTGATCAATGCCAAAATATCCCGTTCACAGTATCTGTGCATTATCTTGGACAACGAGACTACGGCAATGACAGGGCAGCAACCCCACCCGGGAAGCAGCCTGACAGCCATGAGGGAAGCAGCCATTCCCGTGCCCCTGGCAGAATTGGTCAAGAGTCTGGACATACCGTTGACGGTCGGAGATCCCTATCAAGTCCAAGAAACCATAGAAACCATAATCGATCTGCTCCAAAAAGGCGACTTGCAGGTTCTCTTGCTCCAGAGGGGATGTGCCCTTAAGACCGGTAAAGACCAGGCAGTACCCCGGGTGTATGTCGATCAAGAGCGGTGTCTGGGAGATGCTTGCGGCTGTTCCCGCCTTTGCAGCCGGGTTTTTTCATGCCCGGCCAATATCTGGGACGAGGAAGCGGGTAAAGCCAGGATTGATGAGGTCCTTTGCACCGGATGCGGCGTATGCGCTGCTTTGTGCCCGCAAAGGGCCATAATGGTGGAATCACAAGGAAGAGACGATGACGCTGATATTTGAACCTACCAACATCATCATTTCAGGTGTGGGCGGACAAGGCAATATTCGGGCTTCTGATCTCATTTCCCGGGCCTTTTGCGAAGAAGGCTACTATGTAAGTGTTGGAGAGACTTACGGCGCCACTCAGCGAGGCGGTTCAGTGGTAAGCCATGTCAGGCTTTCCCGGAAAAAGTCCTATGGCCCCCTTATCCCCCTGGGGGAGGGTCATATCATTGTGGGATTCGAACCCCTCGAGGTTTATCGGGTCCTTAGGGATTATGGCCATGATACCGTTCGGGTGATCACCAATGACCGTCCCTTTTACCCATTAGATGCGCTGCAAAAGAAATGTGAGTATCCGGCGCCAGGCCAATTGATTTCCGCTATTAAGATCCTGGCTGCTGATCTCAAAATAATAAAGGCGACCGATTTAGCCAAACAGGCGGGCACTCCCAAGGCACAAAATCTGGTTATGATAGGGGCCTTTGCGGGTCTCAATTGGATACCTATGGCAAAGGAAAGGTATCTAGAGTCCCTGGATGAAACATTTTCAGGCACCGGGCTTGAAGTCAACAAAAGGGCTTTTGAATTGGGCTACCAGGCAGTATTGGAAAGCCGGCGGACAGCACCGGCGCAAGATCTTAATGGCGCATGAGCTTCTCCGGTTTTCAAATATGGATCTTCTCCAAAACAGTTGGTGTAATTTACAAGTAGATGATTCATATCTATTTGAAATACAGAGATAAACTAACCGCAGACCAACGCAGACATGAAGCAGACAAACCATTTTTGCCCGGGCGACCCCAGAGAAACAGTCTGCGCGTTTCACGGGGCAGGCTTGCCCGGGCAAAACACGCATGCCTTTCAGGCAGATAAGCAGATGACTTCCCGCTTCAGCGGGATTGCTGGTTTTGCCTCCGCAGGCCTGCCGGGGCGAAGCCTTGCGCGAAGCCTGGTCGCGGAGGCAAAAGGTTTGTGTCTGTCTGCGTCTGTCGAGCGAACAATGTGAGCGGGCGGTTAATTAAACAGAGTGGTACTGATAACACAGTTATTGGCGTATCGATTCAGTTTTACCGACTAAATTAGCGAAGAACTAAAAATTATACACAGGAGTAACGGGTGAAAAACGGATCCTTCCGATTGGGTTGTGATATCGGCGGCACGTTTACTGATTTTGTTCTTGTCAATGATCAAACCGGGGAGTTGATCACCAAC
>CP070652.1:1806480-1809124 GCA_020354645.1 Deltaproteobacteria bacterium
CTGCAGATTCGACGTATTGATCGATCATATGGAAAAAATCCTGACCCATGATCCGGATGTTATGCTAGGTGAACCGGTGGGAAGTTGTACCGATTTCGTGGCGACGGTAGCAAATCCCATAAAGATTCACTACCGCCAAGCATTTACCTTTGCCCCGTTTTCGACAATGGTAGACCCGTACCGGGTACGTGAGCTGCTATTGGAAGAAACTGAAACCAACTTTCCGGAAGAGGTATCCTACCTGTTCACGAAACAGCTGGAAGAGGCGGATATTATTGTGTTGAATAAGACTGATCTTCTCGATGAAAAGGAAAAAGACCGGTTATCCGGTGCCCTGAAAGAAAGGTTCAGCCAGAAAGAAGTTATGGCCATTTCGGCCAAACAAGGGGATGGAATGGAAAAATGGCATGAGATACTTCTTTCCGGCAGTCCAGGCGCAAATACGGTACTCAGACAGATCGATTACGATCGATATGCAACCGCCGAATCGGTTCTGGGTTGGTTGAATGCCGCGGTGAAAATTAAATCTGCCAAACCATTTGATAGCGGTAACTTTCTCAACACGCTTGCGTTGACACTACAAGAGGCCTTCAAGCATGAAAATGCTGAGATTGGGCACCTAAAATTTGTCGTTACCAGTGCCGGAAAATCCATGTGGGGCAATGTCACCCAACTTGCGGGGGAGCCGAGTATTAGTGGCGAAAGTCTTGGAAAATTATCCACAGGAACACTTATCGTCAACGCGCGTGTGAGGATTGAACCCAACGAACTGGAGACGATTGTACGTAATTCCTTTTCAAAGATATCCATGGAAACGGGAATATCGTCTGAAATCGATGACCTCCAGTGCTTCAGTCCAGCCTATCCTGAACCGTCCCATATGATACGCGAAGTTATACAGTGAATTGTTGCTATATTGTTGAATTCTCAAATAGTCGGATTCATCACGTTTTCGGTGTTAAGTTTTAGGTTTTTTGTTTAATAACAGATACTTAAAGCTTAACCTCTTAAACTTAAATCTTGACCGGGGAACCATGCGATGATGCATATAGAAGTTATCGGGTTAGAACCGCCGTGTCCAAAATGTTCCGAGCTGATTGAAAATGCGAAAAAAGCTGCAAAAGATGTGGGCATCGAAGCAGAGGTCGTAAAGCTCTGGGTGCTTTCCGAAGACGTACGCCATAAATATGGATTGCTGCTGAGCCCGGCGCTTGTCATTGATGGTGTCGTTGTCGCACAAGGAAAGGTATATAAAACCGAGAGAATTGCGAGATTACTGAAAGGCTGAACGTCGATTTATGCGGGCTCACCGATATAGGGGCTGTTACCAGAATCATTATAAGCGGTCCTAATAACCTTTTTGTCCATCAATTTTAATTGAACCTGAATTAATGATATAAAGTATAGACGCCGTTATGGAAAGAAAGAACGCAACATCAGAGAAATTTTACGTACAACACCGGGGATGCAAAGCGACGGCACAATATTGCTTTCAACACGCAATGTATGCCAATCCGTCGGAAGTGGTAGAAATAATTAAATTATCCATAAGTGAAAAGATCGGAAAAATTGTCGATACGACGCGAGCAATCGAAAGCGGTGTAGTGGAAGAACATGCCGTCGTCGAAAAGCTCGATGGTCGCAAAATCCTCTTATTTCGCGTTTGGCCGGTTTTTTATACCCATCGCAAACGGATTGAATATAAAATATATATTAAAGATTCTAATCTACAAGAAATAATCCTGCGTTATCTCAACATCCTCGCAAGGACCAACGAAGCCGATCTTATAGAGAAAGATTAAAGCATCATGAGCCACCATCATGTACTCCGTGAAAAGCTTTTTGAAATTTACAATTATATCAGTGAAAATTTATATCTGAACCGTTCGGATATAGAAATAAACGGACGACAGTTTAATTCAACCCTTCTAATGAGCCTGTTGACAGGTCTTAGCCAAGGCAAGGAACTTATTATAGGTGAACCGGGTCTTGGGAAGACCACATCCGCTGAATACGTTTGTGCACTCATTTACCGTATTCCCTTGGGAACAATTTGGCGCGCCGAGATTTCGGGTCACCCTGAACAAACCGAGGAAAAGATTATCGGCCGACCGGATCTGGGTAAACTCAATCAGGGCCAAGAAGTCGTTTTATGGTCATATTTTACACTGCTACCAACCAAAATTGTCGATGAACTCAACCGATTGCCTGAAACTAAGCAAAGCATGATTCTGGACGGTGTTGATCGTGGTAAATGGGAATACCTGAATGACGCAATTATCAACCCGGAATTTTGCTTTTTCGCCACCGCAAATTATGCGGATCAGGGTACCAATACTATTGTTGCACCCCTGATCGATCGTTTTGACGTTCTGGTAGAATCCAAACACCCGGGAGCCAATTTGGCCTATCGTGTCGGAACGCAAGTCACTGATGATATGATCCTTCGCAGCCATACCTTAGAAGGAGAATTCGATCGGATTTTATCTTCAAAGCGTTCATTTGAAGAGCGAATACAAAAGCTCGAAAAGCTCTGTGATCATTTCGGCCAAAATATATCAAAAGACCTCGGATTACATACGCTCTCTCGGTCGGAAAGGCAGGAAATTCGATCCTGCACGAATCAAGTGTCCTTTGATCTGGA
>CP070652.1:1809224-1814952 GCA_020354645.1 Deltaproteobacteria bacterium
GGCGTTTATGGCCGCATTCGATTCGATCCTAAAAGCCACCAGGTAATTCCCAGCATGGATCCGAAGGAAGGTGCGGTAGGAACGATTTTTCAGTGGCAGGCGGGAAAACGCGTTGTGGTATTCCCCAAATCGATTGCCATGGGGGAGATCAAGCTGCCGCCCTGGATGAAATAGTCTGACGGCTAACAGGTCTTGAAAGGCCTGTTAGCCTATTCTCATAAATGGAGTTATTGAAACCGGCTGGACATCTTATGTTTGGTTGAAAGCTTTTCAGATACATTCATTAGTTTCGATAACTTTAGGCACTTGCCACTTATGACTTTGCAATCACCACTGACTTGAGGTGCCACTTCTTCCAAACATAGTTTTGTAAGAAGGCGAGTCCATATCATGGAAATAATCATTGAAATACTTATTTATGGTTCGATCCACAGCATTACCCTGGCGCTGATGGCCCTGGGGTTTGCTTTGGTATACGGCACCAGTCGGGTGCCCAATTTTGCACATGGTGCCCTGTACATCATATGTGGTTTCGTTGCCTGGAGTTTCCTGCGGAAGATGGGCCTGAACTATTTCCTTAGCATTGTCCTGGCAATTATCGTCACCGGTGCCATTGGTGCCTTAATTTATCAGTTTATATTGATTCGGGTTCGGGGAATGGCCATTTCCGAAATTATTGCCTCCTATGCTATCGGATTGGCCATTTTGGAAGCTCTGCGCTGGGGCGGATTTAAGGGAATGACCTATACGCTGCCGACGTTTATTCAAGGAACTATTTTCATTGCCGGAGTCCCGGTGGATCTGCATCGCATCATTGTACTGGTCTGTGGCATAGCTTTGGTTGGTTTCCTTTGGCTTTTTACCCATTACACACGGATTGGTCTGGCATTGCGCGGAATGGCTCAGGATGAGCGTGCGGCATTGATGCTGGGGATCGATTCCGATCGCATGGCAGTGGTGGCCATGGTTTTGGGTTCCATGCTGGCCGGCCTGGCGGCAGTGTTCCTACTTCCTCTGGGAAACATTGTTGTGGAGACGGGCTATAATGTATTGATTTTAGCCATTGCCGTCTGCGTGGTCGGCGGTCTTGGTAGTTGGATGGGAGCGGTGCTGGCGGCGTTACTCATTGGTTTTACCCAGATTTTAACGGAAGTTTATTTGGGAACGCACTTCAAAATGGTGGTGGCGCTTCTGGCCATAATTATTACGCTTATCTTGAGACCGTCCGGACTCTTTGGCCGCCAGAAGGAACTGGAAGAAAGAGTATAGATAATGGACATTGAGCAACGCCGCAGGGAAAGGCTGGACCGCGGTATTAAAATAAGATCCGACGGGCTTTATGCCCTCATGTCCTGGCGCGAGTTGAGTTATCTTACTTTGCCCAGGCTGGTGCTGATCGTGGGAATACTGATCGCACCGCTGGTCATGCCCTCCATGTACTGGCAGCGGGTTATTTCTATTGTCTGTATTTATGCCTTACTGTCTCTAAGTTTTGATTTGCTGGCGCATTTTGTGGGACTGGTCTCACTGGGAGGCGCTTTTTTTATAGGAGTGGGGGGGTATACGACAGCCATACTCAATACCCAGCTCGGTTTACCGCCTTTGCTCTCTATTCCTTTAGCCACTGTCATTGGTGCCATTATCTGCACTTTGTTTTTACTGCCCTGTCTGCCCCTGCGGGGAGTTTATTTTGCCATCATCACCCTCATGTATCCGCTTCTTCTGATTCGGGTTATCGAAGCGCTGGACATCCTGGGCGGCACCGACGGCATTGTCGGCATCGCTAGTTTCGACAATCGCTGGGTTGAGCAATATTTTATTATTCTGATGGTGTTGCTTTTCCTGTTCGGCATAAGGCGATTGGTGAACCTGGATATTGGTCTGGTATTCCGCGCCGTCAAGGACAATGACCAGGCCGTTCGAGCTTCCGGTATGAGTATTACCTATTACAAGACCATCGCCGTATTTATCGCATCGGCCATGGGCTGTCTGGGGGGTGCTTATCTGGCTCATCTTTACATGTGGGCCGGACTTTCTTCCTTCGCCCTGGATTTTTCCATTCTGCCCATTGCAGCCACTGTTATCGGAGGCGCCGGCACGTTGGTGGGACCGGTGCTGGGCGCATTTATCCTGGTGCCCATCTCTGAATTATTGCGGGCTTTCGGAACGTTGCGTATCACTTTTTACGCCTTGATACTGCTGGGGTTCATTGTATTTCGCAGCGAAGGTATCATGGTATACGGTCAGCGCAAATATCATCAATTTGAAAAATGGGTCAAGGTATGAACGATCAGCCTATCCTGCAAGTACAAGATGTGACCAAGACCTTCGGGGGGATTATGGCCTTAAACCGGGTCAGCTTTGATCTGCATGAAGGTGAAATCCTGGGTATTATCGGCCCCAACGGCTCCGGTAAGACAACCCTGGTCAACTGTATTACCGGTTTTATCAACCTGACTCGCGGCAAGGTTTTTTTCCGCGGTAAAAATATTACCGGCAAAGCGGCCCATAAAATTGCCGATATGGGAGTCACAAGAACATTTCAGATCATGCGGCCCTATTACAGCCTGCCGGCCTACAAAAACCTCGTAATCCCTCTGTTTTCACCCCGCGCCAAACGCACCGGCGGCTGGCGTGGCGGCGGCAAACTCGGAGACCGCAACACGGTCAGCATCGACATTCTGGAAGAAATGGGTTTTGAGCGTGAATCCTTTGTACCCTACAAAATGGCTTCAACTTTGCCCACCGGCTATCTGAAGCGCCTGGAGCTTGCGCGCTGCCTTTCTTTGAGGCCTGAAATCATTCTGTGTGATGAAGTGTTCTCCGGGTTGAGCATGAGCGAAATCGCCAGCATGGTGCCCCTGATCGAAAGGCTGCAAATGGAGGGCATCACCCTGATCATGATTGAACATCGGTTGCGTGAGCTTTTCAGGGTGGCCAACCGGGTGATGGTGCTGAACTTCGGTGAAAAACTCATCGAAGGAACACCGGTGGAAGTCATGGCGGATGAGAAAGTCAAGGAGGCCTATTTCGGGTCGGAAAAGGTTGAGGAGGTCACCGGGTATGCTTGAAGCCAAAGGGCTGATGGTCTTTTACGAGAATATGCTGGCCCTCAACAATGTGAGCATAAAGTGTGCGGAAAACCAGATCGTAGGGGTATTCGGGGCCAACAGTGCTGGAAAATCCACCTTGATGTATACCCTTTCGGGTATCATCGAAGACATCCGCAAAAAGGAAGAAATGGCCGGCGGGGAGCGAATCAGTGTACTGGGAAAGATCCAATATCTCGGTCAGGACATTACCGATGTTAAACCCAGCCGGCGAGCCAAAAGAGGAATTGTTCTATGTCCGGAAAGACGCAGAATTTTCAAGGAATGCTCTGTGATTGAAAATCTGCGTATCGGCGGTTACCTGGCCTCACCATCCCAGGCCAATGAGACGCTGGAATATGTCTTTAGAGTATTTCCGGCCCTGGAGAAGCTCAAAAAAAGGGTCGGTGGGTTTCTCAGCGGTGGTGAGCAACAAATGCTTGCCATCGGCCGGGCACTCATGGCCCAGCCAAAATTACTGCTGCTGGATGAGCCTTTATTGGGCCTGAGCCCACTGGTGCAGGCGTTGTTGGTGCGGGCTACCAGGGAAATTCGAGACGAAAAAGGAATATCCATTATTGTTACCGAACAGTATGCCCGACCGGTTCTGCCGATTGTAGATTACGCCTTCATCCTGGAAAACGGCGCTGCCGTGCTGGAAGGAACCCACGATGAGCTGATGAACAACCCGGATGTCCGCTCCGCCTATTTCGGGATTTGATAACATGGAAGCTTTGGAAACAGAATTAACATTTACACGCTTCGACCGCATGAGTGAGCTTTACCCGGACCGAACCGCTGTGATTTATCTGGGAGAGAATTTCTCTTACAGCCGCCTGCGCGACTTGAGTGAACGGTTTGCCGGCGCACTGGCTGATATGGGGGTCAAAAAGGGTGACCGGGTTTTGATTTACATCTCCAATTGCATTCAATGGGTGATTGCTTTTCTCGGTATTCAAAAATTGGGAGCGGTGCTTGTACCGGTCTCGCCGATCTATACATCTTATGAACTGGAATACATGATAAAGGATTCAGGGGCGGAGACGATCATTTGCCTGGACACCAATTTCTGCTACGCCCAGGAAGTGTTTGCCAGTACCGGACTCAAACGGGCAATTGTGACCAACCTGGCAGAACTTTTGCCATTCTGGAAAAGATCTCTTGGCGTGCTCTTCGACAAAATCCCCCATGGAAAAATTGAGCGCGACGACCGGGTCCATTCGTTCAAATCCCTCTTGAAACACTCACCGATGGAAACCCGGATCAATATCGACCCCTGGAAGGATCTTTCCTATATCCTTTACACCGGCGGCACCACCGGGTTTCCCAAAGGCGTCCCGGGCAATCACATCGGCATGACATCCTATGTAAACGACGTAACTGACGATGTGGCCGGAGACCATCTCAAAGAGGGAGGAGATATCTATCTTGCCGCCAACCCGCTTTTCCACATCATGGCACTCGGCTTGTTAATGTCCCTGGGACTCAACATGGGCAATACCACCCTGCTGATGCCGGCCCCCCAGATCGATGCCATTCTGGAGACCATCCAGCGATCTGGCGCGCGCTGGCTTCTGGGGGTTCCGGCCTTTTACCGGATGATCCTGGAAAATGACCGCTTGGATCGCTATGACCTAAGCTCCCTGCGTTATTGCTATTGCGGCGGAGATGTCCTGCCGCTGGAAGTCTTTAAGCGCTGGCAGGAAAATTATGGTATTCCCATTTATCAGGTCTATGGTTCCACTGAGGCCGGCCATGTAACCTACAGCCGAATTGAAGAGGAACCCAAACCGACGACCATCGGACTTCCCTTGAAAAGCAGAGAATGCATAGTGGTAGATCCGATGTCTTTGGAACCGGTGCGGCCGGGTGAAAGCGGCGAGCTTCTGGTCACCTCCCCGTACACCGTCAAAGAGTACTGGAAAAAACCGGAGGAGACCAAACATTCTTATGTGGAGCTCGGCGGTAAAGTCTATTATCGCATGGGCGATTTCGTCCGCCAGGATGCAGATGGAGAGCTTGTCTATGTGGAGCGATCCGCCGATATTATCAAGCACAAGGGCTTCCGGATCTCTGCCTCCGAAATCGAAGCCGTCCTGCAGGATCACCATACCGTCATCGGTGCCTGTGTGGTCGGCGTTCCCGACGACAAAGTGGGAGAACGGGTCAAGGCCATCGTTGTTTTAAAAGAAGACGCTCGGGGTGCGGGCGGTGCGGAACTCATCAAATGGTGCCGCGAAAGGTTGGCCGCCTACAAAGTGCCCAGTTATATCGAGTTTCGGGACATGCTGCCCAAATCCAAAGTGGGCAAACTGCTGCGGCGTGAAATCCGGGACGAGGAACGCCGCCGCATTGCCAAGGAAAAGCATAATTGGCAGCTGTAAAATGGACAGAGAAGCGATAAATAAATGGGTATTGTTGCTGCTGGTTTTTTTTATATCGGCGCTCTTTTTGTCGATGATCCGTCAGTTTTTGATGGCCATCTTTTTGGCCGGTATTTTCTCGGCCCTGTCTTTTCCGCTGTACCTGCGTTTCGTGAGATGGTTTCGAGGGCGGAACAAACTGGCCTCGATTGCAACCATCATCTTGATTATATTCGTTGTTCTTATACCACTGGCCGGTTTGCTGGGAATTATAAC
>CP070652.1:1815052-1820438 GCA_020354645.1 Deltaproteobacteria bacterium
ACGAAAAACCTTTAATCTCAAAAAATCAATAAGGCGTTGATGATAGAAGTTAGTAGAATCGGCTTGAACACAATTCGTACCGACCGGACTTCAAACTATTGAACTGTTGGAAAAATCAATCCTTTAATCCTGTAACTGTAATAGAAAGGAGGACGTAACCATGTCGAAATTAAAAGAACTTGAAAAATTGTTTACCAAAGGTAAAATTACTCGCCGCGAGTTTATGGCCCGCGTATCTGCACTCGGCTTAGCGGCAGCAGTTTCTCCCGCGTTTCTGTCCTCTACGGCTGAAGCTGCAAAACCTAAAAGGGGTGGCCGGGTGATACTCGGCTCTGCCGGCGGTTCCACCACCGATTCGTTGGATCCCGGAACGGTGTCACACACCATGCCGCAGACTATCAATCAAATCATCCGGAACATGCTGGTGGAGGTCGACTATAAGGGCGAGGCCGTTCCCGAACTGGCCAAAAGCTGGGAGGCCTCACCAGATGCAGCCAAATGGACTTTCAAGCTCCACAAGGGGGTCGAATTTCACAATGGTAAAACCATGACCGCTCAGGACGTTGTCTATTCCTTCAATGAACACCGCGGAGCGGACACAAAATCGGCGGCCAAGGGTGTTGTGGCACCGATTGAAGACATCAAAGCCGACGGTAAATACACGGTGGTTTTCACACTCAAAGAAGGCAACGCCGACTTCCCCTATATCGCCAGTGACTATCACATCCCGATCATACCCGAAGGTACCAAAGGCAAGGATTATGAAAAGGGTGTCGGCACAGGGCCCTTCGTCTTGCAGGCCTGGGAACCCGGCGTCAGGTTTTTCGGCAAACGCAATCCCAACTATTTCAGAAAGGGCCGCCCTTACTTTGACGAGGTTGAGGTCATCGGTATTTCGGATGTCAATGCCCGAACCAATGCCCTAAAGACGGGCCAAATCCACGCAATGAACCGCTGTGACACCAAAACCTTTCATCTGCTGGAAAAGGCGCCCGGCATTCAGGCATTGAAATTAGAGGGGGCCAGGCATTACACCATCCCGATGCTCACCACCATCAAGCCTTATGACAACAACGATGTCAGGTTGGGGCTCAAATACGCCATTGACCGTGAGATTCTAGTGAAACAGGTTATGCGCGGTTACGGCTATCTGGGCAACGATCATCCGATTCCGCGCAACAACAAATACTTTGCCAAAGAACTGCCCCAGAGGCAGTACGATCCGGATAAAGCCAAGTTCCATTTGAAAAAGGCCGGACAGCTCGGGCGCACCTTCAACCTGCATGCCGCCGATGCCGCTTATCCGGGAGCCATAGACGCCTCCGTTCTTATCCAGGAATCAGCGGCCAAGGCCGGGGTCAAGATCAAAGTCGTGCGGGAGCCGGATGATGGTTACTGGGAAAATGTCTGGATCAAGAAGGAATGGGTTCAGTGCTACTGGAGCGGACGACCGACCGCAGACTGGATGTTCTCGATTGCCTACGCGGCCGATGCCAGTTGGAACGACACCAAATGGGATCACCCCAAATTCAACCAGCTTCTCAAGGAAGCCCGGGCCGAGCTTAACGACAAAAAACGTCGTGAGATGTATGTGGAATGCCAGAGAATCACCAGCGATGAGGGCGCCACCCCTATTCCGATGTTTTCCTTGCAGCTTTCAGCAGCGAGCGCTAAGATGGGCTTCAAAAACCCGGCAGCCAACTGGGAGTTTGACGGCTTCAGGCTCGCCGAGCGTTGGTGGTTCAAATCGTAATTTGCCACCGTGCACCCACCAACGGATAATTTGATGATCCCCCTCACCCTTTGCCCTGCGAGACGGACGGGGTGAGGGGGTAAACGTCAACTTATTAACACCGGAATCTTGCATGAAAATAATAGAAAGATGAGTACTATTTTTGTATTAGTGGCCAAACGACTCGGGTTGGGCCTCGTGACCATGATCGTCATCTCTGTTCTCATTTTCGTTGGCGTGGAGGCGCTGCCGGGCGATTTGGCGACGGCCATCCTGGGACAGGAGGCAACGCCTGAAACCGTGGCCGCATTTCGCCGAGAGCTCAAGTTGGATCTTCCGCCCCATGTGCGCTATTTTGCCTGGCTAGGCGATTTTCTAAGGGGGGATCTGGGCACCTCGTTGTCCAATAAACGTCCGGTTGCCGAAATGATCGTCTGGCGTTTCAGCAACACGATTTTTTTGGCGGCCGCAGCAGCAGTGATCGCGGTGCCGGTATCGATTATTTTGGGGATACTGGCCGCGCTTTACCGCAACAGCTTGTTTGACCGCACCGTTTCCATGGCGACGCTCAGCACAATCTCCTTTCCCGAGTTCTTTATCGCCTACATATTAATTGCGCTGCTTTCAGTGCAGTTAGTTATTTTTCCCAGTATTTCCAACATAAACGACCAAATGTCATTCTGGCAGAAGATCCATGCCATTGTTCTGCCCTGCCTGACCCTGACAATGATTGTCGTGGCCCACATGATGCGCCAGACTCGCGCAGCGATTATCAACATCCTGGCCAGTCCGTTTATCGAAATGGCCAGGCTGAAAGGCATCAAACGCATGCGGGTTATCATTTTGCATGCATTCCCCAATGCCCTGTCGCCGGTCATTAATGTCGTCACAATTAACCTGGCCTTCCTTGTGGTCGGCGTAGTGATCGTAGAGGTGGTGTTTGTCTACCCGGGGCTGGGACAGCTGTTTGTGGACTCGGTCGCGGCGCGAGACATCCCGGTGGTTCAGGCCAGCGGTCTCATTTTTGCAGCCGTCTACCTGGGACTGAATCTACTGGCCGATGTACTGTCAATTATCACGAATCCCAGGCTGCGAAATCCCAAATAAGGAGACAAGGGCAGATGGCGTTCTTCAAACTACTGAGACAGAGTCCCCTGAGCGCCCGTATCGGTCTTGCAATGATTCTGATTAACGTGTTTGCCGCGATATTTACGCCGTACATCGCCCCTTTCACTGAAACCGAAGTGGTGGGTGACGTTTGGTTGCCTATGAGCAAAGACCATCTGCTGGGAACCGATCACATCGGCAGGGATATGTTCACGCGTATGCTGTATGGCGCCCGCAATACAATTGCAATCGCCTTTGTCACCACAATGATTTCGTTCGTGGTCGGCATTGTTTGCGGATTCTTTGCAGCAACCATTGGCGGCTGGACAGACCAGATTCTCAGTCGCATTGTAGACATCATGATGGCCATTCCGATCCTTATTTTTGCCTTAATGGTGCTCTCGGTGGTGGGCACCTCTATAACCGCCATGATCCTGGTAATTGCATTGCTGGACTCCACCCGGGTGTATCGCCTGTCGCGGGCGGTAGCCATGGATATTGAGGTCATGGAGTACGTCGAAGCCGCCAGGCTGCGCGGTGAAAAAATCTGGTGGCTCATGCGCCACGAAATCCTACCGAATGCCATGCCGCCGCTGGTTGCTGAATTCGGCTTGCGCTTTTGTTTTGTATTTTTATTCATCGCCGCGCTGAGCTTCCTGGGCTTGGGTATCCAACCTCCTACAGCGGACTGGGGCGGCATGGTCCGAGAAAATTCCGGGGCAATCACATTCGGCATTTTTATCCCGCTCTGGCCGGCAGGGGCAATTGCCTTCCTGACGGTTGGCGTTAATTTAATTGTCGACTGGTTCCTGCACATCGCCAGCGGATTGAAAGACTAATGATTGACTATTGACGATTGGACGTTGAAGATTGAATACTTAATAGAAAACCCGGCAATGAAAATAAAATGATAGAATACATCAAATAATCAATCGACAATATTCATTTTTCAATTCTAACAATCGTCGATATTCGATCTAAGCCAATGGCATATGAATTATGACTGAAATACTGAATATCAAGAACTTGCAAATCGAAGGGTTCAGTGATGAGCAATGGACACCGATTGTCAAAGGCATTGATCTGACGCTGGATAAGGGCGAAGTTCTCGGTCTGATTGGAGAGTCCGGCGCGGGAAAATCGACCATCGGGCTGGCAACCATGGCCTACACCCGGATGGGTTGCCGCATCGTCGATGCCTCAATTGTTTTTGACGGCATGGAGCTGATCGGCCAATCTGAAGAGTATCTCAGAAAGATCAGAGGCACACGTATCGCCTATGTCGCCCAAAGTGCCGCTGCTTCATTCAATCCGGCCCATCGGCTCATCAAACAATATGCCGAAACGCCGGTAAAGCAGGGATTGATCAGTCTTGCCGAGGCTGAAAAAAATGCCGTAGAAATATATCGACGGTTGCTGTTGCCGGATCCTGAAAGGATCGGCTATCGCTACCCCCATCAGGTTTCCGGTGGGCAGTTGCAGCGGGCTATGGTGGCCATGGCCATGGCGTGCACACCGGATATTATTATCTTCGATGAGCCCACTACGGCCCTGGATGTTACCACCCAAATCGAGGTTCTGGCAGCCATAAAAAAAATAACCAGAGAATTCAATACGGCTGCGATCTACATTACCCATGACTTGGCGGTGGTCGCCCAACTGGCCGACCGCATCATGGTACTACGATACGGTGAATTGGTCGAAGAAAACAATGCCAGGGAAATACTGGCCAACCCCAAAGAAGACTATACCCGGGCACTGCTCTCCGTCCGAACACTCCGGGAAGAAAAAGACCTATCCGCCTCGGAAAAGGATATTATTCTGGAAGTGCAAGGCGTGTCGGCAAGTTATTCCGGCAGGGAAACGGAAATGGTGCTCGAGGACATTAATCTGAAAATTAGACGAGGCCGAACCGTAGCCCTGGTTGGCGAATCCGGCAGCGGCAAAAGCACATTGGCGCGGGTGGTAACCGGTTTGCTGCCGCCGCTTCAGGGCACCGTTGTCTTCGATGGGCGGGAACTGCCGCCGGCGTTGAAATCACGTGATCGCGAGAGTCTCAGACAAATACAGATGATTTATCAAATGCCGGATACCGCCGTCAATCCCAAGCATAAGGTAAGGAAAATCATAGGACGCCCGCTTTCCTTTTACTTCGGCATGAAGGCGGAAGAAAGAGAAGACCGAATTTTGGAGCTTTTGGATAAGATTGAATTATCCCAGAAATATATCGAACGCTATCCCGGGGAACTGTCCGGCGGGGAAAAGCAACGGATCTGCATTGCACGGGCTTTGGCGGCCCAGCCCGACTTGATTATCTGTGATGAAGTGACGTCGGCACTTGATCAGTTGGTCGCTGAGGAAATATTAAAACTGCTGCAGGACTTGCAAAATGAATTGCAGGTATCGTATCTTTTTATCACCCATGATCTTGCGACGGTGAAGGCCATATCCGATGAGATCGTTGTCATGCTGCAGGGCCGAATCGTTGAACAGGGAGTTAAAAAAGATGTTCTTACTCCGCCGCACCATGAGTACACGGAGCTTTTG
>CP070652.1:1820538-1823170 GCA_020354645.1 Deltaproteobacteria bacterium
ACCCGGCTTCTGATAAAAAGACCCGTTCGGCTGAAATTTACAAGATCGCCCTCATAAAGGTGTTTATTGGTGGCAAAGAAAATTTTTCCGGTATAGTCTTGTCTGTCATATTTCCTTCTTTCGAGGTATTTTCTGATATCATCCATTTTCAAATCCCGGTTTTGAAGTTTTCAGTCCGCCTATGGATTGCCATGGTTTCGCGGATAGGGCCTTGTAAGATTATTTTGCAAAAATCATGCAAAATCTGTTTCATTATAGCGATATCGTTAAATTTGAATACTATTACAGATAGTTATATCGCATTCGTCTTAGGCGACACGAGATTAAGGCGGCAGATTAGGAAGGGTTATGGGTGATATTTCACAGAATCAGGAATTTTTTTTGAGTTTTTTCCCACAATTTGAAGAAAGAAACGGGGTGGATTTGCAGGCGGAGATTTTAGGGAAAATGATTTGAGTATTTAACCGGTTCATGGCTTCCAGTGTGAGATAGTTGCATTACAATTTTCGCGTCTCTTGCATGATTGATAATTATATTTTAACTTATTGAAAAAATAAGGTATAATAAAACAATTTAGAAAATTTTTTTCGGAGCCGATATGAAATTTCCTTTTAAAAAGGTGCTGGTGACCGGTGGTGCCGGTTTTATAGGTTCACACCTCATCGAAGCCTTGGTGGCGGAAGGTTGTCAGGTCACCGTGCTTGATAATCTCTCTTCCGGCCATATCTCGAATCTGGATTCGGTAATAGATTATATTTCCTTTTGCCGGGGCGATATCCGGGACTTGCCAACCATTGAAGAAGCTGCGAGAGACTGTGAGGCAATATTTCATCTAGCTGCTATGGTTTCAGTTCCGCAAACAGTGGAGCGGCCGCTTGAATCAGCCGCCATCAACGATCTGGGGACACTTCAAATTTTTGAAGCCGCACGCAACAATAATGTGGGTTGCGCAGTGTATATCAGCTCCTCAGCAATCTATGGGGACGAACCGCAGAGTCCGAAGCACGAGGGGATGAATCCCAAACCCCTCAGCCCTTATGCCGTTCACAAGCTCTCCGGCGAATATTATGCCCGTCTTTACCACGAGCTTTATAAAATAAAAACCACCAGTCTGCGACTTTTTAACGTTTTCGGACCCAGACAGGATCCCTCATCACCCTATTCGGGTGTTATATCTATATTCATGTCTAAAGCGATTGCAAAATCACCACCCACCATTTACGGAGACGGAAACCAAAGCAGAGATTTCGTGTATGTGAAAGATGTGGTAAAGGCTTGCCTGCTGGCCGCGAAAGCTGAAAATACAGCCGGCATTGCAGTTAATGTGGGTACCGGCAGTTCATTAGAAATAAACCGGCTCTGGGAGATGATATGTCAAATAACCGGTGTGAAAATTAAACCCCAATACATGTCACCGAGACCCGGTGATATCCTGGAGTCGGTGGCAGACCTTCAACGGGCAAAATCCTTGCTTGGATTTGAACCTGAATATTCATTTGAAAAGGGTCTGGCGCACACCTTTGAGTGGTACAAAAGAAACAGATAATTAAAGGAATGAAAGATTATGGATTTTCGATTTAAAAATGTTTTGGTCACTGGCGCAGCCGGTTTTATCGGGTTCCATTTGGCAAAACGTCTCGCAGATGAAGGATATAAAGTGACGGGGATCGATAACCTGAGCCCCTATTATGATGTCAATCTCAAAGAAGACCGCCTTGAAATATTAAATGGGTCGCAAAACTTTACTTTTATCCAGTTAGACCTTTCGGATAGAGAGCCTTTGGAAGATTTATTTCACAAAACACCATTTGATGTGGTTGTTAATCTTGCGGCCCAGGCCGGTGTCAGATATTCGCTGCAAAATCCATACGCATATGTCGATTCAAATCTGGTTGGGTTTTTGCATGTGCTTGAGTATTGTCGGCACGCTAATGTGAAACACCTTGTTTTTGCGTCATCAAGCTCGGTTTACGGTGCCAATACCAAAATGCCGTTTTCTGTGCATCACAATGTTGATCACCCGGTATCCCTTTATGCCGCAACCAAAAAGGCAAATGAGCTCATGGCCCATACTTACAGTCATCTATACGGTCTTGCATGCACCGGTCTGCGGTTTTTTACTGTTTACGGCCCCTGGGGGCGACCGGATATGGCACTTTTTCTATTCACAAGAGCCATATCAGAAGGCAAACCGATTCAGGTATTCAACCACGGCAAGATGCAGCGGGATTTCACCTATATCGACGACATCATCGAGGGAGTTGTTCGGATAATGGGCAGAGTTCCTGAGGCAGATCCCAATTGGCGTGGCGAAAATCCGGATCCGGGCTCCTCATATACGCGTTACAAAATTTACAATATCGGCAATAACCATCCGGTTCAGTTGAACCATTTTATTGAAGTAATCGAACACGCCCTGGGCAAAACTGCCGAGAAGGAATATATAGACCTGCAACCCGGAGATGTTCCGGCTACTTATGCGGATGTGGACGATCTAATAAAAGACGTGGGATTTAAGCCCGGTACCCCGCTTAAAGAAGGAATCCAGCGGTTTGTTGAATGGTATAGAGCATACTATGAATGAAGTTTCAGCGTATTCATTTTCTGCTCCCTTAAAAAGGTATCCAGAGCT
>CP070652.1:1823270-1828695 GCA_020354645.1 Deltaproteobacteria bacterium
CAAAAAAACACCCCTCGCCCGGGCTGGCGTAATTGCAGTATCTTTTCGGAACACTATTTTGAAAATTAGTATAGCTTTCCTTAAAGAAAGGGCGGGACTTGCAAAGAAGCAAACCGGTCAAACCTGCAAACAGTCCTCGCCCAGCACTTTGTCTAATACCTGAACCAATTCATCAGCATTCTCTTCGTTGAAAACCATCGGTGGTTTTAACTTGAGCACATTGTGCAAATGACCATCGATGCTCATCAGAATGCCATGGTCTTTCATGCGGTTGATAATGTAGGTGGCATGCTGCGGTGCCGGATTGAGTGTCCGGCGATCGGTGACCAGCTCGATGCCCACATACAGGCCCAATCCGCGCACATCACCAATGAGCGGGTATTTATTCATCAGCTCTTGCAGGCCTTTCAGCAATCGTGCGCCGACCTTTTGCGCATTTTTTTGCAGGGCCTCTTTTTCGATCACATCCAGCACGGCCGTGCCCACGGCACATGAAACCGGGTTGCCACCGAAGGTGTTGAAGTATTCCATGCCGTTTGCAAAAGCATCGGCAATTTCGGGAGTTGTTATAACGGCTGCCAGGGGATGGCCGTTTCCCATGGGCTTGCCCAAAGTTACAATGTCCGGTACGACTGCCTGGGTTTCAAAGGCCCAAAAATGACTGCCCACACGGCCAAACCCCACCTGAACTTCATCAACAATGTTAAGACCCCCGGCGGCGCGCACATGTTTGAAGGATTCGCACAGGTAGTTTGCAGGTAAGACGACTTGGCCGCCGCATCCCAGCATGCTTTCGCAAATGAAGGCGGCCATTTTTTTCCCATGGGCATGAATCCGATCGATTGCCTCCGACACATATTCGGCGTACCGGGCGCCGGTGGCCGCATTTGTGCCTTTGTGGGGACCGCGATAGCCGTCCGGCATCACAACTTTGTGAACCCAGGCTGGTGTGCCACGTCCGCCGGGCCCATCGTGTTTGTATGGGCTGACATCGATCAGGGTCTGGGTGTTGCCGTGATAAGCTCCATCCACCGTAATTACGTCGTGTTGTCCGGTATAGTTACGTGCCATGCGCAGGGCAAGCTCATTGGCTTCGCTACCCGTGCATACAAAGAAACAGACGTTTAACGGTTCGGGAAATTTTGACAGCAGCCGTTTCGTATAGGCTACGATGTTATCGTGGAGATAGCGTGTGTTGGTGTTCAGCACAGCCATCTGACGCTGGCCGGCTGCGATGACTTCCGGATGACAATGCCCTACGTGGCACACGTTGTTAACGCCATCCAGGTAGGTCTGGCCATCCTCGCTGAAAAGATACTGGCCCCTGCCGCGCACAATTTTAAGCGGTTTGTGGTAAGCGATGCTCAGATTTTTGCCCAGATTTTTGCGCCGAATTACTAATATTTGTGCATGACTCCGACCCGGATCTGGAAAACAGCTCCGGGCGATACCCAGCATGATGTTGGGATCTGGAGAAATACTTTTCCAAATATTGCGCTCACTGGGCCGGGCAACCCCCGGGAAATTGCCGGCCTCCCCCAGCATATCGGTAATAATCTGAAAGTGCAAATGGGGCGGCCATCCGCCGTTGGTTTCCGGTTCACCGATGCGGGCGAATGGTTTTCCTTTTGCCACCGGCATACCGCTTTCAAGCCCGACTAATGAATCCGGGCTTAAATGCCCGTACAGGGTGCAGAACCGATCGCCCGCATCGGTCTGGTGCTCGAGAATAATGGTCGGTCCATAGTCGAGATCTAAGGTGTTATTTTTAAAACTGTGCACGCTTCCATCCAAGGGGGCGTATACCTGCGATCCGCTCTTTTTGTACAGATCGATACCCAAATGAATCGTCCGGCGCTCAGGCATTTCGTCGGTTTGGGTTTCAAACTGTCCGGCAGTGTAAACGAGCCGGGCTTCATCATAGCGTCCAATGCCCACCTTAAGATTGGCCGCCTTCATTTGCTCAAACAATCGTTTGGATCTGGTTGGAGTGTCTGACAATTCGTCGCCGACAGCCACCAGGGGGCTGCCGACGCTCAGATCGAATACAAGCTGTTTTTCAGCACGCAGGTTATCATCCACCGGGGATGCAAATTTGTGGGATTGGCGCTTCAGCCACTGAACGATTTTTTCGGCTTGCGGCACCGGCGACAACCCGCAGGCATGCCGGAATGCAAAGTGGGCAAAGCGTGGGTGGATGCAGGCTAGCCTCCCCAAAAGGGTCCAGGCCGGTTTTTCAGATATTCGCAGATATTCGTTGTCGGGCTCAAACTGATACTGATGCGCCGAATGACAGACACTCATGCACAATCGCATACAGATCAGATCAAACAAAGCGGCCAACTCCTGCTGGTTCAGCGGATGGACCTGATGGTATCCCGCCACAACCTGTGTGCCGGCGGCCAGCGGATCGGCCTTGTTCATCATGGCGTAAGCGCAGGTTATCGCCACTTCACTGACAGTGCAGGTGTGAACCATGTCACCAAAATCGATGACGCCGGTTACTTTATTATGCCACCTGCCGTCAGGCTCAACCAGAACGTTGTAATCATTGCCGTCATTGTGAATGACACCGGTGCGCAGGGTTTGCAGCTGGGGTTCAACTTCAGATTGAAACCGTGTCAAAAACCGCTTGACCATGGCACGCTTTTCAAGGTCGCTGATTTCATCCATATAGCTGTTTACAACCCGGCTGGCGTTTTTCAAATCCCAATGGAAATCTCGATGGGTAGCGGGGTGGTTGAAATCTTCCAGGGCGTGATCAATTGAGCCGAAAAATTTTCCCAGGCTAACAAGCAACTTAGAATCGTGGGGTCTGACTGTTGCAAACGGTTTGCCGGGCAAATAGGTCAATAAACGCACAAAATGGTTGGTGCCGTCGATGCCTTTCACTTTACCGATGCCTTCACCGTCTTGAGCGGCGCAAACCTCCGGACAGAGTGTCATGTGTTGCTTTAGCGGTTTCATTTTGCGTGCGATGTGTGTCATGGCCAGGTTCTGGAAATTAAGTACCTCAAGGCGCTCGATCGCATTGGCCACTTTGAGCACATAGGCCTCACCGGTCAGGGAGGTAAGCTGAAAATTCTGGTCCCGCTCGCTCGGCAGCTGTTGTGCGGTGACTTCGAGACCATACAGATCGTGCGCAATGCCGATGGCATCCTGTTCTGTGAATCGGGGGGCATACTGGACAAGGGATGACATGGGATTTTTTTCCTTTAAAAAGTATTGTATACATACATCAGGATCGGGGCGATTTTTCTGACCCCTGAAATACATGTACCCGCAATGATCTGATTTTGCATGCGAGTGCTCAATGGTCTTGGGTAGGTATTTTTATTTACCCCTCTGGTTTATTTAACCTACTGTCATTAAATATAATCTCAACTTCTCATTAATTTTCATGCAAGATTCAGGGAATATATCCGAAAGGCAGGGAAGGTGTCAAAACGATTTTAAGGCCAGGTGTTGATCTTTTTAATACTTGATCCTTGTATTACTTTTCATCTATAGTATACTGAATTGGTCAAATAAACTTACGGGTGGTTGCTCAAAGATATTTGAGCAACCACCCGAACTATATGTGACTCATAAATATAGTGGATGGGAGAAAATTTGTTGGAAAATAAAGTGGTGTTGATGATTGTTGGCCATGGTGCCTGGAATGGTGGTAAACTGGTAGACAATTCAATTTTTGAAAAAAGGGGAATGTTTTTTAAAAACAACGTTCCCGTTAACCATAAAACCATAGAAGAGAGAATCGGTGTGAGGACACGGGTGCTAGCTCCGGACGATATGCGGATCGGCCAGCTTGCCTTACAAAACCTTTTTGAAACCGCAGACATTGATCCGGCCCGCATAAAGCTATTCATCGGTGCCACCAATGTCGGGGACGATAAGTATGAGCCCGGCCCTTTCATAAGCCAGCCGTTCCAGAGTGTACGTCATCACTGTCCCAAGGCGATTGCATTTGACTTGTATGCCGGTTGTCCGGGTTTTAATGTATCCGTGGAGCTGATTTTTATGCTCTCGCTCAGCGGTGTCCTCGAACGGGGTGACATCTCCGTCATTATTGGTGCTGAAAACGTACATCGGGCAGAAGCCTTTAAACCACATGATACCGCCAGCATTATATTTGGAGATGATGCCCTGGCCACAGCGCTTGAAACAAAAGCCAGCTTAAAACCGATTGGAAAATATATTTGTGGTGAAAAGGTTAAACGCCCGCTAAAAAAGAATATTGCGGCAGATATTGCCCGGTTGATATTTGAATTAAATGACAGCGACAGAATCGAGGGGATAATAATCGATAATCAGCTTGGAAAGATTGCACATCGAGTTCCGGCCACGGCGGCAAGAGTGCAGAAGGAATTGATTCACTTGATGTATCCTGAAGAAACGTCAGTCAAAAATTTCAATCGTTTTCAAACTGCGTTAAAGTTTTATGATCAAAATGTTAACTCATTTGCTTTTGATATTATGTCCATCGAGCAGGACACCAGCGTACTTGATAATGTTGCCAGAGCATATATTGAATCCGGCAAATATCGCACAATTGCTGCAGGCTATCTGGCATCTGACTTAAGTATTGAAGTTAGAATTCATAAAGGACAAGGCTTTACACCTCACAAACCCCAGGCCGGTATCATTGACACATTGACAAGAACCCACGGGTGCTTTGCGGATTTCATCCAGGTCATACCGGACAGCGAAGATATCTTCGGAGAAATGAATGGCAAGGGCGTCTTTTTATATGCCACTCGCGGAGCAAAGAACCACCTAGCAGAGCTGCTGGGCAGGAATAAACTAACGATTGATGATATTGAGCTTCTGATTGAACATCAGGCAAATTTTGCTATGATTCCGATGACCTTAGAGAAGCTCTTTGAGGGCCATCGGTCTGATGCGGGCAAAGCCGCCGTTGATTATCTCGCCAACAAAATGATCACCAACATTCACAACCGGGGAAATTGCTCCGTCGTCTGCATGCAAAGGCTTCCATATGACCTCGAGCGGGGTGCCCTCAAAGAGGATACCATTCAAGGCTACCCGATAAACAGAAATCTTGAAAACTTAAAACACGCCAAACTGATTTTAAATGATTCTGTAGGTGCCGGTATGACGCGAAGTTCTGTCCTGCAAAAAATCGATATCAGAAATTATTAACCCATCTGCGTTGTGCGGGAAAGGATATGATTATCAAGAAAATGTAAACCCGTCGCAGAGGCTCAAAGACCGGCTAGTTCAACAAAATAAAAATTTACGGTCCCCCTCTTTGTCCAGCCTCATACCTCGCCCTTTCTCTGCGATATGCTTCTTTTTCTTCCTCAGTTAAGTCTCGCTGATGAGCACAACTTAAAAGGGACAAAGCGGTCAAAATAAGTACGACAATTTTTTTCATGATTTTACTCCTGCATTGATAATATCG
>CP070652.1:1828795-1836879 GCA_020354645.1 Deltaproteobacteria bacterium
ACGTGTCGGTGAGCGGGACACCTGTTTATTGTTCCCCGCGGAATGATTTTAATCACGGGTCATGGACTCAAAGATATCGATAGTGTGATGAAAACGGTTATCCATAAACCTATCCGGGTAGACCCCGCATCAACCGATGTCGAAACCGAATTAAAACGGGATTAGGGCAAAAATGATTAATTTGACAATAAATCAGGGAAACCGAGTCAGAGCGGTGGAGCGACTGAAGGAAAAAGGGGTTTTGCTGCCGACGTTTGGTGAATTGTGCCAACCGGAACAAATTTCCGAAACGGTCAAAGACCGCTTGAAAGAAGTCGGATTGTGGGAAATCAATCCCTTGAATCTATTTCGTATCTCATGGAAAAATGAGCCGTTCGGAATCGGTGGTCGCTATGGTCGGGTAAACTATATCGAAGTTCCGGAATGCCTGACCGGCGTAAAGGCCCGAATCTTCGGTCTGGTGGGTAAATGGTTTCCCACCGGTGCCCACAAAGTGGGCGCAACTTACGGTTGCATGGTGCCGCGGTTGGTTACCGGGCAGTTTGATCCCTCACGGCACAAGGCTGTCTGGCCGTCGACCGGTAATTTTTGCCGGGGCGGTGCTTTTAATTCGGCTTTGATTGGTTGCGATTCGGTGGCCATATTGCCGGAGGAGATGAGCCGGGAGCGCTTTGAATGGCTGATGACCATGGCCGGTGAAGTTATTGCGAGCCCGGGCTGTGAATCCAATGTCAAGGAGATATATGATAAATGCGCCGAACTGCGGGCTACCCGCAGCGATGTCTTTATATTCAACCAGTTTGAAGACTTCGGCAACTATCTCTGGCATTACGCCGTCACCGGGCCGGCAGTGGCGGAAGTGTTTCAGCAAGAACGGGCCCTGAACGACCGTTTAGCCGGCCTAGTATCTGCCACCGGGTCCGGCGGAACCCTAGCTTGCGGTGATTACATCAAGCAACACTTTGCAGATACAAAAATTGTTGCCGTAGAGGCCCTGCAGTGTCCGACGCTGTCGTTAAACGGTTACGGCGGCCATCGCATTGAAGGAATCGGTGACAAACATGTTCCCTGGATTCATAATGTCAGAAACACGGATGTAGTTATTGCGCTGGATGACAGTGCTCCGCTTCAGTTAATCCGTCTGTTCAACGAGAGCACCGGTCAGGATTATCTGGCAGAGATAGGACTCAACGACGATCAGATCGCAAGTTTACCCCTGTTGGGGATATCGGGCGTTGCCAACCTGCTGGGCGCTATCAAGACGGCCCGGTATTTTGAACTGACCGAAAAAGATATCATTTTCACCGTCTTTACCGACTCGATGGATCTTTACCAGAGCCGGATTACGGAGTCGAGGAAAGCATACGGGCCGTATACCCGTGAAGATGCGGTCAGGGACTATCACCGTCATCTCATGGGCCAAAGTATCGACAACATGTTGGAGCTTTCGTATTACGATCGCAAGCGGATTCACAATCTAAAATACTTCACCTGGGTGGAACAGCAGGGCAAGTCGGTGGCGGACCTCGATGCGCAATGGTACGATTGGCCGGATTACTGGATCGATATTCAAAAGCAGGTGGCAGGAATCGATGCCGCCATCCGGGATTTCAACCATCAAACCGGTCTGGGGGGCGACATTTGATCACGGCTACTCCAAGATAACCGATGTAAAAATGTCAGTTATTTTGACCGGAGACTCATCTTCTACTGACAAAAGACGGCCGCCATCTTCGATGAAATATTCGAGCAGCTGACGTAAAAATTCAATCGCCTGCATCAAGGACTGGAAAGAATCAACCCCGCGGATTTCACGCAATCTTTTATACAGGCCGATCGCCCCCGCGGAACAGGCCCATTCTTTGCTGCCAACCGTATAGGGTTTGCCTATTTTTAGCATAATTTTGAATTTTGACCCGTCGGGATTTAGGCCAATTAAATCTCTTTCTGCAATGATCTCTTCCATTTGTTAACTACGATGCGCATTTTTTATAGTTATTTTAAAAAATTCTCTTTCATAATACCGGAAAATTTTATTTTTTATACGGAGTAATATTTTGTTCCTTACTAGCCCCGGTTTAATACTTCGACCACCTGATCCCTATATTGACGGCTTTTCTCATCTGCGGGGATGACTTCGATTTCTGAAGGCGATGAAGCGCCAAGGCCAATTTCTGCCGCGCGGGCAATTTGTTCCTGTTCGAAAATCCCTGGTTTCATGATCTGATTGTTACTTCCCAGTGACTTGAGGACTGCCAATCCGACGGCATCAATTGCCACACGATCAGTGGATGCGAGAAAGACATGGCCTTTGGCGCGCTTGCCGTCCATGGGGCCGCCGTCAACAAAAACGTCGATTCCGTCCAATACGACAAGATCGGGTGTAAACGGCGCGTTTATTTCGGCAATCAACTTTCGTTGATGGGGTGATTGGTGAAGCTCGCTCATGTAGGGATAGCCATGTCGATGGGTTGGGACCACGCCGACATGGAGTTTGAGCGACATGGTGAAGATCCCGCCGTACTGATGGGTCTTCAGACAGCAGGTGGAAATAAGGCATTCGGCTTCTAGAACGGGTCGTGCAACCCGGAATCCATCCTGCCAGTGGCTGTCTTTGGGTTTGACTTTCACCCAGTCCCTGGCGTCTAAATCATCGAAGTCTATTATCTTGACATCCAGCTCTTTCATGAGCCTTAAGACACCCTTTTGTTCCATAACGTCGCGGGTGGGCGGGTAACTTCGTTCACCAAGGCTGACAGATTTAGCCCCCATCTGCCAGACCTCTTGCACCAGAGCCACCAGCGTGTCGTTATGGGTTGATCCGGGAGTACGATCTGCGGTGTTGAAGTTGGGTTTGATGAGGACATCTTTGTTTTTTACTGGATTTAAATTCAGAGCCTTCAGGGATGATGCAACCCCGGCTTTTCGATTTTCAGTATTTGAAAATGTCACACGACTCTTCTGGCTGCTCATTGCCAATCCCCCATGAATGCCTAAAAGTAAGGCGCCTCCGGCGGCACCGGAATATTTTATAAAATCCCTCCGGCTGATACCCGCTAGTAATTCATTTTTCTTTCCGCTTCTGTTATGTATCTTTCTCATATATTATTGAACCTAATGTCTATTTCATTTTGCGGATGCGGACATCAACATCCTTAACTTCTTTCATTAAATTTACAAGCGCTGACGTGTCCGTGTTGCCGTAGTGATATGGATAGAGAATTCTGGGCTTGAAGGCCTTGGCTGCGTCTGCAACCATCTCCGGTGTCATGGTATACGGCAGATTCATCGGTAAGAAGGCACACTCGATTTGCTTTAATTTTTTCATTTCAGGGATGTTTTCCGTGTCCCCTGCAATATAGACCCTTTTGTCGCCAAAGGTAATAATATAGCCGTTTCCGACTCCTTTAGGATGGAAAGGAACACCCTGACTGCGCATGTGAACGATATTGTAAGCCGGCACAGCTTCTATCCTTAGCCCGCCAACGGTTTTGACGTCACCGTTATGCATGACGAGGCCGCCACGAACCTGTTTGGCGCACGTTTCAGTTAAAACCACCAGGGTTTTTGCGGTGCGCAGCAATCCCAACGCATTCTGATCCAGATGATCGCGGTGATGATGGGTTAACACGATCATATCAGCCTTCGGAAGCTTAGTGTAATCAGCGAGTTGGGTAAAAGGATCAACATGTATAATTTTCTTATCAAAAGTGAACATCAACGTCCCATGACCGATGAACGTGATTTTCAAGCTGCCGGCGGATGTTTCGAGTATATCTGATTCAAACTTCACTTGGGCGCCCGCTTCCCACATAAAAATAAAAAAGATAATAAGAAAGATGAATATACGCCGAATTATGTTTCCCTTCCCTATTATTATACGCATTTGAAAGGATTTCGGTTTATTTATTTGATGACGCCGGTGTTTCCGATTTTTGCCGCAGGCCAAAGTATTCTCTGCGCCAGTAGGTGTAGACCGCAAACCCCCACCAGCAGGCAACAAAGAGCAACATTAAGAGCATAACCATCTGGAGGATTATCCTGATATCAATAAACTGCAGCATTTCTTCATACCCGCTGAGCTGTTGCTCCAGCCACGCTTTCATGGACTCCCGGTATAAAAGATACAAAATTTTATCCAGCGTATAAAAAAGCGTTACCGCAAAAACGAGCCTATATCCCCATGGCTTTGCACGCCACAGGCCGATTCCCAGGCCGAGAAAAAGCAAAACGTATATCAGGTGGTAAACGGCGGCAAGGATACCGCCTCGTAGTGCACCGAATAGTGGGACCTGGGATGTTAGCGAGAGAATTTCCAGGAGTGCGGACAATAAAAAAAATATGGCAGCAATTCGAAACGTAATTCTTCCCTTTGGACCTGAACTCATCTCGATATCCCTTTCCGCTTTTCTTTTTCCATTGACTTGCGCAGGGTAAATGACAGGAGATTTTCATCCAGTTCAACGTCAGCATAGGTTAGGATGGCATCCTTGGCAACCGGGCGGGTCAGGCGGGCGTCGCCGGTTAATCCCATCGGCAAATAAGCATTTTGCAGACTATCTCCTGCTTGTACCAACCGCCCGAAAACCGTGAAACCGCCTTCCCCGTCCAACACTTCGCCGGCCTTAAGATCCCTTTTGGCCACGGCAGCGACATCGGCAATAAATTCTTTTGATGATCCCGTGGCCTCGTTGCGCAATGCTGCCGAGGCCACGCTGATTCCCAGCTCCAAACCGATGAGATGGTAAGGCCGGTATAGTGCAGAATATTCCCCGGTCGCGTCGGTGCGCAACCCGTATTCCGCAAAACATCGTTTTACATAAGCAGTGGGGGCCTTAAAGACTACGTATACACCCCATCTCAGGTCGTTTGTTACTGGGGAGCCATCCCTGTTTTCGCAGGCGATTACCTCTACGGTGCCGCTGTGTTCCAGAATTCCACCCTCAGATGAGGGCTTGAGGGTATCCTTTAAATTGTCGGTGCCCACCGGCGGAAACTGCAACCCCTTTTTCTGCGGGATCAGGCCTGAAGCATTGGACACCGCGCACATCTCTATGGCGGATTTTGTGCCGTCCAGAAACGAGTTGAACATCTGGGCGTTGTAATCACCGGTTGTCACCTGTTCTTCGCTAAACCCATAGTGTTGCCAGACGGTTTCCGGGGTGGAATAGTGATATTCGGGTTGAAAGCGGGTTCCCTTGCCGGCGCAGACTACCTCCAGTCCGACAGCACGGGCCCAGTCAATCTGCTCTGCAATGATGGCCGGCTGATCCCCATAGGCCATTGAGTAGACGCGGCCAACCGCATCAGCCTTTTGCCCTAAAACCGGTCCCAATAGGCAGTCGGCTTCTACGTTGACCATAACCACATGCTTGTCCGCATCCAGTGCTTTCCAGGCGTGAACGGTTCCCGCTTCAGGAACCCCGGTGATTTCAACAATGACATCCAGTTCAGCAGCAATCAGGGCCATGGCATTTTCTGTTATGGCCGTTTTTTTGCGACGAGCTGTGTCGTTGATGGCATCGGTTGAATTTTCAAAACTCAAAATGTCTTCAGACCACCCTGTCCGCAGGCAGGCCTGCCGGGCTTTTTGCGGATCGATGTCAGCGATGCCGACAATCTGCATGCCGGGTGTAAATCGGGCCTGAGAGATGAACATGGTGCTGAACTTACCGGCACCGATGATGCCCACTTTTACGGGGTTGTTGTCCCGGGCCCTATGCTGAAGTAATGCATGAAGATTCATGGTTTATCCTCATTAAATTAACGGTTAGTAAATAGACTTTCAACTCATTATCGTTTCATTCCAATATTTAGTCATTACTTTAAAAAAAACTTTGCGGCGTTACCATGCCGGCATTATTGACCGGAACGGTGAGGTCCCTGAGATAGAGTTATTGTTTGGGCATAAAGTCCACATAGCTGAGAGTGCCTTTTATGGCTTTGTCTTTCAGGTTTCCCAGCGGCGTTTGATTTTTAATCCAGTTTGTGTAAATTCCACTATTTTTTAAGCGGCCCATGAATATCGCACCGATGAGCCTGTCATCGCGAAATACGAGTTTTCGGTATCCGCCATTTCCGGTTTCAATGAATACCTCGCCACCCTCGTCGGCTACGGCACCGACCGATACCATGGGAAGACCTTCGATCTCGGTGGCGTTCAGCACCGAAAGAAGCCCCGGATATCGTTTCTTTCCGCCGGCCATGTTTGTTCCAGCCGCTTTACCCATGTCGACCGCATTTGTCCACAGTACACTGACGGCCGGTCTTTCTTCTACCAAGTCCATTGCCTGGACGACATCCCCGGCGGCATAACAATCTTCTGCTGATGTTTTTAGGAATTCGTCGACGACGACCGCTTTTTCGGTTTTCAAGCCGGAGCGTTCAAGCCATCCGATGTTGGGGCTTACACCGATGGCCAAAATCACCAGGTCCGCTTCGATTACATCGCCGGATGTCAGGCTGACACCGTCATCCAGCACCTCCGTTATAGTTTCGGTTGTGATGACCCCAACGCCCTTTTCGGTGATCTTCTTTTGGACCATCGCGGCACTTTTCTGATCCAGCCGCGGAAAGAGTATCTGAGGTAGTTTTTCGATGATCGTGACGTTGAGCCCCAGTTTCAAAAGTGCCCCGGCCGCCTTGATGCCCACGAAGCCTCCGCCCAAAATCACGGTTCTGCTGGCTCCGGCCGCCGCTTCCTTTATTTTATGGGCATCCGTCAATGTCCTCAGGGTGAAGGCTTTTTCGGTTCCTGGCACATCGGGTAAGAGCGGTACACTGCCGGTGGCAATAAGGAGTTTATCGTATTCGAGCATGTTTCCGGATTCAAGCGTCAACTCTTTTTTTTCAGTGTCCAGTGCGACGGCACGGTCGTTGATCATCTGGATGCCGTGTGATTTCTGGATGTCTTCCGGGAAAAAGATGTCCTCTTGGGTTATTTCGTCATCGATGATCAGCGGTATCAACGGCCGGTAGTAAAATGGTTTTTCTGTGGTGACCATAACGATGGTACCTTCAGGGTCGTTGGTCCGGATGGCCCTTGTTGCGGAAGCACCGGCGATGCTTCCACCGACGATTACGTATCGCATTTCACACCTCTCAACCTGTCTCGGCAAGTATGACGTTTTGCCGCTTTTCCTTCGGTATTTCGTCCAAATTTTTTACCACCAGGGCTTTTGTCGGACAGGCGTTCACGCATGCCGGCACCTCCAATTTATGGCACCGATCACATTTAACTGCCAGGTGCTTGTTGACATCTCGGGTGACAACGCCGAAGGGACAGACCATCATACAGGTCCAGCAGCCGATACACCGTTCCTTTTTTCGCCTAACAAATCCATTTTCGTCTTTGTAAAGGCAGCCGCTTATGCAGGCATTGAGGCATGGAGCGTCCTCGCAGTGGCGGCAGAGAATCGGCATCTTTACACTTTCGGTTGCCTCTACGAACAGCCTCTTCATCGGTGCAGGGCTTTCCAACAGGGCGGAAAATAATGTTTTTCCCTCCGAGTGCTGCACGGCACAGCTGATCTCGCAGCTCCTGCACCCCATGCACCTGTCCGGTTTAACATATATGGCGTCCATTTTTGACCTCCCTCTATACTGAAAGTCCGAGTCCTTTTCTTCTCTCGGCCATGGCCGAAAGAAGCCCTTCGGCGGCCTTCAACGGATCAGGCTCCACGATGAAATACCCACCGAATAGATCCTTTACGGTTGAGGTCAGGACTTCGGTTACTAATTTGCTGCCGAGTACCGGCGGGACCACCCCCAGGTGGGTCGGAAGCCCTGCAGCCACAGCCCAGGTCCCGATAGCCACCGCCTTTTCGGAAACAGGCTCGGGAGCCGATGCAACTACCGGTAGATTGTTGATATCCGTGTCGAGTTTATTGGATATCGCTACCGCCACGTCGGCAGCCCGTGAGTTATCGACACAGGAACCCATGTGCAACACCAGCGGCAGCGGGCCGCTGAATCCTGCGGCTTCTCCGACTGCGGTGAGCACCGCCGCTGCGGGGTCGTCAAGTTCGGCGAAGAGGTCAGTGACGGCATCCGGTCCGCTGATCTGGCCGAGCTCGCGCGCGGCA
>CP070652.1:1836979-1847656 GCA_020354645.1 Deltaproteobacteria bacterium
ATGACGGCTCCCAGCCCGGATCGACCGATATAATCGTGCAGACCGAGAGCAATGCAGGCAAATCGGATGAGTTGCTCTCCACCGGGACCGATCATGGCTGCGGTAGCTTTATTGTCCCCAACCTCTTTGCGAATAGATTCCTGGGTTTCATAGGCCTCCAATCCCCACAATTTGGATGCGTCCCGAAGTTCGGCTGTATCGTTATTAATCCAGAGATATACCGGTTTATCCGATTGACCGGTGACTACCACACCATCGTAACCCGCCCAGCGAAGCCTAACTCCCCAATGGCCGCCGCCTTCACCTTCGCCGTATCCACCGGTCAGCGGAGACTTCGCCCCGACACTATTGCGTGCCGCGCCTGGAATTGCCGTGCCGGTCAACACACTGGCGGCAAAAACCAGAAGGTTGTCGGGGCCCAGAGGATCACAACCCGGCGGCACTTCTTTTAACAGATAATGCGCTACGATTCCCTTCCCGCCCAGATACGTGCGGTAGAACTTTTCATCATGCTCGTCTACGCTTTTTTCCCGGGTACTTAGGTTTACTCGCAGTATTCGTCCCCAGTAACCTTTGGCCATGGGTCACCTCCTGGAAGTAGGTAATTTCGGTTGGTTGATTTATTTTAAAGCTACTAACAATGCATCAGAGCAAACCATTGTCCTTGAAATTCGAAATTCGAAACAATTTCGAAATCATAAATTCAAATGTTTAAAACTATTTAAAATTTTTGTCATTCGATATTTGAATTTGTTTCGGCCCGCCCTGGCGCGACTGCAATTTAATTTGCCGGGATCATAGTGAAACTTCAAAGGTTTCACACATAGAAATTAATCCCTTATAATCCAGGTCTGGGCCAGGGATTTCGGATTTCGTGCTTCGGATTTAATGAACTTCATTTAAATCCTGGAAGCTATACCATCATAATAAGTTTTATTCGAGCTTTTGCTATAATGCTTCCTTACATATTGCTAGTATATCATCAGCTTTTGCTATTCGGGGGGAAAGGGGGACCATGAAGTTTTCTGCAATGGTTTGTGATATTTCCGGCAAATCTTCTTCTTTAACGCCATAAAGGGATAAACCACTCGGCAGATCAACGTCTCGATATAACTGTTCGACCGCCTCAACCGCCTTTTCGGCTGCTTCGCGGTCCGATATGCCTGAAACCTCCTCACCCAACGCAACTGCAATATCCACATACTTGGAAACCGCTCCGGGCAGCATAAACTTCATTGCATGCGGCAAGACGATTGCGTTGCTAGCCCCATGGGGGACATTGTAAATGCCTCCGAACGGTAGGGTGATCGCGTGTACCAGACAGAGTTTTGTGTGATGAAAGCCCATGCCGGCTAATAAACTGGCAGTCAACATGGCATCTCGTGCTTCAATATCGTTACCATTGTGGACCGCTGTGCGGAGGTAGCGACCGATCAATTCAATTGCCTGGAGATTCAGGGTATCTGTTAATCTCCACGAATTGACACTAATGTAAGATTCAATAGCATGGGTCAGAGCGTCCAGACCGGAGTCCCGGGTTGGCTCTGGGGGCAGGGTGATCGTGAGTCGCGGGTCAAGGAGCGCCACTGTGGCAGCAACCTGGGGGCTGCGCATACCCATCTTAAGTTTTTTACCCGGGTCGTTTAACACGGCGACATCGGTGATTTCGGCTGCTGTGCCGGCAGTGGTCGGCACACATATTACCGGCACCGCCGCGTTTTTGACTTTGTCTACACCTAAATAATCGTGGGCCGATCCGGGATTGGTGGCCAGCACCCCTATACATTTGCCGGCATCAATGGGACTGCCTCCGCCCACTGCAATCACCCCATCGCAATTTTCATTCCTGAATTGTTCGGCGGCCTTGTCAACAGTTTGAACCGTGGGGTTATACTCGACCTCATCGTAGATAATTGGATTGATACCCGCGTTTTTCAGAGGTTCCAGAAGATAATCGAGCGTTCCCGAGTTGGCAACACCCTTGTCGGTAACTAATTGTATTTTTTTCAAATTCAATCCGCCGGCAATTTCACCAATCTGCGCAGCGGATTCCCTACCGTAGACAATTCGTGTAGATATATTAAATTCATATGAAACTGCCATGTGATCCTCCCATCCTAATGTTTTGGAGATCTAACCTGAAATTAGGTGGCCCGTTCGGGCATACTTTTATTATTGATATTGTCCCCCCAGCGGAAATATTGACGCTGATGAATTTAATTGAGTTTTTTCATTGATATGTCAAGGGATTTTTAAAATTGAGAACCGGATTCAATATTGCTTGACAAAGCAAAAGCAACATGTGAGCGCATGGCCCAATGGTCAGACCATTTGTCCAACTCTTTACTGTTACCAGCTGCTTTAACCCCGCCAGCCAATGTATCTTCGGAGGTGAAATATGGCCTTAGAAAAACTTTTTAGCCCCTTTTCCATTGGAACCTTAAAGATTAACAATCGTATTGTGATGCCCCCGATGGCCACAAGTTATGCCACACCGGAAGGTTTCGTTTCCGATCGTCAGATCGCTTACTATGTTGAACGTGCTAGGGGCGGTGTGGGGTATATCACTGTCGAGCATACCGGAATTCTTCAACAAGGCAAGGCCAGCCCGAACATGCTGATGATCACTACCGATGAGCATGCATCACATCTTAACGCGCTGGTTGAAGCAGTCCATGATGCCGGTGGAAAGATAGTTGTCCAGCTTAATCATGCCGGCCGACAGACCTTTTCAAAAGTGACGGGATCTCCAATCGTCGGACCCTCTCCCATACCTGTTTTCCCAACAATGGAAACTCCCCTCGAGCTCTCGGTTAGTGAAATTGAAGAGATTATCGGTGCGTTTGTCGCGGCAGCCGAGCGGGTCAAGGACGCCGGCGCAGACGGTGTTGAGCTTCATATGGCCCATGGGTATCTGATTTGTTCTTTCCTGTCTCCATTTTCCAACAAAAGAGAAGACCATTACGGGGGAGATATCTCGGGCAGATCTCTATTTGCATTAGAGGTTGTCAGATCTATTCGCCACAGAATAGGCTCCGACTTTCCGGTTATTTGTAGATTAAGCGGCGACGAGTATGTCGAGGGAGGCCTGAATATAGAGGATACCAAACAGATTGCCAAACTTTTGCAGAAAGAGGGTGCCGATGCACTTCATATTTCAGCCTGTACCGCAGCTTCCAATTTCCTTAACCACCCCCCTTATTATGTGGAAGAGGGTGTTTTTGTTCATCTGGCGGAAGCAGTAAAATCGGAGGTAAATATCCCTGTTATTGCGGTGGGCAGAATTAGGAACGCGGCTATGGCAGACCAAATCATTCGAGATGAAAAAGCGGATTTAGTTTCCATGGGGCGAGCGTTGATTGCGGACCCCCATCTGCCTATAAAGACAAAGAAGGACCAATTAGGTGAAATCATTCCGTGTATCTCTTGTAATAAGTGCGTTCAGACCATGAGAAAAGATTATCTTCGATGTTCTGTAAATCCGGAGACCGGGAACGAATCCCGGTTCCGGTTTTCAAAAGCGGATCAGTCCAAGCAGGTGTGGATTGTGGGAGCCGGACCCGGAGGGCTCAAGGCTGCCGAAATTGCAGCGCTGAGAGGCCATCAGGTGACAGTGTTTGAAAAAAACAATCAGACGGGCGGAAGAATGAGACTCGGCGCCAATCCGCCTGGGAAAGCGGTATACAACGAATTCCTCGATTATCTCGAAAGCAGAGTCAAGGCCCTGGGAGTCACTCTTGAAATAGGCCGGGAATTCACCACGGACATGCTGGATCCGGAAACGCCTGTTTCAGTGATCGTTGCCACAGGAGCACTGCCGCAACTTCCGGATTGGAAAGGAGTCAAAGAAAGCAATGCCCTTTCTGTGGATCACGTTTTAATTGAGGGAGCAGAGATCGGTCAAAAGGTTTTGGTGGTTGGCGGAGGGGGCTCCGGGGCCGAAGTGGCCGATTACCTATCCGATAGGGGCAAAGAGGTTACCCTGGTGGAGATGCTGGAGATTATTGCAACGGATCTGGTGAACCATCTGCAGCACTATCTTGGGCAAAGGCTTAAGGAAAAAGGAGTCACCATCCTTACATCTACCCGGGTGCTGGAGCTGGGAAAAGGCTACGCCATGGTGGAAGACGCTTCGGGGGTCAGAAAACTTAATGGGTTCGATACCATAGTTTTGGCATTGGGTTCGACTCCCAATGACAACATTTACAGGCGTCTTGAAGGAAAGGTGTCGGATTTATATCTGATCGGTGATGCCATAGAACCCCGTGAAATTGTGGATGCCGTTTATGAGGCAGAGGAAGTGGCATCTAAAATATAGGTTCTTCATAGGTATAGGGTTCAGAGGTTCAAAGGTTCAGGGTTCACGTCAAATTCGAGTTGCTGGTACATGAGCTCTGAAAGAATAATGCATTCAAAGAGAAAAATTTTAGAATATTATGTCAAACTAACCCTGAACCGGTGAATCTTTAGGAAAAAGGGGGTGATAACAAATAGGGTCAACGCTAGATCGATTATTTATTCCTTATTCCACCTGCTCACCGAGGGGCCCCACACGGGGAGCACAGCAGCAGGCCAATATTTGTGCCTGAGAAAGGAAAGGAGGGAGGAGAATGAAAAAAAAGAAGAAATTAATAGTGGTCATTGGTTTTGTATGTCTGTTTTCAATGATCTTAGGTGGTCCGACACTGGCAGCAAAAAAAGTCATTCACGTATGGCATACCGAGACAAATCCAGTGTCGCGGGAGGCGATCGCCAACATCGTCGCCAGGTTCGAGGCGTTACATCCGGATATTAAAGTGGAGGCAGAAGCACTTGCCTGGGGTGACCTTGAAGGCAAAATCATGGCAGCCCTGGCAGCGGGTTCACCCCCGGAGCTCTCCCACGGTCAGCCCATCACCTGTGCGGCACTTCAGGAGAAAGGTTTGCTTTTGTCTTTAGATGAGGTGGTCAAGTCCATTGGTGAAGACAACATATGGGATCAGATTAAGAAGGTCGGCAAATACGGGGATCACTACTATGGTCTCGTTCACGCCGCCGGCACCTCGTTGTTGGTCTACCGCAAAGATCTGGCCGAAAAGAAAGGCCTGAAGAATCCCAAGACATGGGATGATCTCCTGCATAATGCCAAAGAATTGACCATGGACACCAACGGAGACGGTAAAATCGACATTTACGGTTTGACCATACCCGGTGACAATTTGTTTATTAACATTCTGATGGGTGAGTTGACCAAAGCAAACGGGGGCATCCTTTTCGATAGTAAAAATAGGCCCCATTTTACGGACGAGACCATGATCCAGACGTTAAAATTCTGGAAAGAACTAACCAAATACTTGCCGCCGGGCTGGGAGGGACATGGCTACCGGGAAACTTTTGCCAATATGTACGGCCAGAAGGCCGCCATGATGTATCAGGGATACGGCAGAGGTGCTTCTTTGATCGAGCAGTATGCTCCCGCGCATATGGCCAGTACCGATTATTACGATGTCTGGATCAAACCCCGTGGTCCCAGTGGCACCAAACCGGCCGCCCAAGTGGATGAAGAACCATGGATGATGTTCAAAGGTTGTAAATATCCAAATGAAGCCATCGAATTTTTAAAGTTCTTCTATAAAGATGAGAATTACCTCGAATACATCCAGACTGTGCCTATACATTTCTTCCCGATAACGAAATCATTGCGGAAAAGCAGCGCATATCATGCGACTCCGATGATTAAAAAATGGAAAGGCTGGCTTGATGTTCAGGAATACTATCTCGACAATGACCTTGTGAAGCCGACGCTGGTTATTGACTGGGAGGATATGGCCGGTAAGCCTTATCTGATGGAAATTTTGGGGTCCGGAATTCTGAAAGACATGGTCATGGAGGTAACCAAAGAAGGCGTTCCACCGGAAAAAGCCGCAGCCAAGGCCCAAAAAAGGGCAGAGGAACTCGTAAAGGATAAAGGTTACGCCAAGTGGTAGGATGGATAAAGGCTGGGGATTTTTTAAAACCCCGGCCTTTATATTCAATAATCAATTTAGGCTAAAACGATGAGATTAAGTTCTCAAAAAACCGGGATGCTATTGATTGCTCCGGCGATCATCTTGATCTGTTCTTTACTCGTTTATCCCGTATTGTATGGGGTTTGGTTAAGCCTGTTTAAGAAGCACTCTTTTTTTCCGGATCAGAGATTTGTGGGCTTGGCCAATTATTTCTATTTATTGAAGAATTCTGATTTCTGGATGAGCGTTTGGTATGGTACTGTATATTCGGTCAGCACCATCGTTCTTCAAATTGTGGTGGGTGTTATTGCAGCCTTGATTGTCAATGAGGCCTTTCGCGGCAGAAATTTTGTCCGCGGTGTTATCCTTTTCCCCTATGTGATTCCTACCGTTGTGGCCATTATCCTATGGAAATGGCTCTTAAATAACCAATTCGGATTGGTGAATTATCTAATGCTGTCTGTTGGTATCATTGAAGATCCTGTTTCATGGATGGGAAAAGATCACATTATGACCTCTTTGATTATCATCAGTGTGTGGGAGTTTTTTCCGTTTGTGGTCTTGAGTGTTCTTGCCAGGATGCAGACAATTCCACCGACACTGTATGAAGCCGCCCAAGTTGATGGGGCCGGCCCCATTCGGCGTTTTTTTCATGTAACGCTTCCTCAATTGCGCAATGTCCTTTTTGTAGTGATCCTTTTGAGAAGCATATGGATGTTTACTAAATTTGATACGGTCTGGCTGCTCACCCAGGGCGGTGGGGCGGAAAAATATATCAGGACGCTACCCGTATATGCCTATATGAGGACATTTATGTACTATCAGGCGGGGTTGGGATCGACACTCGCGGTTATCATGTTCATAATTTTAATTATTTCCACGGCAATTTATTTTAAGATGTTCAGAAGGGAAGAAGAAATTTGAAACCGAGAAATAGCTTTTTTTCATCACGGGGACAATTTATTTACTGGTGTGCAGCTGTTTTGACAATTATGACAGCCTTTCCCTTTTTTTGGATGATTTCCACCTCCTTTAAACCCTTACAAGAGATATTTGTTTCTCCCCCGTATTTTCTGCCCAAAGATTTCACTTTAGCCAACTTCGAGCGGCTCTTTGAACAGACTCGCTTTTTGATCTATTTTAAAAACAGTGTGTTTGTCTCGGCATTTACGGTCTTGCTAACCATATCCATCGGATGTGCTGGAGCTTACAGTCTGACCCGTTTCAAATTTTACGGTCGTGAAAAGATCGCCAGCCTCATCCTATTCACTTATATGTTTGCCCCCATCATGATTATAATTCCTTTTTATGTATTGATTAAAAAGATGGGGCTGGCCAACACTCATTTTGCCCTGATAATGGCCTACACAGCGTTTTGTCTTCCTTTTAGCCTGTGGTTGCTGAGAGCTTTTTTCCAGAGCATCCCCCTGGCATAGGAGCAAGCCGCGATGGTGGATGGGGCCAAAAGAATTCAGGCGGTTGTTTATGTGGTATTACCGCTTGCATTTCCCGGGATCATTGCAACTAGCATATTTACGTTTATTTTAGCTTGGAACGATTATATTTTTGTAAGAATTTTGATCACATCCGATGAGCTTAAAACCCTGTCGGTCGGAATCGCAGATCTTTATAATGCCACTGTCATCGATTGGGGAATGATCATGGCCGGCAGCATGCTGATCACCGTACCCGTCCTTTTGTTTTTTGTTTTTGTCCAACGCTATTTGATTGCCGGCTGGGGGGCGGGAGCCATGAAAGGTTGAGATTCTCTTTTAGGAGGTACGATTTTGCCAAAAACTATTGTGGAAAAGGGATTATTCAATCCTATCAAAACGAGTAAAATATCCGATGAAGTTTATAAACAAATTGTTTCCCTGATTGGCAATGGACAACTGAAGCCCGGTGACAAAATCCCTTCTGAGAGGGAAATGGCATCGGAGCTTGGAATCAGCCGGCAGTCCATCAGGGAAGCGCTGAACCGCGCGGAAGTCATGGGCCTGATTCAGGTGCGGCAGGGGGAGGGGAGTTTTATCCTCTCATCCGTTCGTGAACCATTAAAGCCTCCGCTGACTGTTATCATAGAGAAGGAAGCCGAGAGGATATTTGAATTCTTGGAAATTCGAAAATTGATCGAGGGCTGGTGTGCGGAAAAAGCTGCCTTGGAGGCAACCGGCGAAGAGCTGGAAGATATGAAAAGAATTTTGAATAAAATGAAAAAAGTTGTTTCCAAGGATAAACAATGGGAAGAGCTGGATCTGGAGCTTCACTTCTCGATCGCAAAAGCGACTCACAATATCATCGCCATTCACATTATGGACGCGCTTAGAGTCAATTTCAGTCTCTTTTTCAGGTTTACAAAGTCCATGCCAAGTTCTGAAAGGCTTGATGTTCTTTGGCAACACCACAATGAAATAATCGATGCAATCACTCGGAAAGATTCAAAACAGGCTAAACAAAAAATTATTGATCACTTGAATTTTATTGAAGAAAAAATAAAAAAAATATGGGAAAGATCACGAATTGATAATAAATGATTAACTCCAGCCTTGATAAGCCTGAACCGAAAAGGTTCAAATAAGCTATCCGTCTCGATGATAATAGTTCGCCACAAAAAGCACCAAACTAATTTGGTATTGATAAGGGAGGTTGCGTTATGAGGCTTAAAGAAAAATCAGCACTTATTACCGGGGGGGCTAGAGGTATCGGAGCAACAACGGCGTTACTGTTTGCGTCAGAAGGCGCCAGAGTGGGAATTGTTGACCTTCGAGAAGACGGGCTAAAGGATGTTGCGGCCAGAGCCCGTCAAAAGAATTTTGAGATCAAGACTTTTGTTGGTGATATCACCCAAAAGGATCAGATTAAGAAAGTGATAGATGAGCTTGTCCAGGCGTATGGAAAAATCGATATTTTGGTAAACAATGCCGGGATCGTCATTCCTAGACCTTTTTTTGAAAAAACACTGGAAGATTGGGAAAACACCCTGCGGGTCAACCTGATTGGAATGTTTTTGTGCTGTCAGGTTGCCGCAAAATATATGTTAGACCAGAAATCCGGAAAAATCGTCAACATTTCGTCTATCCGGGGTATCGACCACTGCGGACGTGAAGGTGTTATGGACTACAGTGCATCCAAGATGGCTGTGATCGGTTTGACCAAGACCATGGCCAAAGAACTGGCTCCCTACATCAATGTGAATACCGTTGCGCCGGGTCACACAAAGACCGAAATGACCGCGCCACTGCCTGACGAAATCAAACAAAACATGATCGAGGGGTCATATCTCAAGCGCATGGCCGAACCCGAAGACATTGCCAAAGCCATTTTGTTCATGGCCTCTGATGACGCCAACTTTATCACTGGACAGATTCTTCTGGTTGACGGAGGCTTTAGCCTCAAGAGAACATAGAGAAAAACAAATCACATTGGCGTCCAAAAAATCGCAGTCACCGTTTACGGATTCAGAGGTTCAGGTTGGGGGTTCAAGTTTCAAAGGTTCAGGATTCAAAAGTTCAGGGTTCTGGATTCAGAGGTTCAAAGCAAGATTTAAAAGATGGTGTCAGGTGTCAGAATTACGGAGTGTAGTGGCTGAAACCCGACACCTGAAACCTTTTGTAGCTGAAACCTGAAACTTACTTATTTCTGAACGCGTGCCAATCTCGCAATAAGAATTCGATGGACAAATTAGATATGAGTGATTATCTGTAATTTAATTTTGTACCAAGGAGGGAAAGATTATGGAACTGGAGGGCAAAAAGGTAGTAATTCCGGTTGAGACCCTGTACAATGAATTTGAGTTCTGGTATCCCTATTACCGGCTGAAAGAGGCCGGGGCCGAAGTGGTTGTGGTGGGTTCCGGAAGCGCCCAGGAATACACGGCAAAATCCGGGCTTCCAGTCAAGGTAGATACCAGTGCGGATCAGATATCGGCGGCCGACTTTGACGGTATCGTTATTCCCGGTGGTTATGCCCCCGACCACATGCGCCGTTATCCGTCCATGGTAAATCTGGTAAAGGATATTTTCGAACAGGGCAAAGTGGTGGCAGCTATCTGTCATGCCGGCTGGATGCTGGCCTCAGCAGATATCGTCAAAGGCCGTAAGCTGACCTCTTTTTTTGCGATAAAAGACGATCTCATTCACGCCGGAGCAAACTGGGTGGATGAGGAAGTCGTCGTCGATGGCAATCTGGTGACCAGCCGAAAGCCGGATGATTTGCCGGCTTTTATGAGGGCGGTTATTTCTTCCCTGCAAGGTTAGGCAAAGAAAGTTCACAGAAGGATTAGAGGCGCTACCAAAGGCAGCGCCTTTTTTATAGGTTAATTGACCGGTTCGCTTCCCTGCAAGCCCCGCCCTTCAGGGCGGGAAGCTTCACAAAATTTCATCTGTGTTTGTGCTCGATGTTATCAAGAAAAGACGGCAGTATTAATTTTATATAAATGAGGGATCGGGGTGTTTTTTTGACCTTGTGCCTCCAGTCTTTGTTTTTCTAAGCAATTTGGCAGCGGGGGATACTTGCCCCCTGCACATTCCACCTTCGGTGGCTGCGGTCTCCCCCACTGCCAAATTGCAGAAAAACAAAAGACGTACGACAATGGATCAAAAAAACACCCCGACCCCTCATTTAAATTAGGATAGCGAGATTGTGTTTCATGATGAGGTCTACTTATTTGAACGTTTGATGGCAATCTGAA
>CP070652.1:1847756-1850299 GCA_020354645.1 Deltaproteobacteria bacterium
CCTCAAACAGGTCACAAATTTCACGCTTCGCTTCACTAAGAACTTTTGACAAAATGGTCAAAATCGACTCGCTAAAGGATTTTGAATCCCAGCTTTCGTTGTTTATATGACTTAATGTTTCATCGATATTTAAGCAGTTTAATTCAATTGTTAAATTTATCCTGCAATACCGGCATGGTTGCCATAATGCCCGCAACAGATTATGTGTTTCCGGCAAAACAGATAGTATCAATCCCGATAAATACGCTATAACGCTTATCTGCAACAATCAGGCCACAGCATCCAATGTGTTATTTCTATTGAAGCTTTTTAAGATACCAAGAGAAAAGTGATAATTTTTGTTTCATTTGTATACAAACCGCAATTAAATCGAGATTAAATTGGTTCCGCCTAAAATAAAACGCCCTTCGGTGATTCCCGGTTAGTTAATTGTCGCTGAGCTGTTTTTTCCTCTTTTGTACCTTCCCAGGATAAACGTCTCGTTCGGACATGTTTATTAATTAAACAAAGACGTGTATTCCATTCCGGGGCATCTGATTCTTGTTTAATATTTATACAGTTTGCAGACAATGCATCAACCGAAAAAATTAGAAATCATTGTAATACCGTCATATTTAATGGAAAATTTTTATTGGCATAAGGATTGCACATAATTTAGCCGAATTAGATCAATTCTGGTGCCCAAATGATGCCGCCTAAGCGGCGGAAAAAGTGCGCGATGTTGTTGGTTAGACGTTGCGGCCCCGTGAAGTACCGGTCAGCGAATGACCGGATGGATTTGAGAGAGGAGATAACATGATGGGTATATTTCCATTGAAAGGCAGAACCCTCGAAGTCCTCAGCAGAGCGGAGATTCACGAGGTGCATCAAGCAGTCCTTGAAATTTTGAAAGATCCGGGTGTCAAGATTAAACATGAAGAAGCTTTGGACATCTTCAAACGCGGTGGCGCAGAAGTAGACCCGGAAAAACAAGTAGTTCACATACCCCCATCCCTCGTCGAGTATGCCCTCAATCATGCGCCCCGCTTTATGACGGTGTGCGGCAGAGACCCAAAATACGATCTCAAATCAATGACCGGGGTGCATTACAGCAGCGGTCATGGCGCAACCTTTGTCGTCGATTTTGATACCGGCGAGCGCAGGCCCGCTACAAAGAAAGACCTGGAAACCAATGTGAGAATCCATGACGCTCTGGAGAACACTCATTTTATTTTTCCCGAAATCTATCCCCAGGATGTTCCCGAAGAAGCATTGGACAGACACATATCTCAAGCATTGCTGAGCAATACGGTAAAGCCGGTTATTGCGACTGCATACAGCGGTGAAGGGGCAAAAGACCTCCTCAAGATGGGCATTGCCATAGCTGGAAGTAAAAAAGCCTTGCGGCATAGGCCAATGTTCACGGTAAGTCTCGGGATAATCAGCCCATTTATTTTTGAACCGAATAGAGTTGATGTACTCATTGAGATGTGCCGATTCGGACACCCGTTTCAAATCTATACGATCCCCTCAGCAGGCGCGACATCCCCGGTGACCCTTGCCGGTACCCTGGCATTAACGGTAGCGGAACTTCTCTCCGGGCTTGTATTGACGCAGCTGGTCAATCCGGGGGTCCCTGTCAGGTTAATGGGTTACGCCGGTACTCTGGATATGAGGATTGCTAATTTCACTTTCGCCTCTCCGGAAAAAACCCTGATGGCCGGGGCTCTCGCCCAGATGCTGCGGTTTTACGGGGTCCCGATGGGCGTCCATGGATCTACGACCCGAGCGAATGTACTGGATGCGCAGGTCGGCTATGAGACAGGTATTTTAAATCTGTTTTCGGCATTATCCGGCAGTGACGTCGTGATCGAATGCACTTCTGCTTCCCTGGAGGACACGGTCGCTTCGGTTCCGGAGCAGGCTGTTATCGGCAACGAAATATGCGGCTTCATCAACAGGATATTGCAGGGTATTGAAGTGAATCCCGATACCCTAGCGATTGATGTAATCAGAGAGATTGGGCCCGGCGGTGAATATCTTACTCACGATCATACCCTGGAACACTTCAAGGCCGAGCACTGGGATGCTCGGTTGGGCAACAGAATGGCAAGGGAAAAGTGGGAGGAGAGCGGCGCGATGGACATACGGGCAAGGGCCAGAGAAAAGTTAAAAAAAATCCTGGCTACCCATCAGCCGAAACCACTTGATCCCGAGGTCCAGAGGAAGCTCCAGCAAATCGTCGATGAAGCCGAGGTCTAATAGTTACAGGATCCGGGAAGAACGGCAATGTGTTTTTGCGTGGCACCGAATGTTTTTGACAGCCTCACCAATACCTAGTACAAAAAGTCGAGGTTTACTAGATTGTGTCCCACAAATAAGTTACAAAACCCACCACAAGGTTTGAAAGGTTTTTGCGAGCGCCATTGAGCATTTTGGAATCAAGACGCCGGCTGCAGCAGGGCGTTTATCCGCCAGCGGTCTTTGGCGGATAAAAAATCAAAAGCTGTCTGAGTCCCGAGGCGCGCAAAGCGGGCCGAGGGCGAGTTCTTTTGATTTATCCC
>CP070652.1:1850399-1856657 GCA_020354645.1 Deltaproteobacteria bacterium
AGCAAGCCCAACTCGAATCGTCTAGACTGAGTGTAAAAACGGTCTGCTGAGTTTACTGATCGTCATATTTGCGGTGATTATGTTGTGCGGGTTGTTGTATTTTGAAAAAGGAGAAAATCAAACCGGTCGATTATTTACCAAAACACCGCTGTCGGCGCTGTTTATCATTGCTGCGCTGATTCAGCCCCACCTGCTGGCCTCCTTTTTTTACTTGATGCTGATCGGTTTGATATTTTGTATGGCCGGAGATATTTGCCTGATCTTTCCCCAAAAGACCATGTTTCTAATGGGTTTGGTTGTTTTTCTGCTGGGGCATATTTGGTACACGATTGCGTTTTTTGCTACCGCAGCCATCCATCAGCTGACCTGGCTCGGATCCGTGGTGGTATTGATCATCAGCGCCGTGGTTTTCTTCCAGCTCAGGCCGCAGCTAGGATCAATGAAACTCCCGGTATTGTGGTATGTTATTTTTATATCACTGATGATTTGCGGGGCCTGGACTGTTCTCGGAGATGCTGATTTGTCAAGGTCCGGTCGCATCATGGTGTTTGCCGGCGCCGTAAGTTTCTATATTTCAGATCTTTTTGTGGCACGGCAGCGTTTTATCAAGAAAGCGTATCTGAACCGACTCGTGGGGTTGCCGTTATACTACCTTGGGCAATTCCTACTGGCATTTTCTATAGGGATCTTGAAATAGGCGGCTGTGGTTTGCGGTCAAATTAAATGAGGGATAGGGGTGTTTTTTTCACGGCAAGGTGCCGGGTTGTTGCCTGCCAAGCCTGACAACTGCAACTGCCTTACATTTTACTGCCTGCCACATACAACATCCTCTGTCCCAAAAAACAACAGCGTCTTTTGCCTATCCAGGCGGCTGTAACCAACTGCTTGTCGGAAGCGCCGGGGCGATCATCTTGCCGTGAAAAAAATACCCCGACCCCTCAATTAAATAGGCATCAGTATACTGCATTTATATTTCGTTGTTGACAATTTCATGAAATAGTCATATATTTTCATGAAATCTTTTATGAGGAGGTCTCGAAATGGCCAATTTGCAAATTAAGGGTATAGATGATCAATTATACGCGCAACTAAAAGAGCTGGCGGCTTCGGAAAATCGGTCCGTCAGTCAGCAGGTTCTATTCCTGGTGAGATCCTATCTCTCAAAAAAGCATCAACTGCAGCGGATGAAAACACCCGCGCAGGTTCTATTGGAACTTTCCGGATCTTGGGAGGATTCAAGATCAACAGAGCAAATTGTTGCTAATTTGAAGAAAGCTCGCAGAAACTCACAAAAACTTGCTAAAGGTTTATAATGTATCTCATCGATACCGATACAATCATATACAACCTGAAGGGAAGCGATGCAGTTACAAAAAATCTTCAACTGCATATTGAGGATCCGATAAAGATCTCCATCGTCACCCTCATGGAATTGTATTTTGGTGCTTACAAATCTGAAAAGGTTGCCGTAAACCTGGCAAAAGTAAGAACTATAGAAAACTCTTTCGAGGTTGTAGCAGCGGATAAAGGGTCTGCTGAAATTTATGGAATGCTTAAAGCTACATTAGAAAAATCCGGTACGCCACTGGATGATTTTGATTTAATCATTGCCGCTTGTGCTCTGGCACACAACTTAATACTCGTTACCAACAATATTAAATATTTCAGTCGAGTCGAAGGCCTGAAGCTCACCAACTGGTCGGTGTATCCTGAGCCGCAAATCTTATCTCCAAATGATTAAGGTAAAACAGAGGTTTGAAAGATTCAATTTGATTTGGCGCAAGTATCGCTAAAATAATACTAAGAAAAATTCATTATCCCAATTTCAGCAACTGTTCTCATTGCCTCCGTCTCTCCATGCATATTTGTATCCAGAGAAATATATGAATTTTTTACGATGATTACCGAACTTTCTGATTTTCTCAATCAACCCCTTTCGGTAGGGGAAAAAACCATTCAAAAACGCCTGGTTCTGGCACCCATGACGATGGTGGGAAATGTGGCCTTCCGGGAGCTTGTTTCGAATTTTGGGGGCTATGGCCTGCTGTTCACGGAGATGTGCAGTGCCAAAAGGATTCCTCACGAAAATAGGTATATATCACCCTATTTTAGATGGAGAGACGCGGAGCGCGACCGTCTGGTCTGCCAGATATTCGGTGCTGATCCAAAAATTATGGCCACAGCCGCTCAACGGATTGAGGAAGAAGGATTTTTCGGGATCGATATCAACTTTGGATGTTCGGTTTTTTCAATTTGCCGGCAAAATTGCGGTGCCCAGATTCTGAAAAATCCTGACCTTGCCGTCCGAATCGTGGCAGGTATCCGAGAAGCTGTGTCCATCCCGCTCTTTGTAAAGTATCGGACGGGTTGGCAGGATGACTCTCAGGTTGCCGTCGAATTGGCAAAAGGATTTGAAGATGCCGGGGCGGATGCGTTGACATTTCATCCCCGGGTGGCCCCCGATCGTCGTAATCGCCCAGCCAAATGGAGTTACATCGGATTGGTCAAGCATTCGGTTTCCATTCCTGTTTTCGGCAACGGGGATGTTTTCGATAGCCAGGATTGCTGGAAAATGATACAAACCACCGGCTGTGATGGGGTTGCCATCGGCAGGCTGGCAATCGCCAGACCCTGGACATTTGCGTTGTGGGCCGGTGGTTTTAAAGCAACTCCGACCATATATCTCGAATCGGCCTTAAAGCTGGCACAATTGGTGGCCGGACATTATGATTCAGCGGCAGCATTAAAGCGCTTTAAAAGATTCGCGCTGTATTTTTCGGCCAATTTTCGCTTCGGGCATACGCTTTTTAGCCGAATTCAAAATCTTGAAAATATGACAGCGGTCGAAGATATTCTGTACCACTTTTTTGCGGAATCCCCCGAGCTTGTTTCAAGGCCCAACCTGAATTTTTTTATATGATATCCACCAAATACTTTCAAACCTATGAGGAACGGGAAGAAGCTTTTAGAGAGAGCGTATTTGCGCTGATTCCGCGCAAATATTTGGGCCCAAGGGTATTCTGGAAAGATTTCAGTCGAATCTCCATCGAGCAGTTATTAAAGTCAATCGATCAGCCCGTCGCATATATCAGCAGCAATCCACGCGATTGCCTTGCCTTTGGGACTTGCTGGCAAGTATTAACGGCTGCCAGCATATGCGCTCAAAAGGTCGACAAAGATATCACGCCTTCCGCTGAACAAATCGCCCAAGATTTTAATCTCCACGAAAACCTCTATCAGCCGATTCGTACGCTGTCCGGCGGTGAAACAGTTAAACTGGCTCTTGCAAAGTCATTTATATCCGCGAAGTTCAGGCGGCGGTTGACCATTGCCAGCCCATTTAGTTGGTTGTCACGTGATAATACGATCTACTTCAAGAATCTTGTTCAGCATTATGTTGACTTAGGTCTCCCCGTTGCACTTTTGGCACTAGAGGGAGAGGATTCCAGGGAACAAATCGGAGTTTTGGAAAATTCTGAAAAACATTTTGGCGGACCGGTTGATTTTGCTATTGCGCTAAAGAAAGTTCGCATATCCTTGGGTTCTTCCCTTAATCCAATGATCGCCCAGGAGACCTATGCCCGGGTCGAAAGCCTGGAGACAGATTTACTTTCTCCATGTTTAATTATCGGTGATAACGGCCAGGGTAAAAGTCTCGTTGCCAAAGTTTTGGCCGGCGCCGTACCCTTTGAAGGTGTTGGAAAGATATTGCGTAAAAGTAAATCAGGACCTGCCCGGTTATTGTTTCAAGACGTGATTAACCAGACCTTGTTGAGATCATTCGATGCCATTGCCGCCACGCGTTATCGTGCGGATGCGGCAACGCCCATGGTGCTTTATCAAAAAATTCTGGAAGCATATTTTTCCTATCTAAACACCTCTTTGGTCAAATTGACAAAAAGTGACTCCGCGGATACTTCTTTTCGGACACTGCTGGAGATCAAGGCGATACTGGTTGCTGTCAGGATTTGTGGCCAGCCCAGTGCCCTTATCCTTGATGAGCCTGATTGGGGATTAACCCGGGCGTCGGCAATTGCGTTTGTGTCCGCCATTATTACGGTTGCCCACGCCCTCGGAATTCCGGTATTTTTGATTTCCCATAAACCGTGGTGGTATCCCATAGCAAAAAGCACAATCTCTGTAAAAAAAACGCCGAGAATGGTTGATAGAGAAAAGAACCTTTTTTTCCAAATTGAATTAAGCTGCAGGCCCCCTAACCCGGACAAGCAGGAACGTATTCGTTGAGGGGGGTCTCGTCACGATCGTTGACCGGATTCCCCTCTACCGCGTGCAGTACGTTTTTCGGTGATTCTAAGGCTCGCTACGGGCGGCCTAAAAACTCTCCCGCTGCGCGGGATCAAACAGTTCAGGCCGCTTATCCTTCACTTCGTCAAGAATCACTCGAAACACGCTGCAATGCGGTTTCAGGCAACCCAGTCAACGATCTTGCAGCGACGCTAACACCCGCTGAGTGTATATGTAGAAACCAAACATGTAAATTTTATCAGGAGAACAAAAACAGATTTCATTTAAAAAAAACGTGTTTTGTGTTTGGTGTTTAGTTTTTCGAAATTGCAATGACCAAACACCAAATGCTATCGAGCTTGCGGCTTTTCGTGAGTATCGAAAAACTTTTGTCACAAAAAGTACAAACTTAATATATGAAAACGAATATCCATGAATTGGAAGCTTAAATTACTGTTGTTGGCCATCTTGTCGGTACCGGCCTTTTCGGGGTATCCGGTCACGTCGTTTGAGACAGAGGTCATCTCCGGTCTTACCGATGGGTGGTTATTTTATTTTTTTGTCGTCAATTCATTTATTTTGATTCTCACCGGCGGGCGGTTTTTTGCCAATGCCATCGCAATCGCCGCCCTAATTTCGATGCCGGTCGTTTTTGTCGGGGCAACCGTATCTTATCTGATATTCTTGAGCGGATTGGGCTATAAAGCCGGGCCGTCCGTCTATAGCGCCCATTATCTTTCTCTGTGTATTACCATGTTGACGGTAATCCCTCTGGCACTGAGTATGGTTGGAATCGTGCCGTTTCAAGAATTGGAACACAAACTTCTTCAAGACCGACAGGGCGTTTCGAAGCTGGAAAAATTTTTTTTAATGTCTTTGCGGGTGTTTAACCATATTGTCTATTTTGTTATTCCGAATATTCTTGAATCTGTTCGAGAGGAAAGGTGCTATAAAAAATGGGCTCAAAATACCTTGAAAGCGGACACTTCGTTTAAAGCAGGTGGGGCCATTAAAATAAAAACAAAGCTTAGCGGCCTAATCAAGGATATGATCCAGCTGGGCGTTGAAGGCATTTGTGCATCCATTCAGTACGTTCCCCTGTGGGCGGTGGAGATCTCTCAGCTACCGAATAAACCCTAACGTTGAATAAACAAAAAAACGAGAGTATGAATGAATAAAAATTAAACGAGGTTGCTATGGCAAAAACATCGGAAGTCAAACAACTTGTAAATGTGGGTATTGTAGCGGCATTTGCCACCCTGGCATTTGTGGGAACAACCGTAATACGGATACCCATTCCCGCCACAGGAGGCTATTTCAATCTGGGTGACACGTTTGTGATGATCGCAGCCTTATTATACGGTCCTCTCATCGGTGGTCTGGTCGGGCTGATCGGGCCGGCATTGTCAGATGCCATTGGTTTTCCGCAGTTTATTTTAGCGACCGCTATCGTAAAGGGGTTGGAAGGCACAATTGTCGGTGCAATTGGCGGCAAATCAAAGGGAAGTTCGATGACCCGACCAGTTCTGGCCCTGGTTGTCGGCGTTGTTATTTTAGTCAGCGGTTACTTTATATTTGAAGCATTTATCTATCCTTTACTTGCCAAAACAATGCCTTTCTTTGGGGTAACCGATCCAAAAGCCGCCATGGCAGAAGTTATTCCAAACCTTCTGCAAGGAATAATCAGCGCTGTGATTGCTTTCGGAATTTGGCGCGTCTTTCGTAGGAAAACGGAAAAAAATAGTCCAGAATAAGGACACCGCCTGGATGAATATTGAAGAAATTAAGCGTTTCTTCAGTCCCAAGGTACATCCAGGAGCCAAATGAGTGGGAGACGTCGCATCTAGTGTCACGTCCCAGGAATAAGTTTAAAAAGTCTTGTAGCGGTTTGTGATCCGCCAGAGGGCTGTGGCGGTTTACTCACGCCGGCGAACATTTTGGGGACGCCTGCTTTGCAGGGCTAAATCAAAAGAACTCGACCTCGGCCCGCCTTGCGGGCCTCGGGACTCAGAC
>CP070652.1:1856757-1859864 GCA_020354645.1 Deltaproteobacteria bacterium
CCGTCGTTGTTGCAATCTGAACGCATGGGTGCGGCTTTCTATGTTCAATCTGCCCAAGAAGCGTTAAGCCGGCAAATAATTATGGATGCGGGAATGCAGGCAGGTTTAATTTATGATTAAAGGGTGATTTATGGCATATAATGAAGAAATTGAAACACGCATAAAAAAAATTGTGTCAGGCTGGAAAAACACAGATGCCAAAAAAATGTTTGGCGGTGTGTGCCATTTATTGAATGGAAATATGTTTTGCGGTGTCTACAAAGATTTCCTCATCCTTCGATTAGGGGAGCAAAGATCAAAAGGTGCACTCGAATTGCCGTTTACAAAACCCTTTGATATCACGGGAAGACCGATGAAGGGATGGGTTATGGTTGAGGGGGAAGGATTCATCAGCGATAGTGAGCTACGGGCCTGGTTGGACAAAGCCAAAACGTTTGTAAAAACGCTGCCGTCGAAATGAATATCGCTTTGCATCAGTATGCAAAACCAATCGCCAACAGGAACATACAAGACCTGGGAAAAAGCTAAAATCAATCCGCACGGGTAAGACGAGTGATCACCATGGGCAAACAAACTATACGTGCATTTACTTTGACCCTGTTTCCCCTGTTTTTGATTTTTTACGTTTGCGCCCCCCCTAAAAACGAGATTGTTGCAAAGCCAAACAGTCGGACTTATACCGCCGCAATTGATGAAAAAACCCGCGAGGTTCTCAATATCTTCGAACAAATCAGCGCGATTCCGCGATGTTCAAAGCGTGAAAAGAAAATGTCAAAATGGCTTGTGAATTGGGCCCAAAAACACGGTTTCAAGGTATCTGCCGACAAAATCGGAAACGTGGTTATAAAAGTGCCGGCAACAAATGGATATGAGACCGCTCCCAAAGTTGTATTTCAGGGGCATATGGACATGGTTTGTGATAAAATCCCCGAGTCGAATCATGATTTCCGGAAGGATCCCATCCGAATCATTTATGACGGTGACTGGCTCAAAGCCGACAACACAACCCTTGGCGCGGATAATGGACTGGGGATGGCCTTATGTCTTGCTCTTGCAATAGATAAAACAGTGAACCATCCCCCGCTTGAAATATTGTTTACGGTGCAAGAGGAATCGGGATTGATCGGTGCGAAATCTCTGGATCCAGGATTTGTTGAAGGAAAAATACTGCTGAATATCGATTCTGAAGAAGAAGGCGTTTTCACAATAGGGTCTGCCGGCGGGATTCTCACGTTGACTTATCTTCCGGTGACTACCCATACACCGGCTAAAGATCAAACAGTCTATCGTCTGCGGATAGATGGTTTACAAGGGGGACACTCCGGCATGGACATAAACAAAAAAAGAGGCAACGCCAACAAAATACTCGCCAGAACGCTTGAAGCATTGAAAACCTCATCACAAATCAGCCTGATTTCCGTCAAAGGTGGCACAAAGGCAAATGCAATTCCGCGAGAGGCCGAAGCGATACTTGCCTGTGATCCGACTCAATTTTTGAATCTAAAAAAGTTGATCGCCCCACTCGAGCAAACCCTTCGAGGCGAATTTGCTCATACCGCCACGTCACCGTCTATTCACTTTTCTCAGATGAAGCCCAAGGATTTCCCCGGATCGTTATTTATCCAGCAGGATACGGACAAAGTAATAAACCTTTTGCTTGCCCTGCCGGATGGTGTCGCCGAAATGTCAGCGGATATCGAGGAACGGGTGGAAACATCCAACAACATCGGAATTGTCGGGTTAAAGAATACTGCGCTATTTGTGATAAGCCTTCAGAGAGGTGCCAAAAAATCAAAGCTTCGAGAATTTAGCAAAAAAATAGAGGCTATCGCCTCTCAGTGTGGTGGAAAAACAAAGAAACTGGACGAATTTCCTGCCTGGGAACCCAACACGCGATCATGGCTTCTGAAACGCTGTAAAATCGTCTACGGAAAAGTTTTTGAAAAAGAACCGCGTGTCACAATTGTTCATGGGGGACTTGAATGCAGTGTCATCGGATCAAAATTCGATGACATGGATATGATTTCATTGGGCCCCACAATTAAGGATGCACACTCGCCTGATGAAAAAGTATACATTCCTTCAATTGATCGTGTTTGGAGATTTTTGGCGGCGTTTTTGGCCTCTTATGGAAATTGATAACGGAGCTGAAGCTTCATCCAAACAAAATTATTTTATTGCAAATCCAGTCGAAAATAAGCATATGTTGCGGGATATAGTGGCTTCATTTACTGCGAGTACTGCGAGACATTTCGTCATTGAATAAATAGGAATCAACTCAAGATGAAGATTGAAATATTGGGTACCCCATTTAACGCTATCGGCATACCACCCAATGTCGAGAATCCAGCAGATGGTCTACGGCAAGCAAATCTGAAGGCCCTGTTGCAGTCAAAAGGCAATTCAGTAAACGATCTTGGGAATTTAACAGGATTTCTTTTTCAAGGAATCCGAGATACTGAAACCGGGATTTCCGACTTGGAACAATGGATTGACCTTTCAAACATTTTGGCCAAAACCCTGCGGGAAATTCTCGCCAGGAGATCCTTTGCATTGTTGCTGGGCGGAGATTGCAGCATGCTGGTGGGCGTGTGCGCTGCCTTTGCCCGAAGGAATACAAGGGTTGGTCTTGTTTTTCTTGACGGTCATGCCGACTTTCACAGCCCGGAAACATCACCCCAGGGCGACCCCGCCGACATGGAGTTGGCTGTACTCGTCGGTCGCGGTCCTCAAAAAATTACCGGAATAGCCGGAAAATATCCGTTGATAAATGAAGAGGATATTTTAGTGTACGGCATTCGGGCCTGGGATCAAATTGCCGAGTCGGATATACCCGTCTATGATAGACAGCAAATGTCTGATTTGGGTGTCATGCGTTCTGTCCACCAAGGTCTCGGTCCCTTGGTGCGAAAAAATCTTCCGTTGTGGGTCCACTTTGATGTGGACGTACTGGATCCAGAATTGATGCCGGTGATGTTCCCGGAACCCGGTGGATTAACGTTTGAAGAAACGGAGGAATTATTAAAGCTTGTGTGGGCTTCGGGTAGCGTCATCGGAATCAGTGTGGCCTGTTATCATCCCAACCTGGACCCGGATGGTTCGGCAGG
>CP070652.1:1859964-1866014 GCA_020354645.1 Deltaproteobacteria bacterium
AAAATCCAATACACACAAATCCCAAAAGAATCGGGATTAAACGTCTATAAAAATACTTATCCATGAGGATGTTTCCATAGTATTTCAGTCGGAAGCCGGATTGCAGATTTATTGAGAACATACAATGATAACTGAGTCTGTCAAAACTGTTAAATACCTCCAAGTTGTTTAAACCCTAAACCAAGGAGGTATGACATGACACAACTGCGTCAGAAAATGATCAGCGTTGTAGTAATAGGTAGATGCAAAAAATGCTTGACGTTGTGTTTTGATTCTATCAAATAGCCAAACACTTTCTGCACCTACGTCCCCCTTTAATTGTGACCGGTTCTGTTTCAAGTTTGGTAGTTCTGGACGCAGATACAAAAAAGGCCCGTGAAATCATTAAAAAGAATGGATCTAAACTAATGCCAATTGCAGCCAATGCAAAAGGAAGGCATGTAGCAAATTTTTATGTTTAATGTTGGGAATAGTGTTGGGAATTGATTTATTAAAACTAAAGAAGGAATTAGTAACTCATCTAACCTAACCCCTTGATTTTACTGGCGGGGACGAAGGGACTCGAACCCTCGACCTTCCCGCTTTACAAGCGGGACGATCTAACCAGTTTCTCAATATAATCAAGACTTTTGCGCGATTTAATCTGCCGCTCCCTCTTATGGGCCTCTGATCTGGTATCAAACTCCTCTATATGAACTATCTTCCAGGGACGTTTGGACTTGGTGTATTTAGAACGCCCTTGGTTATGCCTTTCAATCCGTCCAGTTATATCCTGGGCGGAGCCAACATAATAGCTACCGTCTTTTTGGCTCTGGATTATATAGACAACAAAAGGCATAAACAAAAAAGGCCTGTCACCTGGTGATTCGCAACAGACCTGAATATTTTGAATGGCGGGGACGAAGGGACTCGAACCCTCGACCTCCGGCGTGACAGGCCGGCGTTCTAACCAAAACTGAACTACGCCCCCGAATTGTTAGAAAGTCGTCCCTGCTTCATCGAAAAGCAGAGACGATAATAAATTTTAACCCTCGATCTTCCCGCATGATATGCGGTACGTTCTAACCATTATTTTTCGTTCCGCCCAATCTTCTGAATAGGAAAGATGGTAGGCGGAACAGGGCTTGAACCTGTGACCTCCGGCTTGTAAGGCCGGCGCTCTCCCAACTGAGCTACCCGCCCCCAATCAAAAAGATCGGGTTTTCCCGAGGCGAATCGTACAGCTAACAAGTTAATCAGATAATGTCAAGCATTAAATAGGCAGCGGGTGAAGCAGGGTATTCCATTAAAGAGCGGGTCCCTCCAAAATGACGGCGGGCAGGCAACGAGAAAAAACACCTCCCCCGGAAAAAATATACTTTCTTTCTAACCTTTGATACCGGAAGTTAAAAAGTTTTTGATAAACGTTTTTTGGGTTACAAGGAAAAACGCGATGATGGGCGCACACACAAAAAGGGTTGCAGCCATCAAAAGACTCCAATCCGAGCCACTTTCTTGTTGAACAAACATACCCAAACCAATGGTTAACGTTCTTACCTCATCAGAATCAGTGATAATCAATGGCCAGAAATAATCGTTCCAGTGAGTGGCAATGCTTATCATGGAAAACGTTACAATCGTTGGTCGCGAAAGCGGAATGAGCACATGCCAGATAAACCGGAGGTGCCCGGCACCATCCATCAGTGCCGCATCTTCAAGAGATTGAGGGATTTGCTTGAAGGTCTGGCGGAGCATAAAGGTGCCAAAGCCACTCGCCACAAATGGCAAAATTAGCCCTGTTCGAGTATTAAGCAAGCCGAGCTTCTTGGTTATCAGATAATTGGGTATGATTATAGACTCGAGCGGCAGCATGATCTGAATGACAAACAAAAGAAAAATCACATCTTTACCAGGAAAGTCAAGGCGAGCAAACGCATAGGCTGCAGGTATGACCAGCAAAAGCTGAATAATGAGAATTCCCACGCAGACGATGATCGTATTGCCCATGTAAAGCCAGAATGGCGCCTGATCCATAATTTCAACGAAGTTGGCCCACCGAAACGTTTCAGGGAGTAATGTAAGATTCTCTGTAAAAACTTCCGAAGGATTTTTCAGCGCCGTAGAAATGAGCCACACGAAGGGCAAAATCATGACGATGGCGGCAATTTGAAGAACAAATATCTTTATCACCACTTCGTATTTTTTTTCTTCCATAAATCAGCTCCTGAATCAATCTGCGGTGTAAGTGATACGTTTTCCAAAAATTCCGAATATTATCAACGTCAGGGTTAATAAAATACAAACCAAAATAGTAGTTAAACTGGTGGCCCTGCCCCAGTCGAAAAATTTAAAACCATTCTCGAAAATGTAATAAACGACTACATTGGAGCTGTTCCCCGGGCCTCCTTCGGTCATCAGGTGAATCTGGTCAAAAACCCTGAAGGTTAAAATAATTGCCGTAACCAGAACGAAGAGAGAGGTCGGACCTACGAGGGGAAACGTAATTTTAATATGTCTTCGCCACCAGCCTGCCCCGTCAATATATGCGGCTTCATACAGTTCTCGATCGACATTCTGGAGACCTGCCAAGTAGATGAGCATAAAAAATCCGAGATTTTTCCAGAAGGTCATAATGATTAACGCCCACAGGGATGTTTCGGAACTGCCTAACCAGCCCAGCTTTGTGATTCCCAATTCGGCCAGCAATATATTTAGGATACCAAGATTCGGTGAGTAGATATAAACCCAGAGCATGGCCGCAGCGGCCATCGGGATTAACGTGGGATAAAAAAGGCTGTAGATATAATACACCCTGCCTTTCAGCCGCTCATCAATCAAAATGGCAAATACAAGCGCCAAAAACATGGTCGGAAAAATGCTGATGGTCACAAAGAAAAATTTATTTTTCATGACCAGCCAGAAAACGTCGTGGTGCCAGAGCTCAACAAAATTTTCCCATCCGGCAAATTTCGGTTTGGGGGATAACAGATTCCAACGGTTAAAACTCAGCCAGGAGGACCATAGAATGGGTAGGTAGGTAAATAGCATCAGAAAAAACAGACCCGGTATTAAAAAAAGATAGGATCGAAATTGCTCTAGTTTTTCTCGCATTGGTTCCCGCCCGCTCAGGGCCCCTCCCCAAAAAGAGAGGCCCCGATTGAATAATGGTTTATTTTCCCTTAATGGCTTCTTCCATGAGCTTATGTGCATCGGCCAAAGCCTTTTCCGGTGGTTTTTTGCCTTCGAGCGCGGCATCCAGATTGGTGGTCATTGCGTTTCGGATGAGCTGATAGTTTACAGCCATCATCTTGGGATAGGCATAATTCAACTGATCTCGGGCCACGGTCATCTGCGGAAATTTTGCCAAAAACTCTTTCATTTTCTTCAGATCATATGATTTTTTGTTAACCGCCACATATCCGGACTCAATGCTCCAGTGAGCTGCCATCTCGGGTGTGGTCATAAACTTCGCTAATTTCCAGGCGGCATCCTGGTTTTTCTTGGGAATGCCCTTGAAAATGTGAAAATCCCCACCACCCACCGGTGTGCCGTATTGCTTACCGGCCGGCTGAAATGCTGCGCTCCAGTTAAATTGTGCGGTTTTTCTGATTTTCGCCATTCCGCCGGTCGAATAATACATCATAGCGGTTACACCACCAATGAAGTCATCCGGCGTGATGTTCCAGGGTCGCAGCACCGGGCACACCTTCAGATCCTGCATAAGCTTTACCCAGAGATTCAGTGCTTCAAGGTTTTGGGGGGAGTTGAAAGTTACTGTCAAACCGTCTTCTTTTATAAGCTGAGAGCGATTTTGACGGGAAAATGCTTCAAAAATCCAATCATTCCAACCACCAGGAATGATCAAACCATATTGCTTGGTTTGATTTCCTTCCCGGATGGTGAGGACTTTGGCATACGCCACCAGCTCATCCCAGTTTTTTGGGGGCCGATCGGGATCCAATCCTGCCGCTTTGAGTTTGTCTCCGGCAGCCCGGAACATATCTTTGTTCCAGTAGAGAATCGGCGTACTGCGCTGGAAAGGAAAGCCGTAAATCTTGCCGTCCCGGCCGTATGCGTTTCCGAGGAAACCTTTATAATAATCGTCCAAGAATTTTTGACCGCCCTCCTGCTCGATATATTGGTCTAGAGGAATGAGCGCGTCCATTTGCAATAGAGAGAACAATTCGGAAATCTCAACAACAGCAATATCGGGTGGGTTGCCGCCCAGAACGGCTGTTTGAACTTTTTGCATGGTTTGGTTGTAATTACCGGCATAAACGGGTTGAACATCTATATCCGGATTTTCTTTCTCGAATTCGTCGACCATCCCATTGATAACTTTGACCAGAGGACCGGCGACGCCTACCGGATAAAAAAATCTGAGTTTTGTCTTTGCCGAGGCATTAGATGCGAAAGCAAAAATCAATGCCAACAGTATTATAAATATTGTTTTCTTCCTCATAGTACACCTCCTTTTTTCAGTTGGTAATATTTTTTAGCCGTATCGAAAGTTAAATCACCTCCCTTCTTACTCTAATTTGAATAGAGTTTTCAGCTGACCTTGATGAAGACAGCCTTTAAACATTGTGTTCTCTCTTTTTTTTTATGTTTTTTGATAAATTCATATCGCTTGGTGAGGTGGAGCCGTGGAGAAGAGATGCATTTGCTCCATATCGACTACCAACTCAATTTCTTTACCAACCTCGGCTTGGGTATGGGGATCTACTTGGGCGACAATGGTGTCGTTGCCAAGTGCTATTTGAAGAATAACAAACGATCCTACCGGTTCGATAAGCTCAACTCTGGCTGTGAAGACATTCCGTGAGTCGTATTCCTTTAAAAATTCTCGATCGTAAATATGCTCAGGGCGGATACCAAAAAAGCACTTTTTATCTGTGTGCTGTGAATAGGTTTTTTCCTTTGAATTCGGTACAGACAAGAGAAATGTTCCTCCATCCACCCGCAGGTTACTGTCCTTGCTGATGAGTTTAGCTTCGAGAAAATTCATAGCAGGGCTTCCGATAAATCCGGCCACAAACATATTTTCAGGATGGTCGTATACCTCAATCGGTTTTCCCACCTGCAGTATCCGCCCCTCATTCATGATGACGATTTTGCTGCCCATGGTCATAGCTTCCACCTGATCGTGAGTGACATAAATGATGGTTGATTGAAGCCGTTGATGTAGTTTCAATATTTCACCGCGCATCTGAACCCGTAACTTGGCATCAAGGTTGCTCAGCGGCTCATCAAATAAAAATACAGACGGTTTGCGGACAATGGCACGCCCAACCGCAACCCTCTGTCGTTGGCCGCCCGACAATTCTCTGGGTTTGCGTTTCAAAAGTTCTGAAATTTCTAAAATCTCAGCAGCCTCATGGACACGCCTGTTTATTTCGTTTTTTGGAAACCGTCGCAGCTGCAGTCCAAATGCCATGTTCTTGTAAACGGTCATATGGGGATAAAGGGCGTAGTTTTGAAAAACCATGGCAATGTCCCGGTCTTTGGGATGGACATTGTTGACGACACGCCCGTCTATTTCGATGGTTCCCTCCGTACTCTTTTCCAGGCCGGCCAACATTCGCAGAGTGGTTGACTTGCCGCATCCGGAAGGGCCCACAAGAACAACAAATTCCTTATCCTGGATGTCGAGCCCAAACTCCTCCACAGCGGTCGTGTTTCCAAAGCGTTTGGTGACATCGTGAAATGTGACAGTGGCCATGATATCCACTCCTAACTGGTCATGTGAGGTTTGCGTTCAGAATTGATAGTCTGAACTTCCTAATATTACCTGGAAACCATGTTCATTGCTGAAGTCTTGAGCCCTCCGTGTTGATTCGGCAAAAATCGGATTGGTAATGGTGGGAATAATGAGACTGAAGGTGTGAAAACATTTCGCCACACACCCGCGAGCGAACGCGTTAAATCTATAGCGACAAATGTCCATTGCCCGATAAACACGCTTACGGGTTTCGCTGCTCACCTTTTCAGTACTATGAATTACTCTTGAAACGGTAGCCGTTGACATTTAGATGATTCACGCACCGTATCGTAGTGCGCTGCTAAGTTAA
>CP070652.1:1866114-1907042 GCA_020354645.1 Deltaproteobacteria bacterium
AGCTGCTCAAGCAGCTCTTCGAAGATTTTCACGAGTTTGTGGCCATTACGGTGTATGAGAACAAGACCGAACAAACAACCGTATACGATGCAAAGACATTGGAGGCAGCCGAGTTGACCAAAGACCACTTGATTGGGTACCGCTCAAAGCATCCGCTTCCTTTTGATGCTATTGAGAAAGGTTCAGTATACGCCGCCAATTCCTCTATAAATCATAAACTTCCAACATTTACTTTGGCCACCTCACATCAGATCCAAAATAGCGACACCAAAACGGTGGTTGTGGCGGCCGTCATCCGTTTGCAAGGCCTTCAGCGTTTGGCCACACGCTCTAAGGTTTTTACCACCTTTATTGTAAATCACAGCGGCCAGACATTAGCGCACACCGATCTGGGAGAAGTAATCCGCCACAAGCCGGTGCGCTGGATTGCGAAGTTAAAAAACCTTCGGAGCAAGCAAAGCCACGGTGCCACCCTTGAATTTAATTTAGACGGCCAGGAGATGGTCGGCGGGGTGGCCCGAATAGGATTCAGTGATTTGGTCGCCGGTGTTCAAATTCCCAAAGCGGCAGCCTATCTTACGGCCCGAGAGCTGTTGAACAGTTTGATGATCGTATCATTGGCACTTTTGGTCATCGCCGCCATATTAAGCCTGTTCGGTTCCCGGCTTATTACGCGTCCCCTTGAGCGTCTGGCCAAAGCGACCACTGCAGTCGCTAAAGGACAGTTTGATATCCAGGTCACACTGTCTGCCCGGGATGAAATCGGTCATCTGGCCCAATCTTTCAACAAGATGACCTCAGAACTTGATTTCCGTGAAAAGGCACTCAAGGATGCCCAGGCCGCGCTTGTTCAATCCGAAAAAATGGCCGCCTTCGGCCAATTGGGGGCCGGCATTGCCCATGAGGTCAAGAACCCGCTGGCCGGAATTCTGGGATTAACCCAGCTTTCATTGCGGAAGGCCGAACCAGATACCCCGATTCATGAAAATCTTTCCATTATAGAAAAGGAGGCCAACCGTTGTGCAACGATTATTCAAAATCTTTTAAAGTTCGCGCGGCAGGAGAAGGTAGCTTTTGAATCAGTGGACATCAACCAGGTGGTTCACGATGCGATGGCGATTGTTGAGCACCAGCTTGAAATAAACAAGGTACAGCTGCACAAAAATCTCGCCGCTGATCTTCCGCCGCTAGCGGGAAACGCCAACCAGATTCAACAAGTATTGATAAATCTTATGATCAATGCACAGCAGGCCATGGAAGGCAATCCCGGGGAGGTAACCGTCACAACCGTCAGCACAAATTCAAGCCATATTCAGGTGCAGGTCAGCGACGATGGTCCCGGTATCCCGAAAGATCTGCAGACCAAAATATTTGAACCTTTTTTTACCACCAAAGAGGTCGGTAAAGGTACCGGACTGGGTTTATCCGTTAGTTATGGCATTGTAAGGGAACACAAAGGTGATATCCAGGTCGAAAGCTCACCGGAAACAGGAACAACATTTAAGCTCACCTTTCCGACAGCAGGCTTAAAAACAGTTTGTCCCAATTGTAAACAGACATATCCGGTTCGAGAGAATCAGGTCGGTCTTAAAAATAAGTGCAAAAAGTGTGGAAACATTTTTGTAATAAAGTAAGAGGCTTAAATTAAGTCTAAATGAAAGGCAGGGTTAATTCATGATGAAAGTGCAAAATGAAATAGGCATTCTGGTTGTGGATGATGAGGACGCTGTCCGCACAGTATTGTCCAACGTGCTCCAAGACGATGGATTCAAGGTCAGTGAAGCCAACAGTGGTGAGGCAGCTCTCAAGCTCTTCAAACAAAGAGTTTTTGACCTTGTGATCAGCGATATTGTCATGCCGGGGATGAACGGCATCGAGCTCCTTGAAAAAATCAAACACCTGAATCCGGCAACCGAGGTAATTATCATTACCAGTCACGCCTCTCTGGATACGGCTGTTCAGGCCCTCAGATGCGGTGCATATGATTATCTTTTTAAACCCTTTGGAGACATAAATTTAATCTCAGCGGTGACAAAACGGGCCATCGAAAAAATCCGACTGACCGCTGAAAATCGCCGCTTGCTTGCCAAGTTAAAAGGTAAAAACATGGAACTTGAGCGCCGCGTGACAGAACGAACGGCCGAGTTGCAGAAAATCAATTTGCAGCTCACCCAGGAAATAAAAGAACGTATTCGTGCCCAGGATGCCGCCGAGTCCGCTAACCGGGCCAAAAGCGAATTTCTGGCCAACATGAGTCACGAGCTCAGAACCCCATTGAATCATATTATCGGTTTTACGGAAATCTTACTGGATGAGCATTTTGGAGACTTAAACGAACTACAGGAAGAATATCTGAATGATGTTCTTCAAAGCAGCAAGCATTTGCTGGCATTGATAAATGACGTCCTGGATCTCTCAAAAATAGAGGCCGGCCGCATGGATTTGGTGCCTTCGAATATTGACCTAAAAACGCTTTTGAAGAAAAGCCTTAAAATTATCGAAGAAAAAGCCTACAAACGCAACATCCAGCTGATTATGGATGCAGATGGTGTTGCCGACAGCATAAGGGCTGACGAACGGAAGTTAAAACAAATCATTTTTAATCTTCTTTCCAATGCCGTCAAATTTACACCGGATGGCGGTGAAATCCGATTGAACGCCCGCATGCTGAGCGGTTGCTTGGTTCGGCCGGGCCGTCGCTGGAATGACCCTCAGACATTGAAAATAGTTGAAGCGCCCATGGGCAGCGATCCTGCCAAACAAGATGGAGACAGAAAGTGCGTTCAGATTTCAGTTTCCGACAACGGCATCGGCATAAATCCCAGGGACCAGGTACGTATTTTCGATCGTTTTGAACAACTCGACGGATCAATGAATCGCAGTTACCAGGGGGCCGGATTGGGATTGACGCTGACAAAAACACTGGTTGAACTTCACGGTGGCAAGATCTGGGTAAAAAGCGAGGGTGAGGGTAGAGGATGTACATTTAGCTTCGTCATACCAGCTTAATGATTGACAACACCAGAAAAAGGTCTCGGTCCCATGTCCAAAGAGATTCAATTCATAATAGAAGACAACCACACCGATTGTCACGAGAAATCATATCCATATGATTTCTCGTGACAACCACACCGATTGTCACGAGAAATCATATGGATATGCGCTCCGAGATTCAGGAGAAGTTCAGACAGCCGGGGGGATTTTAAAAGCAGAAGGCAGCTAGCTAAAATAAGGAGTTCGGAGTAGAACAATGGCAGAGGATATGCAGATACTGGTTGTGGATGATGAAAATAGCGTTCGAACGGTTCTGACACAAGTGCTTCAAGAAGACGGATTTGCCGTCACCGAAGCGGTAAACGGCAGACAAGCTCTGGAATTCATGGAAAAACAAACTTTTTCCCTGGTCATCACCGACATTGTCATGCCCAAGATGACGGGTCTCGAAGTACTTGCAAAAATAAAACGACGTTATCCGGAGACACAGGTTATCATTATTACCAGCCATGCTTCCCTGGAAACCGCAATAGCGGCTCTAAAACACGGTGCCTATGATTATCTTTTTAAGCCTTTTAATGACCTGGACCTGATTTCAGCAGCGGCAAATCGAGCGGTCGAGAAGGTTCGTTTAATCGCAAAAAATAAAGATTTGCTGGAGAAATTGAAGAAAAAAAACAAGGAATTGGAAAAGGTAAATACAACCTTGAAAAATTTAGCATGCCGCGATGGTCTTACCGGGCTGTTCAATCATCGCTATTTTCAGGAATACCTCATCTTTGAAATATATCGTTCCAAACGAAATAAGGAAACTTTTTCCCTGGTCTTTTTGGACCTGGACTTTTTCAAACACTATAACGACACCCATGGCCAGTTAGAAGGAGACAAGCTGCTACGGTCACTGGCAGCAATCTTAAAAAAATCTATCCGGAAATCCGATGTCGTGGCCCGTTATGGAGGTGAGGAGTTTGTTCTCCTGCTTCAGTCAACACCTAAGGCAAATGCCCGGATTGTCGGCGAAAAAATACGACGGAATGTGGAATCATACCCTTTCAAGGGAAGAGAGACTCAGCCGCGTGGGAAAGTGACGATCAGTATCGGGATATCGAACTTTCCGGAAGATGGTGCCGATCGTTCTTCCCTGATCCAATGTGCCGATGAGGCCATGTATCAGGCCAAAGACAGCGGAAGGAACAAAGTTTATTTATGGGCAGCCGGTCAATAATCAAATTTTAAACCCAGGGCTTAATTTTCCGGATTGCTCAAAGCGATCATCCGGGATGAAAACTTTTGAAATAGAAGAAACCATATAATTTCGAAGCCGCACGTTTTGAGGTGATAATCTGCGGTGGGGATGAATGGAGAAGGCAGAAAATGAAAAATGTGTTGTTCGTAGACGACGAAAAGACCTTGCTTCACATTATGGTCAGCAGATTTTCGGACTATAAAGACCGGTTCAATGTACTTACTGCCGGTAACGGTAAAGAAGCCGTTGAAATTCTTGAATCACATGCGGTCGATCTTGTTGTCACCGACCTCAAAATGCCGGTGATGGACGGTATCGAACTTTTGGCATATATGAGTGCCAATTTCCCGTCGATTCCGGCGATTGCTGTCAGTGCCTACTGCACCCCCAAGATACAAAAGAAACTCGAGGGAATGGGCACGGTACGCGTAATGGATAAGCCGGTAAATCTGGACCTGCTGGCTGAGGCCGTCATGGAAGGGTTGGAACGTTCGCACCAAGGCGGCTCGATCAACTGTGTTTCTCTCAGCAGTTTTCTTCAAATCATTGAGATGGAGGAAAAGACCTGCTCATTGGAAGTACATGGCGAAGGAGATTTGCGGGGCCATTTTTACCTGATCCAGGGTGAGCTGTATGATGCCTCATGCGGGGTCCTTTCAAAAGAAGAAGCTGCATACGCCATGCTGGCATGGGAAAATGTCCAATTATTTATAAAAAACCTTCCAAGGGAAAGGCCTAAGAAACGGATTGAAAAAGGACTCATGTCCGTTGTCATGGAAGCATTAAGACGAAAGGATGAAATGATCAACGAAGGGAAGGCCGGGCCCATTAAACCGGAACCCAAAACTGAAAACAAGACGGATTCCGATAAACCTGCGTCCAGCACCGAAATCCTGGAAGAAGGTCTGGTTTCAGAACTAAATAACATGCTTGAGGGAATGGAGGAAGATGCGCTTACTCCAGATGCGAAGCAATCAGCCATCGGTCAAAGCCAACCAAAGCCAAAAGCTGCTGATAAGGTCGAATTCAATCAGAAGATTTTTGGCATAATTCATTCCAACCTTGACCCTGGCAAGCTTCTGCGGGCATTGGTTAAAGAGTTGCAGCGCATCATTGATGTTGATCTCGTCGTGCTAATCTCCAGGGTGGGTGATAAAACCGACTACCTCAGAATCGATGATTTGATTGGCGACAGCTCGAAAACGATTCGCAAAGGCGCTGTTTATCCTTGTGAGGGATCCCATATCGTTGAAGCTCTGAAACAAAAGAATCCGTTGATCTTTAATATGAACGGTTCCGTGCCCAGCGGAATTGAAAGGGAGATGCTTGAAAGTCATGGTATCCAGTCTTGCTTTTATGTCCCCATTCTCTCCGATGATATTGTGTCCGGGCTACTTGCCTTAGGGGCTAAAAAGACCGCGAATTTTTCAGCCGTCCGGGATTACATGGACTGGATTGCCAGCGGACTTTCCCTGGCGATAGAACGGAATCGGTTAACCGCCGCGATGACCAAACAAAAAGAAGCGATGGACGTGTCCCAGCAGATTGGCCTGGCCCTGGTTTCACGCAGCTACGATATTGAAAAAGTGATCAAGTTTTCGATGGACCATGTTCGGCAAATTTTAAATGTCGAAGCTGGAACTTTGTTTTTAAAAGAAAAGGAACAACTTAAGGCTGCAATAGCATTTAACTCCAAAGTAAATGTTATCAAAAAATTTCGACTTAAAATCGGTCAGGGAATTGCGGGCTGCGTAGCTGCCAAGGGTAAACCGATGATAGTGAATGATACCAAAAATTCATCTCAATTTTTTCAGGAAATCGATAAACTAACCGGTTTCAAAACCCGTTCCGTTTTATGCGTACCGCTTTTGTCCCATAATAAACTCATCGGTGTCCTTGAAGTCCTCAACAAAATAGACGGTGATTTCGACACTATTGATGAAACTGTTTTACTTTCGTTAGCAAACTCGATCGTCCTGGTGTTGATGAGTGCCCATCTTCACAAACAAAGGGCCCAAGCGGCCCATGCTTCATAAAAAATGAAGCGGTCAAAAAACACCCCTCGCCGGGACCGGCTCAATTGTAATATCTTTTCGGAACGCTATTTTGACAACTATTATTATAGCTTCCCTTAGTCCTTCTTTGTACTTATTGATATCTCGCCCGTTTTTCGACTCTCACGCGATCACCTGAACGAATCTTGTACCCGACTTCGCCGCATGCCATACGGCATAACCATCCGCCGTCCAACGCCTGTGGGGCTGCGGCAGTTGGATCGACGATTTGCCGCAGGAAGGCTTCACATTTCCACATTATGTATTAGAATAGAGAATACATTGATAGACATAGTGCCGGAGGCTTAGATGAATGAATTTGAACCGATAAACTACAAAATGCATTTGGAACCCGACTTGGTGAAATTCAAGTTTTCAGGCCGGGTTGAGATTAGGCTTGCAACCACCAGGTTGGTTGACGGGATCGTGCTAAATGCTCTGGATCTTTCCGTCTGGAGTTGTAAAGTCAAGCTGAACAATGGATTTGTGGTTTGCCCCTTCAGAGTGGATCCGGAAAAGGAAGAGATACATTTATCTCTGCCCCGGGAAATGACGGGTGAAATCACTGTGCAGATTGACTATGAGGGTCTGATTAACAACAAAATGGCCGGTTTTTATAGAAGCGAATACCAAACAAACGGCGAAACGAAATTTATCGCAATTACCCAATTTGAGGAGAGTGATGCCCGCAGGGCTTTTCCCTGTCTGGATCATCCCGCAAAGAAGGCAACCTTTGATATTGCGATGACGATCGATGAAAATCTTGTGGCCATTTCCAACGGAAGTGTAAAAGCAGATCAATCACTGGGCGATGGAAAAAAGCGGGTAACTTTTCACCAAACACCAAAGATGTCTACCTATCTTGTCTTTTTGGGTGTCGGTGAACTCGACATTATCGAGAGCCCCATCGATAAGCGAGTGCGGGTGGCGGCTGTTCCGGACATGGCCAAATATGGCCAATTCGGACTTGAATTCGGTGTTAAAGCCCTCAAATTCTGTGAAGAATTTTATCAGATCCCTTATCCGCTTCCCAAGATGGATCTGATTGCGATTCCCGACTTTGCTTTTGGCGCCATGGAGAATTGGGGCGCGATCACCTTCCGGGAGAATTTGCTCCTTCATTATCCGGACATCACTTCAAGATCCGGTCTGGAGGGGATATGTGAGGTCATCGCCCACGAAATTGCCCACCAATGGTTTGGCAATCTCGTCACCCCTTCCGACTGGCAATACCTTTGGCTCAACGAGAGTTTTGCCACTTACTTCGGATATGGTGTGGTGGATCATTACCATCCGGAATGGGGGGTGTGGGAACAGTTCTTAAACGGACAAACCGCTGGTGCCCTTGCCAGAGATGCCTTACACGAAAACTTCGCTATCGAAATTCCGGGCGGAGAGCATGTTGTTATTAACACCAGTACCGCACCGATCATTTACAGCAAAGGCGGAAGCATTTTAAGACAAGTTCAAGGCTATGTCGGAAAGGATAACTTTCGAAACGGGCTGTCACGGTATCTCAAAAGACATGCGTACGCCAATGCATCCAGTCATCATCTCTGGGAAGCCTTGGAAGAAGTATCCGATAAACCCGTAACGGAGATGATGCAAAGTTGGATTGAACAACCGGGCTTTCCAATTGTTGCGGTGGAAAGAAAAGGAAAAAAACTTTATCTCACCCAAAAAAGATTTACCTATCTGCCGAATACATCTGATCAGAAATGGCTGATTCCCATCCGGGTTCTCATCTTTGACAGCAAAGGCGGTTCAAAAGAGATGGCAACCCTTCTTGATGATACCCAAGTCGACATTAACCTGGGAGCCGATGTTGCTGCCTACAAAGTAAATTCCGGTCAGACCGGGTTTTACCGAGTGAAATACAACACCCCAAGCGATTTTGAAGAAATCGGAAAATTAGTCCAGAAAAAACAGTTGTCCGTCGAAGACCGTTGGGGTCTGCAAAATGATCTTTATGCCTTGCTGAGATGCGGCCAGGCACCTATCGATGATTATCTGGATTTTCTATCCAATTATCAAAATGAAGATGCTTTTTTGCCCCTCAGCAGTATCGCCGATAACCTTTTCCAGGCCCATCTGATTCTTGATGATAACCAAAAGAAAAAAATCGCTGTGATTGGAAAAGCGCTGCTTGAAACAACTCTTGAAACCATGGGTTATAACCCCACGCCTGAGGAATCCCATACCACATCCATCCTCAGAGATCAGATTATCTTCCAGGCCGTGGCTTACGGCTCAGAGCGAACAGCTGAATTTGCGGCCGACAAATTCAACTCGCTGTTTCGGGGGGACAACCTTCATCCCGATATCCAGAAGAGCATTTATCAGGTTGGGGCTCTGACGGCGGGAGCCAATGCCTATGAATGGTTGGTCGAACGGTTGCAATCTTCACAAAGCGAGCACGAACGCATGAATATACTCACGGCCCTCGGGTGCTTCAACGATAAGGATTTGATCCATAGAGCGCTGCAATATGTATTAGACCAGGTGCCGCCCCGCAATAAGTTTATTCCCATCGTGGCAATGGCCGCCAACCCCTATGCCGTAGATTATCTGTGGGATTGGTATGTATCTCACTTGACCGAGCTTGAGCAATTTCATCCCATGCTTTATGAGCGGGTGATCGCCGCAATCGTTCCCATGAGCGGCATGAAACGGAAAGAGGAAGTCAGCGAATTTTTTAGCCAATATCTGGATCAAAATCCGAAACCCAGGGATATCGTTAAATTGTCCCTGGAAAAGCTGGAAATAAATCTCCGGATGAGATCATCTTAAAGGTGCCGTTAAGAGAAGTGGTTGTATTACCCATGGGCTTCATGGAAGTTTCTCTGGATGTCGAGATTAATCCATTTGTTGTGAAGAGATGTTGGGCTCCGATTAACCTCTGGCAAGAAGACGCCACAAAGCGATCCAAGGCTCAACTTAAAAGGCTGCCGGAAGGACAGACCTACTCGAGTGCAAGTTAAATAGATATCAAGTCGCTCTAAGCAGGAGATTGGCAGGTTTTCAAGCCGGGTGAGCCGGTGCCTAAGGGGCAGAATTTGGGCTTTTTTAGCCGTTTGAAAATATAGGTTAATATGATGAAGGGATTTTTCAAAATCTTTGCGATCTTTTGTATGATCAGCGGTAACGCCGTATTGGCGGAGAACGGGGAAGATGGGGCTGGTCGATGGGATCAATATGCGACCGATCCCCTGAATGCAAGATATCTGATCGAGGAAAGCGGTGTTCGATTGATGGATGGCCGTGCCGAACGGGTCGCCGCCCCTGGTTCGGCGATGAAAACCAGAACGGCCGTCTTGGGACAACCTGTGTACGGAGATCTGAACGGTGACGGCAATAAGGATGCCGCATTGCTCCTCACCCATGACCCCGGTGGCAGCGGAACTTTTTATTATGTCGCGGCTGCCATCAACGTAAATGGAAGATTTCAGGGAACCAACGCGGTACTCCTGGGTGACCGGATAGCTCTGGTGGATGTCGGGATACGCAACGGCACGGTTTTGGTCAATTATGCCGATCGTCGACCGGAGGAACCGATGAGCGCTGCGCCGACTGTAGACCAGAAAGTGCAACTGATCCTTAAGCACGATAAATTGGAGTCAGTCGAAACACCAGTATCGGCGGATCCAGCCAGCAGTCCGCTCAAAATTACCTTCGATCTTCGATGCTTTTGATTTTTGTCGCTAAGGATCTTGGCGGAGCCGCTATATACTTCATGCGGAATGGCGATCTGTCCAGCGACCTGGAATTTCATTCCGGTGCGATGAAATCCCCCGGTGGCGATACCAAGGCAAAAAAATGCAAATGGCTGGGATAATCACATCCAATCGTTTTTCATACCACGCATTAAACAAACCAGACAGCTCGGCATAAATCATTGCGCGGACATACCCAGCGTTCTGCACGCTTGACACTATTCAGTTAGTTTAATTCGATGGGCAGCTAGCAAAAATGAAATTGAGCATGAAAAAGCCGACATCCGCAGAATGGCAAAAGAAACGCTGGCCCGGTTGTACAAATTGCAGCCCTCGGCCAAAAAAGCGATCTCCAAGTCGGCCGGTTACGGTGTATTCAGCAATTTTGGTATGAAAATATTTTTTGCCGGCAGCGGGAAAGGCAAAGGCATTGTTTTCGATACTAAGACCAAGAAACAAACCTTTATGAAGATGATCGAGCTACAGGCGGGTATCGGACTAGGCGTCAAGAAATTCAGGCTCGTTTGGGTATTCGAAAACCGCAAAGACCTGACGGACTTCATCAACTCGGGATGGGAGCTCGGCGGTCAGACATCGGCTGCGGCCAAGCTGGGTGATCAGGGCGGTGCCTTTGCCGGTGCCATGTCGGTATCTCCTGGTGTCTGGCTGTACCAGTTGACCGACGAGGGGCTGGCGCTGGAGCTCACCGCCAAAGGAACCAAATACTATAAAGATGACGATCTCAATTGAAAACCGTGACGCCGTAAAGTAGCAACTCGTTTGTGAGGCAATAAAATCATTTCACGATTTTCGGGTACAAAAAAGTGGGCAACCCGAACGGTGTCACCCATTTTCATTTTCCCTAAAGAGAAACAATGAGAGAGGTATCATTTCATGTCAGACAAGGCAAACCCTCCACCCCTCATCCGCACCAAGCTGCACCGGCCGCCGGTGGCCAAAGACCACCTGTACCGTCAGCATCTGCTGGACCGGCTCAACCGAAATCTCCATCGGCCGCTGACCCTGGTCTCGGCTCCCGCTGGCTACGGCAAAAGCACCCTGGTAAGCTCCTGGCTGGAGACCTGCGATATTCCTAGTGCCTGGGTGTCACTTGACGATAACGACAACGATTTACACTTGTGTTTATCCTATGTTGTATCCGCTATTCGGGCCGTGCTTCCCGATGCCTGCCGTGAAACCCAAGCCCTGCTGAACGCCACCCAGCCGCCGCCGCTGCTGCTTTTAACCCGCAGCCTGATCAACGAACTGGACCAGGCTGAAAAAGCCTTCATCCTGGTGTTGGATGACTATCACTTTATTCACGAAAATGCGGTGCACAACCTGATCACAGAGCTGCTGAATCATCCTCCTGCCCTCTTGCACCTCGTCCTGTCTACCCGGCGCGACCCCCCGCTACCGCTAGCTACTTTGCGTGCCCGGGACCTTGTGACCGATATCCGGGTCAAGGAGCTGCGGTTTTCGGTGAAGGAAGTCTCCACCTTTCTCGGGCGGGCGATAGGGACGCCGGTTGACGAAACCATGGTCACCGTACTGGAAGAAAAGACTGAGGGCTGGGTGACCGGTTTGCGTTTGGCGGCCCTGTCTTTACAGCACCAATCGCATTTGGATCGCATCCTGGCCGGATTGCCTCATGATAATCGGTACGTCATGGACTATATCATTGCCGAGGTCCTCTCACAGCAGTCGCCGGCCATGCAGGAATATTTGATGAAAACAGCCATCCTGGATCGTTTTTGCGCTCCGCTGTGCGATGCAGTGTGTGTGCCAGATGCCGAGTCGGGAGTGTGCGAGTTGGGCGGAAGGAAATTTTTAAAATCGCTGGTTCAGACCAATTTGTTTGTGATTCCCCTGGACCCTCAACACCAGTGGTTTCGCTACCACCATCTTTTTCAACAGCTTTTGAGACGCCAGCTAAAACGCAAATTCAGTCCCGATGCTATTGACGCGATCCACAAACGGGCCAGTCATTGGTTTGCTGAGAAGGGTCTGATAGAGGAAGCCTTTCAACACGCATTGAAAGGCAACGATGTACCAGCCGCGGTGCATTTGGTGGCACAACACCGTCACGAGCTCATGAATCGTGAACAGTGGCACCTTCTGGAACGCTTGCTACTCCATCTGCCAGCTGATAGCATTGACAAAGACCCTAGATTGCTCGCCTTGAAAGCCTGGTCCTGCGAGAACCGGTCACGGATAGCGGAAATGATGGAAATTTTGGGCCAGATTGAGCGCTTGATAGCCGACAAATCTTCAAATGCGATGCCAGAAATCGACTTGCTTGCGGAATTCAACGCCTTAAAAGCTGCCCAGGGTTACTTTGAAGGGGATGGCCGGCGCGCCGTAGCTCTCTCTGAGAAGGCCTTGGCCACGCTCCCTCCCGGAGCTTACAGCATACGCGGTTTTGCCAAATGTGTCTTGGCCTTTGGCTATCAAATGACAGGGGAACTCAAGGCTGCCTATACATCGGTGCATAATGCTCTGAAGGACAGGAGACTCCACGGTACGACCTATCACTCCAGGCTTCTTGTCACCCTTTGTTTTGTCCACTGGATAGCGGCCAACTTGACCGGTCTGCGGCAGGCAGCCAACCAATGCCTGCAGCTCGGGAGGAAGTCCAACCTTACGGAAACTATAGGCTTTGCAGACTATTTTATGGGCATCGCCCACTATTATCACAACGAAACAGCAGCAGCAGAAAAGTACTTAAGTGCCAATGTAAAAACTAGATATATTCCAAATACGCTGAATTTTGCCCACAGTGCCTTTGCCCTGGCTTTGATCTATCAGGCCCAAGGCCGACCCGGCAGGGCACAAAAGGTTGCCGACTCAGTCATTGCCCACGCTCTGGACTCACAAAACGCCGAGTTGTTGCAAATTTCCCAGGCCTTCCAGGCGGAACTGGCCCTTCGGAGGGGACGCGTTGCCGAAACCACACAATGGGCCGAGAATTTCGAACTGCACTCGATAGCTCCTGGATATCGATTTTATGTGCCGCACATTACGCTGGCAAAATTGCTCATAACACGGGGAACGGGGGATAATCACCAAAAAGCCGCTGATCTGCTCTCCCGATTGTATGATTACTATATGTCAATCCATAATATACGCTTTCAGATTGAGGTGCTCGCTTTGCAAGCCTTGTTTCAAGATGCACAGGGCCATGAGCCCGCAGCACTTTCCGTCCTGGCACGTGCGATCACCCTGTCAGAACCTGGCAATTACATCCGCATATTCCTGGATCTGGGTCCTCAAATGTCTGACCTGTTAAATCGTCTGAAAAAACATAATCTCGCCGTGAGATATGTTGACCAGCTCCTGGCTGCGTTCAGAGATGAAAAACTTGGCAAGGTGCAAAAAGAGACTGATAGGCCACCGGTTCAACTTTCAGCGGCCGGCAACCAATCTGCTGCCTGGACCTTGACGAACCGGGAGCTCGACGTATTGGATCTTCTGACACAACGGCTAAGCAACAAGGAGATCGCTGAAAAGCTATTCATATCTGTCGAGACGGTCAAACGCCACACGATCAACATTTACAACAAGCTCAAGGTCCACACCCGCAGACACGCGGTTGAGAAAGCCCAAACCTTGGGTATCCTTTCCCGCCGTTAACCGTTTCGATCTGTCTTGTGAAGAACTTGCCTGCTATTCACACCCATCTTTAACATAAAATTGTGAAACGATTTTATGTTGTTCCAAAATTACACCATTTTTACACCTTTTTGGGTAATTTATCAGCGACTCTAAAGCCTTAGTTTATTTCCAAGAGCTCATCTTAGAATATGTATCGGTTCAGAAAGGAAAGTAAGCATGCCTCGATCACTCAACTGGAAAGGTTTACAATTAGACACTCCTGCCACCTATCGCATCCGCATCCAGGGGCGCCTGGATGATAGCTGGGCCGATCGACTAGGTGGCATGGCCATCACAGCTGATACGACTGCGGACAAACTTCCGGTGACGATCCTGGTGGGGCATCTGGCCGACCAGGCTGCCCTGTCCGGGATTTTGAATACGCTTTACGAACTGCACCTGCCGCTACTGTCGGTGGAAAACTTGGATGAGAAATAGTCTGATTTAAAATGAAACAAGGAAACCCTTATGAATGCTTTTGCCCAATTTTTCACAGCGCAGCAGGCCTTACGACCAAGGGGCCTAGAAGTTGCAGCAGCGACTGAAAACGTCATCGACATCAACAATCTGCAATTTGCTTGGCGCAACAACGCTGCGCCTGTCCTTGATATCGACAATCTCCGGGTCGAGCGAGGCCAACGGTTGTTTATCGAGGGGCCCAGCGGCAGTGGTAAAAGCACGTTGCTCAGCCTGCTGGCCGGTGTGATTGCCCCACAGAAGGGAACGGTATCCGTTCGGGGTCGGAGAGTGGATGCACTAAGCGGTGCGCAGCGAGATCGCTTTCGTGCGGACCACATCGGGTTTATTTTCCAGATGTTCAACCTGATCCCCTATCTCTCGTTGGCCGAGAACGTAGCCCTTCCTTGCCGGTTTTCGCAGCGGCGAAGGCAAAAAGCGCAAAGCCAATCGGGCGGCCTGGAAAAAGAAGCCCTGCGCCTGCTCACGCTTTTAGGCTTAGCCGATCCGGGATTGCTCAAGCGGCCGGTCACCGACCTCAGCGTGGGCCAGCAGCAGCGGGTGGCCGCGGCCCGGGCTTTGATCGGCAGCCCCGAAGTATTGATCGCCGACGAACCGACTTCGTCCCTGGATGCCGCCCACCGCGAAGCTTTCATCCGTCTGCTGTTTGAAGAGTGCGCAAAGGCGCAGTCCACCCTCATTTTCGTCAGTCACGACACATCGCTGGCCCCCCTGTTTGATCAGGTGATCCGGCTTCCTGAGATCAACCGGGCCGGACGCCGGTTGGAGCGAAGCGGAAATCCCGTGACGGCGGGGATGCCGGTATCGGATATCGGGAGAAAGGAGGTCACGAAATGAATCCTTTCGTTCTTGCCCTAAAAAGCCTGCGCAACCGCAAATTTACGGTCGGGTTGACCGTTGTGTCCATTGCCTTGAGCGTCACCCTGCTGCTGGGGGTGGAGCGCATCCGGTCCGAAGCCCAAACCAGCTTTACCAACACCATCGCCGGCACAGATTTGATCGTCGGCGCCCGCACCAGCCCCGTGCAGCTGATGCTCTCGTCGGTTTTCGGCCTAAGCGACACCACCAACAATATCGGGTGGGAAAGCTATGAAGCGCTATCCGAGCATCCCGGTATCGCCTGGACCATTCCCATCTCCCTGGGCGACACACATGCCGGGTACAGGGTGGCAGGCACCACCAATGCCTACCTGGACCATTTTCAGTATGGCCGCAAGCAGTCACTGAGAATAAAAGAAGGCCGTTGGTTTGCGGATAAAAAAGGGGCCGTATTGGGGGCCGAGGTGGCGGAGAAGCTGGGCTACCGGGTGGGATCGGACATCGTGGCAGCCCATGGGTCCGGAGACGTCAGTTTTATAGAGCATGACGAACACCCATTCCGCGTGGCCGGTATCCTGGAGCGCACCGGCACGCAGGTGGACCGCACCATATTTATCAGCCTGTCAGGCATCGACGCCATCCATGCCGGTATGGACCCGGCCGGCGACCACGGCCACGACCCCCTGGCTGCCCATGCGGATATGGAACACCGCCACAGGGAAGAATTTCACGACAGCAGCCGGCCTAACGCCCGCCATGACGACCACCATCTGCAGGGTCACGAACCTAGCGCCATTACCGCCTTTTACATCGGTCTGAAATCCCGATCTGCAGCCCTGTCGGTCCAGCGTATGATCAATGAATACAAGGGCGAACCCCTGACCGCCGTTTTGCCGGCCGTGGCCCTGCAAGAGCTGTGGGGCATCGTCGGCATCGTGGAAAAGGCTTTGTTGGCCGTGTCCGGCTTCGTCGTGGTGGTGGGGTTGTCCGGCATGCTTGTGGCCATCATGACCGGTCTTAACGAACGCCGTAGGGAGATGGCCATTCTGCGCTCGGTGGGCGCCCGGCCACTGCACGTTTTTTCCCTGATCGTAGGCGAGGCCGGGTTTGTGACGCTGGTGGGGATTTCCGCCGGCATCACGCTGCTTTACACCCTTCTGTTGACCGCCCAGCCGCTGATTGCATCCAGGTTCGGCCTGTTCATCGGTATTGGGGGATTATCCGCCTACGAACTGGCCCTGATGGGTATCGTGTGTTTGGCAGGTTTTGTTATCGGCATCATTCCGGGCTACCGCATCTACCGCTTTTCGCTGGCCGACGGAATGACCGTTAAGGTGTAGGATGGAACCATGTCTGAGAAAACACAGAAGGTGAAGCTTTGAGGATAATGCAGATGAAAATTAGCGAAAGAAAATTCGAATATCGAAATCCGAAATCTCAAACAAATTCAAATAAACAAAATGACAATGATCAAAACGCTTTTGATTTCAGCCCGTAGTTCTAGTGGTTTTTTTAGAATATTCGAGCATTCGAGATTCGGATTTGTTTCGAATTTCGCGCTTCGTGTTTCGAATTTGTAAACTAGGAGGTTTACCAATGAAAACGACAATAGCGAAAACACTTCCAATTCTTTTTCTCGTGCTTTCACTAATCGCGCCGGCTGTTGCGACCCAGGTGCGCGAGCTTGGCTGGCAGGATCTGATTAAAAAAATGGTGTTCGAGGATCCCTTCGAGGCCCTGACACCCGACCAGCTCAGCGACCTGGGCCTGGTCGCCCGGGTGCGTCAGCTCCAAACCATGGGGCGTCAGGTCGGCGAAGAAACTGTCAAAGAGGTTCAGGAAGCCACCCTGAGGCTTGAAAAAGCGGGTATCGATATCGACGGTCTGCTGGCCAGGCGAGCGGAAATCATTAAACTCCGCAAACAGCGTGCTTTCGCGGTCGTTGAGGGCCTTAACGGCAAACAGGTTCGGATGCCCGGTTATGCATTGCCGCTGGAGTATTCCGATAAGAAGATCACAGAATTTCTGCTGGTACCCTGGGTAGGGGCCTGCATCCACACCCCGCCGCCGCCGCCCAACCAGATTGTCTTTGTAAAAGTTACCGAAGGCATCGAGAACCGGGGTCGCTTCACCCCGGTGTGGGTCACCGGCGAGATGTCCGTCAAGGCCGCCAAGAAGAATCTTTTCCTGGTGGACGGTTCGTCCGGAATCGATGTGGGCTATTCGCTGAAGGCGAGTCAAGTGGAACCATACAAGAAGTAATGAAGATCCGAATGCCGGTTGGGGCGAAGCGGAAATCCCGTGGCAGCGGGGGTACCAGATACCGGATGCCGGTGCTCGTCTTTAAAGTTGTAAGGATAGATATAAATGAAAAAAAGAAACATATTTTACACATTACTGGCAATCACGGCCTTGGTGGCGGCATTAGCACTGCCGCAAGCCCAGGCGAAAGCACAGAAAAAAGAGGCGCCGCCGCAGGTGTTGATCAAAAATGTCAATATATTTGACGGCAAGAGCGATAAACTGGTCATGGGCCTGGATGTACTGGTTGAAGACAACAAAATAAAACGCATTGGCAAGATCAAGGCGTCCAGGGCGGAAGTGATCGACGGCGGCGGCAAGACGTTAATACCCGGACTTACAGATGCCCATGTGCATTTAATGATCAATAATGCCCCTGCTGTTTCGATTTATGAAGACCCTTGGGCATATGTCGGGGCACAGGCCGTTGCCGGGGCACGAGCGATGTTGATGAGGGGCTTTACCACGGTTCGTGACGTGGGCGGTCCGGTGGGCGGTTTGAAACGGGCCATAGACGAAGGTTTGGTTGAGGGCCCTCGAATTCTGCCTTCCGGACCGTTTATTTCACAAACCTCGGGACATGGCGATCTTGAAACAAGCGCTTATAAGCTCTCTCCTTATTTCACAGGCATCCCCGATAAGTCGGCGTTGCTGGGATGGGCATACGTTGCGGACGGTGTGCCGGAGGTGACAAAGGCGGCACGGGAAGTGCTACGAACCGGCGCCGCGCAAATCAAGGTGATGGCGGGTGGTGGTGTTTCAAGTTATTTTGACCCGCTGGATACTACGCAATACACCCTCGAAGAGCTGAAAGCGATCGTAACCGAAGCGGAACACTGGGGAACCTACGTATTGGTTCACGCCTATACGGATGCAGCTGTTCGGTTGGCTATCGAAGCGGGGGTCAAATGTATTGACCATGGCCCTTTTCTGCAGGAAGAGACCCTGAAGCTCATGGCAGAGAAGGGGGTTTGGCTGTCGCCGCAGGCTTATCTGTTTGGGATGACGCCGGAGGAATTAAACATCGTCGGTACGCCAAGCGAGTCCAAAATGCGCCAGGTGAACAAAGGCTCGGCAAATCTGTTGAAATGGGCAAAACAATATGGCGTCAAGATCGCCTGGGGAACCGACCTGTTCGGGCCACCTGCGAAACAGGCACAACAACCACTGGAATTTGTTGCCCGCGCAAAGTTCTTCACGCCCGTTGAAATCCTCAAGCAGGCGACTTCTGAAAACGCAGAGCTATTTAAACTCAGTGGTTTACGTCATCCCTACCCGGAAGGCCCGCTCGGTGTGATTCAGGAAGGAGCCTACGCGGATCTTGTCATTGTCAACGGCAATCCGCTTAAAGATATTACCCTGCTGGCAGATCCGGAGAAAAACCTCCAACTGATCATGAAAGACGGCAAGATTTATAAGAATACCTTGTAAGTGAATGATACCAGTTCCCAGATAAAGGATTGCGGTATCCGGCATCTAAAAACCTAAAACCCAAAAAGGAGAAGAAAAATGAGAAACAAAAAACGATTTTACAAAATCCTGACAATCGCGGCCCTGGTAGTTGCAATTGCACTGCCGCAGCTTCAGGCCCAGGAAAAGAAAAAAGAACCGCCGACCCAGGTGCTGATCACCAACGTCAATGTCTGGGACGGCACCAGCGACACGACAAAAAAGGTCGATGTCCTTGTGGAAGGGAACAAAATCAAACTGATCGGAGGCAAAATAGGAGCACCGAGGGCGATAGTTATCGACGGCCAGGGTGGCACGTTGACGCCCGGATTGATCGACATGCACCAGCACCTGATGCTAAACGGTGGCACGGCTGCTGGAAATAACTGGGATGCGTATGTCCAGGGCGCCCATGCGACCCGTGCGGCTCAGTATTTGCTGATGCAGGGATTCACCACCATCCGTGACATTGCCGGCAACAGTATTGGTATCAAGCGCGCGATTAATCAAGGCATTCTGCCTGGCCCCCGTGTCTACACCTCCGGTCCGCCAATCGGGCCAACCGGCGGCCACAGTGACTGGGGCAGCCGAGTGGCCGCTCCTGGAGAAAGAAACTACCAGATCAAAGTGCAGAATACCCATGTCGTTGACGGCCGTGCAGAATGGCTGAGAGCAGGTCGATGGAACCTGCGCAACGGCGCAGACTTTCTCAAGGTTATGGCCGGTGGTGGTGTCGCCAGTGAGTTTGATCCGCTGCATTTGCAGTCCCCATCACCCGAAGAGATGGAAGCCGCTGTACAGGCGGCGAAAGAGTACGGTACCTATGTTGCGATTCACGCCTATACTGATGATGCCTATCTCAAGTCTCTCAAAGCCGGTGTGATCAGTTTCGAGCACGGCTTTCTGACGACCGAAAAATCCATCAAACCGCTGGCCGAATCAGGCGCCTGGTGGTCATTTCAGCCCTTCGGCGGTTACACAACCCTATGTGGCGCTTATCCGGACTGGTATACCGATGGTATGAAGGCCAAAGGCAAAATGGTTTGCGAAGGGGTGAAAACCACCATCGGACTGATGAAAAAATACAAGGTCAAAACATTTAATGGCTCGGATATGTTCGGCTGGGATAACTGGCACAATGCACTGAAAAACGTAGCAACACCAACCACCGATCTCCCGGATGACCTGAAATACACCTCACTGGAATCAATGAAAATGTCTACGTCACTGCCCGGGCAGTTCCTGCGGGAAAATGTCAACCTGAACCGCAACGACTTCATCGAAGCCAAGCTGGGCGTGATCGAAGAAGGTGCCTGGGCGGATATTCTGATCTGGAAGGGCGACCCCACAAAAGACATCAGCTTGATTCTTAAAGAGGACAACCTCTTGTTCGTCATGAAGGACGGAAAGGCCTACAAGAACCTTACGGTTCCACGCAGCGATCCTTCTTACCGAGGGAATTTGCGTCCGTCGGGACATGACTTCAGCCTGCCCCCTGCGGTTGGTCATTCCTGGTCGATGTAGGCAGATAAAGTACCGGGGGGCGCTTCGGCGCCCCGCCGGGTCTGCACCAACGGTTCCATTAGAACCGAAGAGATGTGTTATCTCAGTTATTTTTTACAATTAAACAAATAAACGAGCTTAACCCTAGTTTATGGAAAAAAAAGGCAAGGTATATTTCCTTTTACTCATGGCTGCAGCCCTGATCGCGGTCATGGCGATGCCGGCTTTGGCAAGCTCCGGTGGGTCGGCCCCGGATAGAGACCGAAAACCTCTCCCGAACGGCCAAATAAGCCGCATCGCCTTTGGCTCCTGCGCCAAGCAGTGGCAGCATCAGCTTATTTGGGACGCGGTGATTGCTGAAAAACCGGACCTGTGGCTATTTTTGGGCGACGCCGTCTATGCAGACACCGACGGCCAAACGGCCTGGCCGGTCACGGAAAAGACGCTTCAGGGAGAATGGAACCGGCTGGCAGACAAGCCCGAGTTCCAGAAGGCGCGGGCGGCAGTTCCGATGATGGCCACCTGGGACAACCACGATTACGGGACGCACGACGGCGGCGTCGAGTTCGAGTTGAAAGAGGCCTCGAAACGGATCTTTCTCGACTTTTTCGGTGAACCGGCCGATTCCTGGCGCCGCAACACTCCCGGAATCTATGACGCGAAGATCTTTGGCCCGGATGGTCGACGGGTGCAGATTATCTTGCTGGACACGCGCTTCTTTAAAGATATTTACAAAAAAGATCCAACACCCAAATCAGAGCGCTTCAAGGCGGGCAAGGTCGGCGGCTACCTGCCGGACGGCGATCCGGAAAAGACCCTGTTGGGCGACAGGCAGTGGCGCTGGCTGGAGCTGCAGATGAAAAAACCGGCCGAAGTGCGCTTGATCGCATCTAGCATCCAGGTCATCCCCGACAAAAAGGGGATGGACGAATGGGGCAATTTCCCGCTGGAGCGCACAAAATTGTTCGACCTGATCGCCGGCTCGGGTGCCAAGGGGATTATCCTGCTCAGCGGCAATGTCCACTTTGCAGAGCTGTCAAAAAGCTATGCGGAAGACTATCCGCTGTTTGAACTGACCGCCAGCGGGATGACGCATGTCAATAAAGTGTATGCGAAGGTCGCCAATGAGTACCGCATCGCCGGACCGTTCACCGGACCCAACTTCGGCCTGGTGGAGATCGACTGGGAGACGAAACCTTCACCCCTGGTCACTCTCAAAGCGATTAGCGAGGACGGCAACACGGTTTTCAGCCACCCGGTTCGTCTAGATGAACTGAGAAGCAGCAAAATTTCTGGCGAGAAAAAGTTGATCGCCTGCCCGGATCCCCGGCCCGAGATCTGCACCCAGGAATACCGGCCGGTTTGCACAAATCTGCAGGATGGAGGGTTAAAAACCTACTCGAACGGCTGCAGCGCCTGCACGGATCCGTCTGTAACCGGCTATCGCGAGGGGGCTTGTGAGTAAAGATGGATTAAAGCGGCAAAACATTTAACCGTGCGTATGCCAACAGGAGTAGCAGAAAAATGAAACAGCTAAAATATTTGACGATGTTTGCACGCTTCTTCATGTTATCAGCTTCGAGCTATGTCTACGCCCGGGAGGCAACAGAAGCGGCAGACAATCAGAAACTTTCACCGGCGGGGGAAAGCGCTAAAGAACTCAAAGGTCCCCCCGGTGCCCCGCAACTGGGCAATGATGCCCTGGCACGCGAGTTGAGCAACCCCACCACATTTCTGGCCAGCCTGGCGAACAAAATCAAATACACAACATTCAAAGGGGACCTGCCGGGAGCTGATGACCAGGGCGCCTGGACGTATACCTTCCAGCCCGTGCTCCCTTTTCCGCAATCCAACGGGTATAACCTGATATTTCGGCCCGGCTTTCCGGTGCTCATCGATCAGCCCTCGTTTGATGCCGCCAAAGTAGAGTTTGACAGCGAGACCGGTATGGGAGATATTAGCTTTGATCTGGTTTACGGCAAAACCCTGAAGTCGGGACTGCTATGGAGCGCCGGTATATTCGGGGTGCTGCCCACGGCCACCGATGACGCCTTGGGCGCGGATCAATGGAAGCTCGGGCCGGATATCGTGCTGGGACTGATCAAGAAATGGGGGGTGCTCGGTATCCTGTACACCCATGTATGGGACGTGGCCGGCGAAGACGATTTTGATACCAGTTTCAGCTCACTGCAGTATTTCTATTTTTTCAGCATCGGCGACGGCTGGCAGATCGGTGCCGGACCCACCATTGCCTATGACTGGGAAGCAGACAGCGGTAATAAATTAACGCTGCCGGCAGGCCTGGGCGTCGCTAAGACAACCAGAATAGGAGACACACCCCTGAAGTTGGCGCTGCAGGTGTTCAAAACCGTGGAGAGACCTGATGACTTCGGTTCGGATTGGTCTGTTGAGCTCACGGTGACACCGGTGATCAAAAATCCTTTTGTAAAGAATTAGCTATGCGGCAACATCGATCTAACTAAGGAGGACGAAAATGGAAGAAATCAAAATTATAATGTTTAGATGGACAACCCTGCTATGCCTGGCCTTTATAGTTTCTCTGGTCCTCGGATTGGCACAGCCTGTCCTTGCGCAGCAGGAGGCACCCGAGTCGACAAATGAACAGGCGACGAAACAGGAGGTTGCCGCTACGGGTGAGCAGAGCCAAAAAACCAAATCCGGCTACCAGGACGAATCGGGCTTTGGCGGCCCGAGCAGCACGGGTGCCCAGCTCGAAGAGGACAACCTAGAAAAAGTGCCGCTGCTGAGGTTTCCCGGCATCGATCAGGCACTGGAGCCTTGGTTTGACTGGAAAGGGCGTCTCAACAAAGATTACGGTCTTCAGTTCGGATTCGATTATACCGCACTTTATCAGGGGGTGACCGATAGTCCCGGAGAGGACAGCGCTGCCGGAGGCATCTTCCGTTTCTTCGGCAACTGGACGCTGGTCGGCCACGGCGGTGACAATAGCGGAAGCATCGTGTTCAAGTTGGAAAACCGTCACCGTCTGGGAACCGACGTTGCGCCGCAGGATCTGGGCTTCGAAGCGGGTTACCTGGGCATCCCCGGCACGGCGTTCAGCGATTACCGATGGGGTGTGACCAACCTTTACTGGCAGCAGCGGTTTCGCGAAGGAGAGTTCAATTTTATAGCCGGCGTGGTTGATGTCACCGACTATATCGACATTTATGGACTCACCAATCCGTGGACCCAATTTCAGAATCTGGTGTTTCTGACGAACCCGACCATTCCGGCACCCAACCAGGGCCTCGGTGCTGCCTTTGGGGCAATGACAACTGATAACATTTACGTTGTCGGGGGCCTGGCGGATGCCAACGGTGACCCGACCGAGCCCGGGGATTGGTTCGACACCTTCTTCAACGACCATGAGTATTTCTACCATTTAGAAGTCGGCTGGGTATCCTCCTTTGCGCGCCGATACTTCGACAATATTCATCTTACTGCCTGGCACGTAGACGAACGGGACGAGGTCCAAGTGGATGACGGCTGGGGCCTGGCCTTTTCGGCCACCACCTTCATCAACGACAAGTGGATGCCCTTTCTGCGGGCCGGCTATTCAGACGACGGCGGTGCGCTGCTGGAGGCCTCGATAAGTGCCGGTATCGGCTACTATATGAGCGATAGCCGTTACCTGCTTGGCTTCGGTGTGAACTGGGGTCGGCCGCCTGACAGCGGGCTCGATGACCAGTACACGGCCGAGATTTTTTATCGGCTGCAGCTGGCCCAGAACCTGGCCATCACTCCGGATGTACAGCTGATCATCGATCCGGCCCTTAATCCGGATGAGAATACGATCTGGGTCTTTGGTCTGCGGGCAAGGTTGGCGCTCTAGCGGTGGTTTAAATATAGCCGCAACCCTGATTGGCAACCACAAGCTAGGAAAGGCAATTTAGACTATCAAATAGGGAGATCTAACAGTGATTCGCCAAAACGAATACATTATTCTTGTGGCTATACTGACTTTAGTCCTTGCTGGGGGCTGTGCCACTCTGCCGGAGGATTTTGAAAAGCCCGCGTCCTATGCTTTCACAAACACAGACGATACAAGTTTTGGCAAAGCTCACCGTGATGAGAAAGAAGCCCATCCAGGACAGTCCGGGTTTTTATTGCTGGGAAACGGACTGGACGCCTTTGTGGCGCGGGCCCTGTCGGCCCATTATGCCGAGCGCAGCATCGATGTGCAGTATTACCTTTATCATGATGATCTTGTCGGAAAATTGTTTACAGATCAACTGCTCAAGGCCGCCGATCGGGGGGTAAGGGTGCGCCTGCTGGTTGACGACATGGACCTGGCCGGAAGGGATCTAGATATGGCGGTGGCCGACAGTCACCCCAACATGGCGGTGCGCATATTCAATCCTTTCAGTCGCAAGACGGGTCGAATCTCACAGTTTGTGAGCCGGATGGGTTCCGTGACGCGCCGTATGCACAACAAGTCATTTACGGTGGACAACCAGGTAGCCATCCTGGGGGGGCGCAATATCGGCAACGAATACTTCGAGGCCGATCCGGATCTGGCCTTTGCAGATCTGGACGTGCTGGCTATCGGGCCGGTGGTCAAAGAAGTCTCCGCGGCCTTCGATCTTTACTGGAACAGCGAACTGGCCTATCCTGTCTCGGTGCTCATGGATAGACCACCTACACCCGAGGAAATCAAACAGGGCAGGCAACGTTTGAACGAATTCGTTGCGCAGCAAGTCAATTCAGCCTATCTACAAGCCCTGCGAAACTCGAATCTGGCCAACCAGCTCCGGCGCAATCAGGTCCGTTTTTATTGGGGAGATGCGGTAATCCTTTACGATCAGCCGAAAAAAATCCTTCACGAGTTCGACAAGACCGAATATCACTTGGCTCCGATGATTGCACCGTACTTTGAGGGTGTCCAGAAGGAGTTGATCATTTTCTCCCCCTACTTTGTTCCAGGTAAGCGAGGCACGGCCTTTTTGAGTCAGCTCAGTCAACGGGGCGTGCGGGTGCGTATTTTTACCAACTCCTTGGCCTCAAACGATGTGGGCATCGTGCATGCCGGCTATGGCAAATATCGCAAGGATATGCTGCGCGCCGGGGTTGAACTGTACGAGATGAACAAAAAACTCGACAGAAAAGAACGCAAAGCGAAAAAGGGCAAGGAGGGATCCTCTAAGTCCAGTCTGCACGCCAAATCGTTCGTGTTCGATCGCAAACAGGTATTTATCGGTTCTTTGAACCTCGATCCCCGAGCGGTGGTCCACAATACCGAAATCGGCGTTGTTTTCAGTCAAACCGACATCGCAGAAGGGATGACCGACTGGTTTGATCAGAATGTGAAACAGATAGCGTTTCGGCTGGAATTGCACAAAGAGCAGTCCGGAGATGAAAAAATTCTCTGGTACGGCCTTGAAAACGGTGAACAGCGCGTGTTCGACGTGGATCCTTACGCCGGTTTTTGGCGACGGGTTGGAATCGGGTTTATGAGTTTGTTGCCCATAGAATCCCAACTCTAAAAAACCTATCTCAAAAATGTCTCTCAGGGCCCATGGCGGCGTTGCGGAACGGCGCAAAATGCTCACATACTGACCTGTATGCTCCGCTTTTTCACCGTCCCGCGCCTTGCCCTGAACCCTGATCCTCCATTTTTTAGATAGGTTTTACGGATTCTAACAATATTCGCCTGAAGCTTTCAGTATTCATATTAATAAACAGATTTATTGAGAAGTTACACCTTCAGGGCGGACATCGAGCTATTGATTCAAAAATGAATTCACCACAGGTTTCCGCGGGCCTGCTCCGTTGAATTCGTAGCCTATTCAACTGGGGCGACGTACTTCATGAACGCCTCGGCGTAAATGATTGCCTTTCACGCCATAGCACGCTTCTTGCGGGCGACGGCGGATGCGGCTCCCGCTGAATTTTAGCGGGGCCCTCGAACCTCACCCGAGGCTTGCCCGCCTTGGGCGTGGCTTTGAAAACGCTTCCGGAAAGTTAAACGTCGTGGGTTAACAAATAAACCTGAAGAGGTTCAGCCGATGAAAACAGAAAAAAAAGCGCTATTATACGTCTTGGTTCTTGTATTGGTAATAATGCCTGTAACTGGCACGTCGGGGCAGGCGCAGTCGGAAAGTTATGGTGGTTTCTATGTGTTCGGTCACGAAGTCAGGGCGTTTCAGCCTTGCGGGTCCGATAGTGTTTACTGGGTCAGGGCAGATCAAGAGATATCAAAACACTTGCGGGAGGAATACCAAAAGCTGACTTCAAAGCCCTACGAACCGATTTATATCGAGGTTCAGGGACACCTAACGGACAAAGCCACCGAGGGGTTTGCCGCGGATTACGACGGGCAGTTTGTAATCGAAGCTTTAAACCTCAGCCGGGGCAGGCAGAAAGAGGATAGCAATTCCGATACCGCATCCCGGATTTTGTCTACCGACCCGGTTTTCTCCGTAACGGGGGTGGTGTGGCAGTGGCAGCAAACCCGTTACAACAACGATCAGCAGGCAGCGCCGGATGATCCGCCCCGTTACACAATCGTCTTCCAACCCGACGGGCGTCTGAACATCCGGGCCGATTGCAACCGCGCCGGGGGAAAATACACGGTCCAAGACAGTAGACTGACAATCGAAGTTACCCACAGCACCCGGGCAGCCTGCCCACCGGACTCCCTTGAGCAAACATTCTTGAAGAATCTCAATGCGGCGGCTATCTATTTCATGCGGGAAGGTCATTTGTATATCGACCTGAAATATGATAGCGGCACCATGAAATTTTCAAAATAAAGTTAAGATGTCGATAAATTCAATGGTCAGAAAGGATACTTCATAGCCCCTTTCGGCATAGGAACCCAGGGTATTAAAAAATCCTGAAAAGAGGAGGTCATCATGAAGAAAAACACATTGGTTACACAAATGGTTGTGGTCTTCTGTCTGTTTGCAGGACCTCTCAGCACTCCGGCAACGGCCGACGTCACCGAGCAGCAGATCCTGGTAGACAAAGCGGTAATCACTTTCCAAAACATCATGAAAGATGAGAACATGGTCTGGCCGCGTGAAAACCTGAACCGCGTCGTGGGCCTATTGATCGTGCCCAGTCTGGTCAAAGGCGCTTTTTTCATCGGTGGATCGGGTGGCAGAGGGGTGCTTATCACCAAGGATGAAAAAACCGGTAAGTGGAGCCAGCCCGGATTTTACAGCCTCGGCTCGGTGAGTTTTGGTCTTCAGTTCGGCGGCGAAGCTGCCGAGGTGCTTATGATGGTGCGCACACAGCGCGGATTGGAGAGCCTTTATACTTCGTCTTTCAAGTTAGGTGTCGATTCCTCTGTGGCCGCCGGTCCGGTTGGAGCCGGTGCCAAATCCAGCGTGACCGCCGACGTGGTTTCCTTTACACGGTCAAAGGGTGCATTCGTGGGCATGTCCTTTGACGGGTCTGTTATCAAAACGAGTGATGACTGGAATAAAGCTTACTACGGTAAAGCGGTTAGACCGACGGACATTTTCATAAAACAAGTGGTTAAAAATCCCGCAGCGGATGAGCTGCGCAGGGTCGTGACCAGAGCTGAAAAGTAAAACCAGACTTAAGAGCCCGGGAAAAGTATCGGGCGGATTAAAATCCCGACTCAAACGATTGACATCATCATGCAGCGGGTCCCGCGGGAAGACGGCGTTTACATCTGAAGTCTTGCAATTTTTTCTTTCGGCATTATCCTTAGAAATATAGTGTTCCTTGGATGCTAACATCTGTTGCTCTTCAGGTAACGGATGGTCAAGGATTGAATACAACGCAAACCCATACGATGAAGGGGGTGAATATAATGGCCGAAGAAAAAGTTAAACAGAGCGCTGAGGTCTGTTCCTATGTGGATGAAGACCAAAAAAATCTGAACCTCGAAGTTTCCATTCCCGGGGTCAAGAAAGAGGATATCCTTCTGAGAATGACCAGTGACAGTTTTTACCTCAAAGCTCCCAGAGAGGATTTTGAATATGTAAATACATTGGCCTTTTGCTGTCCGGTGAGAGCGGCAGAGGCTACCTCAACCTATCAAAACGGTATCTTAAAGATAAAGGTGCCCTTCAAAGACCCCATGGAAGGAGCCGTTGAGATACCCATCAATTAGGTGAGATTAAATTCTAAAATTGTTGGATGATTTTTTTCAAAACCGTGATCGTGACAAAAAAGGCAGAGCCGCAAATGGGCTCTGCCTTTTCTGTTGTTTTTCAGAACGTTATTTTGAGAATCAATATAACTGATAAAATGTGTCTATCTGCGAATGTAAGCCCTATTTTTCTAATTTGTCATCCAATTTAATTGTCAGAATCTTCTCCTAAGCCTTGACAGGACATCTGTTTTTTAATAACGCATAAGCCAAATGGGACGTGTTCCTATTACCGGTCCTTAATTTTGCCCAGATACGAACATTTATCGGGCCACTAATCCGGTTTCCACAATTTTGATATTTGACCTCCCAACTCGTTTTCATGGAGAGCTTCTGCGGTATGGATCGCCGGACCTTTCTCAAAATTGTCGGTATGGGCAGCGTATCCCTTGCTGCTAGCTGCTCGCCCCCTGATAAAACCCTGTATTCCCTTGTTCAAGCCCCAGATGACATGGTCACCGGCAAAGCCAGCTGGTACGCATCAACCTGCCGGGAATGTCCGGCCGGTTGTGGTATTCTTGCCAAAAACCGCGAAGGACGGGTGGTCAAAGTTGAGGGCAATCCCCTGCATCCGATCAACAAAGGGAAGCTGTGTATGCGGGGACAGGCGGCCCTGCAAGGCATATACAATCCGGACCGAATAAAAACTCCGCTTTTAAAAGAAAAAGACGGCTGGAGACCTGTTTCATTTTCTGAGGCTGAAGCGCTTTTGCAACGAAAAGCGACACACGCCGCAAAGACCGGGCCGGGCAAAATCGGCATGCTCACTGAGATTGTGGGCGAAACCCTGTTGAAACTTTTTACCGAATCCCTTGCGCATTGGAAATCGCAACGGCCCATGATATTTGAGCCCTTTGCCTACGAGTCGCTGAAAACTGCCAACCAGAAGGTATTCGGCATTGAGGGGATGGTTTCTTATCGGCTGGAGGATGCGGATGTGCTTTTATCCCTTGGGGCCGACTTTTTAGATACCTGGCTGTCTCCGGTTGAATATGCGTGGAAGTTTAAGGCGATGCATGCCCTGAATAACGGTAAAAAGGGCGTTTTTATTCATGTCAGTCCTTACCAATCTCTTACCGGTGCCAATGCCGATCAGTGGCTGGCTTGTAATCCCGGAAGTGAAGCCGCCGTTGCATTCGGTTTAATCAGGGAAATCCTCAAACTCGGTCGAGCCTCACGGTTACCCAGAGCGCTGCGCTTTAAAATCGAAAACACTGCCAGATTCTACACCAGAGAAAAGGTTTCCGAACTATCCGGTATACCGCCAAACCTTTATGAACAACTCATCCATCGACTGATTCGAGCCGACACCCCTCTGATTTTGGGGACAGGAACCGGTGCCACCGGACCGAATACATTGCAATCCAATATTGCCGTCAATTATTTAAATCTTCTCCTGGATTCAAAGCTGTCACTTTTTAACTTTGATGAACGACATCGAATAGGCTTGGCCGCAATCCGATCCGAGGTCCTGGAGTTTTTTAAGAATCTTGATAAAAATTCAGTGGAGCTGCTTCTGCTGAACAATGTGAACCCTGTTTATGCATTGCCTTCCGGAAGCGGGATCCGGAAAGCCTTAGAACGGGATAGTTTGTTTGTTGTGGCGTTCAGCAGCTTTATGGATGAAACCGCAGAGTTGGCCGATCTTGTTTTTCCAGCTCGCCTGCCGCTGGAAGCCTGGGACGAATACGGCGGAAAAAACGGTGTCGTTTCCACCTTACAACCGGCGATGGGAAGATTGACAGGTGCGCCGCACCTCGGAGATGTTTTCCTGCGAGCGGCCTTTGGACAAAATGGGCCGACGGACAATTACAAAACCTATCTGGTCTCGGGTCTGGTTGCAAAAGGGCGAATCAAAGACGATCGGAGCTGGATTCGCACCATCCAGAGAGGCGGGGTTTTTGAGCCGTGGGCCCCAGCATCCCAGAAAAGGCGTTCGATACCCCAATCGGCACCCCGATCCATGAATAAACTTTCCGATCCATTCACATCCGGTCTGAGCTTTATTGCGTTGCCCTCCATTCGATTTTTCGATGGCCGTGGGGCTAACCGCCCCTGGCTTTGCGAAGTTCCGGATCCCGTGAGTCGGGTGGCTTGGCAGACCCCGGTGCTGGTGCACCCCAAAACCGCCGAAATGCATGGCCTGCGACAGGAGGATGTGGTTCGGATTCAATCACAATGGGGCCAGTTGCACGCTCCGGTTTATATAACCGAAAGCATAATAGCGGGAACGCTTGCTATGGCGTTTGGCCAAGGACATACGTCTTACGGGCGATATGCAAAAGGCGTGGGGGTCAACCCCGGCGACATTCTTACCGCGGATTTAGAATCGATTTCCGGTGGGCCGCTGTTTGCTGTGGGGGAAGTTACGGTCAGCAAGAGCGGCCGGGTCATGAAACTGGCGCGCATGTACGGCAGCCGAACACAACAGGGTCGAAAATTTGCGCTTTCGGTATCCTTGGCAGAATTGAACAAGGGTAAATCCACGGAAAAATCCGGCCTGACCATGGAGGATTTCCCAATTACGCTGCCGCTGCGCGCCGGATACGATAAAAAAAGAGATTTTTACCCGCCGGTTGACTACGAAAACTATCGCTGGTCAATGGTGGTGGATTTGGATAAATGCATCGGATGTGCTGCCTGCTCGGCGGCGTGTTACGCGGAAAACAATATCGGGATTGTCGGCGAAGATCGTGTGATCGACGGCCGGGAAATGACCTGGTTGAGTGTGGAGCGCTACCTTGATCCCCAGCAAGGGGAAAAAATCACTTTTTTACCCATGCTCTGCCAGCATTGCACCAACGCCCCCTGCGAATCGGTGTGCCCGGTCTATGCACCCCATCATTCCAAAGAAGGTATTAACAACCAGATCTATAACCGCTGTATCGGGACCCGTTTTTGTTCGCAGAATTGCCCCTACAAGGTCCGGCGTTTCAACTGGTTTTCCTGGAACTGGCCGAAGCCTATGAACCTGCAGCTGAATCCGGATGTGACGGTGCGAAGCAAGGGTGTCATGGAAAAATGCTCCTTTTGTATTCAGCGCATAAAAGCGGCCCACACGCACGCAAAAAACGAGAAAAGAGCGATAAGGGACGGTGAAGTTATACCAGCCTGTGTCCAAACCTGTCCCACAAGTGCGCTCACATTCGGCAACTTGAAGGATGATAACAGCCGGATCAGCAAACTCGCACAAACCCCCCGGGCTTATCAGATCATGGGATACCTCAATACCAAACCGGCAGTGATTTACCTAAAAAAAGTACGCCAGGAGATCTGAAAAAATGTCCGCACTGACCTTTGCCAAAATCGATCAAACCGTTCTGGATACATTGCACCCGGCAAAGCGGAGCTACTGGATTCTGGTGGCCCTTTTACTTTTGGGGGTGCTGGCCGGCGCTGCCTGCTGGGGTTACCAAATTCTTGTCGGTATCGGCGTGGGAGGGCAAAACAATCCCGTGGCCTGGGGAACCTACTTGATTAATTTCGTATTCTGGGTAGGAATTGCCCATTCCGGAACACTGATTTCGGCCATTCTCCATCTATTTCGGGCCGGATGGCGGAATCCGATTGCCCGCGCTGCGGAAACGATGACCGTCTTTGCCGTGTGTATCGCGGGACTCTTTCCTTTTATTCACCTGGGTCGGGTGTGGCAGGTGTACTATATGCTGCCGTATCCCAATCAAAGATATTTATGGCCGAACTTTTTATCCCCGCTGATGTTTGACGTGGTTGCCATCAGCACCTATCTGACGGTAAGCACCCTGTTTTGGTATACGGGCCTGCTGCCGGATTTAGCTGCCGTGCGGGACAAGGCCCAGGGTGTCCGCAAAAAGATTTTCACTTATCTTTCGCTCGGATGGACCGGTCAACACGATCAGTGGCGGCACTATACCCGGGGCTATCTCTTTTTTGCCGCTCTGGCCACTCCGCTTGTCATTTCAGTGCATAGCGTCGTTTCATGGGATTTTGCTTTGGGCATCGTTCCCGGTTGGCACACCACTATCTTTGCGCCGTATTTTGTGGCCGGGGCGATCCATTCCGGGTTGGCCATGGTTCTGACCTTGATGATTCCGATGCGGAAGGTTTTTGGGTATGAAAAAATCATTACGATGGATGTTCTGGAAAACGTCGCGAAAACCATCGTTTTTACAGGATTGATCGTGGGATTTGCCTATGGGACGGAATACTTTATTGCATGGTACAGCCATAACATCGTGGAGTTGGAGTCTTTTCGGTGGCGGGCCGTAGGGGATTATCGCTTCGGGTTCTACATCATGGTGATCTGCAATACGTTGATACCGTTGCTTTTTCTGATTCGAAAAATCAGAAGAACAGTGGTATTGCTGTTCGGTATTTCCATTCTCGTCAATATCGGAATGTGGTACGAGCGGTTTGTGATTATCGTCGGTGGTGTGGCACACGGATTTTCCCCGCACGCCTGGGGTCTGTATGCTCCCACGGTCATCGAATACGGGATCATGTTCGGCAGTTTTTGTCTATTCTTTTTCTTGTTTCTGCTGTTTGCCAAACACCTGCCGTCCATCTCGATGACGGAAATGAAGGAAACCCTCGAAAAAGGAGAAGCCCATGCAACCTAAAAAATATATCATGGGGCTCTTCAGGAATGAGGACCAGGTCGTTTCAGCCGTGCATGCGTTGGAGCATTCTCCCTACAAAATACAAAGGGTCAATACGCCGTTTCCGAGTCACAAAATATTAGACGCTTTAAAATTGAAGAAGAGCAACGTCGGATATTTTACTTTGGCTGGCGGAATTTTCGGTTTCTTTGCAGGTTTTGGTCTGGCTATTTTTTGCGCTACCAAATGGAATCTGATCGTCAGCGGCAAACCGGTTATTTCATTGATCCCGTTTTTTATTGTGGGGTTTGAATTCACAATTATGTTTGCTGTTTTTGGCAATATTCTCGGTCTACTTGCGTTAGGCGGACTGCCCAGTTTCAAGGGATTAAAGTATTATGACCCCCGCTGTTCAGCCGACCATTTCGGGATCCTGGCATCCTGTGTGGCTGAACAGGAGGACGGATTGAAAAGCTTTTTCCAAACCCAGGGCGGAGAAGTGAGGGTATTTGATTAGAACCCATTTCAAAAAAGTAAACAATTATGTCACAAAACAACATCAAATCGACTGAAGCCCGGAAATCAAGGGCGGTATGGGTTTTTGCCGGGCTGGTCGTCATCGGACTGCTTTCGTTTATTTACGGGGCAGCCGGTCAACATCCGACACGGGCCTGGCAAGCCTATTTAATCAACTTTTTGCTGTGGTCCGGGATCGCTCAGGGCGCTGTTGTTTTTTCGGCGGTCATGCATATCACCAAGGCCCGCTGGAGCGGCCCCTTATCGGGTCTTGCCGAATCATTTGCAGTCTTTTTTCCGCTTTCTTTCATATTGTTTTTGCTGCTTTTTCTGGGCCAAACCCACATTTTCCCCTGGCTGAACGAGGATTTGCACGGTAAGGAAGCCTGGCTGAACATGCCCTTTCTTTTCACCAGGGATTGTTTTGGGTTGTTAATTCTTTATGGACTGGGTTTGGTTTATCTATATTATTCGTTGCGACTTAAATTCGATTCGAGTCAATCCAGGGGGTGGCTCCGCGCGCTTTTGCGAAATCGATGGTCCCGGAGGGAACAGGATCCCGCGTCATTGAAAAGCAAGCTGGCTTTTCTGGGAGGATTTTACATCCTCGCATTTGCCCTGGTTCTGTGTCTGATTGGTTACGATCTGGTGATGAGCATGGATCCCCATTGGATTTCCACCCTTTTTGGTGCCTATACCTTCGTTAAAGCGTTTTATGTGGGGCTGGGCGCGATCATTATCCTCGCCGCAGTTATTTACCTGAAGCACGGACCTGATTCCGGCCTTACCACCGCTCATTTTCACGATATCGGCAAACTGTTTTTTGCATTCTGTCTGCTGTGGGCGGATTTTTTCTATGTGCAGCTGGTGGTCATCTGGTACGGTAACATTCCGGAGGAAGCCCACTATGTCATCAAACGGGTCATGCTGCCGCCCTGGAATTCGCTGGCTTGGGCGGTATTCTTTGTTTGCTTCATCATCCCTTTTTTTGTTTTGCTGAATAAAAAAATTAAAACCAAACCGGTTTTTATGATTGTAATTTGTTCCGTCATTATTATCGGTATTTGGTTTGAACATCTCCTGTTACTCGGACCCGCTTTAAGTCATAACCTGACCGATATACCATTGAGCTTTTCGGATGGACTGATATCCATTGGATTTTTGGGTCTACTGGGATTGGTGGTGACTTGTTTTCTGAATACATTTCCGGAAATAGCCGCTGTAAAGCAACCGGATAATTAATTTTGGATTTTTTATGTGAAGAGCCTTAATTTTTAGCAATGGGAATACAAACGTTGAGAAGAAATATCTCACCCATATTACTGACACTGGGCAGTCTGTTTTTTGTAGCTGTTTTTATTTATTTCTTTTATACCTCGCCGGCCACTCAAATTGGACCGGAGCAACCGATACCTTTCAGCCATGCGGTTCACAGCGGTGTCAAACAGATTCAATGCCGCTTTTGCCACCCGTATGTCGACTACTCGAACCATCCGGGGCTGCCGCCGGTGGAAAAATGTCTGTACTGCCACAAATACATTATTGCAAACCACCCCTGGATTAAAAAGGAGCATATGTATTTTAACACCAACACCCCTACCCCTTGGGTAGAAATCAACTATGTGGCTGAGCATGTGCTGTTCAACCACCAGCGGCATATCCGCAGCGACATCGTTTGTGAGCAGTGCCATGGGCGGGTGGAAACGAGGCATCGGCTCGACAAAAAAATTTGGCGGATGGGTATTTGTTACGAGTGCCACAAAGCAAAGGGTGCCAATCTCGATTGCTGGTTGGCCTGCCACAGCTAAGATCGGGACAGGGACGCTTCATATATACGGTGAAAACAGATTTCGTCTGCGGTCCATCGGTTGCTATAACCGCAGGCAGGTTAAACGGCTTGATTTTAAAGGGGATATAATTCGTATGGCTTTATCTGCCAGCGTTAATCCTGAACGATATCGAACTGCCAGAGCCTTTTGCCTAACATCGGCTGTGTGGTTCGGTGCGGCGGCTTCTTTTGGTATGATCGGTGCGGGCTATCTGATTGCACCGGATTTTATGGCCAATATCGGTTTTATTCATTTCGGCAAAACACGGCCGGTTCATGTGAATTTGGTGCTTTTCGGTTTTGTGACCCCCGGCCTGCTGGCTGCTGCTTTCTACTATGTGCCGAGGTTACTCAGAACCGACTTGTACAGTGAAAAGCTTGGCGTATTTACGGCTGTTCTTTGGAACATTACGCTTCCCGCAGCTGTCATCAGCTTGGGCATGGGGTATACCCAGGGCCGGGAATATGCTGAACTGCCCTGGTTGGTGGACATCCTGATCGCGATTCTTTTTGCCCTGGTCGTTTTCAACATAATTATGACCATTCGGCAGCGCAGGGAGAAAATTCTGTATGTTTCGGTATGGTATGTTTCAGCGGCTGTCGTATTGACCGGACTTACCTACTCGCTTGGCAATGTCATATGGCAACCGAGCACCGGGGCATTGCTGGGCATTCCGGACGCCATTCTCCTCTGGTTTTACGGTCACAACGTCTTTGGGCTCCTGCTGACGCCCATGGGTCTTGCCGTGGCCTACTACGTAATTCCCCGGGCCACCCGAAGCCCCTTGTACAGCCATACCCTTTCGTTGATCGGCTTCTGGTCCCTCATTGTGGTCTACACGCACATCGGAACCCATCATCTGCTTCAGGTACCGGTTCCCACCTACCTGAAGACGATTGCTATCGTGGATAGCGTGGCAATGGTTATACCGGTCATGGTGGTATTGATCAACCTGTGGTACACCGTTAAAGGTAAACTCGGTGAAATTCACGCCGATATCGGCGCCAAATTCGTGTTCACCGGAACTATTTACTATTTCTTCGTCAATATACAAGGCTCCATGATGTCTTTGCCCATCGTACAGCGGGTGACCCACTTCAACAATTGGGTGGTGGGCCACGCGCATATCGGTGTCTTGGGGTTTGCCGGCATGACCGCTTTAGGGGGAATTTATTACATTCTGCCCAAGATTACGGGCAAACCGCTTTACAGCAAATTCCTGGCCGATCTGCAATATTGGCTGATTCTCATCGGCATTACCGGATTTGCCATTGTGCTGACCATCGTGGGTCTTATTCAAGGTCAAGCCTGGATCAACGGCGAAACCATATATCGGGTGTTGCCCGAAATCCATCCTTACTATGTTTCCAGAGCAATGCTGGGGGTGATCATTCTCGCTGGCGCCTATATCGGTATATATAATGTAATCAGATCGTTGTATTTTAATTCCGGAGAGACATCATGAGAATGACGCCAGTCACAATTTTAGTCGGGGTTTTAGCCATACTGGCGGCGGTGGTTTTTGTTATGGTCTTTTGGCCATATACCCACCGGGACATGACGCCCTCTGAAATTTATCGCACCCGATCACCTGGCGAAGAATCCGGTAGGGTTATATACATTCAAAACGGATGCGTCTACTGCCACAGCCAGTCGATCCGCACCATCGACTGGGGGCCCGGCGCCGAAAGAATTGCCCAGGCGGGCGACTACGTGGGGGATAAGCCGATCCTGCTCGGATCCCAACGCACGGGTGTGGATCTTTCCCAGGAAGGCGGGGAACATCCGGATGACTGGCATATCGCCCATTTTATCAAGCCCCGCTACACGCGCCCCAATTCGATTATGCCGCCCTTCCGCTGGTTGGGCATGCAAAAAATAAAAACGTTAACGCAGTACATTCAAAGCTTGGGCTATAAGCAGGCCGATCATCGCATGCAACGGCAGCGCTATTGGAAACAAGAATCGATAAAGGCTTACGAAGCCGGACCTGAGTACAACGTTAAATGGCTGGCCGAACAAGTGCCCGCCGGCTGGCGGAATATTCCCAACCCCTATCCCACCACACCGGCCGGGATGCAAAGGGGTCGAAAGAACTATCAAGATTTTTGTATCGGCTGCCACGGACCTATCGGCGATGGCATGGGACCGGCCCAGCCCTGGATTTACCCGCCACCGCTGAATTTTACCATTCTCAAAGGTCGACAAATATCCGGCGGAATCATCTATTATCAAATTATGAACGGGATTACCGGTACGGCTATGCCATATTTCAAGCGGGAACTTGAGTCGCAAAAAATCTGGGAAGTTGGGGATTATGTGGCGGTATTTTTTATCAATCAGAGTGATGCCAACGCAGACCCCCGCGGCATTGACGCCGCCTGGGAACCCTAAAACCAAAGTTCGAAGTTCAGCGTTATCGTATCGAAGACCTTGAACCCTGAGCCCTAAATCCGGAACCTGGTATTATGTATTTTCCGTATTTCGTTGCTTATATGGTGGCCGGCTTTGTACTCAGCCTGCTGGTTTTTTTCTGGGCACTCAACAACGGCCAATTCAGAGATCAGCAGCGGGCCCGTTACCTGCCGCTAGATGGGAAAACCCGGTCTACACCGGTGAAACTTACCGGGTTAAAAAGGGTTGAGACGTGGGTATTGTTTCTATTGGCCGGCTGCGGGCTGCTTGCGACGGCTGTGGCCATAACCCTCACCCTAATAACGACACTTTAAGCGGTTGGCTGCCAGGTAAACCCTGCCTTCTAAGGTGGGGTTCAGCGAAGTTAGCTGAAATGGATATTTTGCTTTCCGGCAAGCCCCGCCTTTCATAGCGGGAGGGTCACGGTTGGCAAATTGCCTTGGCGATATTTTCGGAGTTGGCCTTGCCAAGCGCATAAACCCTCTATCGAGGAAAAAAATGCATTTTTTTGAGTTGAAAAATTTTCAACATTTCGTGCTTTATCTTTTTCCGTCCCTTGCATTTGTTGTTCTGTTCGCGGTGGGGCTGGCCTATACCCATATTTACCGGAAAGATTCGGAGAAGCGGAAAAAGAAGATTATTGAGGCCTATCCTGCGGGAATTGAAGGCCGAAATGCGCCTTTTCCGTTGGTTGTCTATTTAATCATTGCGGGCACGGCTCTTTGGGCCCTGTATTATATTGTTGTTTTCATCGGTTTATCGGGGGCTAAAATATAATGGCGCATATGGAACATCAAACTTCGGCTGCCAAAACATGGTTTATTATCTTTTTGCTTCTACTGATTATACTGGTGCAAGGAGGTCTTTCTTACTTTATCATCGGCGACCGCGGTCAGCCGGACTGGGAGTATCGTCCGGTGCGGGATGTACCCGGCGAGTCTCCATATGCTATTTATGCGCCGCTTCCTTTCCCGCAGCATGTGAAGGGTGACAAGACGGAATATCCGCAGCCGAAGCAAGTTGATAAGAGCCTGTTTCCGCCACCTGACCAGGTGATGAAGGGTAATCAATGAAGAAGTTAATAACATTTTTGGCAGTGCTGGGAGTTTTTGTGGCTGTCCTGTATCATGTGGTTATTTATTATGACAACAGTTTCAGATACGGGCGCATGCGTGAAACGCCAGCTATCAAGGAACATGAGGAGCCACTGCTGATCATGGACGCAGGATTGATACCCGTCAGAGGCGGCGAAGGACCTTTAAGAGCGCTTAAGGGCGAGGAACTGAAATCTCCTTTAACGATGAATGATATCGAGGTCATCAATGCGGGAAGGACCGGCTATTTCACATACTGTATCCAATGCCACGGTCCCGATCACGACGGCAACGGAACTGTTGGCCAAAGCTTCCATCCTTTACCTACCGATCTCAGAAGTTCAAAGGTGCAATCCAAGCCGGAAGGAACCATATTCAAATCCATCAGTTACAGTGTTCCGGGAACCCGGCAGCCGGCGATGGCCACGACCATCGGAATAGATGATCGCTGGCGGATAGTTGCCTATCTCAAGTCTCTCGGTACACGCAAATAAGCCCATGGTAAAAACTACCGCTGAAGTCTGCGATCTTTGTGGGCTTCCACTTCGTTATCAAAAATTCGATGCCACATTTTCAGGTAAATCCTTCCGTTTCTGCTGCATGGGATGCAAGCAAGTCTTTCTTATGTTGCTTGCGTTCCCTGATGCCGGGGACCCAGCTAGATTTCAAGAGACCGAATTGTTCAAGAAATGCCAGCAAATGGGAATCGTTCCCACATCCGAATCAGATCTCAACCGCGTTGCTCCAAATAAGTCACCATCTGAAATTAAAGCCGTTTCAGGAGAAAAACACAACCGTTCAGAAACCACCGGTTTGAGCTTGCAGCTTAAAGTTCGTGATATGTGGTGTCCGGCCTGTGCCTGGGTCATAGATCAGGCACTCAAACAAAATCCGGGAGTCGTCGATGTCAGTTGTAATTTTTCGACCGACAGGTTGCGTTGTGATTATAATCCCGTTGAGATTACTCCCGAGGAAATTGTCAATGTTATAGAAGGATTGGGGTATAAAACTGCTGTTCCGGGAGAAGCCGGCGCTAAAGAAAAAAGGGTGGAATTTATCCGTTTTACCATCTCAGCCTTTCTTACCATAAATATCATGATGCTGTCCTTTGCCCTTTATGCAGGATTCTTCACCGAGCTTTCAACAGACACCATATCCAAGCTGTCTTGGCCGATCTTTTTTATGGCCAGTATGGTATTGTTTTATGGCGGTCAGAGTATTTTTAAAAAAGCATTTGCCGGTTTTATATCCGCCGCTTCAAGTATGGAAACACTCATTGCCGTTGGTTCCTTAAGCGCCTATATTTACAGTGTTATCATTTTGTTGAACTGCGGTATCCATTTATATTTTGATACGGCTTCGATATTGATCACCCTTGTTCTTCTGGGGAAAATACTTGAGCGGGGAGCCAAAAATAAAGTCCAACAAGACCTGGAAAACTTTTTTTCTCTCAAACCCACCAAGGTTAAGCTCGTTACAACCTCCTATCCCGACGGCCGCTATGTTGCCGCGGAACAACTGCGCCAAGGGGATATCTTTCTGGTGCAGAATGATGAAGTCGTTCCCGCCGACGGCCTCATCATAAACGGCAGCGGTGCGCTGGATGAGTCATCGCTGACCGGTGAAGCGTTGCCCATTGCGAGGAAGCCCGGAGACCGCATCAGAAGCGGGACTAAAGTTATTCGCGGGCATTTCAGGGTCAAGGCTGAAGGGGTTGGCCAAGATTCAATTTTGGGCCAGATGATCGGAATTATGGAGAAAGCCTTGGGGCAGAAGACACCGCTGGAGGGGAAAACCGACCGACTCCTCCGCGGCTTTGTACCCGTAATTCTGACCCTGGCCGTGGGAACCGGCATTGTTTGCCGTTATATGGGAATATCCCTGGAAGACTCCCTAATCCGGTCGGTTACGGTAATGGTAATCTCATGTCCCTGTGCTTTGGGCGTTGCCATTCCCCTGGCGCGGGTGGCCGGAATTTCGGTGGCCGGTAGAATGGGAATTCTGGTAAGGGATTTCGCCGCCTTTGAACAAGCTGGAAAAGTGGATGCATTTGTTTTCGATAAAACCGGCACCGTTACCCAAGGACGATGGGAACTGGTTTAAATCATCCCATTCAACCAGTTGTCAGAGTCGCAAGTATT
>CP070652.1:1907142-1918950 GCA_020354645.1 Deltaproteobacteria bacterium
TCCCAAAAGCCTGGCGGAGGGTGACATCGTTCTGCCCGCCTGGGTGAAGAAGCGTTAAATTAAGTGTTGACGATTAATTGAAATAGGGGCTGGATTCATCATACAAAACCCGAAATATCACCTGCCCGCCTTTGCTGATTCGGGCAAGGCGGGCAGGTTTTTTCTGTAATCCGGCGTCCGGTGATTAAAGCTCTCCAACTAAAAGGCGGGATCTGTCGACGGGCAGGCCAAAAAGATGTTCACCTTGCCACCGCGGTTGCGCCAGACCCGGCAAGCGGTGTTTTTTGGGCCGACCAGATCATCAGCTTCAGCGGTTATAAACGGCAGAGGGCGTCTGCAGTTATTTTAAGAAACACGGATATCAACCTGGCAGTAAACTTTTTTCTCCATGTTAGCCAATACTTTCGTCTACGGTTTTGTTAACAGCATCATACTGGTACTGGTGGCCCTGGGGTTTAACCTCACATTCGGCATCAGCGGCGTCGCCAATTTTGCCTATGGCGCTTTGTATATACTGGGAGCCTTGTTGTCCTGGGTGTTTTTTAACACGATCGGCCTGCCCTATCTTTTGTCGGTCTTGTGCGCAGTGGTGCTGACTGCCGTTGCCGGTGAGCTGATGTATCGCTTCGTGCTGCTGAGAATTCGGGGCATGGTATTATCCGAAGTCATTGCCACTTTCGGTATCGGTCTGGCAACCCTTGAACTTTTTAAATATCTGGGCTTTATCGGGTTTGAATATTCGCTGCCTGTTTTTGTTGATACCAGTATCGAAATTGGTCAGGTGGTCGTGGACATGCAGCGCGTATTCATCGTGATAATCGGTATTGCCATGGCCGGTTTTCTCTGGTTTTTCACGCACCATACACGGACGGGCCTGCGTTTTCGGGGAATTGCCCAGGAAGAAAGAACCGCCTTGAGCCTGGGCATCAACTCCGACCGGGTGGCGATGCTCAGCGTTTCCTTCGGCGCGGCATATGCAGCCATCGCCGCCATCGTTATTTTACCCCTGGGAACCATTAACGTTGAGCAGGGCTACAGTGTTCTGATCAAAGCCCTGGCTGTGTGCATTGTTGGCGGATTGGGCTCCACCGGTGGACTGGTGCTGGCCTCTTTTTTAATCGGTTATGGTCAAACCATTACGGTAACTTATCTGGAAAGCCATTGGGTTATGCTGGTCCCCCTGATTGCAATCCTGGGGATACTGATTTTCAGACCTTCCGGTTTATTCGGTGAACAAAAAGAACTGGAGGAAAGGATATAACCGGTGAGAAGACGCAAAGAACGCATAGACCGCGGTATAAAAGTCAGGTCCGGCGATGTATTTGCACTTTGTTCCTGGCGGGAGATGCTCTATTTGGCCGCCCCCAGAATGCTGCCGATCGTCGGATTGTTGGTCTTGTCCCTGGCCTTAAGCGTCTATTGGCAACGGGTTTTGCTTTCCGTGTCAGTCTTTGCCCTTTTGGCCATCAGCTGGGATATTTTGGCTCAAAGCGGAATGATATCCCTCGGTCAAGCGCTGTTTTTCGGAAGCGGTGCCTATCTGGCCGGTATCATGAACCACTACTGGGGATGGCCGCCGGCAGTGACCATCCCCTTGGCCACAATTTTCGGCGGCCTGCTATGCACCCTGTTGCTGACGCCGGTTCTTAGACTTCGCGGAATCTATTTTTCGATGGTCACTCTGGTGCTGCCACTGATGCTGGTGCGAATTGTCGAGGCGACCCGGATTTTTGGCGGGACCGAGGGGCTCAGCGGCTTGGCGTCTTTTCCCACGCGATGGGTTGAAATTTATCTCATCATCGCCGCTCTTCTGGCTGCTCTGTTTGGATTCAGACGTCTGATGGACTCGGACTTCGGCTTGGTGTTGAAAGGGATCAACGACAACGACCGTTCGGTCATGAACGCCGGAATCAATATTTATTGGTTTAAGATCCAGGCGTTGTTTATCGCCAGTTCTGTGGGCGCGTTTGCAGGCGCCTTTATGACGCATGTTTACTTGTTTGTCGGCATGCCGGTATTTGCCTTAGATTATTCCATTCTGCCGATTGCAGCAGCGGTCGTCGGCGGTATCGGAACGTTGGCCGGGTCAACGCTGGGGGCCTTCATCCTGGTCCCCTTATCGGAGATTTTGCGCGGGTTGGGGGGACTTCGGATTGTATTCTATGGATTGTTTCTGGTCATATTTACGGTCGCTCTGCCGGAAGGTATATTTCACTACGTTCAGCGAAAGTATCACCAATTCGAAAGATGGGCGGAGGTTGAACGATGAGTGATTTCCCCTTGCTCGGCGTCAGACGCCTTTATAAAAATTTCGGCGGTGTCCAGGCAATTCAGGATTTGAATTTTGAGCTTGCCGAAGGTGAGCTTTTAGGCCTGATCGGACCCAACGGTTCCGGAAAAACGACAGCTGTTAATCTGATCACCGGTTTTGTTAAACCGGCCCAAGGTGAAATTCTTTATCGTGGTCGAGATATCACCGCTTGGCCGCCTTACAAGGTCGTGCGGCTGGGGATTGCCAGGACCTTCCAGATGGTAAAACCCTTCTACCAGCTGCCGGCCTACAAAAATATGATTATCCCGCTGTATTCCCCCCGGGTCAAACAAATGACCGGCGGAAAATACGGTGACCGCAACGCAGTGGCGCTGGATCTGCTGGAAGAGGTCGGCTTTGAGCGGGACGCCTTGGTGGCGTACAAAGCGGCCAGTGCATTGCCCCAAGGATACCTGAAGCGGCTGGAGCTGGCCAAAGCCATAGCCCTCAATCCGGATCTGATGATTTTAGATGAGCTTTTTTCCGGCCTGAGCCTGGCAGAAGTCGCCAGCATTCTTCCCATCATTGAAAAACTCCGCCAGCAGGGTAAAACGATTATCATGATCGAACACCGTTTGAAAGAACTATTCAGAATCGCCGACCGTGTGATCGTCCTCAACTTCGGACAGAAAATCGCCGACGGAAATGTCGCTGATGTAATGGAAAGCCGGGAGGTTAAGAATGCCTACCTGGGCACGGAGTGATTATTCACCGCCCGCTTTGCTCGAGGCGCAGGGGACGCAGAGATTTATATTTACTTTTCCCTTTTGCTGAGAGGGCAAAAAGGAAAAAAACTGCAACCCTCCGGGTAATGAATATTTAAACAGATATTGATTTTTTCATATTTATTGATGTCCCCATATAAATTAAGGTGATGCTGTGCTAGAAGTCAAAAACTTGATGGTATTCTTTGAAAACGCTCTGGCGTTGAATGACTTTTCCATGACCGTCAATGAAGGCGAGATTGTCGGTGTTATCGGCTCCAATAGTGCCGGCAAGACCACCTTGATGAATACTATTTCAGGGCTGATCATCGATATGAAAATCAAGGAAAAGCGCAAAGGCGGTGAAAGAATTACCATTTATGGCGAGATTCTCTTCCAAGGTGAAGACATCACCGAAACCCAGCCTTTTGACCGCGTAAAAAAAGGCCTTGTATTATCCCGGGAGCGGCACCCCGTTTTTCCGGAAAGTGACGTTGCTGAAAATCTGAGGATCGCCGGCCACCAGGTAAAAAAATTGGCATTGTCGGAAAGGATGGAATATGTTTATGCGCTTTTTCCCGCCCTGTCGGATCTAAAGCGCCGCAAAGCCGGTTTTCTGAGCGGCGGCGAACAGCAGATGCTGGCAATCGGCATGGCACTGATCCTCAAACCGGCGTTGCTGCTGCTTGACGAGCCGCTGCTGGGGCTGAGCCCAATGATGCAAACCATGCTGGTTGATGCAGTAAAAAACCTTAGAAAAGAATCCGGCATTACGATCTTAATAACCGAACAATTTGCCCGACCGATATTGCCGTTTATTGAGCGCGGATATGTCATTGAAAACGGTATGCTGGCCTTATCGGGCACCGGGGAAGAACTGATGGACAACCCCGAGGTAAAATCTGCTTATTTTGGAATCTGAATTTCGGTATGAATAAAACAGTGGATCATAACATTTTTTCAGCTTTTGAAGCCACAGCAGAAAGACGAAAAGACAACACGGCCGTAATCTATCTGGGGACACGGTTTTCATATGGTAAAATCAAAGATCTGGTTGACTGTTTTGCCGCCGCCTTAATTGATATGGGCCTTAAACCGGGCCAGAAAATTATAATTTATATTCCCAACAGCGTTCAATGGGTGGTTGCCTGGCTGGGCATACAGAAAATCAGTGCCGTTTGTGTGCCCATCACGCCAATATACACGCCTCACGATCTCAAATATATTGCCAATGACAGCGATGCCGAGGCCATTGTCTGTGCGGATACCAATTTTGGGTATGTAACGAGTGTACTTTCCGAAACCCCGCTTAAACGGGTAATCGTAACCAAAATGGCCGATCTGCTTCCCTGGTGGAAGCGATATTTCGGATACCTGTTTGATATTATTCCCCGAGGAAAAATTGCGCTTACGGATAACACATATTCATTCAAGAAACTGATGTCCCAATTTCATAACCCGTCCCCAGCCAAACCGGAAACCGAACAAAACGGAAATGCCGTCGCCGAAGTTCTTTACACCGGCGGGACCACAAAATTTTCCAAAGGTGTGCCGATTTCACATAATCTGTTTATCGTTTCGGCAGATGAACAAATTCGAATCACGGACCCGCTATTTGCGGCTGAAGATAATGTTATCATGGGCAACGCCCCCCTGTTTCATATTCTGGGGCAGACCTGCGGTCTGGCCACCCTATTGGCAGGCGGCACCCTGATCCTTCAGCCGCGAATAAATTTGGATGCCGCTTTTGACGCCATCCAGCGCTTTAAAGCCAAAACCATGATTGGTGTCCCCACCCTCTATCGCATGATTTTGGAACATGATCGCCTGGACCAGTATGATCTCAGCTCGGTGGAGTACTGGTTTTGTGCCGGCGATGTTCTGCCGGTTGAAGTCGGCAAACGCTGGAAGGAAAAATTCGCCAAAACGATCCTTCAGGGCTACGGCGCCACCGAAACCTGCGGGGGGGTCTCCATGTGCCCGGTTGATATAGAAAGTCCGCCTAAAAGCGTGGGCCGCATTGTCGCATCCAAAAAGGTCAAAATTGTCGACCCGGCGACGCTGGCAGCGGTAACGCCTGGAGAACCCGGCGAGTTACTGGTTTCTTCCGAACATATGGTAACCAATTATTTGAAAAAGCCGGAGGAAACCGCCGAATCTTTCGTTGATCTGGAGGGGAATAAATGGTACCGCACGGCTGACATAATGTCCATGGACGAGGACGGCAACTTATACTTTGTGGACCGAACGGTGGATACTATCAAACATAAGGGCTACCGCATATCAGCTTCGGAAATAGAATCGGTACTGCAGGAACACCCGGCTGTAATCGGGTCTTGCGTGGTGGGTGTTCCGGATGAAAAAGTGGGCGAACGCATAAAGGCCTATGTGGTGCTCAAGGAAGACATCAAAGGAATTACGGGATACGAGCTGATTAAGTGGTGCCGACAAAATCTCGTACCCTACAAGATTCCACAATATATTGAGTTTAGAGACATGCTGCCCAAGTCAAAAGTCGGCAAACTGCTGAGGCGCGAAATCCGCGGTGAAGAAATGCGGCGCAAGGAAGGCTGATCTAATCGGGTTGTGCCGGTTTTTCGGTCAGCCGGTTACCCTGAAAACCGAACGGGCAAAACCGGTAACGGGTCGAACGGCTCAACCCCATTAAGGAGATATATATGGATTTTACCTTGACCAAAGAACAACAGGATATCGTCAAAGCGGCCAGAAAATTCGCCAAAGGAGAATTCCCGGACAGGGCTGCTGAATTCGACCGGGAAGAAAAATTTGATCTTGAAATCTGGAGAAAGGCCTGTGATCTGGGATTTGTGGGTGTCTTCATTGATGAGAAATACGGCGGTGCCGGTTATGGTTTTATCGAACACTGTCTGATCAATGAAGAGTTTTGGGCTGTAGATCCGGGTATGGCTTCCGCGATTTTGTCCACTTGCTTTGGCTCCGAGTTGTTGATCCTCTTTGGTACTGAAGCGCAACGGCAGCTGGTTCTTCCCAAAATTGTTGAGGGCCAGGCGATTGTCGGTACCGCTATTACGGAACCGGATGCCGGCTGCGACGTGACCGGGGCTGTCACCACTGCGGTAAAAGAAGGCAATCAATGGGTGATCAATGGAACCAAAATGTTTATCACAAACGGCACCGTAGCCAATTACCTTATGCTGTTTTGTCAGACCGATCCCGAAAATAAATCCCGCCACAATCGCTACAGCTTTATACTGTTGCCAACCGATACACCGGGTTATAAAGCCACAAAAATCCGCGGTAAGTTGGGCATTCGGGCATCGGATACGGCGGAAATCTCGCTGAGTGACGTTCGTGTTCCGTTTGAAAATCTGATCGGAACCGAAGGCCAAGGATTTTACCATTTAATGGAATTTTTCAACCGGACGCGGCTGCATATCTGTGCCCAGGCGGTCGGATTGGCCCGGGCCGCCCTTGAAGAGTCAATCCGGTATACCAAAAGCCGCTGTCAATTTGGAAAACCCATTGCCGATTTTCAAGTCACCCAGTTTAAGCTGGCGGAAATGGCCACCCGGATCAGGGCCGCACGCAACCTCTACTATGAGGCCGCCTGGCTGGCGGATCAGGGCCGACTGGACCACGCCCTGACAGCCATGGCCAAGTGGTATTCCGGCAAAATGGCAGTAGAATGCGCCGATGAGGCGCTTCAGATGCACGGCGGTTACGGCTATATTGATGAATACAAAGTGCAGCGCCTTTACCGGGATGCCAAGATCTTGGAAATTTACGAAGGCACCAAAGAGATCGAAAAAACCATCGTCGCCAATGCATTACTCAAATAATACCCGATTAACGCATATCCATCTCAGGCATCTTATCCTCTCCCGGTTTATGCCTCACCACATTGATTCCTTTGACTTTCTGTAAAAAATGGTTACCTAAACTGTTATGCCTTAAATCCGCCCATCAACACAGCAGGTGCTGAAGCAATGGTGCGAAGTTTTCACGCGGCTATTCGGGGCTATATACCAACGACGCTGATAAGGAGGCTGATAAGGAGATAGATATGAAGCCTATCTTTTTTAACATATTGATTATTTTCCTCATTTTTTCTGGAATTTATTATTTACAAACCATTGAAAGCAAAGCGGGTAGCGCAATGAATGAAAAAAATAATAACTTAGAAACCGCCACCTTTGCCGGTGGCTGTTTCTGGTGTACAGAATCAGACTTTGAAAAAGTAGACGGTGTGGTTGAGGTTATTTCCGGCTATATTGGCGGACAAAAAGACAATCCGACCTACGAGGAAGTTTCAGCAGGGGTTACGGGCCATGCCGAAGCGGTTCAAGTGAAATACGATCCGGCCAAAGTTACCTACCACGAACTTCTGGACATTTTCTGGAAGCATGTTGATCCTACTGATTCCGGCGGTCAGTTCGTTGACAGAGGACCGCAGTATCGAACCGCCATATTCTACCACAATGACGAGCAGAAGCGCTTGGCGGAAGAATCCCGAGCGCAACTGAACAGGACCGGGCGGTTCGATAAGCCGGCTGTGACAGAAATCGTCGAATTCTCAAAATTCTATAGAGCTGAAGACTACCATCAGGACTACTATAAGAAAAATCCGAGCCGTTACAAATTGTATCGCTTTCATTCCGGCAGGGATCAGTTCCTGAAAACGGTTTGGGGAAATAACCCCGATACAGTTGAAAAGCATTCGAAGAATCAGAAGTATTCAAAACCCGGCGACGATGGGCTGCGAGAGAAATTGACACCACTGCAATACAAAGTGACCCAGAAAGACGGTACCGAACCGCCCTTTGACAATGCATACTGGGACAACAAGAGAGAGGGAATCTACGTAGATGTTGTTTCCGGGGAACCACTGTTTAGCTCTACTGACAAATTTGAATCCGGAACCGGATGGCCGAGCTTTACCAAGCCGCTTGAAACGGACAATGTTGTGGAAAAGGAAGATCGCAGTTTTTTTATGATCCGCACCGAGGTCCGCAGCCGGCATGCCGATTCACATCTGGGGCATGTGTTTCCCGATGGACCTCAGCCTACCGGTTTGAGGTACTGTATCAATTCAGCTTCTCTGAAGTTCATCCCCAAAGAAGATCTGAAAAAAGAAGGTTACGAGGGGTATTTAAGTTTATTTGACAAAAGTGCCCAATAGAAGCTAAAGGATTTCTGGAGCAAGTAAGAAAGAATTTCGTCGCTTTGGGGAGTCCTGTTTTTATTCGTATTGGCTGACCGGCTTTGCCCAGCCTCGTACGGACACCGGGTCAAGATGGTGAGTGCGATCGATGTTGCAGTTTCAAAAATTGATCAAATGCCGCGTCTTTCTGTGGCGATTGAAATATGAGCCATAAATTGCAGTGAAGGAGGGTACCATGAAATCCGTGCTGAGTTGGATGCTTGCAGTTCTGGCAGTAGCCGGTACGACAAATGCGGCGGAGAGTTCAGCCGCCGGCCCGCAGGTTGTGCTTGAAACATCAAAAGGCGATATCGTGATCGAGCTTTTTACCTCTAAAGCACCTTTGACTGTAGACAACTTTCTGTCTTATGTGGATGATAAATTTTATAACGGAACTATCTTCCACCGGGTGATCCCAAATTTTATGATCCAGGGAGGCGGCTTTACTTCTGACATGAAGCAGAAGCGTACCAAGACACCGATTAAAAATGAAGCCGACAACGGCCTTAAAAACGACCGCGGTACCATCGCCATGGCCCGCACCCAGGATCCCCACAGCGCAACAGCCCAGTTTTTCATCAACACTGTCAACAATGATTTTCTCAACTACAAGAGCCAAACCCGGCAAGGTTGGGGATACGCTGTTTTTGGACGGGTAATTAAGGGCCTGAAGGTGGTCGACATGATATCAGGTGTCAAAACAGGAACCCACGGTAGGTTTGGTGACGTTCCGGCCCAACCCATCGTAATCCTCAAGGCCAGAAGATTGAAATAACGTCTAAGCCGGCAGACTTTATTAGACACTATTGCGATAATATTTGCCAATCATACGAGTTTGATCATCCGGAGGTAAACCTGATGTCTGAAGAAATTCTGATTCGACGCACGAGGATGGGCGATGCACCTGTTCTGGTGGAGTTCAACCGTGCGATGGCACGGGAGACCGAGGACAGAGAGCTGGTTCATGAGGTTATTTCAGCAGGCGTGGAAACCTTGATCAAAAACCCTAATCTCGGATTCTATGTAGTGGCGGAGAATAACGGCGACGTCGTGGGATCTCTCATGGTTACGCCGGAGTGGAGTGATTGGCGAAATGGTACCCTTTGGTGGATCCAGAGTGTCTATGTACGCCCCGATTGTCGAAGACAGGGGATTTATAGGCGTCTGTATCAGTACGTTCGAAGTCTTGCAGAGAAAGATCCTAAAGTCCGCGGATTCAGACTGTACGTTGAACGGGAAAATACCGCTGCCCAAAAAACATACAAAGCTCTCGGTATGGATGAAACGCATTATAAGTTGTTCGAAGAGCTCAAGGATGAGGTAAAGTCTGCTGATAAACTAACCTAACCGTTTGCCAGAAAGGACGCATCATAGCGCATCGCTGATCTGGAGCGTTATATGTTTTTGCGAAATACATATCCAGCAGAGAAGCTTCTCAATGAATAAGAAAGAGCTAATAATAAGAGTATCTGAAAATTTAGGTGGGGTGCCGAGAAGGACTGCGGCTCAAGCCATTGAAGCCGTGTTTGAGGCCATAGCAGAAGGTTTACAAGAGGACGGGATTGTCACAATCGGTAGGTGGGGTACTTATTCTGCAGCGGATATGAGACGTTCATGACCCTCAGTTTCTTTCTCAAAGGCCTTGTCATCGGAATCTCAATTGCCGCACCGGTTGGACCCATTGGGGTGTTATGCGTACAGCGCACTTTGGCCGCCGGTAAACTTCATGGTTTCGTCTCCGGGCTCGGGGCCGCTACAGCGGATGCCCTTTACGGCATGATTGCCGGTTTTGGACTGACATTCGTAACGAACTTTATGACCGGCCAGCGGATGTGGTTTCGTCTCATCGGGGGGACATTTCTTCTTTACCTGGGGATTAGGGCCTTTCTGTCGATCCCGTCGGATCAGGCATCCCCGGCAAAAACACCTGGTCGTGTCAGTTCGTATATATCAACCTTTTTTCTTACACTCACCAATCCCATGACAATTCTATCATTTGCCGCCATATTTTCCGGATTCGGTCTGGTAAGTTCAGGTGCAAATTATATGGCGGCCGGCATTCTGGTCCTGGGGGTGTTTTTAGGCTCTGCGCTGTGGTGGTTGATCTTGAGCAACATCACGGCAATGTTCCGCGAAAAAATAGGTCATGGTGGTCTGCGCTGGGTGAACCGGATATCGGGCGTAATTATTATGTGCTTCGGTCTAATTTCAATTTTAACGATGAAGCTATGAAAACACTAAAAAATTACTGCGGCAAAGGAAACGTTTGGATCGATGATGCTGCGTTGTCAGAGGAGTCGCTGAAGTAAATTTATGCAAACACAATTTTGAAAATCGTGAGAACAATCATGCACAACAATGAATTCATTGCCAAGAGAGTTACCAGAAGCTATCAGCAAATGATAAATGCGCCTGCCTCGGTGGTTTTTCCGCTGATATGCCCGGTTCGTGAAGCTGAATGGCTGGATGGATGGGACTACAGGCTTGTTTATTCGGAGTCCGGGTTTGCTGAAGAAGGATGCGTTTTCACCTCGAGTCAAACAGAGGAAAAAGATACGATATGGCTGATTACAAAAAGAGATGAAGACAATAAAGAAATAGAATTTGCTCGTATCACCCCCGAATCCAGGGTTGCAAAGTTAAACATTTCTGTTGAAGAGATTGAGAATGAGAATTCTCGGGTACATATCACGTATACCTATACAGCACTGAATGAAAGTGGAAACAAGTTCATTGAAGCGTTCACCGAAGCCAAATTTAACGAAAGCATGAAGTTCTGGGAAGACTCGATGAATTATTTTTTGAGGACCGGTGAGAAATTAATTCGCCGGCACCCATAACCACTGACCCCAAAGAAACCCGCTATAAACAGAAGATGTTTTAAAAAAAGGGTGAATACGAGATTTGCTTGACCTGCCAACTGTGGTTCCATGATATGATATCTTACATATCAAAGGTTTTCCAAATATTTGTATATTCTCATGCATGAATCTTCGATAATTCTATTATATCAAAACGATATCTGAACTTAAGTATCAGGTTCACAAGCCACTGGATTCGAAAGTGCATTTCAATTTTATTTGACCTTCTGTAGATCAATGATGTATATTGTCCTAAAACAGCTCTGATTTCCATTTCCAACTGGCCCGAAGCACATACCCATCACATAAAGCAAACTGGGTCTCACTTCTGATCTCCTATTCCTCTGCACTGTCTTAGCTCTGCTTTCTCGCGTTGTTAAATAACCGTAGCATAGCCGGGCAGATAAGAGCCCTATATGGCACAAAAACATGCCGAATAGTTGATATCTAATGTTAGGTTGCCTGCTATTGATCTTGTAATCTAAAGGAGGCTTTTCATGAAAAGGCTTCACTTCTGTTTCTCATTGGCGATTTTGCTTTTATTTACCCATGTAGTAGATGCACAAGTCACTACGACGGTCAACCTGGATGGTACTGTGGTTGAGAGGAAAAAGGGGTTTCCTTTTGAAACTTATGAAAAGTGGCTTAAATTTCTAAAAAGTCATAAACGTTCTTTTGACGAAACAAGGTTTAAAAACATCTATTCTAAGCAGGATTTTGAGAAATACAAAAACGAATTAGATTATCAAA
>CP070652.1:1919050-1970517 GCA_020354645.1 Deltaproteobacteria bacterium
ACGAAGCTGGGGATCTATTCTGAACAAAGGAGAATTTGGTGAATACTTCATTGACTGAAGAGACGCTCGCGATAGCAAAGTCGGTTGCGAATCAGGCCGATGCCGAAGATCAAAAGGAGCTTCTCCTTTTGTTAAAGGACCTTGAAGAGGCTAAGTTGAGCCTTTTTGTGAGGACAGGGGAGGCAAAACCGCTGTTGCTTGGGTGCCATGAGGCTGCCGTTGATTTGAACAGGAAGATCCAAGAAGAGGAGGGGTGGGGCAAAAATGCTAAAGCAGCATTTCAAATCTTTCAAAATCGCGTATCAAAGTTACGGAACACTATTCTGGTTCGTACCCAGAAAGCGACCTAGAGAAAGATTTCCATAATTTGGCAGCACGCATATGCGGAATAGACAATAACCATCATGGGGCAATGGCGTTTCTCATTGATGGCCAGCGAAAAAGATCAATTTGGTTTTGTCAGAATCAAATCACAGGAGACGTCGGGAAAGTCTGAAACAGGAGGTGAATCATGCAAACAGGCTTTTGGGGGAAAATACTTCGAGTCGATCTAACGAACAGGGAGATCACCGTCGATGAACACGATCAGAATTTTTATCGAACCTATATGGGGGGGCGAGGCATCGTCGCCTATTACCTGTTGAAAGAAGTTCCTGGCGGTTGTGATCCACTTGGGCCAGAAAACGTGCTGGTTTTCGCGGCCAGTGTTCTGACGGGCACCTCCATTCCTGGGGCCGGACGGAACAGCGCGGGTGCGAAGTCGCCGCTCACCGGAGGCTACGGTGAAGGAGAAGGGGGCGGTGATTGGGGCGTAAAGCTCAGGTGGGCCGGATATGACGGCATCGTTTTCACCGGTCGATCCGAGAAGCCGGTGTATCTCTGGGTTACCAACAACGAGGTCGCCCTACGTGATGCCTCTGAACTATGGGGCCTGGAGGCCTATGAGACCCAAGAAGCCATCCGTAAGAATGCAGGTGACTCCAATGTCTCCGTAGCGATGATTGGCCCTGCGGGCGAACAATTGGTCCGTTTTGCCTGTATTGCCCAAGGACCGCATGATTACATCGGTCGCGCAGGCATAGGGGCCGTCATGGGTTCGAAGAACCTAAAAGCAATAGCGGTCAAGGGTGATTTGCGACTGAAGGTTGCTGACAAAGAGGGGCTTGCAAAAGTTTCCCGGTGGCTTGGTGAGAATTGGCAGAAATTTCTGGGTCCTATGTCAGAAAATGGGACCCTGAACGGCCTAGCCCTTTTCAATGCCGCGGGTGGATTGCCGACCCGAAACTTTCGTGACGGCGTTTTCGAAGCATTTGAGAGCATTTCCGGGAAATATATGACGGAGAATATCCTGGTCGATAGAAAGAGCTGTTACTTATGCCCCGTGCACTGTAAGAGGGTGGTCGAGATCAATGAAAAGGATATACGTGTCGGCACGAAATACAGCGGGCCTGAATTCGAAACCGTAGGGAGTTTTGGTTCTAATTGTGGAATCGGTGACTTGAAAATCGTGTCTCTCGCAAATGAGATTTGCAACCGCTACACCCTTGATACGATCACCGCAGGGATGATGATTTCGGGAGCTATGGAGTGTGCCGAGAAAGGACTCCTGCCTGACTCTTTAACTGAGGGCCTGGATTTGCGCTTTGGTTCTGGAAAGGGTTTACTGGATCTCCTCAAGCTGATTGTTAATCGTCAAGGACTTGGCGATATCTTAGCAGAAGGCCCCAGGGGTATCGAGGAAAAGCTGGGCAAGGATGCAGCCTCCTGTTTTCTTCATATCAAGGGCCAGCCACTTCCTCTTCATGAGCCACGGTGGAAGACGGGCCTGGGGCTCGGTTATGCACTCGCCCCCACAGGCGCCGAACACATGGCCAATATGTTCGATCCCATGTATGCCAGCACAGAAGCGCCAACATTTGCCTTTGCACGGAACATGGGTATTTTAGAAGCTGTGGACCCTTTTGAGCTCAATCCTTCAAAAGTCCGGCTCTGGGTCCACATGATGCTCAATAAGAGCCTGTACAACAACCTTTGTGTATGCTCCTTCTTTCCCTATACTCTGACGCATCTGGCCGACCTGGTCAGGGGGGTCACGGGTTGGGACGTATCCGGTTGGGAGTTAATCAAGGTTTCTGAACGTGCTCTCAATATGACCAGGGCGTTCAATACTTTGGAGGGTTTCGGTGTAAATGATGATTCATTACCTGAAAGGATTTTCGAACCTATTGAAAACGGTCCTCTCAAAGGACAGGCTATAGATAGTCATCAGTTTGCCGAAATGCGCAACTTGGCTTACGACATGCTGGGTTGGGACCGTCAGTTAGCGTCACCAAGGCGCTGGAAGCTTCACGAATTGGGTCTGCACTGGTTGACGGAGAAAATGGAAAAACACGGATGCCTCCAGGATTGATAGATTCCCGTGATTTCGGTAAGGAGCTTTACTTTTAATGATAAGGGTTCATGTCAAGCTTGCCGATTTTCTTTCAAGAATCACTCAGCAGCCCCAATCAGAACTTGAGATAGCTGAGGATTCTACGGTGGCCGACGTTATCGGCCTTCTTGCGAATCGATTTGGAGATGATTTCCAAAAGGCACTGGTGGATTCAGAAGGCAAACTTCGCAAGCAGATTGTGATCGCAATGAATGGGGTGGTTCTGGCTCATGAGAAAACCAGAACAGCCGCGGTTAGAGAAGGAAGTCGCATAACAATTATTCCGGTCACAGGTGGGGGTTAAAAGGCCACAAGCTTATTATTACTTCATTCGGCATCGATTCCTGTGTAGGTCCATACCTTCTTTTACCTTCGACCTGAAACTCCTGAAACATGATGTTCTGCGTGAAAGGACAAATCTTGGGACGGATCCCGATTATTGTTCATGCGAGTTCAATCCGTGCCGGTCTAACTATTGTTATTGTGGAGCACATTAATCAGGCGGGGATAGATGCCGTGCCTGCACTGCCGAAGTGATGGACGGCAAATCCATCAATTGTGAACCGCCAACTCAATACTTGACCGGCAGGGGAGTCTCGCTGCAGGGGCTGGTAGCGGAACAAGCGAAATTTGATGGGGCCAAGCGTGCCTAAAATCAACCGGAGATAAAACCTGACATGCCGGCTAAAAAACGCCTGAGACCGATATCCGATAATTGATAAGCGGGCCGCACCCTATCAGATTTCGACCGGAAATTAAAACTACCGCGGTAACTGGAAGAAATCTTTCGGAAAAGAACAGTGCGTCAAAAAGTAATATCCAAAATTTAAAATCTGACACGTTTAATAATCTAGATAGAATGTATTACAGTCCCGACGGTAGGTTGTCTTTGGGGTGCTTGACGAAAAATTTCACCCGAACATCTAAAACAGCCCTGGGCTTTACCTGTATATCCCACAACATCACGCCGTCGAGTTCCTGATGATTTTTTTGGGTCGGCTCGGGTTTAACTTCAACCCCCTTGATCTGAATACGATCCGTTTTGGACACCGGAATACTATCAAACAGATGAATCCGCACGGGCTCGTCCTTTAAATTCTCTATTTTTGTACTAAATTCCAGTTCCCGGGCCACACTCGAACGGTCGACTTTGCCAAAAAAGGTTTCGGTCAACTTGTCTGTTAGTTTCTCCCGCCGGACCTTCAGGCCTCGTTCAGCGCCTAGATTTACCAACAGTTCTTCACCGGCTTTTTTTTCCGGGAGAGCAGTCCCCCCGATAAATCGACCCCCGAAATGAACATTTAATCTTCCAGCCAGCAATTCACTGTCTGCAGATATGCAGCAGACCAAATAGGTCAACGGGTCAATTTTGGGAACTGCGTAATTGTAGAACTCGCCCTTCATTTCCTTTGAAAACAAGGGCAGCAATGTATCGCCATCAGCGTAATCAATGTTCACGGGCTGCGGAAGTTCGTATTCGAATGCCAGGGGCAATTCTTTTTGTTCAGCCTGCCGGAATTCTGCTTCATACGACAATTCCACATCTTCAAGAATTTCCATCTCTGCGGCTGCCTCAACTGGCTCTGCGATGGATGGTTGCGAAACCCTTCTGCGAGCTGGTGTTGCCGCCAAGGAATCGGCAGAAGCGCCCACCATTAAATCATCGCGGGCCGGCAGGTCTACATACCAGCTTTCTATGGTTGGCAGCAGCGTGCCTTTGAGCGGAACGGCATTCGACAGGGCCAGCTTAACCGCATTCCAGTTCTCACCGGTATTCTGTTGGATTCGGGCAAACATGTTAAGCTTCACCCGGGAAAGGTCTTGCGGCACATCAACCCTGTAAACGGGTGTCCATAAGGCGTTAATGGCCACATAAGATGCTTCGATGTTTATCTCTTGTTTTTTGGGAGATTCGAATAAAACCTCGATGACTTTCCGCATCGCCGGTTTCGAGCGCCAAAATTTCTTCAATTTTTTTTCGACCACTGTGATCTCCTTGTCCAGATCTTCGATCTGGCGCTTTACCGCGAGAGTTTTGTCGGCTAATGTTTGAAAATTTTCTCCCAGAAATGCCAGCATGGTTTTAAGACTTTCGCTTTCCGGAAATTGGGTTTTAATTTTCTTTGGCATCTCGGTTTCGGCGAAAGCGACTACCGAATCCAGAAACCGGACTTGCTTGTCCTGAACATCTTTTTCGTTTTGCAAAAGCTTTCTCTGCCGTTCCAATCCTTCTTTTTTCGAAACGAGTTCTCGAACCTCCTCCTGGGGAGCTTCCTTGACGGGGATCTCTCGGTATTGAACACTGAGAATTTCTCCATCACCGTATACACTGGCTTGCGTCGAATCAACGTCTACTCCAAAGGCTTTGACTTCAAGCAAAAATTGATTCAGACCCTGTTGGGCAAGGGTCCGGGCCTGACGTTTTATATAAGCGCAATCACTGTAAATCACGACCTCACTGATCCGGTTTCCTTCTTCTTCACCAATAAATTTACCCTTTTGAAATTTATCCTGCGGTAATGAATTCATCTTGCTCTCCCATTTTAGTTAAAAATACGAAAAGACGGTGTTAACATTTGTGGCAATTATAACATACAGACTGTCTTCATTCCAAGAACGCAAAATTAGAACTTAATGAAAATGATACGGAAAAGAGTTGAGTTACACTCAGTTTGCCAATACGCGTATTGCATCCTTGAACCGCAAAAAGTTAATGCACCCTTTTTCTGTTGACTCCCGAGCCTCTTTTTTCTTAGTGTTTTTTAAATAATTGAGGGGTCGGGGTGTTTTTTTGACCCTGTGCCTCCAGTCTTTGTATTTCTAAGCAATTTGTCTGCGGGGGATACTTGCCCCCTCGGCATTTCACCTTCGGTGGCTGAGGTCTCCCCCATTGCCAAATTACAGAAAAACAAAAGACTTACGACAATGGATCACAAAAAACTCCCCGGCCCCTCAAATATTTCATCTTATCGGAAAGGCGGATAATATGGCTCGTAAAAAAAATCGGCGAAGCTGGAAAAACTATTTGATCAATAAAAATGTCCAAATGAAAATAACGGGCATTAACCTGGCCTATATGCTGCTGGCTGTGCTGGCAAACACCGCCATTATGCTATCGTCATCTATCTGCAATATTTATTATAGCGACGATACGCAGTTTTGGAAGGCCATCGATTTCTATATTCTCGGATCAGAAGTATTTACCTTTTCCCTGGTGGCTGTTTTCATACTGGCCGTAGCAAATCAGATGTGGGTTACACACAAATTTTGCGGCCCCCTTGTCAACTTTACTCACAGTTTTAATAAAATTGCTCAAGGCGATTTAACTCGTAAAGTGATCCTGCGATCGAAAGATTTGCTTAAAAGAGAAGCCAGCCAATTCAACGATATGATGGATGATTTATCCCTTCACATCGAAGCGCTCAAAAAGGATAACCGGCTGCTTCTGTCGACTTTAAAAGACATAATCGAAGACAATGGACAACCCGTTAAAATCGAAGAGGCGCGTAAAATCATCCAAGAGCAAGAAGATCTTTTTAATGCACATATTTCACAAATAAAACTGATCGCCGACAATCTGCCTGCCAATAACTAGCCATATTATTTCACGACATGATTTCGGATGCCAAAAAAAGTATGAGCGGAACATAGGGGATATGCTCCGCCCATACTGAGCGATGGAGTGTGAGTCGATCATTGAGTCGAAATGATCGTAGAGAATTCTATATTATACCACGATGTAGGATGTCAAGCGAAAATATTATATATATTCATAAATTAATTGAACACGAGAGAACTTTGCAAGAGGCAAAATAGTATTGACCGTATCACTCCGAATTTACTTTGAAATTTAAAGTTCATCTGCCAATATGGCTCCCTGTTCTACGCACGAGACATGGCCAACGCATGGGCCCCGGGTTGATCCCGAAAAGCGTCCGTCGGTGACCAAAGCAACCTTATCTCCAAGACCCAAACCCATCAATATGGAAGTCACCATGTGCATCTCTCGCATTCCCGGCCCCCCTTTGGGTCCCTCATAACGGATTACCATCACATCACCGTCGCTGATCTGATCATTCATGAGGGCTTCTACCGCTAGTTCCATGGTAGCAAACGGTCGGGCCGGACCCCTGTGGGTCATCATTTTCGCGTGAACCCCGGTTTGTTTCACCACCGCTCCATCAGGGGCTAGGTTTCCCCATAAGACAGCCAAACTTTCTTGCTTGTTAAGGGGATCCGTTAAAGGCCTAACGACTTCGCGATCCAGTACCTGGGCGGATTCAACATTATCGCTCATCTTTCTGCCCGTTACCGTAAGAACGTCTAAATCGATCTTGACTGCAAGTTCTTTCAGGACCGCCGGCATCCCCCCGGCTTCTTCCAATCCCAGCAGAGTATGTTTGCCGGATGGTACAATATTGCAAATGTGGGAGGTTTCTGCACTGATTCGGTCAAGTTTTTCGAGCTCAAATTTCAAACCGGCTTCATGGGTAATGGCCATATTGGTGGAGCCTCCGATTGCCATTGCTGCTGCCGTGGCATTGGTTAAAGCCGTCTCTGTGATGATTTTTTGCGGCGTCAAATTTTCTTTTATCATCGGAACAATTCTCAGTCCCGATTGCCGGGCAATTCTAATTTTTTTTGCGTTCAGTGCATGGGCGGTGCCACAACCGGACAGCGTCATGCCAATTGCCTCGACAAAACAGGACATGGTATTGGCGGTTCCCATCATGGCACAGCTGCCGGCTCCGGGAAGCGCGCATTGTTCGATTTCAGCCAGCTCCTCGGCTGTCATTTTCCCCTTTTTGGTTCGCCCGACGAACTCCCTTATGCTGGTTATGGTGAGTCCTTCCATATCTCTATATTTACCCGGATACATGGGCCCGCCGGTTACTAATATGGCGGGAATGTTTAGCCTTATGGCAGCCATATGATGGGCCGGAATGATTTTATCACATGAACAAAGCATCACCATTGCGTCAAAACGATGACCTTCAACCATAAGCTCAATGGAATCAGCAATCAACTCACGGCTGGGCAATGGGTAACGCATACTGAACTGTCCCTGGCAAAGACCGTCACAGGTGGCGATGGTGTTAAATTCCAACGGAATTCCGCCAGATTCCCTGACACCGCCCTTCACAGCTTCAGCCAACCCTCGCAAATGGATGTGTCCTGGCACAATTTCATTCCAGGAATTAACCACCGCAACTATCGGTTTGCCGAAATCTTCCCGGGTAAACCCTATTGCATGAAACAGGGCCCGATGACCGGCTCGCTGGAGACCGGTGTGGAGTTCTTTGCTTCTTAAGCTCATGTTCTTATCTCCTTTTCATCTATAGTATAGTGATGTATTTAATCTTATTGATAGCGTCACACCCGTCGATTTGAGTAACTTATACCAGGCAAGAATATTAATTTAATTCAAAAAATTTCTGAATCAGATGCTGCGACTATCGTTTGACACATACAGCCCGCTTGGATTAGAAGGAGTGGTGCCAGTTGCAAGGAGTTGAATGGATCATCTGAAAGCCCTTTGTTTAATTTCTAATATTTGTCGAAACGGTGTATACTAAGCGGGCACCCGACGAAAGGAAAATTGAAGAAATGACTGCTTTAAAATCCAAATTATTAAAAGGCGGCCTGGCAATAGGCACCATGATATCCGAAATTAGAAACCCAAATTTAGCTTACATGTTGGCCCAGTGTGGCTTTGATTTTTTTATCATCGACAATGAGCACGGATCGTATTCTCCGGAAACCCTCTCGGATATGATAGCAGCCGCCAGGGGGGCTGGAATTTCAACAATCGTACGAATTCCGGAAATTCGCCGGGAAGCAATCCTCAAACCCTTAGATTGCGGTGCTGAAGGTTTATTGGTTCCACAGGTTAACACAGCCGATCAAGCCAAAGAAATCATTGTCCATGCGAAGTATCCGCCCCTGGGTAACCGGGGGGTGGCTCTGCGCAGAGCTCACAGCCTTTATGCCAGACCCAAGGCTGGTGAGTATTTAAATCAAGCAAACGAGGCCACATTTATCGCCGTCCAGGCCGAAAATCCACAAGCCATTGAAAATTTAGAAGCGATTGTATCAAATCCAGGTGTAGATGCTGTTTTTGTCGGCCCTTTCGATTTATCTGTCAGTTTAGGCATACCCGGACAGATCACCCACTCTAAAGAAATGGAATCTATCATCCAGGTGATCCAAGTATGCCAAAAACACGATATCATTCCGGGGATTCACATGACTGAGTTAGAAATGCTTAAAGATTGGATTGATAAAGGAATGCGATTTGTAACCTATGGGAGTGATGTTCAGCTCCTGGCAGATGCCGCCTTAAATAGCGTTTCGGAATTAAAAAGGCTCGTCAAATAAATATCTCAATTTCAAAAGCTGGTAATGGTAGCATAATTCGGGGATTTCTCTTATAGGGTTTTCTCCTAACATCACATGAAGGCTCTCCGCGTTCGGCCCAAAGGCCAAAAAAGAAGATAAAAAAATAATTATTACGGTAAAACTATTCTTTATCTATGCGTTTTCCTCCACTCCCCTGGTGATATGTATTGATCCCCTAACGACCACATACCCGCATCGGCTTCTTTAGCTGCTGATTCGGTTAACTTGTAAGTGAGGCGATCGAATTTTTTTTGTGCTTTCAGATCAGATACTTCTGCCAGGCCGGCTTTCAGCATCTCAAGATTGACGTTCTTTTCCCCTATTGAGACTTCAGCCAGAATCCTGTTATATCTGTCCAGTCCGTAACCCTTGATAAAAACAATTTTATCCATAACTAAGTTTTCGAGAAACTTTTTTGCTTCTTTACTATATGGCTGTCCCGGATCACCTTTCTTTTTTGAGATTTCAGGCGCATCGATGCCGACCAGACGGACTTTAAATTCAATGCCGTGACCCTTAGCTTTCAGGATATCGCCACTGTAGACGCGGATGACTTTGAATTGACCGGCACGGGCAATGATGGGGAACAGAACCGAAATGATAAGGATCGTTATTATTCTGGTGAAATTGATTTTCTTAATCATTTGTTAGTATAAGAATTTGAATGCCTGTCTTCGTTCGTTATCTTTTTTCATTTTCAATTGGGGGGAACCTCTGCGTTCGGTAATAAATCTACGATCGCGACCGGATCTTCGTTCGGGGAGATGCACCCCGTATGAGAATATGCGACGGTCAATCCCTGAGCGTCTGCCGCCGTTGTCAAACAACAAAAGGTTACTATCGTTTAAAATAGTTGATGCGAAATCCTCGTTGCATTCTTTATCAGGATTTTTTCTGCCCTTTTTCATACTTTTTACGCAAATCCCGCATGGCCTCTTCAATGTCAAAGGTACAGTCCAGCAGCAGGTAGAAAAATAGGCCTCCAAAAAATAAAAACCCCACCTCTACTTGAGAAATGGGGTTTTGCTTAATCCATGGGCAACCTCGGTTGAAGGTTAATTCATACCGCTTATAACTTAACACTTCAAATATCACTGAAACCTGGCAAGGGTCAAATAAAAAAACGTATCAGATCCGGCATCTTGTCGTTGTAAAAATTGCTCCGATCCCTGAAATAGCTTCCCTTAAAAAAAAGGCGGGGCTTGCAACAAAGCGAACCGGTCAAGACTATAAAAAGAGGGTTTAGGTTATTTGCCTAAACCCCTTATTTTACTGGTGCCCGGGACCGGAATCGAACCGGTACGGGTACAGGTACCCGAGGGATTTTAAGTCCCTTGCGTCTACCAATTCCGCCACCCAGGCCGAAAATGATATTCGAGAATTCTTCGATTAGCTTAAAACAAGGTTGATTGCAAGCAAAAATGAAGGCAATGGATTAACCATGAATTATTAGTATTATTGCTTTGAGATTTTAAATGCGTCCATGACACCATGACATCCGCAGGCAGTGCTCAGTAATAGCGGTTTACGGCCCGTCAGAACTTTATTCAGCGCCTGAAAAAGCTCATGCGGTTTAATCCCCCCTACCCCCGGTGATAATTGCCAACTTCGAACAACAATGGATTCGAAATCGTCGTCTTCGAGAGATTCGAGCATTTCATATAGACTCGCAGGTCTTGGCATTCCGGTATAGGTGCATTTATCTTTAGGTTGAGGGCAGTTCTCCGGACATATAAAATCCGCATGGCTGATATAAAGCTCGCCGCGCTTTCCTCGGCAGGGATTTGGCAAAGATGTGGCCAGCCGGTCAGGTACCGTCAATTTCTCCAGCCGGTATCCGGAAGTTAATTTGGCTTTGATCCATTCGAAAGCAACATGGACCGGAATGACGGGAATGATCCAGTCCGGTTCATCAGGTTTCTTAAAGTTTTTGGTTAGAAAAGCAATACCATCCATACATATTATCACGTATTTTAAGTTACTTAGTTGGCGACAAACATTCTCATTTTTCTCAATAATGGTAATTTCCAGGTCATTGTATTTTCGGTGCAATGCCTCAGCAGCAATCCGGCCGAATTTTCCAGCTCCCAGAATCCAGGCTTTTTTCATTTCTTTACTATCAAAAGAAGTTTTGCCAAAAACCATTTGCCCATTTCCGCTCCCCTTGCCCAGACCAAATTCATAAAGTGTCTATTTTCTGAGCGAAGCAGAATAAATTCTTATATTATTTTTATTCTCTGATTCTTGTCAAACTCAATTTCATTTGTTAAGAAAGCGCCATGCAGAAAACAGGCCAAGACCCGCTACTAATACTTGCTTCAAAATCCCCGCGCCGCCGTTACCTGCTCAAACAGGCAGGGCTTTCTTTCACGGTAATACCAAGCCATTTTAATGAGCGCGTTGTTCCGTTCTCATCGCCGGAAAACCATGTAATATCTCTGGCTGAAGCCAAAGCCAACCAGGTTTCAGAGCGTTACCCGGAAGGCTGGGTTATCGGCGCCGACACGATCGTGATGATCGACGGCACCCTCCTGGGCAAACCGGGCTCAAGAGCAGAAGCGCGATTGATGTTACAACGCCTGAGTGGGAAAATCCATCAGGTTTTGACCGGTTATTGTATCTGCTGCAAGTCCATGAATCGAAATTATTCGGACGTCATCAAAACCGAAGTGCAGTTTAAAAATCTTTCAGATGCTGAGATTGAATGGTACATCCGGACAGAAGAACCCTTCGATAAAGCTGGTGCTTATGCGATACAAGGCCTTGGAACATTTCTTGTCAAAAGCATCAACGGCTCTTATACTAATGTTGTTGGACTACCGGTATGTGAAGTTATTGAGTTTTTGATTAAAGAAGGTGTTATCGGGTTAACCAGAACAAGGCATCATGGATCTGAAGGAAACAATTGTTGAAAGAGCAACTGAAGCAAATTAAGGATCGAATCCATAATGCTGCGATTGACTGCGGCCGAAATCCTGAAACCATCCGTTTGGTGGCTGTAAGCAAAACCGTGGCGATGGAGCGGGTTAAAGAAGCGATTGAGGCCGGTGTGACTATTCTTGGGGAGAATTACGTTCAGGAGGCCAGTGAAAAAATTCAGCGGCTATCAATCTATCCGGTGTCTTGGCACTTCATCGGCCATCTGCAGACCAACAAAGCCAAATATGCCGTAAAACTTTTTGACCTGATTCATTCGGTCGACTCTCTCAAAGTGGCTCAAGAATTGGACAAACAGGCCAAAAAAAACAACAAAATTCAGCCCATCTTAATCCAGGTCAATGTCGCTGAACAGGTATCAAAATCGGGGGTGTCTGTTGGAAACGCAGCTAAACTGATCAATAACATGAGACCCTTGACAAATCTGGCTGTAAAAGGCCTTATGACCATGCCGCCTTATTTTAATGCTCCTGAAAAAGTCCGTCCTTATTTTAAAACACTTCGTGAGTTACGCGATCAAATTAAGAAAGAGGGTCTTTCATATGTGAGCCTGGACGAATTGTCCATGGGAATGACGGGCGATTTTGAGGTTGCCATTCAAGAGGGCGCCACCCTGGTCCGGATCGGGACGGCTATTTTCGGAGAAAGAAATTGAAAGTTTTACTCCACATCTGCTGTGCTCCCTGCTCTATATACACCGTTGAAATCCTGCGTGAAGATGGTGGAAAGGTCATGGGATTTTTCTATCGGTATAACATACACCCCTATACGGAATGCCTCAAGCGACAGGAGACACTTGAAGAATACTCAAAGAAAATTAATTTAAGGGTTATTTATCAAGAAGGCTATGATCTGGAGAATTTTATACGCGGGATGGCCTATAGGGAAGCAAACCGTTGTGAATACTGTTATTATGAGCGACTGAAAGCAACCGCTCTTTTGGCGAAACGGGGCAAATTCGACTGCTTTACCACATCGTTGTTATACAGTAAGTACCAAAAACATGACAGCATTAAATCCATCGGCGAAGCTATCGGTAAATCCGTCGGGGTGCCTTTTCTGTACCATGACTTTCGACCGGGATGGAAAAAAGGTGTTACGGAATCAAAACGCTTGGGAATGTACCGCCAGCAATATTGCGGCTGTATTTACAGCGAAAAAGAGCGGTTTTTCCGATAAATTCTGTTTCATGACAAAACCTGTCCATTTCATGCACGCTCATAATATCATCTTTACAAACACTATTATCCAATTACTCTATTCCCGTCGGCATGTAATCCAACATTTCAACCGTTCATTGGGATCATAGACATAATGTTTGCCAATTTTATCTATATTATCATCGTACTTCTTATTTACGCCACTCACCAACCTCCGGAAGAAACCAATTTACGGGCCCTCGAAACTGTCCTGCTCTTTCTGGGTCTCATCCTCTTGTTTGCCTACATCAATCGAAAACAATTTCAAAAACTTCTTCAGGAAACCACAAAAGAAAGATTTTCACGCCTTGACCACCTGTTCAACCTTCGGTTGACACGGCAATCCGTCATGGCAATTTTGCTTTTTGTCATTAACATCTATGGGCTCAATCTGCCATCATTTCTGCTCAATGTGCCCGTACTCTCCAAAATTCCCACCATCCAGGCTATGATTTTTATCGCACTTTTTATATTTTATCTGTCCATCATCTGGGCTTATGCTCATGAAACCTATCAAAGGCTCTACTCTGAGACGATATCCAAAAGAACTTACATATGGTCCAACATTTCTTTTTCAGTGCCGATTCTCTTACCCTGGATCTTACTTTCGGGGGTGTCCGACTTGATCCATGCGCTGCCATTCAACGCGCCGAAACAATTTTTGTCGACCACCGAGGGACAGGTAATTTATTTTATGGTTTTTCTGCTCGTCGTGGCCATCGTGGGCCCCGCGATGATCCAGCGATTCTGGCGATGTACACCCCTTGAAGAAGGATCTCAGCGCCGACAAATTGAATTTCTTTGCCGTAAAGCGAAAATAGAATACGCAAATATTTTGCATTGGCCGATTTTCGGCGGTCGATTGATTACCGCCGGTGTAATGGGTTTAATCAAGAAATTTCGTTACATCCTTGTAACCGACGGCCTTCTCCAATACCTCGAACCCGATGAACTCGAGGCCGTGATTGCACACGAAATTGGCCATGTCAAAAAGCGGCACCTATTATTTTATCTCCTATTTTTTTCGGGCTACATGCTGATTTCATACGCCACTTTCGATCTGATCATCTACACGATCGTGTTTACAGAACCTTTGCTTCGGTTCATCACGAATTTAGGATTTGATCAATCAACTCTTACATCCGTGTTGTTCAGCCTGATTATCATTCTAATTTTTCTAATATATTTCCGTTTCATATTCGGTTACTTCATGCGCAACTTTGAACGCCAGGCAGACGGCTATGTATATTCCTTGTTTGACAATGCAAAGCCGTTGATTAGTACCTTGGAAAAAATTGCCTTAACCAGCGGACAGCCACCTGATAGGCCCAATTGGCACCATTACAGCATAAAGGAAAGAATAACTTATCTGCAAAATTGTGAGGCGGATCGAACCGTAACCATTCGGCATGACCGTAAATTACAAAAAAGCATGGCTATTTATCTCTTGGGAATGCTGCTTGTGGCAGGTATCGGGTACAGTCTTAATTTTGGTGAAACCGGAAGAAAATTAGGCAAACATTTTTTCGAGAAAATAATCGTCAGAGAACTTGATAAAAGACCCCATAACCCGGAGCTCTACAAAATATTAGGAGACCTGTATTACAGTACTGAAAACTACACCGGCGTTAAAGAAGCCTATGAGAAGTCAATCAGCCTTGAACCGAACAATCCCGAAGTGCTTAACAATCTGGCATGGCTTTACGCGACGTGTCCTGATAAAGACTTGCGTAACCCTTTCAGGGCACTTCAGCTTGCAGAAAAGGCTGTCGCGCTTGCGCAATCTCCCCATATTTTAGATACCCTGGCGGAATCTTATTATGTCAATGCCATGTACACTGAAGCGATTGCCGCGGAAATCCGCGCACTGGAATTAGTGAAGGCCGACCGCTCGCATTATGAGCAGCAGCTGAAAAAATTCAAAAAAGCGGCGGCAGATGCAATAAATTGAAAGCATCCTCATTTAAGATCGATTAATATCTCGTCCAAATTAGCAGCCACATAGATTTTATTGCAAATGTGCTGGAGCTTTTTGCGGTAAGCGACCTCTGATTTGAGGTGCTGTAGATTTGTTTCCAGGGCGCTGGAGGCTTCAGTTTTTTTAAACATTATTGACTCACCGCTCTGTTTATAACATAGATGTTATTGATTTGATCGGTCACGCTTCAAGTCTTTATAATTCTGGTATATTTTTTTAATCCCGCCACCGATGAGAACAAGCGCCATAAAATAGAAACAAAAATAAATAAAACCTTTTATCGATGAAAATTGTTCGATATTAAAAACTTTAGGCAATACATGGGGGATTCTGAAAAACACCCCGATGCCCGCCAAAATCAGGGCCCCTCCCCAAATTATCTGAATAACCGATTTATTTCGATTCATATATTTATGCGCTCACTCATTCTGCAGATGTCATCTTCGCTATACACTATTAGAACAAACAGTCCGCCAAAGCCCTGTGGCGGGTCAAAAGGGGCAAATAAACGAGATAAAGCGATTGCGGTTTCCTATGGGGTGCAGGCATTTGGGAGAGCAACCGAAAAACTCATTTCAAATTACCTTTGAATTCCGGTTTGCGTTTCTCCAGGAATGCCGTAGTGCCCTCTTTTGAATCCTCACTTGCCATGCACAACGCGAATGCATCAATTTCATACATGCAACCTGTCGTCAAATCCACATCCATGCCGCTATTGATGGCCTGTTTTGCGGCACGCAAAGATACTTTTCCTTTAGAGGCCATGGCCTTAGCGATTTTGGTGACTTCACCCATCAGTGCTTCCTGAGAAAAGACTTTGTTCACCAATCCCATTTCTTTAGCTTCGGCTGCGGATATCATCTTACCGGTAAAAATAATTTCCTTGGCCCTATTTTTGCCGATCAGCCTAGTGAGTCGCTGGGTGCCACCAAATCCCGGAATGAGGCCGAGGTTTATCTCCGGCTGACCGAAACTCGCTTTTTCGGAAGCGTAGATAAAATCGCAGGCGATAGCCATCTCCGTTCCTCCTCCGAGGGCAAACCCGTTTACTGCGGCTATGACAGGTATCGGCAAGGCCTGTAATTTATTAATTGTAGCGTGTCCTTTTTGAGCAAAGCTCTTGGCGCCCAGCGGGTCAAATGTCGCAAGTTCTGTAATATCGGCTCCGGCAACAAATGATTTTTCGCCGGCCCCCGTAAGGATGAGAATCCGGATGTCGTCATTTCCGAAAATCTCATCAAGTGCCTGGGAAAATTCTTGCAACAGGTTGGAGTTTAAAGCGTTGAGCGCTTTGGGCCGGTTAAAAGTAATCGTTGCAATGCCGTTTTCTACCTCAAAGATAATATTATCGTATGTCATACTGCGCCTCCATATCGATTAAATTTAAAGTGATAGTTAAAGATATATTCCGATTGCCATTTTGGATATGATGTCCAGATGGAGGGGTAATTGCTTAACAAGAAGCTGCCGATTCATTTTGAGAGATAAATCATCGCTTCTGCTTTGTCAAATTGAAAACCGCATGGGAGGTCAACGACCACCCGCGGAGCGGGTTGCTTGAATTTTCGGCCATAGTCCGAAAAGGCAAAAGCACATCTGTGCTTTTAACGGTGCACTTGCAACCGGGTGCGGAGCACCCGGTTTGTATGGCAAGAAATCAGCGATTCTGGTTTTCGCTGGCAGCTGAAATGTATATCGCGGATAAAATTAAAACGCCGCCGATTACCTTTGACCAAGTGAGTCCCTCTTTAAAAATAATGTAAGCCAAAATTGTGCTGCCGATAGGCTCTCCCAGAAGACTGATGGCAATCAGACTGGCACTGAACCATTTCAGCGCCCAGTTGTAGCTTGAATGGCCGATGAGCTGGGAGATAACAGCCATGGCCCAGAAAGTTGCATAGGTATTGGTCGAAAATCCGGTTATTTGCAGGTTAAGCGAAAAAACAATCAGCCATAAAATCAAGGCCGCACATCCGTAACATACAAATATATAGGCCAGTAAGGACAGCTTACGGCGCAGATTTCTTCCCAGCAACAGATAAAAGGCTGCACAAATACTGCCAAGTAGTGCTAAAAAATCTCCAAGCAACGCCTTACCGCCGGTGGCAAAATCGCCGGCACCTATAATAATCCCTCCCCCCACACTGATGAAAATGCTCACGGCAACCGCAATTTTAATCCGCTCTTTGGTAATGAGCGGTGTCAGCAATCCCACCCACAGCGGGTTTGTATTAACCAACACAACGCTGTTGGTCACCGAGGTATAGTCCAAAGAAGAAATCCAGGTGGCAAAATGGAATGCTAAAAACAAACCCGAGATAGCCGCCAGTCTCAGATCACGTAAAGAAAGATTGGAAAGCTCGCTCCGCGCCTTTAGCCATACGAGAGGGGTTAACAGGAGAGTTGCCAGACCCACCCGATAGGCTGCGATAACGAGCGCTGGTGCCTCAGCCAAGCGCGCAAAAATAGCCCCGGTTGACACTGCCAGAACACCGCTAACAAGCGCAAAATATGGATTAAAAGGGGGTTCGTCTGGAGAAACATCGGAGGTTACAACCATATCAACGCCAACTGTTATTATCCTCTAGGACGGGTTTTCGGTAGGCTCTTAAGAAATGCCGTGGGATGTGTTTCTTTTATATATTTTTTTATTCAGATGACAATACCCTCAACCAATCGCTTCTGATAAGTCGAATTGATCAGTCGCTTGAAATCTCGGGAATTGCTGATGAAGGAAGTTTCAATCAATACCGCCGGCATATCGGCTCCCAGCAGCACGTAAAATGGCGCCTGTCTCACCCCTTTACTCTTGATCCTGGTATACCCTTTAGTTTTCAAAAGGTGAGACATGGACTCTTGGATATAACCAGCCAACTGGCTCGATTCATTAATTTTTGTATTTTGCATCAGGCTATACAGAATTGTCTGCAAATCGCTGATATTTTTAGTCGAAGTTGCGTTTTCCCGAGCAGCAACTCGAATCGAATCATCATCGGTTGCAAAGTTCAAATAATAGGATGAGATTCCGTACAGCCTTCTGTCCCTGTTAGCATTGGTGTGTATGGAAATAAAGAGATCGGCGTTTTGAGTGTTCGCAATCGCAGTTCGTTCCTCAAGCGTAAGGTATCGATCACCGTAACGGGTCATGATGACTTCACAATTCAATTCTTTGCGAATTTTTTCCGCCAGCTTTTTTGCAATTTGGAGGGTGACGTATTTCTCATGCACACCTTTTATATAGCCCGGGGCCCCGTAATCTCTGCCGCCATGTCCAGGGTCGATCACAATGCGGCGGACTCTGAGAGCAAGCTGCTTTGTCAGCGATTTTGAGGGGATATTCAGATCTTTTATATTATATTGTGTTTGCGATTGTTTATCCGGAGCAGTTTCTACATCGGCATCTCCCCCTCGCATATCCAGAACAATCCTGAAAGGATCTTTGAGAGAAAAAACTTTGTAACTTTTGAGAGATTTTATGTCAGCGACCACCCGCACCGAATCCGAGTTATACTGTCCGGCCCGCGCATGACTGAGAAGATCGTCATGGATTGGAATAATTTTTTGAATGTTTCCGCCTAACCTGGCATTATGCAGATCGACGTATAACCGTTGGGGTTTTTTAATGGAAGGATCCCTTTTGAGGAGGTTATAGGTAAAAGTCGTATCCTTATCTGCATCAATGACAATACGGGTATAATTCGGATTGGACCAGAATCGCAACCCCGTTACGATTGTTTTTCGACCGATTGAGTCGGGTCTTTTCTCCTGATTTGAGTTTTTCCGGGACCGGGAGTTGCGTTGGGATTGTGTTTTATCTCCGGTCGAAGTTTTTGGAGAAGATGCCGACGTTTTGTTTTCCGTCCTGGCAACTTCCCGGTCTTCGTCTTTTGTGATGGAACGGAGAGCGGACATGGCCTTGGGTTGATAGCCGCTTTTGGGATACTCTTCAACGATGCGGGTGAAGGCCTCAATGGCCTCTTTTTTATCGAACGCATTGCGTGAGCGTCTGTATAGTTGATAATATAGCTCACCGGTTTTGTAGAGCCCTGCCCCCGCCCAGGGTCCATTGGGGTTATGATCATAGACCGCCTGAAACTCATCAATACAGGCCAGCCAATTTTCTCTATATTTCTGTTTTTCAGGCCGTTTATTAAGCTGATTGTAGCAGGCTTCGGCGCGATGATATTGAATCTTCTCCGCTGCGCTGTTTTTCTTTTTGTTGCCCTTTTGTTGATTTTGTGGTCTGCGATTGGAAACGTTCCGATGAGAAAGACTGCGGATAGCTTCGGATGCTCTGTCACGATAACCGCTGTTAGGAAACTGTTTAATGAGACGCTCAAAATTATCAAGGGCCTCTTTTTTATCCGAAGGATTGGCGGAAAATTTGTACAACTCACGATAAAGCGTTCCGGTCATATACAGGCCGGCAGCCGCCCAAGAGCCGGTGGGATCATACTTGTAAACCGCTTGAAACTTGTTGATGCAGGGCAGCCAATTGTGACGATATTTTCGCTTTGCGGGATTTTTTTTAAGTTCTTGATAGCTGGCTTCAGCTTGAAAATATAGATCTCTGGCTGATGCTGCTTCAGATGGCGCAGCGCATAATATGATTATAATACTGCATATGAGCAATCCGGCTATATATGATCTCGTAAACAACATCATTCAGCGGGTGGTTGTTTTTGATAGCTCCTGAAGATGGTTTAAATAGTTTATGGCATCCAGGGGCGTCATTTTAGAAATGTCGAGTCGGTTCAGTTTTTCGACAATAAAATTCTCTGGGTTGTGAAAAAGGTTGAGTTGCACCTGGTCCCCGGTCGGAGGTGGATCGCCCCGCAAAATGGCCGGAGAACCATTGGGATTTCGCTCGCCTTTTTCAATATTTGATAGAATCTTTTTCGCCCGCTTGAGGACTCCGCCGGGAATACCTGCCAGTCGGGCTACCTGTATGCCGTAACTTCGATTGGTGCCGCCTCCAACCAGTTTTCTTAAAAAAATGATTTCATCATTCCATTCTTTGACAGCAACATTGTAATTCTTTACCCGGGGTTTGGTCAATGCCAGATCGGTTAATTCATGATAATGAGTGGCAAAAAGGGTTTTAACACCGTATCCATGTAACTCATGAAGATATTCCGCTACGGCCCACGCGATGCTAAGACCGTCAAAGGTGCTAGTTCCCCTGCCGATTTCGTCCATAATCACTAAGCTTTGAGAGGTCGAATTGTTCAGGATATTGGCAGTTTCCTGCATTTCAACCATAAAGGTGCTCTGGCCTTGTGAAAGATTATCCAAGGCGCCGACCCGGGTAAATATCCTATCGGTAACACAAATGGACGCAGATTTTGCAGGGACAAAACAGCCCATATGCGCCATGAGGACTTGCAGTGCCACCTGACGCAGAATCGTTGATTTGCCCGCCATGTTGGGCCCAGTGATAATGAGTATCTGGTTTTGGTTGTTGTCTATCCTGATACTATTGGGCACAAACCGCTCTGCAGTAATCATCTTCTCAATAACCGGATGGCGTCCCGCTTCAATATGTATATAGCCTTCGGAATTGACTTCCGGTCGGCAGTAATCATTCAGATCCGCAACTTCGGCAAAATTTAGCAGACAATCCAGACGGGCAATAAAACCGGCAATCCGTTGAATGGCGTTATTGTTTTTTTTCACCGCCGAGCGTATCCGATTAAAGATTTCATACTCAAGCGTCGCGCGATGCGCTTCGGCCTCCAGAACTTTTGATTCAAATGTCTTTAATTCATCAGTGATGTATCTTTCAGCATTAACTAAGGTTTGCTTTCGAACATAATGAGCCGGCACCGCCTCCGAGCGTGCTTTCGGCACTTCAATATAGTAGCCAAACACTTTATTATATCTTACTTTCAATGAATTTATGCCGGTTGTTTCTCGCTCTTTTACCTCTAGTCGGGCAAGCCAACCTTTGCCATCGCGGCTGATGTGTACAAGTTCATCCAACTCCGGATCGTAGCCGGTTTTAATAATCCCACCTTCATGAATCGTTGGCGGTGCATCCTCCCGGATAGCTTTTTCAATAAGGTCCGCGAGCTCTCTCAGGCAGTCCAGGTCTTCTTTCCAGATAAAATAGGCCGAATTTAGCTGGGATAACTGGTCTTTGATTTTAGGCAGGGCGTTGAGAGAGCGCCTTAGGGCAATCAGATCTCGAGCATTACAGTGGCCCATGTTGATCTTGCTTCCGAGTCGCTCAAGGTCGTAAACTGATTTTAAATCTTCGCGGATACCCCTGCGAAGATACACGGTGTCCTTTGCCTCTTGGACGGCGTCCAGCCGGGTGTCAATTTTATGAATATCGATATGGGGATAACGCAGCCATTTTTTCAGCAACCTTGCGCCCATTGCCGTAATGGTCCTATCGACGATATCCAGAAGCGTTCCCTGCCGCGACCCTGTCTGAATATTCTTCATTATTTCAAGGTTTCGACAACTCAGATCGTCTACAACCAAAAAGTTGTTTAATGAATAGGTTTCAATGCCGGTGATATGCGTTATTTTTTGTTTCTGGGTTTCCTGAACATAATATAACGCGGCTCCGGCTGCCTGCACAGCGGTCTTTAAACCCTCACAGCCAAATCCTTCAAGGGACAGGGTTTGGAATTGTTGAAGGAGCCTTTCTCTCCCGCGGCGATAATGAAAGGCGTTTTCTTCAAGAAAAGTGATGGCCTTATCACCAGATGCGCGGATAACCGCAGCAAAGGGCGGCTGATCTTTAAAGGGTTGCGGCAGGAGAATCTCTCTTGGGGAGACGCGCAGAATTTCATCGCTGATCTGGATGAAATCTTTTGCTTCCGTCAGTCGGAAAGTACCAGTTGAAATGTCCAGATAGGCTAAGCCAAAGACATCGTCTCTGTGGGCTAGCGCAAGAATAAAATTGTAGGTGTCCGCCGCTAAGAATTCGTTTTCCACAATCATCCCAGGAGTTATGACCCGCACGACTTCCCTTTTGACCAAACCCTTGGCTTTGGTAGGGTCTTCGACCTGATCGCAAATGGCAACTTTGTAACCCTGATCGATCAGACGGGCAATATACCCCTTGACGGCCCGATGCGGCACACCGCACATTGGTACCGGCGTCTCTTCTTTCTTGTTTCGAGAGGTTAATGTTATTTCAAGTAGCCGGGATGCCTTTTCAGCATCTTCAAAGAACATTTCGTAAAAATCTCCCATTCGGTAAAACAGGATGGCATCTGGATACTGCTCCTTGATGTTCAAATACTGTTTGATCATGGGAGTAGTTTTAGGCGGGTTCATGGGCTAATTCTTACCGGTTCAGTGATCGGTGTGTTGGGCTTGATATTCCATGCAATTTTCGTTTTGGATATTATTGCTGCTGATTTTGAACGTTGACCGGCTCTTGAGATTCCGTTTTAATTACAACGGTCTTTGAGTCAGGCTCTTCAGTATCGCCTCTCAGAGAATCAAGTTCTTCTTGGAGAGCAGTAATTTCAGCCAGGCGGGAATCGTTTTTAGCTTTTAACACTTTAATTTTCTTATTAAATTTTAGCCGATCCAATAAAATGATATAAGATCCCAACAGCAGCCCTCCAATAAAGCAGACAAAGGAGAGAACCAGGTTGTAAATCTCAGGTGTTCTGTAGTCGGTCACCAAGAGGTTGATTCTAAGACTTTGTTTTCCTAAAAAGAAATCCTGGTTTTGGAACACCACGATCACAACAAATCCAAGGAGAACCACCCAGATGGCGATCTTCAGCTTTTTCATGTTTCTCTCCATAGGCCTTTGATATAAAATCGTTTGTTTTCCCGGTTGATATAAGATTATAGTAATTACCCAAATAACGTTCCACTAAAAAATTACCCTTCGCTCGGACCATCACATCCGTAAAAGCAATCGGAATATGTATTTGAAAAACACTGTAATTTATTAAAATTACTCTTTCATTGCAAAAAACTCAACCTTTTTTTAATGTCAGCGGCACCACCTCTAATTGACCCCAGAGGCCTATTTCATCATCCACGATGACAACAAGCCCGCTTACACCCTCTATGGCTTTTGCAAAACCAATCGCCTTTGGGATGTCCGATTTTGAGTGAACGCGGTTTGCGGTTGCCGTGGCTGCAGCATCTGCAAGCGGGCAAGACCGCGATACAACACAGACGGCATCTGCCTTGCCGAGGCTCAGTGAATGGCCTATCTTTCCAGAAGATGTGCACACTGAAATCGGTTTATTTTCCCCATCGATTCGAATCCCCATACGCAGGCTTAATGGTGATGCTCCTGCATAAATACCAACTGTAAATGAGGATTTGGTTTTTACGAAGACATCACCTCCGTTTTCAATCACAATTTCGTCGGTGTGCGGCAACAAGCCTTTGCCTACATACTCTGAAATCGCCCCGGCTACCGAGGCCATTGGCCCCACCCCGGCCATCTGGCCGGCCCGGGCCATGTTGCGTATGATCAAGGGGGCAGGTCCGTTAACGCGCCATGGCCTGAGCGTTTTTAAAAACAGAGGATTATTTTTGGCATAGGTTTCAATGTATGCCCGGCATTGAAGGACAAGATCGCGAGCGAGACCTTCAAGATTTTTGTCAGCCTGGACAAAAAGATCTGTTTCCTTGACCGCCACTCTGAAGCTTACCAGATCAGAACGGCGAATCAGATTTCTGTAGAATCGGTTGTGTTGGTTGACACGCGACATCGATACTTAATAGATTAATGGCTCAGGTCGCATATTTTCGGGGCATTGCCGCAGAAAATACTGATCCGTCATTCCGGCAATAAAATCCCGGACAATTTCCTCTTTGCTGTGCTTCTGGACGTAGTCGGATGAAATGTCTTCAAGGAACCGCGTAAAAATCACGGACGAATGATTCTTGTTTTCAATATCGGCAAGATACCTTTCAAAAAGCAATACAAAAAGAGACTTTATCGTGGTCAAGTTTGTCTTTATTTTTGGGTTTAAATAGATTCGTTCCAGATTAAAAACCTTGAGTTGCTGGAGCGCTTCTGACACTTCCGTGCTGAAAGCAACGAAGCTATTTTGAAAACTGTTTGTGATAACATCGGATACAAGCTTGAAAACGATTGTTCCGTTTGTGTTACCCAAACATCTGACGCTTTCTTTGGGAAGGTCGGATCTTTTGATGATATTCAGACGTATCGCATCTTCGATGTCCCGGCCGATATAGCTGATGGTATCCGCCATTCGGACCACACACCCCTCCAATGTCATGGGTACCAGTTTGGTTTCAGGATCTGCTTTTTTGGAAGCAATTTCTTTTTGCAAAATTTCAAAGGTTTTCTCCCGCATTGGTTCCAGCTGCTGGTTATGAATTTCGCCGTCATGGCAAAGGATGCCGTCCAGAGTCTGGAGGCACAGATTCCATCCTCTCCCTTTCCTTTCGACTTGGTCCAAGAACTGTACACTTTGAACGTTGTGTTGGAAGTAACCGATACCGTGTTTTTGGCAAAGTTCAGATAAAATCCTTTCACCGTCATGCCCGAAGGGCGTGTGTCCAATATCATGGCCGAGGGCGACAGCCTCTATTAAATCCTCATTTAAACCAAGGAAACGCCCGATGGTACGGGCAATTTTAGAAACCAACTGCACGTGCAACACCCTATGTGTAATGTGATCATTTCTAATCAGATAAAAAACCTGCGTCTTGTCGATATACCTTGCATACGCTCGGGAGTATAAAATCCGATCTGTATCAACCGCAAAGCTCTGACGGTAACCGAATTCCAAATGATCTTCAGGAATGCGGCGAATTCCCTGTGTGTTCAAAGTCGCTGCCGGGGATAACACCTTGTTTTCTAACCGGTCCAGTGTCATCTTGATCCGATTGAGAATCGGATCAAAGTTGTCCTCATTAGATTTCCTCATTTTCAATAAGCGTCTCCATTAGCCGGATGTAGTCGATGCCCGCAGCCCGGAAGCCTTCCTTGCCGTATTTCATGTTGGCTTCCAGCACATAATAGCATCCGTTATTTTCGCAGATATCGATACCGACATCGTCCCATTGGCATCTGTGAGCCGTATGCAGCGCGAGATCAAGGGCATCAGCGGGCACATCGTCCAGGCAGACGGTCCCGCCGACTGCCAGATTGGTTCTGAATTCACCTGGTGGTGCCAGGCGCCAGTAGGCATGGACAATCTTTTTTCCAATGACGACGATCCGTATATCGCGCTTAACAGGCAGAAAGTCCTGGACGTAAGCCGTATCGGTGCTATTTAAATAAACTTCGAGATCTTTATGCTCCTTAATCAGATACACCCCCCTTCCCATGGCCGAACCCCGAGGAATCTTTCCAATAAACGGATAATCAAAATGATCGGTAATGGTGGCTTTTTGACGCTTTCCATAAAACACTCGCGTCCTGGGGTGTGGTATATTCAGCATTGCGAACAGTGCGGAGTGTTTGATTTTGTCCTGAACGCATTTGTATGTGTGATAGCTTGGGAACGTATTTTTCCCCATGGCATCAAAAAGATCGGCATAAAAAGTGGTTGGATAATAAATGGTTTCGGCATTTCGTATGAGATCCGCCTCTTGCGAATTGTAGTCGTTAAAATTAGGACGGACACCGAGGGTAATAACATTTTTACAGTCTCGCAGGCGTGCTTCCAGAGCTATCACTTTATTAGAAGGTATCATGATGAACATTTAGACGTTATGCCATTTAGTCCGCAGACTTCACTCGGCGACTAAATTTGTAAAAATGAGTTAAGAATACTATCACAATTCCAAAAAATGGTAATTATCAGAGTTCAAACAGTTCATTTATGAGATTCATGCTTCTTCTGGTATGGCTGCCCGGCCAGAATATTTTCCGGCATTTTATGCAAACTTGGAACGCATTATGGGTTTCCCAGATATAATCCGGCACGTCATTCCGCACAGAATCTTTGTCAACCGCTTCAATCGGTGTGTTACACCGCAAGCATCTTGAAAACGGCCGCGTGTCTGTTCGTTTCACGTCGAGTGCCACAATGACTTCCTTTAGCTGTTCAAAGGGATGATCTGATTTTATAAAGATGAGATTGGGCGATGATATCTTTTTTCGAATACTTTGGGTTCGGGTCAGCAATATACGTTCTGGATCTGAAAGATCGAATAGGTTGCTGTTCGGGAAATCCGATTCATAAAGGGTGTCAAAACCAAGAATACGCAGCCATTTTGCAAGTTTGCCCAGTGTTATTTCTGCTGCAAAACATAGGTTCATAAGATCATAGAGCCAAAAAGCTGGTGTCAAAACATTGTATTACAAAACAGTTGGTTATTATTATAGACTTGTTACATCCTAAATATATTACTGACCAGACTATTTCACAAGTCTGATGTACTCATTTGCAAGGCATCGAGGTTGAAGCTGTTGTCCAAAGTCTTTTCGATTTTTTCATGAAATATTATGGAATTATAACAATTGGTTGCATTCTTGCGAGCAACAAGAAAGTTAACATTTATTAAAGCATTGATCTAATAATTATACCCTTATCTTTTGATATGCTTCCTGTATTTCCTTAAAACGCTTATCAGCCAGCTTTTGAAATTCATCTCCGAGGTGGGCGACTTTATCCGGGTGATATCTGTTTACCAGTTGACGGTAAGCCTTTTTGATCTCTTCCTGGGACGCATTTCTGTCAACACCAAGGACAGTATAAGGATCTTTGACAGTAGTTTCTTCTTCAAACTGGTTTTGCCGATGATACGACGTACTTTCACCGTTAGCTGTTCCTTTTTTGTTGTCCTGAGAGGCTTCTTGGCTTTTCTGGTAGTATTGATAATAGCCTTTGGCCTTCTTTTTTTGCAGGTAAAGATAACGCCATATAAGACCCCATAAGGCAAGGTCATCAAGCCATCCCCACCCTACAAGAAAATCGGGCAAGATATCATAAGGTAACAGGCTATAAATGATCGCTAATATGATAAATAGAATTTTCATATCGATTAGAATATAAATGAAACCCACATACAGGTCAATGGGAAGGATTTTCCAGGCAAACAGATAAAATTGACCTTGTCTCCTGCCTTAAATTATTGCTATATTATTAGCCGTTCAACTAACACAGGGTGGTGCTTTGATGAAAACCTTCTCTTTTTATTTTAGAATCTTGTATGTCGCATTTATCCTGGCGGTACTCTGGTGTGACTCTGCCGTTGCAGATGATATTCGGAAACCCGTGGTGGCAGGACTTTGGTACCCCGGCAACCGTCAGCAACTGGAGCAGGTGATTGAACACTTCACTGCGCAAGCCCAGCAAACCCGTGTGAATATCCCTGCCGATAAATCGCTGAAAGCCCTTATTCTGCCGCATGCAGGCTACGTCTATTCGGGCTTAACGGCAGCCCATTCTTCGCTGGTGCTGAAGGGAAAGCAATATCATAAGGTCATCCTGCTGGGACCGGACCACCGCGCCGGTTTTAGCAACGGCGCCATCAGCGATGTAAAAGCCTATCAAACACCCTTCGGACTGGTCAGGCTGCATGCGGATGCAGCGAGGTTACGCCTCAATACAGCGCTTTTTCGCTCCTCGGCGACCTCCGACCGCAGCGAACATTCTCTGGAAGTTATCGTTCCTTTTTTGCAGTTCTATTTGGAAGAATTTGAGCTTGTTCCCATTGTCCTCGGTCCGTCAAACATCGACCAGATGGAGACCGCAATTGATCCTTTGCTGGATGATGATACCCTGCTGGTAATCAGCTCGGATCTTTCTCATTTTCTGCCCTATTCCGATGCGGTGGCCAAAGACAGGGAAACAATTGATATGATCTTGGCGCATAAGTCAGACAATCTTGTTAAACAACATGATAGAGCTTGTGGTAGAACACCCATACTAGTCTTGCTGCAGTTAGCTCGCCGCCACCAGTGGGATGCGGTTCTGCTTCATTATTCAAACAGTGGCGACACCGCCGGGGGTAAGGACCGGGTGGTTGGCTATGCCGCTATTGCTTTTTACGGCAAGGCGCATGTTTCAGGCCTGAAATCCGTCGATCCTCATACATTTACGGAAAAACAGGGCCAGGATCTCGTAAAATTGGCCCGGCGAACCATTATGGATCGGCTAGGTCTCAAGATCGATTCATCCATTTTGTTAAACGATTTGAAAAATCCTTGCTACCAGAAACGGTGTGGAACTTTTGTTACCTTAAAAAAAGACGGCCAACTGCGCGGCTGTATCGGCAATCTTTCTCCAAATGATTCGGTGCTGGAGTGCGTCAAACAAAATGCCGTCAATGCCGCCTTCCGTGATCCCCGTTTCCCCCCCTTGAGGCCTGATGAACTGGAAAAAATTAGCATTTCAGTCAGCATACTGACCGAGCCGCAGCCGCTTGAATACACACAAAGTTCCGAATTGCTCACCAGATTGCGAGCGCATGAGGACGGCGTAATTATCCGAAAGGCAAACGCTGGTGCAACATTCCTACCCCAGGTGTGGGAACAACTGCCCAGACCGGAAAAATTTCTCACCCAACTTTGCCTAAAAGCTGGACTGCCGCCCGATGCATGGCAGAATTCCAAACTGGAAGTTTGGACTTACCAGGTTCAATATTTTGAAGAACAAAAATGACAGCGCCATTTCGCGAGTAGTATTTACTACCGGAATTTCATCAGTCGTAACCCAGCTGTTAACCATTCGCGAATTTCTAACCCAATTCCAGGGTAATGAAATCGTCATCGCCCTTATCCTGTTTAACTGGCTGATGCTGGGCGGCATTGGTACCCTCCTGGCCCGTCTCGTGTCCCGGAACTACTGGCAGGCCAGAGCCAACCGGCTCGTTTGGCTGTCTTTGTGTTTGGCCTGCGTCCCCCCTTTGCAAATCCTCACCATTCGTGTACTGCGGGATGTATTCTTTATCCATGGCAGTTCGGTCGGCTTTTACCCGACGCTGGCATACACACTTTTTATGATCACGCCTTACAGCCTGCTGGTCGGTTTTGTGCTGCCATACAGTTTATTCGTGCTCCGTTCCGAAAACCCGAGTTATCCCGGCGCCCGGATCTATATCATAGACAATTTGGGTGACGTCTCCGGGGGGGCCCTGTTTTCTTTTATTTTGGTTTTTGTGTTCACGCCCATGCAAGCGATTTTGTTGGCAAATTTGCCGCTCTTGGCGGCGTGTATCCTGCTGTTTCGGGTTCATCGCCGTCCCCATGCGGGTTTTTACGTTGGAACGGCTTTGGTACTGGCTGTTTTGATTACGGGCCTATTCATGGAAACCCCATCACTGGCGACCGCAGAGGGAAAACTGGTTCACTATCGGGATTCGCTGTATGGACGCATTACGATTTACCAAGACCAGGAACAATTCACCCTTTTTGAGGATGGTACTCCTGTTTTCAGCAGCCAGAATTTGGTAATGGCGGAAGAAACCATCCACTATCCGCTGTCTCAACCGGAAAAGCCTCGCCGCATCTTGTTGATATCCGCTGAAGGCGGTGTGATGACGGAATTGGAAAAATACAGTTTTGAAAGAGTGGATTATGTGGAACTCAATCCGGCCGTTACCGCTGCGCTTCTGCGATATGGTTTGATCAAAAAAATTCCCGGTTTAAACATTATCCACCAGGATGGACGGGCATTTCTGTCAAAAACAAATAATACGTATGACGCAATTATTGTCAATCTGCCGGAACCCGAAACTTTCCAGATCAACCGGTTCTACACTGATCAGTTTTTTAAATTAGTTAAGCGCCACCTCTCATCCAAGGGGATATTAAGTTTTTCCATGCAAGGATTTGACAACTACCTTGCCGACCCACAACGATTAAAATTATCTTCACTTTATAATACCGTAACCCAGTATTTTGAATATGTTCTGCTGTTGCCCGGACAGAAAATCTACTTCCTCTGCAGTGCCGAACCAATCAATCAGGACATACCGGCACTTTTGACATCTAAGGGCATAACTACGGAATATGTCCAGGGATATTACTACGGCAATCTGACCACTGAGCGGATAAGACGCCTCAATGAATTGTTGGATCCGACCGTTCCAAAAAACTTCGATAAAACCCCCCATTTAATGCGCCTGATGTTTTTCCAATGGTTTGCCAAGTATTCAACATCTCCGCATGCCTTCGTGATTGTGCTTCTGGTGCTGTGCCTGATATATTTGATTCGGATCAGCCGGGAGGAATTTGTGCTTTTCTCAACCGGCTGCATGACCATGGGCAGCGAAATACTGGTGATATTTGCTTTTCAGATTTTTTTCGGGTATATATATTTTCAGATCGGAATCATAATTACGGTCTTCTTGGCCGGCCTTTTACCCGGTGCTATATTCGGAAATAAGCTGGCCGATCGCGGAAGTCACCTATTAACCTTCAGCGATGGTTTGCTAATCCTGCTGCTGGGAGGTTTTCTGATAGCGCTGATCTTAGCAGCCGATCATTTACCGATCATCTTTTTCCTTCTTTTCGGTTTTGTCGTATCCTTAATCTGTGGGTTTCAGTTTCCGGTAGCACTTCGTGTAAGAGGAGACGATAATCCGGCCGCAACCCGCTTTTTTTCAGCGGATTTAATCGGCGCCGCTGCAGGAACCCTTTTTACCAGTGTGTTTCTCATACCCTATTTCGGGATTTTATGGGCTGCGGTCGGATTAATCGGTTTGAAATTTCTGAGCTTGATGATCATAGGAAGCGTTCATGGAAAAAATCACGCGACGACAGTTTCTTTATTGTAGTGCAGCGTTTCTTTCATCCACCCTGCCCGCGCAAGCATTCTTTGCCGCAAAAAAGAATTTACAGTCGGGAGCGGCGGATATCCGCGGCAAGGTATTTAAGGGGGATGCCCCTGATAGCCTCTGGAAGTGGTCCCATGAAGGCCATCTTTATAAAAAGTTGTCCGACAGCAAGGTGGTTTGCGGCATCTGTCCCAACCGCTGTATTCTGGCCGAGGGTGATCGCAGTGTCTGCCGCTCAAAGGTCAATATCGGCGGGAAATTGTACAGCTTGACCTACGGTAATCCCTGCGCGGTAAATGTCGATCCCATTGAAAAGAAGCCGCTCTACCATTTCAAACCCAAATCAAAAGCTTTTTCAGTGGCAACTGCCGGATGCAATTTTCGCTGTCTGAACTGTCAAAATTATGAAATTTCCCAGGCCAAACCGCATGAAGTCCGCCAATACGAACTATTCCCGCAAGATGTTGTCAATGAAACTCTACGTGCCGGGGCTGAGTGCATCGCATACACCTATTCGGAACCGATTACTTTTTATGAATACATGATCGACACTGCACGTTTGGCAAGAGAAAATCATATCTATAACCTCTTGATTTCAAACGGATATATTAATCGAAAACCGTTGCTGGAACTCTGTAAGGTTTTGGATGGCGCCAATGTCAATCTCAAGTCATTAAGTGATGACATCTATCGAAAATTAAACGGCGGTCGTCTGCAACCGGTCCTCAACACCTTCAAGACTTTGCATGAGCAGGGTGTTCACTTTGAAATGACAAATTTGGTGGTTCCGGGCTATGTGGATGATGATGATATGGTCAAAGAGATGTGCCAGTGGATACTGACAAATTTAGGACCGGATTATCCTCTCCATTTTTTGCGTTTTTTCCCGCGTTACAAACTCAACCGCATACCCCCCACCCCGGTTTCAACCCTGGAGCGCTTCCGAGAGATGGCTATCCAGGAAGGAATCCGTTACGTGTATCTTGGTAATGTTCCGAATCATGAAGGGAACAATACCTTTTGCCACAACTGCAAAAAACTTTTGATCAAACGCCTGGGCTACTTTATTCCCCAGAATAATTTGATGGGAAACCGGTGTAAGTTTTGCAAAACGGTGATCCCCGGCGTATGGCACGATGAGTCCGACAAGGCAGTTTAATTATCATCCAATATCTAAATCCTATCTGTTCTTCGGATACCCTATTATTCATGTGACGATTGCGCTGATAACTGTTGCATAGTTAATAACATGACATTCACCCGCCATCATCATCTTCATCTTTATACGCTCTTTTTTTAATTAAAAAACGTATGAAACCGGCAATGGTCAAAATTGCTGCCAGAACAAACAGCACTTCATAAATGTATGTGGCCAGAAAGGTAATTAAGCGGGTGCGATTTTTAAGCTGACGCTGCCACTTGCTTTCAAGCTCATTGAATGAGATCGAAAAGCTCTTGTATAGAGCCGTATCGAAATCTTGGCCGGCTTTAAGATGGTTGAGTAAATTTAAAACGCCCTTCCTGCCGTAATGCTTTTCAATATACCCCACCACACTTTTGCTTTCTTCATAAGCCAGCCATAGCGACCGCCTGTCCCGGGGAAAGCTATGCGTTAATTCACTCAGCGGCATATAATTCCCTGCCAGAATGGCATCATCCAGAGACTGGCGTTTTGAATTCATAAGTAGTTCCACCATACCGTCGCTGACCCATTGTGCGATCCCTTCATCGAGCCACTTGGGCAGCTGTCCATCGCGGATATGATGATGGAGCATCAAGTGACAGATTTCATGCTTCAGGGTTCTCTCAAGGAAAGACGGCCAACGGCTCATTTTGGAATAGTCAATGATGATGAGATCTCTTTGCGGAACGGCTAATGCAACAATATAACTATAACCGGTTATCCTTCTAAATTCATTATTATTTTTTGCAATGACAACAATGGCTTTTTCTTCGTATTGCCAGCCAAAAATTTGTTCAAGTACTGCTTTTGATTCTTTATATAATTCTGCCGTTTCCTGGGCGGCATTTATTAAGGATGGCGCATGGTGTATGATCACTTCAGCAGTTGAGAGCATATTCATGCGGGCGCCAACAAAGTGCTGGTTGCAGATGATGAAAAAAACAATCAGCACAAACAATCGCTTGATAATGATTTTACCTTTAATTTTCAAAGTTTTTAAACCAGTTAACTTCACGAAATGTTTATTATACACTTGAGTTTTTATGTCCGGCAATGATCCTTTTTCCGACGGCATTACCTGACCAAAAAGAGGCTCAAGGCAGGGATGTAGGTAATTAAAACCAAGAATAAAATCATTAACAACAGATAGGGCAAAGATGCGCGGTAAAGCAAGGTTACAGGTTTTTGAAATCTAATGCTGGAGATAAAAAGATTTATGCCGACGGGCGGTGTCGAATATCCGATTTCAAGGTTTATCAAAAAAATAACACACAAGTGAATGGGATCAATGCCATATTTCAGAGCGATTGGGACAATGATGGGCACAACAATAACGATGGCTGAAAAAATATCCATAATACATCCCACCGCTAACAAAAATACATTTAATCCCGCCAGAAACAGATATTTATTTTGTGTCAACGCACTCAAACCGGCAATAATCTGATCGGGTATCTTTTCGTCAACCAGATAGCCCGTTAATCCCAGGGCAACACCAAGAATCACGATAATTGCACCTGACAACACCGCACTTTCGATCATGATACCTGGCAATTGCATAAAAAATGAAACTTCTCTGAGAATAAAACATTCGACGATGATAACATACAATAAAATCAGGGCCGATACTTCAGCAATGGTCGCAAAACCGCCATAGACCCCGATTATTAGGATAACGATAATCGGCCACTCCCAAATTCCTTCCCAAAAAGCATCTTTGACTCGAGTCAAAGACGCAGCTCTGCCGGTGTTCTCCGTTTTATTTGGCTTGCCCGCATAAAAAAGTTGGTGACAAAAAACATACAGGGACAATACCAATACTAAAAGGATCCCGGGTATAAGCGCTGCTTTGAAAATTTGCCGAATATCGATCTGATTTACAACGCCGTAGAGGATTACCGGCAGGCTGGGGGGAAATAGCAGGCCCAGGCTGCCCGAGGTCGTGAGCAGCCCCAGGGTAAAGTTTTTATGATACAAGCTTTGACGTAAGATAGGGTATAAAACCGAGCCTAAAGCCACTATCGTGACACCGCTAGCCCCTGTCAGCGCCGTAAAAAAGGCACAGGAACCTATCGCTGCAATAGCCAAACCCCCCGGCAGCCATCCTATCAGGGTTTGCATGAAATTCATAAACCGTTTAGGAGCTTTGGTTTCGGTCAGCAAGCAACCGGCAAAGGTAAAAAGCGGCAATGCCACCAGCACCGGCATAGACGCCAGCCGGTTCATTTCGATAATGATCAGCTGGAGAGAGGACCATTCGTAATTGATTGAATACAAGCAGACTGCCGTGAAAGCGGCCACAATTGTAAACAGGGGCGCCTCGAAAAGGGCAAAGCCGATAATGAAAAAAATCGACAGATAAAACAGATTCATTGCGTTTACTTTATTTCAGACTGTAAAGCGTTTTAAGTTAAATCTTTAATTTAGAAATAGATCATATACTATTTAATATAATATATTATTTTTACGCCATACCTAAAAAATGATATCGCGAAAAACAGGGGAAAAATTATCGAAAACCACCCCCAGTGTCCAAAAATGTCGATTTCATTTCTTAAGAACTCCAACGCGGTCCAGAACAGTATCCCCATCACCGCCATGCCGAATAGACAGGTGGTAAGGTTGGCCCAAAAACGTGTGCGTTGGTTGCAAAATCGAAGCAGCAAATCGATCTTGATATGCCGCTGTCTTCTTAATGCCAGCGTGGCCCCGATCAATGCCAGCCACAAAACCAGTACCGGTAACATTTCCAGTATTTTCTGAGAAGAATAATTAAAGAGATTGCGCGAAAGGATATTGAAACATATCAATAGGATAAGCGCTGTATATAGTACAACCGCCAGGCTTTTTTCAACGGCTGCCAAGCCATCGTCGACTTTTTGAATAAGTTTCATTCCCTTCTTTCAGAGAAAGTCGTTTGTTTAGGAGGATTTTCGGTAGGTTTTCAAAATGTTTTGAACTTTCTGGAAAAGCTCCACCGGATAAAGATCACCCATGTGTTTCTGATAAATCTTTTTGGCATTTTTTTTCAATGAAAGGATTTGGGTTTGCGATGGATTTTCAAGCACAATCCCGATCTCTTTTAAGACCTTCAATGCTTCGATGTTCTCCTTTCGGGCCAGCCCAATCAGCTCATTGCAAAATTTCCGCGATACCTCACGCAATATCGCCTGATTATTTTTCGATAAGGTGTCGAAAATATCCTTTTTGAGCAATAATGCACCGGTGGAATTTACCATCGGATAATTCAACATGTACTGAATCTTGGAATGCCACTGAAATGCGATGGCTGCCAAAGGGGGAGAATAGAATGAATTTATCATGCCGGTTTCAAGTCCGGTATTCACATCTGCTAAATGCAGCGGATATGATTTAATCCCGAAAACCTCAAAACTGGTTCTTGCAACCTGATCTCCTTTCCATACCCACATTTTGACCGGCTTAAAACCCTCAGGCCCAGACATATGGACTTTGGAAAAAAAGTAGACAAGACCGGCCTCGGCAAAACCAAGCAGGATATAACCCTTTCTTTCAAAAGCATCTGCAAATTCATCAAAAAGCGTTTCCCTAACGAGGTCGATTTCCCGGGAATTTTCAAATAATAACGGAGCCTCCAGGATACGAACCTTGGGTACGATTATTCCGAGCCCGACACCCGAAAAGCCGGCAGCGTGAATGCGGCTGATACGCATCTTCCGCAGAACATCGAATTCATCTCCGCTGATACCGCCGGCATAGATTTTGAACTCAACCGCACCGGTTGTTTTATTCTGAACCTCCCGGGCCATTCTGTATAAAACGTTTGTCCAGGCGCTTCCCTCAGGCGTGATCAGGGATACCTTGATGACTGTAGTTGCGGTTAAAATATCAGCGCCTCCCAGAATCAATGCCGCTGTGATAAACAGCAGACAAAATAAATTGGGCCTGGATCTTTTTCTCATTTTAAGCCTTTGATAACAAAAAATAGCTTGACGATTTTAAGCATTTGGCGAGTCGGAAGAAGTTTTTGAACCGGAATCGGATTTTATCATGCGGGACCGCCCTTCAAACGCAGATCCATCTTTAATATCGATTGACCGGGCGGAAATATCACCGGTCATTTTGCCGGATGATTGTATTTCCAGGCGATCTCTGGCCTTGATGTTCCCGGTAACCTGGCCTTCGATAAAGACATTAATTGCTTCAATATCAGCTTCAACGATTCCGGTGATTCCGACATAGACATCACCGTCAAGTTGCATCGTGCCCTTGATAAAACCTTCGACGATAATATTTTCATTTCCACGAATATCGCCTTCTATTCTGGCATTGCGGCTCACCAATGATGTTGAATCAGCAGTCGATAGATTTTGCATTCGGATGACTCCTTCACTATGTCAAAGAGACTATTGTTAAAATCAAATCTTGCTAGGCGGTGTTCATATTCAATTTTCCGTTAAACTGGGCGCCCTCCTGTATAGATATTACCGGTGTACTTATATTGCCTTCGATGTTTGCCGTATTAAGAATATTGATCTTTTTTGTTGCGGTTACATTACCTTCGACGGTTCCACCCACTGAAATGTTGTCGGCCTTAACATTGCCGACTATATTTGCCGATTGATGAATATTCAAATTGCCTTTTAAATCGAAATCTCCGACATGAGCCCCCAACAGCTGGACATCATCTTCGCCTGAAACAGTTCCGTTTACTTTCAAATTCCTGCCCAACAGGGTCAACCCCTCTCTGATATTGCTGACGTCAGGTGCTCCGGCAGGCGTTTCACTTTTCATTTTTTTCTTAAATAAGCTCATTCATGCACTCCTTAGGTAGTTTTAAAATTTGCTTATATCACCATCTGCTATCAAAATGAGATCTAGATCTCCAAAAGTAATATAAATTAATGCTCGCTCGATATGGTTAGAACAATCAGATAACGGTAAAGAAAAAAAAAATCAATGATAAGCGCATTAAAAATTCACATTTCATGTTAAATCTTTTTTTGTGTTTTGAAACTTATTTTTGGGACATGACGCTTGCAGTTATCTCGAAAAAAAGCAGATCATTTACAATGGCCAGATGAGTATCTCAACTTTAAATGTCAAATTCGTGATTCCGCTGCAATCAGAGGTCAGGGGGAACATTGACCCTGCAAAAAGGTTGAGATTTAATTGGCTATGTAATAGTGTGGTTCTAGATTGCATGGATCTTTGGTTTTTCTATCTGCAAAGCGATAATTTAACCAGAATCGGCCGTGTTCTGGCATTAAAAAAATTGATGGATAATAATCTTCCTGCATTCTCGCCCAGTGGAAAAGGCAATGAACAGGTAAAAAATCGGAGGAAAAAATCAAAGCCGTATCCTTGAAAAAATCAATCAGGGCCCACGATACTCTAAAAAAGGTCTGCCTTATTTTGTTGAGTTTGCAGCTGATTCCCTCTCATATTCCGGCCGAAACATTTGGAGATACAGAGAAACTCAGGCAAGCCAGAGGGAGAATGGTATCTGAACAGATTCAGCGGCGGGGTATTTCCGATCTTAAAGTCCTATCTTCTCTTTCGGAAACCCCCCGGCACCTTTTTGTGCCCAATGAACTTGTTTCCAAGGCATATAGCGATCGGCCTTTGCCGATCGGGGAAGGCCAAACTATTTCTCAACCTTACATTGTGGCCCTTATGACCGAGAGACTCATCCTCGACAGTGATGCACGGGTGCTTGAGATCGGAACAGGATCGGGTTACCAGGCCGCCGTACTTGCCAAAATCGTTAATCAGGTCTACACCATTGAAATTAAGGAAAAATTATATAATAGAGCCAGCCAGCTTCTGCAATCCCTCGGGTATGACAACATTGAAACCCGTTTCGGCGATGGATATTTCGGCTGGGCTGAAAAGGCTCCTTTTGATGGCATCATGATCACGGCAGCCGTTGATCACATTCCACCGCCACTTTTAAAACAGCTCAAAAACGGTGGCCGTTTGATCCTTCCACTGGGTAGTCCCTTCGCCTACCAAAACCTCGTGCTGGTCACAAAACATGAGGATGATTATACGGTGAAACAAATAACCGGTGTTTTGTTTGTCCCCTTGACGGGCTATGCCCTTGAAAAAAGGTAGGAGTGTCGAGTAATCTTCCATGATCTTCAGCGCTGTTTTTTTATTATCGCTTTCCTCTCTCGCTTTCGAAGTGCTCCTTACCCGGGTGTTTTCAATCAGCCAATGGAATCATCTGTCTTTTATGGTGCTTAGTGTTGCACTTTTCGGATTCGCCGCCAGTGGCACAGTTTTGAGTATTCTCAACACCCAGATAACAGGATGGGAAAAACGCCTCCCCGCCAACCGCTCTATTCACACCCTTATTTTTCTTTATATCGGTTCTACAATCGGCTCTTTCCTTACTGTCAATAACATCCCCCTTGATTATTTTCGACTACCGCTAGAACCGATCCAGATATGCTATCTTTTTATTACTTATCTTTCACTGACGCTTCCCTTTTTTTTTACAGGCATGATGGTATCAATTGCCTTTGTTTGCCTCCCTGAAAAAACAGGATATGTCTATTTCGCCACTATGGCCGGCTCAGCCTGCGGAGCAATCCTACCTTTACCCTCCCTCCCCTTTTGGGGTGAAGGCAAACTCATCCTTGTTTCAGCTTTTATTCCCGCAGTGCTACCCGCTTTTGATTTTGCAAGACAACTTATGCCTTGGAGACGGCAGTCGCCGCCTCCAGACAAAAACCAGAGAACAGGAGTCATCGTTGGCTTCGGAATTACGATAGCAGCTACAATACTCGTCATTATTGGCGGCGAAAGAATTATCGAAGTTAGACCATCTGATTACAAGGCGCTTAGCCAACTTATGCAGTTTCCCAAAACCCATATCAGCGCATCTACATACAATATCAGGGGCAGGATAGAGAGAGTAAAAAGTCCCTATATCCGCTTCGCATCGGGCTTGAGTCTGAAACACACCAGCCCTTTACCTAAACAGGATGCAATCTTTAGAGACGGTGACAACCAATTTGTTTTGTATGAGATTACGCATCCAAATGATTTAACTTTTTCCAAATCAACACTGACCTATGCCGGATATTCTCTCATCGACGCCCCCCAACATATCCTTTTGATACAAAATGGCGGTGGTTTAGGCATCCTGTGCCTGATGGCATCCCTGGCTCATGACCTCACGATAGTTGAGCAAAATCCGCAAGTGGCGCGGACCGTGAATGCCCATTACATGCTTCCGGTGAAAAATTCGAATCCAAGGGCTTTTTTGGCCAGTTCCGACCAGCTTTTTGACGTTATTCAAATAGAGAATTGGGGCACCTCGATTCTGGGTTCAGCAGCCTTGACCCAGGATTACTCATTTACAATAGAGGCGTTTATTGAATACTTTGAACACCTCTCCGAACGGGGAATTTTGATTATTTCCCGCAAGCTGCTTCTTCCCCCGGCAGATTCAGTCCGCCTATGGTGTACTGCACTTGAGGGCTTAAAATCGTTGAAATACAATAATCCCGAACAGCACATCGCACTGCTTCGCAACTGGGACACGTTCACCCTTATTGTCTCCATGCGACCGCTAAATGATGCCAGCAGTTTAATAGAATTTGCGGAGAAAAAGAACTTCGATTTGGTTTATCTCCCATCTCTCGAGTTGAGCATGGCCAATCGATTTTCAATTTTCGATATTCCGTATCATTTTTCTAAAATCAGCGATCTGGCGCAAGCCTATCGATCCGAAAAAGAATTCGATTTTTTTAAATCTTATCTTCTGGATGTTACTCCCCAGACCGATAAACGACCGTTTCCGGCCAGATTTCTGAAATGGTCCAGACTGGGAGAGTTATACGAAAGCACTGGCGGCCGAATATATTCCCTTCTGATGTCCGGCGAAATCGTGATCCTGGTGGTGTTTGTGGAAGCATTTGTGATTTCGCTTTTTCTTCTGTCATTACCATTTTTAATTATCAAAAAAAGGGGCAATAAACCTTTCTTGATGGAAATTGCATATTTTCTTTCAATCGGTGCCGGATTTATGCTTGTCGAGCTTTACTTTATTAAACAATTTATACTTCTCTTCGGTGACCCGGTCATCAGTTTTACGGTCGTGCTTACCGGTATCCTCGTATATTCAGGGATTGGAGGTATCTGGTCACAACGCATTTCACCCAAAGGAATTAAGAAGGTGCTGATATGTCTCACAATCCTTTTGATAATCATCTTCTTCTCCTTTGAAAAAGTAACTTATAAAATCCTGGGGCTGCCCAACAGTTTGCGATACATTTGCGCATTTCTGACTCTTTTTCCGTGCGGCATTCTTATCGGCTTGCCTTTTCCGTTGGGAATGCGTTATCTTGTAAAAAGCCCTGTAAAACGCACTCACGCGTGGACGGCTAACGGATGTACATCCGTGCTATCTTCGATCCTGGCTGTCCAAATTGCCTTGAGTTTTGGAATTTCATATATCATAGCTGGTGCTGCTTCAGCATATTTTATAGCCTTTGTCAGTACGTTTTTTACCGATATTCAAAAAATTTGACTCATCGTTCGATCATGATAAAAGTTTACACCGGTTCTTTCTCGGCAGTATAATTACCCAAAATGTCCTGATCTTTGATTACACAACCATGGTAAAACCTTTAATCATCAAGGTAGATTGTTACGCCGGATACCGTGGAGAAGAAACTCCGCGCTACATCCGACTGGGAGAAAGAAAAATAGCCGTTCTTGAGGTGATCGATCAATGGTTGGCTCCTGATCATCGGTATTTTAAAATTCAAGGGGATGACGGTGCCATATATATCATCCGGCATGACATCGATAAACGGTACTGGGAACTCATATTCTACACCCAAACGAATACTTCAGATTTATGTTGACTTCCTATTCATTTAGGCCGGCCAAATGGTTCAGAAATTCACATGTGCAAACTATTTTGTCCAGCGTCAAAATATGTGCACCGGGAATAAACTCGATGACTGCTGCTGCAAAAGAAATGATATCCGAAACAGGCGGCGGCGTCAGGCTTTTGGGCTCTTATTCACCGCAGACTACCAAACAGCCGAAGGGACTTGTAATATTTTTGCACGGGTGGGAAGGCAGTATCGATTCAACCTATATTGTGCGTATCGGCGGATACCTGCACCAAAAAGGATATGCGATTTTCAGATTAAATTTCAGGGACCATGGTGATAGCAATCATCTCAATCCCGGTCTCTTCTATGCCACCTTGCTTGACGAAGTTCATCAGACCGTGAAACAGGTGGCTGAAAATTTACTTCAGTGTCCTGTCTTCCTAGTGGGTTTTTCATTGGGCGGCAATTTTGCTCTGCGTATCGCCCGCAAGGTGTCAAAAGATCCGATTCGTAACATCAAGCAGATTATCAGTATCAGTCCGGTTTTGGACCCCCAGAAGGCGACGGAAAGGATCGAAAGCATCTATTATATTCACCGTTATTTTTTGAAAAAATGGCGCCGTTCTTTAAAGAAAAAACAGGCGCTTTTTCCTGATCTATATGACTTCTCCGAGATTTTCAAAATTAACTCGATCCGCAAAATAACAGACGTACTGATCGAAAAATACAGCAACCTCACATCCAGTGATGATTATTTTAAGGGCTACACCTTGAGCGGTGAAGATTTAAAACATACTGCCATCCCGGTTACACTGATTATTGCTGCAGATGATCCCATTATTCCGATAGAGGATTTTTATAAGCTCCAATTAAACGGAGATATAAACCTGACGATACAGAATTACGGCGGTCACAATGGATTTATCACCGGGATTTCTTTAGAAAGATGGTACGAAGGTGCCCTGGTGGCCCTTTTTGATGATATCGTTTGCAATCAAAAAAATGATTAAAACAAGCATTGAAATAAAGATTTTGAATTAAATCGATTCGATTTAAAGCGACGGAAAGGAGGTTCAGGTGGTTGAAAACACAACAATGGATATTTTAAAAAATGCCATTTTGCTGGAAAAAAGAGGAAAAGCTTTTTATTCAAAAGTAGCCGATGAGACGAAAAGCGATGCAGTAAAACGGTTTTTCAGTATGATGGCAAATGAAGAAGAGAATCATATAAAAATCCTGTCGGATCAATTTAAAGCGTATCAGGAAACACAGAGTTTTCATCCGGTCAACTATGAAGGGAAGCATTCTGGAAGTCTGGTTTCTGAAATATTGACTGGAGAATTAAAAGAGCAAATATCAGCTGCGGAATTTGAAGCAGCCGCAATTTCAGCTGCAATGGCGATGGAAAAAAATGCTATTCGGCTTTATTCCAAAAGGGCCGAGGTGACAAAAGACCCGGATGAAAAAGCTCTATATTCATGGCTTGCAGGCTGGGAACATCAGCATCTGAATTTTTTAGCTGAAATCGACCGGCAACTGACCGAAGATATCTGGTATGATAACAGCTTTTGGCCATTTTAATCTCGGAAAGTTAGCCGACAGAAAGATTCATTTCTAAGAATCGGAAAATAAGACCTCCTAAAATCGATTTAACGATGTCGCTTGTTTATTCGTTGTATGGCACAAGCATTATCGGGCAATGTGCTTTTTCCAGTATTGTCATCCCGACATAATCTACACGACCGAGGCCTATTTTCTCCCGAAATTGATGGCACCCTAACACAATAAGGTCAGCGTTAATTTTGCGAGCAATTCTGCAGGCTTCAAGAGCCGGATCAGCCGGGCGAAATTCATATTTTACGTTGGAAAGGTCGCCCAGGCGTGGTATCACCTCGGTTTCAAATAGTTTCTCGGTATCTTTCACTATCGCAGCCAGTTTGGGATCAGCCGCGTCTAACTCCGACAAACGATAATCCAAGGCATGGAAAATGTAAAGAAATGAATCATACCCTCGCGCCAATTGAGCGCCTTTTTCAAGTGCAAATAAACTTGCCGGTGAAAACTTAACGGCTGCTAAAATTTGATTGAACATTCTCGCCCCCATATTTTCCTTATCACTGCCTTTTCAGATCTCGATTGGCAAATCGGAAATTCGGTGAGACAGGCAATATACGAGCGTATTTCGTGCAGGAAGTGGTCTGAATGAAATGAACTAATCCATTGGTATTTAGAAAAACATGGCATTATGGATTGTTTTCAGCGCAAATGAAACGCACTTGATAATATTTCCAAACTTCAGGATTCAGGAAAAAATTCCGTTTCTCTATACCTTTCCTGCCCTGCCGTCATTGCAGGGTTCGCCAAGCTTATCTAATCGTGAGTGTTCCGCGGTGTCACTTGTTTCACAAACCGGCAGCGGTCCGGCTTCTTCCATGGGCAGCTCACAGCATTCGGGAAGATTTGATTCGCCGTCTTCTAATTCAACTTTTTTTCCGCAATTTTTGCACTCATAGGCCTTCTTTGCCATCCGTTCCTCCAATTCGATGGTTATAAAAAAAAGTTTGGAACAAACTATATTCTCTAAATATTAAAAGTTTTACAGCACTGTGTCAAGCTGTATGCCACCTGCTATAAGATTGTGCAAAGTTCTGGATCGAGATAAAAATGCTCATGAACCAAGAATCCCAACGACGGCACCGGTCATGCTGGTTGCCAGCGTTCCCGCTATGATAGATCGAAAGCCAAGAGATACGATTTCATCTCGTCGTTCCGGCGCCATTGTTCCCATACCGCCGATCATGATTCCACGGCTACCGGGATTTGCAAATCCACACATAGCGTATGTCATTATCAGCAGACTGCGGGGGCTCAATGCCCCCTCGGCCAAACGACTCATTTCCAAATAGGCAATGAGTTCATTAAGGATTGTTTTAGTGCCCATGAGAGCACCGGCAGTTGTGGCTTCATGCCAAGGGACACCCATCAGCCACACAACCGGAGCCATTATCAATCCCAAGATTCTTTGTAATGTCACCAACTGCCCCCCGATACTCGGCAAAAGACCAAGAATGAGGTTGACGAGATGAACCAACGCCACAAGAACCACCAGCATTGCAAGAATATTGATAAGGAGCTTTATGCCCTGCAATGTTCCCTTGGTGACGGCATCCATTGAACTTGTGGCCTCTTCCGGGGAAATCATTTCTCCCGAAGTCAAATCACCGGTCTCGGGTACCATGATTTTTGAAATGGTAATGGCTGCCGGAACGCTAATTATCGAAGCGGTGAGAATGTGGCCCATAATATCCGGTATGGTTTTGGTCAAAATGCTGGCATACAGAACCATGACGGTACCTGCAATCGTTGCCATGCCGCAAGTCATCAGTGTAAAAAGCTCGCTGCGAGTCATAAATTTGAGATAAGGCCTTATAAACAAAGGGGCTTCCACCATTCCCACGAAGATGTTGGCCGATACCCCCAAACCTTCCGCTCCCCCGACACCCATCGTTTTCTGCAGGGCCCAAGAAAAAGCCCTAACGATTAAGGGAAGAATTTTCCAGTAAAATAGAAGCGCTGACAGGGCGCTCATCAATAGTATGAGCGGAAGCCCTCGAAAAGCTAATATAAAACTTGCACCGGGATATTTTTCTTGAAATGGCAGATCCCCGCCACCAAGATATCCAAACACGAAGGAGGTACCGGCTGGGGTGGATTCTTCCAAAGATAAAACGAGACGATTCAAATACAGAAAAAACTCTCTGAAAATTGGCAGTTTCAGAAGAATAAGTCCGACGACCAACTGTAATCCAATACCGATGATGACGATTTTCAAATTGATCCGTTTGCGGTTTTCGCTAATGAGCCAGGCAAATGCTGCAAATAGCACTAAACCTGCAATGCTTTGAACGACCATCTTTCATATCTCCTGAGTTCGGTTTGGACGCGTTGCTGGATTTGAATTTCCGATTGCCTTCTGAATCTGAAAAATCCCTTACAGAAACAATATACCCATAACAAATGGCACACCGATTGTCTATGTTGAATATTCGCAATCAATTTTTCCTTTTTTTTCACGCGATATTCAGTGACGCGTTTATTGATCTTGACGATCAATCATATTTCTGAAATTGAAAGTTACAGCTTTGAAAAACTCAAAAGCTTTATTAATTATGCACACTTTGATCAAATTTATTTCCTGGGCCCTAATAGTTTACTTGGTGTTCTGCGGCATTTTATTTTTCGCACAACGAAAAATGATATTCCCGAGAAATCAAATCGGGATACCACCTGGGATGACGAAAGAAATTAGTGGCTTAGAAAAAATCTGGATAACGACACCAAACGGGCGGATTGAAACGTGGTTTTTATCCCCTACTCTAAATCGATCCGGCATGTCAACACCAGCTGTTATTTTTGCGCACGGAAATGCAGAGATCATTGACCTTTGTCCGGAAGAACTCCAGCCGTTAACCCGCATGGGGGTGGCAGTACTCCTTGTTGAATATCCTGGTTACGGACGCTCCGAAGGAACTCCTTCGCAAAAAAGTATTCGTGACGTTTTTGAGAGAGCGTATGATATGCTTGTTACCCGAAAAGACGTAGATCCGCATCGCATTATTCTTTTTGGCCGTTCCGTCGGTGGCGGCGCCGTCTGCACCCTGGCCGCACAAAGACAATCGGCGGCTCTGATACTGCAATCAAGCTTTACGAGTATCCAATCATTTGCTTCAAAATATTTTGTTCCCGGGTTTCTCGTTCGGGATCCTTTTGATAATCTATCAGTTGTAAAAAACTATGGTAAGCCAATTCTCATTTTGCATGGGAAATATGATGAAATCATCCCTATTTCTCATGGTGTCTCTCTGTACAAAGCCGCCCGAAAGGGGAAAATAGTTGTTTATGAATGCGGCCACAATGATCTCCCGCCTGACCAGAATGTTTACTGGTATCATATTGAAAAGTTTTTAAAAGCCAGTGATATACTATAAAACAAGGGTTGCATCCCATAAATAAGTTGCGAAATTAATGAGGTCCCTGTATTCAAGATACAGTCCCGCTTCGGCGGGATTCCCCTGCAAGGAACTTTGCGATTTTAGATTCACTCGCTATTGCAGCGTCAACAGAAGGCTTGCAACGTTTTTGAGATTGACAACATGATCAGCCTCGTGATTTTAGCTGGCAACGGGCGCTTGTCGCACATATAGGCAACCAGCATATTGCATTAATGTTAACTAGAGGCTATATAACCGATAGATGGGCTTAACTGGAAAGGCAGATGCCATAGCAAAACCCAGGGGTGCTGATCGAGCATTTTGTGGCCAAAAAACACCCCTCCGACGAACTGCTTTACGCCGTTGTTTTTCAGAACGACATTTTGATAACCGCCCCAATTAGCCGATGCTGCCAGAGATTCAAAAAACAATAACGGAAGGTTGCGATTATTTAAAAGCCCAGCGCTTTGATAAAGCAATTGAAGTATTCACCAAGGTTCTGCATGCAAAACCAGCGGATGAGAAGGTTTTGAATTATCTCGGACTGGCCTGGAACGGTAAAGGTGATTTTGATAGAGCCATATATTATTTTAAAGAAGCTTTGCAGATTAATCCAGATTTCTCCGAAGCCTATTTCAATCGCGGCAATGCCTGGGATAACAAAGGGGAACCTGAGCGGGCTATTTCCGATTACAGCACAGTCCTGCGAAAACGGCCGGCTAACGAAAACGCTTATTTCTGCCGAGGACAATCCTATGTCAGCATGGGTGATTATGAAAAGGCGATCTCCGACTTTGACAAAGCGCTGAATATAAACCCAAACCTTGTAGATGCCTATTTCGTCCGCGGTTTTGTCCGAATGAAGACAGGTGATCACTCGAGCGCAATCAAGGATCTCAACAAATCAATTGACCTGGATCCCCATGATGCAGATGCTCACCTCAATCGAGGGATTTCAAAGGTCAAGTTAGGGGATCTCGACGGGGCTATTGCTGATTTCAGTTTAGCGACGAAAATAAATCCCTATCTGGCATTTGCCTATTACAACCGCGGTATTGGACTGGCCCAAAAGGGTCTTTTTCAGGAAGCCTTGGCAGACGCCAGTAAGGCACTAGAGTTGGATCCCCTCGATAGGCGTTATCAAATGCTTGTCGATTCATTGGAACTCAAAATTTAAAAAGCTGATTTAATACTTCCACCGTCTTCTTACTGACTTTTAGGCTATTCAGCTCCCCTGATGAAACCCAGCGGGCCTCAAGGGCATCATCCCCCGGCGTTGGTTTTCCGGTCACATAATCAGCAATAAAATCGACGATCACGTAATGAAAACGGATGCGATTCATCTCATCGTATTCAATGTGGTCAAATGTAAAAACGGGATCCCGAGCCCGGATAGTAATACCGGTTTCTTCTTTAATCTCTCGCTCCGCAGCCCTGGTCATTGATTCACCCAATCTCACTTTACCACCGGGAATGGCCCATACATCTTCCGAAGGAGCTTTGCCGCGGCGAACGAGTAAAACCTTGTCATCTTTAAAAACAATGGCCCCTACAGCCACTCGCGGCTGATCAGGATAGCCATCTTCCGGTTTTGAATCAGTGTCAGACATTCAAACTTTTCTTTCTATGTGAATACTTTTTATATGAATTTATTTTAAGCGAAAAGATTGCGAAACCGAATTATATAGCTTTTTAATTACACACGAAATTACGCCGGTCAATAACAGGTTGCGGCTTATTGTTTGGAACACAAAATGGGGATGTTTTGAGTACTTGACAAGTATAGCGTAAAACCGTATTTTCCCATATCTTGGCCGGTTCGCTTCCCTGCAAGCCCCGCCTTTTCTTTAAGGGGGTCTGTCTTAAGGATCGGGGCAATTTTTGCGACCACAAGATGCGGGGTTATCGCCTGCACTATCCAGCAACGGCAACTGCCTTACAATTTGCCGCTTGGTGTCACGGGTTTCATAACTTTATTGCTCGCCGGCCTGCGGGGAGCTACACTGGCTGAATAATCTCGCCTTCTGAAAGGAGACCCATGCAAATTAACTCAAAACTTCCGGATGTAGGCGTAACTATTTTCTCGGTAATGACGAAACTTTCCAATGATCATGGTGCTTATAATCTTTCTCAGGGATTTCCTGATTTCGACGTCAACCCGGCTTTGATTGAACTGGTTGACAAATATATGCGCAGGGGAAGCAACCAGTACGCGCCGATGCAGGGAGTACCGATCCTCCGCGAACAAATAGCGGAAAAGTTCTCAAATTTGTATGGCGTCGATTATAATCCAGAGACAGAAATTACCGTAACATCCGGAGCAACGGAAGCATTATTTGCTGCCATCACCGCTGTGGTCAAACCGGACGATGAGGTTATCGTATTTGAACCAGCCTATGATGCATACGTACCGGTGATCCAGCTATGCGGAGGAATTCCGAAATACCTCGAAATGAAATTTCCGGAATACCGCATCGACTGGGATGAAGTAAAAGATACCATAACGGAAAAAACCAGACTCATCATTTTGAATACCCCCCATAATCCCACTGGAACGGTGCTGTCAGCTGAAGATATTGCAGCCTTGATTGAAGTTGTCCATAGCACAAATCTGTTTATAGTTAGTGATGAAGTCTACGAACATATCATTTTCGACAATTTAACCCATCAAAGCCTGTCGCGGTATCCCGAACTTGTGGAAAGGAGTTTTGTAATCAGCTCGTTCGGCAAAACCTATCATTCGACCGGTTGGAAAATTGGATACTGCCTGGCACCGGCACCGCTTAATAAAGAATTGCAGCGGATACATCAGTTCTTAACATTTGCTTCAAATACACCGATTCAATTCGCTTATGCTGAATTCATGCAACAAAAGGATATTTACCTAAATCTCGCGTCCTTTTATCAAAAAAAACGCGATTATTTTCAATCACTGATTGAAACATCAAGATTCAAGATTTTGCCCTGTATGGGAACCTACTTTCAAATACTCGATTATTCAACTATTTCAAATGAATCCGATGTCGAGTTTGCAAAGCGATTGACAATTGAAAAGGGAGTGGCGTCAATTCCGCCTTCGGTTTTTTACCGGCATGGAGATGATCACAAAGTGTTACGATTTTGTTTTGCAAAAAAAGACGAAACACTGAAAAAAGCGGCTGAGATACTATGCGAGATTTAAAGATTACTTTGTTATGTGGTTGGGGTGAATCGCATGGTGAATCGCATAGGGATCGACGAGAACGATCTTTCTTATAGCGGTGATTCATCCCTGATTGATCCGACCGGCAGCGTCCTATTCCAAAAGAGTGATGAACCATTTATATACGTCCGAATTTTATCTTATCAGCCATTGGAAGAGTATAGAAACTCTTTGTCGGCTTGGATGGATGCGGATCAGTTAACCATCCGATAAAGGCTGGTTTGCGGGTGAAAAGCCTGTCAGACAAACCAGTATGAAAATATATGAGGAACCAAAATGACCTTCAGTAATATATTCGCAATAAAAAGGTCTGGCTTACAAAATTTTATACGACCCTTTGGCGTTGGCAGATGTAAAAGGATATTTATCGGAAGGAGTTTTTATAACCAGTTCAAGTGTTCCGGATAATGCAACTGTAACTGATGTCAGGGCAGTCGGATAGACGTTTCACTTTTCGAAACTAAAGCCGGTTCGGGCCCGTTGTTTGTGAATATTAATATTTTCGGTGAGGATTGATTAATTTTGTTTCTGGAGCCAATATGGATTTATAAGGTCTTCAAAAATAGTCATCGCAGCCTCGGCTCCCTGACCTGATGCCGTAACGATCTGTTTGTAACCGCCTTCCACATCTCCGGCTGAATATACGCCGGGGATGTTGGTTCTGTGTTTTGCATCACGTTTGATATAACCATCCGCTGTCAGTTCCACGCCGAGTTTGGTGGCCAGTTCAACGGCCGGCTCATACCCTATCGCCACAAACACACCGACAACCTTTAAAGTTGAGGTTTCATTGGTCTGGTTGTTGACGATCAAGATTTCTTCAACCCGTTCTTTTCCCCGGATCTCCTTAATCTCTGTGTTCCACAAAACAGGTATGTTCGTCTTAAACAGCTGCTTGGTTAGAAAATCTTGCGCCCGCAAGTTATCCCGCCGGTGAATCAGTATAACATCGCAACCGATATGATGCAGGTGCAGCGCTTCGGTTACCGCACTGTTGCCGCCACCAATCATAACAACCTTTTTCCCCTTGAACAACGGTCCGTCACAAGTGCTGCAGTAACTGATTCCTCTTCCCGCCAGCCGTGATTCACCCGGCACGCCAAGATGTTTGTGACGCGCACCGGTGGCAAGGAGAACGGTTTTGGTTTGGAATTTCCGGCGATTGGTCGTCACCGTGATGGGATTCCCTGGCACCACATCGATGACCGCTTCTCCTGGAAATATTTGAACATATTGGAGCGCATGGCTGACCATAATGTCCACCAAAGTTTTACCACCGACCTGGGTGAAACCAGGATAATTCTCGACAATCGGCGTTGTGGCGACCTGTCCTCCCAAAGCCTCCCGCTCAATAATTGCTGTTTTTAATCCACTGCGGACCGCATAGATGCCGGCTGTTAAACCCGCTGGACCCCCACCGATTATTACCAGATCTGATTCGACGAGCTCAGCATCGCTTTCTGGTATAAAAATGGTTTCAGGAGCCAGTTTCAAGAGTGACAGGGCAAAAACTTCTTCGGTTTGGGCGCCCTGAGCAATAAGTACGTCGTTGGCAAAGGTCTGAGGTACGCTATGTGCGGAATATTGATCCGCCAGTTCCGGTTCACATTGGATGTCGATGATTTCCAGTGAAATGAGATTCGACTTTTCGATGGCTGCTTTAACAGCATTGACGGCCTGTTGAGGGCAATAAGGGCAGGTTGCACTGACAAAAACTTTGATGTTTCTGGGTGCATCTATTTTGTTTATGACTTTGAGGGACTGCTCGCTCAAATTGCTTTGACCAAGCCCGACCATTATGAGCGTTTCAAGAAAAGTCCGGCCTTCTTCACCGAGTGGGGCACCAAGCCACCGAATAGAAATCCGTTCGGGGGCGATAAGCAATGTCGGCGATCTATCCACATTCCATTTTTGGGCCAGCTCATGATCCAGATCAAATTCTTTGAAAGTTACTTTTGGCGTGAGCTCACGGAAGGCCCTTACAATCTGCCTGTTTGTCTGAGCAAAAACATCGTCCATCCCCTTTTGCGTAAACATATAAATCGGGATATCATTCGGTAATTGCTCAAATGTCTGCCTTAACTGGCGCATAAAATTTTCATCTGCCACTTCTCGCGTCCGGGGGTCAGCATCCATCGGATATTCCAAAATACTCCCTCCTTAGCCGAAAGTTTCAGCATCTATTCTGTGTTGATCGATTGAGCGAGATCGAATTACTTAACCGATACGGTTGAATTCTAAACTAGAACTGGTTTCAAAACCTGTTTTGTACCAATTTTGAGAACTTCCGTCCAAAAGCGCTTGGCGAAGCGCAGCGCGTGTCCCGCCTGAGTCTGATCAGACGAAGGCGGATAAAATCTTGAACTGTTTGAGGGCCTTCGCCCGAGCTTTCAAGATTTAGCGCAGCCAGCTTAGCGCTTTTCAATCCGCCAAAGATCTATGGCGGATAAAAAGGCGCAAACCGGTGAAAACGAGGTTTTGAAACTGCTTCCAATAATTTTAATTATGAAATCCAAAAGTGTCAACTGTGGTCGCGATCGGTTAATCGGCTATTTACGATGTTTCTCAAAATAATTTTCCGATAAAGGGTTACGTTTAAGTCGGCCCGAACGAAGGG
>CP070652.1:1970617-1978798 GCA_020354645.1 Deltaproteobacteria bacterium
GGTGAACAAAACAGATTATAGATCTTGCGTCCAATTCTGTGTCGTCCAGGTTTTGTTTTCATGCTGGCCGAGACAGAAATCAGGGGGTCTGAATAATTGGATCATGCGGGATTTGTTTTTTTGGACGTCGTATATTATTCCCTGTTCTAAAGGAAACGTGCGGCAGCTGTCCGGTCGATCCGAATACACCGAACAACCGGATTCTATCAAAAACGGGCAGGTCTTCTCACTGTCGTCTGACATGCGCAACAACACTGCGGGGAAATAACTGGATTTCCGCATCACGATATCAACATATTGTTCCAAGAATTGGTCGGATGATATGTGCAATTTTTTTTTTAGACGAAAGACATCATAGGGGTATAAAAAAAGATTCAAATTGCGACAGCAGCGATTAAAGCAGGCAATCTCCGGATGACAATGGAATGAAAACGTGTCTCCGGCCTCAAGACGCACACCGGGCAATCCCTCCAAGTTTTCTAAATCAATATATTTCACTTCAATACATATCCCGAATCTAAAACGATTCTATCATCTCAGCGACGGTCATTTTCAGTTTATTAACACCGCCCAGGGTTTGCTTCAATTCGCTTTCAAGCCGGGCCATCTTAGCATAAAACGGCGTGCGATCGAATTTAAAGTATTCCTCGACGCCGTAGTGCCTGGAAAAAACATCACACCCCGGAGCATGGATAATCCTGTTGTCAGGAGTTCGGAATTCATGGGGAATACCATGCAATCGGCATATGAGAGGACGATAAGGATATAGGATGCACAGGCCATCAAAATTGAGGGGGCACATTTGCCGCAAAATCCTTTCTTTTTTATAAACGGCTGAACATTCTGCAACCACTTCCAGTGCTCTGCGTTTAATCTTGGCTCGTTTACCGTTATCCAGACAACGATATCCCTTTAAGATATAAAGATACTCCAGGTAGGTGTGATGATAAAAACGGGTAAGACAGCAGTTATCGTCACATCCGGTACATTTAAATCCGTAATGGTCAGCGGCCAGGTGATAAGCTCGGTCCATTTCGGCATAAATAATAATTAACTTGTCCAAATATGGGACAAATTCATCATTCGCTGTCTGAGATAGTGGTAACATCGGCATATCACTCCAGTAGGGGTAAGGGAAAATAATATATCGCCTGGCGTGCGATCTCCCCGTCAGGACCAAATGCAGATTCCCAAAACGTGACCCAAAGTGATGGCTTCAGCCACGTCTATCTTCCGATACATGGCCCGCGCTATTGTTCTTGCAATTTGGGCAACTTCCGGGCTATGTGTTAGGCAAGTTCGATATTATTGAAGAATATTCGTATCTCAAAGCCTTGCCAGAATGTAAAGCGATATTTGGAGTTTAATTTAAATAATCTGGCTCTGTAAATGTTAAGCAGGCTCACATTATGGCTGGACACCATTTAATTCTTGGCAAACTGATCGATTTTATTACCGGTGAAACCCTTGACGAGACCCACGACGAACGATACCGCCAAAAATTGGCCCGCTTGTTGGTAAAGCAAAAAGAGTATCTTAAAAGAGAGATACAACCGCGGTTTGAGTTGGTGGCCAAGGCTGAAAATAACAAGGCCATAATTCGGGTAGATTATGTCATTAATGTATCGGGCACAATCGGCATGATCATAAAATACGGCCCCGGTTCTTTGGTAACCCGCCACCGTCCGGTGCTGGCCGCTTCCAGGCTTGTCGTCCCCTACCAGGTGCCGATTGCTGTTGTAACGAACGGAGAAGATGCGGATATCCTTGATGGGTCAACAGGTAAAGTCGTGAGCCGTGGCCTAGAGGGAATTCCTTCCAAGTCGGAACTCACCCAAAAAATTGTGAATGCGAATTTTATTACTATCTCTGAGGAAAGGGCTGAACTGGAGTCAAGAATACTATATTGTTATGAAGTTGACGACAGCTGTCCGTGTGATGACACCATCTGTAAGTTGTAAAATGTGACATTTTATCGGAACGTTATTTTTAGAATCACCATATGAGTCCCTTACTCGGGCTTAGGATTCTTTTCATCGGAACCCCAAAGGTCATCGGCGGACGAACCCTTGGGAAATTTCAAACTGCCCCGTTGGCCCTTGCTCATTTCCTGCAGCATCTTTTCCATCGCTTCCATGGAGATATCGGTACCTTCGGCAATCATTTCGTCAAACATAGCCTTGATGCGTTTCATACTGGCGGCCTCGGCTTCAACATATTTTCCGTCGATCATTTGAAACCGTGGATCTATGGCCAGATCGGCAAAGTGGTCAACGAGTCCAAACTGGCTGCCTGCGGCATCCCCTAAATCAGCAATATCATCTGCAATTGACACTAACTGTTGATTATATCTCCGAATTTCCTCAATGGCATCTGGATCTCCCGCGCGGGCTCGTTCTTCAGCCGCTTTACGTTTGAGCTCTATTTCTTTCTGTCTCGTTCGCAATCTTTCAAGCTTTTCTTTGCGGCTGAGAATTCGCTCTTTAAATTTATCGATGATGTCCCGCCCTTGCTGCCGGACTCTTTCGCGCTTGCGGCTTTGCCATTGCTTCCAATCAGGCCGATCCTCGGCAACTTTTACCTCGCCAATTCCATCTGGATCGGATTCAATCTCTTCACCGGCATTGACCGTCTCGTCATGCCCTTCATCTGTCACATATACAATACCCTGGTCGACCCGGATCCTAACCGACCCGTCGTCGCCAACGGCAGCCTCGAAGTCGGTCCCGCGGACGCCGCAGACAACAATCGGCGTGTTAACTTCGTAGCTGGCACGCTCGCCGAGTTTACGGGAAACTTTGTTCCAAATGCGACCAAAAAATATAAGAATTGAAGTCTTTTTTCTTTGCTGGCGCTTAATTCCAGACAGCACCACAGAAGAATTACTCTGAACGACCATAATAGAGCCGTCCTCCAAGGTCACCTCCGCCTGTCCGTCAGTGTCGGTGCGAATTATAGTTCCGGGCGTCAGTTCTTCTCCTGCCCGCGCTCGAGTTTCATCAGCTCCCGGCTCCTGGATCCATACCGTGCCGCTGACAGCGACAAGCCGGCCACCTGTTCCTCCCGCCAATGCCGTGTCGACAACAATCACCGATATAAGCATTAGAAAGACAAATCGTATGCTCATAAATGCTCTCCTTTCCTATCAAGAAGCGCGGCGGGCAGTTTCAGCGCAATGAATGGTGGTTTATACCATGGCATCACCGGGTTTCGCACTCGGCAGCACTCCTTGCGGGAATTTTTCCTATCCGCACAATGATAAATTTTCTGAAAATTTCTGCTTTAAATTGAATTGAATATGTCTGTCTTTCGTTAAACATCGGATATTTTAGGCGAAATGATCTTTTAGTGTCAAGATTGAATTAACGCCTACCCAAGTAATATTCCAATAATCGGTTGCCCATGAAGCTTTTGAATGATAAACATAGCAGCATCCCGGCTCCAGTCAGATTATTAATTGACAGGTTTTTGCCTGTTAGATTGTCTTGATATCATCTTTTTTGAGAATCATTGAATACTTGAGGTGCCCGAAACTTCATGAACTATCGGCATTTTATGGAAAAGGCTCTAGAAGGGGCCAGGCAGGCACTTCTCGCGGGTGAATTTCCTGTAGGATGTGTCATCGTATATGAAAACCGAATTCTCGTATCCGGCACCCGGAAGGGCACTCGGGGAGAACATATCAATGAAGTAGACCATGCCGAAATGGTAGCCTTAAGACGCCTCACCCACGTTGGAGAAAATATAGATCGTCACAAAGTAACGCTTTTCACCACTTTAGAGCCATGCCTGATGTGCTTTGGTGCGATCGTCTTGAGCCGTATTGGGAAATTGGTTTATGCCTATGAGGACGTCATGGGGGGCGTCACACGAAGTGACATCAGGCAGCTCGGTCCTTTGTACCAAACTGCTAAGATATCCATCATACCCAATATCATGCGCCGTGAAAGCTTAGAGCTTTTAAAATTTTTTTTCTCTAATCCGGCCAATATATACTGGAAAGAAAGTGTTCTGGCCGAATACACTCTCCGTCAATAGTCGACCATAATAGAATATCCCCTGACGTTACTTCGATACTGGGTAATAATATGTTAGATTTTACTTGCATTTTTTTCTTGCATTTCTTAATGTTGTTATATATTCCACATACGCTTAAAAGCGACATCTTTTGACCGAAGGATTACTAAAAATTTCCTTTTGGGCAGATTTATCAGACAAAACAATATAGAACCAAAACAAAACCGAGATAATCTGTCCAAATAACCTTAACTGAGATAACGTACGGGGAGGTGCAAGCATAGCTATATCGAGACGGACAATTAGACCAAACAAAGTAGATAAAATAAACGTCAACGAGAGTATCAGGGCAAAAGAAATAAGAGTTATCGACCCAGACGGCAATCAAATCGGTATTATCCCAACTACCGAAGCATTGGAAACGGCTGCTGATTTTGGTCTTGATTTGGTAGAAATTTCTCCGAATGCAGATCCTCCGGTCTGCAAAATAATGGATTACGGTCGCTATAAATATGAACAGACCAAAAAGCGACAGGAGGCAAAAAAGAAACAAAGCACCTTTCAGGTAAAAGAGATAAAGATACGCCCAAAGACGGGTGACCATGATCTCCAAGTCAAAATTGGTCACATAAAGAAATTTATCGGTAAAAAAGACAAAGTCAAAGTTACCGTAGTTTTCAGAGGGCGTGAAATTACGCTTTCCGAACTTGGCAAAGCTTTGCTCACAAGAATTGTCGATGAAACAGAAGAAATCGCTTTGGTGGAGCAAAGCCCTAAATTCGAAGGCCGGACGTTGGTGATGGTTCTGGCGCCTAAATAGAAAAAAGTTTTTCTAATAATACCTTCCACCAAAATGTTCGTCTCATACGGTTCGGTTTTCGGTGCTATCCAGTTAACACATCGAACACCATTGTTCGTGAAACTGGCGTGGGCTGGTAAAATGTTATTGCCCGCGCCAGCTATTTTTTGTAGTCCACTGTAGCTAAAATACGGACTACACAGTGAAAAAAAATTGACGGTCGGATTGTATGGCCGACAAAATATCAGTTTACATCATAAAGGAGTTGATAGATATGCCTAAGATTAAGACAAACCGAGCGGCAGCTAAGCGGTTCAAGAGAACAGGTACAGGTAAATATAGATTTTCAAAATCACATGCCAATCATATCATGACTAAAAAAACAACCAAGCGTAAACGCAATTTACGGCAGCGCCAAAGTATTCATAAGTCCAATAAACGGGAACTGAAACTATTGCTACCAAACGGATGACCGCTGTCCGATCAGGAGAACAAATATGCGCATCAAAACAGGTTACAAAGCCAGACGAAGACGGAAAAAAGTTTTGAAACTCGCCAAGGGATATCGTGGGGGTCGCAGTAAATTATACCGTACCGCTGCTGATTCGGTTGACAAGGCACTTATGTATGCCTATCGCGATCGCAGGGTTCGCAAGCGTGATTTCCGACAACTGTGGATCGCAAGAATTAATGCTGCCGCCCGTCTGCATAATTTATCCTATAGTAAATTTATGCACGGATTGAAGCTTGCCGAGGTTAAACTCGACCGAAAAGTACTCGCTGAACTTGCAATATCGGATCCCCCTGGATTTGCCAAGATTGCCGAACTTGCTTCACAACAGCTTTAATTCTGCTCAAGCATTTCGGATACAAAATTTTTGACCCAATCGAAAAACCGTTTTTTTCGAATGCACCATTTGCTTCACTTTACAAACCTTAACGCCAAAACAGTAGAGAACCAAAGTGGAAAAATCGATCGAACAGATTCAAAGTGAGGCCTTGAAAGAACTTGAAACAGCTTCCGACCCGGATGTCGTCAAAACGATATCCGTAAAGTATTTGGGAAGGAAGGGAAAAATAACCCAATTGTTAAGAAGTATCTCCAGCCTTGCGCCTGAAAAAAGGGCGGCGACCGGCCAAAAGGCAAATGCTTTAAAAAAAGCTTTGGAAAAAACCTTTGAAGACACGCTGAAGCGATTCGAAACCGAAACAACCGGCGCAGAGGACAGAATCGATGTTTCCCTGCCGGGCAGACCAGTTGTAGCAGGCTCCTTGCATGTCCTGACCCAGATTAACCAGCAAATTTGCGATATCTTTACGAAAATGGGATTCGATGTTGCAGAAGGGCCCGAGGTTGAAACCGACTATTATAATTTCGAAGCGCTTAACTTTCCCAAAGATCATCCGGCCCGGGATATGCAAGATACCTTTTTTGTATCCGATAATATCGTCTTAAGAACCCATACATCACCGCTTCAGATAAGAACCATGGAAAAACAAACGCCACCGGTGAGAATTATTATGCCAGGCAAGGTCTACCGATGTGATTCTGATTTGACACACACGCCTATGTTCCATCAGGTGGAAGGTCTGCTGGTTGATGAGAATATTTCCTTTGGTGATCTGAAAGGCGTTTTGACGGCTTTCGTTCACCAGATGTTTGATGAGCGCACGAGCCTGAGATTTAGACCCAGCTTTTTCCCTTTCACCGAACCAAGCGCTGAAGTCGATATTCTGTGTGTCATGTGCAGGGGAGACGGATGCAGGGTTTGCTCTCAAACCGGCTGGCTCGAAATCCTCGGTTCCGGCATGGTTCACCCGGCGCTGTTTGAAACCGTCGGATACGATACCCGAAGGTATACCGGTTTTGCATTTGGCATGGGGGTTGAGCGAATTGCTATGCTGAAGTTCGGAATTGACGATATCCGAAAATTTTTTGAAAATGATCACAAATTCTTAAGGCAATTTTGAAATGAAAGTTAGTTTGAGCTGGCTAAAAGATTACGTTTCGATAAATATGGATACAGATCAACTGGTTGAAGCACTGACAATGGTCGGCTTGGAGGTTGAATCTGTTTTCGACCGCTGGAAATATCTGGAAGAAGTTATCATCGGACGAATCTGTGATATCCACCCCCATCCCAATGCTGAGAGACTCCGACTGTGCAACTTGGATTTGGGTAACCGAACAATCCGTGTTGCCTGCGGCGCACCCAATGTTGCACCAGACCTGCTTGTGCCGGTTGCCCTGCCAGGGACAACCTTTCCGGATGGATCTGTCCTTGAAGAAACAGTTATCCGCGGTATTCTTTGGGAAGGTATGATTTGCAGTGAAACCGAACTGGGGCTGGGCACTGACAGCAGTGGAGTGATGAGCCTCAACCGTTCTTTAACTGTGGGCGACAAGATCTCCAGTGCCCTTGATCTCTCGGATACGATTATTGAAATCGATCTTACGCCAAACCGCCCTGATTGTCTAAGCATCATCGGAATTGCCAGGGAAATCGCCGGAATCCAAAAAACGCGTCTCCGCTATCCATTTCATGATGTTTCAGACTCAGGCAATAAAATTTCCAAAATGACGTCGGTTAACATCGAAGCTTCGGACTTATGCCCCAGATACGCAGCCAGGCTTGTCACAGACATCAGTATTGGTCCGTCTCCTTACTGGCTGCAGGATCGCCTTCGGTCGGTGGGTCTGCGGCCCATTAATAACATTGTTGATATTACTAATTTCGTATTAATGGAAACCGGACAACCATTGCATGCATTTGATTACGAACGTCTGGGGGGAAAAAGAATCGTTGTTCGCACATCTTCCGAGGGAGAACTCTTCACAACTCTCGACAATAAAGAACACCGCCTTACAAAAGACACGCTCATGATCTGCGATGCGGAAAAACCGGTTGCTATCGGTGGCGTGATGGGTGGCCTAAATTCAGAAATTGAAACAACAACGCGCAGCGTGCTGATTGAAAGCGCTTATTTTAATCCTACCAGCATTCGCAAAACCGCTAAAAGCTTGGGCATAAACACGGAAGCATCATACCGCTTTGAACGGGGAGTCGACCCGGAAGGTACCATAACGGCGTTAAATCGTGCTGCCCAGCTCATGGCAGAGCTCGGCGGCGGCAATATCGTGGCGGGTATAATCGATGAATATCCCAATCCCGTTCCGACACCAAAAATTGCCCTGCGCGCCAAAGACACCAATCGTCTCTTGGGTACACGCTTCAATACCGATGAAATCAAAGATTTGCTTGAATCAATTGAATTCAATGTTAACAGCGAGAATCCAGAAATTCTGACAGTGGTTCCTCCGTCCTTCAGGGTAGATGTTACTCGACCGGAAGATCTTATGGAGG
>CP070652.1:1978898-2024221 GCA_020354645.1 Deltaproteobacteria bacterium
GGTTTTTGCGAGCGCCATTGAGCATTTTGGGATAAAGACGCCGGCTGCAGCGGGGCGTAAAATCCGCCGGAGGGGGATGAAAATCAAAAACTGTCTGAGTCCCGAGTACCGCCAGGCGGGCCGAGGTCGAGTTCTTTTGATTTAGCCCTGTGCAGTCCCGCTTTCAGCGGGATCCCCAAAATGGTCGCCGGCGCGAGCAAATGGCTTTCAAACTCCTGAAATGTTCCGAAAAGCAATCTATCGGACCTTGCGGCAGGGCACTTCAAAAATCAAGGCTTATTTTTGCAACTCAGATAACCGTGGATGATGGGCAAAAAAAAGGCCCGTTTCAGATTCGGGCCGGTGATTGTGTAGATGGGCGGTTGGATAGAAGTAATTTAAGCCAAAGCGGTTTAGTCTACATCAACGGTAACCTTTTTGGGTTTTTCCTCTTCCGGTCTCGGTATTTCTACTTCAAGGATACCGTCTTTAAATTTTGCTTTTACTTTTTCGGGCTGAATACTTTGCTCCAAGTTGAAAGATCTCTGGAAGCTCCCAAAGCATCTTTCCCGGCGATAGTAATTTTCTTCGCCGACCTCCTTGTCTTCAGCCCGTTCCCCCTTCAGGGTCAAAACATTGTCTTTGATTTCCACCGATACATCTTCCTTTTTTACCCCGGGAAGCTCCGCCTTTAATACGATCCCATTTTCCGATTCGTAGATATCCACCGCAGGTCGCCATGCGCAAAGCGATATGTCATCTTCCAGGTCTGTGCTCCGGGGGAAGGCGTCCTCGAATAATCGGTTGATCCGATCCTGTAAAGCCGAGACGTTTCTGAATGGATCCCATCTTACCAGTGCCATAATAATACCTCCTTTGTTGCCGGATTGCTTTACCAAAAAATTAATCACCGGTCATACCTTGTCAAGGTTCATGGCTGTCTGCATTTAGCGTGCTTTTATTCAAACTTCCCATTTCAAACATTACGCCACTGAATACTTTCTTTACAAATTATAGTTTCGATGTTAGGTTTAGCGGATATTTGAAAAGAGCCAGAGCAATCTTTAGCCTTTGGGAACAGGAGCCAAAAATGGATTATATAAAAATACGATTTGGCAATGATTTTGATCAGTTAACATCGAGGATCGAAAAAACTTTTGAGGAAATGTTTCGGCCGCGGCCAGCGAGTCCGATGTTTGCAACTGCAGAATGCACCTGGACACCGGCAATGGATATATACGAAACCCCGGAAGAGATATTTATCCGGGCCGAATTGGGCGGAGTAGATAAAGAGGATCTGGAAATTGAAATAAACAGCAAGGCCGTCAGATTATATGGAAAGCGAAGTGAAATACCCCGGGTAGCAAATGCCACATACAGGCTTGCCGAAATACAGTACGGAAAGTTTGAACGAATCCTTTTTCTACCGGTACCCATTGATACCGAGGTTGTATCATCATCATACGCAAATGGATTTCTAGAACTTCGACTTGTGAAACTTCCCCGTGAAAAAACTTACAAGATTCCCATTGACAGCAGCTAATGAAAACGGAGGCCACTCTCTCCTACACTCACGTTTAGGAGCAATCCATAAACTCGAACGATTTAATCAATTCGCCGGAGGAACGTATGGCAGACCAGCAGCCAACACCTGAAATCAGCAGCGAAAATATTCCGAAAATTCTACCCATCCTACCCCTGTTTGACACAGCGCTTTATCCCAAAATGGTCTTACCGCTCGTTGTTATGCAAGGGGAGTCTATTCAGCTGATTGACGAGGCAATGTCCAAAGATCGAATCATTGGACTTGTGGTTGCCAAAAAGCAGATACGGGAAACCCCCTATCCCAAAGAGGATTTGTTTGCGATCGGCACCAGCGCACTGATTCTCAAAATGGCCAAAACCCAGGACAATCGCGCCCAGCTTCTGGTTCAAGGATTGAACAGATTCAGGGTAATTTCTTTCAAAGACGACAAACCCTATCTCCAGGCCCAGGTGGAGCATTTGAAAGAAATAGAGAAAAAGGACAATGAAACCGAGGCACTGATGTCCAACCTGGTCGGCTTGTTTATCAAGATCGTCGAGCTATCACCAGGGTTACCCCAGGAAATCGGTGGTATGGCCAAAAACATAAAAGAGGCCGGCATCCTGGCAGATATGATTGCATCCACAATCAATATATCTACCGAAGACAAACAAAAAGTTCTGGAAATCGAAGATATAAAAGCACGACTTAAAGAAGTAACCCGGCTCGCCAACCATCAGCTGCAAATACTGGAACTTGGCAACAAGATTCAATCCCAGGTTAGGGGCGACATGGAAAAAAGCCAGCGGGAATATTACTTGCGCCAGCAACTTAAAGCCATTCAGGAGGAATTGGGTGAAACAGATGAAACCCACGTCGAAATTGAAGAATACAGGGCTAAAATTGAAGAGAAAAATCTACCCGAAGAAGCAAAAAAAGAGGCTGAGCGTGAATTAGGCCGCCTTTCCCGCATGCACCCGTCTTCGGCCGAATATACGGTTGCACTGACTTACCTGGATTGGGTCAGTTCTCTTCCCTGGCATGAAAGTACCGAAGACACATTGGACATTAAAAAGGCCAGAAAAATCTTGGACGAAGACCATTATGGGCTCGAAAAACCCAAAAAGAGAATCATCGAATTCCTTGCGGTCCGTAAACTGAAACCGGAATCAAAAGGTCCGATTCTGTGCTTTGCCGGTCCTCCCGGCACCGGCAAGACATCTTTGGGTCGTTCAATTGCCCGGGCCTTAAATCGCAAATTTCATCGCATCTCCTTGGGCGGTGTCCGGGATGAAGCTGAGATTAGAGGTCACCGGCGCACCTATGTCGGGGCGCTCCCCGGGCGCATTATCCAGGGAATTCGTCGGGCGGGATCGAATAATCCGGTTTTTATGCTGGATGAAATCGACAAAGTTGGAAGCGATTTTCGGGGCGATCCATCATCTGCGCTACTGGAAGTTCTGGATCCGGAACAAAACTTTTCCTTTTCCGACCACTATTTGGATGTGCCGTTTGACTTATCCAAGGTGATGTTCATCACCACGGCCAACATACTTGACACCATCCCACCGGCACTGCGAGACAGAATGGAAGTTTTGGAACTCTTGGGATATACCGAAGATGAAAAGATCAAGATTGCAAACCGTTATCTCATACCCCGTCAGCGCAGCGCTCACGGATTAAAGTCGCATCAAATTTCCATTACCAATGGCGCCATCCGGCAAATTATTTCAGGCTATACCCGCGAGGCTGGTTTGAGAAATCTTGAGCGTGGAATCGCTGCGATTTGCCGGGGGGTTGCCAGTGAAATCGCCTCGGACGAAGCCAAGTCCGTAACCATTAAAGTTCAGAATGTTCCTAAATACCTTGGGCCTGTTCGATTCAGTTCGGAGATGAAAACAAGAATTTCAAATCCCGGCGTGGCTTTGGGTCTGGCATGGACGCAAGCCGGCGGGGATCTTTTATTTATAGAAGCCACGGCGATGAATGGAAATAAAGGATTGACTTTAACCGGCCAACTCGGGGAAGTAATGAAAGAATCTGCAACCGCGGCCCTGAGCTTTATACGGTCTAATGCTAAATCTCTGGGGATAGCAGAAGATTTTTTTGACACCCACGATATTCACATTCACGTTCCGGCGGGCGCTATTCCAAAAGATGGACCATCTGCCGGTGTCACCATTCTGACCGCCTTGACATCTCTTTTAACCCATAAGGCCATCAAAAAAGATCTGGCCATGACCGGTGAAATTACATTGCGGGGGCAGGTACTGCCGGTTGGCGGCATAAAGGAAAAAGTTCTGGCGGCCCACCGGGCGGGCATCAAGACCATTATTCTGCCGGACTGGAATAAGAAGGACCTGGAAGATATTCCTAAAAAAGTTCAGAAAGAAATTGAATTTCATTTTGTTACCAAAATGATGGATGTTTTAAAAATTGCCCTCGATAACTAAGTCTCGAAACTTCTGCAGCTTTAAGCCGGTCATGAGGCGGCATGATTCAAATGGGAAAAAAGCACAAATTCATACCCTGGATATCGGTTGCACTGGCTTCTTTGGGTATTTTGCTTGTTAACGGCTGTGCAAAATCAAAGCTGGAAAGTCATTATACACCTGCCAGCAAGCCTTATAAAGCCATGGGAAAATGGTATCAACCCCGGAGCCATTCGGTTGGTTTTCGCCAAACCGGTTTGGCTTCATGGTATGGAGAGGATTTTCATGGCAAAAAAACTGCTAATGGTGAAATCTATGACATGTATGCCATAACGGCCGCCCATAAAACCCTGCCGTTTAATACCTATGTAAGGGTAAAGAATCTTAAAAATGATCACAAGCTGGATGTCAGAATTAATGATCGGGGGCCGTTTGTCCGCGGCAGAATAATTGATCTTTCTTATACCGCAGCCAAAAAACTCGGAATAGTTGGGCCGGGAACCGCTCCAGTTGAAATCGTTGCCCTGGGCATGATCGCGGATGCTCCCACACAAAAGGGTGAACCCCAATCATACGATCCCGTTGACTATCAGAAAGGCAATTTTACATTTCAGGTCGGCGCCTTTTTAGACCAGCAAAACGCGGAACGGCTTAAGGCCAAACTTGCCAAAACCTATGTAAATGCCCACATTGCAACCTACCAGAGTGGAGAAAAAACGTATTACCGGGTAAGGGTCGGCAAATTCAATACCTTGAAAAAGGCAATGGAATATGAAAAAAACCTGATGGCAGACGGTTATGAGCCGATTATTGTTGCAGAATAGACATCCGTGATAAACAAGCAAAAACTTGAAAAAGTTGTTTTTTTGGACCGCGATGGTGTTATCAATCGTGATTCTCCGGATTATATAAAAAGCTGGTCCGAATTCGAATTCCTGCCCGGCAGCCTCAATGCGATACGGCAACTAACCTCAAACGGATTTGCCACCATTGTTATCACCAACCAATCAGCTGTTAACCGCCATCTTATCACCAAAGAAGGTCTAGAGGATATGCATCGGATGATGGAAAAACACATCCAAATGCGGGGCGGTCGCATCAATGACATCTTTTACTGCCCACACACACCTGAAGACGCCTGTGGTTGCCGAAAACCCAAACCGGGATTGATTTACAAGGCCAGGGATATTTACCAGATAAATCTGGATGGCTCGACATTGATTGGCGACAGCGCAAGGGACATTGAATGTGCCCGCAATGCCGGCTGTGGTCACGCAGTACTGGTGAGAACCGGATACGGCAAAGAAGCGGAAATGAAATTGTCTCAAAAAGGAATTTCTGTGGATTACGTCGCTGAGAATCTATATGACGCAACCCTGTGGATATTGGGCCTTCATTTCTAAAATGCACCCCCAAAGACCAAAATCCCATCCCTTGACCACCATCGAAGGCCACCTGGAAAAGATCACCTATTATAACGCGGAAAGCCTCTACACCATTGCCAAACTCAAAACTGAAAAAAACCGAATTCCGGTGACCATCGTGGGATACCTCCCGCAACCCAATCCCGGCGAAACCCTGAGAATATCCGGAATCTGGGAAACCCATCCCAGATACGGACAGCAATTCAGACTGGTATCCTATGAGGTCATTTTACCGGCAACTGTAGCCGAGATTAAAGCGTATTTGGAAGCCGGCTTTATCAAGGGAGTCGGCCCCAAAACGGTTTCCAGAATTGTAGAGCACTTTAAGTCAAAGGCACTTGAAATTATTGAAAAAAAACCGGAAAAACTGGCTGAAGTCAAGGGCATCGGAAAAGACACGGCAACCCGCATACATAAGGCCTGGAAAGAGCATCACGCCGCAAGGGCTCTGATGCAATTTCTGCAGGAAAATGGTGTTAAAGCCGCATGGAGTTCAAAAATAATTAAAACCTATGGTGTCGATGCCCTGGAAGTCCTTCGTAATGATCCTTACCGTCTGGCGAACGACATTCCAAGAATAGGGTTTTTTATCGCCGACACGATCGCCCGGAGAACCGGCGCCATACTAAATGATTCGGAAAGGGCCAAAGCATGCGTCATGCACCTGCTGCAAAATTTTGCCGAGGCCGGCAATATTTTTATATATGAAGATCAGGCCATCTACCGCTGTGAACATCTTTTTCAGCTTGCGTGGGAAGATACCCGCCAGGCAATTCAAAGCCTTGTGGAATCAAAAGAGCTGATCATCGAGGCTGTTGGAGATGATCCGAATAACCGCGGCATATTTTTAAAACCGCTTTATCAAGCGGAAGTCGGTATCGCCCACAGGCTGAAAGCCTTGCTGTCAAACCCGGTCAGGGATCCGGAGCTTGATCCGGATCAACTTGCATCGGAAGTACTCAAAAAACTGGCGATCAAACTCTCTTCGGAACAAATCGGGGTTCTGCAGGGTATCTTTTCTCATCGGTTGGCCATCATTACCGGAGGACCCGGTACAGGCAAAACAACCCTTATAAGAGCGATCGCTGCTGTGGTAGAAGCTCTCGGCAAAAAAGTACTCTTGACTGCCCCAACCGGCAGAGCCGCCAGACGCCTTTCCCAGATAACCGGGGGGAAAACCGCAACCATCCACAGGCTTTTGCGATACAATCCAATAGGCAAAAGTTTTGAAAGAAACCAGAACAACCCTTTGGGGGGTGACACTGTAATTGTCGATGAAGCCTCGATGGTTGACACCCCCCTTATGTATCACCTGCTCAATGCGATCTGGGTAGGTGCCAGTCTGATTCTGGTCGGTGATGTTTTTCAGCTTCCATCTGTCGGTCCCGGTAACATGCTGGCGGATTTGATTGGTTCTAAAATAATCAAAACTTACGAATTAAAAGAGATATTCAGACAAACCCATGAAAGCCCTATTGTTATCAACGCACACAAAGTCCGCCGAGGTGAATTCCCGGACATAAAAAAATCTGCCGTTGGCGATGAACTTTCTGAATTTTATTTTATCGAACAAAATCATCCCGACACCGTCGTGAATATCATTGTTGAATTATGTACCCGCAAAATTCCTCAATACTTTGCTATTGATCCGGTGGATGACATTCAGGTTCTCTCTCCCATGCACAAAGGCACGGTGGGTACTTACAACCTCAACCAAGTACTCCAGGAAACCTTGAACCCAAATCCCGACATGATCAGAGTAATGGAAAACCGTTTCAAGCTTGGTGACAAGGTCATGCACCTGAAAAACAACTATCAAAAAGAGGTTTTCAACGGTGATATCGGAAGAATTAGCGAAATTGACCGCAAAAATGGAACGCTATCTGTAAACTATGATGACCGAATAGTAAGTTACGATTTCTCGGAAACAGACGAAATAGCCCTGGCTTATGCTATCTCGGTGCACAAATCACAGGGGTCGGAATATCCCGCTGTTATTATCCCATTAATGACGCAGCATTATGCACTGCTTTATAGAAATCTCCTGTATACCGCAATAACACGGGGTAAAAAACTCGTAATCTTGATCGGTATGCATAAAGCCCTGGCCATGGCATTAAAAAACGATATGCCCGGCCAACGTCTTTCAAGTCTGGCAAGCCGGTTGATGATGTCTTAAGGGAAGGTCAAATTAAAGGAGAAAGGCCAGAAAGGTACCCGGACGCCCTTGCAGGCTAAGAATCTGTATCCGGTGGTGTCGAGATGGGAAGCTTGAAAAATTGAACCCCTTCTTTCTTCAAGATTTTTTCTTCTTCTGCCGAGCTGACGCCCCTGATATTTTTTGGTTCCGTGACACCGTAATGGATTTTTAGGGCTTCTTTGGCGAAATCGCAACCCACATCTTCAAAATTCTTTTCCACATAATCCACGATGCTTTTACCAAGTTGCGCCAGTTGGGTCTGTTGCTGGTGGCTAATTGCTGCAGGCTGAGAAGTCTTGATGGCAAAGGTGGACGGGAGCCTGGCAACATTGGTATCGTTGCAAACCGGGCAGGCAATTAGATCTTTTTTTTTCTGTTCGCGGTATGCCTTTTCATCTTCAAACCAGCCTTCAAACGAATGGCCGGCGGCACACTGCAAATCATAAGCAATCATCAAATAATACCCAAAAATATTACCCAAAAATTTTTGCTACAGTAAGACTACAGTAGGAATTGATGATAAATAACCGTACTAAAATTATCATATATTTCAAGTTTTTCAAAGAAATTGTTGACAGATTAAGTTTTACAAACGCTATAATAGAAAGTAATATTAAGTTTGAGATTCGTCAATACTTTTGATTGCAGGAGATAGCTTAACCATGGAAATCAAGAGAAAATTGCTTTTGGCAACCGGATTTTGTCTGATGCTGTTTCTGTTCTCGAATCTGACACAGGCGGAAACCATGTATGTCACGGATGTCTTAAAATTAGCCCTGCGGTCCGACAAAGGCTCCGACCAGAATATAATCGCAGTGGTAACTTCCGGTCAGATAGTTGAAGTTTTCCAAATCGATGACAACTGGGCCCGGGTCAGTCTGCCTAACGGAAAAGAAGGATGGGTTCTCAGTCGATACCTGACCCCCCGGAAAACTCATGGAGTCATACTGGAAAGTCTGGAAAAAAACCATAAAGCCCTCAAGGATCAGCTCGCCGAGGTGCTGGATGAAAATAGCCAGCTCACAAAGGAAAACAAAAGACTTCTCGATAGGCTAAAACAACTGGAAATAAGCGTTGAAGAAAGTAGTAAATCTTTCGAGAATTTGAAAACAGAAGCTGCGGGTTATTTAGACCTTAAGACAAAATTCGAACGAACAGTAGCCCAGTTTTCCGAACAGGCTCAAAAATCAGAGAAATTGAAAGAAGAAATAGAAAGGCTCGAGACGCGTCAAATGATCCGGTGGTTTTTAACCGGTGCCGGGGTGCTTCTCTTTGGTATCATCATCGGTTTCAGCGCCAAGCGCCAGCGGCGCAAATCCTCCTTGCGAGTATAAACCGCCACATTTATCATTTCAGCCGGTCATTTAAACAACGATTAAATAAATGCGGGGTCGGGGAGTTTTTTTGACCCCTCAAATAAATACCTGCACCCCCTCGTATACCCTGAAATTTAAGCCTTCCCCTTGTGATGACGTGCGGTAGTCTGGTATAGCACAATAAATCCGGAATATTGCATTTCACGTCTGCCCAAATAAAGACAGATATAAGGAACCCAAGCAATGAAAAAGATGATCTTGAGTAATGTATTATTAATATGGATTCTTGTAATCCCAGCGATTTCTGCTTGGGGTGAACAACAGCCAATCCAAATTCAAAAAGCCTCTGAAAAGCCGCTGGACAGTGATAAAGAAATAAAAGCGCCGACTGCTGCTGAAATTGAAAAAATAATAAACGATCTCAGCGAGCGCATCAGTAAGTTGAAAAACGCGGATGGCTTGCGGATGGCTGAAGAAATCGGTGTTTCACGCAATGAAATCCAAGAGCGCCGCAAGGGATTAATGGCGGTACAATCCGCTTATGAACGCCTTTTAACCGCTACAAATAAGAAAGTTGGTTTAGAAAAGGATGAAGCCCTCCAGATCGAGAAACTCGGTGATCCCGGAGGAGCATCGATGGCACAGCGCCCACCCTATAGTTTCAGTTTCTACGACAATTTACTGGGCGAACTGACTGCAGTGCAACAAGGGAAAGAAACCCTTAATTTGGCAGTCAAGTTGTCCAAAAGATCACTTGAAAATGCAACCGTCAGAATGGAAAAGATCCAAGCCGATTGGCGCCGCCAGAAGGACCTGTTTGAATCCCAATTGTCCATAAGCAATGCCCGAAAGTCGCAATGGGATCTGGGAACCCTCAAAATTGAAAAGGATCTGGTTGAAGTTATTTTTCTTATTGAAAAAGCAAACCTTGACAATCTGGAAAAAGAGAAACGGATCGTCGAATATCAGGAAAAGCTCTATCGCAGCCAGGTCGACTGGGTCCGCAGGCACCTGATCTATGAAGAGACGGATTTTAATGACCGTTTGAAAACATATGAAGCGCAAAAAACAGAATTAAAACAGCAAACGCAGGCCATGAGTATGGAACTCAAGAAAGTTGAAGAGGATTGGCTTAAAGCGCAGAAAAATCTTGCTGTGGTTACTAGATCAGCAGATACCCAAATTGGGGAAGTTGTTTTGAGACAACTCGGGGCCTGGCGTAAAACGTATCAAACAATCATTGAAGAAACCGAGGATATGTTGAGACTCATCGATGAACAGGAAAAAACCTGGCGGTTTCGCAACGATTTGGTTCGCAGGCCAGTAAAACAGGAGGAACTCCAGAGGTGGAAGAATGAATCGCAAAATCAGCTAAACGATATAAACCGACTCATAAAAGTACACCAAGACTATCAAACCGCTCTTCAGTCTCAACTCCTTTCAATTGAGAGCCAGCTCGACAAAGAAGGAAGTAGCCCTCGGATTCAAGAGAATTTACACCGTCAGCTTGAAGCTTTTCGCAGGTTGTCCAGGCATCGTTACAATTACATTTCGATGCTTCTGAGCACAGATCGGATGTACCGCCAGTTTATGGACGAAATTTATCTAAAGCTTCAAAGAATGCCCTGGAACCAGCGACTCAAAAATCTCAAAATCGAAGGAGAAAAAATATGGAACTATGAGATTTGGGTCATTGATAACCGCGCGGTAACCGTAAGAAAATTGGTAATTGCTTTGTTCATCCTTATTATCGGAATTTTTGCCGCAAAAATTGTCATTCGCATTCTCAGCAGGCGATTGATCCGCTACGCCAGAATGAGAGAAACAACGGCGTCGTTTATCCAAAAAGTGTTTACCTATTTCGCTTATCTGCTGGTCTTACTTTTCGCACTTCGAATGGTGAATATCCCACTTGCCGCCTTTGCATTTTTAGGGGGTGCAATTGCTATCGGATTGGGTTTCGGGGCTCAGAATCTGATTAACAATTTCATCAGCGGGTTTATTATTATGGGTGAAAGACCCATCAGTATCGGCGATCTCATTGAAGTGGAGGGTATATTGGGTCAGGTGGAGGAAATCGGCGCTCGCTGCACCCGGGTGCGTACCGGTGAGAATATTCATATTCTGGTGCCCAACAGCAGTTTTTTAGAAAAAAATATTACAAACTGGACCCTTTCGGACAAACAAATCCGAACCCGCGTTACAGTCGGCGTTATTTACGGTTCACCCATTCAGCAAGTGGAGGCGCTTCTGCTCAAGAGCCTGGTGGATAATGTAAAAGTTCACAAAAAACCCGAACCTTTCGTGATTTTCAATGATTTCGGAGATAATGCCTTGATCTTTGAGCTTTATTTCTGGATCAGCATCACCAAAATCATCGAACGCCGGCTGATTGAAAGCAGTGTTCGGTTTCGAATTGATGAACTGTTCAGAGACGCCGGCATTGTCATTGCTTTTCCCCAGCGGGATGTCCATTTAGACACCCATAAACCACTGGAGCTCCGGCTTTTAAATCAACCGGAGTAACCTTCTGCAAAGCACTTTAAATTGAACATTTTAACGTTTAAATGTGAATGCCCAAAGTAAATCGATTATAGTAAATACGCCGATCACAAAAAACATAAATTTCAGGTGGCCAACTTATTAATTGACATACGTTTCGAATATTATTATATTTATCTGTAGTTTATAGAATAGAGATAAATGAAATCACACGAAACAGACCCGTCAATCTCTTCCATGGCATCAATTGGGGTAACTGAGAACTTAATTTTAGAATATTTTAGTCGATCATTCCTTGCATATTTAATATCAAGGGCTCTCTGAATGTTAGATCAAATCATTGTCTTAACCGCCCTGATTTTGCTTTCAGGGTTTTTCTCCTCCGCCGAAACAGCCTTATTTTCCATCAGCAAAGTAAAAGCCCGGCATCTCGCCAAGGATAAAGGTAAAACAAATAGGCTGATAAAGAAAATGAAAGAAAATCCTCACAAGCTTCTTTCAACCATCCTTATCGGCAACAATCTGGTGAATGTCGCTGCTTCCGCTCTGGCAACCGCCCTCACGATCAAACTGATGTCGAGCCATGCCGTAGGGATTGCCACCGGAATCATGACCCTCACGATACTGATCTTCGGTGAAATTTTTCCGAAATCAATTGCCACCCGCAACAATGTTTTGATCGCAAGACTGGTAATCGTTCCGATTTACTGGCTTTCAATTTTGTTTTCTCCCCTCATTCTTTTTCTGAATTTTATTCCCCAAATAACCAATAAAATACAAAAAAAACACGCGGTCACCGAAGAAGAGTTAATTACTTTTGTCGAGGTGGTTGAAGAGGAAGGTGAAATAAAGGAACAAGAAAAAAAACTCATCCATAACATATTCGAATTCGATGACACCAATGCTTCCGAAATAATGACGCCCAGGGGGGATATGTTTGTCATCGATGCTGACGAAAATATGGATTTAGAAGCCATCATTCAATCCGGATTCACCCGCATCCCGGTAATTGAGGGCGATATCGACCATGTCGTCGGCATATTGAATATAAAGGATCTCTTCTTGGAACAAGCCAAGGGGAATGGAGAGCTAGATGTGCGCAAAATTATGAACAAGCCTTATTTTGTGCCGGAGTACAAAAAACTGGATTCTCTGCTTCACCAGTTCAAGAAAAGAAAACAACACATGGCGATTGTGGTTGATGAACACGGTGGGGTATCCGGATTGATTACCCTGGAAGACGCACTTGAGGAAATTGTAGGAGAAATCGTCGACGAAACCGACAAAGATGAACCACAGATTGTCAGAGTCAAGCCCAACGAATGGATTGTCCCTGGTAAATCCGAAATTGAAGAGGTCAATGAGAAAATACCAATGAATATTCCGGATTCCAAGGAATATGACACCTTTTCGGGATATATTTTAGATACCATAGAACGAATACCAAAGGAAAATGAAGAAATACCGGTTGGAAAATTCCTGGTCACCGTCAAAGAAATGGACGGCATTCGCATCAGAGAATACCTGGTCAGGCAAGAAACTTAGCAGTGGTTTCAAATAACCATCTAAAACCTAAAGGCTGAGTTGCAAACGGGTAAACCGGCTAACCTAATACCACACCTTTGAAAACTAAAGTACTTCCGTCATCCGCTTCAGGTCTTCCTTTTTGCCCATTACGACAATTACGTCTCCGGCCTCCAGCCGTTCCGAGGGACTCGGATTGAAAATCATCTCATCGGTAGGTTTTTTAATGGCCACAATAATGACCCCAAAATCCTGTCTGAGTTGGCTCTCTATCAGCGTTTTGCCGATAAGATCAGAATTCGGTCCGATTTTTGCCTCTTCCATCATCAACCCTAAATGGCTCTCCATCATGGCAATATCGATAAAATCGACAACCGTGGGTCTTTTTAACACCTGAGCCATTCGACGACCGCCGATCAGATGCGGTGAAACGACTCGTTGGGCGCCGGCTCTTTTTAGCTTGGCCTCATTTTTTTCATCGGAGGCCCTCGAAAGCACGAATATTTCCGGTTGAAGACCCTTGGCCGTCAGCGTTATAAAGACATTGTTGGCATCGGATCGTACGGCCGGAACAATCCCCCTGGCATTCTTAATACCGGCTGCAATCAGAGCCTCTTCAGATGTAGCATCCATATGTATATACAAATACCCCTGATCTTCCAGCACTTCAATTTTAGAGCGATCTTTTTCAATCACAACGAAGGGTATATTTTCTGCCTGCAGTTCCCGGCAAATGACTTTACCGATGCGCCCATATCCGCATATGATAAAATGCCCCTTTAATGCTGATATATTTTTTTCCAATTTTCTTCTCCCAAGGCTTCTTCTCAACTCACCTTCAATGAACATCCTCAGCAGCATACCGATGGTGTAAGCCCCAAGGGTAACACCGCCGCTGATAATGATGATGGTAATGATACGGCCGTAAATAGTGAGCGGTTTTATCTCACTAAATCCAACTGTACTGATGGTAATCAACGTCATATAAAATGCCTCGAACACAGACATATGCTCAACTACATAGTAACCACAGGTTCCGAATGCGATTATACAAAAAAGCAGGGTCAGGGCGCGCTGTAATCTTTTGTACTCCATCGAAAAAATCCATTCCGCTGGGGTGGGTATCGAAGGGTAGCTTATGATTCAAAAAAATGATGCATTTTAAAATTATGTAAAGTGTAAAACTTCTTCTGAGGATAAATAAAAAGTTGTAATTATTTGAGGAGTCGGGGAGTTTTTTGACCTTGTGCCTCCAGTCTTTGTTTTTCTAAGCAATTTGGCAATGGGGGATACTTGCCCCCCCTCCGCATTCCACTTTCGGTGGCTGCGGTCTCCCTCGCTGCCATATTGCAGAAAAACAAAAGACTTACGACAATGGATCAAAAAAACTCCCCGATCCTTCAATTATTTAAAGCCACTTCATAGCATACAATTTTTCTGTTTTTCAACCTCCCCAATATTTTGCAATAGATCCTAACGATGGCGCACGCCAGTTTTATACACGTGAAGGATAAAAATACATACGGGTTCGCTTTTTTATCAATAAAATTATTAAAGACCTAAAAAAAAGGCAGAGCCGCTGCCGGCTCTGCCTGAGGCTGTCACGGAAAGCCACGCCCTGAAGGGCGGGGAGCTTTACTGTCTATTTTACTGCTTCTTTTAATGCCTTCCCGGCAACGAATTTCGGGACCTTTGCTGCTTTTATCGTGAGTGGCTCGCCGGTTTGCGGATTTCTGCCTTTCCGGGCCTTTCGTTTTGCCACTTTAAAAGTTCCGAATCCGACTAAGCCGACATCGTCGCCTTTTTTCAGAGCTTTTGTGATTGATGATAGCACGCAGTCCACAGCCGCTTGCGCCTCTTTTTTGGTACTTACCACTTTGACAACTTCGTTGATCAAATCTCCCTTATTCATAAATTTTACTCCTTTCCCGATTCACTAAACTATGATTAAATTATTACCACCATTGACGCCTAAACCTTGCATTTGGGACAAAATTTTCTAGGTGTTCCTCTGCCCGTCCATGGAAAATTCATGAAATGCTTCACACCGCATTTAGGACAGATGCATTCCACGACAATTTTCTCCAAATCGATATGTTTTTCAACAGCCGTTTCGTCATCGGAAATACTCATGGGATTATGATGATCTTGTTGACGCTTCATAGAGTCTATAATTACATTAACGTAATTGTTGATGTTCTCACAGAGAGATCCTATAAATCAAATATTTATTTTCAAACCTTAAGTACTTAACGCAAACAAGTTAAAAAGCTTTTTGTTGGAATCGGTCATCAGGTATTTCCCCCACAAACTATAATCCAACAACTTTTTCGAATGCCTCCATTTTGGTTTTGCATTTTATGCAATATCGTGCAATCGGCCTTGCCTTTAAGCGATTAATTGAAATATCTGAACCGCATGCTTCACATATTCCATAGGTTCCTTCTTCTATGGCCTCTATCGATTGTCTGATCCTACTAATCAGTTTGCTTTCTCTGTCTCGAAGTCTGAGGGTGCAATTGCGGTCCGCTTCTATTGCTGCCCGGTCCAAGGGGTCTGGTTCATTAATAGTTGCCGCTAACAAACCCTCCACGGTTTCATCTGCCCGTCGTGCCAGTTCCTTCAACTGTTGGTTTAGAATATCCTTAAAGTAGTCCAGATCGTCATCTTTCATGTTTCGACTCCTACACCAAGATCTTTTATCTTCTACCGATTATTGCGCCAAAGAGTTTGGCTAACTTTACATTCCGAATACGAGGGGTTAATTTGCTAGGTCCTGTCGCCTATTAGGGATTAAAAGAAAAATAGATCGGTTGCCATGATTTTTTCAACGATGCTTATCTTCAGACTAGTATAGATCTTTATGATGATACTTCTTTTTAATCGTATCCTTTCTGATTGGTTGCAAATAAAGAGGCTTTGATTTTTTCTTGCGGCATGCGGGACAGCGCTTAGGTTCGTCAAAGCCTCTTAGCTGATAATACATTTGCTCATCAATTGTGTAGTCAAACTCACAATCGCATTGGATACAGGTGATGACTTTCGTTTGGGTATCAGGTTGCATGGTTCCAATCCGGTTTGAATTTTATAATTTTAGTGAAAATTAAGTGTTGAGCCAATAGAAAAACTGCAAGGCTTATGCCAATACCCTAAACGGCAAAAAATATATATTTTAGAATCGGCGATTAAGCCTATTGACCCTGGACTCACCCTGTAGCTCAAGTTGCCATGGTAGGATTGTATACCCTTGCACTAGAGGTGGTTTCAAAACCTCTTTTTCAGCCATTTTGCGATCTTTTGCTCCAAGGCGCTTAGTCCCGCCCAGGCGGGATAAAATCTTGAACTGTTTGAGGGCGTTAGCCCGAGTTTTCAAGATTTAGTGCAGCGAGTTTAGCGCTTTTCAATCCGCCAAAGATCTAGCGCGGATAAAAAGGCCCAAACCGTTGAAAAAAAGAGTTTTGAAACGACTTCTATTGTCATGTCCCAGAAATAAGTTACAAAATCCAGCACAAGGTGTGAAAGGTTTTTACGAGTGCCATTGAGCATTTTGGGATCAAGACACCGGTTGCAGCGGGGCGTAAAATCCGCCGGCGGCGGATGAAAATCAAAAGCTGTCTGAGTCCCGAGGCCCGCTAGGCGGGCCGAGGTCGAGTTCTTTTGATTTAGCCCCGTGCAGTCCCGCTTTCAGCGGGATCCCCAAAATGGTCGCCGGCGCAAGCAAATGGCTTTCAAACCACTGTAACACTTTTTAAACTTATTTCTGGGACATGACACTAGGAGCCATTAGGCATCCGATAAAACGGAACTTTGGGTTCTGATGGGTCAAAAAAACGGAATTGAAGATTCCGATTTTAACGGTGATCCCGGTCTGTAATTTTCAAACGCTTATAGATGGTAAGATATTATCTGAAGTCTTCTTTTTTAATGCCGTACTTGGTTAGAAGTTTGTGGAGCTGCCGGGTACTGATACCGGCATGTGTGGCTGTCCGATTTATACGGCCTTTGTTGAGTGTCAAAATTTCCTTTAAATATTGTCTCTCTATATTTTCTATGCCTCTGCTTCTGACTTCTGATAAAGTGTGAGAAGGATTCAATGTGATCTGCGCAACAGGCTCATCCCCGGCAAACAGTTCCCCAGGGAAACTATCAGGCATAAGTGTTGAACTTATCTCTAAAATATACGATCGCTCTATCAGGTTTTCAAGTTCCCGAATATTCCCCGGCCAGTCATAACTCTGAAAGGCTTCCATGACCACCGGGTGAATGGCGGTAATTTCTTTTAGGTACAATTGATTGAGATTTTTTAAAAAGTTTTCAACCAGTAAGTAAATGTCATCTTTTCGGTTTCTCAGGGGTGGAATCTCAATTGGGAACACATTGAGACGGTAATACAAATCTTTCCTAAATTTCCCCTCTTCACACATTTCCTTGAGTTCCATATTTGAGGCAGCGATCACGCGCGCATCGGCTTCAATTTCTTCTTCTCCGCCAACCCGTTGAAAGGTTTTATCCTGTAAAACCTGCAACAGCTTAACTTGAGCCGCCGGCGAGATGGTCCCGATTTCGTCTAAAAAAATGGTTCCATTTTGGGCGATTTCGAACTTTCCTAACTTTCGTTTCACAGCGCCGGTAAAAGCCCCTTTTTCATGTCCGAATAATTCACTCTCCAGCAATGTTTCCGGAATAGCACCGCAATGAACACTGATGAATTGATTATTTTTACGATTACTATGCTGGTGAATCAATCTGGCGATGACACCTTTGCCGGTACCTGTTTCCCCATACAACATGACAGTTGTGCGGGTTGCGGCAACCGAGCGAACCTTGTCAAAAACAGTTTTCATCAAGGGGCTGTTTGTGCGCGTCACATCCAACACATTCTTGTCCCAGAATCGGTCTCGCAAATAGACCAATTCAGACAGTTTTAATTTTTCCTGTTGTATATTATCAATCACGTGATGAATTTCTTCCGGATTAATGGGAAAAGTGATGTAGTTGTTGGCACCGGCTTTTACCGCATGAACAGCTTCACGGATTGTCTCGAGAGGAGACATGGCGACAATATTGGCAGTGGGATATAGTTGCCAAAAAGGAGACAACTCATTTTTATAATGATCGTGATTGGTTTTTGTCCCCTGTATTCCCATAAGAAGGGAAACATCAATAAATATGAATTCATACCTTTTTTGCTTTAATTTATGCAGGCAATTTTCTTTATCGGCTGCAGAATCAACCTCAAAGTCCTCAGCAAGACAGGCTTTGACTGAATCAACTACTGACGGATTATTTGTGGCTACGATTAATAGGTTTTTTGTTGTCGGCATATTTTCGGCGTTAAGCTCTCGTATTAAATCAAATACTTGTATCAGGATTCCAATAATCCAGCAACAAGAATATCAAGTGTTATTTATTTGAAATAATAATTAATATTCTGCATGAGCAATATTTATCAGAACCAACAATTCCGGTTTTTGAGGTATTTCTATCAGGCGTCATTTTGATTCTCAGAATGAAGCTCCGCGGTGCACAGACAACGGGATCTTCGTTTGGCTCCCACAAGACTTCGACGAGGAGTCGCGGTACCGGCGAAGGCGAATAAACTTTTTCCGAAAGCGCATTACCCGAAAACGCACCGCGCTTGTTGGTTTCAGCTGGAGTTATACTTATGAAAATGTCAGATCAGCAAAAACGATTTGGTTGCTCATGTTAAAGGCGGTTTTACGTGCTGATGTGATATTTTGTGCAGGTGTTGATATATACTCATCCAAATTTGATGGATGTTGGTGGCGATATAAATTCTCTAATGATAATTTTTATTCAACCCGATGTCAATTCTTAACGGGCTGTTGCCCAAATCCATTTTCGCTTTGTCTAAAACTTTTTTGATCAATCTAAAGCTTGTTTCAGGCGCTTTGAAAACTCGTCCCGCTTGAAAGCGGGACTCAAACAGGTTCAAAGCGCTGATCTTCCACTTCGCTAAGATTGATGGACAAAAACGTTTTAATGACCGTTCAAAATGATTTGGGCAACAGCCCGTCAAAATTCAGCAACTTCAGCCATCACACTATAGCTTTTAACACGAATGCTAATGCTCCCATTTATTCTTTCTCGTATTTTACCGGCAACCTCCACTTTCTTATGGATATGGTTTAAAAGTTCTTTTCCGAGCTGGGTATGTTCCACAAGGTAGGCTTTTTCATCGTATGCCTGAATGGTCACCCCCGTGACGTTTCCCTGATGGTCCCAGGTGCCTGGCACTACAATTCCGGCAATTGTATTTTTACTTTTATCTTTTCTTTTCATGGCAATCTCGCAAGCATTTAATTTCAAAATTTGGATTTCGTTTAATTATCCAATTTTGATAAGGAGGCGATCCTTGATTTACTCAGCCAATAGTTCAAACGATGACACGGTGATAATTTTTATCCCCTCCTGCTCTGACACCGTTCCGCTAACTTTAACCTTGGCGCTAATATGATTTCGCACCAAATAGTCTCCTAACTCATTACTGGCAACTTCATAGACTACCCCGTCTGCAACAATTTGATATTCCTCATTTATTTCACCTACAATCGTGACATTTTTAGCTATCACCGGTACAACGTCGGCAAATGATAAAGCCATCAGAAGACCTGCTATTACACAGACCTTAATAATATGGATTTTCATATATCCCATACCTCCAGTTTCGATCGCAAAGTTATTGTCTTCGGGTACTCGGGGAACTGCGCATATCATCTGAAGGACTACACACTCCCTCGCCTTTTATTAGTACATATCCTCATCCATCCCAGGCATAGCCGGTATTTTTTTCTTTTTAGGTTTCTCGGTGATCATGGCCTCAGTGGTCAGCATCAATCCCGCCACTGATGCCGCATTCTGTAAGGCAAATCGGACAACTTTCGTGGGATCGATGATACCTGATTTCATCAGGTTTTCGAATTTTCCGGACTCAGCGTTGAACCCAAAGTCGCCTTGGCCCTCCAGAACTTTGTTTTTAATCACAGAGCCATCAAAACCGGCATTCTGAGCGATCTGCCGTAATGGTTCTTCAAGGGCTCGTTTCAGAATTTTAAGGCCATTTTTTTCATCTCCTTCTCCATTGACTTTCACGTTATCGAGCACTTTAATGCAACGGACCAGAGCCACGCCGCCACCGGCGACAATGCCCTCTTCAACAGCGGCACGGGTCGCATTCAGAGCATCTTCTAAACGGGCTTTTTTGTCCTTCATTTCCGTTTCTGTGGCAGCACCGATTTTAATAACGGCCACCCCCCCAACGAGCTTTGCCAAACGTTCCTGAAGTTTTTCGAGGTCATAATCAGAGGTGGTCTCTTCAATTTGGGTTCTGATTTGTTTGATGCGACCCGCCAGTTCCTCTTTTTTCCCAGCACCTTCTACTATCGTCGTATCATTTTTATCTATCTTTATAGTTTTGCATCGCCCGAGATCTTTGAGGGTCAAATTTTCCAGCTTGACACCGAGGTCCTCTGAAATAACCTGACCACCGGTCAATACAGCAATATCCTGAAGCATAGCTTTTCTTCGGTCCCCGAAACCGGGAGCCTTCACGGCCGCAATTTGGAGGGTGCCCCTCAATTTGTTAACAATTAGCGTGGCCAGGGCTTCACCTTCAACATCCTCCGCAATGATCAGCATGGGCTTTGTCATTTTGGCCACCTGTTCCAGCAGCGGCAAAAGATCCTTCATGCTGCTGATCTTTTTTTCATGCAGCAAAAGGTATGCGTCCTGCAGAACAACCTCCATTTTTTCCGCATTGGTAACAAAATAAGGTGATATATATCCGCGATCGAATTGCATACCTTCTACAATTTCCAGAGTCGTTTCCATGCTCTTGGCCTCTTCAACGGTTATGACCCCTTCCTTGCCTACCTTTTCCATGGCCTCTGAAATCAATTTGCCGATAATCTGATCGTTGTTGGCGGAAATGGTACCTACCTGTTCAATCTCGATTTTGTATTTGGTGGGTTTGGATAATTTTTTCAGTTCTTCCGATATGGCCAGCACGCCCTTGTCAATTCCCCGCTTGAGTGCCATGGGATTGGCGCCGGCAGTAACCAGTTTTTGGCCCTCATTGTATATGGCCTGGGCCAGCAAAGTCGCTGTGGTGGTCCCGTCTCCGGCAACATCGCTGGTTTTGCTGGCCACTTCCCGCACCATCTGGGCGCCCATGTTTTCAAATTTGTCTTCCAATGCAATTTCTTTGGCAACGGTAACCCCATCCTTGGTAACTGTCGGAGAACCGAATGTTTTTTCCAAGACAACATTGCGTCCTTTGGGACCCAGCGTGACCTTTACTGCATTGGCCAGAGTATTAACTCCGCTTAACATCTTCTCCCTAGCTTTGGCACTGTAGGCAATCATTTTGGCAGACATCGTTAAAACCCTCCTATGATTCCGTGATTCCTAAAATATCATCTTGTCTCAGAAATCTCAGAAAAATATGTTCAAATTTTGATAGATTAAACCCATTTCTCAGAGTAAATCCCAACGAATTTCCCGGTGATACATATTGTCTGGCAAAAACCATGCCATACTTTTAAATAGTGGATTCACAGGCATTGGAAGATTTCTTGGATTTGAAAATCGGAATTCTTGATTCTGCTATTATCAGGTAAAGAACGGTTGGGGAGAAAAATAATTATTGTATGGCCTTACTGTTAGGAATAATATTGGATGTCTGTAAAAGGAATTTGGAGTTCAGGTATTAGGCTGTTCGGAACTGCAGATTCGTATTAATCGAAACCAAAGCGTGATTTTACCACTTTGATCTTTTCAGGATCAATGGGTTCAAGTTTCTACACCAAAGAAGTTGGTCAGGAGGGTATTCAACCACCTGCGCAGTACCCCATAAGAATAGTACTTGGTGGCGATTTCATAGTTTGTATTCACCATTTCCTCTCTTCGCTCTGCCGATTCTAAAACTTGTCTCACTTTTTCAACCGTTTTGCGGGTAAGAAATCCGTCCATGATCACCAGGTCGAATCCTTTGGGTTCGATATCCCGGACAAAATTTGCATAGCGATTGATCAACATTGGCTTTTTGAAATATATCGCCTCCAGAAAAGCGTTTCCAAATCCCTCATAGAGGCTGGGATAAGTGATGAAATCTGCGTGCGGATAAACATCCCAAAGGGTGTATTGATCCTGGTGATTGCCATGATTGTGAATAGGGTCCGAAATCCGGGTGCTGACCAGGCGCAGATCCACGCCCCGCTGCCGGGCATCTTCTTGAAGCCATTCCGCATATTCAAAACCTTCATCCCCGGCTTCATGAGAAATGACCAGCTTGTAACGTGGGTCATTTAAGTCTTCCACCAACGCGACGGCATGCTCAATCCCCTTTCGCTGAACGATTCGGGTAGGTTGGAGTATTAAAATGTCATCCGAATTTAAGCCAATGGATTTACGGAAATTTTTAGTCTCCTTTTTATCGATTAGCGGTGGGTTTTCAAAGTCCAGAACATTGGGGATGATAATGGATGAAATACCGGTCCGGTGGGCCAGTTCTTCCTGAGCCGCAGAGTTAATGACGACGTGCTCAATATTGTGCAGTTTCGGCGGAAAGGCCATATGTAGATAGTCACCGACGCCACTGACGGAAAACCGGGTTCGTTCCCAGTAAAAATCATGATGGTGAGCGATGGTGGGAATCAGGGTTTCGGCGATGGTTTCGGTCAACGCTATCCCTAACGGGATGTGCAACGGAATGGTGAGGACATTTTGGGCAATTAACAAATCGATCGAAAACTGCTCAATAAATTCATGAAGCTGTATTTTAAGAATGGACTTTAACGCCTGAATGGTCTCCGTTACTGAAGGTTTACGGCCCTTTTTGCCCCATACGCGCTTATCGATCCATTGATTCTGCTCATATCGAAAATGAGCTTCAGATACAAGATATGATAATTCCGGTTCCCGGTCCAACTCACCTGCAAACCAGAAACAACGGTGCCCGCTGTCTTCTAATACTTCAGCCCACTTACTGGCTTCTAATGTAACGCCGTCTGTTCCGGCAAACCGTGTTGAAACAAATCCAATATTTTTCGGCATGGTTAAGAGTCCGTCCTCAAAAGTAACGTTTAGAAGTGGTTTCAAAACCACTTCTAGTCATCATATGGGTTTTATGTTTTTTGCATCTCTTGCATGATGGCCTTTATTTCGTTGCCCTCGATCTTTTCTTTGGCCAAAAGCAATTTTGCGCCTTTGTTCAGAACTTCCCGGCATTTGCGAAGAATGTCAAGCGCTTTTGAATACTGCGTATTTATTATTTCTCTGACTTCATTGTCAATTAATTCAGCGGTCGCCTCGCTATATTCGGTAGCGCCTTCCGGACCCAGATTAAGGAATCGGCTTTGTTTCTCCCGGGCAAAATAGACCTGTCCCACCTTAACACTCATACCGTATTCTTTTACCATACTCGTGGCGATGTCGGTAGCCCGCGCCAGATCGTTGTGGGCGCCGGTGGAAATATCATCAAAAACAATTTCCTCTGCCGCCCGACCGCCGAGCAAGGTTGCAATTTTGTTCAACAACTCCGTTCTACTCATGAGGAATCGATCTTCAGTGGGTGTCTGCATGGTATACCCCAAGGCAGCTATCCCTCTGGGGATGATCGAAATCTTTTGGACAGGATCGGTTCCCGGCAAGGAGAGGGCAACAACCGCATGGCCCAACTCGTGATAGGCGACGATCTCTCTTTCTTTCGGGTTGATGAGTCGATTCTTTTTTTCAAGACCGGCAACAACCCGTTCAACCGCTTCTTCAAATTCAGGCATTCCCACTTTTTGTTTTTTTCTTCGCACCGCCAATAGTGCAGCTTCATTAATCAAATTGGCAAGATCCGCCCCGACCATTCCGGGTGTCATGGACGCCAGTTTGCCAATGTCGAGATCTTCTTCGGCTTTGATATTTTTCAAATGAACTTTCAGGATGGCTTCCCTTTCGACTTTGTCCGGACGGTCTACTAATATTTGCCGATCGAAACGACCCGGTCTGAGCAGCGCCGGGTCGAGAATTTCCGGCCGGTTGGTGGCCGCCATCAAAACCACCCCAACGGTCGGGTCAAATCCGTCCATTTCAACCAGAAGCTGGTTCAAGGTCTGCTCCCGTTCATCATGCCCTCCGGTTATGCCGATTCCCCTGGCCTTTCCCAGAGCATCCAACTCGTCAATAAAGATAATACAGGGAGCCTTCTGCTTGGCCTGGGCGAAGAGATCTCTGACCCGCGCAGCCCCTAGCCCCACAAACATTTCGACAAATTCCGAACCGCTCATGCTAAAGAAAGGAACCTTGCTTTCACCGGCCACCGCTTTTGCCAACAGGGTTTTACCGGTACCGGGAGGCCCAACGAGCAAAACACCCTTGGGCAGTTTGCCTCCCAGCTGAGTAAAACGGCCCGGTTCTTTTAAAAACTCCACCACTTCGATGAGCTCCTGCTTGGCCTCTTCCACACCGGCAACATCATCAAAGTCCACTCCTAAATCTTCCTCTACATATATCTTGGCTTTGTTTTTACCTAAGGTCATAAATCCAGGCTGCTGACCGGCCATTCGTTTCATCATAAAATACCAGATGCCAAAAAAAAGAAATACCGGTATAATCCAGGACATCAGGTTTCTGACGAAGGTGGACTCAACCTCTCCCTTAAAGGCCACCTGATAGCGATTGAGCAGCTCCGAGGTTTCCCTGTCCACCCGCACGGTTTTGAACATCTTTTTCTTTCCCTCAGTGACAGCATCATCTTTTAATTTACCTTGGATCTGATTCGAGGAAATAGCAACCTCTTCAATTTTACCTTCACTGAGCAACTGTAAGAAACGGCTATAGGGTATGGTCTCAATCGCAAATAGTGATACAAGATATTGTTGGATGATCAAAACCATCCAAATACCAAGTAACATATACCAAATGGAAAATTTATGTCGCTTTTCCATACTCCCTCCTTTTTTAGTTGGATACCTCCCGATGCTTTTTCAGAAACTATATGAATTTTATTAAATTCTGCAACCATTAATCATAATCTTTTCAATTATTTCTTATTAGCCTTGCGCCGGGTTAAGGAACATCGTCGTGAAACTGCACCAATGCAAATCCAACTCTTCGTCAAGCTTGATAAAAGAGTGGCCCGAATTATGTCATTCGATCACAGACGCTTTTGGCCAATTCTTGGTGGGGAAAGGGAAATTGCCCCGCTGCCGTTTCTTATCCGGTCGCCAGTAGAGCGTATCAAATGTGCGGGTGTGCGGGCATGTTTTCAGGACAAATGATATTGGGAGGTTGTATGGACGTGCAATCGTTATGTAAAGAAAAGATAGGGAGAAAATAACCACCGCGCCACGCGGAATGGCCTGTCCTTTTCAGCATATAGAGAAAAGGGGGGGGGAATCCCCCCCCCTGCTTCACATCAACTTAGACTATAAACTCTCAGATTATTCTTCAAGGAGTTGAAAATTTTTCACGGTAATTACCATACCATCTTCGGTCTCCATGACAGTGCCTGTCACCTTAACTTTCTTGCCCACATGTTCGGATAATTTGAAACTTTCATCATCTTCTCCTAGAATGTAGACCTCGCCGTTTTCACTTTCGAGCTCATAATCCTCGGTAACTGTCCCCACTATAGTAATACTTTTCTCGGAAAGAGCAGGTCCCGCAAGTGCGGCTAAAAAGCATAATGCCATTATTCCAATTGCCAATCTTTTCATGTTCTCATCCCTCCATTATCTAAATTTACACTTTGCATGTTTTTTACATGCATTCTTAATGTTATTGTCTGGGTCGACAACTTAGAGGGTGAGCAATATGCATGCCAGAATAGGTAATCAATGAAAATTTTAGTTTATCGCGATTAAATGACCCAATCGCATTCAGGTATTATTGTATAACAAGATAATTTTTTCCGGGTTTGTTTTCTTATTTAATATGTATAACTCGGGGCCGGACAGCTGCCTTGCCATCAAAAATAGAACCTGGAGTTCTGATCTTATTAAATTCGGAATCCGGAGTTCCTATAAGATATGATTTCGGGTCAAGTGCTTCAGAAATACAAAACATCGATTTGAAGATTACGTGCTGCAATATTTATAGAGATATTTTTGTTAAATATGGCATATATGTTGCTTGACTGTGATTCAAATTTCAACGGACCTGCTAGGTCTGAAATTTTTATGGTCTGGCAGCAAGTGATGCTTTATTTTCTAATTCGTATAAGAATGACTGAGATACAGATTGTCGAAAAATTAGTTGATTCGCTGAAGTTAAAAAACGGGCTTAAGCTAAAACTTTATGACGGTTCCCGCAAGCTGGCGGGTGATAGGTGGTTGGTCACATTCATTGCCAGAATTGAGATTCCTGTGAAGAAATTTTGGCGACCAAAAACACAATCATCAGAGATCAGCCTCCAAGAAATTCGCCGGCAAGTAAATGATACGGTCATATTTGAAAAAAAAATGGAGCGTCATTTTATTGATAAAAAAGAAAAAGACGATATATTCATAAGATTAAAGGATTCATTTTTAAATAGCGGTATGAACTACCTTTCAAATCCCGAATTTCCTGAAAAATTTATTATGAAAAAATACAAAGAATTATCGCAAAAAAGAAAATGGTATCAAAGTTGATAACCAAAAATAAGGTATATTCATCCGATAATGAAATTCCTTTTTGATGTATTTGAAGGGATGCCAAGAAGTTTAACCCTTTCAATTAGCGTTGCAATGACCGCCCTGGCGGGATTTATTGACCTGGTTATCGGTCCTGACGTGTCATCAGCAATTTTTTATGCAGTGCCTATCGGCGTTGCTTCCTGGTACGGCAGTCGGGGCATGGGCATGATGATCTCAACCCTGGCAGCGATCGTATGGTTGTTAACCGATAATATGTCCGGCCGTGAATATTCTCATCAAGCCATTGTTTATTGGAATGCAACCGTTCGTTTCGGTCTTTTTTCACTGATCGCTTATCTGATATCCGGCTTTAGTACGCGGCTGAAGTTGGAAGCGGAAATGGCCGACATTGATTCTCTAACGGGTGCTTTGAATAGCCGCGCATTTTATGAGCAGGCTGAAAAAGAAATATTAAGAATGCAAAGATTTAAACACCCTTTTACTGTTGCCTACTTTGATCTCGATGACTTTAAACAGGTAAACGATCAATTCGGACACACCATAGGGGACGAATTACTCCAAACAGTCGTATCAACTATCATGAACTTGATCCGTAAAACGGATTTCATGGCCAGACTGGGCGGTGATGAATTTGCCGTTTTTTTGGTCGAAACAGGTTCAGATACAGCAAAAAAGGCTCTCGCAAAAATAAGACAAAGTGTGTTACAAAAAATGACAGAAACCGGATGGCCGGTGACACTGAGTATCGGCATGGTGTCGTATGAGACTGCCCCGGCGAACGTCAAAGAGATGATAAAATTAGCAGATTCGGTGATGTATTCAGTCAAAAGGAAAGGCAAAGACGGCTTCAGGCATATGCGGTGGGACGGCAAATTAGATGGCATCTGAAAAATTATTCGATTAAAATAGCTGGTAATGTTTCTTACAAATAACTTACAAAATTCAACAGAAGGTTCGAAACTTTTTCTGCTTACTTGTGAGACGCAATAGTAGGAATGCCTTAACATACGGTAAATGTACAAGTAACCTCAACTACTTAACATTGGGTGTTAATCAATCATGACCGATCATACCGATAAAAGCGACCTTCAAAATGAAGACCTTCATTTTGTCGATAGTGAAAAAACTCGTAACATCATGGATGGCGCTAACGGCGAGGTTTTCGAGGTTTTTCGAGAAGTCGATGACCTGCGTAAAATCGCGGGGAATGAAGCCCAATCCTTGGAGGTGCGACTGGAGGCCTACGAGGATATTATCGATTCGGAAGTCGGCGACACCTCACTTGTTCGGGCACGAAATATTGAACGGGAAGTTGGTATCCGCCAGATATATCTAAAATTTGAAGGCGGTAATCCAACCGGCACCCAAAAAGATCGCATCGCCTTTGCTCAGGCTATGGATGCGCTGCGACGCGGTTTTGATACCATAACCCTGGCCACCTGCGGAAATTATGGTACGGCCATGGCATTGGCGGCTTCGCTGTCCGGACTGCGCTGCTTGATTTACATTCCGCAAAATTTTCATACGAAGCGAATCAAGGAAATGAACGATTTGGGTGCCGAAATTGTCCGGGTCAGCGGTGATTATGAAAGGGCGGTTATCCTGTCAGCTGAGCACGCAAAAAAAGATGAATTATATGACGCCAATCCCGGCGGAGACAACACGGACATTCAGCTGCGAGCTTACGGTCAAATTGCCTACGAAATTTATGACGAGTTGCGCGACGCGCCCCTAATTGCGGCGGTTCCGGTCTCCAACGGTACCACTCTGGCTGGAATTTACAAAGGGTTTTTAAGCCTGTACCGTCGCGGCAAGACCTCTCGCATTCCCCGTATCGTCGCCGGATCCTCATACAGAAAAAACCCCATCGTTCAGGCGTATTTAAATAATTCTGATTCCTGTGTGGATCTAAAACCCGAACAAATTCGGGAGACCAGTATCAACGAACCCCTGATTAACTGGCATGCTATCGACGGCGACCATGCGCTGGAAGCCATCCGACAAACAAATGGCTGGGCAGCCAATGCCTCAGATAAGAACATGCGGCTGTTTTCACGCTTGATTCGTGAAAAAGAGGGGTTGCAAGTCTTGCCTGCCTCCACGGCAGGGCTTATCGGGCTTGTGGAACAACACCGCAAGGAAACGCTTCCGAACGATCGATTTGTCGTTGTTTTAACCGGGAGAAAATCATGATGCATCCGCCGGACGGCCAGGCCATAATTTATTGCCAGGGGGCATTTAATACGCCCAACTGGAAAACCGCCCACGGGCTTGTCCGCTTCACGACGCGTTATCGAGTTCTTTCAGTAATTGATTCTCGCTATTCGGGCCAGGATGCCGGCAGCGTACTGGACGGCAAACCCAACAACATTCCCATAGATGCCACTATAGAAGAGGCCGTCCAAATCGCTCACGAGAATGGAACACCCCCAAGCCACCTGGTTATCGGGCTTGCTCCCGACGGTGGCCGCTTGAGTGCTTCAGCTCGCCAGGATGTTGCCAAGGCAATTCACCTTGACCTGAACATCGATTGCGGTCTACACGATTTCTTGTCCGAAGATCCGGAACTCGCAAAGCTTGCAAAGCAGAAGGGCATTCGGTTACGTGATGTCCGCAAACCTCTACCACCCAACCAACTCCATTTTTTTAGCGGTAAAATTGAAGCGGTAACTGCCCTGAAAATAGCAGTTTTAGGAACAGATTCGGCCGTTGGCAAGCGGACAAGCGCCTGGAAGATTGTCCAGGCATTCCATGAAAAGGGGTATCGCGCAGAACTGGTCGGCACGGGCCAGACCGCCTGGATGCAGGGAGTAAAGTATGGCATCATAATGGATTCACTGATTAACGATTTTGTTTCCGGGGAAATAGAGCATGCCGTTTGGACGGCCTGGTATGAGGAACACCCGGATATCATTGTAATTGAAGGACAGGGAAGCTTGATGAATCCGGCCTATCCCGGGGGATTTGAAATATTAGCGGCTGGCAGACCGGACATTATCGTGCTACAGCATGCCCCTGCCCGCAAAGAATATGACGGTTTCCCGGGCTATCCCATTCACCCGCTGGCCCGTCAAATCCAGGTCATCGAGATGCTTTCTTCAAAACCGGTGGTAGCGATTACCATTAACCATGAAGACCTGGCAGATGATCAAATCCCCCTGGTCTGTGATGCGATTCACAAGATCATCGGCCTACCAGCCTTTGATGTACTTCGCGACGGAGCCGCAGACCTCGTAAAAAATTTGGTAACCCACCTGGTTAAATGAAGCTCCCCGTCAACCCCAGATCGTAATGGCAAAAAAAGCGAGAAAAAAATACCATGCTTGTGAAAAAACCCAATAAATCAAAATATTTTCCAAAGCAACCGGATTCCGGCGAGGATCCTTTAGCGGGTTTGGAAACATTTGATCGCTTGATCGTTGGTCCCATAAAAATAGAGCCCAAACGCCTGATCGCGCCATATCGATTGGTTTGGGACGGACGGGATGACAGCATCGATTTAATCTACAGTTATGAAGAACGGGTATTCAAGCCGGACGAACCGGAGTCTCAAAACCTGGCCAGCATGATCGCCGTTCAGGTCGCACTTAATTACGGCCTTTTTTGCCGATCGTTGGTTTTGCATGGCATGTTTGACAATCTTGACCGCAAATTCATCAAAGAGATGGCAGAAAACACGGCCCGTGAAATATACGTCAAAAAATTTTTAGAACCCAACCCCTTTCTGGTGGGGGATGCCGCCCATTTGCCGGTGGTAAAAAAATCGGAATATCTTCGGGGCAAAATTGAATTTCCACATATCTCTCCCGCCAAGCCACAGGATAAGTGGCAGCTGTGGTCAACCAACAATAATTCTCATTGCATCCTTTCCAGCGGCGGTAAAGACAGTCTGTTGAGCTTCGGATTGCTGGACGAAATCACCCGAGAAGTCCATCCGATATTTGTCAATGAATCCGGTCGTCACTGGTTTACCGCGCTGAATGCCTATCGATACTTTAAAACACACGTATCGAATACCACCCGTGTTTGGGTGAATTCCGACCGATTATTTGCCTGGATGTTGAAACGCATGCCATTTGTCCGTAAAGACTTCACCGATATTCGCAGTGATGAATACCCGATCCGTCTCTGGACAGTGGCGGTATTTCTTTTCGGGGTTCTGCCGGTGCTTCGCAAACGCGGCATTGGGCGAATTATCATTGGTGATGAATTTGATACCACCGTCCGAAGTTCCCATACTGGAATACGACATTACGACGGGCTGTACGACCAAAGCCTTCATTTTGACAACGCCCTTTCACGCTACTATTTACAAAAGGGCTGGTCGGTCAGCCAATTTTCGATTCTGCGCCCCCTGTCTGAGCTGCTCATAGAAAAAATTCTCTGCACCCGGTATCCACACCTCCAGGAACATCAAGTGTCCTGCCATGCCGCTCATGAAAAGGAGGGTAGAATATACCCATGCGGAAGGTGCGAAAAATGCCGGCGGATTGTCAGCATCCTTATGGCGATCGATGTCAAGCCCGCAACCTGCGGTTACACCGAACAGCAGATTCATAGCTGTCTGAAAGCCTTTGCAGATAAAGGCATCAGCCAGGAGGAAGCCGGCAAAGCACATCTGACGTATCTGTTGAAAGAAAAAGGCCTGATTGAAATTACTGCCGGCAGAGACCGTAAAATCAAACCCCATCCGGAAATATTGAAGTTGCGTTTCGACCTTAGCCGCTCTCCCCTGGATGCGACACCGGTGGATCTCAGAAAACCCCTGCTTGAAATTTTTCTTGAACACGCCGGTGGGGCGCTCAAACGGGACGGCAGGTCATGGGTTGCGTTCGATCCTCTAACGGATGCCTCCCTGGGCAATCCCTACCCTTTTGAACTGGATGCAACCGAGCTTAAAACGAAATTGAAGGATGACACCCTCTTCTCGACTGAAAGTCGCTTTTTGTGGGGGGAATTAACCTGGCCCGAAGCAGAGACCCGCTTTCAAAAAACAGATATCGCACTGCTACCGGTGGGTTCGATTGAACAACACGGTCCCCATTTACCGTTGGATACCGATGCTTTCGATGCCGAATACCTGGCAAGGCGAGTAGCGGCTGTTTGCAGTTCGCCCAGGCCTCTTGTCCTGCCACTGATTTCTTACGGTGTTTCATACCATCATGAGGATTTTATGGGCACCATCAGTATTAACAATGATACCCTCTCTCGGTTGGTATATGACATCGGAATGAGCGTGGCGCGCAACGGAATCAAAAAACTGGTTATTATAAACGGCCACGGCGGTAACAGCCCGGCCCTCAATTATGCCGCCCAGATGATTAACCGCGAGGCCCATATTTTTGTATGTGTGGATACCGGTGAAACCAGCGACGTGGACATCGATAAAATTGTTGAAACACCCAATGATGTCCATGCCGGGGAGATCGAAACCAGTACCAGCCTTGCGGTGCGTGCACATTTGGTTCGAATGGATCAGGCCCGAAAATCGGTCCCGGCATTCTCCAGTCGTTATCTGGATTTTACCGGCAAACGCAGTATTGCTTGGTACGCATATACCCGTAAGATATCTGCCAGCGGTATAATGGGAGACCCAACCAAAGCCAGCGCCGAGAAAGGGGAAAAAATCTGGGAAATCATGATTGCACATCTTGTGGCGCTGGTGGAAGATCTAAAGGGAATGACCCTTGAAGAGATTTTTCACAAACGGTATTGAATATGAAAATTGGCAACATAACTGCCTGGCCGGTAAAAATGCCGCTTGCAGAACCCTATGTCATTTCCTATGAAACCATCGAGGCGACTGTCAACGTTTTCTGCCGGATTGAAACTACCGCCGGTATTTGTGGTTATGGCTGTGCTGCGCCGGATTTGGTTGTAACCGGCGAGACCGCAGAAAGCGTATTGGGGTCTTGCAGGTCGATCATAGCGCCTATGCTGAAGGGATCGGATCCGTTAAGATCGGCGTTGCTGCTGGAAAGATTAAAGCCGCGTTTGGAGACACAGCCATCAGCCTTGGCCATGGTGGACATGGCGCTGTATGATATCCTGGGTAAAGTCGCCGGCCTGCCATTGTTCAAAATACTGGGCGGCTTTCGAGACCGAATGAAAACCAGCGTCACTATCGGAATCTTATCTGTTGATGAAACGGCCGATAAAGCCAAAACATTTGTCAGACAGGGTTTCAAATCACTGAAGATCAAAGGGGGTGCCAATGTTTTCGAAGATATTGAGCGGGTGCTGAAAGTCAGGGAAACCGTCGGCCAGAAAATTGAAATTCGATTTGACGCCAACCAAGGGTATTCTGAGGCCGACGCTTTGCGGTTTGTCAAAGAGACACGATCTGCCCGGCTGGAAATTTTGGAGCAGCCCACCCCTAAAAAGCAAACGGAGGCTTTGGGCCGGGTTACGCGAGAGGTTCCGATTCCGGTGATGGCCGATGAAAGTCTCATGAATCTGCGGGATACGTTTCGTTTAGCAAAAAAGGGTCTGATTGATATGGTGAATGTCAAATTGATGAAAGTCGGGGGTATTTCCGAGGCCATCAAAATAAATGCTGTTGCAAAAGCAGCCGACCTGGAGGTAATGGTAGGCTGTATGGATGAATCTGCTCTGGGTATTGCCGCCGGCCTGCATTTTGCCTTGTCACGCCCTAATGTGGTATATGCCGATTTAGACGGACACCTGGATTTAATTAACGATCCGGCAGCGGGTGCTGTTATGCTGCGAGACGGAACCCTCTACCCAACCGGAAAACCCGGTCTGGGATTTGATCTGGCCGGTCCGCTTCCCTGGAAACCCCGCCTTAAGAGGCGGGGTTAAGGGAAGCTATCTGAAACAGATAGTTTCCTCTCCGGGAAGCGTCGCCCTTTAGGGCGGAGAGCTTCACTTAGAAATGATGAAATTTGCCCGGATTAAAACTGTCACTTGGAACCTTGTACTCATCACCGTGGGTAGCGTTTTATGCACGATCGCAATAAACGGCATTCTTATTCCGCAGCAGTTTATCAGCGGGGGTTTCACCGGATTAGCGATTTTAATTCACTACCTGGTGCCGTTTTCTTCGGTTGGCGTTGCATACTTTATATTGAACATCCCGATATATGCATTGGGTTGGAAGTTTGTCGGACGCCGGTTTTTTCTTTACAGCATCGCAGGACTGTTCATTTTTTCAGCCATGGTTACATGGATCCATCCAACCGTACCGATTCAGGACAAATTTCTCAGTGCGTTGCTGGCCGGGATTGTCAGCGGGGTCGGTGCGGGAATTATTCTGAGATCATTGGGATCGGCAGGGGGCTTGGATATTTTATCAATTATTCTGATCAAAAAATTCTCCATCCGCATCGGCTCCTCAATTCTGGCATTTAACTGTATTCTTTTGTTGGTGTTTGCGTTCATATTTTCCATGGAGGCCGCTCTTTACGCCCTGATCTTTATATTTGTCAGTTCCAAACTTGTGGATCTTGTCGTTACCGGTTTGAGCCAACGAAAAACTGCAGTCATTATCTCCGAGGCCTGGAATGAAATATCCAGGGAAATAATAAATACACTACAGCGTGGGGTTACAGTCGTCTGCGGACAGGGGGCCTATTCCGGCCAGGAAAAACACATTTTGTATGTCGTCATAACCTTTCAGGAATTATCCCGTCTCAAGCGGTTGATCCGCCAAATCGATTCGAGTGCATTTGTCGTTATATCCGATACGCTTGAAGTAATGGGCCGCAGGATCGGCAACCAGCCTCACTGGTAGTTCAACTGCGACGTTTGTCATTCTGATGTCGCAAATTAACGGGTTGTTGCCCAAATATTTCTGAACGGTCATTAAAACGTTTTTGGATTATAAATCTTAGCGCAGCCCAAGAAAAGCGCTTTGAACCTGTTTGAGTCCCGCGTTCAAGCGGGACGAGTTTTCAAAGCGCCTGGAGCAAGCTTTAGCTTTATCAAAAAACGTTTTAGACGCAGCGAAAATATCTTTGGGCAACAGCCCGTTAATATAAAATTGAGTTTTCATTTGAAGCGTCAGCGTCCTGTCGCTCTCACAAGGGATTTTTTTCACCACACCAATGGTTTGAGAGCAGATATACGTGATGACTTTCGCAGACAGGAAAATTAGAATGCGTTGATTGAATTTCAATAATACTTGCCGGGATAGTAAGCAGTTAATATATTAAAGCTATTTCAGGTATTCAAAATGATACGCTTGAAAATCATTTACAAGATGGAAAACCCTTCACACTATTTTGATCATTAAAACCAATTTGTACAGGTTTAGGAAGATGAAATATTGTAACAGTCTATTTCTTGTCGTTTTGTTGGCTGTACCTGGTGTTTTCCTTACACAAACAACTAAAGCACTTGCGGAAAGCGGTATCACATCAACCGATATTGACCCGGTTCCTGTGCGGGCAGTAATTTGCGAGGAGCTAAAAGATCGCTTACCCAAAAATGAAGCAATTGTATTTTCCATTACAAATGGAAGGGTATATTGCTATACTGATTTTGACCCTGTTTATAAAAATACGCATATTTACCATAACTGGTTTCGCAGGGACATCCTCACCGCCAAGGTAAAGCTCTCCTTAAAACCACCTCGCTGGTCGACGTTCAGCTATATCAGCCTTCGCAATACTGATAAAGGTCCGTGGCGGGTGGAAATCACAGGTCCCGAAGGATACATTTTACAGACCCTAAGATTCAGCATTACAGATTAAACGCAAATGGATACTTTGTTACATATTCTATCAGGTATGCGCTGGCAGGATATCGCTGATATCACCTTAAACAGCTATATCCTTTTTCGCCTGTATGTTCTTTTCAGGGGAACTTATGTACTCCGGGTACTGATTGGAATTGCGCTGCTCTGGTTTTTTCAGCGGATCGCTGTAATGCTGGGGTTAATCGTCACCAGTTGGCTAACTCAAGGAATAATCGCGCTGGCTGCTTTTATCATAATCGTTGTCTTTAGAAACGAAATCCGTGGTGTACTTCAAGCAAAAAACTTCAAGTCAATTTTTTGGGGAATTCCTCAAAAAAAAGCGATTACCTCAATCGATATCATCGCAGAGAGTGCTTTTGAACTGGCCCAAAAACGTATTGGCGCCCTGATTGTTTTGCCGGGAAAGGAGGATCTGGAAGAATTCGTTCAAAAAGGGGTATCCTGGCAAGGATCCATTTCGAAGGAAATGATCATGAGTATCTTTTGGCCGGATAACCCCGTACACGACGGCGCAGCTGTTATTCAGGGTGACCGCATTATAGATGTGGGGTGTATTCTACCATTGTCAAGACGTGAGGACCTGCCATCCTCTTACGGAACGAGACATAGAGCCGCACTCGGGTTGTCTGAAAATACTGATGCTATTGTCATCGTGGTTTCCGAAGAAAGCGGAAAGGTTATGCTTGCCAAAGGCTCTCGCCCCCGCCCAATTGATCGCGGTTCTAAGCTAAAGCAGAAATTGCTCGAACACGCCGGACGATCTGGAAAAGGTCTCCATGTCTACCGAAGAGAGAAACTCGAGATTGGGGCGGCGGCAATTGTTTCCATTTCATTAATGACTGCCGTATGGTTCAGCGTGTCTCGAGGTTTGGACACCCTGATGACCCTTGAGGTGCCGATTGAATACATGAATCGCAATCCGGCCAAGGAAATTTTTGATACAACGGTCAACTCGGTTAATTTGAAGCTGGCAGGGTCCGGATCGCTTCTGAAAACGATTCAGCCTGAACAAGCAAGGGTAAGAATAAACTTGGACAAAGCAGTCAATGGACCGAACGCTTTTACCATAACTCAAGACAATATTGAACTGCCCCCCGGCGTAATCCTGAAAGAAGTCAAACCGCCTGTAATTGAGGTCACGCTTGATGTTCTGGCAAATAAGGAATTACCAATACAGGTGGATTGGGTCGGCAAATTATCCGATCATTTAATTCTTGTGGCCGTCAGACTGGATCCGGAAAAAATTACGCTTGTCGGCGGAAAACAGATCCTTGAAGACATCTCGACAATATATACCGAAAAGATCCCGCTCGATAATATTAAAAAGTCTGGAAAGATTTCCGCCAACCTGGCTTTAAATCCGGCATCATTAAAAATAGCGACTGGGTTTAAAAATAAAATTACTATCGATTACGTTGTTGCCGAAAGGTAGGAATAACAATCCGGGTGATCTTTAATATTTATATTAAATCAAGGGAGGAAATCATGATTCGAAACATTACTTTTGTAATACTCGTTGCCATAGTTTTAACCTTTGTGATACAAAACATGCAGGTCGTTGAAGTCCGTTTTCTGGCCTGGACCATTTCAATGTCAAGGGCCTTGATGATATTCGGGACCCTGGTCATCGGAATTGCCGCAGGATGGCTATTAAAGTATCCGAAACGCCGAAGAGAGCTTAAATAAAGAATTAGACGAAAATTTTTTTGGAGGTTTGAAAATGAGTGAAGATAGGGAAGTCAGAAAAATTGTAAAAGGTGGTTTCCGGGCGACCTTGGCCCTTTTAATTTCTATAATCGCTATCATACTCGCATTTATTGCTTATAACCGGACCAGCAACCAGGCAGAACTCAACGCCAAGATTAAATCGCTACAGACTAAAATGGAAACAATGAAAAACGAAACGTCGGAACGCCTGAATAAGGTCCGCGAGGAAACTACGAAAGCATTGAAGAAAATGGGTATCGATCTTAAGAAAGATGAGTAAATAAACGCCCTTAATCACACCAGTACAAAAACAATTTTCCAACTGAGCTTGAGTTATCTTGGCTAACGGCTTTGCGGACAGAGACGCTTTTGGGAAGGTGGAATGATGGAAGAATGGAATATTGTTTTTGTTAAAAGGACATCATCATTCCAGTATTCCAACATTCCATTATTCCGGCATCTTTTCAGGAAGGTGCGTATTTCAGGCTCCTCCTAGCATGCCATGCCGGAGGTATTTTGGAAACCAAAGGCCCTTAATATTAAATAATGCTCTCTCTTTACCTGCTTAGATATCAGAGTCTTCAGGGATTGGTCTGTCGGAACTTCTGGTGTTACGGTAAACTCAAATCCCTCCAGCGCACTATCATGGGTACTCTCTTAAATCTTAGTCCTCGCTGAAAATAAGAATTTTAAATTCTGGTTCCAAATCGATATTCAAAATTATTCAATAAATTCAAATTTTTACAATTTGGCATAACAATTGCTAACTTAAACCAAGAAAAATGTCTTCCTTGGGATAGCTTGTTCAGGCGCACAATTAATTATGTTTGCCTGTGAACTAATGTTTTGTGCCCCGCGGGCTGACGCATGGAAGAGGCATGCTTACTCGTCAAAATAGGGGGAAAGTAAAGATAGAACTCACAGCAATCGTAATAGGGGCGTGGAATGCATTTTCCACCAAAGTTATGGGATTTATCCCCAATCTTATCGGCGCTGTTATCATCTTTTCTTTGTCGCCGGTTGGCTGTTTGCCCGGATCGTCAAATTAGGCGTGTTAAAGCTGCTCAAATTAATAAGGTTTGATACCGCCGGAGAGAAAACCGGGCTTATTGAGTTTTTACAAAAAGGAAACATCACCAAGACCCCGACGGAAATTGTAGGCACTCTAATCTACTGGTTTATCATGATCCTGGTGTTGATCGCCTCACTGGATGCGCTGGGATTGCCGATTGTATCCGACATGCTCAATGAAGTTTTCCTTTACATTCCAAACGTGGTTGCTGCCATTATCGTACTGATATTGGGAATGCTTTTGGGCAATCTTGTTTCGGCGGTTGTACGAACCACCGCTTCCAATGCCGGCATTGCCGCTGCTGAAGGACTCGGTAGACCTGCGCTATATGCCATCATCCTTTTTTCAGCTTCTATCGCCCTTGTTCAACTGGGAATCGGTGAGGACATCGTAGAATCCGCCTTTATTATCGCATTCGGCGCAACCGCCCTGGCCCTTGCTATTGCCTTCGGTCTGGGCGGAAAAGATTTAGCGACAGATCTAATGAAAAAATGGCTGGAGGAAAAAGGCGACCAGAGTTGATACGAGGTCGATAGATTCACATAAGATATCAAAAGAGCCGAAGAATAGGTTTCGATTCACCGGGATGAACTGAAACCTTTCGCCGACCCTTGCGATGTTTTGTGCGCTGCCTATATTGAAGTATGAGGTAAATACGAATGGGAAACTATATCAAAGGCACCGTATTGGTCATTGTGCTGCTGTTCTTAACCACCTTCGGTGTTAAAAACAGTCAGGTAGTTGGTATTAAATACTATTTTGGTTTTCTGGACTTTAACATCCCCTTGTATGGTCTGGCCTATATTTGCCTTTTGATGGGATTCCTCATCGGTATCGCAACGGGAATTGTCAAAAGATTCCAACAGAATCGGCGCGTCAATGAATTACGTCATGAAATTAAAACGCTTGAAAAGAAGGTTTCCAATAATGTGAGCCCATCCGATAAACCCGTTCGCTTACTCGACCAAGAAGCAGGCGTTGAAAATGGTATACAGACAGTAGCAGAATCCAATAGAAAATGAAGCTCCCCGCAGTCCCGCTGAAGCGAAAGGGGGTATCCAGGGGAATCGGCCTTACCGATCATGCAAATTTCGTAAATTTTTGTAACTTTAAAATTCTGCCCAAACTCAATGCTCAGCGGCTAACGTTTAGAAAATCTATTTCCACCTAAAAGGAGGTATTTTATGCCAAAACGCGAATTAAAGACAGCGCCCAAGCGGCGAAGAGTCACGTTCTCATTTGAGGCTCCAAAAGCTAAAAACGTCACCTTAATGGGAGATTTTAACCACTGGGATGCCAAAACCCATCCGATGAAAAGGGATAATAAAGGCAGATGGAACAAAATTGTGATGTTGTTTCCAGGACGATACGAGTACCGTTTTCTGGTTGATGGAAAATGGCAAAACGATCCCCATAACGAGCAAGCCTGCCAAAATTGTTACGGATCAAACAACAACTACGTAATCATTGATCTGAAATAACCATATTGTCCTTTTTTCATAGAAGCGGTTTCAAAACTATTTTCGAAGCCATTTAGCGAACTTATGTCCAAAAACGCTTAGCGGAGTGAAGCGCAAAATTTGAAGCTGTTTGATGGTGTTAGCCCGAGTTCTTCCAATTTAGCGAAACGAGCTTAGCGCTTTGTAAAAGTCGCAAACAGGCGAGAAAGGAGGTTTTGAAACCAGCTCAAGTCGGAAAAAAAAAGAGTTTCTTGACATTGCGAAATAAAACTCACAGCATACAATCCTTTATCAGAGCAATCCTTCAGCGGAGGTTGCCCTGCTTTGTGAGCAGCATGACCATTTTCAATCTCATAATGAATCTTCACATGTACCCAAACTTGACAGATTGTAAAATCTTAAATTAGATAATTGAGGGGTCGGGGTGTTTTTTTTTACGGCAAGATGCCGGGTTGTTGTCTGCCAAGCCTGACAGGGGCAACTGCCTTCATTTTACAGTGGGCTATTTAAAACTTTCATGCCAACAAAAACCGACGTCGTGTTTTGCCTTTCTCGGCGGCAATAGCCCTCTGCCTATTAGAAGCACCGGGGCGATCATCTTGCCGTGAAAAAATACCCCGACCCCTCAGATAATTTTTATGAGAAAATTATACTGAGGAGGTGTTGTCATGGGAAGTAATATGAAAGACAGAGGCTGGAGCCCATATCTTGCCGGCGCATTGACCGGTCTGGTTATGGTTTTATCGGTGTGGATCACCGGAAAGTATTTCGGGGCCTCTACCACTTTCGTCCGATCGGCAGGACTGCTCGAGAAGATATTTAGCGCCGAACGAGTAGCCCAAATGGAGTATTTTATAAAAGTGGTGCCGAAGATTGACTGGCAGTGGATGTTTGTGGCGGGTATATTGGTCGGATCTTTCATTGCGGCAAAAACATCCGCCACGTTTCGCTGGCAGGCGATACCGGGCATGTGGCAGTCGCGATTTGGCACCGATCCTACCAAAAGGGGCGTTATTGCTTTTGTGGGAGGGTTGGTGGCCATGTTTGGCGCACGACTGGCTGATGGGTGACCGAGCGGTCATGGGCTGAGCGGGTCGCTTCAGCTGGCAGTGAGCGGTTTTATTGCTTTAATATGTTTTTTTATCGGCGGGGTAGTAATGGCCCGGTTATTATATAAAGGGGGTGAGTCCAGATGATTTCATTAATTTACGGCCTGATAACCGGTGTTTTATTCGGTTTTTTCTTACAGAAAGCCCGGGTTATCCGCTACGATAAACAACTCGGTGCGCTGCGTTTAATCGATATGACGATAGTGAAATTTATGCTGAGCAGCGTCATTGTCGGCATGGTCGGTGTTTACCTGTTGATGGATTTAGGTCTGGTAAAGCTAAACATAAAATCAACTGTTCTCGGAGGTAATATTATCGGCGGATTAATTTTTGGCCTGGGATGGGGACTATTGGGCTATTGTCCCGGCACCAGTGCCGGCGCTTTAGGTGAAGGTCGTTGGGACGCGTTATGGGGAATATTGGGGATGCTGTTCGGTGCAGCTCTTTTCGCAGAAGCTTATCCGGCTCTAAAAAAAACCGTTCTGACCTGGGGAGACTTTGGCAAAATAACTTTTCCCCAAATCCTTGGCATAAACCATTGGATCATTATTCTCCTCTTTGTCATCGGCGCAGTCGCTCTATTTGTCTGGTTCGAAAAAAAAAGCATTTAAATAGGAAGAAAAATGAATGAAAAGATTCAGCAGAATGAATTTCCAAACCTGCCGGCGCGTTTGGCTGGTCTCGGAGAATTGGCAGAAAACCTTTGGTGGAGCTGGAATCCAGCGGCACGCATGATTTTTAAATCTCTGAACCGCCAGGCCTGGAAGGAAAGCGGACACAATCCGGATAAAATGCTCAAAGAACTTCCGGTTGAAGTTTTACAGCAGGCTGCCGGCAATGCCGATTATTTGAGAAATTACGATGTGGTGTTATCTCAATTCAAAAAATACATGGAAACCAGGGGCTGCCCGCTTCTGGACAATGTCCCCGATGGGGTCCAAACGGCGATTGCCTATCTTTCGGCCGAGTACGGCCTGCATCGGTCATTGCCCTTTTACGCCGGTGGTCTGGGATTTCTGGCCGGTGATTATATAAAGGAATGCAGCGACTTGAACGTTCCGCTGGTGGCGATCGGTTTTATGTATCCGCAGGGATATCTCCTTCAAAGAATGCGCGAAGACGGCTGGCAGGAGAATATCACCGATACCCTGGACCGGGATGCAGCGCCTATTTCCAGAGTCTTGAGCGACGATGGAAACCAGCTGGTGGTCAAAGTTCCACTCATCGAACCACCCATCCATGTAGCCTTATGGAAAGTGGCGGTCGGCCGGGTATGCCTTTATTTGATGGATACGGACAGCGAGATAAATGAACCCTGGAACCGGGAAATAACGGCCCGTCTTTATATCGGAGATATCGAACAGCGCCTGCGCCAGGAAATCGTTCTCGGCATTGGGGGCGCGGAAATTTTAGACGTCTTGGGGATCAAACATTCCGTGTTGCACCTCAATGAAGGGCATGCAGCTTTTGCCATTTTAGAACGGATCAGGGACCGGGTTCAAGGCGGGATGACATTTGAAGAAGCCTTTGATCAGGTTAGGAACACCAGCGTTTTTACAACCCACACCCCGGTGCCGGCCGGCCATGATGTGTTCCCCTTCTACTTGATGGAGAAATATTTTAATTCCTACTGGCCGGCTCTGGGAATTGATCGCGACAGGTTCCTTCAAATGGGCGTTCATCCCGGTGAATCCCAATCGGGTTTCAATATGACTGCCTTCGCTATTAAGGCCTCAGCCTATCATAATGCCGTCAGTAAAAAGCATGCTGAGGTATCGCAACATATGTGGCAAAGTCTATGGCCGGATGTGCCGGTCGATAACGTGCCGATTGATTATGTAACCAACGGTGTGCACGTGCCGACATGGCTGGAACCGAAAATGATGTTGCTGTTCAATAAATATTTTGTTCCGGGCTGGTTGGAGGATCACGACAATCCGGTTATTTGGGAGCTGATTGAAAAAATACCGGATGATGATTTATGGAAAACTCACTACTGGTTAAAAATCAAACTGATTGATGCCATCCGGGAGCGATCCCGCCTGCGCTGGGCCAAAGACCGTGCCAACTCCTCAACCGTGCTGGCCGGTGGAGCTTTGCTTGACCCGTCAATATTGACCATCGGTTTTGCACGCCGATTTGCAACCTACAAGCGGTCAGACCTGATTTTTTATGATACCGAGCGTTTAAAAAGACTTCTCAATGATCGCTGGCGTCCAATCCAGATAATATTCGCCGGTAAGGCTCATCCTGCCGATGATCCCGGGAAACGGATCCTACAAAGAATATTCAATGACAGCCGTAACCCGGATATGGGGGGCCGCATTGCTTTTGTCGAGGACTACGGCGAACAACTGGCCCAGTATCTTGTTCACGGGGTTGACGTCTGGCTCAACAATCCGCTGCCGTCCATGGAAGCCAGCGGAACCAGTGGCATGAAGGCTGCGCTCAACGGTGTCCCTCAGCTGAGCATTATGGACGGCTGGTGGATGGAAGGTTATAACGGGAAAAACGGTTGGGCACTTGGTCATGAAGAAGTCGGCGGAAATCGAGATCAACATGATGCTGCCGAAATTTATCGGTTACTTGAAGAAGAAATAATCCCGTTATATTACAATGTATCTGAAGAGGGCGTACCTTTGGGGTGGGTAAAAGTCATGAAAGAATCCATTAAGAGCAATGCCGCCAAGTTTTCCGCCCGCCGAATGGTTAAAGAATATATTCAAAAATACTATGCGATGGCCGTGAAATCGATCTAACACGAATTGAAGTGTTGCCAATTGATATCTTCTTTCATTAAGGCACTGATTAACGGGTTGTTGCCCAAATATTTTTGAGCGGTCGTTAAAACGTTTTAGACCCAGCGAAAATATCTTTGGGCAACAGCCCGTTAATTTGAGACCACCGGATATAACAAATCGAAGGAGGAACTATATGACAAAAGATATCAACAAGATGATTGTATTGCCGGTTGATGGTTCTAAAAATGCTCTGCATTCCTTAGACTATATAAAACGTTTGTATGAATCGGATCACAGAATAAACGTATGCTTACTTTACATATTACCCGCACTGCCGCCAATTCTTGTCGAGGAAAGTAGAAAAAACCGTCAAACAGCAGCGCAGCTGAAAAAAATCGAGAGCAAGAATATTGAACTTGCCGAACGTATCCTCCATGAGGCCAAAGCAAAACTGATTAACAAAGGCTTTAGTGACAAATGCATTCAAACCACTTTCCGTAATAAAGAGGTGGGGGTTGCCCGGGACATCTGCACCTGGGCGCATGAAAAAACGGCGGATACCGTTTTAATGACGACCCGGGGAAAAAGTCGATTGGAGGCTTTGTTTATGGGAGAGGTCTCGAACAAGATACTGGAACTCTGTCGTGCGTGTCCGATCTGGATGATAAAAGGGTCTGTCAAAGCCAAAAACATTCTCATTGCCCTGGACCCCTCTGAAAATGCCCTGCGGGCGGTGGATCACGCCGGATTTATGCTTTCTGCAACCGCTTGCAAGATTCATCTCTTTCACAGTAAACGAAAGCTCAACCGGTTTATCCCCAAAGAGATATTTGAAGGGGCTTCAGAGCTTGAAGAACTCTGGCAGCATACTGCCGAAGAGGAGATTACACCCTATATGAAAAAAGCCCACAAGACACTGACAAATGCAGGTATAGATGCGTCTCTGATTTCGGCCAGAATTGCCGATGGAAGCCGCAGACCGGCCAGGGACATCCTGCACGAAGCCAAACGACACGAATGCGGCACCGTTGTTTTGGGAAGACGCGGCGTTTCCAATGTAGATGAATTCACAATGGGCAGCATTACCCGAAAAGTAATCGAAGACTGTGCTGACGCGGCCGTATGGATCGTACCATGAAAAAGGATCACGCTCACCTTGGCTTGGTTTGCAATATCGGTGATCTGGCCGCATTGCTGACAGGCAGCGAAAATATTGAAAACTTTTTACAGCGTACCGTAGAAATGATTGCCGGCCACATGGATGCTGATGTTTGTTCTATTTACCTTTATGATGATCCATCCCGTGAGCTGATTTTAACTGCCACCATAGGGCTCAATCCGGAAGCAATCGGTAAGATTCGAATGAAAATCGGCGAAGGCTTGGTGGGACTTACCTTGGAGAAACTCGAACCGACAAAAGAAGCTTTTGCCGACCGCAATCCAAAGTTCAAATATTTTGCGGAAGCCCGTGCGGATCGATTCAAATCTTTTCTGTCGGTGCCCATTCTCAGAGGTGTCCGTAAGGCGTTGGATGATATGGAATTTTAAATAACCGAGGGGTCGGAATGTTTTTTTACGGCAAGATGCCGGGTTGTTGCCTGCCAAGCCTGACAGCGGCAACTCCCTTGCATTTTACTGCCGGTTATTTAAAACTTTCACGCCAACAAGAACCGACGCCGTGTTTTGCCTTTCTCGGCGGCAATAGCCCTCTGCCCATTAGAAACACCGGGGCGATCATCTTGCCGTAAAAAAAACACCCCCACCCCTCAAATAACCAACATTACTTTAGCCCTCACCAGTTGGGTTCTTGAAGCATCATCGTCGTTATCAAACCTGCCGGATTTCAGACCTTTACGCCTCGCATCGACAACAGAAACTTAGGGTTCCGCTTGACCCATTTCCAGAGCTACGAATTCCGGTTGCATATATAATCATTTCCCAGTTGCCAGTAAGAATTTCCCAAC
>CP070652.1:2024321-2077499 GCA_020354645.1 Deltaproteobacteria bacterium
AACCATTCGTCTATCGCCCATCGCTTTATCGCTGGTTTTGCTGGCAATTGTTTTAACCGCTTTGATGCTGCGTTATACACGGGTGGGTCTAAATTTGAAGGCTATCGGAAGCAATCTAGACGCCGCCTATCTTTTCGGCCTTAAACCGGGTAGATACATGCTGATTGCCATGATCTTTGCCGGTGGATTTGCCGGTGTAGCCGGGAGCTTGCAGGTACCCGGTGTTTATCATCGTCTGATTCCTTCAATCTCAAGTAATTACGGCTACTTGGCATTGTTGGTGGTTATGCTCGCCGACTATAACCTTTGGCTAGTTCCTACCGTGGCATTCTTTTTTGCCTGCCTAAATGTCGGTAGTATCCAGCTTCCCATGATGCTCGAACTGGATTCATCTTTAAGCGGCGTCATCCAGGGAGCGCTTGTGTTGGCGACACTTGCTGTTCACGCTTGGCGCTCCCACATCAGGCAGGCGGAGATTCAGTTAGCCCACGATGGATTTTGATTTGACCATATTGTTTGCCAGTGTTGTGGCGGGTGCCACACCCATTGTGCTGGCGGCATTAGGCGAAACCATTACGGAAAAAGCCGGTATTATAAACCTTTCGTTGGATGGCACCATATTGTTAAGTGCCATGGCAGCGTTTGCAGTAGCCTACAATACCGACACCTTGATCCCAGGCTTTTTAGCCGGAGCAGCAGTTGGGGCATCCATCGCCAGCGTTGTTGCAGTCTTCAGCATCTATCTCGGCCAAAATCAGGTGGCAGTCGGATTCGTCTTAACCCTGACATGCCGAGATTTGGCTTACTTTCTGGGGAATCCCTATTCGCGTCTGCAGGGCCCCCAGGTGACACCGTTGCCCCTGCCTGTTTTAGATCGGCTTCCCTTTTTAGGCCCGGTTTTTTTTAGTCACAATTTTATGACGTATTTCAGTTTGCTATTTATCGCCCTTAGCTGGTGGTATATCTTTCGGACACCGCAAGGACTCAATTTGCGATCGGTTGGAGAACACCCCCGGGCAGCGTATGCCAGAAGTATCGATCCTAAAAGAATTCAGCTGCTTTATGCCCTGTGGGGAGGGTTTTTTGTGGGCCTTGCCGGAGCCACATTTTCGCTTTCCACCAAACCGGGATGGGGCCGTCCTCAGGGAGCGGAAGGTACCGGCTGGATATGCTTGGCGCTGGTCATATTCGGTGGATGGAATCCTGTTAAAGCGGCTGTAGGGGCCTATCTTTTTTCGTTTCTCCAGGTCATGGGCATCTATTTTCAAGGCTGGTTTCCATCGGTGCCGGCCCAGGTGTTCCAGGTGGCCCCCTTTCCGCTGATGATATTTACTCTCGTGTTAATGCATCTGGCCCAAAAAGAATCGGTCCTGAACTGGGCTCAAGAGAAATCTTGGATCAAATCGGTGCTTGCCATGTTCTCCGGAGCAGCACCGGCCTCCCTCGGAAAACCATATCAACCGGAGTGATTGCACAGCAGCAGTCATGCTGCGATCGGTAAATGCGCGCAGAAATGTATTTATAAATATTTCAATAGCTTGACGTAATTTATGCCGTTAGAATGTGCATTCCCACTCGCGATAACTCATCGAATAAGTTATAATACATTCATACATTAAAGGTGAATACCACTGTTTACACGGAAGTCTTTCGGTTTGCAGACAATCGACGGTCTGATGTGGTTGCGTAAAAAAATCGCCACAGGTTTCGTCACCCGGGCAGTACCCCCACTGACCCGGGCCTTTGGTAAGGACTTGTTCTTGATATCGACCACCGTATTGATAGGCGTACCTCGGCATTGATCCTGGATATGCTTCGGTCCAGCGCTCAGCTAAAACACATTCATTATGGGCGATGGAAATCCATGATCCCGATGTAACGTTAGAGTGTCTGATGGTTTCAAAGACTTCATTCCCACAGGTATCAGTGACCTTAATCCAGGCAGTCCCGCAGGGTGTGCTGTTGGTCGACAACGTATTTGTCGGACCCATGGTGGTTTTTTCAGCCAGAAAAAATCCCCGCCCTTGATCAGATGTATTATAAAGTGTCCAGGTGTATGGTGGCCTTCCCCATTGAACGGCAATCGTTATATTTTCGTTTACATCGATCGTATCGGATTCGGTTTTGCCATAATCCCACAGCGGGGGCCAGTTTGAATTGCAGTTCACCCTTCCGGGGATTGTCGAAGTAGGCCCTGGGCAATCCGGAGGACAGGGTCCGGTTGAAAATCCGCTTGATTTCACTAAAAAGCCAAGTATTAAAGCTAAAAGATTTATGCTTAATAAAATTGCCTTTGACATTGAAGACACTCTCAAACTTTCAACTTTATGAAATTTCTTTTAGGAAATTTTCAAAGCCTTTGAGGTCATTGACCGAATAGGTTTTAGCAGGATTATCTTTAGGAAGTGTTTTACGGATTAAACCCGTGAGGATTTTACCCGGCCCGATTTCAGTATATACTTCTACTTCTTCTTCGATCATCTTACACATGGAGTCATACCATTTGACCGGACGGCAAAGCTGTCTGGCCATGAGATCTTTAATTTCTTCCGGATCGGAGGCATTTTCAGCGGTAACATTAAAAATAACTGAACTTTGGGGTTTTACGAATTCAATTTGATCCAGAAATGCGGCAAACTCTTGCTGGGCGCCTTTGATCAATTCACTGTGCCAGGCGCCGCTGACCCTTAACGGAATCGACTTTGCACCCTGTTGTGATGCCAGGGAGGACACCTTTTCAACGGCTTCCGGGGAGCCTGTGATTACGATTTGCTTCTCGGTGTTGTGGTTGGCGACGGAAACAATCCCTTCATTTTGTCCTTCCTGGACCAAATCATTTACTTTATCAATGGTCAGTCCAAGAATGGCGTGCATGGCCCCGGCATGTCCGGTAGATTCCCTGTGCATCAATTCCCCCCGTTTGCAGACCAGTCGGAAGGTGTCCGGGGCCGAAACCACTCCCGCAGCCTTTAAAGCGCCGTATTCTCCCAGGCTGTGTCCGGCGGAAATTAAAGGTTTTACGCCTTCTTTTTGGATCGCTGCCAGACAGGCCAGGTTCACCGCGGTAACGGCGGGCTGGAGATTGACAGTCATGGTCAAATCTTCCATAGGTCCTTTAAAACACAGTTTTGACAAATTTATCCTAGAAATTTCTTCAGCCATTTCGAAAATTTCGCGGACAAAGTCGAATTCTTTATACAAATCCTGACCCATGCCCACCGACTGGGAACCTTGGCCGGGAAAGAGAAAAGCGATCTTCTTCAATTTGATGCCTCCATATGACACACGAATTAATAAACGGTTTCTAATAAATAGCACCGCTTTATTCATCCAGGTTGAATAGTTTCCGCGTAATATCCAACAAAGTAAATTTATCGCCGTGGCCCTCGCTTTTCAATGCATGGGTGGGATCATGCAAGATCTTGTTGATAAGAGCCTGGGCCATGCGGCGAAGCGCTTCGGTATGTTCGTTTGAAATTTTACTTGACTGCACGGTTTTTTTGACTTCAGCTTCGGCAAGGGCTTCGAGCTTTTTTCTGATGGCAACAATTGTCGGGACTACGTCCAAGCTTTCATACCACTGCCTGAAATGTATGACGGCTTCGTCGACAATTCGGTCTGCTTTGACGGCTTCGCGGTGTCGATCTTCTATGTTTTCTTCGATAACACCCTTCAGGTCGTCAATATCATAAACATATGCATTGCTTAGACGGTTGATTGCCGGATCAATATCGCGGGGAACCGCAATGTCGATAAAGAAAAGCGGTCGATTGCGCCGTCTTCGAATAACCTCTTTTACCTGATCACGCGTAACGATGAAATCAGGAGATCCCGTTGAGCTAATAATAATATCGACAATTTCAAGACAATCGATAAGCTCTTCAAAACGCACGGCTTGACCGTTAAATTGTTTCGCAAGTTCAAGGCCGCGTTCAAAGGTTCGGTTGGCAACTAGGATTTCGCTGACACGGTTCCGAATCAGGTGTTCCACGGCGAGTTCAGCCATCTCTCCTGCACCGATCAGCAACACTTTTTTCCTCTCAAGCTCGCCGAATATTTTGCGTCCAAGTTCAATGGCGGCGTAACTGATGGAAACAGCCCGATCCCCGATTCCTGTTTCGGTTCGGATTCGCTTGGCCACAAAAAAGGTTCGGTGAAGCAACCGATTAAGGATTACGCCGGAAGTTTTTTTCTGAGTCGCTGTTCGGTATGCTTCTTTGATCTGTCCCAGAATCTGGGGCTCTCCGATCACCATAGAATCGAGGCTAGCTGCTACTCGAAAAACATGCCTTACGGCATCGTCACCCTGGTAAATATAGAGGGCGTCTTCAAATTGAGACACCGGTATTTTGTTGTATCCTGAAATGAACCGTTTGGCAGATTCAACGGCTTTATCCATATGATCCGTTACCATGAGTACTTCAACCCGATTACAGGTAGACAATAGCAAAACCTCGTTGATAACGGGATCTCTATTCAAACCTACCACGGCACCTGCTGTCTCATCCTGTGAAAATGCAATGCATTCACGTAGATCAACAGGCGCTGTTTTATGATTTAATCCCAGAAGTACAATTGCGGACATTTGTTTTATTTACAGATTTAGATATCTGCTAATTTAGTTTTTTTTGAAACCGATTCGAGCTAATTTGAATTAAAAGGTAGTGAATGCCTCGTGATGTCCCTTCAACAAAAAGTTTACTCCGAAAAAAGTAAACAAAACCACACCGAACCCGACAATTGCCATGATTGCCGCTCTCCGCCCGCGCCACCCAACGGTTAGGCGTTCATGAAGCAATGCGGCATAAAACAGCCAGGTGATACCGGACCAGACTTCTTTGGGATCCCAACTCCAGAATTTGCCCCACACCGACTTGGCATAAACAAAACCGGTTATTAGACCAAATGTGACCATCGTAAAACCCACGACAATGCAGATATATCCAGTATTATCAAGCAGCTCTAAAGAAGGTAACCGTCTGAAAAAAAAACCGGGATTTTTTGTTTTAATGGCATTTTCCTGAAGGAGATATAATAAGCCAATGCCGCAAGCCAAGGCGAAAGCAGCTTCGCCTATAAATATAGCAATTACATGAGAGAAAAGCCAAAAGCTTTTAAATATGGATTGAGCCTGAACCGGTTGGTTGGGTACCTGAGAGACAGCCAGCATGATCAATGCAACCAGCGGAGCCGCATAAATACCCAGAATTCTCAGTCTAAATTTATATTGGAAAATTAAAAAAAAACCGGCGGCGATCCAACCTGCAATAGAGAGGGTCTCGTGGAGATTGCGCACAGGAATTTGTCCGGACGTCACAAAATTATAAACAATCGTTACGGAATGACACACAAATCCCGCAAGAATTAAGAAATAACCGGCGCGATGAAGATAATCTTTTTGAAAAAAAAGAAACGCAAAATAACCGGCGGCACTTAGCATGTACAGCAGTATTGTAAGAATAATTACAATTTCCATTACAGGCACCCTGAAGGCTCTATAGAATGTTCATCCGCAACGGTGTTCTTTTAGCTATAATCTCTTCTGACACTCTGGATCGGCAGCTGGCCGTATTCGCCGGAACTTTCTGGTTTTGCACATTAACATTTTTGAAGCCGTTTTGTTATAATGATAATATAACGTGACCGTTTCGTTTCCCTGCAAGCCCCGCCTTTTAGGGGGGAGCTTCACTTGATCGATAATAGCTCTCTTTTTTGATTTAGCGTGTTAAATTATTGATGGCCTCTTTTGAGCAAGTGTTCGTACTCATATCCTTCACCGAGAATTCTGTAAAGCAGTGAGTTAATATCCGCTGTTTTGTTCTCCCGGATCATTTCCACAAGCCCCTTGTTGATCAGTTGCTTAAAAATTTGTTTATGCGCTTCGGGTTCATGCGCCTGGCTCAGCAGTTTTTTGCGTATCTCACCCATAAGCTGGAGAAAAACAGCATATTCTTCGCCAAATTGACCTTCAAGTCTTTTTCGCAGTTTTTTTGCCAGAGCTGGGCTTTTACCGGACGTGGAAATGCTGATTATCAGATCCCCGCGATTGATAATAGAGGGCAGTATGAAATTACAGTCTTGAGGCCTGTCAGCAATATTGCAAAGCATGTTCAACCGTTCTGCATCACTGCTGATTTGACGGTTCAATTTTGCATCATCGGTGGCTCCAATGACAAGAAACATTTCGTCAAGATCTGCCGAATGGTAGGATCGTTGAATTAATGTGACGGAGCCGACTTTAGCCAATTCTTTTAGTTGGGCTGAAACATTTGGGCTTATAACCGTTACTTTTGCACCGCATTTCAAAAGGGTTTTCACCTTGCGTGTGCCCACAGATCCGCCGCCGACCACCAGGCACTTTCGATTTTGGATATCAAGATATACGGGATAATATCGCATTATAGCTCCCTGAATGATGGCGGGAAGGCGTCCCTACGCCATGGAATATCCGGATAGTCTGTGAGACTTGGATAATCCGCTGTTTAGATGATGGAGAGATGATACAATACAATTTTATTTTATAAATAATGAACAGACATTCAGATTCCGGTGTCGGTTATCAACCATCCAGTTCGATTTTTAATAAATCCTCTGCCAGAAGCAGAGGTCCTGAATAGGTTTTACGGCATTCTTTTTTGATATCAGCCTGATCGCACTCTGGATAAAAATGAGTTAAAATTAACTTTTTAACATTCGCCCGGGTTGCAATCTCACCGGCTAGTGAAGGTGTCAAGTGACCGTCGACCTTCAACTGATCCGGCAGTGCTGATTCACAGATTAATAAATCCGTATCTTCGGCCAGATAAACCAAATTATCGCTATAGTCCGTATCGCCCGAGTAGACCACTGATTTTCCATTTGGGCTCGTAATACGATAGGCTAAACTCTCGTCATTATGTTCAACCGGAAGAGAGTTTACCGTAAATTTTTCGAAATCTTGAGAATCCTCACTGTTTGTGTACAGCTCGATCATTTTTAACATCCCAGGGGCAAGTTCAATCCAATTTCCGTAGGCAGCTTGTAATCCACTAAAAAAATTGGTGAAACCGTTACCTGCAATGATTGTCAAAGGCTTCTTCCTCCGGCTGCTGTCTGGATACTTGTTAGCGAATAAAAACTGTATCAGCTCTGAGGTATGGTCAGGGTGGAAATGGCTGTAAAAGATATGGGAAATTTCAAATACGGTTGCACCGGTTTCCAACAAACGCCGCATGGTGCCGGCGCCTGAATCAAACAGCAGTTTCGAACCGTCGATTTCTATCAGAACGGAGCAGGAACTTCGCTTTAGCGACGGCACACATGTTCCGGATCCTAAAATTGTCACGATAAAGTCGGCCATTTTTCGTTATTTTTTATCTGCCCTGGTTTCAATATGTCTTATGATCCACCGCTGAAGCTTTTTGTCGTCCTTGTAGTCGTCGACACTGTTCTTTAAATCTGAAAGAGTAATCTCGGCTCGCGCCATACTCTTGTGTCCCCCCGCGGAACCAATCTGTCCAAAACTCTTCTTTGCAACATTTCCTGCATTCTTTCGAATGCCGTCGTTTCTGAGAACGATAATTAATTTTTGATCACAGATTCCGGAAATGATACTCCACATTACAGAATTCACTCTCATAAAAAAATCAGCAATGAGCACGCAGACATCTGGATTTACAACAGCGCCCAAATGGACAAAAACGCGGCCCTTGCGTATCCGTTTATTTTGAAGTGCGGATTTGAAGTATTTCAAGAAGTCGAGGGCCAAGTCCGCTTGCTCAATTTTGCCGGCGAGGTGGATATTTGCGTGACGAAATAGAAACTGAAAGGCGCGGACATCCTCCATAAGCGTTTGGCGTTCAAAATTGCTCGTATCCGTCTTAATGGCGTGAAAAAGACCGGTAGCCAACTTCACGGAAGGTTTTATTTTTGCAGCACGCAAGTATTCAGTCATTATGGTAGCGGTGGCACCATATTTGGGGCGAATATCCACAATTGGTGCTGTCGCTCCGGTTTCGGGATGATGGTCAATAATAATATCCGGTTTGAACCTTAAAAAAGCCTCATTGTGTTCCGGCTGAGAGTCAACAATTACGATTTTGTTAAACTGGTTTTCCTCTATCTCATCAACGTGGACAAGTTTTACCCCTAATAAACGGATCATGGCCAGGTTATCCGGCCGTCTGATAACGTTGATGTTGGATATGGTTAAGTTTGTAACCTTATGCCAGAGGAGTCGACTAACAGCCATAGCACTTGCAATGGCGTCGGGGTCGGCATTAATCAAAATTAAAACCTGGTCATTGCTGGAAAAATGATCGTAAAATCGGCGTAATTTTTCTGAAGCAGAAAGACTCATTTGAGAATTTAAAACTCAGTTGATTAAGTGAATCTAATTTACAAACAGATTTCGATGATCCTTTTCTATCCTGTCGGTAATAAATACCTTTAAAAAAAAACAGCGGTCAATAATTGTTTTTAGTAAAGCATTCAAAGATCATCAATTTGAATACTGACGGGAATCCCGACCGAACCCATTAAATTTAAATAACCAAGTATTACAAATAGTTAATAACGATTAAAATATTTTTACCCTATCGTTTATAATTGAAACTCATGATCATTTGCATACGCTTTATTTACAATCAATTCGCATATACCGATTTTGCGATGTAAAAGGTCCGGGCTTTTATACCGGACCTTTAAGGCTCATTCGCAACAATATATGGTAATGTTACCGATCAGTTGCTGTCTTTAGGTGAATACGGTAATCAGAGGCTTTTGAAAACAATGCGATCACCTTCAACCTTAGCATTGACACGGCTGACCTCTGCTATTGTTCCTTTAGGAATCTCCATGGAAAGCTGATTTTCAATGTATTTTTGAATGACGCGCTTCAGTGGCCGTTCGCCATACACCGGGTCATATCCCTTTTGGGCGATAATTTCCCGTGCACCGCCATCCAGAACAAGTTCGATATTTTTTTCGGCCAATCTGGCACCGAGCCACTCGATTTGAATGTTTACAGCGTCGCCTTCTTTCTCATCGGTAAGGGCCAGTAGGATGTGTTCGATGCTTACATACTGATCTTTCATTTTAGCTGCTTCGGAAAAGGAAGCGTCCAGAACATTTTTGGTTCTGGCGGAGATATACACCTCTCCCGTCTGGCTGACTTTTGGTAACCGATCGATGGCCAGCGCTATTTCTTGGGCAACATCACCTGCAGAGAAACCGGGTTTCTTTAACATCGAATTGACGATGCCTTCGGGTTCAACTAACATGGACCCCAACAGATGTTCGGGTTCGATTTGCGGATTGTTGCGTTGCGTTGCAAGATTTTGGGAATTTTGAATAAGTTCCTGTGATTTAATAGTAAATTTATCAAATCGCATAAAAATTCCTCTCACAAAATAACGTTTTTATTGGTCTTATTGGTTACAGTCTGATTTTGCTGTGAATATAAACACGGTCCTTGCTATGTCAAACATTGAAATTATAGCATAAATTTCGTAATTATATGGCAACCAGAAACGATTTGGATACCGGGGATAAATCATTAATTCAGAGGGAACCTTTGGTCATAACGATTGTCTAAATAGATGAATAAGATAGAATTACATCCGGACCCAACGCATAATGAAGATGCCAATTTGGTAGCTGCTTTCCAGGCCGGTGATAAATCCGCATTTGATGGCTTGGTCAGGAAGCATAAAGACAGAATTTTCAATTTATGCTATTGGTTTTTAGGAGATTACCAGGAGGCCAACGATTGTGCCCAAGATACTTTTATCAAAATTTATCGAAATATGTTGAAATTTAGATTTAAATCCACATTTTCAACCTGGGCACACCGGATTGCTGTGAATACCTGTAAAAACCGGCTTAAATCTTTTCATTACCGGTTCAGTAGAAAAATAGTCCGGTTGGACAATCGCGGCGGGACATCCAATCCCGACGGCGATATAGCGGATGAAACGTATTCACCGGCAGTGGAACACGAAAAAATGGAACGCCGGTTACGGATACGCAAAGCGATAAACACACTGCCGACAGAAAAAAAGACGGTAATCGTGCTGCGCGACATCCAGGGATTGCCCTATGAGGAGATCGTGAACCTCACCGGTCTTCCTCTCGGCACCCTGAAATCCAAACTGGCCCGAGCAAGAAAGGATTTGCGGGCAATCCTTAGTGGAGAGATGTCTTAGATGGAATGTTCGAAATCAGGAGAACTGCTATCTGATTATTTAGACGGTATTTTGGATTTAAAATCTGCCACAGAGCTTGAGGTGCATCTTTCGGGTTGTGAAAGGTGTCGGCAAGAATTTGATCACTTAAAGGCACTAGTTACTGAATTAAACCGCATGGAATCTATCCGAGCACCGGATGATTTCCTCAACCAAATTCACAAACGGTTACAACCGCGATTTTCGTTCGATAACGTCGTTAAAAAGTTGTTTTTTCCCCTGCGAATAAAGATTCCGCTGGAATTTGCCGCTGCGGCGATTGTGGCCGTCATAATTTTTTCGGTTCTCGCCATACGGCAACCGGAAAGACAACTTGTGCGAGCTACGGGACGGTCTATCTCAAGCTCGGCTGTGGAAAAAGAATTAGACGGATACAGGGTGTCTCCTGAACTGATAAAATCAAAAGCCAAACCAGATTTGAGACACACAACCCCGCGGAAGTTGGCAGAAGAAAATCAACCAATCGTGTTGGCCATGGTGATAAAAATTGGTGAATCTGGCCCTGTGACCCAATCCATGGGAATCCAGGACGCTGCAACAGAACCGTTGCCTGGCAAGGTTGCAGGGGTCATGGAAACCGAAAGTCGTCCATCGATCCATTTTTCGGAGCAGAAGAGCATGCCCCAGCCTCCTGTTGCAGAGTCGGCGGAAAAGATTGTTCCTGCCCGGTCGCCCAGGCAAGCAGCATCACCGCGTAAGGATGAGCAGGAAGTCAAGGAAAAGGCGCTGCTGAATTTGAGCGAAACCATCCAGCGCCTAATAAAAATAGTTCAGTCACTGGAGGGCAGCGTTTTATCCGAAAGTGACACTGAGCCATTTCAAAGCCCGCGAATGGTAACCGTGAGCCTTCCGGCCCGTCGCTATGACGAATTTGTTGCAGAACTGGAACGTATGGCTCCTTTTCGGATGCCCCCACCCTCATACCCGGTCTCAGATCAAGATTCCATCCACATGCAAATCAGTTTTATCCTTTCCGATTAATAATGCCCGGCGCTACTACTAGAACCTATTGGTTTTGAATTTAGACGTTGACACTCCCTAAAGATCGACTGTCCTTTTCAAAATTTTTTGGGAACCTTTTTACCGCAATTTTGTCTAATACGATCAAAAGACCTGAATCGGTAAAGGAGGTTACCCATGAAGCAAAAACATATTATACTGATCTTTTTGATTATTTTTATTCGAATATCGCCTGTTGATACGGTCTTAGCGAAACCCGAAGCAAATTCTGACCGTACGTTATCACCTTATTTTTGGGTCAAAAGCGATGATCCAGCAGTAGATCAACTGCCACTGAAATCAACTTCAGCCAAAGTAAACATCTCCGGTGTTATCGCTAATGTTATTGTTACCCAGGTATACAAAAATACGGGGAACAGACCATTGGAGGCTGTTTACGTCTTTCCGGCGTCGACCCGGGCAGCGGTTTACGGAATGAAAATGACCATCGGCGAGCGCACAATCACGGCCAAAATTCGCAAGCGCGAAGAAGCCCGTCAAGACTATCAACAGGCCAAGCAAATGGGCAAGAGTGCATCTCTTTTGGAACAGCATAGACCGAATGTATTTCAAATGAATGTTGCCAACATTTTACCCCAAGACATAATCCGGGTCGAACTCAAATACACCGAGTTGCTCATTTCCACCGACACCATTTACGAGTTTGTATACCCCACCGTCGTCGGTCCGCGCTATTCGGAGACACCGGTAGGGCAGCAGGCACCGCCCTCGGAGCGATGGGTCGAAAATCCCTATCTGCATCAAGGCGAAGCTCCCCCATATGAATTCGACATAACGGTGAAGCTGGCTGCTGGCGGACTTCCGATACAAAAAGTAACCTGCCCGTCCCATAGCGTGGACATGCATTACATCAGCCCGGACTCGGCTTCCGTAAGCCTTCATCATGATGAAAGACGCGGGGGCAACCGCGATTTTATCTTAAAATACCGGCTTGCCGGCGGTAAAATTAAAACCGGATTGTTGCTATCCGACGGCGAAAATGAACAATTTTTTCTCCTTATGGTGCAACCCCCAAAACGGGTGATCGAGTCTCAGATTCCGCCACGAGAATATATATTTATCGTTGACGTTTCCGGCTCCATGCACGGATTTCCGCTGGATGTATCCAAAAAGCTTCTCAAAGATCTTATCGGTAATCTTCGGCCCATCGACCGCTTCAATGTTTTGTTGTTTGCAGGTGGATCTTCCATGTTATCCGAAAAATCTTTGTCTGCGACCCCGAACAACGTTGTACACGCCATCAATGTTATTGAGCGTCAGCGAGGAGGGGGCGGCACCCGGTTGTTGCCGGCCCTAAATCGCGCGCTTTCACTGCCGGAAGCCGAAGGATATTCGCGCACGATTGTCATTGCCAGCGACGGCTATGTGTCTGTGGAAGAAGAAGTATTTGATCTGATGCGCAATCATCTCGGGAAAGCCAATATGTTTGTATTCGGCATCGGTTCAAGCGTCAATCGACATCTCATTGAAGGAATGGCCCGGATCGGAATGGGGGAGCCTTTTATAGTTCTCCGGCCCGAAGAAGCGGCGGTCAAGGCCAAACAGTTCAGAAAACTGATTCAATCTCCAGTGTTGACCGGAATCGAATTAGATTTCGGAAAATTTGATGTATTTGATGTCGAGCCCACCAGTATTCCGGATGTAATGGCCCATCGGCCGGTCATCGTCTTCGGTAAATGGCGCGGGCCTCTCCGCGGCGAATTAAAAATTAGAGGGATTAGCGGAGATCATGATTTTATCCAAAAAATAAATGTTGCCGACGCAAAGCCCAAGGATAGCCATGCGGCGCTTCGCTACCTGTGGGCCAGATATCGTATCGGTATACTTTCCGATTACAATCGTTTAAGTGCCCGGGACGATCGGATCGAGGAAGTAACTCGGTTGGGCCTGCTCTATAATCTATTAACTGCTTACACTTCCTTTGTGGCAGTGGATTCCCGGGTACGGCTCAAGGATGGTCAAGCGACGACGGTTACACAGCCGTTGCCCTTACCGCAGGGGGTTTCGGATTATGCAGTCGGTGGCCAAGCGACCACAATGAATCGCATTTCTGGGGTAATGGCAGCAGCACCATCTGCGGTGCATCGCGAGATCAAAGGAAAGGACACGGGTTTGGGTGCCGGCAAAATCGAACGCTATGCTGCTCAGGATTCCGCTGCCGAAGCAGAAGCACGAAAACCTCTGCTGAAGGTGGCAAATATTACTGTTGGTAAGGGTGTGTCCAAGCGGTCGGTTAAAAAACTACTTGAAAAACAGCTGCCAGAAATAGACGCTTGTTATAAATCCTTGGCTATAAACAGACCCATATCTAAACACAGTGTTGTATTCGAAATGATGATCGACTCATCAGGCAACATTGCGAATTTAAAAATGGTGAACAAAGGAATGAATGATAGTCATCTGGCGGATTGCATTATGCGGCACCTCAAAAAGCTGCAATTTCCAATTGAGGAAGGCAAAAAACGCGTTCGTATTATTGTCAAATTTGTCGTGAAGTAATTTAGACGTTATCTATTTGATTCTGATAAAAGGTTGAATAATACAACAACAGACAGCAAAATAGGCAGAGCGTTAAGCTCTGCCTATTTCTTTAATGTTCAGGTATATGGCAAGGTATGGATTTTATCATAATTGCCGTAATAAAGTATCTATCTGTTTTTGGTTGTAGTTAGATAGTTGGCTGGTTCGTTTTGTTGTGATGATGGTATGCTTTGTAATCAAATGCTGTATTAATGTGGCCTGGTGAAAGCTTAAATTAACGAATTCGACACCACGACGCCGCATATGTATCGAACTGAAGGATATATTTTTCTCGATTTCAATATCAGAGACGATTTTAAAAGAAACCCTATCCAGGAAAAAATTTTGGTTGGCTATTAAAATAATGAGTTCACTGGACCGAACCGTTGGTTCAGCGTTTTCAATGTACTGAAACGAGAGGCCACCGATGCTGATATCGATCATTGGGCCAAGTATATTCGAGTGCGGCATGAGGGCAACGATTATTCCATCCCTAGCGGATAGGCGCTCATGTCTCCTTTTTTCCCCTGTCCCGTTCCAGGTAGTTGTCATATAGAATAACCCTTAAGCTAATTCGATCATCATTATCGGATTCAAGCGAGCGGGTGACAATATTTAGTACTATCGATTGCCATGTTATTTGCTGGTACACACAAAATTTTTTTTGCTACCGATTGCTTATAATCGTCGAATGGTTTTGTAACAATTTTATAATGGATTATATTGTGGGTCAAGAAAATAATTATACAATATATTGTTGTTTTTTTTGACCTGGAGGCCTTTGCGGGGGAATTTATCGAATCAATGAACCAAGCATGATGCCGGGGTGATACTCAAGTGAAGGTTCCCGTAGAGAGCCCTGTAAAAGACGGACTAATTTTTAAGCGACATAAGCCCGCGGCAATTTAAATTGACTCCTAATAATTACTTTATTAGTATCCTGCATTGCAGTGAAAAACGTTGGTTACTAACATTCCGGCACTTGGGCATATCGGTAACGCTGCTTTTAGGCGCTAAATCGGGTTAATCAAAAAAGAGGGGGATTTTGCAATGATTAGAGAGATTTGTAAATTGTCGGCCATGCTTCTTTTTTTTCTTCTTTTGTTTTTTGATTTCACCGGTGCCGCGGTTCAACCGCCTCAGGAAGGTCAGGTTTTACCTGATATGGAATTTTCAGTCCCTAATAATCCGGAGCATCAGCAATATCTCGGTCTCAGCGGGAAAAGTACCTTTAGAATTCCTGAGATTAAAGCTGAAGTGGTGATCATAGAAATATTCAGTATGTATTGACCTTATTGTCAGCGGGAGGCTCCCACTGTAAATAAATTATATCAAAAAATTGAAAGCAACTCAGAACTACAAGGCAAAGTCAAGTTGATCGGTATTGGCGTCGGAAACTCCGCGTTTGAAGTTAATTATTTTAAAAAGACTTATAATATACCTTTTCCTTTGTTTCCGGACGGTAATTTTTTCTTTCATAAAAAACTCGGCGAGGTAAGGACACCGTATTTTATAGGGATTAGAATCAACGGCGATGGAACACACCGCGTTTTTTACTCAAAGCTGGGCGGACCGCAAGACGCCGGCAAATTGCTTGACACCCTTCTTCAAAGCGCCGGATTTAATTAGTTTCCTTACGGAAACGGCCCCTTTCCGCAATCTCCGGGTATATCTGCGGAATTGTTTGGGCAACATATTGCCGTATGCCTCTTCCCAATTACTTGATTTCGTGAAAAATTGCTCATTTCAGACTTGGAAACGAATCATCAAACGTTTTTATTGATAGAAGAGACAAATTAAGGAGGTGTTTTAGATGAAATCCATTAAAAGAGCCGTGATCTTTTTTGCGGTGCTAGTGCTTTGGGCAGACCTTACTTTTTGTGCGTCCGATTCGTTTAAAGATAATATTTTCAATCCGGGCACCCTAAAATCCGTTGACAGCACTCTGAAAGTCAAAGTCGGTGATCCAGCGCCGGATTTTACCCTGCCGGCAGTATCTGGGGAAAAGGTCACCCTCAGCCAGTTCGCAGGAAAAAAGAATGTTGTTATCTCCTTCGTTCCGGCGGCCTGGACTCCGGTATGTTCAGATCAATGGCCGGGATATAAAATTGTTAAAGATCTTTTTGATCTAAATGACGCCGTTCTTCTGGGGATAACGGTTGATAATATTCCGACCCTTTATGCATGGACAAAACAGATGGGAAAATTGTGGTTTCCGGTTCTGTCCGATTTCTGGCCTCACGGTGCGGTTGCCGAGAAATATGGCGTGTTGCGTTCGGATGGCGTTTCAGAGAGAGCGCTGTTCGTCGTCGATAAAAAGGGCGTAATTCAAGCCATCCATGTATCGGATATCAACATAAGACCCGATTTGGAATGGTGTGCCACGGAATTAGAAAAACTGCCCAGGCAATGAGCATATGTAAAAATTATATTGATTTTATTCAATGAATTAAACATTTGATGCAATTTTACCGCCCAATTTACAATCTACTCGAGACGCTTTCATTGAATGCAAGTCTAAAAAATCGCCGAAGCATCATAATTTTACTTTCGTTGTTGACTATCCTGTGGTGTTACCCATTCGCCTGGTCCGGTCCTGGCATCAAGATCGAACGGATGGCGCTTGCCGAGCTAAACAATTTGATTGAATCTACGAATAGCCGGTATGTGATTGTGGTTATGGCTGCCTGGTGCGGGCCATGCATAAAAGAACTTCCCGACCTCGTTAAATTGGATAATAAATACAGACAGCGAGGGCTTAACATGATCGGCATCAGCATTGATCTAGAAGGTCCAAGCGCCATGCAACCCTATTTGGACAAGCATCGTGTAAATTTTCCAGTCTATTGGGTGGGGGAAAAAGCGGTGAGCGAGCTTAATATCTATGGCATACCGATGATTATGCTGGTTAAAGACGGTGAAATCATAAGGAAAATAGTAGGAAAACGTTCAAGGCGGTTTTTGGATAAAACGATAAGAAAATTTTTGAATAGTGGATAATTATCCGGCCCAATAATGATGTTTGAGCCCTTTCCTATGCTCTTCTCAACGCCAATGGTGATTCTCAAAGTACTGCTGCGAAAAGCGACAGATAAGGGTATCCCGGTGGCGGGGTCTCACAGCCTTTATAAGTTAGATGCATTTTTGCGATTACTTCTGATATAGACTTTGCTTCCTGGCGTTTTCAATAACCTGATATATCTGATCTGCAGTATAAAAATCACCCCTAAAGATTTCCTTGCCCCCCGGCGCATAAATGACCAAGAGCGGAATGGTTAGATGCCCTATTTTTTTAAGTCTTTCTTTACCAGCCGGATTTTTTCCGGTGATGTCCACTTTAATCGGAACAACATCATCTTCGGCAAATAATTTTGTGACCTTATCCTTATTCAAGACCCCTTGCTCGAGCGCTTTACAATTGAGGCACCATTCGGCCGTAAACACTGTGACCACAATTTTGCGACTGTCGATGGCTTCTTTGAAACGGCCGGGGGTGTAGTAGACCCATTCGATGGGTCCCTTATCGGTCAGCTGCAATCCGCCATAAGCGGATCCTACCAGTATTATCAGTCCCAGACTGGCGAAAAAAAACTGTAACTTTCGCTTTTTTGTAATCCTAAAAGTACGATATACCAACCAACCACCGGCGGTAGCAGAAAATCCCATCACCACCCACCAGTACAACTGATTTGGCGGATTAGGCGGTGTATTCAACAGCGCGCTCAATCCACCCCCGATAAAATAGGCTGCAGCCGCCAGCATGAACAACCCCATAACCTCTTTGATCAGAATACTGGCTGGCCCAGTCTTCGGCATCTTTTGAATCAAAGCCGGGAAAGCCGAGAGCATCAAGTAAGGCAAGGCCATACCGGTACCAATTACCGCAAATGTAGACAAAGTTATGGCAGGTTGTTGGGACGTTGCCCAAACCGCAGCCGCACCCATGAACGGCGCTGTACAGGGTGTTGAAAGTATCGCCGTTAATACGCCCAGGCCAAAAGAACCTGGCAACGTCTCCTGGTTGGGATTAATCAGATATATAAATTCAGGTAAACGCACAGAAAAAAGACCGCACATACCAAACGCCATGATCGCAATGATTACCCCGATCCCAATGGTAAACACGGGATACTGAAACAGCTGACTGGTTGCCGTAAACTCGCTTACCGTGGCAATTGTAGCACCCAGCCCCACCCAGAATACCAGCACACCGAAAAACATGGTCACTCCAAGTGCCAGGCATCTCTGGCGGTTCTCCGCTGAATTTGATAGGCTAATTATTTTAATTGGAATCAATGGTAAGACGCAGGGTGTGAAGTTAAGCAGCATTCCCCCAAAAGCTGCCGTTAGCCATAAAATCGTCAAGCCTGTCCGCGATGATACGTTGAACGAAAAATACCAACCGAAAAGATCGAAGCTCACCACCCCTGATGCCTCTGATGCAGCTGCTTCATAATTGTAGAAAAATTCCAGGTTAATTTTTGCAGGGATCGCATCCGTTTTGACCACCCGTAATTTTTCGTTCAACGTGACTTTTTTAGGGAAATAACATAGTTTTTCACTGCATGCCTGATACGCAACTTCTATTATCAGCTCTATTGTTCCTGCCTTTGCTTGCTCTGCCAGCTTCATTGGCAAATAAACCGTTGTCTGACCTGCAAATGACATCAGGTTCCCGCTGGCGTAATCGACTTCGAATGCCTGTGCCGGCGGGAATCGTGGCGATTCAATGGTTAATTCTTCAGGGGCATTTTTAACGGTTACACGGGTAGAATAGGGTTTAAAATTATCAGATGAAACAATTTGATTTGTGTCAGCGTTTATGTGGTAACCATCTTTGATATTAAAAACGACAGCCAACGCAACCTGATCACCCGGACGGGCATAATCAACTGACCAGGCTGTCCGAACTGAAACCACATCGATTGGGTTCTCTTCTGGAACTGATAAAAGTCCTTCGGTCCCTTTCTGGGCCATGACAACGCTGCCGCCCGATGACGCGCAAAAGATGGCAAGGCTCAAGAACGTACAAAATATGAACCATTTAAAAGTGTTAGGGTCTTTAGTCGGGAAAAAGGGTGACGCTTGTGGCTGGAGATAATTCATACGTTTGTCCAACCGGTAGTTAGAGAATGTACCAGTTTTCTGAAGCCCAATTCGGTCGTCGTCTTTGCTAAAAACAACAGTTGTGATGAATTTAATGAATTCGAGGGATTTTAATCTTAGTATTATTGGCGCTTTGATTTAGGCTTCAACCTTTTAGAGATTGAATTTGTATCATAGTGTTTGCCATTAATCCATGTTTGTTTAATCATACCGGCAACTCAAGCGGTATGCCGCTTTTAAACCCCATTTCCTGAGCCTTGATGTCAAGGTGCAGGGTAGCGACCTGTTCAAGTGGCGGATAGATTGCACGATTTGCCAATCTATCGTCTACAGTTTTTATATATTTCTTGCAGTTGTCACATATGTCGACACGGTATTCTTTTTCTTCGTCGCTACAGAAATAATGGAGATTTTTGGCATCGGTATTTTCACAAAAAGGGCATTGCACCCTTTTTCCAATCCATTTGTGCCAGCAGAAGCTGCAATTTAACAACCGCTGTCCATCGTTGCCGAATAACGAAAGCCCCGGGAGATTACCGCAAATTGGGCAGTACCCTTTTTCCCATGGAACGTCATCTTCAAGATAAGTTGATAGTTGTTCAGCGCCCAAAGTCAGCGAAGGGTTTATACTACTGTATGTAATAAAGGCAAGTGGATTTTTGTCGATTGTTAGTTCTGCCGCTGTTTTATCAAAAAAGCTGTCATGGCCTTCAAGAAGACTCGAAAACAGTTCTTTCGGATTTATGGTGTTACCAAAGGAATCCAACAGGATTCCTGCGGTGATGGCCAATTCTCGGTTGGTTTTCTGGGCAATATGGCAGATCTCTTTGAAAAGTGATTGACCGGCCTCAATATCAATTACGAAGTCGGATGGATTGATCAATGGAAGTTTTTCCTGATTCTTGATAGATATCACGTCGGTTGGGAGTTGTATGGGATCAAGATGTAGATTCAATTTGGACGTTTCCTGAGCAATAAAAATCCTTTCGTGAAAAGACAGAATATCCGCATAGATGGGCCTTAATTTTTTTAACGTTTCAGCGGCCTGTTTAATTTGAGTTGATGGTATGGCCTGATTAGCGATCATGGGATCTCCTTTGAAATTGGTGCTAGATTCCGTTTATATTTACCTGATTTTAATTTCCTGTATTCCATGCAAATTTAGTTTTCAACGATCAAATATTTGGGCAATAATGGGAGTCTACCACACATTTGGATCAAATACCAAAGGGGAGAAGATCATCAACCTTCTCCCCTTTTTAATTGGTTCTTTGCGCGACTTTTACTACAGTAGACGCGAAGCAAAGTGGGTTATGGGTCGCAGCATTCTTCTTAACGCCGCATGACGTGTGATATCGAACGCATTATTCGAGGCTACCGCAAATTCATGGTACAGGTCGGGATCAAAAGCGACCATGTAAATGACCTGGACGTCGTCGGCATCCAGCAGCGAGACCTTGGGATATTTATTCTTCACCTTTTCCAAACGCTGGTTGGCAAGGGTCGTCATTTCGGCCCGGTCGCCAAAGTTCATTGCGCCGGTCGGGCATACCTTGACACAGGCCGGTGCCAGTCCGTTGAAAACCCTGTCATAACACATGTCGCACTTGGCCAGGGCTCCGTCCTGCGCTTTGCGTGGTATGTTATAGGGGCAGGATTCAATGATTTCATCAGCGATTAAATTTTTTGTGTTGGCCGTGTATATGACGGCGCCGGTGCTACCATCCTTAAAGATCGCGCTTGGATCGCCTGCGGTGTCAAGGCACGGAGGCTCATAGCAGTGCCGGCACTGATCAGGAAAAAACAACCATCTCAGCTGTCCGTCAACTACTGTTTCACGCATTCGGACCAGTTTATAGGTATCGAAGGAGAGATCTTCCGGGTTTTGATAAGAACCACGATTGATAGTTTGTTCGGCGGGAAGGCTGTGCCACTGTTTACAGGCAACTTGGCAACCGCGACAGGCCGTGCAAAGTGTCGTATCGATGAAAAATGACTTACTCATATGTGATCACCTCCTTCTATATTTTGGCTATGTTGACCATAAAGGCTTTGGTTTCCGGAATCCGGGTGTTGGGATCACCCGTTGACGGGGTGAGCAGGTTGGCGCTCTCTTCTTTGCCACTTACAGGTTTTTGCCAACCGAAACACCACGGGAAACCGACCTGGTGGACCACGGTTCCAAGCTTTCCAGCTATTCTCAGTGGTTTGAACCGTTTGGTCACAATCGCCGTGCACTCCAGCGAACCTCTGGCAGATGAAGCTAATACGCGCTCGCCGTTTTTTATGCCTTTCAGCTGGGCCAGCTCTTCGCTTATTTCCACAAAGACCTGGGGCTGCATTTCGAGTAGCCAGGGCTGATGACGCGTCATAACGCCGGTCTGCCAGTGTTCAACAACCCGGTAGGTTGTTGCCACAAACGGATACCGCGGATCACAGGTTTGATAAATATCGGCCTTGGTTCCGTATTGTGGGGCGGTCGGATTGGTATAGACCGAACTCATGAAATTCTTTTCGACCGGACACTCGATGGGTTCGTAATGTTCCGGAAACGGACCGTCAACACGGCCGGGGCCGAATATCTGCCCGTGGCCATGTTTTCTCATGATAAAGGCATATTTGCTATCCTCTCGCATCGACCCATCCGGATTTTGCATCGGATACCAGCCGCCGTCCGGAACATCACCGATCCATGTTCTGGAGACATATTTACCCTCTTTGACATCTCCGGCGAATTTGATGACCCAGTGCTCTTTATCCCAGGGTTGGCCTTTCAGATCCACCGAAGCCCGATTGTAAATAATGCGCCGATTGACCGGCCAGCACCAGGCAAACTCCGGATACAGACCGATATTGTTGGGAGCATCTTTTTGACCGCGGCGGGCGGCCATGTTTCCCTTTTCCGTATAGCTGTTGCAGTAGAGCCAGTTGCCGGAAGAGGTCGAGCCATCAGCTTGCAGAAAGGCAAAACTCGGCACCAGCGTTCCTTTTTTGAAAGCCTTACCGCTGACGGTGATATCTTCCTGAAAATAACCGTTGATTTCTTTGGCGACCTTGTGCGGATCATATTCGCCGTTGGTTAGGTAATCCCATTTAAGACTAACAATGGGTTCCGGTAGAACGCCTTTGTCTTTTTTATAAGCTTGCTTGATTTTATTGCCAAGCTCCATAATGATCTGGCCGTCCGGCAGACTGTTTCCAAGTGGCTTGGGGCCTTGGTAGCGCCATTGGCTCCAACGGCCGCTATTGGTAATGCTGCCTTCTTTTTCAACCGATACGGCCGCCGGCAGAAAAAATACCTCGGTCTTGATTTTGGCCGGATCCATTCCAGGTCCGCGCCAGAAGGAACCGGTCTCGTTGTCAAAAATGTTGACGTTGACCATCCAGTCCAGGTTTTTCATGGCTTCGCGGTTTTTACCGGCATGGGCGCCGCTGCAGGCCGGATTCTGGCCCCAGACAAAAAATCCTTTGAAATTACCTTTGTACATTTCATCAAACAGATCCAACCATGAATAGTGTTTGCCGTCGTCCACTTTCGGCAGCCAGTCATAGCCGAAATCATTGGTTTTGGTGGCAGCGTTGCCAAAAAAAGATTTCAGCATGCTCACCGAGTATTTGGGGTAATTCTGCCACCAGTTGGCGCTGAGGGGATCGTTGCTTTTGGGTGTCCATTTTTTGTTATAGGCCGCCAGAGACACGTTGGATGCCCGCGGGGTTTTTAGATAACCGGGCCAGATGTGCCACAGGAGACAGTGATCGGTAGAGCCCTGTACGTTGGACTCCCCCCGCAAGGCATTCACACCGCCGCCGGCCACGCCCATGTTGCCCAACAGCAGTTGAATCATTGCCATGGTCCGAATGTTCTGGGTACCCACGGTGTGTTGGGTCCAGCCCATGGCGTACATGATGGTAGCAGCCTTGCCTCTGGCGCCGGTGGCGCCATATGTTTTGTAAATTTTCTCAAGAAGCGCCTCCGGCGTACCGCTGATTTGGGAAACCAGCTTTATGTCGTATCTGCTGTAATGATTCTTTAACAGCTGGAAGACGCTGCGTTTATGCTTTAAGTTGCGATCCATCTTTGGTACGCCGTTGGCGTCCATCTCAAAAGCCCACTTGCTGTTGTCGTATTTTTTGGTTTTCTCATCGTAACCCGCAAACAGGCCGTCTTTGAATGTGTATGACTTGCCCACGATAAACGGTGCATTGGTGTACCATTTGATGTAGTCTTCATTATAGAGCTTGTTGTCGAGGATATACTTGATCATGCCGCCGAGGATGGCGATATCCGTGCCTGAGCGCATGGGGGCGTAAATATCTGCTTTTGAGGATGTCCGGGTGAATCGGGGATCGACACTGATGAGTGTGGCGCCCTTTTGCTGAGCCTCGGTAACAAACTTGAAGGATATGGGGTGGTTTTCGGCAGCATTGCTGCCCATGATGAGAATACAGTCACTGTTTTTGATGTCAATCCAGTGATTGGTCATGGCGCCGCGTCCGAACGACTCTGCCAGAGCCGCAACAGTCGCGCTGTGTCAGATACGGGCCTGGTGTTCGATATAGACCAGGCCGATGGCGCGCATCAGGGCCTGATAGATCCAGCATTCTTCATTATCGAGTGCTGCGCTTCCAACCGAGGCAATACCTACCGTGCGATTTACTGTTTGCCCGTTGGAATTTTTATATTGAAAAGTGCTGTCGCGGGTTTCTTTTACCCGTTGGGCGATTTCTGAAAGCGCCCAGTCCCAGGATACCTTTTTCCATTCACCGGAATAAGCCGCCCGATACATGGGAGTGGTAACACGTTCCTCGTTTTCAACCAATTGGGCCAAGGCTGCGCCCTTTGAGCACAGCGAGCCGCGGTTGATCACATGGTCCGGATCACCCTCGATGTTGATGACACGACCATCCCCCCTTTTGCTGGTATGCACAATAGCGCCGCATCCCACTGCGCAATAGGGGCAAATGGTGGTGGTCTCCTTGGCATATCTGGTCTTGAGCATCTGGGCATGCGCTTTGACCGGCACAAGGTCAAATCCCAGACCACTGACAGCAAGACCGGCAGCCGTCGTACTGGAGATTTGGATAAATTGCCTTCGGGTTACCTCCATAACGCTTTCCTCCTTTCTGGGTTTAACAATTCGTTTGATCAAGTGCCAATTTTCAATAGGGGCGAGGCACAGGCAATAGTGTTAGAATTTTAATGATGATTGATAGATGTTTGATAAACAGTTTACAAGAGAAAGCCAGCCAAATTGCCTTCAGTGATCAGGTACTTAAATTTTGTATTTTGGTAATCGGTTAAGGAAAGTTAGAATTATTGATTGGCCGGTAGTTATAATTAGATTAATAAAAACCGGTTATTATAAGTTATCCTAAAAGGTACCGATAGAGACAGCGCTTAATCTTTACTGAATAATATTTATGGTGTCAAGAAATAATGCTAATTATTTTAATAGTTTATGATATCAATCTATATTGTTTTAGTAGAGATAAAAAACAAAACACCCCATCCGACGGAGATATTTTTAGACTATTATGATTGGTTTCAAAAAGACATTCAACAGAGTTGAATGTAGGGATGGAGACGGGTGATTTGAATATGAATGTCTTATTGCCGGACCCAAAAATTTTTGATGGGAAAATGTCGCAAGCTTTCATACAGGGCGATCCCAGCTGCGGTGGATAAATTCAGACTTCTGATTTCCCGGGTGATGGGGATATGGTAGGTGAATTCCTTATATTGCAAGAGAATTGATTTCGGTAATCCTCGGGTTTCCGAGCCAAAAATGAGAAACAGCTTTTTGGAAGAAGGCATGGACCAGAAGGGTTTTGCCCCCTTTTTGGTGAGCAATACCACCTCACCGTCTTTGGGCGCCATTGTTTTTTCAAATTTTTCAAAATCGTCCCAGACTCTCAATTTGACCTTATTCCAATAATCCAGCCCTGCCCGTTTGACCTCACGAGTATCCAGGGAAAACCCCAAAGGCTTGATCAAGTGCAGAAATGCTCCAGTTGCAAGACAGGTACGCCCGATGTTGCCGGTATTCCAATGTATTTGCGGAGAAACCAGAACTACGTGTCGTTCAAGCGTTTTGTGAGCAGAATGTGGTTTTTTTGGCATCAGCTTGCTGAACTGCGGAAGTTTATTTTGAAGAGTCAAGATAAGTCCCGATGGTCGAACAATAATTAGCTTTCGTCAAAGCCAAAATCAATCGAAATATATTTTTTAGGCATCACATGCTGCGGTGTCAGGTTCAAATAGGTTTGCCGCAATATGGACAGTATTTAAAATCTCTCTGCAGAGTGCTTCCACAATATCTGCAGCGCTGATCCTGTTTATTTGCGTCTGGATAATAGTTCTGTTCAAATTGAGGAACCGATTTTTCGCAACTGTCGCACATGATAAATGGCTCGCCCTTTTTTACCCGGAATATGGGAATAAAAAACAGGCTGAAATAATAATCAATCCTTTTATAGTAAGCCCGCCCCAAACCACATACCGGACATCGCCGGGGATTTGCATCAAGTTGTTTCGTTTTTGGTGAAATACCGGCTATCAAAAACATATGCTTTTAGATTCACTGTAAATTGTTCGGTATTGACTTTTGCTTATATATCAAAATACAAAGCAGACTGTCTGATGATGGGTTTCTTAATAAGAGTATACTTATAAAAACTTACCGCTGAGTCAACAGAAACTGATTATCGATGATTATCGATTTTCATACGCATATTTTTTGTCCGGAAATCCGAAAAAACCGGGAAAAGTTTTTTCCATCCGAACCTGCATTCGCGCAGTTATACAGTTCGCCAAAGTCTAGATTGGCTGGTGCGAACGAGCTGATAAATTCAATGGATGAACATGGAGTTGCTAAAGCGGTTGTCTTCGGTTTTCCGTGGCAGAACTCAAACCTATTTAAGAAACATAACGACTATATCATGGCGGCCGTTGATAGATATCCCGAACGGTTAATTGGGTTCGGATGTTTTGATCTCTTCAATTCGCAAGCGTATCACGAAGCGGAACGGTGTCTTCGGCACGGACTTTCCGGCATCGGTGAAATTGCTTTTTATCATTCCGGCATCGATGAAACCCTCCTTGACCAATTAGAACCAATCCTTGACACCTGCTTGCAAAATGATGTTCCGGTGTTGGTCCATACCAATGAGCCCATAGGACATGCGTATCCCGGAAAAACGCCCATTACCTTGGCCCAAATATATGGACTGGTCAAAAAATTTCCGAGAAATAAAATTGTTCTGGCCCATTGGGGTGGCGGGATATTCTTTTACCTGGTCATGAAAAAAGAGGTTAAAGATCGCCTGAAAAATGTATATTTCGATACCGCCGCCTCCCCCTTTCTTTATGAACCGATAATATACCGGCTCGCTATACAGACTGCCGGTGTCGATAAGATTCTTTTCGGCAGTGATTTTCCACTTTTACAACCATCAAGGTATTTCCAGGAGTTTTCAAAAGCTGGCTTAACCAAAACCGAAACAGCAATTGTTCAAGGAACCAACGCGGCGAACTTACTCAAACTGTGATTCCTTCGATACGTGGGGTGCCTCTAAACAAGTCGGCAATGCGTATACAAATTGATTTAGGCGACAGCGCGTTAAAGAGTGATGCGGTGGAGTGCTTGCAGAATCGGTCCCATTTCTTGCCTGTGTTCAGGCGGAATCATTAACACCTTCATCGGTTGGTTGGGTATCAGTTCCCATTTTGTGAACGGAAGCGTTTTGGTCTGATAAGCGTATCGATTTTTTTCTGTGGCCAGACAAAGCAGGATATCGGTCAGATTGCCCGAGCCTCCATCAAAATCAAGATGTTCGATGGTTTGTAAAAATACGCAATTTACGGTGACTGTGAATTCGTCCATTTCCGCAAATCCTGTTTTATGGCAGTTGCGTTTGGAGATCATACAGCGACACCCGAAAGGTCTTGCCTGATAAAGGGAGCATTTATCTTCGCTTAGCAGTGGACACGATTCACACTTCAACGGCACTTCTTCATCAGGCAGACACCTGTCACGCATACAAAATTCAGCAATTGTGTTGGTGGTTATCTTGGGCTGAAACCGCTTTTTGCGTGAAGCAGATTTGACTGCCTGTAACCAAGCCGATTTGTGGCAAAATTCCGCGTAATCCACAATCCTGTATCCTTCCAGCGTAGTGAGTGTCACGTTGCGAGTGCAACAATGGGCGCAATATTTTTGGCACGCCACGTCCAGACTGCCAACAAATTCATCATAAAGTGCATAGAGTCGATCAAGTATTTTCAGGCGGATTGAAAGATTCATGTGTCAACCCCCACATAATCCCACCCTTTAATAGTCCCTTGACTTTAAAAAAGCTACCTTTTAATTAGTTCTCATTGTTATAGTTAAGTACCGATCATCGGCAAAAAAGAAAAGGCTTGTCAAAGGTAAATGAGGTACTTTCATGGAAATCTGGATCGTATCCGTTTTACTCATCGTAACCTTCGTTTTGTTAATGACTGAAAAGTTACCGGTCGACCTTACGGCTATTGGAATTGTGATTGCCCTTATTGTTACCCGGATTCTGACGCCCTTGCAAGCAATTGCGGGTTTTGCAAGCCCGGCCGTGATAACAGTTGGTGCCATGTTCCTTGTCAGCAAAGGCATGATACGTACGGGCGCTGTGGGATTCATCGGTCAGAAGGTGATTCAATATTCGCGGGGAAACCCAAGGATTGCCATGCTGGTTGTTCTTCTCATCGTTGGCATTGCTTCGGCATTTATCAACAATACACCAGTGGTGGTTCTCTTCATTCCGATTGTATTGAGTTTAAGTTGTGAGTTGGATTTTAGTCCTTCGAAATTCTTGATTCCTGTTTCGTATGCATCCATCCTGGCCGGCACTTGCACCCTCATCGGGACTTCCACGAACATCATTGTGAGCGATTTAAGTGCCGTGTATGGATACGGTGTGCTTCGTATGTTTGAACTTTCAGTTTTGGGGGTTCCAATTGCGCTGTTGGGGATCGCATTCCTCATATTTGCCGCACCCAGACTTATGCCGGGTCTCCATAGTCCTGTCTGTGAGTTAAAAGACAGCGAGCATCGGCGTTACCTTGCCGAATTATCAATACCCCGGCGGAGCCCATTAATCGGCAAGGACCCGAATTATGCTTTTGCCCAGGAATATCCCGCCTTAGAGGTGCTTGAACTCATCAGGTATTCACATATTTATTATCCGGATAGAGACCATGTCACTATTGCACCGGATGATTTGTTGCTTGTAAAGAGCTCAGCCAATGACCTCGTTGGAGTCTTGCACAGCAAAAATGTGGAATTACCTCTCTCGGAAAGGGATGTGAATTTTGAAACCACAGAAAAGGAATCGTTGATTTTAGAACTCATCATACCGCCGCAATCTTCTTTATTGGGTGAACGCTTGCTGGAAAGTCGTCTCAAGCGTGACCCTGACATACATATTATTGCCATAAAACGAAGCGGGCTTCACTATACCGAGCAGAAAATTCATGATGTAAACTTAAAAATTGGAGATATTCTTCTGGTACGATGTCCGGTAATAAAATTGGAACGGCTTCGTGGAGAAACTGACTTCATTGTTGTTGAGGACGTGCATCATGAAATTGTGCATAAACGCAAAGCCCGCATTGCTTTCCTGATATTTGCCGGCATGGTTGCATCCGCAACCAGCGGTCTGGCAGATATTATGGTTTGTGCCCTTGCGGCCGTATTTTTTTTGATCCTGACCGGATGCCTTCATTTGCGGGATGCTTATCGAGCGATGCAGGGAAACATTCTGCTTCTCATTGTCGGTACTATTGCACTGGGAACCGCCTTGGAAGAGACAGGGGCTTCAAAATTTTATGCCGAGGTATTTTTGAAACTTTTCGAAGATTTTGGGCCCCTTTTCGTTCTGGGTGCCGTTATATTGCTGACCAGCATCAGTACGCAATTGTTGAGCAACAATGCAACTGCGATACTGCTTCTTCCCGTCGCTATTTCCACAGCCCTTGGATTGGAGGTAAACCCCAAACCTTTTATTGTTGCCGTTTGCTTCGGAGCCAGCGCCTGTTTTGCCACCCCCATTGGTTATCAGACCAACCTCCTCGTTTACGCTCCTGGCGGTTATCGATTCAGCGATTACCTCAAACTTGGTATTCCGCTCAATCTCATAGTCCTGTTTATGGGTACACTTTTCATTCCGATTTTGTGGCCATTTTAATCCTTAATATTATTGCACAATTGATACTTCTACGCTTTTCCGGCGAGGAGTTGATCGAGCAGTTTTCACAGCGGTTTGGGCGATCGCACGAATCCGCTGATCTGCGTCATTTACAAATTGGGACAAGGTTTTTACTGCCTGGGGGTGAGCGATATGCCCAAGGGCAAAGGCGGCTGTGGCGCGAACTTGATCACTATACCGGGGTCGGCGAAAAACTAGTTTTTTTTGATTGAGAACATTTGACAAAGGTTCAATGCAGTCTGGATTCGCTATCTGCCCCAGAGCGCGGCAACAAGCTGTGCGAAGCTCTTCCTCTTTAGTTGAATTTAATAGCGAGCTGAGCGCTTCGACAGCGTCAGGAGGCTTGAGTTTGCCCAGGGTGTTCACGGCAGCTACAGCTATTTGACCTTTAAGGGTTTTAGCATTTTCAATCAACGGAGCTACCATCCGTTTGTCATTCATGCGTTCCGTCAAACGAAAAGCGGCCAAACGTACGTGGTGGTTTTCGTCCTCAAGTGCATGAAGAAGTTCAGTCGTTAGATCTTTGGTCACGGTATCTATAACCTGGAGAACCCGGGCGCGTTCCTCAGCGGTGATTTCCAGGACCAGTAATCGCTTCAGGCGCTCGGCTGCCTTGGAACCCTGTTTTGCCAGCAGGGTGGCAGCCGTTTGGCGGGATCGATAATCTTCTTCCTGTTTAATGATATCAATGAGCAGCGGTGTTGCTACTTGTCCGAGAGTTTCGAGAAGCTGGGAAGCATTGCGTTGCCGGATTGAGTCACCAGATTTCAAATCTGCGATCAGAAGATTTTGAGTAATAGGATTCAACCTGATTCCCAGGCTTTTTGTCAGCTTTTGAGCATGAGAATCTCCAGCTGTCTTTAATTCCTGATAGCGCCGTTTTAGCTGGGCCAGAATCCGGGCCGCCAGCGGAAACTCAACAAACTCAACGAGATTCACAAATAACCGATTGAGCAGCGCCGCCATTTCAACAATTATCTTAGACTCCTTCTCTTTAAAGAAAGCATTCAGTAGAGGATCGGCCAAAAATTTAGTAAAATCATGCTGGAAGGCCGAGGGCAAGTTTTCTAGAGAACTTCGACAAATATTAACAATCTTTTCTCGAATCGGGAGTGAGCGGTTTTGAAATCCCAAAAAGAGCAAGTGTGTGGCTTGTTTGAATTTCTCTGCAGCTCCGCTGTCTAAAAAATGTTGGATTCTGGTTTGAAATTCTGAGAGAAAATTTTCAAAGTTTTCTTCTGGAATCGGTTCTTCCGTCATCATATCGTCAGTTGCTGATATATCTTCAGCTGCCGACGTGTCTTCTGCGATCCCATCGGTTTTTTCCGTGACCAATTGAGTTTGGGCTGCCCGAATTTCATAAATTTGCTTGTCGAAAAAGATACCGGAAAATTTTTCTTCATTGGCAAACTTTTTCCAGAATTCGCTCTCCGCTCCATCAGGGAGAATTTTGCCGAAAGTATCAATTAAGGTTTCTACCTCTCGAACTGTAACATCTTCGGTAAATGTGAGGCTGCTGAGGCCTATCGTCTTTAGAAGTTTAACGAAGCTAACCGCAAATGTCTTATAATCAGTAACGTCTACCCGTTTGCCGTTAACATGCATGGTATTGCTGGCTTGTGATAGGGTGACCACTTTTTGATGTTTCAGAATGCTGCCCAAGGTTTCCATAAGATGACCGATAGCACTGGAAACCGCTTTACTTTTTAATGGATAAAGCTTGATAATTCTGGCTGCTCCCAGCAGGCGTTTAAGGAGGGCGGGCAATAACCTCGGTTCAGCATCCGCCATGCCGCTTTGGTGCCGATCAGTTGCGACTGGGAGAGGGTCTGATTCACTGCTTTTGGCGGTATCTTGGATCGAATCTGTTAGTGGTGGCTTACCCTTCATTGTATAGCGCATCTGTTTTAAGTCAATGTGATCGAGCTGATTTTCAGCAGAAAATCGTTTCCAGTACTGTTGATCGAATATTTTTAGCTGTGTCCGGCCAAACGTCTCCAACAGCACTTCCAATTCTTCGTCGGTAAGCCCTTTGTGAAATGCTATCCCTTTCAGCTCGTAGCGATCCAGAAATTGCAGAAAACTTCCAGCTATCTTTTTGAATTCCGGGCTGTTTATTTCCTGGCCGTTGACCACTAGTTTCTGTTTTATTTGGGCAAGATTGAAGGTTTCGTTGTTCTGCAATATTTGATCGAAGGTTTTTTTGGATTGACCGGTAACGCTTATAATCGACTTGCTACCAGGGGGATATAGCTTAATGTTACGCACGGCAACCATGAAGTCGCGCATCACTTTGGGGATGAGGGGCACGTCTTCGGGTCTTATGGGGGCATCCGTACTCAGACCTTCACTGAGTTCCTCATTGGCATAATAGGCTGCCTCTTCGGCATTGAAATTTTTGCTGTTGGTAGTCGTCAGGATTTGTTCATAGTTACCAGCCTTTTCCTGATCGGTTGAACGTTTGAAATGGTAGGCCAGTGTGGCAGCCGAAGGCAAAAGTTTCTGCTGATAAAGGGTTTCATGATAATTTCCGATGCGCTCATGTATTTTTTCTTTCCGCTCGGGTTCAATGGCACCATAGGTGATTTCGAGGATGCGTTTCCCTAAAAACCTGACAACCTCATCATTAACCTCAAAATCCGAGCTCAAAAGTCCTTGGGTGGCGGCCTTATCGATAAACTCTAAAATCTTGGCTTCCATTTCTTCTGAGCTACCGGTGAGCATGCTCAGGGGAACACCCTCGCCCATTGCAGAAACTTGATCGAGCATTTGCTTGCTTTCTTCGTCAAGGGTAGCGATTTTCCCAGAGACGATTTCTTCCAGGGATCTTGGCAAATAACCCTTTTCCAGCGGTGTGAAGACCCACTGTTGACCGACAAGCGTTATTTTTTCATCCAAAACAAGTTTTCTTAAAATTTCACCAAAAAAGAGGGGATTTCCCTGGCTGATGCGGGTTAATTCCTCATCAAAATTCTTGGGGAGATGCACATTTGGGAAAAGTCCCTGAATGTGTTTGTTAATATCAGCAGCGGTTAGCGGGGTGAGGGTGAATTTTTGTATACTTAGGTCTTCATGATATTTTTTGAAGAACCGATCCAGGGGAATTGTTTCCTCTTTTGTTGCGGGATCGGGAGATACCGACGAAGTGCCGCAGATAAATATCGGAAATCCACCGTGAAGTATCAGCTGACGGAATAAAAGAAGTGTGGCCAGATCGCTGAATTGCAAGTCATCGATGAGCAAGATAAGCGGCCGCTCATCAATTATTTTATGAATGAATTGTAACAGCGTTCTGAAAATGCCCTCCCGATATCCACTTTCGTTTTCATCTACACTCGGTGCACCCATGATTTCGAGTTGGGGCATTATGGGGGCCAGATAGGTTAGCTCCGAAGGGTTCAGGCTTTCAAACACCGTCCTACCCAAATCTTCACGCAGCTTTAAAAGGCTCTCCACGATTCTCGCTGTCAGATAATAGGGACGGAACATCTCTTGAGAATTCCCGCTGACCTTTACCTGCCAGGTTTTGCTGCGAGCAAGGTTGCGCCGAATAGCTTCAAGAAACTCAGATTTACCCATTCCGGCGGCACCCTCTGCCAACAGGAACCGGTTCTGCCGCAAACTGAACTGTTTAAGTGCATCGGAAACGAGAGCGAGTTGTCGTCCCCTGCCGACAATCTTTACTTCTTTGAGCTGGTTGATGGCTGTTTTGGCAAATACTTCTTCAGGATTGACATCGCCGGCATTAACAAGCTGATTTCGCCCGTTCTTTTTTGCCGAATACAGAGCGGTATCCGCCTTTTGGATCAGCCCCCTGCCGGTGCGGGCATCTTGTGGAGCTGAGGCTATCCCCAAGCTGATGGTAATATTCAAGGAACCTTTGTGATCATTCAGCTGAAACTGATTTTCACGGACATGTTGAAGCAGTTGCCCTCCCAATTGCATGGATGCCGATTTATCACAATCCTTCAAGAGAATCATGAATTCGTCACCGGCATAGCGGATAGGCATCCCCTCTTTGCCGGCAACACCTTTTAGCAGACCTGCAAGCCAAACCAGGGCCTGATCACCTATTTGGTGCCCATAGTTATCATTGACCTGTTTGAAATAGTCCATGTCCATCATGAGCAAAGAAAACGGATGAACGTCCAGTGAACCCCAAGGAACTTTGGATTGGAAGTAATGATACAGATACCTGCGATTGTATAGACCGGTGAGCTCGTCTTCAAAGATCAGGCGTGATGGATCTTTACCCGAATTTTCCAGATAGCTGAGGAGATCTTGATGTTCCATAATGCCGCTCAACCCACTTTGATGGGTATATGTCGGGAATTCGGAAGTTACAAAATACCCCGGAGATTATTAACACAGACGGTATGCAATCTGAGACAGCCAAGTCGCGCTGATCTCCCTATTTTACTAAATTTAAGGCTAAATTTGCAAGTAAAATATGGATATCATAGGAAATAAACCATGGTGTTCATATCCGAGGTCAACGGATCGAAAAGGGCTTCAGAGACATATAAATTTAAACAATATTTTCTTTAAGTCGGTAGATGGGATCAAAGAAAGGCTGTGAAGCGTGTGATGATACGCTTTGACAATATTACCAGTGATAATTAATTTTATTGGTCAACAATGGAAACAAAGAAAGGATTATCAGGAGCCGATGTATATAATTAATAAATATAGTGATAAAGCGTTGCTTTATGAGGAGATCGTTGCCTACCGAAAGTAAGATTATAACGGAAGTATAAAGCTTTTTAATCATTCCATCCGAGCGAATCCGGAAAACGAGTTAGACTATCTCGGTCGAGGTTCTGCCTATTTAATGCTTGGAAAAGCCAAAACGTCAATTTCAGACTTTGACAGGGCGATTGTCCTCAATCCCAAATATGCCAGAGCCTATCACCAACGTGGTTTGGCACACGAAAAGATGGGTGATGTTGCAAATGCTTACCGAAATTTTGATAAGGCGCTTGAAACAGATCCTGAACTTGTTTCAGCCCACCATGGCAGGGATTGCATCCTTTCCGCGGATTGCCCGTATGGATCTTGTCGCTAAAAACAATGAAATGGTTGAACATTTGGTGGAAAGGAGTATGAAGCAGTTTGTCAAGGAAAGGAAAGCCCTGCAAACCTCGGGCTGTAAAACTTGATGGGGTGCAACCTATCCATGGTCCTAAGCTGATGGTTGTTGCGCGTAGCCGAGGTTTAATCTCAAGGTTCCTAGGGAGGTTTAGGCTTTAGAGCGATTGCGGGCGCTGTTTTCGATTATCAGATATTCAGAGCATCATTTAAAAACAAGGTATGTGGAATTCTGCAACGGTTTAACCGAACCGATGATACGGGACTCCGTAAGACCTCTCGCGTGTAATGATTTAAGCACCATCTGGCTTTGCCCGGGAGGTATTGCAGCCATCAGGCCACCGCTTGTCTGCGGGTCGAAAATTATCTCTTGATGCCAACGCGGCAGAGACTTTTCAAACACCAAATTTTTTTCCACCAATTGCCGAATAGAGCTGTTGACACCTGTGTTCATGCCTCTTTCGTACATTTCAAGCGCTTCACGCATAAGGGGAATGTCGTCCATCTTAATTTCCAGACGGGCTTTTGATCCTTTAGCCATTTCAAACCCATGACCGGCCAAACCGAACCCCGTGATATCCGTAACTGCGTGTATTTCATATTCACGCATGACCTCGGCTGCCGTTTTATTGAGGGTGATGATAATGGACAGGCATTCGTCCAAAGCCTCGCCTGTCACCCAATTTTTAAGATTCGCGTTGAAGATGACCCCGCTGCCGATAGGTTTTGTCAATATTAAATCGTCACCGGCAATTGCGCCCTTATTGGTCCAAAATTTTTTGGGATGCACAACACCGGTTACAGCTAGACCGAATTTTGGTTCTTCGTCGTCTGTGGTATGGCCTCCTGCTAAAACAGCCCCAGCTTCTGTGATTTTTGTGACCGCTCCAGCAACGATTTGATTCAACACCTCAGGTTTGAGTTTTTTTGAGGGAAAGCCCGCTAAATTAAGACAAGTAAGCGGTTGACCGCCCATAGCATAGATATCGCTGATGGCATTGGCAGCAGCTATCTGACCAAATAAAAAGGGATCATTGACGGGCGGCGTGATAAAGTCGGCTGTGGTAATGATTGCAATTTCATCATTTAGCCGGTAGATGCCCGCATCGTCGCTTGTTTCATATCCTACCAGCAGGTTGGGGTCATTGTTTTGCGGTAACCCTGCTAACAGTTTTTCCAGCCCGACCGGGCTGACTTTGGCTGCTCAACCGCAGGTCTTTGATAAACTTAGTAATGTCGGTTTTTTAAATAAATATTTTAGATTCATTCGCTAGACTCCAGTCTTTGAATTAAAATGCTTTTTATTATAGGTATCATGGACACTTTCTGATCGGGAATTAATAATTTATTTTATTGGCTGCATTTATCCTCAGGGGCTTGAAGGGGAATTTACAATACGATTGGAGTAAATGGTTGGGAATTCAGTGGAAATATTTGCAGCAATGGCAACAGTAAAAATACTATTCCAAATCATCGTTTAACTTCTGCGGGTTGTAAATCAGATTCTTTTTCACGGTTGATAATTTCTTTTACGCGCTGTTCGGCTGTCTTGGCTTGTTCTTCAGCATTTCGGGCTTCTTCCGCAGCCTGCCGGGCCAAATTCAATGCCGTGAATGCTTCTAATTCCAGTTTTCTTATTTTGGATCTGTTCCGTTTGATTCTGTCGGTATCATAACCTATTTTATCTTTAAATTCTTGAGCTCTCTTACCGGCTTCATCAGCTTTTCTCGCAGCTTCTTGAGCCCTGATATTGGTTTCATCTGCTATTTTTCTGGCTTTCTGTGCGTTCTGTAATGCTAATTCTTTGACGCGCTGTGTGCGCCTCGACTCTTGTTGTTGACGTATGTCTCTAATTTCCTCTTCTGTTTTTGGGGTATAATCGATAACCTCTTCAAGTCTGCCGCTTGCCGGCGGTGGATCCTCCGTGATATGGATGACACCGTTTTCATCTGTCCAGGTGTAAATTTTTCCAGCGCTCAAATTTATACACCAAAACCACAAAATTAATAGAAAAATAAAGATATTTAGGGGTTTCATAAAAACCTAATCGCTTAATACATTTTCCGATTTTGTTTCAAATACTTTTACTATATTGCTGGAATTTATAGGTGTCAATTGGTATTAGGTTTTAATCAATTCGTTTTATACGCAAAAATAAGGTGCTGGGTATTTTAATCTGATGATAGTGCGTATTTATTATTTGAAAGTCATGTTAATTTGGTTGACGCGGATTTCTATGTTTGCGGAGCGAAGAGTTTTTTTCTGTACTTTTATGCGGAAAGACGGATCCATCATTTTATAAAAGGCCAAGTCAGTTTTGCGGGGCTCACCGACCAAAATGATTTCGCCATCCGATTTTAGAGATTGTTTGAAAAGCTTCAAAAGTGGAGGGAAGCACGCTTTTTTATAAAGAACCTCGGATCCCACGATATAATCAAATATTTCTTCCAGATTTGGCTTAAACCAGTCCAATCTCTTAATCTCCAGCTTTGGACATTTGTTTAACCTTGCATTTGCGCGAGCGAAATTGAGTGCATGGAGATCGTACTCTGTCAATGTGAAATTATGTCCCGCATGAGTCGCTACAATGCTCACCAGCCCCATCCCCGAGCCGATTTCAAGAAATTGTTTATCAGGATGAACTGGCAGGTGAGCGAGGTAATCAGCCAAGACAAGCGAGGCCTGCCAGATTTTAGACCATAGGGGAAAGTTTTGCAGGGGGTCTAACGGATCGATGAAGCTATCAATAGTCTTGGGGACGAAGAGGTGAAATCTGTGTTCATCTACAACGACTTCCGTGGTATCAGTTTGGTATTGCTTTTGAAAAGACTCCAATGAAAACATTCGGATTTACATTTTTCCTGATCGAAAAATTGAAATAATCAACCAAAAGCCAAGGATTGTTGCAATGCTGTACCCACTCAAGCCCAGCAAAGCCGTAATTGAAACCGTCTGTACACCAAAAAGATTAATCGTAAATTCAAACAATTTTTGAGAGGAATTTAAGATTAGGGATGCAGCGATAAGTGAGGCTGATATGACCATGCCAACAGTTAAACGATTTATGCCTTTTTCAAGTTTTGTATCGATTTGCTGAAAACCGCCATGCCATAATTCCACGCGGTATTTGCCCATTGCAGCCTGTCTGAGAATATCGTGAACATACTTTGGCATCATTTTAATATAGCCGCCTAAACTTCGAGTCTCCTTCGCAAAGGTGCGTAATAATTTCTGGGCTTCATATCCACGCTGGAGTAGTTTTTTTGCGTATGGCCGAGTTGTTTCGAGAATACTAGCGTCGCTGTTTAGAATTTTGCCCAAAGCTTCACTTTGCATAAAAGTTTTTAAAAGCAGCAATAGATTTCGTGGCATTCGGATGCGGTATTTGACCACCAGTCGCATGATCTGATCATAGACATCTTTTACGGATATAGTTTTTATAGAACGGCCATAGAATTGTTCACTCATATCTTTGAGGTCGATTCGAAAACTATCAAGATCCATGGTTTCTTCATTTAACAACGCTGCATCCAGCAATGCATTCATGACCATTCCGTAATCATGTTCAGCATAACCTAAAAAGATATTTGCTATCTGCATCATTGTTTCTTCATCCAGATAACCGGTGATGCCAAAATCAACCAGACCCACCCGGCCATCGTACATGACAATGGTGTTGCCCGGATGAGGGTCTGCGTGAAAAAAACCAAATTCCATTAATTGGCGTGAGAACGAGCGTAATCCGATCATAGCAATTTCATTCGGGTCTATTCCATGCGTTATCATTGTTTCTACTTGATCTAATTTAATCCCTTCAATGTGCTCCATTACCAATACCGATCGTGATGTATAGTCCCAATAAACCCGGGGTATGTAAATTTCATTACTTTCTTTGAAATTGTCGGCGAATTTTTCCATACTTCCCGCTTCAATGTACATGTCCAACTCTTTGAAAATGTTTCGCTCGAATTCTTTAACAAGATTGACGGCACCCAATATCTGCCCAATTTCAAATGATTTTTCGATTTTTTTGGCAAAGTAATACATCAAACGGATATCTTCTTGAATTTTTTTATAGATTCCTGGCCGGATGACCTTAATGGCTACCTTTTCACCGGTGACAAGTTCGCCCAGGTGTACTTGCGCCACAGAGGCAGCGGCAGCGGATTCGGAGGATATCTCCTTAAATATATTGTCCAAAGAACGTCTCAATTCTTCTTCGATAATTCGCTTGATCTTATCAAAAGGAACCGGCGGTACACGATCCTGCAGTTTCGAAAATTCTTCGATATATTCTGGCGGAAAAATATCGGCTCTGGTGCTCATCAACTGTCCGAGCTTTATAAAACTGGGACCCAATTCTTCCAGGACCATACGGATTCGCCGGGGTGAAGGGTATCCGGGTTTAGCCAAGAATTCCTTTGTTTTTTCATTTTTCAGTCCATTCTTTTTTCGCTTAAAAAGCCGTTCGAGAACATCACCAAAACCATGTTTGAACAGCACCCTGGCGATCACGCTAAACCGCTTTAATTCTCTTATCCGGCGAGTACCCCGATAATTTTTCATAAGCTTTCCCTCTTCCAGCCGGACTAATGCACTTGAATAAAATTTCTGAGATCATCGAGTATTCAAAATGTCAATGTTCATCCTGGCCCGTATCACAATGCAAAGACGTCCGGGTTGACCGGTTCGCTTCCCTGCAAGTCCCGCTTTTTCTTTAAGGGAAGTTATCTCAAACAAATAGTTTCCTTTCCGGCAAGCCCCGACCTGAAGGGCGGGGAACTTCACTTGCCGAATTGGGTTGATGATTTTATTTTGCAACTCTCAGCTGTTTTTATTCGTCAAATAATTCACTGCAGGCCTGGGATCGGCCAAGGGATGGAGATTCGTGCGTAAATCCCTTTCATCCCCTATCATATCAAAATTTAACCCAAGCCGTTTACTACTAAGCAATTGAGCGAATTATATGTTTTTTTCGGTGGCGGTGTCAGGTTCTTTTGCTTTATGCCATTTCTTGGATATCTCTTTGAGTTTTTTTGAGTCTAACACGTAGCTTTCCACATAGCCACACTGTGTGCATACGTAATTGTCAAGGGCTGCGATTGAGGTGAGGCTTACGGGGATGGAATTGCTTCCGAATGGACCGCTTTTCAAAATTATGTCAGAGCCGGAATAAACGTCGCCAGATTTACATTTTGGACAAATTCCGTCTTTCAATGGTACACCTCCTCTGCAGGTTGTTAATAGCAAATAATGCTCATCCCGAGATAAGACTTCAATTCGAATCGTCCCAGAACTTTTAGAAGCAGTTTCAAAACCTCGTTTTCACCGGTTTGCGCCTCTTTATCTGCCACAGATCTTTGGCGAATTGTAAAGCGCTAAGATGGCTGCACTAAACCTTGAAAACTCGGGCGAAGGCCCTCAAACAGTTCAAGATTTTATCCGCCTTCGTCTGGTCAGACGCTGGCGGGACAGGCGCTGCGCTTCGCCAAGCGCTTTTGGACAAAAGTTCACAAAATTGGTTCAAAAGAGGTTTTGAAACCAATTCTAATCAAAAATTACCGCGATCCTTGAGATAACTTCCCTTAAAGAAAAGGCGGTGCTTGCAGGGAAGCGAATCGGCCAAAAGACTTCAACTGAATATTCAAAAGGATATATGCATGGGCAAAACGGTGGATCAAAAAAACAAGGACCTGAGAGAAGGCGATAATGTTTTCGGGTATGTCATCAAGCGAATTGTTGAACTGCAAGAAATGCATTCTTTTTTTTATGAGCTTGAACATATTTCTACGGGCGCAAGGCACATTCATATCAGCAATAATAGTCAGGAAAATACTTTCGGCGTTGTTTTCAGAACCGTTCCGAGAGATTCAACCGGCGTGGCCCACATCCTGGAGCATACTGTGCTGTGCGGTTCCAGTAAATTCCCTGTCCGTGACCCCTTTTTCTCCATGCTCAAGCGAAGCTTAAGCACCTTCATGAATGCCTTTACCGCATCGGATTGGACCATGTATCCGTTTTCCACTCAAAACAGGAAAGACTTTTATAATCTCATGGATGTCTACCTGGATGCCGCTTTTTTCCCGAAGATTGATGAGCTCAGTTTCAAACAGGAAGGCCATCGCCTGGAACTTGAGGGCGGATTAATTGAAAACGAATCGACTCAACTCGTTTACAAGGGGGTTGTCTACAACGAGATGAAAGGTGCCATGTCATCACCGGATCAGGTAATGGCGCGTTCACTCTTAAAGACGCTATACCCTTCCACAACTTACAGCAACAACTCAGGCGGAGATCCGGCTGTAATCCCTACCCTGACCTACGATCAACTCAAGTCATTTCACCAGCGCTATTATCATCCCAGTAATGCATTCTTCTATACTTATGGCAATTTACCATTAAATAACCATCTATCATTTATTCAGGGTAATATTCTAAACAGCTTTGAACGAATTGATCCCGATTCTAAAGTCCCCGCTCAGCCGCGTTGGAGTCAACCGCAAACAGCAACCTTTTACTATCCCTTGGATAAAAATGAAGATCCTTCAAAGAAATCCCAGGCCTGTGTGGCATGGCTGACCGCTGATATTAAAGATACCTTCGAGGTCTTGGTGCTCACTCTCATGGAGCAAATCCTCATAGGAAATGCCGCCTCACCCTTACGAAAGGCATTGATTGATTCCCAGCTTGGAAAAGCGTTGTGTGATGCCGCCGGTTATGATGCAGAAAACAGAGATACCATGTTTGTTTGCGGCTTGAAAGATGTGGAGAAAACCGCGGGGCCAGAAATTGAAAAGATTATTTTTGGTGTTCTAAACGATTTGGCAGCTAAAGGCGTTGCTAAAGGACTGATCGAATCCGCCATCCACCAGGTGGAATTTCATCGCCGGGAGGTGACCAACAGGCCGTATCCATACGGCATAAAACAGTTGCTGATAATTGTCGGAAGCTGGCTTCACGGGGGTGATCCCGTCAGAAAGTTGCAGCTGGATGATGATCTAAATAAATTGCATGATTATCTATCACAAGGTTCGTTTTTCGAAGAACGCATAAAAAAATATTTTCTTGAAAACCCGCATCGGGTGCGCTTTACGCTGGTGCCTGATCAAATGATGGAAGAATCAGAACGGGGTCGAGTTGCGGCGGAGCTTCAAACGCTTAAAAACACGTTGTCAGCTGCGGATTTTGAAAAATTAAACCAAGATGCAGACTCCTTGAAAAAGCTGCAAGAGACGGATGAAGATCTGTCCTTTCTTCCTACTCTGACTAGAGAAGACATTCCGCCGACCGTACCGGTGGTAAAAGCATCCGAATCCTTTTTGAAAGCCCCGGCCACCTGTTACGAACAACCCACTTCCGGGATTTCCTATATGGCCATGGCGGCCGGAATCAGCACGTTGGGTAAAGAATTGGTGCCGCTGATCCCATTCTTCTGTTATGCGCTGCCGAAAATGGGAAGTGCCCGGCGAGATTACACGGATATGGCTCAGCGCATTGATCTGTATACCGGCGGCATCCGGTTATCTGCCCATGCCCATACTGGGTTTAATGGATCCGGCTCCTGTATCCCCTTTATTTCCTTTACCTCTAAGTGTTTGCTGCGAAATCAAGCGCCGATGTTTGAAATCTTTGAAGAGTTACTTTTGGAATTCGATTTTTCGGATCTAAGCCGCTTAAAAAATCTGTTGCTGGAATATCGGGCCAATCTGGAATCCATGGTTATCCATAACGGGCACCAGTTGGCAATCTCACGCGCTGCCAGAAATTTTTCAGCCGCCCGGTGGCTTAGCGAGATCTGGAACGGGATCCATCTGGTTCAAATGATCAAGGCCATGACGGATGATCTGCCGGATTCTAAGTTAAAGTCAGTTGCGGCCAATTTAAACAGCATCGGCAAATATCTGTTTCGCCGCAGTAATGTCAAAATGGCGTTGATTGGTGAAGAGGAGGCCCTTGAACAGGCTGTTGCCTCGGTAGCAAAAATAGAAAAGCATTTATTTGAAATCCCGGAGTCGTCCACATCAACCAATACCTTTGGGCCTCCGACGATTGCGGTTGAGGATCAAATTCCTCGCGAAGGGTGGAGCACCGCATCTGCAGTCTCCTTCGTGGCCCAATCTTTTGAAACGGTTCGCATGGAACATTCGGATGCTCCGGCTTTGGCGGTAATAGGCAAAATGCTCCGATCCCTGTATTTGCACCGTGAAATTAGAGAAAAAGGAGGCGCCTACGGCGGATTTGCCGCATACAATCCAGAAGACGGTGTTTTCAGCCTGGCCTCTTACAGGGATCCCCACATTATTTCAACATTGAAAGTGTTCAACAATGCTGCCAATTTCATTCGGTCAGGGGGTTACACCGACGAAGACATCAATGAGGCCGTTCTACAGGTCTGTTCCGATATCGACAGGCCAGATGCGCCGGGACCGGCTGCCCGAAAGGCCTTTCATCGTAAGATTATCGCTCTTTCGGATGAAGCACGGCAGGATTACAAGGAAAGAGTTCTGGCTTTGAATCGCAAGCGGGTTCTGAAAGCGGCGGAAAAATATTTTGTTGCGGCTGAATCCCATAAAGCGGTGGCAGTGATATCCGGCGAGGCGGCATTACAATCGGCCAACCAAAAATTATCGGACCAACCCCTCAAGCTTTATAGAATCTAGACTTGTTTCGATGCCATCGAATAGCTGACCGAAATTATATTGATTGCTTGTATTCAAACTGTTAAAAATAAGGGAAGGCATAAGAATGATATGCCCGAATTGCCAGTTTGATAATCGTGAGGGTGCAAAATTTTGTAAAAAATGTGGTGGTAAATTAGAACTTTCATGCCCTTCCTGCGGTCATCCATATCAAGTAGACAGCATATTTTGTGATGAATGCGGTCACAACCTCAAAGAATCCCAAATAGCCCCTCGCATCGACTACACGCAACCCCAATCGTACACCCCGAAATACTTAGTTGATAAGATTCTCAATACCCGACGCTCAATTGAAGGTGAGCGAAAACTGGTAACGGTATTGTTTGCAGATGTGGCCAACTACACCACCATATCTGAAAAGCTTGACCCCGAAGAAGTCCATAAAATCATGGACGGTTGCTTCAAGATACTGATGGATGAAATTCACAAATATGAGGGCACAATCAACCAGTTTACTGGAGATGGTGTAATGGCCCTTTTTGGTGCGCCTGTCGCACATGAGGACCACGCCCAGAGAGCGTGTTACGCAGCGTTATCCATTCAGAAGGCAATTGGAGGATATTATCAAAAGATAGAGAAGGCCTATGGGATTGACTTTGACATGAGAATAGGTCTCAATTCAGGTCCTGTGATAGTGGGCTCCATAGGGGATGACCTGCGCATGGATTATACGGCTGTTGGGGATACCACCAACCTGGCAGCCCGGATTCAACAGGCCGCCAATCCGGGTGAGGCATGGGTGAGTCGAGAAACACACAATATCATCCGCAATTATTTTCAAGATGAGTTTGTGGGCGAGATACAACTGAAAGGCAAGACTCAGCCACAGCCTATTTACTGTCTATTGTCTGAACGGTCTGGTGTGCGCACGCGATTCGAGGCCAATCTTATGTGTGGTGTGACAGAGCTCGTTGGCCGCCGTCCTGAAATGGAATCTTTGCGGGCAGCCTTTAAAAAAGCCAAAAGCGGCGAGGCCCAGGCGGTGGATGTGGTTGGTGAGGCTGGTGTCGGCAAAAGTCGCCTTGTGTATGAGTTCCGTGAAACTATGGGCAATAATGTAATATTTCTAACCGGCATCTGCGTTCATTACGGTCGGAACATCAACTTTCTTCCAGTCATCGATGTGGTCAGGGAAGCGTTTGGTATTGAAGCAGGCATGACGGAAGAAGAGGTCGCAAGAAAAATCGATGAGAGCGTCACGGATGACCTGGCGCCGATGATCCCCTTTTACCGAACTCTGCTCTCGCTCACGGTGGACGATCCGAAGTTCGGCGCACTTAATCCCGAAGGCCGCAAGTTTGGTACCTTTGAAGCCGTGAAAAATCTTCTGCTTGCGCATAGCGTAAAGAGGCCGCTCGTTGTTTTTGTTGAAGACGCTCACTGGATGGATAAAATCTCCGAAGAGTTTTTTACCTATTTTTCCCGATCCTTTCACGAACACCCGATTCTGCTGCTTGCGGCTTACCGTCCTGAAGAGATTTCCTCATGGGCGCAGGGTGCCCATTATCAGCGGTTGAGCCTGGAGACCCTCAGTTCCAACTCTTCGGTGCGACTTATACGAAATATACTCGGCGGAATTGACCTAGAGATGCATCTTGAACAAAAGGTTGTGCAAAAAGCAGGAGGAAATCCCCTCTTTGTTGAAGAGATAGTCAGAGAGCTCCTGGATCGAGGTGATCTCAGCAAGGCAGGCGATCGTTACATATCTCATCGTCCTCCCGATCAGTTGGAGATTCCCGGCACGGTTCAGGGCATCTTGGCAGCTCGAATGGACCGTTTGAGCGAGGATCTCAAAAAAACAATGCAGATAGCAAGCGTCATCGGCCGCGATTTTGCATTTCGACTTCTCAAGAACATTATGCAGATAGGAGACGAACTCAGAGCTCACATGACCAACTTGGTGGAGCTCGAGATACTTTATGAAAAGGCCCTTTATCCCGAGTTAGAATACATTTTTAAACACGCCCTCACCCAGGAAGTGGCTTACGAGAGCCTATTGAAGCAGCGGCGTAAAGAGATCCACGGCCGCATTGCCCAGGCAGTCGAAGAACTTTACGCCCATCAGCTTGAGGAGCACTATGAGTTGCTTGCATATCATTACGAACGAAGTGGAAATGAAGCAAAAGCAATCGATTACTTGATCTTGGCCGGTGAAAAATCAAATAGACATGGTGCAGCCCAGGCTGCCTATGAGTTCTTTGATAAGGCTTTCGAGATGGTGGAAGCTAAAAATATTGCACTGGATTCAGAAACAGAAATAAGGCTATATCAGGGGAGGGCTGAGGCCAGCTTTAAAATTGGCGCTATTGGGAAATGCGTGGCAGACTCTAGAAAGGCCATGGATCTCAGCAGGCATAATAATTTGATAGATTACGAAAGGGAAAGTATATCAGGACTATCTTTGGTGATGTATCTGTGGCCTGTGAAAACCGAAGCTGAAAGAGTTTTCCAAGAAGGGATCGCTCGCGCCAGGGAGATGGGAGACAAAGCGCTTGAGATTAATATCTTAGCTGGGACCGGTATCCGCGCAGCAATGGATGGGCAACCTTACCGGGGAAATGAAATCATCATAGCGGCTGAGAAAATGGCAATGGCGTTGGGAGATCCTGAGTCTATTCTCTATACTCGCGTCAATCGGTCAATAACAGAAAGATGGATTGGTCGACCCCAAAAAACCATTGAGTTGACAGAGGGTGTACTTGAACTAACGCGTGAGATGTTTAACGTAAGTGCGTTTACTTACATCATTTCCTTTCGAGGTCTTGCGCTGGCAGAAGTGGGGCGAATAGAGGAGGCAATGTCAATTCTAAAATATGGAATTGATGTTTGTGAAAAATTTGGAGTCTCAATACGTCTTGGATGTCTATACAATTCACTGGGCTATTGCTACGGAGAAATTTATCAGACTAAACATGCTTTGGACTTTAATTGCAAGAGTGAGGAGATTGCTCGTGCGCTGATGGAAAAATACCCTATGGGAAGACGCCAATATGCCGAAATGGCCGCCCAAAGCAGTGTCAACTTAATGGAGAACTTTTTTGACCAAGGCAATTCGGACAAAGCCTGGATTCTGATGAATTCCCTTGCAGAAGAAGCAAAAAGCGAAGATTTTGACATGTTCCGTCATCAATGGGAGTCGCGGATGAATTGTCTGGCGGCCCAAATTCTTCTACAAAGAAATGATCTTGGCCAGGCAGAATCCATAATTCAAGAGAACCTTCGGAAGACCCAAAAAATACAAATGAAAAAGCGAGAGGGATGTTTCTTGCGGTTGCTGGGCGAGCTACAGATTAAGCGCAATGAATTCGAAAATGGTCTTAAGAATTTAAACCAAGCCATTGACATTCTTAAAGGGATCGCTAATCCCAGACAACTTTGGCAGGCATATTCGTCTCTGGCATCGGCTCATCATAAACAGGGAAAGGCCAGTGAGGCCCGAGAAAATTGGAAGGCTGCGGCAGAAGTAATCCACGGTGCCGCAAATATTCTTTCCGACCGTGAAATTAAAACAAATTTTCTTAATGCCGAACCGATAAGAGAGATTCTTTCGAATGCTGAAAACTGAAACGGCAACGATTTCTCCATCGGTGACTTTCTTCATCTAGTGTCATGTCCCAGAAATAAGTTTAAATAGTGTTACAGCGGTTTGAAAGCAATTTGCTCGCGCCGGCGACCATTTTGAGGACGCCAGCCTTGCAGGGCTAAATCAAAAGAACTCGACCTCGGACCGCCTTGCGGGCCTCGGGACTCAGACAGCTTTTGATTTTCATCCGCCTGCGGCGGATTTGACGCCCTGCTGCAGCCGGCGTCTTTATCCCAAAATGGTCAATGGCGCTCACAAAAACCTTTCAAACCTTGTGCGGAATTATGTCACTTATTTGTGGGACACCACACTAGCAGCTATCTCAAAAATGCATCTAGCTTTTAATGGCTGTGAGAGTCCGACGACACGCGGGACATTCACCTCTCATTTCAATTATTATCGGATTGATCATAATCAGGGGTCAGGATATTTTTGTTCGCGACCAGATCAACACGGTGGTGCTGTTAAATGGCAAAGGGCTTTTGCCGCTTGGATAGGCAAAAGCGGCTGTTTCCCCTTAAACAAACGCTTGGAGTGGAGGAAAGACTATGACAGTCAGTGTGGAGAAGAGCGGGCAGGTGACAACCATCATCATCGATCGACCCCAAGCACGCAATGCGGTCAATCCAGCGACCGCCGACGCCCTGGTCGCTGCTTTCGAGGATTTTGACAAGGATCCCCAGGCCAGCATCGCCGTTTTTTACGGCAAGGGCGGTTGTTTTTGTGCCGGCTTTGACCTCAAGCATGCAAGTGCTGCGAAGAGTGACTTGGAACTGCAGGAGTTGGCAATGCCGACCGATGATTCCGCACCGCCGCGCGGCCCCATGGGACCGTCTCGTATGGAACTATCCAAACCTGTAATTGGCGCCATTGCGGGCCCGGCCTTAGGAGGCGGTATGGAATTGGCTCTGTGGTGTGATGTGCGGGTCATGGAAGAAGACGCCTACTTCGGAGTTTTTAATCGCCGTTGGGGCGTACCCCTGATTGACGGAGGCACGGTGCGCCTGCCACGCTTGGTGGGCATGGGAAGGGCCCTGGAGATCATCATGACCGGGCGCAAGGTACCGGCCGAGGAATGCTATCGCATCGGTCTGTGCGAACGGGTGGTTCCAATAGGGAAAGCCCGCCAGGCCGCAGAAGAAATGGCCCGTGAGATCGCCCGCTTTCCCCAAGCGTGCATGCGCGCCGACCGTTGCTCGGTCTACTTGCAACAAGGGCTGCCGGTGCACGAGGCTTTAAGACAGGAGTGGTATAATGGTTTAGATGCCCTCAAAAAAGAAGGTATTGCCGGTGCCAGACGTTTTGCTGATGGGGTAGGTCGCCACGGTGATTTCTCCAAAATCTAATACGCTAATTGAGCGATAACGCTCGATGTCCGTGGTAAGTGGTCCGTTGTCTGTGGTCAATAAAAGGTTTTAAATCTGAACTTTATATTACGGCAGTGATAGCAATATAAATTTAACCTTTAAGATGAATGTTCTGCTTGTTTTGTGGGCAAATGGTCGGCTTTTTGGCTATGAAATTTACTTCATCGAAATAACCGAATCGACATCTATCCATCGATTGACAATGGACTACGGACAGCGGACCACTGACAAACACCCAATTGTTGTAGCGACAAGCGTCGCTGGATTCTCTGCAACTTCCTGTAATTGGCATTGCTCAATCCTGAATCCTGAACCGTGAACCTTGAACCGCTTAATCCAGGAAGGGATTAAAGTGCACGAAAGGGAATTGCCCATATGGGTAACCAAGAATCATTCGAACTGATCTCACTTGCCGGTTCGCTGCAACCACTGAAAAATCACTTTAACAATGTCAAGTCCAAACCACGATTTATGGCCTTACTGTCACCGACGTGACCGGGTTGACGTGTGCGCGGTGCCCGGGCGGTACAGGAGTCGATTATCAATAAATTTCCCATTACAAAAATTGATGTCAGCCTCGTGTGGCTTGAAATGCTCCCGGGCGATTCCGAAGCGGCGGCCAAAAAAGAAGCCGGTAATTTCAAAGACCAATGGCTCTGTCAGTATTACGATCCGGATAAGCGCTCAGGGAAGGCGATTGCAGAGAGTTTAGGCTATGTGGGCAAGGTTGCGTGGGATATCTATTTGTTTTACGCTGCCGGCGCCGAGTGGATCGAAAATCCGCCCCCACCCAGCTCCTGGCTGCATCAATTAAGCGAAAACTGGATTGATCGCGAACGCTATCATACCGGTGACGATCTGGGCAGGGAGCTGTTTGGAACCATGAAAAAACTGCTACAACTGGATTCAACGCCCTATCCAAAGCCCTAATGCTGTGTTGCAAAAGACTCGGCTGCCTTCGGCAAGCTAAATTCGGCCTGAGCTCATGCCGAAGTCCTTGTCGCGGGCTGACTCAAAATGCAAATGGATGCCAGGTTTTGCCAGTTGGCCCGTATATTCATTTGCCGGCTGATAATTATAATCTGTAAAAGCTGAAACTCGAACTTACATTTAATAATTCTCATTAATATCAAATCTGACAGCTATTCATATATCTAATAAGATATCACAGATTTTACCAATGCTGAGTTATTCTCAATCGCGATCGGCTGATATTTGGTTTTTTGTCATGATATCCAAAGTTTTGGTTCGGTAAAATTTCAGCCGATAATGCCCCATGGATTATTGGTCGGCCTTTATCAGTCGTTCTCCAATTTGAGTAATGAATTTGGCCGACGGGGTTTAAAAAGTAAGTCTTTATCATTAAATTAACAAAATACCTGAAAAGTACGCCATGCCGACATTAACGATTAACAATTGCAAAATATATTATGAAATTGATGGAGAAGGTGACCCTTTGGTCCTGATAATGGGGCTACGTCGCAACATTGAATGGTGGTGCCATCAGCTCCCAATGCTATCCAAACATTTTAAGGTTATTGCGTTTGATAATCGCGGTGCCGGACGTTCCGACAAGCCAGTAATGGAATACTCCATCCGTCTATTCGCCGATGATACTGCCGGTTTGATGGAAGAGTTGAATATTCAAAGCGCCAATATATTGGGGATTTCCATGGGCGGCTATATCGCCCAGGAGTTGGCTATTAATTATCCCGATAAAGTCCGTAGCCTGATTCTTGGCTGTACCAGTTGCGGTGGTAAACGCGCGGTGCTAATGAGCGAGGAAAGGATGCAAAAATTCACGACCACCGCCGGTTTGCAGCCCGAAGAGATTTTGCGCAAAAATATGGATATTTACTTTTCAGATTCCTACGTAAACCAGTATCCTGAAAAAATCGAGGAATTTGTTCAAATATCCATACGCCATTACCAACCTCTGGATGCCTTCGAGCGACAATTTGATGCGTGCTTAAGGCACGATGCTGGCGACCGGCTCAAACAAATCACAGCACCCACCCTGATTATGACCGGTAATGACGATCCTTTGGTACCGCCTGAGAATTCGAATATTTTACATGCGCTGATCCCGGGTTCAAAACTTTCAATTTTTTCAGGGGGACGACACTGCTTTTTTATGGAGACCGCCGAGCGGTTTAACCGTGAAGTAATCGACTTCTTTAAAGTTGGATAATAATGGTATGATTCAGATCCAAAAAAGATAATTCTTATCTGGATTGCCGCCTTCCTAAATTAAAACTTTTTAAGTTTAGAATATATGTAACATATTGAGAGTATTTATATTGCTATGAAAGGACAATCGCAAACCATTGTATATATCTTCTGGTAATCTTAAATATTTTCAAGCCTCAAAATTGCAGATACCAACGTATCGGCAAAATCAGCATTGCCCAAAAAACTGTGATATCCAAAAGAGATATGCATAAGCCTGATTGTTGTGCTTAATGCTATATATTAAATTTTGAAACTGGTTTAAAAGTTGTGATATCAAACTGTCAGAAAATGTTTTAACCCACTTTCTGATTTTGTCATGTCAAGTATAGATCGGGATAATTGATCACTGTGTCGTTTTTGTGCCATTTTTTTTGATATTAGTTCTATTATTTTGTGGATTTGATTTGTAGGGTAGGGGGATGAATTGGTTTCATACAGACGGCTTTTTAGACGGCTTTTGACGGCTCTAAGCGGCTTTTAATGATGTAAGATACTGTGTAAAAATAAGGTGGAATGCGCTCTATGTCGGCCTTTCACGCCGGCAACACCGGTTCAAATCCGGTTGGGGACGCCAGTATTCATAATAAAATCAAAAAGTTATGTTATATGGTGACTTGCTGTTTTTTTATTTGGGAATCCATCTTGGCTGATATGATTACGTTTTTCAGCCAGGTAATTGATCTCATCAGGATGTTACACCAAACATTAATGTGAATTCATTGTTTAAGACTTACTTTTTGTCCCATAATCAATTCCCAATTTCTTCATCCGGTTCCTGAGCGTGCTCGGGTTTATTCCAAGTAAAGCGGCAGCTCCATCCGGTCCATTAACCTTACCCTTTGTTTTTAACAATATTTGGCGGATATGCCGGGAATTTGCTTCATCAAGATTGTCTGTTTCTTTGCTTTCCCCTTGTGATTCCAAAGGTTTTTTTAGCTGGCCCAGGTTCATATGCTCGAATGACAGCGGGCCTGTAGGATTTAGTATCAATGCTCTCTCAATAATATTCTCTAACTCCCGCACATTGCCTGGCCAGTGGTATTCCATTAGAGGGACAATAGCGCCAGGAGACAGCTTAGGGATATCCGGTAATTTTAATTCTCTAGCCTTAAGGCTGATAAAATGTTGCACTAGAGCAGGAACATCCGCCATCCTATCGCGTAGGGGAGGAATCCAAATAGGAAACACATTGAGCCGAAACCATAAATCCTCCCGAAATTGATTAAGACGTAGCATTTCCTCTAGGTTACGATTTGTGGCAGCAATGATTCTTATATCCAATGGAATTGTTTTAACACCGCCAACCCTTTCAATTTCTTTGCTCTGCAATACGTTTAACAGCCGCACCTGGGCCTGGAGCGGAAGTTCACCAATTTCATCGAGAAAAATCGTTCCTTTATCTGCCCGTTCAAATCGACCGCGCTTTTGAGACAAGGCGCCGGTGAAAGCTCCTTTTTCGTGGCCAAAAAGTTCACTGTCGATCAGTGTGTCGGGAATGGCGCCGCAGTTCACGCTTACAAAAGGGCCGTTGCTTCGTGAGGAAGAGTAATGAATGGTATTGGCAATGACATCTTTGCCGACGCCTGTTTCGCCTAAAAGCAATACCGGGCTGTCGAGTGCGGCAACCTGCTGAACCTTGCACATTACATCCCTCAAACCGAAATTTGCGCCAACAATTTCGTCACCGGACAAACGACGTAACTCTCCGTGCAGATAGCGGTTATCATCTGCCAGCAGTTCTTTTAATCGTATGACATCTCGATATCTAAGCACATTTGACATGGCGATTACAAAGGGCTCTTTTAACAAAGAAATCAAATCGGCGTGTTTTTGATTAAACTTTCTTTCACCTTCAGTTGCAAGCACCAATGAGCCTCCCCCCAGTACCTTACCCGTTGCTTTTAGAGGTATTACCATAAGCGATGTTACCTGCATTTTATGCAACTCAAAAATCTCGCGAATCGCAGAATTTTCTTTCGGATTGTCCTTGAAAAGCCAAATAAAGTTCGGCTTCTTCTGCTGGTAGTACTTATACTCATTAATTAAATCCATTATTTCTTGTAATGCTTTTGAGGAGAGAGGCGTGAGCAATTCATCCTTCGTAGCTTCTTTCGGTGTGGCCATGGCAACTATACGCATTGCGTTTAGACCCGCGTCTACAAACTGAAGGAAAATTCTATCGACTGGCATTTTCTTTCTTAGAAACTGCAACGTTGAAAACATCCCTTCTTCAATTTCCAGATTACCGCATATTCTTAAAGGTGCCTCACGAAAAAACTCGTTTTCGTCCATTCCTCAATCCTCCATTTCTGAATGATGTGGTTGCCACATAGGAAATATATAAACGAGCTTACCTGATTTGGCGATTTAGTTATCATATTTGGCAACCAAATAAAACAGGATTTTATAACATACTGATTTTTTTAAGCAATCAAGTTTGGCACAGTTATCGCAGCTGTAAAAAATAAAAACTCACAAAAAGGTAAAAGTTAGAGGATAAAAATGAAATGGTTAGAGATCATAGAAATTCGAACAGTAGATGGGAACTCTAAGTTATTGGAGTCTCAACGGCGAAAAGTCATTGAGAAGATGGACGACGAAATAAAAAAACAGGTGATAAAGGCATATGGCCGAGCAACGATTGATACCGATTTTTTTATTCACTTATTTCATGATTCGGAAAAAGTAGAAATCAGTGGGAGTCCTTTGGGTTTACGTCTTACTTCAGCTTTAAAAGACTTTGGCCTGGTTAATCGTAGTATATGGGTTGAGATGCATACGGACCCGGACTTTTAGAAGTCCATTCCTCAATGGACGATAGGGCCAAGTTCCAATCTTTTTTATTAACCCAAAATTATCAAGAGGAAATGTCCTATGAAAACTGTAGATCAAAAAATGACAATAAAAGTCGATACAACCGAGGCCGGCTGTCCAATAGGAGAAATTACCGGCAAGAAAAATACCAGCGAATCGAAGATTCCGGTTCTATCATGCGAAGGGGCCTGCATTCGAGGAGAAATCGCCCGGCTCGCAGCCAATACTGTTGCCAAAGAACAAGCCTATGGTCGAGGTTGTCATGGTGAATTGATTACTGTTCC
>CP070652.1:2077599-2100079 GCA_020354645.1 Deltaproteobacteria bacterium
TATCTTACAACTTTGAGTCATATCCGGCTGGCCAGAAGCAATGACGGCATAACCTTCACGGTTGAAGAAAATCCTTTGATTTATCCGGCAGATGAAACTGAAAAATACGGATGTGAAGATGCCCGCATAAGTCACATCGATGGAAAATATTATATTAATTTTACGGTTGTGTCACAAGATTCCTGGTCAACGGCACTGGCGGAAACCCAAGATTTCCAGGCAATCGATAGAAAAGGCATCATATTCCACCCGGAAAACAAGGATGTCGCTATTTTCCCTGAAAGGGTAAACGGAAAATACATTGCACTTCATCGGCCAAACAATTCAGGCTTTGGGAGGGCCTCTATCTGGTACAGTGAGTCTCCTGATTTACTGCACTGGGGAAATCACAAATGCATCGTGCGCCCGCGGGATATGAAATGGGAGTCGATGAAAATCGGCGGCGGGGCCCCACCGATCAAGACCTCACAGGGCTGGTTGATAATATACCACGGCAAAGGCGATAATTCATTATACGCCTTATTCTGCCTGCTGCTGGACCTAAAGGATCCTTCTAAAATCGTCCGCCAGGCAGACACACCTTTACTGACACCCACGGAGCCTTTTGAAACAGAGGGTTTTTTCGGTAATGTTGTTTTTTCCAATGGGGTCATTGAAAAAGACGGTCAGGTCTATATCTATTACGGCGCGGCTGACGAATCCGTCGGTCTGGCCATCACGGACATTGATAGCCTGTTAAATAGTTTTTAATTACTTGGGGGTCGGAGAGTTTTTTGACGAGATCGCTGCATGAATCATCAGCGACTGCATCGTGCAAACTCATGCATAAGGGGTCGTAGCGAAAGAACAGCGATTAAACATTAAAACAATAGGTTCAGGGTAAAATCAACAATGTGCTCCTAAGACACATTTTGGCGCCAGCCTATTCTTTCGCAACGCCCCCTAATGCATTCAGACAGTGCACGATTTCGCTGCTGATAATTCATTCAACTACTATTAAAAGTTAAGGAGAAAAACTACATGACCCTTCCATTACTTGAAGAATAAAGTTACTTTTTAATGACAAGCGGGGTGGCATATGAAAGTTGTATTTGACTTCCGAAAATATGACGGGATTATCGGCGGAGTTGAGCAAGGCGTCATTATGATTACGAAATTCTTAACGCGTGAGGATAACCTTGTTGTCGTTTTGTGCAAGAATAACAGGATTGAAAATGTTAAAAAGATCTTTGCCGAAAATCAGAATATTAAAATAATTCCTTTAAATGTCACTACCCATTCTATGTCTTTAAAGAACCTAAAGCTGGACTCATCGATCATACAGGATATCGCAAAAACCGAAAAAGCCGATATTATCCATTTCTTTTACAACTGGAGCTTTCCCTTTCGCCGAAAAGTACCATCCGTTCTAACCGTTCATGATGTCATCCCGTTTACATTCAGAGAAGCTATGGGATTTTTTAGAAATATATTCCTGTATAAACCGGGAATCAGGATGGCGTGCCGCCTCAACAACATGATTGGAACCGTCTCGGAGTATTCAAAGCGTGATATAGCCGAAAAGGTAGGTGTTCCTCTTGATAAAATCCGTGTCATACCCAACGGCTTGCGGGAACCCAACCCTCAAGACCCTGATTTAGAAAAAGAGCTGAGAAAGCGCTTTGAAATTTCCGATTCATTTGTACTCAATGTCGGTGGTATCCATGAAAGAAAAAATATTGTCCGGCTCATTTACGCTTTTTCCAAGCTGATTAATGCTCACAGATATTCCGGAAAATTGCTGATCACCGGAAATATTTCCGGCGCACCCTATCAGCAAACAATGAAAAGGAAATGTGATGATGCCATAAAAGAAACCGGTATGGAAGAAAAGATCCTCTTTACAACTTACATTTCAGAAAAGGAATTGGACGCACTGTTACGAATGGCTGAGTTTCTAGTATATCCTTCTCTTTACGAAGGATTTGGCATCCCTGTTCTCGAAGCCATGAAAATGGGGCTGCCGGTTATAACGTCCAATACAACCGCAATGCCTGAGGTCGCTGCTGATGCCGCTTATCTGGTTGACCCCCATAGTGTTGATGATATGGCAGCCGCGATGGCCGACTTATTGCGAGATGAAAACCTTCGAGCAGAATTGAGAAGAAAAGGCATTGCGAGAGCCCGCCCCTATACCTGGCAGCGTGTAGCAGAAATGTACCTGCAGCTTTACCAAGAGGTAATTCAAAGGAAAAAATTTATCGATAGGCGCAGCCGACTGCTTTGAACCGTATCTTCAGGTATTCAACAAATCAGGTCAGGACCTTAGAAATGTTAAAAAGACAATCAAATAGCAGCTTGCCCCGATTAACAGTGATTCTGTAAACCCAAAGCTTGTGGCTACAACGATTGTCATCACCGAGCCTAACACAGAGCTTGCGCCATTAACTCCCCACATCCATGGGATGTGGTTTTCCAGGTTTTTCTCCTTGAGCCATCTGATGCCCAAAGGAAACGGAATGCCCATTAAAAAACCAAGCGGAACGAGAACAATGATAGAGGTCAATACGCGTGTTGTAAGATCTACTCCCATTAATTGATTGAAGAGTATGGGAAGGAGATACGTATAAACAAGAATCATGCTAAAAATAAACAGGGCGGTCAGGTATATAACTTTGTTTATTTTGCTGGGAGTGAATCTGCTGCACCACAAGCTACCGATGCCTGCTCCTCCCAACAGAGAAAATAATAGAACTGCAAGAGATAATACCGGATGTTCGAGAAATAGTATAAATCTTTGGATAAAGGATATTTCGACCAGCATAAACCCCATCCCGATCATCGAAAACAAGGCGGTGGACCTTGGCAGCCCCTTCTGAATGTATCTCGTATTCTTAAAAGATGCTTTGCTCCGGCTGGGCTTTTTTCTTACATATAAATGGGGAATCACTATGATCAAGCCCATGAGAATCGCTGATGACCAAAAAACGAGAGCGACGGGTTTGGGAATTCCCACCTCAAATTGGTAAAAAAAGGGGCGATTATCGGTTACCGGCCTGATGTCATACCCCCGATCCCTGACCATTTTCTCAAAGCCTTCAAAAACAATGTGCCCGCTGCCAAGAGCCATAAGTGCAGGATTTATAGACCCCACTTGTTTAATGTAGGGGAAGTAAGATAAGATGGGTTCCAATTTAAATTGATGCAAGGCCGGGTACATCCGAAAGACTGTCGCCGGCTTGAGGGGGTTTTTTTTCAACACAAACACAGGGTACTCATCTGAGCCCACAATATAAATCTGGCTCATTGCTCTTGTAACATTGATGCCTCTCTTTTTGAAAGCCGCCAACGAAATAGAAAGCAATCTCAGAACCTCAAAATCGTTGTGCCCAACCACCAACAATCGACCCTCATCCGTCAAATGGTCTAAATAATCACCTATAGACTCTGTAGTAAACAAGAAATTCTCCGTTAGGGCGTAACCTTCCAAACTTCGACTGGAGTTGGTAACAGGAAGGCTGAGCATAATGATGTCGTATTTATCTTTTTGCCGTTTAATAAAATTTCGGCCCTCACCAACAATGGTTTTCACATTTTTTTGCCCCGCGTAAATATTTCCATTAAACCATGAATATTTGCGCACCAGTTCAACCAAATCCTTATTTATTTCAATGGTTATAATTTCTTGTACCCCTCCCATAAGCGCCAGCAGAATATCTCGTCCGCCTCCGGGCCCTATAATGAGCGCATTGTTTCTTTCTTCTTCCTCCAAAAAAAGGAAAGGGAAATAGCCCGGAAAGGAAGTTTTTAAGAGATCGGCCCTTTCCCCCGGTTTGCGGGCATTACCACTGTATTTGAACATGGGTGATCCGGCTGTTCCATCAATGTAGATATCCATATGATTCGGGAAATCACCGAAGGCAATTAAATCTGTTCTGCCAAAGGCGCTCCATTTTGTTTCGACGATCTCTCCGTTGAATTTGGTAAGTGCATCATGAATTTCTTTCTCAGGATTTCTTCCTATGGCGAGGGTTGGTTGGTAATATCCCGTCACACTCGATCCAAACAAAATCGATAACAAAATGAAATTCGTGCAAAACAAAACAGCGATCTTTTTATTTCTTTTTTCTCCCGTTGTGATCAGAAAAAATGCCGGAGTTGAGGCAAACGCCCCCAGGAGAAAAGCAGTGCTGATCCCGCCTAAAGTATTGAGAAGATAAATGACGCCGAGGGAACCGAGCGCACCGCCAATTAGATCAGCACTGTATATCTTGGGGCTTAGGGTTGGAAACAGGCGAAAGACATATGCCAGCAACACCCCCGCAGTGAAAAATGGTAATAGCAGAGTACCGCAATAGAGAAGTATGGTAATGCTGTTGAGTGAATCCAGATGGCTTATTATTATAATTAATATAACTGAAGCTGATATGCTTAGCGAAAAGAGGCTGGCGAGAGAGGGTAATAATATGAAATTGCTGTTCCAACTTTTAATCTTGGACCACAAGAGGTACACACACATACCCCCTAGCCCCAAGCCCAGCATTGCAAGAGAGAGGGTAAGGAATACATAGTGGTAAGAGAGAACCACTGAAAGGAGCCTGGTAAGTGTGATTTCAAAGCTAATGATGCTGAAGGTGATGAGAAATACACCACCACATAAACTTAAGCTGGGTGAAGTGGTTTTTTCCATGAAACAGGGAGTGACAATGAATGACTTGTACTATATGTTGCCACGCGATGAATACAGAAGGCAGCTATCTGTACGGATCAACGCGTGGAACTCTGACAGGAAGTGATTCCTCAAATGATATGACGCAGGAAAGGGCAGGCGTCATATCATCTTTCAGAGGAACGCTCAAATAAATCTGGAGCCCGTTATGGTGATCAAACCATCTTCCTATCCACCTTTCTCAATGAGTGACTTGAGAGTTGCAAGGCGCTTATTTCTTTTTTTGGCTACTAACGTAAAGGCCCTGGGAACGTCTGCCATCAAGGATTTGGACTGTTCTGCGGCAGTCGTGTAAAAATTTATGATCCTTTCTTCAATTGCCAAAGCTTTGGCCAGCGCCCGGTCGAGGCCTGTCTCATCCGTCAGTTCGGTATCGAGGCCGTACACTTCAGGGTTCATGTCGAAGGCAAAGCATCCCTCAAAGGCATCCGTAATGACGCCGTAGTAAGCGCGTTGCACCTGGGTGACGAACTTACCGTTTTCTTTCGCAAAGGAGAGGAAAAGATCTCCCGCTTCGGCACTTCTCTTTGAGAAATTTTCATAGAATTTCGCTGATTGTTCCTCAAGCTCTTTTGCAAGACTTATCGCTTGGGAACAGGTATTGATGACTTCATTCATCTAATTTCCTCCGTTTTAAAACCACCTCTGGATCGACATCTTGCTCTCTGTGAAGAAGCGTATTGCATCCCTTCCTTGACCGTGCAGGATTCCATAGAAGGAGTCCTTCATCCCGCTGAAGGGGAAGAAAGCCATGGGCGCCACTATACCGATATTGATACCAATGTTGCCACATTCGACCCTGTACTGAAAGTCCCTTGCCGCTGGCCCGCTTGCGGTGAAAAGTGAGGCCGCGTTTCCATAGTTGCTGTTGTTAATCATCGTAATTGCCTCGTCAAGATCTTTGGCCCTGAGGATATTGGCCACGGGGCCGAATATTTCCTCTTTGGCAATCGTCATATCGGGCGTGACATCTTCAAAAACACTTGGATTTATGAAGTAGTCGTCGGGGTAGTCTCCGGCGATTGTCGGCGTCCTCCCGTCGACAATGAGCTTCGCTCCTTCTTTCAATCCAATGTCGATGTATTTTTTGGTTCTTTCCACTCCATCCAAGCCCTGCATCGGACCCATTTGGATCGCTTCGTCGAGCCCGTAGCCCACTCTAATTTTAGAGGTTGCCTCGAGGAATCCATCCCGCAGTGTATTATAGAAGCCTTCGTCATCGCCAACGATAACGAGGTTGGCTCCTGAAAGGCACCGCTGGCCGGTATTGCCGAAAAAGGACGTCATGAGAGCTGCAATCGTGGAAGGAACGTCGGCATCCGGCATGACGATGAGAAAATTCTTCGCACTCATCTGGACGATGGATCTCTTGTAGGCGGCCGCACTCTTCTTGTATACGTCCCTTCCTACTGTCGTTGAGCCCACGAAGGTGACTCCCTTCACATAGGGATGTTCCATGAGCACCTGTGCGGCATCGACATGGCCGTGAACCAGGTTGTACACTCCAGGCGGGATCCCCGCCTCATCGATGAGTTCGGCGAGCTTCACCTGGCTAATTGGGTCTCGCGGTGACGGTTTCACCACGAAGGTATTCCCGGTTGCGAGAGCAAACGGAGTATACCAAAGGGGGACCATAAAGGGAAAGTTATAGGGTGCAATATGGGTGAATACACCGAGAGGTTGATATATGAGGTATTCATCTATGCCCTCCGCGATGTCTTCCAGGTTAGAGCCCATCATCAGTGAGGGGATTCCCGTTGCTACCTCAACCATTTCAATGCCGCGCCGCGTTTCACCCCGGGATTCGTCGATGGTCTTGCCGTGCTCCATCGTCTGGACGCGGCTGAGTTCCTCGAAGTTGTCTTCAAGAAGCTCTTTCAGTCTGAAAAGGCAGCGGACCCGAGCGAGAGGCGCTGTTCTACGCCATTCAGGAAAAGCCTCCTGGGCTGCTTCAATTGCCGCTGTGACTTCTTTCTGCGTTGACATGGGAGCTTTCGCGAGCACCTTTTGGGTGGCCGGATTTATCACATCCTTGATTTCCTGTGACTCAGACTTGACCCACTCGCCATTGATGTAATTTTCAAGCTCCAGTACTTCTTTGATTGGTTCTTCTAAAATTGCCATATCATCATTCCCTTCTGTTTATAAAGTAATACATATTGTTGTGACTTTATCGCTCTCCTTTGCACAATGATCGACCAAACCCTCAACTGCAAACCGCGAAACCACCCGTCAGCCTTGTTCGTAAGTGGTGCTGTAAAGCTCGATTATCTCTTGCTTTGTCGGCTGGCGAGGATTGTTTCCGGGGCTTCCGCTTGCAATCGCCGCCTCAGCCATTGTGGGAGCAAGTTCATCGAGTTTCTCCCTTTCCACACCAAGTTCTCTCAAGGAAGGTATCCGAACGTCCCTGATGAGTGCTTTGATGGCCTCCGCCGCAACCTGGGCGCCCTCCATGTCAGTGAGGTCGGTGATATCTTCGCCCATTGCCTGGGCAATGCGCGCATAGCGAGCGGGGTTGCCCACAAGGCTAAACTCAGTCACGGGACCGAGCAGCGCTGCATTCGAGGCGCCATGGGGGACGTGGAAATAGGCACCGATAGGGCGAGACATTCCGTGAACGAGCGCTACCGAGGCATTGCTGAAGGCAATCCCGGCCGCAAGGGCACCGAACATAGTTTTCTCCCTTGCCTCGATATTGTTGCCGTTTGCCCAGGCCTGTCTCAGGTTGTCCGATATGAGTTCAATGGCGGTAAGGCAAAAAATGTCGCTCATTGGCTGCGCCTTCACCGACACGTAAGCTTCGATTGCATGCGTGAGTGCATCAATGCCCACCGCCGCGGTCAGACCGCGAGGACATGAAAGCGTGAGCAGCGGGTCGACGATGGCCACAGCGGGCATTATGAAAGGGCTGCCGATGAGCATTTTTACATCGGTCTTGGTATCGGTAATTATTGTAAATATGGTGACCTCACTGCCTGTCCCTCCGGTTGTGGGAACGGCAATCAGGGGGGCTGCCCTCTTGGTGAGTTTGTTGAGTCCCATGTAGTCCTCGATCGCACCCTCATTTGTGACCAGGGCCGCAATGGCCTTGGCTGTATCAAGGGCGCTCCCCCCACCGACGGCGAGCAGGAATTCACATCCACTTTCCTTATAAGCCGCTAGTCCTTCCTGCACAAAGGTGGTAGTGGGTTCGGTATTGATTTTGTCGTAAAGGGTGAATTCTATACCGCTTTCACGCAATGCTTTTTTAATATCCTCAAGCATTTCCGTTTTGCTGAGAACTTCATCGGTGACGAGCAATCCTTTCTTCACACCTAACTTGTTGATTTCTTCTCCTACATTTCCGGATGACCCCGTTCCGGTAATCAATACAGGCGGAATCAGAAATGTTCTTATTGGTAACATGATGGCCTCCTTTGTCTAATCATCATTTTATAAGTATACTAGGTAAGTACGTTGCTAGCGGAGAGTAAATCCAAAGGATACCAAGGCTTATCAATTGAATCAAAATGAAGGGAAAAACACCCTTGTAAATATCTGTCAATGTTATTTCGGGTGGAACGGTGGTTTTCATATAGAACAGAGCATAGCCAACCGGCGGTGACAGGAAAGACGCCTGCAAGTTGACGGCAATCATGATAATGAACCAAACGGGGTCAAAACCCAGCTCGGCACCGATCGGCAGGAATATCGGAAATGTAATATAAACAATGGCGATCCAGTCAATGATAAAGCCCATAATGAAGATCAGGAGCATCATGACCCCGACCATTCCCCACTTACCCAGGAAGTCAAAATAATAAATGGTCCCCTTTACCACTTGGCCGCCGCCCAGACCGATGAAAACGGCGGTAAAGACCGAGGCCCCGATAATGATTGCCATGACCATGCAATTGGTTCTTGCCGCAGACCAGATGCAATCCAAGAATGCCTTGCGGTCGAACCCCTCATAGACGATCATAAAAATGAAAGCAATGAAAGCGCCCACCCCGGATGCCTCCGTTGGGGTGGCGACCCCCGTCCAGATCGAACCCAGAACCCCGATGATAAGGATGGCCGCCGGCACCAGGTTCACAAGGATATACTTGACCTTTTGCCCGGTTGAAAGTGCCGCCCTTTCTTCAAGGGGCAGTGCGGGACCCTTTCTCGGGTTTACGTGTGTCAGAATGACGATGTAAATGAAGAACAACACTGACAGGACAACACCGGGTCCGAGGCCGGCTGCAAACAGTTTACCCACCGATATTCCAGATTGGTCTGCCATCATCACCAGCATGATGCTCGGCGGGATAAGAATGCTGAGCGACCCTCCGGCAGCAATGCATCCGCAAGAAAAGTGCTTGTCATATTGATATTTCAGCATAACCGGCATGGCCAGAATCGTCATGCTGACCACACTTGCCCCGATGACGCCTGTGCAGGCAGCCTCAAGCGCACACCAGACGATGGCCGCCAATGCTATGGCACCATTCATGGGTCCAAACAGATACATCATGGAGCGAAATATTCGCTCGGAAATACCGGACTTCCCCAAAAAGGACGCCATGAGGATAAAGTTGGCGATCGCAATGAGAATATGGTTGGTTGCCGCATCAAAGACTCTGCCCGTAAAGATATACAGGGCATCGGGTCCCCACCCGAGGAGGCCAAATATTGTCGCCACGCCGCCCAGGACAAAGGCAACCGGGTGTCCCAACGCAAGTCCCACGAGAATAGAGCCGAACATCAAGATGGTAGCCAGCACAGGGGGGATCTCGATCATAAACTCTCTCCTTTAACCAAAAAAACGATCATTCTGATGACATCGGATATCATTTGAAGGGTCAACAAGAACACGCCGACCGGCAGCATGGTTTTGGCGGGAAAGATATAGAAATTAAAAGCACTCGGAGTCCTTTCCATGATTGACCATGAGGTGGCGGCAAATTTTATTCCAAAATACAATAAAAATGAAACAAAGATCCCTAAAAAAATAGTGTAGGTAAAAAGGTCAAGTATCGTCTGCGCCCGCGGAGACAAATACCCGTAAAGGATATCCACATTGGCATGCGACTTGTGTTTCAGCGTATAACCAATCGTGAGCAAAACGGCTCCGCAAAAACAATAGGCTATAATTTCATGGGTCCATATGGTGGGCTTGCCCAACAGCCTCCTCGTGAATACCTCATACAGCGACAGGGCAATAACAGTGACAATAAACCAGCTAAAAATCTTCCCGGACCATTCGGAGACGTCATCAAGAATTTTTAGAATCGCTCTGATGTTTCTCACAATTGACCTCCTATCTTGAAAACTCCCGGAAGGCATACCAGCCTTCCGGGAGTTTCTTAGGAAAATAGGTCATTTCATTGAAAGATGTGATTCTTTCAAATCCATACTTCATTTGGGAGCAATGGGGTTTTCTACGTATTTCGAGCCGAGCGCCCAAAACTGCTGGCTTTCCATCCGCTTGCGAACCGCTCTTTCAAGAGTGTTGACGGAATCATAGACCCCATGTTTTTTGGCAATGGCCTCCAGTTTCGAGTAAAGTTCGTCAATCTTGGGAGGCGTGCGGCCCCAGGTGAATGGTGACTGGATGCGCCGCCACTCCTCGATCTCCTTAAAGTACTTCGCCTGAGAGTAGGCAAGCTTTGCATAGTCAGGATTTTTCTCTGCGTCTTCGATCATGTATTCATAGGCACGGAAGTGTATCTTATCCAGTGTGGCGTCATCCAGATTGGTCGTTTTAATGCCGCTATCGGTAAATTTTCTGGTGTACTCACCGGAGCTGTATTCGAAGTACGTCCAGCTCCACATCATCGAAGCCATAGCGGCCTCCTTGAACATGAACTTGATTCTGTCGGGCAGTTTATCAAAGGCTTTCTTATTGATCATAACCCCGGAAACCGGACCCGGTTGATGCCACCCCGGAAGAACCCAAAACTTTGAGACCTCTTGAAATCCCATGGACCAGTCACATTCCGGCACGGAAAACTCACCAGCGTCGATGGTTCCTCTCGAAAGCGCCAGGTATATCTCCGCTCCGGGCATAAAAATAGCCGCACCCCCAAGATCTCTGAGGATCTGGGCCTGCACCCGACCGCACTGCCGCATCTTGACATCCTTGTAGTCATCACCCGTGTAAATCGGTTTGTTGGAGCGCTGACCGGATTCCGGGCCGGTTACTGAGTGGGGATACCAGACGAGGCCGTATTTGGCATACAGCTCCTGCGCCAATTCCAGGCCGCCGGCCTGCCAAAACCAGAGCATATAATCTGCAGGGGTAAGCCACACGGGGTAGGAGGTGATGAGGCCGAAAGCCGTGTTCTTACCCTCCCAGTAGCTCGGCCAGTCGGTAGCCATCTGGATGCTCCCTGCTACCACAGCGTCGAATATCTCGTTGGATGTCTTTACCAAGGTACCCCCCTGGAAGTATTGAATTTCGAGCTCCCCGGCGGCCAGGACATTCATCAGATCCCCGAAATATTTGTCACCCCTCCACAGGGTAATGGAAGGAACCCACATGGTTTGATACTTCCACTTGACTGCTTTGCTCTGGGCTGAGGGTGCCCATCCAAGGATGCCAACCACGCTTGCAATAATCAAAATTGTTGCTAAGAAAAAAGCTATCTTTTTTTTCATTCTGGTTACCTCCTCAAAAAGTTAATGTCTGTTTGGGTCTGATCTAAAACCAAGCGTAATATATTCCGATCACCTCCTTTTCTTTTAGGATAGCTCTGAAAATAAGCGATCTCGGCTTGGATCCGACTCACGCAGATCTCCATTTTTAAATGGCCATCAAATCATCTGAAACCCGCTCGACATGTTTAACCATTTATGCCGTGATCTTTTGGCCATCGCTTTCCAAGGGAGCCTCAAATGGACGGTTGATTTCGTTTCGAGGGCTGTTGAAAAAATCTTTCCCGGAATTCGGGATTTCTCTCTTGTCGATGGTGTGGTTTTTAATAAATTCCACTAAAACATTAGACTGCGGTTGTTGGTTGTACTGCCAATGAGTCTGTGAAATTCAACCCTTCATTTCGACATTTAGTGGGGCTAACAAGAAATAGAAAGTATGATGGTAATTTGTCAAGCAAAATTATATATTAGTTCAATAATTTTATGCCGGATTCATGTTGATTTTATCTTTCAGGCGTCGCCTGCCGGTTCACCGCGCAACCGCTTTCTGAGATACGTATAAAGGTCTACCACTTTCAGGTCCGATTCCATGCGGCTCTGGGCGCACCTGAAGTGAATCTGACATTTGGGGCATGCCGTGATGAGGGTTTGCGCTCCGGTCTGGATGGCTTCCTGCAGTCTTGTGCTCTGAAGGGTTTTTGAACAGCTCGAACACTCCATCCAGGCGATGGTTCCGCAGCAGAGAGAATTTTCGCGGTTGCGCTCCATTTCCAAAATCTGAATTTCGGGAAAAAGTTGCAGCAGCTGTCGGGGGGGGTCGTAAATTCCAGCCAATCGCCCCAGGCGGCAGGGATCGTGATAGGTGATTGTTGCTTCAGAGGACGATTGAAAGGACAGATTTGATTCAGGCAGCTTGCGCACCAGAAACTCCGTCATATGAATCACTTCGAACGGCAGTTTTCCGAAGTATTTTGGATAATGCTCCTTAAACGTGACATAACCTTCAGGGCAGCTGAAGAGCACTGTTTTGGCACCTGATGATTTTATGACTTCCAGATTCCACCGGGCCAATTTGCGGAAGACGCTCTCGTTTCCGCTCCACAAGGCATCGTGACCGCAACAGCGTTCATCATTGCTGATCACCGGCTCCACGCCTATTCTATTAAGCAACGTCAAAATACTTCGCGCCGTCTCAAGGGGCGTTAGATTCAGATACCGGAAGGTCACGTCAAAATAAGGCAAGCACCCCACAAAGTAAAAATACTCGCCCGTGTCTCTAAAAGCGCCTGCTTCTCGGGCCCATGCCGTGCGCTGCTGTTTGACGGCATGGGTTTGGAGCTCGGCAATGAGCTGCAAAACACCGTGATGGCTTTCCTGCGGCAGATTTCCCGCTTTGCGGGCCTGCCGGCGAGAAACACTAATGAATTCAGGGAAATCAATGCCAACCGGACACCGTTGACTGCAGCTCGCACAGCCCAGGCAGGACCATATCTCCGGACTTTGAATAAGGCCGGTATCCGGCTCTAGCATGGTGCGCCTGATAAGCTGCCGTGGCGAAAAGCCGGATATCTCACTGCTGACGGGACAGCTTCCGGTGCACATGCCGCATTGCATGCAGTAATCGATCTGTTTTGGGGTAAGCTTCATGGTTTTGTGCATCAAGCCCTTTCCATCGGGTGGAAGCCTGATTGTTTATGGCTGTTGGTCTTGAGGGGATTGCCTCCAAGCTCGCGAAGCACCTGGACAAAAGAGCGGATTTCCTCGGCAAAGGCCGCCCCTTCTGAGGCTGAAATCCACTTAAGCCTGAGACGGCGCTCATCCATCCCCAGAAGCTTCAGGATTTCCCGGGTTTCTTCGATCACCTTCTGGCATTTGACGTTACCGTCCAGGTAATGACAGTCGCCGATGTGTCAGCCGGATACCCATACGCCGTCTGCTCCCGTCACAAAAGCCCTAAGAATAAAGCCATGATTCAATCGACCGGTGCACATGACACGAATAAGACGGACATTGGTGGGGTACTGCAAGCGGGAAACGCCGGCCAGATCAGCCCCGGCGTAAGCACACCAGTTGCAGACAAAAGCCACAATTTTCAGGTGCCCTGAAAATTGTTTATCGGAATCTAAAGCTTTCTGTGTCACGATTTTTTACCGCCTTTTCTCCGGACGCGGGAGTTTTCATTCGCATGCGATACATGCGATAAATGAATCTCCCGGGCATTCCATGAAAAAGATTCAAGGATTTAAGACGAATTTTTTATTAAAGAGAAAGCAATGGCTTCTGTCAAGTGAAAAAGTTTTTGTGCGATTGACATTTGACGGTCGGGGGGTTAGTGTTGTGTCCCGCAAATAAGTTACAAAATATAACTCAGGGGCCGGGGTGTTTTTTTCACGGCAAGATGCCGGGGGGTTGCCTGCCAAGCCCGACAGCGGCAACTGCCCCGCATGTTACTGCCGGCCATTTAACGGGTTCACGCCAACGAGAACCGACGCCGGTGGTTGCCTTTCTCGGCGGCAATCGCCCCCTGCCCGGTGGAAGCGCCGGGGAGATCAGCTTGACGTGAAAAAAACACCCCGGCCCCTCAAATATAACGAAAGGCGTTCAAACCGCTGCAGGACTTTTTAAACGTAACACTACAAGCTATCTCAAAAAAGCATATAACCTATAATGGCTGTGAGAGCCCAAGATGAGGCGGGCCATCATTTCTCTATTATCGCGTTGATCAAAATCAGGGGTCAGGGTATTTTTTTCGCGACCAGATGAACACGATGGCGCTGTTAAATGGCAAAGGGCACCTGCCGCTCAGCCAGGCAAAAGCGGTTGGGTCTTTTTGGGGGACACCGCATGTTGTTTTCGGCAGGCGGCAAAATGAAAGGCAGTTGCCGTTTCGGAGCCCCGGCGGCAATGATTCGGCATCTGGTCGTCGAAAAAATTTCCCTGACCCCTGATCTCAGCGGAACCAGGTCTTTGATAGTCAACATTGCGGTGTTTGTCTTGTTATTTTAAAGACCAGCTTTTTTTTCTGAGATAGCTTCTAGAAGTGATTTCAAAACTCCGTTTGATCCATTTTGCGATCTTTTGCTGCAAGGCGCTTAGCGAAGTGGAACGCGTGTCCCGCCGGCGTCTGATCAGACGAAGGCGGATAAAATCTTGAACTGGTTGATGGCATGAACCCGGGTTTTCAAGATTTAATGAAAGGAGTGTAGCGTGACTCTCGAAACCGTCTTTACAATGGATACCTCGAGCATCAAATATGGCCCCGGCGTTACCCGCGAAGTAGGGTGCGATATGAAAGAACAGGAAGCTCACCGGGTGATGGTCGTAACGGACCCCTACCTGTCGGATACCCAACCGGTGGCTGTTGTCCTCGAATCACTGCGCAAAGAAGGGCTCGACCCTGTATTATTCGACCAGGTGAGAATCGAGCCAACAGATGCCTCTTTCAAGAAAGCTATCCGGTTTGCCAGCGAAGGCGCTTTCGATGGTTATGTTGCCGTCGGCGGAGGTTCCAGTATGGACACCGCCAAAGCAGCCAATCTATATGCTTGCTACCCGGCAGATTTTCTGACCTATGTCAATCATCCGCTTGGCCAAGGTCAACCGGTGCCGGGTCCGTTAAAACCAATGATTGCAATTCCGACGACCGCCGGCACAGGCAGTGAAACTACCGGGGTGGCCGTCTTTGATTTCGTGGAAATGCACGCCAAAACAGGAATCGCCCATCGAACCCTGCGCCCCTTGAGGGGAATTGTAGACCCCGACAACACCCGCAGCTGTCCCACGCTGGTGGCTGCCAGTACCGGACTGGACGTATTGACCCATGCCCTGGAGTCGCTGACGGCCCTGCCGTTTGACAAACGGGAGGCGCCTGAAAGCCCCAAAATGCGCCCGGCCTACCAGGGGTCCAACCCGATCAGCCACATCTGGGCCTCACGGGCAATTGAAATGGTGTCTCAAAGCCTTGTACGGGTGATAGAAGACCCCTCTGACGAAGAAGCCCGCGGTCAGATGCTGCTGGCGGCCAGCTTCGCCGGTATCGGATTTGGAAACGCCGGTGTTCACCTGCCGCACGGAATGTCATACCCGGTTTCCGGCCTCAAGCGCGGCTTTGTGCCCCAAGGATATCCGACAGAGCATCCTTACGTTCCGCATGGAATAGCCGTAGTACTCAATGCTCCGGCAGTATTTCGATTCACTGCGCCGGCTAATCCCGAGCTTCATCTATATGCTGCCAAATTGATGGGCGCTGACATTTCCGGCACCAAACCCGAGGATGCCGGTCAATTGCTCGCTGCCGCGATTGTCGATTTGATGAAAAAAGTCGGAATGCCCAATGGGCTGAGCGTTGTCGGTTTCGGGCCGGAGGACGTGGAGGAATTGGTCGCAGGTACTTTGCTCCAGCAACGCCTTACCAAATTATCACCGCGTCCGGCCGACGCTGAGGACCTGAAACAGCTCTTCCTGGACTCGCTCACGTGCTGGTAATTCGGCAGGTAAAAGCGAGTTTTATTAATGGAATGATGAGAGGAGTTGACCCGTTAATAGAAGCTATCTCAAAAAAAAGCTGCTCTTTAAAATAACAAGACAAACACCGCAATGTTGACTATCAAAGACCTGGTTGCACTAAGATCAGGGGGCAGGGAAATTTTTTCGACGACCAGATGCCGAATCATTGCCGCCGGGGCTCCGAAACGGCAACTGCCTTTCATTTTGCCGCCTGCCAAAACAACATGCGGTGTCCCCCAAAAAGACACAACCGCTTTTGCCTGGCTGAGCGGCAGGTGCCCTTTGCCATTTAACAGCGCCGTCGTGTTCATCTGGTCGCGAAAAAAATACCCTGACCCCTGATTTTGATCAACGCGATCATAGGGAAATGATGTCCCGCTGCATCGGCGGGCTCTCACAGCCATTATGGGTTATATGCTTTTTTGAGATAGCTTATAATGTACTAATGAGTACTTTAGGTATCCGGCACAGATTCGATTCCCTTCGTCAGCGTGCAAACGGTTTGGAGGTTGCTAAGGCTTGCACCGGGCGGTCTGAAAACTCGCCCTTCCGGGCTCAGACAGTTCAGACCGCTGATCCTTTGCTGCGCCAAGAATCATCACAAACCGCCCGCAATGCTTTCTCTGGGAATCCAATCGAGCCGGATGGCTTTTGTTGTGCCTAGATCCTTTATCAATAAACATCTATGATGCTCAGCCGGATTCTTCGATCATGGCGTTGATTTGCTCATCCAGAAAATGAGCCAGCGACGCTGCGCCGGTGGGGCAGGCTACATTACAGGCCCCACATCCCGTACAAAGGGCTTCTTTGACAACGGCCACTTCTCTTCCTTCTTCAACTGCTTCGACCTTTATGGCCTCAAACCCGCAGGCCTTTTCGCATTCCCCGCACGCCCGGCAAAGTCTGGGATCCACGTGATTGATTGCGCCGTCGGCCACTATTTCTTTTTTGGAAAGCACGGAGGCTGCCCGTGAAACCGCCCCCTGGGCTTGCACAATGCTTTCAGCGACAAATTTGGGGCCCTGCGCCAGCCCGCAGAGATAAAAGCCCGGTGCGGCAAAATCCAGCGGCCTGAGTTTAATATGGGCTTCCATAAAAAAACCATCTTCGTCAAAGGGAAGCCGCATGACGTCGGCAAGTTGACTGCTTTCCGGCCGGGGACGGATGGCGGTGCTTAACACCAGCAGATCGGCCTCCAGCAGAACCTGTGCCTGCAAATGGGCGTCAAATACCGAAATCCCGAGGCTGTGGCCCTGAATTGCCACCTGCGGTTTTTGCTCTCTTTGGTATCGGTAAAAACGCACCCCCTGTTGCCGTGCTTTCAAATAATAAGATTCTCTCAGCCCGAAGGTGCGAATATCCCGGTATAAAACCGAGATTTGAGCCTTCGGGTTCAGCGATTTCAACTTCAAGCTGTTCTTCACGGCTGCCGTGCAACACACCCGGCTGCAGTACATATGTTCCGGTTCCCGAGATCCCACGCACTGAATCATCGAAACGTTCCGAAGTTTCCCGGCCGCGTCGGGCTGTGAAACCAGCAGGGCCTCAAATTCTTTTTGGGTGATCACTGCGGGATGTTGTCCATAAAGGTATTCCGAAGGTTTGTATTCCTCTCCACCGGTTGCAACCAGAACCACACCGTGTGAGATGCTGTGCGTCCTTCCCCCGACGGAAAGCTTGGACGTAAAATTGCCGCAGCTCCCCGTGACCGAAACTAGTTCAGCCTCCGTGTGTACCGTGATCAAGGGTTGATCTATTACTTTTTGAATAAGTTCTTGAACATATGCAGCCGGATTGGCGCCATCTTCGGTATAATGGAGGGTGCGGGCATTGCCCCCCAGCTCATTGGTTTGTTCTATCAGGGTCGTCGGGAAGCCCTGCGCCGCCAATGAACGGGCCGCAGTGAGTCCGGCCAGACCGCCCCCGATGACCAGGGCACCCTGGACCACGCTGTAAGACGTATCATACAGGGGTTCCAGCAGGCGGGCTCGGGACAACGACATGCGTACGAGATCCTTTGCTTTTGCGGTAGCGGCTTCGGGCTCGGCCCGATGGACCCAGGAATCGTGTTCTCGAATGTTGGCCAGCTCGAAAAGATAAGGATTAAGACCTGCTTCACGCAACGTATTGCGAAAGAGAGGCTCATGGGTGCGAGGCGTACAGGCAGCCACCACCACGCGGTTAAGCCGATGCGTGTTGATTGCCTGCTTGATTTCCTGTTGCTGATCGGTGGAACAGGCAAACATACAGTGGGTTGCGTAGATTACACCGGGAAGAGACCGGGCATAATCGGCAACCGCTTTGACGTCTACCACGCCGGCGATATTGATGCCGCAGTGGCATATGAAAACACCGATGCGGGGTTCTTCATGACTCACATCTCGTTCCTTATTTGCAGGTGTCTGAGTTACCAGGGATCCTCTTTGATCGGCCAGCAAGGCAGTGGCCCGCGCCGCCGCACTGCTCCCCTGCTGAACGGCCCCCGGAATATCTTTGGGTCCCTGAAACGCCCCACATACATATATCCCCGGCCTGGAGGTGGTCACCTCATCCAGCGAATCTGATGCGCAAAAACCATGCGCGTTTAATCGGATTCCGATCCGTTGCGCCAATCGAACGGAGGCCGGATTAGAGCATAGACCCACGGAAAGAACGACCAAGTCAAATGTCTCCTCCTGCAGCGGCTGTCCCGGCGAGGCATAGGAAACGGACAGGGTATCGTCCTCCGGGTTGGGTAGCACCCGGGATACCAGGGACCGAACATAGCGAACGTCATGATCTGATTTGGACCGCTCGTAGAGACGATCAAACCCCTCTCCCTGGGCCCGAATATCGATGTAAAAAATTGCGGCGTCGATCCGACGGTCATGTTCTTTGGTAATCACGGCCTGCTTTATGGCGGACATACAGCAAACAGCGGAACAGTAATCATGCCCGATTTGGCTGTCACGAGACCCGATACACTGAATCCAGGCGATCCGCCGGGGGGGATTTGAATCGGAGACACGTTGAAGGCGGCCCTGGAAGGGACCGGCCGCCGAAAGGATTCTTTCGTATTCCAGGCTGGTAACGACATTGGGCCAGCGTCCGTAGCCGTACTCCGCTTTTAACCGTGCATCAAAGGGCTCAAATCCACCGGCTAGGATCACTGCGCCTGTCTCCAGCTCAACGATATCATCTGCCTGATTAAAATCAACCGCCTCGTTTTTGCAGACCTTCTGACAAATACGGCATTTTCCTTTTTTAAAATAGAGGCAGTAATCCTTGTCGATGGTGTAAACGAGGGGAACGGCCTGTGGATACGGAATATAAATGGCTTTGCGCTGATTTAAGTTCAAATTGAACGGATCCGGCACCTTCACCGGGCACTTCTCGGCGCAAACATCACAGGCAACACATTTTTCCGGGTCCACTGCCCGTGCTTTCTTATTCAGGGTCAACTGAAAGCGGCCGGGCTCTCCGTTCAAAGAAAGAACATCGGTGTAAGCCAAAATATCGATATTCGGATGGTTGGCCAGTTCCACCAGCCTGGGTCCCATCATACAGGAAGAACAATCATTGGTGGGAAATGTCTTGTCGAGCTGCGCCATGACACCCCCCAGATTCGGTTTTTCTTCCACGAGATGCACCCGGAATCCGGAATTGGCGATATCCAGGGCCGCCTGAATTCCGGCGATGCCAGCGCCGATAATCGCGACGGCCCCGAGCTTTCCCGGAGGTTGATTTAAGTTTTCTGGTTGAGCTTGCATATTGGCGATTTTGTAAAAAGTCTGTTTTATCCACCCGTTGAGCGGGTTGGATGCCGGTGGTGCTTTCGGTTCAAATCTCAACGGGCTGTTGCCCAAATCCTTTTGAACGGTCATTAAATTGATCAAAAAACGTTTTAGACAAAGTGAAACGGGATTTGGGCAACAGCCCGCCAACGATTGATTTTTTTTATCGGTTCCTCTTTATAGATTATTCCAAAGCCCCAGCGCCCTTAGAAGGGAAAAGGGTTCGGTGATATGGCGCGAAAGCCATTTCCGCAGTCCTTTTAGACCGCAAGCCAGTCCAATCAGCTCGGTAAAATAATAAACGGGCAGGGAAAACTGCCGCTGCCAGTCGGCTTCGATCCTTGGCTGATACATGTCCAGGTTCGCCTGGCACATCTGGCAAGAAACGACAACCGCCTGGGCATCGAGCCGTTGGGCCATATCCAAAAGTTTTCCGACCAATTGAGATACAATGTCCGGACGAGAGAGCGCCTGGCTGGCCCCACAACAATCGGTCTTGAACGGCCAGGGAATGGCTGTGGCACCCAGATTTTGAACAATGCGATCCATGCTCTGTGGGTCTTCAGGTTCGGCGGCACCCGTGATATCGGGAGGACGGTTTGCCATGCAGCCGTAATAACAAACGACCTTTAACCCTTCCAGCGGTTTTATCACATGGGCTGATACCCTTTGCAGCATTTCTTCAGTGGCAAAAAAATCTGCAATATCCCAGATTTTCGGAAAAGCGGCTTTCAGTGTGACCGCATACCGTTCCCGGTTTTCTCCCTGCAGTGCCCAGGCAGCTGTTTTTAAGCGATTGAAACACATGGGGCACGGAACCAGCATATCCGAATGCGGCAATTCGGCGGCCAGATTGAGCGTCCGGGCTGCCAGCTCTATGCTCCCTTCATGGTCGATGCTGTGGGCTGCGCTGGCACCGCAACAATTCCAATCGGGAACTTCTTCCAGTTGAATGTCAAATGAGGAACACACCGCTCCCACGGATTCGGCGTAATCTCTGGCTGTGCCTTCGAGCGAACAGCCCGGATAATAAGCTGCTTTCATGTTGTGTGCGTTGTTTGTTTGGCGCGCGATAGAATCACCCGCACTTCTTCCATGCCTTTGATGGATTTGGGAACCTGTGAGAATCTGCCTTTGTAAAGCATCTGCCAGCCCAGTTTCAAGTCATCCCGCCATGCACCCGCTTTCCATTTGCGCTTGAGCTCACCGCTACGGATCTGGTAGCTCGGCACAAATGTACTTTCAAACACACGACCGCGTTTTTTTAAGTTTTTCAGAAACATTTCATGTAAGGTAAGTATCTGGGGCTGGCGGCAAGGAATCCCCGCATCAACGGCCATTTCTTTGAGACAATCCATTAGTTCCGCTATTTTGACCGCATTCGGACACCGTGTCGTGCAGGTTTCACATGCCGCGCACACCCAGATGGTGTTGCAGCGCAATACTGTTTCCCGCTGCCCGAGAAGCACCAGACGGATCACCTGGTCTGGGTAAAGATCCATGGCAAAGGTGACCGGACAGCCGTTGGTACACTTGCGGCATTGGAAGCAGGCCGCCGCCTGAAAAGGTCCGGCGGCCTCGAGTTGTTCCAGAAGGTAATGATCCGGGTGAATAGTTTCCTGCGGCACGGTTATTTCCTCAGCTTACCTGCTCTTGTGGCAACGTAATATTTATCGGCATTTACCAAATGTTCAAGTTTGTTTCAGGGGTCCCTAAGTAAAGTTAAATTCTCATAAGATATAAAAAAATCCCCACTGTCAAGGAAAAAGCTTTTTAGGTGTCGATGTATGCGATAGCGTCGCTCGCCAATATATTCCTTGACATTTTTGGTTTAAGAAACATATTTAGCCTTTCTTGACCCAAAACCGCAAATTGCCAGGAAAAGTCTTACATGAAAAACCTCAAACACCAGCCGCTGAAAAACACCGGGCAAAAATCGAAGAAACCGGAATCCAACCTGCGCTTGGTTGCCTGGGAAGTTACGAGAAACTGTAATCTCAACTGTATCCATTGCCGGGCGGCTGCCACCAAAGGGCCCCATACAGGTGAGCTGGATACGGAATCCTGTTTTCAACTGCTCGATGAAATACATGAAGTCGGCAGCCCCATCATCATCCTTACCGGTGGTGAAGCCCTGCTGCGCCCGGATATCTTTAAAATTGCCCGTTATGGCACCAAAAAAGGCCTGCGCGTGGTCATGGCTGTCAACGGCACCCTCATTACCGAATCCAACGCCCGCGAAATGGTAGCCGCCGGTATCCAGCGTCTCAGCATCAGCATCGATGGTGCCACGAGTGAAACCCATGATAAATTCCGCAAAGTCGAAGGCGCTTTTGAAGGCGCCCTGCGCGGCATCGGCTATGCCAAACAGGCCGGTCTCGATTTTCAGATCAATACCACCATCACCCAGCAAAATTTTAAAGAATTGCCCCGGATACAGGCGCTCGCCGAAGAGTTGGACGCGGTCGCCCATCACATTTTTTTACTTGTTCCCACCGGAAGGGGTAAGTACATCGTCGAACAGGAAATATCGGCCCTCCAATACGAAGAAACCCTCAATTGGTTTTACGATCAGAAAGACCGGGTTTCGCTGCAGCTCAAAGCCACCTGCGCCCCTCACTACTACAGGATACTGAGACAACGGGCCCATCAGGAAGGCAAGAAGGTTAATTTCCAAACTCACGGTCTGGATGCCGTGACCCGCGGGTGTCTTGGCGGAATTGGTTTCTGCTTTATATCCCACACCGGCGATGTCCAACCCTGCGGTTATCTGGATGTAAATTGCGGCAATGTGAAAGATACCCGATTCTCCCAAATTTGGCATGAATCAAAAGTGTTCAACACACTCAGGAATTATGCTAAATTGGAGGGAAAG
>CP070652.1:2100179-2115880 GCA_020354645.1 Deltaproteobacteria bacterium
CACTAATGATTATTACCTTAAGTGTGCAAAAGTCGAGGATGCCCCAGATCCAAGGCGTCCAAGGGTGAAGCCGTAGTAAACTACTGCGAACCCTTGGCAACGCAGACACCGCAGGAGTCAAGCCGAAGGCTATGGGGTATCATCGGCTTTCCCGAAGGGTAAACAAAATGAAGAAATAAATAAGACAACCATCATTCTGCTATCATTGGTTTATAGTGAGGTGCTTTAATATTTCGGATACCTCGTGATACTAATTAGTTATAATTAACTCTTGATTTTGTTTATGCACAATTGAGGTATTACTTATCAGTATTTGGAGTTTCGTGTTTTGTATTTAGTCGTCGAGTTGAAAGAATCAAAGCCAAACACAAATAGCAAACACCTTCATCGGGCAATCTCCGCCACCCTACAATTGAGTGTATTCAAAATATCGTTGGGGGTCATTTTAAGCATCACCCCCCTCTGTCCTGCATTGATCAGGATCTGTCCAAAGTTAAGGATGCTTTTGTCCATCACCACAGGCAACCGATGTTTGGTGCCGAAAGGACTGATGCCGCCCACCAGGTACCCGGTCAACCGTTCAGCCGCAGCAGCATCGACCATGGCCGCGCTCTTGACAGCAAAGACCTTTGCCAACCGCTTCAGATTCAGCTCTCGGTGCCCCGGCATCAAAGCCACGCAATAATTATCATATTCCAGTTCAACAACGAGGGTTTTTACAGTCTGTTCGAGAGAAAAGCCAGTGGCCCTGGCCGCAAATTTGGCCCCCTTTTCTTCATGTTCGTATTTGAGAACTTCAAAAGGAATCCCTTTTTTGCTTAAAAAGGTAATCGCACGAGTCGACATATTGGTGAATGATCCCTATTGCAAAATAAATGATTTCTCTCATAAGTTATCCCCTAAAAATTGTCAATTATAAAATATCGATAAATTTTATATATTATATAGAAAATTTAAATAGACACGAACCGATATAGTTATCAGGCGCAAAGTGCTTTTGGAAAAGGAAAGATTGTGAAATCCCAAATCAGCGCAATACCGGCTGTCAAAAAGTTCATCAAAAATCGAGGGAAAGCATGCCTTCGAAGAATACTTTCTTGCTTTGCGCTTTGAAAATTGCTAATTGGAAAAAAACTGGCGCTTAGAAATATAAATTCATTACTTAGGATCAAGAGGTTTACAATGATTATCGGTGTTTTAAAAGAAATAAAGACCGAGGAAAATAGGGTGTCCATGACCCCGGCCTCCGTGGAGATCATGAAGCAAGAGGGTCACACGGTTCTGGTGGAAAAAGGCGCCGGCACCGGTAGTGGATTTGAAGACGCCGCCTTTGCCAAACCCGGAGCAGAAATAATCGACACTTCTCAGGAAGTTTTTCAGCGTGCCGAGATGATTCTGCGAGTGAAGGAGCCCCAAACTTCCGAATATCCCTTGCTCCGTAATGATCAGATCTACTTTTCCTATCTTCATCTGGCCGCGTCAGAGGAACTAATCCAGGCCCTGAGAAAAGCCGGAACGGTCAATATCGCCTATGAAACAATTCAAAAGGCAAGCGGTTCGTTGCCGCTGCTCACCCCTATGAGCGAAATCGCGGGACCGATGGCAATTCAGGAAGGGGCCAAATATCTTGAGATGGTCCAGGGCGGACATGGTGTTTTGCTGGGGGGTGTTCCGGGTGTCGATCCTGGAACGGTGTTGATCATAGGCGGTGGCGTGGTGGGAATCAATGCCGCCAAAATGGCCAGCGGATTGGGTGCCAAAGTATACGTCCTCGACATAAATCTGGATCGTCTGCGGTATCTCAGCGATGTGATGCCCCCCAATTGCATCCCTTTGATGTCCAGTCCGGCCACAATTCGCAAACTCATCCAAGAGGCAGATGTGGTAGTCGGCGCCGTGCTTGTCCCGGGAAGCCGGACACCCAAATTGGTCGACCGCGGTATGTTAAAAACAATGAAGCGAGGTGCGGTGCTGGTTGATGTTTCCATTGATCAGGGCGGTTGCTTTGAAACCTCCAGGGAGACCACCCATTCCCAGCCGACTTACACTATCGATGGTATCGTCCATTATGCTGTCAGTAATATGCCAGGAGCTGTTCCCAAAACCTCAACGCTTGCGCTGACCAACGCCACCCTCCCCTATGCCGTCGAAATCGCTAATAAAGGCTGGAAAAAAGCCATGAAGGAGAATCCTGAAATCAGATCCGGCGCAAATATTGTCAACGGCAAGATAACTTACAGAGGCGTGGCAGACGCATTTGGTTTCGATTACACACCAACTGAGAAGCTTCTATGAAATCCTGGTTACAGGGATTGAAAATGTCCTGCCAAGTCCCTCACCATCCCTGCGTAATACAGGTGTTTATTTGAATTGCATGAGATTGTCTGTTCCAGGTTGTGGGGGTTTTAATATGACCCTTATTTCCTGCGGAGTAACGCTTTCAACCTTGACACCCAGCGGCAGGTCGATATTTTTAGCCGCTAGTTTGATCAGATGATTACCCGCTGAAAGGCGCTTCAGATCTACCTGAACCCGCACATCCTGCTCTTTCAACGCTCTGACGCTGTTTCTTCGGCCTGAAAGTTTGAGGTTGACGGTTTTTGCCGATCTCTGATCCAAGGCCATCTGATGCGAGAGGTTGACATACTGAATCGGGGCGGCAATGCTGATATTAACGTCCTGCTGGCTGGCAAGAACAAACCAAGCGACGATAACCACGCCCAGGGCCCCCAGCTTGTGACGCCAGTTTTCGATAAAAGCTCCCTTCATAAAATCTTTGAGTGCCGGGGCCGGGCTGTCCGGCACACCTAACCATGCGATCAGTTGCGTGCCCAAGGCTTCGGAAGTCTCCCATGTTTTTAACTCACCGTCGGCTACGGTCGAAACCTCCGACCGTTCCTCGGAAACGACCAGGCAAACAGCATCGGTTCGTTCAGAAAGGCCCAGGGCAGCCCTGTGCCGGGTCCCGTAATGTTCAGGCAGATTCTCCTTTTCGGATAGGGGCAGAATACCGCCCATTTGCGTAAGGCGATCCTGGCTGATAACGACGGCTCCATCGTGCACCGGGGCTTGGCGGTTAAAGATGCTTTTGATTAGGGCAGGCTCGGGCAAGGCCATGATTGTTTGACCGGAGTGTATAAATTCGGCCGGATTATCATCCCGTGCAATAACGATGAGCGCCCCTGTTTTTTCTGCGGCCAGATCGAAAACGACCCGGGCAAGTTTTTCCGCAAAGGCTCTTTGAATGGTAGGCCTTCGCGTCCGCAGGAAACGCAGCGGGCTGACCTTTTCCAGAACTTGTCTGATCTCAGACTGGAAAAGTATTAGTAAAAGGATTAATAATACCTGCCAGAGTATCTGAAATACCCGGGTTGTTAGAAATAGACCCCACAGTTTGGCCAAGGAATAGATCCCTCCCAACACTGCCAAACCGATGAGGACCCGAAGTGCTCGCGATTCTCTAAACCAGACATAGAGGTGGTATGTCACCAGGGTGAGAAATAGAATATCTAAAATATCCCGCCATGAGGGTATCGGGATCAATCCAAGCGCAGTCATGGGTTATCTCCAAAAAACTAAACCGTATAATTAACCCATATCAATCTCCTTCATAAGGTTTGCCGCATTCTTTGCAGCGACCGTCAGGGCCGATCACACCGATGCAGTTTCCATCACTGCATAGCCGGCGACCCTCCCAGTCATAATCTTCTTGTGACATCTGATCCGCTTGGTTTCCGGCATCCTTAACTGGTTTCTCTTCAGCATCAGATACGTCTTCATCCTGTTGTGTTTCCGTATTTTCATCGAAGGCGGTGGATTTAATTTGCCACGGCAGTTGGCCTTCATAAGGTCTGCCGCATTCCTTGCAGCGGCCATCCCACCCGATCACACCGATACAATTTCCGTCACTGCATAAAACGCGGTTCTCCCAGTCCATATTCTTTTGTGATTTTTTCTTTTTAGCGAAATCAGAATGCTTGTCAATCATCATCTAATCTCCACAATTGAATCCCTGGAAGCGGTTACAAAACAATCGTCCCTGGGGTTTAAATTTAAAATGATAAGCTAAGATAACACCACATCCCTTTAAACTCAACACCATTTTTTTATTTGCATATTTGAAAAAAACTATTAATTTAGATTAAATCAAAATACTAAATTGCCGCAAAATTATAGGAATCAACCATGCCTGATAAGGTCATCACCCTGGAGGACCAGGAAGGTCCTTTTCAAATGGTTTTCAAGCTGATAGTTTACCAGGGAAGGATTTTTGAATGAAATTTTATATAACGGAAAAAAACATCGGAGACGATATAACCAGGAGCCAAGCAGAAAAAGTGATTGAAATGTTAAAAGAGAAGGGTTGGGATGTCGCGTACGGAATGAAGAAAAACAAACCCACTGACATATCGGAATTCGGCCAGGAAGACAAAATTTACCAATCTTTTGCAGATGACTTTATGACCTGCATAGCCCAGCTTGAAGGCTGATAGACCGCAGCATTGATAAGTATTGCAGACGGTTTTGACAAAAGGAAAATAATCCAATGCACTATGAAGGCAACATCATCAGACCGCCCAGTGAAGCTAACAGTATTCTGCTTCAGGTAACCGTCGGTTGTTCTCGCAACAAGTGCACATTCTGCGGAACTTACAAAGGTGAGCGATTCCGCATAAAACCGGACGCTGTCATTAAGGAAGATATTGCGTTTGCCGCCCAATACTGTCGACGGCAACGCCGGGTGTTCCTGTGCGACGGAGACGCACTGATCATACCCCAAAAAAGACTTCTGAAAATCCTGGGCGAAATCGAAAAGAACCTGCCCTGGGTCACACGGGTTGGCCTGTATGCCAATGCCAAGAGCATCAAAATGAAAAGCCTCGAAGAATTGAAAGAAATCAATGCTCACGGTGTGGGTATAGCCTACATGGGTCTTGAAACAGGGGATGATGCAACCTTGAAGAAAATAAACAAAGGGGCAAATTCCAACGACATGATCGAAATGGGGAAAAAGATACGCGCCGCCGGAATAAAACTTTCGCTTACGGTACTTTTAGCGATTGCCGGCAGGGAGCGCTCTCAAATCCACGCCAGGGAAACCGGCAGAGTCCTTTCGGCAATCGATCCCGAATATGTAGGCGCACTAAGCCTTATGCTGATTCCCGGCACTCCGCTGTTTCAGGATTTTGAATCCGGTAAATTTACCCTGATTGAGCCGGAGGAAATGCTCCATGAGCTGAGAACCATGATCGCTCATACAAACCTATCCAGAGGTCTTTTCCACGCCAATCACGCCTCGAATTATCTCCCCCTAAAGGCACGGCTGCCCCGGGATAAAGAGGCGACCCTCAAAATGATAGATGATGCTTTGGCGGGCAAGCTCGAACTTAAACCAGAGTTTCTGAGAGCGCTGTGAAACGATCAGGCCTTAACACGAAGGGAGAAATATAATGGACTTTAAAATAATGATCACCACCTTCGGCATGGTGTTTCTGGCGGAACTCGGTGATAAGACCCAGCTGGCCACATTTTGTCTTTCCGCTGACTGCGATCCGAAGATTTCGGTCTTTCTGGGCGCTGCCGGTGCATTGGTATTAAGCTCTCTGATTGCGGTCTTTTTTGGTGACGCTGTGAGCCGCTTTGTCCCTCCTTTGTACATTAAAATTGGTGCCGGACTTTTCTTTCTTTTAGCGGGCACCTGGATATTGTATTCTGCGGTACGGGCTGTTTTCAGTTAGACATCTAAAGTTCAAAACAATTACTGTTACGGCAGCAGGCCTCTTTGCCGCTGAGTCCTTTTGGATAGTCAAAATCGGCTGTGTCTTTTTGGGGGACACCGAATGTTTTGGACAGATAATCGTCCAGGGCCAAATTATTAACATCAAGTGGTTTTGAAATAAGATAAATCATGCAAAAAATTACGATTATCGTCTGCGTTTCGTTATTTCTGCAGGCCATCAACACCCTCAGCGAATCGGCTGAAAGCCTTGAACCTTCAAGTTTTCCGTCACTGGTTTCCAGCCTGCGTTTCAGTGATCAGCTGGAGTTTTGTGGCGAAGCGACGCCGCTGGATATCCAGGAAGTCCGCGAGAGATATGAAAAAGAACTCCTACTTACTCTGGCTGATCGTCCCCAAATAATTCTGTGGCTAAAGCGGTCCAATCGATTCTTGGCGCTCATTGAAAAAATGCTCAGAGAAAACAGTATGCCCGAAGATCTCAAGTATATCGCCTTGGTTGAAAGTGCATTGCGTCCCCATGTCGGTTCTCCAAAAGGGGCTATCGGGTTCTGGCAGTTTATGGAGGAAACCGGTCGTATCTATGGCCTGACAATTAATTCCGCCATCGACGAGCGCAGGAATATCTTCAAATCGACCAGCGCCGCTATTCGCTATTTTAAAACGCTTTATGATGATCTGGGATCATGGACACTTGCAGCGGCTGCGTATAATATGGGAGAAGAGGGTCTTAAGGCTGAAATATTGGCCCAGAAAACCGATAATTATTATCAACTCTACCTGCCATTAGAAACTCAAAGATACATATTCCGGATCATCGCTGCAAAATTGATATTGTTGAATCCCGAAAAATACGGCTTTCGATTGAATCCGGAAGATTTGTATCCGCCTTTGCAATTTGATCGCGTTGAAATTCAGTGTGACCAAAAGACGCCCATCCACGTGGTAGCCCAGTCGGCGGGTACCTATTTTAAAGTAATCAAAGATTTAAACCCTGAAATAAGAGGGCACTCTCTGTTGGAAGGCAATCATACCATTCTAATTCCCAAGGGCGCCGCTGCCGATTTTCATGCCAGATATGAAAAAGTGTTGAATGACTGGTTGGCCAACAGAAATGAGCAGGTCTATATTGTCAAAGAAGGAGACAATCTGTCGACCATTGCCGATCGTTTCAATGTCCCCCTGCCGGCACTGCTTATCTGGAACAATTTAAACCCCAAAAGGCCCATTTATCCGGGGGATCGGCTGGTTGTCTATCCACCGGAAGAGATTCTTGAAAAAACCAATGAAAACTAGCTTATCATGTCAGAATATATTTTTCAAAATCACTCTAAAAAGCTTAATATAAAGATCACAAGGGGGCAAAAAAAAAACAGGGCCAAATTTGACCCTGTTTTTGCGGGATTTATCAATCCCTTATAAAAGCTGGCTTCCCAAAATGCCGTTATTCTCAGCCGGTCAATGGTTTCACCACTATATTTGAATGCCCGCCAGAAAAGATGCACGCACATCAGAGAAGCCTATTTTGATGTCGAAATGGATTGTGAAAAGAGCGATACGGAGTGTCCAGCATTTTCCGTTAAAGTGTTGTTTTGTTAATACAATTTTCGTGCCAAATTTGTAGAAAACGTTTATTAGCAATATATTCAGATAGTTATATAACGTACGGTAAATCCTTTTTCATCCAAAAGTGACAATTATCGTCACTTTTTGTGCCCCAAAATGTCAAAAATCCGATTTGCGGCTGCCGGGAAGCTCAAAAATTTTGCAGTTTAAAGCCTTTCAAATCGCAATTTCACCAAACTATCTACTCCCAGATCGCGATTTGCCGGGCACGTATTAAATCCCTATTAAAAAATTTTAGTTTTTATAACAATTTACGATAATTCATGAGATGGGGATAAATAGGGGGGGTGAAATCATCAAACTTTGTAGAATTCCAACCGGTAGTTTTGTTAATTGATGTAATACGATACCGTATATGGTAGCGGGTAAATATTTTTTACTATATACGGTATAAAATCGGCTCCAAAACCTCTTCTGCCCGCTCTAAAAAGCGGGACCTTCGGACATAATCTGAGGTTTGAAAACCAGTTCTCGTTAATTCTTTCACATTCTCACTCTTTTTGCTTCCGGATCGTAGGGCGCATTGAGGTGAACCCTGGCAGGAATGAGCTTGCCCTCAACATCAATTTGGTATTTTCCGGATAAAATCCAGTCATCATCAATGCCTTTAAGGTTTTCGAGATAGCCCATGCCGATGGCAGATCCCAAAAAGTGGGCATAGGCACCATGGGTGTTCTCACTGACCTGCACGCCATTTCTAAGGATCGGCTCATCATGGTAAAGAAGCGGCTGGGAGTCTTCCAGGGTAAATACCACCAGCTTACGCGTCAAACCGGATTCTTGCTGTTTTTTCAGGGCATCCTTGCCGATAAAATCGCCCCTGTCCAATTTAACGCAAAAGCCTAATCCGGCTTCAAACGGCGAGTCGTCGGGGGTGATGTCTGCACCCCAGTGGCGGTATCCTTTTTCCAGACGAAGCGAGTCCAAAGCGTGCAGCCCTACCGGTTTCAGATCGAATTTTTCACCTTCTGCTATCAGGGCATCAAACACATTGTTGGAAAACTCGGTTGGAATGTAAAGCTCCCATCCCAATTCTCCCACAAAAGACATTCTCATCACAAGGGGCCTGGCATTGGCGACATCGATTTGCTGCGCAGTGGCAAACGGAAATGCTTTGTTGGAAAGGTTGGCATCTGTCAACGTTACCAGCAGGTCCCTGGCCCTGGGCCCCATGACTGCCAGCATGGTGTAGGCCGAAGTGACGTCCGTCAGAAACACATGGGCATCCTCCCGGAGATGGCGGCGGATCCAATCAAAATCCCGGCACCCCGTCGCCCCGGGTGTCACGATGAAATATTTGTCTTGAGCCAAGCGGGTAACCGTCACATCTGCTTCTATACCGCCTCTTTGGTTTAAAAGCTGCGTATAGACCACCTTGCCCTCCGGCACATCCACGTCGTTAGCGCAGAGATATTGTAGCCCAGTCATGGCATCTTTTCCTTGAACCAGGAACTTGGCCATCGAGCTTAAGTCGTAAACACCCACATTGTTACGAATGGCCATGTGCTCAGCAGCAGAATATTCAAACCAGTTCTGCCGTCCCCAGCTGTATACATATTCCGGTTTAACACCTTGGGGGGCAAACCAGTTGGCCCGTTCCCAGCCGGCGACTTCACCAAAGCAGGCCCCTCGCTGGGCAAGTCGATCATGAAATGGGGTTCGACGAACATTGCGAGCCGTCTTGCGCTGATTAAAGGGCCAGTGATCGGCGTAAAGCAGTCCGACCGCCTCTGTTGTCCGGTCAAAAAGATAGCGGTGATTGGCCTGCCAACCGTAGAATCGCCTGATATCTACCGACCACAGATCCTCCTCCGGATAACCCTGGTCAATCCACTGGGCCAGGGATTTGCCGGCACCGGCGGCACTGGCGATACCCACTGAATTCATGCCGGCGGCAACATAAAAATTTTTCACTCCGGGAGCTTCTCCAAGTATATAGGCGTTGTCCGGCGTAAAGCTTTCGGGTACCACGGTCAGATGGCGCACCTGGGCCGTCTCCATAATCGGGCATCGTTTCAAGGCGTTATCCATGAATATCTGAAACTGATCCCAGTCCTCATTGAGTTCGGTAAATGCAAAGTGTTCCGGTATGCCTTTCATGCCCCAGGGTTTGGCTACCGGTTCAAACCCGCCCATCATCAGGCCGCCGGTTTCTTCCCGAAAATAAATATATCCGTCCATGTCCCGTAAAACCGGCAGATCCTTGGGGACCCCCTCAATCGGGGTGGTCACGATATGCATGTGTTCGGCGGCGTGCAAAGGAACGCTTACGCCGACCATTTTACCGATTTGGCGGGCCCACATACCGCCACAATTAACTACGATTTCGCAATTGATCTTGCCTTGGTCGGTACTCACGGCGCAAACCGCATCCTTTTTTAATTCAATGGCAGTAACATTGATGTCTTCAAATATTTTAGCCCCGCCCATGCGCGCTCCCTTGGCCAGTGCCTGGGTCGTATCCACCGGATTTGTTCTGGCATCGTTGGGTTGGAAATAAACGGCTTCGAGATCGTCTGTGTACAGGAAGGGCCACATTCTACGGGCCTCTTCAAAGCTAATTTCTTCCATCTCTATCCCAAAAGCGCGGGCCATGGCCATGGAGCGATCATATTCACTTTTGCGCTCTTTTGTCTGGGCCACCCTGAGGGACCCGCATCTCACAAAACCGGTATGCTGGCCGGTTTCCTTCTCCAAGCCGTCATAGAGTTCCGTGCCGTAACAAGCAAGCTTGGTCAGTGATCGATTGGCCCATAATTGCCCCACCAAGCCGGCCGCAGCCCAGGTCGTGCCCGATGTCAGCGCTTTACGCTCAAGCAACACCACATCTTTCCAGTTAAGTTTGGTTAGGTGATACGCGACGCTGCAACCAACAATGCCGCCGCCGATGATGATTACCTGTGCCTGTTCTGGAAGTTTTTTGGCCATTTCACCACTCCTTTATTCCCATTAACTAAATTTTATGAGATTTTGGATTTTAAGACGTTTCCTTTTTTAATCATAAGCAACCTTGAACAAATTCAACTATTCCAATTGGAGCTCTCCCCCTAAAGGAAGAGGCTTCCCGCAAAGGAATCTATCTATTTCTTCTTTTGTCTAGCCAGGCATGAGCTTCTTTAAGGTGTTCGGATATTGGAATTGCCTGAGGGCATTTTTCTTCACATTCAAAGCACTCGACACAGTTGTCGGCCTGTTTATCCTTGGGGAGGTTGCGATAGAGAAAACGGGGGGCTCTGGGATTGTCGTAAATAATTGCATCGTTATAATATTCAAGTATGGCGGCAATTTCAACACCATTGGGACAGGGCATACAATATTTGCAATTTGTGCAAAGCACTGGAACTAACCGGCGGTATTCTTCCCTTACTTTGTCGATGAGGATCAGTTCTTCTTTAGAAAGCATGCCGGCACCTGAGCGTTCAGCGCTATCGAGATTTTCAATCACCTGTTGCATGGTGGACATACCGCTGAGTATAACGGAAACCTCCGCGTGGTTCCAAATCCACTGCAAGGCCCAATCTGCAGGCGTACGCTTTATAGGGGCACTTTCCCACAACTCGCTGACAGATTTCGGTATTTTATGAGTTAATTGACCGCCGCGTAAAGGCTCCATTATTACAACCGCCAGCCCCTTATGAGCGGCATATTGAAGTCCTTGGGCACCAGCCTGATACTCGATGTCCATGAAGTTATATTGAATCTGACAGAAAGTCCATCTGTCATAGGCATCCACGATATCTTTGAATACTTCAAAATCATCATGGAATGAAAAGCCCAGATATTGAATCTTTCCATCAGCCATAACGCCCGCTGCCCAGTTTAGAACGTCCCAATCCCTGAGTCTTGGCCAGTAAGTTGCATTCAGCGCGTGTAACAGGTAAAAGTCGATATGGTCTGTCTGTAGCTTTTCGAGCTGCTCATCAAGGAAGCGGTCAAAATCATCCGGGGTTTCAACGAGCCAGGAAGGAAGCTTGGTGGCCAACTTTACCTTTGCGCGGTAGCCATTTTGAAGCGCTTTTCCCACAACGACTTCACCATGCTGTTCATGATATGGATAGGCCGTATCGATATAGTTGACGCCATGATCAATGGCATAGCGGATCATTGTGATCGCTTCGGCTTCATCGATATGGGAAGGATCTTTTCCGACAATCGGCAGTCTCATGGCGCCGAAACCCAACACAGACATGTCAAAGCCCAGGCTTCCAAACTTTCTATATCTCATTTGAATTCCTTTTGGATAAAAAACTTTAAAAAATCTTGGCGTCTTCTTGTGATAAGAGGGAATCGCCCTGCTTGCAATTAGGGCAAGCTACATGTACGAATTGAATATCACACGGTTTTAATCAGTGTCAAATGCCGAGAAAAATAGCAACAGGTGCAACCGTAGCCATGAGAAGCGGCATTGATGAGGTCACAGGTTTTCGGACCCATGGAAAACTTTAGCTTTGTGGGAGATATCTGAAATTTTATTATTCATAAATATTGGGGCAACAACGCGTATACGATTGACACTAAACCTGATGAATCATATCATACCATGAGATATGTGATATGTTATCCAAAATGTGGGAGATGATCATGAGTCTATTCACGGTCGATCCGGAGAAGTGCAAGCGCGACGGCATCTGTGCGGACACTTGCCCCCCTGGTATTATTAATTTTGAGAACAAAGATAGTACACCAGTCCCCGTGGCTGGGGCCGAAGTGTCCTGCATTTTTTGCGGTCACTGCGTGGCTGTATGCCCGCAGGGAGCTTTGAGCCATAAGGCCATGAGTCCGGAAGACTGCCAGCCGATTGAAAAGGGCCTGAGGCTGACGCCAGCGCAGGCCAGACAACTGTTCCGCGCTCGGCGGTCGATCCGCGTTTACCAGGACCGACCCGTGCCGCGGGACATATTGAACGGCTTGATTCGCACAGCCACGTACGCCCCTTCGGGGCACAACGTGCAGCCCACGCACTGGATGGTGCTTTATGGATCGGACGAGGTCAGGCGCTTGTCCGACCTGACCGTGGCCTACCTGCGCATCGTTCTCGAAGAAAACCCCGGATTTGCCAAAGCGCTTCACGTCCCGGAAGTGATTGCCGCTTGGGAAGCAGGACATGACCATGTATTCCGCGGTGCTCCCCACGTGGTCCTCTGTCACGCCCCGGCCGATGAACGCACCGCGCCCATGGGCTGCGTCATCGCCCTAACTTACCTGGAACTGGCGGCCGCAGCTCATGGTCTGGGAACTTGCTGGACCGGTTACTTCAACGATGCCACAGAAAAATATCCGCCCCTAAAAGAAGCTTTGAGACTGCCCGAAGGCCACAAGAACTTCGGGGCCATGACGATCGGGTACCCCAAATACCGATACCGGCTTGTTCCGTTGCGCAATGCGCCGCGAATAAACTGGCGCTAAAATCAGCCATATATCCCCGGGTCCTCATCAAATTTTGATCCAGCTAGAATGCAGTTTCTTTTTTCCCGCCATAACGCTTCCTCAAGACAGGCTTGAGGATCTTTCGGGTTGCGCCACGGGGAATATCACCAAATTCAACCTGTCTTGGTCGCTTATATCCCGGGAGACGGTCCTTGGTCCAACTCAAAAATTCCGCTTTGGTCATCTCCTGATTCGGTTTAAGTTTTACTACCGCCATCACCCGCTCACCGAATCTCTCATCCGGGACACCGATCACTGCGGCTTCCAAAATTATAGGATGCTTTAGGATCACCTCCTCGACCTCCGTGGGATAAACATTTTCACCACCGCTGATGATGATGTCCTTCTTTCTATCGACCAGGTAGTAGTATCCGTCCTTGTCTATCTTTGCCAGGTCACCTGTGTATAACCACCCATCCCTGATGACTTTCGCGGTCTCTTCAGGGTTCCGGTAGTATTCCTTCATCATTCTATCGGTCTTGATGATTAATTCGCCGGTCTTGCCCGCAGGGAGTTCTTTTCCTTTATCATCTACTATTTTTGCTTCAACCATTGCTGCCACTGGTTTGCCAATAGAGCCACACTTCCTGATGATATCTCCCGGTTCCAGCACAATCGTCGCAGCCCCACCTCCCTCACTAAGCCCATAACCGTGATTCACTTTTACGTTGGGAAACAGTTTTGCCACGGTCAACAGAAGGTCTTTGGGATAAGCTTGGGATCCCGTGTTCAACTGCTGCCACTCGCTAAGATCGTAGTTGGCTATATTAATATCACCTCTGGTTTGAGCTTCCACGATATCAACGAGCATGGGCATTACCAGAAAAGCTTCGGTTCCCTTCTCGGCCGCCATGGTGTGCAGGAAATCGTGAGGGCTAAACTCTTGCAGTAAGGTACATGTGCCGCCTCTAAACAAATAGGGAAGCCATTGAAAGAAGGCAGCCATATGATACAGGGGCAAAATCGCCACATAATTACCGCCGGGTACAGGTGGAAAGGCAATGAAATTCTCTATAGCTACCATAAAGAGGTTCTGGTGGGTTAACAATACCGCCTTGGGTGTTCCGGTAGTGCCGGAAGTGAAATAAATGCCTAGGTTATCATCATCCGAAATCTGCGTTGCAGGCTCCGATGCCGGGTAGCTGGCAATAAACTCATCGTAATTCTGCACCGCAACGCGATTGCTTATGCCGGTGCCAACGTAATGCTTTATGGTTGGCAGCGCAGAACGGATTTCGTTTACGACCTCCAAAAGGTCTTCCTCTAATATAAGTAAAGATGCCCCAGTGACATCGGCCGCATATTTAATATCTTCCCTTGCGAAACGAAAATTGAGCGGAGCAACCACCGCCCCAGCCCGTATAATGCCAAAGTACGCTTCCATCCATTCTATTGAATTTCTCATAAAGGTCATAACGATATCGCCCGTTTTAATTCCGGTATCCAAGAGCGCATTCGCTAACCGATTCACTCTTTGATTAAACGCTTTATACGATCGGCTTCTTCTTTTGTTCCCGGTGGGCGTGATTTCACGATACAATCCCGGTTACCCCAGTGGGATGCTGCCAAGGTAAGAATCTTAGATACATTCATAATATTACCTTTAGGTTGTTGACTCTGAACTCTCCACTCATGGGGGCATTCAGGAAGGCATATTTATCGAAAAGGTCATGGTGAGGGTTACAGGTGCCCAATCCAAATCAAGCGAGAGTTATTTTTACGAAAAACTAATGAGTCTATCCTGGACACGCTTTAGCGTATGGGGAATCTCATTTACGATGCCCTGGATTAATTCGGCGGTGCTTACAAGGCTACCTATCAACCCAGCGCCTTGGCCACAGGGGATCTCAGCGTTTTCGCAATCTCCGAGAACCAATGAGTGATAGGGCGAATGCTCTCTGCTGAAATCATCAGACTCCTTGGAACCGGCTTTCCCCAACATCTGTAAGTATTCTTCGCTAAAACTGTTTCTCAAGACCCTGGTTAGCGTTTTGTCTTTGTGCAGGTCGACCGTGCAGACGTCTTCTGCCTTAAGCACTGTTTCTTTTACCCGAGGGTGTGAGTCTGACTCCTGGGTGACCATAAACCGGGTCCCCATATATACCCCATCAGCTCCCAGGGCCAAGGCTGCCAGCAAACCACGTCCATCGCAAATTCCTCCTCCAGCCACGATAGGTATCCGCACCGCATCTGCTACCATTGGAATGAGGGCCAAGGTAGTCAGTTGGCTGAAACCATTATGGCCGCCGGCTTCAAATCCTATGCAAATGACGGCGTCAACGCCGGCTGCATTTGCTTTTTTTGCATGGGCCGCAGTAGAAATAGTATGAAGAACCTTTACGCCTGCCTCCTTCAGTCTACTGGTATACCTGGCGGGACTGCCGGCAGAAACTATAGCCACCGTGATACCCTCTTCTAATGCCACTTGCACGAAACGGTCTGCATACGGGTGTTGGTCGCTGGTTCCGATGGGAATATTTACTGCGAAAGGATTTTTTGTGAGACTTCTAACCGCCTTTATCTGGGTGCGGAGGTTCTCGCCGGTGAGCGCTACATCCCGTGTAATCGTTTTGGCCCCCGCATTGGGACCCAAAGTCCCCAAACACCCTGCATTGGATACGGCTGCAACCAGTTTGGCTCCGCTAATCCAGTTCATAGGTGCCTGGATGATGGGATGGCGTATCCCCAGCAGTTCACAGAGTGGATTCTTTTTCATGAAACCCTCTTCTTTCATTCTCAATGGACCATTCTTGTCTGTTCCCCCCAGTATCTTTCCCGTAATTTGCGTCTTAATATCTTTCCGTACGGATTCTTGGGAATCTCGTCCACAAACTCAACCGACTTGGGTTTTTTATAACTGGCAAGATGTTGTTTGCAGTGTTCGATCAACTCTTCTTCGCCAGCCGCCATT
>CP070652.1:2115980-2125434 GCA_020354645.1 Deltaproteobacteria bacterium
CATTGGCGGTATTATCGCTACCAATTCCACCGGCCCCAGGCGGCTTCTCTATAATCTACCCCGGGATTGCATCATAGGGATCCGGGTCGTGGCTCCGAACGGAGATGTTTTGGGGTCAGGGGGAAAAACCGTAAAAAATGTTTCCGGATACGACGTCTCCAAACTGATGGTGGGCTCCATGGGAACTCTTGGCATCCTGTGCGAAACGACCCTAAGAATGCTCCCCTTGCCGGAAAAAATGGAAACGCTTCTGGTTTCCTTTGCTAACTTTTCCGATGCATCCGCTTTTGCGGGGCGCATTTTTGAAACCAGTCTCCTGCCGGCTGCGGTTGAAATAATGAACGGTGAGGCTTTCGGCCATTTGTCCCTCGACGATAAACCCGATTTCGGTTCAAACGGCTACGTGGCGGCTATCGCCCTCGAAGCCTTTGAACCGGCCGTTGATCGCATGCGAATAGAAATGCTGAACATGGCCAAAGAGGCTGGGGCCGGGGCCAATGCCGTTTTTGAGGAGGAGGATCACCGCTCGTTCTGGCTGGCCATGAGCAATCTTTCAGCAACACTCGACAAAAAATTTTCCGGTTTCATAAAGGCTAAGCTGAATTATCCGCTTTCCATGTGGAAAAACATCATTGCATCAGGGGAGTCTATCTTTTCTGAAGCCAATCTTGATTACATTGTTCAGGCCCATGCCGGAAACGGCATTTGCTTTACCGGCCTGCTCGTTGATAACAATGACACTTCCGCAACGGATAAAGCGGTAGAAGCAATGAATCAACTGCTGGCATACTGCCAGGAGGTTGATGGCAACCTGGTCATTCAAAGCGCACCCGCTGATGTAAAGAGCAACCTCAGGATATGGGGAAAAATCGGTTTCGATTTCGTGGTCATGAAGCGACTCAAGGATCAGCTGGATCCCAAAGGTATTATGAGTCCGGGCCGTTTCGTGGAAGGGCTTTAAAAACTTCATTCATTATGTTTATGAGAACCTGGGTTAAGCGGTTCACGGTTCAAGGTTGAGCAATGACAATAACAAGGAGTTAGGGAGAATCCCGTGACGGTTGTCAATTCACCTATTGATTGATTGTTGCAGCTGTCTCAAAGCAGGCAGAAATAAACTGCGGTTTAATGTTTTCATAACCTTGAACTTTGAACGGGGAACCCGGAACCGCTCAATTTAGGCCGAGAAGGTGGCATCAATGAACATCGTACAGTTAAAAAAATTGTCATATGACGAGGTGGCCAAATGTAACAAGTGCGGATTTTGCCTGCCCAGTTGCCCCACCTATCTGGTCAAAAAAGCAGAATCGTATTCTGCCAGGGGCCGAAATGCCATCACTCGATTTGCCATTGAAAATAAGCTGGAATTGAATGAGGATACGGAAAGAGCCATTTTTACCTGCCTCGGTTGCGGTGCCTGTACGGCCGTCTGTCTGTCCAGTGTCCAAACAAAGGATCTCATCTTTCAGAACCGCGAGTGTCAGGTAGATGCAGGATTTTATCCGAAAGTGGCGAAGCGCTTGGTGAAAATCCTGGAGGAAAGCCACAACATTTCGGACGAGGATCAAGAGGATCGAGCTGAATGGCAGGAACTCATTAAGGAACTTCCTGAGGATGCTTTTGAAAAGGAGACGGCCGACGTTGTGTTCTTCGTGGGCTGTGTCGCCTCATTTTTCCCCATGGTTCAAAAAATTCCGGCCAACATGGCCAAAATTATGCAGTCAGCCGGTGTGGATTTTACAATTCTGGGTGGTGAAGAGTGGTGTTGCGGTTTTCCGCTTATTGGTGCAGGCATGCCCGAGAAACTGGCAGCCATGAAAGACCATAATCTAAAGAAGGTTGCGGAGGTGGGTGCCAAGACCATCGTTTTCACATGTCCGTCCTGCTACCACACCTGGCACCATTTTTATAAATCAGATGCCAAGCTGATGCACGCCAGCCAATTGATCCTGGAGTTGATAAAAGACAAAAAAATTGAATTCAATAAAAACATCAAAGGCGTTGCAACCTATCACGATCCTTGCGATCTCGGCAGAAATACCGGTGTTTATGAGGAACCCAGAGAAATTATCAAAGCCATTCCCGGTCTTGAATTTGTGGAACTCCCCATGAACCGGAAATTCTCCGTATGCTGCGGTGGGGGCGGGAACGTGGAAATGACCGATCCCGACCTCTCTGCCCAGGTTGCCCAGACGAAACTCGCTTCCATCAAGGCGGTGGGGGCAGATACGGTTCTGACCGCATGCCAACAGTGCGTTCGCACCATGGAAACTCGGGCCAAAAGGTCCAAAACCGATCTGGTTGTAAAAGACCTGACCCAACTGGTTATTGAGGCCATGGAATAAGAGTTTAGGTTGAAGGTTCAGGGTTCAAGGTTCAAGGTTCCGGGTTCAGGATTCAGGGTTGAAAAACCCTAACCAAAGCATAACAAAATGATGATGCTTTCATAGAATCGACCCCACCTATAATAATAGACGAGTGAAAATGACCAATTAGAAGAATCTGTAACCAAAGGCAGATAGATCACCACCTTTTAACCTTTGAACCTTGAACGCTGCTTGCCCCGTTAAATTTTTACAGCGCCGGTGCCGTAAGGCTGGTAGCTCGCGCAGGGGTTGAACTTATTATTTGTTCAACTGGGGCGAAAAATATTTAACTAGGGAACCTAAAAAAGGAGGTTTGTATGCGTCGTCTTCGGATAACCGCGGCAGAAATCTCGGCAACGGCAGAGCTGTTCGACAATTCAACTGCCGACGCCATCTGGGATGCTTTACCGATTGAGGCCCAGGTCAACACTTGGGGTGAGGAGATTTATTTTGGGATACCGGTGCATCTCGGTCAAGCCGTTGACGCACGTGAAACTGTTGATATGGGACACTTAGGTTACTGGCCCTCCGGACATGCCTTCTGTATTTTTTTCGGAAAGACTCCGGTCAGCCGCGGCAATGAGATCAGGCCTGCCAGCGCCGTCAACGTTTTCGGCCAGATCGAAGGGGATGCCACTGTTTTCACTGATGTAACCGACGGAACCAGCATCCGGATTGAAAAAGCAGAAGGATAAAGATAAAAGTTTTGCGTTTAAGGTTCAGGATTCCGGGGTTAAATAATGATGACATCCATATTTAACCTTGAACATTGAACCTGGAACCCTGAACGGTGCACAAAAATTCGGAGGAAGTTATGGATGATAACATATTAGAGATTATAAAAAATGTTGATATCAGAGACTGGAAGAAAATCAGCGTCGAGTTCGGGGATGAATTTTTTGATGTTTCTGTTCCCCCGCAAACTGATGTTCTTCACATGAAAAGAATGCCGTGCCTTACCCATTCGGCAGATGAAATTTCAAATGCATTAAACAATCCCGTCGGATCGCCCACGTTGCCTGAAATCATTCAGTCAAAAGGCAAGCCTGTGGACGAGTTAAACGTTTGTGTCACGGTCTCTGATATTACCCGCCCGGCACCATACAGCGGAGAAAACGGCATCTTACTGCCCCTTTTTAAGATCATCGAGCAGACCGGAGTGAAGCGTGACAACATCGTCATTGTGATCGGCAACGGTATGCATCGCCCGAGTACTTTGGAAGAAAGAATTCGTATGTATGGCCAGGATGTGGTGGATAGTTATCTAATTGTGGACCATAACTGTGAGGATATGTCGTCCCTGGTCCTGGCTGCTCACACCAAAAGAGGGACCGACGTATATCTAAATAAAACCTTTTACAACGCCGATGTTAAAATAATAACAGGACTTGTGGAAAGCCATTTTATGGCGGGGGTGTCCGGCGGAAGAAAAGCGGTGTGCCCGGCCCTGGTGAACACCAAAACCATTCAGAAGTTTCACGGTGTGGATTTTCTCGAGCATCCCAATGCGACCAATTTAATACTTGATGGGAATCCATGTCATGAGGAATCATTAGAGGTTGCTGAAACGGTAGGGGTTGACTTTATGATCAGCACAACCCTTGACAACAAGTTGTGCATCACCGGAGTTTTTGCCGGGGATCTGGTTGAAGCTCACCTTGCCGCTTTTGAGGCCATGCGGGAATTTGTCCAAATCCCGATTGATGTGCCGTATGATGTGGTTTTGACGAATGGCAGTTATGTGGGCAGAGATCATTATCAAAGTGTTAAGGCAGCGGTCAATGCCATGCCTGCTGTCAAAGAAAACGGCCTGATCGTTATGGTTGCCAATAACTGTGATGCCGAACCAATCGGCTCCCGGGAATACAAAACACTACTGCATCTTTTTAAAATCCTGGGACCGGATGGATATATTTCTATTTTAAAACACCCGGACTGGATTTTTACAAAGGATCAGTGGGAACCTGAAATGTGGGGAAAACCCATTCGCAAAGTTGGTGAAGACGGTCTTATATACTGCGCCCCACAAATACCCGAGGAAGATTTTAAAATCATCCCGGGAATAAGCGGACACGATTTTATCGAAAAAGATCAAGATTTTGGCTCCATGAAGGAAAAGGCCGCCGCCATGTTTCAAAACGCCGTAACCTACGCTGGACATCATCCCAGATTCAACGGGCAAAAACCCACCATCGCTTTTATCGCTGAAGGTCCTTATGCAATCCCCATAGCAAAATCGTAGCGTGATACTCAAAAATCGGTTCTGGTCTATAAATTGCGTGATAATCTCTGCTGTCTGATATTTGCTTGCTGAACCTCCTGGCAAGCCAAAAATTCAAAACCCAGTATGCGAGAAAAAAATGAAAGAATTTTCCCAAAGACAAATCGAAACTTTATCTTCTTTCGTGCCGCCTGATCGCTTCTCCATGGGTCAATCAAACCGCAAACTTCACCTCCACGATATTTCATTCCATCAAGGGACGCTTCCGGCGGGAATCATATGGCCAACAACCACAAAAGAAACTGCCAAAATTCTCGCCTGGACCTATGAACAAGGGATTCCGGTCACGCCCTGGGGTGCCGGAACCAGTACCGAGGGTAATCCGGTACCGACGAGAGGCGGTCTGGTTATCGACACAACCCGGATGGATCGGATACTGGAAATCCGGCCTGCGGATCTGCAGGCTGACGTTCAGCCCGGTGTGTTGCGAAAAGAATTAAACCGCCAGGCAGGTAAGCATGGCTTGTTTTTCCCGGTTGATCCCGGAGCCGATGCCACCATCGGAGGGATGATTGCCAACAACGCCTCCGGTGTTCAAACGGTGAAATACGGCGCAACCAAAGACTATGTGATGCGGCTGACGATCGTTCTGCCAGACGGAGAAGCAATTCACACCGGGTGCAAGGCCCCCAAATCTTCCTCGGGCTATGATTTGACTCGTCTTTTTGTCGGCTCCGAAGGAACATTAGGGATTGTAACCGAGGCAACGCTGCGGTTAACCGGCATCCCGGCCCATCATCTGGCGGCCACCATCGCTTTTAATCAACTGGAGAATGCCTCAGCCGCTGTCGCGCTGATGATGGGATCCGGTTTAGAACCGGCAGCTCTCGAGCTTCTTACGCCCGGTTTAATAAAGCTGATGAACACTGAAAAAGAACTGGGGCTTTCTGAATCACCGTCGCTTTTTTGTGAATTCCATGGTATCAGCAAGACTGCCTTGCAAGAAACTGCCAACATGACCAGGGAAATCTGTGAAAACTGCGGTGCCGTCGACGTTAAATTCGGCGTGGAGGAAAGCAAGCGGGAAGAGCTTTGGCGCGCCCGTCATGAAGCCTGGGAGACAATCCATCGCGCGCATCCCGGCAAGGAAACCCTCATCGTGGATGCAGCTATCCCGATCTCCCGCTATCCGGAAATGGTGGTTTTTTCGCAGGATTTGGTAGACAAACAAAACGCCATCGGCTATGTGTTTGGCCATGCCGGTGACGGCAATCTGCACGTCGTGCTGGTGGGTGATCCGCAAAATAAGGATGACTGGCAGGTGTTGGAAGATATTAACCATCACATCGTTATGCGGGCCGTGGAGTTGGGGGGAACATGCACCGGAGATCACGGCATCGGCATCGGCAAACGTAAATTCATGGAAGTGGAACACGGCCAAAGTTATCATCTCATGCGGCGAATCAAGGAACTGGTTGACCCGAAAGGTTTGATGAATCCGGATAAAATTTTTATCTAGCAGTGTCATGTCCCAGGAATAAGTTTAAAAAGTCTTACAGCGGTTTGACAGCCTTTTGCTCACGCCGGCGATCATTTTGGGGACGCCAGAGCTTGCCTATCAAAAGAACTCGACCTCGGCCCGCCTAGCGGGCCTCGGAACTCAGACAGCTTTTGATTTTCATCCGCCTCCGGCGGATTTTACGCCCCGCTGCAGCCGGTGTCTTGATCCCAAAATGCTCAATGCCACTCGCAAAAACCTCTCAAACCTTGTGCTGGATTTTGTAACTTATTTGTGGGACACAACACTGCTATCGATTCAAGTACTCAGATCAAATTTTTCAAGATAGTGGAGGGAATCCGACAAAGAATTATCTCCCGCAGTGCTGTCCGCCACTTCCATAACCAAGCAGCCCCGGTATTTTTTAGATTTCAATTTTTCAAAGAACTGGTGCCAGGGAAAATCTCCGGTACCAAGGGCAAGGTGCTGGTCTATGCGTTGATTTTTAAAATTGTCGCTGGCATGGATTGACATCAGGCGCAGGAAATCAATTGCATCCAATGCCTCCAAAGGGTCAAAGCCACTCGCCATACAGTGGGTCACGTCCAGGCAGAGCCCAACAGTTTCCGGTGGGAAAAGGTTAAGCAGATCCCTTAGCTCCTTTGCATTGATCCCCAGCATTCTGTTGACCGACGTGGGCACATTTTCCAGGGCCAGTTGAATGCCCTGGGCGGCGCAGTATGACGTTATTGCCATAAGATCGGGAATCGTATGGTCACGGATTGATGGATGTGCCATGTCCACTGAATTGACGGTAAAACCGACATGCTGCACGACGAACTGCGCACCGAAAAAAGCCGCCAGTTCAACAGTTTTTTGAGAAATATCGGTTGAGATTTGTCGAAGTGTTTCCATGGAAGTTTCTAAGGGCACCTGCGGCAGGGGGACATGAATTGAGTTCACCGAAATGCCCAGACGATGGACCAGCCGAAAGATGATTTGCGGCGTTTGGTTCCATCGGCTTGGGTCGGAATGGCGCGGATCCACACATAGCTCTGCGTGCCTTACACCCAGCGATGCCAATTTTTGAAGGGCTTCCGATAGCGGCTGTTTTCTAAACGGAAGTGTTGAGCACGCTAAGCGCATTTCAACCCATTAGCCAGAAAAAAATGTTTCAGTAGCCGCTGATCGCGGCCGAGTTTTGGTTATGGTAAACACATTTTTATCAACAATTTTTTGTTCGGAAAAATAGCGCTTGGCTCCAGGGTGCATCGGTATGGTGATTCCCCGCATAGCGTTTTGCAGACATTATTCTTGCCCGGCAGGATGTTCTTCGGCAATTTCGGAAGTATGATCCAAGATGGCTTGTAAAATGGAGTAAATGGCCGCTGCGCCCACATCTTTGTGGGTTATCAGAATACAGGGGACTCCAAGGGTTGGAACGTTATCGGTTTGTCCTTCATAGGTATTGGCAATAATTTCAGAGGGGGTCCAGTAGGGATACTGCCCAATGATTTTATCCAGGATGTCTTTTTCAATGGGTAAAAAAGAAATTTCAGTAGTTTCAGCAAGCTCCCCTAAGGCACTGCTTGGCCCACCGGACAAATAGAAGACGGCATCAATTTTTTCATCTTTTAGCGCCGCAATTGCTTTGGAGAAGGGCAGATACTGCGCCGCATAATCTGAGGCGCTGAGCCCATAATTGTCTAAAATTACGTGGGATACCCACCTGCTAGCCCCCCCGGGTGCTCCCAGGGCGATCTTCTTTCCTTTAAGTTCTCGAATCGATTGAACTTTTTGTTTTGAAAGCGTAACAATTTGCATATCCAGGTGGTGCGCGCCGCAAACGGCCCGGATATTGCCGTGGGACTTGGAAAATTCCCTGGTTCCCTGGAAGGCATGCATGGCAACATCCGACTGGGTAATACCCAGGACAATCCGTCTTTCACTGGCCAGAATGACGTTTTCAACGCCGCCGCCGGTCGGCTCCGTTTTGGCCTTTATCCAGCTGTAGCGATTGATGACTTTAGACAGCGCTCTGCCGACCGAGAAGAACGTGCCGCCGATGCTTCCGGTTCCGAGCGTATCGCAGTAAAAGATCAAATCTACCACGCGTTGGGATTTTACGTCATCGATGTGATCTTCCATGAGACGGCAGGCTAACGTCTGATTTTTCTCCCTGATCGCAGAAAAAATTTGTTTATGAAAATCGAAGGCCTTCTCAATGCCACCCGGCATTCTCTGCGTCAAATTTTCATAAAAAAGCAACAGTTCATTGAGAACATGAAGCATTTCCAGTAAAACTTCGTTTTTACCCGCTTTGGCAATAGCGTTGTGAAATTCAACATCACTGCGCAAAAACGCCTCCGTATTCCCTCTTTGGATTGCTTTATCCATTTCGGAAAGTAGATATTCCAGCTCGTATATATCCTCTTCTTTTCTTTTTATTGCGGCATTGGCCACCGTATGAGACTCGATACATTTTCTGGCTTCAAAAAGATCTGAAAGCGTGCTTCCCTTTGTAACCAAACGGGGCGCTAATATTTTGATATAGTTTGATAGTTTCGGTTTGGCCACGACCGTGCCCAATCCATGTTTTAAATCAATGGCCCCCATCGCTGACAGTTTTTGCAAGCCTTCTCTCAAAGAAGCTTTGCTTACCCCCAGTTGATGGGCCAGTTCTTCGTGAGAAGGGAGCTTGTCTCCTTCCTTCAGGTTCATTTCCATTATTTTGCGCTGGAGAAATTCAGCAATCTCGTCGGCAACATTTTTTCTTTTGATCATTTTTGGCACTTTGTCTGAGGTTATCAGGTCATCTGACGTCTAATCTTTTAGGAATAAGTCGATCGGAAGTCAAGTATTTTCTGATTATTGAATTCTCCGCCTTTTCATCCACCAGGCGGCCAGAACGCCGGACAAAAAGCCGAAAAAATGGCTCGACCAGCTGATTGACGGCATATAGGTAAATTAGGTTAAAAGCGCTCCGCCATAAAGAAATCCAATTACAACCGATACTCCCAACGCCGTCCACTCACGCCGGAAAACACCCAGAAACATCAGAAATCCGATGAGGCCGAAGACAATACCGCTGACGCCGATGTGGACGCCGGTGTCTCTGCCAAACAGCCAGACCAGGATTCCGGTCAGCAGAAAGATGATAATCAGGGCGGAATGGGTCAGCCTGCGGCTGTAGGATAAGGACACGATCAGCAACGGAAACAGGGCTGCTGTATTGGCGGCCAGATGTTGGAAATTTGCATGCACAAAAGGATAAGTCAGGATACCCCAAATCCTGTCCTGAGAGCGTGGCAGCAGCCCCAAAAACCGCAAATCTATCGGCAGTAACAGGTCCATCACGTAAATTCCCCA
>CP070652.1:2125534-2164557 GCA_020354645.1 Deltaproteobacteria bacterium
AAGCTCCCAAATCCTCTGATTTCAACGCGCTCGCCTTTAACCAATGTATCTTGGATTGATTCAAAAAACGTGTCTACAATTTTTTCTGCGAATTTTCTGCTCAAGCTTACCTCATCTTTAAGCACGTTAACCAAATCTGATCTATTCATGGAAGCTCCTTAAAGAATTATCAAGTGTTGAGCGGTTTTCTTTTCCCTGCTAGAATCGGCATAGACCCCTTACATAGTGGGTAGTAGACTTTTAAGTCAAGCATTTTTTCAATTCTTTTGGGCTGCGTTTCGATCATATCAGTATGCGCTGATTTTTATTGATCTGGCGCCGTGTTTTCCGGCGGTTCCATTTCAGAAGAAGGGCCTATGGTATCGGTTTCCGATTTTTCAATCACTTCGGTTTCCAATGGCAGATTTTTCTGTTCGATGAGCGTATTTCCGAGTTCCGCCATCTCTTTTGGTGTGGGAAGATCTTTAAGGTCTTTTAAATCAAACACTTCCAAAAAGTGTTTGGTGGTACCGTAAATCATCGGTCGACCGGGCAGCTCCTTCCGTCCCAGAATGCGAACGAGTTTTCGCTCAAGTAACATCCGCATAATACCCCCGCAATCAACCCCTCTGATGTATTCAATATCGCTGCGCATTGTCGGTTGCTTATAAGCGATGATCGCCAAAGTTTCCAGGGCGGCCTTACTGAGGCGTTGTTGCTTTGGCTGTACGAGGCGTTTGATCCACTGGGTGTATTCCGGACGGGTTCGCAGTTGGTATCCGCCGGCAACTTCCCTTAAATAAAAACCGCCCTCGCGAGCATCATAATCATCTGACAGCGCTGTTAATGCACTGCGGACCTCATCCGGAGTAACATCGGCAATTATATTTCTGATGCGTTCAATTGTCAGCGGCTCATCAGCGACGAAAAGCAGGCTTTCGATGATATGTTTTAGATTTTCCATTAGATATAAAAAAGCCTAATAATTCCGGTCTGCACATGTTGGGCGATCCTGACCAAAGAAAGTTTGACCATTTCCAGGATGGCAAGGAAAGTAACGATGACCTCCCCCTTGTTTGAATCAGCGGAAAAAAGTTCATCAAACGTAAGCGACTCTTGCTTTTCAAATATATCGACAAGCTCAGAAATCCTGTCCTTGACAGAGAGCTTGTCGGCGGTTAGATCCACTAGATGATCGGGGGATAACTTCTCAAGTACTTTCTGGAAGGCATCAATGAGCTCGAACAACCCGATCTGCATCATTTCACCTTCCGGGCCGATTAAGTCGTTCACATTGGTGAGATTCCGCACAAAGATATCCTCGCCCAAAAGGCGCCGTTCAGCAAGATCTTCGGCTGCTGACTTGATTTGGAGGTATTCCAGCAAGGGGCGCGTAATCTCTTGGCGGGGATCTTCTTCTTCCTCTTGGTCATTATCATGGGCCGGGAGTAGCATTTTCGACTTTATCTGCGTTAAGGTAGAGGCCATTACGATGAACTCTCCGGCAAAGTCAATGTTCATCGATTTCATCCACTCCAAATATTCAAGATATTGTTCGGTAATTAGTGCGATGGGAATATCATAGATGTCTACCTCATTTTTCTTGATGAGATGGACGAGAAGATCCATGGGGCCTTCAAAAATATCCGTAAGTTGGACTTTATAGATATCGTCAGACATAAAAAACGAACACTCAATATTGGCAATTAAACGGCCGCTTGCCGTCCCGCGACTCGACGACGCGACTGAGCTCGTCGAAGTCTGTCTTCGACCCTGAGCTCAGACCGAAAGGAGTTCGTCGAAATCTGCAGCAAAGCTGCAGGCAGCTTCATTTCGTAAGTTAACCACGAACCGTGGTTGGGAGCGCCACCATACAATATTTGAGGCTCATATTTTCATCGCCGCTCTGACTTCTTCCATCGTATGGCGGGCAACTTTCCGTGCCCGGTTGACGCCGTCCTGTATAATGCTATTAACCAGATCGGGTCGCTCTTCATAATATGCTCTTTTTTTACGAATCGGCGCAAGCGCTTTTATTAGGTTCTGAGCCATTATTTTTTTGCATTCGACACAGCCGATCTCAGCTGTACGGCATTGGGAATCGATTTCAACAACTTTTTTCTGCTCCGTATATATTCTATGGAAATCAAAAACGTTGCATACATCAGGATTCCCGGGGTCACTTCTCCGCTTCCGCTGAGGATCCGTGATCATGCCAGCCACCTGGGCGGATATGTCCTCGGAACTGTCGGATAGAAATATCGCATTATCATAGCTTTTGCTCATTTTGCGCCGGTCCGTGCCGAGAATCTTAGGCGTTGGGGTTAAAATGGCGTCCGGTTCGGGAAAAACTTCTCCGTACAGGTTGTTAAATCTTCTGGCTATTTCACGCGTAATTTCAACGTGCGGCACCTGGTCCACTCCGACGGGAACCCCGGATGCTTTGTACATGATGATATCAGCGGCCTGCAGCACAGGATAACCTAAAAAGCCATAGGTGGAAAGATCCTTATTGCTGAGTTGTACGATTTGATCCTTGTAAGTTGGATTACGTTCAAGCCACGGTACCGGTGTAATCATGGAAAGTATCAAAAACAATTCTGCATGTTCTTTAATCCGGGATTGAATAAAAAGGGTGCTCTTTTCCGGTGTCAGACCGACACTCAACCAGTCGATCATCATATCTTTAATATAACCGGATATTGGACCGGTATTCTCGTAGTCGCTGGTTAGAGCATGCCAGTCGGCAATGAAGAAAAAACAATCATACTCATCCTGCATTTTTACCCAATTCTCCAGCGCGCCGAGCAGGTTGCCGAGATGAAGCGGTCCGGTAGGCCGCATGCCGCTTAAAATTCGGGCTTTCTCCTTCATTATGTATCTCCTAGATCATCAAAAACAAAATCGAATCCATTATGGCCGAGGGATTATTTGAGTATTAGATTCGTTATGAATGATATCACCCGGCCCAGAGATTTTCCGCCCAAAAACAGCAGCAGGATCAGAAAAATAAGGCCCACGCGTTCAAAACGTGCAAAGTACGGTTTGATCGATGCTGGCAGAAACTCCGCCAATATTCGGCTTCCGTCCAGTGGGGGAATAGGTATCAAATTAAACACAGCCAAAACTGTGTTGATTAACACGCTAAATCCGAGCATATTAAGTAAATCCATAAGGATGGGGCTGAAAAACGTTTCGCGCCAGAGAGGCATTGAGCGCATGAGCCCCCGAAAAAGGAGGCCGGTAACCATGACCAGCATCAAATTAGCTAAAACACCGGCCGCCGATACAAGTAGCGTGTCTTTGGGATGGTTGCGAAGATTGTTGAAATTTACCGGCACGGGCTTGGCCCAACCGAAGATCACCGGTGAGCCCGTGATTATCAGCAGCAGGGGCAAAATAAGTGATCCCGTGATATCAAGATGTTTTATGGGATTTAATGTCAATCTTCCCGCCAGCTTGGCGGTATGGTCCCCCAATCGGTAGGCAACGTAGCCATGGGCAACTTCATGCACCGTTACCGCCAAAAGGAGCGGAACAAGCATCACCACCAAATGATTCAGATTAAAATTAGGAAACATAGTTGCGAATAAAAATCAGTTCATCTTTGCGGGTTTTGAGTTCCCCGTTTAATTTAGCCTTCAAAACGGCCTGTAAGATTTGCCGATAAATCGGTCCGGGTTCAAGCCCCACCTTTTTGATATCCTTGCCGCTTACAGCAACTTTGATGTTTTTGAGTCCGGTGATAAATTGAGAAATCGCCTTCTTTACCGTCTCTTGTTTTGACACCGCCATCATATAAAGAATCAGTTCGATCTTAAAGTTGAAAAGTTTATCATACAGTTTGCTGTTTTTAATCGGTACGTTTCGCTCGAGCCAGGCCAGGCAGTTGTCAGCGTCAAATCGTTCCCGGGTAAATATTTTTCTGTAACGCGGCGCAAGTTCGAATCGGGTGCAAATTTCATCGGTGGTTTTTTTACCGCAATTACAGATGAGCATCAGAAAATAAACGGTCCACTTCATATAGGAATCTTCCAAAAAAAGCAAATCATACCAGGCCAACACTTTTTTGACTGAATTAAATAAAGCAATCAACTCCTTGTTCAGAATTATTGTCGGGTGTATCACCGATATTAACTCATAATCGTTAAGTCTGACGAGAGCCAAAGTGGGATTTTCTTCTTCGAGAATTTGACGCAGCTCGGCAAATACTCTTCGGCCGCTGAGACGTTTAAAAAAATCCATTTTGACCGCATTTTCGATCAAACCAGAAGTCAGCTTGCCGATTGAAAAGCCGAATCGTTGTTCGAATCGAATCGCGCGAAACACGCGGGTGGGATCTTCCACAAAACTTAAGTTGTGCAGAACCCTTATGGTTTTTTCTTTTATGTCTATTTGGGCTGAAAAAAAATCGATTAACGTGCCGAATCTTTTCGGGTTTAGCTGAATGGCTAGGGTGTTGATCGTGAAATCTCGTCGAAATAGATCCAGTTTTATGGAGCTCATTTCGACAACCGGAAGCGCTGCAGGGAATTTATAATATTCCATTCTGGCGGAGGCCACGTCTATTTTAAAACCGTCGGGAAAGATGATGACGGCTGTGCCGAATTTCGCGTAGGCATGAATCCGACCTCCCACCATCTTGGCATAGGCTTTGGCAAAAGCAATCCCGTCGCCTTCAATGACAATATCAATATCCTCATTTGCTCGGTACAGAAAAAGGTCGCGAACAAATCCACCGACGACATAGGCGTTATAATTAGTTTGGTCGGCCACCTTGCCGATGGTATCCAATATTTTCAGCAGTCGCTTTGTCAGACGTTCTTTCATGAATCTTACAATATTTCTAGTTCTGGCAGGAACCGCTTCGCTTAAAGGGTCAAGAGCGTTTCCCATTTTATGCTGAGTCTGACGCACCAGAACGTTGAGCAGGTCGGTTCTGGTAATTACACCGACAATATGATCTTGATCGATGACTGGTAAAAGGCGCTGCTTGTGCTCGATTATCTTTTCCTGTATTTCTGTAAGGTCTGAATCGAGGCCCACCATCGCCAACTCTGTGGTCATATATTCTTGAACGGCAACATGACCCAACTGGTGATACAATGCCTTTTCAATAACCTGACGGGTTATAAATCCCACAAGTTGATTTTTCTTTTGAGACCCTTCCTGATTTTTTGTAACCAGCAAGGCATTGATGTTGTAACGATTTAGCAGCTCGCTGGCAGACTTGCATGAGATGTCACCGGCAACCGTGATGGCGGGTGAAGACATCAGATCACGTGCCAACCGCCGGGACTTGATACTGGCATACAGGGTTTCGACAAGCTCGTGTTCAATTTGCGCCAGGGTTTTGCCTTTTATCGTTGCAGCTGCTGCATAGGTATGTCCCCCTCCGCCCAAATGTCCCAGAATTGTCCCAACGTCAACTTCAGAGCTCCTGCTGCGGGCGACGACGTATATCTTGTCTTCCATGCGGGCGATGGCAAATATGGCATCCAGATTTTCCATCTTTACCAACTTGTGAACTAAGAAAGCAAAGTCCGGAACGTAATGTTCAGTGGTTATGCTGGTAACACTAATTTCCATGTCAGCAATATTGTAGCGGTTTGCCGCCTGAATCATATCGTTTAAAAGGCTTACTTGTTCAGGGCTGATTTCTCTGGATATCAGGTTTGAAACGATATTCAGGTTGGCACCCTTCGACAGCAGAAAAGCAGCGGCCCTAAAATCATCCTCGGTTGTGGAGGGAAAGGTAAAACAGCCCGTATCTTCATAAATACCAAGACACATTATGGTGGCTTCTTCCGGGGAAATATCGATACCTTTTTGAGACAATATTTCGGTTAGAATCGTAATCGTGGCGCCGGTCAGTCGCGAGACGTTATAATTACCCTTGATGTCATTGGGTGCCGAAGGATGATGATCATAAGTGTGAACCTCTAAATCCCGACGTTTCAAAAGTGATGCAAGCTTGCCGATTCGATGCGGTTGGCGTGTATCTACCAATATCATTCGCCTAATCTTTGAAAAATCGATATCCTTCATGTCCGCCATGTTAAATAGGTACACCATTGATTCGATAAAAAAATTCCTCAGGTTTTTTTCCTGAGATCCGGGGAAAACTACCAAAGAACCGGGGTAAAGCTTCTGGGCTGCCAGCATAGAGGCCATGGCGTCAAAATCGGCATTAATATGGGTGGTAATGACGGTAAGATTGGTTTTGTCAGAATGATTTTTCATGGCTGCTGAAATCTTGGGTTAAAATTTGATAGTTCCGATTTTCGAGTCTAGATAAGCACGATACAGAATTTAATATATCATTTTTAGCTCCAAATTACATCACCGAATCAATTAAATGCATTCCGGGATTGAGGGAGGTGAGCCGTTTGCTTTTATCTGTAACCAGTCGACACATACAGATCCAAAATCGCTGATTTTGTAATAATTCCAAAAAGTATTGTCGTTTGTCGGACATTGTGATACTCTATAATATAATTATTTTTGAGTGAGAAGTGTTTCGCCTGTTCACCACGCCTTCGCTTGGGAGTGAGGTGAAAGGTCTTGCCAAATTATCCATTCGTCGAGAAGGCTAATAATTAAGTTAATTAATTTACAATTTGGTGGTGTTTGCAGATTTTCCATCTAACAATTATCGGAGTGGAAATTTTTGGTTCCTGAACCAGATAAAAGCCTACTTCAGCACAAAAATATAGTGATATTGTAATTCATTAAAATTTCAGCTGAATAATTCAGATCGGTGCGACCGGCACCGGATGCCCGATAGATTGTATCGCTCGCAAGGCTATCGCAAAAGCGGAAACTAGATGGGTGTTGGCTTCGATGCACGTTTCCGGGCACGACAGTATTTAACTCTGAGTGCCATCTATTCATAAAGGGGGAGTGAACATGCCGGTCTATTTATGGACAGGGAAAAATACGAGAGGTGATAAAAAGAAAGGAGAGATGGAAGCTTCATCCGAAGAGATCGTGCGTGCCAGTCTCAAGCGGATGAAAATCGAGCCAATTAAAATCAGACCAAAGCCCAAGGACCTCTTTGAAGGCATTGCCTTTCTCCAGCCGAAAGTCAGACAAACAGATATTATCCTTTTTGCAAGACAATTTTCCACCATGATCGATGCCGGTCTTCCCATCATTCAATGTCTCGAAATACTTTACTCCCAACAGGAAAATGCCACCTTTAAAAAATTGTTGAGGGATATAAAGGAGCAGGTGGAAGGTGGCGCAACCCTTGCTGAATCACTCAAGAAGTACCCCAAAGAATTTGATGATCTTTTCGTAAATATGATTGCAGCCGGTGAAGCTGGCGGTATTCTGGACACAATTTTAAGGCGGCTTTCGGTGTATATGGAAAAAGCCGCCAGGTTAAAATCCAAGGTGAAAGGGGCCATGACGTATCCCCTGGTCACCCTGGCGATTGCCATCGTTGTGTTGGCCGTCATACTTGTTTTTGTTATTCCGGTATTTCAGGACATGTTCGAGGATTTCGGAAGTGAATTGCCGGCATTTACGCAATTGGTGGTAGATGCCAGTAATTTTACCAAGAAAAATATTATCTATATCATCATCGGACTTGTTCTTTTTTTATTTGCCTTAAAGAAGTTTTATAACACCGACAAGGGAAAAGAGACCATTGATGAATTGCTGCTTAAAATACCGATTATCGGCGAACTGATCCGCAAGGTTGCCGTGGCTAAATTTACGAGCACCATGGGTACCATGCTCTCCAGCGGGGTGGCAATTTTAGAAGCGCTTGAAATTGTTGCCAAGACCGCAGGCAACAAAACAATTGAAAATGCGGTGTACGTCGTACGCTCAGATATTGCAGAAGGTCGCACAATGGCCGACCCCCTTTCGGAAAGCGGTGTATTTCCGGCCATGGTTTGCCAGATGATTGCTGTGGGTGAATCAACCGGCGCTCTTGATGCCATGCTTGAAAAGATCGCTATTTTTTATGATGAGGAAGTCGACCAAGCTGTAGAGAACCTAACAGCGTTGATTGAGCCGTTTATGCTGGTGTTTTTGGGGGTGACCATCGGCGGTCTGGTCGTCGCAATGTATTTGCCGGTATTTAAAATGGCCGGCGCTATTGGTGGATGATGATGTCAAGCCACAAGACTCTAACCATTGGTAACCTGAATAGAATCTCAATATACTTTCCATGACCGATTCATCTCTTTTGCCCGAAGGCGACCAGTATCTGAGGCTTGAATGGCTCATGTTCGCCCGGCTTCTCTTTACGACGTTACTGCTTGGCTCAACCATCGTTCTGCAACTGAATCAAACCCAATCGCTGCTGTCCGTTCCACTTTTATTTCTCTATGGACTAATTGTCTTTATTTTCCTTCTCTCCTTTTTTTATACTATACTGCTGAATCGCGTAAAAAGCCGACTGCACTTCGCATACGGACAGATCGGTATCGACACCTTTATCGTTACCATGATCATATATGTAACCGGCAGCTTTTCCAGCATTTTCTCCTTTCTCTATCTTGTCGTTATTATCTATTCCAGCATGCTTCTTTACCGAAAAGGAAGCATGTTCATGGTAGGGTTATGTGCGTTGCAGTATAGCTTGCTGGTTGGTTTGGAGTATTACGGTATCATAAAGCCCTATGTAATTGATGAAAGTCTGCTTGCAGCGGGCCATGCCTGGAGTCATGTTTTTTATAAAATTATGATTATTGTATTGGGGTGTTTTGCGGTTGCTATTTTATCCAGCTTATTGGCCGAGCAAACCATAAAGACCAAAAAAGAACTCTGGGCCATGGAGGATCATATAAAACGCGTTGAAAAAATGGCGGCGATCGGCGAAATGGGCGCCGGTTTGGCGCATGAGATCAAAAACCCGCTTGCATCGCTTACGGGATCGATTCAGCTTTTAAGAGATGGATTAAGCCGGAATTCTGATCATGATCGATTAATGCAAATTGTGTTGCGCGAAGCTGACCGTCTGAGTTCTCTGGTGAATAATTTTCTGCTATTCGCGAGACCTCCGGCCGGAAAACTTGAACCCATCGATCTAGAAAAGGCTCTAACAGAGGCAGTGGAGCTATTTGAAAAGGATAATTCCTGTTTGAGCAGAATTAAAATAAACAAAGAGATTGCTTCCGGAATTTGGATCGAAATGGATTGGCAGCATTTGCGCCAGGTTCTCTGGAATCTGTTTTTGAATTCTTCCGAGGCCATCGACGGTCAAGGGTCGATTGACATAAAACTATACCCGCTAAAGGGGAAACAAGCATGTATCGAGATTACCGACGATGGTTGTGGCATGTCCAACGAAACGATGGACTCCATATTTGATCCATTTTTTACTACTAAAAAAAGCGGAACCGGATTAGGCCTTTCTATCGTTCACAGCATCCTGGATTCCTATCACAGCCGACTCGAGGTTAAAAGTAAAATTAACACCGGAACTACCTTTACCTTGCGATTCACACGTATCGATCCGCCAACTTAATCTTGACACCTCAAAGCAAATAGGTTACTTCTGCTAACTTATTCTTTCTACAGTCTATCGGTATTTCTCTATTTTGAGATAATAAGACTTTTGAGTGTGCCGGTTAACTAAAACGGCTTAAGTCAGCGATTGTAAAACAGCTGAAATTTATAACCGGCAAGGATTTAAAACGGTATTTATTAAAATAATCAGGTAGTGAATGAACACGGAGAAAACAAGCGAGATCCTTGAAAAGCGCAAACAAAAACTGGCTGAATTGAAGCGTCGCGGCATAAATCTTTTTCCAAATGATTTTAGTATTTTACATACGATAAAGGATATCCGCAGGGCCATTTCAGCCCCTCCAAATACCCTTACGGAAACCGCTCCCATCTTTACAGTTGCCGGACGAATGATGGCCGTTAACCGGTTTGGCAAGACCTGTTTTATCCGTTTCAGGGACCGGACCGGACAGCTTCAGGCCTATGTGCGACAGGACCGGATCGGTGATGAACGCTACAGCCTTTTTAAACAGCTTGACGTTGGGGACTTTGTTGGCCTGAGCGGTGGAATGTTTAAGACGAAAACCGGCGAGTGGACACTGTTGGCGAATGATTTGAGACTTCTTTGCAAAACAAACCGACCTCTGCCCGAGAAATTCCATGGTCTTAGGGATCCTGAAAAACGCTATCGGCAGCGTTATTTAGATCTTATTATGAATTCCGAAGTCCGGGATATATTTGTGAAGCGCTCTGCTATTGTTCAGGCAATTCGCACATTTTTTCTCGATCGCGAGTTCTTGGAAGTAGAAACTCCAATGATGCAGCCCATCCCAGGCGGCGCAGAGGCGACGCCGTTTAAAACATATCATAATGCGTTGGGGATGGATCTGTTTTTGCGCATTGCTCCGGAACTTTACCTAAAGCGACTCGTCGTGGGCGGTTTTGAGCGGGTGTTTGAGATTAACCGAAATTTCAGAAATGAAGGCATCTCAACCGAGCATAATCCCGAGTTCACGATGTTGGAATTCTACCAGGCTTATGCAACCTACCAAGATTTGATGACCTTGACCGAAGACCTTTTCAAGTATGTGGCCCAGACCGTTGCCGGCTCGACAGTGATTACCTACCAGGGCAATACGATTGATTTTAGTGATAAATGGCAGCGGTTATCGCTTTTGTCAGCTTTGGAAAAGATTGGCGGCGTTGATTCAAGCCTCTTCGAAGATCGCGGGGGTCTGCTTGAGTTTGCCTCCCGCAGCGGAATTAAAATCACTAAAACCGGGCGGATCGGAAAAATTATCACCAAGTTGTTCGATGTGCTGGTGGAGCCAAAACTGATACAGCCGACGTATATCACTGGATATCCGGTTGAAGTTTCTCCCCTGTCCCGAAAAAATGATAACGACCCCACCGTGACTGATCGTTTTGAACTCTTTATCGCCGGGCATGAAATCGCCAACGGATTTTCGGAACTCAATGATCCTGAGGATCAGAAAGATCGCTTTTTGCTGCAGGCTGCACGCCGAGAGGAAGGTGATGAAGAGGCTCATCAAATGGATGAGGATTTCATCGAAGCCCTGGAGTATGGTATGCCTCCAACCGCCGGTGAGGGCATCGGAATTGACCGGGTGACCATGCTTTTAACTGATTCGGCCTCTATCCGCGAAGTAATTTTATTTCCCCACATGAAGCCCAGATGAGTTTTTAATTATGGGGTACAGTTTATCGAGCCCGGTCTGCCAACAACAAAGAATCGGAAAAATTCAAATTCCGGAAGGTTTCCGGTACCGCTGGGAGCATCGAAGACAATCAAATGGCTTTTGAATATTTCATAGGTCGCCGCTATCTTAGGGCCAAACAAAAACAGGCGTTCATATCATTAATTACCATTCTGTCAACTGCTGGGGTTGCGGTCGGTGTTATGGCGCTGATTGTGGTCATTGCAGTTATGTCCGGTTTTGAATCTGACCTTAAATCCCGTATTCTCGGTGGCCAGGCCCACATAGAAGTGAAGCGGCACGGCAGCGCTTTTACAGACTATCGTCGGGTACTTGAGTTTCTTCAAACCGTAGAAGGCGTCGAAGCCGCCTCTCCTGTCATCTACAGCCAGGTGATGATTCGATCGTCATCCGGGGTGTCCGGAGCGGCCTTGCGGGGTGTTGAACCCCAATCGGCCGGAAAGGTGATTAAAACGCTTGAAAACATCTCCCTGACCGAATCACATTCGGATCAGATTGAGAACAAAATTGACAGCATACCAGGAATTGTTTTAGGCCGAGAATTGGCAAAAAATCTCGGTGTCGGTAAAGGCGATTTGGTCTATCTGATTTCATCTCGCGGAATGCTTTCGCCAATTGGCCATATGCCGGCAATGAAGCAGTTCCGGGTTACTGATTTTTTCAAGTCTGGAATGTATGATTTCGATCAGGTGTTTGCTTACATTCATATAAAGGATGCCCAGCGAATTCTGCGCATGGGAAATTCCGTAAGCGCGATTGAGGTACGCGTGAGAGACATCTACCGGGCCATGGCTATTTCAGAACAGATCGCTTCCGGCCTGGGTTTTCCCTATTGGGCTTGGGACTGGATGCGCAAAAATCAAAACCTGTTTACCGCCCTTAAGCTCGAACGAATCGTTATGTTCATCATTTTAACCCTGATCATACTCGTGGCTGCCTTCAATATTGCCTCAACACTGATCATGATGGTTATGGGCAAAACCAAAGACATTGCTATTTTAAAAGCAATGGGTGCTACCGATAAAAGCATTCGTAAAATATTTGTTTTTAAAGGAATGGTCATCGGTACGGTCGGCACCACCCTGGGCCTCTGCTTGGGGTTTGTTCTGTGCACCGTGCTAAAACATTACAACATTCATGAACTTACCGGAGATATATACTATTTCACCACAAAACTCCCCGTAAAGCTTGAGTTTTTGGATGTCTTTTTCATCGTATCTTCTGCACTCATCATCTGTTTTTTAGCCACGCTTTATCCTGCGCGCCAGGCATCCAGGCTTGATCCTGTTGAGGCGATTCGTTATGGTTAACTCCAGGGAACAAGGCAACCCAACCACTGAAGCAGCTGTGGTGGATTCCCTAATCAGCATCAGGGATCTTTGCAAGAGTTTCAACAGCAGTGGTAGCCGCATCGATATTTTAAAAGGTATAAACGCTGACTTGAAAACAGGTGAGACATTAGCCGTCGTCGGTCCATCCGGAATTGGTAAATCCACCCTTCTTCACATTCTCGGCACCCTCGACCGTCCGGATAAAGGCAAGATTTTTTTTAAAGGTGAAGAAATTTTTCAATTTGACGATGCCAAACTGGCAAGAGTTCGAAACGAATCAGTCGGGTTTGTTTTCCAGTTTCATCACCTTTTACCGGAATTTTCAGCACTGGAAAATGCGATGATGCCGGGACTCATAAGCGGATTGAGTAAAGATCAAGCGGGTGAAGCAGCCGAAAATATTTTAGTCAGGGTCGGACTCAAGGATAGATTGTTTCACCGTGTCACAAAACTCTCCGGCGGAGAACAACAACGGGTTGCGTTAGCCCGGGCACTTGTTCTTAAACCGGATGTACTGTTGGCCGATGAACCGACAGGCAATCTGGATAAAAGAAACAGCGAACAGGTCCACAATCTGCTGTTGGAGTTAAATCAAGAGCTTGGTATGACGCTGGTTGTCGTGACACACAATATGGAACTGGCACATTATATGGAACGGCGGGTTACTATCATTGACGGGCTGCTGGTTGAAACAGATTAGATTGCATGGATTTTCGTTATATAAATAGCTACTGTTTGTGAACAAGGGATTCTGGGTTGTGGTCGTGCTGAGGAATTTTATATGCTTTTGGTTAAATTTGCTTGTTTTCGCCTTTATATTTTTTTTCCCAACTGCCCTATGCGCTCAGAAAAAAGTTAGTGTCACTGTATTACCGTTTGAAATCCATGCCGGGGAAGAACTTGAATACCTAGAGTCCGAAATATCGAATGCCATTAAAAAATATCTTGAACAGGAAGGTGCCGTCGTTTTGCTTCTAGCCCCTGATTCGCAAGAATCCTGGCAAGCAAAGAGAGAAAGCCTTGATGGAATCCGCCAACTGGGTTTGGAGTCCGGCACAGACTATATCGTTTGGGGGTCTATGACCTGGATTGGCAGACAGTTTAGTCTGGATGCAAAACTGCTGGAGCTTTTTGGAAATCAAACGTCCAATATTTTCGCTGTTGAAGGTCGGGGTATCGAAAACCTTCCGGGCCGCGTAAATGCGTTGGCGCAAGAGATTGCGCTAAAACTATTTGCGCGAGAAAAAATTGTCGAGATACGAATTGAAGGCAACGATCGCATTGAAGTTGATGCGATTAAAAGAGTGATTAAAACAACACCTGGTGACATCTATCGGGTAAAAAGTCTTTCCGATGACCTTAAAGCTGTTTTTATGATGGGGTATTTTGATGACGTCCGGATTGAGGCTGAGGAAGCCCCGGGTGGTAAGATCATCATTTTCAGGGTAAAAGAGAAACAGACCATCCGACGTCTCCGAGTTAAGGGTAGCCTTAGTATCTATGACGAAGAAGAGCTTTTGAAAGAGATAACTATCCGTAGGGGTTCGATTCTGAACATCTTCAAGATACAAAATAACGTTGAACGGATTGAAAACCTCTACAAGGAAAAAAATTATCATAATGTTAAGGTTGAATACAAAATTATCGAACAAAACAACAATCAGGCCGATTTGGAATTTATCATAGACGAAGGAAAAAAAGTTCGGATTAAATCGATCATATTCTCCGGTAACACTGCCTATAAAGACAAGAATCTGAAAAAAGTAATGAAGACATCTGAGAAAGGATTTTTTTCATGGCTTACCGGCTCCGGTGACTTGAAAAGGGAGGATTTAAATGAGGATGTCGCTCGCCTCACGGCTTTTTACCGCAATCATGGTTATATCCAGGCCCGGATTGGTGAACCGGACGTTGAGTTAACGGCGGATTATATAGATATTAACATTAAAATCAATGAAGGGTCGCGGTTTAAGGTTGGAAATGTGGACATAGAGGGTGATCTGTTGCTGCCTAAGGAAAAGCTGCTGGAAAAATTAATCATTCAAAAAGAGGAGTTTTATAGTCACCAGGTTTTACGGCAAGATGTTTTAGTACTTACAGACTTTTACGCCGACCAAGGGTATGCGCATGTAAATGTATCGCCCCGCATTGACGAAGTTTCAGATCAATTGATCGTCAATATTACCTATGTCATTAAAAAGGAAAAACAGGTATATTTTGAGGAGATTATCATCTCCGGGAATAGCAAAACCAGGGACAAGGTCATTCGCAGAGAACTCAGGGTTTATGAACAGGAACTTTACAGCATGACACGCATGCAACGCAGCGTCCGTAATTTGCATAGACTTGATTATTTCAAAGATGTAAAGGTCAATCAATCCAAGGGAAGCGATGACGATAAAATGATAATAAAGATTGATGTTGAGGAAAAAGCAACCGGAGCCTTTACTTTCGGCGGTGGTTACAGCAACACCGAAAAAGTTTTCGTGATGGCATCCATATCCCAGAGGAACCTTTTTGGCCGTGGGCAGATCCTTGACCTAAGAGCCAATTGGGGCGATGAAACCCAAAAATACTCTATTAATTTTACCGAACCCTGGTTGTTTGGCATTCCACTGACTGCCGGGTTTAGAATCTATAACTGGGTTTCGGATTTTGACAGTTACGAAAAGGATAGCGTAGGCGGCAGCATAAGATTAGGGTATCCGATATTTGATTTCACCCGGTTCAATGTTTCTTTTTCCCGGGATATATCACAAATAGAAATTAGCGAATCGGAAAATGTTCCTGCATCTATTCAGGAATTGGTGGATGAGTTCGGTGAGGAAGAAGATATAATTACCAATAGCGTTACGGGTGCGTTAAGGTATGATACCCGAGTTCGGCTTTTTGATCCTCCGAAGGGGCAGAAACATCGCTTGACCGTCGAATATGCGGGTTTCGGCGGTGATATCGAGTTTGTAAAGTCCATCGGTGAAGTCGGATGGTATTTCCCACTGTTTTGGGAATTTATCGGCCATATCCATGCTGAAGGCGGCTACGGCTGGGAAGGTAAAGACGGGATATGGCCTGATTATGAAAGATTTTTTCTGGGTGGCATCGATTCGTTACGGGGTTTTGACGAAGATGACTTGAGTCCAAGAGATGAGAATGGTAATGAAATTGGTGGCGATAAATACGTACAGTTCAATTTTGAGCTAATATTTCCGCTGCTTAAGGATACCGGACTTGATGGGGTTGTTTTTATCGACACCGGCAATGTTGCGGCTGAAGATGCAGCATTAGACTTGGGCGATTTGCGCACCAGCACCGGATTTGAATTCAGATGAAACTCTCCGGTCGGCCCGATCCGTTTGGCCTATGGCTATATTCTTGATCCGCAACCGACTGATAAAAACCGCGGGCAATGGGAGTTCTCACTGGGCGCAGCCTTCTAGTTGCACAAAACTCCGGTTAGTTTATATCGAAATGAGAGGTCATCCTGTCAGCAAATTAATTAGTTCATCATTTGGGAATGCGAACGTAAGGAAGCCAGGAAGTTTTTGGTACCAAAACGATGGTTTCTGAGGGGGGTAAAAATGCGAAAGATAAAAATTGTTTTAGCGGTTAATATTTTGATCAGCGTATTTCTCGTGATGACATCCTATGGGGCCGATGTCGCGAAAATTGGCGTAATCGATATGCAAAGAGTTTTGGAGACTTCTAGCGCCGGTAAAGCAGCGCTGGATGAAATCAAGAAGCAAAAGGAAGTGATGGAAACAGAGCTTCAGAAAAAAAAGGAAGAAATTGAAGAACTCCGCAAGCAACTTGAGCGGGACGCCATGGTGCTAAGCAGGGAGAAAAGAGAGGAAAAAGAGCGAGAAGGGCGCATCAAACTGAATGACTTTAAGACGCTGCAAAAAAAATACGTGGCCGAGTTGAAAGAGCAAGAAAAGAGACATCTCCTGCGCATGCGAAAAGATATATTTAATATCATCCAGAAAATCGGAAAAAAGGAAGGCTATCTTCTTATTGTAGACAATGTCAGTGTATTATATTCTCCTACATCGATCGATATTACAGATCAGCTGATAAAAGATTACAATGCTAAATATGCTCAACAACAAGGCGAGGCTACTAAAAAGAGCAAAAAATAACCGCGGGTTTTATTTTTAAGGTGTGTTTATGGAGTTATCGCTCAACCAAATAGCTGAATTATTAGATGGCGAAGTTTTTGGCGATTTGGAGAAGATAATTCGTGATGTAGCTCCCTTCGAAACTGCCAACGACAATCAGATCACCTTTGCCGACAGTGCCAGATTTTATAAAAACCTTGAACGCACGGCAGCCGGTGCCGTTATAGTTCCCCGAAAGGTAAAGGCTGCGGATAAAAACATAGTTAAAGTCGACAACCACAAGGCGGCCTTCGCCAGGCTTATGGATGTCTATCACCCCGCCGCGAAACCCAAAACAGGGATCCGGTCAACTGCGGTTGTCGGTAAAAATTTTAAATGTGGCAAAGATGTATCCATTGCACCGATGGTTGTAATTGGAAACAATGTTTCCTTAGGCCATGGCGTGATTTTATATCCCGGTGTCGTCATCGGGGACAATGTTCTGATTGGCGATGAAACAAAAATTTATCCCAATGTAACCGTGCAAGAAAACTGCAGGCTGGGCAACCGGGTAATCATTCATGCCGGAACGGTCATCGGCAGTGACGGATATGGATTTGTTGCAGAGGGGGAAAGTTACCGCAAGATCCCCCAGCTGGGTTTTGTTCAGATCGATGATGATGTGGAGATCGGTGCGTGCAATACAATTGACCGCGCCACTTTTGGTAAAACCTGGATTCAGCGGGGCGTAAAGACGGATAACCTCGTACACATCGCGCACAATGTGACGGTTGGGAAAAATACGGTCATCGTTGCGCAGACCGGAATCGCCGGGAGTTCAACCATTGGAAACCAGGCAACCCTTGCTGCTCAGGTCGGAATAGGCGGCCATGTTCATGTCGGTGATAATGTAATGATCGGTGCGCGGGGCGGAGTGACCAAATCGGTGGCAAACGGTGAGATTGTCAGTGGCTTTCCAGAGATTCCCCACCGGTTGTGGCTCAAGGTGCAACGGATAATACCACGACTGCCTGAAATTAAGAAAAAACTGGCGATCGTTGAGAAACGTTTGAAAAAACTCGAAGAAAAGTTAGACTGATCATAGGTTGAATCCGATTAGCATCCTGCTCGGATCAGATGAAATTTTTTCTAACAAGGGCGATTGGAATCTTGCACGGAGAACTGTGATGGAGACAGAATATGACATTCAAAAAATCATGGAAGCCATTCCCCATCGATATCCATTCCTGTTGGTGGATCGCGTGCTTGAATTAGTACCGGGGGAGAGGATTGTTGCTCTGAAGAACGTAACGATAAACGAACCCTTTTTTCAGGGCCACTTTCCAGCAAACCCGATTATGCCAGGTGTGCTTATCGTAGAGGCCATGGCTCAAACCGGTGGTCTGTTGTTTTTAGTGACTCAAAAACAGGAAGAGAATGATGTGATATTTTATTTTATGGGTATGGATAAGGTCCGGTTCAGAAAACCGGTTATCCCCGGAGATCAATTGATAATGGAGGTGCGGCTAATAAATTTACGCTCAAAAGCGGCCAAGATGTCCGGAACTGCCACCGTTGATCAAAAGCTGGTGGCGGAGGCTGAATTTATGGCAACTATTGGAGGGAAAAAGTGATACATCCAACCGCGATTGTAGATCCTGAAACTGAAATCGGTTCGGAGGTGAAAATTGGACCATACTCGATAATCGGTAAGCATGTTTCCATTGGTTCCGGTACAGTGATCGGTTCGCACGTCGTCATCGAATCCGATGTGACCATCGGGCCCGATTGTCAGATATTTCAATATGCAGCCATCGGTGCCCCCCCGCAATCTCTGAAATATAAGGGCGAGCGGACGTATATCAAAATCGGGCGGGGCACCATCATTCGTGAATTTGTAACTATACACCGCGGCACCGAGTTCGGCGGCGGCATCACCGACATAGGGGAAGAATGTTTTTTGATGGCCTACACGCATATCGCGCATGACTGTATCATCGGTCGCAAGGTTGTCATGTCCAATAACGCTACACTTGGCGGTCATATCACTATTGGCGAGCATGCAACCATCGGCGGGCTCGTGGCGATACATCAGTTTGTAAAGGTCGGCGATCACGCCTTTGTCGGTGGCAAATCTGCAGTGGTAAAAGATATACCACCGTTTGTGATTGCAGCCGGCGACCGGGCTAAACTGCATGGCCTAAATATTGTGGGTCTTAAACGCCAAGGTTTTTCCAGCAAAACTTTGTCCGAGCTGAAAAAAGTTTACCGGATCGTTTTTCGGATCGGCATAACCTTGAACGAGGCCATCGAAAGGGTCACAGCCGAAGTAGAACAACTCCCTGAAGTAATCAATTTCATCGAATTTATTAAATCTTCCGAACGAGGAATCACAAGATGAACTGGAAATTGCAAGCCGGTAAAGCGAACATGGATTCAAGTTTTGCCTAGCCAGTATCCAATATCCAGTATTCAGTATCGCAATAATCATGAAGATCGGACTCATAGCAGGAAGCGGACAATTTCCCATAATTTTCTCAAAAAAGGCCAAGTCTAAAGGATTCAGCATCTATGCCGTTTCTTTTCTGAATGAAACCGATCCGAATCTAAAAAACTATGTTGACGCTATTGAATGGTTGCATCTGGGGCAGCTGAAACGCCTCATAAAATTTTTTCACAGACACGGCGTCGACCAAGCGGTTATGATGGGGGCTATCAGAAAAACTAGAATTTTTCGAGATGTTAAACCTGATCTGAAGGCCATGGCGGTTGCATTTGAGTTAAAACACACCCTCGACGATGGACTTCTGAGTGCCTTTGCCAATGTAATGGAGCAAGAAGGGATAAAGATAAAGGAATCGACCTTTTTACTTCCCGAGCTTCTGGCTCAAAAGGGATGTTGGACCAAGCGAAAGCCTGCACGTTCAGAGAAGGCGGACATCGAGTTGGGCTGGAACCTTGCCAAAGAGATTGGTCGCCTGGATATCGGTCAATGCATTGTGGTTGGCGGCGGATCGGTTTTGGCTGTCGAGGCCATCGAGGGTACGGATGCGACAATACGCAGAGGTGGCAAGCTCGGCAACGGCACGGCCGTGGTCGTCAAGGTTTGTAAACCGAACCAAGACGTACGTTTCGATATTCCTGCTGTCGGTTCCCAAACCATCAAAACCATGCATGAATCACAGGCGCGGGCCCTTGCTATCGAGGCCGGAAAAGCGGTAGTATTTGATCGGCAGGAGATGATAACCCTTGCAGATCAATACAACATTTCCATTGTTGCGTTACACAAAGCGGGGTAATTTTTTTCAGGCCAGAAAAATCCCTCAATGCGTTTAAACCATTATGAAACCATCATCAGAAAAAATTCGAGTCGGTGTGATCGGAACCGGCTATCTTGGAAAATTTCATACTGAAAAGTATGCCCACATGGACGATGTTGAACTCGTCGGGGTTGTTGATGTCGATTCATCGCTGGCTAGAAATATCGCAGAAAAATATTCGACAAAGGCCTATGCAAGTCATTTAGACATTTTAGACCAAGTAGATGCTGTTAGCATCGTCGTTCCCACACCGGCCCATTTTGCTGTCAGCAGAGATTTTTTGGCGAATGATGTCGATGTTTTGATTGAAAAGCCGATGACCACAACGCTGGAGGAAGCCGATGAACTTATTGAAGTTGCCGAATCAAAAAGTCTTATTATCCAAGTAGGTCATTTAGAGCGTTTCAACCCCGCGGTGCTCGCCCTGGATGGTATTGTCAATAAACCGATGTTTATTGAATCGCACCGATTGAGCATTTATCATCAGCGCGCGCTAGATGTCAGTGTGGTTCTTGATTTGATGATTCATGATATCGATATTATTTCCAGCTTTGTCAGGTCAGAAATTAATACCATTCACGCTGCCGGAATTCCTGTAATTTCCGAAAATGTTGATATTGCCAATGCACGTTTGGAGTTTGACAATGGTTGTGTGGCCAACGTCACCTCAAGCAGGATTTCGACCAAAAATGAAAGGAAAATCAGACTCTTTCAACGGGATGCTTACATATCTGTTGATTTTGCCAATCATGAGATCACTGTTATCAGGCAAAATGAAAGGTTTCGTAATAATGTAATACCCGGTATGGAAATTAACCAGCTTTGTTTTACCAAAAGTGATGCTTTGGAAGAGGAACTCAAAGCTTTTGTCAGATCGGTTAGACGGCGTGAAACCCCTGAAGTTAACGGCCAGGTCGGGCGTCAGGCCTTGAAAATAGCCTTAAATATTATGGAACAGATTAACACTACGATCAGCCGTTTTCTGATTGGTTAGTACCCATGGAGCCGGTTCGAGATCAAAAATGTGTGATGATCATCGCTGGGGAAGTTTCCGGTGATTCTCACGGTGCAAAGCTGGTTGATGCCATGCGTGAAAGAAACGAGTCACTCTTCTTTTGCGGAATCGGCGGCAATGCGCTAAAGAAAGCTGGGGTTCGGATTTTAGTTGAGGCATCCGAGCTTTCAGTTGTGGGGATTACCGAAGTTTTTTCAAAAGGCAAACGAATACTGAAGGGTATTGGTATAACCAAAAGACTTCTTAAAACCCTCAGACCTGATCTGCTCATTTTGATTGATTATCCCGGTTTCAACTTACATATTGCCGCCACCGCCAAAAAGCTTGGCGTTCCGGTTCTCTATTATATAAGCCCTCAAATTTGGGCATGGCGTCCCGGCCGCGTTAATAAAATCGGTAAACGTGTTGATCATATGGCCGTTATCTTGCCCTTTGAAGAGGAATTTTATCGTAAACATCACATTCCAGTGTCGTATGTGGGCCATCCCCTCCTTGATAACAATTCCAGTCAAAGAGATATGCCTGTTGCTCGAGAAATCAATAATCACCCGGTTATCGGGATTTTGCCTGGGTCCAGAGACAGAGAGATTGCGAGTCTTCTGCCAATTATGCTTGCAGCAGCCCGAAGACTGCTTAAACGAGACGAAAATATTAGATTTATTATTTCCATAGCACCTTCAGTGGATAAGAAATACTTTAAGGACATGGTTCAAGCGCACGGTCTGAAGTCAAACTATGAATTGGTGTCAGATCGTGTAGAGCGAATTTTTGAAAGATGCGATCTGGCGGTCGTTGCTTCCGGAACGGTTACCTTGGAAGCCGCTATCTGCGGTACACCGATTATCATTGTATATAAAATCTCGCCGTTGTCTTCCTTGATAGGTAAAATGCTGGTTAAAGTTAATCATATCGGTTTGGTAAACCTCATAGCAGGCAAGGAAATCGCACCCGAACTTGTGCAGGATAAAGCAACGGCCGAAAACATTACGAATTCTGTTTTACAACTGCTCGAAAATGATTCCACGTTGGAAAAGCAACGGCGGGAGATGCTCAGAGTAAAGGAGTTGCTGGGCGGCTCGGGAGCTTCCATACGGGTGGCCGAAATTGCCACGAATATGCTCAAGCACTAACGTATGAAAATCTTCAACTTTGAAATAAAGGACCGGCATAAGCGACTGCTGGCCATGATAAAGGATAGCAAGTTCATTCTCTTGCTGGCGATGGTCTGTATGATGGTCGAGGCAGGGGGTACATCCACGGCCGCTTATCTCATAAAGCCCGCCCTGGACGAGGTGTTCATTAACAAAGATATCCGTATGCTCAAAATTATTCCCCTCATAATTCTGATTGTTTACTTTTTACGAAGCATCGCCATGTTCGGTCAGGAATATCTGATGAGTTTTGTAGGGCAAAATATTATCCGGCGGTTGCGGAACCGACTATATGACCGCATTCTGGACCTGCCGCTTTCCTTTTTCCATAAAGAAAAAACCGGGGTTTTGATGTCCCGGATCACCAATGATGTCAACATCATAAAAAGTATGGTCTCAACGGCGGTGACGGGATCATTGAGGGATGCTTTTACGATCGTAGGTCTGACCGCGGTTATATTTTATCAAATCTGGGAGCTGGCTCTCATTGCATTTCTGGTCTTGCCGGTGGCATTTTATCCTATTGTTCTATTCGGCCGACGTGTAAGGCGAACCAGTACAGGGTGTCAGCAAGCCATGGCCGACATGAGTTCCTTTCTGCATGAAACCTTTGCCGGCAATAAGATCGTTAAAGCCTTCGGTATGGAACCCTATGAAAAGAAGCGTTTTTTTGAAAAAACGCGAAAGTTGTTCAGACTTGAAATGAAGGAGGTCAAATACAAGGCTATCTCCAGCCCCATCAATCTTTTACTCGGTGGTGTTGCAGTTGCTGTAATTATCGCCTACGGGGGTCTTCGGGTTATACAGGGAGTTTATACTCCCGGAACATTTATGTCTTTTGTGGCCGCCGTCATACTGCTTTACAAACCCATAAAAGAGCTAAGCAAACTCAACAATGCTTTACAGCAAGGGCTTGCCGCCACTGACCGGGTTTTTGATATCCTCGAAAGAGAATCGGATATACTGGAGATGCCCAATCCTCAGACTATTAAATCCGGGCCCCACCGAGTCAACTTCAATAAGGTATTTTTTAAATATGATGAGGAAATGGTTTTAAGGGATATCAATCTGGTTATATGGCCGGGTGAGATTGTGGCGCTGGTTGGTATGAGCGGCGGTGGCAAGACATCACTTGTGAACCTGATACCACGATTTTATGATGTTGCCGAAGGTTCTATTTCAATCGACGGGATAGATATCCGAAATGCGTCAATTGGATCCTTGCGCAGCCAGATTGCCATCGTTACGCAGGAACCCATCCTTTTTGATGATACGGTCAAAAATAATATTGCCTACGGACGACGTGATGCTTCAGACGATGAAATTGAGGCGGCTGCCCGGGCCGCATACGCTTACGATTTTATTCGAAGTTTTCCGAACAAGTTCGACACCCGCATCGGAGAATTGGGCACCCGGCTATCTGGTGGAGAAAAACAACGTGTCTGCATCGCCCGGGCGCTATTGAAGGATGCACCCATTTTAATCCTAGACGAAGCAACGTCATCACTTGATTCGGAATCAGAGATGTGGGTTCAAAAGGCTCTTGAAAACCTGATGAAAGGGCGCACCACTTTTGTGATTGCTCACCGGTTGTCCACGGTCAGCAACGCCCACAGAATTGTTGTGGTCGTCGACGGGGAGATCGTCGAAGAGGGGAGTCATGATAACTTGATTGCCCGTCAAGGTGAATATTTCAAATTCTATCAGATGCAATTCAGCAATGATGACGCCTAGCGAATCTTATATTGAATTTTGTTTTGAAGGTCATGAAGATCAACACAATTGTAAATAGATATCTCTTGCGGGAGATGATCCCGCCGTTTGTCATGAATACGGTCTTTTTCACCTTCGTCTTTCTGATGGCCGAAATGCTGAAGATTACGGATTTGATTGTAAACTACGGTGTCAGCTTACTGAAAGTCCTTCTGATGCTTTTTTATTCCACGCCATTTTTTCTTGTATTTGTCATCCCCATGTCAATTATGCTGGCGGTGTTGCTAACCTTTTTGCGTTTGTCGGCCGACAATGAAATCATCGCGCTGAAAACCGGGGGCTTGAATCTATATCGTTTGCTACCTCCGGTACTGCTTTTTTGCTTCATCGGTTGTGCTCTAACCCTTCTAATGTCTATCTACGGTCTGTCGTGGAGCCGGACATCAGTAAATAAACTCATGCTGAATATCATTTCCTCTAATCTCGATATCGGATTAAAAGATCGGACTTTCAACGACAGCTTTGCCGGCATGATGCTATATGTGAACGAGGTCGATATCAAAAATGACGTCCTTATGGATGTTTTTATAGAAGATAAAAGAACCAAGGATATTGTCAGCACGGTGGTAGCCTCACGGGGCAAATTATTTAGTAACCCCGGTGCGCTGGTTTATCATTTGAGACTATACAAGGGTGTCATCAATCAAGTTGGGTTGGAGGACAGAACCGCGAATACTATCAAATTTGACACGTATGATTTAACCCTTGATCTAAACAAAGCAGTTACCAATATGGGATCTAGAAGACACCGCAGTGAAATGAGTCTTTCTGATCTGCGCCGGCATATCAAGAATGCCCCCCAAAAAAATCAAAAATATTATAAATCATTGTTGGAGTTTCACAAAAAATTTTCCATTCCATTCGCCTGTTTTGCCGTCGGATTACTTGCGATACCTTTAGGCATTCAATCAAAATCCGCAAGGCGATCAACCGGTTTGGTTCTGGGTCTTATTTTCTTTTTAATTTATTATTTGCTTTTATCAATCGGGATGGTTTGGGGGGAAACCGGTGATTATCCGCCGGTGGTTGGAATGTGGGCACCCAATATTATAATAGGCGGATTAGGAATATATCTGCTCATCAGGACAGCAAATGAACAGCCGATTCATATTGGATTTTTACTCACCTTCGTTCAACGATTGACAACCAGGCTTCATCGAAAATTTTCCAGCTGATATGTCGATAATTGGCAAATATTTGACCATAGAGATGTTGAAATTTTTTGGTATAATCTTGTTAATGGTTATCGGCATATATTTGGCTGTCGACTTTTTTGAAAAGATTGATAATTTTTTAGAGGCCGGTCTGCCCCTGTCAAAAGTTTTGACATTCTTTCAACTCAGAATTCCCTTCATTGTTGCCCAAATTGCCCCGGTCGGTATTCTGTTGGCTGTGCTGATTGTTTTTGGCTTGATGAATAAAAATTATGAGCTTATTGCCTTCAGAAGCAGCGGCATAAGTGTTTACTATTTTTTAAAGCCGGTCCTTTCTTTAGCGCTCTTACTGAGTGTACTTCTTTTCCTGCTGGCAGATTTGATAGTCCCCATGACTATCAACAAAGCCAATAGAATTTGGCTTGGAGAAGTCAAAAAAAAATCTGCAGTTACGTCGCGGGAGAAAAATATCTGGATTAAAGGTGGCCGGTCAATATCTCACATAAAATATTACAATTCGAAGAACAAAACAATTTCCGGAGTCACGCTTTACTATTTTGATAAAGATTTTAAGTTGAAAAGACGCGTTGACGCAAAAACCGGTCATTTCGAAAACGGCAAATGGATTTTTCGTGAAATCATGGAGCAGCAGCTGAATAAAACCACAGAGGATTACACCGTTACCTTTCAAGAGCAGCGATTTGAACCGTTTGAATTTTTGCCGGATGATCTAAAGCGGGTCGCCAAAAAATCAGAAGAGATGAATTTTATCGAGCTTCTCGAATACATACGGGATGTGGAATCAGAAGGCTATGATGCGACCAGCTATAAAGTTGACCTCCACGCCAAAATAGCTTTTCCATTGGTTTGTATCGTCCTGTGCTTATTGGCCACCGGCATTGCGGTTAAAAGAAAGTTACGGGAAGGTCTTTCCCTCAATATTGCTTACGGCATCGGTTTGATATTTATCTACTGGATTTTTTATAGTTTTTGTCTATCTCTCGGATACGGCGGTATCCTTCCCCCTGTCATTGCCGCTTGGACGGCCAACTTTATCTTTTTGTGTCTCGGAATGTTCAATTTAATTAATGTTGGTTAAGCGCTGCTATGAACCTACTGAAAAAGAAGCTCCGGACCTTGATGGTCACTGACCGCAAGGGCCGGCTTTCTTATTTGGAATCTTTTTTGTTTGTGCTTTCGTTTGCTTATGCGGCTGCGGTAAAGTTAAGAGCCATCGGGTATCAAAGCGGGATACTTACGTCTAAAAGGTTACCGTGCAAGGTGATATCGGTGGGAAATATAACGGTCGGCGGTACCGGTAAAACCCCCATGACGGTTTATCTCGCCCGACTGTTGCACCAACTTGGCCATAGGATTGCGGTGATTAGCAGAGGTTACAGGGGCGATGCCGAAAAAACCGGCGGCATCGTGAGCAATGGGCGTGAAATACTTCTGGGATTTCAGAGCGCGGGCGATGAACCAGTTATGATGGCCAAACAGTTGAAAGATCTCGAAATACCGTTGCTGGTGGGTCAAAACAGGTATCGGATCGGGCTTTTGGCCGTCAAAGAATTTAAACCTGATGTGATCATCCTGGATGATGGCTTCCAGCACTTGAATCTTGTGCGCGACATTAATCTGGTTCTGTTAGACAGCCGGCGACCGTTCGGTAACAAACACCTGTTGCCGAGAGGTCCTCTGCGGGAAACGCTTTCTTCTCTTTCACGCGGCGATGCATTTATTATGACAAGATCCGATCCAACATCCATTGATGCAGACATTGCATCGCTGGATGAGTTGAAAGCAACGTTGTCGGGACGCCCGATCTTCAGCTGTTCTCATGTTCCTTATGTTTATCAAGTGATTAAAGGCAGCGGCGATGCAACAGAAAGTTTTGCGAAAAGACCGCTTTCGTTGGAATTTGAATCAATAAAGGGACGCAGAGCTTTTGCTTTTTCAGGAATAGCAAGAAACGATGATTTCCGGCGAACCGTTGAGCGTTTCGAGTGTGATATGAAGGGCTTCATAGATTTTCCGGACCATCATCGGTATCTGGACAATGATCTTAATACCCTGTATTGCGCCGCTCGGGACACGGACGCTGAAATTCTATTGACAACCGAAAAAGACTACACGCGACTTGACCATGGAATTCATTGGCCGATGGATCTTGTAATCATTGGAATTAAGATTTCTTTTGGCCGGGATGAAAATGATTTTAGCACTTTCATTAAAGGTCGGCTTGAATGATCATAAAAAGGCTTTATTTTGAAAATGACCTGAACCATATCTATTGAGATATTTGGTTGCAAATAGGGCAAAAAATACACCGGTGAGGAGGTCTCCAGTTATAGTGAAACCATTAACCAGAAAACGATCCGGGCTGCTGTTGGTTGGCATCTTATTGATTGGAGGACTGATTGCCGCTGCAGGTTACAGCTATTGGGTGTTTGTCGATCATCGGTTTTATACGGTTACCGAGGGGCTAGTGTACCGGTCCGGAGCCATGCCGCTTGACACCCTGCAAAATAAAATCAGCCGCTATGGAATCAAAGCTGTAATCGATTTGCGCAAGACCATGGATGAGGTGGCGGCGGAGCATACAGCCCTGACGCAGATGGGTGTGAAACATTTCAGTTTACCGACCGGGCAAGTTCCGACGGAAAAGACCGTTAAAGCCTTTTTTGAAATAATGGATGATCGTGAAAACCGGCCGGTGCTGATACACTGCCACCACGGGGAGGGGCGGGCAGTTCTTTTCGCGGCCATTTATCGTATCGAATATGAAGGCTGGTCGAATGATGACGCGCGGCAGGCGTCGAGGTTGATTTTATACAGAAGTGGTTTCAGTCTGAGCAGCCGCAAAGGAAAATTTTTGTTGAATTACGTTCCCCGGTCCCGAATTGCCAATTAACCTCGGTATGAGCGTTCCCACGATGAAATATTTCTCATTTTTGTTCAACAGGTTGCCGAGACTGATACAATTTCTGTTGATATGTGTGTCATTGAATCTTTTGGTCTTCACTGTTTTTCGGCTTATATTCTGGGGAATTTTTAACGTTCCCGAAGACGCCATCCCCCTTTCTGTTCTGATCAAGTCGTTTTACATCGGGTTTAAATTTGACCTGAGGCTTACGCTATTGATTTATCTACCGGTGCTGCTTTTAGCCTGGATCCCGCTTGTGAATATATTTCGTGCACCCATTGGCCGGTGGTTGTGGAGTGGGTATTTGATCTTAGCGTATTCAATTGTCTTGTTGTTTTATATTATTGATTGGGGGCATTATGAATATCTCGAAAGTAGAATGGATGCGACCGTTCTAAGATTTCTCTATAACGCCAAAGATTCCTTCCAAATGATTTTAGAGAGTTATCCTGTTTTTTGGAGTGTCGTTATTTTTCTCGCTTTGATTTTTGCATATGGCTTCGCTATCAAATTTGTAATAACAAAGATCGGGCAGAGAGAAGCGAAAGCGGTTGGTTCATGGAAAAAGTTTGCCATCGTGTCATTAGCGGTTGGCATTTATCTATTTGGGATCTATGGTAAATTTTCTTATTACCCCCTGCGGTGGAGCGATGCTTTTTTTTCGACCCATGAATTTGCCTCGGCCGTTGCATTGAATCCGGTCATATACTTCTTTGATACTTTTAAAAATATGGATGTTAAGTATGATACAATCAAAGTTAAACAATATTATGACCTGATGACAGCCTATTTGGGCGTGATTGATCGGGACAAAGAAAACCTCAATTTTACCAGGATCAGGGGCAAGGCCGGGGGCCAGCATAGGCGACCCAATGTGGTCATCGTATTTTTGGAATCGTTTACGTATTACAAAACCGGCATTTCCGGCAACCCGCTTGACCCGACCCCCAATTTTGATGCGATGACAAGGGATTCGCTTCTGTTTAGACGCTTTTATACGCCGCACGGGGGGACGGCGCGATCGGTTTTCACTACGATAACCGGCCTACCCGATGTAGAACTTAACAAAACTTCTTCCAGAAACCCCTTGGTTGTCAGGCAACATACCATTGTCAATGCGTTTGAGGGGTATGAAAAGTTATATTTTCTCGGGGGCAGTGCCAACTGGGGTGAAATACGCGGATTGCTTTCACACAACATAGAGGGTTTGCGTGTTTTTGAGGAAGGCAGTTATTCATCTCCGCGCATCGATGTTTGGGGTATCAGCGATCTTCACCTTTTCGAAGAAGCAAACCGCGTGTTGCGGGAAATAAAGGACAAACCCTTCTTTGCGATTATACAAACTTCGGGAAACCATAAACCCTATACGATACCGGCGGATAATAGAAGTTTCGAACCGTTAGCAGCGAATCAGGAGGCGGTCGTGAAGTACGGGTTCAGGTCGGTGGATGCGTTCAATTCTTTCCGATTTATGGATCACAGCTTGGGGATTTTTTTGCAAACTGCTAAAAAGGAATTTTATTTCGACAATACTATTTTTGTTTTCTTTGGTGACCATGGGCTGGTCAGGAGTGCCTCACATATGCACAGGGGGGAAGACCAGCTTTTGTTGACGCGGTATCATGTTCCGCTCGTAATTTACGCGCCGGGGTTAGTCAGGGAAGGAAAAACATTTGACAAGGTGGCCAGCGAAGTTGATGTCCTGCCAACCATCGCCAGGATTGCTTCGATACCATACGTGAACTCAACCTTGGGACGGGATTTGTTGGATGACCGTTATGATGACTATCGCTATGCGTTTACCATTAGACACAAGTACGGACCGGAAATCGGTTTAATCGGAGATAAGTTCGTTTTCTTGACAAATGCGGCTGGAACAACAAAAAGAATACATCAAATTTATTCCGAAACTCCCAGAGAAAATGTGATCGGTGATTTTCCGGAAGTTGCCGCCAAGTTGGAACGGCTGTGCCGCTGTTTGTATGAAACGGCAAAATATTTACGTTTTCATAATTCGCCTGAAATAGTGGCCGCCCGATCAAATTTAAAAAATTGAAGCGTCGTGGTTATCGACGACCGGACATGGCGAGCGCTTTTGAAAGCTTGGCTTTGACCTTTTCTACGGTCAACAACCGCATGCATTGTCTGTCAAGGTCGGGGCAATGTTTTCGGTAACATGAAATACAGTCTATCTCAGATTGAACCACAAGGTGTTCACATTTATACGGTGCTGCCCGCGTGGGGGATGTCGGACCAAAGAGGGTTACGTAGGGGGTTCCTACCGCTGCCGATATGTGGCCGGGCCCGGAGTCCGGGCCCACGCCGGCCGCTGCCGCCTTTAGCACGGCCACAACTTCCAGAAGCGATGTTTTTCCAACCAGATTGATTAATTTGCCTGGCCCAATCTCATCACGGAGTCTTGTTGCCTCTTTTTTTTTTGAATGATCGCCTAAGAGTACAACCGGGATTCTTTCTGCATCCAGTATATCTTTGACGAGTCGAAGATAGCTTTCAAAAAACCAGTCCTTTGATTCCCACGATGATCCCATCACGACTGCGATAAAGGGTTCATCTATTTGAGCAATAACTCCCGGCAACCCGACGCTTTTCTCAATAGAAGAGATGCCGAAATCCAGAACTGAAGGCTCAGGAAATCCTAAGTATTCGGTAAATTTGAGATAATGCCGCCATTTCGGGAGTTCCAATTCTTTGTTGACATAGTCAATGTGCTCCTTATTAAATAGCCAATTGAATTCCTTGGCATTTTGTCGATGAAAACCGATTCGTCTTTTTGCACCGGAAAGCAGCGAAAAAAAACCGCTTTTAAAATGACGTTGGAGGTCAAGGGCAATATCAAATTGTTCTCGAGCGAAATCTCTGTAAAGCTCCCATACTGCCAGTATATTTCTGGGACGATTGAAGACCAGCACTTTGTCAATTTGGGGATGAATAGTTACCAGCGAAGACCACTTGGGCTCAACCAGCCACGTTAACCTGCTTTGGGGCAGATGATTTTTAATATGTGACACCAAGCAAAGCCCCCGAACCAAATCTCCTAGCGATCCCATAAGAATAATAAGAAACGAAGAATTAGCATCTAGTCGCGGGATTTGAGTAGCTATTTTAATCATAGCTTCCTTTTAATCTGTTACATCCCTCAGTAATTTTCAAAATCCGGCCAAAGTAATTTATAGGTATTTTCCTTAACGCGAAGCCCCACTCTTAAGGGTCGAAAGCTTCACTCTCTCGCAGATCTTTCTGCATCTCTTTCCAGAGCGTATCCGGCAAGCGATGTTTGATAACCGCTCTTTTCCAGCGGTTTAAATATTTATCGCGCAACTTATTTTTCTTCAACCGGCATATATGGGCTTTATCGAAATCGATAAGAAATACATCTTTGGTATTGTCGACCAGAACATTGCCGGGATGCAAGTCAACATGAATTATTTTATTGTGTATTAGCATCGAAATTTGAGTCGCGACCTTGCGCATGAGTAAATAAGCCTGGTCTGGGTCAGTTAAACTCAGCTGGGCCAAGGTTTGATGTTGTTTAATCTCTTCGGTTACCAGCCAAGCCTTATATATTAGCCCACCCTGGTACGCATAGACAACCGGTTTTGGGGCGTTTATTCCAAGATTCCTTACTTTTTGCAGTAACCCGAACTCCGCTTGGGATCGTATGTTACCCCACCGAATATATTTACTTTTGACCAGATGGCGGATAAAGCCGCCACGGGTGTAATACTTTACAACTACGGGTCCGATTCCGGTTATTTGCGTGACGGTAACCGCGCTCCTCCCGCCCAGGGTTGAGCCTGAAGGTTTGGCTGGTCGATTAAAAATCGTGATGAGTTGCCTCAACTGTTGATCGGACAACGCAATGGATGACCCGAAATGGTAAGAATCAAAGACGCTGGTCGAGACTTTTTTCATTTAATTTAAGGTCAATACACCTTGGGATTCAAAAACGCTTTATCTCGCTTGTTTGCCCATTTTGATCCGCCATAGCTCTTTGGCGGACTAAGTTCGCTGCGCTAAACCCCGCTAAAGAGGGGCTCGGGCTGGCACCCTCAAACAGGTCACAAATTTCATCCGCCTTCGTCTGATCAGACTCCGGCGGGACAATCGCTGCGCTTCACTAAGAACTTTTGATCCCGCTTTCAGCGGAAGTCAGAATCGACCCGCTAAAGGATTTTGAATCCCGGCTTCGGTTGTTTTTTACTTAATGTTGGGTTGATATATATGCAGTTGAATTCAATTGTTCCATTAATACTGCCGGCTCGTTTTCATTTACACATTTATGTGAAGAGACAAATTATCAAAGCAACCACATGACGCCATCCTATTTAATGACCCTCTGTTTTTGTGAGCTTTGGGAGCCTAGCCTTCGTCTATGGGTTGTTTAACGTTTCAGCGATGATTTGGGCAGCCCGGACCGCACCACCTTGGCGATCGCGGATGTATTTAAAAGCCGCCTCGCTCACGGTTTCACGATCTTTCGGATCGTTCAAATCAGAAAGGAGGGCGTCAGCCACTTCCATCCAATCTGCTGCGACTCTTATTAATCCCTCTTTGACGATCTCGGTGCCCACCCAGGCGAAGTTTTCCCAAGAGGGGCCGATAACCGGCAAAACCCCACATGACAGCGGTTCAAGGAAATTCTGGCCGCCGAGCGGGGCCAAGCTGCCGCCGACAAAAGCGGCAGTGGAAAGGGCATAAGCCTGCGATAATTCGCCAAAAGTGTTCCACAGAATAACGGTGCCATCGGCGATGTTCTGATTTATCCGGGAACGCAATACAAAGGGCCTTTTGGTACGATTAAAAATATCTTGCCAGTATTTTACTCGATGGATGTGTCTTGGAAACAAGCCGATGATCGGCTCGGGATTCTTTTGGTAGATATTTGTGATGATCTTTTCGATCTGAGATTCTTCTTCCTGTCTTATGGAACCGAGCACAAGAAAGGGGGTGGCGGGCGGAATAATTTTTTCAAGCGGGTTTTTCCCCTCAGAAGTGTAGTAATCGTGATCAAAGCGGTCGAATTTTATATTGGACATAACTGCCACGTGGGCGTTGCCGAATAGAACCGAAAAACGCCGGGCGTCGTCTTCTGATATGGCCAGAATTTTGTGGGGTTTGATTGAACGCCAAAGCGAGGACCACCAGAGATATCGTGAAAGACTTCGGGCTGTGATTCGACCGTTTATGATAAGGGTTTTGCAGTTGTATTTTTTTAAAGCCGCCAGTAACCCCGGCCACATTTCAGATTCAAGCAGCACCATGGTGCGAGGTTGAATACTTTTGACGGCATTTTTCATGATCGTAGGGTGGTCGAATGGGAAATAAGCTGCCGAAACACTCACTATGTTTTTATGAGTATCAATTCCACCGACAGCACCCTCAAGGATTTCCAGGCCCTGGCGAGTATTGGTTGTCATATGGATCCGCACCGGTTTGAACGGGTGCAATGCTTCGAGAAGTTCACGCGCCAAATAAGCTTCTCCGGCAGAGGCGGCTTGTATCCACAAATCTGCAGGTTGTGGGCTATAGCGGAGAGTTCGCTGATCAAATCCCTCGGCCAGACGGCGATTGAGCCGAAGGAAGGGCAGGAGTATACTCCAGATAAGATTATAAAGCCACAGACCGATTTTTATCAAAAGTTTGTTGGCCACAGGAATAACCCTCTTTCACCGGTTTGTCGCAGAATATTAAATAATTGCAGGATAGGTGTCAATTTTAAAACATGAACGGTACGGGATCTTTATTATAAATATATGAGGGGTTGGGGTATTTTTTTCACGGCAAGGTGCCGGGTTGTTGCCTGCCAAGCCTGACAGCGGCAACTGCCTTGCATTTTACTGCCGGCTATTTAAAACTTTCACGCCAACAAGAACCGACGCCGTGTTTTGCCTTTCTCGGCGGCAATAGCCCTCTGCCCCTTGGAAGCACCGGGGCGATGATCTTGCCGTGAAAAAAACACCCCGACCCCTGAAATATATCACAGTTTTGCTGTTTTAGTAATTTGTATGTTATAAGAAAATGGCAAGTGCTTCGATAATTCAAGCTGGGCACCCTCCAACATTGACAGGATGATCGTTGTCTGTTACTCGTTACCCTCGTTTGAATTATTATGAATTCGCCAAGGGGTGCATTATATCGCGCTAACGCGGGTTGCAATATCCGCATGCTGACGAGGGGTTTTTACTTACGTAAAAAAGCGCCTGATTAATAATGCATCCCGCAATATTTTTACTTTCAGATTATTATAAGCTTGGAGTTGTCTATGCCTCCGCTAAAAGATGAAAAGCTTTTATCAAGGTCAAAAGAACCCGAGGATTCCCGCGGTGCGCTGGAAGCATTTATTGCGGGGATTTCAGTGCAAAAAATTCAGAGACTTGGAAAGTTATTCGGGACCCTTGTATTTCATCTGGACTTCGCCCACCGGCGAATTGTGAGACGGAACCTAAAGTTTATCCATTCCGATTGGCCTCGGGGGCGTATCAGGGAATTTTCAAAACGCATTTTTCAAAATCTTGGGATTACTTTTGCTGAGATTTGCCAAATGATGTTTCTATCAAAAAATGACATCCTGAGTAGGGTAACGATCAGCGGAATAGAAAATTTGTCGGATGCGTTAAAAGCTGGAAAAGGTGCCATTATGATATCTGCCCATTTGGGAAATTGGGAGATGGCTGCTTTGGTAGCGCCTTTCTATCTTGATACACCAGTGGCCGCAGTAGCGCGAAAGTTGCGCTTTGAGCCAATTAATAAATTTATAGTTAGGCTCAGAAGCCGATTCGGTTTTAAGGTCATTGATAAAGAAGGTGCCCTTCCAGAAATGAGGCAGGTCCTGCGTCGGGGAGAAATCCTGGGGATTCTGATAGATCAGGGGACCAGACGATCAGAGGGAATTGATGTAACTTTTTTCGGCCGCAAGGTCAGAGCGACACCTTCTGCAGCGTTGTTGGCGCTGAGATGCCGAAGCCCGGTCATTCCGGTCTTCTGTGTCCGGGAACCTGGCGGCGGACTCAGCGCTATTATTGAGTCCCCCCTCAAGCTGGAACGGACCGGCGATTTGCGAACTGACCTAACAATCAATACGCAGAACATGACAGATGCCATTGAAAAAGCGGTATGGAATTATCCAGATCAATGGTTTTGGGTACACAAAAGATGGAAGCATCACTACCCGGATATGTTTCCAGAATATCAAAAGCGGCGCAAACGGCGCAGAGCTAGAAAAAACAGAAAACGCGGCCGTGAAATATCTTAAATTGGCCATTCAAAGATATGGCCTAAATGTATTTCAACCGATGATTAATATGACCGTGGGTGCTGGAACAGAGATTAACTGATGAAAATGAAAACTGTTTTGGAAAACATATCGAAATTGTCTGGCAGCAAAGAAGGTTTGATTTTTATTATAGCTATATCCGCATTTATAAAGATTTTGATATTAATCGTTTCTAACGATCAAGCGATTAATCCAGACGGTGTTAGATACATTTCTGCCGCCCAGCAGTTTGCCTTTGGGCATTTTAAAGAGGCAATAGCCATATACCCTATGCCCCTTTACCCCCTGCTTATCGCGTGTATACATTTTGTAATACCCGACTGGGTTCTGGCGGCGAGGCTTATTTCCAGTTTCAGCCTGGTTTTGGTTGTCATACCGCTTTATTTCCTAACAGCGGATCTTTTTGACCGTAAGGCCGCTTTTTGGGCCTGCCTGGCCTTTACCTTAGCGCCATTACCAAACGAATGGGTGATCAATGTGATACGCGACCCGGGATATGTGCTCTTTTTTGTCTGGACGGTTCATTTTGCCCAACGAGCGCTGCGTTCACCGCAGTTAACATATTTTTATTTGGCTGTTATTTCTTTTTGGATAGCCACTGGTTTCAGGATCGAAGGCATTATATTCATTCCCGTATATTTTTTCTTTCTTGTATGGTTGACCATCTCGGTTCCTCAGCAAAGAAGTCATTTTTTTATCGGCATTCTGGTATGGACTGCTATTCCCGTCTTTCTCTTTGTTATGCTGCTGTTATTTATAAGCCCGGAGCAAGCCTATTTTAACAGGGTTGACCAGGTTATGCAGGAGGTGAAAAATTTAATCCAGCTAAGATTCCTTGATAATTATCACCTCATTTATCAGCAACTCAAAGTTTTGGAAGACCAGTCTGCTTATACCGGCTTTGGAAAGTATAATTTGGTGGCAATTGCCAGACATCACATGTTGATTTTATATTTGTTCGGACTCCTCGAGAGTTTAATTAAAGTCCTCTTTCCCTTTTTTGCCTTGCCGCTATTGTTTGGCTTTAAACGCCCGCTTTTGAGGAATCAGCGATTAGTAATTGCCCTGGTGATTTCGTATATTCTGATGGTCTACTATTATGCTCTAAAGGTCGATTATGTAAGAACAAGATTTTTATTTGCACCTGCAATGCTTTTATTTCCCTGGGTCGGGGCAGGGCTGGAGCGCTTATTTGATCGAACACAAGAGTGCTCAAAGCAAACCCTTCTTGCAGTTGTTTTTGCCGGCATTTTTATCGTCGCACCGCTGGGGAAAATTGCACAGTCCGTCGTAAAACAGGATAACGTAATTGTGAAGACCGGAGAGTGGTTAGCCGCTCAACCGGATTTTAAGAATACCAGAATTGTTACCAACGATCCTAGGATAGCATTTTATGCTGGTAGAGAAACCTATACCCGAAAGAAGAAAACTATTATTTATCATTCAATTCGTCATGATTATAGTGGTATCGAAAAATTTGCTCTTGAGAACAAGGGAGATATCATCATTATTAGAACTTCTACTGAAAGATTAAAACTGCTTCCCGATCTTAAAAAGTTTGCTAAGGTGAAGGAATTCAAAGGGAAAAAGAAAATTGCGGTCATATTTTATTCTCGAAAATATCAAACTACTCAAATGCCTAAATAAACAAGAATATCTTATTTTCGGTTATGAATGAATCGGATCGGGCAGAAGAAGAAAAGTATTTAAACCTTGAAATTTTTGGGCCGCGAAGGGATGAATTTGTAGCAGCAATTCAATTTCTTCTTAAAGGCGAACTACCCGAGGGTTGGGATTGGGTCAGCAGCTCGTCCAACAGTATTGTAGCCAGAAGTAAAAATCCTCCTATTTACTATTACAAAGAATTTTTGAGCAGATCAAGCGTCGAATCATTGAAAGGCCTATTTAGCGGGAGCCGCTGTGAAAGAGCAAGGCTTCAGGGAGATATTCTCAGACAAAAGGGCTTTGACACACCCGTTTGGTGCTGTTGGGGTAAAACGAAACAACGCCACTTTATGGTTGCCGAGGGGATTGACGCCATTGGAATGGGTGAATTTATTTACAAAAGCTGGCGGCCGCCTCTTGATAAGAAAAAAATAGATGTCAAAAGAGTGATTATCGAGAAACTTGGTTTGACGATAGGCCGGCTGCACAGAGCCGGTATTTTCCATGGAGACTTGCGATTAAATAATATACTTTTATCTCACCGCGATAAAGAGGTAGCTTTTTATTTTATTGATAATGAAAGAAACCGGGTCTACAAGAAAATACCTAAATATCTTATTGAAAAAAACCTTGTGCAAGTAAATTTGGTATTGCCGAGATATGTGACCCGCCAGGATCGGCTCCGCTTCTATAAAACCTACAACAAAGTCTATGATCGTTTTTCACGAGCAGAGCAAATTGCATTAATGCAAAGAATTCAAAGTCGTACCTTAAAACGGTTAAAAAAGATTGAACAGCGAACCGAAGGCCTATGGCACGATTTTTTAAAGTAGGCTTGAAAAAATCCATGAACTTCAAAAAAATTACGAGAGCCCCTTTCCGCGGAGTTGTAAATGCTGACTCGTTGCTCGAGGATTTTATCCGAGATAACAGAGATCCCGGTGAGCTGTTCTCAGGTAAAATGCGCCAGCTCAAATCAAGCGTTTCGGCCCGCACAGCGATTGTTGAAATTAGGCTTTCCGGTCAATCCGGTGCAATAAAAGAAGTCTATGCTAAAGAATTTTTTTACAAAAATTTATTTCACTCTCTCAAACCAATTTTTCGAATGCACCGCACGCAAATCTTATGGCGCAACGCTTGGCATCTTTTACAAAATGGGGTTAGTGTTCCCGAACCAACCGGTTATTTGCTGCATCAAAGCGGGCCTTTTTGTCGCGGCGCCTATTTCTTTTCTGAAGCACTATCTGAATGCATGGATTTAGGCACCTTGGCACTGAACAAAGCAGAATTAAATAGAAGACTGGATACTGGCGGATTAATTGAAACATTGGGGGCGATGGTGGCTTTGTTACATGACAGTGGTGTAATTCATGGTGATCTCAAATGGTCCAACATAATGGTGCATAAAAAACAAAACGAAATCTGGTTCATTGATCTGGATTCGTTGAGACGCCGACATTTCAGCGCCGATGTGAATTTTTATCTTCAAGATGTGGCGCGTTTTGTAGTGAACGGAAAAGAGGTGGGGATTAATGCGTCGATAGTCAATCGGTTTTTAGAAACATACGCCCAATGTCGAAAACTGGCTCGCAAAAGCAGTAATGGGCCAGTTGTCACACGCGTTAGAAAACTCACGAAAAAACGACAAAAGAAATATCAGCGTTAAATTAAGAAAAGGAGATCTTTATTGGTGTTTTTTAGAGTATGTTTCGTTTAACAAGGCTTCGGTAAAGCTTTGCAGTTGTTTTTTTAAAGTCGCTATAATTTTTGGGATATTGCCGAAACCATTTGGGTATCTGCTGTAGTTTGGATTCTCTGTAAGGAATTCCATGCCAGGCTAATTTGCCGTAACCTCTAATAAAAACTGTGCCGTCGTAACCGTTGAAGATATAGGTAACCGCTGATTCATCCGGCCTCATCTTCTCTATACTGTTGTCGGCAATACCAAAAATGGCATTCGTTTTGGTAACTGCAACCAATTCGTAGCCTTTTGATTTTGCGATTTTATCAATAGATAAAGGCTGCTGCCTTGATTAAGCTGTATGTCGGGTTTCTGGACATACTCTGGGATGCGCTCAAAGAGAACTATCCCATGATGGAGTATGCCGGGGCATTTG
>CP070652.1:2164657-2169895 GCA_020354645.1 Deltaproteobacteria bacterium
GTTCATGGTTGGCAACGGCCCTCTCACCCATCTTTTCGTGCTTTTTGCCCACATGAAACCCCGGCGTGTCGGTAGGAACGATAATCGTGCAGATGATCTCTTTTCCATTGGATGTCGCTTGGGTCTTGGCCGCTACGATAACGATGGTGTTATTGGCCAGGCCGGTATTGGTAATGAATTGCTTGGTGCCGTTGATAATCCATTCATCACCCTCTAATACGGCGGTTGTTTTGATACTCCCCGCATCTGACCCAGCATCGGGTTCTGTCAGGGCAGATGCCCCGAGCTCCTTGCCTTGAGCAATGGGGATAAGCCACCGTTGCTTCTGCCACTCGGTACCAAAGGCAAATAGTTCCTGTCCGACACCGATTGCGCTGACACTCAATATAACCGCCGGCAACACGTCAACCCGTGAAAGCTCTTCCAGGCAAAGATACATACTTATCCAATCCCCGTCACCTCCACCATATTTCTTGGGATAGGGAATACCCATCATCCCCAAGGTCCCCATCTGCTCAACAATGTCATAAGGATGCTCTCCCGTGCGTTCGTATTCTGCCGCTCTCGGTGCCACGACTTCCCTGGCGAACTTACGGGCCATATCTTTGATTATTTTCTGCTTCTTGCTGAGCCTAAAATCCACGTTTCTACCCCCTACTATATCTTTGACCTGATATACGGCTTTACCGCATGCCACAGCATTGCTTTGTTCATCCCTACAAATGCGTTTTCGGGCATTGTACACATGAATTTTTCGTGTTCTTCACCGATCTTGGCGATCTTCTCTTGAGGCCAGGAAGGATCCCACCCGAGGCCAAGGTCCTTATTGACGATGACCACATTGATTTCACTGAATAAGGGCGCCCCCTCAATGATGGTGGTAACGTTGCATACCCTGCTTTTGCCGATGCATTCCTCGCATTTGCCGGTCACCCGGCACGGCGGTTTGAAAGACCCTCTTCTTCTTACGTGTTCAGGGGCGATGACATTTTTGACGCGATGGAAAGCCTCATCAAGATCTCTGACTATCTTGTTTTTTCCCACCACCAGTATAACCTGGGGATGCCCCCAGATCATGCCCGCCACCCGATTCCCGGCAGCATCAATATTTAAAAGCCGGCCATCCTGCGTGACGGCATTGGTGCCCGTCAAAAACACATCACCCAGGGTAGCCTCAATCGTCAGGCGAAACACAGTTTCTAGATGTTTCTCGCCATAACGAGCCGGCAGTTCAGGATCAAACCCATTAATGACTTTCGTTCCACGCTTCTCCAGCGCCTTAATGATTCCAATCTGCCTGACGGTGGAGGAATCCCCAACCCCAACTGTGGCATCTTTTGGAATCAAATTCAGGATGAAATCTCTTGCTTCCTCACAATCACCTACAGACCGCGCCCTCATACGCCTAGCCTTGAGGGCTTTCAATGTTGCTTTGATTCTTTCTTCCATAATTCAAGCTCCTGGCTTAAACTCAGTCGTCGTACATCGCTTCGATTTTGTCCCGATATTTTTCTCCAACAACGGCCCTTTTTACTTTTTGCGTAGGGGTCAATTCTCCAGCTTCTTGCCGAAATTCATCCTCCAATATCGCAAACTTTTTGATCTGTTCAATGCGTGCAAGTTCTTGATTGCAAGCCGCCACTTCTTTGCCTATCAGGTCCACGATTTTTTCATTCCTGGTAAGATCTGCAAAATCAGTATAGGCGATATCGTTGTTTCTGGCGTAGTGAATGATTTCTTCCGGATTGAGTGTTACGAGGGCAGTGAGGTACGTTTTCCCTTCTCCGAATACAACGGCGTGACTGATGAAACTGCTGGCCCTCAGCAGATTCTCAATGTTCAACGGCGAGATATTTTTCCCGCTTGAGGTGATCAAAATATCCTTCTTGCGCCCGGTGAGGTGCAAAAACCCCTCTTCATCCAGGTAGCCGATATCCCCTGTATGCAGCCAGCCGTCGCGCAAAAGCTCCGCCGTTGCCTGAGGATTGTTCCAGTATCCTTTGCCGGGGACCCAACCGCCAGCCAGAATCTCATTTTCATCAGTAAAGGTAATCTCAACGCCATGCAGCGGCTTGCCAACCGTTCCGATTTTGTTTGCCCCCGGACGGCTCAGACAGATGAGCCCTATCGCTTCGGTTAATCCATAACCCTCATATACCGGAAGGCCGCAAGCCCTAAAAAAATTGAGAATCTCCACAGAATTCGGCGCACCTCCGGTATGAAACGCCCTGATTTTTCTACCAACAGTATGACGGACACGTCTGAGGAAAAGCATGTAGGCAATCAGGTACAAGAGATAATAAAGCGGGTATAGAACGTGTTTTTTCGAGTTCTCCTTCAGGTCTTGATAACGGAGCCCCGTCTTCAAACACCATCTGATGAGCTTCTTTTTCCCTGCAGGCAGCTTTTCAATGCTGCCCCAAATGTTGTGGTAATGCTTTTCCAGAAAACGGGGTGTCGTAATTAAGAAGGTCGGGTCAGTTTCACGAACATTGTCATACAGGGCGGCCATCGATTCGGCATATACTTGGGAAAGCCAAAATAGATATGCGGCAAGTGAGACAATCGAAGCTCGATTCCATGGGCCATCGGGAGGTGACTCACTCCTCTGTCATCTTCAAAGAAAGGGTGAAATCTTGCAAACTCTTTTAAGCCTTTGATCATTCCTGCGCTTGTGTCCATGACACCTTTTGGCGGTCCCGTGGTGCCAGAGGTATAAATGATTTCAATGAGGTCATCGGGTTTCACGGAAAGTAATCTTTCCAGGTATGGTTGCTCACTACTTTTAATAAGTGCCTGCTGGCCGATCTCACACAGGCGGTCAAGACTCATCACCCCAGGACCCGCTCCAGCCTTTGGCATATCAAAAACAATGATGTGCCCAAGGGTTCTTTCATCAGGCCATTTGGCCGCCTCTGTTAGTTTAACCAGCTGTTTCTGATCCTGTGCGAAAGCAATTTGGGCGCCGCAGCCGTTGATGACATGGGCGCACTCTTTGGGGCTGTTCGTGTGGTAAATAGGTGTATAGACGGCGCCCGCGTTCATGATTCCCAAATAACAGTATGCGTGGTCTGGAATTGTCTCTGAGATGGCACAGACCCTGTCGCCTTTTTTAACGCCCAACGCCATAAGGCCAAGGCTAATCTGCTTAACCTTTTCACCTGCTTGCTGCCAGGTCACATGCTGCCATCGCCCTTGGTTTTTGTATATCAGAAACGTCTTATTTTTCTTTTGCTTGACTTGATTGATGAACACCTTGGGCAACGTCTCTTCGATTTCCAATATTGCATCCATTGAGTGCTATCATTCAATTGGGGTCTTAGCCTAGCGCTTGAGGATTGTGACCGTACAGGCACCATTGTCCCCTCTCACCAAACCCCCCTGGTTCTGGGTCAACCCAACCTTTGCATTGGACACTTGCCTCTCGCCGGCTTCCCCCCGCAATTGCCATACCACTTCCGCAATCTGCGCCAAACCGGTTGCACCGACCGGGTGACCTTTAGCAGCCAGACCGCCACTTGGATTTACCGGGATCACACCGCTCAGGGTTGTGCGCCCCTCATCAATCATTCGGCCCCCCTGGCCTTCCTGGCAAAAGCCGAGCTCTTCATATATTTTGAGTTCTGCCGGCGCCATTGCGTCGTGCACTTCAGCCACATTCACATCCTCAGGTCCGATTCCGGCTTTTTCGTAGGCGATCTTGGCTGTTCGGCTGGTGGTAGACTCAGGCGCCTTGCCTGGATAGGGAAAGGAGCCTGATGTTAGCTCACAGGCTGCCACTTCAACCAACGGTTTTGAACTGTATTTGCGTGCGAGACTCTTCGGGCACACTAAAGCAGCAGCCGCACCATCGGCCATTGATGAGCACATATACAGGGTCAATGGGTTGGCGATTAAGCGGGAGTTCAGTACTTCTTCGATGGTTAAGGGTTTTCGAAATTGGGCATAAGGGTTCAAAGAACCATTTGAAGTATTTTTCACAACGACCTTGGCAAAATGCTCCACTGTTACGGCATTCTTTTTCATCCATTTCTTCAAATTCAAAGCATATTCGGCAACAAACGTAAATCCGAGCTTCGCGTAGGGTGTTCCTGATGCCATGGCGGCTGCCGCCTTGGCGCTATCACCGGTGTACATCTTTTCAACACCCAAAGCTAAAGCCATATCGTAGTTTCCCGATGCGACCTCCAGGCAAGCCAGTCTCAAAGCACTCGATCCACTACTGCACGCATTTTCTACATTCGTGATCGGGATTTTTTGAAACCCTGCGTTGGTTAATATGTGCTGGCCGATGGTTCCCTTTAATTCGTTTAATTGTGGACCCAAGGCATTACCAACATAGGCTACTTGGATTTTATTCATGGGAACATTTGCATCCTCAATAGCGTTCCAAACTGCTTCTAGCCCAAGATCCTGCGGGCTTCTGTCCAAAAATTTACCAAAGCGGGTCATGCCCACGCCAACGATTGCGACATCCCTCATATTTAACCTCCCGTCTAAACGTTTTTAACAGGTTTGAACTGATAGCTGACTATTTGATGGTCTTGGTCTTCTTTTACTTTTCCGATCACTAGCTCCACATCCATTCCAATCTCCAAGGCTTCTTCAGATGCCTCACATCCGGTCATTAGCGACCAAATGGTGATTCCTTCTTCCAGCTTTATGAGCGATTGGACGGATGGGGCTTCAAACCCCGGCAGCGTCGACCAGACTATCGTAAAGGAATCTATTTTACCTCTCCCACTAAGATGAATCTCTTCCATCGTATCTTGGACGGCACAGTGAGGACAAACTGGAATCTTGGGAAAGCTAATGTAGCCGCACTGGGTGCATTTTGCCGCTATCAAATATGGCTTGTCTTCGGCGGAGCTTGGCAGATGGAAAAGCCCTTCTGCTACGGGGATTTTACTTTTTCCGGATTCAGAATCATTTGCTGAAAGATTTTTCATGGGTCTTACTCCTCGTTAAACGGTTTTGAAACCAGTTCTAGTTTTGTGTCCCAGAAATAACTTTAAAAAGTTTTACAGCGGTTTGAAAGCCTTGCGCTCACGCCTGCGAGCATTTTGGGGACGCCTGCTTTACAGGGCTAAATCAAAAGAACTCGACCTCGGCCCGCCTTGCGGGCCTCGGGACTCAGACAGCTTTTGATTTTCATCCGACTGCGGCGGATTTGACGCCCTGCCTCAGCAGGCGTCTCTATTCGAAAATGCTCAATGGCGCTCGCAAAAACCTTTCAAA
>CP070652.1:2169995-2174866 GCA_020354645.1 Deltaproteobacteria bacterium
AGTTGTTTATATAGGTTTGCCGCTTCCAGGATGTCCTCAGGAAATCACGGCGATATCAAAAATTCTGGTATTCTTTACGTCTTACCGGATTTATAACCATCACGCCTTTGCCGGTGTTTTCTCTTTCGGTTTTCCAGGAAATTCAATAGCTTGTGAAGCTGAGATATGACAAAAGAAAGCACAGCCAAACCACAGAGAACAATCACCGCGCCGGCTGCAGCCATGGCCCAGCCATTATGGGTTGCTATGTTTTCAAAGCCGTACATACAGGGAATGCCTCCATATGATTAAACATTTTTTGATATGGATAAGAAAAATTCTACACACATAACTCCATGGAAAAGTCAACTTTAAGGCAAGGACAGATAGCAATTCACCGGCCTTCCAAGGTATTCTATTTTTCTAATTATTAATCCAACAGACCGAAAAATTTTTTTCAATCAAAAGAGCTTCTTTTCTTGACCCACTGATCCTTTGCCCATATAAAAGCGGGTATTAAAAATTTCTTGATTTTCTATCATAAATCAGAGTGCAGCTATTTCAGGAGGACGGATAAATGTTAAAAAAACTTCTCATTAGTGTCAGTGTGATCTGTTTGGTGTTAGTTTTTCTAGCCATAACGCCGAATGGGATCGAGGCAGCCCCAAAAAAGCCCTATGTATTTGGCATGCTGTTGGTTGGTCCTTACAATGACCATGGGTGGAGCCAGGCTCACTATGAGGGCGGAGAATACGTTGAAAAAAATGTTCCGGGTACCAAAATGATATATATCGATAAAGTCAATCCGGCAGACAGACCTGGTGTTACAATTCCCCAATTGGTCGACGATATGGTCGAGAAAGGAGCAGAATTAATAATTGCTAACTCAGATGACATGAAGGATGGTATCCGAGAAGCTGCATTCATGCATCCGAATGTTCATTTTATCCATGTTTCCGGTGACGATGTGCTGACCGGGAAAGCACCCAAGAACCTAGCTAACCTTATGGGACGCATGGAATACGGTAAAATGATCGCCGGCTTTGCGGCTGCGCTTACGACTAAAACCGGTAAGATCGGATATCTTGGCCCGCTTATAAACGAGGAAACGCGACGGCAGGCTGCTTCCTGTTATCTGGGTGCAAAATATGCTTGGGAGAAGGTGCTGAGAAAAAACCCGAATGATTTGAAGTTTCATGTCACCTGGATCGGATTCTGGTTTAACATTCCGGGTGTTACGGCAGATCCCACCCAGGTCGCCCAGAACTTTTTTAACACCGGGTATGATGTGGTGATTTCCGGTATCGATACCACAGAGGCTGTGGTCGTAGGCGGACAAAAACGTAAAGAAGGAAAAAAAGTTTGGGCCATCCCCTATGACTATGTGGGTGCATGTAAGGGTGGCTCGGATGTCTGTCTCGGCGTACCCTATTTCAACTGGGGACCCGGCTATGTCGGATTTATCAAGGCTTCCATTTCCGGTGCATGGGAATCAAAATGGCTATGGCTAGGTCCAGACTGGAAGAACATCAATGATTTGCACACCAGCACGGTCGGTTTTGTGTCCGGTCCCGCCCTAGCACCTTCTGCAAGATTGAAATTGGATACTTTTATAAAAAATTTGGGTTCCGGAAATTTGAACTTGTTTACCGGACCGATGTATTATCAGGACGGCAGTACATTTTTGAAAGCCGGTGAGTCGGCTTCTGATAACCAAGTTTGGTATATGAAACAGCTTCTAAAGGGCATGACCGGGCAAAGCAGCGCAAAGTAGCTTCTCACACAAAACCCTTTCGTAAATAACAATCGTGAATCACAATGTGGATCGAGCTGCAGGATATCCACAAATATTACGGGTCGGTTAGAGCCAACAATGGTGTTGACCTGAAGGTGGCACCGGGAACGATTCATGGTATTCTCGGTGAAAATGGCGCTGGTAAAAGCACCCTGATGAAAATTTTGGCAGGATACTGTCGTAAAACCAGGGGTGAAATATACCTGGATGGTGCGGCCGTAAATTATCAGACTCCCGCCCAGGCCGCAGACCTTGGCATAGGGATGCTCTACCAGGATCCACTTGATTTCCCACATCTTACAGCGCTGGATAACTTCATGCTGGGCCAAACCGGCGGAGTAGTAAATCGTAATAAATCCTACAAAAATAAATTTGTAAATCTTTCCAAATCCTTTAATTTTTCGCTTCGTCCCGATTCCTCCGTTAAACGCCTGACAATTGGTGAGCGACAGCAACTTGAAATCCTGAGGCTTCTATCCCTCGGTATTCGCATTCTCATTCTTGATGAGCCGACCACCGGAATATCGAGCATTCAAAAAGAACTTTTATTTGATGCGTTAAAGAAACTGACGTCAGAGGGCAAAAGCGTCATACTGGTATCTCATAAGCTTGAGGACGTAGAAGCATTATGTGACTGGGTAACGGTATTGCGCCAGGGAGTGGTGACCGGTTCCATGGCGGCTCCCTTTGATACGGCCGGACTGCTTGAAATGATGTTCGGTAAACCGCCAGCACCACCTTCCCGAACCCGCATGGTACCAGGGAAACCGATTCTCGCGCTGACCCATGTTCAGTTTTCGGGGGGCAGAACCGGCCTCAGGGATTGTGATGTGGTTGTTCGACAGGGCGAAGTTGTTGGACTGGCAGGGCTTGAAGGTAGCGGTCAGGGGGTTTTGCTGCGTTTGGCAGCCGGTTTAATCAAACCTCAGCGGGGAACCCTGCAGCTTGTCGGCAAGGAAACAAAGAGAGAGGACTACCATAGTTTTCGGAGAAAAGGGGTTGCTTTTTTACCGAGTGCCAGGCTTGAAGAGGGCTTAATTGCCGGTTTGAATGTTACCGAGCATTTTGCTCTTCAGAAAAACCACGTTGGTTTTTTTGTCAGATGGCCTCAAGCTACAAAACGGGCTAAACAGAGGATTGACGATTTTCGTATCAAGGGAGCGCCTGAAACCCCGGTAGAATCGTTGTCGGGGGGAAATCAACAACGACTCCTCCTTTCCTTTTTACCATCAGATCCCATCCTTTTACTACTCGAAAATCCAACCCGGGGCCTTGACATGGAGTCGGTTCACTGGGTCTGGCAACATCTTCACCGTTACTGTGCTTCCAACACCAGCATTATTTTTTCTTCAGCCGAACTGGATGAAATACTGATGGTTGCCGATCGCGTGCTGGTCTTTTTTAACGGTTCCATAATTAAGGATGTCAGAACAGATGAGACCGATATCAATGAATTGGGGCGTGCCATTGCCGGCAAAGTATAACCCCTTAATCTTGTATGAAGATTAGTAAAAGGTTGAAATAATATTAAACAATAGCAGATTGAGAGGATTAAAGCAGTAAAACCAAATAGTTAAAAAGTAAAAAGGATGGTCGTCAATTTTATCTCATCAATTTTCACCCTTCGAACTCGCCCCGTTGAATGCCGCTTTGCGGCCCCCGTAGGGGATTCAACAGGGCGAGCCGGAGGTTTCCATGCCCTGCGGGCTGCGCTTACAGCGCCTTTTTTATTAAGGGCTCGCAATAGTACACTATGGCTTTGCCCTTAAGTGCCTTGCATTTGAAAGTCTCCGACTCGTGCAAAATTCAGATAATCATTTGTTATGACGCAAATTTCACATGCCACACCAGAAAAATTTATCCGCTATACACGTGAAGCATTACTCACTTTATTGATTGTCTTTGCTTTTACCACGCTGATTTTGCTGCTTGCCGGTGCTCCTCCGTTTGCCGCTTATATTCACATTTTCAGGGGATCATTCGGTTCATGGATCAAATTCACGCATGTCATAAAGGCATGGATACCATTGACACTGTGTGCCTGCGGTCTTTTGTACACTTTCAGAATTAATTTGTGGAACATCGGTGTTGAAGGGCAGATGATGATGGGTGCGGTTTTCACCACGGCAGTTCTTCGCTGGGGGCTTGAAAGCCAGGTACCATTTGTCGTAATGGGAAGCTCTTTAGGAGCCGGTATTATTGGTGGAGGGATCTGGGCACTTTTAGCCGGATACTTAAAAACCAAGGGGGGGGTCAATGAAATATTCGCCGGCCTGGGACTGAATTTTGTCGCTCAGGGTTTGATTTTGTGGTTGATTTTCGGCCCCTGGAAACGGCCGGGAGTAGCTTCCATGAGCGGCACAGAAATTTTTCCGATAGATTTGTGGCTACCCTATTTGGCGATCCTCCGGCTCTCACCGGTGGCCCTTATGCTGGTTGCAGCCGCGGTTGTTATAACGGCCCTGATGCTGCAGTATACTCGGATAGGCTTGAATCTAAAGGCCATTGGCAGCAATCGAGAAGCTGCCTTTCTTTTCGGACTCAAACCCGACAGACACATGCTCATCGCCATGGTTTTTGCCGGGGGGTTTGCCGGCGTTGCCGGGGGTTTGCAGGTGACCGGTGTTTATCATCGTTTGATTCCGGCGATCTCAAGTAACTACGGTTACCTGGCGTTACTAGTGGTTATGTTGTCCAGCTACAATGTTTGGTTGGCACCGTTTGTGGCCTTCTTTTTTGCCTGCTTGAACGTTGGTGGTATCCAGCTTCCCATGATGCTTGAGCTTGATTCATCTTTAAGCGGCGTCATCCAGGGAGCGCTCGTGCTGGCAACACTGGCCGTTCATGCCTGGCGCTCTCGCTTTAGGCGTGCAGAAATCTTTGGCAAATATGATTGAGTTTGACTTAAATATATTGTTTGCCAGTATTGTGGCTGGAGCCTCACCGATTGTATTGGCTGCGCTGGGAGAGACCATTACGGAAAAAGCCGGCATCATTAACCTGTCGTTGGATGGTACAATTTTGTTGAGTGCCATGGCGGCCTTTGTGATTGCCTATGAGACCGGCAGTTTGATACCGGGCTTTCTGTCCGGGGCGG
>CP070652.1:2174966-2184297 GCA_020354645.1 Deltaproteobacteria bacterium
ACCTTGCCCCCAGAATCCCAAGTTACGCACCCCAGCAGAAATTGAGGAAAAAATCCTCCATCTCCGCCGTAATTACCATTTAGGTCAGCTGCGTATATCCTGGTATCTACACCGCTATCATGGGATAAAAATTTCGCCCGGCGGCGTATATGGTGTATTAAAACGCAATGGCCTAAATCGCCTTCCAAGAAATGCCAAAAAGCGCACTGTTTTGACCAAACGATACGAGAAACAGGTGCCAGGCCATCATATCCAAATGGATGTTAAATTTCTTAAGTTCAACGGTAGCTCTGGAAAAAAAGTTAAGAGATATCAGTATACAGCAATTGATGATGCCACGCGTGTCCGGGCTCTAAAAATCTATAAACGGCATACTCAGAAAAATGCTATCAATTTTGTTAATTCTGTAATTAAAAAATTTCCCTTTCGTATTCATACGATCCGAACCGATAATGGGCATGAATTTCAATCCGGATTCCACTGGCATGTTGAAGATCTTGGTATCCGCCATGTTTATATTAAGCCTGGCACACCGCGACTTAATGGAAAAGTAGAGCGTTCACATAGAACAGATGATCTTGAATTTTACCAGTTGTTATCGTATACGGGAGATATCGATTTAAACAAAAAATTGGCCAGATGGGAAAAGTTTTATAACTTTACTCGCCCTCACTCAGCAGTGAAAGGAAAAACGCCTTACGAAGTGCTTCGGGAAAAGCTTGGATGATATATTTTGTGTCAACCGAAGTCTAGTGTCTCACAATTTATGGTCAAAATCGACTCGCTAAAGGATTTTGAATCCCAGTATTGGTTGTTTATATTACTCAGTAATGTTGTAGGTTTTTATCTTACTGAGCAGAGATGGGTGACTGATTTCTAAAAGCCGTGCGGCTTGGGTTCTGTTACCGCCGGTTTCCCTGAGGGCTTTGGCAATCAACTTTTTTTCTAAAATTTTCTGTGCCGTTTTAAGAGAATAACCAGCAAATAAGTTATCTGGATCAAAGGATCGGGGGTGTGTTCCGATTTCAGGGGGAAGATTTCCCGGATCTATTATTTGTTCTTCGCCAAGCACCACAGCTCTTTCGATAGCATTTTCCAACTCGCGCACATTCCCGGGCCAGCTGTGCTTAAGAATCAGTGACATGGCTGAAGGGGCAATTTCTTCGATGTCCTTGCCGAGCATGATATTAAAGTGTTCCAAAAAGTGTTGACAGAGCAGGGGAATATCCTGAAGGCGCTCTCTGAGCGGCGGCAACACAATCTGCACAACATTTAACCTATAAAATAGATCTTCACGGAAAGTGCCCTTTCTCACCTCTTCGTCTAGATTTTTGGCAGTTGCTGCAATTACGCGAACATCAATTGTTTTTGTTTTTGAGTCACCGACAGCCCTGATTTCATTCTCCTGTAAAACCCGTAACAGTTTCACTTGCAAAGATATGGGCAATTCACCAATTTCATCGAGAAAAATTGTACCCCCATGCGCTTCTTCGAATAAGCCCTTCTTATCTCTATCGGCACCGGTAAATGCACCTTTTTTATATCCGAAAAGTTCACTTTCAAGTAAATTTTCAGGAATTCCTCCACAGTTCACCGGCACAATGGGTTGCTGTGATCTTTGGCTTTTGGAGTGAATACCTCTTGCGATCAACTCTTTGCCGGTGCCGCTCTCGCCGCAGATGAGCACGGTGGTGTTAAACTGAGCAACTTTCTCGGCAAGCCGAAATACGGCTTTCATTGATTTGCTTTTGGCCACCATGTTACCGAAATGGATTTCACTATCCATTTTTCGGATACGCTCCTTTAGCCAGCGGTTTTCCTTTTTCAAGTTTTCCCGTTCTTCGGCTTTCTTGAGAGCCAAATGAACTTCGTCACTTTTAAACGGTTTGGATATATAATCATATGCGCCGAGCTTCATTGCTGCAATGGCAGTATCAATCGTCCCGTAAGCTGACATCATGATAACAGTGGAAGCACGAATCTTGTCCCGGGCAGACTTTAAGAACTGCATACCATCCATGTTGGGCATTCTAATATCACATAAAATAAAATCATAGAAGGTACGTTCTATCATTTGCAGGGCCTCCAAACCATCTGGGGCCGTATCAACATGGTAGCCTGACCTGCTGAGCATCGCTGACAACATATGACGCATATTCTCTTCATCATCGATGATCAGTAAATTTTTAGATCCGGAATCAATGTCATCCATCATGATCCTATTTTCCGTTCTTCTGTTACAGACGTGGTCGCCAATGGCAGAAGGATTATCATGGTAGTTCCTTTCCCTTTTTCACTGGCGGCTTTGAGTGTGCCACCGATGCTTTCCACAATCATAAAGCTGACGGATAGTCCCAAGCCGGTCCCCTTTCCCGGTTCTTTTGTCGTGAAAAAAGGATCAAAAATATTATCCAAGTTCTCCGGGGATATCCCTGGTCCGTTATCGATGTACTCAATTTGCAGCATCGGCTGAACCTTTACTGATTTTTTATCTGAATCCGAAGTCTCTGGCCTGATGGTACTCTTGATGGTCAGTTCCCCCTTGGTTTCTTTCGGGCCTGAAGAAATAGCATCCGTCGCGTTGATTATTAAATTCAAAAATACTTGCCTTAATTGGCTGGCGTCTGCAATTACCGTATCGTCTTTTGCCTCCAAAAAGTGGTATATTTGTATATTTGACATCAATGGTTGGGATCGGATCACCTCTGTAATGTCATTGATGATTTCATGGACGGATACTGGTTGGGCACCATCGTTTGATGGCCTTGAAAGATCAAGAAGTTGACGGATTATCGTGTTGATCCTGTTTATTTCATCTTCTGTCCGAGCAATGTATTCGCTTTTTTCATCAGCGGTGATATTTTTTTGTTTTAATAATTCAAGATAGCCCATAATTATACCAATTGGGTTTCCAATCTCATGGGCGATCCCGGAAGACAATCGTCCTGCCGAGGCGAGTTTTTCCGCCTGGATGATTTCTTTTTGGGCCTGCTTCAGTTCAATATTAGTTTTCTCAAGTGATTGGACCGTGGATCGAAGCTTTTTTTTATCCTCTGATATTCGTTGCAACATCCGATTCAATGCTTTTGACAATTGATGGAGCTCATTATCCTCCCTGCGCACCGTAAAAAGCAAATCCTCATTTTCCCGGTATTCATCGGCTCGCTTTACGAGCCTTTGCATGGGTTCAAAATATATCTTAGACAGTCGATACAACCCGATCAGTGTGAAAATTGCTGTATTGATCAAAATATAAATGAACAGAATTTTTTGCGACCGCCGCAACGTTTTGTATATACCTTCCAACGGCACAGCCACAGCGATCCCCCCAAGAATAACGCTCCCACCCCTCAGCGGAGCTGCCAAGACCATTGTCCGGCTCTGCTTCCAAAAAACACCCCAGGCACTGCCGAAGGACTTGGTGATTTCCTGGTCCGATTGAATCGTCTGTTCGGCCAGATTTTTAAGCTCATCTTGCAGCGAACAATCTGTTCCGCCAACATATACTTGTTTATAATTCTTATCGAGCACTGCGGCGCATGAAAACTCTGCTTTGTCGAAGATGGCCCCTAGGCTATGCGGGTATATTGTTTCTCGTGCTTCATTTTTATAACCTAAATGATTCACCAACCGGTCTTCTAAGGCTGCGATCAATAAAAACCCTTTAGCTTTTTCATTTCCAAAAAAGTCCCGTTGTGCAGTTGAGATAGTTACGAAATCTATCAGAACCATGCCTAACAGTAAGACGCCTGCCATGTTGATAGCGATATTTGATTTCAATCCGCGCGGGAACACTACATCTCCGAATCATTTATGAAGTAAAAGACACAATAGCCGGTGTTTTTAATAGTTTATCATATACACCGGTTGAATGCAAATCCTGTTTGATTACATAAGTATCTTAAATTATTTAGTATATATCACGATTTTGACCGGTTCAGAGGAGGTAGGAAAATACACTGTCTGTTTACAACAGGGTATGAAAATTTAGGAAGCAGGGTGGTAATAAATGTTTACTTCAATTTCTGCGCATCAGTTATAGGAGGCAAGATTTTTTATATGGTTTAAATGATTAGCTAGGCCAAACTATTCGGTGCCATTGATTTTATTTCTTAATTTTCCAGAACATTTAAATGTGACAACTTTTCTTTCGCGCAGAATTAAATCAGAGCCAGTGGCGGGATTCCGTCCCCTTCGCTTGTTTTTTTCTTTGACGCAAAACTTGCCAAATCCTGAAATCAGGACATCATCCCCTTTCTCCAGCGTACTTTTAATAATTTCCAGAAGAGATTCAACGATTTCGACCGATTTTTTCTTGGTAAATCCCAGATCATGAACTTTCGTAACAATATCATTTTTGGTTAATGCCATAGCCCCTCCTAATAGAACTTATATGCCGCAATGAGTTGCTGATTGAATGAAAGACGCTTTTGCAAGCGTCATCGGCTTATTTACCGTTTATGTGCTTTAACTAAAGATAACAATAAAAGTCAAGTTGTACGCCGGGTTTAAGCTTCAGTGTCTGTTTGAATCTCCGAGTTTTCGACTTTTTCCTCTTTGAGCGGCACAATTTTTTCGATCTTTTTGATTGTCTCATCGATGTTTTTCATTATTTGATCGATTTCAGATTTCAACTTTGCATCTTCACTATCATCCATCGGTGATTTCTCCGATCAGAAAAATCAAAATTTCTCTTCGATTTTGACGCTATTAGTAAGTTTTTACCTGGGATAGTTTTTAAATTAAGTTTTTTTTTGCAGATAATGCAATGGCTTCGATTACACAATGCAATATATAAGGGGATTTTGTAAGTATCTAAAATATACGGAAATAAAATAGATGTCAAGTCGTTTTTGCATAAAAATTAATTATTTAGGTATGACTGGAATATATATCTTTGCGGTATGTCAATATGATTATCCCATACTGAAACACACATATATGTGAGGCTGTCGGTTTTTGAGGGTATATCGTTAATTGGTATTATTAAGTAAATAGCGTAATTTCAGCTATTTATAACTAAAATATAAATGGTGGTCTTATCGTTTTGGTAAAGGATTTTTCTAGATTAATTTTCAATAGTATATCCTGCAAGTTATTGACGATGGTGAGTTTTTTTACAGATTTGGAAGGCAAATTTTTAAGAAACCTTAGATGGAGTATCCTGAGGTGATTAGCTGGGGTCAGAAACCAGAAAAATTGAATCCATTAAAATATTTGCAAGTTAGATGCTACTTTAAATCTTTGAGTATCATCTCCGCTCTCTTTTTTTCCAGTCTGACCAAAACATAATAATGGTTGGCAGGGCCGTAATCACCCCGGCGATCCCACCATCGTTCGGTTACTTCGGTAAAATTAAGCTCAGCATCTGATAAGGCTTCTATCACCTGTCTGGTATACTCCCCGCGGGTGGTAGAGATGATTAAATCCTGACTGGTTACATGCGTAATAATGGTTTTTCCCAGTTCAGCCCGGGCCCTGAGGATCGCTTGATCCCAAGCATTTTTGGCCCTGCGGGTTTGGCCTGATATTCCGATGGCATAAAAATATTTATCATCTTTGGGCATCTGCTGCAGCCATTCTGGGACGTTGTCGGATTTGGATTTCGGGCCGGTGGCACAGCCAATATTTATCAGGGTGAACAGTAAGAGCACAAGACGCAACCAAAAATATTGACCTGCCTTCATTTGCTCCTTTCACCCGGGATAGAAATCTCAATTGGGTCGAGGTGAAAAGCGTTTTCTATTTCCCCGTATCTTTTTCTGACGATCTGCTTTCGGGCAAGACATTATATGGGAAAACACACCTCTCTTCAAGCATAAATACCGATCGGGCAGTATTGTACTAAACTAAAGCGGAACTTTTAACGCGAAAACAGTGTTATCCTATACCTTTGACAGATACTGAGCCTCAGCCTTTCCCTTTTCTTCATCAACCAAGTAAAACAAAATTGCACCAACCAGAAAAAGGACCAGAATGGAGGCAATACTCCAGCGTGAAGCCAATTGGCCGAAGTATACCATTTGTTCAGGGGTGGGAGAGGGCGGCATTAACAGCCTGCGAGCGATGAGACCGACGATGCCCATCAGTGCCGGGCCCATGATGGCCGCGAATTTACCCAGCATGTTATAAAAGCCATAATACTGGGCTGACCGGTTTTTGGGAATCAGTCTTGAATAAAAAGAACGGCTGAGGGCTTGAATGCCGCCTTGTACCAAGCCAATCACGACAGCCAATATATAAAACTCCTGTTTGTTGGTCATCATGGTTCCCCATAGTGTGATTCCCATATAGATTCCGATTGCTAAAAATATCGCTTGGCGGACCCCCCATTTTTGACCCAGTTTTCCGAATACGAGTGCAGCCGGAAATCCGACAAATTGGACGATAAGTAGCGCAACAATTAAATCATTGGCTTCAAAACCCAGAGACAGACCATAATCAACAGCCATTCGGATAATCGTGTCAACACCGTCAATGTAAAACCAATAGGCGAGAAGAAATAGAAAAACGGTTTTTAAGTGGCGAAATTCTCTGAAGGTCCCTATCAGTTGCGCGAGACCCTGGGCAACAATATCTTTGGCTCCCTGCGAGCGTTTATCGGTTTTTTCCTCCGGTACCCATAATATCGTCAAAACCGTAAAAGCCCCCCACCAAATGGCAACACTGATAAAGGCAAATCGGACGGCTGTTCCGGCGTCCGGTAGACCGAATTTTTCCGGCATTAACGTCATTAATACATTACCCAGAAACAGCAAACCGCCGCCAAGGTATCCCATTGAAAAGCCGAGGCTTGAAACATAATCAATGTTATTTTCATCGGCGACAGCGGGCAAAAGTGAATCATAAAAAACATTTGCACCCATAAATCCGATTATTCCCATCACATAAATAAAGATTGCCCAGACCCATTGACCTCTTTGTACCAGAAACAGTGAAGCTGTCATTAGCACGCCCAAATACGCAAAAAATATCAAAAATTTCTTACGGGCCGAGCCCTTGTCGGCGATTGCGCCAAGCAGGGGAGACATTAGGGCAACAAACAGGCTGGCGATTGAATTCCCAAAGCCGAGTTGGGCGGTGCTCATATTCACATCAGTGCCATAGCTCCAGTATTGTTTAAAAAATATTGGAAAAAATCCTGCCATAACGGTAGTTGCGAAAGCCGAGTTGGCCCAGTCGTACATTGCCCATCCCCAGATCGCTTTTCTATTGTTCCGCATGCCAACTCCTCTCCATTTATTCTCGAAAATAGCGCGAACCTTTAATGTTCACGAATAGCATCAATACTCGATTATTGCCTTTAAATAGACATTTTCCTTTCCGGAAAGCCCAGCCCTTCAAGGCAGGGAGCTTCACTTCAGCGGCTATTTTCCAACGGGCATTAGATATAGTGAGAATTCTGTTTCCCCTAAATCTAGTATTTTTTTCACTTTGGCATCGTGGAATGCACCGATTGCCACCGTATGCAGCCTTAAAGATTCTGCCTGTAAATAAACATTTTGAGCGGCATGTCCGGCTTCCATATCTACATACCGTATGCCCCTTTCACCGTACTTTGTGGTGACTCGTTCGTATACGGCACAAATTATTATTACCATCGGGGCGCTCTTTATTGATCCTTGTCTTAAACCGGCATCAAAAAGTTCTGCGCTTTTGGCCTTTTCTCCCGTTTTCACTAAAACATGTTTCTGGCAGTTGTATTTATAGACGCCCGCAGGAAGATCCTTTACGTTTGCAGCCATGAGGTAAATCTCAAGAGGGTAAAGCGCTCCTGCCGAAGGCGCCGTCCTTAAACCGCTTGAATTTGAAAGCCCCTGAGCGGCCCACAAAAGCTGTGATAGCTCGGAGAGCGTCAGGGGTTCATTGGTGAAATTTCTGACGGATCTCCTCGCAGCCAAAGCCTTTTCGACGGATATACCACCATTAAAAACGGGCTCGGGAAGTTTTATGATCTCTCGGTTTGTAGCGCTGTTCATTGGCGAAGATCCGGTATACGGCTCAGGCCTAATTTTGGGTAAGCATCCGTTCATGTAGCCGTCTGGCTCGCAAACAGAAGCTTTCCAATTTCGCATTGATAAGTTGGGGGAATGGCGAGCCATCGCTTTCAATTGCCAGAAAAGGCAAATCCTCTAATTCCGTGAGAACACCCTGAAGTTGCTTATTTTTTGGATCTGTGGCCAGTTTGCCCTCACGATTCATGGTCTCGTTGAGAATAGCTTCTGACAGACGATTGGGCATGCAGCCGAATGGACCAATGGCGATCACACCGCAGGAATGGGAGACCACCTCGGTAAGGGATCCTCCTACGGTTAAAACAGCCTCACCGGCCAGGTTCGGTGAAATATGGGGTTTGGCATTCTCTATAAATTTTTTTACGTTAAGCGAGTCCGCATACACAAGCCCTGAGCGTGACAGCAGTGATTTGATTTCCTTTTCATAGCGGACCTGGAATAAATTACGGATCTTTAATTTCAGCCGCTGCGGTATGTTCAATCCATCGGGATTTAACCTCTGATCCACCATATAGTTGCAGTATTGCACCCACTCGGCAATTGGCGAGCAAACAGTGGCAAACCCCTTTTCGGCTAAGCGCTCGGTCAAGTATTGTCGGGATAGCGCATCGCGGCGAACGAATATTTCGCCGGTTAAGGTGATGGTGGGCACGGTTTGCGGTGGTCGTTTCATGGGAAGGTCGTGAAATCGTTCAGCGGTTCGTAAAAGTTGTTGCTTAAACCCCTCATATTGGCTTTTTTCCAATGCGATTAATATTTTTTGCCATTCTCTGTCGTATACCGCCATCGACCTGTTCGGGTCAGCCGCATTGGCCAGAATCATCGATCGAATATCTTCCATGACGTCAGATACGACAACAGCCCACCAACCGTTGCGTTCGAAATTCTTGTCCATGCCAGAGTAAGAGTTTTCACCCGATAGAGTAAACAGTGCTACATTGGGGATCTCAAGCCGTTTGATTAAATCCTCCATAAAAATATAATACTGACCAAAACGGCAGGGACCGGCACCAGTGGCAAAGAAATACACCAAAACCTCGCCGGTTTGTTTAACATTGCGTATATAACTGAGCAGTGTTCCGGTTGTAAGAATTAACGGTAGGCATTCTTTACACGACGTGTTGGCCCGGCCCAATTTCAATATGGCTTCGTCCGGCGGTCGATGAGCTTTGGCGTTTAAGCCGGATCCTTTCAAGATAGCGACAAATGCTTCGGTAAACATCCACCCCATGGATGGCAGCAGCACGGTTACGCGCGGATCAGTCAGCGGCAGAATCTTACCGTCTGAGTTCATGACTTTGGGGATACCGTTATCC
>CP070652.1:2184397-2194172 GCA_020354645.1 Deltaproteobacteria bacterium
ATTGATTTAAAAAATATTATACTAATTGGAACCGAAGAAGCTAAACCTGACACAATTACTCTCCACGATTTTATACAAGGCACAGTATCAAAGCCCCCTGATGTGGATTTAGATCCAATGAATGATATTGTCGTATTATTATATACAGGTGGTACAACTGGTTTACCAAAAGGAGTCATGTTATCGCATAATAATTTTGTTGCTTGCTCTCTTTCAAGTTTAAATGGATTGAAAGATCCTGGTGTAGAACTTGACGATGTAATTGGTAAAAGAGTTGTTTTAACAGTTCTTCCTCTTTGTCACTCTTTTGGGTTCCAAATCTTAATTTCTTCTTTAGCTGTCGCATCAATTGGAATTTTTTGCACTGACTTTTGCCATTTTTAAAATCGGCGCCGTACCGGTGGTTGTTGATCCAGGAATGGGTGTCCGGCGGATGGTTATTTGTTTAAAAGAAAGCAGACCCGGAGCATTTATCGGCATTTCAAAAGCGCATGTATTGCGGAATATATATCCAAGGTTTTTCAACACGGTGAAAACCTGGGTCACTGTGGGTCGGCGCTGGTTATGGGGCGGACATACGCTTGATGGTATTCGCCAAGTTCCCTGGAAAGCTTTTCCGGTAGCCAGAACAAAACGGGACGATATGGCAGCGATACTTTTCACGACCGGCAGTACCGGTCCTCCAAAAGGTGCTGTTTATACCCATGGCAATTTTGAGGCCCAGCTGCGACACATAAAGTTACATTTCCATATAACAAGCGATGAAATTGACTTGCCCACCTTTCCCCTTTTTGCTTTGTTTGATCCGGCACTTGGCATGACTGCCATCATACCGGATATGGATCCCACAAAACCCGCTTTGGTCAACCCCGAAAGAATCATTGAACCAATTCTAAACCACGGTGTGACCAATATGTTTGCCTCTCCCGCGCTTCTGAACCGTGTCGGCAGTCATGGCAAGCAACACGGCATAAAACTGCCCTCATTAAAACGGGTTGTTTGCGCTGGCGCACCGGTAGCACCCGTCAATATCGAGTTGTTTTCCTCAATTTTATGCGGCGGTGCTGAAATACACACGCCGTATGGTGCAACGGAAGCCGTCCCGATTGTCTCCATCTCCAGCAATGAAATTCTTTCTGAAACCAGACAACGAACAGAGCAGGGTTACGGAATGTGCGTGGGGCGTCCAATCAACGATTTAGAGGTGCGCATTATAAAAATAAGCGACCACCCAATCAACCGATGGTCGGATGCCCTTGTTGTTCCTGTTGGTGAGGTCGGTGAAATTGTTGTCAAGGGTAATCTCGTCACCCGCACATATTTTGAAAGACCCGAGGCCGATGCACTGGCCAAAATCGCGGACGGCACCGGCTTCTGGCACAGGATGGGGGATCTGGGATGGCTGGATCAGAAGGGGAGGATTTGGTTCTGCGGCCGCAAAAATCACCGGGTAATCACTGAGCATGTCACCTTGTATACCATACCCTGCGAAGCGATCTTTAACAACCATCCGCGGGTCTTTCGCAGCGCACTTGTAGGCGTTGGACCCAGGCCAAACCAAAAACCAGTCATATGCATAGAGTTAGAAAAATCATATAGCGGCCGAGACAAAACAAAAATTCAAAAAGAGCTGCTGGAAATCGCATCCAACCATGACTTGACAAAAAATATTAAAACCGTATTGTTTCACAAGGCTTTTCCGGTGGACATTCGCCACAACTCCAAGATATTTCGAGAGAAACTGGCAGTGTGGGCCCAGCAGCAATTGAAATAGCGGTTTTGAATTGCCACCAAAGAAGGGCTTGGAGTTCTAGCATTGAATGAATAGGAGGGTAAAATTGAACGTTCTGGTTACCGGGGGTGGCGGTTTTCTCGGCAGTGCGATCGTCAAGCAACTTATTGCAAAAGGTAACAATGTCCGCAGCTTCTGCCGGAGCTACTACTCAAAACTTGAGGAATTGGGGATTGAACAGATTAAGGGTGACATCGGTGATTCGGGCGCCGTTGAACGTGCCTGCAAAGGCATCGATCTTGTATTTCATATTGCCGCCAAGCCTCCCCCATGGGGAAATTATGCGGATTACTATCGAACGAATGTTATCGGGACCCAAAACGTCATCGATGCCTGTGTCAATCAAAACATCCCAAAACTGGTGTATACGAGCACGCCCAGTGTGGTCTTCAATGGGGCTGACATAGAAGGAGCAGATGAATCTTTTCCCTATCCTCGTAAATATAACGCCCACTATCCAAAGACCAAGGCGCTGGCTGAACAAAAAGTTTTAAAATCCGCAAGCGGCAATCTTAGAACAATTATATTAAGGCCCCATGAGATTTGGGGTCCGGGTGATAATCATATTGCTCCCCGACTTATTGCAAGAGCCAAGCGGCTGAAAAGAATCGGCAACGGCAAAAATCTGATCGATACGACCTATATCGACAATGCAGCTAATGCACACCTTCTGGCCGCCGAAAAATTGGATGAAAATGAGGCGCTTTCAGGTAAAATTTATTTCATCAGCCAGGGGGAACCTATGTTGGCATGGGACATGATCAACGCCATTTTAACGATGGCCGGTTTTGGACCAGTAAAAGGATCTGTACCCTACAGAATTGCATGGGTGACTGGAGCTTTACTTGAATTTGTGTATAAGATATTTCACCTGTCCGGTGAACCCTATATTACCCGCTTTATGGCTTATGCAGTTGCCAAAAGCCACTGGTTTGATATCGGTGCGGCCAAGAGAGACTTGGGATATATCCCTCGCGTTTCCAACGAAGAGGGTCTGCGTAGACTTGAAGAATGGTTAAACAAAGACTATCTAGCAAGAGGATAAACGATGGAGTTGACAGATCTTTTACCGCTTGAGAAATGGGTGGAACTTGAGGAGGAGATTAGCGATAAATTTGGTATCGCGGCCAATGTATTTGACGTAAACGGAATCAGAATAACAGATTATAAAAACTGGGTTAATCGACTATGTCCCGTCATCAAAGCCAATGAAAAAGGACAAAGCTTTATCTGTGCCGTTGCGCATATGAATATCGCCATGCAGGCGATGCAAAATAAAAAACCTGTGATTGAAGAATGCGATGCCGGGCTGGCCAAACCGGTCGTTCCCATTTTTGCCGGTAACGAATTTTTAGGTGCAATTTGCGGTTGCGGCTTATTACTTGAAGACGGTGAAGTCGACGCATTTTTGGTTCATAAGATTACCGGTATCCCTGAAGGAGAAATAGAAAGCTTGTCGAATGATATAGAAACTATTGCTGCAAGACATGTGGAAGCCTTAATTAATTTCATGGAAAAAAGAATCAATCAAATCGTCACAGATTTTGAAAATCAGACTTCCGATAAAGCCTTGTAATATTCAGCTCATTAATCAGCTCAGATTCAACCATATCACAATGCAAATCCAATCCCTGTATATCCCGCTATTGACTAAATCCCGCTTTCCTTTTGCTTAAATGAAACCGAATTACCAGTTATCTGCAGATATCTCTCTGTTGAAGTTCAGACATCAGGACTAAAGATCGAATACTCCGCAAACCCCTATCAATTAAAGATTCAGCAATGTAAACAAAATCACTTTTTCACTTGACAAGAAAAATCTGGATAGATATATATTAATATAGATAAAACTTATATAGATTAAACTATTCATATATGAGAGTGATTTATAACCTGCTGTGAGGTTCTGCGCTAGATGAAGCTATCGACAAGAAGCCGATACGGAACGAGATTACTGGTGGATCTGGCCCGCTATAATGATCAGGCGCCAATCCAAATTAGCGAAATTTCCAAGCGGCAAGATATTTCGGTGAAATATCTGGAACAACTCATTCGCCCCCTTAAAAAGGCTGGATTTGTCACCAGTGTTCGCGGAGCCAAGGGCGGACACAGGCTGGCCAAAAAACCTGAACAAATCAAACTGGGTGACATTGTCAGGTTATTCGAAGCGCATAGTGATCTGGTAGATTGCGTCAGCTCCCCTGAAAAATGCGATCTGGCTGACGATTGTCGTGTCCGTTTAGCTTGGAAGGAAGCCAATGAAGTTCTTTATCAGAAACTGGACAGCTTTACGATAGCCGATCTCATGAAAGAAACATAAGATTTGCGCCTGAAACAAAGATACTTTTCGAGCATCAGAAAAATATGTCTATCGACTTGGATGCGCAATCGACATCCGGTAATCAATACAGCTAGGGTAACTTTTTGTAGGACCAATATAGCAATCCTGAACATCGGGCAAAGGGAGGTGAGGCTCAAAGCAAAACCGCCGCCTTGAGCAACCTGGTTAATTATCCAAACAGTTTATAGGCCGGAGCAATTCACTTTCAAATTGATGAAAATATCAAAACGTTTTCTTTAAACTATCATAACGAGGCAGTGTCTAATTTTATTTACTGATAAGGAGGAGAATATGAGAAGAATATTAATTTTGGGGTCAGGAGCCGGCGGAACCATGATGGCCGCTGGCTTGCGGAAACATTTGAATAGCGCCGAATGGCAAATCACCATCATCGACAATAATGAAATCCACCATTACCAGCCGGGGTGGCTGTTTATTCCATTTGGTGTCTACACTGCAGAAGATTGTAAGAAACCCAAACGGGATTTCATTCCTAAGGGCGTCGAATTTGTCCTGGATGAAATTGTAGGGGTCAATCCGAATACCAAGGAGGTGGAAGGCAAGAAAGACAAATATAAATACGATTGGCTGATTGTCGCCACCGGTGTCCGGATTATGCCCGAGGAAGTTGAAGGCATGATGGACGGTTGGGGTGACGATATTCATAATTTCTACACCTTGGAGGGTGCAGTGGCGCTTAGAAAAAAGATGAAATACTTCAAATCCGGTCGGGTGGTTTTGAACGTAGCCGAATTGCCATACAAATGCCCTGTGGCCCCGCTGGAGTTCATCTTCATGGCCGATTGGTTCTTCACCGAGAATGGGGTCCGCGACGATGTGGAAATTGAACTGGTAACGCCCGTAGCCGGCGCTTTCACCAAACCCATCGCTTCCAGAATTTTAGGTGATATCGCGGTACAAAAAAATATTAAAGTAACCCCGAACTATGACATCGCCAAGGTTAACCACGGTGAAAAAACCATCGAATCCCATAAGGGCGAGAAGGTTTCCTATGATTTACTGATTGCTGTTCCGCCTAATTTTGGTGCCCAGTGGGTCGAGGACTCCGGCATGGGCGACCCAATGTGTTATGTTGATACCGATCATTTCACACTCAAAGCCAAAGACTACGATAATATTTATGTTATCGGCGATGCCACCAATGTTCCCACCTCCAAAGCCGGAGCCGTTGCCCATTACGAGTCCGAAACAATCGTCGAAAATTTGATCAGAGAGATCGAAGGCCAAACTCCTAAAGCGACTTTTGACGGCCATGCCACCTGCTTTATTTGCTCCGGCTATGAAAAAGCGGTTCTGATCGACTTTAATTATGAATATGAGCCTCTGCCCGGCAAATTTCCCTTCCCGGGACTCGGCCCATTTTCACTCCTTGGAGACAGTAACTTTAATTACTGGGGCAAAATGATGTTCAAATGGGTCTATTGGAACCTTATGCTCAAGGGTGTGGAATTGCCTCTGGAGCAACAACTGACATTGGCCGGCAAGATGCGGCACGTCCCGGTAACAGACTAGGGAGGCGGCTATGACAAACGAAGAATTGATTTTAGAACGACTTGACCGTATTGAGACCCAATTGGCGCCATTGGTGGAGACTGCCAAGAGCGTCAGAGAACTTCGGGATGATTTAATTCCTTTGAGCGCCCAGGCCTTCAGGCTTTTAATTACAGAACTGGAGGATATTGAATCCGGTTTCCAACTAGAAGACTTTATGGCCATGGTGAAGACGCTTATGAGAAGCGTCAGGAACATCACATTCATGGCGGAACAACTAAATAATATTGTCGACTTTGTCACAACAATCGAACCCCTATTGAGATCTTCCGTCCCCCAACTGATTAATTATCTGGATGACCTGGAGCAAAGAGGGGTATTGCGGATGTTTACCGCAATGCTGGATGTCCGTGCCAAGATCGCTGCAGCATATACCCCTGAAGACATCGATAAAATCGGTGATGGGGTGGTGGCCTTACTCGGTGTGGCAAAAAGACTCAGCGATCCCCAAGTAGCGGCATTCGTGGAGAAAATTGCTGAAATGCCGAGTCACGTGAACCTGTCAAAATCCAAGGACGTTGGTCCGTTTGGCCTTTTTTCAGCAGCCTCCAGTAAAGAGGTTAAGCAAGGATTGGGGGTTATGATGGAGTTGACAAAAGCAATGGGCAAACTAAAAAGCAACGGAGGGATAGCCCCTGCCGCATGATTTGGCGTATTATTCCTGGCGGAATGCTCTCAGGATAGCATTTTTGCGTGATCAAGACTCGATTATCGGAAGCCGATGCTAACATGAGGTCTCCCTCGTGCCTCAGGAAAGGGGATGTTATGAAAAAGCAAATGGTTCAATGTGAGGATGGGAGGAGAAGACAAGCAAGAATCTATGGTGAACCCAGGGAAGATGGGGGCTTTGAGATATGGAAATCCGCCGTGAGGGTCAAAGGAAAACACGTATCAGGAGAAGCCTGGCATAGCCGCAAAACCAGGACCTGGTATTTCTTGACAAGTCCTGAAGGCAAAAACAGTCATCTATTGTACCGTAGTCACAAAGATTCCATAAAGAAGATGAAAAAGGAACTGGACGCCCTTAAGACCCGGCATAAAAAAGAATGGAATAAACTTGCGGAGCACCGAATAAAAATGGTTGCCATCGAGTCTGAAATCAAAGGTCTTGAACAGAATATATCGAATCTAATGAAGCGAATACCCATAGAATCCAGTCAAAATTTGGTACGCTCACGGCATATCCGGACGCGATAATTAAACCAGTTGATTATTGGAATCGAAAAACCCGTCTGCCGCCAACAACACCGAAGTTTTATTTATTCTCCATAACAAAATTCTATCAATTCATCGCTCTCCACCTTTATGCGATGCGTTGCAGGCGAAGCGGCTAGTTGACGCTTCGCCTGCAATATGCGAAATTGTCATCCAAAAAGCAGCCTGTGCACTTAAAAACCTCCGACATTTTATCCCGCCATCCAATCATTCGAATTTATCCTATGCCCTCTCTTATTATGAAGGGACGTGCAGGAATCAGTGGTAAGCGCTGTATTCCATTAGAGCCGCCTGCTCGACTTTCTTGTTCCAAAATTTATAATTCGTGATCACGAACAAAACTACGGCATTAATCGGATATATAATATTGACAGAGGCTATCGATTAATTTAGCTATAAATCTTTTGCGCGTGAATTCGAATTTACAAAGTGAGTTCAATTACAATGGCGGATGGTAAGGTTCTGATAATTGGCGGTGGGGTCGCAGGTCTTTCTGCAGCCTTAGGACTGGCACGACTTGGCCTCGAAGTCCAAATAGTTGAAAAGAAAAGCTTTCTGGGTGGCCACGCCATTAGATTTTCGTGCAAAGCCACGGACAGATGCGTGAAATGCGGTGCCTGTAGGGTGGAAGAAACACTAAAAAATGTGACAAATAATCCGAAAATCAAAGTATGGACAGAGACCCGTGTTATTAATGTCTCCAAGGCGAACACATTTACGATACATCTGTCCAAGCGACCAGAATATATCAACCCCCGGAAGTGCACCCGATGTGGTGCCTGCTTTGATCAATGTCCAGAATCTGGGGCTCTCATCCAGGGATATTCTAAATACAATTTCCCTTTCGTCGCAATCTGTGAAGAAAATTGCAGTTTTATGCAGGATCGTTCGTGTTGCATATGCCAGGAGATTTGCCCTGAAGCAGCGATCCAACTCGATGGAAACAGCCAACAGAAAGTATATCTTGCGGATGCAATAATAATAGCTACAGGTTTCCAGCCCTTCAATCCTGAAAGTAAGCCTTATGGATATAATTCATTTCCAAACGTCATCACCAACCTGCAACTGGAAGAGATGCTCAAACGGGAAAGCATCGTGTTAAGACCCTCTGATAATACGATTCCTAAAAAGATCGCATTCATCCAATGTGTGGGAAGCAGAGATGCGAAGCTCAATCATTTATGGTGTTCAAAAGTATGTTGTGCCTCGGCACTTCGCTTGGCTAGGCTGATCAAAAGTAGACAACCAGAAATTGAAATTTCATTTTTCTACATTGATGTCCAGACATTCGGTAGAGATTTTCAGGCATTTTATGCGGCTGTGCAAAATGAGGTGCGCATGATCCGCAACATACCCGGTGATATTTACCAAACGGAGGATAAACGCTTGCAAGTCAATTTTTACGATGCCGCATTGAGTATTACCCAAGAGGAAATATTCGATATGGTGGCATTATCCATTGGCATCACGCCATCTTCTGAATTGAATAAAATGGTTGAATTGTTTGAATTGAGGCTCGATGAAACGGGTTTTGCCTTTGGATCCGGAGAAGCGCAATGGTTTTCAGTCCCGGGAGTTTACACGGCCGGAACAGCATCCGGCCCCATGAGTATCGCCGAAACGGTTGCAAGTGCCAGCCAGGCGGTGACGGCAGTCGCAAAATTATTGCGTCAAAAAGCAGGCTGATCATATTTGTTCCGGGAAAATTGCCGGTAAATAAAACGAATGGATAGGTAATAAATGCTTTCAAAACAGATTTGAAAAAGGCGAGACAACGTGGATAAAACAATCCTGATAATCGGCAATGGAAACTGCGCACAAAGAATTGCAGAAAATCTTCTCGTTCAGGGTGTAAATGTGATTATTGCCTCGAAGGATCAACACTTCGAATTCGCTTTGTCCTCCGCTGCCAAGCGTCAAACCTGGGGATCAATTGAAATCTTAACCCCCACCTCAGTACTTGCTTGTTATGGTTTTATCGGCCTATTTGATATTTTGTTCCAAAGTGCCAGGGAAAAAATTCGCCGTAACGCATCCATCATCATTATTGCCGAAGACTATGAACTAAAACCCAATTTCGACCTATATGATCTCAATCCGTCTGTTTATGTATGGTCACTTTCACAAATCAATGAATCCATGAACGGTTTACAGCATTTAAAAAAAAATCTTCCCATAGGTTCAAAGATAGCCTTTCTCACCGGATTGATAAAAGAAAGCAACGCTGTAATCCAGGAAAACGTCATGCGGACCGCTTTGCGACTTCAATTGGATCTTGAACTGCAAACCTACATTTTTACAGGAAACCTTAAAGTGTCCGGAAAGGGTCTCGAGGCTCTGTCCCGGGAATTAAAAAAAGCCGGTGCCGTCATTAGCAAATTTACCAAAAACATTCCTCAAATCATTCAAAACAGGGACGGCAGCATAAGCATCACGTATCTCGATGAAGTCACCTTGCAACATTTTATCCTGATCCCGGATATAACAGTTGTTGATGAAACAATCTACCCATCGAACTATCTGCCCCATTTAGCAGACGTATTTGGTCTGGAAACCGATCTGCTCGGATTTCTTCAGGCCGACAATGTCCATCGGATTCAGACACACACAAACCGCAAAGGGATACTTGCAGCCGGACCTTCTAAAGCCGTTCAGAGTATCGCAGACCATCTAAGTGACGCTGACGGTGCTGCCCAAACTGCTATTGAGTTTTTAAGGGGCTCATTTTTCCAAACCCGGTATACAGCAGAAATAAATACAGGAATGTGCGTGCGTTGCTTGACCTGTTTACGATTGTGTCCTCATCATGCAATTTCTTTTGGTGCAAAACTTGTGGTCATCCTTGAGGCCTGTGA
>CP070652.1:2194272-2205938 GCA_020354645.1 Deltaproteobacteria bacterium
CCATCTGTTAGGCTGCAACTGAGATCGATCAAAAATTCAAATTCTGATTTAAAACGCATTTGAAATGCGATTTTTATCAAAATCAAATTCAACAGGAGGAACGATATGAACCTTCATCGAGCGAATGCAAATGAAGCACTTCAAACAAAAAACCGCTCGCGTGACGTTGCCCCCCAATCGGGTATCTGCAGCCGGTGTTTGGACGGTTGCAAGGGAAACTGTGACATGTTCAAGGCCACCTTCCGTGGTCGAGAACTTCTTTACCCGGTTCCTTTCGGCAGTGTAACGGCCGGCGCGGACAAGGACTACCCGGTGGATTATTCTCATCTGAATATCATGGGGTATGCAATGGGCGCAAAAGGTATAGACGCAGATCCCGATAAAGCCACTTTCCCTGCTGTCAACACCGAAACGGCTTTCGGCGTAACCGACAAGGTCAAAATGAGAGTACCTATATTTACCGGTGCCCTCGGTAGCACGGATATCGCGCGAAAAAATTGGGGACATTTTGCCATTGGGGCTGCAATCAGCGGTATCAGCCTGGTATGTGGTGAAAATGTCTGCGGCATTGACCCTGAACTGCAACTCGACAATAACGGTAAAGTCACAAAATCCCCGGAGATGGACCGCCGGGTGAGTGAATACCACCGATACCACGATGGCTATGGAGACATCCTGGTTCAGATGAATGTCGAAGACACCCGCGTGGGGGTAGCCGAATACGTAATAGATAAACTGGGAGTGGAAACCATCGAATTAAAATGGGGCCAGGGCGCCAAGTGTATCGGCGGAGAAATAAAGGTTAACTCGTTAGAGCGCGCCTTAGAGCTGAAAAGACGCGGCTACATTGTCACCCCCGACCCGGAAAATCCTGCTTTCCAGGCAGCCTTTAAGGCCGGCCCCTTGAAACAATTCGAACGACACTCTCGATTAGGATTTATAGATCAGGAAGGTTTAATGAATGAGGTGGAACGCTTACGAAAATTAGGGGCCAAGCGTATTACCCTGAAAACCGGTGCTTATCCGATGAGAGAATTAGCGATGGCCATCCGATGGTCCAGTGATGCGAAAATTGATCTGTTGACGATTGACGGAGCACCGGGCGGTACCGGTATGAGCCCCTGGCGAATGATGACGGAATGGGGTATTCCTTCAATATACCTTCATGCCATGGCGTATGAATTGAGCGAACGCTTGGCTCAAAAAGGCAAACCCGTGCCGGATCTTGCCTTCGCCGGCGGTTTTTCTTCCGAAGATCATGTTTTCAAAGCCCTGGCTTTGGGTGCACCGTATTGTAAAGCCGTATGCATGGGCCGGGCATTGATGATCCCGGGCATGGTCGGTAAAAGCACCGAAAGGTGGCTGAGGGGCGAAGACGGTGGTCTGCCGCCGACTGTTTCAAAGTTCGGATTTAACAAAGAGGAGATCTTCATGAACTATGAAGTTTTAAAAGAAAAATACGGATCCGAGATAGATAATCTGCCATTGGGCGCTATCGGAATTTATAATGTAACCGATAAAATCAAAGTGGGTCTCCAGCAACTGATGGCCGGATCTAGAAACTGGGAGGTTAAATACATCAGCAGGAACGACATCTTCTCCCTGACTGAAGAATGTGCCAAAATTACAGGGACGCAGTATGTTATGGACGCTTATAGGGAGGAAGCCATCAAGATAATCGAGTCCTAAAAATTTTGAGGTTTAATATTTTCAGCGCCTATAGCCAATCGCAGGAGGGTAATTATGGCAGACATTATGAAATGGATATTGGCAAGAGATCCGGGAGAAAGAGAATTTCATCAGGCTGTAAAAGAAGTCATAGAATCCGTCCGGCCGGTTTTGGACCGAAATCCGGGATATATCCAACTGGCACTTTTGGAAAGAATCATCGAACCTGAACGGGTAATCATGTTTCGGGTTCCCTGGATGGACGACCAGGGACAGGTACACGTGAATCGAGGATACCGGGTAGAAATGAGCAGTGTCCTCGGACCCTATAAGGGAGGGTTACGCTTTCACCCATCGGTGAATCTTAGCATCCTTAAATTTCTGGCCTTTGAACAGGTTTTTAAAAACGCCCTGACGACCTTGCCCATGGGGGGTGCCAAAGGCGGATCCGACTTTGAACCCAAGGGAAAATCCGACAATGAGGTCATGCGGTTCTGCCAGAGTTTTATGAGCGAACTCTCCCACCACATAGGTCCCAATATAGATATTCCCGAAGGCGGCATCGGTGTCGGCGCTAGGGAAATCGGTTATCTCTTCGGCATGTATAAGAAACAGCGCAATGAATTCAGCGGTGTTCTAACGGGAAAGAGCCCGGTTTGGGGCGGTAGTTTTATCCGTCCGGAAGCGACCGGATACGGGGCCGTTTATTTCGCAGCCGAAATGCTGGGCACACAAAATGAAACCATCGAAGGCAAGGTATGTCTCGTATCGGGCGCCGGAAACGTTGCCCAATTTACGGCCGAAAAACTGATCGAACTGGGCGGTAAAGTGCTTACGCTTTCCGATTCTTCCGGATATATTTACGATGAAGAGGGAATAGACAAGGGGAAACTGGCCTTTGTGAAACGCCTTAAAAATATAAAGCGCGGCAGAATCAGCGAATACATCGATAAATATTCTGAAGCGCAGTACACTGAAGCCGACACGTCGCTGGATTACAATCCCCTGTGGAACCACAGCGCGGACTGCGCCTTTCCCTGCGCTACACAGAACGAAATCAATGAAAAGGATGCCTATAATCTGATCAACAATGGTATTAAATTGGTCTGCGAAGGGGCTGATATGCCTGTTGCGCCTAAAGCGATCGACATATTTTTGGACAATAAACTTCTGTATGCTCCCGGTAAGGCAGCCAACGCAGGCGGAGTGGCCGTATCCGGTTTAGAGATGGCCCAGAACAGGATGCTTTTAAACTGGTCGGCAGAAGAGGTCGATAGGCGGCTCAAGGAAATCATGCATAACATTCACCAGACCTGTCTGGATGCGGCCGCTGACTTCGGCCAACCGGGAAATTACCTGGCAGGCGCCAACATCGCCGGATTTATGAAAGTGGCCACCGCCATGCTGGATCAGGGCCTGGTGTGACAATTTGGACCGTTCCAGAGGTGCCAATGCTTGGCTCCCGAATTAAATCAGGGACAGCCGCATTCTTCAGCAGACTGTTGTCTGAAATCGCATCCCTGTAAATTGGTATTGACACCCTATTGCCTATCTGCAATATTCGGCCATTGTCAAAGCCGATTGCCGGTCATTTCAATTTTTAATTTTCTGATCGTATTATTGCTTCACACAAATCGCTGGGAGTATTGCGCCCATCACGTTGTCTATCAGGCCGGTGAAAGGTCTTTTTATTTTTTGGTTTTCAGCATGTGGCTAAACAATTCGATCATAAGGGACAGCTGTGGCTTCAGGCTTCAGATTAGGGATTGACACCGGTGGCACTTTCACGGATCTGTGTTTAGTTGACGAAACGACAGGCAGGATCGAGGTCGCCAAGGTTTCCTCCACCCCGCAAAATCCGGCCGATGCAGTGATCAACGGTATCAAAAAGTTAATCACCGAAAAAGGTCTAACGCCGGACCAAATCAGCTTTCTTATCCATGGCACCACTGTGGCCACCAATGCCCTGCTGGAGGGCAAGGGGGCACCTACCGCCCTGATCACCACTGCCGGCTTTGAGGACGTGCTTCTGATAGGGCGCCAAAGTCGACCCCGGCTGTATGACTTTTGGGCCAAGCGACCCACACCGATTGTACCTCGCAGCCTGTGCTTTGGTGCACCGGAACGAATACAGTATACCGGAGAAGTGTTACGGCCTTTGGACCATGAGGCTGTCGAATCTTTCATCCGGAAAATAAGAGATCACGGAATCAATTCCATTGCCGTTTGTCTTTTACACGCTTACGCCAATCCGATCCATGAGCAGCAGATCAAAACCCTCATTCAAAACCATCACCCTGAAGCCTTCGTAACCATCTCTTCTGAAATTCTGCCGGAATTCCGTGAGTTCGAACGAACCAGCACCATCTGTATTAACGCCTACGTGATGCCCAAGGTGAACTCCTATGTCCGCCACCTGGAGGGCATGCTTCACAACCTGGGTGTTGCTTCGGAGCTGTATATCATGCAGTCAAACGGCGGCGTGATCACCGCCCAAATGGCCCGCGAATCCTCGGCCAGGACTGTTCTCTCCGGACCGGCCGGCGGCGCATTGATCGGAGTCTATCTATCCGAAACTTTAAAAACGCCCAACGTCATTACCATTGATATGGGCGGCACTTCCTCTGACATCTGCCTCATCGAATCGACCCAACCAAGGTTGACAACCGAAGCCGACATCGAAGGATACCCGATCAAACTGCCCATGATTGACATTAACACCATCGGCGCCGGTGGTGGATCGATTGCCTGGATCGACGCCGGCGGAGCACTGCGTGTAGGCCCCCGGAGCGCCGGGGCCGATCCTGGCCCCGTCTGCTATGGCCGGGGGGGAGAGGAGCCCACAGTTACGGATGCCAATGTCATTCTGGGCAGGCTCAATCCGGTCTATCTTCTAGGCGGTGAAATGGAGGTTCATCTTGATAAGGCCAAAGAAGTGGTCACGGAAAAAATCGCCAAGCCGCTGGGTATTGACCTGATTCAAGCGGCCGAGGGCATCATTGCGGTGGTAAACGCCAACATGATTAGAGGCATCCGGCGAGTCTCCGTGGAGCGGGGCTATGACCCGAGAGATTTCTCGCTGGTTACTTTTGGTGGCGCCGGGCCGCTTCATGGTGTAGAGCTGGCTCTGGCATTGAATATTACCCGGGTTGCAATCCCTGCGTATCCGGGCATCGCCTCGGCATTCGGGATGCTGTCGGCCGACGTTCGGCATGACTATGTCCAAACGCTGATCATCAACAGCAAGCAGGTCGCCGGGGACCGGTTGGAAACCATCTATCACGACCTTGAAGTTCAGGGGCAGGCGCAGTTGGCCCGTGAGGGTTTCGAAGGTGAGGCAGTAAGCCTTTCTCGGCTGGCCGACATGCGCTATGCCGGACAATCTTACGAGCTATCTTTACCTGTACCCGACAGTAAAATCTCGACGAAAGCCCTGGACTCGCTTTTCAAGCGGTTCCACCAAACCCACCAACAGTCGTACGGTTATTCTCGCAAAGGGGAGTTGATCGAGTTCGTCAACTTTCGTGTCGTCGCCCAGGGGAAACTCCCCAGATCCCGGCTGGCAGAAAATCGTCCCGCAGGCCAAAGGCAGTCCAATTCTTCGGATACCCGCACGGTTTGGTTCCAGGGACAGGGGGTTGAAACTCCTATCTACGAGCGGAGCCAACTGGTTAAGGATCAAGTTATCAGCGGACCGGCAATTGTTGAGCAACTCGATTCAACCATCGTCATACCGCCGGGATTTCAGGGAGCCGTAGAAGCATTGGGCAATATTATCATTGAACAGGATTTGAAAACATGATCCGGACAGATCCGATCACGTTAGAAGTTATGCGGAACGCTTTCCAGTCGGTGGCCGAGGAGATGGGCGCGGCGCTCATCAGAACAGCGCTTTCCCCCAACATCAAGGACCGGCGTGATTGCTCCACCGGCGTTTATTCCGCCTCGGGGGACCTCGTTGCCCAGGCTGAACACATTCCTTTGCATTTGGGGCTCATGCCTTCAGTGGTCAAAAGCACATTGGAGCTATTTCCGGTGGCTAATCTTAAACCCGGAGACGCAATCATCACCAATGACCCTTACGTCAGCGGCTCACATCTGCCGGACATTTGCATCATTTCACCGCTTTTCGCTGAAGACCGCTGTATGGGAATTCTCGCCAATCTGGCGCATCATGTCGACATCGGCGGAATAGCCCCCGGTGGAATGCCGACGACCTCCACCGAGATCTTCCAGGAAGGATTACGTATTCCACCGGTTCGCATAACCAGGCAAGGTCGGGTCAACGAAGATTTAATTGCCCTGATCACTACCAACGTCCGCACCAGCCGGGAAGCCTTGGGCGACATTCAAGCCCAGCTTGCCGCCAACAATGTCGGCCAACGCAGGCTCAAAGAGATCATCGCCAAATATGGCCGTGAGATGACGATCCATTATATGGCGGAATTGATCAACTACTCCGAACGACAGATGCTGGCGCGTCTCACTGAAATGCCGACGGGTGTATTCACATTCGAAGACTACTTGGAGGGTGACGGCCTTTCGGAGGACCTCCTGACCATCAAGGCCACCGCGACCATCGGCAGACAAAAAATCAAGGTTGATTTTACCGGATCCTCTCCGCAGACCAAGGGCTCTGTCAACTGCACCCGTGCGGTAACCTTAGCCTGCACTTTCTACGCACTCAAGTCGGCCATAGACCCCGAATTGCCGTCCACCGGCGGAACCTTTCGACCGGTAGAAGTCATCACCCCCAAGGGATCCATTGTCAATCCTGAATTTCCCGCCCCGGTCTCCAACGCCAATATCAACACCGCCCAGCGAATTGCAGACGTGGTCCTGGGCGCATTGGCGCAATGTATCCCGAAAAAAGTCCCGGCAGCTTCCTCGGGCAGTATGGGGTTGTTCACTATCGGCGGTTTGGATCCGCGCACCGGACAGTATTACTCTTATGTGGAAACATACGGTGGCGGACAAGGCGCGGTATTTAACCACGATGGTATGGACGGTGTCCATACCAACATGACCAACACGAGAAACACGCCGGTGGAAGTGATCGAAATAGCTTATCCGCTGCGGGTTGAGAAGTATGGCCTGGTACCCAACACCGACGGGCCGGGACAATACCGAGGCGGCCTGGGCCTGACCCGCGAGTTGACCGTTCTGGATCACGCACCGACGATGACGCAAGGCAGCGACCGGCTCCAGCTGCACCCATGGGGTTTGCAAGGGGGGGGACCCGGCGGCACCGTGAGCTCTTTTATCGAAAAGCCGGATGGCTCCCGGGAGCTGCTGCCAAGCAAAGTTACCCGTATGGTGGATGCAGGAACCCGCATAGCCCTGCGCACGGCCGGCGGAGGCGGTTACGGCGATCCCAAACTGCGGGATCCACAAAAGGTCCGAAAGGATGTTGAGGAGGGTTTTATCGATATCCAGCGGGCTCAGGAACAGTATGGGGTTGTCATCGATAGGGACAGCGGAGAAGTAGACCAGCAAGCAACAAATGAGTTGCGAAGAAATAATAAATGAGATAGACAATTTTACAAAAGTTCTGTAATGAAGGAAATTTAGATTGAACCTTTAGCGAGTGGTCGTAACACGGTAAGTTCGACAGCACATCGACCCATTTTCAAAAAGGAGGAAACAATGAATTATTTACGAAAGACCCTATTGGTAATGACCTGCCTGATCTTGGTGATGAGCGTGGGCTTGGCCTGGGGCAAAACCTATAAGTTTGACATGGCCAACGAATACGCGCCCACCTCGATCCACGGAGAAAATGACACATTTTTTATTCAAACCCTGGATAAGCTGAGTGGCGGTAAGATTCAGATCACCCACCACCCCGGGGCATCCCTGGGTTACAAATCCAAGGACCAGTTCGATGCGGTCACCGATGGCGCCCTGCCCATCGCCGACACCTATGTCGGTCCTTTACGGGGCATCCACCCGATCTTTCTGTTGTCGTCCCTGCCCTTCCTGGCCAAGACCATCGATGATGCCAAGGTGCTGTGGACCGTTTCCGTCCCCTACTACGAGAAGGTCTTAAAAGATAGCAACCAGATCCTGCTTTATGCCTCGCCCTGGCCGCCTTCCGGACTCTGGGCCAAAAAACCTGTTCGCAGCCTGGAGGATCTGAAGAATCTTAAAATGAGAACCTACGATCCCAACGGCACCATCACCTTCAAGAACGCCGGTGCGGCTCCCATTCAGCTCTCCTGGTCGGACGTGGTACCCCAGCTGGGAACCGGCGGCATCGATGCCGTGTTGACGTCGGCCGAAGGCGGAGTCTCGTCAAAGTTCTGGGACCTGTTGTCCCATTTCACCGAAATCAATTACTCGTCACCGTTGAACATGATCCACATGAATGCGGATGCCTTTAATGGGCTGCCCAAAGACCTTCAGAAAGCGGTTAAAGAAGCTGCGGCCTTAGCAAATGACCATGCCTGGCAGGCCGCCTACGGCCGGGTCCAGCAGAATTATAGGGACATGAAAGCAAACGGCATGACGGTGGTCACTGACGCCCCCGGCGGCTTCCTGGACCAGCTGGCCGAAGCCGGTAAACCGGCAGTGGACGATTGGCTGAAGAAGATGGGCGGTGAAGGTGAAAGCATTCTGCGCGAATACCGCAAACAACTTGGGAAATAATCACAACCAAAGGCCGGGCCGATCTGATTGGCTCGGCCTTTGATCTTAGAAATGGAGTCCTTAGTGGTTGCCCTGGAGCGGTTCTCCTATAGATTGGCCAGGCTGGCCGCCTGGCTTTCCGCCGGGATCCTGATTTACATGGTTCTGCACATTCTCTTTGAGATCATGCTGCGTGTTTTTTTTGCCAAGTCCACCTATGTGCTGGACGAGTTCGTGGCCTATGCTACGGCGGCCATCACCTTTCTGTGTTTGGCATATTCACTCCATGATGACGCCCTCATTCGGGTCGGCATGCTTCTCAACCGGGTTGGGGGTAAGCTCCGGCTGGTTCTGGAGCTGTTCAGCGTGGCCGCGATGATCATTATTGTGGTCATGGTGACTTATTATTTCTGGACCAAGACGTTTTGGCGGGATCTTATCAGGGGCACGCTATCGGAAAGCATCGCCGAGGTCCCCCTGTGGATTCCCGAACTCTTCGCCTTTGTCGGCCTTTGGCTTTTCGGACTGCAATTGTTCACCATGTTCATGCGGCTCATTGTCGGCGGTTCACCGGCTACAACAGGTGATAAAACAACATAACAGATAGGAAACCCCTATGGAAGCGATGGTCAACAGCCTTATCCTGCTGGTCATGATGATATTTTTTCTGGCCGGCGGGGTTTGGATATTCGGCGCGCTTATACTGATCAGTGTCATCAGCCTGTCTGTGCTTTTGGGCTACCCCATGGATCGTGTCGGGGCCATTATGGTCAAGCGGCTGTATGCCGCCTCCGGCAGCTGGGAGATCGCCTGCATCCCGCTGTTCATGTGGATGGCCGAGATCATGTTCAGAACCGATATCTCGGAGCGGCTCTTTCGTGGTCTGGCCCCGCTGGTGGACAAGCTGCCCGGCAGGCTGCTGCACACCAATGTCGCCGGCTGCGCGCTGTTTGCCGCCGTCAGCGGATCATCCACAGCCACCACCGCCACCATCGGCAAAATTACCGTCTTTGAGCTGCAGAAGCGCAACTACGATAAAAATCTGTCCATCGGCAGCCTGGCCGGGGCCGGCAGTTTCGGGTTGATGATACCCCCCTCGATTGTCTTCATCATCTATGGCGTCATCGCCGAAGAATCCATCTCCAAGCTGTTCATCGCCGGCGTGTTTCCCGGGCTGCTCCTGGCCGGCTTATATTCGTCCTTCATCATCATCCGCTCGGCCATCCAGCCCGAAGTGGCCCCCAAGGTAGGCGTAAAATACACGTTTAAGGATTACCTGCGCTGTCTCGGTCTGCTGACGCCGATTCTGATTTTAATCGTGATCGTTTTGGGCTCGATTTACACCGGCATTGCCACTCCGACAGAAGCCGCGGCCGTGGGGGTCACCGCAGCGTTGGTCATGACCGTTATCATGAAGCAAATGACTTGGCAGGTATTTATTGACTCCCTGTTTGGCGCCCTCAAAACATCATGCATGGTGTGCTCACTGCTGGCAGCGGCTGCCTTTCTTTCCACGTCCATGGGATTTTTGCATGTACCTCAGGATATCTCCAAGGCCATCGGCCAACTGGGATTGTCTCCCTACGGATTGATGATTGTATTGGGAATTTTTTACGTCATCCTGGGCTTTTTTCTGGACGGCATCTCGATTACGGTCATGAGTTTACCGATCTGTCTGCCGCTGGTCGTCGAGGCGGGTTACGACCCCATTTGGTTCGGTGTCTTTCTGGTGGCCATGACCGAATTGGCTCAAATCACCCCTCCGGTGGGCTTCAATCTTTTCGTTTTGCAAGGCATGACCGGGCTTTCCATCGGTTACGTTGCCTGGGCGGCCGCCCCCTTCTTCGTGTTGATGGTTATCGGGGTGATAATCATTACCTTTTTCCCGCAAATCGCGCTTTGGCTGCCAACGCTGCTGTTGGGCGGCCCGCCTTAAAAACCCTCTCATAGGTGGAGAAAAGCCGGATGGACATATCTGTACTTATAAACGGCCGCATAATCGACTGCACCGGAGCTGATCCAGTCGAAAACGGTAGCGTCATCATCGAAGGTAAGCGGATCAAAGAGGTCATCAGCGGTTCTCCCGGCCGCCTGCCCGATGATTGCCCGGTTATTGATTGCCAGGGTAATACCCTGTTGCCGGGGCTCATCGATGCCCACGTCCACATCGGCTCCGTGGATCCCACCTTTACAGATCAGCAACGCAGGTATTTCACTTCCCTGCTCATTATTAAATCTTTAAAAATAATAAAGGAGACGCTGGACCAGGGCTTCACCACCGTTCGTGATGTGGGCGGTGCCGATCCGGGTTTCCGACAGGCCATCGCCGATAGCCTAATTCCGGGTCCCAGGCTTTTTGTTTGCGGCCGCATGTTGTCCCAGACGGGCGGCCACGCCGACGGCCGACTGCCCACGGAGACCCACCGGCCGGTTGAGCACGCAGCTGGCACCATGTCCGGCGTATATGACGGCGTGGATGCTGTCCGCTGGGCATCCAGAGAACAGCTGCGTCAAGGGGTGGATCACTTGAAGGTTATGGCCGGTGGCGGAGCGATGTCTCCGGCAGACGAGATCGATACGGCCCAGTACAGTATCGATGAGCTGAAGGCCATTGTCTTTGAGGCCGAAAACGCCGGTAAGTATGTTGCAGCGCACTGCTATTCGGACCGGTCCATAAAAAATTGCATCCATTCCGGAGTCCGCACCATCGAGCATGGCAACTTGATGACCGAATCCTCGGCCCGGGCCATCCGCGAGGCCGGCGCCTATTTGGTCCCGACCATGGTCACCTACGAAATGATTTCCAAGCTGGGCAGAAGTTTTGGTGTACCGGAAAACAACATCCGTAAAATCGACCAGGCCCGAGAGAAGGCGGTCGAGTCTTTGGAGATCGCTTTCAAGGCCGGCGTCAAAATCGGCTCCGGTTCGGACCTGCTGGGGCCCATGCAAATCTACAAAGGCGGCGAACTGGAGCTGCAGGCTCAGGTTATGGGAGCAAAGGGTGCCCTGTTGGCTGCGACCAGAACCAATTCAGAAATCGTCCGCCAGGAAAACAACCTGGGTACAATTGAGCCCGGAAAGCTGGCCGACCTCATCTTGGTCAAAGGCGATCCATTAAAAGACATCGGTATATTCAAAGAATATGAAAGCAGCCTACTGCTCATTATTCAAGATGGGAGGATATATAAAAATATCCTTTGAAAATGAGTTTTTGAAACCGCTTTTAATTTTTAGTAAAGCCCAGTAGCTTCATGGTCGCTGGGGTGTATTCATATTAAAAGCGACCTTGAAAATAACATTTCGCAAGTGAAGCTCACGCCCTGAAAAGCCGGGTCTCCCGGAAAGGGAAATACCTATTTCAGATAGCTTCC
>CP070652.1:2206038-2211136 GCA_020354645.1 Deltaproteobacteria bacterium
ACACCCAGACCACCCCGATAAACGCCGTGGACTGAGGCCACCAGGTTTCTGTCAATGGCATGCGTTAATAATTCGTATAAGGCTTTAAACGTTTCCGGAAATACCTGCGGGACATTGCGTCCGGTGTAGCCCATACAGTCATAGTATTCGGAACCGCCGAGTTCATTGCGGGTCGTACCCAATATGTATATCCGGTCACCGGGTATTTTGCTGTCCAGGGTAACGCATTTGGTAATATCATCTATCACGCCGATGGTCGTGAACTGAAGGGTTTCGAGCGCAGAGACCTTGTGAACTTCGCCGTAACGCCCCGAAAGATGGCCATCCACGTACATGCTGTCCTTGCCGGAGAGCAGCGGTATCTCGTATGCCAGACACATTTCCCGCAGGGCCCAACATGATCGTACCAGTTGGGCGGCCTTGAATCGCCCGTCCGGGTTATCAACCGGGTGGTATTCAATATTCGGCCAGCAGAAATTGTCGACGCCGCCGATGTGACGGAGGCTTGCGCCGACAGCAATAAGTCTGCGCACGGCTTCATCAATCGTGCAAGTCGTCATATGATAGGCATCAATGGCCGAATAGGTAGGCAGCAAAGCCTGGGCCATGGCCAGGCCTTTGGGTGAATCAAGTACAGGTCGTATCACGGCAGCGTCGCTGAATATGTCACGATCTGCCCCCACCAGGGGTTTTATGACACTGCCGCCCTGAACTTCGTGATCATATTGCCGGCAGATCCATTCCTTTGAGCAGATATTGGGACGGGAAAGTATGTCCAGCAAAAGTCTGTTGAAATCTTCCGGCGCCTTCAACACCGGCTCACAAAGTCCCCGTTTCTCCGGCGGCAGCCAGTGGGCCTCAAACTCCCACTGCGGAAAACCGGACGTCACCAGATCGATATCCACATAGGCACACGTTTTGTCATGGTAAGTGATATGCAACTTGCCGGAATCAGTGTAGTTTCCGATGACCGTACTTTCAACGGCATGTTTGGCCGATAATGCCATAAATCGATCCAGATCTTCGGGCCTGACGGCCACCGTCATCCGTTCCTGGGATTCCGACACCCAGATCTCCCACTGGTCGAGCCCGTCATATTTCAGCGGAATCCGTTCCAGCTTAACTTCACAACCATTGGAAAACCGTGCCGACTCACCCACCGATGAAGACAGCCCGCCGCCGCCGTTATCGGTAATAAAGCAAACCAGTCCTTCGTCACGGGCTTCCAGTAGAAAATCATGCATCTTCTTTTGGGTATAGGGGTCTCCGATTTGAACATGACCGGCGGGGGTGTTCTCGGAATAGGTCTCGGACGAAGCGGTGACGCCGTGTATGCCGTCCTTGCCGACACGACCGCCGCACATGATAATCAGATCTCCCGGTGATGTCCGTTTCTGCTCGGCGGGCTCCCCCTTTACAGTAGCGGGCATAATGCCAACCGCCGTAACAAAAACCAGGCATTTGCCGAGATAGCCCGGATGAAAAAGAACCTGGCCGAATGTTGTCGGAATGCCACTCTTGTTGCCGCCGTCCCGAACCCCTTCGATAACACCGTCTAACAGGCGTCGTGGATGAAGATGGGGTTTTAGTCCCCCGGCATAATCCCTCGGTCCTACACAGTAACCGTAACCCCCCATGACCAGTTTCGAACCTTTGCCGGTGCCCATTGGGTCGCGATACACTCCCACAATCCCTGTAATGGCACCCCCGTAGGCTTCCATATTTGATGGAGAATTATGGGTTTCCCCTGTTATCACGTAGTAGTGATCCGGATCAAGCCGCCCAACACCGGCATTATCCCACAATACCGAAACCACCCAGGTTTTTTTCTCCTGGAGTGCCAGCGTGGGCTTCTTTATACAAGTTTTAAAAAGATTGTCTATGATTTCGGATTGGCCGGTTTCAAGATCCGTGTATTTAAACAGCCCACGAAAGGTATTATGATTGCAGTGATCGCTTCTGGCCTGCGATATGTATTCAAGCTCGACGTCGGTGGGATCTGATAGCCCCACCGCCGCCCGTGCCGCAAGTACCGCCTCACCCTGAAAATAAGTCCTGACAACGGGTATATCATTGGGGTTCAACGCCAGGTTTCGCGCGTCGCTCACCTTTTTAAGCGCAGTATCGCTGTCCACCGGAATAGTCATAACGGTTGGGGTGTGATCAAGTCTGACCTTCGGTATGATACAGCCGATCCCGACCTGCGGATCCCACTTGTCTTTCGGATAGATCTTCCACTGCTGGATGATATCGTTGGCTAAAAGTTCAGCGGCAATTTTTTGGACGTCATCTGCGGTCAACTCCCGACCTCGGAGACAATAGCGTCGCGATGTGTAGATAGCTTCGTCTTTGCCAAACCGAATCCCCAAAAGATCTTCCACCGCCTCCACGGCTGTGCTGCCTGGATTATCCCTGACACCCGGTCTGAAACCCACCCAAATTGTCCAGTCGAATTCGATCGGCAGCGGTTGGAAGGAAGATACCTGCGTCACCGGATTGGTGAAGATTTCTTCCTGAAGGATTTTGAGCTGAGACTCGGAAAGTTCGGCATCAATTGTAAGTACATGAATGGTTCGGACTTGCTCAGTATTGATACCAAAATAATTTTGAGATTCCTGCCGAATTCCCTCGCCTTCGGCATCAAAGAGGTCTGATTTCAGCGCTACTTCAAGTCTGTGTGGCATGGTAAGTGTTAGAATCCAAAGTAATAAGTAACTAAAATGCCTAAAGTTAGAACGGATATGAAATACTCTAAATTTAGCTCACTTTAGGCACTTTCGTGCATTTTAGCTCATTTTTACTATGATTACTGACTGATGAAATGACGGGTTATGTCATTGTAAAAAACGAGGATCATCAACAGGATCAATACAAACAGCCCTGCTTGCTGGGCAATTTCCCTCACTCTTACACTCAACGGACGGCGCATAACCAACTCAATGAAAAAGAATAACAAATGACCGCCGTCCAAAACCGGTATCGGCAGAAAATTAAGTATTGCCAGATTAATGCTGATAAGGGCAATGAAAAACACCAGATTCGAAACACCCAGCTTGGCCTGTTGTCCTGCCAGTTCGGCAATCATTATGGGACCGCCCAGTGTTTTTATGGATAGAGTTCCCCTAATGAGTTTCACGATGCTGATGATGGTCAGTGCGGCGATATCGTAAGTCCGAATAAAGCTCTCTGAAAGTGCCTGAAAAGGATTCAACTCTTTGTGATAAAAGTCTCCTAACGGTCGAATACCGATGACATAGCGCCGGGTATCTTCGCCGAAAATATTCGGTATGGTATCCAGCATTGGCGTAATATTAACAATCTTGGTGAGCCCCTCACGGTGAACACTGAGTTCAAGGGGATCTCCTTTGCTTGCTGCGATAATACCTGCCATTTCCTCCCAGCTTTCAACGGCAACGCCGTTGATTGCCACAATCTCATCCCCTTTCATCAGTCCCATTTTTTGAGCCGGCATGCCTGCCTGCACCTTTCCGACCGTCGGCTTGAGAATATCGATACCCGACATTTGAAATATTCCATAAAAAATGATCACGGCCAGCAGAATATTAAAAATCGGACCGGCGGCCACGATGAGGATGCGTTTCAGGACGTGCTTGTGGGTAAAAGACAGGGGCCTGTCGGCCGGGTCGATCCTTGCATTGGGTTCTTCCCCGACCATTTTAACATATCCGCCAAGAGGGACAGCAGATATCCGGTAGTCGGTGATACCGATCCTTTTACCAATGATTCTGGGACCAAAACCGAGTGAAAACTTCTCTACACCGACGCCGAAAAGCCTGGCGACGAGAAAGTGTCCCAATTCATGGAAAAATATAAGTACACCCAATACGATGATGAAAGCAAAAACGCTCGTGCTCATAATGATCTAGTATCCTGATGTTGTGAAAAAAATGATAACGGCTCTCCAAAATACTAAGTATTTATGCTTGTTCTTCAAGCAGAAAGTGCCATTTTCGTTTGGCCTGCCTGCCTTCTGGCCCATTTATCCGCGCCAATAATATCTGAAAGGTCGGGAGTTGTGACCACATCATGCCGATCCATTGTGTGACGGATCACCTCCGGAATCTGAACAAAGGAGATCTTCTGGTCCAAAAATGCCTGCACCGCCACCTCATTGGCCGCATTCATAACCGCCGGCAAGGTGCCGCCGGTATCAGCAGCTTGATAAGCAAGTGCCAGGCAGGGAAATTTATCAACGTCCGGTTTTTGAAATGTGAGCGCACCGAGAGTTGCGAAATCCGGTATCGACTGTTTTAAGGGAAGCCGTTCCGGATGGGACAGGGCATAGGCGATAGCGCCTTTCATATCCGGAATGCCAAGCTGGGCGATTACCGATCCGTCTCGAAAAGCCACCATGGAGTGAACCACGCTTTGAGGGTGGATGACCACTTCGATCTTGTTCTGGGAAACGCCGAAAAGCCATTTTGCCTCAAGGACTTCCAACCCCTTGTTCATCAAGGTAGCAGAATCAACTGTGATTTTTTTTCCCATCTGCCATGTCGGGTGATTGAGGGCGTTATCAGGTCTTATTTCAGCAAATCTTTTTTGGGGCAGGTTCAAAAACGGACCTCCGGAAGCCGTAAGCAAAATTTTATCCAAGTCCTCTTTGCGGTTGCCGGAGAGACATTGAAAAATTGCGCTATGTTCGCTGTCAACGGGAAGAAGTTTTATCTTTTTTGCAGCCGCCCGCCGCGTGACGATCTCACCGGCCATCACCAGGGTTTCTTTATTGGCTAAAGCGATATTTCTGCCGGCATCGACGGCTGCGATTGTCGGCAACAATCCTGCCGCCCCCACCACGGCAGTCAAAACCATATCGACCGAATCCAGTGTTGCTGCAGTCTTGTATCCATCATCGCCATACAATATTTCTACACCCAGGCCGGCCGGCAAGGTGGCCCTCAGTTCAAGAGCTCGTTTGTCATCAAAAACCACCGCGATTTCAGGACCAAAGCGCTTTATCTGATCGGCCAGCAACGAGACATTGTCTTTCGCGGCCAGGGCTTTGACTTTAAACCGGTCCGGAAACTTTTCCACAACCTCCAGCGCATTGCGTCCGATGGACCCGGTTGAGCCCAGT
>CP070652.1:2211236-2224473 GCA_020354645.1 Deltaproteobacteria bacterium
AATGACCCGGGAAGAAGAACTTACCGGAAAAGGCTGGCAAAAACAGTCAACCTACGACGAGCCGCGTTTGTCGGAGCTTGCTGATATGTATCAGGAGATCGGCTACCAAGTTCATCTGGAACCGTTCCATCCGGATGATGAACCCGGCTGCACGGAGTGCATGAAGCTTCAAGCCGATCGACATAAAACCATTTATATAAGAAAAAAAACCTCCGAAAATTCGGATATTTTTGATTAACAAGGCATCACAGAGATGGCAGAGGCCACGGTAAAACATGTAAATAAAATTGGAAGAAGATTACTTCTGCGCTTTGTGGTAATAACAATTTTTTGAAGGAAACCGATCATGCACAAACTCCTCACTGATAATCCAGGTGAAAAGATGCTGCTCTTGGGCAATGAAGCCATTGCCCGGGGTGCCATCGAAGCGGGCGTTGCCTTTACCAGCACGTATCCGGGCACACCTTCTTCAGAAATCTCAAATAACTTCTTCCAAATGGCCCAGGAATGCGATCTGTATTTTGAATTCAGCGTCAATGAAAAAGTGGCCATGGAAGTAGCTGCTGCCGCTGCAAATTCAGGCGTCCGCAGCATGTGTGTTATGAAACATGTGGGTCTCAACGTTGCCGCGGATGTTCTCATGACCCTCGCGTATGTCGGCGTTAAGGCCGGCATGGTTGTATTGACCGCTGACGACCCTTTTATGTTTTCCAGCCAGAACGAACAGGACAATCGATATTACGCCAAACTGTCCGGTCTTCCGTTGGTTGAACCGTCCTCGGTGGAGGAAGCCAAGGATCTGATTCCGTACGCCATCGATCTTTCCGAAAAACTTCAGGAACCGGTTATTGTCAGAACCACCACCCGGATCAATCATTCCACCGGAGTTGTGACTCTGGGTGAGATCAGGCAACGCGTCACCAGGGGCGATTTTGTCAAAGACCCGTTGAACCTGGTGCCGGTCCCGGCCGTGGCACGGAAATTACATGTCAAACTACTGCAAAATTGGGAAAGTGCTCTGGAACTGGCTGAAAAATCCGAATATAATTTTACGGAAGGCAACGGTGAGGGGGGCATCATCTGCAATGGAGTCAGTTATAATTATGTCGTTGATGCCGTCAAAGACATGGATATAAAGGATAAAGTCAAAATTCTTCGCATCGGCTATTCACACCCCATGCCGGCATCGTTGATCAAAGACTTTCTCAAGGGCTGCGAAAAGGTTTTGATCGTCGAAGAAGGCGAACCCTATATGGAGGAGGCCGTTAAGGCCTTTGCCCAGGAGGAGGGATTGGTGCTTCCAATTCGCGGTAAGGCCAAAGATTTATTTACCCGTCTTTATGAATACAATCCGGCCCAAGTAAAGGGATGTATTGCCAAATTTTTCGGCATTGAATACACCCCGCCGGCGATACCCGACCTTTCCGATGTACCGGAAGTGCCGCAGCGCCCGCCGACCCTGTGTGCCGGATGCTCGCACCGGGCGACCTATCATGAAGTCATAAAGGCGGCCGAAGGTCTGGAAACCATTTACCCGAGCGATATCGGATGTTACACGCTGGGATTGCTGCCTCCGCTGTCCACGGCAGATTTTCTCCTGTGTATGGGCTCTTCGGTGGATACATCCGGCGGTTTTTCAAAGGTAACCGATAAAAAAGTCATCGCCTTTATCGGTGATTCCACATTTTTTCATTCCGGATTGCCCGGTCTGGTAAACGCGGTGTATAATAACCATAATTTTACCCTGGTAATTCTGGACAACGGCACAACCGCGATGACCGGTCATCAACCGCATCCGGGTGTTGACATGAAACAGTTAAACCTTGAGGGATACGGTCGGGTTTCCATCGAGGCGGTGGTAAAGGCCATCGGTGTTCCCCATGTTGCGGTCATCAAACCGTATAAAGTTAAAAAAAGCATCGAAGCGATAAAAGCGGCCGTGAACTTCGAGGGGGTATCGGTGATAATATCCGAAGAAGTGTGTGCCCTGTACGCCAAGGCCCTTAAACTATCCAAACGCAAGCCGTTTCACGTGAGTGATAAATGTAAAAATCATAAGGATTGCATCAACTATTTGGCATGCCCGGCCTTTTATATCTGGAATGAAAGGGTTAAAATCGATCCCGATCTGTGCACGGGATGTGCTGTTTGTGCGCAGATTTGCCCCGAAAACGCTATTTTGCCGGTAAAGGCCAGCGCTTAAATAAATCAGGTATCGGGGAGTTTTTGACGTGGTCGCTGCATGAATCATCAGCGACTGCATCGTGCAAACTCATGCATAAGGGGTCGTAGCGAAAGAACAGCGATTATACATAAAACAATAGGTTAGGGGTAAAATCAACATTGTACCCCGAAGACACGTTTGGATGACAGCCTGTTCTTTCGCAACGCTCCCTAATGCGTTCAGACAGTGCACGATTTCGCTGCTGATAATTCATTCCGCTATTATCAGAGGTTGAGGAGAAAAACTCTCCGACCTCTCAAATAAATAATTAAACTATTCGGTAGGACGAAAACGATGGAAACAAAAAGATTGGTCATTGTGGCTGTGGGAGGACAGGGAAACCTGTTGGCATCCAGTGTGCTGGGAGAAGCGGCACTCCTTTCCGGGGTAACGCTGCACATGAGTGAAATTCACGGCATGGCCCAAAGAGGCGGTGTAGTGGAATCCGCGCTCGTGTTCGGCGATGCCAGAAGTACCATCATTTCCGATGGCGAAGCCGACATCCTTGTGGGCTTTGAACCTGCAGAAACGCTGCGAGCCTTGAATAAATGCAATGCAAACACGGTGGTTATCACCAACCTTGCGCCGCTGATGCCCTTTACCGTGAATATTGGAAAGGGAGTGTATCCGGACCTGGCTGAACTGCAGGAACTTATTCGGGCCAAGACAGCCAGACTTATTGCGTTCAATGCAGCTGCCCTGGCCAAAGAAGCCGGGAATGTTTTGGCTGTCAACATGGTACTTCTGGGCGCTCTGACCCAGACAGGTGTTTTGCCCTTTTCGGCCGACAATGTAAAAAAAGCCATGAAACGAAAAACCAAAAAGGAATTCCTGGATTCAAATTTAAAGGCCTTTGATCTGGGCTTTGCAGCGGCAGCCAAGGCGGCTTGATTCTGAATCGATTATATTTAAGGGGGACCTTCGCTGTGGTCAAATTCGACTCAAAAATAGCTTTGAAAAAAGCAAGAGAAATGGAGCCTTGGCTTAATGGCGTGTGATCAATTATTCAAGCGTTTAAAATGAGAGATTTGAAGTAAAGCCTTCTAAATATATCCATCTCACAAAGGAGGAAAGTCATGCCCTGGAACGATAAATTTGAATGCATGCCGGTGGAAGAGCTTCAAAAATTTCAACTGCAAAAACTCAAAGAGACCGTTGCCTGGATTTCTGAAAAAGTTCCTTTTTATCAAAAAAAGCTCAAAGAATTGAGTCTCACGGCAGATGACATCCAAAGCCTGGAAGACATCAGCAAACTGCCTTTTACAGTGAAAAACGACCTGCGGGATAATTACCCCTTTGGTCTTTGCGCTGTCCCGCTGAAAGAGGTCGTTCGGGTTCACGCCTCGTCGGGTACTACCGGAAAACCGATAACCGGACCTTACACGGCGGAAGATATGGAACAATGGACTGAATGTATGGCTAGAAATTTATGGGCGGCCGGGGTAAGGAAAGAAGATATCGTCCAAAACGCTTATGGTTATGGTCTTTTCACGGGGGGCCTGGGATTTCATCAGGCGGCCACTAAAATCGGCTGTACCATTGTTCCGACCAGCTCCGGTCTGACCGAACGACAGATCACGCTGATGAAGGACTTCGGTTCAAACGCGTTATTTTGCACGCCGTCTTATGCCCTCACGATTGCCGAACGGGCCGAAGAAATGAAGGTGGATATCAAATCCCTCCCCCTGAGGGTCGGCATCTTTGGTGCAGAGCCGTGGACATCCCAAATGCGAGAAGAGATTGAGGAGCGCATGGGTATCAAAGCCCAGGAGGCCTACGGCCTGACAGAGCTGTGTGGCCCGGGGATTGCGTTTGATGCTGGAGATCAAAACGGGCTGTATATAAACGAGGATCACTTTTTGGCAGAAATCGTTGATCCGCAAACATTGGAACCGCTCCCTATCGGGGAGCAGGGGGAGCTGGTGTTTACCTCCCTCCAAAGACGCGCCATGCCCATGATCCGCTACCGTACCAAAGATATTACGCGTCTTTGGCGTGAACCCGGACATGAAGGCCGAACTTTTATCAGAATGGATAAAATATTTGGCCGTTCCGATGATATGCTTATTATCAGCGGTGTAAATGTATTCCCATCTCAAATTGAAGCCTTACTGCTGGAAATCGAAGAGGTCGAGCCGCAATACAGATTGGTTGTTCGTAAAAAAGGGTATCTGGATCAATTAATCGTTCAGGTGGAGGGAAAGCAAGCGGTATATGAAGCCGGCTCCGAAAGGCGTCATGAAATTGAGGGGAAGATCGCCGCTCATATTAAAGGTATGATGGGAATCAGCGTTGAGATTGATCTGGTCGAGCCTAAATTTATTGCTCGCAGTGAGGGTAAAGCGTTGCGTGTCGTGGATGAACGACCCAAGCAATTGAGGTAATCCTTACGATGAATATGTTACCTCTTTTTTCATAAACACAGGCTCTTTGTTGCTCGATAAAACCGTAACGGAGGAGGTAAAAATGGCTGAGAAAGGGAAATTTAGCCCTAAATCCTTTGCGGTCGTGGGAGCCGGACCGGTGGGATGCATCGTTGCCGCCTTTCTCGCGAAAGGTGGATTTGAAGTAACCCTTTGTGATGTAATCCCCGAACTTGTCAAACCGGCATTGGATCCCGGAATCATCATCGAAGGCGCAGAGGACCTCCAACAGAAGGTTGCACATACCTGCATCGACATTCATGAGCTGGCAAATAACCCGCCGGATGTAATCTTTATAACCGTAAAAGCCAATGCAAATTCTTTGATTGCATCTGTCCTCGAGACTTTTCACAAGGAGGGCATGTATGTCGTGAGCTGGCAAAACGGCATCGATACGGAGTTGGTGTTCGCTGATGCCCTGGGGTCAAAGTCGACCATGCGGGCAGTCGTAAACTACGGTTGCGGGCTTGCCGGACCGGCGCATGTGCGTATGCCCTTTCATCATCCGCCCCATTATGTGCAAGAACTCGAACCGGATTCCACCCAGGCAGCCGTTGCTATAGCTGAAGCGCTGACCAAATGTGGTCTTACCACCGAGCATACGGATCAGATCATCTCGATGGTCTGGCGCAAAGGGGTCTTAAATGCCTGTATGAATCCCGTGTGCGCTGTGACCGGCATGACCATGGCCCGGGCTATGACTGACCCGATTGTGTTTAAAGTCGTAGACGCATTAATCAAAGAATGTATTAAAGTTGCCCGGGCCAATGAAATCGATCTGGGATGGAATTTTTATCCCCACGCCATCGAATACATGCGCAAGGCCGGTGATCACAAGCCTTCAATGCTGATGGATATTGAAAACAATCGCCCCACGGAAGTCGATTTTATTAATGGAAAATTTGTTCGCTATGGTGAGCAGGCAGGGATCGAAACACCGTACAACATTACCCTGCGGGCACTTGTGAAAGGCCTGGAGTCGAGGTAGAAACTAAAAACACGTCAGTGCTTGAAACGTAGCACTTGCAAGCAGCACCCCGTTCAGATGGCAGGAATTCGCAGCTGTTTTATTGGTTTAATTCGTTGATTGGTTCCTTTGGTTCAATTGGACAAATTCGTATTCAACCAATAAAACCCAAGTAACCAATTCAACCCGATAAATAATATGAGCTTGAAAAAGATTTACGTCGGCACGGACGTAGGATCATCTAGAACCAAGGTAGCCATTCTGAATGCCAATAAAGACTTGATTGGCTATGCTGTTGAAAAATCGGGAACCGATTTCAGCGTTACGGCTCAAACATGTCTGAAAGCTTCCCTTGAGATGGCCCGGGTAACATCAAAGGATATTACTAAATCCATATCGACAGGGTATGGCCGAAAAAATGTTCTCTTCGCCGATGAAACCAAAACGGAAATCGGCTGCCACGCAAAGGGCTGTTATCATTTTTTCCCCACTTCCCTGACAATTATTGATATCGGTGGTCAGGATAATAAAATCGTCAAAATCGATGAAAAGGGTCGTCGCACCGGCTTCAAAATGAACCGCAAATGCGCGGCCGGTACCGGAGCGTTTTTGGAAGAAATGTCCGCACGCCTGGACATACCGCTGGAGGAAATGGATGGTTTGGCCGCACAATCACAGAACATGGTAAAGCTCGGAAGTTTTTGCACCGTTTTTTCGGCAACCGAGGTTTTGGAAAATATCCGGCAGGGCAAAAAGGTGACGGATATCGTCAAGGGTGTATTTTTCTCGGTCATCAAACGGGTTCTGGAAATGGATGCCCTCACGGAAAATGTGGTCATGACCGGCGGCGTGGTGGCACACAACCCTTATCTGGTCAAGATGACCGAGGAGATTATTGGAAGAAAGATACTGGTACCCCTACACCCACAATTAACCGGAGCAGTCGGGGCCGCCCTGTATGCCAGAGAGAATGACGGATAAATTTTTGATGCTCGAATGGTGCTGGCAAATTTTCTAAGAGATAACCAAGGAGAGAAATATTATACTGGAGGAAATATTATGGCCGAAGAAAAAAAGATTCAAAGAAAAATGATTAAAGCGACGGGTGAAATGAACCGGATCATGGCTGACTATTTTTATGAGCTGAATGAAGCTGCAAAGACCGGCGAAAAAAAGATCGCCTGGTGCACAAGTGTCGGCCCGGCCGAATTGCTGCGAGCCATGGGATTTCTGGTCTATTTTCCCGAAAACCACGGGGCGATGCTGGGGGCCACCCGCATGTCCACCGATTTTATTCCGGAAGCCAACGCCATCGGTTATTCACCGGATATCTGTTCTTATCTGACATCCGATGTCGGGGCATACATAAAGGGTATCACTCCCCTGTCAAAAGCCTATAAGGGGATAGAGTCGGTGCCCAAACCGGATGTTCTGGTTTTTAACACCAATCAATGCCGGGATGTTCAGGATTGGTTCGCCTGGTATGCCAATGAGTTCCGGGTTCCGTTACTCGGCATTCATACCCATCGGGGTGTCGGGGATGTTGGCGAAAGTCACGTTCAATCCATTGCCAAACAGATGCAGGCGATGGTCCCCTCTCTGGAGGAAATTTCCGGAAACAAATTCGACCTGGATGAACTGAAGCGGGTCGTTAAACTTTCCCGCCAATGCTCTGATCTGTGGAAAGAGGTATTGGACACCGCCGCCAATGTTCCGGCACCGTTGACCTTTTATGACGGCACCATTCATATGGGACCCGCCGTGGTCCTGCGCGGAACCCAACAGGCAGTGGACTATTATAAGTTGTTGCTGGCAGAGATGCAAGAACGGATTGCCAACAATGACGCGGCTGTGGAAGGAGAACGCTTCAGGATTTACTGGGAAGGCATGCCGGTATGGGGCAGACTCAGCACGCACTCTAAAATGTTTGCTGCTCTCAAAACAAATGTGTTGGCATCGACCTATTGTAACAGCTGGATATTCACGGATTTTGATCCGGAGGATCCATTTACCAGCATGGCCAAAGCTTATACCGAACTGTTTATCGTGCGGTCAGACAAGGCCAAAGAAAAATATATAAAAGACATGCTTGCGTTTTTCAAAGTGGATGGAATTATCTATCACGATGCCAAAACATGCCCCAACAATTCCAACTGCCGTTACGGCATGCCGCAGCGGCTTGAAAAGGAAACCGGGGTTCCCAGCCTGATCATCAACGGTGACCTCAATGATCTGAGGTTACTCTCTGATGAACAGACCAAGACCAATGTCGAGGCCTTTATCGAGCAGTTGGAAGAAAGATAGGTATAATTTAGTATCTGCTGTTTGGCTTTTGGTGTTTTGTGCATATATCGCCGCCACAAAAAACCCAACTTATAAGGAGGAAAGATATGTTAGATTCCCTTTTTCGACCCCAAAAGGTGGCCGTCATCGGGGCATCCACTAAGGAACTTTCGATCGGGAACCGGGTAATCAAAAATCTGATCGATTTTGGGTTCAAAGGAGAGGTTTATCCGATCAACCCAAAAGCCGATGAGGTCCGGGGACTCAAAGCTTACAAATCGATCCTGGATTGCCCGGAAAATATAGATGTCGTTCACATGGTCATTCCGGCAAAATTTGTACCCCAGGCGGTTGAAGATTGCGGCCAAAAGGGGGTTAAAAATATCATCATCAATTCCGGCGGTTTTTCTGAGACCGGTTCCGAGGGAGAAGCCATCGAAGAGGATTTTCTGGCTCGCGCCAAAAAATACGGCATACGGGTTTTTGGCCCCAACTGCCAGGGAATCATAAACTCAGATCCGACTATCAGGGCCTACTGCAATTTCACCTTCACCAAACCGGATCCGGGTTTTATTTCGATCGTGGCCCTCAGTGGCGGGGTGGCCGAGGTGATCCATCAGGGATTTTCCGCTATGGGGGTTGGAACGCGCATATACGCCTCCAATGGAAATGCCTGTGATGTGACCATCCCGGAGATCATTCGTTATCTGGGAGACGATGAAGGAACGCGGGTCATCGTAACCTACGTGGAAGGTCTCAGAGATCCCCAAAACTTCCTGGAGGTTACCCAGGCCGTGGCAGCCAAAAAGCCCGTGCTGGCCATGAAGGCCGGTCGTACTATGGAGGGGGCCAAAGCAGCTGCATCCCATACCGGTGGTTTGGCAAAAGAAGATATTGCCACCGAAATCATATTCAAAAAGGCCGGCGTCCTAACCTTTATGGACGAAGGGGAGCTGATCCAGGCAGCCGCTGCCTTTGCAACCCAACCCATTCCCAAGGGCAATCGGGTTGGCATCATCACCAACACCGGCGGTCCGGCCGTGATTGCCACGGATGTTCTGGTCGGTGCTGGATTAACATTGCCGCCGCTTTCAGAAAAGACCGAGGCGTTCTTAAAGGAAAAATTACACCCGGCAGCTTCTGTTAATAATCCGGTGGATGTACTGGCAACCGCACCGGCTGAACATTACCGCGCCTGCATGGATGCCATGATGGAAGACGAGAATTTCGACTGCGTGTTCGTCAATTTCGTAACCCCGTTCTTTGTGGACAATGAAAGTATCGCCCGTGAAATCGTGGCAGTCAGCAATCAGCAGAAAAATCCGATTGTCTGTAATCTCATGACCGACAGACGCCAGTGGACGGAAGTTGTAAAGATCCTTCAGGACGGCGGTGTTCCCTGCTTCAGTCTGCCTGGTGAAGCGGCCAGAGCAATGACGGCTCTGTTTCGCTATCGCGGTATCATCGACCGGGAGATCGGTGCAGTAAAAACCTTTGCAGATGTCGATAAAACCAAAGGACAAGAGATTATCGGAAATGCCAAAGCAGCCGGTCGATCAAACATCGGTGCAAGCCAGGTTTATGAAATCCTGTCTGGATATAAAATACCGGTTGCTGAATGGCGGATCGTGAGCAGCACTGCTGAGGCTGAAAAAGCCGCTGCTGAAATCGGTTATCCGGTGGTGGTCAAAGCCGACGCTGCGTCGATCGTCCATAAGAGTGATATGGGCGGAGTGGCCGTAAATCTTCAGAGTGCCGATGATGTTCGCAACACAGTTCAGCTGATGGAAAAAAATCTGTCGGCCGAAGATCTGCGATTCTTTGTTCAAAAATATCTCCCGGGCGGACTCGAATTGATTATGGGTGCCAAAGCAGAAGAAGGCCTCGGGCATATCATCATGTTCGGTCTCGGCGGTATTTATGTGGAGATTATGAAGGATGTGGTCTTCAATTTAACACCGGTCACTTCTACCGAAGCAAAGGAAATGCTTGCATCCATCAGGGGAGTATCCCTGCTGCGAGGTGTCAGGGGGCAAAAAGGTGTGGATCAGGCGCGTTTAATTGAGATCATTCAGCGCCTTTCGCAACTTGTATCCGATTTGCCGGATATTCAGGAAATGGATCTGAATCCGCTGATGGCCTTTGAAGACAGCGTATATGTTGTCGATGCCAGAATCAGCATAAAAAGCTGAGAGCTGGAAGCTCGAGTCTCAGAGGAACCTTATGATGAAAGAATTATCTTTGCTTTCAGTTTTCAGCCTTGAACTTTGAACCTAGGATAAAGGGGGGGCCATGGCCTGTTGGCTGAATCTGGGTCAAAACCTTAAAGTTAATGCCAAGAAGTTTCCGAACACGGTTGCCTTGAAAGACAATTCACGAAGTTTTAGCTATCCGGAACTTAACCGGCGTGTCAATCGTCTGGCTCACAGTTTGCTTTCTCTCGGTCTGGTAAAAAGTGACCGGGTCGCGGTGATACTGGAAAACAGCATTGAGATTGTAGAAGTTTTCCTGGCCACCGCCAAAACCGGACTTGTCATCGTACCCATCAATTTTCGGCTGGTCAGTGGCGAAGTCGAGTATATTGTCAACAACTCCGATGCCAAAGCCCTTATCGTTCATGACCAATTCACCCCAACCGTCGATCCAATAAAATCCGAATTGAAAAATATCCCGGCGGAGCATTATTTTGCTGTCGGTAATAAAATAAAAGGATATCGGGAGTACGAAGAGTTTATGCGGGATAGCTCTGAGGACGAACCCCAAGCCGACGTAAGGCCGGAGGACACCTGGATACTGATTTATACTTCGGGTACCACCGGCAAACCCAAAGGTGTCGTTCGCTCCCACGAATCCCACATTGCCTTCTATCTGATTAATGCGGCTGATTTCGGGTTTAACGAACACGACATTTGCTTGAACGTGATGCCATTGTGCCACATAAACTCGACTTTTTTCACGTTCACCTTCACATACATCGGAGGTTCTGTTTATATCCACCCGGCGCAGTCGTTCAAGGCCGAGGAAATCCTTGAAATTGTTGAACGCCAAAAAATCACGATTATCTCGCTTATCCCGACCCATTACAACATGATACTAAATGCATCCGACCCAGGGAAAAAACGCGATGTCAGTTCCATCCGAAAGCTCCTGTGCTCTTCTGCACCCGTGAGAAAAAGCATGAAATTAGCGATTATGGATTTCTTTCCCGGGGTTGAGCTGTATGAGGGATACGGCTCCACCGAGGCCGGGATCGTGACCATATTAAAACCTGAATATCAGATGAGCAAGCTCGGTTCGATCGGTTATGAATCTTTGGGAACCGAATTTGTAAAGCTTTTAGACGAAAAGGGCAACGAAGTCGGTGTCGGCGAGGTCGGCGAACTCTATTCCCGGGGGCCCATGCTCTTTGACGAATATTACAAACTGCCCGAAAAAACCGCCAGTGCTTTCCGTAACGGTTGGTTTTCGGCCGGAGACATGGCCCGGCGGGATGAAGACGGCTTCTATGAAATTGTCGACCGCAAAGACAATATGATCATTAGCGGCGGCGAAAATGTCTATCCCAGTGAAGTTGAGGAAGTCGTCGGCAGTCACGAATGTGTTTTTGATTGCGCCTGTATCGGTTTGCCGGATGAAAAGTGGGGGGAAAAAGTCGTCGCCGTGGTAATCACCAAACCCGGGGTCGATGAAGAAGAAATCGATGAACGAACCATCAAAGACTGCTGTAAAGACAAACTGGCCGGGTACAAGCGCCCCAAAGAAGTGGTATTTATAAAACCGGAAGAGATGCCGCGCACTCCCACCGGAAAAATACTTCATCGCAAACTACGAGAGAAATTAGGATCTAAAGCCGAAGAGCAAGAGTAAAACGAGGCTTAATAAGGATCACGACTAATGCAGGGATCGGGATATTTTTTTTGATAAATTTATTACAACCTCGAACTCAGAACTTTGAATCCAGAACCTATAAGTGGAGGTTTAGCTGATGTTAACAAAAGCATTTATTCCGTATGGGGGCTATTACAGCACACCTTTTGCAAGATGGCAGGGGAGTCTGGCCAATGAGAATTCAATTACTCTCGGAGCCGAGACTTCTCAAAGATGGTTGGCCGAAAAAAACTGGGATCCTAAAATCTTTGATTACCTCATTTTAGGCATTACCATCGGACAGCCCAAGTTGTTTTACGGCGGTCCCTGGGCAGCGGCCTTAATTGGTGCCACAGATACGCCGGGGGTAGTGATCAGCCAGGCCTGTTCCACCGCAACTACTTGCATATATCAGGCCGGTGTTGGTGTTGAAACCGATTTGTACCAGAATGCCTATACGCTGATGGTGGACCGCTGTTCCAACGGCCCGCATACGATCTGGCCCAATCCCAGTGGACCCGGCGGCACGGTGATATCTGAAAACTGGGTGATGGATCATTTCAGCCTGGATCCCTGGGGCGGCACCGCCATGATCCAGACTGCAGAAAATGTGGCCAAAGAAGTCGGCATCACCAGGGAACAATGCGATGTCGTCACGCTGCGCAGATACGAACAGTACAAAGATGCCCTGGCCGATGATCGCGCATTTCAGAAACGCTATATGTTTCCGGTAGAAGTGAAAGTATCCAGAAAGGAAACCATCAAGATTGAAGCTGATGAAGGTGTCATGGAAAGCACGGCCGAAGGGCTGGCCAAGCTGCGTCCGGTAATTCCGGACGGCACCCACACCTTCGGCTCCCAGACCCATCCGGCCGATGGAAACTGTGCGGTTATTGTAGCCACACAGGAAAAAGCTCAAGAGCTCAGCTCGGATGCCGCGATCGAAATTCAGATGGTCTCCTATGGCTATAATCGTGCCAAAAAAGCACACATGGCCATGGCGGTTGTCCCGGCGGCCAAAATGGCCCTGGACAAAGCCGGCATAGCCGTCAATGACGTCAAAGCCATTAAAACTCACAACCCCTTTGCCGGCAATGATGTCTACCTGGCGGATCAGATGAATATAGACGTCAACGGTTTCAATAACTACGGCTGCTCTTTGATTTACGGGCACCCCCAGGCGCCTACCGCTGGTCGTTTGATTATCGAAGGTATCGAGGAAGTAGCGATGGCAGGTGGCGGGTATTTGCTGTTCACCGGTTGCGCCGCCGGCGATACCGCCGGAGCACTGGTGCTGAAAATCGGATAAATGGTCGCCATGGGATCGTACCATGTACATTTGTCCTAAACGGGCTGTTGCCCAAATATTTTTGAGCGGTCATTAAAACGTTTTTGTATTCATAAATCTTAGCGTAGCGGAAGAAAAGCGCTTTGAACCTGTTTGAGTCCCGCGCTCAAGCGGGACGAGTTTTC
>CP070652.1:2224573-2228941 GCA_020354645.1 Deltaproteobacteria bacterium
AATCCTTGACCCCTTGTGCCCTCTGGAATCACACCTGCTCAATTGGAGATAACAGCTTATTCTGCTTTAAACAACTACAACTAATCCGGACATGATCCAGAATTCTTTCTTGCTCTAGCTCTGGAGTTTATATATATCTACTTCTTCAGATAAGTTCTTCAGAGTAAATTTGCCAAGAGGCTTAAAAGAAAAATGATCTCTTGTCCGTTGCGCGGTGCTTTTTGAAAACAGTATAGCCCCCCCGGTCGCCTGGCTACATATCCTGGCTGCTACATTTGTGATTGTGCCATGGGCGGCATACGTCCACCGTGAACCGGTATAACTTTCAAATTTCGAGGCACCCACAAACGCCTGTCCGGAGCAAATTCCCATGTTGATGACGAGTGGTTGAGCATCGAGACGGCTATCTTCGTTAATCCGGCAAGCTTTTTCCTTAATTATCTGTGCGGCCCTGACAGCTTCCACCGCACTGACGATCTCATCATCAGTAAGGAACAGGACCATGAGGCCGTCTCCGGCTGTTTCCACCACATCGCCATTATTCTCGTAAATGGCATCCATAAAGACCGAAAAATATTTTTCCACAAGGGCATTTACTTCAATGGCACCGAGTTCCTCTGTTATTTTAGTATAGGCCTCGATATCCAAGAAAAGAACCGTGACGTCCCTTTCCGTAGCCTCGAGTATGTCAGCGGTTGGTGATTTTTCAACCATTCTGGTTACAGTCGTCGGCACGAACTTGCAAAGGTTGGCCTTAATGTCCTCCAGGATTTCAACTTTCCTCAAAGCGGCCTTTAGCTCTTTCAGGGCTTTTTTGAGTTGAATGTTTTTGGTTTCTAAATCCAGGTTGAGTTTTTTGATCTCCTCAAAAGATCGGGCATTCTTTAGCGCAATGATCAGGTTGTTGACCAAGGTATCCAGCAATTCCTGATCATTTTCGTTGTAAGGTTCACCAACCAGCTTTGGCCCCAGACCCAGGATACCCGGATAATCTGATTCGACAGTAAACGGTTGTAGAAATTCTAATGATGAGGGGAAAAAACTCTGTTGACTGAAGTCCGCTTTGTTTTCAAACAATGCCGGAAAGGTGTCACGCTCTAAAAGCTGATGAATACCTTCTATCAGGGTAATCTCGTCGCTGTCTTGAAGCCCGACCGGTACGATGTCCTCCACTTTTTTTGAATTAGAATTGGTTAACAGAATGAAGCCCTCGGTAACGCCAAAGTTGCCCATCGCCATGAGCAAAAAATTTCGAAGAATTGTTGCGGAATCAACGCTGCTGAAGATATCTTTGCTGACATCATAAAGGGTTTTCAAATAAAAGACCCGCCGGTCCAGCTCGGTTTGAACCGGTTCAGATTTTTTTAATGAGTCCCTAAGTTTCTCGACTTCGGTCTTAAGGTCCATTTTTCACCTTAAAATTATGAAAATGCTGCAGATTTGATGAGCGTATTGATATGAATTTTGGATTCCTGGCGGGTTTCTTTGAGGCGATCGAGCAGTTTCTGCGCCAGATTGGTCATAATTGTGCAGCCCAGATCAGAATCAGTACGAATGAGCTCTTTTATGTCCGCCTGATTAATAACCAGCAGTGTGCTGTCGTCGGTACACCTGGCTGATAGACTGTATCGATAAGGCTCAACCAGGGCACCGATTCCAAAACACCCCCCGGTTGATCGTACAATGGTTATCGGTATTTCAATGCTATCATTTACCAGGGTTACAAGCTCTACGGTACCTTTGCGCAAAAGAAAGAGTCTTTTGGCTTCCTGACCTTCCTGAAAAAGCCACTCTCCTTTTCGTATTTCTTTTTCCAGGGTTATGGCGGCGATTCGGTCTTTTTGAGGCTCGGAAAGTCTCTCAAACAGGTAACATGAAGGCAATTGCATTGCGATCCTCCCAAACTTGGTTTTCGTCGGCTTATTGGTCATCTTAATGTCTTCAACCGTGTGGAGATTTTTCCGATCAAACCCGAATTTTGGGAGTCAACAAGACAGGCCCGTTCATTTTCAATCTTCGGCCATCAGCTTCAGAGCATCTTCTACGTTGGGATAAATTGTTGCAAACTTGGTGATCCCCACCATGTTGAAGATCTTCTCAAAGTGGTCGGTGATGCCGGTAATACCGATCTGTTGTTTGTTTTGTTTCGTCAGGGCCAGTATCTGGATCAGCACAGCAATGCCGCCGCTGTTGATGTAGGCGTCTTTATCGATCTGTAACAATATTCTGCTTGCACCTTGATCGGTGGCTTTCTGATAGGCTTCGTTGAGGTATGGTTCGGACAATGCAGTGATATCGCCCTGGATGTCCATCAGCGTTATTGCAACGCGTTTTTCAAGCTGGATTTGATTAGGGGGTTGCTGCATTTTTCCTGCACTTTCAGCTTTGGCTGCTTATTTCAAGCACCGACTGAATGGTTATCCCTATTTTGAATGCAGTATCAATTCCTTAATCCCTTTAATTTACATTTTGATAGACATACGTACCGCATGATCACCATTGATCGTAGCATTGAATTCAACCTGGTCCGACAGCTCTTTAATCAAAAATACGCCGAATCCAATTGGGGGGTCTAAATTGTCCATGATTCTTTCGATATCCGGCTTTGGCGGCAAATGCTTAATGCCATCGCCCTCGTCAACTACCCAGACGTTAACGGCGTCATCTTTGAAGTTCATAAAGACAGTTACCCTTGCATCTTTGCGCCCCTTGTTGCCATGTTGCATGGCGTTGATGGCAGCTTCAGCTACGACGGTTTTAAGATCTTCGATGCGTTTCGGGGCGAGACCAAAGATTTTGGCAAAGGATTCGGAACAGGCCATGGCAACTCGTTCGTAGCCAAGCTGATTGGTTAGGGTAACTTCGATAGTCCGCTCAGGTGAATCTGTAGTCATGTGTTTTTTGATATTATTCTGAGAAGTTTTGCCAGATGGTGCCATATTAAAAAAAGTATGGGGGCCTGTCAATATGAAATGAGAAATATGCTAGGAGACTCTCGGGTTGGCCTTGTTTACTGAATTTTCGTGCAAACTTGCATGGGTGCACAAGCCAAAGTTCAGTGGTCCTTGTGTTAGACAAGGGCTTCAGCTTTTTATATAGGACAATTTTTCATCAGAAGGTTTTGACGATTTATAATGGCCAAATAGATTTTTGATTTATGAATCAGTCATAATGGGTTGAAGGTAAATGTAAAATGATATATCTATTTGACAATTACCTATCTCGTTTGTTTTTCAGGCAGATCTTATGGCAAGGTACCGACAATGAACCACAGACAAATTTCACGGCGTTTTCAACCGGACAGTCCAGCCGATGTATTGAACGAGGTACTGGCGATTCTCAAATTGATTTCTTTAGACTTCGACACGGATCCGGTTAAAGATGTCTTCAATGCAGCCAAGCGCCTTTACACCGGAAAGTATCTCGGATACAGAGCATGCAACACGGATTACCATGATCACCGTCACGCCTGCGCTGTATTTCTGGCCATGGCGCGCCTGATCCACGGCGCCGTGATCGACAAGGTGACATTTACCGTAAAGCAGGTTGTTCTGGGGCTGACAGCTGCGATTCTGCACGATGCCGGCTATATCAAAGAAGCATCCGACAAAGATGGTACCGGTGCCAAACACACCGCCAGGCATGTGCAGCGCAGCATGGAATTTTTGAATCGCCACGGTGCCGAACACGGACTGACTCCGGAAGAAATTGCTGCCGTTCAAAACATGATACGGTGCACCGATCTTTCGACAGATATAGCTACGGTTAATTTTTCGGACTCCAAGACCGAACTTCTTGGGAAAATGCTGGGCACAGCAGACCTCCTGGCTCAGCTGGCTGATCGGATATATCTGGAAAAGCTTCTGTTTCTGTATTACGAGTACAAAGAAGGCGGCGTGGGTGATTACAAAAGCGAGTTGGATGTTCTTAAGAATGCTGTTGAGTTTTACGATTATTCTGAAGACCGCCTCAAAACCACCCTCGATGGGACCGATAGATTCATGAGCTCACATTTTGCATCGCAGTGGAACATTGATAAAAATCTTTACCGCGAGATGATCACACGCCAAAAAAATTATCTTCTAAAGATTTTAAAGATACCCGACGCTGATCCTCGGGATCATCTGAAACGTGGTGGAATCGTTGAAAAGATCCGAAATAAATACCACAAGAAGGGCTCAGCGATCGAAAAAGACTCCAACTAAAGCCATGATTTCTTAAACCCATCAGCAACTAGGCAACTAGGGGACGGTCATACAATTATGCGTTTTATTTAAAACCGGCAAAGATTGTGTTGTCGGCAAACAACCGCGGCGGTTTCGGACCCAAAACCTGCTGTATCTGCGGGCATGGGCAGTCATTGAGATT
>CP070652.1:2229041-2237303 GCA_020354645.1 Deltaproteobacteria bacterium
GCATCGATGATCATCACATCTTCGGGCATCGGGACATGGACGTGCTGAATGACAGAGTTTACATCAACGATGTGGTGGAATTTCCATTCGGTTGCTAATTGAAAGCGGCGGCACACGAGGGGTTGGGGAAAATCATAAAGCATCGGGGACCAAGGGGTGTATTACGATTTGACAATCTGAGTTATAAAACTTTAAACTATAAAAAACCGAACAAAATACTCAATGAGCTCAATTGAGGTAGGAGTGGAAATGGATGATACCATCAAACAGGCCTTGATCGACATTGTGGATCAGTCTAATTACACCGATGCCCTAATCGATTTGGTCTCTTATTCTTACGACGCTTCGGCCCATAAATACCGGCCGGAGGCTGCGGTATGGCCAACCAGTTCCGATCAAGTCTCCCGGATCCTGGCCATGGCCAACAGGTATCGCTTTCCGGTAATCCCCCGGGGAGCGGGAACCGGCCTGGCGGGAGCAGCCGTTCCGGAACACGGCGGCCTCGTTTTAGACATGTGCCGGATGAATAAAATTCTTGATATTCGGATAGCCGATCGTCTGGCCGTCGTCCAACCGGGTGTGATATACGCCGACCTGCAAAAGGCGCTGGAGCCCTATGGCTTTTTCTTTCCACCGGATCCCGCCAGCGGCAATGTCTGCACTCTTGGCGGCAATGTCGCCACAAACGCCGGTGGGATCAAAGGCGCCAAATACGGGGTGACCAAGGACTATGTCTTGGGGCTGGAGGTGGTCCTGCCGGATGGACGGATCATGCCGACCGGATCAAAATGTATGAAATCCGCCTCAGGTTACGATTTGACCCGGCTCTTAATCGGATCTGAAGGCACCCTCGCAGTGATCACGGAAATCGTTCTCAAGATAAGTCCAAAACCCTTGGCGGTTAAAACCAGCCTCGCATATTTTGCCAGCCTGAAAGAAGCAGGACAGGCCGTAACGGCTATTATGAATTCAGGGATAATTCCAAGTGTTTTGGAACTGCTGGATGAAAATACCATCAGGGTACTTCGAGAGCACGCCGATATGAACTTTCCCGACATCACGGCTATCTTGTTGGTGGAGACCGACGGTTACACCGAAACCGAAGCCTCCTACCAGATGGAGAAAGTAATCAAAGCCTTCAAAAAGCACAACGCCACTCAAATCAGGATGGCGGGCACAGCCGATGAGGCCGAGGAATTATGGAAAGCCCGCAAATCAGCGGGTAGTGTTGCCGCCAGCCTTGGAACCAATAACTTGTCAGAGGATGTCACCGTGCCCATTTCCAAAATAGCCGATCTTCTGACCAGAATCTCGGATATTGTTCGACGTTACAACCTTCCCTTCGTGGTTTTCGGACATGCCGGCGACGGAAACTTCCACCCCAAGATCATGTATAACAGCTACGATCCCGACCAAGTGGAAAGGGTGCATCATGCAGTTGACGAAATCTTCAAGCTTACCTGTGAGTTAGGCGGTACCCTTACCGGAGAGCACGGCATTGGTTTGGCCAAGGCACCTTTTATGAGTCTGGAACACGATCCGGTGACGATTGATGTAATGCGTAACATAAAAAGATTGCTGGATCCCAAAAACATTCTCAATCCCGGCAAGATGGCACTTTAAGCATAAAAAGAAGTGCCTTTAATAACAGTGAATTCAAAAACGTTTTAATGACGGCTCAAAAATATCTGGGCAGCAACCCGCGTTGGGCAAAAGCAGTTGTGTCTTTTTATGGGATGCAGAATGTTATAACCGGCAGGCAACAAAATGGAAGGAAGTTAGCGTTTCGGAGCCCAGGGGGCAATGATCCTCGGCAAAAAATTACCCCTCGCCCGGGCCGGCTGTCAATGCCAGTCATTTAATTTACCACTGATAAACGCAACAATCTTATTGTGCTCCTCTCTGCCAGAATCTTTTATCGCCAAAGGATCTCCAAAGCATATCCGTACAGGTATTTTCGGATTAATTTTGCCGAAATCTTTGAGCCTCCTGCCAAGACCCCAGGCATCAGTTTTCAACGCAATCGGTATGACAGGCACCCCTGCGCGCTTTGCCAGTTTGACTCCCAAGGTGTTAAATTTTGTGGTGTCAAAATAGACGCTGCGTGTTGTTTGCGGAAAAACAATTATTGAAACATTTACACTTAACCGCTTCTGCCCTTCTTCCAGAACGTCTTTTAAATCTTGTCGGGGGTTGACCCTTCCAACGACAATTGGATCTCGACTCATGATCACATGTTTGAAAAAAGGATATGAAATTAAACTTTCTTTCACAACAAAGGTCACATCGCGGTAAGGCTGAATCAGGCAGGGCAGGACAAATGTTTCCAGGATGCTCATGTGGTTGGCGACAAATACACAGGGGGTGCCAAGTTTTTGGTGGACAGCAACGTTTTCTATCTCGAAAGGGACCCCTACGGACTCGAGTGCTTTGACGATGTCTAAACTGCTCTGAACCCACTTTTCACCGGTGTACTCCCCCTTTTTTGACAATTTTGAGGCCTTTAAAACCACCAGCAGCATTTTGGCATAAAAGATCAAAGAAGGAAAGTTCTGAGCAAACCGCGAGACCGGCAAGTTTGGAGACCTATAGGTATTCTGTGTTGTTAGGTAATTCAATGTTATTTTTCTTTTTTTAAGTACTTGAGGGTTCGGGGAGTTTTTTAGATTAGATCGCTGCATGAATCATCAGCGACTGCATCGTGCAAACTCACGCATAAGGGATCGTAGCAAAAGAACAGCGCTTTGACATCAAAATAATGGAGTCGGGGTTAAATCGGCATCACAAGCGGAAGCCATATTTCGGTTGCTGCCTGTTCTTTGGCAACGTTCCCTAATGCCTTCAGACAGTGCACGATTTCGCTGCTGATACTTCATTGCGCTAGTATCACAGGTTGGGTGGAAAAACCCCCCGAACTCTAAAATTATTTGGCAGAGAATAACAAGTGTCTCTCATCGGTTCATTTAATTTGCGGATCCATCAAAAGTGAATTCCAAAAGTATATTCCGGTGGCTATAAACCCATTCCCATCATCCGAGGGCCTCTTTGATTCGGTTGATCTTTTCCACGACTTCCATGGGATTTTTACCCAGGATGCGAATCATGGGTTCTTTGCCGACATCGCCTTCGTCGTAAACCAGATCCGGTAACTCTTCCATTTCTTCCAGAGCCGCACTGGTCCCCCACTCCAAGGAGGAGCCTTCTTGTTCCTTCACATCTTTGGGTTCCTGATTGCGATCAAAAGATGCCGTGTGAAGCCCAATCTTTTTGCAAGCAGTTAGAATTTCCAAATTATAGCGGATGTTCATGGCAGCACGCAACTGCGGCTTGTGTTTCATGGCCGCCAGAATCACCCGGGCGATGTGACGGGAAGCTCCAAATGCCGGTTCCCGGTAAGCAAACACTTCATTGCCTACCTGACTGATACGACCTGGAAAACCGGCTACTTCCTGATAATCCAGCGCCCCAGGCAAGGCATAGCCCAGATTGGACCGAACCTCCGGTATCATGCCCCCCATTTGTTTTTGAATCAGAAAACCAAGCGCCTTTTTCAATTCGGCCAACACAGACTCTCGTTCCTGCAAAACCATGATATGGGCATAAGGATTGGTCGGACCGTGGCCTGCACCGATATCCAGTCCGGCTGCTATGGCCCGGGTAATAAACTTCTTGGCCTTTTGCAGCGCCTCGGTAATCTGCTCGCCTTCGGCAAGGATGGTTGCAAGGGCTGCCGAAAACGTGCACCCGGTTCCATGGGTATTGCGTTGATTCAAACGGGGAGCCTCGAGCGTTTCAAAGGAGACACCATCAAAAAGAAGATCCACTGCCCGGCCTTCCAGGTGTCCTCCCTTGATCACAACGTTGTCAGGACCCAAGTCATAGATGCGCCTGGCGGCCTCACGCATATCATCCAGATTTTTTACCGGACGTCCGCAGAGCACCGCAGCCTCCGGAAGATTGGGGGTTACGACAGCGGCCAGAGGCAGGAGGGCAGTTTTGAGCGTCTTTCTGGCAGCTTCAGAAAGAAGCGAATCACCGCTTTTGGCCACCATGACCGGGTCGACCACCAAAGGTTCAATATTATACCGATTTAACCCGTCGGCCACCACCTCGACAATCTCCGGCGTGGCAAGCATCCCGGTCTTGGCCGCATCGGCACCGATATCGGAAAGAACCGAATCCAGCTGCTGTTCGATAAAGCCGATGGGTACCGGGTGAACGGCTTGGACACCCACAGTATTCTGAGCGGTCAGCGCCGTAATGACACTCAACCCATAGCCGCCCAAAACGGTGATCGCCTTCAGATCGGCCTGGATACCGGCACCCCCTCCGGAGTCGGATCCTGCCACAGTCAGTATTCGTTTCATTTTTTAACCCCCTGTTATTTACGAATCAGCCGGTCACAATGATGTATGAGATATTCCATACCGGCGCGTTCTCGAGTAGAAATCGAACTTTCACCAAAAAATCCACCAAAATAGCCGTTAACCACCGCTGTCTTGAAACTGTGAATCCATTCAAGAAATTGAACCGGACTGCCCGCATGCAGATAAAGGGAACAATCGTTGACAAAAAGAGCATCGGTCTTTTTTCTTAACGCCTTTTCAAATAAAACTTCAATGGTGTTCTTGTTTTTGGCTGCCAGGGGCTCAGCGTGTTTCTCATCCCTGGCTATTAAACGAGGCGCATTAATCCAGGCGTGATAATAGTCCACATTGCCGGATCCCGGAACATGAAGCCTGCCGCCTACTGCATGGCGAAGGTCCTTTCCCGCCTGATCCGATCGATCAATATCCGGGGCAAGATCTACAACCGTTACCCGTCCCTCAAAGAAGTTGCAAAAATCCACTAGAATTTTCTGAGTCAGTGCCGTCTTGCCGCTGTTGACATCTCCCACAATCATCGTGAAACGATTGAGATAGTCGTCAATTGAATTTGTTTTAGATTTCTCCATAAACCTCTACGCTAACTACCCGCTTTCCCACCAAGCCAGGGCACCCAACACAGCGAGGGATATTACCATCAAACTATAGTCCTTGAGTGTGAGGTGATACTCCCTGCGTGACGACCGTTTTTTGCAGCCAAAACCTCTTGACTCCATAGCCAGCGCCAGTTCATCGGAGAGAAGAAATGACTGCACAAGCAGCGGCATAAGCAGGGCCATAAAGTTACCGATGTTTTTAAATCTTGGTCTGAGATCAATTCCCCGTGCCTGTTGCGCATCTATGATAGATCGAATTTTTTTTCCGATCAAAGGAACGTAGCGCATTCCAGTGATCAAATTGAAAGAGAAGCCAAAGGGGACTCCGATCTTTCTCAAGGCATCCGACATTTCTTCCGGATTGATCGCACGAAAGAAGATGAGAGATACGGACAAGAGATTGAACAGCCGCACAGAAAGCAGAAACGCAATTTTTATATCAAAAAAGAGCAAGCCGATAGCAAAAACCAAACCAACCATGGGCAAAATCAGGCGGATAGAATTTAACAATTTGTTCCCCCGACCCACCAGGAGAAAAATAGCAAATACGATTGCTCCCTCTAGGATCAAGGTAACCGGATCATGGGCCACTAATACCGCACAGACGGCCATGACTCCCAAAGCAAGTTTTGTCCTGGGGTCAAATTGTTTCATTGGCTTTCAACCTTGCAAATAGCTAACCCGAACAGACCGGAACCAAAAGGGCCTCTCCGAAAGGCACAATTTTAGATTCTTCGGTTTGCCAGTTAAGCCGGTCTAGCCCGTTCAAAACGGCATGCTTTCAGTTTTTAAAGTTCACTCCCGCCATAAGCGGGACTAACGGGCCAACGGGCCCAACCCTTTATCATGTGCTCTCTTCCGAAATATCTAAAGCCCCCAGGCGAATAAGTTGTTCATCGTGTCGGATATCCTGCGGATTGCCATCCGCCAATACCCGGCCGTCGTGCAAAACGATCCATCGGTCCGTAGTGGCCAATGCAAAATCCAGATCATGGGTCACAATAACCAGGGTAAATCCCTTCTCCTCAAATATCTTCAATAAGGCTGCCAAAGCCTCTTTGAACCGCCCGTCCTGGCCAACTGTGGGTTCGTCCAGAATGAGGATATCAGGGCCCATGGATAGAATCGATGCAAGCGCAACGCGCTTTTTCTCGCCCTCGCTGAGCCTGTAAGGGGATCGATCAAGAAGGGCATGAAGATCCAGAACATCACATACTTCCTGAAACCACCCGTTTTTTTTCTTTCCCAATAGCTTTGGTCCCGCTAAAATTTCGTCTTCAACCCTGTTTTTGAAAAACTGGTCATTGGGATTCTGAAAGCAGAGCCCGACACTAAGGGCCAGTTTTGCAGGAGACTTGTTTCGCACCTTTTCATCCGCTATGACTACTTCGCCTTCGGCGGGATGAAGCAAACCGTTGAAATGCTTTATAAGAGTGGTCTTACCGGAACCGTTCTCTCCCACGATTGCAATCGTCTCACCGCTACCGACCTCAAACGAGACTTTTTTCAGGATTTCCTTTTTACCGATGCTATATGATAAATTTTTTACCTTTAAAATGGTCCGCGTGTCATTGACGTAACTATTTCGAGTCCGTCGTGGATACTGGGGGACGAGGTGTTTGTGGGTGATGGTTCGATAGAGTTCATCAGGTCGCCCTTCATACCGGATCTTTCCCTGTTCAACGATAAGGCATCGGGTGGAATCCTGCAGAAATCGCTTTATGCGCTGCTCGATCACGATCATGTTTTTTCCGTTTTGGTGAACCTGCATAAGGAGATTTCTTACCCGCTTCATGCCTTTCCAGTCCAGATTGGCAAACGGTTCGTCGAGTACGAGAACGGCAGGATCGAGGCAGAGCACCGAAGCAATCGCTGCCAGGCGTTTCTCTCCGCCCGAGAGAGTGTCTGGAGATCGATCAAGAAGGTTTTCAATATGCAATGCCTCCGCAGCTTCGTTTATCCGTTTCTGGATTTCGCGGACGGACAAACCGAGACTTTCGAGGCCAAAAGCAATTTCATTTTCCACAGTACTGTTGAACAGCTGGGCATCAGCATTCTGCAGTACAAGCCCCACCTGGGAGAAAAGGCTGCTGACATTCGAATCTTTCGTATTGACACCGTTCACCACAACAGCGCCTTTAAGGATACCATCGAAAAAGTGCGGAACCAGGCCGTTGAGAAGATACCCGATTGTAGATTTACCCGAGCCATTGGCACCCAGAATAGCGGTATACTCGCCTTTGTTAATTGAAGAATCTATGCCGTTTAATATCCATTCGGATCCGGGATACCGATAGTGTATGTTGCTCAAACGGATCACGGCTGCCAAATTCCCCCCTTGCGCAAAAGATGCAGCGCAACGATACCAATGATAGTACCGCCGATAGTGCTCACACTGAAAGCAATAATCAAAGTCGCCACGGCCATTGATTTACCCAGCAGTAAGGGGCCAACGATCCAGGCGCTGGCGAGTGCACCCAGGAGACCGGTCCCGATGATTTCACCGGCACCTGCAAGGTACATATTTTTATAGACGCGGTAGGCCAAGCCTGCCAACAGAGCACCGATCATGCCACCGGGAAATGCCAGTAGTGTCCCTAGGCCCAGAATATTACGTATAATGGCTGCAATGAAGGCAATGCCGACCGCATAGACGGGGCCCAGCATAACCGCAGCAATGACATTAATCATGTGCTGGGCCGGAAAGCATTTTGAAATACCCACCGGAATGAAGAAGGGTGACAAAGCAACCGCAAGGGCCACCAGGATTACGGCACGAGCCACATTTTTGGTTTTCATCGCCATATTCCCCCTTGTTATTAGAATCCACAAAAAAGGCCATTCCCATCAGGGAACGGCCTTTATAATTTATAATGATTCTTTTATTGTCGTTCCCTACGCTGGTATTACCCAGATCAGGTTCAACGGGTATGATCTCAGGCGAATACGCCACCCCGAAGCTAAATTGGCATTATTGGTATTTCATGTAAAAATAGTGGATGATCAGTCCGGTGTCAAGAGCAGATTTCGCTCATTATTCCGGTAATATTCGTCACACATAAGTTTGCATTGTGCGGATAGAATTGTTAACTTAAAATGCTCGACTGAGGGTTGGCCCGTTAGGCCGGTTGTCCGGTTGAGCCCGAAAAAAAGTCATTAAATCAAACGGCTAACGGGCAAACAGGATAAACAATAAACCTTTATCAGTATCTTTAAAAATGCAAAAACCCATATATCTGTAATACAACGCCACCACACCGAATGATCCCGAAGTAATTGAA
>CP070652.1:2237403-2263410 GCA_020354645.1 Deltaproteobacteria bacterium
CATCCCATAGCCGTTAGCATGGGGGTTGACCCCACCCATTTCGGTATTCTGGTCGTCTTCAATCTGATGATAGGACTGATCACCCCACCGATGGGCCTGTGTCTCTTCGTGGCGGATTCCGTCGCCAATGTTGGTCTGGGACGCCTGGTCCGTCAGATCATACCATTGTTTTTCGTGGAGCTTTTGGTGTTGATCATAATATCTTTTTTTCCGGTGACCGTCATCGGCCTTCCACGCTTGTTTGGTTTCTAGGAGGTTAGAATTGTGCTCTCGATAGAATTAGGCTTACCGGCAACAATCTCGGTCGCAGCCAGGCAAAGAAACTGCATGGATTGCTATGGGAACTACGCGGCCCGAACGTAACCCACAAGCCTGTGGATTTATTCGGCCTTACCGCATGGTTGAAATTGTTGTATTGCTGATCATTACTTATTTTCCGAAGGTCGCGCTATTCATTTATTACAAGGAGATGTCAAGTGGAAATAAAATATTTGGATCATTTCAATATCAAGGCGTCAAAAGGACAATTGAGCGAAGTAAGAGATTTTTATATTGATGTTTTGGGTTTTAAAGTTGGATTCCGGCCAAAATTAAGCGGGCCAGGTCAATGGCTTTATGCCGGGTCTAATGCAATGGTCCATCTCAGTGAAGATGAGAACCGAACTTCTCGGAAAGCAGAGGACTTTTTGGATCATATCGCCATGCGCTGTGTTGGCGTGAATGAATTTGCAAAAAAACTCGATGAGTATTCAATCCAGTTTAGACCTGCTTATATTCCCGAGATTGATCTAACACAGCTTTTTTTTAAAGATCCGGCTGGTGTTACCATTGAACTTAATTTTAAAGGGGAGAAACTTTCAGAATAGCAAAAATGGAAGTAAATATTAAAAAGGTATATAGAAGAGATTTTGTAACATAATCTATCATTGTTAGACGAAAATTATGGCTTTGCCTGATCCAACATCTTGTAAAAGAAGCAATGCTGGAAGTTAGTATTGCCAATGTTCGGTTTCGGCTATAAATCTGCAAAATCAAATCTTCCAATCTATTTTAGGTTACATCCACGAATACAATTCGATTAAAATACTGGAATTCAGGAATGTGTAGTCTTCTGCTATAAGGTTGGACTTGAACCGATCTGAATAGAGCTTTTTATTATGTTTGGATATTGCGGCATATAATTTGGATTATAAAAAGCAATATATATTGTCAGAAAATGACGACTAGCCTAATGATCGGAAAGACCAGTATTTTCCATGGCCGTCTTATCCCTGTAAAAAGCAACAACACTTTCTGCCGAATCCTTCCAAATCCTGCCAAAATCATTTGTATCATACTTGAGACAGGTCTGATAATTTCTATTTATGTAAAAACGCAAAATACCCGCTGTATGATTTTACCCGTGAATTAAGGATTACAATTTAAAGAATTTTGTGCAGTATCGGATTAGGGAATTCTTGTCACTAATAATTATTTGATAAGATTACTATAACTTTGGGTAATGCGCAATCGGTTAGCTTTGCAGATCAAGCGTCATTAACTCATCAGCCCATATGATTTCGCCTTTATAAAACCTGGCGATATCCATCAGACCTTTTTCTCTGGACCCGGTCCGGTCCAAATCATGTCCGATATGTGACAGCACCAATGTTTCGACTTTGGCCTCGGCTGCCAACTTGGCGGCATCAACGGTGCCTGTTATCATCCGGGACTCGGCCCGCTTCATTGTTTCTTGTTGTCCCCAACAATGGACCAGAAGGTAATTTGCGCCCCGCGCCAATTCAATTACCGACTTGCAAAAACCCGTATCACTGCTGAATACAATGCGCTTGCCCGAGGCTTCCAAGCGATATGCCAAAGTAGGCATCCATGGCTCGATGTGTGCCGCCCGGGCCGTAATCAACTTCCAGCCGGCATCCTCTATCACGGCCCCGGCTTCAATATCTTTAACATCAACATGCGGCTCGGGACGGGGCAGCCGGCCACCGCGTCCGACAAAAATGTCCTGGCTGCCGGGATGACCCACCCGTGCCCGCCAATCATGGCTGAAAGCCCCGTCTGAACCGATCAGGCGCTCCGTAATCCACGTGGTCGGCGGGGGGCCGAAAACCTGGAGGATGTTTTCCCGGCCGATACTTTGATCCCAGCGACATAGCAAAAAGCACGGATAATCGGCGTTATGATCAAAGTGATGGTGACTGAAAAACAGATAATCGATCTGCGTCGGAAACAGCCCCATTTTGACCATTTTATGGGTTGCAGCCGGTCCACAGTCGAACATCAGGTAAGCTTCGTCAATCTGGACCACATAACAGGTGCCGAATCTCTTTTGAGTCGGTGTCGGTGTGCCGGCACCCACAAAGAATATTTTCAATATTTTCCGATCTCCTTTTAATTTCCTTAGGTTAACCGGACAACGACTTTGCGGCCATGACCCGGTCAGGTCACATAGCGGACTGCTTTTTTGCGGGACATGTAGTTCATTGTCGCCCCGACGAAAAGAATGGCAAATCCAAAAAAGTCCGTAGTTATGCTTGAAATCAACAGCAGAACACTCCCGACAAAGAATAATAACAATTCTAAGACAGACAATGAGGCAAAAAAGTATCTTTCCAAAGCAGCCGAAAGACCGACAGTACCGATAAACGCCGTAGTGACGCTAAGCAATATGAACCAAAAATTACCCTCCATTAACAACGCCGCATTATAGGCAAACACAAAGGGAACAATGTATTTCACGAAACCGAGTTTGGCCGCAATTACACCGGTTCTCATGACCGGTGCGTCGGCGATGGCTGCCCCGGCGTAAGCAGCCAGAGCTACCGGCGGGGTGATTGCCGATAGCAGGCATCCGTAAAAAACGAACATATGGGCCGCAATCGGACTCAGACCCACCTCCTTAAGAGAGGGGGCAGCGATCAGGGCCACGATGATATAGGCCGGCGCTGTCGGTATTCCCATTCCCAGAATCAAACAGCCCAGCATAACCAAAAGCAACATGAGCGGAAATATACCTCCGGACAGTGTCGTGATGACGTCCACAAATTTAATGCCCATCCCGGTGGTGTCTAAACACCCGACAACGATACCTGCACACGCGCAACAGGTTGCAATTACCACAGCATTGCGGGCTCCCGCTACCAGGGCGCCGGGTAATTCTTGCACGACGGCCCTTGTAAATTCGGATCCGAGGGTCCGGAATGCGTTACTCCCATCATGGGAATCTTTATTATTAGAGCCAACTGTCATCTGCCAGAATTTTTCAAAAAGGTATCTAACGATTACCACGATCAGTAAAGCATTAATGGCTATAAAGGCCGCTCTGAAAGGGGTGAAGCCTTGCACAAGGATTATGATCAAACACAGAATCGGCAATGCATAGTGAAATCCACGCCACAGAGTTTCTTTCATGGACGGTAATTCGGAACGGGGTATACTGGTCAAACCTGTCTTTCGGGCCTCGAGATGGGTGGAGACAAATACGGCTGTGAAATAAAGAATTGCCGGCACTATTGCGGCTTTACAAACAGAAATGTAAGAAATTCCAATGATCTCGGCCATGATGAACGCCGCGGCACCCATGATCGGCGGCATAATCTGACCACCGGCCGACGCCGCCGCCTCAACGGCTCCGGCGTACTCCGGTTTGTAGCCCGTTTTTTTCATCAAAGGTATGGTGAAGGTGCCGGTGCCGTATACATTGGCCACAGAGTGCCCGGAAATCGTACCGAAAAGGCTGCTGGCAATAACCGCCACTTTGGCCGGACCACCGGTGGCCCAGCCCACGGCCGAAAGACTAAAATCGATAATGAAGCGCCCTGCCCCTGTTTTATCAAGCAGGGCTGCGAAAATAATAAACAGGAACACGAAGGTGGCAGATACCCCGACGGGAACGCCAAAGATCGCCTGGGGGGTTAGAAACATGTAATCGATAAAATAGCGCAGATTGGATGGGGGAATGGTGAGCGGATACGGTAAAAACTGCCCCAGCAGGGTATAGGCCACAAAAGAGAGCGCAACAATCGGCAAAGCCGGTCCGGCCACACGGCGGGTAGCCTCCAACAATAGGACCATGGTGATCCATCCAAAGGCGATATCAAGGCTTGTCATGGGGCCCGTGTACCATTCTCGTGTGGTAATCCGGTAATGATTCGCCATGAGGTAGAAGTCTATGACCAGACAGATTAAAGCGAGGGGAATGTCGATGATGGCTGATTTTTTTCGAGACCATTTCTTTGCGGCAGGCCAATAAAGAAAGGCCAGGGTTAACAAGGTCATCAAGTGGATGCTGCGCATCTGGTAGGCCTCGAGGATGCCGAATGCGCCCGTGTATAGATGAAAAATTGAAATGACAATGGCAATAACGGCCGCGGTCAGCTTGATTGCGCTCACCAGAGAGATAGGCTTAGGAAAGATGGTTTCTTCCATATGGCAAACCTTTCAACAGATCCAACGTCATCTCATTCCGCATTTTGTGCAACAGCCAGCAGCCATGCCTGCAGGTAGCTTCCTTTTGGATATTTTTTCTCACCCGGCAGCGCTTGGGAGTGCGGCAAGGGACTGAAGTTTTGCTGCGATCAGTCCCCTCACCGCCTTCCGCCGGCAAAAAGAAATTCACCGCCGGTGACGCTCAGCCGCTATTTATTTGCTATAGCCCATTTCTTTATAGTATTTGAGGTCGCCTGGATGCAGTGGCAGAAATATGTTTTTGATCATGCCTTCAGGTTGGAAATTTCTGAACGCGGCATGATGGTCTTGATAGGCTCGGGCATTGTCGGCCATGCCTTTGACCAGGGCATACGCCACTTCATCAGAAACACCGGCGTTAATAATAATCTCTCCTGAGCTGGATGGGCAATCGACGGTATAATCTATACCTTTGTACAGACCGCCGGGCATTCTTTTGGTACTGGTACCCAATTTTTGGTTAATGGCGTCCAGCAATGATTCTTCCCATTTGAGAACCTTCATATCACGGACTGTGGCCAATTCCATGGCCCAGCCGGCTTTACCCAGAGCGGCGGCGCAAACAAGGTCTGCATGCCCGTCTTTAATCAGAGAAACTGCATCGGGCCATTTGACGAAGTTGACTTTGCCACCCCAGCTTTTGATTATATCCCAGGTGATCCCCTGGGAGGCTAACGCGGTACGGAAGGTTAGTTCGGTTATCGAGCCTGGAGAGAGGGTGCACACGCGAACGGGTATTTTTTGTTTTATCAGTTCCCCAACGCTGTCCACCGGAAAATCTTTGCGGGCGTACATAAAATAATACATATCATCCTGTATGCTGAACAGAGCCCGGACATTTGAGAAGTCCTTGTTCATGGGATCAACTTTGTTCTCAGCCAACTGGCAAAGCGTATTCGCCGTGCTCGCAATCTGCAGTTCACCGATGTCAACCCGCGTGACGTTGCCAACCCAACCGCCAGGGACTACCGTAATACTGATCTTGGGGTAGGACTTGCTGACCACCTTGCTCATGCCCGTGAGCATAGCAAATCCCGCTCCACCGGGTGCGCCGCCCCCGGCTTTCAAAACAGCTCGAATATCGGCGGCCCCAGCGCTTCCAGCAAATGTGATCAAGAGCGCAATTACCAAAATCACTTGCCATAGTTTGACTTTCATAGCTCCTCCTTTCATTTGCGGTTTCAGATTGGGGGGCCAGCCCCCCGGTTTTTAAATGCTAAATCCCCTTTAAGGCGGATTTGATTATCTTGTTGTTCTCATTCTTCGGCAAGCTGTCCAAATAGCGAAGGATCTTGGGTAATTTGTACCGAGATAAACCTTTTTGAAGACACCAGTCAACCAAATCTTGCTCTCGGGGAGGATCTGCATCTTTTCTGAGAACAACGCAGGCCTTGCATATCTCACCCCATTTGTCATCCGGATGACCCACGACGGCACATTCAAGAACCGCCGGGTGGCCCTCTAAATACAGCTCCACCTCTCGGGAATAGATGTTGAATCCGCCGCTGATGATCATGTCCTTTTTGCGATCGACGATAAAGACATAGCCGTCTTCATCCAATCTGCCCAAGTCACCGGTGTGGAGCCAACCGCCTCGATAGGTTTCAGCCGTATCTTGGGGGAGGTTCAGATAGCCTGACGAAATGTGAAAACCACGGAGAATGATTTCGCCCACTTCTCCCCGGGGCAGGTCCCTGTCGTTTTCATCAACGATGCGAAGTTCAACCCCGATGGAACGCCGACCGGCAGACCGCAGCCTGCCGACCAATTTTTCTTCCCCACTCACAACGTGCTCTTGCGGTGTCAGACTGGCCAGGGGCTGAACGGCTTCAGTAAGCCCGTAGTTCTGTCGGAACACCTGGCCAAAAATGGAGATGGCTTTCTTCAACTTGGCCTCGGGCATTGGGGCGGTGCCATAAAAAATACGTGTTAAATTCGAATAATCGTATTTCCCTATTTCTGGATGCTCAAGCAGCATAACGATCATCGTCGGCACCAGAAGGGTAACGGTCACCTTTTCTTTCTCAATAGTCTCCAATACCACCTCCGGGTCAAATTTATCTATAATTACGTGTAATGCTCCTTTTAGGAAATACGGGGTCGAGTAGTAACCGGCGGCATGCGTTAAAGGGGCGACATGTAAAAATACATCCTCCTTGCTAATCAAACGGTCCGCATTCATGAAAACATTATATATCTGCTGCATGCGATTTCGGTAAGTCATCAACACCCCTCGAGGCCTGCCGGTGGTACCGGAGGTATAGTGGATCTTGTAAAGATCGTTTTCATCCGCCTCAACATCGAGCTCTTGGGGGTCGGAATGGGTAATCAATTCTTCATAATCCTGAAAACGGCCACTGTGCTCACCATGGCAAATGAAATCCCTTATGCGCGGCAGCGCTTTTTGGATTGGCTCGATCTGATCGCTGAACTCAGAACCGAATAGGAGTGCCTGTGTGGAGGCGTCACGCAGGATTTCAATGTTTTGCTGAACCGAATCACGGGTGTTCAGGGGTATGTTGACCAGGCCGGCCTTCCAGAGACCCATGAAAAGTTCGAAGCTTTGATGGCAATTATGCTGAAGGGTGGCGATCCGGGAACCTTTAACAAAGCCGCGCTTAATAAGCGCGCGGGCCAGACGGTTGGCTCTTTCATTGATCTGACCGTATGTGAACGTCCGGCCCTTATATTTAATACAGGGTCGATGAGGGTAGTATTCCACCGGCAAGCGTATCCATGCACTCGGATTGAACTTCATGAACGCTGCTCCCCGCTCGATAAAAACGGTCGCTGAAAATCATCGGTTGGTTTAATGCGTTATTTAATAAAGGTCATTTAAGTGACCTGTGTAAGCATCCTAACGGGGTAAGTGTTTTGATTTAGTAGACAATATAACTATGTTGAAATTCAACAATTTTGTCTACAAAGGTGTTGTAAAAAGTTTGGCTTCATTTTGTCAAGAAAAAAACTGTAAAGATTTTAAGATGAATCATACCAAACCGCGGGCAATGTTCAGCAGACCGGCAGCGGCAATAAAGCTGTAAACAATAAGCAAGAAGGTTTTTCCGGACACACGACGACTCAGACGGTGCCCCAAAAAACTAAATACGATGACAATGGGTAAGGCCACACCGGTCAATTTAAGGACCGGCATGCTAAACCCTCGACCGACGACCACAACATTGGCCAAACGCCACAGATTCGCAAACATGAAAACGGTTTGAAGGGTACCTTTGAGGTCGACCGGATCCTTGTGTTGCGAGTAGATGTACATAGCCAGAGGTGGACCAGCGGTAGTAAAAGCCCCGGATAGAAAACCGCCGACGGCTCCAGCCAGGGTTCCATAAGCCCCCGGCAGGCCGGCCCTGAGGCGGGGCCGGAAAAGCTCATTGGCAGCAAAAGCCGTTAATGCAATCCCGAATACCAGGCGAAAAACCGATGTGTTGCCAAAGCTGACGATAAATAAATATCCCAGCGGAACACCGAAGGCTAAGCCAGCGAGTACGTATCCGATCAGTTTCCATTGGATCTTCGATTCTTTAACACTAAAAAAAATCACACTCGAGTGAAGAACTAAAATAAGCAGGCTGACGACAACCGTGCTGCGCTCAAAGTCCCAGGGGATAAAGGCGATGCCGGCCAAAATTATTATTCCGAAGCCAATGCCGGTGAACCCTTGCGTGAAAGACCCCAAAACCACCAGCAAACAAAACAACCACAAGTATTGTAAATCCATCTTCGGCATTCTCCCGGGCGCTCATAAACCAATTAAGTGTCCGAAAAAAACATCACCGGGTCTCCACTGTCTGTCTTGCTCAGGGCAGGGTGCCATACCTTGGCTTGGGTCCCAGCTCGGTTTTGAGATAATTCTGGGCAGCTTCTATCAGACGGCAGAGCCTTGGCCTTGTTTCCCGAGGATCGATGATGTCTTCGACACCAAATTTTTCAGCCGTTCTGAGCGGCGATTCAAAGGAATGGATCTCGGTCTCAATCTCACGCCTGCGCTTATCCGGATCTTCGCTGGCCTCAATCTCTCTTCTGAACGCTGCCGCTACCCCGCCTTCGATGGGTATGGAGCCAAACTCGGCCGATGGCCAGGCCATTCGGTAGCAGAGGGTATTGTTGACATAGTTTAGCGCGCCGGCCATACCGTAACATTTTCTAACAATCACCGTAAAACGCGGTACGGTGGCCTGCATAACCCGGCACATGGCCGACATGCCGAATCTCAGCGTACCCATGCTTTCGGCTTCCACACCGATCATGAAACCGGGTACGTCGACCAGATGGCACAGAGGGATGTGGAATTGATCACACATGGCCGTGAAGTGGCCCATCTTGACGGAATCACGTGCGTCGGGTGCGCCGGCGTTATAATTAGGATTGTTGGCAATCACCCCGACTGGATAACCACTCAATCGGGCCAGACCCACAATCATACCCGGACCAAAAGTTGGCTGGATCTCAAAGAAACTGTCCTTATCGAAGACAAGTTCGATAATTCGCTTCATATTATAAGGTTTCATGCGATTACGCGGTACAATTGAGAGAAGTTCTTCCTCACTGCGGTCTGGCGGGTCATCGATCTTTAGCCATGGCGGCATCTCCCAGACGTTTTGAGGCATGTAACTTAAAAAGCGTCTGATCAGGTCAAAGGCATCTGCTTCGGAATCGGCTGCATTATCAATTGCGCCGGCCATATCGCAGGCGATGCGCGCTCCGCCGAGCTCTTCTTTGTTTACTTTCTTGGATAGGGCCCGCTCCACAACAGGTGGACCGGCAGCGAACAGCTGAGAGGTACCTCGGACCATGACCGAGAAATGGGATAATATGGCCCGGCCCGCCGGTCCGCCCGCCACTGAGCCCACCACGGCCGAGACCACCGGAACAATTCCCAGAAGTTCCAGGCAGCGCTCGTATCCGTCTTTGGCCGGTAACCGCTTAAACTTGGATTTGATGGCGGATGCGACGTTGGCGCCAACGCCGTCAATGAGGTTGATCAGCGGAATGCGGTACTCCTTGGCCATGTCCTCCACAAAACCGCCCTGGCCGCCTTTGCGCCGCGCCAGACCGGCACTCGATCCGCCGCGCACCGTAAAATCTTCACCGCCAACCGCCACATTGCGATCATTAATTTTACCCAAACCCATGACATACGGTGCCGGTGTTATGGATATAAATTTTCCGTCTTTCCACACCGCATCTCCAGTGAGCTGACCTATTTCGAGAAAGGAGTCTTTATCGAGCAGGGTTTCAATTCTTTCTCTGACCGTCAGTTTTCCCTGCTGGTGATGGCGTTTCACGCGTTCTGGTCCACCCAATTCGGTGGACAATTGACGGCGCAGATAAATTTCTTTGAGTTCAGGATCCCAACTCATACCTATTCCCTCCTTGCGGCTCCCAACCGGGAGCCATCGGATGTTCTTGCCAAAACTGAGGCCGAATAACCGCCTAAGGAAACTGAAGTCACTCATATTGTTACCATTATTGATCTTGGTGCGAAGTGGTCGCATCACGAGACGTAGCTTTTATATTTCTCTAAACATCTGCGGGCATTCCTGAGATTGAGGCGCTTCATTTTTTCGGCCTTGTCCGGATCACCGTCGATCAGAGCCTTATGCACTTGTCGATGTTCATTGATGGCCTCCTCAATGCGGCCCGGTAAAATTACGATCCGACGCTGGACAACGGTTATTTTGGCGAACAGTGAGTAAATTAGCTTGGATAGTTCATTGTTCCCGGCGGACTCAACCATGCGCTCCCGGAGTTTGGCGACCAGATCCAGGTATTTCTCAAATTCCATGTTCGCAACCATTTTTTCGGCCGGATCCCCGAAAGCTGAGTCCAAATCGCGCCAGTCATCGGGTTTGGTTTTCTGGGCAGCAAGTCGGGCGGCCAAACCCTCCAGTACCTCTCGAATCTCCATGATTTCCAAGAGAGACTCCGAATCTATTCTTCGGACCGTAGTTCCGCGGTTGGGCTTCTTTTCAACCAGACCCTGACTGTCCAAATCGGCCAGTATCTCTCTTAACATGGGTCGGCTCATCTTGAATTCTTCTGCAAGTTCCTGCTCGACGAGTTTCATGCCCTGGGGATAGTATCCGTCGACAATTCGTTCTCTCAATATCTTGAGCACCAATGCCCTTCTGTTCCGTTTGGTCCGTCTGTGGCCTTTTTTTATAGCCATGTTGCACCCATTTATATTCATAAAAACAACATAATTTGACAACAACATTGTAGACTGAATTGAAGATAGCTTAGGAAATTTTTTCTGTCAATATTTCGATACAATCGAACAGAATTTCGTTGAACGACCGATTTCAATCAATCGCAATTTGATTTTATTGCGGACGCATCAATAATTACATTTTTTTGTAACGTTTGCTTTGATTTTTCGTTATATTAGGTGGGTGAAAAGTTTCAGGTCATTTTATAGGAAAAATAAAGATAAATTTTTTGCGTATCTAATGCGCAACACCGGTGACTATTACCTGTCCTGTGACATAATGCAGGAAAGTTTTACCCGCTATCTCGAGCGTTACGGCGAGAAAGAGCAGAGCGTCTCACTGCTGTATACTATCGGCCGCAATCTGGTTTTTGATGTTACCCGAAAACAGAAGCGCAACCCAGGGTTGCAAACAGACCCCGAAACCAGCGGAGCCGATCACGAACACCATTTTATGGTACGGGAAGAATACCGCCGGGTACTTGAGGCTATACAGCAACTTGATGAAGATGAACGCGATATTCTTGCACTTGTCGTCAGCAGTGATTTGTCGTATCGGGAAATCTCTTCACTCACCGGTTTCAGCGAGGCCAATGTAAAGGTGAAGGTTCATCGGACCCGTATCAAGCTTCGCAAAATTATCCAGGCAGGTGAATGATGATAGATTATTTAATCAGTATGTTCATTGACGATGAGTTAGATCTCGACGACAAGGTCGTGTTCGTTGAAACTGTGCACGCGGACAAAATCTTTAAAAATGAAACGCTCGACCTTTTGCGGCAGGAAAAGGTGCTCCGCTCCCAGGTCGTCAAACAGGCACCGCCGGTTGAGATTCCGGTAAAGCGAAAGCTGAAAAGTCCCAGATGGCGCCCAATCGGCATTTTTGCTGCAGGTCTGGTCGCTGCTTTGATAATTCTTTATGTAAGCCTGCCTTCTCAGCAAAGATTGTCTATTCCACACAGATTTGTTATTTATCAGCCTGAGGTCAACAAGGTCGAAATTACCGGCAGCTTTGCCGACTGGCAGACCTTTCCAATGAAAAGAGTGGGATCAAGTGGTTATTGGGCGATTACCCTTGATCTGCCGGAAGGAGAACATCGTTTCAGTTACATCCTCGAGGGTAACCGACGGCTTGCCGATCCCACCATTCTGACCCGTGAATATGATGATTTCGGCGGAGAGAATTCTATTCTTGAGGTGAAGATACAGGCGTGAAACGAATTTCTCTGGGAGCAATCTTTCTTCTGCTAGCCGGATGTACCGCCCATTATTACAAGATCTGTGACGATCGGGTAATTTTCTTACTCAAAATGCCCAATGCCCGGATCGTTTATTTTGCATCCTCTTTGGATCAATTTGAGCTTCATCCGGCAAAAAAAATAAGCAACGGGATGTGGGAAATCACTTTGCCGGCATCCCGCGAATTCCGGTATTTTTACAAAGTTGACGGATTTGTTTATCTACCGAATTGTAAGCTGAGCGAAAAAGATGATTTCGGTGCCGAAAACTGTATCTTCGTACCATATATGTAACCTTTTTTATTCCCAAATGTTATGGAATTAAAGGCCAACCATTTTAATCAAAAATGAAAACAACATTCATAACAATATGTTGTCTCCTGTTTTCGGCTGCCATTGCCCTTGGTGATGAAGTGGATGACCGCTTGCCGGATAAGGTGCCGCAGGAACTGAAAGCAAGTACACGGCAGATGATTGACTCCGGGCTAAACAGCGATGACGCCCTTGAGCTAACCACAACCATGCTGCAGCATCAGTTCGAAACCGGACACATTCTTGGTGCTCAAAAAATCATTGTGGATACCCATAAAAAAGGGCTGCCGACCGCTGCGGTTATAAATAAGGCATATGAAGGGATCAGCAAACAGGTGCCAGCGAGAAACATCTTGCAGGCCATGGAAAAGGTTCGATCCCGCTATGCCTTTGCCTACGACCAAGCCGGTCAAGTCACGAACCAACAACAGCAAAAAAGCCAACTGGGAAATCTGTTGGCAACCGCTCTTGCGGCCGGATTAAACCGGACCGATGCCGCAACAATCATGAACACACTGCAGTCCAAAGCCCAGAACATGGGGTCGTCTCAAATAAACCACCTCGCTGTTGAAAGCCTAAAATCATTGAGAGATATGACCCGTCTTGGTGTTTCTTCAAAGGCGGCCGCCGCAGTCGTGGGCCAAGCCCTGATAAAAGGCTACTCGGCGAATGACATCAAAAACATCCGCAATCAATTTATGTCCCAATCTCAAAACACCCCGCCTCAAAACCTTGCCCAAAAATACGGGCAGGCGATTCAAAACGGCAAAAGTCCCCAAGGCTCCCGGACTCCCGGCGGAAGTCAAACCGGTTCCCCGAGCGGTACCGCCAGCCCCGGAGGCCCGGGTGGACCCGGGGGACCCGGCGGCCCCGGTGGACCCGGCGGCCCCGGAGGACCCGGGGGCCCTGGAGGACCCGGAGGGCCGCACTAGAATATAATTTTCTTCCAATCCCCCTTTATAATGCTGTTTTAAGGATTTTGCATTTAATCCAATTGGACCTCTTGTGTTTGGAGCATCCTCGACCTTCGCTCAATTAAGGGAAAACTGTAACCTTTCCTATCGGCACACGTTTAATGACTAAATGCTGAAGAGAGGAGGTGATTCAAAATAAGAGACAAGGCATGTCGAATCATAATTGCTCCCAGGTCATTGATTTGGCGGAAGCGTATTAGGATTCACAATCCAATATTAACGTTTGTGATAACTCCCGAAAGGAGGAAGAAATGGCAAAGAAAATACCGGGGATCTGTTGTGTGGTGGTAGCATTGAGTTTGATCGGCATCATGGCCTGGATCTTGAACTTAGCCGATGATAATTTGGTCCAGGAAGAATTAGCCGCAAAGAGCTTTCTTCTTGCCAAAGGTGATGGTCCCGGAGCCGGTCCGGGTCCGGGTGGTGGTCCCGGAGCCGGTCCAGGTCCGGGTGGTGGTCCCGGAGCCGGTCCGGGTACGGGTGGTGGTCCCGGAGCCGGCCCGGGTCCGGGTGCCGGTTCCGGGGACGGAGAATGTGACGGCAGCGGTTCGGGTCCTGGATCAGGGCAAAATCATGGTTATGGACCCGGTGACGGCACGGGGAATGATGGAATCGGCCCGCAGGACGGCACTGGATACGGGCCCGGTGGAACCAGCTGACACCGCATTTCGAAAAGCAAAGGGGCTTCTAAAGCCCCTTTGCTTTTGTCCATCCGTATCAATGTCAAATCTGATTAGAAAAAATGTGGCGGATGTCAAGAAGCGGAAAAACTCGTCCCGCTTAACTCAAACAGGTTCAAGGCGCTTTTCTTCCGCTGCGCTAAGATTTATGAATTCAAAAACGTTTTAATGTCCACTCAAAAATATTGGGGCAACAGCCTGTTCAGCCGAATAATCCACCCGCAAGTTCACTCATCATCGGATGTTATCTTATTTATATTCGGTGAAGGCTCGTCGGCGCCGTACACCTCAACATAGGCGTTATGCGAGATGCAACCTTTTTCCCAATGACTTCTCACCTTCTTGCCAATAAATGAATCCGGATATTTGCGCCCGATGTTGCAGCCGGGACAAATCTTGCTCCATCCCGCCAGCACTTTTTTCATTTCCATCATTGCCCCCTTTCAGCAGGCACTTTGGCCTGCTTTAAAAACGTTCAAAATAACTTGCCTCTGGGCCGAAAACTGTTCCTATTTTCTGATCTTTTTTTTGAAATTCAATAAAGATGATCTGGTAAAAAGTCTTTGGTGAGCGATATTGAGCATTTTTGGAAAAAGATTCGTGAAATGGTGACCGTAAAAAATTTCAAACTGTTTGAGGGCGTCAGCCCGAGTTTTTGAAATTTAGTCCCGCTTTCAGCGGGATTTCATGAATCCCAAAAATGCTCACGAAGCGAACGAAAGTGACTTTTTATGAAATCCTCAATAAATATTTTTCCAACATTTTTTTCGAGTTCTCTATAAACACTTCACCGCCGGAATTATAAATCTCCACCATGGGATCATCGATCATTTTATCAGTCAAAAGATTTTCTTGTTCTAAAATACTTTTTAAGTGTCTGATTATCCCTTCATTGGGATCGGCAATGCGAATATGATTGCCCAGCACTTTCTTTATGGCTTTTTTTAAAAATCCAAAATGGGTGCACCCAATGACCACCGTAGAAATGTTGTTGGGATCTAAATCTTTAAAACACTCTTTTATAGCGCCCTCGATTTCAATGCCATCGATGGTTCCGGATTCCACCAAGGTAATGAGCCTTCGGCACGGCAGTTTCACAAATTCATAGCCTTCGCCATATCTGTCGATGAGGTTGTCCACCATCTTGCTCTGTAGGGTCATGCTGGTGGCCATCACGATTATTTTACCTGTCAAACCGAAGCTAACCGCCGGTTTAATCGCCGGTTGGATACCCAGGACAGGTATATCATACTTTTTTCTCAAATCCGCAAGGGCAACGCTCGTAGCAGTATTACAGGCAACCACAATCGCCTTGGCCGCTTTTTCCACCAAAAAATCGCAGGCATTGAAACATAAATTTTTCACCTCTGTTTTGGATAGCAGCGCGTAGGGCGCAACGCCTGAATCGCCAAAATATACAAATCTTTCATTGGGTAACAGGTAAATACCCTGGCCCAAACAACTTACACCACCCAACCCTGAATCGAACATCCCGATGGGGTTGTCTTTTATCACGCCCATAATGCTCACTCGAATATTTCATCCTCACTAAATCCGAAGTGGCCGATCAAAAAAATCGGGCGGCCCGTCCGGCTGTTAGCCATTTCGGATAGGCTGCCAAGCGGCAGATTGCCCGGTTTTCACGGCCAAGTCAGCCTTTCGGATCACATATATCAGGTCAAGGTCGCCTCCAGGGTGGCAGTAGCAGTTTTGGCCCTTCGCGCACGCTGCCAAAAATAAATGGCCACCAAAATGGCCACGGCAAGGCCATTGGCCTGATGCTGGTTTATATGAACGCCACCGATATACAGATGGGACGGGTTGACCAGCATAAAGGCCAGCCCCAGAAAAATCAGCCGTTCCCAGATATAGGTCTTGACCACCCAGTGCCCCTGGATAAAAACCGACCAGCAGAACATGCCGACAATCGAGACCGGGATGATGTAGAGCAATTCCACCCAGTTGGTGTTAAACATTAAGAGCTTGGTGTTGTAAACGAACATAAAGGGCAGGGTGAAGGCGGCCAGATCCAGCCGGAAGGATTTCCACCCGGTTTTGATCGGGTCGGAGCCGGCAATGCCGGCGGCGGCGTAAGCACAAAGCCCCACCGGGGGCGTGTCGTCGGCCACAATCCCGTAATAGAAAACAAAAAGGTGGATCGCCAGCACAGGCAACCCCAGGCCGATGTCCTGGCTGATCGTCAAAATGGCCGGTGCAGTCATGGCGGCCATAACGATATAGGTGGCAGTGGTCGGCAACCCCATCCCCAGAATGATGCAGGCAAATACCGAGTAAATCAGCGTCAACAATAGGCTACCACCGGCCAGATTGGTGATAAAAGCAGCCATCTTGAGGCCAAGACCGGTTAAAGTCACCACACCGATGATAATGCCGCAACAGGCGCATGCGGCAGCCACACCGGCCATGTTCCTGGCGCCGGCCTCCAGTGTGCCCAGCAGTTCATACGGAATCCGGCGCGTGACAAAACCCTGGGGCTGCTTCAGATAGTCGAGATAAGCCGGGTCGTCATTCTCCTCGCCCCGGGCCTGCCGGCGGGGAAAAAGGTAGTAAGTCCGGTAAAAGTTATTGCCGATGGCCACAATGACACCGGCCAGGATGGCCCAGGAAGCGGAAGTGGTCGGCGTCCAGAAAACGATCAGCAGCAAGTAGCACAGGATGAACAGGGGAATCAGGTAATGAACGCCCGATATAACCGTCTTGAGCAGCTCCGGGGTTTCTTCTTTGGTGAGGCCGCGGATGTTTTCTTTGATGGCCTCGAGGTGGACGATGGAAAAGATGGCCGCGTAAGACAAAATGGCCGGGATAAAGGCCGCCTTGACGACCTCGAAGTAAGAAATTCCGATCATTTCGGCCATAACAAATGCGGCCGCCCCCATAATCGGCGGCATCAGCTGGCCGTTGGTCGAAGCGGCCACCTCCACCGCCCCGGCGGTATGCGGTTGGAACCCGACCTTTTTCATGAGCGGAATCGTCATCGATCCTGTGGTGACCGTGTTGGCGATCGATGAACCGGAAATGGAGCCCATGGCGGCCGAGGCCACCACCGCTGCTTTGGCCGGCCCGCCCCGGAAGCGGCCCATGGTGGCAAACGAGAGGTTGATCAGATACTGACCGGCGCCGGTCTTGTCCATCAGGGCCCCGAAAAGAACGAACAGAAAAACAAAGGTCGCAGAGACCCTGAGCTGTATCGACCAGAGCCCCTCACCGGACATAAAAATGTGGTCGATGATGCGGGCCACCCTGAAGCCGCGGTGGGCCAATTCACCCGGTATGTAAGGGCCGAAGTATGCGTAGCAGAGAAATATCAGTGTAATCACCGGCAGCATCGGAGAGACACTGCGGCGGGTGGCTTCCAGAATGAAGGCCAGCAGAACACCGCCAATGACAATGTCATAGACGGCGGCGTCGCCCTGGGAGAGGGCCCAGTGTTTGTAATTGGCAAAAACATAAATCGCTGCCGCCCCTGCCAGTATGGCTAAAATACCATCAATGACGGTTAAGCGGTGTCGCGGTGACTTTTTGGACAAGGGAAAATAGACGTAACACAGCACCAAGGCAAAGGCCAGATGGACACTGAGTTGTTTGTAGCCCGGAAGCTCACCGAAAAAACCGGTATAAAGCTGGAAGAGTGACATGGCGATGGCAAACCAGCGTATAAAAACCCCGATTTTGCCGGATAAGGTCCGCGACCCCGTCTCTGAGTCTTGGGCCAACTGCTGACCGTCTTTGATATCCTTTTTTTCTGTATGCGGCGTCATGAGATCCCCTCGAGGTCAGGCGGAAATGGAACAAGGCCGGGGCGGTCGTGAAGACCGCCCCGGATGGATTGAATGTGGGTGAGCGGGGGGATTTATTTAACGACGCCCACTTCTTTGAAATACCGCTTGGCGCCGGGATGAAGCGGCACGCTCATCCCCATCTGGGATTTTTTGACATCGATGACCTGGAACTTGGCGTGGGCCTTTTTGACCTGCTCCAGGTCCTCGTAAGTAGCTTTGACAATGGCGTAAACGATGTCTTCCTCAAGATCGGCCCGGGCAACCATCATGGCCATGACGGCAACTGTTTCGACCGGCTTGTCAACTCCCTTATAAATTCCGGTCGGCACCGTATCCTTGGCATAGAAGGAATACTCCTTCATCAGTTTTTTAGCGTTGCGACCTTTAACGGGCACGATCACGGCGGGAACCCGAACAGCGGTGTCGATGATGACGGCTGCACCCACCGCTGTGGTGGCGAAGTAGGCATCCAAGCGGCCATCCACCATATAATCCGCTGCTTGTTGGGTTTTTAGCTGTTGGGCCTGGATGTCGTCCACGGTCATACCCCAGGCTGCAAGGATTTGCTTGGCGTTTTCAGTGGTCCCCGATCCGAGCGGTCCGATCGAGACCCGCTTGCCCTTCAGATCCGCCACCGATTTGATTTTTGCGTCCTTGCGGGCAACAAGCTGAATGGTCTCCGGATAAAGGGTCATACAGCCCAAAAGGTTTGTGATGGGCTCATCGAACATGAGCTTGCCGTAATAGGCATAGGAAGCGATGTCATTTTGCAGCAGGGCGAAGTCGGTATCCCCTGCGCTAATAAGCTTGGCATTGGCCACAGACGCGCCCGATGATTCGGCCGTAACCTTGATGTTTTGTTCCTTTAGGCTCTTCCAGGCAACCCGGGAAACGGCTCCGGCAAAGGGGTAATAAGCACCGGTCACCCAGCCGGAAGCAATTGACAAAAATCGACGTTTATCCGCGTGGACGGGCCCCAAGGCAAAGGCCAGTACCAGCACTACAATTAAACAAATCCCAATCCTTTTTTTGTTGATCATATCTTCCTCCTTTCGTTAGTTTAAAATAGCCATCAGCCGGTTAAGGCATCAAGAGATGGGCTTATATAACACACTTTATCGTGTTCTGCCGATACCGTAGTCAATGTATCAGGTAAAACCGGAAAGAATCAGATAACCAGTCCATCTTTAACAATAACACGGTGTCCTGTCAAATCAGAACGTTTAGAAGTTGAAGTGAAGCTCCCCGCCTTAAAAGCCGGGGCTTTCAGGAAAGCAAACCTGCCCATTCTTTTGAACCGCAGAATATCGAACAAGGAATGATGAATGCCCGCCTGTTAAAGTCTTGTACGGCGAACAGGTCGAAGGAAAAAAGTCATCATTCGAAATCCCTTGTTCTTCCTGCCCGTCATCGCGAGCCGCTCAGGCGAGGCGGGCGGGTATTCGATATTCAACACGCTAAAGTATTTTATAGTAAAACTCCTTATCATCATGATTGGCCATCAGTCAAACCAGGTGACCGTCATCCCATAAATTTTTGTGAGCTTTTCAGCGCTTCTATGCTACCTCGTTGCAATAAGATGCCCAAGTTTATTGAATATACAGGTGAAGAATCCTTTTTCTTATTGAACAATGTGTAAAACGTCGTCCATCTTTTTTGCCACGATGACCCCGGCTGCTGCTAGATTTGTTATTTTGGATTCGGCCGAACCAAGCCCTCCGGAAATGATCGCACCGGCATGGCCCATCTTTTTTTCGGCCGGCGCTGTTGCCCCGGCGATATATGCAACAACTTTTTTGGGATAGCTGCTTTCCTTGATATAGCCGGCGGCAAGCTCCTCACCGGCGCCACCGATTTCACCTATCATGACGATAACCCGCGTTTGTTCATCGTCCCGGAAAAGCTTTAACACATCGATAAAATTGGTGGCTTTGGTCATATCGCCACCGATGCAAACACAGGTGGATTGCCCAATGCCTTTGTAGGTTAAATTTGAGGCAATCTCGTGGGTTAAGGTACCACTGCGGGAAACAATTCCGACAGATCCTTCACAAAAAATGGAATCCGGCGAAACGCCGACTTTGGATTTTCCGGGACTGATGACACCCACAGTGTTGGGGCCGATTACCCGGACCTTTTCTTTTTGCGCCAGGCTTCGTATGCGCAAGGCGTCATGAAACGGCACATTTTCAGTAATGACAACGATCAACGCAATTCGGCTTTCAATGGCCTCCGCCGCAGCAGAGAGTGCGCCTGCCGGTGGAACCATAATCATGGTCGCATCGATGGGCGAACTCTTTTGAGCCTCTGCCACCGTATCAAAAATGGGAACCCCCAAAATCTCTTGACCGCCTTTGCCGGGGCTGACACCCCCAACGACGTTCACGTTGTAGTCCAATATCTTAGACATATGATAACGACCCTGTTTGCCCGTCGCTCCCTGGATGACGACCCGGGTATCTTTATCTATCAGGATGGCCATCTGTTTTTACTCCTTTTTCTCTCATTTTTTCAAGCAGCAAAATGATTCCCTCTTCGGTGGTTCCATGTTTAACAACAGGAATATTTTTTGCCTCTAAAAGCGCCCAGCCCTCATCCTGGGAATGCCCTCTCATTTTCACCGCAATCACCTGGTGCGGATTGATTTCCTCAACCACCCTAACGATTGCTTTGGCCATCTCCCGGCAATTGTTGATGCCCCCGAAAGCGTTGATGAAAACTCCCTCGACCCCGGGTGTCTTTAAGACGATATTTAGGGCGGCCGCCGTCTTTTCCGGGGTTGCCATGCCGCCAAGATCCAAGAAGTTGGCCGGGATGCCACCATAAAAATAAACCGTATCCATGGTTGCCATCCCCAAACCGGCACCTCCGGCGATAAGCCCGATGTTACCTTCATGATTAAGCCGAACATAGGACACGCCGGCCGCCTTGGCTTCGGTCTCAAAGGGGTCACCGGATTACGGGCTGCGTGAAAAATTTTCAACCGCTTTCACGCGGAAAATTGCCGAATCATCGATCTCAACCTTGGCGTCCGCCGCCCACGCTTTGCCCTTGTGATCGATGATCAGCGGGTTGATTTCAACAGTGACGGCTTCGTGCTTGAAATAGCAATTTACAAGTCTTAGCAGTATTTCGGATACGCGTACCAGCGTTTTGCCACTTAATCCGGTCTGCAAGACCATGGCCAACATGTGATGAAGCCTCGGTGTTTCAAGCGGATCCAGCTGTTTTTTTATTAATTGATGGGGGCTCTGTTCTGCGACCGACTCAATATCTATGCCGCCATGGGTCGAAATCATCAGCAGCGGCATAGCGCTCTGCGGATCAACGGAGACCCCCAAGTAAAACTCCTGAGCAATGGGCAGCTGCTGCTCGATCAACAGTCTGTCAATCGTTTCAGCCCCGAGTCGCATACCGAGAATTTCATTGACACAGCCAACCAATTCATCTTTGTTCCGGGCAAATTTTATGGCGCCTGCCTTACCCCGTCCGCCCTGTAGCCCCTGAGCTTTAACAACCAGCGGGTAGCCGAGCGCTTCGGCCGCTATGGCTGCCTCTTTCAAATTGCTGGCAACAGATCCGTCCGGAGTGGGTATACCCATCTCCTGTATCAAAGACTTACCTTCGTATTCATAGAGTTTCATTAGTTGTTATCTTAACCACATATTATGCAATTTTTTCCGTTTGGCCGAACAAATTTTTAAGAATTGTTAGCTCCTTAATTGTTAGTTTTTTGGAATTTTTTTGCATGATGTATTGGTAGCATATGGTATTGCCCTTATGGAGAAGATACTGGATGCCTTGCCCTGTTGAATGCCACCCTTGGTGGCCCCGCCGAAGGCAGGATTCAACAGGGTGAAGTTTCTGGATACTGGTTTTAAAGGTAATTATCCTTATTATATCCAGCATCAAGCATCCGGTATCCGGTATCTTTCCCACTCCAGCATAAACGTAGGGCATCACGGGTTGGTACGGGCTAATCCAAGCTAGGTCAATATACCCTCATCTCAAAAGATATGGTATTTCTACATATATGGCTTCCTGGGGGCACTCGACTTCGCAGGGCAGACAAAACCAGCAGGTTCGAAATTTACCAAACGGCTGTCCGCAGGAATGGCAACGCTGAGCCTCCTGTCGGGCGGTTTTTTTGTCAAAAGGCTTTTCAAGCTCAGCAAAATCTCCGCTTCCCCGGCAAAGGTGCTCCAGAATTTTTGCCCGGCCGATTCGAGCTCCCCGGCTGGTATCGATTTCATAATCGGTTTCCACGGGGCCGGCATAAGCCCGGCCATAACGAAGATGCTCGCCGTTAAGGAACCGATGCGCAGACTCTGCTGCGCGACGTCCGTTGGCCATGGCTTCCACCACCGACGAAGGGCCGCTGAAGACATCACCCGCCAGAAATATCATCTCGTCGTCCGTCTGGAGCGTCAAGGGATCAATTTGTTCAATTATTTCAGGCGACAAACCGATCGTTGACAGAATCGGCGTGTTCCGAGACTGTCCAATGGCGACGATAACGGTATCGGCCTCCAAAGACAGCAGCCGGCAGGCGTCAAAAATCGGATTAAATCTGCCACGGTCATCAAAGACCTTAAGGCATCTCTGGAACTCAACACTTTTCAGCACGCCATCGACAGAAGAAAGCCGCACCGGACCCCAGGAACACTCCAGTTTGATCCCTTCGGATTTGGCACTCTCCAGTGCATTCTGAAATGCGGGAATCTCGTCGTAGGATTCCAGGCAAACAATGGTTACATCTTCAGCGCCCAGCCTCAGTGCCGTCTGAGCTGAATCTACGGCTACATTTCCGCCACCGATTACGACCACCCGTTGCCCCACTTCCGGCACCAGGTCCGCCCGGACATCGTGGAGAAACGGCAGCCCGTGATATACGCCGGATCGGTTCTCGCCCTCGGCATTTAATTTCACATACTGCGGACATCCAGTCGCAATGATGACCGCCTTGAATTCCCTTTTGAGATCCTTAAGCGTCTTATCTTTTCCAATTGAAATACCGCACTGAACAACGATGCCCATATGTTGCAACGGCTCAAGCTCTTTTTCCAGAACCTCGAGGGGCAGCCTAAACTCCGGTATCGACCAGCGCAGCATCCCGCCCGGAGCATCTTCAGCCTCAAATACCGTCACTGCATGTCCATGGATTCGAAGATCATGCGCCGCCATCAGGCCGGCCGGTCCCGAGCCCACCACCGCAACGTTGTAGCCGGTTTCCGCGATCGTCAGCGGCGGTGGGATCTTACGGTCTGCAAATTGATCCGCCAAGTAGCGTTTAATAGCTCTGATGGCCACCGCATCACCATCTGCTTTTTTAAGGTGACAGCTTTCTTCACAAGGTTGCGAACAGATCCGGCCCAGAATTCCTGGAAAAGGCAGCGTCTGGCGCAACAGCTCCATCGCTTTGGCGTCCTCTCCCCGTGCGGTCAGTTGAACATAACCCTGACAGTTCACCCCTAGCGGACAGGCTTGCCGACAGGGAGACAATTTCATTCTAAGGTTATCCAAAATACACGTATCGACACAGATGCCGCAGGCAGTGCATTTGTCCTTATCAACACGGATGTTATCGGAAAGGCTTTCCAATAAATTGACCCGGTTCACTGATGCTCTCCCTCGAGTTTTTCGATTTTTTTGTGAGCAGTCTCCACATTTTCAGGCACATCCCCTATGGTGAGCACAATGTGTTTTAACCAATTCTGATCGTCACGGTCCGGATAATCACTGCGGTAATGCCACAACCCCCAACGGCTTTCTTTTCTTTCATTAGAGGCCACAGCACTCAGAGTGGCACACTGAATGATGTTTTCTACTTCGTAAACTTTGAAAAGATCATGCATATCATTTACTCTGACCATAGTGGCGAGTTCCCGGCGGAATCTGTCCATCCACCACAGGGCTCTGTTCAGCTTATATTCGTTTTTAGGCGGCCGGATATAATCATTAATTATTCGCCGCACCTTGTATTCAAATTCCTCGACGGGAATGGGGTTCCCGCTTTGGGACAGCCGTGACTGCTTGGCTTTCATAAAGTCATCAACCTGATCTGTATCCAACTCCACCGCCTCGTTGGCGGCCGCATACTCGCTGGCGTTTTCGGCGGCAATTTCACCAAAGACAAAAGCGCCCGACAAATGCCCCCTTGCCACCAGCGAGGCATCCCCGGCCGCATAGAGCCCGGGCACACACGTTTCCGCATTTTCATTTACCCGAATCCCGGTCAGACCGTGTCCACCACAAAGAAATGTCTCGGTGGGCCACAACTCGATCTCTCCCGAACGAAAATCGATTCCTCTGCCCTTGTAAAAGCGTTCGCAAACCGGCCGCTCGGTGGTGAAAAGAATATCTTCAATTTCTTTAATCTTATTCTCAGGAAGGTGGCTCATGCGTATCCGTAAGGGCCCCTTCTCCTTAAAGTGGTCGAGAAGCATGGATTTGATAGAAGGGTGATCTTTTTCACGGTGCTCATCCAAGGCTGTCAGAAGATTGGCCCCTCGCGTTAAGGTAATGTACAAAAGGGGTGCATTTATGTCTTTGACGATATAGTAGATGAGCGTGTATTCAAATCCGCTCAATTCAGCACCGGCTTTGTAAGCCAGACAATAGCCATCGCCGGTATTACCCGGAAAATCATACACGCCGTATAGATTGCCGTTATTGGGTAGACCGAAACGGGCGGTGCCGCCGGCGCAAAGAATAACGGATTTGGCCCTGCATAATATGTTCTCGCCGGTGCGGACATTCATGCCAATGGCGCCGGCAAGCTGCTCGCCGTTCTTAAGAAGTTTTACGGCCATGGTTCGATTTATGGCGCTAACGCCCAAGTCTATTGCCCTTTTGGCAAGAAGCGTCTTAAGCTCCGGTTCTTTCATGGTGACGCAAAACTTCCCCTTGGGATGGACCTGAAGGACTTCATATTCGCCGTTTTCATCCACCGGGAAACAAACGCCCCACGACTCGAGTTTTTTCATCATCGCCCAGCTTCTCTGGGCCATGCGGTAATTGACCGGTTCATCCATAATACCTTCACAGGCAATGCGGTTAGACGCCACATACAGCTCCGGCGTCGAAACGCCGGGTAAGGCAACGATGTTGAGGGCATCCATGCCCCGGGCAATGCATCCCGAGTATTTGATTTCTCCTTTTTCGAATATGACCACTTTCTGGTCAGGATTCATTTCTTTGGCGCGGATGGCGGCCATAATGCCGGCACTCCCCCCGCCAATGATGAGAATGTCAGCATCAATTACCGGATAATCAGTAATTCTCATTTTTCCCCTTATATTTCATTAAAAACTTTTCGCTCATCCGTAACACAATAGCTTTTCCGGTATTCGTAGGGTTTATCTCTGTAAGTAAAGGATAGCATTTCAATAAAAAGAACAGCCCTTCCATCCGTGATTTGTAACAATTGTGCCGTTTTGGCATCGGCCACCGTCGCACCAAAGAGTTCGTGATTGTATATCGTAGGCACAGCGTAATTTTTTTCTAAAGCCTCATAAAGCGTGACTTTTTCAAATAGATAAATGGGAAACTCATGCAGGTTTTGAAACATCTTTTGCGGTAAGTAAGAGATGCTGTAGACAATGGGGTTTTTTTTGAAAAAAAATAGCCGCCTTATCTCATAAAGATTCTGATCCGATCTGATTTTAAGGTAGCGATTATGCGGCTGCTGACCGTTTATTTTTTTTAGCTCTAGGAGTTTTATTTTAAGATCGGCTTCGTTATCCCTAAAATTCCTGAGAAAACGGTAATAGCGCAAACTTTCACGCCGCAGGGTAGTGCCGGCGACAAAGGTGCCCTTTCCCTGAATACGATAAAGATAGCCCTTATGTACAAGATTCAGTAATGCCTTTTTTACCGTGCCGATACTTACTTTATGAATTTCAGCCAGGATTCTTTCCGGAAGGATACATTGACCGGGGGTCCACTGCCCCTTTTCAATTTTGGTTTGAATCTCCTGTTGTAATTTAAAATAAACGGGCGTGGGATCAGCGATTGTCTTGTTTCTTAACATATTTATTTTGTTTGATAACTTATTATAATTGTTGCATATTAAATAAATTGATATATATGACTATATCTTTATATCGTTAATTTTCAACTTGTCAAGAACCTTCTCTGTCACAACAATAGATGGGGCGGTGGCATTGGCTTGCTTTTTTAGACAGATGTGATTATAGTTGTAGCGTTATGGGAAAACGAGATGACAAAATACCGGATCCGAAAGAAATTGAAAAAGAGATCAGCGAATTTTTAGCGAAAAAATTCAAAGATAACGTCAAAATTGTATCG
>CP070652.1:2263510-2267915 GCA_020354645.1 Deltaproteobacteria bacterium
ATATATTGCATACGCAAATCTTTAAATTTTGGCAAGGATTCAAAGTGTGGATGTCGTGCCTTAAACTAAAATTTCGGGAAAATGTATATTTGGTTTGCAAATCACAATTTCAACAAATCAATTCATATTATAGAGTCCAATATTCTTGCCACTAGTGGTAACAAAATGAGAATTGACCAATAGATCGTAAAAGGTCATTATCTGTCTGATTTTTCTGCAAGTTTCAGAAAGGAGGCAGAAAATGACCCGTGCTAATTTATTATACGCCAACCCCAACCACGCCCACGGTTGCCACCCGCAAAGTCGCCAAAGTTATTTTGAATCCATTGATTTAATCTCACCGCACCAATCAACACTAGCAGCGCTAAGCTCGTTTTTTTCTTCAGATGCCAGCCGGACCGACAGTCGCGGCATTACCCTGCAGAAGGTTTTTCGCAGGCTTAATCGCTTTTGCTATCCGGGCAAATCGCAGCTGACCGAGTGGATACTTTACAAATACCGGCGCGGCTGCAAGCCGGTGACACTGGCTACCCACTGCGGCTTTATCGTACCCTTTTTGGTGTTTATCGGCCAAATGGGCAAAACCGCTGTAGAGCAGATCAGCAAAGCAGATCTGGAAGCCTATGTCGAACATCAGCAAGACCGTGGTCTAAAACCCATTACCATTTATGGAACCCTAAGGAGCATCTATTCCTTTATCCGCTATCTGGTGGAAGCCGATCGCATGCCGGCCGACATACTGGTTAAAAAAATCCGGATTAAGGTGCCCAAGCCGCTGCCCAAGGCTATGGATCCGGTCGATACCCAGCGATTTTTGGCAACGATTGACAACATCCGTGACCGAGCCCTGATCCTGTTGCTGCTTAGAACCGGCATGCGTATCGGCGAGCTTTTAAATACCAGCGTCGATGATCTCAACCTGGTCGAGCAGAAGATATTCATTATGCTTGGAGAGAAAAATCGTCTCGGCCGCACGGTGTGTATCAGCGATGATGCCTGCAGCGCTTTAAAAGCCTGGATGCGCATCCGTGACAGTAGTCAGAAGTATTTGTTCTACGGTCAGGGGCGCTATCCACTGGGTTATTCACGTGCCCGTGAGATACTGCGAATCTATCTAGAAAAGGCCGGTTGTGCTCACAAAGGTTACACGCTTCACTGCCTGCGGCACACCTTTGCCACCGATCTTTTAAATGCCGGCATGCGCCTGGAGTGTCTGCAGCAGCTGCTGGGACACAGCAGCCTGGAGATGACCCTGCGCTATGCCCGGCTAACCGATAAAACCCGGGAACAAGAATATTATAAAGCCATGGCACACATCGAAAAAGGAGCCGTCGATGAACATCACCGACTCGATCATCAACTACCGCCGGTATTTGAAAAGACGCAACTGTTCAGCCAACACAGTTAGAAGCTATCTGAGCAACCTGAAGCAGTTTGTCCTCTGGCTCGATGAACCCATCGAGCAGGTCAGCTATAAAAAAATTACGGCTTATGTCGATTATCTTCTCGGCAAAAGGCTGGCGCCAAAGACCATCAACTGCCATCTGGTGAGTATACACGGCTTTTACAATTATCTTCACGATCAACAAGAACTTAAGATCACCAATCCGGTCAAAAAGGGTTATCACCTGCGCCTGGCCCGGCCCCTGCCAAAGCATCTGCAAGATGAACAGGTGGCCGGTTTGTTTAGCGCCATTAAAAGCCGCCGTGATCGAGCCATGTTCATGCTGATGCTGCGCTGTGGTCTAAGGGTGGCTGAAGTTGCCATCTTAACCATCGATGCCATCGACTGGCGTCGCAGACGGATTTACGTATACCACGGCAAGGGCGGCAAGGACCGGGTCGTCTACATCAGCGATGACACTTACACTGCGCTGGTTGCCTATGTAAAGCAGCGGTTGGGTTCTCGCGTCAAAAAGATCTTTCTGGTGGAAAAAGGTGTCCACAAAGCCAGGCCCATATCTACGCGCGGCATCCGCAAGCGTATTGAGTATTACTCTAAAAAGTCGGGGGTAAATGTGTCCTGCCATCAGCTCAGACATACGATGGCCACCCAGCTGCTCAACGCCGATGCTGATCTGGTTACCATCCAGGATCTTCTCGGACATACCCGGATCAAGACCACTCAAAGATATTGTCGGGTGTGCAATCTCAAGGTTCAGCGGGACTACTTTAAGGCCATGGCGGTGGTGATGCGACGCTCTGCAGGTCCGTCTGCCTAAATTCTCTTGACATAGGAAGAATTTTAATAAATTATAACAGCACTTAACCTATCAATATAAATAGAAAAATCAGAATTTGTTACCGCTAGCTTGCCAACTTTATTGAGACAGATCAAAATTTCCGGTGGGGCATTCGGGTTGTAATCATCACCCAAAACAAAAAAGGCAGGCACAATATGTTGTGGTCCGCCTTTTTGAATTAATTTTACAGAGATCTTGCCAAGATCAGCACTTTCATTAAATTATAGATATCAGATTTTTTCTGTAAATATCAACTTAGCTACCGCTTTTCAGATATCAATATCATATCATTATATAAAACTGTTATTATCATGTTGGAACAATTGGATATCAAATCCATTTCGAAGGCATATTGCGATCTTTTATTTAATCCGCCAAAGGTTACTGGCGGATAAAAAGGCGCAAATCCCGCGGAGCGGGACTGTAGGCAGACAAGAATAGGGGTTTTGAAACCTGTTCTAGTGCCATTTACCAGAAGCAAGTTTAAAAAATGTTAAAGTGTTGAAAGCCTTTTGCTCATGAAAACCTTTCAACCGCCCAGTTTGCTTTACAGTTTTATGGGAAACGACACTATCGCTTGCGAAACCGATCGATCAGGGCGGGGAGTATTTTTTTGGCATCCCCCACTATGGCATATTGCGCAAAGCAAAAAATGGGTGCATACGGATCCGTGTTTATGGCCACAACGGTTTGGGCTCTCTGGATGCCGATGGTGTGATAGATGGAGCCGTAAATACCAACGGCGATATAGAGACGGGGGTGGATTATTTTACCGGATTGACCGATCATATGGTCAGGGGAAACCCAGCCCTCTTCTACTACCGGACGGGTTGCGCCGACGGTCCCTCCTAAAACCATGGCCAGCTCTTCCACCAGCCTAAAGTTCTGGCGTGTTTCCATTCCCATGCCCCCAGCCACCACAATCTGCGCATCCTCCAGTGCGCTGGCAGATTTCTTTTTCCCTTCTTCACCTACCATACGGACTTTTGCATCCCGGGTACCGACGGGTGTGTCCTTTAACAGAACCTCGCCGCTTCGTCCGGTATCCGGAGGGCGAGGTTCATACATACCCGGAAGCAATGTTGCCACCTGGGGTCGATGTCGGGGGCAAAGGATGGTGGCCATAAGATTGCCCCCGGGGACTGGTTTCGTACCCACAAGTGCCTGATTCTCTGCCGTCAAATCCAAGGTCAGGCAATCTGCCATGACACCGGTGTTCAAAATAGTGGCCAAGCGAGGCGCCAGGTCGCGTGCCAGGGATGTGGCTCCGAAAAGGACGGTTTCAGGATCCTCCGCCCTGATGAATAAAGCGAGCGTCCGGGCGATTGACTCAGGTGGAAGGCGCGAAAAGGATAGATCCGGGAAAATGAAAACCCGGTCTGCCCCATGGACAATCAGATCTTGACCCACGGTTTCATTTTCAACTCCGCATGCTAGGGCGGTGACGGTGCCTCCCCGGCGATCGGCCAGGGTACGGGCCGGTGTCAACAATTCTACAGCGACAGGATGGAGGGCTTTGCCACGTGTTTCGGCGAAAATCCAGACATTGTTAGCCATGACTAAAAAAGTCCCTCTCGCTTGAGTCTTTCGGACAAAAGATCGGCCATTTCCTCGGGTTCTCCCTCGAGAAATTCCGTATTCACGTTTTTTGCGGCAGGTTCAAAAATCTCACCCACCCGAGTGGGAGAACCTTCGGTACCCACCATTGAGGCATCGATATCCAAGTCGCTGACAGTCAGGGTCTTGATTTCTTTTTGGGTTGCGGTGGCCACCGAACGAAAGCTAGGCGTACGAGGGGTATTAAGCTCAGCCGTCACGGTGACAACAGCCGGAAGTTCGCATTCAATCCGCTGGGTGCCACGGTCCGTAATCTTGAGGCAGGAAAATCTTTCTCCTTTTTTTTCCATTGTCAACTCTGCCACATAGGTCACCTGGGGTAGAGAAAGAAACTCGGCCAAACTCGGTCCGACTTGGGATGTATCCCCATCTGACGAAGCGGCACCGCACAATACCAGATCGAAGGGGGCCAACTTCTCGAGGGCTTTGGCCAAAACATACGCCGTGGCCCAGGTGTCTGATCCGGCCAGCACCGGGTCGCTGATGAGAACTGCTTCATCGCCACCCATGACCATTGCTTCACGCAGGCTCTCCTTGGCCGGATG
>CP070652.1:2268015-2272563 GCA_020354645.1 Deltaproteobacteria bacterium
ATGTTGGAAATATGGTTAATGGGGCCGGTTTGGCAATGGCCACAATGGATCTCATAAAGCAGGCCGGTGCCGAACCTGCCAATTTTCTGGATGTTGGCGGCGGCGCCAGCGCGGAGATGGTTGAAAACGGTTTTAAAATCATACTCAGCGATGAGAATGTAAAGGGCCTTTTAATTAATATTTTTGGCGGGATATTGAGATGTGATGTGTTGGCAGAGGGTGTTGTTGAAGCAGCCAAAAAGACCGGGATCAAGGTGCCGGTCGTTGTGCGCATGGAGGGAACAAATGTCGAAGAGGGTCGGCGGATTCTGGCAGAGTCCGGTCTCAGTTTAATTACCGCCCTTGACCTCAAAGATGCGGCCCAAAAGGTGGCTGAGATTGTTAATAATTAGGATATGGGTTCAGGGTTCAAGGTTCAGGGTTCAAGGTTCAGGGTCGGTTGAAATTCTCAGGGAACATGATAATCATAGAAAATGCTAGTGGCATAAACAAGCCCTTGGTACTCAGTAACCTTCAAAATCAGATGGTCTGTGAAATCCTTTTTAACCAACTTTTGAACGCTGAACCCTAAATCCGGAACCACTCAATGCAGGTAGAAATCAGTCGCTTTATACATCGGTGATTCAAGCATAAGTGGAGAACAATATGAGCATTTTTGTCAATCAGGACACACGTGTATTGGTACAAGGAATAACCGGCCGGGAAGGTCAGTTTCATACGCGTCAATGTGTTGCATACGGTACAAAGGTAGTCGCCGGGGTAACTCCGGGCAAGGGCGGCCAGAAAATGGATGACATTCCAGTCTACAACACCGTTCAGGAAGCTGTAAATGAAACCGGGGCAAACTGTAGTTTGATTTTTGTACCGCCTGCTTTTGCTGCTGATGCCATGATGGAGGCCGTCGATAACGATGTCGGACTCATAGTTACCATAACAGAGGGGATCCCGGTCCTTGACATGATGACGGTCAAAAATTACATGGCCGGCAGGCATACCCGACTCATCGGACCCAACTGCCCGGGTATTATTACGCCGGGTGAATGTAAAGTCGGTATCATGCCCGGTCCGATCCACAAACCCGGCGGTCCCGTCGGTGTTATTTCCAGATCCGGCACGCTGACTTACGAGGTGGTTGATCAGCTTACCCGCCAAGGCCTGGGGCAGACCACCTGCATCGGTATCGGGGGAGACCCGATAAACGGAGCTAATTTTGTTGACTGTTTGGATGCTTTTGAAAAGGATACTGAAACCAAAGGAATTCTGATGGTCGGCGAGATCGGCGGCAGCGCCGAAGAGGAGGCCTCTGAGTTTATCCGTAAACATATCACCAAACCGGTTGTGGGTTTTATTGCAGGTTTAACGGCACCGCCTGGCCGGCGCATGGGACATGCGGGCGCTATCATCAGTGGTCGCAGCGGAACGGCCCAGGGCAAGATTGCAGTGATGAAAGAAAGCGGTATTCATATTTGTGAAGATCTGGGAACGTTGGGAGAATATTGTAAAGAGGTATTTCAATAAATCTTTGTTTTTCTCAACATTAGAGTGAAACTTTTTGTATTCATGCGGTGACTTCAATCTAAATTCGAAGCACTAAATTCGAAATTCGAAACAAATTCAAAATTCTAATGCTCAAAATTCTCTAAACGATTCACTGGAGGGATATGCGAGCAAAATGTTTTTTCGGTCATTGGAATTTCTGTCATTTGTATTTGTTTCGGATTTCGGATTTCGATATTCGGATTTATCTACTCACTATTAGTCAATATTTGCTTCTGGGCAAGTAGAAGCTTCGTTTTAGGTTAAGGAACGTATTTATGCACGAGATGGGAGTTGCCATGCAGATCATCGAGATTGCAACCGCTTCGATACCCGATGAAATGAAAGGCTCACGGGTCGAACGGGTAAATTTGAAAGTCGGCAAACTGGCGGCTATAGTACCGGATAGTCTGCGGTTCTGTTTTCAGATTGCATCTCAAGACACACCCCTTGCAGGTGCTGAGCTCGTTATTGAGGAACTACCGGTACTTGCCAGCTGCAACGATTGCCGGTTCCAATGGACGATCAACGAACCGGTTTTTGTCTGCCAGAAATGCAATAGCGGTTCAATCCAACTGCTTTCCGGTCGCGAACTCAATATAGAATCCATAGAGTTAGCTGAAAAGGATGAAGGGAATGTGGACAAAGACTTATAAAATTTCAAAATATTTTCACCACCATGACGGTTCCAGATCATCGCACAATCGGAAAGCCCATATGACGCTTGGCAGTGCTGGAACTCAGAAAAGCGGAACCCGGAAAATAAAGGTGGTTCGCAGGGTGCTGGATGCCAATGACATGATGGCACAACAGAACAGGAAGCTGTTTGCGGAAAAAGCAGTTTAGGTACTGAATGTCATGAGTTCACCCGGTTCCGGCAAGACAACAACTCTCGAGAAAACCCTGGCACGTATTATGCCGGATGTCACAAGCGCGGTCATTGTGGGAGATATTTGCACCACTCATGACGCCGACCGGCTTGCCCAAACCGGAGCGCCGGTGGTTCAGGTCAATACGGATGAGTTTGGGGGTGATTGTCACCTTGCAGCGCATGTCATCGAAAAAGCTGTCACCAATATTGACCTGGAAGCCATTGACCTGTTGATTGTCGAAAATATCGGAAACCTGGTCTGCCCGGCTGAGTTTGATATCGGAGAGGATGCTCGGGTGGTAGTGCTGAGCGTGACCGAAGGCGAAGATAAGCCGGTAAAATATCCATTAATGTTTCGTGAATGTGACGCAGCCTTGTTAAATAAAATCGACTTGCTGCCGTATCTCGACTATGACAAAAAAGCGGCAGTTGCCTATATCCACCAAATCCATCCCGACATGCCGGTTTTTGAAATATCCGCCAAGACCGAAGACGGTTTCGATCCATGGATCAACTGGCTAAAAAGCAAGGTTGATCAAAAAATAAACTAGATTTATGGTTATTTTGCTACCGCGGCTTCGTGCCAGAAGGGTGACATTTCTCTGAGGCGTTCGATGATCGGCGGCAGCTTTGCAATGATAAAATCAATTTCTTCTTCGGTATTGTAACTGCTGAGGCTGAATCGTATCGAGCCGTGGGCCGCGGTAAAAGGGACCCCCATGGCACGTAAGACATGCGACGGTTCCAGTGAACCGGAAGTACAGGCAGATCCTGAAGAGGCACAAATACCAAACTCGTCCAACATCAATAAAATCGATTCCCCTTCTACATATTCGAAAGAAATGCTGGTGGTGTTCGGCAAACGATTGTCCCGGTTTCCGTTGATCATGGCATTCGGTATCCTCGCCAGAATTTCTTCTTCTAATTTGTCTCTTAAACTTCGGACTTTGGCGCCATAAACGGAAAGGCGTTGCGCGGCCAGTTCAGCCGCCTTCCCCAACCCAATGATAGAAGCAACATTTTCCGTACCCCCCCTGCGACCATGTTCCTGGTGCCCGCCGATCATGAACGATGAAAATTTGGTTCCTTTGCGCACATAAAGGACCCCGACACCTTTCGGTCCGTGAAACTTATGGCCGGATATGGAGAGAAAATCGATACCGGTACTTTTGACATCCACCGGGATTTTTCCCACGGCCTGAACAGCATCGGTGTGGAAAACGATTCCGCGCTGCTTTATTTCCTGGGAGATCTCTTCGACAGGATATATCACACCGGATTCATTGTTGGCCCACATGATGCTGACAATGGCCGTATCGTCACTAAGGCTGTTGTACAAATAATCCAAGTCAAGACTCCCTTGACGATCAACCGGAACGAAGGTCACACGATAGCCGTTTTTGGATAGGTGTTCTCCCAGATTCTTTATAGCCGGGTGCTCGACTCTGGTAGTGACGACATGTCTTTTATCCGGATAAGACTCCAAAGTCGCCCATATCGCCGTGCTGTCACTTTCGGTGCCGCAACTGGTAAATACAATTTCCTCCGGCATTGCTCCTATCAGTTCGGCAATTTTGGCTCTGGCTTCTTTTATTTTGTAGCCTACTTTTCCACCAAACGTATGCATACTAGAGGGGTTACCGTATAGATCGCTGAAATACGGCAGCATTGCTTCGAGTACTTCCGGCGCAACCCTGGTCGTCGCATTGTTGTCCACATAGATGGTATTCATGATTAGGCCTCCTCAACCATGAGTTCAGGGGTAACAAGTTCCTGCAGCTTTTTTTCAACATAATGTTTGAGGGTGACATCGGAGGCGGTACATGTAGCGCATGTTCCGCGCAATTTTACGAAAACAATATTTCCATCCACATCGATGAGTTCTATGTCACCGCCATCTTTTTTCAAGGCCGGTTTAATTTCTCTTTCCAAGGTTTCTTCAACCAGTTTGATTTTTTGGATGTTCGTCAGTTTGGCAACCTCTTTTTTAACCGGGCGCTCCCGACCCAGAATCGGGAGCCGAGCGGCTTATCGTCGTGGCCGAGACCCTCGCCGCCAGCCAGGAGGATTTCCGGCGCATCGAGGCCGAGATTGTCCGGCTCGTCGATCACCTGCTCGGCATGCCGCCGGACCGAATCCAA
>CP070652.1:2272663-2278837 GCA_020354645.1 Deltaproteobacteria bacterium
ATCAAGAAGCACTGGTGGATTCCAGGCATCGCGTCACGTGGTCAGAGGCAAAACGCCTGGTGGATGCCACCGCTTTTACCTGGGTGCAAATGGGAATCCCCAAGTTCTCACGCATCATAATTCAGTCCCCGAACAGTGTTTACGGTTTTCTGGCAAGAATTGCCAGCGAGAGAGCCGGCCTCATATCACTCACCGTCTATCCGTATCTGCGACAAAGAGAACTCGAATACATGGTCGAGCGAACCGAGGCCTCGGCCGTCATTATTCCCCACGTGTATCGAAATTTTGATTATCTGGAGATGTACAGGGGCCTCCAACAGCAGTTTCCCCATTTGAAAAATATTTCCCTTTTCGATGATGTCGTACCCGATTCTGCTCCGGAAGGAACATATTCTCTCACCAAATTGGCCCAAGAGACAGCAGAGAAGCCCATCGACGAGTCGGCCTTGAATGAACGGCGGCTGGATCCCATGTGGAATGTGGCCCTGTTAACAACGACTTCCGGAACTACGGGATTACCGAAGTTAGTTGAGTGGCCAACCGCGCCGCGTGTCTGCACTTCCAAAGGCAGGGTGGATATCTGGAACCTTACCAAAGACGACATTACCATGGCGATTGCGCCACATGCCGGCGGCGCAGCGGGAACCCTCACCTACTTTGCGGCTCCGTTGGCAGGAGCCAAAACTGTTATGCTGGAGGAGTTTTCACCCGAAGCTGCTCTGTCGCTTATCGAAAAGGAAAAGGCCACAGCCATCGGTGTAGTGCCCACCCATTTGGTAAGGATGCTTGAAGTAGACACCTCAAAATACGATTTGAGCTCTTTGCGTTTTATTCGATCGGCGGGTGGCTATCTTTCCCCCCAGGTAGCGGAAGAGGCTGAAAAAGCATTTGGAGCCGTTATTACAAGTGATCTGGGTACCCAGGATATGGGGTCGGTGTCCGGGTGCCGTGTTGAGGATTCCAAAGAACTCCGCCGCCGGACGGTGGGTCGGATGCTGCCGGGTAATAAGGTTCGCCTCCTTGACGAAGATGGAAACCAGGTTCCTGAGGGCGAACCCGGCATTCTCTATTTCAGAGGACCTCATGCGCCGGCCGGTTATTACAGAGATGAAGAACTGACAGCGACTGTCTTTGATCCTGATGGCTGGACGACCACCGGCGACATCGTCAAATTTGATCAGGAATGTCTCTGGATTCTTGGCCGGTCCAAGGACATGATCATTCGGGGCGGCCAGAATATTTACCCGGCGGAAATAGAAGGACTCTTAAACGAACACCCCAAGGTGGCATCGGTTGCCATCGTGGGGTATCCGGACAAAGAAATGGGCGAACGGGCCTGTGCTTACGTGATCCCGAAAGCAGGCCAGAAATTAACTTTTGTCGAAATGGTTGATTTTCTGAAAGAAAAAAAGCTGGCCATGTATAAACTGCCGGAACGCCTTGAAATCGTGGATGAATTCCCGGCAGTGGGGGATTCGGGGAAGGTGAACAAGGAAGCCCTTAAAAAGGAGATTGCGGCTAAAGTAGAAAAAGGTGATTAATTATAAGTTCGGTCGCATGAGTATTTAACTAAAAACATAAATTCGAAAATCGAAACCCGAAATTCAAATCCTCAAATTTTCAAAACATTCGCTACATTTTAGGTTTAGGATTTTCGTGTTTTGGTCATTGTTTCGTATTTCGAGATTCGGATTTCGGATTTTAACTATTGGTCCCCATGTATTGGATTCCTGCTGATATTGATGTTGGAGCAATAGTGAATGCAAAAATATATTTTAATCATCTCCACCCTGGATACCAAAAGCGAAGAAACGTTATACCTCAAAGACAGGATAACGGGTCTCGGTCTCAAGCCGCTTTTGATGGATATCTCCATGCGCGGCGCTAAGGATTCGGTGTGCGATATTACGCCCGATCGCGTGGCTGCTGCCGGCGGAAGCAGTTTCAAAAAAATAAGCAATTCCAGAGAGCGAACTCACATCACGAACATTATGATGACAGGGGCTTCGCGCATTGCGGGCGAGTTATTAGGGGACAGCAAGCTGGCTGGTGTCATTGCAGTCGGAGGTTCCACCGGGACGTTGATGGCTACCGAAGTTATGCGGTCTCTTCCGTTTGGTATTCCCAAGCTCATGATATCTTCCACAGCCGCTCTGCCGGGACTTTCTACCCGCTATATCGGTACCGGCGACATTGCCCTTTTTCATTCTGTGATCGAGATATCCGGTGTTACCGATATGCTCAAGAACGTCATGGACAGAGCAGCCAGTGCACTGGCAGGGATGGTCAAGGGTAAAATAACTTCACCCAAAGCTGAAAAGAGAAACGCGATTGCTTTGACGATGCTGGGGCCCTGGGAAAAATGCGCCAGTTCCGTACGGATGGCTATGGAGCAAAAAGGCTTTCAAGTCATCGGCTTTTCGGCAGCCGGCATTGGTGACAAAGCTATGGAAGATATGATCGCAGCCGGGTTTTTTAACGGGGTCATTGACTTGGCCCCGGGCGGAGTCGGAGAGCATCTGTTCGGCTTCATGCGGGATGCGGGCCCCCGGCGTATGGAAACCGCTGGAGCCCTCGGTATTCCTCAGATTATTTCAACCTGCAGTGTGAACCACATGACCCCGGCGAAATCCAAGTATAAACCTGAATTTCACCAACGGAGAAAATATGACCTGGATAAGTTCCGGTCCTGGTTGCGTCTGTCGCCGGATGAGTTAAAACAGGTTGCCGGAGTTTTTGCAGAAAAGCTGAACAAAACCTCCGGACCGGTAAAAATTCTGGTACCGCTTGACGGATGGTCTTCAGTGGATAGTCCTGCAAACCCAACATACGATCCAGAAGAAGATCGTTTTTTTACGCGGGCGCTTCGTGAAAAATTAAAACCGGAAATCCCGATAATAGAAGTTGACGCCAATATGGAAGATCCTGAATTTGCAAAGGCCGTGGTCGGGGCTGCTTTAGAAATCTTTTAGACAGAGATCATATTAAAAATGAATCGTACATTTAATATTTTTCATTTTTTGTAAGGGGTGAGACTGGTATATACTTTTATTGGACAGAATTGACCAGGCTTCGCTAAAGCTACGACCCGGCGCGCAGGGGTTTTCAATCAAGATGTCGAGGTATGATGGGCCTAAAAGATTTTACAGTTGATACCAATGAGGGGTCATATGATCTTTCCGCCAACGTCAGATTGATTGGAGGTGATTTTTTGGTAGCCATTTGGGGCGGGGAAAAACCCCATATCGGTGCGGTCGCCGTTGCACAGCCGCGGCCGAGTTTGAAAGACCCAAAGATGACCAGCGCCACCGCTTCCGTTTTTAGCTATGTGGGACACAAAGAAGACGAGCTGGCAAAGGCGGCTGCCGAAATTCTGGCTGCGACCCTAAACACCCGGGTGGTTGTTACCGCCGGCATCCACTGGGATAATTTAACACAGAAAGGTATTAAAAAAATTATCGGCAACAGTCAAATCCTTGTCGATATGATTCTGGAACGGTGTTCGACAGAATTCGCATCTCTTGGAAAATAAGCGATAGTTTGTTACAATTCGTTTGTTTAGCATCAAATTCAGCGCTGAGACGCAAAGATCGTAAAGCTATAAGTTCTTTTTCCTGTGGCGGCCAGGCGCTAAAACTCTTAAAAAGGAAATCTTATGTCTAAAAGGATTGTTATCGGCATCTCCGGAGCGAGCGGTGTCGTTTACGGTGTAAAAATGCTCCGCCTGCTTCAAGAGATGGATTACGAGACTCATCTGATTATATCAGAGGCCGGCAAATTAAATATAGAAATAGAGACCGACTACAAGGCGGATGAAGTGGCGGCACTTGCTGATTATAATTATGACCACAAAGATATTGCTGCCTCTCTGGCGAGCGGCTCATTTTTGACCGAAGGCATGGTGGTGGTCCCCTGTACTATCAAAACCCTGTCCGGAATTGCCAATTCGTATACCGAAAACCTCCTTGTCAGGGCGGCCGATGTGACTCTCAAGGAAAAGCGCAAGCTGGTTCTGGTGGTCAGAGAAACGCCCTTGCACAAGGGGCACCTCAAACTCATGACCATGGCGGCAGACATGGGCGCTCATATTCTGCCCCCGGTCCCCTCGTTTTATCACTTGCCAGAGTCCATTGATGACATCATCGATCAAACCATCGGTAAAATATTCGATTATTTTGGCATTGCCCATGAGCTTTTTAAACGCTGGGGAGACAAGGGTCGGCACCGGGTCACTCGTAAGAAGTTAACGATTAAGCAATGATCGGGTGAGTTCCTTTTTTGATCAATCCCCGGCACTCCCGCCGATACCGGTGCGCACACGCTTTCTGGGGCCTGCTCCTCCGCCGGGCTGCCAATCTTTGGAGAAGTGAAGCTCATCCAACAAATGCAGTTTATTCTGCTTCTTCAGCCGGTAGTAAATTAGCGCCCAGGCACAAGGGGTATATTTATCTACCTCACAACTGCCGTTTTGAGACCCGCCACACGGACCGTTGAATAGGCTCTTTGCGCAGCGCGCCACCGGACATACACCGCCGGTAAATGAGAGAACACAATCACCACAGCCTTGACACACCTCTCGCCAAACCCCAGGCTCATTTGAAGCGCCGAAAAAGGTGGTGTTAAGCGCCGGCAAAACAGGCAACGGCTCAAAGGCATCGGCCAGGGTTTGAACACCGGCGCCACACGCCAAAGACAGAATGGCGTCAGTTTCCGGCGGTATCTCCTGGTAGGCCGCCACGAGATCCTGTTCACATTGCCGCAGGATTGAACCCACCCTAAATACAGGCGGATCGCCTTTGTAATGCCTGATGTGAGCCAACTCACGAGCGAGTTCACGCGCTTCCCGTTCACCACCGGATAGACAAACGGTAACACAGCTCCCGCAGCCGAGAATGAGCACCTTGCGGAATTCGGTAATAGTAAAGACGATCTCTTCCAGAGGTTTTAAATCCCCGACTATCATTTTTTCCCCTCCTTTTGTGTTCCGGGACCCGGGAAGAAATGCGCCCTGGTCAGCAAAGACAGTGCTTCTCGGTGCCGGGGGCAGAGCGAATCAGGTTGCTGGTCGAGTTTGCCGGTCAGGGTCTCACCAAAATTCACCGTAAAAAGGGCTTCTCCGCACACCTTACAGCGAACAAGATTCAGTGCCACAACCTCATCCCATTTATTGTCCAGTAGATGCTGAAACTCAATAGCCTCCTGCGGACAGACTCGCCAACAGGTGCCGCACCTGGCACATCGCGTCATGTTATGCAGCAGCGTGCGCTTATCGGCTGTATCCTCCGAGCTCAAAGCATCGGCCGGACAATTCTGTACACAGGCCAAACAGCCATTACATTTTTCATTCACTATAAAATAAGGCATATTACTTGTTCTCCTTGGGTATTATTGCTTTGCATAAATGCAAATCAGACTTGTGAGGAGTACTTGCCTGGCTGGGTGGAATACCCCACATGTAAATATTTCGATATTCGATGTTCGATATTCGAATTTCCGCGATAGCGGTTTAGCCGCCACCAACCAATAGCATGAACCTAACCCGATCTTCTTCCCCCAACTTACGCCGCGCGTAATCTTCACGCGCCAGAAACCCCTCATCATTGATCATAACCTGAATGGCCATGTCCAGGTTCCCCTTTGAATCCAAAAGTACTTTACGAGCATTCTGGCCGTGACGTTTAACGATAAAAGAAACCAGATCTTCTACCGTTACGGTTGCGTCGTTGACATCGAATTCGTTTTTTTTGCCGATCAGTTTGGAGAGCGTCGGCAATCCCATGGACTCTACGATGATTTTCATTATTTACCTCCACGGAGGTGGTTTCGTGACCCTCAAATGACTATAAAATTCAGCGGAAGAGTTTAAAAGGTTTTTGCGAGCGACATTCGAGTATTTTGGGAAAAAGACGTCTGCTGAAGCAGCGCGTAAAAAGTCAAAAGCTGTCTGAGTCCCGAGCATAAACGAGGTCGAGTTCTTTTGATTTAGCGCCGCAAAGCAGGCGTCCCCAAAATAATCGCTGAGCGAGCAAAAGGCTTTCAATCCTTCCGCAGACTTTTTTAACTTATTCCTGGAACATGACACCAGTATCATAACCCTCGATTTAGAATATTTAAGGAGTACTTTATGAAAAAGTCACTGGGAGCCAGGGCCCTAGCCTTCACGACGCCGGTGTG
>CP070652.1:2278937-2283107 GCA_020354645.1 Deltaproteobacteria bacterium
CGGTTAGCTATTACGCTTTTTCTTAGCCTGGGAGCTGGTGTAATTACCCAATTTATGATGAACAGGGGTTGGTTCGGACAGGATATATTACGCTCTCGAAAAGCTGTGCCGGTTCAAAGCACTGCCGCCCTTATAAAAAACAGCTGGAAGTACATAAAAAATTTCCTCACTCCTACGCCTGTCTTTAAATATTCTATGTCCTCAACCGTTTCTGAATCTTGCACAAGTTGCTCTGGTAAAACCAGTATCGCCAATAGCCGGCTGCTTATGATTGCCCCAAGCATGCAAGCGGCGGCATCTTCTCCTGCCGCTTGCACTCAAGTTCGAGGCTGCGGCTGCGATACTGAACCCCCAAGCTTTAAGTTGCGCCTGTTCAAAGAAACGGTGAAGGCGTCGCTGATGGTATCCAAATTTATGGCACTCGCGTTTTTTCTCGGAGCCGTCATTACGCTGTATGTTCCCGGGGAATGGATCATCAGGGCCTTGGGGCAGCAAAATCCAATGAGCATATTTACAGCAGCAGCCTTCGGGATACCTGTGTATACTTCCAATTTGAGCGCACTCCCGATAATCAGCGGTCTGCTGACACAAGGTATGAAACCGGCCGCGGCACTGGCCTTCCTGATAGCAGGTCCGACGACAACCCTGCCTGCGATGGCTGCCGTGTGGCCCCTGGTTTCCCATCGAGTTTTTACAGTATACGTTTCAGTCTCTTTAATAGGAGCCGTTTTGGCGGGATATCTTTATGACCTCGCCCGGTTATTATCATGGTAGATAGCTTCTTGCAGCTGAATTTAAAAAAATATTCTACACCCAACCGCTCAACAGGTTGGAAGAAGGCTGCATTCGCAACCACCGCCACTTCTAACCTATTAATTTTTCAGTATTTTAATATACCCCGAACGCATTCGGGTAATCTCCTCGAAGTGGTTCTTCCCACTAAGGAGGAACGAAAAGATGGGAATCACATTTTTTTAGTGAATATTTTGCGTCTTTTTCATTGCATATTCGTCAATATAAAATAAGGGGGCTTTGTATGTCGGACCCTGACGTTTACGATTTGATCATTATCGGCGGCGGGCCCGGCGGTTTGACCGCCGGCATTTATGCCATGCGCGCTGCATTAAAGACGGTTCTGATTGAGGTGGGTTTGCCCGGTGGCCAGATGAATAATTCTGATTCGGTAGAAAACTGGCCGGGTGATGAGCACATCGGCGGTGCCGATCTGGCCATAAAATTTTCTCAGCATGCCAAATCCTACGGCTTGGAAGTCATTTCCCAGGAAGTTGTCGACATTGAGCCCGGTCTTGATTTCCATACCGTAAAGTTGGCCAACGGCGATAATTTGCAGACTTACGCTGTTATAATGGCGACTGGCGGTAACCCGCATAAACTCAATATCCCGGGGGAAGAAGAACAGTACGGCAAAGGCGTTTCATACTGTGCGGTTTGTGACGGATTTTTTTTCAGGGATAAAACCGTTGTGGTGGTGGGCGGCGGCGATACGGCCGCCGAAGAATCCCTCTATCTGGCCAAACTGGCCAAAAAAATCTATCTGGTTCACCGTAGGGATGCCTGGAGGGCCGGTGCACTTTTGCAGCAACGCGTTAAGGCGGAGTGCAAAATTGAAATTTTATGGAACTCGGTGGTTACCCAAATCAGGGCTGACGATAGCGGCGTTTGCGGAGTGGATTTACAAAACACGCAAACCGGTGAGAAAAGCAAACTATCTACGGACGGCGTGTTTATTTTCATCGGATTTAAACCCAATAACAAGCTGGTTCCGGCCGGCACAAAAATGAATGCAGACGGCTATGTAGTCACTGATGAAAAGTGCGAAACCAATGCGCCCGGCATCTTTGCCATCGGTGACCTCAGAGAAAAATATTTTCGGCAAATCGTTATATCGGCAGCGGACGGCGCCACGGCTGCCATGACCGCTGCCCACTATGTGGAGACCCGCAAATCGGCAGAGGCGTGCGAATTGCCCGAAGCACTGCAAACAGAAGCCGTCTAAAAAATGAATAAAAAAATCACAAGGAATATTTAGCTAAATTAACTTAAATGATTGGAGGAACAACATGGTAAAGCAAGAGAAAAAACAAAAAAATGATCAAGGGAAAAGGCAGATAAAGATTGACTATTTGTACATTGACTTAAGTACCTGCAATCGCTGTCTGGACACCGATACCGCGCTCTATGAAGCCATTCGGGACACCAGTCAAATTCTGAAAGCCGGTGACATTGAATTAGTCCAAGAAAAGATTCTCATTGATACTGAGGAACAGTGCGCTGGGCTGGGGTTTTTCACTTCACCGACGATTCGTATCAACGGGCGCGATATTCAGCCGGACTTTCAAGAAAGCGTTTGTGAATCCGATTGTGGTGTTGTCGACCCAGGGGGAGTGTTGTGCCGTGAATGGAAGTATAAAGGCAAAATATACAATACTGCACCCAAACAAATGATCGTCGACGCCATCCTCAAGGAGGTTTACGGAGGTGAACAGGAGCCTCTTCCGTCAGATTATTACCGGATGCCAGTCGAAAAGGTGCCGGACAACCTTAAACATTGGTTTGCTGCCAAACGCCAGAAGACTTCGCAAGGGCAAGCGGCAGCGGACACTTGTGGTCCCTCATGTTGCGAACCGGCACCAGCCGAGGCAGCAGCTGACAGCTGCTGTGGACCCGCTCCTGTTGAGGCTGCGGCTGACAGCTGCTGTGGGCCCGCTCCTGCTGAGAGTGCAGCTGGCACTTGCTGTGCGCCCGCTCCTACTGAAGCCACAAGCACTTTTAGCGGCACCGCTATTAGCCAGAACACCACTTCTCCGTCAGATAGGGTGCAGGCCACCGTTCAAACTTATCAAACCAGTTATCCGTGCGCCCAATCATTGCTTTCAGTCTATGCGGATGAATTCGGGCTTGACAAGGAAGGTGCCTTAAAGGTTGCCGCACCATTCGTGGGGGGCATGGGGATGATGGGTGAAACCTGCGGAGCGGTAACCGGAGCATTTATGGCACTGGGTCTTAAATACGGCGGGATTAAAGAAAGGGGGAAAATCGTTTCCGAGATGCAAAAACTGGTCACGAAATTTGTGGATAAGTTTGAAGCCCGCAACGGAGCAATTTCGTGTGAAAAGCTGCTCGGTGTGAATATCAGCACTCCTGAAGGATTCAGAACCGCAGCTGATAAGGGGCTGCTTTCAACGCTTTGTCCAAATTTCGTGCGAGACGCCGCAGAAATTACCGAAGAGATACTTGGTCAAAGTCCCGGCCAGCAACAAGCAACGGCACCGGCTAAGGCCAGCGCGTCATGCTGCGGTCCGGCACCTTCGGAGCCGGCAGAAGGAAGCTGCTGCGGTCCGGCACCTTCGGACAAGTGAAATGTCCGATCCTTTGGCCGTTATAGATCTTTATAATTGTACGGTGCAAAAGCCTGCCCTATTTCTAGCAGGCTTTTCATCGCATTTCATAGTCTTTGTGGCTATACCTTAGGAGCTGAAAAATAGGGAGGATTCTGAATGAAAGTTACTTTTTTAGGAACCGGCGGACTTGTACCAGGGTTACCACTGACAATTTCTGGAAAGCGGGGGATGCCTTCCTACATGATTGATGACGAATATCTTCTCGATTTAGGAGAGGGCGCAATCAGAAATATCATTGCCCATAAAGTAAATCTGCACGGCATAAAAAAAATTTTGATTTCCCATTTGCATCCGGATCATTTTTTAGGCATTGTGAATGTCCTTTTTGCGATGGTCGCTTACCAGCGGCGAGAACCGCTTGTGATCGTCGGACCTGTGGGGATTGGAAACGCAACGCGCAATTTGATATCGTTTAGTCAAATACCCGTTGTAGCTGATGACAAACGTCGGGGATTCCAATTGAAAGTCTGGGAACTTGGAGAATACAACAGTTTTGAGGATATCCGCACCGTGAAGGGCTCGCATCCATGCGAGGCCCATGCTTATCGAATCACGCGGGATGGGAAATCCGTCTTTTATGATGGTGAATCCCACTATACCCCGCAACTCATGGATCTGGCGGCAGGGGCGGATCTCTTCATTAGTACGGTCGCCGTTCTTGAACGACATCCGGTTCACGTAGCTCCTGAGGAAGTGGGGCCGGCCGTCACCAATGCCGGAGTTAAACGTCTTGCCGTCGTCCACTGGC
>CP070652.1:2283207-2290093 GCA_020354645.1 Deltaproteobacteria bacterium
TACGGCGGTTGACCGTATCAATCTTACAGCAAATGATCAGGAGTTTCTCGTGTTGGTGGGGCCCTCGGGATGCGGTAAAACAACGACATTACGGATGATTGCAGGGTTGGAAGAGATCAGCGAGGGTGAAGTTCATATCGGAGATCGTATGGTCAACAACGTACCGCCAAAAGATCGTGATATTGCCATGGTTTTTCAGAATTATGCGCTTTATCCCCATATGTCGGTATACAAAAATTTGGCTTTCGGCCTTAAACAACGGAAATTTCCAAAATCGGAAATCGATCTCCGCGTCAATGAAGTCGCGCAGATGTTAGGCATAAATGAGCTTTTAAAAAGGAAGCCCAAGGAACTATCCGGCGGTCAACGCCAGCGGGTGGCCATGGGACGTGCCATCGTCCGCAAACCAAAAGTATTTCTTTTCGATGAGCCCCTCAGCAATTTGGATGCCAAACTGCGGGTACAGATGCGCGCAGAACTGGCAAGGCTGCACGGGCAGCTAAAAACCACTATCGTCTATGTGACCCATGACCAGATTGAAGCCATGACCCTGGCTGATCGTATCGTGGTCATGAATAATGGAATTATCATGCAAACCGGGGCACCAATGGAAGTGTATGATAATCCTCAAAATCTGTTTGTGGCAGGATTTATCGGCAGCCCGGCCATGAATTTTTTTGATGTCCGGGTAATCGGTGAAAAAGGAGCGCTCAGTGTCAAAGGTGATAACTTCCAGTTAGTCATTCCCGACAAGCTGCAAGATAGATTTATCCAAGCAAAAAATCGAGAATTGGTTGTTGGAATCCGTCCGGAGCATATTTACGATAAAAAAGTAAAAGGGGAGTTTCCCGGAAATGAACTGTTAAAGGCTACGGTGGAAGTCGTTGAACCCATCGGCTCACAAGTAATTCTCCTGGCATCATGCGGTACGGCAAATATCACGGCCTGTGTGGATCCTCAAACCAATGCCATGCCCAATATGGAATTGGAATTTTTGGTGGATACAAACCGTCTGCACCTTTTTGATAAAACAACACGGGAAGCATATTAAAAATGGAGCAGTGACAAAGGAGAATAACATGGAGTACAGAAAAATGGGGAGGACCGGGCTTAAGGTTTCCTCTTTCTGCCTGGGAACCATGATGTTTGGGCGCCAGGTGGAGGAAAATCTGTCTATTAGAATCATTCAAACGGCGTTGGATGCGGGTGTTAATTTCATTGATACCGCAGACATGTATGTAAACGGAGTTACCGAGGAGATTGTCGGCAAAGCGATAAAGAAAAAACGGGATCAAATTGTCCTAGCATCGAAAGGCGGTCATGTTCGACAACTGGGGAAGCGATGGGGAGATCAGAAGGATTCAGGTCCGATTGACCTGGCAAGACCAAGGCCTTTCCATGCATGGCCCGGGCACGAGGATGTGGGGCCCAACGACATGGGCCTATCGCGAAAGCATCTCATGCAGGCGCTTGAGAGAAGTCTTAAACGCCTGGATACCGACTATCTCGATATTTATTACGCCCATATGCCGGACTATGATACTCCTTTGGAAGAGACGTTGCGGGCGATGGACGATATGGTGCATCAAGGAAAGGTTCGCTACCTGGCCTGTTCAAACTTCCGTGCGTTTCAACTTTGCAAGTCATTATGGCTAAGCGATAAGTATAATCTGGCGAGATGGGACTGCATTCAACCACCTTATAATTTGTTGACCCGTGATATCGAGTATGAGCTGCTTCCGCTCTGTATGGAAGAAGGCATTGGTGTATGTGTGTTTAGTCCAATGGCGGCAGGTTTTCTAACCGGTAAATACGAAAAAGAAAAAGGCCCGATTGAAGGCGCCAGATTCAGCCTGGCCCATCAAGGCTATCGGTATAATCAGCCTTACTGGAATAACAGTAACTTCGCTGCAGTGGAACAGTTTAAAAAAATCGCCGAGGAGCACGGAAAGATCTTGTCTCAGTTTGCTCTGGCATGGGTGTTGAGCAACAAGGCAATTACCGCGATCGTCTGCGGGGCAACCTCGATTGAACAGTTGCAGGAGAATATGGCGGCCACTGAGATTACACTCTCCCAAAAGGAGCTTGATGCTTGCGACGAGGTCTGGCACCAACTCAGACCTCCAAGGTTGTTTTATGGCAGGTAACGGGCGTAACCGCCAAATACGATTATGGAAAGACGGCTTTATACACCGGCGAGATGATCCTGTGAATATTTCAATATTCGACAATAAGATTTTCTGGCCAGCCTTTTCAAGAGTAGAGAATTCTGTTGCCGGAAAGAAGTTGACCGGTTCGCTTTCCTGCAAGCCCCGCCCTTCAGGGCGGGGAGCTTCACTTCAAGTCAATAACCCAAAAACAAGGAGGTGTAATATGAAGTATTTAGCAAAATTAGGAAGAATGATGGGCATTTGTCTTGTGGTTTTGACTATGATCAGCTTTTCCTGGGATTTTGCTGTTGCCGAAGACAAATACCCTTCCCGCGAAATTGAACTCATGATTCCCTGGAGTGTGGGTGGTGCTACGGATACCGTATTCCGGACCTTTCTCACCGTTCTTCCCAAGTATCTGAAAGCACCGGTAATCATCGTAAACAGACCCGGAGGCGGCGCTGTTCCCGGTTATACGGAGGCCATGAAGAAGAAGCCGGATGGGTATTACTGTATGGCCTGGATCTCGGCCTCACTGACCAAGACCCAAATGAGTAAGGTCCCATACGATTATCAAACATTTGATCCGGTGATCATGCTGGTGAACAGCCCGTGTTGGATACTGGTTCCGGCCAACTCTCCATTCAAGAATCTTAACGACTTGCTGGCAGCGGCAAAAGCAAAACCCCGCCAGGTCACCCTGGGCAATGCAGGGGCGGGGGGCGGTACCCATATGATCGCTCTAGCCTTTGAAAATGCGGTCGGTGTTAAGTTTAACCATGTTCCGCATAAGGGTGGCGGTCCCACAGTGGTTGCCACCGTGGGTGGGCATGTGGATGCATGCAACCTTTCTCCGCCCGAAGGGGTTCCCCAGATCGCTGCCGGTCAGCTACGCTGCCTTGCCGTATTTTCCGAAACGCGGATGAAAGAGTTCCCGGAAATTCCCACTGCCAGGGAGCAAGGCGTGGATTTTGTTCTCGGACAGTGGAGGGGTCTTGCGGTTCCAAAGGGAACCGACCCTGACAAGGTCGAAGTTATGCATGATGCGTTTAAGGCCACAATGGAAGATGCTGCGTTGCAAAAGCTTGCCCAAAAGGCCGGCATCTACCTGGAATACAAGGGCACAGAGGATTTCAGAAAGCACATCGCAGCGCAGAATGAGTTCTACAAAAAGCTAGTTATCGATAATGAGTTGGGTACCCGCTATAAAAAGTAAAAAGCATAAACCATCGGGTGACAGGCATGACATTGTCTGTCACCCCAATCGCAGGCAAACTTATGGGTATCATTGAGATCATAATCGGCGCCTGTTTAATGGTTCTATCCGTCGTCTTTTATGGAATTACCTTTCAGTTTCCGAAACAGACACTGGCTTTTTCGCCGAAGGTATTTCCACGTTTTGTGAGCACTTGTCTCTTTATCATATCTGCCATCCTGGTTATACAGGGAATCATGGCATTTCGAAAGCGTTCACCAGATGAGCATGCCAAGCTGGCTATCGATAAAGCATTCTTAACAAGGTTGTTGTTCGGTATATTAATCGGCTACACCTATACCCAATTACTTCCCATTACAGGATATATCGTGGCGACTCCGCCCTTTATTGCAGGAATCATGATCATCTTTAATGAGAAACGTTGGATTAGAACCGGATTGTGTGCGCTGATTACCACCAGCGTGCTGTATATTCTGTTCAGAATTATTTTTAAAGTTCCTTTGCCAAGATTCAGCTTGTTTTAATAGCAGCAGGAAGAGGCCATAACATGACGCCGATCCTTGAAGGGTTTTTATATGTGCTGCACCCATTGCATTTTCCTTTTCTTGCTGTAGGCGTTACACTTGGGATAATCGTTGGCGCCCTTCCGGGTCTGACGGCTTCGGTGGGTATCATACTTCTACTCCCCTTTGTATTTTATCTCGATGTGAGCACCGCCATGGTCATGTTGTGCGGGGCGTTCTGCGGCGGCATTTATGGGGGGTCCATCACGGCTATTCTTATTTCGACGCCGGGAACACCCTCAGCAGCAGCAACCGTTCTCGATGGATATCCCCTTGCCCAGAAAGGTGAGGCGGGAAAAGCCATTGGGGTGGCTACCATTGCTTCGACAAGTGGAGGAATCATTTCCACATTTTGTTTGATGTTTTTCGCACCCAAATTGGCTCGTATTGCTCTTGAGTTTGGCCCGGAAGAGTATTTTGCCCTGACTGTATTTGGGCTGACCGTTATCGCCAGTGTGGCGGGAAAGTCTCTTACTAAGGGATTGATTTCAGGTTTCTTCGGACTGCTGATAGCAACCGTTGGTATTGATCCCGTAGAAGGATACGCTCGTTATTCTTTTGGCATTCCCAATCTAATGGCCGGATTTTCCTTATTGCCGGTATTGATCGGTTTGTTTGCCATATCCCAGATCTTTGTTCAAATGGAAATGGTCGGAAAAAAGGTTAAAAAATACGATCAAAAAATCGGCAGGATACTACCTTCTGCGAGTGAATTAAAGAAGCTATTTTTCATAATCATATCCAGTTCATTTTTGGGTACCTTTATCGGAATAATCCCGGGAACCGGGGGAGCCATCGCCTCTTTCCTCGCCTATAATGAAGCCAAGCGATGGGCAAAGGATCCGGATTCCTTTGGAAAGGGTAATATCGCTGGAATTGCCGCACCCGAAGCAGCCAACAACGGCACTACCGGTGGCGCCATGGTGCCGCTTTTGACCTTGGGGATTCCCGGGGATGTGGTCACCGCGGTGATGCTGGGATGTCTCCTCCTGATCGGTGTAAGACCGGGTCCTCTGCTGTTTAAGGAAAGTCCTGAGGTTGTAAACGCGGTTTTTGCCGGACTTCTTCTTGCCAATGTATTGATACTTTTTTTGGGTGTTCTCAGCGTGAGAATATTCCCCAAAGTCTTAAGAATTCCCCCTTCCATACTTTTCCCGATCATCTTCACCCTATGCTTTTTAGGCGCCTTCTCCCTCAGCAATAGTACCTATGATATGTTTATTGCTTTGGTCTTTGGCATTATCGGTTACATCATGCAAAAAAACGGCTTTCCGGCTGCACCCGTGGTCCTTGGTGTTATTTTGGGGCCGATCGCAGAAGATGTTCTGGCCCGAGCCTTGATTATTTCCCATGGCGACTGGACCACCCTCTTTAAATCTCCGATTTCCATATTCTTCTATGTAATTTCCACAGCTTCTGTGATTTATTCACTGAGAAGGCAGTTTGTGGCTAAGAAAGCATAAACTGAACCACCTCGCATGAAATAGATAACAGATTCGGATATCTGAAGGGTCGCGGTCCATGCAGCGACTTAATCTAAAAGACTCCCCGACCCCTCAGATATCTAACTGCTTAACCTACTTTCAACACCAGTTTGCCTTTGACATGACCGGATTCCAATAACGAGTGGGCCTGGCGGATGGTATCCTCCGTCAACTCTCCTAAATCGGTAGCTTTTGGTAGCGTTATATGTCCGGCCTCAACCAATCTCGCCAGTCCGGACATTATATCCCGGTAAACTTTCCAATCGTTCGGTCCACCGTTGCGAGCCCGGGCACTCAGCGCGACAAAATTATAGGTGCCGGATTTGGCAAATAGCGGGCTGACATCGGCTCGCCAGATGTTGAAATTAAATTCAGGCGGTTCTTCCACGGTACTTACCACGCAGCCATCAAAGCCGGTGGCATTAAAACACAGCTTTTTCAAGTCCCCACCAACGAAATCAAAAGCAACTTCGACCCCCTTTTCGTTGGTCAATTCCCGAACTCTGGTTTCCATCTCTTCCAAGCTTAACTTCTGGTAGTAGATCAAATGGTTGGAATCGATACCCAGGTTTTTTATTAAATGCTCGGCGCTTTCATCACCACCCGTAGTTGCTATGATAGTGGTGACACCGCAATACCGCAGGAGCGGAATAGCAAAACTACCTACACCGCCTGAACCGCCGGCGACGAGCACCGTTTCTCCAGGTTGAATTCTGCCTTTGTTGACCACGGCATCGTATGCGGTCATTCCGGCAACGCCCAGGCAAGCTGCCTGCTGAAAAGACAGAATTTGTGGTTTTAGACATACATATGCTGCCGGCGTACTGACATACTGGGCATAAGCACCATTGCTGCGGGGACCGAATAATACGGCGAACACTTCATCGCCAGGTTGAAAATCAACCACACCTTCACCAACGGCCTCTACTGTTCCGGCCACATCGCGTCCCAAAACATCGGGTAGTGGAATCGATAGATGGCCCGTCCGCATTTTATAGTCTACAGGATTTACGGCTACGGCACGGATGCGGACAAGCACTTCTCCCGGTTTAACTTCAGGCGTTGGCCAATCTTTCCACTGAAAGTTCTCCGGTCCGCCAAACTCCTCAAGCACCATTGCTTTCATGATGTTGTCCTCCCTCGTAAGTGTAACTAACACGAATGGTTGAACAGGGTCAACATCACCTTTGAAATTATCCATTTTCTATTGACACCCTAGTCCGCAGGTAGCTATTAAAACCAAGAGCTAGTGGAATGTCCCAGGAATAAATTTAAAAAGTCTCACTGAGGTTTGATAGCCATTTGCTTACGCCGACGACCACTTTGGGGATCCCGCTGAAAGCGGGACTGCGCAGGACTAAATCAAAAGAACTCGACCTCGGCCCGCCTTGCGGGCCTCGGGAACCAGACAGCTTTTGATTTTTACCCGCCAACGTACTCTGGCGGGTGAATCCGCCAAAGATCGCTGGCGGA
>CP070652.1:2290193-2299695 GCA_020354645.1 Deltaproteobacteria bacterium
AGGGAGCAGTGGGATATCCCGCTCAAAGAGCTGGCCTACATGATTCTGACCTCATTCGTTCCGCTGGCTGTTCTGATCATGTCGGTGCTGGGCTCCATCCTGTTCGGGTTGGCGACTCCGTCAGAGGCGGCGTCGGTGGGCGCGTTTGGCAGCCTGGCCCTGGCTGCGGCCTATCGCGAGCTCACCTGGGACCGCCTGAAACAATCGGTCTATCTGACGATGCGGACTTCGGCCATGGTGTGCTGGCTGTTCGTCGGCTCCTGGACCTTCTCATCGGTTTTTTCCTACCTCGGCGGCCATATGGTCATCGAGGAGTTTGTGCTGGGCCTGAAAATTTCGCCTGTTTTATTTCTCATCATGGCGCAGGCCATCATCTTCCTTTTGGGCTGGCCGCTGGAGTGGAGCGAGATCATCATTATCTTCGTGCCGATCTTTCTACCGCTGCTGGACATCTTTAATATCGACCCGCTCTTCTTTGGGATCATCGTGGCACTCAATTTGCAGACCTCGTTCCTGACGCCGCCGATGGCGATGTCGTGCTATTATCTCAAAGGGATCGCGCCGCCGCACATCCAGCTCACGACGATCTTTAAAGGATCGTTGCCGTTCCTGTTTATGGTCTTGATTTCGATGGTCATCCTCTATAACCTCCCGGTGATCACGACGTGGCTGCCCAGCATTGTTTATGGCACCCGCTAATAAGGAGGACAGGCAGCCCCCCATGACTCGCTTCGAGGGAGATATGGATTCAGCTCTGATTAGCGCCACCGAGGCAGCCGCGGCAGTTCGCGTCGGCAAGACGACATCAGAAGAGCTGGTGAGCGCCTGCCTCGATCACATCGCACTGCTCGAGGAACGAATCGGTGCCTGGGCCTACCTGGATCCCGACCATGCCCTGAAACAGGCGAGGGAGACGGATCTGTTGCTGCAGCAAGGAAAGACCCTTGGGCCGCTCCAGGGCGTTCCGGTAGGTGTCAAGGATATCTTCGACACCAAGGACATGCCGACCGAGGACGGTACGGTTTTGCATGTCGGACGCCAGCCGACGGAGGATGCTACCGCAGTCTCCTTGCTCCGCGAGGCGGGGGCGGTTATTATGGGCAAGACCGTCACCACCGAACTTGCGGTCTACGCGCCGGGCAAGACCAGGAATCCGCATGATCCCGAGCGCACCCCTGGCGGCTCCTCGAGCGGCTCCGCCGCGGCCGTTGCGGCGGGCATGGTGCCCCTCGCCATAGGCACCCAGACCAACGGATCGGTCATCCGTCCGGCCTCCTACTGCGGGGTCTACGGGTACAAGCCGAGTTACGGCCTCATATCCCGGCATCGTGTGCTCCAGCAGTCGCGACCCCTGGACCAGGTTGGCGTATTTGCGCGCAGCATCGAGGATGCGGCGCTGATTGCAGAATCGATCATGGCCTTCGACGACCGTGATCCCGATACGCGCGTGCGGGCACGGCCCAATCTCATCGAGCTGGTGGCCCAAGAGCCCCCGTTCCAGCCGCGACTAGCCTTCGTCAAGACACCGGTGTGGGATCAGGCCGACATGGATACGCAAGAGGCCTTTGCGGAGTTAGTTGCACACCTTGGTGAAAACGTCGGCGATTTTCAGCTTCCGGATATTTTCAATGACGCGGTCGCGCAGCACCGCGCGATCATGGAGGCAGACCTTGCCAGAAGCTTCGAGCGTGAATATGCACGGGGCAAAGACAAGCTGAGTTCCATCCTGCGGGAGATGATCGAGCGCGGCCAGAAGGTTCTGGCCGTGGATTACAATCACGCGGTGAGCCAGATACCGGTTCTCAACCGCGCGCTCGACAAAGTGTTTGACTGGTATGACGCCATTCTTACCCCCGCCGCCACCGGCGAGGCTCCCGTCGGCCTGGAATCGACGGGAAGCCCGATCTTCTGCACCATATGGTCCCTGTGCGGGATGCCCGCGATCAGCCTTCCCCTCCTGCAGGGCGTACACGGCATGCCAATGGGGGTGCAACTGGTAGGATCCAAAGGTGACGACGCCCGGCTGTTGCGTACGGCCCGTTGGCTCGTGAACCTCGCCGGCGAGTAACGGCTCTTGCGAAAGAAGAAACGGTGCCCCAAGAAGAGGAAAGGCATGCGGTGACTGTTCGTCCCGTCATTGGAGGACAGGTTTTTTCGTTAGGGGATGGGTAAAATATTGAAAGGAGTATAGTGGATTTATGAGTAACTTAATCACTGGGTCGATCGCAGTTTTGATGAGCCTCATGTTCTTTCTTTTTTATGCCATAAGGTTAGAATCTATTGTACTTTGGCTCATCATCGTTGCCAACCTTGCCTGCTTGCTGGTCGACTTTGTACAATCGATAAAGAAAGGCAATAATCAAACGAGCAGTTGATCCTTCAGTATACCGGTGGTCCCGGTGGTGATCGGCCTATAGGCCGCGTTGTTCGCGATTGCCTTTCCGATCGAGACCACGGGCGACAGGCGCAAGGCGTGATCACGGCGCTCCAGCGGCGGCTTAACTGGAATCTTCTCCTGAAGGTGGGGGGAGAGTTCACGCTGCACCCCATTGCGATGGCCCTCTGAATTATCCTCAGTGCTAACGTATTCGAAGAAGGTGAACCGGTCAAAATTATTTTTGATAGACATTCCCGTATTCATTTCCAATAATCACATTAACCAGATGACCTGTAGCATAATGAATCCATAATTTGGTTCAATATTTCAGAAACAGGTCGGAAATTTACGAAGGATCAAACGATGAAGCCCGTCGTCCTCGTTACCCGTAAACTACCGGATGCCGTTGAGGATCGACTTCGACAGGACTATGATCCGATTTTAAATCCTGAAGATGCCCTCTATTCCAGTGAAGAGATTATCGAACGCGCCAAAGGCGCTGACGCCATTTTACCCTGTCACACCGAACAATTCACCGCAGGCGTGATTGCCCGTTTGCCTGAAAGCGTGCGCGCCATTGCTAATTTTTCTGTCGGCTACGACCACGTGGATACCGAAGCAGCCAAGGCCCGGGGGCTTATTGTAACCAATACCCCGGAGGTGTTGTCGGATGCCACAGCGGAGTTGACCATGATGCTGATGCTGGGAGCGGCGCGGCGTGCCAGTGAGGGTGAACGACTGGTCCGCACCCGGGAATGGAAGGACTGGAGTCCCAGTTTCATGGTGGGTACCCAGGTGACGGGCAAGCGACTGGGTATTCTCGGATTCGGCCGTGTCGGACGGGTCGTCGCCAAGCGAGCCCGCGGATTCGACATGGAGATTCACTATAACGACTTGCAACGCATGCCGCCTGAGCTCGAGGAAGGCGCCATCTATCACGAAACCCCCGAGGATCTTATGCACCATTGCGATTTTTTGACGCTCCATTGCGTGGCGTCTCCCGAAACCACCAAGTTACTGAACGCAGACCTTATTGCTCTTTTACCGGATGGGGCTATTGTCGTCAATGCGAGCCGCGGTGTCGTAATTGATGACGACGCACTGATTGCGGCGCTCAAGTCAGGGAAGCTGACAGCTGCCGGATTGGATGTCTATAATGGCGAACCTAACATTAATCCGGAATACCGACAGTTGTCCAACGTGTTCCTGATGCCGCACATCGGCAGCGCTACCAAGGAGACAAGGGACGCCATGGGGTTCCGGGCACTCGACAATCTGGATGCCATCTTCGCCGGACGCGAACCCCGCGACCGTGTGGCCTGAGAACCTCAGCCATCTTTGTTTCACACAGCCCGTTCGTATAAATGGGTATGTATGTAAAAAAGAAGATAACCACTTCTCTTTTTGTTCATTTTGTTTCAAATTGTGCGCTCGTTCAATCCCCAACCCTCGAGCTGATATTAACAAGTTTGGCCTATTAAAAACGTCAACACTAAGGGGGTAAATATGTATAAGAAAATAATGGTTCCATTGGATGGGTCGGAACTGGCCGAATGTGTACTTCCGCATGTGGAGGGGTTTATTAAAGGCTTCCAGGTGCGTTCTATCACATTTGTGCGGGTCGTAGAACCTGCACCGACAAGATTCGATGACACGGCTTCACTCAGCAGTGCAAGTCGTGATAAAATTATGGAAACCACCAGGAGAATTGAAGAGAAGAGAAAATCAGCTGCGGCAGAATACTTAGAAGGTGTGGTGAGTCGGCTGAAACGCGAAGGGGTGGAATTTGAGACGGAGGTTCTTATCGGGAGAGTGGCGGATAGCCTTGCGGATTACACCGAAACCAAAGGTGTTGATTTGATTCTTATCGCAACGCACGGACGTTCTGGAATAAGTCGCTGGGTGCGGGGAAGTATTGCCGACAGGGTCCTGCGTTTTTCACGTGTTCCGGTTTTAATGGTACCGGCCGACCACAAAATGAGTAGAAATAAGTTATAAAGATTTTTGTAACTTTCGTGTTGAAAACCGGTAAATCCGGGCCGGGCCGAGCTTATATGATTGAAGCTAAATTCAATAGATAATAAAAACAGCCCATTTTAGTCCCTTATATTTTCCTTTTTGGTATCGAAATGAAGGTTTAGAGAAAGTAAAGTGGTGGAAATAAGGCCTGTTTCATTTCCGGTCAGCCACGGCCAATAAATGGCATTTTGGTCGCCATGATGGTCATGAATTGCACGTTTACATCCAAGGGCAGACTCGCCATATGGACGATGGCGCGCGCCACATGCTCCAGATCTATGGTCGGCTCGGCAGCGATGGAACCATCTGCCTGGGTTGCCCCGGCACCATCTTCTAGAATGGATTTAATCAGATCGGTTGCGGCATTGCCGATGTCTATTTGACAGCAAGCGACATCATACTTGCGTCCGTCAAGGGATAGCGATTTGGTGAGACCGGTAATGGCATGCTTGGTGGCTGTGTAAGGCGCTGAATTGGGTCGCGGAGCGTGGGCCGATATGGAGCCGTTGTTGATAATGCGCCCTCCCATGGGATGCTGGCTCTTCATGATTCTGAAAGCTTCCCGGGCACACAGAAATGCACCGGTCAAGTTGGTGTCCACGACGGCTTTCCATTCCTCGTAAGGGATATCTTCAAAGAGTACAGACGGACCGAAAATCCCCGCATTATTAAACAAGACGTCGATCCGGCCAAAGGTTTCTTTTGTCCGCACAAACAGGTTGTGAACAGCGTCTGGATTGGCGACATCTGTGGGGACAACCAGCGCTCGCGATCCGGCCGAACCGGATTCCGCTGCGGTCGTTTCCAAAGGCTTCTTGCCACGTCCGGCCAGGGCGACCGAATAACCTTTCTCAAGAAAGGCGAGGGCCGTTCGTTTGCCAATACCGGACCCTGCACCTGTTATAATTGCGACCTTCGTATTGGAACGCATTTGTCAAACCTCCTAAAGTGAAAATAAAGTATGATTAAGTGATCCTGGACACCGTTGTAATTTTAAATACGGTTTCATGTTAAGGCTACTTTAGCCGGAAGATATCATCTTAAAATTGTACTTCCGCTTGATACACAGTACCGACCTGAAAATTTCTTTTTTTCCGATCGACATCTCTTCGCTAGCGTAATCGAATTTATTCAATATCGGATATAGCCGTATATATCAATTTAAATAATATTATATTTATTGACAATGAGGCGGTGTCGTAATAGACGAAAATCTGAAAAGGATTCCACCGCCGGTAAACACAATCGCAACCATATCCGGCGCTGCCTTGCCGTTTTTTTAAAGGTCATTGGAATTTTTCTGGTCGGCATCTTTCCCCGGGATTATTCTCTTTTTATCCAAAATCGGTTATGGCAATTAGATGAAACAGAAGTCAGCATGATGCAGCCACATTTCTGGCAGCCGAAACACCCGTTTCATGAAGGCTATTCCTGCTTTATCCGTGGAATTACACAATGGCGATTGATCCAAAGGTTCCCTCAAAAAGTCACATATATCAGGCTCCGACACTATTTGTGAAAACCTTTTATCTGTTGCTTGCCGTCTGGGTGGTAGTTTGTATCGTCTTTCTTAACTCGATTTTAGCCAGATTCGGATTGGCCGGCCTGTACCGGTTATTCATTATTGCTTTTATTCTTTTTTATATGTGTTACTTCGCGGCTGCTGTCTCCTATAAGATGGAAGTGTGGGATGAAGGCGAAATTCGGCTAACAAGTTTCCGGAGAATAATTAGCACTCATGCTGAACAGATCCCGCTGATTGAAGGGCCGTATCTTCCCGTAGGATTTATCAGATTTCGCCTTGAACGCGAAAAAGCCTACCTGTTCTGCTTGAAGAACGATGAGTTTCTAACAACGGCGTTGTCGGTTGTCAAAAAAGCCAACCCGAATATAAATTATAAAAATCTCAAATATTGAAAGTATCAGCTCTAACCGGTAAACCGACTGCGAACCTGCCATCAATTTTAGGCCTCATCCGCAAATTTACAGAAACCATTTCATGACCGGTTTGCTTTCCTGGGCCCCGCTTTAAGAGGCGGGGTTAAAAGAAGCTATCTGCAGTCAACGACCATCCCTTGCCCAGCGCGGGGTGGCTTGAATTTTCAGCCATAGGCTGAAAGGGCAAAAGCACGTCAGTGCTTTAAACGGTGCACTTGCAACCGGGTGTGAAGCACCCGGTTTGTATGGCAAGAAATAGACATTTTTCTTTTCAAAAAGCCCCCATGCTAGCCCGGTAAACTACGAATTTTCTTTTAATGGGAGGCATACAATCTTTCAGACCTTCTTTTACGAACGGCACAATGTAAAAAAATTGACATACGAGTCTTTTCATATATATATTTCAACATCCATAGAGTGATTCTCAAAATAATCTTCCGATTGCACAAGGTCCAGGCAGGGGATAAATTTTTATCGACAAAAATTTATCCCCTGCCCGGACCTCTTCATTGTGCTTTGTTTCGGAACATTATTTTGAGAATCGCTATAAGTGATAAAAAGTTGATAAACAAAAGAGGAGATCATCATGGCACGACATCCTGATTTCCAGAAGTGGCGAGATCTAGCAACCCAACAGCTAAAAGGCAAACCGCCTGAGTCTTTGGAATGGGACACGCCCGAAGGTATTCGCGTCAAACCGCTATACACTGCTGAAGACGTCGAAGGAATGGCCCATGTAAACACCCTTCCGGGATTCCCACCGTATGTCCGGGGACCAATGGCCACTATGTATGCGGGCCGACCCTGGACGATTCGCCAGTATGCCGGGTTTTCCACTGCCAAAGAATCGAATACATTTTACCGGCGCAATCTGGCCGCCGGCCAAAAAGGACTCTCGGTGGCCTTTGATCTTGCCACCCATCGGGGTTACGATTCAGACCATCCCCGGGTGTTTGGAGATATTGGTAAGGCCGGTGTGGCTATCGATTCCGTTGAGGACATGAAAATTCTTTTCGACCAGATTCCGCTCGAGCAGATGACGGTTTCCATGACCATGAACGGTGCCGTACTCCCCGTTCTTGCCGGTTATATCGTTGCTGCGGAAGAGCAGGGTGCAAAACAGGAGCAGCTGGCCGGCACGATCCAGAATGACATTTTAAAAGAATACCTGACACGAAATACGTATATTTACCCCCCTGAGCCTTCTATGCGGATTGTGTCCGATATCATCGCCTACTGTTCTAAACATATGCCCAAGTATAATACGGTCAGTATTAGCGGATACCATATGATGGAAGCCGGCGCAGATTCAGTGCTACAGTGTGCCTTTACTCTGGCGGATGGACTGGAATATGTTCGTGCCGCGCTCAAAGCTGGATTGGATATTGATGATTTTGCACCGCGGCTTTCCTTTTTCTTCGGGGTGGGCATGAACTTTTTTATGGAGATCGCCATGCTGCGGGCTTCACGGTGTCTGTGGCATGAGCTGATCAGCCGGTTCAATCCCAAAAACCCGAGATCCACCATGTTAAGAACCCATGTTCAGACATCCGGCTGGAGTTTGACCGAACAGGATCCTTATAACAACATCATCCGGACAACGCTGGAGGCTTTGGCAGCTGCTCTGGGAGGCACCCAGTCACTTCATACCAATTCTTTTGATGAGGCGGTTGGTTTGCCCACTGATTTTTCCGCCCGAATCTCCCGCAATACTCAAATTATTATTCAGGAAGAATCCCAGATCTGTCATGTGCCTGATCCACTTGGCGGCTCTTACTATGTCGAAGCACTAACAGACGGAATCATCACTGAGGCTCGCAAAATCATTAATGAGGTAGAAGAGCTGGGCGGAATGGCCAAAGCCATTGAAACCGGTATGCCGAAGCTGCGTATTGAAGAGTCTGCGGCCCGCAAGCAAGCCCGAATTGACCAGGGTCTGGACGTTATCGTGGGCGTAAACAAATATAAAATTGAAGAAGAGCCCCTCAAAGACGTTCTTGAAGTACCGGGCACCATTCGAGATGAGCAGGTTGACAGATTAAAGATAATTAAGGCCAAGCGCGATAATGCAGCCGTTCAAAAGGCACTCGAAGCTATTATCGGCGCTGCCGAATCCGGCGGCAATCTGCTGGAGGTGACCATACCGGCAGTTAGAGCCAGGGCAACAGTCGGAGAAATTTCAAATGCAATGGAGAAAGTCTTTGGACGATATGTAGCAAAAACTCTTTGTATTTCCGGTGTATATGCTGCTGAATACGGAGACAGTGAGGTTTTTGCCGCCCTTCGGCAAAGAACAGATACGTTTGCGGAAAGGCATGGTCGCAGACCAAGAATTCTTGTAACCAAGATGGGACAGGACGGACATGATCGCGGTATCAAGGTGATTGCGACTGCTTACGCAGATTTGGGTTTTGATGTGGATATCAGCCCCATGTTTCAGACACCTGAGGAAGCCGCCAAGATGGCCATTGAAAATGATGTTCACGTTGTGGGCGTTTCCAGCCTGGCTGCCGGACACAAGACCCTGGTACCCGAATTGGTTGAGTACCTGAAAAAGGAAGGTGGCGATGATATTCTGGTCGTGGTCGGCGGTGTAATCCCACCTGCTGATTATGATTTTCTTTTAAACGCTGGTGCAAACAAAGTATTCGGCCCCGGAACAATCGTGGCCGATTCCGCCAACAGGGTTTTGGATGCATTGGAAGAAAAAATGGATTAACACTTTCCGATTTTTACTTGACAACGGTATACCGGTATAGGATCTTAACAATTTACTTTTTTTCCGTGACTTACAAGATCAAAACTTAACGGGCTGTTGTCCAAATATTTTTGAGCTAGTAGAAAGATTCCAAAATAACCGTATATTACACAATCCGGCTCAATCCCATCCCCGGGTGCCTCACATGAGCGGCTAGCGATGGCGGGCAGGCAAACCCTCCCCCTTCAAGGGGTGATCTTTATACACACTTGACAGCGGAGATGTTTTGGTGAGCTGCTAGTAACTGCATAAAAATATTGAATATCGAACAAGGAACCGCAGAATGCCGAAGGTAACCCTTCGACATTCGATATTCAAGATTCGATATTCTGCGGTACGAAAGGACTATTATAATCGGTAATGTTGCAGATAAGATTAAGGACCTAAAAGAACGCGAGAAAAAGACCCTG
>CP070652.1:2299795-2302854 GCA_020354645.1 Deltaproteobacteria bacterium
CGAAGCAGGTCCAATAATCATCTTTATCTTTTACCTTCATGCCGTGCCATTCGGCGGGAACCTTATCCCAATCCTTTGGACGGTAGGGGACAATCAGACCTTCTTTCTTGGCGATTTCATGGGCCGGAGCGCCGGCTCCCAGGAAGATATCGGCATCCGGTTTGCCGCCCCATAGTCTTATTTTGTCCAGGCAAACCGGCCACCCGCCCGGCCGTACGAATGTGATTTCCACTTCCTTACCATAGGTCTTCTGATAGTACTCCCCGAAACCTTTTCTCAGACTATCGGATAGCTCCTTGTAAATGGGACCGACCCAGCCGATTTTGTCTGCGGCCTGCGTTTGTGCCGTAAAGGTTGTCAGGAGCAGCAGCAATGAAAGGACAGCGAAGATTGTTGTCGTCGAGATTTTCTTTCTCATTTTGACCTCCTTTCCAGTGACATTTTTACATTTGAAGAAAAACAGATTGTTTCCCATAAATCCATCCCGAGAAAGGTGTACCAAATTGATTAGTGCTCGTTTTCTCAAGAGCCAGTTGATGGAATTCCGGCAAGTGTTTTTAATGCTCTAATGTTTCCAGCCGATTTAAGCCTTTGGCGCCCCTATCAATCGGCGTATTGTAAGTTGAGAGAAAAATTGGTTGTTCAAATTAGTATCTAAGTAAGTAATGGGATTTAAAAGCTTAGTCAAGAGGGAAATGTTTAAACAAAAGACATAATGCATCCTATAAAACCCAGTTCATAATTTCAGGCAGATAAAACACGCTAAGTTCGGGGGTAAATCCAAATCCCAACATTGAATTAAGACCGGAAGCGGGTGTACAGTACTTGACACACTCTTTATCTGGTTATACTTATACTCAAGTAAAGACCAATTAAACATTTAGGGACCGTGTTGAAAGGGTGCTGACATGGCTGAGGAAGATCAAGTTGAAGCCTTATGTCCGGAATGCGGGCATGCCTTCAAGACTTATGTGGATCGATTGTTAGACGAAAAAAAGGAAGACAATCGCCAAAGGCCGATAACTTGCCCGGTCTGTGGTTGTGGAAGTTGTGATATCGCCCACTAACGGGTTGGTGATCAAATATTTTCGAGCACCAGCCCGTTAAGGTGAATCATATTTGCACAAAAACAAAGACGGGTGTCTCAATCTCATTTTGAATTAAGCCAACGACCATCCCGTGCAAAGCACGGGATGGGGTGGATTTCTTCGCCCTTGGGCAGAAAGGCAAAAGCACACCGATGCTTTTAAGGGTGCACTTGCAACCGGGTGCGGACCACCCGGTTTGTATGGCAAAAAATCAGGGTCGGGGCAATTTTTTCAACGACAAAATGCCGAACAATTATCAACAAATTGTAAAGGCCAATCTGAAAAAACTTTATAATCCTTTGCCAGAAAACCTGACAGAGGCGCTGCCGGCAAATCAATTGGGAAACTGCTTCACTTTCGAGGCTTTCGGTGAACAGTGTCAGATCCGACCGGAAGGAATCCATCTCGGCAATACAGCGGAAAGCGGTGTACTCGGTATTCTGATTACGCTTTACGCGCTGCATGCCAATTCTGAACCCGAAAAATTAGAACCGCTAAAGTCTTTCAAAGATTTCCCCAACAGCATGCCGTATAGCGGCGCATTCGTCACCCATACGGAGAGAATCCTAATTCCCCAAGTGGAAAAAATTGAAAAGGCTCAAACGCGCATAACTGCAAAACTGCAAGGCCGGGATGCCACTGAATTGGCAGGCGGAGATTTTTCATTCCTGGTCCGTCCGCTGCCCAAAATATCATTGTGCTACATTTTTTATCGCGCCGATGAGGAGTTTCCCGCCTCGGTCACCTGCCTTTATTCGAGCAACGCATCGACGTTTTTGCCAATTGATGCCTTGGCGGATGTGGGCGAATACACATCACGGACTATTTTGACGATACTGGTCTGAAGGTTCATACAACAACTGGATATAAACATTCCGGTTGTTTATAACCTGAATCTTGCGAAAAAATTAATGATGCAACAACCTCGACACTGACTTGCAACTTGACAAGCAAAATTCAATTTTTTATACAAGATATTTTCAAAAAAACGCTTCAGAGTTTATCAATTGTTTAAATTTTGTTTAAATTTAAAATTATATAAGGAAACATTCACCCCCAGGAGAACGTCATGATCCATGTTGAAAATTTGACCAAGTACTATAAAGAACTGTGTGCGGTGGACCGGATCAACTTCGATGTTCAAAAAGGCGAAATCATGGGCTTGTTGGGCCCCAATGGTGCCGGAAAAACCACGACCTTGCGGATGCTGACCGGTTTTTTGCGGCCCACCTCGGGAAACATTCGCATTAAGGAATATTCAATTGAAGCACAACCCTTAGAAATCAAAAGAATCATGGGGTATCTTCCGGAATCTGCACCGCTTTACCATGAGATGCTGGTGTATGACTATTTGGACTATATCGCCGCCATTCGGGCAATTGATCCCACCCAGAAACTGACCCGGATTCGCCAACTTGTCGATCTCTGCGGCCTCAACAGTGTTATGCACCAGCCCGTCAGCGAACTTTCAAAAGGCTTTAAACAGCGCGTGGGATTGGCTCATGCCATGATGAACGATCCTGAAATACTGGTTCTTGACGAGCCAACCTCGGGTCTGGATCCGAATCAGATTGCCGAAATTCGTGAGATCATTAAACGGATCGGGAAAGAAAAAACCATCGTTATCTCTACCCATATTCTCAGCGAAGCCGAAGCTACCTGCGACCGGATTGTCATTATCAGCAATGGTAAAATCGTGGCTGACGACGCGACCGAATCCCTTAAACAATCGATCAGCGGCAAAACCCTTATCAACATATCACTCCAAAACACGGATTTTCAAACGGTCAAAGAATCGCTGTCCACCGTTACGGGGGTCATGGAGGTCATAAAAGCCGGTGAAGTCAACGGTGTTTTACAGATTAGACTTTCCCTGCAATCAGATGTGGATCTGAGAGAGAATATATACCGCAAGATCAAGGAAACAGATTGGATTCTGCTGGAATTTTATCAGGAGGGCCAAACCCTTGA
>CP070652.1:2302954-2309539 GCA_020354645.1 Deltaproteobacteria bacterium
CAGAAATTAAAATAATAGGGTGGCTTAATTGTTCCTTCGCCAATTAAGTTGCGCACAGTCGCAATCATCCCGATTTCAAACACCTCCAACTCTGGAACCACGCCGGCTTCCTCCATCCGGCCAGCCCAGTAACGTATATCCGGCAATCGGTTGATATACACATCTTCTCCAAAGTTCACCGATCCCATATTCAGGGAGGCCACTTCAACCCTCGGATCATTGACGGCAACACATCGTTGTTCCAGGGTAAGGGTTGACAACCCGCCGGTGGACCCCTGGATAATGATGTCCGATGATTGCCGGATAAGATCCAGGGTTTTGGAAAAATCCGAGATATCTTCGGTCTGGTTTCCCTTTCTATCTCTGACATGCAGATGAACCATGCTGGCACCGGCCTGAGCGCAGGCAATAACTTCGTTGGCGACATCTTGCGGAGTCAGTGGATTCACCGAAGGCGGATTTATTTCTCTGCCGACCGGAGCGACGGCGACGATAATTTTTCGAGATCTTTCATTTTGCATAAATAAATTCCTTTATATATTTGTTTCGAGTGTTCAAGTTACAGGAACTTTGTCTTTTCTGTCCTCCTCCCTCATCCCTCCCGCCAAAAAAAGGAACTATAATTCCTCCCCTTTTGACGGAGGCGATTCGGTGAGGGTGATTTAAACGGTAGAAATTCCTTTTGTCGAAACTCGAAATTCGAAACAATCTCGAATCTCAAAATTCAAATTACCGAAACAGGATTAAGATCTGAAAAACGTCTAATCGCAGTTTAACACTTTTTTCATCCAAGCGGCATACTTTTGAATACCTTCTTCAATCGTATATTTTGGTTCAAATCCTAATTCTTCTCTGGCCCTGCTGATATCCAAAGCTTCAGCGCGCTGCATGAGTTCTCCGGGTCCAAGTTCAACCTTAACCTGAAATGGCGAGCACTTTTGTGCAAGCTCCGCCACTTTCGCTAAACTGTTGGGAACTCCGGTGGCAATATTGAAAATTTTGTGTTTGAGATCTTTTGCCTGATAGAGCAGCGCCGTCCCCCGGGCAGCATCTTCAATATAGGTGAAATCCAGTTTCTGATCGGCACCTTTATCCATCTTTAAATTATCCAATCCTTCCAGGGCGCCAAAGGCCAAACGGTAAAGCCGGATAAACTTAGACGGCAACTTTCCCTGACCGTAACAAAAATAAACCCGACTGATTCGAAATTCAAAACCAAAGGTGTTGGCATATTGTTGGCCCAAAAATTCGCTCGAGGCTTTCGTTGATCCGTATAGATCCGAAGGATTCGGTGGATACTTGTCTTCGGATACCGTCCCGGCAACGGCTCCGTAAACAGCACCGGTGCTGGTATAAACGACCTTTGGAATTTCAAATTGTCTGGCAATTTCCAGCATATTATGCGTTCCGCCGATATTTAACGCTACATTCCGATGAGGATTCTCGAGCACAATTTCTCCCATAATTCCAACGGTGTGAATAATGCCGTCGATCTCAGCTTTATGCTGCTTAAAAACTTCCGTTAAATGTGGAAAATCCAGCACATCACCCTTGATAAAGGTGATATTTTTCGACACTTCATTCAAACAATCGGGCGCCACCGGATTTGTGTCATAAAGGATGATCTTTTCCCCTTCCTCAGCCAAAAAATAGGCCGTCCAGGATGCTATATGCCCGTGTCCGCCGGTGATAAAAACCGCCATGGCAATTATTCCTCCTTTTCAGATTGTTTTTAGTACTGGTTTCAAAATAGCTTATTTCATCCACCCTGATGTATTAAAGTAATTTACTACATATCTACCAGGCGGAACCAATGAATCAAAGAATTTCATATCATCATCATCTAACAATATATCTAAGGCCGGCAGCAAACTTTCCAATTGTTCCAAATTTCGTGGGCCTAAGATTGTTCCTGTGATACCGGGTTGGTTAAGTACCCAGGCCACGGCCAGCTGTGCGGCGGTGCATTCCTTTTCTTCAGATTTTTTGGCAAATCGAAATCCCACATCTATTCCTTCCTGGGTAATACGATCATGAAAAACTTTTCTAAGTGTTCCTCGGCTGCCCTCGGGAAGGTTCGCAGCATCGGTATACCTGCCTGCCAACACACCGTGGGCCAGCGGTGACCAGGCAATTATTCCCAGGTCATACGCCTGGCACATCGGAATGATTTCATTTTCAATTCGTCGATCGAGTAAATTATAAGGGGGTTGCTCGCAGATAAACTTGGGGTAATGATGTTTATCTGCAAGCCATAATGCTTCCACGGTTCGCCAGGGAGGATGAGTGGAGCAGGCAATATGCCGGATTTTACCCTGCTTCACCAGAAGATCAAGTGCTGCCAGTGATTCTTCCTGGGGAACATTAAGATCGGTACGATGCAAGAAATAGATGTCAATATAGTCCGTCTTCAATCGATGCAGGCTTTTTTCACAGCCTTCAATAATGTGATGTTTGGAATTACCCAGATCGTTGGGGCCCGGTCCCATGCGATTATAAACTTTGGATGTCAGTAAAATATCTTTGCGTTTTCCATTGTGCTTGAATGCCTCGCCAAGAATGCGTTCGCTTTCACCGTTTGCATAAACATCTGCGCAATCAATAATATTAATCCCTTGATCAATCGCCGCATCAACGATGCGGAATGCTTCTTGCTTATCTGTCGGTTTGCCGAAATTCATCGTACCTAGAACCAAAGATGAAATTTGCAAACCTGATCTTCCAAGACGTCTGTATTCCATTTTGTTCACCCTTAGTTTTGTTGGTTTCCGGTGTCAGGTACAAAAGGTTTCAGGTGTCGGGTGTCAGGCCTCTTTAAGGGTTGCGCGTTACGAGTTGCGGGTTTCGGGTTTTGTATTTAGTGTTTAGCATTTAGTGTTTGAAAAATCCGAAATCGAAAATCTGCAATTGATTCATTCCCCATTCCGAATTCCTCAATCTCTGAATCCCTTAATTCCTCAATCTTTGATTGCTGACACCTGAACCCTATTTTATTTCGAATGCTTGATCCTGTTGTCTGCGCAGCTCCCAGAGTCTTGAATTTTCGGGCTCTTTAATCATACCCCAGGTCAAAATTGATCCGGCAGGAACATTTGCCTTAAGTTGATTCCCCAAAGCCATATAAAACGGAATAGGACTGTCCTTGTCAATAGGCGCAAAGGGAACAATGAGGTGTTCAAACAAATCGCCAGATTTTTCGCGATCGAATTGTAGAGATGATCCGGCCTTTAGATCTTTTTTGGCTTTGCCAATGAGATCCGCACGGGGTTTATAGCTCAAACTCCCGGTGGAAAGATTCAACAACCCGGCACACAATATTGAAATTGGCGTCTCTACCCCCAGGAGATGATAGGGGCGATAGACAACCCCGCAGGTCCCCCGATGGTTTGTGAGAAGACCCTTGTCCTTAACAAGCTCCCAGGCATCGTCTTTTCTGAAGCTAAAGACGAGAAAAACGCCACCGCCCAATCCGGCTTCGTCTTTGCGCCGCAGGCAAGTAACCAGATCAATAACTCCCCTATTTTTCAGAATCCCGCCATCTTCTTTTCGGCTTAAAACATCAGCAATTTCTGTAATACGCACAATGGGAGCATGCATCGACGGTAAGTCTGGTATTAGACCGGTAGCATTGGCAACAATCACGGATTCGCACAGATCCGCTTCAGCGATTTGGGGCAATTCCAGTAAAAACTTTCGGCGCTTTTCGATTACAATACCGGATTCGCCGGGTTGAATTTTAAGCAGGGCTTTCTTTTCTTCCCTGGAAAGGCTTACAATGTCCAGCCCATTGGTAACCTTACCCGTGTTTTCATCGTAAACGAAGTCATAAGGACGCGCCTTTCCACTACAGACGACTTCCAATCCAAGGCTTCCGGCCCATGAAACAAGCCCGATGAGCAAACCATGCTGATCACCATCTACCGGTGTATATGTGACTCCTGCTTTATCGGCAAGTCGGCTTAGCATCGGGCCAACAACCGCATCGGCTTCTTTATTGACCATGGCAACATGTTTGCCGTGTTTAATAGCTAACTCGGCGTGTCGGGCGCCTGCTTCCGGATTTCCGGTACACTCCACAACAACATCAAGCGGCACATCCATCAAAAGTTCATAATTTTCAGCAATGGCATATTGCCCTTTTTCCATGGCAAGCAAGATTTCTTGAATATTGCTGCAAACTGTTGTGTTTTCTTTAGATAAACCGGCCCGCAAACAAGCCAGCCGGGCCGTCTTGGGATCCTGGTCACAGACAACGGGAATTTCCAAACGGGGAATGAATCGAGCTTGTGTCATGAGTGAGATTCCATAGGTCCCGATACCGATGAGTCCGGCCCGTATCTTGGTTTTGCCAGCCTTTGCAAAAAGGTTATCGTAGTTCATAAAATTTTCCTTTTTTAAATCTCGGACCAATAGATTCGCTGATTTTTTAAGAAATTAACTAATCCTGCGACCTTGAGTCAAAGTGTTTCATAGCACAGTCATAATTATTCGCCAATTCTTAAAAATTTTCTTGACAGCACCGTTGCAAAACAATATTGAATTTTGCATGCAAAATACATAATACAAATTTGTTAGCAGTCATCTATGCTGATTTCCACCGCTATAGCTGATAGATTTGTATCTGAAAGGATTAGATCATGGTGAATCTGGGAGCAGAACACGAAAATCTGGACCATAAAGCCTACCTCATCCTTAAAAACATGATCATCAGTCGCAAACTCTTGCCCGGTGAAAAAATTCCCCAGGAAAAACTGGCCCAGGATTTGGGCATTAGCCGAACACCTTTGGTGAGTGCTCTTAAATATCTTGAGAAAGAAAAACTGGTGGAAGCCATTCCGCGCAGAGGGTTTTACGTGCGTCTTTTTTCCAAAGAGGAGATGATCAGTATCTTTGAGCTTCGCGAAGTATTGGAAGGATTAGCTGCCAGACGCGCAGCCTTTAATATCAGAGACTCACAGATACAAAAACTCCGTAGATTTTTTAAACAATTCCGGAAGTCAACGGATATAACCGACATCAAAGGGTATGCGACTGAAGATCGACGTTTCCATAATTTTGTGACCGGCATCGGTGCCAAAGAATTCTTAAAAAGCATATTGGAAAACTATAACATTATCAGCTACAGCTATCAGTTGGTGTCGCTGGAGGGTTTGGTCCGACCGCCGAATGTAACTATCCGTGAGCACCGGGCAATCATTGACGCTATCAGCGACAGAGATGCCGATTCGGCGGAAGATTTAATGCGACAGCACCTAAAAAGAGCCATCGCGATTCTTAGACAGGAAATTGAGTCAGAAAGACAAACAACCGCAAAAACTGCATAAGCAGACAACATCACAAGAAAGGGGGCGAAAAAAGATAGGTAAAAAGAAGGTTGGTTTTGCCTGGAAACCATTCAGCGTCAGACGCAATGACATCGTCGGTTAACCTAAAATATTAGGCCGGTGCAACTGGTGACACACTCATATTATTCGAAAACCAGTTTCCAGGCAAAAAGGGGGGCCAAAATGGTCCATCAACGAAACCATACAAAAGGAGGTTTTAAAATGAAAAAGATCCTGATTGTTTGTTTGGTAGCACTTCTGGCCGCGGCAACCGGTGTCTATGCTAAAGATTTTCCCAAGAGAGACATCACCGACGTGGTCGTCTGGGGTGCGGGGGGCGGAACCGATACCTGCAACCGAATTATAACCGCTGAAATGTCCAAATTCCTGGGAGTAAACATCAACGTGATCAACAAAACCGGCGGTGTGGCCGGCTCAGTCGGCATGAACTATGGTTATTCCAGAGCCCATGATGGATATACGCTAACCGGCCTGTCCGAATCCAATGTCACCGCCGGTGTGCAAGGCGGCTGGAATAAAAAGTTTGATGTTTGGGATGTCTTTATTGTGGGGGGATCCCCCGATGTTATCTCCGTGACGCCCGATACGCCATACAAGACCCTTAAAGACCTTATTGAAGCTGCCAAGGCCAAACCCAACAGTATTAAAGCAGCGGCCAGTGGTGCCGGCTCCATCCACCATCTGAACCTGCTGGCAGTGGAAAACGGCTCCGGGGCTGACTTCAACTTCATTCCTTATAAAGGGTCTGCTCCCAGCCAGAATGCGGCCATGGCCGGCGAGGTCTCGGTTGTCGTGACCTCTTTGGCCGAGCAACAGCAACTGCTGCGCGGCGGCAAACTACGACCGCTGGCCATGTTGATTCCGGAACCATTCGAAGTCGAAGGATTGGGAACGATCCCGTCATCTTTTAATTTCTATCCGGGATTGTCCAAATATCTGCCGATTTCCCAGGCCATCGGGTTTGCGGTTCCGGCTGCCGTTCCGGCGGACCGTAAAGCAGTGCTTGTGGATGCGTTTAAGAAAGCAATGGCCACCGAAAAGGTGAAAAGCTGGGCCAAAGACAATTACTACCTGCTCTCGGGCAAAACCGGGACGGAGTCAAGAGCGGTGTTTAACGCGCTCGAATCGAATTTTGCCTGGACGCTATGGGAACTGAAAGCGGCTACGGTAGATCCGGCTTCACTGGGTATTCCGAAACCATAGTCTAACAATCTAAAGTGGGCCGGGTGCGAAGCTTCCC
>CP070652.1:2309639-2313325 GCA_020354645.1 Deltaproteobacteria bacterium
ATCTCAACTTAGTTTTTTTAGTAGTTGGTTTTTGAAAGTATTTTATAATTTGGATGTCTCTACTTTAAATTATGCTTCCGGGTGGAATACGCAAAAGAAAAATGATGGGAATTATTTGTTATGGCACGATGGCCAAGGATCATCATTTACTGCAAGAGTTCAGGCCGATCCAATAACAAAAAATGCAATATTATTAGTGACAAACGCAAGAGTTGACCACCTTCATCTGCTGAAAGCAGCTAAAGCAATAACAAAACATTACGCATCACAAGCGAACTTGCCAATCATAAATATTCCTTAAGATTAAAATGGCATCTGATGGTAGGCGGAGATAATGTTGTTATCTCCAACTAATCGCAGATGAGCCTCAATTGCAGATACCAATAGCAAAAACCAAATATCTTGCACCTTCATTTTTACAGATATTGTAAACAAATCACAAACATGCCTCCGGTGCAGATATCTTCGGCATATCTCAAGGTTTTTGAGGTTCTAAATTTCTGTGCTATCTCCAACTAATCTGTATCATACTGTGATAATAAATCATTGTGATATCGTTTTCATATCTCAAGTGTAAACTGGTTATATATGGAATTTTGAACCCTCCCATTTATTTCAGGTTTCATTCATTAAATCCTGAGACTCAGGAATGTGAAATATTCTGCTATAAGGCCGGACTCGAGCCGATTTTAATCACACTGTTTATTATGTTTGAATACTAAGCCAAATAATTCGTGTTATCAAAATCAATATATATCGTCAGAAAATGACGATTATGGCCGATGACCGGAAAATCCGCTATTTTTTCATCGACCACTCATCCCAGTAAAAGGCAACAATATTTTCTATGGCTTTCACTTCCGGATTAATACCACAATCTATTTAGGTACCTTTGCGGCCAATAACGGGGGCGCGAAGATACACGCAGGGGTCTTACCTGCTTGTATTCATACCCTGGAAAAAAACTCCAGGCGGGTTCAGGCTCACGGTCCTGGATCTCCATCAACCTGCGGATTCTTTCCTTTGTCGGGGGGTGCGTCCGCAGTATTTGAGACTGCGGGTTTGCAGTCCAAGGTAAGTATCGAATCAGAGATCTTCCGTGTTTTTCGATTTTGGCCAGCGATGTGGCCAGGGATTCCGGATTTCCCATCAGTTCCACAGCACCGAGGTCGGCAGTGTACTCGCGGGTGCGCGAAAGCGCCAACTGGAGCAAAGCACTGATACTGGGTGCGAATATGAGCAATAAAATTGCTATCCAGCTGAAGTTGACTTCACCGAATAAGACCAGGGGCAGATTTATTATCAGCAGCAATTGACCAAACAAAGATAACCCGTGTGTCAAGCGGCTGGCCAGGTCGGCAAACCCAATGATACGCATGTCATTGCTGCGAATATGAATGCCCTCATGAGCTAAAACGGCTTTAATTTCCGATCGATTCAAGCGCTGCAGGAGACCTTCAGAAACTGCAATAGCGGCATCTTCACGGGTTCCTAAAGTAAACGCATTCATAACTTCGGCGGGAAAATAATAAAGAATCGGCATTCGGGGCAACTCCGCTCGTTTGGCCAAGGTTTCCAAAACTTCATATAAGCGTGGTGCATCATGGTAGGACAAGGCTCGACCGCGGAGCCATTTTAGGATCAGAAACGGAGACATCCTTGGCGTAAAAAAATACAGCAATATCATCGTAGCCATGGCCGATAGGGCAAACAGATGTCCACCGAGCATCCAGCCCACAACTCCCAATAATACCGCCAAAGACGTTACCAGCATGGCAGACTGCATCTTGTGATAAAAGTTATTATTGATCCATGTTGCCGAGTTCATGTTATTCTTCTTAATTTCCCCTGCCCAATGTTGACAGAACTTTCCGGGCCCCTTTGTTTACAAATGAATAGGGCGGTTCACCGGGAACCGCCCTGGGAGTAAAACAATTAAAATACCTAAATTGAGGTAATGATTTCAAATTCTTAATGAACCGTGACCTGCTTGGGCTTCTTGTCCTCCGGTTTCGGCACTTCGATTTTCAGAATGCCGTCTTTATAATCGGCTTTGATCTTATCCGGATCAACATCCGCCGGCAGCGTGAAGGTTCTTTCAAACTTGCCGTAAGTGCTTTCCCGTCGATAATAATGGTCCTCTTTCACTTCATTGTTTGCAGATCGCTCACCCTTCAACGTCAGAACTCTGTCATTGACATCGACCGTGATGTCCTTTTTGCTGACACCGGGAAGTTCAGCCTTTATAACGATGGCGTCGTCGTTGTCGTAGATGTCAACGACCGGGTTCCAGCTCCAGGACAGCATTCCTTCATCATCGATCGTTCGTGGGAAAAAGAAGTCGTCAAACATACGATTGCGTAAACCGAACATATCTCGCATTGGATTCCATTTTATAATCTGCATAATTACACCTCCAAAAGAAGTTTTCTGTCAGTTTTTCCTAATTCAGGAACTTTTTAATATTAAGATAATGTAAATTTATATTTTGTCAAGTTTTATTATATTACTTTTTTAATTTAATTATATAAGTAATGTATTTGGGTGTTTATTGTTTTTCAGTTTATATTTTCGTATGGGCACGCGATCGATTGTGTCGTTTACTTGATATTACCAGTTCTCTTGGTCCAAGGAAGGGTCGATTGACACCAGGACATACAATATGACATTTCTTAAACCGATATCTACCATTGATAATTCAACAGTGGTTCCGTGGCTTACACGGGGTGGAATACTTAATGAAAATTCTCTTTCGGCCTTTATTCTTCCATAACCGCTACAGACCGGGCAGAAGAATGCTTCCCACATACCGGTTTTGCCACACCTGGGGCAGGGCTCGAAAACGGGAACCTTGATCGGGAAAAGACCCCCATCCTGAGCCTCTTTTGGTGAAAGAATGACCTCAAGGTAAATATCTTTTTCGTGTCTTGCCCTTTTTTCACTACTAAAAAAGCCCGGCAGCAAACCTTCAAAAAATTCATCGGTAAATGAGGTAAATCGATCAAACTCATCAAATACAGACGAACGCACTTTGATGGTTTCCGGAACTCTGGTGATTCTCACCGGTGAATCTGTTTTTTCCAGTTGGGCATCATAGTTACGTCGTCTGTTTTCATCAATCAGGGTTTCATAAGCTTCTTTTATTTCCCTGAATTTTTCCGAACTTTGACTTTTCTTGGAAACATCCGGATGGTATTGTTTGGCAATTTTGCGGTATGCGCTTTTGATTTTGCTTAGATCAGCTCCTCTGCTAATGCCAAGGACGACGTAGTAGTCTTTAGCCATGGCTTGCCTCCTTGAAGATATTTTCCCTGCAAACCACTGAAAACAAATGTTCCTTACAATAGCCTTTCTTGAATTAGGGTTTAATTAATTTGATGCAGTTACCAACGAGAGCTGAATATTGTTAAATCAGCCTGAATCACATTTGCTTTAGAGTGATTCTCAAAATAATCTTACGATTGCACAAGGCCCAGGCAGGGGATAAATTTTTATCGACAAGCTGATCACCCGGGTGGTTCTAAATGACAAAGGGCTATTGCTGTCTGGCTGAGCAAGCGACGGTGGGTCTTTGTGTTAACCAGAATGTTTGAACAGGCAGGGGGGTCAATTGATAGGAAGTGGCCATTTCCAAGCCAAGGGGGCGGTGATTCTGCATCTTGACGACAAAAATTTATCCCCTGCCC
>CP070652.1:2313425-2317295 GCA_020354645.1 Deltaproteobacteria bacterium
GGGTGCTGCCTGGAGGTCCCTTTTCGGCTGGGGCACAGTGACAGCCTCCAGGCCTTCAGTCTTAGTCGGCTGATCGTTTCTTTTGTTTGCGGAACTAATGGGGGATGAAGTCGCAGCTGCCTCCGGCTGCTTCTTGCTTTCAGCCGGTTCAGCATCCTTTTTGGCGGCGAAATCCTCTTTACGGGTGGTTTGTCTGTTTACCGCCCGGCCCTCACCTCTTTCAATCCGTTCAACAATTTCTTTTGAATACGTAATGATAATATCTTCATAATCTTCTAAAGAAAAACGAATGACGTCACCCTCTTCCCAGACTTTGCCGGCTTTTACTTTGGTACCATCTTTTAAATAGATGATATCCGCACCGGCCTGCAGTGGAATCAGCCAAAGCAGCAATATGGTTGTGTAGAATATTTTTTTCAAAGCTAGTCCTTGTTGTATATATTAACCGCAGACCCACGCAGACAGGCGCGGACAATGACTTTTCCCTCCGGCGACTTCTGCCGGAGGGAAAAATTGCATGCCCTTCGGGCAGGCTAGTTCCTTTTTTACTGAGGCTCCAATCTGTCAACCAGCTAATTCTGGTACCTTGAAGCCCCTTTGAAAACATTTAATTTTTTTTATCGCGAAGCGATTTGTGCTTTTGGTCGGCCAACCTGTCCCGAGGAAGGCGAAGCCTTATCGCGGGAGTCGGCCGAACAAAGAGTCTGCGCCTGCCCTGTTAAATAGCTTAGGGCTAATTCATTAAATAATTTTAGCAGTAATTCTGAGTACTGGAAATATTACAACATTTTTATGTTTTGTCATAAGCTAAGATTTAGTATCAAATCTTATTTAACAGGGTGAATCTGCGGTTAAAAAAATATAAGATCTTCGATGAGATCACTCAACCGGTGATCTGTTGAATTCGATTTCAACACGGCGGTTCTGTCGCTTGCCTTCGGCGGTTTCATTGGATGCGATCGGGTTTTCCGGCCCCAGGCCGAGGGCTGTGATCCGCGAGGGGCTTACTCCCTTGCCGGCAAGGTAGGTTTTTATGATGTTGGCTCTGAATTTTGAGATACTCACATTATAGCTTAAACTGCCTGACGAATCCGTATAGCCCGTAACGTTAATATCCATACCCGGGTTTTCGAGCAAAACCGATGCAACCCGGTCAAGGGTCTTGTATGTCTTTTCTGGAAGATCATTTGAGTTGTGGTTGAAATAGATAATTATTTTTTCGACGTTTTTAAAATCCAGTTCTGGCTGGATACCTTCAGGAGCTGACTCAGCCTGAAAGGCGCCAAGCTGAAGTGTCTTTTCAGTATCGAATGGTTCAACCGGAGCTTTTACTTCCGGTTTTTTCTCTTCGCTAATATCTGCGGGCGGCTTTTCCGTGATTATTTTTTGCTCGCCGACCCCTTTGGGACCTTTCGGTGCCATTTCCTCTATGGACCATGGCAATTTGGTCTCCGATTGCTTACTGTATAACCAGTATGCGGCAAAAGCGAACAGAACAGCAACTACGGCAATGGCACTGGCGGTTATTAACCGAGTCGATTTTACAACAGTCTCTTCGGGTTGCGGTTCTGATTTCGGTGCAATTTTTTGCTTTTGCTCCTTGGTTTTCCTTTTCTCGGTTGGCAGTCGCAGTTCCGAGGCACATTCTTTGATGACATCGGCATCTATAAGATTTAGATCGGCAGAATAGCCGGTCAATAAGGCATGATCACAAATAATGTTGGTCAGCCGCGGATTGCCGCCGGAAAAAGAAAAGATTTCCTCGATCGCTGCCGTGGTAAAAATTTTTTGCTCGCTGCCGGCAACTTTTAGCCGATGCCGGATATACTCTCCGGTTTCCTTTTCGTTCAACGGATAGATATGGTACCGAACCGCAATTCGGTGCCGCACGGCTTTGTTGTTTTCCTCCATTAATGTGTTGTTAAACTCGGTTTGTCCGACAAAAAAGATATTGATCAATTTTTGGTTGTTCAATTCGATATTCGAAAGCAGCCTGATCTCTTCAAGTAATTCATGGTTAAGCTGCTGGGCTTCGTCAATGATCAACAAAACGCTTTTGTTCTGTGCGGCGGTTTTGTGCAGGAATTTTCTCAGATGTGACAGAAAGGCGCCCTTACTTTCGAAGGTTTGGCCCATTTGGAAGGTTTCCGAGAGGTGGTTGAAAAAGTCGAGAACATCCAACCCCGGATCCGGCAGGGTTGCAACGATTGACTCAACATTAAGCATGGATACCAGGCGATTGATGAGCACAGTTTTCCCGGTGCCCACATCTCCGGTTAACAACAGGAATCCCTTGTTTTCCTGGATTCCGTATTGCAGGGTAGATAGGGCTTCCAGGTGCTGTTCACCGAGCCAGAGAAAATCCGGATCCGCCGTAATTTGAAAAGGCTCTTTTTCCAGATTGTAATGTGAAAGGTACATGTCGTTTGACTTTTCGGGAATTCTATACCTTAGCGAGAACCACAGAATTATTTCGAGGTACGAGTTTCCGCCTCAGCCATGGAATAATGGAATGTTGGAATATTGGAATGTTGATTTCGAAGAAAATTAGTCATTTATTGCCTTCATTAACCATCCTGTCAAGGGTGACTTCGCCAATACCCCCCCCTTTTTTCATTTGCCCCGAAACCATTACTCCATCATACCAGCATTTCAATTCCGGAGCGCTGCAACCCCTATTCTGTTTACCAATTGGTTGGAATTAAATCAAGAATAGACCTCATGGCTGGCCGAATCTTTTTATTATTCCGCGGGTGTAGTATATATAGATAACGATCCACATAATAAAGAAAAAAACACCGAATGCGATTCTCTGGCGAGAAAGGGTTTTGTGCCTTTTAGCAATAAGGTTTGTGGAATTTTTCAGCTCTCTTTTCACGATTTCCAATTCGTCAAACAACGCCTCCAGATCGGCACTTTCCGAATATTCTACCAGCTGTTGTGATCTGTTTTCAAACTCCCTCACGTTAAACGCATCGAATAATATCTTCTGCTTTTCCGTCAAATAGGAAATTTTATGTATTTCTTTTGCGAATTCAGCACAATAAAACTTTTTATAAGGATTGATGGTCGGTACTTCTCCCAGTTCTTTAATCCGTTTTTCAATGCCGCCTTCCAGCTCGGCAGTAATTTCGGCAATCATGTCATCCAATTCTGCAATCGTATCGGTGTTTTTCTTCAGATCAACACCGGCAAGGGCTGAGATGAAAAAGATTAGCGCCGCTGCCGTTAAACCGCTTATTATAATTTTAAATATTACCAACAGATCCCGCGAAGGTACCAAATCTTTAAGTGAAGGCATAACCAATTTTCCTTTCCGTACATACCACCGAATAATGATGCCACAGATACAATCAATGGCTGAATAAATATAACTGACTTATATTACATAAAAAATACTACAGGAATTCCTATAAATTGTCAATGACTGCAAGCCGGTAAAAATGGCGGCTACCGCGGTATCCGCGAAATTCTGCGGAGACAGGATGGGCTGGCAAAGATCAAAAATGCTTAGGGATCATCTCCAAAAGAGTTAGTGTAATTTACGAGCAGATGATTCATATCTATTTAAAATACAATAATATATTAACCGCAGACCCACGCAGACATGACGCAGACAAATCATTTTTGCCCGGGCGATCCGACTTCGCCTGAAGGCTTCGACGGGACAGGCTTGCCCGGGCAAAACACGCATGCCTTTCAGGCAGATAAGCCGATGGCTTCGCGCAGCGACTGCTGGTTTTGCCTCCGCTGGTCGCTGAGGCAAAAGTATGTGTCCGTCAGCGTCTGTCGAGCGAACGAAGTGAGCCCCGCAGAGCGGGATGCAAGCACGCGCGGTTAATTAAAAAACGCTAAAACTCATGCGCACTA
>CP070652.1:2317395-2320393 GCA_020354645.1 Deltaproteobacteria bacterium
AATATCTATGGTGAAAAGGGTAATATTACTGGTGAAGATGCTTTTCTTCTCATCACTTCGTTTGGTTTACCACTAGAAATTACTCTTGAGCTGGCCAATGAAAAAAAAATTTCTATTGATGTCAAATTTATCAAGCGAACCATAGGCCCTGATAAATATTTCTTGGGCCAAATCCTCTGTTTCGTGATGGTGACCGGTCATTCTGTGCACCAGATTATAAACCGGACCCTTGTATTTATCCACTAAATAGGCAAACGCTTGTCGATCCCCGCTGACAACCCTTTCGATAATTTTATTTTCGCTGTCTCTATCCATATACAACTCAACAAAGAAAAAGTCACAAAAACGGATTAAAAATCCAGCACAAACAGAAAATGACCGGTTTGCTTCACTATTATTGTACTCAATTTTGCCGGCAAGAAAAACCACAAACAGCATTCATCCTGCCAATTTCGCAATTGCGCTTGTAATAATCAATGTTGAGGCTGTATCTGCGACGCATGGAAGGTAATTTGTGAAATGAAAAACCAAAAGCAAATGCCGGTGAGATGAGGTGATCGTTACTATTTCGACTGCGGTTTGCTGTTGGTGAAAGCGCTGGAAAAAAAGAAAATTGCAAATGTTACCTGGGTATCCGGTTAGAAGCATTCCATTATGGCGGCGCCCATCTCCCGGCCATAACTGTGGATGAAGCTGTTCGGTTTAAAATTATTGTCCGTCCACCGAGTCTCAGTGTTCCGCCGCCTGCGTTGGGTGCGGCGGCCCAACTATAAGATGTGCCGAGATCAGTGTTCATTGCAGTCCAGATATCACCGTCGTTTGTGTATCCGCCGGGGGCAAATTTCTGATTGGTCCATGTCAGCGTTTCCCTCGAATTCAGCTCGGTGATTCCCGACAGCAAGGCCCTGTCCTCGGCCGCATTAGCAATATCACCGTATTTCTTCACAGCCACCGAGACCAGTACGCCGAGGATGACCAAAACGGCCATAATCTCGATCAAGGTAAAACCCCCTTGATTTGGCTCAAAAGAACTTTTAATCATAAGTTTACCGAAGCTAGTCGATTCAATTTTTATATTTTAAACTTCGAGGATCTCTGGGTTACATTCTACTCCACTTAGCCGGTCCAATCGAAGTGGAAGGCGTTCTGATGAGGTCAACCGGGGATCCTGACTGAAAACTCAGCCTGCCGCCAGCAGCCGTTGGGCCCACAATCCAAACGTAATTTGCAGTTCCTAGATCTGTGTCCATTGTTGCAAAAAGGGTAGCGTCATCCTGCCAACCTGTAGGAGAAACTTTTATATCCGCCCAGATTAGGCTTTCCCGGCCGTTAAGCTCGGAAATACCTGCTTCGATGGCCCTGCCTTTGGCATTTTCATCAAGATCGATAAATTTGGGGATTGCCAAAGCTGCAATCGTACTCAAAATAACTAATACAGCAATAATTTCAATTAAAGTAAAGCCGGTGGCATTTGATTTTAAAATGCTGCTACCCATAACCTCAATTTCAAGTTGCGCTGATAATAACGCGGTCTGCTTGTATGGTAAGACCTGCAATCTGTTGTGTTGAAAGTGCTTGATTATGATCGCTGCATTGCGAAAGCGGCCCGATTTGCAAAAAGGAGCAGCTCTCTTCCGGCTGCCTTGGCAGTAACGGCTGATCCTGTGATCCTGCTTGGCTTGTTATGGCCTTGTCCAGGTGGCCGGCGCATTCAGCGTGGCAGATGCCCGGGTTAATTCGACCACAGCACCGGCCTGGAATGTCATGCCGCCGCCGACGCCGGTAGGATCTCCGGCATCCCATGCATAATCCGCACCGAGATCGGTGTTCCAGCCGCCGCCGGTGGTTCCGGTCACAATCTCATTGTCAAGCTGGGCGTCGGTGCCGAAAGAAGTGGGACCAATTTTTAATTGAGCCCAGCGTAAGTTTTCCCTGCCGTTGAGCTCGGATATCGCAGCATCTATGGCCCTTGATTTGGCATTGGCTTCAAGGTCGATGTATCGGGGCACTGCAACCGCGGCTAAAATACCGAGTATAATCAGTACTGCGATGATCTCAACCAGCGTGAAACCCTCCTGGTTTTTTAACAGTTTTTTCGTTTTCATGCGTGTTTACTCCTTTCCAATTTTCTAATAATCTGTAAACTTGTGTCCTCTAAAAATTTATTTTGGCCAACATTAAATTGGATTTGGCGGTCTGGCGTCACCACGCGCGCTCGATCAGCTTTCTATAGGTATTCCACCTGCAGCCCTCTTTTTTGTCGTGGTAATTTTTTTATGCACAATTTATGCCAGTATTTTGCTTTGAGAAAATTTTCAGCTATCGTACAATAAAATAGCATTATAACAGTATGTTATAATACCACAAGCTCCACCGATTCTCAATATAAAAATTTTAACGGTTGGGTCGTTTTTCTACAATAATTGTAGATTGCTTTCAAAATTTGTTGTTCTTAATGCTTTTTACATCAATATTGTGCTTTTTGATTCTGTGCCATAGACTCCTTTGATTGATACCCAGCAGTTCCGTGGCGCGGACCTGAACGCCACCGGTTTTTCTCAAGGCTTCAATGATCATGTTTTTCTCGATTTCGGCCAGTCGTTCATCGATTGGGGCGTTTGCCGGTAACGTCGGAATAGCATCGTGCTGGTTTGTATCGAACGCACCGGTAATCGAGATCGGAAGATGCTGCGGTTCGATAAAGCTATCTTCACAAATTACGGCTGCCCGTTCAATGGTGTTCTGAAGTTCTCGGACATTTCCCGGCCACGAATAGGCCATCAACATTTGCAAGGCCATTGAAGAAATTTCTACGGGCTTTGCTGATTTTTTGAGGAAATGATCCACCATGGCCGGGATATCTTCTTTTCTTTCCCTCAACGGGGGCAAATGAAGCGTGAAGACGTTAAGCCGGTAAAAGAGATCTTCCCGGAATTTTCCATCGGCCACCATCTGCTCCAAGCTTTTGTTGGTCGACGCAATAAAGCGCACATCGACT
>CP070652.1:2320493-2330826 GCA_020354645.1 Deltaproteobacteria bacterium
AAAAGTATTTCGTCTCCCCGCGATAAACAACAGGAAGTAAAAGCTTCCGAAAAAAAAACGGAGGAACCCGCTGCCGAAGATACTGAGGAAGAACAGAGCAGCGAAGGCGATGCAGAAGCGGCCGAAGAGGAGGAGTAAGGAGCAGTCAATAAACTGAATGTTTCTTCTGAAACCATCGTCCGGATTTTTGAACGGGATGCCGAACCTCAGGAAGATGTCCAGGTCATACCGATCTATGAGTATCTTCGTGTCGACTACGGCGATCCGGAAAGCGAGGGATTTTCGGTGCACCTGCACGGTTGGGGACGGGCCGATATGGGAGACGGCGGGTTTTTTAAAGATGATACCGATGGCTCCCTTTTATACGGTTATGTTGAATACGCCAGACCGAGTTACGGTGTCAATCTGAAACTGGGGCGCCAGCATGTCTTTGCGGGGGTTGCCAACGAAAATGTCGATGGGTTCAGCGTGGCCGGCACCATAAGCCCTTACTTCGTTTATTCGGCCTACGGCGGACTCCCGGTGGCGTTTGACTCAGAAAACGGACGCGACGGCGACACCATCTGGGGCGCAAGGGTGGGCAATCGTTTGGGCGCGAAATATGAAGTCGGGGTTTCCTACAAAAAAATAGACAACGACGACGACCCGGTAGAGGAGATGATGGGCATCGACCTGTTCGCCGGTTTGTCGAGCAACCTTGATTTTTATGGTCTTTCAACCAAAAACCTGGACACCGGTGACTGGGCGGAGCATTCCTACGAGGCACGCTTTAGCATCAAAGACCTGCACATCCGCCCGTTTTACCAGCGCTACCGGTACGAGGATTTTTTCACTGACGACGAGGCCGGCGCCAACATTTTCGGTTTCCGCAAGGACACCAATGAAATCCTGTCCGTGCTGGGCGGTGATTTTTTCTGGCGGGGGGTAAAAAATATGGACCTGGGAGCAACGGTCAAAGATTATGATTATGACCTCAGGGAGGAGACAGCCCTTTATTATTCCGGGCAATTGACCGTTTCATTTGGCGGCCGGACCCAGGCCGGCGCTGAGCTGGGCCGCATGGACGGCGACACGGATGAAACCCGCTACTTGCTGACCCGGGCCTGGTTTTACGGGGACGGGATCACAAAGTTGCTCCGGGAGGGATTCCTAACCGGCGATGTTGTCTATGTCTATTACGACGAAGACGTGTTCGAAAAAGACAGCTCCTTGTTTGCTTCCCTGGGGGCCGGTGGAAAGATTTTTACGGATGCCTTGACGCTGAAAATATCCGGCGATTACAGCAACGACCCTTACTTCGACAAAGATATACGGGGAACGCTGGTGATCATATATCGCTATCAATAATACGGTCTAAATAGTTGAGGGGTCGGGGTGTTTTTTTTACGACAAGATCATCGCCCCGGTGCTTCTAAGGGGCAGCGGGCTATTGCCGCCGAGAAAGGCAAAACACGGCCTTGGTTCTTGTTGGCGTGAAAGTATTAACTAGCCGGTAGTAAAATGCAAGGCAGTTGCCGCTGTCAGGCTTGGCGGGCAACAACCCGGCATCTTGCCGTGAAAAAAATACCCCGACCCCTGAAATTGTTACGTATGCTGACAAGCCGTGACGCTCATCAGGAAATCATCCAAGAGGCTGCGCGGCGGTTTGTGAGGAAGAAGGCTATGAAAAATAGAAAGGTTTTGCTGATTATCACCATTTTTCTGACGATCGGGTTTGTGTTCGCCTGTGCGGCCATGCGCAGCGGTTATGTTCCGCCCCGCCAGCATCCGAAAGAAGAAGGGGAAGACCTCAGCTTCTGCACCGATTGCCATGATGCGGCCGAAGACGACTTTCCCTACGGCAAATTCAACCATACCGGATTTTTTGCGGCTAACCACCGCCAGATGGCCTACCAGAGTGATAATGTCTGCGCCATGTGCCACCGGCAGAGTTATTGTAACGACTGTCACACCGTACGGGTCGAGTTTAAGCCCTCCACCCGATATCAGACCGAAAATTCCCGCTGGTTCCCCCATCGCGGGGATTACCTCAGTCGGCACCGAATCGACGGCCACATTGACCCGACGTCTTGTTTTCGCTGTCACGGCAATCCCAAAACGGCTAAAACCTGTGCACCATGCCACGGATAAAAGGTTTACAGCGATGAATACAAAGTCAAACATGATAAAATTGCTCTGGCTAATCGCATTGCTGGTCGTGTTGACCTACGGCTGTTCCTCTCCGAATCCAGACGCACCGCCGTCAGGCCAGGTTCACGCAATTAATTTCACCAATCCCGAATCTGCAGCGTTCCACGGGATTGATGTAAATGCCGCGGGGACCGATGGGTGCCTTAGCTGTCACGGAAACGACCTAACTGGTACGGACGGTATCCCTGGTTGCTATGACTGCCACTTCGATCCTCAGGGAAGCCTCGTTCCACCTGATTCCGGGTGGACGCATGGGCTTGATGGGCATCTCGATTTTGTTGCGTACCAAGATGTATGCAATAACTGTCACGACACGGTCCGTCGATTTGGCCTGCCGCCGGAATTTTGTCACAACTGCCACGGCGAAGGCCTCAATCACGTTTTGGGGCAACCTTGGCTTGATAAAAAAAGCCCGGATTTTCACGGGACAACTGAACTGGCGGACTGCAGTAACTGCCACGACCTGAGTCAAAAATGCTTCCGGTGCCATTTCGGACAGGACGGCAGCAAATCTCCCCCGGGATCAGGATGGACTCACGGCAACAACCCAGAACACGAGAACTATGGTTTTTACCAGGATACCTGTAACCGCTGCCATGGCCTTAATCGGAGCTACGGTAACGAGCCAGTGTCTTGCCATGACTGCCACGAAGACGATGACTGATGCGTTTTGTCAAAAATAAAGTAGAAAAGTTTACTTATAATCGGAAATGAACCTTAGGAGAATATAGCAAATTTTCTGGCTTTTTTATATGCAAAGCTGTTTCCAAGTCTCCGGACATTACCAACCATTTCACACTAATGACACCCAAATTGATGGATTTGATGACTTTTAGAAATGCATTAAAACAACGCTTGAAGGCCGCCAAGTTGCGTTACATACGAGTCCATGATCTTCGGCACACCTACCGCAACCATAAGGCTTCTCCGGGGTCATAACGTGGGGGATTAAGTTATCCAGTTAGGGCATTCCAGCATCAAGATGACATATGATGTGTATGCCCATTGGATACCGGGACAGTTTAAATCTGAGCTTGATGCTCTGGACAATCCGCAAAAAAGTGAAACCTATACGCAACACGCTTCGACCCCCCTCTAATATTTATAGTTTTTCCAATAACCTCTCATGAATATTGTCAAAGCCGCCGTTTGACATAATCAGGATCAAATCCCCGGATTTTGCTTCTTGAACCAAAAAATCGATGATGGCTGCGGTGTCGGAAAAATAATGTGCAATTTTCCCTCTTTTTTTGAGGTCCTGCACCAGTTTTTCTGACGAAAAACGATGGTCCGGCGGGATTTTGCCGAGCAAGGGGGGTTTGCGGATACAGATGAGATCTGCCGGATCAAAGCAAAGCGGATACACATCCTGGAAGACATCCCGCATGCTGGTGTTGGTGCGCGGCTCGAATACCGCAATGATTCGCCCCCCGGCGTGAAACGGTTTGACGGCTGTCAGGGTTTCCCTGACGGCAGTGGGGTGATGGGCAAAATCATCCATTACGGTGACGCCGCTTTTTTGTCCGCGTACCTCCTGGCGGCGTTTCACGTTTTCAAAACTTGCCAGAGCTTCGGCCAGGATATCAACCGGTATATTCAGGTAATCGGCAACCGCAACCGCCGCCAACGCATTGAGCAGATTGTGCTCCCCCATCAATCGGGATTTAAAATTGCCGAACGGTTCGCCCTGATTAAAAATCTCGAAAAAAGTCCACGGCGGATCCGGGATAATATTTCCCAGTTGCCAGGGTGAAGTCAATTGCCTGCCGTATTTTTCAATGCGACCCTTGCAACCATCGAGAAGACTGTCAATAGTTTCATCGCTATCATACGCAACCAGCAGGCTTCCGCCGGCGATGGCCGAGATAAATCTGCCAAAGGCACTTTTCACATGATTGAGGTCTTCGTATATGTCTGCATGATCAAATTCAACACTGGTAAGGATTGATGCAACACCCTTATAATGGAGAAATTTAGGTCCTTTATCAAAAAAGGCCGTATCATACTCGTCGGCTTCAATAACAATGAATTGGCCTTTACCCAGATGATAGCTGCTGCCAAAATTCTTTAGTATGCCGCCGATCACAAAACTGGGATCAAAGCCGGCGACATCCAATATCCAGGCTAAAATCGAAGCAGTTGTCGTTTTACCGTGGGTGCCTGCGATCAACAACGGTTTTTTGCCTGCGACCACAAATCGATTCAGCGCCTGGGGCATGGAGCAGAAATTCAGACCCAATTTATGGGTGGCCACCACCTCAGGATTATCTTTGGTAACCGCATTACCCACCACCACCAGATCCGGTCGATATAAGAGATGGCTTTCTTCAAAACCATTCAAAATGGTAATATTTTTGTCCGTAAGAAATGTGCTCATTGGCGGATAGACTCTTTGGTCGGAACCCGTGACGATGTGGCCAAGATCCTTGAGCATACAGGCCAGAGCACCCATTCCGCTTCCACAGACCGCAATTAGGTGAATCTGTTTTACATCATCCGGTATACAGTTCTTAGACAAATCCATTAATCAAATTCCCCGGTTAAAGTAGTTGCTGGGGTTACTCAATTCAGCCCTAAATTGAGCGGTTCCGGGTTCCCCGTTCAACGTTCAAGGTTACCTTCGGCGTGAACCCCTGCACCTTGAACCCTGAACCTTGAACCCTGAACCTTGAACCGCTTAACCCAGGTCAGCAAACGTTTCCTCGGCAGCCTGCACCGTGGCGTCAATATGCTCTTGCGTGTGAGCGGCAGAGACAAATGAAGCCTCAAACTGGGAAGGAGCCAGATAAATCCCTTTGTCCCGCATGCTCTTGTAATAGGCCGAAAACAGCTCCAGGTTACTCGTCTTGGCATCCTCAAAATTGCGAACTTTTTGACCGGTAAAAAACAAACCCAGCATCGAGCCGACTCTCTCGGCACTCACCGCCAAACCGGTTTTTTCGGCCGCCTTTAGAAAACCGTTGGCCAGACGTGCCGATATCTTATCGAGATTATCATAAAAACCGGGCTGTTTTATCTGTTCGAGGGTCGCAATACCGGCTGCCATTGCAACCGGATTGCCGGAGAGGGTTCCGGCCTGGTAAACGGATCCCTGTGGTGCCACGTTCTCCATGATGTCACGCCTTCCGCCGTAGGCTCCCACCGGTAACCCGCCGCCGATGATTTTGCCAAAACATGAAAGATCCGGAGATATGCCGTATAGTGCCTGGGCGCCACCATAGGCCACTCTGAAACCGGTCATGACCTCGTCAAATATCAGCAGGATGCCCTTCATTTGAGTCAGCTCCCTTAATATTTCCAAAAACCCCGGCTCAGGGGGAACGCACCCCATGTTGCCGGCCACCGGTTCCACGATCACACCGGCAATCTCTTTGCCGTGTCGGTCTATTGTTTTTTTGACAGCCTCGACATCATTGAAAGGTAGTGAAAAGGTCTGGGCCACAAAGGATTCGGGCACACCTGGACTTCCGGGAATGCCCAGGGTTGCCACCCCTGACCCCGCCTCCACCAGCAGGGCGTCGGCATGGCCGTGGTAGCATCCGTCAAACTTGACAACCGCATCCCGGCCCGTAAACCCCCGCGCCAGCCGAATTGCGCTCATGGTTGCTTCGGTGCCGGAGTTGACCATCCGGACCATCTCCACCGACGGAACCGCCTCAATGACCATCTGGGCGAGTTTCACTTCCAGATCCGTGGGGGCACCGAAGCTGGTGCCGCGCGATTACACGTCGCCGATCGCTTCAATAACCGCCGGGTGCCGGTGGCCCAGTATCATCGGCCCCCAGGAACCGACATAATCGATATAGCGGTTCCCATCGACGTCAAAAATCAGGCAGCCATCAGCATGATCGATAAAAAGCGGCTGGGCCCCGACCGACCGACAGGCGCGCACCGGGCTGTTTACACCGCCGGGAATCAATCCTAGTGCTTGCTCAAAAAGCTTTTGAGAGTTATGATAAGCCATTTCACAGAATCCTTTCTTTCGCTGTTGACCGGTTCGCTTTCCGGTGAGCCTCCCCTTCAGGACGGGAAGCTTCACTTTTTCTTTTTAGACAGCGAAGAAATAACAGATGGTGATATCGCCGTCAAGGTAAGTTCCTGTTAATTCTGTCTAACTATTTTTTTTCAATGAGCCAACACAAATCACCAAAACAACTCGCCAAATTCATATCATATATGCTGGCGCGCAGACCGGACGAATTCGGTCTGGTTCCGGATCCGGACGGGTTTGTCAAAATCAAAGAGCTGATCAAAGCCATCGGTGAGGAAGAAGGCTGGAAATATGTTCGCCGGTCACATATCAATGAAATTCTGATCACCCTGCCCTCCCCCTTATTCGAGATCCAAGGCCATTTTATCCGGGCAACAGCTCGTGAGCAGCTTCCCCATCCGACTCCGGCCGAATACCTTCCCAAACTGCTGTATACCTGTGTCAGAAACAGGGCCTATCCTTCGGTCCGGGATAAGGGAATATATCCAATAGGGCAGCCGTACGTTATCCTGTCATCGAGTAAAGACCTGTCAGAGAGGATGGGCAAACGCATCGATCAGGCACCGGTCCAGCTGATTGTTCAGGTCGATAAAACGGTCCGTAAGGGATATGAGTTCCTGCAGGCCGGTGAACTGCTGTATCTGGTTGAAAACATCCCGCCGGATTGCTTCAGTGGTCCGCCGTTGCCCAAAGAAAAACCGCCGACCGCAAAAGTAGTGGCGGCAAAAAAAGAGCCCTTCCAAACCGTAGCCGGGGGATTTCTATTGGATGTCAAAAACGGCCAGGATCGCATCCATAAGCCCGGAAGCCGCAAACAACGGAAAAGATCTGATTGGAAAAAAGACCGCCGGCAGCAGCGTAAACGGAAACAGAGGATGTGGAATGACTCATAATCTTCAGACAAAGAATTCGAGGCGGTAAAAAATGGATTGACAGGGAAAAGTAAAGTTGGTACCAAGCTTATCCGATCTTAATACTCAAGCCATATTGGGCCGTTAGCTCAACTAGGCAGAGCACCTGACTCTTAATCAGTAGGTTGAAGGTTCGATTCCTTCACGGCCCACCAGGTGACTAGGAACGGGGTACGGCTTTTCCAAAAGCTGACCCCTTTTTTGTTGAAAACATTTCCGGGTAAACGATTGGAGAGCATTGAATTATATATCATCGGAATACTTTTCAGGTTCGGTTTCAATAATATTCTTAATATATTGCCGCTGAACAGAAATTCACCTTGACAGTTATTTTCATGTAATGTTAATAAATAAAATTTTTATGATTTGGTATTAGAATCCCATCCTTGCTCCGGAAGGTTACCGGGGCTTGAAAGCCGAGAGGAGGTAAAATGAGAAGGTACGAAACCATCACGATTATTGACCCTGATCTGTCAGAGGAAGAACGCAAGCCGGTTTTGGACAGAATATCCGAACTGATTCCGCAACAGGACGGATTTCTGGTCATGATTGACGAATGGGGGTCTAAAAAACTGGCCTACGACATTAAAAGGAAGCCTCGCGGTTATTATGTGCGCTTTGATTTCTGCGGGACCGGAACCCTGGTGGATGAAATGGAACGATTTTTCCGGATTGACGACCGGGTTCTCAAATACATGACGGTGTTGCTCGAAAAGGATGCCGATATCGAAAGCATAAAAGAAGAAATAGCCATGGCCGAACTCGAGGCCAAGCAGGCGGCACTGAGCAGTGAAACTGAAGCCGAATCGATTCCGGAAGAAACCACTGAATCAGAGGCCCGATCAGGGGCTCTTTCTGAAGCCGGATCAGGGGCTGTTTCTGAAGCCGGATCAGAGGCTGTTTCTGAAGCCGGATCAGAGGCTCTTTCTGAAGCCGAATCAGAGGCTCTTTCTGAAGCCCAATCAGAGACCGAATCAGAGACCGGATCAGAGGCTGTATCAGAGGCTGTATCAAAAGACACTGAAATCCCCGACACCGTCACCGATAAAGATGAAAAGGAGTCATGAAATGGCTATATCTTCCCAATCTGACAAAAAAAGCAATGCATTCAGAAAAAAAAGAGTTTTTCATCGCCGAAAAGTCTGTCGTTTCTGTGCCGATGCCAATCTGGTTATAAGCTACAAAGATTCCAGAACACTCAGATATTTTATCACCGAGCGGGGCAAAATCATCCCACGGCGCATATCCGGAACATGCGCAAAACACCAACGGGCATTGACCCATGCAATCAAGCGCGCCCGCACGATAGCTCTGCTTCCCTACGTCGGCTCTCTGGACTAATGCCGACAGGGTAGTAATACCGAAGGCTGCCTCAGAGGAGAAGAGGACAGTGCCGTTAACTGCCACAGCAGAGACTATAAAAGACATCTCAATTGGCATTGCGCTTACAAGTTTTTTATTTACCGTCACAGTGCTGTCGCCAATTTTTGGTTTCTTTTGTACCATTTTCATCCCGTTGCCAACGCTTTACTATCGGACGAAACTTGGCAGAAAATACGGTGCTGTCGTCCCGGCCGCAACGATGCTTTTGCTGATAGTCATGCTGGGCAGATTATCAATTGATATCATCTTCTTTTTTGAACTGCTCTTAATCGGCTTTGCTATGGGCGAACTCTTTGCACTGAATCTGTCGATTGAGAAAACAGTCACCTATGCATGCATGGCAGTGTTGGTCTCCGGTATCGTTGTCTTATTTTTTTACAGCAGTATTTCCACAACGGGTATTAAAACCATAATATCTGATTATGTCCGAAAGAATCTTGAACTGACAATTGAGCTCTATAAGGCTATGGGGATGTCTCCGGAAAGCGTCCGCATGTTCTCAGAATCTCTTGAAAAGATACATTTTGTAATCGTTCGAATTGTGCCCGCGCTGGTGATCACATCCACTTTGTTTATCATTTGGGCCACCCTGATACTATCAAAACCGCTCCTGGTCGCAAGAAAGCTTGTTTATCCGGATTTTGGTCCCTTAAACATCTGGAAAGCTCCCGATTATCTTGTCTGGGTGGTTATCGGATGCGGGTTGATGCTGCTGATACCGAACACCTCCCTCAAACTGCTGGGTACAAACGGACTGTTGATACTGATGACAATATATTTTTTCCAGGGTATTGCCATCGTTTCGTTTTTTTTCGATAAAAAAAGATTTCCCCGTTTGCTTCGGTTTATTTTATACACCCTAATCGCTCTGCAGCAAATCTTGCTGCTGATTGTTATTGGTCTGGGATTCTTTGATGTATGGTTGAATTTTCGAAAATTAAAACCTGTCAAACAGAATTAAAGGCCTGGGTAATTTTTTAACCAATTGAAAATAAAATAATTTTTTGTGATTTTCGTTTTTATTCCAAACATCCACTATCGGAATTCTGGAATATTGGAATGTGATTATAAAGGAAAAATTCTCATTGTTAAAATAATCGGAGGAGGAAATGAAAGTTATCTTGAAGGAAACCATAGAATCCCTCGGGATAATCGGCAGCGAAGTCACGGTCGCCGATGGGTATGCCCGCAATTATCTTTTACCGCAGAATAAAGCAGTTATTGCAACCCCGCAAAATCGAAAATTGCTTGAACAGGAACGGGCAAAATTTGAAATTCAGATCGCCAAAGAGCGTAAAATCGCAGAAGAAATGGCCGAAATGCTTGAAGGCGTCTCGTGCACAATTGCCGCAAAGGTCAGCGAAGAGGATCGTCTTTATGGATCTGTGACGGTTCGCGACATCATTGAGGCACTGGCAAGGCAAGACATAAAGGTAGAGAAAAGAATGGTTTTGCTCAAGGAGACCATCAAAACACTTGGAAGCTTCAAGGTGCCTATCCGCGTCTACAAAGAGGTAGAACCCGAAATCACGGTTGAAATCGTCCCGGAAACTTGACGTGCAGCAACCGACCATCCCGTGCTACGCAGTAGATGGCTTGGCCGGTATGCTTCCCTGCAAGCCCCGCCTTTTAAGGAGGGGTTAAAGGAAGCTATCTGGAATAGATATATTCCTTTCCGGGAAGCCCCGCACCTTAGGGCGGGAAGCTTCAATTTCTCCGCTCCTGGCGGAGAAAGGCAAAAGCGCATCTGTGCTTTTAACGGTGCCCTAAAAACCGGTTGCGGAGTCCCCGGTTTGTATGGCAAGACAGAAAAACAAGCACGTGCTAGAATGGACTTTATCTGAGCCATGGATGAAAC
>CP070652.1:2330926-2333663 GCA_020354645.1 Deltaproteobacteria bacterium
AGGGTGGGACAAAGCCAAGGTTCAGCAATATCTTTACGAAAATGCAGTCCGTCCGCTGGCCGATCTAAAAAAAGGCGGCTACATTGAACAATCGATTGAAGATGGTGATGAGGACAGTTTGGTACGAGCGGTGCAGTCTCCCGACGACATCCTGCTGGTTGTGGCCGGGGGAATCGCCGGACGTTTCTTTGCCTGTATCCCGGGATGGGCCAATATGAAAGCCTGCCATTCGGTCACCCGGGCACTGCGAGACGCCAGCTGCGGTACCTGAGGGTGGTAACGGCCAATCGTGAATTGGCGAAGCGTAAGTCGGCTCGGTTAACCCTCACTAAAATATTTTTTTCTGGACAAAAGGAGTTAAGGCAAAATGAGTTTCGTCGTTTATAATCCTACCAGCGGGCCCACCGCTGAAAAAATGGGGATGGCGCCACGAATTGAAAACCTGCAAAATAGTGTGTTGGGGGTGATTGACAACGGTAAGACAAACTCGGATACGGTTTTGAACCGTATTGTCAGCAACCTGGCCGAACGTTACTCCCTGGAAGACGTCGTCACCGTAAAAAAACATTCCGCATCACATGCGATTAAAGATGATGCGGCCCGGATGCTGGCGCAGAAATGTGATTTTGTTCTGGCCGGCATTGGTGACTGAGGATCGTGCAGTTCGGGCAGTTTGCTCGACGGCATTGTCATGGAAAAGTTAGGCGTACCAACCGTTGTCGTGGCCACGGAGCCGTTTATAAGCTCTGGTAAAGCCATGGCTGTGTCACATGGGATACCGGACTATCCGTTCGTCGTCATCCCGCATCCCATCGCCGCAACAGAGATCCCAAAATTGCACGGTTGGGCGGATCAGGTGGTTGATCAGGTGGTTTCAATCTGGTTGAAAGGGGAAACGGCCGGCCTTTATGCCTCGTCTTCAACTATCCGATAGGTATGCTCAACATTGGCGTTTACCGATGCCATCGCACTGCAATACTTTGTTACCGAAAGCTCGATGGAACGCTCCACGACCTGGGGCTTGACGCCCCTGCCGTGCACAACAAACTCGATATTGATGTGGGTGTAACGCTTGGGGTGTTCTTCGGCCTGATCACCGGAAATATTGACGTGAAGGTCGGTGATGCTGGCGCGCTTTTTTTTCAGGATCGATACCACGTCCATTGCCGTGCAACCGGCGACACCCATCAAGACCATTTGCATCGGAGTGGGTCCGCTACCCCCATCCGAACTATCGAGAACGATACCCGGGCCATTTTCTGCACGGGCCACGAACTGAAAACCGTCTGTCCAATTGAGTTTTGCTTGCACCGCCATGACGTTTCTCCTTTAAAATTGTTTATCCATCGACAATATGTCTAATCAGGTAGCATTCGGTTTGTTTGGCAAGAATAAAATACCTTGACCCCTGATTTTGATCAACCCAATAATCATTAAAAACAAAAAAATACGGATTATTGGATCATCAAAAAAGCATAACGGTTCATCTCCTGGGAGTAATCGGTGCGGACTTCAATCGGGAAACCGAGCTGCTTGACTGTCGAGTAGACATCCACAGCCATTCCCTCGGGAGAAGGCCGTGCCATCTTTGGTTCGTTGCACTTATCCTTTTCTCCGACGCATTCCGCGCATATATTACAGCTGTCCATGAATAAAAGAAAAGCTCTCTCGTACCCGGAGAAAAAAACCTCGCGTTCGAGTTTCAAAAGTTTCAGATTGACCTTTCGCGACCAGGCATGTCGCTCATCCGGATTGTCTAGCTTTTTTGCAAAGCGAAAGATTATTGCCTGGTTGTATTCCTGAAAAAATCTTTCACATTCGATTACCGATGGGAGATTGGGCGGGCAACAGGCATTCTCTCCGTAACCGCCGCAGCCGAACATGCATTTCATCCGCACCCACTGGGCGACAATAATATTCCTGGGATCAATCCATTTAAAATCAGAATAGCCATGCTTTTTGATGAGCACCTCAAATTTTTCACGCTCCTTCTGATTCAACGCCGGGCGGTTTTCCATTAATTTCCTCCTACATTGAATCTTTACCGGAACCGCTTGATGCTAAACGGACTTGGATCCAAGTGGGGTGAGTGTCCAACAATCATCTCCGCCACCAGTTTTCCCGTACTGGGGGCCATTGAAATTCCCGTCATTCCATGACCGGCGGCCACAACCAAATTGCTGTGAAAAGGGGTGTAGTCGATAACCGGCAAATCATCATATATCATCGGGCGCATACCCACTTGTTCCTCTAAAACAGGCTCCCCCACAGGATCCCGCAAATATTCCCGGGCAACGTTTTTCAGATTTTGAAGCCGTTGGGCAACAATTGTGGAATTAAAGCCTGAAAATTCCATGGTTCCACCAAGGCGGTAGCCGGATTTCCATGGTACCGCGACCACACTTTTTTCGTACAAATAACATGGAATTTCAGGACAAATTGCAGGCCGCGACATGGTGATACTGTATCCCTTTCCCGCCTGTACAGGCAATTTCAAGCTCAATTGTCGGGTTAGCTGCGGTGACCAAGCTCCCGCGGCGATAACATAGTGATCGGCGGTAAATTCCCCTTTTGTGGTGGACACTTTTGCAACCCGCTCTCCATTGATAACAAAATTTTTAAACCGGCATTCTTCTTCGAGGGCTGTCCCTTGGCGAATCAAAATTTGGCGCCATTCCCTGAGAAGTGCTTCCGGCCTGAGGTGGCTTTCGTTTGGATGATACCAAGCGCCATAAAC
>CP070652.1:2333763-2337686 GCA_020354645.1 Deltaproteobacteria bacterium
CATCGAAAAAGCTGAAACGCATCGAGTATGAACCAACGACACAGAGAAAGAAAATGACGGGGGTAAGGATACGGCGGTCAATGTTGATTAATCTGGCAAAAACTCTGGCCCCCGAAAGCTCTACGATCAAAAGGATAAACTGGGCCATAATCATGCCGGCAAATATTGGATAGATGATATCCAGATGATCTTTAAACAGCATAGGACCGGGTTGCAAGCCATGGATGGTCAGAGCGCCCAGAAGAACCGCTGTGACGGCATCGCCGGGTACCCCCAGGGTCAGCATGGGGATCATGGCACCTCCCGTTGCTGCGTTGTTGCCTGCCTCAGGAGCGGCCACGCCTTCCAGGATTCCAGTACCGAACTCTTCCGGATGCTTCGATGACCTTTTCGCCTCACCGTAAGCCACGAAAGCCGCCACATCGCAGCCGGTACCGGGTATGCTGCCGATAAAAGTTCCCATTATGGCGGATTTAATCATGGTTTTAAGGGTCGATAGAATTTCTCCGATTTTCGGCAGAATTTTTTCAACCTTGGAATCAACGGGAGGGAGAATGGTGATTTTTTCAATGTTGCGAAATACCTGGGCATACCCAAAGAGACCAATCAATGCCGGTATAAACGTTACTCCTCCCAGCAGATTTTGTGACCCGAAGGTAAAGCGCGGCACACCGGACAACGGGTCAAATCCAATAATGGTGATCAACAGACCGAACAGCGCGGAAATGATCCCTTTTAGAAGCGAACGACCCGAAATGGTGACAATCATCCCGAGTCCAAAAATAGCCAGGGCAAAAAATTCAGGAGGACCAAATTTCAGACCAATCTTGGCGATTTGGGGTGAAAGAAATGTCATTACAATGGCACCGATTGTCCCTCCAACAAACGATGAAACCGTAGAAATCCCTATGGCCTTGCCGGCCAACCCCTTCTGCGATAGGGGATAGCCATCCAAAAGAGTTGCGGCCGCAGATGGCGTTCCAGGTGTTCGGATGAGGATACCGGATATCGATCCTCCATAGATTCCCCCGCAAAAAATCCCCATGAGCATCAGCAGACCCTGAATCGGCGGCATTCCAAATGTAAACGGGATCAAGAGGGCACAGCCCATTGTGGCGGTCAGGCCCGGCAAAGCCCCAACGATAATACCCGATGTGATTCCGATGAATACGAAAAAGAAATTGGCCGGATTCAGCATCACTGTGCCGAACGCGTTAAACAGCAAATTGAAATCCATTTCAGCTCCTTTTAGTATGCAGTGTTTGGCTCTTGTGCTTTCGAAATAATAAACACCAAACACATTTACTTAAAAGGTAAATTCAGATATCCCTGTGGGCAAAGGGATGATCAGAAAATACCGAAATATCGCCCAAACGATGAGAGAGACGGCAACGGAGCTGGTAATCCTTTTTATCAGGCCTTCCTGTCCGATAAACATCATAAGTACATAAAGAAATACGGCGGTACCGATGGCAAAACCGATGAGCTGCATCAGAAAGAGGTATCCGACACACATGACGATGGCAATGATCATCCGTACAAAACCGCGCAGATGGATATTGTCTGCCTTTGCCAACGACTTACCCTGTGTCGCTTTAACAATCAGGATAATAGCACAAATACACATTCCGACAGCAAGGATTTGAGGAAATAGATTGGGGCCGTAATAGTAAATGGTCGCCTGGCTATAGCTGCTTGCGTACCAAAAGATCCAGGCGCTCAAGATGATCAAACCGATTCCCACTCCGATATCGGCTTTTTTCACGGTCAAAGACTCCCCACCTCCCTAACTGAGCGATAACGCTCAATTAGGAGTTATTTGTTATTCGTTAATCGAAAGCGGCAGAATAGCCGCTTCCGACTACTAATCAATTAATTCATAGGTTTATAGAGCCCAACGGACTGCAGGGCTGGTATCAGGGTTTCCTCCATGCCTTTGAGAAATTTTTCGAAGCCCTGGGGATCCGCATAAACCAAGGGCAAGCCAAGTTCATCGGCCAGTTTTACAAATTCAGGGTCCTCAAAGCACTTTTTAAAGCCCTTGACAAGGACATCCATTGTCTCTTTCGGCACCCCTTTGGGAGCGGCCAGGCCCCTCCAGTCAAGAATGGGACTTGGATTCGGAAATCCAGCTTCGGCAATAGTGGGAACCTGTGGAAACAATTGATGGCGTTTCAGATTGTTCACCGCCATAATATTTACTTTTCCGGCCTGGTAAAGCTGGAGCACTTCATCGATTCCTGTGGTGGCACAGTCGATATGTCCTCCGATCAATGCCGTTCTGGTGGGGGCTGCCCCGTCAAATGGCACGTAATTGAATTTGATGTCGTTGGTGACGGCAATGGAAGCGATGGCCAAATGCCACCCCCCGCCGGCACCGCTGTGCCCTACGGTAACAATCCCCGGATTTTTTTTAGCGTAATCCATCAGCTGTTCCAGCGTTTTCCATTTGGAATCGGCGGCCACTGAGATCGAGGCCGGGCTTTGGTTGACGAGCTGAATCAGGTTGTAATCCCTGTAAGAAAGTTTGGCCAACCCCATTGAGCGGAAGGTGCTCAACTGAAAGGTAATCATGCCCACGGTATACCCGTCGGGGCGGGCATTGGCGGCGGCTCCCATTCCAATAGCGCCCATACCGCCGGTCTTATTGACCACATTCACATTCACCCCAAAGTATTTCTTGGCGTTTTTTACCAGGGCGCGGGAAATGGTATCCGTTCCGCCACCGGCTGACCATGGACAGATTAGGGTGATGTCTTTGGCGGGAAATTTTGCCGCCGCCGGGTTATAAAATGCAAAGACCATGAACAATGCGACAATGGCAGAAATTATCGTAATTTTTTTTGAAGCCATGATGCTTACCTCCTCCTCTCTTTAGTGATGACGGTTTAAGAATGCTTAACGCGTTGGCGTGTTTAGATACGCCACTGTAATTTCACCTCCTTTCTCGGTCCGAAAATTTCGTGCGCCGCTGTTTTGCGATGTTTTTAGGAAATATGAGGCTTAATATCGCTTATCGATCAAGGATTTCTTGACCTTCTCTAATTTTTCTTTTGAACCAGCAAATCTTTTAGTGGCGACAGCTACAAAAAGGACATCGAGCAACGCCACCTGGGCGATACGTGACGACATTGGTGCCAGCCAAACGGCAGCTTCCTGTGAATGAACGGACAAATGAAAGTCACATAGACGGGCAAGCGGTGATTCCGACCTACCGGTAATTCCGATAACTGTTGCTCCGGTATCTTTGGCGATGGTGACGCTTTCGATGATATCCTTTGTGGATCCTGTCACGGAAATGGCCACTGTCACACAGCCTGGAACAAGCAACGCTGCGGACATGGCCTGCATGTGCGGGTCCACCAGGCCGATACAGGGGATAGCCAAGCGAAAAAACTTGTGATGAGCATCCATGGCAACGATGCCGGATCCCCCAACACCATAAAATTCTATTCGTTTGGCGTTGGTCAACGTATTTACGACTTCCTCAAAAACGTTGGCATCAAGCTTGTTCATCGTATCTCGCAAGGTTTTGAGGTCTGCACTGATGATTTTATCCAGGATACGAAAGGGCGTGTCATGGTCGCTGACTGTTTCATGGATGTACGGGGACGATGGCAAGGCTCGAGCCAAGTTCACTCTCAGCTCCATGTATCCTTTCAAACCCATTTTGCGGCAAAACCGAACGACGGTTGGTTCACTCGTCTCAGATTTTTCGGCAAGCTCCGTGATGGTGTACTTTATGATTTCACGGGGTTCCCTCAATACACAATCGGCGACCCTTTTCTCAGCGCTTTTTAACTGATCCAGCGAATTTCTAATGGTTGAGATGATGTCTTGCATTTAGATAGCGTTTTTAAAAACGCTATCTAAATGCAAGACATCATCTCAACCATTAGAAATTCGCTGGATCAGTTAAAAAG
>CP070652.1:2337786-2342626 GCA_020354645.1 Deltaproteobacteria bacterium
GCGGAACCATTTATAACGTTATTCCCGACAAAATCGAAATAGAGGGGTCGATAAGGTATTTATATGATATCCGGTCGGATGCGAAAGAACAACCGCTAGGGAGATTCGAAAGGATTGTCAAAAATATATGTGATGCGCACAGAGTAAAATATGATATTGAATATATACATTCGCATCCGGCCGTGACCAATGATACGAAGATGGCGAATTTAGTAAGTTTTACGGCCGAAAAGGTAGTTGAAACTAAAGATAGTATTATCCCGTTCGTGACCATGATTGGGGAGGACTTCTGTCTGTTTGCCAATAGAGTCCCAAGTGCTTTTTATTTTATAGGCAGCGGAAACATGGAAAAGGGAACAGATCACCCCCACCATCATTCATGTTTTAATATTGATGAGGATGCACTGGCGATAGGTGTGGAAATGCATGTTCGAACGGCATTATCTTTTTTAGGGAACAGCAGATGACTTTAAGATATCGAGGTGAAACATGGAGCCAGTCAGCAGTAACTTTATAGCCTGCAAAGCGCCAATTTTTCAAAAACTCACAGACGATCAGCTTCAGGAGATCCATTTTGCGAGCCTGGAAATTTTAGAAAGAACCGGCGTTATTCTTGAACTGCAAGAAGCCGTTGACATGCTAAAAAAAGCCGGGGCCTTTGTATCCGACGGCAATCGGGTCAGGATACCGTCTCATCTGGTGGAATGGGCCCTGAGAACAGTTCCAAAACGGGTTGTTTTTTGTGACCAAGAGGGCAACCGGTGTATGCCGCTGGAGGGCAATAAATCCTTTTTCGGGACAGGATCGGATTGTTTGAATATACTAGACCATAAAACCGGTAAACGTCGTAAAGCTAAAATTTCTGATGTGGTTGATGCCATCAAGGTATGCGATGCGCTGCCAAATATTGATTTCGTCATGTCCACATTTCTGCCGTGGGATCTTCCTCAAGAAACAATTCATATTCACCAAATGGCGGTTATGCTATCGAACACAAAAAAGCCTATTTTCTTTGTTACACCGGAATTTGAGGGTTTTGCGGAGTGTGTGGAAATGGCGGAAATTGTTGCCGGTGGCGCTGCTGAGCTTCGACGAAACCCGTTTATCGGTTGCTATATCAACCTTTCGGCTGACCTGCGCCATAACGCGTCCTCAATCAGAAAGGTACTTTACATGGCAGAAAAGGGTTTGCCGACATCATACACGCCGACCGGTAACAGAGGGGCAATGGCACCTGTGACCGTTGCGGGGGCTCAAGCCCATATGGCTGCTGGAAATCTGACGGGTCTGGTTCTGTCTCAAATAAAAAGAGAAGGCGCCCCCTTCATTTTTGGGGGCTGGGGACTTTTAATGGATATGAAAACACAGGTGATTCCATATGCGCCACCTGAGATGCAAGGAGTGGGAGCGGCCCAGGCTCACTATTATGGGCTTCCTTTTTTCGGATTGTCCGGATGCAGCGATTCCAAAGTTTTAGATGGTCAGGCAACGGCAGAAGCCGCTTTGACCCTGATGGCAGATATCCTTAGTGGTGCAAATCTGATTCACGATTTGGGCTATCTGGAATCAGGGTTGACGGGTTCCCTCGCGTTATTGGTTTTTTGCGATGAGATCATCGGATGGATCAGACGCTTTATGGGTGAAATCGAGGTTAATCGAGAAACCTTGGCGCTGGATGTAATTGATGACGTCGGTCCTGATGGGCATTTTATTGATTGTGATCATACCTTTCGTCATTTTCGTAAGGATTGGTATCCAAACTTAATAGACCGTCAAAACTATGAAGGCTGGCTTGCTTCGGGCAGCAAAACACTAAACGATCGCGCCAATGAAAAAGTCGACGAGATTCTCAATAGACCCCGCCCGGGTCATTTGCCGAAAGAGATAAACCAAAAGATCGGTGTACTCGTTGATCGGATCATGGAAAAATGAGTTCATTTTAGAGATAGGAGTCAATAAATTCATGGATGATAATAAACCTGCAATAACATCCAGACCAGTAAAGATACGGTTTGATAAGGGATATGGTTGGCGTGCCAGGATTGGTTTTGTTCTCATTGCTACGGATCGGATAATCGAAAGGGAAATGTTTCGCTTAGCCCCTGAGGGGGTCGGTGTATATTTTACGCGGTTGCCGAGCGAAGATCGTATTACCCTGGAAACGCTGGCGGCAATGGAGAAGGGTTTGACCGATGCCGCCGCTTGCCTGTTGCCCGGATGCGGTCTGGATGTGATCTGTTTTGCCTGTACTTCAGGAAGTGCCGTCATTGGCGAGGAACGGGTAATCGCAAAACTTTCTCGGGGAGCTCCCGGTGCTCGGGCCACAACCTTGATCAGCGGTGTGATCCGCGCCCTTCAAACCCTAAAAACGCACCGCCTAGTGGTCGCCACCCCCTACCTGGACGAAATAAACGACTTGGAAGCCAGATATCTGCAAAAAATCGGTTTTGAAGTTTTGGATATTCAGGGGATGAATATTCTTAAAGACACCGATATCGGCAAAGTAGCACCTGATTTCATACTGGAATACGCGCAAAGCCTTGATCGTCCGGATGCCCAGGCAATTTTTGTGAGCTGTGGTGCCCTGCGCACGCTGGATATCATTGATAAACTTGAACAACGGGTTGGAAAACCAGTGGTGACAAGCAACCAGGCAATGTTTTGGGATACATTGCGTCTGGCCGGTATCGCGGACAAGATCGAGGGATACGGCCGGCTTTTGCGCTTACATTAAGGAGCACAGAGTATGCCCAATATTTTTAATGAACGAATCGCCAGGCTTCAGGAAAAAATGGCTGAGGATAAAATCGATTTTGTGTTACTGACGGATCCGGATTCTATTTATTATGTGTCTGGATTCTGCGGAGATCTGGGGATGGACTTTGGGCGTCCCATGATAGTTGCTATTTCAAGATCGGGTTCCGGCACGATTATTACACCGGAGTTGGAGGCCCTGATGGTAAAACCGATGGTTTCTATTGAAGATATACGCCAATGGATGGACGGCGTTGATGGGGAATGGCGAAAACATTTAAAAGATGTATTGGGAAGCCATCAAAAACTGAATATCGGAATTGAGTGGTTTGACATTCCCCGTTTGGTGTCTGAGTGGTTGCTGAATGAATTGTCAGGGGCAACTTATATCGATATTACCTACATTCTTGGAAAAATGAGAATTATTAAGAGCCCGGAAGAAATCGCAGTTGCACGTCAGGCAGGTCAAGTGGCTATCGCTATGGCGGATGCTGCGGCGCGCACTATTGCAGAGGGTGTGCCGGAATACGAGGTAGCCTTGGCAGTGATTGCCGGAGGAACCAGAAAGGCAGCAGAATTTCTGAGCGAAGCGGGTCTGGATCTTTTCTTTTCACCAACAATTCATAATCTCCAGGTGATTAATACGGGTACGGATACTTGCCTCTGCCATCGTCGAAACTCTGTACGCAGACTTCACAAGGGCGATCCTGTTTATTTATGCTTTTGTACAATCTCCGAATTCAAAAAATTTAAACTTGGCTTTGATAGGGAATGGTTCGTTGAAACCGTGAAAGACGAACATGCCCGCACGTACGAAATCTGCCTTAAGGCGCAAAAAACAGGTCTTGATATGATTCGCCCCGGTGTGATCGCCCAAGATGTGCACAAAGCCGTGAACGAAGTTTATCGTGCCGCAGGTTTTGAAGCCGGTTACCGATCAGGCCGGGGAATCGGTTATTCATTTTGTGAAGATCCGGAATTAAAGCAAGGTATTAAAATCCCTCTTGAAGAAGGAATGACCCTTTGCCTCGACGGTGGCATTACGATCCCAGGTGAATTTGGCGCGCGAGTGGGTGATTCTTTTGTGGTCACAAAAACAGGGCATGAGATCTTGACTCCCTATCCCAAGGATTTGGATAGCCTGATAATCTAGTTTAGTTCACATCCACCGCCCTTTCTTCGAGTGTTTCAGCCACCCCAATTGCTTCTGACAAGTTCGGAATTCCCTCCCGGCCGCCGTATTCCCTGCAGGAAAGCGATGCCACCGCCACTGAAAACTTCACGGCCTTGGACAGCTCATATCCTTTGCGGACGGCCAAGGCAAAAGCCGCATGAAAATTATCACCGGCACCAATGGTGTCTTTGACCGTTACCTTGGGCGCGGGTACGTGGTAGAGCCTCTCTTTTGAAAAATAATAGGCGCCTTTGCCGCCATGGGTGACAATCAGTTCCCCGCCCACCCTTTCTTTGAGTTTGAAAATTTTTTTTGTCATCGGCACCTTGCCGAACTTAAAAGCCGTTGAATCAAGGAAATCTGAAGACGGGATAAAAAAAACAGCCATCCGCATCATATCATCGATTCCGTTTCGCCATCTTTCACAGTCATAGATGATTTTAACTTTTTCATTAACAAGCGATTTGATTTCTCTGATGAGATAGGTGACTTCCGGGTCCAGTAAAACCACCGGTGTCCGGTTCAGCAAATTCTTGACGGTTTCGTTTATTTGTATTCTCGGCAGGCTGTTGGGTTCATAAATTATGGTGCGCGTGCCGCTCGATTTGGTTACGAAGGCAAAAGCAACGGGAGTCTTTCCGTTCTTGACGATGTCAATCCAGTCCGTATTGACCTCAAAATCTTTCAGGCGCTTTAAACACAAACTGCCGGCATCGTCATCGCCCAATTTTCCGACGTAGGCCACTTTGCCGCCAAGCCGAGATATGCAGCAAGACGCGGTACCGCCCTGGCCGCCGCCGTCGGTCATTCTGAACGCCAGAGACACCTTTTGGTTTTCATCTGGAAAATTTTCTACAACGGCGATATTGTCCAAACAGCTGCGACCGATGACTAAAACATCAATTCCTTTCA
>CP070652.1:2342726-2345672 GCA_020354645.1 Deltaproteobacteria bacterium
GAACGAAACCGGCCCGCCAATTAAGGACGGGCCTTTATTGATTGAATGTATAGTAACACCTTTCTGGAAATAATCAAGCCAATTATAAAATCTTTCCCCAACGCTGTCTCCCTTTTTTCATAATTCGAGCAATTCGACCAAAATGTTTCTTTTAATCCCCCACTGTCGACTGGCAGCTTTCCAAGTGTTTATTATGTATTAGTATACTTGAGATACTTAATTCATTATGATATTGAGCTTCCGGAATGCGCATCATGCATAACAGTCTATAAATATTGAACTTTGATACCAAGGTCTCAATAAGTCAGCACGGGAAGATACTCAACACCAATACAATTGAATTGTATTTTACAGAATAAATCGATTCAGTGAGGAGGCCGGCATGAACAAACACAAAGTAAAAGTAATGTTGATGGTTGCATTTTTGATCTTTTTAAGCGGAGCGGCAATGGCTCAGGCAGAAAAACCCAACATCGTCATCATCTGGGGTGACGACATCGGGCAGAGCAACCTCAGCGCCTACACCATGGGTCTGATGGGATACCGAACGCCCAACATCGATCGGGTTGCCAAGGAAGGCATGATCTTCACCGATTACTACGCCGAGCAAAGCTGCACGGCGGGTCGATCGGCCTTCATCACGGGTCAAAATGTTTTCCGTACCGGTCTCAGCAAAGTCGGATTGCCGGGCGCCGACCTGGGCATGAGGTCAGAAGACCCCACGATCGCCGAACTGCTCAAGCCGCACGGTTACGCCGCCGGCCAGTTCGGTAAAAACCACCTGGGCGACAAAGACGAACACCTGCCAACCAACCACGGTTTCGACGAGTTCTACGGTAACCTGTATCACCTGAACGCCGAGGAGGAGCCGGAACACCCCGATTATCCCCGTGAAGAAGAACTCCCGGGCTTTCATAAGAAATTCGGTCCGCGGGGCGTGATCCATAGCTGGGCGTTACCGGATGGTAAGCAGAAGATCGAAGACACCGGCCCGCTGACCAAAAAGCGCATGGAAACCATCGATGACGACATCGCCGCCAGGGCAGCAGCATTCATCGAAAAGCAGCACAAAGCCGGTAAACCGGTCTTTGTCTGGGTGAACTTCACCCATATGCACTTCCGCACCCATGCCAAACCGGACAGTGCGGGTCAGGCCGGCCGATGGCAGTCGGTCTACCACGACGTCATGATCGACCATGACAAGAACGTGGGTACGGTGCTCGCCAAGCTCGACGAGCTCGGCATCACCGACAACACCATCGTCTTGTACGGCACCGACAACGGTCCGCACATGAATACCTGGCCTGATGCCGCCATGACGCCTTTCCGCAACGAGAAGAACTCCAACTGGGAGGGCGCCTACCGCGTACCCGCGATGGTGCGCTGGCCGGGCAAGATCAAGCCCGGCGCCGTCTCCAACGATATCATGTCGCACCTGGACTGGCTGCCCACCCTGCTGGCGGCCGCCGGGGAACCGGATATCAAGGAAAAGCTTAAAAAAGGCCACCGCATCGGTAAAAAGAAATTCAAGGTCCATCTCGACGGCTACAACTTCCTGCCCTACCTGACCGGCCAGAAGTCGAAGAGCCCCCGCAAAGAGTTCTTCTACTTCTCCGACGACGGCGACCTGACCGCCCTTCGCTATGACAACTGGAAGGTGGTTTTTGCCCAGCAGCGGGAGCCGGGCACCATGTTGGTTTGGGGCGAACCGTATGTGAAAACACGGCTCCCATGGCTTTACAACCTGCGCACAGATCCGTACGAGCGGGCGAGCATCACTTCGAATACTTACTGGGATTGGTATCTCGATCGTGCTTTTTTGTTGATGCCTGCGCAGGCCTATGTCGGCAATTTTCTGCAGAGCTTCAAGGAATTTCCGCCGCGCCAGAAGGCCGCCAGCTTCACCATCGACCAGGTCATGGAACAGTTGATTCCACCGACGCACTAATTCTGATTATGATATTCAACGTGCAGAAAATAAGGAAATAAGGGTCACGCTTTAACGGGCTGATGCTCAAAAATATTTGGCAACAGTCCCGTTAACGGGCTATTGCCCAAAGATATTTTCGCTGGGTCTATAAAACGTTTTTTGATAAATCTAACGCTTGCTCCAGGCGCTTTGAAAACTCGTCCCGCTTGAGCGCGGGACTCAAACAGGTTCAAAGCGCTTTTCTTCCGCTGCGCTAAGATATATTGATCCAAAAACGATTTAAAGACCGCTCAAAGAAAAATTGGGAAACAGCCCGTTGAGATGTGACACCACGTGAGTTCATATTTGTGCGGGTGGTCACCGGTATGGTGAATAAGCGGATTGCATTTGATATGGGCATCAGCGAAAAGACAACCAAGGTGCACTGTGCCCGGGTGATGCAAAAAATGCAGGCCAAATCTCTGGCCAATCTGGTTCGGTTGGCCGAGCCGAGAAGGCAGGGTTGAAACCGCTAACGGAATTCCCCTAATAGGAGAACGGTATTTACCCTTTTAACTTCATGCTCTTTTAATGATTTCAGGAGACTTTCCGTGTTCACGATTCCTCGTCAATTTTTTCAATTCCTCGGATTTCCTCATCATTAAAAGAAATCTTTCTTTTATCGTCAAAAACTTAAGATAGCGCAGTTCAAATTCGAAGGGAATTTTGGCACCAGTCACGAAATCATAGAATAAAATAATAAATGTACCGGCGTGCCAAAAAATTGTGCATTGAAAACGGATATAGCGATTTCAAAATAATCGATGAACCACCGGATGTTATTTCACAGATCGCATAAGCAACCATTCAATGCATAAAATAATTTGCATGAATCTTGTTTTTCTGAGAAAGAAAATGCTATATGATTCATGTAGTCTGTCACATTCACTTCAGAATCTTCAAAACGCCAATAAGCTAAGCGCTGGCGACCTTTAGACGCATAATTCTTCAGCCCGCAGCCGGATGAGAAACGATGA
>CP070652.1:2345772-2349537 GCA_020354645.1 Deltaproteobacteria bacterium
GCCCTGGCCGCCGCCGTCGGTCATTCTGAACGCCAGAGACACCTTTTGGTTTTCATCTGGAAAATTTTCTACAACGGCGATATTGTCCAAACAGCTGCGACCGATGACTAAAACATCAATTCCTTTCATTATGTTTCTGCCTTAATCGTATTTGATACAGCTGGATCAATCATTGCTACCGGAAATTGTGAAGTCTGCTGGCGGAAGGAGCCGAGTTAAAATCCTTCGATTTGTTTGGGAAAGTAATCCTCACAATCACCTTGCCGGTTAACATCGGCTGTTGCACAGTGCAGGCCGCCTCCGAAGGCACTCACATCGGCAAACGGAACCGGAATGACTTCAAACCCAAGTTTGTCAAACTGTTCCATCTGCTTTATCTCCTGGGCATCCACACAGATGGTCTTGGTATCAAGCATGAGGGTATTCATGGAAAGCCACTGGCTGCAAAATGACAGTGGCGGGTAACCATCAAGTGCCGGCTCAGCGCATTCCGCGATTTCCCAATCATTCTTTTTAAAAAACTCGATCATCCCCGGTGCCAGCGGTTTCCGTTTGCGGTTACTGAGGGCCAGACCCGGCCGCAACAGTACAAAAGTAGCGTCGATGTGGATGGGATTGGTTTCATAAAACCAGATCACATGAATTCGATGGCTCGAAAAATGACGGCGCAGCCAGTCAATGCCGCCCTTGTTGGTTACCGATGAATGATAAACAAAGATATCTTTTCCGGCCCGGGAAATATCGGCTGCATCAAAGCAAGGTTCTTTCTCCGTAAGAACCCAATCCCGATTATGGATAGCCTGATCTTTTTCTTCTTCACTCATCTTTTCCCATTTTCTCCAGTAATCTTTTTTATAGGTGTGTTCGGTCAACCTTGGTTTGGGTGCTGCTTCCCATTTAAAATTGGGATCCTCTTTAAAATACTGCTCCAGTAAGGGGCGATAACAGAGGTATTCGTACCAGCGGCTGCGATACGACATAGTGGCTTCCAGAATTTCGTTGCCGACAGTCAACAGCACATCCCGCGGCGGCATGCAGCCGAACATGGTTTTTTGCTTCCAGTCCGGTGTTTGAACAACCTGTTTGAAATCCAGGGGAGTCGGGCGATCAACGCGGAGCCCCCGGCTTTCGAGAATTTTGGCAAAATTGTCCAATTGCTCATTGGCCTTTTCTTCCATCTCCTTGGGCAGCAGCCCATAGGTTCCCAACGGGAAACCATGATCCGGCCAGTCGCGTTCAATGGCCGGTTCAGGGGCCTGGATCATCGTACCGTCGGCCCTGCCAACGATTACGTGCTTTAGCGGGTCCCATTCGTTCCAGGAATTGACAACGGTTTTTTGAGTATTTGCGGTCATAGATTTCTCCTTAAATTGTATGGGCCCAGTAGTGTACTTTCGTCAGCCCCTTTTGCGGGCGTCATTCTTCATTAACCCGGCTTTTCATTTCCATTAGAATTCTTCTTGTTCAGAGCAATCATCGATAGGAATTCGTAAATTATGTTGGCGGCCAACAATGCGGTAAGCTCTGCGACGTCATAGTCAGGCAAAACTTCCACCACGTCAAACCCGACAAAGTTCAACCCATTTAGCCCCTGTATCAAATCGATGGCCTCGCCACTGGTCAAACCACCTATTTCGGGTGTGCCTGTGCCGGGGGCAAAAGCAGGGTCCACGACATCAATGTCAAAGGTGACAAAAACCCTCGTCTGTTCGACCCGCTCACGGATTTTTTCACTCAACTTTGGCAGGCCCATCTCCCGAATATCGGCCATTGTTATGACCTTAAAGCCCAAAGACTTGGAATCATTGTAGGCATCTTTTGAATAAACCGATCCACGCATTCCGACCTGAATTGAATAGTCGGGGAGCAGAAGATTCTCTTCCACTGCTCTGCGGAACGGCGATCCATGATAATAGGGTCGTCCGAAATATTGATCGTTGGTATCGGTGTGTGAATCGAAGTGAACCAGGGCGACGGGACCATGCGTTTTGGCGATGGCCCTGAGCTCGGGTAGAGTGATTGAATGGTCGCCTCCCATCAAAACGGGGATCACTCCGGCTGCAACCAGGGGGGATAGTTCTTCTTCGATTCTCGCATAGGTATCCCCGATATAGCCGGGGACCACCGGTAAGTCGCCGTAATCTACGCCGGAACACTGCTCGAATATCTCGACATCCAAGGCTTGGTTATAAGGTCTCAACGTAACCGAAACCTTGCGAATTGCATCGGGCCCCAATCTTTGGCCGGTTCTGTAAGATGTTGCGCCGTCCCAGGGTACGCCCACTACTGCAAAATCAATCCCTTGGGTCGTTCGGCAATGGGGCAAACGCATATAGGTTTTAATTCCTGCAAATTTTGGAAACTGTTGAGGTGCAATCGGTTTGTATTTTGTCACCGCCGACCTCCTCCAGGTGTTAATTACAGCATTTTCGGCATTTGATGATTACACGTTTTCGATTATGAATGCCGTGAATTATCCTGTATCAAACTATTCATTTCTTGCGTCCGATTGAATACGCCTTCCCCAGAAATTCGCCCAGCGCATAGTAGCGCGGTCCAACATGATCATAGATAAATGGTTTCACCTTTTCGATATCCGGCAGTCCATTTTCGTCGAGGATACTTTCATCTGCTTTGATGTCTTTTATTTCACCGATGAACTGGGTGTGAAGGCCGATCTCTACGACCTTTAGTACCTCACACTCCAATACAAAAGGGAATTCTTCGATATACGGCGCGTTTACTACATCGCTTTTAACGGGTGTCAAACCCAGGGATTCGAATTTATTTTCATGTTTCCCGGAATAAATTCCGACATAATCGGCTTCTTTGACAAAAAGAATGGATGGAATATTAATGCTGAAAGCTTTGCTATTTCGGATGTTGCCATAGGTGTGCGTTGCTTTCCTGAGGGATATTGAGGCGCAAGGCGGTTGGCTGCAGCAGATTCCTCCCCAGGCAACGGCCATAATATTCGGGTTGCCGATTTCATCATAACTGCCGATAATAAGGACGGGATTGGGTTGAATTATTGCTTTGGCACCAATAGATTTCTTCATTATTAGTCTCCTATTTGATTTAATATCGATCGGGCAATTCACAAACCTCCTTGCCATATTTCGTAATTAGTATCAATCTGATTTTTATGTCACATCCATCCGGAATTTTTCAGTTGATTGAGTTTGCGAGTGTTTTGCAGTTCAGTTATAAGTTTAATCGAAAGAGGGGGCAAGGGATAACAACAAATATGTAAAAGATTTGAACTAATAATCAATGGGGGCAAGCCATGGAAGAGCTTAAGCCAGGTTGGTATATTAAAGGGATCTATAATGAAACAGCAACTAACAAAAGGACTGGACGACACCCCGGTCCGTATTGAAAACCAACTCGTACCCTCACTGAAAAACATAAAGGCTTGCCATTCTCCATTTTGGAGATTTGCCGATTATGGCAGGAGTTTCGATTACAAGCATCGTTGTGCGACCTGGGCCGACTTTGAGTGCGTGGGATAAAAAAATTAGTCTGAAATAATTGAGGAGTCGGGGTGTTTTTTTCACGGCAAGATGATCGCCCCGGTGCTTCTAATGGGCAGAGGGCTATTGCCGCCGAGAAAGGCAAAACACGGCGTCGGTTTTTGTTGGATTGAAATTTTTTAATAGCCGGCAGTAAAATGCAAGGCAGTTGCCGCTGTCAGGCTTGGCAGGCAACAACCCGTCATCTTGCCGTGAAAAAAATACTCCGATCCTTCAAATAATTATCGTGAAA
>CP070652.1:2349637-2361260 GCA_020354645.1 Deltaproteobacteria bacterium
AGACAATCCGGCGGAAGCTATTCAAAGATCAAACGCAGAGATTGCCGAGGTCTTGTAAATCAGAGTTAACGAGATTGAGTTCCGCATCTTTTGAATTAGCGCTCTAAAATTATCGCACACCTTCAAGGCTGCGATACGTAATGAATATCTCAATTTTTATGGCGGTTCTCAAAATAACGTTCCGAAATAAAGAAGAATTAAGAGGGGCAGACAGGGGGTAAATTTTGGTCGTCAAGATGCAGAATCATCGCCCCTTGGCTGGAAAATGGCCACTTCCTATCAATTTACGCCCCTGCCAGTTAAAACATCCTGGTTAACACAAAGACTCACTGTCGTTTTCTCATCCCGGCAGCAATAGTCCTTTGTTATTTAGAACCACCGGAGAGATCAGCTTGTCGACAAAAATTTACTCCCTGTCTGGGCCTCGTGCAAGCGGAATATTTATATGAGAATCACTCTAATTTTTGAGAACATCCTTCAGATTTGAACCCTGAACGTTGAACCTTGAACAGGTTATTGGTAACAAGCTTTTACTTCTTCATAGTTTCTGGCAGTTAAAAATTCGGCAATTGTCCGGTCATAGACGGCCGTGTGTTCAAAGGCTTTTTGCGCCAATCGAAAGCGCAACGTCAAGGGGATGGCCCCGTTGTTTTCTCGCATTGCTGAAAGAATACTGTCATAGTCGGAAGGATCGACCACCGAGGCCACCCGGATGAAATTTTTAGCGGCGGCCCTGATCATGCAGGGCCCCCCGATGTCAATATTACCGCGCGCTTGTTCAACCGTGACCCCCGGCTTTGAGATCGTTTCTTTGAATGGATACAGATTGACGGCCACTAGATCGATCGGCACGGCCTGGGTCCTTTCTAAATCCGATTTGTGGGCATCGTTGTAAGTTTCGGTCAAAAGGCCGAGGTAAATCTTAAAATCCAGGGTTTTCACCAATCCGCCCTGGGTCTCCGGTTGGCCCGTATAGTCCGAAACCTGCATCAGACAAGATGACGCCTTTGATCCGAGAATTTCCTGCAGACGGCCGAAAGTCCCGCCGGTTGAGAAAATTTGAACGTCCGGATTGATTTCTACAAGCTGCGGTATAAAACCATCAAGACCGCTTTTATCGGAAACACTCACCAGCACATGTCTCACCTTGACCATATCATCGATTTTTTCAACAACATTAATTGTCATGATGTCTATCCCTTTCCTTCATACTCTTTGATAAACCGCTTAAAAAATTCTTCCATAAATGCATGGCGGGCATCCGCCAATCGCCGACCCTCCATGGTCAACATTCGATCCCTGATCTTGCGTAGCTTCACGCGGTACTCCCGATAACCGGTATCGTTTTCAGAATAGGGCCGTGCCTCTTCAACCTTTATATCAGGGGTATGAAGCCGGGCACCAACCTCACCGGCAAAAAGGTAGGCCCGGGCGATCCCTATCGCTCCGATGGCATCAAGCTTATCAGCATCGAACAGTACTTTGGCTTCGACTGTTTCGGGTCTATGATTGCCCCGAAAACGGTGGGATTTAATACAGTGGATAATATTTTCCTTCCGGTTTCGAGATAACGACAGTTCGTTAACAAAAGGCCGGGCAATACGCGCACCCGCTTGGGCATGACACAGGTTACCGTTGGAAGCATCCTGGCTGGATCTACCGATATCATGCAAATAGGCCGCGGCCAAAAGAACGGTTGAGTCCGCACCTTCTTTGTGCCCGATCTTCTCACATAAACGGTAAACCCGAATTGTGTGATCCCATGCGTGGCTTACCTGCGAGTTGTTAAAATGTTTTCTCGCGAAATGTTTCGTTTGTTCGAGCAGGGCACCATTTTGGGTTTGAATGCCGGGCTTTTTTTCAGTGAAGCTTGTTGACATATAACAGCCTTGTATTTTGAGACTTTTGGTTATCGTTGCGTTAATTATATGCGGGGTCGGGGCGATTTTTCCGACAACAATTCTTCATGGGGATTGCTTGCCGGTCATTTGCTCGATATCCACCTTTATCACTATCGTCTTTTCAAGCGCCGATTTTTGGTACGCAAATGATTTATCGGAATAATTCCGCATGATAATGTCCAGCGCTTTGCGTTTTGATTCAAAATCGGTCAAAAAACGGGCGGTGCCGAAGCCAATGACGCTCTTATACATCATACTCCAGGCACAGGCTTCCTCATTCTTTTTTAGTGATTGATCGATATCAAACTCAAAACAAACTCGGTTATTTTTTTTCAGTATCTCCAGTTTTTTTCCTTCGTTTGCCGAATGGAAATACAGGGTGCGGTCGGCGTACCCAAAGCAAAGGGGCACAACATACGGGGTATCCCCCTCCACCATGGCCAGGCGACAGACCAGCGCTTGTTGGATGATGGCTTCGATTTCCTTTTTGTCCGTAATTTCTCTTTCTTGTCTCCTCATACTCCACCTTGTGGTATTGGGTCAATTTTTTAACCAAACTTGAAATGCTTTTTCACATTGCGGCGAATCTTCCAAGTACAGGACATTCCGGCCGGAAACGTGACCAGGTCACCGGCCCCCATTTCAACCGGTTCACCGCCCTGAGGGGTAACGACGACATCGCCTTCCAGAAAATAACAGGTCTCCGGCTCATCATAGGTCCATGGAAATTCGGATACCTCTTTTTTCCAAGTGGGCCAGTCGGATACGCCGATTTCTTTTAGGCGGCGATCTTGGGGGTTATGTTCAATCTTGATTTTAGGCATTTTCCCCTCCTTGGAATGGTTTCAAATAATCTTTGCATCTTACTTAAAGGTTCTAGATTCAATGGTCAAGTATCTTTATGACTGCCAATCTTAAGCCATTTAAATGTTATTATTTTGTTCTCTCTGTCAAAATATTATTATTGGAAACATCAATGAAGGTTATCCGTTCAAGCGCCTAACTTTTATCCGCTTGATAAGTATGCTATAATTTTCAAGATTATATGAATCGGTAAGTTTGGCTAATCGTTTCAAGCAGGTTCCTTTCAGGTTTGATTTTTCCGAGGTTCTCAATTATTGAACGCCATTGAAACAGCATTGGAAAAAATGGAAAATCGCGCTTTTTGCTTAAAAGATAGCGTTCTGTTGGCAGTATTTGAAGATGGCGGTGTGATATTTGAATTGAAAAGCCGTTTTTGCCATGAAATAAACCGCAGCGGCGCCCAGATCCTCCATCTTCTGGACGGCCGGAAAAACATAGACGAGGACGTTGAGATATTGGCCGGAATGTTATCAGAATCAAAGGAGATACTCAGAAAGGATGTGGCCGTATTTTTGAATGATCTAATTAGACGAGGATGGGTATATGGTGGCGAAGGGTGAGATGGTGAGAATTAATCCGGAAATCGTTTTAAGGGAAGAAGACGAAGGAGCATTTTTGTTTGACCCGGATAGCGGTCGGATATGTTATCTGAATGAAGTGGGGATAACTATTTGGAAACTATGTCGAAAGCCGATCGAAACAGACCGAATTATTACGAAAATTTCTTCACAATACCCTGAAATAAAACCTGAGCAGATATCGAAAGATTGTCTCTCATTCCTTGATGATTTAAAAGATTTTGGATTTTTGGCCACTGGCGCTGAAGCATGAAAAAGGTTTATGGACATTCAACCCGATAAAAAACACTCATATCCCCTGCACGCCATTTATTTTTACCCCACGGAATCCTGCAACCTAAAATGCATTCACTGCTGGGTTCAGCCGACCCATGCCGGGTCTAAAAAAGCCTATGATGTTCAAAATAAAGATAATGTCTCGGTAGAGACACTGGGACGGGTTGTGAAGGATGCAATATCACTGGGTCTGCGGCACATAAAATTTACCGGCGGAGAGCCTTTTTTAAATCCGAGCATATTTGAATATCTCGAACGACTATCATGCTATGGGCTGTCATTCAGCTTCGAAACAAACGGAACTCTGCTCACACCCAGCATGGTTCAACGCTTGGGTCACTACAATTTGAAGCAAATCAGTACCAGCCTGGATGGGAGTGTGCCGGAAGTCCATGACAAAATCAGAAGGGTGAAAGGGAGCTTTAAAAGGGCGCTTAAGGGAATTGAACTACTCCTTGAACATCGTATCCATCCCCAGATTATTTTCTGTCTGCAAAAACTAAATGCCCATGACCTGGAAAATACGATCCGTTTGGCTCACCGGCGAGGGGTGAAATCGTTTGAGATCAATCCTCTGGCCCTAAACGGAGACAAGCGAGACTCGATTGGTTGTGAAAGCCTGCCGGCTGAAGATCTTATTGAACTGGAACACAAAGTTGAAAATGAACTTGCCGAGCGCTATGCGGGTATGCATATCGACCTCTATCTTCCGCCGGCGCTTAAGGGCATTCAAGAACTCTCGCGCCATGCGCTGTGCACCTGTAATATCTTTAATATTTGCGGTATTCTTTCCAATGGAGATGTCTCTATTTGTGGAATCGGAAGGTTAAATAAAGATATGGTTATGGGCAATGTCAAGCAGGACAGTATCGCCCGGATCTGGGAGGAAGGGATTTTATTCCAGGAAATTCGCCAAAGGGTACCGGCTGAACTCGGCGGAATCTGCGGAAAATGTCTGTTTAAATACCAGTGCCTGGGTTTTTGCCGCGCCGATGTTCTGGGTCATAATCAAACGCTGGTTGCTGCCTACCCCCTTTGTGAAGCGGTATTTCAACAAGGGCTTTTTCCGCAAACACGAATCTTGAGTAAAAGATAATTTGAAAACAGCAGCTATGAAAATTGACCATTTCGTAAAAAATCACTTTTGTTCGTTTCGAAACTGATTATGAAAGTATTTTCAGCACCCCAAAAGGTGACTTTAAATATCACCAACCGATGCAATCTCAACTGCCTTTATTGCGCCGTGTCTTCCACAAAAAACGCCCCGGGAGATCTCACCCTCGCTGAGTGGAAAGCAGTTGTGGATGAACTGGCGCGAATAAAAGTGTTTCATTTGCTGATATCCGGTGGAGAACCGCTTGTCCGGTCCGATTTTGGGGCAATATTAAAGCATATCTTGCAGCTTCCGTTTCGCATTTCAATCAACACCAACGGCACCCGAATAGACAATGATTATGTTTTACTGCTCGCCGAAACCAACCGTTTGGATAACATTCAAATTTCTTTGGACGGCCCTAATGCAAAGATCCATGATTATATTCGGGGCCATGGATCATTCGCAAGTATGATGCAGGGCATTCAACTTTTGCAGCAGTATAATATTCCTTTTAGTTTTTTTGTTGTGGTTTGTAGAAATAATTTGAAGTATCTCAAACAAATCGTCCTTTTTTCAAAAAAGGTTGGGGCGACGCAGATAGCTTTCTGCAATCTGCTGCCCCAAGGCAGCGCCATAGAACATTTTAAGGATCTTAATCTTTCGTTTGGAGAGCAGAAAGAAGCCGAAGCTGAACTGAGGCGGCTGAAGAAATTGTACCCGGATTTAGTCGGGGGATCTCTGGTTCAGACGATTGAATGGATGAATACAATATCTCGCGCACCCGCAAGCGAACATACACCTGAAATTGCTAATAAAATTACCAGCTGCGGCGGCAGTATTTCAGAATGTTCCATTCGACCGGAAGGATGGGTTATTCCGTGTGATCGTCTATGGGACTGCAAAGTGGGAAGCGTAAGGGAGGATTCATTTCAGTCTATCTGGCTGCACTCGGAGGGTTTTCGAAACTTTCGAACGAGATATTCCCGGCGGCTGGATTCGTTTAAAGAATGTAAAAATTGTATTTACACCGGCGTTTGCAAAGGAGGCTGTCCGGCAATACCTTATCATCTGGGTAAGGGCATTGATGGGTGGGATCCGCTTTCCTGTTACAAAGTATTTAGCGGCCAAAAAAAATTATCTCTGCTTGAATACCAATGACAAAAAAACAGCTGGATATCGAAATCGGATGTGAAGTCATTTGCATCGAGATAGCGGAACGGAATCAGCGCCTATTTGATGTCATCCGGAAATCCCTCAAAGGCTATCTGGCCACTTCAAAAAAAACGGGGAGACTTGTCAAGGTGGTTCCCTACTTTCATAATCATCTTTTTTATTGGCCACCATCCGAGCTTGCTAAATTCAGAGATTTCTTTAGGTCTGTTCAACAACGATTCCCGCCGGCCGACCGGCTGGAAGAAACGGTGGATTTATCGCTTAATATATTGCAGCACTATGATCCCGACAACGCATTGATACGCCATTTATGCGATCACCTTGAAAAGCACCGGAACCTCATTTATTTGATGGTCGGTTTTGATGTCTATCTTTACGATGTGAGTTCAAACACAGCGTTCTTTTTTCTAAAAGGACAAGCCCGACCTTCCCATATGTTGATGGGAGTGATGAACGGCATCATGCTTGTACTTTCACATCGATTAATTCACGGCAACGGCTTGCTTCTGCATGGTTCGGCTATCCAAAAAAATGATCAGACCGTACTTTTTCTCGGGCTGTCCGGTGCCGGTAAATCCACCATCACCCGTCTTTGTGACCCAGACATTTGTTTTGCAGATGATGGGGTGGTGGTAAAGCATGAGAAAAACCGGTTTTATACTTACCGCTCACCCTTCAGTCAGACAAAAGAAAAAAACAAAAATCCCGATATCACCATAGGCAAAATTAAAAAGATATTCTTGCTGGAAAAAAGCGACCGCTGTAATGTCCTGCCCATAGCCAAAAATGAATTGATGCGAATCACGCTGATGCACCTGATTCATTTTTACAAGTATTTAAACCAGGAAACCGCCCGGTTGGGATTTTATGAGGTCAAGAAACTTTTAGAAACGCTGCCGTCGTATCGCTTGCAGTTTGCCAAATCCGGTAAGATATGGCATAATCTAGTCCAGATTTAAGCGGAGGCTGTGTGCCGAACCATCAAAAGAAGAAAAATGTATACGAGCCGCCAATAGTCAAGGAAATAGGCGGCGTTTTCGAACAGGCCATGGGGGCATCAGACTGTGTGACCGGTCTGGGGTTTTCGGGAACGCCCTGTGCCGGCGGACCTTCGCCGTTAGGCGGGTGTCCGGGAGGACCACGCAATCAGGCTTGTGCGGCCGGGGCTACTGACCTGGGTGCTTGCTCCGCGGGCTTCAGGGCCGCTGGTGGGTGTACCAGAGGACCCGGTGGTTAAATTTGAGGTAAAAAAATTAAGATCCCATCTTTATTTGGATCTTAACCGCTTATCTTTTAATCAAATGCTTCAAAGAGGGCCATCCAAAAACAGAAAGCTGGGTGTACTCCTCTTTTTTGTTTCCACGCCTTACAATATGCCGCCAGATAAATCCATTTTTCTCTGTTAGCGTTAGATAAAATGATAGCGTGTCTTTACGTGACAGGCTCAGTTTGCGGGCAACAGGAAAAAATACCACTCCCCAGTTGCTGGTCAGAAATCTTTTATCTTTTAAAAAAAATATGTCGCAACCCTCGCATACGTTTACCTCCGGAAAAACACATACGCCGTGGCACTCGCTTTTTTGGGTGACCTTAAAACAGGTTTCCATCCGCACCGGAAATTTCACCGGCTTGCAGCCGTGAAATGCCGTCGCAAAAATTTTAGCGGGAGTTGCCAGTAACTCAATGTAGTCAGAAGAAACTGAATTGAGATTGTATGTATTGTTTACAGCCAATTCCCTCAAATATGAATTTTTAATCCCATGAAAGGGTTTTTCCAGAAAATCAAATGGGTGCCGGGTTTTAAAGGATACCGGTACTGCTTGCACGGACAGTGCCATAGGAATAATCTTGCCGTCATTTTTTAGAAATCGGTTTTGGGCGTCATGAAGAATTTCCGTAATCCCCTCGTCGATCCCGAAACACCCAACAGTTTCAGTGACGATTATATCCACCCGTTCCGGAAGTTGGGTTTGCCTGGAATCATTATGGATAAAACAAATACGATCAAAACCGTTTTCTTTGGCGGCTCTTTTTGCAACCTCGATAATGGGCTCTTTTTCGATGGCGTAAACTTTGCGAGCACCCGCTTGTAAGGCAAAAAAGGCCAATATCCCCGTCCCTGTTCCGATATCGGCCACAACGTCATCTTTGCGAACCGTCTGAAAGATAGCTTTTCGGTAAGCTTGCACCCGAATTTTATCATCAAGCATTCTGAGATGGGCAGGCAGGGGGAACATGGTTAATGTCCTCTCAGGGCGGTTGCCAGGGCCTGAAAGTCGGTTTCGATAACCCGGCCGTTGTCGATGGTCAGAATTCTGTCGGCAATCTTCATGGCCGAAAGACGATGGGAAACTACGATGGTGATCTTATTTATTCGATGTTCTTTTATATTTTGCAATATGGTTGATTCCTGTTCGACTTCTAAAAAAGAGGTGCCTTCGTCCAGAATGAGAATTTCGGGCGCGGTGACGATTGCGCGGGCAATGGAGAGCCGCTGCCTTTCACCACCTGACAGAAGTCTTCCGCCCTCACCCACCACGGTCTCATACCGCTGAGGAAGTAATTTTATAAAATCATGGGCACCGGACAATCTAGCTGATCTGATGATTTGAACATCGGAAAGACTGCGGCTGCCGTAAGCAATATTGTTACGCAGCGTGTCGTTCAAAATCAGATTTTCCTGAAAAACAATACCGATGGAAGCGCGCAGAGCGGTTAAATCAAACTGTTGGATCGACCGGCCATTGAGCCGAATGGTTCCTTTATCTTGCTCATAAAAACGGACCAGAAGCCGTATGAGGGTGGTTTTGCCACTGCCGCTCTGACCGGTAATGCCGAAGACACCGGCGGCGGTAATGCTAAAAGATACATCTTTCAATACAGGGGTGGGCGCGTTGTAGCCGAAAGTAACATGATTGAATTCAACCATTTTGATGGAAGGAGGTATCTTCAGCTGAGAAGTGATCTCATAGCGTTCAGTGGGGCTGTCAAAAATAGCATATATGATCTCCATGCGGGCAAGATTTTCGCGCAGCAAACCATAGGTTTGTCCAACCGAATCCAGGGTGTTGAAAAACAGATAGGTTGCACCCAAAAAAATGGTAAGTGTACCGATAGTTAGAGAATTGCTCGATATCAACCACCCCCCGTAAATGAAGACGGTGCCTAAAGCCAGGTATTTTAATATTTGAAGTATCGGCCGCGCAATCAGAGAAATCTTTAGGCTGTTTAGCAGTAAACGAATTAAATGGTCTAGCTGTTCACGAAAATTCCGGGCTGTCTGTTTCTCGGTAACTTTGGATTTTACCAGCTCGACATTGGAAAGCATTTGTTCTACAAACCCGTAAATAGCCGCGTTTTTTTGTTGAATCTCCTTGGAAATAAGATGTAGTTTATTGCCCATTAAGTAAATTACGATGAATGACGCAACCGTTGATGAAAACATAATGGCGCTCAGGCGAACATTAAAATAGGCAAGCAGCGTCATTAGAACCATGAGCTTTAATGGCTCAAGAACCGCTCTTCCAAAAAGCAGGTCAAAAACGGCAGCAAATCGGGTGCCATCATCCAAAACCCGTGACATCAGTTGGCCGGTGGATTGCTGAGTCAAGTACCGCATGGGTAAATGCATTAGGTGCGTAAAAAGCTGGTCCTGAAATTTTTGATTTATGCGAAGTTGAAGCCTTGTTGAAAAAACTGCGGTACCATATGATGTAAAACTTCGGATCACGAAAAGACCGGCAAGAATAAGCAGGATATGTTGGATAACATCCCAGTCATGCAGCAGTAAACCTTTATCAATCAACTTCCGGGAAAGCATAAGACCATAAAGCTCAAGCGGTAACAAAACCAGCCCGATGCCTCCCAGAAGTAAAAAGGAAGGAATATATGACCTCCCGTTTTTCAGCATTCGTTTAAGGTATTGAAAAGATTTGTTCAGTGACAAGCTTGATTTATCCTATACTTTTAATGGAATGTCGGTCGAAGTATCCCGGCTGTTAAAAAAACCTTTTACAAAATTCACGAATAAACCCACCCATTGGCAAAAAAAGACACCGCAAGACGAGCACTACAGTTTTGAACAAGCGCGCAGGGTAAAAAAGGGCCCGGTTTCTACCGATAACCGTGCCAAATTCACTTTTTATGATTTCTTTTCGCGGGAACAAGTTTTCCAAACCAAACCGAATTCGTTTACCGAATCCCCGGATACAGAAAAATGCCATAATCTGAGCCAAAAGCACAAACGGCCTGTCCTGGGCAGTCATCCTCAAGAATGTGCGCTCAATTGTTGAAATCTTCTCGGCCGGTTTTTCCGTTCCTGATCCAGGAGGAGTTTCAAAATTATAATACGCCTTCAGGAGATACAGGGTGTAAGAAAGCGGTTTTGTTTGCTGCAATTGGTCTGCCCTGTTTAAGAGCTTGCGCCAAAATTTTTGATCGCGATTTCTCACCAACCGATAGATATCTTCCAACCAGATCAACCGCGAATAGTAATGTTTGAGGAAATGCTGAGACAAAAGTAAAATGTTATCGACATCGCCGGGTCGCCGAACCCAACGGCTGTCAGCACCCCACGGGATAGACGACTCCCAAATCGGATCCATCCCGCCCGGAAAAAGATCCTCCCGGCTTTGGATGCGATCCGTATTGAGGGCATGGGTGTGCAGATCAATAACGACATCTCCCTTTGTAAAACTATTGGATCGTTTTGAATTTTGTTGATATCCTGAATGTTTAAGCAGCTGCACGAAGCGTTCACGATCATCGGGGCGCACCATCAGATCAAGGTCTTCCATCGGCCGCAGCCCCACCGAAGGATAGATCTGACTGAGCAGAGAGGCCCCTTTGAGGGTCATGATTTCTATTTTTTCAGGGCCCATGACATCTTCCAGGTGTTTCAAAGCGTGAAGGTGAATAATGTTTTGGGCAGCTAGGCTGTGGTAAGAATTTTGTATTTTTTCCAGCTCAGATGCAGGAACATCCTCATCCTTGAGGTACGGGTATACAATACCGGCCAGGCCTTCCTGGCGCATTGCTTCTCTGAGAGATCTCCAGTTGATATTTGCGGTAAGCTGGGGAAAACGCCCCTTCCGTATAGAGATAAGAACCTGCTTTAAAGGTATGGATTCATTTTGATCATCCGGTCGTAAATATTCTGCCAACGCATTTTTGATCCTCTGTTTCAGCGCCCCCGAAGTCAGTCCCAAACGACTTGATACGGCATAGAGTCTGCTTAAATAGGACCTTGGACCGTAAGCAATGGGGATTAACCGGCGGCCTCTGGCTACCATTTCAACCCTGCCGGCCAAACTCGAAAGCGTCACCGGTGCGTGGTCAGGAGCAAGGAGAGAATCTCCTTTGGTAATCCCCCTGTATCTCGGCAACAGTTTGATCAACCGGTGCACCCGATAAATGTCTTCCGAATTATGCAAAACCACGACATCCCCCAAACGATAGCTCTCCGGAGACAGACGTTTGACGACCAAACGGTCTCCGGGTTTCAAAAAGGGATGCATGGAATATCCGGAAAATTGAATAGAAAAGCATGAATCCATGATGCCGGATTTTACTTTGGGGTAAAAGTTAAACTGTTTTGAACCGTGGAAAGGGTAGACTTTTGAATTTCTTGGGTGTTTGCTGCCGCACTTTTTTCCAGCAGCGGAATAACGGTGATAATACCGGCAAAGAACCAAAAAGGCTCCATAATCCGTACAATGATAAATGTGTTGGCGCCA
>CP070652.1:2361360-2365198 GCA_020354645.1 Deltaproteobacteria bacterium
ACAACTAATCCGGACATGATCCTTAATAAATAAAACATCGTAATAAATATTTTTCAACCGAATCTTTTTGTGGGGCAGTTATCTTGTGAGGGAATTAATACAGGAAAATTATTACCTGAATCTTTTATGAAAATGGATGAGAATCCTGTAAATAAGGGAAAAAAGCGGGTATGTGTAAAATTATTTAGCCACAAATTTTTCTCAAAAGGTATATCGGAAGATGATCTTTTATTCTCTTCAATTTTCACCCATTGGCGAGCCTGAGGCTTCCATGCCCTGCGGGCTGCACTTAAATCGCCTACGTTATTAAAGGCTCGCAATAGTTCACTATGGCTTCACCTTTAAGTGCCTTGCATATGAAAGCCTCCGACTCGTTCACAATTCAGGTATTAGATTCCGAGGAAGGAGTCCGGCAATATCATAGCCCCAGGTAAGTCTTACGGAGAACTTCATCTTCGAGCAACTGGTCTCCCTTTCCTTCGGCAATGATTTTGCCCGAAGAAAGGACATAATTGCGGTTGGCCATCTCGAAAACTGCACTGACCTCTTGCTCTACGAGAAGGACGGTTATGCCCATATCGCCGATTTCTTTTATTTTTTTAAACACTTCCTCCTTCAATATCGGGGCCAGACCTGTGGACGGTTCATCGATGCAAAGTAATTTGGGATGGTACATAAGTGCCCTGCCGACGGCAAGCATTTGTTGCTCACCACCGGATAGCGTTCCGGAAATTTGTTTGGACCTTGCCTTTAATACTGGAAACAATTGATAAACATTTTCAAGGTTTTTCTGGATTTCATTTTTATCCTTCAGCAAATAAGCACCAGCGTAAAGGTTCTCCAAAACCGTCATTTCACGAAACGGTCTCCTGCGCTCCGGGCAATGAATCAAACCTCTTTTGACGATATCGTGAGCTGGAACTCTTTCGATCCGTTCCCCATCGAATACCACCCGGCCTTCAAGCGTGATGTCACCTCCGGCAGTCCCGCGCTTGATTCCTTTCTCCCATATCACCAATCCGGTGATGGCTTTGAGGAGTGTTGACTTACCCGCGCCGTTGGGTCCCACCAAACTGACCAATTCGCCCTTGTTGACATGCATGCTGAGGTCATTGATAATCATGGCCTTGTCATAACAGACGGTAAGATTAGATACTTCCAGCAGCACTCTTATATGCCTCCTTCGCCCAGATAGCACTCAATAACATCTTTGTTGACCACCACCTCTTCCGGTGAACAATCTGCAACCGTGTTGCCGTAATTCAGCACGATGACCCGATCGACTATTTTCATCAGCTGTTTCAACTTGTGTTCGATGATTATCATGGCAGGGCCTTCACTATGGAGCCGACCAAAGCGACCGCCCGTGTGCAGTCTTTTGATTGATTTGGCCATCAAGTCGGTCTCCGCCGGGCTCAAACCGCCGAATGGTTCATCCAGGAGCAACAATTCCGGTTCGGTGGCGATGGCCCGGGCAACCTCCAGCCGTTTGAGGTCCCCTTGAGAAAGCGTGGAAGCTTTCTCAAGGGCCATATCGGAAATACCGGCGAATTCAAGGGCGTCCATGGCTTTGGCTTCAATCCGCTTGACCCATTCTCCCCGTTTCATGGCCCTGGGGGAAAGACAGGAGACCATAACATTGGCAATAATCGGCAGGCGGCGAAACGGCCGCATGTTTTGGAAGGTACAGGCGATACCCAAATTCACGATATCCCAGGTTTTCAGACCGACGATTTCTTTGTCTCTGAAACGAACACTGCCTTCATCGGGTTTTAATATTCCGGTTATCAGCCTCAGCAAAGTGGTTTTTCCGGCCCCGTTGGGGCCGATCAGACCGATGATTTCATCGCGAGTCATGCTGAAGTTGACATCGTTGACAGCCGTCAGTCCCCCAAAACGCTTGCTAATTCCGTTAACTTCCAAAAAGGGAACAGCCATATTACACTTCCTCTGCTTCTTCTCTCAACTCCCGTCGCGAAACTTTGCCCACATCCGTCTTGGGAAGCTCTCCCCGGAACTCAATGATACCGGGCACCTTGTAGTGAGCCAAATTTTGGCGGCAATAATCCATAATTTCTTCTTCCGAGACCTTGCCTCTGGCCTCGCTCTGGAGAACCACATAAGCTTTTATCAAATTGCCCACTTTAGGGTCCGGCACACCGACAACACCGGCAGCTTTTATCTGGGGGTGATTGTAAAGAACTTCCTCCACGTGCCGGGCAAAAACAGAATATCCTTTATATTTGATCAGATCTCTTTTGCGATCAAAAAAATGAAAATATCCCTCTTCATCCATTCTGACCAAGTCCCCGGTTCGAAGCCACTTTTTTCCGTCGATCTCAAGAAATGTCTCCGCATAACTCTCAGGGCGCTTCCAATACTCTTGCATAATATTGGGACCGTTGAGGATCAACTCTCCTACTTCATTGACCGGCATGAATTCCGTTCCTTCCACATCGACAATAGCGGCATTCACGCTGGGCAAGGGTACGCCAAAGGAGCCGGTTTTGGGCCGGTCATAGGGAGTGCTGTGACTGACGGCAGTGGTTTCGGTCATGCCGTAACCTTCCAAAATCTTGGTTTTTGTGCGTCGCTCCCACTCGGTGATGGTGGATTCGTGCAGTGTGTCGGCACCGCATGCAATCAATTTCAACCGCTTCCAGTTCACCCGATCTGTTTTTTCATATTCTTTGAGATATTCAAACAAGGTGGGTACGCCATAAAATCCTGAGGCTTTATATCGCTCTAAAGCTGACAGGATATCATCGATATCCGGCGTGGTGAAAAGAACGATGGTGGCTCCCTGAACCAGGCTGTTGAGCATCACCACAACCTGGCCATAAATGTGGAAAAAAGGCAAAAAAGCTAGCGCGATCTCTTTGCCTTCTTCAAAAATCGGCCAGAAAGAAAGCGTTTGGTTTTGGAGTGCTACCATATTATAGTGAGTTAATACGGAGGCCTTGGGAAGCCCGGTGGTTCCACCGGTATAAGGCAGCGCAGCTATATCTTTTTTAGGGTCAATTACGACTTCAGGGGGTTGGGGCGGATAATCCTTGATTAAATTGTTGAATATATGAAGGCCGGCCCGTTCAATATCTTGCGCAGAGGGAACCTGCATTCCACTGTAAGCCTTTGACAGAGCGCTTTTGCCAAACATTTTCTTAAAGGAGGGCAGATAATCTCCGATGTTGGAAAGGATGACGTTATTCAGCATAACACCAGATTTCTCCACATTATCATAAAGGATGTCTTCGCAAACAATCGTTTTTGCGTCGCTGTCTTCGAGCTGATGATTGACCTCTTTACTGGTATAAACAGGACTGATGGGGGTTACTTTGGCTCCCACCTTTAAGGCGCCGATATAAGCGATTACATACTGGGGGCAGTTCAGCAGGTACAAGGCCACCGTGTCTCCTTTGGCCACCCCGAGACCAGTCAGTGATGCGGCAAAACGATTGGTGAGTTCCTTCAGTTCGGCATATCTGATTTTTTTACCGTAAAAAATCAGAGCGGTTTTACCCCCGTGTTTATCCGCCATGTTATCAAAGACATCGGGGACGGATATATCTGGAACATTTACCTCGTGGGGAACACCCTTGGGATAGTACTTTAGCCAGGGTTTTGACAGGTATACTTCTTTGGGATCCATACGCCGGATCGACTCCTTTCCTCATTACCTTAAATGAGCGAAAGTCGAGGATGCGCCAGATCCGCGGCGTCGAGGGCGAAGCCGTAGCTAACTACTGCGAGCCCTAGACAACAAAAGAGATGGCGTATCATCGGCTTTCCTATCGGGTAAACAAAATGAAGATTATATCAATATTTATATTCCACCTAT
>CP070652.1:2365298-2371357 GCA_020354645.1 Deltaproteobacteria bacterium
CGAAGGCCGAAGCTCTCCAGAGCTCAGGCGGAGTAGGCTACGGCGCAATTCCGCTTTGATACCCCGCAGCTTGCTGCGGGAAGCTTCATTAAGCGACACCGCTTTTTAGTCCCTTTGAAACAAGACGCCTTGACTTTGATTTTTCGAAATGCAAAACTAAAGGTATGAATGCGCAGGCCATTTATATCGAAGAAATACCTCACTTAAAAAATCCGTTGCTAATTGCCGGTTTTGGTGGCTGGGGGACCGCATTAAATGTTTCCCGGGGACTGGCTTCCTACCTGGTTCGTCGACTGGGGGCAAGACCTTTTGCCAGTATAAATCCCGATTATTTTTACCGTTACGATGAAACGCGTCCCATCGTCAGTATAAAAGAAGGCGATTTGAAAAGTATTTCGCCGGCCGGGGGCTCTTTTTACGCGGCCCGGACCGGTCCGGATGAACGCGATTTAGTCATTTTAATTGCCGATGAGCCCAATCTGAGATGGTTCCATTTTGTGGAGGAACTTTTTTCTCTCTGTAAAAAGTTAGCCATTGAGACCGTCATCACCCTGGGGAGCATGTATGACAGTGTTCTCCCTTCAGACAGAATTATATCCGGCATTGCCTCTAGTGAAAACCTGGTTGCCAAGTTGAAACATAAGAATGTCAATGCAATATTTTACGAGGGGCCCAGTGCGATTCATTCCGTGGTTCAATCCGAGGGCCAAAAGGAGGGTTTTCAATGCATCAGCTTATGGAGTCACTGCCCCTATTACTTGCAGGGGGCCACACACTATGGGCTATTGGCTCATTTGGGTGCTTTACTTGCGTTTTTGGGAGAATTTCAACTTGATGTGAAAGATCTTGAAGAAAGTTGGAAAGAACTAAATGAACAAATTCAGGCTCTTATAGAAAAAAAGCCTGAGCTTCGAGATATGATCGTCAAGCTTCGCAAGGCAAAAGTGAGAGGATCCTGGGAAAGCATGAAGGCCTCCATCAAGAAAGACGAGAAGGTCATTGATATTAAGGATTTCCTGGAGCCTAAATGAGGGTCCGGTAAAAACCAACACGCCAAGCTCCAGCTTGCCCGTACACCCGCCTCTCCTGAATCCAAGCACAATGATTCGTTGACCGGTCCATTACTATCTAAATTATATACGTTAAAAAAAATATACCCAACAACGTCTTATCCCTGATCTCGGAAGTTAAATTTTATATAAAAGAGAGGTTTGACGTGCATAAGAAATTGGTATTTTGGCTGGGTTTGGCAGCAATTATGATGAATACCTTGTTGCATTCCGGCTGTGCGACCTGGGGTTCTAAAGTTGGAAAAATTGCCTTGCCGAAGGAGAAACCGGCGGTTGCAAGCGCTGGTTGGTGGTATGTTCGCTTCCAAATGAATTGGCCTGAAAATGCAGATCCAGATCTATACCTAGATGTCATGCTTGCACATAAAATTGTAGCACCGGTGCTGAATCAATATCAGAAAAATGTAGAATTATGGCGATTTCATCGAAGAGCTGCTCGCGACAATGCCGGTCATCAATTCAGTTTTATCTTTTATTCGACACCCTCGATGGCACGGAAAATTTACCATTCTTTCGATACGGATCCATTCTTAAACCAATTAAAACAAGCCGGCATTATTCTTCGGAGCACTTTCGACGACACCGGCGAGGTCATCAGATCCGCTATCGAATCCACCAGTGATCAGAACTGGTCGGTCCAAATCCAGAAGAGTTGGCCCTATTTTATTATGGGTGTCAGCCAAACCTGGTTGAATTTAATTACGGAAATTGCAGAAAAAAATGCAAGCAATCATCGATTGTCATCTCTTCGTGAAATTCAAGTTTTTTATCAGCAGATAAATGAATCCATCACTACATCGTGGCGGGAAGAAGGCCGGCATGCTTTTTTGCATCACCTCAATGCTATTTTCGGTTATGAACCCGTGATCGTTCATGAAAAGCAGTTTATGAAGTTCTAAGTTTTATTTATTACCTTGAATTCTACACCAAAACCTTCAGGGCCTGACCAAACAACATTACCTTGTAGTTTAATTCCTCTCTTTTTGTTTCCAAGCGGAACCACCATGCTGAGTTGCTGCCCGACCGCAAACCTTTCAACAGTTCTGATAAATGCACCTTTACGGCTTATATTTTTCACCAAGCCCTCATAGAATCGATTCTTACTGGTAAAAATGATTCTTTTGATATAAGGCCGCCTGGGAAATTCCCTTGTGTAATCCCTCCTATCCGGGGGCGTGCGCTGAGAAGCGGGTTTTTCGGGGAGGTCTCCCTCATTTGTCATCGGAGAGATATGGTTGGGATAGTAAAATTGGATACCGTAACCGTAGAGGTAAATACGTCTGCCGTCTAAATCTTTGCGCCAGATTACTTTAGCGCGGTAACATTCATAAATACCCTGGGCGGAAGCGTAAGGTGAATTTTCGATCCCGATGAAAATTTCGTCTTCGGGTTGAAGAAGGTAGTCAGCCTCAAAATACAATCCCCCCCTGCCGTAATTATACATTTTGGCCCCGTAATGAATACCGGTCCGAATGTCTTCACGCGTTATCGGGGATTGATGCTCGAAACGGTCGTTTTCTCTCGATTCAGACGTCACCTTGATCGGATGTCTCCTTTCTGATCAAGCCGGTAATTTATTAAGTTTTTTATGGAACATTCCATCGCTTGTTTTAGGTGTTTTAGTTTAGCCTATTATAACATTCAACAGCCCTTTCTTGCACGCGTTTATGTGAAGAACAGATTTTCCTTTGAGCCGATTTTGGAAAAATCTTGATTTAGCAACGGGTGATCAGTAGGATCGTACCCATATTATTGGGCGGTATGATCCTCTTTAGAAAATGAATAAAATTCAAAAACACGGCAAAGCGCAAATTGCCTCCTGCAATCTAAAAAAGCAGGGATTAAAACCCGGGAGCTGCCTGGTTACAGTCGATAACAAAAAGGCGTTGGCTTGCCAGGCAACTTTAAAAAATGAAAATAATAAAACCCACCGCATGATTACGTCGATTCACCTTTCGCGTCCGGAAAATTATCTTTCCATTTATCAATCCGGCTGTAATTTCTCTTGCCGGAAATGTCATTCTTGGTATTTCAGCAAAATTCGAGAGGGTAGCTGGTACACACCGGAAGACGTTCTAAAAGAGGCCGTCACTTATCAGCAGATGGTTACCCTGGTGGAACCCAAAAAGAAGGCCACAGCCTGGCATGCACATGATTCGTGCCGATGTTGTGGGAGCTGTGTCCTGTATGGAAAAAGGTCGGGCTCATGTCCGGAGTTGCTCAAACCGGGTGCCGTTCTGCTCAGCCCCCAGGGTTTCGGCCCCGCACGAAATATTGTTGCTTTTACCGGAGGAGATGTGACCTGTTGCCCTGAATTTTATGCTGAATGCACCCGGTTGATCAAGAATAACACCGAACTCATGGTACTAATTGAAACCAACGGCTACGGGTTAAGCCCCCGGAACCTTGATCATCTGCAGGAAGCGGGGGTGGATTCTTTTTGGCTTGACATCAAAGCCTATGACGGCAAAACGCACAAGTGGCTCACCGGCTGCCCCAATGATCGGATTTTGAACCTGCCTGAAGATATACGCAAACGCAACTTCATACTCGAGGTACTTTCGCTCTATATCCCGGGTGTGGTTGATGCGGATCAACTTGAAAAAATAGCCCAGCACCTTAAAATTACTGATTCTGAGATTCCTTTTACAATTCTCGCATTTTTTCCCGAGTACCGCCTGAAGGATTTTAGAACTCCCACTGTCTATGAAATGGTAGATGCCTATCAACGCGTGAAGGCAACCGGGTTACAAAATATACGGCTTGGCAATATCGGCGTTTTTGCGCGATATGAAAGGGATCTAGATTATTTACAGGCGCATGTCGACCGTAATGACTTTTGATCGGATACCTGGGTGCAATAGATTGGTGCTTCAGAGGTGCGGTGCCTTGTAATTGGCAAACATAATCGCCCCCCAGCGGGGCCGTCTTAAATGCAACGGTTTATGGGAACGTGATCATGGCAACCAATGTAACGGAAGGTAAGATGAAAGCCATTGTATGTCATGGGGATAGTCTTACGGAGGGAAACGATCTCGATAAAAATGATACCTGGCCGGCGATTGTCGAAAACGAGCTCAAAGTGGGCATCATTAACAGCGGCATTAGCGGAGATACCACCGGCGGATTGCTGAGCCGCTTTTACCATGATGTTATTCGGCACCGGCCGGTTATTGTAATTATCATGGGCGGTACCAATGATTTGTGGTGGGATGTGAGTATCAATGTGATTCAAGCAAACATCTTTTCCATGGCCTGCCAGGCCCAACATCATAATATTGTGCCAGTAATCGGTCTTCCCTTGCCGCTTTTCATAGAAGCTGCCCAGAAGCAGGATATGCTGGAACCTGCAGTCGGTTATGAAAAATGTGTTGCTAAATTGTCTGAATTGGTCAAGTCCCTCAGCGCTAACGCTGCGCAGGCCGATGTTGTCTGCCTGGATTTTTATCACTCGTTTTTTAATGAACGGGGTACCGTAGCGGGAAAATACTTTTTTGAAGACGGGCTTCACCCGAATAAAGAAGGCCATCGGCTAATGGCTGAAAAAACTATCCAACTGTTGCGGACAAAATTTAAATTTTAAAACGGTTTAGAACGACGGCACAGCAGTTATCGGTAAAATATTGTGATAGTTAAATTTCTTTCGATATCCCTTTCCCCGACCCGAGTCATGGACTCCGACTGAACGACATTCGTAATTTCCACATCCGGATTCGATTCCAACCAATTGTTTATTTGCAGTTCGGTGGAAGGGTTGATGTTCTGAGTACACTCTGAAAATACTTTTGCTCTTATCGTTTTCATGTATCCCTCCCGTTTCATTACGCAAAAAATTACCCCTGGCCCGGACCGGTACAACCGTGGCGGTACTCGGAACAGTTTTTGTAAATCACGATATCGGAAATAGATATTTTCATTTCTGGAAAGCCCCACCCATCAGGGTGGATAGCTTAAACTCTATGATAGCTTGTCTTGCGAGAAAATACAAAAAATTAAGGAAAGATTTGTGGAACTGAAGGTGTGTTAAATGGATATTATTTAGATCCTAAATATTGGATAAACTTCTGTCGGCATTCATCGTCCTTGATCTTGGCGAGCTCAGAGAATTTAATATCGCTCAGTTTATCAAACATGGCTTTGGCAGCTTCCTGCCACACCAATCGTGTCAGGCATTCGTCCGTCCGTTCACAAACGTCGGGGTTTTCCAAGCATGGGGTCAGGCCCGGATTACCTTCGAGCAGGGCAACAATTTCTCCGACCGTAATTTCATCGGGGGGTTTGTTCAAAACATGTCCGCCCTTGGCACCACGAAAGCTTTTAATGTAATTTGCCTTTTTCAGGGGGCGGATAATCTGTTCCAGGTATTTCACAGAAATGTTCTGACGTTTGGCGATCTCACCGAGTTGTATGGCTCCTTTGCCATAATGTTGAGCCATGTCCAGTATTAGCCGGGTACCGTATCGACTTTTAGTTGTGAGTTTCATTTGTCTATGATTTTTTTGGTTCTAGGTTCTGTTCAATTTCTGAAAACACATATCCAGGTTGCTGTTACCTATGATAATTCCCATTTTCAGTCAAGAGCTAATCCGAAGTGCTTCGATTCACGAGTTCTGCGGGGCAGGTATATAGACTTCAACAGAGATCAGACGCGTCCCGCAGGGCTTGAGAGTATCTAAATCATTTAATCCACCCCCATTTAATTACGTACGTTCCGATCCAGGTCCAGCCAGAGTGTTGGCTGAAAATCCTTTTCATCACTCCACTATTATTATTCATCACCAGGGCTTACAGCAGTCGGAGTATATTGTTAAAAAATACTGCAAGAAGCCGTCAGTATATTTTGACGTGAGAGTTATTTTTAGCTATATATATAGTTGAGGTGTCGGGGAGTTTTTCCACCCAAACTGTGATACTAGCGCAATGAATTATCAGCAGCGAAATCGTGCACTGTCTGAAGGCATTAGGGAACGTTGCCAAAGTACAGGCAGC
>CP070652.1:2371457-2374122 GCA_020354645.1 Deltaproteobacteria bacterium
AAGACGATGGCCTTGATGCCTTTGGAACCCATCACAGCGCCCATCCCACCGCGGCCGGCGAATCGAATTTGAACACCCGCTTTGTCGGTCGTCGCAACACCGGCGCCCGCCATCATCATCTCACCTGCAGGCCCGACACAGATCACACCGGCATCTTCTCCAAATTGATCGCGCAACAGGTGTAAACTCGCCCGAACGGCAAGGTTTTTATACTCAGGGGCAGTGATTATTTCAGCCTTTTCTTTAGAAACCACCAGTATGTTGGTTTGCGGGTTGTCAGGCACATCCTCCAATACGACCGCTCTGAAACCGAGGCGAGCCATTTGCCTACCTGCGTTGCCGCCCACACTGGCTTCTTTAACCCCTCCGGTCAGCGGGCTTTTTCCGCCCACCGAATACCGGCCGGCCGTTGTAACATTTGTGTCTCCCAGCAACCCGGCGGCCAGAATGAATTTGTTCCTGTGGCCCAACGGGTCGCAAATCGGATCGATCTCTATTAATGCAAGGTGCGCAATCAGCGAACGCCCCCCCATGTGGAGTGTTTCCGAGGCGCATGCTTCTGATCGAATATCATTCGTCCGTGTATTAATCCTTAAGATTTTATTCATGATCACTTTTCTTCGATACGTATCGCAAGATCCTTTTGTTCCAGCAGCAGGTTGATTTTTTCAACTATCTGGGAATCCACTTCGATTCCTTGTAATTTACTCGCATCTGCCTTGTCAGCTTCGATTTCTCCCGGCAAAAAAATGCGTTCAACGCCGACGGCTTTTTGCGAATTGCGGATGGCCGCGGCATACTCATTTACAAGGATTTCGAAGCGCGCCAGCGGCATAAACCGGCCGATGTCAACCGCCATGATCATCGCGCCCACCCCTGTCGGCCCTACGGGCTTGTGAAAAGTGAGCAAATCGCGTCCGTATTTGGATCCGGAAAGCAGGCCGCACATCAGGTCAATGAACAGAGCTAAACCGGACCCTTTGTGACCTGCAATGGGCAGCAGTGTGCCCTTAAGCGCTGCGGCCGGATCGGTGGTAGAAGTACCGGTTTCGTCAAGGGCCCATCCCAAGGGAATCTTTTCATTTAATCGCTGCGCACGTCGAATTTTACCTCGGGCCACCACACTGGAAGACATGTCAAGAACAATCGGGGCCCCGTTGGCAACAGGAGCGGCAATGGAAAGCGGATTGGAGCCGAAAAAAGGTTCAGCGCCGCCCCACGGTGCCACGGACGCAGCAGCGTTGGTTGCACATATACCGATCATTCCCTCGGCGGCGGCCATGAGGGTATAATAGCCCAGAAAACCAATGTTGTTGGTATTACGGATCAATGCTAATGCAACCCCGTGGTTTCTGGCTTTGTGGATGCTAAGCTGCATGGCTTCGACAGCGGCTACCTGACCCAAGCCATTGTTGCCGTCGATGTGCGTAATGGCTCCCTCATCGGTAATCAGCATTGTTTTAGTGGGAATGTTGAGAAGACCGTGGGCACAGCGCTCCGCGATGAGCGGTAAAAAAGCACAGCCATGGGTTCGAATACCCCGCAGATCGGCTTGTACCAGAACTTTTGCAGCCAGCCGAGCCTCTTTATCTCCAGCCCCTATGGCTTGCAGCAATTGTGCAATTACCTCCATCAGGTGATCGGCAGCAACTTTCAAAATCAATCCTCCACCAAACCAAGGTTTTGAAAGACCTGATCAAGTTTGTTAAACTCTACACTTGAGACCCCCTGCTTGAGAGCAGCCGCTTTTTCCTTTTCCTTTTTTGCGCGCAGACGAGAGGCCTCCAGGACCGCTTCCAATTTGGATTGGGGAATGGTGACAATTCCATCTTCGTCACCGAGCACCAGATCTCCGGGGTTGACGACCACATCTCCGAACAAAATCGAGTGGTTGACGGAACCCAACGTTTGCTTGACCGCACCCCGCATGCAGGTCCCGCGACAAAAAACGGGAAATCCCATTTCGATGATTTCAGAGCTGTCGCGCACGCATCCATCGACCGCCAGACCGCCGATCTGTCGTGCCATAGCCGATGTGGCCATTAAGTCGCCGAAATAACCGGCATTTGGGTAGCCATCGGTGGCAGCGACGATGATGTCGCCGGGCTGTGCAATTTGAAGGGCTTTGTGCAACATCAAATTGTCTTTTGGATGACAGCGAACCGTCAAGGCTGCACCTAACAGACGCATATTTCTGCCCAAAGGCTTAATTGAAGGATCGACCGATCCTATTCGTCCAGCAGCCTCATACACGGTTGCGGCACCGAAATCTTTAAATTGCACCACCAGTTCATTTGGAGGTCTCAGAATATGTTTTATGACATGTGCCATTGAATTAACCTTTCCTTGATGAGGTAAGTCCTAAAAGGTAAGCGGCTGCATTGCGGAGATGGTTTTGAACTGCCATCTCGGCGCGATCGCCACTCCCCTCAATGATGGCATCTAGTATTTCGAGGTGTTCCTTTATCAATTCGTTAAACCGTTTCTGACTGAAGCGCCCGCTAAAGTGTTTGCGAATTCTTATTATGTGATCTATCAATCCCACATAAGTATCCACCAGTTTCTGATTGCCAATACTCGTGATAATATAAAGATGAATATCCTCCACAGGTCCCCAATTAAATTCTTTTTCCTCAGCCCACTTCTTGGCATTTATCTTGAGCTC
>CP070652.1:2374222-2380126 GCA_020354645.1 Deltaproteobacteria bacterium
CCGAAGGTGGAATGCGGAGGGGGCAAGTATCCCCTGCTGCCAAATTGCTTAGAAAAACAAAGACTGGAGGCACAGGGTCAAAAAAACTCCCCGACCCCTCAATTACTTATAGTTCGATTCAGCAAGAAAATATGTGTGAATTGAATTGAAACACACACCCTGGTGGAAACGCATGGTCATCGAAAATCGTATCATCACTCAAATCACCGCATAGTGTCAGCCACAGCACTTCGGCGGGCTGCCACCGGTCGCTTTATTCAGACGCTCCATGTACCGTCCCCACCAACCCTTGCGCGAATTAGACGTTTCAGCTACATACTTCTCCGGGTTTTTCTCGAATGTTTTCCGGCAGGCTTCTGCGCAAAAGTAGTAACTGTTACCTTTCCATTCAAAGACGAGATCTGTCTTATCGGTGTTGACCGTCATTCTGCACACCGGATCCAAAGCATTTTTAGAAGTATTTGCGAATAACTTCACTGGATGACCTCCCTGTGTGATCTTGCTATTGTTAAAATAAATAACGCTTTTACAAAACTAATTCACCAAATCTTTCTTTATGATCTCGAACTCGGCCCTGTTAATTTCCCCGCGGGCGTAACGCTCGTTCAGAATATCAATCGCCCTGGAACTGCCGCCCAGTTTTTTCTCTCCGCCTGTCATTTGCCACAGCCATTTTATGATCAGTATCAGGCCCACGAGAACGAGGATCCAAAATAGAATCATGACCCACCCCATGCCCCATCCCCCAATCATACCGTGTCCCATGTGCCAGCCGGAGTAATTCCCCCAGCCAGCATGGGCATCAGTGAAGCTAAGCAGCGGCCCCGGTAAAAGCAGCGTAATGGTTAAAACTACATAACAAGCTTTGTTTGATGACATTTTTTAAAATTTTCTCCTTTCCGATTCAGCGCCCCATCATCATGCCGGGTCCCATACCATAACCGTATTGGGGACCCATGTGGTGGCCTGAATACGGATAATTAGGACATCCAGACCCCATCATCCCCGGACCCATCGGTCCGCCTCTCATGAACCCTCTGCCGACATTAGGATTGATTTTTTTCACCTTTATGATGTGTTCCAGACGCTTTTGATCGAAATCGGCTTCGAGTTTGGATATTTCTTCCTGTATCCTGGCCGCCTTTTTGGCATCCGGATCTTTTTTGGCCAGTTCGCTTCTCAATTCAAGTCTCTTTTGGAAAATTTCCTGCCGTAAATCTTGGGTGGCTTCGAAAAAAGCGTTGTGTTCATTTTGCAGGGCTTCAATTTCATTATCGCTAAGGTTGCCAAAGTATCCGGGGCCCCAGCCACCACCGCCATACCCGCCGGGTCCGTGATGCATCGATCCATGATGGGCATATCCCATGCCCCCACCGGCCATAGCACTTGTACCGATTCCGGTTAAAGCGAGGGCTGATAATATTAAAATGGTTCTGTATATCACCTTGTTTTTCATTTTGGTTTCTCCTCAGGTTTTTCGTAGTTGCTTATACAATTATTTTAAGCACTGTTTACCCAAATTAAAGCAAGCCGCATGCCAAAGGCTTATTGAAAATGTTTTTGCATATAACCAACCGACATTAATACTTAAAAATGTTTTTTGTTCTTGAAGAAAAAAGTACATTGCCGCGGTTTCTTTGAATATGACTTAATAGTGTATATTAAGTATCCGCTCCATTCAGCCAGATGGATAAAAAATATCCATCTTGATGCATTTACAAATTTGTATCGCTGTGGACTGATCTGTTTCTAAGCGTGAAAAACTTGAACAAAGTGAAGAAGGTTTGGCATACCGATACAACGCAAAGGAGATCGTCAACTCTCTATGTATCGGTCAGGATGAATAACGAATGCTTTAACACAATCGAAGGAACAGAAATAGTAGGTCGTGCCTTGATAAGGTAAACTCGCCGGGGCCGTATCCTGTTTTATTTGCATGCGACATACGGGATCGACAAGTTTGATTTCCGGTCGTAGCTCCTCCGTGACAACTTCAAATATTGCTATGGGATCAATAATATTTTTGAAACTCGTAAGCCCCAAAGAGCGATATTTTGCATTATCGAGCCTGCCTGCCAGATTAATTACCTGTTCGGTGCACAGAATCTGGCCGCTTCTGGCATGGGCGGCAACTCTGGATGTCAGATTGAGGGCACTGCCGAAGTAATGATCGCCTTGCTTCAGAGTCTTGCCGGCATGAATGCCGGCGTGCACGGAGGGAAAGAGCGGCTCCATTTCGATCGTGTCACGGAGTTCAATAGCTGTCTGGATGGTGCCGGCAGCATTAGCAGAGACGATCAAGACCTCGTCCCCGATTTTTTCTACAAGTTGGGCGTTGGGATGGAGGGCCTCATTCACCATCTCGATATACCGAGCCACGACTTTAGCCGCAGAAATATTCCCATGGGCCTCGGTCAAGGCCGTATAGCCGGATAGGTCGGCAATAAGAAAGACAAGCTCGATTTCTCTTGCATCGGTCATCTGAAATTATTCCTCTAATTGATTTTGCTATATAAAAGTATATCAATAGCGCGGCAGTAGCGGCACCATTCGGACCAGAAGTGTATAAATATTTTTTTTCTTCAAACTTGCCAACCGCCATACCTTCATCAAAGTAATACCATTTAAGTTCGTTAGAAGCAGCCCGGCTGTCAGTCGCTAGCAGGCCGGAACTTAATGTGACCAGGAAAACAAAGGTGAGGGCTCCGAATTTCATTTTCAATACTCTTTGGAAATAATTAACATTTATAATCGGCTGCAAATTCTTACAGTCAGCCAGATTACTCTCAGCGTTCATCCTCAAGACGGCTTGGCTGCTTTCGGGTCAACTTCCGTTCATTTTTATCAGTCTGTTTTTTTAATCCAGAGTCATTGCAAACATCTTCTTCATAACCCAGTCTCTCTGAGATAAGTAACCTTACATATGTCTCAACATCTACTTTTTTTATATCGGCCATTAAACTCGTCCTCCGTATTATGTATCTTCCATATATTTGACGCATATTTTCAGCAAAACACACGCCAACTCCCGACAAATACTGCTTAACCGGCTCATTATGGTTCATGGCAAGCAGAATTTCGGTCGACAGCAGCAGTATGCTTTCTGCGATTAAAAGTTTTCAAGTTTTTTCTACCGTAACGGACGCCAGAACCTTTTATCAACTGCTGCCCTCACCCGGGCGATGTCATCCCCTTTTTGGAAACGAGAATGGGCATAAAATGCCTGATCCTGGCATATGGAACAGTTAACTGCGTGGGTATCAGCATAGCAACTTAACAAGCTCTTATGTCCGTTGTTTTTCTTACAGTTACAGTAACAGAACATGCTGTCGAGCAGTTCCCTATTTTCTTTGGCGATCTTATAGGCCCTGGCAGTATTTCCGACGAATCGCACCGGTGAGAGGGTCGGCCGGGTTTCTTTACCTCGCAGCATTTCGACATTCGCTGAAGTTGTTTTTTCAATGCCGGTTGAATAGACGCGGGTGTTGTAATGGTCATAGAGAAAGTAACCGCCAATTAAAATTACTATGAGTACCAGAATTTTCATCGGCCAATTTTTTTTTGATACTGAAGACTTCGCCTGTTTTTTTCCTTGCTTTTTTCTTGAAGACTTCTTGGGTTTTTTACCCATTTTGAATCCCCTTTATTTGATTTTATTTATAAAAGTTTTTGTTTTGTAGTTCCGGAACACGTTACTTTGGTTCGCAAGCAAATTTTAATATTTTTTCAATGTAGATGCCTGGGTGCCATTGGCAAGTTTAGAAGATAGACATTTACAGCCATCAGAACAAAAGAGATCAATATCATCGGCATCAAGGCTTTATACGACGTATACGGATTATCATAATTATTCATGGCCAGCCGGTAACCGGCGTACAGAGAGAATATGTAGAAAATTTGAAAAAGACCCATTTGAATCCAGTATAAGGTTGCCGAATCAATGAGTGGTGTAGCGGCGAGGCGCCAGTTGGCTTCACCGATATAAAACGGCGTATACTTGTTTATGGCCCTCTGAAACGCGGGAATAACGCCGCCGGATTCATTCAACAGATGACCGGTGTTGTGCGCAAGGTGCATGGAAAGCCCAATGGGTATGAACATATAGCCAAACGTTATGAATGTCTGTTTGAGACCTTTGTGGTTTTCAGTTCCCACAAGTTTGTTGGAAAAGACAGCCGCCAGTAAGATCATGCCCGGTATAAATATTAACGATATCGTAAAGTAGAGAATGGACTTGGTAATCACTTCTGCTGTGTACCAATAATTTATTCCCAGGAGTTGAACCGGCAGTAATTTTACTGCAGATTCCATCCAATCTGCCCAGGGTTCGAGCATATCGCCGGTTACAAATATACTGATGCCTACCAGAACAACTGCTAAGGCTGCTTCATCAAGAGATTTTTTGCGGGTTGTCCATGCATCCTTGAAAAAAGACCGGATTCTCAGGGTGATATTATTTTTGGGACAGGACGTGATACATTCGCCACAGAAATTACACAAATTATTACTATCCAGCCTGGGTATTACTTCAAACATAGGACAGCCATAGCTTTTTTCAGTGCCCAGATAGCAGTCTTTTCTTTTATGATTTTTGCAGACCGCACAGTCCTTTGATCTCAATTCCACCGCTGAAAACATAGCGTATATGCCGATGAGACTGCCGATGGGGCACAAGTATCTGCAAAATGACCGCCGTTGGAAGAACATACCAATCAACAACGCGATAGCGATGATACCGATTAAGATTGATCCGGTAACGACAGGGTTTCGCACCACACCGATTTGGATATCAAGCCATTTCAGCAGGAGGAACATAAAATTAGCAAGCCACAAGTTCCGTAATTTTGTTGGCAGGAGCCGGTGGGGTTTAAATATTCTGGAAGTCCATTCTGTCAGGGCGCCAACAGGACAAATGAAGCACCATAGCCTTCCGACCAGAACGAAGGTAAAAATTATGCCCGCCCACCATATGGTCCAGATCAAAATTGTGGCCAGATTTTTGCCGGAATCCTGAATATCTATAAAGGCCAAAATGATAAGGAGTGATAAAAAGCCTAAAAGGGGTATCTGAAAAGCCGGTTGAACATATTTCGATTGTAACAGCTTTTTTATCCACGGAATATCCAGAAAGTTGAGTCCCGCTGCATCGATCGATGTTACTTTTGTTCTGACATTGACCAGATAAAGACCGAGCAACGTAACTAATAGAATTGTAAATAGTATGAATAAAAGCCTGAGCGTCGAGCTATCCGGCGGGTGGACATGAATCGCAAAACCGGCTGTCAATGGCTCATTGATTATATTGCCCTCCAGTTCTATTATGGCTACCTTGATATAGTAGGTGTCTGGTTCACTGAAGATCGTCTTCAGTTCGTAGTTTCCAAATTCGTCGGCCTCCCCGGCTGATGTTTATTCAGAGATGTCTTTAAAGTTCAGCCCTTTAATACTTATTGCCTGAAGTGTATCTTTTGGGCTCAATAAAATCCTTGCTCCCCGGACAGGCGTATGATCCCGGGTTCGGATAATCTTTAGTGTTATGTTGGCCTCTTTTCGCGCAATCAAAGGATCAGGATCGGTAAAAATCTGTATTTGAAACTCTCCGATAGCTACCGCATTGGCGGCCCATGCAGGTCCTGCCAAAACAGTTATTAACACCATAATTAAAATTGGGGATATTGTGCTTACTTTATTTGAATTCATGATACTTAAAAAAACATGTGTCACATTCGGAGGGGAAATTCAGAAGGCAAGCTGGATTCCAAAAAAAGATACATTTTACCCCTTTGGGCGCGGGTCTGCCTCAGTGCCGTGCAGGGGTCTCTGAATCAGGTCTCGAAAAAAATTGAATACTTCCGGAGCAGCCCAGTCTCTTGCACCGATTATTTTTCCAACCAAAACTCCTTC
>CP070652.1:2380226-2389710 GCA_020354645.1 Deltaproteobacteria bacterium
ATGAAAGAAGATGGCATATGTAGGATATAGGAGACTAATTTCCTTATTTTTTTCTCCAGCTTGCTTATCTTCATCAGCATTACGGACACAAGAGGTCTTGCATACTACATGAACTCGGCAGAATTCAACAATAATGATGATATTCTTCAATTTCATGAGAACTGGACAGGTTTTCCTAAGATAGTTTTCTCCAATGTTGCTGAACATGTTACGCGGCTGTTTTGTATTAGCGTCAATGATGTCTGACCGATGGGCAGATACAAAAAAATAGTGAACGCTGGCAGTTTTTTATGCTATTGGTCGGGTAGGGAATTGGGTGTCGGTATGGCAAAATTATTCCGAAGATTAAATATTTCTTTTTCGGCTGTAAGCAAATCGAAATTGCAAGGATAAAAGTTAGCCAGTCAATTTTTTTAATAATAAAATCGACAAGGTGTCAAGACATGAGGACATATAAAATTATACCGCTACCAACGATTAAATTACAGTTGGATATGGGTAATTAAAGCGGTGGTGCACCTGGGGCTGAGCACACGTACTATAAAATACTGAAGTTGCTGTATATATTGTCATCATTGTAAAATAATGACCTCTGCTTGGCTCACTTGATTGATCTTTTGTTTAAAATCCTGGGGGTCTGCTTCAGTGCTCTTGATATGATTAAAGTGGACAGGAATAACAACGCCTGGCTGTATGGCTTTGACGGCTTCGACCGCCTCGTCTATATCCATCGTATAAGTGCCGCCTATAGGTAAAAAAGCCACATCAATGTGCGCTTGGGCTAACTCTTTCATGGGATCGATAAAATCCGTATCCCCGGCATAATAGAGCTTGATTCCCTCCATGGTCAAAACTACACCCATACCAAAGCCTTCAGGGTGAAAAGGAGTTCCGGGAGACCTGAACCGCTTCACATTATATGCAGGCACAGTCTTAATCTCTATGTCATCGATAGTAATAGATTCCCCGTTTGCAACCACCTTAAATTTCTTTGACACAAGATCACCCACAGAACACCCGGGAGTGAGGATAACCGTTGTGTCCTGATCGGATAGCTTATTAATGGCAGCCACATCAAAGTGGTCCCGATGCCCATGAGAACTCACAATCAAATCAGCAGTTTTTTCGTCTCCCTGGAGAACTTCCATGAAAGGATCGAAATAGACGGTTTTTTCTCCATAAATTCCCACGGTACTGTGGCCAATCCAATGAATTGTTATACCCTTTACAGAGGTTTTATTAACTGGCATTTTATTTCCCTCCCTTTACCGGAAAAGCCCTCAAATCGAAAGACACTATTTATTAGCTGTGTATTTGTTCTCCATTTCGTAAAACTTCGGCAGATCCAGCAAGTCGCTTCTCTCTTTAAGGCTTATGATCCTATCTAAAACTCCATCCAAGCTGCGAGTCTCTTTTAAGTGCAGCAAAAATTCCCTCATGGCTTTCAATGCCGTTTTCTGGGCAGAACCGGAGAAAGTCGCAAACTTATACCCCATCTTTTCCAGCTCGTCGACTGAAACCAAGGGAGTTTTACCGCCTTCTACCAGGTTTATCATGGTGGGCGCCCTCACAGATTTTGGTATCTGTGCTATTTCTTCAATTGTTTGGGGAGCCTCCACAAAAATCATGTCCACACCGGCTTCTACATAAGCCTGTGCCCGTTCCAAAGCATCCTCAAGCCCATACACGGCTCGGGCATCGGTCCGGGCCATAATCACGAGGTCCTTATCACGGCGGGCATCCAAGGCCGCCTCAATTTTTTTTATCATCTCTTCTTTTGAAATAACCTGCTTTCCGGCGAAATGTCCACAACGCTTGGGGAATACCTGATCTTCAATAAATAAACCCGCCACACCGGCATCCTCAAACTCTTGCACCGTCCTGAATACATTGAGTGGGTTACCATAGCCGGTATCACAATCGGCAAAGACAGGTAGTTTTGTCGAGCGCACTATGTTTCTGGTTTGAACCAGAACCTCACTCATGCTTATCAGGCCGATGTCAGGAAAGCCTAAAACACTGGCCACCAGACCGGCGCCGGTGATTATTACGGCTTCAAAGCCTGTTTCCTCGGCAAGCCTGGCTGTCAGACAATCGTAAACGCCCGGCATCATTATGATACTTTTGTCTCTGATTAGATTTCTCAACTTTGTGGTATTTTTCATTTTCACTCTCTCAGTCTGATGAGTTTAATATCTCCTTGTAGTAATTAACTCCTCCGCCGGCTAAAATGATTTTTTGAATCAGATCCGGAAAAGCTGCAAACGTGAACTCACGATTCTTAGATTTATTGATGATAACCCCACCGGCGATATCAATTTCTACCTGGTCACCTTCCTGGCTGTGCTGATAGGCTTCAGGACAATCGATGAGAGCCATTCCTTCGTTAATGGCGCTACGGAAGAAGATCCTCCCAAAGGATATCGCAATTACTGCCCTTATGCCTACGGCCTTTAACCCCGCCACAGCCTGGCCACGTGATGATCCGATTCCGAAATTATTGCCTGCAAAAATGAAGTCTCCCTCCTTAACCAAGACGGCCCAACCGGGGCGGATCGGTTCCATCAGATGTGTTTTGTATTGCTCAATTGGAAGGGCTCCATATCGGGCAGGAATGATTACATCCGTATCTACGCCATCACCGAACTTCCAGACTTTTCCGTTCAATATCATAATTTTACCTTTACACGTAATTCCGGGGATCTGTGATTTGACCCTCAATGGCCGAGGCTGCCACCGTTGCGGCAGATGCCAGGTATATTTCGGCCTCAGGGCTGCCCATCCGTCCTTTGAAGTTCCGGGTTGAGTTGGAAAGGCAAACATCACCAGCAATTAGCGGGGCTTCCAAACCCACGCATACACTGCAGGTCATGCCGCTGACGATTGTGTTGGCCTGCACCAAGATCTCCAACAAACCTTCCCGAATGGCCTGAAAATATATCTGCCGGGAGGCCGGTGTAACAATCAGAGACGTCTCAGGATGTACCGTCCGCCCATTCAAAATCTTGGCGGCTGTTCTCAAATCGTCAAGGTTGCCCCCTAAGCATGAACCGATAAAGGCCTGATTAATATGAACGCCGGCAATATCGTCAACTGGTTTGACATTATCAGGACTATGAGGCAAGGCAACCAAAGGCTCTATTGAGGCGGCGTTAACGGTCATGGTCTCAATGTAATCGGCCTGGGAGTCACCGCTTAGGCTAAAGAAATCATTAACGCCCTTCTCATTTAAATAGGACCTACCAACTCCATCAAACTGAATGATCCCATTTTTGCTGCCCATTTCTGTGGACATATTACAAAGCGCCAAGCGACCATCGAAAGACATGTTTTTCACAGTGGGTCCTGAAAATTGTAAGGCTTTGTAATTAGCGAAATTGAGGCCTTTCTCGCTCAGGATGAATAATCCAAGATCCCGCGGGCAAACACCAGGAGACAGTTCGCCAACAATTTCGCACATTATGGTTTCAGGTACTTTGAGCCATGTCTGACCACTAACCGCGATAAGGGCGGCTTCATTGGGGCCAAAGGCGATTGCGAGGGCACCCAATACCCCACAGGTGTTAATGTGAGAATCGGTAGCACCCAATACCATACCGGGACGCACCAATCCGTGTTCCATCAACAATTGGTGCTTGATGCCTCCTTGGAGCACAGTGATCCCGTGTCGGGTGGCGAAATCCCGCAATTTGCGGTTGGCTTCAGCTTGAGGTAAGGATACCGGAGGGCAATGATGATCGAGAACGAAAATGGTCCGGTTGGGGTCGACGCTTTTTGCTCCTAGCCGCTCCAAAGTTTCCACAAAAACTCCGATCTGGATCTCGTCCACACAGATCATATCCACGGGGCATGTTATCAATTCCCCTGGCGTTAATTTTTCTCTACCAGCAGCACGGGCTAAAATTTTTTCAGTCAGAGTCATAGCCATTGTAAAATTATACCCCATCGAGAATAACTATCGTGATATTTCCCATCATTGGTGGATTAAGTTGTCTTCATCTGGATATGGTGCCAGATATCACTATTAGTCCATCCATAAACCGCCATTGACATCGATTATCTCTCCGGTTACAAAGGCCGCCCGGGGTGAGGCCAGCAGAATTACAAAGGCCGAAACCTCCTCAGGCAATCCGATACGGCCTACCGGCAATTGCTTTTTGATTGGCTCAGGCAGAGAGGGTACCATATTGGTTCTCACCGGCCCCGGAGCGACGCAATTAACGGTTATATTGTGTATCACCAATTCCTTGGCCATCGTTTTAGTTAGCGCGTGTACCCCTGCCTTGGAAGCAGCATATGCACCACCTCCCACTTTTTTAGAACTGTGCGGATCTAGCCAGGGCTGAGCGTTGGTAGATGTTTTGGCGACGACGGAACCGATGTTGATTATCCTGCCGTAGTTCTGTTGCTTCATGTATTTAATGACCGCTTTACTCATTAAAAAGACACTCTTCAGATTAACCGCCAAAACATGATCCCAGTCTTGCTCATCGATCTCATCTGTCGGACCGGGAAATCCTATCCCGGCGTTATTGACCAAAATGTCAATGCGCCCGAATTCTGCATGGCCTGCCTCAACAAAGCTTTCCACTGATTCTGCCTGAGAAACGTCCAGCTGGTGGGACATAACCCTGATCCCGGTTTGTTCGATCTCCGCCACCAAGGTGGAACAGGGTTTTGAGTGGTAACCCAAGGAGAGATTTACTCCTTCCCGGGCAAAATCCCTTGCAAGGGCCTGTCCTATTCCTCCCGCGGCTCCGGTTATTAGTGCGCATGTTCCCCGCAGGTTAAGGTCCATAAGTTTTTTCCTTCAGTTGTAGATTAAGTTGGGCAACCATAAAGCTATCTCTGGAAATATGATTACCAATGCCAAAATGCTCATATCTGCTATGGCAAAAACAAACGCTCCCAACATAATATCCTTGAGGGGTATCTCAGAGGCCACTCCCTGAACGATATATAGATTCAATCCCAAAGGCGGCGTAATTAATGCCATTTCAATATTTATGAACAAAAGGATTCCGAACCAGATTGGAGAAAATCCCAAGGCTATAAGAATAGGGTACATGATCGGCATGGATATGACGATAATCCCGATTGCGTCGATGAACATACCCATAAAAATATAGGTGATCATCATCATCACGATAATCATGTACCGGTCTAAATCAGCACTGATAAGGATCTTTACCAGACTCTGGGGAATGAGATAGTAAGTCAGCACCCAGCTTAACAGCTTACCCGCTACCGCGATGAACAGGATAAAGCAGTTGAGCTTTACAGTCTCTGCTACCACGTGCACGAATGCTTTCCATGTGAGCTTGCCAGAGAATAGCGCTATAAGAAAGGCGGTAAAAGCGCCCAAAGCTGCCGCCTCTGTGACAGTGGCTATCCCAGTATAGATAGTCCCCATCACTGCCATGATGATAACTAACGGACTCCAGGCCTTACGCAGAACCAAAATCCTTTCCAGCCAGGAAACCTTTTCTTCCGTTGGAGCGGACTCAGGGTAGCGTAAGGCCCAAATCACTGCCACCAGGATATAGCCAGAAGCCAGGACAATACCGGGCCCTACTCCTGCCATGAACATCTCGCCGATAGAGAGGTCCAGCAAAGTGCAGTAGACCACCATAATGATGCTGGGCGGTATCAAGTGAGCCAATCCACCTGCGGCACACACCGAACCACAGGCTAAGCGGGGGCTGTAACCCTTGCGCAGCATCTGAGGCACTGCCAAAAGGCTGAAGGTGGCAGTGGTGCCAAGGCTGCTGCCGGTCATGGTGCTGAATATGGCTGCTGCGCCGGAGGTGGTCACGGCCAGGCCACCGGGGAGCCGGCTAAGCCATTTGGAAGCCATGTCAAAAATATCTTCAGCCTGGCCGCCGACGAAAAGCAACTCTCCCATTAAGATAAAAAGTGGTATGGGCAGCAGACCCCAGCTGGTCCAGAAGTCATATAGCTCTGTGTGCAATACCGTGAGAGCACCGTTCAATCCCGTGATCAAGACCAGAAAAGTGACGCTGGCCAGCCCCAGGCTGACAGCCACCGGCACCCCAATGAATACAAATACAAGCACCAGTGATAGTAGAAGGATTCCGACCAACCACCATTCCATCAATCAATTACCTTCTTTGAAGAAGAATCCGAAACCGTTTTGTTTTCAGTCTCAGAATCCTGAGCTCCGATGAGGCTGCTTCGTATCAAGTCGATGAATAACTGCAGACAAATACCAATCATTCCGAGGGTCATGAAAGCAGGCACTATCCAAAGTGTGAAACCGAAATCTTCCGAAATCCGGTCTTCCACATAAAACTCCACCATGAGTCTTCCGGCGGCCCAAAGAATAAACGCGGCGTATACCAAAAAAATCAAATGGGAAAGGATCTCGCAAAGCCTCTGCATCCGCACGGATAGATGCCGCAAAAGAACCTCTACGCGTACAGGCCCTTTTACTCGCTGCGTATAGGCCAATGCGAGTGCCATCAAAGGCATTAGAGAGAAACGTGCAAACTCCACACTATAGGCCTGGGGATCCCGCAGAACATATCTCATGAAGACTCCATGTACGATCACCAGTACCATGAAGAGCAGGAAGAAGGCTGCTACCAAAACCTGAATCTTGACCAGGAATCCGATTCCCCTCTCTATCGCCTTTAAAAAATGCATGTCTGCGCCCTACCTATTTGTCAATCTGTTCCACAAGCTCCATCAGGCGAGGATAATCCTTAGGATAATTCTCCTGGAGGTCCTTCCAGAAGGGTTCTGTTGCCTTTTTCCAGCGGCCCAACTCATCCGCTGGCACATGATAGATCTTGCCTCCCCCTGCTTTGACTTCGGCCAACTGCTCCTCGAAAATCTTGTATACCTGCCCGGCCCACCAGTGCTCAGCCTCCTCGAAAGCCTCGTCAAAGATCTTGCGCCACTTAGGGCAAAGTGATTTGTAGGTATCGAGATTCATAGCGTGCTGCAGTGTGCCGCTGTAAAAATTGCACACCGTCAAGTAAGGGGCCACTTCATAACGTTTTTTACCCACGTAGTTGGACATGGAACTGAACCCGCCATCAACCACACCTTTCTGGAGAGCACTGTAGAGCTCACCCAAAGAAATGAAGGTGGGTTCTGCCCCCAACCCTTTCACCGCCGGCGCCAAGCCCGGTGAAATCCTGAGAAGCTTACCTTTAAAGTCTTCCAATTTGTGAATGGGTTCGCGGCTGTGTAAGGCACCAGCGTGGACCCTGGGCACCGCCAGCAGGTGCATATTGTAATCGTTCCAGAAAGGTTCGGCAAATTCATAATACATACCCGCTTTACGCCAGCGCTGGTGCCATTTGTCAATGTCCCAGGAGAAGGGTAAAATACTGCTAGAAGAAAGAATGCCCATGCGTCCCCGTTCATAGCCATCAAATGTTATCGCAACTTGCACGATGTTATTCTTCAAGGCATTAAAGGTTTGTGTCAATTTGAGGAGTGAAGCCCCGGGGTAATACTCGAAAGAAATCCCGCCATTGGATTTCTCCTCTATGGTTTTCATGGCCCTTTCAAAGATCAAACGTTGAACGTACTGCGGTGAGCCGAAAGAGCTGGCTTTTAACTTGATCGGTTTGCACTCCTCACCGGCAGCATAGCTGTTAACAGCGCTGAAACATAGACCAGCGACCAAGGCCATCACGGCCATAGCCACAACTTTTGTTGTCCCGAATTTTTTCATTGTTCTGCCCCCCATGTTTAAGATTTATAAAAAACGAACAACCAGAATCCAGAATTACATATTTTGTTAAAGGTTAATTGATGCACACAATATCGTTTAAAATTCATATCGGCACATAAATACGAATATAAAAATATTATTTTATTTAAAACTGTCCAATCCATAGAAGCGCAGCAATTCTGCGGTTCTTTCTTCTGGCGGCATGGCGTTGAAATAACCGCTCCCGCAAGGTTCAATTCCACATAAACGCTTTAAATCAATCATAGCTTCGGCAAGCTTAACAATCCCGGCCAGAGCATCCAAAACTGGAACATTTTCGATGCGGTTCACATTTTGGCTGGCAAGCAGCACACACATAACTGCCTCTCCCGGAATAATTACCTCGGCCCCATCTTGCCGGATCATTTTGAGCGCCGCTTCCTGAAACTGTTCGAGGTTAGCGGATGGGGCTTTGAAGTCAATATCACTAAAGCTAAAACCTACATGGCGAATGGCCGCTTTTTTAGGGCTAAAGCCATAGCGCGATACGTTTTGCTCCAATAAGGGAATCAACTCCTCAATGAAGACTAGAATTCCGAAGCGCCGCCCCAGTAAAGAGGACAGTGCCATGGCGGTTTCTCCATAGCCCAAGACAGGGATATTGAGCACACTGCGGGTTTCCCAAAGGGCCGGATCAGGTAAAGTGCAGATTAAATAGGCGTCATATCCTTCACGCTGAGCCTTTAATCCATTTAAAACAAATTGGTTTGCGTGCAAAAACTGAAAGTAGCAGTAGCGAATGTCTATACCCGGATATTCAGTGGCATAGGTTTCAGGATGCATCCCATGCAGAATCACGTCGGTGGTGGGCCTGCTCACATGATTAAGATGACCGCGCAAAGCGGCCTGATAGTCAGCCAGGTTTTCCAATACAGTGAAGCTTTGGTGCCAAATCCTTATTTTTTCGTCAGCCATTATCAAGGTCCCTTATTCTGTGGTTTTTTGCAATAGGCTGCGGCATGTTTTCCTGCCTTGCGGCCAAATACCAGGCCTCGAAGCACTGAAGTGCTGCCCACATACGAACCGTAATATAGGCCAATTACCTCTCCAGCAGCAAATAATCCTGGAATGACATAACCATCTTGGTTAAGCACCGTTGCATTTGGTGTTATTTTTAGCCCACCGAATGTAAAACAATTTGCACAGGCAACCGGAAAGGCTAAAAGATCCCTTTCGCTGATAGACCTCGCCCAGTTCGATTTCGGTGGTTTAATTCCTATTGTACATTTACCATCAAGCACGGACGGGTCGAAATGGCCATCTTGGACTGCCGTATTATACTCCCGGATTGTCCTTTCCAATTGGGTCGAATCAATACCTAATTTTACTGCTAATTCAGTTATTGATTTTCCCTTTATTGGTTCTTTTTCTGTTTTGATCCGGCGCGCGTAGTTCGGCACCTCTTCTATTTTCGAATCACAGATGAAATAGACTAGCCCACCTTCTTGTTCCAAGATTTCTCTGGACACTTCTTCATAGATCAACTCGTAAAGATTAGATCCTTCATCGATGAACCGCTCCCCCTTTTGGTTAACCAGAATACCATAAATAAAAATACCAACTAATGCCTCGGGTTTACCCGATCTCGGATCAACTGGTTCCGCATGAAATGCGTCATATTGGCCGGCTGGTGCAGCGCCTATTTTGAGGGCCATCTCAATGCCCTCTCCTTTATTGTATAACCCTCCTGGTGCAACCGGACGCGTCAGGTGCGAGTGCCTTCCGACATACCTCGTC
>CP070652.1:2389810-2475344 GCA_020354645.1 Deltaproteobacteria bacterium
TCCTCTTGACGGCCACCGTGTTTGCCACGGCCACCGGCATTATCGGCGCCTCGGTGACGGTCATCGGGCTTTTGGCCGCTCCGGCCATGATGAAAAGCCGCTACAATACGGCGCTCTCGGCCGGCGTGATTACCGCCGGTGGATGTCTGGGGATTCTGATTCCGCCCAGCGTCATGTTGGTTGTCCTCGGGCCGGTACTGGGGGTTTCGGTGGTTCAACTGTTCATGGCGGCCATTGTTCCGGGTCTCGTCCTCTCGAGTCTTTTCATCGGCTATACCCTGCTCAGATGTTACATCAACCCCAAGCTGGGTCCGCGTCTGCCTGAGGACCAGCGGCCGACGTCATATGGTCAGATCCTGAAAGAATTTTTCTCGGGCATCGTTCCGCTGGGGGCCATTATCTTCGCTTCCCTGGGAAGCATCATCGCAGGTCTGGCAACACCCACCGAAGGTGCTGCCATGGCGGCTACCGGGGCGGTAATTCTGACCGCATGTTACGGTCGTTTGAACTTGACGAATCTGAAAGGCGCAGGCCTCAAGACCCTCCAGACCTCCAGTATGATCCTGTTTCTAGCGGTGGCCTCCAACATCTATGGATCGGTATTTGCCCGGTTAGGGACAGCCACCCTGATCACCGACACCATGCTTGCGCTTCAGGTCTCACCAGTGGTCAGGCTGGTGATTTTGATGGCGGTGATCTTCATTCTGGGCTGGCCACTGTAATGGCCAGCGATCATTCTGATTTTCGTTCCCATATTTTACCCCGTGGTCCAGAAACTGGGATTCAATCTGGTGTGGTTTGCCACCCTAGTGGCGGTGAATTTGCAAACGGCCTTTCTCTCCCCGCCGGTGGCCATGGCCGCATACTATCTCAAAGGGGTCGCTCCCGAGTGGGATCTGACCCAGATCTATCGGGGAATGATGGAGTTTATGATCCTCCAATGTATCGGCCTCGCACTTCTGCTCTACTTTCCCCAGCTTGCCCTCTGGTTGCCGAGTTTACTTTTTAAATAGCCTTCGGGCCTCATTTTATGTGCCCATAAAACTATAGGAGTTGAATCCCTGTTACGGTTTGCACCCGTAAGATCAAGAGGGGGCGGAAACTGAATCGCGGAGCCCTGCTGGTGGTGCTGGTGGGATGCAACTGTGAAATCTTGTTAGATTTCCATTACCGAATCATAGTATCATCTAATATTGACCGGTCTGATTCCCTGCAAGCCCCGCTGTTTAAGGCGGGTTCAGGGGAAGCTAGCTGATTAAGAATCAGAAGCCTTCAAGAGCATGGCCAAGCCAGTAAAAAAGCGAAAAAATCGCCAAGATAGTGCCTCCGGGATGAAAAAGCCTGTGCAAGATCCGGCCCATTTTGCGATGGAGAAAGCCTTCACGGTTTCCCGCAAGATCAAAAAGATTCTTAAACAGGCCCGGTCCGCAGAGGATCTGGCTGCCGGAATGCTGGAGATTCTTTCCTTAGCGGACAAGGCTTGTGAGGTCATTATCGATGACTTTCCGCCACCGCACCCCATTGCCTGCAAGAAAGGGTGTGGATACTGCTGCCGGGTCAAAGTGGAAGCAACGATACCCGAAATACTGCACTTAGCGGAATATATGAAGAAAACCCTGACCCCGCCGGCACTGGCTGTTGTGCGGGGACGAATCTCCAGCGTCAGTCTTAAAACATCAGCTAGAGAAGAAAATTACTGGGTTGAGCAGGGGATTATATGTCCCTTTTTAGTGGACGACAGCTGTCTGATCCATCCGGTCCGGCCATTTGCCTGCCGCTGTATCAATTCCATGGACATAGTTGGCTGCCGGAAGTTTTTTGAAACAAAAGATCCGGAGACTAAGATTCTTCAATATTCATATCAGAAGCAAGTATATACAGCCTGTGAAATGGGACTTCAACTGGGAGTCGCCCAGGCGGGGCTGGAGGCGAGCTGGGTGGAACTGACCAGAGCTCTCCTCATCGCCCTGGATCTTAGAAAAGGGACCAAGGACTGGTTGGCCGGGAAAGTTCTATTCGCTTCAGCCTACGTGAAAGATCCGCTGCCGTGGTACATGGAAAAAGCGGGCCATCAATCTCACATTTGACTCCCATCCGAAGCAGAACTTATTTGGCAAAATACTTATTGTACAATGAACCGGAATTATTCATAGAGTAAAGGGTTTTGAAAGGAGGGTTCCTATGAATATTTCTGACAAGCAAGTTACATATAAAGAAAAAAGAAAAGACGTCCGGCACAGCTGCTCCAAAGTTGCCGAAATTTTTGTACAGGATCGGAAATATTTGGGTTGTATAAAAAATGAAAGCAAAAGCGGCGTTTTTATCGAAACCACAGGGCGGTTTTCAGTCGGCCAAGATGTTTCGGTGTCATTTCAATCCCCAACCGGGCAAGAGCTTAAGAAGACCGCTACAATTGTCAAGGTCAATCCCGAGGGTATCGGCATAAAATATAACTGGCCGGGTTACAATCGATAAACCAAGATTCTCTCCGGTTTCAGAGGCAATCATAGCCGGGCCAGCTTCAAATCCGCTTGCCGCCGTTGAGCCAAATTGCCTTCCAATATCTCATCTGCCAGCTTGCTGCCGAAGTCTGCCCAGTATTTCCTGCCGGTATTGAATAGAAGCAGCAAAAATGATAGAATTAGCTTCAAGCAGGACAAGCATGCCTTTGTCGCTGGTATTCAATTTGTTCGTAAATAATCTATTTTCAGATTGTTGCTGAAGAAGAAAATCAGGGTAAAATAAATTGGAAAGAATATTTATTTATTTCCCAATAATTTTAGTACTGGTCATATTTATAGTATTAATGTCGGTTTTACAGTTCTACCGAAAAGTAAATCGATTTAAAAAACGCCGCTCACCCTTTACCCACAGTATTTTACGCAGTCCCGGGGAATCACTTATAAAAAAATTAGACACGATTAATGTTGAAATCAATGCGTACATTTTTTCCCTGGTAATTATACCCGTTCTTATGTATTCCATTCCTTTTTCTATTTCTTATTATAAAGGTAAAAATCTTAGCGTTATTGAAGTCTATGCATCCGCAATTGCGGGGCTGGTCTTTATTACCTATTTACTATTCAGAATCGCAAAATTACTCAATGAGCGTAAAGTCACCCGGCTCGGCTATGAAGGCGAGGTGGCGGTCGGTCAAGAGCTTAATCAGCTCATGCTGAAAGGCTATCATGTTTATCATGACTTTCCGACAGATAATTTAAATATTGACCACATCATTGTCAGTCAATCAGGTGTTTTTGCCATCGAGACAAAGGCCCACTCAAAACCGACTGCCCGCAGTTTTGTTGAAAATGCCACCGTCTCATATAATGGCAGAATACTGCTATTTCCCCAAGGTCCAGACCTGCAGACGATCGAGCAGGCCAAGCGCCAGGCTTCCTGGCTTACAAACTGGTTATATCGAACTGTCGGTGAGCAAGTGATTGTTCGGCCGGTGGTCGCTTTACCCGGATGGTATGTGAAGCGGACATCTCCAGACGGCATTCCCGTGGTCAATCCAAAACAATTTGCTTCTTTGTTTAAACATATTTCTCCAAGGTTTCTGTCAGCAGAAATGATAACTCGCATCACCCAGCAGCTCGAACAAAAATGTCTTGATACAGAGCCATACCCCGTTTAAGCGAAACAAAGCGGTTACCTTTAGTGCTCAGAGCGAAAGGACTAAGTCCATGATGAAATCCCGGAACAATTGGATGACGTCACGGCCGAAGGGCTGTTTAATAAGACATCGTGAGGGTTTTGCCAGCGGTTGCCTGATTGCCATAGTCGTTGTGGTTGTGATTCTCGTTGGTGCAGGAATTTATGTTGCAACGAACTTTAAAGATTGGGCGGCTGAAGGAGTTGCGGTTGCTATGGCGCTGGTAATTGATGAATCCGCTTTACCCGAACAAGAAAAATCGGAGATTATTACTATTTTGGGGCGGTTAAAGGAAGACTTCAAAATGGACGCGATCACTTTAGAAGAGCTGGGATTAATTCTCCAGGCAATGGAGAACTGCCCGGCTCTAGCAATCGGGATGATGACCCAGTTCGAGGCCAGCTACGTTGAACCATCCGGCCTAAATGATGGGGAAAAGATTGAAGCAGCTCTGATCCTTAATCGTTTCGCCCAGGGTCTGGCAGGCGGATTAATAAGCTGGGAAGATACGGGTGCAGTTATTGAAGGGATCATGACCTTAAATGATGAAGGCAATCAAACGATCAAGGAACCCAACGAGGTAACGGATGATGAGGTCCGCCAGGTGCTCGCTGCTGCCGAACAGACCGCCGATGATGCCGGAATCCCGGAAGAAAAAATCGATATCGACATATCAGACGAATTTCAGAAAACGATTGAGGAAGCGTTGGGACGTTCTCTCTGAGAGTGATCTGATTAACAAGCACGCAAGGCGTAATTAATCTGAATATCAAAAGGGTTGACTAAAAATTTGATACTGTGATAAGCGGAAAAAGGCAAAATTCAATGTGCTCACCCCAACAGTGAGGTCGCCATGAAATCTACATGAAAACCCCGCTTCTCAAAAAAAGAGGTGGGGTTTTGTCTTTTTAGAAAAAAATTTTGGGCCATAGGTTTGGTTGCAGCGAGACTGATTTAAGGGTTCGCCGGGGGAGTATGAATCCAACCATAATGAGGAGGTGAAACATGTCTTATATCATGAAAGGTCTGGTCATTTTGTCAGCGGTGTCCTTTGTTTTGGCTGTCATCGGCTCCTTAACAACTTTTCAATTTATTAACGTTCCACCCGAAGGTTATTCAAGAGCCTGCAGCAATCTGGCACTGATTGCCATTGCGATGGCAGTGGGTCTCAAAAAAGATTAGGCCCGTTATAGATTCGCAGGGACAGTTTCTGAATAAACATTCCCAGTGAAATACCAGGCTGACGTCACCGGCAGATGCGGTGAGTCAGAGAAAAATTGTATCCGATTGTTCCGATGTAATTCCTGCAAAAGGGGGACCGGGTGAATGCCCTCTTTTTATTTTTAGCTCGGTTTGTCAACACCTTTGATATCGTCCAACAGGTCAGTATCTGACTCATTTACCTGATCAGTTTCGGCTGGAATAGGGCCGCAATTTTTTTCAACATTTTTGATAAACTGATCAAAGTCCTCTAAGGCCGATTTCATTGCGTCATTTGGCGTCAACATTTTTAATTCGGCCACCTTGATGATCGCTGACAAAAACCAGGAAACTCTCTCAGATCCGTATTTTTTAATCACCTGTCTCTGAAACTCCATCAATACTTCGAACTCAACGTCGGCCAGTTGAATTTCTTTGTCCTTTTTCACCTCATCGCCAGATGATTTTTCGGGCATTACGATTTTCTCCCTAATTTAAGTCTTCAGTAATATTATCAATTAAGTTTAAGGTATGTAAAGTGTTAAAGTGGGCGTTTCCTTAAATATTTAAAATTGTTTTTGTTAGCAAACCCAGTAACACGGTTGCCCGTGTTGACCGAAACAATGACCGTGTGATACTGGAAACATAGTCTTTAGAGTGATTCTCAAAAATATGTTCCGATTACTATCAATGAATCGGGGTTTCCAGGTTTTTTATGACCCCCATTTATGGGAGGAGATATCTAAATGCTTTCGAGAGATGACATTAAAAATGCCCTGACAAGTTGGAATCTGGCCTGGGACAATCATAACCTGGACGGTGTCATGGAACTTTTTCACGATGACGTACTGTTTGAAAACTGGACCGGCGGCCGGGCGAGGGGAAAAGAAAATCTTCGGAAAGCCTGGGAGAACTGGTTTCAGAATCATGGTGGTTTTCGATTCATCGAGGAAGAAACCTTTATCGATGTAGAAGAACAAAAAGCCCTTTACCGTTGGCAACTCGATTGGCCGTCATTTGAAGAGGGATTCGAGGGAAAGGCGGAAAAAAGGCGCGGGGTGGACGTGCTTCATTTCCGGGACGGGAAAATCATAAAAAAACTGACGTATTCCAAGACGACCATCGAAATCGACGGCGAGAGGGTGCAACTTTCTGCGTCTTCAACATAACTTGACAAGGGGTCAAGCTTTAACGGGTTGTTACCCAAATCCCTTTTGGCTTTGTCTAAAACTTTTTGGTTAATCTAAAGCTCGTTTCAGGCGCTTTGAAAACTGGTCCCGCTTGAGAGCGGGACTCAAACAGGTTCAAAGCGCTGATCTTCCGCTTCGCTAAAATTGATGGACAAAAACGTTTTAATGACCGCTCAAAATGATTTGGGCAACAGCCCGTTAAGAATTAAATTAACAATTATAACATATAGCCCCGGAGAAGGAGTTCTTGCATGTCCAAAGATTTGATTACTGTATATGGTGCCCATTGGTGCCCGGATTGCAGGCGGAGTAAGCAATTTTTGGGGGAACATCAGATTCCCTATAGCTGGGTAGATATCGATGAAGATGAAGCAGCTGCCCAGTTTGTCATTGAGAAGAACAACGGCAAGCGCATTATTCCCACCATCGTTTTTAACGACGGCTCATTTCTGGCAGAGCCAACCAACGCCGAGCTGGCAGCCAAGCTTGGACTGAAAACCAAAGCCAGCCGCAGCCACTATGATTTGATCGTGCTCGGGGGCGGTCCGGCGGGTTTGACTGCGGCATTGTATACCGCCCGGGAAGCCATTGATACACTGGTCATCGAACGTGCCGCATTCGGAGGCCAGGCGGCCGGCACGGAAAAACTAGACAACATGCCCGGATTTCCGGCGGGCGTAGCCGGCATCGAGTTTTCCCAGCGATTGCGTCAGCAGACCGAGCGTTTCGGTGTAGAGCTATTGCAGGCCCAGGAAGTTACGGAGGTTCATCAGTATAAAAATTATCATGGCGTCAGAACAAATGATGGAAGTCATTACAGTGCCTGTGCATTGTTGATTGCAACCGGGAGCCGTTACAAGCGCCTGAATGTTTCCGGTGAAACAGAATATTTAGGCGCCGGCGTCCATTTCTGTGCAACCTGCGATGGGCCTTTTTACAAGGGCAAGCAGGTGGCAGTAGTTGGCGGAGGCAACAGTGCCGCGGAAGAAAGCCTGCTGTTGACCAAGTTTGCCGACCATGTGACGATATTGGTTCGCGGTAACCAGTTTAAGGCAACTCAGATCATTCAGGAAAAAGTTCTGAGCCATTCCAAAATCGACGTTCGCTGGCAGACGGAAGTCAAAGAATTTATTGGTGAAAAATCCAAACTGACCAGACTCCTCATTCAAAACAATCAATCCGGTATCCAGGAGGAACTGCCGATTGACGGGGCCTTCATCTTCATCGGCCTCGTTCCCAACACCGGTTTTTTAGCAAACAGTGGCATTTTGCTGGACCGCTGGGGATTTATCGTAACCGGCCATGCACTGCTGCATCAAGATCACCGGCCAACAGGCTTTGAAGAACGTGATCCCTATTTGCTTGAAACCAGCCTGCCGGGTGTTTTCGCGGCCGGTGATGTCCGCGATACCAGCACCAAACAGGTGGTGAGTGCAGCAGGGGAGGGCAGTACCGCCGCGCTGTTGATTCGCGAATATCTGAAACGCGTTTAAATTTTTAACCTTGCCTGGAGGCCATATTTTCCGAAAGGGGAACAGCCGATGAGAATAGTTAAAGGTTATCATGGCGAGTGGAACATGGGCAGTCCCGGAGGATGGGAGTATCAGCGCATTGCCCAGATTTTAGGGAAAATGGCATGGGACCTGATTTCAGAAAGCGTTGAAGTCGGCGTTGAGGTGGGCTTTGAAAATTCACAGATCAATGCTGTTCCAGGATTTGCCCGCATGCTGTTAAGGGCTCACGAGAATCGCCATGGCAGAAACCCGGTGCACGCCGTACTCCTTGCCGAATCGGAAACTCTTGATGTCGTGCTGGAGAACAAAAATTTTGTGGATTACCTGAATAGACTTGAAGGTGTTAAAGCTTGCCTGGCCGGACCCGGCCACCTTTCATTAAAGAACGGGAAGGTGTTCTGCAAAGGGGAGCAAGCCACGGTCATTTTTATGGATTTTAATATGAATACTTTGCTCAGAATCGCCGAGGAAGAAGACATTAATCCAATCAAAGAGGCGATTCGGCAGGGAATCTTAGTGAATCCCCGCGGCATGGAACCGCTGGGAGCCAAAGGGATGTTTGAAGTGCTGACCGAAAAGTATCAGTTCCAACTCAGTGAAGACACGCAAATTCATACGCCTTGGACGCGGCAGTTTTATCCCCGCAGTACCACAGGCCCTAAGGGAGAGCCCATTGAAGATCTGGTGGCCTGGACACATCAGCACTGGGAGGAACTTGTGCTCAAACCGGCTCACGGGTATTCAGGCCACGGTATTTTCGTGGGGTATATGAAAAAAAACCGGCAAAAACACATCTATACCGCCTTGGACACCGGAGATTATATCGTACAGCAGCTGGTTCCTTTGGGACTCTGGTCGGAACAAAGCATCTGGCCGATGATGGAAGAGAGAACCCTTTTTTTAAAAGAGTGGCAGACTGATTTTCGCTGTTTTATCACCGATGAAGGGCTTCAAGGTTTTCTGGCCCGGTTTGGCAGTGTGCCCACCAATGTGGGTTCAGGGGGAGGTATCCAACCGCTAGCAATTCTAAAAAGTGAGATGGCACCCAATGAGGCTGTAAACAGGATTAACCGGGCTCTCCTAAATCTAGGCTTTGATGGTTTTATTCAGATCCAGGAAGAAGTCAACAAAAGGGCGCTGGAAATGGGTTTTACGTATCTTTTGGGTCCGATTATGGTGATCCTCAGGCCCAGGTTATTGACAATGGATCATTTGACGGATCTCAGGCGTTATGCAATAAATCTATGGCGGGATGCGGTCAAATTGGAGCAGCTGTGGCGCCGGAGACAACTGGACAATGTGGTGCGAATAGACAAAGAAGAGAAAGGGTTGGCCATGGCGCAACCCTGGCGGGGCAGTCCGGCGCTTATGGTTTCAGATGGACTTTTTAGCTTAGGGGCAGATTTGCTGGACAACAACGAATAAATGATAACCGCTTGATAATCCGATTCAATTTTTGCTCGCCAGTGGGTTTGGCCGAAGGATAAACCGGGATGCAGGGATGAAACACCGATTAAATTGTTGTTCTTAAATTCTAAAATACACAGGGAGATTATTATGGCCATTTTGAAATCTACGATATCGGGACGATACCCGAAAGGTAATCGAACAGTTCTTATTTTATTTCCATCTCCTCAACCCAAACTACTTCACAAGCACCGCCGCCAGTATCCTTGCGGGTCAGGGAACTCTGCCACCACCAACCATCCTCGGCATTAACCTTCACCAGATAGCCTTCTATTTCAACAACATGGCCTTTGCGGATATTCTTCAGAACTTTTCTAATCTCTTGGTTCGCCGGGATGATATGCATATTGGCGCTGTTTTGTTCAATTTCCTTTCTGGGGATGGGTAAATGTTTGACCCTCCAATGATAAAAACGGTTTGACTGTCTGATTTGGATTTCTTCCAGCACGGTTTCATCGGACATGGGCCCCCAGCCAAGGGCGAGATCGACGGGTGATAGATCGGATTCACGACCGGATCGATATCGTTTTATGCTCAGCACGCGGGCCTCGAGTTGAAAGGTGGCCAAAGGGGTAATCTGATAATCTTTATAGGGGAATTGTTCTCCGGAAACGATTGTCTCCTGTTCGGGTGTATACGGGGCGACCATTCCCGGGCCATGAGTAATCTGACTGCTGTTTTCCTCCCGGTTCAAGGTAAAATAAAGCAAAAGTAAAATAATCAGTGCCGCTGAAACCCAAAGCACTTTTGAATGTGATTTGGTTGACCTCGGTCTCGCGTGAGATGGGGCTGTCGTCGGCATGGGCACCGGAGGATTTTTTTCCTTTTCAAAGTACTTGCGAATAACTGTACCGCATTGAATGCATTCTTCAACTACTTCCTGTTCATGGTTGCACATGGGACATATCATCCGATTTTCTTCCGGGGCGTTGGAATCCGCAGTGTCAGCGGCCACAACGGACAGCGCCGGCTCTTGTGCCTTTTTATCCTGTACAATTCTGCACAGCGCTCCCGCCTTTTCAAATGCTTTTTGATACTTCAAAGCCGTCGCGTGATTGATTTCCCTTTTTATTACAACTGGCGGATTGGAAAAAAGCCGCTCGATTTGCCGCGCATTTGACTTAAAAAGTGATATCAGATTTCTTTTAACATCCTCGGCCGTTTGTCCGCCGGCTATTTTTCCTTCAAATACAAGTTTGTAAGTTATGGACGACATAATATCTCGAGTCCCGCGGAAATGTACCCGGTTGGTTTTCAATGAAACAAAAGGTCACAGATTCAGCTTTATTATACCAAATTTAAATGTGTCTGACACTTGAATTGTTGGTGTGCGACGAATACCATGGGAGATTGGATTGACTTTCACAGCAAATTTCTTTAATCTGACCTAACGATACCGCCTTTATGCGTTAAGAATTCCTTAGTAACGTAAATCCCAATGCCAACGAACCTGCCACCTGAATATTTTGAGGTCGAAAAACGCTATCGGGAAGCAAAAACGCCAACCGAAAAGATCGCCTGTCTCGAAGAATTACTCACCATCGTGCCCAAACACAAGGGCACGGATAAACTAAGGGCTGATTTGCGCAGGCGTGTCTCCAAGGTGAAAGCGGCGTCTCAGACCAAAAAGACGCTCAGCAAGCGTGAGTCCGCCTTTCGCATCGACAAGGAAGGGGCCGCGCAAGTTGTCGTTGTTGGTCCGGCCAATGTGGGCAAATCCGCCTTGCTGGCAACACTTACCAATGCCGCTCCGGAAGTGGCGGATTTTCCGCATACCACCTGGAAACCCTCACCCGGTATGATGCCGGTGGAGAATATTCAGATTCAGCTGATCGACACGCCGCCACTCAGCAAAGAATACGTTGAACCCGAATTTATGGATTTGATCCGCAGGGCAGACCTTGTTTTGTTAATGGTTGATTTGCAAACGGATCCGCTGCAACAACTGGATGATTCAGTGTCATTATTGCAAGAGCACGGCATTGTGCCGCTGCGTTTGAAGGATCGCTATTTGGATCAACGCGGGCTCACCTTTATTCCTTATCTGGTGTTGGCCAACAAAAACGACAATGCCGATACGGATGAAAATTTTGAAATCTTTCACGAATTGCTTGAGGACGAGTGGCCGGTGATCTCTGCTTCCGTAACGGCCGGCCGCAACCTGGAGCTTTTGAAGCAGACCCTGGTTGAACGCCTTAATATTATTCGCGTTTATTCCAAGTCGCCCGGCAAAAAGCCTGATCTCACCTCCCCCTTTGTACTGAAAAAAGGTAGCACCGTGGCGGATTTTGCCAGAAAGATTCACAAGGATTTTGTCCAGAATCTTAAAACCGCCAAGGTCTGGGGTGCTTCCGTGTATGACGGCCAGATGGTTCGACGGGACTATGTGCTTCAGGACGGTGACGTGGTGGAACTGCAGATCTAATTTATTAATTTTCCATGAACAAAGATATAAAACAAAAATTTCCCGTCCCTGCTGCGACGGTGATCCTTACACGGCAGCACACCGGAGAGCTTCAGGTCTATCTGCTTAAAAGAAGTGTTAAAAGCGGATTTATGGCAGGAAAGTATGTCTTTCCCGGTGGAACGGTGGACGGTGAAGACGCAAAATTCGACTTGTGGAAGGCGCATGTTGATTTGGATTCGAATGGACTTTTGCGACACCTGGGAGGGGATCTCACCGAGGCCGAGATCCTCGCTTACGCAGTAGCGGCCATTCGAGAGACCCTTGAAGAAGCCGGGGTGTTTTTGGCTCACAGGCACGAGGAAACCAAACAACACCTGGAGCGGATTTGCAGGTTGCGAATGTCCGGGGATCTTCCCAAAGGGTGGTTCATAAGATCGGTGGCGTCGGAAGATTGGACTCTGGCCGTGTCTGCACTTTCAAGGTGGTCCCATTGGATTACGCCCGAGCTGATGAAGCGGCGATATGACACGCGGTTTTTTACAGCTTGCCTGCCCCCCGGCCAACAGTGTCAGCCGGATACGCGAGAGACCACTGATGGACTTTGGGTCAGCCCCGAGAAGGGGCTGGCGGGCAACCTGGCAGGCCAGATCCCGCTAAGCCCTCCCACGCTGATTACGCTGCATGAGCTCTTGAAATATCCAAGCCTGCAAGATTTGGAAAGGGACACAGAAAACCGCCAGTGGGGGGAAACATATTTACCGCGTTTGATTCCGTTGGACAAAGGGGCGGTAATCATAGAGCCGTGGGATCCGCAATACAATCAGGAAGAAATTGAAATAAACATCGATGAACTCAAAAAATCCGTCTTGCCTGCAGGGAAATCTTTTTCCAGGATATGGTACCATGAGGGGCTATGGCGGCCCGTCGGATATTGAAAAATCGTATGATTGGAATGCGAGCAATCTGGCTGGAAAACAATGCGTTGAGTCTTCGCAGCGATGTGCCCGTTCCTGAGCCCCTTGCCGGAGAGGCTCTGGTAAAGGTGCGGTCAGCCGGGATTTGTGCCACCGATCTGGAGCTGGTCAAAGGTTATTATCCGTTCACCGGCATACCGGGCCATGAGTTCGTGGGTGAAATCGTGCAAGCTCCTGATCGGCCGGAACGCGTGGGTGAGCGGGTTGTCGGGGAGATCAATGTGGGATGTGGATCGTGTGTGTCCTGTTTGGCAGGACGGTCCAATCATTGTGAACAGCGGACCGTATTGGGCATCCTAAATCGACATGGTGCCTTTGCCGAGTATTTGTGTCTCCCCATGAAAAATCTAATCAGCATACCGGAAGATGTTCCGGATGATGCGGCCGTTTTTGTAGAGCCATTAGCGGCTGCACTGGAAATTCAGCAGCAAATAAAAATTTTACCAACTGACCGTGTGCTGGTTCTCGGTGCCGGGCGACTGGGTCAACTCATCGCCCAAACACTGGTGCTCACCGGATGCGACCTGCAGGTTGCCGCCCGCTATAACAACCAGCGGGAACTGTTGGCCGCGTGCAACATTAATTGGATAGCTGAAAATGCCATAGCCGCGCAGTCATATGAGGTCGTGGTCGACGCAACCGGATCCGAAAAGGGTTTCGCAACGGCTCGAAGCGCCGTGCGGCCCCGCGGCACTGTCGTGTTAAAAAGTACCTACCGAAGTCACATACAGCTAAATATTTCATCCTTGATCGTGGATGAGATTACACTGGTGGGATCTCGTTGCGGTCCCTTTGCTCCCGCTTTGCGCTTGATTGAAAAAGGCCTGGTAGATCCGGCTATTCTGATTGAGGCACGTTATTTTCTGAAAAATATCCGCAGTGCCTTTGAGCGGGCGGCTCAGGCCGGGGTTCTCAAAGTGATTGTGCATATCGGCGAGTAAAATTTCTGCTCGGATGAAAAAGTGCAAATGTTTCTTATGTCCATGCTACCGGATAAAGATGCCGTCAAATTCCGATCGTCAAGCTCAGTTTCATGTTTTACTCTCCTTCGCCAGAATGCCCCACGGCTTGCCGCGGGGAGGCTTCACTTCGTATATAATATTTAGGGGACGGGGAGTTTTTTGACAAGGTCGCTGCATGAATCATCAGCGACTGCATCGTGCAAACTCATGCATAAGGGGTCGTAACGAAAGAACAGCGATTGAACATTAAAACAATAGGTTAGGGGTAAAATCAACGTCGTGTTCCGTAAAACACGTTTGGGTTACAGACTGTTCTTTCGCAACGCTCCCGAATGCATTCAAACAGTGCACGATTTCGCTGCTGATAATTCATTCCGCTATTATCAAAGGACGGGGGAAAAACTCCTCGACCTCTCATATAATATTCAGACCCGGTTCAGCGGTAATATATTTCGGATAATCCGTCTAGAGCTGGCCGTAGGCCTTGACAGCCGCTACGATTGTCTGAACTGCTCCGGGGTATACCCAGGAATCAATGCTGCAGCCGTTGGCCAGCAAAAACCTTTTGGAGCCGCCAAGTTCGATTCCCTGACGCACGTGGTTTCTCAAAAATGCCCGCGTGTTCCTGGATACAATCGTTTGATCTATGCCACCCATCACACATCCTTGGATTCTCTGCTTGACGTATTCAAGCGAAGGCCCGCTGGGTCCCCGATCCCACCAGTTAAAAATATCCACCGGAAAATCCAAAACATCGTCGAAAAACAAGTTTTCCCCATGAATGTGGGCCGTGTTCATTTTGCCCAGCCCTGATATGGCTTCAAAGACTTTCATGGCAAAGGGCTTAACGAACCTCAGAAATTCCTCTCGCGTAACGATTTCAGCCGCAGCCGGGACCGACATAAATATACCTGCAGTACCGAAACTTAGAGATTTTTTACAATAGGCAATCAGGTTTTGGGTGACAATGTCTAAAGCTTTCATCAAGGCTTCAGGCTCTGTGGCCATCAAACCCTTTATGTTTTCCCCAACCATATTGCGTTTGATGCTTTGCCAGGGGTCAAAAACTGTATCGATAAAATAAGCCTTGCCGTCAAGTTCCTTGGCGATAAGCTCCAAAGCCGCAAACTGTTCCTTCCAATCCGAGTTTTCCACCGCAAAGAGGATGATCTGTTTGAGGTCTTCTTTGGTTTTAACCGCATCCAGACCATGCGGCGGTGGGTAAAAGTAATCATTCATCACTTTTAGAAAATCAAAATCGTAGTAGTTGAAATATTCCAAAATAATCCTGGCAAACTGTTCGCCGTTGGAGTGTTGGACACCGAAATGATACCACAGTGAAACCGGCGGTCTGTCGACCTCTGACCCATTTAGAACCCTGTCCACTCTTTCTATTTTATCCATTGCTGACTTCCTCGTTTAATTAAATAAATCAGGGATCGGGGTATTTTTTTCACGGCAAGATCATCGCCCGGTGCTTCTAAGGGGCAGAGGGCTATTGCCGCCGAGAAAGGCAAAACACGGCCTCGGTTCTTGTTGGCGTGAAAGTTTTAACTAGCCGGCAGTAAAATGCAAGGTAGTTGCCGCTGTCAGGCTTGGCAGGCAACAACCCGGCATCTTGCCGTGAAAAAAATGCCCCGACCCCTTAATTAAATAAATATCAGGGGATAGCTTCTAGCCTCTTTCATCTAGCCATTTAAGATTCTCTTGAATGAGATCAGGAATGGGAAGGTTGTAGGGACAGCGCTCCATGCATTCTTCGCACGCCGAGCATTGCCTGGCCTTCTTTATACCGTCTTTCATCCAATTTTTTTCGAGAACTGCGTTGCCAAAACGTTTAACGGCATAACGCAAACCCAGAATCGACTGTATGGGAATATCTTCCGAACAGGGCTGACAATAATCGCAGCGCCGGCAGAAGATTTTATCATATCGTTGGCGTATTATTTCGATTTCATTTTTTTCATCATTGTTGAGTTTCCAGCTGCTTTGAAATACTTTCCAATTCGCATCGAAAAGGTTTTTGTGCTCCACTCCGGGTATTAACGCAATTCCCGGGTATGAAAGAACATACTTTAACGCCAGTTGGGGATTATCGAGAACCCCCCCCGAAAAAGTCTTCATCGCGATCACCCCCACTTGTTTATCAATTGCTTTGGGAATGATTTTATCTCCTGCGGCAGGTTCAAGTAAGCTGAAACACACCATGATTGTCTCGAAAATATTATCATCGAGGGCGTGCTCGATAAGGTCCAGGCTGTGGCTGGTTAAGCCGATGTGGCCGATTAATCCTTCTTCTTTTGCTTTTACGAGCGCTTCAAGTGCGCCGCCGGACGAAATTATCTGCTGATAATCGTCCGCATTTTTGACGAAATGGCACTGATACAGGTCGATATACTCTCTTTGAAGATTCTTCAGGCTTGTCTCCAGATCCTTTCGAAGATCCTTTGCCGTTCTGCTTACAGACTTAGACGCCAGTATAATTCTCTTATTTGCATTTTTAAGCGCCAGACCGATACGCCGTTCGCTGGTGGTGTAGGCTCTGGAGGTGTCAATAAAATCAACGCCGCGTTTTACGGCATGCCTTACAGTTTCAACGGCTTGTTCTTCATCCACTCTCTGGATCGGAATGCCGCCAAAGCCAAGGCGAGTCACGCAAAGGCCTGTTTTGCCAAGTGTGATCTGCTTCATCCTGACTCCTTTTTCAATCGATGTATATTTCAGTTTGAACACAACAATTCAACGAAAAAAGATCTGAAACCCCGCCTAGCAGAGGCCGGACCATCGGACTTTCTAATTATTAATAGATGCGAAGTCCCGCTCTTTATAGGGGGGGCTGGTTTTTACGATGGCTTCCCATTACTTTGTATTTCGAGACAGCTCAATTGCTCCAGAATCATGCCGTAAGCTTTTTGTCCGAGCTCAAAACTGGTGAGCCTGAAAAATTCATCTGGTGCATGGGCATTTTCATCATTTAGACCGAAGGCGAAATTTACGGTGTATGCACCCAGGTGTTTCAACATGATGTTGCAGACGGGTATACTTCCCCCCATCCTTGTGTAGTAAGGCTCTTTACTGAAGAGTGATTTATGAACCGCTCGCGCCGCCTGGTTGCCCGGGTGATCATAGGGTATAAGATACGGCTCGGCTTTACTCGGTATGGGACTCGCCTTTACGGTTACGCCCGGTGGTGTATGTTTTTCTACATGGGAGCGAATTAATTCGATGATTGGTTCGGGGTGCTGATCGGGCACCAATCGACAGCTTATCTTTGCATGGGCTTGGCTCGGTATCACGGTTTTGATCCCTTCATCCTGAAACCCGCCCCATATTCCGTTAACTTCCAGCGTTGGTCGCGTCCATGCGCGTTGATAGGTTGTATGGCCAGGCTCACCAAATAGCTCGGTCACGCCGAGTTTGGCCATGTAATCCGATTCATTGTATGGAATATCGGCGATTTGGGCTCGTTCGGTATCCGAAAGCGAACGGACGGTATCATAGAACCCTTCGACTAAAACCTTACCTTCAGGGCTATGCATCGAATCGATAAGGTGTGCCAAGGCATGAATCGGGTTCTGAAATGTCCCGCCGTAGGTGCCTGAATGAACATCGTGATCGGCTCCCCGCACGTCAAGCTGGAGGGAGCAAAGCCCTCGCAGTCCGATGTGCAACGCTGGCTGATCCGCTTCCCATTGGCCGCCGTCGGCACTGAGCACCAAATCACAGGCCAGTAAGTCTTTATTGGAAGCAATGAATTCGGACAACTGTGGGCTGCCGATTTCTTCTTGTCCTTCGAAAAAAAATTTTAGATTAACCGGTAGCGTGCCATGACATTTTAGCATTGCTTCGGTGGCCAGAATTGCCGTGAGCATGTTGCCCTTGTCGTCAGAAGCTCCCCGGGCGTAAACGCGGTCGTCTCTAACGATAGGTTCAAAGGGAGGATGGGTCCACTGTTCAATCGGATCCACGGGCTGGGTATCAAAATGTCCGTAGATCATAATGGTTGGTTTACCGGGGGTGTGCAACCACTCACCGTAAACCACCGGATGTCCTCCTGTCGGTAATACACGGACACCCTCAAAACTTGCGGTCTCCAGGCGGGCAGCAACCCATTCGCCGGCACGTTTTACATCATCGGCATACTCAGGGAGGCTGGAGATGCTGGGAATGCGAAGAAAGTCCAGCAACTCTTCCAGGTATTGAGATCGGCGGTCTTTTAAATAGTCTTGCCAAGCAGGCATGTGAGTTTTCTCCTTTCTGTAAGAATATAAAATATATAAAACAATGATAAATGATTGAACGCAAATCGCAACTAATTTTCAAGATAAAATTTCACTTTCCTGCCAAAAGTAAAGATCCTCCCTCAGGACCTACTTGACGATTTGATCAGGTTATGAGATATCGACGGAAACACGATTGATGTTACTTCACTTCAGGCCGGATGCACATGATAGGATTTTTAAGCAGTAACGGTTTTCCCGGACACCTCAGATAGGAGCGCTCCACGATGCCCTTACAGTCTGTGTTTTGGGCTATCGCCCTGACGCTCTTTGTCGGAGCACTGGGTTTCCCGATTCCGGAAAATCCCATCCTCATGGGTGGCGGATACGCCATTTTCAAACAGATCAGCCCTTTTACGGCGAGCTTAGCTTTTTGGTATTTGGCCATCCTGAGCGGGGATACCATCCTTTTTGCTCTTTCATACTGGTTCTTCAATCGTCCGTCCCTGTCAGCCTTTTTGAAGCGATATGTCGGTGCCAAGCGGCTTGCATCTTATGAAAAGGCGTTCACATCACGGGGTGGTTGGACGCTTTTTCTGGCCCGCTTTACCTTCGGCATCCGCGCGGTCGCATATATAGCTGCCGGTGCGGCACATTATCCGTGGCGACGATTTCTAGTGATAGATGGTCTGTCGGTAGCAATCCAGGTGTTTCTATTCGTCGGGATAGGGTATTTTGCCGGCGAGAGAGTAGAATGGGCGGGTAAAACAGGAGAAAAAATTCTTATTCTCATCGGTATATTTGCTTTTATCAGTCTTATAATGACTTGGATGTCTATACTTCTGCAACGCAAAATATCTTTGCGGAATCAGCCCCCCAGGGATACCGCGACGTCAGATAAGGTCAGCTGTTCTGGGCTATCTGAAAAAGCAAGTTGTGAAGAAAGCCGGGGACCGCCGCGGGCACAAAAATAAAAATTTTAAGGATTGAAAGCTGGTGTGGTGCCCCATAATACCAGGAAGGACCGGAAGATCCACAATGAGGCAATATCGGCCGCTTATAACAACGAAAATAGCCGGCTTCTACCTTTGAATATTGGATTTCGCCAAAACACCCCTTCTAAAGCCCAATCTATACAAGTTCAAGTTTCACCGTTACTGATACCTTTTCGTAATTCCCCTTACACTTTGGTCGATTGCTTTTACACAATTAATTGCGGGTGGTGGCAGTTTATTTAAAATAGCCGGCCTTAGCAAAGACAATGTAAAAATATTCAATAAAAATTCAATAAGTTATATCAACATTTAAAAACGTGGCAAGGATGTTGCTTCTTGAAAACTGCCGACCAAATGAAACCACGGTCACGGAACAACACCCTGAAGTCAACGACCACCCCGTGCGCAGCACGGGATGGCTAGAGTTTCTCCGCTCCTGGCCAAGAAAGGCAAAAGCACATCTGTGCTTTTAACGGTGCACTTGCAGCCGGGTGCGGAGCACCCGGCTGGTATGGCAAGAAATGAATATTCACCGACATGAGCCCGGGCAACTGCCTGATCCCTTTCGAAATTTTATACGGGTAAAAATTTTTATTCATGGCATCACCATATGCCATAGCAATTGGAGGGATTCATGAAATCAATATTTTATACGCTGGCTGCAATCGTTTTAGGCGGCACCCTGATCATGGGGGGATGTATCAAGACCCCCTTTATACGTAATAACAATTTCAGTGATTCAACCACCGAGGTTGAAGCGGCCGAGATTCAGCATGCGCCCGAGGTCAATCTGGATGCCCAGGAAGTTCGGCTTCGAAAAAGTCTGGATCAAACCGGCGTCGATGTGACTCGAAAAGGGGAAAGTATCCGCTTGAATATTCCCGGCAACCTCACCTTTTCCTCAGGCTCTTACAATATTAAGCCTGGATTTCATGAGGTGCTGAATTCGCTGGTTTTTGTTCTTAAAGATTACAGAGATACTCGAATCAATATTTGGGGGCATACCGACAGTGTGGGCAACGCCGACTATAATCAGGCGCTTTCAAAGAGACGTGCCCAAAGCGTTGCCAAATATCTGGCTGTCAAAGGGGTTAACACCGAGCGGCTTTCGGTTGAGGGGTTAGGCGAAACACAGCCGATTGCTACCAACAAGACTAAAGTCGGCCGGGCCAAGAACCGGCGGATTGAAATCGATATTTCACCCCTGAGATAACCCGGACATTATACTATTCTCCCTCCTCCGGAAAAAGGCGCCTCCGGCGAAGATTTGCATAGGTGACAATTCTTCACCGGAGGCTCCGAGGGGTAAAACAGGTGCTAAATCGCAACGAGGTAAAATACCCTGACCCCTGATTTTGATCCACCCAATGATCATTGGTGTCAAAAGCACATGTGTGCTTTTGTCGCTGCATCTGCAACTATCACTCGGTTGGTATGGCAAGAAATCAGAGGTGACCTCTCGCTGCATTGGCGGACTTTTACAGCCAATATAAGTTGTATGCATTGAGATATCTTCTAATCCCAGAACTTCCTGCCGGGTCTCATCTATAATCAGACCGATCAAAAGCTATCTATCTGTCTGGCCTATTTCGGAGAAGAGTTTTCAAACTATATGCGCTTATAAAGCAATAAATGTTAGCTTGACCCATACGGTTTAATTCATTATGTTTCGCTTTTAGGGAGCCGACGCGGTTCGAGGCCCCAGTTTACAGACCTTTAAGGATGCAAAAATGCTCGAACTCGACAACCTAATCCGTCAGGTACTTAAAAACTGCGATATATCCGATTCACAAAATGCCGGGCTTTATAGTGTCTGTGGCCTGGCACTGCGCCTGCGTGACCTCTACAAGTGGGAAAAGGGATTAAACCCCTGGGAAGAAAGAGATTCCTCAGCAGTCCTGGAGTGGATTGGCGATAAAGAACAGACCTGGGACCAAATTGCTGAAAAGGAATTCCTGGAATTAGCCATTTTGGACAACGCTTACGACCCTTTTAATACCAGCCGTATTAATGCGTTGTTGGAACCCCATGGCTTCTTTTACGGAGCCGGCTATGCGCACAGCCTAAAGCCCACGTTTTTTCTTGCCCCCATTGAGGACAAGGAGAGAATAAATGAATTTACGGTAATCACCCTTGGCCGTGAACTGGCGCGTGATTTGTTGACCATCCCGGCGCTTTCACAGGACAATTGTATTCTCTTACGCAGAGAATCGGGTACGTTTTTCCTCTGGGATCAGATATTTTATATAAAAAAATCAGGGCGCCCTGCCCTTGGTTTTGCTCTGGAAACCTGTGGGATCAATGACCTGGATCCCAAAGCACTGAAGCACAGTTTGCCGGCAATTTATAGGATCCAAAGGGAAACCTACATTTACCACGAGATTGGCGAGATTCGAGATACTGTTTTTGATGCCGATATCTGGCGTCAGCTAATCGCTGCCTTTCCCCACACGCCAGTAGAGATTCTTGCGCGGGCTGTCAAGGATCTCCTGGCGGATACGAACAAATACGGAACGCTTCATTACATAACAAAAGAACGCAAGACAGCATTACTGGGATTTTATGTGGCATTTATAGACGGTATGATCAAAGCGCTTTTTCCCGAATTGAGATTAGCCTTTTCAGACTTCACCAAAACCCGCAACTGGCAGGGCATTGAACAAGCCGTCTCCATCGGTTACGAAAACGCCAGGCGTTATGCAGAAGAGATTATCGATATCTTCCGGACCGGTAAGCAAAATAAAGATATGAAATGGATCCAATATGAGATAGAAAAACGCGTGCTGCCGAAAGTAAATTCTGCGCCCAAGACGCCGTAACGAATGCGTTTCGGAATCAATTGACGACCTTCAATCATAAAATCGTTTCATACTGATTATCACACCCGTCTCAAAAGGATTCATGCGCGGTTCGGTCGATGATTTCCTGCTGGATAGACTGGTCTAAATCGACAAAGTAATCACTATAACCTGCTACACGGACAAGCAAATCCCGGTATTCGGCTGGATTTGTTTGAGCGTGTCGCAGCGTTTCGGTATCGACGACGTTGAACTGAATATGGTGGCCGTTGAGTCTAAAGTAGGTGCGGATAAGGCGCACCAGCTTTTCAAGATCAGCGTCCTTTTCCAGGATGCTGGGCAGAAACCGCTGATTCAGGAGTGTCCCGCCGGATTTGATCTGGTCCATTTTGCTCAATGAATTAACGACCGCCGTAGGGCCGTTACGGTCGGCACCATGAGAAGGGGATGTGCCGTCGGATTCAGGGTGTCCGGCCAACCTGCCGTTGGCTGAGGCACCCAGCATTCTACCGAAATATACGTGACAGGTGGTGGAGAGCATGTTTAGATGGTATTCACCACCTTTTGTGTTGGGTTTCCCATCGATGGCTTCATACAGTGATTGATACACTTTCTGCATGATAGTATCGGCTGCATCGTCATCATTTCCAAAAAAGGGGGTTTTGTTTTGAAGTAGCAGACGCAGCGCCTTTTGGTTTTCAAAATTCGTGGCCAGCGCATGCAACAGTTTTTCCATGGTTACCGTAGGGTCTTCAAATACATGCTTTTTGATGGCGGAAAGGCTGTCTGTAATCGTGCCGATACCGCAGCATTGGATGTAATTTGTGTTATAGCGGGGACCGCCATTATGGTAGTCTTTACCGTTGGCAATGCAATCACGGATGACCACTGAAAGAAAAGGAGCCGGGACATTTAGCGCGAACAGGCGCTCGATATAATTGTTAACGCGGATCTTCAGATCCACAATGTAATGCAATTGTTTCTTGAAAGCCGCATATAATTCTTCGAAGTCTTTGAATTCACGGGGATCACCGGTTTCTAACCCCACCTTTTCCCCACTCAACGGATCAACGCCGTTGTTGAGGGCCAGTTCAAGCAGCTTGGGAACATTGAGATAACCGGTCAAGATATAAGCCTCCTTGCCAAAGGCCCCTGTTTCAATGCAACCGCTGCAGCCTCCTTCGCGGGCATCTTCGATTGACTTTCCAACCCGGATCTGTTCCATAACAACCGCATCGACGTTAAAAACCGAGGGGTAACCATATCCCTTACGAATTACACGGCAGGCAGTTTTTAGGAAATGATCGGGTGTTTTATCGCTGATCTGGACACTACTGCCCGGTTGAAGCAGGTGCAGTTCATCCATTATTTCTAAGATTAGATATGAAACTTGATTTACACCGTCTGACCCGTCACGCTTGAGGCCACCGAGGTTAATATTGGTAAAGTCATTGTAAGTACCGCTTTCCTGGGCTGTAACGCCGACTTTGGGAGGCGCCGGGTGGTTGTTAAACTTTATCCAGAAGCAGCTGAGAAGCTCTTTTGCTTTTTCCCGATCGAGCGTTCCCTCAACCAACCCTTTTTCGTAAAATGGAAGCAAATGCTGGTCCAGGTGTCCCGGATTCATAGCATCCCATCCGTTGAGTTCGGTAATCGTTCCCAGATGCACAAACCAGTACATTTGGATGGCTTCCCAGAAATCCCGAGGAGCATGGGCCGGCACCCAACGGCAGTTTGCAGCAATCCTTAACAGTTCTTCTTTGCGGGGGGAATGTTTTCCTCCAGCAGCCATTTGATCGGCCAGACTGGCATGACGTTCGGCAAATAGGATTGCCGCATCACAGGCAATATCCATGGCTTTGAGTTGTTCGGCTTTGTCGGCGGCCTCCGGATCATTTTGATAATCAAGGCCGGCCAGACCTTTGGCAATTTCACCCTTAAAATCAAGCAACCCCTTTTGATAGATGATGCCGTCGAGTGTCGTGTGCCCCGGAGCACGTTGTTCCATAAACTCGGTAAACAGACCGGCCTTGTAAGCAAGCTTCCATTGTTGAGGGACATGTTTCAAAATGCGCTCACGCATGGATCTGCCTCGCCAAAAAGGAATAATCTTTTCCTGATAGGTTTTTATATCTTCTTCGGAGATCTTGTATCGGGTCATCGGCCTGGTTTTTAAAATTTTAAGGTCCGCCACTGTATGACACGTCAATTCGGGATACGTCGGAACTGCCTTGGGCCAAGGACCGCGCTCGCCGACGATAAGCTCGTCTTCTCCTATATAGATGGTTTTATTCTCGCAGAGATACTTGAAAAATAGTGCGCGCATTACAGGCATTGAATATTTCCCGAAATTTTCCTGATAAAACTCGGTTTCCAGAATAGCCCGTTCAATCGAAATCAAGGGTTCAGCTTCAAAACTCGCTTTGCGAAGTCGCTGGATTCTCTCGTTCATTGCTTTTAGCCTCCTATTTTAACCTTCAAGCCAAAGCGTTTTAACCGTTGTGCTGCTCTGGATAATTGTTCCTCACTGGGCGGCAGCATCTTTTCTCCACTATAATTTGTGCGGAGTTTTAAGTATTTATATCTTGCCGCTTCATGATAGGGTAAAATGTCAACATGTTTAATTCCCGGCAACTTGGAAATAAATTTACCGGTAGTGTGGATATTTTCATCGTTATCGTTGATTCCCGGAAGCAGAGGAACGCGAATCGTTATGGATGCACCCTGCCGGGCAAGGAGCTCCAGGTTGCTGAGAATTTTCCGATTGGAAACACCGGTATATTTTTTGTGTTTATCCGAGTCCATCAGCTTGAGGTCAAATAGAAATAGCTCTGTTTCTCGCGCAATTGCCATGAGTACGTCTTCATCGGCGTAACCGGTGGTATCGATCGCGCGATGGATATCGCGCCGGCCGCAAGCTTTAAGTAATTCCAGGAGAAAGTCCGCCTGCATCAGCGGTTCGCCGCCGGAGAAGGTAGCGCCACCGCCGGATTCATCGTAAAAAATCACATCTTTCTCGATAATCCTCATCAGGTTTTCTACACCAATGTATATTCCTGCAAGTTCCCGCGCCTCAGCGGGGCAGACCTTGGCGCAGGTGCCGCAGAGCTGGCAGAGAGATTGTTTCGTGACCACTCCCTGGGAGGAAATTTTTAAAGCAGCGTTCGGGCATATGCTGACGCATTCACCACAACTGATACACCGCTCTTGGCTGTACAACCCCTGGGGTGCCATTTCAAGACCCTCGGGATTGTGGCACCACCAGCATGAAAAGGGGCAGCCCTTGAAAAACACCGTTGTGCGGATGCCCGGACCGTCATGAATAGCATATCTTTTGATATCAAAAATTAGACCGGTTTGCATTGCTCTCCATTGACCACCTTATTTGCTGGACAAAACACTGCTTCCGTTAAGTTCAGATTAAGATTGTTTGATAAGATCATCAACCACCTGCTCAGCAATATCCGCAGTTGCCAGCGCACTTGCATATGACATACTCGCGTCTATGATTTGGCCTCGCGTCATTGCACCAACTGCATACAATTTAGACGAAATGGCAGTATTACCGTCTGGACCCAATGACAAAACTTGCTGCGTCTCCGGATCTATCCACACAGCACCAGTTCTGTATATATACCGCTGTGCCTGACTATTTTCTGCCATATTTATTTTTTGCAGAGATCTTTTTTTTGCATCTATCCTGCTACGGGGAGCTTCGACCGTGTCGTAGGCCAGTTCTTCTATCTGCACTAGACCGCTTCGCAGTAAATTTTTTGCCAATTCTGCTGGACAGGTTTCGAAGGACGTTTTCTGTCCAGTAGCATTAACAACATAATTATAGAAATCTTTTCGTTCCAGTCCATTATCATCGAGATAGATGAATTCAAATCCTCCGCTGGCATTTTCTCGAGACAAACTGTATTCGGACCCCAGTTTTACTACGTTCACCAACCCGGCCTTCATGAGTGTTATAAGTTTTTGGGCAATTACTGGCGGCAGTGTCGCAGCATAGCAGAAAAATAGCGTACTTAATTGTCTATCAAAGTGCTGTCGGTCCTGGGGAGCCAGATTGAGATAAAGATGCCTTAACATGGCAAAGGACTGATGTAACACTGTCTGCCACAGCAGTTCACCGTGAAGCCCATCACCTTTTTGGGCCTCCCGAATAGCACTCTCCATAATTTCTGTCGGCGATTTTTTGGGTGCCATAACTTCTTGCCAGTTTATTGGATGACCGTAGGCAGCTTCCAGATCTGCATTCAGTAGACTGAAAACCTTTTCAAGCCCTAAAAACTTATTATTAGCGGTCAGAAGCCGGTCGATATTTTCTCTGGTAAAATAAACATTTTGATAAAGACCCATTCTGCCGTGCACTTTAGGTAAAAGCCCGTGCCTCGAATACAGAGTGACTTTCCGTGGTGCATTTGAAGGTATATATTTAATCGCGCCATTTTTGTTTCGAGCAAATTTTCCATCGGATAACAGGGTCAATACGGCATCGCAGGCGCTTAAACTTGTGCCGAGAACGGCAACATGCTCCCCGGGTGCAATTTTTTCTAATAGTTTTCCCGCCGGCCAAGGCGACATGAAATAATTTCCTGCCGCTATGCCTTCTGCTTCGACACGAGATGTCGGCTCAACCGTCCAGTGTCCGGTGGCTAACAGTATCCGGCTTGCATTGATTTTGTGGGTTCCACCCGATCGAACCGATCTCAGCGTAAGTTGTATTCCAATATTTGTGTTTGCTAAGGCGATGACTTCATTTTCTGGGTAGAGGTCGACTTGTAATCCCAGTTTTTGGATAATCTCGACAGCTTCGTTAAACCGAGCCTTTAGATACTTACCCATTACAATCCGTGGATAGAAATCGCAGTTTCCGTTGCCCAAAACCGGTTTTGAGTGCTCGGCACTCAAATCAGGGATGCGCCTCCGGAGTTTGGTCCAGTTGCTATGCAGCCACTTTATAAAATCTTCTGGGTTTCCGGCGACGATTCCCATATCCTGGGCACACATACTGATAAGATGAATCGGTAATGCCTGTTTTGCACTGAAAGGATACCCCGGACCAAACTCATTTGTTTTTTCGACAACCTGAATCGTAATCTTTGGAAGGAAAGCGCCGCATTTGCCGGCATTTTGTTTTAACTTTGTTGCGAGATGATAGAGCATGGCAGTTCCCGTTAACCCACCGCCGATGATTGCAAAACTAAAATTTTTCATTTTAGTAACTGGTTTCCGAAATATCTCAATTTATATAAATTATTAGCACACGTGCAAAGCTGTTTCGAGGAGAAAAATAAGAAAATCTATGGTCACCATCATAAAATCCGATCAAAACCGCAGATCAAAGCATGATGCCGTAAACATGCTGATCAGAGCAGGCTATATTTTAATTGAAAAAAATCGAATGTGGTTTTATTGCATGATATCATCTTTTAATCATCCATATTCATATTTATGTGAACTTCTTTAAATTAAAGATGAAAGTCCAGTAATACAATCTATCCGTCATGAGAGAAAAATCAGATATGCGGTCGAGATTCCGGTTGATTCAGGGGGGCCTTCGGTGCCAAACATCGTTTGGCCCAATCCGGATTGTTGCTGCACCGGAAGATTCACCGCCGTTTGGTATTGATGCGCTGGTTGTGGAAGAGGATACCTGGCTGATAATGAGTGCCGAACCAAAAATTGGTGAGCCCGAAGAACACCCGGTTCGGTTGATGGCCGATTTGCTGAAGGCCCGGCCCAAATCCGTCGGCAGTGTATTGGTCAAAGGCCAAAATCCCATGCACTTTATGGCCGTCGTGCATGACGTAAACCAAGACCCAACCTGGAGGGAAGAATGGATTGAAAGTGCACTCAAGGAGATATTTCGCCAGGCCGAGCGACGAAAGCTTCGAGCGATCGGCCTTCCGTTACTCGGCACTATTCACGGCAAGTTAGCAAACCAACGTTTTGGTGAGTTGCTTACCCGGGCATTGGTGCAGACGCCCTTCAAGCATCTACGGTGCTTGTGGCTGATTGCGCCCACACCGATCAATTCTGAAATCATCGAGTTGCTGCAATCTATGCTAATCGATACTTGACCAAATGATACGCAACTGAAGCGGTTTGGCTCCTTTGCCAAAGGTGATGCTTGGGAAAACTATACCCTGATCCCTGATAGCGTTATACAGGTGTCAGAACAACGTTGCGGTTGTTGGGAAGGTTTGGGAAATGTGAAGATTGTTCTCATCGCAAATCCGCATTCAGGTCAGGCAAAAGCGAAGAAATTCATTGCGGTGGTTGAAAAAAAATTGAAGGCGAACAGAATCCGTTTTGATCTGTTTCTGACCGGCTACCATGAACACGCGATCGAAATAGTAAGACAGGTATCTGTCAGGGAATATGATGCAGTGGTTTCGATGGGTGGAGACGGTACCAATTATCAGGTGCTGAACGGGTTATTGAAATATCACGGCGAGGGAGATTTACCGCCCCTGGGGATCATCCCGATTGGCCGCGGCAATTCTTTCTGCAAAGATTTGCAATTGTTTAATATCGAAGACGGGATATCGGCCTTATCCCGGTGTACGGTAAAAGAAGTTGATGTTTGTTGCTTTGCGCAGAAAAGCGAAGTTTATTATTTCGTCAACCTCATGGGGATGGGTTTTGTTACTGATGTGGCCAAAACGGCAGCGATTTTCAGATGGGCGGGCGACTTCAGCTATGTTATCGGTGTCCTCTATCATACTCTGGGTCTGAAATATCACCAAATGATGCTGGAAATCGACGGGGAAGCTGTCTCAGGGGCAAACTGCTTTGTCGAAATCTGCAACTCGCGGTATACGGGCGGTGACATGCTGATGGCGCCTGACGCTGAAATTGATGATGGGTTGTTTGATGCGGTTATTGTTTCGCCGTTAGGTCGCATAAGTCTTATTTCAACTTTCCCGAAAATTTTTAAAGGGACGCACGGAGAGAATCCGGCCGTTCGATTCGTGAGGGGAAAGTCAGCAAAAATTTACACCGTACCTGAAAAAGCGCTGCTTCCGGATGGGGAAATGTTTGGCACGACCCCCACCCGGGTCGATGTGTTGCCCAGAATCGTCCGATATTTCAGTTTGGGTATTTAACCCCAAAGTTTTATGTGAAGCTCCCCGTCCTGAAGAGCGGGGCTTGCAAGGAAGCCAACCGGTCAAGAATGCATGGATTTAGGGATAAAGTTCACCGGAATAAACGCCGAGCATACCACATTATTTCAGGTCGGAATAAAAGGGGATAATTTTGTAATAAAACGAAAGTCTTATCGACCATTATAAAAAATAAAATTTGCATTTTTGCTTTAATGAGTTACATTCATTTGGCATCTGGTCGGCAAAAAATTGCCCCTGGCCCGGGCCGGCACAACCGTAGCGGTAATCGGAACAGTTTTTGTAAATCACGATATCGGAAATAGATATTTTCATTTCCGGGAAGCCCCGCCCTTCAGGGCGGAAAGCTTTACCACATTCGATTGGCCGCATCACAGCTGCGCTGAGCGTTATGATCGGTTGAATGTTGGTTAAATTGTTTCAGAAGATAAGATTTTTTTCCACCGGGGATTTGGGTGAATAAAAAGACTACGAAAGGAGATTGATGATGATAGGAGAAAGGCTGTGTAAGGCATTGAACGATCAGATTAAAAACGAATTGGAGTCATATTATATCTATCTTTCGATGGCCGCGTATTTTCATTCACTCAGCCTGGACGGCATGGGACAATGGATGCGCTGCCAGGCTCACGAAGAAATGATTCATGCCACGAAATTTTTCGACCATATCATCGACAGGGGCGGAAAGGTTGTGCTGCAAGATGTCAAACAGCTGAAAACCGAATGGTCCTCTCCGCTGGAAGCCTTCCGGGATGCCTATGAGCATGAAAAGTTCATCACCGGCAAGATCAACGAACTGACAACGATTGCGCGCGAAGAAAAAGATTATGCATCCGAACCGATTCTGGCATGGTTTTCCGATGAGCAGATCGAGGAGGAAGCGTCCACTGGAAAAATAGCCGATGAACTGGAAATGGTCGGCGAGGATAAATCGGGCCTATTATTGATTGACCGCGAACTCGGTACCAGGACTTATCCGCCGGGATCACCTTTTGACCCTGCCGCAGCTTCAGGGGAATAAGCCTTGCTCGGAATCTGATTGGTATTCTATGGGAACACCGGGGCATTTGTAATTATCGGAAGCCTTGGTGTTATCAAAGAGACGCATTGAACCAAACACGGGTGGTATTCGGGCAATCATCCAAAATTATGATCAGGTATCAAAAGTTATACGGACGACTTTGCGAATGGCACCCGTAAAATCCCGTAATCTCATCCCCGAGTGACTCCAGATAATCCGCCAGTTCTTGTTCATTATCAAAGCTAAGGATACCAACATGACCGGTTGTGGGGTTGAACGCTTCACCCGAACGCTGCCGACACATAGCTCGCAGAAATTCATCGGGGTCATTGTGGTAGGTTTGCGCCAGTTGCTCTTGATTGACAACCCGCCTTGCGTGCCCGTAGGCATCGAAATAAACGAAAAATTTCATTTAGCTTCTATTTTGGTGCTTGATCCGCCCGGTTCCCGGTAAGCTCCCCCTTGTAAAGGCGGATCAAGGGAGGTTATCATAGTTGCCAAAATAAGATTCCTAAAAGGTATTATAATTAAGCCGAACCCTTGATGGGGTCGGCGCAACCGTGGCGGCAATTGGAACATCTTTTTGACCGGCCTGCTTCCCGACAGATTACGCCATTAAGGGCGGGTTGCTTCCCTTTCTTCTTTTGCTACTTTTTCAATGGCCTTATCCAAATATTTTAATTCAACCACCTCTTTGCCCAATCTCAACGCGACGTTTCCATTTTTATTAATATGCCAACTAATGATCGTGTTAAATATTTTGGTTTCTTCTTTTGCGGGTTTGCCATAACGGTCAAAAAGATTCGACATCAACTTATTAGAGAATTCAGCACTCACATGATCTTGAAGATCGGTCCAGTGTATCGACAACGTATAAAGCTTTTGGGTTACCGGCGTAAATAACAATTCGATGGTCGCCAGTTTACCGAGTAGTTGCTCTTTATAGAGAATTTTTCTGCCGGTTTTGCTGTTGGCTGAATCATTCGGGTCTTTGTGATCGCGATTCAATTCATCCCGAACCAGTGTGATGTTATTTTTTTCGGCAGCACGCTGAACATCGTCTAGGGTCATTCCGGAATACCACACATCAAACTTAAAACCTTCATGTTGAATCGACGGATCCTCAACCACTGACCTTTCAATTCTTTCAACTTCACTTTTGGGATAGCTAAGATTTGCACCGGATAGGGAACCTTTTACTCGGTCATTTTCCTCCCAGGCCATATCAACTTCAACTCTCTTTCCATTCTTTAACACAATGGTATCGGCAGCAGCAGAAAAGGCTATCAGAAGCAATATCAAAATAATTAGGTATTTTTTATACATGGCTGCACAGAACCTCATTATCAATGTGCTAACTATTCCAAATAAAATTACGGCGTTTGGTTCTAGCTCTGGAACCATTCAATTGTATTTTATGAATTTTACTGATAAAATACCATTTTCGCAATTTAAAAATGAATAAAAACTACCTGAAAAAACAAATTAAGGAAAATACCTATTTCAGATAGCTTCCCTTAAAGAAAAGGCGGGGCTTGCTGGGAAGCGAACCGATCAAAGAAAAACCTGCAATGATAGTTACCTGTCCTCAATGTCAAAAAAAATATCACGTTGATCAGAGCCAGTTCCATGAGGCCATAAAGTATTTACGCTGCCAAGCCTGCGGAAGAACATTTCAATTGGCACCAACCCCACCGGAAACACCCTCACCTGAATCAGGGTTGCTGGAATTGACATGTCCCGGATGTAAAAAGGTATACAAGATTGATAAAAATCTGGTTACACCGGAGATGTCCACAATCCCCTGTAAAACCTGCGGCCTCCTGGTACCTATAGAAGTGGATCTCAGTTCCGAGCCGGAAGAAAAACCCAGCGATGATCAAAAGGATGACGCCCAACCTGAAATTTTATCCTGGACAGCCGCATCCGGCAGGCGGCGCGAGATAGCGCAAAAGCGAAAAAAAACAATTATCTTCTGTGCGGCGGCCGGTATCTTTCTCCTGATCGTCACCGCGGCATATCTGGGGTTTAAGTTATTCTACAAAAAGGAAGCTTTGCCGCAGCAATCAGGCCAAATGCCGTCAAAAGACCTCGAAGTGCTGTCCAGTGCCGGCCTCCAACCATGGATTTACATGGATGTCGATCTTGCGTTGCTACAAAGGGTCATTGAGAATCAAGTTTCTGCAGAACAAAAGAATCTCGGGTACCGGATCGCAACTGCAATTTACGATTCTTTCAGTCCGGAGCGAGGTCATTTGTTTCTATACCCCGATCCTGAATATCAATTTCTTCCGGTGCTGCTGGTGCAAAGCAAAGAAAAGTCCGATCCGAAAGAATCACTTATTAAAAAGGGAATTTTAAACCAGTTCTTGGACCCCTCGACACAAGGAACTTATCGGATCAAAAGGCAGGCAGCTGCTTCGGTGGCCGCTGGCGGCTTTCCTGTTGATATATATCGGGTCTGGTTTTTTGAAAAATCAGTAGTACTTGGGCCCAAGACCCTGAGCCCCTTATGGGCAATGGGAGAAAAAACGCTGTTATCTTCAGGGCTCGTGCGATTCGCGGATTTTGCCAGAAAATCCGGAAACCTGGCAGTGATTTCATTTCGAACCGCCGATATCCGCGATGGCTGGGAAAAGACTATAACGGAACCTCTGGTGCAAGACTCTGATCCACAGGTTGCCGTGATTGCCCGCATGGTTGGCAACGTCCTGTCCAAACTGACCAAACCGTTTAAGGAGATCAACTTTCTGGCAATCGGGTTTAAGTTTTCCGGAGAAAAAGAACGCATCCTGAGCTATATTCAAGAATTCCGTGATGGGGTCAAAGGTGCTCAAATCTACGAGCATCTTAAAAATGGATCCTGGGAGGACCCGGACACAGAAGGCCTTGTCTTGAATTTGGTGGAATTGCTCAATGATGAACGATTGGGTCGCAATATCAGTTTTGAGAAAAATCGATTGTCTATCGATTTAATCTGGTCTGAAGAAGATGATGAAAGTGTGTTTCAGTCATTGGCGGATGCCACCGTGGGTTATATGCTCACGCAAAGCCTAAGCAGCGGGGAACCAACTGCAGGACCCATTGAACCCCAATATGTACCCGCACCGCAACTGGTTTCGCCAGTCAATGTTTCAAAAATAAAAGGTACAATTCCAGAAGCCGTTAAAAACAGTCTGTTTCCGAGCCATTACTGGCGGTTAGGAGACAAACCCCGCATGAATCTGGAGCTTGATCCCATCGCTTTGCCCAATGACGCCATCGCTGAGCTTAGTTATGAAATTCTCTCGATCGGGGTTCCGGGTGGCAAGAATGTTTTGCGCAAAGAAGACAGCCCCCTCAACCGGGCAAGTGGGAGTTTTATAACTTTACCTGTTTTGAAAGGTACCCGCGGTGAAGACCTTGGAATTGCCCACATTCGCTTGCATATGACCTTGCCCGTAAAATTGAAGATATTCAAGTTCAGGTCAGATGCTGGAAAAGGAACGGTAAAAGAAGCAGATGGCATTTCGGTCAAGCTCGATCGACTTGAAAAAGATGTGGCCAGCGTCGCGTTTCGTGGCGGGAAAGGCTGCCATCTTTATGCCTTGGATAAAACCGGCCGGACACTGGCGAGCCTGGAATCCTTGGGATCACCATCACATACATTTTCCCGATTTCAAGGAATCATCGATACCCTTGAAGCGGTAGTCGTCAGTGAAGTATTGGAGCACTCTTTTGACATAAAAGTGGATCTGAACAATGGCAAAGAACTTGAGTTGCCCGAAAAGCCCGATCGTTCGGTTCCGGTACGTCATGACCGCAAGGCGTTGCTTAGCTACGCCGATTTTAGCCGGCAGGACCTCAATGGGCTGGCGGTAAAGTGGAGCAAGGAGAAAACGTTGTCGCTGGATTTACCCAAAAGCCCTTTTTATGGAGATGCGATATGGGAGACCCATTTTTTCGATGAAAACAAACCGGCGCTTCTCGCCTGGGATCCCATGGAAATGGGGGGAAAATTTGTAGTTTATTTCAGAAAGCCCCTGAAGAAGATACCTGATGCGGCCTTTGGCAGGGTTCGATTGGAACTGTCAACCGGGATTCAGCGCGTTACGTTTTCAAAAAAAAGCGGAAACGGTCGGACGGTAAAACGCCTGCCTTCTGGGCAAAAGGTTGCGGTAACTTTTGATAAAAACCAAATTACCTATAGCGCCGGTAAAAGCAAAATTCTCCAATTCGCCGCATATGATTCCACCGGCAAGCAGCTGAAAATAGGAAAGTATACAAGCAGTAGCAAAGCCGGTATAATTCGCCGCTTCTGGGGCCAGCCCACAACGGTTGTTTTAGATATCGCCACCCAAAAAATCGTGAAAACAATCCCTTTTGATTTGCAATATGCGTCGGTAGATCGTGCCAGCTATCAGGATTACAAAAAGAAAATCGATCGCCAGAGAGAAATCGTCAGTGTTCTTAAGGCCATCGATCATTCCAGAAAAAAATATCACCAAGTGTACGGGGAGACGCTGGCCGGTCTTTTTTATATCCACCATAAAAATCAACAACCCTTGATGCTTATCGACAAGGCTGTTGCCCACTCTGATCCAGCAGGCAGGGCGCGGTATGGTTACACCCTTAAGCCTTACAAAGGCTATCGGTTTTCTTATTTAACCGGAACGGAAGAAAACGGCATCAAAACGGATTATCAACGACAAGCGCAAGAAAAAACTTTTACCTGGCAAAAAGGATCTTTTAAGATAAATCCCTATTATCAGCAACCGGACATCGCAGCCATTCCGGTTGACAGCACCCAACCGGCCTTTGTTCTATTTTGGGGCGAAATATTCATGAAATATCTGGAAGGTTCGAACCTGAAATATATACCGCGAAATATCCATACGAGCGAATGGGCCAAAGCTCGTTTCGTGAACGGCTGATGTCGATTTGCACCTTCCTTGTTTAGAACCGTTTTCAAGCCCAACACCTGCTGCAACGGAGATAGAAACGCAGCATTCGAGCATTATGGACAGCACGTCAACAATTATCATTAGAAAAGAAGTCCCGCATTGGTGAGTGGGCAGATTGAATTTTGAAATCAGACCTAATCACTTCATTACCCGAAGAGGGGGCGTATGGCGAAAGGTGAGCCCAAAAACCGTTCTGGTGAAAGAAGGTCAGAGCCACGAACATTAACGGAAGGCTTATATAGCGTCGAAATAAATTTAGGAGGTTCCATACCTATTTATCAATTCAAATTAAGGGATATATCTGCAAATGGGGCATGTATCCTTGTTAAAAATGATTCTTCCATATTAAATTACCTGAAAGTCGGCCAGGTGCTGAATATGAAATACTATTCAACGGATAGATCCAATCCCACCGAATTTTTAGCATCGGAAATACGGCATATTACCAAAGCTGAACCTGGGAGGTTCGAAGGACATTATTTGGTTGGTGTATTGGTGCTGGAAAGACAGCGCTCTTCTTAGATCATATTAATAGGATGCCAAAAAAAATTAAAGAAATTGTCATCTTAAAAGAACAAGCGGTCTTCTGGCTCGACCGAAACGGTCGCTGGCATAACCAATTCGGTGAATTTCAGCATAAAAAGATAATAGATTTCTTCCATTCCTCAATAAGGAAAGACAAAGATGGCTACTTTGTTACGCAGACGCGGGAAAATCTGAGGGAAAAAGTCTATTTTCACTGTGAGGACGGTGCTCTGTTCGTTTTTGATGTTGTAAAGGATCAAGATATTTTCCTTACCCTGAACACCGGGAAAAAAATAAAGCTGAAGCCGAAAAAACTTTGGATTGAAGATGACAGTTTATACATGCAGGAAAGCGGTGAGCAGGTTAAGTTCACGGAGCGGAGCCTGATGAAAATATCTGATCTTATCGAATTTGATGGCGATCACTATTTCATTCGGTTAAGGAACAGAAAATATAAAATACATCAATTATAGATTACATATTATCTTTTGTTTCAACTAATCCCGACTTTTAGGAATTGTCCGGGGTTGCTTCGACTTCCTTTTCCAAGAATTCTTTCAACCGCTCAATATGACGGTTCTCCTCAGCAATGATTTCCTTTAATTGCCGCAGAGTTTCTTCATTCTCGATAAACGACTCAAGCATCTCATAAAAAAGCACGGTGTCTTTTTCAAATTCAATAAAGATGGCGATCAAATCATTGATTCGGTAAACCTGAGAGAAATCTGTGTCTTGCAAAGAGAAACTTTGTTCACCCAGCAAGTCTTTGAATAACTTGCGGCTCATCTCTTCGCCAATGGGGTTTTGGGGCCTTGCTGCAAGCTTTTTTTTCAATTCAGAAAACCACTCAGCATGCTGAACCTCTTCATCTGCCATCCATTTCAATAACGACACAAGCTGCGGTTCTGAAATTTGCCTGATGGCGTTGCGATAAACCGCTTCACCGTTTCTTTCCAATCGGATGGCCATATCCAATATTTCGTTTATTGAAAACATGGGATCTCAGTTTTTCTGTTAACAATTAATTATATACGGTTCGTCGTTGCATTCAGACTATCCTTGCGGGCTCATAAAAGTTTTTAACTCATCACTCGATACCGCCATTTCTGCTTTTTGTTTGGTTTGCCATTCTGCGCGCCAATATTTTTGAGTGTTCTTCCAACCTCGCTTTCGTTTCTTCCAGTTCTCCAATGGTTTGCTTCAATCGGTATTCCCGAGCCTCAACTTTGACCAGCATCATACCAAAGGATTCTGCCAATTCACAGAGGATACTTGGATATCTGCCCTTCTTTGCGAGTTCAAATAACTTCTCAGCGTCTGATTTGTCGTATTTTCCTGATGCGATCTTCTTACAGGAGGCGTTAAGCATTTCAAACAAATCCAAATAATAGCGTTCAAAGTCCATTGGTGCTACCTTTCGTTATATAAACAGTGGATTTTAATATAGAAAATTTTTGAGGGATAATTCTTGTTGCCCATCGTGTGCCGAAGGTCAACATTAACAAGCTTTGCAACGTCTAATTTGTCTTAGGTGGCTGCGGCTGCGGACATTCGTTTTCCAGGACTTTGCGGATCATCATGGAAAGCTGCTCTATTTTAAACGGTTTCTGGATAAATGCATTGCATCCACTGTCCAAAATTTCTTTGGCCTGCCCTTCCACCGTGTACCCGCTTGCCAACAGAACCTTAACATCAGGGTTGATCTGTTTCAGGAGGTCGTAAGTATCTTTGCCGCTAAGGCCCGGCATGATCATGTCCAACACAACCACATCTATTGCCTTCGCCTTTTTTTTGTAAATTTCAACAGCCTTGGCGCCACTGTCTGCAGTAATAACGGAATATCCCAAAAGTTTCAAATTTTCCGTACAGATATTTCGTATCTTTGCCTCATCATCGACCACTAAAACGGTCTCCTGGCCGGCCATTCGTTTCAAGGAAGGTTTCTCCGCTCTTGAAATTGCTTTGTCTGAGGCCGGGATGTATACGCAGAAAGTTGATCCTTTCCCGAGTTCGCTAAAAGCTTCAATATGACCACCATGATTTCTGATGATACCGTAGGTGGAGTATAGTCCGAGTCCGCTGCCTTTTCCGACCCCTTTCGTAGTAAAAAAGGGATCAAAAATACGCTGGAGGGTTTTTTCGTCCATACCGACACCACTGTCGGAAACCGACATTTTTACATACCGCCCCGGTCTTAGCTGATCGGAGCGTGTCAGCACGTCACTTTCTCCCAGGTAGGTATTTTCCGTCCGGATTATAAGCCTGCCGCCTTTGGGCATTGCATGGCCGGCATTGACATAAAGGTTCAAAAGCACCTGCTCTATTTGCACCGGATCCACTTCCGCCGGCCAGATATTGGGCTCAAGTTCTTCGAAAATCTTGATCTCCTTTCGGGTTCTGCCGAACATGTCATTCTGCTTTTTTATCAAATAGTTCATATTGGTCGGCAAAATTTCGAAAGTTCCCCCCTTCACAAAAGCGAGTAGTTGCCGGGTAAGCCCGGCGCCGTCCTGGACGCACTGTTCCAATGTTTTTATCCGTTCGTAAAATGGATTATCCGGCCCCATTTTGATAAGCAGCAGGGAGACAATTCCCTGGATTCCCATCAAAAGGTTGTTAAAATCATGGGCAATCCCACCGGCCAGGTTACCGATGGCTTCCGCCTTTTTTGCCTGGAGAAGCTGGGTTTCAAGAATTTTTCTGTAAGTGATATCCCGGGCCACACCATAGGTCCCGAGAAGTTTTTTGGGTGCGCCGGGCATTTCCCGGTGATACATTCCGGTGGCATTCAGTTCGATAATAGAATATCCGTTGCCGTTTAGTTCTCCGTTTTTCTTTGCTGGACCGGATTTCAAGCGTAATTCATAGCCGGCGGTGGCCCGCTCTCCAGTTCGTCTCTCGTTTAACCGCCACTGGGCTTTTGGAATGTCTTCCTCATTTAATAGCGTATGGTAGTGCTTACCGACCAGGTCCTTGGCACTGTATCCGAAGAGTTTTTCAGCTGCTACATTTACGAATGTAAATTTTCCTGTATTATCGAGGGTATAAATCATATCCGGGGAATTCTGTACCATAAAACGATAGCGCCGCTCCGACATTCGAAGGCGGTTTTGTATAGATCGATTTTCCTCCAGGAGCTTTTTCTGTCGGAGCGCATTTTTGATGGTTTTTTCCAGATCTTCCGGTTCAAAAGGCTTCTTTAGGTAATCGTAAGCTCCTTTTTTCAGCGCTTTCACAGCTGAATCGATCGAAGCATCCCCCGTCATCATAACCACGGGAGCATCCGGTGAACGGGAAAATATACGCTCCATGAGGTAAAATCCATCCAGGTCCGGGATACAGACATCTAGCAGGAAAAGGTCGAAATTTTTTATTGCAATTTCATCCAGGGCATCTTTTCCGGAGGTGGCGATCGCCACATTGAAGCCGCGATGCTCCAGAAGATATTTCAAACTTTCACACATTCTTTTTTCATCGTCGACGATGAAAACCTCAGGACGTTCTTTCATCTGTCCCTCCTACGCGCTATCATGCGTCATAATCTGACACCGGTAATGAGATCCTTAAAATTGTGCCTTCACCTTTACGGCTTTTGCAGGTAATCCTTCCATTATATCTTGTTATGATATCTTTGCTGATGGACAGACCCAGACCAAAATTTTCGGGGCCTTTGGTGCTGGTGCCCGGCTCGAAGAGTTTATCCATGATACGATCCGGTATGCCCGGGCCGTCATCGCGAACCGTAACGACGATGTTATCTGCTGTTTTATGGTTAATATGTTGTTCGTAAACCGTTTCAACAAAAACATTGCCGCCTTTGGGCATAGCTTCTACCGAATTTTTCAGCAGATTGATAAATACCTGTATCAAACTGTTTCTGTTGCCCGGAAACAGGGGCAGGGAAGGATCTAATGCCAGATGCAGGTTGATGTTAAATGGTTCGAGTTCCGATTTTCTAAACATCGTGGAGAGGTTGCGAATAACATCGTTAATGTCAACATGTTCATTATCCCCGTCCTTTTTTTGACCGGGTTTTGAAAGTTGCCCGATGATTCGGGAGACTCTTTCAATTTCTTCACCGATGACCGCAATATCGTTTGTCGCCGAGGAATCTTCACCAAACCTTGTGCCCAGAATTTTTAAATAATTTTTGATAATTCCCAGCGGGTTTTTTACCTCGTGGATAATCTTTCGCAGAGACTCGGTTTCAATGTTATTGATTGATTTGTCAGGTAAAAATCTCTGGCTGCCCTCGAGAAAACGCTCATCTATAAACAAAGCCGCATGATCTGCAAATTTTTTAAGTAATTCCAGTTGCTCCGAGAGCAGCGGAAACTGAGATTCATCTATGCCTGCAACAATAACGCCGATTTGTTTTTGTCGACACGTCAGCGGGATACAAAGCATTCCTTCTGTGCCCAAAAGACGAATCAGTTGTTCGTCCGCAATGGTTAATAGTTGGTCGCTAAGATATCCGAAAGAGTCAACGATTTCACGATTCAGCAAAGCCAAGGCCGGAAAGCTCCCATTATTTCCCACCGATAATTCAATCCCCTCAACGATATCATCCCACCCGATTTCGGCTGTTGAGCTTCCTAAGAGAACATTATGTGACGGATCGTAATAGAAGAAGAAGGCACATTTGATTTCGAAGTGGATTTGGAGTATAAAAAGCAGCTCTTTTTGAATCGCATCCTTGCTGGTGGCTGATATCAGGTTGCCGGTGGCTCCATGAATCAGAGACATCTCCCTGACTTCGAGCGACATTTCCTTGCCCGGGAACTCGCCATTGGACAATTCGATCCCAGGAGTTCCGGCAAGCGCTGCCGGGGTTAAACCCAGAGAGTGAATAATTTCATCGGTTTCACTTTTTGTTTCTTTTGTGATGTGCTTAATTTGAGAATGATTCAGGTCTAGCTCTATATTATCTATAAAAGTCAAATCGTCAGAAGATTCTGATTCTCGGCCGCAGATGGTGTTTGCGGCATAAATGATTTTGACCAAAGGCAAGGCCTTGGCAATTTCTTTAGCCGGCCAATGGTGATAGAGAATCGCATCCGCCACAAAGGATCGCGTGCCCAACGAACTGATTAAACTCCAGCCCACCTCGCAATGGGTAGCCCCAATTTTCTTTTTCTCGGTGATCAGCACCTCATCAGTAATGCGGGCGCCTTCCATTATGGGACCATAGTCTCTGCTGAAGTTTGCCCACAGAACCAGTTTGCCGATATCGTGAAGCAAGCCTGCCAGATAGGCATCCTCCGGGTAATCATACCGGATCTCTTCGGCCAATTTCCGGGCCATAATTGCGCAACCCAGTGAATGCAGCCAGAATTGATTAAAATTAAATGATGGGTTTCTGAACAGAGGGTTTGTCGCCATTGTCAACGATGTGGTTACCGCTATATTTTTGAGAGTGTTTGGACCCAGAGCCGAAACTGCCTGCTCAAGCATCGCTGTATTGACCAGCCGTAATAGCCTGAGGCTGATTGAGGGATCGAGAGATGTTATCCTGGCGATATCTTTTTCGCTGTGGGGTGGATCCTTACAGACCTTAACGAGCTTGAAGAGAACCTGTGGAAAACTGGGAAGCGGGATTGCGGTGTTAATTCTTTTGATTATTTTGGGTGGCTTTTTCAAAATAAAATCGATTTTTAACCAATGATTTCCATAATTGCCGTCGGCGAACCTCTCAAAAAGTTCCCAGGAATAACCTGTGGACATAAAAATGGCATAATAACATTCCCTCTAATACAATACATCTTGTATGTCAAAGAAAAAATTATACATTATATAGTGGTTTAATAAAAAAAAATGAATGGATGTCTGGGATTTTACGGGGACGATGGGAGGTTATCGAGGGATTATATATGGATGACCGTTTACAATAATAGTAATTCAGAACAATTCCAATATAATAGTACCGCAAGGGTGTAAAAAGAGTTGCCACTTAATTCCAGGCTTCTTTGAGCGGTCACTAAAACGGTTTTTACCAAAAAATTGTGAGGGTTTGTAAAAATTAATAAAGGGTGTGCAAAGTTATAAGTTTTCTTCAGTTTTGAGATATGGTATGGCAAGCGGGAACATCGTGTTTGCGAGGTATTTATTCTTATAGGTAATTTAAAGGAGGCATCGATGAAAATAGTTAAAACAAGCCAAGTGATAAAAAAGCCGTTTGAGAAATCAATATTTACGGGTTCAGATGTGACAATTCAGGAGCTGCTTGCGGATAGCCAGGAGTATCGTATTAATATTGTAAATTTTGGCAAAGGCGTGCGCAATAAATTTCACACCCACAGCACCGAACAGGTCCTGATAATTACCGCCGGTAAGGGAATCGTAGCCACCGAGAAGGAGGAAAGGGTTGTAACTGAAGGAGATATTGTCCTCATTCCGGCCGAAGAGAAACACTGGCACGGTGCAACGCAGGACTCGGATTTTTCTCACATCTATGTGATGCGGAAAGAAAGTGTTTTATCACAGGTAGAAGATTAGATCGCTAACTGGACATTCCATAAAATTCCATACCTTAACAGGCAAGTTAGCTCATACCCTGAACCACCGAACTTTACCGTAAGGAAAATCGGTGGGGTTTTCGGATTGCAGACGTTTTAACTAAATGAGGGGTCGGGGTGTTTTTTTGACCCTGTGCCTCCGGTCTTTGTTTTTCTAGACAATTTGGCCGCAGGCGATACTTGCCCCCTCCGCATTCCACCTTCGCTGGCTGCGGTCTCCCCCGCTGCCAAATTGCAGAAAAACAAAAGACTTACGACAATGGACCCCAAAAACACCCCGACCCCTCGACTAAATAATCACTTTTTCTGCAGTTGACAAACCACAAACTGAGAACATATTATTGCAATATTGAGAAAACTTCTCCCCAGGGAATTTTGTCTAACACTGTTATCGACCAAATAGGTTATTTCATTCTTCATCAGCGTGTCTTGTCATCACAAATCGTGTCCCCAAATCATATCAAGGGGTGTGTTCCGTGAAAAACGTTTGCATGTCAATAATTATTGCCATTTTACTTGCCTTTTGGGTGTCTGCCCACGCCGATTATAACGCCGAAGATACGCTAGAAGCGGTTCTTAAAATACGGGCCACAGTTCCAGACAATGCCTATACGGCTGGCTCGCTCGGAACGGTACGGGAGGGAAACGGCATCGTCATTGATTCGAAGGGCCATATTTTAACGATAGGTTATCTTATTCTAGAAGCCGAAACCATAGAAGTCTATTCCCCCAAAGGTCATCCGGTAAAAGCAACCTTTGTTGGTTATGACCATAAAACCGGCTTTGGTCTATTGCGGGCAAAGGAGCCTCTCAAGGTTGCGCCGATGAAACTCGGGCGGTCTTCAACCGTCGGCGAAGGGGACCCGGTTCTGATCGTCAGCCATGGGGGATCAGATTCTGTTCAAGGTGCCCATGTTGTTGCCCGCAGGGAGTTTACAGGCTATTGGGAATATCTTCTTGAAGATGCACTTTATGTTTCCCCACCGCATCCGAATTATGGCGGCGCTGCCCTCATCGGGCGCGATGGCCAACTGTTGGGTATCGGGTCCATTTTTACCCAGATCATGGTTCCTGAATTCGGTGTGATCCCTTGCAATATGTTTGTTCCAATCGACCGCCTGAAACCGATACTGACCGACCTAATTTCCATCGGACGCGCCCATGATCCGCCCCAGCCCTGGCTGGGTTTGCATGTGGATGAATCCCATGGACGCGTCATTGTCATTCGGGTTTCCGCTGAAGGTCCCGCCGCGCGCGCGGGCCTCAATTCCGGCGATATTATTCTTACAGTGAACCAAAGCGCAGTGAAGGGAGTTGCTGATTTTTACCGTAAGGTCTGGGCTCTTGGCAGAGCAGGGGTAGAGGTGCCTTTGAGCATTCTCCAGGGCACTCGAATTCGTGATGTAAAGGTTCGCTCTGGCGATCGTTATGAATTACTGAGACTTACTCCCAGGCGCTAAACAAGGTCTCGGTATTTCCGGGAAATACAAATAAATTTCCCTTTTTGACAGCCGGGCCTGGAACGGGTTCTCCTTTCTACTATCATTGGTTTACAGCGAGGCGCTTAAATATTTCGGATACCTCGCGATACTAAATAGTTGTAATTCATTCTTCATTTTGGTTATGCACAATTGAGGGAATATTACAAACGCAGGCTTATTCCGATTTCAGGGCAGCGTTTAAGGAACCGCTCTTAAAACCGTCCAGATCCAGTGAAACATAACCAAATCCCAGTTCATGAAATTTCTTACTTATTTTTTTCCGATACTTTAACAAGACCTCGCAGTCCCGAAGCGGAATCTCAATTCTAGCTGTATCTCCGTGATGCCGAACTCTCAGCACCTGAAAACCGAGGCTATAGAGAAAATTTTCGGCCTTTTCAACCTGATTTAGTTTTTCGGTAGTCACTTTTTCCCCGTAGGCAATCCTGCTGGCCAAACACGGCATGGCGGGTTTCTCGGCAATTTCGAGGCCGAAGTAAGCACATATCGAGCGAATAGTCTTCTTGTTAAAGCCCAGTTCAATGTAGGGCGCCAGGATTGATGCTTCCCGGGCGGCTTGCATTCCGGGCCGAAAATCATCGAGATCGTCCAGGTTGGCGCCGTAAAAAATCGGCCCGGATGATATTCCTCGCGGATTCCGCAGTTGACTGCGGAGGTTCTCGATTCTTTCGAAAAGCGCTTTTTTGCAAAAGTAACATCGATTTGCCGGGTTGGCCAGGTATTGCGGATTTTGCATCTCTCGCGTTTGGACAATTTGAAGGGGAATATTATGTTGTTCTGCAAATTTGAGGGCGAGACGATGTTCCCGGCGTGAAAGCGAAGGGCTGTCGGCCAGAACGGCAACCATCTTTTTACCCAGGGCCAAATGCGCGACATGTGCCAGCAAAGAACTGTCCACTCCGCCGCTATATGCCACAATACCATGTGTATAACGGGAAAAATAGTCTTTCAATTTCTTTGAATTGATGTCCGTTACAGTTCGGTTTTCCGGAATATCTTTAATATTTTCAGCCATTTTCTGATTCTCTGATAGGCGCGGGCGGATTCTGATGTTTGTTTGTCGCAAGTTATACGCCGGGGCTACTTGAGCGCTTCCTGAATTACGCCGCCGCCGAGCACGGTATCTTCCGTATAAAAAACGGCGTGTTGTCCCGGAGTGACCGCCATCTGTGGCTCATCGAACAAAATTTTAAGTTTGCCCTTTTCATCTGGAAACACAGTTGCATCAACCGGACTGGAGTTCAAGCGGATTTTGACAGTTACCCGATGCGGCCGGTCAAGTTTTTCAATGGCGACAAGATTAATGTCTTTGACGATAAGGCCCTTGGAGAAAAGTTTCTCTCTGTCGCCCACTACAATGCGATTGTTCTTGGCATCCACTCTCACAACATAAAGCGGACGGTCGGAAGTGATACCGAGGCCCCGGCGTTGCCCCACGGTATAGTAGATAATGCCTCGATGTTCTCCCAAAACCTTACCGTTTTCGTCCACGATTTTACCCGCTTTTACTTCTTCTTTGTTGAAAAGCAGAGAGTAATCACCGCCGGCTATAAAGTCCTGACTTTCGGTGCGGTTTGCTGTTGTCAGTCCAAGAGAACGGGCAATTTTTCTTACCTGCTTTTTTTTGTAGACGCCGAGCGGAAAAATTGTATGCGACAGTTGTTCGATGGTTAGAGCGTACAAAAAATAACTTTGATCTTTTGCCAAATCGATTGCTCTTTTCAGCAGAAAGCGTTTTCCGGCGTTTACTATCCTGGCATAGTGACCGGTTGCAAAGAATTCAAAATCTACACCGGTTTTTTTTGCTTTTTCTAGAAGAAAGCCGAACTTGAGCCTTTGGTTGCATATAATACACGGATTGGGTGTTTTCCCCGCCAGATATTCATTTCTGAAATGATCGATGACACATGATCTGTATTCTTTCCGCAGGTCTACCGTTTGATAGGGAATATTGAGTTTTTCACACACCGATCTTGCGGCGTCAAGATCCTCCATTTCACCGGGCCCATAGCAGGCATGTTTTTGAGTTTCCTTCAATTCCAAAGAGCCGTCAAATATCTGCATGGTAATCCCGTGAACGGCATATCCGTTTTCTTTAAGCAAAGCTGCAGCCACGGATGAATCCACACCGCCGCTGAGCCCAATGGCAACCCTTATTCCGCTATATGCCTTCTTCGTTTTCATTCCTAATATCGTTATCGTGTCCGTCCTTCTTACCGGTGTTCGTCTCTAAAGCACCTTCAATGAATAACCATCCGGTGCTATACCGTCAAGCCAAAACGCCATCACGATAATAAAGCTCAATTTTAACTTGATGCCCATTCAATACAAGTATAAAAAGAGATTGGAATCCTGATCGCTCAATACGTAATTTTAAGGATAAAATTCTTTTATCGGATTGAATTATGAGTGGCAGATTTGGTAAATACGGTGATATCAAAAGAAAGGCCAGGGTCCGACCAAACAGACCACTGAGAAAAAAATTGGAAAACCCCAAAAGAATCGAGCGTCGGAAGCGCCGTTCCACCAAAAAAGAGGCGCCGGCCTAACCTTCAGGGGGCCTGTATTTATTCACAGAATCGACGACCGGCAACACCTGGGGAGTGGCTGCTATGACAGATAATACAAATTTCGGCTCAGATTCCTTCACGAAGGCTTGTCAGAAAATCTTGGCAGAGCACCCGACAGCAATTGGAGTGGCTTATAAAGGGTTGGATTGCGGTTGCGCGCTGATCTGTGGTGTTTCTGCCAAAGGTGACCCCATCGGATCATTGATTTACGTCTCGGGGCAGCCGGCCCCAAAAGGTCAAAGGGCGACGATATGTCTGAAGTGTAAAAAAAATAACGGATTAAACCGGGTAGTCAAGGAGGGCATCAGCTGGCCGGGCGATGAGAGTGAACTGCCTGATATAGAATTGAGACTTTTAATCGGCAGGAAAGTTTTTGGCCCCTATTATGTGGAACCGCAGTAACTAATTGAGGAGTCGGGGAATTTTTTAGCTTAGGTCGCTACATGAATCATCAGCGACTGCATCGTGCAAACTCACGCATAAGGGATCGTAGCCAAAGAACAGTGCTTTGACATCAAAATAATGGATTCGGGATTAAATCAGCATCACGGGCATAAGCCATATTCAGGTTGCTGTCTGTTCTTTGGCAACGTTCCCTAATGCCTTCAAACAGTGCACGATTTCGCTGCTGATAATTCATTCCGCCATCATCAAAGGCTGGGTGGAAAAACTCCCCGACTCCTCAACTAATTATAGATTATATGAGGAAAAAATAAAATGGATAAAGAACAGGCATTACGAGAACATCTGTTGTACCTTTTAGACGGCGGTGGTGCCCATATCAGCTTTGCTTCCGCCTTAAAAGATTTTCCTGTAGATCTTGCTGGGCAAAAAATTCCCAAGCTTGACCACACCGCCTGGCAGCTTGTCGATCATTTACGGATTGCCCAGTGGGATATCCTGAAGTTTATCAAGAATCCAGATCATACTTCACCTGATTATCCTCACGGCTACTGGCCGAAGAAAAATGCCCCGGCGGATGCCCAAGCATGGTATGATGCCATATCTGCGTTTTCAAATGATTTGGAAGAAATCAAAACCCTGGTTGCCGATCCTGAGGCAGACTTGCTTTCTCCATTCCCCCATGGCAGCGGCCAGACCTTATTGCGGGAAGCACTTCTGGTTGCGGATCATAACTCCTACCACATTGGCCAGCTCGTCGATCTGCGTATGTTGCTGGGTGTTCCGGTTCGCGATTACTAAGGAATGGATTCGATCAGCGGGGTAGAGACAGAGAGTTGAAAAAATAGATTTTTTAACCCGGTCGCGGATTACATGGGCAATTTTCGGTTTGGGTTTACAAAAAATTAATTTTAAATCATTTCGATTCCAAGGTTCGGAAACTGCTTTTTGAACTCCCCGGTGAGGGCTTCCAGGGTAGTGGACAGCAGCAGGGCGGAAATTACGGTGCAGCCGCACTTGCCGGGATGGATCGTGTTAATAAAAACCGACAATTTTCTGCGCACTTTATTGTAACACACTTTTTTAACGGACCTAATTGGGCAATCGTAAGCTGACTTTCAGGCTCTTTGACCCGATCGAGAACCGCCTCTATTTTTTGTAACATTTCAGCATCCATCCTTTTTTTGTAAACTTGCTTTATCAAGCTGTCAATTCGCAATTTGTCTGTCGAGAATTTTTGTCCTCCATTGATTAAATTCGAGTAAATCTATATAATACTTTGATTAATAGCCAAATATTTCCTGGCAACAGACTGGCATTGAAATAAAGAAATTTTTTGTGAGCGGTTTAAGCAATAAATTAATTTTGAAAAGTATCCCAATGAAAAAACTTAAATTCGCAACGCCCTGCGGGGCTGCCTGGGTTTTAGCTATTTTTCTATCTTTGACTCCTGTTAAAGGTTTTGCTTACACGCCCGTATGGATTCAGACCCATATGGACGGAACCCTCCAAATTCCGGGAGTTTACCATGGTGTAAGCTTTGCGACGTACAAGGGGAATGCGCCGGATTATGCAGCCATGAGGCTTGCCAAAGATCGTGCTTTAGACGAACTTTGCTACGGACTTTCGGTTTCTTTAAAATCACAATTTGAGAATCGGATTGTGGAAAAAGGAGATTACGAAGAACAGCAGATTTCATCCTCCCTATTCGTTAGCACCCGAAAAGTCTTATCCGGCGTTGAGGAAAAGGAAAATTGGCGTGATTCCAAACAGCATCGGTACTGGGTGATGGTGACCATCGACAAAATAAATGCTGATCGACAATTACAGGAACAGAAATTCATCAATGAAGTTGTTGATCGATTGGAAAACAAACAGGAAGAGATCCTAAAAGGAATAAAGAAGATATCATTGTTACTGAATCAGAATATGAAACTTTATGCAGATCGGATGCAGCATTTCGAGAAACTGCTTGTGACAATTGATAAAAAGGTCAGTGCCGCGGGTGCTGAGACCCAAAATGAGTATGCCTACATCCAGGAAGAAATCAAAAAGCTTGAGCAGAACCGGCGGAAACAGTCTGAACGCATGGAGAGCATACAACACGTTCAGGGTCAACAACTAGCGGAACTCATGTATCAGAATAAAATGCTGCAGGATCTTTTAAGTCAAATCTCCGGCAAAATACAGCAGGATTATTTTCTAGCTCTCACCGATGACGATGTAAAGCGCAAAGAAACTACCTCAAAACTGTGGGTGGAAATAAAGCCCCAAAAAGGGCAGGGTGCAGATTACTATTCAGGTGAAAAAATCCGTTTTCGCGTGCGGGCATCCAGAGGGTGTTATATCAAAGTGATCTATCTCACTTCGTTGGAAAAAAATCGTTCTAATGAAAGAAGAATGAATATTCTTCTTTTCCCAAACGAACACGACCGAGACAACTGGATCCAGGCCGGTGAAACCAAGGTCATCGGAAAGCATGGCGAACTTGAGATCCAACCACCATTCGGTAAAGATGTCATTACGGTGGTTGCCTCTGAAAAACAGTTTACGGACGTTGAAGAGAATCTGAAGCAGGCCGCGGGCACTTATTATTCGATAGTTACCGGAAACACGCGCGATGCCATCCGGGTCCGCGGCATGGGTGTGGTTACGCCCGCCACAAGTGCGGATACTGGATCTGGGCATCTCTCTGTTTCCGGCACCGTCGCCACCGACACCTGTTTCATCGTCAGCCATTCGAGGTAAACGCACCAACCGCTGGAAACGATACCCCAAGGTTTGTTAGTTATTCACTTGGGGTCGTAGTAACATCGCCTGGGAGAGATCATTTTAAATTATCTAAATTCAGGGGTCGGGGTATTTTTTTCACGGCAAGATGCCGGGTTGTTGCCTGTCAAGCCTGACAGCGGCAACTGCCTTGCATTTTACTGCCGGCTAGTTAAAACTTTCGCGCCAACAAGAATCGAGGCCGTGTTTTGCCTTTCTCGGCGGCAATAGCCCTCTGCCCATTAGAAGCACCGGGGCGATCATCTTGTCGTGAAAAAAACACCCCGACCCCTCATCTAAATTAGAACAACATATGGCAAAGAATTATGACGTCTGCCCGGGATGCGGGGAGCCGGTTCAAAAGAATTGGAAGGTTTGTCCTGCCTGTGAAACTGTACTAAGCCGGATTATCTGTCCTCAATGTGGCCTGGCAGTCAAAGAAAACTGGAAACGCTGTCCCGAATGCGAGACCAGGCTGATCTGTCCTTCCTGTGGCAGCCGAATTTCCGGTGGCTATTCCCGATGCCCGCAATGTCAATCAAACACCATTCAAAAAATTGATTCGGAATCCAATTTCTCGGATCCTATTATCGGAATCGAGTTTGTACGTGTTTCCGGTGGATTGTTTATGATGGGCGATACCTTTGATGACGGGGCTGAAAATGAGCGCCCGGTTCATGAAGTACAGCTAGAAGATTTCTATATCGGCAAATACCCTGTCACTCAGCGCCAATGGCAGCAGGTGATGAATCATAATCCGTCCCACTTTCAGGGCAACTTACACCCGGTGGAAAAGGTCACGTGGCATGATGTTCAAATTTTTATCGATAAATTAATTGTTTTGAATGAGGACAAATTAAAATACCGTCTCCCTTCAGAAGCAGAGTGGGAGTACGCCGCCAGAAGCTGCGGCGGAAATGAGAGATATGCCGGGGGTGGAAATGTTGACACGGTAGCGTGGTATGCTGAAAACGCAGATGAATCCACCCACCCGGTGGGAGAAAAAGCACCCAACGGCTGCGGCTTATATGATATGAGCGGCAATGCTTGGGAATGGTGTCAGGACAAATATCGTGAGAATGCCTATGAATTTCATCTGAGAGAGAATCCCGTTTGCCTTGAAGGCGGATTAGACCGGGTGATCCGCGGCGGCAGTTGGAACCTGGACGCGTGGAGCGTTCGCTGTGCCAGACGCTTTGGGTTTCCAACCGATTACTATGGTCCGGGACTGGGTTTTCGTTTGGTGAGGGTTATTTGATATCAATCAAATAAACGATTGTCTTATAAACGCTGAACGGTTTTATTCGCCTTGTCTGAATACCCCGTTTCGCGACTCGACTGAACTCGTCGAAGTCTGCAGCGTGACTGCGGGGAGCTCCATTTGTGAAGAAAAAACTCTCGCAAGCGGCAGCGTTGGGAGTCCCCTTTGCCGTAGGAATCTTTTAAAATTAATCTTTTCCAAAGATCTGGTCGAAAAAGATTTTCATATGCTGCCAGGATCGCTGATCCGCAGATTTGTTATAGCCTAAGGCGGGTATATCCACTTTGTCTGCATCCGGATTGGTAAAACTGTGTTTTGCACCGCCGTAAAAAATCATTTGCCAATCTAAGCCGGACTTCTCCATAGTGGCCAAATAATGCTGAACCTGTGCCGGTTTCGCAAAAGGATCGGCAGAACCATGGCAGATTAAAATCTTTGCCTTGACATCGTTTGCTTGCACATTTGCTGGGGAAATGAGTGATCCGTGAAAGCTGACTACGCCGCTGATATGTGCTCCGCCATAAGCCAGTTGTTGGACCGTCGATCCGCCAAAGCAATATCCAATTGCTGCGATCCGGTTTTTATCTGTTAGCGGTTCTCTGTTCAGTACTTGTAAACCCGCCATGGCACGCCGGCGCCATGTTTGAATATTTTGATTTATCTGATTCATCCACTCGACGGCCTGGTTTGGATGCGGGGTTACTTTCCCTTTTCCGTACATGTCCAGGGCGAATGCTATGTACCCCATCATTGCCAGTTGTTCCGCCCGCCGGCGAGCATAATCGTTCAGTCCCCACCATTCGTGAACAATCAGCACCCCGGGGCGCTTTCCTTTAAATGAATCGTCATAAGCCAAATAACCTTCAAGGGTCACATCATTATGCTGGTAGGGCACACTCTTTGTTACAACCGCAGCCTGTACGGCAGTTCCGCTTACAAAAATTGCCAATATACACAATAATGTCATTCGTATTTTCACAGTGTACTCCGGGTATAGACGCCTAGTTTCCAGATAATATATCACCAATCGATGAAAGTAATTACGAAGTCATTCCGCAATTCGACACTCTCTGTTGAGATGGGCTCGAATGAAATAACTGGAAGCCAGTAAAACAGGTGCTGCCAGTACCAATCCGAAAACCGGGATTATCGTTAAACCGATAATTACCAATCCCAAACCAAACATCAGTAAGGTTATGCCAATCCCTAACTTTGACAGCCTTTCAAAAAAACAGCTTGATTCAGACGTTATACGATTCTCCTTTCAGGATGAAATTTTTAGATTCAAATGATTCTTTAAAAATTTTAAAGCCATTTTTATAGAAGTCAACAATAGACGTGCCATCATGTTCAGGCGATCCGGATGAGAGCAGTTTTTTCGCTACGAGATGCCCAATCAGCGCCGGTTGAGCTTCCAGAAGGCGACTGCCTGTCAGTTTAAGTCTGGTCGGCAAAAAAATCACCCCGCGCCCGGGCCCAGAACAACCGGGGGGAGACATTATTGGCCGGTTGGCTTCCCTTTCCAAATAAAGCCAATCGGGGAGGAAAAGCAAATATCAGGAGTGTATCAATTTCGGCGCTAGTTGCTTTCTTTATCTATGTAATACAAAGTAGCTCCGATTGGCGCGAAAGAGAGAAACAGAATATTTAATCCCGGGATTAAGAAAAGAATCCCAAAGCCCAGGTGGAAAAGAAGATTTTTCAATAAAAAATTGAATCGCGATTTGAAAGGCTCCAATCTTCTGGCAGGCACAAGGTCTGTATTATCCCAGCTGAGCAAAATAGCGGCAATTGCCGAAGTTATAATTGCTACCACCGGCCCCAGGGGGGTAAGCCAGCCCAGGATCATTATGATAAGGGTCAGCAGCACCGGAATCGTGGCCCTCGGTATTTCCTGTCTGATCAGATACAAAAACAGCTTTAAAAAAGGCATTTTTCTCGGATCTTTTTCCCGACCGGACACCAGCTGCTCGGTAATGCGAGACATCTTGTCCATGATGATAACGCTGAAAAGAATCTGTGAAATCAGATAGGAAATGATCGCTGCCACGCCGACCAGCAAAATAGAAAGGAGCCAGGATACCGCATGCCATAGCCATACGATCCACTGGCTTTCTGGTTTGGCCCAGACCAGATTTAATATCTCCTGGTGAAACAGCAAAATAAGGCTTGCACTGAGAATTGTTATGAAAACGACTATGACAAAACGCGTCAGGCCCAGCAGGAACAGCCGGGGTGTCTTCAGGCCTAATTTTACTCCCTTTAGGTTGTAGGCGATTCCTTTAAAGAGATTCATTTTCAAGTCACAAATTCTAAATGACAATCGTTAATATATTTCGCCCTCTATTATCTGGTTATACGGAATAAGGCAAGGCAATCTTATCGCGATTCTTTGTTTAGACATCATAAAAAATGAATTCTTTCCTGTAAGTATCTCAAAATCGGTTGACTTTATTAGAACGCTTACGATAATCCGCATTAGAAGTAGATTTTAAGCCTGATCAATCTACTTCCCTTTACTCCGCCCTTAAGGTCGGGGCCAAAGGTGGTTAACCTAGTTGCCAAAATACAGTTGCGAAAAGATATTATAATTGTGCCGGCCCCGGCGAGGGGTAATTTTTTGCCGACCAGATGATCACCAAATATTTTGAGTGGGGCTCGGGCCTCGCATGCCCAACCTTATTTTCTTTAGGAGCATATCAAAAAATGGAAATAAACCCCAATAACCTATCAAGCCAGGAGATCTATAAAATTCTTATTGGCACCGTATTACCCCGACCCATTGCCTGGGTCTCAACCGTTGATAAATCGGGCAACATAAATCTCGCTCCGTTTTCTTTCTTCACGGTTGCAAGTGTTAATCCGCCGATTGTGTGTTTTTGCCCGCTGCTGAAAGAAAATTCAACAGCGAAAGATACCCTGGTAAACATCAAACAGACCCGCGAATTTGTCATAAACATTGTGAGCTACGATTTGGCCCAGACAATGAACCGAACAAGTGCCCCATATCCGTCTGAGGTCAATGAATTTGCTGCCGCCGGAGTTGCCGCCAAGCAATCGAAATTTGTTAAGCCTCCCTGCGTTGCAGACTCACGGGTAAATTTTGAGTGTAAACTTCAACAAATCATTCCATTGGGCTCAGGGCCAATGGCGGGAAACCTGGTATTGGGCAAAGTTTGTAACATTCATATTCATCCGGACATTTTTAGGAATGGTCAAGTAGACCACCAATCCTTGGACGCTATTGGACGGATGGGAGGCAATATGTATGCAACCATCAGGGATTGCTTCGAGATGGAAAGACCTGAAATATAAACTGCAGCCAATTGGTTAACAGCTTCGCTGTTTCTCCTGCGGCTGAGATTAGCGGTCACCTATTTGATTCAACAGTTTCCTACCATACGGTTTGGTGGCTTTCCGTCGCCTTGGAGCTAATGGCCGCCACACTGCATTTACCCATTGACGAACAGGCGGTGTCTCCGAATGAGGCGAAATAATGGGATGTCAGCCCGTATCGAGGTGTTGTCCAAAGATATTTGGGTAACAGCCCGCAGCAATCCGCCCCACCGTCGAAACCATCAAACTTATTGACTTTACAAGTCTTTTCAGTCATAATTTATCTAAATCCATGATTCTTTTTGCGGGAGAAGCGGGATCATTCCCTCAGTTTGGAAAATCTGGTGTAATTATAGACCCGGATGTTTTGAGCGGTGAGGGCAAATGGACGCTGCTATTAACTGATTCGCCATTGCATTTTACCGGCTTCTGCAAAAAAATGTTTAGGCGGTAAAAAACCGAAAGGGGGTCAACGATGAAAGCCTATTGTGTGAAATGTCGCGCTAAAAAAGAAATGAAGGACGCCAAGAGTATAACGATGAAAAACGGCCGACCCGCAACTCAAGGTGTGTGCCCGACCTGTGGCACGAAGATGTTCAGAATAGGAAAGGGCTAATCTGAAAGAAGGAAACACACACCCATTGGTTTTTAAATATTTGGTTTCTTTCGCCGGAATGTCGAACGGCGATTCGACGACTCGACTGAGCGCGTCGAAGTCTGTCATCGATCCCGAGCTTGCTGAGGGGAGCTCGCCGAGGTCTTGCCGCGTGGAGGCTTCACTTTCCAATCGGTTATAAACTTTTCACCCAATTAGATATGCAAGAGAAAAAGACGAGTTCACCTCGCTGGGAATTTTATCGGAACCATAACGGGTGTAGCTTGTTGCGTTAATGATCAACGGGATCAACTTTTAAAAATGGCTGCCAACAGAGACGGGCCTGAGCACAATTACGATGAATGGAAACCGATAGCAATAGAGGAAGATGATGCTTCGCCCCTGCAACAACCATGATTTTGAAAGCATTTACGCTGTTGTTAATGATGCTGCAAAAGCCTATAAGGGCGTTATACCCGAGGATCGTTGGAAAGCGCCTTACATGTCCAGAGATGAATTGAAGAATGAAATAGAGGAAGGCGTGGTATTTTGGGGTTGCCAGGAAGATAATGAATTGATTGGCGTAATGGGCATCCAATACCTTCAAGATGTAACGCTGATCAGACATGCCTATGTCCGGCCGGCGAACCAAAATCAGGGCGTTGGCGGGAAATTGTTGTCTGAACTTCGCAAAAAAACCAAACACCCCATCTTAATCGGCACTTGGGCAGATGCGGTCTGGGCAATTCGTTTCTATGAAAAGCATGGCTTTCACCTTGTTTCCGCAGGGGACAAGAATCAACTATTAAAAAAGTATTGGTCGATCCCCAAGCGCCAGATCGAATCTTCGGTGGTACTAGCGGATCAAAAATGGTTCGATACCTATCCAGCAAAACCAAACAACACCTGATCTCAAAATCAAAGGGACATTTTTTGTAGCATATTCATCAGTCGCAGCGGAAACGTGTTTGCTGTTTATGAAGCACCTTGACTAATTTTTAATCCCGGGATTAAATCTTTTTCGACTAATCTAGTATCGGTCTGGTGAAAGCCTATATGTGGCTGGGATTAATGCTTTTCCTCCTCAACCATAACCAAATAAATTAAATAAGTTAAGGCCTTCCTATAAATTCGCCCGCTCTTATTTTTAGGCCTGATCTGTACAAAATCTTTTGAAAACATACACCCTATAATTCTTGGAATCAAACAGGCCAAAATAAACTTGACCATCCAGGGACCAGGATCTTGCGGGAATCAAAAAAATTGCGATGGTAATGAGAGTTAAAAAAAAGATTTGTTTGATATAATCGGTTTTTTTCATTAGAAAACCCCCTTAATGAATTAGCCGATCGATGTTTTTTGACCATACTGACTATACTAATGTATAGCTAACATTAACGCTTGCGAATGCAAAACAATTAACACTTTACACAATAAAGTTGCCCTATACGATGATACGACTAAAAGCAAAATCATACCGCTTAATATATCAATTCATATCTTCAAGACGTTCTCTTGCAGGCGACTTTGCTTTTTTCTGATAATTTGAACTTATTGACCCTTCCTTCTCCTCTGCACTTTTGAAAATTCCCCATATTACTAATAAATATGTTTTTGGGTCTTATGACCCAAATATGTGAGGTATTTTCCTCAACATGACCTTGGGAACAAAAATAATAGTTTTCATTTTGTTTTAGATAATTTGCTGAAATATAAGAATATTTTTACTATCTATTCCTGTGGCACAAATTTTGCTGAACAACAGAAGATTGACTTCTATTTTCATTAATACACCTAAAAATAAACAACTTATCAAATTTTCAGAATTTAAAAATACTTTTAGCTGAACACGCCTCGTTCATTCGGCATGCATTTGAGATATTTTTTCAAAGCATGGGTTGCTCGTTTGTCGTAGTCGAATCGGCTGAAGAAGGGATTCGTTTTTTGGAAAAGGAGAATTTTGATGTAATTGTGAGCGAATACGGGCTACCTGCAATCGATGGGATAAAATTTTTTTTAAGAGGGTGACAATTGCGAATCCCGATGCCGTTAAACTATTGATCACAAATTACGGTGATATAGATCTGGTATCAGAGTTTTTAAAATCCCATGTCGATGATATCATCGAAAAACCATTTTCATTTGAAATGCTTTTAAAAATACCGCAGAGCATATTGAAAGAAAAAATTGAGATCAAACTTAAAACTGCAGGACTAGTAACATAGTAAGGATGAACGTATGGTAAAATTCATATTCTTTGGGGCCTTGTTTCTGGGGATAGTCGTTCTGTTGTTAGCCATCATACGTCAGAGTTCAAAAAAATACATAAAAAACTCTATTGAAAATAATGAGTTTGAAATTGGAAATAAGGATAAATCTAGCGGATATTTTGCAAATATCGAAAAAAAAGGCTCTGGAATTCTTTCTAAAAAGTGGACACAAAGTTAAGCGAAATTGTTACTTTGTTCAAACTGATTTGGGGATAAACCGCCATGCGCAGAATTTTTCCATTAAGAATATATTTAATAAATCTTTTCAAAAAAATAAATTCAGCGGCTTATCAGAAAGCTGTTTACGAAACTAACTTGATTCACCATGCATTCCTTAAAAAAATAGTTTTTTTAATAACTTAAACAATGATGGACTATCGAATACTCTACTGCTTTCCATTTTTTCTATCGGCCGCTCTAATTTTCATCACAGGCCTTTTTGCCTTTAAGCGGGTCAATGCGAGAGGAGGTTGGTATCTGGTTTATGCTTGCCTGGCCGCCACAGCTTGGGCGACAAGCGAAGGAATGCTCTATCTAAGGCTTGATATCGAAACCAACATACTCATAACCAAGCTTCAATATTTTGGGATCGCTTCGCTGCCGCCATTAACTCTTTTATTTAGTTTGTCGGCTTTTGGTTTTAATTTCAGAATCAATAGAATAACGCCTTTTCTGCTTTTTCTAATTGCTATTATCATTGTCCTTCTTGTTTGGACCAATCCCCTGCATAAGAGCTTTTTCACCGGATATTATACCATCCAATCCGGTCCTTTTCCGATGCTCGGATTAAAACATGGCCCATTGTGGTGGGCTGTGATTTTGTATCACTATTTTTTAATTGCCGTTTTGAGCATCATCCTGCTGTACAAGGTGGCCACATCTTCGGGCTATCACCGTTCTCAAGCAGGGGTAATCTTGGTTGCGGTCGCATTCGTCTGGCTCATCAACGCTGTTTATGTTTCCGGAAACAGCCCGGTGCCCAATATGGATATTAGCCCTATAGCCTTTGTATGGGTGGCTGGCGCAATGGCATGGGGGTTTTTTCGTTATGGATTGCTCGATATTTTGCCGGTGGCTAAGGCAGAAATCTTTCGGGGATTGGACGATATTATTTTAGTGATAGACGAAAAAGATCGCATCCTTGACATTAACCCTGCAGCCGAGTCTACATTTATGGTTAAGGCATCTGAAATTATCGGTCAAGGGGCTTCAAATGCTTTCCATAAATACCCGCAGCTTCAGCGAGTCTTTGGTGGGCAGCAAGCATCAGAAATCTGTTTGATACAAGATGGGCAGGAACATGTGTACGATCTTCGTATCTCTTTTATAACTGATAAGAAGGGATTGAAGATCGGGAAGGTAATTGCCCTGCGAGACATTACTGATCGCAAGCGGGCCGATGATGCGCTGCGGGAAAGCGAAGAGAAATACCGGACCATATTCCATAGCGGGAGCCAGGGCTTCTACCTCATGAACGACGTTTTCCTGGACTGCAACCAGCAGGCCTGCCGAATCTGGGCCTGCGCGCGGGAGGACATTATCGGCCATTCGCCGGTCGAGTTTTCTCCACCTGTGCAGCCGGATGGCCGCAGTTCGGAAGCCGCAGCCCGCACCTATATCGCCGCCGCCCAGGCGGGCAAATCCCAGAGGTTCTACTGGCAGCACCGGCGCAAAGACGGGGTGCTCATCGATTGCGAAGTCACGTTGGACGCCCTCACCCTCGCCGGGCAGTCGCTCCTTCTCGCCACGCTTACGGACATCACCAAGCGCAAGCAAGCAGAGAATGCGCTACGGGAGAGTGAGGAACGTTTTAGAGTATTGTTTGAATGGGCGCCGGATCCATTTTACATATACAAAATGGATGGTGCCCTGCTTGAGGTCAATAAAGCGACAGAAAAATTAATTGGCTATAAGAAACAAGAATTAATAGGAAACAATTTTTCTGAAATAGGGATTTTCTCTGGTGAAGATCTTCCCAAAGCGCTCAGCTTTTCAGAAAAGAACCAGAAAGGTGAGCCAACCGAACCGAATAAATTCAAGTTGTACCGGAAAAATGGTGAGGCAGCTTATGCTGTAATATCAACGCATCCGGTGACCATTAGAGGCGAAAAATTAGTGTTGGGGATTGCAAGAGATATCACCGATCGAAAAAAGGCAGAAGAAGGAAGCAAAAAGCTGGAAGCTCAACTTCGCCAGGCCCAGAAAATGGAGGCCATCGGCACATTTGCCGGCGGTATTGCACATGATTTTAACAACATTTTATCGGCCATTGTGGGCTACACCGAACTGGCAATGGACAAAACTTCAAAGAACACCCCGCTGCATGATTACCTGCAGGAGGTATTTCATGCCGGCCTGCGGGCGCGCGACCTGGTCAAGCAGATATTGACCTTCAGCCGCCAGGCAGAGCTGGACCTGAAGCCGGTGCAGGTCCAGCTGATCGTCAATCAGGCCTTGAAGTTTTTGCGCTCCTCTTTGCCTAGCAGCATTGAGATCCGCCACAACATCGCCAGTGATGCCTGTGTATTGGCCGACCCCTCGCAGATATACCAGGTGTTGATGAACCTGTGTGCCAATGCCAAACATGCCATGCGAGAGACCGGCGGGCAGCTGGAAGTCTCCCTGGCCGAAGTGCAGCTGGATGACGGCTTTGCAACAGGCAATCCGGGGGCGAGGGTTGGTCCGCATCTGAAGCTGACGGTGTCCGACAGCGGCGAGGGAATGTCTGCCGAAGTGCGGGAAAAAATGTTTGATCCCTTTTTTACCACAAAGGGCAAAGAGGAGGGAACGGGTTTGGGACTTGCGGTGGTGCACGGTATCGTCAAAAGCTGTGGAGGTTTTATCACCGTTTCCAGCGAGCCGGGCCGTGGTTCCTCTTTCAATGTGTTTTTACCGGTGATTGAACCCCAGCACGAGCCCCGGGCTAAAATCAAAGGTCCGCTGCCAACGGGTAGCGAACAGGTGCTGTTTGTGGATGACGAAAAGCTTTTGGTCGAGATCGGCAAGAAAATGCTGGAGCGCTACGGATATCAGGTAACCTCTCGCACCAGCTCTGTGGAGGCGCTGGAATTGTTTAAAGCCAAACCGGAGAAATTCGATCTGGTGATCACCGACATGACCATGCCCAATATGAACGGTCTGGAGCTGGCTTCCGAAATGATCAGGCTGCGGCCGGAGATGCCTGTTATTTTGTGCACTGGTTTCAGTGAGAAGATCACCCAGGCCGTTGTTGAAGCCGCAGGCATCAAAGCCTTTATGTTGAAACCGCTTTCCTTGGATGATCTAATGCGCACCGCACGCAAGGTGTTGGATGAGCAAAATTGAAAGTTGACGATCGTATTTTTTAGCGATTGGCAATTGAAGACTAAATCTCGCATTCGCAATGCTGATAGCAAGGATACAGTATAGTATGGATCAAAATCTCATTTTTCAATTAATCAAAATTTCCAACCAACCATAAGTAAATTATATATTTCCACAGTTCCATTATTATCAACCGGATGCCAGCACATATGTTTCACTTTTGCGAAGGTTCCCTTCCATATATCCGCATAAAGGCCTACCTTATAGATTACACTGGATGGATGAAATGTCGCACCATGGCGATCATCAATCAACGTATCGATAACGATATATGGCCTTAAAAATTTCCATTTATGACCCAATTTAACGCCGGCCAAGTCTTCAGCTTGGCCGCCGCCGTCAGGAAAAGCCCTATAATTTTCGGAATCAAACAGGCCAAAATAAACTTGACCATCCAGGGACCAGGATCTTGCGGGAATTAAAAAAATTACGATGTGAATGAGAGTTAAAAAAAGGATGCGTTTGACATAATCGGCTTTTTTCATTAGAAAACCCCCTTAATGAATTAGCCGATCGATGTTTTTTGACCATACTGACTATACTAATGTATAGCTAACATTAACGCTTGCGAATGCAAAACAATCAACACTTTACACAATACAGTTGCCTATATATGGCCGCTTTCAGCAAAGTTTGAGAGAACCAGCCAGGCTTTAGCATCAAATTTAAATAAATCTTCATCGCAGAACCGAGAAGCTTCCGCCGCAGAGACAAAAATAACCTCGATGTCCTCGCTGCGTTCATTTCCCGCCGTTGATGGCACACCCTCGCATTCAACGTATACCATAGAAACCGATTCGTCGGTCATTCCGGCAGAGGAATAGATGGGTGGACCGGTCTTTATCAAACGCGTGAGCACGAGTCCTGTTTCTTCTGCTAATTCACGACGAGCCGCCTCCAGAACTGTTTCGCCCTCATCAACCAAGCCGGCTGGAAATCCATATTCATAATCCGCCAGGGGAATCCGGTATTCTTTGGTAAGGACTATTTTTTCTTCGGCTGTGTGATAGGGCACGATGACCACGGCATCCGGTTTGCTGAATTTACCGGTTACGCATTTCGGTTCTTTTTTTCTGGAGGCAACTTGCCAGACCTTATTCTTCCCGGTTCTGTCTGTATATTCGACATTAAACATGTTCAACCATTTCAAATTGGTAATTTTTTGGGAGTGGATAATTTTCATCAGCCCAATTCCTATTCTATAAAAAATAAACAGTTAAGTAGACTTTCTCCATTTGATGAGAAATTATTTCATATAGGTTCGGCCAAACTGATTATTATCAATAGTTGTATTACTTTGTTTATTAGCAAAGTCAGCGAACAGTTTCAAACGCTATAAGTGATTCCGCGCCATTCAAACAGCCTGTTAATAATCGAAATTTATATTGCTGGTATCTTCAAAAGTCCCTGCTTTAGCAGCGATAACGAGGCATTTATGATATGTCATCTCATCGATTACCTTTGGGTGTGAAAAAATTTTCATAAAAACTGTGAAATTATTTTCATATCCGATGGACGCTGACCAATCCAGTCTCACATAAGTTGTTGCAATAAATAGTAATTTGTGCGAATATTTAATCTTGCATGAATTTTGCAAAACTCTTTCTCATTGTGCCGCTATTGGATTAACAGCTTTGGATTCGGGCACAATAAATTCTTTAATCTATTTTTAGGAGTTGCCATGGATTCTGCAGACGAGGAAATATTATCCGTTAAAGACAGAGGCGGCAGACGCTCAATAACAGACAGACGACAACATGCTTCCCAAAAACATTTTCCCGAGCGAAGGTGGCTGAGACATCGCAGAAGCGGAATCGATCGCAGAAGACCCTTTCAACAAAGATTGAAAAGAAGACTGGAACGAAGGCGCGCGTTTCAAGACTCAACCGAATAAATTGACCCCCCTCCTCTTAAAACAGAGTCATTATTGGCTCTGTTTTTTTCTTGTCGAATCCCATATAATCCATTAGGTAATTGAGGGGTCGCAGGGCAATTAATTTCGGAAATCTTGTGGCAGCGAAGCGGAGAATCCGTTTAAAAGAGGCTTCAGGGAACCTTCAACTCCGTCTCTGTATGGAACATGTTAATCGATCGATTATCGGTAGAAAATACCGGCGCTAAAATTTTCGAGACTGTCGCTGGAAATTTTCCATTGGCATCAGCCAGTGACGAATTTTATTTTTTCCCGCAGGTGCAATCGAACCGCCCAAAGCGCAAGCGCTGGGACAGCTTCACTGAAGATACTATTTCGGATGTAATTAAAAAGCTGGCCGTCAACGTACGAAAACTGGACATCCTCACTCCTAAAGACTCCGAATCGGAGTTAACTGATCTGGAAACGCGTATTGACTTATCGCTTTTGAAAAGGATCACCCGCACGCTGATCGAACAGTTGACAGAAGTTAGGGCTTGGGAAACTCAGCCAACCTGGCATCTAACGATTGCTTGTGTGGGAATGGCTCAAGCCATGGGTTCACGAGATCCCGCTGCCAAACATGAGCAGGCCAAGGAGTTGCCGGTTTTTTTCGATCAAGCCGGTCTTGCACTCAGACAGGTTCCGGTTTTATTTCGAGAGCTTGGCCTTGAGATGGTTGCAGCAACTCGTGAGTACTTGGTTCTATTGGAGCAGCGGGTGCCAGAGGTGAAAGCTGCGCTGGTTGCCCTGGATCGCTTTGAAGAAAAGGTTCGTCAGGTTACCACCCGCAGCAATTTTCTCTTACCGGCGGAACTGTTGGAGCGAATCGTACGTTTTCATCTGAATTGCAATGCAAGCCTCCAGGACATGAATCAAGAGTTGGACCAAGAAATCCAAGAGATGCAGGTTACAATTAAAGACTTGATCGGAAGCTCAACGAGCGACCTATGCCGGTGCCGGTCAAAAGCTTTTGATAAAATTCCTTTGCCCGAAGCGGACAGTAACGGATTATTAGGGGTTTATCGCAAAGAAGTCCGCCGATTGGCCGAGCATTGCCTTGCAAATGAGCTGGTTTCTCGCGATATCTATCACGCCTGCCCAGTCCGGGTCGAGCCGGTACCGTCTTTTCTTTCAGCAATCAGAACCGCTTCGAGTTACAGCATATCTCCCAGGTATCCGCCAACCGGCGGAGTATTCTATATTATTAATGCCAATGATCCTGCTGAGGCCCGCAAAGGTTATCAGCGGGAGTACAGAATTCTTTCTGCCCATGAGACCTACCCGGGACACCACCTACTGGATTCTTTGCGCTGGAGTCTTAAGCGACCAATCCGTCGTGGCATCGAACAGCCTTTATATTATGAAGGGTGGGCCTGTTTTGCTGAGGAGATCATGCACCAGACAGGCTATTTTACCACCTCCAGTGATCGACTTCTTTTGGCGCGTCGCCGGCTCTGGCGGGCAATAAGAGGGAAAGTGGATTTGGGCCTGCAGACCGGCGCCATGGATTTAAAAATGGCTGCCAGCTATCTCTCCAAAGCCGGAATACGCATTAAGGATGCGATTTCAGCGGCACGCAAATATACGCTGAATCCGGGATACCAGCTGTGTTACACGATAGGTCTGCGCCGTTTTCTAGATCTTTTCCAACGTTACGGACAACAAAATCTCAAGGATTTTGTTGCGGTCGTATTGAGCCAGGGGGAAATCGATTTCCAAGACTTAAATCTAATTCTCTAACAAGCGTTTGGTGATCATTCGTAAATTCTTTCCTTTGAAAATCTGTATATATGATTATTCAAGTTAATAAAAATTGGTGGAAGGATCTTTTTGACGAAACCTATCTGCTGACCGATGCCCGTTCGGTGTGCGATGAAGAGCTGACTGTTCGGGAAGTCAATTTCTTGGAAAAGATCCTGAAATTGGAAAAGGCATGGCCTATCTTGGATCTATGCGGTGGCCACGGACGTCATGCCCTGGAACTTTCAAGACGGGGATTTTTGAGGGTAACCACCCTCGATTATTCGAAATATCTCCTTTATCTGGGAAAACAAAGAGCCGGACAAGAAAACCTCAATACCCTTTTCATTCTCGGCGATGCCAGGTGCACGGGTCTGTGTGATGAGAGTTTCCAGGTTATCATTATCATGGGTAGTTCTTTCGGTTATTTTGTTCAGGAAGAAGAAAATCAAAAAATTCTAACCGAAGCGTTCAGGCTTCTTGTACCCGCGGGCAAGTTGTTTTTGGATATTCCCGACCGCGATTACGTTTTGCGCGAGTTTAAATGTTTTACCAGGCACAAGATTCGGGATGATATTGAAATTTTTCGGACGAGAGAGCTGGAGCAGAATATAATTTATTGCCGGGAAAGAGTAACTTCAGCATCAAAAGGATTTATCCGTGAAAAAAACTATTGCACCCGATTGTATGGACCGGAAAAAATATCACGTCTGCTTCTTAATGTTGGGTTTTCAAAAATTACCTATAAAAATGACTTCATGTGCCGGGAGGCTGAAGGCGATTATGGGACCATGACGAGCAGGATGGTCGTAGTGGCCGAAAAGTGATAAAAATGGAATCTCAAGGAGGAAGTGCCATATTCTGGTGCCAAATTTAGAATAAAACTCTTTTCAAACGGAGAGTAATTTCAAGCGGGAGGCAAGATTTTCGAATTCCTTTTGTGGTATCTGTTCCCAGGGAGTTCCAGGAGAAAACTGCATCGTGGATTTTATGCGGGGAGAAAATACTTTACCGGCATCGAGTTTCGGATTTTTAAGAATATATTTGTAATCGCCTCCCAAATCCAAAATAAGATCAATTTCATCCGTGTCTTCAAGCATTTGGACAACGAGAATGTTGTATACAAAACCCCTGCCCTTCAGCTGCAGTCTTTGTAGCCGATCCAAATAAACCTCAATAAAGGCTTTCTCCAGCACCGTAGCATGTAAATTCGGAGCTATCAAGAAGGCCTGTTCCACCCGATATCTGCCTTCACCAAAGGGAATCCAATCACTCATTATTCTTCTCCGCCCGAATTTTTGTCACGATTGTCCTTTTTGTGTTTTTTGCTGGCAAAAATATACCTTCTACTCGAACAGGCTCGGATATAATATTATATCGCAACGGTATATTTGAAACTAACATAAAATGCGAGTATTTTAAACTTGACGATAACCACTTAAATATATTAGAATAATTTTGAATAAAGGCAAACCGCTTGAAAAAGCGGGACGCAAAGCCACTGGCCTAAATCCGGATAGCAGAGGATATGGCAGCAGGGCTGCCTGCTTCAATTAATGATCCCGCAGTTTCGCAGCCATGCTCTTGAAAGTCCTCCATAAATATCAAAACGATTACTTATTTTCTGAACGCTTAAATTGACAAAAGATTTCTGTGGCGCCAAAATTAAATAAAGGCAGATCTGATGGATTCTCCATGACGCTATCTAAAGGGCTTTTAGTGGCTGTCCTCCTTCATATAACCGTCGGCCTTGTTTACCTGTACCACATCGGTTATATTGATAGCTTCATAAGCCGCCACCGCCGGGGAAAAAGCACGGTGAAACTTTTCAAACCCATCGGATCCGGCGCTTTTGTCAGCGTCGGAAAACGTATTATTTCCACCTCACGATCCAAGCCCCCGGAAAAATCTGTCAACAGCAGCTCCAATTACCAAATAGATATTAACGCTTTCCAAAAAGGTGATATAATACTTGTGAAGGGTTGGGTGAGTGAGGGTTCGCCATGCGATTTGCTGGAAATTGGAATAGAGTTATCCTGTGAGAACGGTAAAATAATCAGCTTGCGGACGGTTGTCGAAAGGGTTGGTGTTTCGAGATCACGCTTAATCGGCTTGCGCAGGTGGGTCGGCCGGGTTCCAGGGAAGGCCTTTCCGAAATGGTTAGCATCTGTTTCTGCGGTAAGTTGTATTTCTGATTAAATTGCGGTAATCTGATATCAGGAATTATTCAGGTTCAAGCTCAATACGCCCGGATTTATACTCAATTACGCGTCGTTGCCCGTACCGCCTATCCTCGCTCAAACGGAACTTGCGGACATAATGAGAAGCTTCTGCCATCTTGCCCCATAATTTGTTGTTACGTATTAACGGGCTGTTGCCCAAACATTGATGATGTGTCAGTTAACTGCTGAGCCAACGCAGCGACAGCATTCCTTCTTGACACATCATACTGTTTTTACTATGATTTCTTACACAAGTTGTTTCAGGGTGTTGAAGCAATCCGCGAAGCCATACAAGAATATACTTGAAGAACCGAAGCCCGCTGGTCTCTAGAATATCTCATAACCAACCCCCGGTTGGGGTTGCAAGTTACCGGTGATCGGGAGTTATCGAGGTGTATCAAAATTTCTTTTCTTTTAGGGAAAGACCCTTCAAACTGGTGCCCAACCCAGAGTATTTCTTCATGAGCCGAAGTCACGAGGAAGCTCTGGCTCATCTGGCCTATGCAATTTCGCAGGGCGACGGCTTTGTGACGATTACCGGTGAGGTCGGAACCGGCAAGACCACGTTGTGCCGGGTATTTCTGGAAAATTTGGACGACACCACCGAATCGGCCTATATTTTCAATCCCAAGCTAAACCCCAAACAGTTATTAATGGCCATTGATGAAGAGTTTGGGCTTGCATTTGATGCAAATAATACCAAGGAGCTGATTGACACTCTAAATTCATATCTCATGGAAAGAAAGGCCGAGGGCAAAAAGGTTGTCTTGCTGATTGATGAGGCCCAGAACCTGGCTGCAGACGTGTTAGAACTGATAAGACTGCTTTCCAATCTTGAAACCAGCAAATCAAAGCTTTTGCAGATAGTTTTGGTCGGGCAGCCCGAGCTGGGTGATATACTGGATTCACACGAACTCAGGCAGTTGGGCCAGAGAATAACCTTAAGGTGCAACCTGAAGCCGCTGACCTTTAAAGAGGTTAAAGAATATATTGCACACCGGATCCATATTGCCTCCAAAAAGCCGGTGGCCCAATTTACGCAAGCAGCCTACCGTGCCATATATAAATATTCAGCCGGTATTCCGCGGTTGATCAATATTGTCTGTGACCGCGCTTTGCTCACGGCCTATGTACTCAATCAGAAAAAAATTACTGCAAACATCACCAGGACCGCCATAATGGAGCTGTCTGGAAAGAGCGATTTCAAACGTATCGGTCCATTGGGCTGGAAAAAGGTTTCATTTGTTTTGTCGATCCTATGCCTGGCGCTTATCATTTTATTTATATACCGGACCGAAGTTGCTGATATCAAAGGTATTTTTACCCTGGCAAAAATAAAAACACCGGAACTGACTGAACCGGCGCCATCCCCACCGAGTGATACATCGCAAGCAAGTTCTCCGAGTTTAAATCTGCCTGACACCCTACCTGAATCTGCTCGGCAGTCTGTATCAGTTAAGCCGCCGGCGCCGGTCAAACAGCCGGTGGCTGTTAAGCAATCGTCAACGGCAGAGTACTTTTCGGACTTTCTAAAAGATATGGATGTCTCTTCATCGAGACACCTCGCCCTTAAAGCGGTGCTGAAATTGTGGAAATCCGAAGCCGAAATTGCCCAGGCCCTCAACAGTCTTGAAAATGATGACGCTTTTTTTAGGCTTGCCTCTGAACAAAACGGACTTGTGGTTAAACGCCTGGGATGCAATTTGGACCTGATAAAATCACTCAACCTGCCGGCTGTATTAGCAGTTTCTTTGCCGGAATGGGGCTCCCCCGGATATCTAAGCATCCACAAGATTGATTCGCAGAAAATTACCCTCCAAAAAGCTCCTAATAATGAGTTTATCGAGATACCTCCTGATTTACTGAAAACTTATTGCTCCGGCGCCGTCTATATCCCCTGGAAAAATTTCTTCGCCTATAAAGGGACGATTCCCTTGACGGCTCCTGGAGAATCCGTAATTATGCTGAAGATGCATCTGCAGGATATCGGATTTAATGATATTGAAATCAACCCTATTTATGATGATCTTACGAAAGACGCGGTAAAACAAATTCAAAAAAAGAACGGCATCAGACCCGACGGAATCGTCGGCCCTTTAACAAAAATCGTCCTATACAACGAGAAAAAGTCTCTGAATATACCCCATCTTGCTCGTCAATGATGCGGCCCCTAAGAGCATCCGACAGAGAAACCGGCGCGATTTCACCGCAGATGAAGTTTTATAGCAATCGGAATATATTTTTATGAATTGCGCCAAATACCGCCAAGGGGTTCTAACATTTTAAGACGTTGAGAAACCAACACTTATAACGGGTTTCAAAATAGGTAATCGAAAAATTGAGTACCATATTAAAAGCCTTAAAAAAACTCGAGCAAGAGTTGCCGGTACAGACTGATGTCCTACCTGGAATCCGGAAATCATCTGCAAAACAGACGATCAGCAGACGGGTCAGACGGTTTAGTCGTTTTCATATGCCTTTTTGGATTTCTCTTGGAATAATTAGTCTGGCTGCTACCGGCTGGATTATATTCACGCCCTTATCGCCGTCTTCTCGAAAATCCGTTCCGCCATCAGTTCCCGGCAAACCGGACAAGATTACAAAAAAATCTTCTGCCGAACCCCAGCTGGAAAAACAAAAACCGGGTGCTTTACCGAGGATAAACCTGCGACCGGATATGCCTGTGACCGCTAGCCGACTGCCCCAAAAAAGCTCCAAACAGAGGGGGTCTCCCATAGCGGCAACATCCAATAAAAAGATCAAACCGCTGAAAACGGCTACCCCGAAACTACCGTCGAAAATTGCAGATGCAATGCCGGTTTCCGTTGCGCCGCTTGAAGATTCAAAATTGAGACTACAGGCGATATCGTGGTCGGAAAAACCAGAAAACAGGATTGCCGTTATCAATAGCAATATTTTGCGGGAGGGCGATTCGGTTGAGGGATTCCGCATCATCCAGATTTATCAGGATGAAGTTTTGGTCCGTGCGGGTGCAAAAGAATGGAAGCTGGTGTTCGGACTGAAATAACAGCTGCAGCTAGAAGATAGTCTACTTGGCTAACCGCCTAAACATCTTGCCCTTTATTCTTTTCATTCAGAAAGAAATTATGCCGAGATCCTTGCAAACGAGACCACGACCATCACAGATTTATTTGGGCCGGAAAGAGTGGATGGTGCGGGTCACCAAGAGCATTGGTAAAAATTTGCTTATGCCGTTTTTCCGTGTGGCTGTTAGCGGTGTGGAAAATTTACCCGATAACACGGCTTTTATACTTCTGCCAAAACATCAGCGATGGGAAGACATACCGTTGCTGGCATCGGTGACGCCGCGTCGGCTTTACTATGTCGCCAAGCAAGAGTTATTTAAAAATCCGCTGGGTAGCTGGTTTATGAAGTCACTCGGCGGCATCCCTCTTAATCGTAAAAATCCCCTTTCAAGCAGGCGTTTTTTAATGGCTACGATAAATGTTTTACAAAAAGGGGAGGGGGTTGTCATATTTCCTGAAGGCACATACTACAATAACAAAATGGGGCCAGGTCAGGTGGGCATGGTGAGGTTTATTCTTAGCCGGCTGTCTCTTCCGTTCATTCCGGTTGGAATTAATTATACCCGTCAACAACGGCATTTTTTGGTTAGAATCAATTTCGGCAAGACCTTCAATGTGGCATCAGAGGTATCTGTAGATGTTTTTGTTGATCAAATGATGCGTGAAATAGCTGCGTTGTCGGGATTGCGATCAAGATCCGGCCGAAAGCTTTAGTTTTTTGCAAAATTATTAATAAATGATTGTTTGCGCAGAAATTTGATGGTACTATATTTAGTATATTAATAACGAGATCGTACGTGAAAATAGGATCCGTTTTTTAGAAAGGGGGATCCACTCTTTACGGAGTAACATTTTTTAATAGAAAAAGGGGCTCTGTCGAGCCTTTTTTTATGCCCTCGATAGGAAAAAATATGAAATTTTCAGACACTAAATCAGCTTGTTTCATTTTAATGATCGTCTCAATTATGCTGACCGCAGTTGCGGTCTCGGCAGAGGAAAAACAACCTGCGCCAGAAAAAGCCGCCGTCGTCAACGGAACCGTCATTACGAAAAAAGACTACAACAGGGAATTAAACCAATATGTCGGACGGATGGCCAGTGAAGGGAGACAGATCTCTGAACCACAGTTAGCAAATCTTAAAGTTCAAATTTTGGACAGTCTCATTGATCGTGAGCTTCTCTACCAGCAGAGCCAAAAAGAAGGTATTTTGGTCGAAGCCCAAAAGATAGAGGATGAGATTGTGTCCATAAAAAAAAGATTCCCATCAGAAGTTGAATTTAATATCGCATTAACCAACATTGATCTTACCGAAGCTACCTTAAAATTGCGGATAACTCAGCGTCTGGCAATCCAAAAACTTATCGACAATAAGATTGGCAATTCGCTTGTGGTTACGGATAAGGAGAGCGTAGACTACTATACCTCCAACCCGCAATTATTCCGGCAGCCTCAGGAAGTTAGGGCCAGACATATATTGATCAAACTTGTGCCGGAAGCCGATGAGGCCCAAAAAGCCGAAGCCCAAAAAAAAATCACGATGATTCAGCAAAAACTGAAAAATGGGGGAGATTTTATCGAACTGGCTAAGGAATTCTCTGAGGGCCCCAGCAGTGTTAGTGGCGGTGACTTGGGTTTTTTCAGGCGTGGACAAATGGTGAAACCTTTTGAGGAAGCGGCGTTTGCATTAAAAGCAAATGAGGTCAGTGATGTTGTTCAAACCCGATTAGGATACCATATCATTAAAATTGTTGAGATAAAGCCTGAAGGCACCATCAGCTATGAGGAGATTAAACAACGACTGGATGAATTTCTCAAACAGAAAAAACTGCAAGAAGAAGTCGCCTTGTATGTTAATGAACTCAAAAAGACTGCCAAAATAGAAAAATTTATCTAGTTATCCTTTCCGAACTAAAAACCCACCTTTATTCCTGCCGTTTTTGTCGATTGTAGGTGTATGAGTTAACATTTATTCTTTGGTGATGTTTATGCTCCTGCCATGGCGGACGCCTCGGGAGTGTTGGGGGAGGCACTGTCTTTATGTCGTGGGGCCAAATATCGCAATTATCATAAAAGTTGCTGAAATACTTATTATTATAATACTTTTCTACTAAAATTAATGCCACCCTATGGCGACCAAAATTTCATGGTAACTTTATACTTGTTGATGATCTGGAAATTCATTATAGAGTAATTCTCAAAAATATGTTCTGATTGCGTTGACGGTTTTACTGGTTCTGGCGAGGTTTTTTTTAAAATACCCCTCGCTTCCGCCGGCTTAAATGTAATATTTTATCGGAACCTCGTTTTGAAAACTGCTATGGAAAAATGCCGGAAATATTTTCTGCTGCAAAATTAAGGAGGTGTTATGCCACGAAAAAAATCGCATAGATTGGTCCCTATCGGAAAAAAGATAAAAAAAGCCAGGATGGGGAAAAAAGTAACTTTTAATAATTTGGCAAATGAAACCGGATTTTCGATCGAATATTTAAAGGATGTTGAAGTCGGTAAGGTCATCCCCCCGGTTGGCGCTATATTACAGATTTCTAGAGCATTAAAGATAGATTCAGATGATCTCTTAGCCGAGCAAGAATCTACATTGAAGAGCCGGGTCAAGGCTTATACAAAGCGCACCGAGAATTATGCTTACACCACCCTGACACCAGGCGCGGAGAATAAGCATTTAAAAGCATTTAAAGTTAACATTGAGGCCCTGAAGGAACATAAAGGTGCGGAGTATCAACACGAAGGTGAAGAGTTCGTCTATGTTCTTTCCGGTCAGGTCGAAATTACCGTGGGAGAGCATGTCAACAAATTGAAAGATGGCGACGCACTTCACTTTAACTCCGCAATTCGGCACCGGCTAAAAAATATTGGAAAAAGCGAAGCGGTGCTTATCGTGGTGCTTTATGTACCCTAGATTCTCATCAGAAAAATCGAATTTTTTTTCAGTGGAGTAAACAATGTCAATTAAGCTTACTGATGAACAACTGATGATTCAGACGATGGTTAGGGATTTTTCCAGGGAAGTAATTGCTCCTTCTGCGATTGAGCGTGACAAAAAAAGGGAGTTTCCGGCTGAAATTTTAAAACAGCTGGGAGAACTGGGTTTTATGGGGATGATGGTACCACCCGAATACAACGGTTCAGGTGCAGACACCGTAAGCTATGTTTTGGCCCTCAGCGAAGTTGCCTACTCTTGCGCCTCAACAGCCGTTGCCATGTCCGTTCACAATTCGATTGTTTGCGAGAGTATCCTTCGCTTTGGCACGGAGGATCAGAAAGAACGTTTTTTGAAACCACTGGCGGTAGGCAAGATACTCGGGGCATTTGCCATGACCGAGCCCCATGCGGGTTCAGACCCCGTGCGGCAGTCTACCAAAGCCGTTCGGGATGGTGACGTTTATATATTAAACGGGACCAAGCGGTTTATCACAACCGGTAAAAATTCAGGGCTGGTTATCGTTACCTCCAAGACCGAAGAAGAAAAACGCCACAAGGGAATCACAACCTTTATTGTAACGAAAGACACTCCCGGCCTGATTGTCGGCAATATGGAAGATAAAATGGGGCTGCGGGCTTCGGATACCACTGATCTTATTTTTGAAGATGTTCGGGTTCCGGTTGAAAACAGACTGGGGGATGAGGGAGATGGCTTTAAAATTGCGATGATGGGTCTTGACGGCGGCCGGATCGGCATTGCCGCCCAATCGATCGGTGTTGCCCAGGCGGCCCTGGATGCGACGGTACAATACGCCAGGGAACGAGAACAGTTTGGCCAACTTATTTCCAAGTTTCAGGGATTAAGATGGATGGTGGCTGATATGGCCACGGAAATAGAAGCCGCCCGTCAGTTGACGTTATCTGCAGCTGTCATGAAAGACAGGGAGGAAAATTATACCTTACAGGCCTCGATGGCCAAATTGTTTGCGTCGGAAATGGTCAACCGGGTAACCGCCAAAGCCGTTCAACTTCACGGGGGATATGGTTTCATAAGAGAGTACCCGGTAGAGCGATTCTATCGTGATGCGCGGGTTTTTACAATTTATGAAGGCACATCGGAAATCCAGCGGGTGGTTATCTCAAACCATATTTTTAGGGATAAGCGCACACCATGATCGATTCAAAACCCGTTTCCCAAGACTTAACCTATCGTGATTCGCAAAAAAGCGTTCCGATTACCGACCCTGTATTTTCACCTGGTGCTTGGCCGGTTTGCTTCCCTGCAAACCCCGCCTTAAAAGGCGGGGTTAAGGGAGGCTATTAGAAACAGATAATTTCCTATCCGGGAAGCCCCGCTCTTTAGGACGGGGAGCTTCACACGCCATCCCGTGTGATTAGGTTAATTGAAATCACCGAATCTATCCTGGCTTGAACCATTAAGAAGACCCTTCATCGGTAAGCGAATAACTTATCATACCGATTTCTATTCAAAGGAATTCAGTCATGAAACTTACGGCAGAAAAGCAAAGGCTTGACGATTATCGAAAGCGCAAAGCCAATTGGAAGAAATGGGGTCCCTATCTAAGCGAACGTGCCTGGGGGACGGTGCGTGAAGATTATAGCAAAGATGGGAGCGCCTGGGATTTTTTCCCCCATGATCAAGCACGCAGCAGAGCTTACCGCTGGGGAGATGACGGGCTGGCCGGTATCTGCGACCGTTACCAGTATCTTTGCTTTGCCCTGGCGCTTTGGAACGGAAATGATCCGATACTCAAAGAACGCATGTTCGGCCTGGCCGGTGCCGAGGGCAATCATGGTGAAGACGTCAAAGAATATTACTTTTACCTGGATAACACACCCACCCATAGCTACATGAAGATGCTTTACAAGTATCCGCAGGCCGAGTTTCCGTATAGCGAACTGGTAGCTGAAAATAAACGGCGTGATTTATACGATTTCGAATATGAATTGATCGACACTGGGGTGTTTGATGCGAATCGCTATTTTGATGTCTTAGTTGAATACGCCAAGGTCGATCCGGATGACATGTTGATTCAAGTAACCATTACCAATCTTGCATCCGATGCTGCTGCCTGCCATGTTTTACCAACGCTTTGGTTCCGTAACACATGGAGTTGGGGCTATGCGGCCGGACCGATGGGCGATGTGCCGCAAAAACCGCAGCTTGCCCAGATCGAAAGCCCACAAGGAATGCCCGTCGTGCAGGCCGACCACCCGGCCGCCGGTAGATATTATCTCTATGCCGAGGGTATCTTCGATCTGTTGTTTACCGAAAATGAAACCAACCCTGAACGGCCATATCATTCACCCCATGGCAAGCCTTACTGCAAAGAAGCCTTTCACCGTTATCTGGTCGATGCTGAGGCTGGTGCGATAAATCCCGGCCGACAGGGCACCAAGGTTGCCGTTGTTTACCGCGCAGACATTGATGCGGGTGATTCACAAATTTTCCGGCTGCGATTGTCAAATACATTCCTTGAGGCACCGTTTGAAATCTTCGACAAAATTATTGCCCAACGCTTGGCGGAAGCAGATGACTTTTACATGACTGTGCAAAAGCCGGGTTTAAGCGAAGATGAGAAACGGGTTCAACGTCAGGCTTTGGCGGGCATGCTGTGGAGCAAACAATTTTTCTATTACAATGTGGAACAATGGCTTAACGGTGATCCGGCCATGCCCCCGGTTCCGGATTCCCGGCGTTTAGGGCGTAATCACGAATGGGAGCATCTCAATAACTTCGATATCCTCTCAATGCCTGACAAATGGGAATATCCCTGGTATGCCGCTTGGGATCTGGCCTTTCACTGTCTTCCCATCGCGCTGGTAGACGCCGATTTTGCCAAGCGCCAGCTGGGTTTGATGGCCCGCGAATGGTACATGCATCCCAACGGGCAACTGCCAGCTTACGAGTGGAAATTTAGCGACGTGAATCCACCGGTGCATGCCTGGGCCGCTTATCGGGTTTATAAAATCGACGCCAAACAAAAGAAACAAGCAGATCGCGAGTTTCTTGAACGCATCTTCCACAAACTGCTTCTGAATTTTACCTGGTGGGTGAACAAAAAAGACGAAGAAGGAAGTTATGTCTTTCAGGGCGGTTTTTTGGGATTGGACAACATCAGCGTCTTTGATCGCAGCAAACCCATGCCTACCGGCGGCCATCTGGATCAGTCGGACGGTACAGCCTGGATGGCATTCTATTGCCTGGTCATGTTAAAAATCGCTCTGGAACTTGCAAATGAAAATCCGGTATATCAGGACTCGGCCGGTAAATTCTTTGAGCATTTTCTTCGAATCGCCAGGGCCATGACCAGCGATTACCGGGGCGGGTTGAGCTTGTGGAATGAGGAGGACGGTTTCTTCTACGACGCGCTGCATCTTCCCGATGGCAACATCATACCTCTCAGGGTGCGCTCGCTGGTAGGGTTGATGCCGTTGCTGGCCGTTGAAACGCTTGAAGCCGACCTTGTGGAAAAGCTGCCTGATTTCAAGCGTCGATTAACTTGGTTTTTTGAAAACCGGATTTATCTGAGAGACAGCGGTAATCTGGCCTGTGTCAAAGCCCCCGGAAAACATTCTCGGCGGCTTCTATCGATTGTCAGTCGCGATCGACTGGTGAGGGTTCTGAAACCCATGCTCGCTGAAAATGAATTTCTTTCCGATTTTGGCATCCGTTCCGTTTCCAAATTTCACCAAGACCATCCTTACAGCTTTCATGTGGACGGCCAGGAACACACTATCAATTATCAACCGGCCGAATCGGAGAGCGGCCTTTTTGGCGGCAACTCCAACTGGCGGGGCCCCATCTGGTTTCCGATCAATTATCTACTGATCGAGTCCCTGCAAAAATATAACCACTATTACGGGGATTCTTTGAAAGTAGAATGTCCTACCGGGTCCGGACGGAGGATGACACTCGGCGAGGTGGCCGCCGAGTTGTCCCGGCGATTGGTGAATCTATTTCTGCGCAACGATGCCGGGCAGCGTCCGATCTATGGGGGACAGCGAATCTTCCAGCAAGACCCTCACTGGCGCGATTTAATTCTTTTCTACGAATATTTTCATGGTGATAATGGTGCCGGTCTGGGTGCCAGCCATCAAACCGGCTGGACGGGTATGGTGGCCAAGCTGATTCAACAATCAGGCGGATCAAAGAATTAGGTTTAAGCGTTAAAAGTTCTGCTTTAAGGGGTCTTAGATACAGCAGACCTTGATCGTAGTAAAGTTCGAGGGAGTCTCCTGCTTTGAGAACGGCAGTTGCCCACCGTATTCTTTTTCGTCTACCGCCCTTCTTTGTTAACCAGATCGCCCCCTTATCCATAGCGTCCTTAATCTTGCTTTTCGCCGGGATGATATTGTGGTATGTCAATCTTAAAACTTTGTTCGTGTATTTCAACCCCTTACCAAAAGGAGGTTTCAAATGTCGATAATAGTTACCTGGTACAGTCATGCCTGCTTTTTGATTGAAACCGATGATGCCAAACTCCTGATTGACCCTTTCATAACGGATAACCCGTTGGCACCCATAAAAGCCGATGAGATTGAGGCGGATTATATCCTTGTTTCACACGGTCACGGAGATCATGTGGGGGATACTGTAGCGATTGCGAAAAGGACCGCTGCGACGGTTATTTCTAATTTTGAAATTCAAAATTGGTTGGTGAGCCAGGGAATCGAAAAAGTTCATCCCCAACATATCGGCGGGGGTTTTGATTATCCCTGGGGGCGGGTGAAACTGACCCAAGCCTTACATGGCTCTGCCTTGCCGGATGGCAGCTATGGTGGTAATCCATGCGGCTTTTTGCTCTACATACAAGGGAAAAAGTTATATCATGCCTGTGACACCGGCCTTTTCTATGACATGAAGCTCATCGGAGAAGAAGGGATCGATCTGGCCATTTTGCCCATAGGAGACAACTTCACCATGGGACCGGAAGATGCATTGCGGGCCGTAAAACTGATAGAACCCGCCCAAGTCATTCCCATTCATTACAATACATTTGATGTAATCAAACAGGATCCTCACGCTTGGGCAGACAGGGTGAGGGCGGAAACCTCGGCCAAAGTTGCGGTGATGAACCCGGGCGATCAAATAGAAGTATAGTTAATCACTGGAAAAACGGTAATAGATGCCATCAGGTTCCTGCCGCAAAGATTTTAGCTGACAGTGTTGATATCGGGCACCCAAATGCAGATGCAAGCAAACACTTATTTAAAAGAGTTGAATAAATGCGATCTGTGCGAGCACCGCTGCGGGGTCAACCGGTTGGAAGAAGAAACCGGGGTCTGTCGGATCACCCAGCCGATGGTTGCTTCGGCCACTTTGCACCCGGCACCCCCCGAGAGTTACACTGTGTTTATGGCCGGTTGCAACTTTAAATGCCTGCACTGTCAGAACTGGACGATTTCTCAATACCCAGACAATCGATACCAACAGCGAGGCTTTATCGACCCGGAGGCGCTGGCAGAAGAGTGCGTCACGCATCTCAATTCTTTTTACGGAAGAAGAATGCGAGCTGACCGGATCTTTTTTTCCGGGGGCGAACCAACCATTCATTTGCCATACATCGAGAAAGTTGTGGAAGCCGCAAGGAAGTTAAAACCGGATACCCGGGTGAACTTTGACACGAATGGATATATGACTCAAGAGAGTTTAAAAAGAGTTCTGGCCCTCACCACATCGATTACCTATGACCTGAAAGCCTACCGTGACGAGGTTCATCAAGCCCTTACCGGTGCTTCTTCCAGGCCGGTTCTCCGAAACGCCGCGTACATTGGAACACATGCAAAGGACAAGCTCTGGGAGTACAGAATTGTGGTCATTCCCCAAATCAATGAGAGTGAGGTACAACCGCTGACAGAATTCATTGCAGAGATGGATCCCGATTTGCCGGTATGTTTTTTGGCCTTTCGGCCGAATTTTACCTTAGAGAATCATCCGGGGGCAAGTCGGCGCCTTATGGAGAGGTGCGTGGAAATTGCCGAATCTGCCGGTCTGAGACGAGCCTATTGGTCCGGGCATACAGGGATCTCCGGAAAGGTGGCAGTTATGACAGCCAAAACGGAGAGATATTATACTTCAGATGCTGCACGGCTTGCGGCTAGCTATGCGCTTTATGCCGGCTGCTGCGAAGGAAAAGCCAGGAACTGTTCAACCTGTGCCGCCAATCAGGGGTGTCGGTTGAAAACATATATACCCAAAAGAATAACTTAGCTAGTGTTCTCAGGCAAAATATGACAGAAATTGATAGAAATATATCAGATCATCTGCAAAGACCCTTAAAAGTATATTGACCAGGATTCGATCTTTCATTTTTCAAATTAAGATACAACTTGATCTGACAACACGCTGAGTTGCGATACGCTCACCCGGCTGGAAGGCCAACAAGACAAGAGACGGTGCTGTGGTTAAACATATACTATAAAGTATACATAGTTGTCTCAAGGCTTCCATTGCCACACAGCATGTAGATTATTTATTCTTTTTTTGTTTTGGTAAATTTATTTTTTCATAAAGAGAGCACCACCAGAGCAAACCACAAGCAGCTAAGAAGATACCTAAACCACCAAAAAAACCAGCAAAAAAGATACCTAAAGTCCCTAAATTTCCCATGTTTTCACCTCCGAAATGTAACATAAAATCCAATTTAGAATATGTGATATCACAAGATGAAAATTCCGGAAAGATTGCAAGTATGGATTGATGCTCGTAAAAAATATCATCTCTCTCATGCGCATATTCAGATGGCACGAGAACTTGGATTGAATCCGCGCAAATTTGGAAAAATCGCTAATAATCGGCAAGAGCCCTGGAAAGCACCATTGCCGGTTTTCATTGAAGACATCTATTTCAAACGGTTTAGGAAGAAGAGACCCGATAATATCAAGAGTATTGAACAAATCTTAAAAGACCGGCTGAAATCAAAAGAAAAACGCAGAATCAAAAAGCAGCTCAATAAAGAAAAAATAGAGGCAAAGGTCAAGGATCACGATTAATATGATACTTTCCATTTTGACAACACGTTTTCAACTGACTCCATAACATGTTCACGTGCTTGCCAGCGATCATAACCTTTTGCTAAAAGTTCGTCATAATTAGTTTCATTATGACGAATGTGAGCAATGACAGAAAGCCGAACCGCTTCTTCATCAAGATTTTTTGCCGCTGCAGAGCGGCCGATACGGCCGCTATATTTAAGGCAAGCATGTTCGGCGATTTCCAACTCTGATCCAGAAGGGCATCCAGGATAGAGTTCTCGCACACGGGCTGCAAATCGCTTCACATAATCGTGGTCTAGTTCAGCTCGCCGCAGTGCTTCGCGTTCTCTTCGCAGTGCCCTGGCCTTGCTATCAGCTAAACACTCTTGTTCTGCCTGTTCCAGAGCCCTGGATTCAACTAGCAAGCCTTGCCTTTCATAACGCTTTCGAGCGTCGCTCCACTTCAGTACAACGGCAGACAGAATCGAGTGCTTTCGAGCTCGTCTGGTGAGTGCTGCATCACCTGATGGAAGAAAGATAAGATGGTCCAGATCCGCACATGGCAGACATAAGGCCCCCTTGTCTTTGACCAGTGTTATCCAGGCTTTACGACCAAGGTCCTCGCCGCATTCATCGCAAGTAGACTCTCTGGTTGAAATGAACACCTTTAGGTCAGCAGTTTGCTTCATATTGCTCACTTAATTGAAACAGATAGCCAGCAGATGCTTTGCAACATTTGTTACTTTGGATGATATAAAATTCAATAAATACTGATTCCAGATAATATAGCAAATGATTGATAAGTTGTATTCCTTTTTTACCTCCAATAGAGAAACTCCAGAAAATTCAAAAAGAGTATACCGCTACATTTATTGTATGGCCATTTTGGAGCTGAATTGTGTATTTGTATGAGCAACCTAAACTTTTTGGGCCGGTTGGTTTTGTTGGATAACGTGCCTGAACATTCAAGTTGGAAGGCCGAAATTATTTTGGATATCCAGATGAAATATGTAATTTTGGAATATTGCAGATATGTGCCTGAAAGGAGGGAAATTTAGAATTTTCAAAACCTGACATATCTCACCAAAAAACCAAATATCAGCCGAATACATGTATATTGAGATATATACAAGCTCTGGGAATATCTGTGATATCTTATCAGATATCTGGATAGCGGTCGGATTTGATATTAATCAGAATTCCTAATTGTAAGTTCGAGTTTCAGTCATTACACCTAAAGATCTTTTAAAAACCGCCTGGCATGGGAATCCACTCCCTTGATTTGATCTCAACCGCTCGCTTTTTTTCGTCGTTAAGAATATTTATGGACACTTAACCACCAACACCTTTGAATTTACTGACGCCAAGCTGATCACCAAGCAGGTTCCAAAACTTGAAAATTGGGTTGATTGAAATGTCATAAATATTCTATGATAATAGTGTTTCCGGTATACTATCGGATGCTCATTTTCCAAGGCGATCAAATTTAAATAATTTAGAGGAATTTTGTTATGAAAATTAAAGTTGAAAGCGAAAAGATCATTAAAGCGGTAAAGAAATTGGATGAGATTGAAATCGTTCTGGAGAATCTTGAGGATGCTAAAGAGGCCATCAATCTTATTTTGAATCGAACCGGGTTATTACAAAAGTATGAAGATCTGAAAATAAAGGATGTCAAGGTGACCTCTTATCAGAAGTACGATACCACTGCTGTGGATTACAAGATGATATTTTTACTGGAATTTATGTTTGAGGAAAAGGTCTCCTTAGAGCGGAAAGTTGCGGTTATCAAGGAGTTTCAGGAATTTTTCGGCAAGGTATAAGCCGGCTTCGATTTTTTATAAAAAGCGGCAGGCTCCTAAGTTTAAAACACCCTATAAAATCCCGGACCCACCCATTTTATTCAGGATATCCCTTCCGATATTCAGGTATCTTTTGTACCATTGCGTCTATGCTCTTTAAAACCTAATGCCGATGGAAGCTTTATCATTGACGGATACTTATTCAAGGGATTTGGGTTAAAGCCTGCAAGCATTCGCTAAGAAAAATTCCAGACGGATTTTACCAGAACTTTATCATGACCAAATCATTCGACTACGATGTGATTGTGGTGGGGGCCGGACCGGCCGGTGCGACGGCTGCCAGGATTCTATCCCAAAAGGGCTATGGTGTCCTGATTTTGGATAGAAAAGCATTTCCAAGGCCCAAACTGTGTGCCGGGCTCATCACCTGGAAGACCCTCAATGTCTTGTTTGACGTCTTCGGGATTGATTGTGAAGCGCTGAAATCCAAGGCCATTATTCACTACCAGAGCCGGCAATATGCCATCTGGAATCGCTACGGTGAGATGGTCCGGGGCCGGCTCGATTTTCCTTTTCACATGGTCGATCGGCAGATTTATGATCAGTTCTGGTTGGATTTGGCTCATCAAGCAGGAGCTGAAGTCCGAACGGGTCATGGGGTGGTGAAAATCGAGCCTGATAACAGCTCGGTCATCACCGATTCAGGTGAGTGCTTGAGGGCCAGGGTTATTTTGGGGGCTGACGGTGTCTTGAGCCGGGTAAGATCCAGTTTGTTGAAAACCGGTAGGATCCGGCCGAACCGGATCGAGGGGCTGGCTTTTGCCATCCAAGGTTTCGTTTCGCGTCAGCAATTCCAGGGATTTGCCGATTGGCCGGTCATCTATTTCGGATTCATACCCTGGGGCTATGCCTGGTCCTTTCCGGGACCGAAGAAACAGATTGTCGGAATCTGCGGCCTACAAAAAAAAGTCGGTCCTCATTTCAGGGACTATTTCGAAATATTTATCAAGCGCCTTCGGATTCCGGTAAATAAGATTTCAAAGCTCAGGGGGCACCCGCTTCCTTATGGCAATTTCTTGAGGCAACCGGGTTGTCGAAATGTTCTTCTTTTGGGAGACGCTGCTGGCCTGGTCGATCCTTTGCTGGGCGAAGGGATCTATTACGCTCACAAGAGCGGGCAGATTGCCGCTGCAGCAGTGTTAAAAGCCCATCCTGATTGGGACATTGCATTGGAATACTATGCGAGATATTTGAATCAAACCCTGATTCGAAACCTTCGCCATATCAGAATTTATCGCAACATCATCTTTTCCCTGCTGCATTGGGGGAACTATCGATCCATGGGATTTTTTATAAAAAGGTCACAAAAAGCGATTGAAGAGGCCATACAAGGCCGGCGATCTTTTGACCGATTGATCTTGCCTTGAATTTCCTATATCTGGACAGGTTCGCTTCCCTGAACCCCCCGCCTTTTCATTTTTTATACTTTTTGTAGATCTTGCAACCGTCTTTGTAACCCATCTTACAGGCCTTATTTGCATCTATTAACCCTTTTTGTATATCCCCCTTCTTGATATAAACATGTCCTCTGGTATAGTAGGCCCAACCGTTGTCGGGTTTTAATTTGATCGAATTGTCTAAATAACTGATGCTTTTATCGTATTCACCCCGTTTCATATAAAGCCAGCCCAAATTATCGAAGGCTTTGGCGTAACTCGGATCAAATTTCACTGTTTCTTTAAGATCAGCTATAGCCTTATCATACTGACCTGTTTTCAAAGAACTGCGGGCTCGCCAAAAATATGCCTCCGAATTGGAGGGATCTAATTGTAAGTCCTTACTATATTCGGCAAACGCTTCTTTGTAGCTCTTTTGCTTATAGTAATTGTAACCACGCCGTATATATTTATCAGCCTTACGAGCTTGCCTTGACTGAGGTCCTTTTTTCTTGGCTGCCTCCTCGCCAAAAAACCTGCCAAAATCGGTAAAATCATCCAAAAACCTGGTAATCGACTTAATGGATCCGGAATCGAATGATTTGTTGATGTACAAGACAAAGTAAAAACCCGCGCCAATGAGAGCAAAAAGGGCCAAGGCCACGACACTGATAGCCAGATAATCCCTTTGGCCCGCATCCATAGAGGACATTGACAGGACCGATGGCAATCCGTCCGACATCCGGGTGTCCTTGATGAATGCTTTGGATGGTTGTTCATCGGGTGGTAACTGGGATTTGATTTCCCCTGTCTCTTTGTTTATCAGCATAGTGACGCCACACTTTTTGCAGACAGCTTTATTGACCGTCTGAGTAAGCCTGTCTTCAGGAACATTATATGATGCCTGGCAGACCGGACACTCAAATTGCATTTTCCAACTCCTTCATACATCGATAAAATTAACCGGTATGGTATTATTATACCCTATTTTTTACCATCAGTAACCAACATTTATTACCAAAATAATCAAACAGTTTTGAGTAATCTTTCAGTGAAATCCTTCCCGCATAAATTCTGCCATCAGTTTTCGCTTTTGTTCTGAAGGCGCATTTTCAGCAATATACCTAACAATAATTGAAAACATGGCCTTAATTCGAGGGTCGCGTTCATAGTTATTGTAGCCGGAATAAATCAGAATCCGATACCAGGTTATCGCCTCTTCAAGATTTTTCAATATAAAATGGGCTTTGATTTGATCGGCAGTTACAGCCTTTATGCGTTCCTTAAAATAGACCATAAATTCCGCACACTTTTTCCGGTCGCCCATTTTAGCAGCATCGGCGGCCTTAAAACATCGATCTAAAAAAGTTTCGTTTGAGTCTCTAGATTTCATTTTAAGGGTTTTACTTGTATCAAAGTGAAATTTCATATTTATCGAGTTGACACAATATTTTTAAGACGGGTTGATACCCATCGTATCTCTTTAGCGAAACCAGCTCTGTGGTAGAATTTCAGGAGTTTATGATATCGAACGACAACATCAAATTCCGCACTGAATTGAAGCTTTCGCAGACATAGCGGACACAGGTTGAGCGGCCTGGCATCACTCTCCTGCAGATGGTTTGAACCGTTCATTACACACTTGAAATATATGCAATGACTCAGCGAAAACATATGGGACATTTCGTGGACCAATACTTTACAACTGCGGTGCAGCAGGAGGTGGTGATAGTCTTTTCCCTGCGATTGACCATAAAAAGATGGATTGTAGCGCGCAAAACTGAAAACCGCTACCCGATGAGATATAGCGGCCTGCCCGAATACAAAATTCCAGGCAGGATCCGGATATAGGTCTTCCATGGTAATGGCCAGAAGGCAAAAGGCATCAGCAGGAAAGTTTCTTTCGAGAAGAATCAATATATCACGGGTCAAAAGTTGCCGATTGTGAGTATAGGGATTTACGCGTTCCGTTAGTTTAGCTTCACGGATGGCAATCGGCGCAAGTATTTTGACCGGCATCATAAAGTAGACAGTCGCATAGTCTTTCAGTGCTTCAAGTGAAGGACTTTGAGCCCCGATAAATTCACCCAGCGGCTGCAAATAGATTGTATCTTGAGATCTGTCCGGTTTATAAGCTAGGCTGCTTACGAAATCCTCAAAGGTTTGACCGGCCTCAAAATGTTCAGCCAACCAGTCTCCGGGATTTGGTAACGCAATGGGCACAAAATCGTCTCCAGGTTCCAGGGCCTGTCTCAAAGGAACCGGCATTCCTTCTGTGTTTCCTATAGCTTGCAGGGTTTCTTCGGGTGTTGGCGGTTTAAAGTTCATGGCCAGGCATGCCGTACAAAGTAATATATTTAAAACTTGAACAAAAGTTCTCATGTGAGTTTAATCCAAGTTTTAAGACATCCACTATATTTTGACAGACAATTCAATCGATGGAAAACTAGAACACTATTAAGGATACCAGATGTATTATTTCTTCAAATGAGGGGGATTGTCAATATCCCAAAAGGAGTGGCTGTTTATTAACAATGCATTACGATTTTCATGTCCATACATCAAAATATTCACCGTGCAGTCGCAGTTCGGCAGAATCGATGTGCCGCAGAGCTGTTGAGGTAGGGTTGACAGGTATTGCGCTCACGGAGCACGATCTGTGGTGGCCTCGATCTGAATACGAAGGGCTGAAAGAAATGTTTCCGGAATTAACCATTTTGCAAGGAATCGAATACTCCTGTCCGCAAGGCCATTTTCTCGTTTTTTTACCGCATTCTGCAGAGGATCTGGTATTCCAGAGCTATAAGATATTAAACTTAATAGAAGAGGTTCATGGCCACCATGGTATTGTTATCTGGGCGCATCCCTTCCGCTTCGATTATACGTTTTACCCTGCTTGGCTGGATGCTGCTGACCTTGACGGTATCGAGGTGGCCAGCAGCAATATGGACCATCCCATGAAAATTCTGGCGCAAGGAGTGGCCAGGCAAAACGGGATTATGCCGTTTGAAAACAGCGATGCGCACCACTTGGATACCCTCGGCAAATATTTCAATGAAATTCCGGTGCGTTTAAAAGACACTGAAGATTTCATTGACTATGTTCGCCGGAAATCTGTTTGAAAAACAGGCCTTAATTAACTTCCGATATCACCTGCCGAGCAATACGGTCGTCTTCATTAATATGGCAGGTACGCCTGCTGATGGTCTCCTTTTTCTTGACATGACGGGATTATTAATTATTGTTAAATCAACCTTTATTTGCGGAGAAGTTTATGCCGATTTACGAATATCAATGTAAAGCCTGTTGTCATTGTTTTGAACAATTGGTGCTGTCTGCCAATGAACCGTCCCCCACATGCCCCAATTGCCACTGTGCAGATGTGGAAAAACTCATGTCCGCTGTGTGCGCAAGACCCCATGGCATCCCTTCCGGTTCAGGAGGATTTAAGGCCCCAAATTGCAGACCTTCAGGCTGATCTGTCTGATGGCATTCCCCAGTTGGGGACTTGAACGCAAGCTAAATTAACACTGCTCTTCCAGAGCCAGGATCGTTTACTTGGCTTCCAGGCGGCTTTGTCAATTACGATAAATTGGCCTTTTCATCCCGCCGCAATCGGGCTAATCCAATCCGAGAAATATTCAAGTTTAATTTTCGGGATCATCTCCAAAAGAGTTAGTGTAATTTACGATTATAGTGATTGTCAAAATAATGTTCCGAAATAACGCAAAATGAAGAGGTGCAGGCAGGGAGTAAATTTTGGTCGTCAAGATGCAGAATCACTGCCCCTTTGGCTCTAAAATGGCCAGTTCCCATCAATTGACTGCCTGCCAGTCAAAGTA
>CP070652.1:2475444-2515322 GCA_020354645.1 Deltaproteobacteria bacterium
ACTGGTAACCGGAGAGTTTCTACGCCAAATAGTTGGCTATACGGACGATCCTGAGCCTTGGCAGACAAACAATCTTGAGGCATGGGAGACTTATTGGGTCGCACAAAAGTACGGAAGACGCTACACAAAAGAAGACAATGCAAGAGCTCGCGATCTTTACACAAAGGCATACCAGCTCGATCCTCACTGGTATATCCCATTAGTGGCTATAGGCTATACCCATAGGAATGACGCACGGCATGGTTGGAGCGAGTCGCGCAAAAAATCCTTTGATCTAGCCACTGAGTATGCCAATAAAGTGCTCGCCATTAATGATGAATCCGCCTCAGCCTACCGTCTTCTCGGTGCCATCCACCTGATGAAAAGAGAATATGAAAAAGCGAATAATTATAATGAAAAAGCACTCAGCCTCACTCCGAACTTCCCCGAAGCTCAAGCTGGAAGAGGATTTTTGCTGAACTATCTAGGAAAGCCTCAGGAAGCGATCGAGCATTTCAAAATAGCCATGCGGCTCAGTCCTTTTTACCCAGCATGGTACCTCTATCATCTGGGATTATCTTATCATCTGACCGGGCAACACGAGCAAGCAATCGAAACCCTAAAAAATGGGATTGAGCGAACACCAGATGTTTTCTTTCCGCACGTCAGACTGGCTGCAGTATATAGCGATCTTGGTCGTGAACAAGAGGCTCGGGCTGAGGCGGCGGAAGTTCTCCGGATAAAGCCAGACTTTTCAATTGAGAACTATGCCAGAGCCAATCCTTTCAGAGATACTGCAATAGTGGAGCACAGAAAGGAGTTGCTTCGCAAGGCCGGACTTAAATGAATTAGCCTGCTTTTTTAAGCTGCATAATCCTGCTGAGATACAAGCTCAGGTTACTGCAATAATATCAGCAATGATTTAGCCCCTTAAAATTCTTGGATACCAACCCATCCTTAAAGGAAGCTGATTTCAGATATCTAAGTAAGTATCTGCAAAAAATTTGTCATTTCAAAAGTACAGACTGTAAACGTATAACAAATAGGCCCCAATTACCGATAACTACATATCTCAAGTTTTTTGAACTTCCAAAAACCTGTGCTATCCAACATATCGGCAAAATTAGCCCTGCCCTAAAGACTATGATATCCATACCATATCGCAATCCGTCAAATTGTCAGATTGAATCTTGGTCACCTCAAATAAATATTCACTGAATCTTCTCATGGGCCGACATCGTTTCCCTGCCCTTTGAAATTTCTATCCAGCTCGATTTGAACCAAACAGCTGTTGCAGGCAAACGCGCCACCGGGAGACATCTCATCTTTGGTGAGCACATTGACGCAGCCGCCGTTATCAATTCCTTGGCTGTCCGGCCTGTACCAGGCGCCGGCTTCCAGGCTGACCACACCCGGTAAAATGCGATCGGTTACTTTTGCAATCGAACGCAGACAACCGCGGTCATTGTATACAATAACCCTGTCACCGGTGGAAATACTTCTGTTGCGGGCATCCTCGGGATTAATCCAGACGCTATCATCAGCCTTTTTTTTCAAATAGGGAATATTATCAAACTGAGAGTTGACCCTGGCTTTAGAATGGGGACTGACAAGTTGTAAAGGATAGTCGCGGGTGCGCACATCCTGAGGACCTTCCCACGGTTCAATGTATTTTGGAATGGCCGGTATCAACGGATTATTCATTTCGGCGATCTGCCGGCTGTAAATTTCGATCTTGCCCGAAGCTGTCGGAAAGGGATGGTTTTGCGGATCTGTGATCTGATCGCGGAACGCCACCCAGGGTTCTTTAAGCTCGATCCGATGAACGCCAGTGCGCCTGAAATTTTCAAACTCCGGCAGCTCCGGGGTAGCGTCCACAAATTCTCTGAGCCATTGCCGGTCGGATTTAGAATTGTAATTTTTCAAGCCCATGCGCGAAGCCAGCTCGGTGAATATGTCCAGATCCGAACGAGTTTCGGCCAAAGGTTGGATAGCCCGTTCCATGTAGATATAATACGGTCCCCCGCCCCAGGGCTGCCCGATATCCTCTTCTTCCAGATAATGGGTTACCGGCAATACAATATCCGCAAACCGGGCCGTGGGTGTCAAAAACAGCTCGTGAACGACGATAAACTCCATCTTCTTTAAAGCTCTAACACCTTTGTTAATGTTCAGAAACTGGTTGAGCAGATTGCAACCGAGGATATAAACCAACTTTATATCGCCGGGAAAACCGGCGGACTTTCCCGCCAATAAAGCATCGTAAACCCGGGTCACATGTACCAGGGGGTTGTTGACAGGCGGCACGGGGAACGATGCGGCCAAATATCCGAGATCAATGCGGCCGGTGCCGCCGGCTACGTTGCCGCCGGTTATGCCGATGTTGCCGGTCATGGCTGCAAGCACGCAGGCGGCCCGGTGAAATTGTTCCCCAAATGCGGTCCGACCGGGCGCCCACCCGGTACAAAGGGCTGCCGGTTTACGGGTTGCGTATTCTCTGGCGAGTTCTTTGATGTCATCCGCAGACACACCAGTTATTTCCGCAGCCCACTCGGGTGTTTTGGGCAACCGGTCCTCAGCTCCCGTGACGTATGCCTTGAATTTTTCAAAACCGACAGTATAAGTTTTTAGAAAATCATGATCATAAAGATCCTCGACGATCATGATATAGGCCATGGCCACCAGCAAGGCTGTGTCGGTAGCCGGCTTGACGGCAATCCACTTTTCGGCCAGAGATTTGGCTGAAGGGCTCAGGCGCGGATCCACACAGATGATCTTGGCCCCCTTTTTTTTGGCAAGCGCAAGATAGGCCGACGTGTCGGGCCGGAATCGAGATATCAGCGGATTCCAGCCCCACAAAATAATTAAATCAGACTGAAGCAGGTTGTCGCCGCTGTTGCCGGTGGCGACGGTGCCGAAAGTTGTTCGCGAAGCAAAACGGGCCGCTTCCGCAGAGGTATTGCCCTGGTTGGTGGTGCAGCCCCCCAAAAGATTAAAAAAGCGTCGTGCCGCTTTGTTTCTGGTTCCATGCAAAGCACCTTCAGCACCGTAATAATCCATGAGGAAGACAGAATACGGTCCATATTTTTGTCTGACACGTTTAAGCTCCCGGCCGACCGTGTCAAGGGCTTCATCCCAGGAAATGGCTTCAAATTTTCCGCTGCCGCGTTCTCCAATTCTTTTCAAAGGCCGTGAGAGACGCTCCGGAAAATAGACAACTTCTTTCTGGGAAAGCCCTTTCAGACAAGCCTTTAAACCGGGCCCTCGCTGGTCATCAGTGCCGATATGGGTGATCCTGCCGTTGGAAACGTGTACTTTCAACAGGCAGCGCGCTCCGCAGTCGTATGAGCACGTGGTGATAATCACTTTTTCTTTTTTTTCAGGCTCCGTCATTCCTTCCCTGCCTATAAACTGATTCCAAGATTTGAAAAGTTAGGTAATTGAGGGGTCGGGGAGTTTTTTTGATCCATTGTAGTAAATCTTTTGTTTTTCTGCAATTTGGCAGTGGGGGAGACCGCAGCCACCGAAGGTGGAATGCGGAGGGGGCAAGTATCCCCCGCTGTCAAATTGCTTAGAAAAACAAAGACTGGAGGCACAGGGTCAAAAAAACTCCCCGACCCCTGAGGTAATTATCCTAATAAAACATTAGTGAGCTGTCCATTTGTTTTTGGCTTAAAAAAGCAGATCACTTGACTTTGTTTTGTTAATCAACGTAACCTGGACAAGCCGAAACCTATAAGAAACTAAGGTATCTGCCTGGCTCTCTAACGTTTTATCCCCACGGAGCCCATAATGCCCTCAAAAAAGTCATCGCTAAAATTAAATATTTTCTATGGCTGGTATGTTTTGGCGGCCTCCTTTGTAATCCTGTTTTTTACCTCGGGGGTGCGATTTTCGATCGGTGTTGTGTTCAAGCCACTCATGTGGGAATTCGGTTGGGATCGTGGATTAATATCGCTTGCCTTTTTTCTCAATATGACGATTTATGCCGTCTCCCTTATCTTTGCGGGCAAGTATTATGACCGTTACGGACCGAAATGGGTGATCATCATCTCCAACGTTTTCGTTTCTGGGGGTTTTATGAGCTTGGCTTTCATTAATACCTTTTGGCAATTCTTTATCTTTTACGGAATCATAGCGGCTATCGGCATGGGAGGAACCACCGTTCCTTTGTATGCCGCTCTTTTGAGCAAATGGTTCGAGAAAAGTCGCGGATTGGCCGTAAGCCTGGGGCTCACCGGTAGTTCCATCGGTCAATTTGTTCTGGTGCCAGCGTTTACAAGGTTTGTTTTAGAATATGGCTGGAGAATATCGTATTTTGGGGTTGGGTTGGTAATGCTGGTAATTATTTCGGCGCTGGCACTATTTGTAATCAAAGGAGATCCTCATGATCTGAATTTACAACCTTTCGGACACCAAAAAGAAGAAACAGAGGGCGAAAAGGATGAAAATAAAACCGTCCGATTAAAACCCGAAGATTTAAATTTGCCGGATGCCGCCAAAACCTATTCTTTCTGGTTTTTTATGGCCTTTATGTTTATTTGCGGCAGTGGTGATTTTCTGGTAACCACTCACCTGATCCCCCTGGTGACCGACTATAATATTTCGCCCACCACAGCGGGCAACATGTTGGCCTGGTTGGGTCTAATGAGCCTGGTTGGAATTCTTATCGCCGGACCGGTTTCTGATAAAATCGGAACCAAAACTCCCATCGCTCTGACATTTTTAATACGGTTTCTGCTATTTATCTTGATTTTGAATTATCAGAACCTGTTTTCCTTTTATGTTTTTGCCTGTGCTTTCGGCCTGACGCTTCTAATCACGGCCCCTCTCAGCCCGATCCTGGTCGGAAAGCTTTATGGGTTTTCGCATGTGGGCCTTATATCAGGTATTATCACCACCATTCACCATCTGGCCGGTGGATTCTGGACATACTTGGGGGGCGAGGTATTTGATCGGACCGGCAGCTACCGGATGGTCTTTATCGTTTCGGCAATTGCGGTGCTTGTTGCGGTTCTGTGCACATTGGTGGTAAAGGAGAAAAAACATCAGGTTGCGTAACATCACATTCCCTTTTATTGGGTGCCAGACGATTTTTGGTTCCTATGTCTCGATGTTCTGTATGATTTGACTTAACAGGCTCCTTTCTCTATACTCCCTGCAGCGGGGTTCGCCAACAGAGCGAGGCATTCTTCTTGATTTTAACCGGCCAACGGGCTAACTGGTTCAACGGGCAAACCAATTTTTTACATGAGGTATGTATGCCGCGAGAAACTGTTTCCCTTGCCATTCTGTTTGCCGATATTGTTCGCAGTTCCCAGCTTTACGAGACCATGGGTGATAAAACTGCTCAACGGCTGATTGCAAATTGTCTTTCTCGGCTTGCGGATGTGGCTTGTGATCACGAGGGCTCGGTAATCAAAACTATCGGCGACGCAGTAATGTGCACCTTTCCCGATGCCGAAAGTGCGGTAAAAGCGGCCATTACCATGCAACAGGTTATTGAAAAAATGCCCGGCAAAGATGGAGATAAACAAAGTACCCCGGACATTTATATCGGAATACATATCGGACCGGTCATACGTGAAGACAGTGACATCTTCGGAGATGCAGTCAACCTGGCTGCCCGCATGGCGTCACTGGCAAAACCGCAGCAAATCCTGATCACCGAAGAAATGTTCCAGGCTCTGACACCCGCATACCAATCTTCGGTAAGATACCTTGATAAAGACACCGTAAAGGGCAAAAGGGGGGAACTCAAAATATATGAGTATCTGTGGGAAATGGATGATGTAACCGTAATGGTGGACAGTTCCTCTGTTCAATTGGCACTGCAATCATGCCTGGTGTTAAAATATGGTGAAAACACAATGAAGGTTGACGAGCGCAAAGCTAATATTTCAATGGGTCGTCACCGCAAAAATGATCTGGTATTGAATTATGAGCGGGTTTCCAGATTCCATGCTCGCATAGAGTACCGCCGCGGAAAGTTTGTACTGATCGACAAAAGCTCCAACGGCACTTATGTGCACCTTCAGGATCAAGACAGCATCTATATCAAAAGGGATGAAACAACGTTGACCGGCACCGGTACCATCAGTCTCGGCCGCCAGACGACTCCGGGCTCACCGGGAGCCATTCACTTCACCGTTCGGTGAAAAAAATTAAAAGCCTTCCAAAATTAATCCAAGCTGTAAGGCAGTTCGCCGTAAGGCAGCCAGCGAACGGGTTCACCCAAAGCGGCCAGGGCATCGCCGTTTTTGACGTTTACCAGGTTTTCGTCGCCCAGGATGCGCTTGGCGGAATATAGGCATTCACGATCCAAACGGTCGTCTGCTTCAACGGTATAGTATGCAAAATGCGGGGTGATTAAGATATTGTCCAATTGATAAAATGGGTGAAAGGTGTCAAGCGGTTCGGATTCAAATACGTCAATGGCCGCGCCGGCGATCCGTTTTTCACGAAGTGCTTTTAACAACTGTGCTTCCTTAATCAACGCACCCCGGGCGGTGTTGATGATGTAAGCGGTCGGTTTCATCAGCGCAAACTCTTTTTCACTGATGATTCCTTCATTTTCCCTGTTCAGCACCGCATGAATGGATACGAAATCAGAACTGCGCAGCACATCTTCCAGCGTGGTCAATTGCACATAGTGCAAATCGGTCGGTGATTTTTGGAATCTCGGATCGTAGCCTTTGATTTTCATTCCGAAGCCGTTACAGCGATTCGCCATCTTCTGGGCGATGCGACCAAAACCCACTAGACCGACGGTCTTGCTTTCCAAATCCGTGCCCGCCCACTCTCGGGACGGATTAGGCCATATCCAGCCCATTTTCCTCGTGGTGGTGACCAACGGAACCAGTTTGCGTGCCAGGGCGATCAGCATGGCAAAGGCATGGTCAGCGATGGTGCCGGAACCATAATGGGGGCAGTGGCACACCGGCAGCCGGTGTTCGTTGGCGGCCTCGAAATCGATGGAATCCACCCCCACGCCCCATTTCAATATCGCCTTCAGTTTTTTACCTGCCTTGATTACCCGGCGGGTAATGGGGGCATAGCAGACAATGATCAGATCCGCATCGGTAACTGCGCGCACCAAAGTGTCTTCGTCATCGTTTTCAGTCACCTTCACATCGCCGAGGGATTGGAGTTCTTCCCAGACGCTGTGCAATATTTTCATTTTAACATCGGTCAAAACAATCTTGGCCATGGCACCCCTAATTAACTGTGGGCTCGGGGATTTTTTTTGATCCATTGTCGTAAGTCTTTTGTTTTTCTGCAATTTGGCAGCGGGGGAGACCGCAGCCACCGAAGGTGGAATGCGGAGGGGGCAAGTCTCCCCCGCTGCCAAATTGCTTAGAAAAACTAAGACGGGAGGCACAGGGTCAAAAAACTCCCCGAGCCCTCAATTGATTGTAATAAAAAAAGTAACCTCAAAGGATCCGAAATTCTCGCCGCTTTCAGCGAAAATTGATTTTGACACACAATGGGAAGTTGCGGCCCAAGAAATGCTCAGGATGCTTCGCATCAAACATGGAATTCTTTTATTTTCTGTACCACGTAGGCCTGCTGATCATCCGTCAATTCAGGATAGATGGGAATGGCCAGGGTATGGGTGGCAGCTTGCTCTGAAACCGGGCAGTCTCCCTTTTTATAATCCAGATAGGCAAAACACTCCTGAAGGTGCAGGGGAACCGGATAGTAAACTTCGGTACCGATTCCCTCTTGTTGCAGAAATTGGCGGAGCTCGTCTCTTTTTTCCGGCACCCGGATAATAAATTGATTATAAATGTGGCGGTTCTGTTTTTCCACCGGCAGTTGGATCTCATCTAATCCTGCTTCGGCAAACAGGATTCGGTAATTGTTTGCATTTTCCTGGCGCCCCCGGCTCCAACCGTCCAGGTATTTCAGCTTAACCGAAACAATCGCGGCCTGGAGGGCATCCAGCCTGAAATTACCGCCGATAAACCTATGGTAATACTTGGGCCGCGAGCCATGAACCCGGAGTGTTTTCAATTGTTCATAGTGTTCTCGAGAGTTGGTGGTTACAATCCCTCCGTCTCCGAAAGCCCCCAAATTTTTGGATGGAAAGAATGAAAAACAGCCGAAATCTCCCATAGAGCCCGCCCGTTTCCCGTCGTATTCCGACCCTATCGCCTGGGCGGCATCTTCGATGACACAAAGATTATATTTTGCCGCAATCTGCAGTATCGGTTCCATTTCGGCACATTGACCGTACAAATGAACCGGCATGAGGGCCTTTACACGCGCACGCTCCGCTTCGTTCATTCCAAAAAGGGCGTTTTCAACTTCCTGCGGGGAGATGTTGTAAGTCTCCGAATCGATATCAACGAACACGGGCCTTGCGCCAACTCGAACAATGGAGCCGGCGGTGGCAAAAAAAGTATAGGGGGAGGTGATCACTTGATCGCCCGGTCCGACACTCGCAGCCATCAGGGAAATTAACAGCGCATCGGTTCCCGAGGAGACACCCAGGGCATATTGGGTAGCGCAGTATTCGGCAATCTCATTCTCAAGAGTCTCCACATGCGGTCCGAGGATAAAATACTGACTTTCATATACTTGTTCGGTGACTTTTAGAATTTCGTCACGAATCGTTCGGTACTGGGCTTTCAGATCAAGAAGTGGCACCTTCATGACAATATAGGTATCCTTTCATTCACTTTTTGCTCCATCTTTTGATTTGAAGATCAAAGATTTTTACTCGGAATATTATCCCGCATCAAGTATTCAAACACCGAGTATCCAATATTCAGTGACGCGCATCGCGTATTAACTATTACACGCGCATCTCCACCGCTATAATACAAAGCGGATCTTCACCGATGTTTCTTATCTTCACCGTCCCTTTTTCCGAAATGATAGTAGTTTCTCCCTTCTTCAAAATACGTTTTCCGGCGGAGGATTCTATTCTGCCATCACCGCTTATCACACTCAGATGTTTTATTTTCAGTGTATCTTCTATCATTGCAGAGCTTGAGCCGGGATAAACAATGAATCTTTGGACCGTATAATCATTTTCTTGCTCGAGTATGGTGGTATTGCCCCAGGGATGGTTAACCGTTGTGTGTTGTCGGTATTCCCAGCGACCCCTGGCCTGAAGGTTTTCGACGATAGATTTCACATCCCGGCTGTTGTCAAGATCGGAAACAAAGATAGAATCCGGCGTTTCGACAACCACCATGTTTTTGATATGATTTGTGGCAATTAATCTATCACGGCCCAAAATGAAACTGTTTTCCGTATTTCTGGCAATAACATCACCGTCAATCACATTGTTGTAATCCCCTTTGGGGAGAAACTCGTAAAGTGATTTCCATGAGCCGATATCGCTCCAGCCGAATTCCGACGGCAAAACCACTCCTTTGGCGGTTTTTTCCATGATGGCATAATCAATTGAAATGTCGGGGATTTGCTGATAGGCTTCCATGGTTACTGCATTTTTGGGGACCATCATCTTCTCCATGCGCTCGAAAAGTTCAGTCTGATGGCGTTTGAATTCTGCCAGAATGACCGAAGCTTTGAAGGCAAACATGCCACTGTTCCAGAAAAAATTGCCGGCTTTTAAATAGTCCTGGGCGGTCTTCAGGTCTGGCTTTTCTACGAATCGCTTGATCTTCAACGCACTTTCGGCCACTTCCGCGGCACCTTCGATATACCCGTAACCCGTTTCCGGATAATGCGGCCTGATACCGAATGTTACGACATAGCCGCTTTCGGCGAGGCGTATGGCGGATTCCAAATTTGCATGAAAACCTTTTACGTCCTTGATGACATGGTCAGCCGGAAAAATGCATAAGATTGCTTCCTTTTCTTTTTTCAAAACATGAAAAACGGAAAGTAATATCGCCGGTGCCGTATTGCGGCCGCAAGGTTCACTGATAATCTTTCCTCTGGCAGCGATACCGATTTCCTCTATGTGCCTGGCGGTTTGATGGACGTGCTCTTTTCCGCACACGATTCGGATCTTTTCCGCATCCAGCAGCGGTATTAAACGTTTAATGGTGGCCTGAACCAGGGAATCTTCACCAATAAATTTTACCAATTGTTTCGGATAAAGCTGTCGGGACACGGGCCACAAGCGCGTTCCGGTACCGCCCGCCAATAAGATGGGATAAACCCTGTTAAACTGTTTATTCATGTTGTCCCCAACGCTAACTATTATTGAGTCTGGGACCTTTGGAATTTGCAGCGGAACCGACCGGGCTGCAAACCGTTTCCACTGCCTTATATCCGAGGAAGCTGTTTACCTCATGGGTCAACGAGGAACCCGCCTTGATTTTCATCGTATCCGGAAGTGCGATGATGGTTTCGGTATTTTTCAAGCCCTGCAAATGGAGAAATGCCCGGCAGGAGCCGGGATGCCGTTTCAAAATGTCCTGCAACATCAAAAGCATGCTTCTATCCATGCGGGTTACATCCAAATTTAAATGAATGCTTGCCGTCCATGTTTCTTCAGCTTTTTCCATGGGGACAACCGCGTCGGCGAGAATCTTCACGGCTTGCTCGTCTTTTTGGATCCTTCCCTGAATCAATATAGGATTATCCTCAAAAAGCTGATCATCGACAACAGAATAAACCGAAGAAAATACCGTGACCTCCACAGATCCATGCATATCCTCTACGGTTACAAAGGCCATCGGATCACCTCTTTTGGTCCTGATGGTCTTGGTATTGGTCACAATCCCGCCGATTCTTACGGTGCCGCCGTCATCAATATCTTTTATCGTAAGTGCATTTGCATTGGTAAATTTGTCCAAAAGATCTTCATACCGCTTGAGGGGATGACCGCTGATATAAAAACCGAGAGCCTCTTTCTCAAAAAACAACAGCTGCTTTTCATCCCACTCCTGAAGACCGGGAAGGTCCGGAATGTTGATCATGGGTTTGCTTTCGCCACTGTCAAAAAGTCCGATTTGAGGGTCGTTCTTCTCCTTCTGAACTCTTTGACCAAATTCGAGGGCATCTTCCAAGGCCGCCAACATTTGGGAACGTCTGTCTCCGGTGGAATCAAAGGCGCCGCATTTTATGAGACTTTCAATCACGCGCTTATTCACCTTCTTTAAGTCCACGCGTTCACAGAAGTCAAAAAGGGAGGAAAATTTACCTTCTTGGCGGGCTTCGATAATGAAATCAATTGCCCCTTCCCCAACGTTTTTAACGGCCGCCAGCCCGAATTTGATGTTTGCCCCAGAGACCATAAACTCCTTGTAACTCTCGTTTATATCCGGCGGCAGCAGGGATATTCCATGAGTGCGGCATTCAGCAATATATTTCACAACACTGTCAGTAGAGTTCATCTCACTGGTCAACAGAGAGGCGATGAATTCAACCGGGAAGTGTGCTTTCAGATAAGCGGTTTGATAGGCGATGAGGGCATAGGCCGCACTGTGAGACTTGTTAAAACCATATCCGCCAAACTTTTCCATCAGATCAAATATCTTTTTGGCTTTTTCAGGGGATACATTATTCTCCCGGGCGCCGCTCAGAAAACGAACCCTGTGTTTGGCCATTATCGCCGGAATTTTTTTTCCCATTGCTTTCCGAAGATCATCGGCTTCAGCCATGGAATAACTTGCCAGGACACCGGCAATCTTCATCACCTGTTCCTGATAAACAATGACGCCGTATGTTTCTTTTAAAATATTTTCAAGTTCGGGGACAAGGTACTCAACCCGTTTTTGACCGTGTTTTCTGGCCACATAATCATCAATCATACCGCTTTCCATTGGGCCGGGTCGATAAAGAGAAACCAGGGCGATAATGTCATCAAACCGTTCAGGTCGCAATCGAACGAGCAGATCTTTCATTCCGGAACTTTCAAGCTGAAAAACACCGGTCGTGTCACCGGCGGAAAGCAGGCGATAGGTATCGGCATCGTAAAAGTCGAGGTTGTTGAGATCCGGCGGGATTTTGCCCTGTTTTTTAATGAGCTCTAGGGTGCTGGCGATGACTGTCAGGTTGCGAAGGCCTAAGAAGTCAAATTTTACCAGGCCGATTTTTTCGACAACCTTCATGTCAAACTGGGTGACAACCTCGCCTTTTTTACCCCTATACAGCGGTAGATACTCAATCAGGGGTTTGTCCGCTATGACGACACCGGCAGCATGAGTGGAGGCATGGCGAGGCAGTCCCTCCAATACGCGACAAATATTTAATAGATCGGCGACTTCCGGTTTTTGCTCGGCCAGTTGCACGAGCCTGGGTTCCTTTTTGAGCGCAGCCGCTAAGCTGATGTTCAACACATCCGGAACCATCTTTGCGATGGCGTCGACTTCCCGCAAAGGTATATCAAGGGCTCGCCCGACATCACGGATAACCGCCCGCGTTTTAAGCTTTCCATAGGTAATTATCTGAGCCACATAATCGCCGCCGCCGTATCTATCAACAACATATTTAAAAACATCCTCCCGACCGTTCATGCAGAAATCCACATCAATATCCGGCATGCTTTTGCGGGCGGGATTCAGAAATCGCTCAAAAATCAAACCATGTTCTAAAGGATCCAGATCGGTAATCCCCAGCGCATAGGCAACGATGCTGCCTGCCGCAGACCCTCTGCCCGGACCGACCGGTATATTCTTATTTTTAGCATATTGAATGAAATCAGCCACGATCAGAAAATAACCCTGAAATCCCATCTTTTTTATGATGGAAACCTCATAATCAAGGCGATCTCTGTAAATTTTTTCATCCACATCTGGGTTTTTCATCTTTACGCGCTTAATTATGCGCTCGAATCCCTCCCGAACCTTTTGCTCGAACACAGTTTCTTCAGACTGGCCCGGGGAGGTATCGAATTTTGGAAAGTGATAGGAATTAAAGTCAAATTCCAGATTGCATCTTTGAGCAATCTCGACAGTATTCATTAAAGCCGCGGGATAATCCTTGAAAAATTCGTACATTTCCCTTTTCGGTTTAAAATAGAGTTGATCCGTCCGAAACTTTAAACGCTGGTTGTCATGTACGGTTTTACCGGTTTGAATGCATAAGAGAACGTCATGGGCACGGACATCCTCTTTGTCAAGATAGTGGCAGTCGTTGCTGGCAACCAGCGGAAGGGACAATCGCTGGCTCATATCCAACAAGGTTCGGTTCACTTTTTCCTGAACATCGATTCCGTTATTTTGAACCTCGAGAAAAAAATTGCCTTCGCCGAAAAGATCAAGATATCTTAAAGCCGCTTCATCGGCCTCTTTGAACCTGTTTTCTTTTATCAAGGTGGGAATTTCACCATGAAGACAGGCGCTGAGGGCAATGAGACCTTTGTGGTGTTGTTTAAGAATCTCTTTATCAATCCGCGGCTTGTAATAAAAGCCTTCCAGCTGAGCAACGGAAACCAGTCGGCACAGGTTCTGATAGCCTTCTCGTGTTTCCACCAACAGCAACAGATGCGTGAGCCCTTTGTGATCCATGGGGGTTTTATCGGTCAGACGCCGCGGGGCAATGTAGCACTCACAGCCGATGATCGGTTTAATTCCGGCTTTTCTGGCTTTTTCGAAAAACTCGATTACACCGAACATGGTGCCGTGATCGGTGATGGCCACGGCGTCCATCCCGCAATCAACGACCCGTTTTAAGAGGTCGTTAATTCTGATAGCGCCATCCAAAAGACTGTACTGGGTGTGAACATGCAGGTGTACAAAATTAGGAATTGTGTCGTTCATTGCGATAGGTAACGATAATTCGTAGTAGTTGAATTAGTAAAATTGGAAACTAATCGAGCCGATAATTGGGCGCCTCTTTCGTGATGATCACATCATGAACATGGCTTTCACGCATACCCGCCGCGCTAATCTTCAGAAACCGGGCCTTTTCCCTCAACTCTTCAATGGTTCGACACCCCACATAGCCCATACCGGCTTTTAAGCCGCCTATAAGCTGTAGGATGCTGGCAGACATCGTTCCGCGATAAGGGACACGGCCTACAATGCCCTCGGGCACCAGTTTGTCCTCTTCGGTCTGTTCGCTCTGATAATATCGATCTTTGCTGCCCTTTTTCATGGCTTCAATAGACCCCATACCCCTATATACCTTATAACTGCGTCCTTGATAAAAAATAACCTCTCCCGGACTTTCCTCTGTGCCTGCAAACAGCCCCCCGATCATAACTGAATGGGCCCCGGCTCCGATGGCTTTGGTGATATCCCCTGAAAATCTGACCCCGCCGTCAGCAATCAACGGCACGCCGGTTTTATTGGAGACCGATTTGCAGTTCATGATGGCCGTAACCTGAGGCACACCGATGCCTGCTATGACCCGTGTAGTGCAGATGGATCCTGGACCGATTCCGACCTTAATCGCATCGACACCGGCATTTACCAGGTCTTCGGCCCCCTTCTCGCTGCCGACATTGCCGGCAATGAGCTCAATACCTGCGAAGGTGCTTTTTAATTTTTTTACCGCTTCGATAACATTTTTTGAATGACCGTGAGATGTATCGATGAGTATCACATCAGCGCCCGCATTCAGAAGGGCTTGGGTACGTTGTTCCATATCAGGCCCCACGCCGACTGCAGCTCCGACCCGCAGTCGCCCCATGGAATCCTTACAAGCATTTGGATATTTCCTAATCTTTTCAATATCTTTTATCGTTATCATACCTTTGAGCCGGCCCTGGTTGTCAACCACGAGGAGTTTTTCGATACGATGCTCGTGCAAAAGCTTTTTTGAATCTTCTAAAGTGATTCCTTCGGAAACCGTTATCAGGTTATCTTTGGTCATAATCTCAGCAACCGGTTTTTCCAGTTCCGTTTCAAACCGTAAATCCCTATTGGTGACGATACCCACCAGCTGATCCCCTTTTGTTACCGGAACCCCTGATATGCGGTACTTTTGCATTAATTCCAGCACCTCCCAGACCTTTTGATCCGGGCGGATGGTAACTGGGTCAACGATCATACCGCTTTCGGACTTTTTTACTTTGTCCACCTCTACGGCCTGGCTTTCGATGCTCATATTGCGGTGGATAAAACCGATTCCACCCTCCCTGGCCATACTGATTGAGGTTTCCGCCTCCGTCACGGTATCCATCGCAGCACTTGCCAGCGGGATATTTAATGCCAGGTTTTTGGTCAGCCGAGAGCTGACATTTACATCTTTGGGTAAAACATCTGAGTAATTGGGAATTAGCAAAACATCGTCAAATGAAAAACCTTCTTCCGGCGGTATTTTTAACATTACAAACCTCCGTGAGAAAAAAATATTTTATTCGCCTACGCCAGTGGTTACAACCCAACAAGTCGGCCGCGGCCAAAGACCTCGTCTTGATCTGGTCCGTCGCAGCTAAATGACATCGGTTTGTATCGAACGGGGCAAATAATCAACATATAAATTCATTTTCGGTGTATCCAATACTGACGGCAGATCCAAAATGTATCAAGCGAACCGAATAGCAAATGGATTCATCTTTAGCAATCATTTTTCAACCCGGAAACAGAATCCACTCGACTTGAATGAAGATCGAATTAATCGCCTTGACAAAGGGACCCGGCTCATATAGAAACACGACAATTTTGGCGTATAAATTCAGGCGATTGTAAGAAGCTTCGCTGGTAGTGGTCTACCCTTTTTAATTCCTTATAAATTCTTTCTGTGCATTTTGTGGTAAAAATTCCAAATTCAAAATGGTTCGACCAGCTCACCACCCTGGGCTAAGTCGAGGGGCAAATCCAAATACCAAGTAACAAGTATTGGAAACGAAATGGAATTTTTCTATTTCGGTTATGTCCGGATCAGGAATATGCTGGTAAAAATTTATCCAAACAATCCCCAAGAAAGAACTATCCGAAGAGCTGTCGAGATCCTCAAAAGAGACGGTGTTGTCGCCTATCCCACTGATACTTACTACGGGATTGGCTGTGATATCATGAATAAAAAAGCAATTGAGAAAATTTACTGGTTAAAGCAGCGGCGTAAAAGCAAGCCCTTTAGTTTTATCTGTTCAAGCTTAAAAAATATCAGTCTTTATGCCAAAGTTTCAAATTATGCTTACAAAACCATGAAACGGCTATTGCCGGGTCCCTACACGTTTATTTTGGAAGGCTCGAGACTTGTCCCAAAAATTATGCTCACCAAACGCAAAACCGCAGGAATTCGTGTCCCGGCAAATAAGATATGCATTGCGTTGGTCCAACGCCTCGGAAATCCTATCATCAGCACAAGTGCCAGCGCACCGGATGGTACGATTTTTGACAATCCTTCACTCATTCACGACTATTTCAAATCCAGATTGGACCTTGTCATTGACGGCGGGCCGGTCCCCGGTAGGCCTTCAAGTGTAATTTCCCTGATCAACGATATTCCCGAAATCTTACGAAAAGGACTGGGGGATGTACGTATTTTTGAATAGAAAATTGGTTCCGAAACGGTTTGGCAATCTGCCGAGAGGGGTAAGAATGTCCGCTAAAAGATCGATGGTGATGCGGTTCGGCAGCCGGATGATGACCACGCACCCTTCTGCCGGGCTGCAATGCTTAATCTTCATTCAGTTTTTCCTGAAGGTTTTCGCGCAATATTTCTCCAAAGGTAGTCGTAGCTGGCTTCATACTGGTGACATATTCACTCAAGAGGTTTTGTTCATCCTCGATCTCAAGCCGCTTAATCGATAAACCGATACGCCGTTCTTCGCTGTTTATATTCATCACTTTGGCCGTAATAACATCACCTACATTAAACTTGCCTACCGGCGTCTTTATCTTTTCTTTGCTGATTTCCGACACGTGCACCAACCCTTCTATACCTTCCTCCAGTTCCACGAAAATTCCGAAATCAGTAAGATTAGTAATCGTGCCGGTAATCTCTTTGCCGACCTCGTAGCGTTCGGCCACCGTCTGCCAAGGATCTTCTTGCAACTGCTTGATGCCAAGAGAAAATCTCTCATTGTTTTTATCAATATCCAGCACAATCGCCTGAACGGTATCCCCTTTCTTGTATAGCTCGGAGGGATGCTTAATCCTTTTGGTCCAGGAAATATCTGAAATGTGAACGAGACCGTCGATCCCTTCATCTATGCCGATAAAAAGACCAAAATCAGTGATATTCTTAATTTTTCCTTCAATGGTCGTACCTACCGGATATTTTTCGCTGATGACATCCCAAGGATTGGGAACAACCTGTTTCATCCCTAAAGAAATACGTCTGTTGTCAGGTTTGATATCAAGCACCACCGCTTCAACTTCATCGCCTACCATAACCACTTTGGAAGGATGACGAATTTTTCGCGTCCAAGACATCTCAGAAACATGGATCAACCCTTCAATGCCCTCCTCCAGCTCAATAAAGGCGCCGTAATCGGTGAGGCTTACCACCCTGCCGGTTACGCGGGAACCCAGAGGATATTTTTCGGTGGCACTCTCCCAGGGATCCTGGGTGAGTTGTTTCATCCCCAAAGAAACCCTTTCTTTTACAGCATCAAAATTAAGGATTTTTACGGTGATGGTATCACCAATCGTAAATAGCTCCGAGGGATGTTTTACCCGGCCCCACGAAATGTCAGTAATGTGGAGCAAACCGTCTACTCCGCCCAAATCTACGAAAACCCCGTATTCAGTAATATTTTTAACCGTGCCCTCAGCGACTTTGCCCTCTTCAATTGAAGCCAGGGTTGCGGATCTCTTGGCTTCGCGCTCTTGTTCAAGAATCGCCCGCCGTGACAAAACAATATTACTGCGCTTGCGATTATATTTCAGGATTTTGAAGTCAAAGGTTTTACCAACCAAATCATCCAGGTTACGGATGGGTCTCAAATCTGCCTGTGAGCCTGGTAAGAAGGCTTGGACACCAATATCGACGGAAAACCCTCCCTTGACCCGGCTGGTTATAACACCTGAGATGGTCCCTTCTTCGTCGTATGATTTTTTAATATCTTCCCAAACCTTTATATTGGCTGCCTTTTCTTTGGAGAGGATGACGCGTTCTTCTTCATCATCCCACCATTCGACCATTACTTCTACGTGATCACCAATTTGGGCATTTACGTTACCGTTATCATCCAGAAATTCCTGAATCCTTATTTGACCTTCGGATTTATACCCAATATCAACAAGGACGTGTTCTTTATCTATGGAAATGATCATGCCGGTGACAACCTCACCTTCTGCACATCGTTTGAAACTTTCCTCATACAAGTTCATGAGGTTTTCCATGTTCTCAGCTGTTGCTGGTTTATCTTTTGGTGGTTCTGCAGTAAGTGCATGTGACGGTTCTGCAGTAGGTGTCTGCTCAGGTTTCAATGTTTCACTTGGCTTTGGTTTTTCAGCATTAGATGGTTCTTCAACTTCAGCTTCCACCTCATCATCTCGATCTTTTTGTTGAGCTTCATCCTTTTTGTCCATGTCTTCCATTAAAAATGGTACCCCCCTTAACCTGTTTTTTGCAGAACCGCTTAAGCGGCAGTGCAATTAGACTTGTCTATCAGACTCATTTTTAAAAAACAATAATTAATTTTAATATTCAAAAATTTGTTACAAGTCAACGGCCATCCCTTGCACTGCAGAGGATGGATAGACCGGCGCGCTTCCCTTATCCCCCCTTTAAGGCGGGGTTAAAGGAAGCTATCCGGAATAGATATTTTCCTTTCCGGGAAACCCCGCCCTTCAGGGCGAAAAGCTTCAATTTCTCCGCCAAGACCGAGAAAATCAAATGTACGTCAGTGCTGTACTTGCAAGTGGCACCCGGTTTTTATGGCAGGAAATCACATCACCCTATCGCCCGCTAAATGTCTTTTATATGTGAAAGCATCAACTCAACTACTTCATCTACGGAAAGACCGGTTGAGTCGATTAATATTGCATCTGGTGCGGGTTTAAGGGGTGCCAGGGATCGGGTACTATCATTTTTATCCCGCTGATCCATATCTTTCTCAACTTCCTGCAATGTTTGGGTGTTTGAGGGTTTGAGTTCTTTGTAACGCCTAATTGCCCGGGCTTTCCGGGAAGCATCAAGAAAAAACTTTACCTCGGCATCCGGAAATACAACCGTACCCATGTCTCGCCCTTCGAATATTACCCCTTTCTCTTTACCCAATTTTCTTTGTAATCCCAAAAGATAGTTTCTAACCACCGGCCTTGCGGAAACGGCTGAAGCCAGCATGGTAATTGAAGGTGTGCGTATCAAATCCGTGATGTCCGAATCTCGCGAAAAAAGACGCAATCCGCTTTTATTACTGACAAATTTTAAATCCAGTGTCGAGCATAAATTCTCAAGACCTTTATCATCATCGGGAGTGATCCCACGAGACCCGGCTTCATAGGCCACCCCCCTGTAAAGCGCACCCGTATCGATATATCTATAATTCAGGCGCTCTGCCAGGGCCTGGCTGACTGTTGTTTTACCGGCACCTGCCGGACCATCTATGGTGATCACAAGGCGCTTCATCAGAGAACCTTTTCAAGGGTTTTCAAAAACCGTTCATTTTCATTCTCCAGCCCCACGGTAACCCGGATGTAGTTTGTAAAGCTGTAAGCCTTCATGGAGCGAACGATGACACCCTCACTGAGCATGCGCTGAAAAACTTCCTGGGCGTCTTTTTTCACATCGATGAGGAAAAAATTGGATTGGGTCGGAAAATATTCAATTCCGCGCCGATTCAAAGATTCATACATAAAATCCAGACCTTCATGCACCAGGCGAATCGTTTTTTCGAGAAAGGCATCATCATCTAAAGCCGCTGCAGCTCCGGCCAGAGCCAAAGAGTTCAGATTAAACGGCAACCGGACCCTATTTAAAAGCTCAGCCAGCGTTTGAGACATGAGGCCGTAACCGATTCTGAGCCCGGCCAGACCATATGCTTTGGAAAAGGTTCTCAGGGTAACCAGCGCCGCGTTCCGGGAGATGAACTCCAAGCTGTTGGCACAGTTTGGGTTGCGGACAAATTCAATATAGGCTTCGTCAACCACAATGACCACATCGGACGGTACTGCCTGTAGAAATCGCTCAAAATCCGATGCGGAAAAAACAGTTCCGGTGGGATTGTTTGGATTGCACAAAAAAATCATGCGACATTCGGGGCTTATGTTTTTTAGAACCGCGTCCAAATCTATCGAAAGTTCATTCAAAGGAACATACACCGGTGTTGCCCCCACGCTTCGTACAATATTGTCGTATAAGAGAAAGGTCGGTTTGGGTATAATTACTTGGTCCCCTGGTTGAAGCAGCACCAGGGCAAGCAAGGCGATGATTTCATCCGAGCCATTGCCGAGAACAATATTTTCGGCTGCAATGTTCAGTTTTTGCGATAACTTTGACAGCAGAATGTGACCGCTTCCATCCGGATAGCGGTTGAGGCTCATGGTTGCCTCCCGGATCGCTTTAAGCGCCAGTGGAGAAGGTCCCAGTGGATTTTCATTGGAGGCTAGCTTTATCGAATCCTTTATACCGTATTCCCTTTCTACCTCCTCCAAAGGTTTTCCGGGTTCATATGGTTTTAAAGACAGAATATGTGGGGGTATTGTCAGTTTCATGAGCTTCAATCTCTCGAACGCAAGGACTGGTAAACTATCTTGCGATTATTTTTGGGCCGCCATCGAACCTTTTTCAATCGCCTCCAAATTCAAGGGGATCAGCTTCTCTTTCTTGGAAAATTCGGCCTTTACGCATTCTCGCAGCGTGTCAATTTTAACGAGCTTGCTGCGGGTCACAAAAGCGGCAAGCGCCACGATATTGGCTGAACGAACACTGCCCAATTTAACGGCGATGTCATTGACAGGTACTTTGAGCTCATCGACGTCATCGCGTCCGGAATCAATGGAAATCAATGAACTGTTTATCAATATCACACCACCCGGTTTAACCATCGGGGCGAATTTCTCTAAAGAGGGCCGATTCATGGCCACCAGATGCTTCGGGTTTCTGATAATCGGAGATCCGATGAGGCGGTCACTGACCACCACCGTGCAGTAGGCGGTACCGCCCCGCATTTCCGGACCGTAAGATGGAACCCATGCCACTTGTAAGCCTTCATCCATGGCTGCATGGGCCAGTATCTTGGCACTAAGCAAGATGCCTTGGCCGCCGAAACCGGCAAACATGACTTCGCTTTGCATTCAAGCCTCCTTATTGAACTGAAAGCGCGATGCTCAAAGCACGAAATAAAGAAACACCGTTATGGTCCCCCTTTGTTTCAAATTACAGCTTTGAGCTTTCAGCTTCTGATTCTTCGGGTGTTTTGATATCTCCGAGTTGATAGTAAGAAAGCATTTCTTCTTCAGCCCATTTAACAGCTTCCACCGGCGTGAGTCCCCAGTTGGTGGGACAGGTGCTCACAATTTCCACGAAACTAAAACAGGTGTCATCGAGTTGATACTGAAAAGCCCGCTTGATGGCTTTTTTGGCCCTGGTGATATATTTGGGTTTGAGCACCGTCTGTCTGGTAATATATGCGGGTGTTTGAAGTGCTGCCAGCAGTTCCGAAACCTTAATCGGCATCCCGACATCTTCTACATTGCGTCCGAAGGGCGAGGTGGTCGTTCGCTGATGCGGCATCGTTGTCGGTGCCATTTGGCCACCCGTCATTCCATACACCGCATTGTTTACGAATACGGTAGTAAACTTCTCCCCCCGGTTGGCAGCATGAACGATTTCTGCCATCCCAATGCTGGCCAGATCTCCATCACCCTGGTAGGTAAAGATGACCAGGTCGGGCCGCACCCTTTTCATACCGGTTGCCTGGGCCGGCGCACGGCCATGGGCGGCTTCCACAAAATCAAATGTAAAATAATTGTACATCAGAACCGCACATCCCACCGGAGCAACACCTACCGTGCGTCCCCGAACTCCCAATTCGTCAATGACTTCAGCAACCAGGCGATGGATAACCCCGTGGGTACAGCCCGGGCAATAGTGAGTTATCTGGTCGGCAAGAGCCTCCGGTTTTTGAAATGTTTTTCCCATCCGATTTACTCTCCATTTGTGTGTGTATCCGGGGAGGAGCTGGCCGGTGAAAAAGTATCACCGTTTCCACCCCTGGTCCCTTCGCACGTTTGCTTAGAACTGGTTTCAAAACCTCTTTTGAACCAATTTTGAGAACTTTTGTACAAAAGCGCTTAGCGAAGCGGAGCGTAAAATCTTGAACTGTTCGAGAGCGTTAGCCCGAGTTTTCAAGATTTAGTGCAGCGAGCTTAGCGCTTTTCAATCCACCATAGATCTATGGCGGATAAAAAGGCGCAAACCGGTGAAAACGAGGTTTTGAAACCGCTTCTAGTTAGCTAGTTTCTTGATTTCCGCCATAACCTCTTCGGGTGTCGGAACTTCACCACCGCATTTTCCGTACCAACTAACCGGTTGTTTTCCTTTAACCGATCGTTCCACATCCTCCACCATCTGGCCCATACTCATTTCAATACTGATAACGGCCTTGCAACTCTTTCTGGAAGCTGCATCCTCAACCGCTTTTTCCGGAAAAGGGAAAACTGTTTGCGGCCTGATCATTCCTACTTCTAATCCATCGTCTTTTAACTCGTCGATAGCGGTCCGGCACACCCTGCTCATCGTGCCGTAACTTACGATGAGAACTTTGTACTTGGCATCAATGTTGTAAGCTTCATACCGGATCTCTTCCTTTTTCATCTGCTCATATTTGGCTCGCAAGATCAGGTTGTTTTGGTTTAACTGCTCAGGCTCCAGATAAAGTGACCGGATCAGGTTGCGGGTATTGCTTTTGCGCGTATCCATGCCGTTGACGGCCCAATCATTCTTGTTGGAAGGTTCGGTTTTCAGGTGATCCGGAAATTCAACCGGTTCCATCATTTGGCCGATCAAGCCGTCGCCCAGAATCATCACCGGATTACGATATTTTTCTGCCAGTGGGAATGCCAGCATGACCATCTCAGCTGCTTCCTGGACGCTGGCAGGCGCCAGCACCAACATCCGGCCATCGCCATGCCCGATACTCTTGGTTGCCTGCAGATAGTCAGCTTGGGAAGGCAAAATGCCTCCCAAACCCGGACCCCCGCGCATAATATTTATAAACACGGCCGGGCATTGGTCACCAATCATATAACTGATAGCCTCACTCATCAGGCTGATACCCGGGCTTGAAGAAGTGGTAAAAACCCGCTCACCGACAGATGCAGCCCCTAATATCATGTAAGATACCGCAACTTCGCTTTCGCCCTGTAAAAAGACCCCGCCGACTTCTTGCAGGCGACGAGAAAGATACTCGGCAACTTCGGATTGTGGGGTAATCGGATAGGCAAAATAGTTCAGGCACCCCGCCCGAATTGCAGCTTCTGCAATTGCTTCGTTTCCTTTCATCAAAACCTTAGCCATGTTTGCCTCCCGTTTGTTATTGGTCTACCGGTTCTTCAGCAGTTTCGCTAATTGTTATGGCCACATCCGGACACATTGTACAGCACAAGGCGCAATGAATACAGTCTTCCGGTCGTGCTTGAAATGCAGGAAAATATCCTTTGGTATTGGCCTCGTCTGAGATCTCCAGAACCTTTTTAGGACAAATGGTTACGCACAATCCGCAACCTTTGCATCTGTCATTTTCGATAAAATGCTTGTATGCCATATAGCTACACTCCTCAATCAAATTTTTTGGCTTTTTTCCAAGGCGGAACAAGTTGTCTGTGAATCGGCAATATCGGGCACCTAAAACGATTATAATCTATTTTTGGTAACAATTCCGCCATTATGGCTATAAATTTCAACGGCAATCCGCTTTCTTTGGACAAGCTTTCAACAAAATCATATCCGCTAATGATATCGCCGGGCCTTGTTTCGTCAATCAGATTGGGATTGCCGACCAATCCGGTGATGGTCATCTTCGAGGCAGCTTCGATCTCTTTGCGTATTTTCATACATCCCGATACAGTTTCGGTAAACGGTCGCAGCGGATTGATAATCTGCAACATATTGTAAGGTCTCTTGCTGAAGGCTTCCGCAAGACTGGCCAATACCGTAGCACCGACGTCATCACCGCCGACATCGATCAGGGTCAATTGACTCGGCCGGCGGATCATCCCTGCGACAGCGGGGCTCAATATCGGGAGGTCAGCCTGAAGATATTTTTCCGCCGGCAAGACAATATCAATGCCCAGATTTGCCAAGGGTTTCCGGGCCTCGCGCGTGCGAAAATACGGATTGACGAGATCAAGATCCGCTAAGCGAACATCAAGCCCTTCCCGCTTTTTTTTTACCGCGAGATTGATGGAAACTTCGGTCTTGCCGCTCCCGTAGTTTCCAACAATAACCACGATTCCCTCAAGATTGATGTCCAAAATTTAATTCCAAATCGAAAATTGCTGTCATGTCCCAGGAATAAGTTTAAAAAGTCTTGCAGCGGTTTGAAAGCCTTTTGCTCACGCCGGCGACCATTTTGAGGATGCCAGCTTTACAGGGCTAAATCAAAAGAACTCGACCTCGGACCGTCTTGCGGTCCTCGGGACTCAAACAGCTTTTGATTTTTAACGCCCCGCTGCAGCCGGCGTCTTGATCCCAAAATGCTCAATGGCGCTCGCAAAAACCTTTCAAACCTTTTGTTGAATTAGTAACTTATTCGTGGGATACAACACTGCAAAATGCAAACGCTAGGTGTATTTTTTATTTCCGTCTTTGTCAAGCTTTTCAAATTCAATTGACTGTAATCTCCGAAATGTTATGATTAGATTAATCATGACTAAGGTACAAACAGGTCTCGAGAGATTTTTAGCATCCCCGCCTAGATGGATATTCGGTTGTCGACTCGGTATTTTAAGTAATCCGGCCTCGGTCGACAGCTGTTTGCGCCATTCCCGCGTATTAATAAACCGGCGAATCCCAGATAAACTGAACGCGCTGTACGCACCCCAACACGGGTTTTTTGCTGACAAACAAGATAACATGGTCGAGTCCGACGACACGATCGACCCGATTCTCCAACTGCCGGTATTCAGCCTTTATGGCCGAACCCGCAAACCCACCAAGGAAATGTTTGACCCCATAGATGTGCTCATCATAGACCTGCAGGATACCGGAACACGCGTTTACACCTTTATATCCACCATGTCCTATTGCCTGGAAGCCGCCAGACGCTTTGGTAAAAAAGTACTGGTTCTCGACCGGCCGAATCCGATCAGCGGCGAAATGATTGAGGGAAACTGCTTGGCGCCCGATGACGCATCTTTCGTGGGACGCTTTCCGATACCGATGCGTCATGGCCTGACCATCGGTGAGCTGGCACTGCTGTTTAACCGTCATTTCAAGATCGGATGCGATCTGGAAGTCATAGCCATGCGTCACTGGAAGCGCTCCATGTATTATCAGGATACGGGCCTGCACTGGATTCCCCCTTCTCCCAATCTTCCAACACCCGTATCATCCTTGGTATATCCCGGTCAGGTTTTATGGGAGGGGACCAATATCTCTGAAGGAAGGGGCACTGCGCAACCTTTTGAAATTTTCGGCGCCCCGTTTATTAATCCGCAGCGCATTTTATCAGAAATGGGGGAATCTGAACTGACCGGGGCTGCACTTCGGCAAACCGCTTTTGAACCCACCTCGAACAAATGGAAAAATCGGCTCTGCCACGGACTCCAAATTCACATCACCAATCGACGGGAGTTCAAACCATACATTACCGGTCTGAGGTTGCTGCAGGCTGTCATATGCCATCACCAAAGTCAGTTCGAGTGGAAACCGCCACCCTATGAATATGAATTTGAACGCCTGCCCATCGACCTGATTATCGGCAACAAGCAGATACGACTGCAGGTTGCGGAGGGGGGCAATATCGATGAAATCGCGGCATCCTGGAAAGCAGAACTCGATGAATTCATAACAATAAGTCGCGAATTCCATTTATATTGACGCTTGGTTTCACAAAAAATTATTTTCGAGCTTAGTATGATAAAAAATTCGAAATTGGATAAAGACAAACTAAACTGGATGCGCGTGCGCTTTAAGCAAAACAAGGTTTGGCTGGCCGTTGATGATGCCGGAAAACCAATCGCTAAAAATGATAAATTCCTGATCAAATATCAGCTTGACCAGGATTATGAATACTGGGTACGTCGCAATGGCGTTAAACCGCTTGGAGACCCCAACACCGAAATCCAGACCGCTTGTAAAGCATCACCCCCTGAAAAAGATTCACCATCCAACAAGCTTCTTTCTGAGGCCAATGACCCAACGGATCGTGAAACCATCTGTATTTTCACAGATGGCGCGTCATCAGGAAATCCCGGACCATCGGGCATCGGAATCCTTATGCGTTTCGGAAAACACGAAAGGGAAATATCAAAATTTATCGGTAATACGACCAATAATGTTGCGGAACTTGAAGCCATAAAGACCGGCTTGCTCGAGATGAAAAGAAAGGATGTGCCGGTGAGGATTTATACCGACAGTAATTATGCATACGGGGTCCTGGCGCTTGGGTGGAAAGCAAAAAAGAACCGGAAACTGGTGAGTTCAATCAAAAAGTTAATCTCGTCATTTAGGGATTTCAGATTGATTAAGGTCAAGGGGCACGAAGGTCTTGAAGGAAATGAACGGGCGGATAAACTCGCAACTTCAGCGATTAAAAATCAGCCTTAACGGAAAAAAGAGCCCCGGGCTGTTTTTTTAAGGCTCTTTTCCGATAAGGGAGATTATTCTGAACTTTTTTTTCTAAGCTTCTTCTTTGTTCTGATCCTCCCCTTCTTTATCCTTTTTCAGCGTTTCAATCTCATCCTTAAGATCATCAATCTCTTTTTTATACACTTCAACATTTTCACCCTCAGAAGTGGGACTTTCAATAGCCTCTTCCTTTTTCCAACTATCTCTCAATTCATCAAAACCGAGGTATATTGCCAACCCGCCGCCTAACAACAGCATCACGGGGACAATTCCGGCTAAAACCTCAAAAAATTCTTCCCACCAAACCACGAGACCGATCAAACCTAATGCTGCTGCTATTGCCCCTCCTAATAACGTTTTCATATGATCCCTCCTCCCCTTACAAATATTTGCAATGTTTTAAGTGTTAGCAGGTTTCTTGCGGCTAATTTAATACCGATGGTCTGTTTCGTCAAATAAAAATTGTCGACGATGCGGCCAATATTGAATAATATATTGCAATTTTTGTTTTATTTTGATAGATAACTAACCAGTCCGCATCAGCATAAGCCCATGTGTGATGAAAACAAATATCCAACACCGATAACTATCTCGCTTCTCTTACAGGTAACCAATGTGCAAGCCCCCCGTGAAATCGTAACCTCGCAACGAATATCTTAATTTTGCAATGCCAGAATCAAAACAACTAAAACCGACAAAATATATAATTAAATTACGTGAGTGGATCAGCAAGGCCCTCGATGGGACCCACAACCATTACAGCTGCTTTCTTCCGGGTAATTCCGGCTCATTCTCATCTTTTATTTTGCGGCTTTTCTACGCCGGTATCAAATTAGACGATGATCAACTCGATATTATCAGAAAAATTCCCGAAGATGCTATCCTGGTATATACAACCAAGTACAAAAGCAAATTTGACTATCTATTCTATCATACCCGCTACAGACAAAAAGCCCTGCCCTACCCTGAAATCGGATTGGACTATAAAATCTTTCTTTGGCAAAGAGTCTCCCGCTTGTTCAAAATCATCTTGGCCAAACTGGACTTCTTCTTTCAAAGCTTCTCCTTTCCGGATCCCTATAAAAGCGGGTATATCAAAAAAGAACTGTTGGCCGGCAGCGCCGGATTTATGTCCTTGGTGGAAAAGGGCGGATTTTATCGCCGATTCGTCAAGGCCAAATTAGATCCGATCCGATATCTAATCGAAATCCAAAAAACGGTCGACCGCCCGATCTTCATCATTCCCCAGCTGATGTTCTTCACCAAAGACCCCAGCCGATCTATCCCGAACCTCATCGATATTTTGTTTGGTGGTGAAGACCGACCGGGAAGATTGCGCCGTTTGATTACGCTCATCAGAAAGCCCGGAAAAGTCTTTGTGGAAGTTTCCGAATCATTAAATCTGCAAAAATATTTAGAGCAGGAAGATATCCGAGAACAGACCGTGGCCCAGCAGACCCGTGCCATCCGACAAACACTTTTAGCCCAGATCAATCGCCACCGCCAAAGCATCACCGGACCCGTGCTCAAATCGCGGGAGGAGCTCAAGGAAAGCATTTTAGGAAACGATCGCTTTCACAAATTCATAGAGAATTATTCCAACTCTAGGGATATTCCCATGCATGAGGTGCGAAAAAAAGCCGATGCCTACCTCGAAGAAATTGCGGCCCATTATAGTATCGGCTTAATAAAAATAGCTTCTCTCTTTGTCGGCTGGATTCTCAAAACCATGTTTGACGGCGTCACCATCAATCATGAAGAACTGAACCGGGTTAAAACCATGTCACAAAAAGGCCCGCTAATTCTGATACCCAACCACAAAAGCCATATTGATTACTTGCTGCTGTCTTATTTATTGTATCAAAACAATCTGCCCTGCCCGCATATTGCTGCCGGAAAAAATCTTTCATTTTGGCCCATGGGGCCTCTGTTCCGCAAGGGCGGTGCGTTTTTCATTCGTCGAAGCTTTCGCGGGGCAGTGCTTTATTCAAAAGTTTTCACCGAGTACATCAATAGGCTGCTGCAAGAGGGGTTTAATATCGAATTTTTTATCGAAGGCGGCAGAAGTCGAACCGGAAAATTGATCCTTCCCAAATTGGGTTTACTCTCCATTCTGCTGGATGCCTATAAAAACGGAGTTTGTGAAGATATGATATTCGTGCCGATATATATCGGTTATGACCAAGTCCTTGAAGAAAGCGCCTATCTTCACGAACTGGAGGGGGGGCAAAAAAAACAGGAAAGCATATGGCAAGTCTTAAAAGCTAGAAAATTTTTGAAAAAAAGATATGGCAAGATATACGTCCAGTTTCATGAACCGCTGTCACTCAAGGAAATCCTAAACCAACAGGGCACTTCGCTGGCGGAAATGGAACCCAAAGACAAAAACGCCTTCTGCCGGAATCTGGGGCACAGGATGATAAATTCCATCAACCGAAAGACAGTCGTAACACCGCACGGATTGGTTGCCAGTGCACTTTTGAACTTTGCGAAAAAAAGATTTCCATACGACCATTTAAAATCGCAGGTCGATACCTACTTAAAATATTTGAATGCACAAGGTGCCGCCCTGACCGACACCCTTATTATCGATCAGGATCATGCCATCCGAAATGCTTTTGATTCCTATGTGCAACGCAAATTCATTGAAGCGGCCCCAAAGGCCAAAGAAAATCCCGCACCCGAGAGTCGGTATGAGGTAATCGAAAACAGAAGACCATTTCTGGAATATTATAAAAATAACTGTATTTCCTTTTTTGTTCCGGCCGCATTCACCGCTCTTGAAATACTGAATAGAGATGCATTCCAGTTTTCTGCCGCCGACCTGCACCAGGGTTATGCTTTCCTTCAGGAATTCTTTAAAAATGAATTCGCTTACGACATCGAACTCACGCCGGAATATTATGTCAGAAAAAGCCTCAAAGCTTTTATTGACGACGCGATCATAATGCCCCACCAAACATTGCCGGACACTTACAATGTAACCTCGGCCGGTTTCCGGAAGCTAAAACTATATTCAAGATTCTTGAAAACCTATTTTGAATCCTACTGGGTTGTGTTGAACTTTTTCATGCACAGTCCTCAAAACTCAATGAACGCCAAAGAACGCCTCAAAAAAATCGAAACCCGCGGAAATCGCATGTATAAAAGACATGAAATTGATCGAAAAGAAGCCCTGTCAAAGGTGAGCTACCAAAATGCGATCGATTTTTTTCTCAGCCGGGGTGTGAGGTGTTCTGAAAACAGCGACAAAATTGCAATTTATAAAGAGGCTATCACCAAATACATGCATCGGCTTCAAAATTAAGGTCCCTGGCCGGTTCAGACTATCGTCCAAACAACAAAGATATGAAGGCCCTGATTCTCGCCGCAGGATACGGCACCCGACTGCAGCCTTTCACGTCAAACTTTCCCAAAGCCCTTTTCCCCATCGCCGGACGTCCGCTGCTCGATATCACTATTGCAGCTCTGCAAGCGGCCGGTTGTCAAGCGATCATAATAAACACCCATCACCAGAACCAAAGAATCGATGCCTTTTTGGCTGAGCACAAATACGCCATACCCGTCCAAACCCGCTATGAACCGATAATTTTAGGGACCGGCGGCGCAATAAGGAACGTGACGGATTTTTGGGACAACCATCCCTTCATGGTCATCAACGGTGATATCGTCACGGACATTAATTTGCGAACAGTTTATGAATTTCACCTAAATCATCGCTATCCGGCAACTTTGGTTCTGCATGACTGCCCGCGGTTCAATAGCGTTTTGATCAGCACTGATGAATTTATCGAGGGGTTTGACGATCAGCGGCAAGAAGATAAGACGGTTCCAACCACCATGCTGTCTTTTACCGGCATACAGGTACTGGATCCCGAAATTCTCAATTTTATCCCGGCCACCGGATATTTTAGCAGTATTGCCGCTTATAAAAAAATGATAGGAGCAGGTCGCAAGATTAAGGCATTTATACCCGCAAATCACTACTGGAGAGATATCGGAACTCCGGAAAGTTATCAGAGGACAGTTTACGATAAAATGGCTCCTGAGGCCTTCATACGCGCTTGGCACCGGTGTGAGTTCCGAAAAATAGAACGAACGAAACTCAAAGGCGATGGATCTGATCGAAAATGGTATCGATTGACAGCCGGAAAACGCTCTCTTGTAATGGCTGATCACGGTCTCAGAAAAGGCCCTCAAACCTCAGAGGTTGATGCCTTTGTGGCCATTGGCCGCCATTTATACACCGCCGGGCTACCGGTTCCAAAAATATATCTGGATGATACCTTTTCCGGCCTGGTTTTTATGGAAGATCTGGGAGATCACAATCTTCAAAGTGTTATACAAAAGATTCGTCGCACCAATGACGTTGTGAGCCGCTACCAAAAAATCATCAAGCTGCTTTTAAAACTTTCGATACTGGGAGCAAAAAATTTCAACATTTCATGGACGTATCAAACCGCCACCTACAGCCGGGAGCTGATCCTTGAAAACGAATGCCGTTATTTTATTGAAGCGTTTTTGCGGCAGTATCTGGGCTGGGACACGACTTTCAAAGATCTCGAAGAGGAATTTATTTTCCTGGCAAAAAAGGCCACAGAATTTTCGATCAGCGGTTTCATGCACAGAGACTTTCAGTCCCGTAATATTTTGGTCAAAGACAATGCCTATTATATTATCGATTTCCAGGGCGGACGAATCGGACCCCTCCAGTATGATCTGGCGTCTCTTCTGATAGACCCCTATGTCGGTCTGCCCTTAACGGTACAAAAGCAACTGCTCGATTATTGCATCAAAAATCTTGCCGGAGCCGGCATAGCAAAACCGGATAAATTCGGCCCCGGCTATCCCTATTGCGCTTTGACAAGAAATCTCCAAATACTGGGAGCTTTCGGCTACCTGAGCAAAATAAAGAAAAAAAAACACTTTGAAAAATACATCCCCTGTGCTGTAATGACGTTAAAAAAAAACCTCTCTTCCATGGAACGTTCAAGCTTTCCCAAGTTGAATAGGATCGCTGAAAAATTATACCTCAATTGTGCATAAACAAAATGAAGAATGAATTATAACTATTTAGTATCACGAGGTATTCGAAATATTCAACGACATCGCTGTAAACCAATGATAACAGAATGATAGTTGTCTTATTTATTTCTTCATTTTGTTTACCCTTCGGGAAGGCCGATGATACCCCATAGCCCTCGGCTTGACTCCTGCGGTGTCTGCGTTGCCAAGGGTTCGCATTAGTTTACTGCGGCTTGACTTCGGCTGAGCTCAGGCGAAGCCCACCCTTGGACGCCTTGGATCTGGGGCATCCTCGACTTTTGCACAATTAAGATATGGTAGTTGCTAAAATACCATTCCGACAACACATTACCATTCATTGGGCCTGACCGACGGGTATTTTTGAAAATCACCATAATTTGAGGAGGTGTTCAATGGGTAAATTAAAAGTCATGGTTAACGGTCTTCCCGGCAACATGGCCGGTGTGGTGGCACGCCAGATATACTCTGACGACCGCTTTGATCTGTTACCGCATTCACTCACCGGCCCTGAAATATCAGCCACTGAACACACTGTCGAAGGCTTCAACATTCGGCTCATAGACCCCGACGCACGGAAGGCGGCAATAACTGAACTCAAGAATTCCGAAAGCGCGTTTATCAGTGTAGACTATACCCATCCCGCGGCCGTAAACGAAAATGCTCAATTTTACTGCAATCACAGCTTGCCCTTTGTAATGGGCACCACCGGCGGTGACCGCAAGCTTCTCGAAGATACGGTGGCTGCATCTTCCATCCCGGCAGTTATTGCACCGAATATGGCAAAACAAATCGTCGGATTTCAGGCCATGGTGGAATATGCGGCCGAGACGTTTCCGGGCCTTTTTAAAGGGTATTCTTTACAAATCAGGGAAAGTCATCAGGAAGGAAAAGCAGACACCAGTGGAACCGCCAAAGCCATGGTTAAATATTTTAATGCACTGGGCACCCCTTTTTCAACAGATGAAATTGTAATGGAGCGCGATCCTGCCATCCAAAAAGCCAGCTGGGGCATCCCGGAAGAATATTTGGCCGGGCATGGATGGCATACCTATACCCTTGTATCGGATGACAAAACCGTACGATTCGAGTTCAGTCACAACGTCAACGGACGTGAGGTTTATGGTAAAGGCACCCTGGATGCCGTGCTTTATTTGTCTGAAAAAATAAGCGCTGGCGCGGAAGGTAAGATCTATACGATGATAGATGTACTGAAAGGCAGCTAGAAGCTATAAAATTGAATAACATACCAAAAATTTATACTAAATTGAGCAGTAGATATTCACTCTGAGTGAGTTAATTATTTGAACCATATTATCTTGACCATAATTTAACAAGTCTGTTATTAATAGTAGGCGCCGCTTTTTAAAAATGTTGAGGTTTTCAGGCGCAAGTTAAACAAGTTTTAAAACCGTTCGGTAGGGAATGTTTTACAATGAGCAACTTTGACGATTTATTGCCATTGCTGGATAATGGCGGTAACAGATCCTATGTGGAAAGACGACGAGAACTCAGCGAAAATTTTATTAAAGAAAGAAGATCTAACACAGATCGCCGGAAGGTTGCCGACCGCAGGAAGGTACCAAACCAGAAACGGAAAAACGGTCCGGAGCGCAGGGTCATATTTATAAAGTGAATTTATATTCTTAAGGCGTCATCTTCCATCACAGGGTTTAATCTCCTCCCATCCCGGGGATCCCTTTTTTCTCCAGTGTTCCCCCTTTGACGATTTGTTCCAGAAACGCACGGGCGCCTTCATGGTCGGGATCAATCTCCAGAATTTGCTCGAACTGCTCAGCAGCTTTGTGTAAATCTCCTCTTTCCACGTAAAACAAGCCCAAGAACTCCCGAAACTCGATGACCTTCGGTTCCAATCGAATTGTCTTTAAAAGTTCCTCTTCAGCCCGATCGTAATTCAACGTCTCCTGAAGGGCCTTTGCGAGACCAAAATGATTGTCGGCACTTTTCGAATTTATCGCGAGTCCCTGCTTAAATGCCTGAATGGATTCATCGATCTGGCCCAATTCCAGATAGGCTTCACCCAAATTATGGAAAATTTGATCGGTTTTATACCCCAGTGAAATAGACTTTTCATAATACAGTACTTCTTTGGAGCGGTTACCGGTTTGGCCATAGGCGTATCCGAGATAGTAGTAAGCCAAAGCGTTTGAGGGATCCTTTTCAATTATGCGCTCATAAAGGCGGATACCGGTTTGATAATCACCAGCGGCCATGGCCTGATATGCTCTTTGCTCGATTGTATCGATTTTTTCATAAGTCGCAGGTGTCACCAAAGATTTTTGGACACTGTGTTTTGCACAAGCGCCTATGAAAACCAGAATTATCAGGCAAAGAATACCGCTGAAATACAGGGAAAAAATCAACTTTTGGAAATAATCAATCAGCCGATGAGGGTTCATTGTCATGGCAGCGGCTCCTGTATTAGACCTCACTAAAACTCCAATAAGGATATTCCAGACGATAGACCCCTATTTTGCCGGGATTGTTCTCCCGGCTAGCGGCCAGCCAAAGGGTGCTCTCTCTGGCGGCCGTGGAGATAGGATCAATGGGATCCCAGTTGGGTATGAGAATCATGGCATTATCGGCACTGTACTCAATATCGCCTGATTCTTTGAACGACCCCAGATCAGGTTTTTTTGTGTATTGACCACCTGAGCCTCTGGACAACTCCGAAATCACGAAAAAAGCGACGTTTTGTTCGTCACGGATGGCTTCCATATGGCGCAGCCAGGAATCGATACCGGTCCGGCGGTCGGAAAGATCTTTAAACGGAAGTTTGTGAAGACTATCGACAACAACAACCGTGTTATCCCTTCGGGTTTCGTGCTGGAGGAAATCAATCTGACGCCGCATAATATCAGGGTTCAGCTTTCTGTCGGTTACAACCCGGAAATATTGGAGGATGGTCTTAAACTCCAACTGGGCGCGCTCGAATCTCCCGGCAGCTTCGTCATCCAAGTTGATTTTTCTCATTTCTTTATCAGATAATCTGCTCAGGCGGCAAAGTGTTCTAAGATATATTTTCTGGCGACCGTTTTCGAAATCATAATAAATAACCGGTGTTTTACGCCTGGCCATTTCGGTTGAAATCTGCATGTAGAAACAGGATTTACCCGCCTTTGGGGGGCCCCCCATGATATTGATGCCGCGTATTCCACTCAAGGCATGGTCCATTTTTTGAAAACCAGAACTTGTGCCCATGAGGTCCTTGCCCCGATTCTCGTTCAGGGTCTCGAGAACGCTGCGATGCTCTTTTTCGGGTGAAACAAAAGGTGAAAATGATTTGCTTCTTTGGATCATCTGAGAGACTGCGGATCGAAACTCCTTGCCCTTTTCTGCAGCTAGCTGGCACAGATTAAAGCCGCGCTTCAGATGAGTCGACCATTTTAATATCCTGGCTTTAAAGCCAAGCTTGGTGGCTAAAGCCCGGGCGGATAGTTGCGCCTCCGGGGCATTGCCGACGACAATAAAAAGATGATTGATGAAAGTCAGACGTTCGGGATTAATGTTTTCCAAATCCGCCACGGCAGGAACAGCGATACCTGGAAACCCGAGCTCTTTGAGGGTCAAAAGGTTGTTTTCACCTTCCGTGATGAACATGGCGCCGCCCTCGCATCGATCGATTTCGGGCATTTCATAGATCTGAAATTCACCTAAAAAAAACTTTTCATTGCCGTGCCAAAAGTTGTCATTCTCTCGACCGGGCAATATACAGCGGGCAGCGTATGCGTTGCCATCCTCCATGAAGTAAGGATATACCAGATAACGGCCGTTGTAGCCGATCTTCACCTCGTCCACCGCTGCCTTGGATACGCCGAATTCCCTGAAATAAGCGTATTGAGTATCCGTCATAAGGGAGGTAAATTTAGTGATATCGGGTTTGAGACTTTTCAGCGGGTAGATGATATCCTGAACAAAGGGGTCCCTGTCGGGATCGTAGCCTGGTACTTCTTTGGGATCAATGCCCATCAGACGTCCGAAATATAAAGGGAATCCTCCCGGTTTGCAGCGATTCAAACATCGAAAAAATCCAACAAAAAAACTTTCCGGATTGATTATGGCAACCATTGTCCCCGGTTTTTCAGTCTCACCGGCGGAACAAAACGGACAGGGAGCTTTCAGGTAATTCTTTTCTATCGACGCTCCAGGAACATGTTTCTGATAGAATTTTTTTATTTCGTCCGCAAAATCCATGCATTTATCTCCGAATAAAATTTCTATTTAATTCAGGTAATTATAGAAAAATAACGGCTGGATGTCAAGCCGGAATGGAAGGTTTTTTTGATAATAACTACAAGTACAGGTCAGTAGAATATTTAGCCGGGTAAGGCGATGGGAGTAGCCTCTCAATGTAACTGAATGAGGGGTCGGGGGTTTTTTTGATCCATTGTCGTAAGTCTTTTGTTTTTCTGCAATTTGGCAGTGGGGGAGACCGCAGCCACCGAAGGTGGAATGCGGAGGGGGAGAGTATCCCCCCTGCCAAATTGCTTAGAAAAACAAAGACTGGAGGCACAGGGTCAAAAAACTCCCCGACCCCTCAAGTATTTATAAAGAGTTAAAATCAGGGAGTATATGTCGTCTTTTCACCAACGTCTCCTTCTTTTAATTACTAAAGAATTGGGCGAATGCATTATTCACTATTCAGGATTTGACACCAACAACACCAACACACAGTTGAGTAAGTTAACCTAGTCAACAACGTGCCCTATCTCTAGTCCGGACGTTTCCACTGGTAGGGAAGCTCGCGGATCTCGCCTGGTTCGGTCATTGTCTGCAGGGCATCCAGGGCATCCAACAGGATGCGCCGCTGGCGACTCACGTTGCCCGGCTCTCCGAACATGCTGCCCCGCGCGAACTTAACCTGTAGGACCCGGGGCGGCTTGATGCGCGCCATCCGGTCAGGTTCGTTGCCCATGGAAATAGTGGGGATTCCGGCCTCTTCGACCATACGCTGAATCAGACCCACGGTCTGATGGCACTTGGGTCAGACCGGCACCAGCAATAGGGCATCTACCCCGTCGGCCTTGAGCCATGAGATCAACTTCGGAACCGTTTGCGTGACCAGGGGCACCACGTCATTGACATAGCTGAAGCTGTAATGCGTGTCGGTCAGCCTGCCGATGATCCTCTCCTTTTCCAGTTCGATTAGACGATGGATGGGAAAGATGATGTTGATGTCCTGCTCTGCCAGGCTGTGATCGTAGTGCGCGTGAGCGATGCCGATCTCTTCCTGGCGGACGGTTTTGGGGATTTCCCGAATAGATGGATCTCCGTGAATGGAAACGGTGTCGAAGGGCGGCTGGCTGTTCTTCAGGTAGAGCCCGCCGCTGGTCACCATGGCAAAGGTCTGCACCGACGGCTGACCCTTGTACGGCGTCCAGGGCACTCCGTCGGAGACGATTAAAGGATACTTCTTGACGATTTCCGTCATCTTGCCGGCGCGGTAGTCCGGCAGGCTTTCCGCCACCCATTTCTTGTATTCAGGTTTGAACTTTTCCAGGTCGATCGGCATCAGCGCTCCTTTCTTTGGATCGGTGGAATTTATATGATCAACGAAACCGTCCGGTGGTATCGCGTTTTGCTTTTGCATTACACCACAATATAACCAGATTTTTTCTACACGCAACCATAACCGATCAACAGAAGAAATAGAAAGACACCCTTAATCACTAAAATAACTCGCGACAAGGATATCCTTTTTTTAATAAACGAAAGGTAAGGCCTTCATTGTTGGCACACCGTCTAAATCTGTCAAGAATAAAGGCCTAACCCCATGGTTTTATAGCGGTCTGTTTGAAGTCAATAATTGAAAAATTCGTATAATGATATTTCACGGATGTCCCCTGCTTTACACAGTTTCCACATACACATGATCATATCAATAAATCAATACCCCGATTTCTAACTATTTCAAAATTTAAATTCCAAAAACGAAAACACGAAACACAGAAATCACGAAACAGAATTTTTTTCCTTTTCGCGTTTTCCCAGTTTCGTGATTTCGTGATAAAAATTATTTGGAATAACTGGCCTTGATTGAAGCAACCAATTCTTTGGGATCCTTCGGAGGTATTGGGAAATTGGGCTTGGCCGCCATCACAATGGCCTCATCTTGACAGCCCGTGGCACAGACCGCGCAGCCGAAGCATCTGTCCAGATCCACCTGGGGAATATCGTTATCACCCATTGTGAGTGCTGCCGATGGGCAGCGTTCAATGCAGGTTTCGCACGCAGTGCAAAGATCCGGGTCAAATCGCGGTTGAAAACCGGAGTTGAAAAACAGGGCCGGTTTGGGTTGTTTAAGAACACCGCTTATGACCTCACAGTGCCAGCGATCGCAGTTACATAAGAAAGTGATATCCTCAGTCGTGTTGCGGCTCATGTGAACCAGACCGGCTTCCTCAGCTAAATCCAGCACTTGTCGCGCTTCGTCCTTGGTGACCTTGCGTCCCCCTAATCTCTCATTAATGTAATCAGCCTCGTGCCCAAACATCATGCATATGTTCATCGGCATACCGTGAGTTTCTTCATCCCTTAATCTGGCTGCATGGCGGCAGAAACAGGTGGAGACGCTAATGGAATCGTACTTATCAATGTATGTCGATACCTGATCGTAGGTATGGACAGTATTGCCGGCTTCTATGGTTTTGTCAACGGTGATTACCCGGGTGGTAGGAAATGTCATCCTGGTCCCACCTTTAGCCGATTCAAAGGCCTCTTTATACGCATGGATGAGCCTTGCAATCTTTTTATCCCTGTCTGTTATTCTTCCCGGCATAAACTGATATTCAAAAATCCCCGGCATGAAGGGCGCTCCCTGGTAAAGCCGCACCCCATCCTTCACAAAGGTCATGCACAGTCCCTTGTCGGCCATCTCTTCCAGGATTGTCTGTAATTCTCCCTCATCCCTGCCCAGCGCTTTGGCAATATCAGCTGCAGTAACGGGTTTTCGCGTCAGTGCATTGTTGACCTCTGCCTCTTGGGGCGTAAAAAGTTCTTCAACCAATTCAAAGAACTCCGGGATATCTATACCGGCAAAACCGCCACGGCGGCTTTTCATCACTTCCAGCAAGTCCTTATATACTTGTTCAGTCATACCTTTTTCCTCCTAACTAAAAAATGATCTTTAATTCGATGTCCTGGCGATAAAATCTACCACAACGCGTGCGAATTCTTCGCCGCAATCTTCCTGCAGGAAATGCCCGCCGCCTTTGATGGTGGTGTGGGGTTGTCCCTTGGCACCGGGAATCAATTTTTGAAAAATCCTGTCCCCCCCTGCAGTAACGGGGTCTTTGTCGCTAAAGGCCGTTAAAAACGGTTTTTCAAAAGTTGTGAGTGCTTCCCAGGCTTTGCGGTTGGCGGGTGCTGCCGGATCATCTGGAGATATGGGAACCAGAGACGGAAAGATGCGTGCGCCTTCTTTATAGGATTCGTCCGGGAAAGGGGCTCTATACGCCGCGAGGATATCATCGGAAAGCCCCGTTTGTGTGGCTCCCTGGAGAATAAAGCCGACGTCGAATTCGGGCACCTCCTGGGAAAATTTACGCCATTTCAAAAATGCCTCGGTAACCGGATGATCTCCGGTGGGAAGGCCCGTATTGGCAGCCACAATCCTTGCGAATCGATCCGGCCTATCTGCAACCAGCCGCAGCCCGATCAAACCTCCCCAATCCTGGCAAACCAGCGTGATTGAAGAGATGCCCAATTCATTTAACCAGGCCTGCATCCAGTCCACATGGCGCTGATAGGAGGAATCATTACGGTCTGAAGGTTTGTCGGAACGGCCGAATCCCGCCAGATCCGGCGCCACGGCCCGATAACCGGCATTGACGATAATGGGAATCATCTTACGATAAAGATAAGACCAGGATGGCTCACCATGCATCAACAGCACGGGATCTGCATCGCTTAGCCCTTCGTCTACGAAGTGGATTCGTAACGTACCGCCATCACCATCCGGCACTTCGGTATATTTCGGTTCATACGGATAGCCCGGAAGGTTTTCAAACCGTTCATCCGGTGTTCGCAGAGTTTTAATTTCCAACATCCTTTAGGTATGGAGGGACTTAGGGTCGAATCTTAACGGGCTGTTGCCCAAATCATTTTGAGCGGTCATTAAAACGTTTTTGTCCATCAATCTTAGCGAAGTGGAAGATCAGCGCTTTGAACCTGTTTGCGTCCCGCGCTCAAGCGGGACGAATTTTCAAAGCGCCTGCAACGAGCTTTAGATTGATCAAAAAGGTTTTAGACAAAGCCAAAAGGGATTTGGGCAA
>CP070652.1:2515422-2539899 GCA_020354645.1 Deltaproteobacteria bacterium
TGAAGAAAAATTGGCAAACGTCCGTTGTGACAGATTTTAAATTACAATGGTACTAAACAGCATATTCCCCGTGTTTAGCTTGATCGTTCTCGGCTACCTCCTTAAAAAATTTAACCTGATCAATGATATATTTCTAAGAACTTCGGACAAACTGATATATTTTATTTTTTTCCCGGCATTGCTTTTCTGGAAAATCGGCGGATTTTCTTCAATCGCAATTTACTGGCTATTTTGCGGCACAGTCCTATCCGCTATCATCGCGATTTATTTTTTAAGCTGCATTACACTGAAGGTTTTTAAGGTTACCGACTACCAGGCAGGCTCATTTTCGCAGAGTTGTTACCGGTTTAATACGTATATCGGCATGGCGGTAATCATTAATGCCTTGGGCGATGAGGGCGTCAAGCATTTTGGAATTTTGATCGGATTTGCAATTCCACTGATAAATTTTCTGGCAGTTTCAACGCTGATCTGGTTTTCCGGCAGAGATTTTAATCTTGGCCAGAGAATCCGAATTACCGTTAAAGCCCTTTTGTCCAATCCTTTGATTTTAGCTTGTATTGCCGGTATCCTCTACGCCAGATTTACAGGTTATTTCCCGGTTTTTATCGATAATGCGTTGCGTCTCAGCACTTTTGTCACGCTGCCTCTGGCGCTGCTTTCCATTGGCGGTTCGCTTACGTTGAAAAATTTTAAGGAGCATTTTAGGCTCTCACTGGTTGCTTCGGCACTCAAGTTGGTTCTGTTACCCGTAACCGGATACTTGTTTATGAAAGAATTTAATGTTCCGTTGATGCCGTTTAAAGTCGGGATGATCTTTTTCACCCTACCGACATCAACAGCAATTTACGTTCTCTCGTCTCAGTTGAACAGTGATACCCAGCTTGCATCGGCATCCATTGTGATTTCGACAGTCTTATCTTTTTTTTCGCTTTCAATCATATTGCTGATGTTTTCTTAAAAAAACCTTTCTGAGGGCAGCTAATTTAATAAGGTGAAAAACTTCAAATTAACCATAGAGTACGACGGTACCGCCTATCATGGCTGGCAGCGGCAAACGAACGAAAAAACAATACAGCAAGAAATTGAAAGGGCTGTTTCAACAATGACCGGTCACAAGGTTGCGGTGGTTGGGTCCGGTCGCACGGATGCAGGAGTGCATGCTTTCGGCCAAGTGGCCAATTTTAAATGTGACACCCGACTAACGCCCGGGGAATTTTTAAAGGGACTCAATAGCCTTTTGCCGGATTGTATCGTCATTAGAGGCTGTGAATTGGTCCAAGAAAATTTTCACGCCCGTTATGATGTCAAAAGCAAAATTTATCAATACCGCATATTAAATCGAATTCTGCCGGCGGCCATTCAGAGGCAGTATGCTTGGCATATTCGCCAACCGCTTAACATTGAAGCCATGCACTTTGCTGCCGCTGAACTCATTGGTGAGCATGATTTCACGGCGTTTGAAGGAACGGGCAGCCCCAGATCCAGTTCAATCAGGCGGGTGATCAAGACAAGTATTGCTCAACAGGATGAAGACTATCTGGTCTTCGAAATCGAGGCGGATGGATTCCTGAGGTTTATGGTGCGCAATATTGTGGGTACTTTGGTTGCCGTGGGAATGGGCAAAATCAGCCCGCAGGATTTTAAGGATATACTTGCGTCAAAAGATCGCTCACAGGCCTCAGCTACTGCCCCTTCACATGGGTTGTTTCTAAAGGAGGTAATATATTGACAGGGCTGTTGCCCAAAGATATTTGGCTAGCAACCCCTTGAAATTCTGTTTCACCGTCGCCTGGTTTGTTTTGGGACAAATTTCAGCTCGAAAGCCGCCCGCCTGCAATAAATTTAACTCAATTCGCTGACCCCTTTTAAAATTGTTTCAAACAGCTCAGGGATGTCTTTTTCCTCGATGCAAGAAAATGCAATTCTCAAATTTTTTTCATCGATAGAGATAAGCCCGATACCGTATTTTTCAAGAAGATGAATCCGAAGACTTTCAGCGTTAACAGATTTCAATCGGATACACATGAAATACCCTGAATTGAATGGATAAACATCCCAGGCATCTTTGTATTTAGGGTCTGCCAGAACCTGTTTTACCCGTTTGGCCCTTCTTTTGAGTATTTCGAATTTCTCCTGTGTTTCTTGCCTGAAATTCTCGTCCTGCATCGACTTTAATACAAGCGTTTGGCTTAAATGGGAAGCATTGGATATGCTGCCCCTCACGCAACCGGCGGTTTTTTTCTCAAGGGCCTCATACACAGGTGCTGGATTACCTTCAACCCGGCAACCATAGGTTACAAAGCCAACCCGTAAACCCCATACGAAATTTTCCTTCGTACACCCGTCAAGCTTAACAGCCAGCAGTCGGGAGTTCTGATCTGTCAGCCTTGCAAACATAGATTCCTTTAAAGTGTCTTCTTCATAAAAGAGCCCGAAATAGGAATCGTCAGTGGCAGCAACGATATTTGTTCCGGTTGTGGCTGCCTCCGCAAGAATATTTAAAATGGCATCCCCTTCCTGCCGGGTTACGGTGTATCCGGAAGGATTATGCAGAAAATTCAGCATAACAATAATCTTTTTATGCTTTTTGGCCTCCTGGCCAACCTTCTCTTCAAAGGCCGGCAGGTTAAAACCGCCTGCCTCAGTGAATGTCGAAAATTGTTTGATGGTTGCCCCTTTTCTTACGCAAAAGATCATGTTGTAATTACCCCACATCATATCGGGCAACAAAATAACATCACCGGGGTCGACCCATATATCCGCAAACACGCTTATCGCGTGCGTAATGCCACACGTGACGATGGGCAGGCTAATTGTTTTGCTTTCAAGAGACGGATTTTTTTCAAAAATTCTCCCTTGCCAGTGTTGCCGCAATTCCGGGATCCCGAATGAAGGTGCATATGTCAATGACTCTCGGGGGCGGATACCCTTAAGTGCCAGCATCACCGAGTCCAACCGCATGGTTCTGCCCTGCTCTTTGGCAATACCGACGGTCGCATTCAATCGATAAGCTTTTTCTTTTGCCTCAGCGCCCTGGGTCAATATCCCTTTTGGAAAAAAAAGATTTCGACCGATTTGAGACATCATCTCTATCAAGTGCGGATTACCCTTTTGGATGACTTCGTTGAGCTGTTTTGCAATCGTGTACATGGGTTCACATTCCTCGTTTGGTTATAGTATTGCGAAACCGGGATATCCGGACAAGTTTTTACCGGTTAGATGGGAATATTGTCAAGACAAAATTGTCTGGAAAATCAGCAGGATGAAAATGCGCAGATCGAAATGAGGACGCAAAAAAACCCCGCTCGCCAATGAGCGGGGTTTACCTGTAGATCGAAAGCCGCATTATCTGTTCCTTCTTTTGGATGCCTTGAGCGGATTGATCTTTGCCTTTGTCGTACTCAAAGCTGAAGCAACATGCGAGGCTAGATTGCAATTACCGATCTTCCATTTCAAGGAAGGATCAGGGTATGCTGTGCAATACCACCCGGATGATAACTCTACACTGCGATTACAACCGTCGCACTTCTCTACGATCTCATGGCAAATCCCGCCATTGTAGGAACATCCTTGGGCCGTCATAAAAGGACATTCCTCACCTTTTCTTACCGTTGCGCAAACCATCGGAATCACCCCCTTTCTGGTGTTTGGTTATGTATTAAAAAGCTCCGCTACCGGCAGTTTCCGGCTATATACCGCAGCCGGTTAAAAAGCCGCCGGAATATAATCGCGTCAATACCACTTGTCAATAGGAATATTGAATTTGTTTATAAAAATATACGCTTGTTTTTTCCACAAAGATTGACTATTTTAGTCGGTAATTATTCACTAAAACTTTAGTCCTCTGCGCAGAGCTGAGATGCAATCTAATCCATAGCGGGAGCAGAAAAGGTGACATCCAAACATCATTCAGTTCGTCCGAATATTAAGACCGTTATCGATAAGGCGGTTGAAGTCCTCAAAATAGAGGCGGATGGCGTTTTAAAATTGGCAGAGCGGATCGACGATAATTTCGCCGAAATGGTGGAACTGATTTACAGCTCACGTGGGCGTTTGATCGTGGGCGGTATCGGCAAATCAGGCATAATCGGCAGAAAGATTGTTGCCACTTTAAACAGCACCGGAACACGATCTCTGTTTTTACATCCGGTGGAAGCCATGCACGGCGATATCGGCATGGTCTCTAAAGATGATATATTCCTTGCGCTTTCCAACAGCGGTGAGACCGACGAACTCAACATCCTTATTCCCAACATCCGCCATATTGGCTGTACGGTCATTGCTTTTACAGGGAATAAAAATTCTACCTTGGCAAAACAAAGCGATATCGTTATTGATGTGGGCGTCGATTGCGAAGCCTGCCCGATGGGCTTGGCCCCAACGGCCAGCACCACCGCACTATTGGCAATGGGAGATGCCCTTGCGATTGCCTTAATGGATAAAAAACATATCCAAACAGACGATTTCAAAAAATATCATCCCGGCGGTGCCCTGGGCCAGCGCCTTGCCAGCCAAGTTAAGGATCTGATGTTAACCGATGAATCTTTGCCCCTTATATACGAAAATGCAACCATGGAAAGGGCGGTTGAAGTAATCGATCAGGGGCGCTTGGAAACAACACTGGTAGTAAAGCCTGATCATACCCTGATCGGCATCATTACGGATGGTGATTTACGTCGTGCGGTTGCCAAGAAAAAACCGATTTTTGAGCAAAAAGTTAAGGATGTCATGACAAAAAACCCGCGCACAGTTGGGCCTGATTGGCCAACCTATGATGCTTTGAACACAATGGAACGATACCAGATCACCGCCCTACCGATAATAGATTCGGCCGGCAAAGTTTTGGGTATCTTGCACCTGCACGACATTTTAGGCAAAGGGGAATTCAAGTTTAATGGGTTGCAAACCGCCGAATTACCGTAAGATGAAAAGGATGATAAACAATAGGGTAGCTTGAACGGGTATGTTTTTACGCCAAAGGTGATGCATGCAGAAAAAATCCGATGATACGACCATACCCTCACTGGGTGAAGCAAAAATCCCTTCTCCGAAAAAAAAACGTCTGAATGGGCCCCATGGTGCGAGTTTTGTTTCAGATAGCGACCGCGTGGCCGTCGATGTCCATGTGGCCCATATACGGGAGACAGTCCAAGCGGGTAAAGAACTGCCTTCCTTTGAAATAGCCGGCCCTCGAGAAAAAATATATTTCGATCCGAGTAAACTAAGATGTGCCCTCGTTACCTGTGGCGGTCTCTGCCCGGGTTTGAATGATATTATCCGTGCCGTGGTTCTAGAATTGTACTATGGCTATGGCGTCCGCAGTATTTACGGAATTCGATACGGGCTTGAAGGGTTTATTCCAAAATATGGTCATGACGTCATTGACCTCGATCCAGATATCGTCTGCAATATACTCGACATGGGAGGCTCCATCCTGGGATCCTCGCGGGGACCCCAATCCATAGAGGAAATTGTGGACAGCCTGGAACGGATGAATATCGGTATTCTCTTTATGATCGGGGGTGACGGCACCCTTAAGGCCGCTGCCAAGATAGCAGATACCATCACCGAGAGAGGCTTAAAAATCAGTGTGGTTGGGATACCCAAAACAATCGACAATGACATCTACATGGTATCCCGCTCCTTTGGTTTTGATACAGCCGTGGAAGTGGCCACTCAGGCGATCAAAGGTGCTCACAACGAGGCCGCGGGATATCCCAACGGCATCGGCCTCATTAAACTGATGGGCAGACATTCCGGATTCATTGCAGCAACGGCTTCCCTGGCCCAACAGGATGTTAATTTCGGTCTGATTCCCGAGATCGACGTCGACTTCGAGGGGGAAAACGGCCGTTTGCGCAATTTGGAAAAACGTCTACAGTTGAGAAAGCATGCTGTCATTGTGGTGGCCGAGGGTTTTGGCCAAAAGTTCTTTGAGAATGCCGGTCAAGAATGCGATGCATCCGGAAACATCAAGCTGAAAGATATCGGTCAGTATTTAAAAGAAAAGATCCTTGCTTACTTCAGTGCCAAAGGAACCGAAGTTACCCTTAAATACATTGATCCCAGCTATATGATCAGAAGCCTTCCGGCAAATGCCAATGATAGTGTATTTTGCGGATTTTTGGGCCGTGATGCCGTTCATGCCGGAATGGCCGGAAAGACCAAGTTGATCACCAGTCATTGGAACAACCATTTCGTCCATGTCCCGCTGGCTTTATCGGCCGGAAAACGTAAACGCGTATCTTCGGATGGTAAATTGTGGCGCAGCGTTCTTGAGGCAACCGGGCAGGGATCTTTAAAAAATGACTAATAGGGCTCCAGTTCCAAAAACCGGTTTCCTTTTATGTGGAGAAGGCTAAGTTGTTTTCTAACTTCTCCATTCGGTTCGAATGATGTCAGTCCGGTTACTCCCTCAAAGTTTCTCAGACCCAATAATTCATATTTGATTGCGTTTCTGGATCGGATCTCGGGTCGAGTCACCAGTTCAAATAATATCATCGCGGTATCAAAAGTGGTGGCTTCTATAATGCCAGGTTTTTCACCGTAAGTAGTTTCAAAATTTCTAACAAAATTTCTGACCTGTTTGGACGAACTTTCTGAGAAAAATCCATCCGTTATTATGGCCCCCTGTACATAATCTTTTGCCATTTCAATCAACTTGCTCGAATGCCACAGGTTGTTTCCCAGCAGGTAAACATCTTCAACATCGTAGAAGGCCAGCTGGGGTATGATGAGCCCGCTCATTTTCGGAGCGTCCGGAATAAAAACCGCTTCAAAATCGACAATCGCTTGGGGTTCTTCTTCCTTATCTTCCCGTTCAACCCCCTCGTTATTTTCCATCCCTTCCGTTTTCTCTAAATCATCAGCACTGTCATCGGCATTCTGGCCCTCACCACCGAGAGATGCCATTAGTTCTTTCAGGTCCTCGGGTACCTCGTAATAAAGCCCCACAAGCTTTTTTATGGAATCTGCAAAATCGGTGTGGGCTGGATTGTAGGATTCAACCCCTACGACGATGCCCCCGTATTTTATGACCTCATCCCAAAATAAATTCATAAAAGTGGTTCCGTATTTTTCATCCGGATATAGAATCGCAAATGTTTTCAATTCCAGCTTTTGGGTGGCAAAGGATACAAGGGTTTCGACCTGCATCTTAGGGGTTAAAAAATTCCTGAAGACATTGTCGCCGATCTCAGTGATATTGTCTTTCTGGGTAATCGTAATTATCGGAATGCCGTAATCCTGGGCGATTGTTGCGGCCGATTCGGCCGTGACCATTGGGCCGATTATGGCGGCAACCTGCTCTTCGACTAATTCCATAGCAGCCGCTCTGGCCTTGTCCGGATCGGCCCCGGTATCTTTTATGATGAGATTTACGGTGGGATCGACGCCTCGGGAAGCGAATTGCCCGAAGGCCAGCTCAATACCTTTCAATGCCCGGTTTCCATATCTTTTATACGGGCCACTGAGGGGAAGCAGACATCCAATTGTGTCGCGCCGATAAACAAACTTTTCCGATATTTCCGCCATCAAACTTTTTGCCAGTTCTGTATTTTCATGTTCGGGATAGCTTTGGACAAAATCCGATAATGCTTTCATTGCTTCATCGAACTTTTCGTCGACCGAATAGGCAAGTCCGAGCTGATACATCAGATAACTTCTGGGAAGATCCTCCTGCACGTGACCCAATAATGATGTAATAGCGCTGGAATCTAGCTGGCTGATTGCCGCTTTCAATTTATCAATAATGACTTCTTGTTCGCCAACCGCTGCATCTCGATAGCCCATGGTATAAAAATAAACCGCATCTTCCGGGGCCTCCTGAGCCACGTAGGTATCGCCTAAAATCGTGTATGTTCTGACGATTAGATTCTTGGCAACAGGTTCCTCCAAAATATTGGAGGCCAGTTGAACAACTTCCTCATATTGGCCCTGATTGTAAAATGTGGTGAGAATTTCAACTTTGGCTTCTCCCACCACAGAACTATCCGGATGTTCGGCCAAAATACGCTTGAAAGTATTCTGGGCGTCCTGATAATTTTCCAGGGCCATATAAATTGCGCCGATCCGAAGAAGCACCTTTGGCGCATAGCGACCATCAGGGTAATCGTCGAGATAGGTTTCGTAAGTTTCAAGGGCCTTTTTAAATGATTGCGCCTGAAACAGGTTTTCAGCACGCAAAAAAAGTTCCTCTTCAAAATCGGCCGCTTTCGGTCCGGGCGCAATAACAGGTTTGGGTGCGCATGCCCACACCAGGAATAGGGCTGTGGCTGTAATGAAAATGATTTTGGTAATTATCAACAAAAAATTATCGCTGGTGCTAGTTCTCATGTGGTCTTCTCTTTCCATGGTTAATCACGGGAGTTTGTGGGGGAGGCATCACCTCGTAAATACCTCAAGGGCCGGTGCAATCTTTTTGACATCCGAAATACCTAAGATAAGACGAAATAACACTTCCAGATTACATATTGTTAGAATATCTTCTTTGTATCGAACGAATGACATCCAGGCAGGAAAAAAAGATTTCCACCAGTTCAGGATCAAAATGTTGTCCGGCCTCCTTCTCGATGGTTGCCAATACTTCGGATTCATCCCAGGCCTCTTTATAGGTTCTGACTGAGGATAGGGCGTCATAGACGTCCGCAAGGGCAACAATTCTGCCGAACAAAGGGATCTCATCTTCTTTTTTTCCAATGGGCTTGCCGGTTGGCGAACTATGTCCGTTCAGGGGATCTCCGGTTAAAACGTCAACATGACCAGGATACCCTTTCCCGTCCCATCTTTCATGATGGTTCAGTGCCACTAGGGAGGCTGCATCATCAAAATCCGATTGACGCCCCAAAAAAAGCTGCGCCCCCAGTACGGTATGTTGTTTCATAATCTCAAATTCATCATTATTAAATCGACCCGGCTTTTTCAGGATTATATCTGAGATAGCTACTTTACCCACATCATGAAGCATGGCCGCCATACGAAGGACATCACGATTTTTATCGATGATTTTTGGAGTTAAATTACGCTTCAAAGCCCATTTTTCATAGATCTCCACGGCAAATCCACCGACCCGGTTGACATGGGCGCCTGTTTCTTTCGGGTCCCGCAATTCAGCCATCTTGATCATCCGAAGAATAATAGCCCGTGTCATTTGGGCGCGTTCCAGGGCCACGGCAGCAATGCTGGCAAAATGCATCATCATTTTTTCGTCTTTTTCGGAAAAGGGAATCGCCCGGCTTTCGGCGTCCTGGGCGTTAATGATTTGAAGGATCCCCAATAAATCGGCATTGGCTGACTTTAGAGGAATGGTAAGAACAGATCTCGTGGTGTAGTTGGATTTCTCGTCGAATTCTTTGCCAAATTTATAAGGCCTGGTGGGCTCTAACCGGTATACATCCGGCAGGTTGAGCGGACTGCCGGTGGCGGCGACATAACCGGCTATGCTTTGCTCGTTTATGGGAAGAGAAAAAGTGGAATAAATAAGTTTCTCACCTTCCTGGAGACGTTTTTGAAGCGTATCATTCTGGGTATAAGTGAATTGAAGCGTATCTTTGTCGACAATATAAATTGAACCCGCATCCGCATTCACAAACCGCCGGGCCTGGGTCAGGATATGTTCCATCAAAATATCCAGATCGCTGACCTGGTTAAGCTCGATGACCAAATGTGTCAGGGTGTCCAGCTTTTCCTTTTCGGTTAACATATAAGCTCCTTATGGCATGTCGCCGCAGCTTTTGCCAATGCTATATCAGATCAAAAAAGTCCACAAGTTTAATCGTTGACGCACAGGGTATGAACCACAACAGTTTAATTTTCCTGTAATTAAAATATACATCTACCCAATAATCAAACGCAAGGAAAATTGAATTGTAAAAAGATCTTTCAGTATGATCTTTTACATTCGACTGTTTGGGAGTTCGCGCTTTATGTAGCTTTATGATAATATAATGTTTACCGGAAAGCAATTTAGCTGTTACATTTGCAATCCCCCAAAGCATATGGTAAATTATATGTTAATAATTTTCAGGTTTTTCAGTCCGAGAGAGGTGTATAAATCCAATAAACGACTCAAATAATAACTGCTCGTTAACACAAAAATATTGATTATTATACAAAATTTCCCGAAAGGCGTAACTTGAAAGGAGGGTTGCGCAATGAACCGTAAAAAATTGTTAATATCTCTGGTCATACTGTTCTTTTCTGTCACCGCCTCAGCTGAAATATATAAATTTTACGATGAACAAGGCAATGTCCATTTTACAGATGATTATAACAAAATCCCCATAGATCAGAGGAAAAATGTCAAGGGATATAAAGAAATCTTATCAGAGGAAGCAGGTGAGGAAACTGCAGAAGCAGACAGAGAGTCTCCCGGAGAGAAAGAACAGAGCCCTTCAGCAGAAGCAGGTGAAAGCGGTAAGTTCGATTTTGATACCAAAATAAAAGAGTTTGACCGGAGGAAGCAGGAATTGGCCCTGGAATATGAATCTTTAATGGCGGAAAGTGCCAAGCTCACTCAAGAAAAGGCCAAAGCTAAAACCGCTGCGGATGTCAAACTGTATAATACGCGGGTATCCGATTTAAATAGGAAAATAAAAGAACACGACCGCAAAAGAAAAGAGTTCTTTGATGAAGTAGATGCCTACAACGCCTGGGTAAATGAAGAAAATACAAAAAAGCAGCAAAAACAGAGCAAGAAAAAATAGGAACACTGAAGGAAATTGTTGCAGCGATAATACTGCTGACCTATTTTATGGATAAAAACTTAAACCAAGAGTTTGTCAAAATTTCAGTGATAGACACCATCATCGAAGCGCAACTTATTGAATCTGTCCTGCAGGAGCAAAATATTCCCCACCGAATTCAATCATTTTATGATACGGCCTATGATGGATTATTCCAGTTCCAAAAAGGCTGGGGTGCAATTTGGGCTCCAAAAACTTATAAAAAAATCATACTTGAAATTCTGGATAATGTAAGATCCCGAAAATGGATCATCCCCGTAAATCCAAATGACCAGTAATTAAAATTTTCCATATTATCTCGCAACCGATTTGCATTTGGTTTTCTCTTGACAGCCTCCCCTGACAAATGAAAAATAGTGCTTACGGTACACTGGTAGCATTGCAAATGATGGCAAAGCTCCTTTTTTTGAAGAGAGGGGCTTTTCCGTGAGTAAACTGTCTATTGAAGACAACTTCCCTGGATGCCGCCTGAAAATGGGGGGTTGGGGGAAAATATGACCGGTCAATTGCGCAACCTCAAAAAAGGAGAGTTACCAATGTCTCAAACAAGTGTCACCCCGGCGGATTTCGAAAAAGCCCTCAAAGTGGGGAGGCCGCCAAATGTTACTAAACTATTTCCGAATTCCAGAGCCCTGATTATCAGCGGGAAATATATTGACAGGGCAATGTTGGCAAAGGGAAAATCAATTGCACTGGCAGCCAACGGCAGAAACAGGTTTGTAATTCGCGGAGCTTTGCAAGCCGCTCAAAAAGCAAACGCCGCCATTATCATTGAAATTGCCAGATCAGAAGGCGGGGCAAATGCATATTGTGCCGTCAAGTACTGGAATATCGCTGCCTATGTGGACACCATTTGCAACGAACTGAGCATTACGATACCGGTGGCTATCCACGCGGATCATTACGGTATCAAAATGAACGAAGACATCCAAGAAGCGAAGGTGGAGATCCCTACCCTTTTTGAGGCGGGGATGACATCGATTGCCATTGATGCCTCCCACTTGCCTGATGACCAGAACCTGCTTGCCAATTTGGAATTGAATCCTTTTATACCCCAATGGGCCGGACTTGAAACCGAGGTCGGTGAGATAAAAGGAAAAACCGGTCTATCTACCGTAGCGGAGGCCCTGTTTCTCATTCAGGGTTTAAATGCCCATGACATATTTCCGGATTGGATTGCGCTAAACAATGGAACGACCCATGGGATTGAGGAAAGCGGACAGGGAATACAGGTCGAATTAACCCGTCAAATCCACGATGCCTTGCAAAAATATAAAATTTCAGGGGCTCAGCATGGCACTTCCGGAAACAATTCGGATAGACTGAGAGAGATTGCCGCTAAAACTCGAACTACCAAAGCCAACGTTGCAACAGCACTCCAGATGATTTCATGGGGCCTTGAGGTAAATGATTACGGCAACGCTCTCCTCGACGAGGCAGGCAACTTTATCAAAGTCAAAGGGGCGGGTGTAACGGAAAAAATGTGGTCAGAAATGGTCGCCTTTGCTGAATCGCATGCGCTCAAAGGCGGTAACTATAAAAAACTCAACCTGCCGTTTGAAAACAAACTTTTGGGGCAGCCTAAAGAAGTGCGTGAAAATATGGTCAAAAGGGTTGAGTCTTTCGCTTATGATATGATTGTCAATGTCTTCAATTCCGCTGATACGGCGCCGCTGGCTGTTCAAGCGATCCTCGAGGTCGACTCATTTGACCCCGGCCCTAAGGCAGAAAAAATTGAAAATCCTGCTGACTGGACACCGGATAAGATCGTCCAGCGGGCGTCTACAATTTTGTCCGATAAGGGGGAAACGGGAGATTTCGACGATTAGCGATGAGAAAAAAAACGAATTGTCCTTTTTGTGGAACCCGGCTCACAGAAAAGTTCTGCGAAGTCGCAAAGCGTCTTTTCTGTGAGCAATGCAGCCAGCCCGTTTATGAAAACCCCATCCCGGCCGCCTGTACTGTTGTGATTGACGAAGCCCAGAGAGTACTTCTCGTCAAAAGAAATGTCGAACCGAAAATCGGATACTGGTGCCTTCCGGGCGGTTTTATCGAACTGGGCGAAACACCTGAACAGGCGGCGTTAAGAGAACTAAGAGAAGAGACCGGGTTATCCGGTCGGATCGAAATGCTCCTGGGCGTTGACACCAATCCCAGTGACTTGTATCATACCGTACTGATGGTCGGCTATCTTGTTAATCATTTTAGCGGCACACCCCACGCCGGTGATGATGCATCCGATGTGGCCTATTTTCCTGCCGATCGCCTGCCGGATATTGCCTTTCAAAGCCACAAAAAATTTATCCAAAAATATTATTCGGGGCGTCACCCGCTAGGATAATTACGTGCGCTGCCGCCCTTGGTGAATGCTCCGATCCATTCTCCCTACTTCTTTTTTAATTCTAGAAATTTTAACGCCAACGCTAAAAGAAGCGTGCTTATCGGCAGTATCAACATCTCCCAGGAGAGGGCCGTGAGGTTGAGCAGCGCTGCTTCCAAGAACTTGACAAACAGGATAATGATAATCAGCTCGGCCAGAATGTTTTTAAGCTGGCTGATGTTCGCAATATTGATCCAGCTGAGAACACCAAATTCCGCCATGTCGATTTTCCGGATAAATAGGGTATACACCCCGCAGGAAAAGAGCAAAAACACCAGCGCGATTAAAAAAGCGTCAACCGCTTGAATCAGATAGGCCATGGCGAAATTCGCCGCCTTGAGAGACAGCGTGCTGTTTGGGTCAACCCCTTGATTGATGTATGCCGCAAAAGCCCTTACCGTTTTTGCAATGCCGATAAAGCACATCAGGGCCGCACCGAAAAGCGATGCAATCACCGCAGCAAGGCTCATGTAGCGCAATGGATACAGGTGTTTTTCCAATTTAAGCATGTGCCACCTCCCAGGCATTCTGCCGGGTTAGCTTTTTAACGCTATCGCGTATTGATCATAGGGATCCGCCATTATCCTCTTTCCCGGTCCTTGGCTTTTTCCCAAAGCAGATCCATCTCTTCCAGCGTTAAAGAATCCAAAGTCCGGCCTTGATCGGAAACCGCTTTTTCCATATTTTGAAACCGCATCTCAAATTTTTTAATGGATTTTACCAATGCCAATTCGGGATGCACACGAACAAAACGGGCAACATTCATAAGGGTAAAAAGTAAGTCCCCAAACTCAAGGGCCACTTGATCCTTGTCATTGTCATTTTTTGTTAAAGCGGATTTTAACTCAGACCATTCCTCTTCAACCTTTTGCAAGACACCCGAAAGATCAGGCCAGTCAAAGCCGGTTCTGGCAGCTCGTTCCGAAATTCTATAGGCACGCATAAGGGCCGGCAGCCGAGACGGGACTGTATCAAATACTGAGGTGCCCGGGGCACGGCTTTTCTCTTTCATTTTAATCTCATGCCAACGCTCTCTGATCTCGTCGGTGGTTTCGGCATTTTCACCCCCGAACACGTGGGGATGGCGGCGGGTCATTTTGTCGGTATTTAACCTGGCAACATCCCCGATGCTGAAATGCCCTGATTCCTGATACAGCCCGGCAATAAAAAAAATCTGAAAAAGCACGTCACCAAGTTCTTCACAAATTTCCTTCGGGTTATCGGAAACGATCGCGTCAAACAGTTCATGAACCTCTTCAATTAAATAAACTGCGATTGATTTGGGGGTTTGCTTTTTATCCCAAGGGCATCCCTTATCCCCCCTGAGAGTCTCTATTAATTCGATCAGGGCATCCAACGGATTTTTATTTTGCGAGGATGTGTTTGATGTTAGCGGGGAATCTTCCAAAACCTTTTTAAATCCATTATATTAGATGAAAACTGACGTTTTAAATCCTTTGAAACCACTTTGGCCATCTTTTCAGAGACCAACGCCACATGGGGGGCAAGCACGGAGTTTCTGACGATAGGGTCACCCTTCGGAAGAAACGCCGTAAAAATGATCAACAGTACCGATACGATCAACACCCCTTTAAAAAGACCGAATCCGGCGCCGCAAATTCGGTCAAACCATCCCATAAAAGCAATATTCAGCACATATTTGATTACCACCCCGACAATGCTGACAATAAAAAATACGGTACAAAAAATGATCAAAAAGCTCGTTATGTTCAGAAATGATTCACTCGTTATCCATCGGGAGAAAAAACCGGCAATGCCATCGTAATAACTATAGGCAGCATAGAAACCGGCCAAAACGCCAATGACCGAAGACAACTCTTTGATCAAGCCTCTGAAAATCCCCCTTATTACGCAAAATGACACAATAACGATGATTGCCATATCAAAAGGATTCATAGCACCCCTTTATCCGGCCGCTATCCTTCCGTTTGTTTCCACGTAATATATATAAATAATTTTAGACACTTAGCTCAGAGTACCACATATATTAAAGGAAGCTGAAAGTCTTTGAATAAATGGGGAAACTAACAGAGCAGCCCCCTTGCGTCAAGGTGTTTTTCCTGTTCTGAAGATCTCCGTAAATTCTGGTTTGCAATCATCTGAGAAGGTATGATATCTAATATGGTCAATGTTTTTTATTTTGTTCATCGGTTGACCGTGACCGTTAGTAATTGCGGAACGGATTTAGTGAGGCTGCTCTTTTATGGAATCGACTCCAATTCACAATTTCAAACAAACATCAGAAAACAAATTGGTTAAATTGAGTTTCGCCGAAATAGACCTGGCCCGCCAACTTTTCGGAGAGCACAATCATAACCTCGATAAAGTGGCCGAGGCACTGGATCTTTCCATCAATGTTAGAGGCAATACCGTTTTTATTCAAGGGGATGACATTGCAGCAAACCTTGCCCAAAACATACTCAATCAATTATACGGCCTGCTCAAAGATGGATATCCCCTGCATCCCAATGATTTCGATTATGCCATAAAGGCACTCAGCGGTGATGACCGCATCGATCTCAAGAAGATTTTTCAGGACACCGTTGCCATCAGCGGTAATAAGGGTTTCATTACCCCTAAAAGCCCGATCCAAAAGGAATACATAGATGCCATTCGTAATTATGATATTGTATTTGGTATCGGACCTGCCGGAACCGGCAAAACCTACCTCGCCATGGCGATGGCAGTGGCTTCGCTTTCAAAGGGCACTGCCAACCGTATTATACTCACCCGACCGGCGGTCGAGGCCGGTGAGGCGCTGGGATTTTTGCCCGGTGACCTGGCGGAAAAGGTGGATCCATATTTAAGGCCCCTCTACGATGCATTGCACGATATGATGCGATTTGAAAAGGCGTCTAAACTGATGCAACAAGGGGTGATAGAGGTCGCACCGATTGCCTTTATGCGAGGCAGAACGCTAAATGATTCTTTCATAATATTGGACGAAGCCCAGAACACTACTTCCGAGCAAATGAAAATGTTTCTGACCCGAATCGGATTCAATTCAAAAGCGGTCATTACCGGAGATATCACCCAGATCGACCTGCCGAGTGATAAAACATCCGGATTGATCGAAACAAAAAATATCCTCCAGGGAATAGAAGGTATCCGTTTTGTGTTTTTTTCCAAAGCCGATGTTGTGCGCCATCGGCTCGTTCAGAAAATAATCAAAGCCTATGAAGATCTTGAGGCCAGCAAAAAGAAATAATTCTGGTTTGCAGAAATGAAAACCGAAAATTATAAAAAATCGATAAAAGCGTCCCTTGACAAAGGTCGGTACTTTCAATGGGGGCTCCTTATTGGAATAACTGGAATATTCACCGTAATTCTTTATCCATACATTTTAATCCCGGAACATTCCTATAAAATCGGCGACATTGCCGAACGGGATATCAAGGCGCCCAAGGAATTTTTTATTGAAGACTATGATGCCACCACAGCAAGCCGGCAACGCGCCGTGGAAAACGTATTAACCGTTTATGATTTTGACTCAAAGCTTTCAAGCACACTGGGTGGACGCGTTGCACAGGCGTTTGACCAACTTCAGTCTGGTATGGAGGCTGCCAAAGGTAACCGGGACGCTGGAAACAGTCCGGAAGAAACCCTTAATTCCTCCCCTTCCCTGAAGATCAGGGGTGAATCCCCGAAGGATAAGCAGATCTGGCAAATGAAAGGCGATTTTGAAACCAAGCTGGGCATTAAGGTCAGTGACGGCGCTTACAGAATTCTGATCCGTGAACAGTTTTCGGAAAATATCGCAAACCTGATCGTACAAATCCTGTCGAAAATTTTGGAAAATGGTGTGGTCACCAACAAAGCGATGCTTCTCAGAGAAGCGGACAAAGGGGTTGTTTTAAGAGATGTCAGCACTAAAGAAGAACGAACCGTCAGCAAATTAAAACAGTTTTATGGCCTTGACCAGGCGAAAACAATGGTAAGAATCGTCGGGCAACCTTTGCTCAAAGACCACAACTACATTTTTCGCAACCTGATTGTTGACCTTGTGCAAGGCATGATTCACCCCAACATCACCTTGAACAAAAGTGAGACCGAAGAACGTAAAAAAAAGGCCGCCGCAGAAATCAAACCGACCCTGTATCAAATAAAAGCGGGAGAGATGCTTTTGCGTGAAGGCGAAAGGATCACTGAAGTCCAGCTTCTGAAGCTAAAAACGCTGCAATCTCAAACCAGAAATGAACACGTTATTGCGAGCACGATCGGTGCAGCTCTGATCATCTTCTGTCTCCTGATTACGACTTACATCCTCCACATGCGCCCGCAGGAACAGAAAGCAGATGGGCATAACAAAACCATACTTCTTTTGGCCAGTGTACTTGTCGTGTCTTTCTTTCTGGTAGAAATCGCCGCATCGCTGTCTGAATCCCTGGTTTCAAATGCATCATTTTCCGTCACCACGCCAACAATGACGTATGGCATCCCCCTGGCCTCAGGAGCCATGATAATATGCGTGTTTATGGGTTTTAATCTTGCCATTCCCTTTGCCACCGTCCTGGCGATTTGCACAACTGTAATTTTCCAAAACAAATTTGAATTTTTTCTATACTTTTTCATAAACGGCACCATGGCCGCATACTGGATCCGGGATTGCAGGGAAAGGAAGGCGTTCATAAAAGCCGGTGCAAAACTGAGCCTGCTGAATGTCGCGCTTGTAATTGCGCTGGATGTTTATTTTGCCGAGTTGGTCTGGACCAACATATTATGGGGCTGCGCCTTTGCTTTTATCGTGGGAATCGGAGCTGGCATCGTCACCGCCGGTCTGGTTCCGCTGGTGGAAATCGCTTTTGATTACTCGACGGACATTAAACTACTCGAACTTGCAAATCTTGATCGACCAATTCTCAGACAGCTCATGATAGAGGCGCCGGGATCGTATCATCATTCCGTGATTGTCGGCTCCATGGTCGAAGCAGCCGCATCCGAAATAGGAGCTAATCCCTTGCTGGCAAAAGCCTGCGGATATTATCACGACATCGGCAAGATAAAAAAACCGCTCTATTTTATAGAAAACCAGACCAACGGAAAAAACAAACACGATAAACTCGAACCTTCCATGTCCAGTCTTATTCTGATTTCCCACCTAAAAGATGGAGTTGAAATCGCAAAGGAAAACAAACTGGGACAAGCCATTATCGATGCCATCAAACAACACCACGGATCCAGGCTCATCACCTACTTTTATGACAAAGCCAAGCAGCGTAAGGGAGAAGATGCTGTAAAAATCGATGACTACCGTTACCCCGGACCCAAGCCCCAAACGAGAGAAATCGCTCTGGTTATGCTGGCAGATGTTATCGAAGCAACATCAAGGACGCTTTCCAATCCCACGCCTTCGAGAATTCAGGGACTGGTACAAAATATGATCAACAAAATTTTTTCTGATGGCCAACTCGACGAATGCGAACTCACTTTAAAAGATCTGCATAAGATCGCAAAATGTTTCAATAAAATCCTAAGCGGTATCTACCATCATCGTATTGACTACCCTGAAAAGCATCTATCAGGTAACGGAAAGGTGAAAAATGGGAGTCCTGATAGACAACCGGCAAAAAAGTTACAGGTTGTCTCAAAAGAAAATTCGGAAGAAGGCCCAGGCCGTCTTAAACGCCTTGGTCAGTCCTGAAGCCGAACTTTCAGTCGTGTTTGTCGATGATTCGGAGATAAAGGCGTTAAATAAAAAATATCTCAACAGACCCGGTCCAACAAATGTTATAGCCTTCCCCATGCGTGAAGGAGAGTGTTCAGACGTCACCCCTCTTCTTCTCGGCGATGTCGTAATTTCAACCGAAACTGCCCGGCGGGAAGCATTAAAATCGGGGATAAGTGTGGAAACCCGCCTTGATCAACTTCTGGTGCATGGCGTGCTGCATCTTTTTGGATTCGATCCTGAAAAAAACGAGGTCGATGCCGGCAACATGGAGGCCAAAGCAGCTGAACTGCTAGAAATTATTGACAATTTGGATCACGAGTGAAAATGGAGGTTTGAAGATGGCTGGACTTTCAGTTAGCGTCAATCATGTGGCAACAATCAGAGAGGCTCGGCAGGTAATTTACCCGGATCCGGTGGCAGCGGCTGTGCTGGCGGAAGTGGCCGGGGCTGACGGTATTGTAGTTCATTTAAGAGGGGACAGACGCCATATCCAAGATCGGGATATTAGAATTCTGCGGAAGGTTGTTCAAACCAAACTAATTTTAAAAATGGCCGCTACCTCTGAAATGTTGGGATTCGCACTCGATATTAAACCTGATCTGGTAACTCTGGTGCCTGAAAAGCGTGAAGAAATTACAACCGAAGGCGGAATAGATCTGGTCATTCATAAAACCAATGTTGCCGAAACCATAAGCACACTGCAAAATAGTGGTATTCCGGTGAGTGTTTTTATCGATCCTGACCTGGAGCAGCTGAAATTGGCCCATCAATGTAATACAGACTTGGTAGAAATTTACACCGGTTCGTTTTGTGGGGCCACGACCGCGGGGAAAAAGGAACAGGCTTTTTCGAAAATCGTTGATGCCGTGAAATTGGCATACAAGCTGAAGCTCGGTGTCAATACCGGTCACGGGTTGGGCTACAACACCATTAAGGCTTTCAAAGGTCTCAAAGAGATCAACGAGTTCAGCATCGGCCACAGCATTGTCTCCCGGGCCGTTTTGGTGGGAATGGAAAAAGCGGTTAAAGAAATGTTGGCGCTGATAAAGGCCTTATAATCTTTTAACGAATTTTTCAAAATCACTATGTGTTAAAATTGCTGAAACAACTTAGCGGCATGACACATTTCATGTTACTGGGTAGAGGATAATCGGATGTATCTCGTAACGGCAGCAGAAATGCGGGCAATGGATCGCCAGACCATAGAATCCTTCGGTATACCCGGCAGAGTACTTATGGAAAACGCCGGACGCGGTGCAACTCGGGTTCTTCTCGAACAGTTTCCCAGTCTCGAGAAAAAAAGGATTGGCATTGTCGCTGGGCGGGGTAACAACGGGGGGGACGGTTTTGTCATCGCCAGGTATCTTGCCCACAAAAATATAAACGTCACAGTGTTTCTGCTCGCCGAACAGCAGAAGGTCAGCGGTGATGCGGCCGCAAACCTTAAACTGCTAGCGCCATTGAGTGTGCCGGTTGTTGAAGTGCCGGATCAAAAAACATTTTCCAGGCACCGTAAGAACCTGGTGCACCAGGACATATGGATCGATGCGATCCTCGGCACCGGACTCAACTCGGAAGTGAAAGGATATTATAAAGGCGTCATAGACTTTATAAACGATTCCCGCAAACCGGTATTCGCGGTCGATATACCCTCGGGCCTGAACTCCGATACGGGCCAATCCTGCGGCATCGCCATCAAGGCGCAGGTCACCGCAACCTTTGCATTTGCCAAAACAGGGCACACCCTTTTTCCGGGCGCTTCTTACACCGGCAAGCTGGAAATTATAGATATCGGCATCCCCCCTCACATCGCAGCCAAAGTGGGGCCCAAACAATACCTATTGACGCCGGATCTGGTTCGCTCTGTCTATGAACCCCGTCTTCCAGATATTCACAAAGGAAATACCGGTCATCTTTTGGTTGTTTCCGGGTCTCCGGGCAAAACCGGTGCTGCCGCAATGACGGCCATGTCGGCCATGAGGGCCGGGGCCGGACTCGTCACCCTGGGCATTCCCCGGAGTTTAAACCCGGTTTTGGAAAGCCAGGTAATTGAAGCCATGACCTGGCCGCTACCCGAAACTCTGGACGGTGGGCTCGATGAGGCATCTTTTGATCAGATTATGACTCTGCTTGCAGATAAAAAGTGTCTGGCTATTGGACCCGGAATCGGCCAAGCCGAGGAAACTAAAAAGCTCGTTCAGCGGCTTGTTGAAAAAACCCCCGTAACCGTTGTAATGGATGCTGACGGTATCAATAACCTTGCCGGTAATGTTGAAATATTAAAAAGGTGCAAAGTCGCGATCATACTGACACCGCATCCCGGTGAGATGGCCAGACTCATTCATTCAACTCCCCGTGAGATCCAGAAAGACCGGGTAGCTTGCGCTCGCAATTTTGCAGTAACATACAACGTACACCTGGTTTTGAAAGGTGCAAGGACGGTGATCGCCCACCCGGACGGGAGGGTATTTATCAATTCCACCGGCAATTCCGGGATGGCTTCCGGGGGTATGGGAGATGTGCTCACCGGGGTTATCGCCGGTTTTGTTTCCCAAGGGTATTCTCCCGAGTCCGCTGCCCACATCGGTGTTTATCTTCATGGCGCAGCGGCAGACACCCTGGCCGAACGTATCGCCCCCTTTGGTTACCTTGCCACCGAAGTCATGAATGCCATCCCCGCTGAAATCAAAGCACTGGAGAAGCATCCATAGGCCACGTTCCTTCATTTGAAAAAAATCATCGCAATCATTATAATAGGGTTTCTGCCAAAAAAATTACTCCCCGTTCGAGCCGGCTTAAATGTAATTTTTTGTCGGAAGGTTATTTTGGCAAATACTATGGTCAACGATGACAAGAAAGCATATTGAAATACTCACACACTCTCTTGATGAGACCCGCAAACTGGGGCAAAAGATCGGTAAACAGCTCGCACCGGGAGCCGTAGTCGCTTTGACCGGCGACCTGGGTAGCGGAAAAACCGTGTTTGTTCAAGGCCTGGCAGTAGGGCTGGATGTTCCGGATGACTATTATATTACCAGTCCCACCTTTACGCTAATCAATCAATACCCGGGTCGACACCCTTTCTACCACGTAGACCTTTATCGCATCGAAACTCGTTATGATCTGGAAGAAATAGGACTAGATGAAATAATGCACGGCGACGGGGTCACTGCTATCGAATGGGCTGACAGGCTTGAAAAAGATTTAGTGGCCGGATACTTGGCAATTCATCTTGAGATCATAGATGATGATACCCGTAAAATTCTGATGGACACCTATGGACTTGAAGGCCTCAATTTGATATGAGGCCAGAAAAATATATCAAGGAGAAGAAATGAGTTTGGTTGTGCAAAAATATGGAGGGACATCTGTTGCCGACATTGAGCGGATCCGCAATGTCGCAAAGCGCGTTGCCAGCACCTACGATCGGGGCGATGATGTCGTCGTAATTTTATCCGCCATGGCTGGTGTCACCGACAACCTGATTCAAATGGCTCATGAAGTTACTTCGTCACCCGAAAGACGCGAATTAGATGTTTTGCTGGCCACCGGAGAACAGACCACCTCGGCGCTGCTGGCTATGATGTTGCAGTCCATGAAATATCCCGCCCAGTCTTTGCTCGGATATCAAGCGGAAGTCATAACAGATTGCAGCTTTGGGAATGCCCGTATTGTTGATATCGGGGCCAAGCGTATAAAAGCCTTGCTTAAAGATCGAAATATAGTAGTGGTGGCGGGATTTCAGGGCTGTGATCCCAACGGAAATATTACTACGCTTGGCCGCGGAGGTTCGGATACCTCGGCTGTGGCTATCGCGGCAACCCTTAAAGCCGATGTTTGTGAAATTTACACCGACGTGGATGGCGTATATACCGCAGATCCCAACATTTGCAAAAAAGCCAGAAAGATCGATAAAATTTCTTACGATGAAATGCTGAATATGGCCAGTCTGGGTGCCAAAGTTTTGCAAATCCGGTCAGTTGGTTTCGCGAAAAAATATAACGTTCCCGTGCATGTGAGGTCATCGTTTAACGAAGAGGAGGGAACCATGGTTGTTAATGAAAATTTCGGCATGGAAGCATTGATTGTCACCGCAGTAACCCATGACAAAGATCAGGCGCGCATAACCCTGAAAAAAGTTCCAGATCAGCCGGGAGTTGCAGAAAAGATTTTTTCCCCGATTGCTGAATCGGGTATTATCGTCGACATGATCATTCAGAATACGCGCGCCGGCGGACAGACTGATTTGACCTTTACCGTGCCCAAGGCAGATTTTGCCAAAGCCCTTGAAATCGAAGCCAAAATTGCAAAAGAAATCGGTGCCGAGGATGTTTTCGGAGACAAAAATATCGCCAAGGTTTCCGTGATCGGGGTCGGAATGAAAAATCATTCCGGGGTGGCAACGACAATGTTTGGTGCGCTGGCCAGAGCAAATATTAATATCATGATGATCAGCACCTCGGAAATCAGGATTTCCTGCGTCATCGAAGAAAATTACACCGAACTTGCCGTTCGGGTTCTCCACACGGCGTTCGGCCTGGACAAGGAAGAATGAAGAAATTCACCACCGATCAGCTGATATTTGCCCTTGTGGTGGGCATGGTTATTTTCGGCATTATTTTTTATCGAAGTTTTTATTTCTTCTGACTTTAAAGGAGACAAAAATGGGAGATCCAAAACAAACAGCACTGGTTACCGGAGCTAGCAGCGGCATCGGACGCGAAACGACCATGCGATTGGCCGGTAAAGGTTTTCAGGTCATAGCAGCGGCGAGACGGATGGATCGTCTTAATGAACTGGCGGATCAACATGAGGGTATCACCCCCAAGCAGGTGGATCTTTCACAGCCGGATGATACGCAAGCATTTTGCGACTACCTTTCAAAACTGCCACAACCTGTTTCCATCCTTATAAACAATGCCGGATTCAGCATGCGGGGCACGCTGGAGGATGTCCCCATGGAGGCTGCCAAACAGCTATTTGAGGTCAACCTCTTCGCACTTATGGGCGTGACTCAGGCCTGTTTGCCCGGAATGCGCAGTTTAAGAAAAGGAACCATTGTGAACCTCAGCTCCATTGTCGGCAAATTTCCGTTTCCCGGAAGCGGGGTTTACGCGGCCACCAAATACGCCGTGGAAGGCATTACCGATTCATTACGAATCGATCTGGCTCCCTTTGGGATAAGGGTGGTGGCCATCCGACCAGGTGCCATTGCAACTGAATTTAACGAAGTCGCCGCTAAACTGACGGGCGATCTCATGGCCAAAACTGATGCGGACTACAAACCGCTCTATCAAACAGCAGGCGCAGCCACCGGTAAGATTTTCGCCGAACTGTCACTACCCGGTCCTGATCTGATCGCCGATCTCATACTGGAGGCCGTTCTCTCGGATGCTCCCCGGGCAGTTTATTCCGCGGGACCCTTGAGTGAAGAATTTCTCACAAAACGTGCCAATCTTGATGACGACGCCTTTCACCGCTTCATGTTGGATAAGTTCGACCTAGCAGGCCTGCAGGCCTGATTGACGGAAATGGGAAAAACCCTGATGAAGAGCTGTCCGGCCCCATGCGTGTGACCGTTTTAAGTCCTTGGCGGGTTGTCCGAATATATTTTCGCCGGGTCTAAACCGTTTTTGATAAATCTAAAAAAGTTTTAATCACCC
>CP070652.1:2539999-2547433 GCA_020354645.1 Deltaproteobacteria bacterium
CAAGTTTTTGAAATTCGTAATCCTTGATGAATTTAAACCGCTCATGGAAGGTATTTCCTACAAACATGTAAAAGCCGGAGAAAGATTCATTGCCCAGGGGGAAGAAGGGGAGTACGCTTACATCATTCAAAGGGGATCGTGTATGGTCATTGTCGAAAAAAATGAAGAACCCCATCCGATTGACCACCGATCCGAAGGAGATATCGTCGGGATTACATCCGTATTGACCGGAGAGCCTCGCCGTGCGCATGTCGAAGCTGAGACTGACATGGAACTGTGGTGCTTCAACAAGACTCAACTTGAAAATATCTCTGAGAAAGATTCCGAGGTGCTCGGTTTTTTAACGGAAATTGTAGCCGATCGTTTCGACTCCAGGCGACCAACCGCCGACAGGATGATCGGGAGATATCTGGCTACGGATATCATCGGCCGCGGCAGTTCCAGCATCGTCTACAAAGGAGTGCACACCGATCTTAAAATACCGGTGATTATTAAAATGATGCGCCACGACATGGCCATGAATCCCGATTTCATCGCCAGCTTTAAAAACGAAGCGATTACAATTGCCACGTTGAATCATGAAAATATTATCAAAATTTATGATATTGAGGAGCGTTTTAAAACCATATTCATTATTATGCAATATCTCGATGGCCGAACCCTGAGAGAAGTGCTGGTCAAAAACGAAAAATTAGCACCACAGTCAGCGTTGGGATACATTCTGCAAACATGCCGCGGCCTGAAATACGCCCACGATCGCGGAATCGTCCATCAGGATATTAACCCGGGTAATCTTTTCATATTGCCGGATGATACGGTAAAAATAATTGATTTTGGTTTTGCCTGTCCGCGCGGTGCGGAAAACTTTTTGACGGGAACGCCGTATTATATGGCACCCGAACAGGTAGAGTGCCTACCGGTAGATGAACGTACGGATATTTATTGTCTGGGTATTACCGCATTTGAACTGGTTACCGGCAAAAGACCATATCCGGACAAAGATGGATGGACGGTAATGGAAATGCACGTTAACCAGGATATCCAAGATCCGGCGGACTTTGAGCCGCACTTGCCGGAGGCCCTGCGTCAATTTATTATCAAAGCCTGTAACCGAGACCCGAATCATAGATTTCAGACGATGGGGGAAGCTCTGCAATTTCTAAATACCGGCACGGTTGAAACGCAGCCAAAGCCAGAAATGCTAGTTGCCGAAGAGCGGAAAAAAGCTGCCCTCGCCCTGTCTTTCGAAGAAAGGCATCAAAAGGAACTCCAGCGGCTGGTGGAAAAAATCAATGACAAAACAAAAATATCGGGGCGGTATTGAAACCGGCAGACTTTTGAGGTATCTATACCTGATCAACGGGAATGCATGGTCGCATTAATTCCGTGATTATAATGTCGAAAGTTCTAAGAATATAATCTTATTTATCTTTGATGTCCAAAATACATCCGGCATTGCAAGCCAAGGGTATCCAAAATCGATAACTGGCTGAAAAAATGCCGGAATAATGGAATATTGGAATGCTGGAATGATGATATCCCATTAAAAACCCAATATTCCAGCATTCTAGGTTTCCTAAGGCGCTTCTGTCAGCAAAGCTATTAGTTATGCTACCTCATGCCCAACTGGAAAATGGTTTCTGGACAGACATGCTTATTTATATTTTTTCATTTCGGCTTCACTGGCAGCATAAAAACTTCCGGTTGCAGTCAGCCTTAAACCTAATTTAAAGGATACCAATAAATACCTTGAAGACATTCGGATTGTCTGACATCGGCTGTGTTCGGAAAAAAAATGAAGACCGTCACATAATCAAAAAGATGCCGGGAGGATCGGTCCTTATAGCTGTCGCTGATGGATTGGGCGGTGAAGTTGCCGGTGACCGTGCCGCGGAGATCGCCATCGAAACGTTGACCGGTCTGCGACCGGGGTCAAACGATATTGAAAAAAGCCTAGATTACCTCGTAAAAGAAGCTGATCTCACCATCCTCAAAGAAGTTGAAAAAGATACTTCATTGGCCGGAATGTCCACCACTGTAACAGGTACGTTAATCGATAATGGTAATGCTTATTGGGTACATGTGGGTGACAGCCGGCTTTATAAGCTGCGAGATCAAAAATTCATTCAAATAACCAAGGACCACAACTTGGCCCAGTTTCTGATTGAAGAGGGTGAAATTACCAAAGAGCAGGCCCGAAAGCATCCCACCCGCCATTACCTTTACCAATGCGTGGGTTGCGGTGGTTGTTGCCCGGACACGGGCCACATGACCGTAAAAAACGGAGATTTGCTGGTACACACCACAGACGGCCTTAATGAAGTACCCGCTGATACCATGACTTCCATATTAAATTCAACCGATGACATTGAGGCAAAAGTCAACTCACTGATCCAGGCCGCTCCGGATGAGGGCGGAAAAGACAACATCACCGTCGTCATTGCTGAAATTTAGCACTGACCCATCGGCGGGTATAAAACTGAGGTTGTCTTGTTCTTCGGACTTGTGCTCGGGAATCCAACTCGTCTCATGTAAAAATAAATGTAAAAATAAGATGACCAGTAGAATTATTTTCTATTGACATGTGCATTTGTGTGCATTAATGTATTACCATGAAGGCACAACCGGCGTATATGAATGTTCTGGACAAATTTATTAATAATTTTGACTCAAAATTTTTTAAAACCCTGAGTGAACCGGTTCGCATGGAAATATTAAAGTACTTGATGCTCAACGGGCGATCAGACATCGGCACCATCGCCAAGAATATGCCCCAGGACAGATCTGTTGTTTCCCGGCATCTTAATCTCATGTATGAAGCAGGCATTTTGAACTGTGAAAAGGAAACCCGTCATGTGTATTACGAGATAAACGGGAACGCATTTATCGGCAAACTGGAAAATATTACGAGGCAAATCCGACAGTGCATGGCTAAATGCTGCCCTTCCTGTTTTAAATAAATAGAAAAAGCGGAAAATTTTTTTATTTTTTTATATGCATTAGAGCGCATATGCACATATAGACAAACAATAAGGAGGAAAGAATGAAATCCAAAAGTAAAGAAAAAATCAAACAGGCCGTTCGAGAAAGCTATGGGAAAGTGGCAAGAGCCGGCGGGGTTACTATTGGAACGAATCCGGCGGCATCTTGTTGTAACCCATCAGAAACCTCCACCGAAACAGCTCGGGGGGAATCTTGCGGCTGTGTGCTACCCGGTGTTTCCGCAAAACAGATGTCCGCTCTTATGGGGTACTCCAGGGAAGATATCATCAGCGTTATCGAGGGTGCCAACACGGGGCTTGGTTGCGGCAATCCCGTGGCGCTGGCTTCGCTTCAACCCGGCGAAACAGTGGTGGATCTGGGCAGCGGCGGCGGGTTTGACTGCTTTCTGGCAGCCAAGAAAGTGGGCCAAACCGGAAAGGTCATCGGAATGGACATGACGCCGGATATGGTCGGCAAGGCCAGAGAAAACGCTGAAAAAATGGGAATGAGTAATGTTGAGTTCCGGTTAGGTGAAATCGAAAATCTGCCAGTAGCAGATAACAGTGCAGACATCATCATGTCCAATTGCGTGATTAATCTTTCCACGGACAAATTAAGCGTTTACCGGGAGGCTTTTCGGGTGCTCAAACCCGGCGGCCGGCTGGCAATTTCCGACATTTTGGCAACCACCACACTGCCTGAGGAAGTTCAGCAAGACCTGGCATTGGTAGCCGCCTGTGTGGGCGGGGCCGCAACGATCGAGGATACTGAGAAATTGCTAAAGGAGGCCGGATTTCAGGACATTCAGATCAAACCCAATGATGAAAGCCGTGAGCTTATAAGGCAATGGAATCCGGCTAAAAGCGAAAATGCCGCTGACTATGTCGTTTCGGCGTACATTGAAGCAGTAAAACCCTCATAATCGCTAATATTATAATGGTTCACCTTGATAAAAAGCGGTTATGATTTCGAGAAAAAAACATTTCGGGGTGCATACTTTTTTAAAAAGATTTCGTCTTATGCAACAGACACGATTAAACTTCTACTAAAATAAAAGGAGAATGGATATGCAAACTGAAGAAAAAAACCAGAAAGTCACGGAAAAGCAACCACCAGAGGACAGCCCCCAAATCGTTGACTACAGGGTAACAATGCTGATTGCTGCCGGGGCGGCCATGGCAGCCAATTGTGAGCCCTGTCTGAACAAGGTTGTCCCTGATCTGCTGGAAGCCGGGGTAGCTGAAGCCGATATTCGCAGGGCAGTGGAAATCGGTCAATTTGTAAAGGACAAACCGGCGGCCATTATGAAAGAGGCGGCCGATATACTTACCGGCACGCATTTGTCGGATAAGCCCGATTCACAAGGATGTCCGGCCGAAGAGATGAAGAGCCAAGAAGCAACGGTGTGATGTCGCTGTTTGGGTTGATTCTGAAAATAATGTTCCGATAGCATATTACATTTAAGCCGGCTCAAGCGAAGGGCATTTTTGGGGACGACAAACGGAACATGTTTTTAAGAATCACCCGATACGAAATATCCGGACAAGGGCCAACTTTTTTTGTCCGGATATGGATACCCGCGGCCGCTCGAAGGCTTGGGGATCGATGGAAGGAGGACACGTTTTTTTTAGACCATTTTCCTCAGTTCATTTTTAAGAACCTTACCGACGAGAGATTTTGGAAGTGCGTCCACGAATTTCACCCGTGATGGGGCCTTGAAGGGTGTCATTTTCGCCTTGGCATAATCAATCAATTCGTCTTCGGTGAGTTCCTGACCGGGCAATAAGACCACAAACGCCATGATTGTTTCACCGTATTTTTCATCCGGTATTCCGATGACCGACACTTCGGCAATTGCCGGATGTTCGTGTAAATATCCCTCGATTTCACTCGGATAAAGGTTGTAGCCTCCCTTGATAACCATATCCTTAAGACGATCGGTAATATAGAGATAACCTTCTTCGTCAAGGTATCCCACATCCCCTGTATGCAGCCACCCACCCCGCAAGGTGGCATGTGTTTCTTCGGATCTTTTGTAATACCCCACCATTACATTGGGGCCTTTTACAACGATTTCTCCCTGTCCTCCTGCCGGCAGTTCATTGTCATCCTGGTCAAAAATTTTTACCTCAACTCCCGGTATGGGAATGCCGGTAGATCCTTTTTTTATCGGCATGCTTGGACGGCAAAGTGCTACCGCCGGAGAGGCTTCGGTAAGACCATATCCCTCGTACATCTTGCAGTTGAATTTTTCAGTAAAGGCCCGGTAGAGTTCTTCGGTGACCGGTGCGGCACTGATGGTGCATCGTTCAAGAGAGCCGGTATCATATTTTTCAGCGGCCGGATGGTTCAATAGTAACTGGTACATGGTGGGTACCCCAATAAAATTGGTCGCCCGATATTTTTCGATCAGCCGGAAAACCTCTTCAGGATCAAACCAGCGCATCAATACGCCAAAACCCTCTTCAAATGGTGAAAGGAAACCGGCGGTCATGGTAACAACTCCGAATGAGTGCGCCAGAGGAAGACAAATGATAGTTATTTCTGCTTTCTCCCATTGATTGGCTTCCCAGACGGCAACAGCATTTTGGTGGAGATTGTTGTGAGAAAGCATGACCCCTTTGGGTTGTCCGGTGGTTCCGGAAGTATAAATCATCAAGGCAAGGTCGTTTTCATCCATTTCTTCAATACTTTTTTCCGGCGGGCTTTTGTCAATGAGGCCATAAAAGCCGATCCGACCGTCCCGGTCTTCTCCACCGAGCACGATCACATTATGGATGCAATCGATCCCGTCTCTTGCATTGTCGATTTTTTCAAGCAGGTCCTGGCTAGTAATAACAACCTTGGCATCAGAGTGATCCAGAATATAGCGGGTTTCGTTTTCACCGAGCAGAAACATGATCGGTACGATCACCGCCCCGATCCGCCATATCGCTTGAAAACAGGCAAAAACCTCCGGCGAGTTCGAAAGGGAAACCACTACATGGTCGCCCCGGCCGATACCCAAAGATCTCAAACCACCAGCAAGCTTTTGTCCCAGTTCACTAATCCCCGTGGTTGTATACTCTTCTCCCTCAAAGACAACCGACACGGTTTCGCCGAATTTCTCAATGCGTTTATTCGCGAGATTTATAAGATTCATTTTGCCCCCCCCTTCATAAAACGATCTGTACAACCATCATTGAACATATATTGATTGCTCTATATTTGGTCAATCTAATTCTGATATGAGATGCCTGTTGATTTTGTCAAGGTATTGGGGCATGTTCAAACGTTAACGCCATAAATTGCATACCTAAAAAGAGGACGTATGTCCGAGTCAAATACAGCGCCGCTCACAAAATCCGAAAAAAACAACGTTCCGCTATCACAGACAGGGACATTTTACGGCTGGTGGATCGTACTTGCGGGCACGGCCATATTATTCGTTTCTTCCGGAATCGGGTTCTACGGTCACGGCGTGATCTTAGACCCGCTGCGGACCGCACATGGATGGTCGAAAGCTACGATTTCGTCGGCCGTTACGCTTTATTTTCTGACTGCCGGCATCATGGGAATGCTTATTGGCCGTCAGATTGACAAGTACGGCCCCAAATGGGTGCTCATATTCGGTTCTATCGCCATCGGATCGGGTTTTTCTTTGTTGAGTCTTGTTTATACAGTCTGGCAGCTTTATATAATATATCTTCTGATGGCCATTGGATTCAGCTGCACGTCTCTAGTTCCGGTTAACACCCTGATCACCAACTGGTTTATTCGCAAACGTGGCTTTGCCATGAGCTTAACCAATACCGGGCTCAGTGCCGGCGGTATTGTACTGGTGCCCCTCGCCAGCTATTTGATTTCTGATTGGGGACTGAAGATCACGCTACCGATTCTCGGCGCCATCTTCTGGGTGGTAATCATTCCCACCGCAATTTTTTTAATTAAACAACGCCCGTCTGATCTCAATCAACTCCCGGATGGTAAACCGCCGGAAACTTTGTCATCGGATGAGCCCGCATCGCCACTCAGCCAATCGGCTCAAATGCGGGTATGGACCAGAACGCAAGCCTTGCGCACCGTATCATTTTGGGCCATTGTTATTGCCTTTTTACTCGCACTCAGCGGTCAGATAGCTTTTCTGGTGCACCAGGTATCATTTCTCAGCCAGTATCTTGGGATAACCGGTGCAGCGACGGCAGTCAGCGTAACCGCCGCAGCCAGTATCGTCGGCCGGCTGTTTTTAGGCACATTTGTGGATCGGTGTGACAAGAGATATGTGATTATGGTTTGCTTCTTGATTCAGGGACTAGCGGTAATCACCCTTGCCCATTACAACCACGTCGTCATATTGTACTTAGGCACCTTTGCTTTCGGCCTGACCATGGGATCCATTATCATGTCGCAGTCGCTGATCATCGGTGAATGTTTCGGTCTGGTCTCCTTTGCCACAGTTTCAGGGGTGGCGGG
>CP070652.1:2547533-2587309 GCA_020354645.1 Deltaproteobacteria bacterium
GGGCGTATGTTGTCTGTTTCCATAGTTTTGAACTCCACCAGGTTTACAGCGGCTTGCAGTGGCGGAAGTCTATCAAAGGAGGCGGCCCCGGAAACAAATAGCTCTGACTCGCCCGGCCATTGACCAGTTGCGTGTTCCAAGGCCCAGAGGGCTACCCCCAATGCTTCGAAATAGGGGGCTTCTTTTGGTACTATCAGCCCGGGTATCTCTTCTTGCAAATATTCGATCATCATGCGGTTGCGAGCTGTACCGCCGGTGATCATCAGGTCACGTCTGTTTACCTTTTTCAGGAGTTCCAAGACCTTGTTGGCCATCATTTTGCAGAGCCCGGCGGTTACCCGCGGCTTGGGAACTCCTTTGTTGGTGGCATGCGTGCAGTCGGATTTGCAAAAAACCGAGCACCGGCCCGAAACATGATGAGGCTCTTCCACAGCGGCCCACTGGGCGGCCTCTGTCAGGGAGGCGTTCATGCGGCGCAATTGCTGAAGAAAGAATTCGCCGGTTCCGGAGGCGCATTTATTTCCGGTGATTACATTGGATATGCGTCCGGAGCGGTCTAGGGCATATACCATAAATGTTTCGCCACCGGCAGATATAATCGCCGGGCAGTCGACATCCGGAGGTTTTACAAACTGGTAGGCATATTCGACCGCTTCGGGTTCCGGGATCGAGGATAAATTAACAAAATAACGGAACTTTCTGCCGGTGGCCGCAATCCGGTCAAAAGAATTCAGATCAATATCCTTAATAGCGAAACGAAGGGTTCTTTTGGGATCGCCTTCGTGGGGATAAAGAGAGTATTCAATAATACGGGGTTTTTTCAGAAACGTTGCTCCGGGGTTACCTTTATTTTCTGGTTCCAGTTCTATTTGAACCATGGAGATCGTGGATGCGCCCAGACATATACCCAACGACTTTAAATGGCCGGACTTACGCCACTGTTGATCAGATTGCACCGTTACTCCTCCTTTTGGTAGTGGTTTCGACGAGCGGTAAGGAAAATTACAAATTCAGCAACTGGAGAAGTCTTCCGAATCCGTTATCGGCTTATTTTTTAATATTCTATTATTTTTCGATGGGCAGTGTAATTGAAACGATTGTTATTTGGGAGTTGGCATAAATTAATTCAGATTCGGGTAACATTCAAGGATATTTTTAAGTCATCATTACGGTATCTCCGCGGACAGAAGCTTTCACTTTATTAATCAACTCGCCCCTGAAGCTTATGATTGATCATTTGCAACTTTGCCGGATTCCTGGGCAACCATGCGCAGATTGAACCAGGCTTTTATCACGGCATGCACCAGTGTGGCTAGCGGTATGGCAAAAAACAATCCCCATATCCCCCACAGACCCCCAAACAACAGAACCGCCACAATAATGGCCACCGGGTGAAGATTTACGACCTCGGAAAGAAGCAATGGTGCGAGTAAATTGCCATCCAGTAATTGAATAATTGAATACGCAATGACTGTGTAAGCGAAATCTGATCCCCAGCCCCATTGAAAATAGGCAATTAGTGTCACCGGAAAGAACATCACGATCACACCAATATAGGGGACCAGCACCGATAAGCCCACAAACATGGAAAGCAGCATAGAAAATTGCAGCGCCAGCAATTTGAAGGTTATCCAGCTGACTCCCCATATGATCAATAATTCCCAAAGCTTGCCGCGAATATAGTTACCGATTTGTTGATTGACCTCTTGCCAGACCTCGGTTGCCAGTTTACGATTATCGGGTAACAAGGTTGTCAACCAATTGATAATTTTTGCCTTGTCTTTGAGAAAAAAGAAAACCAAAAACGGCACAAGAACCAAATATACGAGTATTGAAATTAATCCTCGCACCGAGGCCACCGAAAAACTAAGAATCCTCTGCAGCAGGCTGGTAAATTCAGAATTGATAAAATCAAGAAATTGTCTGATCTGGATTTCGGAAACAAAATCAGGATAGCGCTCGGGCAGCAGCATTAACTCTTTTTGTCCGGTAGCAAGCATGGCCGGCAACTCCTGTAACAGCTGGCCAATTTGTCGAGACAATTTAGGTAATAATACTATTATTATTGCCAGGAGGCAGGCCATAAATAAAAGAAAAACCACCATTACGGATGCTATGCGGGGGAAACGCCAGTGATGAAGCGCCACCACCATTCCGTCCAATAAATAAGCAATGACGATACTCGCAAATACCGGGATGAGCATATCCCCCAGCCAAAATATGAATACAAATCCAAAGACGAGCAAAATACCCATGATAACGAATTGTGTGTCTTAAAAGTAACGTTCGATCCAATCGCGGATGAGCTGAACCATGAGTCGCCTCAAAAAATTAAATGTTGAAAACTGGTATAATAGATCCTACTTTACTTATCATTTTTTAAAAATATTACAAACGAAAATTATTCAGTTGATGGATATTTATAAGTATTGCACCGTGTTTATTCTTGGCCGCCCGGAGGGTGAGAACTGCGAAAGCATCATTTAACGTAAATATGTCACTGATGACGCTAAACTGAGTATATTTAAAAATGACCCAATCTTTGCTTAAAAAAGTCGGTATTGCCTCGATCATAATGATGACTTCGGTTTTTCTGAGTCGATTTATGGGCCTTTTCCGGGAAATGATGATTGCCTTCATCGGTGGTGCCAGCAATGAAGTAGATGCGTATCAGGCGGCTTTTGTCATTCCTGAAATACTCAATCATATGGTTGCCAGCGGTTTTTTATCCGTTACGTTTATTCCGATTTTTGCAAGATATCTTGTCGAAGGAAACGAAGATGAGGGCTGGAGGGTCTTTTCCGTAATTTTAACCTGTTTTGGCAGTCTGCTCTTGCTGTTTATTGTTCTTACTTTCATTTTTGCGCCCGATCTCATTGCCGTTATCGCCCGGGGACGCGTGGATCCTTTTTTCCGGGCGACTGCGGTAAAAATGACTCGCATCATTATCCCCGCACAGTTTTTCTTTTTTACCGGAGGGCTGTTCATGGCCGTACAATTTGCCAAAGAAAAGTTTGCCATACCGGCCCTGGCACCGCTCGTATATAATGCAGGTATTATTGCCGGCGGTATATTATTAGGGTCTCGGATCGGCATGGAGGGATTTTCATGGGGCGTTTTGGCCGGGGCATTCTTGGGAAATTTTGCGATCCAATATTGGGCAGCCAAAAAAGTTGGCATGAAGCTCAGCCTGATCTTTGATTTTCAGCATCCGGATCTAAAAAAATATATTCTGCTGACGTTACCGCTGATGCTCGGTCTTACGATGATGTTTTCCATGGAAATCTTTATCAGGTTTTTTGGAGCCTATCTGCACCCGGGAAGCATCGCTATTTTGCTTTTCGGCCGGGCAATATTATATATTCCTGTGGGATTGTTTGGTCAGGCCGTCGGTGTGGCCGCCTTTCCGTTTATGGCGCGGTTGGTTCTGGAAAAAAAGATGCGGGAATTGAACCAATTAATCAATCAGACCCTGCGCTACCTGGCTTTGGTGATTCCCTTTTCGGTTTTGCTGATGGTCCTGCGGCATGAAATCGTTCAAATCCTTTTCCAACGAGGCAAGTTTGATGCTGGTGCAACTGAAATGACCGCTCAGGTACTTATTTTTCTTTTGGGCGGCGCCTTTGCGCTTTCAGCGTATACTGTTGTCGTGAGGGCTTATCATGCCATGCAAAACACCCTATTCCCGGCGATCTTCGGAACTGTTGCCGTATTATTGAGTCTTCCCTTGTACTGGTATGGGATGATGATCATGGGGGCCAGGGGGATTGCGCTGGCTGTTTCACTGTCCTCAATTTTTCAGGTGATCCTTTTATATGCTCTTTGGAATAAACGCAGTAATAATGCAGAAAGCCGCTTTGTTTACCGGTTTTATGGCCGGATTATCTTGTTTAGTAGCCTCCTGGGAATATTACTGGCCTGTTTCAAGGCAAACATACTATCCGGCATCGACGCTGCGACTTTTTGGGGGAGCTTTTACATCTGTCTGATCACCGGCGGTCTTTTTCTGGCTATTTTATTGACGTCCGGCTATGTTTTTAAAATCAGAGAGATATCCGAAGTTGCGGCCAATTCGGTCCGCAAAATCAAAGCGTATTTTGGGGTTTGATTTTGCTTTTTTTATTAGCGTGATTCTCAAAAATATGTTCCGATTGCCCTCACGCTTGTACCGGCTATGACGAGGGATAATGTTTTATCGGAAGGTTATTTTGAAAACGAGTATAGAATATTACCGTTTCATATTCTTCTTCACTGACTTTTGGACCGCCGATAGTTTTCGCATCCACGGCGATAATTTTTGGATATCTTTCGGCAAGTTTTGTATGGCAGACAAAGCCTGTTTGCGGGTGGGGTATATGCCATAGAGTAACGGGTACCATGGGCTCCCCTTAAAGTTGGTTTGATAATAAGCGATTGGAATTTTGTGGGGGGGCAGGGTGTTTTCAATGAATTTCCATAATTCTTTTTCGTTTCTAACCCCGATTATCTGGATTGTGTAAAAAGCGGGGTTTTGCTGCAGCAGCCAGGTCTCCCGGTAAACACGTTTGGGGACCGTTTCTTCCCCGGCAGCCGTTTTAGAGCTTTGCTTATGGCTTAAGACACCTTTTTCAGGGCTCGTCCGTGATTTTGAGGCTGCTTGTTTGGACTTTATTTTTGGGGTTTTCGTTCTTGGGGGAGATGCTAGCCTGTCTTTTTTGTTTTTTTGTTTTGGCTTGGGCATCCGGTCCGTACGAGTCGATGGAAGAGATGATTTTTTGATCTTTTTTTTCAGAATGTGGATAGAATTTACCGAATCTTGCTGTTTTGGACTGTATAGCGGCAGGATAGGATTGGGACCCATCATTAAAAAGGCGAGAGCAAACACGACCATACCCGCACAAACCCAAATCCAAGCGCGTTTAGACGGAAAGTTAACAATTCGAAAAATGTCAAGAATAGACCTATAGACAGATTTACGTCCTTGCAGATGTTTGATCGCTTCTTCGTTTATTCGCCCAGGAAGGCCCCCGGATGCTTTATGTATCTTTTTGACGATTGAGTCTTGGAACGGATTTTTTCCGTGGAATCCGGCGGTCGTGAGCCGGTGCCACAAGTAGGCTGCCGTTTCGGACCGCGTTAATGGGGGCATATATATTTTATTAATAGCAGTTGCACTGTTGATCGCTTTGGAGAGGCCTTCCAGAGTTGATAAAATTTGCGGTTCGCAGAAAAGGACCAAGCGCTTTAGTTTTCGATGGCTGCTTGGCGCCAGGGCATCCTGCAAAAGATATTTCAATTCGGCGTTGGTGAGGCGATGGGCGTCGTCAAAAAGGATGATCGGGATCTGGTTTTCCTGAAGAATATAAGCCGGGTGTTTATTAAGGTTATCCATGGGGAGGCTTTCGGCAGATGGGACGGTAATCCGTGTTCTTATGCGGCAGGTACGCCAATCTTCATCAGAAGAATCTAAAAAGCGTCTCAACAGAAACGTTTTACCACTGCCAAACTTGCCAATAACAAAAATAAGGAAGTCATTACCTTGGACCAGACGCTGGAGGATGTGCAATCGTTGCTCAAAAGATGAGAACGCATAGTAATAAGACTGATCGAGCTGGGATGAAAACGGACCGAAGTTCAAGTCCGTAGACGATTGCGCATGTGTGTCTTGGGTCTTAATTGATATTCTCCAAAGCCATTAGGGATAAAAAATTGAACCTATTTGATCTCAGGCACTGAAAGATCTTTTTATATTAACTCAGGGCAGGAGTCCCCGTCAAGTATGGATACAAAGGGATTAAGAGGTCAGCAGAAACCTTCCAATATACCATGTATAACTATCCGGGCTGGAGATAACTCTTTCCTATTCAAAAATTTTTTGATAAGCTTTTATAAAAATCTGATAACTCATAACTTTAAGGAGGATAAGGAGGATACGATGAAGAAAGCAGCGTTGTTGTTTGCCGTAGTTGCAGTTTTGTTTATAAATCCAAGTATTGGCTTTGGGCAGGATAATCATAACACCAGTGTTGACTTTTTATTGGGACTTGGGTCAGAGCCGGCCGGTGATGTTGGAACAGGATATGGATTTGGTGTCGGAGTAAGTATCCCTTTTAATGATATATTTGATGTCAGCAATCCCTCGGGCGCTGCAAAGGACTTAATGATCCGTGCTGATTTGAGCTATTTTAGCTGGGAAGGGGATGCAGACACCCCTTTTTTTTCAGTTGACGAAGAATTAACCAGGATACCGATCTTTGTAGGATTAAGATATTTTGCCCCTGCTGATACAATTAAAGTTAAAGGGTTGGGAATATATGGAGAAGCCGGTATCGAGTTGAGTTTCGATGATGCAGAGGTGAAAATTGGCAATATCAAAGAAAGCGATAGCGAAATCAACTTTGGCGTTCCCATTGGAGTAGGACTTCAGTATTATGTTTCAGAAAAGTGGTATCTAGGCTTTAACGCAAGGTATCACATCATTTCAGACAGTTATTTTACGTTAGCAGCTTCCATAGGATTTAACCTTTAGTACTTATTACTCAAGTTTCGCATTCTTTTAACGGTATTGGCCCTGAAATTAATTGGTCCAAGATGCAAAAAGGGATTTCCGGAATAAACACCTGAAATCCCTTCAATTATTTTGGAGCCGACGGGCGGACTCGAACCGCCTACCTGCTGATTACGAATCAGCTGCTCTACCGCCTGAGCTACGTCGGCCTATTTAAGCAACCCCCCTACTTTGTTTATGCTTCAAAATCAAGAAAAAATTTCACTGCAGACGCTGGTGAAACAAATTCCAGAAAGACAAAAGCCCATTGAATGTGTCGGATTGACAGGCGCGAGTATCGCCTACCTGGTTTCTCGAATATACCAAAAAGACCGGCTGCCGCTTTTCATAATCCTACCATCGGCCAAAGAAGCGGAAAGATTTTTGGGAGACCTGCAGTATTTTTTGAAACCGTCTGCTTCAGTGGCACATTATTTCCCGCCTTATAATATCTTACCTTTCAGATATCTTTCTTATCACAACGAAACGGCTGCGAGGCGTATAGGTTCGCTCTATCGGTTGCTAACAGCTGAATCTCCGCCGGTTGCGGTAACAACCATACAGGCATGTTTGCAAAAAGTAGTCCCCCGCAAAGAACTGACCAATTATGCTGAACTCATAATGACCGGCGAAGAAATTGAACGGGATCATTTGATCGAAAAGCTGATTGCCGGTGGCTATGTTCGGGCTGCTGTGGTTGAAGAACCGGGAGACTTTTGTGTCCGGGGTGGTATCCTGGATATTTTTTCATCCCTGTATTCTGACCCGCTGCGCCTGGAATTATTCGGTGATACTGTTGAATCTCTGAGATTTTTTTCCGCTGCGAGTCAAAGAAAAATTAAAATTACCGATGAAGCGGTTATTCTTCCTGCCAAGGAGGCCATCTTGAAAAAGGATTGGATGGTTGAGATTATAAGCCGGGTGAGGGAACAAGCTTCAAATATAGGTTTGCCGGTAACCCGCGTCCGGCAACTTGTTGATCGTATCAAGAATGAAGGTGTATTTCCAGGTGTTGAGAGTCTAATACCATTAATCTACCCAAAGCTCGACACGGTTTTTGATTATGCGCCTGCTGAAACTCTTTTCATCCAAATCGAACCTGAAGAACTCCAAACGGCAGCACAAGATTTCGAAAAACAGGCGTTTGACAACTACAATACCGCCGTGAAAGAAAAACGCCTATGTGTTGAGCCTGCTGAGCAATATCTCCGGTGGCAAGAGATTCAAAAGTTTCTTATTCAAAGAAAACCCCTGTCCGCTAAGGCGCTGCCTGTATTGAAAGATAAACCAAATGAAGAAAAAGCACCTGCACAATATCAATATACGATTAAAGACAATGCGGAGATATGCACTGTGCTGAACAACCCCCGGTCCAACCGGAACATTCTGGCGCCGATTATCGACTGGGTTAACTCAAGCAAGCACAGCGGACACGCGGTCCTTCTGGTCTGTCGCTCCAAAAAACAGGCCGAAAGGCTTGAGTTTCTTTTTGGACCTTATGGGATCCGTCCCCGCCATGCCGAAGGCTGTCCTGATATTCAAGGCGGCAAAGGCCGTGTTTACCTTAGTCTGGGGGACCTCTCCACCGGATTCGTGTGGTCAGAAGAATCGCTGGCAGTTATCACCGATGACGAAATATTCGGTTCCAGAGGTTATCGGACATCACGGGTTAAAGAAGAGGTTCGAACAGAGCTACTTGTTTTCGAAGACTTGAAAAAAGGAGACTTTGTCGTCCACAATGAGCACGGTATCGGACGTTATGAAGGTCTATCAAAGCTGAAAATAAACGGGTCGACAAATGACTTTCTTTTAATCGTGTACAAAGATGACGACAAGCTTTATCTGCCGGTAGATCGCATGAGTATGGTTCAGAAATACATTGGGGTGGAGGGTTATACACCTGTTTTGGATAAAATGGGAGGACGTGCATGGTCGCGGATTAAAGCCCGGGTTAAAAAATCTGCCCAAAAAATAGCTGGTGAACTTCTAAAGCTGTACGCTGCCCGCAAAGTTCAAAAGGGTTTCAGCTTTGACTTTGCCGATGAATATTTTCGAGATTTTGAAGCCGGTTTTTCCTATGAGGAAACCGGCGACCAAAGAAAAGCCATCAACGACGTTCTGCGAGATATGGAATACCCGACGCCAATGGATCGGCTGATTTGCGGTGATGTTGGTTACGGAAAGACAGAGGTGGCTCTGCGCGCATCTTTTGTAGCCGTGAACAACGGAAAACAGGTTGCCATGCTTGTCCCAACCACTGTTCTTGCAGAACAGCATTTTATGACATTTTGTGAACGCTTTCAACGCTACCCTGTTAACATTGCCTGTTTGAGCAGATTCCGCTCGACCGCTGAACAACGTAAAATTATCAAGGATCTTCACGACGGAAAGCTAGACATCGTCGTGGGAACCCATAGACTCCTTTCAAAAGATGTTACCTTCAAAGATCTTGGGCTTTTAATTCTTGATGAAGAACAACGTTTCGGCGTCAGACACAAAGAAAAATTAAAAAAACTCAGACAAACCGTTGATGTTCTGGCTTTAACGGCAACCCCCATACCCAGAACACTGCACATGAGTTTAATGGGTATTCGCGATATCAGCATCATCTCAACACCCCCTGAATATCGCCGGGCGATTATCACTTATATTTCTGAATTTGATGATGCGGTTGTTACTGACGCAATCCAAAAAGAATTGAAAAGAAAGGGGCAAATCTTTTTTGTCCATAACAATATCTATACAATTCAGCGATATGCTCAGAAATTAAAGCAACTGGTCCCCGAGGTGCGGTTGGCAGTGGCGCATGGTCGCTTAAGCGAGGATGAGTTGGAAGCTGTGATGATTCGCTTTATCAATAAAGATATTGACATGTTGGTATGCACAACCATCATAGAATCAGGGCTTGATATACCATCTGCCAATACGATACTCGTCAATCGGGCAGATAAATTCGGATTGGCTCAAATGTATCAGCTGCGAGGTCGGGTGGGACGGTCTGATGAGCAAGCTTATGCCTATCTTTTCATTCCGAGACGATCTTCTTTGGGTAAAAATGCCCAAAAACGTTTGAAAGTATTGATGGAGTACAGTGATTTGGGTTCAGGCTTTCAGATTGCGATGAGCGATTTAAAAATCAGAGGGGGTGGTACCATATTAGGAGCTTCCCAGTCCGGCCACATAGCGGCAGTGGGGTATGACATGTTTTTGAAACTCATGGAGACTGCCATAGCTGAGATAAAAGGAGAACCCCTGCAGGAATCCTTAGAACCTGAAATTAACATCAACATTTCTGCCTTTATACCTGAATCCTATATTTCTGATATCGATCAGAGGCTCTCTGCTTATCGCCGACTGGCGAAAAGCAGGACCCTCGAAGAAATCGAGGATTTTAAAGCAGAATGGATCGATCGTTTTGGCAAAATACCGGATGAAGCTGCAAATCTTTTGCTAAAAGTAATGATCAAAATATGGGCTACAGAAGCAGGAGTGCAACGCCTGGATCTAAAGGGATCAAGGCTTTCATTTCATTTTTCACCAGCGCACCAGAGACGACCTTATGGAATAGTTGATTTGATCGTTTCAAATCCTGATCGATATAAATTATCTCCCGACCATGTGCTCACTACCAGAATTAGTGCTGATAATACCCGCATCATATCGGATCAGCTCAAAAACATCTTGAAACAAGTAGCTCAAAATGTTAACAATTAATACTTTAGCAATGTATTTTTACTTGAAGGAATTTAGCTTAGGGGTACTTTTAGCTACCAGCGTTGCTGCAGTGCTGATGCATGGAGCATTTGCCTCAGGTTTGGACGGACGGTATGGATTTTAAGCGATGAAAATATCAACCATGATTATATATTGGGTCAGCTTATTGCTGGCTGCCATAGCTTTGGTGGGCTGTTTCGGTACGAAATCCGAAGAAGAAGACACATATCTCATCCGGGTGGGTGATCATGTCGTGACGGTTCTCGATTTCAACAAAGCTTTTGAAATAGCGAAAACAGCATACACCCATAATGTCATGCAGAAACCCGGCGCTTTTAGAGAAGCGCAGATTCGTCTTTTGAATCAAATGACCGAAGAGCTGATTCTCCTCCAGAGAGCCAAAGAGCTGAATATTAGCGTTTCCGAACAAGAGGTTGAGAAATCGATTGCAGAAATAAAGGGCGATTATCCCGATGATGTTTTTGAGCAAACCTTGCTCGAGTATGCCGTTTCTTACCAGTCCTGGAAGGAAGGAGTAAAAGTACGCCTGCTGATGGAAAAACTCGTCGAGATGGAATTGAAGGACCAGATTGTAATAACCGCAGATGATATCGAAAAATATTATGAAGAAAATTATAAGGGGGATGGACTGCAGACGGAATTTGCGGAAAAATCCAAAGATATTAACGAAAAAATAATCAAACATTTACGCAGAAAGAAGACCGAGAAGGCTTACAAAGAGTGGATAGAAAGAATGCAAAAGAGATATGAGATTGAGATCAACAAGGAGCAGTGGGAACGGATCATTTCTTCCTGAATTGGTATAATCGCACCCTCATAAATCAGACTTTAAATGAAGGAATATTTAAGTGACGAGAAAAGCCGTGAACCAGATGTTAGGGCCCGTTAAGCGGTGCGCCATACTGGCCGTTATCCCCACGATTGTGTTGATCACTCGAACTTTAGGGGCCGAAGTAGTAGATCGCATCGTTGCTGTGGTCAATAATGATATTATTTCTCTCTATGAACTCAATCAGTTGTCAAAACCTTTCATTGAAAGGATTAACAAGGCCCAATACTCTATCGAGAAAGAACAGAAAATACTTTTTGAATTACGGCGCAGAATTCTCAATCAGCTCATTGATGAAAAACTCACCGACCAGCAATTGAAACGATACAATATCACCGCCAGTGAAAAAGAAATAGACACTGCTATTGAAAGCACCAAAGAGATGGCCCGTATCACCGATGAAGATTTAAGAGCAGAACTGGCTTCACAAGGTCTGACCATGGAAGATTATCGAAAACAGGTCAAGGAACAGTTGCTCAGGAGAAGATTGATCAACCTTGAGATAAAATCCAAGATTGTGATCACCCAGGAGGATGTTAAAGCTTATTATGAAAGTAATTTTGACTCCTATAGGGGTGAGAAAAAATATCATCTCCGCAACATTATCATGGCTGTACCCCCCATGGCCAGTGATGAAGAGAAACAAGCGGTTTTCCTGAGAATGGAAGATGTATTGGCACAATTAAAGCAGGGAAAAAATTTTGCCGCTTTGGCAAAAATTTACTCGCAATCATCACTCGCTTCGGAAGGGGGTGATTTAGGATTTTTTCGGCTTGACGAACTTTCCCCTCAGCTGAAATTCGAAATACAAAAGCTAAAGACCGGCGAGTTCACGCCAATCATTGATACAGATATGGGTTATCAGATTCTATTTGTGGAAGCGATGGATGAGATTCCGGGCAAAACACTGGAAGAGGTATCGCCTGAAATAACTGATAAATTATACAGCCAGATTGTTGACAAAAAATATCAGGCATGGCTCGAAGACCTTCGGTCTCGATCGCATATAAAGATTATCTATTAATTGTAGCAACGGTTTTAGACGCGGGCTGCGCAAAACTTCAAACCTGAAATTTTTCACCAAATGCCAACACTAACTGATAAAGTCACTCTATCCTTCGGTCGCTATCTTCAGGCCATTCGGCTTGAAAAAGGCATCAGCCTTGAGGCTGTCTCAAAAGAAACCAGGATCAGAAAAGATGTATTATTGTTCATTGAGGAAGAAAACCATGCCAAGCTACCGGATGCGGTTTTTGTTAGCGGGTTTATCCGTGCATACGCAAAATCCATCGGTGCTGACGGGGATGAAGCCATTCGACGATATCGTTCGAGGTTGGAAGTCATCCAGAAAATTGCAAAATCAGAAAATGAGCTCAAACAATCCCAGAAAAAATTTTGGCCGCGTTTGCTGTTTTCTATCGGTACCTTATTGTGTTTAATTATTTTATCCGTATTAGCGGTCTCAGTTTTTCGCAAGCCATACCCAACCGGTGGGCAAGTGGAACCTCAGGAGCAACAGCAGGATATCCGGGTAAATAAGATGGCTATCACGTCCAACACTTCTCCGGCTGAAGTAGCCATTGAGAAACAAATAGAAGAAAAAAGGATTGTTGAAAAATTTTTGCTCAAGATCATAACGATTGAAGAAACTTGGATCAAAGTCATTATCGATAACCATGCCCGGAGAGAATATAGTTTGAATCCGGGAGATCAAATAGAGCTTGGAGCAAATTCCGGTTATAACCTTCTCATCGGCAACGCTGGCGGGATTCAACTGTTGCTGAATGACAAACCCATAGAGTTGCCAGGTGCCAGCGGACAGGTCGTAAACATTCAGATTCCATAACAGGTTATAATGATGCAACAAGACCCCAGCAAAATACTCGTCGACAGCACTAAAAGATTGCTGAGACGCAATGCCAACAGGCATTTGAAAAAGATTGTTAACAAAACCCATGCCGCGGATTTATCAGTCGTGTTTCGTTCGCTATCTTTATCTGATCAGCATCGTCTTTTTAATATGATTGAAAGCAACGAACAAAAAGGTATTCTTTTTAGTGAACTCGAAGAAGATATCTTTGTGGATTTGGTTGATCAGTTACAACTGGAGGGAATCGTTGAAATACTTGAAACCATGGCAACTGATGATGTTGCTGACCTGCTGGGGAGATTACCCGAGGAAAAAGCTGATGCCATTCTCAAAAAAATGAAAAAAGAGGGATCCGTTGAGGTTGAGGATCTGCTCAGTTATGAGGATGACACGGCCGGCGGCATTATGATTCCTGACTTTATCGCCTTGCGGGAGGATACAACAGCGGCAGAAGCCATTGCGTCTTTGCAGAAAGAACATCAGGATGTAGAGATGCCGTTTTACCTTTATGCTGTCGACGAATACGGCAAACTTGTCGGTGTCAGTTCTCTGAGGCAGCTTGTGGTGGTTCCTCCCCAAACCCCGCTTAAAGAATTCATGACGCCAAATGTCTTTTCCGTTCAAACGGATATGGACCAGGAAGAGGTTGCTAAGATTGTTGCCCGCTACGATATTTTGGCAGTGCCTGTCGTTGATGCGACCAATCGCCTGGTAGGGATTGTTACAGTTGATGATGTTATAGATATCTTCAGGAAAGAGGCTACTGAAGATATCCTGAGAATGGCGGGTGCCGGTGAAGAATTTGTTGAAACCAAGTCGATCTTAAAAAGCACCAGAATACGGCTGCCATGGCTGTTTGCAAGTTGCATTGGCGGCATAATAGCATTTTTTATCATTAACCATTTTGAAGGAAGTTTAAACAAATTCGTATATCTTGCCGCCTTTATTCCAGTAATTATGGGAATGGGCGGTAATATCGGTACTCAATCATCCACCATCGTTGTCCGAGGCCTGGCGACCGGCCGCTTGAGCATACGAGATATCTGGACAGTGGTGATTAAAGAACTTGCTGTCGGTTGTATCTTAGGCCTGGTTTACGGCTTGCTGATCGGGTCGGTGGCCCAGTTTAGGTATACCAGAACAATGCTGGCACTGACGGTGGGACTTGCCGTCATTTCTTCCATGGCTATTGCGGCCTTGGTCGGCTCCTTGATACCAATGGCATTTGCGCGTGTAAATATTGATCCTGCCGTCGCTACGGGCCCATTCGTAACCACGGCCATGGATATTCTCAGTGTTCTTTTCTACTTCACAATTGCCACCGTACTTCTCGGTATATGAAAGCATGCCTAGCTTTTCGACGCCCGCCATTTTGCTGCGACGCATTAATTTCGGCGACTACGACCTCATAATCACCTTTTTCACCCTGAAAACAGGTAAGCTTTCCGTCATTGCAAAATCCGCTAAAAAAAGTACCAAGCGATTTTCCGGAATGCTCGACCTGTTTGCCGAGCTTCAGATCGTTGTCAATATGGGCGGCCGCAAAGGGTTGCCGGTGCTCCAGGAGGTGGTATTAAAGCACCCCTTTGCCAACATAAGAGCGGATATAAAAAAAACCGGGTATGCCAGTTATTGGGCCGAATTAATCCATGAATGGATGGAGGAGGGAGTGAAACAAGTTCAACTTTTTCGCTTGTTTCAATATGTGCTTAAACAACTTGATCAGGGGCAAATTTCCGATCCAGCGTTAAGTATTTTATTTCAAATGAGGTTTACCAATCTCTCGGGGCACAGTCCCAACCTCAGGCATTGCAGCGTCTGCCGGATGCCACTGGATAAAATCAAAACAACCAAGGTTCAGTTTGATCTTAAACGCGGCGGACTTCTGTGCCAAACTTGCGCGAGTCGTTCCACTGGATATACTTCCCTTACCAAGGGGACGGTTAAGCAGCTTTTGTGGGCCGATAAAGGGGATTTATCCCAGGCGGGAAGAATTCGGTTTACGACCCAGGCCATAAAAGAAGGTCTGGAATTCCTGGAGACCTTTGTTCCGTATCATCTGGGTAAGGAGCCGCGAAGTTTAAAATTTCTTCGTGAAATCAGAAGTTAACACTTGCGGGTTGGGTTTACTGCGTTTAGCCTCAACTTCGAAGGTCATTTGTAAACAACCCTTTACGGTTTGGTTACCCATCATGTCAGACACATTGAGAAATTTGCTCGAAAAAAAATCCATTGAGGTATCGGCTCCCTGCAGAGTTGATATGGGAGGTACTCTGGATATCGACACCTTTCGTTTGCCCTTAAGTTACCTTTCACCCTGTACGTTTAATATCGCCCTTAATCTCAGAACCCGTGTCTGCCTGCTTCCCTACCGCGACGGAATGGTCAAAATATCCTCAAAAGGCTTTAAGGATGCGACGTATCCGTTTGACCAGACCCCCTTTGATCATTCGCTTGGCTTGATGTTTGCTATCGCTGCATATTTCAGAGCTGAAGGCGTGCATATCAGCATAGAATCTTCTTCTCCCCCCCGCAGCGCCCTGGGGGGGTCATCCGCGGCTGCGGTGGCTCTGGTGGCTGCCTTTTTGACTGCAAGGGCCCAAAAACCTTTACCACCAAAATATCGACACAAGATAGCTTTGCTTGCTCATGCCCTGGAGGAGATCGTAGCAGGGGTGCCGTGTGGGCGTCAGGATCAGCTTGCAGCAGCCTACGGCGGCGTCAATGCGTGGCACTGGCAATCAGACATTGAAGGAACTATATACAGAAAAAAGATTGTCATACAGCCGCAATTTCATCCATCGCTTGCCCAACACATGTTGTTGGCCTATTGTGGCATTCCTCACCGTTCAAAAAATATAAACAGTTTGTGGGTCAAACAGTTTCTTTCTGCTCAATATCGTGAACTGTGGATCGAGGTTATTCTCCAAACCAAGAAGTTTGTTGACGCGATACGTCGGAAAAATTATAAGGAGGCTGCCGCGGCGATGAACAAAGAAGTGGCCATTCGAAGGCAGATGACCCCCGGTGTGCTTGACAGTCTGGGTGAACATCTGGTTGAAACCGCCATTCAATATAACTGTGGTGCAAGATTTCCCGGGGCCGGTGGGGGGGGGTGCATTTGGGCCTTAGGGAAAATTTACGATATTTACAGGCTCAAGCCCCTCTGGCAAAAATTGCTTTCAAAGCGAAAGGGCGCGTGTTTGCTGGATGTTACCATAGATTCTGAAGGACTCAAAGCCTGATCCTTTGTTCAGAACTTAGGGGCTCGGTTACAATCGGAATGGTCGATATTTCGCAAACCTATATTTACCGTTGATTGTAGAAATTGCGAGATGTAAATTGACAGATGATTGGAATGAATTAAAATTACAAAAATAGCACAAAGGAAAGCACATGTATTTTCAAGACGTCATAATGTCATTGAACCGATTCTGGACTCGCAAGGGATGCGTTATGGCTCAGCCCTATGATATGGAGGTGGGTGCCGGTACCTTCCATCCAACCACGCTTTTAAAGGCGCTTGGACCTGAACCATGGAATGTCGCCTATGTGCAGCCATCCCGTCGACCGACGGATGGTCGGTATGGTGATAATCCCAATCGGCTGCAACATTACTATCAGTATCAAGTCATATTGAAACCATCACCCTTTGACGTCCAGCAGCAGTATTTACAAAGCTTGAAAGTTTTGGGAATCGATCCGCTCGATCACGATATCCGTTTCGTGGAAGATGATTGGGAATCGCCCACCCTCGGCGCTTCGGGATTAGGTTGGGAAGTCTGGCTGGATGGCATGGAAATTACTCAATTCACCTATTTTCAACTGGCTGGTAGTCTCGAATTGAGGCCGATATCAGTCGAGCTCACTTACGGTCTGGAACGGATCGCTATGCATCTTCAGGGAGTCGATAACGTATACGATCTTAAATGGAACAATGCGGTTTCCTACGGTGACATGCATCATCGGCAGGAGGTCGAGCAGTCGACATATAATTTTGAAAAGGCTGATGTAGGTGTAATGTTCGATTTGTTCAACAAATACGAAGCCGAATCGTTACGACAAGTTGAGGAAGGGCTTGTGTTACCGGCTTATGAATGCTGTTTGAAATGTTCCCATACCTTCAATCTTCTCGATGCCCGAGGAGCCATCAGTGTTACCGAACGAACCGGTTACATTTCCAGAATCCGGAATCTTGCACGGCGGGCTGCAGTGGCGTATGTAAAGCAGAGGGAAGAAATGGGGTTTCCATTGTTGAAAAATAAATAACTGAGGGGTCGGGGAGCTTTTTTGATCCATTGTCATAAGTCTTTTGTTTTTCTGCAATTTGGCAGTGGGGGAGACCGCACCCACCGAAGGTGGAATGCAAAGGGGGCAAGTATCCCCCGTGCCAAATTGCTTAGAAAAACAAAGACTGGAGGCACGGGGTCAAAAAAACTCCCCGACCCCTCAAATAACCAGGGGTAATTATGGATAGTTTATTGCTGGAAATCGGGACCGAGGAAATCCCAGCAGGTTATATCCATCCTGCATTGAAAGCAATCTCTTCAACCTTGTTGAAGAGATTGACAGATGCACGCGTTGAGCACGGAGGCGCCAAAGTTTTCGGAACGCCGCGCAGGCTTGCCGTTAGGGTTGAAAATGTAGCCGTCAAGCAGAAATCCGTAATAACTGAAGTTGTTGGACCGCCCTTAAAGATTGGTTTTGATGAGAAAGGCAATCCCACAACAGCGGCTCGTAAATTTGCCCAGAGGGTAAAAGTGGCCGTGAGTAAGCTCGCCGTAAAGGAGACAGATAGGGGTTCTTATCTGTATGCTGAAAAAACAGAACGGGGACAGGCGACCCGGAACATATTGAAAGATATTCTTCCGGAAGTAATAGTATCAACACCCTTTCCGAAAAAAATGAGATGGGCGGATCTGGACTTTGAATTTGCACGACCGATCCATTCCATTCTGGCTCTTTTCGGTAAGTCGGTTATCCAATTTCAGTTAGGCAGCTTAAATAGCGCTCGCTATACCCAGGGTCATTATGTTATGTCTCCCGGCAGAATAAAAATAAGTCATGCCGATGATTATGTAGATGAATTGCGAGCCGTCCAAGTTTTGGTGGATATGGATGAACGCAAGGCGAAGCTTAAGCAGGGTATTCACGAAATTGCAGAAAAACTTGGCGGTCGCATTTTACCCGATGAGGAACTGATCGATATCAATAACAATCTGGTTGAATTTCCCTTTGCCGTTGCGGGTAAATTTGACCAAGCATTTCTCGAGGTTCCTGATGAGGTATTGATCAATGCCATGCGGGAGCACCAGAAATACTTTTCAGTGATCGACCATGACGGTAAGCTGATGCCCTGTTTTATAGCAGTCAACAACACGGCGGCAAGGGACATGGCCCTTGTGGCAATCGGTCACGAGCGGGTGATCCGGGCCCGTTTGGCCGATGCACAATTTTTTTATCGCGGCGATCTGGAAGTTTCCGATGATGAACGCGTCGAAAAATTAAAAGGGGTTCTTTTTCAGGCAAAGCTGGGAACGATGTATGAAAAAATCGAGCGGGTTGGAAAGATTGCCGAATATCTGGCTTCTACGGTTGATTTTGGTTTTGATCTTGGAAAAAACGGTGCCGATCTTAAAAGACAAGTATCGAGAGCCGCCAAATTGTGCAAAGCCGATCTGGTTAGTCAGGTGGTGGTTGAATTTCCGAAACTACAAGGGGTGATTGGGAGGGTGTACGCCACCCTCTCAGGTGAGTTGCCCACGGTGGCCGCTGCCATAGAAGAGCACTACCGGCCGGTTTACTCCGGTGCACCTCTCCCGGAGACACTGGTTGGCGCAATCCTCAGTATCGCTGATAAAATGGATTCCATTTGCGGGTGTTTCTGCGTCGGATTGGTTCCCACCGGTGCATCCGATTCGTATGCGCTTCGGCGGCAGGGCATCGGTATCGTTCAAATCATGCACGAGAAGGGGTTTTCTTTTTCATTGAAAGAACTGATCCAAACCAGTCTAAAGCTTTTCGGCATAAAAAGCGCCCGGGAAATAAATGATCTGACGGAAAATGTAAATACTTTTATAAGAAACCGCATCTCACATCTTTTGGTTGAAGAAGGGTACCCAAAGGACATCATTTCTGCTGTCGTGGATGTTTCCGTTGAAGATGTACCCAATGTGTGGAACAGGGTCAGTGCTTTGGAAGCATTGAGGGCCCAGCCGGATTTTGAAACCCTCGTGGCCGGATTCAAGCGGGTTGATAATATCATAAAAAAATCCGATGAGTTTGACACCGTTGCCATGATTAAAGAAGTGAACCAAAGTCTTTTTGAGCATCAAAGCGAGTCTGACCTCTTTTCCGCTTTCAGAGAGGTGGAAAGGAAAGTGGTTGACGCCATGGCCAAAGGATTTTTCGATCAGGCACTCATTGAAATCGCCTCACTGCGTAATTCGGTTGATGCCTTTTTTGACGGCGTAATGGTCATGACGGACAACCGGAAAGTCCGCCAAAATCGACTTGCCTTGCTGACGCATATAGCGGCGTTGTTCGGAAAATTTGCTGATTTTTCGAAGATTGTAACCTGAATGTGGAGGAGAAAGATGCCATACGATTCGGAAAAAGACCAGTTGCTTAAAAAATGGCAGTCTGAAGAGACGGGACTCGTTGTTAGTATTAACCGCTATGCCGATGGTGACCCAAAAGTTCAAATCGGCCCCAGGATCCTGAAGAAAAAAGACGGCAGCGAAAGGACTCCGGTGAAGGCCGGACGCTTGAGCATGGAGGATCTGATGTGGTTGTACGACATTATTGATGAGGTCAGAAACGAGATGGAAAACTTGGTTCAACCGCAATAACCTTTAAATTTATTTCAGGGGTCGAATAAATTACCCCGATCCTTCATTTATTTAGCCTGTGACCAGCCAGAGACATCATTTACGCAAATGCGCCAACACCAAAATCAAGAATCCAGCAGGATGGCTCAGGGTGACGCCATTGTGAACCCGGTAACAGGGATTGATTACTTGAGTTTAGGGCCATTGGCCGTGATGGTAAGCACGGTTGGTGATCTTAATACAATCTGCCGGATGATGGACCTCAGCCAAGACCAATCCAAACCGTTATTTATAAGCAGAATTTATACGACTGATAGCAGAATTTCTAAGGTGTCGTTGGCGGGTCCCTTCGTCGGGGCGCCCTATGCCGTTATGATTCTCGAAACTCTCATTGCCGGAGGTGTCCGAGAGGTGATATTTTTCGGCTGGTGCGGCGCAATTTCTCCACAAGTCAGCATTGGAGACGTTCTTGTGCCGACATCTGCAATTATTGACGAGGGCACATCAAAACACTATCTTAATAATGGAAGTTTTGAATCCGGGCCTTCTGAATCGCTTGTCAAAAGGATAAAAGCAGCCCTGAGACAAAGGGGGCTCTCTTATCATGAAGGGCGGATATGGTCGACAGACGCCATTTTTAGAGAAACGAAAGGTAAAGTCCGGCAGTACCAGTCTAAACAAGTATTGGCGGTTGAGATGGAAGCATCCGCACTTTTTACGGTGGGAAAATATCATCACATAGATGTGGGCGGGGTTCTCGTGGTCTCGGATGAGCTCTCCACTCTAAAGTGGCAGCCCGGGTTTAAGCAGGATCGTTTCAAACAAGGGCGAACGGCAGTTTGTGAGGTGATAAAAAGCTTATGGCGACAAGCGTGACCCCGGAGATCGTAAGCAGGGTAGAAGCGTTAAGGCGGTCTCTTCACCGCCATAACTACCGTTATTATGTTTTGGATGATCCGGAAATATCGGATGCTGAATATGATCAGTTGCTGCGCGAACTCATGGCGCTTGAGAAAGCCTGGCCAGAGCTGGCCAGCCCTGATTCTCCTTCAGTCAGAGTCGGTGCCCCGCCGCTATCCAAATTCGAAACGACCACTCACACCATCCCCATGCTGAGCCTTGACAACGGGTTCAGTGATTCTGAAATCGTTGATTTTGACCGTCGTATCAAAAGGTTTCTCAAGCTGGAAGAAAAAATTCTTTACACCGCCGAACCGAAGTTTGATGGTCTTGCGGTTGAATTGGTTTATCAAGAAGGTCGGCTGGTTATGGCCTCTACCCGCGGCGATGGTATAACGGGCGAGGTTATTACCGACAATGTCAGAACCATAAAAGCCGTACCCCTTATCCTTCAGAATTTTAAGAACCAACACATACCGCCGCTGCTTGAGGTAAGAGGTGAGGTTTTCATGGGACATGAGGGATTCCGGCACTTGAATGCAGAACGGCTTCAACAGGATTTGCCGCCGTTTGCCAATCCCCGAAACGCTGCAGCTGGATCATTACGCCAACTTGATTCCGCTATCACCGCCCAGCGTCCTCTTGAAATATTTTTTTACGGAGTGGGCAGGGCTATCGATTTGGATTCGATTTCACACTGGGAAACCCTTCAGCAGTTGAAACGGCTGGGTTTTAGAATTAATCCGTACATCAGAGCGAAGATCGATATCCAACAGGTTTTAAGCTACTACAAGCAATTAAGGGAGAAGCGGTTGCAATTGCCATATGAGATTGATGGCATGGTGGTTAAAGTTGACGATTTGCCACTGCAGAACCGTCTGGGGTCCACCAGCAGAAGTCCTCGCTGGGCGATAGCCTATAAATTTCAGGCGCTTCAATCCACCACAGAAATACTTAACATTGAAGTGCAGGTCGGGCGCACCGGCACACTTACACCGGTCGCCTGTCTGAAGCCTGTAAAAGTCAGCGGCGTAACGGTTGGTCGTGCCACCCTTCATAATCAAGATGAAATCAGAAAAAAAGATATCCGAATTGGTGATACGGTGCTTGTCCAGCGCGCTGGCGATGTGATCCCCGAGGTTGTTAAAGTTATTGAAACTAAGCGCAGCGGCCGGGAGATTGTTTTTGAAATGCCGCAAAGCTGTCCGGTTTGCGGTTCGACGGTTGTGAGGGAAATGGGTGAAGCAGCCACCCGGTGTATCAATGCAAATTGTCCGGCCCAGGTCAAAGAGCGCATCAAGCATTTCGCATCCAAAGGTGCATTTGATATTGACGGCTTGGGAGACAAGTTGGTGGACCAAATGGTGGACAAAGGACTGTTGACTTCATACGCTGATATTTTTACGCTGGATCAGAAAAAACTTGAAGAACTGGAACGCATGGGGCCGCTATCTGCAAAAAACCTTATGACGGCCGTTGAACAAAGCAAACAGATCCATTTCAGCCGCTTTTTATTTGCGCTGGGTATTCGGCATGTTGGAGAGCATGTTGCAAAGGTTCTGGCCGATAATTTTGGAAATTTATCCTCTCTGTCGAGGGCATCGCGGCAAGACCTTGAAGCCATAGATGGCATAGGTCCTGCGGTCGCAGAAAGTGTCGAAAGCTTTTTAGCCCAAATTGAAAATCAGAAAACATTGGACCGTCTTTTGAACAGTGGTATTCAAATACAGCAGGCAACCGAAAGAAGGGCCCAAACCCTGAAAGAAAAAACCTTTGTGTTGAGCGGCACGCTTGAAAGTATGACTCGCAGGCAAGCCAAGGAGGTAATTGAGATGGCAGGAGGGAGGGTCAGCAGCACGGTTAGCCGCAACACGGATTATCTGGTCGCTGGGGAATCTGCGGGATCCAAACTTCAACGGGCAAAAGATCTGGGTATCGCTATCATTGATGAAGAAGCATTTAAAAAGCTTCTGGGCTGAACCAGCGCAAAGTGCTTTGGAAAAATTTACCCCGCGCCAGGGCCGGTACAACCGTGAAAATAACTATAATACAATGCGGGGGAATACAATGCGGGGGAAATAATGGAAGACATGGTCAGAGCCCACGTAATCATCGCTGGCAGGGTTCAAGGCGTATTTTTCCGCCTGGAAACGCAGCGAGCCGCCGAAAGATACGGCGTTTCAGGCTGGGTGCGGAATAAACGTGACGGAACTGTAGAAGCCGTGTTTGAGGGGGACCAAACGCGTGTTGATTCCATCCTCAAGTGGTGCCAGCAGGGTTCCCCTGCGGCCGCTGTAGAGCGGGTTGATTTGACGTGGGAAGAACACACCGGTGAGTACCCGGGCTTTGAGATCACCTATTGAACCGGCCGCAAAAAAAAGGCGGTTTATGCACTGCTGGGTGAATAAACCGCCTCGCTGAAAATTATTAAATTAAATAGCATCTCTCAGCTTTTTACCCGGACGGAACTTTACCACATTGGTGGCTTTAATTTTGATCGGTTCACCAGTTTGCGGATTGCGACCTTTGCGGGCTTTGCGCCGGACTTTTGAAAAAGTTCCGAATCCCACCAGCGTCACCTTGCCTTCTTTTTTCTTAAGTGCTTTGGTGACATTGGACATGAAGGAATTCAAAGCAGCAGATGCTGCAACTTTTGAAATTCCGGCATCCTTGGCAGCCTTTTCTACTAATTCTGCTTTTGTCATTATACCTTTCCCCCTTTTCGTTTTGGATTAATATTTTTAAACATCCCCCAACGGCCTATTTCTCTATGTCTTTAGAGAAGTGATCCTATTTTGTCAGAAGAAATCGGCCTTTGTCAATACCTTTTTTAAAAATATTTTGTGTCAGCCCCAATATTTTATGGTATTTGCAACTATTAGCGTGTCAAAATCCTTGAAGCAGCAGAATGTGGAGAGAACAAAAATATGTGAAACCCCAATCGCGTAATGGCCTCGTGTATTTTCCATTACATTGTTTTTAACCGCAATCTGCGGCGATAAAAGGCTTAATTTCTCTGTTTTTATCAGATTGAGATACTTGGATGCGGCCACTTGTCTAAAACAACGCATTTACAAATTGTTCAGGATCAAAGTTCTGAAGATCTTCAATTTTTTCTCCGATACCGACGTACTTGATTGGGATTTGCAACGCACTGAAAATACTTACCACGATCCCACCTTTAGCTGTTCCGTCAAGCTTGGCAAGCGCAATTGCGGTTACACCGAGAGCTTCATTGAATAATTGGGCCTGTGACAGGGCATTTTGACCGGTCGTGGCGTCAAGCACCAAGAGAACTTCATGGGGGGCGCCGGGAAGTTTTTTGGCAATTGTGCGTTTTATTTTTTTGAGTTCTTCCATCAGGTTGACCCTGGTGTGGAGTCTTCCGGCAGTATCTACCAAAACAATATCAGCCCCTCTGGCCATTGCGGCTTCCATGCCATCGTAGGCTACCGCTGCAGGGTCTGCGCCATTTTTATGTTTAACAAAATCCGCACCTGCTCTATGGGCCCAGATGCCGAGCTGTTCTATGGCTGCAGCTCGGAAGGTGTCGGCTGCTGCGATGAGCACTTTTTTGCCAGCCGCCGCATATTTCGCGGCAAGTTTTCCAATGGTCGTGGTTTTGCCGACCCCATTGACACCCACGACCATGATAATATAAGGGCTTACGTCAATTTTGTCCGCCAGGGGCGTTTGAGCCTTCAGAATTGAAAGCACCTCCTCCTTAAGAACCGCCTTCAGCGACGCTGCATCCTGGATGCTTGTGGACTTCTCAACAATGCCTTCAATCAGATTTAAAGTCGTTGCGACACCAATGTCTGAGGTTATCAAGAGTTCTTCAAGCTCCTCGAGTAGGTCAGCATTAATTTTTTTATTCCTTACAAAGAGCTGGTTAAGATCGGTGGTAAAAATTTTGCGTGTCTTTGAAAGGCCGTCCCGCAAACGTTTGAAATAACCATTCGATTTCGGCCGGTCTTCCGGTTTTGGGGGAGTCGCCGTCGGCGGATACACCGGTGTAACTATCTCATTTTGAAATTTCTCATTTGATTCTGATTCAGGAGGTACGGGAGTGTTGGGATTTTTTGTTCCGTCAAAAATTCCTGCTTGCGGCGATGTTTCTTTTTCTGAAAGCCCTTGAATTAGCGACGGCTTGCAATTGTTTTTGTTTTTAGTTTTTTTAAACCAGCTCAAAGCCGCATGTCTCCTTACTTTAGGTTGGGAACTGGAAATTGTTTTCGAATGGAGGCGGTTTCGGAGAACTTTCTGATATCCAAAATTTCCAAGTTAAGATATCAATTAATTTGAGACTCCGGGGCGATCAAAGTTAACGGAAACAATTTTTGAAATTCCTTTGGTTTCCATGGTGATACCGAAAAGGGTATCTGCAAATTCCATACTTTTTTTGTTGTGGGTAATCATGACGATTTGAGACTTTTCGCCAATAAGCTTCAGCAAGTCATTGAAACGGTAAATATTGACGTCATCCAGGGGGGCGTCGATTTCATCCATGAGACAAAATGATGCCGGTTTTAATAAATACAGCGCAAAAATAAAGGCTATGGCGGCAAGTGCTTTTTCACCCCCCGATAAAAGACTCATCCTTGTGAGTTTTTTACCTGGAGGATGTATCATGTATTCCACACCGGTTTCCAATGGATCTTCCGGGTTTGCAAGAATTAGTTTTGCCGATCCGCCTTCAAAGAGACGTGGAAAAACTTCCGCAAGTTTTTCATTGACTGCCGTAAACGTTTCCACAAATCTTTGATGGGTGACCTTATCGATTTTTTTGATTACCGTATGCAAATCTTGTACCGCTTTAATGAGATCATCACGCTGTTTGCAAAGAAAGTCATAGCGGATCTTTAATTGTTGATACTCATTGATAGCTCCCAGATTAACGTCAAAGATTGCCGCTATCTTTTTCCTTAACCGCTCCAATTCATCCTCAATTTCATTAAGGGGAACACCATCGATCCCCCCTTTTTCAGTCACTGCCGGATCATTTGACATTCTTGCCAATTCAGACCGGTATGTTGAAAAAGGCTTATGATAACGTTCTTCCAAACGGCTGGCGATATTATCACGGTGGAGGGTGCGTTGACTCTGTTCAAGTTCCAGCAAACGGAGTTTTTCCAGAACTTTTTCACGTTTACTTTGAATTTCCGACTTGATGGTATCGTTGTCTTTTAATTTCTCATCTATTTTATTAAAATCCGCCTCGGTGTCCGCAATTGTCTGCTCAAAAATTTTCAGCCTCTCATACATTTGAGAAAGGGTCTGATTAGATTCTGCTATTTTATTTTCAGAAAAGATCTTTCGCTGGTGTTTACGGGTAAGATCATCGCCAAGCTGTCGGCTTTGTTGTAGGGCGTCGCTCTGAAATTCTTTTAATCGTCTCAAGGTATTGTTGCTGTTTTCCAACCTGGCGTTCAGGGTTGTCTGCTTGAGTTTGAGATCTACGATCTTTTGATTATACGCTTCCATATCCGATGAAACAGCGTTAACCTGCTTTGACTTTTCGGTTATTTTTTGCTGAGCCCTTTTAATCCGGTCGGTGATTTCTTTAAGGGCTGTGTTGTATTTAGCAATTTCGTCATCGATATCGCTTTTTTCACCGATGAGCTGTTCTCGTTCCAAATTTACAATATCAAGATGGCGCAGTGCGTGTTTTAAATCCTCGGATGCTTTGTATAGTGTCTTTTCTGCTTCAACTTCATGTTGTTGGGTCTTATTTATCTGTTCGCTCAGCTGTTGCAAGTGGGTTTCAATTTTACGGATTTCGTCCTCCAGGGCCTTTTGGGCACTGCGTTCAGACGCTAGCTGATGTTCGAATTCTTTTTTCTTCTGATTCAGTCGTTTAAGCTCCTGCTTTTTTGCCAGAATGCCGGTACTTTTATCTTGGCTGCCACCGACCAGGATTCCCTGGTGAGAAATAATATTTCCGTTTTTGGTAACCACGGTCTGCAATGTGCCATTGGTTTTATATATTTTTAAGGCCTCATGCATATTGTCCGCCACAACAACATGACCGATTAAAGCTTCGGCAATTTTTTCAAAACCGGGTTTAACCGCAACATGTTGCAAAAGGCGATGTTGTGAGTCAGGTGCGCTCTGTTGTTCCGGCGCGATCTTTTTAACCGTCGAAATAGGGATAAAACCGCTTCGGCCGGCGCTGTTGGACTGTAAGTAATCAATGGCTCTAAGACCCGTCTGTTGATCGTTTACCAGTATGTACTGTAATGATTCGCCAAGCGCAGCTTCTACCGCAGTTTCAAAGGAAGGTTCCGGTTCGAAGATATCTGCCGTTAAGCCCAAGATTCCGTCGAATTCTAAACGACGTCGTGAGCTTGCCGGATCATCCGCTGCTTCCGTCCGGTTGTTCAGTCGCAAAACCGCTTTAACGCCGTCTTTGTACCATTCGAGGTTTTCTTCCATCTTTTTTAAGGTATTGTATTTTGATCTGAACTTGTTCTTTTCGATTTCAAGCGTCTGGACCTGTTTTACCTTCACGGCCAAGGCTTGGTTTTTTGCGTCGATCTCAGTTCGGACCAGAGACAATTGATGGTTGATTTTATCCATTTCCTGTTTGATATCCGCCAGATTTTTCTTAGCTTTTTCTTCCCGCTTTTGAGCCGACTGGGCCTTTTTGCTTGCTATTGCCGCTTCTTGATCGGTTCTTTCGAGACGTTTTTTCAGACTTTCTTTATTGTCTGACGCATTCTGATAAATATTTTTAAAACGGGCTTCCTGAGCTGCCAGATCCATCAGGTCCGCTTTGTTTTTATCTTGCGCTGCGGTTAAGACCGACAGTTGCTCTCGAATTTCGGTCGCAGCCGTTTGTTTCCGGTGCAGATGTGAGTTGACGGTACGGATCTGTTCCTGCAAGTTACTATTCTGTTTTTCACCTGCATCGATCTCGGATTGGATACTGGAGTTTTTTTGTTCGATTTCTTTCTGGGCAGATTCTAGTTCGACAATTTCACCGGCGAGTCTTTTGATTTCTGTGCGCAGGTGGGCCAGATCATTTTCCAGGCGATCAATATTTCGCTGGGTTTCGAATTGTTGAGATTTTTGTTCCGAAATCTCCTGATTTTTTTGCCAACGCTGATGTTTTGTCTCCTCCAGGGCGGCATCTAATTTATGGAGTTGGGCCGTATGGCTGATGTCCGTGTCTCTGAGATCATGTAAAAGCGCATCGGTTTGATCAATTTGGCCGGAGAGTTCTCGGTAATTATACAGGGCCAGGCTTACATCGAGGGTTTTGATGCGTTCCTGATATTTTTTGTAACGTTCAGCTTTTCTGGCCTGGCGTTTGAGACTGTTCATCTGGCGTTTGATTTCAGCGATGATATCAGACAGCCGCAATAGGTTTTGACTCGTAGACTGAACCTTACGGAGGGCTTCATTTTTTCGGGTTTTAAAGCGTGTTGTACCCGCAGCTTCTTCCAAATAGAATCGTCTTTCATCGGGATTGGCATCCGTGATGGCACCAATGCTGCCCTGTTGAATAACGGCATAAGTTTTAGCGCCCATGCCGCTTCCCAGAAAAACGTTGTGGATGTCCTTTAGCCGGCACGGTTTCTTGTTCAGGTAATATGCGCTTTCGCCAGAGCGATAAAGCCGCCTGGTGAGCATAATTTCGGAATAGTCCTTAAATTCTTCAGGTGCCGAGCCATTGTCGTTTGAGAGGATTAAGTTAACTTCAGCCATATTCAAGGGCGGTTTTCCGTTCGAACCCGAAAATATAACATCTTCCATGGATTTTCCGCGAAGCTGTTTGACACTTTGCTCCCCCATGACCCATCGTAACGCATCGACTACGTTACTTTTGCCGCATCCATTGGGTCCCACCACTGCCGAAATTCCCTCTGGAAATTCAATACTGGCTTTATCATAAAAGGATTTAAATCCGATGATATCAAGCTTTTTCAGTTTCATATAAGTGCTCTCCCTCTTGCCATATTCACTATAAGCCTGTGTTTTGGAAAGACTGATCTCCTTTATGCCGTATCTTTATGCCAGACTCCGGTGTAGAGAAAAATGGCCTAAGGACGATATTTTATTCGCCTTCGCCCGAATACTCTGCAGCTTGCTGCAAGGATGAAAGGCAAGGCGAACCGCGCCTAGCTAGCTAGAGCGAAGGCGGGTTATGCTACGGCGCAATTCCGCCCTGATACCCCGCAGCTTGCTGCGGGGAACTTCCTAATCCTGCTGATAATACCAGCAAGCAGGCAGCTTGTAAAGCGAAAAACACAATAGGCAGTATATTTTATGAGCTCGAATACAATATATGGGGTTTTTGGGACAGTATCGTTTATTGACCCTCAATGGGTGATGGTTTCAAGCTTCAGGATAATTTCATATCTTATCAAATATTTATTAAAAAATTTGTGAACGCCTTGATTTTACTAAAATAATGCCGGTCTAAATCACGTCAACCTTAGGTAACATCATGCCTTTCGGCCGACTTTTGAAACAATTTAATTGTTACCGTAACTGCGTCAAATAGAACGATAATTTTTGTATAAGGGAGATAAAAAACCCCTTTATCTTTCAAAAATTGAGGTATAGAAGAATACAAAGGCAAATTCACTAATGCATTGCGCATTCAAGGTCTTCACTACTTTTTAAGCCCCGGATGGGTGAACAGTTGCACGGATGGATTAAAAAATACTGGTTTATGATTGGGTTGATTGCGGTTTTTGCCGCCACCTTGGCTGATACCACCGAGACCGTATCCGCCATGGGTCAGTGGTTTAAAATGCATTATGGTCCGGATGTGGCCGTGATTATGATATTCTTTTTTTCAGGGCTGCTGCTCGAGGCTGATCAAATAAGTTCAGGGTTAAAGGATTTCACCGGCACCTTGATTGCCCTATCAGTTATATTTCTGGTTTCACCGCTGACGGCGATATTGTTCCATCTGATACCGCTTGATACCGGCTTAAAAATAGGAATTTTTCTGGTGGCGGTTATGCCTTCCACTTTAAGCAGCGGGGTGGTGATGACGGGGGCCGCCGGCGGAAACATGGCCCATGCGTTGGTGATAACGATTCTTTCAAACGGGCTGGCTGTTTTTTCAATCCCCATCGCTCTTTCTATCCTTTTGAATCCGTTCGGGGGAGCAACCGACGTTATAATAAATAAAGCCGCCATTATGCTCAAGATTGCCGGTATAGTTATTTTACCGCTTTGTGTCGGGTTGGCGACAAAGTATTATGCCAAGACCTTTACGAACAGGTTTGAATCGAAACTGCAACTTTTGAACCAATATCTTATTTTCGGAATTGTTTGGATGGCTCTGTCTTCCGTTAGATCGACTATTTTGAGCAGCGGCCAGGTGATCGGCATTATCTTCGGATTGGCTTTTGTTTTTCACGGGCTGCTGCTCGCGACCGCCGGCATCTTGAGTTGGGGATTTCAACTGGGACCGGGGCGAAGAGAGGGTGTCATTTTTATGGGGGGGCAAAAAACCCTACCCCTTTCTGTTATATTGCAAGTTTCTCTTTTTCCGCAATACGGTCTGGCACTGGTTTTTTGTGTTGTGCATCATGTCGTGCACCTACTGATGGACGGCTATCTGGTAGGACGTTTCAGGAGCTATGGGCGAGGTCGTTGATGCAATTCAAGCAGGACTGGATATAACGCTCAAAGCTTAACGGGCTGTTGCCCAAAGATATTTTCGCTGAGTCTAAAACGTTTTTTGATAAATCTAAAGCTTGCTCCAGGCGCTTTGAAAACTCGTCCCGCTTGAGCGCGGGACTCAAACAGGTTCAAAGCGCTCTTCTTGCGATGCGCTAAGATTTATTATCCAAAAACGTTTAAATAACCGCTCACAAATATTTGGACAACTACCCGTCAAAGTATGATGGGAGCTAAATCTGGATCTTCACAAGAAGATATACAACCTGGGATTCAAAAACGCTTTATCTCGTTTTCATGCACCCATGGATGTGAAGCGCCTTAAATCTTTTGGCCTTTCAGTTTTCAGCTTTGAGCTTTCAACCAATGCGCGCAGCGACTAGAGAATCTGACTGAGAAACAGCTTTGTCCGCTCGTGGGTGGGGTTCTTAAAGAAATGTTCCGGCGTTCCGACCTCCACGATCGTACCGTCATCCATGAATATGACCCGATCGGCCACTTCTCTGGCAAATCCCATTTCGTGGGAAACAACCACCATGGTCATGCCTTCTTTGGCCAAGGTTTTCATAACGTCAAGCACTTCTCCGATCATTTCCGGGTCCAAGGCCGAGGTCGGTTCGTCAAACAGCATAACTTTTGGATCCATGGCTAAGGCTCTTGCAATGGCGACCCGTTGCTGCTGGCCGCCGGATAAATTGTCGGGATAGGCATTGGCTTTATCCTGAATGCCCACCTTTTTCAGCAGAAAATCTGCTTTTTCCTTGGCGGCCTCTTTGGAGCGCTTACGAACCACTTTTTGAGACAGGGTAATGTTTTCAAACACTGTTTTATGGGGAAAAAGGTTGAAAGATTGAAATACCATCCCCACCTCAGCCCGAAGCTTGTTTATATTCGTTTTGCCGTCCAGGACATCGATGCCGTCGATGAAAATATGACCTGAGTCGGCCTTCTCCAAGCGGTTCAAGCATCTTAGGTACGTACTTTTACCGGAACCGGAAGGACCACAGACCACCACGACTTCTCCGGCCTCTATTTTGGTTGAGACGTCAACCAAAGCTTTGACCTCATGGGGAATCCAAAAGGTTTTGTTTATATTGCGAACATCTATCACGTTGGGGCCGACCTCCTTTCCAGATATTGGACAAACATGGAAAGTGTAAAGGTTAAGACAAGATATAAAACGCCACACAGCAAATAAAGTTCAAATGCTTGCAGGCTGGTTGTCACCACTTCCCGCGTTGCTTTGGTCAGCTCACGGATGGCAATAATGCCGAGCAGAGAGGAATCTTTAATCAGGCTGATGAACTGACCGGCCAGCGGTGGTAATATTCGTCGCAACGCCTGGGGCAAAATAATATATAACATGGACTGTGCATAGCTCATGCCCAATGAGCGGGCCGCTTCTGTCTGGCCCCGGTGGATGGACTGTATGCCGGCGCGAACGATTTCGGTAACATAGGCGCCGGCGAATGAGGCCAGAGCGGCCACACCGTACCAGAATGGTCCGATTCGATTGAGTCCCTGGGCGATTAGAATATCGTTGATCAAGGTTCCCAGAACAAAATACCAGATTAATATTTGAACCAGAAGCGGGGAGCCGCGGATGAGTTCAACATAGGTAACCGCCGACCATTTTAACGTGGGATTGTTGGAGATGCGGGCCAGTCCGCCAAAAATACCGATAATAACGCCAAAAATAGTGGATATGACACTTACTTTAAGGGTAATCCAAAGGCCATAAACGATGATACCGGGTCTGCTTTTTGTGTAAGCGGCCAGGATATCTCCAGGGTAGATCAAGTCTCCTTCAGATACTTTAACGGCCCCAGCCGGGGCACTGTATGCTTCCGTGTCAGATATGCCTTTAACGCTAATAGTGACTTCCTTACCTGAAATTTTGATGGATTCAACATCGCCGTCTATTTCCGATCGAATTTCGATGTTGTCCTGATACCAAAAATACTGCGGGATCCGAAACCAGCGCCATGTATACTCGACTTTCAGCGTGGCATAATAAAATAGGCCGGTAATTATACCCACAAGCACAATAAAGACACCCGCCCAGACATAATAGGAATTAGGTTGTTTAAACCGCTGTAGACTTTGAGTTGTATCCATTTGTCAATTTGTTTCCTTAAACATTTAAGATAGTTGGTGTAGGTTACTGACGGGAATCTGCCGGTTATTATTTCAGCGTTAAGACAAGACAGGCCGGTGATGTCTTTTGATTTAGACCTGACCGGCCTGTCTTGGATTATGGAATTTCATGTCAGCTATGTTCGGTCCGATTATTGAACTTCCTTGAGCCAGGCGTTGCTTTTGATCCATTTGTTGTAAATTCTGTCATAGCGCCCATCATTTTTTACCTGCCGCAAGAAATTGTTCAGCCAGTTCATAAAATCCGGATCGCCTTTGTTGATAGCCCAGGCCAGCGGCTCGTAGGTAAACGGTTTGTCGAGAAAAACCGTCTTGCCGGCTCCCTGTTTGGCAAAAAGAACGGCACAGTAAGGCAGGTCATAGACGAGTGCGTCCGCCTTACCGGTGATAACCTCAAGACCGGCTTCAGCTTCGGATTCAAAAGACTTATAGGTTGCTTTGGGGATCATCCGTTTAGTGGCCTGTTCCCCGGTGGTTCCTTGTCTGGACACAACGATGTATGAGGGTTTGTTTAGGTCTCTGTAAGATTTTACCTTGCCTGCATGCTTGTTGTTTAACAGAATGGTTTGTCCGACAATGATGTAGGGATCGGCAAAATTTATTTTGAGGTTTCTTTCCTGCGTGATGGTCATACCGCTGATGATGATATCAAATTTTTTGGTCATCAGTGAAGGGATGATGCCGTCCCAAGCTGTATTGACCGCTACGAACTTGACACCCATGGATTTCGCCATTTCTCTGGCCATATCCATATCGAAACCGACATATCTACCTTTTTTGTCGGTCATTTCAAAGGGCATGTATCCGGCCTCAAAACCCACCCGAAGTTCACCTCTTTTCAGGATTTCTTCAAGCGTTGATTTTTTAGCAAGATCGATATCGGCGCTGAATACAGCCGTTGAGAAAACAAAACCCAAAACCATAAGTGCTGCCATTCCTATCAATAGCCTTCTTTTCATATTTAAACCTCCTTAATTAAGTTGTGGCTTCCTTTTTTGCGGACCTTAAAATGAAGGCCAGGAAAGCCCCTGTTTATACAATGTTTACTCTGTTAAATTTACCGAACGGCAATATCACTCCGATATTCAGGATTAGGCTTCGTTTCTTTTGGGATGTAACCGCATTCAGTTCCTTTGGGGGCGAACGAGTATAATCGCTTATTCATTATACATCGTTATACCGTACACCGACACTGAATGATATTTAATACATGAATTCAAATTTAGATCATTGCTTGTATATCATAAAAAAACATAAAGTAAAGCATTCTTTGCCAAAACTGTATTGTTGCCGGAAAATTTCATCTGCAACAGACGTTTTTATCGACAATTGGCTGCTGCCGGTCCACCGGCATCTGTTTAGAGGTCCTATGTTTAGAAAATAGGCCGACTTTTACCGCAGCAAAGATAATCCGCGAGGATCAACGGGCTTTTTGTTCATTCTCCCAAACGATTTTCCCGAAGCGTCGCAGCAGTTCTTTTCCATAAGGTGTGTTGGAGGCGGATCCAATCAGGGTTTCTGGCTTTTGTCCTTCCGATAATAATGTATTTGAGAACGCACGAATATAGGAAATCAGAATATCCCGGTTAAATTCAGGGTGAAATTGAATCCCCCAGGCGACAGCCCCGTAAGCAAAAGCATGATGGGGGTCACGATCACTTGATGCCAGTAACCTAGCGCCCGGTGGAAGTTTAAGCACGAATTGGCTGTGACATACCTGTACCGGCATCAGATGGGGTAAGCCACCAAAAAGTGCATCTTTGCGCGCTTGTTCATTCAAGCGAGTTTGCACCGTGCCGAATTCACCTCCTTGCGGACTTGGGCCCACTCTTCCCCCCAAGGCGTAAGCCAGAAGCTGGTGACCGTAGCAAATTCCGAGCAAGGGTGTTTGAGCCGCTATGACTTTTCGCAGCCATGCGGCAGTATACTCGCTCCAGTTTTCCTGATCGGTGACCATGGCATGAGATCCCGTCACCACCACCCCGGAAACCTGCCGGGGGTTGGGGAGTCTCTCCCCGGAATAAGGCTTGAGGACCCATATTTTGTCTGGGTTCCATCCGAGATTTGTTTTTATCCAATCGTCGAAATCACCGTGGTTTTTGGCGATTAAGGGAAAAGTCGTTCCCAATTTTACAATCAAAAAATTTTGCATGTTATTATAAGCCATATTGTCATTGGGCAGGACGTGTTACCGTCTTTAACCCTGCCGGATACTGCCGTCAAGGTTTATGAATCTGCATCTTGACATAGGGCTCATTCGAAAGTTATTTACACTGCTATGAAGCTTTCCACTCTGAAGGGCGGGGTTTGCAGGGATGCGAACCTGTCAAAAACTAATTTTCCGATATGGGGTCTGAGGTAGGCGGGCAACGGGCTGCCGCAGTTTCGTATGGCTTTATTGGGGAGGGTCCGTATCTTAAAGAATAATCCATTGAGTTGATGATAGGGGGTGTCAATGTCCATGAAAAATTGGAGCAGTTTGGATGAACTTTTAAACGCTGATGAAGTTCAGAAAATAACCAGCAATACGAATCCGGAGCTGATTGAAAGAAGAACCAGTGTGCCATCCATATGTAAGGTTTTTTCTCTTCCGTATACGGCTTTAAGTCAGGATCCCAGATATAAATTTGTAATCGACAAAGAGGCTCAAAAACAGCTGCCGGATATTATCCATAATGAGGTGGAAAAAATTGTGGGTCTCGAATCTCCTGACGAAACATTCAAAGAAAAATATCACAAGCTGCGAAATATCGGTATTGTATTTTCAGGCGGACCGGCCCCCGGGGGTCACAATGTGCTTGCGGGTCTTTACGATGCGGCCAAGCAGGCCAATCCCGAGACAAAAATCTATGGGTTTTTACTGGGGCCGGACGGGATTATTGAAAATGAAGCGATTGTGTTAAACGACAGCCTGGTTGACAAATATAGAAATGTTGGTGGTTTCACCATGATTAAAACCGGCCGGACAAAGATAGATTCGGTCCAGAAGATGGCCCTGGCCACCGAAACCTGCAAAAAATTGCAACTTGATGCCCTTGTGATCGTGGGGGGTGATGATTCAAATACCAATGCGGCCTTCCTCGCCCAGGAGATGTTTAAAGATGGGATTCAGGTCATAGGGGTTCCCAAGACGATTGACGGCGATATCCAGGTAAAAGACGCAGCGGGCAAGAGTTTATGTGCCATGTCGTTTGGATTTAACACAGCCGCCAGGGCCTTTGCAAACTCCATCAGCAACCTTTGTACAGACGCCAGCTCGGATGTCAAATATTGGCATATTTGCAAGGTAATGGGACGGGTTGCCAGTCACCTTGCGCTTGAAGTTGCCCTGCAAACCCATGCGAATATAACCCTCATCGGAGAGGATCTTGCGAACTATGTCGACCCGATGAGATTAAAAAAAGCCCAAAAGGAAGGTACATTAGATTTCCATGCGTATGGTATGACCTTGCGGCATCTTTCACGGGTCATCTGTGACGGCATTGTCAGAAGAGCGGCGGTTGGGAAGAATTACGGTGTGATCGTTATTCCGGAAGGCGTTTTGGAATTTATTAATGAAATTCAAGTTTTTATTGTCAAGCTGAACACGATTATCGCCGATTACAATGCAACCCATGACTCGAATTTTCATTCAGATTTTCCTTTGCTCGAAGATAAACTGGAATACCTTAGGCGACTGGCCAAGCGGTCAAGGGAGGAAAACACCTTTACCATCTGGAATACAAGGGATGATGACCTTTTCAACGATATCCCTGAATTTTTCAAAGAAGGCCTCCTGACGGAAAGAGACAGCCATGGAAATTTCCAGTTTTCACTGGTTGAAACCGACAAGGTAATCATGGGTCTGGTCAAGGATTATCTAAGCATTCTCGCAGAGCAAGGTATTTACCGGGTCGGTATAAACCGGGAATATTATAATAAGGTCATGGCAACGGGTGGTTTAGACCCGGCTTTTTACGGCCCGATATTGTTTGAAAACTATACTGAAGGCGAATTTTTGCTCAGGAAATCTTCTATTATTTCGCTGAAAACCCTTAAGCAGGAATTGGTCAAGGAGGGCATATTAAACGACCCTCAAAAAATTCCGCCGCCTGTTGAGAAAGTTTTTAAATTATCCGTGCCTGATTTTAAAACCAAAGTTCATTTTTATGGCTATGACGGTCGGGGCAACGATCCAACCCGATTTGATTGCAACTACACCTACAACTTGGGATTAACCGTTTTTAGTCTTATCGCAAACGGTGCAACCGGTCAAATGGCGGCCATTAAAAATCTAGAGCTTGATTTTTCACAATGGGAACCCATCGGGATTCCCATCGCACCGCTTATGCATCTTGAGGAGCGCAAAGGAAAATTAGCGCTTGTCTTGGAAAAGAGTATCGTAGATGTAGAATCGATTGCCTTTAGAGTGGTAAAAGCGCTGAGAGAGAAATGGCTGGCAGCAGAACCGGGAGAAGATAACTACCGAAAGCCGGGTCCCATAAGGTTTGCCGGCCGAAGCGAGGAAGACAGGCCGATCACCCTCAAGTTAAATGCGATAGCGGCACGACAGTTTGAATAGAAACAAAAAGGTGAAGGGGCCGGGTAATGGGTCATAGATGAAGGAATTCTATCGTTATATAAATTGCATTGACTAAGGTTTAATCATCCAATTACCAGATAGCGATCACGGCCAAATCTGACAAACTCGCGATTTGTTGGATGATAAGCATGATATTAAAGGTTTTAAAATTACATATAACGCCACGGCTAAGCTACGTGCCATATTAATTCCGGATCTGCACGACATGTACGATAAACCGCACGGTTTCATCACACAACTCCATGCCGTTGTTAGCCAATTATTCTTTTTGCTCAAAGGAAGGGATTGTGGCGCCTCTTTTTTTCACATGAGTTTCTCAAGGGTAACTCTGGTTGCCCATCTGAAAAATACCATGACATATTTACCTCCTGCTAAATACATTCCTACCAAAAAAACCAGATGTGATATTATCAGCAAGAGAGGACCTCCTATGATAATTAGCAAAGGTTCGTGCCAGTAAATAGAAAAAGCTCCGATCAATCCTACCGCTGGCCAGCCAATGATGTAACTACAGCACATTAGAAAGATCCCTAAAAAATTTTGAGCTGTTGGCTTCTCTTTAAATGCACTGAGGTCTGCACCATCTTTAATGGCCCTGCTTGCAAATTTCGTTTTTGCGATGTCGTTGGCTAATTTTTTAATTATGTTCAATAAATAAAGCCCTTCAGAAAACCTTACGATGAATCGTTTTTAAAAACAGCAGATCGGCTATGCTTTATGGATGGAGTCTCACAAAAATTCAGACCTGACTCTTGAGCTAAAACCACAATCTCTTGGAAGCGCTTTGATGAAACGTGAAACCTGGGTTCGGCGATAAGAATCCTTCCATTTGACTTGAGGCATGCGCGAATCTGATGAAAGAATAATTTTAGTAGAGAAACTTCGCGCACCAACCAGAAAGCGAGAATGAAATCAACAGGCGTGCCGACTCCAAGTTTGTTAGGTTCACTTCCATGAAGACGGATTATGTTCGAAACACCTACTTTTTCAGAACGCTTTTGCATCGCTCCTTACATCTTCGGCTGGACATCAGCGGCAATGACACAACCCTTATCGCCGAAGAGCTTAGCAAGATCAATGGAAAAGAACCCCATCCCACAGCATACATCCAAAACTGTCATGCCTTTGGACACAAATGATCCCAGTATTTTCTCGGGATTGTGAAAAAAGTGCCGAAAAGGGTTGTCAAATGTGTATGCTAACCACCACGGGCAAATATGGTCGTCCATGCAAAGAGTCCTCCATAAGGATTTTTGGTTTTGGGTAAATATGATTCAAGATTTTTGGCTAACTTTAATATTATGTAGGCGCTGCTTTTTTGCACAACATCCCTCAAACAGCGCCCAAATTTTACGATTGCGATCGTGGACCATCAAAAATTAGAGCGGTGGGCGTAGCTTGCCAAAAAACCAAATATCGCGAATCCACTGATAAATCGAGATGATCAAAAGAATGTGAAAAACTTGAAATATATACATAGTTACTGTAATTTTTAACACCGGATTGTATTGCCGATTCGTTGGATATCTGAATTATTGGTAACTTTCGGATTAGCTGAGAGTCGTATGCCCCCGAGTCTGCACAACCTTTACAGTAAGCCTCCCAGATTCCTCATGTTAGCTTAGAATGCATTGTTATGTGTTTAATGTTTCACTAAATTTTATATACGATGGTTCTACATGGCGTCTAATCTGCTCTATATCAGTAGACAAAGATTGAAATGCAAGGCTGTTTTCGGCTACTTCGAGAGCCTTAATATATTTTTGTGTTCTCAGATTTTGCTTATTACTCATCCTTGATTGTCTAATTAAATGTCCCTTAAGAGTATGAATGGAAAGCTTTAAGGCCGTCGCAAAAATTTTTACTTGGTAGGCATCCAGCGATTCTTCACTCAACAGTTTTATTAAATTAGCATATTTTTTATCTATTTCATCAATAGTCGGTATTTTCAATTCTTTCATTTTATTATTGTACACATAACGCTATGCGTGAGCGGCGCGGGTATTCCGCGTCCACTCCGCAATGGTTAGGTTGAGCCCCTCTTATTGAGAAGCTCTTCTATTTGATCAACATGTAACTTGCGATGCACAGATCGATAAAGCCTAGACTTTTCACCAAGGCTTTCAATTTTGGTAATCAAATCTGAAGAAGCCTCTTCCAGTTCACGATCTATTTCCTCAGCAGATGAAACCGCGAGGTTGGCGGCAGCCCGCGGAGGAATAGCCAACCATAGAGAGAGGAGTGAATCATTGATGACATCAATATCTATCGGTGATAGTTCAACAACCCCGCTCTTCTTCCATTTTCGCATCAGAAATAGTGATCGCTGATCCCAAAATGATAGATGCGCAAGGGCAACTGCGATGGTCCAGTCATTCCCCAAGGGGAACCTTAGTTCTTCGTCTGTTAAGCGTCCGACGAGAGAACTCAGTCTTTCACGCTCTTTAGTATTTTCCGCAACAAAGGGTCGATCCATGGATCCTCCTTTATTCAATCATCAACCTAACGGCTGCGAGCTGAGCGGCCGGGGACTGGCCCCTCACACGCCTTTCGAGGCCGCAACTTCTCGATCAGCTCTCGCATTTTAGGCTGAATCCCCGGTCCGCTCCAGCGAGTGGTTAGGTGGCGGCAAAGTCACTCGATCATGCGCCAACCTCTGTTGGCACGATCCACGCCCAGTCTTATCACCTCGCTCATATTGACAT
>CP070652.1:2587409-2641640 GCA_020354645.1 Deltaproteobacteria bacterium
CCGTTCAAGGCCTAGCTGCGTATCAGGCCCGACGTTGCGTTCAAAGATTTCACCATAGTTGCCGACCATTTTGACGATATTATAGGCCCATTTTTCATCCAACCCCAGTGCTTTGCCGTTACCTGCGGTGACACCTAAAAATCTCATAATTTTGGGGTCCTTGCTATTCATCATTTGATCTAAGTTTTTTGAGGTGATTCCCAGTTCTTCAGCAGCAATCAGTGCCAAAACCGAAAAATTAACAATATCGTACCATTGGTCATCCCCATGGCGTACAACAGGTGCCAAAGGTTCCTTGGAAATTATTTCCGGCAAAATAATGTAATCATCCGGATTGGGAGCAACGGACCGGGTTGAGGCCAATTGAGATGCATCCGAAGTTAATACGTCACAACGCCCGGCAAAAAAGGCTTTCGCCAATTCAGGCGTGCTCTCAATAACAACCGGTTTCATCTTCATGTTGTTGGCCCTGAAATAATCCGCCAGATTAAGCTCGGTGGTCGTACCCGGTAACACACACACCGTGGCACCATCGAGTTCTTTGGCGCTTTTCACTCCCAATTTTTTGGGTACCATAAAGCCCTGTCCATCATAATAATTCACATGAACGAAATTTAGACCCAGTGCTGTTTCACGACCCAATGTCTGTGTACAGTTGCGTGTCAATACGTCGATTTCACCGGACTGCAATGCTGTAAAACGGGTTTTGGCTGATAAGGGAACAAATTTTAATTTGTCCGGAACGCCGAAAACCGCCACCGAAATGGCCCGGGCAGTATCTACGTCCAGACCGCGCCAGACCCCTTTTTCATCTGGTTTTGAGAAACCAACCAAGCCCTCATTCACGCCTACCGAAATATACCCTTTGGCCTTGACATCATCTAATGTTCCGGCCACGGCAATACCTGCTGTAAAGATTAACACCAAAGCGATTGCGACAATCCTGAACTTGATATGTTTCATCAGTGTTCCTCCTTTCTCCTTACTTTTTGAAATGAACCGTTATGCCTCAAAGCAAACGGCTTCTCCCCTAACTCCATTCCGGCCCCAATCACTTGCCCGTAAAAAAAGAGAGCCTTTTTCATTCTTCACATTGGCCACGTTTGGAATTTGCCAATTCAACTTATACTACCCAAGCGAAAATAATCAATAACAAAAAGAGGTTAAATATTGCAAGCGAAATCATGCGAACTCTTGACAAGACGGACGCAGTTAAATGTCATTCTTTGCCTCTATTACAAAACGGTTTACTAAGTACTTCTATCTTCACTAACCTATTAATGTTAAAAACAATTCTTGACATTTGAGAAGCTAAAGATTTAGAATTATAGTTGATGACAACTTTTTGGGAGGAGAAAAATATGTCGCCTGATGGTTCGGCTGCTGGCAGATACAGCGTCCTGGTGCGATTGTTTGAATTGATAAACAAGGCAAACGAAGAACAGCAATTGTCTCTTTTGAAATACTTGCATCAGGGCAATTTATCGTCTCCTCTGTTTAAATGTATCATTGATATGTCTCATGAAGAACAGTTAGCCCTCCTTGTCCAGTTGAAAGAGATGTCTTTTGATGAGATGCCGGAAAAAACGATTACGCTGGACGAAAGGGAATCTGCCCGCACACCATGTTTTTTAGCGGTGGACTACCAGGCCGAGGACAGCAAGCATACCAAGCACATTCTCGATATCAGCACCGGGGGTGTATTTATCGAAACCATTGAACCCATTGCTGTCGGGCAGGAAATAACACTTAATTTCGCCTTTCCTGAATCACAGGAACCCCTAAAAGTCAGCGGCAAAATTATATGGAGAAACCCAAAGGGAATCGGTGTAAAATTTACTGGTATAACTGATCAACAGGTTGACAGGATCAAAAAATATATCGCCCAAAAGGAACAACCCTGATTGAAACCCCTTTGGCAACCTTGGGGCGAACAGCAAAACTGTTTACGAAATCCCTTAAAACCAAAGAAAAACTAACTGGGGTTGACGAATACAATCAGTGATGCTAAGAAAATGCCTGAAAACACCCGCTTGGGGAACAGACAATTTTGTTTAGCCATTTATATATAAAACAGATAGTTAGGGAGTATTAACATTGGATGCGGAGAATTTTTCGCAAAAACCCTGGGAAGAACGCTCTCCTGAAGATCGAAGATCTGAAAACGATGCCCGCCGCTCACGCTGCGAAACGGATGACATCGCGTATCAGGGTGCTGAAAGAAGACGCCGCAGGGATCGCAGGCAAGAAGGTGAACGCCGAGACGGGTGGTTGAGAATCAAGAGATGGAAAAGCGTGCGGGTGTTTGATAAGTAGATTTTCCTTCCGAATTTGAAATCGGTTTTGAAATGGGAAAATTATGGCAGGAGCATCAAAGGATGCCCCTGCCGTTTTTTTTTAAGTGGAAGTTAAACAATCGCGCAGTCTTAACATATTATATCCGCAGGAAACAGAAAAGATTGAGGCAACCCTGGCGGTTTGGGAGGATTATGATTGATCGTTATTGGTTTTCAGAGTTTTGATGATTTTACCGTTAACTTTGCGCTTTACACGGTCCCTGAATATTTTTGATTTTGAATTAATCACCGTGTATCCGTATTTGAGATTTTTTTCCACCAAATCTGGATAATTCTTCAGATTCGTTTTCAGCTTGAAACCGTTTGAAGCTACTTTCTTCAATATATCTATTTCTTTGCCAATCACCCTGTTCTGTTTATTCTTTAAGGCGTCCAAAAAGGCTCTGCGGTCCGATTGGCATTCAGCAAAAGTAACTGCCCGTCCCATGTACTTAACGGTATGGCCATCGCTTCCACCGGTAATGGCTTTGTCTAAATTAAAACCCAGCAACGCGCAGCGCAGATTCCATTTTTTAAGGTTACTGGAATTGATCACTTCAACCCCGTCTACCAGGTCAAACAGTCGATTAAGCCGCTTTGTGGGAAAAAAGAAATTACAGATGCCGGTATAGGCGGCGCAATCCGGATGCGGAAAAATAATGATAGTCTCGTATTTACGGGCCAGCTGAATGACATCTTCCATTTTCAAAGCGGTGGAACTCATGACACCACTGCCCATCCATGGTTTGACGTCATTGGTATAGAACTGCCGCAAGCTGTTGATATCATAAAAATAGATCAGGATATGGGTGCCTTCTTTGGATGTAATTTCTATACCGGGAATGCTGAGTATATCCGAATAACTGTCAAGCTCGACCGCACCTTTAATTTCATTGTGATCGGTAATGGCGACACCGATACCCAATTCGTGTGCGCGATGGGCAATCTGCTTCACGGTGTTTGAACCATCGGAATAGCGGGAGTGAAAATGCAGATCAACAACCGTAAATTCTTTATTCAAATCTGATAATTTTGGCTTTTCAAATTGGATGCGATGGGTATGATTCATTTTCAAAAACTGCTGTAAGACAATCTAGCGCGAATTGAGCGGCCAGCATTTTGCAATCTAAAACTGATGAATATCAAAGCGAACAAAACCACTACCAGTGATACAGTAAACATCCCATAAGTTGTTGGCAATATTTAACGGTGAGTCTTCCTCCGACCAGAGAACAGAGAATGTTTATAATTTTATCTTATCCATGAGGATTCCCTCGTTAACCGCGAACAAAAAAAAAGAGGTTGGAAATAGCAGCACTTTCGGGCATTGAGGTTTAATTCCCAGATAATTCCAACCACTTATAACTTGTTGATATCTTATCACAAATCCACCTGTGTTGTCAACATCAGTTTCGGAGGTTCACATGCAAAAGTAAGCTGTGCAAATCATTCGATAAAGTGATCATCTCGAAAATTGTTAGGGACAATTTGAGGCCTGCTTATCTCACCAGGTCGGTGAACGTTCTTGACAGGAAATAGCGCTCGTGTTATCAGTAATAATTACTAAAATTAATTAAATTTGATTTTGCACGTTGTTCAAAATATTTTAACAACTCTCAAAAATGTGGTCAGTAAACACAATTTGGAGCGAGGTATAATTTTTGGGCAAAAATCATCGATACCGAATGACGCAACAGCGGCAGATAATTCTTGAAGAACTGCGACAGGTAAACTCGCATCCAAGTGCGGATGAAGTTTATGAAATGGTGCGGAAACGGTTGCCCCGCATCAGCTTGGGTACGGTTTATCGAAATCTTGAAATTCTATCCGAACTAGGGGAAATACAAAAACTGGAACTCGGTGGTGACCTGAAACGATTTGACCGAAATCCAATTAAACATTACCATATCCGTTGCATGCGGTGTGGCCGTGTGGATGATGCACCGATTGCACCATTAAATCAAATTGAAAATGAACTTTATGGGGCAACTGTTTACACCATTATCGGACATCGGCTCGAGTTTGAGGGTCTATGCCCTCAGTGCTCAAAAACACCCGGCAAAAGTTGACCGTGTTATGCCCGGACTGCCAACTATCCCTTCGGTCCAAAGCGCTCAAGTCAGGTGCAAATACAAAACCTTTAAAACCGCATCCTCCTAATCAGCCTTCTCAGTTTGAAGATCACATCAACATCCGCATACTTGAAGTTGTCTCAACAAGAGCAGATTGCTTCAAATGGCAAGACGAGCATCGCAACTGTAAATATCAAATACGTGATTGTGCTGAAGCGAGGGATGACGTTCGGCCGCATCGTCGGGCTCTAACAGCCAATGTAAGTTAGATGCATTTTTGAACCTCTAATGTATTTCTTTGCCGGATTTTAATTTGACTTTTGTTTTAATAATGTCAAACTGTTAAAAGATGCAAACCTTCACACGGGATTCGCTTGAAAATCGGTGGAATTTACAGAAAGTTGATACAAATATCCAGTTGAAAAAGATTCTGGATGGTGAGATCGGTACTTTTTAACACCTGAAACTCCTTAAAAAGTGAAAAATTAAATGCAACAAGCACTTTTTGATGCTCTCAAAGATTTACGCATGGATATCCCTCGATTGGCCCAACTCCTTAAAATTGACGCCAATAGGGATATTGCTTCTTGGATACATAGTGTTGATGCCAAGTTGCTTAAACGATTCTCCCCTGATTTTCCGGTTGTCGCTGCGGTCTGTGGCGGAGGCTCCTCGGGAAAATCCACATTATTCAACACGCTTCTAAGAGGCAAGCATGCGCCGACGGGCGGCAAAGCCGGCATGAATCGACGCGTGCTTTTTTCAGTTCCCGCGGACCGTGTCGCGGAACCCGGTTTGCTTTCCGGTCTGGTTGAACCCTTTAAATCTGAGCCCGCGCCTCTAAAAGACATACAAGATCTCTCGACTCCCGGAAACCCTTTGTACATTTTGAATAGCTCGGCTTCGCCAAACCTGGTTCTGCTGGATACCCCCGACTTCGACACCGGTGCCAATGGCCGCTACATTAACCGGGAGGTGACCCGCATGGCCCTGGAGGCTTCAGATATTCTGATTTATATTTTTACTAACTCCAATTATAACAACCGGGATAATACTGACTTTGTCTCCCGGATGCTCACCGGGATCGGCAGACGGAAATGTTTTCTGATCTACCGGGTATACCCCAGCTTTAGCGAGCAAGAAATTTATGAGCATTCAATGACCGTTGCCCGCGGCATTTATGGAGACGAAGCCGAAAAATTTCTTCTGGGAATTTATCGCGCAGATGAAGACAACCGGGTGGCAGCTGGTGACCGGTTTATGCAACTCAGTCCGGTGGTTCCAAGCGGCTTGCCGATCACGGAAGCATTGCTATCCATCGATGCGCCAAAGCTAAGATTTGAACTGCACGCTTCCATCTTAACAGATGTGTTGAAACGGTCCGAAGAGATCCTTGAGGAAACTCGAATCTCCCTCGACCAACTGCAGTTGTACCGTGATGCTTTTCAAACCGCACAGAGCCACTGGGTGCATGAGGCCCTGAAACATTTCCCGATGGATAGCGTCATGGGACGGTTTGCCCTCATCTGGTCTAAAAGCGATCCTGCTCTGATTAAGTTCATGCGTAAAACCGGCAGTTTGATTGAACTGCCCCTGAAAATGGTGTCGGTAGCAGCCGCTTGGATTAAATATCAGATTCGTGTCGAAAATGCCGGGCAGCCGCCTTCGGGAGATTTTCAGGAAAAATTGGAGGAGGGTCTCATCACCGCCACCACAAACCTGCATCTGCAGGTGGTTGGTCCCCAGATGTCCGCAACGAATGCCATCACCGATCCTGTCGCCAGGCGCATGTTGGAAACGACCAACCGGATTCGAGCGAAAGAAAACCTGGAAAAGGCACAAAACCCCCGGGCTGAATCATCCGATGACGGAATGGTTTTTACTTTTTTTGTGGATCCCCATCCGGTTGTTTTACCCCATCAAGAAGATCTGCGGGATCAAGATTTTAAATCCATTCTGCAAACAATCCTTTCACATAAGGATGACCTGGTTGAGATCTCACAGGATATGGATGAGGAGCTTAAAGAGCTTGCAGAGCACTTCCGAAGCGAAATGGGACTGTGGGCCAAAATCAGTCAAACCTTTTGGGCATCGTTGAACGTGCTTCCGGCCACCGTGGCCGTTTCATATGTACTTTCTACGGGTGATCCCGTTGGTGCGGCCGGCATCAAGGTGAAATTATCCGGGCTTATCGGGGCTAAGGATCTTTATGCCCTGTTTGCGATCCCCATTACCACCGGGTTGAAACTGGCCGATCAAAAGCAGCTTGAGGTCATGCTGGGGCCGATCGCAAAAACCTGGTTCGGTCACAAGTTAAAAAAGGTGCAACACCTTTTTGAACAGAACATAACCGGCGATATGATTAAGGCTGCAAATGACGCCGTTGCCAAGGCAACCGGGATGATCAGTGAGATCGCAAAAGGTATTGACACCTGCGCAGCCATCGTGAGGCAGAAATGATATCAAACCAAAAAACGGCTGTCCTGAAAGCACTGGGAAGAATCGAGGGGTTCAAGAATGATCTCCGGGTGCTGGGCACCGAGCTTGATGCGGTTAACCTGTGGCATCGCGGCGCGTCATTGAAAAAACAATGCGAGCAGGCCGTTCGAATGATCAGCCAAATTGCAGAGCGGTTCGAACGCAAGCTCGTGTTGACCCTGGTCGGTCCCTGCGGTTCCGGCAAATCCACCCTGCTCAATGCCCTGTCTGGAATCGACAACCTGTCGCAAGTCGGTCATCAGCGGCCGACCACCAGAAACATAATTGTTTTTAGTACCAATGGTAACGACGCCAGACAACTGGCCGAAAATTTTGGTAGCGATTCTGCGGAGATCAGATCAAGCACTGCCGCGGAAATTCTGAAGCATGTCCTGTTGATCGATACGCCGGACACTGACAGCCGGGCTTACCAAAAACAGATTCCAATCGTCCAGAAAGCCATTGCCCAATCGGATATGCTTATATGTGTTTTCGATGCGGAAAATCCGAAAAGAAGGGATCATGTCGATTTTCTGGCACCCTTTGTTCAAAAGTTTGATGGGGAATCGCTGGTGAGTGTGTAGAACAAATGCGATCGCCTGGATGAACAGGAGCTCAAGAGCCGAATTCTACCTGATTTTTATGAATATATACAGTCTGCTTGGCAAGGTTCAATCGACAACGTGATGTGTATTTCTGCCCGCCGAAATTTGGTTGATCCCAAATGGGATGAATCCGCGGTCCCCCGCCATGATTTTGACCAGTTTAAGGAATTACAGGAATTGGTTTTTAATACCATTAACCGTGCCGGGTATGTTATCGACAGACGATTTGAAAACGCCAGGAGCCTGCGGGATTATGTATTCAATGAGCTTCGTCGTGAACTGTCAAGAGATAGTGGTGCATTAGCGACAGCTGAGCAGCAAATCAAGGCAGCCGAAAAAAAGGCGCTCGGGCAGGCGGTTTCAGCCATGCAAAAAGATGATTCGCGGCAGCTTTTTGGGATCAATGTGCTCGTATACCAGAAGTTAACCCAGTTGTGGCTGGGTCCCATGGGATGGATGATCGCGATCTGGGCGCGCTTGTTGATATTCGGCAGCGGTATCGTCGCCCTCTTTCGCTTTGGCCAGCCGGTCCGTCAGATGCTGGGAACAATTACTGCACTGAGGCATTTCAGAGATTCAAAGTCCGCCATCGAGGATCGCAAAAGTGAGCAATACATCGATGCGGCCTTTCGAAATTACAGGTTGGTTACGTTGCAGCACTGGCCGGATATTGCTGAGAATTTGATAAAAGGCGGATTCGATGGCAATGTCAGAAATCCTGAAGATGCGTTGGCCGGTGGCGCACAATTCGGTGAGAGGCTGACCACCATGTGGGTGGAGAATTTGGACAATGAAATTGAGCGGGTGTCACGCAAGCTGAGCGGTTTTACCCTGCAGGCCCTGTTCAATCTTCCGGGAATCGGTATGCTGGGCTACTGTGGTTGGGTAACGCTGCAAAACTTTTTTAGCGGAAGCTACTGATCCGGTGTTTTTTTTATGCATGCATTATGGGCTATCGGAATTATTTTGCTATTGAGTTTCTTCATTCTCCAGGTTTGTATCCGTTTGACGGCCGGTATCCAGCGTATCACCACCCGGGCATTGGAAAAATTTAAATCCCAGGTCGACCAAACAGATACGCTTCTGGTGAACCCGGTAAGATCCCAGCTTGAAGCCGTGCTGGGACTGGCTGCCCTCGCCAAAGCCGTTGATGATTAAATTGGTCCCGGCAATTTTTGGGATATTGATGTTTTTGATTTCGATTTGAGTTGGTTTCGACATTTCGAAAAAATGGGATTAACCACCAGGTTATAAATATTTTGGATATCAGAGCTTGGAGGTTGAGAAAAAACTTGGTTACGTTGGGGCTGTATTTTTGAAGGCGAGCAAGAATTACTGATGATTTGTCAGCTCAATCAAATCCCTTTGAGACCAAATTGTGAGGTGTATATCTCGTGCACAAACCAACATATTTTCCCTTAAAGTGCTATTGAAGGAATTTTCTCTCGCCAGGGCCGAGCTTCCTCCAGTTGTCCGGCCAATCGGTAGAGAGTGGCTTCATCAGCATAGCGACCGGCGAACTGGACTCCTATCGGCAGGCCCTGTGCATTCCAAAAGAGCGGCACCGACATAGCCGGCAAACCGGTAACATTGTGCAGCCAAGCAAACTGGTTATGCTCAGAGACGCGCTTCGATAATTCTTCAAATGGCGTGTTGACCGTGTCGAAATAGCCGAGCTTTGGTGGCGGCGCCCCAAGGGTCGGCGTTAGAATTACATCATATTTAGTAAGGAAGCTCGCCACTGTGCGCGTTGCGCTGTTTATGATCTCCTTTGTATCGGCAAATTGAGCCGCCGAAGCCTTCCAACCAAGCTGAGCCAGATACCAAGTCCAGGGTTCAAACATATCAGCCGTTACTTTCTGGCCGATGACGCGTCCGATCCTATCGAGCATCGATGCCGTGTGGCCTGTAACAATTAACCTGGAGGCATTCCTAAGGGGTTCATAGTTGAGCTTCGGGGCCGCTTCCTCAACCGTGTGTCCGAGACTTTCACAGAGTCGGGCAGCATCCTTCACCGCAGCAATACAGTCGGGATGGGTAACTTCAGCGCTTCCCTTTGTGAAAAGTGCTATTTTAAGTTTTCCCGGATTGGCTTCCACTTCCTTTACGAATGACCTAACCGGTGCCGGAATGCCATACGGTGCTCCAACTTCCGGGGCCGATGTTGCGTCGAGCAATGCCGCATTGTCGCGCACAGATATGGATAATGCATGATTAGTGGCAAAGCCTTCCCAAATCTCCCCAGCCTCCGGTCCGGTCGGCATGCGTCCACGGGAGGGTTTCAATCCAAACACGCCGCAGCTGGAGCTTGGAATGCGGATCGAATCGCCGCCATCACTGCCATGAGCGATAGGCACCATTCTGGCGGCGAGTGCAGCAGCAGATCCACCGCTTGATCCTCCGGTCGATCTTTCAGTGTTCCATGGATTGCGAGCAGGGCCGAGTAACACGGATTCTGTGGTAACACTGAGACCAAATTCGGGCGTGTTTGCGCGACCAACACAGACCAACCCGGCGCTTTTATAACGCTTGACGAGTTCGTTGTCATAATTGGGCACATAATTGGTCAATAATTTACATCCCATCGTGAGCCGCACACCGGCGTAAGTCGCTCCCAGATCCTTCAGAAGAAAAGGCACACCCTTGAAAGGGCCGTCCGGCAGCCCTCTGGCAATGGTCCACCACCTGGCCTCTTCATACATCTTTGTTACGACAGCATTCAGCTGTCGAATAAGTTCAATTTTCGCATTTTTATCAAATTCGCATGTTGTAATATCAAGTACTTATAAATGAAAAGAGTGGGTGTTTTGGGTTTTCTTTCGCTAATTCCGACCTCAGCCTGCGTTTTTTGTTATATTGCGACCCTGTGTTAAAGAAAAGCTAATTTTAGACATCGTGTCAAAAATGATTCTGCATCCTATCGTCGGAAGAAAAGCACCGACTCCTAATTTATTTGGTTTTTTCGGCACAAAAACACTTGACAACAATCATTGTGATTGAGCTACAAAGGGAGATGAAAAAAAGCATAATCGATCCGGACAGAGCTTATACTGATCTTCTTAATGAGACATTGTGGGGTTTCGATAATAAGAAATAAAACCCAATAATATCATTTAATTAAGGTTTTATACAAGGATCAGATAATATGGGATTTTTAAGAGATAACGGCGGTATTCGCCTTGGTAATGAAAGGCGCACAGCGCCATGTCCACTTGAAATTCCTGAACGAAGATCGGGCAAGGATCGCAGATGTGTCAATGATCGTAGAAAATCCCAAAAACCAAGAACCAGATGGGCCAAAGAACGAAGAATGTCATTCAGGGTCTTGTCCACGGGAAGATTCCTGTCCAATTCATGAGTGTGCCCAGCGTTCGCTTGATAGATGAGGATTGTATAGCCATAATACAGGCAATTTTTTTATCAGTGAACCAAGCCCCGGTTAAAGGTCTCCTCCCGTATCATGATTTTAAGTCTCTCCTTCCACAATCGGTACAGGTCACTCAAAGCTTTATCACAATCCAGATCTTTACCCAATTTTTTCAATTGCCCCAGACAATAACCGAGCTCCAGAGAAAGTGAAATTGAGACCGGAATGGCCCAACCCTGCCCGATTTCCAACGGCGAACGGCCTTTCTCCACCTCTTCCAGATATGCCTTTTTATCGAACTGCGAGCCTAATAGCTGAAAAACCTTTGTCGTGATTGCATCTAGCATGGCTTCATAATAATCGGGATTTTCTATATCAATGGTGACCTCATCGCTTATAAGTGTAATTCCAGATTTCATCAATTTATCCGGCTTAGGGTTCATTTTTACATACATAGTTTAAACGGATTCTCCCAAATACACAATATTTACTTTTCATGATTAAAATTAAAAAAAGGCGAATAATTCTCGTTCTGCGGTTAAACGGATACATTTGATAAGGATATGATTATATTTTAAGTTGTAGCTTTGATTGTTTATAGATGATAACTTGATTCAATTCTGATAAATTGAAGTTGCCTGAGCCTTTATGAAAGGCCTTTTCCGGAATAGTATGCTGCCGACCGGGCAGCCTGAAACTATTAATCAAAATATTTACTCGTTGAATTGAAATAATGAGGAGGTTGAAATGGCAGTTTCGGTAATGATTAAGCGAAAGGTCAAGCCCGGGGAACAGGCTCGAAAACTGATCCCAATGATATTACAGCTGCGGGCGCTTGCCACCTATCAACCGGGCTATATTTCGGGGGAAACCCTAAGAAATGTTTCGCACCCGGAAGAGTGCTTGGTCATAAGTACCTGGGAATCTCTTCAGGATTGGGAAAAATGGCACCATAGCAAACAAAGAACGACTATCAACAGCCGAATAGAATCATTAACCGGAGAGTCAACCGATTATAATATCTACGAACCCATGGTTGGCCGGACATTCCAGGAAACCGCGCCCCAAAAGGAGTAAATCCGATCGGGGCAACTTTCACTCAAGATTCTGGAAGTATTGAGCAACGAAATAAATAGGTAAAGCTTTACACAATAAATCTGACATTTTTTCCATAAAAATCGGCAAAAAATTGGCTTATGCCTTGATGGTGATCTTTATAACTATCTGAAATTTAATAAAATATAATTATTAAGGTTTTTTGCACGTTTTTTGCATCCATTAATAGCCGGAAAAAGCAGCCGACTTTTCCGCAACATTTTCTACCTTTTCCTTCTTTCACGGGGTGGTTCACTAGTGAGCCACCCTTTCATATCTCTTTTTGAATTTTGGCATGGAAGCCGATTGCCTAAATTATTGCAAATCGGCCGATCTGTCTGCCGGAACGCTATAGGTCCTCAAAATTTTAGCTTGCCCCGCCTCAGCCAATTTTTGTTCCAGTACGATTTTTAAACCCTGGCGACTTTCAAAAACAACATAGGCAGAGTCTCTATCCTCCTCGACAATCCGGATCAGCTCCCGAAGGTTGTGAATTTTGACACCATTGACCTTGGCAATTTGTATGTCATTCAGAGCGTGATAACCACTGTTGACTTCAGCCGGAAGTGCTTTCGACAAAACAACCACTTCTTCTTCTTCTACAGTCGGCCGACCGTGTTGAAAAAGTGCAACAAGATGCCGAGGGGCATTACTGTACCAGTCCCTACCCCAGGCCATAAGGTAGTTCTGGGTCAGTGGGATAAAAATTAAACCGCCGTATATGTAATAGGTCGGTCGAACATCATAGCGCTCTCGGGGCACGAGATCACTAAACCCTGCGGGTTTATCTAATAATATCCGAACTCTATGTTCTCGGCCATCTCGCAGTACGGTTAGTTCAAGCGTTTCACCGATCTGATGCAGCTGGGTATAATAATCTGCGCTGGTACGTTCCTTCGGCCTGAACTCTGCGGTGCCATCGTCTGCGATGTCATGTCCGTCAATCGCAAGAATAACATCACCAGGACGAACTTTTCCTTCAGCTGCAGATCCCGGCAGAACGGCAACAACCAGCGTGCCGGTTTGTTTCTTGCTTAAACCGTACATTTTTCGCATACTATCATTTTCCATGGATTGCACAACGATACCATCTTCCGGAAATCCGTCATGTCGTCCGTCCTTGAGATCAGTTAAGAAATGTTTCACGATCGGCATGGGTACCATGTAACCGATATTTTCAGATTGCTCCAAAAATTGCATGACCACGCCACTGATCGAATCGCCTGTCAGAACCGGCCCGCCGCTATTTCCGGAATTTATGGCAGCGTCGATCTGGACAGCCAGCAAAGCTCGCGAACTATGGGCATAGATATCATGTTCGATCCTGGAAACTACGCCCTTGGTAATGCTCAGGGTGTCGCCACCTTCAGGGAATCCATAAACATAGACTTCCTGCTGAATTTCAGGCAACACGCCGAAGGCCAGCGGTTTTATGCCCTTGTAAAAAGACGGATCGTCAACTGTCAGCAGCGCCAGATCGGCGGTGTGGGAAACTGCAATAATTCTGGCCTTGAACTTTTTCGGTGCGCCATAGCGGCGAACCTGCACAAAGCTTTGATCACTGATTACATGGGCGTTGGTCAGGATGCGGTTGCCTTCGATCACGCATCCAGAGCCGCTGGCGGAGGTTGAGCGATTCATCGACCAGGGATCATAGTAATAAGGTTCTGTTTGAACCGCATAAATTTTAACCATAGCATCACGCACGTGCTGTTTTGCCAGTGCAATATCGGAAAATCCTGAAATGAACAAAATCCCACTCAAAATAGATCCGAAGAGACCCATGGGGCTGAAAGCTATTGTTACATGCGATATCAAATTGTTAATATGCCTTTCCCCGATATTGTGTTTCATATTTTCTCCCTCCCCCCCTGCGATGGGAAAATTTTTTGTCTGATATTCTGCCAAATGTCGTCATTGAATTTTGAGCGACTGTATCACCTTCCAAACAGCCCTGTAATTGGATTGTAAAAAATTTTGCGTATACAACCGAAAGTCGATATATTATAATATTAATTGGTTCTCCTTGGAACAATTTATCACCATAGCGTAACAATTTTAATAATGAATGAAGAGTATAGAGATAATACCCGCTTTGACCATGAAGCCGCAATCCTCATCGATAATTATCCTTCCGGATCTTATCATCATGCCAAAATGTTTAACTACAGTGAAGGCGGCATGTATTTTGAGTCCAATGTTCCTTTCAAGCGGGGATCCATAATTATCTTTGGCATCGAAAATTCACCTTTTGAAAATTGCCCCGGTGTTTACAGGGCCATAGTAAAGTGGTGCAAAAAATTACCCAATAAATCCTCTATTTATTATTATGGTATCGGTGCGGAGTTCTTTAAGCCAAACCGCATAGCGCCAAAAACTTCTCGTAAAATACCTCCTAAAAGATACCCTCCAGCTGATGCTCGCGTTTCTTCTAAAAGAGTGGCAAAAAAATCAATACTTGATAAAACAACCACCGAAACCGAATTCAAACCACCTGGCAGAAGAAGGGTTCAATATTCAAGAAAACATCCGAGAAAGCCTTTCACTAAAAACATACACTATGCCGCGAACAAACAGTTTTACGAGGGTTTGGTAAAAGATATCAGCCGGGGCGGAATGTTTATTAAATCCAATGATAAATTTCCGGTCGGGCAAGAACTTACCCTGGCGATTCCATCTGCCAGCAAGCTTAAGAGCCTCAAACTCAGAGGCGAGGTGGTCAGGATAGACAAAGAGGGCTTCGGCGTGAAATTCAAGAGTATGTTAAAACGCTAGATATTCTTTGCCCTGCCATAAGGTTGCACTACCCGTTTCAATAAATATCATGCCGATCAGCCAAAACCTGTGTACAAAACCAAGATGTCTACAGTAGTTGTGAGTTTTATGTTCGCTAAAGAACTCATAACAGACTTGCAATAGGAGATTTCAATATGTCAAAAGTTTTATTTACCATTTTTATCATTAACATACTGGCTTTGCCAATTGTGGCCCAGGAACGCCAAACGACGAATAGCGTTTGGGTATCTGCGCTGAACCAGCAACTCGGAATTAAGCCCGAACCGGAGCCCAGCGACGGTGAAGTCGTTCGTTTTGTGTCAGCGACAGTCATTAACTTCGAGAAGCTTTTTGCTTTGGGTCTCTATGGGGTTAAAAACGGCGATAAAATAAAACTGATTAACCTGGGTAACAATCAGTGGAGAATCAAACATTATGCAACCGGTTTAGCGATTATACTGACGATAAATCCGCCGAAAAGTGATCCGTAAAAATGTGCCCTGATCCTCCCAAAAGAATGGGGCCTCTTGTTTCATTATCGATAAAAACCGGAATATTAAAACATAGCCTCTTGGCAAATAAAACCAGCCCTGCTATGATCATTTCCTTGTGGGTGGAACAAGTAAAACAAAGGACCTGCAGAAATTTTAATAGTAATTCACATATCCCCGCTTGGTCACCACCGGAAAAACTCAAGGTATGTGAAAATCACCGGTTTAACTTTTCAGATATCACCTCATGAAGATTAAACTTTTGTGTCGCCGAAAAATTGTTTGGTATGCTTTTATGGTTGGTGTTGTTCTCGTGCAGGTAATAATCATTTTAGGGCATGCCGCGGAAACTGTTTCAACTGATAAGAGGCCGCAAAGTGGACAAAAGATCCAAATTACAGCAGATGAATTGATAAGTAGCGGTCAGGACAATTACGCTGAATTTATTGGAAATGTTGAGGTCATCCAGGGCACTTTTTTGATCAAATCCGACAGGCTCAGAATTTATTACAAAAGTTTCAAGGTTGATTCAAAAACTCCCTCAATGGGTGAAGAATCGATAGAAAAAATAATTGCATACGGAAACGTTAGAATTTGGTCCGATGATCGCAGAGCCGAAGCAGATCAAGCAGAATATTCCCTGGCGGATATGGTTCTTGTTTTATCCGGTGATAACTCAACGGTCACAAGCGGAAAAAATTCCGTAACCGGCTCTAAGATAACACTTTGTCGAAGGGACGGGCGAATTAAGGTGGAGGGCAGTAGCGGCAAGCGAGTAAAAGCAATTTTTTACCAGGGTGAAAAAGCCGAATCGGAAAGTGCTGGAGAAAAACCATAACCGGCTATCCGCTATCCCTTCTTATTAAAACAGCTGGCAAAAAGACAGCCACACGTTAGCCGCCCTATCAACCGATTGAATCTGCCAATATTGATCGTTTCAAAACCAAAAAAAGGATGTACACCGCCGACGAAAAAAATGCTCCCATCATCCCCCCGATGTCTGCGGAAAAGCGGTATTGGCATATAAATACTCCATCTTCTCTTTGTGTTTCAACTCTTCGTTGGCAATTTTCAGCAACATTGCATGGGTATCACCTTCCGAGTGCATTCGTGCCATTTCAGTGTAGAAATTGTACGATCTAAGTTCCCGGTGAGCGGCAACCAAAAATACGTCCTCAGGTTTCATTGACTTTTCGATGTCCGGTTGCTTCTGATGTTCGGCCATCCTGTAGTAGACGACCTCATTGATGCGCAGGGTGTCTTGATCAAAATCGCCGTCGCGGTAACTCACAAGAAACTTCTTATGTTTTAGCTCTTCTCCTGCGATCCACTCAAGTGCTTCCTTAACACCGGTGTCTTCAACCTTGTCGTATAAACCCATGTAAAACGCATAAGCTTGCTCCTCGCGTTCTATGGCAACATTAATTAAATCGGTAAGTCTTGGATCCGGCATTATAAGCCCTCCTTCTGATTTTCACTAAATTTTGATCTGAATCCGTATATTAATTGTTCGATATAAACATATTTAACAAATAGGGGCCCGTCAACCCATTCAAAAACCGCAAGGCGGATGCCTTATCGCGCACCCGCCTTGCAGTTGATATGACCTGGCCGATAATAAAAGACAGAGAGTAAAAAAATACTCAAGCCGAATTGAAGACCCTGCAGCCCCGTTGAAACAGGATATCCGCTGTGCCCCGCACGCTGTCAGGGATAGGCAATGCGGTGTTCAACAGGGTTGGCTGTTTCGGTCCGGTTCTGATAAACCCCTTGATCCTTGCAATAAAGTTATAGGATTTCTGTACTATTTTGAGAGCTTGCTTTCGAGGCTACCTATTTTTTTACTCAGTTTCTTAATTTTCACCGTGGTCGTGTCCAGTGACGCTTTTGCCTGGATCTTGGTTTGCTCAATTTTGAGCTGTTTGGATTTCAAATTTGCGATGGTCTTAATGTTGGTTTCCTTATCGCCCAAACCGGCAGCGTCGATCGCTTCCCATTGTTTGAGATCGACCTTCACCTCGGCTCCCATTTGATGGGCTTCGGCTACCTGCAGCTCATAATCGGAATATTTCTTCTGCAACATTGATCGCTCTTTTTTCAGTTCGGCAATTTCCACCTTTTTTCTGGCCGTGTTCACATCGGCTTTGGCCGATTTCAGGTCGAATTCGGCCTCTTTGACATCCGCCTTCATGGACGCCGGCACCTTGGCATAAAGGCTCTGGTCGGAAGTCGGGGCATCGCTTTTGGTAAGCTTGGGTATCGGGGTTGATTTACATCCTACCGCTAGGGACAAGGCCAGCAGAAGCGCTAGGTTTAAATACAAAAGCCTTTTCATGATGTTTAACCTCCTTTGTTATTTGGATGATGAACTATACTTTCGATAAATCGCGCACCTTGTTTTGGTGACGCTATTTATAACCGCTTTTTGACGGCTTTCAGGTAGCGCAGCCGCTTATATTTGAAGACAAGCTCGACCCACTCCCCAAACAGCGAAACGAGGCCGTCTTCGGGTTTTGGTCCCGCTTCGGTTATCCGTTTTTCAAGCTCGGCAAGCGCAACCGCCAGATCCTGCCTGTGCGGCTTATGTTTCAAAAGACGTCTGTAAATTTCGGCCGCTTTTTCGTAATGCCCCTGGTCGGCGAAGACTTTTGCCATCGTCGCGGTTTGAAAATCGAGGTCTGCAGCCATTTTTCACCAGTTTTCTATTGGCTTAACCGCCAGCAATCCCTGATCGGGCAGAAAGAAATCATTGGGGTTTGGTTGATGTTCGGGGCTTTAATATCAGTTCGTCTTTGCCGATCATCCCGAGTTCCTGTCGGGCCACATTCTCAATGTATACCGGATCGGTCTCCAACCTATTTATCGTATCATATAATAAAAGATTTTCTCGGGCAAGCTTGTCATTTTTTTCGATCAACATGTTTCTTTCGCTTTTCAGCAAGTTGAGATCAGCAAATCCATGATCACCGAATAATATAAACAACAGCATCGAAAATAAAACCAGTATTGCCAGGCACAAAAAAATATTCTGTTTCGACGTCATTTTTTTTGCATGCTTTCAAGGGCTATGGTTAAAACTCTTTCCAGCTCTGGGCTTTTGACAATGTAGGAAAAAAAACCATAAACTAACATTCCAATTAAAATGCTTCCCATAATTCCCAAAAGGAGATCGACAGAAGTGGCATCATTTGCTGGAATAACCAATGTTGCCACTGCCCATACGGTAAAGCCCATTAGGATTGAACACAGCGTTGTTTTACAGACGGACAGCAAAATACTTCTCAACCCCAATGTGGCAAATCTGCGCCTTAACGCTCGTATGAGAAGCCCGAGATTCAACATCGAAGCCAGCGATAATGCCAGCGCCAGCCCGCCATGACCCATGGGTTTCATCAGGATGATCCCCAAAACGAGATTGGCGCTAATCGATACGACAGCCATGCGCACCGGCGTTTTGGTATCCTGCATGGCGTAAAAAGCATTGACAACAATTCTCACTGCTGAAAATGCCCAAAGGCCTATAGTATAATATAAAAGAGCATATGCCGTCAATCTTGTTGCCTCGGCATCAAAGGCACCCCGTTGAAACAGCAAGGCGATGATCGGTTCTCTCAAAATGATAAGCCCCACCATAGAGGGGATGGTGATGAAAAAAACAAGTTTGAGGGAGTAAGCAAACGTATCCTGGACAGCCGCATAATCCCCGGCAGTCATCTGTCTGGAAAAAATGGGTAACGCCGCCGTAGCGGTCGCTATGCCAAAGAGCGCCAAAGGAAACTGCACCAGCCGATCAGCAAAATACAAGTATGTTATGCTGCCTTCTGTTTGAAAAGAGGCCAATAGGGTCCCCACCAAAGTGTTAATTTGTAGGACTGCCGCCCCAAAAGTAGCCGGGAAAAACAGCCTGCCGATTTTTTTCAACCCGGGATGGTAGATTTTCGCTCTTTTCCAGAAATAAAAACCTTTCTTCAGTAGAAACGGCACCTGAAGCATGAGTTGCAAAACACCACCAACAACCACCCCGATTGCCAGACCGTAAACCCGGGTTGTTGGGTTGGCTGAAAATTGTGAAACCAAAACTACAGAGCCGATCATCGCGAGGTTCAAAAAGACGGGTGCCAAAGCCGGCGCAGCGAAATGACCCAGAACATTGAGAATACCCATGCTCAGCGCCACCATGCCAATGAAAAATACATAGGGGAACATGATGCGGGTCAAATCGACCGCTAATGCAAATTTCACAGAAGAATCGCTAAAACCATATGCGATGGTCCGCACAATCCAAGGAGAGAACACCACGCCCAAAACAGCAGCTGCTGCCAGCAATACAGAAAGAAGTCTGATGGCCGATCGGGCCAGTCTGAATGCCTCATTTTTTCCGTTGTGAGTATAGAATTCCGTAAATACTGGAATAAAGGAAATGCTCAGGGAACCTTCGCCGAAAAGCCTTCGGAGCATATTGGGAATTCTAAAGGCAGCAATGAAGGCATCCGATACCGGTCCCGCTCCAAACAACCCGGCAAAAACCATGTCCCTGAGATAGCCAAATATGCGACTGCAAAGTGTGGCTGCACTGATAACTCCGGCGGCACTGGTAACACGAGAATTTTCAGACATTATTCAGTAATTGAGAGGACGGGGCAATTTTTTCCGCCTCCTAATTTAGTAATTATGTCCTTTGTGTAAAGGGTAATCCGATTTATTTGGCGACAGGTCCAAAAGTGTGATCTGCATTTTTCTTTATAATTTGACAAATTTGCTTGACAGTTCATTTTCTATTTTGTAAAGGAGCAACTTTATCAATCAATACGGGAAAAGGAGTTTATCTTTTGGCAAATCATCCATCCGCATTAAAACGCGCGCGACAAAATGAAATCAGACGAATGCGCAACAAGGCAGTGAAGACCCGGATAAAAAAAGCTGTCAAAAATGTTCGGCTTGCCGTTGATCAAGGATCCGGCGAAACCGCTGTAAACCAACTGAATTTAGCTAAGTCGATCATCGACAACGCCGCTAAACGGGGCGTGATCCATAAAAAAACAGCTGCTCGCAAAACATCCCGCCTCTCAAAACGAGTGAATACTGCCAACGCTTAATAGATCCCGCACATTCAAATTATGGTCCATGATAGCGGGGCTTTGCTGATTCTGATTCTAGAATGTTTCGGTTAAACGATAATAGGTTTTTTCTGCAAGCTTGACCGCTATGGCCGAAATCGCATCTTGTTTGTTTCGTTCTGTATTCAACTTGTTGGTCCGATCTATCGAATAGGCTTCGGAACCGGAAAGACTCCCGGAACGCCATACCACCTTGCCGTGATTTGCAGTTAATTTTATATCCATTGTCATCCAGATCCGCCTTTCATTCGGAATTTCCTCCCCCCGGCGTGAAACCGTCCAGATCTTTAAAGATGAAATAACGCCGCTAAGGATTGCCTCGGCATCTGCCCTGCGGCCGACCAGAGCACCCGGGGTTCGGCGAGTGAATTCAGCAATGAATTGATCGGTTATTATGCTTTCAATACCGGTTTCGGATGTGGGATTTGCAAAGATTGTTATATAAATCTTCTCAAGGCCTTCGGGGAAAGTCACCTCTTCGGTAAACCTGTAACCACACGAAAGAAAAAATCCCCATGAAATAAGCAATAATAAAACAGGTCCCCGGATGAAAAACAAATAGTCACCTCTGAAATAGATATTTCCCTTACCAGGCAGCCCTGCCCTTCAGGGCGGGATAGCTTCACTATATGACGATATTGACTAGCTTTTTCTTTACAACGATGACTTTTTTAATGGGTTTATCGCTGATAAATTTTTTAACTCTCTCATCGATCAATGCCATTTCTTTGATTGTACTATCACCTGCATCCGCACTAACACTAAACCGGCCCCTCAGTTTACCGTTTACCTGCACAACGATCAGTATTTCATCTTTTTGGCGGGCCGCCTCTCTGTGGATCGGCCAAGATTGCTCCAAAATGCTGGGCTTTTTTCCCAAAGCATTCCAGAGTTCCTCTGCAAAATGAGGTACAATCGGTGATATCAACAAGGTCAGAGTTTCCATGGCAAATCGCATCACATCGGTCCTATGCGGATTTTTTGCCGTTAAATCAATCCCTGTCATGGTGTTAAATAGCTCCATGACCGCCGCGATGGCAGTATTTAAGTGGAATCTGTCTTCAATATCTCTTGTGACACGGTAAATAGTTTGGTGTGTTTTTCTATATAATTCTTTCGCAGCCGCATCCAGTTCGTCGGGATTGCCAATGAAGGGCTTGACGCTCACAATCGAATCCATAATATTTGCAGCAAATCGCCATACCCGGTTCAAAAAGCGGAACCCCCCTTCCACTCCCTGCTCACTCCATTCCAGATCCTTTTCAGGCGGGGCAGCAAATAGGCAAAAAAGCCTGGTGGTATCAGCACCATATTTTTCGAGCAACACATTCGGATCGACTACATTTTTCTTCGATTTCGACATTTTTTCAATCCGGCCCAAACTAACGTTTTCGCCGCATTTGGCGCATACCCGTTCGCTGCCACTGATCTTAACCTCCTCGGGAAGCAGAAAACCGTGGACCGGGCAGATAACTGTCTCTTTGCAGACCATGCCCTGGGTTAATAATCGCGTAAAGGGCTCTTTAAATTTAACGAGCCCCATATCTTTGAGCACGCGGGTATAATATCTTGAATACAAAAGATGCAAAATGGCGTGCTCAACGCCGCCAATGTACTGATCAACCGGCATCCAGTAATCAACGGCGGCCTTATCAAACATGCCGGCGTTATAGGTGGGGCTGCAATATCTTTCAAAGTACCAGGAAGATTCGACGAATGTGTCCATCGTGTCGCTTTCACGACGAGCATCATTACTGCCGCATTGCGGGCATTTGGTCTTAACAAATGAATCAAGATCGGGCAGCGGTGATTTTCCACCCTCCAGTATCTCAGCATCTTCCGGAAGTATTATTGGAAGATCCTTCTCGGGGACGGGGACAATTCCGCAGGTTTGGCAATGAATCATGGGAATTGGTGCGCCCCAGTAGCGTTGTCTAGATATTCCCCAGTCTCTTAGTCTATAACTGACCGTCTTTTTGCCGATGTTATTTTTTTCAAGGAATAAGGCGATTTCATCCAGAGCCTTTTTGTTTTCCATGCCGTTAAACTGACCGGAATTAACCATGATGCCCTCATCGACATAAGCCTCGGTTATTGTCGTCTCGTCAAGATTCGCAGCAGCGGGCTTTACAACAACCACTATTTGCAATCCATATTTCTTAGCAAAATCGAAATCGCGTTGGTCATGTGCAGGCACCGCCATTACGGCGCCGGTTCCATATTCCATTAAAGCAAAATTAGCAGTAAAGATGGGCATTCGTCTGTTGGTCAAAGGATTGATACAATATGCGCCGACAAAAACCCCTTCTTTTTCAAAAGCCTCAACAGTCTTTGCTGATCTATCCTGCAGTGACATTCGTTCAACAAACTTTTTAACTTCGTCTTCCTGCTCGGTGCCTTTTGAGAGGTTGAGAACCAGCGGATGTTCCGGGGCCAAAACCATAAAAGTGGCTCCAAAAACGGTATCTTGACGCGTCGTAAAAACAGGGATCTCGCGATCCAAATCATCAAGCGGGCTTTGCAAGGGGAAACGTATTTCTGCACCGATACTTTTTCCGATCCAGTTCTTTTGCATGGTGGTAACCTTTTCCGGCCAACCCGGAAGTTTGTCCGAATGAACCAGCAGATCTTCTGCGTAATCGGTTACACGGAAAAACCATTGCCAGAGTTTTTTCTGCCTAACCGGCTCGCTGCACCGCCAGCACAATCCGGCTTCCACCTGTTCATTGGCCAAAACCGTTTGGCATGATTCACACCAATTTACAAAGGATTCCTTTCGATAGGCCATCCCTCTTTCATACATCTTTAGAAAAAGCCACTGCTCCCAACGGTAATATTCAGGCCGGCATGTGGCAAACTCCCTGTCCCAATCGTAGCTGAAACCCATACGCTTGAGCTGAGAACGCATGGCATCGATATTTAAATATGTCCACTTGGCCGGGTGAGTATTATTGGCAATAGCTGCATTTTCAGCCGGCATTCCAAATGCATCCCATCCCATGGGATGCAAAACATTGAAGCCTCGCATCCTTTTGTATCGAGCGACCACGTCGCCAATCGTATAATTTCGCACATGTCCCATATGGATTTTGCCGGATGGATACGGGAACATTTCTAGCAGATAATATTTTTCTTTTTCAGGGTCTTCTGTTATTTTAAAGATGTTTGTCTCTTCCCAATATTTTTGCCATTTTATTTCTATTGCCTTTGGATCATATTTTACATCCATAATCGATTCATCCTCCCAGCTGAAATGGTACTCTCCTGAAAAAAATCAAAGGAGCTGCCGGATTACGTCGGACGTAACAAATTTTAGCAGATCTTTGACTGTGCTTTCTCATGACATAATATGATACAATTAGCAAGACCGGCCGTCAACTAGGGTAACTTTCAAAAACTGTTTGACTTGATTTAGACAATTTCATATTCAAAGGAATTAAATACTTATGATAAAGCAAAAAATCTTAAAGATCATATCCCTTATATAATTTTTATACAGGAATAATTCGTCCATGAGCAGTAAAATTTTAATCAATGCAGTAGATCACGAAGAATGCCGAATTGCAAAGTTAATACAAAAGCGGCTGGAAGAATTTCATATAGAAAGCGCTTCAAAAGAAATCACCCATGGTAATGTCTATAAAGGAATCATCACCCGCATAGAACCTAGCCTGCAAGCCGTGTTTGTCGATTACGGCGCTGAAAGACACGGATTTCTGCAACAACACGAAATCCATCGTGACTATTATCAAGACAGCCCGTCAGGTGATCTCGCAATTGGCACTATCGTAAAAAAGGGCCAGGAACTCCTCGTACAAATCACTAAAGATCCGATCCTGAAAAAAGGTGCCATGCTCACGACTTTCATATCCCTTCCGGGGAGATATTTGGTTTTAATGCCCGGAAGCGAAAACAGGGGAATATCGAGAAAAATTGTAGATGAAGATGAACGCAACCGACTTAAAGAGATTATCAGCAAACTCAAACTACCGGAGGGTTTTGGAATTATCATTCGTACAGCCGGGCATCGTTGCAACAAAACATTATTGTCGAAGGATTTGAAGTATCTGCTGCGGCTCTGGAAAAATATCAAACAGAATGTAAGAAAAGAGCGGGCCCCGTCCCTTCTTTACAAAGAAAGAAATTTGGTTTTAAGGTCGATTCGGGATTATTTCACCCCGGATATCTCTGAAATCTTAATCGATGATGCTGCGATATACCAGGAAGTAAAGGATTTCATAAGGATAATCTCTTCAAAACACTTGAAAATTGTTAAGCACTACCAAGGAGATGAACCCATTTTTTCCAAATTTCATCTTGAAGACCAGATTGCATCAATATTTGACAGCCGAGTGAATCTGAAATCCGGCGGATCTATTGTTATCCAACAGACCGAAGCGCTTGTAGCTATTGATGTCAACTCGGGCAAGGCTATTCAACAAAAATCAATCGAGCAAACCGCGCTGATGACAAATCGTGAAGCTGCCGAGGAAATCGCCAGACAGCTGCGTTTAAGAGATTTAGGAGGCCTTATTGTAATAGATTTCATTGACATGAAAGATCCCAAACACCGTGCTGAAATCGAAAGGATGTTAAAATCACATTTAAGAAGCGATAAGGCCCGCTGCAAGGTGGGTAGGATTTCCAGGTTCGGGTTGATGGAAATGTCACGACAGCGTATCAGGCCACCAATCGAGTTCGGCAGTTTCGAGGCCTGCAAATATTGCCAGGGAAAAGGAACAACACCTTCCGTTGAAACGCTGGTTCTCAGATTTCTACGTAAGTTACGGTTTGAAACCTTGAAAAAAAACATCTCGGTTGTTAAAGGGTTCGTGCCGGTTGAAGTTGCTGATTATCTTTTGAACAGAAAAAGGAAAGACATCCTTGATCTTGAAATAAGACGTGACATCAACATTACTATTGAAGGCGATCACTCGATGCTCCCGGGTGAAAGCAATATAATTAGCGAAAAAAAAATTTTTTAGCGATCAGTAGTCGGAGGGCTCGGGCAATGGTCCGTTAAGTATACAAGTTGCGTGTTGACACTCCTTTTCTATTGGGGTATCAGATCAGTCAACTTGACCCTGGCCGAAGATGGCTTAAATTCAGGTATGTCATCTAAAAGTTTAAAAGAAATATTTGACCTCAGGCGAGTTTTAACGTATATGACCGCCTGGTTTAAAATCGTTGGTTGAATGATATTTTAAAAGAACCAATAACAATTCATGAAGGTAAGTATCTAAATAAAAGGAGGTTTTGTCTTGATCAGTATCGCATACGCAATGGGCCAAGGTGGTGCCGGGCAGGGAGGCGCCGGAGGATTTGGGGGATTTATCCCGCTGATCCTGATGTTCGTGATCTTTTATTTCTTGCTAATCAGACCCCAACAGAAAAGAACGAAAGAACACCGGCAAATGGTTTCTAATCTCAAAAAAGGTGACCGTATCATTACAAGTGGTGGTCTCCACGGGCGCATTACGGGATTGGATGAGCAAACCTTGACGGTTGAAATCGCAGACAGAGTTAGGGTAAAAGTTGCCCGCGGCAACATTGGCACCGTAATTCCATCTTCAGGTCAGGCCCAGCCAGAAAAAAAATAGACCGACCCCACAGCCTGATCTATAGTTTTAATATCCAATAGGCCCCATTTAAATTTAGTTAAATTATTGATCGGTTGAAAGGGCGGCAAGAAAAATCAACCACCCATTCGACAAAATCTCATTTAACCAAATTTCTGGGGCCTTCATACAAGGATGGAAGGATTAGCCATTATATCCCAACTAGCATGCTGAATTATCCGTTTGGCGAGAATGTTATTATCCTGCCGAGGACAAAGGGTAATCAACTAAAGCGAGAGGAAAGGATCATTGAAAAACGTATCATGGAAATTCTTATTGGTCATCGCAGTTATTGTTGCTGCTATTATCTATCTTATTCCGACTTTTAGACCCACCTGGTGGCCCCATAAGAAGATAAATCTCGGCCTTGATCTGCAGGGCGGCATGCACTTGGTCCTTGAAGTCGATACAATCAAAGCGGTGGAAAGCAACGTTGAACGCATTGGCCAAGAGATGCGCAGTCTTTTGAAAAAAGAGCGTGTTCGACAAATTGGTCTGGATCGAATCGAAGGCACCAAAATTGCCGTAAATATTCCAGACGAGGTGAACCTCAAAAAATTTGATGCATTCTTGGATAAAGAGTTTAAAGGCTTGCGCATTCTTTCACGATCAACCAAAGACGGAATCACCACCATCGTAATGGATCTGCCCGACGGCGAAACTGATCAAATTAAGGAAATGGCCACCCGACAAGCCCTTGAAACCATTAGAAACCGTGTAGACCAATTTGGGGTAGCTGAACCAGACATCCGCCGGCAGGGTGATAAACGAATCCTTATTCAGCTTCCAGGGATTCAGGACACTCAACGGGCTAAAGACCTCATCGGTAAAACAGCACTTTTAGAGTTTAAACTGCTGGATGAAACCAATGATGTCAATGCGGCTCTGAAGGGTACCATTCCGCGCGGCAGTGAAGTTCTCTATCAAGTGACGGAGGATCCGGAAACGAACCGCATTACGAAAACCCCCTATCTTATTAAAAAACGTACCCTGTTAACCGGTGCTCATCTGACAGATGCCAGGGTTCAAATAGATTCACAATATGGCGACCCATACGTGTCTCTCAGTTTCGACAAAAAGGGCGGACGAATTTTTGGCAAAATAACAGGTGAAAATGTAAACAAGCGCCTGGCTATCGTCTTAGATGATCGGGTTTATTCAGCCCCGGTTATCCAAGACAAAATTACGGGCGGTCAAGCCCGTATTACCGGAAGCTTCACCACAGAGGAGGCAAACGATCTGGCGATTGCGTTGCGTGCCGGTGCCCTCCCGGCTCCGGTTATTTACCTTGAGGAAAGAACTGTGGGGCCGTCCTTAGGAGCCGATTCGATTAGAAAGGGACTTATCTCCATGCTTATCGGAGGCGTTCTCGTCGTCCTGTTTATGATAATATATTATAAAGGTGCGGGTATCATCGCTAATATTGCACTGATCCTCAATATCATCCTGATTGCCGCTGGGTTGGCTGGGTTTCAAGCCACCCTGACACTGCCGGGGATTGCCGCAATCATTCTTACGATCGGCATGGCAGTGGATGCCAATGTTCTCATTTTTGAACGGATACGGGAAGAATTAAAACTTGGTAAAACTCCCCGGGCAGCTGTCGAAGCCGGTTATGATCGGGCATCATTAACAATACTCGATGCCAATGTCACAACTTTGATTGCCGCACTTGTCCTGTTTCAATTTGGGACAGGTCCAGTTAAAGGATTTGCAGTAGCGCTGAGCTTGGGAGTTATCGCCAGCCTATTTACGGCACTTATTATGAGTCGGCTCATATTTGATTATTTTTTGATGCATCGCAGAGTTACGCGGCTCAGTATTTAAAATTTCTCGAAAGCTAACTGACAGGCAGTCTTAAAAGTCGGTGGCTTAATCACAAAAAGAGGTCTTTCAATGCAGTTTATAAAACCCGACATCAACATAGATTTTATCGGAAAAAGAAAAATCGCATACGGAATTTCAATTGCTATGATTTTAGTCGGTGTGCTATCACTCGTCATCCATAAAGGGCCCAATCTGGGAATCGATTTTGCCGGTGGCACACTGATACAGATAAAGTTTGCCTCTCCGGCCCGTATCGAGGAGGTTAAATCCGGACTCAGCGCCGTCGGACTCGGTAATTCATCGGTACAATCATTTGGTGATCAGAAAGGCCATGAATATCTAATTCGTACCGATAGAATTGTAGGAACCACTGAAGGATTTTCCACTGAAATGAAAAATACCTTGGCCGCGGCTACCCGCAATAACATGGAAATTCGACGCGTTGAAATGGTCGGTCCTCAGGTGGGTAAGGATCTGCGAGAGAAGGCCCTGTTTGCTATGTTCTTTGCGTTGCTTTTCATAACAATTTATATATCCGGAAGATTTGAATTGAAATGGATTTTAAGTGGTGTTGTGGCAGCTGTGTTGATAGGAGCCATTTATATTTTTAGGCTGTTTGATGTTAGTATTCCTTTTCTCATCGCCGCCGCCCTGCTTGTCACTCTCATTCTCTTCTGGTTTCTAGAACTTAAGTATGCCATGGGGGCCATTATAGCCCTTATGCATGATGTTGCCATAACAGTGGGCATTTTTTCGATATTCAATAAAGAGTTTACCCTGCCAATCATTGCGGCGCTTCTCACCATTATCGGGTACTCCCTGAATGACACCATCATTGTTTTTGACCGTATCCGCGAAAATCTGAGAAAACACCACAAACAACCCCTGGCATTTATACTTAACCGCAGCATTAATGAAACACTCAGTCGAACCTTACTCACTTCGCTTACCACGCTGATAGTTCTTGTGACCCTATTTTTGCTGGGCGGTGGAATCATCCATGACTTTGCCTTCGCAATGATCGTAGGCGTTCTCATCGGTACATACTCTTCAATTTATGTGGCCAGCCCAATACTTCTGGCCTGGCAGGATCGTCGCAAAAAATAAAGATATCCCAGCTTGGCAATCCGGGAAATACTACCAGCAGGCTATTATGGAAACACTTCTGCCATGGTTCAGGCTTAAAAGCGTACCGGGTGTCGGAAATCATCTGTTTAAACGTCTCATCGATCGTTTCGAATCTCCGGAAATTGTGCTGCGGGCTCCGCATGGTGAGCTTTTAGAGGTTGATGGTATGACCCCGCGTTTGGCGACGGCAATAAAGACAAATAAATTGCCGGACCGAGCTAAACGGGATTATGACGGTGTGATAAAAAAAGGAATAAAGATCGTAACCATGTCAGATCCCGAGTATCCTCCCCTTTTGCTCCGAATCCCAGACCCGCCGCCCTTCTTGTATGTATATGGGTCTTTAGGCGACACCAACCATTGTATTGCTGTGGTTGGTTCACGAAATGCAACGCCCTATGGCCGCTCAATCACCAGAAAACTTTGTGATGCTTTGGCAACGGCGGATTTGACAATAATCAGCGGCATGGCCAGAGGAATCGACACAGCAGCCCATCAAGGTGCCCTTGCGGCCGAGGGCAAAACCATTGCAGTGCTGGGCAGCGGGTTGGAAAAAATATATCCTGCTGTGAATCGAAATCTCTTTCACCAGATTGCAGAAAGCGGGGCCGTAATTTCTGAATTCCCGCTGGATATGGAACCTGAAGCCCATAATTTTCCTCAAAGAAATCGAATTATCAGTGGTATTGCTTTGGGAACAGTCGTAGTGGAGGCAGCCAAAAACAGTGGTTCACTGATAACAGCCCGGCTGGCAGCCGAACAAAACAGGGAAGTTTTTGCCGTACCCGGCAGTATTGAATCATTTAAAAGTCAAGGTGCTCACGCCCTGATAAAACAGGGAGCAAAACTTGTTGAAAATGTGGATGATATTTTCCAAGAAATTTCACACATGCTTGCCGTCCCCATTCGGAAGGATCCGGCAAACCAAGCTAAAAGGGCAGAACCCCCACTCTCGCTTTCACCTGACGAATCGGTCGTATTTGATTCCTTGGGACCATATCCGGTTCATATAGACGATTTAGCCAGAAGTCTCGATATGGAACCCCGAAAAATCTCAAGCGCACTGCTTCAGCTCGAACTCAAAGGAATCGTTCGGCAATCTCCGGGAAAATATTTTTCAATTACGTCAAAATAACTTCGTTTTACTCGGCTAAAAGATGAAAAAATTCAATCCGAAAGTTTTAAAAATAACGAAAAGGTATTATAATTGCTACTAACAAAATATTGCAGAGCGCGTTAATATATAAGCTAAGCATTGATTTCGTGACGCTCCCATCACCATTCGGCATTCAATGCCCACCAAAAATCATATTGGATCTAAACCGAACCGAGTGAGGAATTATCGTGACAAAACCGCTTGTTGTTGTTGAATCGCCGACAAAAGTTAGAACACTAAAAAAGTACCTTGGTCAAAGCTATAATTTGGCGGCGACCGTCGGGCACATTAAAGATTTGCCCCCAAAGGAAATGGGTATCGATGTTGCAGACGGTTTCAAACCAAAATATAAAACTATTCCAGGAAAGCAGAAAATAATAAAGACACTAAAACAGGCGGCCGGAGACGCTACAGAAATCTATCTTGCACCCGATCCAGACAGAGAAGGTGAAGCCATTGCCTGGCATGCGGCTGAGGTTCTTAAAAAATCAGGCAGAAAATTTCATCGGGTACTGTTTCACGAACTCACAAAAAAAGCCATCGAAGAAGCTGTAGCCTCACCGGAATCTCTGAATCGTAACAAATATGCGGCTCAACAGGCACGACGCATTCTGGACCGACTGGTCGGATATCAGATATCTCCCCTATTGTGGCGAAAAGTAAAAGGCGGACTGAGTGCAGGTCGCGTGCAATCTGTCGCTCTACGAATAATATGTGACAGAGAACGTGCCATTCATGCCTTTGAACCTGAAGAATACTGGTCGATAACCGCTGACCTCGAATCGGACTCTCCCCCGGCTTTTGCGGCAAAGCTTGTCAAGAAAAAAGACGAAAAGATAAAAATCCCGAATGAAAAAACCGCATCCAAAATTGTGGCTGAGGTTTCAAAGGAAAAATTTATTGTTGAAAAAATTCAGAAGAAAACGACCAAACGCAATCCCCAGCCCCCTTTTATTACCAGCAAATTACAACAGGAGTCCATCCGTAAACTGAGATTTTCGGCCAAAAAAACCATGATGATCGCCCAACAGCTCTATGAAGGTATTGAGCTCGGACCTGGTGAGCCTGTCGGGCTTATCACATACATGCGCACGGATTCCACCCGAATTTCAAGGGAGGCTGCCACCGAAGCCCTTCAATTGATCCGGGATCGCTTTGGTGAAAATTATGCACCGGACAAGCCAAGGTTTTTTAAAAACAAAAAAAAGGTGCAAGATGCTCACGAAGCCATCCGACCGACATCCGTATTTAATACACCCGAAATGGTAACTCCGTATCTTTCCAAGGAGCAATTGGCCCTCTATCGTCTCATCTGGCAGCGGTTTGTAGCATCCCAAATGCAACCGGCGCTGATAAGCCAAGTATCTGTGTCGATAAAAGCGGGTGATTATATATTCACAGCCAGCGGCTCTTCCGTCAAGTTTCCCGGTTTCATGGCGCTTTACCTCTCTGTCGACGATGAGATCCAAACTGAAAAAGAAAAGAAAATGGAAACTTTCCCGGTCCTTTCTGAGGGGATGATCCTAAAACTGATAAAGTTAGAACCGAAACAGCATTTCACCCAACCTCCACCGCGGTTTTCCGAAGCATCACTGGTAAAAGAGCTGGAAGAAAACGGCATCGGCCGGCCAAGCACATATGCCACCATTTTATCAACAATCAGAGAAAAAGGATACGTTGAGTTGGCCAATGGATATTTCAAACCAAACGAACTCGGCTTTATCGTAAATGATCTTCTGGTTGAAAATTTTCCCGATATAATGAACGTCGAATTTACCGCCAAAATGGAAAATAATCTGGACCAGGTTGAGTCGGCAGAAATTGATGCCCGAGAAATTTTGAGTCGCTTTTATGACACGTTTAAAGTAAAACTGGATGCTGCTGCCCAAAAAATGCTGAGTGTAAAAGGTGTCGGTTTGCCCACGGGTCTACATTGTCCTGAATGTAAAAAAGAGTTGCATATAAAAGTCGGGAAAAACGGACATTTTCTGGCCTGCAGCGGTTATCCGGATTGTAATTATTCCCGGGATTATAACCGCGATGAAAAGGGTAATATCCAACCAATAGAGCCAACAATTGAAAAGCTGACCGATACAGTTTGTGAAAAATGCGGCAAACCAATGATCACAAAACACGGCAGGTTCGGAGAATTCCTTGCCTGCAGCGGTTATCCGGACTGTAATAATACGCGCTCCTTGAGCGCCAAAGGGCCCGGAAAATCGATCGGTGTGATGTGTCCTGCAAAAGGCTGCAGTGGTGAAATTATCGAAAAAAGATCGAAACGCGGTAAAATTTTTTATGGATGCAGCCGTTTTCCCGACTGCAATTATGCCACGTGGTACAAACCGGTAAACAAAGAATGCCCGGTATGCGGTGCTAAAATTCTGGTTGAAAAAACATCTAAAAAGGAAGGTACCCATTTGGCCTGTCTTTCCGAAGGCTGCGGTTTCAAAGACGTACATTAGCGAGGCACAGACGACAGGTTTCATAATCGGACATCGCCATCAATATGAATACACTTGCCCTGAAGGTTTTTATATGATTTCCAACAAAAAAAACTTGACAAGCGTATTTACGATTGGTAATCAAACCTGTATAAATCTCACAAAGTAGTATATCATGAAAAATTTAATTGCCATTAACAACCTTATTATCGTTATTATTCTCCTCGTAGCGGAGATACTTACCGGCTGCGAGGTGAAGGGTTGATAATGGCATAAGAAAATAACTCATCTACAAAATATAATCCGTTATCAGCCCAAAGCTGATAACGGATTTTTTTTGAGCATCTAACTATTCAAAATAATAAAAAAGGATATATTATGAAACTAAACGGTTCGCAAATTCTCATTGAAGTACTGAAAGAAGAAAAAGTCAGCACCATCTTCGGTTTCCCCGGAGGTGCCGTTATCGGTATTTATGATGAACTTGCCAAATCAGAAGTAGAGCACGTGCTGGTTCGCCACGAGCAGGGGGCCGTTCATGCCGCCGACGGCTATGCAAGGGCCAGTGGCCGAGTGGGCGTTTGCCTGGTAACCTCCGGTCCCGGTGCCACAAACACGGTAACCGGCATTGCTTCGGCCTTTATGGATTCAATCCCGTTGGTTGTCATCAGCGGTCAAGTCCCCACGAATCTTATCGGCAATGACGCATTCCAGGAAGTCGACATAGTTGGTATCACCCGTCCTTGCACAAAACATAATTATCTCGTCCAACATATAAACGACTTACAAAGGGTCCTCAAAGAAGCCTTTTACCTGGCCAGATCCGGACGCCCCGGGCCTGTCCTTGTGGATATTCCCAAAGACGTGGCCAATGATACCTTTGACTTCACACCCATGGAAGATATTAATCTAAAATCCTATAATCCGACGTATCAACCAAATATGTGGCAGTTGCAAAAAGTCATTAACCTCATCGAGCAGGCCGAGCGGCCGATTATCTTCGCCGGAGGCGGCGTTATTCTCTCAAAAGCTTCCGGTGAGTTGACGGAATTCGCTCGCAAAACCCAGATTCCCGTAACAACATCCCTTATGGGGCTTGGGGCCTTCCCCGGTTCGGATCCGCTGTGGCTCGGTATGATCGGCATGCATGGTACCTATCGGGCCAATATGTGCACCGGGCACTGTGATCTGATGGTCTCCATTGGTGTCCGTTTTGATGACCGTGTTACCGGCAAAACCGATGCTTTTGCAGCTCAGGCAAAAATAGTGCATATCGATATTGATCCAACATCGATACGCAAAAACATCCCGGTGACGATTCCAATTGTCGGCGATTGCAAAATTACGCTGGAACGACTTAGCAGTCTTGTAAAAAAATCTGACCCAAACCATCTCAAGCGGCGGCGGCAAAAATGGCTGGATCAGATTGAAGAGTGGAAAAGTACCAGACCCCTGGCATATAAGCAGGAAAATATTATCAAGCCGCAATATGTCGTTGAGAAGCTCTATCAATTGACAAAAGGCCAGGCTATTATTACGACCGAAGTCGGACAAAACCAGATGTGGGCCGCCCAGTATTATCATTTTGATCAACCCGGCCATTTCATTACATCCGGTGGGCTGGGATGCATGGGTTTTGGCCTTCCGGCAGCCATTGGCGCACAAGTGGCCTGCCCCGACAAACTGGTAGTAGATGTTGCCGGAGACGGCAGTATTCAAATGAACATTCAGGAGATGGCCACCGCCGTTCAGAGCTGCTTGCCGGTCAAGGTTGTTATCTTGAACAACGGCTATTTAGGGATGGTGAGACAGTGGCAGGAGTTATTCTATGAAAAACGTTATGCTTGCACCAGCATGGATTATGCTCCCGATTTCGTTAAACTCGCTGAAGCCTATGGGGCAGTCGGGCTCAGGGCAACCCAGCCTGAAGAAGTAGAGCCAGTACTCTCGGAGGGGCTATCGGTTCCAAAGCCTGTCATCATGGATTTTGTCGTCGCAAAAGAAGAAAATGTATACCCCATGGTGCCGGCAGGGGCCCCAATTACGGAAATGCTTCTGGTATAGAATATCTAAATTGAAGGGGATTTGTCGATGCCTGAGGAAAAGCACATCTTTTCAATGTTGGTGGATAATCAGCCCGGTGTTCTCTCCCGGGTGTCAGGGTTATTCAGCGGCCGGAATTTTAATATTGAAAGCCTCGTCGTGGCTGAAACAATCGATCCGCTAGTATCGAGGATCACAATCGTTACGAAAGCCAACAAGCCTGTTGTTGAGCAAATCGAAAAACAGCTCAATAAACTCATTAATGTCATAAAGATCAGGGACCTCACAGGTCCGGAGTCCGTAAAACGTGAAATGGCGCTCATTTGCGTCAGAGCAAAGGCGGAACATCGTGCCGAAATACTAAGAATTGTGGATATTTTCAGGTGCAAAGTGGTTGACGTCGGACGGCGACACTACATTATCGAAGTCACCGGTGACGAAGGGAAGATAAGTGCCTTGCTAAATCTTCTCAAGCCAATGGGGATCAAGAAGCTAGCAAGGACGGGACCCCTGGCATTGCTCAGGGAACCCGATTAAGAGAAGCTAAAAAAACAAATCAAACCAATGACTGGAGGTTAAAATGACACAGATAAATTTTGGTGGGGTGGTGGAAGAAGTGATTACATCAGATGAGTTGTCACTTCAAAAAGCCCGGGAAGTTCTCAGCAACGAAATGGTTGCCGTGCTCGGTTACGGTGTTCAGGGGCCGGGTCAAGCATTGAATATGCGAGACAACGGGATAAATGTAATCGTCGGACAGCGCGAAAAAAGTAAATCATGGGACCGCGCGGTTGAGGATGGTTTTGTCCCCGGAAAAACACTCTTTCCGCTTATGGAAGCTGCGCGCAGTGCGACAGTTGTTCAGTATCTCCTTTCTGATGCCGGCCAGGTCACAACCTGGCCGAAAATAAAAGAATGTTTGAATGAAGGCGATGCACTGTACTTTTCCCATGGATTTGGAATCGTTTTTAGGGAACAGACCGGAATTATTCCACCTGAAAACGTGGATGTTATCATGGTTGCGCCGAAAGGTTCGGGACGCACGGTGCGAACCAACTTTCTGGATGGCAGCGGTATTAATTCGAGCTTTGCGGTGCATCAGGACTTCACCGGCAGGGCCAGGCAAAGAACACTGGCGCTGGGAATTGCCGTTGGTTCCGGTTACCTCTTCCCGACAACCTTTGAAAATGAGGTTTATAGCGATCTTACCGGCGAACGCGGCGTGTTGTTGGGATGTCTTGCCGGTGTCATGGAAGCCCAATATAATCTGCTGCGAAGCCACGGTCACAGTCCAAGTGAAGCCTTCAACGAAACCGTTGAAGAATTGACCCAGAGCCTTATTCGTTTGGTGGCAGAAAACGGCATGGACTGGATGTACTCCAACTGCAGCACTACCGCCCAAAGGGGTGCTTTGGACTGGGCCCCCAAGTTCCGGGATGCTGTAGTTCCGGTGTTTGATGAACTTTATCAGAAAGTTATATCCGGTAAAGAAACCCAGCGAGTTCTTGAGGCCAACAGTGCGGCGGATTATCGCGAAAAACTACAAAAGGAACTTGATATTATGAAAAACTCTGAGATGTGGCAGGCAGGTGCAGCCGTGCGGTCCTTGCGTCCTGAAAATAGAAAAAAGTGAATTGGAGATATAAAAAATGGAACCCATTTTATTGTACGATACCACCTTAAGAGATGGTACCCAGGGTGAAAACATCAATTTTACAGCTGAAGAGAAGATCAAAATCGCACAGCGGCTGGATGATATTGGGATACATTATATCGAAGGTGGTTGGCCGGGTTCAAATCCGAGAGATAGACGCTTTTTTGAGCTTGCCAAAAATACCAAGTTCAAAAATGCCCGTCTAGCAGCCTTTGGTTCAACCCGCAGACCCGGCATGGATCCCGCAGATGACGTTAATGTCACAGCAATGCTTGAAAGCGCCACGCCGGTTGTTACCATCTTTGGCAAAAGCTGGGATTTGCACGTTGAACAGGTAATGAACAATACCCTGGAAGAAAACCTGGCAAAGATTCGGGAGACGGTCGCAAACTTAAGTCAAAACAAACGTCAGGTGATTTATGATGCCGAACACTTTTTTGACGGTTTTAAAGAAAACAGCAGTTACGCCCTGAAAACTTTGATGGCTGCTGTGGACGGGGGGGCGGACATAGTTGTCCTTTGTGACACAAACGGCGGCACCCTGCCCTTCGAGATCGATTCTATTACCAGGCATGTTCTCAAAATCCTGCGTGAAAAGCAGGATAAGTCCCCGGTTGATGCGCCCGTTAAAATCGGCATTCACACCCACAACGACAGCGGTATGGCCGCAGCCAACTCCATAACAGCTGTCCGCGCCGGCGCTCAGCTGGTTCAAGGAACCATCAATGGATACGGGGAAAGATGCGGTAATGCAGATCTGATCTCGATCATACCGATACTCTGCTTAAAGATGGAACGCCAATGCATTTCCAAACAAAACCTCAAAAAGATCAAGCGCCTGTCGCGATTCGTCAGTGAGGCTGCCAACATTGTTCCATTGAACACAAGACCATTTGTAGGAAAAAGTGCTTTTGCCCATAAAGGCGGTATCCATGTAAGCGCTATCATGAAAGTACCCCGCGCCTATGAACATTTGAGCCCTGAGTCTGTGGGCAACGAGCGGCGGGTTCTGGTTTCGGATCTCGCCGGTAAAAGCAATGTGGAGTATAAAGCCAAAGAACTCGGCATTGAACTCGGGCGAAACGGCTACGACAGCGGCAGGATTGTCTCTAAGATTAAACAGCTGGAGCAGGAAGGATACCAATTCGATGTGGCCGAAGGATCGCTGAAGATCATGATGGAAAAGTTCACGGATCAGTTCAAATCTTCTTTTGAGCTGGAATCCTTCAGAGTGACTATTGAAAAAGATAAAAGCCATCCATGCTCCGCCCATGCAACCATTAAAATATCAGTAGACGGTCGTCAGGAAATTACGGCGGCCGAAGGTCAGGGACCGGTCAGCGCCCTTGACAATGCCTTGCGCAAAGCTCTGGACAAGTTCTTCCCGAACCTCAATTCGATGGGGTTGGTAGACTTTAAAGTCCGCGTCATCGACGGGCGCGCCGGTCCCGCGGCCAAAGTAAGGGTTTTAATCGACTCCCGTGATCAAGATGAAATCTGGAGCACGATCGGTGTATCCGAAGATATTATCGAAGCCAGCTGGCAGGCACTTGCCGATAGCTTTCAGTATAAGCTGTCCAAAGCACAGTCAGCGTATCGCTCGGCAGAATCGAAAAAAACTGCAACCTCCCGGTCATGAGCCCTCGATTTAATAATCACGGTGCGGGTCCATTAGTTGCAGTGTTTCGCCGGATGGTAAATGGAATCCAACCATGGGGCACGGAATTTTATTCAGGTTCGAAAAAAATTTCACCGAGCCCTCATTTAATAACTTTTTACAAAACATTACATCATTGAAAGGGGTTGTCAGTTGAAAACCAGGGAAGGTATAAACGCCGCAAGACATGTGCACGGCCTTGTCTTGCGGCCAATGCTCAACACAGTCCGTAAATATTTCAGGGGTCGAAAAAATTATCCTGGCCCCTGAAACCATCCACTTGACAAGACAAATTGTTAAAAGGTTTGAATGTATATAATATGTTTGGATACTTCAACCATTTAACGTATCACCCCGTTAACGACGAAATCAATTATGGAGATCAACAATGGAAGACCGTGTATATATATTTGATACAACTCTGAGAGATGGCGAACAATCACCCGGGGCCAGCATGAACACCGGCGAAAAACTGCGTTTGGCGGTACAACTGGAAAAATTGGGCGTTGATGTACTGGAAGCCGGATTCCCGGCAGCCTCCGAAGGGGATCTTGACGCAGTTTCAAAAATAGCGAGTAAACTGAAAAAAACCGAAGTGGCGGCCTTGGCACGAACATCCAAAGAAGATATAGATCTGGCCTGGCAAGCCATAAGACATGCCGCCAAACCACGGATACACACGTTTATTGCGACTTCCGATATTCACATGAAGTACAAACTGAAACTGACGCCTGCCGAAGTAATTAAAAAGACTGTCGAGGCTGTAAAATACGCAAAATCCTTTACCGATAATGTAGAGTTTTCAGCCGAAGACGGTTCGCGCAGTGATCGTGATTTTCTGTGCAAAGTTTTTGAAGCCGCCATTGAGACGGGCGCCACCACCGTTAATCTCCCGGACACCGTAGGGTATGCGATTCCGGCAGAATTTTTAGATTTGGTTAAATATGTGATCAGTCATACACCCAACAGCGACAGGGCAATATTCAGCATACACTGTCATAATGATTTGGGCCTCGCCACGGCTAATACAATTTCAGCGATCCATGCTGGCGCCAGGCAGGCAGAAGTCACCATAAACGGAATCGGTGAAAGAGCCGGTAACACGTCCTTGGAGGAAGTGGTTATGGCTTTGCACACCCGCCCAAATTTTATGCCCGTAACTACCGGAATCAACACCAATCTCATATATCCGACCAGCAGGCTGGTCAGCATGATTACCGGTATCATCGTGCAGCCCAATAAAGCTATCGTGGGGGCCAACGCCTTTGCACACGAGGCGGGTATACACCAGGACGGTGTTCTGAAAAACCCGATGACCTATGAAATCATGAAACCCGAAACCATAGGTCTCAGTACCAATAAACTTATACTGGGTAAGCATTCGGGACGCCATGCCCTGCGTTCTCATCTCAAGGAAATGGGCTATGACCTTTCGGATGAAGAGTTAAACCTGGTGTTTAAAAAATTCAAAGAGCTGGCGGACAAGAAAAAACATGTAGTGGATGAAGACTTGGAAGTTATTGTCACGGAGGGCATTCTGCGCACCAAAGACATCTTTCAGCTGGAATACCTGCACGTCACCAGCGGGACTACCGTACTGCCGATGGCCAGTGTTAAACTTTCAATAAATGGACGATCTGTGCGGGGCGCAGGTTATGGCAATGGACCGATTGATTCGGCTTTTAATTCGATTGCCAAGCTAACCGGAACGCAATCGGAACTGCTAAGGTTTTCCGTAAGCGCCTTGACCGGCGGCACGGATGCCCAAGGAGAGGTAACTGTTCGATTAAGAGAAAACGGCCTGGTGGCACTCGGCAAGGGTGCTGATCCGGACATTATCACTGCCAGTGCCAAAGCCTATATTAACGGTTTAAATCGTTTAGAATATTTGAAGACGCATCCGGTGAAAGAATCTGCGGTTCTGTAGCACGCGCTAGTTGCTATTTTGTACCTATTTTGAGAACTTTTGTCCGCTAGCGCTCAGCGAAGCGGAGCGCCTGTCCCGCCGGGGCCTGATCAGAGAAAGGCGGATAAAATTTTGAACTGTTTGAGGGCCTTCGCCCGAGTTTTCAGGATTTAGCGCAGCGAGCTTGGCACTTTACAGCCCGCCAAAGATCTGTGGCGGATAAAAAGGCGCAAACACCTCGGCTGCCTTCGACCTGCCACCTTCGGCCTGCGCTCATGTCGAAGGCAGTCCCCGAGCTTGCCGAGGGGAGCTCGTCGCAGGCCGGTGAAAACGAGGTTTTGAAACTGCTTCTATTTATATTGCAAGTCGATGGCGAGTTGAACAAGTTTTTCAACCTGATCATCGGGTACCCGACCTCGAACAATTGCCCGGCAAATGCGATTTTTATCCAGTAAAATAGCATTGGCCGTGTCTTTTTTTAGGCCCCATGCCTCCCGTAAAGTGGCCTTGTAGTCAAAAAGGATCGTGGTGTTGTACTTTTTGGCCTTTTTGCCGGCAATTAAACGGATGGCAAAGTTGGGTTTCCAGGTGGCTGCGCAATCGGCAATGCCGATGCCCTTGTAAAGTTCTTTTCTTAGCCGTTTTTCATCTGAAGCCCCTTTCATGGCATCGGTGAAATGTTCGTTGAGGTCAGCCTCATCAGGGTCAACATAATTTACCAGCAGGACCTTCCCCGCCCAGGATTCCATCGTGTAAATCTTTCCTTCGGCGTCCTTAAAAGACCAGTCAGCAGCCTTCATTCCCACTTTCAGCCCTTCGGCCCAGGCGTGTGACCCGAACAAGAACATTACCGCAGCCAAGCTCAAAAAATACTTATTCATCAGGACCTCCCTGTCTTTTAAGTTTAACTTTACAATCTGAATATAATTCTGAGATGTTATTAACTATATGATGTTTCGAGGGTACCGATGATGTCGCTCAGTTTATCGATATTATTTTCTCTCAAATAGGTTCCGATACCGTCAAGAATATCAATAGTTGCGCGCGGATTTACAAAGTTGGCGGTGCCGACTTCAATAGCCACTGCCCCTGCGATAAAGAACTCTACAGCGTCGCTGGCGGTCATGATTCCCCCTATTCCAATGACCGGAATCTCGACAGATTGAACTACCTGCCAAACCATCCGCAAAGCAACCGGTTTAATTGCCGGACCCGAAAGCCCACCGGTAATAGTGGCCAGGTTTGAACGACGGGTGGCGATATCAATCGCCATGCCGGTAATGGTGTTGATCAGTGATAAGGCATCGGCCCCGGCGCCTTGGGCACTTTTGGCAATCTCGGTGACGTCGGTGACATTGGGAGTGAGTTTGACGATGACGGTTTTGGAAGTTCGGTCCCGCACCGCCTTTACTACTTCGGCTGTAGCAGCCGGATCTACGCCAAACGCCAACCCACCGGCTTTAACATTGGGGCAGGATATATTTACCTCGATCCCGGAAATTTCATCGAGTTCATCTATCTGACCGGCCAACTCCGCGTATTCCGCGATGCTTTTACCGTAAATGTTTACAAATACTGGTGTGGATAATCCTTTTAAAAACGGAAGTTTATCATTTACAAACGCCTTGATACCGACATTTTCCAAGCCGATGGCATTCAGCATACCGCAAGGAGTTTCAGCAATCCTGGGTGGTTTGTTTCCCGGCGAAGGCTCAAGTGACAGGCCCTTGACGATAATTGCCCCCAGACGGGTTAAGTCTACCAGTCGTTCAAATTCCCGGGCGTACCCGAATGTGCCCGAGGCCGTCATGACAGGATTTTTAAGAACGATTCCCCCGATGTCTGTTTGCAAGTCTGGCTTTTTTTCCATTGATCAACCGTAACTTCTTGGAGACAAATCAATGCATTTTCTGAATTTGTATTGTTGAATTGGGTGTCTTAGCCATTTGGTTCTGGACTGCCTTTATTCTGGCCTCCAAATTAAGCAGATAAGCAGATTCAATCTGTTTCGGGCCGGGATTGGAATCATACTCAAAAGCTTTGATCCTTTTTTTTACCCGATCTATATCCCAATTTTCTTCGATTAAACTGGTTTCCACCAATTTCCGGAAATTTCCGTGTTCGGCAATGGAATCCCGCATATATTTGCGACTATCCTGACCGGTGTACACAAAAAGATGCCCCAGGCATATAACATCGAAATCCAGTCGGCCGAGTAGTTTCATGGATTGATGATATTCATCACAGTCGGCAAGGCACTCGGAAAAGATATAGCCGGTCAGATCGGGTTGACCGCCAGCTTCAGAGGAGAATAAAACCTTTTTTTCGGGTATGAAGTAGCTCAAACAATCCCAGGTCTGGCCGGGAGTTTCAAAAGCACACACTGTGAAACCCTTAGCCGGCTTAATAACTTCCCCATTCCCCACTGTGTCATCTATTTCAAAAGGCTCAAAGTTGGCTGAAGCGTGAAATTCAATGCCAAGCTCCTTTAATGACAGCCCTGCTGAATGATTCAGTTCGCGTATCAATGCAATCGCATTGGGTCGGGCCAGAATTTTCCGCGCTTTGCTTGAGGAAATAACCTGCAGGGAAGGAAAATTATTTTTGAGTGCCGATACGGCACCGCAATGGTCAAAATGAGAGTGGGTCAGGAAGCAGTAACCCGGCTTTCGCTGGCCGAGGACTTTTTTGATTTCGGCTGCATAAATTTCCCCCAAACAGGAAATACCCGCATCAAAAATAGCGGGGCGATCGCCATCCAGCAAATATATGGGTATCGCCGGATGGCCCAGCATATAAAGATCTTCAATTATTTTTCCGGTTTTATTGATGACCACGCCGAATCCCCAGACCGCCTTATGGTTGCGACCGTTGCCTCGAAATACTTTTTAAAGCCATTGAGCGATCTTTTGTTCAAAAACACTGCATCGATTTGTCATCCAGAAAAAAATCAGGCAAGGTGTTATAAACCATATGCAGCCCCGGATCAAGGCAAATTGATTTTTGCGATACGCGATTGGTTGTCAACATTAGGTTGCAATTGTCTTCACGGTTGTACCGATTCAGACGAGAGGCAAGTAACTCATGGGGCGGGGCAATTATTTCAACCACCAGATACCGCATCACTGTCGATTGGGCTGGGAATGGGAAACTTCGTGGCAGGGGAAAATGGATGAAAAAGTCGGAGTATAAAGCAGATCTTTTAATTCCTGGACCCTAACCACGAGGAGATCACTCCAGGGCCTTTTTTTATCTTTTGGCCAACGGATACCCCAGCAGATGACTGCCGCCTTTTTTGCCGACAAGAGATCCGGGCTCGGATATCACGAAAAGCAGCCGGTCATCCGACACCGTAAGCCCCTGTATGGGTTTTTCTATCTCTTCGCCTAGTTCGCCCTTGGTGAATCCTCCGTCTTGGTATTTCAATACCACCAGTCGGGTCTTTTTAACATTTGGGGTGATTCCCGGGGCAGTGAAGATGGCTTTGTGTGAGGACACCGCTATCACCTCCAAGCATCCGTCGCCGTCGATATCTTCAGTTACCGGAGAGATCTCAAAGGCAACGGTCTGGGTCATAATGTCCTTGGTTAAAAGTTCTTTTTCATAGGTTAGCACTGATATCGTTCCCCCCATTTCTTTTGGAGAGGCATAAACCTGCGTCTTTCCGCGGTAGACATAGAGTATACCGGACCGAATGAATACGGACTCGAGTTTACCATCACCCGTAAGATCGGCAATTTGACTCCCCAGCACGGTAAATCTGCGGGGGAAAGAAATCGGTGGTCTGGCAGTTTTGATTTTACCACCTTTTAGAATCACTTTCCTAATGTTGGCCCCGAAGAATTCCTCCCCGTCGAAGGTCTGTCCCAAAAGCGTTTCCGGCCGGCCATCGCCGTCCACGTCAAATGTCCCCAAGATCCTTGGACTATCTATTTTCACCGGGGAAAGGTGACCGTCTGAAAATTTAAATATAGTGCTAGCCAATTGCCTGTCATGCCAAGCAACAACAGTCAAATAAACCGGTTCCCCTTCTGCCGGCAGCCACCATTTCAATGCCAGTATCTGGGCCGGAACAGGGGTGTCACCTTTCGCAATGATGTCTACCTTGTCCGTGACCGCAAAGATATAAATTTGAGAACCATCGGTGGTGGCCATCAAAATCCGGGCGCCTCGTTTTACAAAATCAGACATCAGGGTGACGCCGGGCAGATTTCCGATGGTTCGGGCTTCTTTGAAAACCGTGCGAAAGCGAATGTCTCTTTTTTCTTCCGGCATTCCGGCTGGCGACTTCGCCTGTGGCACGGTAAAAGGAATTTTGACGGCAGCAGAGAGAGATCCGGGCAGATCGTACTGATGAATAATCAGAAAATCAGGGCCGCGAACTTCAAGGCCGTTTTCAGTCAAAATAAACATTAAGGCGTATGTTTTTCCGGAAACCGGTGGAAGTTTCTCAGGTCTTGAGCGCTGGGCACTCTCATACGTCTGCCAGTCCAGTCCGGACAGCAGGGCTTGAAGCTGAGCTGAAAAGGTTTTGCCCGCTGCCGTATAATCCCACATAACGGCCGGCAGATTTTCAAAACGTCGGATGGGATCCCCCGCTTTTATTTCAGCGGTCTTGCTCAGCAGTCGGGCAAAAGAATAGCCCTGCTTTAAACGGGTTGCCTGCAGGATTGCTTTGGCTTTTTCCAGAGTGCCGAGCACTTTGCCGGTCACCGGATGGACAATATCTTCGCCGGCAGCCAACACGCTGAAAAGATCTCCAGTTGACAACCCGTGGCTCTTGTCAAGATCAATAATATACTCGTCACCTACTGATTTTACCACGTAGCCGGACAACGGCCTGAAGTCCTCTGCGATTTGATCGATTACGGCCGCCGGCACTGTAATGCTCGACAGGCAGACAATCACGGCCGACAAAAATAAAGGCTTGCGTAACAAACACCGTCGGATACCCATAAATTGAAACCTTTAAGCCCTTTTGCCTTTTAAATAGACAGAGACCGGCGGGGCCGCCGGTCTCTATTGTTCTCGGTTTATGAAATCCGGTTAAAACTTGTACCGAAATCGGCAACTGGACCCATATATATTCTCATCAGCGGTACCGTCCTTTATCCTGCCGACTTCAAAGGCGTCCAAAGCATCACCGGCAACAAGAAAACCGGCGTTGATGGCGAATTCGAGGTTTTTATAAAGCATATATTTCAGATACACGTCAATTTCAAAACCGATTTCGTCATTGCTGCGTGATACACTATTGGAATCGGTGTATTTGATGTCCTCGGCCGTCAGCATGTACATGAGCGCCCCGCCGTACTTAAGCTTTTCGGTTGCCTGGCGGTCCCAGGCCAATTTGGTCATGATAAACCCCTTGTCCAGCATATAGGGCCGCTCGGTGAAATAGGTGTTGTCATCGGTGTAGAGCCCCTCAAAAATTCCGATGTTGTCATCGATGTCGACATCCGTGGACAAAAAGCCGTCAAAGTCGCCATCGGCGGCATTGCCGTCACCCGAGGCGCGCCAGAAAGTGAAGGTGAATTTATTTTTACCGCTTTTGAGACCCACGTCGAGGTGGATAAAATTAGCGCTAAGATCAAAGTCACCGGTCCTGGAATTGCCTGAATAGTCAGAGTCATCGATTTCGGCATCGTCTATGCTGCCGGTTTGTAACATCAGGTCCCAATTGACAAAGATGTTGTCAAAAGTAGTTCCGCCGTCTATGCCGAGAGTGAGGACGTCCAGATCCACGTCACCGGCAAACCGTTTCAGCTCATACAGACGGGGGGTAATTGTACCCGGCGGCTCCGTGCTGGCCGGCGAGCCGAACTGCCACAATCCGAAGAGGCCGACCGTTAAATCATCCGATGGCATGAAGTTTAGCCGGAGCAGCAAGTTGTCCTGGTCACGCACATTGTTGGCAGGCTCTCGCGGGATCTCATCGACACCCCGCATCCAGGACAGTTGATAGTTAAAGGTATCTCTGGGAGCACCGGTGTAATCTACACCGGCAATGGTTTCCTGCCACAGGTATTTGTTGACTTTAAACGGCTGGAGCCCCATTCGAAATTTGGCCTTGGTATCCACACCCGGGATTTGCATGTCGAGATAGGCCCAGCGGGTTTCGACATTGACATCATCACCCGAGAATGAACCACCTTGAGTTGTCTCACCAAAACGAATGCCGCCGATTTCAATGGCATAGACACCTTTGGTGTTGCCGTCATTGGATGCGGCTTCAAACCAGAAACGGTATTTGAGCTCGCCATAGTAATCATCCACCTTTTTATCATGAATTTTACCTTGCTGCTCGGAATCCAGCCAATCGGAGCGATTGGTGTAGAGCAAAAACCGGTGGTTCATGTCGCCGTGGAAGGCAAATTCCGCACCCAGCGCAGGGATCACCACCCCAAGGACGATTAATGAATATAACACAATCTTCAATGTCTTCATCTCGTTTTCCTCCCATCAGGTTAAAGATTGATTAAAGAACTCAATTGACGAATCACCCCCCTCCCTGAGATAATCTTTTATTGCCAAAAGCGTATACAAAAAGATTGATATTCAGATTGCATGTGCTCACTGTTGGAAAATAACTGGGATGTTGATCCAAAAAGACTGCAAGGCCTGGAATCAGCCTTGCAGCAGTGATATTACGCTGATTTACATCTTTGCTTGAAGTACCATGATTGCATACCTTATTGTGACTTTATCACATACAGTACATAAGGAAATAGGATATTCCATATATTTTATTAAATAAAAGATTCTATTTTAGTCAATAGAAAAAACAAATGCCCTTGGCTTCAACCTTGAACTTAAAGGGCTAGGAAAGAACCATGCCTTTGAACTTTCTCGATTGGACTGTTCTCTGCGCCTATCTTGCCGCCATGGTCGGTTTGAGTGTTACCCTGGCGCATGGGCAGAAAACGTCCCGGGATTATTATCTGGCCGGAAACAAAACAGCCCCCCTGCCGATTGCGCTTTCCACCATAGCCACCCAGTGCTCGACCAACAGCCTTATAGGTGCACCCGCTTTTGTGGCCTTTGCCACCGGCGGCGGTATCCTGTGGCTGCAGTATGAACTGGCCGTACCGTTTGCGATGATCTTTCTTATGGCGGTGCTGTTTCCGGTATTCCGAAGACTCAATTTGATTTCTCTCTACTCCTTTCTGGAAAAGCGATTCGGACCGGGCACCCGTGTGACCATGAGCATTATTTTCCAGTTTCTCAGGGCCTTTTCAACGGGGGTAACCGTCTACGGCGTTTCACTGGTCCTGAAGGTCTGTCTGGGCATTCCCTTTTGGACAGCTGTGATGCTCCTGGGAGGCATCACTATTATTTATGATACGCTGGGCGGCATGAAGGCTGTCATCTGGTCGGATGTTGTCCAGCTGATCGTTCTTTTCGTTTCGATACTGGCAGCCATCGGAGTGGCCGTAAGTCTGGTGGGGGGTTTTCAAGAAGTCCTGGGCCGCGTCGATCCGGATCGCTTGCACGCGGTAGATTTCGCTCATCACGGCTTGGGTGACGGTCACACTTTCGCCTTCTGGCCCATGCTTTTGGGAGGATTGTTTCTTTATGTTTCCTATTATGGCTGCGACCAGACCCAGGCCCAGCGAGAACTGTCCACGCGAAGTGTCGGTGATACCAACCGCGCGTTGTTTCTGGACGGGATGCTGCGCTTTCCGCTGGTGGCGTCCTATTGCTTGCTGGGGATTTGCTTGGCGGCCTACGCCGCCGCAAACCCGGAGTTTTTAAAAGCCCTCCCGCTAAACGAAAGCGGTGAAACCAATTATAACTATGCCGTGCCGATTTTTGTTCTGCAGCATTTTCCGCACGGCATTATCGGGCTGGTAATGGTGGGGCTGTTAGCGGCGGCCATGTCCTCATTGGACTCCACCTTGAATGCGCTCAGTGCCTTGAGCATGGAAGATGTTGTTAAGCGTTATACCCCAATGAAGTTTTCGCCGCGATTGGAGTTGCTCGCCTCAAAAATGCTTACCGTTTTCTGGGGGTCGGTCTGTATCTTTTTTGCTTTTTATGTCGGCGATATCTCGGAAACCGTTATCGAGTCGGTAAACAAGATCGGATCGATCATCAATGGACCCTTGTTGGCGGTCTTTCTGATGGGGGTGCTGAGCCGACGCATAAACAGCCGGGGCGCTGTGTCCGGATTTGTGACCGGCTTTGTCGTCAACCTGCTGCTCTGGGAATTTGCTCCGCAGTTTTCTTGGTTGTGGTGGAATGTAATCGGTTTTGTGATTGCCTACCTTGCAGGCTATTTGGTAAGCAAGGCATCGCCCACTAAAGTTCCCTTCGATTTGGAAAACACTTTCTTTCGGCAAAGCAAAACAGCAGCGCAAACATCAGGAATCGGTTGGAGGTTTTACTATATCGTACTTGCAGTCTATGGAACAGGCATTTTTCTATTTATGGTAATTCTATTTTAGCTCCCCCAGCACTTCCTTGAGTTTGATTGACAGTTTGGAAAAAGAAATCGGTTTCTGTATAAACCCCTGGACCGCTCGTTTTAGATTTTCTCCAATATCCTCCACAGCATATCCGGTTGAAACAAGTACTCTTATATCGGGGCGAATTTTTTTGAGCATTTGGTATAGCCTGCCGCCCGGAATATCCGGCAGGCCAATATCTAGAATGGCCAAATCAATTTTTTCATCAAAACCATTGGCAATCTCAAGGGTTTCCTCCCCGCTTTTAGCCAACAGCACATGATAACCCAAACGCTCTAAAATTGTTAGGCTTACACTCAATACATCTTCGTCATCATCAATTACCAATATGGTTCCGGATCCTTTTACAGGTTCTGCGGTTATTGTTGGCCTCACTTGCTACTCCTTTGCCAGGACCGGTAATAAAATACGCACACTCGTGCCCTTGCCCAACTCGGACTCAACGCCGATCCATCCATCATGATTTTTAACAATACCGTAAACGGCAGCCATCCCGAGCCCCCGACCCTGACGTTTCGTAGAAAAAAAGGGGTCAAAGATCTTGCCCTTGGTTTCTTCATCCATTCCTTTACCGTCATCCGCTACCGTAATTCCCATATATTTGCCGGGTCTGAGGCCGGGATGGTTCTGGGCATATGTGTCATCGAAGGCTGCTTCTTTTACCGATATTTTGATATGACCGGCGTCTTCAATGGCTTCCGCTGCGTTATTTAATACTGCGGAAAAGACCAGTTGGATTTGAGTCACATCGGCCGTCACAGGAGGGGCCTGGGGAAAAAAATCTGTTTCTATGGTTATATGAAAACCGAGGCTTGGTTTGAGCACGGCCAGCGTGTCATCCACCAATTCACGCAACGATATCAGAGAGGGCCGATACTTCCCCCCTCTGGCATATGCAAGGAGTTGGTCATTTAAACGTGTCATCCTACGGGCTGAATCTAGAATGCGCTGGGCATATTTTTGAACATTCTCAGCGTCGGAATAGTCGTTTTTCAGAAGTTCAGTATTTCCGGTAATGCCACTTAAAATATTGTTAAACTGATGGGCAATTCCGCCCGCCAAGGTGGCAATGGATTCCATTTTCTGAGTCTGCTGTAGCTGCCGTTGGAGCATTTTTTGCTCGGTAATATTAATTGAAGTTATAATGGCGCCATTGGAAAAAGGCGCAATCCTGATGTGAAGATATTTGTGGTCATATTCTTGTTCGGCAAATTCCCTTGATTGGCCGGTGGCGATACATTCCTTTAACTCCTGATACATGTCTCTGTTATGTCTTTGGGCATAATCTCGGTACATTACATCTCCAAGATTTGGCACTCTATCGCCCGACTTCTCCTTAGCGAGGTTATACCCTGTGACTCTGGCATCATTGTCCACAATTATTGTTTCAATCGGATTGTGCACGAATAAAGCGCGGTAACGCTCATCGCTTGAGCGCAGAAAATCTCTGGCGTGTCTGAGGCGGTTAATTGTGGATTGGGCGTGGGAACCAAAAATAATGAACAGGCACAATACAACCACACGGATGTAAACATCATATAACTCCGGTCCGATAAGCTCAGCGATGATATTGTATTTATTGGAAAAGAAAATATTTAGAATAGAATCCAGGACCCAGTAGATAATAGCTATAAAAAATCCGGCTATAATCATAGAATCCGTAATTCTTTCCCGATCCTTCGGTAAAATATTCATTTTTATTATACCCTTCGGTCATGTGTTTTGAGCTTACAATTCCGTATGCATCTTGTAAAACTGCAGCTATTTTATCTTATAAAGGCAAAATCTTTTTGAGCGCATAGTACATGAGAACCGGTTGCAGCCACAAATACGGGATAAATTGGAGAAAATGAATGTCCGTTTTAGAGGAAAAGATAAGAAGTAATTTGTTTTCTTCCGTAATAGCCCGGTTTTTCTTGAATTAGAAAACAATGCATATCTAATATATCATTTGTTCAACCGTTAAACAAGAATTGAGATCAACATTCAAAAGAGAAGTCCAGCCCTGAAAGGCAGGGCTTCCCGGAAAGGAAACCATCTATTTCTTGCCATACAAACCGGGTGCTACTTCTAATAAAGTGTTAATTTCCTGTATCAGGTTTTGGTAAAGGATCAGGGACCCTGATCTGGCGGGGATCGTCGTATTCAGGAGAGTTAAAAAAATTGTCGGTTTGGTACACCATGCGGTTAAGGATAGAATCCAATTGCTGTCTGTAAGCTTCGCAGTCTTCGCTGGCCGCATCAGCAGGGATCCATAGAAAGTCACTGCCATATAACAAAACAATCCGCGAAAAAGGCTTTGGGATAAGCGTGCGATCCCAGCTCCGAAGCCGCCAAAACCGTTCAGCACTCCAAATAACAGGGATAATCGGTAAGCCCGTCCTTTTTGCCAATACAATAATTCCCATTTTTGAAATGTAAGGCGGTCCTTTGGGAGCATCCACAACCAATCCACCCCTGTGCCCCTTGTTGAATAAGGGCAGCATTTCCCGAAGCGCCTCTGAACCCCGATAACTCGAAGATCCCCTAACCGCAATCCAACCATGGCGTTTTGTTACTTGGGCCGCAAGCTCACCGTCTTTACTTGAACTTGCCATTACCACGAATTCCAGATTTCTGTAAAAATAAATCAGAAAAAATAAACCTCTGTGCCAAGAAGCATAAAGAAGCCCCCTGCCGGGGTGGTCCTGAAGATATTTTCTTTCTATCTCTTGTCCGAATACGCTCACACTGCAGGTTCTGAACAAGAGTGCAGAAAAAAACCAGGAAAACCAGCCAAAAACATATGAGATCACATAATACCACGGCATCATAGTTAACAAAAGCTCCCCCAATTATAATACCTTGCCGTTTCCAAACATAATGTTGGCGAAATGATCAAGAAATTAAACGATAATGTCATGATCTACAAAATTACGTTCCAATAAACTATCTAATTATGCTGGCCCTGCTGAGGAATTTTTTTGTCGATAACTCAAAAGGAAATTCTATCCCGAGGTTTTACAGAGGATTGAAAATAAGTTGAAGTAATAAAGGCTGTCGTATAACATTTAAATAGAAAGGCGGTTTATCTAACGTTGCCAGATTAAATAAACCGCCTTAGTTTTTCATTAAATAGCATCTTTGAGTTGTTTGCCTGCTTTGAACTTTACGACGTTGGTGGCTTTGATTTTAATTACCGCACCAGTTTGAGGGTTACGCCCCTTGCGGGCTTTACGGCGGCTTTTTGAGAAGGTGCCAAAACCAACCAGAGTCACTTTACCGTCCTTTTTCTTGAGCCCCTTTGTTACGCCGTCAACGAATGAGTCTAAAACATTACCGGCCGCAGCTTTCGTGATGCCGGCATCTTTAGCCATTGCCTCGATTAAGTCTGCTTTTGTCATTCTGCCTTTCCTCCTTTTTGGGGTTTGGGTTTATGCCTGCAACTCATTTTTTGTTCTATAGCTTCTACAGAAGAGAAACCTGAATGTCAATATTTTATTAGCTTTTTATAACTTGTTCGCGGCCAATCCACAAGTATCAGGCTAAAAAACCGTTCCGACCCCTAAAAATCAGTCGTTATAGGCTTAACCAGGTTCAAAAAAACCATGTCGAGTGTCCAGGTTAACGGTTTCAGCTCCGCTGCGCTTCTCAATTGACCCGCTCGGTCATATCATCAGCAGAGCGGACAACATAGTTAGACAGATCCCGCGCCCTGGGATTGCGTGGATCAGCCCAGTCATAGAACCCTTTGCCGCTGCTGGCCCCAAATTCACCATTTTTGACCATACGCATCAAAGTCAGCGGGGGATACATACGGGGGTCGTTTGAGGCCTGATACATTTCCAGCGCTACTCGCAGCATGGTGGGTGCGGTAACGAAGTCATGCAGCTTAAACGTCCCCTGAGGATGGCCCAAGCTTGTGTTTAGACCGACGTCACCATCATCAACTGTTATCTTACCTTGCTCCAGAAGCCGAACGGCATCCAACATCTGGGGAACCAACAGTCGATTGACCCAAAACCCCGGTATATTCGGTGCCAGAAAAGGAGCTTTCTTCATTTCGAGCAATGCATTACGGGTAAACTCAACTGTCTCGGCCGTAGTCTTGGCTCCCGGTACTACCTCTACGCCAGGCATCAGTGGCACCGGGTTCATGCCATGCGTGACGATAGAGAGTTCGGGTCTCCCGCCGGCTTCACCCATTATATCGATGTTCAGGCTACTGGTGTTGGACCAGAAGATGACGTTGTCGGGAAGCTGAGGCAGAATTTCTCCAAGTACAGAGCATTTCAGATCAAGATCTTCAAAAATCACCTCAAGAAAAACTTCACAGCCTTTGGCCTTCTCCATAAAGTCATTTTTTTCTTTGTAAATTTTTATGTTATCGACTGTTTTCTTCCAGAAATCCGGGTCATCGATTTTAAACTTTTTGGCTACTTTTCCGGCAAGACCCTCGCAAAAAGCAACCGTTCCGGCCAGTGTTTCTGGATTGGAGTCATGACAGTAAACTTCGTGGCCGGTCATGGCGCATTGTGTAATCCAGCCACGTCCCATTACTCCCGTACCAATGACAGCAAGCTTCATTTTACCCTCCTCTTTTTTAATGTTTTAAAATCAACATTTTCACATGACGTCTGTATCGCATGCGAATAGATTCTGTTCAAGACCCAAGAGCTTCCTCTTTTAGAGTGATCCTTAAAAATATGTTCCGGCTTTTCGTTTACATCTCTATAGATAAATGGGGGAACCCGTGTCAAATGAAAAGAATTTTTGGCCCTAAAAGGGTGAGGTTCCGAAATGCTCAAAGTTAATTTTTAATATATATCAAATTGATGACTGCTTTGCTGGAGGGAATTTTGCCGAAAAGTTGCCGAAACACGGCCTTTTTAGCTGTGAATCGTTTAGCCTCTTTTGTTCTGTCTTCTAAAGTCATCCGGCTGGAGCTCAGCTAAGCTTTTGTGTTTTCGATATGAGAACCGGGGCTGGCGTTTTTTTCGAGCTCTTTTAAGTCTTGTCTGTACACGTATACTATTCGCTGGGCAGCCGTAAAATTTGCCAAAAGAGCCACCAGCCAAACAGCAAGCTTCAAAGCGACGGGGTGGATCAAAGCCCCCAAGCCAATAAATATTATGCGTTCAGGGCGCTGCATTAAACCTACGCTGGCTTCAAAACCCAAGCCCTCCGCGCGGGCTCGGGTATAACTGACCATCAACGAACCACATAAAGCCAGAAAAATAGCAACCGATGACAAATAATCTTTGTTGAGAACAAAGTGGGCAGCAATCCCAAAAAATATGATGAACTCTGCATAACGGTCGACCGTGGAATCAAACATTGCGCCGAACCGGGTCACCTTATTGCTGGATCTCGCCAAGGTTCCGTCAACTGCATCGCAAAGGCCCCCCAACAATACTAACAGTCCTCCAATCCTCAAATGCCCCGCAAGAAAAATCAAGGCAGCAAAAGCGGCGATGATGACGCCCATAACAGTAATCGCGTTCGGATGAATCCCCAATTTAACTAATATCTTTATCAACGGTTTCGTCAAACCGATGAAGCCATCCTGCAGTTGTTGGGGAATCAGGCTTCCGCTTGTTTTTACCAATTGGCGACCTTTTATTTTATACATAATTACCTTCTTTTTTCTTGTATTTGAAAACCCTGCTGAGGCTAGAACTGGTTTCAAAACCTTTTTTGAACCAATTTTGAGAACTTTTGTCCAAAAACGCTTAGTCCCGCCCAGGCGGGATAAAATCTTGAACCGTTTGAGGGTCTTAGCCCGAGTTTTCAAGATTTAGCGAAGCGAGCTTAGCGCTTTTCAATCCGCCAAAGACCTATGGCGGATAAAAAGGCGTAACCGCCTCGGCTGCCTTCGACCCGAGCTCAGGCCGAGGATAGCTCGTCGCAGGCCGGTGAAAACGGTGTTTTGAAACTGCAGTGTCATGTCCCAGAAATAAGTTTAAATAGTGTTACAGCGGTTTGAAAGCCATTTGCTTGTGCTGGATTTTGTAA
>CP070652.1:2641740-2666640 GCA_020354645.1 Deltaproteobacteria bacterium
GCGGTCTTTCCAGCCAGCCTGATGATCATCCCTACTGAAGCACAGTTGAAAACGCCTGCCCCAATAGAGACAGTACCTTTGTCTTCGCCCGGCATGTTATGAAGGGCAAAGACATAATCCGGCCTGAGCTGTTTGAACTTAGGATCGCTGATCATTGTTATGGCACCCTGCCCTGTTTCTTCGGCAGGTTGAAACAACAAGATGACTTTGCCGCGTTTGAGAGGATTTTTGTGCAGCAGACCGGACAGTCCGGCTAAAATAGCCATTTGGCCGTCATGCCCGCAGCTGTGGGAAACATTTGAATTTTGGGATTTATAATTTAAATCGTTTTTCTCCTCTATCGGCAAAGCATCCATTTCAGCCCTGAAAAGTAATGCCGGTCCGGTAAATTCAGCTTGATAAATACAGGCAATTCCATTGCCGCCAATAGGTGAAATAATTTTATGCGGGGCATTGCGGGATATGAAATCAAATACAATCTGTCTGGTTTTCTCTTCCTTGCCGGAAAGCTCGGCATTTTGGTGCAGCTCTTTTCTCAAGGCGATCAGAGAATCAGCATATGAATCAGGCAGTCTATAATTTTGTAAAGATGTTCTATCTTTTTTAATCATATAAACAGATAAAACGAGGTGATTTCATACTTCGTAATTCGATATTCCTTGTTCGACATTCGATATTCGTATTACCCATCAGTTTACTACCTGAATCTTGCATGAAAATTAATGAGAAGTTGAAATAATATTAAATAACAGCAGATTGAGAGAATTAGAGCAGTAAAGCCAAATACTTAAAAAGGAAAAAGGATGGTCGTCAATTTTATCTCATTAATTTTCACCCTGCGGGCAAACCGGAGGCTTCCATCTGTTGCGTTATTAAGGGCTCGCAATAGTACACTATGGCTTCGCCCTTAAGTGCCTTGCATATGAAAGCCTCCGGCCCGTGCAAAATTCAGGTGCTAATTTGCAACTATGTCTTTCCCATCTGCGGCTCAAAACTTTCAAACCTCCTGGCTTCCTCGCCATATGCCTTGAGCGCAAACATGGGGTAATCGACTACATTTTGCCGCTTGGTGCTTTAATTATTTTTATGCCTTGCGAAGGATCAAAAGTGCCACCTCCGGTTTACAGTTAAATCGGACCGGCAGCAAATGCCCAACGCCTCGAGTGGTATACACCCAGCGGTCCCGGCCGGAGACTTGTTGCAAACCTGCCGGATATTTTTGTCCAAGATATGGTAATATCGGTGGGCCCCAAAAAGGTATAACAACCTGGCCGCCGTGGGAATGCCCTGATAACTGGAGGGGGAGCCATAAAGGCAGCTTTTTTATTATTTCAGCATAATCCGGTTCATGTACAAGCAAAACTTTCATGGCCTCATGAGGAACACCCTTAAACGCAGCACGGCGGTTTGGGCGCCCCTCCCAGACATCGTCTAATCCTACGAGATAAAAGTGTTGGCCATTCCATTTCAGCTTCATCGATTGGTTTTTCAGAAGTAAAATGGCTGATTGCTGAATTGAGGAGCCAATTAAATTCGGATCAGTCCAATAATCATGATTCCCAAGGACCGCATATACACCTAAGGGTGACTCTAATTGCGATAACACGCTTAAGCATGAATGGATATATTCCGACTTATCGTCGACAAAGTCACCGCCAAGCAAAATAAGATCGGGTTTTTGCCTTAGTAAATGTTTTGCAGCCCTATGAATATCTCCTTCTGTAACAAAACGACCCCGGTGAAAATCGGAAATAAAACCGATCCGCAATCCATCGAGAGCCGGCGGCATACCTGTGATGGGAACTTCAACCTGTTTAACAACAAGCCAGTTGGGCTCAACGGCAACCGGATATCCAAATGCGGCGCAAAGCCCGCCCCTTATCAGCCAATCGATGAACCGACGTCTAGTTATTTTGCGAAATACCAATTTAAGTTAACTCGCTCCTGATCAAGCCAGCAAGCGCTTCTCTCCGCTAAGTTTCTGGATTTCACCGATAGCCTGGGTAACTTCCAAAACTCCCATATAATTGCCTGCTTCACTGCGTACAGGAAAATAGCGAATAAAAACTTTATCGCCCTTGAAGTCAATCCAAAACTCGGCCTTGTCCAGGGTACCGTTTTTAAATCCTGCCACTATTTTTTGAACCAGATGCACACTTTTTTCCGGGTGACATTTCTGCACCTTACGGCCAATAACCGATCTCGACCGCACAAAAAGCTTTTCTTTATCCAGTCGATTAAAATAGGCAACCGTGTCATCAGCATCGACGAAGGTAACTTCCACCGGTAGGGTCTCCATGATGGCATCTATCTGCTCATAGGAAAGATTATGGATAAGGCTTTTTCTCTCTCTGCCTTCTTCCTCAACTTCCGCCAACATTTTCAAAAATTTCTGTTCAGCATTCTCGCCGTAATGGGTGACATTGATACGCCCGAATTCCTCCAGCAGGTAGTCGCCGTCTTCATCTGACAATACTTGCAGACCCATTTTGAATAATACATCGTTTTCTTTCCAGATGTGGTTTGCTCGGATCTCAAGGTATTCAATTCCCCTCTGTTTAAATTCGGCTCTGGCCGCTGCAGAAGTTTTCGACAGCCCGGGAGCCCCTGCTGTCATTTGATTCAGAAGTTTTCTTTCAGCATCGTGCTCTGACAGCATCACGCGAATCGGTCCGTCCTCCGGGATGCCTTTTTTAACCATGAGGGGGAACAGTATTTCTTCTTCCTTTTTGTTGTGAATTCGATCACCAAACTCAAGCAGAAAATCGATCGCCCGGCCCATGACGACATGATCCTGAGTATTGTCAGCTACTTTTTGAAGTTGTTTTCTTAGGACATCCATTGCCCGTTCGATCATCTCGTGTTCACTAACCAGCCATTCATCCCATGTCTTGCTTTGCATAGCGCCCTCCTTTACCTTTGGTGCCTAGCTATGTTTTTTGGAATATGAACTTAGCGCCTATTCCCTTAATTTTCATCGGTGTTTGAATCAGCGAAATGAATACAATGTGCCAAACAGACATTGTCGGCGCAGGCGGGTATCAGGCCCTGATCCACTCGATGATGGCATAGGTTGCATTTGCGGGCAATTCTCTCGTCCTCGTCGAAAGCGATGGCATCGTACGGACAGGCATCGATGCAAAATCTGCAGCCGGTGCAAATTTCATAATCCATAACCACGATCCCATCGTCCCTTTTGCCAATCGCTTCATCCGGGCAGACAGCCGCACAGGGGGGATCATCACAGTGTCTGCAAACAATCACTTTGTATCTAAAATCTAATTTACCATCGACAATTTGCGGCTCCTCCTCTGAAACAGAGATGAGTTTGATTCCGTCGGCTGAACGGTTCTCCTGTTTGCATGCGACTTCGCAGGTCTTGCAGCCCCAGCACAATTCATGATCGATGGTCAATTCATAAGTTTTCACAACGATGCTTCCTTATCTTGCTTCAGGGTGAATTTTACATAAAAGCGTCCGAACACTTGTAGCACCCATGGCAGGATCACAGGTATTGTATGCATTGTCGGTCAAAATATTGACGTTTGATTCATCCCAACCATGCCCAGGATCCTTTTTCTCTGGAAACCACCAGGCATGTTGCGCACTGATAACCCGCGGATCGATGCCGGCAAAGATTTTGGCGCGTTGCCTCACCTTTCCCCGCGGTGACTCGATCTCAACCCAATCTCCTTCATTGATACATTCTTTCTTTGCAGTTTCAGGGTGGATCTCCACCAGCGGGTCTCGGTGAAGCTCTCTTAGCCAGGGCACCTGTCGATTTTCGGTATGAAAAAAACCCGGAGACCGCGCCCCGGTGATAAGTATATAAGGATATTTTTTGTACAACTCGGGGGTGCTGACAGGACTTTCGGGAGCCTCGCGAAATTTGGGCAGTGGATCGTAACCCCAATTTTCCAGCAATGTTGAATAAAGCTCGAACTTTTTTGTCGGGGTAGAAAATCCTCTCTCCTCGTATTTACGATATCTGACTTCTCCTCTGATATGATCCAGTTTTTTAAATTCCTGCCAGGTAATCCCCATGGGTTCTAGTATATAATCGAGGCCGCCTTCAAAGGTATCCCACCAGTATTCTCCCTGGCCTACCCGGTGAGCCAGGTCGTTGAGCATCTCATGATCTGATCGGCACTCGCCCACCTGGATGACTTTGCGCCGGGGCAAAATATATCCGTGCCGTTTCCAAAAATCTCCGATATAATCCATCTCCAGCCAGGTGGCTGCCGGCAACACGATGTCTGCCAGCTCTGCTGTCGCCGTGAGGAAAAAATCCGATACTGCCATAAATTCAACCTTTTCAAGTGCACGGTAAACCTCTTTTGCATTGGCGCGGGTCATGACCGGATTTGAGCTGATAAAAAACAACATCTTTACGGGGTATGGTTCTTCTTTGAGAATTGCATCCCAGACACATTTGGGATTGATGATTGCAAAATTTCCGGCCAGGCGAAAGCGATCACCTCCTACCCGCTTGAGCGACTGCTCGTGCGGCAGCATTCTATGGGCACCAAACTGTCCCACATTCCGTATTTTCGGAGTGCTGAACAAGACCTGACCCCCTGGAACGTCGATGTTTCCAGTGATTCCCATGAGTGCCATGAGGGCACGGTTATTGTCGGCACAGTTGACCTGTTGTTCAATGGCCACGCCCAACTGAATGGCAGCCGGTTTTGTGGATGCAAAGAGTCGAGCGGCTTCTCTGATTTTGTTCCGGGGCACCCAAGTGATTTCTTCTACCTTGTCCGGTGGATAATCATTAACCCGCTCAACAAAAGGATCCCATCCGTAGACATGTTTGTTTACAAATTCTTGGTCATAAAGCTTTTCATTCACAATTACGTTGAGCATTCCCAAAGCAAGCGCCGTGTCTGTTCCCGGTCTGAGCTGTAGCCAAACATCGGCCCGGGCCGCTATACGAGTGAGTCTTGGATCAACGGCAATAATTTTAGCGCCTTTATTGACGCTCACCGAAAACGGCTCACCCTTGGAACAGTCGGGATTGCTGATCACCAGGTTGTTGCCCCACACCATGATGCACTTGGGGTGGTTTTCGTAATCCACAATGGGATTTGATCCACAGGTAATGATACTTGTGGCAATCCGGGGGCCGTAACAAAAATGACCCGCGGTGAGGACATTGGGGGTGCCGAGCAAGTTGGCAAACCGGTAGATAACCGCTTCATTTTCCCTTCCGGTGCCATATCCCATCACAATTGATTCGGCCCCGAATTTTTCTTTGTAGTCCAAAATCCGTTCCGCAATGGTATCCAGTGCTTCATCCCAGGAGATGTGTTCCCATTGACCGCTGGCTTTAGGACCGACCCGCCGCACTGGGTAGGTGAGGCGATCCGGATGGTAGGCCAGCTGGTGCGAAGCAATGCCCTTGCTGCATAGCGTTCCGTGATTTATGGGACAGCCGGGGTCACCTGCAATTTTGGCTACTTTCCCGTTTTTGGTATAAATCAGTACCCCGCACCCGCCGTGGCACATGCGGCAGTGGCTCTTTACAACGGAATCATAACCATAGACTTCCATTTCTCTTGCTGCATTTGAAAATACAAATTCAGCCATTTCGATTCTTCCTGATTGGTAAAGTTTTTTCTAGTTTTATCAGTCTAATACCTTGGAACATCATTTTTTTGAGTCAATTGAAGTAATCCAAATTTGCGTGGAGAGAATTTGGGATGGAGGTGGTGTTGAAATGACTGCGATTTATCGCTGCTGAACATCTTCTGCTATCTTTATTGACCGGGGATCACTTTTAAGCAGCGAAATCCCAGCCAATGTGCACCCCCCATGGGTTGTTCGTGAGTCCAACGGCAAGTGATGAGCACAAATGTTGCCGACCCTAAAAAAAAGCCGCCACGCATGGGTAAATAGTCCTCAAGCCATCTGCCCTCACATATCTCCCAAACGTTTCCGCACATATCATAACATCCATAGGGGCTCATTCCTGCGTCGAAAAGACCTATTTCCGATGTGCTGCCGAGACCGAATTCTCTGGAATTACAGCGGTTATCCATGAATGTGTGGCCCCATGCCCACCAACGGCCATCTTTTCCTCGGCCGGCCTTTTCCCACTGGGCCTCCGTCGGAAGGGATTTACCGGCCCATCTGGCATAATCCCGTGCATCATCCCAGCCGACAAATACAACCGGCTTCATAGGCTGTCCCCAAGTGTGATGACTGAGTAACATAGGTTCTCGATGCCCCGTCTCTTCTATAAATTTTTGGTATTGGTAGTTCGTCACCGGATACCTATCAATGTAATATGCATCGAGATAGATGGTGCTCGCCGGTATCTCTGTGGCAAATATGGGGGTTCGCCGTTTATCCAGCTTGTATATCTGTTCAAGTTCGGCTTCACTTATACCCATTAAAAATTGACCTTCGGGCACCAATACCATTTCAGCACCATCGATGGGTGATATGACGGTCTCTGGATTGGATCCTTGATCCAATATCTTGCTTATGTCCCAGCGGCTTTTCAATTAAAACACGCTTTCTTAGAATTTGGTAAATCTTAAGCGGCTATAAAGCGTAATTAAAAAAGAATTGAAGTTTTTAAACGATAATACTGCCTCAGGAACAACCCGTCAAGCGTTGGCAGTGTTTATTTAATACTTAATATTCCAATAAAGGTTGTGTGATCCTGACATTTGGGGAAAACAAAAGATTGACGGACTCAGTTGTAGGTTTTAATATGGTGGTAACAATCTCCTGAGCGCGTGTAATAAAACCAAAATTACAAATAACAGATTTCGCAGTAGGATTCCCATCCACGGAAGGCGGGGCGGTTCAGCGCCACACTTGGCTCTCAAGACACCCTCCAGCTGCCCTCCGAGTTGCCTCATCCAATTGATTGTTCTTGGCCATTCCCACAGATTGATCAGCCATTTTTGCGGTATTCCCGCCGGTCCGACACCAGCGCCTACAATACCGCCTACGATGGCTGCCGTTGTATCAGTATCACCGCCGCATGTGATCATCTCCATGACGGCACGTTTGAAGTCGCTGGGATTTGACAGCCAGGTGTGGATAACAGCAGGTACGGTATGATACGTATATCCGGTAATGCCATTTCTGAGATTAAGGGACTTGACAAATTCTCTTATATTTCTGCCTTTAGAGGCACTATCAACCGCTTGCTTCATCAAATTCAAGAATTCTGCGGCGCTTTCACTGTCAAGAAGGTTTGCCAGTCGATGATAGTATTTAATTCCGTCGATCTTATCTGCAGCGCAATTCTCATGGGCCGCCAGGGCGACTGCCAGTGCTCCCCAATAGGCCTTGGGATCCGTATGAGTGATGACAGTTGCGGCCCTAACAAGCTCCTTTAGTTTGGCATCATCGCTGCCATAACAAACACCAAGAATGGCAGACCGCATAGCCGGGCCGCTGCCCGCTGAAAAGACACCACTTTTAGAAGGGGAAAAACCCAGCCATAATTTTAGAATCGAACGTAGGGTAGCGAATCCAATGCCTGCCGGTAGCGAAAGGAGCCAATAACGGAATCTTTGAGCAATACTCTTTATAAAGATGTCGACGTTCCCACCGGAAGCAATCAAGGCTTCAGCAACCATACAGGTGTGCTCAGTATCATCAGACACCATACCGTGATTGAAAAGAAAGTGATAGCAATCAACAGCTTTAAATAATCGCTTCGCTCGTATGGGTGAAAGGCCTTCATAGGGCAATCCCAAAGCATCTCCAATCGCCGTTCCAATGATACAGCCCGAGATTGCCTCCGTTTTCATGGTCATAGCTTTTAGAGCATCTTTGCTATGGTTTGTTCATATTAACTACCGATCAATTATTTGAGTCTGTCCAGCAGTTTGGGCAACTCACCCTCTACCATCTGATAGGCATGTTCTTCGCCCGGAAACTTGCCGTCCTTAACATCTTTAATATAGCCCTCGAAAGACTTGGTTATCTCGCCGGCCACATCGCCGTAACGTTTGACAAACTTAGGCGTAAAGGCCTGAAAATGCCCAACCAAATCGGAGACGATCATAACCTGGCCATCGGCATGTATCCCGGCACCTATAGAGTAAATCGGGATGGGTAATTTATCGCATATAATCCTGGTAACCTCGGGGGGCACTGCTTCAATCAAGATTGAAAACGCACCGGCTTCGTAGATGCTCTGGGCGTCTTCAATCACATCCATGGCTGTTTCTGCGGTTCGTCCCTGGGCTTTAAACCCGCCCAGAGCATTTGAAGACTGTGGGGTTAAACCCACATGACCCATTACCAACATACCGCTGTCAGCGATTTTTGTTATAATGTCCGTCACGCGCTTGCCGCCTTCCAGCTTAACGGCATCAACATTGGCCTCCTTATGAAATCGAACGGCGTTGGCAACAGCCTCCTCCACACTGGTCTGATAGGATCCAAAAGGCATATCACCAATGACAAACGTTTTCGGAGCAGCCCTGCGCACAGCCTCACAGTGATAAATGCATTGGTCCATGGTAACCGGAATAGTGCCGTCATAACCGTAAATACACATTCCGAGACTGTCACCTACAAGTATCATATCCATTCCTGCCTGCTCGGCCAGTTGAGCGGTGATGAAGTCATAGGCGGTAACCCATACAACCTTCTCATTATTTTCTTTCATCCTCTGAAGATCAATTACGGTAAGTTTCTTTTCGGCCATTTTATTGCTCCTTTATTTTTTTTGGGTCCTTCAAATAAATATGTGCATAAACAAAAGACGCTCAAACTTATATATTACTTTATTTCAATTATTTACAACCCATCAACAAATAGCTTGGTAATTAAAATCAACGCCAAAGGGGATTCAAATTTCTTTAGCAAGCCGATTTTAAGTATAGTCTCCGACTTGGTGCTGGAGTTAAGTAAAGTTTGTAGGCAGCTTATTGGTAACCGGCGTCAATAGTTTTTCATTGACGAATAATTGAAAGACATCCGGACGGGCATAGTGACCAACCACATCAAAATCTACTTTCCCTTTAACAATCTCTGCCATATCAAGCTCGGCATAAAGAATCCCCTCCTCATCGTATAAAGGACCTGCCAACACATCGCCAAATGGCGAAACGATAACGCTTCCGCCCCGGCACAAGACGTCCGGCTGATCGTTGAGCTCATCCACGATTTCCAAATCAGCGGGATACATATTCTTTGTCATAAATTGATTACAGCCCAAGACAAAACAGCGCCCTTCACAAGCGATGTGACGCATCGTGGATTGCCATGTATCACGGGCATCCGCCGTTGGTGCCAGATACAGCTCAACACCTTTGCTGTACATCGCCATGCGGGCCATGGGCATATAGTTCTCCCAACAAATAAGGCCGCCAATTCTTCCGATATCGGTTTCAAATACCGGTAAAGTGCTGCCGTCACCTTCACCCCATATCAACCGTTCTGCACCGGTGGGCTTCAGTTTGCGGTGCTTTCCGAGCAACTTGCCCTCGGGGCTGAAGAAAAGCAGTGTGCAATAAAGCGTCCCTCGGCTGTAATCTCTATCGCGCTCTATGACGCCGATTGCCAAATATGCGTCCGCTTCCTGGGCAGCAGCACCCAAAGCCTCTGTGGCCGCACTGGGGACTGCCACCGCGTTTTCCCAATACCTTTGCCAGGTAGCACGACCTTCTCGGCTGCGGTTGCCGACGACCATGCCAAAGCTCAATCCGCGTGGATAAGCAGGTATAAAAGCTTCGGGTAAAAGAACAAGTCCTGCACCTTTTTTGCCTGCTTCCGTGATCAACTGATTGGCCTTGCCAATGGTGGCTTCACGGTCAAACAAAACGGGAGCAGCCTGGACAACCGCGACTTTAATCACCTTATGCTCATTTATCATGGTCATTTATTCCCTCTGGTCTTCGCTGAAATAAGAATTGAGCACTTACGCTTTTTATCATTAATATTCCCTTAACGGCAGTATTTCTTTATTAGCCTAACCGATGAGTTGCGGTGCAATTTCTTGAATCATAGGTTTCAACTCTGTCAGGGATTCGGCGGTTGCTTCAACCGCTTTATCCGTTTCAGCCTCGGTCATCGGAGTCGAAATAGAGAAGAATCCACGGTTTGGAATGAATATTCCCTTGTTCATCAGCAACAGGTGGAACAGCCTGAGAACGTCTCTGTCCTGGGTGAGAAAAGCCGTTGCCGCATGGTGTATTGGTTCGGGAGTAAAGTGAAGCTGTTGCAGCGATCCGTAACCTTTGATCTGGGCTTTAATTTTTAAATCGTCCAAAACCCCCTCTAATTTTTCTCTAAGGGACCAGCCGAGTGAATTGATCCTTTCAATAGCATCGGCTGTCAACTCCTTGAGTCCGGCAACCGCTGCGGCTACGGCTATGGATGAGGCGACAAAAGTTCCTGCATGATGCGCCGGGCGCTTGTGGCGCGGCGAGTATACGGCCATAACATCGTCACGGCCACCAAAAGCACCGACCGGCAGTCCGCCGCCGATGGTTTTACCCAGCGCGGTCAGATCAGGCCTAAAATCATAGATCTGCTGGGCACCGCCGGTCGCTAGTCTGAAACTGATGACCTCGTCCGCTATGAGAAGAACATCATTGTCGTGGGCGACCTTCTGCAGAAACTTCATATAGTCATCCTAGGGAGGAATCATCCCGCCGGCACCCATTATTCCTTCGACGATGACCGCGGCCAGTTCCTCCTTGTTTTCCTTGATCAGCTTTTCAGCCGCCTCTTTGTCGTTAAAAGGGGTCACCAAAACATCTTGTTCAACACTTTTGGGAAGTCCCGGAGGCAGCTTGCGCCAGCCGACGGTCATTTCCATGATGTCGTAGCTGCCGTGGTAGTTACCTTCCATCTTGAGGATCTTATCTTTGCCGGTAAATGCCCTGGCTGCACGTATGGCGAACATGACCGCCTCAGTTCCCGAGGTGCAAAAACGCACCTTATCCACCGAAGGGATGCGGTCACAAAGAATCTGCGCCCACTCATAAGCTCTCGCGGGTGGCGCCGCCATGGCAGAACCGAGTGGGGCCTGTTTGCAAATTGCCTCCACCACTTTCGGATGGTTGTTGCCCAATACCATCGAGGTCCAGTTGTTGGAAAAATCAAGATATTCGTTATCATCCTCATCGTAAAGGCGACACCCGTCTCCTCTGGCCATCACAGTGGGGTAAGGTTCAAACCAGATGGATATTCGAAAATCACCGTCGGGGACATATTTTGCGGCGTCACTGATTATCTGGGCGGATTTTTTTGTCCTTTGTTTATAATCTTCTTCAATTTTGTTGCTGTAATCAGCAACGATTTCCTTTCGATTCATTTTATTCAAAAACCTCCTTTTTTAATGAAAAACCACGGTCAATAAAAAACAAATGGCTCCAAATTTTATAAAATATTCATAAATAAAAGTTTTATAAAACCACAATCAGGCTAGGCTTGCAAGCTGAAAATAGCCGCATTGGTCGCCAAATAGAAAATATCTACCCTTGCGCGAGCTATCTTCTATGGAACGCTTTATGGAACCTTTATCGCGACATCGCTACAAAGCGTTTGAAAATCTTTTTAAAAATTATTATCAATATTAAATAATGTTGTTTTATTAACCTAAGGATTGCAATAAAATACATTTTTTCTTCTGAAAAATTATTAGCTTATGGCATTTCTGCCCTTAAAAAAAATCAAATCCAGGAGGTAATTATGAAACTGCGAACTTTGGGCACGTCAAACATAAAGATTTCCCCGATCATCATGGGTACGTGGCAGGCCGGCAAGGAGATGTGGACCGGCATTGATGATACCCAAACTACCCGTGCAATGCGGGCGGCATTCGAAGCCGGCATTACTACTTTTGACACAGCCGAAGCCTACGGCAAGGGGCATTCCGAAAGAATTCTGGGAGACGCTTTAAAAGATGTCCGGGACCAGGTTGTGTATGCGACCAAGGTATTTCCGCATCGTCTGAAATATGATCAAGTCATAATGGCCTGCCAACGGTCCCTTGAAAATCTAAAAACGGACTATATTGATCTTTACCAGATCCACTGGCCATCTGGTGCCTTTGGTTCTGAAATCGTCCCGATTGAAGAAACCATGCAAGCGTTGAATTCACTAAAGGAGCAAGGTAAGATTCGAGCGATCGGTGTTTCCAATTTTTCCCGGGTACAGCTTGAAGAAGCTGCTCGCTATGGCCGAATCGACAGCTTGCAACCGCCCTATTCTTTATTTTGGCGATTGGTGGAAAGCGATGCCATGCCGTATTGTATCAAAAACAATATCACAATTTTGGCTTATTCTCCGATGGCTCAGGGACTATTGACCGGCAAATTCGGGCCTGATCATAAATTTGAAGAGGGTGACCATCGGGCCCGCAACAAGCTGTTTGCTCCCGAAAACTTCCAACGCGTTCAGGAGGTTATCAAAAAACTTCGTCCGATTACAGACCGCAAAGGGACAACTCTGGGACAGTTGGCTTTGGCGTGGGTTATTGCACAACCGATGGCATGCGCAATTGCCGGCGCACGCAATGCCGATCAGGCCGCACAAAATGCCAAAGCTGCTGAAATAAAACTGTCAAAGGATGAATTAGCCGAAATGGATGCCATCGGACGCGGGGTAACCGATCATCTGGATGACAACCCGGTCATGTGGGACTTTGTATAGGATTACACACCGCAAAGGCGCAGACAATGCAGCGAATGAATTGTTTTACCTATCCGCTGTGACCTTGGGCAACAACCCATCAAGGCCCCTCTTTTTATTGACAATTTTTCAGCTCCCGCCTATAGAAATAACTGTTTGTGGTGCTGATTATTAACTCCAAAACAATAAATGAGGAGTAGATATGGATTTTAGCCTCTCGACAGAACATGAAGTGCTGCGCGACTCCGTTCGCAATTTCGCTGAAAAAGAGATCAAACCGGTGGCGCAAGAGTTAGATAAAAAAGAGGAATTCTCGTATGAAACCATGCAAAAAATGGCAGAGCTCGGGCTCTTTGGCGTTTTTGTTTCCGAAAAGTACGGCGGGCAGGAAATGGATTATTTATCCTATATTATTGCCACCGAGGAAATTGCCAGGGTCGATGGTTCGCATGCCGCTACGGTTGCCGCCGAAAATTCTTTGGGTATCGGACCTATCTATTATTTTGGCAACGAAGAGCAAAAGCAAAAGTACCTCCCCAAGCTCTGCAGCGGAGACTCCCTTTGGGGATTCGGCTTAACCGAACCCAATGCCGGTTCGGATGCAGTCAACGCAAGGACAAACGCCGTTTTGGATGGAAATGAATGGGTTATTAACGGCAGCAAGATATTCATTACCAATGCTGCCACCGAAATTACCGCCGGGGTGACGGTCCTATGCCGCACTGGACAGCGGGATGACGGCAAATCTGAACTTTCATGCATCCTGGTTGAATCCGGAACCCCGGGCTTCACCGCCAGGGAAATGCATGACAAGATGATGTGGCGGGCATCCAATACCAGTGAACTTTATTTTGAGGACTGTCGGGTCCCCAGGGACAACCTGTTGGGACCCAGGGGCCAGGGTTTTTATCAAATGATGCAGACCCTGGATGGTGGCCGTCTGTCCATTGCAGCCATGGGTCTGGGAGGTGCGCAGGGCTGCTATGAGCTGGCCCTGAAATACAGCAAGGAAAGAGAGCAGTTCGGCAGACCTATTGTAAGATTCCAGGTGAATTCTTTCAAGCTTGCCGACATGGCGTTAGAGATTGAAGCCGCGCGCTTGTTGCTCTACAAAGCCTGTTGGCTGAGAGATAGCGACATGCCATTCTCTAAGGAAGCAGCCATGGCCAAACTTTATTGCTCCGAAGTGATGTATCGCTGTGCCAATCACGCAGTTCAGCTTCATGGCGGCTATGGTCTGATGAAAGAGTACGATGTGGAAAGGTTTTACAGGGATCAAAAATTACTGGAAATCGGCGAGGGAACTTCGGAGATACAGCGCATTGTCATCGCCAGACACATTGGCGCTTTATAACTCAGTCAATTACTCCCTAAAGATGAATTTCTCTGCGATCATTGCCTGCCGAGTGGAATTCCGTTTCTGCGGATCTCCAATGGAGGATTCCATTAGGGCGCCTTGGGCAAGGCCTTGCTACGCGGGACAGACTGGGCTATGAACATTCACTTACATTCCTGCTGAAAATAGATTAGACCACCGGTTTAGCCGATAGTTTTAGGAACTAATTATTATCGAGGAGATCAAAATGGAAGAAAAAAGACAAACACCTTATAACATCAACTTTTTTGAAGATCTGACGGCTGATATTACAGCGTCTTCAGGAGAGAGTTTCGAGGAAATCGGCCAAAGAATACGAACGATCAGAGAAGACAAGGGGTTGTCACTCGTGGAGATGTCCAGACTAACCGGCTTCGACGTAGATTTTCTTTCCAACATCGAATCAAATAAGGTGCAACCTCAACTCGGAACATTGATTAAACTGTCAAAGGCCCTTGAAAGTGCCTTCGGCCGATTAATATCGGGCGTTGGTGATAAATTATATTCAATTACCCGCAAAACGGAGCAGAAGATCGTATCACGCTCAACCTCACTAAAAGGCAAAAAGCATTTGTATACTTACAAAAGCCTTGCGCCCGAGGTAAAGGGTCGTCACATGGAAGCTATGCTGGTCCAGTTGGAAGAAAATCCCGAAGAAGAAATATCAGTGCACGACGGAGAAGAATTTATCTATGTCCTGGACGGTACAGCGGTAGTGAAGATCGGAGAGGACAAGTTTGAACTCGAACCGGGAGACAGCGTCTATTACCTTTCAACAACGCCGCACTATATCGCAGCCAAAAGCGGCCGATCAACCATACTGGCTGTATTATACGGTGGATAAACTCCCACTGGAAAATAAGTGGACCGTTGAGCCCGTCGGTCCGTTTGCCGGTTGAACCCTAAAATCTGATAGTATTCCTTTGTTAACCGGCTAAACAGGCTAAACTGGCAAACCGGCTAACCTAATATCACGCTTGTTGAACTCGTTAAATAATAAAATCAAGATGTGAAATCCCGCTAAATGAACAGCGAGCATTATCTTGGAATGCGAAGCGCATTTATAGCCAACAGCAGCCAGGCCGCCATCAGGCATACCCCGCCGACCGGTGTAAGAAAGCTCAGCGGGCTGGCACCGACCAGGCTCAGCGTGAATAAATTCCCCTGAAATAAAATGGTCCCGGCCACAAACAACCAACCGGCATATTTAACGGCGAGTTGCGGATAACGCTTTTCCATCAGGGCCACGACAATTAGCGCAAAACCGTGATAAAACATGTAATCGGTGGCCGTGCTGAAGTTGGTAATGCCATCCATCCGGATTATGTGATTTTTGAGAGTATGGGCCCCGAGAGCCCCTGCCATCACACCCAGGAAACAACTCAAAGCACCCAGACACAAAAACTTTTTCATGAACCAATTCCTTTGTTTTTTGACAGGATCGGCAGCATTCCTCGGATATTCAATACCGGTTTTTCGTAATAATCCTGAAGAATCGCCTGGTAATCCAGTCAAATATACAATGGGGTGAATGAGAGACCCCTTTATGGCTTGGTGCGGGGAAAAACCCGTTTGCGCAAATTCAACCAGTCGTTTAGTTCAACAATTGCTTGAGAAAACTGGTAACGTCCACCGGCAAACACGCCATAGTCACCTCCTCCTGCCATGGCAGAGGAGAATCGAATTGAGTTCGCATAAAACAGCCAGGTGCGCGACCATTTTTTCTCGATGGCCTCATCAAAAGGATTACCGCCGCGGTCGAGGGCTTCCGCGAAACCATGTTTCCAAATATCTCCCATGAGAAGTGTGGCCGTCAAAGTCTCTGCATTTGTCGCTTGAATAATTTCTTCAAACTTTTTCCAATGTCCTTTTACCCAGGACGTGTCGTGGCAGTTTAGGCAGACAGCCTGCATTTTCTCTGCGCGCACCTGCATTTCACTTTCATTAATCAAATATTTCAAGGCCATTCTGCCGTCCAAACTGGTCGGCAGTGGCTGGTCGTCGTCATTTCGAATGATGGTCGTATCCGGCGACTGGGGGTGTGGGTGGGCATAAATTAAACCGTATATGCGCCAGGGCAGACGATTGTTCATCTGATGGGTCCTTTCAACGATCACCGCTTCATCGCTGTTCACCAACAAACTGACATGACAGGTTGCACACGTCGGCGCGGTAAAATCTTTACCGATAGTCCAGGGTACGGTATCGAAATTCCAGGACTGGTGCTTTGAGGAAAAAATATTTCCGTGTTTGCTGGCTGCATAAACCTTAAAGGCCGGTACATCAGGTCCGACATGGCACTCCTTGCAGGTATATGGTTTTCTGGCCACTGCCATGGAAAACGCATGGCGGGTATGACAGGCCGAACATGACCCCGAGCTGCCGTCCAGATTAATGCGGCCGACCCCCTGATTCGGCCAGCCGTTAATTTTTGGAAATTCCAGTTCACCGGCTGACTCGGTATCACGGATCTCGGTACCGATCACTTCAAGCCGGGTACCGTGGCAATAATAGCAGGCGTCGGCTTCAACAACCGGATCCGGCTGCCCGAATACAACTTTGCCTTTGGTCAAGCTGGATTTGCCGATGATACTGCGTTTTAAGTGATCATAGAGCTTGTTTCCGGACAGATTATAGTAAGCATACGACATCAGGTTTTTGGAATATTGTTCCGCTTCCTGTGCATGACAGGTGGCGCAATCTTTTGGACTTACCACCACATGGAGGTCATAACCGTTATGATCAAAAGTGTCGGCATGGGCCTTGGGCCTTAAAGTGTGACACTCAGCACAGCCGACAACTACTGGTTGTAGTTTTTCGGGCACCGACTGCGCGGACAACTTTCTGGCAGGACCATCAACTGCCATGGCCTTTTGAGGTGTAACCGCAGCATGACGACTGTTTTTCCAATCGGCAACGATACCCGGGTGAATCATCGCATGGCAATCAATACATTCGGATGTAGCGTCGCTGACAGGGGCATCCGCACAAAATCCTGAGCCTGCAACAAAAACAAAAACCACTAACCAAACAATAAAAAAAGCTCGCTTCATGGTATTCCCCTTCAATAATTGAATAATACCTCATATTGTTTACGACCAATTGTGGTGATACAGTGCTTGCCTTTAATGTTAATAATGAATAAAGAATTGCACATCAACCAAAAAACGGATTTCGAAGGGAATCTGCCGTGAAAATTATCGAAAATCTTTGGCAAGTTGGCGGGGCTGAACTGACGGCGCCGGGAGATGCTGCCGTCTATTTGGTAAGGTTCGATGACGAGGCCGCTCTGATAGATGCCGGATGTGGTGCGGGCCATGATCAGTTGGTCAGAAACATTTCCAGATGTTTACCGGTAACTGCCAAGTTGACCCACCTCTTTCTGACCCACTGTCATTATGACCATACCGGGGGAGCGGAAGCAATCAGACAGCATTTTGGTTGTAAAATTGCCGCTCACGAACTGGATGTTGCATTTTTAGAACAAGGGGACAACAGCGTAACCGCCGCTTCCTGGTATGGCGCCGAATTGATGCCCCTCAAGGTAGATCATAAAATTCGAGCCGACACCGAAACGATAATTGTCGGCAGCGGAAAAGTTCAGTCACATCATTGCCCGGGGCATTCTCCCGGGTCAATCGTCTATGTGATCGAAATGAATTTAACCAAAGTTTTGTTCGGCCAGGATATTCATGGCCCGCTCCATCCCAGCCTTCTTTCCAACCGCAAAGATTATCTGGAGTCGTTGAAATTCATATTGGGGCTTGAGGCGGACATTCTTTGTGAGGGCCATTTCGGTGTATTCAGAGGCCGGCAGGAAATTGATTCATTTATTCGAAGCTATTTAGATTGATTTTCAAAAATATATTCCGATTGCGTTAAACTCGGATGAGGGATAATTTTTTTCCCGGCAAAATGATCACCGCGGTGGTTTTAAATAGCAAAGGGCGTCTGTTGCCCAATCTGGCAAAACGATTTTTCCATTGGTGTTGAGCAGAATGTTATATCCGGCAGAGAAAAAAACTGAGGGGAGTAACGTCTGGGGATATCGGAAATTCGTGCCTTTATCCTTGATCATGGAATCAAGATGTATAATATATGATGAACCAGAGGGTAAATCAAACTTCACTTCCGAGAAAAAATACAATATGATGCGGAATCATGGAGCAAGGAACTAAGGGCAATATTGTTTTTTCGCAAAACAGAAAAAACACAGGGTGTTTATCTTGTGGTACCACCGAAAGTGTGGGCCGGCGCAAGTATTGTTCCATCGAATGCCGCCAGAAGTTGCGTCGCACACTTAATATCCGTACCGGTTTACTCAAGGCGCTGAATACACGGTATGCGACTTTTTATTTCACCGACAGTATCATTGTTATGGATGTACTGCCCTATGGTTCAAAAGAAATATTCAGCTTTATTTACCCCCGCACGGACGGAAAAAAACCGGCTGATGATTACTGCAAAATGGCGGACATGTTAGGCAATGCCTGGTGGGCTGAAAAACGGCGCACGAACAAAAAATATCTCGCCTCACAATATGTGTTCGATCAAGCGCATCGTAACAGCAAAGCCAAAAATCCTCTAAAACCCCAGGAAATAAAAATTCCCAGCGTGAAAGGTAAATCCTTGATTCAACTGAAACTTGGCAAACAAGATTTGGAATCTCCCGAATTGCAGAAATTAATAAAAAAAGCCTATCGGCTGCAGGCCAAAAAACACCATCCCGATCATGGCGGAAACGCCCTGGCCTTCAGGAAAATTCACAGAGCCTACCAAGAATTGGTAACTTGGGCTGAAAGCCCAAGTTTTGTGAAGAGACGTGGATTTCCTGACAAATGGTTTTACGACGTGAATAATAACCGCTGGGTACAACCGACACCGAATCAGGAATAATTTCGAAGGCACCTCCGGTATCACTGCAACGGCCTTAAGGCCTCAGATATCGTTGGGTTCGTTTTTTAGAAGTATATCGATAACTTGCATCAAATAATCATCGGCTTTACTCTTGTGAAATCTGCAGGAACCCGCTCCGGGATGACCCCCACCTTCAAACTTTGCAAGCATAAGTCCAAGGTTCACGCGGCAATTACGATTAAAAATGCTGTGACCGACATGTAGTACGACCTTTTCCTTATTTCGGGTGTCATAACGTATTCTCAGATGAACGAAAGCTTCCGGGTAAAGGGAGTAGACTAAAAACCGATTTCCGGTAGGCACCTTATCAAAGGAGCGAAAATCCGTAATGGCAACATGTTGCCTTAATTCGGTATGCTGCTTTAGAATGGCTTTGTAGGCCGTGTTTTCTGCCAAAACGCGGTTGCAGTTTTTCTTGACTTCCGGATCTTCCAGGATTTTTTCGATTTCAAATTTTCCGATTAATTCCACAAGTTTATTCCAGTACGGCTCATCCGGTTCATTTTGATTATTAATTGTCATTGAAAGGAGTACATAAGCATAGTTTTCAGGATAGAGGACCTCATCCAATGATAGATTCGCCGAGTCGATTCTATCGGTTTCCTGAATTAGCTTGGTGTAATCTTTTTTAAATTTATCTCGATAAAACTCATAAATTATGCGTGACGCCGAGGGAGCATCCCGAAAAACCCCGTTAAAAGGTTTATCTATCTTATTTGTGTAATGGTGATCAAACCACAAGGTGCAATTGTCGCCATAAGGCAAGTTCGCAATAATGTCTCCTTCTTGAACAGTAACCAGACCCTTTTGCATGTCATTGGGCTCTACCCATATTACCGGTCCTTGGACATTTTCGGCTTCGTAAAGGAGCGCCGCACAAACAACTCCATCAAAATCTGGTCGAGTAACAATCCGCATATAATACGCTCCCGTATTCCCAGAACTGGTTTAAAAGCCAGTTGATGCTAAATTTCTAAATGACAGTGTAACAGCTAAAACCAATTAACGGCTATTGATTTTAATTGCTTTTTTAACAATAATACCTGCCGGATTTGCTTCTTTAATTTGGCCGAAATACAAATAAATATTGATGTTTTAATAAGGTTATCATATTCAAACCCTGAAACTCAAGCTTGTATATCGGCTAATGCATGAATTTTAAACTGAATTGCAAACATTTTCAAGGAGGATTACGGCTATGGCACTTTTTCTGGTACAACACGGAAAGAGCCTGCCCAAGGATGTAGATCCCGATCAGGGTCTTTCTGAGGAGGGGGTCGTCGAGGTTAAGCGTATTGCAGATGTGGTCAAAGGTTATGGGGTGCAGGTTAACTGTATCTGTCACAGCGGCAAGACCAGAGCCCGCCAAACAGCCGAAATATTTGCTTCTGCGCTCGAACCCAAGCAAGGCGTGCAGGAAAAAAGCGGCTTAAAACCTCTAGATGATGTCACGGCCTTTGCGACTTTGATAAATCATCAAGATAATATGATGCTCGTCGGGCACCTCCCTTTTATGGAGAGGATGGCTGCCTATCTCATTGCAAAAAAAACTGAAAAACCTGTTTTCAAATTCCAAAACGGCGGCATCGTGTGCATGGATATCGATCCCGACTCGCAGTCATGGGTTATCAAATGGACACTCATGCCACACATCGGCTAGAAATCAGCGCATTATAAAAGTTAGCCTGATTTAAGATACAACGCGCAATTAAGATTCATTGACATTTTTGAGGAATTAAAAATGGATTTCGAGTGCATCATCTATGAAAAAGAAGAAACAGTTGCCACGATAAAATTAAATAGACCCAAGGTTTTGAATGCATTGAACAAACAGCTCTGGCTAGACTTTCACGCCGCATTAGAGGATGCAAAAATGGATCCAGCCGTGAAAGTCCTGATCGTCACCGGTGAAGGTCGCGCATTTTCCACCGGAGCCGACCAAAAAGAATCCAAAAGTATAAATATGGCAGAATACCGGGAACACCTGGTCGAGTTCCAGGAAACTTCCAGAAAGCTCATACGATTTGAAAAACCGACCATCGCGGCCATTAACGGATATGCCCTGGGCTCAGCATGTGAACTGGCACTTGCCTGTGATATCCGAATTGCGGCCGAAGACGCCCAAATTGGGGCACCGCAAGCCAAAGTGGCGTCTTCTGTCACCGGGGGTGCCATCCGATTAATTCAGGATCTTATCGGCCCGGGAAAGGCCCGGGAATTCCTGTTTACAGGTGATTACATCTTAGGTAAGGAGGCCGAGCGTATCGGCCTGGTCAACAAAGCTGTTCCCCTTCATCAGCTTATGGATACAGCCAGGAAAATGGCAAATAAAATCGCAGAGCAATCCGATTTTTCAATTAAGATGATTAAAAAGGGACTGCTGATGGCGAGCGCAGGCATAAGCCTTGAAGGGTTGATGGACTATGAAATCGAAGCCAACCTGGCCTGCGCCTCTGTAACAAAGCAGCAAGATGATATAAAAGATTTGGATGAACGCAAAAAGAGTTGATACGAAAGATGCGCGCCCTTCTGATAAAATTCTAAACTGATAGAACTCCAAGGACATGAATTAATGGACCGATCCATGCAAAACGTGTTTAATCCCCGGTCAGTTGCAGTCATCGGTGCCTCCGAGGTGCCGGGAAAGGCCGCCGAGAGAAGGACAAGAAGCCTCCTTGAGGGGGGATATGACGGTGAGGTGTATCTCATCAATCCCAAAAGATCAGAGCTTTTTGGCCGAAAGGCCTACCCCAGCATTACCGCAGTCAACAAAAAGATTGACCTTGCCATGGTTGTGGTGGCTCCCAGATTTCTGGTATCCGCTGTCGCCGATAGTGTAAAAATGGGTGCTAAGGGAATCATCATCATTACGGCCGGCCTGGGGGAAACCGGAGAAGAAGGAAAGAAAATAGAAGCACAAATACTAAACGAGGCAGCAAAAACCGGTGTCTGTGTAATTGGGCCCAACTGCAGCGGCATGTTCAGCGCTTCTGCGAATATGAACCTGTTGGGAGTACCGCGTCTGGAAAAGGGGCCGATTTCCGTGCTGGCTCAAAGTGGCAATGTAATCGATTCCCTGACCCATTATGCTCGTATGAGAAAGTTGGGGTTTAGCAAGATCATCAACTTAGGAAATGCTATCGGCGCAAGCTTTCCCGACTACATTGAGTATCTCAAAGACGATCCTGAGACCAGCGTGATTATAACTTATCTTGAAGGCATCAAAGACGGGAACCGCCTGGTTAGGGCTGTTCGTGAAACCATTAAAAAAAAGCCGGTTATCGCCCTTAAAGTGGGAAGGTCTGCCGCCGGAGCCAGAGCAGCTGCTTCCCATACCGGATCGTTGGCAGGAGATGACCTCATTGTTGATGCGGCTTTCAAACAGGCCGGCATTGTGAGGGTGGCCAACATTGATGAGTTGTTCGATATGGCAGAAGTCTTTTGCAACTGCCCGCTTCCCAGAGGAAATCGGGTGGTAATTTTATCTGAAGGCGGTGGTGACAATTCCATAGCAGCCGATAACGCCGAGATTCACGGTATGCAGGTGCCGGTGCTTTCCAAAGAAACTCAGGAAAAGATCAAACCTTTCTTGCTTCAGGGCATGCCAGCCGCCAATCCCATTGACTATGGCGGAACAGCCGAAGAGAATCCGCATATGATCACAGAATGCGTTAAAATCTGCATGGAAAGCAACGAGGTTGATGGCCTGTATATCACAGGTTTTTTTGGCGGCTTCAAAGATATTATCGCCCCCCATGTGGCAGAATTAGAAGAACAAACCTCACGGGATCTGGTGGCATTGGTCAAACAATTCAAAAAGCCTCTTTTCGTGCACACAAGCTTTGCAGATGGAGCCATCAAATCTCTGGAGATTCTGAAGCGCGCCGGTATTCCGGTTATGGCGTCTTCTCACCGATCCTCCCAGTGTCTCAGCGCCCTCATGCAATTTGCCCTAAAGCAGAAAAAAATTCGTCAGATGAAAGTCCCTGAGGCCCGAATGAAGAAAGATCCTGCAGTGAAGAAAGTCTTTGCAAAGGCACGACGCCAGAAGAGAGCCAATCTCCTTGAAACGGAATCAAGGGATATCTTGAAAAGATATGAACTTCCGCTACCCCAGGCGGCTTTCATTGCTAGTGTCGATGAAATCCGTGACGCGGTTTCTAAGATTCATTATCCACTGGCAATGAAAGTTGTCTGCCCTGATATTATCCATAAATCCGATGCCGGTGGGATTAAATTAGGCTTGAAAAACGAAGCGGAAGCCCGGGAGGCATTCGATGAAATCCTAGCCAATGCCTGTAAGTTCACCACAAGGGATCGCGTTTTGGGAACCCTCATTTCCCCGATGGTCCCTGCTGGACAGGAATGCATTATCGGGATGATCCGGGATCCCCAATTCGGTCCGGTGATCATGTTTGGATTGGGCGGGATATTTGTTGAAGTCTTGAAAGACGTCTCTTTCAGGGTTGCACCCCTTGCAGATGAAGATATCGATGAAATGATCAAAGAGATCAAAGGCTACAAAGTCTTAACAGGGATAAGGGGGGAAAAGCCCAAGGACCTGGGTGTTATCAGAAACATACTTGCCAGGCTTTCTGATATCGCTATTGACCACCCGGCAATAACGGAAATCGATCTCAATCCCGTCATTGTACACGAGAAAGATGCATCCATTGTGGATTCCCGAATAATACTCGCAGAATCCTGAAAGAGCAGGCCTCATTCCCAATACATAAATTGTTGATACCATAATGGATGGCCGGCATGTTATTTTTTGTAAGACATAAATGATATCTTTAACGACAAGCTGAGGGGACGGATGGCGGGCACCCAGGCCTAACCCGAAGCCTCTTAAGTTTGAAAATAGACCTAATCAACAGAGCAGTCCACCTAGCCCGGTCCCATCTCCAGCGCCATGTTATGCAGTTTTCTATTCTCTTTTCCCAAATATTACCCTTAAGTTAGGGAAAAACATTGGCGTCCTTTTCCGATATTGCATATATTCTTCACCCAACCTCTTTTCGAGTTCTGGCTCCTCAATCGATTTAAGTTCCCAAAAATTAATAAAAATAAAAAGGGGTGTAAATACAATAAGAAGGGAAACAGATCCAAAAAACACACCAAAACCAAAGAGCAGGAAAAATACACCTGTAAGCATTGGATTCCGTGTGTAAGCGTATGGGCCAGTAGTTACTAAAATGGGCGGTGGATTGAAGGGAACTGGAGTGCCCTTTACCTTAAGAAAATTTTGAACCGACCATCCAATTAAAAACAAAGCGAGTAAAAAAAACGGCAAAGATAAAATGATGTTTAGAGGATTTGAAAATATGCTGGTAATGCCTATCAATCTGTCTATATTCAAAGCTATGACAACAAAAACTAATATTAAAAGCCCGTAGAAGAAGGCACCTAATGGTGTAAAAAAGTTACGGATCTTCCGACTTCCTGTCGCAATATTATAGACGGTTTCAATCCATTTCTTTTTTAGACTCACGATTAGCATCCCCCTTTAATCGATAAACAGGGTGTATAACGCCGCGGCTAAGCTCCAGGCCTTATGCCTTCCGGACATGCTCGGCCTTTAGCGAGAATCGCGAGGTTACATCCTGTCAGCTTCAGCCGTTTGGTTATATGCATTTAATTTTGCTTTCAACTTTGGCTGTAAGATATAGTAAATAGACCACAAAGCATAGAAAAATATTAATCTAAGAAACCATGTTGGATTACTCCCTCTACTCCTCATAAATTCAGCGACACCATAGGCCATAATTAGTATAAAAATCGAAATGAATATATTTGCAAATCGCATGACCGGTTTAAATCTCAAGGTTTTCCAGCCTGTAAGAAAACAAATAAATCCTATGCCTCCCCAGATAAAATAGTAAAAAAAAATTTCAAGAATGGTAAAACCATCGAAAAAATTAAGTGAGTTATCAAAAGGCGCGACCATAAAAATAATCACTATTCCGCCCGCCAAAAAGTCGAAAAGACTG
>CP070652.1:2666740-2672597 GCA_020354645.1 Deltaproteobacteria bacterium
GATACGATCGACAAGAATCAGATTATTGCGGACACCAGCACCATCGATCCATTCACCACCCAGGATCTGGCCGCCAAGGTCACAGCAAAGGGTGCCGGGTATCTGGATACCCCGATCTTAGGGCGGCCTCATCGTTGTGGCCACTGGACCCTTCCCATCGGGGGGGATAAAAAGTTCCTCGAAAAAGCAACACCGGTACTGGAATGCATTGCTGCTAGGCTTATTCATGTCGGACCCGCCGGCCATGGACACATTCTAAAGCTGCTCAATAACCTCATGTTCGGCGCGATTAATACCGCCACCGCAGAGATGTTTGCTATCGGTTCCAAGTTGGGAATAAACCCCAAAGTGCTCTACGACGCCATTGCCGAGTCGGGTGCGGCCACCGTCAGCAATTTATTTATTGAACTCGGCAAAAAAGTGGTTGAAAGAGATTTTTCCCCGGCTTTTGCTATTGATTACCTCCATAAAGATATGGATTTGGGGATCGAAATGGCGCACAGATGCGGCGTGCCATCGATCTGTTTCAGGGACTGCCAACAGCTTAATGAGCTGGCCAAATCATTAGGCTTTGGAAATGAAGATACTTCGGCCGGCATCAAGGTCTATGAAGAGATTTTGGGTATAAAGATCCAGACGTGACAGTTTCATCATAAGATGAACCAAATTCGAGACAAATTTTAGAGGGGGTTAAAAGCCCCGGTTTGGAAAAATGGCTGGCGTGCTTTAGAAATTATTGGATGATAGACTTTATAGTTTACCGGATTGAAATATATGTATTGCGCGCACCGATTCAAACCCCTGTAAAGACTTCTTTTGGGGTGATGAACGACCGGCCGGCGGTTTTGGTTCGCGTGGAAGACAAAGATGGTGCCTTTGGGTGGGGTGAAGTTTGGTGCAACTTCCCGGATTGCGGTGCTGAACACCGGGCAGGGTTGATCGAATCGGTTTTGGCTCCGGTTGTAATTGGACATCGCTTTATAAAATCTGTTTTTCAGGAACTGACGGAAGTTACAAAGACTCTGGCTATCCAGACCGGAGAGTTTGGTCCCATTGCCCAGGCCATAGCCGGCTTGGACACCGCCTTCTGGGATTTGGCATCCCGCCGCACCGCTTCGCCGCTATACCGGTTTCTTGGCGGTCAAACCCGATCGGTGCCCGTTTATGCCAGCGGCATAAACCCTGATAAGCCAGTTGAAACCGTGGAGCGTTGCCGTCAATCCGGGCATTGTGCTTTCAAACTGAAGGTGGGCTTTGACATCGATTCTGATATTGGGAACATCAAAGCTGTTGTGGATACACTCAAAGCGCAAGAGATTTTAATGATTGACGCAAACCAGGCATGGAATCTTGACCTTGCAAAGGGTTTTATCAGAGAAATATCTGAATTGCCGATTTTCTGGATTGAAGAGCCAATAAAAGCGGATAGACCCGCTGATGAGTGGATTGCGTTGGCCGATTTTTCTCCAATTCCTTTAGCCGCCGGTGAAAATTATTTTGACAAAGAGATATTCAAAACAGCAATCGATTCTGGAAGTTTAAGATTCATTCAGCCTGATATCAGCAAATGGGGGGGGCTGACGGGATGCAAATATGTGGCTGAAGAGGCCAAAAGAGCTGATCTCAAATTTTGTCCGCATTATCTATCCGGCGGTATTGGTTTTGTTGCCTCTTTGCAATTGTTTGCGGGAGTCAACGGCGACGGTTTGGTTGAGATGGATGCCAACCAAAATCCTTTGCGAGAAGCTCTCGCGCAACCATTTCCCAAGCTTGAGGGGGGTAGAATCAATTTAAATAATGAGCCCGGACTTGGGGTTGCACCGGATATTAATGCCGTTCGAAGATATTTGGTTTTGCATCGTGATATTCACTAGAAGCTATCTCAAAAATACATTTTATCCGCCTCGGGCGGGCTAACGCCCAATTACGGCGTTGCTGACCTCCTCAAAATGCTCACATACTCCCGTGTATGCTCTGCTTTTTCGTATGTTACACATGACGCCTACGGCGTCCCGCGCCTTGTCTTTGAGCGTAATCTGCATTTTTGAGGTAGCTTCTAGGCTTGAATCGGTAAATCAAAATAGATTAAAACGGCTGATAAGTTGGAGGCATATGACGGAAAATCCCCGTAGCAAAAGTTCCATTCATCGGCGCGAACCTAATGTCTTAAGTACATTGAGATAATCTTCTTTTGCCATGGGGCGGGGGTTGTCGATGTTGCTACCGTTATTCACCGAATTTTGCGCCAATTCTTCGAAATTATTCTCTGTGACACCGAAACTGTTGAAATCGGGGAGGTCGACATCGGCAGCCAGCTTTTCAACTGCTTGCACGGCTTTTTGAGCCCCTGATTCAACGCTGTCATACGCCAGCCCCAGGGCCGTTGCGAGGCGGGCGTAGTTTTCCAGGCAGTAAGACATATTATACGCCATTACGGCCGGGAGTACGACGGCATTGCATGCGCCGTGGGGCGTATCGTATTTACCGCCGAGGGCCTCGGCGATGCAATGGACCGAGGCCACGTCCGAATGACTGAAGGCAATGGCCGCCAGGATACTTCCCATGAGCATACCCGCCCGGGCCTCGAGATTGTGACCGTCAAAGACCGCTGTTTTCAAATGCGTGGTGATCAGTTCGACAGCATACAAGGCGGCTGCATCCGATATGGGATTTGATACCTTGCAGCTAAAAGCTTCGATGGCGTGCGTCAGGGCATCCAGTCCGGTTGCGGCAGTGAGTCCCGGCGGCATGGTCATTGTCATTTCAGGGTCTGCCAAAGCCACCCGGGGTGCATTCTGGGTATCTTTTATGCTGAATTTGAATTTTTCACGGGAATCGGTTATCACCGCGCTGAACGTAACCTCGCTGCCGCTGCCGGCCGTGGTGGGTATCGCGATGAGGGGAATCGGTTCTTTGGTTAGCTTGCCCCTGCCTTCATAATCCCGCACTGTACCGCCATGGGCCGCTACCACGGCCATCGCCTTGGCGCAATCGATGGGGCTGCCGCCGCCTACGGCCACCAGGCATTCTGCTTTATAGTCAGCGGCAATTTCGGCACCCTGTTGGACGTTGTAATCTTTGGGGTTGGCTTCAACGCTGTCAAAGGTTTTGTGGTCGAGGCCCTTTTCCGTCAACTGGTTTCGAATACCGTCAAGAAGGCCGGATTCGTCGATGCCCTTATCGCTGACAATCAATATTCTACCGACCTTTAATTGCGATAGCCTTTCCGTCAGGTTCCCGCAAGCGCCGACACCGAATACAATTTCCGTGGGCAGCTCAAAACTGAAAGTATTTAAAAGACTCATGGTGTAATTTCCTGGTATTGAAAAACAGGTTTTACTGAAAGAAAGAAGCGATAAGCGTCAAATAGCTTGATAATAATTTTACTTCCGATTATTTTTTGCAACTTTGTTCCATATTTTTACTTTGTCTTCCTTGGCCAAGCCTTTAAAAATTTCAATATTGATTCCATCTGAAAGTCCGACTTCGACAGATCTTTTTTGAAATTGCTGGGGTCCGATTTCTACTTCGACGAATACCTTGTCTTCTTCAAATTGCAATAGGCTTTCATTGATGGCCAAAACGTTATTTCTTCTTTCCAGAACAATATCGGCATTGGCACTGTAACCGGCTCTGATAAAATGAGATTTTTTCAGCTTTATGTTGGCCCGTATTTCAAACTGGATGGCCCCCTCCTCCTCGACTCCTTTCGGTGAAATATATTCGAGGGTGGCGTTGAATTTTTCGCTTTCGATGGCACCGACCGAGAGGATTAAATTCATACCCGGTTTTATTTTTCCCACTTCGGATTCATCCACTTTGCCTTCGAAGATCATCTCATTCATATCGGCAATGACAGCAATGGTTGTGCCTTCGTTGAAATTGTTGGTTTCAATTACAGATTTGCCCTCTTTAACGGGAATATCCAAAATCATTCCGGCTATGGTGGATCGGATCAATGTATTGGTCTCTTCTCTGGGATTTTTGGTCACCCCTTCTCTGATTAGTCGCAGATTGTTTTCGGCCGCCTCCAGCTCCTCCTTGGCACTGTTGTATGCCATCTCATATTCCTGGTGTTCAGAGGCTGATATTATCCGCTTTTCATATAATTTATGTCGTCGATCGAGTTCTCTTTTGCTATCCTCCAAATTGATTTGGGCCTGACTAAATCTGGCCTCGGCATTGTTAAGGCTGATCATATTCGGAATAACGCGTATTCTTGCAATAAGATCGTCTTTTTTTACTTTGTCACCGGGTTCTACAAAGATTTCTTCAAGAATGCCGGAAATCTGGGGTTTTATTTCAATTTCTTTTCTGGGCACAATCGATCCGGTGGCCACCGTCTTTTTAATAATATTTGTTACAAATGGGGCCTGGGTCTTAAAGATGACAGGTTTTTTTTGGGATTTATGGTACAAAAAGACAAGGGTGCCTCCAAAAACAACCGCAATTGACATCAGGCCCAGGACTTTAAAGAATAGTTTCATTTGTTTATACGTTTCTGATGGCATCCACCGGTTTGATGCTGATGGCCCTATGGGCCGGAATCATACCGGCACACAACCCGGAAGCAATTAGCACGATTAAAGCAATAAGCGCAATCTGAAAGTCAACCCCCGGATTTTTGAACATGTCGGTAGGACTTCCGAAAATTTCCAACCCCCTTGAAACCACCTCCAGCATGCCGACCCCGACAACCAGGCCGAAGTAACCGGCCAAAGCGGTTAACAAAATTGATTCTAAAATGATGTGACTGATAATTTTCCATGGCGTAGCACCCACCGCCCTGCGGATACCGATTTCTCTGGTTCTTTCCTTGACGATCACGAGCATGATATTGCTGACGCCGATGACTCCCGCAATTAACGTCATGGTTCCCACGAACCAGACTAATCGTCTAATTCCCCGAAATAAACTGATAAACTTGTTAAATTCTTTTTCGGTATTCCAATGTCCGAAAGCATGGGTATCATTGGGGGCAACCTGATGGCGCGCCGCCATTAAAGAGATGGCTTTCTGTTCTACCAGGGAGACCGGAACATCCTTTACGGCTGTCAGCGAAAACCAGCCCACGCGGTTACCAAAATTAAATGCCTGCTGAAAGGTTGTGAAAGGGATATAGATTGCCTGGTTTTCTTCTTCTTCCTCATCTCCTACGGCCTTACTGTTAAATACACCAATCACTTTAAAATAGATACCCTGTATCTTTATGTGTTGCTCGATCGGATCCTCTCTCGGATTAAACAATATTTTGTACACTCTGTCGCCGATTACGGCGACTTTGCGCGTTTCCTTCAGATCCAGACGGTTCATAAAGCGGCCGTGGGTGATGTCCATCAGCTTAATGTGGTAGATTTCGGGATAATCGCCGAAAATACTAAAGGCACCGTTCTTTTGTCCCCGGTTTACATTATTAATCCCCCGGTAACCACCCAACTTATTGCGGGGAGCAATGTATTGGATTTCGGGTACATTATCTTTTAACGCTATAATATCGTCGTTGGTGAAATGAAACCGCCTGCCGCGCGGAAATCCTTTGAATGGCACAGTCGTGGATCTCGTCCAGATGAAAACGCTGTTGGTTGCCACTTTTTCAAAATCCGTCATCGCACCGTTGTGCAGGCCGTTTCCGGTACCCAGCATAATGATCAGCATGAACACACCCCAAAACACACCGAATGCCGTCAAGACTGCTCGCAGCTTATTTTTCTTTAATGCGCTGATTATTTCCTGCCAATTGTCTCTGTCGAAAATCATATTTCTATTCTTCGAGCAGGGCTTCCACTGGTTTTATGTTGGCCGCTCTTCGTGCAGGAATCAGCCCTGCCAGCGACCCTGCGATGACAAGCAGTACGAC
>CP070652.1:2672697-2675328 GCA_020354645.1 Deltaproteobacteria bacterium
AAAGGTGCCCTTCCCCTGAATACGATAAAGATAGCCCTCATGTACAAGGTTCAGTAATGCCTTTTTTACCGTGCCAATACTTACTTTATGAATTTCAGCCAGGATTCTTTCCGGAAGGATACATTGACCGGGGGCCCACTGTCCATTCTCAATTTTGGTTTGAATCTCCTGTTGCAATTTAAAATAAACGGGCGTGGGATCAGCGATTGCCTTGTTCCTTTTCATGTTTATTTTTTTGATAACTTATTATAATTGTTGCATATTAAATAAATTGATATATATGACTATATCTTTATATCTTTAATTTTGAACTTGTCAAGAGGCTTTCTGGGACACAATAATAGATGGGGCGATAGCATTCAGCCCCTCTGGCTTGCTTTTTTAGATAGATGTGATTATAGTTGTAGCGATATGGGCAAACGAGATGACAAAATACCGGATCCAAAAGAAATTGAAAAAGAGATCAGCGAATTTTTAGCGAAAAAATTCAAAGATAACGTCAAAATTGTATCGCCGGTGGTATTGCCCCAGGAATTAGCCCTGGATAAAACCCGAAAGCCCTCCCGCAAAAGGAAAAAGATCAATTTTGATTTATTGCCCGAGGATCTTATATCCCACCTCGACCGCTATGTTGTCAAACAAGACACGGCCAAGGCGATACTCGCCACTAAAATTTGCACCCACTTTAACAGAATCAAACGGGCTGAGGCTGCCGCTGAAGACACCGACGACATGGTCGGCAGAATCAAAAACAATGTGCTAATGATCGGTCCGACCGGTGTCGGTAAGACTTACATTATCAAACTCATCGCCAACAAAATCGGCGTTCCGTTCGTCAAGGGCGATGCCACCAAATTTAGTGAAACAGGTTACGTGGGGGGTGATGTGGAGGACTTGGTCCGGGATCTGGTCCGCGAAGCCGATGACGATATTGAGCTGGCACAATACGGGATTATTTACATCGATGAAATCGACAAAATCGCTGGCAGCCGTCACATCATCGGCGCAGATGTATCTCGCACCGGGGTTCAGCGTGCTTTGCTAAAACCCATGGAAGAAACGGAAGTCGATTTAAAGGTGCCCCATGATCCCATTTCCATGATTCAGGAGATTGAAAGCTATCGAAAAACCGGCAAACGCAATAAACGCTCCGTAAACACGAAAAACATCCTGTTTATTATGAGCGGTGCTTTCAGCGACCTCACTGAAATAATTCAAAAGCGTATTTCAGCCCATGCAATCGGTTTTGGTGCCCACCTCACGCAATCACGGGACAGCAGTGAAATACTCAAGCATGTAGCCTCGGAAGATCTGATCAAATACGGATTTGAATCTGAATTCGTCGGGCGCCTGCCGGTCCGAGCGGTGTTTGAAAAATTAACCGAAAACGATCTATTCGAAATATTGAAGAATCCCAACAACCCTATAATTTTGGGTAAAAAGCTTGATTTTGCAGCCTATGATATTGACGTCAAGTTTGATGACAAGGTACTGCAAATCTTGGCCAAAACAGCTTTTGCAGAAAATACCGGAGCCCGGGGATTGGTCAGTGCGGTTGAAAAAGCATTGCTTCCATTCGAAAAGAAGCTACCGTCTGCCGGAATTAAAAAATTTCCGGTTACCGAGTCAACTATTCAAAAACCGGAAAAAACACTTCAGGCGTTAATTGCCACTCCGGAGGAAAAAAATATTAGCGAAGCTTTTGAAATCTTGGCAAAACAAGAAAAGCAGTACATTAAAAATTATCTGGAGTCCAATAAGGCCAACCTGGCTGAGAAATATAGACTGACGATGACCCCGACTCGAATTGACACAGTAGCCGCCTATTATTCCAAACATATCATGGATGTCGGCAAGGTTATCAAAAAAATTAAAACCTATTATGATGACGTCAAAAAAATTGAACTCTACTTCTTCAAAACTCATGATATAAACATTGTTCTTGAAGAGGATGCCATTGACTTTATTATTGAAAAAATCATAAGCGATGAGATGCATCTTGATGAGATATACCGACATCTCACCAGCGATTTTGAACACGGTCTAAAGCTGGTGCGGGAAAAAACAGGTCGTAACCGTTTTTTTGTCACCAGAGACGCACTGAAGAATCCCGAATCCTACATCGGTAGTCTCCTGCGAAAAGAACTCAAAACCGAATAACCCATATGGTTCAAAGAACCTTCTGACCCTACGATCTTTAACCATACACTGGGGCTTGATAGGCAACAAAAATGATCGGAATTTCCAAACTTTACTGTGGCACGGTAGAGCCGTCGGACGCTTTGCGGTACGGCCGTCATTCATCCCGTTTGCCGTCACATCTGCTGAAATTTTCCAAAGATAAGCGACCGGTGGTGGTGTGGAATGTTACCCGCAGGTGCAATTTGAAGTGCGTGCATTGCTATGCCCACGCTAAGGATGTTTCTTTCAACAACGAGCTGACCACCCGTCAGGGAAAAGGTTTGATAGATGACTTGGCCGGGTTCGGAGTTCCCGTCCTCTTATTTTCCGGCGGAGAACCCCTTGTCCGCAAAGACCTTCCTGAATTGGCCGCATATGCGGTAAAAAAGGGGATGCGGGCTGTAATCTCCACCAACGGCACCCTGATTTCACCGAAACTCGCCCGGATCC
>CP070652.1:2675428-2679134 GCA_020354645.1 Deltaproteobacteria bacterium
AATAAGTAAAAATACGGAAGCTTCAATTTGCCAGATCGTAGACGCTCCAAAAAGCTTGCGGACGATGACGCCCTCTGTTACGATGAGAGCTGCTGCCACAATGCTCAACGCCGCTATGGCCCCGGTAATCCAGCTTAAACCATTGATAATCCGAGTCAGCAGATTTCCAAACTTTTTCATAATCGACACCTTAGCCGGTCAAAGACTCGATATCGGTACACCTTAGCAGAGGATGATGGCGTGCTGGAGAACCATCACCCCCTTACTCCGCAAAGACGGCCAAATCAAACGGCACCGCTGAGTATTTTTCCGGGCGATGAAGCTCCGATCCTCATCGGGCGTGGCTTCCCGGTAAAGAAATTGTTTATTTCAGATATAGGGATATTCAAAAAGATGTTCCGATAGCCGCCACGGTCTTATCGGTCCCGGCGAGGTGCAGATTTTAAAAAACACCCTTCGCCGGGGCCGGTTTAATTATAATGCCGTTTCGAAGCCTTATTTTGGCAATTATCATATCTTAATTGTGCAAAAGGCGAGGCTTGCGGGCAAGCCAACCCGGCAGTTCGTCGGCTTTTGGGCGAAGCCTTATTACTTCATGGCCTCCAGAGCCAGGTCCAGCAATTCCTGACCGCCGTCAACGGCTTCTGCGAAGTTCTTCCAGGCCGTCTTCTGGGCAAACTTCAGCCACTGGTCGAATTCCGCTTCGCTCATGTAGTGGATATCGACACCGGCTTTGGTATAAGCATCAATGAACTTGTCCACCAGGATTTTCAAATTTTGTTCGACCCAGTTTTCGTGCATCCAATCAGCAGTTTCCTGGAATATTTTTTGCTGGTTCGGTGTGAGCCTATCCCAGGTTTTCTTCGAGATACACAGGTTTTCAGCCATGTACCAGATGGAATAATCCTTTGGTATGTTAATGTGTTTCAATACTTCGTAAAGCCGGTAGGAAACAAACGATGCCGAAGAGGTCAGCATTGTATTGATTACGCCGGTTGACAGTGCATGATAGGCCTCCGAGGACGGCATGCTGGTAATGGATGCCCCGGCCTCTTTCAACATAAATTCAAATTTTTTGCCGGCAGCTCGCAGCTTGGTTCCGTTGGCATCCGCCGGAACCCGAATTTGTTTCATCTTGCTGCCGATGCCGCCGTCAAACCAGGCCCATACAAGGTTTTTGACGCCGTTTTGTTCCATCAGATCTTCAACTTTTTTACCGATCGGTTTATTTCTCCAACTCTGGGCCTGTGGAATACTGGTTACGGAACATGGCATCAAAGTGATGGAAAGCTGCGGTACTTTCCCGGAGGCATAATCCAAAGGGAAAACCGACAGATCCAGCGCCCCCTTGCGCATGGCATCCCACTGCTCCCTGGGCTTATACAGGGATTTGGCCGGGTAATGGCGGAATTTAATTTCACCGTTTGTTTTTTGGGTTACCATTTCGCCGAACACTTTACCCAACTGGTCTCTGACATCACCGGCTGCAAATTGATGCGAAACTTTTAAAGTCATTGATTTGGCATGAGATATATCTGCATTTATAATCACCAGTGAGCACGCGGTCGCAAAAATTAAACATAATGTGAGCGATTTTAATAATTTCATTTTTATTCCTCCTTCTTTTGGTTGGATCCGGCAATTGATCTGACAGGGCCCATTACCGCGATCCAATTTTCCGGCGCCCTGCGCAGATTCCGAATACAGTGTTAATTTGCCTTGGGACAGACTGCAGCGCTTTATTTTTTTCCGTGAGGCGCGCTGTCTTTACCACCGCCTTCAGGTTTCTGTCTTTGAGTTTACAGTGGCCAATATGCAAATTTTATAACGTCAATGTGGGGCTTTGGGGTAGAGGTTCATCAAATTCCAAAATAGTTTATTTTGCGAGCTTTTCCAAAGCCTTGCATTGCATTTTCAGATGAAACCGCATCAAGTCTTCGGCTTTTTCCGGATTCCGCTTCCGGAAGGCCTCAAGCAGGTCCCGGTGTTCCTGTATGGATTGATCGAACCGTTCGGGCAGGTTCAGCGACTGGAAGCGATACAGTAATATTTTTTGCCTGAGACCGTTTATGATTAGATTCAGGGTGTGGTTACCCGCCAGGTCCTGAAGGAACGAATGGTATGCGTTGTTGTGACGGATATATTCTTTTTGATTGCTTCTTTCAAAGCAGCTTTCAAGTTTTTTGTGAAGTTTTTCCAATGATAAAAAATCACTGTCAGACATCTTTTCGGCCGCTGCATATGCGCAAACCCCTTCCAGGACGCTCATTACATCGAACATCTCCTTGATTTCCTCGAAAGTCGGCGTGGAAACATAAGCGCCACGATTGGGAACCAGCCTTATGAGACCTTCTACACTCAAAACTCTCAGGGCCTCGCGTAATGGTGTTTTACTGATGCCCATCAAATTGCAGAGTTCATTTTCTTTGATCTTGTCCCCTTCCTCGAGCGCCCCCTTCATGATCATGTCTCGGAGGTTATTTGCTATTTCTTCCTGAAGGGTTTTTTTCTTTATAACTTTCATAATTTGAAATAAGTATTTAATATTATTATTTTTTGTAAAAGCGTAATAAATAATAAATAATAATTTATAAATTATTATAGCGATAAAATGTCAAGTCCTAATTTGCTTTAAGTGAAAAAAATGGATTTGCCGGGGAGTTTCGACTGCGAATCTCAAAGATATGTTTCGATTTCTTGGCATACCAACCGGGCGCTGCTTGCAGGCGCACCGTTTAAAGCACTGATGTGACTTTTCCTTTCTCCGTCAGGAGCGCAGAAATTCAAGCCATCCCGTGCTTGGCACGGGATGGTCGTTGACTACTAAAAAAATGCCCTCATGATAAATCCGTCATTCGGGCCTTCCGGTTGAAATGCTTCCAGGCAAGGGTGTAAAAAATGTTGTTTCTTTTCCGTAATTTTTTGTGCTTGATCCGCTCGAGCCATTTCAGTTCAGCTGCGTTTGCATCGGCAAAGCAGCGGGTAGAGAACAGACCCCGTTCCGATGGCCCGGACCCCAAGCGGTTCAATGCGCCGGAGACAAATTCGTGCTCCAGGCCATCCCGGTCTCCCTGATAAAGTAGAATCCGGGTGTCGTAATCCCGTAACGTCTCACGGTGCAGGGATTCGTGGCGCCAGAACAGAGTTGATGAATCATAGGTTCCCGCTGGCATGGGACCCATTTCAGGAATTTCGATATCGAGCCACAGCGGTTTGAAGATGCCCGTACAGGCAGCAGCCGTCGCGGTAACAAAATGGGTAGGAAGATCCGGATGAAGATGGCATACCATAGAACCTGTTGTCTGACTGCCACGCGCCGGACCGAAACCGGCATGCATGCAAACGGTTGCCCCGGTCAGGCCTTTGTCAGGACGCCATCCGGTTTCTCCATTTTTACCATGATCCCTCAATACCTGCATAATCCAGGATGGCGTAATGCTGCCTTGACGGGAGGTTAGCAACTCCATTGTCTGATCACGGCGAGTTTTGCAACGGCTAAAGGTGGTGTAAAGGAAATCCGAATAGCAGCGAGTAAAGTGAAAGTCGCCGGCACCACTGCACCAGCCTTTCTTTGTGGCGTGTGCAACCAGGTCCGGTGATGCTAGGTCCCACGCTTTGCCGATGGTGAGCCCGTTGGAAATCGTGTAAACACCTTCTATCCTGCGGGCGGCCCAATGCCTGCCGGCTGTTTCCAGTACCCAGGCAT
>CP070652.1:2679234-2682445 GCA_020354645.1 Deltaproteobacteria bacterium
AACAGCATCATTGCAAGGTAGCTCATACTATAAACTGCCCAAAGTGTTGCAGTGGTTTACCGGTAATATTGGTCTGCACCATGTTCACCATCTTCGACCTCGGATTCCCAATTATAATTTACAATGGTGTTACAATGAAACGCCGGCGTTAGAAATGGTTGCCCCGCTTACGATCCGTAAAAGTCTGAGGTGCCTTCGGTTGAAGCTTTGGGATGAAAAAGAACAAAAATTAGTAGGTTTTCGATAGGTTATTTGTCTGTAACTGACAACAATCAATTGACCGGTTCGCTTCCCTGCAAGCCCCGCCTTTTCATTAAAGGAAGCTATCTGAAACAGACATCTTCCTTTCCGGGAAGCCCCGCCCTTCAGGGCGGGGAGCTTCACTTTTCGGATATTTTTACACAAGCCGGTAATACCGGCGCAGAATCGAACACATCTTATTAAGCTGCATTACCTATCCATGCGTAAACGCCTTCGCCGCAGATTCCCGCAGAAATTGCGGTGATCATGCCGGAGACCGCCTCTAGGATACTTAAGATACGGTAAGATCACATCATTTTTATTTCCACCGGTTCCATCGTAGATGATGGATACAACAGGAGTGCCTGTATTTTGCTCGATTTCCCGTGCCATGGCCTCGGTAATTAGAGCGGGGCAACAAAATGCGGGGCTGGCCTGAACAAACAACGAGACATCCGGATAGTGCTTCTTAATATAATAAATTTTTAATAAATTATCCATCGACTCGCCCGTATTTTCAATGCGGACATCATATTGGGAAAGAATGTCTTCCGCAGGTTCATCATATTCCGGCATCGGTTCGTTTAAAATACGTTCAAAATATCGATAGTAGATTATTTCTTTCCATTTTAAGGTGCTCAGCAATGCCTGTGAAGAAAAGGCACTCAAATAATGACCCTCAATTAGCCACTTTCGAACATAAGGACGGGAAATCATCTTGAGATAGTCGCTGTATGGCGTCGTGATCACCTCGCCCCCATTTTCCTCGATAAAGTGAATAAGATCCTGATTAAACACATGATTGTCCCGGGCATACAGATCGCCGAAGATCGCCACTTTCGGTCTGGGCCGGAACTTAGAATTCTTGACGATTTCAATATCCTCAAAATTGGACACCACTTTGGCCACGGCATCCTCTTTGGGTCTGTCGCCTAAAAAGGCCTCAGTCAGGATAGCGACATTTTTGGCGATCACCCGATCGGTGTCACCTTTATGCCGTTCATAGGGTCTTATTTTGCAGCCCAGCTTGCGAATCATTCCGCCGAACAGGTAAGCAAAATAATTATTGACGGGCAACTTCATGGAAATCTCGGCCATTGAAAGCCCCCCGACATACACGCCGGCTTTCTCCATACCGTTGCCATAGGAATTCAAAATACGTTTGATATGATGCGGATACAACTTGAGATTACAGGCGATTTCCCCGGCACCCATCCACAATGTCGTTTTGGCCGGATTCAGATCGTGGGTTTGCACATAATCTATAAACTCCTGGGCAATAATATTCAACGGAAGACATTGACCGGTATTGTACCGCAGGCTTTTACGGATACTGGAAGGCGTTTCATCCAGAGGGCGCGCATCAATTCCCGCTCTTTTGAGATTAGCGGCGATCAGGTTGCAGGCGATGGGGTCCCAGTTCGGAAGGATCAATGTCTTGTCCAAAAGGTCTTTGGCCTTGGACGGAATCAGTATTGACGAAGGTGTTGCCGATGGCGTTGTCTTACGTGATGAATGGTGATTCTGAAACGACCGGATCGCGGCTTCAATTCGAGTCTCGTAGCCCACTTTTGAATCGTGTTCATCGAGTTGCAGGATAAGATACGGCTTGTCATGCGCATCCATAATTTTTTTGAAATAATCGATCACAAACGAATCCGGAGAGCATTTAAACGCAGTCATAAGGACCGGATATGCGCCGGGAGATTTTGCCACCACCTCCGCTGATTCCAATATTTGCGTGGCATAGTGCCAGTGCAATTGTTTGAGAAGCGGCTCAATTGTTTTTGTGTCTTGGTTGCTGTAAGACAGCATATCCTGAAAAAAGGTTTTGATGCCCAGCGATGCAAAAAAGTTTGGGATGCCTTTATTCATCGCGCCTGTAAGAACGGTGTACGGTCTTCCCAGCAACACCACATGCAGGTCAGCGGTTTGGTGGGTGTGTTTTTTGTAGATTTCTTTCCAGCCTGACAGACATGCATTCATAACTTCCCGGGCCTTGTCGTACGCTGCGGATACTTCAAAAAAACTGATGCGGTTTTTTGAAATCGCTTTTAGCATTTTGTAAAGCTGGGCCTTGGTATGAAAATTACTGTAAAGATAATGCACAACTGGCATCAAAAATCGTCTTCTCTGATCCGGTCCTCCGATGGCCGACAACAAGCAGGACGAAAATTGAGTATAATAACAATATTGGCGCCGGGCTCCCTTTTGCTTGGATTTCTTTTCAAAATAAAATGGCAAAAAGATATAATCCGCTTGATGCATTAGGTGCGTGACATGACCATGCAGGGCCGTCAACGGCGCACAAAACTCGGCACCCGTTACAGGCTTCCCCAACTTGATGGCCTCTTTATAATCTTCACTGGTCACGGTTTTGATGCCGAACGCGTCAAAAAAACATTTCCAAAACGGCAGATCCTCCAGCAGGTGAAGGGCACCCGGGATACCGATGGAGAATGCTTCTTTAAAATGATTTTCCGTTTTACATGCAAATATTTTTTGACGTTCTTTCAACAAGTCAAAACCCGCTCGATTGTTGTTCACATATTTCTTATGGTCGTAATCCCGGCCGCATAAGAATCCATACGCAACCCGTTCGCTGTCAACATCGGCAACAGTCAGCTTGCAATGATTGGTGCATAATTCACAGGTTTCAGACTTTATCGGTATCGGTTTTTGATACAGGTCTAAGCCCCTGAATCCGGTTTGGGTGATATCCTGCTCGGAGAGCATCAGAGCGGTTCCCAGGGCACCGGTTAAATGGCAATACCGGGATACGATGATCGGTCGGCCGAGTCTTTGTTCAAAAGCAGCTACCAGTGCTTTGTTTTTGGCCGTTGCCCCTTGAAAGGAGATGACATCTCCGATGCTATTTTCATCCGCAACTTTGGTCAGATAATTTTCCCGAACGGAATGAAGCGCCGCTGCCAGCACCTCATTTACCGTGCAGCCCTGACGGAGATAATGA
>CP070652.1:2682545-2686763 GCA_020354645.1 Deltaproteobacteria bacterium
ACGGTTCAAAATTACATCACTAAAATCCACGATTTTGCACAAAAGCTGACTTACAAGGGACGGCGGCGTTTTTCCACTATTCTCATGATCACCATCACTGCGCTGATCACACTATCGGTCGTCATCATTTTAGCGGGATTGAATATCTATTTTAATAAAAGGGTGGAAACGGAATTTCAGAAAAAATTACATGCCCAGAGAGGGCAGGTGGAAATTCTGCTCGAAAATCGTTTTGCCCACGTTAGACAGGTTCTAAGGGATCTAAGCTACGACAACACCATTCGCGTGACCTTGATGCTGGGCGCCAAATCTCAGCTCAAGGAGAGAATCACCCGATCCTATCCTTCCGGAAACGGTGTTTATCATTTTGTAAAAAAAGATGGTGAAAAATCGATTTTTCCGAAAACGTATAGCGGGATTTCGGAAAAATTGATTGATTCGGTTTTTACAATCTACCCCCAAGGTGAGATACTCCTCGAGAGGCAGCGGGCAAGGCTGATTTGGTTATTCTCAAGTCCGATCATGCGTGTTACCGAACCCATGGGAACTGCGTATGCCCTCTTTGATTTGACCCGGGACCAAAATTTAATCGAGACAATTCGCCAAACAGTTGAGGGTGATTTATCGTTGATTTCGTCGGACTCTCTGCACTGCCTGATATCCGGCAAGGACCTACCATTTAATACCGCAAATCAAAATAAGATGCCAATCAATTTTGAATTTGTTCCTTTCAATCAAAATTTTACAATATCGAAAATTCCCGGCTACGATAACCTTTATTACCTATCGTCCCTGGTGAGTCTTTTAAAAGAGAAAAAAAGAGTAACACTGCTAATGGGGCTGTTTTCAGCCATAATTTTGCTTCTCTCGATGATAATATCCATTTTTCTGGGCAGAAAAATGGTGAAGCCCCTGCGTGATATGACCAACAAGGCCATACAGATTTCAAACAATCTCGAGGCGCCCAGATTCGGCAACAACAAGGGGAGCTATTGGGAATTTGATCAAATGTCGCAGGCCTTTAATTTCATGCTGACCAACCTTAAAGAAGCCGAGGAACGCTCGCGGTACAAAGAGTTGTTGGAAAATGTAGATGATGCCGTCTATATTCTCGACACCAGCGGCAAGATTTTGGACGCCAACGTTGCCGCCTATTCTCAGACAGATTATCCGCCCGAGGCTTTTTTTAACCTGGATCTTTACAACATACTCCCCGAAAAAGACGCCAAAACGATTGTTGAACAACTCAATGGCGATGGGCCGGTGGACCCGGAACGGAAGTTGCTGCTGGAGACCTACCATATCAAAAAAGACGGCAGCTATACACCAGTTGAAATTCATTCGCGGCCGATTATTTACAGAGGAAAACAGGTTATACTGAACGTCGCCAGGGATATCAGCAGACGCATTGAAATGGGAAAAGCCTTACGGGAGAGTGAAGAACGTTATCGTTCGGTGGTAGAGAATTCCAATGATGGAATCATGATCCTGGATGATGACCTTAAGATTGCCTTTGCCAACAGCGAATTGTCCTCGATTTTAGGTTATGACCGCAGCGAAATTGAAGGCAGCAATTTCAGCAGCTACCTAGCTGAGGAAAGTAAAGCGCCTGCGGTACAGCTTATAAACGCCAAAGAAGATAAAGACGGCATGCCTTCCGAAAATGAATATAAAATTGTTGGAAAAAATCATGAGGAAAAGTGGGTAAAGATTGGGGTGAACCGCTTCCAGGATTCAAAGGGACAGGAAAGAACGGTTGTCCAAGTTCAAGATATCACCGATCAATTGCGAATCGAGCGCGAGAAGAAAGAACTGGAAACTCAGCTCATCCACGCTCAGAAGATGGAGGCGTTGGGAACTTTAGCCGGCGGTGTGGCACATGATTTCAACAACCTGCTGATGGGAATCGAGAGTCGCGTTTCAATAATGCGCCTGCACTGGGATCCTAACGATCCTTATTACAGACACGTTATGGCCATCGAGGACATTGTGATGAGTGCCGCCAATCTCACCAACCAGCTCCTCGGTCTGGCCCGCAAAGGTAAATATCAGATCAGGCCCACCAATCTTAATAACCTTGTAGAGGCAAGCGCCAGCATGTTTCGGCGCACCAGCAAAGAAATAAAAATTCGCACAGCCTGCCAGAAAAAACTCTGGCCCGCAGAGGTGGACCGGGGACAGATTGAACAGGTTCTGCTGAATCTCTATGTAAATGCCTGGCACGCTATGCCGGATGGTGGTGATTTGTCCATTCAGACGGAGAACGTCAAACTCAGCCGTGATTTTTGCATACCACATGATGCTGCAGAGGGAAATTATGTCAAAATTTCGGTGACGGACACCGGCATCGGGATGGAACAGGATATCCTGACAAGAAGATTTGAGCCTTTTTTCACGACCAAGGAGGTGGGCAAAGGAACCGGGCTCGGCCTGGCGTCAGCCTACGGCATTATTAAAAACCATAAAGGGATAATTCAAGTCCACAGCACGAAAGGCAAGGGAACGACCTTTGATATTTTTCTGCCGGCTTCAGACGCCAAAGTTTTGAAAGAAAAACAGATCGAGCTTGATCTGGTAAAAGGAAATGGAACGATTTTAATCGTCGACGATGAAGAAGAATCCATCTCGGCCGAAGAATTAATGCTAAAGGAATTGGGCTATGACGTATTACTGGCCCGCAGCGGCAAGGAGGCTTTAGAGATCTACCGGGCAAATAAGGACAACATTGGATTGGTAACCCTAGATATGATCATGCCGGAGATAAGCGGTAAAGATACCTTTGAGCAGTTAAAACAAATTAACCCGGACATAAAAGTTCTGCTCATCAGCGGTTACAGTTCGAATGAGCAAGTAAAAGAAATTATGGGTCTCGGCTGCAGCGCTTTTTTGCAAAAGCCCTTTGATATTTTCCGCCTTTCACAAAAAATAAATCAGGTAATGAATCTGTAACCTAAACTCTTATTTCCACTTACCCACTACCTAGCGCAGGTTTTCCCCTTCCTGCAGTATTTCCATATCAGAATTACTTCACCTTGAGATTATAGCAGTATGAACGTTTAAATATGATCAGGCAAGCAAGATATGATGACCGCCCAGCGATAACGTCTTTAACGCAGCCGAAGTCCGGCTTCTGTCAATGTACCGATCTATATGAAAGGGAAGGGGCTCATTTATACCGGAAAGAAAAAATGGTCGCGTCGCGATTTTCTGGAGAAAGGGTGGGGTATTTTACTCATGTGGTTCCAGGATGATTTCTATACGGCGATTTTGATGCCGTCCTTCTTCTGCGTTGTTTGAAGCAACCGGCCGGTAGTAACTGTATCCACGGACAGATAGGCTTTGCGGATTCAACCCTCCCTCTGCCTGAAGGAATCGAACTACTGCTGCTGCCCTGGCCGCGGACAATTCCCAATTGCTTGGAAAAATTTTCGAAAGGCCTGCACTCAGGGGGATGCTATCGGCGTGCCCTTCCACCACAATCTGCTGATTTTTGTTTTCCTTCAAAGACTCCGCCAGCGTCAAAAGCAGCTTTTTACCTTCCGGTTTTAGCTGATAGCTCCCGGAATCATAAAGAATTTTGTCTATCAGGACCACTTTCAATTTATCTTCCATATGTATGACTTCCACCTCATTGGCGGCTATTTTATTCTTCAAGCTGGACTCTATTGTTTTCTTGGTGTCATCGAGCAATTTGATGACCTGGTCCTGAATTTCAATTACCGATTGCTTTTTCTCCAGCTCCGTTTTTTTATTCTTCAATTCGGTACTCAGGGTTTCGATATTTTCGTAAAGTGTCTGGGCGATTTTTGTAGAATACTCATATCTTTCCTGAAGGTCGTTTATCTCATTGAAAAGCTTGTCTCTATCTTGTCGCAGATCTTGTATTCTTTTTTCTTCGACTGACAACCGATAACGGGTATCCTGTAGTTGGGTTTCAAGTTCTGAATACTTTCTCTGTGAAACGCAGGATAACACGAGCAGGCATGCAAGGCACAAAATAATTTTTAGACATTTATTGCCCATGACGGTTATTCCTTTGAAAAAGCGTGCCAGTGTGTGTCCACAATCGCTTATCCGGGTCTTTTTTATATTCGATTCAGCCTTCAGGTATCAGCGATCTTCTGCTGTTACCGGACTACAGGTGCGTAGAAGCCAGATTAGCATGTACCTCAAATATGCATAAACAAAATGAAGAGTAATTATTAATATATATTATCA
>CP070652.1:2686863-2695329 GCA_020354645.1 Deltaproteobacteria bacterium
GTAAAAACCGGCTACCCAGAAAGAGATCTGCTGCAATCAGCAACTTTTTGCTTTGTCCCCCTGCACCGTAAAGCGCCAGTTTTTTTATTTCGCTTTTTAAGCATTATCGGGATCTAAAGTCAACTCGACAAAATTCCTTCCATTCATTTTAAACCTTGACACTGATACGGTTACGAGCCATATTTTTCATCGGTTAAGGTGCAATTCCGATGTTGAATGCCAACGGGATTAAAGCAATTATTCTCCTGGAGCCAAGCGGATGTAAGATAGCAGATTAAACCAAATCCTTAAAAAATGATTGGTTTCCAATGACCAATGGGTAATCGGCCATGGATTATATCGAACCACCTCCGGATCCAAAACCGGATCAGAAGAAATATCAAAGAAAGTTCCGGAAAGTCCGCCTAAAAGGCAAAGACGAAAGCCAAATTGTTATCCAGAAAGCTCAGATCAGGGACGTTGAAGAAATTCTGGAATTGGTGAACGGCTTTGCGGCATCGAATTTAATGCTCCCCAGAGGTCCCCAGTATCTGTATGAAAATATCCGCGATTTTGTGATCGCCAGTGACAAAACCGTTCCGGTTTACGGCCTGACGGAAACCAGAGAGATATTGTACCTTATCGTGGCCTGCGGAAGCCTGCATGTGCTTTGGGAGGATATCGCTGAGATCAGGGCGCTTGCGATTCACCCGGAATACCAGCACCTGGGGCTGGGCAGCAAATTAATCGAGTTCATGAAGCAAGAGGCCGAGCAGCTGGGAATACGGCGCTTGTATACTTTTACCTTGACCGAAGATTTCTTCAAGACCCTCGGATTCAAGCGCCAAAAAAGAGCGGAGCTACCCGCCAAGGTGTGGGGCGAATGCAGTCGCTGCCCGAAATATTTCCAGTGTGATGAAGTCGGAATGGTTCTGGAGCTCTAAAGCAATTCGGAAACGGTCAAACGGAATCCTGCCAATCAGGAAAATTCGTCAAAAATTTCCTGCCCGACTTTGAAAATATGAGCAATCAATGCGGCACGGATCCACATACCGCAGCGCTCCTGCCGCCAGTAAGCAGCCCGCGGATCGTTATCGACCGCCACCTCAATTTCATATCGCCTGGGTAGCGGGTGCAGGATCACACAGTGGGGGTGAATCATGGAAAGATGTTTGGTTTTAAAATGAAATTGGGGGTGGGTTTCGGCTTCACTGGAAGGATCTTCGGAATACTCATTCTGAATCCTCGTCATATAAATGGCATCCACTGCCGGCATGATGCCTTCGAAATCATCGGTTTCATAAAAAGGGATTCGGTGTTTATCTAGAAAATTTTTAATGTCATCTTTCATTTTGAATATTTCAGGTGATACAAAGTAAAGGGTTACATCCTTATAATTTTTCATTAGATAACTCAAGGACCGCACGGTTCTGCCGCGCTTGAGATCACCTACCATCGCTATCTTTTTTCCATCCAATCCGCCGACACTGCTGAATTCTCTTTCAAGGGTATAAATATCCAGCAGCGCCTGGGTGGGATGCTGATCCGGTCCCGAACCGCCATTTAAAACGGGAACCGGCCGCTCTGTTTGGTTTAAGACCCATGCCATTTTTTCGGCAAAACCGGCTTCCGGATGCCTGGATATAATTAAATTAACATAACTGGCAAATGTTCGGATGGTGTCTTCCGGAGATTCACCTTTCACCTCCGAACTCGTAGTCGTACCCCGTATTTCGGAAACACTTAATCCCAGAATATAACAGGCATTTTGGAAGGATAGGAAGGTACGTGTCGACGGCTGAACAAAGTAAAGCATGGCCCGCTTGTGAGGCAAAAGATGTCTGAGCTTTTTCTGGCCCATTTTTGTTTTGGCCATCACCCTGATCATGTCCGCCAGATTACAAAAATAATCGAGATATTCTCTGTCAAATTGCTGGGCATAAATAATGTCAAATAATCTTCCGTCGGATTTAAAAAAGTCTAATTTCTCATCAACAGGCTTGGCGTAAAATTCTTCCCACCCTTCGAATTCTTGTCGGGTTTGTTCGGCGTATTTATCCATTTTTTTCTCCTGTTACTATCTTAATTTTGCCCGAATCAGAGGCTTTCATATTCACGGCATTTACGGGTGCAGCCATCCCGCCCATTGGATGAAAATTGACGGGCAAATTCGATTTTGCATTTTAATATTGAATATTACAGTATTGTTATTGTGTGTCAAGAATAGAGTAACCACGTAATGTTGTATTTTTTCCGACTTTATGAAATTTTAGTAAAAATTCAACTGGATATTATTGTGCGTGATTTTGGATCAGTATGCCTTGATCACCTAACACTTTTCTGCCATATTTCATCATTCAAAGTGTTAAGATTCGTTAAGAATTAAGATATCAACCGCGTAAAGGATCGTTTAATGTCTGTACGAAAGCTCAAAGATACAGTGTTGGTAAAAATTAGCGAGACGGCCGAAAAGCTGTTCGGCCAAGTTCCCGATCAATTTGAAATTAGTTTCCCCCCAAACACCGACTTGGGCCATTTTGCCGTGGAGTGCTTTGGCCTCGCAAAGCAGTTTCGTAAATCCCCGGCAGAAATTGCCAAAAAGATTACTGAAAAAATAGCCCCGGATGACGTTATCCAGGAAGCAAATGCTTCAGGGCCCTATCTTAATATAAAGTTATTTCCCGATGTGCTTTTCGGTGACGTGTGCTCCGAAATAATTTCAGAGAATCACAAATATGGAGAATCCTCTCACGGTCAAGGCACACGGGTGATGGTGGAATATTTGTCGCCCAATACAAATAAACCGCTGCATTTAGGACACTTGCGTAATGGTGCCTTGGGAATGTCTATTTCAAAAATACTGGAGGCAACCGGTCATTGGGTCGTCAAAGCGAACCTGATTAATGACCGGGGCGTTCATATTTGCAAAAGTATGCTGGCCTGGAAAAGATGGGGCGGCAATTCAACTCCGGAATCCGAAGGTTTGAAAGGGGATCAGTTCGTCGGCAACTGGTACGTGCGGTTTGCCCAGGAGGCTGATAAAATCCAAAACCTTGAAGATGATGTACAAACAATGCTGCAACAATGGGAAGCGGGCGATCCGGAAACCGTAAAGCTCTGGAAAACCATGAATAACTGGGTATACGACGGCTTTGCCGAAACCTATAAAAATTTCGGACTTGAGTTCGATGTATTTTATTATGAATCCGCCACCTATAAAATGGGCAAGGACGTCATCCAAAAAGGTCTGGCAAAAAATGTTTTCTCCAAGGATGACCACGGCAACACGGTTTTTCATTTGCCTACAGCGGAATTCGGCCAGGAAAAAAGCGGTGACGCCAAAAAAGTGACGGTTTTACGCCCAGATGACACCAGCCTTTACATTACTCAGGATATTGCCACATCCATTCTAAAAATAGAGGAACACAAACTAGGTTTTTCAATTTACGTGGTGGGCAGTGAACAGGAGTACAACTTTAAATGCCTCTTTCAGATCCTCAGCTCCCTTGGTTATGAATGGGCCAAAGATTGTTACCATCTTTCCTACGGTATGGTGTATTTACCGGAAGGAAAAATGAAATCAAGAGAAGGCAAGATCGTAGATGCCGATGTTCTGATCGCGGAAATGAAAAAACTGGCGGTAGCGGAAATTCGCCAGCGCGACCCGGAAGATCGACTTTCCGACAATGAAATAAACCACCGGGCAAAAAAGATCAGTGTTGGGGCAATAAAATTTTATCTGTTGCGGGTTCGACCAACTCAAACCATCAATTTCGATCCGGCCGAATCCATATCTTTTGACGGATTTACCGGTCCCTATTGCCAGTATGCCTACGCCAGAATATGCGGGATCTTGGCCAAGGCCCATGGCAGGACTAACAATGTTCACGGCTGTGACTTTTCCGTTCTCGGCAATCCGGAAGAGCTTTTATTGCTCCAGAAATTGATTCAGTTCCCGGAAGAAGTCAATAACGCAGTTGAGGAATTCAACCCGTCAAAGATTGCCGTTCACATATTTAACACGGCCAAAGCGTTCAATCAGTTCTATAACAAACATCATGTGCTTCGCGCAGAGAATGAGAAACTGGTAACTGCCAGGCTGATGCTCATCAAGGCAACGGCGGTTGTGCTGAAAAAAGGACTGGAACTGTTGGGGATAGAAGTGTTGGAAAACATGTAATCAGTGTCTATCAGACGTAAGGGATTGTAACCATGGGGACACGGATTCTGATCAAGATCGGCGGTCGGGCCTTTGACGGTAATAAAGCGTTTAAAGACCTCGCCGCGGCCATTAAATCAAATACGGATCTCGAAGTCATTATTGTTCATGGCGGCGGCGCCGAGATCTCTCAAGCCCTTAAAGCCGCCCATCGGGAAACTGTATTCATTGACGGTATTCGGGTGACAGCGGCGGATGACATAAAAATCGTCGAAAAGGTTCTTTCCGGAACAATCAATCATCGCATTGCTTCCCAATTGAATGCAAACGGTGTGGCGTGCAGACGGATGTCGGGAAAAACTGCGCAGTTATTTATGGTCGAACCCTTGACCCGCAAGGGGCAAGACTTTGGCCATGTCGGCAAGATTAAGCAGGTTAATGCCGGCGTTGTTGTAAAGGCTTTAAAGAACAGACAAGTGCCGATTATCTCACCGGTGTCAGCGGACGAAACCGGAAAGAGCTACAATGTAAACGCCGACAGTGCTGCGGCGGCGTTGGCCGCTAGCGCACAATGCACGGATCTTGTTTTTATAACAGATGTTTCGGGTGTGATGGTCGGCGAAAGTGTTTGCCATTTCCTGACCATTCAGGAAGCAAAAACCCTCATCGCGGATGGCACCATCAAAGGCGGCATGGTGGCTAAAATGGAATCGGCCTTTGAGGCACTCGACAACGAGGTACCCCGGGTTCACATCATCCAGTGGCAGGGACCTCACACCCTCCGGAATATTATCACAGGAGATTGCACTGCCGGAACAGTCATTCAAAGATAAACGGGTTGTTGGCCAAATATTTTTTAGCGGTCATTAAAAACGTTTTTGGGCAACAGCCCGTCATGCCATGACGTCTAACTGAAAAAGCGGATGCTGAATAAACACGCTTCGGATAACCGATGCCTCAAACGGTTCATAGGGGAGAAGTACTTTTGAAATTTGTTTTTATTGAGCCGTTTTTCGGAGGCTCCCACCGCGATTTTGCCAAAGGATTAATTTCTCATTCGCGTTACCGAATTGAACTATTCACCTTACCGGCCCGATTCTGGAAATGGCGGATGCGGGGAGCGGCTTTATACTTTGCCAAAAAGATTTCCCTCCTTAACCAATACGACGGCATAATTACTACCAATCTGATGAGCCTGTCGGACTTCAGAGCCCTGAGAGAAAACGGTTGTCCGCCGGCACTCGTATATTTTCATGAAAATCAATTGACCTATCCTCTGGCGCCGGCAGAGCGCATGGATTATCAGTTCGGATTCACTGATATAACTACGGCCCTGGCGGCAAACAGGATCATCTTCAACTCCTGTACCCATTTCGATGCTTTTTTTTCGCTTATTCCCGGTTTCATCGGGATGATGCCCGAATACCAACCCAAGTGGGTGATTGACGCAATCCGGGCCAAGGCCGACGTAATCTACCCGGGATGCCGATTTCCAGCGACCACACCAAAACTAAAGGCCTTGCCCTTGTCAGCCGATGAAACGCCGCTGATCATCTGGAATCATCGCTGGGAGTTTGATAAAAACCCGGAGGATTTTTTTCATGCTTTGAATGCCGTTCTGAAAAAGAATCTGGATTTTCACCTTGCGCTCTTGGGAGAAAATTTTCAAACCGTTCCGAAAGCATTCTTAGCCGCCAAGGATCAATATAAAAAACGAATTGTTCGATATGGCTATGAAAAGTCCAAAGAGAAATACCGAAAGTGGCTGCAACGGGGTGCAATCGTAATCAGTACTGCAAGGCAGGAAAATTTCGGCATTTCTGTCGTGGAGGCAATCCGATCCGGATGTATTCCATTGCTTCCCCACCGGCTTTCTTACCCGGAAATCATTCCGGCTGAGTACCACGATGACTTTCTTTATAAAGACCAGGCAGATTTAATCGACAAACTAACTTTTGTTTTAACCCATTTAAAAAGCCTCGAATCAAAACGCGAACAAATCTCCAATGCCATGGGCCGCTACGCCTGGGCAAATTGCATCGATCGGTACGATCATGAACTGGAAAGATTATCGCGTCTAAAAAGTTAAGCCAAAAAGACTCGACGAAAATAAGACTGGAACTGTATTTGTTTCGCAAACCATTAACTCGATCCCAAATCATACTGCCGGTGACTTTGGGGTATCGAAAAACCATCGTTAAGCACTAATTTATCCACCGTTTCCAAAACTGGCGTGATGACCGGACGGGGCGTGGCAGGAATGAGAGCGTACCAGATGACAGGGGATAACGACGGCCGCTTAAAAATTTGCCTGTTGAGCTACCGCAGCAATCCACACTGTGGCGGGCAAGGCGTATATCTAAAAAACCTGAGCCGGGCCCTGAAAGACATTGGACATCAAGTAGAGGTGATTTCAGGCCCTCCCGACCCCTGCCTGGATGACGATATCCCCGTTCACCGGCTGCCCTGCCTGGATCTGTACAATCCGGCAGATCCTTTCAGAGTGCCTACCCTCAGGGAACTTTCTAATCCCATCAACCTTATTGAATGGTTGGGGGTTTCAACCATGGGTTTTCCCGAACCGTTTATCTTTGGGATCAGGGCCTACCGGTTCATGCGCAACAATTTCGACAAGTATGACATCGTGCACGACAACCAGAGCCTTTCTTACGGTATCTGGATTATTAGCAAATTCATCCCCACGACGGCCACCATTCACCATCCGATTACTGTTGATCGGAAAATCGCTGTCAGAAGCGTTTCAGCTGCCTGGAAAAGGATGAAACACATGCGCTGGTATTCGTTTGTGGGCATGCAGAAACGGGTGGCTCGGACGCTTTCAAAAATTATCACCGTCTCGAATTCCGCCCGGGAGGACATTTGCAAAGCATTCAAGATTCCCAAAAGCAAATTCAGAATCATACCGAATGGGATTAACACGGGGATTTTTTGCCCCAGACCCGAAATTAATCGCGAGAAAAACCGGGTGATCGTAACCAACAGCGCCGATATCGCATTAAAGGGCCTTTATTATCTATTAGAGGCAATTGCCGAGATTTCCAAAAACCGTGACATCAAGCTCATCGTAATTGGTAAGCCCAAAAAAAATGGCGGCATCGTGAAACGGGTCAGGGAACTGGGTATCGGGAAATTGATCACATTTACCGGCCGGATCGGCGAACAGGAATTTGTCGACCAGTATGCCAGAGCTTCTGTTGCGGTAATCCCTTCGGTTTACGAGGGGTTCGGCCTTCCAGCCGGCGAAGCCATGGCCTGCGCTGTACCGGTCGTCAGTACCACCGGCGGGGCGCTTCCGGAGGTGGTTGGAGACGCCGGTGTTCTGGTTCCGCCGGCCGATCCGGCTGCACTGGCCAGGGCCATCACAGCACTCTTGGACAATCCCGAGCACGCCGAAGCTTTAGGAAAAGCCGGATACAATCGGGTACAGAAAAATTTTACCTGGAAAAAAGCAGCCCAAAAAACAGTGGAAGCATACAAAGAGGCGATTCGTGATCACCGTCGATTTTAAACGACTTGACATTCAACCCGGATACCGGATTCTTGACATTGGGTGCGGTTCAGGAAGGCATACCTGTCAGGCCTATCGATGCGATGGTGTTTTGGCTGTCGGTGCTGATCTGAACTTCGATGATGTCATGGCGGCGAAAAAACAACTCAGATTGCACGATGCACTGGGCGAACACGGCAACGGGCACTGGGCACTTTCAACGGCAGATGTCAGAAGTCTGCCGTTTAAAGACGACTTTTTTGATCTGGTCATCTGCTCTGAAGTCCTGGAGCACATCCCCGAAGACCAACTTGCCGTCCGGGAGATCATGCGGGTACTGAAACCGGGAAACACGCTTGTGGTCAGCGTTCCGAGATACTTGCCCGAGCGTATCTGCTGGGCTCTTTCAGATGATTACACAAATGCGAATCAGGGGCACGTAAGAATATACAAAAAGAAAGCGCTGAGTGCACTGCTTGAAAGCGAGGGGGCCAAAATTTGGTCCACCCGGCATGCCCATAGCCTTCATACTCCCTACTGGTGGCTGAAATGTCTGGTGGGCCCCACCCGAGAGGACTCTATACCGGCCAACTTGTATCACCGTTTCCTGATGTGGGATATTATGAAACGGCCGAAGATAACGCGCTGGCTGGAAGACTTGCTGAATCCGCTGATTGGAAAAAGCCTGGTAGTATATTCGAGAAAAAATAATTTGGGATAGTTTTGTGTCCCACAAATAAGTTGAGGGGTCGGGGTGTTTTTTTGATCCATTGTCGTAAGTCTTTTGTTTTTCTGCAATTTGGCAGCGGGGGAGACCGCA
>CP070652.1:2695429-2701192 GCA_020354645.1 Deltaproteobacteria bacterium
GGTAAGGCTGTCATATTTTGAGGCTTTGACGGCTTTTTCGAAGATGTGAATCTCAACAACTTTGGGATTTCGCAACGACTTGTGAATCGAACAAAAATAATCGCAGATGGTGGTGCGCAGGCCGACTTTGCGTCCCAGGCTGGTATTCAAACTTTCGTAGTGACCGATGATTTCCTGCCAGAAGGCTTCGGCTTCTTGAGGCTCGATGACCAGATTGGTCAAGACATGGAAGATAACCGGATACGCCTGTTGTCCTTCCCTGTCGATAATGTGATTCAGATCCTGTATAAGTTTGTCGTCATCCTCAGCATCACCCAAACACTTTAAGACTGATTCCCGAATCTGCGCCATTGTATACCTCCGGAGAATTATGGGTAATCAACCATCAAAAATTTAACAGGCAAGCATAATCATTTTTCAATATCAAGGTTGGCGGGGCTTGGCAAGTTTAAAAAAGTCGGATATTTATGCTTTTTAATTCTTGATATTTAAACCACTTCGCATTAAAAGTACTATCTTTGAATAAAAAGTTCTGTCCGGATAAACCAAGCCATTTCAAAACCAGATAATCAAATAATGAAGTTTGCATTTTGTCTATTAAAATATTTCCCGTTCGGCGGACAGCAGAAAAATTTTTTAAAAATTGCCGAAATTTGCATGTCACGCGGTCACCAAGTTGATGTGTACACCACTTCCTGGCAGGGATATATCCCGGAGAATCTAAACGTTAACGTGTTGCCGGTGAACGGTATTACCAATCACAAACGCTGTGAATCGCTGGCACGGAAGCTCAACCGGATCACCTCGACCAATCCCTATGATGCTGTGGTGGGTTTTACAAAAATGCCCGGTTTGGATGTATACTATGCGGCGGATACCTGTTATGCCGCCAAAGCGCGTGAAAGGAATATCTTTTACCGTTGGACAGCTCATTGCCGCAGTTATTTACAGTTGGAAAAAGCTGTTTTTGATCGCAAATCCGAATCTGAAATCTTATTGCTCTCTAAGCGGGAAAAGGCGGTTTTCAAAAAATTTTACAAAACCCCCAACCATCGATTCCATCTATTACCTCCGGGAATATCAAAGAAATCTTTGGCACCCGCCAACCCTGCCGAAATCCGTAATGAATTACGCCGTGAGCTGGCAATTTCTCCGCAAACAAATGTTGTTTTATTGGCCGGCTCGGGTTTCAAGACCAAAGGCGTTGACCGGGCGATACGCGCCATTTCAGCTCTGCCGCCGGAGCTTGGCAAGCAAACCGTTTTATTGATCGTGGGCCAGGGGAAGACCCTGCCTTTCCGGTGGCTAGCCTGGCGACTGGGCGTTGCGGATCGTGTGCGTTTTTTGCAGGGCCGTGAAGATATACTGCGATTTTTTGTATCAGCCGATCTATTATTGCATCCGGCTTACCAGGAAAATACGGGCACGGTTTTGATTGAAGCAATGGCGGCCGGGTTGCCGGTTTTGGCGACCGATGTGTGCGGCTACAGCTTTCATATTCAACGGGCTGCAGCGGGAGTCATTATACCCTCACCCTTTGAACAAAACATGCTCAATCATTGCTTGTTAAACATGCTCACTTCTGATCAAAAAGAGCAATGGCAACAAAATGGCAAGGCATATGTTGCCAATACCGATGTTTTTAGCCGGGCTGAAAAAGCCGCCGACATCATTGAAAATGTAACCGGCAGACGAAACCGTGACAAAGCCTTAAAATCAAGCCGCCTGAGGCAAGCATAGGATTGCTCGACTCACCACCTCAACACTGCATATGAGCAGAATATGAAGCTTACTTCTCCCATCGATTTTATAGAAACCAATCATCTAATTATTAACAAAAAATACAGCACACTTATGGAACAAATTGGCTTTGATTCCTTTGACTCGATTTACGATCACAGCAGCGGCGATGTTATCAAAAAAATAAAAGACAAAGCCGTCATGCGCCTCGAGTTCCAGCATGAAAACATAAAACATGCTTTCTATTTAAAACGCCACGATGTGAAATTCGCTGCCCTTGCCAGGCTATTATCCCCTTTTGCCTCCAGATTGAGATTCTCCCAAGGCCGGTTGGAATTTGAAAACATCTGCAGTTTTAGAAACTGCAAATTTCCCACCGTTGTGCCGGTGGCGGCAGGTGAAAAATTTGTTAGAATCTTTTGGGCAAAATCTTTTCTAATAACGGAAGACTTTTCTCCTTTTGTCTCGCTGGAAGAACTGCTTGTAAAACAACCGCAATTGTTCATGGGCCCGGACGGTCAGAACCGAAAAGAAATACTGTTAAATTCAATTGCCCGTTTGGCCCGTGAAATGCACCGGCAGGGATTTAACCATCTGGATTTCAATGCAACCCATATCCTCCTTCATTATGACAATGAATCATCGGTGCCCAAGATTGCACTTTTTGATTTTCAACGGGTGGATAAAAGAAAATTCTTCAGATTCCGCTGGAAAATAAAAAGCCTGGCTAGGCTCAATTACAGCTTGCCGCATGAGATCTTCAGCGAAAAGGATCGCATGGATCTATTTCTGTTTTACCTGAATAAAAAACGATTGCGGTCTTTTGACCGTTTGCAATGGTTATGGGTCAAGAGAAAAACAGCGCGAATAAAGCATCACACGGATAAAATATTGGCCAAAAGAGAGGCCGTGAACAAATGAAAGTATTGGCAATAATCAGCCGTGACCTTGAAAAGGGAAGCACTAAATATCGTCTTGTACAATACTTAGATTTCTTGGCCCAAAAAGACATCCGGATTGAATTTGTGCGGCGAAAGGATGTCAATGCTACGGTCATCAGAAATGCGTCTGAATTTAATCTGGTATTTAATCAAAAATGCTTGTTTAATTATTCAGTTGCCCGTAAGCTGATAATGAATAGTCATCGGACCATTTTTGACTTTGATGATGCGATTTATACCCGACCTAGCAGGCCTCATTCGTTCATAACAAACTTTAAGGTCAAACGCCGATTGCATTTGTGGCTGAAAAATTCGAATACGGTAACGGCACCCAACCAGTTTTTAGCTAATTACGCCCGAAAATTTTCGCGGTCTGTTGCGATTGTTCCTATGGCCCTTGATATGGAGGTTTGGAAACCCCGGGATTCTGATCCAGGTAGTGCAACCACAATCGGCTGGGCCGGTGCGCCGGTTAATTTGCCGTTAATAGAAAAACTCAACCAGGTATTGACAACTATCTTGAATAAATTTCCCACTGTTCAATTGGCCATCTTTTCTGGAAAGAAACCAAAGTTAAGTTGCAATTTTGAATATCATCCATACAAACCGGGCGCTGAACCGGTCTTTGTAAGGAACTTGGATATCGGTCTTCTGCCTTTGTACGAGGATGAATACGCAAAAGGAAAATCTCCGATAAAGGCTTTGCAATATCTGGCATGCGGAATTCCTGTTGTGGGAAATATTATTGGCGCAACCGCAGAGATTCTGAACGACCAAAACAGCATGGCCGTTGCAAACGAATCCGAATGGGTGAAGGCCTTGGAAACTTTAATTGTAAATCGAGAATTGGCAAAAGCTTTAGGTCGAAGGGGGCAGGCACAGGTCAATAAGAACCACAACATCAAAATTGTTGCGCAGGATCTTTACAAAATTCTAACAGGAGTATAAGGACCTTTCGCTAGTCCTGAAAGATTGTGTAAAAAATTAAGTTGCCAAAAGATGCGTATGTCAAACCGTTTCAGCTCTTATTTTAAAAAAAAACTTATCGGCAAAAAAAACAACCTCGTTTCGATGGAGGAGCCTTATGAGGTCATGAAACGTCTTTTGAAAGGCCTCAAAATAACTGACGTTGTTGATGCCGGCGCAAGTAACGGTCGCATATCACGACGGCTTCTTCGAAAGTTTCCCAGCGCGAGCGTTTATGGATTTGAGCCTAATCCATTATATAGGGAGACGCTCAGACAATTCGCTGCAGACAACCCCCGGTTTTTGCCACAATTCATGGCCCTTTCTGATCATGAAGGTCTTGTAGATCTTCACATTACCGAATCACCTGGAAGTACCTCTCTTTTTGAGCCCGGAAAACATCTTAAAGATTTAGACCCTAAAGGTGCTGAGGTAAAGCACATAGAAAAAGTAAAAGTGGTTACGCTTGATAATTGGGCTGCAAAAAGTGGCAATATCGATGTCCAAGTAATAAAATTTGACATTCAGGGTGGAGAACTTTTAGCGCTTCGGGGGGGAACCGGATTGCTTCGAACTTCGATCCTTTTGATTTACACTGAAGTTCTATTCAACCCGTTATACGAAAATGGGGCGATTTTTTACGAAATCGATCGATTTTTAAGAAAATTTGAATTTATCTTATATGATATTTATCGTCCCAAATATAAACCAAACGGGCTGTTAATGTGGGGCAGTGCTTTGTTTTTAAAGGCAAAAAAACTCAACCTATGAATAAATTTTATCTTTGAACATGTTTTCCAACAAAATCATAAGTTTATGTGATGATTAAAAACATTTACTACCGATTAATGGCTAAACCTCACCGTAAACAGGCGCTCGAGCAGTTGCAAGCCCTTGAGCAAAAGCTAATTTCTGAAAGAACAAGATTTGCCGTTCCATTTGCTTACAGGGGGAAGGGTTTTTTTAAAACAATCCAACCGCGTCAAAATCCCTGGGAAATTGAAGAATTGTATAAAATTATCCTCGAACTGGCACCTCGGAGGGTATTGGAAGTCGGTACGGCAAGAGGGGGAACGCTCTATCTTTGGACGCAGGCTGCAGCGCCAGATGCCACGATTGTCAGTGTAGATTTGCCCGAAGGTGAGTTTGGCGGAGCTTATCCTGCGTGCCGAATACCATTTTACGGTACTTTCGCACGATTTGAGCAAAAACTACATCTGCTGAGAGACGACTCCCACAAGGTACAAACAATCAAAAAGGTAATCGAGATTTTTGATAACAATCCTATTGATTTTGTTTTTATTGATGGTGATCACACCTTTGAAGGAGTAAAGACGGATTTTCTCAACTATGGACCAATGGTTCGGCCAGGTGGAATCGTCGCCTTGCACGATATTCTTCCGCGCTATGATCTGTCTGAAATTCAGGTCGACCGATTCTGGCAGAGATTGAAAAAAAAATACCGTGTGAAAGAACTGATTGGGATGCAAGGATCAGGCCGAAAAATAGGCATTGGTTTAGTATATGTGGAAGGTCAAGGAATCTGCAATAACAATTTTGAAAGTGAAAATGGATAAGTTTTTATACTCCTGTAAGGAGATCTATATGAACAATGAAAAAAAACAGGTTAATAATCAAAAGCCAAGTAAACCCAGCCGGTGGCTGAATGAATTTCAAAATAATGTTACATCCCAGAACGGTGAGGACGGAATTATCGCAAAAATATTCGAGATTATTCCAGATAAAAATAAATGGTGTGTAGAGTTTGGTGCCTGGGATGGCAAGCTTTACAGCAATACCTACAATCTCATTAACCAGCAGAGTTATTCGGCGGTCCTGATTGAAGCAAACCCCAGTAAATTTCAAGCCTTAATCAAGACCTACCAGGAAAATAAAAAAGTAATCCCAATAAATGCTTTTGTTGGTTTTGAAAGCAAAAACAACTTAGATACGCACCTTGAGCCCACCACCATACCTTTAGACTTTGATCTGCTTTCAATAGATATAGACGGCAATGATTTTCACGTATGGAAGGCCAGCCAGCATTACATGCCAAAGGTAGTCGTTATAGAATATAACCCGACCATTCCCAATAAAGTTGAGTTTGTCCAGAAAC
>CP070652.1:2701292-2706856 GCA_020354645.1 Deltaproteobacteria bacterium
ATTATATAAACTGTTCAGGACATGTTGATGATGGCCAAAAGCATAGTCTGATTATGAACCGCAATTGTTCGAAGATATCTAGTTTAAAATACATTGGTCAGTTCGTCAATCGCTAGACCCGCAACCGGCCTACATACAACTTGCGTGCCAAAACTATCTGTGATAGACGATACATCCCATGAAACAATATGTGATCGATGAGTTAAGAGCGGCAGACTACCGGAAGATCAAAAAATATCTGGATGAAAAATTCGGCCCTTGCACTTTGGAAGGAATATACTGGATTCCGATGGACCCTGACCATTACAGCAAGGTTCAGAAGCAACACACAACCTGTCAGCCGTTTTATTTTGTTATTGATCTTGAACCGAATATGATAGCATGTGAATTGTTAATCCGCACCAGAGCCCGAATTCGATGCAACTGTATTTCTTATGCAACAACGAATCAGCGCAATTGGTTCATCGGGTTTGTTGACCGTATAATTGAAAAGCTGGATATTAGAACCTAACCCGGATAGGCCGGAACCAAAAATGATAAAATCGTGTAAACAAACGTTTATGCCAGAGTGGGCAAGATACTGGATACTGGATGCATGATGCTTTATAAAATAAGGATGATTATCTTTAAAATTCGGTATACCTGCCCGCCTTGCTTGCCCTCGGCCATGAGCTACATTCGGCCTGAACTCATGTCGAAGGCGGGCCGAATGGAAGGCGAAGCCGATGGCGGGCAGGCAGAAACTTCACCCTGTTGAATGCCACCCCAGGTGGCCCTGCCGAAGGCAGGATTCAACAGGGCAGGGCATTCAGCATCTTGTCCCTAAGGGCAGGGAAATGTGATACCAGGTTTTCTTGCCACAAAATTCAAAAAAATTATAATTAAGGGCCTGGCAGGATATTTCAATTGCAGAATACAGCCTGGATCGATAGAATACGAACACCAATTATAATGGTGGCAATTGTAATGATGACGATATTATTGGGATCTGTTGCCATCATTGTTTCTTTTTTTAGCAAAAACGGGAACGCCCCCCATTTAATCGCCAGGTTGTGGGGAAAATTCATCCTCCTTGTCAGCGGCATTAAGGTAAGCGTTACAGGCCTCTCCAACGTTGATCCAAAAAAGTCCTGCATTTTCATGGCCAACCATCAGGGTAACTTTGATATACCGGTGCTTCTGGGGTGCTTACCTTTTCAGTTCAGATGGTTGGCAAAAGCTGAACTTTTTCGTATTCCGATATTCGGCCGTGCCATGAGAGGTTGCGGCTATATCAGTATCGACCGCTTCAACCGGAGTTCCGCCTTTGAAAGCCTCGACAAAGCAGCCATTACCATTCAAAGTGGGGTAAATGTTATGATCTTTCCGGAAGGTACGCGCAGTTTGGATGGAAAGATCAGGCCTTTTAAAAAAGGCGGTTTTGTATTGACGCTCAATGCCGGGGTTCCCATCATACCCGTCATCATTCATGGAACCTATTCCATAATGCCCAAGAAAAGGCTGCTTATTAAACGCGGCGATGTTTTGCTCGAAATTATTGAGCCGGTTGAAACATCCGGCTATACTATCAAGGACAAGGACATTCTCATCGAGAGAATAAGAAATATAATTTGTGAATCTTTCGATAAAGGCAAAGGGGCAAATTAATTTTGTTGAAGGTTATCCCTCTGGGCGGTCTGGGAGAAATCGGCCTCAACATGATGGTTTTCGAATACGGTGAAACACTTTTTATCGTAGACGCCGGCCTCATGTTTCCCGAGGATTATATGCTGGGGGTTGATTATGTAATTCCCGATATGACCTATATTCGAGAGAATAAAAAGAGGGTTACAGGAATCGTTTTAACCCATGCCCATGAAGACCATATTGGTGCACTGCCGTACTTGCTCAAGGAAATAAATGTTCCGGTTTTCGGAACACCTTTTACGCTTGGTGTGGTCAGGCACAAACTTGAAGAATATGATCTTATACATTCTGCCGCGCTTCACGAAGTTTTACCCGGAGAAACGCTTAAACTCGGCCCTTTTGAAATCGAATTTATTCGAGTGGCCCACAGTGTGGTTGACGGAGTCGGACTTGCCATCAATACGCCGCTGGGTCTGATTGTGCACACCGGTGATTTTAAAATCAGCTACAGTGATATAGACAATATGTCGACGGATGTGAACACGTTTGCCAAGTGCGGTGAAAAGGGGGTTTTAGCCCTTTTATCGGATTCCACGAATGTGGAAAGAGAAGGCTACACCATATCTTCTCAGGAAATCGGCAATAAACTGGCCCGGATAACCGAGGACAGTACCGGGCGCATTGTTATTGCACTTTTTGCCTCTAATATTAACCGAATACAGCGGATCGTCAACATCGCAGAGGCCCGGGGGAAAAAGATCGTTTTCAACGGTAGGAGTGTGGAGATAGCTGTTAATATTGCCAGTAAACTTGGATACTTAACTGTACCCACCGGTATGGAAATTGATATCGATCAGATCAATGACTTTCCGGATAATGAAATAATCATTGTTACCACCGGAAGCCAGGGGGAGCCGATGTCGGCACTGGCCCGCATGGCGGACGGTACCCATAAGAAGATAAAGATCAAAAAAGGCGATACAGTCGTTCTTTCCTCAAAATTCATTCCCGGCAATGAAAGAGCGATTACAAATATTATCAATACGTTATACAAATGCGGCGCCGATGTTATTTATGAGAAAATATCAGAAATTCATGTGTCCGGTCACGCTTTCCAGGAAGAGTTAAAATTGATGATCAATCTGACCAAGCCCAAATATTTTATACCGGTTCATGGTGAATATCGGCACCTTATCTTGCACGCCAGATTGGCACGGCAAATTGGCATCTCCGGTGAAAATATCTTAATTGCAGAAAACGGTGATATCATCGAGTTTGATAAAAGAGGTGCCAGGGTTCAGGAGAGTTTCACCACAGGCCGCATCCTGATAGATGGAAAAGGTGTCGGTGATGTGGGCCGCAGCGTCTTAAAAGAACGGCGTACCCTTTCAGAGGAGGGCCTCGTCGTGGTAAATTTGGCTTTTGATGAAGAGACCGGTATCGTAGTTTACGGACCTGAAATCGTATCTCGCGGATTTGTTTTTGGGGCGGAAACCGGCCATCTTCTGGAAGATGCCCAGTGTGTTATTCTGGAGATCGTGGAGGAAATTGATCCTGAGGTTACGGATAGGATTAGCATCATCCGTTCAAAAATACGGTCTGCTTTGCGTCAGTATTTTTATTTTACTATCGGGCGGCGCCCGGTCATAATGCCGTTCATCCTGGAAGTATAGTGACGGTTTTAAGTTTTAGATTTTGAGTTTTAATGATATGTTTAAAATAACATTTTGTGCCTAAAACTTAAGGCCTTAAACCCTAAACACGGTAAATCCTATGCGCAAAGAAATCATTGGAATTTTCTTATTTTTTCTTGTTATTCTCACCCTTATCAGTCTTTTATCATACAATCCCGCAGACCCTTCTATCCTCAATGCCCGAGCACCGGGCAAGATTCATAATCTGTTTGGTGCACTTGGCGCCCAATTATCCGGTATCCTTATCGGGTTGTTTGGATTGGGCGCATTTTGGATTCCAGTGTTACTTCTATTATCAAGTATCCAATTCTTGGGAAATTACCCGGGCAAAGCGATGGTTTCAACCATATTTGGCGGGTTTCTTCTTGTCATAACAACCGGTAGCCTTTTTGCGCTTGAGCAAAATCATTACGTTATTTTTGGCAACAAATTTCTGGCTGGCGGCATTATTGGTACCCTCTTTCAGACAATTTTGGTGGCTTTCTCCAATTCCACCGGGGCCATTATCATTCTGATTCTGATGTGGATCGTCGGCCTGATTCTGGCCACGGGCTTTTCCATGATGAGATTTTTCAAACGGAGCTGGGTGGTATTATCAGTTGCGGCAGATCGCATCAAAACGGCTTATATTAAGTGGCGAGAACGAAGAAAAAAAGCCAAAAGGCGCTTGCAAATAAGAAGGGAGGGGATTGACCAAAGGGAACGAAAAGTCAAAATTAAGCCGGCCGGATCAAAACCTGTAAAACCGGCTGCGGTTGCGAAACAGGAAGTATTCGAATTCATGCGACCCAAATCAGGATACCAGTTGCCTTCGGTAAATTTGCTGGACACGCCTGACATTAGACCGTCCGCCACAGATCACCAGAATCTGCGCATGCAGTCAATGTTGCTTGAAAAAAAACTGGAAGATTTTGGAGTTCGGGGAAAGGTTGTGGCAATATCTCCGGGTCCCGTCATTACGACCTTCGAATACGAACCCGCATCGGGGGTTAAAATCAACAAAATAGTAAGCCTTACCGACGACCTTGCTCTGGCGCTTCGCGCGACCAGCATCAGAATCGTGGCGCCGATTCCCGGAAAAGCTGCGGTGGGAATTGAAATTCCGAATGCTGTCCGGGAGATGGTGCGATTCAAAGAGATAGTGGTATCCGCCGCTTTTGTCAAATCCAAATCAATACTTCCGTTGTGCTTGGGTAAGGATATTGTCGGTAGCCCGGTGGTGACCGAGCTCAATCGAATGCCGCACCTGTTAATCGCCGGCGCAACCGGTACAGGCAAAAGTGTGGCCCTGAATGCCATGATTTGCAGTTTTCTCTATAAATCAAATCCGAATCAGGTAAAGTTAATCATAGTGGATCCCAAAAGAATTGAACTTTCAACCTACGACGGGATTCCTCACCTTATCACGCCGGTCGTAACGGATGTCAAAAAAGCGACAAATGCGCTGTATTGGGCCGTGCGCGAAATGGAGCACAGATATGAATTGCTTTCTGAAAAGAAAGCCAGAAACATAAACCAGTATAATCGTAAAATAGAAAAAGAAGATAAGCCGTCATCAGATGCCAGCACCCAGAAACTGCCCTATATTGTTATTGTTATAGATGAACTTGCTGATCTTATGTTGGCGGCATCCCGGGATGTGGAACTTGCTTTAACTCGACTTGCGCAAATGGCACGGGCTGCAGGCATTCATTTGATCCTGGCCACTCAAAGACCTTCCGTGGATGTGCTGACCGGAATCATCAAAGCCAATTTTCCTACCCGTCTTTCTTTTCAAGTATCATCCAAGACCGATTCGCGGACCATAATTGATTCAAACGGTGCCGAGAATTTACTTGGCAGTGGGGATATGCTTTTTCTGCCACCCGGGACTGCCAAGCTTCAGCGGATACATGGCGCCTATATATCCGAATCAGAGCTCGTAAGGATTACAGACTTTATAAGAAACCAAAAAACACCGGAATATGATCAAAACGTAACGGAGGCAAGGGACATTGATTCGATCGGACCCAATGGCGAAGATGAGTATGATGAAAAATATGATGAGGCCGTGGCGCTGATTACCAAGACGAGACAGGCTTCAATTTCAATGATTCAGCGCCGCTTGCGTATTGGATACAACCGGGCGGCCCGGATTATCGAAATGATGGAAAAAGAAGGGATTGTCGGTCCGGCAGACGGTGCCAAACCCAGAGAGGTGTTGGTGAGAGGATACGACAAGTTGTCATGACCGGTTTGCTTCCC
>CP070652.1:2706956-2710099 GCA_020354645.1 Deltaproteobacteria bacterium
GGGGAATTCACGATTTCCTTTCAAAATTTGAATAAAATATGGTATTTATTGTCTTGCGCAGCTAAAAAAAGCGTGATATTGAAAGCGCCAATTAAACGCGCTGTTAGGAATATGTTATTGTTTTTCAAGTCGTTGTACGGACCCGTGTTCAATAAGCACGCGTGGAGTAAGGAAGTGCTGTTTGTGAAGCTCCCCACCCCAAGGGGTGGGGCTTCCCGGAGAGGAAATTATCTGATTTAGATAGCTTCCCTTAACCCCGCCTTAAAAGGCGGGGCTTGCAGGGAAGCAAACCGGCCAAAAAACGTTTTAGACTCAGCGAAAATATCTTTGGGCAACGGCCCGCTAAAGCTCGACTTTAGTTCCCAAAACCCCCAGAAACTTAGCAAGCCAATCAGGATGTGCCGGCCAGGCCGGTGCCGTTACAAGGTTACCGTCACTGTGGGCTTTGTCCACGGGGATGTCAACGAATTCGCCGCCCGCGCCTTTTACATCCGGCCCAACTGCCGGGTAGGCTGAACAGCTTTTCCCTTTGAGGACACCGGCTGCAGCCAAAACCTGAGCCCCATGACAGATGGCTGCGATCGGTTTGTCAGCGTCTGCAAATTGACGGACTATGCGCACCACATCCTCGTTGAGGCGGATGTATTCAGGGGCACGACCGCCGGGAATGACCAAAGCATCGTAGTCTTCGGCTCGAATTTCATCAAAGGTTGCATTCAAACTGAAGTTATGGCCGCGCTTTTCGCTGTATGTTTGGTCACCTTCAAAATCGTGGACGGCCGTCCTTACGATGTCCCCGGCTTTTTTATCCGGGCAAACTGCATGCACGGTGTGTCCGATCATCTGCAGGGCCTGAAACGGTACCATGACTTCATAGTCTTCGACGTAATCTCCGACAAGCATCAAGATTTTTTTTGCACTCATAATAGCCTCCTTTCATTGGTTGTGGGTGTTAAAAGGGTGGGTTGACGCAAGCTAAATTTGAATCATAACCGCAGAATTTCCGAAGTCGTTGTGAATTAAGCTAATCCACCAAGGGATTGAAGTCAAGATTCGGCAGCCATAACCGTTTGCTGTACCGGATTGATCTTAATCGGTAGGGGTTTTTAGCACCGACAAAAAGGCCGACTGGGGAATCATCACCTGGCCGACCATTTTCATTCGCTTTTTTCCTTTCTTTTGTTTTTCCAGAAGTTTGCGTTTTCGCGTAATGTCTCCCCCATAACACTTAGCGGTGACATCTTTCCGTAACGCCGAAATCGTCTCCCGAGCGATAATATGTCCGCCGATGGCCCCTTGGATGGCAATTTTAAACATCTGCCGTGGAATTTCACCCCGCAATTTTTGGCAGGCAAACCGTGCGCGTTCAACGGCTCGGTTTCTGTGCACAAGCTGAGATAGTGCATCTACGCGTTCCCCGTTAATGAGGATATCAAGCTTCACCAGATCGGTGTCCCTGAAGTCGATTAAATCGTAGTCAAATGAACCGTAACCCTGGGTAACAGACTTGAGTCTGTCGTAGAAATCATAAATCACTTCAGCCAGGGGAAGCTCAAAGATCATTTCCAATCGATTATCCGTAAGATACTGATAATTAATATTTATCCCACGGCGATCCAGACAGAGTCTCATGACGGCGCCCATGTAGCGATCAGGGATGATAATGCTGGCTCGGATAAACGGTTCCTTTGTCAGAGCAATCTGGCCGGGATCCGGATAAAGGGCCGGATTATCCACGGTCGACACCGTACCGTCTTGCATTATTACCTGGTATTGCACGGACGGGGCCGTTACAATGAGGGAAAGGTCATATTCACGCTCGAGACGCTCTTGCACCACCTCCAGGTGAAGCAATCCTAAAAAGCCGCAGCGGAATCCAAATCCCAACGCAACGGATGAGTCTTTTTCATAGATCAACGAGGCGTCGTTTAACTTCAGCTTTTCTATACCGGTGGCCAGCTCCAGGTAGCCATCCGAGGACACCGGGTAGATAGATGAAAAGACGACCGGTTTGGTTTCTTTAAATCCCGGCAGGGGAGCATCACACGGCCGATCTTTTGACGTGATGGTATCGCCGCAGCGCGTATCGCTCACCGTCTTTATACCGGCAATAATATAGCCCACCTGGCCTGCGGAAAGTTCCGCTTGAATTAACCGATTGAGCCGAAATATGCCGACTTCCTCCACCCGATAGGCCGCTTTATTTGACATGAAAATAATGGGGTCACCGGCCTTTATTTCTCCCTGGAAGACTCGCAGGTGGACAATAGTTCCCCGGTAAGGATCATAATGGGAATCGAAAATCAACGCTTTTAAAGGTTCTTGGGGCAATCCGGAAGGCGGTGGCAGATGATTAACGATGGCCTCTAAAACATCGGTAATCCCGATGCCTTCTTTGGCAGATGTCAGGATTGCCGTTTGAGGATCAAGCCCGAGATCCTTTTCAATTTGGATTTTAACTCTTTCGATGTCGGCGGATGGAAGATCGATCTTGTTGATGACAGGAATTATTTCAAGATCATGCTCCAGGGCGAGATAAAGATTGGCCAGGGTCTGGGCCTCAACCCCCTGACTGGCGTCAATTAATAGCAAAGCGCCGTCACATGAAGCCAGTGCCCTCGACACCTCGTACGTGAAGTCCACGTGGCCGGGGGTATCAATGAGGTTCAGATAGTAGGTTTTTCCGTCATTGGCCTGATAAGGGAGGCAGACGGTTTGGCTCTTGATCGTAATTCCGCGTTCCCGCTCAATATCCATCGTATCCAGAATCTGATTCTGAAAGTCACGTTCGGCAATGATGTTGGTGGCTTGAATTAGCCGATCAGACAACGTTGATTTGCCGTGATCAATATGTGCAATAATGCTGAAATTTCTGATATTTTTCATTTTCTATGGGAAAGTACCTTTGTATCATATCTGGGCTTTAAAAATATATTATTTTTAGCAGAAGCGAGTGAATTAAAAGTGAGTTGACATGCTCTATCGTATTAGATATACTAACAAATTAGGCAAATTAAGAGCGCTCTAACTATCAGATTTACTTAAACTGTGTCAACTTTGGGAACAGCTCCCAAAGCTGATGATATCCAATATAGACTGATGGCACAAACAAAAAGCGAAGCAAATATTCTCATTGTTGATGA
>CP070652.1:2710199-2718132 GCA_020354645.1 Deltaproteobacteria bacterium
CCCTCAGATGAGAATTGAAAAAATAAAGGCTAAAAAATACAAAGAGTTCGATTTTCCAGCCCCTATGTATTTTGTTGCGAAATTTTTTCACGAATTTCCTTTCTTAGCAAATATCATACACAACCTTGAATCTTCCCAATTGAGAAAAAAGCTAGAAAGGGTTACTATTGATCGACCGATATATGTAACAGGACAAATGTCGAATCAATATGCACATGTATTTTGGGATTGGAAAGATTACCCCACCCACTGAATGAAATCCAAAAAGGAGAAACCTCAATGGACAAGGATCATTTGCTCTACCGGGTAGACGGCAATATTGCCATATTTACTATTAATCGAGAACAGCAGAGAAACGCGCTCAGCGGTGAGGCCATCTTGCTGTTTCTGAAATATCTGGACGAGGCTGAAGAAAATGAAGATGTCAGAGTAATTCTTGTCACCGGGGCTGGCGACAAAGCGTTTTGCTCCGGAGCGGACCTTGGCAGTGCAGCCGGGGGTCAAATTGGAGAAGGCTTTCGCAACTATGCGCGGCTCTTGAAAAGGCTGGCCGGTTATCCCAAACCGGTTGTGGCAAAAATCAACGGCTACTGTATGGCCGGCGGAATGGGTCTTATGCTGGCATGCGACATCGTGATTTCAAGAAACGATACAAAATTCGGAACACCGGAAGTCAATGTCGGGTTGTTCCCAATGATGATCGGCGCCTTGATTTATCGCAATGTCCTTCGAAAAAAAGCCATGGAAATGGTGCTTTTGGGTGAAAAATTGAGTCCAAATCAGGCCCTTGAAATGGGACTGATTACCTGTGCCGTGCCGCCCGAAAGACTGGATGAGGAAGTCGACCAGAGATTGAAAAATCTGGCAGAGAAAAGTCCCATAGGAATGAAGATCGGCAAAGAGGCTTTTTATACCATGGCCGATATGCCTTTTGAAACGGCGGTCGATTTTCTCTCGGAAAAAATTGCTGAAGTGGCATCAACCGAAGACGCTAGGGAAGGCATTACAGCTTTCCTTGAGAAAAGGAAGCCTGTTTTCAAAGGCAAATAAAATTGGATTCGATTTTCGATTATTTCTGTTCGACGGGATCAACCGCGATTTTTTGGATATGTTGAATTCCCGCCGGAAGGCGGAATGGAAAAAAAGTATCCTGTAAATCTTGTCTAATAAAAAAGGAGTTGAAAAGTGAGTACCCAAAACAAAGTTGTCGTCACATGTGCATTAACAGGGGTGCTGACCGATCCGGCCAAATTCAATGTCCCGGTGACTCCGGTCGAAATGGCTGAAGCAACTGCCCAGGCTTATGATGCCGGTGCGTCCGTGGTTCATTGCCACTTCAGAGATCAGGCAGAGGGAATGGGTGCATTGCCGACCTGGGATCAAAACACGGTTGGTGATATACTCTCAGCCATCAAGCAACATGTTCCCGAAATCATCATATGTATGAGCACGGGTGTGGTCGGAAACGATCTGTCCGGCCCGCTGGGGTGTCTCGAAGCTTTTAAGCCGGAAATGGCGGCCTGCAATGCCGGATCTTTGAATTATCTAAAAATACGTAAAGATGGCAGCTGGGCCTGGCCGCCCATACTCTTCGACAACCCGGTGGAAAAAGTAACGCAGTTTCTGGAGGTGATGACGGCCAACAAAATCGTGCCGGAGTTTGAATGCTTCGATACCGGTATCGTTCGCAGTGTGAGCATGTACAAGGCCAACGGCATGTTTGAAGGGGATCCCCACATTTCATTTGTTATGGGAGTGGATAGCGGGATGCCGGCCAATCCGAATCTCATTTCGATCCTAAAAGAGGAGTTACCGGAAAATGCTCACTGGCAGGTTATTGCCACCGGTCCGGGCCGTGAAAAGATATGGAACCTTCACCGCCGATGCCTCGAACTGGGCGGGGATGTGAGAACCGGTCTTGAGGACACGCTTTATCTTCCCGGCGGTGATAGGGCCACCACGAATGGTCAACTGGTGGAAGCACTGGTGAAGATTGTCCATGAGATAGGAAAAGAAGTTGCATCTCCGGCAGAAGCCCGTGAGATTCTGGGTATCCTGCGCTAGTTTATTCTCTTGCCCGGGCTATACAATAGCTCCCCGGTGCAATCTAAATCCAATGCACCGTGGCAACATCTTTTATTCCGAATTGTAGACCACAAAACAAAAAGCGGTAAGAATAGGAATAGAAAAATAGGGGACGTCCATTAAATTATAACTTTCTATTCTGTTGTATTTGTGGTATACAGCATTTATGCCGCGCAAAGCCAGAATCGATGCCCCTGGTGCACTGCACCACATTATTGTTCGAGGAATCGAGCGCAGAAGGATATTTTATGATGATCAGGACCGGGACAACTTCATAAGACGTCTGGGTGATATCATTACGGACACGGAAACCTTTTGTTTTGCTTGGACATTGATACCCAATCATTTGCATCTTGTGCTGAGAACCGGCAAAACTTCTATATCTACTGTTATGAGTCGTCTGTTGACCGGCCATGCTGTTTATTACAATCGCCGCCATCGTCGCCATGGGCAACTCTATCAAAATCGCTTCAAATCGATTTTGTGCCAGGAAGACACCTATTTACTGGAGTTGGTCCGTTACAGTCATCTCAACTCAATGCGCGCTAAACTTGTCAAGGATCTAAAAGAACTTGATAAATATCCTTACAGCGGCCACAGTGCAATCATGGCCAAAAAGCAAAGGAACTTTCAAGATGTCGAATATGTGCTGCGTTTTTTCGGCAAAAAAGTTATTGCAGCCCGCAGAGCCTACCGCAGATTTGTAAATAAAGGGATTACGCAAGGGCGACGTCCTGATTTGGTCGGCGGCGGTCTTGTTCGCAGTGCCGGTGGTTGGTCGGCCTTAATAGCGATGCGCCGGGACCAGGTGCGTATGAAGGGGGATGAAAGAATTTTAGGCGACGGTGAATTTACACAATCTGTCTTGGATTTGGCCAAGGAACGGGTTGAACAACGTTACCGTCTTAAAGCTCAGGGTTACAATTTAGACAAAGTAACGCTAAGGGTAGCCAACGTATTAGGAATGGAACCGTCGCAGATTTGGGCTCCGGGTAAAAATCCGAAGACCGTCAAAGCTCGCAGTTTGCTTTGCTACTGGGCAGTAAGACAATTGGGGTTCAGTGCCACGGAGCTGTCTAAGAGATTGGGTATCTCTCAGCCATCGGTTAGCATTTCGGTTAAGCGTGGGGAAACAATTGCAAAAGCAGAGCGCTTGAACCTGGTTGACGACTAGAATGTTATAATTTAATGGACGTCCCTTTGACCCCTGGGAATTAATCACCTGGCTTGCATTTCTCGACCGGTCAAAAGCCCCATCTTTTGAAAAATATCTAAAATCCCACTCCGGAAAAGCCTTTGCAAACAAAAGGCCCTGGTAATATTAAACCACTATCGGGACTATAGATTGACAAGAAGAGGCTTTAGTCTGATTCCTGAGACTCAGATGCGCTGTTTTTCTAAATGTAAATAGAGCTTTAAGTTAAGAAGTTTGTAACGTCCCTAAACTCCAAACTCGTCTCCGTCTTGACGCGCTGAAGCGGATTCCGGTTTCAAACCAAGTGCATGCTTTTAACCAAGGTGTTGCCGAATGGCGGCAAAGGCGGCCTCTTTCGACGGCGGATTTTCGGTTTTTGCTGTGGATAGATATGTTACATAGCGGAGCACGCCCTTATCATCTGGTGCATAGATAATCACAAATGGGGTCACACCGGCCGCGGTCTTTCTGAAGTTTTCGACATCACCTCCCCCCATATCGCCAAACACCCGTTCGTAGAATTTGAACTGAGGAGAACTCAGGTTCACTAAGGCAAAAGTAATATTTGGGAATGTCCTGGCCATGTCTAGAAAACCCCTTAATTCCCTTCGGCAGCGCCGGCAAACCAGTGTAGCGGTGAGCATCACTAAACCATTGGTCTGACCCGGAATGTCCGGCAAAAAATCCCTAAAATTATCATCCCGCATGATATGAAAATTAGGGTATGTCTTTCCGATCTTGGCGCATTCCACTTCCAATCCGAATCTTTCATAAAATCCTCTCTGCAACTCCATGGCCCGGTCCATGGCCCTGTCCTTTCGCTGCGTACGAACACCACAATAGAGTTGCAATTCCTTTTCATATTCAAGCGGTTTCCCTTCAATGGCTGCATGGCGTATGAGTTTGGGATCTAGGGTCAATGTTTCTCCATTTTGATTTTTAACCTCCGCTTGAAAATCTGTTTTGGCGACAGTTCTTGAGAGAAATTGCGCCAATTGAAGAAGACTGTGGCTGTCGCCGGTATAAACGCTTATTCCTTCTGCGGCATCGTTGATGCGGCCTCCGAAATGAACCTCAAATTCATTGGGGCTCTCTGGGAAAATGGTAATGGCGTTGATCTGTTCCCCCACACTTCCGACACATCGCAGTTCAATTCCCTTGAAAAACTGACCTTTTAGGTTGGGGGATCCGTCTGACTCGCACCGAACTGCACCGGTAATGCCGGTAAACAGAAGAGATGGTATAAACTGGCTTAAGAGGGTGAGATCTGATCGCCTTTGATACTCCACCGATTCTAGTTTAAGCTGCTCGTATCGCTTTTTTGCAAAATCGAACAATTCCGCTGTCGTCTCATCAACGGGTTTGAGCACCCGCCATTCCGGATAATCGTATTTTCCTCCTTTGTCCCAAAACAGCAGCCGTTCAATCTCCGCATCCGATCCGATCCACGATTGAATATGTTCAATATCTTCAGGCGATTTAACATTTTGAGCCAAGGATTGCTTTTCTCGCTTAGTGAGCTTTTCCATCAGGGCTCTGTGCTGCGGCGTCATTTTCTCAATCAGAGCCAGTTCGTGCTCGTTAAATCCCATCCCCATGTAATCCACTCTCTATTTCTTTCTTTACGGTGTGTTTTTATACCTCTGGATATCGGTTAAAATCCATTTTTCGATCTCATCCGAGCCGTGGATGAGGCTTTGAAGATCGACCATGCGGTCGGGTTTGATTCCAAACATCCATCCTTCGCCGTAACAGTCCTCGTTAATTAATGTCGGATTGAGCTCCAGTTCTTCATTGATTTTCACAAGCTCACCATCTAGCGGGGCAAAGATCTTGCCCAACCATTTACCGGATTCCATTTTAGCAAAGGGCTTCCCTGCCTTCAACCGCTTCCCTTCGGGAGGGAGCTGGATAAAGACGATATCGCCTGCCATTTGCTGTCCGAAATCGTCCATTCCCATTATCACTATATCCCCGTCCGGTCTAACCCAAAAGTGATTTTGCTCATAGTATAAGTCGTGCGGCATGTTATAGTCTAGTATTTCCATCGAATATGTCTTCTTCTGGAATTCAAAAGAGGTGTGTCTATTACCTCAGGGTCGATACGAACCGCCTCAAATCCAGCTCAAGCTCCATTGCTTTTTGCTGGTAGTCGTTTATACAGTTGATCTGCTCCTGCGGGTCTTCCTTCAAATTGTAAAGTTCGTTCGGTTTCCCCTTGCCGAAGTTTAAAATAAAGCTCCATTCATGGTCATTTACCCGCCATGCTTGCTTAAATATCCCCATGTAGGCCTTGTCCCGAAGGCTGTCGACTTCTCCTCGCATCAGAGGAAGCAAGCTAATGCCATGGCTTCGTAAGGGCAGCTTTACATTGAAAAAATCGAGTATGGTTGGAAATATCTCGGTTGTCTCACAGAGTGTGTCAAACCGCTTTCCGCTGCCGATCCCTTCCGGGTGTCGGATGATCAGAAAAATGTGCACCAACTCATCATACAAAAGGGGATCAGATTTTCGGATAATACCGTGTTCCCCAAAAGGCTCACCATGGTCGGTGGTATAGATAATCAATGAATTGTCATAAAGACCCATCTCTTTCATTTTATCGAGCAATACACCTATCCATTTGTCACATAAGGTGACCTTGCCTGCATATAGCTTGAATGTGTGATTAAGCTCTTCCGGAGTCAGATAGCCCTCCACCTTTCCGGGGATCGGATGAATGATGTCCTTCCCGGTATAGCCGGGATCCGTATACATCCGATTATAGGGAGGTGGCGGATCCCAGGGTTCATGAGGATCGAAGCAGTCAAGACACAGAAAGAGATTGTCCTTGATCGGCTGCGCTTCAAGCCACCGGATGGCGGCTTTCACACAGCGGGCAACAAAGGTGTCTCCTTCGTCTTTCCACCAGTGAGTGTTTCGAAGGTATTGTATGAGTTGGGCGCGCACCGTTTTGTCTTTGCCATCCCCTTTATAATATTTGTCCACGTCCACCTTGATGGATTCGTCAACTATCCAAGGGTCTGCCTCGTGGCCGCGAATGTGCTGGACAAAATCAAACCCACGCCCAAAGGCCATGGAGGGTTTGTGGAGATGGAACACATCGGTGATCAGTGCAGAGGTGATCCCTTTATTCCATAGGAGTTCGGCCAGCAGAATGTCTGTGGGCTCGAGCCGCTGCCATCCCCGGAAAGGAAAGGTAAAGCGGCCCGTAAAAAAGGTGGTTCGGGTCGGAATCGTGGGTAGTCCTTCAGGATAAAAATAATCGAATACCGCACTTTCTGTGGCAAGCTTGTCTATGTTGGGGGTTTGTATCCACTTGTTTCCGTAACAACCCAAGTGATCCATGCGCAAGCTGTCATTAACAATAAAGATGACGTTCATGATTATCAAATCTCCAGATTAATAGCGACTGGTACCGGGAAGGTTATCAACGACCATGGGATTGATGGTTCTCAGCTCATCCACCATTCGGTTGAGCAGTTCCCTGTCAACGTCCTGGTCGGGAGTCTCGGCCCTCTCTAAAATCTGCCATAGTTTTCTTGCCATCTCATCGTTGAAGGTTAGATTGAAGGAGATGCCGGTATCTTCCCACTCCATCTTTTGTTCCAATATTTCTTCGGGAAGCGCCTCCTCAAGGGACGGCCCGATGATATACGCCATCTGGGATTTTAAATCTTCTAAAAATCCTTCATCATAAGAGTCCGTTTCGTCAGTGACATACCTCAGAAGCCGCACCATTTCCAACAACTCATCGTTGTCAAATTCAATGGCAAACTCCCGTTGAGAAATGCCGCAAGCCGCAGTTTCTTTTACTTCCATGCCACCTCCATTTTTAAAACATGCAATGGCTTCATATTTCAAGATAGGGCAACCTCGACTTTCGCTCAATGAGGGTTAAATATTCTCCTTTTTACGGGTCAGGGGAGTTGAGTAATTGGCGCTGGCCAGATAGCTCGGCAGATAGTCAAATACCGGCAGCGGCCCGCCGCCATCTTGTACCGCCTTTTCGTACATTTCCTTAACCACATCCGGAGAATCAGCTGCTATGTTGGCGGTCTGCTTCGGATCGCTTGCAAGGTCGAAAAGTTGCGCATTTTTGCCATCAGATTCGGATATATACACGAAGCGATCATCCCGAACCCAAACATACTTTTCCATTCCACATGTGACGTATTCTCTTTTGGGGCCCCCGCTTCCGGTGACAAGGGGCCAAATGTCTTCGCCGTCAACTTTTTCAGGGGGATCTATGCCGGTTAAACTGAGGATGGTGGCAAAGATATCATGATGATAAACATAATCTTTTACTCGACTCCCCGCACCGATACCCTGTGGATGGTGAATAAGAAGGGGTATGTCCATTAATGTATAGTACATGGCATGGCCTATTTTATGGATGATGCCATGTTCTCCAAGTTGATGTCCGTGATCGGAAACAACAATAATCAAGGTATTGTCATAAAGATCCAAGTCTTTTACCTTGGCAATGAATTTCCCAAACCATGTATCGGCCAAGGTCACCTCGCCGGCGTAAAGTGCCCGCATGTGCTTGAGCTCCTTTGCGGTCATGTATTCTAGTGGATCGCCGGCCTTGCCGGCGATATATTCCCGCCCTTCATAACCCGGATCATACATCTCACGGTATTTATGCGG
>CP070652.1:2718232-2728866 GCA_020354645.1 Deltaproteobacteria bacterium
GTTCGGACGAACGAGGAGATCATATTCTTCTTCGTTTACTGTGATTTGGATTCGATGTTTGCTCCCCATATTACCCCCTTTGATGGCGTTGACTAAATTGTCTCACTTCTCACACGGAATGACGTGCTGAGAAGTCCGCCTAAATAAGGTTATAAATTACTGTTGGACTTTAATATTTGCCGTATGCCCTCGGCGACTAAACTCTTTACCAATTCCTTGCGATATTCGGCAGAGGCCCGAAAATCGGTAATGGGTTTTGCTTCGTCGGATGCCATCTCAGCGGCTTTCTGAATCAGCTCAGGTGTCAGGGTTTTTCCGTTCAACAATTTTTCTGCTTTTTTGGCTCTAATCGGCGTGGGTGCCACCGCACCCAAGGCGATCATGATTCGGTTGCACAAACCGCTGTTGACATCGGCATCCAAAAGAACTGCAATGTTAACGATACCGATGTCCATTGCTTTTCGGGGGCCGTGTTTCAGGTACACCCCCTTAAACTGCTCTATCTCTTTTGGAATGATGATTTCCGCTAGTACCTCATCTTTGCCCAATACCGTGCTGTTGGGTCCGGTAAAAAACCGGTCGAGTGCAGTTGTTCTTTTACTGTTATCCGTTGCAATGTTTACCCCACAGTTCATAGCAAGCAGAATGGCGGCCATATCCGCGGCCGGAGAACCGTGGCACAAATTGCCCCCAATGGTGGCCCGGTTTCTGATTTGAATTGAACCCAGTGTAGCGGCCGCCACACTCAGTGCGGGTATCTTCTGTTGTATGAGCGGTGAAACTTCGATGTCCCTTATGGTTGTGAGCGCCCCAATTTTAAAACCATTATCGTATTCTATGGCATCTATATCGGGGATACTCTTTAAATCGATGATGCATTTCGGCTTTACGGTGTTTGTCTTCATGCCAATAAGCAGATCCGTTCCACCGGCAAGTAAATACGGGTTATCCTTTTCCCGCAGGGCTGCTATGGCATCGTTCATATTACTTGGCCTTATGTAATCAAAGGGTTTCATAAGTTGCCTCCTCAAATTTGTCTCTCATTGAACGAGAACTTGTTTAGGAGTAATCGGTTTTTCATAACCAGTCTGGGGAGGTGGGAATTTCCCCTTACGCAGACTAAACTTTTAATCTCGTTTTTGCTCCGGCCTTTTAGCTTCAGGTTTCAGGTGTCAGGCTTTAGGTTACAGGTTTAAGGTGTCAGGGTGGAAAAATACAAAAGCTGAAACCTGAACACTGAAATCTATAGTCTTAATTGGTTACCAGCCAGCGCCGCTCTCGCTCTGGAACTTTGCGCTCCAATGTTTTCTCCAATCCATATAATTCATAGCAGTCACTGCGTTTCCCCCTGAAACCCGAAACCTGACACCTGATAACCAAAACCTAGCAGCCCACAATTATGTCTTGCACGAATGCAACATTAATCAACAAGCCCCTTATATCGGGCATCTCTTTCTTTAACCGCCTCTTTAATACCAGCATCTCTCCGGAGCTTTAAGAAATTGAACTCTCCCGGCTCGTATCTTACATTCGTAAACAAGGTATGTCCAAGATAACCTTGACCAAAAGCTGAGCTGAGCCCCATTGAATCATAGGCCAGTCGAGCACACGCTTTGCCGATGGCGATTCCGTCGCGCGGAAGAAGCGTCATCGATTGCGCAAGCTTTTTGGTTTCCGCTTCCAGTTTATCTGCCGGAACGGCGTGGTTCACCAGGCCAATTCGTTCGGCCTCCTTTCCGTCTATCAATTTTCCGGTTAAAAGAAGTTCGCGGGCTTTTTTCTGGCCGATCAGCATAACCTCGATCGGAAATACATACATGGCACCGGCAAAGCCGAGTCTTTGCTCCGAATGCCCAAGTTTTGCATCTTCAGCAGCAATTGTCAGGTCGCAACAAAGTGACATATATAATCCGCCGCCGATACAATACCCGTGCACCTGCGCGATGGTTATTTTATCCAAAAGGAATATTTTCCGCAGGCTTTCTGCGCGCCAGCGATCATAGGCCAACCGTGACCTCTGACTGGGGCGCCTGGTTTTGTCTTCCGGTTTTCCGCTACCACCGCCATAAACAAAATATACGCGCCCGAGATCATATCCGGCTGAAAATGCTTTTCCTGATCCTTTCAAAACAACTGCTTTAACGTCATCGTCCTGTTCGACCTTGGTGAGGGCGTCATCGATTTCACGACTAAATTCAATATTCAACGCATTTAACGTCTCCGGTTTATTCATGGTGAGAGTGACCACCGAACCTTCCTCATAATCTTCTTTCTCATAAATCAGCGTTTCTGTACTCATTATTTTTCTCCTGGATTATCAATCAATTGAGTAAATAATTTTAAAGCGTTCTAATTCGCCAATGATTCTGTCCTTAGCGGCTTTAGCGCCCCGGTATATACCTTCCGTCCCCGGTTTCCGCGATCACATTTCCATCCTGCGCGATGATATGCCCTCGTAACATGGTCATTTTCGGCCATCCTTTTATTATACGTCCGGCAACAATCGAATAGTCGCTATTTGAATAAACCGGTTTTTGGGGTGCTTCGGCTTCTTTGTTCAAATCAATGATAGCAAGGTCCGCATCAGATCCAATTGACAAGGTCCCCTTGCGAGGTGCGAGACCAAATTGTTTTGCCGGTCGATAACAGCAGACATCTACAAGCCTTTCTAAGGATATTCTACCCTTATTGACTCCCTCACTTAACATGAGTGGTAAGAACATTTCGGCACCGGGAATGCCGGGTGTTGCGTCCCAAAGATTATTCTTCAGTGCCTTTGGGACCGGAGCATGATCGGTGGCCACGACATTGAGAGTGCCATCTCTTAAGGCTTCCCAAAGGGCCTGATTGTCTTCAGGCTCTCGTATCGGTGGATTGACTTTGGAAAGCACCCGGTCGGTATTATCCGTGTTGAGCGTCAAATATTGCACACATGTTTCGGCAACCACCTTCACCCCTTCTGCCCGGGCCTTGTTTACCAGGGCCACGCCTTCTTTAATCGTCATGTGCACGATATAGATGGGGCACTCGGTAACACCGGCGAGATACAGGCATTTCCGCATGGCTTCTGCTTCACATACACGGGGTCTCACCTCATTCCAGGAGGATGGTTCGATGCCTTTTTCCAGAGATTCTTCTTTCATCTTGAAGAAGATTTCCGCATTCTCACAGTGAACCCGGACAAACGCCTTACGGCCTTCTTTCACCAGTCGGCCGACCTCTTTGAAGGTAAGATAAATGATGCCGTCGTCTATGCCGCCGACGCGTCCTTTCCAGACCGCTTCACTGCCCTTGTAGGGAAGCAGGAGCTTAACATTAATAATTCCGTAATCGTAAAGATCTCTGATTTGCTTAATATTGTCCCGGTTGTAAATGCGGGCGCTCAGTGCCAGATCGACATAACCGCTTTTTTCATAGAATCCGGCAAACTCGCGGGCTTTGTCCAGGATGTCATCCGCCGGAGCCAGCAAATGAACAATCGTCGTGCATCCGGCAGCTGCGCAGGCCTTGGTTTCCATTTGAATATTCGATTGAGGGTCCACACCCGGGGGATATTCGAGGTGAACGTGGGCATCAACGACACCGGGAATAATATAGTTGCCTTGACCGTCTATGTTGGTGCGGGCTGACGGCAACTCAGGGTCTTTTGCAATCGCAACCACTTTTCCCTGATCAATCGCCAAGCCGGCATCAAAAATTCCATCGTGCCGCGCAAGTTTACAGTTGGTTATTACTGTATCGACTGACATTATAATCTCCTTAAAAGTGGTTTAATAACTCCATCTTAAGTCCAATGGCTGCGTTGTCCCGGCTCGGCTGAGCTCGCCGCAGGCCCGGATTGAAATGCTCACACAGGAAATGGGTTAACCCTTTGTGCCCGTTGCTCCCGCTTATAGCGGGATTAAAATTATGATTGATTCCTTCTAATTACGGGTTAAATCTCGCTATTAGCGGGACAAACCGGCTAACCTAAAATTGCGCCTTGTTGAACGCATTAATTTATAAAATCAAGATGTGAAATCCCGCCGAATTGTGGCGGGGCCCTTGAACCTAATCTAAGCTTCTGAAACCACCTCTATAAGCTTTACAAACCACTATTCAAAAAATAACCTTTTTTTTCACAAGCCCTTTGATCTCCTCTTCGGACAGACCCAGCAGTTCCCCAAAAACATAGTTATTGTGTTCCCCCAGAAGCGGTGCCGGACGTCGGATTTGTCCGGGGGTCTCACTTAAGTTGCAAACAACCTTGGGAATAAAGTCTACCCCGGTTACGGGATGATCGACATTGACAATAATTTCTCTTTCCTGAAAGTGGGGATCGAAATAACGGTCTTCCGTATCCGCACACGGTACAGCAGCTACACTGGCCTTTTGTAGAATTTCCATAACTTCATGCGGTGTTTTGTCGACGGTCCATTCTGCAATGTAGCGATCGAGTTCCTTGCGGTTTAAGGATCTTTTATTGCTATCTGCAAAATCCTCGCTTTTCGTCCAATCAGGCTCACCGATGGCTTCACTAAATCCTTTCCATTCCTCGTCGGTAAATATGGCAATGGATACCCATTTATCATCTCCCTTGCACGGATAATTGTTATGCACAGCCATCATGTGGTTCACATTGCCCACCGTGCCGAAGATGTGCTGATTTAGGCTGGCCGCCATGACGGGCTCGGGCAGGGTGCTGAGCAACGCCTCGATCTGGGCGACCTCAATGTATTGGCCCTCACCATATCGTTTGCGGTGATACAGCGCCATTTGAATCGCAAAGGCACCATACAGCGCTGCATTGATGTCGGCGTACGCCTGTTGCATACCCAAAACGCGCTCGCCTTCGTAGCCGATCAGGCTATCCAGACCGGCTAAGCCTGCCAAAGAGGGGCCATATGTGACGACATCGGCCAAAGGCCCTTCCCGGCCGACCCCGGGAAAGGAAATCATGATAATGTCCGGTTTATTTTTTTTTAGTTCATCATAATCCAACCCAAAGCGTTCCATTACCCCGGGAGAAAAATTTTCTACCACGACATCGCTTATACGAACCAGCTGCTTGATAATCTCAACGCCTTCGTTGGTAGTCAGATCTAAAAGGATGCCCAATTTATTGCGATTGATACTGTGAAAGAGTGGGTCCATCTCCGGATCCCTTGTCAGATTGTCGGGGCCGAAGCGAACGGGATCCGGGCGCTTGCGTGTCTCGACTTTAATGACCTCGGCGCCCATGTCCGCCAAAAGGCACGTTGCCCGAGGGGCGGCCGCTGCCCAGCCAAAGTCTATTACTCTGTATCCATCAAGTGGCAAGTTGCCCATAAATTTAACCTCTCTGAAAATTTACACCGTATAGACAAGATTGGATATTTTAGATATCTCAGTTATTACCTCGGTCAAAAAATAATGGAATGGTGGAATAATGGAAGGTTGGTTTTTATAAGGACAATACCCCATGATAAATTTTCCTGTCAATCTACCTGCGGCGGATCAATAACGTATTACTCCATTTTCCCAGAATACATTATTCCAACATTCCAGTCTTCCAATTCGGCCATCGCAGCCATAGGCTACTATGTCGAATTCGGCCATTCCAATTGTAAGCAATGCCAACTAAGCTACATTTTAAATTTGACGACCGATGAGGGCGCCTTCATAGATAGCCTGTCTAATGTTGTTTGGCTGTCGACAATCTCCGATCGGATGAAATGTTACTTCTTCTTTTTTCAAATCTTCAAGCAGACCCCGTTCCGGGTTTGCACCCAGCGCTAAAACCACGGTTTCCGCTTCGAGCGTCCGTTCTTCCCCGGAGTCTCTTTGAACAATTTTAACACCTTCGCCTGTCAGACCCTCCACCTTGTAATTGCTCAAGAGGTTCACGCGGCACTCCTGTAAGGAATCTAACAATCCTCTTCGATTGGTGGGTTCGCAGTCTTCTGCCATCGCAGCTCCGGGACGCATTTTGATCACGGATACAAGGTTGCCTTTGTCAGCCATGAATTCAGCCACCTCGCAGCCGAGCATGTTTCCACCGATGATAACTATTTTCTGACCCACAGGCTCAACCAATCCCCCCAGAATATCCCAGGCATTGACGACCCGCTCGTCGGTAGTGTCAATAAAATCAGGCTGCGCAGGCGTTGCCCCGGTGGCCAGCACCACGGCATCCGGCCTTTCTTTGTCGATTAACTCCGGCGTGACTTCAACACCGAGATTTACCGTTACTCCCTGCTTTTGAATCTGGTTGGACAGGTAATCCCGAATCCACAGCAGCCGTTTCTTTCCGGGGGGAGCGGCGGCCAGCAGAAGTTGTCCACCGAGTTCCTTGCCCTTTTCATACAAGCTGACCTCATGCCCGCGCAAGGATGCGATTCTGGCGGCCTCCATCCCAGCCGGTCCTCCGCCTATCACCATAACTTTTTTCTTGACAGCGGCAGGCTCAATGGTACTCCATTCTCTTTCTCTGGCTAAAACGGCATTTACCGAGCACCCGTAAGGATATGTAAATTTACCGCCTCTCTGATAAAGGCATTCGCCGCAGGAAACACACCGTCTAATATCTTCAACGTGACCTTCCCGGGCCTTTTTGGGCCATTCCGGATCAGCAAGAAACGAGCGGGCCATGCCAAGGAAATCGGCAATGCCGTCGGCGACTATTTTCTCAGCCGTATCCGGATTGCGATAGCCGCCACCCACAATAATGGGAATATTCACAGCTTTCTTGACGGCCTCAAACAGCGGACGCTTGAAATCTTCATCCAATCGCATAATATCATTGGAAAGGTGCTGGGTCTCATGAGAGCCGGCAGAAACACTGATTACATCGGCAGCGGCTTCTTCCAGTATTTTGGCGACCTGGGGAGATTCTCCGATATCGATACTGCCTTCAATAAAATCATCCGCACTGATACGCACACTCACCGGAAAATCATTGCCGGCCGTCCCCTTGATCTGTTTAATCAGCTCCACTAAGATTCTAGTACGGTTTTCCAGGCTCCCACCGAATTCATCGGTTCTAAGATTAAGCTTGGGAGATAGAAAGCCACTTAAGAGATATCCGTGCGCTGCATGGATTTCGACCATGTCATAGCCGGCCGTCCTGGCTTTAACAGCGCCTTCGCCGAAGAGCTCAATCATATCGTAAATCTCGTCCCTGGTGATCGGCCTGGGCTTACAGTATGCCGTCCCATCACAGAAGAATTGCTGAACATCTGATGCGGCAACGCTTTGATGAACGGTTTGACCGCCGATGTGTCCGAATTGAATGGCAGCTTTAGCGCCATATGCATGTATGGCTTGAACCAGATCGCAATGTCCGGGTAGGTAACGGTCGTCACCGATATTAAGTGATGCCGGGGTATAAAACTTATGTCCGGGAGGAAATACGCGGGTTGAGCCAACGATGATTAAACCCACACCTCCTTTGGCCCTTTCCCCATAATAATCAATGGTTTTTTGAGTGACCTCACCGTTAAAACCCTGAAACTGCCGGGCCATGGGCAGCATGACAATCCGGTTTTTTGTTTCAACGTTTCCAATTTGTCCCTCTTTAAATAAATGAGGAAAGTGTTTAGCAGACATCTTGTTCTCCTTATATCCGTTATTCGTTCCTGATTTACCCGAGGAAAACGCCATCAGGATCAAATGATCGCAACAAGCTCAATTCGGTTGCAGTAGGCGGCGCCAATTTCTTTATTTGAGGTGCTCTGCGCAGCTGCCAGCCACACCCACGTGCAATTTCATCAATCCTTTCGTTTTCCTCGGATACATCGGGCTTTGGGTAATATCCCTTTAGGACAAGCTCCGAGCCGTTTTTCAGGTATAGCCCTTCGTCGGTGGCGAGGGTGCTCACGCGTTTCCCCGGACAGGTGATATAGCGGACGTTTTCAACCATGCGATTTGCACGATGCACCGCCACGACCACCACCTCTTGCGCCAGGCTGGCGATATCGTTGCCGCCCCCCGCGCCGCCAAGGTAGATATCATGGCCTTTGCGGGATCGAATAATCGTAGAATTGATATTGCCATATTTATCGATTTGCCCGGCACCCAGAACCCCCAAACACCGGCTATTGCTTCCGCCGGCACCGACCCCGTGCTGGTCTAAGCTGTCTGAAATCATCTTGGCAGTTGCCATGTTGGCAGAACTGATCAGCAGGGGATCGCCCGGGCAGGGTTCGTATCCGATACCGGTGGCTATTAAATACACATGATAATCTTCTTCTTTTAAAAGGTAATACGCACACCAACCTGCCAGCCCAGAGATACCGATACCGGCGAACATAGTCTTGTATCGGTGCTTGACAATGATTTCTTTAATGATACGCGCACCGTTGATGATTGCATATTCCGCGGGTGTGGCCTCTTTTTCGAGGGCCTGTTCCGTCGTGGGCGCTTTTTTTTCAGTTACTGAGATTCGGCGGTTGCCGTTGCCCTTCAAGGCCTGTATGCGTTTGTTGCCGAGTTTATTCAGGTAGTCTTCATGGGAGCGGCAATTCAGAATCCATTCTTTTACCCACTGGCTGCATGCCTCCGAATCTTCAGTCGCCTTGCGAAACGCATTTAGATATTCGCGATCCAATCCATAACCTTCAAACTCCGGCAAACTCTGAGCACTCATATTTTGGGGGTGCGCTCCGAAATGTATCTCACAAACTGCATTTACCAAACTGCTAGGGATCTTCACCAACAATGAGTGGCGTCGGATAAAATCCTCACTGACAATTTTCTCAACACAGACGATGATGCCCTTTCGGCTGGCTTTTGCCGCCCAGGCATCGCGCGGCGGTCCGGGAAGGATTACATTGCCCATGGGATCGGCAGCCCATCCATGGATGATGGATATATCCGGATTAATGGATTTAATTAAACCGATCTGTTCCCCGCTGCCAAAGACATCTTCGACGACCCGAATAGCGTGCTTGTTGTCTTCCGCCAGACTGCTGCCGATGACCGAACGGGTCGTTATAAACGGAAGGTTCAAGGCACCGGCCATCAGGGCCTGGGTTAGAGACAACATGGACCAGTTTTCAAGCTCACAGGTGTTATTCTTAAAGGCGCGCTGAATGACCGGGTTGGGGTAAGGCCTTGGATAGATATCGGCGCAGGTTGCAAATATCAACTTTTTTACCAGCCCGCCATGAACTAAACTCAAGGCGTGATGTCCGCCGATCATATTCATGATAAGGGTAAAGCCCGCATCCTGGCCCCAAAACTGCCTGGCGAGCTCGCAGGTGGCCGCACCGGCTTGCAGACTGATATGGACTGTCATGCCTGGTGTTATATTAACCTCAATGGCATGGCGTAAGCTGATGACTTTGTTGGTCACGTTTTAAAACCTTGACTCATTTTTGCACGCAAATTGCAATCCGGGCGAACGTCCAAACTCACCCGAATAACCCGTAATGCCGGATCCCGTGATGATTCTCATACGTGAGCAGAAAGCGTTAGCTTTTCAGCTGCGGCTAAAGTTGCTCATTTCGGTATTGATCAATTGCGATCGCCAGCCCTTTTTCCAATCAAGCAGTTCGGTATAGGCCCGCAATCTTGGAAAGCTTAAGGTTGCACTGACGATTTCTTCGGTCTCACCGCCTTCGGCAAATACAAACGCCGGTCTAGGGGCATGCGGGCCGGCAATAACACTGTGACCATAATAGGTTTTGGTTCGTTCTTTTCCGACCATATTGGCACTGGCGGCGTAGACCAGATTTTCGGTTGCCCGACAACCGGTCTGTTGAACGAGGTAATAGGGTTTACCCGGTCCGGCTGCGCTGGCAGTGGTATTAATCAATAAAGTTGCCTCTTTTAGCGCCATAATTCTGGCAAGCTCGGGGAAAAAATAGAAATCATAGCAGATCAACACCCCGATTTTTCCGTACCGGGTTTCCCAAACCGGTACATCATCTCCCGGCGAAAAACACAGGCTCTCCGTAAAACGCGGCCAGGGGGCGAGATGAAGCTTGCGATAGGCACCCAGAATTCTTTCCGGGGCAATGATCACAGATGAAATATAACGCCTAGCGGGATTCGACTTGTCCTGTTCCGGCATCCCAAATATGATGTAAACATCCAATGTTTTTGCCAGTTGCGCCATTTCTTCAGTTGAGGGCCCGGGAATAGCTTCAGCCGATTCCCGGTGCATCCGGCATGACTTCTTCTGCGTACCGATGTCCTCACTGCACTCATAACCGCTCAGGGCCAGTTCCGGAAAGACAATTATATTGTTTCCCTGCTTTGCTGCGTCAGTGGCGATGGATTTCATTTTCGCCAGGTTGGCTGCCTTATCTCCCCAGGCGGTGTGAAAGTTGATACACGCAACGGAAACCGTGTCTTGGTATGTCATTTTAATATCCCTCGTAACTGCTTTCCCTTTATGAGATAGATGTCGGCTCATTCTAGTAGTGTTGTGTCTTACAATTAATTTACAAAATTCAGCACAAGGTTTGAAAGGTTTTTGCGAGTGCCATGGAGCATTTTGGGATCAAGACGCCGGCTGCAGCGGGGCGTAAAATCCGCTGGAGGCGGATGAAAATCAAAGGCTGTCTGAGTCCCGAGGCCCGCAAGGCGGGCTGAGATCGAGTTCTTTTGATTTAGACCTGCGCGGTCCCGCTTTCAGCGGGATCCCCAAAATGGTCGCCGGCGTGAGCAAA
>CP070652.1:2728966-2734770 GCA_020354645.1 Deltaproteobacteria bacterium
ATCAAGGAGGCATAAGCTGAACCGGTGAGGTATAAGCCGAAAGTGAATATAAGTATATAATATGTAAGCTTTTTCATAAAATATCACCACCCTTTTAGGGTTTGTTTAAGGATGGATCATAAACATATTGTTCAATTTTAGTTTAGCATTTTTGGATTGTCAAGGAAAATGGCGCCTTTGAGAGCTTTTACCCCCCATGCTATCCGTTATCCATAATTGCGCTGATCCCTTGAAGCTGAAGCGTTTGTTTTGACTATCTTACAATGTTTTGATATTATTTATATTTTAAGACAGCTAGACATACAGATTCCGGCTTGCTAAGATTTATTTTCATAAACTTCAATAGGTTGTACTTGAAATTAGACAGCAATTTCAGTTCAATACGATCGCCTGTTGACCGTTTGCTTCCTTGCAAGCCTCGCCTTTTAAGGCGGGATTAAAGTTAGCTATCGTGATTGTCAACATCAATTTACGATAAGATATCTCATATAAATAAGGAAGGTTAATAAAGATGAGGATTAAAACAAAAATACAAAGGAGTCTGATGGAGTCGGTGGTATTGACGGGCATCAGCCTGGCCGCCTTTTATTGGGTGTGTGAATCCTTTATGTATTTTTTCCTGGCCCCGGAGGCTAATTTTATCCATCATCTGCTTGGCCCGGATATGTTTGAAACCTGGACCCGTGTACTGGTTTTATGCATTTTTGCAATTTTTGGATCCCATGTTCAATATAATTTCAATAATCGCAAACGGGCCTATGAAAAATTACGAGAGCAGGATGAAAAGTATCGCACCATCATTGAAAACATCGAAGAGGGATTTTTTGAGGTCGACCTAACCGGAAAACTAACCTTTTTCAACAATTCGGTTTCTAAAATTCTCGGATATTCTCCCCAAGAATTGTTGGGCATGGACAATCGGAACTATACCCGCCCAGGCCATGCAAAAAAAATGTTTGATATCATGAACAAAGTATACACCACCGGAGAACCTTCAAAAGTAACCGATTTTGAAGTCATCAGGAAAGACGGTAATACCGTTACAGTTGAAATGAACGCCTACCTGATGCGAGACCAGGAGGGTAATCCGAGCGGGTTTCGGGGAGTTGTGCGGGATGTGTCCGAACGTCTGGTGGCTGAAAGAGAAAAGAGAAAACTGGAGATCCAACTTCAGCAGGCCCAGAAAATGGAAGCCATCGGCAACCTGGCCGGCGGTATAGCCCACGATTTTAACAATATACTCATGGGCATGCAGGGCAACACCTCTTTAATGCTATTAAATATCGACAAAAGCCACCCCCATTATGACAAATTAAAAAGTATCGAAAACTATATCGAAAATGGTGCAGCCCTTACCAGGCAACTGTTGGGCTTTGCCAGGGGCGGCAAATATGAAGTCAAGGCGACCGATCTCAATGGGCTGATACAAAAAACGGCCCGCATGTTCGGGCGCACCAAAAAAGAGATAAAAATTCATACCAGCCAACTCCGGGAAATTTGGAATGTCGAGATCGACCAGTCCCAGATCGAACAGGTGCTTTTAAATATTTTTGTAAATGCCTGGCATGCCATGCCTGATGGCGGTGATCTTCATTTGATGACGGAAAATGTCGTTATTGATGACGATTTCGGCAAGCCGTTTCATACTGAGCCAGGTAAATATGTAAAAATATCCATAATTGACACCGGGGTAGGCATGGATAAAAATACCCAGCAGAGAATATTTGAACCTTTTTTTACGACCAAGGGATTGGGGAGAGGAACGGGTTTGGGATTGGCCTCCGCTTACGGAATTGTTAAAAATCACGGCGGCTTTATCGATGTTTTCAGTGAGCCGGGAGAAGGGGCCACCTTTAGCATCTATCTGCCGGCCTCCGAAAAGGAAGTTATTGAAGAAGCTGACACGTTTGAGCAAGTATTGAAGGGTAGTGAGACCGTCCTGCTCGTTGATGATGAGGAAATGATCATTGATGTTGGCCAAGAAATATTGAAAACTCTCGGCTATAAAGTTTTACTTGCAATGAGCGGCAAGGAAGCCCTTGAAATCTACGAAAACAAAAAGGATTCGATTGCTATGGTTATCCTGGATATGATTATGCCCGGCATGGGGGGCGGAGAAACTTATGATAACCTGAAATTGATCGACCCCGATATTAAAGTGCTGCTTTCAAGCGGTTACAGCATCAGCGGACAGGCCGCAGAGATATTGGAACGCGGTTGTGATGGATTCATCCAAAAACCATTTAAATTGAGACAGTTGTCAGCAAAAATCAGAGAGGTTCTGGATCAGGACTGAAACTCCATTCGTATTAATCCTCGCACGGGCCGGCTACAACCAGGAAAGCGAACCTTTCCGCAGACTATTGTAAATTTACTCTCCTTCGCCAGAATGCCCCACGGTTTGTCTTGGGGATGAATGGCGCCGAGAGCTCTCCGAAGTGTCCCGGCGAAGTCTTGACGAAGTCGGAAGCTTTGGCGAAGGAAGGCTAAAGGCTATGGAGAGTTCCGCCATCCTTATCAGGATGCCCCGCGAATTACCGCGGAAAAGCTTCACCATAAACACTTGCCTTTAATTGCCTGGTGGTCGTTGATTACCAAATCATCAGCACCGGATCCCGCAAGATTAACTCGGTAGCCGTTGCGGCAGTTTCGGCAGCTTCGGAAAACGCTTGTTTTAGGGCCATGATATGTCTCAAATTATCTACGGTTCGCAGGATTAATCTGGCAAGCGTTCCCTCTTCTATTTCGGCAATTGACTGTACATTTTCCCACGGTTGTCCTGTAGCCCAGGCGTAAACCGCGGCTGCAGGTTTCAAAAAAAGGGGCTTTACCTCAAATCCACGCGCAGCCATATCCCTCGCCAGAGGTCTTAATCCTTTCTTTACACGAATAAAAGCTGTCGAAAGGGTCTTCGGCAAAAATGCCTGATCGATATGATCATCCGATTCGCGTTCACTCACAAACGACGCAGTAATGGCCGCAAGCAATGCCGGGTCGCTTTGAGGAAAGACCCCCAGCCGGAAACCTTCCGCAATCATGAGAGGCTGGTCAATCCTCAGTTGAGAGGTCCAGATGCCGTCATCGGTCAATGTGCCGCCTTCGGAAACAAAACCTTTATCCTGTAGAAATTCCAGGTGGCGCAGAAAATCATGCCACAGAAATTTTTGATCAAATCCGCTCAATTTTCGGGACCTGCCTTTTTTGCTGTGATTCATCATCTGGTAGGTTGCAAACGATTTATCCAGCAGATCCTCTATTTGATCCGGTGTATGAGACAGGAGAAGGTTCAAAACCATCGTAAAATTAATCCTGATCTGACTGATCACGTCGGAGGCTGGGGCCGTAAACAGTCTCACCGTCAATCCCAAATCCATGAATTTGCCCGGAACTGCCATAGCAAAGCCGACCCGGTCCATTCCCCGCCTTCCGGCCCTTCCCGTCATCTGTTGCATTTCGGTCGACGTTAGCGGCTTAAACGCCACGCCGTTGAACCGGTCTGAGTTAAAAAATACAACTGTGCGGGCAGGAAAGTTTACGCCGGCAGCAACCGTTGAGGTCGCAAAGACGGCGTCCAAAAGCCCTTCAGTCATAAGGGTTTCCAGAACAAGTTTCCATACCGGCAACTGACCGCCGTGATGAGATCCCACGGCCAGATGCTCAAGGTGCCACCGTTGACGGTGTTTGGCGATATACGGGCTCGGTGACACGAGTTCTTCAATTCTGCGGCTGAGTTGTTCCTGACGCCGGGCACTCTGAAGCTGATTTTCATGGCACAGATTCAAGGCATTATCACAATCAGCTCTGGATTTGAGGAAGAAAATTGCCGGCAGGAGTCGATATTTTTTCAACACTTGCAGTATTTCTCCAAAAGGGGGGAGTTTGCCGGGCCGGGCCAAAAGCAGCGGTTTTCTCGCATTGGCATAATCAGCAACTTTTTTATACATTCGAACCTTACCCTTTGAGCCCCTTCCGGCCATAAGAGGATAAAGCGTTCCCGAGGGATTAAAAAATAAGGGATACAGCGGTACCGGCCGTTGTGATTCTTCAATCACTGTGCACTTGCGGGAGCGGATCCTGGTTAACCATCCGCTGATCTGTCTTGCATTACCGATTGTGGCCGATAACAAAAGAAGCGGAATTCGCGACGGAAGGTATATCATCACCTCTTCCCAAACCACTCCCCGATCTTCATCGCCTAAAAAATGGGCCTCGTCCAGAACCACAAAATCCGTTGCCAACGTTTCTCCCCGATGCATAGCATCATAGAGGTGATTGCGCAGGATTTCGGTAGTTCCGACGATGATGGCGGCATCCGGGTTCTCCTTTCTGTCTCCGGTCAGTATCCCCACATTTTGAACACCGAAAATTTTTGAAAACTCGGTATATTTTGCGTTGCTTAAGGCCTTTAACGGCGAGGCATACCATGATTTTCCGCCGCCCTCTAAAATTCGGGCAATGGCCTGCTGAGCGATCCAGGTCTTGCCGGCCCCGGTTGGGGCAGTCACCAGGCAATCTGAATGTTCAATTGCCGAGATGGCTTCAAGCTGAAACGAATCGGGAGTGAAGGGTTTTTTATCCGGGACGCCGATTGAAGTAAAAATTTTCTTCAAGCGGGCATCGACACCCGGTTTGATCTTCTTTATACGATTGTTTTTACGGTAACTTCCCGAGCGTTTCGGGTAGGTTTTGCGGTGGTGATATTTTAAGCGCCTGGCCATCAGAGTCTGGGGATCATCTCTTTTACGCGGTTTTTTGAGGGTGAGTCGACATCAAACGGTGAGACGCCTTCCAGGTCGGCCTCAATCAGGGCGGCATCATATGGCAGAAAGCCGAGGAATTCGAAATCGGGCAGATTGGTTTTGAGAAATTCTTCATCATTGCTGCTGCGCACCTTGTTGCCGACCACGACGATATGGTCCAAATGAATTTCAGCGGCCAGCTTGCGAATGTGTCCGGCCGTGTCAAGGCTGCGGCGGCCCGGTTCCACGACCACGATAAGTTTATCAACCGCTTTGGCGGTTGCCCTTCCCAGGTGCTCGATCCCGGCTTCCATATCCATGACGACGACTTCATCCCTGGCCAAAACGATATGGGTGACCAGGGCTTTCAGAAGTGTGCTTTCAGGACAGATGCATCCGGCGCCGCCTTTTTTGACGCCCCCCAGGCGCATGAGTTTTATGTTGTTAAGTTTTACCGACAGGGCATCCGGCAGGTCATCCACCTTGGGGTTGAGTTTAAAAAATCCGCCGATGGTTCCCGGCTGTGCTTCGGTTCTTTCAAAGATAAGATCCTTCATCTCGGCGATCGGTGTAATCTTATCGGCATCCGCAATACCGAGAGCTGCCCCAAGATTGGCATCGGGGTCCGCATCGATGGCCAGCACGCGTTTGCCCTGTATATCGAGGGTCCGTGACAATAGGGCAGCAAATGTTGTTTTACCCACGCCGCCTTTACCGCTGACTGCTAGTTTCATAGAATATCTTTCTGTGTTTCCCTAAGGCTGTTTTTGAGAGCAGGTCTGGAATTCACACCCGGGTCCTCACAAATACGATAAAAATGACTAAAATTTTAAAATGCCTAAATTGCCTAAAGTTAAAAATGTAAGCTTTCCATTTTATCTGTTTTAACCAATCGGTCCTAAAATATAACACATGATTTGATTTATGCAAATTACCGGAATCCATAGTTATTAGCCGCCTAAAAAACAGGAAAAAATTTACGCCCCTTCGCCTGAATACCCCGCGGCGACTCGACCGCCTTCGACATGAGCGTTCGGCCGAATGTGGGGCTTCGCGTGAGCTTCA
>CP070652.1:2734870-2739091 GCA_020354645.1 Deltaproteobacteria bacterium
TATGTCAAAACTGAAGGAACAAAGGCCGGAACTTTTTCAGGACTAAGTGCAGATTTTGAAGACTAAAAGTTAGTTTTTATCAGCGAAGGAAGGATCTAGATTTAGAGATTTAGGGGATTTATGATAACGGACATACATTTATGCGTTTTTATATTCACCATTAACCATGAACCGTTCATCGATTGTGCCTCGTTCTCCCTTTGTTACCGCTGCTAACGCTGGCCGGTTAGGGTCAGAGCTGGTCGGTAAGAATCTCTGCCAAAAGATCCGACCATTTTTCGGGTATGGGATCTGTTATTTCCAGGGATTTCTCAAAATCGGGCAGGAATAACCGATTGAGAAGTTGATCGACGGCCCCGGGATGGGAGAAGGCCACGTTGATCTCTCGGTTACGTTTGAAGCTTGCCTTATCGAAATTCGCCGATCCCAAACATGCCCAGCCGTCGTAAACGGCTGCTTTGGCATGGAGCCTGCCGGGGTAGACGAAGACCCTGATCCCGTTTGCCAGCATCTGGTTGGCTGCCAGAATGTTGCTCCTGTCGAAAGGACCCAGATAACCCTCCATAGGGATAATCACTCGAACGTCCACTCCCCGTCTGCGAGCCATTATGAGTTCCTCGATGATGTTGTCATCTGTGAAATACATGTTCTCGATGAAGATGTAACCCTGAGACCTCCTGATGGCTTCAAGCTGGGAATGGTAGATTTCCGGTTCCGCAGCCCGGGTGTAAAGCACCCGGATGGGGTAACCCTCTTTATGGGACGCCTCCCGGGTGCGCGTCATTTTATGGGCCAGCACAGCCAGGTCCCCAAAGGCTCCTGCATGGGCCCACGCCTCGTCGAATTCATCTTGGAGCATCTTCACAACCGGCCCTCTGATCTCCAGCATGATGTCGTGCCTGTGGTAACGGTACTCGCGGCCGATGTTCATACCTCCCAGAAAAGCCACCTGACCATCGACGACCGCCAGCTTGCTATGGTCGAGGGTAAGCCAGGGATTGGTTTGGACCCTCACCTTAACATTAGAGTCCTGCTCCAGGTATTTCCGGACCGATCCGGGTGCCTCGTGGTCCAGGGGAAGGCTCTGAGCGTGGACCTTGGTGGCCAGGATGGTGCCGAATCCATCTATGAGCACCTTGATATCCGTGTCCCGTGAACGTCTTTTAAGGATATCGGCAATTTTCACCGCATAGTCGTCATTATCGAAGATATAGGTACGGATATGGATTGACCTTTTGGCCCCGGTTAAGGCATCGATGAAACGGGGGAAGAATTCCTTCCCGTCGATGAGGTATCGAATGATCCCATAGGAGGACTCCGATCCGGTCATCTCGTCCAGTTTTCTCTCCCATTCTTCCAGGTCCATGCCCGGCCTATACCGTAACGGCGGTAAAGGCTCAGCCTCTGCCACCGATCCCACGGGCCAGGTGAAGACATCAACTCCCGATTCCAAAAGATCGTAAGAGGCATCAAGAATTATGTAGCTAAGCCGGGTCAGGGTGCTGACTGGACGCACCATAATCGCCAGGTGACTGCCGATAATGTGTGTGGCCGCCTGGAAGTCCTGTCGGGTGAACAAGAATTCGGCGATGGTGGAGGTGGGACTGACCTTGGCAAACAGGATTAATCTTCGCTCTATATCGGCGAAAACAAAGGGGTAGGCGTGGAGACCGGTGTCCCCGGTGTTAAAAATTACCTGCCCTTCCTCGATTCCCTCATTTTCCAGGTATTCTTCCAGGACGGTGAGAGCAATGGCTAAAATTTCATCGAAGGTCAAAACCTTCCGGGTTCTGATCTCTGCCGGTTTGTTCTGGATCAGTGTTGTGGTGGTTTTACCTTCGGAATCAAGGTAAAGGAAATATTCTTTGTGATAGAGGTCCAGGAGGGTCCCATGTTCTTCGCTCTCAGGGATCATCTTCCCGATAATTTTGTTCAGGTACCGGTTCCATTGCGAGATAGATAGCACCACCAGTGGCGGTATACCTTCCGGTTTTTTGGGCCAGGGCTCTTCACTATGCTTCTCCAGAGGGAGAATAAGCGAACCGACCGTGGTGTCGGGTGCGAAGTTGGCAGCAGCCTGTTTTTTGCGTCCGGACCAGGTCCCGACGGCGTAAACGTCCAATTGCTCAAGCTTATACTTGACGAAGAGTCGCGTACCGTCAAAGTAGGCCTCCTCTGCTGCCAGGCCGATCCGATCTTCTTTTGCCGACAGAGAGGCCTCGAGAAGAGGGCCACGGGCGATCTCCCTGCTGATGACCTTGTCGGTAAAACAACTGGTTAGCAAGGTGACGAGGATGATCGGAAGCGCGAGGATGTTGGAATACGGGTATACCATAGTTTAGTCGGTGAGTTTAAGGCGCCTATGATTTCATGCAAATTTTAACCACCCGGCTATTTTTACAAAGGACTATTCTACCAAAATCGTGGCCGCAGATCCCAAAACATCTATTACATGCTCACACCAATATTGCAAGATGAAAAAATATAACAATTATGTTATTTTTTATATATAATATTACATTAATGTATGATCACACATATCGATTATAAATTCTTATTCATTTGAACTAGCTAAAAATATATTAATTTCTGCCCTTCCATCGAAATTATATTCTGGCACAAAAATTGCGTTTTTATAGATTAAAGTTTTAGCAGACATTGCCTTAAACGCTCAACATGGACGCAAAGGGAAAAACCATGATGGAGACCACAAAAACCCCGGCAGCCACGATGGAAAAAACCAACATTTTAATTCTTAAATGTACAAAATGTGGCTGGTCGTTGAAAGCGCCTCTAAATCGTTTAGAGATCAATGAAGAAGGATTTCTCTGTGGAAGGTGTTTTGAAATAATTGAGTTTGCAACTATTGAAAAGGACATTACAAACTTGTTCGATTAACCAATATACGCGTGAAACGAACCGGTCAACTTGATTATCCACCTGGCTCCGACTGCATCCCCATCTCTTTTCCCATTAATCAATTTGAGGCATATCAACCAGCTATCGTTAAAAAATTAAGATTGTCCCTCAATTGCCCCACGTATGACATGATGGGCGTACAATTTGTTCGTCCTTCCCTGATATGTGAACTATAAGATACAGTACACCTATTTCAAGTATCGATAATAACTGTCGATTGTATAAATCGCCGCTAAAGGATTGTGGCCCAGTACACGATCCTTGGCAGCCAGAACCGTACACGGTGCATCGGAATATTTTAAAAACAGAGAATCATGTCCCACACAAAGACCCATGACAATATTGAATTCCGTGTTTGCGCTGTTCATCACAAAAGCCTGTGCAATAGGATTGCACATGGATTCAAAACATCCTATTCGAATTTTTTGATCATCTCGCACGCCGAGCGTTTCTTTGGGCTCCCGTCCCAACTTGCATAGGGCTGATACAACTTCAAATTCCTCTGCGGAAAGAAGTTTTTCAACGACTTCGGCTTCTTTTGTGAGACCGATACAAAACACGAATCCAAGTCTTTTATAATTCATTCTGTGCGCAAACTCGATAGTCTCCAATACGCGCGGTTTGACAGGTTTAACCCTCTCGTATCCCAATTCCCGATGGGCGTACCCTTCCCCTTCCTGGATAGATGCTTGCTTGGCGAATTCCAAAATATCGGGATTTCTTAATTCGTCCAAAGCTTGCCCAATAGCTTCCCTATAATTTTGGGTTGGGCAATAGGCGGGTGATTTGCCATCTTCTTTCTGACACAATCGGTTCTGCGTGCTAAAATGGCATCGCGCACATTCCGGCAGTTCGGTGCTCATGCGATTCCTCCTATCATCAAAATGTTAAAAGTTGAGATTGCGTTACAAGATGTGCTTTTAATTATGGACAAGGTGTAAATTTTTGATAAACCAAGCCATGAAAAAGATCAATAGTGAAGCTCCCCGCGGCAAGCCGCGGGGGATTCTGCTAAGAATTGGCTAACGTGTGGTGGCCAAAATATTTTTGAGCGGTCATTAAAACGTTTTTGGATCCCTAAATCTTATCTCGCTAAAATACTTCGGCGAGCTCAGTCGAGTCGCAGGACTGGAGCAAGCTTTAAATTAATCAAAAACAGTTTTAGACCCAGCGAAAATAACTTTGGGCAACAGCCCGAAAAGCTGGGATCTTTTTCACGCTTTCTAATAGCCTTGACAGATAGTTTTAAACAAATTTAAACTGAGAAAAACCATTAAATTAATCCCAAACAGGGGAGATAAA
>CP070652.1:2739191-2747519 GCA_020354645.1 Deltaproteobacteria bacterium
AAGGTATGAAGCACATCCGTATTGACAAATACCGGCGTCCAGCTGGAACATCCGATTCCGCCCACCAGCGAAAGGTCGTTAATGATGTCCATCTCATCGATTGTTCGCAAAAACGCGTTAAGCACTGTACCGTGTCCGCAGCCGGAGCAAAAAATTGTGGGAAGGGCACTCTTTCTCAGATATTTTTCAGCAATTGGGTGCATCATTAGTTTCCAAAACGATTTTGAAGGTGGACAACAATCCAACTGAAAGCTTGTTTTTATCCCAAAAGAAGCAGGGGTAATGGAGAATTGGAGTGCTGGAGTGTTGAAATCACGATCTATTAAAGTAAGTGATAGGTGCTTGTTGCGGGTTGCGGGTTGAAAGATTGATCGCGTAACGCGCAACGCTTAACTCGCAACAATTGCTTTTGACATTACTCCATTACTCCAACACTCCAACAAGCTCCAAGTTTGCAGTTTTAGCGGATTCTAAATTTAAATTATATATTCAGTGAATTACGGTCATATTTGTCCTTATTTTCGGTTATTGTTGAATTGCCTCCAAAATTTCCTGGGGGGTGTGCAAAAATCCACCGAGTTTCGGCAACGAGCTAATTTCCTGATCGCAGCTGCCCACCCGCTCTATCTCACGGCTTATTTTGCCGATATTCATTTCCGGGACTATCACTTTTTTCGCTTTGTGGATAGCCTCCGTGATTGTCTGGTCCGGGAAAGGCCACAGAATTTTTATTTTTATGAATCCTGCCTTCAGTCCTTCTTTTCTGGCCATTTTCACAGCCGAAAAAGCGGATCTTGCCACACTTCCGTAAGCAATCACCACTATCTCTGCATCTTCGGTAAATGACCTTTCGATGTCGATAAGTTCATCCGCATGACGGGTGATTTTTGTGCACAGCCTTTCCATGAGTTGTCCGCTGATGACGGGGTCATGGCCGGCACGGTTTCCGGTTTCGTCATGTAGCTGTCCGTCAACCAATAACTTGTAGCCTTGGCCGAACGCGGGCATGCCATCCAGCAACCCGGATACGTCGGGTGCGTAGGGGGCATAGTTTTCCGGTGAGGCTTTTGGTTTTTGTCTCTCCTGCACAATGATCTTTGATGGGATGCGTAGCTTTTCCCGGGTATGGCCCACAATTTCGTCGGACAAAACAATGGTGGGAACCCTGAATCTTTCAGCCAGATTAAATGCTTTAACCGTGAGTTCAAATGACTCCTGCACCGATGAGGGACATAAAACGATGATTTCATAATCACCATGCGAGCCGTATTTGGCTTGCATAACGTCTTGCTGTGCCGAGAGCGTCGGCTGACCGGTTGATGGGCCGCCCCGCATGACGTTGATGATGACACACGGGGTTTCGGTCTCTGCAGCATAGCCGATCCCTTCCTGCATTAGAGAAAAACCCGGTCCTGAGGTGGCGGTGCAGGCTTTCATACCGCCCCAGACGGCGCCCACAACAGCGGAAATTGAGGCGATTTCGTCCTCCAGTTGAATGAATACTCCCTGGTTTTGCGGCAACATGCGTGACATTAATTCAGCGATTTCAGATGCCGGGGTAATGGGATACCCGGCAAAAAACCTACATCCGGCTGCGACAGCACCTCGCACACACGCTTCATTTCCCTGAACAATGAGGACTTCTTCGGTATTCAAATACGAACTCCTTTCATCGATATGATTGGCTGAAACGACATTTTAAAACAACCGCCAAGGCACTGAATAAAGCTTCACAAAGCTGACCAAATACAAATTGGGTTACATATCACAATAAAGACTATATGGCTAAGAATTATTAAAAATTCTGGGAACAAATTCGATTTGGTCAGCGATGCACTTTACGGGCTGTTTGGACTTTTAAGCAATGCAACAATCTGGTGGACGACCTGGATGAGCCGTTGCTTACCGATGGTATTGAAATAAGCGATAATTTTCTTGCTAACCTTATTACATTTAAAATATAGGAGTAAGATGGCTTGATGGCGATAGCAATTGGTCCAAGTGATAAAGCGGAAACCAATCATCAGTGAATAGGCGTTTCGTTAAAACAGGGGTCAGTCTGATTGGAGCAGGGGGCGTTGTCTTGCTGATTCTGCAGTTGGTCTGCGTAGATGTATTCACCCTAAGATTGCCGCGGCAGACATCGAAACTGGTCGCAGCTGTTCGGGTTACACAGGGGCAAGCCGTGCGTTTGTCTTATCGCCATTCAGTAGAGTTAATGCAGGTGGAAGGCCGGTTTGAGATAGGACCGGGACCCTCGCTTTTACTGCGGGAAACCCGAACAACATCTGCAGGCACAGGTTTGCCCAACACCCATCCGAATCGAACTCGACGCGAGGGCTCCTGGTTCGTTATCGATGAAGAATTGCGGGAGGTTGGTGGATTCAGATTCTTTCTGGTACCTATCAATCAGACACGCCTGAGGGCAGCCGGTCGGCAGATCAACCTCGACGCTATTAAAGCGGGCAGCATCATTCAAATGGATGTCGAAAGGTTGAACCTGTTGCGATGGCTCTTTTGGAGACTGGGTTCGGTCCCTTGGAAATTTCATCGTGAACCGCAACCGCAGGGAGAGAAAAGGTGATGAAACAGATTACCGGGAACCTGTTTCCCAGAATACGCGACAAACAGTTGCCCGAGGCCAAAAGCGCCCGGGGGGTATGGATCGAAGATTCAGAGGGACACCGCTATATCGACGCCAGTGGCGGTGCAATTGTTGTAAACGTCGGCCACGGACGGAAAGAGATCGCCAAGGCGGTGCACGACCAGATACTTTCCTGCCATTATGCACATCCTACAATGTTTACCACCCCGGTGGTAGAGAATTTAGCTTCGGCCTTAGCGAATCACGCACCGGCGGGACTCCAGCGATTTTACTTTCTTTCCAGCGGTTCAGAAGCTGTTGAGGCCGCAATTAAGCTGGCCCGGCAGATTCACCTGGCTTCTGGCAAGCCCGAGCGGTTTCGGTTGATCTCGCGTTGGAAATCTTACCACGGTCTCACTTTGGGTGCTTTATCCGCCATGGGTCGCACGGCTTTCAGAGTACCCTATGGGCCGATGTTGAGCGAGGTCGTCCATATACCTCCCCCATACTGTTTGCGGTGTTCCTATGGTCTGACCTTTCCGGCATGTGAGATCCACTGTGCCCTGGCCTTGCAAGAGGCTATCGAAAATGTCGGACCGGAAATTGTCTCGGCCTTTATTGCCGAGACCGTGTCCGGCGGCACCTTGGCGGCCTATCCGCCACCCGACGGGTATTTTAAAATTATCAGAGAAATATGCGATCGCTACGGGATTCTCCTTATAATGGATGAGGTCATGTGCGGCATGGGCAGGACCGGACGGTGGTTTGCCTGCCAACATTCTGACGTGGTTCCGGATATTATAACAATAGGTAAGGGGATTGCCGGTGGGGTGCTTGCGCTTTCCGCGGTCGGTGTCCGGCAGGAACATTTTGAAACTCTCCGCAAGGCAAGCGGTAGTTTTGTTCATGGCGGAACCTTTTCCCATCATCCGGTGGCGGCGGCCGCCGGTCTGGCCACTGTTGGATTGTTGGAGAAAGAAAAGTTAGTGCAGCGGGTAGCCCGTCTGGGTTCAGATTTGGGTGTAAAACTTAAAGAGCGGTTGGCGGATCATACCCATGTGGCCGATATCCGGGGCATCGGTTTTTTATGGGGAGTTGAGTTGGTCAAGGAAAAAAAAGGAAAGATACCCTTCCCCCGCCATGAAAAAGTTGCCGAACGGGTTTGGGATGCTTTGTTTGAAAAGGGTGTTTTAGTCTACAAATCCACCGGTCTTGCCGGAACCGACGGCGATGCCTTTTTGATAGCCCCGCCCTTTGTTATTACCGAAGATGAGTTGACCTTTGTTGCAGACGCCATTAAAGGCGTATTGGAGAATGTTCTGGCGTGAGTTTTATGTTTAAAAGATCAAAGCGGTTTTAGGGGAACCAAGGTTAGTTCTTGCAATTTTGTACAACAATAAACGCCTTTAGGCAGAGCTTGCGGGAAGATGCAGAATTTCCCTGGCCTCGTCCGGTGTGGCCACCTCTCGGCCGAATTCCTTGCTGAGCCGCACAATGCGTTCAACCATGCGTTCATTGGTCGCCAACTCCCCCCGCCGATAATAAATGCAATCTTCCAGACCCACCCGGGTGTGACCTCCCATGAGAATGGCATGGGTGTTCATTACCAGCTGCGCCGCACCGATGCCGGTAGTCGTCCAGGTCGAATCCGGAGGAATGCTGTTTTTCAGGTGGACCAGATTTTCCACAGTTGCCGGTATGGCGCCTTTCAGCCCCAATACAAAATCAAAGTGCAAAGGGGGTTTTGCTAAATTTTTATTAGTTAACGCCAGCGCATTATTGATCATACTGACGTCAAATATTTCCATTTCGGGTTTGACACCGTATTTTTGCATATCGGCGGCCAGCTTTTCGATCAATTCCGGACTGTTTATATAAACGTTGTTGGGGAAATTGACCGATCCGGTTGTTAGACTGGCCATCTCGGGTTTGAGCTTTAGTCTTTCGCATCTTTGTTCATAAGCCATTCCGGCGCGCCCACCGGTTGAGATTTGAATGATCAGGTTTGTTCTGGATTTTAGTCCGTCGTAAACCTCTTCAAAAAGACGGTAATCTGTGGAAGCCGATTCATCCTCAAGATTTCGGACATGCACGTGGATGATGGATGCTCCGGCCGCTTCGCATCGCACACCGGTTTCAATGATTTCGGACGGTGTTATGGGAACATGGGGGTTGTTTTTCTTTTTGGGCAGCGATCCGGTGGTTGCAACGGTAATAACCAATTTTTCCATAGCCATCCTTTCTACCTCTCGAGGGTCAGGTCTTCATTCTTCACGGATTTAACCTTCTTATCATCGGATTTCATAACTATGTTTCACATATTCTGTCAAGATTCAATGGCTGCTGTCCTAACCCCTTTGAGCGACAGCCCGTGAAAAAAAGACCCCTCTATGTCCGTGAAGCGACCAAAAACAAAAGTATCTTGACAAGCTGGGGGGCGTAATATACAGATTCATTTTATTATCAGCTTACCATCATTGATTCCTCGATCTCTGTGTAAAAGATGGGTCAAGACCCGATTGCTTAACAATATCTCATAATGAAAGGAGGTAAAGTATGAAGCATGATCGACAAGACAAATTGGATAAGCTGCATGAACAAAATAAGAATGGAGGAATTGCAAGGAGGGATTTTATAAAATTTTTAGGTATGGCCGGGCCGGCGTCAGCCTTGGTTTTAGCTGCACCATCAGTGGCGGAATCCGCACCCGCCGGGCTATCCGAAGACGAAATGGTTATCTTAAGCCACCTGCCCGACCAGCAGATAGGCAAAAAGTACCCCAAAGGCGAGACGATCAACGTCGGTTTTCTTTGCGCGCTGTCAGGACCTGATGCCGGGTGGGGACTCCCCGGAATTACCGGAAATACTATTTGGATTGATGCCGTGAATAAAACCGGCGGTCTCCTCGTTGGTGGGAAAAGATATCCGCTGAAGATGCATGCCTTTGACGACGAGGCCAACGCCGCCAAGGCACTCCAGGGTGCCCGCCAATTGGTCTTAGAGCATGATGTTAAATTCATTAGTGCCATTGGCGGCGATGCTGCCAACTCCACCGCACCCTTCCTCACCAAGCACAAAGTGGTCTATGCTTCCCTGGTCCCCACCGACTGCGATCCGAAGAAGCCATACGTTGTCGCCGGCGGAGATATAACCCCTCAGTGTAACATGTTCAATGCCCTGATCGCCAGGATGGTTTTGCCCAGTGAAAAAGAGTTGGGAAGACCGTTGAAATATGCGTTAACCACTCAGGACTGTATCATGTCCCGCCAGGTTGGAGCATGGGAGATCGGTGCCGCCAAGGCCATGGGGTTCGATATCGTCTACGAGGAGTTCTTCGCCGTTGACCAAACCGACTTCGCCCCGGTAATCACCGCCGTAATGGCGAGCAAACCTGATGTCATCAGCCTCTGTGAGGCCTGGCCCGAATACCAAACCATGATGTGGGAGCAGTTGTACCTGCAGGGATATAAGGGTGTGGTTGTTCAGAACTATGCCGACTGGGAAACCAACCTGACCAAGATCCCGGCCGAGTATGCCGCCGCCCAATTCGGCATCGACAGCTTCCCCTTGATGGATGATCCGTGGTGGGGTGAAACATCTTGGCAGAAATCTTTTACCAATGTGTGGAACAAAAGATATGGTCCGGGGGCTCCCGAGGACGTTAAGCGCCGCATGACCGGCATCGATTGGGACCACATGATCTGGCTGATACCATGGTGCATCGGTGCCCAGGTTGCCGGCAAGGATACACCGGGCAAGTGGCCTTCCAACGACGCCGTACTCGCTGCCCTGAGGAAACTGCCGTCGTTTCCCACCATCCTCGGCCCAGGACACATGAGCGGCAAGGAGATGTTTGGGATAGACAACATGATCGAAGAGCCGGTTCCCATGTGTATGTTTAATCTTAAGGCCAAAGACAAACGCATCGTAGCGCATCTAAATTTCGAGCCCTGGTATGCGAACATAAAGAACGTCGTCCTTAAAGCGGTAAGAGAACGCGGACAGATGTGGGATCAGCGCTAATCCTCAATCCACGGGAGTGGTGTTGAGCACCAGCTCCCGTGGATACTTCTTCAAATGTTATTTCTAACAAAGTTTGCTATCGGAATTACAATCAGGTGATGAGGTAACGTATGACTAGCCAGCTTTTAATCCAAACCATAGCGAATGCGATAGCGGCCAGCAGCATGTATGCTTTGATAGCCGTGGGTTTGACTCTGGCCTTTGGCGTCATGCAGATGGCAAATTTGGCTCATGCCCATGTCTTTATGATAGGCGCATATACCGTATATGCCCTCTATGCCTTGAGTGGTTGGCCATTTTGGGGAGCAGTGGCCGCGGCACTGGTGGTAGGTGCGATCGTTGGTCTAGCCATCGAGCGGACTATTTTTCGACCATTACGGGGGGATGTGGTAGCCGGATTTATAGCAACCGCCGGACTAATGTTTGTTATCGAAGTCTTTTGTGGTGAAGTCTGGGGATGGGGGTATATGCGCACCATCCCCAGTCCCTATATGCGCCCCTTCAAGATTATGGGTGCCTCGGTGGCCTTCCAAAGAATTCTGGTCATTCCCTTTGCCGTTGTTTGCATAGGCGGGCTCATGATCTTTATGCACAGGTTCAGATTGGGACGCGCACTGCGAGCGGTGGCTCAGGACCCGGAAACCGCCTCGCTACAGGGAATAAATATCAATATGATGACGGCCCTGGCCCTGGCCATTGCCGGTGCCTTGGCCGGAATAGCAGGAGGGCTGATGTCGACGATATATGCGGTAACGCCTGCGCTGGCAGGCCACCTTATCCTACCTGCTCTCATCGTGGTGATTGTAGGCGGAATGGGGAGCGTTGGGGGGGTCGTTCTGGCTTCCATTATCATGGGCTTTGTGATGACTTTCGTTACCACGCTCGTCGACGGCGTTGCCGCCTTAATGGTTTCGGTTGCCGTAATGGCGCTTCTATTACCCATCAGACCACAGGGATTATTGGGCCATGTCAATAACTAACACTGGAAGATTCAGGATTGGGGCGTTGGTAGCCGTAATTATAGGGCTGTGTATGTTCCCCTTTTTTGCCAGGCCATATTATGTCGAAGTTGCCATGATTTTCTTTATCTGGATCATCCTTGCCCAGAGTTACCGCCTGATAGTTACCATACACGACTGGCAACTTTATCATGTTGTGTTGTACGGTGTCGGAGCCTACACCAGCGGCATGTTGGCCAAGAATTTCGGTTTCCCGGTCTTTTTGGCCATCCCCATTGGAGGCGTGATGGCCTGTCTGTTTGGTATGATCATCACCATGATTCTACTCAGAACCACGGGATGGAGCTTTTATATCGCCACTTTTGGGCTGGCGGAGCTCATCAGGTTGACTTGGCTAAAGTTTCGCTACCCCTTTGGCGGTTCCACGGGCATCATCAGCATCCCCTACCCGCCGGTAATCGGAGGAATCGATTTTAGTGATTCGATTCCCTATTATTTCTTCAGCCTGGTGATTATGCTAGTTATATTATATATGCTTTATCGCATAGAAAAGTCGCGGATAGGAGATAACTTTAAGGCGATCTATATGGACCCAGCACTGGCAGCGTCAACGGGGATAAACATTCCGCGACACAGACTGTTGGCCTGTGCCATCGGCAGCTTCTTTGCAGGTATAGCAGGGGGGCTTCTGGTTCACCGATTGGGCGCCGTTGATCCGAAGTTGTTCGACATCCACACCATGCTCTATCTCCTCATCTGGGT
>CP070652.1:2747619-2753085 GCA_020354645.1 Deltaproteobacteria bacterium
AGTTGTCATAATATTTTCTGACTTTTTCGTCGGCAGGGGCAAGACCGATACCGCACATTGACACTACCATTGTTGTGACCCCCTGCATTAAATATGCCTCAGCGGTGTTTACTTGCAGAAGGGTCAGGTCGGCATGGTTATGCATGTCAATAAAGCCGGGTGACACCACTTTATTGGAAGCATCGATCACATCACAATTTTCAGCGCTGATATCCCTGCCGATAGCTTCAATCTTTTCGTTTCGTATCAACAGATCGGCGGCATATCTATTCGAACCGGTTCCATCGATGATGAATCCATTTTTAATTAAGCTATCCATGCGAATTGGTCGGGATGTGAGAAAATAATAGGCTAACCATATTAGCGTACCCTAAAGTATGAATTGTCAAAACTTTATGATGGATTGATGATAAATGTCAATATATCACGTTGAGTCCCCTGTTATCTTCTGCTGTCTTTTCTGAAAAAGCTCTATCAGCTGCTCATTAGGAAATGGGAATCAGTATTTTGAGGTCCCAGATAAAACAGCCACTTGTTGTCAATTTTCATGCAAGATTCAGATAGATAGTGTCAGGTGAAGATAATTGGAAAACCCGCTCCCAAAAGCAACACGAATACAATAATTTTAAACGCATGTTCATTGATAACGGCATGCAGTTTCTCACCGGCAATTATACCGATGATGATAACCGGCAGAAGCAGGCCAAAATATTTTAATGAGACCCAATTCATTTTGTCGGCAACAATGTATGAAGCCGTCAGTATGATATTGGCAATCAGCCATAAGGCGGAAATAGTGCTGCGGAATATGGATTTTGGAAGGTTCAGTCTGTTCATCGCATAAACCAGCAGGGGGCCGCCTGAGGCATAGATACCCTGAATAATGCCGGCTGAAAAGATATAAAGCCGGGATATAAATTTAGAGGTTGCAAACTGCGGGGGCTTATTTTTCAAAAGCCGCTGAAGCTCGCGGACCGATAGCCCGACAACCAGCAACCCAAAAAGTTTTTTGAGCAGCCTGCCATGCAAGATATTGAAGGCGGCGATTCCAATAAAAAGACCGATGCCCATAATGGGAATGATTGTTTTGAAAAGAATCTGCCGGTCGACATAGCGCTGGTGTCGAATCACAACAAACGCATTTACGACGATATCCAAGGGAACCAATATGGGCAAGAGAAATTGAATCGGGTACAGGATGGCCCCCAATGTTACCGCAATGATGGTACTGCCGAATCCGGTCGTTGCCTGGGTCGTGTAGGATAACCATACGAAACAGGCCAGCCACAAAAAGTTGCTCTCCATCAGATTACCGTTCGATGCCATCGTTAATAGATTGAAATTACCAGGTTTGACAACCATTTTTTCAGTCGGCTTTTCAAATTGACAAACCCGGTGGATTTTGATTTCTTGCCATGCAAACCGGTGGGCAATAAAGTTATGAAACCGGTGAAACTGAGTGGCAAATTGAGAGGCAGTTGCCGCTGCTGGATCGAGCAGTTGCTAACCCGGCATCTTGTCGTCACAAAAATTACCCCGATTTCTGGTAAATCTCAAATAGGCATTACCCGTACCGGCAAGCCCCTCCCTGGAAGGCGGGGCGCTTCACATCTGACAGGAGAATTGAAAATGCAACCCTCTTTTTCTTTTGAGACCATGATTCTTTTCGGTTGGGTGGAAAAACTCAACACCCCTTCAATTAATTCAGCCCGACACGGCCCCGAGCATACCGGTGATGCTGTTTTGACAAAAATACCGTTCGCGGGCTTGAACACTTCTCGGAAGCTTTGGGTATGCGGTTAAGATGGGATCTTTCTTCAACAAGGTTTTTAAAATCTGACTTGTCGACTTAATCTTTCCGGACGCCACATGCATTTCGACAACATCCAACCAGCGCTCCAATTGGTCCCGGGCGGTATCGAATATGGCTTGCACATTTGAGCTATACCCGTAATGTCCGAAACACAGATGGCAGACATCCAAATCGGCCAGCTTAAATATCGATTGTCTGTAGACATCCGGACGAAAAACAGGCGGGGTGGCCGGTCGCAGATACCAATTTTTATCGAATTGATAATAGACCCCCAGGGCTTCGCCGGCAAAGAGAATGTCGTCGATTTGAAAACTTAAGTGATGCGCGGCATGCCCCGGTGTCATTAAAACCCGAATCGAAGCAGCCCCAACATCGATGATTTCCTGAAAACGGATTCGGGAAGCAGGGACTGCAGCGATGGATCCGTACATGCCCGCCAGGTCGCCCAATACCTTTTTGGTATTTTCCCAAAGTCTCTCCGGGTTTATTAAGTGCTCGATTCCTTTGGGATGACAGATTACGGCAGCTTCCGGATAGCGCTCCAACAGCAGACCGGTTCCGCCGGCATGATCAATATGAATATGGGTCAGTAAGATCATGTCGAGTGTCTCAATCTCCAAGGTCTCCAAACTTTGCAACAATAGCGGAATTGTGGAACGCGGGCCGGGGTCAACCAGAACGGTCATTGGGTCGCGGCGCAATACCCAGCTGCCGATAAAGGATTCATAACCTTTTCGGGGCTGGGGCAATTCGATCAGATAAATATCTTCAATCGGTTGCTCGATCATTTTATCTCGCTAATATTATTTCAATTAGTCCGGTACATAATATTTGTATTATACAAAACCTTTTATAAAAAATGTCAAGTTTTGAACAGGATTCAAACCATTTTAGCAACAAATTTGGCCGGTTTGAAGGGAGGCTATCTGAAATAGATGCTCACTTTTCCGGGAAAGCCCGGCCCTTCAGGGCGGGGAGCTTCAAAAAAATCTTGACTAATTAGACCGACCGGTCTATTTGATATATCACAATTTTTAATCCCCGAAATTTATCGGAGCGCTAGATACTATGAAGGCCAATACGCGCGATAGAATCATCGAGGCCGGCGCGGATATCATCCATCATAAAGGCTTCAATCATGCCGGAATCCAGGAAATACTCCATGCCGCCGGTGTGCCCAAAGGCTCATTTTACAACTTTTTCAAAAACAAAGAGGATTTCGGGCTTCAGGTTATTGATTACTTTTCCGATCATTTTGCCCGGGCAGCCGAAAATACCCTTGAAGATCGCTCAGTTGCACCCTTAGAAAGGATCAAAAATATTCTGCGATACTTCATGGACTACTTCCGCTCAACAAACTTTACCCGCGGGTGTCCGGTCGGCAATCTGGCTCAGGAAATGGGGGATCTGAGTCCTGTTTTTCGCAAGAAGCTCAGAAGGGCGCTGGACCGGCTTGTCAACAGTTATGCCGCCGTTCTAAAAGATGCGCAGCGGGCCGGAGAAATATCTGAAAAAATTGACGTGAGGGAGACGGCCTGCTTTTTGGTTTCCAGCTGGCATGGAGCGCTGATCCGCATGAAGGTCGTTCAAAACATCGAACCGCTTGAGAATCACTTCAAATACATATTTGATTATGTGTTAAAACCCTGAGGATCTGAAGCCGCAAAATTCAGATCCATTGGTTTTTTTATTTTTTATAGTCGTAGAATAGACCGGTCTATTAAATAAAAATAATAGGCACGATACAACACCGAGGTTTACTCGGATTTTAGGGTAATTGAAGCGCCTCTGGCTTGTCAAAAAATAAAACCCAAGGAGGATATCATGAACACTTTGCTTTTAATCTCCGGTTTGGTCGCCGGGTTCTGCACGGCCGGCCATTTTATTATCGGCAGCAAATCATATCTGAAGCCAATGCTGGCGGCAGCTTTCGACGACGTCGCAAAAAAAGTCATGCATTGCGTGTTTCATTATGTCTCCGTGTTTCTGGTTCTGTCATCAATCGCTCTGCTATTGTTGGGATTTGGTATTCACTTGGATTCAGATGCTGCCTTAATGGTTAAATTTATTGCGCTTCACTATGCTTTTTTTGCCTTAATCCAGCTGGTGATTGCCCTAACTTCAAAAATTGAAAAGGCTCTGCTTAAAATGTTTCAAGGGACCATTTTTGTCCTCATTGCCGTATTTGCATGGCTGGGAGCGTCTTGAAAAAAATATAGAATACACTTTGCCAACATCCTAAAACGGCATCAAAAATTTTTACGACCTGATAATACAGCCGCTTATGTAAACAATTACATAAAAATCTGACTTCTTTTCCACAAAAGTTTAAGTGCCTGTCATCGATCACATTTAGATATATTGATATTTTAGACGGTTATGCCAAGCTCAACACTTGGCATATACATTGCGTGTTTATTGAATCAACCTTTGGGCTTATACGAGTTGCCCCAAGGGTTATCCATCGCTGAATGCCTCAGCTGAAATGAGGCACAGTATAGCGTGCTGAAGCGCGCGCTATGCCAATTGCAAGGACGGTCAATGGTGAAGATCGTCCTTGCTTTTTTTTATCTGTAGCAAAAATTAACCGGATACTAACAAATCCCTGACAATCATTTCTTACTAAGGATTTGGTTAACCGCAGAGAGAGCTTGATAGGAGGGGAGTACATTCACCATCCAATTGCCGAGAATTATTTTTTGAAAATGGGTCGTCATTTCTTTGGAAGGCCCAAAGGCTTCTTTTACTTTTTGAGCTAACTCCCTTTCAGAAAAGATGGGGTTAACCACAACTGCTTTTCCTTCTGTTTTATGGCCTTCCTTTTAATCGGAATTATTTGTAAAATTATGGTATATAAATTATGCAATACTGCGGTTGAAGCAATAACCGATCTTGCCGTTCTCAATATCATTCAACTCATTTTATAAGGGAGATACTCATGCGAATTCCATTTATTTCCATCTTTAGGACTTCACCCTTTGACGGCTTGCAGGAACATGCAGAAATGCTAAAGGAATGTGCCGGTGTATTTCAACAGGCCATGGAATGTGCGGTGGCGGACAGATGTAAGACGTTTGAAGAATTTAGGCAGGAAGTTGACGAATTGGAAGGCCGGGCCGATCAAATTAAACGGCGCATCCGGGGACACATTCCAATCGGCACCCTGATGCCCGTGGATAAATTTTCGTTGTTTCGTTATCTACGGGAACAGGACAGTATTTTCGATGCCATGGAAGAAGCGTTGGATTGGATCTCTTATCGCAGTGACCCCGGCATTCCGGAAGATCTTCAAAAAGACTTTATAATTTTGGTTGATGCCGTTGTTTACCCTATCGAAGAGATAAGCGAAATGATTGTTGAAGCAAGAAATTACTTCAGAGGGTATTCAGAAAAAAAACGGATCCAGGTTAAAAATATTGTTCGTAAACTTCACGAACTGGAACATGAGGCTGACAGTTTGGAAGATAATATAAAGAAGAAAGTGTTGAATATGGATATTGATCCGGTTACCATTTTCCACATGGTTCGGCTGGCGGAAACGATCGGCTCCATAGCAGACCATGCCGAAAACGCCGGCGACATGATGCGGGCAATGGTTGCAAAATAAAGAGAAAATTTCAGCTTGTTTATATGCGTTAATTTTGATAGGCAGA
>CP070652.1:2753185-2756754 GCA_020354645.1 Deltaproteobacteria bacterium
CCTCAATTAGCAGTGGAGCCTCCCAATCATGGTGATCCTGCAACAAGAGCCGAATCTCGTGTTTTCCAACGGTCAGATCAAACTGTAAAGGTGTTTCTCCTTCTAAGGCATCATCTATATAAACTTGAGCCCCACTTGGTTTGCTGTCCACTTCCAAAAGCGCCTGCAATGCAGTTTTTACCACCTGTTCAGCGGGCTGTTTAGCAGCTTGTTTAGCGGTCTTTTCAGCGGCCTGTTCGGCGACAACTGGTTTATCCTCCTCTCGAATATCCTCCGGTACCTTTTCTTCAACCGCTGCTTCATCTTTGTGAATGACCGGAGGCTCTTTTGGTTGAGAGGGTAATTCGGTCTTCGTATAGTAGTAATAAAATCCCCCTGCAATCCCTATTACCATAACTGTGACAAGTGCGAGAAGACCACGATATTTAGATTTTTTGGTTGCCGGCGTTTCCGGGGGCCTGAATTCTCCTTCCTTGAAGCAGGCTTTGAGAGACTCGGCCATGGAGCTGCCTGTCTGAAATCGGCTGTCGGGTGGTTTGTTGAGGCTTTTCATCACAAGCGCCGAAAGCGCTTGTGATACTGTAGGATCTATTTTTGCGGGTTCAACCGGTGTGTCTTGAGTTATGGCTCTGAAAGTAGCAGCCATGTTATTGCCTTCAAAGGGTCTTTCGCCTGTGGCAAGTTCATAGAGTATGACCCCCAGGGAATAAAGATCCGAACGGCCGTCTACTGATCTGCTCATCACCTGTTCCGGTGACATATAAGACGGGGTGCCAAGAATTTCACCCGCCTGTGTCTGTCTGGTAGCTGAAGGATCTTCAATGCGGGCGATACCGAAATCTGTGATTTTTACCTGGCCTGTGGGCGTGAGTATAATGTTGGCCGGCTTAATATCCCGGTGTACAACCCCATGCTGATGGGCATAATCAAGGGCCTCAGCCGCCTGGACACCCATATCTACAATCTCTTCAAGACTCAACTTTTTTTCGTGGATAATTCTGTCCAGGGAAGTTCCTTCCAGGAATTCCATGGCAAGATAGACGGTACCCTTATCCTCACCGACATCATACACGGTTACGATGGCGGGATGGGACAAGCGGCCAATGGCCTTAGCCTCTTTGAGAAATCTTTGCACAAAATCTTCACTGATCATGCGGTCATGCCGCAACACTTTCAGGGCAATTATTCGATCGATCTGAGGGTCGTGAGCCCGGTAAACAACTCCCATGGACCCCTTGCCAATCTCTTCTAATATTTCATAACGGCCAAATTTCAAAATCAAATTTAGTGAAGCTCCCCGCGGCAAGCCACGGGGGATTCTGCTAAGAATTTGCTAAAGATTATCCATTGCATAAAGAAGTTCGGTCGATGGAGTGAAATTCACCTTACCTGAAAGATGATTCAAAATCAACTCGTTATAAAAATTCAACGATATATCCATTTCCAATCCGCCAAGGTGAGCGATTCATGAAAATGTGACATCAAGGTAACGTAGCAGGATCATTGGCCCCTAATCCGTTTAAAAATACAGCTACTCATCGGGGGGTGGGGATTGCTGGAGCCATGGTTTTCCGATTTCGGCCATGAATTGCTGAAACAGTTCCAATCCCGGCCATTGCCGCTGTCGCAAACTGGTATTCGCGACAACCCAGAATGGTGTCAGGGTCAATGGAATCAAACGGGGTTTGGAATCGGTCAACTGGGCTGTCAGGCTCGCCAATGGTGCAGACAACGGCAGCGGCATCGGTACTTTGGAAACTTCATAAGAATAGGGATCGGCACACCACGGAGGTGGTGATGTCACGTTGTATTCGCGACAGGCTACTGGACGATAAGGGTGGATGCTGCAAGACTCATTAACCAAAAAAGGGCATGGTAAATTTAGGAAAAAATACTTTTTGGCAGTAGTCATCGCCCCATCATCGCCATATAGGGGATCTAAAAGCTCATCAATCAGGTGCTGGCGCTCCAGTTCCTTTTTGATTACTTCAAATCGTTCAAGAAGATCTTCCCGGCGGTCAGGGGGAAGTGATTCTACAAGGTCAGCCAAATAAAATGCTTCCGGTGCAGAAATCGGTACCATCTGGCAGCAACACGTCCCACAGCCCGCCTGGCAGGAAATCCGTTTGCCTTCCCTTTCTTCTCGTTTTCGGGCGCGATCCACCAGCATGTTGGTCAGCTCCAAGGCCGTAGGAACCAGCTCAACCAACCCCATCGGCCCGGTGTTAACGGAAACACGACCGCGGATCGGGCCCAAGGGCGTATTCAAATCAACTTCAAAGAAAACCTCTTTGCTCATGCCGAAACCTTTTTCTTATGGATTCAATAGATCAATTATGAGTAGCTGGTCACATTTAACTTAAAAAAATCAAATTCAATATGTCCCATGTATCTTTTCTATTCTTAATGGTCAAGATGCGCCTAAAATCATGGAAATTCCTTTTTACGTTCCTTTTTGTTCCCAATGAGATGTAATTATTAATCGATCCGATGCGGTACCTTCCAGAGGCGTTCGGCGTTGCCGTGTGCCACCGAGTGGGCGAGATCTTCAGGGAGATCCTGCAAAGCCTTTCGCCAGAGAGCTGCCTGTTTGACATAGAGTTTTCGCCAGTGTCCGGCGAAAACGTTGTCGAAGCCCAGGATAAAACGGTCCGGATATAAGGCAAATAGATCTTTCCATACCGGCGCCAATCGGGTCCCTTTAAACAGGTTCACAAGCGGTTGTGCTGACCTTTTTACCGCAATCGGGTTGGACATTGCCGTATTGAAATGAATGTTGCTATGGTTTTCTATCAAGCGCCGGGCTTCTGTGGTGTCTAATTCACCCATATGCATAAGGACAAACGGGTGATCTGTATTTTTTCGCAGCAGATTCTCGAATTTCTTCATGAAAAAATTTTTACTTTCGCCAATGGCAGCAAATTCGATATGCGCAACAAAAGGCCAACCTTTTTCTCTGACTTTATTGAGTGCAACCTGTATTCTGGGATCATCCGGTGGAACCACGACCTGAGGCGGTTTCCCTTTTTTTCCGGAACCCAATGTAACACTGGGAGCTTTCTCCTTTTTGGCATGCCACAAAAGAACTTCAGCCATCGCTCCGAATTGATGCATCTGTATTTGTTTGTCGAGAAATCGGTTGAATTGTTTTGCACCCTTCAAATATGCGCCGCCCTTGGTCCTAACTGCAGGAGTAATCCGATCCGGGTGGCGCGAAGCGAAGGAGATCAGTTCCTCGGGTTGCCTCCGACCTCTGAGAGAGAGAATCGTGCGCGAAATCCCCGCCTTATCCATCAAGCTGAGAATTTCTTCAAAATCGATGTGTTGATCTGCCTGGCTGTGCGCATCAATAAAGTAGAGTTCGGCGGCGGCCGAGTAACGACCGACCATTAAGAAAAAGAAAAAACCGGCTAATAATAGCAAACAGATCCAAACTAATCTGGTTCTCATGTCGGCAAATCCTTCAGAGAATAAAATAGAACAGTTGCGTTAACTTGATAGGCGTTACGCTTTTTTACCCCATCGGTGAAAGCTTATCAATAGCCCTTTTTGCCTTCCCGGTTAAATCG
>CP070652.1:2756854-2762057 GCA_020354645.1 Deltaproteobacteria bacterium
TCTTATAGCCAAGACTACGATTGACAATCGCTTTGACGCGCGCCTCAGCAGCTTTCGACGGATATTTGTAAATCTTCATCCAGTATAGCCTTCCTTTTGATGCCCTCTATATGGCCCGCCCTTTGTAAGCCGATTTTTACGAGCATTTGGGCAAGTGATCTATCAATGCTTTCTAATTGTTGCAAACTAATTCAAGGGATTTATAGAAAGCCTGTGAGGGAAAAACAAGGTATATTTTTGATTCCGCTATCCAGGGGTCAGGGAATTTTTTTCGGCGACCAGATGCCGGATGATTGTTGCCTGGAATACGAGACGGCAACTCCCTTTCAATTTTCTCCCTGTCGGCACTACAATCGTTGTCCCACAAAAAGACAAAACCGTTTGTGTGTAGAGGTGGATTCAAAATACCCTTTCTCGCCGGTTTGCGATCACCCCGATAATCGTTGAAGTCAGAGGTGACCTCTGTCCACATTGGCGTGGGCTCACAGCCATTATAAGTTAGATGCCTTTTTGAGACTTCTAGTTGAATGGCTTCCGTCAATACATCTGCTAAAATCTTGATGGGGCAAACCGATTATTTCAAGATACGAGTTGACATATTGGCTGCTATCTGCGCAAATACACATTCAATGGAAATATGAACTGCTACCGCGTGTCTCAAAACATCGGCACTTTTTGACCTGCTGAAAAGGGGCTTTACATAATTATGAATGCGCTGCTGTATATTCAGTTACGCCAGGAGGAATCAAATGGCCGCAAACAGAATTCATAACTTCAACGCGGGTCCCGCCGCCCTGCCCCTGAGTGTTCTCGAAGAGATTCAGGAGTCATTTTTAAACTTCAAGGGCTCGGGCATGTCGATTACCGAAATCAGTCACCGGTCCAAATGGTTCGATGATGTGATAAATGATGCCGTCACCCGCACAAAACGCCTGTTAAACTTAGGTAAAAATTTTCATGTCCTTTTTATCCAGGGTGGCGCCAGCCTCCAGTTTTGCATGATCCCTATGAATTTGCTGCCCGACGATCGTTCGGCAGACTATGTTGACACAGGGACCTGGTCTTCAAAGGCTATTAAAGAGGCCCAAATCCAGGGCAAAAGCGTTAAGGTGGTCGCATCCTCAGCCGATAAAAATTATACATATATCCCCAAGGATATTCAATTCTGTGATGACGCGGCGTATGTGCACATTACTTCAAACAATACCATTAAAGGAACTCAATGGGCAAAGTTTCCCGTAACAAACGGTATTCCGCTCTTTGCCGATATGTCATCGGATATCATGAGCAGACCTTTTGATCCTGCGCCCTTCGGCCTGATTTATGCCGGCGCGCAGAAAAACATCGGTCCTGCCGGTGTGTGTATGGTAATCATACGGGATGACATGTTAAGGCGGATACCGGAGAATCTGCCGACCATGCTGAACTACACGACATATGTCTCCGAAAATTCGCTGTACAACACGCCTCCCTGTTTTGCAATATACACGGTGCAACTCGTTCTCAAATGGCTGGAGGACACCATCGGCGGTCTTGAAAAAATGGAAGCCCTAAACCAGGAAAAGGCCGGCCTGCTTTATGAGTTTTTGGATTCCAGTGAATTTTACCGAACAACTGCAGAACCTGAAAGTCGTTCTCTGATGAATATAACCTTCCGTCTGCCGGATGAAGACCTGGAGAAAAGATTTGTCGCAAAAGCCCTGAAAAATGAACTGGGCGGTTTAAAGGGTCATAGTTCCGTGGGTGGCTGCAGGGCATCTATTTACAACGCCACAACACTGGCTGCCGTCAAAGCCTTAATCGATTTTATGATGAACTTTGAAAGCAAATTCGACTGATATCATTTAAGTTGTAATAAAACCAAGGCTATCTTTCCATATACTGTCCGGATTTGTATCGCTGAGCAATAATAACCGCAAATAAGGCGCGTCTATCGTCCGCGTATTTATCTTGGTTTTGCTTGACATTCCAAAGGAATCCAAATAATGAAATGTTTATAGGCAAAAAGGTATCGGATTTCATTATTCAGTACGAACTTTTTACATAACGCTTTAAAAACTGTCAGCCGGATAAGGAGGTGTTACATGGATAAGATTCTTAGGATCAACATGGGTCCGGATGGTGACCCTAAGTACACTGAAGAACCGCTAGGGGATTATGCCGGCTTTGGTGGCCGTGGTTTGACTTCGGCAATTGTCTCCAAAGAAGTTTCGCCGTTGTGTCATCCGCTGGGTGAAGACAATAAACTTGTCATTGCACCGGGTTTGTTGAGTGGTTCGACTGCTGCAATGTCTGGTCGAATTTCGGTCGGCTGTAAGAGCCCCTTGACCGGTGGTATCAAGGAAGCCAATGCCGGTGGGCAAGCTTCTCAAGTTCTGGCGAGGTTGGGCTATGCAGCCATAGTGCTCGAAGGCAAACCCAAAGACGATACACTTTATAGCGTATTTATTAACAAGGATGGTGTAACGATAGCACCGGCTAACAGTCTGAAGGGCTTGGGAAATTACGACCTCGTTGAAAAGATGAAGGAAGCTCACGGTGAAAAGATTGCCTGTATTTCCATCGGCCCGGCCGGTGAAATGAAAATGGCCGCTGCTTCAGTGGCGTGTACCGATATGGAGTTAAGACCCACAAGGCATGCGGGTCGCGGCGGCGTCGGTGCCGTAATGGGCGCCAAGGGTGTCAAGGTCATTGTGCTGGATGATGCCGGTATGAAGATGAGACAACCTAAGGATCCTGAAAAATTTAAAGAGGCCAACAAGGCTTGGGTCGCCGGCCTGAGAAAACATGCGATTACAGGTGAATCACTCCCTGCTTATGGAACGAATGTATTAACCAACATAATAAACGAGGCCGGCGCTTTTCCAACAAATAACTTCATATCCGGTCGGTTTGATGGTGCCAACAATATTAGTGGAGAAACCCAGGCTGAAACAGAAAATGCCCGAGGTGGTAAGGGCTCTGCGACCCATGGGTGTCATAGAGGCTGTGTCATCCGATGCTCAGGAACCTATTACGACAAAGACGGACAATTCGTGAGCAAACAGGTCGAATATGAGACAATCTGGGCCCACGGCGCAAATTGCGGTATCGACGACCTGGATGCCATCGCTCAGCTGGACCGCTTGGATGATGATTTTGGGTTGGACACCATTGAAATGGGGGCGACCATAGGCGTCGCCATGGAAGCAGGAATTGCCGAGTTCGGTGACGCCAAGGCGGCCATTCGGCTTATCAAGGAAGCCGGGAAGGGCACCGATCTGGGCCGTATAATAGGAAATGGCGCAGCCATCACCGGAAAAGTATTCGGTGTAGAGAGAGTCCCGGTGGTAAAAGGTCAGGCCATGCCTGCTTATGATCCCCGGGCGGTGCAAGGTATAGGGGTAACCTATGCTACCAGCACCATGGGAGCTGATCATACAGCCGGTTATTCAGTCACTGCCAATATCCTTGACGTCGGCGGGACTGTGGATCCTTTAAAACCTGAAGGACAGATCGAACTTGCCAGAAACCTTCAGATTGCGACTGCTATACTCACAGATTCGACCGGGATGTGTTTGTTCATCGCCTTTGCGATACTGGATCAACCGGATACGTTCCAAGCCCTGGTTGATTTGATCGCTGCCTTTACCGGTCAAAGCATTACTGCCAACGATCTTACAGAACAGGGAAAAGCGATTCTTAAGATGGAGAGGGATTTCAACAGGCAAGCTGGTCTTACGGAAGCGGATGATCGGTTGCCCGAATACTTCAAAAAAGAAGCGCTGCCGCCTCATAATGTAACATTCCAAGTAAAAGATGAAGATCTTGATCAGGTTTTTAACTGGTGACCGATCTTATATCAGGCTTTGAATATATGGGGAGCTCTCTAAAGGAACTCCCCATTTTTGTGGTCCGGTGGATAACAAACTTTTAAACTTTTGAGTTTACACATGGAATATTTTGATCCATCAACATCAAAAGCTTCAATAAAAAATCTCTCTGAGACAAATCTTAGATTGGTTGTCGGACAGGATCTGATGCCAAGCTTCTATCGACTGCTGGCGAAAGGTTTCATGGTCAATGTTCGGGGAAGCTTTAGCATCAAAGAACTGCTCTGCCAACAACTTGGTATTCCCGATGATTATTTGGAAGAAAGAATCCAAACCATTTTTTTAGATGGAAAAGCTGTAGATAATGTCAGTTCCACCATAGTCAAAGAAGGCTCAACCCTGGCTCTTTCTGCAGCCATGCCCGGTGTCGTCGGTGCTATGTTGCGTAAAGGAGGCTATTATGCAGCGATGCGGGCTCAAATCTCTCATCCTAAAGAGGATAGGACAAACAATGATCAAACAGGTAAAGTGAAGCTGAAGCTCTTTAATCTGACAGCCAAAGAAATCGGTCCTTTTTTTCTCGACCAGGGTATTTGGATCTCTGGTACAGATCTCGAGAATATTTTGAGCAATTACCGGAGCAGTTTTCAGACCGGATGCCGATTGGCGGAACTAAACAAGAAAAAACTCACTATAGATGAACTTTGCCAACTAAACTGGCAGGGGAAGGAAATATTCCTGCAGGTAAAAGTAAGTAAGGATGGGTGAGAACAACAATTATTATCCCGCTTTAGCCGCCTCCGACAGGTGGAAAAACACCCAGCCGGTTTCCATCTTTTAACACGGTGTCACCATTGGAATGCATACCGTCCAGAAAAATCAATTTGGCCGACTCCGCCGGCACTCCCAGTTGTTTCAATAGTTCACTGACGGTTGTGCCCTCTTTGACATCAACTGTATGGGTTGTTCCTTTGCTTCCATCCGGAATATATCGCGATAGAGTCGCGTAAAGGTTAACTTCGATTTTCATTTGAAGCACCCCTGTCTGTCCGATTGTATCACAATAATGCTGAAAGATTTTTACCGATGCATGGCATTAGTGTTTCAGACAGCTGACTATCTTTAATTCAATATATCCATCAATGAGTTTTCTTTCAAGCTATTTTGTTATTAAGGAATAGGGTTGAAACCCAATATGCCCAAACTGTTGTGATTTTCGGATGGGAACTAATTAGTTGAGGGGTCGGGGAGTTTTTTTGACCCTGTGCCTCCAGTCTTTGTTTTTCTAAGCAATTTGGCAGCAGGGGATACTTGCCCCCTCCGCATTCCACCTTCGGTGGCTGCGGTCTCCCCCACTGCCAAATTGCAGAAAAACAAAAGACTTACGACAA
>CP070652.1:2762157-2765348 GCA_020354645.1 Deltaproteobacteria bacterium
ATACCGATACGGAACTGCATCTGCCTGTTTACGGGCAATACATCATTGCGTGATTTGATCTCTTTTTGCACCGCCACATCACATTGTAATGCATCCACCACACTGACAAACTCGGCAAGCAAATTATCACCCGGGGAATCAAGCACCTTGCCGTTGTGTTGATGTATAAGTGTGGTCATCACCTCACGGTAGGTCGTTAAGGTACGGACAGTGGCTTCCTCATCATCGGCCATGAGCCGACTGTAGCCTTCGACATCGGCACTTAATATAGCGGTGAGTTTACGCTTAAAGGACTCCTGAGTCATGAGATTCCTCCCTTTTGTTACTGTTAGTGAACAATGCGAGAAATATAAGTTAAGAAGGATTAGTAGTACGGGAAATGAGAAGTGAGATCTGATCTACTTTGTGAAAAAGTGAATAAACGCTTCAGGTCAGTAAGAGCTGTAAACTAACACTAATTTAGGATCATATACATCATTAATTGGTTATTGGTCAATGCAATTTCAAATCTGGGGATCTGTAAACCTGATAAATAATTTAAGATATCGTTTTGATATCAAAGAATTAGCTAAAGTGGTGATGAGATGATCCCAAGCACGCGAAAACCTTGAGATATATATAGTATCTGCAATTTTTCGCGGCGGTGTATTTTACGGATCAGTTGGAGTAATCACCGGTATCATAACAGATCGCATTACCCCAATATATTGTACCTTCATAACTTCAGTTCTTATTGTGTAGGTGGCAAATTTATGTCCATGCGCATAGCGCCTCCCGGCGGAAGAACGACACCAACTTCCTTTGAATATTGATTCCATATATCAATCATTTTTTTCCGAAGCTTTTGGTGCTCCTTTGACAGGTCAATTAACTCTGCGGGGTCTTTTGAAAGATCATAGAGCTGCCAATCATCATTCCCAAAAGGTATCGGAAGCCAGACCAATTTGAAATCGGCTTTGCGTACAGCTCGGAAACCGAGCAGTTCCCAGTTAACCGCGGTGTCATTATCGTAAACAAAATCGGACTTTCCGTTGAGCACCTTCATCATGGAACGGCCCCGAAGGGGTTCGATCCTGCGTCCGTTGTAGGAAGTACCCGGATGATCGACGCCTGCTGCATCGAGTATGGTAGCTGTTATGTCCATCACGTGGGCAAAGGCGTCACTGTGGGTTCCTTGATTGGTCACACCAGGGCCGCTTATAATCAAAGGCGAACGAATCCCCCCTTCTGTAGTAAAGCCTTTAAAAAGACGAAACGGGGTCATACTAACTTGGGCCCAGGCCGGACCCTGTGCAACCCGGGAGAAGCGGCGACCCATATTCTCATATCGGTTATCGGAGTTCCTATCTAACCATGCTTTATCTGTGCCGGGATATTGGTGCATTTCGTTGCCGTTGGCCCCGTTGTCGGAGAAGAAAATAATAAGGGTATTGTCATAAGTACCTGTCATTTTGAGATGTCTAAAAAGCCTGCCCAGATGATGATCGATATTATCGATCATAGCTGAATAGAGCTCCATTCTCTTGGCTTCAATCTTCCTTTGTTTCTCAGGAATCATTTCCCAGGCAGGAAGCATCGGCAGTCTGGGAAAAGGCACCGTACCTGGAGGAATGAAACCAAGTTTTTTCAATCGGTTTAATCGTTCTTTGCGAAGCACTTCATATCCTTTGTCATACCTTCCTTTATACTTGTCGAGCCATTCGTCAGGCACATGGAGGGGATCATGCGGAGCGGTAAAGGAGAGGTAAGCAAAGAACGGTTTCCCGGCATCACGGCTGTCGATGTATTCTATGATTTTGTCAGTGTAAAACTGGCTTGAATAGAACCCTTTAGGCACGTGGATCCTGACGCCGTTTTCGCGGTAAATAGGCGTGTAATTAGCACACATCATCCATTGCGTATCGAAATGGCTTGCTCCACCCTGAAGCAACGCGTAGGATTTCTGAAATCCCCTATTGTAGGGACCATGCTCAATCTCCTCTCCGAGGTGCCATTTTCCACTCATGAACGTGGAATATCCCGCATCTTTTAGAAGTGTGGCGACTGAAACAACCCGATCATTTAAATGGCCTTCATAGCCAGGTTCCCCTATCTGATTTGCGAAAAGCGCCTCTGCTTGGTTACCCATTCCTGCAAGGTGATTATCTGTTCCTGAAAGAAGCATTGAACGCGTTGGGGAACATGCTACAGATGTGTGGAAATCAGTGAATATCTTTCCGGACTTTGCGAGAGAATCGAGGCTCGGGGTTCGAATCTCGCCCCCGAAGGGACCAATGTCAGAATAGCCCATATCATCGACAACAATTAAAAGGATATTGGGTCTGGTTTGTTCTTTTGCTATTAACGCAGAAAGATTGAAGATAAAACCAATACAAAGGAATGTAGCCAAAAATACTCTTCGTTTCATTTGGCCCCCCATAATAATGTAATAAATTGTGGTGTAATTAAAATAAGATTAATACGCTTGTTTTTCAGTGCCAAAAATAACTGTTTAAGCTTTGGGAAATAATTGCATGAGGTTCGACACCTTAATCTACCCCGATACATATGGTGTCATGCTAATTTCAGCACGCTCGGATGTGTTCAATGTTTGCCACCGAATGGCTTAAAAAGTATCAAATAATTAATGCGGGCTGAAACCGAAAGTACCCTTTTCAAAAAACCAAGGTCAATACTATATATTGTGGTTCGCCTTTCAGCCTTCAAAGTTGGGGTTTATTGAGATGATCAAAGGTAAGCGGCCACCTTGAAATATATTCGGTATCTGCAATTTTTACAGACTGAATATTTTAAATATATTTTGGGATTGAGTATATATCTAATATCTGTAATTTTTACCAGCAATGCAATTTGCCGATCCGTTGGAGATAGTGCAGGTTTTTGCAACCTCAAAAAACCTTTGATTTTTATCAACTATCTTCACTTGGGCTGTACTTGGGGCACATTTGTAACAAATTTACGGTATCGCAACTTTTGGGAGGCCTAATTTTTTACAGATACTATAAACGACATCACAGATTCGGTCGAAATTTACATACGTTGGAGATATTACCGCTCGATATGGGTGCGATTTACTGAGAGCAGGATTAGGAATGGCTCTTCTGTAAATGTTTTGTTGTATGGCCTCCTCTTCTTTGAATATATTCTTTGCCACCGATATCGATTTTAAATGTATCTTCCAATATCCCTTC
>CP070652.1:2765448-2773870 GCA_020354645.1 Deltaproteobacteria bacterium
GGCGCCGTTTAGGGGGCGAAAATTAGAATCGGTTTCGAGGCCGGCCTGGTTGATCGGATGCCCCCTGGGGTCCAGCAAGTCCCTGCGGTGCCATTTTGTTCTGTTTTCCGGCTGCTTAACCGGCAAATCGAAGATAGCCTCCTGGATGCGCATTCTGTCAGCATGCAGGCCGCCACCAATAAATCGGCCGCTCGCCAAGATGACGCCTTTGGATTGGACGATATGTTCTCGAGCGGTCCGCCCGACACTGAGTTCAAAATCGTCGTTGGTTTTAGGCTGAACCGCCAGCACCTTTTTTTGAGATAAGTATTTAATTCCGGCGATCCGGAGCGACCGCACGAAGGCTTCCTTGAGGCGAAGCCCGGGCACGGAAGGGGGTATGGTTGGGATTTCAAACACCGGGACATCAAGCATGTGTTGTAGATCAGAGACAACCTCATTTGTCCGGTACAATCCAAGAATAGCCGGTAAACCAACGGTGCGGGCGTCTTTAATATGGGGCTGCACAGCCCGCGCAAGCTTCTCTCGGTTTTGTTTCAATATCAAGGCATTGGCCATGTGTTCGGTATACACTTCTTTCAAATGCTCGGTTCCCGGAAAGGAAATATGGGCCGTTCGCAAGACCGGCCATTCATCTTGAAAAGCGGCAGCGATCTGGCGTGCGCTGAATCCCTTCAGACCTCGAATATCGATGAGCAGACAAGGCAGTTTTTTTTCCAGAGCCTTTACCCCATGCCACATGGTTTGGGGAACGCAGTAGGTCGTTTTTTGCGTACCCAGAGAAGTGATCACCTTCACGTTGCGGTTTGGGCGCCGGTGATATACCAGACCAGCATCCTGCAAAAAAGAGAGTAGTTCTTCGATTGCGGTCTGAATATCTTCCTTTTTCAATCGGGCATACGGGTGGTCGGGGATATCCCGGACCAGGGCTGCAATCCCGGCCCAGGGGTCATGCCACAGATGTTTTTCTTTAATCGGATGAACTCCCAATAAATCCAGCAAGCCGCTGGCAAAGATGATTTCTCCGGTACTTCCCACCTGAACTGTAGAAAGTCCTCGGTTAGCCGCAAACAGCGCGGCGGCCATGCCGGCGATACCGGCGCCAATAACCGTTAGTTCACATTTTATGGGTTCGGAGTTGGCCATGATTGAAATCTATTTGTTATCGATGTTTCGTCTAAAACCAATAATTGAATCAAGTCATTTTATATTGAATGAAGCGAACTGATGCTGGTTGCTGGATACTGGATGCTGGTAAGTGATTTGTCCATTACAGGACGTTCAATTTGTTCGGTGACTTTTTTCAACAGACTGAATAAATAGGTTTATTTTCTTCCCCAAGGTCTGTAATCGCCCATGAAGATCTTGATATAGTGTCTCATCCATAATGGATTTCGTTTCATATAGGGTTTCGAGATGGTCCGTTGTCTCATCGCAAGATGCAAGCGAATACGTCAAAAATCTTATGTATTCCGGTTTATATCGTCTTCTGCCGTATCCCTCAACAATGTTCGATTTAACCGATTTTATTGAACGTCTGATTTGACTGCCTTCTTCATATAATTCGAATTGAGGAAGTTTATTCAATGTCATCTTATGAATTTCGATAACTATGAGCCGTGCGTGTTGCCAAATTGTTAGCTTTTTGTAACTCATGTTTTTATTCTTCCCTTAGAATATTGGGCGCTTGTTGCTGGATGATAGATAGATTAGAGAATAAATTTATGTCCTCATCCAGCATCCAGCAACCAGCATCGAGCATCCGTAACATAAACAAAAAATTATATATTTCCTAATTCAGCAGAATTTGTGAGCATGATGCCATCAAGTACCTAAAGTTCTAACCCAAAAAAACCACAATGCATGGCTTCCATCAGCTCCGCCTGTACAAGTTGTCTGTCCCAAAGAATCGGGTGTTGTCCCTTCCAGCGGTGGCTGAGAAACTCACCAAGATTTTTCAAGCATTGATTTGAATCCAATTCACCCCGGTCAAACAAGTAAGCTGCAACACGAACACCGCAGAAGGTGCCCTGGCAGGCACCTTTGCCGATACGGCTGCGCAGTCCGATGGCTTTAAGGTCCGGCTGGCCGCTTTGGTCATGAATGGCGGTTATGATTGCATCCACCGCACTCCTGGGGACCATCTCGCATTCGCAAAGTAGGATGTCTTGCGGGTCGTTTTGTTTCAGCCACAAGCGGGGTGCCAGCCCCGGTTGGGTCCACTTAGCGGGTTGGGACTCGGGGAGGGGATCTGTTCGGGTCAGGCAGTGTTTCGAAACCCCCAGGCGTTGACACACCAGATCCGCTGTTTTTTCCGCCATTAGACGATAGGTGGTCAGCTTACCCCCGGTAATCGTGGCAAAGTTTTCAAGACCATCAGCGGCATGATCCAGCAGCGCAAACCCGCGGCTGACACTGCGATCGTCTCCGGAAGATTGCGAACCGACCAGCGGTCTGACTCCGGCATAGGCCCGGATGTATCGGGAAGTCTCCAAAATAGGAATCATGGCTGCGGCTTCACTGACAATGGAATCTACCTCTTTGACCGTCGGGTGGATGTCATATAAATTATCAATCCTTACGGAAGTTGTGCCGAGGATGGAAACCGTACCCCCCGGAACCAGAATGTCCGCGTTGGCGGAGGGGCGCAAACGGTTCACCACCCGTTGAGTTATTCTGTTGTGGGTGATCAAAAGACTGCCCTGGGAATACAGTATATCGACGGTAATACCTGCTAAGTCTGCGATGATACCGGCCCAGGCACCCGAAGCGTTGACTACTTGATCGGCCGCTATTAAGAATTCCTGGCCGGTAACCTTATCCAGTAATCGGGTGACCCGGATTCTGTTCTTGTTTTTCTCGAATCCAACCACTTTTGTGAAGCGCAGCAACCTGCATCCAAGGTCCTGGGCCTGGGAAATATTTTCCACGGAAAGTTTGAATGGATCAATGGAAGCATCCTCCACCATATAAGCGGCAATTAATTTTTCGGAAAGAGGCGGCTCCAACTCACGGGCCTCACGGACGGTCAATTCCTTTACGGGGATTTTGCATTGGGAACACAGATTGGGGAAATCCGCCACATACTTCTCATCATCCCCCGCGACGGCAACGAAAAGACCGCCGGTATCTTCAATGCAGTGGGGAGCCAGTTGTTTTAGAAGTTTGGCTTCTTCTCTGCACTCTGCAGCGCTGCCCTGATCGGAGGATACATAGCGAGCACCACTGTGCAGAAGACCGTGGTTGGCGCCGGATGCCCCGGCGTTTATATCATTTTTTTCCGCCAGGATGCATTCAACTCCGCGCAGGACTAGATCACGGGCCAGACCCGTACCCGTTGCGCCGCCGCCGATTATCAGCACCTGTGTTTCTAAGGTAAGCATTTCAAAATATTCCGTTGGATTTGTTGACTGACCCGAATTTTTTTTACTCTCAATTCAAGGAATATTCAATCAAATTATAACCTGAGTTTTGCACGAGCCGGAGGCTTTCATATGCAAAGCACTTAAGGGCGAAGCCATAGTGTACTATTGCGAGCCCTTAATAACAAAGGCGCTGTAAGCGCAGCCCGCAGGGCATGGAAGCCACCGGCTTGCCCGCAGGGTGAAAATTAATGAGATAAAATTGACGACCATCCTTTTTACTTTTTAAGTATTGGGCTTTACTGCGCTAATTCTCTCAACCTGCTGTTATTTAATATTATTTCAACTTCTCATTAATTTTCATGCAAGATTCAGGAAATAAACAACAGTGAATTATTCGTCACCGTGGGAACTGTTCTTCACTTGTCCTTGCTAATTGTAACTTAATCCCCTGATTCACGCGACGATTTGCCCAATTCCAATATTCTATCTAATAGGATGTGGGCAATTTCGTCTTTTGTCATTTGCGGAAGAACTTCTTTTCGGCCGTCTTTGTAAATCAGCGTAACTTTGTTGGTATCCTCCCCGAATCCGGAACCGGGATTTCCGAGAAGATTGGCGGCAATCATATCAAGATTTTTTTCAACCAGTTTCTGTGCCGCATTTTGTTCAAGCTTCTCGGTCTCAGCCGCAAAACCGACCAAAACTTGATTCTTTTTTTTGCGACCAAGTTCTTTGAGAATATCTTGTGTCTTTTGCGTTTCGATAGTTATTGCGCTATCCCCTTTCTTGATCTTGTGTCGAACTTCCTTTTTCGGTTTGAAATCGGATACAGCCGCAGTCTTGATAATAATCTGGGCGTCTTCCATGTGCGTAAATACGCTATGGGCCATTTCGTCAGCCGTTTGGACTCTAATCACGGTAACATTCAATGGGTCAGACAAATGACTCGGACCCGTAATTAAAGTGACTTTACCACCTCTCTGTTCGGCAGCCTTGGCAACGGAAAATCCCATCTTGCCGGAGGATGGATTGCTGATAAATCGCACAGGATCGAACGGCTCTTGCGTGGGCCCGGCGGTTACAAGAACCTGCTTGTCTTTCAAATCTTTGGGGCACAGATAGCTGATCAGTCTATCCAATATGATCTCTGGTTCGGGCAGACGACCCGGTCCGGTCGTGCCGCAGGCAAGTTCGCCCGATCCGGGCTCTAAGATATAATATCCATCCCGTCTTAATATTTCAAGATTGCGCTGCACAGCTCGGTTCTCATACATATGCGTATTCATGGATGGGCATAGTAATACCGGTGAGGTCACCGCCAGCATCACCGTAGTCAAGGCATCATCAGCGATACCGCCGGCAAGTTTTCCGATCATATTCGCCGTAGCCGGCGCTATGACAACAGCATCGGCTTCCCGGGCCCAATCAATATGGCGAATGGCAGCATCGTTGCGCTCCTCAAAAAGGCTGGTCCACACCGGCTGGCCGGATAAAGCTTCAAAGGTCAGCGAGCCGACAAAAGCCCGAGCATTGCGGGTCATGATAACCCTGACGTTGGCGTCTTGCTTTTTCAGAAGTCTCAATAATTCCACGCTCTTGTAAGCGGCGATTCCCCCACAAACACCAATAATGATGTTTTTATTTTTGATGAGGTGCTTCATATTTTTTGTGCGGTCTAATAGATCTTGGCTTCAGGCACTGATATCCTTGTTTGGTATTTTTATGAGAGACTATATGCCGCGGATAGTTTCGGCATACTATTAAATATACAGATGTTTACCGCGTTGTCAATTCGCCGCTTCAACTGCTTTCAAGATTGTTTTAATCGGATGGGCCGCTGTGTTTTAGGTATGATTCGTAGGTCGAACGAATACCGTCACTCAGCTTTATCCGAGGCTGCCAACCGATTCGCATGAGCCTGGATACATCCAAAAGTTTTCGGGGTGTGCCGTCCGGCTTCGTGCGGTCCCAGATCACATTGCCGGTGAAACCGACCACCTTTTTTACTATTTTTGAAAGTTCACCGATTGTCAGATCCTCCCCGGTTCCTACATTGATATGGGAAACCTTCGGCTGAGGGGAGACCGGTAACGGATGAATTGAAGGATCTGTGGCTTTGTCCTGCGATGTTCGGGTCTCTAATTGATTTGCCAAAAGTGCGTTGAAGCGATCATCGGATAAATTCATCAACAGCAAACATGCGGCGGCTAAATCATCGACATGCAGGAATTCCCTTTTGGGAGAACCGCTTCCCCAGAGTTGGATTATCGCACTATCCGACGCATGATGGCGATCAGTAGTTCCGGCAATGGATTCCAGCTGGCTGCGGATGTATTCGGGAATGGGACCGTATTGTGTTTCGTCGTTATTTATCGCTTCCCAGTCCCTTAGCATGGCGAGTTTGGCCAAATGAAATTTACGGATCAATGCCGGTAAAACATGGGATTTTTCGAGATCGTAATTATCGTTGGGACCATAAAGGTTTGTCGGCATCACCGCTCGATATTTTGTCTGGTATTGACGATTATAGGCTTCGCATAGCTTGATTCCGGTAATTTTAGCAATGGCATACGGCTCGTTGGTCGGTTCCAGTTGATCGGTAAGCAGATATTCTTCCTTCATCGGCTGTGGTGCGTATTTGGGGTAAATGCAGGAACTGCCCAAAAATAAAAGTCTTTCCACCCCAGCCTGAAAAGCCTCATGAATCACGTTGGATTCAATCATCAGGTTCTGATAGATAAACTCGGCAGGATATGAGTTGTTGGCGTGAATACCCCCGACTTTGGCCGCAGCTAGTACCCCATAATCGATTTTCTCATTTTGGAAAAAATCCCGCACCGCCATTTGATCGGTGAGATCGAGTTCCTCATGACTTCGGGTAATAAGATTGCTATATCCTTCGGCCACCAGGCAACGAATTATGGCAGAGCCCACCATCCCGCGGTGACCGGCAATGTAAATTCGAGTCGCTTTGTGCATAAGGTTTTCGGAAGGCATGGCTTTTTAGAATTCTCAATTTCAAAGAATTGAATGGGCCTGCAAACGTTGCGAATGTTATTATATACTTTTAAATAGAACAGGATTCATTTTAGTGCAACCCTAAAGCAGTCAACCAATTAAAATTACTAAAAAATCTTTAGGCCCTTTTGTATCAGCATCCGGATTGATTATGAAACTCCCCGCCCTGAAGGGCGGTGCTTGCAGGCAAGCGAAACAGTCAAACGATCGGTTTATTATTCAAAATAGTTAAAGGTTTGAAATCCTTCTGTTTTACATAGTTCATCCCGTTTGGCCTCATTAAGATCCCCTTGAACCATTTCAGCAACCAGTTGCTTAAAACTACTCCGCGGTTTCCAGCCCAATTTCTCGCGGGCCTTGCTGGGATCACCCAGGAGAGCATCAACTTCTGTCGGACGAAAATAGCGCGGGTCAACAGCAATTACAACCTTACCGGTGTTTTCATCAATCCCCTTCTCTTCAGTTCCTTGGCCTTGCCAGCGCAGACCAATTCCCAGTTCGCGAGCGGCCAGTTCAATGAATTCCCTGACGGAGTGTTGTTTTCCGGTGGCAATAACATAGTCATCGGGTTTATCCTGTTGAAGCATCAACCACTGCATTTCAACAAAATCCCGTGCATGTCCCCAATCCCGTTTGGCATCGAGATTTCCCAGATAAAGGCAATCCTGCAATCCCAGTTTAATGCGTGCCAGGCCTCGGGTTATTTTGCGGGTGACAAACGTTTCTCCCCGAATGGGTGATTCGTGATTGAACAGAATACCATTGCAGGCATAGATACCGTATGCTTCTCGATAGTTCACCGTAATCCAAAAAGAGTAGAGCTTGGCAACGGCATACGGTGAGCGCGGATAAAACGGGGTAGTCTCACTTTGGGGAGTTTCCTGCACCTTACCATAAAGCTCGGATGACGATGCCTGATAAAATCGAGCTTTATCTTCTAGTTTCAGTATCCTGATGGCTTCAAGCAGGCGTAAAGTACCCAGCGCGTCTGTATTGGCGGTGTATTCGGGCGTTTCAAAAGAAACCTTTACATGACTTTGGGCAGCCAGGTTGTAAATCTCTTCGGGTTGAACCTCCTGGATGATGCGGATTAAATTGGTCGAATCCGTAAGATCGCCATAATGCATTAAAAAGCGCACATCTTTCTCGTGGGGATCCTGGTAAAGGTGGTCGATCCGGGCTGTATTAATCAAAGATGCCCGTCGCTTTATACCATGAACTTCGTATCCCTTACCCAACAAAAACTCCGCTAGATACGCACCATCCTGGCCTGTTATGCCGGTGATCAGCGCTCGTTTCATACAAATTCTCCCTGGATTAAATTGCACTCATAGGCAAAAACCTATCATCTGTTCAACAATTAGGATCAGTGATTTCAGGAGTCGGTGTATTTACGGGTAAAAAGTGTCGGAAATCCAGTAATTCCTTCCCTAAACAACTGTATTTCTCTTTGTGGTCTTAAAATATTCGATGGTTCGGTTCAATCCTTCCTCCAGACCGGTTGTGGGTTTCCAGCCAAGCTGTTTTTGAGCCAGGGATATATCCGGCCTGCGTTTCATGGGATCATCCTGGGGCAGCGGCTCGAATACAATTTTGGACTTTGATCCCGTTGTCGCCAGTATTCTCTCGGCCAGTTCAAGAATGCTGTATTCATTGGGGTTGCCGATGTTTATGGGCCCAATTAAGTCCTCCGATGCATTCATCATTCGGACGAGTCCATCAACCATGTCATCCACATAGCAAAAAGAGCGGGTCTGAGAACCATCACCATAAACCGTGATATTCCGGCCTGCCAGCGCCTGGGTAATAAAATTGCTGATGACACGGCCGTCATTGGGATGCATTCTGGGGCCGTAGGTATTAAAAATTCGAACCACTTTGATCTTCAACTGATGCTGCCGATAATAGTCAAAAAATAAGGTTTCAGCGCAGCGTTTGCCTTCGTCATAGCAGGACCGCAATCCGATGGGATTCACGTTACCCCAGTAATTTTCACTTTGCGGATGAATCGTTGGATCCCCGTATACCTCTGACGTTGA
>CP070652.1:2773970-2778829 GCA_020354645.1 Deltaproteobacteria bacterium
CAGCGGCAGGTCTGACTGGGGGTCTTCGAGTACTTTGGCCAGCAGATGCTCCACCGTAACCTCGTAATGGGTGCGGGTCACGCAAAGACCGGCGGCGGCTTCCAAAGATCGGGTACAATATGGATTCAAACGACCCAAAAGCGATTTAATGTCAACCGTGATCATGTCTATCTCCCCGGTATTTTACGATTTGAAAGATCAGGGCTCTTTATCCCGAGTCCATTTAAATGTTAACGCCTTATGATTTAATAAGGTGATGTGTCCGTTGTCTATTGTCCGTAGCCCGTTGTAAAAAAAATCTTCCCCCCAATTTTCAAACTCAAATATTTAACCTCAGGGGGGGTAAAAAGCGGTCCTCACCTCTCCAAGCGCATCACCGGCAAAGACCCAGGTATCGTATCCCAATCTCGACCACTGGGGTGAACCCAGGCAAACTGGTTTTGCCTGCTTTGCTGAAACAATAATCTCCAGATCATATTCCAGAGGGTCCAGAACATAGAGTCTTGTCAAGGAAATTAGCTTCTGGTAGCGGTCTCCCCCCGGCAAAAAGCTTTGGAAGACTTCTCGATTCAGCGGGCCGAGCCGGATACTGAACTTTCCCATGCGATCATCGATTTGCCGTCCGATGAAACTGTCTTGTCCCAGAACATTTCCCGAAACTCCCAGATAATGCCTTTGATCTTCCGGGATAATGGCTTTTCGCTTAACACAGGGAATTACGATTACATTGACATCCAGGGCATCCTGAAGCAGGGTTTGCAGTCCGACGGTAGATCGCGGAAACTGTGTAAAAAGACCGATATATCTTAGAAGTCCATAGGCATCGGGGACATTATCTCTAAACGTTTCTTCTCCCAGCCCAATAAGGCTGTAAAGCCTCTCCAGGTAGTTTCGGTTGTCTTCTTCAACAATCTTGAGAAACAACCGATACTTGCTCCAGCACCCGTATAACAGCAGAAATAGCCGATAATTAAAGACATCGATAAAATCTCTGGCGGTGGATTCGTCCAGGCCGGCCTCGTCCATGAGATCTTCGCTGTAAAATGTCGGCAACGGTGAGGAAGTACCATAAAGCCCCAAAAAATTCGCGGTCACCAAAAAACGAGTACTTTTGTCATCACCTTGTTCCTCAATGGTATCCACATCAGCAGCGGGAAACGCGAGCGAGAGCTTGGGCCTGATGCGGACAGGGTCGATTTCAGTCGCCAACTCGTCTTCGGATTTGGCTGAATCCCGAGCAAAATAACGAAGCAGCCGTATCACTTGATAATACGAGTAAGCGTGCCCCTTCTGCAGCAATTCCAGCTTCAGACGAGCGGTTGGTCCCCTATCCTGACTGGCCACTGATAAAGTTCCCCCTTTATAACTTCTTTGATGGAAAGGCGGGTATAACTGTTCATAGAGGCATACGAACCTAAAAAGTGATCCAGCACACATCCAAAGAGAAACATGTCCCCCTGGCTGGCAAAATGATCCTGGCGCATATTGATTCGAATTTCCCGGCCCCGCATCATCACGCCCGAAGCCAACCGATTGGAGGCCCCGGTCTCAACTTGTTCAATGCCGGCAATCCGTTTTTTATTGGCCAGTATTGCGCTTCGGTCCCGGCCGGCCTCAAAAACATAGAGGTCGAGAAGGGCCCTTAAATCTTCTGCTTTTGCCAGCATAACGTAATTCAAAGAAAGGTGAGATAATAAACGCCACAGCAAGTTGCTTCCCAAGGGTGGCAGTACATTGGGCGTTGGGGTACGAATATTTTTAAAATCAACAAACTCAGGGGTGCTGCTGGTTGGCAAAGATATGTCGCCCAGCTGAATGCGTTCGGGCAAAAAGCCATTGGTGCACTGAAGTTGGATCGAAAGGGTTTCCGGTGCCGGTGAGCCTGCTTTTTGGGGATAAGCGACCGACAAATAAACATCGAATCCCGCATGAACAGGTGATCCTCTGAGATTGACCTGATAGACCGGGTTGGATTCGAGTTCAGGATTAAACACTTCAAACGGAACATATACCCGCTCCTGAGCCGTACCCTGAATAAAACCGACAACTTTTTCCAGTGAATAGACCTGATAATGGGAAGGTTTGCCGCCGGTAGGGCGCACCAGATATTCTGTTTTTCGGTGATCCAAGCGAATCGGATCGGCGTCATGCGGAAAGACGTTTATCACCGGTGTAGCAGATAAAACAAAATTATCTGCTTTTACCCGGGGGGGTGAAAAAGGCAGATCTTCGAGCTCAAAGGTGACCTCAAACCGATTGCCTTCCCCCCTATTCAGCCAGTGTTCCCAACCCACAAGATCTAAAAAAAGAAACTTTTCCGGAAGAAAAAAGTACTCCTGGAGTATACGGTACCCGGGGAATGAATTGCCCGGATAGGGAATAAGGCTCTGGTTGTTGGAAAATCCCACCGGCCGCAGATGATCAGGCGTGAGCAGCAGCGGTTGTTTGCTGTCAGGTACTGATATAATGATCTGTTTTAAATAGCGGGTTAAAAGTAAATAGATATCGGCAGCAACGGAATAGTCACCCGCAAGAAAAAAACGCAGCTTCTGGGGCTGCCAGTCGGCGAGCTTGATATCCATAAGCGTTAACTTCAATTTGATTGCTGCCGGCCGGCCGGCCGGCTCCACCAGCGCGGCGCCTGAGAGATCCAGGGAATGAATATCCACACTATAACATGTTTGAAAAATGCAAGATGTTCCCTCCACCGGTATGGAGGCAATATGGATCCCGGCGGGTATGGTCATCGTCTCCTTGAGGGTGGGCTTTGGCCTAAAGGTCACAATCGAGGCGGATGGGATCGGACGCAAATAATGCGGCCAGATGAGTCGAACCAATTCGTGAACAATTTCCGGAAACTCGTCATCCAGTTTTTGTCTCAACAGAGCGGTTAAAAACGCCACTCCCTCAAGAAGACGCTCGGCGTCCGGATCAACCGTGGGGCCTCTTAACATGGGAGCCACAGCCGGGTGGGCCTTGGAAAAATCTTCACCGAGTTCTTTTAAATTGGCCAGTTCCTGTTGGAAATAACGGTTAAACATAATAATTTCTTGCCTTGCAAACCGGGCGCTACTTGCAAGTGCACCGTTTAAATCACTGAAGCGCTTTTGCCTTTATCCGACTGTTTCGGAGAAATTGAGGCTCCCTGCCCTAAAGGGCAAGGCTTGCCGGAAAGGAATATATCTATTCTGTTTAGCTTCCCTTTGAACAGGGAAGCGCACCGGTCACGCCATCCCCTACTGTGCACGTGGTGGTCGTTGACGTCAACATCCGAATTTTGTCGGCAACTGCAATGCCCCGGTTGTATAAGACGGGTTAGGGTTAAAAGAAATAAGGCGCACCACTAGTGTCTGAAGACAGCGGCGGTTTACCGGAAATTCGGCGTCAGCCCTTTATATTGACTCTTCCGTCTGAACCTACATAACTTTCAAACACCACGGGAACTCTATCATCTTCCGTCGCCAACCTGGCGCTAATGTGAAAGTTTACCGAAAATAGATCTTCCTCCTGGGGTATAAAGCTGACCCGAATAGATGTTAAACGAGGCTCATAGTCCTGAATTATTTGCCGGATAGTCCTCTCGATATCGCGCACGGACTCAGGGTAACTGCGCAAAAAGTCGGTAAAATCCGGAATACCATAATCCTCTGAGATCGGTACATTTCCTCTCCGGGTGTTGAGAATCCGCCGTAAATGCCCCAACACGGAATCGACAATTTTTGCCGGATCTTCTCGGGTGCGCCTGTCCGGTGCTTTTTCCCATGAACGAATACGCTCTAAAAGTCTTTCTTCCCGCATATACCATCAATTATTTGCCCGGCGCCAGCCAGGAATCTTCGGATTCGACGCCGTCGGGTTCCCACGTCCATTTGATCTTGCTGTAGGTAAAAGAAATCTCTTCCATATGTCGATAGGGTTCGTTGTCTGGCAGGAACGCAATCGGCGAATAGGGCTTAATGGTCACTACAATGGCATCTTCAAGGTTGTGGGTAAAATAGTGCTCTTCTATCCCGGCGGGATCGATCCGGTACCACTTCAGAGCAACCTTCATGTGCTCCCCTGTGCACAGCGCCTGGTAGAGCTTGGGGGAGGCTTTGTCGAATTCCTTTACCACGGTCATGGGGCCGTGGATCCTTTTTCCGCTGGGAAGGCCCGATTGGGGATCGCGGGGAATATGAATATCTTGATTCATGGCATAGACAATAATGGTACCCTCGCGCCCTTCCATATCACAGGTTCCTTCAATCGTTCCCTGGCTTTCTCCTTCAAGTTCTAAATGAGCTAACATTGGCATGGCTATCCTCCTTTCGTTATTCCTTATCCAGTTTACCAACCAGTGAGAGGGTAAAAAAGGCACCCATATACTTAAAATGGGGCTGGACCTTTAGCTCGGCCTTGTACCAGCCGGCCTCTCCCTCAACCTCTGACACGGTTACCTGGGCCCTGCGGAGCGGTCTGCGGCTCCTGACCCCCGGCAACGGATTATCCATATCGGCAACGTACTGACGGATCCAATTGTTCAGTTCCATTTCCAAATCAACCCGTTCTTTCCAGGAGCCGATATTTTCCCGCTGAAGAACCTTCAGATAGTGGGCCAGCCGGTTAATGATGAACATATACGGCAACTGTAGCCCCAATTTAAAATCGCGTTCCGCTTTCTTGCCCTCTTCACTGACACCAAAAAACTTGGGTTTTTGAACGGAATTGGCCGAAAAAAATGCGGCGTTGTCGCTGCCTTTGCGCATGGTTAAACTGATAAAACCCTCATCGGCAAGTTCGAATTCCCTTCTTTCGGAGATCTGGATCTCGGTAGGGATCTTTGTCTGGGTGGCTCCCATGGCTTCATAGTGATGCAGCGG
>CP070652.1:2778929-2783115 GCA_020354645.1 Deltaproteobacteria bacterium
AAGCGGGACGAGTTTTCAAAGCACCTGGAACAAGCCTTAGATTGATCAAAAAACGTTTTAGACAAAGTGAAAAGGGATTTGGGCAACAGCCCGTCAACATTCAACTAATTTTTAAGGTGACTCTTGTTTAATGTTGAGACCTGACCCTGCTAGATGTTAGTTTTGAGATAGCGTCTACACACCTTTACCAAATGGACAATGCGGGTAGGCGCATTCCTGGCAATCTCGGCACAGGCCGCCGTGGCCCAAGAAAGCAAGTTCCTTTTTGCCAATGCGTTCCCCTGCCAAAATCCGCGGGAGCAAGAGATCCAACGCGGTAATACGGTGATAAAGTCCACAGGCCGGCACACCCAACAGCGGTATATCGCCAATATAGGCCACCAAAAACATGGCTCCCGGAAGCACGGCGGCTCCGTAGTTGATTTCATCGGCACCGGCCAGACGGATCCCTTTACGGGTGACATCATCCGGGTCAACGCTCATCCCGCCGCTCAAAAGAAGCAGATCACAGTCTTTTTCCAGGTGTGATCGGATTGCTTGGCTGATGATTTCTGCATCATCAGGTGCAAAGGCGACACCGGCCACCCTGGAACCCAGAGCGGTTATTTTTTCGGTGAGCACGGGAGCAAAGCGATCTTCGATAAGTCCATGGTAGACCTCGTTGCCCGTTATGACCAGTCCGGTCTTGGATTGTCGAAGCGGCTGTACCGAAACTACCCCACCGTTTTGGCCGGCGATGACTGCTGCCCGTTCAACAAGCGCACGCTTCATCACGAGCGGAATCGCCCGGGTGGCGGTTACCAGTTCACCCTTTTTCACCAGGGTATGGCAGTGGAGGGTGGCACACATTACCTCCTCGATCATGTTGAAGGCCGCCAGAGACGCTGTATTTACGATAAGTAGACCATCCCTTTCGGCATAAAGGTTTATTTTGCCTTCCTTGGGATCATCTTCCCAGCAGATGCCGTCTCCGGCCAGTCCTTTGGCAAGAATAGCCGCTGCCTGATTCTCATGAATTTCATCTTCTGCGAGATCAATCAGATAAAGGTGGTTTTTTCCGAGTTTCTGAAGATGGCAAATATCTTCATCACACACGGTATGCCCCTTGCGAAAAGCCGGGCCTTTAAACTCACCCGGTCGAATTTCGGTGATGTCGTGGGCCAGTTTCGTACCTACCGCTTCTTGGAGTTTTATTTTTTTCAGCACGGTATTCACTCCTTTTTATCTAATCCATCACGTTTTCGTTTTTTTGAGGTTACTTTCATCGTATGGTTGGTTTTCAGACGGCTCTGGTCCCGGCAATTTCAGCTCGCGTTGTGTGGGCGTCCAATTCATATCCGGCCAGATAACCTCTTGGGCGTCGCTAAAATAAGAGTCACCCGTGCAGGGATTACAAAGGACGTGTCCATCCTGGATGACTTCACGACGGTCCCGTATCATTTGTCCGCATCGGCTGCAGATAACTTTGCTGCGCGTCGGACCCGGCATATCAAACTCGCTCAATTTAACCCGAACCTTTTGCACACGGAAAAGTACGCTATCCGGCATCCGCTTGTAAGCCTCCATTTGCTGCAGGCTTTTTCCGGTTGCCTCCGGCGCATAAATACACGCGAGGTCCCTGGACTCCTCTGTGGAGATGATGCGATAGGCCTTGCCGGTTTGCAGGTTGACAAACGTAGCTGCCATAATGCCGTAATCCACAAATTTCAAAGATCGGCGCCCCAATTTCACACCGGTCACATGCGCAACGGCCTCCGCGGTGCAGCGATCCATCTCCACATAAACAATCAGTTTTTTAATCTGGTCGTGATGAGTGGGTTCATCCAGACCAATGAGCCGGCAGCCCAACATGGCCATGCGCACGCCAACCACTTGCCCCGGGCAGAGGTGCCCGTGGGCAGCAGCCGAACTCTTTACAAGCGATCCAAAGTCTTGCATGATTTTTCATTTAAGTCCTATTTTCAAAACCCAATCGTTAAATCAACCGAACACCCTTATGTTAATATTAACATAACCATTGGTAAAAAAATTTAATTGATACCGTCTAAAGGAAAAAAACCTAAACGATCATATCCCATTATCTAAGGACTCCTGTCAAGAATGAGAATTGTAAGGCTATATAAAGGTTGCAGGGACACGTTTTAATGCGGACAGCAATGGTGGTAATCTTTGCTATCTTATTCTATACTGACCGGAGTTGTGCCTATCTTTGATTTAAGTCAAAATTACAGTCAAGATTCAATTTTTATAGATATTTACGCAATGGGGCCATCAAGAAACTGACTATTTTAATTCAAGATGTCGGATTCATTATACTGTTTAAAGCTTTGTAGATCCTGCTGTATAAAAATTGCAGTAAATTTAGCGAGCGCTTTATAAAATTCGGTTTCTGAATTGGCGATCACATTGTCCGTAAATTCAGATAGCCAACCATTTAGATGATCTTTCAGAAAAAATTGCTGCTCTTTCAGATAGTATTGAAAAGACTGAATGTCTGATTGTTTGGCTGCTTCGATCTCCTTGAAGATTAAAAAATACATAAATTCGAGCTCTACCGTAATGTGATCGGGAGCTTCCCGAAAGCCCTCGGCCATATCCAGCCCAGCCTGGCGATATCTTTTTTGTGCATCTACCGTGGAGTTTCCCATGATCAAACGCTTGCCCTCCAGATATACGGATCCATATGGCGGTGCTGTCAGTGTATACGGTCCTACGAAGAGTCTGGCATAATCGACCTTCAGAGATTCTAGGGCATCTGTCCTGGCGAAATCTTTCTTCATCAGATGAACGTATTGCGCTACCTCGCCGCACAACGTATTTATTGTGTCGGTCAAGCGAATCAGATTTTTTTTAAGGTTTTCGTTGGGCAATTGAAAGCAGTCTGCCAAAAATCGATAAACATCCATTCGGGACTGCTCGTGGGCCAGGAAGTCTTCCGTTTTCATGAACCGTCCTCTAGGTACCAGTTTTTATTTGGTTGGCCCGACACCGGGCCAACCGGATAATTTACTCTGGCGCTTGTGCCAATTTAAGATACCGTTCTCCTAAGGTGTACAATAACAGCATGACGGCCAAAGCAAACACAAACACCAGCCATTCCCAGATACTCGGAAAATAACTAATAAACGCCGGATACTGTTCGGCTTTGGGTCCGACAGGATGGCTCTGGCCGGCCAACAAAATTTCCATGTGCATCATCAGCGTACCGACCAAAATTAATGCCGAAGTGACAATTTTGCCGTTTGCGCTCTTCTGTACGGCAGGGATCAACAACAATATAAAAGGTAAAAACAGGCCAAAAATCACTTCGATATGAAAACCCTGCCAGGCACCGAAAGCGTGTTCAAATTTATGGTAAACCAGAAATTCCGGAACAACAGTGGCAACTTCGATGGCAAATTTGACGATCGTAAAAATCACGGCGATTGCGGCAATATACCTAAAGATGGAAGTAAACTCATTGTACAATGGGGTTTGGCTTTCAACAGCACCGTCACCAGTGACGCGATGGAAAATCATGCTGTATAGCAAAAACAAGGCAACACCGCTGAGTAGGCCTAGCGCCAGACTGTAAACCGACATCATCGGGCCGAAGTAGGTGACCCGCGATTCGGTGATGCCAAAAACCGAGCCGATCATCAACGGCGCTATCAAGGCCAGCACAAAAGATATGACCCCTAAAGCTCTGCTGAATCCGCTGTGCCAGTCACCGGTGTGCATTTTCCAGAATTTGACAATCAAGACCACCAACTCCACGCTGTAAATAAAACCCATCCACCAGATGGGTGATGAAAAATTCGGCGAGAATAAAATCCAGTACATGTGTACGACCGAGCCGAGCTCCAAGCCGATGGCCACAAAACCACCCATCAAGGTGGCCAGTGCTAAAAACACCAGGCGTTTGGCAAATGGTTCAAATCTTGTAACTTTGAGCACCAGCGGAATTCCAGCCAGAAGGGTCAGACCAGAGCTCGTCAGTGCCAAAAATATATAAACGCCCAAGGGCAAAGACCAGATAATGACATCATTGGTATTAAAAAGGTAATGGCCCTGGGCAAAAAGCCTTATGGCGGCATATAGTCCAAGCAGGATAGCGATACCGAGCACTATGAGCCATGTGCTGTATAGTCCTTTTTTCTCGCTCATTTAAACACCTCCTTTAGTCGGCTGATAATGGGCCGGATTG
>CP070652.1:2783215-2788130 GCA_020354645.1 Deltaproteobacteria bacterium
CCCATCTTCTTCTTATCCTTTTTTCTTTTTGTTCAACGCCCACTCACTTCGTTCGTTAGAGACGCAGAGGGCACGGAGAGAGAAGCCTTTTTTCACTTGCCGCTGACCCCGGAAGAATAGGCTCCGCCATTCCACAGGGCGGAGGACGGCGGCAAGTGAAAAGCCTCCGTCACTTCGTGAAAATTGTTAAAATCTACAACCTTTACTTTTGAAGTTTTTCAAAATCAAATTCGCCAACTACTTTACGATTGATAGGGTCCGATTTCCAATTCATAAATGAGCAATTTTTTCGATGCGCAAGGCCGCACAAGTGTTTTCGTTGAGGCGTACTTGTAGTACGAGGCCCCGGTGAAATGCCAACAAACGAGTTTCAAAGTCTTTAGGCGGGTCCATTTTGACTATTTTGTGAAAAAGTTCTTAGTGAAGCGTAACGTAAAATTTGTGACTGTTTGAGGGCGGCAGCCCGAGTTTCACAAATTTAGTGAAGCAAACTTAGAACTTTACAAAATGGGCAAAGGACGAATTAAAGACTTTGAAACGGCCATAACAATTTCACAGGGCAATCAGACGCAAAACACGCGGAGAACACAGTGCATCGGGAAAAGGGCCATTTATGAATTGGAAATCAGGTGGGACCCGTGCCATGCCCCTTCGCCCTTTCCGGCAGATGCTCATGCTTATTCTTTGTCAACTCCAAGGCTTCGATGATCTTTTTTCGGGTGTCGCCGGGTTTAATAATCTCGTCCACCATCTGAGCAGTCCAGCTTTTCGCGACTTCAAAGACGCCGACCTTTTCTCTGGACCGATTCAGATAGGATTCATATGCGTCTTCCTCGATGCCTTTGCCGTAAATTTTTCGATAATCCAGTTTTGAAGCCTCCACCGCAAACCGTGCAATGGGCCAAGCATAGGTGAGATCAGTGCCCATACTCTTGAGACCTCCCATGATCATGCCGCCGGTATCGGCATAAGCCTCGCGCAGAACAATGCTTATCTTGGGTACCGTGGTGGTGGCATACAAATCGACTATTTTTCCCACATGCCGGATCAATCCCTTGGCTTCCTCTGCCTCGCCGGGAACTAAGGGCGGTGTGTCCACCAGGTTGACCAGAGGGATATTATAGGCATCAAGTACTTGCAGAAACCGGTAGTACTTGTCACAGGAGTTTATTTCCAGAATGCTGCCCGGGTATCGGGGATTGTTCGCAACCAGTCCCACACCGGCACCGTTAAATCTGCAGAAACAGGTAATTAGGTTTTTAGCGTACTCGTTTTTGATTTCAAGGTAATCTGTATCATCGACAAGTTTCTTGATGACATCGTGCATGTCATAGGTCTGATCAAATTTATCGGGAACGATACCCGTCAGTTCCCTCACTTCCCGGTCCGGATTGTCGGTTTTTTCCCGCTCGGGTGGTTTTTCCCTGAAGTTTTGAGGCAAATAGCGGAGTAATTCCCGGCATTTATTGATGGTCTCCTCATCGTCCTCTCCGACAACATCGCAACTTCCGCTGAGCTGCATGTGGTAATCTGCTCCCCCAATGTTGCGGTCGATCTTCTCTGAAGTGGCTGCCCGGGTTTGTCGCGGACCGCCAAGCCACATGTTGGCGGAGTTGCGGCTCATGAGCAGAAAGTCGCACAGGGTCGGAAGGTAGGCCCCACCGGCGATACAGGGTCCCATGAGCACGGTAATCTGGGGAATGACTCCCGAATACAGGGACTGGAGTCGAAAATGCCAATCTACACCGGCCATGGCTACATCCTGGTACCCAAGCCGGCCCCCGGAAGAGTCCAGAAGATTGACCATGGGAATCCCCCACATGGCAGCCATCTCCAGGGGCCTCGTGAATTTTATAAGATGCTGGGCACCGACCGATCCGCCAAGGACCGTAAAATCACTGGCGTGGATCATGATCAGGCGGCCGTTCACCCGGCCCGTTCCGATGACGGCACCATCACAGGGCGCTTCAGGTATACGGCCGTCGATACGTCTGCTAGTGGTGCCCACAAAAGAACCCAGTTCACTGAAGCTACCGGGGTCGATCAGGATCTCGATCCGCTCACGGGCAGTTAACTTGCCCCGGCCGTGCTGCCTTTCGATATGTTTGACGCCACCACCCAGACGATTTTTTTCCTGAATCTCACCATACCTTTTTATGGCCTCATCCATTCGTTTACCCATGATAAATGTCCTTGATTTGATCGTGTTTACTTTTTCACAATTTATTCAGCAAAATTTAAATTTTCGCAAATATCTGCCCGAGGAGTATTGGAGAATTGGAATAATGGAGTGATGGAAAAAATGATTATATTCCGATTTTATATTTCCCATTGCTCCACTACTCCATTACTCCGGGGTTTCCCCATTTATGCCGGTTTTATAAACCGTTTCTTTTCCGGAATCTTTTCAAATTTATTGAAGCTGGCTCGAAGGGCCTTGACGATTCGGGTGCGTGTTTCTCTGGGGTCGATCACTTCATGGACCGTGTAATAAGTGGTAAATGTTTTTGCCATCGTCATAACGCTGAAGTGTTCTTTCAGGATGCTCAGGAAAAAATTATAAACTTCGTCATAGTTGCCTTCTTGTTTGGCCTTGGTGAGCTCTTTATGAAAAACGGCTTGTACGATGGACTCCGGCCCGGTGGGTGCGAATTCCACCGTCGGCCAGCCATAGATGAAATCAGGCCCCATCTTGCTGCAGCCCAACACAATGTTAGATCCGCCATAGGAGCGTCTGAGCACCAGGGTTATTTTTGGATTGGTCAGGTGTGAATAACCGTGCAAGTTCTTGGCCCCGTGTCTTATAACTCCCAGGCGCTCCCATTTGTCTCCGGGCGGAAAGGCCGGGGTGTCCGACATGGTCACGAGGGGAATATTAAAGGCGTCCAGAAACATGATGAATCGATCATATTTATCAGAGGAATCCGGTTCCATGATGCCGCTGAGCTCATCCGGGTTGCTGGCAGCGATGCCCGCAACCATTCCATCGAATCGTGCAAAACCGACCACCATATTCGGGGCAAAGTCCTCCTTCAATTCAAAGAATTCGCCATTGTCCACAATCAGGTCGATGATCTCATGAATGTCATAGGTGAACTTTGGATCCTCGGGCATGACGTCCAATAATTTTTCTTCTCTTCTTTCCGGATCATCACCGGTTGCAATCTGTCCGGGTTTTTCCCAGCAATTCTGTGGAATATAGGCCAGTAAGGCTTTCAGCTTGTCAATGGCATCTTCATCACTTTCAGCGATGAGATCGCACTGGCCGCTCTTTTCCATGTGAAATTCGGCTGAACCCGCGTCATCGGACTCAATCTTGCCACCCAGCCATAAAAAACCGGTGTTTTGGTTGATGATAAGGAAATCGGATAGGACCGGTACCTGTGCCAAGGGTCCGGTGCAGGGTCCCAGAACCAATGTTATGCGAGGAATGACGCCCGAATAGAGGCAGTAATTTCTCACCAGCCGGCCCATACCGTTCAGCCCGACGTATCCGTCCTTAAAGCTAATCCGTGATCCGGCCGAATCGAACATGCCGATGATGGGCATCCGCTCCTGCCCGGCCATTTGGACGAGTTCAGCAATCTTCCAGACCCCTTGGTCGCCGATTGACCCTGACATCACCGTAAAGTCCAGACAATAGACCATTGCCGGTCGCCCGTTTATCTTGGCCAACCCCATCACCACGCCATCTGCTGGGCTCGGCTTGGCCTCGCCATCGAGACCCATGCGAAATTCTCTGACAACTGATCCCATTTCCTCAAAAGTGCCCGGATCCGCCAACCGTTCAATTCTTTCCCTGGCCGTGAGCTTGCCCAACTGATGTTGGTGTTCGATGCGTTCAGGACCGCCACAATCAAGGTTTTCCTGTCGGACTTTGGCCAGCTTTGCCAGATAGCCGTCCATCCATTTTCCCATGGCATTTATCTCCGTTTGTTTTTTCACCACCCAGCCTGTCCTGCATAGCGGGGCTTCGCTCCAGGCACAGAGTTCGCTGAGGTTTTTTTATTTTAGGTCAGACAGGATTTACAGGATTGCCCTTTTTTCTTCTCCACTCGGCCTTAGGCCGATTGGTTTGGTTGTTTTCATCCGGAAAGCGACCAAAAAATTAATCCAAAAAAAATCGCGGTCCTGTCAAATTAAAAAAAATGAAAACATCAAACATCCTTTCGTTCAATGCCCTTAAAGATAAATTCACACAAATCTTCCGTGAGATCTTCAGGGGATATCTCTCTGCCAAAAATGATGCCCGAAAGGCAGACCTGCTCTATGCTACCCAGAATACCATGACGAATTAATTTGGGGGGTATATCATCGCGGATTTCTTGGTCTCGGATACCTTCTTGGATTATGCTCAAAACGGTGTCGCTGTATTTTTGCACGAGCTTGTAAGTTTCACTCCTGTAGTAATCCGGATGGTTTCTGACTTCGACAAGCAGAATTCTGGCAAAGACTCTGTTGGTTGCATATACGTTTATGTGTGACCAGATAAGCTTTCGCAACTTGTTGATCGCTCCCTTAATCCCTTTGAGATCCCATTCGAGTTGTACACCGTAGTTTTCGAGATATTCCCGCAACACCTCATGAAGCAAATCCCGTTTGTCGCTAAAATATTTGTAGATAAGAGCTTCGGTGACACCGGCGTTTTTGGCTATCTCAGCAGTAGTAATTCCATTGAATTCTTTGTGTTCAAGAAGTGTTTTCAGGGCCTGCGTAATTTTTAATCGCCCGGGAGGTAAATTTTTTTTATTGGGTCTCTTCATAATGCCATTTATCGTATTCATTCAGGGGGTGACCTTTTTCTCGGAACGTCATTGGCAGATTCCCTTCGTATTTTCCATGATTTGGCAATGGGGGAGATCGCAGCCACCCAAGCGAAGCGTAGGTGGAATGCGGAAGGGGCAGGAATGCCCCC
>CP070652.1:2788230-2795668 GCA_020354645.1 Deltaproteobacteria bacterium
CACCCGAATATCGTCACCATATTTGATGCCGGGGGTGAGCAGGATTTGGCGTATATTGCCATGGAATATTTAGAAGGCGAAAATTTAGAAAAATATACCAAAAAAGACAACTTGTTTCCGATAATCAAGGTTATCGAATATATGGCAGACATTGCGGACGCTCTGGATTATGCTCATGAAAAAGGTATCGTCCATCGAGATATCAAACCGGCCAACATCATGCTTCTGAAATCCGGCGTTGTAAAAATTACCGATTTCGGTGTCGCCAGAATCACAGCAACCTCTCAAACCCAGACGGGTATCGTTAAAGGAACGCCCTATTACATGTCGCCGGAACAGTTCTCGGGGCAAAAAGTTGACGGACGTTCAGACATCTTTTCACTGGGGATCATGATGTTTCAGTTGCTTACCGGTGAACTTCCCTTTAAGGGTGAAAATCCGGCCGCGCTCATGCATCATATCATGAACAAGCCTCATCCTGATCCGAAGACCATCAATCCAAAAATTCTGACACCGATTGTAACCGTAATCGACAAGGCCCTTGAAAAAAATCGTGAACACCGTTACCAACGGGCCGCTCTCATCAGCGAACATTTAAGAGAAATTCGCATAGCGATAGACGCTGTTTTAGCCAGATCCAAACCCGGAACGAATTCCGGTTGAGCGATTTTATAATTAGCAGACCAAAACGGGCGGGATAAAAAACGATAAGAATCCTGGAATCGGAGTTCTTGACCTGAATTATCTTTTGTTATATAAATAAGATATGGTAATCTGGATTAAAAATAATCAAAGTACCATACTATCACACAGGGACTTTGCATCACATCCTATCTCCACTATCGACTCAACTATAACTAAAGTTATACTCGATTATGTTTGTTATTGAATCAGCCGGGATCACCGACGTTGGCATAAAGCGCAAAACCAATGAAGATGCCCTGCTTGTTGATGACGAGTTAGGTCTTTATGTTGTCGCCGACGGCATGGGAGGTCATCGTGCCGGAGAGGTGGCCAGCAAACTGGTTGTGGAAACCTTAAAGGATTTTATAGGGCACAACCTGAAAAGTGAAAATAAAAAGGAATTGGATGGGAGTGACCAGACACTTTCAAATGCAGCCAATCGCATCCTTTCCGGTATCAGAGTTTCCAATAAAGCTGTATATCAGCTGAGCCGTAACGAAGAAAAATACCGCGGTATGGGATCTACGGTGTCGATCCTTTATTTTAACGAACGAACACTTGTGGCTGCAAATGTGGGTGACAGCCCTATTTATTTAGTGCATCAGGGCAATATTGAGCTTCTTTCCGTGCCGCATACGGTTATGGCCGAACATGCAGCCATCGATCCTGAAAATGCCCATCAACTGGGGGAAGAATACAAACACATGCTCACAAGGGCCATGGGAGCGGAGGAAACTGTTAAAGCGGATATATGCGAGATTCCCTATTTCAAAGATGATGTCCTCATCATCAGTTCGGACGGCTTATCCGATTGTGTCTCACCGGAAGAAATAATGGATGTGGCAGCTAATGATAGCGCCGACAAAGCCTGCCAGTCTCTCATAAATCTGGCAAACAGGCGCGGAGGATATGATAATGTGACGGTCATCTTGTTAAAGATAAAACAAGAGAAACACAATCAACACGGCATGAAACGTCTGATTTCAAAGGGTGTTGAAGGTTTGGCTAAAATTACTTCCAAAAAAGAATAATTCATAATAGAGGTTTAGACAATGCCGATTCTAACACTTAAATTCAAAAACAATGTCATTGCCGATTATCGACTCGAAAAAGGTAAATCAATGACTATCGGCCGGCGGGGCTCCAACGATGTTGTTATTGAAAACCTCGCCGTTTCCGGACACCACGCCAAAATAGATTCAGTCGGTGATGGATTCGTTTTGACAGACCTGCAAAGTAAAAACGGTTGCTTTGTTAATGAACAGCTGGTTACCTCACACTGGCTTAAACACGGCGATGTCATTAACATCGGCAAACACACTCTCGTCTTCACCTTTCAACAGGGAGAAGCCCGCCCCAAAGAAGCTGCGGGGCAGATGGACAAGACCATGGTGATGGATACAACTAAATACCGGGATATGATGGCCAGGAGTGCCCCGGAAATGGCCCCAACCCAAACCAAGAAAGAAGAGCCACGCGGTGTCCTAGCTTACTTGTCCGGTGGTGACGGAGAATTGGAACTCGAAAAGAAATTAATAAAAATTGGAAAAGATTCAAGTTCCGATATTGTGGTTCACGGTCTTGGAATCGGACAAACTGCCGGTACTGTTAGTAGAAGACCCAATGGATACTATTTAAGTTATGTGGGCGGGATGTCAAAACTGAAAGTCAACGGTGAGGTTGTGAAAGAATCAGTGAAATTAAAAGAGTTTGATGTTATTGAGTTGGGTTCGGTTAAAATGCAATTTTTTACCAAAGAATAAAATTAATGATGCTGACCCTCGGCGGTTTCGGCAAGCTAGCAGGGTCAACGAAGAGAAATTCAATGTTGTCAGATAAAACGATGGCTGTTCAATTAATTTGAAACCGATAAAACACACTGACCGTTATCATATATTTTAACCGCTCAATTAATCACCGCCCGGTTACTCCCCCCTAAACCGTTTTTATATTTTGCCGAGAACGTTAGCGCATGATATTCTGATCTTGGCCGAATAACTTTTTTATCAGCCGGATTCTGATATGAAGATTGTATTTATTCATTACCACCTCAAAACAGGTGGTGTTACCACAGTATTGCGTCAGCAGGTGGAAACCGTTGCACACGATTGTGACGTTCTGGTCCTTACCGGCATGTCACCCGATGCACCTTTTCCGGCCGATACGATAACAATTGAAGGGCTTGGCTATGACGCTTTTTGTCAGAATCCCCCGGCACCCGAAAAAATCGCAGCGTCAATCATCCAAGCGATAATTTCAAAATTTGGAAAAAATTGCGATTTATTGCATATCCATAATCCCACACTTGCTAAAAACAAAAAGTTCCTCAAAATATTAAAATGCTTACAGCAACGCAAAATGAATCTATTTTTGCAGATTCATGACTTTGCAGAAGACGGCCGCCCACTGTCCTATTTTTCTGAGGAATACGTATCTGATTGCCATTACGGCGTCATCAACTCTCGCGACTATGAGTTGCTTTTGAAGGCCGGCTTGAAAACCAACGGGTTGCATAAAATATTCAACATTGTAAAGGATTTCAATGTCAAATCAATGTATGGGTCGCCCCAACCGCGCATACTCTATCCGATTCGTGCCATCCGGAGAAAAAATATTGGTGAGGCGATTCTTCTGTCATTGTTTTTTAGAAAGGGTGAATCTCTTTATATCACGCTTCCGCCCAACAGCCCTGCTGATATTGCCAGTTATGAAGGTTGGAAATCATTTGTCGCTGAAAATAATCTCAAGATTGAATTTGAGGCAGGCCTTAAGTATGATTTTTCTGAACTTGTTCAAACATCCAGCTTCCTTATTACGACGAGTATTACCGAAGGGTTTGGTTTTTCATTCCTCGAGCCGTGGTTAGCAAAAAAACTCGTCTGGGGTCGCAAACTTGCGAGTATCTGCCTCGACTTTGAAAAAAAGGGAATCCGACTAAATCATCTATATGAGAGGCTGCTGGTACCGATTCGCTGGATTGGAAGACAAGATTTTTTTTCAAAATGGCGGGCATGTATTTTAAAAAATTGTGACCTCTTCGGTTATCGTATCGATAAGAAAACCATAGAGAGCGCCTTTTTGGATATAATCGATAACGACTTTATCGATTTCGGACTGCTGAACGAAGCGTTCCAAAAAAAGGCAATTTTACACATTTTGACTAACAAAAACGCTCCAGGGGAACTAATCCGGCTCAACCCGTTTCTCTCTGCACCCGGCCAGGTGGCTGAACCGGAAAATTTGATTAGCAACAACAGGGTTGCGGTCAAAAGACATTACAACAGCAACTTGTATCGTAAGCGGTTACTAGAAATCTATAATCGGGTGGCCACGGTCTCGGTCAAACAGCGATTGGACAAACCTACGGTATTGTCTCACTTTTTAAATCTAAGGGACTTCAGTCTGCTCAAATGGGGAGACTATCTTGAATAAAGAAGAAATTCAAAGCGCTTTAAAACAAATGTCACCACAGCCGACAACTCTCCAGCCGGGTGGAAAACTCAAACAAAAAATTGAATGCCTGATGTTGGATATCTATGGCACCCTGTTTATCAGCGCCTCCGGAGATATTGGTATTGCCCGAAAAGTGTCAAAAAATGCGTGGAAATTGGAACAATTGCTGCGTAAATTTAGCATCCAAATACCGGTCGAATCCCTGCTGGCTGATTTTTCTAATGCCATCGAAAGGGAACATGAAAAATTAAAACAATCCGGAATAGACTACCCGGAAATCAAAATAGAGGAGATATGGAAGCAAATACTTGACAAAGATGATCTCGATCAAGTGAAAACATTTGCGGTTGAATTTGAAATTATTGTTAATCCGGTATATCCCATGCCCCACCTCACAGAAATGCTTTCGGGGTGCAAAAACAGGGTAAAATTATTGGGTATTATATCGAATGCCCAGTTTTTTACGCCGTTGCTGTTTGAATGGTTTCTGGGTGCCGGATTGACGGAATTGGGCTTTGATCCGGAGCTGATTTTCTTTTCATATCAACATAAACATGCAAAACCCTCTGCTTTCCTTTTTGGGTTGGCCGCTGATCAATTGGAAATGAAGGGTATCCATAGAAAAGCCGCGCTCTATGTGGGAAATGATATGTTAAATGATATCTATCCTGCCCATGCAGTTGGATTTAGCACGGCCCTTTTTGCCGGCGATGCAAGGTCCCTGCGTATGAGAGAAAATGATCCCAGGTGCAAGGATGTTGCCCCGGATTTGGTAATAACAGATCTTATTCAAATTCTGGATCACGTGTAGCGATCTCGAAAAATTCGTCCAATTATGGTAATCTTGAAGTCAACGACCACTCGCGGAGCGGATGGCTTGAATTGCTGCTGAAAGAGCAAAAGCACGTCAGTGCTTCAAACGTTGCACTTGCAAGTAGCACCCGGTTTGTATGGCAAGAAACCATGGCAAAAACATCAAAATCCAAAAAAAAACCGAATACTTACCTTCCCGGCTTTAGCCCCGAAAGAGATGCATGGTTTGCGGCATTTCTCATTGAAAATCATCTCGACCACATTACCCACCCTGATCATGCGGTCCCGCCGGAACAGGTTCGCTTTATGGTATATCTTGAAGAAGACGAACGCTATTATCCTTGCTCAAACCGTATGTTCGAAGCCATTATGAGCCGGAAAAAATCCCAATTTCTTCAAGCCAAATACCGACAAGTTCTCAATCGGATTATGGCATTGATAGCCAATCAAATTGAAGATGAAAAGGAACGTCAGTATCTTGAAGCGCTGATAAAAATAAAATACGAACACGAAACCAGAGATCAAATAATGATCCCTTCCCGACTCGAAAAACGTCTTATCCGGATATTCCTTGATCGGACTCAAATTGAAGATCCCTATCTGTATGAGAAAACTTTACGCAATTATCGCGCGGACAAAGTGCTGAAGTCAGATGCGTTCAAAACAGCCCTTAATCATGTGGGCCATTCGGCGCTTAAAAGATCGCCCCGTAGTTTGTCCGCTTTGAGAGGGCTCACCGACCAGATTGTCATTCAAAGACTCTTCTCCCTGACCGTTGAAAATTCTCTTTGGGAAAGCGATGACGCCGAAAAATGCACAATGAAGGACTATCTTGAAATTTTCAAAAAATCCCTGACGGGAAACGGCGTTAGGCCGCTGATACAGTTTCTGGGACTTCATGATGAATACACAGGTCGCGATCAGGGCAAGAGAATTTTATGGCTGGCGAATGAATCCGGTGAAGTTATAATGGATTTAGCGATCATCAAATATCTTACAAAGCTGGGCCACAAGATCATTATTGCATTCAAAGAAGGTCCATTATTTACCAAGGTCGATTTTTACGATGCCCAGGGAGACGATACGCTGAAGCGAGAACTTGAAGGGTCTTTGCTCATCGAAGACGAAAACCTGAGCAAAAACAAACTGGTTAATACCCTGAAAAGCCATTACAGTATCATTGTCATTTCCGATGGGACACGTGAAAATCTGAACCTCCTTCTGGCTTCGACAACCTTTGCCCGGATGTTCAAGGAAGTCGATGGGATAATATCCAGGGGGGATGATCAAAAACGCCGATTTTTTGATAGCCAGTTTCAGTTCACCCAGGATATATTCAATATTTCCGGAAGTGAAACGGGAGCCGTGAACATTGCTTACAAACAAAAGCATCCGGCAGTGATAAAGTTTTCCCACGAGGATCTGGAAAAGAAGGCTAAAACCATCACCGAACAAATGACCGCAGCCAAAAAAAAGGGAATGACTGTCGTATTTTACAGCGGCATCATCGGCTCCATTCCCGGAAAGGTAAAAACGGCAAAACAAATTATGGCTGTTTTTGTCGAGCATTTAAAGGAACAGTCGGCCATGACATATATTATCAATCCATCTGAGTATTTTGAGCCCGGTATGGATGCCGATGATCTGATGTATATGTGGGAGATCGTCCAGCGAAGCGGTTTGATCGATATCTGGCGTTTCCAGACCTATGAGGATATCGCCAAGGCCTTTGAGTTATTGAAAAGCAAGGTGCCGCCGGAATGGGTGGGAAAGGATGCGACCTTCAGCACCGGGTGCACAAAAGAGATGAAAATTGCACTTGAAGTTCAAGAAGACCATCCGGAGATGCAAATTATCGGGCCCTCTAAAGAGAAGTTCATGCGTCGGAAAGAATACGGAATCGGCAAGATGTACGATCAAAGATTGGGCGAAGTTATTCGGCAGCCATAAATGCCCAAAGATTCCGCGCTGTTTTTTTCCGGCGATGTCATCTTTAAACAGAAATGACGCGGAAGCATATTTTCCGACTCCCCGAGCCGTTTGGATAAGTTTTGCCCCAATCTTAGCAGAGCCTATTCTTTGACACGCTCGACATATTCGCCGGATCGCGTGTCAATCCGCACAATTTCACCCTCTTCTATGAAGGGTGGCACCTGAATGACATACCCGGTTTCAAGAGTTGCCGGTTTGGTGTCGCCGGAGGCTGTATCCCCTTTTACCCAGGGGTCTGATCTGGTTATTTTCAGGTTGACAAAATTAGGCAGCGACAGGCCGATTGGTTTGCCATGGAATAACAGTATATTACACACTATGTTCTCTTTTAAAAAATTCTTGGCGTCACCGATTTGCTCCTCCGACAGAAAATCCTGATCATAAGTCGATGTATTCATAAAGCAATATTGACTTCCATCTGCATACAAATACTCCATTTCTCGCTCTTCAAGGTTGGCTTCATTGAACTTCTCTCCGGATCTGAATGTTCGATCGA
>CP070652.1:2795768-2799023 GCA_020354645.1 Deltaproteobacteria bacterium
ACGGCCACCAGTCCGCCATTCATGTCGACAACTGCCTTCAGCGCAGCTTGCATATCCGTATCAGATGTTCCCACAACGATGATATTGTGCGAATCATGGGCGACACTGGAGGCAAGGGCTCCTTGAGTTAATCCGAAACCTCTGACAAAGCCGGTGGCCACATTACCCGAACCGGTGTGTCTTTCTACCACTGCGATTTTGAGCAGGTCGCGTGTCACATCCGTCAGGGCCAGCGTATCTGAAACAGACGCTTCCATGATCCGTTCACGAGTAATGAGCTGATCCGCAATGATATCAATCACTCGAATGTGTCTTCCTTTTGCTTTGACGGAAAAATCGATCTCTCCGGGGCGAACAGTCATGGAAGTCGGAACTTGCACGCTCGCTGGTCTTTCAACTTCAGTGGAGATTTTGCCGTTTTCGGCCATCAATTTTCCGTGACAATAAACCTGGTCGATGTGCAGTCCGGCAAGATCCGATACTATCAATAAATCGGCTTTGCGGCCGGGTGCGATGGCTCCTGCATCTTTGATTGCGAAATACTCAGCTGGGTTAATTGTAGCCATTTGGATGGCAATGACCGGGTCAAGCCCCTTGCCACTGGCCCTGCGCACGATAAAATCGATGTGTCCCTCTTCGAGTAGATCATGCGGGTGGCGGTCATCGGTGCACCACATCATTCGTCGGTAAGTCCGCGCATTAACAAGTGGCAGCAGCGGGTCAAGATTTTTGGCACCCGTGCTTTCCCGGATCATAATGACCATCCCGGCTGTCAGTTTTTCTTTGGCTTCTCGGGCGGTGGTACATTCATGATCGCTGGAAATGCCGGCTGCAAGATAGGCATTTAAATAGGTACCTGACAGTCCGGGCGCATGGCCATCAACCGGTTTTCTTGCCTTTTTGGCCATTTCAATTTTCATCAAAACTTCCGGGTCGGTTTGAATGACTCCAGGAAAATTCATCATTTCAGCCAGTGCCAATATCCGATCATGATCCATCAGTGGTCGAAGATCCTCAGATGTGAGTCGAGCTCCTGAGGTTTCCATATCGGTCGCTGGTACACAGGAGGGTAGCGTAAAGTAAATGTTCATGGGTTGATGTTTGCTTGATTCGAGCATGTAGCCAATACCATTAACACCAAGGACATTGGCAATTTCATGCGGATCGGCGACAACCGTTGTTGTTCCCCGTGCTAACACAGTGCGGACAAATTCAGTGATACAGGCCATTGAACTTTCAATATGAACGTGGGCATCGATAAAACCCGGCGCGACATAGCGGCCCTTAAGGTCAATGGTATTTTGAGCTGAATAGGTTCCGAGGCCCACAATGTATCCATTTTGTACAGCAATCTGGCCGGGTGAAACTTGGCCTGAAAACACATCGACAATTTGAGCGTTGGTTAAGAGTAAGTCGACCTGTTTATCGCCGCGAGCGGATTGGATGATTTCTTGCAGATCCATGATTGTTAACCTCTCTGTTTTCGAATGGATTCACCGATGGCAGCGATCTGTTCAAGGATATCTTCCAGATTTAAAAAAACAAGTTTGCTGTCTTCCATGACCACCCGACCACCGATAATTGATGTTTTAACATCATTGCCGTTTGCTGCATAGACCAGATGAGATGCAGGGTTATACATGGGCGTGAGGTGAGGCCGGCAATTATCGACAATGATAAGGTCCGCCTGCTTTCCGATTTCCAGAGTGCCGATCTCTTTTTCAAGTCCCATGGCTCGGGCACCACCGATGGTTGCCATCTGCAAAACGGTTTTAGCGTCCATGGCTGTCGGATCCATGCTGCAGACTTTATGAAGCTTTGCGGTCATATCCATTGCCTGGAAAATATCGAGCGTATTGTTGCTGGCGCATCCGTCTGTTCCCAGGCCCACAGGTATCCCTGCTTCAAGAAATTTTTCAACCGGTGCAATACCAGAAGCCAGCTTCATGTTGCTTTCCGGATTGTGGGATACGGCGCATTCTCGTTCGGCAACCGTTTCCACATCGTGATCATCGACCCAGATGCAATGAACCAGCAACGTGTTTCGATCCAGAATTCCGATGCGGTCCAAATATTGAATAGGGGATATGCCGTGCTCGGAATTTACGCCATCCCATTCCTGCTTAGTTTCCGCTACGTGTATTTGGAATAGCAAGTCTTTTGAAGCTGCGGCTTTTTTGGCCTTTTGCAGTGTTTCTGCGGAGCAGGTATAGGGTGAATGACAAAAGATGGAAGGCCGGATCAATTTAGAGGCCCCCAGCCATTTTTGTGTATAAGCCACAGCGTGGTCGATATTATCCACCGGATTGGGCACTCCCGGCGCCGGAAAATCTATAACACCTTGCGCCAGTATGGCCCGCAAACCTGAATCGCTGACTGCACTTGCGACTTCGTCTTCGAAAAAATAGCCATCGCAGCACGTTGTTGTTCCCGACATAATCATTTCAGCGCAGGCCAATCGGGTGCTGGCTTGGACGTTTTCGGGGTTAATGTGTTTTGCTTCGGCAGGGAAGATGTGATTCTCCAGCCAGTCATGGAGCGGAAGATCATCGGCAAGTCCTCTGAATAGCGTCATCGGAAGATGTGTATGGGTGTTTACCAGTCCCGGTAGTATGATCGAGCCTTTTGCGTCGATGGTCTTCTTAGCTTCGGGGAGATCTTGCGGACGCGTCCCTGTTTCGAATCGCTCAAATTTCCGGTCTTTGATAATGATAATACCGTTTTCAATGATATCAAATTCAGAATTCAGCGTGATAACGGTACCATTATATATAACCATATCGTATTTCATACTTTTTTATCGCCTGAACAGACCGGAAATAAATATGAATCGTTAATGATTGATATACATTTCTTTTTAATTTTCATGCAAGATTCAGGTATTACCTGCGGATCTCTTGTGCAATCTTTTTAACATCGCCCATTACTTTTGCAAGATCCAGCGAGAGAAGGCGACTGTCCTCCATCACCGGCGTGCCATTAATAATTGAAGTGGTGACATCTCCTCCCCTTGCAGCATAGACTAAATGAGAGATTGGATTGTACATGGGCGTAAGATGCGGTTTTTTTGTATCAATGACAATGATATCCGCTAATTTGCCTGGCTCCAGCGATCCTGTGCTTTCACTCAGTCCGAGTGCTCTGGCGGCTTCGATGGTACCCATTCTCAAAACGGTTAAAGCATCCAGTACGGTGGGGTCAAAGGTATTTACCTTGTGCAGTTTGGCGGCTGTGTCCATCTCGGAAAATAGGTCG
>CP070652.1:2799123-2804130 GCA_020354645.1 Deltaproteobacteria bacterium
CACATGGAGGACCAGGTCGCCCCGAAGCGTTGCAGGCATTTCGAAGGCAAACAGGTCATATCGCGGATCGAGATGGTCAAGAAAATCGAAGCCACGATCTATGCCCGAGAAAACGACGATTTTTTGATCATCGCACGGACGGACGCGCGATCGGTCCATGGGTTGGAAGAGGCAATCGTTCGAGCCAAGCTCTGCTTCGAAGCCGGGGCCGACATGGCGTTCGTGGAATCTCCTCAGTCGGAGACGGAATTAGAAATCATCAGCCGGGAACTGGCGGGAATTCCCCTGCTGGTGAACATGGTCGAAGGGGGCAAGACACCCATTCTGCCTTTTGAAAATTTGTCCGAGCTTGGATTCAAAATCGTGTTGTACCCAACCTGTGGCATTCGGGCGGTGGCGAAGACACTGCAGGAGTTGGCCGAATATCTGTTCGTCAACAAAGACACTTTAGGAATAGAGGATCGCCCGGTCAGCTTTGAAGGCCGCAATCGAATCACCGGCCTTGCCTCGGTCGGAGAACTGGAAAAGCGTTTCGTCCATTTGCATTCAGCCGATGCCGACGAGACGTAGGGGGCGGTGCAAGATGTCTTTGATCCGAGGCGGCAATCAGAAAGGGAAACGCGTGATCACCGCCCCGGATGAAGAAGCAATGAAGGAGATCCATCAATGAGTGCAGAAGTGATTCGAGGGGTTTTTGATATGCATGTCCACAGCTCGCCGGACAACGCACCTCGCAAGACGGACGATATCGATCTGGCCAAAACCGCCGCTGAAGTCGGCATGGGTGGATTTATGATGAAGGCACATCAGGGGTCTACGGTAGAACGGGCGTATTTGACCCGGAAAGCCGTAGGCGGCATCAAAGTTTTCGGAGGGCTCGTCCTCAACTATACGGTCGGAGGCCTCAACCCCAATGCGGTGGATTATTACGTACGTCTCGGTGCAAAAGAAATCTGGATGCCTTCTTTGTCATCCGATTACATGGTCACCTACATGAAGAAAAATGTTTCGATGGATGATCGGAAAAAATTTCACCTTGCACACGGCAGTTCCGACGACGAAAATAGGATCGGGTCCAAGCATGGAGAATCTTGGCCTTGGGTGAGGAATGATCGGGGCATATCCATTTTTAACGAAGACGGTAAGGTGTGCAGAGAGGCTTGGGAAATTCTCGAGATTATGGCCCCAACGAATGCAATCCTCGGCACGAGTCATCTGTCCATACGGGAAACCTTTGCGCTCGTTGAAGCCGCCCGGGATGTGGGGGTCGAGCGGATTCTGGTTACGCATCCCGAATATATGGCTCAAATGAACACTGACGATCAAATCTTGCTTTCCCGCCAGGGAGTGTTCTTCGAACGTTGTTTCGTAATGACGACGGTTGTCACCAAGAACATTGGTGGATACAAGCCGATGGATCTGATTGTAGAAAACATACGAAAGGTCGGGATCGAGTCAACGGTCCTAGGTACCGATTTCGGTCAGGCGATTAATCCGCATCCAGTTGATGGGATGAGGGAGTACTTGTCGAAATTGACCGCTGCAGGATTCAGCGATAAGGAGATCGAGCGAATGGGCGTCAAAAATCCATCCAACTTGCTTGATGTTTAGCCGGTGAAGGAGATAGAGGGTTCAATCTACAAGCTGAAAGAAGGTGGATACAGGGCGATCTTTCGAAAGATTGCGAAAAACTACAAGATAGGAGTAGACCATGAGTGCCGATTGGAAATACAAATTGGGATTGATAATACCTTCATGGAACACTACCTTGGAATATGAAACGTGGCGAATGGCCTCTTTTGGCGTGTCTATCCATACCGCTCGGGTAGCGCATACGGATGATACCGAAAAAACCTTGTTGCACAACGCGAAAATGGGACCGGAAGCAGCGAAACTGCTTGCGCACGCAAAGGTCAGCGCCATTTGCTTTGGATGCACCGGAGCCAGTTTTTTGAGGGAAAACATCGATCAGGAAATCATAGACGAAATAGCTACGACAACGACAACATCCGCTATAATAGATGACTTGAATTTTCTACAGGTGAAATCCATCGCGATCGCATAGCCATATCCGGCTTGGATGAACGAAAGATTGTCCGAGTATCTGGACGGGAAAGGATTCAAGATTGTATCCGAAAAGGGGCTCAATGTGGATTGCCCGGATTTTTTGCCACCGGAAAGTGCATATAAAGTGGCCAAGCTCTGTGTAGAAGCGAACTACAACAGATGGAATCCACGCCATACTACTTTTGATGATTTCCTCGACATGTTCCGAAAAGTGTACTGAGGCTTTAACGGATATGGTAGATGATGACCTCTCGATAGGAGATAAAATGTCAAAATCAAAAACACACGGTGGGTACATGGGAAAAATTCTAAGGGTGGACCTGACGCACAGGAAAATCTCCCAGGAAACACTGCATCCAGAGCTCTGCTCCGAGTACATCGGCGGTAGCGGTTTAGGCATAAGGCTTTTCTATGATGAAATAAAACCACGGATAAATCCGTTCTCTTCTGATAATAAAATACTCTTTGTCACTGGTCCGTTGACGGGCACGCTAGTCCCAGGCTCAGGAACATATTCGGTGGTGTCACGAAATACTCTTACAGGTCTTGCTGCCACTTGCCAGTCAAACGGCTTTTGGGGGGCGCGACTTAAACATGCCGGCTATGACGCCATTATTGTTCAGGGGAGTTCGGATAAATTAGTTTATCTTAACGTAAACGACGAAAAAGTAACAATTGAAGAAGCTTCGGATCTCGCTGGCAAAGGCACGTTTGAGACAGAGCGAATTCTCAAGAAAAGGTATGGGGAAGATTGCCTTGACTCAAAAATCAGTGTGGCAACCATAGGGCCTGCTGGCGAAAATTTGGTCCGCTTTGCGTGCATTTTAAACGATGCGGGTCATGTAGCGGCTACCGGGGGACTTGGAGCAATCCTGGGCGCAAAGAAGTTAAAAGCTATCGTAGTGCATGGCAGACAGTCAATTCCCATAGATGCGCGGACCGTTGAGGAATTCGTTGACCTTGTTAATCGCTGGAAAACCGAGGCCCTCGGTTCAGGGATAGGAAAGGTTATCGGTACCAATGGCTCCATTGGCCTTTTCTCGAATTATCAAAAGCGAGGATGGGTTCCAGTAAAGAATCTGACCACTAATCTTTTTCCCGGCGAAGAAAAATTTGAGGCATTCTACATCCGCAATAAGGCTCATCGAGGAATCCCCATGGTTTGCCATACATGCACGTACAATCATTGCCGTGCTGTTCAGGTAAAAAAGGGCCCTTATAAGGGAATAGTGGGGGAAGAGATCGAGTATGAGATTCTTGCAGGATTTGGTCCGAATTGGGGAATTTACGATCCGGGCGCAGTAACCATGCTAAATAAACTCAACGACGATTTAGGTATGGATGCGAAGGAAGCCTCCTTTTTACTAAGCATGCTGATGGAGGGCTACGCCAAAGGCTATATTGGTAAAGAGGATTTGGATGGAATCGATTTGACCTGGGGAAGCCCTGAAGCCGCCGCCGCTGCCTTACAGACAGTAAGCCAAAGAAGAGGCATCGGAGACTTACTCGCTGAGGGTGTAAAAAGAGCAGCGGATACCCTTGGTGGTGAATTCCCCAATATCGCTGTATATGTAAAAAAAGGTAATGCACCGCACATCCATGATCCCCGAACTCGTTGGGGTACTCTATTTAACCAGGTAGTGTCTGATATGGGAAGCCAGGAAGGGCTTGATCTTACAGCAAGAGGCTCTGCTGAGTTAGGAATTGACAAACCTACCTCCGAGCCCGATGAATACCTCGGCAGGGCAAATGCGAAGACCGAGTGGTTTCGACAATTCCAAGAGTGTCTGACTTACTGCTACTTCCAGAGTTGTTCTTTAAAAACAATGGTGGAGGTACTAAACTGTTTGACCGGCAGCGATTACGATGTGGCGGATGCTCTTACAATCGGTAGAAGAGTCGTTAATCTACTCCGCATGTTTAACATCCGTGAAGGTATGACATTGGAGCACGACTCTTTTTCGCGCAGACTTGCCACCCCTCCAGTGGACGGTCCGAACATTGGTAAATCACTGGCACCTAGCTTTGAAAAAGTAAGAAATGCCTATTATGAGGCTTCCGGTTGGGATGAAGAAGGCAGACCTAAAAAGGAATTGCTGAAGTCATTGCATCTTGATTTTACTTTGGGTGATCTTCGCGAGTGAGGAGGTGAGATGCCGAAACAACTAAAACTTATTCCTGAAAATTGCATTGGATGCAAAAGCTGTGAGTTAGCGTGCTCCTTGAAAAATGACGGAGAACTAAATCCATCTTTATCTCGCATCAATGTGATTACTTTTAAAGAAGGAGGATACTCCTTACCATATCATTTTTTGTCAACGTGTAGACAATGTGCGGATGCCCCATGCATGACTTCTTGCCCTGTAGATGCAATAAGCCAAATCAATGACTCAACAAAAAAAATCTCCATTGATCTGGAGATTTGTATTGGTTGTGGCAAGTGCGTTACTGCCTGTCCATTTGGCGTTATGTTTTTTGACAAAGCCGGCAAAAAACCTTTTAAATGTGAGTTGTGCGATGGCAATCCGGCATGCGTTGATATTTGTCCTGTGGAAGCAATAGTTTTTAGAAATCAAAGATATTATTATGCGAAAAAGGATGATTTGAACATGCGCGGATATAAATTCATGTCAGACAAAAACAGAAAAAACATTAAGAAACAAACTTCGAATTAGAGATACAAATAAAGCAATTCACGCAACCATAATTTATGAATTTCGTAGAACATATAGAGCTGCATCATTCATATAAGAAATAATTAAGTCAGGGGTCGGGGTATTTTTTTCACGGCAAGATCATCGCCCCGGTGCTTCTAACGGGCAGAGGGCTATTGCCGCCGAGAAAGGCAAAACACGGCCTCGGTTCTTGTTAGCGTGGACGTTTTAAACAGCCGGCAGTAAAATGCAGGGTAGTTGCCGCTGTCAGGATTGGCAGGCAACA
>CP070652.1:2804230-2819135 GCA_020354645.1 Deltaproteobacteria bacterium
GCCCTGGCTGCTGCTTACCTCAGGCGTATCTAACTAATCGTAACTAAGCCGAAATTCGAGATATCTCTATTAAAAACAAAATATCTTGCGCCTCTCAAAAGTACCGATACTGTAACGTATCTGAACTTTAGGAGACGTTTAAAAGGCTATGATATCATATTGATAATCGAAGTATTGCCTTATTTCTCAATTCTATCAACTCAAGTATAGGTTGGGGAATGTAATATTTTTTCTATGTGAACATTCCTTTCATTCGAGTTCTTCCCTTTTTATTATTTTATCTGCATAAAACTCTCTATATCACGCTTAAATCACATAATTTTCTCGACATACAATCGCCCGCAAAAATATGGTGGAGATTCCACCTAAGTCCCTGTAACGTTTCACATTCATACCACTAACGTCCCCCAGAATGCAGCTATATCAGTTTTCTGAGATTATGTGCCCCACCCATTCAAATTTCTTAACTTATATGCCCCCTTACACCGGTAGATAACAAGGGTTGGAAATCACTAATTAAGACATAAAAAAGGGATCATTCATATCGAATAACCCCTTGATATTATTTGGTACGCCCGGCTGGATTCGAACCAGCGGCTTTCAGCTCCGGAGGCTGACGCTCTATCCCCTGAGCTACGGGCGCATGAATTGGTTATCAATTAAAATATCTGTGAGGTGATGTCAAGTTTGGATTTATTTAACCGCAGACACCCGCAGACATTTTGTTCGGCCGACTTGGCCGAACAAAAACTTCCATCGCTGCGCGATATAAAATATCCTAGCTACAGACAGGTCCGAAGAAAAGCTAAACATATGATTTTCAGGGTGCTATAGGGCTCAGCGCGGTTAAATATTATTCCTAAGCGTATCCCATCTTCGCCAGTGCCTCTTTGGCTTCGCCGACCACGTAAAGTGACCCTGCAATACAAACGGCATCGCACGACCCCGCTGATTGAATGGCATGTCCGACGGCCGTTTCAACATCCGGAATGATGATGACCTCTGAATGGATGTCTTTTGCGGCAGTATACAGGATTTCAGGTGCCAGGCCGCGGTCAATCTTCGGGCAGGTGACGATCACCCTTCTTGCGACCGGAACCAGTGTACGCAGCATGGCTTTGTAAGGCTTGTCGTTTAATATGCCGATTACAAGGGTTAGCCTGTAATTCTTCAGGCTGCTGGATATATATTTGGCCAGGTTTCGGGCTGCGATTAAATTATGGGCACCGTCTAAAAAAATAAAGGGATCGGTTGAAACTGCCTCCAGTCTACCCGGCCATTTAATTTCTCTAAGACCCGACCGGATACTCCGGATCGGTAACTGCGCCTTTTTTGCGCTTAGAATCTCGCAGGCCGCCAGAGCCATGGCGGCATTTTCCACCTGGTGGTTGCCCAACAATGCGTTTTTCAATTCTCGCCAGGTCTGTGTGATCCCGTAATACGTAAATGTTCCGGAGGGGTTTCTTCGGACTTTAAAATCCTTTCCCAGGCGATACAGCGGCGCTGATTTTGCATCGGCGATTTTTCCAATTACCTCAATTGCCTGCTGTTGTCGAACCCCCGTGACAACAGGGGTGCGTCTTTTAATGATGCCGGCTTTTTCATAGGCGATCTCATGAATCGAATTTCCCAGATACTCTTTATGTTCAACAGATATATTGGTGACGATGGAAAGCGCCGGTTTAATAATATTGGTGGCATCCAGACGCCCCCCCATGCCGGTCTCAATCACCGCCCAATCGACTTTTTGTCGGCCGAATTCATACAGTGCCATGGCAGTGGAAAACTCAAAAAAGGTCGGTTCACGATTTCCGTGATGAACGCGATTGACCGCTTCATGGGCATCAACGACATGTTTGTTAGAAATGGGGCGGTTGTTTATCGTAATTCTTTCATTAAATCGCACCAGATGTGGTGAGGTATAAAGGCCGGTTTTGTAGCCGGCGGCCTTCAGGATTGACGCCACGGCGGAAGCCACCGAACCTTTTCCGTTTGTTCCGGCCACATGGATACAGGCGTAGGTATTTTGAGGGTTTCCCAGACCTTTCAGAATCCCTCGTATCGTTGTCAGGCCGAGTTTTATCCCGAATCTTTTAAGACCATACATGGTCTTCAGACATTGATTGTAGGCGGTTTTGGACGTCATTTTCACAAAAAACCCGGCAGAAAATCACTTTTGCCGGGTTTATTTCTCACTGCTCTAGATTTTTATCGTCTGTACCTGTTTTTCCGCGCAGCTGCAATTCTTTCTCTTCTCAGTGCCTCACGCTGTTTGCGCCGTCTGAATTCACTGGGTTTCTCATAGCTTTTCTTTAATTTCAGACGCTTGAAAAGGCCGTCGTTTTGTATCTTTTTTTTCAATATCCGCATCGCCTTTTCGATGTCGTTGTCATATACTTTCACCGCGATTTCTTTCAAATACCTCGCACCCCCCTTTTCCCATCCGGGTTAATGATAAATCTAATTATTTCCGATGGTTATTTTTTAAAATAATTTGAAACATTATCTATAACTAAGATTCTCAATAATGGCAAGAAAAATTTGACAGTTTGTTAAATAGTTTTCCAAATATAATTCACAGATTTGTTGTTTCAACCCCCGATGCGAATGACGACTCACTTTTGAGATGTTAATGAATTAACGCTTGGGTATATCTGCAAGCACTTGAATTCGAAGATTATTATCTTGACACCGGTTGCGCTTTCAGTTCATATTCTGCACACAAAAAATAGGAGCCTAACCCATCATAACCAAAAAGGAGGAAAGCGTATGCGACTGATTCTTTTAGGTGGCCCTGGAGCGGGCAAGGGAACTCAAGCCAACTACATCAAGGGAAATTATCAGATACCCCAGATTTCCACCGGGGACATGCTTCGGGCTGCGGTCAAGGCTGGTACCGATTTGGGCAAAAAGGCCAAAGAGTATATGGATGCCGGCAAGTTGGTCCCCGATAATGTCATCATCGGACTGGTTAAAGAACGAATTGCGGAGCCGGATTGTGGAAAGGGTTTTTTGTTTGATGGTTTTCCCCGCACCATCCCCCAGGCGGATGCCATGAAAGATGCGGGGGTGAAAATCGATGCGGTGGTTGACATCGATGTACCGGACGAAGAAATCATTAAAAGAATGAGCGGGCGTCGTGTCCATTTGGCCAGCGGACGTACCTATCACGTTATTTTTAACCCCCCCAAGGAAGAAGGCAGGGATGATGTCACCGGAGAACCGTTGATCCAGCGTGACGATGATAGGGAAAAAACGGTTCGCAAACGCCTGGAGGTTTATCATAATCAGACCGAACCCTTGATTGATTATTACAAAGAGTGGAAACGATCCGGTGAAGCAGAAGCTCCGCATTATGTTCGTATTGAGGGTGTCGGCAAGGTCGAAGAAATTCGAGACAGGATATTCTCGGCACTGGACAGTTTTTCGTAATTTTCCTGTAGCTCTTTATATCATTTTAAAGGGTCCTGACTCATTTTGGAGTTTGGGCCTTTTTCTTTATTCTAATTTTTGAAACCATCAGCAGTGTCGAAGGCACGCCGAGACCTCAGGATCGAAGCCGGCGTCTCCTCGGTGCAAACAGTTTTTCAGCATGCTTTCACGCTTTGTTGCGGGCCAGAAAATGCCTGATCCAGGCCTCGGCCTCCGATTTGTTTCGGATGCTACCGGAAAGGCGTGCCTCTTCGAGATTTGTAAGGATTTTTTTAAACAACGGTGAGGGCTTCAGACCGAAAGTCTTGATTAAATCTGTGCCGGTGATGAGTGGCGGTTTTGCCCTTTGGGGCCTGAAATCCGAATAATAGTGGGTTATCATCTTTCGGCAAAAATCAATGAATGCCGCGTTTCTTTCGTCATTTTCATCACCCTTGCCGCAGATATCTGCCAGTGCATGAAGCAACAAATCCGGGGCGCGGGTACCACATTTCATGAAGAAACGGGTGATTGCTTTTCGTGAAATTTTATTTTGTTGACGGGCGATAAACAGAAAAATCGGTCTGATATGTTTGCGAACGATAAAATCTGTGTATTCTGAATCATGGTTTGACAATTTCAGACGCTGATTTATCTCTTTGGCCATGTCAGCGCTTTTTTTCCCGTGACCGTAAAAATGGATGTTACCGTGCGGATCTGCGGTGCGAGCCCTCGGCTTGCCGATGTCGTGCAATAACATGGCGTATTTCAAAAGAACAGCCCGATTCTTGTCAGTCCATTGGGTTGGCACGCCGGATAAAACCGCTAAATAGTCACCCGGATTATTCAGAATCTTTTCAAGATGGTGAAATGCCCGCAGGGTATGTTCAAAAACATCGAAGCGGTGGTATCTGTTTTGAGTACAAGCCTTTAATGCCGCTAGTTCCGGGAAAACGGTAAACAACAATCCACTATCAGCCATCTGTAAAATCCAGCTGCGGGATTCAGGAGTTTCCAGGATTTTGAACAGTTCGGTTCGGATTCGTTCGCCGGCGGAATTTGAAATCAGGCCGGCATCTTTTTTTATGGTCGCAATGGTCCGGGAATCGATGGCGCACTCGAGGGTTGCCCCCAATCGGTAGGCTCTGATTAAACGAACCGGATCCCTCTCAAACACAGATCCGGACACCATGCGGATATTTTTATTGTCCAGATCCTGCATTCCTCCCACACAATCAATGATATCCTGGGAAGAAAAATCATACGCCATGGCATTAATGGTAAAATCCCTGTTCTTCAAATCCTCCTCAATTGAGCCCCCATTAACCGGAGAAAAATCGAAAATCTTCTTATCCACGACCACCCGATAGATCATATGTTCCTCTTTACCCATTTCAACCAAGTGGCCGTTCATTTGGGCCGCCAGACGTTTGGCAAATCTTTTGACATTGCCTGGTACGGCAATGTCAAAATCCAAGGGGGTGCGTCCCAGCAGCAGATCCCTGACCGATCCGCCAACAATATAGGCTCCTCTCCATTGGCTTTTGTCAAATATTTCGAGATCAAAGGAAATCATGACCGATCCACTTTCCCGCAAGCCCTGCCTTTTCTTTAAGGCAAGCCATCTGCAGTAAACGACCATCTGTGCTTTTAACGGTTCTATTGCAAGTGGGCCCCGGTTTGTATGGCAAAAAATAGATATTTTCCTTACCGGCAAGCGCCGCCCTTCAGAGCGGAGAGCTTCAGTGTTCATTATCATAAATATCCAATTTAATGAAGTTCACCACGGTCCACCTGAGCCGGACAGGGTATTCAGGCGAAGGCCAATAAAAGGATATAGGTCTATAAAATTACCCAAAAAAAACCAAAAGCGCTTGACAGATAAACAATCTTGGTATATTAGTATATTTCACTCTGACATTCACATTGTCGAAGGCATAGAGCCCGCCAATCGGAGAGGATACCCTATTTCTTCTAACTTAACACTTAATACTTAGCACTCATATTCCTCCAAATTTACCGACATGTCCAGTCCGTAATTACCTAAGTAGGGATACGATATAACAATAGTGCCATATTTTTTACATCTAATTGCAGTTCTGAAAGGGTAACCCCGGATAATATTTTCGGGTGATCTGATATTTCCGGCAGCTCCGGTAACAATTAGATGCGTTTGGTGATAAAAAAAGGGTTTTTCAATTTTACCCGATACAAGGTCCGTAGATTATTTTAAATATCTAATAGTGGGGTACATTTTTTATGAACATAGCTGAGCTTAAAGACAAGAAAATCAGTGAGTTGACCCGGATGGCCAAAGAGTACAACATTGAATGCGCTGCGGGTATGCGCAAACAGGAGCTTATGTTTGCGTTGCTCCAACGGCAGATCGAAAAAAACGGGTTAATTTACGGGGAGGGAACTTTAGAGATTCTTCCGGACGGATTTGGGTTTTTGCGATCACCCGATTCCAACTATCTGCCCGGCCCTGACGACATATATGTGTCACCCTCGCAGATCCGCCGATTTAACCTGAGAACCGGTGATACAGTTTCCGGCCAGATCCGGCAGCCTAAGGAGTCGGAGCGCTATTTTGCATTGCTGAAAGTTGAGGCGGTAAACTATGAGGATCCTGAGATCGCCCGGGAAAAGATACTGTTCGATAATCTTACTCCCCTTTACCCGAACCGCAAAACCAACCTGGAAACTGATCCCGACAACTTTTCCACCAGGATAATGGACCTGATGATTCCCGTCGGTTTTGGACAGCGGGGGTTGATCGTATCTCCACCCCGATCCGGTAAGACCATGCTGCTGCAACACATTGCAAATGCCATCATTGACAGCCATAAAGAGGTTGTTGCATTTGTTCTGCTTATTGACGAGCGCCCTGAAGAGGTCACCGATATGGAACGAACGGTCGATGCCGAAGTGATCAGCTCAACCTTTGATGAACCCTCTGAAAGGCACGTCCAGGTTGCGGAAATGGTCATCGAGAAAGCCAAACGGCTGGTTGAGCACAAAAAAGACGTTGTTATTCTTTTGGACAGTATAACCCGACTTGCACGGGCCTATAATTCAGTGATGCCTCCCAGCGGCAAGATCCTATCCGGTGGCGTCGATTCAAATGCCCTGCAGCGTCCGAAACGCTTTTTCGGCGCTGCGCGAAATATCGAAGAAGGGGGAAGCCTGACAATTATTGCAACCGCTTTGATCGATACCGGCAGTCGAATGGACGAAGTTATTTTTGAGGAGTTCAAGGGGACCGGCAATATGGAAATCCAGTTAGATCGGCGTCTGGCGGATAAGCGGGTATTTCCGGCCATTGATATAAAACGGTCAGGTACCCGCAAGGAGGAGCTGTTGTTGGAAGAAGATACTCTGAATCGTATCTGGATCCTAAGGAAACTACTGACCTCTTTAAACACAGTCGACAGTATGGAATTTTTACTTGAAAAAATGAACGGAACTCCCAGTAATAAAGCTTTTTTGAAATCCATGAATGCTTAATATTGTATGTAGGAGGTTGAAATAAAAATGAAAAACGACATTCATCCCGAGTATCATGAAACCAGTATACGATGTGCCTGCGGCAATGTCATAGAGGTTGGTTCAACCAAAAAAGACATTCGCGTTGAAATCTGCTCTGCCTGCCATCCTTTTTTCACCGGCAAACAAAAGCTGATCGACACGGCAGGTCGCATTGAGCGCTTCCGCAGAAAATATGAAAAATTTCAAAAACAAGAAAACACTACGCAATAGCTCCGCAAGGCCACCTTCTACACCCCACCCGGCTGGCTTCAATGCTATCAAGGATAGGCAAATCCTTTTTGCAAATAAGCCTTTGAACCAATTGGTTTAAGAATTTCTCTGAACCTACAATATCTTTCACTACACAAAGATATTTTTAAATTGAGACAGGTTAAAGAATCATGCTTGATACGTTAAAAGGCGTCGAAAAGCGCTTCTTAGAGTTAGAAAAAATATTGAGTGATCCCAAAATTGTCAAAGATCAGGCGGCCTATCGGCGGTATGTACGAGAACATGCCGATCTGAGCGACATTGTTACGACTTTCAGAAAATACAAACAGATTCTGGACAGCCTAGATGAAAGTATGGAGCTCCTGAAAGATGGGGACCCGGATATAAAGAGTCTTGCACGTGAAGAAGTAGATTTGCTCACACACCGGAAAGAAGATCTGGAGTTAGAGCTTAAAAAACTGCTATTGCCGAAGGATCCAAGCGATCAAAAGAATGTTATCATTGAAATTCGGGCCGGCACCGGTGGTGAAGAAGCCGCTTTGTTTGCAAACGATCTTTTCCGGATTTACAGTCGATATGCAGAGAGCAAAAACTGGAAGCTGGATGTCATGACCCATCATCCCACCGGAGTGGGGGGATTAAAAGAAATTATCGCCATGGTCCAAGGAAAGGGGGCTTATAGTGCCTTGAAATATGAGAGCGGTACCCATCGTGTCCAACGGGTGCCGACCACCGAAGCCCAGGGCCGGATACATACATCGGCTGTGACGGTTGCGGTTCTGCCCGAAGCTGAAGAAGTGGAAGTAGTTATTGAGTCATCGGACCTTAAAATTGATGTGTATCGCTCCACCGGACCAGGCGGACAGAGCGTAAATACAACCGACTCGGCAGTACGCATAACCCATCTACCCACCGGACTTGTCGTTACGTGTCAAGATGAAAAGTCGCAATTGAAAAACAAAAACAAGGCCATGAAAGTCCTGCGGGCCCGCCTTTTGGATCAAATCACCAGGGAACAAACCGAGCAAAGATCTCAGGAGCGAAAAAATCAGGTGGGCACCGGAGACCGAAGCCAAAGGATCCGAACATATAATTTTCCCCAGGGCAGAGTAACCGATCACCGCATCGGACTTTCGCTCTATAAGCTGGAAAGTATTTTACAGGGTGATCTCGACGAAATCATCCGGGAACTCACAACACACGATCAGGCTCAATCGTTACAGTATGCAGAATCAACTAATCGCTCCCAACAGTAACTGGACCATATTGAAGCTTCTGGAATGGACCACAAACTATTTTAAATCCAAGGGGGTAGAAAGCCCAAGGGCTTCTGCCGAAATACTGCTTGCCCATGCTTTGGATTTAAAGCGAATTGATCTGTATTTGCGTTATGATCAACCGCTCTGCAGCGAAGAGCTGCAGATGTATAAAGCGTTGATCAAACGGAGAGCCCGAAGAGAGCCTGTAGCCTATATTCTGGGGTTTAAAGAGTTTTGGTCGCTGGATCTCGCAATCAACAGGGACGTTTTAATTCCGCGACCGGAAACCGAATCACTGGTTGAGGCAGCCATAGCCGTGCTTGCCCGCGGTTTGAACGCCGCCCCCAAACACATCTTGGATCTTGGGACAGGATCCGGTGCAATTGTGCTGGCACTTGCTTCTCAGCAACCCAAACATTTTTTCTTTGCTTCTGACCTTTACGAAGAAGCTGTTAAAGTGGCAAGGCATAATGCAAAGCGCCACGGCCTTGGTGATCGTATTCATTTTTTTGTGGGGGACTGGCTGGAGCCTTTAAAAGGCGGAAAACAGTTATTTGATGTGATCATTTCAAATCCACCGTATATTCGGAGCGGAATACTTCCCGATTTGCAGCCTGAAATTTACAATTATGAACCGCTGAGCGCCTTGGATGGGGATAGTGATGGGCTTGGCAGCCTGAGAAAGATTATTGGCGCTGCACAGCCTTTCTTGAAGCGAAGCGGGTACTTGCTTTTGGAAATCGGTTACGATCAGAAAGACGCGGTTCAAAAAGTCATCAATCGCTGCGGACTGTATGATCAAGTGATTTTTTCTAAAGATTACAGCGGCATGGATCGTGTTGTCGAGATGCGCAAAAAAGATGTCTCGTAATTTTGGATGCCCGGCGCATACGATTATGCGATGATCCAAAAAAAGCTTGCGAATTAAGTTGCAGTTTGTTAAAAAAGGTGGATTTTTTCATATCACACGCCTTTGGACCTTTTTCCCGGTGCTTTTTTTAAAGTAGGAAGAAGGGAGGAAGAGGGCGGCGGGAAAACCAATTAGAAAAGGAGAAACCTATGGCTTATGTTACAATGAAGGAACTCCTCGAAGCCGGGGTTCATTTCGGACATCAGACCAAACGCTGGAATCCCAAGATGAAGCCTTATATCTTTGGGGCCAGAAACGGCATTTACATTATTGATCTTCAGAAAACGGTGCGTATGTTCAGAACCGTTTATGACTTCGTGGTGGATACCGTATCCAACGGCAATTCCGTGCTTTTTGTTGGTACCAAAAAACAAGCCCGGGATTCCGTTTATGAAGAAGCCAACCGAAGTGAGATGTTTTATGTCCACAACCGGTGGCTGGGCGGCATGCTGACGAACTTTCAAACCATAAAAAAGAGTATTGATCGTCTCAACTACCTCAATGAAATCATAAATGACGGATCGATTAACCTTTTCCCCAAAAAGGAAAGACTGAAACTGGAAAAGGAACGTACCAAACTCGACAACAATCTCGGTGGAATTCGCCTGATGACGCATCTTCCCGGTGCTATTTTTGTTGTCGATCCAAAGAACGAGGCCATCGCCGTTCGTGAAGGCAGAAGGCTTAACATTCCTATTATTGCGATTGTGGATACCAATTGTGATCCGGACGAAATTGATTATATTATCCCAGGCAATGACGACGCCATCCGTGCCATCAGACTGATTACCGCCAGAATCGCGGATGCCTGTATAGAAGGCAAAGAACAGTTTGAAGAGAAACAACGGGCTGAGGTCGACAAGGAAGTGGAAGTAGAATCTGAAGTTGTGGCCGCCAGCGCCGAATTGAAACCGGGGGAGCGGAAAGTTATTTCAGATGGCACTGAAGGACCGGTTGTTGAAATCATCAAACGAGGGTCAGCCGGCGTTGTCAGCGATACGGAGGCCGAGACTGCCGAGGAAACGATTGAAGCAGAAGAAGCGGGAGAATAGATATGGCGAAGATTAGTGCAGATTTGGTAAAACAGCTCCGGGAAAAAACCGGATCCGGAATCATGGACTGTAAGCAAGCCCTTTCCGAATGCAAGGGTGATTTAGATAAGGCCGTTGATTTTTTAAGAAAAAAAGGGTTGGCGACCGCAGCCAAACGGGCCAGACGGGCTATGACGGAAGGAACAATTCAATCCTATATTCATATGGGGGGCAAACTCGGTGTGCTGGTTGAAGTCAACTGTGAAACCGATTTTGTGGCAAAAAATGATGATTTCCTGGATTTTGCAAAAAATATCGCCATGCATATTGCGGCCACCAATCCTCTGGGAATCAAGCCGGAAGACATACCTGAAGAGATCATTACAAAGGAAAGAGAAATATACCGGGCTCAGGCCCTGGAGATGGGAAAGCCAGACAATATCGTAGATAAAATCGCGGAAGGAAAACTCAACAAATTCGTCAAAGATAGCTGCTTATTAAACCAGGACTATGTGCGTGATCCCGATATCACGATCGGCGAGCTTTTAAATGATTTAATTTCCAAGATCGGCGAGAATATTAACATCAAGCGCTTTGTACGTTTCCAGTTAGGGGAGTGACAATCTTTGCCGCGACCTCAATATAAGAGAATTTTAATAAAATTGAGCGGTGAGGCTTTGATGGGTGATCAGAGCTTCGGCATTAGCCCTGAGATGCTTAAATACGTGTCCAAAGAGATCCGGTCGGTTTTTGATCTCGGCGTTCAGATCGCCCTGGTTGTTGGCGGCGGAAACATTTTCAGAGGTGTCGCTGCCAGTTCGTATGGAATGGATCGAAGTTCCGCCGACCACATGGGAATGCTGGCAACGATTATAAACAGCCTGGCTTTGCAGGATGCTTTGGAAAATAAGGGAATTCAGACCCGGACCCAGACGGCGATAACCATGCCTGAAGTGGCAGAACCATATATTCTGCGCAGAGCAATCCGCCACCTTGAAAAAAAACGCGTGGTGCTTTTTGGTGCCGGTACCGGGAATCCCTATTTTACCACCGACACAGCAGCTGTTTTAAGGGCGCAAGAGATCCATGCCGAAATTCTGCTGAAGGCCACCAAAGTTGATGGACTTTATGATTCGGATCCCGTTAAAAACAAAAATGCTCAGTTGTTGAAAAATATCAGCTACATGGAAGTCCTGGAAAAGCAACTCAAGGTCATGGACATGACAGCAATCTCCTTAGCCATGGATAATAACCTTCCGCTGGCCGTATTTAATTTGAAAAGAAAGGGAAACATTAGAAAGGTTGTCTGCGGCGAAGATATTGGCACGCTGATAACCAATTGACGGCTGTAAGCCAAAAACCTTAGCATACTTCCATAGCACCCCAGTATTATACCAGCGTCCAATCGGAACGTGATTTTGAGAACGACACTAAATAAAGCGCTAGTTGTTTGACTTTTAAGGCGGTTATCAATAAAATTACACTGATGATTGACCGGTTGGCTTCCCTGCAAGCCCCACCCCTAAGGGCGAGCAGCTTCAAAAATGTTGCCGTAACAATCACTCTTAACCAACTTCTATCTTACCATCGAAAGAGGTGAGGTTTTATGCTAGACGAAATTTACCAGGAAACCAGCGAGAACATGGTAAAAACAATTACCTCGCTGGAAAACGAATTTAAAAGAATCCGGACCGGGCGTGCTTCGCTTGCAATTCTTGATGGAATTCGGGTGGACTATTATGGAACGCAAACGCCACTGAATCAAATGGCCTCTCTGGCTGTCCCTGAAAGCCGTCTTATCACCATACAACCATGGGATGTTTCCCAGATCAAGGAGATTGAAAAGGCGATTTTGAAATCGGATTTAGGACTGACCCCTTCCAGCGACGGCAAGATTATTCGGATCGCCATCCCCGCCCTCACAGAAGAACGGAGAAAAGAGCTTGTAAAAGTAATAAACAAAATGAGCGAAGACCACAAGGTTGCAGTACGGAATATACGCCGTGATGCCAATGACATGATAAAGGACTTGAGAAAGGAGGGTGAGGTTTCAGAAGATGAGGCCTTTAAGGCCCAAGAACAAATCCAGAAAATAACTGATGAGCACATTAAGGGTATCGAAGAAATCAACAAAAACAAAGAGAAAGAGATCCTTGAATTCTAAGTCCCCCTCCTTTGATTTCCCTGATATTGATCGCACCAAGCTCCCTTCTCATGTTGCCATCATAATGGATGGTAACGGTCGCTGGGCCAAAAAGCGTCTGCTTAATCGCATTAAAGGACACGAGAAGGGTGCTGATACCGTTCGAACCGTTGTACGGACCTGCCGCGAAATTGGTATTCCCAACCTGACGTTATATGCTTTTTCCACTGAAAACTGGCAGCGGCCCAGAACTGAAATCCAGGCCCTTATGAACCTGCTTATTCAATTTCTGGATTCAGAGCTAAAAGAAATGATGGACAATAATATCCGCCTGGATGCTATCGGACAGATCGAGCGTTTACCGGAAAAGGTTCAGCAAGCCTTGCGCAGAAACATGGATGTGACCCGCAAAAATGACGGTATGCGCCTTATTCTGGCATTGAGTTACGGCAGTCGATCTGAAATTGTCCAGATGGTCCAAAAACTCGCCCTCAAGGCCAGCAAGGGTGAAATCGAACCGGAGGCAATAACAAGCGAAATAGTATCGCAGTATCTTGATACCCGCGAAATACCCGATCCGGATCTATTGATCAGAACCAGTGGAGAACTGCGCATTAGTAATTTTTTGCTTTGGCAGATTGCTTATACCGAAATTTATATCACCGATACGCTCTGGCCTGATTTTGGCAGGGATGAGTTGTTGCATATTTTGAGTGTTTATCAGCAACGCGAACGAAGGTACGGTAAAGTGGCAGAGGGTGAATAAATATCCGATTTATTGACAAAACCGTTTTAACGATCGTTAAAGAAGCCCGGAACTAAGCGACATCACTTTTAGACCGATTTGCTTTCCTACCGGGAGGCCCCATCCTTAAAAGGGCGGGGGACTTCACTCGATACAAGCATAGTATCCAGACATTCGGAGCCCGGAAGCGATGCATCTCAAGCGTTGGATTACAGGTCTTGTGGCGCTGCCCTTTCTTGTTTTTATAATTTACAAAGGTGGCGTTATCTTTGCGACTGTTGTCAGCATTGTGAGCCTTCTCTCCCTATGGGAATATTTTCGTATCGTGCTGGGCACCGAAGAAAAAATGCTGATCGGGATTCCGCTCCTGGCATTCATTACCGGACCTTTGATCATTTGGACCGTTTATGTTAAAGCCTTTGATCTGACATTGGGACTTCTGGCTATGAACTTGATTGTTTCCGGCCTGGTTTCCGTCACGCAGTTCAAGAGCAGCCCACGGGTGATCGAGACGATTAAGAGTCAGGTTCAGGGTATTGTCTATGTTCCGCTTTTTCTTTCATTCCTGGTCCTAATCCGCAATGGGACTGAGGGCATGCTATGGATAGCCCTGCTGTTATGCCTTATTTTTGCCGGTGATATCAGTGCGTATTATTTCGGTTCCTACCTGGGGCGTCGCAAACTTGCGCCGGCAGTCAGTCCCGGAAAGACTATCGAAGGAGCGATCGGAGGGCTTGCTGCAAATCTGGCTGTCGGTTCGCTGTTTAAGGCGCTTTTTTTACCCGGCATGCCATGGGTTGCCGGCATCATTTTTTTCTTGATTGTTGGTATCATGGGTCAGGCAGGTGACTTGTTTGAATCGGCACTGAAAAGGGCCTCAAACATCAAAGACTCCGGTGGACTGCTTCCGGGACACGGCGGCTTCCTGGACCGTATTGATGCATTACTCTTTGCCGCTCCGGTCGTCTATTTATTCAAGGGATACGTGTTCCAAGCCTGAACGGAGAAGAGAGGGAATTGATAAATCCGGAACTTTTTTAAAAGCATCACCTTTGATGAATAAATAAGTAGTGCTTGAATAAAAAGTTCCATTCAGGCAAAATCCGAATATCGAAATTCGAAACTCGAAACAAATCCGAGTATCAAATTCTCCAATGTTCAAAACAAAAGTGCCCGGTATTAAGTAATTTTAAGAATTTGAACATTCGAATTTTTAACCGAAAAAATGGCTTACATTTAAGCACTGTTTTGTAGATATTGGATCTTACAGAATAATATGAAGCACCTATCCATACTGGGCTCAACCGGGTCCATCGGACGCAATGCGCTGGAGGTTGTGGAAAAGTTTCCGGACCGGTTTAAAATTCAAGCCCTGGCCGCGAAAGACAATGTCTCGTTGCTGGCCGATCAGATAAGGCGCTTTGGTCCTGAAATCGCGGTGGTTTTTGATGACAAACGAGCTCTTGAGCTGAGGGCCACCTTGCCGGCCGGCCTGGGGGTAGAAATATTGTATGGCGATGATGGATACAAGACTGCAGCAACACTGGATTCGGTCGATATGGTTTTGACTGACGTGGTGGGGGCGGCAGGATTTTTGCCGACAATCGCAGCGATAGATGCCGGCAGAAATATCGCACTAGCCAATAA
>CP070652.1:2819235-2826707 GCA_020354645.1 Deltaproteobacteria bacterium
CCGACGCCGTGTTTTGCCTTTCTCAGCGGCAATAGCCCTCTTCCCCTTAGAAGCACCGGAGCGATGATCTTGCCGTGCCGTCAACGACCATCCCGTGGCCAAAACGGGATGGCTTGCCTTTTCAGCTACCGGCTGAAAAGGCATAAGCACGCAAGTGATTAAAACGGTGCACTTGCAGCCGGGTGCGAAGCATCCGGTTTGTATGGCAAGAATAAAATACCCCGACCCCTCATTTTAGATAGCCTCTCTTTGAACAGGGAAGCAAACCGGTCAGCGCACACCCATTGAAATCCGTTTCATCAATCGAGCTCCCCCAGTTCGATCAAAAATTCTCTCAGTTTCAACAGTTTCACATCTCGTTCCCTCAAGATTTCGCCGGTTGTTGCTTCGCCATAATCATAAAAGCCCCTGCCGGCCTTGACCCCCAACCTCCCCTGGAACACCATCGCATCCACACTCTCGGATCTTTCGATGACTGGCGGCGGCTGGTAGGATTTGTTGCGCAGGACCTTCTGTACCAGGTCCAGCCCTGTGAAATCAAGCCGCTTGACCAGCCCCAGAATAGGTATGCGCAGACCAAAACTTGCCTTGGTGGCCTTGTCGATATCTTCCGGGGTTGCGTAGCCATTGTCCAGCAGATGGTAGACCTCCCGGCTGAGAGCCGCCTGGAGCCGATTGGCGATAAACCCGGGCAGAAATTTCTTGAGCACAATGGTCTGCTTCCCCAGGCCGTCAATGATTCTTTTGGCGGTGGCCACCGTCTCCGGAGTGGTTTGCGGCCCAGGCACAATCTCCACCAGAGGTACAATATGGGGCGGCGCAAACCAGTGGGTGATGATGACCTTTCCCGGTCGTTTGGTTTCCACAAATTGATAGATATCCAAATAGGAAGTGTTGCTGGCCAATATCGCCCCTGGCGGAGAAAGACGATCCAGGTCGGCAAAAAGTTTCTTCTTGGCCTCCCGGTCCTCGACGATGGCTTCCACAACCAGCTCTGACCTGGCCACGGCAGTCGTAAGATCCGTGGTATAGGTAATGCGTTCATCCAGAACCGCGGTTTTTTCCGCCGGATCGAAAAGTCCGGCGCCACAAAGGGTGTCCAGATTGGCATCGATGAGTCTGCGGGCCTGCTGTAAGATCTCTTCAGACAGATCATGCAAGGACACCTGGTATCCTCCTTGGGCGAACACCTGGGCCAGGGCGTGACCCATGGTCCCCGCGCCGATAATGGCTATATTATCCATGGACCTCTCTCATTTTTGAGATTGTTCGGAAAGATCTCCGATTCTCTTTTTAACCGACCGCATGATAAAAATGAAAAGCAGGGCGGCACCGGTTATTGCCAATCCTAAAAAATCCGTTTTTAAGCCGGGCAGCCCCAGTATAAAGCCCGCAATAAATAGGGCCGCTCCTGAAATGATGCCGGTTATGGTATTGAACTCGAGTTTTCCTATCCCGATTAAATAACCCTCCAAAACGGACCCTATCAGTAAGACACCCAAGGTGGCTGAGACAAACGCCTGCAAAATGGCACCAATTTCAGCCTGCATGACCAATGCCGCGTCAAGTACGAAAAACAGCGGCACAAGGTATTTGACGGCACCCAGTTTCATGGCGACCAGCCCTACCTTGATGGGATTACTCTGGGCAATGACGGCCGCGGGGAACGAAGCCAACGCAACCGGGGGCGTGATATATGACAACATCCCCCAATACATTAAGTATAGGTGAACGGCTATTTGGTTTAATCCTATTATTTCTAAAGCCGGGGCCAAGACCAATGCCAGGAAGACATAACAGGCCGTAATCGTCATCCCCATTCCCAGGATAAAACTTGCCAGCGCACCCAAAATAAGCATAAAAAACACGTTTCCACCGGCCAGGGCAACAATCTCCCGGGCAAAGGCAGCGGCGACACCGGTAAGCGCAAGTGATCCCAGAATCATCCCCGCCCCGGCAAGGATAGCAACCAACTCGGCCAGGAGTTTTCCGGTGTTTTGAATGAATTGTAAAAAGCTGTGAACCGTGAATCTGGTCTCTTTTCGGATCATGGCAAAGGCCAGCAGAAACAAAATGGAAATAAATGGGGCCTGGCTTTCCAATCGTAATATAAATAGAAAATACAATAATACCGCCACCGCACCCAGATAGAACCAGCCCTGTATTAGGGTCTTTTTTAACGACGGTATCTCACCCTTGGAAAGACCTTTAAGTCCGTGTCGAGCGGCGTAACCATCAACTTGAATCAACAGTCCGATATAAGCCAAAACGGACGGGATGGCTGCCGCCAGAGCTATTTTACTATATGATATTGATAAAAAAGCAGCCATGATAAATGCCGTGGCCCCCATAACAGGGGGCATCAAGACCCCCCCTGTGGAAGCGGCGCATTCAATCCCACCGGCGTTATGAGCTGAGTAGCCGCTCTTTTTTATGGCGGGGATGGTGATGGAGCCTGTGGTGACTACGTTGGAGATAACACTTCCACTCAAGGAACCAAATAGGGCGCTGGATAACACCGCCACCTTGGCCGTCCCCCCCCGGGTGGCCCCAAGTATGCAATATGATAGTTTGAGGAAAAAATCTCCGCCTCCCGAGGCTTGGAGCGCCACACCAAAGATGATAAAGCCGATTAAAATCATGCCGGCGACCCGCATCGGAATCCCTAAAAGACTCTGAATGCTGAAAGCATGGAATGCGGCGGTGGTGCTGAAGGAGCGCCCATATCCTTCCATGAATCCAGGCATATAGGGGGCATAAAGTGGATAAAGTGAAAAGATAAGGATGATGACCGCCAGGGACATGCCGGATGTCCGTCTGACTGCCTCCAGAACCAAACCCCAGAGAATCACTGCCATGATAAACATGCGCGGCGGTGCCCGATAGGACCAGCCTGCCTCGATAATGTCATATCCCAGCCACGCAAAATATAGCGGGATCGCAAAGGTGAGCAGGCCCAAGAAGACATCAACATAAAAGATGATTTTAGGGGGGCCCTGTTTCGTGAGCGGAAAGAATAAAAATACCATCGAGACATAGAATGACAGCAACAGATAGAGGTAAGAATTTTCCATCAACATCTTACCAAAAAACTGAAAATGGAATACCTGAAAAATAGCCAGAAACAGTCCCGCAAAGGAAAGTACAACCGTGGTCCATCTCCAAAAATCCGACAAGGTTCTGTAGCGCGCTTCTATTTGGCCCTTTGGCTGCATATAATATATGCCTTGTTTTTAATAATTGAGAAAATCAACCCACCCCGTGCCGAGCACGGGGTAGGCGTTGACCGGTTTGCTTCCCTGTTCAAAGGGAAGCTATCTAAAATAAGGGGTCGGGGTGTTTTATTCTTGCCATACAAACCGGATGCTTCGCACCCGGCTGCAAGTGCACCGTTTTAATCACTTGCGTGCTTATGTCTTTTCAGCCGGTAGCTGAAAAGGCAAGCCATCCCGTTTTGGCCACGGGATGGTCGTTGACGGCACGGCAAGATCATCGCTCCGGTGCTTCTAAGGGGAAGAGGGCTATTGCCGCTGAGAAAGGCAAAACACGGCGTCGGTTCTTGTTGGCGTGAAAGTTTTAAATAGCCGGCAGTAAAATGCAAGGCAGTTGCCGCTGTCAGGCTTGGCAGGAAACAACCCGGCATCTTGCCGTGAAAAAATACCCCGATCCCCGATTTAAAATAGATATTTCTTTTCCGGAAAGCCCCGCCCTTTAGGGCGGGGAGCTTCACTGCAATCAGAACCCGGCTTCAGCTCTTTTTTTCAGCCAGAATTCCGAAAAATTCCTCATTTTCATTTTCTTTTGCGCTGCCAGTGCCAGGGCCTCTTCCATGGTGGCATCCCATAACTTTTTCAGCGCTGCTTGATGCTGGAGGCTCTTTTTGTTTTTGGCCTCACGTTCGGGTGTCCACTCGCCAATCTCCTTCAAATAGCGGACTGCCCCTTTGTGCAGCGGCAGGGGGTAGTCATCTAAAAGTCTCAGATTTAATTCCGGATCCCAATAGGCTTTGAGCGATTTGTGCTTTGCGGCATAGTCCGGATAAGCTTCATACAGGAGCTTGGTGATAATATAAGCCCTGTCTTCAGGGAGAAAGTCGTAAGTCAGCGCAATGGGGTATGGATAGGAAACTGTGTCGATCGTTTTTTCCGCCGACAGTCCGGCACCGATATTGGCTTTGAAATACCCGTAAGCAGGATTTAATTTTTTTACCCTTTGCCAGCCCTCCTTATAATCACGGGGCAATTCAATGTAACGAATCCCGTAAGGCATGGCTTCCATTTCGTATGCCAGGGAGGCGGTGGGATTAATATGGGTGGCGTCGATCTTGCCCTCCATGACCATACGGATCGCGGCAGAATAACCGGGACACTCTACTCTTACCACGTCATCCCAGGTCAGACCTGCAAAGGCAAGATGTTGGGCACTTATCAGGGTCAGCGCCCCTGAAGGAAAGGATGCAATTCGCTTGCCTTTCAGATCGCGAAAAGTTTTGATCTTAGAATCTCCTCTGATGCCCAACGCAAGTCCGGGATGTTGGGCAAAATAGAGCGCTCGCACGGGTTGGGGACCCCATTCCATTGAGCGGTAATCTTCCAGGCCTTCCTGCATGAAGTACGAACCCAAACCATGAAAGGCCACTTCCGCATCCTTGAGGCGAATTGGAAAAACCCGCGGGATGTCAGTGCCGGCCGGTATGACCCTTATCTTGATGCCGTATTTCTCAAATAGAGTTGTCGTCACATGACCAACCATCATATAACCGCTTGAACCGACATCGTATGATGTCCAGGTCATCATTTTGGGAATAGGTACATCCTTTTCACCGGCAAAGGCCATACCTCCTGCGGCCACCAGTAAGACGACGAATCCTATCACGCAGGCAAAACGAATAAATGTATTCTTTTTTTTCATCATAATTGCCCTCCTTTCAATGCTTGAAAAATGAAAGCGTTTAAGATCTCTCTTAACCATATCTTATCCAACCTGGCTAAAGACCCGCGCAATTCCTGTGCCGATCCTTCCAGCACCTGCGAAAAATATTATTTTGATCGCCATTGCCTTCTAATCTCTCGTTTTAAGATTTTTCCGGATCCGCTTTTGGGAAGCGGCGCTTCGGCTGTTCTGATAATTCGGGGGTACTTGTAAGGTGCCACTCTCTCCTTCACGTATTCCTGAATCTCCTTTGTATCAATGCGGGCCCCTTCTTTTAAAACAACAACCGCGGCCACCTCTTCTCCAAGATCACTGTGGGGTACCCCAAAGACAGCGGCTTCCATGATGTCCGGGATTTGGTAGAGAACCTCTTCAATTTCTCGAGGATAGACGTTGTATCCGCCGCGGATGACAAGATCTCTTTTGCGATCAACAATATATAAGTAGCCATCCGCATCCATCCGGGCAATATCTCCGGTATACAGCCAACCGTCTTTGATTGCCTCGCTGGTTTCTCGCGGGAGGTTCAAATACCCTTTCATAACACCCGGACCTTTGATGGTCAATTCGCCGACCTCACCCGGGCTTACTCCTGCGCCGTTTTCATCAACAATTCGGGCATTGAACTCAGGTATCGGCAGGCCAATGGAGCCTGGTTTGGTCAACTTGCCATAGGGATTCTCCACGCACACGGGAGCCTCGGTAAGCCCGTAACCCTCATAAATCTTGGATTTAAACAGGGTTTCAAACCGATGTAAAAACTCCACCGGCAGGGAGGCCCCGCCGGATACACAAAACTTCAGGGAAGAGCGTTTCGGAGGCTTTTGCGATGCAATTTGGATTAAGCGACTGTACATGGTGGGAACGGCAAAAATAATGGTCTGCTCTTCTTTTTGGACCACCTCGATCACTTTTTCGGGATCAAACTGAGAGAATAGCTCTATGGTCAGTCCCAGATACATGGAGACATTCATTACACTGGTTATGCCATATACGTGGTAAATGGGGAGAACACCGATCACCACCGTTTCCGGGGTCATCTTACCACGCATTTCAGCAAGAATTTTTGCGGTCCGAGCCAGGTTCCTATGGGATAGCATTACGCCTTTGGGCGCCCCGGTGGTGCCGGAGGTGTACAGGATGTTTAACGTATCGTCATCATCGGCCGGGTAGGTGGAATATTCAATCTTGTCAGAGTAAGCATTTTCCAAGCGTCTGAAGTCCTTTTCCTCAGAGACACCTAACGCCAGTCGTATGGTAGGTTCTGTTTGCTTTTTAAAAACCTTGGAAATCTCCCCCAAATAGGGTTCCGATCCGATGAACATCTTTGGATTCGAATCCTTGATGATGTGTTCTAACTCATGCCTGCGATAGAGAAAATTAACGGATATAATAACGGCTCCCATCTTGGCCAGGGCATAGTAAACGGTTATAGACTCCAACGTGTTGGGCAGCATAACAACGCAGCGATCCCCCGGAGAAAGCCCCAAGCCCGTGAGACCGTTTGCCAGTCGATTACAGGTCCTGTCCAAGTCTTGAAAGGTTACCGGTTGTCCTTGGTACCGAACGGCTATCTGGTTGGGGTGGTTACGTGCCGAATCTTCTAGATATTGAGCTAAGTTCATAGGAAACCTCGCTTATTCAGTTTGAGTCAAAGGTTCTTCCTATTTTTGAGATGCTAAATGATTGGTACGGCGGGAACAACAAAGCGCGATTATTCCGAAACTATTTCTTAAATCGCAAAAGCTCTCGGGTTGATGGTAATGCGCTCAAAAATCAATTTATGGGTGGCCCGGCCATAATGTCAAGACGAATTTTAGGGATGGCGTCTCGCTCTCTTACACTTTTCATATAATACATCTAAATATGCAAGAGGTTTTATTGACAAACTCTGCTACTTTAAATAGTGATTATTCTTTGGATTTTCTCAAGAATATTTGCATCCTGGGATTCAAAAACGCTTTATCTCTTTTGATCCCGCTTTCAGCGGGAGTCAAAATCGACTCGCTAAAGGATTTTGAATCCCAACTTTTGTGGTTTATATGACTAACTGTTGCGTTTATAGACACCCGCTATGAAAAAATTCCGGAGGAGAAGGAATGAAGCTAAAAAACAAAATTTCAGTTATAACGGGGGCTGGACGGGGAATCGGCCGCAGTATCGCGATGGCCTTTGCTGAAGAAGGATCTGATTTGGTTCTGGTGGCTCGCACAGAGCGGCAGCTCAAGGAGGCGGCCCAAGAAGCAGGCAATAAAGGAAGAAAGGCCTTGGTAGTCCCTTGTGATGTCTCATCACCCCGAGATGTTCAGCGTTTGGCAGAAAAGGTTCGGGAAATGTTCGGTCGGGTCGATATTTTGGTCAACAATGCGGGCATTTCCAAGCGATCAAAATTTCTGGAATATGAGGATGAAACCTGGTTGGAGGTAATCCGGGTCAACCTTTTTGGGGCCTATCTCTGCACAAAAGCCTTTCTGCCCATGATACAGCAAGCCAAGAAGGGACGCATCATCAACATCGCTTCCACTGCGGGAAAAGGCCCG
>CP070652.1:2826807-2835809 GCA_020354645.1 Deltaproteobacteria bacterium
AATAGCCCTCTGCCCCTTAGAAGCACCGGGGCGATCATCTTGTCGTGAAAAAAATACCCCGACCCCTCATATTAATTAATGTCGGTTTTGCCCGTTTGCCTGTTAGCCAGTTAATAAGAGAAATCACCAATCACGACTTAACCGGCAAACTGGCTAAACGGGTTAACCGGCTTAACCAGTTTAATGTGCGCCCTCACACCTACATATCGACACAACCCGGCATCCAAACATTATACGACGGCATGAAATCAGATTTAATTGTTCGGGCTGTAGTTTACGGTTGCTGCAGTTTCACCCATCAACCTGTGTTCTTTATAACGACGAAGCGAAAAGGGCTTCAGAATATCGGGACATTCACCGGTGGCCATGAACCGAGCAACGTACTTGCCGGTGACCGCCGATGATTTGAATCCAAAATAGCCCCACCCGCAATTGATGTAATAGCCTTCAATCGGGTCATTTCCATCGATTATCGGTGCCATGTCCGGGGTCAGGTCGGCAAGGCCGGCCCAGGAACGCATGAATTTTAATGCTTTTAAACACGGCATCAGCTCAGTGAGTGCTTCGGCCTGATGTTTGATATAACAAGCAGTCGTTTGGGTTGTGTAATTGGGCCAAGGGTCCATGTGGGACCCGGTTGCAATTTCGCCCTTGAGAGTCTGATTGGCATAAACGTGATAGCCACCGGAAGAGATCACATGATGCAATAACGGTTTGAGCGGTTCGGTCACCATGGCCTGGATGGTCAGCACGCTGATTGGCAGCCGGACACCCAGCAGGTGGTACGAAATATCAGCGGAATATCCGCCGGCGCTATTGAGCAAGCAGGGAGTTAATATTTTCCCCTCGCTCGTGTCCACCCAAACAATCTTGCCATTTTCAACGCCGATACCGGTGACTTCGGTATTTTGATGAATGTGCATGCCAAATTTGGCGCAACCTTTTGCCAAGCCCCACACCACCGCATCATGGCGAACAGTTCCGCCGGGCGGATGATACATGCCGCCGTAGATCGGATACCTGGGGCGCTGGGAAATATCCAGCACCGGGACGAGCTCTTTGCATTCTTTGGGATCGACCAGGCGGCTGTCAACCCCGAGGAATTGGGCCGAGGCCACGTGCAGGCGCATGGCCTTTAAGGCTGCCTCACTGTGGGCTAAATTCAGGTTTCCGCAGTTGTTGAACATCAGATTAAAGTCCAGCTCTTTGGTCAGAATGGGCCATAAACCAAGCGCCTCCTTGTAAAGAGGCAGATTTTCCTGGGTTCGTTGGTTGGCGCGAACAATGGCTGTGTTTCGACCGGCTCCACCAAAGCCTATATAGCGCTTCTCAATCACAGCGATATTCGTCAGGCCATGACTGCGGGCCAAAAAGTATGCGGTGGCCAATCCGTGCAGACCACCGCCAATGATCACGGCATCGTAGCTATTTTTCAGCTGAGGCTTTCCCCACAGCCGTTTGTATTTCCCAAACATTTTAACTCACGGTCTCCTGCATTTTTGAAACTTTAAAAAAAATTAAGACAAAACCATATTTCATATGTAATAGTTTATGTCAAATAATACTATTTGTTTCTTGCCATACAAACCGGATGGTTGTTTTTTAACTTTAATGTTGGGTGCTTCTCACGCGATAAGCATCGCATGTATTGACAACCAACGTTTGCCTGTTTGCCCGCTCTGCGGTCTAAAATCCAACCCATCGCGTGGGAAACATGAGATGTTAATTGACGCGTACCCGCTTTGTATGGCAAGAAATCTATAAATAGATTCAAAACGCATGAAACCAAATAGTGTTCAATAATCAAACGGAGAATTACATCATGAGTCGTTTTCTGATGGTGGATATCGGTGCGGGAACTATGGATGTGCTGTATTATGATACTCAAGCGGAGCTGCATTTCAAAGCGGTGGTTCAATCGCCCGTGCGCCAACTGGCTGAAGCCGCAGCAAGATTGCCGGGGAATCTTCTGATTACCGGCCATGAAATGGGCGGCGGGCCCATCACCAGTGTGCTCAGAGAGCGGTCTCGGGAGAAAACAGTTGTAATGTCCGCATCGGCTGCTGCCACGCTTCATCACGACTTGGCACTGGTTCGCAGCTGGGGCATTAGAATTGTGGCTGATCAACAGGCCGAAGAATTAAAGCAAAACAAAAAATACAGCCATCTGAAAATTTCCGACTTGGATGAGGGTCGTCTGGAGCGGATCGTTAAAGGCTTCGGTGTGCCTTTTTCGTTTGATGCGGTGGGAATTTGTGCCCAGGATCACGGCGTGCCGCCTGCCGGCGTATCCCACCTGGATTATCGTCATAATTTGTTCACGGCGATCTTAAACCAAAAACCCTTTCCTGACGCACTTTTATACAAAGGTGATGAAGTTCCAGCCACCATGAACCGTCTAACGGCTATCGCCAAAAGTGCGGCGGCATTGGCTGCCGATGAAATTTATGTCATGGACAGTGGCATGGCAGCAATCCTCGGTGCCACGATGGATGTTTTCGCGCGGCAAAAGGAAAAGACACTGCTGCTGGATGTGGCAACTTCCCACACGGTGGGTGCCGCAATGGAAAGCAACAAAATTGCCGGATTCTTTGAATACCACACAGTCGATATCACCCTTGATCGGTTGGAGGCGCTTTTACAGGATCTGACCGAAGGCAGATTGAAACATGACCGGATCCTGAGAGAAGGTGGCCATGGTGCCTACACCCGCAAAGCATACGGTTTTAAAGCAGTTGAAGTCATCATTGCAACCGGACCCAAGCGCAAAATGGTAGCGAACTCTCAATTACCGATCGTTTTCGGAGCTCCTCTGGGGGACAATATGATGACGGGAACGGTGGGACTTTTGGAGGCCATTCGCAGGCGCAAAGGTCTGGAGCCGATCATTTATTTGTAAATGCATCAGGGCTCGGGGTATTTTTTCCTGCCATACAAACCAGGAGCTACTTGCAAGTGCAACGCTTCAAGCACTGACGCGCTGCTGATTTAACTGATGAAAGGTTTCCATTGACACTTTCAAGAAAATATCCTATTAAGTTAATTGTATTCTTTTTGCCCCATTCTAGCCTCTAGCCAATTTCGATCAAACTTCGATAATTGGTACACTTTAGGGGTTTAATTTTTGGAATGAGGTCTAAACTGAAACCTCGCTCATCATTGGGATTCTGATTTATACCTTCTTCCAAGACGATCACCTGATAGAATGGACGCATGCAATCATGAAAGTAGGAGGTTTATCAATGGTCGAAGGTCGCATTAAATGGTACAGCGATAAAAAGGGTTATGGATTTATTGAAACAGATAACCACGGAGATGTGTTCGTCCACAAAACCGGTATTGAGGACCACGGCTTTTTTCAACTTCAGAAGCTCGATCGGGTTACTTTTGAATTAAAAGAGACCCCCAAAGGAATTCAGGCGGTCGGCGTCAAGCGACTCGAATAGGCTGCCTTCATTTGTTTCACCCGAATAATGACTAAGGCAGGGTCTACCATTGCTCTGCCTTTTTTAATTTGTTACGAAGGATCAATCTATGAAACAAAAATATTTAATTACACGCAATACTGAGACCAATCAGCTATCCATAAAAGAGTTTGCGGTGCTGGAAAGAACCTATAAATACATTGATAACAAAAACTTGGAAAAAGATGATTTTTCCTTCCTTTATAAGGAAACTTATGATAGTGGGATTATCGAATCTGCGATTTCTGAGGGCAAAGAGACGTTGATATCAACATTGAGGACCCAAAATATGTTTCCGATAGAAATTTATGTAGATGTAATCGCCGATTCTGTAATTGAATTATATAGTTCTGGGCAGGACCAACCTGTTGAGCTTGTCTTCGACGATAAGGATTTGTTATAATAATAAACATATTCCAGACAAAATTCCTTTAAGATGAATATCCTACTGATATATCCCGCCTTTCCTGATACATTCTGGAGTTTTAAACACGCCCTGAAGTTCATTCACAAAAAAGCTGCCTACCCGCCGCTGGGGCTCATCACTGTTGGAGCCATGCTGCCCAAAGAGTGGCCCAAGCGTCTGGTTGACGTTAATGTGACAAAACTCACCGAAAAGGACCTGGCATGGGCTGATTGTGCATTTATCAGTGCCATGGCCGTGCAAAGAAAATCAGCCCAACAGACCATCACCCGCTGCAAGCAGTCAGGTCTGAAGGTCGTTGCCGGCGGTCCACTATTTGTAAGTGAGCACGAACAATTTATTGAGGTTGATCACTTTGTGCTGAATGAAGCCGAACTAACGCTGCCGCCTTTCCTGAAAGATCTCAAGCGCGGGTGCGCCAAACGGGTCTATTCTACAACTGAGTTTGCTGATATCCAGAAAACACCGGCCCCTGCGTGGGGATTGATCGACCTGAGACGCTACGCATCTATGAGTATTCAGTTTTCTCGAGGTTGCCCGTTTAACTGTGATTTTTGCAATGTAACGGCGCTGTTCGGTCATAAGCCGCGCATAAAGACCGCCGCGCAAGTTATTGCCGAATTGGAGGACCTTTATCATTTGGGGTGGCGCGCACAAGTCTTTTTCGTAGATGATAACTTCATCGGCAACAAAAAATATCTTAAAGCACATCTATTGCCGGCTCTCATAGATTGGCACAAAGACAAAAAAGGCGTGCCGTTCAATACGGAAGCTTCTCTCAATCTGGCAGATAACGAGGAGTTAATGGAGATGATGGTTGAGGCGGGATTTGATGCAGTTTTTGTAGGCATCGAAACACCGGATGAAGGAAGCCTGGCTGAATGCAACAAAAAGCAGAACAAAAATCGCGATATGGTCGAGAGCGTAAAACTCATCCAGCGGGCCGGACTGCAGGTGCAGGGCGGTTTTATTGTCGGTTTTGATAACGACACGCCCTCAATTTTCCAGCGACAAATTGACTTTATTCAAAAAAGTGGAATCGTAACTGCGATGGTTGGTCTGCTCCAGGCACCTGCCGGCACCCGGCTCTACCAACGCCTGAAAAAAGAAGGGCGACTACTCGGCCATATGTCGGGTGATACCGACGGCACCACGAATATCATCCCACGCATGGAACTTAAAGCATTATACGAGGGATACAAAAATATAATGGGCCACATTTATTCGCCAAAAAACTACTATCAGCGCGTTAAAACCTTCTTGCGAGAATACAAAACACCGCGAGCGGAAATCCCGCTTGATTTTCAACGTTTTCTGGCGTTCTTCCGTTCCAGCATCCGGTTGGGTGTTTTCGGAAAGGAACGCTTCCAATATTGGAAGCTTCTCTCCTGGACGCTGCTGCGACGACCCACATTACTACCACTGGCCATAACGTTTGCAATCTACGGCCATCACTTCCGCAGAATTTGTGAATTGTACATTCGTTAGAGCACTGGAAACCTTGTGAAATGCGGGCGGTAATTTCCGACCGTCCGTGCTGAGGTCTTCGTATTGCTGTTTCAGCTGCGGTAGCCGTCTCTGCGGTTACCAAAAGATCGATTGCCGCGGTATCCCTGGTTATTTCTTTTGGGACGCGCTTCACTGACTTTTATGTTTCGGCCCCGGACTTCCGATCCGTTTAAGGCGTTGATTGCCTGTTCGCCGTCACTCCGGTTGGGCATTTCGACAAATGCAAATCCTCTTGATCGGCCGGTATAACGATCTGTAATAATTTTAGCGCTTTCAACCTCTCCAAACTTGGCAAAAAGCTCATTGAGCTCTGACTCGGACATGCTGTAGGAAAGATTTCCCACATAGATCTTAATTGTCATAATCGGATTCTCCCAATTGAGGCGGGGCAGAAACAATTTCGGAATGCGTGCGAAAATAAAGGGATGCAAGAGGGGTGGGTCACGAAAACGCGAAAAGTGTCTGCACGGCTCTCTGAATAATATTTAATGCATTTGCACATTGATTCTAACCGTGATTGAAAAGCTTTGCAAGAAAAACTTGTGACGCGACCTGAAATTAAGTCGCAAACAGTAAATCGTTTTTATGTATACGTTCATTCAACTTGAAGTAAAATTTAAGCAGGCAAACGAGCGATCCCCTCTAGCGTTTCGATACCATGCTCCTCGTAAACTTATTTAGCGCTGAAGGTATACACCATTTATCTTGCAAGCATGAGAAACATTCTTGAGAAAGTCACCTAGCTCGATTAAGGTGAGTTTGAACTTTACCCGATTTATTTGGCACCGCAAAAAGCCTGTCTCTTGTTAGAAAACTAGATATTACCCAAGTACTGATAACTGAACACAGGGATCGGAAAACCCGAAATATCTGATGGTGATCACATAAAAATCGAATTTTCAGGTCTGGTGTTAACTTGCCGCGACCTGCGCTTTCATAAAAATATCAGATATCATATTTTTTTTGTAAATTTCAAGTCGACTATTTTTTGAAAATATCCATCGGAGTATTTTTTAATAAACCTTTCAAGGGGCGACATCGCAGATCATGAGGCTTTGCAAGATGCGCTGGCCGCCGGTCCGATAGCGGGAGCCGGTCTGGATGTCTTCCGGGAGGAGCTCCCTGATCCCGATGATCCCCCCTTCCTGTATAATGACTTGACAGCCAGCCATCTTTTGGTTCAAGTATATCAAGAAATCGGTTTCTTATCTTTTTTTTGGCGGATCGATCCCTTTACCAAACACACGATCCCATCTCGGTCGAAAAACAAAATCAATCCGACCAATGGACTTTAAAGCCTTTATGAAAAATTTCCACTTTGCCACGGCACGCATATCGCACTGCCTGGCTGTTTTGACTTTAAGCATATGCACGGTAATCATGACACAAACGGCTGATGCGGATTCTTTAAAAAAACTACGTGCACGCCTGCCGGGGCAAATAAGCGGCTGGAAGGCTGAACCGGAAGATCGCATTTTCGATCCAACAACTATTTTTAGTTACATCAACGGTGCCGCTGAGGTTTACAAAGCTTATAACATGCGGCACTGTCTCTCCCGTCGCTACATCAATCCCAACGGACCCCCCATCATACTGGATATTTTTGACATGGGGTCGTCCGAAGACGCCTATGGGGTTTTCACGCATGACACCGACGGAGAGGTAATGGATGTGGGGCAGGATGCCCGTTACCGACCGGGATGGCTGAGTTTCTGGAAACACCGGTTCTTTGTTTCGATATTTATGGAAGAAGAAACAACGGCCGCTGAAAAAGCCGTTAAGGAACTGGGGCGAGCCGTAGCCGCCCAGATTCCAACAAAAGGCTCCCGACCCTCTATCCTGTTGTTGCTTCCGCAGGAAGGTTTGGAATCTGAAAGTATTCATTATATGCACCACCCAATCGTGTTAAATTACCATTTTTATCTCGCGGATGAAAACATACTGAATATTTCCTCCCGAACAGACGCGGTTCTTGCCAGCTATCATCGCGAAGGACAAAAAGCGCTGCTGCTTCTGGTTTTATACCCAAAAACGGAAAACGCAGTAAAATCGCTTACCGGTTTTTTAAAGCATTACCTGCCGGACGCGGACAAAACCGGTGCGGCCTTGCTCGAAAACGGAAAGTGTGCTGCAGTCCGGCTAAAGAACCGGTTGCTGGCGGTTGTTTTGGAGGCTGACAGTCGAGAACTTGCGGAAAGCCTTTTAAAAAGCGTCAAACATAACCCGGACTGAATCGATAAAGGAGAGATTTCGCTAATGAAAAAATCAAAACGAGTCATTACTCGCCGGGACTTTATCCGCACAGGCTCATATGCGGCTGTGGGAGGTCTCATGGGACTTCCCCTGTTGAGCTATGCTGCCGATAAAAAGACCCAAAAAAGCCGGGCGGTACTGATACGAGACAACAAGATTCTAGAACCCGGCGGATCGCTGCGAAAAAGCAATTTGGAAGAAATCTTTGACGAGGCGGTAACCACCCTGCTTGACGCTGAGGATCCCGCATCGGCCTGGCGGCAATTGGTGCAACCCACTGATATTGTGGGCGTCAAGAGCAACGTCTGGGGGCCGCTACCGACACCGTCACACTTGGAAGCAACCATAAAAAAGCGTCTGATGGCTGTGGGTGTCAAGGAGCAAAATATTGCCATTGATGATCGTGGCGTGCGAAGTAATTCTGTTTTTAAAAAATCCACGGCTCTGATCAATGTGCGCCCCATGCGAACCCATCACTGGTCCGGCCTGGGAACCCTGCTTAAGAACTACATTATGTTCGTATCGACACCGTGGATGTATCATGGTAATGCCTGCGAGAGACTGGGTGCCATATGGAACAAGTCTCACATCAAGGGCAAAACCCGTTTAAACATCCTGGTGATGCTGACACCGCTGTTTCACGGCGTGGGCCCCCACCACTACAGTAGAAGGTATACCTGGCCATACGGCGGATTGATTGTAAGTACCGATCCAGTGGCCGCCGATGCAACCGGTGCCCGGATTATCCAGGCCAAACGCCATGAATTCTTCGGCAAAGACCGACCCATCAGTCCGCCGCCCCGGCACATCGAAGCGGCCGACAACAAATTTGATCTGGGCAACAGCCATCCGGACCGAATTGATTTGATCAAACTCGGCTGGCAAAAGGATATATTGATTTAAACAGAGCACGAAAAGTCTATATTTTTTAGTTAGATTTAATATTTAAACACACCATGGCCGAAGCCAAATCGTCTGGTTGTCTGTTGTCCAAAGTCCCTCACAATGTACAACCGACCATTGACCACCGACAACCGACGATTTCATATTAGATATTATAGAAAGGTGTAACTGATGAATCTTGAAAAACCCATTACCCGGAGAGAAACTCTTCAAAAGCTTGCAAAATTATCCGGCTGTCTTGCGCTAAGCGGCGCGGCCGCTTGGTCCCTTCAATCGCCATTTTCAGCTTTGGCTGACTCGGGAAATCGAAAATTTATAATTGAAGGAGTCGGTCAGACGGACGGATACGACGTAAAAACCCTGACCCGCAAAACTTTTGAGGCGGCCGGTGGCATGAAGCAGTTTGTTTCAAAGGGGGACATGGTGGTTCTCAAACCCAATATCTCATG
>CP070652.1:2835909-2838737 GCA_020354645.1 Deltaproteobacteria bacterium
CATCGGACCATTCTTCAAAGTATCGAGGACGGGTATTACGAAGTCGACATCGCCGGAAACCTGACCTTCTTCAACGATTCCCTCTGCAAGATTCTCGGTTACTCCCGGAAAGAATTAATGGGCATGAATAACCGGCAGTTTATGAACGAGGCCACCGCCAAAAAGGTTTATGAAACTTTTAACAAAGTTTATCAAACCGGGGAAGCTACAAAGGCAGCCCACTGGGAGACCACCAGAAAAGACGGAACAAAGAGATTTCTGGAAACGTCGATATCATTGATCCGGGATACGGAAGGCCAGCCTGTTGGATTTCGGGGCGTTGCTCGTGATGTCACCGAGCGAAAGGAAGTTGAAGAACAAGCCAAGATCCATCAACAGCAGCTCATACGCGCCAGCAAGATGGTTGCCCTGGGAATGCTGGTTTCCGGTGTGGCCCATGAGATCAACAATCCCAACAATTTCATTATGCTGAATGCGCCCACATTATCGGAAGCCTGGCAAAATGCCTTACCGATACTGGATAAATACTACGAGGCGAACGGTGATTTCATAATCGGAGGGATGAACTACAGCGAAATGCGTGAGAATATATCAAAATTGCTTTCCGGGATCTCAGACGGCGCTGTGCGCATCCAGAAGATCGTTGACGACCTGAAACATTATGTAAGAGAGGATGACACGGATTTGACCCAATCCGTAGATATGAATGCCGTTGTAGAGTCTGCTATTTCGCTGGTTTCAAACATGATCAACAAGTGCACCAAATATTTTTCCACCGATTACGGCCATAATTTGCCCCTGGTGAAAGGAAATTTCCAGCGATTAGAACAGGTGATCATAAATTTGATCCAAAACGCTTGCCAGGCACTTCCGGATGCCGAAAAGGGTATCGCCGTTTCGACCCTATTTGATAAGGAAGCTAATCATATCGTGATCCGCGTTCAGGATGAAGGCATTGGAATTCCCTCTGATATCCGGCCGCATATTACAGACCCGCTTTTTACCACCAAGCCTGGGGGTGTCGGCCTGGGGCTGTCGATTTCTTCAAATATTATAGAGGAACACGGCGGCACCCTGGATTTCACATCGGAAACTGACAAAGGCACAACCGCGGAAATAATTCTGCCCATCAACCGAGGGAAAAATTCTATGAAAGGGGTAACCCCATGACTGAATCTGCCAATCCTATATGTCCGGTAATGATGGTTGATGACGAAGAACAGGCGTTGCATGGTTTTGAAATGGCGCTTCGTTCCGCCCGTATGAATAATTTCATCCAGTGCCAGGACAGCCGAACGGTGATGCCCCTTCTTGCAAGCCAGGATGTGGAAGTCATATTGCTGGATCTCCGAATGCCCCATATAACCGGTGAAGAGTTGCTCCCGAAGATCACCAGCGACATGCCGGAAATTCCGGTGATCATTATTACGGGAGCAAACGATGTGGAAACTGCCGTTAAGTGCATGAAGCACGGGGCATTTGACTACATGGTAAAGCCGGTTGAAAAAAGCCGCCTTGTCAGTGGTGTACAGCGGGCCATCGAACTGCGGGAATTGCAAAGGGAAAATAGACGGCTAAAAGCACATGTGCTGTCGGATAAACTGGCGCACCCGGAAGTTTTTGCAGAAATAATCACCTCCAGTACAAGTATGCGATCCATATTTCAATATGTTGAGGCGATTGCAACCAGCCCCCGGCCGGTATTGATCACCGGAGAAACCGGCGTCGGCAAGGAATTGATTGCCAAAGCAGTGCATGCCTTGAGCAATCGCAAGGGTGCTTTCGTTGCGGTAAATGTGGCCGGTTTAGATGACCAGGTTTTCTCGGATACGCTTTTCGGGCACGGGAAAGGTGCCTTCACCGATGCGCATGAGGCTCGCAGCGGTCTGGTGGAAAGGGCCTCCGGTGGCACCTTGTTTCTAGATGAGATCGGAGACCTCAATAATGCCTGTCAGGTAAAAATTTTGAGGCTATTGCAGGAAGGAGAATATCGTCCCCTGGGATCAGATGTTGCCAAGCGATCAGATGCCCGCATCTTGGTTGCCACCAATCAGGAGCTGGATGCCTTGCAGTCATCGGGAAAGTTTCGTAAGGATTTGTACCACCGCCTCGGTGATCACCATATCCACATCCCCCCCCTTCGGAATCGCCGGGAGGACCTCGATGTTTTGTTGGCGCATTTTTTGGATAGAGCGTCTGAAACGCTCGGCAAGAAAAAACCCACCCCGCCGGAAGAGTTGGTAACACTGCTTCGAACTTATCATTTCCCGGGAAACGTCAGAGAGCTGGAAGCCATGGTTTATGATGCTGTCAGCAGCCACAAATCCGGCAAGCTTTCAATGGATGTTTTTAAAAGCCATATCACTAAAACGCACCCGGGTACCAGCACGGATACAGTAGATTTGTCGGCGGAAAATAATAAACTCATCAACTTTGACAAGCACAAGCAATTACCCACCCTCAAGCAGGCAGAAAAATTGCTTATAGATGAAGCCATGCGAAGATCAGATGGCAAACAGTCCATCGCAGCCGGGCTTTTGGGAATATCGCGACAGGCATTAAACAAGCGCCTCAAGAAGGTTGAAACCTAAGTTTCCAATCATTACCGAACGGTGCAACTTTTTTTGCACTGTAAACATTTTTCCCTTGTTCCTAACTTACTGATAAAAAATAGAATTCATCTATCTTATGGAAACCTGTCAACCCCTGATGCAACCTGCTGAAGTTTTTCTACCCGCCTCATTGAGTATTCCGTTTTAATAATGAATTTTTTTGATCTCAAAATTTCTTCTTCCGTAAAGACATATCCCCTCAAAATTACAGGTATA
>CP070652.1:2838837-2843520 GCA_020354645.1 Deltaproteobacteria bacterium
AAGCCGCGCCGTTGGCCAAGCCTCTGACTGCCGCCCCCGGGACAATATTGATGATCTTTCCCTGCTTCTGACTTACCATGTGCTTTCCAACAGCTTTGCACACCAAAAAAACCGATGTGAAATTAGCGCCCATCACCTGTTTCAGCTCCATCTGATCCATTTTGAGGAACGGCTTGCCGAATTCCAGGTTCAAATTATTGACCAAGATGTCAATCCGTCCGAATTGGGATAGGGTATGTCTCATCATGCTCTGGATCTCTCGGGTCGACGTTAAATCTGTGGGGATATCAATTACCCTGTTCTGCAAATTACGGGCTTCTTTGGCTTCCCTTTCAATGTCTTTCACGCCACCCGTGACAACAACGCTAGCCCCGGCTTCTGCCAGAGCGAAAGCCAAGTCCTTCGTCCAACTTTTGCCACAGCCGGTTACAACGGCGACATCCCCTTCCAATCTGAATTCCTCAAGAATCATATTTGGTTTCCTTCTTACCCCGTGCTAAGAAACAACAAGGGGCCGGAGCATTCGAACAGCCGGATTACTTGTTCAGGTTCAGTACCGGTGCATAACCGGTAGGCGCGTAGCCCGCCGAGCCGATACCATCAATGATGAAGCATTCCCCCGTAATATAGTTGGAGGCATCAGACGCTAAAAATACCGCCAGTAATCCAACATCTTTGGGCTCTCCAAAGCGCCCCATGGGAATGAAGTCCGGATTAGGCTCCTTGAGACCTGGCGATGCGTCGACAACCTTGATAAACCCGGGGGCAATAACGTTTACCTGAATATTGTCGCGAGCCCAGGTAACTGCTAAGGCCTTTGTCAACATGATCACACCCGCTTTTGCGGCAGGGTAGGTAAACCAACCCTTTTGCGCCCGCATACCACCGACAGAAGCCATATTGATTACCTTTCCGCGTTTCCGTTTCAGCATGTGCTCTGCCACTGCCCGACAACAATAAAAGGTACCGCCAAGGTTAAGGTCTGTGGCACGGCGCCATTTGTCATCGCTGAGTTCCCAAATTGGCCCGAGCTTTATCGGAATATCATCGCGGGGGGATGGCTCTATCCCTCTGGCAATTCCGGCATTATTAACCATTATATCCACCTTATCGAACTCAGCGATTGTCTTCCCGACAAGTTTTTCGACTTGTCGTGAATCAGTTACATCGGTAGAGATTGCCATGGCCCGTTGCCCAAGATTTCGAACCTCGGTCGCTGTTTCATTGAGGGGTTCAATCCGGCGACCGGCGATTACAACATCTGCTCCGGCTCGGGCAAATGCATGACAGATTGCTTTTCCCAAACCAGTACCACCTCCGGTAACAATGGCAACCTTGCCGTCCAAACTAAATTTATCTAAAATCGTCATTGCCCTTCACATCTTTTTAGGTTCTTTCGGTACGGCCCTTACTCTCATGGTTACCTCTCCTGCTCCCCCTTTACGGACACCCACGTCAGGGCAGCGAACCGTATCATGGAGGATATCGGTGCCGCCATTGTAAAAGGCCTCCCAAATGCGGTCCACCAATGGCTTAAAAGCCCATACGGCAGCAGCACATAATTTGGGCGGACATTTGTCGACGATCAGGCAACCATCCCCATCTACGAAGAACGTATCTCCCGCCTGATAACCTGCAGCACAGTTATGAGCCTCCAAAACTTCAATAACGATGTAATGTTTCACGAATCCAGGGGCCGCCTCCATCGCCTTTACATTTTTGGGGAAGGAACGATAAATCGATAACTCCTCATTCGTATAACCCAGCATTTTCTGAAATTTCTTCCATCTTTTTTCGATTTTATCTGCGCTTTTATTAGTCATTTTTGACTCCATTTTAATAATTCTCCCGGCTTAAACCGCCTATCATCCCTTTTTCTTTTTATCGCTTCCGCTATAATCGTAAACACCCCGTCCGGTTTTTCTGCCGTAATGCCCTGCCGCAACCAGTTGTTTCATAAGAAGGCTGGGGCGATATCTGTCGCCCAGCTCATTGCTCAGGAATTCCAGGCCCTTTATGAGCTGATCGAGACCAACAAGGTCGGCCAACTCCAAGGGGCCCATGGGATGGTTTAGCCCAAGTTTGACTCCTTTGTCGATATCCTCTGCGGTTGCAACCCCTTCCCATAATACGTTAAATGCCTCGTTTACGAATAAAGGGAACAGCCTGTTGCCGATAAATCCCGGAGAATCCTTGGAAATATAGTACTCCTTACCCATCATGGTTGAGACTTTTTTAATGGTTTCCATGGTCGCTTCCGAAGTTTGTAATCCCCTGATTAATTCCACCCCTTTCATTACCGGCACCGGATTGGAAAAATGCATGCCCACAACTTTGTCCGGCCTTTGGGTGGCTGAGGCTATGGCCGTTATCCTTATGGTAGATGTGTTTGTCGCCAGCACGGTATGCGCAGGACACAGCGCATCGATCTCCTTAAAGAGATGCTGTTTCAATTCAAGATTTTCGTGGATAGCCTCGATCACAAGATCAGCGTCCCGCGACGCTTCTGCAAGATCTGTGGTTCCTTTGATTCTTCCTAAGATTGTATTCGCTTCATCTTCAGTTATCTTTCCCCCTTTGGTCATTCTGCCCAGGCTTTGTTTTATAGCCTCAAAGCCACTCCGGATAAATTTGTCCTCTAAATCTCTCATGACAACTTGGAATCCCGCTTGGGCCGATACCTGGGCTATCCCATTCCCCATAATGCCCGCACCAAAAACGGCCACTTTGTTTATTTCACCCATTGAATTCTCCTCCTGTTACCGTTATTATGTTGCTACCAAAACAAAGAGTTCGCTAGAAACCCCCATTAAACAAAACCCAAACCTCGATTATTTCTCGCCAGACCATGTTAGATGCATCGAATCTTTTTTATAATAAATTCAGTTGCTTCAGGATTTATAGGATTATCGGCAGCTTTTTCCGATGCCGGTAGTGTAGGGATCTTCTCCGCGATTACACTGGTTGACAGATAAACGCACTGAGAATTATTTGCCAACGAGGTTTTTGGATCATTTAGCTGTTTGAGTTTGAATTGTCTGTCACGAGGGTCTCTGGTCAGATCGGGCTCGGTGCTCCTGAGCGCTTCAGGGCCTTCAGCGCAATCAGGGTGCCGATCCCGGTCGATAACACCAAAAGCCATGTGAACCTCGCCAAAGATATCCTTGAAAGTTATAAGAAAGAAGTAAAAGTAAGATATAAGAGAGAAGTAAAATCCAGTTTTAAGCGCTTTTGATTAAACGGTCATCTGTCGCGGACAAGAATTCCGTCAGTAAGAATAGCCCTATAGGTCGACAAAAAGGCTTCTCCGTCAATGTTGTCTCTGTTCATGGACCATTGAAGCAAAAGTCCGTCATGGAAGGCCATGAATATCAGTGATGCATGAATCGAATCAAGCTCCTTTTTAAATACGTTTTCTCTTTTTCCTTCATTAATTATTTTTATAAGAAAATTCTGATATTTACCGTAAACGCTTCTAAAATATTTTTCTATTGCGTGGCCTCCGCCAATAAGCTCTGCAGATAAAGTGGTAAATGAAACGCACAATTCTCGATTGTAAAAACCAAACGCCGCAGTATACCGATTAACTTTTTGGAGCTTGACTAGAAACCCGCCTTTGACACCCTCAGTTGCCCGGATGAGTCCATCCAGGAAACGCGTCTCCCATTCTTCCAAAAATTTTCTTAGCAGAACTTCTTTGCTTTTAAAGTGCCAATAAAAAGCGCCTTTGGTTATTCCAGCCGCTTGCGTAATGTCATCGATAGAGGTACCATGATACCCCTTGGCTGAGAATAACCGAATCGCTTCCTTGATAATCCGGCTCAGAGTATTTTCACCCTGAATATTACTGGCCTCTGATTGTTGCATGTCATCCTCTAGACCGACCGGTTAGTATAGTGCCGAATAGAAAATGACCTGTCAACAAAAATTTATGCCAATATTTTATCGACGATATTTTGCCAGCAACCTGCAGCAAAAAAGATTGACAATATCTTTGTTCCTTTGAGAGAAATGGAGTTCAGCGACGAGCTGACATCTCTATGCGGTATATCGAGAAGGTGTTTGCGGTGCTCTGGAAGGTTTAATCGGATCATGTCTCGGTTTGAGACATTTGATTAAGGAGGCACCGTTAGGCTAACCGGCTAAATAAATGAATGTAGGCCGCCTGCATGCGGGAAAACAATTCCACCACGAATTCGAGATCATCCACTCAACTTGATGCGCACAAGTTATAGGGGTAATTAAAATGAACGTTGGTGACATCTTACGTTTTTTTGCAAATAGACATCCGGAAAAAACCGCCGTGCACTATCTTGACCGGACGGTCACTTATAAGGAATTGAATAATCGGGTAAATAGACTGGCCAACAGATACCTTTCCCTGGGATATCGCCCTAACGACAAAATATCCATTTTACTCCAGAACTGCATTGAATACCTAGAAATAGTCTTTGCTCTCGCTAAAATAGGGGCAATTTCAGTTCCTATCAACTTCCGTCTGGTGGACGAAGAGATCAAATATATCGTGAACGATTCAGATTCCAAGGCCCTCATTTTAGAAAAAGAATTTATTGAAAATGTTGCCTCTGTAAAGTCCCAACTGGTGGTAGAAACGGACAAATATTATGTCACCGGAAACGATGTTGCCGACGGATTTCTATCTTACGAAGCACTATTCAAAGG
>CP070652.1:2843620-2862762 GCA_020354645.1 Deltaproteobacteria bacterium
AACCTGATTTTGGATGAACGCTAACACGACACCGGCTGACACCGAATGGATACTGGCAGCGGAGGCTTCGGGACACACTGATGATTAAAATAAACAAAGCGGTATTAGCGTCACCCAAAAGAATCTTTCCCGACAATCGCGAAACACTCCTTGACGTTTCATTTTATCTCGGCACCCCGGCAAACCGCCACGGCCTCCCGAAGCTTGAAAATCTCCAACACACCGGTTATTTCATAGTTCACGTTGCCATCAAAAAACCACCGACCTTGAATTCCCTGAAAAGAAATGCCGGTATAATGGCTGAATCCAACGAATACCACGGCCGCGCAACAGCATATGCTCTGGCCATGCCGGGCATTAATGGCACGATCTTTCTCCCGAATAATGCCTTGCCTCAAAAAGTAAATTTGATGGAATTGAAGGATAACCCTTAATGATCTCATTAAAATGGCGGATTGCTTTAATCATTTTTGTGTTTGTTTTGGCGTGCAGTGGTTTATCTATTTTTAAAAACCGGCAATTAAATTTCATGGGAGGAATGGCCGAAGAATATTTCGGAATGGGAATCAACCTGTACTACTATGGCAAACTTTCGCCCACTTTAACAGGGGCTCGGGTATTCAGACCACCGGGATATCCGGTTTTTATCGCCTCGATTCTGAGGATCTGGGGCGGCATGCCGGAGGAAGCCGAGACCTTTTTCAAGCCGGGTGTCTTTCAACACGAGCGGCAGGCAGCCTACAGAGCTGTCTGGCTGGCTCAAAGTCTGTTGCTGAGCCTCACAGCGGTAATATTATTTTTGTTGCTGTCAAATTATATTCGTCTGAGCAACGCGGCTGTATTGGCGACTTTATTCGGCTGCAATCCTTATCTGCTTATTTTGGCCGGACTGTTACATTACGATATATTTCACATTTTTCTTACGGTCGTTTCCGTCTATTCACTGAGTAGCGTTTTGGACAGCAGATCGAAAGAAGCACACATCAAAATGGTTGTATCGGGAGCATTTTGGGGATTTACCACACTCATCAGACCGGTGACATTGATCTTACCGCTCTTTGCCCTTCCGGTGTTTTGGATACAGTTCGGGCGCAGCTGGCCACTGTTGCTGAGATCGTTCATTTTGTTTATTCTGGGAATGAGCTTGGTCATAATCCCCAATACCTACCACAATTATACGTTGACCGGCAGAATCATTCCGGTAAATGCGCAGAGCGGTATTTCAGTTTGGGGTGCAACCGTAAAAAAATTATCGCGTGACCCCAACCATTACAGGTGGTGGGAACTGTGGTACCCCGAAGGAATGCAAATTTATCGGAAAGTGACCGGGTCGGGGCAATATAGCTATTCCAGATATGTGAATAATATTCTTGAATTGGAAGACGAATTCAGATCTGCGGCTGTAAAAAATCTGCGCCGCAAACCCTATGTTTACGTCAATAATTTTTTGGTAGATTTCCTGACATTTAACCTTGATATTAATTCTGTTTATATTAAGTTGTTCCAGGCAATTCAGAATCCCGATGTAAACATCGACAAAAAATGGCTCAAGGTAGGTGATCCGCAGGATTTTTATTCATCTTCGCAGGCCAATGCATTTAAATACTATATCTATCTGCTGACCGTGTTCGGTTTTCTGGGAATTTGTCTCGCCCTGAAACAAAAAGGTAAATCAATTCTGGTTGCAGGTCTGGTGTATCTATGTTTCTGTTTGGCCCATGCCTTAACCTATATGGACTTGATGTACTATTACATCAAGGTTCCATTTTTGTATATCTTTTCCGGATATTTTATAAATACAGTCGACCGCGATATGATACGGATTCCGTTGGTGGATCGTCAGATATCTCCGGCCGCTATTTTAAATGGGGTGATGATCGTATTTGGGATCTGGCTGACGATTGCAATTATCCTGGTCTAGCCGAGACCTATGCTTAAAACAATTCGATCGCCACTACCGGCTGTTAGGTAAAAGATATAAAACTTCAAAGGCTGGGATAAGGAAAATAGAAAGAATAATAGATCCCTTGAGGAGAAGTTGCGTTATGATTCCTTGCCAAAAGCATTTGTTCAACATACCTGAAGATATCACTTATCTGAACTGCGCATACCTGTCACCGCAATTACGCAGTGTTAGTGAAGCCGGACACACCGGTGTTGCTGCCAAAGAACAACCCTGGCAGATAATTGCCCAGGATTTTTTCATACAGACAGAACAAACGCGCCGACTGTTTGCGGAGATGATCGATGCCCAACCCGATGACATCGCTATCATTCCGGCTGTCAGTTATGGTATCGCTGTTGCCGCTTTGAATATCAAACTTAGTGCGGGAGATGCTATCCTGATACTGGAGGATCAGTTTCCGTCCAATGTCTATTCCTGGCGTGAAGCAGCCAAGGAGACCGGCGCAATCGTAAAGACGGTCAGCCGTCCCGAAGAAGAAGATTGGACCAGGGCATTATTGGATCATATCGACGAAAATACGGCAGTAGTGGCCGTTCCGAATTGCCACTGGACCGACGGCGGGCTGATCGACCTTGTCAAAATAGCCCATCGCTGCAGAAAGATGGGCGCCGCCCTGGTTGTCGATGCAACTCAATCCATCGGCGCGCTGCCGTTTTCAGTGGCTGAGGTCCAACCGGATTTTCTTGTCACCGCGAGCTACAAATGGCTTTTTGGACCCTATAGTCTTGGTTTTCTGTATGTTCATCCGCGCTATCAGGATGGAAAACCATTAGAACATGGCTGGATTGCCCGAAAAAACAGCGAAGATTTTGCCGGGCTGGTCAACTATCAAAATGAATTTCAACCTGGCGCCAGGCGATTTGACGTCGGGGAGCGCAGCAACTTTGCGCTCATGCCCATGGTATTGGCGGCACTTCAGCAGATTTTAGACTGGCAGGTGACCGAAATAGGGGCAACCTTGTCTGCAATGACCAACCGGATTGCCGAACGAGCTGCTGAGCTTGGCCTCAAAGTCTCTCCGGCGCATTTGCGTGGCCCCCATCTGATGGGGTTGCGTTTTCCCGAGGGTGTGCCCGCTGATTTGGTGGAACGCTTACTACAAAATAAAATTTACGTCAGTGTAAGGGGCCATTCCATCCGCATTTCCCCCCATCTGTACAATACTCCGAACGATATCGACAAGTTTCTGGAAACATTGGCGTCCGGGTAATAGCCAATAATGACACCAAGATCGGTAATGAAAGAAAAGGTTCTGGTATCATGGAGCGGCGGCAAAGACAGCGCCCTTGCACTTTATGAAGTTCTCAAAAATCAGGAATTTGAGATTGCGGCCCTGCTTACGACAGTCACAGAAAATTACGACAGAATAAGCATGCACGGGGTTCGGCGAACTTTGCTCGAACATCAGGCAGACGCTTTGGGAATTCCTCTCGAAAAAGTCTTGATCTCGATAAATACGACGGATGAAACCTATGAAGCCAAAATGCGACGGGTCCTTACGCAATATCTGAGACTGGGTGTGGCGTCAATTGTAATGGGTGATATATTCTTGGAGGACTTAAGAGCCTATCGGGAGGCCAATCTGGCAAAGATCGGTATGAAAGGAGTCTTTCCGATCTGGCAACGGAATACGCGGGAGCTGGCCGGCTCCTTCATAAATTCGGGGTTCAAGGCCACGATTACCTGCGTGGATTCTAAAGTTCTTGACAAGAAATACGTCGGCCGAAATTTCAATAAAAAGTTTATCTCCGAGCTGCCTCTCACGGTGGACCCGTGCGGTGAGAATGGAGAGTTTCATTCTTTTGTATATGACGGACCGATCTTCAAAACCAAAGTGAGATATACCCGGGGGGAAGTTGTTCTGAGAGAAAATCGTTTTTACTTTTGCGACCTGCTTCCGACTCCCAATCATTGACATCTCATCTTTCAACCCAGATACAAGGAGGGTATTTCATGTCGGCAACAACAAATGAAACCAAAAGCATTGAAGCCAAACTGAAGGATCTGGGACTCAAACTTCCTGAACCCGTAAAGGTTCCGCCGGAGGTCAAACTGCCCTTTTCGTTTGTAAGAGTAAGAGGCAGCCAGGCTTACATTGCCGGACATGGGCCTCAGAACCCGGATGGCACCATCGCAAGACCGCTGGGTAAAGTAGGTAAAGATCTTTCATTAGAGCAAGGATATCAAGCCGCCAGGTTGACGGCCCTGTCAATACTGGCCAACCTTAAACGCGAGCTGGGTGAACTTGATCGGGTGGCAGCCTGGCTAAGGGTATTCGGGATGGTCAACGCGGCGCCGGGTTTCAGTCAGCTACCTCAGGTCATCAACGGTTTCTCCGATCTTATTCTTGAGCTCTATGGGCCTCAAAGGGGGGCCCACGCGCGATCAGCGGTAGGAGTGGCGGAATTGCCGTTCAGCATGCCGGTCGAAATCGAGGCCGCAGTTGAGATTGCCTGAAATAAGCGAACTGCTGTCGATAGTATCCGGATCTTATAAAAGCAAAGGGCTAAAAGATGACCATAAACGATTCAAATGTTGACAAGTCTTTACAAACACTGCAGGAAATGTACGAGGAAAAAATCCCATTCAACAGGATTTTCGGACTTCAAGTGGAGTCACTGAAACCGGGACGTGTGTCTGTAAAATTTAAGATGAAAAAAGAATTGATCGGAAATTACGCCCATGGAATTTTACATGGCGGCGTTATCTCATCTGTATTGGATGCGGCCGGCGGATTGACCGCGGCTTCCAGCGTCATGGAAAAAATGCAGAATAAATCCGTAGAAGAAATAGAAAGCAGAATCACTAAAACAGGCACCATCGATCTGCGTGTTGATTATCTGCGGCCCGGACGCGGCAAATATTTTCGGGCAACCAGCTCCATTATGCGAACCGGAAACAAAGTTGCCGTAACCCGCATGGAATTGCATAACGACGAGGATCTTCTCATCGCTGTCGGCACCGGGACGTATATCGTGGGTTAAGCGTATCGTGAGCAAGGAACCACTATATCAAGCGCGTATGACCAGAATCCGACAGGCTGTTGCCCTGCAGAAACCGGATCGGACACCGGTGGTTCTGGAATATTCCGGATTTGCGGCGTATGTGACCCAAACAACAATGGCGGAATTTCTGGCCTCACCATCAAAAAATCTGGAAACCATGATTGCGGCTTACCATTTGATCGGCGATGGCGATGCCATCAATTATGGCTCTTTCTGGCCCTACGGATTGTGTTATAGCTTCATGTCCAGGGTGCGCGTACCGGGCGTCGATTTGCCGGATAACGAGATGTGGCAAGTCGTTGAGGTCGAGTTGATGAAGCCCGAAGATTACGACCGGATCCTGGATCTGGGCTGGCCCGAATTCTTCAAGGACTTTTTAACAACGCGAATCCTCAACGACGTACCGGCCGAATATTTGCCACCCCGGCGAAAACGCACGGATGTTCTCAAGGCTTGGCGCGCACACGGCGTCCCGGTACTCAGCGGGAATGATATCACCACACCCATCGAGCTGCTTTGCGGCGCCCGTTCGCTGGTTGAATTCGCCAACGATCTGCTGGATATTCCGGACAAAGTTGACGCTGCTATGCAGGCCATCGTTCCCCATCTGGCTGCTGGTGCCATTCGTCGCGCAAAAAAACTGGGTTATCCCCTCGTATGGGTCGGCGGCTGGCGATCGGCACCCTGCATGCTCTCCCCTGAAATGTGGAACCGCTTTGTGTGGCCCTACTTTCGCGCCCTGGTGGAGCAGGTGGTTGACTCCGGCTTGATTGCACTGCTCCATCTGGATTCCAACTGGACCCGTGAACTGGAACGTTTTCGGGAACTGCCCAGAGCAAAATGTATCATGGCCCTGGATGGGGAAACCGACATATTCAAGGCCAAAAAAGTCCTGGGGGATTACATGTGCCTGATGGGAGATGTTCCGGCATCCATGCTGTACCTGGATAGTCCGGAAAATATTGAAGCCTATTGCGCAAGGCTTATGCGGGAACTGGGCCCGGAAGGCTTTATCCTCCATTCCGGCTGTGATATCCCGGCAAATGCCAAACTCGAAAACGTCCAGGCCATGGTGGCCGCTGCCACCGGTTGAGACAGAGGGGGGCGCAAATTAACGGGCGATCCCTTTTCTCTATTCTAGCCGGTAATTCGCTTCAATGCTGAAATCAAACGATTCACTTCTTCTTTGGTGTTATAAAGCGACAACCCCACCCGGACGACACCGCCCTTTTTTTCCAAACCCAGCCGTTTTACGGGTTCCAGCGCATAACAGTGTCCATCCCAGACATAAATGTTTTCTGCGGCCATTCGCTCCGCGATCTCTCGCGGCGTATGGCCGTTTACTCTAAATGCAACCGTGGGCACCCGGTCCTTAAATCTTGTTGGATCCGTGACACCGAAAATCTTCATTCCGGAAACTTCCCTGAACCCTTCCATCAGCAAAGAGAATAAATCCATCTCATAGAATTCGATGGCAGCCATCGCAGTTTTTAAATTAAGACGACGCCCCTCGAATGGCTTGAACTGCTCAGAGAAATCGGCGGCATATTTCTCTCCTATCCAGGCCAGCAAATTCAGCGTCGCCGTTGTTCCGGCCTGGCCTTCGAAATTCTGGGTACCGGTCTCGAACTTGTCCGGCGGCATTTCTCCACTCGGGCGAACTTTATAAACCTGCAAGCGATCCAGGTGATCGTATTTCCCATAAAGCACGCCCACATGAGGGCCGAAAAATTTGTAGGCCGAGCAGGCCAGAAAATCGCAATCGATGGCCTGAACATCGATCGGCGCATGGGGGGCATAATGGACGGCATCGATGAAAGTCGTCGCGCCCGCCTGATGGGCAGCTTCAATAATTCTGCTAACCGCATTGACGGTTCCAAACAAATTGGAAGCATACCCCACCGCAACGATCTTGGTTTTGGGGCCGAGACACTTCTCAAATGACGCCATATCAAGCGTGCAATCCTCGTGATGAAAATCGATCCAGCGGATGACGGCACCGGTTTCTTGCAATGCCAGCCAGGGTGCGATATTGGCATCGTGGTCGAGCCGGGATACGATGATTTCATCTCCGGGTGACAGGATTCGACCAATGGCCCGGGAAAGATTAAAGGTCAGTGTCGTCATGTTGGGGCCAAAGACGATCTCCTTTTCGGAATGCGCATTCAGAAAGTCGGCCACTGCATACCGGGCTTCCAGGGTCGTTTTATCGGTGCGTCTGGAGGTAATAAAGGCACCGTGAAAGTTGGCATTGGCATATGTATAGTATTGGTTTACCGCTTCAATCGCTTCACGGGGAACCTGGGTACCCCCAGGCCCGTCAAAAAATACATCTCCGCTTTCAAGGGCTGGAAAATGCGCCCGGACTTCCTTCACGTCATAGGTCATTTTTTCACCTGCCAGACCGGAATAACACCTAACTAACCGTTTAAAACCCGTAGATTGTGAAACCGCCGTCCACTGCAATGCATTGCCCGGTAATATACGAAGCAGCCGGCATGCAAAGGAAAGCAACCAGCCCCGCAACTTCTGCAGGTTCGCCGACTCGATTCATGGGGGTTCGGGACAGGACCGACGAATAAAAATCCTTATCTTTCAAGACAGGCTCCACCAAGGGGGTTCTGATATACCAGGGGGCCACGGCGTTCACGCGGATGTTGTCCGGTGCCCATTCCACAGCCAGATTTCGACTGAACTGGGCGAGGGCCGACTTAGTCATCGCATATGGGGTGCCGGTGCGCAGCGCTGTCAACCCTGCCACCGAGGCCATATTCACAATACAGCCTTGAGAGGATTTTTTTAAATAGGGGTAGGCCAGGCGGCTTATTTCAAAGGTGGCTTTAAGGTTTGTTCCCAAAATCCGATCATACTCTTCTTCGGTAAACTCCACCGTTTTTTTGCGGACATTGGTGCCGACATTATTCACGAGAATATCCAACCGTCCCCAGAGGCTTTCAATTTGCGCGAATATTTTTTTTCGATCTTCGGCCTCCGCAATATCTGCCGCCATCCCATGGGATTTGAATCCGGACTTTTGCCATTTCTCAACAGCAGCGTTCACCTGTTCGGCCGACCGAGAAACGATAAAAACCTCCGCACCCAACTCCAAAAATTCCTCTGCGATTCCACGTCCAATGCCTTTCGTTGCCCCGGTTACCAGGGCAAGCTTCCCTTTAAGATTCCATCGATTTTCCATGATTTACCTCTGGCAAAGTCTTTATTTAAAAATCCCGACCCTTTAATTTACATCGGTTCAACAAAAATCCGCATGGTTCCGCCGCAAACGTCCCCACCCTTTGTGCCCAGATCGTCGGTGAGTCTTACTTCCAGGAGTTCGGGTTTTTTAGTGGCGAGGAGACAGCGTAAGGCCGCACTTCGAACCTGGTCTTCGCCGCAACCTCCCCCGACAGATCCGTATAGGGTTCCGTCGACACAAACAAGCATTTTTGCACCGACCTCGCGTGGGGTGGAACCAACGGCTTCAACGATGGTGGCCAGACAAACCGGCAGGCCGCGATTTTTAAGCTCCATAATTTTTTGAAAAATTTCTTTATCAGTCATAAACCGATCCCTACAGCCTTTCTTAAAATACGTGCCTGAGCCGCTCCTTTGCGACGCACACACACAAGCTCGGATATAATAGACAGCGCAATTTCGTCAGGTGATTCGGCGCCGATGGGAAGACCAATGGGTGTAAATACTTCCTGGAGGCGTTTTCGTGAGATGCCGACGTTTTCCAGCCCTTCGAGAACAATGCGAACCCTCCGTCGGCTGCCGATGAGACCGACATAAGCCGCCCCCTTTTTAAGAATTTCACCCAGGCAATCGACATCGTGTTCATGGCCACGCGTAATCACCACGACATAGGAGGAAGTGCCCAACGGCATATCGCGCAGGGCCGTGGTGAAATCTTCAGCAATAACGTCACAATCCGGAAAACGGGAGGGGTGGGCAAAGTCTTCCCGATCATCGAGTACGGTCACACGAAATCCGACTTGACAGGCAAAACGCGCAAGGGGTACGGCAATGTGACCTGCTCCGCAAACAAGCAGGCGGCTTTCCTCTGACAGAACGTCCAGAAAAACCCTCACACCGCTTTCTGGTTCGACAATGCGCCTTACATTCCCCTTGATAGCGTTTAAAGCAAGATCCCGTATCCTGGTGTTCAATTGGTCTGCGCCGAACCCACCTTCAATCGATTCGTCCTTTAACACAATTGCCTTCCGACCAACAGGAACATTTGAGTCAGAGGATTCCACGACGGTGGCCAGGCAAAAAGTTTCCCCATTTTGGATCAATTCAGCGATCCGTGCAATAGCTTCCATGAAAACTCCAAAGATTCAATTCTCTTTTAAAATGTTCGTTTCTCACCACAAATCAAATAAGCGCCTGATTGTATTATGTAAGTCTTTTTTAGTAACGGTCAAGGAATGCTTTGAACTTCTTTTTACATACAAGCACCCGACTTTACAAACAATTTTTTGGTATTATCATATTGTTTCCAAGAAAAGTTAATCTTTGTCCAAAATAAGCCGGTCATAATTAATATTTTCAAAACCATTGAATCGGCAACACCACCTATCAGAACGTGTTCAATAGGTAATTTTATGAGTAATAACAGCAATATAATAAAAAAAGCCATGGATCGGGACCAACGTGCCGATCAAAAAATGAAAATACCGGAAGAACTGCCGATTTTACCGTTACGGAATACGGTGGCCTTCCCCTATTCCGTGCTGCCGCTGGCTGTTGGTGTGCCCCGCTCGGTGAAACTGATCGAGGATGCAATGAAGGGGGATCATTTGATCGGCCTCGTCAGCATGAAATATCCCGAAATCGAGGAACCCCAGCCCGGCCAGGTTTACGAGGTCGGCACGGTAGCTAAAGTAGAACGTGTGATGCGATCCCCGGACAACACCCTACAGATAATCGTGCAGGGTATCGAGCGCATTAAAATCGATTACTGGACGACTGACAAACCTTACCTGCGTGCGCATATTACGTTGGCACCGGATGTTGTCGAAGAAGATCTTGAGATGGAGGCGCTACAGCGCAGCCTGCGTGATTTAGCGAAGGAGGTTGTCAAGTTATCGCCAAATATCCCGGCCGAAGCGACCGACTTTCTCAACCACATAAAAGACCCCCTATATCTGGCCTACCTAGTGGCCGGCAACGCAGGCCTTGAAATAGCAAAAGGCCAGGAAATTCTGGAAACGAACTCGGCCAGGGACAAGCTACGGGCGCTGATCAAACATCTCTCGCGTGAAAAAGAAGTTCTCTCTTTAGGGAAAAAGATTCAGTCGGAAGCCCGTGAAGAAATGGATAAAGCTCAGCGGGAATATTATCTGCGCCAGCAACTCAAGGCCATCCAGAAAGAACTGGGCGAATCAGAAGAAGGCCAGGCCGAAATTGACGAGTATACTGAAAAACTTGAAAAAGCCGATATGCCTGAAGAAGCCAAAAAAGAGGCTCAGCGTGAGTTGAAACGCTTTAAAGGAATGTCGCCGCATTCTGCTGAATACTCAGTCATTAAAACATATCTCGATTGGCTTATTGAATTACCCTGGAATAAAACCAGCGAAGATCAGACCGATATTGCCCGGGCACGCACCGTGCTGGATCAAGATCACTACGACCTGGAGGAAGTCAAAGAACGGATCATTGAATATCTGGCGGTACGCACGCTGGTAAATAAACGCGGCGTCCAACCGAAACCGGGCGATGAAGGAACAACCACAGAAGCAATGGGTGCAATCCTGTGTTTCGCCGGTCCTCCCGGCGTCGGTAAAACAAGCTTGGGCAAAAGTATCGCCCGTGCGCTGGGACGCAAATTCACCCGTATGAGTCTAGGCGGTATGCGCGATGAAGCTGAAATTCGCGGGCATCGTCGTACTTACATCGGTGCAATGCCCGGCCGTATTATTCAGGCCATCAAACGGGCCGGCACCCGTAACCCGGTCTTCATGCTCGACGAAGTGGATAAAATAGGGATTGACTGGCGCGGTGACCCGAGCAGTGCCCTGCTGGAAGTGCTCGATCCGGCACAGAACCATGCGTTTCGCGATTATTACCTGGATGTGGATTTCGATCTGAGCGATGTCATTTTCATCACGACCGCTAATCAGCTGGAAACCATCCCACCCCCGTTGCGGGACCGCATGGAAATCATTCAACTGGATGGTTACACGGAATATGAAAAAATTCAGATCGCCCAAAGGCATCTGGTGCCGCGGCAGCTTAAAGCGCATGGTCTGCGCGATGAGGAAATTACATTTACCGAAGAAGCCTTGCGTAAAATTGTGCAGGATTACACCCGCGAAGCTGGTGTGCGAAATTTAGAAAGGCAGATCGGTGCGATCTGTCGTAAAAGCGTGGTAAAGATAGCCGGTCAGGAATGGTCACATGTGGTCGTCACCCCGGAACTGGTGCGAGAGTATCTCAAAAAGGAGAAGTTTGAATCCGAATCGTCCGAGAACATCGAAATTCCGGGAATTGCTACCGGCCTTGCGGTGACTTCGGTCGGCGGTGATATCCTTTTTATCGAAGCAACCCGCATGATTGGTAAAGGCAAACTTACGCTTACCGGTCAGTTGGGAGATGTGATGCGTGAAAGTGCGCAAATTGCTCACAGTTACGTGCGCTCTAAAGCTGAACAGCTGAAAGTGGATCCGGATCAATTTGAAAAGACAGATGTGCACCTGCATGTTCCGGCGGGTGCCGTTCCAAAGGACGGGCCCTCTGCGGGAATTGCCATGGTGATGGCGGTGGCCAGCCTATACAGTGGTCAGCCGGTGCGCGGTGATGTAGGGATGACCGGGGAAGTGACGCTGCGCGGCCGTGTGTTGCCGGTTGGCGGAATCAAGATGAAAGTTCTGGCGGCCCATCGCGCCGGACTTACCACGGTCATTTTACCGAAACGCAATGAAAAGGATCTGGACGATTTACCGGATGAGGTTCGCAACACCATGCTATTCGTGCTGGTCGACCATATTGATGAGGCCTTAAAAACTGTATTTTTCCCTGATGAAGAACAGCCCGAAATAGCAGCTGCCATCGAAGGGTAGGACTTGTTTAAAGGCCCTGCTTGCCGCAAAACGGAGCGGGACTCCGCCTTTGATTCAACTTAAAAATGCAAAACAGAATAGCTAGCCGGGGGACGAAAGTTGGATACCCTTGTTTTTTGCCAACTTTTTTATAAATGAATTTAATATCAGCTTGATTTATTTTAAAAGTATGTTATGTTTAAAACAATCAATAAAGGCCCGTCCTTAATTGGCGGGCCGGTTTCGTTCTGAAGGAAAAATCCATTTGTTAAAGTGGCAACCTGCAGTTTGGAACCATGAGAATTTTTAAGAAGGAGGATGTCACTATGGCTAATGGAATTGTAAAATGGTTTAATAGCGGCAAAGGCTACGGCTTCATTGAGCAGGAAGATGGTCCGGATGTATTTGTTCATCATTCAGGAATCAATGCCAACGGTTTCAAGGCTCTCTATGAAGGCGACCGAGTCACTTTTGACATAGAGCAGGGTCAGAAAGGTCCTGCAGCAGTAAATGTCACTGTGGTTTAACTTAGCATTTCTGAGTTAAAAAAGGGCATTTCATCGAATTACGGGGGAATGCCCTTTTTACTTCGAAGAAATGTCCAACCTTGACCAATCCGGTTCAAATCCAAAAACCCTTCTTCAGATATTCATTCTGCAACCAGTTTTTCAGACAAATCATGGGCCCTGGTGTGCCCTACCGGAAAATATTAAATTCAATGGGAACAAAAGGATTATATCTCAACCCGCGATAATATTTCCTCTTCTCTTGTTTTTATACCTTCTTGCAGTGGCTGTATTTGCATTGAGACCTCGCTGACGAAATCGCTGTCTTTTATCGAGCTTAAATTTATTTTGACATTTAACAAAGCCCCCAAAACCGCTGTTCTGGCCATCATGGCACCCACCGCTCCGTCGGTGACAGCGTTTTTATTTCCTTTTTCGACAGCTATACCGGCCAGTTCGATGACTTTGAAGGCATGCTGAGCGACTCCCAGCGGTACCAAAGCAGCTTGCTTCAGGCTGTTTTGAATGGCCTCGCTTCGCGATATCTTTTCTTCTTCAGTATTTTGCGGCAGCCTGAAAGCCACCATCACCTGGTTAAAGGCTTCGGCGTCTTTATCAATGTTCCCGGCCAGTTCTTCCTTCAATTCGACAGCCTCTTTGGCAACCTTTCGCATTTCTATTTCTACTTCTTCAAAGCCTTTTTTCCCAATGGTTAAATTGGCAACCATCTCCACAAGGCCGGCCGCAACCGCTGCACTCAAGGCAGCTCCACTGCCCCCGCCGGGCACGGGTGTTTTGGATGCCGTTTTTTCTAAAAATTCTTTAATCGTTAAATCCACCAGCATGTCTTGATCCCTCTGTGTTTTTCAAGTTTGATTGTGAGATTACTTTTCGTGTTATTTCTTTATCGTTGCAGATACTCGATACTCGATACTTGATACTCGATATTTTAAACTGTTCGGTCACTTTTCACTCATATGACTTTTCTCAACCGATTTTATGAAAAGGTTCAATTTTCTTCCAAGCTTATCCAAACGTTCAGCTAGATCCTGATATAATTCTCGATCCGTTAAAGAACCCGTCTCGAATAATGTGTCAAGGTGATCAGCAGTCTCGTCGTTAGAAGCCGATGCATATGTTAAAAATCTCATAAATTCTTGCTTATATCTTCTCCTACCGTAACCTTCAACTATTGTCGATTTTACCGATTTGCTAGATTTTCGGATTTGAGCCCCTTCTTCATACATTTCAAACTTGGGCAATTTATCCAGCGTCGTTTGGTGTATGTCTATAACCAGTTCACGAGAAAGCTGCCAAATTTCTAAATTCTTATAACTCATGTTTACCTCTTTTCAGCATAGAAAATAAACAGTCTTTCCACCAGTTTCCAACAACCATTATCCAATACCGAGTACCGTGCTTCAATTATCGAGCATCCAGCATCCAGCATCGAGCATCCAAAGATCATTCCCAGATCCGGGTCTCCAGTACCTGCTCGGTGGAAAAGTCTTCCAGGCCAAGATAATACACGGCCGTGTCGATCAAAGCCGCCATGGGGACCAAACCCACGATTTCGCTGCCGACAACATTGACACCATATCTTTTGGCCTCGATCCTGATGAGCTCAAAAACCCGGTAAAGGGATGTCCGGGTATAATCGGTCATATTCATTGAAACTTGGGCAATGCCCCGGTCCTTGAGGTCTATCCCGATGGCTTTGCAGTACCGCAAACCCCCGCTGATGTGCCGGACCCTCTTTGCAATAGAATCTGCAATCTCCAGCTGATTCGTGTCCAGATTAACATTGTAGGCGACCAGCGGCATTCTTGCCCCCACCGCCGTAACCCCGGCCGAAGGGTGTATTTCAGCCGGCCCGAAGTCCGGTTGCCATGCCGGATCCTTGAGTTTTTCAGCCATGCCCTCAAACTGGCCCTTTCTGATAGTTGCCAAATTGCGCCTTTGCGGCCGGGTTGCCGATTCCTCGTACAAGAAAACAGGAAGCTTGTAAATTTTTGATATCTCTTTGGCCACCGTAATGGACACCGCAACAGCATCGGTCATGCCGACGTTTTTAAGCGGAATAAAAGGGACCACGTCAATGGCACCCATTCTCGGGTGCTGTCCTTTGTGTTTGCGCAGGTCGATGACGTCGATGGCCACTCCCATGGCCTCGATAACTGCTTTTTTCAACGGTTCTGGTGACCCCACAACCGTGACGACCAGACGGTTATGATCTTCGTCTCTTTGATAATCTAACAGTTTGACTTCGTCTTTTTCCCGGAAGGGTTCGAGTATTTTTTCAATTTTTTTCAAATCCCGTCCTTCGCTGAAATTCGGCACACACTCCAATATCCTATTTACGTTCGTCACTTTCTTATTATCTTCCTTTATTTTCATAATCTTTTTTATTCTCCTGCTTGAAATTCGAAATCCGAATACCGAAATCCGAAACAATTTCAAAATTCAAAAACCTAATTTCTAAAACGCTTACATTACGACTCATAGACCCGTAAAATCTCAAGATCACATTTTTTGGCCAAGCAAAATAATTGCAGTAACTGATTTCCTCTTTCTTTTTGACTGATTAAATGGCAGGCAGATTCCTTTGTCTTTATGTGTTTAGAATTTTTGTCATTCGGTCATTAAGATTTGTTTCGTGCTTCGAAATTCGGATTTCGTGCTTAAAAAGTTCTTGTCTGGTTAGCATTACGATGTATATCATACTTTGTTGGCCTAAAAGTATCTACCCCTACTGCTTTTTACTAAATGCTTCAGCGACGAGATCTTCAACCATTTTATCATCTGCCAGATAAGGCAAGGTTATATGATCCGAGTCTTTTCTGTCCTGGTTATACTTAATAGCTGTCTCGATGGAACTTTCATTTCCGGCCCAGGACCGGCGGGCGACACCGCCCATGACATCCCATGCTATCGCGCTGCGGATAATCGAATCAACCCTCTCGCTGCCGTCTAAAACCAATCCGAATCCGCCATTTATGGCTTTGCCGATACCCACGCCGCCGCCGTTGTGAAGCGCCACCAGACTCATACCTCTGGCCACATTGCCGGCAAAGCATTGCACCGCCATGTCCGCCGTGACATTACTGCCATCTTTGATGTTGGCTGTTTCTCGAAAGGGCGAATCCGTTCCACCGGTATCATGGTGATCCCGACCCAGCATAACGGGGCCGATTTCTCGGCTTCGCACCATCTCGTTAAATTTCAACGCGATATTCATCCTTCCGGTGGCATCCTGATATAGGATTCTGGCCTTGGTGCCGACAACCAGTTTATTTTTGTCCGCATCCCGTATCCAGTTGTAATTATCCCTGTCCTGAAATCTCCTTTCAGGATCAATACATTCCATGGCCGCCCGATCGGTCTTTAACAAATCTTCTCTTTTCCCACTCAGACACACCCACCGGAAAGGACCATACCCGTAATCGAACATGATGGGACCCATAATGTCTTCTACATAGGACGGAAATATAAACCCTTCCATGGGATTTTTGCCGTTTTTGCAAATTTCGTTAACCCCTGCATCATACACGGCTTTTAGAAAGCTGTTGCCGTAGTCAAAAAAGTAAGTACCGCAATCAACCAGCGTTTTGATGAGTTGATAGTGTCGTCTGAGAGACGTATCGACCATTTCTTTAAAACCGGCATGACCGCTTTTTAAAAGTTCTGTCCGTTCTTCAAAACTAATCCCCTGGGGGCAATATCCACCATCATACGCCGCATGGCAGGATGTCTGGTCCGACAACAGATCAATATGGATATTTTCCTTGGCTGCATAACCCAGCAGATCAACGACATTTCCATAGTAGGCGATGGCCATTCCCTCCTTTTTTTCCTGGTATTTTTTGGCCACCGAAAAAGCTTCCGCCGGGTCGTCAATGACCTTGCTGATCCACCCTTGGCCGCGCCTGGTTTCGATTCTTGAATAATCAACCTCTGCGATGATCCCGACACCATTGGCAATTTCTATGGCTCTGCCCTGGGCGCCACTCATGCCCCCAAGGCCTGATGAAACGAACAAATAACCGCTGAGATCCTTATCCGGCGGTATCTGAAGTTCAGATCGCCCGGCATTCAAAATCGTGCTGTAGGTGCCGTGAACAATTCCCTGAGGCCCGATATACATCCAACCCCCGGCGGTCATCTGACCATAGTTGGAGACACCCATTGCGGCGGCTCTGTGCCAGTATTCCTGGTCATCGAAGGCACCGACCATCAGGCCATTGGTTATTATTACCCGCGGTGCATCCGGAGATGATGCAAACAGCCCAAGGGGATGGCCCGACGATACCACCAGGGTCTGTTGCCGTGTTAAAATTTCCAGGTATCGTTTGATGAGGTTGTACTGCATCCAGTTCTGACATACCTGTCCGGTTTCACCATAGGTCACCAATTCATAGGGATATAATGCCACATCAAAATCCAGGTTATTATCGATCATCACCTGAAAGGCTTTTCCTTCGATACAATTGCCCGTGTATTCATCGATGGGCTTTCCTTTAATCCATCCTTCCGGCCTGAAGCGATAACCGTAAATTCTTCCCCTGGACAAAAGCTCATCCAAAAACTCGCGCGCCAGGGTTGAATGCCATTTTTCGGGGATATAGCGCAGGGCATTTCTCAGTGCCATTGCAGTATCGGATTGCGATAAAGTAAAGGTTCTTGTAGGGGCCCGGCGGATGCCCGGGGTAAATTCAGGGGGATCGGGCAATTTTTCGCAGATGTTCTCTAACCGAACTGTCATGGCCTTTGAAATATCGGTATTTTTTATCATGGACTTACCCCCTTGCATTGTCTTGCGGATGTATATAAAAGAATTGAAAGTTGAATGAATACTGACGATACATTTAGCAATTATTCATTCAACATTTCAATTACTTAGAGTCAACTGAAAGATGTGCAGACATTGTAATTTATCTGTAATTATACTAAAATCACTCATATAATTGGAAAAATCAATCTATTCATTACAAAGGCGGATTTTTTATGAATGAAGTACAAATCGGATATGACGGCATGACCCTTGAAGAATTGACTGCTATTGCGCGTCATGGTGCCCGGGTGAAATTGTCTGAGGGGTCACAAAAGCGAATTGTCAGTACCCGTAAGTTAGTTGAACAGTGGATCAAGGATGAAAAAACCATTTATGGCGTGACGACCGGCTTCGGGGCCCTGAGCGACGTGGCCATTTCCAAAAAAGACACCCGGCGGCTTCAGCAAAATATTCTTATGAGTCACGCAGCAGGGGTCGGAGACTTTCTGGAGGAGGAAACGGTTCGGGCGATCATGGCACTGCGCATTAAAGATATGGCACGGGGTCATTCCGGAATCCGGCTGGAGACCGTCCGCTTACTGACAGAGCTTCTCAACTGCAATGTTTGCCCGGTTGTTCCGGAAAAAGGATCGGTAGGTGCCAGCGGCGACCTGGCACCCCTGGCTCATCTCGCTTTACCGCTCATCGGTCTCGGCGAGGTATATTATGAAGGCCGCAGACTGCGGTCTGATACCGCTCTGAAAAAGTGCGGTCTGAAGCCCATTGAACTGGAAGCCGCTGAAGGTCTTGCATTAGTGAACGGAACTCAGGTCATGACGGCCATTGGCGCCCTGGCTGTATTTGATGCCATCCGTCTTGCAAAACTCACTGATATCGCAGCCGCCATGAGTCTGGAAGTGCTGATGGGAAGCCGAACGGAATTCAACTCCCGGATTCATCAGGTCCGACCGCACCCCGGCCAGACTGCCGCAGCAGACAACATGGAGAGAATTACACAAAACAGTGAAATTATCACCTCCCACAAAGATTGTTCGCGTATTCAGGACGCCTATACACTAAGATGTTCGCCCCAGGTGCATGGTGCCAGCCGGGATGCCATTTTTTACACCCGGCAGGTCTTGGAAACAGAGATGAACGCATCGACCAACAATCCGCTTATTTTCCATGAATCACAGGATTTTCTGCTGGGCGGCAATTTTCACGGCCAGCCGGTGGGTCTGGCTATGGATTTTCTCTGTATGGCCGTTTCCGAATTCGCTAATATATCGGAACGCCGGATCGAGAGGCTGGTCAACCCGAAGCTGAGCGGACTGCCGGCATTTCTGATCAAAGACGGCGGTCTCAATTCAGGTTTAATGATTGCCCAATACACCGCTGCAGCCCTGGTATCCGAAAACAAAGTGCTCTCACACCCTGCCAGTGTTGATTCCATACCAACCTCAGCCAATAAGGAGGATCATGTATCCATGGGGACCATCTCCGCTCGCAAGTGTCGCGACATCGTAAATAACACCGAGAATGTGATTGCCATTGAGCTCTTATGCGCTGCACAGGCACTGGACCTGTTTACCAATCTTAAACCCGGCGAAGGCACCCTGGCGGCATATCGCACCATTCGAAAAGAAATTTCCCACCTGGACAACGACCGCATCATCTCAGAGGAAATTACTGCCATGAACAAATTGCTCCGGAGCGGTGATATACTGGCAACAGTAGAAAAGAAAGTCGGTAAGCTTCGATGATACTCGGTTTGCCGGTAGGCTTGCTAGGCGGCTTGCCGTTGGGCCTCTTTGTAGCGGATTGGTATTTAAAGGATTATGGGCGCAAGAT
>CP070652.1:2862862-2873013 GCA_020354645.1 Deltaproteobacteria bacterium
ATGAAGCAGGGGATGATGCTTAATCATCGTTAAAAATCCAGCAAACACGGATGTTGACATGAAAGTTTACATAATATATCTTATCAGACATTCAAGATTTGTACGATTTTGCACGAATGCTCCGGCTTGGTATTATCCTGAGGTTCATATCATCCTTGTTTATTGCGATTAACTTCCTTCACGCTAACACGTCATAGAAATACATGGATATTCCCGAGAATTTGGTCAAACAAAAAATTTATTCTGTATCCCAATTAAACGCAGAAATAAAAGAGTTGCTTGAAAATAGCTATCCCTTTATATGGATTTCCGGTGAGACATCTAACTTTTACCGCCCGGTATCCGGTCACTTTTATTTTACATTAAAAGATGAAAATTCGCAGATTAGCGCAGTTATGTTTCGTGGTCAAAATCGCAATTTGAAGTTTGATCTTGAAGACGGTATGCAGGTTACCGGAATGGGCAGAATCAGTGTCTACGAACCAAGAGGTACTTATCAGATTATATTTGAATATCTTGAACCCGAAGGAATCGGTGCCCTTCAGGTTGCTTTCGAACAACTTAAAGCGCGACTCTCTGCTGAAGGACTTTTTGATGAAGCTCACAAAAAACCCCTGCCTTTTTTACCACAACACATCAGTCTCATCACCTCTACAACAGGTGCCGTGGTTCATGATATGCTAAACATTTTAGACCGGCGCTTTCCAAACATTGATATTGAAATCATTCCGGTTAAAGTACAGGGTTATGGTGCTGAAGATGAGATCGTCGCAGGACTCAACATTTTGAATTCACGAAAAAAAGCTGATGTTGCTATTTTAGCCCGCGGCGGCGGATCACTGGAGGATTTGCAAGCCTTTAATTCAGAGTCGGTTGCCAGGGCTATTTTTGATTCCACCATACCGATTATATCCGCCGTCGGACATGAAACCGACTTCACCATCACTGATTTTGTAGCAGATCTTCGAGCACCAACACCGTCCGCTGCAGCCGAACTGGTGGTGCCGCTCAAAGCTGAACTCTCACAAAGAGTCAAAGAATACCGTATTGATTTAAAAACCGGAATTAAACGCTATCTGGTGCAATGCCGGACATTGTTGCGCGAGATATCCGCAAGACTGGTGGATCCGAGGCGAAAAATATATGATTTCAGATTAAGAATCGATGACACCACCGGCCGTCTTTATCGATTGGCCTTCAGCTTTCTCCATCAAAAAAGAGAACAGCTAAGCTGGCGAACCGGAAGGCTTTTCTCCAACAGTCCGGCAAATTATATTAACACTCTTCATAAAACAGTTGATAAAAATAACGATAAATTACTCAATTTATTAAATATTTATTATAATCGTCTGCGTTTTGTCTTTAGAGAACTAACGTCCAAATTGGCCGCTTTGAACCCCACTGCGATTCTTGCGCGTGGGTACAGTATTACCCGCACCCTTCCCGATGAAGCCGTGGTGCGCGACGCTCGCAGTGTAAAGCTTGAGCAAAATCTTGAAGTATTACTTGCGAAAGGCTCTCTAAGATGCCGGGTTAAAAGGAAAATTGAAGATGCCTAAAAAAACTTTTGAACAGGCAATGAAACAGCTAGAACAGATTATCCAAGAACTTGAATCAGGAGATTTGCCACTCGAAAAAGCCATTAGCAAATTTGAGGAAGGTATCCAACTGTCTAAGTTTTGTTCTAAAAAGCTTGACGAAACAGAAAAAAGAATCACAGTTTTAACGCAGGATCAAGCGGGTGATATTATCGAAAAACCATTTTCAGGCGGAAATTTATCACCCGAAACTCAAAAAGATTAGCACAAGCCTCGAATGAGCACCGATGCAAGCATCCAATCACGACCAGAAGATTATCGCGGGATTTGATCTGGCCGGTTATCTTACAGCCAAGCAAAAGCTGATCAATGATACCCTTGAACAAATCCTCCAAGACACCTCAAACACCAGCCATGTTCTGGAAGCCATGAAATATTCGCTAATGGCTGGCGGCAAGCGTATCAGGCCCATATTGTGTTTGGCAGCAGCTGAAGCCGTCGGGGGTTCTATCGATCGGGTATTACCGTCTGCATGTGCTTTAGAGATGATCCATACTTACTCATTGGTCCATGATGATCTACCCGCAATGGATAATGATGATCTCCGCAGGGGAAAACCGACTTGCCATATTGCTTTTGATGAAGCTACCGCTATTTTGGCCGGGGACGCTTTGCTCACTATGGCATTTCAGGTACTTTCCTCGAATGAAATTCCCAGACCGGAACATGGGTCGATGTGGTTGCGTGTAACCTATATCATTGCTAAGGCTGCCGGTCATTTGGGAATGATTGAGGGTCAGATGAGAGATATCGAAGCTGAAGGCAGGAAACTTTCTTTAGACGAACTGGAGAGGGTGCATGCTTTAAAAACCGGCGCACTGATTGAGGCTTCGGTCCATGTCGGGGGTATACTCGGAAACGGCAGTGACGAGCAAATTGAAAAATTAAAAATTTATGCCAAAAACCTTGGCCTGGCGTTTCAGGTTACAGATGATATCTTGAACATAGTGGGTGATCCCGCCGTAATGGGAAAATCCGTGGGTACGGACAGCCTTCGTAAAAAAAGCACCTACCCTTCCCTGCTGGGGAAAAAGCAATCCAGAAAATTGGCTGAAAAATTGGTTAACAATGCCTTGCATGCGCTTGATATATTTGATAACAAATCCGATCCCCTACGGGCAATTGCGGGTTATATCTTAAACAGAAAACGATAGAGTCCCTTTTTCAAAGGCTCTTTTATTTATTAGAAGCAGTTTCATAGCCTCGTTTTCACCGGTTTGCGCCTTTTGTAAAGCGCTAAGCTTGCTGCACTAAATCTTGAAAACTCGGGCTAACGCCCTCAAACAGTTCAAGATTTTACGCTCCGCTTCGCTAAGCGCTTTTGGACAAAAGTTCTCAAAATTGGTTCAAAAGAGGTTTTGAAACCAGTTCTAGAAAAAATTATAAAAGGAGGCATCTGAATTAATTTGAGCTTGCTCGAAGAAATCAATTCCCCGGAAGATCTTAAACTCCTGTCACGATCGGATCTTCCGAAACTTGCTGATGAGATCCGTCAAATCATTATTGAGGTCGTATCTAAAACTGGTGGTCATTTGGCATCCAGTCTCGGCGTGGTGGAACTGGCGATAGCCATCCACTATGTCTTTGACACGCCCGAAGACAAGATAATCTGGGATGTCGGTCATCAGGCATACGCGCATAAATTGCTGACCGGTCGGAAAGATCGATTTGATACCCTCCGCCAACATGAGGGGATTTCAGGTTTTACGCGTATCAATGAAAGCCCTTATGATGCTTTTTCAACCGGCCACAGCGGTACCTCCATATCTGCGGGTCTGGGGATAGCCTGCGCCAAGAACTTGAAAAAGGAGTCTTCAAAAGTCATTGCTGTGATCGGTGATGGGTCCATGACCTCAGGCCTGGCATATGAAGGCCTCAACCAGGCCGGCGATATCCACAAAGACAAAGACATTATTGTTATATTAAATGACAATGACATGTCGATTGCACGCAATGTGGGCGCATTATCGTCGTTTTTAAGCCGCACCTTCTCGGCTAAAAAATTGCAGGAATTAAGAAAAGAACTCGGGTTTTTTCTTAAATCATTACCCAAATTCGGAGAAGACATCTACCAAATGGCCAAACGATCCGAAGAGGCTTTTAAAACCTTTGTGACACCGGGTATGCTGTTTGAAGCATTTAACTTTGAATATTTCGGCCCTATTAACGGGCACAAATTAAATCATCTTATAGATATTTTAAATAATATTAAGTACTTAAATGAACCTGTACTTCTTCAGGTGATCACCAAAAAGGGAAAGGGCTATCCGCCGGCCGAGAAAAATCCTGTCTATTTTCATGGTTGCAGTACCTTCGATGTCGAAACCGGGACCTGCCTGGATCAGAAAAATGCCGCTCCGACCTACACTCAAATATTCGGTGATACGTTAGTCGATTTCGCAAAAAAAGATGATCGTATTGTGGCAGTCACAGCTGCCATGCCGGAAGGGACCGGACTCAGTGTTTTCGAGGAAACTTTTCCGGAAAGATTTTTTGACGTCGGTATAGCGGAACCGCATGGGGTAACCTTTGCTGCCGGTATGGCCGCTGAGGGCTTAAAGCCGGTGGTGGCTATTTATTCAACTTTTTTGCAACGCGCCTATGATCAAATATTACATGATGTCTGCCTGGATGCCCACCATGTTGTTTTTGCCGTTGATCGTGGGGGTATAGTGGGTGATGATGGACCCACCCATCATGGGCTGTTTGACTTTTCATACCTTCGAAGTCTTCCAAATATGGTCGTTATGGCGCCAAAAGACGAAAATGAATTGCGACGAATGTTGCTGACCGCTCTCAATCACAATGGCCCTATCGCCTTTCGATACCCCAGGGGAACCGGTGCGGGAGTAAAAATTGAACAAAATATCAGACCATTGCCAATAGGGAAAGCAGAAATATTAACATCCGGTGAAGACATCCTTATCCTGGCTATCGGCCGGACGGTTGGTGATGCCCTCATTGCTCGTGAAATACTGGGTGAACAAAATATCTCTTCCACCGTCGTCAATTGCCGCTTTGTAAAGCCAATTGACGCCGAACTCATCGCTTCCCTTGCCTCCGAAATTCACCATGTCATTACGGTTGAGGAAAACGTGCGCCATGGCGGATTCGGCAGCGCTGTTCTTGAATGCTTGAATGATCAAGGTATATATAATGTTTATCTCGAACGTCTCGGTATACCCGACACCTTTGTTGAACACGGCCCTCAGTCGCTGCTTAGAAAAAAATACGGCATCGATGCAAACGCCATCGTCAAGGCCGCCAAAAGACTAAAGAATCGGGAGTGATTCTTGATCTTGGATAGTTAGAAAACGATGCTGTTTGATGCCGAGTGGCAATCCTGCGGAGTAAGTCTTCCAGCTTCAAACCGGTTTTTGAAGAGGCTTCTAGTGTGATGTCCCACGAATAAACGTCAAAATTAAGACGGTTGAAAGGTTTTTGCGAACGACATTCGATTATTTTGGGAAAAAGACGCTTCCTGAAACGGGGCGTAAAGAATCAAAAGCTGTCTGAGTCCCGAGCGTAAGCGAGGTCGAGTTCTTTTGATTTAGCACCGTAAAGCAGGCGTCCCCAAAATAGTCGCTGAGTGAGCAAAAGCCTTTCAACCGTTCCGCAAATTTTTTAAACTTATTCCTGAGACACAATACTAGAAGCCCAAATTACCTGCATATGGCCACCGGCATCCCGAATCATAGAATATGCCAGAAAAAAAACAAAGGCTTGACCGAGTTGTTATGAACATGGGCCTGGCTCAAAGCCGCCAGCACTCGCAGGCCCTGATTATGGCCGGTAAAGTTCTGGTCAATAGACAACCGGTGGAAAAACCCGGCACTTTTGTCTCAAAAAGTGATGAAATAATCCTTAAAGGAGAACAGATCCCTTATGTGAGCCGAGGGGGCCTTAAGCTGGCAGCCGCCCTGAATGCTTTTAAAATAAATGTCAAAGGGCGGATCTGCCTGGATGTCGGTGCTGCCACCGGCGGTTTTACAGACTGTTTGCTTCAGCATGGTGCCGACCGTATCTTTGCCGTGGACGTGGGATACGGACAACTGGCATGGAAGATCCGGCAGAATCCCCGGGTAGTTGTGATTGAACGAATGAACATCCGTTATATTCCCTATGAAGCGATTGGCGAACTTGTTGATCTGGTTACGATTGATGTTTCTTTTATATCGTTAAAAATAGTGGTTCCAACAGCGCTTAAATTCTTAAAGCAACAGGCTGAAATACTTGCACTGATTAAGCCTCAATTCGAAGTGGGGAAAGGCAGAGTGGGCAAAGGCGGGGTGGTCCGGAACCCGGCCCTGCATAATGAAGTGATTGACGAGTTGACAGATTTTTTTTTGAATCTCGGCCTGATTCGCCGCTGTCTCATTCCTTCCCCGCTTTTAGGACCCAAGGGCAACAAAGAATTTTTCATCCATTTAAATTATGAAAAAAATGAAGCTCCCTGCAGTCCCGCTGCAGCGGGACAGGGTATTCAGGCGAAGGCGAATAAATAAGAATCCTCAAAACTTATGCTTGATTTGTTATGATGAACAATGTAAAGAATTAAGTTTTAATTAGCCTTTATCGTAATTCTAAAAATATCAGAGAGGAGCATAAATGAGCGAAAAAGTTGATCAATTAAGAAACATCGCGCTTGTTGCCCATGGCGGTGCAGGAAAAACATCCCTTGCGGAGGTCATGCTTTTCAAAGCGGGGGTGACAAAACGAATTGGTCGCGTGGAGGATGGCAACACCGCGATGGATTTCGAGCCGGAGGAAATAAAACGCACTTCGAGCATCAGCACCGGATTTCATCATTATGACTGGCAAAAGCATACGGTTAATCTAGTTGATACACCGGGAGATCAAAATTTCTTTACCGATACCAAACTCTGTATGCAGGCTGCTGATAGCGCGGTGGTGGTGATAGATGCTGTTGATGGCGTAAAAGTGCAAACAGAACAGGCCTGGGATTTTGCCGGCGAATTTGGAATGCCGTGTCTCATATTTATCAACAAACTGGATAGGGAGCGTTCCGATTTTTCACGTGCATACCAGGATGCAAAAGATATTTTTCAACCAAAACCGATAATTACGCAACTCCCCATAGGGGCCGAAAACGATTTTAAAGGCCTTGTAGATCTTGTTAAAATGAAGGCCTACACTTACGATACCGGCGGTAAAGCCACGGAAACAGACATACCCGCCGATATGCAGGAATTAGTGGAAACCGAGAGAGAAGCGTTTATCGAAAATGTTGCCGAAGCCGACGATGAATTGATTGAAAGATATCTGGAAGGAGAAACCCTCTCTGATGATGATATCAAAAATGCATTAAAAACAGGGATGGCCTCCCGGGCTTTCGTTCCGGTCCTTTGCGGCTCTGCGAGTAAAAATATCGGTATAGACCGATTGATGGATTTTATCGTCGATGTTATGCCGTCACCGGTTGATCGGGGACCGCTAGCGGGCACGGATCTGGCTACCGGTGATGAAATTGAACGGGCCCCGGATCCAAAAGAACCCTTCTCCGGTTTCGTTGTTAAAACCGTAGCCGATCCTTATGCTGGACGTCTGACCATATTCAGGGTGGTTTCCGGAACCCTTGGTTCAGATGGATCTTTTTACAACGCCACAAAAGGGACTCGAGAGCGATATAATCAACTCTTAACGATTGCGGGCAAGGAGCAAAAACCGATCTCCGGCGCCGGCCCAGGAGCCATTGTGGCGGTAGCAAAATTAAAGGAAACAACCACCGGAGACACGCTTTGTGATGAAGCCAAAAAGATTAAATTTAGCTGTGCCGAACCGCTCCCGACCCTTATGTCATTCGCTCTCGTCCCGAAGGCCAAGGGTGATGAAGACAAGATATTTTCTTCTCTGTCCAAGCTCCTGGAAGAAGATGTAGGATTGAAACTGGATAGAAATTCCGAAACAAAAGAGATTCTCTTATCCGGAGCCGGCCAAATTCACATAGAAACCACCGTCGAAAAGCTTAAGCGAAAGTTTAATGTCGAGGTGCTGCTGAACACTCCGAAAGTTCCATACAAGGAAACCGTCAAGAAGAAAGTCAGAGTTCAGGGCAAACATAAAAAACAAACCGGCGGCCATGGCCAATTCGGCGACTGCTGGATTCAGCTGGAGCCGTTGCCCAGAGGAAAAGGCTTTGAATTTGTAGATGCCATTGTGGGTGGCGCAATACCGAAGACCTATATTCCCGCAGTTGAAAAAGGTATCATCGAGTCAGCCCAAAGAGGCGTTTTGGCGGGATTTCCCTGTATTGATTTTAAGGTAACCCTGGACGATGGATCCTATCACCAGGTAGATTCCTCCGAAATGGCATTTAAAATTGCCGGTTCACTGGCCTTTAAAAAGGCGGCCGAGCAGGCCAATCCGACTCTGCTTGAACCGATAATGAAGGTTACCATTACAGCGCCGGATGAATATATGGGAGACATCATGGGTGATTTAAACGGTAGACGCGGCAGGGTGTTGGGAATGGACAGTGCTGGAAAGAACCAGATCATTAATGCGCAGGTGCCTGTGGCGGAATTTTTAACCTATGCACCGGATCTTAGATCGATGACCGGCGGTCGGGGCATTTTTACCATGGAGTTTTCACACTATGATGAGGTGCCGGCCCAGATTTCTGAGAAAATAGTGGAGGAGGCCAAAAAGAGTAAAGAATAACCCCATCAGGAATTATGAAGGCGGAGGAGTGGACTTTATATCCAGAAATCGCTTAAACTGGATAAGCCTTAAATTCGAAACCCGAAATCGGCTCGGCTGATCTCGCCGCGGGCCGAAATCCGAAACAAATCATAAATTCAAATGTCCAAATGTTCTAAATTAATAGAACATATTTGATTCTTGAATATAATTCGCCAAATTCCCCAGCGTTTTAATATTATGATTCCTGTCATTCTAAATTGTTTCAGATTTCGAAATTCGAATTTCGGATTTGATGTGTCACTGGCCGTAACACTGGGGAATGTGAAAATCTTGCCACAATAATACGAATTAAGTTTACCGGAACAATTCGGAAATCTTGATACACCGCTTGGCCGGTGCATATCCCGCCCAGAATGCATCCCACTTATTTGCAAAGTAAACCCGGTTTTTTATTTTAATTTTTTTCCCAAACGGGCAGGTTTTGAGGTGAAACCGTTTGGATCCCCGGTTGCCGATATATTCTTCAGCGTTCTCAATTAAATCACGCCACAGGCCTCTTCTGGCTGACATTGCCTCCCGCTGGACTCTGAGAAGCAATTGGCCGTATCTCTTATTTACGGTTCCCGACAAGTAATAAGCATACCCGCCTGCAACCAGTTCGGCGTTTACAAATTTCCCGTCAGGCAAAAATACGTAAGCCAGTAACCTACCGTACTGATCTCGCCTTTCGACGTCAAACTCAAGTCGGACCTTTCTTGATTTTACCAGCTTTATGTTAAATCTTTTTGCGGCATCGCCGTATGGTTCGGCCGTTGTCCCTTGATCTTCATGTGCGATCTCGGGTGCATTGATGCCATTGTATCGCACCCGCTCACCATCCACCAAAACAATTGTATCTCCGTCACTTACCCAACGAACCTTAACCCACGGTTCGGCATACGCTAACGCGATCGACAATCCGATAGGTATAAAAATCAGGTGAATAAGTAATATCCGCAAGTTCTTACTTTTCCCCTGACAATAAAATGTTCCCCTGCCCTGCCCTTTCATCTATTTTCTCACATTCAGCCCGCAATGCTTAACGGCACTTTCATCGAGCATCTCCGCAAGCCCGCCCTTGTCATCCGGGATAAATCCCAGTGATTTTTTCCACACTTCCCTATCCTCCATGCATAGATAAATCAGCACCTGGGGTGCCGATTCCTTTATCCAGGAAACTATTTTGCGATAAAGTGCTATCCGCAGCGGTTTAAAATACCGCATCTTGCCGTCAAGACCGGGTATCAGCTCGCCATAAACAATCTTCGAATCAGGAAACCGTTTTTGTATGATCGGTTTTAGTGACGGCATGAACCGCAGAGAACCGAGACTGATCCACACGATACTGTCGGCAGAAACATAGCTAAAAATCTTCTCGATAACGGTGCGGTAATCTTTTTCGCAGCCTTCGTAAATAACGAGGGGATCGAAATGAAAACCCAGCGGGTAACCCCATGATTCGCACTTAGCAGCAGCTTTTAGCCTCGCCGTAATGGAAGCAGTGCCTCTTTCCTCATTGTGAATCACATCATCCGAATTCAAAGACCAGGAGACAATTGTTTTGCGGTTGTGATTGAGTCCTTTTAAACCTTGTACATTTGCCGTTTTGGTTTTCAATTCCAGAACAGCATAATCCTGGTCAGAAAATTTTGGAACCATCAGATTCGAAAGGTTTGTCCAGGGTTCCCACAGCAGGCTGTCGGTGAACTCGCCGGTTCCTATTCTGCATACCTTCTTTTGCTCAAACAGATTGTCAAGCTCTGTCAGAAGATCATCGTGGTTGACAAAATATTGGAGCACGGGCGGGTGAAAATAGGATTGCAGGATGCAATAGGAGCAGTCCATATTGCA
>CP070652.1:2873113-2909506 GCA_020354645.1 Deltaproteobacteria bacterium
ATCTCTTCTACCCGGCCGTCGGCCTCTATCTTTATCCCTGTTGGTGTGATTTCTAATGCCGTGGTTGTTGTTCTGGTTTTAATTCCTCTGCGAGACAGATCCTGCAGAATCCCCCAGCGGGTCGTTCTTCCAATGTCTTTGCCCATTTTATCAATCATCTCAACCACAACGATTTTCTTAGTGCCGCGAGTTGCCAGCTGATACAGGTCTTTTGGATCCTCGGCTCTGTTGACCAGCAAGAATTTTAAAGCCTCTCCTGAGAGCGTGCCTTTTTCGGCTAAAAACAAAGCCGTTTCAACTCCGACAGCCCCGCCGCCGATAATAACCACCCGGCGACCGGTAGTGATATTATCCCGCAACACCTCCCAGGCCTGAACCACGTGGGGAAGCTCAACTCCTTGAATCGGTGGTGTTATAGGAACCGCGCCGGTGGCTAAAATGACGGCATCCGGCTTTTCCTTTTCGATCAAAGCCTGGTCGACCTCCTGATTCAAAAACACGTTGATCGGACTTAGCGCCACCTGATGCTCGAGGTCTTTTGCCAGTTCGGCAAATTCTTCGCGACCCGGCGGAGCGGATGCCAGATAAAGTTGGCCGCCTAAATAATCGTCTTTTTCGTAAAGGCTGACGTGGTGACCTTTTTCATGAGCGGAGAGCGCCGCGCTCATGCCGGCCGCCCCGCCGCCGATCACCATGACCTTTTTCGGTGTTTGCGTCTTTTCGACAGCGGTTTCCTTCTCGCGGCCCACCTTTGGATTGCAGAGACATTCTACGGGCTTTAATTTAAACAGATTATCAAAACAGCCCTGGGCGCATGCAATACAGTGCAAAATTTCTTTTTCCCGGCCGCTTCGGGCCTTTTCCGGCAAATAGGGGTCGGCGATCAACGGACGTCCCATAGCCACCATATCGCAGATCCCGTCTGCGATCATTTCCCGGGCTACATGCGGATCATTGATACGATGGCCCGAAATCACCGGCACATTGCTCAGCTCCTTGATGCCCCTGGCCAGATAGCCGAACACTCCGCGGGGCACAGAAGTAACAATTTGCGGCACCTTGGCCTCGTGCCACCCCACATTGATATTCAGAGCGTCGACACCCACCTCGATGAGGCTTTGGGCATATTTTTGCAAATCTTCACGCCCGTTACCCCCGGGCATAAAATCATTTCCGTTCATTCGTACAATGATCGGAAATTCTTCCCCTACTTGTTGCCGGATGTTTCGCACGATTTCCAGACCGAAACGCATCCGGTTTTTAAACGACCCGCCATATTCATCGTCTCGCTTGTTCGTCACGGGTGATAGAAACGCACTGATCAGGTAACCTGTGCCGCTCAAAACCTCAACGGCATCAAAGCCGGCCTTTTTTACCCTTAAGGCGGCTTGGGCAAAGCTTTCAATTACCTCCTTGATCTCATCAATTTTCAATTCTCGAGGAGTTTCTCTGGTCAACCTGGATGGCACGGCAGAAGGTGCTACGGCCTGTTTTCCATCCAGAAAAAAAGAAAAATTATAGCGACCGGCGTGATTAATCTGCACAGCTGTCCGGGCACCATTCTGCTGAATGGTTTGCGCCAATTTCTTCAAGCCGGGGATAAATTCATCCTTGTGTGCCCCAATATTGGTTACATTGCCGCTGTATTCATCTATGGTGGCATACCCCACCGTAATGATGCCTACCCCTCCCCGGGCCCTCTCGGCATAAAAATCAATCAGTTGATCGGTGATTTCAAAATCCTTGGCCATGTTCATGTGCATGGCCGGCATGTAGATTCTGTTTTTTAACTCCAGTCGATTAATTTTAATAGGTTCAAACAGCAAATCTTTCACATTGCCTCCTTACAATTAAGCTTGAAATTTTTCTCGGAGTAGTCCTAGCCCCCAAAGAGTCAAAAAACTCCATGAGATTCTCAGGTGGGGTTATGCCAGCCTGAATTTGAGACATTTTTCTACTAATGGCAAGCCTCTCATTAAAAGTCAAAAGGAAATTGAAGCTCCCCGCCCTGTAAGGCGGGGCTTGCAAGGCGGCCTTTCGGCCAGTCAGCATTTATTTTCGGCGGGGCCGAGCACCTAAAAACTGAGGTCCCGCAATCAGCGCTGGGCTAAAAAATTCTTGATAAATTTTTCTCCCCTCTCCATCATATCCGAATGATACGCCGGGGGCTTGCTGTCAGCCATCAACTGCCGCGTATGGCGTCTCAGTAAATCCTCGGCTCGGGGACAGCCCCCGGTCTGCCATTTGTCAAGCGTCAGCCTCTCGAAGATTTCACTGCTATAATAAGCCTCCCGGAAACGCTCATACGTCAGGTTGGACAACAAAAAATGTCCGCCCGGCCCGACTTCATCAATCTCTTCCAGCCTAACAGCAGTGTCATCCAAGACAAAACCTTCCGCCAATAGACGGGCCTGCTGGATTATTTCATTGGCATAAACGATGACGGTTGGTGAAAAGACCAGAGAGCCAAGATTATCCCCGACAAAGGGGGCCAGCCCCACTTTGCCCATGCAACTGATCAGATGGTTCAGCCACTGATGGCCACTGGCGATAAGATCGGCTCCCCATCCCTGCCCGCTCCCTGAAGTCCCGGCATGGGGAAGCTGATAGTGGAACATCATTTCAGCACAAGCCAAGTCTACAAGATAGCTTTTGGGGTCGTAAAAATTTGACATTGCCTTCATATCAAAATAGGCGGGTAAGGTTCCCAAGATCACGGTACTACCTTCCTTGATCAGCTGGCTGAGGATCAGCCCGGCCAAAAGCTCCGCATTTAGAAGTGCCAGTGCTCCGGCGGGGCTTATGGGTGTTGAGGCACCGGCCATCCCATAATTGGAGTAAATAAGGGGCAGGCCCCGTTCGATGGTGAACGACATTTTTTCCACGGTGTCCGAGTTAATCACCAAGGGTGTAATCGGGTTGAAATAGGGGATGATTGAGGGCCGTTCGACCAGATTGCCGTGCAGACTCTCCAAAAGGTCCAGAACGATCGGGAAGATACTTGCATCTGAAATCAGGATGATCAGCGGTTTGGTCGTGTTGGCCGTCAGCTCTAAAGTCGCATATAGGTCCGATACTTCCGGCGCAACATCCTGGATAATGCCGACGGTTGAAATCGCGTCAAAGCTCGATAAGGCATTGCCCAGCCGTACTGAAGATTCCATATGCTTGCGACCGAACTGAACTACCCTATCGGTTTCAGGGTCCTGAAAGTAAAGATCGGTTACACCGATACCAAAGCGTGCGCGATCCGGTAGGCTGAAAACGAAGGATCCATTACGATCATAAACGTCAACCGTCGAAGGGGCCACTTGCAAGGCCCACGCGACCAACTCAGCCGGGATACGCACACGATCGCCGTCGAGTGCTTGGGAGTCAATGGCCCGGGCAAAAAGTTGCCGGGCCTTTTCCGATTCTACACGGACCCCGGTGGTAGATAAAATTTGCAGCGAATAATCATGAACCTTTTGCACCTGGTCCTGATCAAGTAATGTGAGGCTTGGCTGAACGATGTTAGTACCACTCATTTTTTCTCCTCAATTTTACTGCCGTCGGCTTCAGAAAATGTCGAAAAACCCAAAGTCATGATCCTTCCAATTCTAACTACATGATATTACTACGTTTAAAATTCATGAAAAATGCGAAAATTGAATTTCTTCGAAAGACTTTCAACTAAACGCAAATCTTCTATATGAAATTATTTTCAGAGTATTATTACTTTTTTTTCATACCTGCGGAACGCTCAATTTTCCAGCTTTTGGCTAACAATTTGAAAAAAAAGACAATAATTGCATGTTAAAAATTTGCACGGTTTTTGCTAATCGTTTAGATGATGCCGGCAAAATGGAAACCAGGCGTAATTTGAAACTCCTCGCCCTGAAGGGCGGGGCTTGCTGAGAAGCGAACCGGCTAAAAATATAGGAGATGTTTATTATCGAAAATGAAAAATATCGTAAAGAAAAATCTTTCCTCAGAAGTCACAGCACTATGGTTTATCAGTGCCATAATGATATTGAGCGTGTTCACGTTTACACCCCATAATCCGCAGGTGACCTTTTCCAGGCAAGATCAACCTGAACCGCCTGCAACCCAGCGGGCAATAATTCCGTCATTATTTCCGGATAAGCTACTCGCCTTCGATCCCGTGAAAAAATTAGAGGCTGTTCAAGCACTGCATCCCGATCGTTTCTTTAATCTAATTATACAGGGGGCAGCAAACCGCCACAACGTTGATTCAGACATGGTAAAAGCGATTATACTAGCGGAATCCGGCTACGACAGCTACGCGATTTCCACAAAAGGGGCAATGGGCTTGATGCAGTTAATGCCGGTTACGGCGAAAGAATTGGGAGTGGTAAATACCTTCAATCCGGTACAAAATATTTATGCCGGTGTAAAATACTTTAAAATACTGCTGAATCGGTTCAACGGGGACACTAAACTGGCCCTAGCGGCCTACAATGCGGGTATTGGAAGAGTTAAAGAATACAAGGGAGTGCCCCCCTTCAGGGATACAAGGCATTATATTAGAAAAGTTCTTCAATATCATCGATATTACAGGGCACAAGCTGATAGGCGTGGAATTAACGAGTGGCAGTATTTTTATATTAAATGAAAAAAGGTCACTTCTTTTTTAAGTCCTCCACCAATTCTTTCATGATGGTCATAACGTTTTTGCCTCTTTCCCGGGCAATCCGATGGGCATCATCAACCAGTTTTGAAGCCTTGCTTTCAAGTTCTGCATCGTCCGGTAGCGCTATGTTTATCCGCTGATAGTGCCAGGTTAACAGACGCAGCGCCAGCTTTTCTTCCTGTTGTCTGATGAAACCCATCCGTTGTTCCTCAGGGCTCGTTTTTGAAGTTAACGGCAGATATTAATGATCGCCTCTTCCAAAATAAGCTTTTTATTTTGGACGGAAGTCTTGATCCGCAAATCTGCGCGATTCAGAGATTCCAGGGCATTAAACAATTGTTCTTGTGTGAATATCTCAGACTTTTTAAACATTTGATAAACAGGATAGGAATTGGTGGGGGTTTTTGCAATCAGCAATTCTGTAACGCTCTTGCCACTCTTTTTTTTAACCTTTTTAGTCCCTTCGCCCCCCCCATCAACGGTATCTGTCGAAAGCATGTCTTGCCAAACTCTCAACTGGTCTAACAGTTTTTTATCATGCTTTTGAATGACAGGCAAAACGCTTTTTTTAAAATCGCCGAAGGTACAGTTTTTGTACCAGCTATCTCCCTGAGGACCGGCAACAAAGCCTTTGATAAGAATAAGCTTTCTGATCTGATTTGCCATTGCGACTAAAATTTGCTCCGGTCGAATCGAATTTAATCCATCAAAAAGAAGAGATTCTAAATAGAAAAGCGCTTCTTCCGCATTTTTTTCGGTAATCGCATTTGTAAAAGCATAGATGGGGTCTTTTTTGGTCCTTTTTAATACAAACGCGACATCGCTGCGGGTGATGATCTTCCTTTCACCGACATAAGATACCAGTTTATCGATGTTGTTGGAAAAGGTTCGCAGATCAAAGCCGGTCATTTCATAAAGGAGCCGATGCGCATCGCTCTCAATTGATTTTTGGTTCTTTAACAAAATGGCATCCAAGCTCTCACTGAGAGCCTTTTGTTGAGCCAATTTATCTGACCGGCGATTGCCTTTGGGTATGGAACAGTCAATAATGATGCCATGGCTGCTGATGCTCTTATACAGGCTATGTCGTTTGTTGACCGTGTCGGTAATAATAATAAGATGATTTTGTCTGGGAAATCCTTTTTCAATCGCACTTTGTAAGGCACCACCTTGTTCTTCAGCAGCGGATATGGCCAAGTTGTTTTGGATGCAATAGTCAAGGATATCATCCAACCATTGATCATCATCAAACTTGCTTGAGTTATATTTTAGCGTTTTAGGGCGGTTTTCCTTGCTGAAATCTTGAAAACTCATTTTTAACCGACCCATCATACTAATTAAATATTTGGCAGCCTTTTTAACATTATCATTTTGATAAGCCTTTTTTGCTTTATCAAGCAGATGCTCCTTGTCTTCTTTGGAATCAAATACTCCTGAATCGGTTACAGCGACGATTTTTGTTCCCGGCAACAGCGAATAGGTATTCACCCGTTCGATCACCTCGTGAATATCCTCATCGGGACCATCAATGCGCTCGAGATTTTGATTTCCTGAGCCGACAGGTGAGATGGCTTTTAACAGTTGTTCAAAAACCGCTTTGCAAAGAAATTCCTCTCCGAAAATTAAATATACAGGTGCCGGTGTCACATGATTGTTTGTCCCATCGCCTCCCCGCTCTGTGGTTAGCTTGTGAATATGGGTATCCAGTGATTTGTAATGAATCTCAGACATAGTTAGAAAATGAAAATTGAGAAAGTTACCGCCGGAATTTCACAATTCTCAATTTTTAATCTTCAATCTCATGGGCCTTACGACTCAGATAAGCCAGCATGACAACAGCGATTATCGCCATCAGCCCGCCCAGTAGTTGCGAAGGAGAAAAGATGCCATAGAGATAGTGGTTCCGTATTCCCGGGTTATATAATTCTATCAGCGATCTGGTAATTCCAAAAAGCAAAACGCAAACCCACAGCACCTGTCCGTCAAATTTATTATATCGTCGAACTGCCAATAAGATACCAAATATTAACAAACTGTTCAAAGCTGAATAAAGGTGGGCGGGTTGCAGCGGTGCACCCTTCGGTATAATTGAAAAAGCCCGGGTAACTGAAACAGACCAGGGTGATTCATATGGTTTGGCCAAGTTGCACCCGGCAAAAAAACATCCCAATTTGCCTGTAACGTGACCGATAACGATTGAAGGCGCTAAAATATCGGCGGTTTTCCAAAGCGGCAGATTTACTTTTTTCACGTAAATTAGACCGGTTGCAAGCGCAGTAACTAAGCCCCCATAGACGTCAAGTCCGCCTTTCCAAATTTTTAAAATTTCCAGCGGGTCAGTCAAAAAATTACCGGGATTAAGAATGATGTAAACCAACCGAGAACCGAAAATAGCAGCAAGCAGAAAATAAACACAAAGATCCATTATCTTTGCCTGATCCACCCCTGAACTTTTAGCCGTATGCTTTGCAAACAAAATTCCCACGGTGAGGCTTAGGGCGATGAAGAATCCATAGATAAGAATGGATAACTGGCTGATCTTAAGCAGCAGTGTGGCCATAATCGTTTTTTGGATATGGGTAGTTTATCAAAGCCAATTTAATCCGGCATTTTTTTTAACAGAAGATGCAAAGCAAAAATGCCAATACCGATGGAGATCGCACTGTCGGCAATATTAAATGCGGGCCAATGCAAGTTGCCAACAAAAAAATCGAGAAAATCGACGACCTTTCCAAACCGAATCCTATCAATCAGGTTGCCAATTGCGCCACCGAAAATCAGCGCAAAACCGCTTGCAAGTATGGGATGCGATGGCGGTGTTTTTTTGTAAAACCAGAAAATTAAACCCACAGCCAATGATGAGATAAACAAAAACATGAGGTTGCGCAGAAAAGGACTTGCCTCGGCCAGCAGGCCAAAGGCACCCCCGGGATTACGGATATGGGTGATGTTGAAAAGGCCGGGAATGACCGAGACAGATTGGTGCTCCGGCATAAAATTTGAAATGAGTACTTTTGTTATCTGGTCTACAACGATAATAAGGCCGGCACCGATCGCCAGTTTAATATATTTGTTACGCATGCGTTCAACGCCGGTGCCGGCAGTGGGATTTGAGTCCATTCGATGTGCACTCCTTGCACAGCACCCCTTGCTTTTTAGAATTATAATCTCAGTCGTCCCTGCGCTAGGGATATGTCTCGATACGGTCCAATACCGTAAGGCAGCGATTGCATATTGTAGGATGCTCGGTACTCGTTCCCACAGATGGTTCATGAATCCAGCATCGCTCGCACTTTTCCCCGGCAGCCGGCTCTACCAGAATGTTCAATCCTTTTATTTCGGGGCTCTCGAAGGCCGCCTCAAGCTTTTTATCGTTCACCAGGGAAGCCCTGGAAACGATCAATATCGACCTGAGGTCATCACCATAAGGCAACAATTCTTTATAGAGATCCTGCGGGGCAGAAAACACTACCGCAGCATCCAGGGGATGCCCGATAAGCTTCTTGGCACGGGCCTCTTCAAGTGCTTTGGTAACTTCAGCCCGTATCGTCAGAAGCCGTTCCCACCGTTGAGACAGCCGGTCGTCTTTCCAGGCGGTATTGGCCTCGGGTAATGCAGCCAGGTGAATACTTTTTTCTTTTGCGCTTCGGTCGGGCATAAAATTCCAAATTTCTTCGGCCGTGAACGGCAGAATCGGCGCCATTAGCCTGGTGATGGTATCCAGTGTAAAGTGCATAACGGTCTGGGCACTTTTTCTTTCTAATGATGTCGGCGCAGCCGTGTAAAGCCTGTCTTTAAGGACATCCAAGTAAAATGCAGAAAGATCCAGAACACAGTAATTGTAAAGACGGTGGTAAATAATATGAAATTCATAGTCGTCATAAGCTTTTCGGAGTCTCTGCGTTAATTCCTGAAGTTTGTGCAAGGCAAATCGGTCAATTTCCAGCATTGACGCATAGGCCACCGCTTCTTTTTCGGGATCGAAGTCGAACAGATTGCCCAGCATGAATCTGCATGTATTTCTAATCCGACGGTAGGCATCGCTGAGTTGTTTCAAGATGTTTTCTGAGATGTGAATATCTTCTCGATAATCCGAGGCTGTTACCCAGAGGCGCAGAATTTCGGCGCCATATTTCTCGATGACTTCATTGGGTGCGATCACATTTCCAAGCAACTTGGACATCTTTCTGCCATCTGCATCCACTACAAACCCGTGGGTTAGGACAGATGTATAGGGCGCACTGTTCCGTGTTCCGGCAGCGGCTAGAAGTGAACTGTGAAACCAACCCCGGTGTTGATCACTGCCTTCCAAATAAAGATCAGCCGGCCATTTTAAATTGGGCCGCTGCTCAAGCACGGCTGCATGGCTGACACCGGAATCAAACCAGACGTCCAAAATATCATTCTCCTTCTTAAAGGATTGGTTGCCACATTTTTGGCAAACGGTATCTTTGGGAAGATATTGGCTGACGTCTTTTTCGAACCAAATATCCGCACCGTGTTTTTTGAACATGGTGTAAACATTTTCCATTATTTGCTGGTCCAACAAAGGGTCTCGCATTTCTCGCAATAAAACACCGTAATCGGGACTCCCCAAGCCCGCTGCCTGGAAACACACCAATCCGGTCGATTCTCGATCATACCATATATTCTTTCCCGACCCCAGTGCGGTATCCAGGTTACCTGATCAATGGCTTCAAGTGCCTTTTTCCTTAAGTTCGTCTTATCCATTGAAATAAACCATTGGGGAGTGGCCCGAAAAATTACCGGGTTTTTGCAGCGCCAGCAATGGGGATAAGAATGTTCAATGTTTTCTTGCGCCACCAGGGCACCGATTTCTTCGAGTTTGGCGTTGATATTTTGGTTGGCATCAAATACAAACTGGCCTTCAAAGAAGCCGACCTCCTTCGTGAAGCGGCCTTGGTGATCAACCGGAGAATAAACATCCAGACCATATATCAGGCCGATATCATAATCCTCGCGGCCGTGTCCGGGAGCGGTGTGCACACAACCGGTGCCGGCATCCAATGTCACATGGTTTCCCAGAATGATAAGGGATTCGCGATCATAAAGCGGATGGAGGCTGCGCTTTCGCTCAAGGGTCTTTGGATCTATATCAGCAATGATTGAATACTCCGAGATCCCGAAAGATTGCATACAGATCTCAACAAGTTCACGGGCCAGAATGAAAACCTCTCCTCCACCCACATCCACAGCGGCATAGGTAAAATCCGGATGAACAGCTACCGCCAGATTGGCTGGAATGGTCCAGGGGGTGGTTGTCCAAATCACGATAAATACTTTTTTGCCTGCAAGGGCCGGTAGTTCCTGGCTCAAGTCGTCTTTTAGCAGGAATTTCACGAAAATCGAGGGTGAGGTTTCATCGTGGTATTCTATTTCTGCTTCGGCGAGTGCCGTTTGGCAGGTGTTGCACCAGTAAATCGGTTTTTTACTTCTAAACAAGCTCCCATCCAGCGCAAATTTCCCGCATTCACGAGCAATCGTGGCCTCGTATTCATAGTTCATCGTTAAATAAGGATCCTCCCAGTCGCCCATAACACCGAGTCGTTTGAACTCGTTGCGTTGAATATCAATAAACTTTTCGGCATACGCGCGGCACAGTTTGCGGACTTCGGCCAATGAAAGATCTTTCTTTTTGAGTCCAAGCTCTTTATCGACATTGTGTTCGATGGGCAGTCCGTGACAGTCCCAACCGGGCACATACACCGCATCGTAACCCACCATCTGACGCGAACGTACAATAATGTCCTTTAGAATCTTGTTGAGGGCTGTTCCAATATGAATATACCCGTTGGCATAGGGGGGGCCGTCATGCAGAATAAAAAGTTCTCTGCCTTTGGAGGCTTCTCTAATTTTTTGGTGCAACCGATTTTCTTCCCAAACTTTGAGCTGCTCAGGCTCGCGTTTTGCCAGGTTCGCCTTCATCGAAAATGGCGTTTCGGGAAGGTTGAGTGTTTTTTTATAATCCATTAAATCCTCCGTGATCGGATATTTGCTTAAATCAGGAATGCTTACTCATAAATCAATTTTGTGTCAAGGAAATAGATTGTGGCAGGCTTTTGTTAAAAGAACCGGCTCGTAGAATTGCGACAAATCGATGGGTTTTGAAATGATGAATCTCTTGATGACATCGGTTAAAAGATTCTCTTTTTAATCAGTTTTTTTCCGGTGTCATGACCATGGAACCAACGGCAAGATACGTGTATTCTTTTTTAACCAAATCTTCATAATCCGGAATCATTCGCCGCCCATCCATTATCAGATATGGCGGTTTGACCAACTCTTCGATTGTGCGGGAAATACCGCGAAACTCCTCCCAATCGGTAGATATAAAAATCGCATCGGATCCTTTAATCGCCTCTTTGGCCGAATCGTAATAATGAATTTTTTCAAAAAGAATGTTTTTGGATGGATCAAACACATCTCTGGCAGTTTCATTGGCCAAGGGATCGTAGGCTTGAATTTTTGAAACCCCTTTGCCGAGCAATGATTCGATGACCTTGATTGAAGAGGAATCCCGCATATCATTGGTGTGTTTCTTGAAAGCCAAGCCTAACACGGCAATTGTTTTATTGTTAAATTTAAAACCGGCCTCGGTAATTGCTCTATCGATAAGATAGACTTTTTGATATTCGTTGACTTCATAAGAAGCCTCCAGCATCTTGGTGCTGACATTCACGCTCCTTAGCTGATAAATCAAGGACGCAATATCTTTACCAAAACAGCTGCCGCCCGCCCCATTGCTGACAAAAGATCCCCAGGTGCTGATTCTCTCATCGGCGGTGACTCCGAGCCGCAGATCATCAATTTTGATATTCGGAAGTTTTTCACCGATCTTTGCACCGACACCATTCCAGAAGGAAATGTATGTTAAAAGCATCGTATTGGCCACATACTTTATCGCTTCGGCAGTTTCCGGAGTTGTCTCTATATATTTTATTCTTACGTGATGAACAAATTGAGAGTAGACCCTGCGAAGAATGTTAAAATCTTGCTCTTCATCGGCCCCGACTACCACCCGATCGGGTCTTCGAGCCTGGAGAACGGCACTTCCTTCTGCTAAAAACTCCGGATTGGAGGCAACTCCAAAATTAGCAACGTCTTGGGCCTTCATGATATTTTGAAGGTGACGGCCCGTTCCAATCGGTACGGTGCTCTTGTTGATAAAAACAACCCTTCGCTTGTCCTTTCGCCTGGCAGATAACTCGGCGATATGTTGCGCTGCTGCATCGTAAAAAGTGAGGTTGGTGGATCCATCCAGATTAGGTGGTGTGGGCAGGCACATAAACACGGCATCTGCACCCTCAATAATCGACTCCAACTCGGTGGAGAAAAAAAGATACCGGCCGAGTGTTTCTCTGATAATGTTGGCCAAACCCGGTTCGTTTACATATTTCTCGATCTTCTCTGCTTGTCCGGTCGAAAAAGCCTTAATTTTGTCTAGATCACTGTCATAAGCATAAACCTCGTGACCATACTCAGAACATACGGCGGCATGTACCAGCCCGACGTAACCGGTACCCAAAACGATTATCTTCATAAAACCCTCATGCTAATTTTTGTTCCGATTTTTATCATTGACAAACAATCGCAGGTTGCTAATCGAATATTCCCAGACCTTTAAGGGCCTCATGGATACCGAGTATTTTTACTCTCAATCTTAAAAACTCTGAAATTGTGGGTTGATAGGTCTTAACTTTAAGGTACATTTTGGTCTCACTGGGCGTACGTTTTCCTTTTTTATTGTTGCAGGGTTTACAGGCTGCCACACAATTTTCAAAGTTGGTTTCCCCCCCTCTCGATTTGGGTATGATGTGGTCAATCGTTAAACGTTCGGTTTTCACGCTGCAGTAAGCGCACCGGTAGCCGTCCCTTACGAAGAGATTCTTTTTGCTGAAAGGAACTTTGGTTCGGTAAATAGTTCTGATGAATTTGATCAGCTTCATAACGGCAGGGATTTTCATAATCAGGCCCTCACCGGTCCGGACAATTTTTTCAGAATATCTCAGAACTTCAACCTTTTGTTTTGCCAGCAGGCACATCGCTCGCTTCCAATCTACTACATTCAGAAAAGAATAGTCTGCATTCAGCAAAACACACGATGTCATACCCTTCCCCCTTTTCGAAAACGCATACCGAGTGTTTCCTTATTGCCTTAATTGAGCGAAAGTCGAGGATGCGTTAGATCCGCGGCGTCGAGGGCGAAGCCGTCCCGCCGGAGCGGGACTGCGAGCCCTTGATCCGACTTCGCCAAGGCTTCGCCGGGACACGCAACAAAGACACCGCAGGATTCAAGCCGAAGGCTATGGCATATCCTCGGCTTTCCCAACGGGTAAACAAAATGAAGATCAAATCCATAATCAATAACTTATCTAGGTGCGTATTTTTACCAGTGGATTTGATTCCACGCTATCGATTGAAGTCCTTAATTTTGCCCGGTCTTCTTCATTTTGTTTACGATCAATTGAGGACTTAGCGAACGGCGCCTTATCAACCGTTAGCGGTGATTACCACAAGACTATTGATATTATAAACTCGGGTAAAAATCAAATTAATTGTGAATAAATATTGCATCTTACGGCGATATTCCATTTACAACAAATACAGCAACTTTAGGGATTCGGGCTACGGATAAATCATCGGAAAATTTTTACCCAATCAGTAAACGACCATTTAAGCCGCTACCCGGCGCTTAAACTGTTCTTTTGCAATAACTCAAATAATCTTACACAATCGATTGATACGCTAAATCCCTTTAATTACCAAGGGTTTAAATTCTTTCTTTCTTGACGGACCCCCGGCAATTTTATATACTTTTTTTAACCAGACAACCTTTTTAGCCGAGTTATTAGCGTCATCGTGTGCGGTGTTGATTTGGTTCTCTGGCCGGTTGGCTTGGAATTATTTCATTCATACGGTACTTCACAAATCGAATTCGCTGCCATTTGCTAAACAGGCCAGTTGATAGCAGCATCCGGGGAAAATTATCGACATGTACAAACCGGCATTTTTTTTCATTGTCTTTGTTCTACTAAGCATATACGGCATTGATTACAGTAAAACGGCTGTGGCGGGTCCCCGCTTTACCGATAACGGCGACGGCACCGTAACCGATCACAAATTAGGGTTGATGTGGGCAAAGTCCGATAATCAGGGGAACATTGAGTGGAAGCAGGCTGAGCAATGGGCCAAATACCATTTTGCAAAAACCATAAAATCAAAATACACCAACTGGCGTCTTCCGACAATTGAAGAATTGAGAAGCTTATATGTCAACAGAATAAAATACAAAGGATATATCACCGACTGCGGACTTTTGGTTAAAATCGTTCCGGAAATAAAATTGAGTTGTATTTTGCTGTGGTCTTCAGAAACAGCTCTGGGGGCACACTTGGCTTTCAATTTCAACATCGGGGATTCCTTCACCGTGCCAACCTATGATACCAGTGGATGCCGGGTTCTATCTGTGCGTTCACTGAAGTAAATACTCTTCAAGGCACTTTACCGCGGTTTCCTGGACCAGGCATAATTTTTAAAACAACACGACATGCTTTTATCCGCCCCTATTCAATTAATGCACAAAATTACATGGGTTGAAAATTATCGAAAGCCTCCGTATTTTTTAGAAAAACTTTTTATTCAGTGGTCAAAATCCTTGTTATGGATTTAGGCGGCAATACAACCCCTTTATCGAGGAGACCCCATGAAATATTTTGTAAAACATTTTGATGAAGGTTATCAGGTATTTGAAAAAGACGGCGATTCTGAGATTTTGATTGCTTCTTTTCATAAAGGGCCAAAGACCCGCACCGGTGAAAAATCACTGTCGCAACAACGGGCAGAGGAATACTGTGACTCCCTTAATCAAAAAGATATCGGTGATGAATTTGTTTTAGATGTCGAAGACGAGCAAGATGATAATTAAATTCGAAAAGCGCAAGGAGGCTCGGTTTTAATGTTACTCAAGCTTTTTCTTGCATTCACCATAATACCGGTTGTTGAAATCTACCTGCTCATCGAGGTCGGAACCGTCATTGGCGCCCTTAACACCGTTATTTTAGTAGTCGCTACCGGATTTGCCGGAGCTTATCTGGCCCGGCTCCAGGGTATGCAAACCATGATACGAGTCAGATCCAGCCTGCAACAGGGAATAATGCCCACTGAAGAACTTCTGGACGCAGTGTTAATTTTCGTAGCAGGAATTGTCCTGCTTACCCCGGGTTTTATAACCGATACGGCCGGACTGCTCCTCCTTATTCCCGAAACTCGCCGCCATTTTAAGCGCTTTTTAAGATTAAAACTCGACCGGTGGATTCAAAAGCAAAACATTCACATTCAGAGAAAATTCTAACTTAGAGATATTGTCATGACATCTGATTCAAAAACTGATTATTCTGTACTGGATCGCCCCGAGGTTTTGATGTTCCTGTTCCATCCCAGGCCCGAGTCGAATAGATCCAACGTCCAGCATTCTGCCCAAAATGTGATGATACCGGTTGAATCGGGGGTGGAAATTGGGACACGGTTTCACATGACGGCAGAGACCGGACCGAATATTTTGTTCTTCCATGGGAACGGCGAAATTGTCGCCGACTATGATGACTTGGGACCTGCTTATAACCAAATGGGTATCAATTTTTTGGCCGCAGACTACAGGGGGTATGGACGCTCATCTGGTCAGCCGACTGTTGGCGCCATGATGAAAGATTGCCACGCCATCTTTTCATTTGTCAAAAAGTGGTTATTGGAAAAAAATTACACAGGTTCGTTGGTTGTGATGGGTCGCTCTTTGGGGAGTGCATCTGTACTTGAACTTGTCGACAACTATAAAAACGAAATTGATGGCTTAATAATTGAAAGCGGATTCGCTTATGCCACACCGCTATTGCAGCTGTTGGGCATCAGCCCCGAAGCCCTTGGATTCAAAGAAGAAACAGGATTCCGCAACATCGACAAAATCCGAGACTTCGATAAACCGACGCTGATCATTCATGCCGAACTGGACCACATCATACCCTATTCGGAAGGAGTGGCTCTCTATAACGCTTGCGCAGCATCGGATAAGACTTTATTAAAAATCCCGGGGGCAAACCACAATGACATCTTCATGCGCGGTTTTGGGGAATACCTGACTGCAGTGAAAACGCTGGCAACCAAGCTGATTCCTGACGCTGCCTGAACATTACTGCGAGCGTATGACTAAAGGAGGTTTTGAAACCAGTTCAAAACAAAAAATTGCCGGGGTGGTGCAGATTGGGCAACATTAGGGCAAGGTAAAGGTAATACTGCCGTGCTGGCATCTAAAGTTTTTTGCCTCCCAAAAATTTCAAATAGCCACCCCGTCTGAGCAAACTTCGAAGACTTTTATCCCTGTTTTTCAAAATATATTTCAGATAAACAATATTCTTTTCGATTGCATCAGCATATAAATCGCTGTCTATATTCCAACGGTTTTTAAAGTGATCAATAGCGAAACGATTTACTCCTCCGAGTTCCTCGTCAAACCTTTTGCGGGTCTCAACATAAAAGTCCGGGGTCTTTTCAAACACATCCATCACACTGGAATACGACTCGATCTTGGCTTCCTTGAACTCGTGGTACAAAAAGGGTAATTTCTCCAGATATGTGCGGTCGGCCATCTGCCCCAGAAGGTCTGCCGTGCCCATGATTTTACCAAACAGTTCTGTCTCGGGGGAATTAAATTGAATTTGACTGATTTCGGTTCTAAATCCCGTACAACGAAGGACGTCGCGACAGTCATAAAAAATTTCTTTTGAAAAGTTATTCTTTTCGAGATAATTCTCCATAAAATCAATGCTGCGGTCAATATGGACCAACGTGTATTTTCCACCGCTCCGCGAGTCATCCTCCAGTGTTAGAATATATCCCGTATCGTGCAACAACGAACTAATGATCGTTAAGGTGACACCCTCCTGGCTTATGGTTTCATCCCGAATACTGGCGCCATGAATCAATCTGATTGCCGCCAGCATGGCATCAGTGGTGTGCTTAAGGTCATGGTATCCGGTTATACACTCCTGGTACCCAGGATATTTACCTCTGAAGAGTCTCAGAGTGTCTTCAAACACCCGGTCTACGGGCTTGAAATCAAATTCGCTGAACATCATGGAAACGATGGTTTTTACCTCATCATAAACATGCTGAGGATTGTCCATATCAACCAGTTTTGAAAGTTGCGTATTGGGAGGTTTCATATTTCACCCTGTGGGATGTATCGGACGGCTGAATCCCGTGCCGATTGATGAAGTTCCATTGTCCTAATTGATCATAACATTTTTACCTTATCAATATACTTTTGATTTCTCAAGTTTTCGAATAAAATTTCAGGTAGCTTGCCTTAAAGAAATGGTGGAGCTTGCAGGATAGCGAACCGGTCAACTTGACCGGCGGCGATTTTTCTCTTATGCTCGCAGGCGATTGAGGATTAAGGTGATAGTTTTTTCGACGGCTTTATAACCGCTTGACCGGCAAACGGGCAATACCGGCCAAACCGCAATCATTTTTTCATTGGGACAATACAAAAAAGATACCGAACGTATCTGTTGACATTCATTAAGGAATTAAAGGCATGGCACAGCATACCCATAATTTTGTTGAAAATTACACCGGTCTGGTGGGATTCGGTTTAAACCGCGATATAGATGAAAACACGGTTATTTATTATCTGCAGAAATTTTCGGACGACACACTTTTAAAACAGTTGATAACAAGGCTGTCTGATGAGGAGCTCGATGAAATTTTTTCCTTGATTACCCGTCTGATGAATAAACATCTAACCGAAACCGAGTATCATAAACTGTTCCTGAAAGACAACCATCCAAAATGATAACCCTAACGTGCATGAAGCACATAAGGAGTCAATTCATTGTTTTCGCCGGATCCTATGTGCGCTGTGCTGAGATAAAAATCGGAAGGTGAGATATGCTTACTGAAAAACAACTCGAACGTTATGCCGAGGTTCTCCTTTGGGCAATGAAAACGGCCCGGGCCAAAAAATTTAAAAAAAACAACATTGTGATCCTTCGTTACCACATTCCGGCAATCCGATTGGTTGAAATTCTGAGCGCACGCATTTTAACCATGGGAATGCATCCTGTTCAGCGGTTAATGCCCACGCCGGTTATGGAAAAAAATTTTTACGAGTTTTCAAATTTGGGTCAATTGGAATTTACGGCTCCCGGCGAAAAAAAACTTTACCAAAATCTTAATGGCAGTATTTTTCTTTACGCCCCTGAATCGATCACTCATCTCAGTGGCATTGATCCACGAAAAGTGGCAAAATCCACCATCGCTAAGAAGTTCTTGCGGGATATCCTTGATAAACGGGAAGAAAGAGGTGATTTCAGCTGGACGCTAGGTGTCATACCGACGAAAGCATTGGCAGACCAAGCGAGGCTTTCCATGAAAAAATACACATATCAAATCGTAAATGCATGCTTTCTGAATCGAAAATCGCCGGTTACCGAATGGCAAAATATTTACAAAAATATAACCCGCATTAAAAAATGGCTAAACAGTATGAAAATTCGCTGCTTGCATATAGCGTCCGAAAATATAGACCTTGAAATAACTCCGGGAGATAGGAGAAGGTGGCTGGGATTGTCCGGCCACAACATACCGAGTTTCGAAACCTTTCTCTCACCAGATTGGCGGGGAACCAAAGGCGTGTATTATGCAAACCAACCCTCATTTCGCAGCGGCAATTATGTTAGCGGTGTTAGACTCGAATTCAAAAAAGGCTCGGCAACATCTATCTCTGCGGAAAAAGGAGAAGACTTTTTAAAAAAACAGCTTTCAATGGACAGAGGGGCCAACAAAGTGGGAGAATTCTCCCTGACTGATAAGAGATTCTCGAGGATCAGGACCTTCATGGCAAATACCCTTTATGACGAAAACTACGGCGGAAAATACGGTAACTGCCATGTGGCTTTGGGATCTTCCTATTCCGACGCCTATGATGGAAATCCTGCGGAATTAACCGGCGTGCTGAAGAAAAAGCTGGGATTTAATGATTCGGCACTTCACTGGGATCTGGTAAATACCGAACCTAAAAGGGTCACCGCTCGACTCACAACCGGCAAAAAGGTAACCATTTATGAGAACGGGAAGTTCTGTTTCTAAAGTGATTCTGAAAAATAAGTTCCGATTGCTGTGGCCCGGGTGAAGGGGATATTTATTATGAATGTGGCCCGTGGTTATTTCAGTCAGGGCTTTAATGGAAAAGATTTAATACCGAAAGTTGGAATTTCATGACTTAGGAGTTAAACTTTATATTTCCCAAAGTCATCCGGATCAAGGTTTTTGAGGTAATCTGCCCATTTTTTGCCTTCTTCACTTTCATCGAAGACTTCAGAGACCTCTTCGCCCATTTTTGATTTTTCAATGACCTTGTCATCCACGTAAATAGGTGCCTGGAACCTGAGTGCAATGGCGATTGCATCACTCGGCCGGGCATCCATATCAAATGATCTATCTTCGGACTGGAAATAAATTCTGGCATAAAAGGTACTGTTCTTCAAATCACAAACTTCCACCTTTAACACGGTAATATTTACAACATCTGTAAAATTCTTAAAAAGATCATGCGTCATTGGCCGATCGAATTTTACATTTTGCAAAGCCGAGGCAATGGATGTCGCTTCAAGTAATCCAATCCAGATGGGAATTGCCTGATCGTTCTCCTCCGTCTTTAAGATGATGATCGGTGTATTTGTCGCCGGATCCATGGTCAGGCCTGCTATGCTTACTTTATGCAGCATCGCTTTCTACTCCTTTCCAAACAATCGCTGATGGTTCAACGTGAACCGGTTTGCCCCAAAGTGAATGAGAAAATCCATTTTCAATTCTGACATGAACCAACCTGCCAGTCAACATTTCATTGCCGGATGCATCGGTTTCATCCTGGAAAAAATTTACGACTTTATTGGTCGAAGTCCGCCCCATCCACTGTAAATCGGCCGGAGGCCGGGATTCACGAACTTTTGAAGACTGTTTTTTACTGAATCCTTCAACCAAAATAATTTGGGTAGATCCCACCAAAGAGCGGTTCTTTTTCAAGGTAATATCTTCCTGTAGGTCTAACAGACGCTGTAATCTGACTTTTTTTTCCCATTCCGGAACTTTAGCGGATAATTGGGATGCGCTTGCGTTGGGGCGGTCAGAATATTTAAATGCAAACAGACTGTCATATCTCACCTGTCTGATCAGGTTCAGTGTTTCTTCAAAATCGGCTGGTGTTTCTCCGGGAAATCCAACAATAAAATCTGAGCTGATCGCAATATCCGGCTTTACTCGGCGCAGTTTATCAACTTTTTCAAGGTATTGCTGTCGGTTGTATTTCCGGTTCATCCTTTCCAATATTTTATTGGACCCTGACTGGACAGGCAGATGAATATGATTGCATAATTTCGGAAGCTCTTTAAATGCATTGATAAGTGCATCTGAAAGATCCTTGGGGTGCGAAGTGGTGAATCTGACCCTCAACAGGCCTTCAATTTCGTTGATCCGATATAGCAATTCGGAAAAAGAACAAAGACCCTGTTTTTTACCATAGCTGTTGACATTCTGCCCGAGGAGAGTGACTTCCCGAAGGCCTTTATCCACGAGACCCGATATTTCCTCGATAATGTGCTCCGGATTCCGGCTTCGTTCACCGCCTCTGACATAGGGCACGACACAATAGGTGCAGTAATTATCACAGCCCCGCATGATAGTGACAAAACGCGCAACCTTTCCTTCATCCACAGAATCGCGAACCGCTTCAAATTCATCAATTGTCGTAATCGTTTCGACATCAACAATTCGGCATTTTTTTATTTCAACCCGCTGGATAATCTTCGGTAAACGACTGATAGCATGGGTTCCGAAAACGACATCAAGGTGTGGGACGCGCTCAAGTATTTTCTCTCCTTCTTGCTGCGCGACACATCCCCCGACGCCGATAATAATATCGGGGTTTTTCCGCTTCAAACCGGCAAGCCGTCCTAAAAAACTGAAAACTTTCTGCTCCGCCTTTTCCCGGATTGCACAGGTGTTGACAATGACCAGATCTGCACGCTTGAGATCAGAAGTTTCCTGATATTTCAGAGGTTTAAGTGCCTCTGCAATCCGTTCGGAGTCATAAACATTCATTTGACATCCGATGGTATTTATGAACAGTTGCTTTTTTTGCATTGATCTTTATTAAGATTAAAGTCCATCAGTGTTTTAAGCGTTGCGCTTGCAAACAGCACCCGGTTTGTATGGCAAAAAAACCACCCCGACCCTTGATTCATTTAGCCTTCAGAATTTGGATTCTCTGGTTTCCCGGTCGGTTCAATCATGATATCTTTTTTAAGATCCTGTAAAAGCATATCCACATCAGCTTCACACCCGGGAGCAATGCTGAGCATTACGGTACCCTCAACCGGATCCAAGGTTGACACGACGGCAATACCATCGTAGGCCTCAAAAATAAATTTTAAAAAGGCAATTTTTCGACGGTCGACCCGCAGATATTTTGTTATTGTTCGCAAGAGTCGTGCTTTGCGCTATTGGTTTTCGGAAGCCTCACTGTAAGATATCCTTTGCTGTGCCGTCTAAAAAATCTCAGAAGACGGCATCGCACATGATAGTAAGTATAAACATATCCCTTGTCTTTTCAATAAAAAAGTCTGTTGCCTGTGTTTAGGTGTCGGATTTGGTATTGTACCGATCATAATAATAAGATATATGGCGCACCTATGAAAAAACAGTGGCGCATCCTTCAGCCTGACTTTCAGCGCGTAGAAAAAATCTCCAAGGGTTTAAAATGCACGCCCACCTTCGCAGAAATCCTGGTTAATCGAGAAATTAAGTCCGTCAAACAGGCTTTGGATTTCCTGCAGCCTTCCTTGAAAAACATACGGCCGCCTTTTTCCTTAAAAGATATGGATGCTGCTGTTCAGCGTATCGGTAAAGCCATCGCAAAGGGCGAAAAAATTTTAATCTTTGGTGATTATGACGTCGACGGCATCACTTCGGCAATCGTCATTTTCGAGTTTTTAGATACCATTGGCGCAGACACTTCCGTGTATCTTCCTCACAGACTGAAGGAGGGATACGGCCTGCAAATGCAGCATATTTCAGATATTGCAATTCCAAACAAGGTTGATCTCATCATTACAGCGGATTGCGGTTCCAGCAGTCAGGATGCCGTGCAAAAAGCCCAAGATGCCGATATTGACGTAATCATTACGGATCACCACCGCGTATCGAACAGTCTGCCTGCGGCAGAGGCCTTCATCAATCCAAATCGGCCCGATTGCGACACCGGTTTTGAACAGCTTGCCGGTGTCGGGGTTGCCTTTATGCTCACCGTTTCTTTAAGAAAATACCTGCGGGATATAAATTTCTGGGAAACCGGCACCGAACCGAACTTGTTGCGATTATGCGATCTTGTGGCCCTGGGGACCATTGGCGATGCAGCACCCTTGGTGGCAGAAAACAGAATTCTGACCCATGCCGGTATCAATTTGATTCAGACGGGAAAATCACGACCAGGGCTGAAAACACTTATAGAAGCAAGCCGAATCAACGAAGCAGCCGTGACTACAGAGAATATTGCTTTTAGAATCGTACCCCGATTAAACGCAGCGGGTCGCTTGGGGCATGCGAAAGCAGCACTGGATCTTTTGACAGCCAAAGATCCTGCTGTTGCCGACGAAATTGCCCAATATCTGGATGAACTCAATAATGTCAGAAAAGAAACCGAAACTGAAATTTTAACAGAAATCCGCCAATATTTGGCAAAAAATCCGCAAGAGGCCGGCAAAAGCGCAATTGTGCTGGCTCATGATAATTGGCACGAGGGTGTGTTGGGCATCGTGGCCTCACGCTTAGTCGATCATTACTACCGGCCGGTGGTTGTGGTCTCGATCCGTGAAGACCTCGGTAAAGGCTCAGCCCGCAGTATCCCGGGATTCGATATTTATGAGGGGCTTTCAAGGTGCAGCTGTTTCCTCGAGGCATTTGGCGGTCATTCAATGGCCGCCGGACTGAAAATAAAAAAGGAAAATATTGAGAAATTCAAAGAAATTTTTGAGGCCTTGGTTAAAAATTCCTTCGGGCCTGAAACTATTGCACCCGAATTGTTGATAGATTGTGAACTTCAATTTAACGATATCTCCGAACAATTGCTGGATGAAATTGAAAAATTAAGACCGTTTGGAGCAGCTAATCCCAATCCGGTCTTTATGGCTCGAAACATCGCCGTTAAAAGTTCCCAGGTCGTCGGCGAGAACCATAGACGTATGTTTTTATATCAACCGTCCAGCGGGACCCGCAAACATTTCAGTGCCATCCATTTCAATTCGGTTGCGGATGCACCGCTGCCTGAATCATTTGATAAAATCGCCTTCCAGTTGAATTGGAATTATTGGAACGACCAAAAATACCCCCAGCTGGTAATTGTGGATGCGCAATTCAGACCGGTGGCTTGATGTATTGCATTCCAATTTGCAGTAATTGAATGCAATATTTTACTGGAACGGTATCTTGCTAATTGCTGTAGCCGAGCATGGATTTTTGAAATTTTTCCTTGCAATTCAATGTGTTCGCAATTATTATGGCTGTATACAAATTGGTATTTAATTAGAAAAAATAACAAAAGGGGTCGCTATGGCAAAAGTCTTTCGGCCGAGTACACGGGAATCAAGCATCTTATCTAAGATTGAATCCTCTAAAGAGTATGCTCGCAGAATGGCGATAAATGCGCTAAGGGATAATGTTGAACCGCTTGCCAATGCCATCGCCATGAAATTGGTTGAAAACAATTTAGTGGAAACCACCAGCAAAAATATCCTGGAAGAACAGATTGTTCAATGCCTGGAAACATTGTCTCGAGCGGATGAGTTTGATATAGATTATCAGATCGCACCCTTCAGAAATCTAATACCACAACCCCACGTCGTCAGTATCTTTGTGACGGCATTCGTTATCGAAAAACTCATCAACCATAAAGCCATCGTTGACATCTACGGTTCTGATGAAGAAATTTATGGTTGTATAAATAAGCAAGTTAAAAAATACCTGCCCTAATAATGCGCCCTTCCCTCCATCCGCGGTTGATTAATGAACCCTTTGGTGATCCCGGCTTATTTATTTCTTTTCTTTTTTCAAACCGTGCCATAATGTTCGATTTAGGCGATTTGGCCGGGCTTTCGTCCAGGGACATTCTTAAAATCAGCCATGTTTTTGTCACCCATACCCATATGGATCATTTTGTGGGATTCGATAGGCTATTACGGTTGAATCTGGGGCGCGAGAAAAGTATTTATTTGTATGGGCCACAGGGATTTCGCAAAAATGTTGAGGGAAAACTGGCAGGATATGCATGGAACCTGGTGGAAAATTATCCCAATCCTTTCACCTTACACGTCACCGTAGTCCTTACCGATCAGCTGATCACAACCCAATATTTCAGCGGTGCTAAGTTTCTTCCTACCGGAAAAAGTGCCGTAACACCATTTAATGACATTTTACACGAAGAACCCGCTCTTACCGTTTCAACCGTTTTGCTGGACCATAGCATCCCCTGCCTGGGATTTGCCATCAAAGAAAGATTTCATGTAAATATCATAAAAGACAAAGTTTTATCTTTAGGGCTTGAGACCGGACCCTGGCTCGACCAATTTAAACAGGCGTTATATAACGGGAAATCGCCCGCGTCGGAGTTTGTAGTAGAGCTTGACAAGACAAACAGGCGCAAAAAAAGATTTAACCTGGGCGAACTGGCAAAGCATATCGCTATGATATCACCGGGACAAGAGATCTGTTACATCGTAGATGTTGCCTACACCGAATCCAACGCTGCCAAAATTATTGAATTTGTAAAAAACGCGGACCAGCTCTATATCGAAGCGGCGTTTCTCGAAAAAGACACGCAAGTGGCTCGCTTAAAGAATCACCTCACTGCCCGGCAGGCGGGCATCATCGCCGGTAAATCCCGGGTAAAACAATTCACGATTTTTCATTTCTCACCGCGATATACCACCCAAGCACACCTGTTGGAGCAAGAAGCTTTAGAAGCTTATGAAAGTGCCGCGGTTCGGGAAAACAACGAAGAATGAAAAATTATTCGATCATCTGGGATTTTGACGGAACGATACTTCCGTGCGATCCTTACGACAGTGAACAGACGCTGCTACTGTATAAATTGAATGCGCCCCAAGAAAAAACTTCCATTATCAAGCGCATTGTGGCCAAAGCCGTTATCTATGCCGATAAGAAGGAATGGCTGGCAGGGTCATTCAAAAAATATTATCTATGGATTTTGAAAGGCACACACATCGAAGCACTTGACCGGGTCGCGGAAATACTTGCAAAAAAAATATCATCCACAGACTGCCAAACTTTTCGGCGGTTATATGAGCAAGGCTACCATATGATCGTCCTGAGTTGCGGAACGCTGGATATGATCGAACGGACTTTAAAACTTGCGGATTTACAAGGCTGCTTTAACATCATTGAAACAAACCGCTTTAACATCATAAACAATCGCATCACCGGCATGGAGTTTTATATGTTAACCCCGGAAGATAAACTGGAGGTAATCAATTGCCTGGAAATATCTGCAGAGCATGCCATTGCAGTGGGCGATGGTTATACAGATCTTCCGTTATTAGAATGGGCATCAATTCCGGTCATGATGGACCGAACCGGAAAGAAAAAGCAAAAACACTCCGGGAAGGATTACTTTTTCATCTCTTCCATACCCGAGCTTGCCGAGCTTCTTGCTACACACGACCTTTAGATTAACGACCTATTTTTACTTGTGGGCCCAAAGATGACAACGAAATCACTGATTGTATTCGATATGGATGGTGTTATTATTGATGTCTCAGGATCATACCGGGAAACGGTCAGGCAGACTGCCAGGTTGTTTTTCAAAGGAGCCCGGTCATGGCGGGACCTGCCGGACCCTCTTTTCTCATTGTCAGATCTGGCCAATGTCAAACAAAGTGGCGGGCTGAATAATGACTGGGATTTAACCCTTGTGGCGATTGACCTGCTGTTCAATTTAGTAAAAGGTGTTACAAAGGTTGAAGACCCGGATCCCTGGTCAAGTTACAGCAAAACGATTACCCAATGTGATGTGGCGGGGCTAGCCCAATGTCTTAAATCCACCAAAAACCCGTTATCCTCATTGCGGATTAAAACCGGCAAATCAAAAAATAATATTGTCACAGGCTTTTATTCCGGCGACGTTGGAAGTGGTAATATTATCAAACAAATTTTCCAGGAAATTTATCTTGGCAAGGACCTTTTTGAAACCACCTATGGTATCCCCACAAAGGCCTATCATTCAAAAGGATATATTACTAGGGAAAAACTCCTCATCGACCACGCTCAACTAGAGCGGCTTTCAAAATACAATATCCTTGCCGTTGCTACTGGCCGTCCCGAAGCAGAGGCCGACTATGCTTTGGATTTTTTTAAGCTCAAGAAATTTTTCACGATGATCTATTCTCTGGACGATTGTCTCAGAGAAGAGAAAAAAATACGTGATGAAAAAGGCGTAAAGGTTTCTCTCAGCAAACCAAATCCCTTTATGCTGGATACCATCGCAGCTTTACAAAAACCTGCAGTTTCCGGCCACTATTATGTTGGCGACATGCCGGATGATATGGTGACTGCCAAACGGTCAAAGGCCGGGTTCAAGGCCATCGGCATCCTCATATCCTCACCCGATAAGGACAATCTGAAAAAAAATCTCTTAAAATCAGGCGCGGACCATATCGTTGATGATTTTGCAGAATTAATGAGTCTCTTGGCGTCCGGAAAATAGGGGTAGACATTACGCTGACGGGCTGTTGCCCGAAGATATTTGTGGCTGATTTGAAAGGATGAAAGAGCAGGTCAAAACATTACCATTTTTATAAAAATTTACGCTTTTTACATATAATCGTAATCTTAAGGCAGTTAAAGATTTGTGATGCAAATCGGATTATTCCATAGAACCTGTGATCATCTGCTATTTATCTGAAAAAAATCTGCTCTTTTAAAAGTACCAATACCTCCAACGGATATTTAAAATAAGCCGCCGTTTAAAATTTCAGACATATTCACAACTTTGCCCTAAACTTCCATATTCTCAATATGAAATCGACTGATACTTGGTTTTTTGGTAAAAAATCTTTGCTTTTGATTTCAAGACAGCACCACAATATGTAGTGCACGTCTCAAATCACTTGAGTCCCACATCTGCCTTACGCAGAGATTCAATCTCATCATTTATTTTTGAACGACATTCTATGGCATACATCTTGACGGTCGTCTCAGCTAACCAATCCAGAGAGAAGTTTGGTCTTACCCTTAAGAGTTCTTCGGCTTGCGCACGGGCCTCCTCTTTACGACCCAATTTGGTATAGGTCTCTACAAAGCTGTAGTGGGTTGCCCAATCGTTGGGATTCATTTGAAGCGCCTTCTTGAGCTCTGCGATGGCATCCCCAAACCGTCCCACTCTCAGGTAGGCCATGCCCAGATTCCGGAAGGCCGTAGCGGTAGGAAAAGGGTCGAGTTTAATCGCCTGCTCCCTAAACTGAACAGACTCACTGAATCTGCATGCAAACCTAAGAGCTGTGCCCAAGCTTCCATGTGCTAAAGCGCCACCGGGGCATAGCTCCAGTGCCCGTTGTGCTGAGGCGATGGCCTCGGAATTTTTACCCTGCATTATGTATAAATTGCTTAATATGCAGTGTATGCGGTGATCAGACTCGTCAAGGGTTAGGGCCTTTTGTATTGCCTCAACTGCAAGCCTCATAGATTCTTTTGATGATTCCGAGAATTGAAGCCAAACTTCCATCATGTGAGACCATGACACGATCGCGTAAGGATAGCCATACTGTGGATCAATAGCAGTGGCCTCAAGGGCTAATTGCTTAGCCTTCAGAGTGCCCTGTTTATCCATGCGCCACCATTGCTCCTGGGCCTGTAATGCCTTGAGGTAAGCATCAAGGTTTTTCGTACCCCTGCCGGTCAAATCAGCCATTTCACCCTTTGTAAGTTCCACCTGCATAGCCTTAATGATCGCAAGGGTTATCTCATCCTGTATAGCAAATATCTCCCTCAGATTTCTATCGTAACGCTCCGCCCAGAGATGTTTCTCCGTTGTCGCATCAATCAGTTGAGCTGTAATGCGCACCTTGTCTTTCGCCTTGCGAACACTACCCTCTAGAACATATCTGATCCCCAGTTCCCGACCCACCTGCTGTATCTTTACAGATTTCCCTTTGTAAGTGAATGCGGAATGACGAGCAATCACAAATACCTTGGGAGTCTTAGAGAGTGCAGTTATAATTTCCTCAGTTAGGCCATCGCTGAAATACTCTTGCTCAGGGTCCCCACTCATATTGGTGAATGGTAGAACTGCAATGGAGGGTTTATCAGGCAGAAGATAGGCCATCTTCTCCATGGGTGTATGTTCCGCTGTCGGGCGACGCATGCAATACTGCCAAATCCCTACAGCAACAACCACCACAAGCACCTCAATTGTCCCAACAAGAATTGGCACTCGCATTATTGGTGATCGTTTTTTGTCTTCTGCTTTTCCTGCGACAGTCACCCTCGGCTCCATCAGAACCCGATATGCACCTACCGGATTGGCAATTTTTTTTACCACTTGATCTCCTAAAAACTCATATCCATACGGAAGCTTGCTTTCAATGTGATCAAAAGCCGTTTTGGAAATGCAGATACCTCCTGGCTCAGCCAATCCTTCCAGCCTGGCAGCGATGTTGACACCATCTCCGTAAATCCTTTCTTCTTCTTGAATAACATCGCCGAGATTGATGCCAATACGAAAATGCATCTTCCTGTTTTCAGACAGTTCGAAATTACGGGCATTGATTTCTTTTTGTACTGCCACGGCACACTGCACAGCATCAACCACACTGGCAAACTCAGCTAACAAATTGTCACCAGGGGAGTCCAATACTTTACCATTGTGCTGTTGGATAAGCGTGGTCATCACTTCACGGTAGGCGGTTAAAGTGCGGACAGTGGCTTCTTCGTCTTCACCCATGAGTCGACTATAGCCTTCCACATCTGCACTAAGGATGGCAGAGAGTTTACGTTTGAAACCTTCCTCTGACATGGAATAACTCCTTTTTTTAAAGGCTTTGAAACAAGTGAAAAGCTTAGGAATAAGTTGTATTAAAGAAAAGCAAAATGAGGTTTTAGGCCCGGCCCGATTCAACGAACTGATGTTGCATTTAGTCAGGGTGTGTTGGAGGTTCAGATCACTTTATTGCAATATATATCGAAAAGTTACGGAGGGTCAAATTAAATTTCACTGGATTTGATATAAGATAGCCCGCCACTATATATTGTGGCTTGGAAAAGTTGGGTTTGATTTCATGTTTGCACTAAATATCACAGTTTTTTTAGGAGTCTAAAACTCTTTGATCCCTCCAACGGATCGGCAAAATTAGCGGTCCTTTAAAACCTGTGATATTATCCATATATTACAACAAATTGTGAACTGGTCAAATTTGATCGTATCTTGGTCATTGCAGTTAAATCTATATCAGAATTGTTAAGTTTCAATATTTCACCGTAAACTTGTCACTGTCTCAAATGCAACTCGCTGTAAAAATGCTGCCTTGTCGTCGGTCAAATCAACCAACAAGCGCTTGTCCAAATACAGGGTCCCCGGCAAACCTTGGGGGCTGCTGCGATATAATACGGTATAGAAAACGCATGCCGTTAGATAAGCACCGGCCGGTCCGGCATGGCGATCATCCGAATGGTGAAGCCGCAGATCCGGATCTGTTTTAAGAGAATTCTCCCAGGCCGCACCGACCGGGGCCAGAATAGCACCGAGTTCTCGAGAAATTCGGCTGTAGGTATCCGTCAATATCTTCTGGGTCTCGGGACGCTTTCGGTTGGCCCAGGTCATGTATAAAATCGTCCCGGCCCCCTGTTTTTTTATCTCATCATCCAGCAAACGTGCATGCTTGTACATTGTAGCTTTGTTTTCCAGGGGGCCACCGCTGCGGTCCTGCAGGACCACATAATCCCACTTTTTGGCTTTAATCCGATCCCGGGTTTTCTGACTATGCCAGTGCCATTCCAAACTCACCCCTTTGCCGGTAACCTGCTCCGCGTTGAGAGGCTTTGCCAAATTCGTGGCTTCCACCAATCTTACCACCATCTGCGGCATATGGTGTAAATATGTATGGCTGTTGCCTATGAACAAAACCTGGTAAGCTGCCATGAGACACTCATCGCTAAATTAATGGTAAACAAAATGAAGAAAATAAAAATTGGGATGGCTGGTATATTTTGGGGGTCGACAGGCAATGATACATTCTGTTGAATCTTTGACCGCTTCGCTTCCCTGCAAGCCCCACCGTTTAAGGCGGGGTTAAGGTAAGCTATCTGAAGTAAATATTTTCCTTCCCGGGAAGCCCCACCCCTTCGGGCGGAGAGCTTCACTTCCCACGATCACGTCAAAAGGTCTAAAACCTCCTGGGGCTGGTCGATCAATACTTTACAGCCATTTTTTTGTAGTTCATCAGCCGTGCGGAACCCCCAGGTTACACCTACCGGAAACATGGATGCAGCCACTGCGGTCTTCATATCCACGGCACTGTCCCCGAGGTAGAGAAATTCCGACGGCACAAGGTTAAGCCGTTCGGCTATTTCAAGTGCACCGGTCGGATCCGGTTTAGGGGGGACATTCTCCCGCTGACCAAAGACAGCCTCAAATTGCCAATTGAAAAAGAATTCTGAAACACACAATCTTGTGAAATCGTGGAGTTTGTTGGATAAAACAGCCATCCTGATCCCGCGGGTTGTCAATGCATCCAGCAATCCCGGAATGCCTTTATACGGTTTTGTCTTGACCTTCCAGTTCCGGCGGTAATCTTTGAGGAATGCATTCAGACAATCACGAATAATTTCCTCATTGCGCTGATCTTCCGGTAAGGCACGGGTAACCAGCATGGCCAACCCGTCACCGACAAAATACCGGTAAGCCTCCAACCGGTGTTGTGGGAAACCGCCTGCTGAAAGAACTCGGTTGGCGGAGTCAGCCAGATCTTCTAATGTGTCGAGCAGTGTTCCATCGAGATCAAAAAGAATAGCTTTGTAGGACATGGTAGTTCACTTAAACGTACCAAGGTAAACCACGTCATATGGGCATGATACTGAAAAGTATTTGACGCTGTGAGTGAATTAGCAAGAAGTCTAAATACGAAATCCGAAATAAATCCTAAATTTTAATGTTCAAAAATCACAAACGGTAAAGCAATTGCCTTGGAGTTTGACGCCCTTTTAATGGCGTTTTTGTCATCTGTATTTTGGTCATTGGGTATGGTTTCGAATTTCGTGCTTCGACATGCCCGCCATGCCTTTATAAGCAGAGTGTTTCAATCACTTCAAGCACTCATAAGGGAGCTATCAAGCGTGTCATGCAGACCGGCCAATGGCAGGCGGGTATTCGAATTTCCATTATGAGAAATAATTCCTAAGATTCCCCCTATCACAGGGCTTTCTTCAGGCACTGCCCTCTGGACGTGGTCGCTATCGTTATTATTGTTAGGCTACCTTTTCGGCTTTGCGTTCTTCGACAGCTTTCTCAAAATCGGTATAAATTCTGTCCAGTTCTTTCTGGACATTTTCGGGCCGCGGCTCCGGTTTGTAGTTTTCAATAATGTCGAGGGATTTTTCGTACGCCACGTCAACAATATCCGGTGATCCGGCAGCTTCCCAATTTTCTCTGGTGTCCCGATTCATCAATGTAGGATGCGATAGCCGTCTAAAATTTTCATAGGTATGCTCATGGGTGATAAACTCCCCGGCCGGTCCGACATCTCTAATCACGTCCATGGCGATGTTCTCTTCCGAAACTCTTATGCCCTCCACAACCTTCAGCACCATATCGAGAAATTCGTTTTGCAGGATGGCCGAAGCATAATCCCAGAGCAAGGCGCTGTCGAGCATCCCGACCCCATAAATCAAATTGGCACCTGCCAATGCTGGTATAATGGCGGTCAGGGTGAACTCGTGGGCGGACTGGGCATCGCATTTTTTGCTGTCCGTCTACCCGCCACCGACCCAGGAAGGCATTTTATAAAATTGGGCCAACTTTGCAAGGGCTGCGCTGATCATGGCCATCTCCGGGGCGCCCATGGCTGCCAAGGTGGTGCCCATGTCCATGATACTGGTGGAGCCGGCGTATACCATCGGAGCGCCTTTGCGGACCAGTTGACCCAGCGTAATGGAGCCCAGCACTTCGGCGTTGTGGGTTACCAATGTGCTTGCCAGGTCGACACAGGTCGTACCGCCGGCCAATCCCAAACCGTTGAGTTTTATGGGAACCCCGAATTTGCAACATTCGATTAAAACGTCGGTCGCCTCTTCGGAAAGGATTAAGGGGCTGACGGGATCGGCTGACGCGGTGAATAAGGGGCTGTGTCTGAGTTTATCTTCTCCACCGGCCAGGACAGCGCCCATTTTGACGGCCGCCTTGAAATGCTCTACTGTGTAAATGCCCAAGAAACCGTGTTTTGAGGAATAGCTGAGAAACGACCAGGTATTATAAATGCTGGCCATATCTTCATCCAGATCGCGCGGGGTGAGCGGCCTTTCCCAGCCGACAATATTATCCAGCGTGTCTACAAACCGCACGGTATTGTCCACGTCCGCTTTGGTTGCAAGTCTCGGCTTTCTGGTGACGGGATCCATTAACGCCGGAGCTTCACCAAAATTGACGAAGCCTGTTCTGGTTCCTCCGGTTACATAATCGTTTTCAGGATTTATGGCATGGGCACGATAGGTCGCCGGGGTTGACTGGATGGCATCTTCTACCAAATTAGCCGGAATTTTGACGATTTCGGTTCTGTTATCAACGACACATCCATTATCGCCCAAAATGTTTCTGGCGTTTGGGCTTTTCACTTGTAATCCGATATTCCAGAGGACATCAAGTGTTGCCAGATGAATTTGCTCCAGGTCATCCGGGCTGAACACGTTCAACCCGAAGCCGCGCGCCTGGAGCAGGTTGGCATATCGATAATTAATAGTCATGTTGTTACCTCCCACATTAATGCTAATCTGAGAAAAAAGAGATTAATTGATCAACATGAAGAACACCGTCAAATTCGAACGGTTTATGCGATTGTTTGAGAATGCCTTTTTCGCCGTCCGGATCGCCCAGGGAGGTCACCACAATCGAAGCATCGCTTAAATCTTCATTCTCGGTATAGATATTCGTGGTGGCAACAGATCTCAGGCCGGCTCCCTTGGCCGCCAGAATTCCGTTGTGCGAATCCTCGATCACGATGCATTCATCCGGTTTCAGACCGGATCGTTCGAGCGCCAGAAGATAGATTTCCGGGTCCGGTTTTTTCTTGCTGACCACATCGCCGGCAAGAACAAATTCGAGGTCAATTTCCCCGAGCATGCCTTTGGCAATGGCGTTGGCCGAGCGTTCATTGGCCGTCGTACAAACTCCGAGGCGCACACCGGCTGCCATGGCCTCCTGCATGAGTCTTTTCACACCGGTTCTCAGTGGAAGTATGCCGCTTTCAACCATCTCAACAAATATGGCGGTTTTCTTCTTATGAAGTGCCAAGAGTAATTCAGCGTCTTTCTCGGGATCACCTTCAAGAATGATTCCCTTTTCAGTAAAATAATGGCGCATCCTCTCTTTGCCGCCCGAAATGGCGAGCAACTAGCCATAGGTGTCGACATCCCATTCGAAATCGTGGCCGACTTCTTTAAACATTTTGTTGAAGGCCACCCGGTGACCATCTTTTTCGGTATCGATGATCACCCCGTCCTGATCCCAAAATATGGCTTTTAATTCGGACATTGCTTCACCTCCCGTAATAAATGTATGTTAATCAAAAATTTTGCCGAAAAATCTGCATACGATATTGGGGCTAAGGGCTTCGATTTGCAAATGCGGTGACGTATTTTATGAATGATATCAGATATATTGCCCAATCAGCGCTAAGTCCCGCGGACCTCGACGACTCGACTGAGCTCGTCGAAGTCTGTCTTCGACCCTAGCTCAGACCGAAGGGAGCTCGTCGAAGTCCAACTAAGTTCGTCAACGAACTTATCAATCGAAGGACTAAGCCTTCCCCGCTGAACCCAGCAAATCGATCCAATACTCGATTTTGGCCTTGATCCCTTCTTTAACGGCAATATCAATCTTGCCCGGATTGTATTCGTCTCTGTGGGATGAAATATAGTCGTAGGTAGTGTCAATCAGGGCGTGTTTCAGATCTGTCGAGACATTAAATTTCGATCCCCCGAGCGATACCAATTTCCGGGCTACATCGGGCTTGAGACCCGTACCGCCATGAATAACCAAGGGTATCCGGGCCTGTTTCCCATTTATCATTTCGGCGATTTTTTGCAGCCGGTCAAAATCAAGTTTTGGGTCCTTGGTTTTGTATACGCCGTGAGCCGTTCCGATGGCCGGTGCAAAAATATCAACGCCGGTCTGATCAACAAACTTCAGTGCCTGCTCCGGATCACACAGGGCCGCCTCGTCTTCTGCAACTTTGACCTGATCTTCCACCCCGGAAACGGTACCGAGTTCTCCCTCCACCGAAATATTGCCAAGCCCGTGGCAGTAATCGCATATCTGTTTGGTTTGACGAATATTCTCTTCGAAGTCCTGCTTGGATGCATCAATCATGATATTGGTGTAACCTGCATCCGCACATTGTTTGCAATATTCAACATCGCTGCAATGATCCAGATGCAAACAAATTGGTATCGGTGCGGATTCTGCCAGGGTCCGGTAGACGGCAACCAGGACTTTAGGATTTAAGAATTTGGACGGGGTCACGGATGTCTGGATGATCAAGGGTGCCTTTTTTTCTACGGCAGTCTCCACGACTGCTTCCATCTGAATGAGGTTGGTAATGTTAAAGGCACCGACGGCGTATTTTTCCTCGGTTGCTTTTAAAAGCATATCTTTTGCATTGACAATTGACATCTCTTCCTCCTTTTTCAGTGAAAGTGGGTTGAAAAGCGCAAATGTCCCTCGCTTTATCCAAAGTAATTTCGGATAAATTTTAAAAATCGTTTATTTTCCTCTTCGGTACCGGGTGTCACTCTGAAATAACCGGTTTTGCCATGGATTTCGCCGATTCTTTTGAGATAAATTTTTTCCATATCGATGGCGGCCTCTAAAATCTCCGCCGTAGTTTTGCCGGTCATAGTGGCATCGATCAGCATATAATTGCCATGGGCCGGATATGGTTTAAGGCCCAGTTTCTGAAGCTCTTCATAAAAAATATCCATCCAGCGGTTGTTGTGCTCCACTTTCGACTTAATCTCTTCGGGATTGTCGAGAATGGCCTCTGCCGCTGCGGCCGACATCAGGTTTACGTTCCAGGGCAGAAACATAATATTGAAGGCGTTGATCATTTCTTCGGTCCCCAGCACAAAACCGAATCTGATACCCGCAAAGCCATGGGCTTTAGACAATGTGACCGATAAAAATACCTGCGGATATTTTTTTATCAGTGGCGCTTTGGTTTCAAATTCAGGATGATAGTCACGATAGGCCTCATCAATGCACAGCGGAATTCCTGTTTCGCAAAATCGGATTAAATCGGCATCATCGATAAATACACCGGTGGGGTTATTGGGATTGATGATCAGTATTAATTTGGTTTTTTCATTGATTGAACTCAGCATTGCCTCCACATCGTACTGAAGATCACCTTCACGCAGGGGTATTTGAACCACTTTGGCACCGCACAGTTCGGCTCGGGGCGGAAATAACCCGAACGTCGGCGTTGACATGATGATTTCGTCACCCGGTTTTAAAAATATTCGCATCATTGAATCAATTATTTCCGAAGACCCGTTGCATAGGGCCACATTATCCGGACCCAGATCATACATTTTACCGATCTTGGTTCTTAATTTTTTCATGCTGTCCGGATATCTGTTTCCTTTCTTTACAGCTTCCGTCACAGCGTTGACCACCTTGTCGGATGGCGGGATCGGATTTTCGTTCAGCATCAGCCTGCCATGGTCCGGATTTGCCCAGGCCTTATCCAGAATCCCTGTGTTGTATTCCCTTGCCGTCAGCAGCCACGGTACAAACCAATCTTTTAATTCTTTCATTTTTGTCTCCTTTCATAACGACTTCGGTAAGGTTATAAAACTTTTTGGTATACAGAAAATGTCATAAAAAACTGCAATGTCATTTTACTGTCAATAAGGGCAGATTATTTTCTTTTATCTGATAGCTACCGAGCTCGATTTCGAATATATATTTATCCCCCCGGTAGTAAGAATAAAGCAATTCTATGGGGACATGATTATCATTGTAGGTGATGCTTTCCATATATAATCCGGCTGTATTTTTCGGAAGCTTGAAAAGGCGAGCGATTTTTCCGTTAAAATTCACCGCTCTGATGCTCTGCTCGCAGCGGCTCAGTACGGTATTAAATTGTTCTGAAATGAGTTTATACATGGAACCGGTAAGATCCATATCCAAAATAGGCTTAAACTTTTCACCGGGAAGGTAGCTTTCTTCGTAAACCAACGGGATAACATTGCCTGTTCGCAGGCGTCGAACCACCACCACTTTTGAGCTAGGCAGCAGAATGAAATTTTTGGCCACATATTCCGTAGCATCCTCGTTCCCTTTTTTCAAAAGCTTTGTCTTTTCTGGTATACCGATTTCACCCAAATCATCGCGGAAGCTTGATATGCGTTCA
>CP070652.1:2909606-2999224 GCA_020354645.1 Deltaproteobacteria bacterium
GAGAAACAGGAGGTCAATATCTGAATGGACGCATTGCTCCCCGCGGCCGTACCCTCCCAGCGCAATAAAGGTGTATGGATTTTTATCGATACCTATGTTCGGGCCGACCATACTTGTCACAAAGCTTTCCCGAAAATATTCATCGATAATCCGGGTATGCTGGCTCAAGAATTTGGTCGATTTTTCCTGCAAAAAGTTCTTGATCAGGTGATTCCGCTTTTTTTGCAGTGTCTTCAGGGCATTTTTATGTTTAGCAGTCATGATGCGCGTTGCCTGGTGAATGACAATAAAACATTATAAAATAAAAATAGTGCAACTGTTGTGCCATTAGGAAAATTTCCTTAAAAAATAAATGAAAGGTCGGGGTGTTTTTTTGATCAATTGACGTAAGTCTTTTGTTTTTCTGCAATTTGGCAGCGGGGAAGACCGCAGCCACCGAAGGTGGAATGCGCAGGGGGCAAGTATCCCCTGCTGCCAAATTGCTTAGAAAAACAAAGACCGGAGGCACAGGGTTAAAAAACACCCCGACTCCTCAAATAAATAATATCAAAAGATTAAAATTTTTGTTTTTACATTTTTGTAATATTCTGATGCGCAGTGCCGGTCAGTCTGAGAGAAATCGTAACCAGATACCCTCGACTTTTTCTCGGAGATAATGAAATTTATCCACTGACACTTTGGCCGGCTTTTCCTGGAGGCTGAGTTTGTGGGCGGTTGCCCGGTAAATCAGATAAGCATGCTTGAGCAAATGAGCCGTCCACTCATCAAATACACCGGTTTCAAGCAGGGTCTGTATGAGGCGCACATTATCGGTCCACTTGAGCAACTCTTTATTTTCATAAGATTTTAAGAGAACGAGATATTGGACTAAAAATTCAATATCTACAATTCCGCCGGTGTCGTGTTTGAGGTCAAAAACTCCGGATTCAGGACGCAACTGTTCGCTGCGCAGACGTTTCCGCATTTCAGCAACGTCCCGTTGAAGCTTTGATTTGTTGCGAGCCTGCCCAAGGACTTCTTTTCTGATGACCTCGAAACGTCGGTTTAGCAGAGGGTCTCCACCGACGGCTCTTGCCCGTATCAAGGCTTGATGTTCCCAGGTCCATGCGTCGTTTTTTTGATACTCTCGGAACGACTCAATATGACTTACCAAAATTCCGGCCTCGCCACTGGGACGCAGTCTCATATCGGTTTCATACAAGACTCCTGCCCGGGTGGGTACGGTCAGGATATGAATGACGCGTTGGCCCAGTCTTGCAAAAAACTGTCTGTTATCGATAACCGTCTTGCCATTTTGGGTATGGCCATCAGCTGCTGAATGCAGAAAGACCAGGTCAAGATCGGAACCATATCCCAGCTCCAACCCGCCAAGTTTTCCGTAAGCAATAACAACAAATCCCCGATCACACCGTTGGCCGTTAAGTATACAGGTTGGCGTCCCGTGTTTTTCAGTCAAATGACGCCATGCCAATCTGAAAACTTCGTTTAGCACAATTTCAGCAATATCCGATAGGTGGTCACTGACGCGCATTAGCGGGAGAACTTCCGTCACATCGGCTGCGGCAACACGAAAGACGCTCACCTGTTTAAAAACCCTCAGTTCCTCGACTTGATATTCAAAATCATCGGACAGGTGATCCATTCGACGGCGAAGATCATCTTCAAGTTCACGCCGTTGGGGAGGGAGATAAAGGGTGCGCGGGTCTAAAAGCTCGTCTAAGAGAACAGGATGCCGCGCAAGGAAAGAAGCAATGAGAGAGCTGGCCTCGGTAAGTTTGACGAGATGACGGAGTGACGTTGGGTTTTCAAGTAAGAGGGCCAAATATGCGGCGCGACCTTCGATAGCCTTGATCAGATCGATAATGCGGGTAAAGGTCACCAAAGGATTTTCCGATGTGCCGATGGCGATCAACAACAACGGTATCAATTTATCCAGGCGCCTTCGGCCTTCGATACCGAGCATACGCATTGCCGTATCCTGGCGCAAGTTATCCAGCAGGGCTAACACCTGTTCGGGACTATTAAATCCGACTGCCGACAGATGTCTTCTGGCCTCTTGCTCCTCAAACAGACCGAACCAGATTGCTTCCAATGCTTTTTCGCGCAGTTCATTGTGTTGATCTGAATCGTTTGTTTCCAATAGCATCCGAAAATGGGTATGAACCCTCCGTCGATGGTCGTCTAAGTGCGACGTAAAAGTCTCTGGGTCTTCAAAGTTCATTGATAGGGCCAGACGCTTCTTTTCCATCCGCTTAGATGGCAGCTGATGTGTTTGCTGGTCCGAAAATTCCTGTAAGCGGTTTTCCACGGTCCGCAACATTTCATAGGCATTGCAGAGTTCTTCACTCACCTTCCGGGGGATATAGTTTTCCCGGGCAAGGGCTCCCAGTGCTTTTTGAATACTGCGCTCTTGAAGCGATTGCGTAACGCCTCCTCGGATAAGTTGAAACACCTGGCCAAAAAATTCAACTTCGCGGATACCCCCGGAGCCAAGTTTGATATTGTTTTTTAATCCTTTGCGCTGCACTTCAATGGAAATTTTTTCTTTCATGTTCCTCAAGGATTCAAAAGCCCCAAAATCAAGATATCTGCGATAAACAAAAGGGTTTAACCTCTTCAAAAGCCGCTGGCCGGCGACTTTATCACCTGCGACCACCCTGGCCTTTATCCAGGCATAACGCTCCCACTCACGCCCTTCTCGCTGGTAATAACGTTCCATGGCGTCAAAATTCATGACCAAAGGTCCGCTTTCACCATAGGGCCGAAGACGCGTGTCAATGCGGAAAACGAAACCATCCACCGTCGTTCTCCCCAGAACTTTGATTAAACGCCGGCAGAGGCGCACAAAAAAGTCTTCGTTGCTTAACCGCTTAATCCCGCCTTTGGTTTCTCCGATTTCAGGATAGGTGAAAATGAGATCGACGTCGGAAGAAAAGTTTAATTCCTTGCCACCGAGCTTTCCCATACCGATCACAACAAGTTGCTGGCGGGACCCGTCAATACCGATGGGTATCCCTTGAGCCGCGCATTGCCAGTTATACAGCAGGGTAAGCGTCTGATCGATACAGGCATCGGCGAAGGCTGAAAGATCGTTAAAGGTTTCTGAAAGGTCAACCCAACCCGCCAGATCTCGCCAGGCTATTCTTACCATTTCGCGTCGGCGAAGACGGCGCAGGTCTTCTTCAAGTTGTACGTCACCTTTTATTGCAGCCAGTGACTTTTCAAGTTTCCGACGGTATGTTTCCGGTCGATAACGTGATTTGAGGTCGCCGCTTTCAACCAGGTCTCGCAACAATTTGGGATCGCGGGTGCATGAATTTGCAACGAAGTCACTAAATAAAAATATACGATGGGCAATTTTATCTAATTCGGGATCAGCCGATAGAGACGCTTTCATTTTCTCTGCGGAGTCACAAAAACGATCCCATTTTGTTTTTGCCTCATCAATCAGCTTTTCTGGAAAATTATTTAAATACTTCATTGGTTAATGGTGCTTATAGACAAAATGCGAAATGGGATGCTTTTTTGCGAAAGCTGTCATGCCGATAGCCGGGTGGGAAACAATATGGTGAAGAGAGATGATTTTCATTATTCCATATTTTTTGCACCTTGCCGGATGGCCGAGATTGCTCCGGGAACTTGTCCCTTGTGGGTGATTACAAATGCGGAATAGCCAAATTTATCAACCTTCAAATCAATTCCGGTTAGGGGCGGGAAACTATCGGGAGTACCGCGTACGGTTATCCTCAAAGATTTGTCTTGGGGTTGAATTTTAACTGTCCAGAATATCTCAGGAGTCTCATCAAATTTCGCGGAACGCGGTTCGTAGGTGAGTTCGCCTTTGAATTCGCCTCTAACCTGTAAAAGCAATGCCTCACCAATCTCGCGCAAATCAGGAGGCAGTTCACTGAGGAACAATTTATCTCCGGTTGCGAGTGTGCCTGCCGGTTCATATTTGGGAGGTTTTTTTTGAACGGGATTTTCCTGCGGTTTTTGATTTTTTACCGGTTTAAGGGAGGGGGGATGCTCAAACAATCTGGGCACTTCGGTTTGAGTCGGTGTGCCGCGCAGGATTATAATTTGGTCCGTGCTGCCGATATTCAACAAGTGGGTTGCCTTAGGATCAAAAGTGATGCTTTGCGATCTTTCGTTAAGTTCTACTTTGGCAGCCAACAGAAGAACACTGTAAGGTCCGGATCTACTGGTGCATTCACCAAAAGCCGAAGTTTCCTCAGGCTTAAGCCGTGCTTTCCAAATGCCCTTATCAATTAGTTTAGCGCCTTCAATCGTAAATTTTAAACCCATTAGGTATCTCCCAAGAGTTCTTCTGCGTTCATGAACAGCGACATTCGGATCGTGTCTCCCTTGTGTCCGTCAGTGATTCGCCAGGCCTGTAATTTGGTACAGGTTTAACCCTATCGCAAAGTCTTCCCCGGATATAATCGAATCGATTTGAAAAAGCACGCGCTTTTTGAGCAAATGCTGAACCGTTGGCGACAATTATACTTTGATTTATAATTAGCCTAAGTTGTTAACAAAATCAACCATACAACTTCATCGAATAGTCATTTATTATTTATAACTAACAAATTATTCTGGATGTACTCATCAACCGTAAAATTGCAAAAAATATCTGCAATTTTGTAAATTCAGTATTCAATTTTTTACGAATTTGTAATATGTACTGTAAACCGATCTGTGAAAACGAATTGTATCATTTTCCTTTCATAGTGATTCTTGAAATAACGTTCCGATAAATTAATACATGAAAGCCAACTCGCCTGGGCCGCTAAAAACCGTGAGGGCAAACGGAACATATTTTTATGAATCATGCTATCTAATTGAGTGGTCGGGGTGTTTTTTTCACGGCAAGATGCCGGGTTGTTGCCTGCCAAGCCTGACAGCGGCAACTGTCTTCATTTTACAGCCGGATATTTAAAACTTTCACGCCAACAAGAATCGACGTCGCGTTTTGCCTTTCTCGGCGGCAATAGCCCGCTGCCCCTTAGAAGCACCGGGGCGATCATCTTGCCGTGAAAAAAACACCCCGACCACTCATCTAATTTTGATGCATTTTGCACTTGTGGCACAGCTATTGCTTTGATATAAAAAATTCTTTTCGTATGTATAAATTTGGACTGCGATAGCGGGCGCATTATTTTTTTATTTTTCGTGCTGAAAGGATAAAATGATGTAACAATTGGATGAATAACTCGATAACATGTGTGCTATGGGCGGCAGGTTTGGCCCTGACTATTATTACATTGATTCAGTAACAACGCATTTACGGTGGTAATCGTTGAGGGATACCCCTTTAACCGCATGATATATTCTTAAATCCTCCAGCCCTCTATAATAGATATTTTCTTTTCCGGGAAGCCCCGCTCTTTAGGGCGGGGAACTTCACACACTTTTAAATCCTTTTCGGCACCAGAGAGGTTTCAAGCGGTTGGGCTGCTGCGCTATTTTGGCGAGCAGGATTCAAAGGGGTGTCAAGAGAAGTTATTTCGACAACAAAAGGAGAAAGCATAATGTGTCGTTTATTTGCCATAACAAGTGAACAGCCCTTGTCACCAATGGTGGTTTTGGAAGCACTGGATGTGATGCGAGAAGGCCATGACTGCTCCGGCGTCGGTCTTTTTTTGCGCGACTTGGCCGGACCCTTTGAGGATATGAAAGACGCCCCGATACTATCGGGTATTTTCAGTGATGCGGGATTGAAGCGACTGGATGCTTTTATGATGGATATCGGCTTCATGACCAAGTACAAAATTACCATCAAAGTTCCCAAGACCCCACCTGCAGGGGTGCCCAAAAGAGATGTTTACCTCATCCGGGCTTACGAGTATCCGGAGGAATGGGAGGAATTCAGTCAGAAAGAGCTTTACGATCGCTTGCTATCTTTGCGTTTGAAACTCCGAAAAATGGGAGAAGAAAAAGAAGATATGATCGTATTCTCCTTCTGGCCGGATGTGATCATGATCAAGGAGATCGGCGACCCGACGCAAGTCGCAAACTATCTGCAGTTTGATCGCCAGGAACTGCATGCACGGGTGATCATGGCACAGGGCAGGCAGAATACCAACTATGCCATTAATCTTTATGCCTGCCACCCTTTTTTTATTCAGGGCTTTTCCACCATGACCAACGGTGAAAACACGGCTTTTGTTCCGATCAAAGAATATCTGACTTCCCGTGGATTTGAAGGTTACACCGGATATCAATCAGACTCGGAAGTTTTTACCCATATTTTACACTTTATGATGACAAATCTCGGATTAGGCGTTGAGGCTTACAAACATGTCATTACACCGCTGCAGGATGAAGACCTTCAAAGTCACCCGGATGCTGATTTGTTGAGGAATTTGAAACGTTCCTGCAGACCACTCATTATCGACGGTCCCAATTGTGTTATCGGATGCCTACCGGATCATAGCCTGTTTATGGTACAGGACCGAAAGAAACTTCGGCCGGGCGTCGTCGGCGGGAAACCGGGTATGTATGCCTTTTCATCTGAAATATGCGGACTGGATGCTGCCATACCCTACCGTGACAAAAGCAAGGATTTTCAACCCATGCATTTGGATACCGCGATTGTCGGTCCGGATCGTCAGGAGGTGAGAATATGTTCTCAAATAAACCCGTTACCCCCAGCACTCTCAGCGTAAAAGATTTACCCTGGCAGATTCTGTGGAACAAGGATAAATGCAATCTTTGCGGACAGTGCACAGCCGTATGCCCTGTAAATGCAATAGAATTGGGTGTTTTTCGCAAAAAGTTTATTGAACCACCCGTCGGTCTTGATATCAATGGTACACTCGCCTGTGATTACAAACTATATTACGGTATTCGCCAGAAAACCGATCCAGCCTACAAATGTGTCGGATGCGCCATGTGCAACATGGTCTGTCCCAATGATGCCATCATTCCCTGCCGGAGCGATGAAGCCGACAAGCTCAGGTTTCATATGGATCGTGGCGGTCAGCCCCGGAGACGCGGTGGGCGCCGCAATGTTTCGGACGGGATTCTGGATCGAATCAAGTTCATCCGGATTTCCATGTTGACTGATCCAGCCCTTGATGCCGGAAGGCATGAGTTTGAGCTCAGGACACTCTTAGGAAGGGTGCTACCGCCTGATAAAAATCTGAAGTTTGTTCAACAGCAGGGATGGATTCCGCCTGTGAGAGAAATCTACCCCCTAATTATCGGGGGCATGTCATTTGGCGCTCTGTCTCCCACTATGTGGGAAGGATTACAGCTGGGCGTGGCATATCTGAATGAAGAACTAAACCTGCCGGTGCGCATCTCTACCGGTGAGGGCGGCTGCCCGCAGAGGTTGCTTCGCAGCCGGTTTTTAAAGTATGTGATTCTTCAAATTGCCAGCGGCTATTTCGGATGGGATGAAATTATACATGCAATACCGGATATGAAAGAAGATCCTTGTGCCATCGAAATTAAATACGGACAGGGAGCCAAGCCGGGAGATGGCGGACTTCTCATGTGGTACAAAGTCAATAAGCTGATTGCCGCAATCAGAGGTGTTCCCACGGGTGTCAATTTGCCGAGCCCGCCGACGCATCAAACCAAATATTCTATTGAAGAGTCGGTAGCCAAGATGATCCAGTCCATGTACATGGCGTGGGGGTTTAGGGTCCCGGTTTATCCCAAGATCTCCGGTACATCTACGGCCCTGGCAGTTTTAAATAATCTGACCAGAAATCAATATGCGGCCGGTCTGGCCATTGACGGAGAAGACGGCGGTACAGGAGCGGCCTATAACGTTTCCATGAATCATATGGGCCATCCAATTGCCAGTAATATCCGTGATTGTTACCTGAATCTTGTAAAGGTCGGCATGCAGAATGAAATTCCCCTGTTTGCTGGCGGTGGTGTCGGTAAAACGGGCAACCTGACTGCAAATGCGGCCGCGCTCATAATGCTGGGTGCAAGCGGCGTACAGGTGGGTAAATATATCATGCAGGCAGCCGCTGGATGCCTGGGATCAGAATCCGATCGCTGCAATATCTGCAATATTGGTCTCTGTCCCAAAGGGATCACCTCACAAGATGCCCGACTTTATCGTCGACTTGACGCCGAAAATGTTGCCCAGCGAGTTGTGGACCTTTTCTTAAGCTTTGATACGGAATTGAAGAAGATCGTTGCCCCACTCGGGCGGTCAACATCCTTACCGATTGGGATGGCAGATGCCTTGGGGATCAATGATCGCAATGCTGCTGAACGATTGCGCATAAATTACGTCGTGTGAAAAAGTTCAAAATTAATGGGGTCGTTTTCCAAACAGGATCCTAAATACAGGACTTTGAACCTTGAATCGATATTGGAAAAACTTGATGAATGATCAACATATAGCAAAAGTTTCCGGGAAAAAACTTGGCCAACGCCTGGATTCAAGAATTCTGGAAGAAGAAATCCAGAAACTCATCAAGCTGGGTTATCGAAACCTGAATATAAGGGCTTACGGCCAGCATGGAATTGGCGGGCGTCTGTGGCGGGCAGACCATGATTCCGTTCATATAACGGTAGACGGTCAGGCCGGTCAACGTGTAGGTTCTTTCGGGTTTCCCAACACGGTTATTGAAATTAACGGTCCTGCTTCCGATGATGTCGGCTGGCTGAATGCCGGCGCACGGATTGTTATCCATGGAAATGCGGGTAACGGCGTTGCCAATGCCATGGCTCAGGGCAAAATATATATTGCCGGCAATATCGGGGCCCGGGGTATGACCATGACGAAACACAATCCCCGGTTTGATCCCCCAGAGCTCTGGGTTCTCGGATCTGTGGGCGATTATTTCGGCGAATTTATGGCCGGCGGGGTTGCCGTAATTTGCGGTTATGAGGCCCAGAATCCTGAGAATGTTCTGGGTTATAGACCCTTTGTAGGTATGGTGGGCGGTAAGGTTTTTTTCCGGGGTCCTCATAATGGGTTCAGCCAACCCGACGCAAAGCTTACACCGATCGAGGAAGAAGATTGGAACTGGTTGGCTGAAAATCTGAAAATTTTCTTCCAGCGGATCCGCCGGCAAGAACTATTTGAGAAGCTTTCAGACCAAAGTCAGTGGCAGCTCTTAAGGGCGCGCACGCCCCAGGAAAAAGTCGGGCGTCGGCTGCGACCCATGAGTTTCTTCCGGCAGCAGGTTTGGAATAAGGAGCTTGGCCCGGGGGGTCTCATCGGAGATCTCACCCAGGTGGACGGAAGTCCAATTTCGCTCATCACAACAGGTATACTGCGACGGTTTATTCCAGTTTGGGAAAACCGCAAGTACGCGGCTCCCTGTGAGGCAACTTGTCCGACGGGTATTCCCGTGTCAGAACGGTGGCGTCTAATTCGAGAAGGTCGCATGGATGAGGCGGTTGATTTGGCGCTTTCTTATACACCTTTTCCGGCAGCAATCTGCGGTTATCTATGTCCCAATCTGTGTATGGAAGCCTGTACCCGACAATCTGCTTTGATGCCACCGGTGGATGTGACAAAACTCGGACAAGCCAGCATCAAGGCCAAACTCCCAAAATTGCCTCCCGTTAGTGGGGGAAAAGTTGCCGTCATTGGCGGTGGGCCGGCCGGTATTTCAGTCGCTTGGATGCTTCGTCAGAAGGGACACGAAGCGATTGTGTATGACATGGCGCAGACTCTGGGTGGCAAAATGACCACAGTGATTCCGGGCAGCCGCATACCCGAATCCGTTATTTCCAGTGAGATGGAGCGTGTCAAAGAGGTGATTCCACACGTTCATCTCCGGCAGAAGCTGGCAAGGCAAGATGTCCAGCAGCTGCGGGAAGATTTTGATGTTATCGTCATTGCCGTGGGTGCTCAGAAACCCATAACCCTTCCGATTCCCGGAAATGAGAGGCTGATTACGGCACTTGATTTTCTGAAGCAGGCAAAAACGAATAAAGCCAAACCGGGGAAGCGGGTTGTGATTATCGGCGCTGGAAATGTCGGATGTGATGTGGCCTCCGAGGCGCATCGGCTCGGCGCCCAAGAAATCACGCTCATCGATATCCAGCAACCGGCTTCCTTTGGCAAAGAAAGACAAGCGGCTGAAGCCGCCGGGGCCAGATTTTTATGGCCGCGGGTTGCCAGAGCAATTAGCGAAGCGGGCGTGGAACTTGCAACAGGAGAATTACTTCCGGCAGATTCGGTCGTTATTTCGATCGGTGATGCCCCGGATATTGATTTCCTTCCCCCGGAAGTATCAACAGAAAACGGATTTATTGCGGTTAATGAAAATTATCAGACAACAGATTCCAAGATTTTTGCTATTGGTGATGCTGTAAGGCCGGGATTGTTGACTGATGCGATCGGTTCGGGCAGAAAAGTTGCGCTGGCCATTTCAGAGATACTGGAAGGAAAACGCCCCGTCGGAGATAGCCGGATAATGATCGACCGGAGCCGGGTCTCTTTGGAATATTTTGATCCGAGAATCATCGAATACAGCGATATGGACCAGTGTGGATCCCAGTGCTCTTCCTGCGGGATCTGCCGGGATTGCGGTATATGTGTTGCCATTTGTCCCCAGACAGCCATCAGGCGGCGGGAAGATGATGGTCTCGTCGATGGTTATGAATATGTCGTGGACGATACGCGCTGTATCGGCTGTGGTTTTTGTGCCGGTGCCTGCCCGGACGGAATTTGGGACATGGCGGAAAACGATCCGTTGGAGTAGGTAACAACAAAAGACAGCTTAAGTTATAGACACGGGTTATGGACGATATTACTTATGTAATAGGGAGCCAAAAGATAATGACCAGAGACTGTGGTGAAAAACCGCGTGAATCTTGCGGCATTTTCGGAATTCACGGAAATTCTGAAGCCGCCAAATTAACCTATTTTGGACTCTATGCCTTGCAGCATCGCGGGCAGGAGAGCGCAGGGATAGCGGTTATGCGGGACCAAGCCCTTATCGCTCATAAAGGTATGGGGCTTGTTCCGGAGGTTTTTGACATTGCCCGTTTGGAGCAGCTGCAAGGAAGATCTGCCATCGGGCATGTAAGGTATTCCACAACCGGCAGCTCCGTTCTTGACAATGCCCAACCGTTTGTCGTTCGTCACAAGACCAAATCATATGCGGTTGCTCACAACGGTAATCTGGTTAATGCACACGTGCTGAAGAATGAACTCGAGGAATCAGGATCTATCTTTCAAACGACCATGGACAGCGAGATCGTTTTACACCTGTTCGTACGCAATTTAAAACTTGGTTTTGAAGAGGCCCTTCTTGCCACCGTCACCAGGCTGAGAGGTGCATATTCCATCGTCATGCTCACAAGCCGGGGTGAAGTTATCGGTATAAAAGATCCCAATGGATTCAGACCCTTATGCCTCGGCAGATTAAATGATCAATATGTTTTGGCCTCCGAAACATGTGCGCTTGATCTCGTTGAAGCCGAGTTTGTGCGGGAGCTTGATCCCGGTGAAATTGTTATTATCGGTGATGCCGGAATCAAGAGCTTGAATCCGCATTCCACGATTAGGCCCGCTTTTTGTATTTTTGAATTCATTTACTTTGCACGACCGGACAGCACCATGTATGGTCGGAATGTTTATCTGACTCGCAAGGCCCATGGCAGACGCCTTGCAGCAGAGGCCCCGGTAGATGCCGACCTGGTCATGCCGTTCCCGGACTCCGGTACCTATGCAGCATTAGGCTATTCTGAAGCATCCGGCATCCCTTTTGAGATGGGAATGATCCGGAATCACTATGTGGGCCGAACATTTATTCAACCCACGCAGGACATGCGCGATTTTGGCGTGAGAGTAAAACTGAATCCGGTAAAAGAACTTCTCAAGGGCAAAGATCTTGTTATCATCGAAGATTCAATAATCCGGGGTACCACCGCAAAAACCAGAATAAAAACCCTGCGGCAACTGGGCGCCAATCGGATACATATGCGTGTGAGCGGTCCTCCCCATCGTTTTCCATGTTTTTATGGCATTGATTTTTCAACCAGAGGGGAGTTGATCGCCGCCAGCAAGTCGGTCGAAGAACTGAAAAATTTTCTGGGCCTGGATTCGTTAATTTACCTCAGTATTGACGGCCTTTTACAATCTACCGGGGTTGAGAACCCCGACAAAAATCTCTGTAAAGCATGTTTTGACGGATGCTATCCGGTGGAATTTGATGCGGGAGTTTCTAAAGACTGTCTTGAAAGAAAGCAGACGATCTGTTAATCTAGATATGTCCGGCGCAATGGAAAGGAAAATTGGAAAGGAAAATTAACCGGCGCTTTTCTGTATCGGAATAAGGCACTTAATTACATTTATAGTGCTCCGATCCCTCAATTAACTGCTAGAGAAGACACGGCGATGGAAAAAGCGAGGCAATTATGATTGAATCAAAATATCTCAAAGAGAATATAGAAAACATTCAGAAACTGATGACAATTCCCGCCTTGAAGAATTTCGAAACCAGAAGTCTCGGCAAACTGCTCAGACTGAGCAAAGTGAGGCAATACGAAGACGGTGAACGCATCATCAAAGAGGGCGATTTGGATCCCTGGCTCTACTTTCTTCTTTCCGGAAAAATACGAATCACCAAAGAAAATCTTGATATCGGTACCATAGACCGGAAGGGTGAAATATTTGGTGAGATGCGAATAATAGACAGTCTGAGCAGATCCGCATCCGTATATGCGGTCGGCAAAACCGTCTGTCTGGCAGTTGACACGTCTGCCAAAGAACGGCTCTCTTCCGAGGGAACCATCGACGAAAGACTCGATTTCTTACTGCTGCTTTACAGGATTTTTGCAGAGTATATGTCCATCCGGCTTCGTTTAACCAACGATGAACTGATAAGGGCTAAAAAGCAGGCTGCAGCTCTTTAAAAAAATGAAATGAAAAGAACTGTTTCTTTTTCTCAGGATTCTACCAATGTATTTTTCCATATCCTCACCAACTGCAATCTTAAATGCCGCTATTGTTATATTAACCGCGCCCAGCACGGTGATATCACCCTGCCCTTGACCACCATAAACGCATGGCTCAATACATTTGCTGACCAGAACAAAGGCGCCAACCTTGTTTTTCTCGGCGGCGAACCCACCTTGCATCCCAAACTTCCGGCCGCAATAAAAACGGCAAGCCGTCTGGGTTACGGGTCCATAACTGTTGACACAAACGGATACCTTTTTCACGATATCCTTTTCAAAGTCCATCCCGATGAAGTCGATTATTTCAGTTTCAGCCTGGACGGTGCAGCTCGCAGCACAAACGATCGAATTCGAGGAGCAGGGTGCTATGATACATGTATCGCCGGTATCAAAGAGGCTGTTTCCAGAGGTTTTTCTGCCAGCCTTATTTATACCATCAGCAGCGTCAATATCGATGAACTCGAATTGCTGGGGACCCTGCTGGAAGATTTACCTATCGACCGATGCTTTTTTCAGGTTATCGGCATCCGGGGAAGATCGAAAGCAAAACAACGGGATAAGCTTCAAGTGTCCCGGTCCGAATGGTTGGAGAAAATACCAGCCGCTGCCGAGCAGATTGCCCAACTCGGCATTACGGTTACTTATCCAAGGGTATTTTTAGCACCGTCAGAACCATTTCAGTGTGCTGGACAGGTTGCCGAAAATTATTTCATTTTTCCCAACGGGCGGGTTTATCAATGTCCGCTGTGTGAGGACTTTCCGGTCCACAGTCTATTTATTAAAGACAATCAACTCATGGAAACGGAAAGCATTAACGAAAAAGATCTTTTCCAGCTTGAAATCCCGGAAGGGTGCGTTATGAACAAGCTAATCCAGCCGGGTAATCTTTGTTACAGCGAGGACGGCACCCCGCTGCATAAGGTTGGGTGCTGTCTGCTGAAAGAAGAAATCAGCTATAAATGATGGATATCAATTCGGTGGTGATGACTACAAAATATATACCGCTTGTTATAAGCCCCGAGAGAGGGCTATTTTTTTTGCCGACAATAAAATCGTTATCCGTGTTCGGTGGAATGTTATAAACGTCAGGAAAATACATCCATGTCTGCGGTGAAAACCATTCGTCAGCAGATCATTATGCTTTTGAATGACGCGGAGATGACTGCCTTGGAGTTGTCACAATCTTTGGGAATTCAGGAAAAGGAAGTCTACGATCATTTACCACACGTTTACCGATCCGCAGTTGCTCGGGGCCACAGACTACGGATTCGTCCAAGCGAGTGTTTGAAATGTGGATTTGTTTTCAAGGATAGGAACCGATTCACCCCTCCCGGGCGCTGTCCCAGATGCAAGGGAACATATCTTCAAAAACCGGCCTTTAAGATTTTCCAATCCAAGTGATGGCCCGATTTATCGATTGATGGTATTTGAGGTTACACGTTAAACCGGATATACACGATATCGCCATCGTTAATTTGGTAGGTTTTACCCTCCAGCCTTACCGTTCCTTTCTTGCGGGCTGCTTGGTAAGAACCGGCGCTCATCAGGTCTTCATATGAAAGAACCTCGGCCCGGATGAAGCCTTTCTTCATGTCGGTATGGATGACTTCGGCGGCATCGATGGCACAAGTTCCCTGTTTAACCGTCCAAGCTCTGACCTCTTTATCTCCGATCGTAAAGAAGGCAATCAATCCCAACAATTCATAGGATCGCTTAATAACGCGGTCCATTGCGGATGCCGTAATATTGAACTCTGTCAAAAATTCGCTCGCCTCTTGCTCTGACATCTGCGCAAGTTCCTGCTCGAGTTTGCCGCGAATGATAAGGCAATTTTCACGGGAGGTTACCTCTTCGACTTCGGGTAACGTGTCGTCGTCATCTTCATTATTAAATAAAACCAGCATCGGTTTGGCGGATAAAAATGCATATCCTCTCAGATTCTGAGCGGACGCAAGATCGGAAAACTTCCTCAGCGGGATTTCGTTTTCAAGGTTTTTAAGGCAATCGTTTAGTAGGGATATTTCCTCAGCGTCAGTTTTTTTGCCGCGCTTTTTATCGAGTTCCAGCCGTTCCAGCCGTTTTTCAATCACAACAAGATCGGCGAGTATCAGTTCCTGGTCGAGTTCGTGAAAATCGGCATAGGGTTTCGGATCTTCAAAACCGTAGACTTTAAAATTACGAATGGTATGGATCAAAGCATCGCAGTCTCTAACTTGCGTCCAAATCAGCTGATCTGTGCCCCTTTCCCTTTTGTGCTCCGGCATACCGGGCAGAAGATACTCTACCTGGGCATAGATTAATTTTTCACGTTTATGCATCTCGTTTAAAACATCCAGCCGTTTGTCAGGCACTCGAACAGTACCGATGCGGGTTTCACCCTTGGGACCGGCGGCCACATTTTGGGTTAATGCTTCAAATATGGTTGCTTTGCCTGAACCCGGCAGGCCAATTATTCCTAACTTCATAAGGTATTATCTCCCGATGACCGGTTGGCTTCCCTGCAAGCCCCGACTTTTCTTTAGGGGAAGCTATCTGAAATAGATATTTTCCTTTATTTGGCGTCTCATTCTTCCAACAATTGTTTCAGAAGTCCTTTGGCTGTATCTTCAAAAGGTTTGTATTTTTCTTTTTTAAATATTTTCTTAAACTTCGAGGATTCAATTATTTTCTTTCCCAGGTTCTTTTTTACGATACCTTCCACATCCGGCCTGAATTTTGGTTCACCGAAACTGCCGGAGATGAGCACCGGTACCACTATTTCAGATGCTTGCGCTTTGCTGATTTCCGCGAATGCCGGATCTACCCTGATGTCCAGAATTTCTTTGACCAGGTCGGCCTTACCGGCAGCCTTGACACGAACCAAATCTGACTCCAAATAGGTTTGATTCGAATAAAAGACGCCCCGTGTAATCGAAAATGGAACTTGAAATTTTGTAAACCTGGTCCGGGGTCTTTGGGTGCCGGTTTTGGAAAATCCGTATGAACCATCTATATTCCGTACCATACCAACCAGGTCGATACCGATAATCGCCCCCCTATTGACACGGAACTCTCCGGACCCGTTGAGCGTTTTTCCAATCCGTTTAGCGGTATCGCCTGTCCCGCGCAGCATAACTTGCGCATTAACCGTTCCTTCGAGTAAATCCTTTTGCCAAATATCCTGAAGCAGCGGGCCCAATTGTACATTACTTGCGGATATCCTCAAGTGACTGTTGGGGATTTTTTTTCTGAAGTTTACACTCCCGGATGCCGCGATGTCACCACCGTAGAATTTTAAGGTTACCGGCGCAAGATGCAGGATGCCGTTTTTGCCGGATGCCGTTGCCTCAAAATTGTAAATCATCACCTGGCTGACCCTAACCTTTCCGGTTCTGATAGATCCTTTCAGGGCAATCTGCCGCAGTATGTCGTAAGCTGTCTTTCTGCGTGCAGGTGCCTTATGGTTGGATTTTTGGGTCGTTTCGGATTTCGAGGGGGAGCCTTTTTGATACCATTTTGCCGGCAGATAACGGTTCAGGTCGATTTGGTCCACAGAACAGTCAAATGAGATGTCCGGCTTGGAAAAATCATCAATCTTGACCGAAAAATTGATTGTGGTTTCATCGATGTCCAAGACCCCATCGGTGACGGCTAGCCTTTGTAAATTTCCCCTCAGGCGTGCGCTGAATGCAACCCGATTAAATGCCGTCTTGTCCGAAGGTGTCATCGCAAAAGGCTGGCCCATTTTATCCGCCAGTTTTGGTACTGAAAAGGAAGAACTCTTGACGGAAAGATCAAACCGTAATTTGTCGACGGGGTCCTTCATATGACCTTCAATGTCCATTTTCAGTTGCTGCAATGCAGTGATGGAAAGGTTGATGGGAACGGTCGCCTGGCCCGGGGCGGTTCCCAGCGGTCCCACGTTTCCCCTGACCGTCAGCGGTTGTCCGGCCGCTGTGGCAGACAAGGCAATTCGAACCGGTCGTACTAGGGATACATCCTTAAGGTCCATATTTAAATTTGAGATTTCATAACGCACTTCTTTGCGATGGTCGATCCACAGAATCGAGCCATCGGTGATTGAAAAGCGGTCGACGGCCAGATCACTGAACGGCAATGCAGCGGAAGAACTGTCCTGCCAAGACGTCTTCCCAGTGATATTTGAAGCTACAGAAGCTTCATCAGGAGATTTGCTGATTCCTTTCCAATTTGATTGACCATCGGCGTTTTTAATAAGTGCAATCTGCGGCCCATTTAAAATAAAGCGTCTTATTTGAATATCCTTGAAACGCGAAAACAAGAACGGGAAAAGTTTCAGCCTTGCTTCGAAATTTTTTACGGTTATGAAATTTTCTTCTTTAAATTCGGGGGGATTTCCCACCTGAAGAGCGCTAAATGACAGCATGGTGCTTGGGAACAAGGACATCCGGAGATCATTGCCGACCTGAAAGGGTCGGCGAGTAGCTTTAGCCAGGTGCTTTTCGATCAGGGGTTTGTATTTTTGAGCGTCCAGGAAAAAAGGGATGGTGAGCAGTACGGCCAGTATAACCACCAGCAGGCCGCATCCAGCTAATGAGACCAGTTTAATCACTCTTTTCATGGCAAAAGCATCGGCATTATTCAGGGATATTCAACTTGCCGGCAAAAAAATACCCCTCGCTTGAACCGGTTTAAATATAATATTTTCCGGAACGTAATTATGACCATTGCTATAACCTGAATTTTGCAAGATTCAGGTATGAAGTATCCTATTTAACCACGGCTGGTGTCAAGCAGCAATTCAGAAGGGGCCGAAGGGCGCTTATATCAGAATTTTTGATAAACGCTTTTCTCCGAATTTCATGGGGAGCAATATCGCTACAACACTCAGGCTAAAAGTCAGTGCAAACGATCCGATGATCCATATCCACTCCAAAAGCGGTATGGTCCTGTTATGAATGTCGGCCATAAACAGATTGTAAACAGGACCGGCCTCGATGACAATCACGATGCCGATATATCCTGCGCAGCATATCATAAAGATAAGCCCGCCAAAACTTGTAACGGTTTGGGCAGGATTTTCGGCCTTAAAATCCGGGTAAGCGGCACCAAATCCGATTCCCATGGAAACGATTCCCGGGACCAGCAGAAAAACAGTCACGGTGGAAAGGATCATCATAAAGGGTGTCACCTGTAAAAGAATGTTGGTGGCAACGATCAGGATCTCAGACAGGATCAGCAAAGGAAAATAATAGATAAAGAATTTGATCCACATAAAACGTTTCAAAGGGCTGGGAGCGGTTTTTACAAGCCAAAAAGCGTTTTTTTCGGTGCTCACAGCCGGATAGGCAAAGCGTCCGGTGATGGCCGTGAGGACAAATAACGCCAGGCCCATGTTGAGAAATGAAAGGAGATTCTGGAGATAGACCGTCTTAATTGGCGATTTTTCCAGCGGCAGGACATTAAAGTTATAGATATAAATCACAACCAGCGCCGCGATGAGAAAAAGCTGGGACCACTGGGTTTGATCTCGAAAGAAGGTTTTAATTTCTTTTTCCGTAAAGGCTTTGATCGGTCCCGGCAAGGTTCGAAAAATCCGGCTGAAAACCGTACGGTGCTTTAGCAGGCGCACCTGTGCGGTTTGAGTTTTTGAAAAGCCTTTAAAATAGATGGCATCCGCCACGAAGATAATCAAGACTATCATCATGCCGGCAAAACTCCAGGAAAGCGCGCTGTGAAAAAGTGCGTCGGAAAGAGAACCGGTTAAGGCCGATTTTAGGCTATCGAAAGCCCACGTCGTGGGAAGAAACGGCGAAGAGGGCGTTTTCAAAACCGTCATATAGACCAATACGGAATCAAATACTTCCGGGTCAACCAGGAGTTCCGGCTGCAAAAAGCGGATAGCGATATAAAGAATTACAAAAAACAAAATGCTGAGAAAGACAAAGATATTTTTCATGCGGCTTGCGGGAACCAGGGTTACGGCCAAAAGCACCAGCATCGTGCTGATAGCAGAGGCGATGATGGACAGTGACACCAACGTCAGAAGGATCGAGACATAGAATATAGTGCCGCCATGGTAGGCGATGCCGTATGCAATGAAAACCGGAAGGGTATAGATAATCACCATCCACGAACTTTCGACCGTGCTGTCGATCCAGCGTGCGGTAAAAATTTTATATGTTGAGACGGGCATGGAATGGACCAGGAACAGATCCCTGGAGAGAAACAGTTTTGAGAGTGAAGTTAAGATACTACTGAAAATAAGAAGCGCAAAGGATGTTATAAGGATCATCGAGAGCAATTTGAAGCCAAGGATATCACCAATTTCCTCTATGCCTTTGAAGTAATAAAGAACGCGCAAAGAAATGGCAAACAATCCTCCCCAGAAAAGCACACCAATTGTTCCGAGCAATAGTAATTTGAGTAGCCGGGCGTTTTTGCCTGCCGTTTGACCGCCATTCCTGATGGAGATCATTCTCGGTCGTAATAGCGCAACAACTTCACTCATGGCAATGGCCGTTCAATATATGTTAACAAGATATCTATTTACCGGACTGCTGATCTTAAAAATATATTGCCCCAGGATTAATATTCGCAAAAAGGACGGTATACCACCTAACTTTCGGTTGTCATGAGCAAAAATACTCTTTCCAAATCCGCGTCGGTTATTTGAGCTTCACGCTGCAAATCCTCAGTGGTACCGGTTGCGATGAGGCGGCCCCGGTGGATAATACCAATTCGATCACAAATTTCTTCAGCGACCTTTAACGTATGGGTTGACATAAATATGGTGACACCCTTTTTCGACAAACGCTTGAAAAGATCTTTGACCATCATGATTGCAACCGGATCCAGCCCAACCATCGGCTCATCGACGATGATCACTTCCGGGTCATGAAGCAGGGCGGAGGCAAATATCAACCGTTGGCGCATTCCATGGGAATAGGACTCGATCAGTTCGTCAGCCCAATCAATCAGAGAAAATCGCTTTAGTTCTTCTTTGGCTTTTTGGACAAAGCCGTTTTTGTTCACTCCGTAGAGATCTGCGGTAAACTGTAAGAATTCCATTCCTGTCAGTTTTTCGTAAAGATACGGCCGGTCCGGGATGAAACCGATTTTGCGTTTGGCTTTTTCCGGATATGCTTTCATATTAATACCGCAGATCTTGACACTGCCGCTGGATGGCAGAAGCATGCCTCCCATAATTTTAATTGTGGTGGTTTTGCCGGCTCCATTCGGTCCGATAAATCCGAAGATTTCACCTTTTGGTATGTTTAAGCTTAAATGGTTCACCGCCGGATGATCGCCGTATTTTTTAGTTATGGCCTCAAGTTCTATCATTTGGTTTGTCCTATAAATAACCCCATCCCGTTAGATGAAGCGCAAGCAAAACGGGTAATTCATTATCTATTCCATAATATTTATCGTATCGGCCGGAATTCGATTACCTTCAACTTCACCCGGCCAATAATTCCCATCAGATCGAGTTGCTGCTGGGCTCCGGTGGTAAAGCGGATATGGGTCACATCTGCCGGCAGCTGGCCGAAAAGCGCATCGGCTGTAATCCATCTGCCGAGATAAAGCAGGTTCCAGGCATGGTAGTAAAAGCGGCCGTTTAAATAGACGAGACCGGCCTCCACCCTGGCCGGAATACCGGCCGCTCTGGCGAGTGCGGCCAGCAACACAGCGTGTTCATTGCAATCGCCTACACCATTTTCGAGAGTGGAGAGTGCATCTGGCAGCGACAGTACAGGTCGTTTTTGGATATTCTGATGGACCCACTGCATCAGTTTATTGGCGCTGGCCAGAATTGTTTGGTCATGATTTCCAATGATCTCGTTGGCCAGATTTTGGATCTTTTCGTGGTCGGACTGGATGAAAGGACTCGGTGCTAAAAAAATCTTTTCAAGCACATTCATATTTTCCCTATTTAAGGTAGCCGGCAAATCTGAAAGCGATTCCAGATTGACCGTTAAAATACTCTCTTTTAAGGTTTGTCTGCCACCATGTAAATAAACATCTTTAGTGTCTATGCCACTGATTTCAACCTGGAGCTTTTTGAGTTGGTTTACCTCTTCAATAGCCATGTTGGAGGCTACTGACTCCACCAGGGTGAGATCATTGAGATTGCCTGTTGCAAATCCCCTTAGCGCAGCTTTTCGGGTAGTTTTTTCAAGACGAATTCCCAAAAGGCCTTTCTCCTTCAGCAATTCACCCTCCTCACCAATCCAAGCGAATTGCTTGGCACCCTTAAAAGTTAACATCAGTTTGGTTGCCCTTTTCGAGACACCCATTACCGGTGTTTCTTCTTTTCCGATTACGCTGACGGTCACCGGTTCCTGGCCCATGGTTGCCGGATCAAATATATCAAAGGTGAACTTATCACCCGGTATCAGCCCGCCGGCTCGAACTGCATCCACGATCCCGGCAATCAAATATGGCCTTTTCTTAATCTTTACATTAAAATTGCGCGAAACGCCGGCGGTTTGGGTTTCGATGGCGAGGATCTTCCCGGAAACGGTTCCGCGAGCTGTAAATCGAAACCGGCCCGAATCGATTTCAAAAGCAAGGGTTGAAAGGGTAAAATCGGGATTCAGTTTCCCGTTGGTCCGAAGGTTGATGTCCTGAACCATACCCATGGTGTTTATGCGCATGTATACGGTTTCCTGGATGCGATATCCACCATTTTCTTTTGAAAATGTTTTATGAGAAAAGCCGATCTTGTTATCCTTTTGAAAGATATTCATCCAGGTGTCTCTTGCGGGCAATGTACCCAGAACAGCGGGTGGTGGGATTTTGGAATCGGAAAAGATCTTTCCCAGGAGGTCAAGGCGTACAAAAAAGAGAATCCCAAATGATAGGCCAAAAATAATGCCGGCAATCCAGAGATTTTTTGAAAGAGAGTCAGCCATGGATTTTATAAGATAAGACGATATTTATACCCATTTACATAATCTTTTGCGATCCACATTCAATTCAAAGCGTATCGCAACTGTAACCGAAATTTTTGAATAAAATATATTTTATCATGAGCGGCGTGAGATATCGAGTGAAAAAAATGGACCATGGATTCTCAGTATAATTCATGTTATACTTAGCCACTTTTAATTTTTTAATGTTGTATTAGGAGGTTATTTGATGCGGTCCATACTTATGATGGCAATGGCGATAATCTTCTTGCTATACCTGCCAACAGCCGCACAAAGTAAAATAACCGAGTCTATCGTCAAGATTTATACCACTTACGACAAGCCCAATTATTTTCGGCCGTGGCAAATGATCGGGCAACGCAGTCGTATCGGATCCGGCAGCATCATTGCCGGCAACCGAATTTTAACCAATGCCCATGTGGTCAGCGATCAAACATTTATTCGGGTTCGCCGTGCCGGTCAGGCCGACACGTTTGTGGCCTCCGTCGAAGCCATTTCTCACGAACTGGATCTGGCGATCTTAAACGTCGACGACACCGCCTTCTTTAAGGGTGCCGGCGAATTGGAGGTTGGTGAACTGGCACGCGTCGGGGATAAAGTATTTGCTTACGGATTTCCCAAAGGCGGAACCCGCATTACGATTACTGAAGGCATCGTGTCACGGATTGAGCGAAATCTTTACAGTCATTCCCGTTTTGACAACCTCGTTTGCCAAATCGACGCGGCAATTAACCCCGGATCAAGCGGAGGTCCGGTGATTTCAAAAGGGAAAATTGCCGGCGTGATCTTTCAAAGTACTTCCGGGCAAAACATCGGGTACATGGTACCCGCCCCTGTGATTCAACACTTTTTCAAAGACCTTGAAGATGGTCGGCATGACGGCGTACCGGCCCTGTTTTTTGTGTGGCAGAATCTTGAAAACCCGCAAATGCGTGCATTTCTTGACATGACAAAAGATCAATCCGGCGTTTTGGTCAAAGAAGTATCCCCGGCCTTTCTGGGCGATACGAAATTGCTACCCGGTGATGTTATTCTTTCTATCGATGGGCACAATGTCGCAAATGACGGAACCATTCTACTAAGGGAAACCGAACGTATTTCTTTCGGTTACGCCGTTGATCGAAAGCAGATTAACGATCGCCTTAAATTAGAGTTGTTTCGAAAAGGGCGCGTATTTTCCTTAGATATCGGTTTGGCTGTGCCCAGGAGATCGTATGGATACCTGGTTCCGCGCGAGCAATATGAGACGCTGCCGTCGTATTATATTATTGGCGGGCTGGTTTTTACGCGGTTAACCGAAAATTATATGAATTTATGGTCAAAATGGCGGAACGTACCCATCCGCCTGAGAAAATATTATTACGAAATCGTAACGACTGAAAACCATGAGAGGCGCGATATTGTCATATTGATGGATATACTTCCCGATGAAGTCAACGTCGGTTATACTGATTTTAAAAATTGGATCGTAAGTGAAATAAACGGCGTCAAGATTAATAAAATGCATGACTTGGTCGAAGCCTTTGAAGACCATGGGGGCGAATACCACCGAATCCTGTTTGAACGCCACAATGCGGAGATGGTCCTCTCTAAAAAGCATTTAAAACACCAGAGCCTAAAAATATTAAAGAAATACAAAGTGATGGCCGATCGTTCGCCGGACTTGCAAACCCAGTAGTCGAATTATCAATCTTGGTATCTTCAAATTCATCGAAAAGGAGGTTTTCCTATGAAAAGATGTTTGGATCTTTCGCACAGTATTGTTGGGGCATTAATTCTTGTTCCCCTGCTTTTTATTTTCATAGCAGTGGCCCAGGCAGCCGACCTATCAGTGGAAACAGCTGCTATTTGCCGGGATGTCATAGATCGAGCACCTGTCGATGAAGCCAGCAGTTTTCCGGTATCGGTTGGTAGGCTTTATTGTTTTACCAAAATCGTCGGCGCCGATGCCCCAACCGAAGTGACCCACGTTTGGTATTTTGGTGATTCGGAACGAGCCCGCGTTAAATTACCGATCGGTGGCGCCAGCTGGCGCACTTACAGCTCAAAAGTTCTCCAGGAACATGAAATCGGTGACTGGCGCGTGGACGTGCTTGACGCTTCCGGAAAAATTCGGGCAACCCTCATTTTTACAGTCACCAAGTAAATAAAAGACGAATATAATAAACAGTCACCGGGGGTGAATCCTCCGGTGACGAACCCCATCCATTGATTCTTATCTTTGATAAACTCCCCAAAGAGCGTGAATCCATTACGTCACTTCGATTGTTCTCGGGTCATAAATGTTTTGCTTTTGCAGACTAAAATGTTTAGGGTATAAACTTAGTTTTATTTTTAACAGGGAACAGGAAAAAAGTCCGGCATCTTTTATTGATCAGCTTTCGAGGGAAATTGGCTTGTATCTGGCGCGTAAAATAATATGGGGCAAGACACATTATTTTATCCGGGAATCATACCAGGAAAAAGGGTGTTTGCGAAGTCGAGACCTTTACGATTTAGGTGTAAATCCTGCTCGATATATTCGGTATCCCGGGGGAAATTCATATTATATCGATGATTCGGTTGAACAAGCAATAACTGCCGCCGGTTCAGGGTCGACATCGGATGAACTGGATGACATATTTTGGCATTTTCTTAAGCCGGAGATCAGAAGAAAGTTGGAACACTTTCGACGCAGAGAATTAATGTCTCGCAGCGCAAAGCGTCGGCCTCATAAAGATATCGAGGGATCGTATCACGTATTCGACAAACGCCGAATTTATTATTTGAAATGCGGCCGGGTGGATCAATCTCGGCTCGGGTTGCTGCCGGCCAAAATGTTTCGTGTCCTTAACAACAAATCCAGAGACGAGATAGAGCAGAAGTTCATTGAAATGGAGAGAATTCTGCCAATTACAGAATTAAAATCTTACGTCTATTCGATATTCGACTTGCAAAATTTTTTTACCGAATCCTTTGCCAAGTCCAGCCCTCATGTTTTGAACCAAGCCAAAGTCGATGATTACTTTCTCAAAGAGATTTGCCGTTTGAACGATGACTGTGTTTTTTGGAACGGTATGGAAAAAGCTGACAATTTGCAAGAGTACCTTGTTCGTTATGCCGTGATGTTTTTTGACTTCGATTATCAACCGCGCAGCTTTATAGAAGCGTACATTCGTAATTTCATCAACAGCAGGCGTGACTACCGACCACCACCGCAAATGCGATCGGTAACTTTAGATGAGGCCAGCACTATATTTAAGGCGTCGAAAGAAGCGCTTGGTAAAATGAGACGGTCGGATTTAGCCCGGTTATACCGACGTCGCGCCCAGAAACTGCATCCGGACAAAGGTGGTGATCACGATACATTCGTCAAATTAACCGAGGCTTATCACAGTTTGCTCAGCAAAAAGCCGTAAATAATAATTATCAACTGGGCCAAAGAAGAGTATCAAGAAAATGAATCCGCAAGAATGGAATCCGGGCAAATTGCTGGAATTATCGGGATATTACTGGAAAACCTGCACCCTGCATGCGGCCGTCAAGCTGGATGTCTTCACCGCTATCAACGATCAGCAACTTTCCAGCAAAGAAATCGCTGCAAAGCTAAAAGTCGAGAACAAAGGTTTGGAGAGACTTCTCAATGCGCTGACGGCAATGGATCTATTGCTAAAGCGCGGCGATAAATTTTCCAACACCGCGGTCGGTAAAAATTTTCTCTCACGAGACAGTGATCGTTATATCGGCCATATAATGATGCATCATTACCATTTAATCGAATCATGGACCCATCTGGATCAGGCCGTAAAAACGGGTGAACCGGTACGAAAAAGGGCCTCTTTTAGTGACGAAGAGTTGCGGGAAAGTTTTTTAATGGGAATGTTCAACATGGCAATGACCATTGCTCCCCGCATCGTTCCCCTGACAGATCTCAGTGGCCGGAAGCATTTGCTTGATTTGGGCGGTGGTCCCGGCACTTATGCGATTCACTTTTGTATGAACAACCCCCAGCTCACGGCTACCGTTTTTGACTTGCCCACCACCCGACCGTTTGCTGAAAAGACCATTAAAAAGTTCGATCTATCGGAGCGAATTGAATTTAGGGACGGAAATTACCTGGAGGATCCCATTACCGGACGTTATGATGCCGCCTGGATGTCGCATATCCTGCACGGCGAGGGACCGGACGACTGCCGCGAGATTATCAAGAAAACGGCCGCGGTTCTGGAACCCGGTGGGCTGATTATCATTCACGATTTCATCTTAGACAATTCGATGGATGGGCCGTTATTTCCGGCGTTATTTTCGCTCAACATGCTTTTGGGCACACCGTCCGGGCAAGCTTATTCTGAAAAACAGATTACCGATATGCTGACCCATGCCGGCGTGAAGGATATCCGGCGGATACCTTTTGACAGCCCCAACGATTCGCGAATTATATTGGGGATTGTTTGACCATCTGTTTTTTTGCTTGAGAATTTGAACGGGAAAACGTCTTTCCGATTTTTGTTCCCCGAGACTTCCGTTATCTTGACAAGGTGAGTTGTTTTAATTAATGTGGGTGTAAAGTTTAATTTAGCTCCCCGGCGCAAGTAGTGAGCTAGGGCTAATCGCTGCACGGTATTCTGACGAATACACAATTTCAATCCGACTATTAAACGGAAATGTCCATGATCATTGGATTGGATGTAGGCGGAACCCACACGGATGTCGTTCTTTTAGGCGCCACAGGCCTCGTTAATTCTGTTAAGATTCCTACCGATCCCACCGATTTGTTTAACACGGTTTTGTGCGCTTTAAGAAAAATTACTGCCGGGCTTGACCCCCAACATATCCAACGCCTCGTCCTCAGCACAACACTTACCACCAATGCCATTGCCCAGCGTAAAATTCCGGAAGTCGGTATGCTAATTTTAAGCGGACCAGGAATCGATCCTGAATTTTTTCGCACCAATCAGCATTATTATGTGATTTCAGGCGCCATTGACCACCGGGGTCGAGAAGTTCGATCGATTGATCCGGATGAGATTAAAAAAATCTCCCGGATTTTTGAAAGCGAAAATATAAGACATCTTGGTGTTGTCGGCAAATTTTCAGTTCGTAATCCTCGTCATGAATTTTTGGTCAAAGAAATCCTGGATGATTCATTCGATAAAGTATTTATGGGTCATGAGATTTCGGGCAACCTGAATTTTTCTCGACGGATTGCAACCACCTATTTAAATGCGGCGGTTTATGCCATTCATAAAACGTTTTTCAATGCCGTTAAAAATTCTCTTGCAGCGGAAGGACTCCGGGTACCTATTTTCATATTGAAAGCGGATGGGGGTACCATGAGCTTAGACGCTTCCATGGAGATTCCGGGCCAAACAATTCTATCAGGCCCTGCCGCCAGTGTCATGGGATCGATCGCATTTGCCCCTGAAAAAGGCGAGGCCCTGGTTCTGGATATCGGCGGTACTACCACCGATATGGCCATCTTGATTGACCGTGCTCCCGTTTTGAACCCGGTGGGAGTACAGTTGGGGGGCCACAGAACGCTAATCCGCTCCTTGGAAACCCGTTCCATCGGGCTGGGGGGTGACAGCATCGTCAACGTCAGTAACGGCCAACTAAAAATTGGACCCGAGCGAAATGGTCCGGCCATGGCTTACGGGGGTCCTGTTCCGACGCCAACCGATGCGTTGTTTGTTTTGGGTAAAGCCGAAAACGGAGACTTGGAAAAGGCTAGCAGTGGGATTGATTCAATAGCAAAATTGCTCGGAACTTCAACAGAAGATACCGCCTTCAGTATCTTCGACCACTGCTGCAAAGTGATTCTTAGAGAAGCCCGGGACATGATCGACCACGTAAACAGCAAGCCTGTTTATACGGTTCACGAACTGCGGGAAGGATACAGGGTCAATCCCAAACATCTGCTCGTCATCGGCGGCCCGGCCCCGCACTTTGCCCGGCATCTCCATGAGATTTCAGGGTTCGAAGTCCAGCTGGTTCCCCGCTGGGAAGTAGCAAACGCCATCGGTGCTGCGCTGGCCCGGACAACCTGTGAGGTTACGCTGTTTGCCGATACCCAGCTTGGAACAGCAAACGCACCGGAGGAAAACTACAGCCAGAAAATATCCAAAAATTATTCGAACAAAGACGCCGTCGATACCGCCAATGCACTGTTGAAAGCAAAGGCCTTGCAAATGGGTGGTGTCAGTGAGGATCTCGAACTTGAGGTATTAGAAAACCTTCAGTTTAACATGGTAAGGGGGTTTAATACCGTCGGCAAAAATATCCGGGTGAAAGTGCAGGTCAAACCCGGACTGATTCACGAATATCATGAAGTTGTGGAAAAATTATCCCGCTGACGAAGTATTTTAGTGGCGATACACTATGCTGAGATATTGCAAAATTCGAAGCACGAAATTCGAAATCCCTGGCCCAGACCTGGGTTACAAGCAACAATTTTTTTGCCTGAAGCCTTTCGAGCTTCACTGCAACCACTTCAAGTTAAATAGCAGTCGCGAACAGGGCGGGCCGAAACAAATCCGAAATTCGAATTTCCCAATGACCGAAACATAAATACATTATTTGAGACTATTCCACAATTTGAGTTTTTGTCATTTGAAATTTGAATTTGTTTCGTGCTTCGAAATTCGAATTTCGGATTTATACCCAGAGATTATTTATTTAACATTTATTCACAATCTGAAAATGCATGATGCAGACCAGCAAAACTTTCGGAGCATTATATGCTAAAAGCCGCGCACAAAACCGGTTTGGTCTTCTTCCCGGCATTTGACTGGGCTATCAGCCCAACCCATCCTGAAAGAGAAGAGCGTCTGTTATATACCCAGGATCAGGTATTTGAGGAAGGACTTTTTGATATAGACGGCCTTACGGAATTTAAACCCGATTTGGTTACCACCAAGGATATTCAGCGGGTGCATTTCTGTGTACCCGATGTTGCGAGCGTAATCACCGAGTCTCATTTGATCAGCGCCGGCGGGGCCAAAACCATCGGTATGGCTGTACTTGACAAAAAGGTCGACAAAGGCTTTGCGCTTGTGCGGCCGCCGGGACACCACGCCATGCGAATTGTTCACGGGGCCAGGGGTTTTTGTAATATCAACATCGAAGCCATAATGGTTGAATATCTCCGCCAGACCTATAACATTGATAAAGTTGCCATCGTCGACACCGACTGCCATCATGGCGATGGCACCCAGGATATTTACTGGCACGACCCCGATACACTGTTCATCTCGATTCATCAGGATGGGCGCACCCTTTATCCCGGCTCCGGATTTCCCAATGAGCTGGGGGGGCCCAATGCCTTCGGCACCACCCTGAATATCCCGCTACCGCCCCACACATCCGAAGAAGGTTTTCTATATGCCATTGAGAACATCGTATTACCAATTCTGGATGATTTTAAGCCGGATATTATCATCAATTCTGCCGGCCAGGACAATCATTATTCAGATCCCATTACCAATATGAACTTTTCAGCCCAGGGCTATGCGACCTTGACGGACCTTCTAAAGGCCGACATCGCCGTGCTTGAGGGCGGGTACTCCATTGAAGGCGCATTGCCGTATGTAAACCTGGGTATCATTCTGGCCATGGCGGGAATAGATTATACCAAAGTCAAAGAACCTGACTATGAGCCGGAAAAAATACGGCAAATCCCGGAGTTGACTCAAATTATCGAAAAAATAGGGGAGATCATTCTGAGCTTTTGGGAACAGCGGGAAACAGAAAAATCTCGCAGCCAGGGAGGCAAAGGATATGATGAGCGATCGCGCCGGATCTTTTATGATACCGATCAAATTTCCGAATCCCAGTTGGAAAGCCTTCGCTTCTGCCCGGACTGTGCCGGGGCTTTGCGAATCGATTCTACCTCTAGCCGGGGGTATCATATTCTGGCTGTTCATATTCCCCGCAAGGCATGTAAGGATTGCATGGAAGCGGGTTATCAATGGTATGAATCTGCGGACCGGGGAAACTTGGACCACATATTTCTACAGGATCGAACCAACGACACGTATTCGGAAAGAAAATGAGTCCTGGGTTAGGTGGCTCATGGTTCAAGGTTCAAGGTTGAGCAATGCCAGTGTCCCAACTTCAAAAGCGTTTTGGACACTAACGAAATAGGATATTTCGTCAACCGTATTACAGAGGAGGAGAACATAATGATCCAGAAAATTAATGTGAAAAGCAAAACCTTTTGTTTTGCCATAATGCATTTAAGATCTATCGTTGGGGGAGCCCTTGCATTAACGCTTCTATTTCTGCTCTCTGTTTTCGATGCTATAGCCAATCCAGAACCATTAGGTATTCCGGGTTCATTTTCCAAACTGGTCAAAAACGCAAGCCCTTCGGTTGTAAACATCAGCACTATCAGAACGATCCGGGGCCCACGGCAGGCACCCATGCCCTTTGGATCGGATGATCCGTTTAGAGACTTTTTTGAACGCTTTTTTGGCGGACAAATGCCCAAAGAGTTCAAACAGCAAAGTCTTGGAACCGGATTCATCATCGACCAAGCGGGATACATATTAACCAACAACCACGTGGTTGCCCAAACGGACCAGATCAGTGTGAGACTGGAAGACCAAAAAGAATTTACCGCTACTATTGTGGGGCGTGATCCCATGACCGATTTGGCCCTCATTCGCATCAAAACGGATGCACCCTTAAACCCATTGCCCCTCGGTGATTCGAATCTCGTGGAAGTGGGAGACTGGGTGGTGGCTATCGGAAATCCTTTTGGGTTGGGCAACACCGTAACGGCCGGCATTATCAGCGCCAAGTATCGCCAAATCGGAGCAGGCCCCTACGAGAACTTTATCCAAACCGATACGCCCATCAATCCGGGTAACAGCGGCGGGCCGCTGATGAATACTGCCGGTGAGGTGATCGGGATCAATACCGCCATCTTTTCAGAAAGCGGTGGAAGCGTCGGTATCGGGTTTGCCATTCCGATCAACATGGCCAAGGACCTGTTGCCGCAGCTCAGGCAGGGTAAGGTGACCAGAGGCTGGTTGGGTGTCATTATTCAAGCGATTACTCCCGAGCTTAAGGAAAAGTTAAATCTGAAAGACACAAACGGCGCGCTGGTATCGGATGTTGCTTCCGGTGGGCCCGCTGATTTGGCCGGAATCAAGCGCGGGGATGTTATTCTATCCTTTGACGGAAAGGACATCAGGAAATCCAGCGATTTGCCGTACATCGTGGCCGCCACACCCGTTGGAAAAATTGTCACGGTCGAAGCTCTGCGCCGTGGCGCCAGAAAAAATTTTCAGATCAAGGTTCAAGAGCTTAAAGAAGAAAAAGAAACCCTGGCTGTAAGAGAACAAGAAACGCCCCGTCTGGGGATGGCTCTGGAAGAGGTGACACCCGCATTGGCGAGGAAGTATAATCTCGCTGAAACAAGCGGACTTGTCGTCGTTGATATCGAAGATGGCTCAGCGGCTGCCCTGGCCGGATTAAGGCCCGGTGACATTATTCTTGAGGTGGACAACGATGCGGTTAAGACAGTAGCTGCATTTGCCAACAAGCTGCGGCAATATAAAAAAGGTGATACCCTTATGCTGCTGGTTAACCGTGAGGGCAATACCGTTTTACTTACTCTTAAAATATCGTGACAGCCGGGATTTGAATATAGTCTTCAAAAAACGGCAAAGTGACAAAAAAAGAAACTTATACCGAAGCCCCGGACGATCAGGAGGTGCTGCATGGTTCGTTCCATCATACCGCGGGACGAAGTCTACTTCGACAGTTTTGAAAAAATTTGTGTTCTTATTGTTGAAGCCGCCGAAAAATTAAAAACGATGCTTGATGAAGGAAGTCCTTTCGATGCGCCGGCTCGACGCATAAAGATCATCGAAAATGAAGCCGATGAGCAAGTGCATCGCGTGGTTGAAAAATTACACAAGACATTTGTTACTCCCTTGGATCGGCAGGACATTCTCAAATTGACTGCCGGACTGGACGACATCGTCGACCGGACCGAAGCCATTTCCGCCCGGCTTGATCTGTGCAATCCCAAGCGGGTCATGGAAGAAGCCAAAGAGCTGACCGGCTTGTTTGTTCAGTCCGCCAATCAGGTTGCTGAGATGGTCGGCCTTATAAGGCACCTCAAGAAGCAGTCCAGCCGCATCCTGGAGCATGCTGTTGAGGTCAATCGTTTAGAAAACGAGGCGGATCAGGTGTATCACAAGGCCATTGCAAAGTTGTTTCAAGAAGAAAATGACACCAAAGAGCTGATTAAATGGAAGGACATCCTCGATAACATGGAGATGGCCGTCGACCGCTGTGAGGATGTATCCGATATTGTCAGAGGCATTGTACTGGAAAATATATAGTGTTGTGTCCCAGAAAAAAATTACAAAATACAGCACAAGGTTTGAAAGGTTTTTGTGAGCGCCATTGAGCATTTTGGGATAATGACGCCGGCTGCAACAGGGCATAGAGAATCATAAGCTGTCTGAGTCCCGAGGCCCGCAAGGCGGGCCGAGGTCGAGTTCTTTTGATTTAGCCCTGTAAAGCTGGCGTCCTCAAAATGCTCGCCGGCGTGAACTAAAGGCTTTCAAACCACTGCAAGACTTTCTAAACTTTTTTCTGGGACACAACACTAATCAGGATTTTAACCCCTTATGCTGGCATATGTCATTTTTATCATTATTGTTGCCCTGCTGTTTGATTTTCTCAACGGAATGAACGATGCAGCCAACTCGATTGCCACGATCGTCTCAACCCGCGTGTTGTCTCCCCGGCTTGCCGTCCTGTGGGCCGCTTTTTTCAACTTGATCGCGGCCTTTTTTTTCGGCGTACACGTGGCCACCACCATCGGCAAAGGAGTTGTCGATCCCGCTATCGTTGATGCGGTTGTGATTCTTGCAACTCTTTTAGCTGCCATATTATGGACGGCTGTATGCACCCAACTTGGGCTGCCCATCAGTGTTTCCCATGCTTTGGTCGGGGGGCTTGTGGGCACCGGTGCGGCCAAAGCCGGTTTGGGTGCCTTAGTCTGGCAAGGACTGATCAAGATTGCGATTTTTATCGGACTGGCACCGCTTATCGGTACTTTTCTGGGATACTTTTCCATGGTTGCCGTATACTGGATGTGCCACCGCTGTTCTCCTCAAGTAGTGGATCGATGGTTTCGGCGCTTGCAACTGGCTTCGGCAGCCGCGTTCAGCCTCGGCCATGGCACCAACGATGCCCAAAAAACCATGGGGATCATTGCTATACTGCTTTTCAGCACCGGCTATATGAAGGGCGGGTTCCATGTGCCCTTTTGGATTGTCATCAGCTGTCACGTAGCCATCGCTTTGGGCACCTTGGCCGGTGGCTGGCGGGTTATCGAAACCGTCGGTATGAAGATGACCAAGTTGCGCTCAGTTCACGGTTTTTGTGCGGAAACCGCCGCAGCTTGCTCGATTCTACTTTCAACGGTCGGCGGGATTCCAGTCTCCACCACCCACACGATTACGGGTGCCATCATCGGCGTCGGGGCCACGACCAAACTGTCGGCCATCCGGTGGGGTGTCGCTTACCGAATCGTCTGGGCGTGGTTGCTAACCATTCCCGGGACTGCCTTGGTGGCTGCCTTAATCTGGCATCTTCTCCAATTTATCCCGTTGCCGTCCGGCTAGACAAATCGTGTTTTCAAGCACTGAAGTTATGCTACACGCAGGGCCCTGAATTCTCCTGACCGATTTTCTGTGGCCTCATAAATAGTAATTGGGCACTTATAGTAGCAACAACGGGAAAAAATAAAGAAAGATCATTGCCATGCGGATGCAGCATGCCTTCTATAAGGGATTAACAAACCAATTATTCCGGCGCATTGCATTCAGGAACATATTTTTAGTTTGGCAAATACAAAGATCTGACCACTTTTTCTCAGAGTTCGTCGAAATCTTTTTTGCGCAACGAACCTGTTGGGCGGACATGTAACACCGCCTTCTCCCTGTCTAAATTTTTATCAATCATTTGGTGCCCCTCCATTATTGCAATCAACGATTTAAGAGATTAAAGAAAAAATTGAAATTTATTCCTTTCATTACAATCTAAACAAAGAAAAAAAATAAGTCAGGATGAAATACATTTTGTGTACACCGAACGATTTGCATAAGCGGTTGCAAAGCAGCGCAGCGGAACTGCAATCCGACTTAATGCATTTATGCGACGAATTTCACTCAAGGTTTATCTGTATCTATAGATTGATCCGAAAGTGTATTCAGAAACGCCACGATAGCGTCCACCTCATTACCCGTTAAACCGAGATTTCCAAGCTCTTTTTTATTTACTGTTTCAGGAACTTCAGGAGGTGGCCAGTTGCCTTTATCCCTGGTGTTGTAAAATTGGACAACTTCTTTCAGTGTCTTAAAGACACCGTTGTGCAGCATGTAAGTCGCTGTAAGAGCAACATTCCTGAGCCCCGGCACTTTGAATTTGCCATTCTCGATACGAGAACCATCACGGCGACACACACCGCGAGTCCGCCAATAATCGCCAGATCGTGCAGGTGGGCGGTTTGTGCCCCGCTCCCGGCCAACCGGGCTGCGTGCTTGCCGGCGTGCCAGAAGTAAACCTCGATTACCAAGTTGGGCGTGAGCGCCAGGCACGCAATCAAAAACCCTGCGAACCGGACGCCGGCAGCGCCGAGCAGGTAACTGATGGTTGCAGGATTCAACGGTGTCAGGCGCAGAAGTACCTGCAAGCGAAATTCGTCACGGCTGACAGCCCGTTGAATAGCTGCCAGCGACGGTCGCGCCGGCAGCGTCCGCTGGATCCGTGCCCGCAAGAGCTTGTGCGAGAGCGCGAACTGCATCGCCCCGGCCAGCAAGCTGCCCGCCAATACCGCTGCAGCGCCCCAGAACAGTCCGAAGAGAGCGCCCGCGATGATGCACAGCACGGTGTCAGGCAACAGGAACGACGTCGCCAGAACGAACAGTCCGATGAACGCGAGCACGCCCCACGGGCCAAGCTTGGTGAGCCATGACTCGATTGCATTGATGTGATGTTCGATTTCGCGGCCCCCAACAACAACGGCGACGATCAGCAGCAGCCCCACCGCCAGGTAAGGAAGCGCTACCCGTGAGGAGGCCCGCGCCAACAACCGTCGCACCCGGTCACTGGCTTCAGGATTTTCCGCGCTATTGTTCGGTTTTGGTGCTGTCTTCATCATAATGGAACCGGTGTAGTATTCTGTTCATGACCGGAGTGAGAAGAATGCCCATGACGGAGATAAATACAAGGCCACTAAAAATTGCGTAGGCCGAGGCAAACAATTTCGCCTCCGTTGACGGCAATTCTCCGAGAGGCCCCATGCCCGCCAGGATCATGGATGCGTTCAGGATTGAATCAGCCAGCGAAAACCCGGCGATGTAGTGGTATTCAACAACTCCAATACACAGGGCAACGCCAATGGGCAAGAAGGCAAGACCGGCAAAGGACGTCATGCGTCGAGCAAAAAGGCGAGTTGAGATGAGGTTTTCGCCTTTCTTTTCAAACATGTCTTCCCATTCTATCCGAACAAATGATTATATGGATTCGAATAAGATGCTGCTTACCTGATTTCGGCCCGCATGTGACACCATTGTTGCAGCGACGATCAAGCAAATATATCCATACGAATTAGATATTTGCACATCTTTGAGAGGGGATTATCAAATGCCCACTGTCAGCAGCTAGAACTCAACCGCCCCACGAATACCGAGGATAAAGCCATCGATATCAGCCTCGTCGGTGTCGTATTCGTTTTGCATGTACTGGGCATCCGCTGTGATGGCGAAATAATCATTGAGTACAAAACGCCAGTAGACCTCGGCGACCTGCGTGTGGTTGAAATCATTTTTCCCGTCCAAATAGGCATATCCGATACCGATGTTGTCGTTTTCACGTCCGTACCATTTGCCGGTGATATTGAGGCCGCCGGACAAAAGCGTATCATAATCAATTAAAGCGTCGTCATCCTGCCATCCTAAACGGATCCATGCTCCAAAGATTTTACCCAGCTGTTGATCAAAAGATATGAAAACAGCCTTCAGACTTTCTTTGCTACCATTCTCGTTCAAAAATTCTTTGGTAGTGGCCTGGCCAATCAATCGGTAATTACCCTCTCCAAAAGAAGTGTTCACCGTGTAACCCATTTGAGCGGCAAAAAAATTGTAGTCGTTGCCATCGTCGTTTTCGCCGACATTCATGCCGACACCCTTGATTGTCCAGTTGCCGAATGCCCATTCCAGCGCTCCGCCGATATCATAGGAAGGGGAAAATCCGCTGGGCGCGTTCACCAGGGCCTCGTTCATGAACTGAGTGTACTCATCATTGGCGTATGCATTTTCGTCGACGTAATCAGTGGAATCGATGATGCCTCCCGTTAGACTCAGCGCATTGCTTTCTGCGAATACAAAGGTGTGCTTGTACCAGGCGGTCAGCAGGTAGTCCCGGTTGCGACCGTTGATGTCTTTGACGTCATCTTCCAGTGAAGCGGCCCAGGGGGACAGGTTGAAGTCCGTCACATCATTTAGTCCGTTGTCAGCGGCAAAACCAAATTTTGAAAAAATTTCATCATTTGCGGTGGGCCTAAAGCTTATCTCCGGTTGGAAGGGAACGGCGCCGCGGCCTATGTCATCATCACCATTCACCCATTTGTATTGATAGGCTCCGGCCAAAATGCCACCGATGGAAAACTTGTCTGTGATATCATACCCAATAGCACTCGTCTGGATGAAAAACAGACTCATGACAATAGTCAGCTTGAAATACCATTTGCTTTTTTTATTCAACCTAATCTCCTCATGTAAATTAGACTGGAAATGGCGTTTTAAATCAACCCACAGAGGAATAATTAAAGAAAGCGTTGTGCATTCAAATTCCGATACAGGGCTCCGGGAATGTGATGATTATTCTCCTAAATACTGGATAATCTTGTCCTGCCAGGCTTTCTCCCGAATCTTTTGCAATAAAACAACATTGATTCTCTCGCGCAAGGGACTGTTCGACGTCAGCGCAATACCATAATCCTGCTGCAGCAGCCGCTTGGGCAACACATGCAATGACCCTGGGTAATCCCGGTGAATATAATATCGAAGAATCGGTGCATCATATACCAGGGCATCGATGCTGCCTTTTTTTAAAGCGATCAGTCCTTCCTGGGGTGTCTTATACGGTAGATACGATATTCGAATTTGCTCAAGATACGATTCGCTGGTGGTATTGATGATGGTCCCGACGGTCACTCTGGGCAAATCTTCGGGTCCTTTGACCACCGACCCGAGCTGTGAGACAGTTAAAGAAGAGGTGATTGCCGCTGTAAAGCTCGAAATGATTATAATTGCAACAAACATCCAGATTAGTGCGACGAGTCGCCCTGCAAACGTAACCGGTGCTTTATCACCATAACCGACGGTGGTCATGGTGACAGCCGACCACCAGAATCCCGAGCCAATCCCCTTGGCGACATTGCCGTTGAATTGTTGAGGATTTTTTTTCCGCTCAAACCACCAGACCAGAAAGCCCACCACCAGAAGCATCAGGGCAAGGCTGAGCACGATTTTCAGAAATGCAAAAGACAAAAACCGTCTGATAACCGTAAACCAAGGATTCCGTTCCTTCGAAGCGACGGCAATTCCGAGGCCCGTGGTATAGTAAGCATGCGTAAAGTCAAAATTTTTCTCACGTTCGGAGGTTATGGTCAATGCCGCTACGGCCGCATCCAACGAACGATTCTTGACTCCATCGAGTAATTGATTCAGATCAAGCTCACGAAACTCATACGTCAGTTTTAATTCTGCTGCAATCTGCCGCCAGAGATCGATGCTTATCCCGGTCCAGTTACCATCCGGTTCCTTCATGGAAAAGGGCGGGGCTTCTTTGGTTCCCACCACCAGGGCCCTATGGGGGAGCGGCTGTTGTTGCGCGTTGACCTCCCCGATCATCAACATCATCAAAATCGAGAACCCAATAAAACTCTTCCAGGACAGCTTCATATGACCTCCATGTTCATTCATTTTGGCAATTACGGCGATTAGAAGAAGAAAATTCTACCAAAATACGGTATTTTCAAACAAAAAGGGTTGTATGGAAAAGTGGATTTGCCCCAAAAAGATAGACAGGGTCAAGCGCAAAGTTTCACCTTCTGTTTTTCATCATCAACAGGACAAAGATACTTAAATGATGAGTGCTTTTTTGCCGAACTTCACACGTTCAAAAATTACAAATTATGTATTGGGATTGGGCCCATCTTGCTCAAATCTTTTTACGAGTTCGTCCAGGGGTCCACGGCTTATGTTCCAAACACCATAAAACGGATGATCAAGATCCTCAATGACCATATAAAGCAGGTGAATCGAAACCGTAACCGTTACGATCATGTACACGTGCGCAAAAATGCCCTGGACACCCAAAAACACAAATGCCCCTACCAGTGTGGTCGACATAAACAGCATCAACGCCCGGAGTCGCGGAGGAAGCCTTTCATTGGCAAGAGCAATTCTCCTGGTTTGCAATTTTGTAATCTCGGATATTGTTTCTACCAGCGCAGAAATTACGATACTGTCTCTTTCTTCACTCACTTTTATTCTCTTTCCGCTGCGCATGACCCCATAAAGCTCTTCAGATGTGTCGGAGTTCATTGGTATGTCCGGAGCGCTCATTTCGGCCCATTCCGTGTCGGCCACTGACTTCACATAAATTGCAAGTGACCGTTTGATTTTATCAATTTCGATTTGCTGGCGGTCGTCTAAATAAACTAAAAAGTCTCGAACAGACTCGACTGCATTTAGTTCATCTTCGATGGTCTGATTTAGATTGCTGTATCGGTTCAGAACGGTTACCAGAAGAAAGCCGGCAACAATGGCAAAGATGACGCCGAAACATTGAAAAATGAACCCCATGATGAAAGATCGGTCACAATTCCTTCATACTTAAGATGGCTGCGAAGCATCAATCCATCGGCCGTAATCAGTAAAGCCGAAATGACTAATGGACTTCCGATTTTTAATATTTTCATATCGCCTACTCCCTGCTTCTGATTCCTCTATTCCTCACAATTACAGTATCCATTTTTCAGCGGCCATTATACAGGTAACCGATGGACCCAAAGGGCTGGTAATCCACCCCTTTTATTATTTCTCCTGTTAGTCCGATATTGAACAGGATAAATTTTGAAAAAAACACCCCAGTCAAAAGCGCTTCTTTTCAAATCAGTCATAACCACTTCTTTTTTCTGAAAAATATTAACATTACCGCTGCGACGGCAAGCATTGCGCCCCAAAAAAAGAAGTAGCTGTATTTAAATTTGAGTTCGGGTAAATACTCAAAATTTGTGCCATATATGCCTGCAATAAATGTGAGCGGAATAAATATGGCGGCAAAAATCGTCAATACCTTCATAATGTCGTTCATTCGATTGCTCATGACTGAATTGTACAAGTTCAATTGATCCGAAAGCATATCCCGGTAGGTGTCGATGGCCTCCGCAGCTTGAGTAATCAGATCTTGCAGGTCCTTTAAAAAGGGAATTGTCCGATCATTAATAAGTTCGGAATCCAATTTTGACAGTTGTATGATGGCTTCCCTCGCCGGCCTAACGGACTTTCTTAAAAAATTCATTTCACGTTTAAATGTATTAATCTTTTCCATCACCGCAGGCTCCGCTTTTTCCAGAACTTCTTGTTCAATATCTTCAATTTGCTCACCCAACCTTTCAATGATGAAAATATAATTGTCAACGACGGTATCCAGTAAAGCATATGCCAGATAATCTATACCTGCACCCCTTATTCTTCCCTTTTGTTTTCTTATTCGTTCCCGGACAGGTTCAAATACGTCTCCCGGTTGTTCCTGAAAGGTCAGCAAAAATGTATCGCCCAGCACCAAACTCAATTGTTCGGCAATAATCATTTGTTTTTCCTTGTCATAACGAAGCATTTTTAAAACAAGAAAAAGACAATTATCAAATTCTTCAAGTTTGGGTCGTTGGCCGGTATTCAGTATATCTTCCAGTAACAGCGGGTGCAGATCGAATGTCTTCCCAATTTCTTTCATCAATGAAAGATCATGGAGTCCGTCTACATTTATCCAGGTGACAGTATTTGTTCGTTTAAATTCCGCTCCTTCGGCAATCTCTTTTAGCTCGTCCTCCTTTAATTGGGCCTCATCGTAATCAATGACACGAAGTCGAATATTTTCTACCTTTTTGTTTCCAATGAAAACCAAAGACCCCGGAGACAGGCCTTTGATCTCTTCGCGTTTCTTGAAAAATCTCGCCATGATGTTACCTCCTCATTGATTTAATTCAGCAATTGAATGACAAAACGTCAGATGCTTAAAAAAATTCCCGCTTCACCACTTTGGTTTTGAAACAGGTTTTACGGTCAGCTGAAGGAGATTATCGATTTTCCGAGATAAATTTAGCTGGCCGTCTGCGGCGACGGTAAAAATGGAAAATCCATATCAATAAACCAACAATTGCTACACCGCCCATAATATAAATCTCGTATGATTTGAACTTGCCGATAAAAATTTCCAAGGCATGACCGAAAAGGTAGCCGTCGGATCCGACGGCTACCGCCCAGACCAGCGCACCTGCGGCATTGAGCAAAATGAATTTTTTGGCAGATACGGGGCTCATGCCGATGACAAAGGGGGCAACGGTGCGCAGCCCGTAAAGAAAACGAAAGGATACGATCAGCGGCGTTTGAAATCGGTTCATCATCCTGTGAACTTTTTCCGCTTTCTGCTTCCAGGCCGGCCGCCTGGACAAAACCCCCTGACTGTGTTTGCGTCCCAAATAAAAAAAAGCTGATCGCCGCAAAGACTGCCCAGAAAAGCGGCTAAAATCACCCCGGTCAGTACCAGATACACCTGGTGGGCCTCCAGGCCTGCCCGCACCAGGATGGTTTCTCCTTCTAAAAATGTACCGATTAAAATCGCGGCATATCCATAATTTTCAATGATACTTTGCAGATCCATTTTCAGTTTAACTCCGCACCTCTGCTACCGCCTGCCTGCAGCCGGTTTTCCCAGTTGCAGCTGGACACCGACTTCGATGATCCGGTCCGGCGGTATGCCGAAAAACGATGCAGCATCCATTGAATTACGCGATAAAAATATAAAAAGGTTGGAACGCCAGCGACTCATTACCGGATTCGATCCGATGGACAGCTTTTCGCGCCCCAAATAATAGCTTGCTTCTTCCAGTTTAAAGTTCAACCCCTGTTCATGTGCAAGTTCCAACATCACCTCTATTTTTGGTTCCTCTATGAAACCGTAATGGGCGGTGATTTGAAAAAATCCCCCGCCCAATTTTTTAGTTTCAACTTTATCAAAATTAGGCACCCGCGGGACGTTTTCAGTTTTGAAGTGCAGGATGGCGACATCGGCATGAATAATTTTATTGTGTCTCAAATTTTGCACCAGCGTTGATGGAACCACATCCGGCTTTCCCGTCAGGAATACGGCCTGGCCATTGACTCTATGCGGCGGATTTTCATCCAGGTTTTTTTTGAACGCATCAAATGACGGTGTGAGCGTTTGGATTTGATCTGCCAGTATTCTGCGGCCCTGCTCCCAGGTCAACATCAACGTAAAGAAAAATGCACCGATCGCAAGCGGAAACCATGCGCCATGAAAAATCTTGCTGATATTGGCGCTGAAAAAGGGGATATCCACCAGAAAAAAGATGACTGCCAGCGTTCCTGCCGTTAGCCGGCCCCATCCCCAACTTTTGCGTGCAACAAAATAAAACAGAGTGGTTGTGACCAGCATGGTCGAGGTGACCGCAACACCATAGGCAGCCGCCAGCTTGCTGGATGATTGGAAACCGAGGACCAGACCGATGGTGCAGATCATCAGCAGCCAATTCACGGGCCCCACATAGATTTGACCGATATGGGCGGCCGAGGTATGTGTGACCCTGAGCCTCGGGAGGTAGCCCAGCTGTATTGCCTGCCGGGTGAGCGAAAAAGAACCGGTGATGACGGCCTGGGAGGCAATGATGGTGGCCAGTGTAGCTAAAATAACCATCGGGATCATCGCCCATGAGGGAACCATTGCGTAAAATGGATGATGCGCTTCTTCCGGCCTGGCCAACAGCAGTGCACCCTGGCCGAAATAATTCAAAACCAGGGCCGGAAGTACCAGAACGATCCAGGTCAACCGGATAGGCCGTTTGCCGAAATGCCCCATGTCGGCATATAATGCTTCTGCGCCTGTGACCACCAGAAAGACAGCTCCTAAGACGACAAAACCGTGGAATTTATTAATCAAAAGAAATTTTATGCCAAACCAGGGAAGAAGCGCAACGAGAATCTGGGGAGAGCGCATAATCTGAATAAAACCCAACACGGCAAGGACAGTGAGCCACACGAGGATAACCGGTCCAAAAAGCCCTCCGACCTTAGCAGTTCCGCGCCGCTGAATCATAAACAGTCCGCCTAAGATGATAATCGTAACGGGAACCACATAGGGCTTTAATAAAGGGGTTATGACCCTGATGCCTTCGACCGCACTGAGTACTGAAATCGCCGGGGTGATCATGCCGTCCCCGTAAAGTAAGCAGGCTGCAAACAGTCCAATGGATACGAGCGCCAAACGCGAATCTTTCACATGCCCCGTGGCTGATTTGATCAGTGCAGTGAGCGCCATGACGCCGCCTTCCCCCTGATTGTCCGCTTTGAGGACAAATATCAGGTACTTGAAGGTTACGATCATTAACAGTGCCCAGAACATCAATGAAAGGACGCCCAGCACGTTGGCAGGGCTCACGGCAATGCCATATTCTCCGTGAAAACACTCCCGGATGGCATAAAGCGGGCTTGTTCCAATATCACCGAACACAACGCCGAGCGCTGCCAAGGCTAATTTGAACAGTTGTTTGTTGTTCATATCCTGCTGAACGACCTGTACATCAGTTTTTTCATGGTTTAATTTTGATCTATCTGCAAATTCCGTCATATCGTCTTTGTTTTGGTGATTTTTCTGTGGTGGCTATCTGGGATAGCATCAAAAGCTGAAAAATTCAATTTTACCGCCATTGATGCAGGGATGATCTCCGTCACTTGCATATTTCGGTGATAATTATCAATGAATTTCAGTGATTGAAAGTGATCTTTTCTTCTGTCAGCCGTTTGAAACCGTATCCTCTAACTTTGGCTGAATTACCCTTGGCCCAAGCCTAAAACTCATCCACTTCCAATTCAGCATAAATACCAGAGCGCTTTTTCCGCTTGCACTTGTCAATGGTTCTCAATTATTAAGTAAATGATAGATAGACCGACCATTTAAAAAATGAAAATTTAAAATGAATCAGATGGAGAATCTGTTACTACCAGCAATTGTTTTTATTGCGGTCTATGTGTTCATCTCATTTGAGCTGCTGAACAAGGCCGTTGCCGCAATTCTTGGTGTGATGCTGCTGGTGGTTCTCAGGGCGACTGAAGTGCGGACTGCAGTTGGTTACATCGACCTTGAAACCATCATGCTGCTCATGGGAATGATGGCTATCGTCGCTGTGCTGCGCAAGTCCGGATTTTTTGCTATTTTAAGCGTCAAAATAGCCAACCTCACGGGAGGAAGTCCGCCCAAGATTCTGGTTTTATTTTCGCTGGTGACGGCCATTACATCGGCGTTTCTCGATAACGTCACAACCGTTTTGATCATGGTGCCAATGGTGATCGAAATCACCAGAGGCATGGGATTGGATCCAAAAATCTATATTATCACCCAGGCGATGGTTTCAAACCTTGGTGGAACGGCGACCCTGGTCGGTGATCCGCCGAATGTGATCATCGGGTCCAAGGTCGGGCTGACCTTTAATCAGTTTGCCGCTTATCTTGTTTTACCGGTTATCGTTTCCCTCGCCGGAGTGGTATTTTACTGTTGGCTGACCAATCGTGAAAGAATCCCGCCAATTGACACGAACCTGCCTAAACTCTTTTCCGTTCAGCTGTTGCTCGAAAAAATTAAAATTGATTTTCTGAATGTCAGCATCGACAGGATTTTTCTGCTTAAAAGTCTATCCGGTCTCGGGCTGGCGCTATTGCTGTTTGTCACCCAGGCCGCAACCGGATTGACCCCAGGCGTGACGGCTGTCAGCGTTGCCATGATCCTTTTTGTCGTTACGGCGGTGGATGTCGAAGAAATACTTCGAGAAATCGATTGGAGCACGTTGCTGTTTTTTTCCGGTCTTTTTATTTTAGTGGGCGTATTGGAAGAAAAAGGAGCCATCGAGTGGATTGCGCGAAACATATTTCTTCGCATCGGACACAACCCATACGCAATGGTGCTGATGGTTCTGTGGGTGTCCGGGATTGTATCCGGTTTCATTGATAATATCCCCTATACCATAACCATGATTCCAATCGTCGGGTTGATGCTGGGCTCACAACCAGTTCCCCACAATCTCCTGTGGTGGGCGTTATCTTTAGGCGCCTGTTTTGGCGGCAATCTGACCATGATTGGGGCTTCGGCGAATATTGTATCGTGTGGAATTGCCAAAAAATATGGTTATGTAATCACCTTCTTCGAATTTATGCGCATCAGTGCCATTGCGACTATTATTTCCCTGGTGATCTCATCTGTAATTCTCATGGCCTATATGCTGATACTACAATGAACCTGAATGAAAGAGAAATTCTCTATAAATTAATCCGGGACCATGAAGAAGTCATGGGTGTTTCCCGGACCACCATGGTTTCATTGAAATCCTACCGGCATGCGTTACAAAAACTTAAAATCTCCGACAACAGCGCTTTTAAGAATTCGGTTTTGGAGCTAAACGCAGTGATAAAGGATACAGAACCCAAAATCATACCGCTCACCCACCTGGTCGAAGAATTTGAAGCCGAGCTGCAAATTTATTTCGAAAATCCTTTTGAGCAAATCCGCGATCACGCCCTGAAAATACTTAATCAAAAACTTGCCCGTTACGAAAATTGCATTCAAGGCGTCATCGGCCATGGCGTGCGGGTGGTTGAAGGAAATGATTTCATCATTGTCCAGTCACCCAGTTTGGCGATTCGAAATGTGCTAAAACAAGCACATTCCGAATTGAATAAGAAGTTCAAGGTCTTGATTCTCGATCAGAATTTTATTCGGATGAAGCAACTCATCAAAGAGCTGTCCCAGGTAGGCGTCGAGCTCCTTGTGATTCCTGAGTACAATTTGAGTCATTTTCTGGAAACTGCAACCAAGCTTCTCATCGGCGCAGTGTCGATTACTCCCGACAAAAAAATCATTACCACGGTGGGAACTGCCAATGCCGTTGGTTTATGCCACCTGAATCGGATTCCGATTTATCTGCTTGCAAATTCACTGAAATTTGCACACCGGTTGGTATCCGAGCAGCATATTTATCGGGAGGAAAGTTGGCGCTCGTATGACAATTTGACCTACCGGCATGCTGCGTATTCCCATGATCAAGTAGATTTGGATTTGATCGATCATGTCATAACCGAACAAGGAGAAATAAACACCCGAAACCAATTGATCCCAACTGTTTAACGATCATGATTTTCTTTCGCGCGGATGAGAATTTTAATAGCCACTGTAAATTGTCCGAACTCATCAGCCCGGCAAGCATGCAAGAAACAAAACCAATATCAGTGTAAGGGCGGTTATTAAGATAACAAGCCATAGCATCGCCGTGCTAACAGCCGCCACAAAGGTTTTGCGATCGTCGGTTTCGTAGAGGATGACATTGCAGGAAAGCAAAAGGCCAACATCCAGATCAGTCTGAAGTGATTGATGCGCAAAGGGGGGATTGCAGGCGCCCAGAATCATATACTTGCGGAAGTCCTGATCAAGTTTTTCTTCAAAACGGCCTTCATGTCAATCTCTTTTAAAATTCCGAAGCCATCGCTTTGGAATGCCTCGGTCTGCTGCGGGTCTCTTCAAGGGTTGAGTCCAAAACCGTTTGAAATGCATATTCTTTTACCTGTTCCGTAAGAGTTCTCCTTACCCTGTCAAATCCTTCTTCTTTTGCTCAAATTCCTCCTTATCGATCTCACTCCTTGCATAACGCTCCTTCAAGATATCCAGGGCCCTTGAACCGCCGTGCCTCGCTTCTGCACCACCCTTGCTCATCTGGATCAGCCACCTGATGAGAAACACCAAGCCCACGATCAACAAGATCCAGAAAATCAGAAAGAAAATTCCACCGAACCAATGCATGCCCCATCCACCCATCATGCCCGGTCCCATATACCAATCCCTGTATCTTTCCTCCTGCGCGAGGACCCTGGTCCATCCGCAAGATAGAAAAACAAAGCCTACCATAAAGGCCACCTTTATTTGGGTCAACATCTCTTGTGTTCCCTTTCTTCAGACTATTAGGCATCCCCGGATTGCAACAAGTCCAGGGGATGCCTTTTGTTCATCCCGAGAAGTTTTTGGCCGCAAAATCCCAGTTGACCAGGTTCCAAAAGGATTCGACGTATTTCGGGCGGGCATTGCGGTAATCGATATAATAGGCATGCTCCCAGACATCACAAGTGAGCAACGCTTTTTTGCCGGCCGTCAACGGCGTGCCGGCATTGCTCGTCTGTTCAATGGCGAGGGAGCCGTCTTTATTTTTTACCAACCAGGCCCAACCGGAACCAAACAAGGTGACGGCTTTTTGCGAAAATTCTTTTTTAAAATCCTCAAACGAACCGAAAGCGGATGTGATCGCTTCGGCCAGAGGCCCGGTTGGTTCTCCACCAGCACCGGGCTTGAGGCAGCTCCAATAAAAGGAATGATTCCATATTTGGGCAGCATTGTTGAAAACACCTCCGGAAGATTTCAGGATGATCTCCTCCAGTGATGCCTTTTCGAATTCGGTGCCGCCTATCAGGTTATTGAGGTTTGTGACATATGCTGCATGATGTTTGCCGTGATGATATTCGAGCGTTTCGGCGGAAATATGAGGTTCGAGCGCCTTTTTGGAATAGGGTAAATCCGGTAGTTTGTGTTCCATTTCGACATCCTCCTTTCATTTTAATCTATTCAATTCGGCCTTGTTGAGGGCGATTCTGGCCTTGGCCAGCCTTTTATAGTAATCTTTTATTTTGACGGTATTGCCCTTAGCCACGGCTTTGATTAAGTCTCCTTCCAGTTCGGCGACCTCTAGCAATTTATAATAATCCAGAGATTCTTTGAAATGTGCCAGCACAATCAATCCGGTTAGCAAGGGGTGATTGTTGGTGACATTGGCATCTTTAAATTGCATCCCGTGTTCAAGCTCGACCTCCAGCCCACGGCAAAACTCATTTGGATCAATATTCATACCTTTTGTATGAAGCTTTTTAAAGATTACCCCGGCCTCCTTGATAGATACCTTAGCTTCTTTCTTTTTGGTCCAATCGCTGATTTTCAATTCTTTGCAAACTCTTTTTACTTCTTCTACACTGACATATTGCGGGATTTTCATAATTATCCTCCTTTTTGTAAATAATGCCGTCAATTTATTATACTATCATGTAATTATTTCGTTCTTGAAAATGAAAAGCATGGTGAGAATTAACTCAACATCTGACCGACAGCCTTGCCGTAGTCTTGACAGGCTCGCATGCCGTCGCGACCTGCAATAATCTGTTCTTTCAGGTTTAACGGCCCCAGATTAACCATTTCCATTTTAAAAACATATTGCATGGTATCGTATATCATCTGGGCCGACTCTCCGCTATGGGTATAAGAACCGAAAGCTCCGCCCATCTTGTCCGTTAAGCTGGCTTTTTGGGCGATAAACAGAAAGGTCTTCATGCCCTCGGTAATGTCCCGGTGATACGTCGGGCAACCAAAAACATAACCGTCATATCCCGTCAACGATTTTTCGTCTTTGTTTTCAGAAATTTTCTTTAAATCAACAGTATGTCCTGTGAAACGGATCCCTTCAGCAATATACTCTGCCATTTTCTCCGTCTTGCCCGTACGGCTCATGTAAGCAACCAATACTTTTTTCATTTTGTATCCTCCCTTTTTAGGATCATCGAAAGACTGATATTGGTGTTTTTGAGAAAATTGAGATACCAGATTAACAGTTAGAAATGTTCTTACAAGAAATTTTTTACGCTTCCCGGTCCAGTTGATAGAGGATTATAACCAAGACCACAGTGCCGAAAAGCATCCAGAGCGGGCCAAACAGCCACAAGGCCGCAGGTACGGCCAGATAATAACCCCGCATGCCCAGGGTATAATGCAGGGCCCCGTGATTGAGCACTTCGCTGACCGTTTCCGGGGTAGCAGTCGGATCTTGTGCTTCAGGGATGTTGATCATCATAGCCGCATGGTTGTAATAGCGGATTGAAAGGGTGAAGTTAAAAAATGCGGAGAAAAACAGGACCGCCAGCACCAGCAGCTTGATCATCCATAGGGTTTCATTTTTAGCACCAGTGATATTCAACGCATGAGAGATTCCTTCAAATACTCCCGGCCGGAAAGCAACCCCCAAAAGACCGAGGCTGATCAATATAGCCGTGGAGGCCAGAAAGGTAGCCGCCATCACTTGATTGCGCAAAGTCTGCACGGCAAGAATGTCTCGTCCATGCTGCATGATGCTTTGCACCCATTTGCGGCGGACATGGTTAGTAATACCGACGGCTGTTGTCAGCGGAACGCGGCGCACCTTATACACCAGGTGAACATGATAAATCAGCAATATCAAAATTGCCGTCGCAGAAAAAATGATTTCAAGCCAGGCATTCATTAAATCAGGAGATAAATAATAAGCGACTTAAAGTCAAGTTTAGTCGGGTAGAAAAGGGCAGAACGGCTGAATTCGCTTGGCCCCAAATTTAGGCGACGCGGTTATCGTGATTCTCAAAATAAAGTACCAAAACAAAGCCGACTGAAGAGGTTTGGGCAAAGGGTAAATTTTTACCGACAAGCTGATCCCTCCGGTGGTTCTAAATTACAAAGGGCTAATGCTGCCGGGATGGGCAAACAACTGTGAGGCCTTGTATTAATCGGATTGTTGTAACTGGCAGGGTGGTCAATTGAAAGCAAGTGACCATTTGCAAGCCAAGGGGGCAGTGATTGTGCATCTTGTCGGCAAAAATTTACCCTTTGCCCGGACCTCGCTTAATCGGAATATTATTTTGAGAATCACTCTGAATTCCTAATCCAGACGTTTCCGGAAACGATTCACCGCACCCGTAAAGACGACTCCACCCAGAATCATTAGGGCTAATAATTGAGGCCACAGAATTTCAAGCCCTGTCCCTTTTAAAAAGATGCCCCGGATAATAAGGAGAAAATACCGCAGCGGATTCAAGTAAGTGAGCCACTGCACCACGGTCGGCATGTTGGCAATGGGGAACACAAAGCCACTGAGCATAAAAAAGGGAAGAATGAAAAAAAAGTTGGTCATCATGGCCTGCTGTTGGGTCTGGGATACCGTGGAAATAAACAGCCCGATTCCGAGAGTACTCAACAAAAAAATGCAGGTAGCGCCTAAGAGCAGAAATGCATTGCCAACCATCGGGATCTTAAACCACAGGATGGCAAACGCAATTACCATCACCATCTGTGCCTGGGCAATGATGATGAAGGGAATGGTTTTGCCCAGAATCAGTTCAAAGGGTTTCAGCGGGGTGACGATTAACTGTTCCATGGTGCCCGCTTCTTTTTCGCGTACAATGGCCATGGATGTAAACAGCAGCGAGAGCAGCATTACTAAAAAGGCCACGATTCCCGGCACATAAAAGTATTGACTGTCCAGGTTGGGGTTGTACCAGGTACGTATGCGCCCATCGATTTCACCGTAGTCGATTCGCTGTGGATGCAGCTCTCGAAGGAGTTGGATGTTAAACCTTTCCAATAGTGTGGTACTGTAGGCGATTCGGATGGCAGCCATATTACTCATGCTGCCGTCAGCCAGAATTTGAATTTCAGCCGTATCCCCTCTACGGATTCGTGAACTGAAATCCGGTGGAATTTTAAAGCCCAAATTTATCTTGCGCTGAAATAGCAGGCGATCAAGTTCTCTGGGATGATCGAGATAATGGGTAATTTGGAATGTTTTATTTGCGTTGATGGTATCTATAAGCCGGCGACTTTCAGGGGTGCGATCTTGATCGATAAGCCCCACCCGGATGTTCCGAACATCGGTGGTCACCACGTAGCCAAAAACAATCAGCTGAACAAGGGGGGCAATGACCAAAAGCGGTCTGTTCTTCTTGTCCCTGAAAAGCTGAATAAACTCTTTTCTGACCAGCTCCCGGATTCTGAGCCAACTCATCTCACAAGCCCTCCTTTTTTAGGACCGCAAGATTCAGGCCGGCCAGAGTGAAAAACATCAAGCCCAGAATCAGAAAACTTGGCCATAGATAAGACAATGTCAGGTTTCGTAAATATAACCCATTCAGGATATCGATGTAATATGTGGCCGGCACGATATGGCTGATCATTTTGAGTATTGCCGGCATGTTCTCCTGAGGAAAGACAAAGTTGGAAAGCAAAAGAGAAGGCAGATAGGTTACCATTATCGCCATCTGGTTGGACACCAGTTGGGATTTGGTCAATGTGGAAATCAGCAGTCCGATTCACAGGGCTACCCCCAGATAAATGGCAGATGCCATAATCATCAACCAAAAGCTGGATTTCATAACCACGCCAAACAATAGCTGCCCCATTAAAATAGCCACCAGAACGTCAATGAGCGCGATAAAAAAATAAGGAATGGCTTTTCCAAGCAAAAATTCAGCTGCCCCTACCGGCAGTGACCGGATGGTTTCCATGGTGCCGTTTTCATATTCCCGGGCAATCACCAGAGAAGTCAACAAAGCACCGACAATCATGATAATAAGGCCAATGATGCCGGGTACAATGAAGTTGCGGCTTTCCAGATCCTCGTTAAACCACACCCGGATGCGTCCCTCCACAGGGGTCTTTATCTTTTCCAGACCCCGGCGGTTGAGAAATTTGACCAGTTCTTTTTGGTTCGCTTGCGATATATAAGCTGTTATATAAGCCCGGGTGCTGCCGGCAAAATTCGGATCGCTGCCGTCAATAATCACCTGCAGCGCACTTTCACGATCCGATTTGAGATTTTCGGTCCAATCCGGTGGAATCACAATTGCCTGAATGGCCAGGTTTCGATCGAGATAACGAACCGCGGTGTCGCTATCCGGAAGATAGCCAATGACATCGAAATAGACCGAGGCATTAAGTTTGCTAATAAAATCACGACTTTCTTGGGTTCTGTCATAATCAACCACGGCGGTTCTTATATTTTCCACATCCAGACTGAGGGCATACCCGAAGAGTAAAATCAAAAGCAGGGGGATAATAAACGCCAGATAAAGACTGCGGAAATCCCGAATAAGGTGAAAATATTCCTTTTTGGCGATGGCCTGCACTTTCTTCAGGTTCATGGCTTTCTCCGGGCCATCAGGGTAATAAACGCATCGTTTAAATCCGCTTGCGGCCGGTTCGGCAAGACATTGCGGATAATTTCATCTGGGGAGCCGGTGGCGGCAATTTTCCCTTCGTTGATAATGACGACCCGGTTACAGTGCTGAGCCTCATCCATGTAATGGGTCGTCACAAAAACAGTTACGCCTTCTATGGTAAGCTGCTTAATAAAATCCCAAAAATGCCTGCGGGTAATCGGATCCACACCGGAAGTCGGTTCATCCAGAAACAATATTTTGGGACGATGAAGCAATGCACAGCCCAAGGCCAAGCGTTGGCGCCACCCCGGGGGCAGATCACGGGTCAGGCGTTCGCGCACATTCGTCAGACGAGTGATCTTCAAGATCTTTTCTGCTCGCTCCTGCCACAAGTGCGACGGGACATCATAGATACCCAGGTAAAACCGGATGTTTTCAAACGGGGTCATGTCCGGGTATAGCGAAAATTTCTGGGACATGTAACCGATGGTGTGTTTGATTTTCTCGGCCTCGCTGAAAATATCATATCCGTTGACATGACCGGTTCCGGCACTGGGCGTAATAATCCCGCAGAGCATGCGGATGGTGGTGGATTTACCGGCGCCGTTAGGCCCCAAAAACCCGAAGATCTCCCCTCTCCCCACCGAAAAGGAAATACGATCAACCGCCACAAATCGGCCGAATCGTTTTTCCAGGTCTATGACGCTTACGGCCTCAGGATCCAAAATTGTCCTCAGCTAGGGCATTGTCTACCGCCTGGATCCGGCGGATCATGGCTTCTTCGAGATCGGGTAAATTCGCCTGGATTTCATGAGGCGTTGCAATGGTAAGAAGTTGGGCGTTGTGCATCAGGATCAGTTGATCGCATTTTTCGCCTTCATCCAGATAGGCTGTAGAAACGAGAATAGTCATCCCCTTTTGTTTCATTTCAGCCAAAATATCCCAAAATTCCTGACGTGACACCGGATCCACGCCGTTGGTGGGCTCATCTAGGATCAGCAGGTTGGGCTGATGCACCAGAACACAGGCCAATCCCAGTTTTTGTTTCATTCCACCGGATAGATCGCCGGCTTTTCGGTTTAAAAACGGCAAAAGATTTGAAAATCCCAGGTAATAGTCCCGCCTTCTTGTGCGCTCGGCCCCGGAAAGGCCGTATATATCCATAAAGAAATCAAGGTTTTCAGCAACGGTCAAATCCTGATACAGGCCAAACCGCTGGGGCATGTAGCCGATAACCTCTTTCACCTTGGCTTTTTGTGTAATTACGTTCAGACCACCCACAAAAATATTTCCCGCCGTCGGGCGGATCATAGTGGCAATCATCCTCAGCAGCGTGGTTTTACCAGCACCGTCGGATCCGACCAGACCGCAAATTTTTCCTTCGTGCACCCCGAAGGAAACTCCGGAAACGGCCATTAAGGATCCAAACTTTTTCGAAACTTTTTCTACCTGGACGAACGGTTGATCACCAATGTCCAGGGCTGCCACTGGTGCGGTTTTTCTATCTGAACCAGGCATCGGCGGGCATTCCTGATTTGAGTTCGATACGCGGATTGGGTATGGAAATTTTGACGAGGTATACAAGCTTTACGCGTTCTTTGTGGGTCTGGATAATCTTGGGAGTAAACTCGCCTTCCGGGGAAATAAAGGAGACGTGACCGATATAGGTTTTAAGCGGAAAAGTGTCAATTTTTACGTCCACTTTTTGCCCGGGTTTGATCTTGCCGATCTCGGTTTCGGCCACAAAGACTTTCAAGTCAACCCTGGAAAGATCTGAAAGGGACAGCACTTCACGGCCGGGAGACACAACCTCGCCGGGTTCTATATTGCGGCTGACGAGGATACCTTCAAACGGAGCCCGCAATTCGGTATATTTTAGCTGTATTTGCGCCAGTTCAAGCACTGCTTCGGCTGACTGAACCTGGGCCTGTGCGGCCTCCACCTCGCTTTCAGTAGCCTCGATCTTTTTTAAATTGTCTCTGGCCTGTTTGAGGGTGGCCCGGCCTTCGGCCAGCTTTGACCGGGCTGTTTCGATGGATTCTTTGCGGAATCCTTCTTTCAGAAGCTCATAAGCTTTTTTGGCGCGCTCATATTCCTTCAAGGCAGTTTCGTATTTAAGATCTGTGGTATCCTTATCCTTTTCGGCAATAATATTTCTTTCAAATAGCTTGTCAAACCGGTCCTTATTTTTTCGGGCTTCTTCCAGAGTGAATCGGGCCTGTTCGAAAGCAAAAAGAGCCTGTTCCACCTCCTGGGTGCGGTATCCGGCTTCGAGTTCCGCCAGTTGGAATTGAAGCGCTTTGACGGCAGCTTCAGTTCTTTCTACCTCTGCCGGAAGTACTTGGCGATTGAGCTCTAAGATGGCCTCCAGCTGTTTCAAGGTTTTCTGGAATCGGATCAAATCGGACTGTGCCTGATCCCGACGCGCGATAAATTCTTCTTGTTCAAGTCCGGCAAGCAGCTGGTTCTTTTCAACCACTTGGCCCTCATCGAAAAAAACGTCTTTAACGCGACCGCTGACTTGGAAAGCCAGGTTCGCCTGGGTGGCTTCTATGGTCCCGGAGTAGTGTAGTTCGGCAGAACGTTCTTTGCGCTGGCCCCAATAAACCAGAGCCCCCACCGCCAGCAGCAGAACCAGAAAGATTACCGGAATCAAACGTTTTTTCACCCTGAACCTCCGGGAAAAGTTTTCATGGGTTTATAGCATTTTCTCACAGGGATGTTCAAGGTAGAAAAAGAAATTACAACTGAAGCTTTCCGCGAAGAAACGGAGCCGTGTGTTTCCTAAGAAACAGGTCTTTAAGGAAGTTATAAATTTGAAGGGATTACTTGCCTTCTTTTTTCTTTTTTTCTTCTTCGGCCTCGCCGCCGAACTTTTTTATGCCCTCAGCAAAATCTTTAAGTTTCTTATCAACAAGAAAGTTAATGGTTCCTTCGGGATATGTGTCATCCGACCCTTTTTCACCCGCTGGTTTGCCGGTTAAGATCTCAATGCCCGCATCGATGGTTTGTACGGAATGAATATGGAATTTTCCATCTTCAACTGCTTTGACAACATCCTTGCGCAGCATCAAATCTTTAACATTGCTGGCCGGGATCATCACTCCCTGGGTTCCGGTCAGTTCCTTTTGCCGGCAGCAATCAAAAAAACCTTCGATTTTCTGGTTGACACCGCCGATGGCCTGAATCTCTCCTTTCTGATTGACCGAGCCGGTCACCGCAATGTTTTGCTTGATGGGAATTCCCGAGAGGCTGGACAGCAGGGCATAGATTTCCGTAGAGGAGGCGCTGTCGCCGTCAACCCCGCTGTAGGACTGTTCAAAAGCAATGCTGGCGCTCATTGTCAGCGGTTTGTCCTGGGCGTATTTTTTACGCAGATAACCGCCCAGTATCAGGACACCCTTGTTGTGAGTGTTGCCGGACATGTCGGCCTCGCGCTCGATATTAATCACCCCGGCGCGGCCCATCGATGTTGAAGCTGTGATGCGGGAGGGTTTGCCGAACATGTAATCCCCCAGTGAATAGACCGCCAGTCCGTTGACCTGTCCGACGACTTCGCCGTCCATATCGATCATCAGGGTGCCGCGGTCAATCATTTCCTGAATATGCTGCTCGACTAAATTCGAGCGGTAAATTTTGGATTCGATGGCCTTGTCTACGTGTTTTTCCTGGACCACAGATGCATTTTCCTCACCGGCCCAGAAATCGGCCTCTCGAATCAAATCGGTGATGGCCGGAAAACTGGTGGAGATCTTTTCCTGCCGCCCGGTCATGCGGACGGCCTGTTCCACCAATGCCGACAGTGCTGTGCGGTCGAAGGGTTTTAATTTTTCCTCGTCGCAGGCCATCTTGATAAATTCCGCAAATTGTTGAATGCTCTGATCGTTTTTATCCATGACCGTGTCAAAGTCGGCCCGAACCTTAAAGATTTTTTTGACATCTTCATCATAGTACAGCAATAAATTGTAAAGATAGGCATCAGCCACAACAACCACCTTGGTGTCCAGATCAATGGGCTCCGGTTTTAACCCGGTGGTGGTAAAATAGTAAAAGGGATCATAGGTTTGGATTTCAAGCCGTTTGCTTTTCAGAGCCCGTTTCAACGCCGGCCAGACACCGGGTTCAATTACTGCATCCCGCAGGTTGAGCACCAGATAACCACCGTTGGACTGGATGAGGGAGCCGACTTTTATTTTGCTGAAGTCCGTCCGCCATACACCTTTGCGGTCGACGATTCGCTCAATGCTGCCGAAGATGTTGCGATACGTGGGGTAATCCTCTACGATCACCGGCGGGCTTTTGCGATCGCTGTTGTCTACCAGCAGGTTGACCTCGTAAGGTTGAAATGCGTCGGTTTCCGGCATTAACTGGGGCAGTCCCGGTATTTGTGGTTCACCCTGAGGGCTGAAAATACTGAGATTGTCGGCCAAATCTTCGAGCATATTTTCCAGGTATCTTTTGATGATATCGTTTTTGTATCGTTCGATGAGAGGCGTGGCCATGTCCAGGGCGGTTTTCAAAAAGGTGGCGCGATCCATTTTTTCCATTTTTTGCATGACATCTTTTTGGAGATCCCTGAGTTCAAGAAAAATCTGATCGATCTGGGTTTTCAGGGTAGCATGTTTTTGCTTCAGCTGCTCATATTCCTCCCTGGGAAAACGGCCCTTGTCCACCAGGGCTTCAAGCTGCTCAATGGGAACCGGCTTACCATCTACCAGTGGCATGACCGCCGGCCGTTTGAATTGACCCACCTGAACATCCACAATGGTAAACCCTTCCTCTTTGACTTTCTGATCCAGAGCTTTGAAAAAGCTGCTGGCCTTTTGCTCATAGGCCTCCGTGATCTCTTTTTTCATATTGATGTATTCCTGGCTTTCAAAAAGCTGGGGTATCTCTTTTTTCAGGGTATCCACCAGGTTCTTGACATCTTTTTTAAAAGCTGCGCCGGTGCCGCCGGCAAGCCGGATTAAAATAGGACTTTCCGGATCTTTAAAATTGTTGACGTAACAAAGGTCATTCGGTACCCGTTCCTTTTTCGATATTTCTTCAAGCAATTTTTTGACGGTCGCCATTCTGCCCGAACCGGACACTCCGGTCACAAATACATTGAAACCCGGTTTATCTATGTTAATACCAAAACGAAAAGCCGCCACACCTCTTTCTTGTCCGATGATTTTTTTCAGCGGTTGGAGATCTTGTGTGGTTTCGAAAGGAAGAGCGGCGGAATCAAGTCGCCATCTGAGTTTTTCCACCGGCACCTCTGCGGATGAATTAACATGGGGCATATTTACCTCCTTGGTCGCAGTAAATATTTACTCATTGACTAGAAAAAGATATCATTTGACTGTAATGGTAATTCCGCGTGCTTCCCTGGGCTTGCACTTCGGCAACACAATTTTCAAGGTGTCCTCCTCGTAAGTTGCCGTAACCTCATCGGTCAGTACCCGACAAGGAAGGGTTATGGATCTGGCAAAAGAGCGCGAACTCGTTTGGATCCGCTGGTAATCTTGCCCTTCCTCGGTGGTTCTTTCGCTGATTTCTCCTTTGAAGGTCAAAATGTCTTCGGTGACTGAAATTTGAATATCCTCAGGTTGTAACCCCGGAAGCTTTGCCTTGATGGTCACTGTGTCCTCTGTCTCGGAAAGATCCATGGTGAAGAATTCCGCGGCTCCCACCAAGCTGCGTGGCAAACCAAAATCCCTGCGGAACCTTCTGAAAAGCTGCTCCAGTTCTTGCCGCATTTTATCGATTTCTTGCTTTTTCCATAAGATTAGCTCGGCCATGCTAAATCTCCTTATCGGCATGATAATGACAATTATTAATAAAAATAATCATATTCTTTTGGACAATAGTTTTTATTTGAATCAAGAGTACAAGTTGATCGCCTATACTTTGCTACGATTAATTTGAGATGATAATCATGCTGGGCAACGTTGAACGATTAGGGTTTTTATCCTAAATATTGATTTACCAAGATGCAACCATTTTTTGAAATTATTCTTTCACTTTCTGAACTTATTTAGTAGAAATAAATATGCTGAAAACCATATAAATTAAAGGGATGCCAAAAATGACGGATTGGATGTATGACATTACCAAAATCCTCATCGCCTTATTTCTTGTTTTGGTCAACGGTTTTTTTGTTGCCTCCGAATTCGCGCTGGTAAAGCTCAGGCGTGGCAGGCTCGAGGAGCTGGTTAAAACCAGACGACCATTCGCCGTTACGGCGCGTTGGTTGTCACAGCGGTTGGACGCTTCGCTTTCGGCCTGTCAGCTGGGTATCACCATGGCGTCTTTAGGTCTGGGATGGATCGGAGAACCGGCGGTAGCCCACCTGCTAAGACCGTTGCTCATTGCCATCGGCGTGAATTCCGAAATCATATTGCACACGGCAGCATTTATTATTGCCTTTACTGCAATCACCGCCGCCCATTTGGTATTGGGTGAGCAAGCGCCCAAGATCGCAGCAATTCGGAACCCGGAAAACGCTGCCCTCTGGAGTGCCGTACCGCTCAAATTGTTTTATTATTTATCATACCCCTTGCTGGCATCTCTCAATGCAGCGACCTCATTTTTGCTGCGCACAGCCGGGATTGCAGAATCCTCGGGGCATGACATGCCGCACAGCGAGGAGGAAATTCGAACCCTCGTGCGACAAGCCCACATCCATGGCGAATTATCCCGGTCGGAACATCGGTTGATCAGTGCAGTTTTTGATTTTGACGAACTCATATGCCGGCGGGTGATGGTACCGCGTATAGATGTGGTTTTTTTGGATGTCAACAGCTCTTTATCGGATATTATGGCGGTGGCCAAAAGAGCCAAACACTCTCGGTATCCGGTATGTGAGGGCTCGATAGATAATGTTGTCGGCGTCGCTCATATCAAAGACCTGGTGGTAATGCCATCAGAGGAAGGGTTTGAGCTACGATCGATCATGCGGTCCCCACAATTTGTGCCGGAAACGCTGCCGATTCGTCGTCTATTGGGACAATTTCAATCCACCCACCAGCATTTGGCATTTGTCGTCGATGAACATGGAACGGTTATGGGGATCGTAACACTTGAGAATGTTTTAGAGCCGATTGTGGGATCGGTGGAGGATGAATTTGATAACGAAACGCCGGAAATCGCAAAGGTCGGTGATTTGAAGTACATGGTAGCCGGTAGCACACCGATAGAGATAATAAACCGCCAATTGGGGCTTAACCTCTTTGCGGAGGGCATCGACACAATTTCCGGGCTGCTGATGGAAAAGGCAGACAAGCTGTTGGCGGTAGGAGATCGTATTGCATTGCCGGGGGCGGAAGCTGAAGTTTTGGAAGTCAAAGGTCGGCGCACTACCCAGATCCGTTTTATACTCTCGAAACCGCCGCCTGAAGAATTCTAACAAGAGATATTTTTCATTCTGGAATCAAACCATGGAACACTATGATTTTATTGTGATTGGAAGCGGTCCCGCCGGCCAGAAGGGCGCCATTCAGGCAGCGAAACTCGGCAAAAAGGTAGTCATTATCGAACGCAGGGCTGTGGTGGGGGGTGTGTCGGTCCACACCGGAACAATTCCGAGCAAGACATTGCGTGAGGCTGTGCTGTATTTAACCGGCTGGGATCAGCGCGGTCTCTATGGATATGGCTATCGTCTGAAATCCAAGGTTACCATTGAAGATCTCATGCAGCGGATGCAAATCACCTTGCAACACGAAATCGAAGTCATCCAGAATCAGCTTATACGAAACGGCGTGACCGTCATCGAGGGTTTAGCGTCTTTTAAAGACCCGCATTGTATTCGGGTGACTTTACCCAATGGCAAACCGATGGTGTTTGAGGCAGAAAAAATCTTGATAAGCACCGGCACCCAACCACTGCGGCAAAGAGAGATTCCTTATGATGATGAGCGCATTATTGACAGCGACGGTCTTTTACGGCTCGAACAAATTCCCAACTCCATGATCGTCGTGGGCGGTGGGGTCATTGGTGTCGAGTATGCCTCTATTTTCAGTGTTTTGGACGTCGAGGTCACCCTGGTGGATGGGCGAACAACCTTGCTGGAATTTCTCGACCGCGAAATCGTGGATGAGTTTATACATGAAATGCGGAATCGGGGGATGATTCTCAGGCTTGGGGAACGATTGGCCCGTGTTGAAAGGAGCACCAAAGGGCAGGTGGTTGCTGTTTTGGAGAGTGGCAAGAGACTGCGAGCGGACCTTGTCTTGTTTGCAGCCGGTCGTGTCGGGAACACGCGAAGTCTTAAACTTAAAAATTGCGGCCTGGCTGCCGATGGCCGTCACCGTATTAAAGTCAATAAAAACTTTCAGACCGATTTACCCCACATTTACGCGGCGGGGGATGTTATCGGCTTCCCGAGTCTGGCATCAACCTCCATGGAGCAGGGGCGATTGGCAGCGTGCCATGCCTTCAATCACCCGGCGACGAGTCAACCCGCTAATTTTCCGTTTGGCATTTATGGAATACCGGAGATGAGCATGGTGGGGGTGCCCGAACAAGATCTCACAGAGAAAAAAATACCTTACGAAGTCGGCGTTGCCCGCCTTTGGGAAACAGCCCGCGGCCAGATTATGGGTCTTGAGGGAGGTTTACTCAAAATCCTGTTTGGTCTGAAAGAAAGAAGAATACTGGGGGTTCACATTATTGGAGAAGGTGCCGCCGAACTGATCCACATTGGCCAGGCCTCATTGGTTCTCGGGGGAACTTTAGACTACTACCTGGAAAACGTATTCAATTACCCGACTTTGGCCGAAGCTTACAAGATAGCGGCTCTTGATGCCTGGAATCGGCTTTCCTAATAAGTTTCCACCCGAAAATGGCCCTTTTTCCGACGAGCTGCGTTCTCCGCGGGTTTTCGCCTGCGACGTACCATATGTACGTCTCAGCGTAAACCCTTGTGCGGCCTTGCTCCTCGAAAAAATTGCTCATTTCCGAATTGGAAACTATTTAGTGTCTTTATTTCTTCCTCAGATGGGTGCTAATTAAATAAGCAGTCGGAAAGTTTTCCATTCAAACCCTTGAAGAGAGCGGAGTGAATGATCGTCTGCGAAACCCGGGCACTGTCTGAATGGATTAGGGATCGTTGCCAAAGAACAGGGGTCGGCAGGATGTTGCCAATCTTTAAACAGATCAAATTTGCAGCTAACATATTGTTATAATTTCCCTTTGCTGTTCTTTTGCTACGAGCCCTCATCCATGAGTTTGCGCGGGTTTTGTAGGCGATTATTCATGGAGCGGTTAAATTTAAAAAACTTCCCGACCCCTCAAGTGAATAATAAACATGATAAATCCTCGGCTCAGATGTGGGACAAAAAAATGATCAACCACCGCCAGAAAGCACTGTTAAGAAATTTACAACTACGCGCCCGGATCATTCAGGCCATACGCCGGTTTTTTATCGATAATGACTATCTGGAAGTCGAGACGCCCTGCCGAATACCGGCCCCCGCCCCGGAAGAAAACATCGATGCCCAACCTTCGGGCTATTGGTATTTGCATACTTCTCCGGAATTGTTTATGAAGCGACTTTTGGCGGCCGGATATCCCCGCATCTTTCAAATATGCAAATGCTTTCGTCAAAATGAAAGGGGAAGCAAACATCTTCCCGAACTGACGATGCTCGAGTGGTATACTGCCGGAAGCACTTATCTTGATGTGATGGATCAGTGTGAAGAACTGGTACAGTTTGTTGCCCGAAATATAGGGTATGATCACTATGTCAGTTTTCAGGGCAGCAGAATTTCGTTGAAACCGCCGTGGCCCAAGGCTCTTGTGACAGAAACATTTGATCAATTTGCTTCCTTGCCCATGGAGGTTGCTCTGAGGGAAAACCGATTCGATGAATTAATGGGACTTGAAATCGAGCCGCGACTGGGTCTCGAAAAACCGGTTTTTATCTATGATTATCCGGCTTCTTGCGCTGCTCTGGCGAGATTAAAGCCGGATGACCGCTCGGTGGCCGAAAGATTTGAGCTTTATATCGGCGGGCTGGAACTGTGCAATGGCTTTTCCGAACTCACCGATCCGGTTGAACAGAAGATGCGGTTTGAATGGGAGCAGGAACGGCGGAGGTTTTCCGGCAAAGCGCCTTATCCCATGCCGAAAAAATTTTTAAACGCGCTTCCTGATATGCCGGATGCCGGCGGCAATGCTTTCGGCATCGACAGGCTGGTGATGCTATTTGCAGATACCCTGAATATCGATGATGTGGTGGCCTTTACACCGGAAGAACTGTGATTTCTACCGAACGGGAAGGGACTTTTTCTCGACTTCATAGTTGACGCTCACCATCCAATCCGCATAATTGGATTCTAATTCCTTCAAGGATTGTACGATCTCCTGCTTTACTGTTGTTTCAATAATGGTACCCCTGCCGGGCCAAATTCTGAATTTTATTCGCCAGAATACTTTACCGGCGCTGGTTTTCATTTTTCCCTCAGAAGAAGGCCCTTTGATGAAAATGCCTGAATATTGCTCAACAACTGAAGAAATGATCTCCCTGACTTTTTGCGTCATCTGGTTGGCGATTTCGGTGTTATTGCTCAATGTGATATCGACCAGGCACCGGATGTAGCCTTTGTGATAATTGATAACATTGGTAACTGTGCGGTTTGGAATGAAAATATCTGCGCCCAGATAACTCTCCAGGACGATATATCTCATTCCAATTTTTTTTACGATACCCGTCTGACCGCCTATCTCAACCATATCGCCCAGATCAATAAGATCTGAAAATATAAGCGTGAGCCCGGTGACAACATCCTGAACCAGTCCCTGGGAGCCAAACCCAATTGCAAGGCCGACAACCGAAGCACTTGCAAGGTACGCTGTCAGAGAAACACCAAATTCCTTTAAGATCAATCCAATGGCACCAAAATAAAGCACAAATACCAGGATGCTGGTGAATAGACTGGTGATGGATCTGGCCTTAGAAAAAGAGGCCTCTGGTAAAGACCTCATTAATCTGTCGCTGAGACGCCGGATGTTGATGACTATCAAGTGTACGGCTACGGCGATAACGACAATTATTAAAATTCGCAGTGGATCACTGAGACCTTTGATAAATGTAAACATTTTTACCCCATTGATCTTGTGCCGGATAAGCGGTTGGCTAAAACCACAGGTTGACCGATTAATTCATTTTCCTTTCCGGGAAACCCCACTCATTAGGGCTTGGAGCTTCACTTAATCCTTTTTATTATAAATCGTAGAACACGATGGGAATATTTCATCCGTATTCTTAATTCGAATTTATCACTTAGACAAGGTTTTTTCTGATTGCCAGGAAAGGGCAGCTGAGATTATCCATTAATTGTATTTTTCTCGATTGACTCATTTGCAAAGACTTGTTTAAAAGGGGAATAATTTCTCAAAATTGGACCGCGATAGCGAGCGCATTCCCCGTCCTGCCCATCATCGGCGGGACTGCGGAATTAGCGAGCGAATCAGAAAATAGATAGAATTCCTCTCGGGGAAGATACCCTGTCCGCCATAGTTCTTTGGCAGACTGTGCAGGGTGCGCTTCAATGGTGAAAAATGGATGTTAAAACAAACAAAAAAGACAAATCGTCGGCCCGTAGCGGAACGTTAGGAACTTTTGCCGGTGTTTTCACCCCCAGTATACTCACTATCCTCGGCATTATTCTTTTTATGCGCCTGGGGTATGTAGTCGGCAACGCCGGCTTGTGGCGTGCTTTAATTATCCTGGTATTTGCCAATGGTATTTCCGTACTGACCACAATTTCTTTATCAGCAATCGCCACGAATTTAAAGGTTAAAGGTGGCGGTGATTATTATCTTATTTCCCGAACCCTGGGTTTGGAATTTGGCGGCGCCATCGGTATTGTTTTATATCTGGCCCAATCGGTTTCCATTGCGTTTTACTGCATCGGTTTTGGTGAAGTGTTGGCAGGCGTTCTGGGGTCAGACAGCAAAATAATGCACCAAATCATTGCCGCCTTGGCAGTCTCTTTTTTATTTATTTTTGTCTGGTTTGGAGCAGACGTGGCCACAAGATTCCAATACGTTGTCATGACGATACTTGGTATAGCGCTAATTTCATTTTTTTGGGGCGGATTCAGCAGCTGGGACCATACGCTTTTGACTCAAAATTGGGGATCGCCGTCGCCCGGCATGGCGTTTTGGGGGCTATTCGCAATTTTTTTTCCGGCGGTAACCGGTTTTACGCAGGGTGTGAGTATGTCCGGAGATTTAAGAGATCCCGGCAGAAGTCTGCCACTCGGTACCTTCTTGGCTGTCGGCATTTCAATCATTGTTTACTTTCTCGCGGCCCTGACTTTCGCTGCTTCCACACCCGGAGACATATTGAGAGGCGACTATGGTGTCATGCGGCGGGTTGCTGCGGTTGATTTCCTCATCACCGCCGGCGTAGTTGCCGCGACGTTATCATCGGCCATGGCTTCATATCTGGGAGCACCCCGTATCCTGCAATCACTGGCCAGTGATCGGATTTTCCCGTTTCTTTTACCCTTTGCCAAGGGGTATGGTCCCGCCGGAAACCCACGGCGCGGTGTTTTACTTTCAACCGCGATTGCCTTTGCAACCATCGCCCTTGGCAATTTGAATGTAATCGCACCGGTGGTATCGATGTTTTTTCTCATATCCTACGGTCTTCTCAACTATGCCACCTATTACGAAGCCCGTGCCGCCAGCCCGTCCTTTCGCCCCCGCTTTCGCTGGTACGATCTTCGGGCCAGTTTTCTGGGAGCGTTGGCCTGTCTGGGCGTCATGCTGGCAATTGATTTAACCGCCGGCCTGATCGCTATTACAATTTTATTCGCTATTTTTCAGTATTTGAAACGTACGGCCGGCCCGGCTCGCTGGGCTGACAGCCGGCGGTCTTACCACCTTCAACAGGCCAGAAATCACCTGCTTTCTGCCGCAACTGAAGCCCAACATCCCCGCGACTGGCGTCCGCACCTGCTCCTATTTTCCAATGACTCGCATCGACGCAAGCACCTTCTTAATTTTGCTTCATGGCTCGAAGGTGATGCCGGTTTGACTACGGTCGTCCGCATTCTTGAGGGCCGGGGAGTAAAGATGCTTAAACTGAAGGAAGAATCCGAGACCGAACTTCAGAAGGACATCATTGAAAGTGGCCTGGAGGCATTTCCTCTCGTCATTACGGTGCCTGAATTCAATCAAGGCCTTCAGACCCTGGTCCAAGCTTTCGGGGTAGGGCCTCTGCGGGCCAACACAATATTGCTGAATTGGATTGAACAGTTATCCGAACGCAAATCAGCCTTCAAAGAAATGCTTTATGGGCGGCAGCTCAAAACAGCTTTTCGCATGGGTTGTAACCTGATTGTGCTGAATGCCAAACAGGATCAATGGGAAAATTTGGACACCCTGCCACCCAATAAACGGCGCATAGATGTCTGGTGGTGGGCGGATGCCACCAGCCGACTGATGTTGCTGCTGGCCCACATCATGACCCGCAGTGAAACCTGGGAAGAAGCCATCATAAGGGTGCTGGCTGTTGGGGATGATACAAAAACTGAACGGACCACCGAGGAGCTGCAAATTACGCTGAATGAAGTTCGTATTGAGGCCCAACCGGAAATTGTCCGAGATGCAAATACAGATATTGTTGCTGCTTATTCCGCCGATACCGCCTTGGTTTTTTTGCCTTTGCGTTTGCGCGGCGATCAGCCGCTTGACCCTTTTGGCAATCCGCTGGAACATATGCTGTCCCGTTTGCCGATTGCGGCGCTGGTTCTGGCCGCTGAAGACATAGAGCTTGATGCAGAACCCGAGGAAGGCATCGCGGCTGAAGTTGCCTCCGCTCTTGATGCGGTACAGGATGCTGAGAAGAAAGTTCAAATGGCAGAAAAAGATGTATCTGAAGCATCCGAGGCCGCTGAAAAAGCAAAAGAAAAACTGCAGAAGGGCTTGGCCGCAGAGGCTACTACCCTTGATGAAGAAACCTTATCAGAATTGATAAAAGAGCTCCGCAAAGCCGAGAGACAGTCTGTGGAGGCTTCTCGAAGATATGCCAAAGCCAAGACGAAAGCGAAAGCAGCTGCCCGGGAAGCCGAAGCCCTCGGTGCAGTAGATAAAAACACGAAAAAAGAAACCAATTCCAACGAGGATAAGGTATAAGGCTTTAAGCGTAACATTGGAACTCGGAAGAGGAAATCCTTTGCACGTCCTCGTTCGGTAACCGGTCATGCGCTAATTTCAATTCTGTTGCTTAATATTTAGTGCAACGGAAATTTGCGGAAAACCTGTTTCACGCCATAGCGGGCCAACTCATCGGCCGACAACCAGCGAATTCCCATTTTGATCGCTTTCAAGCCCCCAACAACGTCTTCGGTCAAAGCTTTCTGTGTCCCATCAAAAGCCCCTCGCCACAACCGTTTGCCGGTCGGCACATCGACCAGGAAGACAGCAAAGGCAATCGAAGCCGAACCTTCGGGTGGCTGCGCATCAGTTCCTTTCTCTCGAAAACGCCACAGGGTACCGACAACGACAAGGTCTGCTCCTATTACATCGCCCAGTTTCATGGCCAATTTTCGTGGGGTGTCAATAGTATGATCACTGCTGATGTCCAGAAAAGCCTCGGTCACTGTTTCGGCAGGGACCACCTTATCCCGAAACCGTGCACGCAATGTTTCATCGACAAGACGGGTCATGACCTGACCGGACTTCTCTTTAACATTATAGTTGTCCGCAAGCAGCTGGGGCAATGGCTGGCTGAGCGGTTTCTCTACCGGTTTGTCCGGCGATTCGAGTTTGCCGATCAAAAACGGCATAACAGCGATTCGCTCGAACGTCAGCTCAGAAAGATCGATCTTGCCTGCAGTGGTGGTATCGCTGCTTGCCCATACGCAAACGTAATTAATAATCAGCGTCGTTATGACCATAAGATAAATTGTTAATGTATTAGCCATCGTTTTCCCTTTATCCAAAACAAAGCGATATTTAATAGTAACAAAGCTGATGATTTTTGAGCTTCAGATTTTTATTTTTCTATCTCTCTTGCCTTCCAGTGGTTAAAAAATGCTTATCACTGTCAATACTGATTTGCAGCGGCCTGCGCTCGTCGTGAGCCAAATAGGTGGTGGTTGTCGGAAAGGCAAATTCAATACCCTCTTTTTCAAAGGCCCGCATGATTTTTAAATTCACCTTTTCGGTAAATTCCATATAGGCCCAGTAGTCTGCCGGAAAATACCAGTAAATCATCATAACGTTCAGCGAGGCGTCGTTAAATTCACTGAAATACACCCTGGGCGGGAAGTCAGGATTCATACCCTCGTGATTGTCAAGGATTTCCCGTATGATTTCCAGCGCGCGTTCCACTTTGTCCGGCGGGGTGTCGTAGGTGATTGTGATATTGGTGAGCCGGCGGATGGAGGGTCGCCGGCCAACATTTTCGATGGCATTGGTTGCCATTTTTTCATTGGGAACCGTCACCAGATGCCCCGTGAGGGTACGAACCCGCGTTGAGCGGAAGCCGATATCTTCAACCACGCCATCATAGTTTTCCACTAATACTCTTTGGCCCACACTGAATGGTTTGTCCAGCATAATCATGAGACTGCCAAAAAAGTTCTTGAGGGTGTCCTGGGCAGCCAGAGCTACGGCCAAACCACCAATCCCCACCCCGGCCAGCAGGGCGCTCAATGGTTTACCCGACAATGCTCTCAGCAGATAGATTGCGCCGACCACAATGACCACTACACGAGCGATTAGACGAATCATCTGCACAAAATTGCGATCCAGCATATTGTCTTCTCGCTGAGCGAAACGATCCAGTTCATAGACCAGAAGTTCAATCAACCGGTACAGAAACACGATTATGGCCAGGGTACTGAGCACACCGATGGTGGTATCAGATATCTGAGTTATCGTCTTTGACAAGTCGAGAATTTCTTTGACTGAATAGACAGCCACGGAGATTAAAAGGAGACCGATCGGCCACATCGCAGCTTTTAAAAGAAGGTGTAACCGAACATTTTCTTCCGAATCTTTGAGAACCGTTGTGATATCGGAGATAAATTTACCGATCACCCGAATGGCCTGATAGATCACTACGAATATAGCGCCAAGCAGAATGTAGCGCCACATCGGAGATGTCACTATCCAATCCGGTAAGATATTTCGCTGATGATAGATGAAAATGGCTATGACACCGATGAGTATGAAGAGTCGCAGCATTTTTTTCAGCTTTGACAATGATTTCTGAGGAAATCTTTCCTGAAACTCTGCAGGCAGGGTGAGCCGGAGATTATCCAGCAAGGTCACTAGCTGAAACGCAAGCACAACGATTGCTAATGCCAACAGAAAAGCTTCCAGTCCGTGAAGAAGTTGCGCCAGCCGTTCAGGGACAACCAGTGGCTCTTCCGCTATTCGGAGTAAGACGGCGAATATCGCCAAACGTAGGGGCGGAAGAAATGCTTGCAGATGCCAGAGTTTTGGAGATTTACCCTTGTCTTCCAGGGATTTTTGAATCCGTTGCCGCGTCTTTCGGAAAAGAATCTCTATAATTATGTATCCGATAACGATAATTGCCAGCGAAATTAACAGGCGCCAGGTGACATTCCCTGAAATGGTTTGCTCAACCAATTGATCAATTTGAATATTTGTTGATAAAGGACTCATTGTATCAACCTCCTTTGGCGGTTGAAAATTGACGGGTTGTGTCGCCCAAGGGTTTTTGAGTGGTCATTAAAACCTTTCAGACCCGGCGAATATATCTTAGGGCAACAGTCGGTTGAGATGCAGCATATATTTCTAAGGCAAATAGGAGAATAACTTTGAAGCCGGCCAACTTCCCATGCTTTGATTTAAAGCCATTTTTTTCTTCTAAACCAGAATACCATCGCGACAAATATGGTAATTAAAATGATCCAGAGAACTGGGTAAGACCAGTGCCATTTCAATTCCGGCATGAATTCGAAGTTCATTCCGTAAATACCGGCGATAAAAGTCAGGGGAATGAATATTGTCGCCATGATGGTGAGCACCTTCATCACCTCGTTCATTTTGTTGCTGAGGCTGGAAAGATATATGTCCAGCATTCCGGAAAGCATGTCCCTGAAAGTTTCAGCCGTGTCGATGACCTGGATGGTGTGGTCGTAGACATCCCTGAGATAAGGCAATATATCTTCTTTTATCAGAGCGGACTCGCTTCTCAGCAAACCGCTGATGATTTCCCGCAACGGCCAGATCGACTTGCGAATGAAAATCATTTCTCGTTTAAGGTTTTGGATGGACTGAAGTAACTCCGGCGAGGGTTTTTCCAAAACTTGTTCTTGCAGTTCTTCTATTTTTTCTCCGATTTCCTCGAAGACTTTAAAATAGTGATCAACGACTGTGTCGATGAGGGCATAAGCCAGATAATCTGTGCCGTTTTTGCGTATACGCCCCTTGCCCTTTCGAATTCTCTGCCTGACGGGGTCGAAGACATCGCCTTCTTTTTCCTGGAGCGAGATGACAACACTGGGGGTAACGATCAAACTGATCTGTTCGTGTTGGATGACATGATTTCCCTCCACGGAGTAAAGCATTTTCAATATGACAAACAGATAATCATCATAGTCTTCCAGTTTCGGTCGCTGCTCGGTGTTTACAATATCTTCCATGAGGAGCGGATGCAGGTTGAATTTTTCACCAAGTTTTTCGATAATCACGACATCGTGGAGGCCTGAAATGTTAATCCAGGTGACAGATTTTTTGTCTCTGTAAGCCAGGCATTCATCCACGCTGGCGACTTCTGTTTCTTGCAGGTTATCGGCATCGTAATCAATAATCGTAAATGTGACTTTTTCGGCCTTCTTTTCACCCACAAAGACAAGGGTTCCAGGCGCCGAGCCTGCCTTTTTGGATGATCTTTTAATAAACTTTCGCATTTGTTTAAACTCCCATTGGCTAAATTGATAATGGCATTTAAGATTGTGGCAAGAAATTATATGGCAATAATCAAATTCCTTTGACAGTGTTCAATTAAGGGGTTGATAGTATTTCTGTCGGCGTTACTTTTCGGATTGTTCTTTTAGAGAGCTGACGAGGTCGATACTCTGCTTGAATAAATCTAAGGTTGTCTGAATCGTGTATTTTTCTTTTTCGATGATATATCTCTCCGACGGATCGTGAGAGATCAGGGCATGATTGATTTTTATCTGCTCGTACATAATGTTAATCTGTTGCGCTGATGTCACCAGGCTGCGGTGCCTCACATCGTAATAGCGGTGTCGGTTCTTTTCCCTTAGCTCAATGAATAGGGTCAACAGAGCGTGTTCATACTCACAGATTGACTTTATCGCGGCGATGGACAGAACGGAAGAAAGCCAGATATTCTTTTGTTCATTGTAGTTTTCATTGGCTATGCCCATTTTATCCAAATCGCTTTGAATGTTTTCGAACCGGTCGATGTTATCAGATAAAGCCGCTAAAATGGCGTCCGCTTTTTTTAGTATCGCCAGTGTTTCCTGGGGCTTTTTTTGAGATAACGACATTTGCGGGACGAAAAATACCAGTAGCAGTGCATATATGGCGATGTTTTTATACATGGGCGGGTTCCTTTCGCTGACACAACCATATTTTCTTGTAATTTGGCTTATCATCGCTGCGATGTCAAGAGCAACCGACCTGGAAATATGGTATCTCTTACAAGGCCCATGGTGCTCAGACCGCCAGGTTTAGCAGCTGCGCCGAAGCCCCGCGTCATGTCCTAGAAATAAGTTTAAAAAGTATTTCAGCGGTTCGAAAGCCTATTGCTCACGCCGGCGAGCATTTTGGGGACGCCAGCTTTGCAGAGCTAAATCAAAAGAAATCGACCTCGGCCCGCCTAGCGGGCCTCGGGACTCAGACAGCTTTTGATTTCCATCTGCCTCCGGCGGATTTTACGCCCCGCTGCAGCCGGCGTCTTGATCCCAAAATGCTCAATGGCGCTCGCCAAAACCTTTCAAACCTTGTGCTGAATTTTGTAACTTATTTGCAGGACACAACACTGCTAGTGAAACTTCGGAGTATCGAGGTGCTCGCATTGAGTCTCTTCGGGCCATATGTTATGGTGAATTATTTCCAAGGCGAATGCACATTATCCGGTGAGTTGCCTGTGCGGCCGGTATTGTTTAAGTCCACATTGATGGATGTCGAAAGGAGTAGCAGGTCATGGATAAAAACCAAATTCCCGTGGTCAAGCGGTCGCTTTTTTCGTGGGTATTTACGGGAAAAATAAATCTTCAGGTACTTTTGGTTGTTATCATTTTAGCCGCGGTGTTTGCCCGGGTTTTGCCTCTCGAGATGCAAAAGCGAGTTGTCAATGAGGCCATTAAGCTAAAGAAAATCGACCTGTTACTTTTTTACTGCGGTGTGTACCTGGCTGCGGTTGTCAGTGCCAACGGGCTCAAATACCTCATCAACATTCTCCAGACAACGATCGGACAGCGGGCGGGTGCCGATATGCGAAAAGGTTTGTATCATCATATGCTGACCCTTCCCTTGAGCTTCTTTAGAAGGACCCAACCCGGCATGGTCGTTTCATCACTGGTCAATGAACTGGCCACTGCCGGAGATTTTGTGGGGCAGGCGGTAGCAGTTCCCTTGAGCAATACGCTGACCCTGCTGGCCATCACCGGATACTTGCTCTGGCTGAACCCGCTATTGGCCGTCGTATCGTTTTCCATTTACCCGCTTGGACTTTTTCTGGTGACGCGACTTCAGAAGCGCGCCAACCGGGCAAACAGCCAACGTGTGGATCAGGCGCGTCAAGTCAGCAGCAAAATAGCAGAATCCGTGACCGGTATTCAAGAGATCCAGGCCCACGGTGCTTTTCGAGTTGAAAACCGCAAATTCGACACGCTGGTGGATCAACTGATGAAAACCAGGGTTGTTTGGAATTTGTACCGGTTTGGTATCAAAGTGAGCAACAATGTCTCCACCAGTATCAGCCAGTTTCTCATTTTCATCATCGGCGGTTATCTGGCCATCAACGGTCGGCTGGAACTGGGGGCTTTGGTAGCGTTTCTGTCCGCCCAGGAAAAACTATACGATCCATGGAGGGAACTGGTTGACTTTTACCAGGATTACCAGGACGCTTCTGTCAGTTACTATCGAACGATGGATTATTTTAACGTTCAACCCGAACACAAGCTTGAACCCGAAGAAAGGAACCCTTATGAGCTGGATGGCAGTATCGAGGTGAAGGATTTGTCCTTTACCACGGAAACCGGTATCAAGCTTTTGGATGATATCCACTTTACATTGAAGCCCGGCCAGCGACTGGGTCTTGTCGGTTTTTCCGGCAGCGGCAAAAGCACTCTGGCACAGTGTATCGGGCAGCTTTACAAGTATACCGGCGGTCAGATCCAGATCGGCAGCCAAGAGGTCTCAGGTTTGACCAAAAAGGATATTGCCTACAATATTGGCTTTGTATCGCAAACCCCCTTTATCTTTGATGGAACGTTTCAGGAAAATTTGCTCTATTCTGTGCTGGCTAAACTCGACGGCAACAGCACCGCTGAGATGCCCCGTCTGGATGATATGATCAACGTCATACAGCAAACGGGCCTTTTTACTGATGTCTTGCGGTTTGGCCTTAATACGGTTTTGGATATTGACAGATACAAAAATCTTGTACCCCATCTGATTAGGATTCGAAAAAAGTTGAGTCGCAGACTGAAGATAACACTGGCCGAGTATGTTGAGGTTTTTGATAAAGGAATCTATCTATATTATTCCAGTGTAGCAAAGAATCTGACATTCGGATTTTCTATGGATAAGGAATTCCGTGAAAGGAAATTATTTGCAAATAGATTTTTTTTACAATTTCTGGAAGACATTGGTTTGACCCAACCCCTTCTAAACCTTGGTGCCGAGCTGTGTAAACGAACTGTAGACATATTAAGTCCTTTGCCCCCGGATGAAACGTTTTTCGGGCAGAGCCCTATAACAGTCGACGAGATGAATGATTATGTTGCCATCGCCGGGCGCATGAAAGAATCCGTTTTAGATCGACTTTCCACTCAAGACCGACAAATGCTTCTGAAACTGGCTTTGCGGTTTATTCCCGGCCACCACAAAATGGTCGCGATGACCAAAGAATTAGAACAGAAAATTCTGGCAGGACGGTCACAGCTCAGGAAGAAATTTTCCGTTGAACACCCGAACGCCTTCTCATTTTATCGTAAATCTGAATACATATATTCTCATTCCATACTGAACAATCTCTTTTTTGGAAAATTGAAAACTGAAAATCCATCCGCACTTGATAAAATCAATCAAAACATTATTCAGCTACTGATTGAAGAAGGCGTGCTGGAAGCTATCGTTGAAATCGGCATGCAGTTTCAGGTGGGCAGCATGGGAGATCGACTCTCCGGCGGCCAGCGCCAGAAACTGGCCATTGCCAGGGCCTTTTTAAAAAATCCGCGTATTTTGATAATGGATGAAGCCACCGCCGCTTTGGACAATAAGTCACAAGCGCGTATTCAAAACATTCTGGACACCCACTGGAAGAAAAAGAGTACCCTCATAGCTGTTGCCCACCGCCTGGACATTGTCAAAAGCTATGATAAAATAGCTGTCATGAAAGCGGGAAAAATCGGTGAAATAGGCGCTTATGACGAACTGCTCGCCCAAAGAGGTCTTTTATATGAGCTTGTCTCCGGTGGTCGGTAAATCCGATTCATTTTATTCAGGTGCCCATCAAACAGACGATATTACTGTAACATAGCGATAACTGAGACGTATAGGCTGTATAGTAGAATAAAAACGATACCCTCCCATCTGTCCAAAGACTGCTTTTTCCCCGTGAACATAAAACCGAATAAGAGCAGACTGGAGAAAACCACAACCGCAATATCGAGATTGTTCGTTGCCTGAAAAGGTAGCGGTTTTATCAGGGCACTGATTCCCAGGATAAAAAAAATATTGAATATATTTGAACCCACAACATTGCCGACGGCAATCTCAACGTTTCTCTTGTAAGCTGCCATTGCCGATGTGGCCAGTTCCGGCAGCGAGGTGCCAACAGCAACAATGGTTAGACCCACAAGAGATTGGCCTACTCCCAACTGAGTTGCGATGGTCACGGCACCATCCACAATCCATTTGCCGCCCAAGATCAAACCGAAAAATCCCAGTATGATAAACACCAAGGATCTTGGTGAACTATATTGTTTTGTTGGGATATGCTCATCCACCCCATGAATTTCCGTGGCAATATTAACGGTGTAGTAGAGGAATATGATAAAGAATGAAAGAAATATCAGACCATCGGTTCGCGTCAGAATAGATGTTGACGCCTTGTCTATTAAAATATCATTTGACAGAATACCCAAAACAACCGCTGCCAGAAGACTAAATGGAATTTCTTTCCACACGGTACCTTTGGTTACAGATAACGGATAAATAATAGATGATATGCCCAGGATAAGAAGTATATTGGCGGTATTACTTCCCAATATATTTCCAATCGCTATTGCGCTATTCCCCCGGAAACTGGAAACAAGGTTGACAAAAAGTTCTGGTGTCGAGGTTCCAAACGCGACAACAGTCAACCCAATTGCCAGTTCAGAGACATTTAGCCGTCGTGCGACGGAAGAGGCGCCCTTCACGAGCAAATCGGCGCCTTTAATCAGCATTGCAAAGCCAATAACCAGCAACACGTACGGTATCATAAGTTCCCTTTCGATCTAAAGAAAGGTATTCGAGCGGGGGATGGCCTTTTTCTCAGAACGTTATTGGTGTAGACATTAAAGTGAAGAGAATAAGGCCACCCCCTTAATATTTGCAAGGAAAAGAATCCTGCCTGAATACCTATAAAGTTGAAAAATTTGCCGTTTGATTCCACAATGTGTTAATAGTGGTTTGAGCTTCTACCTAAATTGTGCGTAAACAAAATGAAGAAAATTATGTATAAGTAATCATTTCAACCGAAAACAGCGATTCAAATCCACTTCTGATAATACGCATGAGTTATAAAACATGGATTTAATCTTCATTTTGTTTACCCGCCGGGAAAGCCGATGATACGCCATCTCTCTTGTTGTCAAGGGCTCGCAGTAGCTAACTACGGCTTCGCCTGGGATCTGGCGCATCCTCGACTTTCGCTCATTTTAGGTTCTATATGCAATTAACAATCTGCTGAAAGGATAAAAAGAGATGGACCGGTTAAAATCCTTTATCAAGACCTCAATCATAGGTGGTCTGGCGGTAATTTTGCCCACGGCCCTTTTGATTATCATTTTTAAATGGTTATTTGTCAAAATAACCGATATCATTCAACCTCTGACAAATCTTTTTGTCACCAAGACAAAATTTCAGGAGGCTGCTGCCGATGTGATCGTTATCGCTATCATTTTAACCGTATTTTTTACTGTTGGTATATTTGTCAGAACCAAACTCGGCCAGTTCATGCAGGCGTATTTTGAAAGTCACATTTTAAAAATAGCACCGGGGTATTCGACGATTAAAGCCATTGTCACCCAATTTTTTAACCGCAAAAAATCACCTTTTTCCACAGTTGCCCTCGTGCAGGCGTTTGAAAATGATACCTTAATGACGGCGTTCATCACCGATCAACACGAAAACGGTCTGTATACTGTATTCGTTCCTACGGGCCCAAACCCGACCACTGGCTTTGTATTCCATCTTAAAAAAGAATATGTGCATCCGATTGGCGTATCGGTTCAGGAAGCCTTTCAGTCTATCATTAGCTGCGGAGCGGGTTCTGACAACATTATTGATGCCTATACAAAACAAATTACTTCCTGAATCTTGTAAGTGCCTCGCATATGAAAGCCTCCAGCTCGTTCAAGATTCATTTACAAGACATTAGGTTTGTCTTTCGGGGGGTTTAACGGTGTATCCACCGGCACTTTCATTACTGCAACAATCTATCCGGTCAGTTTTGGGAGCAGCAAAGAACCGGAACTCAACACCAAAAAGAAACCGCACATGTCTGTAATGGTAGTTAAAAGGGGTCCGGAAGCTAAAGCCGGATCGGTTCTCATACTGCGTAAGATAAGAGGAACAAGTCCGCCAAAACTCACGGCAACCAGTGTATTGGCAGCCAGCGAGACGCCAACGACCAGCCCCAGATAGAGGTTACCCTTCCACAGCAAAGCCGCCGCAGCCAGCAGGCAACCGAGTACAAAGCCGTTTATGATTCCGATTGAGGATTCCTTCGCCAAAACACGCATCAATTCACGGGGGCGCACCAAACCCAGCGTCAACTCTCGAATGCTGACGGCCACTGCCTGATTGCCCGAGCAGCCGCTCATATCGGAAATAATCGGCAAGAAAACCGCCAGTACGATGGCCTTTTCCAGGGTGTCTTGATAAAGTGCGATAACGCTGGCCGCAATAATATTAAGCACAATGTTAATGCTGAGCCACGACAGGCGGCGAGAGGAGCGCTTGAACAACGGCATGGTTCTAGCTTCTTCACCGCCTACGATACCGGCAAACTTTAAAAATAATTGGTTGTTTCTTTTGTTGGCTGCTTCTCTGACTGTATAACTCCGAACAACACCGACTAAATTTCCTTCATTATCTGTTACCGGAACCCCCAAAAAGGTATACTGCCTGAAAAAATCCCTTAGTACCTGCAAGGATGCACTGACATCGACTTTCAACGGATCTTTGATCATGACTTCAGCGATCGGCTTGCTTTTCGGTGCCAGAAGAAGATCGCGTAAACGGAGAACTCCGATAAGTTTGCCGGTGTCTGAAATCACATAAGCATACTGGATATCATAATCAGAGTAAACTTCACCGTGTTCACGCAGGTCCTCTAAAACATCATGTACCTTCAACCGACTGGTGTAGGGAAGATATTCGGTTATCATCAACCCGCCGGCAGTGTTTTCAGGATAGCTCATCAATTGCCGGATTTCTTTGGCTCTATTGGGCTGGATATCCTGCAGTATCAACTCGGCATCATCTTCCTTGAGTTTCCTGAGGATACGGACCTGCTGGTCACTGCCCATTTCCTGAACAATTGGTACGGCATCTGCAGTGCTAATTCGCTCGACAATACCGGCCGCGCCCAATCCTGATATTTTTGAAATGAGAATAGCCGATTTTTCCGGCCCGATCAATTCAAGCAGGCGGGTTTGATCCTTTTGACCTAAGCGGGTGATAAAACGGGCAATTTCTGCAGGTGATAATTTTTCAAGAAAGGCTATAATTTGTGGGCCGTTACCCGTCTGAATCAAATGGTAAAGGATTACGCGGTTATCTTGCCTTTCTTCTTCAAATTCTGCTTTCATATCATTTCTTCCGTTCCACAATTGATCATTGTCTTTAGTTTTCAAATTGTTTGCGGGCCACTTTCAGCTCCGCTGCACCCATATGGCAGCCAATGTACCCATCTTAAACCGGTACGTATCGTAAGTGGATGGTAAAAAAAAGAACGACCGCTATGAAACAAGCGATGGCCGGTGTTATAAACCAGCCGATCAGGATGTTGACCAGTTTTCGCCGGTTGACGGTATTGATTCCCTTAACAATGCCCACCCCCAGAACCGCTCCTATTACCGCCTGGGATGTTGAAACCGGGACTCCCACAAACGTATAGAAATGGACCGTGACGGCCTCGGCCAGGACCACAACCAGCGCTGAAAAAGGATCTAAAGGCACCAGCCTTCGGCCGACAGTCTCCATTACCGGCCTGCTGAATGTCAAAATGCCCAGACCAATACTTAAGCCACCAATCAGCGTGGCCGAAAATACATTCAACCGGCCTGCCCCGACAAAGACCGCAGTTACATTCGCGACGTTGTTCGCACCCAGCGCATAAGCCGCATATGATCCTGCAACAATCAAAGAGATTCGGATACAGATGTCGGATGTGAATAAGTCTATACGGAGTCTGTTATAAGCAGCCGCCAATATCTTGTAGACAACAATTGCAGTCAGCATGCCACCGATAGGCGTACCAAACCAGCAGGCGACCACTTTGCCCAATCCTGTAAAATCAACGAATCGGTTGAGAAATCCAATCCCGAGGATCGCGCCCACCATGGCTTGGGAGGTTGAAACCGGCAGCCCTAACAATGTCATTAACGTTACTGTTATCGCTGCAGCTACAGAAGCGACAACCGCTGCTTTAAGCGTCAGCCCAGTGAGGCCTTTAAGGGTTTCAATACCTGCCTCTCCCTCCAAAAGTGCTCCCAGTAAAACAAAAAAAGCCGCTAACAGCGCTGCTGTCCAGAACTTTAGCATCCTGGAAGATACGGCTGAGCCAAATGCATTTGCAGCGTCGTTGGCGCCCAACGACCATCCCAGAAAAATTCCACCCAGAAGAGAGAGCACTATATTCGCCTTTTCAGGTTTATGATATTTACCCGTTTCGAAACCCGGTCCGCTTGATCCGAAATTTCACCCATTACAATAACCATTTCTTTGAGCTGCAACTTGAGAAAGGGCTCGAGATCGGAGTCGAAAAGTTTGATGATGATTCGACGTTCGATATGGTCACAATGACTCTCGTTTTGATCAATGGTTGAAAGCAACGTCTTGATACCCTCTTTTTTCTTGAGCATCACATCAATTTGTTTGATCATCAGATCGCAACTTTCCAGCGAAACCCTGATAAGTTCCTGGATGTCCAGCTTAAGAAAATCGGGAAAAATGAGCTTTTGGGTGCGGCTCATATTCAAAATTTGTTCAAAAGAACGCGGGATCTCATCGACCTTCTCCAGCAGGCCCATGATATCTTCGCGCGACTCAGGTATCAGGGCCTTACTGTACATCAGTTGATTAATCTCTTCCCGAATTTCATCGGCTACGGATTCAAATTTATGGGTCTGGTCCATCAGAAAACAAAAATCGTCACTGACGCCCTCCTTCAGGCAAAGATTCATGGCCTTGGTAAAATGGTTTTGAATCATGCCGAGGTTTTCCAGATAATCGTAAATTAATTTTTCCAGTTGGTGCTCTTTTCGAAATAAAAAATTTAACATAATCGGCTCCAATTTAGGACTGTTTAACAAACCGGATATTTTCCGCCAAAAGCGCCTTGTCGATATTGTGGTGGAGGATAGCTCCAAACTGCTTCAAGTATTCTTTGGAAAGCGCCACTGAACTTGCCTCCATGACCGCATCACAGATATAATCCGGATGTCCTTTGCCCTTACGTTCAACAATTTCGACACGCTGATGGGCCGCATCTCGGCCTCTGAAAGTTTCAACAAGAATCATTTATCTTCCCTAAATAAGTTGGTTTATTGAAGTCTAGACAAATTTGTCATTTTCTTGATCAAAAAGCAAACGGCGTGCCAGAATGATATCTTTGAGGGATCGAGGTGTTTTTTTGACCCTGTGCCTCCGGTCTCCCCAGTTGCCAAATTGCAGAAAAACAAAAGACTTACGACAATGGATCAAAAAAACTCCTCGACCCCTCAAATATTTATTAAGCAGAGGGAATTCTAAATGAACCGTTTTAGATAAACAGATAATCCAACTTCCCGAAATTTAACTTTGTTCCCGGGGCACAACACCAGGAAGTGTTTTTGTGTAAGTCGTTACCGTCACGAGAACATTATCCTACCACCGTGAAGGCCTGCTTAACGATGGTTAACCGACCGCCAGCCTAAGACATCGAGATAGATTTGGGTTAAATTATCTTTTTTTGCCTTGTGTTTATTCGGGGGTCTTCATCTGAGAATCCCGGTTCCCTTCTGTTTTACCCACTGCCACGAAAGGGTGCAGCATGGCGTTGAATCCATTCGATGTGTTTAGACCACGGACATTCCTCAGTATTCGGATAAATTGACTGACAGTCACTTCTTCAGGTTCATGCACCTTGCGCAGCAATTGCAAACTGAAAAATCGAAAAGTTGTTGAGATAATAAAAATAAATTGCAAAGGAATGATTTTTTCGGAAATGAAAAGTATATCGGCTGAGCTGAGCAGTTTGAGGATCAAACCTGCCAAGATAGGGCTTATGGCTGCCCCAAGACCGGCGATAATATTATGGGTGGATATAAATAGGGCCCGACGCTGTTTTGGGGAAATTCGCAAAATTAAATTATTGGTACACAGTTGAATACCGGCCCAGAATCCACCGCCCAAGATATGCAGAAATATTGGAATCACGATACTACCGGGTCGAACGAATATCCACATGAAGGGCAGAAAAACCGCCACCCAACTCGAAATCTGTATGATGGCTTTGTTTTTGATCCGGTCCGAAAGTTTCCCCCATAGCTTCATGGCGGTCAAGTCAGATCCCGATGAAATCATTGCCAGGGTCGATACAAAGCCAAGACTTAAAGTTAAATCCCGCAGCATATAAAGGGTAAAAAAAGGACTGGCGAAATTGACCGAGAAATTCCAGCAAAGCGAAAAAAGCAATAGCTTACGAAAATTGGCTTCCCGCAGCGGTCCCAAAAGCTTTTCTCGGAGGGAGGGGGAACTTGCGGACAACTCTTTTTGCGGTTCTGAAATACGGTGCAAAAAGACCAGACTCATCAATCCAGCGAGAATCGCTGTACCGATGATGAAACTAAAACCGATAGTTAATCCACCCGGAAAATGCAGCTTGGCAAAATTAAGTAGATTTCCGAAAATAATTATAACGACCATCCCTGCGATACCGTTTAGCATATTACGGGTTCCAAAAAAGTCGCCGAGACGCCCTTCAGGTATTAGATCCGATGTCCAAGACAGCCAAGATACATAACTGATGGCTGCGAACGAATGGGATAAAAAAAACAATCCCAAGACTGTGGCGGACTTGGCCGGAAGCGATAGGGCCGGCACAAGAGCAACGATCAGAATGAACACCCACATCAAGCGGGCAATTGCAGCATTCAAATAGGCAATTCTTTTTCTTTCCCCCTTTTTGGTGATGAAAACCGATGCCGGCAATTGTAAAAGAGTGGCGGCAAATGGGATCGAAGCCAGCAGGCCGATCAAAGAATCATTCATTCCGAGGTATAGAGCAAAAGCGGTAAGAAACACACCGCCGGTAAGGTTTGCGAATATGGATGCGAAAATACCGTCATAAAGAGAATATTTTAGATCTTTATTCTTCAATATTTCCATAAGGCAACTGCAGAAGCGTAAAATACAGGAACCATATCATTGCATCTTACGGTCTTCAAGATAGACTTACATTAAAATAATAACATGAGATGACTGTTTTTACTCGATTTTGGTATACTATATTATTATCGCCTATTCGATTTTTATAACATTTGAATCCTTTTTGCTTATTATTTTAATGTTAGGATTAATTTTACGATGAGAAGAAATAACCCTCCGAGGCCGAGTGTTGCCGGTCGATGGTATCAAGATGAAAGTTCTGGCCGTATACGGTGCAGGATTCACCTATATGATTTTACCGAAGAAAAATGAAATCGACCTCGACGATCTGCCCGAAGAAGTCCGCAATGCCATAAACTTAATTCCTATCGAGCAAATCGATGAAGCCCCGAAAGTGTCACTGGCTGCTGAGAGTTTAAATTAAGATTCCTAAAAAGCGGATTCAGAAAAAAGTAATGCCGGAACAGGGATTATATTACACCTGTCCCGGCATTGCTAAAGCTTGGATTGGGAATCCGACCGTAAACAAAGATCAGACTTCAAAGAAACTTATCCCTCTTTAACAGTGATCTGGCGTGGCATAGCTTTTTCAACCTTTGGCAGCGTCAGTCTTAACACACCATCCTGTAGTTGTGCATCGATTTTATTCTGATCAATGACTTCAGACAAAGTGAACTGCCGATAGTAATTGCCGACATCATACTCTATCAGAATATCTTCTTCATCGGGTCCTTTAAAAGGCTTGACTTCACCAGTCAGCGTGAGGGTGTCATCACGCAGATCTATGGTTAGACCATCTGTTTTGACCCCCGGCAGATCGGCAAGCAGTGCAATTTCTTTTTCGGTTTCGAAGATATCAACCGCTGGTGTAAAAAGCCTTCCCGGTTTGGTTTGTTCCACGGACGAGGCCACTTCCACTTTCTCTTTGGCCTGCAATTCACTGGTATCGGTATCAACCATGGTATTTTCCTCCTTTGCCATTTGAAACGGGCTATAGAGTTTACTCTATTTCACCATAATTTGTTTGGGCTTGGCAGCTTCGGCTTTCGGAATGGCTACGGTCAGTATGCCATCGCTCAAATTGGCTTCCACTTTATTTACTTCAATATCACCCGGCAAAGCAATAATGCGGTTAAAGCTGCCGGCCTCACGCTCTCTCCGGTTGTATTTGACGTTATCGCCCTTGGAAGAAATCTTGCGCTCACCGGATATGGTCAGGTTTCTGCCGGATGCCGAGATGTTCAGCGCTTCGGCTTTCAGCCCGGGCAACTCGGCTCGAACATAATAATTGTCTTTATCTTCGGTTAAATTGATTAATGGGAAAACGCCGGCGCTCAGCGGACGATAGGTTCCTCCCATCACCTGTTCAAACAACCGATCCATATCGCGCCGCATGCGTTCCAGGTCTGTAAATGTACTTCTCCATCCAAAATCTGGAAAACTGATCCTTCTGACAATCATGGCTCCAATCTCCTTTTTTAAGATAGAAAAATTGTATTTAAACTATATATTCAATTTAGCTTTTTCTGCCATCCGATCGATATCGGTACGGTACATTTTTTTAAGAACACCAACGTTTCTTGTGGATAAGTGCATTTAGCGTGCCAAATTTTTAACCTGTTGAAATCACGACCGTATTACTCAATTTGTCAAGAGTGTCCGATATATCCCAATGAATCCATGGTTGTCGTGAGAAGCAGGGATTCATTGGGATATATCGGACAACGGTGTCCAAAATTAATCTTAACAATTTGTTTTTATTATAAATTCTGAAATAAGAACTTTTAGTTCCTGAAACGGCATTATCGGAACCTTTAGTTCAGGACCCCAAGATTTCAATATATAGAAGGCAAACCCATTGAGTAGCGGGATGGCAACAAAAGAGAGGAAGAAGAACAAATAAGTGCCGGTGGGATTATCATTCCCGATACGGCGAAAGGAAAACCGCAGCGGGGTAAAGTACCGCCGCCGGTCCCGGTAAAATGGGAGAATCCGGTAAACGTTTAGTTTATACTATCGTAGCTCACATTGATTTTATTGTCCTTAATATCAACCCGGATGACGTTCCCTTCGGGAACATCGCCGGCGATCAAGGCTCGGCCGATGCGTGTTTCCAGCTCCCTTTGAATATATCTACGCAGCGGACGCGCACCATATACCGGATCATACCCTGATTCGGCAATAAACCGGCGGGCAGCTTCTGTGATTTCCACTTTTATGTTCCGCTCTTCCAAACGCTTAGAGAGGTCTTTGGTCAACAATCCGACTATCTGCTCAACTTCGCGAAGCGTTAGCGGTTTAAATAAAACAATATCATCGACACGGTTGAGAAATTCCGGGCGAAAGTGCTGCCTGAGCTCACCCATGACCCTGTTTTTAACGGATTCTTCGATTTCACCTCGATCCGTAACTCCTTCCAGCAGATAATGGGAACCGACATTGCTGGTCATGATGATCACGGTGTTCTTGAAATCAACCGTGCGCCCCTGCCCGTCGGTGAGGCGGCCGTCATCAAAAATTTGCAGCAGCACACCAAACACCTCATGGTGAGCTTTTTCGATTTCGTCGAACAGAATCACGGAATACGGTTTACGGCGCACGGCTTCGGTCAGCTGACCTCCTTCTTCATAACCCACATATCCGGGAGGCGCTCCGAGCAGTCGCGATACCGTGTGTTTCTCCATATACTCGCTCATGTCAATGCGCACCATGCTTTCTTCGGAGTCAAACAGCGATTGGGCCAGAGTTTTGGCGAGCTCCGTTTTACCCACGCCCGTTGGACCCAGGAAAATAAATGTCCCAATTGGTCGCCGGGGATCTTTAATGCCGGAGCGTGCCCGGATGACCGCATCTGCCACCAGTTGGACTGCTTCGTCCTGTCCGATCACACGTTCATGGAGCACTTCGTCCAGACGCAATATTTTCTCCCGCTCCCCTTCCATCAACCGGGAAACCGGAATTCCCGTCCAGCGCGAAATGATTTCGGCGATTTCCTCTTCGGTGACTTCTTCTCGGAGCAGGCGTTCGCCCATCTGCTTCTGGGAAATCATTTCCTCCTCTGTTTTCAACTGTCGCTCCAGATCAGCGAGTTTTCCATATTTTAATTCAGCGGCGCGATTTAGATCATAATGTCTTTCAGCCACCTCGATTTCATAACGAATCTTTTCGATCTCTTCGCGGATAACCTGGACCTTTTTGATAGCCTCCTTCTCGGCTTCCCACTGAGCACGCATGGTACTGTCATTTTCCCTGAGATCAGCCAGCTCTTTTTGCAGCGTATTGAGGCGATCCTTGCTGGATCGGTCGCGCTCCTTTTTAAGAGCGGCTTCCTCGATTTCTAGCTGCATTATCCTCCGGGATACCTCGTCCAGCTCGGTGGGCATGGAATCTATTTCGGTGCGGATCATGGCGCAAGCCTCGTCCACCAAATCAATGGCTTTGTCCGGCAGAAATCGGTCACTAACATACCGGTTGGAAAGGGTGGCGGCGGCCACCAGCGCACCATCCTGAATTTTAACACCGTGATGGACCTCATAGCGTTCCTTGATTCCGCGCAGAATGGAAATGGTGTCTTCCACCGAGGGTTCGGTCACCAGAACCGGTTGAAAACGTCTTTCCAAAGCCTTGTCCTTTTCGATGTATTTGCGGTACTCATCCAAGGTGGTGGCCCCGATACAGTGCAGCTCCCCGCGGGCCAACATAGGCTTGAGCATGTTGCCGGCATCAATGGCACCTTCAGCTTTGCCGGCCCCCACGATAGTGTGAAGCTCATCGATAAACAGCAGGATACCGCCTTCAGATTCTTTGATCTCCTGTAATACTGCTTTGAGGCGTTCTTCGAATTCGCCGCGGTATTTGGCACCGGCTACCAGTGCGCCCATATCCAGGGCAAAGATCGATTTATCTTTCAATCCTTCCGGTACGTCCTGCCGTACGATTCGGTGGGCCAGTCCCTCTGCAATCGCTGTTTTACCGACTCCGGGGTCACCGATCAGCACTGGATGGTTCTTAGTTTTGCGGCTGAGAATCCGGATGACCCTGCGAATCTCGCCATCGCGACCGACGACCGGATCGAGTTTGCCTTTGCGGGCTTCCTGGACCAGATCCCGGCCGTATTTCTGCAATGCTTCGTAAGTACCCTCCGGATCGGCGCTTGCCACCCGCTGATGGCCACGTACCGAGATCAGAGTTTTCAGCAGGGAATCACGAGTGATGTTAAATTCTTTGAGGACTTTTCCGGCTGGCGTAGTGCTGCCCTCATCAATAAAAGCCAGCAGGATATGCTCCACCGACACATATTCGTCCTTCAGCTTGCGGGCCTCATCCTGGGCTTTGACCAACAACTTATTAAGCCTCTGGGTTACATACACTTTGCCGGGCTCGATGCCGGGACCACTGATGCGCGGTTTTTTTTCAAGCTCTTGCTGCAGCCGCTTCCGGAAAGAATCCACAGAGATTTCCAACCGCTGCAACAGGCGCGGAAAAAGCCCGTCGGGCTGTTCCGCCAGGGCCAGCAAAAGGTGCTCTCCGTCAACCTCCTGGTGGCGCAAGTTTATGGCTTTTGTTTGGGCCTCTTGTAGTGCTTCCTGGGATTTGATGGTAAATTTGTTGAGATCCATTGCTGTAACCTCCTGAAAATCATCTAAACTTGTTTCTCCAATTCGCGAGTTCTGGCCTCCAGTTCCTCAAGCCGTTCATCAGTTTCCAGATCTTTTGCGGATGGATCAAACAGGCCAAGATTGATAAAACGCTCGATCAAACCCGGATGAACCTTACATCGAATTTTTATATCATTAATTCTGAGATTTGGAAACCCACCCCTTTTACCCTTTAAACAAATCAGGGAATACTCTTTTTCACGGGCACTGCTCCTTTATATAAATGAGGGGTCGGGGTGTTTTTTTCACGGCAAGATGATCGCCCCGGTGCTTCCGATGGGCAGAGGGCTATTGCCGCCGAGAAAGGCAAAATACGTCGTCGGTTCTGGTTGGCGTGAAAGTTTTAACTAGCCGGCAGTAAAATGAAAGGCAGTTGCCGCTGTCAGGCTTGGCAGGCAACAACCCGGCATCTTGCCGTGAAAAAAATACCCCGACTCCTCGTATAAACATAATTTAGGCTTGCAAGTATACTCTTCAAATTTCGATAAGACCTAATCTGAAGTCATCTAGTTTCCAGCATACGTTCCAGGTCTGTAAATGCACTTCTCCATCCAAAATATTGTATGATTCGGGATCATTGGAGAATGGATAAATAAAAGGGAGAAAAGATATGCATTAGGTTTTGAAGATTTCTTTGCGAATTTCGTATTTCAACATCAACTTATTTAACTGACGGGTAGTAATGCCGGCTTCATCTGCAGAGACTTTTACCTTTCCCCTGTTTCTCGATAGAAGTTCCTTGAGATACTGCCTTTCAAATTCTTTAACCGCTTGTTTTCTGGCTTCAGCACGTGTTGTATCCGGGTGAATCGGTAATATGGTGCTTGTGGGATCTTTCTCGAATAGCTCCTCGGGAAAGTTTTCGGGTGTTAAAACCGGTGTGGATTCTAGCAGGTAGGCTCTTTCCATAAGGTTTTCCAGCTCACGGATGTTGCCCGGCCAGGAATATTTTTTCAGGGCTGCAGTGACGGCTGGATGGATTTGATTGATTTTTTTGCCATACTCACTGTTAAGCCTTTTCAAAATGATGTTGCTTAGATAAGGGATATCATCATGTCGCTCTCTCAAGGGAGGTACTTCGATGGGAAAAACGTTGAGCCGGTAATAAAGATCCTTTCTGAAGGTACCGTTTTCACTCTTCTGTTGGAGATCGGTGTTGGTGGCGGCAATAACACGGGCATCAGACGTAACCGTTATTTCGCTGCCTACGGGACTGTATGTTCCATCCTGCAAAACCTGCAACAGCTTAATCTGCGATTCCGGAGAAATGGTACCAATCTCATCTAAAAAGATCGTCCCCCCCTTGGCGATTTCAAATTTTCCCAGTTTTTTCCGATGCGCACCGGTAAATGAACCCTTTTCGTGGCCGAACAATTCGCTTTCCAGCAGCGTATCCGGGATCGCGCCGCAATGCACGCTGATGAACTGGTTATTCCGCCGTTGGCTGTGAATGTGGATTAAACGGGCCAACACCCCTTTGCCGGATCCGGTCTCACCGCTGATTAAAATCGTGGCTTTAGTCGGGGCCACCGCACGGATTTTTTCATATAATTTGCGCATGGCGGTATTCTCGGTACGAACCAGATCCAATGTATCCGTTTGCCAGAACTTGTCTCTTAAATAATCAAGTTCTAAGTCTTTGATGGTGGATTCTTCAGCAGATTTTACGACCAAGCGCACTTCTTCTGCATTGATAGGAAAGAGAATGCAATCGCTGGCGCCGGCCTTTAAGAGTTTAACTGTTTTTCGCATCCACTCCGGCGGCGTCATCAGAATTACTTGCGCATTGGGGTATAGATTGATGAAGGGATCTAAGGCTTCTTGATAATCTTCGGAATCGGAGAAAAGTTCGGTGTCTATGAAGGTCAATTGGTGTTTTCTGTTTCCGAGAATATTGACCGCCGTCTCCCGGCTGTCGGTATTATCGACGGTGTATTCCGGGCCCAGTGCGGAAAAGATTTGCTTGCTGTGTTCTTCGGCAGAGGAAACGACCAGAACAGATCGCATTTTATATTTGGGGGATAAAAGTTACACTTGAATTATTTCAACCGATGACCCACTGATCGTTTTCATACTAGCCGTAAGTTTGAATGTCAATATGACTCTAATTATTTTATCCATAAATTCAGTTAATCCATTTTATCTCCCTTTCAATCATGGCACTTACTGGATAAACAATTTTGGGTCAATATAATCATCCTAATTCGAAGAAGGATCGCACCCTGGCGATCATTTGCCTTTCAGTCATTTTATCCTGCGCTTCCACCTTTACGATTTTTTGCGCCAATGCTTTCGATTTTTCGATTTCTTTTATAAATTCCTTTTTTGCTTCACCGGGACCCATAATCAAAGTCTTATCAGCTTGTTGTATGGTTTTTATCAATTCGCGGTAGTATTTTTTAAGCTGTTGCTTACGGCGATCCTCCATTTTACCATCCACCGCAACTTCCTGCGGTCCCCATGGCGTTTTGCGGGTTCGTGATCCCCCGGAAAGTCGAACGAGACGCTCAACATCTGAGACTATTCTGGTGGTCGTTTCCGCCTCCTGTTGTTTTTCATGTTTGTGTTCGGCCTTTGCAATAGTGACGATGTAGGCCTTTTTGTGATCCACCCAGATTCCGGCAAATTTTTTCATTTTTTCTCACACCTTTACTTTATTTTTACCTTTAGATTGACCGGTTTGCTTCAATACCCACCCATCTGCTGTCTTAGAAATCATAAAAGCAAGCGTTATGCCAGATTTCTCCTAAATCATCGGATCTCACCATATACCAGTGTTATGGATATGACAACCTCTTGAAATCATAATAATAAATCCATGCTCGCAGTTGACTGTTCGGTATAAAAGAACAAAGTGGCCGCGGCCCTGTAAAACAGATGGTGGTCCAATGAAGAACTTCAGGTTCCGATTATTACGGTAAAAGAATTATCAATTCCCTTTTTGGGGATTCCTACACCGCGGTGGAATAAAGGTCAACAAACAAATCATGTGATTTTAACCGCTTAATATTTGGCATACGAATTGCTGTAACATTAAATGGGAATCCCGTATTGATCATAAAAATAATGGGAGCGAATACCCATTTTGTTTTGGCCGAGAAAATATTTTGGCAATGTGTGATTACTCTTCTTAGAAGTGGTTTCAAAACCCCATCTAGGGCCCAATAGCTGCGTTGCAAACCTCTTCAAAATGCTCACATACTACCGTGGATGCTGCGCTTTTTTATATGTTACACATGACGCCTCCGGCGTCTTGCGCCTTGCCCTTGAGCCTAATCCGAGGTTTTGAAACCACTGCGAGTGTTCGTGAATGAAACAACCAAAAGTGAGGTGATAAAAATGCAGCCTCGAGATCAAAAGAAGTTACTGGTGGCAATGGACGTATCCGAGCGAAGTAAAAACACTGTCACGCAGCTGGCCAGAATCGATCGCTTCCGAGAATACAAGATCGTTTTATTCCATGTTTTCAATCCACTACAAGAAATTTATTGGGACCTAAAAATAGATCCCAGGGAGTTTGTGTCCGAGAAAGACATGGGTGCTTGGGAATCCGAGAAGAAAAATAAGACGACCGATTTCATGGAACAGGCACAAAACATTCTTGTAGACAGCGGGTTCAACAAGAATTTTTTAGCGGTAAAAATTCAACCGCATCTAAAAGGGACCGCTCGAGATTTCATCGCTGAGGCTCGGCAAGGGTACCAGGTTGTGGCAATTCGACGCCGCGGAATGTTACAAGACACATCCGGCATCGTTGGCAGTGTATTCAGCAAACTTGTTGAAGCGATCTCTTTTGTGCCTTTACTAATTATCGGTAAGCATCCTTTTTCCGGTAAGATTATCATGGGGATTGATGGCTCTGAAAATGCCATGCGAGCGGTTGATTTTGTAAGTGGGTTGCTGGGGGGATCTGACTGCCGGGTCCATCTAATAAGTGTGGTGCGCGGGATTCAAAGTTTCGGACAAAAGCAACATCAGTGGCAAACACTAAATAAGGTGATCGAGCCTTTTATCAAAAGAAAATTGACGGCATCGCTCGAAGAATCCAAAAAACGGTTAACGGCCGCTGGATTTACAAGTGGCCAGCTATCCGCTAAGGTCATCACTGGCGATGACAGTCGTGCCGGCTGCCTTGTTCAGGAAGCCGAAAGATTTGGCTGTGATACCATCGTGCTGGGAAGAAGAGGCTTGTCGCAAGTGATGGATTTCTCCATGGGAGGTGTGACGAGAAAAGTTATCCAACTGGCCCAAGATAAAAGCATATGGATAATAAATTAGAGCCGCAAAAAAGACAGGCTTTGAAAGGAATTCAACCGCGATTTCAAATCTTGAAAACCGGGATCTGATATCATATTATCCGGGGCGGTTTTATGGGCTTGGTCCAGGCGATCTTGGTGGCCACCACAGTATGGTTTATGACCTATTGGATTTGCCGCTGGTTTATGGTTTCCGAACGTTTCAGTGACATTATTGCCTCGTCCAATGCCCGTTGGATCTTATTCATCACCTGGATTCTCTGGTCCGGTACCTTCTTTACCCCAGCTATTCTTGCCGACTGATAGTTGACCTGCCGCAGGGGAGACGTTCGATGGAGAACGTCTCCCCGATTTTTATACGAGAAGTAATTGAGGGGTCGGGGTGTTTTTTTGATCCATTGTCGTGAGTCTTTTGTTTTTCTGCAATTTGGCAGTGGGGGAGACCGCAGCCACCGAAGGTGGAATGCGGAGGGGGCAAGTATCCCCTGCTGCCAAATTGCTTAGAAAAACAAAGACTGGAGGCACAGGGTCAAAAAA
>CP070652.1:2999324-3026762 GCA_020354645.1 Deltaproteobacteria bacterium
CAAATAAACCTTTACCTGCTGTAAAAAGAGCTTTCAAATCACTGGTGATAACAAAATATTTAACAGGTTCAGTATATTTGTTGGGGTTTAATCTCGGATATTGGAAAGGTTATAGAGCGGTGATCCGCTAATATTCACGGTGTTGTATATAACAACAAATAGATAGAAGCTATCTCAAGGGTGTCTTTTGGCCCAATCTCTTTGTTGGTGCCTCGTCTCAAATCCTCGAAATACTCAAGTATTCCTCCGGTTTGAGGCCCACAAATAGGATAGATCAGACGGGTCATCCCGCAACGCGGGGAGACTCGACCCCGCCGCGATCTTGAACCAAAATCCTATTTTTGAGATGGCTTCTAGTGTAATAATTTATCTTTCCAATTTGCGACGGTTAGCACTTCCTCCCACTATTGATATGAGAGACCAAACAGAAAAACTTTTTGAATTTTTGGGCTTTTGGCTTTACCGAAATCCCATTAAAGCGTTGTTGAGCACTTTCCTATTAATCGGAGCTTTAGTCTCTCAGGTTCCATCCGTAACGATTGACACCACTTCTGAAGCCCTTCTGCATCAAGACGATCCTAGCCTTATGGAATACAATCGCTTTCGGGACCAGTTCGGCCGGGCAGAACTCATTATCATTGCGGTTGAATCGCCCGAGGTTTTCGAACAGAGTTTTTTAAACCAATTAAAATCCTTTCACATGGAATTGAAAAATGAAGTGCCGTATCTAAAACAAATCACGAGCCTGATTAATGTCAGACATACTCACACCAAGGAAGATGCGCTCATTGTAGAAGATCTGCTTGGCGCTTGGCCGGAAAAGCCTGTCAACCTATTAGAACTAAAACAGCAGGTGTTGAATAATCCATTTTATTTAAACCTTATTATTTCAAATGACGGGCGTGTAGCCGCCGTTTTAATTGAAACTGTAGCAACGGTCAATGAGTCTTTTAGCGAAGAGCAAATTCTGGCTGAATTTGGAGAAGATATTCTAGAAAACCTAAGATCATCGCAATCCAAGCTCTATTTTTCTGAGAAAGAAAATCGAAAAGTAGTGGAAGCCGTAAACCGGGTTGTGAATCGATATCAGAGCAATCGCTTTCACCTGATCGCCTCCGGAGGACCGGTTATTATCGACGCCTTTAATCGAGCGACGCTTAAAGATGTGCGATTGTTTATCGTACTTTCGTTATCGGCGGTTGCTATGTTTCTGGGGCTTCTTTTTCGTCGGATGTCGGGAGTGATTTTGCCGCTGCTCATTATCAACGCCTCTCTCTTTTCAACCCTTGGCATCATGGCGTTGTTCGGTGTCCCCATTAAGTTGCCTACGACTATTATTCCAGCTTTTTTGCTAGTCGTCGGTGTTTGCGATGCGGTGCACATACTAGCAATTTTTTTCCGTCATTATGATCTGGGAGAAACAAAAGAAGCGGCTATAGGCTATGCTTACGGGCATTCCGGGTTAGCTATTGTATTCACAAGCTTGACAACCATTGCAGGCCTGTTGTCATTTTCTTTGGCTGAATTGAGCGCTATTGTCGAAATCGGATATTTCGCCGCGGCCGGAGTGATGTTAGCTTTAATCTACACGATCATCATACTGCCGGCACTTATATCCCTAACTCCGCTTAAGCGGACCCAGGCAAAAGTTCAGCAACATTCCGTCATGGATAGGGTGCTGCAATCCGTGGCTGATTTTTCAGCTCGCCGGCCACGCCCGATCATCATATTCAGCCTCGGGATATTCGTGATATTTCTGCCGGCGGTATTTCAGCTCAAATTTTCTCATAATGTTGTGGAATACTTTCCAGACCACATGCCATACCGGCCGGATTTGAATTATATCGACCAAGAATTGAAAGGATCTCTTACCCTTGAGATCGTGCTCGATACCGGGCGTGAAAATGGAATCTACGAGCCATGGGTATTAAATCGAATCGAACTAGTTGGCCGTAAAATTGAGAAAATAAACAGAGCGGATATATCCGTTGGAAAAGTCATATCCATAACCGATATCCTTAAAGAGATTCATCAGGCGCTTAATGAAAACGATAAAACCTTTTACCGCATCCCCCAAAACCGTGATGTTATCGCCCAGGAGTTTTTGCTGTTTGAAAACAACCGTGCTGATGATTTGGAAAGAATTGCGGACAGCCAGTTCAAAAAAACACGAATCTCCGTAAAAACATCGTGGGTAGATGCGGTTGTGTGCAAAGACTTTATGCGTGATATTCACTATCAGCTGCAAAATGTGTTTAAGGATAAGGTTGAAGCTACTATAACAGGTTTAGTTGCTTTATTGGCCAGAACTGTCAGCGTGGCGATTTACAGTATGGCAAAGAGCTATCTTATTGCATTCATGGCGATTACGCTAATGATGATTCTTTTGATGGGAGACGTGAAAATCGGTTTGCTCAGTATGGTGCCGAACTTGATTCCGATTATTATAGCGATGGGATTTATGGGTTTTATGCATATTCCGCTGGATTTAAACAGCCTCATGATCGGCAGTATTGCTCTCGGAATCGTGGTGGATGATACCGTTCATTTTATGTACAATTTTCAAAAATTTTATAATAGACGGTGCGATCCCTATTACGCTGTACAAAAAACATTACTTGGCGTCGGCCGGGCCCTGATAATAACGTCTTTGGTGCTTGCTACCGGGTTTTTTATTTTAATGTGTTCATCTTTAAAGAATTTGCTCAATTTCGGTTTTTTTACCGGTTTGACTGTTATAATTGCCCTTTTAGCCGATTTTGTCATGGCGACGGCATTACTGATTATGATTAATCCAAGACGGGCGGTAATTAAAATTGATGCAAACCTATGACGCGATAATTATCGGTGCCGGACCGGCAGGGTTAATGGCAGCCAGAGAGTTAGAGGCCAATAACGTCGACTATCTGATCATGGAAGCCAAAAGTAAAATTGGCTCACCCTTGAAATGCGGCGAGATTACAAGGCAAGATACGTTTTTAGAATTATTCGAACGCACCGATTATTTTTTTATTAAAAACAAGATATCAAATATTTCGTTTCGAGTAAAAGAAACAGAAAAAGTTATTAAAAAAAATATGATCATGCTCGATAAACCTCAATTTCTACGCTGGCTTGCCGGACCAATCGAAAATAATTTAATGCTGAATACAAAATTAGAAGATATTCGTCATAAGCCAGACATATTGCAGATTTCAACCAGTCAAGGTACTTTCCATGCAAAGTTAGTGATTTTAGCCCACGGCACAAAATACAACGTGCAGAAAACTTTCGAGCTGGTGAAAAAGGATATTGAGTTAGTTCCATGCATCGGCGGCCTTTTTGAAAACACAACCTTAAATCAAAATACGGCATATTTTTCCTACGATGAAGACATGGGTATTGCTTCATGGGCCTTTCCTAAGGAAAACAATATTGTTAATGCCGGAGCGGGGATAATTTTAAAAAGTAAGGAAAAGGAAAATCCAAATCTTCGGGAGTCTTTTAGACATTTAATGAATCAACTTGAAATCCCCCTCTATGGAGAGCCTTGTTATGCAGGACGCTATGTGACAAATGGGCCGATTGATCGAACGTATTCTGACCGTTTACTGATTTGCGGTGATGCCGCCGGGCAAATCTTTGCCGGTATTGGCGAAGGCATTTACTTTTCATTGAAAGCCGGTCAGCTTGCGGGCCAAACGGCAATAAAAGCCGTAAAGCAGGAAACATTTAACAAGGAATTTTTGAAAGAATACGAAACACATTGGAAAAAATCTTTTGGCCGGCAACTGGATGCTGGGCTCATATTGACCACAATTTTATTTTTCCTTATGAGACATAAATTGGTTCTTAAAGCGCTTGAAAGCATAAAGCCAAAAGAAATTTTTGATATATGGTTTAAAGGAATGGTTTCGGTCAGGTTAAAGCTTTTCTATTATCTGCTGAAGATTTTTGGGTGCAAACTCAAAAGATAATACTTGAAATGGAATAAGAGATGCAAAAATCTATCGCCATTATCGGAGGGGGGCCGGGAGGACTTTCCGCTGCGGTTAGAGCCGCGGAACTTGGGCTCAGGGTAGTCCTTTACGAAAAAGGACATATAGGGTGCGGCATCACGTGTGCTGAAGGATTCATTGATACTCTGGGCATTTTGGGAAAACCTGAATCAGGGGTTCTCTTCAAAGTGGAAAAAGTCAATTTTGGAGCCAATAAAGAGCATCTCGTAAACGTTGGTGACGATTACGGCATTTGGATGATTGATCGGGACGCCTGGCAGAGATCACTGGCAAAAAAGGCGCATGATCTGGGAGTATCGGTTAAAGAGCACTATCCGATAGACAAGCACCGGCTTCAGGAGATGCGTGATACCCATAATTATATTATTGACGCCAGTGGGGCCCCCTCTGTGACTTCCAGAATGTATGGATTTATATCTACTTATCTGAAAAACGCGACAATTTTGGCTCAATATTCAGTCGAAGGGGATTTTAGTTTTTTAGGCAAAAACACCATTAAGATTGTATACGAACCCCATTATGTCGGCTACTACTATATCTTTCCCAAGGGGCAAAATATCGCCAATGTCGGTGTTGGCAAATTTCATTTGAATAAAAAGAATCGGGCTCTTTATTTGAATAAGGAGCTTAACGATGTCTTAATAAAGGAAGGTCTCGATGGGTATAGGGTTCTAAAAAAAGTCCAGAGCTTCACTCCTTCGGCCAGCGTGGCCAGGCTGGTTTGGAGAAATATCCTTCTGGTTGGTGATGCGGCTGCCCTGTGTTCTCCTCTTTATGGCGGCGGTATAGACATGGCTTGCATCAGTGGTCGCTTGGCTGCAGAACTCATCGCCTCAAATCAGATTTCTCTATACCCGACAAGACTTTGGGGCATTATCGGCAAGAAGCTTACCATGGAAAAAAGAGTGCGTTCCTTGTGGCACTTTTTCGGTTATCCATTTATTCGTGGTATCCTAAGATATCCCGGACTTATGAGAGGCATTATCTTTAACAAGCGACCTATTCCTCAAATTCTAGGATTTGGAAGCAAAAGAGTATTCTAGAAAAGGGAGTTTTACAGAGATCTATGTTTGAATATTCATTTGCTCCCTGTCGGCATTACAATCGTTGTCCCACAAAAAGACAAAGCCGCTTGTGTGTAGAGGTGGTTTCAAAATACACTTTTTCGCCGGTTTGCGATCACCCCGATAATCGTTGAAGTCAAAGGTGGCCTCTGGCCCCATTGGCGGGGGCTCACAGCCATTGTAATTTAGATGCTTTTTTGAGATAGCTTCTACTGTATCCCACATATTTTATCGGTGGATATTACGGCACGATATCTCCATTTTAAGGAAGCCGAAATTTACTAAATCAGCTGATGTAATTTTCAACCGGATAAAAAGTGTGTTTGGACGTATTAGACACGATTATGAAAGCAGAGGGATTTAATGCGGGCGAACCACAGGGAGGGACTGCGAATTCTTCTTAAAGCAAGCCTTGTGCGGGATATTTGATGGCCGTCAGGGAGAATACATCCGTAAACGGTCTGATCGTGTAGATGGACGATCAGCCGAATCTCCTTTTCGATCTGAGGAAATCGACTACTCAAGCGAATGGCGTATTCTTTCGGTGTTTCAAAAACAGCATGACTCAAGCCGCTGAACCGACCCCAGCGCAGGAGGTGTTTGTAGAATTTTTCTGCTGCGTATGAGGTATCGGGATTATTAAAAATTTTAATCCAGAGGATGGAAAGAAACCGCTTTACCAGCTGGATATGCAATAATAGACGTTCCCATATGCCTTTCCTGTCCTTTTCCTCCAATGTCGTTGAAAAGAGCCATTTTAAGAGACGGTAGAGTATGAAAATGGCCATAGCCAGCAGTATCGCTATTATAATACCTATAAAGAGGTGATGAAGGATTCCGAGCTCTCCTCCTGACGGGTTTATGACTGGCAGAAGATCGCCGGTTGGTCCCTCTCCGAATTTGCGACGGATACCGCTTGCAAAGAAAAAACGAGTTAGAGCAATCAAAATCTGCTCCATGGGTCTTGTCAAGGTTCCGAGCAGACCATAGCTTGCCGTGGCAAAGGTTTGAAGTCTTGGTAAAAAAAGAATGAACAGTCCGCCTCCGAGCATTAAGGTAATGACCGTAAAGCTTAAGACAATTCCTGCACCCTTGAAATAGGTGACACCTGCTGTTTGAGATGCACTGCTACTGCGGACAATACCCATTGAGAATAGGCCCAGGATAATAAAGGAAATCATAGGCCTTGTTGCCGAATGTTCCACGGGAATGGAAACGCCTTTTACAGCGATGACCAATTTAATCAGGAGCAGGAAAAGGAGATAACCGAGTCCGGAATCGAAACGGTGACTGATTGTCGTCTGGTCGGTTGGCTTTATAAAAAGCCGCATCCCGCAGAACCAGAGAACCCCGATACATAAGAGGATCAAAACCAGAACGAACCAGCCCGTAACTGTCCGCTCCAGCATAAGGAATTCCGAAACCCAAGGGAAACTCCAGAAGGGGGATTCGAGCCTGTAGTAGTTATGACAGAGTCGCAAGAAGGCAAAAGACAATCCCAATACGTGAAGGCCGATTACATATATCCGGCGCCATCCTCTTCGGTTGTGGATGTAAGTTGTTATGGTTGCCAAAAAAAGAATCACGGTAGCTTCGGTCATGGGAATCGGCTTTTGGGCGATACAAGCCAGGATAAAAGATGTGCAGGCGTAAAAGCAACTTAAAATCATCCCACCGGACGAAAGGATCAGGAGAATATTTTTACGGCTTTTCATCTATTCCGATTCTCCGGGATTAGGATGTTATCCAGATAGTATGTATCTTTTTCTGGTGGATCATCAGCTCTCTCAACGCCGTTAGATTTTTGTGCCATGACAAATCGAACAGGGATGTTTCTATTTTTCAGAAATGCTCTTGCAGAGCGGATTAAACTGGATCGGCTATAAGCAAAATAGATGCTGCTGACTCCTCCTGGAATCTTATAACCTTCCGTCAGTATGTCCGTAAGGGGACCAACTTTTTCTACTTCCACCCTGGCAAGGATTTCAAGGATAGAAGCCATCTGTAAGGGACTTCTTGAGATGGGTATGAGTCTTGATCCTCCGCCAAGGATATTGCCGTTTGTGGCAAATCCTACGGCGATGCGTCGAGGGTCCATTTGAAGGATGAGGGAGGCGATGACTTCCAGGCTTCTTTCAAAGTCTTCCTTTGCCGGTTCATTATCAAATTGATCAACACCAAGAAGGATAAGCACTTTTTCTTGTTCGGCAGGCTCACAGAGCTTTTCCAGCAATCGATTGTATCGTGCGCTCGCCTTCCAATGGATTCGCCGAGCGGGCCTTCCCGGTTGATAGTCTCGTGTCCCGAAAACAAAGACCGGATCTTCCACCGGGCTGTGGGTGCCTGGAATACCGTAGAACTCCCTTTTGGAAAGAGTAATAGGCCGGATGTTAACGATACGGGGATAAACAACGATCTCAAACCGGTCCTTTATCTCCTTAGTCCTGAAAAAGAAACCGAAGAGATCTCCCCCTCGCAGCATTGGAGGACCAAGATCGTAAACGCCTCTCTTGTATGGAAAGAATTCCCTGGAAAAAACATATTGCTGGTACCAAAGAAGACCGGTCTCTGCACTAATCCATTGACCCGCATCAGAGTCTACAATCGCCTTGGGCGCGAAAAAATCTACTTTAAACAGTAAAGGAAGTAATTTTGAATTTATTGCCCGAATGTATATTTTCAGTCTCTCGCCGGGGAATAGTCTTGTCCTGTTAAAAACGATTTTACATTCGACATGATTCAGGCTTGCCCGGCTCCATACATTAGCGCCCAAACCCATGGCAAGGATGATGAGGGCAAAAAGTGTCAATTCCGCTACATTGTAAAGCAGGGCAAAAAACAGGCAAAAAAGCATAAAGACTTGAACGATTAATATCAGGAAGGCCGATGTAGGAGCTTCGTCTAAAGGGGGCATCATTTCTCTCACCCCTATTTCTTAGTCCGGAACCGGGATTCGGGAAATAATTTCCTCAAGGATTTGCTCAGGGGCTTGCCCGCTGAGTTTTTCTTCTTCAGTCAGGATTATTCGATGAGCCAGAACGGGGCGTACCAGTTGCTTGACGTCATCGGGAAGGACATAGCTACGGCCTCTTAATGCCGCAAGTCCCTGAGATGCTCGCATCAATCCTAATGAGCCCCTTGGGCTCGATCCGAAGCGCAAGCTTTCATGATTCCGGGTGGCAGCAACAATGTCTGTAATATATTCCCGAACCGGAGCGGATATAGTTATTTCTTTGCGCAGCTGCTGCAAATTGGTAAGTTGCTCCGGATCGGCAACGGCTTCCAGGGTGATGAAAGGATCATCTTTCTGAAATCTTTCCAGCATGATCATCTCCTCGGCCTTGTCGGGGTAGCCCAGGCTGATCTTAAGCAGAAAACGATCCAGCTGCGCCTCTGGCAAGGGAAAGGTACCCTCAAGTTCAATGGGGTTTTGTGTCGCCAATACTAAAAACGGCTTCGGAAGTGGATAGGTTTTGCCGTCAATGGTGACCTGGCGCTCCTCCATACTCTCGAGGAGACTTGACTGGGTTCTGGGAATCGCTCGATTGATCTCATCTGCCAGGAGGATATTTGTCAGAACCGGCCCTGGCTGGAATATGAACTGCCCGCTCTTATGATCATAGACATTGAACCCGGTAACATCTGCGGGTAAAAGATCTGGGGTGAACTGGATTCGCTTGAACGATCCCTTGACACTTTTTGCTAAGCACTTTGTTATCAGGGTCTTTCCAACACCCGGTACATCTTCCAGCAAGACATGACCATCAGCAAGGAGAGCGACCAAAAGAAGTTCAAGCGCACCATCCTTTCCCACCACAACACCGGATATATTTTCTATAATCTTTTTCCCTAATTCGAAATCCATGATATCCTCTAGACCTTTCTTACCATACGACCAAAGTACATTACATTTGTTCGATTTCCCGTGTCAAGAACATTGCAGGCACTATCATTCGTGATCTCATCCTTAGTTGGCTCATTTTTGCGTTTGGAGTATAATTAAATGGATTCCGGCTATGCTTACATAGAAGCTAATTTTTCGGGTATCCAAAGAATTGACATTAATACATAAGTAAGATATTTCTTTCGTAAACACTCAGATTTCCTTCACTCTAATTCAAACTGCTCAATTGAAAAAAGGAGGGCATTAAGATGAATTGCCCAAACTGTCAGTTTGAGAATCGTGAAGGGGCTAAATTCTGTGGCAAATGTGGACATAAATTCGAAATCACTTGCCCGCAATGTGGAACGAAGAACCAGACTGAGAATAATTTTTGCGACGAATGCGGATCAGAGCTGAGCCTACCTCCTGAACAAGTCCCCACACAGATCTCATTTGATGAAAAACTAACCAAAATTCAAAAGTATCTTCCGAAAGGTCTTACGGAAAAGATCCTATCTCAACGAGAACGGATTGAAGTCGAGCGCAAGCAAGTGACGGTGATGTTCTGCGATATGGAAGGCTTTACCCCTTTGTCGGAATTGCTGGGTATCGAAGAAGCCTACTCGATCATGGATCAGGTTTACGAAATCCTGATTCACAAAGTCCACAACTACGAGGGTACGGTCAACGAGATGACCGGTGATGGAATTATGGCGCTATTTGGGGCTCCGGTTGCTTTGGAGGATGCACCGCAACGAGCGATTCGATCAAGCCTTGCCATTCACCGGGAAATGGCGAAATTCAGTGACCGGTTGAAGCAAGAAAAAAAGGATGTCACGCCTGTTAAAATGAGAATCGGCATCCACACCGGACCGGTGGTTGTGGGCACTCTGGGCAATGACCTGCGTGTGGAGTTTAAGGCGGTAGGCGACACGGTAAATCTGGCTTCCCGGGTGGAAAACCTTGCAGTGCCTGGTGCTACCTATGTAACAGATGAGACTTTCAAACTCACCGAAGGGCTGTTTCGATTTGAAGCTTTAGGGCAAAAGCAGGTGAAGGGCAAAGAGGACCCGGTCAATGTCTACCGTGTCATCGCTTCCAGCACTAGAAGGTCACGGTTTGACGTTAGTGCTGAACGCGGTCTTACGCCTTTTGTGGGAAGGGAACGAGAACTGGAGCTGCTGTTGGAAGGGTTTGAGCGATCCAAAGGTGGCAGGGGACAGGCATTTTCTATTGTTTCCGAGGCCGGGGTAGGTAAATCCAGACTCTTATATGAGTTCAGAAAAGCTGTAACTAGCTCAGATGTGATGTTTTTAGAGGGCAGGTGCCTTTCTTACAGCAGAGGGATTACTTGCCATCCAATCATAGACATCCTGAAGGCAAATTTTGATATCCGCGAGACTGATGAGGATTCGGAGATTAGGAAAAAGGTCAAAAAAGGGCTGAGAATATTGGGATTAGATGAGGCTTCTACGCTGCCATATTTATTAGAACTCCTATCCGTCAAAGACAGCGGTGTAGACAAGATTCCCATAAGCCCTGAAGCAAGGAAAGACCGGACTATCGAAGCAATAATCCGAATCGCCCTCAAGGGTTCGGAGATCCGGCCCCTGATCATGGCTCTTGAGGATCTACATTGGTCTGATAAAAGCTCTGAGGAGGTCTTGAAGTATTTGCTGGATTGCATAACAGGGGCAAGGATTTTTTTGATATTCACATACCGGCCTGAATTCGTTTACAGCTGGGGCGGAAGATCTTATCACAGCCAGGTGACGTTAAACCGGCTCTCAAATCATGAAAGCCTTGTGATGGTAAATCATCTCCTGGATACAGTGGAGATTGAAAGTGATCTCGAGGATTTAATCCTGGAAAAGACAGAAGGCATCCCCTTTTTTATTGAGGAGTTTACTAGATCCCTCAAAGATTTAAGGGTAATAAAAAGAAGGGACAATCAATACTGCTTGGCAACAGCAATCCAGGACGTAACCATACCTTCCACGATCCAGGACGTGATCATGGCAAGGGTCGACTCCCTGCCTGAGGGTGCCAAAGAAATACTTCAAACCGGGTCGGTCATCGAGAGGGATTTCAGCTACGAGTTGATCAAGCGGGTGACTGGCCTTGCCGAAAGAGACCTATTATCCCACCTGTCAGTTTTAAAGGATTCAGAGCTTTTATATGAGACCGGCATTTATCCTCAGTCTACTTACATCTTCAAACATAACCTGACCCGTGAGGTCGTCTATGATTCAATATTGACCCGGAGAAAAAAGAGAATTCATGAGGAGATTGCCAACGCTATCGAGGAGTTTTACAAAGATAATCTTTATGAGTATTGCACAGTATTGGCAGAGCATCTAATTCAAAGCGAGAATTATGCGAAGGCAGCAGAGTATTCAACAATCGCAGGCAAGAAAGCCCAGAAAGCGGCATCTTTTAAAGAGGCGATCGAATATGCAAAAAAGACAGTCTCTTGCCTTGAAAGGTTACCAACGACAGATGCTATTCAAAAGAAAATCATTGATGCCAGGACAGTTCTCGCGGCCTACTTCACTAGCATAAGCCACGTTGTTGAGGCAAAGGAGGCCGTTGTTCCTGTAGCTGAATTAGCTATTGAGCTTAATTACAAAAGGAGGCTGCCTGGAATTTACACTGCAATGGGGTTGTATAGTCTTTGGATTGAAGAAAATTACTCGGAGGGATTTCAATATTTAAATAAGGTATTAAAAATCTCTGTTGAGGTAAGAGACAATGTTTCTTTATGGTTTTCACGCTTTTATTTAGGCGCCACGAATAATTGGAATTGCAAATTTGAAAGGGGTCTTGATTATTTTAAGAAATGTCATGATCTAAGTGGATTAACAAATAATCCACTGGGAATAACATTTACAAAAAGCGCTATGGCGAATGGCTATGCTTTTCAAGGTAAGATTGATCTTGCTTGTCAAACAAGTAAAGAGGCATTTCAAATAGCAGAAGAAAGTGGTGATATATTTGCAAAGGGTCCGGCCTATATCAGTTATGGCACATCTTGTTATTATAAGGGGTTATTTGATGAGGCAGAAGATAAGCTGCCAAAAGGATTGGTGTTTTGCGAAAAGACGAGTTTGGTTTGGTTTGGGGCTTGGGCATGTTTTAATCTGGGCGAGATATATGTTGACCTGGGAAAATATGATCTCGGTGAGAGCTATTATGATAAAGCAATTTACTTTTTTGAAACGAGTAGATTATTACCCTCCTGGATTAATATATTGAAATTATGTATAGCGAGGTCAAGGATATTGAAGGGCGATCTAGATATCAAACCAAGTGACCTGTTTGAGTATTATAACAGTATTAAATTAAAGGTCTTTGAAGGCTGTGCGGCAAGATACATAGCAGAGATTCTATTGAATATTGACGATCATCACCTATCTGATGCAGAGCATTGGATTATGAAGGCTATCGAAGCAGATAAAAATAATGGAACGATGTGGTTCCTAGCCGGTGACTATGCTCTTTATGCTAAAATGTCGAAACGAAAAGGTGATCAATCAAAAGCCAGAGAAAATCTGAAAAATGCAATAGAAATCTTTAAACAATGCGGTTCTGATGGATGGGTGAAGAAAACTGAAGATGAACTGACTGCGCTTTCATGAAGTGACAATTTTCTTTCAAACTGTATAAATATTAACGGAGGGCATAAAAATGAAATGCCCAGATTGCCGGTTTGATAATCGTGGAGGAGTGAAGTTCTGCGAAGAATGTGGAGCTGAACTTGAGCTAAAATGCCCAAAATGTAAAGCTAAAATACCGCTTAGGAGAAAGTTTTGTGGTGAATGCGGCTTCAAACTACCTGAGCCTTCAGAAATCCCCTCTATTGACTATTCCGAACCCCAATCTTACCCCCCTAAATTCATCGCCGACAAGATTCTTACCTCTCGCAGCTCCATAAAGAGGGAACGCAAGCTGGTCGCCGTTCTTTTTGCCGATGTGGCCAACTAAACGGCAATATCTGAAAAGCACGACCCCGAGGAAGTTCATCAAATCATGGACGGTTGCTTCAAAATTCTGATGGATGAGATCCACAAGTATGAAGGGACGATCAACCAGCTCACCGGTGATGGGCTTATGGCTATATTCGGCGCCCCGGTGGCTCATGAAGGCCACGCCCAGCGCGCTTGTTATGCGGCCCTGTCAATTCAGCGAGGCATTGGCGAGTATGGTGAAAAAGTAAAGAAGGAATACGGCTGGTTGTCGGCCTGTTCTAAGCGCGCTGACCCTGTCGAGCCGCAATCTGCTCGGGCTCAGCCGGCTCGGGAAGTTCTGTTTCCGGCTCATGCAATTCTTCACAGATTCTTTTAAATTCTTTCTCTCTAGCCAGGAAGGCGTCCACCACATCGGGGTCGAAATGCGTGCCTTTGAGTTCGATGATTATTTCCCTGGCTTTTTCGTGGGTATACGCTTCCTTGTAAAAACGCTTTGAGGTTAAGGCGTCGTATACATCAGCCAGGGCAACAAACCTGGCCGATAAGGGTATTTTTTCATTTGTGAGCCCTTTGGGATATCCGGTACCGTCCCATTTTTCATGGTGATAATAAGCGATTTCCTTTCCAAGGGTCAAAAATGACACTCCCTCGATCTTTGAATCAATAGCGTTGAGAGCATCACCTCCCAAAACAGCGTGCTTTTTGATGACCTCAAATTCTTTGGCTGTCAGTCGACCGGGTTTTAAGAGTATGGCGTCAGGGACACCGACTTTTCCGATGTCGTGAAGAATGGAGGACCGGAAAATGTCTTCAATATATTCCAGTGTAATGTAGTCTTTGTATTTGGGATGGTTGGACATCTGTTCAGCAATTATCTTGGCATACTCCCGGATTCTCTCCAGGTGGGTGCCGGTACCTTCGTCTCTGTATTCAGCCAGCTTTGCAAGACCTAAAATGGTCGCCGCCCTGGCCTCTTGTAATTGAGCTTCCAGTTTTGCATTTTCTCTTTCGGCTTTCAGTTGCTCGGTTACATCGCGCAGTATCCCCCGAAAACCGACCGGCTGGTCACCGTTATCCTGCATAAGAGAGACGGAAATTTCAAAAATTCTGGTTGATCCATCCTTTATAATGACTTCACATTCGGATACATTAGCCGACTTACCGGTTGTGTGGACCTTCTCAAAAACGCGATATAGATTCCCGGCTTTCTCCGGAGAGCTTAATTGACGCCCTTTTAACCTTATCAGTTCATCTTTGGCGTACCCAAGCATACGAGCAGTTGAATCATTAAAAAATGTCAAATTACCGCTAAGATCAACCTCGTAATAGCCCTCCTCGATGCTTTCCAGGATGGTACGATATTTTTCCTCGCTTTCCTTTAAGGCTTCTTCTGCTTTTTTGCGGTTGTTGATGGTAAATTGGACGTGGGAGCCAAAGAAGATAAAAAGGCAGAAAACAATAATCCGCGGCCAGATCTCATTGATATCAGGTCCAAGCAGTTGATTAAAGAAATTGACATCACGGGAGGTAAAAATATTTAAAATGGTTTCAAGAACCCAGTAAGATGCAGCCAGACCGATGCCAATCAAAACCATTGAATCTGCCACACTTACACGGTCTTTTATCAGCTTTTTCATGGTACGCCTCTTCAAGGTGAACCCGCTTTTTTCTTAAAATTTCAGCTTATTTTACCATTTTTACCTTAAAATGTCACACTCTTTCAAAGAACCCAGCTGAGCGTGCTGTAAACGTGCGCAAAATTTTGCCTCGATTGAGCTTTTTTTTATATTCCAGCGGCAGTCGTCGATATAAAACCAAACGGGAAACGTTTCTTTCCGGGCTGAAATTTAAGCGGGCCGGTTATTGACCGTTCCGGGCAAAGTTGATAAAATTACAATCAAGAAGGAGCTAAATACGGCAGTATTGCCTCATTTTAATAATATTTTATCGAGGAGATTTGGGCGTGTTAAAAAAAATAAGAAGTTACATTCTGATTGCTATCTTGCTGGGCATTGGATACCTTTTAGCGAGCCAACACATAATTATTGTTAACAAAGACTTTAGCTTATTAAAAAAATCCTATCTTACTTTCGAATATACTTTCTACAACCTCACAGATAAAGATCCCGAAGATGTCATGGAAATAGAGTTGCTGCGAGACGCCGGCATCGGCGACCTTCTTGTTGAATTTGGAATGTTAACTGAACCTGAAAAAGAGGAATTGGAACGGCAGTATGAATATGAAAACCAATGAAACTGCCGGAAAAATAGGAACCAGCTGGTTGTGACCGTTTTGGGGACGGTGAATGTTTTAATCAGTAGGCGGCGAATCGAAAGGGAGTTGCCATCTTTGAGACCATGCGGCAATGATTCGGTATCTTGTCGGTGAAAAAATTGCCCCCGACCCCTCACAATTAATTGTTGTATAACATATCGGCGAATACCACCAGCATTCCACTCATTTTGGGCGTCATCTCTTTAAATTGTATTCCCAGAGCCAGCGTTTTTTCACCTTCGAAAGAAACCGTGCGGCTCCAGACAATCCTTCCCCAAACATTGAGCGTGTAGGCTTCACTTGGAAAAGAAACTTTTATTTTTGCATGCTTCAAGGTCTTAAAAATAGATGTAATATTGGCAAATTTTGCATCCAGGACGACACAAACACCGCCAACGGAAATATCGCGTGAATATCCATCCAGAACGATTGGATTGGTGTCAGAAAAGCCCTCCGATTCTTCCGGATAAACTTCCAAATTCATCCGGATGGGCAGTAGATGTCTTTCTGATTTACGGGCATTGCGCAAAGATTTTTTTTTGATCGCCGCTGAATTTGCTCGATACAGGCGGATAATGCTGAGTTCAACATTCGAATATTTTTTACATACCTCCAAAATTCTCGATCTGGATATTTTACCTAACTCTACGGCGGTTATGGCCTCGGTGTAAGATTGAGATACTTTCACCTCTTTAAATGGTATAATATCACCGAAGATATCGTTTTCACTCAGGTATATGGCGCCCGGTCGCCGGGTTTTATTTTGCCCGCTCGTTGGCTTATTTATCGTTTCCTTCACGGTTCCCGCGGAAATGAAATAGAGATGATCCTCTACATCCCCGATCTTCTTTATCATTTGACCGGCAGGCAAACGCACCCTTGCCATCCGATTGGTGACAGCGACCATCTCGGGATAAGACAGACTCTTAAAAAAAACTTGAAGCGCTGTCACCTCCACGTCTGCTTTATTCAAGGTAAGATAGAAAGGGCGAGCTTGTTGATGGCTCGGCTTGATGATGCGCCATTCCATAATTTTGCTCAAAATGGACGGCAACATCTTGCCTGAACCCATATACAAACTTGCCGCCTTAGCATAGAATTTGGCAGCCTCCTGATACAAGTTTTTTTGGGCCAGCAAGTCGCCAAATGCGCTATGGAGGGCAGGATTTTCGGGAAATATCTTGAGCATATTCTTGAATTCTGACACGGAATCAATCGAAATTGATCCGTCGATAATATGCCTGGCAATACCCCTGTATTTATGAAGTTGGCCTTTCAAAAATTACTCCTGAATAATCTCCAAAGCTTTTTGGGCGATGTCATCATCCAGCAAACACGATAGGGCCGATCTAAATTGTTGGGGGGCATTTTTTAGTCTGAGTTCCTCTAGCCATGTATTCAAAGCGGATTTTCTATGAAAGGTGTCCAGCATGAGAATTGATTTCAACGTTTCCCGGATGTCGGGTTCTTCTTTGAGAACCTGTATGAGTCTCACAAAATCTTTGTTATCCGACACAAATGCTCGCTTTTTCTTAGAGGCACCCATACGAGAAAACATCCTTTGATTGCCGGCTGGATGAATTTATGGCGGTTGTCAATCGATTCATATATTATCACGTTATAAAACAAGTAAGTCAACTAGAACCGGTCCTTTTGATTTCGACAATATAAGGGGTAACGGTAAGCGTCTTTCCGTTGGTGGTAAATCTTACTGCCCCCTGGATGTCGGTGCGCAATACGCTACAGCCCATCTCGGTGTACCTTGAAAGCACTTCGGGATGGGGAAAATGAAAAGAATTTTTCCAACCTGCTGAAATTACAGCAATTTCTGGGTTAACTTTTTCTAAAAATTGGCGGGTGCTCGAAGAGATGCTACCGTGATGCGGCGTCAAGATGACCGTGCTTTTTAACTCATTTCCCGCGAGAGAGACCAGTTCTTTTTCGGCCCTTGCCAGAATATCTCCCGGAAAAAGAAAGGATTTGGATCCGAAAATCGCCTTCACAACCAGAGAATTATTGTTGGGTGTTCTCCAGATATCCTTTTTTCTTTTCTTTAAAAAGTCTTTGGGTGGATAAAGAATCTTTAGCATTACGCCTTCGATCTCATGCAATCTCGATAAATCATGAAAATTCAATAACTTAATTTTATTTTCAACAATCGCATTCATAAATTGCCGAAAACCTGACGTATTTCTGGCTTCGTTGTTGGTCCAAACATTTTTGACATTAAAATGCCGGGCAATATACGCCAGACCATTTAAATGGTCGCTGTTGGGGTGGGTAAGAATCACCGTATCGATACTTTTGATCTTTTTTCGCCATAAATAGGGAGCCACCACCCGAGCCCCCACATCAAATACAGCGTTGTCCGAAAACCCCCCGCCGTCGACCAAAATACAATAACCGTGCGGTAATTCCATCAAAACGGCCTCGCCTTGCCCCACATCGATTATTGTCACCCTGAGATCATTGCGCCAAAACCGTTGATAGAACCAATACCCGGCGTCTGCAAACATCACCATAATAACGACTCCCAAAAGCAGCTTTGCCGAACCACCGCGGGACATAGACACCGGCCGGTATTTTCGTATGAGGTTTCGACAAATGGGGATCAATCTTCTGATACCGATTTTACGGATCAAACTTTGATCTGTTTCACAGGGCAGCTGATGGCCTGTCTTTGATTTGGAAATAGTTTGTGTCACTGCCGGCAAAGCCGAGGATCCGGGTTTTAGATTCAACAAAACGCCGGCTAAAAGGTAATAGCAACTGATTTCTATAAATGAAGGCGTGATGGTTTTGACAGCCGCAAACGGCAGATCGGAAAAAAACCTGACAACCTGAATAGCCATTATCAGTATTGCTGCGCTGGCTTTAATACCCCAGGTGGCCGCTTCAACACTCACCGGGGATATAAATACTGCCAACAAGCCGAGGGGAACTGCAATAAAACCGACCAAAGGGACAATGACAAAGTTGGCCAAAACCCCGACAAGCGATACCTGGTTAAAATAGAACATCACTATCGGAAAGGTTCCCAGAATCGCAAAGACGGAGACCAGTAAGAAGAGGCATAGTTTCTTTAGCACCGCAAAAAGCAACTTCATTTTCGGCGGATTGGTATTAAAGAATCTCATGATTTGCACTCGGGATAGACCAAATAATATGGAGAAAACCGATACGAATGATAGTTGGAAGGATATAGAGAAAAGCGATGGTGGATCAACAACAAGGATCAGCATCGCTGCTAACGCCAGCGTGTTCATCAAATCCTGATCCCTTTGGAAAAAAAATGTCATGAGAAATACTGCAACCATGATGAGTGCTCTTTGGGTGGATGGTGACATGCCGGCAAGCAGGGCATATATCAGTATGGGGAAAAAAGACAGCAGTGCCGCGCCCTTCCGGGTCCAAGCGTTCTGCAAGAAAATGCTGAAACGCGAGAACAACCACGAAAAAAATAAAAATGCGGTGGTTCCGACGATACCGATGTGCAAGCCTGAAATGGCCAGTAGATGGCTGACGCCGGCACGATTAAATGCCTCTCGAAGCTCGAGCGGAATTTGACTTCTTTCCCCGATAATTAATGCTTTCAATACGCCGCGGTGTTCTCCAGCGGGCGTTGTGTCGATCAGCATCGATATCTTGTCACGGCCTTTGTTCACATATTGTTGAAAGCTGTTTGCGGCAAGCTTTTTAAGGATGACAACTTGTTCACCCGGAATGGACGTTGCGCCCCAAACACCTTTGAAAGCCATGTATCGTTTGTAGTCAAATCCGCCGGGATTTTTAAAGTTATTGAAGGATCTGATTTTACCGGTAATTGAAATAAGATTGCCGCGTGACAGCTCAGGGCTTTGTCCATAAACCGTTACCCGCAGTTTCCCGATGACTGAATGCGAAGCATTTTCCCAGTTCAGGTTTCGGGTGCGTAAAATAAATTTTTGTCTTATCTTATCATTTATCGGATTTTGATCGATGACCCCCGTAATTTTCCATTTATGGGAATCAACATAATGGATGATGTGATTGGCAGGAAATCGGAGAGCAATCCAGGGTTGAATGGAAAGATAACCGAGAGCGACAAAAAGAATCAGGGAAGCTATAAGATTTGAATGACGGCAATCCCGTCGAAAAATGCAGCAGAGCATCCAACCACTGCCGAGGACTGCCATCACGTACATCCACAGGTGATAATCGGGGAACCCGGCGCCAAAAGCAATTCCGGAAATGAAGGATATCAAAAGGGGAATAACAGGGCGGGCGTAAACGTTATCGATCATGCTTATTCCCGGATCCGCTTGATGGCCGCTCCCAGTTGGGCAAACTTTTTCTCAATCGCCTGATAGCCGCGATCCAAATGATATACCCGATTGATCCGGGTGGTTCCCCGGGCAGCCAGACCGGCCAAGACCAGCGAGGCGCTTGCTCTGAGGTCGGTCGCCATGACCGGAGCTCCGGACAGATACGGAACACCCTTTACCATGGCCGTATTGCCCGATATCGTAATATCAGCGCCCATCCGCCGGAGCTCGCTGACATGAATAAAACGATTTTCGAATATCGTTTCCGAAATCAGGCTTGTACCGTTTGCAACCGACATCAGAACCATAAATTGAGCTTGCATGTCGGTTGGAAACCCCGGATACGGCTGAGTTTGGACATCCGTGCTCACAATTTCGTTTCCGCCGGTCACGTTGACGGCTTTACCCTTGATATTTATGTCGGCACCGGCTAGTCTCAACTTGTGGATAGTGGCCTCGAGATGATCCGGATTACAGTTTACGAGGGTCACGTCTCCCTGCGTCAAAACAGCGGCTACCATAAAGGTTCCCGCTTCTATCCGATCCGATATGATGGCTGTTGAAACGGGTTGCAGACTGGAAACGCCCTTTATCGTAATGACCGCGGTGCCGGCACCTTGGATATCGGCGCCCATTTGATTGAGTACGTCAGCTAATGCCACAACCTCGGGTTCCCGGGCCGCATTGCGCAAAACTGAAACCCCGTCCGCCAGGGCAGCTGCCATCATCAGGTTTTCGGTGCCGGTCACTGTGGCGACATCAAAATAAATTTCTGCGCCTTTCAAACGGTCAGCGAATGCTTCGACATACCCGTGTTTTAATTCAATTGAAGCGCCCAAGCTGGCAAGCCCTTTTAAATGCAGATTAATTGGCCGCGCCCCGATAGCACAGCCTCCGGGCAACGATACTCTCGCCTTTTTGAGTCTGGCAACCAATGGCCCCAGAACCAAAATAGAGGCCCGCATCTTTCGAACCAAATCATATGGTGCTTCAGGATTATTGAGACCGCTGCTATCAATTCGGACTGTGTGGCCCTCGGTCTCAATCCTGGATCCCAAATTGGACAGTAGAAGTTTGATACTTTCGATGTCCATTAGCTCCGGAACATCGGTAAATGTGTTCCATCCCTCCGTTAACAGTGATGACACCAGGATCGGAAGAGCGGCATTTTTAGCCCCGCTTATCACTACTTCACCTTTAAGGGGACGGCCCCCTTCCACAATAATTTTGTCCATTTGAAAATCACCTCAGTTTTTATGTGTGTTAATAAACAAAAAAGCGCTCGCCTACAACACAATAATGAGGCCCGCGCATTTTTTGGTGCCAGCAAAATTTTAGGGGTGATGGCTGCCTTTTCCCTTGTAAGTATCGTAGGCGGCCTTGAGAATGCAAAAAGTAATTCCCATTCCGATGATACTCAGCGCATACCAAAGCCCGCCATGGAAAACCAAGTGACTCATATCCCATATCCATTCAAAACTAAAGGGAAGCATAGCTCTCCTCCTAAAATAATATTAGGCTTCTGCCGGTTTCAATTCCGCTTCTTGGGCATCAGATGGGGTTTCCGGCTTTGATACTGCCTGTTGCTCTTGCGGGGCCGGTGGTTCAACCGGATTTAGTTCCTGTTCTTGGGGAAATATGGGTAGATACCGATAAGAAAACATGATTAAAATGACACCGTAAGCCACCGGAAGAATCGTGGTCGCAACTTCCTGCCAGCTGGGTGCATACATATTCCAGTTGGTAAACGGCAATACCGGCACGGCCAGCACCTGCAGCACCATGACCCAGCGATTCAAACACACACCCAGTGAAGCCAAAATAACTGCCGCCCATAGTGCACCAGCGGTTTTGCGCCCCTTGTTACTGACAAGGATAATGGCCGGCAATACACCGCAAATTCCAATTTCAAGAATAAGAACCCAGATTCCGTAAAGCGGGTTGTTCGAATAAAAATCCATCAGATTAAACCCCTTGGAAGGCGCGGTGGCTGTTGCCCATTGCCAGGTATCGGCAATCTTGGCGATGCTGTAAGTTAAAAGCATCCAGCCGGATATTTTGGCCAACAACTCGATGACGTTGTCTTTAACCAATTTCTTGCGCGTAACCGCTTCCGTAATCTTTGTAACAAGTATCGTAAAGCAGGGGCCGGCAGCAGCCGCCGACCAGATAAACAAAAAGAAAGTCCAGGGCCAGATGAAAACTCCTTCTCGGAAACCAAAGGGACGGCCAAAAAGTACACCCGGTACGCCGCCTAAGGAGCCCTGGTGGAAAAAGGATAAAAACGTGCCGGTTGCGGCAAATATCGCCATGATTTCGTGCATGTTGTGGCTGAGGTTATGAAAGAAGGGTACTTTGTCGATCTGGCGATTTTCGAGCACGAGCGGAACATATTCGATACAGAGCACGCCAAAATAGCAGGTAATACAAAAGGCCACCTCGGTTAACATGGAATGAACATTGGCATGCCAGAAAATAAACCAGCCCCTTAATGGCTGGCCGACATCGATTGCCAAAATCAGCAGGGCGGAGCTGTAACAGATGAACCCGATCAAAACGGCGTAATTGATGATATTTTTAAGTTCATCCTTACCAATGATGTATCGTAAAAATCCTGTGAAGAAAGCCCCGCCGCCGAGTGCGATCACGGCAAGATCAGCCCAAATCCACATGGCAAATCCATAGGCATTGTTCATATTGGTCTGATTGAGTCCCTTCAGCCAGCACAGCAGCATGGCAAAGACACCCCATAACAGTACAACCCCCACGAGACCGATCCCCAAAATGAATTGCCCGATGGAACAGCGTTTAACTCCCTTGGGTATCAATGCAGAATCCATTGGTGATATGCTCCTAATTTATGTTGATTAAGTTTTGCACTTGGTTCGATTCGCTCACAACTGGGATGATGGCATACCGGGAACAGTTGAATTTCCGGGACACCCATTTAAACATTGGCGGTTATAGTTTTACCTCATCGGGACGGTAATTATCGCCGGAGTGCCTTACCCATTCCCGGTTCGACAGATAGTAGACCTTTGGGTTGGCACCCAATCTTTCGAGCAGCCTGAATGCCCTGGGATTTTTTGATCGCCCACCAAGTTGGTGATCGGGACGAACGATTTGCGTTATGGCATGGTCTGGATCATTTAAGTTACCGAAAGTGATCGCACTAGCCGGACAGGCTTGGGTGCAAGCGGTTTGATATTCATCTTCTTCCAAATCTTGTCTTCCCTCATAATAAGCTTTGTCCTTTGCCAGTTGATATCTGTGGAAACAAAAACTGCACTTTTCCACAACTCCCCGCATGCGGACGGAAACATTGGGACTGAGCATCTTTTCCATGCCATCCGGCCAAACCGGATCATACCAGTTGAAAACGCGCACCTGATAGGGACAGGCTGCCATACAGTACCGGCATCCAAAACAACGGGTGTATATCTGACTGACGATACCGGTATTCATATCGTAATCGGTGGCAGTCGCGGGACAAACCGAAACACACGGCGAATGTCCGTGATCCGCTTCACAGTGCATGCAGGGTCTGGGCAGATAACAAATTTCGCTATCCGGAAATGGTTTACCGTTTGTTAACTTGTAAACCCGCATCCAGGTGACACTGAGCAGTTTATCTGTTTCGTCCTCCCGGAACGAAACATTGTTTTCGGCCATACAGGCGACCATACAGGAACCGCAACCCGTGCATTTATCCAGATCGATGACCATGCCGAATTTTTTGTTTTTTTTGGCTTTTCCCTTTTCCATCAGAACCCCTTTGAATTGACGATTTTCGATTGGAGAGCGAGCGCCATCATCTTCGATCTTCGCTGGCCAATTTACACCATTCAATCTAATTGAGGGGTCGGGGAGTTTTTTTGATCCATTGTCGTAAGTCTTTTGTTTTTCTGCAATTTGGCAGTGGGGGAGACCGCAGCCACCGAAGGTGGAATGCGCAGGGGGCAAGTATCCCCCGCTGCCAAATTGCATAGAAAAACAAAGACTAGAGGCACAGGGTCAAAAAAACACCCCGACCCCTCAATCTAACTAAGCTTTAGAAAGCTTGGCCCGAATTCCCCAAGCTGCATCATGTCCGGAAGCAGGATCCTCAACCGGGCCGATAAGACTGTTAATGTTAACCCCTTTGCCGGCCAGGTATTTGCTGTAGGCGGTGTGCCCCAATCCTGCAGGTATGGCTACCAGGCCCGGCTTAATACCGTCATAAATGTGTACCTTTACCCGGGCTGAGCCCTTCGGTGTGCTTAATTCGGCATATCCGCCTTCCTTCAATCCAAGGGGTCTGGCCGTATCCGGACTGATCTCAACCAGAACATCATTGGCCTTGAGGACAGTATCTTCCACTGTTTTTATTACGAAAGGGGGATTACCGATGAATTCTCTTTGAAGCCTCATGGAGTCGTACGGGATGAGAACAAGTGGAAACGAGGCTTCCTTGCCTTCGGGTTTTAGAGAGGAAAAGCGGGGCAATGCATCTATTTGATCATTGACGAATTCAAATTTCCCGCTGGCAGTCTCAAATGCCTTTGCCCAGGATGGTGGACTAAACGATACGTTTAACCAGAAGCCTTGTTGCAACAATGTCTCCCACTTATCACCCAGAGTTTCCTCCAAACAAGCCTCATAACTTTCCCATGGAAATGCGTTTGCAATAAAGCCGCCAAGTGCTTGGGCCAGGAGAATAATTACATCTCCTGTATGTTTGGTATTAAACTGGGGATCGATGACCGGTTTTGCCAGGCCGATTAGCGGATACTTTATTCCACTGATCACCGGAACATCTTCATAGCGCTCGAGATATATATGATTGGGAAGAATCAGGTCTGCCATCTCGGCGGTTTCATCCATATAAGATGAAAAGCTCACTACCAGTGGAATCTTTTCAAAAGCTTCCTTGGTCGACAGGGTGTCGGGCGCGGTATAAACAGGATTTGATCCCACAACACCCAATACATCAATCGGTGGAGAAGATGCTGAATTGATAACTTCCGACAGCCGATTGAACAAATATCTTGCATGTGGATAATTTTGAGATCCGGCCCCATCGATCCGCCCCTTTTGCATACCGGTTGAAGCGGTATCGTCCATTTCTAATTCAGGCCAGTCAATGTAATCCGCATCAGGAATCGTCCAAAGGCCACCCGCCATATTTAAATTGCCCACCAAAGCATTCAGGGCATGCACCGCCATAAACTCTTTCAAACTGCCGGGTGTGGTTCCCCGGCCGCGACCACAAACTGCCAGAGGTTTTGAGGCCCGGGCGAACTTTCTGGCCAAATCAGTGATGGTGGTTTGATCAACATCTGTTATCTTGGCAACGATATCAGGACTAAATCCGTCCACCACGGGTCGCCGCCATTTTTCAAATCCAATGGTGTAATTATGGACAAAATCTTTTTTGTAAAGCGATTCTTTGATGATCACATGGGCAAGTCCCAGCGCCAGCGCCCCCTCGGTACCTGGCTTAATCGGAATCCATTTGTCCGACTTGGCAGCGGTATTGGACAAGCGCGGCTCGATTTGCACCACTGTGCTTTTGCGATCACGCCAACTGCTGTTAGCCCGGAACATATGAACCGGTGAACCCCAGCCGTCGAGCAGACCGCTTCCAAAACTTAGTACAAAATCCGTATTTTCAATATCAAAACCGGGCAGGGCCTGGACACCGTGCATCAGATCCAAGGTTAATTCGTAAGAGTCCAGGATCGATGGTGTTCGAATAAAATTAGGAGAACCGTAAACCGTAAGAAATCTATTTATAAGTTCCGGCAGCGTACCCTGATCCGAAGCAGCAATAAAGGCAACCTTATGGGAGCCGCCCTTTGCGCGCAAATCAGCGAGTTTCGTGGCAAGCTCGCCGATGGCCTCATCCCAGGAAATTCTTCTGAATTTACCATTTACCTTTTTTAAGGGTGTTTTAACTCTTCGAGGCCCATAAAGCAGCTGGGCACCAGAAAGCCCCAAAAGGCAAAGACCGCCATCATTTACCGGATGCCCGCTCAACCCCTCAATTTTTACGACCCGCTCTTCTATTTTCCGGACCGTAATCCCGCAACCTCCTGGACAGAGCGTGCAGGTGGAATTTACATAACTGACCTCACCATAATCGGGAACTGGTGTCCAGGGCCACATTTGTGTCCATATGGCACTATCATCCGTCAGTTTCCAGGGCAACGGTGTAAAAGCTGTGCCTGCGGCGCCGCCTATTACAAACGACAAGAAACTTCTTCGGTCTATTTTCATCGTTTTTTCCCCTTCTGCCTGAAAAAACAAAATAGTTTTTGAAACTGCTTCTAATCTGTATTGTTCCGGTCACAGATTGGATGCGTTAAATACTCGCAGGGTGAGGCAATTTTCCGACTCCTGAAATACTTAATGGTGACACACAAAGCATCCGCCTTTATGTGTTTGTACGCTTCCCTGGTTGACATTATTTGTCCTGTGGCATTCTACACAGTCATCCATTTTCATGCGGTCCCAAGCATTTTTCTTAAGTCCGGCGATGTTGGCCCCCCATATGTCCCTGCTGTAACCGGTGATCCGGTTCTGCTCGTAAGGCTTCAAACTCTCGGACTCGCCAATCGGGCCATGGCATTCGACACATTCCATTCCGGCTTTCTTTACATGAGCGGCATGGGAAAAGAACACGCAGGGGGGTTGCCGTGAATAGACCAGCCAAGGTACTTCTCGGTTTTTTTGAACATACTCGGATACGAATTTGGCCTCGGCCTCGCTTTCCCCCTGCACTTCCTCATGACAATCTATGCACTGGGCGAGCTTTGGAACCCCGGAATAGCTCCCGTCCTCGCGAAAGAAATGGCAACTTTCACACGCTTCATCGACCTCACCGTTGTGCAGTGCATGATTAAACTCGACGGGTTGTTTTCTCTGGGAGTAGAGGAGTTTGGGAAAGATGACCCAGCCCACGATGAGGCTGGCCACGAAACCGAGAATAAAAAACAAAATGATGTATCCGCCGGATCCCTTCCGTTGGTCGTTTACCTGGAATGCTGTCTCTTCCGCCTCACTGGTTTCAGCGTTCACGGCTTGATTGGCTTGATCATCTAAGGTGCTCATGGGAATCCCGTTCTGCTGTGGTTGATGTGTTTACGTGGGGTTCAAAGGAAACAATATGATGCCGATATCATACCGCCTGAACCTCAACAACTCGGTTAACCTGTATGCCCCTCAGAGAAGTGGAACAGTTTTCTCTGTAAATACCAATATGTGCTTAGCTGTATCCCACGGTGACGAGTAATGGGAAATTTTGTGGAGTATAATGATTGCAGCCTGTGTAACTTGAGATCTTTTCTTTGTCAAGGGAAAATCAATTTGTCATCGCCCCGTAACTGTGCAGCCCGGGCAACAAATTCACACCAAAATAAGTAAACACGACTGCGGCGAAACCGAGGAGGGAAAGATAAGCGATTCGTCGACCTTGCCAGCCCCGCATCATCTTGGCATGCAGCAGGGTGGCATAAACAAACCAGGTTATCAAAGACCAGGTCTCTTTGGGATCCCAGCCCCAATACCTTCCCCAGGCTGAATTGGCCCAAACTGCTCCAGTGATGATACCGACAGATAAAAACAGGAAGCCGAAAACAATCAGCTGGTAATTGAGTTCGTCCAGCATATTGGGATCGGGAAACAGGGCCAGTAGTCTGTTTTTGATGTCTTCAGGCATTTGCCGGATCAGATAAACGGCCGCATAAAAGACAAAACACGTCGGTAAGGCGATAAGGGCGGCAAAGCCCCAGTTGTTGACAAGCAGCACCCGAGCAAAGAGCGCAAAAATTACCAGCAGGGTAGCCGGTTTGACAAAATCCAGCCAGCCGATCTGCTCGTCTTCTTTGCCACGTTTGATCAGGTACATGCAACTGAAGCCGAAGGCAAGGGCGAAGGCGGCATAACCGATAAAACAGGTTATCACA
>CP070652.1:3026862-3032437 GCA_020354645.1 Deltaproteobacteria bacterium
CCTCATTATGTGTGGACTAAAAGCAGACAGAGTCCTTGAATCCATAGAGGTTGTCACCTCTCACTATTCAAAAGGCGATAGGATATTCAGACTGGTTCAGGATTATGATACCGAAAACGTCTCTAAAAAAATCCTTCGCATAATCCTCAGTTATACGGATTATATTAACCGAACGGTCTGGTACAAAATTTAAGCGGCATGCAAAATGTACTGGTAACAGGAGCCAATGGCTTTATCGGCCGGGCCTTCTGCAAGAGGTTAATGGCCGAAGGGCTCCGGGTAAGAGGGGCCCTGCGGCGTCCAAAAAATACCGCTGACTTGCCGGCCGGCATGGAGACAGTTCAAATCGAATCCATCGGTGATGAAACAGACTGGTCGGATGCCTTATCAAATATCGATGTCGTGGTGCACATGGCAGCCAGGGTTCATGTGATGCATGATCGTGAAAGTGACCCCCTGGCGCTGTATCGGCAGGTAAACGTGAGGGGAACAGAACATCTGGCGCGGATGGCGGCTTCCAATGGCGTAAACCGCTTTGTATTCATGAGTTCTGTAAAAGTCAACGGCGAAGGAAAACCAACAGCTTACAGCGAGGAAGACAAACCCTTACCCGAAGACCCTTATGGGATCAGCAAATGGGAAGCGGAGCAGCAACTGCATCAAATCCACAATGAAACCGCAATGGATGTGGTAGTTTTCAGGGCACCGCTAGTCTACGGGCCGGGCGTTAGGGCAAATTTTTTACGATTATTGAAGACCATACACAGGGGGATTCCGCTGCCGTTGGCAAATGTAAAAAATCAGCGCAGTCTGATTTATTTGGAAAATTTGGTGGACGCCGTCATCCGAGGTATCAATAATCCCCAGCCGACAAAAGGGACCTACCTGTTGAGTGACGGAGAAGATGTATCGACTCCTGAGTTGATACGACGAGTCGCTTTGGCTTTGAATACTTCACCACGGTTGTTCCCTTTTTCACCATCCTTAATTATTGGCGCTGCGAAACTTTTGGGTAAAAAAGCTGCAGTAGATAGACTTTTTGGTACATTAATGGTGGATACGTCAAAAATTAGACGGGAGCTAGATTGGAAACCACCCTTCACAATGGACCAGGGGCTTGAAGAAACCGCAAAATGGTTCAGACAAGAAGTGACTCCTTGATTTGACGAGGTTTATGCATCAAAAGATATGAAGAGATTATTCGACGTATTGCTGGCGCTCACGCTTATATTAATATTTACCGTCCCGATGCTATTTATAGCATTGGTCATCAAGCTCACATCCGCCGGACCTGTATTGTACTGGTCGGAAAGGATGGGGGGAAACAATACTATTTTCAAAATGCCGAAGTTTCGAACCATGAAACTGGATACGCCGACGGTAGCGACGCACCTTTTGAAAAATCCTGACCAATACTTAACACCTATCGGAAAATTTTTAAGAAGATATAGTCTTGACGAGTTACCGCAACTTTTCAGCGTGCTAAAGGGAGATATGAGTTTTGTGGGCCCGAGACCGGCACTTTTCAATCAGGATGATCTTATCGAATTGAGGATTCAAAAAGGCGTCCATATACTCGTTCCCGGCATCACCGGTTGGGCCCAAATTAACGGCAGGGATGATCTTCCGATTCCACTGAAAGTTGAATTGGATGAGTACTATCTGAAGCATCGATCATTTTTTTTTGATCTGAAGACCCTATTTTTGACGTTTTTCAATGTACTCAGCAGCAAAGGGGTGAAACATTGATGTAACTGTACGTGAAAATAGCTGAAATATCTTCTTGAAATTCATACCGATTACCAATATTAATACGACAATGCATTTTGACCCGGTTGTATACTAAAAAATAGAGAACCAATCTGCTCTGAATTTCTTTATTTCTTAACACATGAAAACCAGGATTTTTTATAAAAATTTTTTAATTGTTGCCGGATTAGATGTCCTCATCCTCATCTTTTCATTATATGCCGCATATCTGGTGCGCTTTGAGTTCGATATCCCGCTTTTTTTTAAAATAAGATTTCTTAGAATCCTGCCCATATTTATGGGGATCAAAATCCTTTGCTTCTATTTTTTCGATCTATATGCGGGCATGTGGCGGTATACCAGTGTTGCAGATCTTATTAACATCATTAAAGCTGCCACCGGAAGTACATTGCTCATGGTGGCCATTATTCTTTTTGGCACGCGGTTTGTCGGCTACCCTCGCTCCGTTTTTCTGATCGACTGGTGCTTTACAATTCTCTTTATCGCCGGTTTTCGGCTGGCAATACGCTTTTATTTTGAGAGCACCGGCAAAGTAGAATCCTGGTTAAATACGTTGCGGTCGTTTGTGGGTTACCAGAAAACAAAAATACCCGGCAGCAAGAATCTTCTCATCATAGGTGCCGGTGATTGCGGAGAGAAAATCTACCGGGAAATTCGGGATAATGCCAGACTTCAATACCATGTTATTGGATTTTTAGATGACAATCCGGTCAAAATCGGAAATAAAATTCACGGCATTCCCGTTTTAGGGGGAATTAGCGACATCAAATTTATCTCAAGCAAGGCTTCCGCTGATGAAGCCCTGATTGCAATTCCTTCAGCCAATGCACACCAAATGCGAAAGATCGTATATCATTTGAAGGAAAGCGGCATTGAATTCAAGACCATTCCCGGATACGGCGAATTGATAAACGGACGGATTACCGTAAATGCCATCCGGGAAGTCGCCTATCGCGACCTCATCGGCCGCGAGCCGATCAAACTCGATGAAAATAAAATTGGTGCTTACCTTCACGGTCAAACCGTTTTAGTCACCGGAGCCGGCGGCTCGATCGGATCAGAGCTTTGTAGACAAATTTGCCGCTTTAAACCCGAAAACATTGTCCTATACGAGCGGGCGGAGAGCCCGCTATATGAAATTGAACTGGAGCTCAAGAAAAACTTCAAAACCACTCAAGTGCTCCCCATTCTTGGTGATGTCCAAAATATAGACCAACTTGAAAAAACTTTTGATGCTTTTGATCCGCAATCTGTCTTTCACGCCGCGGCTTACAAACATGTTCCCATGCTGGAATTGCAGCCTTGGAAGGCCGTCGAAAACAATATCCTGGGTACAGCGAATTTGGTTGATGTTGTCAAAAAATTCAATGTTGAAAGGTTTGTTTTTGTCTCCACTGACAAAGCCGTAAGGCCTACCAATATTATGGGGGCTACCAAACGGGTTTCGGAGATGCTGATTCAATCCCAAAATAATAATTCCATCTGCAGCACGCGCTTTACTATTGTTCGATTCGGTAACGTCGTGGGCAGTGTCGGCAGTGTGGTACCGTTATTTAAAAAGCAGATCGCCAAAGGAGGACCGGTTACCGTCACCCATCCCGAAGTAACCCGGTATTTCATGACCATTCCGGAAGCCTGTCAGCTTATTTTACAGGCCGGTGCCCTGGCCGGTGAAAATTGTGTGGAAATTTATTTACTGGATATGGGAACTCCAATCAACATCGACGATATGGCACGCGATCTTATACGTTGGTCGGGATTCGAGCCGGATGTGGATATAAAGATTGAGTACATAGGTCTGAGACCCGGTGAAAAATTGTATGAAGAATTAATTACGGAAGGAGAGGGAATCGTACCTACCAGCCACGAGAAAATCATGGCATTGAGAGGCCAAGAAGTAGATCAAGAACAGTTGAACGGAAAAATCGACGAACTGATGACTTTATCGAAAAACCAGGATACGGAAAATATCAAACAAAAGTTAAAAGAAATCGCAGCGGAATATAGACCTTCATAGATTAATAGTGTTGTTCTTTTCAATGATGAAAAATTTAAAAGCCGTGATTGCTGGAATTTTCATTGTCACGGCTTTTTTTATTCAAATACCCCTTTGCTAAAAGAAGAATTTGATGGTGATATCCGGATATTGAAGGTTTTATCTCGGTGAGCTCTGAAATCTCTGGGTGAATTAATAAGGATAAAAAAATGGGTAAGCTTTTCGGAACAGATGGAATTCGGGGAATTGCCAATGAATATCCCATGACCCCCGAAATGGCTTTGAAGATCGGTAGGGCAGTTGCAAATTTTGTTAAAGGGGAAAAAATCGTTATCGGTAAAGACACACGCATATCGGGTGATATGATAGAATCTGCTATTGTATCAGGTATTTGTTCTGCTGGAGCTAATCCTTATCTTTCAGGTGTTTTGCCTACCCCTGGTGTTGCCTATTTAACGCGATCTTTGCATGCCGCTGCCGGCATCGTGATTTCGGCCTCCCATAATCCTTTCTTTGATAACGGCATCAAGCTGTTTCAGGCAAAGGGTTTTAAACTGTCAGATGACGAAGAGGCTGAAATTGAACGATTAGTGCTGGCTGAAAAGACTTCATCAACCCGCTCACCCGGGCCTGAAACCGGCAAGATTTATACACTTAACGATGCCTGCAACCGTTACACCAATTTTTTAAAAAGCACGATGCCCAAAAACTACAGTCTCAAAGGCATGAAAATTGTACTGGATTGTTCCAACGGCGCAACCTATGTGGTGGCTCCCGATCTTTTTTCGGATCTGGGTGCCGAAGTCGAGGCGATTTCCATTGGACCTGATGGAAAAAATATTAATGAAAAATGTGGTTCCCAGCATCCCGCAACATTAATAAAAAAAGTTGTGCAAACAGGAGCTGATATCGGGCTTGCCTTTGATGGGGACGGGGATCGGCTGATTGCCGTGGATGAGAAAGGGGCCGCAGTAAGCGGCGACCAGATATTGGCAATCTGCGCTAAAATTATAAAGCAAAATGGAAAACTCACCAACAACTGCGCTGTGAGCACCGTCATGAGTAATTTCGGACTCGGGTTGGCGTTCAAAGAAATGGGTATAAATCATATCATAACAGATGTCGGCGATCGATATGTGGTGAATCAGATGCTGGCACACGGTGCGATGATCGGCGGTGAAGACTCGGGCCACATGATCTTCCTGGAAAATCACACCACTGGAGATGGGCTGCTTACGGCCCTAAAATTGATCGAAGCCATGCAGGTCGAAAAAAGATCTTTGTCGGAACTTAAAAACATTATGACGGTATACCCCCAAGTTCTTATAAACGTTAAGGTAAAAAACAAACCCGATATCAAAAACATTCCTGAAATTCAGGAAGCAATTCAATCGGTTGAAAACAAACTAAAAGGGCAGGGCAGGGTGTTGGTGAGATATTCCGGTACTCAGCTTAAATGCAGAGTAATGGTGGAAGGACCGTCAAAAAGAGAAACGAAACAACACTGTCAGCAGATTGCCGATATTGTAAAAGAAAAAATCGGTGAGTGATAAATGAATCGCAGAAACGGCGAAACAGTGAACGGGTGAATGTCTCTTCACCAATTCTCCGCTTCACCGATTCATTAGATTACCTTCTGTCTCCAAAAATCCTCAGAAGCATGAGGAAGAGGTTTATAAAATCCAGGTACAATGAAAGCGCCCCCAAAATCGCACCTTTTCTAACAACGCCAGCCTCCAGACCAGCCGGTTGGGTTAAGGCCATATTCTTTATCTTCTGGGTATCATAGGCGGTTAGCCCCACAAAGAC
>CP070652.1:3032537-3046675 GCA_020354645.1 Deltaproteobacteria bacterium
ATCTGTAACGCTTTTCCTCTTCTTCCACCCACTTTTCAGAACCCAACTTTTTTCTATCAGGAACAGAGCGGAGTATTACTTTTTTACCAACAGGAACAGGAAAGTCATCAATTAATTTACAAGGAAACTCTTTACATTGATGGCAGCCTTCATAGTTTTTTTCCATGACACACTTTCGAATACCACATGTCTGGCAGTATACAAAGTTTTCTTTTGACAAACAGCCTTTTCAGACTATTTGTTCAGGGGTAACACCATAAGCATTGGCTAATTTTTCTTTTAGTTTTTGATTATTATCGCGACTTGCCATATAAACTCCGCAAACGCCACAATATAGACCGCAAGGTGCTAATAATTCTGTGTTCATTTAGTTGTCTCCTTCTTATTTTTGACTATCTTCCATTCTAATTTCCATGACAAGTTTTCCCCAGCCTCCGTATTGTACCCCTACATCCCAACAACCGAATCTTTTAAAAAGTTTTTTATTTAATTCAATCACAGCATAGAAAACTCATGCATTCCAAATACAGCTAGCTTGATGCCATAAAGCTAAGTTGAGCTGCTGACGGGTTTGCAGCTTGTACCTCCTGACCGAAAACACCCACTTGGCTGCGCGTGCTTCGAATCCGAGCGACGACTAAACCGTCAGCTCCAGCGGGGGTTGGGCCGCTGGTTGCTTGCCATTACCAGATCCAGTTTTTATTCTAATAGATAGCAGAGTCGTTATTGTCACCTGTGCATGTCATCTAGTGTCCTTTTGACAGCCGGACGCAGGAATCTTGAAATAGTCAGCCGATCTACCAAACCAGGGGCAATCAGCTTTAGCCAGAGAGCCAGAGAGCCAGGTCGCATCACAATCTGCCGCTTGCGCCGTCGCGCCGCTCGGAGAACGATCTGGGCACACTGATCAGCGGTCATCGTGTGCTCAGTGTAGATCGCTCGGCCGGACGGCCCTTTGGGCTGTCCATTCTTGTCCAAGTACCGCTCGTGGAATTCTGTAACTACCAAGGAGGGGCAGATTACCGTCACACTGACTCCAACTTGTTCTACTTCCATACGGAGTGAATCAGAGAATCCTATCATAGCGAATTTACTAGCAACATAGGAAGTATTGAACGGGATTGCCAGTATCCTGCCCAAGCTGGAGATGTTCACAATCCGCCCGCTTGTCTCTTTGAGATAGGGTAGGGCATAGTAGGTGCAATGTACAGTGCCATAGAAATTCACGTCAACGACCTGCTTAAACAGTTGCAAATCGGGCAAGTCCTCCAGTTTACAAACAACGTCTATACCAGCGTTATTCACCAAGGTGTCGATACGGCCATACGTTTCTTGGGTGCGTTGGATCAATGCTCTACATTGAGATTCATCTGCCACGTCAGTGGGTATTGCTATGACTTTACTCCCGCTTTGTTGGCACTCCCGGGCTAATGCGTCAAGGCGTTGGGCATTGCGTGCAGCAAGAGCTAGCCAAGCTCCCTCATCAGCTAGTCGAAGGGCTAACACCTTACCAATTCCGCTCGAAGCACCCGTTACGATGACCGTTTTTTCTCTGAATGTATACTGCATTTAGACTTGACCCCTTGTCTCCAACCATTGAAGCAATACAGCTTGCTCCAGCGGCACAACAAGAGCGTCTCCGGCTAAGCTGCGGGCCGTATGCCTTCACGCCCGCACGCCATTTAACGTGAAACCTTGCAGTTTCTCACCGTCAGCTTCAGCCGGTTTGTTAGATGTCTGTGGCAGCTAGTTTGATGATAGACATTAAAAAAATAGAAAAGTCGAAAAACCAAACAGCCACCATGCAGCTCTATAAAGAATAGAGCCCGATTTAGGGAAATTTTGCAAACGCCCGCCATATAAAATTTTATGGAAATACAAAATGGTACTCCCGATGGTTTGTTGCGCTAACTCTGTCGTTATCAAGGCAAAGTCGATGGGAAACCGATCCTTCGCAATCAAAAATGCAACCAACCAAACAGCGATGATGATAGATCCTGAGGCAGCGCAACCTAAAATTATCCAAGACAGATTATTATCCAAAGCATTAAAAAGTATTAATATCTCTGATTATATTAAAAAGAGTGAGAACATCTAACGATGCTATGTTGAAAAATTGCTAATATATATCAATAAAAAATTCTTTATTGATATAATACGCAGATATATAGATATACATTATATCATAGAAAAAATTTAGGAATATATTGATATAAGATGATCATTAGAGACAATTGCGGTATTGCCGGTTATCGGTCTTGTAATCCCAATTTGTTCGTTTAACACGTATATCCGGCCCTGCGAAACCTGGTTTTAGACAATCAAATGAGGCCAAATGCATGAAAGCAGAAAAGGGCTATTCGCATTGAATCATAGAATTTCCAATAATCATAGTTCATTAACAGGGTGGTATCAAGAAGAAAATGGCTGCAAAACCTTCCAAGATATTGGACCGTGTCCGGCGATGCATTCGCCTGAAAGGGTATTCTATCCGAACCGAAAGGGCATATGTGTCCGGGATCAAAGGTTACATTCTTTTTCACAACAAGGGCCATCCCCAGGAGATGGGCAAAGCCGAAATTGAGAGATTTCTCTCTCATCCGGCGATAAAGTTGAATGTCTCCAAATCCACCCAAAACCAGGCATTCAATGCCTTATTGTTTCTTTATCGCGAAGTTCTGGAAAGAGATTTACCGGCCGGCATATCCGCCTATCGTGCCAAAAAGCCCGTGCGCAGTCCTCTGGATAGCTGAACGGAAAGGTTCTATTTTGAGTTGTGCTTCTGTTATCGCTGGGCGGTCTGGATGCAAACTTGAAAGGATGCAATGTTTACATTTGTCTGCGGTCTTTATCTTCCATATCGATTTGCCAGATATACTTCTGTGTTCGATAAACGACGACAACCAGCACAATCATTGCGAATACGGGTATAAAGGACAGCGCTTTTTTTACAAAATTTGTTCCGAATAAAATGATCATGGTATTCAAGATAATGATCACCAATCTGGCTTCTGTGGGCCCCATTCCAAGAAATGTGATTTTGAATTCATTTGCGGCCGCAAAAGACAGGTAAGAATTGATCATGAAAGCGCCAAAGATAGGGACTAAGGCCAAAAATATGTTCCTGTATAAACCTTCGAACAGCAGCGCATAGCCGATGAGAATAGCGCACATAAATATAAAATCAAGGAAGTGGTCCATGTAAAAACCCCACTTGGGAATTCCAGTGTCTCGATATCTCCCGAGGGCACCATCAAAGGAATCGGTGAACCATTGCATGAATAGCATAACAGATGAAAACCACAGCCAGCGGAGATCTTGTTTTGCAAAGTGTCCGGCCATAATCAGCCCTGCGCTCCACAAAATGGTGGTAAGGGTGAGGTGATAGCCTTCAATCCATCGAGGGAATCTGGGTACCCAGAAATCGATGAATCGTCTTTCTACTTTGGCAAGCGGCGACTTTAAGGGTAGCTTCTTGTCGCCTTGAAAAGGTTCATTAGCATCCATAGGGAATCCCATTTTTAGAGATGATTTTTTTTAAATAATCGTGTTACCATTCCACCGTTTCCGAATAAAGGGTCGGCTGCAAGAATTTCAAGTTATGTAACAGCCGAAAATAAAATTATTTTGATAAAAATTACAAATAAAGTCAATAAGTTTTAAAGCTTTATGCAGATTCTCTAAAGCATTTGAACGGATCAAAAGGAGTAAAAATGTCTAACCTCGTTAAAAATCCGGAAGAATATTTCAGAAAATTTATCCCTCCCAATAATGAATTACTGGCAGCCCTGGAAGAAGAAGCCGAGCGGGAAGGAATACCGATCATTGGTCCCCTGGTGGGTGAACTGCTTTTTATTTTGGCCGGAGTCATCCGGGCATCGTCGATTTTGGAGCTGGGAACCGCCACCGGATATTCGGCCATCTTTCTCGCCCGGGGGTGCGAGGCCGCAAATGGCCGGGTTGTGACACTTGAAAGCAACCCGGATATAGCTACCAGGGCAAAGGAAAACATTCATAAAGCAGGATTGCAAGATCGGGTAGAAATCAGGGTAGGGGATGCCCTCGAAGAAATCAAGAGGCTCCAAACCTCCTTTGATCTTATTTTTATGGACATTGAAAAGAGAGACTATGTGCGGGTGTTGCCGGATTGCCACAGACTTTTGAAAGCGGGCGGGCTTCTGGTGGCCGATAACGTGGGGTTTGAAGACGCCGATGATTTTAACCGAGCTATTTTTGATCACCCGGATTGGCGGTCGGTGACTCTGTTTTCTTTTCTACCCTATCACTCTCCGGAACACGACGGTCTGTGCCTGGCGACCCGTCCTTAAAGTGGATTGGATTCGATTTGAAATTTTTAGATATTAGACAAGATTAAAAGGATTATAATGATTTATTATTCCCGGCTTTCCTGATGAAAGCCAGGAAATTTCTATCGCTTCCGGCGGGGAACGAGAGGTTACCTCAGTATAGGCCGTCAACAGAAAAAACCCATAGTTTTTATTGGTAGCCAAACACTCTTATAATTCCGCTTTCAGCGGATTGTTTTTTCTCAGTTTCATCTGGAAACTGAGAAACTAAAAAGTCCAGTCAATCCTGTTAATCCTGTCTAATTACCAGAACTCAAATTCTTTTAAGAGCCGGTAAAAACGACGGCGGCGAAGCTGACGGCGGATTGGGTCGGCTTTTCGTGCCGCATATTGTAATTAAGCACCTCTCCCTTGCTGGGCGGCATTACCTCAAGCATACAGGCCAATGCCGGAAATCCGCAGACATTGAAACGATCTTGAACATTGGCCGATTCCTGCCAGAAGTGATCGGTATCCATATGCGACAGATGTTTTAACAACTGCTGGTCGTGAGTCATGGCCATGTTTTCCATATAGTCCGCCGGCATGTCATGGCCGAATTTCAGACCGATGTGGCAAAAATCCACCCCGGCCAGAACCAGAGTGTCCTGGTCGATTACCTTTTTGAGTTTTTGCAGAAAGGTGCCGGCCTTTTCCAAATACATATTTTTCTCGTAACTGGGAAGACGCGGAACTATAGCGCCGCAAAGGACCGGAATGATGGTAAATGATTCTGACCCCAGCAGGTGCTGCAGGAAAACAACCTGAAATTCAATGGAATGTTCGGAGCGATGGGCAAAATCGTCACCGGCAACGACATCTTTGCCGCTTTCACGCAATTCCTGAATCAAATCCGGCTCGTTTTTGACGACTCCCAGAGGGGTTTCAAAATCCTTATCGGATATACAGAATAGATCATCCATTAACCGATGACCCGTACCCAGCAGAAGAATCCTCGCGGGGGCAGCATGTTTGAGTTGCTGGTAGGCACTGGCATAGACTTCGGTTCCGATGGACAAATCAATGTGAGGTGCTACCAGGGCCGTAATTCTTCCTTCCGGCTTCGGCGGGATCGGCTCGCTTGCCAGAATTTCATCCAGCCGCTTTTTCAGTTCTGATTGTTCCTGGGGGTAGGACCGGCCGCAAAAAGAACATGGCCTGACTTTTTGAGCGGCAAAATCAGCAGCAATTTTTTCTCGGGCTAATTTAAAATTATCTGAATCGAGCAGATAAAACTCATCAAATCTTGCCAGCAGACGGTGCACTTCGTCCGAACCGACCAGGACGCCGCCTCTTTGACGCATGAGTTCCATCTGCAGGTCTCTGACACTTTTGGTTCCATCCAGAAGGGCCATGAATTGATACAAGTGCGGAGCGATTGCCTGGCCTTCCTTTACCAGACCCAAATGATCCTTGATAAGGATCATTTGCTGATTACCCTGTTGCACCTGAATGAAGTCCAGATCCCTTCTCATGAATGGTATTTTTTCATCCATGGCTCAGATAAATTCCAATCTAGCACGTGCTTGTTTTTATTTCTTGCCATACAAACCGGGTACTCCGCAACCGGTTTTTAGTGCACCGTTAAAAGCACAGATGCGCATTTGCCTTTCTCCGCCAGGAGCGGAGAAAGGCAAGCCAACCCGTGCTGCGCAGGGGGTGGTTGTTGACTCCCAACAACTTAGCTGTTTATCATAGCACGGGTCAAGTTTTAATCTCAGGAGATGAGAGACTGCTGGAAACATATACTTGGCTTTGTGTTATTTAATAAACAATTTTAGTTTATTTAACCGCAGACAGACACAGACATGGACATTATCTTTTCTCTGGTCGACGTGGCCAGAGGAAAAGAGCATGCCTCAGTAAAATTGCAGCCATATAGCTTTATTTAAAACAAATGTCATAAGTGAACGGGCTGTTGCACAAATCTTATTTAAAAGGGTAAATCTGCGTCTGTCTGTGGTTAATTTTATCTTTAGGAAATGAGTTTTAATATGTTTGATCATTTTGCTTTTGTAGCACCGATTTATGACAAGATCATCCGTTTCCTCAACATCGAAAAGTTGAAGCAGTTGCTGGAGCTGCCCATAGACGGCCGCTTGCTGGATGCAGGAGGCGGTACCGGAAGAGTGTCTTCGCAGCTGAAACCCTGGGTTGATGGGGTAGTTGTCAGCGATCTTTCCAGGTCGATGCTGAAACAAGCCGGGAATAAACGCGATCTGTTGCCGGTGCAAGCCCATGCAGAAAAACTGCCTTTTGCTGATGAAAGCTTTGAACGGGTTCTTGTGGTTGATGCGCTGCATCATTTCTGTGATCAGGAGCAAGCCCTGGCTGACCTTTTGCGGGTGCTCAAACCCGGTGGAAAACTCGTCATTGAAGAGCCTGATATTAACCAATTTATTGTAAAAATCCTCATTGCGGTAGAAAAATTACTGCTATTGCGCAGCCGTTTTTTATCTCCGGAACAAATTGCAGACATAATGAAGGCAAAGGGCTTCTCAGCCCGGATCGAAAGTGATGGGGGAATAATTTCCTGGATTACAGTTGGCAAAGAATTGTGATAAAAAAATATCTCCTACCCGGGCTTCTTTATTCCGTTAATCCAGTGGCCTGCCCCAGGAATAAGTTTAAAAAGTCTTGTGATGGTTTGAAAGCCATTTGCTCACGCTGGCGACCATTTTGGTGATCCCGCTGAAAGCGTGACTGCACAGGGCTAAATCAAAAGAACTCGACCTCGGCCCGCCTTGTGGGGCTCGGAACACGGAAAGCTTTTGATTTTCATCCGCCGCTGGAGAATTTTATACGCCAAAGACCTCTGGCGGATTAACGCCCCGCTGCAGCCGGCGTCTTTATCCTCCCGCCTCGGCAGGACTCAGTGGCGCTCACAAAAACCCTTCAAACCGTGTGCTGGATTTTGTAACTCATTTTTGGGACACAACACTGGAATATTATATTGCAAATCACCATAGATACGCTTATTTGAGTATCACAAGATTTGAAGTCATACAGGGATTATGTCAAGCGATACCTACCACCTATTTAAGGCCACAGCAGAGCATGCAGACGTTTTGGCGGACTTCAGCAGGCGCACCTTTCGTGAAGCCTTTGAGTCGATGACAGCCCCCCGGGATTTAGAGGCTTATATCGAGTTACATTTTACCCCGGAAAAAATGTGTCGACAACTCGCTGACCGGAGATCTGCAGTGTTTATTGCCGAGATCAATGGTCTCTGGATGGGGTATGCCCACCTCAAAGCAGGCACTCCTCCGGAATGTGTAAAAGGGCCAAATCCACTTCAGCTTTACCGGCTGTATGTTTCCGGAGCATACCAGGGTAAGGGGCTGGGCCAGGTATTGATGAAAAAAAGTTATGCTTATGCTAAAGGCAAAGGATTCAAGACCCTGTGGCTGAGTACCTGGGCAAAGAACACACGGGCCATCGATGTTTACCGCCAACAGGGCTTTGAAACAGTCGGCAACCAGATCTTTTGGGTCGGCAACGATCCCCAGCAAGATTTTATAATGGCGAAAATATTACCTGGGCCCTAAGGCGTTTGCCTTCTACCACGACTATCCGCGTCAAAAGGATGAATGGATTTTTTAGCGGGCGGAAATACTACAATTTGATTATCTGCTTTTACTTCCACCGTCGTGTGGTTCCATATTGAATACCAAATTCCCACCACATTGCCTTCGTGATCCAAAATTTGGTAGCCAAAGGGATAATAGCTTGTGTTAGTGCCGTAATAGGAATCAAAATATTGAACCCATTTTTTGAGTTGATCGGTAGTGAGATCAATTTGGGTCCACTGGGTAGTTTGGAGGGTGTAGTTACGGTGAATTCCCATGATGGCATCCGGTCTGCCTTTGGGTCCGCTGTAGTAGTAAGTGTAATCGGTAAGGACCTGAAAACTTTTAAAAATCAGGTTGACCTCGCCGTTTTTTTTAAGGCTTCCGTAAATGCCGGCACACCCGCTGAGAGTTGCCAGGGAGAGAATAATTAAAAGTAGAGGACGAGCCATTTTTGTTTTAACTTTTCTGCATATATCTTACGGATGAGCGTATTCTGTTTACGAATTGCTAATGGACAGTATGTTGATCTTCAAGCGATTCTAAAATCTGACCGTTGCCCTCAATAATTTTTTTTATTTTTGCCGTTAACTTCATGCGTTGGATAAGATTTTCCAATGATGCAACGGCCTTACTAAGGCGCTGGTAAGTGGATGTCATTTCAAGAAATTTTTGCTTCTCTTCATAGGTAAACCCTTCACTGCCGGCAATCAGAAACGATATGCTCTTTAAATCGCCGATATCCACATCGCGATAGGTGTCTTGGTTGTGACTAAGTTTATCCAATTGTTTTAGAAGCGAAATACCTTTTTGTGCCAAACTCCGCAGTTCATCCTTTTGCGGTTCAATGACATCATCGAAGTATTCAACCCTCGCCTGTAAATAGGGTTCTTCTTCATTCAATTCATGGATGATGAATCGTTTGTCACCCTTTGTGCCTATGTCCATCCGCCCGTCGTCATATCGTTTTAATACTCGCAATATCCGGGCGGTACAGCCGATGTTGCAGATTTCACTGCCGTTGAAGAATACAATCCCGAATTCTTTGTGCTCATTCAAACACTCGCTGATCATCAGCTTGTATCTTTCTTCGAAAATGTGCAGTGGTAACAGCAACTGGGGCATCAACACCAACCCCAGCGGAAATAATGGTATCGTAATTTCTTGCATCATCATATTTTTCCTTAAAATGCTGTGCCCTGAAAAAAGAATTCATCCAAACAGCATAGGTTCGCACCCCTCAGGATAAACGCGCCGCCTGATGCAGCCGGTTAACGCGCAGGGGTTCAGTTAATATCATTTACGGCAATGATTTTTGCCACTCTTTGGCAAAAATGGCTGCGACTTTGTCCGTTTGAGCGGGATCTATGTTCAAGGCCGCTGCAACTTCCTGGTACAAAGTTTTCCTATCCTTGTTTTCGGCATCGACAAGGGTTTTAAGATCTCTTTTCTCTTTCAGATTCATTTTGCCGGTATCCCCGATTGACACGTACCCATTGTTTGCCTCTTTCAACACCCCTTTTTCGAAATAGGGTTTCAGCATGGCGAATCGGCTTTTCATCCTTTGTTTCAGGGTCCGAATAGTGGGATTTGAAACCGTTGTAACGTCTTGAGCCCAGGCCACTTTTACAAAGGCAGCATAAAGATTATGCCGGTGTAGAGAGCTTTCTTCTTTATTCTTAGACTCCTCATTTTACTCAGGATTCGGTCCTCTTATATCTTCAACGATTTCTCCGGCGACGGATTCCACCTTTTCTGCAGGAAAGTAAATATTAATTGTGACGCAGGCAAATATGAGCAGGATCGAAAAGAAAACAAGGATGCGATAAAGTTTGCAGGATCTTTTCATGAGCACCTCCTTGGTTTAATGGATAACTGGTTTCTCGCGCGCACCTTTTATCCGTTTGATTCGTTTGACCATGTCTTTAAAGCTGATACGGCTGTCCGGGTTCAAGTTGACAACATCCACTCCGGTAAGCCCTCCCTTTTTGACGAGATATTCCACACCGTTTTTTTTGATGGTGCCGTTAACTTTGAACACATCATTTTCCAAAGATGCCGCCACACCGATCTTCTGGTACGAAAATTCTTTGAAGAAGGATACAAATGTTCCCGCCAGCCCCATAAAAGGACTCTGACCGCCTCCGAGTTGCGCTATATTTTCGATCGCACGTACGTTTATTTTTTGGGGGACGTCTTTTTTGCGGCGGGTTTTCAGCAGCAGATCGAATTTCTGGGGTTGTCCGTTTACAATATCCAAATTTGTAATATATCCCGTTAATATGCCCTGGATTTTCCCAAAGGCGGTACCTTCGGTCAGCTCCGCCAGTTTCAAATCGTCGATGCTTACATTCAGTGTGAATCCCGGCGCCGCTGTCGAAAGGCCCAATACACCCGGATTTGAAATAAGAACCTGTCCGCCGAAAATATCGGCAGTGATGGTACCATGACTGGTAAGATTGTTGCCGTCAAAAATGATCCGGTCAAGTTTACCTTGCATCACGCCGTGGGTGGGATTGGGCCAGATGCCGGTTAACAGCGGGTCGAGCATGATCGAGTTCACGGAAAGGTTGGTTTCCATCGAAGGCCGCATCGTATAAATATTTTTCACAACAACCGGGTCCAACAGAATGTCTCCGGATTCAAAAAAAGGCGGGTAGCGGCTGCTGTTGCGATACTGTCTGGCCTTACCTTCAGTGGAATCGTCAGGGGCTGTTCGGGCAAAAACGGCAGGGCCATTTTTTGTATCAAAAGCCTGCCCCGCATGGTCTCGGAGCCGGATTGAGGCTTTTCGGTCTGAAACCACACCGGCAGGTTCATATCGATGCCTTTAAAGAATACGCCGGTTTTACCCACATTGAGGTTTCCTGTATGCCAGTTGGCTTTGCCCTTCACCGTCCAATCAGCCCCCCTCTTTACGACATTCAGGCCGGCAGATATCAAGCCATCGATTTTCAATTCAGCCAGGGCCGGTCTTTCATGCTTAAACGGTTCCGCAATAAGATGGTAGAATAATGGGCTGATGGCTGTCTTGGGCAACGCTATAAAAAAATCGAATTCCGGTGTATTATTGCGGGAATACAGATTGCCGTGTATATCCAGTGCCACTAAATCTTGCAACCCCAATTTAATCCGAGAGATTTGCAGGGAGCGGCTCTGCCCATCGTAGATTCCATCGGCGGTTGCGGAGAAACCGTTCTGAGCCAAATCCAGATAGATTTTATCGCACAGGAACTCGCCGTTTGGGGTCTCAAATGAAAACGTTCCTTTGATTTTTCGATCCTCCATATGGAACATGGTACTGGTTTCCAACGATGCCCGGATATTTTCAGCCAGACAACTTTCATCAGGATTGTAAAAATTCAACCCTGTTATGGCAAGTTTCGAAGAAATTGTACTCCAGCCGTTCTGTCTGATGACGGCCGTGGCCTGGATAGAATCTCGACCACCGAATGTCCAGTCTTCCGGCAGGAAACCGAAGGTCGCAGCTGCTTCCAGCAAGTGGCTGTCTTCTGCCTTCAGGTTTATCAACAACTGCTCCGATTGCCCGCTGGCTGATAGTCGCAGATTTTTCAATACCGATGACGAAAGCCTGATTTCAGGCCAAGATAAACTACCGGTCTTTACATTGACCAGCCCGTTTTTAAGATGGACTTCGATGTTGTCCAAGGAGTGATCTTTCGATCCCATCCGGGGGATCCGGGCTTTCAGATCTGGAATCGAAAATGCGGGATAACTGCCGTTCATGGACACATTTACCGCGATGGACCTCAATTTCGTGTCGCCGCTTGCCAAAATTATGTTTTCACCGTTGAAAGCAGCCGAAAGATCAGGTGATGGCATACGTCCGACGGCCCTGATATGCCCGGAAAAAATTCCATTAAGACGAATCCGGTCGGATGAGATGGAAACCTGGTTTTGGGCAAGTTTTGCCGTTATGTCTGTGTGAAAAGCCCACTCCGGTCTCGTTTGGGTGACTTCAATGGTACCCTCAAGCCCGATGTCGCCCGACAAGGTCAAAGGAATTGAGTTCAAATCCACCACATCCTTAAAGATCGGGAGCAGTCTCTGGGATGCCAGCCGGCCATGTGTAAATCCGATTTTCAATGAATAGGGTGGCTGAATGTTCACCTCGGCGTTTCCATTCAGTTCGAAAAGGTTTTCGGTCGTCAATCGCCAATCGGTAAGTCTCAGCTGGTTTTGGTGGAGATCATGAATGCCGCCGGTCGTAAAGAGCAGATTATTAAACACAGTCGCTGTTTCCATCTTGCCGGCAATTATGAGGCTTTTGCCTTCAACGGTGGCAGATTCGATCTCGATTTTCTTCAGGGCAGGCTTGTAAACCCAGCGCAAGCCGCCCTGGATGCCTTCGACACGCGCGTTCGGTCCCTCAAAAATGCCTTCGGGAAAAAGGATCTGTCCGCCAATGATTGATTTTCCGGTATAAAAGCCTGAATCCACTGCAATCGAAAATTCAGGAAACTTGACGATGGAATCGGGTGCCAACCAATGGATTGCGGCACTTCCGGAAATATCTAGCCGATCCGCTGTGAGGCTTGCATTCAGTTGTCTGACCAAAATCTGCTGATCAGCTGATTGAAGATGCATCCGGCCATTGCGAGCCTGCGCGGATTCAACCATTACATCTGTGAAAAAGAAAAAGCCGACCAGCCGTTTGAGAATCCGGCCGAAAGCAGATGTTGATTTTTTTTGTTCCGTCAATTGAGGCAATTTCAACCCGGGCTCAAGGTCGATCGAAAATTCTGTCAGGCTGAGCTCTTTGATAATTAATTTGCGGGAACCAAATGGGCCGGCAAGGCTAAAATCTGCTTTTAGTTGCGGCACTTTTAATTCAAATCGGTAGGCATTTTTTGCGGCCTTTATGACAATATTTTTAGCCAGAACCCCAAGGGGACGAATTGAATAACCAAGATCTTCAATTTGTAGTGACAAATCTGCTTTTGCTGAAAATGATTTTTCAATAACCGTTTTCAGGGTGGATGGATGATAGTAAAGATAGAGAAATGACAAAACTAAAACCGCCACCATTGCAACGGCGATAGCCAGAAAGCTTAAGGCAAGTTTTTTATATCCCATTCTTAAATCTACTTTTACTTTTACCTAGTTTTCTTCATTTTGTTTACGCTCAATCGAGGTTATGGTTACCATCCGGATGGCCAGTGAGTTGCTAGATGAACGGCATGAAAAAGCGCATTCGGGTGAATTCTGCCGTCGGTATAACAACAGCTTTAAGATGCGTCGCGTAGAGGTAGACCAGGTATTTTTTCAAAAACATAAGAAGAACGCCTGGATGTGTCAAGCAGGAAGTAATTTTTGATTCGCCTTCGCCTGAATACCCTGTCCGCCATAGATCTTTGGCGGACTGCAGGGATGATCAGTCTTCGCCAGGGGCTTCGACCCGACTGAAGAAGGCAAGGTGAACCGCGCCGACTTGTCCCGCCGAAGTCTTGACGAAGGCCGAAGCTCTCCAGAGCGTAGGCGGGTTAGGCTACGGCGCAATTCCGCTTTGATACCCCGCAGATTGCTGCGGGGAGCTTCATTGAGAGATGTCCAAATATCAACTTTGACAAAATCGTTTCAGATATGAAATGGATATATGCAACCTATCTCAAATTAAAGATTGGTGTCAAACGGTAGGTGTGCATAACCATGGTTTGGGCAATTAAAGAAGGCAAATCCTATCCTTCTGGGTTGTGATTATAATCGGATATCCAAAATGGATCCAGAGCCGATATTAACCGACTCATGGAGGTAATATGTGATGTGTTTTTCTTTTGAAAAAATAGATATCACAAGTTTTTTGGGGCTTCAAAAAACTTTGATTCATTGGAGATATAGCAGGAGACCATCTTATATCAAATCCACATTCTAATAGCTCAGATGTTTATTGGCAATAACCTTTTCTTTTTGCCAGGACATAGTTTTTACACATCCCTAATTCACACGCCCTTTTCCAATCAGAACAAGCCTTTTTCTTATTCTCCAATCTAACCATATAGACAAACCCCCGATTGTTGTATGCCGGGGCAAATCTTGGATTTATCTCTATGGCCTTGTCGAAATCAGAGATAGCCTTGTCATATTGACCTTTGCCTTCAGAATAGGCAAACCCCCGATTGTTGTAGGCCAGAACAAATCTTGGATTTATCTCTATGGCCTTTTTGCAATCAGAAATAGCTTTGTCATATTGGCCTTTTTTAGC
>CP070652.1:3046775-3061358 GCA_020354645.1 Deltaproteobacteria bacterium
AATGGCAACAGCCCGTTTACGGTCAGGGTCATGGATATGGTAACCGATCTGGTCACCAAGGAACTCAAAATGAAGCTAAACATTGACGACGGTGAAATCAAAGCCGATGTCAACCGAGATATCATAACAGTTGCTGCCATTGATAGAACGCATGTTCCGGGTAAACTCTTTGCCGGTCTGATCAAAGGGTTTAACTTGAAGTCAGGCGCTTTTGCGTGCAGCGCTGCCTGGGACACATCGGATATCATTGTAGTCGGCACTAATGATGCAGACATGGCTGTGGCAGTCAATAGAATACACGATCTGCAAGGTGGAGCGGTTATTTGTCAGGCAGGCAAAATACTGCACGAACTTCCGATGCCCGTTTTCGGTATCATTTCAGACCAGCCGATTGAAGTCATTGCCCGGCAATTAAAGGAACTCAATAAGACGGTATCCAGCCTGGGAGTCCGTTTTTCAGATCCTTTATTGAGTTTGTTCACTCTAACGGCAGCGGCAATCCCCTATCTGAGAATTTGTGAAGAAGGATTGGTCAACCTCAAAGATGGCAAGACAGTGGATTTGTTTGTCGGATAAAAGTTGGCAGGCGGGTATTCGGATTTCGAATTTAATTGATAGCAATAAAATTGCTGAAAAAAAGCACGGATCGTATTGAAAATGGTAACGACTTAATAGATGGAGTGTTATAATGGATTCAGCAGTCAAGAAAGCGATTATCAAAGCAGTAAAAAAAGAACCTTTTGCCCAAATATTGAAAATGCAGCTGATCACACTTGAAGATGGATATGCGATGGTAGAAATGACCTATGACCCGGCCATAATGAACAATATCTATGCGCGTGCCCACGGCGGCGCCATCTACAGCCTGCTTGATGAAGCGTTCCAAGCCGCAGCCCAGACCGACGGCACCATCGCTGTAGCCATAAACATCAATGTCATCTATGTGTCCAGCCCTGAAGTTGGTATACGCTTAAAGGCTGAAGCACACCGAATTAGCCAGACCAAAAAAACCGCCGGTTATGATATCAAGGTTACCGACCCGCACGGACAAATCATTGCAACCTGCCAAGCACTGGCCTATCAAACAGGTAAACCCATCCCTTTTCTCTGAAAAAATAATAAAATTTGGATCATCTCCAAAAGAGTTGGTGTAATTTGTGAGTAGATGATTCATATCTATTTGAAATACATATATATTAACCGCAGACCCACGCAGACATAACGCAGACAAACCCTTTTTGCCCGGGCGACTTGCCCGGGCAAAACACGCATGCCTTTCAGGCAGATGGCTTCGCGCAGCGACTGCTGGTTTTGCCTCCGCAGGTCGCGGAGGCAAAAGTCTGTGTCCGTCAGCGTCTGTCGAGCGAACGAAGTGAGCCCCGCAGAGCGGGATGCAAGCACGCGCGGTTAATTAAAAAACGCTAAAACTCATGCGCACTATCTGCGGCAGTTTTTACCAACTGATTCGGAGAAGAACCTTATTTAGGAGTCTGCTCCAAAATCTCACGAATCTTTTTTGACAGCTTCACTGTGTCAAACGGCTTCTGTATAAATCCGTCGCAGCCGCGGCTAATAATCTTCTCTGCCTGCCCTTTCAAGCTATAGCCGCTGGAGAGCAGTACTTTTGCTTGCGGGTTGATCTTCCTCAACCGGTCAAAAACCTGTCCGCCATGCATGTTCGGCATGATCAAATCTAAAATAATGACGTCAATCAGGTCATGGCTGCGGCCGTATATCGTTAAGGCCTCGTTACCGCTTTTAGCCTGCAAAACTTTATAACCCAGGCCTTCGAGCATCCGGGCCCCCATTTTTACAATAACTTCCTCGTCATCCACCAGTAAAATCGTTTCAGACCCTTCCAACGCAACTTCAACGGGTTCTTTCTCCTCTGCAGTTGCCTCCGTATTGGCCGGCAGATAAATGTTGAAGGTCGTGCCGTGTTCCGGCTCGCTGTAGCAGTTAATAAATCCGCCATGATTCTTAACAATACCGTAAGTAGAAGCCAGCCCCAGTCCGGAGCCGGTTCCTACCTCTTTGGTTGTGAAAAAGGGCTCAAATATCCGCTTTTGAGTCTCTTTATCCATTCCAATGCCCGTATCTGTAACGGAAAACTTGACATAACTGCCCGGTTCAACGTGAAAGGGTTTGGTTTCAATATACTCGTCATCAAGCATCACATTTTCCGTCCCGAGGTACAGATCGCCGCCGTCGGGCATTGCCTGCCAGGCATTAACGTACAGGTTTAACATCACCTGCTCAATCTGCCCCACGTCCGCATTCACCAGCCAAATGTTTCCCAGGTTTTCTCGATGGATGTTTATCTGTTTTCTCGTTCGTCCGAAAATATGCGCCGTTCTGTTGATGACATCGTTCAGGCTGGCAGGTTTGACCACATACTTGCCCCCTCTAGCAAATCCCAAAAGCTGTTTGGTGAGCCTGGCGCCGCTTCGGACACAACGTTCGATACTTTTAATGTTTTCGTGTAACGGATTGCCGTGATCTATATCCAGTAGCATGACGGAAACGTTTCCCTGGATGCCCATGAGCAGATTGTTGAAATCGTGGGCGATTCCGCCGGCCAGCGTCCCAATGGACTCCATTCTCTGGGATTGCAGGAACTGGGTTTCCAGTTTTTTTTGGGCGGTAACGTCTCTCAAAAAATTAAGAGCGGCAACTCTATTCTCCCAATTGATAAGAGCGGCATTGAGTTCAACCCATATCTCTTTATTGTTGCGATTGATTAGTTTAAACGTTTGCGAATTCGGAACATTGTTGCCTTTTAATCGTTTTTTGTACCATTCTATTACTCTTTCTTTATCATCCGGGTGGATATATTCGAGAAAAGGGGTCTGATCCAGATCTATGGACAAATCCCTGCTGATCTCTCTGGCCTTCGGGTTGGGGAAAGTAACTTTTCCGTCCTGGATGATGAAAATAGCGTCGTGTGCATTTTCGACCAACAGACGATATTTTTCTTCCGATTCTCGATAGGCGATTTCTGAGCGTTTCCGCTCTTTGACTTCGACCGTAAGTTTTTTATTGGACTCCTCCAGTTCAGCAGTTCTCTTCTTCACCAGCTCTTCCAGGTGATCACGATATTCTTTTAATTCTTCTTCTGCTTCCCTGAGATTGTTAATGGTGAACTGGGCATGCGAACCGAAAAATACGAAAAGACATATGATAATGATGCGTATATAAATCTCATATAAATCAGGCCCGATCATCTGGGCAATCACATTAAACCTGTCGGAAAAGAAAATGTGCAGAATGGTGTCCAGGGCCAAGTATGCCGTAGCAATACCTATCCCCACCAGCACCATGGAATTTAGGAGGCTGCCACCCGCGGTGTTCATTTTATTTTTGACGATACTTAGCATGTTTCACTCCAAATTTGGCGGTGAGTTATACAAAACGCTTTTGCTGGTTGATATTCTTTGATATAATAGATGTAAAGTTTTTTCCTCAAAAAATGTTGGTCGGGTTCCGCTTTTTTTTACTGCTGTTCCACGTTCTGAAGTACGGTTGAGGCGAAGACCATAATCCTTGACAAACCCTTATGATTATGAGTTAATTAGTGTGTTTGCGGCCTTCCAACAAATTTTTGAACCTACAACAAAACTTGAAATTTTCTACGTAAATATCAGCTTAATTGAAGGTTTAGCGTGAATATGTGATAATTTCGGAGGCCGACTGCCCAACGCTTATATGATGTGCATGATTGCGGGCAAATAAAGGGTAGCACGCGTACCTGCCTAATCGTCACATCACGGATAGTAAGATTTAACTTGTGTAATATCAGGGATTTAAAATCAATGCAATTATTTTATGTCCCTGTTGTAATTGGCCGTAATTTAAAATCAGCAGCCGGGACCATCACTTGTTATGATTTAAAAAATTCTAGTGGCCTGTCTCGAGAAGGGTCGACCCGTTACCACCGCAAATTCAACTTGGGACAGGCAAGCCATTTTTATGCATAGAAACCGAAACCGGCAAAATCAAGAAAACGGAGAGCAGCGTTGGCAAAATATGATGAGATTTCTTCGACCGAAAGACTTCTAGAATTGATACGAAACAATAGTCCAGGTGAGGCCAATACCAGCAAGACTGCTCCACGAAAGCCTTCCCGACATCGTATTACATCGTATATCAAGCAATCGATGGCTTTAAAAAAATCCACCACCGTCGGTGTAGATATCGGACATGATGAGCTTAAACTGGCCAAAATCAGACATTCAGCTTATCATAAACCTGAACTGGTTGATTATTTAAGAGTTCCCTATGAGCCCAACGTCACTCCCCATGACCCAGAATTCATTCGATTTTTAAAATCCACCCTCAGACGTTTCTGCGGCTCATTTAAAAAAACGGAGCTCTGGAGTAATATTTCTTCGGCACGGGTTGAAATACGCTATACAAAAATACCCAAAGTACCTTCCAAACAAATACCCAACGCGGTTTACTGGTCCCATAAGAGACTCGCACCCCACAATGAAAAAGAATCCGTTTTTGATTATGAGATTTTGGGTGAGTCCGGGGAGGGCGGCACCCCTAAATTGCAGGTCATTTCTCTGACGGCCCCCATACAGGAAGTGCAAAACCTAAAGGAAATCTTTTCCAAAACCGGTTTTCCGCTGAAGGGCATCGCCATTGTTCCTTTTGCGGTTCAGAATCTTTTGAGAACCCAATGGATCGATGCGGGGGTTCGCAATGTATCCAGTCTTTATATCGGCCGGGATTGGTCCCGGATCGATATTTTTTCAGGCGGAAACCTGGTCCTGTCGCGCGGAATTAAAGCCGGCATAAAAACTATGAACGCAGCCATAAGGGGTGAGTTGGACGAAAACGGTTTGGACTTAGCGCTGGAATTACCCGAATCGGAGTACCTGGAAGAGATCGAGCCCATCTCGGAAAAACAGCACATTGATGCCGATCAAGCCCAAAAAATATTTTTTGGTCTGATTCATGATGTATCCCCCATGGAATCCGAAAGCACGGACCTGGAACCGGAGGAGGAAGAAATCTTCAAACTGATGCTGCCCGCTTTGGAGCGACTGGTCCGGCAAGTTGAAAGAACATTTGAACATTTTACCGCAAACTTTGCAAATGAGCGTGTAGAAAAAATCTATATTTCCAGCGGCATCTCTCCCCATAAGCGTATCATTAACTACATCGGCGATCAGTTGGGTCTGCCAAGGGAAACCATTGACCCGTTTTCGGCGGGTCCCCATTTTTTGGGGGATATTACGGGCCCGGCCTCGGCCACGGAGAGAAGTTCTTTTGCGCCAGCAATGGGGATGGCACTATCCAATAACTCTTTGACGCCGAATTTCTTATATACCTTTAAAGAAAAAGCAAAAGCGGCCGGCAGCCGCCGCCTCAGTCGTATTGCAGCCGCCGCCTTTGTATTGCTGATGACCGTGAGTGTCGGATTTTTCTACTGGCAGGGTGAGATCATCGATCAAAAAAAATCCGAAATCACTCAACTCCGTTATCAACTAAACCGATTCCAGCCCATGGTCGACCAAAGCATCATCATAAATCTCGTCGATCAGGCTAAACAAAGAAATGAGATTTACAGGGATTTCAGCAAAAAATATCTGGGGATTGTCGTGCTGCGGGAGGTATCGAACATAACCCCTTCAAACATTCGCTTGCTCAGCATAACCGCGAACTTAGGTGGTAAACCCGGCAATGCCGAAGAGAAAATAGAAAAAAGATTGGTTCTGGAAGGAATAATATTAGGGGATCGATTGGCTTTTGAAGCATCTTTGGCCGAGTATCTGATAAAACTCAAAGAATCGCCGCTATTCGATCAACCCACTATCGATAAAAAACAATTAGGATTTTATCAAAACAACGAGGTTCTGCAATTTACTGCCCACTTGAAACTAATTTAGTGATCGAAAGAAAATGGCTCGAATTGAACTCTCAAGTTTACCGACTAAAAGCCTCTTGTACCCTCTGATTTTCGGCGGTGCTATTGCCATATTTGTAATTATTGCAATTTTACCGGCTCAAAATACTTCCGTGCGTCTGGACCAGGAGATCGGGCAGATTAAATCCAAAATTGAAGAGCAAAAAATCCTCAGCCCGGTTTACAGATCTTTGAAAAAGAAATCCAAGATAAATCCGCCGGAGGGGTTATCTTTACCGAAGAAAGAAAAGCTGGTTAGAGGTGATACCCAAAAAATTTCCGCGACCTTTCTGGAAATAGCAGCAAAAAGCAATCTCAGGCTGGCGGAATTCCGGCCGGATGTAAATACCATACTCAACGACTCCGAATACTTAATGATCAATATCCTCGTCGAGGGAGAGTTTTTCGATTTACAGAATTTTCTGATTCAGCTCTGTCACTTGCCTTATCTGGAGCTTATTGAAAGAATCAGTATTAAACCGGTAAAAAACACTAAGGAGTTCAGACTCCAGATCTGGATGATGCAAGAATAACCAGGCAGGTTGTGACCGGCTCGCTTTCCTGCAAGCCACGCCCTTTAAGACGGTGTCAGGGGAAGCTATTTGAAATAGACCTTTTCGGTATCGGTAAGCCCTGCTCTTTATGGCGGGGAGCTTCACTAACGGGCTAGTTTAACGGGCGGTTTTCAGGCAATAAGATGACAAAACGCGAAAAAATAATCGTCTTCCTCATGGTGTTATCCCTTATATACGGGGTTTATGTCTTTTTTATTGAATCTCCACCTAAAATGGGGCATGCCGTCACCACCAGCAAGCTGGATACGTTTAACCAGTTTATTACCAATATTGCTGAAATGACAAAGGACGGCCTCTCGGAAATCGATGCCTATATCATTCAGAATATAAGTGCCAAATGGACCAAGGATCCGTTGCTCAATACCCGAAAAGACTTTGATATCGAAACCGAAAAAAAATCGATCCTGTCGTCTTTAAAGACCTTGGGAATTGCGTATAACGGATTTTTAAAGATGGGTAACCAGCACCTGGCAATCATTAACGGTGTGGAGTATGAAACCGGGGAGGAGCTGGAAAAAGGCGGCTTTACCATCGGAAAAATTTATCCCAACCGTGTCATCATTATTTCGCGCAGCGGAAAAGAGAAAATTTCTATACCACTAGAAGAAATAAAATAGGGCATCCATGAAAAGATATCATCGTCAAAAAATCATACTGTGGATTGTCTGTACCGTCATGGCGGCGCTGATTATGAGCTGTTCGGGCACTGACAAAAAAGACAAAAAAGATGAAAGCCATCTTTTCTTTGAAGAGTGGAAATCAAAGGCGCAAAAATCCAAAGGGTATTCCCCTTCGCGAACGAAACCCAAGGGTGCAGCCGGCGCAAAACTACCGGAGGCTGGACCTCAAGGGCAATTAGTGGTCGATGCTGAAAAACCGCTGCCAAAACAGAAAATAAACATGAGGATGAAAGACATTGAGGTGGGGGTAATTCTGCGGGCGCTTTCCAGAGTGGCCAAACAAAACATAATGGTCAGTGAAAAAGTCAGTGGTAAAATCAGCATCAACATCGACGAAGCCCCCTGGGATCAGGTATTCAGAAGCATTTTGCGGACCCAGGGTCTCACCTATGCCTGGGAAGGAGAAATCATCCGGGTGATGACGGTGGAAGACATGGAAACCGAATTGAAAAGGGAGTCTCAACGCAGAGACTTGAGAACCGTTCAGCCCCTCGAGACCCGGATTATCAAGGTGAATTACGCCGAAGCCGCCAAGCTTCAAGAAAATCTTGACAATTTTCTTTCCCTAAACAGGGAGGGCAACAAGATCGGATCGGTCATGGTGGATGGGCATACCAATTCGATCATTATCCAGGCCATTCGCAACGACATCAAAAAAATCGCTGCGGTGGTGGAAAAACTGGACCGGCCGACCTCTCAAATTCTCATCGAAGCCCATATTGTCGAAACCACCAATGATTTGGCCCGCGAACTGGGGATCCAGTGGGGCGGACTCTGGAAAGGCACGTCCGGTGATCAAAATCTATGGCTCGGTCCCGGCGTAACCGATTTTGGCGGCGAGTCCCTCGTTACCGATCGAGACGACCCCACCCCCGGCGTGCCGATCGAGTTTCTACCGCCGGCCGGAAATATCTTTAACTTTCCGGCAGCCCTCGAAGGAGGAGCCGGTATGACGCTGGGTTTTTTGTACCAGGATATCGGTGATCTGGTGCTGAGCGCCCAACTCCAGGCCCTCGAACAAGAAGGCCGGCTCAACATCCTGTCCAGCCCTTCGATCACAACCCTTGAAAACCAGGCGGCCCTTATCGAAAGTGGTTCCAGAGTCCCCATTCAGACCGTGGAAGATGGTGAGGTCAACATCGAGTACGTAGACGCGGTGTTAAAGCTGGAAGTAACCCCCCTTGTCATCGATGACAAAACCTTAAAACTAATCATCCTCACAAACCAGGACGAGCCCGATTTTACCCGAACCGTCTCCGGAAATCCAACGATTCTCACCAAAAGAGCGGAAACCACCGTCGTAGTATTTGACGGTCAGACCACCGTTATCGGGGGATTGACCAAAGAAACCGCCAGCAAATCCGAATTCGGTGTTCCCTTGCTCAAGGACATCCCCGGGATCGGTTGGCTCTTTCGCAGCCGAAGTAAAAGCAATGTAATGCAAGAAGTCTTGATCTTCATAACCCCTCACGTGCTGGAAAAAAAGCCGGACGAACCGAATCCCGCACCGACCGATGAGTCTAAATGGATGAAGGATTTGGTGCCGGAGGACAGCTAGATTGCAGAGGGATTAATATGATTGTTTTGATATTATTGATATATCCGTATCGTTTTAACCCTTATTTCCGTATGACGGAACACGGTGACTAATTTAAACTTGGCAGTCTGCACTAAAAGATGGATTATTATAAAATTCTCAAACTCGATAAAGAGCCCTTTTCCAATTCACCGGACCCTTCCTTTTTTTACCAGTCCCGGCAGCATCTTGAGTGCCTTCAAAAATTAGAGCTCGCTCTCCGGCTCCGCAGAGGTTTAAATGTTATCATCGGTGATATCGGCACCGGTAAAACCACCCTCTGCCGCCAGCTTATTCGCAAGTTTGGTCAAATCGAAGAGATCGAAACCCATCTTATTCTCGATCCTTATTTCAACAGTACCACTGAATTTTTAACTACGGTCGTCAAAATGCTCAAGGGGAATAAACCACCCAGCGGCACCAACGATTGGCAATTGAAAGAAATTATCAAACAATATTTGTTTCGGCAGGGTGTGGACCGCCAAAAGACGGTTATCTTAATCATCGATGAAGGGCAAAAAATTCCGATTTTCTGCCTGGAAGTTTTGCGAGAATTTTTAAACTACGAAACCAATGAATACAAACTGCTTCAAATTGTGATCTTTGCGCAAAAGGAGTTTGAGAATACCATAAAAAAATACGCCAACCTGGCTGATCGGATTAACTTGTATCATTATTTAAAACCCCTAAATTTCCGCGACACACGCCAAATGATTCGGTATCGCCTCGAAAAATCGAGCGATAAATACAAAACATACACTTTTTTCAGTCTTCCGGCGCTTTTAGCCATTTATTTTTCTACCGGCGGTTACCCGCGTAAGAACATTAATCTTTGCCACCGCTGTATTTTGACGATGATCCTTCAAAACAAATCCGTGGTGGATTTGCTTCTTGTGCGTTCGTGCCTTCAGAGAGCTTTTCCGAATCGCGCACCAAAAATGAAAAAAATTTCAATTGCGGTGGCAATATCATTTTTACTGGCTGTGGCAGTATTTTGGTTTGCCGGCGCCGGGAACCTGAAATTGCCCGCTTTTGTGAAAATAAAAAAATCGTCATTATCATTTTACAATAAAACACCCGCGGCGGTGCCAGCCGTAATAAAACCTCAGCCTTTGGCAGCCGTTTCCGACACCCCTGCAGCCGAGGAAGATTTTGCCAGCACCCCTGATGAAAGCCCCCTGCTGGAGATCCCATCCGCTGCAGAAGCCGCAAAGGGTGAAAACCAAACCTCGGCCGGCGTTAGTGAGCAGGCTTCCGATGCAACCACCAAACAGATGGGCTATGATCAAATTCTTGGGCGTGTCACCCTAAAGCGCAATGAAACCTTATCCGGCTTGATTAAAAATATATACGGCAACTTTAATTCCAAACACTTTAAATCACTTATCCTGGCCAACCCCCACATTGAAGATCCCGATATTGTCAAGATCGGCCAAACCATATTGTTTCCGGCGATTCCGATAGCCGTCAGTCCGCTGCCGCAAAATGTATGGTGGGTCAGCTTGGGGGACAAGGACAGTCTTGAAGATGCTTTGCAGGTTATAAGGGCATTGCCGAAAAACGGGCCGCCAATCCGATTGGTACCTTATTGGAACCAACGCAACGGCACCAAATTTGCCCTTTTACATAAAAAATATTTTTTAAATAAATCCGAAGCGCTAAAGCAGCTGCAACGGCTGCCGGCGTCATTTTCATCCCGGGCCAGCCTTCTGGCATCCTGGGATGAAAATACGGTTTTCTTTGCCGATCCCTTTTTTGGTCGCAGACCCATAAAAACCAAGCGAGTCATCAATTGAAAGCAAAAAAACGATTAGGTGAAATTCTCATAGAAGGTGGTTTGATCACTGTCGAGCAGCTTGAAAAGGCCCTGCCCTATCAAAAGAAAACAAATTTGAAGCTGGGGCAATTTTTGGTACGGGAGGGGATTGTCAGCGAATCTCAAATCGTTGACATGGTATCCAGTCAGCTCAATTTGAAAAAATATTCTGCCGACAAATATCCTGTCGACCCGGCACTCTCCGATTTAATTCCGGCTGATATTGCATTTAAATATCAGGTCGCCCCTTTGAAAAGAAACGGTCTGCTTCTGACGATCGCCATGACCGACCCCATGGATATCAACGCCATCGACGCCATTGAAATCGTCACGAATAACGAAGTCGAAACCGTGATCTGTACCGAGCAGGATTTAAATCAAATACTTAGTACCCTTTACGGCACCTATTCCGGTATCGGCGGCGTGCTCGAAGATATGGAGGAAATGCATTACGACAAAGAAGCTGAAAAGACCCAGATCACCGAGGATATCGAGGTCAGTTCACTTCAGGGGATGGCCGAAGAAGCGCCGGTTGTCCGGCTGGTTAACTCTATTCTCTCCCAGGCAGTCCGGGAAGGTGCCAGTGATGTCCATGTCAGCCCGGAAAAGAAGTTTGTCCAGGTGCGGTTCCGGGTTGATGGAAAACTCCATGAAGTACCGGCACCACCGAAATCCATGTTTCTGCCGATTATTTCCAGGCTCAAGATTTTATCGAACATGGACATCGCCGTATCCCGAATTCCGCAGGACGGCCGTTTTACCGTCAAAATGAAAAACAAAGAAATCAATATCAGGACTTCCACCATGCCCTCAATTTACGGTGAAAATATGGTGCTGCGTCTGCTGGATACCAGCAGCGGCGTCTATTCACTGGAAAGACTGGGCATGTCGAATACGGACAGATCAAAACTGGAATCAATGATTACCAAACCCTATGGCATGATATTGAGCACCGGACCAACCGGCAGCGGAAAAAGCACCAGTCTTTACTCGATCCTGAAAGCGATCAATCAGCCGGATATCAACATTATTACCGTCGAGGATCCGGTGGAATACCGGATTGAAAAAATTCGCCAGGTCCAATTGAACCGCAAAGCCGGCATGACGTTCGCAGACGGCCTTAGATCCATACTGCGTCAGGATCCTGATGTGATCATGGTCGGCGAGATACGGGATACGGAGACCGCCACCATCGCCGTTCAAGCTGCATTAACCGGCCATCGGGTTCTGAGCACCCTGCACACCAACGACGCAGCCGGTGCTATTACACGTTTCATAGATATGGGGATCGAACCGTTCCTGGTATCCTCGGTCATGTTGGTATCGTTTGCGCAACGTCTGGTCAGAACTATATGCCCCAGCTGTATCGAACCTTACCAACCGCCTCCGGAAGCTTTGGATTATTGGGGTCTGCAGGAGGTGGAAAATTCCAATTTCATGCACGGGAAAGGGTGTTTTAACTGCATGAACACCGGATATAAAGGAAGAACAGGCGTATATGAGGTCCTGATCATCGATGAGATGATCCAAAATATGGTTTTGAAAAAAAATTCAGCTCAAGAAATCGGACAGGCCGCCCAACAAAACGGCAACTTTACCACTCTCAAAGAAGATGCCGCCGACAAGGTGGTCAGAGGCATAACGACCCTGGAGGAAGCAGCCTCTGCCGTATTGGTATAAATGGTTTAAACGGTTCAGGGTTCAAGGTTTAGGATTTAAGGTCGGGACATGCTCATCTCCCGGTTTACAAATACAGCAGCGCTTGTCGCTTCAACCATTTGCTGATCGTAGCAGCTGGCCCAAAGCAGGCAGAAAAGTATTTTGGACGAGACCTTTATAACCTTGAACGTTGAACGGGGAACCCGGAACCGTTCAAATTAAGTATAAATAATAAAGTCTGGTCTATTCTCAGGCTTAATAACTACTGTTTATCCCAAGGTTTGTTTGATGCCGAAATACTCCTATCAAGTTATCACTGAAGACGGCAACATTGCCTCCGGCGTGCTGGAAGCCGAATCTGTTGAGGCAGCCAATACGATCCTCTCATCGCGGGGGTATATACCCACTGAGGTGAAAGAGGATGCGGCTGCCGGGATCACCCTTAAAAGCATTCAGGATCAGTTAACACCCATAAAAACACCTGACATCATTCTTTTTACCAAGCAGTTCAAAACCATGCTCCGCACCGGCGTCGCCATGCTAAATATCCTGCAAATCCTGCAGGATCAAACTGAAAATCCCAAACTCAAGAATGTTTTGGACACCATGCGCCAGGATATCAATGAAGGCGCGAGTCTGTATGAAGCCTTCGGCAAGCACCCCAAGGTGTTTTCGAATCTATATTGCAGTATGGTGCGTGCCGGAGAGGCCAGCGGCGCCCTTCCTGAAATCCTCGAGCGGCTGACATATATTCTGGAACATGAGCACAAGGTAAAATCCGACATCAAATCGGCGCTCCAGTATCCGATCATCGTGGTTGTTTTTCTTTTCGTCGCTTTTTTTGTCCTTTTGACGTTTGTAATCCCTAAGTTTGTCAACATTTTCACCAATGCCGGCCTCAATCTGCCGTTGCCGACCCAGATCTGTATGGCCCTCTATAATTTCATGGCAAACTACTGGTACTGGATCGTCGGTGGCGCCATCCTCGGTATTGTGGCCCTAATATCCTATTTCCGAACCGAAAGCGGGCGGATTTTACGCGACACGTCCGTGCTAGAGATTCCTATTATCGGCCCCCTGTTACTGAAGGCTGCCATCTCCCGTTTTGCCAGTATATTTTCGATCCTGCATGCCAGCGGCGTGGATATCCTGGACTCCATGGATATTCTATCCGGCACAATCGGCAATGCCGCTGTAGCTCGCGAACTGGATGGTATTCGAAGCCGGCTGGAAGAGGGACGGGGGATTGCCGAACCGCTGCGATCAGCCAAATATTTCACACCCATGCTGATCAATATGGTGGCCATCGGGGAAGAAACCGGAAATCTTCATGAAATGCTCCAGGAAGTGGCCGATCATTATGACACCGAAGTTGAATATTCAATGCACAAGCTCTCGGAAGCCATAGGGCCGATGCTGACCATCGGATTGGCTGCCGTAGTTGGTTTTTTTGCTTTGGCCATCTTTCTGCCGATGTGGGATCTGACAACGATGGTAAAGTAGTTTAAATAATTTCATCACCCTCTGTTTCAGTGATGGGATCCGGATAATTGTTGGAGAAATGTTTAAATCATTGTTAAAAGATACGGGTAAATTACCGCGATATCACGTCAGCCTTTATGTTATTATCCCATTTATTTTCAGCGGGTTTTGCATTCTGGCGGCCATTATATCCGCCAATTTAACAAAATACGATCTTGTCCATAAATTAGGCAGCCAGAGCGTGGTTTTTTGGGTTTCGATCTTTATCGGACTGCTTGCATTTGCCGTCGGGTTGGCACTGGTACGGTTTATTTTAAAGCCGGTTGAGATTTTTGTTGAAAAAGCCCGACAACTTCCGACGATTTCCGGTAGCGACGGTCAGAAAAGTAAGGCAAGGTCTGCTGACAAAATCGAACAGTTTACCAGTGTGTTCAATCAGGTAACCACCGTTCTGAGCCGCATGGAATCCAAGCATTTTTTTCCGGAAATTATCGGCGAAAGCGTCCAAATGCGCGGTTTGATGAGCCTGATTATGAAGGTTTCCCCGACAGATTCAACGGTCCTCATTCTGGGTGAAAGCGGAACCGGAAAGGAGCTGATCGCCACAAGCATCTACGATCAGGGTCTCCGTAAGGACAAACCGTTTATCAAACTCAATTGTGCGGCGATTCCTGAAGAATTGCTTGAAAGCGAGCTGTTTGGCCATGAAAGGGGCGCTTTTACCGGAGCAACCTCCTTTAAGCCCGGTAAATTCGACATGGCCAACGGCGGAACGATTTTTCTGGATGAAATCGGTGATATGCCCTTTAATTTGCAGGCAAAAATTCTGCGTGTGATCCAAGAGCGTGAATTTTATCGTGTCGGCGGCAGCAAAACCATCA
>CP070652.1:3061458-3078361 GCA_020354645.1 Deltaproteobacteria bacterium
CAAGGTGGCCTTTCTCGGACTATAGCGGAAATATCTTCCTCGATCGTCAACCAATTCAAAAGTCTTAACAATCTCTTTTTCGAGGGCCGTTGAATAAAGTCTATTGATATAATCTTGTGAATGAACCCGCAGCAAATCGGATTTTGAGATTCTTTCAGAAGTTTTTGCCACACGCCATTCACTTATCTGGGGACCTATTATCGGATGGTTTATCAGTTTTTCGAACGTCTTACGCGCTCGACTGTCATAAACCGGAATTTCGATGCCAAACTCTAAAAGACTAAACTTTTGTTTTTCGTCATATATAATCATAGCCAAGCTCCCGGTAATTCTAATTTTGCTCTCCTGTTACATAGGATGCAGTTGTGGTTAAAACCCAGTGTGCAGCGTTTTGAATATTTTATAATATAAAATTGAGGTGGAGGGATGCAAGTGGAGAGAAACAAGAATGGAAATCTATATGATCGAATAAATTATTGACATACAGCTATATTACTTGAGGATAACCTGACGGTTGTTGTTAGAAAGTTCTTCATCTGCTTTCCTCAAACCATCCAATAATATTTCCATAAATGGACCAATTATCCGGGTGTCTTTTTGAGCATCAGGTAATTTTGGCACGAACTTAAACCTGCCCTCTTTTTCTCTGATTATTTCAAAGAAGGCTTCCTTATCTTTCTTTTGGTTATATTTCGCGGTAATCAGATCCCCATCGCGGAAACATAATTCAGCGGATCCCTTTGGAAGTGATAAGGTCAATACGCCGGTTTTCTGGTTTATATTAAGGGCCTGAAACAGCTCAGATGGAGGCATTTCGGACAACTGACCGATCATCCCCGATGCAATTTCTTCAGCCCTTACAACATTGGCATTGGCCAGACGCCGCGCCAGCAACCGGGCCAGGTACATTTGAATGGATGGAAATTTATTTAACACTTCTTTGAAATCCCGCCCCTTGATGAAAACGATTGTTGCAGTTTCCACAACTTTTATTGTTGCGCCCACAGGCTCACCGCTGATGAGACTCATTTCGCCAAATACCTCTCCCCTTCTCAGTTGTGAGAGGCCCACACTTTCTTCATCGAGCACATCAACAACACCGGATAAAATAATATATAAATGTTGCGCCGGGGCGCCTTTCTTTAAAATCGTAGCGCCCTGGGCGTATTTTTTAAGTTTCAGAAAGGGCACGATATCTTTGAGATTATGTTTATCTAAAGATTGAAATATTGAAAAATTGCTCAACAGATTGGCAATCATATCGATATTTTTATGACGTTCATCGATGGGCGTAGCAGACAAGAATTCCTTTTCTTTTGTGGCTTCCAATTGAACCTTACCAGTACAGCCGCTGCAGTTTATCACCATCGAAGGAATTCTATCGATACTTTCATGTTCGATAAGAATTTTAGTTAGATCATTAACTAAGATGCGGCAAGTCTCCTGGCCATAAGGTATTTTCACGATAGCTGTAGTTATAAAAGTGTTTTCCTGATCTAATTTCAGCAATAGTGAATTTCCTGATAACCTAAATTCATCACCTTTTTTATAAAAGGGGCACCTGTCATATTTTATCAATTTAAAAATCTTTTCCGAAGGGCTCATTCTATTTTCCCACTACGCCACGCTTTTAGCAGTGATTGAAAATCAGGGGATTGTGATCTCGATATGAATGGTAATTTTATAACATAACCCATGGAATTTCAATTGTTTCCTTACTCCAGTCGGTGAAAACCATCCGGGTCGATATTTCGCCTGGGCATGCATTGGTTATCGCCGCTTCCAAATTAATGCTCCTGAAAACAATCTGAATAAAAATGGATTTTATCTTTTCGATCTTTCCAATTTAATCGTTACAAGATTATGACTGTCCGGACATTGTAAATGGATCGTTTCACCTTGCCACCACGGCAGACTCCCTCCAAATTGAAAAGTGGAGAGACTGGGGAATATATCATGATAAAAAAAACCACATAATCCAGCTGGGTTGTGGCAGCTTATTTCAAATGTTTCCCCAAACTCATGACCGGCACTGCAGGTGCCTTTTACGCCGGTTATTGTGGCCACGACTTTGTAACCGATTCCTGGATCTGTTGCCATTATTAATGTTCCTCCTTGTGAAATAGTTTATCGCTGCACTGCTGATTACTCGTCGGTAACACATCCTTCCGAGGCTGACTTCACATACTTAATGTATTTGTACAGGGTGCCTCGTTGAGCCTTTAAAGGAGGGGCCGACCAAGCGTTTCGCCGGGTTTCCATCTCCTTTTGGGAAATGTCCACATTGATTGTATTGTTGGAAGCGTCGACGGTTATCTGATCACCATTTTTCACGAGGGCAATCGGACCGCCGACCTGAGCTTCAGGCGCAATGTGCCCTACGATAAAACCGTGGGAACCACCCGAGAAGCGACCATCCGTCAGCAATGCCACATCTTTACCCAGGCCGGCCCCCATAATCGCAGAGGTTGGCGTCAGCATTTCGGGCATCCCGGGACCACCTTTAGGTCCCTCGTAACGAATGACCACCACGTCCCCCTTTTTAATTCTTTTCTCCTCCAATGCCGACAACATTGCTTCTTCGGAGTCAAACACATTTGCCGTTCCACTGAAAACCAATCCCTCCTTACCCGTAATTTTGGCCACGGCCCCGTCAGGAGCCAGATTTCCACGCATGATCTGCAAATGCCCTGTCTGCTTGATTGGATTGCCCAAGGTGCGAATAATGTCCTGGTCGGCAGATAGTTCCGGCAAATCAGCTAAATTCTCCGACAGTTTCTTGCCGGTCACCGTTAAACAGTCACCGTGCAAATAACCTTCAGCGAGCAAAAGTTTCATTACCGCCGGTATGCCTCCGATGTTATGTAGATCTTCTTGCACATACCGGCCGCTGGGTTTCAAATCAGCCAGCAGGGGAACACGATCACTGACTTTTTGAAAATCGTCGAGAGAAAGCGGCACATCCACCGAACGTGCGATTGCGATCAAATGCAAAACCGCATTCGTGGAGCCGCCTAACGCCATTATGACAGTTATTGCATTCTCAAACGCATCCCGTGTCATAATATCACGAGGCTTGATGTCTTTTTCCAGCAACACCCGAATCGCCGGTCCCGCCTGCATACACTCTTGGAGTTTTTCAGGGGCTTCTGCCGGTGTGCTGGCGCTATAGGGCAGTGTCATACCCATGGCCTCGATCGCAGATGCCATCGTGTTGGCGGTGTACATCCCGCCACAAGCCCCCGGCCCCGGACAACTCTTGCTGACGATTGCTTTGCGGAAGTCATCACTTATAGTACCGGCGATGTATTCACCATAACTTTGAAAGGCCGACACGATATCGAGTTTCTTTCCTTCATAATAACCGGCGCGAATGGTCCCGCCATAAATCATCAGCGAGGGCCGATTGAGCCTTCCCATGGCAATGAGACAGCCGGGCATATTCTTGTCGCAACCGGGAATCGATATGTTGGCGTCATACCAGTGGGCACTCATGACCGTTTCTATCGAATCGGCGATGAGATCCCGGGATTGTAAGGAATAACTCATGCCGTCGGTTCCCATCGAAATGCCGTCGCTGACACCAATGGTATTGAATCTCAGGCCAACCATACCGGCAGCGTCAACTCCTCCTTTTACTTTGGCAGACAGCTCGTTTAAATGCATGTTGCAAGTATTGCCTTCGAACCAGACACTGCTGATGCCAACCTGTGCTTTCTCCATATCCGCTTCCGTTAATCCCGTTCCATAAAGCATCGCTTGAGAGGCTCCCTGTGATTTGGGCTGAGTAATGCGTGAACTATACTTGTTCAGTTTGGCGTTCATGTTTTTCTCCTTTACAATTTTGGCGATTTGAATTTAACTCTGATAACCATCTTTACAGAAATATCCTTTTTGATCAAAAACATCAAGATCTCAATAAAAGCCTTTACGATCATTTTGAGAATGACTCCGGATGACTTTTATTATGAACACCGGAGATGGTAAAATAGTTTGATTGAAGCGGAGGTAATTCAAGCGATGTTATACGGAGCTATGAACTATCCGATTAAACCGGTTTTGGACGAGCTCGAGGAAATCGCTGCGCTCGGTTTTGATTATTTGGAATTGACCCTCGATCCGCCTCAAGCCCATTATTCAAACATTCTGCATCATAAAACCGAATTGCTGGCAGCCCTGGATCGTAATGGCATGCGTTTAATCTGTCACCTGCCAACTTTTGTATCCCTGGCCGATTTAACGGAAAGTATTCGAAAAAGTTCACTTGATGAGGTGCTTCGGTCCATCGAAGTGGCGGCCGGGCTTGACCCGCTTAAAATTGTGGCACACCCGGCTTATGTCAGCGGGCTTGGGGCATTCGTGATGGACCAAACCCGTCAAAATGCGAAAAACAGTCTAGCGACTGTCGCTCAAAAAGCCGACCAATTGGGTCTTGACCTGTGTGTGGAGAACATGTTTCCGCGATGCGGTTATGGTGTTGAAATAGAAGATTTTATCGAAATCTTTGATCAATTCCCAAAACTCAAACTGACATTGGATACCGGACACGCGCATATCGGCAGCCTTGCCGGAGAAAGAGTACTGGCATTTATAGAAACATTTTCAACCCGTGTCGGTCATGTGCATATTAGTGATAATTTCGGTAAAGAGGACAATCACTTACCCATTGGCACCGGAACCATCAACTTTCCTCGGATTATACGAGCCCTTAAAAGCTTCGAATACGACGGTACTGTTACTTTTGAAGTTTTCTCACGCGACAGAGAGTATCTTCGTATCAGCAGAGAGAAATTCGACAAGATATGGACGTCTCTTTGAATAAATTCATCAGCCGATTTAAATTTAATACTGACCCTTTGGATACTTAGCCCTGCGGCATATCAAAATAACCACCAGAGAAAGGCGGATAAAAAATCCTGAGATAACGACATGCAATTAAACAGCAGGCTTTCACAGTTTCTAAAACTGCCGATTTGGTTAATTTCAATTGGCCTTTGCCTTTTTGGGCTCGGGTGCACGAATGCGCTTGCGACCGAACAATTGTCAGCGCTGCGGGCTATTATCGGAAGCCAGGATGCTATTTTGGTCACCGATCCACATGGTGGCATAATTGTTTCAAAAAATGCTGATAAAGAACTGGTTCCGGCTTCTACGCTAAAAATATTCACCGCGCTTGTTGCGTTGCATTATTTGGGACCCGATTACAGGTTTACCACAGAGTTTTATCTCGATGAGGATCAAAACCTGAAAGTAAAAGGGCATGGCGATCCGCTGCTGATTTCGGAGATCTTAGTGGAAATCGCGGCCACGCTTCGTATCCGTCTTGAAAAAGTCAACGACATTGTCTTGGATGATTCCTATTTTGCTCAACCGCTAACCATTCCGGGAATATCTTCCTCCACAGAACCCTACGATGCACCCAACGGCGCGCTGTGTGTTAATTTCAACACGGTGAACTTCAAGAAGGTCAACGGCGATTATATTAGTGGCGAACCCCAAACTCCGCTGTTGGCATTTGCATTGGACAGAATAAAGCGAACCAAATTAAATGAGGGTAGAATCGTACTTTCCCATGATGACAATGAGTGCACTCTTTATGCCGGCCACCTATTTCGGTATTTCTTAAGAACCCAAGGTATTCAGACCGGCCCCGATATCCGGATCGGTAAAGTTCAGAAAGCAACCGATACGCTCATCCATACCTATGTTTCCCGATTCTCATTGAAAGACATTATCGCCAAGCTTCTTGAGCATTCAAATAATTATACAACCAATCAGATACTTATTGCTGCAGGTATCCGGGCTTACGGACCACCGGGTACTTTGGCTAAAGGAGTTCAAGCTGCAACATCTTTTGCGACAGATGGTTTGCAATTAGATAGTTTTTCTATTGCCGAGGGTTCAGGGATTTCCAGGGAGAACAGAATTTCGGCATTAGACCTGCACAAGGTTATAGAAGCCTTTGAACCTCACCGTCATCTCATGCAGCGCGAAGGCAGCGAGTTTTTCAAGACCGGGACGCTTTTTGGAATAAGTACACGGGTGGGATATATTGAAAATTCACAGAGCAATGTTTATCGCTATGTCGTGCTGATCAACACACCCGGCAAATCTGCCGATCGCGCAATGAAACTATTACGAATCACATTAGACTAGCGCAATTCCGGAAAGCCCCGCCCTATAGGCCGGGGAGCTTCATTTCTTGCCGCACAAACCTTAAGTTCCGCATCCGGTTGCACATGCAACCTCAGAAGCAAGAATGTGCTTGGGTCTCATCCGCTTGTCATGTAAGCAAAGGCACTGTGGTTATGAATTGATTCAAAATTTTCAGCACTGACCGAAAACCAGGTAATATTTTCATCTTCTTTCAGTTTTTTAGCGATATCCCGCACAATATCTTCCACAAACTTGGGATTCGCAAAACTTTTTTCAGTAACCCGCTTTTCGTCGACCCGTTTCAAAACAGAATAGACGTCACAGGAGGCTGATTGTTCCACAAGGGTAATCATATCTTCCATCCAGATAAATTTTTTAAACCGTGTGGCCACACTAACCTCACCGCGCTGATTGTGGGCACCGCTGTCGCTGATTTCTTTTGAACATGGACAGACTGAAGAAATCGGAACAATGACTTCAGATACGAGATCGACTTTGCCTTCAGGATCGCTGTATCCCTGGAACCGGCATGTATAATCCATCAGGCCAGGCGAATCACTTACGGGGGCCTTTTTTTCGATAAAATATGGAAATGTGACTTCAATGTGGGCCGATGCGGCATTTAAGTGCTTTTTCATCTGCTCGAGAACGTCGGAGATGTTTTTTAAGGATACTTCTGGACGGAATAGATGAAGAATTTCAACAAAGCGACTCATATGCGTCCCTTTGTTTCTGTGGGGTAGATCCACATACATGTTTATGGAGGCAACTGTATGCTGGTAACCATTCTTGCGGTCTAAAACCTTGATAGGATAGCGCAGATTTTTTATGCCGACTTTATCTAAGGTGATATTGCGATAGTCGCGTTCGTTCTGAATGTCTCTCATTGTAAAGAATTTGAATATGCTGATTTGTCGAAAAGCTGGCCCGATGAAACCATGCATGCATCAAAACCGACCATTAAATGGTTTCATAGGTGACTACGATTATTTTTTCAACAAATAATCCGTTTTCACGTGACTCAGGGCCCTAAATATGTTGCCCTTGATCTTTTTATTGCTGCGATAAAGCTCCTTTAAAATCGCCTTTATCTCCTGTCTTTTGGAGTTTGCTGCACTCGGGCAAGGATTAATAAACTCCGGAAATTTTTGTTCATTCGCAAAGCGAGTGATGGTTGTTTCGTCTACGAAGGCAAGCGGTCTGATGACGGTGAATCTTCCCTGAAAAAAGTTCTGGTAAGGCACCATCGTGCTGATCTCACCGGCATAGCATATATTCATAAAAAGCGTTTCGATAATATCGTCTTTGTGATGGCCGAGTGCCACTTTATTGCACCCCAATCGCTCGGCAATTTCAAACAAACGCTTCCGTCGCATCCTGGAACACAAAAAACACGGGTTTTCACGATTATCGGAGCTGTGCCCTATAATCCCATAGTCAGTATAATCAACCAGGAAATTGTAACCGGCTTTATGACAATAGACCTCCAAAGGTTCACTAAAGCTGCCCTCAAAGCCGAGATCGATATATAATGCATAGAGTTCATAATTTAAAGGAACTCGATGAAGTCTCTCTTTTAGAATCCACATCAATGTGAGGCTGTCTTTTCCCCCTGACAAGCCCACCAAGAGACGGTCCCCGTCCGCAATCATGTCATAACGATGCAATGCTTTGCCAACAGACCGATTTAATGCTTTGTATGTGTAACTGTTTTTGGGCAAAACAATTATTATTCAGTCGCAGCTTCTTCCGGTTCATCAGCTTTTTTGAGCACAATCTTTCCTGCAGCGACTTCGCGTAGAGAAATTACGATATCTTCATTTTTGGGTGAACTTACCAGGTATTCAGATCCTTCCCGAATCTGTCTTACCCGCTTGGCCACCAGATTTACCAATAAAAATCGATTGGGTACCTTTTCCAAACAGTCTTCCACCGTAATGCGTGCCAATGTAAAACCTCCATTGATTTGATTTAACTTTGTTTCATAAAATCTTGACTATTTCATAACTTCTTTTGCCCCCGGGAGCCTTCAGCTTGAGCTCTTCTCCCGGTTTTTTTCCAATCATGACCTTGCCGAGTGGTGAGGAAATCGAAATTCGACCTTTTTCGATGTTGGATTCATCCGGACCGACAAGTTGATATTCTACTTCTTCGCCCGTCTCGGTATTCTCAAGAACGACCCGGCTGCCAAACACGATCCTGCCCTTCGGAAGCTTGGCAGTGTCAATGACATCTGCATGGGCCAGCTTATATTCCAGTTCGCCTATACGGCCCTCAATAAAGCTTTGGCGATCTTTTGCGGCCGCATATTCAGCGTTTTCGGAAAGATCTCCATGGGCACGCGCCGCTTCAATCGCCTTGATATTTTGAGGCCGCTCCTTTCTTTTGAGTTTATCAAGTTCACCTTTGAGCGTTTCATAGCCTTCTTTTGTTACAGGTACTCGCTCCACAATTTCTTTCTCCAATTTCCATATATCGGTGCCTTTTTAAGGACAATACAGGTTTATAAACAGTTTTTTAGAAGCATCTCGGCTATTTGAACAGTATTGGTTGCGGCCCCCTTGCGAATATTATCGGCCACGATCCACATGTTGATGCCGTTGGATATGGATTCATCCTCTCGGATGCGACCGACATACGTCAGGTCTTGACCGGCCGCATCGATCGCAAGAGGGTAGAGATTTTTTGCAGGTTCATCAATAACTTTCAGCGCGATTTCTTGCTCGAGGAGTGCCCTTGCTTCGTCAGCTGTTATATGCTCGATTGTTTCAACGTTTACAGATTCGGAATGTCCGAAAAAAACCGGGACTCTTACCGTGGTCGCAGTTACGCCGATGGTTTCGTCTTCCAATATTTTTCTAGTTTCATTTACCATCTTCATTTCCTCTTTGGTATAACCGTTCTCCATGAATACATCGATATGTGGAAGACAATTAAATGCAATTCTGTGGGGGTAGACTTTCTTTTCATAATCGAGAAAATTTATCATGGAACGGGTTTGATCAAAGAGTTCATCAATTGCCTTTTTGCCGGTGCCCGAAACAGCCTGATACGTTGATACCACGATACGCTTAATCCCGCATTTTTTATGGATCGGGTTAAGGGCCACAACCAATTGGATGGTCGAACAGTTTGGGTTGGCGATGATACCTTTCTTGGTATAATCGGCGATTGCATGCGGATTCACTTCCGGAACAACCAGCGGTACCTCCGGATCCATGCGCCAGGCACTGGAATTGTCAACCACCACACAGCCTTCTTTGGCGGCAATCGGTGCAAAATTTTTGCTGGTATCACCCCCTGCCGAGAACAAAGCGATATCCACATTTTGAAATGAACTCTCTGTCAATTCCTCAACCGCAAAAAGTTCCCCTTTGAAGCGTATCTCGCGGCCCACAGAACGACGGGACGCTAACAATTTAATAGACTTTAGCGGAAACTTTCTTTCCTCGAGACACTTTATCATTTGATTCCCCACCGCCCCGGTCGCCCCGGCTACAGCCATATTAACTTTTTTTTCTGACATGGCGTTCATTCCTTATTCGTTAATAATTATCCATCTGGCTTCTGTAGTATTAGAGTCAGCAGTGTTAGAAACGAAATTTTATTACGGTTAGGTCCTATGTTATTCTAATTCGTGGGAATCGACTTTCGCACGCTTTGCATGTTTATACCGCCATATCGAAGAGAAGGGTCCTGAGAGGACATATGCAACTCCCAATATGAATAGAGTGATGGATGGTTGTGCGGCTATAAATATCATTATCAAAAAAAAAGGCCGCATTCACACCGGCAGCCGCCGGTATAGGAAGCCCCACAAAATAATTGTCGCTCGTCGTTCCCACCTGCGGATTGAATATTGCCAGGCGCAGGGCCTCGCTTTTCATTTTAACTCCCCTAAAACCGAGGTTCCAGCCCTAACAACATCACCAACAGCTATGGTAAGCTTTGAGTCTGCAGGGAGGTAAACATCTACGCGTGAACCAAAACAGATCATGCCGAAACGTTGTCCACGGGCAACTGTATCTCCTTCTTTTAAGTTGCAAATGATTCGCCGCGCAACTAAACCAGCAATTTGAACTGCGCAAATTTTTTTTTGGTCTTCGGTCTCAAGAAATATTGCATTGCGCTCATTGTATTTTGAGGCCTTATCCAAATTAGCTGCTAAAAATCTTCCAGGCTGATAGCCAATTTTTGTGACCCTGCCTTCAAAAGGGATGCGGTTAACATGCACGTTAAATACCGACATGAAGATACTGATTTTTAAGGCGGTGCCCTCATAATAAATACTACGGTCAACAGTGCCGACTGAAATTACTTTGCCATCGGCAGGTGATACCACGAGGCCCTTTTGAGTCGAGATGATTCGGTCAGGATCTCTAAAAAAAAAGGCAATAAAAAAGGTAACCAGGATACCGATTAGGGCTATGGCCGTAAGCCCTGTTAAGGCAACAACAGCAGTAGCAAACGCGCTGGCAAATATATAAGGATACCCGGCTTTGGCCACTGGAAAAGCCGTCTGACTTGGCGGTTCAGACCAGGAATATTTATCCATTTAATTGTATGCTCTGAATACAGTTTCGCTAGGTGGTGGATAATTTTGATTGTACTTTAATTTGATGATTCTCAGCACGCATTAAAAAGTATTACCATTTATCAGAATCAAATAACATTGTCAATTAATTCTATTAATTGCCGCTTTAAGCTGAAATTAACCATAATTTTGACGTTTTTGGGCCAAATTAATCTCTGCGTCTGACTTACGGAGATAACACGGAGCTAGACTTCGATCATCATCAATATCGCCACATTGGAACCGGCTCAGGCTTAAAAAGGCTACCGTTGCTGCCCTGATGATGTTTTGAGCGGCGGGAGCAAAATGCGCTAACTCTCCCAACTTAAACCGAATAGTCTCTTGATAAAGGGTTGCCCCGTTGCCCACGAATATGCACGGTTCATGAATACCGGTTAAAACTTCTTTCGGGGTTGCCGCCTTCTCTGCAATCATTTGAAACAGCCTACCATTTTTAAATCGGTAATTTGAGTAATACACTTCACCTCTGCGAGCATCGATGAGTGGGCAAATGAGAAATGATGATACATATGATTGGATAGCCAGTACTTCCAGGCTTGAGACTCCGACCATCGGTTTGCCAGATGCTGCGGCTAATCCTTTTATGGTACTCAGTCCTATTCTAAGACCCGTAAAAGATCCGGGACCTCTGGTGATGGCAAATCCATCCAAGTCAGAAATTAAAAGACCCGAAAGCTCATTGGCTTTCTTAATCATCCCCATTAAGTGTTTGGAATGAGTTTGGTCTCTGATGAGTGTTACCTCCGCCAATAAGGATTCTTTTTCAATGATAGCAACACTACAGCTGCTAGTGGTTGTGTCAACGGCAAGTATCTTCATACCCAACTGGTCAAGAATTTCACCCGGCCGAAAAGTTTATTCATTTTGTGGTTTTGGTTCTTCGAGGTTTACCTTTTGCGACGCTGTTATCCAAAGCAATTGATAGAACTTCATCCATTGATTTTACCGGGATGAATTTGATTTTGCGTTTAAGGTTGGCGGGAATTTCAGCCAGGTCCTTTTTATTTTTTTCCGGAATGATAATCCTCTTAATCCCTGAACGCAAAGCGCCAAGTGCTTTTTCCTTTAATCCGCCGATCGGCAGTACTCTGCCTCTGAGGGTTATTTCTCCGGTCATGGCGACATCATTGTGAACCGGTCTACCGGTTAAAGAGGATACCAAGGCAGTGGTTATGGCAATGCCCGCAGAGGGGCCATCTTTAGGTATCGCACCTGCCGGCACATGAATATGGATGTCAAGATTTTCAAAAACGGTCTCTTTCAGACCAAATAAATTTATGTTAGCACGAGAATAGCTCAACGCCGCGCGGGCAGACTCCTGCATGACATCGCCAAGCTGACCGGTAATAATCAACTCCCCTTTTCCACCAATCAAGGAAGCCTCTACGTACATGACTTCTCCGCCTGCTTGAGTCCAGGCCAAACCGGTTGACAGACCAACCTGGCTATTTTCCTGATCCATTTCAGGGTAATATTTGGGCAGCCCGAGGTATTTATGCAGGCTGTTTTTAGTAGCTGAAAAAGGGCCTTTTTCTCCCTCCGCTAGTTTGCGGGCTATTTTACGACAAATAGTCCCGATTTCGCGTTCAAGGTTTCTTAATCCGGCCTCAGAAGTGTATTCTCTGATAATTTGGTCTACCGCCCCCGGGCTTATAGTAATATTCACCCTTTTGAGTCCGTTTTCTTTTATTTGGCGCGGTATTAGATGTCTCAGGGCGATCGCTTTTTTTTCATCTTCGGTGTACCCTGAGAGCGCAATGACTTCCATTCGATCCAGTAATGCAGATGGTATCGTATCTGTCAAATTCGCGGTCGAAATAAACATCACTTTAGAAAGATCAAAAGGCAGATTCAAATAGTGATCACTGAATTCGAAATTCAGTTCCGGATCAAGTGCCTCCAGCAGCGCTGAAGCGGGATCACCCCGGAAATCAACACCCAGCTTATCAATTTCATCCATCATAAATACAGGATTGCGGGAACCGCATTGCCGCAAACCCTGTAAAATGCTACCGGGCAATGCTCCGATATATGTGCGACGATGGCCTCTGATTTCGGCTTCATCCCTTATGCCCCCAAGGGATATACGAATGAATTTGCGCTTTAAGGCTTGAGCGATGGATTTTCCCAGAGAAGTTTTGCCTACGCCGGGTGGGCCGACAAAGCACAGAATCGGTCCTTTCTTCCTGGGATTTAACTTGCGAACGCTCAGATACTCGAGGATGCGGTCCTTTACTTGAACGAGTCCATAGTGATCTTTATCGAGTATCTTTTTGGCCGCCACAATATCGTGGACATCCTTTGTTTCTTTGCTCCATGGCATCGCAACCAGCCAATCAAGATAGTTTCTTGTAATTGAGGACTCGGCGGAATCCGGATGCATTTGCTCGAGACGTTTCAGTTGTATTGTGGCCTCATTTTCAGCCTCCCGACACATCTTGGCGCGCTTTATCTTCTTTTGGTACTCTTCAATCTCCTGTGATGTCTCATCAGATTCTCCTAATTCTCGATGAATTGCTCTGACCTGCTCCCTTAAAAAATAGTCCCGTTGATTTTTTGAGATTTCATCATTGACACTGGATTGAATCTTGGCTTGCATGGCCGAAAGATCGACTTCACGAGTAAGCAAATCATTAACCATTTTTAATCGATCGACGGGATCGACTATTTCGAGAAGCCTTTGAGATTCTATTATTTTTAATTTTAAATTTGAAGCCACCAGATCGGCAAGCTTGCCGGGATCGTCAATGTCATCCAGAATAGAACCAACGTCACCGGTTAGTTCGCCCCGCAGTGCCAGAATTTTTTCTGAATGCTCCCGCACATTTCGCATCAAAGCCTTGATTTCCAGACTGATCTCTTTGACAGGTTCTTCAACAATGGTCTCAATTTTGACACGATAAAAGTTTCTTCTTCCAGTGAAGCGTTTGATCCTTGCCTTAACTATCCCTTGAACAAGCGCTTTGACGCGGCCATCGGGTAGTTTCAGCATGCGCAGAACACGACCGACGGTCCCCACTGAGTATATTTCATCCGTACCTGGGTTTTCAATGCCCGGCTGTTTCTGGGTTGATAAAAACAGAAATCCGTCCTTGGCCACAGCTTCTTCAGCAGCCCGAACCGATTTCTCGCGCACGATAAAGAGCGGCAGAAGCATATCCGTAAAAATCACAATATCTCTTACCGGCATCAGCGGCAGCGTGTCGGGGATCTCTAAATTACTTTCGTCCTCTTCAATAATACTGATCAGATCATCTTTATCGGTCTCAGCCATGCTTTCTCCTCATAATTTTAAAAACCGAGGATAAGGGTTTCAAGGTTCATATTATAAGACTTTATGGCTATTTGACAATATCAATCTTGATTTTTGGGATGGATATCTTTAAGCTAAAATTTAGGCCTCTTGGATGGACGCATATTGACTTGGGGCGGTTTCAAAATCCCTTTAATAGTTGGGTGGATATGTTCAGTTACATGCCAGAACTTTTAGCATTTATTTTCGGTATATGTATTGGAAGCTTTTTAAATGTGTGCATCTATCGGTTGCCGGTTTCAAAATCAATTGTCCACCCGCGGTCGATGTGTTTCAATTGCGGCACTGCCATATGCTTTTACGATAACATTCCGCTCATTAGTTATGTGTGGCTAAGGGGAAAATGCCGGCATTGCGGTGTGCCGATTCCGATTCGTTATCCCTTGGTTGAAATTATGGGCGGGCTTTTTTCCCTCTGTGTCTATCTTAAATTTGGCCTCACGTCTCAGGCGCTGATTTATTTTGCTTTTATCGCCACATTGCTGGTAATAACGTTTATTGATATCGACCATCGTATCATACCGGATATCATATCCCTTCCCGGCATAGCGATTTTTTTCCTTGCCTCCCTCGTCTTGCCAACGGTCACATACCGAGATTCTCTGCTGGGAATAATAAGCGGGGGCGGCATCCTTTATCTGATCGCTTTCGCTTACAGCCTAATAACGAAAAAAGAAGGCATGGGTGGTGGCGATATCAAACTTTTGGCAATGATCGGCGCTTTAATCGGATGGAAGGGAGTACTTTTCACGATTTTTGTTTCTTCTGCCGTCGGCACTATATCCGGCATCTTGATAATGCTAATGACACGGCAAGACATGAAACTCAAAATTCCCTTTGGCCCATTTCTTGCCGTCGGTGCAATCGGTTACATCTTTTTTGGCCCTCAACTTGTAAGTTTTTATTTTAACATGTTTGCATGAAGATAGCGACTAGGATTTATGAGGATTGCGGTTATTTCAGATATCCATGGTAATATGGAGGCTTTCGATCGAGTCTTGGAGGATATTGACAACTCGCATATCGACAGCATTTTCAGTCTTGGCGATAACATCGGTTACGGTCCTGATCCGGAAGAAGTCGTCACAAAAATACAGCACCGTAATATACCATCCCTTATGGGAAACCATGAAATGGCCGTATTGGATAAAATCCACTTAGAATGGTTTAATTACAGTGCAAGAGAATCGCTGATAAAAACAAGTAAAGCACTTTCTGAAGGTTCGCGGCAGTATATTGCCACACTCGAATTCTCCCTGGTGCGTGATGAGTGTCGTTTCGTGCATGGTTTCCCGCCGGATTCTCCAACCATATATTCATTTCAAGTAACTGAGAAGGAATTGTTAAAAACCTTCAGAAAATTGACCGAAAGGATTTGTTTTATCGGACATACCCATGGCCTCCATATCATCGTCTTTGACGGGCAGTCCATTAATGAATCACCGCTTGAAGAGGGTGTAACGCATCTTTCAGAGGATCAACGGTATATTGTCAATATCGGAAGTGTCGGGCAACCAAGAGACGGGAACAATAACGCTAAATATGTGATTTGGGATTCCACCGCACATACAATCGAGGTAAAATACATCCCTTACAATATTGCCAGAGTCGTTGAAAAAATTTATTTGATGGGTCTGCCAAAAGTGCATGCCGACCGACTTTGGTGAACATCCGAACCTTTCAAATACTGCCAAACTGCCAGGTAGCATTGAGCGCCGATAACCTGTTTGTCATGATTAAGGAGCAATAGGATTCAAGTTATTAAAAAACCTCCCGCTAACGGAGTCGCAGGTTTTATATGAAGGTGGTCGACAGTCATATTCACTGCGGCATTCAAAATGTGAATCAACCGTATGGTCAGATAGAGCCGCTGTTAAAAGACGCTGGCATTTTTTCAGCCTGCCTATTTGCCCCGGTTGAGGACATCTATTATCGCTATTCATCCGCCTTTGATGATAACGAGGCCTGGAGAGCCTGCCGTGTAAATGCCCATCATTACCTCCTCAGGCTTTCACAGGAAAAAGAAGGCATCTATCCTTACTATTTCGTGTGGAACGATTTTATGGTTGAGGACCTGGAAAGGAACTATTGCGGCATAAAATGGCATCACCATCCGGGAGAACCGCCATATCACTACCAAGATCCGAGATGTGCAGATATGATCGACGCCATATGTGCCCGCAATCTGCCCATTGTCCTTGAAGAAACCTGCGATCAGACGTTAAAATTCATCGAAAGGGTGGCCGGAAGAACATCTGTCATCATTCCTCACCTTGGATTGTTAAACGGCGGTTTCGACCGCTTGTTGCATGCTGGCATATGGCAGGATGCAAATGTCTATGCTGATACCGCCCTGGCGGGCACACGGGAAATTACGATATTTCTCGAGAAGTTCGGTGCTGATAAACTGGTGTTCGGCAGTGACTACCCCTTCGGTCTGCCGGAGCCACAACTCCAGCGACTAACACGGATGGGAATCAAACACAGGGATCTTGAGAAAATTTGTGCTGGAAATATTTTAAAACTAATTACGCTTTGATTTTTTCCGCCAAACCGATGCCAAGATTCAAAGCCGCCTGATTTATTTCGATCACGTCTTTTGGCAGACGGGTTTGCAATACCTTCATGATGGATTGCGGCTTAACCAGCCCCGTTAGTCTGATAACGGCTCCTAGCATGCAGATATTGAAAACAATCGGTTTTCCAATTTTTTCCATGACCGTCTGATACATCGGCAATTCAATCTGGCGTGCATCCACTTTGCGTTCAGTTTCAACAAAGCGAGAGTCAGTGATGAGCAGACCACCGGGTCGGATGATAGACGCAAAACTGTTATACGC
>CP070652.1:3078461-3097628 GCA_020354645.1 Deltaproteobacteria bacterium
CTGAAACCTCTACCTGTTCCGGATTGTCAACCAATGACTGCACAATGCGCTTGATCAGGTCTTTCATAGCTACAAATCACCGACCGAGACAGAGAATCTATATCGGTCAGCGTAATGAGTTTTTTTAAATGCTGTCGCCCCTTCCCAATTTTCACAGTATATTCATGCCTTCCAAAAAATGGAGAAGCTTGCGCTAATGATATACCAATATCTGACCATTGTCACACCATTTTTGTCCAGAGGCATATGATTATCGCCTAATCAGGTTTTCCGATAGGGCACGAAAATTCACAGCGCCGGCAGTATCGAACCAGCTTTTGCGGTTGATCGTGCTCCTCAACCCCGATTTCTTCGCAATTGTCAATATCCAGGTTCATCTGGATATTGCAAAGATCTCTACTGTACACACCGTCTCTGGCGGGCAAATCTTTAAGTCCGGCTTCTTTTTCCGAATAAATCTGGCTGGCAAAGGCCTCCTGGGGGCACGCTTTTCGACAGGGCATACTGCAATTTTGGCAGGGGTCAAAATTAGTCGGTTCGGTGGACGGCAGGGCTTCATAGGTAAGTATTGCTCGCAGGCGGACCCTGGGGCCAAATCCCGGCGTCACCAGCATGTTGTTTTTACCAATACACCCCAAGCCTGCCGCAGCAGCCGCATCTTTGAGAAAGATTCCCCCGCGCTCGATGAAATAAGGCAGTTTTTTGGTATTGATGCCTTTTTCTTCCTCCAGCCATGCACAAAGCCTATCATTGACCGACATAAGAATACGGTTGCCGGCCGTACCGCCGCTGTAACCATCCCGCCACCAATCCAGTTCCGGCTTATCTGCGGGATGTTCAACTGCAATGATTATTGCAGATTTGGCATCAGCCGGCCATGCGACCTCTCCCGGTCGCACATTATCGCTGTGCCGAGTCCCAACGCCCCTATAGCGATCAAGTTTTTCATAGATATAATGAGAGGGGGAAATTTTAACTGCCGCCACATCTGCAATCCCGGCCAGGTGTGCCCCGAATTCTTTGGCTTTTTCGATGATCCGGGTGCTGGTGTCCGATCTGCTTTTTTCCGCCATCTCATCATTCCCCTTGGGTATGAATTTGTTTATCCCTGAAGCGTGAAAATTCAGGGAATAGGTATTCAACCATTGCTGGCTGATGAAACTAGCCACCATATTTTTTTCTGAGTATTTTTTTGTCTAATTTTCCCACGCTCGTTTTGGGAATAGCATCCACCAATTTGTAATGTTCCGGAACCGCATATTTAGGCAATTGGCCCGCTTGGGCACATTTTTTCATATATTGCTTGAAATCTTCTTCGCTCACCTGGCCCTGAAATTCAGGCCTAAGGGTAATGATAACCAAGGGGCGTTCCCCCCACTTTTCATCCGGAATGCCGATGGCCGCCGATTCCAGGACCGCTTCGTGCTGGCTCATCAAATTCTCCAGATCCAGTGAAGAAATCCATTCACCGCCGCTTTTGATCACATCTTTGATTCTGTCGGTAATCTGCAAGTAACCGTCTTTGCCGATGTACCCCACATCGCCGCTGTGCAGCCAGCCACTGCGCCATAGTTCCTGAGTCTTATCCGGCGCTTTGAAATAGCTCTGGGTCAACCAGGGGGATCGCATGACGACCTCGCCTGTTGATGCGCTGTCATGGGGCAGAATTTTATCGACAGCATCCACGACTTCAACTTCAGCCAGTGGAATCGGTCTGCCGGTTTTGGTGATGACATCCAAATATTTGTCATTTTTCCAGTCCAGCATGCGTTCCATCGGCGTAGCCGCTGTCATGACCGGACAGGTTTCAGACATTCCGTATCCGGCATGAATTTCTACGCCGAGATCCATAGCGGCCTGGGCCAGCCCCCGCGGAAGTTGGGCACCACCGATAATCACTTTCCAGTTGGACAGGTCTGCCTCTTTTACGGCCGGTGAGTTTATCAGCATCTGAAGAATTGTCGGCACACAATGGGAAAACGTCACCTTTTCCCTGGTGATTAGTTTCAGAAGTCTTTCGGCTTCATACTGTCCCGGGTAGACCTGTTTGACGCCCAGCAAAGTTGCCACATACGGAAATCCCCAAGCATGCACATGGAACATGGGGGTCAGCGGCATGTAGACGTCATTTGATCGGAAGCGTCCGATGGTATGATAAGCTGCGGTGGCAACCGCCACCGAAAGTGTATGCAGTACCAGCTGCCGGTGTGTGAAGTACACCCCTTTGGGATCACCGGTGGTACCCGTGGTGTAAAACGTGGTGGCTTTGGTATTTTCATCCAGATCGGGGAAATCATAGTCAGGTGAAGCCGCTTGAAGCAGTTTCTCGTATTCGGCATCCGGCCGCAGCCGAGTAGGCAGCCGTTTGCCTTCCTCCTCGATAACAATAATCTTTTTGACCGTATCCAATTTGTGGCCAATGCTCTCCAGGATGGGCAGAAAATCCGAATGTATGATGATAAATTTAGCTTCGGCATGCTGGAGGGTGTATAAAATCTGATCGGCGGATAATCGCCAGTTAACCGTTTGCATGACCGTGCCGATCATGGGGATGGCAAAAAAGCATTCGAGGTAACGGTGGCTGTCATAGTCAAATATCGCCACCGTGTCTCCCTGTTTTACGTTAAGGTATCCGAGTCCATCGGCCAACCGATTGATTCGTTCATACAAGCTGCGATAGTTATAACGGGACTTGTCACTGTAGACGATTTCCCGCTCGGGAGAATAAATAAGCGGTGTGTTGAGTAATTTGTTGATGATTAAAGGATATTGATAATTTTCTCCCGGCTGATACGCTTTTTTGGACATAGATGACTCCTTCTTGATAAACGTTTAAACGCAGAAATCATGTTTTTCTATTTCCTTTGCAGTCACCATTACCTTTTTTTCGCAAGATTACCGGCCCACCGAGTACCCATACTCATAGGGCAGCAGGACCAGGCCATTTTTTCTGCCTCAAGGAGGGATTTGTTCATTCTTTTCGGTAAGAAGAGATCCATATTGCCGTTTAAACTGGGTGGATGAATATTTCTCCAATTTCCAGTCGGGAATCCTGCAAACGCCGCAAACTCCTTTGAACCATTTGTTTCTGAGCCAGCGGGCGGCACGACTGTTCTTGGAGTCGTTTACCATGAAAGCCTTGTTGCAGTGAGTTGTAATCTGCGCTTGATCTCCCAGCTTTTCGATTGTTTTGATGCCATGCAGTATACCTCTGCGTGATGGCCATAATTTTATTTTATCAATGAGCCGAAAAAGTTCTACCCGTTTGCGATAGTATCTTTTGTCGGGTTTTTTGGCTTTTTTTTCTGCTGACATGGCTGAATCTGAATGGAATCTAATTAACTATTACTGACATTTTGAAGGTGTAATTTGCAGGCACATACCACCATCGTCGCCACGCCGATCTGAAGTGGATCGTGCAGCAATCTGTTGCCAATCTTTAACCGTGCTTTTTCATCAAGCCCGAGTGGAACACCGGGGGCACTGATGTATGTATGCGGGGTAATATGTCGCGCAGAGATGATGTCTGCTGCCGGCGTGGCATCGATCATAAACTGATGAGTTGTTAATGCCAAGTCTAATGCGTCTACGATATTTACCTTTGCGTTGAAAGATTGTTGCATTGCTTCTGACAAAGCAGCGCTGCGAGAAAAATTGGTGTCATAAATCGAAACTAAAGCTCCCATTCCTGCGAGTTCCTCTGTGGCACTTTTTCCCACAGGGCCACAGCCGATTACCAAAACATTTCTTTTTCTTAAATCGCCGGCCATCAGGTTCAACCCGACTACAAATCCTTTGCCGGTAGCCACGGCATTGTTAATTATTTGCCGGCTTTTGACATGAAGGGCGATGAAACAATCATCATCTGAAAGCAGAACAATAGCAGCTTTTTTTTCAAAAGCCTCTGCAATGCCGGCCACATCCGTTGCTTGGGTAATAAATGTTTGACAACCCAAATGAGAGATAATACTGGCCACCGCCTCACAAAATCCGCTGATAACACCCTCACCGCTGGTTACCGGTATCACCCCGATGAAGACGGTTTCCAACGACTTTTGAATATCAGCCTCCGGTATCTTCGCTGCACGGCAGGCAATACCGCTTAAGGTGCAGCCGGTTTTGGCGATCAATTCTGAATCGTAATCAGTCAGATCGGCCGGGATCGATTTAACATCTTCGGTTTTGAGCCTGGTCACTGTCGGTTTCCCCGATGTTTACCTTCGGACCTGAATCACAATATACTTCCAGGTTAAAATGTTGTTGAATATCTTTTATCACGCGGTTGCGCTTTTCCCAGGCCGCTTTACGGGTATCTTCACAGTTGATCAACGTGGCAACCCAGACATCACGATTTGGAGAATAATTCGTGATGGCTTCATCAGCTCCGAAAAAATTTTCGTGAATATGAAGCGCATTTGTTCCGGACATGATGTGCTCGCCGGCAACTGCCAAAACATTCGGTTCTACCTTGATATGCTCGTAAACAACCCCTCTATGGATTTTATTCTCCGCTGTGCTAAGTTTTCCGGCTTTTGAGAAAAGGTCTGCAAGAAGCTGCACGATATTTTGGCCAGTGGACCAAAAAACCGCAGTCGGTGTCTGACTGGGCAACCTGGCATCAATTTCTAAAACCTTTAAGGTATTATTATCTAAAATGACTTCGACATCCATTACACCTTTCAGACCCAAAGCGTCGGCTAATGACAGCGACATCTTTTCAAAATCGGAAATGAGCTGTTCAGGGAGTTCAGTTGGTGAGATGACCCGTTTGCAGTCGTAAACAGGGTCCATTCCAAGATCAGTGACTTGCAGGGGAACATGTTGTCCGGGAGAACCGATCACTTCAAGGGAATACGAGGGTCCCCGGAGAAACTCCTGCAAAACCCACTCTTCGTTGGATTCATTCATGTGGTTTTGTAAGGAATTGGTTTCATTAAAAACCAGAACCCCATGGCTGCCACTTCCCATGCTCGGTTTAGCGATAACCGGAAACTTGCAGTCGGGCCAAGGTTTGGGTACTGGTATGCCCATGAGCGTAAAGAGCCGGTTCGATTTTGCTTTGGAGGAAGTTGTAGCATAGGCGGCGGTATCAAATGCAAACGGTATTCCCGCTATCCCGGTCCACTGTTCCAAACATGCCAGAGCCTTATCATTTTCCAGGGCCGGTATAACCAAATCAACACCGTCTAATACTCCTGCCAAAGCTACATCATCAGTAACTTCCAGTTGTATAAACCTGTCACATAGTCCTTGTGACGGAACAACGGGTTTTCGATCAATAAGCGTGATTTCCCAACCGGCCTTGCGTGCCAGATAGGCTGCCTCAACGCCTTGAAGATTTCCGCCGATTATACCGACCCGCACGCCATCTTTCCTCTCGGATTACTTGCTTGAATCGGCCCTTGACGACCTGTGGTCCAGGTATAATACTCTTCGACACCGGCAGATCGCAGCCCGGCAGTTTCCAAAACTTTCAACACAGAGGCAATCGTTCTTCTTCCCTCTTCGATATCCAAAGAATGCTGGGCCACACCGGCAAGCCCTTGGCCCGGAGGTACTATGGAAGTGACTACATTGGCACCGGCATCCAGTCGTCTTCTAAGCCCTGCCAGGCCATCCACATCCAGAGAAGCCGGTATCAATCTATTCGGGAGCACCAGTCGCATGACGGCAATGATCGTTGCCTCTTTTTGGGGATCCGGTGGAAGTCTTTTTTCCATCGGAGTTCCCGGCTGAGGAACAAAGTTCATGACCCGCACCTGATCTGCATTCATCTCCTGCATCCCTGCAATTGACTGGGCGATATCCTCCGGCGTTTCACCCACCCCGCAAAGCAATCCTTCCTCAATCAACAGTCCCATATTACGCGCTTCACGCTTGATTTCCAGCCGAGTGTCATAGTCTTGTTCTGGTCTGAGCTGACCAAATAACGTCCGGTTATGGGTTTCCTGGTAGCAGGCATACCAACAGGCACCGGCTGCAGCCAGCCTGGTCAAAATTTTTTGCGGAATGACACCCGGTGAGATCATGATGGGCAATCCGGTCTCCTGCCTGACAGATGCTACCAGGTCAACCAGACGATCAAATCCGGCTCCGCTGGAATTAAAAAGAGAAGGGTCTTCACCCATGGTCAGGTCGATAAGATGAACACCGGAATCAGCTAATTTTCGGGCTGCTAGCACGATTTCAGGTTTGGCTTTGCGATACCGCTGGCTCTCCGAGTTGGATCTGCGAAAAAAACAAAAGGTACAATCATTCCTGCAGTAGGTGCTGGTGTAAATGAAACCGTATAAAAATATCTTATTGTTGAAATGTCTCCGGCGCAAACTTTTTGCGGTTGCAAAAAGCTTATTAATCTGATCCGCTTTGTTTAGACCAATAAGAAAAACAATATCTTTCTTGGACAGTTTCTCTTCCCGCATTGCTTTTGCGAGGATAGTTTCTAATTTATGTAGATTTTTTTTCATACCGATTAAAGATCTTGCTAACTTTGAACTATTTCCAGTTTTTTGCCGTAGCATTTTAAACGTTCAACCGTATTCCATCCAGATAGGTAAGACTTCGTCCCATTTTTCCGAGATTGCGGCTGTTCTGCGCAACCATGAGCAGGCGTTCAAGCCCAAATCCGATTCCCACCCAGGTTTCGCTTATTTTCCAGGGACGGTCCAGATCATGTGGTCCCATGGCTGCTGACCCTATTTCCACCTGATCCTTTCCGGCGACAATATCAATCGTACCGCCATATATTTCGGATGTTACTTCCTTAAACTGATAATCAACAATTCCGGCGGCTTCTGACACCAGGGCTCCCAATTGCCCGATTCTTTCTTGTCGCAACTCAAGCGGCAGGCCCATTTCTACAAGATTGAGCATGGTAAATTCACTCGAATGCCGGGACCCTTCTGATTCTTTGCGAAAGCAAGGTCCAACTTCAAAGATCCGTACAGGTTTGTCCCACAGGCGCAGAAGATCTTTCAAAACAAAATACAGATGGGGTGCCAGCATGGGTCGCAGGCACTTGTTTCTGTCGAGCCAATAAATCTGGGCGTTCAATGGATGGCTGGCATCGATCGACATTTTGTTAAGCAGCCCTTTGGACATGATAATCGGGGTGGTGACCTGGGCAAAGCCCTGCTTCACCAGAACTTTTATAAGTTTACTTTCGAGCCGGCACAATCTTGGCCGGAGATAAATTTGACGAAACTCTTTCAATTCTTCCCGATGCTTTTTGACCAGCTTTTTTTCTAATTCCTGATAACCACGCTCACGAGCAGTGATACTCTCAAATCTCCGGTTCAATTCCAATTCGGATGCATCTAACTCCTTTAAGCGCCGGATTTGAGTTTCCGTCCAGGTTATGCTCAAAGTAATGCTCCTTAAGTCTGCGCATTAGGGCTTAGTTTTAATTTAGATAATATTTAGCGGTCGGTTGTTCGTTTTCCGTAGTCCGTTGCCAAAATTGGCAAAGATTAGCACTGCAACTGACAACAAACAACGGACATTGAGCATTTATGCTCAAAAAGTGGCGGGGAGTACGGGAGTTGCACCCGCCTATGTGGATTTAGAGTCCACACGATCACATTGCGATCCACCCCCCGCAAGCTGTCATTTATTTTTACCGCAGTAACTAGCGGTCGTCAATTTAAACCTGCAAAACGCTATTTGCTTTCAATTTGGTTCATATAATCCTTAAGCGCTTTATCTATCTCGGGGTCTATTAATGTTTGCGGCGCTTTTTTGAGTATTTCTTTAAATTTTTTATTGGCCCTGGCAGCCACATCTTTCGAGCCCTTTTCTAGCCAACTGTCATAGGTTTCCCAATCAGATAATTCCGGCAGCCATCTTTCTTTAAAATGTGCCATCGTGTCCGGGTGGGTAATGTGTTTGGCCTGATGTCCTATTTCCTGAATGATTTTTAAAGCTTGCTCTTTTCCAGAAGTATCCATTCCTTCTCGGATACACATCACCCGGCTCAATAGCTCCAAGTCGATCATAACCTTCTCGTAGGAGGTGGTCATAATGGAATCTAAAACGCCTAAACATTCGAAAACCATATGCGCCCCACTCAGCACCCCCCCCATTAAGTTTTGCATGGTCTCGTAGCCGGCCTGGCAGTCGATTATTTTTGAATCGGTGGTTCCACACATAGCCCGGGACGGTAACTGGTAATAATCCAAACCCATCTGCATTCCGGCAATATGGATAAGCATCATCTCAGGGGAACCACTTATAAAATTTCCGTTTTTCATATTGGCAACCGTCGAACCATTTGAGTAAACAACAGGATTTCCGGGGTTTACCAATTGAGCCAGAACAATTCCAGCCAAAATTTCTGAATTTTGTTGGGTCGTTGTTCCAATCAGGCTGATGGGTCCTGAAAGTCCGGCCATAATTGCTGCCGTGAAGAAGATCGGCTGGTTGTGCTTGGCGAATTCGATGATTGTCTCACAGCTGGCAGTTCCATACGCCAAGGGACTTAACGGAGTGGCCGCCACGCCAATGCAGTGATTTTCAAATAGGAAACCTTTGGGTCCCACGGCCATTTCAACCATGTCAAGTAATTGTCGGACTATTGGGCCATCGGTTTCAAAGCCGATTAGCGGTTTATCAGTATTTTTAAGAATTTCGTACATCATATGCAAATGCTTTTTATCCGGGTGAACATCACTCGGATCTACGGGGAAGGCCCCCACCAGGCTAACGATATCGCTGGCCTGACAGAGTCTGATGATATTGGCGAAATCTTCCAGTGTGGCTGCCCGGCGACCGTTGTCCAAGTCCTGAATATATACCGGTCCCGAGTTGGGCTGTAATAATAATTTTTCGTTTTCGTCGCCCACGTTTACGGAGTAACTATCGTTTCTGGCCCGCCACCTGAAGGTTTCAGGTGCGGTTTCCAGAGCGCGCCTGACAATTTTGCGGGGAAAGTAAACGATTTTGCCGTCAATCCTGGCCCCACTTTTTTTACAAACGGTCACGGCTTCATTGCTATGGAAAATTACACCGGTTTTTTCAAGAATTTTCAAGGATGCCTCATGAATCCATGCCATATCTTCATTCGAAATCACTGCCAGCTTACTTTTTAATGACATTTTAGATGCCTCCGATGGACAAAATATTCGCTTTTACCCGGGCGTTTCGCAGTCGAAATTTATTATTCAGAATCACTATAAAGGGAACAGTAAAGCCCCTCAATAAAAAAGGAGCCGTCTTGAAGAATCAATGGAGCTCCTGTTACGGGTATCCAAACTCCGGGCATGCTGCCCAGGCAGGGTTTTGTCAGCACACCCAATGAGAGAAGATACCCGGACTGCAGTTTTAATGCGCTTTGGCCACCTCTATCATGGCCAGCAGATTTTCCGTTGGCGTACCGGGCGCTATTGCACATCCGGGAGCCAGGATCTGAATGCCGTCTGCGATGGTCTTCTGGCACTCTTGTTTGACTGTGTCGGTGTCTTTCAAGAGAAGCGTGGTAACGGTATCCACACCTCCCATTAGAATGATATCCGGTCCACATTTTTCACGGGCAAGTTTGCAGTTGGCTTTCGGCTCGATGCTCACGATATCCGCTCCGGTCTTCCCCATCCATTCCACAATTTGGTCCACATTGCCGCAAATGTGCAGTATCTTCGGGACAGAGATGGCATCAAACTGCCTTTTTTGATATGCCAGTTCAAAGTCTCGGTAGGTATCGGGAGCAATCAATGCCGGTGAAGCGGTCATGTCTTCACAAGCGATGATGTCAGCACCCTCATCGATAAGTGCCCGGCCCAATGCGGTTCCGGCCTTTTCCCCTACCTCAAGGAACGGCCGAATTTTTTCGGGCGTTTTAAAGCTGGCCTTTAGAAGGGGAACCGTTTCCAAAAGGGCTCCGGCAATGGTAAAGGGACCAATGATGCCGCCCACGATGGGCACCGCATCATCCGTTTCATTTTTAAGAATCCGTACCGCCCTGAGTAGCTCCGGTATTCTGCCTCTGGAAAGAAAATCATAGGGGAATACGGGCGTATCGTCTATGCTGTAAGGCGGTGGGGAATCGATTCCCGGAATTCCTTCACTCCCTCCGGGTTTTATTTTGCAGCCCAGCGCTTCGGCTTCAAAAGTCTGGCTGAAAGGTATCCGGACGGCATCAAACCCCAGCACGGAATATGCCGCCAGCGCCTGCCTGGCCATTGCCTCCCCGTTTTCATGCGCTTCCGGCCAAAAGGCTTGAACCTTTTCCATTTGATCATAGGTTACCGTTGAATTCGCCCCAAAACAGGGCATTCGATCCGGTTTTTGGTGGCGAAGTACCCGCATGATCCGTTCTTTGGCATTCATATTAGTTCAATCTTTCCTTAAGTTTCTCTAAGGTGTCCTGAGGCGATTCTCCATAAAAATCCGCCCCTATTCTCTTGGCCCAGTGGTCGGTGGCGACTGCACCGCCTACCATGGTTATGACTTTGTTTCGGAGTCCTGCTGCCTTCAGAGCTTCTTCCAACTTTTTCTGACCCAACTGGGTGGTCGTCATCATGGCCGATGACCCAACCACGTCAGCATTAACTTCTTTGGCCTTGGTGACAAAGTTCTCAATGGGTACATCCCGTCCCAAATCGTGAACTTCATAACCATGCACGCTTAACATGGTTACAATGATACCTTTGCCGATGTCGTGAATATCACCCTCGACGGTGCCGATCACAATGACCCCCATTTTCTGATCTTGTTTGTCTTTGGGTAAGGCCTGCTCGAGAATCTTTACCGCTGCCATCATTGCATCGGATGCCACCACCAGGCCCGGCAAAAAAACTTCACCGCGATCAAAAAGGTCCCCCATTTTCCTGATACCGGCGGCAAATCCCTCGTTAATCATTTCAAGCGGGTCCATACCTGCTGCCAGGGATTTTTCGGCGATATCCTGAGCGGCGGCTTCATCCGCATCCAAGATGGCCTGGGCGGCTTTCTCCAACCATTTTGTTTTTTCCATTATCTCACCTCTCATAAACGAAGATAAAATAAGTATTCCCTGGGTATGACCGGTTCGTTTCCGTGCAAGCCTTGCCTTTTAAAGCTGGGCCAAAGGAAGCTATCTCGGAGATCGGGGCATTTTTTGCACGGCAAGATAATCGCCCCGGTGTTTTTAACTGGCAGAGGGCTATTGCCGCCTGGAAAGGCAAGTGGATAAACCCTCAAATTCAGAGAAATTTACAACAACCCTTTATTTCTTAATCGCCGGATGCAGTTGATGTCAATATCGAGGACCTCGGCAATGCGCATCTTAGCCTCCAGGCCTTTTAGACACCCTGGAAGGGGGTTAAGCGATCCGATCTCCAATTCTTCCCGAACCTCAGTCATCACCACCGGATCGGTCAGGTCGGAAATTGAAACATTCAGTTTGTCGGCGACATAATTTTTGGCCTCCTGAATCTTCATGCCCCGGGTCATTTGCATACGAGCCACCAGATCTCCGGCAGTCCGCATTCCGCCCATGCCCGAAGCAATAGCGTGGGAGACGGCCATGCCCAACGGATCCCCCACGCCAACCTACAATCCGTCAAGCCTGCAGAGTTCGACCATGGCTTTGGAGGCCCGGGAGGTAATGTCTACCGGGGGGTGCGCTGTCATGGGCACCCCTCCGACACCCATACCCATGTTAACATGGATCGGTATATTGGCCACCTCACAGCAGGCTTTTATAAAAGTAATTGCGCGGGACAGATTCCAGGGACAGGAGCGGCTGGATTTGCTATTCACCACCGGGCCGAATATGGTGACACCGGCTTTTTCCGCCATCTTAACCTGATCATGGGCATACATGCCGGCCAGGCGGTCCCCGTGGTAAGTCAATTCGCCGTGCAGTCCTAAAACAAACTCGCCGGCCATGCCAAGTTCAATGCATATGTCCGGATATTTTTGCTTCAATATCTCAGCCGCCTTGAGACCGGCTAAAAAATCAGCATCACCGGCCGCACCGGTGGTGTCCATGTTTATTCCGTCTGCTCCGGAGTCATACATCGCGCTGCTGACATACACGATGTCTTTGACCGCATCTTCGACCGCCATTTCATAAGATTGCCTGGCTTCATCAATCTTTCCCAACTGCATCAATTCCGAAGGGTTGGGAAACGGTCCGTCCGGCTGTCTGTACAGGCCTAAATTCGGCATGGCCCCGTAAAAAAGGGGGGCATGGGTAACCAACAGGGTTTGTTCCAGGACTGTCTGCTCCGTGCCTACTATCGGTTTGACCGGTTTGAAACTGTAATCAATGTGGCCCAGTTCTATAGTGTCTGCGCCCAGTAGCTTTTCATGGATCTGAAGAGATTGAATCCGATGGACGTTCACCGCTGCGCGCATCAATTTGATCGGGGCAGCATCATATGAAAGTACGACTTCCTTTCCCGGCTCGGTGCTGACAAAGCGATACGGGGAGTTGAAAATATCAAACAAATACTGCAATTCTTCTTTGCTGAGCGGGGAAATCTTTCCGCGGTCGGCCGCATCTTCGGTTCCCGCCGCTAGATCTCCCCTGAGCTGGTTTTCGCTCATTTCAACCGGGAATCCGTCGCCCATGCGTGTCATAATTTTTCCCATAAGACCTCCTTTTTAACATACGGACATAACCACTACCTATGGATAGAAAATCAAATTCAGCTACTTTTTAGATATGTCCGTTAGTCCATCCTCCATGATGGCCAAACCTCGCTCTAATTCGTCATCACCGATATTCAGCGGCATCAAAATACGGATCACGTTGCCCAGTGTGCCGCAAGATAAAATAACGAGCCTTTTCTGGATGCAAAACTCAACAAGGGCTTTGGCCTCATCTGCCGCGGGTTCTTTAGTTTCGCGGTCTTTAACCAGTTCCAAGGCCAGCATGGGGCCCAGTCCCCTGACATCGCCGATGACTTCAAAACGTTCCTGCCACGTCGTGAAACGCTCACGCAAGTGTTCTCCCAACACTTCGGCCTTTCTTAACAGGTCTTCTTCTTCAAAAATTTCCATGACCGCCAGGCCTGCCCGACAGGCAACCGGGTTGCCAAAGTAAGTCCCGCCGAGCCCCCACGGATGAATCGAATCCATTATGTCCTTTCTCCCAACTACTGCCGCCAGCGGCATACCGGCCGCAAGGCTCTTGGCTACGGTGATGAGGTCCGGTTCCACATGATAGTGCTCAATGGCAAACATCTTGCCGGTTCGCCCCATACCGGACTGAATTTCATCGGCAATGAATAATATATCATTTTCTTTGCAAATATTTGCCAGCTTTGGGAAATATTCCGGCGGCGGCGTGATAAAACCACCTTCGCCCTGAACGGGTTCGACAATGATCGCTGCAGTGGTCTCCGGTGCCGCATGGCTGACGAAAAATTCCTCGAGATAATCGGCACAGGCCACATCACATTTCGGGTATTTGAGGGTAAAGGGGCAGCGGTAGCAATACGCAAAAGGCATGCGGTAAACTTCGGGTGCAAAGGGACCAAAGCCGAACTTGTACGGCTTGACCTTGCTGGTAAGCGTCATTGCCAGCAGGGTCCGCCCGTGAAATGCATTCTCGAAGGCAATAATCCCGGTTTTTTTAGTATGGTAACGGGCGATCTTGATCACATTTTCCACTGCTTCCGCACCGGAGTTTGCAAAAACAACCGATTTTCGAAAGTCCCCCGGTGCTATGGCCTCCAATTTTTGAGCGAGTTTTAGGGCTGGTTCATAAGGTAGCACCATAAAACAGCTGTGGGTTAATTTTTCAGCCTGATCTTTAATGGCGGCAACCACTTTGGGATGGCTGTGTCCCACATTCATTACGGCAATTCCGCCGGCAAAATCGATATACTCCCGGCCTTCCACGTCATAAAGCAGGGCCCCTTTCCCCGATTCAACATAACAACCGGTAACGCTGGCTACGCCCGGAGAGATAAACTTGTTTCTTAATTCTGCTAAATTCGTGTTGGTTTTCTTTCCTCCCATGAGTCTGCTCCTTCCAAAGATAAGAGATCTAACGGTTTTTCGGTTCGGACTTTTGTGAACTTATTTGGTGTCAGTTCGTAAATAGCAATCGGACGCCAAGTCGTCTTTTCACAAAAACGGCCCGGCCACACCAACATATCAATTCTGCTCAGACATTGCACACATCTACTTGAGGCCGGTAATCGATATCAAATAACCACCGGGCGCCATTATAGGCCTTGCTTTCCGATTGAAGGGTCACTGTGAAGCTCCACGCACTGAAGGGCGGGGCTTTCCGGAAAGGAAAATATCTATCTCAGATAACCCCCCTTTATCCGCCTTAAAGGGCGGGGCTTCAGGGAAGCGAACCGGTCATTCATGCAACCAAAGCTTTGGCTTTTTCTGTGGCTGCGGCTGCATTGGCCCCATAGGCATCCGCACCAATCTTGTCCACGAAAGCCTGAGTGACCGGTGCGCCGCCGGCCATAACCTTGACCTTATCCCTGATACCGGCCTCATTTAAGGCCTTTATGGTCTCATCCATTTTCGGCATGGTGGTCGTTAACAGGGCCGACATTCCGAGTATGTCAGGGGTGTGCGTTTTAACAGCCTCAACAAAATCTTGGGGTTTGATATTGGTTCCCAGATCAAAAACTTTGAAACCAGCTCCCTGAAGCATCATAGACACCAGGTTTTTTCCGATATCGTGAAGATCCCCTTCCACTGTCCCGATCACAACGGTACCGGTGGCTTTTATGTCGCCTTCAGCCAGGTGAGGCCTGAGAATGTCTAAGGATGCATGCATTATCTTCGAACACCGGATGACTTCAGGTATCCACATGTCACCGGCTTTAAACCGTTTCCCGACGACATCCATTCCGATAAGCAGCCCATTATCCAAAATATCAATTGCGGAGACTCCTTTATCCAGGGCATCCTCTACAAGCTGTTTGACCAACTCCAGGTCTGCTGCCACCAATCCCTCAGAGATTTTCTGATGCAATTCTTTCATTTCAATTTCTCCTGTCTCAAAAACGAAAATTGGTTGAGAGAAAGCAACACCGTTGAAATCAACCCGGTCAAATTTGTCAGTAACACTGGGTTTCTCATTACGTTTGGGGTAGACGAAACCCCATGAACCGTCGGCTTTCTTCCACCGGTTATGTCCTTGCAAGACGATTCGGCACTACGTCTTCTCTTTTGTTTTATGGACACCGAGTTCCTCTTCGGCTTCTTCAACGATCGATCGAATCGTTGCGAGAATATCGGCGGGCAATGGGTCGGGTTTGTGGTTTTCCAAAATGAATCTCGCCTCTTCCAGCGCCCGTTGGTATATATCCCTGCTGCCGGCTGCTTCCCATTCTTCCCGTATCGTGCGGTCAATGAGCTTGGGTTGCGATTGAGACTTCATGTGTTTATATGTGCTGTCATGACTCAGGAAGTCCTTTCCGACGCCGATCTCTTTTATGGCATCCACTGCCAGGGTTTCATCGTTCACGGCAATACCTTGCACCGTATGCTTTATCATTTTTGCAAATTCATTATCCATGACCAACTGGCCATAGTCAATTGTCATGCCCATTTCGATCATTCCCAGGCCGTAAATCAGGTTGGCCCCTGCCAACGCCGGTAACAGGCCGGTGAGTGTTTTTTCGTGACCGGCTTGGGCATCCACCACTTTACTGTCGCCCTATCCACCGGCAACCCAGCTTGGCAGAAGATAGTAGGTCGCCATCTGGGCCACCGCTGCATTAATCAGGGCACATTCGGGAGATCCCACGGATGCAGCCGCCAGCCTTAAATCCATAGCAGTGGTCGAGCTCCCGTAGATGAATTTTGTCCCTTTGCAGGTGAGTTGACTGAGGATAAGCCCCCCCAGGATTTCCGCGTTATGATCCACCAGTGTTCCCGCTAAGGTTACCGGTGACGATCCCCCTGCCATGGCCATCGATAAAACATTTATGGTCAAACCAGCACGGGCGGTCTCCATAATAATTTCACAGCTTTCCCTAACCAGCTGCAATGGGCTGACCGGACAAGTGACAAATGATATGATCGGGCGTTCCTGTAGTTTGTCTTTGCCGCCGACAATGGCAGCGGCCATTTCAGTAATTTTTTTTGTAAAATAACCGTTGCCCGGTCCCATGAATCCATGTTTGGATGTATTCGGCAGCCAGGCTTCGGCATTGTGAAGCTGTACCGTCGCCATGGGCACATCGCTGGCGCCCACAGCGCGCTCATAAACATCTAAATCACTCAAATAGTCAACGATCAGGGCGGAAGCGGCAACGTCTGCTTTTGTGGTTTCGCGGTGTTTTCCGGTATAAGGGTCAATGATAAAAACACCTTCTCCGAAATTCGTGAAACCGACCCGGTTGCTCTCCATGATAAAGTCGTTGTTGGGGTTGCGTCCGGCCAGCAAAAGTTTTGAAGGTGCTGAACGGATCGAATCTTCAACCAGATAGGGGGGAAATTTTGCAATTTTATTTTGCTTGTCGATGATGGCGCCCCCACCATCCAGAACTTCGAGTGCCTCTTCATCTTCAAAAAAAAGCCCCGTCTTTTCAAGAATCTCAAGGGTTGCCAGATGAATTTCATCAAGCTCGTCATCGGTAAAGACACTTAGACCGAGTCCTCCGCTTTGTCTTTTGCCGGCATGTAAGTTGCGTCTCAAGGATACACCTCCTTTGTTTATAGCCATTTTGATTTTACTTAAATGGACGTAGATGAAATTTAATGGCTAAGATGTTATTTTAGGTCACCTCCTTTCCCGGCGGGATTTTGACCGGTCTGCTCCCCGCCAGATCTCGCCCTTTAGCGTAGCGCGCGGTCAAGTAAAGCTCGCGGAAATAGATATTTTCCGTACCGGGAAGCCATGCCCTTCAGGGCCAAGAGCTGCATTTTCTGTTAATCACGGCTTGATCTTGTATTCTTTTCCGTCATTTTCACTTCTTCTTCAAATTCTGCTACAATTTCACTCATAGCCTCCGATACGACATCCGGTAACGGGATGGGGCTATGACTTTGAAGAATGTCTATGGCGGTCTCATAGGCCCTCTCTCGCATACTTTCCCCCCGGGTCAGCTCCAACCAGTCATCACGGCATCTCCGATCAAATAACCTGGATTGAGATTGGCTCCTCATGACACCAAGGCTATGTTCATGGGTAATATAGGCTCCCCCGGGACCCACCTCATGAATGACATCCATAGCCAGCATTTCGTCCGTAATCGCTATCCCTTTGATGGCGATCTGGATCATTCTGATCATTTCGGCGTCCATCACCAGTTTGGCGTAATCAAAAGTTAAACCCTGTTCCAATACGCCGGCACCGAACAGGATGTTGCCGCCCGCCAGCGCACTCAGGGTGGCACTCAGGGTAAATTCATAACCGGACTGAATGTCCGGCACCTTGCTGTCGGATGCACCGCCGCCCACCCAGCACGGCAGGCGGTAGTATTGTGCCATTTTGGCAATGGATGCGTTGATCATCCCGAATTCCGGAGATCCTATGGAAGAAGTTCCGAATCTTAAATCCAGAATGGTGCTGGAACTGCCGTAGGTGCACGGCAATCCTTTTTTTGTAAGCTGGGCCAAGACAATGCTACTCAACACTTCAGCGTTGTGGGTTACCAAGGTGCCGGCCAGCGTCGCGGTAGATGTTCCGCCCGAAAGCGCCATCGGGATAACCGTTATTCCGAGTCCTGACATTGCAGATTCTATGATTACATCACAGGTGTTGTCATGAAGACACAGGGGACTCATCGGGCATACCAGAACGGTGAAAATCGGTCGTTTTTTAAAATTCTCTTTGCCGCCCGCACAAGTTGCCGCCAGCTCGGTCATGACGTTTAACGCTCTGGGTGAATCAGCACCGATAAAAATATGTTTACCGGTATTTTTTAATATTGCCTCCAGGTTATGGACAGACTGGGTACCATCCGGTGCATCGGTTGAATTTACACTTCTTTCAATGACGCAAATTTCATCCAGATAATCGCACACCCGGGCGATGTCGCCGCAATCCTTCTTGGTAGCCTGGCGTAGTTCGCGTGTGATTGGGTCAATGACATTGATGCATCCGCCGAAAGTGGTGAAGCCCACGCGGTTTGGTTCGGCGACGTAATCATCATTGGGATTGCGGGCATCATAAACGATCGCCCGGGGTGCCCAAAATGTGCACTCTTCAACAAGGTAGGACGGAATCTTGACAATACCGTATCCTTCGTATCGCTCGATGGATGCACCGCCACCGTGAAAAATCTCCAGGGCCTTTTCACTCATAACTTTTACGCCGGTGTCCTGTAGGATTTGCAATGTCGCATAGTGAATGGTATCGAGCTCGTCTCTGGAAAATGCACCTAACCCAAAACCTGCGGTGGTACCGATTCCGCTTCGTGAAACTCTTCTCATAACCCTATTCCCGTCTCCTATGTTTTCTTATTTTTTAACCGAAGCCCGACCAAAGCAGAAAAAGGTAAAGATATTCGAAAAATAAATTCCCCATCCCCGGCATATCATATACTGGCTGTTTTTCAGAACCTTGTTTTAAAAATCAGCACGAAGAAAATTCGCAAACTCAATCGGAAGGTAAATTTTCTGACATCAATTGCTGTATTTTTGTACCGTTACCACCGGGCATGGTGCATGTAAAATAACATACTGGGCAGTGGAACCGAACAGAAACTTTCCGACTTTGGATTTTTTAATAATGCCAAGAAAAATTTGATTAATTTTGGCATCTTTGGCAAATTTCACCAGCCGTTCTCCGGAAGTCTCTGAGGTTATTAATAATTGGACCTCATAAGGGGGGGCATCCCCTCCCAATATATTTTTTACCTCTTCCTCTAATTTTTCTTCGGTTTTTTTGATAAAAGAATGTTTTAAAGGTTCTTCGCGGGTGAAGGTATTGGCCACTTCCAGTTTGGCATCCCAGATTTTTGCGTGCTCCCGGGCTAATTTTAAAGCTTCTTTGGCCTCATCGGACCTATCATAACATACCATAAATTTCATAACGCCCTCCCGGATTTGCTAAAAAAATAAATTTACTTGAGGTGTCGGGGAGTTTTTTAGATTCGGTCGCTGCCTGAATCATCAGCGACTGCATCGTGCAAACTCACGCATAAGGGATCGTAGCAAAAGAACAGCGCTTTGACATCAAAATAATGGAGTCGCGATAAAATCGGCATCACGGGCGGAAGCCATATTTCGGTTGCTGCCTGTTCTTTGGCAACGTTCCCCAAT
>CP070652.1:3097728-3137045 GCA_020354645.1 Deltaproteobacteria bacterium
AAAGAAAAGAATTATTTTGTATAAAGTTTAGAGAGTATTCTGAGTCGTTGGGATTCTTTGTTGATACAGAAGAAAGATAACCGACTGAGGATATATAAGGAAATTTACGTCCTGTTGATGGAGATAGTGATGGCGTGGCTATTACAGACATTGGCGCGTATGAATTTAACTTACTTCCTATCCCAGACGTCTCCGGATGTATCAAACTCAATGGTTTCCCACTTGAAAATTCTAAAGTAATTCTTAAAAAAAGAGGTCGGGGAAAAAAACAGATTACGACGACGAACGCCAACGGGTGCTATGAGTTTCCCACAGTGGTCTCAAGAAAAGGATTCAAAGTAATCATTAATGTACCTGTCTTCCATAATAAATAAAATACGTTTTCGCTAACCTGCAATTTAACTCGGAATGTCCTTTCACGTTGGCGCGAGATACAGGCCATCCGGTTAATTGTGTCGTTACCAACCTTTGATATCACCAGCAAAAACCAACTATCTGGCGCAATAATTTTTTCCAGATACTGTAAACATCTATGCATAATTGACCGCACTTCAAAATTTTTGATATCTGTAATTTTGCCAGAATTGGAGTATCATCTACTTATCTGGATTTTTGCAATTTTGCAGATACTCGCAAGAAATCACAACCGGATTTGATGTCTGGGCCACCCCAGCATCCTGAATGTACTACATCACTGACACAAGTTATAATTCAAGCAGAATACGCCTTTGTTCGACCCCGCGTGTTCGGCTTTTTATGCACATAAAAATAAATCTTGTACCCATTAGGCGGTATCGAATATAATACCTACTGTGATATTACGTACGTATTTCGATTAATGCGAGCATTCGCAACTCTAAAAAGTAAAAAAAACGTAGGTAATGATCATGTTTGAAAAACCAACCTATGAAGAACTGGAGCGAAGGGTTAAAAGGTATTCTTCATTAATTGATAAAATGAAGAATTTGAGCTTATGGCATCTTCTTTGGATGTGCATAGTTGCTTCAGAAATTATAACAGCGATTATTGTCTCTATAATGAGCACTATCCTCAAAGGGCGAGTGACATATGACTACCTGATTACAGGTGCCGTTGCTTCATTTATCGTTTCCGGCTTCGTTGTTTCCATGATTCTATTTTTTATTAAACAACTGCGCGAAACTGAGGAGGCGTTGCGGAAAAGCGAGGAGCGAACCGAGGCTATTCAGCAATCAATCCAGAGCGGTATGCTCGTAATCGACATTGAAACGCACGAGATCATCGAAGCCAACCAGGCAGCCGCAGCAATGTTTGGTGTTGAGCGGGAAGAGATCATCGGTAGTGTTTGCCATCAGTTTGTCTGTCCAACCGAACAAGGCGCTTGCCCAATTACTGATAAGGGGCAGCATGAAGATAACGCCGAGCGCGTGATGCTGAATAAGGATGGGGAAAAAATACCCATTATCAAAAACGCTACCCGCATCACCTTGGATGGGCGGGAGTGTCTGCTTGAGAGTTTCGTTGACATCACCGAGCACAAGCAGGTGGAGGAGGCACTGCGGAAGAGTGAAGCAAAGATCGTAAGATATAAGAAAATGGAATCGTTGGGACTTTTGGCAGGGGGTGTCGCCCACGACTTGAATAACGTCCTTTCGGGGATCGTAAGCTATCCGGAATTAATCTTGATGGGTTTACCTGAAGACAGCAAATTTAGAAAACCTATTGAAACCATAATGGAGTCCGGAAACAGGGCGGCGGCTATTGTTGAAGATCTGTTAACCTTTGCAAGAGGCGTGGCCACCATAAAAGAACCTCTGAACTTAAATAATCTGGTCAATGGCTATTTACATTCTCCTGAATTCAATAAGCTCAAACAGTTTCATCCTACAGTTACGTTCAAGACCAACCTCGATACGGAATTGTTTAACATAGGCGGTTCTCATATTAATATCAGAAAAGTTGTGATGAACCTGGTATCAAACGCCGTAGAAGCTATTGACGGTAGCGGCAATGTCACCATTTCGACCAAGAACCGTTATGTAGATAGACCTTTAAGGGGATATGATGATGTAAACATAGGGGAATATGCCATCCTGGCGGTATCAGACGATGGTTTGGGAATATCTTCAGATGACCTAGAGAGGATATTTGAGCCATTCTATACAAAGAAGGTAATGGGTAGAAGCGGTACCGGTTTAGGTCTGGCCGTGACATGGAATGTTGTACAAGATCATAAAGGCTACATAGGCGTGACAACTGACGAGAACGGCACAACATTTGAGCTGTTCTTTCCAATAACAAGGGAGAAAATATCGGATAAGGATTTGGCCATAACCATTGAAGATTTCAAAGGAGACGGAGAGACCATTCTGGTTGTTGATGATGTTGAAAGCCAAAGAGATATATCCTGCAAGATGTTGGAAACCTTCGGTTATAAAACTAAAGCCGTTTCCAGTGGTGAGGAAGCCGTTGAATATTTAAAAGAAAATACGGTAGATCTGATATTGCTGGATATGATTATGGACCCAGGTATAAATGGCCGTGAGACATACGAGAGGATAATAAAAATTCATCCAAATCAAAAGGCCATTATTGTCAGTGGGTTCGCTGAAACAGATGATGTGAAGAAAATCCAAAAATTAGGTGCAGGCAAATATATTAAAAAACCTTTAACATTAGAAAAGTTAGGGCCGGTTATTAAGGAAGAATTGGGAAAATTACGATTTCAGATCGACATGCACGGGTAATGAATAATTAACTGACCTGACACGTTCGCTAACGCTCACTTACTCAGGGCACCAATTTTCGCCTTTGGCGAAAATTGGTGGAGGCGGCGGGAGTCGAACCCGCGTCCGAAAATATTCCACTTCAGCCTCTACATACTTAGCCTGAATTTTGAATTTTACCGCATTGCGACTCCTCCAGGCCGGATTCGCAAGCGGCTATCCCGTTAAAGTTTCACCGCTCCTTAACAGGAAATCAGGATCGGCTATCCTGCTCGTCGACGCCCTTGCCGGGCCCGCAGGAAATGCCCGGTAGGACGCTGGCCTAATTAAGCGGCCAGGGCGTATTCATAATCATCTGCGATTATGTTTAAGTTCCCGTCGTTTAACGAGCGGACAGGAAAGCTCGGTATGCAGCCAAAGCTTCTTTATCCCCGTCGAAGCCGTTTCGCCCCCAAAAGTCCCGGTTTCACCGGAAAAATTCGAAATTCGAAGTACGAAATCCGAGAAAGAGCTAAAAGCTCATTTAGTAAGGTGGGGTATATTAAAGAGCGTTTATATTTAAAAATTAAGTGGAAACTTACCAAAAGTCAAGTATTTTTAATAGATTAACAGTAGACACATGAAAAATATTTACTTATGATACGCTAATGGACAAAATGCTTCTTGAAGTCAATAGATTGTGTTGGTCCGATGACAGGGCGTCCCCAGAGCCACACGGCGCTTGATCACCTGCCGAAGTGCAGCATTCACTTCACGGATGTTTGTCTCCAGAAATCCCTGTGCACGCCCTCCCGAATCTTTGGCCGGATTCATCTAATGCGGGTCTTCAATCAGATCAACGGTCTGACGTTGTCGCTATTGTGGAACGAGTCGACTTCACTCTCCGAAACGACGTATACCACAGATCGCAATCACAAATTTGGAGGTGAACAAAGGGCTGCTCTGGTTGTTTATCATTGGCTTTTGTTTAGACCAAACCATATCTACCTGTCACCCGATCAAAACGCACAGCAGAAGATACTTTGATCAAAGGGGCAACTCCTCCATACAGGGATCCTAAAATCCACACCTCCGCGGGAGTTTGCAGCTCGGCGCAGACTGAACGGAGTGTCAGATCCGAGTCCCGAGACTCATGGCGATTATGTTCGGATTGTTAAGCTCCATTATAACCAAGCATGGACCCGTCGACCAATATAATCCATACCGCCCAAGGGAAAAGGGATAAAGGATAATTTTTGTTGACAAAAAAAAATGTGTTGTTTTAATGAAAGCGTTTACATTTAACAATTGTTTGTTATTCGCCAGGTAAGCTTCAAATGATTTTCGTGTGCGCAAAATCGAGTCGAAGATGAGTGTCATCAAAATTGTTGGGGTAAAAAAGCGTATGCCAGGACCATTGCTGTATTGTCTCAGGGATAGAGGGGTCCGAGGAAGAATAGCAAAAGGTGGAAAAAGCTCACAGCGCAATTGATGCCATCGGCCGGCTGATCCGCGATGTCGGCATCATGCATACTTTCAAATTGTCAGAGATTACGGAAGAGAAGATTGCCATGATGGCCGATGAAACGTTGCGTTCGGGATATCACCTCACAAATCCAAGAATGCCGACCAAGAAAGATGTGGTAACCATTTACCATAATTTGTTCCGAATGCGTGCGTAGGGGGAAACCCGATGAGCCAGATGACCATGCAGGAAATTGCCCGTCTGTCTGGCGTTTCGCTTGCAACCGTATCCCGTACCATAAAGAATCCGCAACTCGTTAGGCCAAAGACGCGTGAAAGGGTTCTAAGCATGATGGCAGAACACAACTATGTCTATCATGCGACAGCCGCGGATCTGTCCCGCAGAAAATCAAGCGTGATTGGAGTGACTATTCCCACTACACGTAATCCTGTGTTCGCCAGCTCATCGTTGGCCATTCAGGAAATAGCCCAAAAAAAGGGGTTTTCCATCATTCTCGGCAACACGCACCATGATGCGGCGATCGAACGGCAGTTACTTCAAAGCTTCCAGGAAAGGCATGTGGCTGGAATGATCCTCACCGGTTTCACGCTTCACCAGGAGGCATACTTAAATAATTTAGCTCGGGCCGGAATCCCCTGCTTGGTAATCTGGGAAAAGTTAGATGAACCTTGGCTCAGTTATATCGGCTTTGACAATTTTAAAGCTGCCCGCTCCATGACGGAATATCTCATTAGTTTAAAACACAGGCGGATCGGGTTGATCATCGGCCCTTTTTCAAAAATAGGCCGGGTCAAGAAGCGTCTCGATGGATACCGTTCGGCGCTGCAAGATCATAACATTGCATTCGACCCCGACCTGGTCATTGAAAAGGAACCATTGCTTTACGACGGCAAGGAAGCCATGACGCGCTTGATGTTTCTTCCTAAACGACCGACAGCCGTTTTTGCCGCAAGCGATATGCTAGCCATCGGCGCCCTTTCGGCAGCATGGGATCTGGGATTCAACGTTCCCCAGGATGTCTCAATCGCGGGATTTGACGATATCGATTTCGCCGCTTACTGCTCTCCCCCTATGACGACCGTTCGGGTACCCAGTCATGAAATTGGTCGGTTGGCAGCCAAATATTTAATCGAAGCGATCGAACAGGGATCCATGCCGCTCCGGCATCATTGTCTCGACACAGACATCGTTGTCAGAAACACGTGTAGTGAGTTGCGGTAGGAAATCAACCCGAATTCAAAATTCGGTTTTGGTGAAAGCGAATAGGCAAATTAACAGATCCGGAATTTCATCGGACAAAAGCGAAAGGAGGTATCGAATGGTTAAAATAACACGAAGAGAATTTTTAGGTCAGAGTGCAAAGGTGGGCGGTCTTGTGCTCGCCTCAGGGGTGGCACCCGCCTTTATTAAAAACGCCTTTTCGGAAGACAAACATGCCGCCTATCTGAAGGCCAACATAAACTGGCGCCAAGTGGAAGGGGAGACGATCAAGGTCCTGGTAACACCCGCTCACTATTTTAACAAGTTTCGGGCCATCTCGCCCCAATTTGAAGATTTGAGCGGGGTCAAAGTTGACTTTGACATTATACCGCCCAGAGAGATGCGGGAAAAGGCGGTGCTGGACTTCGGTGCGCGATCGGGCAACTATGCCAGTCACACCGCCGACCCCATGTATCTGTCGCTTTATGAGGCCAACAAATGGGTGGATCCGCTGGATAATTACCTCAACAATCCCAAGTTGACCGACAAGTCCTGGTTCGACCTGGACGACATCATCCCGCTTTGGCGGGCGGCGGACTCGGTCAAGGGAAAGCTATACGGGATGCCAGCCGAGGGCGAAGCCACCATCCATGTTTACAACCGGGAGCTGTACGAACAAAAAGGGCTTAAGCCTCCCAAGACACTGGCGGAATTCAAAGAGACCGCCAAGGAGTTACATAAGATTGACGGGAAGATTGCCGGGGCGGCGATTCGCGGATTCCGTGGCGCCGGGCAAAATATGTATATTTGGCCTTCACTTTTCCTGGCCTGGGGTGGAAAATGGTTTGACGCGGACGGCAACCCTCTGGTCAACAGTGAGGCCGGTGTCAAATCCCTGGAATACTATTGTGAGCTTTTACAAAACTATGGGCCGGCGGGGGTCGAAAACTGGAATTGGCCGGAAATCATGGAGGCCTTTGCCGGGCAGAGCATCGCCCAATTTATCGACTCCAATTCGACTGCTTCGATTATCGAAAACCCGAAAAAGTCTAAGATGGCCGGCAAGACCGGTTATCAACGCTGGCCGGTAGGGCCCTCCGGACGGCGCTGCACCAGCATTTGGAACTGGACCATGCCGATCAATGCCGTCTTGCCCAAGAAGAAGAAGGTTGCCACGTGGCTCTATATTCAGTGGCTGGCGTCGCGGCCGACACAGTTCTCATCGGCGGTGTACAAGGAAACCCCGGATGCGGTGGTGCGCACCGGCGTCAATCGGATTTCCATCTGGAGTGATCCTGAATATCGCAAGGTGATCAACTTTACCCCCGATTATGCCGATGTGGTCCTGACATCCATGCGTGAAGACACCGATTCGGATTGGCGCCCCCGGGTGCCCCAATGGCCAAAAATCGGAGAGGTAATGGCGGTGGCCATCCAGGCGGCCCTGGTCAAACAGAAGACACCCCGCGAGGCCCTCGATGAGGCCAACGCGGCCATTGCTAAAATCATGAAAAGAGGATAAGAATAAAGAGATGGGGGGAGAGACTCAGCGGCACCTTTCCCCCCTCCCGGCGATAGGGATTGAAGCGGTTGATGAGCAAAAAAGCAGATCCCAAAAAAGTCAGATATGAAGTGCAATGGGAGCGATTCGGCTATGCGATGATTTCTCCCAGTATGATTTTTCTTATTTTGGTCGCCACCCTTCCGTTAGTCTCTCTGTTGATTATGAGCTTTTTTCGGATCGACCTGACCTATCCCCTGGACAATGGGTGGGTGGGATTTGAGAACTATTTGGAAATGGCCAAAGATGAGCGCTTCTGGTATTCGATCAAACTGACCGCCATTTACACGATAAGCACCGTTTTTTTGCAGGTGGCTGTCGGATTGGCGCTGGCCATGGCCTTTTTCCGCGGATTCAGAGGGCAGGGGGTCATGCGGGTCAGTGTCCTGCTGCCGATGATTCTAGCGCCAGTTGTGGTGGGTTTAGCCTGGCGGACGTTGATCCTTACACCGGAATACGGCATCCTTGATTATGTTTCCATCCTGTTGGGATTCGGTTCCAAACCCTGGCTGGTGGCACCCACCTGGGCCATGATTTCAGTCATCATCATCCACACTTGGCAATGGACCCCGTTTGCTTTTTTGGTTTTTCTCGCCAGCCTCAACGCGATGCCTCAGGAACCTTTGGAAGCAGCGCTGTTGGATACCCGCAGCGCGTGGCAGCGGTTCCGCTATATTATTTTACCCATGCTTCAGCCAGCGATTATTATCGTCGTTATTTTTCGGACCATGATTGCCCTGCGCGCATTTGCCGCCATTTTTTCGGCCACCGGCGGCGGACCCGGAACGGCCACCGAAATTTTGAATCTATATGCCTACCGGGTCTCCTTTAACTCTTTGGATCTGGGTTACGGCGCCGCCCTGGGTACCGTGCTCCTCCTGATTACGGTCGGAATCTCGCTGTTTTTTTTCAGGATGCGCCGGTCAAGCACCGGTTAAAAGAACAGGAATCAAGGAATGACGCCGTACGGTCAAAAATCAAACCGCGTAAAATGGATCGGGGCACCGGTCAAATATGTGCTTTTTACGGTGATGATGCTAACGTGGGCGTTTCCCGTCATATGGGTGATCCTGACCTCTTTCAAGGCCCGCACCGATATTTTCACTTTACCCCCCCGGATCTTTTTCAATCCGACGGTTGAGCATTACATCGAGGCCTTTGTGCGCTCCAGTGACATTGCCCGCGGCACGTTGAACAGCATTCTGGTAGCCACGGCCACGACCGTTTTGACCTTGCTGGTGGCGGTCCCGGCCGGTTACGCCTTTTCGCGGGTGACTTTCCGGTTTCGAAATCAGCTCTCCTTTTTTGCGTTGATGACACAAATGGCACCGCCCATCGGTTTGATCATACCTTATTTCTTTATCCTCAGCCGCACCGGCATGCTGGACAGCTATACCGGCTTAATCGCGATTCATATGACCCTGACGGTGCCGTTCTGCATCTGGCTCATGATAACCTATTTCCAGGATCTTCCGGTTTCTCTGGAGGAATCCGCCGCCATTGACGGGGCCTCACCGTTTGCGGCCTTTTTCAGGGTTGTCCTCCCTTCCACCTGGGGTGGCGTGGGGGTGACGGCCATTTTTGCCTTTATTGAGTCATGGAATGAATTTCTATACGCCGTTGTTTTAACGGGGAGCCGGACAAAAACGGTACCGGTAGCCATCTTCAGTTTCCTGACTACCGAAGAAAGCCTTTGGGGCCCATTCACCGCTACCGGAGTCACCATCATGGCCCCGGTAATTGTGGTGGCCCTCTTTGCCCAGCGGCAGATGATTAAAGGAATGACTCTCGGGGCGACAAAGGGGTAGGCGCCTTGTAGGAAATACATCCTAATACATGTAGAGGTAAACGATGGCAGGGGTTATTTTAAAAGCCGTATTCAAAACGTTTGGCAAGACAACAGCTATAAAAAATTTTTCGCTGGAAATCGACGATGGTGAGTTTGTGGTTCTGGTGGGTCCCTCCGGTTGTGGGAAAAGCACCATGCTGCGACTCATTGCCGGACTGGAAACGGCATCGTCCGGTGAAATTTACATCGGAGACCAACTAGTCAACGAGGTCCATCCGCGCGATCGGGATATTTCCATGGTGTTTCAAAACTATGCTCTCTATCCCCGGATGACGGTTTACGAAAATATGAGCTTCAGCCTGCGCATGCGCAAAATTCCCAAAGCCGAAATCGAGCGCATTGTCAGGCAAACGGCGGATCTTCTGCGGATCGGACAGTTGCTGGATCGCAAACCCGGGCAACTTTCCGGGGGACAGCGCCAGCGGGTGGCGCTTGGGCGTTCCATCGTGCGCAATCCTCAGGTATTTCTCTTCGATGAACCCCTGTCCAATCTCGATGCCAAGCTCCGCATTGCCATGCGGGCCGAGCTTTTGTTACTGCACCAACGGCTTAAAACAACCATCATTTACGTCACCCACGATCAGCTGGAGGCCATGACGATGGGCAATCGTATCGTCGTCATGAAAGACGGCCTCATTCAGCAGGTGGATGCACCGGATGCTGTCTACGATCAACCGTTGAACCGCTTTGTGGCGGGATTTATCGGCTCGCCGACCATGAATTTTATCGATTGCCGGGTGGTTTCGGAAAAAGGGGATCTCTATGCCACCACGCCAGGAATCCGTCTCAAGATCCCTGAGAGCCATGCCCGGCACGCAGAAAAATATATCGATCAGGAAGCGATACTCGGAATCCGCCCAGAGCATCTGACCGTTTCAACAAACAACCGGCATCTCGACGCAGCCGATCGGTTTAAAGCGGTCGTGAGGGTCATCGAAAATGCCGGCTCCGAAAAACTGGTCCACATTCGCAATGAAAACGATACCCTGGTCGCTCGTCTTGAACGCCATATCCGGTTAAAAACCGAAGAGACCGTTGACTTTACCGCACGGATGGATTCGGCGCATCTGTTTGACAAACAAACCGAGCATACCATTTTTTAAAACGGCGACAATGTGTGAGAGCGTAATCATTCCGGAAAATAATTTTTCCTCAATCGCGTTTAACAACGGTAAGACTCATGAAAGGAGGTAACACATGAGCAATCGGCAAACCAGGCTAGGAATTTAAGCGTTCGGGGTTTTTTTTCTTTTTACACTTCTGATTTAGCGCGTGTGGGAAGAATCATGACCGCGCATCATCACATATTGCGTGATTTACATTTTTCGCATGAACGGCTGGAATTTCTCATCCACATAGCGAATTTGCATGGCTCATTGGGCGCCAAGTTGACGGGAGGCGGCCGGGGGGGCTATATGGTGGCACTGACAGCCAATCCTCGACAGCAAAAAATTATAGCCAGGGTGATTGAAAATGAAGGTTTTAAGACACTCCGTGTTGTTATCGGTACCTCGTCAACCTAAAGGGCAGCCTGTTGTTTTTATCGCGGCCATAGGATTTTTCGTAATTGAAATTAAATACGCCGCGATCTTGGGTGGTAGGTAAATATAATGGCGAAATTGGTTCTCAAGGGAATAAGTAAGAGGTTCGGTGATGTTTGTGCCGTTGAGAAAATGGATCTTACCATTCGCGATAAAGAATTCGTTGTTTTGGTGGGTCCTTCAGGCTGCGGGAAAAGCACGACCTTAATAATGATAGCGGGCCTAGAGGATGTTTCTGAAGGCGAGATCTTTATCGATGACAAAATGGTCAATGACATCGAACCCAAAGACCGTGACATCGCGATGGTATTCCAAAACTATGCGCTCTACCCCCACATGAATGTGTTTAAGAATATGGCCTTTGGCTTAAAACTGAAAAAAATTCCCAAAAACGAAATCAAATCAAGGGTCGCCCAAGCAGCAAAGATACTCGAGATCGAAGACCTGCTGCATCGAAAACCGAAAGAACTTTCCGGTGGACAACGGCAAAGGGTCGCAATGGGGCGTGCTATCGTCAGACAGCCAAAGGTATTTCTTTTTGATGAACCTTTGAGCAATCTGGATGCTAAACTGAGGGTACAGATGCGTGCCGAAATCAGCAAACTCCCCAAAAGACTTCGAGCGACCGTCATCTACGTGACCCACGACCAAGTAGAGGCGATGACCCTCGCAGAAAAAATTGTCGTGATGAAAGATGGCAAGATAATGCACCAGGGCAGACCCTTGGATGTTTACAATAATCCTCGCAACATTTTTGTGGCAGGATTTATAGGGAGTCCAGCCATGATTTTTTTTACGGTGGCCGTGAAAAAGGAAGGGTCGCGAATTCTATTCAAAAACAGCAATTTTAGCCTTACGGTTCCTGAAACACTTCGAAATACATATAGAAACATGATTGGCTAGGGTCATACTTGGGCTGTGGCCGCAGTTGTTCCAAGATGCTTCACTTTCAGAAATGCAATCCGGATGGGATCGATTAAAGGCCAAAGCGGAAGTTATTGAACCCACGGGAAATGAAGTTGTCTTGCTGCTATCCATAGGTGACATCCAGTTCAGGGCCATTGTTGGCCCCCAGACAAAAGCCGAAGCCAACGAAGAATTAGAACTTTTCGTCAATATGAACAAAATGCATCTTTTTGATATAAAAACAGAAGAGATTATTCAATAAATCCGTTTATCAAATGCATAGGCTGTATAGCCCAAAACCTATTAAAAAAGAGAGGTGATCCGCATGGATAAAAACAGACAACAGCAAAAGCTGTTGATGTTGGGACTCGACGCGGCGTTACCCGACCTCATCATGAAGTTTACCAAAGAGGGTAGCATGCCGGTAACTCAAAGACTGATAAAAAAGGGCTGGTTTGCCCGCATGATAACCACCTTTCCTCCGCTCACCGCTGCGGCCTGGGGCGCCATCACCAGCGGCGCTGGACCGGGTACAGCGGGTATTCCTAGCCTCATGGTTCACAAACCGGGCGAACCGCTTGATAAATGGCACACCTCTTTTTGCCGCCATATTCTCGAAGCCGAAACCCTTTGGGAGGCCGCCGGCAAAGTCGGAAAGAAAACGGTTCTGGTAAACTGGCCGGTTACTTGGCCTTTAGGGGTCGAAAACGGGATCCAGTTAGCTGCATCTCTGAACCCGCCCTTCCGCTATTTTTACATGCCGCTTTGGGACATCGCGCCTTCGGCGCTATTTTCCACAAATGTGGAACGCTGTAATCAAACTCAGGGCAGAGCTGTCCAAGTTAAACCCCGGCCGGCGAAGGACTGGTCCAATCTACCTCGGCACAGCGGTGAGGCGATGGAGATCATGATTGACACGCCACCGGTCTACGCTAAAGGTCCACAGTATTATGTGTTGCTGCTGGATTCGGAAGGGAAAGGATACGACCAGGCCGTGATCTCGCAATCCAGAGATGTGGCTGAGGCCGTGGCCATTCTTCAGCCGGGTGAAAAAAGCGGTTGGATCAATGAGACGTTCACAGATGCCGGGGGCATATTTCGCAAGGGACGCTTTTACTTTTACCTGGTTTCCATGAAGGACCTCAATTCATTTAAACTTTATCAAAGCGCCGTCAACACGGCTGAGGCGATAACGCTTCCCCCGGAATTGACTGAAGAACTCTATGCGGCGGCCGGTCCCTACATCGAAGTCGATGATCCCTGGGGTTACATGGATGGTTGGATCGATATTGATTTTTATTTGGATCAACTTACCGCTCAAAACGACTGGTGGGAAAGGGCCACCGGTTTTGCGCTGAACAGTAGCGACTGGGACATGGCCTTTAGCTGGGTGGGGACCATTGATCACATTCAGCATGTTTTCTACGGCGGGATCGATCCGCAAAGCTGTCATTACAATCCGCACGAGGCGCCGGTTATCATGGAACACGTGCGGCGGGTATATTCTGAGGTAGATGAACGGATCGGTCACATCCTCAAACAGGTGGATTTAGACAACACGCTGATTTGTCTGGTATCCGATCACGGATTCTCCAGCCTCGAGCGAAGCCCCTATATCAAACATCATCTAGCCAAAGCCGGTCTGCTGACTTTTGATCTCGACAACCAGACCGGTGCGATGCACATCGATTGGTCTAAGACAAAGTGCTATCCACTGGAGCCCGGACACGCCCATATCTATATTAATCTCAAAGGTCGTGACCCACAGGGAATCGTCGCCCCCGAAGATTACGAAAAAGTTCAGGAAGAAGTCATCGATGTGCTCATGTCTTTGCGGGATCCGGTTACCGGCAGAAAAGTCGTTAGCACCGCCCTTCGCAAGCAAGAATCCGGAACCCTGGGGGTTTTTGAAAACCAGGGCTACGACCGAGTCGGTGATGTGTTGTTTGCCTTAAAACCCCAGTATATGGCCAATCCTTTTGTGTATCCGGCGGCCGTCAAATATCGCGATGGTACCGAACGCTACATCCCCAATCCCGAGGATTTCGAACCGGCTAGGCTGCATCGCAATTTTACCGGCGTGCATCTGTCCTTGCCTTACTTCAAAGAGATGCATGCGGCCGTCGTTTTATCAGGTAAAGGCATCCCGATCATAAAACGCAAAAATCCTATCAATATCATCGATCTGGCACCGACGCTGGCCTATTTGCTGGGGACACCGACACCGAAAGATGCCGAAGGTAATATACTAAAGGAAATGGTTAAAATGGATTAGCCGAGAAGAGCAAGCGTCTGCGTAGATTTAGTTTCGTCTATGCTACGGTGTAATTGATATAGTTAATCGAAAGGAACGATCATGCAAAAGGTATTACTGGATTACGGGGATTCACGGATGGCCATCGAACTGCCGGACAGCACCACGGTGGTACGTTATGGCCATACCTATAAGGATCCCCCTTCGGTCGATCCCGTGGAAGCAACCCGCGAAGCACTTGCAAATCCGCTCGGATTTCCAGCGTTAAGCGAACTCGGCGGACCGGATAAAAAAGTCGTCATCGGCTTTCCGGATCGGGTCAAAGGCGGTGTACATCCCGATTGCCACCGACGCGTATCTATACCCTTAATCATCGAGGAGCTACTTAAAAGCGGCACAAAACTGGAAAACATCACCCTGCTGTGTTGCATCGGGCTGCACCGCAAAAACACGCTTGAGGAGTGGTACTGGTACCTGGGAAAGGAAATCGTTGATCGGTTCTGGCCGGATCGTTTGATCAATCACGATGTGGAAGCCCCGGATTTATGCGATTTCGGCACCGACGCGATGGATAACCGGATCCAGTGTAGTCATTTAATGGCCCATGCGGATCTGCCCATCGTCATCGGACACGTGGCCGGCAATCCTTATGGCGGTTACAGCGGGGGATACAAAATGATCGTCACCGGTCTTTCCGGTTGGCAATCGATTGCCTCACACCACGTTCCGGCAACCATGCATCGCAAAGACTGGTTGGGTGCATCCACCTCCTCACACATGCGCCTTCAATTTAAGTCGATCGGCCAGGCCATGGAAAAGGCCATAGGCAAGAAATTTTTCGCCGTTGATGCGATCATCGGCCAAAACTCCCAGGTGTTGGATGTGAAAGCGGGAGAACTGGAAGCCGTTGAGGCGGCGACCTGGCCGTTGGCGGACAAACGCACAAACATCCATCTGGACATACCGGAACCGGCCGACATACTGATCTTCGGACTGCCGCGTAATTTCCACTATGGTCCGGGTATGGGCACAAACCCGATATTGATGAGTCTGGCCATTGGTGGGCAACTATCACGCTGCTGGCATGCCTTTCGCGAAGGGGGCGTAATAATCGCGACGGCGCTATGCGACGGCTGGTTTAACCCGCACTGGTTTCCCTCATACGAAGAGACGTACCATGCGCTGCAAAAATACTGCACAGCCGCCGAATTCATCGCTTCGAACGAGGCTCTACAGATCGCTGAAAACTATGACTATCACTATCAATATTCGAATCGCTATACCTATCATCCTTTTCACGCCATGTCGATGATCAGTGGCGGCAGCGCAGCGTTGCTTTGGACCTCGGCTGTCTTTGTTGCCGGTGCCAAGGCGCCGGGTTATGCCCGCGGTATGGGATTTATCCCCACAGCGACATTTGAAGAGGCGCTGGTGAGGGCCACAAAGATTGTGGGACCTAAACCCAGAATCCTCTGCACACCGGAATGCTTTTCAGGCGGTGTAGGGGTCCATCTTTATACCAAAAAATAAAATCAACCAGTCGGAACGGGCAACAAAATCAAACTGTTAAATCAGCTGATGTTTGGTGCCATCAACGCTATGACGGCAGAGATGATGACCACTGCTGAAAAACTTAGGGATTTCTCCGCGTGTGCTCTACGAAACTATTACCGCCAGCCAGGCCGGAACGGTCAGTAACCTCTTCAAAAAACTTGGCGGCCGAATCTCCGAAGAAAACTATGCGAATCCTATCTTTACCGTGGATCTGCGGGTGGAAGACATCAGGCTCACAGTTTAGGTGGCCAAAGAGAATAATGCGCCTCCTCTTATGGCGCGTACTGTAGAGTTCATCAATGAAATATCCCAAGCCCAGGAGTTTGTTAGTGAAGATACCGCGGTTATGTGGAAGAGTCACAAGCAGCTTTGGAAGGCAGAGCCGAAAGACCGCAAGGTTGATTGAGGTTCGCACTAAAAACGCATGGTCTTTGCAGAGCGCCCCCAGCGAAGACACCCAATTGTCCGCGACTGTTCTCATCTCGAAATAAGGAAGGTTTTAAATGCCAGAAAATTTCGATATTCAGAGTCCAGTGATTATCGGCGGCGTCGGTGGCAGCGGGACCCGGGTCGTGGCGGCGATCATCGCTCAAGTCGGATTCTACCTCGGATCGGATTTAAGTCCGGAAATGGACAATCAATTATTCATGCTCTTGTTCAAGCGGCCCGGTTGGTACCGCAAGGCGCGCCTTAGCAGTAAGAAGATCTTTACCGGTCTATCCCTGTTGTCAAAAGCTATGATTTTGCGAGAAACTTTTTCTTTTGCTGAAATCAGGTTCCTTTTAGAGGCAGTTTTGGGTATGTTTCTTGCGGGGCATAACCATATGGGCGATGGGCGGGGGATTTGGCCATTCGTGCGCGCTTGGAAACTACTCACCACGAAACCGAATGTGAGATCGAAGTGTGTTGGTTGGGGATGGAAAGAACCGAACAGCCACCTATATCTTGAGCATATGTCCTCATATTTCAAGAAGTTAAGATATATTCACACCATCCGACACGGACTCGACATGGCGTTTAGCGGGAACCAACAGCAACTGTACAATTGGGCCCCGTTTTTCGGGGTCGAAATCCCTAAATCAAAAACAGACATACCCAAATCCATGCTTGCATATTGGGCCAGAGCCAACCGACAGGTGCTCGCGATCGGTGAACGACTGGGCAGGCAAAAGTTTCTGATTGTAAACTTTGATCGGCTTTGTCTGAGTCCAGAATCAGAAATCCAAAAAATCATCTCTTTTCTGAACATCCGGCCGGATGCAAAAGCCTTGGACCTTGCCTACCAAATTCCCCAACCGCCAAAATCCTTGGGACGCTATAAAAAATATTGTATCGGTCAATTTGATCAGGCCGACTTAGACGAATTAGCACGATGGGGCTATTCGATAAACGCCTCTTCTCAAAATGCTTGACCCATAGCGCAAGAAAGGAGTTTTCATGCGTGTTTTGGTAACCGGGGGTCTGAATCTATTCAACGAAGTTTTTGCGGGACGTCTCACTGGCCTTGAAGGCAAAGAAGTTTTTGATGATCAGTTCATATTGCCCTCAAACTTTGTACAAGGCTGTTTAGATGCAAAAATTCAGATTATACAATACTGTGCAGCCTCTATTTTTATCTATTCATTTCATTTGCCATGTGGCTTGCTAGTTTTATCCAGAATTAAAAAAACTCAGCCACCTTTTGCTTCAGTTCTTCAAAGCGGGAGCCGAGGTTTTTTACGACATCATTCATCACTTCGCCGGCACTCTTCACTTCGGTTATCAGGCCCGCAACCTGCCCGCAACAGATCTCGGCTTCATCGGCTTGGCCAAGTTGCTGCGCTTGATATTGGGAGTGTTCGTTCAGATATTTTTTTAGCGCTTCAGGGCTGGCCTCGGTCTTTTTCATTTTCATGTATTCCTTCGTGAAATCGTTGACCAGGTCCCTGGCAAGCATAAATTCCTTGGGTAAGGAGACCGTGCAAACGTCTTGTCCTTTGACAATCGCTTCTTTCACGCGGCTATGACTTTCCGATTCCCGGGTGACCATAAAGCGCGTCCCCATGTAGATGCCGTCTGCGCCCAGTGCCAAGGCGGCCAGCACGCCGCGTGCGTCCCCGATGCCACCGCCGGTGACCACGGGCACACTCACTGCATCTGCAACCAGGGGTGTCAGTATGAGTGTGGTCAGCTCTGTGAATCCTTTGTGCCCGCCTGCCTCAAATCCCTCGCAAATCACAGCGTCTACGCCGGCTTCTTCAGCCTTTTTTCCATGTCGTGCAGTGGAAATTGCATGCAGAACTTTTATACCGGCATCTTTGAGAACGCCGGTATAAGTGTCGGGTCCGCCGACTGAAACAACCGCCACCGGGACCGCCTCTTCAATGACGACCTCGACAATTTTCTTTGAGTACTTGAGATCCTCCCCAAACCCGACAACAATGTTCACGGCAAACGGCTTTTGGGTGAGACTTCTGACCTTTTTTATCTGCCCCCGCATTCTTTCACCGGTAAGCTCAACGTCCGGTGTGATATCCTTGGCACCGGAATTCGGTCCCAAGGTTCCAAGTCCACCGGCCTCAGATACCGCTGCTACAAGGTCAGCACCGCTAACCCAGTTCATGGGCGCCTGAATTATAGGATACCGTATCCCCAACAGCTGACAAATTCGATTTTGGCTCATCGCTACCCCCTGTTATTTCGGTTTTTCGGTTTAACGAATGGAAACACCACCTGCACGTATTAAAACATTTTCGCTCCTTCTTGCTTGAGTGTGTGAAGCTTGCCTTAAAGAAAAAGCGGGGTTTGCAGGGAAGCGAACCGGTTAATCGGCAACCGATTAGAGTTTACGCTGCTCTGCAAACACCTGGTTGACTTTTTTGAGTTTGGGATCGTTTCCCAACGCGTAGTGTTTGGTCATATCGGGGGAATATTTACTGGCTTCCGGCGTTCGTCCCATGGCTTCCGCTATGGAACGGATGTGGTGCGGTCCGGCGCCGCAGCATACCCCGATAAACCGGATTCCGGCTTGATAGGCTTTTCTTGCAAAAAGGGCCATTTCATAACGATTGCAAGTAAAGGGATCTAATGCAACTGGAAATGGTCGATTATCGGGTATGCAGTTACAGCCCGGGTCTTCAAGCGACTGGAATGTTGGGTATGCACGGGTGGTGCGGTAGGGGACCGGAATAGCCGCTACATGACAGTCAACCGCCCGGCGTATTTCCTCCACAAGCGGCATCATGGTCGCCGGTCCACGGTTACAGTTCATTCCGACAACCGTAGCTCCCATCTGCTCAAGTTCCAGACAGCTATCGACCAACGAGTAGCCGTCTCTTAGCCGACCTTCTCCATGACCCACCAGGCTGACAACCGCTTCAAGACCGACATCAAGAATAGCCTGGAGTGCGAGCTTGGCTTCTCCGTGATGAGCGATGGTTTCAGCGATAATGAAATCGACATTCTCTTCGGCGGCCCAGACAACCTGCTCATCGAACATCTTTCGAACTTCCAAATGAGTAGCGGCATCATTTTGATCATAAATGTTTGTATTGCAAATGTTTCCCGCAATCAAAATAGCGTTGTCCTTTCCTTCGCCTGCTACTTGGCGGGCCATCCTCAAAGCTGATTTCTGCAAATCTTCTATCAGATCTTCTTTACCAATTAAACGCATTTTTTCACGATGCGCATAATAAGTAAAAGCTACCATTACATCCGATCCTGCGCGTAAAAATTCTCGATGTAACTGTATAACCGCTTCTGGATGTTCCAGCACAACTTCGGGTACGAACGCCCCGGCTTGTAAATATCCCCTGCGCTCAAGTTCAAAAAGGTAGCCTTCCGCACAAATAACAGCATCTTTTTCGAGTCTGTCTTTCAGTATGGTTCTTGAACGCATGCGCTCTCCTTTCGCTGGACCGTTCATAATCTCCTTTACAGGATCCGAAAAATCAGTTTATGTCTGGTTTTCGATACTATCTGTCTTCATGACGCAAGTAAGATATGTCAATTTTATGCTATAATCAAATGAAAAGCTTCATCACGAAATTGAGAGATGCCATGGTAGATCGAATCCGCTTCGCCTTTTTAAGTATAGGTCACTTCTATGCTCACCTGTTTATGCTGGTCTATGCTACGGTCGCGGCACTCTCGCTTTCTCGCGAATGGGCCATGAACTATGCTGAGCTTATTCCGTATGCCACACCGGGCTTTGTGGCCTTCGGCGTGTGTTCGGTGCCTGCAGGCTGGTTAGCTGACAAGTGGAGCCGCATCGGCATGATGGTTGTCTTTTACCTCGGTATCGGTTTAAGCTCTATTTTCACTTCACTCGCAGAAACACCATTCCAGATAGGGGTCGGTCTTTTTTGCATCGGTCTTTTCGCAGCCATTTACCACCCGGTCGGTCTTGCACTTGTTGTCCAGGGTCGCAAAAACACGGGAGTGCCACTAGCCATAAACGGAATTTTCGGAAATATGGGAGTGGCCTGTGCGGCTCTGGTCACGGGATTTCTCATCGATCATTCAAGCTGGCGCTCAGCTTTCGTCTGGCCCGGGATTGCCGCTATTGCAACCGGGATTATTTATGCCGGATTTCTGTACTTAAACAGAAAAATGGTAACCGCAAAGGCACCCAAAGGTTTTGAGGCCAAGAAAACCAAAACGACACTATCGGGAGACAGGCGCATGCTTGTCCGTGTATTTGTCATAATCTTTTTATCCACAGCAATCGGTGGTCTTATCTTTCAGAGCACCACCTTCGCCTTGCCGAAGGTCTTTGATGAGCGTCTCGGCGATTTGGGGTTGTCGGCAACGCTGGTGGGATGGTATGCATTTACGGTTTTCGCTATCGCTGCTTTTGGGCAGCTCATCGTAGGGTTTTTGGTGGATCGTTTTTCTATCCGGCTCGTATTTGGATCCGTTGCTGCGCTCCAAGCCACCTTCTTCGCAATTATGCCAGGTCTCAAGGGATGGAGCGCCCTTGCGATCGCCATGGTATTCATGCTCGTTGTCTTCGGTCAGATCCCCATCAACGATGTACTGGTTGGCCGCATAACACAAAGTGAGTGGCGCAGCCGCGTTTACGCCCTCCGCTATATTGTGACTTTCTCGGTTATGGCCTCTTCTGTACCATTTATCGCTTGGGTTCATGCGCGCTGGGGATTTGACAGTTTATTCATAGTGCTTTCAACTGCCGCAACCTTCGTCTTCGTTTCGGTTATTATGCTACCCCTGGCTATCTCAGCAAAACGTTCACTTTAAAATCTTGTCAAGTATCCAGACCGATAAGCACGTAATTTATATTGTGGGCTTGACCTCAAGATCAATATCCTACGTAATAAGTAATAATGATCAACGCTTGACGGGCTGTTGCCCGAAGATAAGTCTAAAACATCTTTTGATAAATCTAGCGCTTGCGCCAGTTCCTCGACTCGAATGAGCTCGCCGAAGTCCTTTAGCGGGATAAGATTTTTTAATCCAAAACCGTTTTAACAACCGCTTAAAAATATTTGGTCAACAGCTTGTCAGCTTTGACCCCTGTTGTATATTATATACTCCTAAACTCTTACTTAGAACTTGTCAAAGCACGGGAGGTGGGCTACGCTTACCCGACAAGTAAGAATTCCTCTTAAAATAGTTCTGGCTGAGGATTGAAAGCCTCAGACGATTTTAATATCCTGATGAACGGGATGTCTTAAACACAAAACGCGAGTTTGATTAATTATGAAATCGTTTCGTCTAAAATGGATTTTGGCGGTATTGTTGGTCGTTGCGGCAGGCCTTGGCTGGTCTGTCTTTGGTCGATTTCAAGACCGGACGGGTCCGGAGGGACGGCGTGAAGGCTCATGGCTGGTGCCGGTGGAAGTAGCTCAGATTCAGCGTGGGCCGATCATGTTACAACGAGCGTTCAGTGGAGCGCTGGAGGCAACGGCAGAATTTGTCGTGGCGCCAAAAGTCAGCGGACGCGTCAAGCGATTGGGTGTGGACCTTGCCGATATCGTAAAGCGGGGTCAAATCGTCGCGGAGTTGGACAACGACGAATATTTGCAGGCCGTTGTCCAGGCGGAAGCCGAGTTAGAGGTGGCAAAGGCCAACCTATTCGAGGCACGTAGCGCCCTGACAATTGCAACACGTGAGTTTCGGCGCAACGAGAAGCTTCGGCAGACCGGTGTGGCGTCGGAGTCACAGTTTGATGCGGCCAAGGCGGATCAACTGGCGAAGCAGGCGCAGCTCGAAGTGGCCAAGGCCCAGGTGACAAAGGCTTTAGCGGCATTGGAAACAACGAAGATCAGACTCGGTTACACAAAGGTCACCGCGGACTGGAGCGGTGGCGATGAGCAACGCGTCGTGGCTGAGCGCTTTATCGACGAAGGCGAGACCGTCTCAGCCAATACGCCGCTGCTGGCGATCGTCGAACTCGATCCGATCACCGGCGTGATTTTTGTCACCGAGAAAGATTATACTCGCTTGCAGCGCGGTCAGCCAGCCTCACTGAAGACCGACGCCTATCCGGGCGAAGAGTTTCAGGGCCGGATCGAACGCATTGCCCCCGTCTTCCGACAGGCCACTCGGCAGGCCAGGGTGGAACTGACCATCGATAATCCGCGACATCGTCTCAAGCCCGGCATGTTTATCCGGGCAACGGTGGTACTCGACCGCCTGACGGAAGCCACGATCATCCCGGAACAGGCGTTGACCACTCGTGACGATCAAACCGGGGTTTTTGTCATCAATGAGGATAGCCAGTCGGTGGCATGGCGTGAAGTCAAAGTAGGCATCCGCGAGAACGGACGCTTGCAGGTGCAAGGCAAGGGGCTAACCGGCCGGGTCGTAACACTGGGTCAGCAAATGCTAGGCGACGGTTCGCGGATCACGATTCCGGTTGAGCAAAGCCAACCTTCTGCCACCCACACGGAGGCGAACACCCAATGAACTTGCCGGGATTCAGCGTTCGGCGCCCAATCTTTACCACGATGGTGATCCTGATAGTCGTGATTCTGGGAACCGTTTCTTTGAGCCGACTGCGGATCGACCTGCTGCCTCACATCGAGTTGCCGACACTGTCCATCAGTACGGAATACGAGGGGGCCAGCCCCGAGGTAATGGAGCGGCTGGTCACACAAATTATCGAAGAAATCGTAGGCACGGTGCCCGGCGTGGAAGACATTACGTCGACATCTTCTGAGGGCAGCAGCCGTATTCGGGTCAGCTTCGTATGGGGCACGGACATCGACACCGCCGCAATCGACGTCCAAGGTAAGCTCGAAGATGAAATCAACGAGTTGCCCGATGATATTGTTCGGCCTCGCATCCGGAAATTCGATATCGCCAGTTTTCCGGTAGTTTTATTGGGAATCTCCAGTGAGCTCGATCCCGTGGAACTCACCGAGTTGATCGAAGTCCAGATCCGTTACCGCTTTGCCCGTATCCCGGGCGTGGCGCAGGTGGACCTCTGGGGAGGCTTTCACCGAGAGGTCCGCATCGAACTGGATCCCGACCAAGTTATAGCTTTGGGGCTGCCACTGGACCAGGTGCTTCGGGTGATTCGCGACGCCAACCTCGACTTGCCGGCGGGCAATATCGAGGAGGGGCGGTACGAGGTCACCCTCCGCGCGCCAGCCGAGTTTACGGACCTTGATCAGATTCGTGATACGGTCGTTGCTACGCGTGACGGCGCTGCAGTGACGCTCGGCCAAATCGCTGAGATCAAAGACACCTATGAAAAATTGACACGCATCATCCGTGTCAATGGCGGTCGCGGAGTGCGGGTTGCCATCCGCAAGCAGGCCGAAGCCAACACCGTCGAGGTGTCCAATCGCATCCTCAAGGAGATCGACGCGGTCAACAAGGCCTTTCCCCAGATCCGGATTGTCCCGGTCATCAACCAGGGAAATTTTATCGAACGTTCGATCGCCAACGTCGCTCGATCAGTACTCTATGGTGGCGGGCTGGCGATTGTGATGTTACTGTTTTTCCTGCGAAACATCCCAAGCACCGCCGTGATTTCCCTGGCAATCCCGATATCCATAGTCGCGACTTTCGCACTGATGTACTTTTGGAGGTTTACCCTAAACCTGATGACCCTGGGCGGTCTGGCGCTGGGCGTGGGTATGATGGTCGACAACTCCATCGTGGTTCTGGAGAACATCTTTCGGCGGAGCAAAGAAGCTGGTGAAGCGCCAACGGTTGCATCGGTGGAAGGTACCCTGGAGGTTAGCTCGGCGATTATCGCCAGCACAATAACCACATTGGTGATCTTTTTGCCGCTTATTTTCATCCGCGGCGTATCGGGTATCCTCTTCCAGGAACTGGCATACGTGATCATCTTTGCCCTGGCCTGTTCCCTGATGGTGTCACTCAGCTTGGTACCGATGCTGGCCGCAAAGCTGTTGACGTCATCCGCGCGGCGTCCGGAGACGCGGCCAAACAAGTTCAAACGATTTGTTAACGCCTCGGACGGTTTTTTTTCGGGTCTCAATGATGCTTACCGGGAGCTTGTGCAGTGGGTGTTAAGTCATCGTCTGACCACCGTCCTCATAGCGGTCATCGTATTCGGCGGGAGTCTGCTTCTGCTGCCCATGATCGGAACCGATTTTCTCCCGCCAAGCGATGAGGGAGAGGTTCGTATCACCGGCGAGATGGAGGTCGGCACGCGGCTGGAACTGGTCAATCAGCAGACGCATCGGATGGAACAGATCATCTACCCGGCTGTGCCCGAAACCGTTGCATCAGTTGTAAGCATTGGGTCGTCCGGCTGGCGTGCCAGAGCGGCTACGCAAGGCGAGATTCGCCTCTCACTGATGCCAGCTGCTCAGCGAGAACGCTCCAATGTTAAGATCGCTGCAGATCTGCGTCGTCAGTTGATAGGACAGGTTCCCGGTATGGACATTCGCATCCGCGCACCGCAGGGCCAATTTCTGCTGGAACGGATCTTGCGCAGCGATGAAGGATTGACGATCGAGGTCCGCGGGTTCGAACTCGAGACGCTCGACGCCCTGGCCAAAAAGGTCGCGGAGTCGATAGTGGATGTGCCGGGCATTACGGACATTAACACCAGCCTCGAGGCGGGCATGCCGCAGCAGGAAATCCTTGTGGATCGCAACAAGGTGGCCGACCTTGGCCTGAGCGTCCGCGACGTGACGGAGGCTCTTGAAACCGCAGTGGCCGGTTCTAAAGCCGGGGAGTACCGGGTGCACGGTAATGCCTATCGCATCTTCGTGCAACTCAAGGATGCCGAGAAGCGTTCACTGGATGAGATTCTCGATCTCACTTTGGCCACATCCTCCGGTGAGCAGGTGGCCTTGCGCAATGTCGTCACCACTAAACCTGGCAGAGGCCCGATCCTGATCAACCGCAGAGACCAGCAGCGATTGGTGACCGTCGAAGCCAATGTCGCAGGGCGCGACCTGGGCTCTGTTGCTTCGGAAGTGCAGGCATTGCTGAACCTGATCCCGCGTCCCATTGGATACGAGCTGTTGATCGCCGGCAACTACGAAGAACAGCAGAATGCGTTTCGAGAACTGGTGGTCTCACTTGTGCTGGCATTGGTTCTGGTGTACATGGTGCTCGCCTGCCAGTACGAATCACTTCGGGATCCCCTGGTCGTGATGTTATCCGTGCCGGTGGCAGCGGTGGGGGTGCTGGTCATGCTGTTCCTGACCCAGACCACGCTGAACGTCCAGTCGTACATTGGGTGCATCATGCTGGGCGGAATCGTGGTAAACAACGCAATTTTGCTGGTAGACCAGGCCGGACGGTTGAGAAGTCGCGGCATGCAAACACGCGATGCCCTGACGGAAGCGGGCCGGCGCAGATTGCGGCCGATATTGATGACCACGCTGACCACGATTCTCGGTTTGCTGCCATTGGCTTTAGGTATCGGTGAAGGCTCGGATGCCCAGGCCCCGTTGGCGCGGGCGGTTGTCGGAGGTCTGGCCGGATCTACCCTCATCACGCTGGTCCTCATTCCGGCAGTCTATTCGCTGTTTAATCCCAAATCGAAAACCGGCCACGATTGAAGTTGCCCTACCCTTCCAGATCTATAGCATCGGCTATGATTATACATACAAAATGCTTCTTGAAATCTAGATATCCAGAGCTCCCCAATATCGGTCCGACCCCAGAGCCCTCCAGAGCCTCGGAACAGGCCAGAGCACTAAAATGTTTTTTGATTAATCTAATGTTGGTCATGGTATTGTGCCGCGCCTATTTCATTGGTACCGCAACATCCAAAAGTGGTGGGTATTGCTGGCAGCCAAAGATATCTGTTTCGCCGGGACTACCGCTAGCAAGGGTTCGGTAAATAGTAAATTTAATAGCACAGGCAGGATCGAATTCGACAAAGTCAGAGATTTTTTCTTGAGGAATCTTATAAAGCTTCGCAATAGATTGTTTGGTGATCACGCGGCTATGCTTTACAAGTTCGTAACTGGCCTTGTCCTTAAAAATAATGTCAAAGGTGATTTTGTCCGGACCGGCATTTTTTGATCGAATTGTTTTCGCCAATTCGACAAGTTTTTTACCTTTCAATATTTTCCTCCTCAGCCGATTTCAATTAGGTGGAGTTCAAAGAGCTCCATTGGATCATCTACTTCAACAATGTGATTAATGGTCCACCGATACGCCGGTGAGGCCGGCAAAACTTCGTCCACTACAAATGCTGCTGTTCCTGCGGTACCCTTGACCTCAGGTAATCGGGCGTAAAATATCTGCCGGGTCCCTATCATGGTGACCTCTTCCGCCATCTCTTTACTCGGGGCAATTCCTTCGACGATGAGGCACAGTTCGTGAGATCTAATTTCTTGAATCGGTTCAAGATCTCCCATAACCCCGTTTTTTCCGTACACTTTATAAAAAAGCCGATATTCCTGGCCCCCAAATCGTTCCTCAACCTGAGCCCGGGCCCATTCAATAACTTTATCGATGTTTGCAATCGTGTACGGATCACGGACGCCGGCTATCCCGATAAACCTTTCACCGACTTTGCCCGAACCCTCTAATTTTACTTTAATTTTTGCTGTAACGGGCACGAACTTGGGACCAGTTATCTTGGTTGTCTTTTCATCGTATTGTTCGTATACGCAGTCGGTCATATCCAACATGCCACCGGCCACATACTCATAAAACGGGTTAGCCCTTTCGTACATGGCATGGCTGGCCACCGAGGCAATGGTGCATCGTTGGAATGGAGCGATAGCGGTCACCTTTACATCATGGTCAGTTATGGTTCCGATGACGGATTCTTTAGCTGCATAAGGTTCAGCACAAAAGGATGCACATTCTAAAACCTTGCCGAGATAGTAGGACAGTGCTTCGGTGAATCCTGCCCTGATTGCCGGTGCGGCAAATATGGCCGAATCGCTGGAACGCCCTCCGATAATTACGTCCGCTCCCATGTCCAGGGCCTTAACGTAAGGGTGTATACCCGCCATGGCTACGATACGGTTCGTATTGTCTAAATCTTCTTCTGACAAATCGGGCCGCCCATCGAGTCCCTGGATTGCATGACCAGTTTTCAGCTTGGATTTCAGATATTGCTTGCTCACGTCAGAATAGAAATAGGCCAGCTTGAATTTTGGAAGGCTGTGCTGTCGGGCCAGTTCCGTAATGATCGCAACATAGCGATCGACCCGAGACCGAGTTCCGGTATCTCCGGCCGATCCGATGATCATTGGCACACCCTGCTTTCTGGAAGCAATAAGCATCAACTCCAAATCATGTTTCTGCCATTCGTATGGACTCGCACAAGTATCCGCACCCACAGGACCGGGTCCGATATCGTTGCTGCCCGAGTCGCAGCAGTAGAAATCAGGGCTGGTCTCAGCTCCCAACCAGAAGCTTTCTTCCTTTGTCGGCGCGAAACCGAGATGCCCGTTCGGACAGATGATGCGCAACTGATGCGGCTTTGGCATCGTTTTCCCCCTTTGTACAAGATTTGTTGATTTCTTGCCATACAAACCGGGTGCTACTTGCAAGTGCACCGTTTAAAGCACTGAAGTGCTTTTGCCTCTCTGCGCCAGGAGCAGAGAAATTCACGCCATCCAATGCTGGGCACGGGATGGTCGTTGACTTCCATGATCGGGAATTAAAATTTTAATTAAGGGCCAGCATCGGTTACTTCCCGCGCCGCAAATTGATCCTGGCCCTTGTATGAACCGTTAAGGCGCGTATGCCTTCGGTTTTGCGGTTTGAGCTTTTGGCGGCCACACGACTTTGAGGTCGCCGTTTTGCCATTGGAGAGTCACCATAGAGTAGCTGGGTGCCCCGCGTTCATCGAAACTTATGCCCTGAGCGATAACCGTATCAAAAGAATTGCCTCTGATGTAATCGCGCAGCTTCGTGTTGTCCAAACTTTTAGTAGCTTTGATTGCCTGTTCTAGAATCTGAGCGGCAGCGTAGGCTCCGGATGCATGATAGTCTGGCATACGGCCGAATCGTTCCTTATAACGCTTTGTCCAGTCAAGGGAGAAGGTCACCGAATCATGCCACCAGGCGGTTCCCATAATGTTGTTGGACACCGCACCCAGCTCTTTTCCGAATTTGTAGTCGGATACACCAGCGGTCAATAAAACATATTTTGGATTGTACTTTAGCTCTGAAATGGTCCTGGCGATAAGAATCGCATCTGGAAAATAGGTGCCGGCCATCAGAAGATCGGCGCCCATATTCTTGGCTTTGGTCAAGGCCGCTGTGAGATCGGCTGCATCTGCCGGATATTTCTCGTCAACAACCACCGGAATGCCGTATTGCTCGCATCTGGCTTTATGGCCGGCCGCATTGGCGATGGAAGCTGATTTGTCCCCATAGATAACCGCTGCCTTGGAGGGCCGTTTATCTTGAGAAACAGTTTTAAGGTATTCGAAGAACCCGATACTATGTTGCTCCGAAAACCCTGGCAGCGTTAAAAACATGTACTCAAATCCTGCCTTGAAAATTTTACCGGCCGTACCGCCTCCCTGAAGCATGACCATCTTGTATTTTTCCGTGATGCGGGCCACAGGATAGACGATGGTGCTTGTATAGGGACCGAGTATTAGATCTACCTTGTCCCCTGATATGAGTCGCTCGTATAGGCCAACCGCTTTGTCGGCTGAGGACTCGTCGTCATGGATGATCAGTTTCACCGGCCGACCCAAAAGACCTCCGGAAGCATTGACATCATCCTGCCACATCAGATAAGCTTCTTTATAATACGATCCGGAATCTGCATACTTGCCGGACTGGGAGATCGTGCAACCGATCTTAATTGGCTCAGCAGCTTGGAGCATCGGATTCAGTAAAAATAAACTGAACAGACAGATAAAGACGATAGACATCAAAACTTTTAATGTTCTTCTTTCCATGTCTTCCTCCTTTCTATAACCACTAAAGGTGATTAGAATTTGCGGTTTCGCACCAGCCTGACAGCCTGCGCGCCGGTAGGATTATAACTTGGTCTTGGGCTGATCCTTTCCACCGCCTCCCAGATAAAGCCTATGAATACGAATATCTTTTAAAAGTTCCACACCGGAACCTCTGAAACGGACCCTGCCCATATCAAGAACATACCCCAGATCTGAAGCCTCCAGGCCCTGGACGGCATTTTGCTCAACCATCAGTATTCCAATACTTTTTTCACGATTCAGCGATATTATCTTCTCAAAAACCAATTTGCGAACTTTGGGCGCCAGACCAATGGAGGGTTCGTCGATGAGCATAAACTTTGGATCCAGAATCAGAACCCGCCCCATTTCTATCATCTGCTGCTCACCACCGCTTAAGGCATATGCCTTCTGGTTTCGATACTTGTATAGAATGGGAAACATGTCGAAGACTTCCTGAATTCGATTTTCCACCAGGTGTTTATCTTTAAGGATAAAACCACCCATTCGCAGGTTTTCCCAGACCGTCATTTCTGGAAAAATTGTTCGCCCCTGGGGCACATAGGATATACCGCGATGCATGATCTCATGCGGTTTCATATCGGTAACATCTTCCCCGTTCAGGTTAATGGAACCGGATTCCACATTTGTCAGGCCCATGATTGCTTTGAGCACGGTAGACTTACCAGCGCCATTCGGGCCAATAAGACAGGCTATTTCTTTCTGGGTGATTTTCAAGGAGATCGCGTGTAGGATTTTCACTCCTTTGGTATAAGATGCCTCGACATCATTGAGGCTGAGAATATCAGTCTCCGAGATAGGCATCCAGAACCTCCTCATTTTGCTGAATTTCTGCCGGCTCTCCCTGGGCCAACTTTCGCCCATTGTGCAAAACGATAATATGCCGGCAAAGATTCATCACCACGTCCATGTTGTGTTCGATGATGAAAAATTCCTTGCCTTCCTTGTTTTCTGCTCGAATCCAGTCATTTATCACAGCTTGAAGTGAAGGGTTGATACCTGCCGAAGGCTCGTCCAAAAGCACTGTATCGCAATCGATCATGAAAGAAAGTATCAACTCCAGAAGTTTACTCTGGCCAAAGCTCAGCGTGGAAGCCGGTTCGTGCATATAAGCCTCCAAACCGATGGTTTCCAGAAGCCGCTGGGCCTTATCCAATTTTTTCTTTGTTTTTGGACTTCTCAAAAGGTTGCCTATTCGATTGGTTCGTGTGGGGACTAAAAGGTTTTCCAATAAGGTCAGTTTTGGAAACACACGGGTTATCTGGAAGGTTCGAATGATGCCTAACTCAACCACCTGGTGAGGTTTAAGTCCATCAATAGGCTGCCCTTTATATAAAATTTGACCGCCATCCGTGGGAAGAAAACCCGTTAGGAGATTGAAGAGGGTGGTTTTGCCGGATCCATTGGGTCCTATCAGGCCGGTAATGGTTCCTTGAGACATCTGGAAACTGACTTCATCCAAGGCGCGTATACCGCCAAAATCCTTAATAACTTTTCGAATCTCAAAACTCATCGATCTACCTTTTTAAGTTCCACGAACGTATCATAGCGGTTATGCAACTTTTGTTTTTGATTCAAAAGCAGTGGCCGTCTTCTTTGGGTCGCGGAATTTTTCTTTTAAAGAGAGAAGGCCTCCGGGCAGGTAGATGGCCAGAAGGGTCAGGATCAGTCCGAAAATAATAAGTCGACCCTGGTGGCCTAATGCCAGACTGAAGACTTCCGATAGCATAACCACAACAGCGGACCCGAGAATCGGACCGGCGATCGTTCCAATCCCACCCAAAATGGCCATTAAGAGTATATTGGCGCTGTAAAGAATGCTGAAGCAGGAGTCCGGATTGACATATTCAAGATAAGAAGCGTAGAGCCCGCCTATCACCCCTGGAAAAAAGGCTGAAACCATAAAAGCGATAACCTTATGCTTGGTCGTATTGATACCTGCACCCGCGGCCTTTTCTTCATTCTCCCGTATTGCCATCAGGCCTAAACCTAAACGCGTTTTTATGATTAGATAGACTGTCAGGGTGGTTAAGACAGCAACCAGTAAGGTGCCGTAATAATAGGGTATCTTCTCGATATCAGTGCTAAATGAACTCATGGGCATGAGTACGCCTTCAGCGCCCCCGAAAATTTCCACATTTAAAAATACATACCGACCGATCGTGGCAAGCGCTAAGGTTGCAATGGCAAAGTACGGACCCTTGAGCCTCAGCGAGACGTAACCAAAGATCAGAGCCACCAGACTGCTCAAAACACCGGCGATTAAATAGGTTACAACTGCAGGAACGGATAGAAAAACCACCAGCATTGCGGTAGTGTAACCCCCAATTCCGAAAAACAGGACATGCCCAAAAGAAGTATAACCTGTGTACCCGCCTGGAAGGTTCCAGGACTGAACCAGGGTTGCGTAAATAAAGATAACAATGAGAATATGGTATAAATGGCGATCCCGAACAAAAATAGGTAAGAGTATGAGCAGAACCAAAACAAGGTTCGTCATCCAAAATCGCATCTCTCTCCAATTTTGATGCTGAAAGTTCAAATGCGTTGCCCTTTGGTCCCCAAAAGCCCCTGTGGCCTATGGACTAGCGTGATAATAAGAATTGCAAAGGCGACAAACGGCCCCCAGGCAGCCCCTATGTAATAAGCGGCCAAAATTTCAGCGACTCCGATAATTAATGCGGCAATAATGGCACCGCCTACCTGGCCCAGACCTCCCAAGATTACAACGCTGAAAACCACGCCCAGCCAGCTCCAATGGAGGGAGGGGTAGAAGGAGTAAATCATGCCCATTAGAGAGCCGCCAACCGCGGCCAATGTGGCAGAAATACCGAATACGATCACAAATATTCTGTCTACATCAACGCCAAGAATTTGGGCGGTGTCCCTATCCTGACTGACGGCCCGGATAGCCCTGCCGGTTTCCGTATTCCTGAGGAATATCAGCAGGGTGAAGATAACCAGGCATGCCATGCCGAAAGCGATGGTCTTTGGCAGCGAAAAGACGAAACCTGATAAGAGAAAACTCTTGCCTTGATACACCGAATGAATCGCATTGTAGTTGGTGGTCCATATGAGGCCGATTGTGTTTTCCAGGGCCAGAATGAGACCGAAGAAAGCCAGCAAAGCTGCCACCGGTGGTGCATCCTTCAGGGGGGCCACTACCAAACGGTATACGGCAATTCCAATGAAAAACATAACCGGCATGGTAATCAACAGCGAAAGAATCGGATCCAGGGAAAGCGTTCTGTTTACACTATAACTAAAATAACATCCTAAAATTATGAGAACACTGTGTGATATTTGGAGAACCCGAACGACTCCGAAAATGAGAGACAGGCCGGAAGCCATTACGGCATATACACCTCCCAAAAGAACCCCGTTTATAAGCAATTGAGCAAATATGAAAAAAGACTTCATGAAAAAACTATGCGGTGATTTTTTTGCTGAGACTTATTCCTTTTCGGACCAGTTCTCCTAAAAGTTCAACGAGACTCATGTGGATGCCGACATCCAGGGCGTCGGCTCCCCCACTCACGTATCCGCTACCCCCATCGATAAAGCCCGCCCCAATGCAAGATTCTAAAATTCGCCTTTCAATTTCGGGTGAATGAAATATCCCCCGATCCCCGACAATGAGCGCTATCATCGCATCCACGCCGTATGCCCCCCAATTAGAGACTGCCGCCGTTACCAATAGATCGGTTTTTGTCACCGGCACGATTCCGGCCCCACAGCCGCAGCGACACTTTTTCCCATATGGCAGCCAGGAACGAAGTTCTTCGGCAATGACGCCCATACCGATTTCGTTTCCGCCATCGCCGATACCAATGGTTAGGATACCTTTTTTGGAGGCTTTGCGAACCAATACATCAACTTTGGCCATGTGGTTGGTGGTGTCATCACCACGGCTTGTGTGAATGACTCCTTTTTCATTTACCCCCCCCTTTTCGATGACGACGAGGGCACCGGCAGGCAGCGAATCCAATAAATTTTCTGCGCCTTTTTCGGCATCGCGAAAATCAATTGGGAAATCAAGCACTGCTGCCGCATGTAAAGGTGCCCGTGACCGCGCTGCAGCCAAAGCTTCTTTTGGTGACAGAATCTTGAAGCCTGCGGCGTTTGCCACATCTTTCATTGCCATGACGAGCTGGCTTTCAATAAGAAAAATCGGAACAATGTTTTTGGCTCGATGCAGAGCCATACCCAGGCTTGCGGCTCCCGGTGGGCCATCAGTTTCTGCGATATCTGGGTTAATGTGGGGTCTGTCCGGCCATCCAGTTGCAATGAGTATGACTTGTTCCGGGCCAACCGAGTTCAGCAGGCGTTCTGCAGCAATAAGCGTTAGCGGCCCTTTGGATTTGCTGCGGGCATTTTGGTACAGATTTGCCGAGACGGCTCTAAATGGCAGGTCAACCGTTATTAAACGGTCGACATTCTCAGCGACCTCCCTGAAAACATGTGTATCCGTTTCTATGTTTTTGGGCACAAACATGGCACTTCTGAATGCTTTACAGATAGCGGTTGACTTCGTTTACCGTTCGGCTGAAATGATCAAAGGCCAACATCTTGGCTTTATCGCGATCGCCGGATTCTATGGCTTCAAGCATTTCTTGGTGATGCGGATAATAAAAATTTATATGTTCGAAGTCTGAAAAATGCTTTTGGCAGACTTCCCGCCATAAGGGTTGGTTTTCAACTTCGAAAAGAAATTCCATTATCCGTATGAGTACTGAATTATGCGTTGCCTTCGCTATGCTAAGGTGAAAGTTGCGGTTTGCCTGAAAATAAAGCTCGAAGTCGTGAATATCTATGGCCTCTTTCATTTCTTTTAGCTTCAAACGCAGGTCTGCTAAGTCTTCTTCATCAGCCTCGGTTGCCGCAATTTCGAGTATCTTTTGCTCGATCGCTTGCCGCGCTCGCAGCACCTCAAATGGACTCTCATTTTCTTCAAGCATGGTGATCGCGTTTGCATTTGATTGACGCCGTTGAATATCTCTTTTCACATACGTTCCGTCACCGACTATGATGTCAACGACCCCCATTATCTTTAAGGCACTTAAGGCCTCTCTAACGGGTGGTCGGCTGACACCCATTTCCTCGGCGATCGTACGTTCCGATGGTAAGCGCTGACCCCGTTTGAATATACCTTGCTGGATAGAAGCCAATAGCTTCTCCGCAACTACGGAACTCTTTTTTCTGCCCTCGAAATCTCTGATTTTTTGGAAATGAATCATAGGGGGAACTATTGATTTAAAAAATTGGTATTACCGGTAATACTTATTATGTTCTCATAAAATAATTGTCAAGAAATTTTCACAAAATTTTTTATTATCTATGCGCGTAAAGTGGTTCTCAGAATAAGGTTCCGCAAAACAACAGTATACGGTGACCCGGCAAGGGATTTTTTTTGATGGATTCAAAAAATGATCTGTAATTAAAAATATTTTTTTTGACATATCGAATAAAAAAAAATAAGGGTGGTATAATTACCGACACAAGTATCTTCCTGCGCAGGAAACCGGCGGGGGCGTTTCAGGCGCATCATGCCAACAAATGAATCAGTCTCTAATAAACAGCTCACTGCTGGCGAAGGTTTGTGGGTTTATGAATCCCTGTATAAAGAGAAGCTATGGGTGATCGGCTGAAAAATAAGGTGGCCATCGTAACCGGCGCCGGGTCGATTGGACCGGGGTGGGGAAACGGTAAAGCGACATCCGTCCTGTTTGCACGAGAGGGGGCAAAGGTTTTTGCCGTAGACATCAATCTCGCTGCGGTAAAAGAGACGCAAGAGATTATCCAACAGGAGGGCGGCGACTGCAGCGTTCACAAAACTGATGTCTCCAAATCCGATGAGGTCAAGGCCATGGTCGATCGATGCATTGACGTCTATGGACGCATCGACATCCTTCACAACAACGTGGGCATCACTACACTTGGCGGCCCCGTGGAGACCAGTGAGGAAACCTGGGACCATGCCCATGCCGTTAACCTAAAGAGCATGTTTCTGACATGCAAATATGTTTTGCCGTATATGGAGCAGCAGACCGGAGGCTCTATCATCAATATATCATCGGTTGGTGCGATTCGTTATCCGGGCTTTTCCTACGCGGCTTACTCCGCCTCCAAAGCAGGCATTATGGGGCTAACCAAGGATATCGCTTTGCAATATGCGGAAAAAAATATCCGCGCCAACACCATCCTGCCCGGGCTTATGAACACCCCACTGGTTACCGCCTCCCTTAAAAAAGCTTATGGAGATGCGGATATTGAAAAAATTATCGCACAGCGCGATGCACAGTGCCCCATGAAAAAGATGGGGGATGCGTGGGATGTGGCCTACGCCGCCCTGTTTCTGGCATGTGATGAATCCAAATACATCACCGGCATTCAACTCGTCGTGGATGGCGGATTGGTCTGTAAATTTTCCTAATACTGTGTTCCAGAAATAACTTTAAAAAGTTTTACAGCGGTTTGAAAGCCTTTCGCTCACGCCTGCGAGCATTTTGCGGACGCCCGCTTTACAGGGCTAAATCAAAAGAACTCGACCTCGGCCCGCTTTGCGGACCTTGGGACTCAGACAGCTTTTGATTTTCATCCGCCTCCGGCGGATTTGACGCCCTGCTTCAGCAGGCGTCTCCTCCCAAAATGCTCAATGGCGCTCGCAAAAACCTTTCAAACCTTGTGCTGAATTTTGTAACTTATTTACGGGTGGCAACACTAAGCCAATTATCGGAAAAAAGTCCTGATTATCCTGAAATGCTACAGCGCTGGGTTGTCTCAGTTTAACACCGAAGGGGGGTGAGAAATAAGACCATAAAGCTTCAAAGGGGGAAAGGGATAACAATAAACCGTTTAAAGGATTTTTAAGGAGGAGATAAAATGACTAAAAAAATTCTTACAGCCGTTGCTTTAACCGTATTGATATTTGTGACCGTGTTGGCTTTGACCTTCGGCTCAAGCGATGCGGCATCCAAGCCAATAAAATGGAAGGGGCAAACTTGCTTCGGCATTAACTCCCCGTTGGGAAAACACACGATTGTGCTGTGGAAAACATTTGTAGAGGAAATGAGTGGCGGCCGGATGGAGCTCACCTTGCACGACGCTGGGGAGATCGTACCGTCAACGAAGATTTACGACGCGGTCAGGGACGGCCTGCTCGACTTCGGCCTCAACACCCCAGCCTGGCAGAAGGGCAAGTACCCGGCCGGCGATCTGTTCTACACCCTTCCTGCCGGCATCCTGGAGTTCAACGACCTGATCCTATGGCTCTACGGCGGCGGCGGCAAGGAGTTGGAGCAGGAAATGTACGGCAGAGAGTTGATAGTCTTTCCGCTCGGCCTGACTCCGCCGGAGCAGATTTGGTCCAAGCGACCCATCAACACCCTGGAAGATATCAAGGGATTGAAAATCAGGGCTGCCGGTCTCTCCATGGATCTATGGGAGAAGCTGGGTGCCTCAGTGGTCCTGCTCACGGGCGGCGAGGTCCTGCCCGCCTTGCAACGCGGCATGATCGACGCTACCGAGTTCCTCGATCCCTCCTATGACTACACCATGGGGCTTCACGAGGTCTGTAAGTACCGCTTCGGTCCGCCGATCCATATGTCCAACAACATCTTCCAGCTGCTCATCAAGACCAAGTCTTGGGATGCCTTGCCGGATGACCTCAAGGTCATCGTGGAAAAGGCGGCCATGGCAGCCACTTTCCAAGGCTACGCCGACTTCTGGCAGAGTTCCATCGAGTTCAACAAGAAGATAGAGGCCTATGGCACCGTGACCACCAAACTACCCAAGGCGGAGCAGGAAAAGGCCCGAAAACTCGGCATGGAAATCATCAGCGAGAAAGCCCGAAAAGACCCCTTTTTCAAAAAGGTTTGGGAATCTCAAAATGCTTTCATCGAGAAATACAAACCCTACTATGATCTGACCAAATTCGATTAAGATTTTCCTGCAATCTAAACAGGACCGTCCGCTCCCGGGCGGACGGTTGTTTTATGGAGGCCAGCGATGCGGATCGTCAAGCTAATCGATAAAATCAGCGAGTGGACCGGCGCTTTGTCGGCCTGGATCGTAATCCCACTCATGGTGGTGGTCATTATAGATGTTTTTCAGAGACATATCCTGAATGATCCTACCCGGTGGGGTTATGACGTCCTGTGGATGCTTTTTTCGGCTCAATTCCTTCTGGGCGGGGCTTTTACCTTGCTGCGCAAAGGGCATATCCGCATCGACATCGTTTACGGCGTTCTTTCAGATAGGGCCAGGCTAATCTACGATATCATCAACACCTTAGTGATTATCCTGCCGCCGATGGTTCTGCTCACCTGGGCCGGAATCGTTTTCGCCGAGGACGCTTGGGCCAGTGGGGAGAAACTGTCCACCACCAACTGGTTTTTCCCGGCCGGTCCCAGCAAAAGCCTAATCCCCATAGGCTTTTTCCTGCTGGCACTACAATGCGTGGCCGAAATTATTCGGGACCTGAAGGAACTCAGAAAAGGAAGGCCGCAATGAGCCCGGACCAGATCGCCGCCGTAATCATGATGGGCCTGCTTCTGGTAATGGTGATCTGCGGTATCCATCTGGCATTCGCCCTGTTTTTTCTGGCGCTGGTTTTCGGATTGATTTTCCAGGGAATGGTCATCTTTCCCATGTCCATGCTCAAGATATTCGGCACCATGGAGAGCGAGATTCTGATTGCCGTCCCCCTGTTCGTCTTTATGGGGACGATCCTGGAAAAAAGCGAGGTGGCCGAAGGGGTCTATCAGAGCCTTTACGAGCTTTTCGGACCTGTCAGAGGTGGGTTGGCTTTCGCCACGGTCATCACCTGCACCGTCTTTGCTTCCTGCACCGGGGTCATCGCCGCAACCGTCACCACCATGACGCTTTTGGCCGTCCCTTCCATGCTGAAGCGAAACTACGACAAGGGACTTGCCACCGGTGTGGTCTGTGCCGGCGGATCTTTGGGCATCCTCATCCCCCCCAGCGTCATGCTGGTCATGTACGGACCCATGGCCAACCTGTCGGTAGCTCAGCTGTTCGCCGCTGCCCTTTTCCCGGGGTTACTCCTTTCAGCTTTGTACCTGTTCTACATCGGCCTCGGCTCGTGGTTAAAACCGGCCATGGCTCCGGCCATACGGGAGGAAGAACGCAAGCACAAAGGCGCAAAGCTGTGGGGCCGGGCGGCGTTAAAAATGGTCCCGTCGCTTGTTTTGATCATCGCCGTTTTAGGTTCCATCATCGCCGGAGTGACATCACCGACCGAGGCTTCGGGGGTGGGCGCATTTGCCGCCGTGATCATTGCAGCGGTGTATCGTAAGTTGACTTATTCCAACCTTAAAGATGCGGCCTATACGACCCTGATCGTTACCGCCATGGTATTTTTCATTATCATCGGCGCGTCCATCTTCAACGCGGTTTTCCTCTATCTGGGCGGCGGAACACTGATCAAAAGCATATTGATGGGTCTTCCTTTTGGCAAATGGTTCGTACTCTTTGTGATGATGTTTGTCCTGTTTATTTTAGGATTTTTCATTTCCTGGCAGGGGCTTTTATACGTGGTGGTTCCCATATTCCTACCGGTGGCTATCAATTTGGGATTCAACCAGCTATGGTTCGGCCTTTTGATCTGTCTCAACTTACAGATGTCTTTTCTGACACCACCATTTGCATACGCTATCTTTTTCGTAAAAGGCGCTTCGCCACCGGAGGTGAAAACTTTGGATATCTATCGCGGGGTCATCCCGTTCGTGATCCTCCAGGCGCTGGCTGTTTTTCTGTGCATCGTCTTTCCGGAATTGATCCTGTGGCTGCCGCGTGTCACCCTGGGGGGAGGTTAGAAATGGGTCCCAAAATGATGGCTGTCGTAAAACAAAAGCGCGCGCCGGGCGCCCGCCTCGCTGAGATGGACATACCCCGCCTTAACCCGGATGATGTTCTGGTTAAGGTTAAAGCGACCGCCCTGTGCGGCACGGACTTACACATTTACGAATGGAACCGGTGGGCCCGGAATGCAGCCATAAAACTGCCCCAGGTGATGGGACACGAATTTTCAGGAGAGATTGTAGAAGTCGGAAAGGCCGTGGTTGATCTCAAACCGGGGGACAACGTCGCCGGCGAAACCCATATCCCCTGTGGAAAATGTTATCAGTGCCAAAACGGGCAACAACATATCTGCGGAAATCTCACCCTTTATGGCGTTCACACCAATGGATCCTTTGCCGAATATACCAAAATCCCCGCCATCTGTGCCCGTAAAATACCATCATCGATACCCTTTAAAATCGGCGCCGTGCTGGAACCGCTGGGTACCGCTTTGAGGACCTGCCTTGAGGTGGGGGTTTCCGGTAAACATCTTGCCGTCATCGGATGCGGACCTATCGGGCTTTTTGCTGTCGCTGTCTCACGGGCAATGGGAGCCGCCACTATCATCGCAACCGATGTGGTACCCGAAAGACTGCAATTATCAAAAGAGATCGGCGCCGATGTGTCCCTTAACCCGATGGAAACAGACCTGGTTGAAGCGGTTTTGAATATGACCCACGGCATCGGTGTGGATGCGGTTATCGAGGCATCCGGAAGCGTCGATGCGCTCAACCAGGGGTTTGGGTATTTACGGAAGGGAGGAGCGGTGGGACTCATTGGTTTGCCGTCAACACCTATAAAACTCAACCTCGGGCCCAATGTTATCTTTAAGGAGGCAAGAATCATTGGAATCCATGGCAGAAAAATGTTCGCAACCTGGATCACGATGGAAACTATGCTCGCTAAAGAGCTTCTCAACATCGATCCTATTATTTCACATCTAAAATCCCTATCACAATTTGAGGAGGCCTTTGACCTCATAAAAACCGGAAAGGGTTGTAAGGTGGTCCTAGATCCTGCTTTGTAAGGATCTATTTTAGCTCTTCACATAAATGTGTTCATG
>CP070652.1:3137145-3144273 GCA_020354645.1 Deltaproteobacteria bacterium
ACCGTGCCTTAGTCAAATCTGAACAAAGACCCTTATTTAATTGTAGATTAGATCTACCAATCCTCATAATCAATAAAACCTAACGAAGCTTTACGACTGCCTGAAGCGCAGCAGGCGTGCTTTCAAGCAACCATGCCTTAACTACCTGTCTATTAAGTTAAATTCACTTTAAGCATTATTGATTGGAGGATACGATGGCTAAGAGACGGGCTAATAAAATCAGGTACTTACAATTGCATTTTTTGCAACAAATACAAGTGGGCTAGACATAGGCTAGACAAAAGGATTATAGGCATGAAAAAAGCAATTTAGCTATATTGCTAAACCGCTTAAATTACAAGTTATTTTGGTCGGGGCGAGAGGATTTGAACCTCCGACTTCCTGCTCCCAAAGCAGGCGCGCTTCCAGGCTGCGCCACGCCCCGATATCTTTTGAAACGGTGTTTTGACTATACTGCCAGTGCACCCTCCGTTAGCTGGCCCCCGGGAAGGGTGATTTCAATGGAGTACCAGTGGTGGAGTAATGGAAGATGGTTGACCAACAGCACTTCATGACTCCACTTGTGCTTTTTGCACACGGATCGGTACTACAACTCGAAAAACACGAATATATTTCTAACAATCCGCTTAATTGGCGCTTTCAATACCACGCTTTTTTTGTCGGTGCAAGCCAATATCGGGATCGGGCCAATTTTTCGAACCCTGATTTAATATAGACTGTCTTTATTCAAATTTTGAAAAAAAATCTTCAACTCCCTGGCGGATGGCTGCAGCCAATCGGGAGATGACTTCAGGATCCTTTAAGGCCTTTTCTTCGGCGGGATTGGTTAGATATCCGGTTTCGATAAGCACTGCCGGCATATCGGCGCCCCGCAACACCAATAGCGGTGCCGACTGGACGTTGCACCGCGAAAATTTCACCTTTCCACTAATGCGGCTTTGGATGGATTTGGCCAGAATACTGCTGGAACCGGTATGTTTTTGCTGAATTTCGTCCCAGGTAATTTGGTCATCACTGTCTTCAAATGATTTCAACGGCTCGGAACCAGATGCCAGGGTTTGATCAGATAACTCCCTGAAATAGAAAATAATTATTCCACCTGCGTTATGAAGGAAACTTCCGCCGGTATGGATGCTGATAAACAGATCGGCCTCCGAATGGTTGGCTGTATTTGTTCGACCCGCAAGATCCAACCCGTAGTCTCCGGTTCGGGTCATCACCACTTTGTATTCATCTCTAAGTGCGGCGGCCAACTCGGTGGCAAGCGTTAGGGTTACGTTTTTTTCCAGACCACCATCTGGACCCCTGGCCCCGATGTCATGGCCCCCGTGTCCGGGATCTAGAACCACTGTTTTTTTTATTCCTTTGAAAAAAGGGGTTTTGGCTTCAGCATCGCCGAGGAGGCTTACAAGCAACAGGGTGATCAAGATAAAAATAGATCGGACAGCTTTTTGCGTAACCAGGTCGCAAGACATTGACATAACAGGTGCTTTCTCAATTTTTCTTGACACTCATGTCGTTTAATACTATTTTCACATCTTATTCTGGAATTTACTGTAATAGATTATCAGATCAATTTCCAGAAATTTTTATTGAATTCAGCCCTTTGTCAAATGATACACAAACAAATAGCAGGTTGGAACAACCTACCAGATGCTCACCTGCTTTATTTTACCGTGGCTGGGGCTGCCGTATTGTCAAGTATGCGAGAGTGGCGGAACTGGTAGACGCACTGGACTTAGGATCCAGCTCTGGCAACAGAGTGGGAGTTCAAGTCTCCCCTCTCGCACCAATAAAATGTTACAGAGTGCCTGAAAATGTTCAGAGGTTGTTGAATTTACCGAAATTTTAGCCTTCATTGCAGACGGATCGGCCGAAGGTTTTTATCGATAAACACTATCCTCACAATTCTTCAACTCTCAACCGGTCTAATACAGATCAGTGAAACCCGTGCACACCCGCATGGTGACCATAGAATCTTGAGTTTTTGCAAGCGTCTCTCACTGCAAGTTAGACTTTATAGTGTTCAACCACCCAACGATATAATTTCAGGTTCCTGCTGTGTATGAGAGGAGTATTATGCAAGTTACGGTTGAAGATTTGACGAGTGTAAAAAAGATGCTGCATATCGAGATACCCGCAGAAGCGGTTGCGCGTGAGCTTGACACGGCGTACAGAAAACTAAAGAAAACGGCCAAAATCAAAGGCTTTCGCCCGGGGAAGGCGCCCCGATCGGTTTTAGAGAGAATGTTTAAAAAAGATGTCCATGCGGACGTGACCTCCAGACTGATTCAGGAGTCCTTTGTGGATGCCGTCAGACAAAACGATCTCAAAGTCGTCGGCAACCCGAAAGTTGATCCCCCGGAACTTGATGCGGAAGGTCCATATAAATATGATGCTACGGTGGAGGTCAATCCGGAAATTGGAAATATCGACTACCAGGGGTTGACCCTCGAGAAAAATTTATATCAAGTGAGTGATGAAGAGGTTGAGGTCCAGTTAAAAATGCTTCAAAAAAACCTGGCCCGGCTTGAACCCATTAAGGGTCAACGACCTTTAAAAAATGGTGATGTTGCCGTGATTGACTATGAGGGGTTCAAGGACGCAAAACCGTTTGCCGAAACCCAAAAAACCGAAAGCTTTTCAATGAAGATCGGAGAGGGGACCATCTCCAAGGATTTCGACGAAGCGTTGACCGGCATGATGGCGGGCGAACAAAAGGAAATCGAGATAACTTTTCCGGAGGACCATTTTAACAAGAACCTGGCCGGCAATCAAATCACATTTCAGGTAACACTCAACGAAATAAGACAAGAGGTGCTGCCGAAGATCGATGATGAGATGGCCGCAAAACTCGGCGACTATAAGACCATTGCTGAAGTCAAGAAAACCATCACGGATAATTTAATACAGGGCTATGATAAACGCAGAGAACAGGAATTAAACGAACAAATCTTCGAAAAATTGATCAATAAATATGACTTTGAAGTTCCGGACGCATTGGTGGACTACGAACTTGAGGGAATCATTAGCGAAGCCGAACGCTCTTTTTCATATCGCGGTGTTTCAATGGAACAGATGGGTTTGACCCGGGAGAGCCTATCAGAGAAATACCGGGATACGGCCGTAAAACAGGTGAAACGTCATCTCATTTTAAATCAGATCATTGAACAGGAGGCCTTGACTCTATCGGATGAGGATCTGGAAAACGGTTTTCAGGATATGGCTGACAATTTGAACCAGCCCCTGGAAGAGATTAAGCAATACTACGGCCAGAATAAAGATAACCTTGAGTTTTTTAAACACACGCTCCTTGAAAAAAGGGCCATCAGGCTTATTTTGGATAATAGCACGATTGAAGAGGTGAGGCCGGCAACCAAAAAGGCCTCAGGAAAAAAGAAGTAAATTCGGATTGTTTAATAATTCAGGGGTTGGAAAAATTGTACCGCCCCCAAATAATTGATTTTGAATTGGATTCTGTTATGATATAATCAACTGTTGATAATCGGAACCCGATGAACCGATCGTCGCCAACAGCATGTTTAAAGGAGAAAAATCTGTGCCAATAATTCCGATGGTTATCGAACAAAGCAGCCGGGGAGAACGTGCCTATGATATCTACTCGCGGCTGCTGAAGGATAGAATCATATTTTTGGGCACCGCCATGAATGATGAGGTTGCCAACTTGCTGATTGCCCAGCTGCTTTTTCTCGAATCGGAGGATCCGGAAAAGGATATCAATTTTTATATAAATTCACCCGGTGGACTGGTCACAGCGGGCTTGGCCGTTTATGATACCATGCAGTATATCAAACCGGACATCACAACCGTGTGCATCGGTCAGGCCGCCAGCATGGGAGCGTTGCTGCTGGCTGCCGGTTCCAGTGGCAAGCGTTACTCTCTGCCGCATTCCAGAATTTTGATCCACCAGCCCATGGGGGGATTTCAAGGCCAGGCATCCGACATCGAGATTCAGGCCAAAGAAATCCTGCGTATGAAAGAAACCCTTAACCAAATAATGGTAAAACACACGGGTAAGAACCTGGAGCAAATCCAGAAAGATACGGATCGCGACTATTTCTTGTCGGGTATAGAAGCCAGGGATTACGGGATCGTCGATCACGTCATCGCCAGTCGAGACGATCTCAATCACATTGATAAACCGGAGGAATAAAATGGCCAAAAAAGACAACCATGACGACAATCTCTTTTGCTCATTTTGCGGTAAAAATCAGAAAGAAGTTACAAAACTTATCGCCGGTCCTGCTGTCTATATATGTGACGAATGCATCCAACTGTGCAGCGAAATTATTGAAGAAGAAACCGAGAAGGAAGCTGGGGAACTCGATAGCCTGATGCTTCCCAAAGAAATAAAGGTAAAACTTGATGAATACGTAATCGAGCAGGATCTGGCCAAAAAAATTCTGGCGGTTGCGGTCTACAACCATTACAAACGGCTTGACTCTTCGGTCAACCTGGGGGACGTGGAGATACAGAAAAGCAACATTTTGCTGATCGGCCCGACCGGGTGCGGCAAAACCTTACTGGCACAAACACTGGCCAGATTCTTAAATGTGCCGTTTACAATTGCCGATGCCACAAGCCTGACAGAAGCCGGCTACGTCGGAGAAGACGTTGAAAATATCATACTATCCCTGCTGCAGAATGCAGATTACGACGTCGATAAGGCCAAACGCGGCATCGTTTATATTGATGAAATCGACAAAATTGCAAGCAAATCCGATAACCCTTCCATTACCCGGGACGTATCCGGAGAAGGTGTCCAACAGGCGTTGCTGAAAATTATTGAGGGAACAACCGCCAGCGTACCCCCCAAAGGCGGTCGCAAGCATCCACAGCAGGATTTCGTAAAGGTTGACACCTCAAACATCTTATTTATTTGCGGGGGCACTTTTAACGGCCTTGAAAAAATTATAGAAAAACGTCTCGGATCCAAGCTTATGGGATTTGGCGCCAATATAACAACAAGGGAGGAGAAACGTATCGGTGACATCCTCGAAATGGTGCAGCCTGAAGATCTCATTAAATTCGGGTTGATACCGGAATTTCTCGGGCGTTTGCCGGTTATTGCCACCCTTGATGAGTTAAACGAGGAGGCTCTGATTCGGATAGTGAAAGAGCCGAAGAATGCGCTTCTCAGACAGTTTCAAAAGCTTTTTGAGATCGAGGGGGTGAACCTGCGCTTTACGGACAGCGCCTTTGCGGCCATTGCCAAAGAGGCTTTGAAACGAAAATCCGGGGCCAGAGGTCTTCGTGCAATTATGGAAACCTGCATGCTGGATATTATGTATGAACTGCCGTCCACTGAAAATGTTAAAGAATGTGTCATTAGTGAAGAAGTTGTGTTAAGACGAGAGGATCCGATACTGTTGTACGAGCAGACGAAGAAACAAGCCTAGATCAATCTAAAAAATGCGTAATATCTAAATCAAATGTTTTATAAAAATGAGTTTTGATAAGAATCTGAAGAAATGGTTAAAGTACCGAAAATTTTTAGGGATGATGAGGCACCTATGTCAAGTCAGATTTTGCCACTATTACCGCTGAGAGATATAGTCGTATTTCCCCACATGGTTGCGCCGCTTTTTGTGGGTCGGACCAAATCCGTCAATGCCCTGTCAGATTCAATGAACAAGGATAAGATTGTTTTTCTGGCAACCCAAAAAAAAGCCAATATCGATAATCCCAATGAGAAAGATATCAACCGCACGGGAACCATCGGAAAGCTATTGCAACTTCTGCGGCTGCCGGATGGAACCGTCAAGGCCTTGGTTGAAGGTAAACGGAGAGGACGTATTGTCCGTTTTATTCCGCACAAAGATTTTTTTCAGGTGGAAATCGAACCGGTGATTGAAGAGCGGGCAACTGAAGCTGAGGCGACGGCACTTATCAGATCTGTCGTTTCTGAATTCGAAGAATATGCCAATTTGAATAAAAACATTTCCAAGGAACTGGTGAGCAATGTTATCTCCATCTCAAATCCGTCTGTATTAGCAGATACCGTGTCAGCCCATTTTTCCTTCAAAATAGAGGATAAGCAACACCTGCTGGAGGAGATCAATCCATCTGAGCGGCTTTCCCTTCTTCTCGGCCTAATAAAGATGGAAATCGAAATTTTTAGGATGGATCAACGCATAAAGGGTCGGGTCAAGGAGCAGATGGAAAAAACTCAGAAGAATTATTACCTCAACGAACAGATGCGTGCCATTAAAAAGGAAATGGGCGCCGATGATGACGTTGTTGATGACATCAATGAGCTCGAAGAAAAAGTCGAAAAAAAGAAGATGTCCGAGGAGGCCACCGAGAAAGCTAAAAGCGAACTCAAAAAGCTCAAGATGATGACGCCCATGTCGGCCGAAGCAACCGTCGTTCGTAACTACATAGACTGGCTCATCAGCCTGCCCTGGTATGAAAAAAGCGAGATAAACACGGACATCGAAATGGCTGAGAAAATTCTGGATGAGGATCACTACGGTCTTGAGAGACCCAAAGAGCGCATCCTGGAGTACCTGGCGGTACAAACTCTGGTTCAAAAGATCCGCGGACCGCTGTTGTGTTTTGTCGGTCCTCCCGGTGTCGGGAAAACCTCGCTGGCTAAATCGGTGGCCCGGGCCACCGGCCGAAAATACACGCGACTTTCTCTGGGCGGCGTGCGCGATGAAGCCGAGATTCGCGGGCACCGCCGGACCTATATCGGGGCATTGCCCGGTAAAATAATCCAGCGTCTGAAAAAAGTGGGCGTTAACAACCCGGTTTTTTGTCTGGATGAAGTAGATAAAATGAGCATGGATTTTCGGGGTGACCCGTCGGCGGCACTGCTGGAGGTGCTCGATCCGGAGCAAAACTTCAGCTTTAATGACCATTACCTGGATGTGGATTATGACCTTTCGGATATCCTTTTTATAACGACGGCCAATACGTTGCCGGAGATTCCGCTCCCTTTGCAAGACAGAATGGAAATTATCCGTCTGCCCGGTTACACGGAATATGAAAAATACCATATTGCCGAAGGGTTTCTGGTCCCCAAACAAATCGAAGCCAACGGGCTGGAAGGCAAAGATGTAACATTTTCTGAAAATGCCGTTTACACCATTATACGGCGCTATA
>CP070652.1:3144373-3148301 GCA_020354645.1 Deltaproteobacteria bacterium
TCTGTGATTAACAAAATAAACGACCGGGTCGAAACAGGGATTGACAGATACATCATATTTACTATTACACACTGGTTTTTATTTTTTTATATCAAATAAACGCTAATTAATTAGTATGCACTGTAAGCTAAAAATCAATATGTGTTGAGTAATATAAATTCTGTATTATTTTTTTGCAGTTGATTTTAATAAGAATCAATTCTTTTAGATAGACGAAAGTAAATACTTATGCTTCAAAAACCAGATCCCCATATGACCCGCAAACGCTATGACCGCATGGCGCGATTATACGATTTTCTCGAATGGCCAGTGGAACATTTTCGGTTTGCCGCATGGCGGGCAAGGTTAAAAAAATGTATACATGGCCACCGCGTCTTGGAAGTTGGCATAGGGACCGGAAAAAACTTGCCCTATTATCCTGAAGATTTGAATGTTACTGCCATCGACCTCAGTCCCCGTATGCTTGAGCGAGCGCGGATCAGGGCTGCCAACATTGGAAGGGCTGTCGAGTTGCTTGAAATGGATGTCCAGCAGCTGGATTTTCCGGACCATTATTTTGATACGATCTTTGCCACCTTTGTCTTCTGCTCGGTACCGGATCCGGTTGCAGGATTGCGAGAGCTGAAAAGAGTATGCAAACCGGCCGGACGTCTTTTCCTTCTGGAACACATGCGTCCCGGCAACCAGGTACTGGGATTGCTATTTGATTGGCTGAATCCTATCGTGGTGCGGGTGACAGGTGCCAACATCAATCGTCGAACTTTGGAAAATGTCCGGCGCGCGGATTGGCGGATTCAAGTGGCAGAAAAGCTCTCCTCGGATGTAATCCGGTGGATTGAAGCCGCACCTGAATGAGCCAGCAGACATCGATGGGAACAGCATAAAATTTGAATTCAGGACTCTATCTGCTAAATACCTAAAGGATTGCGGAATTTTAGACGAGGTTTGAACGGTTAGTTCTTCTTTACTAATTGATAGCCCCACATCTGCCATAGCATTAATACAGTATCGACAGCAAAAATCACACCGAAAAGCATCCCGCCCGGGATGTGGAGCCAAAAAAGTGCCGGGTGGATAAATATCTTCAGCCAAACAGATACGAGATCTATTATCACGCCGATGAAGGGAAGTATAATCAGCCAGATGCGCGCTTTTACGCCCAGATCCAGGAAAAGAACAATCACACCTATGATGATGAAAATAGCACCCATGCCGAAGATGTGGATATGGGTGAATTTGAGTGCAAAAATGAACTCATCGGTTTTGTAAAACGGTTTGGCCTTTTGATGGGGTGGGATCGTGGCGAAAATATCGCCCCGGGTGAATTTGCCCTTGTGCTGCTCACCCAAATCGTTTTTCAATAATTTTTTTTCACCCCAAAAGGTAGGAATGATATCATGAACGATAATCTGACCTACCGCTCCGGCAAAACCAATGGCAATTATAATAATGATCACGGTAACCAGGGCCTTCCAAGGCAGGGGCCAATTGCGGAGACGGGGTAATCCCATTTCAAGGGTTTCCGTTTGAGGGTCGGTTGTCATGTGACATCTCTCCTGCATTGGTTAATCGCCGCTGAAATTAGAGCCATTATATTCTCCTTTTTCGGTGAAGAAAATATACACTGATCTCGGGTTGCCGCTGCTGCGATCGAATTGGACAACGATTTCCTTATTGCCGGTGTTGGTGCGGATTAATACTTGAATGCTGGCCAAGTCGGTTTCCCAGGACTCAGGCAGTTTGCCGTTGGCTACCAGTTGGTCATAAAGCTGAATTCCTTTTTTTGCGGCCTCCAAAGCGGTGAATGCCACCTCGCCATGGCCTTTGGGTCCATGGGCAAAAGCCGGATAATGCGAATAGCCAATCGAAAGAAATATCAAACTAGCAAAGAAGACTTTCATAATTATCTTATTTGGCTTGTATAGGATATTCATAATTTATGCTCCGTTTTGGAACCTTGTGAATGAAGATGAATAGACCGAGTTTTTTGATAAACCTAATCATAGAGGATGGTGTGTCAAGCAATCAAATCTTGGCATACCGGCATGATAAAACACCATTTTGCTCAGTGCTCGGGGAAACCGTTAACCTCGAACCCAAATAGGATAATCACAGGTCGGCATTCATATCAGAAGCGCAGGGTCGGGATTCCGAACAAGGGATAATTTCGATCCACATTTCCGATACCCAGACCCAAAACCCCGATGCTGCAGAAAATCTGGGGGGCATCAAAAAAGTCGTTGAAACCATAAGGCGCAACGTCATAGTCTGCCAGAGACATAAATGGGATTTTTCTTTCATTCATCATTTTTGGAAAGTGGGGGTGGGTGATCGTCAGGAACTGAAATCCCTCCGGGCCGCAACCGGTATCACCTTTTAGTCTTTTTCGCAGCTGAGAGACATTCATTTTTTGATATTTTCCGCCGGGCTGAAATTTTGCATAATAAAAACCTTTGGGCCTGACAGGGGCTCCCGGCCGCAAGCGGATATCTTTTGTTTTATTAAAATCAACATACTGACATTGCCACGTTTTTACTCCTCTGCGTCTGCAGGCATACTCCCAGGCCAGTTTACCCGCGAGGACGGTGTCTGCGTTGCCAAAACCATCGTCCCCAAAACCGTAGGAGAGGATTGTGCCGATAAATCCGTCCCGGCGGTCATCATCGGTTAGTTCAGGCGGTGCCTCAATCATATCAAATGCATCTTGCGGAATGCCCCATGACATTTTCCGCGCGGCTTTGCGCCAGGCGATTGTCTGTTTTGGCAGGGGTAAGATTAAATTCGTCATGTCTTCCGATCTGTCCTTTATCAATGCATTTAACATCTTATTATTCGCAGGCAACGCAGAGGACCGTGGGATCGTCGTCTTCGGTGAGATCAAGTTCGATGAGAGTTCCGGGAGCATCAATTTCTTGAAGGTATTTCAGCAAAAGGCGAAGTATCTGTAGCTGGCGAAACGACTGGCCGGGAAAGCTGAGGGGATGACCCAGCGGAAAGCCTGTGTAAATTGCACGGGGCGGTTTTACCTTACGGGTGATTTCTTTGGACAGGCTGACAGAGATGGTCGCAATGCCTGCCGCTTCAACGACGCGCTGGATCAGCCCCACGGACTGATTACAGAGACCTCATGCAGGCGTTAGGATTGCCACATCGACGCCGTCTTCCTTCAACCTACCTGCAACGCTGGGTGCCGTTTGATTTAATAGGGTGTCAATGTGATGCCCCATGACATGTCCCATGAAGGAAAAATGACGGGTGCTTACGGCACCGATTTCGCCAAATTGCTTCAGCAATCGGATACGTTCAACCGGGAACACGATGTTGATATCCTTATCGGCATCCGAATGGTCGTAGTAGATATGCGTAATGAGAAGATTTTCCGGGGACTCATTTGCAGAAATTTCCCTGAACGACGGGTCACCGGACGGGTCTTGCATGTTAAAGGGCTGCTGCGTGGACAGGTGTACGCCACCGGTGGTAATCAGGGCCACCCGGCAGTTTGATATCTCACCGCCAAAAGGTGTCCAGGGAGTTTCGCTGAATTCGATGATTTCAGCTTTTCTGGACCACCTTTCAAAAAGGGCCGGGTACTTGGTGTAGAGTTTGGATAGAATTTTATCTTTTAATTGCCGAATGTCGAATTTATTTCTCCTCGGTTGAGGCAGGTATCAGGATAACTAATGACGCACATGTTTCAGTTTAAGCTGATTTCTTGTGAAGATCAAGACTCAAAAATCATTAGGGGCGGCCGATATGACCGCCCCTGTTAAGGGTTCGAGGCTGATGGTTAATTCATTAGCGCCAGCAATTGCCACCACCGTAGCCGGGGCCGGAACCCATTCCACCTCGACCCATGTATCCCATTCCGCGTCCCATATTGGGGCTGAGCTTTCGCATTTTGATCATGTGATCGATCTGTTTCTGGTCA
>CP070652.1:3148401-3152394 GCA_020354645.1 Deltaproteobacteria bacterium
CAAAAAGGCCGGCCTGAAAGTAGCTTCCTTAAAGCGACCGAGACGGTGGTCCGAAGACTTTGGCCAATTTACTGCCAGATTTCCGGGAGCCATGTTTTTGCTTGGAGCCGGGGAATCCTGCCCCCCGTTGCATAGCCCTGAATACGATTTCCCGGATGATCTCATAGAGATCGGATTAACTATTTATTGGCAGGTAATTAATCAAGTGCTCAACCGTTGAATATTTTCGGCGGTACTCATAGCTTTATCTCTTATTAGATTATCACCGCTCACACGGGCGAGGCAACGCAGCCATCGGGCATCATGAACCCTTTTAAAAATTATAACCAGATGTGATGACTCGCTTTTTATAGCGGGAAGGAGGATTTTTGACGTAGCAGTGTTGTGTCCCACAAATAAGTTACAAAATCCAGCACAAGGTTTGAAAGGTTTTTGCGAGTGCCATTGAGCATTTTGGGATCAAGACGCCGGCTGCAGCGGGGCGTAAAAAATCAAAAGCTGTCTGAGTCCCGAGGCTTGCTAGGCGACTCGACTAAGCTCGCCGCAGGCAGGCCGAGGTCGAGTTCTTTTGATTTAGCCCTGCGTGGCAGGCGTCCCCAAAATGGTCGCCGGCGCGAGCAAATGGCTTTCAAACCGCTGTAACACTTTTTAAACTTATTTCTGGGACACAATGCCAGATTTCATTCCGAGTAGCCCTCAACGCTTGATTGACATAATCTCATAAATCCGTTATATTTTATGTACTCGTTTTCTCAATCCTCACAATTAAAAAACCGACAGATCAAACCGTCCACCGGAATAATTAAGGGCTTTTCGGATTCGGCGAAAGGCTTTGAATAAGATGCCCGACGAACAATTTGACCCCAAAACGGTGTGCACCACCCTTGTGAAAAGAGGTCTCCTATCACCCGATAAGGCCAAGGAAATTCTGGTCAAACAGCCTGCGATCAAAAAAAAGCTGGAAAAACAAAGGGGCGGTCCGCAAAAGAGGAGTGTATCCGGTAATAATTCCGTCACGATTGTCGATGTGATTGCTTCAATGAAACTGGGCAGAAAAGACGGTCAACCCGGTATGCTGGATGAAGACGCTGTTTTCCAAGTGCTGGCCCAAGAGTGGAACATTCCCTACAGAAAATTAGATCCGCTGCAGCTGGATCTCAACCTGGTGACGACCACCATCCCGCGTAATTTCGCCATGAAGCATCTTGTGTTGCCCATCGGAATAAAGGATGGCTATGTGACGGTGGCAACCCCAACTCCTCCCAATTTAGAAGTTCTTGATGATATAACGCGCGTGACAAATTTAAAGGTCAAAACCATCATAAGCTCAAAAACGGATGTAATAAAACTCATCAACGAATTTTTCGGGTTCAAACGTTCCATCGCCGCTGCCGAGGATATGTTTGCCGGTCCATCGGTTGAAATCGGAAACCTCGAACAGTACGTGCGGCTGAAGTCCACCGACGAAATCCAGTCTACCGACCATCACATCGTAAATGCGGTCAATCATCTGCTCCTTTATGCCTTCGATCAGCGTGCCAGCGATATCCACATCGAGCCGAAAAGAGATGAAGTCATGGTGAGGATGCGCATCGACGGCGTTTTGCACACGGTTTATAAATTGCCCAAAAAAGTCCACAACCCGATTGTCAGCCGGATAAAGACATTGTCCCGTCTAAACATTGCCGAAAAGCGAAGACCCCAGGACGGTCGAATCAAAACCGATAAGGGCGGCGTGGAAGTCGAGATACGAATATCCACCGTGCCGGTTGCCTTTGGAGAGAAGGTTGTCATGAGGGTCATGGATCCGGATATCCTTTTCCAGGATCTGGAGGGGCTCGGCTTCTCGGCCACGGATTTGAGCCGCTACGATCAATTTATCAATATGCCCCACGGCATCGTTCTGGTGTGCGGACCCACCGGCAGTGGCAAGTCGACCACCCTGTATTCCACCCTGCGGCAGCTTTCCACGCCGGAGAATAATGTTATCACCGTCGAAGATCCCATTGAAATGATTCACGAGGATTTCAACCAGATCGGCGTGCAGCCGGCAATCGATGTTACATTTGCAAACATCCTGCGCACGATATTGCGGCAGGATCCAGACATTATTATGGTCGGTGAGATGCGTGACCTGGAAACGGCCAGGAATGCCGTCCAGGCGGCATTGACCGGGCACTTGGTATTATCGACACTCCACACCAATGATGCACCCTCATCGATTACCCGGCTTTTGGATCTGGGGATACCCGCCTTTCTGCTCCAGGCTACCCTGGTAGGCATTCTGGCCCAGCGTCTGGTTCGTAAAATATGTAAGTACTGTGCAGAGAGCTTTGAGATAGACACGGCAGAGTTGCAGCGCATGGGGTTGGAAGTGGGCAAGAAGGGTCACGTAGCGCTCAAGCGCGGTAAAGGGTGTATGAAGTGCCGCCACACCGGATATCGCGGCAGAACCGGTATCTTTGAGGTGCTCCCTTATACAGAGGGATTAAAGAAGATGACCACCGCCAAAACCGATGTCGAAAAGTTAAAAGTTCGTGCCCGGGAAGAGGGAATGTTTACACTGCGGGAAAGCGCCGTGAAGAAATTGCTTGATGGTGTGACGACCTATCAAGAGGTTCTGAGAGTCACCTGGGAGCAGCTTTGATACATTTTCGGGCAAATCTATCGCTTGCTAACATCGACAGCAAATTATCTATATGATGCCGTTAAGTGTTTGCTTATTCAAAAGGCGTGCTGATTTTTGTTCCCGGCGAAATATTTCTATCTGCTTTGGTGATAAATACCGTAGCGGTTGTCTCTTCGGTATGTAAGACAAGCAAGGAGCCGATGGCAACCGGTTTTAATACGGCTTTCTTTCTGCTGTGACCGATCCGTCCTTCATCCTGATAGTAGAGACTGTAAACCTGTCCGGGCCTCACGCCGTCTTTTTCGCCTTTATTGATAAACACCCTGGTATGATCGCCGATAATCAAATTGTGATTTTCGGCGATAATAACTTGTCCGATAAGTCCTTCCGGAGTTTTTTCCACGGCAATTTTCCGGGATTTTGGCGTGTACGGCATCACTTTGTCATCAACTCTAATATTGCTGAAGGATCGTATTATCTTTCCAATGGCATAATTATGTTCAGGTTCCGTCCGGACAATTTCGACAATCCCTAAAATATAGTGTTGGATGCCGATATATTTTCTCGTTGTTTTGTCTTTGATCGGGTCGAATGTTCTGTAGACTGTATAGCGGCTGCCCGGGCTGAGCGTGTTGTCCGCTTCGAAGCTGATGTAAACAAGATCATCCTGGCTGATCATTTTCTGGCTGCCACGCACCCTGCGGATTATGCCGTGAGGCTGCACGGCTTTTTCCCGGATGAATCCCACCTGATCCATTCCGGAATATAAAACATATCTCGACTCCGGTAGAGGTTCTTCTTCGGGTTCGAATTGAGGGGTTGGTTCCGGTTCGGCCTCCGGTTCAGGCTCAGGCGCTTCTTCGACTACCGGGGCTGCGGCTTCCACCGGCTCTTCTTCCGTAACCGGCTCCGCATGTCTTTCAACATCCTGGCGTCGAAAGAGGCGAATGCGCTCGCCGGGATAAATCCGATGGGGGTTGGCAATTTGAGAGTTGTCGCTCCAAAGGTCCGGCCAAAGATACGGTGAGTTGGAAAATCGCTGTGAAATATCCCACAGCGTATCGCCTTTTTTCACCGTGTAGTAAATACCGCTTTCGGTCTCAACCACCTCCCAATTCTTAAGGCGGCTTTCACGCGTCTGAGGGACTTGGGTGGTTTCTTGGGCCCAAAGATGGGCTGGAAAAACAATGATGAATATCATCAGGATAAACAAAAAGGAGGGGAGATGTTTTACATTCATCAGATACTCCGGCTTGTTTAACGGTTGATGTTAATAGTTAAAATATGCAATAATTTTAGCTTGATTTGGATGTGATTGTCAAGCCCTCAATCATAAGGCCGCTATTTCAGCGGAACTACAAAGA
>CP070652.1:3152494-3156359 GCA_020354645.1 Deltaproteobacteria bacterium
CGAAGGTTCCGTGGTCCGGCTTTCAAAGAATTGTGCCGAGATTAAATTGCGTGGGCCGATTAGTGTCTTGAACAACCTTAAAATGAACTTGGGAGATGTGGATGAAAAACTGTCGGCCAGGGACTTCTACGGCAAGGTAATCGAACGGCCCGGGAAGAAAGGACCAACCCAATTGATTCGGTTCACTTCGGTACCACCTGAGATCGATGCCTATTTCCAGGCTCACCTGAAATTTTCGGCGAGTTGACTGAGTGAAACTCTAACACATTTTTTTGGTCGAGGTACATGTTGTATCAGGTAAACAGTTATTTTGAATTTCAGCTATCTGCATGAGATCTACAATAAATCTACCCTTTCAAAATTGAAGATTGCTCCAACATAACCAAGTTTTTTCTACCCTCTAAAAACCTTTGATATCCATATGAGATATGCATAAGCTTCATTGTTGCGCTCACTCCTATAAAACATCCAGTGTTCCTTCAGAGATAACTATCTAAAAATACTCTTTATTTCTTCTAATTATGGGTGCCAAGGCAATTCCGACTATTATGATCTAATCGCGCAATATTCTTATCCAGTCAATTTCCCCTCTTCAGCCTTCTATTATTTTATCGCCAACTAATCTAATTGTATTAATCAAAGGCCAGGCTTATTAGGAAACTGATGTAATACATTTCCTAATTTACCTTCTTTTTATGGGGAGATAAGTGGGGAAAGAAGGCACGCCCTTTAGTTATTCAGTTACTTTCAAATTAAATCCCAACTTCCGAAGGCGATCACTGTAAGTGTTGATGGAAAAACCGAATGGACTTCTGGACAGAAAAACAAAATTGCGGACGCTGCAGCTATCTATTTGAAAACTATAAAACGAATAAACGTCCGCAAACTACGATGCAATTCCTTCACCGCGAAAAACAGATTTGGTGACCATTGATTGCTCAACGAGAGTCAGGCTCTGAGTTATAATTATTCTATCTTCCATTCATCACTGATCAAGCTTATGTCCAGTAGGTTTATCTTGGGCTGTTCCATTCCTCTGCTGATAATGTGATGGATCGCGCCCGCAACAGCCGCCCCTATTTAATGCCATTTGGTACTTTTTTCTTTGATAAATCCTTAAACGATAAAACCCAAACGAATTCGCTTGACAATAAATGATACAATGTGGCACTAAAAATTTTCAATATATTTGGGGACCCCCCTTTTTTTATTAACTATCTACAAGGATTTTGCGTTGGGATTGGATTTTTGAAATTCCAGTATAAAGTCAAGAGGGGCATAGCGCCCGACTTGAGGGGCTCTTAGCCTTCGTGTTGGCATAAAGTCATACCTTTGAGGAAGTCAGCGGAAGACTTGATATAACTTAGAAACAGAAGGGAGTAGCCAAATGGAATTACATGAATATTCAAAATTTGATGGTTTAGGACTGGCAAAATTACTCCAGCAAAAAGAGGTAAAAGCAAGTGAGCTGGCTGATCTCGCTTTGACGGCAATTAAACAATTAAACCCGGAGATAAATACGGTCGTGGGCCATATTATTGAAGATAGTAATCAAGTTGATGAAAATGACTTGCCTGATGGCCCATTCAAGGGTGTGCCCTTTTTGGTTAAGGATCTTGTCGTTCATTCCGCTGGCATACCCACTGATTGGGGAAGTCGTCTCACGCAGAATGTTGTCTTCGATTATGATACGGAACTTATGGCTCGTTTTAAAAAAGCTGGATTAGTGATTATCGGCCGCACAAATACACCTGAGTTTGGGCTTAATGTTACAACTGAGCCAGTTCTCCATGGCCCTTCGCAAAATCCATGGGATACCTCAAAAATTACCGGAGGCTCCAGCGGCGGTTCAGCAGCGGCAGTTGCCGCCAGAATCGTGCCGTGGGCGCATGCGAACGACGGCGGTGGCTCAATCCGGATTCCCGCCTCCTGCTGTGGTCTGGTGGGGCTGAAGCCAACGCGTGGGCGTGTGTCTCTTGGTCCTGACTTTGGCGAAGCGGTTCTTGGATTGGCCATTGAACACGTTGTAACCCGCACCGTTCGGGACAGTGCGGCAATGTTAGATGCCATACAAGGGCCGGGAATCGGTGATCCTTATATCATTGCACCACCAGCGCGCCCGTATTTCGACGAGCTTTCAACGGAGCCCGGCAGTTTGAAGATCGCATTCACATCAACCGGATGGAATGGGGTCAAAGTTGATCCAGAGTGTGTAAAGGCAGTTGCAGATACTGCTAAGCTATTGGAATCTTTGGGCCATACATTAATCGAAGCAAAACCTTCATTTGATTTCGAGGCATTATTGAACGCTTGTGTTCCAGCCTGGGCTGGATGGGTGGCAAGCGCCGTCGAAGCAGCAAAATTGCTTTTAGGCCGGACTCCGTCTCCGGACAACCTCGAAGCAACCAGCTGGGTATGTTATCAGCATGGGCTTAACAAAGTGTCGGGTCTTGACATTTTGAACGCTTTGGCCGTGTTCAATCAGGTCAACCGGACTGTCGGTGCATTCATGCAAGAATATGATGTGCTGATGACACCAACACTTAATGCGCCTCCTGTCGATTTAGGATTTTACGATGCGAACGATGAGTCATTAGATGCCAAAGGCTGGATTGACAAGCTCTTTTTAGGCTTCGCGCATTTTACGGGTCTTTTCAATATAACCGGACAACCGGCGGTTTCATTGCCTTTGCATCAGACAGATAGCGGTTTGCCCATAGGCGTTCAATTTGCGGCGCGATTTGGCGACGAGGCAACCCTTATCCGTCTGGCAGGCCAATTGGAACAATCGATTCCTTGGATTGAACGTAAACCGCAAATCAGCATATAGTGGGCGTTAATTCAGATTAATATGAATTTTTACAAAAGTGGGATGCACGCAGCGTGCCCCATGAAGCGTCCTAAGAAACTATCTCAGTTTGATTAAAAGAAATCTCAGGGCTCAATATCTTGAGTCTTGAATTTTCGATGAACTACTTTTGGTGCCGTTTCTCAACCCCCAATTTGCATTTAACTAAATTTGCGAAACATATGAAAAAATTGGCATATAAGGATTAAGATATTGACGCCAGACATGAAATCGTGTCGGTTATGTTCGATCTTTTATGGACAAAGGCTTCTTGGCAGTTTTAAAATTTTTGAATCTTTCCAACCGATCAAAACTTTTTCTTCAGTCCAAGAATATTTGAATTTCAAATGGGACTGCTTAAGCCTGGTTGTTGTGGTCGATCCCGTAAAGCACAAATCGCTCAAAATTCCGGATATCGGAGAGATAACCAAAAATATACTTGACACGGAAATCAGTATTATCCTATTTGCATACATAATGTATTTATCATGAATAAATTATAGATGTAAAATCGATGCTGTTATTTGTAATATTGTGACCTTAGCGCCTGAAGGACGCAGATGAATTGGTGATTGAATTCTGAATTCTCGCATGATTATTGGGAAAAAATGCAGATGTGGCCGATCACTAGATAAAGGATGATTTAACGATTCATTTTGTCACCAAGTTAAACCATTAACCTAAAATAAGGAGGCGAAACAAATGGCAAAGATTGACATAGCGGTTACAGGTGTTGCGGGCACGAGTGCTTTCGCTCAAGTTGCTCAGCAAATTGCCTACAAAATTCACGAAGGTCATCCATATTTCAACCTTGCGGCCTTGATCGCTGATGATCCGGAGCATGCAGGCAAGGCGGCAAGTGAATGCATGACCTGGTATGGTCCCCAGGATCTTCCCGCGTCGCTGGCCAATATGACCATGATGCCCGCAGATCCGGAATCTTTGGGCAATGCAGGAGATATCAAATTAGTCATTTCGGCTATACCACCCTGGGTGGACACCAAAGTGGATACCATA
>CP070652.1:3156459-3159109 GCA_020354645.1 Deltaproteobacteria bacterium
AAACGATCGGGTGTTCAGTATTGACAAACTCTCCCGTTTTGCTGATTCGGGTCTTAGAAATCCCATACCTATTTTGGCCATTATCATCGCACCTAAAATTCTGCTTGGTGATCTGCTGCCGGTTGCCATCAGGATGCTCCAACCGGAGGAGCGCGGCGAGGCAACCCGAGAAGCTGCCAAGCTTTACGCACTCAATACCGCCGGAGGCCTGTTGGGTGCTGGTCTGGCAAACCATTACCTTGTCCCGCTTATCGGAATACAGGGTGCCCTCATCTTTCTGGCATTGATATGTGCTGGTGTGGGTGTTATCAATCTGCTTTCCCCGGGTAGAAGTTTTCGGCGGTGGTCCATTGCAACCCTGGGAATTGCCTCGCTGGCAGTGGTTCTTGCAGTGTCGCTGCCAAAAATGATGGATCTGTATGCGGGGAAAATTGCCGAATCGACCCGCGCGCGTTCAGTGGAAGTTCGACTTATTCACGAGGGACGCGCTGCTACCGTCACTGTCCTTGATCAGAGTGATCCCAAAAAGGGCACTTACCGCGACATGTACCTCAACGGTGTTGAGGAAGCTTCCACACGGTATTGGCACACCCAGCTTTTCAAGCTTCTGGGAATCTTTCCGGTACTGGCGCATGCATCCGATGAACCCAAAGAGGTGTTGGTGATTGCCTTTGGGGCCGGGATTACCGCAGGTTCTGTATTGGCTTCTGAGAAGGTCTCCTCTCTTGATGTTGTTGATCTCAATCCTGATGTGGAAGATATCAACAACTTGTTTACCGAGGTAAACGGTGATGTTTTTCACAAATCCCGATTCCATTTCCACAACGACGACGGCCGAAACTACCTGGTGACGAGCAACAAGCGCTATGACGTAGTTCTTGGCGATTCGACCCATCCACGTGCCTATGACAGTTGGATTCTTTACACGGAAGAATTCTACCAGGCCGTCAAGGAACATCTTCTGCCCGGCGGTATATTTGCGCAGTGGGTTCCGGTGCTTGGTTCCATGCAGGGAGATCTGTTCAGGATACATCTGAACACGTTTCGGCGGGTGTTCCCTAACTCCACTTTCTGGTATGTGTACGGTTCCGACCAGGCGTTTCTCCTGGCGACCCCCGGACCTTTCTCTGTTGATGCCGAGCGGTTGCAGCACCAATTAGATCAGCTTCCCGCATGGTTTCGTGCAGAAGAATACCAGATCGATACGGTTGCCCGGATAGCAGGCTTTTTCTGGTTAGATGGACCAGCGATGGCAAAAATGATCGGGCATGAGACAAGGGTCAACACCGATGATCTTCATTACTTCGATAAGCAATCTGCTGTTCGACCCGCACCGCCGCAATGGCGGCTGCCGCGATTTCAGGCGAGCGCTGCGCCGTATTTCAAACAAGCGGAAGATGGGCTGCGCGCCGCAATCCGCGACGAGCAAATCGCCGCTCAAAGGCTGGCCAGGTATGGTTTTTTCCATAGTAAGCAGGACTTGTTCAGGGCCTACTGCGCCATGCCCGAGAATGGAAATGTACGATATTGGATGGCTATAGAATTTTCTAACAGGCTGCCGGATCAGGAGGCCTTCTGCTCTGATGAAGAAATAAGGGGCTATCGAGCGATCATTGCAAAGCATCCGAACAATGTTCGGGCCCTGAATAATTTTGCAGCCATACTTTCCGAGACCGGTCAACTGGATGAGGCCTTGGCGGCGGCCGAAAAAGCGGTTGCCCTTGCACCACACAACGGCATGATCCTTGACACCTATGGCTGGATTTTATTCAAACAGAAAAAATATCGGGAGGCGCTCGACGTGCTTGAAAAATCTGCGTCCTTATTACCTGACCACCCCATTGTTCTTTATCATCTGGGTGCTGTCTATCATACCACTGGAAAGGATTACCTGGCCAGGAAGTATCTCGAAAAAGCCCTGAGCATATCAAGCAATTTCAGAGAGGCGGAACAGGCACGCAACCTTTTAAACAAAGACAACTGAGCATACCTATACCTCAGGCTTTTGATAAATTCACATAGAACTATCGAATACCTACCAACTATTATAAAAAAGCCCCCACCAAGACGATGAAGGCTTTCGGTAATTTACGTGGCGTCCCCAAAGTGGCTCTACCCTTATTACGAAAACATTAAACTACAAATAATATTAGCTTTTTAGTCAGGTGAGACAGGTGAGAATGGATGACGGGAATGAAATATAAGATAATCTGGTTATCAAAAAGCCCAAGTGATAATGAAACAATTCCAAAACTGATATAACTGGATTCCTGCTCCCTGACTACGATCAGGGAGCAGGAACCCAGAAAGCAACTTCACTTGCTTATTGTGGATAACCAGATTTGCTTTTAAGTAGTAAGTGGGACCCGGCAATCAATTGCGACAATTTAGCGGCGGAGAAAAATATGACGGGAGGGATTTCAAAAATAGAATTAGAAAATAATCGAGTTCCCCCAGGCCGCGTTGTCAGCTGAAGGAACTCATTTCCCAAATGATTATTTAGAAAACACTATCTGGATTGTAATGTCTGCAAACATTGTCTTTTGTGATGATCGGTGACGGCAAAACCGTTTTCTTTGGCGCATTCGCACCGGCTAGTATCGCCATCATTCGATGAAACGCGGCCCTTCCAATTTGGTCGGAGTTGTTG
>CP070652.1:3159209-3162965 GCA_020354645.1 Deltaproteobacteria bacterium
ACCACTGATGAGAAAGTACCTGGATCAGCTTACATCCGTGGCTCTGATTGTTGCTGAGCCGGCGGGTCATCCCCCATCAGCAATCCTGGCCCATCCGGCAGGAAGTCCGGTTAAGTTCGATGGTCCGATTCCGGTTCGTCTGATTGAAGGGGTCGAGCGATTTCGCCACATCATTGCCAGGTTTGACGGATTCAATTTCTGGTACGACCGGATACATCCCGGCCGCAACCCGGCCCAGGCCGCCTATCTCAGAAAGTCACTGGACAGTGATCTGGAGATTAGAGAACTTGACCGACCGGGATTGCTGCCGCAGGAAAAGCGGCTTTACGCCGATCTTCTCAAGCTGGAGCGGATCCGCCGGGAGGAACCGGACCGGCGCCGTATCCGACTGGCGCTGCAACATGCCGGCGCAAGGTTGGAATCTTATCATAAACGGAAAAAATCCTACGCGGTAACTTTTATTATGGACGGCCACCGGCATACTTCCAGAATACGCTCGGATGACCTGACCGTTCTGTCGGCCGGCATCTGTCTTGAAGGCAAAGATAAAAAATTCGATCTCCAGAGCCTGGTGGGTGTTCTCAGGGAAGCCCGTCGGATCCCCGGGTTCGATTTCTATTAAGCAGCTGATGGCAAGAATTATACGAAGTACCCAAATAACGCTCTGATAGAATACTGCCATCAAGCCGGCTCGCCTAAGGAGTATTTTTTTGAAAATCACTATGGTAGAAACTGCGAACTATCTTACCGGCACCCGCAAGGCAAAGACATGGACTTGCCGCACACACTTTCTCAGCCACGGAAGCTCCGCCCGTGTTGAATTTGACTGGGAAAAGGTGCTAAAGCATGAAGAAGCATTCGGCGATGTGCTCGGTTTTTTTCACACCCATCCGTTCGGACCGACAGGTCCGAGCCGTCGCGATATCAAAACCATGAGGGCCTGGTGTGATTGTCTGGGAAAACCACTGCTATGTATCATTGGTATTCCATACCCTGATGATACGGAGATTTACGGTTATCTTTTCCGCAATTTCAGGAGTCGGGGTCGTAGTGTCGATTTGATCGCCCACGCGAAAGAACAAATGATTTTTAAGGAGTAAAAACCATGTCGGAGCGGTTTCTGCACGAGAACATTTTTCGAGGCTCGGTCGCCATGAAGCAGCTGGCACAAACCCCTGTGGCGCTGTGCGGCGTGGGTGCCGTCGGGTCAAACCTTGCCGTGAACCTTGCGCGTCAGGGATTTTCCTTAATTATACTGATCGATCGCGATCGTGTGGAGCCGCATAATCTGGGTACCCAGGTATGGACGGAAGCCGAGGTGGGGTTGTTCAAGGCAGAGTGCCTGCGGAACCGATTGTTCGATGACCTCGGCCTGGAGGTGGAGGCCCGTCCGAAAGGGCTAGATGCCAGAAACGCCAAAAAACTGCTGCGGGGTGCAGCAATCGTGGTTGATTCTTTTGACAACTCCGATTCGCGAAATACCGTAAAGACTTACAGCACCGATTCGGGTGTGCCCTGCCTGCATGTCGGACTCAATGCCGATTATGCGGAGGTGATCTGGAATGAGGCCTACCGCGTCCCCTCGCCCGGCGGCCAGGATGTATGTGATTACCCGCTTGCGAGAAATTTAATAATGATCGCCGTATCCGTGGCATCCGAGAGCCTGATTCGATTTATCACCAGCGGTGAAAAAAAGAACTACACAATCACGCTGGGTGATTTTGCCGTAAAGGAGTATTCATAGCAATCTGATTGGTGTGAATCTGAGCCTTCCCGATTTTATGCGTCTCTCCATCGCCGATTTATTCTAAGGTCCCGGGTGCTATGATAAAGATCGCTGCTTTGAGATTGGAAGTTTTTTTTGGGGGCTGACATCAGGAAAAAAGAAAATCATGACCAGTGATAGCAGCGGGATAAAAGACACGTATAACAGAACAATTTCGATTGAAAAAATATCCGCCAGCTTACCGATCAACGGAGAAAAAACTCCCCCGAGCCCGTATGCAAAGCCCATCATCAGGCTGGCCACCATTGATTTTCCCAGTGGTGCCAGTTTCTGGGCCAGAACAACCCCAACCGGAAGGGATGCAAGAACAAAAAACCCGGCTGCAAATGCTCCTAAAAATACCCAGTTTCCCGGTAAATATAGCAATATTATAAGCGCCGGTGTCATCAGCCCGTGGGAAATGTAGAATATCGGTTTGTAACCGGTCCGGTCCGAAAGAAAACCCGCAACTAGTCCACTAACGGTTCCGGCAACAACGAAAATGGCTATGGCAGACCCCACAGATATCAGAGAATAGCCCTTTTCGGCCAGAAAAACCGGCGTAAAAGTCAAAAAAGACTGGCCGACAACCGCCCTTAGTACCATCACCAACCAGATCAGTAAAATCGACTGCCACACCTGGCCCAAGGTTTGCTTCAGGGAGCCAATAAAACCAGTATAATTCAACCCTTCAGTTTCAGGTACCGGGAGAACCCGAAAGAGAAAAATTAGAGCTCCCCATCCGATCAGCATCGTTGCGGGCATGGCGGAAAGTCCAAACCGCGCAACAAACCAGGTGATAAAAAGAGGCCCAACACCAAATGCCAAGGTACCGCCGGTATTAAATATCGACATGGAAAGGCCGGCATGCCGGCCGCCGTAAACAGGAACCATTCCGGTAACAGATGGGTGAAACATGGAAGAGCCGACAGATCCTGCTGCCAGAAACAGAATCAGCACAAAAAAAGAGGGTGCGATCCCGGCCAAAGGAATAAACAAAGCCGTGAGAAGAAGCCCGCCAAGTGCAAAGGACCTGGTTTCATATCGGTCCGCAAAATATCCAACCGAAGGCTGAACTATAAATGCAAGAAACCGCATGGTTCCCGTAAGAATGCCGACCTGTGTCAGGGTGAGCGAAAGCTTATCCATAAAAGCCGGCAGCAGCGGCATGGTAAAAGAATTATAGAAATCACCCATAAAATGGACCAGGGTCAGGGCAAAAATATTTTTTTTGTTGATGCTGTGGGCTTGTGCCGCCATCGTCTCTTCTATGATCGGGGTTAAAAGGAAAGAGGCATGATAGAAAAAGAATAAAGGCGTGTCAATCCGAATCATTCACTCCCAAAAGGATACTAAATATTATTTCGAACAGCACAATTTTTTAGTTGACACAAGTTCACACTCTTTTATATACATTCCGCTTTAACAAAATCCAAACCAATCTAACGGCTTTGATTCCCCCGGTGAGGGGTATTTTTTTTGGCAATAACTGCAGAAACCTTGATTCGGTGATGGGTCTTATCAACTATTAGAGTAATTCTCAAAAATTTGTTCCGATTGCCCTTGCGGTCATGCTGATCCGGGCGAGGGGTAATTTTTTTGCCACAAGCTGATCACTGCGGTGGGTTTAAATGGCAAACGGTCTGTGCTGCTCAGCCAAGCAAACCAATTTGTTCCATGGGTGTTGGGTAGGATGTTATAACCCGCTGGGCGCCAAGTGAAAGGAAGTCGCGGTCTCAAGCCCAAGGGGCAGAGATCTGGCATCTTGTGACAAAAAAAAATACCCCTCACCCGGACCGCCTTATTCCATTGTTTATCGGAATATTATTCTGAGAATCACCATAACGGGATCGGAATGATGGCGGAAATCATTTTTTGCCTGAAGCTCAGAAGTTTTCCGGCGGCACAGGCAGCAGGGAGGTGAGGACTTCAAGAAGTTGAAGAGGAGCTACGGAAACACCGTGTACATTTGCTCCCCAGTGAAGGTGAGG
>CP070652.1:3163065-3166179 GCA_020354645.1 Deltaproteobacteria bacterium
CAAGATGTTGTGCTCATTTTCTCAAATTTAAGTTGGATATTGTAAAATCATCTCCATACACCAACAATGTAGCTAATGCTGATTATAGATTAGCCATGGCAAATACACACTTTTTTTAGTCTCGATTTATTGTAGGTTTCGTGCCCCCTCCCACAATTATATGATACACTTGGCATATTGCAGACTACAATTACAAATCTGAAAAATTTAAACAGAGTCAAGCCAAGGTATAATAACCGTTACGTGCAAGTGATGTTTTATGGATTTATTGGGATACCTTTATTCCTATTACAACTTAACAGCGCCGGTAATTGTATACACCGTTTTGTTTGTTCATATATGTGAATAAACCAGACCGAAGGATAGACTTTGGCACCCAACCAGAAACCGGAAACAACCATACTGCCAACCTCCCTTCTGGTTTCAGGACACGGTGAATTTCAGGCAAAAGCCGATTTAAAGGCAATGCAGGCCAAGGTAGCACACCAAACAATAGTGCTGTGTCAATGGTTGCGGCTTCCAACCCTGTATTCAGAGCATCACGTTTTACCATGCGGACGTTTTTTAGATCAGCGGATTGTACTTTTTTTGATACCTGTTTAATAAAATCGGATAAAGCATCCATCGCTACCAGGCAACCTTCTTCGCCAATTATCTGTGCTGCTGGTATAGTGAAAAAACCGGTGCCGCACCCTACCTCTAAAACGCTCTGTCCTGGCTGAATGCCAGCACCTTGAAGGGTTTTCACAGGATTCATGAGCCAGCCTCGGACCCTGCTACCCATGAGCATCCCAGCTGGTTTGAAAAGCAAATTCAAAATCTTAGAATTTCCCAAATCTTCTGTGTTCACTTTTCATCTCCTGACTCAGATTGCAGTATAATTTCTCGGAAATGGAATTTAGATTGAGAATAGACAACGCTATTTAAAAACCCCGCTTATTTTTTATATAGCGGGGTTTTTAAATTTCAGTCATCCAGGACCTGAGATCAGCTCCTACATGAAGAACCACAGCCTCCACCGGCTGACTGGTTTAGGGTCAAACGTTCGAGCTGTTTGTCATAAATGGTTACCTTTGACAAAGCTCGTGCATTGTTGAACCAAGCCAGATACTGTTCTTGTTTATCATAATCACTGGTAACTCCCCTGAGAACTTGTTCTTCTAAATAATGGTGGAGCACCACCCGATTTTCAAATTTCTTCATGAAGTAATCAAATGGATATCCGCTTTCCGCCAGCGAGGATTTAAACTTTTCAAGGTCGATATTTTTTTGCATAAGGAAATTGTCAAACTCTTGTTCAAATATTTTCGGATTAATACGAAAACCAACCCGTTGAACTTCTTGCATCTGAATGCCTTCGTTGATCAGCCGTGATGTGACCTGCGCCTTTATGCTGTCTAACACTTTTTGCCCGCGCGCTTCTGAGAAAACATCCTGCCCATAGGCTTTTTTGTACCGATTCTTTGCATATGCCACCTCAATGTCAAAATCAGCACGTGAGATATCCCACCCACCAACAGAAGCAATGTAGAGCTTGGCACGTTGGGATGCAGCGGCTTCTTCTTCTCTGAGCTGATCAGCCGTCAAGATGCGTTTGACCGTGGCCGGATAACCGCTGGCTGTGATGGAAGATGCAAAGCGGCTGACGTCTGTAATTTTTTGATTATCATAATAAATCTCGGTAGTACCGCCGGAAATATTGACGATGATGTCCTGGATGCCCTCATATCCGGCCAAGCTTGATTTGATAGTTGATATACACCCGGAACATGACATGCCCTCAACATCAAGAACAACCTTGGCGGTGTTGGCGGTAATTTCTGCTGTTACAGGCGAGCTGTCGGCTGCCTGAAGGCCCTCCTGATTTCCATCCGCCTGTTTATCCGCAGTTTTTATAGTCGGAGAGGGATAAGCTTCTGCTGTTTCAGTATTTCTTTTTGTATCTTCACTCCATTTATATGCATATGATAAAACGACCGCCGTAACCAACACAATCAGCGGGGCAATAAGGACGACTTTATTGGATTCTATCCATTTGATTATTTTCATTTCGTAAAACCTCCAATTCAAAATTCGGCAATAGATGTATACTGATAGATTAAGCCTGATGGGGCTGATAAACCTTTTAACAAGTGTTTAAATTTAGGAATGGCGATGGCAATTTCAAATGATCAGGGCGAGATGCTCGATATACAGGGGAATTTGACTCCATGCCGGTGCGGTGGATAGCAAGAACCTCTGTTCGCATAATGCTATCTGGCCGTCGGACACATCAATGGGATCTAAGGATCCCAGAATAATGGGGTAACAGCTTCCTTGGATGGGCGATGGATTCGCGGCATTTGCATCCTGTAACGGATTCTTCATAAGATCGCAAAATATGTCATTACAATCACCGCAGCAGCCCTGTAAGGGGAAGGTAAAATTGAGCAGACCGTCGCAATGGTCCATCGCCATAGGGCTGATGTTGACCATCGAGGCTTCGCAGTGCCCGATTACGGAGGCAGCACCGGTGGCTAGGTTGAACATCAGCAGGCATGCGAGGGTGATAGCTAAAATTTTAGGACTCAATCGAATCATGATGGAAACTTCAACATAACGTATTTATTGCAGATCATATTAAATCCTACTAAAATGGTCAAGTTAAATATTGTTTCGCTCACTACCCTGGCTCTTTACCAGCGCAGCTTTAGGTGGTTTGATGCATACTCCTGCAAGCCGGCTCCGAGGGGCCCGCCCCCATCTCTTAGGCAGTTACGCACGCTATATGAAAAAGTGCGCTCCTCGCGTACTACATTGAGAGTACACAAACTTTGGCAAATTTACGGATAAAAAGGGTATATCACAAGGATTTTCAGATTGTGGATTGCGTAATGACAAATCTACAAAAAATTCGTCTCGCGAAAAGTGTGAACTTCGTGCCTACCTACACAATTTAGAACGCGCCAAAAATTGTTAGATGTCCAGATGGAATATGCAATTTTAGGATATTGTAGATTGGGTTCTGATTGGGTGGATTTTTAAGTAAATTAAAAGTTGGAATGCCAGTATTATTTCCATCTTAGAACTTGTTGTTGTTAAAACCATATTTTTTGACGAATTCTAACTGAATTC
>CP070652.1:3166279-3170313 GCA_020354645.1 Deltaproteobacteria bacterium
CATGCTACTTCTCGGTACCGGCTTAATCGGACTGGCAGGTATTGGACGTAAGAAATTTTTCAAGAAGCAATAGCTCCTTTTCTACGCACTAATCCAACCTTGGAGCAGGGTCAGATCAGTTTGCCCTGCTTTTTTTATATTGAACCCAGAAAATCGTAATTGTGATACTATCTTCAAAATAACTGATATCTGAAATAAATCTTCCCTTTCAAAAATGCTGATATCTCCAACATAACCAAGTTTTTTTTCACTCAAAAAAATCTGTGATATCATACATATCATCCAACAAATTGCGAGCTTGTCAGATTTGATCGTGATTGCTATTTGATAACTACAAGATTATATCTTAGCCATTGCAATTATTTTTATAATTTAAATTATAAGTCAGTCAGGGGCCGGCGTAATTTTTTCGGTCCCTGTTTTTGTTCTTATCCGTTTCGTTCTTTCAATTGTATTTACAAATAGACTCTGCTGGTTGTAATATTGCCTGGGTGGAAGGAACTATCGAATTAGCATGCATCGCCAGTCATCAATAGCGCAGTTTTTAGGGTTGCAAAGAAGCACGGTCGGTGTGCTGTTCATGGTGATTCTTGTGGGTATGGGCGAGCGGATGGCCGAGCGCTTTTTACCGATCTATCTGATCGCACTCGGCGGCGGTGCCCTATCCATCGGCATCCTCAATGGCCTCGATAATTTGTTATCGGCATTATATGCCTTCCCCGGCGGGTATCTGTCGGATCGTTTCGGTACCAAGCGGGCGCTGTTATTTTTCAATATAGTCGCCATGGCCGGATTTATTATCGTCATTTTAGTACCTGCATGGCAGGCAGTTTTATTGGGCGCGGTATTTTTTCTATCCTGGACAGCCATATCACTGCCGGCGACCATGAGTCTTATTGCCAAGGTATTGCCGATGAATAAACGCACCATGGGGGTTACCATGCATTCTCTGGTTCGCAGGATTCCCATGGCGCTGGGACCCATTTTAGGTGGTCTGTGTATCAGTTTGTGGGGCGAGCGTGACGGTGTACGGGCGGCATTTGTTTTCGCCTTTCTTTTAGCGTTAGTGGCAACAGCTTTACAGCAAAAGCTCATTGAAGAAGCGATCGCCGACAGCGGCAAGGCCGCCGAGAAGAACCCATTGAAATTGTATGCCATGATGGGTCGGTCGCTCAAACGGCTGCTCGTTTGTGATATTCTGGTAAGGTTTTGTGAACAGATACCATACGCATTTGTGGTGGTCTGGTGCATGAAGGCAATCGCCAATCCGGTAACCGCAGTACAGTTCGGCGTGCTGACGAGCATTGAAATGGCGACGGCCATGCTGGTTTATATCCCTGTGGCGTATTTTGCTGACAAGAGTACTAAGAAACCCTTTGTGGTGACGACATTTGTTTTTTTCACCTTCTTTCCCCTGTTGCTGCTCTATAGTCAGTCTTTTATCTGGTTGGTTCTTGCATTTATTCTCAGGGGGTTCAAAGAGTTTGGTGAACCCACTCGCAAAGCCCTGATTATGGATCTTGCACCCGAAAACCGCAAAGCCGGTATGTTCGGTCTGTATTACCTGTTAAGAGATGTTGTTGTATCGGTAGCTGCCTTTGGCGGGGCTTTTCTTTGGCTCATAAGTCCGGCTACAAATTTCCTGGTCGCCTTCTTGTTTGGCGTGGCGGGCACCGTCGGATTTGCTTTATGGGGGCAAGATCTTCAGTCGATTAAGATAAGCTTGCCTGAAGACCAGCGGCAGGTATCTAAATAATCCGGGGTCGAAATAATTACCTTTTCCCCTGAAATAAAAGGCATTTCCCCGGGTGGCATATATTAAAAAAGCCGGTGACAGGACTGGACAAAGCCGCCATCACCGGCTCGTGACGCGCGTTGGTAATTTGTAAGTGTTGCTCTTTTTATTCGTCCGGTAATTTTTCTTCCACCAATTCCTCAATTTCTTCCAGGGTATCATTATCCACCAGCGCATCATCAAGCGGTTGTTTCTCGACCAGTCCGTCCTCAGCCGGTTGCGCCTCTATCAGTGCATCCTCAACGGCTTCTTCCTCAATAGGTTCCAGCTCAGGCGGAGGCGGAGCGGGTGGTTCCGGCGCCGATTCTCCCCATATGTATTTAGCGTACTTGATGTATCCTTGAACGTTGTTCAATCGAGCGTCTACATCGTTCATTATAGGTCGGACATTACCGGCGATCAGCGGCTGCAGATATTGAGCCAGGTCCATACATCCCCCGCCGGTTAGGATTATAGTATCAATGTCCCAATCCTCGGCCCATAATCGATCAATGTCATTGGCGATTGTGCCGGCCAGTTGGGCATACACCTGGTCTCGAATTTTTGAGAAATTGAGGCCATGTCCTTTCATTTTAATAGCACCGGCTTCAGCTGCTCTATACAGACGATACAGTTCCACATTGACACCGCACTTTTCCCGTAGTTTGTTTGAAATCACGCTGAAAGCTTTGGAAATACCGGTGTCCATTGTGCGGCTACTGCGATCGATATAGCGCAAGCGGTCCATAATTGTAAAATCGGTGGTTCGAAATCCAATATCGACCACGCCGACTTTCTGCTTTGCCAGATCGGTATTGATGATCTTTCCGTTGTCATCCATTAGAATGTTCAATATGCTGCCGATCGGTTGTGGCAGCATTCGAATCTTATTAATATAAATTTCCTTCACCAGTTGGCTGCCGTCGTGCTTGTGGTAAGTGACTTTGTGGTGTCCGGTCAAAATTTCATTAAACCGCTGATGATTTTGCTTGAAATATCCAATAGGGAGTCCGGATACGATGTTGATCGGGACATTGATCGGGGCGTCTTTTTTTAAAAAAGTACCGGTAACGGTTAGCTCCAAAATTTTGACAAACTCGGATATCAGCTTCTCCTGATCGAGAGTGAAATTCAGGACCGTCGATTGCTGTTCTGCCAGATCGCCGATAAAATATGATTTGCCGTCGATGGTGACATGGAAAAAGTCTTTAAGGGAGTGTTCACCAAAATCCATCCAGAATTGTAAATCAGTAGCATCACCGAAAAGGGACTTAAAAATCAGGGTTTCTTTACCATTGGTCGCTTTTGTAAACCCGAACCCGATATCGATACCGAGAATTTCCATTTTTCCCCCTCTGAGGTGGCGATTAATCCTTTTTCAAAGCATTAACATAACCTATTGAAACGAAAAAGTCAAAATAATCAATAGTATCAACGGCTCAAAAATTTTGCCTGACTTTATAGAAGTGTCCACTCAATAGTAAATGAATTCTTGACTACGGATGCGATGTGGTCATGGAAGTAAAAGTGCTCTAAATGCCACCGATTGCCCCTGAATTTTATAACAAGGTTATTTTGGTCAATGATCTGGATAACGCGACACTCTGAAAGATCTTGAAAAATTCCCTTACCAGCAGCTTTTACAACGGCTTCTTTGGAAGTCCAGTAACGGTAAAAAAGTTCCCATGAGGGATAACCCCCCAAGGCCCATTCATCCGGACCGGCGGTTTTTTTGAAAAGCACATTTGAGCGAGAGTTGATTTTTTCGATATCTATTCCGACCCGGGAAAGCCCGACCACAGCGCCAACATACATGGGTTTATGGGTCAACGACCAGTAGATTCCACCGGATGGGACAGGGGCGCCCTCGGTGTTCTTTTTAAGCCGGCCGATTTTGACCCCGCTTTTTTGAGCCGAAATAGCCAGCGCCTCTCTGGCATATCGGCTCAAGTACTTACCTTTGGGCCTAACAGGCAGATTTCTGGCATGCTCAGGGACCGATAATATAACCGGATAAAGTGTAGCGGTTTCAGTCATTGTGCTTGAAAAAGAGGAAAGTTTTCCCCGGGGAAAACATACCTTATTGAACAAACAGGAAAAAATAAAATAATACTTTATAAGCTATTAAAAAAATTATATACTTAAGGTTCGTGACAGTCAATTATCCTGTATTAATTTCCTCAAAGAATACCCTTTGCAGCGGACACCAACATACCGGCTTTTATGAGAAAATACCCGCATAAGTATTTCACAATGACGG
>CP070652.1:3170413-3173798 GCA_020354645.1 Deltaproteobacteria bacterium
CCTCGCCGGTGCTGGCGCAATTGCAACATCTTTGCGGAACACCATTTTTCCAATTATTATAGCTTCCCTTGATCCCCCACTATAAGACGGGGCTTGCTATGACGCAAATGGTTCAAGGTATTATCGGGTTTTAGAAGGATAGGGGCAGAGGTTGTTGAGGGGGCAGATTGGACATTTTGGCTTTCTGCCTGTGCAGGTGTCTCTGCCGAAAAAAATTAGTTGAAGGGTAAAATCACTCCAGTCTTTCTTGGGGATTATTTTCATGAGATCATATTCAATTTTGACCGGATCATTGTTTAGGGTGAGTTCGAGACGTTGGGCGATTCTGGCAACATGGGTATCGACCACTATTCCGGGTATACCGAAAGCTGCCCCCAGAACCACGTTGGCGGTCTTTCTCCCAACGCCCGGCAGCTTCACCAACTCATCCAATGATCCGGGTACCTTGCCGTTATAATAATCTTTCAGTTTTTGGGCGCAATTTTTAATGTTCTTGGCCTTGTTGTGGAAAAATCCGGTCGGACGAATAAGGTTTTCAATCGTTTCAAGCGGAGCCTTTGCAAAGTCATCAGGGGTCTTCAGTGCACTAAATAACCGTTTTGTCACGCTGTTTACCTGTTTGTCCGTGCACTGCGCAGAAAGAATGGTTGCCACCAGGAGTTCAAACGAATTTCGGTAAAACAGCTGTGTCTTGACTTCCGGATAAGTCGACCTTAATATTTTTCGTATCTTATCAGCCCGCACTTCAAGCTTCATGGTTAATCTTTCGTCGAGAGAATCCTGCCTGCGCGGTTTAATCGACAACCAAAAAGGGTCTTTAATATCATGATTTCGAAATCAAAGAAAGTTCGCGCTCTGGGGCTATGTTCCGGAGGGCTCGACAGTATGCTAGCCGGCTTGGTTTTGCGCGATCAGGGCATAGTGGTTGAATGGGTTACCTTCGAAACCCCTTTTTTTTCCTCAGCCAAGGCTCGTAAAGCGTCACAACTCACCGGCATACCGCTTACCGTCAGGTCAATTACACCTGAATATATGGAAATGCTAAAAAATCCCGCCAGTGGGTATGGAAAAGCCATGAATCCCTGCATGGATTGTCATGCCCTAATGTTTAAGCTTGCCGGGGAAATAATGAAAGAAAAAGGATTCGATTTTCTGTTCAGCGGCGAAGTGCTCGGACAGCGTCCCATGTCCCAGACCAGGCCGTCGCTGCGATATGTTGAAAAAAATTCAGGCTTTGATGGCTATATTTTGCGTCCCCTTAGTGCCAAGCGGCTGCCGGAAACAATTCCCGAAAAGCAGGGACTGGTGGATAGGGAGCGGCTGTTGAATTTTGCCGGCAGGTCTCGCAAACCTCAAATGAAACTGATCAAACAGTTCGGCATAGTGGATTTCCCTACACCTGCCGGCGGTTGCCTGCTCACCGACAAAGGTTTTTCTCATCGCTTGAAAGATCTTTTTGATCATCAACCCAGCTGGTCCGAAAACGAACTTTTTCTCTTGAAGTTCGGCCGCCATCTCCGACTGAAGGGAGACACAAAAATTATCATTGGACGAACCCACGATGATAATGAAAACATACTTAAATACCACGACCCCGAAACCGACACCATTATAGAAGTAAAAGAATACCCCGGCCCGATTACGTTAATTCCGCACGGCTGCAGCAAAGAGATGCTCACGCTAGCTGCTTCCATTTGCACCGGATACAGCAAGGCGCCAAGTGACACACCGGTCGAGGTTTCGGTTGAAAAACCCAAAAAGCACGAAACCGTAACCGTACTTGGAATCCCGCCAAAAGATATCCAGCATTTTATGGTTTAAGCTCGGATGCCTATTATCGTTAATGCCGTTGAATCCGAAAAATATTTATTTGCAGGGAAGCGAAACGGTCACTCTGTAAATCCGTAATGATAAATTTCGTATTCGGTCTTTCCACCAAGCAATGCATCAATCTTTTGCAGAATTTCTTTTCTTTTTTCGCTTTTAAACCATCGATTCCAGTCATCGGAGGAATTCCAGGTGCTGATCACTAAAAACTCACCGGGTTTGTCCAGCCGTTTTAACGTTTCGCCCGAAATATAGCCGGGTTCGCTGGTGGCAAGGGCTCTCATTTGTCTGAAGAGCGGTATCATCTGCCTTGCCTTATCCTCCGGGACAACTCGCTTTATTAGAACTTTTACTGCCATGGGGCCTCCTCATTTCTCGGTATTGAATACATAAATTTGGCTGTTTATTTTAAAAAAGTGAAGCTCCCCGCCCTGAAAGGCGGGGCTTGCAGGGAAGCCAACCGGGCAACCTATCGGTTTTATAGCCCGACTGCTCTTTTTTAATATCATGATAGAATAATTTAGTAAATATTGTAAACATTTTGTTATCCCTTGAGATGCGGAAAAAATATTATCCCTTGTTTGGATCGCCAGCCTAGTCTAACCTAGCAGCTATCTGTCTGAATTCCCATGACAGTGTTGCCCCGCGGCGGAGCCTGGCATCTATTTTTCATGAATTTGGGTTCAGCCCCGCTTAGCGGGGTTTGGCTGCTAGATTTGCTAGAACTGGTTTCAAAACCTCTTTGAACCAATTTTGAGAACTTTTGGCCAAAAGCGCTTAGCAAAGCGCAACAAGTGTCCCGCCGGAGTCTGATCAGACGAAGGCGGATAAAATCTTGAACTGTTTGAGGGCCTTAGCCCGAGTTTTCAAGATTTAGCGCAGTGAGCTTAGCGTTTTTCAATCCGCCGAAGATCTATGGCGGATAAAAAGCCGAAAACGCCTCGGCTGAGCTCGTCGCAGGCCGGTGAAAACGAGGTTTTAAAACTGTTTCTTCTAATTAAGCGCTTAACAGACCGGCTCAAAATGTGCGACTCATTTACTTCAAATAGTTATAAAAATACTATCTGCGGGCAATTCATAAAAATCCAGATCGTAATTTGTATCCTGGCGGCTGTGACGTTGGCCGGTTGTGATACATTGCACTACTATAGCCAGGCGGTCGCCGGTCAACTGAAGATATTAACCAAGCGAGAACCCATCGATCAGCTACTTGCTGAACCTGAAACTCCCCAAACCCTCAAATCCAGGCTCCAGCTTGTGCTGGAAATCCGTGAATTTGCAAACAGCACCCTGCAGTTGCCGGCCGCCAATCATTATCTGAGCTATACCGATCTTGAACGTCCGTATGCTGTGTGGAATGTATTTGTCGCTCCGGAGTTCTCCCTTGAACCCAAAACCTGGTGCTATCCGGTTATCGGGCGAGCTGCCTATCGCGGCTATTTTTCAAAACAGGATGCCATGCGATATGCCGCTAAATTAAATCAAAAGGGATTTGACGTATACGTGGCGGGCGTTGCTGCATATTCAACACTGGGCTGGTTCGATGATTCGGTTTTAA
>CP070652.1:3173898-3177761 GCA_020354645.1 Deltaproteobacteria bacterium
TGGTTCTATTCTCACTTTTGGTTTTAGGGTTATCGCTCATAGAGATTGTGTTAGAAGCCGTTTTAAAACCCTGTTTTCTTGACTGGTTGCATAATTCTTATGGAATTTTTCAAAATTTTGCAAGAGATCGGATGGTTGTTTCGTGTCGCAATAAACACTTAGCGAAGATTTTATGTTTCGACAGCGAATCAATAATAACAGGTTTTCATTAATATGTTGAAATCAGTTTGACACACACGGTTGTATTCTCTATGTTGTGTCAGCCAAAAAAAGAATTGATAAGGAGATTGAGAAATCATGTTGAATGATAAAAAAATCTGTATTCTGGGTACTGGAAATATGGGGGAGGCGTTGGTCAATGGACTCATCAAATCGGGGGCATCCAAACCCCAAAATATAATCTGCACCGACATTCAGGAAAAAAAGCTCGAATCTGTCAAAAAATCTTACGGGGTTGTAACCACCACAGACAACAACAAAGCAGTCAAGGCGTCGGAAATTGTCCTTTTTGCGGTTAATCCCCAGATTATGGCCTCGGTGCTGAGAGAAACGAACGAATACTTGGATATGTCCAAACTCATCATTTCAATCGCCGCCGGCGTGCCGTTGGTTGCTATTGAGTCACTCCTCAATAAGGACTTACGTCTCATCAGGGTGATGCCCAACGTTGCGGTAGCTGTCAGAAAGGGCGCAACAGCCATTGCGGCTGGAAAGCATATTCTTGAAAATGATCTCAAGTTGGCCAAAGCCATCTTCGATTCGGTGGGTGAAACTGTCTTTATCGGTGAGAACATTCTTATGGACGCTATCACGGGCTTGAGTGGTAGCGGACCGGCTTACATTTTTCTGATTGTCGACGCTTTGGCCGATGCCGGTGTCAAAGTGGGTTTGTCCAGGCAGGATGCGCTTTTTCTCGCCACACAGACGGTACTTGGCGCTGCAACATTATTGAAGGAAACCAATGAGCACCCGGGTAAATTGAAGGACATGGTCACTTCACCCGGAGGCACAGCCATTGCCGGCCTTCATACTTTAGAAGAAGGCGGACTGCGAACAACGCTGATTAATGCCGTGGAAGCCGCCACAAATCGGTCAAAAGAACGGGGGGAAATGATGATCAATAACTTCCAGAATAACGCCAGCACATACACGGGAAAATTTTGAGCATTTCAGCGATATCCCATGAACGGATAACGATAATCCGTCGGTGGATTAAACGTCTCTTTGATAGCCCGGGCGGAGGACCATCTTAAAAGGTTTTGCATCGAACCGGCCTTGTCATTGGTTCCCGAGCCGCGACTGCCGCCGAAAGGCTGCTGACCCACCACGGCGCCCGTCGGTTTGTCATTGATATAAAAATTACCGGCTGCATGTCGCAGCGCATTCAAAGCCGTGGATATGGCCTTTCGATCCCGGGCAAAAATAGCGCCGGTCAAGCCATACATGGAGGTAGCATCGCATAGCTCAAGTGTCTCCTCATATTTTTTGCTGGGGTATACGTAAACCGTCAACACAGGACCGAATATTTCCTCTTCCATGAGTTTAAAGCGCGGGTTGCGAGCTAAGATCACCGTCGGTTCGATGAAATAGCCGATACTGTCGTCGCAATTGCCGCCGAAAATTACCTCGGATTCATTGGATGTTTCTGCATGTTTGATGGTGCTCCGGATTTTATCAAAACTGGGTTGATCGATGACAGCATTGACGAAATTCATAAAATCATTGACATGTCCCATTTTGATAGTAGCCAGGTCAGCCGCCATTCTCTCCTTAATGCTTTGCCAGAGATCATCCGGGATATATGCGCGTGATGCGGCGGAGCATTTCTGTCCCTGATATTCGAAAGCACCGCGAACAAGGGCAGTGGCTGTCTCCTGCGGATCCGCTGAGGAATGAACAAACACAAAATCCTTTCCACCAGTTTCGCCAACAATTCTCGGATAGGTTTTATATTTTGAAATATTGTTACCGATTTTTCGCCACATTTCCTGGAAAACGGCCGTGCTTCCGGTGAAATGAATGCCGGAGAAATATGGTGAATCGATGACCGGATCTCCGACCGCTGCACCGGATCCAGGCAGAAAATTAATGACCCCATCCGGCAATCCGGCTTCTTGCAACACCTTAAATAGAAAGTAATTTGAAAAGACGGCGGTGGAAGACGGCTTCCAGATCACTGTGTTGCCCATCATAGCTGGCGAAGTGGGAAGGTTACCGGCAATGGCCGTAAAATTAAACGGGGTTACCGCAAATACAAATCCTTCCAAGGCTCTGTACTCGACATAATTCCATATGCCTTTGGGAGAAATGAGTGGCTGCTCGGCGTAGATCTTTTCCATGAAGTATACGTTAAAGTTCAAAAAATCGATCAATTCGCAGGCAGCGTCGATCTCAGCTTGAAACACATTTTTACTCTGCCCCAACATGGTCGCCGCGTTGACCTGATAGCGGTATTTTGTCGACAACAGTTCCGCTGCTTTCAGGAAAATGGAGGATCTCATCGGGTACGGCATATTTTCCCAATCCTTCTTTGCGGCTTGCGAAGCCTTGATGGCCATGTCAACTTCTTTGGCACCGGTTTTGTGATATTTGGCTAATATCTGCTGATGTTCGTGAGGTTGGATACATTCAGCCATGTCACCGGTCTTGACTTCCTTGCCACCGATCACCGCTGGAATTTCAATTGAATCGTTTTCCAGTTTTGCGATCGCTTCCTGTAACAATTTTCTTTCCTTTGAACCTGGTGCATACCCTAAACCGGTTTCGTTTTTCGGTTCCGGTATCTGGGGACTCATATTGAACATATTTTGCCTCCTTAGATTATATCTCTATGTCCTGGATGGACTGAAAGGTGGTAAAAGTAAGTGGAGTTTAGCTAAATTTACATTTTTCACAGGATGCTTCCATATCTCAGGCACTTCCGATCGGTTCGATATCTCTGAGAATATCATCTTCTTTGCTATTATGAGCCGCAGACATCCGCATTTGGTTTTTCAGAAGTTCAATCATAAGCGTGATCTTAGATATGATTAATCCGCGCACAATATAGTCAAGTGCATTTCGTTGAGCTGGGTCCATTTTCCGAGCATTAAACAATCGAAGTATTTCATCAACAACCGGCACGATTCTTTTGTTTATCCTGATCTGGGTTTCGGTAAGTTTAACGTCATTATTGACTCCCCAGACAGCCGGAATGATATAAGTTAGCGGTTTTTTGAGCAGATCTGAAGAGTGCAATGAAAAAATTTCATGGGCTGTTTGATCCAGTAGCGGCCCAATGGCATTGGTAATTTTCATGAGTTCTTGTGAATTTTTCTGACCATCCCTCTTTGAAAAAAATTTTTTGATTCGTTTCATTATTCATTATCCTCACTAACAAGCACTGAACATCATTGCGAAAATCGAAATCTATGGCGGGGCAGTTAATTCTGTATAGAGAAATTGTTCTTTAAAGTCAAACATAACGGCTCCGTAAAATTGAAACATTCGGGCCTGCCCAGTGCTGGACGCGATTGACACACGGATTGCAGTTATTTATACTTTTTCGGGTCCGGGAAGCATTTTTGTTACGGTACCGAATTTGTTGTTCTGCAACCAACAAGTAACACGTTAATCAAAAAGGATAATCATCTATGAAACCCCGAAGATCGGTTCTATCTGTACCATGGCATATTGAAAAAATGCATCACAAAGCCGGTCTAAGCCAGGCAGATGCAGTCATGCTTGATCTGGAGGACAGCGTCCCGGTGGATGCCAAAGAAAACGCTCGAAACCAGGTGGTAAATTCACTCCTTTCCCTGGATTGGATGAATAAAACCGTAACGGTTCGTATAAACAGTTTGGATACCCCCTTTGGCTACCAA
>CP070652.1:3177861-3181625 GCA_020354645.1 Deltaproteobacteria bacterium
GTGCACTGATACCAGCAATAGCCTTCACCATTGGGACCCGGCAAGGTCGTCTCAATGCTCTGGTGCTTGACATCATTTGGTGATTTAACATAGACCCTTTTGGGATCAATGGAGACGACAACCGCCTGGTTGCCGTACACGCCAGAGATCTGTTCGATTGAGCTTTGACCGGTTTTGCGGCCGGTTTTGAGATATTCTTCGGCGATCAGGACGGCATCACTGCCGATAGAAACCTTGTCTGCCCCGGATCTGAAATACTCGGCTGCGACCTCCAAAGCCGTATAGTGGCGGCCGTTTTTGTCTGTGTAATCCCTGATGCCGCCACCGATGGTCAAGGGGACGAATACATTTTTTGAAGTCTGTCTTAAAACTTCCAGCATCGGCATGTCTTCCAGGGGAAAATCCCTGAACCCCGTGATATTGAGGAAAGTGATTTCGTCGGCGCCCTCCTGATAGTAACGCCCTGCCAGTTCCACCGGTTTGCCCAGGTTTCTGACTGCCCCGTTTTCCCTGACATCGTACTGATCTCCTTTGGTGACCACCAGGTCGCCCTGGTCGTTTGAGCGGACGTCCAGGCAGGCAATGATCCGTTTGGCTAAAGTGGTGCCTCCTGATGCCTGTACAGTTCCGGTTTGTTCAGCGCCGGTTTCAAGAAAATTTTTAAGTATACGCAGACCGGCGCTGCCACTTTTTTCAGGATGGAACTGGGTGGCGATGATGTTACCTTTCTGAATGCTGCTGACAAATTCACACCCGTAGTCGGTCGTCGTCAGAACAGCGGTATGATCATCCGGAACCACATAGTATGAATGGACGAAATAAAATTTTTGATCTTCGCTAAGCCCGGCAAAGATATGCGAGTGTTTTTTGATGCTGAGGCCGTTCCATCCGATATGCGGGACCGAAAGGTCGATGGTAAACCTTTTGACCGAACCCGCCAAAAAATCCAGACCGTTGACGGCAGGCGCTTCGTCACTACTTTCGAACAAAGCCTGCAACCCCAGACAGATCCCCAGAAACGGCCGGTTGGAGTTGAGGTACGTTTTTAGCGGATCGACATAATTATTCTCGCTCAGGATGCGCATCATATTGCCGAAAGCGCCTACCCCGGGGAAGACCAGTTTTTCGGCAGACAGGATGTCCTCACCGCTGTCGACAATTTTGACCTTTTCGCCCAAGCTTTCAATTGCGTTAATAACGCTCCGGACATTGCCGGCGCCGTAATCCAGTAAAGTGATCATTTTTTCTGCGCTTTAACTTTTCAAAAAAAATCCAGTAATGCAGACTCTTATACCACTGTTCAATATAAAACAAGCCATCTTTGTTAAGTTAAAAATTTGGCAAATCATGGAAAACACTTGAAGTGGTTTCAAAATTTCAGATTGTCCAAAGCCTAAGTGCGCAAAAAGTTTAGCCGGTTGGCCGGTTTCCAGTTTGCCCTTAAAAATAGAGATTTTTTCCGATTTTAGCCGGCAAACCGGCACAACAGGCTAACGGGCCCAACCTTTTTAATAAATTCAGACAAACAGGAGGTATACAATGCCGCCTTATGAATATAATTGTAAAAATTGATATCTTATTTTTTCATTTGAAATATAGCGGCTAAGCTGCTTTTCTACGACCCTCATCTTTTGCAGCTTCAGTTGCACTTTCTATCATCTCCGTGTTGCTTTCTTTCTGCAAAAAATGTATCGGGCAAGATGGCCGGAATTTGCAGTAACTCTGAGGATCGCGGCAACGCAGGCATGCTTCACACATATAGACCTGATGTTTCATACACAGATAACTGGTTGCTCCATCCGGGTGATCAATACAGTGTTCCATGATTTACATGCCTCTTTAATTTCTTTCCGGATAAACCGGTTGCCACCTTTAAGTGCAAGGGTTAAAGCACTGATGTGCCTTTGCCTTTCTCCGATCGGGAATTTTTTACGTGTTAAAGAGTACCTGAAATGAAAAGGGTTACAAAGAATTTATAATCTCAAGAAAAATTAGGTCGGTAATAAAACTTGTATAGAACTTTTTTAATGTTAAAAAAGGTGATATTTATGAAAAACCTTCAAGATGGTGCCCTGAGTGAATTAGAAGTAAAGGAGGATCGTTGTGAGCACAGGAACTGAAAAAAAAGTTTTTTATTTCGATAAAAAGGGGCCGGAAAATACCGACAAGACACTTGATATCGCGCTTGCAGCCTGTGAGGAACGGGAAATAAAGAAAATCATCGTGGCTTCCTCGACCGGAAATACAGCGCTTAAATTACATGCCCGGGCAAGATATTCATTGGAAATCATCGTGGTTACTTATGGTGCCGGCAGCCGGTATGTCGAAGATGTCCAAAAGTTCAACAAAAATTACGACACCCTTGTCGAAAAGGGTATCCTGATCGTGCGGGGGATTCATGGGCTGAGCGGCACCGAGAGAACCTTTGAAAACAAATACAAGAGCGGATTTACGCCCTTAAATATCGTGGCCGACACCTTGAGAATGTTCTGCCATGGTGTGAAGGTTTGTGTAGAGATCGCGATTATGGCGGCTGAACATGGCTTCATCACCCCGGATGAGGCAGTTGTGGCAATCGCCGGAAGCCACCACGGCGCGGATACGGCCGTGGTGCTGAAGCCGGCCTTTGCTGCGAACATGTTTGAGACCAAAATCAAGGCCTTGCTGTGTATGCCGGTTGTTTAGGCCTCATAAAACCCGATTTCCCTAAACAGCGCCCTCGTAAATTCTTTCAATCTTCTTGACTTTAAAAGAAGATTCCTGATAGTCCAAGGTATCGTAATAAATGTGCGGTAACCCCACCCGTGAGGGAGCCATGCGGTGATTCTATCAAATCCCATTTCTCGGATCGAGAGGTGGGTTTTTTTTGGAGGTCCCATGCCAAATCCATATTCTGAAAAGCCCTGGTTGAAGTTTTACGATGAGCACGTCCCACCGAGTCTCGAATATCCGGAAAAAACCTATATTGATCTATATCGAGAAGCCACTGACGATACTCCCGAGAGAGTAGCCCTTTATTATATGGGCCGGGGAATCACCTATCGCATATTGGATATTTATGCGAACAAGTTCGCTCATTTTCTCAAGCAAATCGGTCTCAAGCCCGGCGATACCGTGGGGGTGAACCTCCCCAATATTCCGGCATATTATATCGCCCTTATCGGCATTCAGAAGTCGGGCTGTGTGCTTACCGGAGTCAGTCCGCTTCTTCAGTCGGATGAACTGGAATACCAGCTGAACGATTCCGGTGTTAAATTTCTGGTCACCCTTGATGTTTTATTTGGTAAAGTCGAGGAGGTCATCAACAAGACCGGGGTTAAAACCGTTGCTGTGGCAGAAATTGCCGATTTTCTCTCACCCCTTAAAAAGGTTCTGGGTAAACTGCTAAATAAGATTCCCACCGGCAAGATAAATCCTATCACCGGCATCAAGGTGGGTCGATTTATGGATTTCCTCGAGGGTATGCCGTCGGACACGATAGAAGAAAAGTTGGATTTTGATGCGCCCTGTTTGATGCAATACACCGGCGGTACGACCGGACCTCCCAAGGGGGCCATCCTCACCCAGCGAAATATCGTATCGCAAATTATCCAGGTGAATACCTGGATGAACATTAAAAAAGAAGAGAAAGCTTCCATCCTATCCGCATTTCCACTATTTCACCAAGCAGGTCTTTACTTGGGGATGAATACCTTGGCAATCGGTGGAACCCAGGTGGCTGTTCCCAATCCCAGAGATTTAGATTTCATTATCTCGGCTATTGA
>CP070652.1:3181725-3198985 GCA_020354645.1 Deltaproteobacteria bacterium
AAAACGCTACAACGCATGTCTACTATCTGCAGCAATTTTTATCAACTAATTCGGAGAAGAACCAAATTTCGGAACTCGCCTCATCCGTTGCCGGTCAGATAGTTTGCATCTAAAGTCCCTTCAACAACCGGCAGGGATTGTAGCTCCGGCGGTTTGAAGCCAAAAACAAGATCCAGAAAGGCCATGGTGATGCGAAAGGTAGCCCCCCAGAGATTTTCGGTTCCATCTTGATCTTTATGAATAAAGCAGGGAAACTCCCTTGCGCCCTGATTTTGGACTTTTTGCGGCTTTATTTCGAATTGCAGTCGGTAACGGGCGTAATTTTTTGGATCCAATAAATTTCTCAATGGGATATAAACAACCTTTTCCACCTCCCAGTTTGGCCAAAAACGCTTTTGACGAGGAATCCAACACACCAGAGAATAAATTATTCGACGGAACATCACGAGTTGCTGGCGCGGGAGTAGCCCCAAAAGCTTCACTCCCAGAGGATTTAATCGCATTTCTTCAAAACTCTCCCTCAGGCTCGCGGCAAAGAGCATTGCCAGTTGGCCGGCCTCCTTTTGTTGCTGCTCATGCCATAAAGACCAATAGGGCCAGCGTTTCAGGGGAGAACCCGGTAGATATAACAGTTTGGCCAGGTAAGGGTCCAGGCGGGAGGATAGACTTCCACCGGGGCAACAAAGATCACCCGGCTGCTTTACCCGCATAGAGCGCTTGTTTAAAATCAGGCACGGTTCCTGAGGGAATTCTTTGGTTTTGCATTGGGGGCCCAGTAGAAACAAAACGGCAGATGAATATGATGAATCGGTGACATTCCCCGGGAAAAAGCTGTTTCTTTTATCAGGCTCATCGAGTGCATGCATGATGTGCGTTATGAGGGTAGGTGTGTGGCTTAATAGTTTCAGCATATGATTTCAAAATTTGGTTAAACACTGTCGAATCTTTTTAGACATTACGGTTGTAGATTCCAATGCCCCGTTAAGATATCAGGTAATCGTTTCATGCAATTTTTGAATCAACGCTTCGAACTCTCCGCCTGAAAAACAATATTTCATGTCCGAAAAGCGCTGTCTGAGGGCTTTGACTTCACTCTTTACTTGTTTGTTTCCGTGAATGACGTCCCCCATTAATTGAGCCAGCTCCCCAAGGTCTTTTTCAGTCATTCCGAAGCGGGTCATCTCCTGTACGCCCATGCGCAACGATCCGGCCGCGGTAAAACCTTCCTCTTCCGGGGAGGCCTGGTAATTTAGAATAATATTATTTTCTTCGAGCCGTTTGGCAATTTCGGGGCCTCTGGCATAGCCCACTTTCAAGATAACCTGGTGGGTTTCGGTATAGGAAACATCCGGATCTCCGGCCACATCCAAACCGCAGTCTTTCAAAGCCTGTGCAAAGGCTTTGGCATTGGCCAGCACCTGCTTCTGATAATCTTCCTTAAAATAATTCATCTCATAAGCAGCCATTAGCAACCCGAGCATCGTACCCAGGTGATGGTTGCTGAGACTGCCGGGAAAAGAGCGGCGCTGAATTGCTACCCAAAACCCATATCCCAAATCCTCTTCCGTATAATTAACCGCAACAATGCCTCGCTGAGTTCCGTAATAGGTCTTATGGGTGGAACCGGTAACAACATCGGCACCTTCTTTGAAGGGTTGCTGAAAATAGGGACCGACGAGCCCCAAAACATGGGCCATGTCATACATGAGGATGCAATCAATCGAAAACTCATCGATAAGGGCGCGCATCTCCTTTACGGGCTCGGGGTGAATCGTCATGCTTTTGCCCAATACAATCAGCTCCGGTCGATGTTCTTGGATTAGCTCCCGGCAGGCCTCAACATCAATCTTATACGGATTGTCTTCCAGAACCGGAAAATTGACCACCGCCGGTTTTTCCCATTTTGGATCGCGAGCCACAAAGTCCCGCAAGGCCCCCATGGGTTGTGCGCTCAGGTGTCCGCCTTTAATAATATGGTTGTTCATAACCTTTCGAATTCTGCGCTGTTCACTTTTTCTGTCGGCCCGGTTCAGATAGTCCACCATGGCGCTAAAAACAGCCGTATTGGCCATCTGTCCTGAAACCGGACGCGTCTCAACTTCGGTACATTCAAGAAACCGCTGGAGTTCGCACTTGAGTAAATATTCTATTTCACAGATAAAGTCGGTACCCTGATAATAAAAAATGTCCGCTTCCTTGAAAGCCTTAAGTTGTTTGTGTTCGGCATAGCGTCCCACCGGATCGAAAATCGAAAGCATGCGGGTCATCACCGAAGAAGTTTGTTCAGAGGGGATCAGATTCATGCATTCATTTCGACGCCAGTTTGTATTGGCGATGGCCCTGTCTATCAGGTTGCGGACGTTCTGGGTCATTTGGTCATCGGCGCAAATGCTGAGTTTATCCTCACGCAACTGATCATAGCTGATGGGCCAGGCCTGAGGGGGCGCTTCGTTTCTTAGATGGTAGGGTACGATAACCGCTTTTACCCGTTTACCCCTGATTTCAATCTCAATCTCGTCTCCTTCGAGAAGATCGCTGTCAACCAGCGCCATTCCAATGGCGCGCATTCCCTTTTCGTCGATAAATTGTGACGACAAACCAACCCCATCACTTCGCCAATACGGGACCATGGTGCCGCTGGTAACAAAACCGACCTGCTTTTGGTCTTTAAATACCTTACTGCCTGCACGGGCGATGCCCTTGTCTTTTAATGCTATCGGTTGGATCAACTGGGGAAGATCTTCGATCAAGGAATAGTTTCGATCCAATATTTTCTTGAGTGCCTCAAACTGCCGCAAAAGGGTCACACGGCCCACAAAAGCACCCTTAAGCGGTGAAAAGCTCACCGCAAACCTTGCCAGCGGACTTGAAAACACTTTTATTTCGCGGCCTTCGGGATCATTTCCCATCTCGTGCCCGTATAAGGGCAAGGCTGCCTCCAGCCTGAGGGTGTCCCGGGCGCCCAAACCAACCGGTTGGGCGCCCCGTTCAATCAGCAGATCCCAAACCATGAGCGCATCTGTATTTTCGATAAACAACTCCAGACAGATCGGTTCCCCGGTGTAACCGGTTCTGCCGATAAACACACTCGCGCCGTTGATGGAGACAGTACTCAACGCATTTCGCAGTGGTTCAGGCAGATGTCCCGAATCGATAAGATCGGAAACAATAGCTTTTGCAGATGGACCCTGTAAACTGAGCATGGCCATCTCCTTGGTGCGGTCAACCAGTTCCACCTGCTCGAACTTCGTCAGAACAGATTGAAAATAGGTCCAGTTGCGTTCCCGGTTGGAAGCATTCACCACCAGCAAATATTCGTCCGCCAAAAATCGGTACAAATAGGCATCATCGAGTGCGCCACCCGTATCATTGGGAATCAAGGTGTACTGCGCCTCTTCAAGTTCAAGAGCGGCCGCATTGTTGGAGAGTACATACTGCAAAAATGGCAAGGCTTCTTTACCGCGAATAACAAACCGACCCATGTGTGATACATCAAAAAGACCGGCTTTTTTCCGGGTAATCAAATGTTCCTGGACAATTCCGCCACCATACTGCAGCGGCATATGCCAGCCCGCGAATTCCACCATCTGTGCTCCAAGGGCAATGTGTCGGTCGTAAAAAATAGTCTGATGAATTTGTGCCATTTTCAGGTGCCTCCATTATTTTGTTGTTCATCTCAAAATCGGCCTCGATAATAGGCCAAGAATGTTCGGCTGTCAATCGGGCTTCTCCGATGCCGCTAGAATTGGATCTATCTATTGCACCAGAATGAGACTTAACCAAGGAATATAAGTGATGATACCAAGGGCGATCAGCAGTATGGCGATAAAAGGCAATGAGGCCACATAAAGCTTCAACACCGGTCTTTCAAACCGTATGCTGGAGATAAAAAGGTTGATTCCCAGCGGGGGAAGAGAAGCGCCGATCTCCAAATTGGTGAGGAAAATGATGCCCAAGTGAATCGGGTGGATTCCATATGCTTCCGCGATGGGTCCCAGTAAGGGGACAACAACGACCAATGCTGAGAAAATGCCCATGGTGCAGCCAACCGCCAAGAGAAAGAGATTCAATACGATCAAGAAGAGGATCCGGCTCTCAATGTGGATTTTGAAAAAATCCAACATCCGCATGGGGATCATTTCATCGATCAAATAATTGGTTAACCCCATGGCGGCCCCGAGAATAATTAAAATCGTACCGACCAGCACCATGCTTTTTTTCATGATGACGGGTAGTTTTTTCCATTTTATGTCACGGTAAATGATTACCTCGATGAACAGAACATAGGTTGCGGTGATGGCCGCAGCTTCGCTGACAGCGAAGTAGCCGCTGTAGATCCCTCCCAACACGATAAAAGGCAGCGGTATTTCCCATATCGCTTCTCTAAAAGCCTCCAGAATTTCCTTGGCCTGGAATCGGGTTTTGGGCACCTGCGTTAGAATTGATCTGTAAACGCTGAACGTAGAAAGCAAGACCAACAGCAGTATTCCGGGCAGGATACCGGCAATGAAGAGTTGATCGATCCTGACTTCTGCAACGATCGCATAAATGATCAGCGGGAGACTCGGGGGAAATAGAAGCCCCAAGGTGCCTGAGGTCGTTAATAAACCGAGAGAGAAGATTTCCGGGTATTTTCCTTTTAACATGGCCGGCAGGAGGATACCGCCTAACGAGATGATAGTAAGACCTGTAGCTCCTGTTAAGGCTGTAAACACGGCACATGTAATCAGGGCGATGATGGAAAGCCCGCCGGGCAGCCAACCCATAATTGCATCCGAAAGACGGATCAGTCTCCGGGGTGCGCCGCTTTCTGACAGGAGATACCCTGCAAATGTAAACAGGGGGATGGCAACCAGTACAGGGGTGGTGGCCATGCGGTGCATTTCGATAATAATGGCCGAAGTATCGATTTGGCTGGAGAATAATAAATAAAGGGCCAAACCGGCGATGACCACAAAGACGGGGGTCCCGAATAACATCAGAATAATGACGATGATGGTGGCCAACAAAGAGTTCATATTTTGCCGTGGTGTTCGTCAGGATTCAGGATGTTGAAAAAGTTCGCCAAGGCGCAAAAGCCGAACCGCAGCGTCATTAAGCCAAAGCTGATGGGAATGATGAGCTGTGGTATCCAGGTTGGAATTTCAAAGAAGGTGGCTCCGCCGATCTGAGCCTCGTTTTTGATAAATACCAGGGCGGCATATGTCAATAAGCCACATATGAAAAAAGAAAACAGGTTTGTGATCATTTGTATAATACGGTTGCCCAGCCCAGGCACCCAGCGTGAAAATACGTCGATCTTGATATGCTTGGCCTCTCGGGTGGCCAGGGCCGCACCGGCAAAGCCCGCCCAGACAACCAAATATCTTACCAACGGATCTCCCCAGGATAAGCCAGTGGCGAAAAAATTACGGAGCATAATTTGCAAAAAAGCCACCAGGATCATGGCACTCAGCATAATTGCCAAGACGAGTTGTTCTGCCCGAGCGATGATTTCATCCAATCGATTCCAGTGTCCCATTGTCAGATCGCCCTATTTTTTGCTGTTTCGATAACCTTCAAGATAGGCCGATACCTCATCCAGCACCTCTTTTGAAAAGCTTGTGGTGCCCAGCCGCAGCATTGCTTTATCTGACAATTGCTTGAATTCCTCAACGACTTCTTGCGATGGTTTCAAAATCTTTACCCCATGCTTTTCCATCACCCTGAGGGCATCGCGGTTTTCGCTCCGGATTGCAGTCTTTAATCTCTCAAGGTGGGTTTGACAACTTTCCATAACAACCCCCTGATAAGCCGCGGGTATCTGGTTGAACACCTTTTTTTTAATAATGAGACCACCGACCAGATAACTTAAAGGAACGTCAGTCAGATATTTTACCTTGGTGTGCCATTGCAGGGAGATGGCCCCGGCCGGTGGCGCGTAAACCACATCCACCAACCCTGTTCGAAGACCTATCAGAACATCGGGAACAGTAAGGGGGATTGCCGCAACCTGAGCCTCCTCGAAAATGGCCAGGGCCATGGGTGCGTCCTCCCAGGTCCAGACCTTTACTGCTTTCAGATCATTCAGGGTCATTATCGGTGTTGTGGACATTAAGCGGATAAAACCGGCCTCCGACCAACCCAGCAGCAGGTATCCGCTGTCTGCAAAACCTTTGCGGAAAAAATTGTCCATCTTATCAAGAACATGATCAACTTCTTCGTAGGTTTGAAAAAGAAAAGGAACCTGGAAAACATCTATTTCTTTGAACAGCGCAGACAGTTCCGATGAAGTGAGTACGGCACCCTGAATTTGACCGATGTGAAGTTTGCGCAGCATGTCTTTTTCATCCCCTAAAACCCCGCCAGGATAGATCCGAAACTGAACTGTTTTATCGGTCTTTTGCAATATTTCTGCTTTAAGTTCATTGAAGGTCTGCATCCAGGCGCTACCTTCCGGGGCCAGAGTGGCAATCTTGATTAAAACGGTTTTGTTCGCACCATTAGCCGGCGATAAAAGCAGGAAAAATGCTAAGGAAATCAGGCCAATCTTCTTGTGAATTCTAAGTTTTGGGATCATTTTCACTCCAATTAAAAATATTCTTCCATATGGTCCAGCATGTTTTGCGCCTTTTGGTGCGCAACGGTATTGAGGAGCGTTAATTCCGGCATTATATCGGGAGGCGTTTCCAAAACTTTTTGAAGAGTGGATTTGAAGAGATCTTCATCAAAAATCCTGCGGGCATAGTATTTTGCATAATAAACACTGGCCATAAGAAACTTTCCTTGCCCCAGTTCTATCGCCTTTTGAAAATGGTCTTGAGCCAAATCCAGATTTCCACCTGCAATTTTTGGCCTGGATGCATACCAGATGCCCATGAAAAGATGGGGTCCGCCATAATAGAAACCTTCATCAAGTTCAAGAGCTCTTCTCATCATCAGCTCCACTCTTGGAAGCTCGGCCATGGCCTCCATGGAGCTCAAGTTTAGCCCGATCCAGTTGCCCCAACATGCAGCCGCCCAGAATAAATAGGGAACATCTTTTTTGCCGAAGTCTTTTAAATCTTGGCTGAATTTATCAAAGGACTTTTGGCGGGGATTTTTGAAGCCTCGTTCTATCAAAGATCTTAAGGCGTAGTCAGTGGCTTTGCCGTATAAAGTACGGGCATAATTTTCATCCAGATCCTCCACAAATGCAGCGGCATATGATGAATAGCCCTGCGCAGCGGCGATCAATAGCCGTTTATTTGTCGGCCAGGCTTCAACCATGCCGTCCATCAGCAACAGATAAGCAGGCATGCCTTCGCGGATAACGTTTAAATCAGATTGTTTGTAGGAGGATTTGGCCACATCCTCCAGCAATAAAGCCGCAGCTCCGACAGTCAATTTTTTATGGGGAAGGCAAGCCGTTGGAAGTGTGGTGATAATTAGAATTAGAAAAACCCACGTGCCATTCCAGGAGGAGTTTATCAATTTTGCAAATACCGCCCAGTGAGTATCCTCCGGTTCTGCGACGGCATTTTTTCTCCATTTCAGCTTGGTCTCGACCTCGGGATTCATACTAAGCTTTATCCACGGTGATGCTGACAGAACGTTTTGCCTCAACGGGATCGTTTAAGGTAAAGGCTTAAATTTATGTATACGGAAGTCGTCTCTATCGCGGCTTTCAGGCGTTCAGGATACTAATTTTGGCACTTTTTAATGAAATTGAACAGGGCAACGATAGGAATTTCCTTTTTAATCAAAGATATATAGTCAAGCGCTGCATGGGCGTCAAGTAAAAAGCGTCCTAATGTCTAGCAATTGTGCGCGCGCAGCTTCAGAGGAGCTTCACCGGGGTTTGCTACACCGTTTTTCTTGACCCTCACGTTTTTTATCTGATAGGCTGAAATTATAATAGTATCCATTGATTGTCCGACATGAAACTTTCCTTATACAGCGATATACTGCGTGATTGGAGAACCGGACACTCCCCGGGATTTTCCCTATGTATTTGAAATTGCAAAAAGCCTTTGCGGCCATGATCCGGGGGACAGATATGCACGGTGTTTTAGCGAAATCCCTGGTCCTGGCAATATCTTCCACCCTGTGTACCCTGCCGTACTTTCATTATTTGATATTTGAGATTTCCCTCAAGCAGCGCCTATCTGAAAGCTTCAATCCTCTTAACCTACTTTTGACACAACTGCTGATCTTGTTTATTTTAACGCTCCTATCCGCAATGATAGGTTTTTCATTTGCAAACAGATACGAATTGCCGGTTCTTGGTGATCCGAGAGGTTTAATGGCTTCGCTACCCCTGGTGTCAGGGCGTGGCGCACTCATGATCATCTTCTCTTATTTCTTGTTTGATCGTTACTTTTTAAAGATCTCACCGGTCTCATATCCGATGGATCCAATTTTTTTGCTATCCTATCCGTTTAAAAGGGCCTTTACCGATGAGGTTATCCTCAGGTTTTGTCTGGTTACAATCGCAGTAGGATTGTTAAAAAGTAAAACTGCCGGCATCATCCTCGTATCAGTCTTCGCAAGCATCGTTTCCATAAAGTATTTCCTTTTTATGGGGATAGCGGTTAGATTGAATTACATTTTTATAACCCAATTTCTCCTTGGGTTTTCGGCCAACCTTTTTCTCGGTTATCTGTTTGTAACCCGGGGACTGCTCTATTCGATGTGTCTCGGATTTTTATTCGGAATGAAATATCTGATCATTTCATTATTATTATGAAGTTGTTTAACATCAAATGCGTCAAAAAGAGGTTTTGAAACCACTTCTAACCCTTTGCTTCTTTGAGCGGGCATATTGGCAGAAAGGAATATCCGAATGCCGAAATTTGCCGGAGATGATAAATCCTTTATTATATTACTGAGTGTTTTTGTCGGCTGCATTACCATCGCTTCCGTCCTGGCCAATAAAATCATTAATGTCTTCGGGCTTTTTGTTCCGGCCGGTGTTTTGGCCTATTCAGTGACTTTTTTAATGACCGATGTCATCAGTGAAATCTGGGGGAAGCATACTGCCAAATTCACTGTCTTGGGTGGGTTTATCGGTCTTCTGGTGGTTTTATTCCTCATTCAGATCAGTCTGATTTGGCCCAAAGCGCCGTTTTGGGACCAAGAAGCCGCGTATCAATCCATTTTGGGCAGTACTTCAAGAATTATTATAGCCTCTTTCATGGCATATCTCGTCAGTCAGTTTCATGATGTTTGGGCATTCCATTTTTGGAAAAGAATCACCGGGGGCCGTCATTTATGGTTAAGAAATAACCTTTCAACTTCGGTATCCCAGTTTATTGACTCACTCCTTTTCATCTCTATCGCATTTTATGGGCTTCTGCCGGTTTGGCAGTTGATTTGGAGTCAGTGGCTTGTCAAATTGGCAATCGCGCTGCTGGATACACCGATTATTTACGTTGTTGTCTGGCTAATCAGAAAGAGGTTTCGATGAGCGAATCGGAACATGTTTTAAACACTATGACTTCCAGAGGCGGAAAGCTAGTTTACAGTGAGCTGATTTTTTTCATCATCTACGCTGAAGCGCACATCCAGGAATTTTTCGCAGACATAGATATTGGAGAGAATGTGGCCGGTTATTTCAGTGGTTTTAATGCTTCCACCAACCAGGGCAAGCAGCGGGATCATATTGTCGGCCAGGTGAGGATCAACGGCTGCATCTGAATTCAGAAAATCAAGCAACTTGACTGCAGCGGCTTCACCGATCTTCTCAGAACGAACGCCCTTTTCACCCAGCGCGTCAGATCCTATCCGGACGGTTGTATCTCGAAAATCAGCCCACAGTGTTATGACTGTCCCGATTGAGGCTGTCTGTTCATACTGTTCTTCGATCGTTATGGGAAATAAACCAGCGATCCTTTGCACAGCACCTTGGGCCTGACGCCTGGCGACGTCTGCGCGCTTTAGCTGCTGCGATGCCGCGGATACTCCCCTGATTTCCGATAGCGCTGGTCTTACGGTGAAACTGAATGACGGCACCCGGGCCCGCAGCAAACTTATAAATTCAGCAAAATTGCCGGTATTTTGAAGATTGAAACGCGGGGTTATTAAAAGCTCCAAAAAACCCTGTCCCTTGGGGTAATAGCCGCGACGAAGCCTTTGAATCTTTACGGATGAAAATATTTCGAAAACCGGCAGAATCACATTCACGAAATAATCCATAGGGATACTCCATTTTGTGTCAGTCCCCCCCGTTATTTTCAGCCTTACCGTGCCATCGGCAAATATGACCGGCACCATGAGCGATTGCAGCAGCAGCGTAATCGAACCGGCCGTGCCGATGTTCAAGGACAGAAGGCCCGGTCTTACCCGGCCGGGAAAAAATTCAATCATCTCCGAACCCAGATGGACACCGACTGCTCTCGCATTGGCTAACTTTTGCAAAGCACGAATACATGCGAGGTGTTGATGCTTCAGTCCTGGTCTCGGTCGTTTATGGCGAATATTAACCGCCTGGAAGGGTTTTTGGGTCAGAACCGAAAGCGCCAGTGCGGTCCGGATAATCTGTCCGCCACCCTCCTTATATGATCCGTCAATCAGCAGCATTTTGGCAGCTTTTCTGCGATTGGAGAAGGCGTGTCAGCCGGCATCTTTGTTTAGTTGGTGCGGGTTTAGCTGTTGCGTAGAATAAGACTTAATCCCCTGAATAACTGAAATACTTCTCGGGAGATTCCAATAATTCTTCCAATCGGTACTTGTAATATCCAACCTGTCTGCGTTTGTTATCGTATGATCCAAATTTGTTCAGCGGTGCCGCCTCAAGGTCACTTATGGCCTTCAGTAATCTGTTTTTCTCTCTTTCGATGAACACCTCACGGCTGAACGAATTTTTTTCCGCATAATTTATTATCTGGCTTAATCGTGCTTTTTCTTCATTTACCAAGTCATCCTGGCTTATGGGAAATCGTTTGAGGTTGAGATTCATTTTGACGAATAAATCCCGTTCGGCGCTTTTTTCGGGATCCTCCGGGGCCGATCCTTCTGACGGTGCTTCAACAGCTTTTTCAGGCGCTTTGCGTGAGGATCTTCCAGTTTGTCGAGCTTTGCTTTTATCGATGATGCTTCGTTTATCATTTGTGATTTTGTCTTCTTTGGTTTCCTTTTCGGTTTTGATTTCTTCAGCCGATTCTGAAGGGACAACGTTGCTATAATGCTTGACCCCCTTTTCATCCGTCCACTCATACATCTGGGCCTGAGGACTGGAAGCATAAAAATAAAGCACGAGGAAGATAATCCATAGCTTAACGAAATTCATAAGACTCCTTTTGGTTGACAGGGTCCAATTTTAACGGGTTGCCGCCTAAAAATATCTGGGCAACCGCCCGTTAAGTGTTTAAATCAGTTCAAATAGAATTTAAGACTTTTTACCGCCTTGATCAATAAAATTAATGCACTTAAAAGTTGGGCCGATTTTTTGTACAAGATCTGTTTTGTAATCATTTATGGTTATCATGAGCATTCTGATCGCGGTGTTATCATTTTGACCAGAATCGCAGAAATAAGCATTAGGCTTCCCAAGTATGAAAAGACCAGTGTGAAATTTCCCCGGGTGATGTCGAGCAAATGGCCGCATAACCAGGGACCGATGATACCGGAAACAAATCCGTAAGCGGTGAAGACCAATCCAAAAATAGTACCAAAGTGATCCATGCCGAAACAATCGGCCACAAGCGGTGCGGATACGGCAAAAAGGGTACCAAAGGCAAATCCGATGATTGCCGTAAGTGTTGCCCATCGAACAATACCTTCCAGATGGGGGAGCAAGACATAGGCGCCACCGGCGAGCAAAAAGGCTAAACTCATGGTCTTATTTCGACCGATTATATCCGATAGATAGCCGCTCACCAATCGACTCAAACCATTGGTGATGTTGAATGCGGTCAGCATCAGGACCGCCTGACCGATAGGCAAATTCTTTGAAATACCAAAAGCAGGTGAGAGTGTTACCATTGAGATACCGGCGGCACCTGCAAATGCCCAGGTAAACCACAGAAACCAGTACGAGCGCGTCCGCAGACTTTGCTTGACCGACAGGGAAGCCTGTGCATACGAGGATTGAGGCGCCCGGACGGTTTCGCTTGGCGCCAATCTTTCGGGGAAGCGCACAAACACCGCGGCAGGCAAACCAATGATCAACACCAGCTCCCCCAGCGTCAGAGTCATGGATGTATGACCCTCGTGATTCAACAACCGGCTGAAGGTTGGTACCATAATGGCTGCTGAAAGGCCGAAAAACATATTGACGACGCCGGAAATCAGCCCCCTTCGATGGGGGTACCAACGTTGCCCCGCGCTGAGGACCGGAAGGTAAACAAAGGCCGATGAGACACCGGTGATAAAGGCCCATACATAGACGATCTTGATACCGGAGGCATGACCGACCATGATTATACCTGTTCCGCAAAGGACAGTGCCTATGACCGTCAACGATGATGGGCCGATCCTCTCCTGCCAGCGCCCCACCAGAAACATGAAAATACCCACGGCGGCTAGAACATAGAAGAGTATTTGGCCGACCTCCGCCCTTCCTACTTGAAACGCATGCTGCCAATGCTGGCTCATGACACCCGGAAAGCCGAATATGAGAGCCCCGGGCCAGAAAATGGCCACGCAACCGGCGGCCAAAACAACAGGTCCTTTGAGCCGGTCCACCATTGATTACCCCTCTTGCAATGGGATTTAAGCGCTGCAAACCAATAAATTTGCCGAAGATTTCAATTTACATTCTTTGTGTAAGGCTTGTCAATTTTTCAAAAAACGGCTAAATAAAAGTTGAATCTGCCCTTGTACGCAAACACACATTCCGTCACTTCTCTGTTGGGCTCGGATTTTCAAAAGGAGGCTTCAGATGAAAGTTCAACGCATACTATGGCCGACAGATTTTTCCGAAAACGCTGCCAAAGCGCTGCCGTATGTACAATCATTATCGGAGAAATACCAGACAGAGGTTCATGTACTCTATGTGTTAAAAGACTATGGTGAATGGGGGGCTTCTTACGGCGACTATCAACCGGAAGACGTTGAAAAAATGCGTCAATGGGAAAAAGAAATGGCCGAAAAACGGCTTGATGAATTATGTGAAAAGTTTTTAGATAGTTGTCCGCTCTATATCCGGCACGTTGCCGTCGGAGACCCCGTTCAGGAAATCCTTAAAATCATCGATAAAGAAAATGTGGATCTGGTGGTGATGGCCAGCAGAGGCAGCGAGGGGCATTTCGATGTGGGTAGTGTCACTCAAAAGCTCTTACAGTGCTCAACCATACCGATTGTTACGATTCCGGTGATTTCGGAAACGTGAGCAATTTCATCATATAGCGAAGATATCATTGACTGAATTTACCGTTAAAACTGAAACGATTTTATTCATTGCTAAATAAAAAAGTTGTTTAATAAAAGGCGAATAGAAAAAATGCGCTTCAGCTGTCGTGACATAACATTTAAATACCCCGACGCAAGCAATTATGTGTTTAAAAATTTATCCTTTGAATTGACTGAGCCCGGTTTTAACGCCTTATTTGGTCCTTCGGGTGTTGGAAAAACATCGTTTGCGAAAATAATTACCGGAGAAATAAAAGAATTTTCAGGAGAGATAAGTACCGATAGTATGAAAATTCTTCTTTATTCTTACAATCTGGAAAGGCTTCCCGGGTGGTCCAGTGTTGGAAAACATCTAGAAAAAATAATCCCGCTTTCACAGAAAAGCAAAAAAGACGAGTTGGTCGAGGCTTTCGGACTCAAGGAATTTATCGGCGCGAGATTTTCTCAGCTTTCTTTGGGGCAGCAAAACCGCGTCAATCTGATTCGCTATTTGTTGCAGGATTTTCAAATGCTGATTATGGACGAAAGCCTTGCCAATGTCGATGAATTGACACGGGAAAAAATCCTCCTGAAAATAAAAGATATGTTTCCGCAAACTTTTTTCTTGTACATTTCACACAATGTCATCGAGGTGTCCAAATTCTGCAAACAAATACTCGTGCTGCGCAGCGCCGGTAAAATACCGCAGGTAATAACGGTTGAAGGAGAGAATTATTCCACCCTTCAACAGGTAGACAAGCAAAAACTTGAGCAGACAATGCTGGAGGTCATGAATGCTTCTTCATAGAAGGATTTATCAATTTTTTATCATCTATCTGATGGGTGTGGCCTTGTTACTGCTGTTAAAATACAGTCTGAATCTTTCGGATTATGTCATTCCGAGTCTTATTGATATCTGGCACACCGGCATCGATGTTTTTGTCCGCTATTTTTCAGATGTTATGAATACTTTGAGCGTTGCGGTGGTAGGACAGATCGTTTCGCTTTTGCTGGCCTTTCTGATCGGTATCACCGGGCGGCAAGCCACCTGGTTCGGGTCATTTATCAAAGTTGCAGCCTACAACGTTCAGGCATACCCTATTGTTGCGATTGCACCGATTATATTTATCCTGCTGGGCGATGGGATAGCTACCCGGCTTTTAATTGCCGCCATGATATGTTATTTTCCCCTTTTGCTCTCTGTTCTCGGGATCATGGCCGAGCCAATAACCGAAATCGAACACTTTTACAAAGTTACCGGAAGGATGAGATGGCAGCTTGAAATCAAAATTCGCGCCTTTGAGAATTTGAACAAACTAACCACCGTTATCGCAGGTAGTGCAACCTTGGCAATGGCCGGTACCATCGTTGCCGAATTTATTGCGGCCAATGCCGGTATCGGATACAGTATCCGAGTCGCTCTTTACCAGAGTGATCTTGCAAAAATTTTGATCGCCCTATTTCTGATCGGAATGACCCTCTCCGTATATCAGGGACTTTTGGAAGCAACCGGCTATGCGGTCAGGAAAGGCTGGGCACGGATTTAAAGAGGAACGCGTGATGAAAGGGATATTAAAAAACAAATCAATCCGCCGAACGATGATCTTAACACTAACGCTTATGCTGGTGTGGCCGAACTTTGTGGAGCCTGCGGCAGCGAAAGAGCCGGCCACCTACCGGCTTAAATGGCTATTCAATGCCAGCGTCGTTGGTGATCTCTATGCGGATGTTCATAATCTATTCGCAGCCAAAGGACTCGATGTCACCGTCAAGGAGGGCGGGCCTGAACGGGATGCCATTCGCGAACTTGAAATGGGCCGTGCTCAATTTGGTGTCGCATCGGCCGACCAGGTCATCCGGGCCTTGGACAAGGGGGCCGCCGTCGTTGTGATTGCCCAGCTTTTTCAGATCAACCCGCTGCAATGGATATATCGCCCGGAAAAATTTCGCATAGACCGCCTCGAGGACTTAAAGGGCAAAAAGCTCGGGGTCACTTTTGGCGGCAATGATGAAACCATTTTGAGAACGCTTTTGGCAAAAGCCGGAATTACTGAAAAAGATGTAACTTTGTTCAGCGTACGCTACGATTATACGCCTTTTTACAAGCACAAAGTAAACTTTTGGCCCGTATATCGAAACACCCAGGCAATTATTCTCAGCGAAAAATTACGCAAGGAAGGAGAACCGGTAGCGTTTTTTAATCCTGCGGAATTCGGCGTTCGATTTGTGGCCAACTCGGTGATTACCTCTCCCCGCATGATTCAGGAACACCCGGCCACCGTTAGAAATTTTACCGAGGCGCTTATGCTGGGATGGACGCAAGCACTGGATTTTAACAATCACCCAAAAGCCATCAAAACATTGCAGCGTTTTGACAAGGATACACCCGTGCACATCCTGGATCAGCAGCTCAATGAAACGCGTAAACTCATACAACCGACACCTGGGTTTAAGGTTGGGACAATTGATGTGGCGGCCTGGAAACAGACTGAAAAAATAATGCTGGATCAAAAACAGATTTCCACCCCGGTGTTTGTGGAAAAGGTACTGAAATCATATATACCATACTAATTTGGAAATAGTTTGCGGCTGTTTTATTATCGGTTGATCAAAATCAGGGGTCAGGGTATTTTTTTCGCGACCAGATGAACACAACGGCGCTTTTAAATGGCAAAGGGCATCTGCCGCTCAGCTAGGCAAAAGCGGCGGTGGCCTTTTGTGGGACACTGAATGTTGTTTTCGGCAGGCAGCAAAATGTATGGCAGTTGCCGTCTCGGAGCCCCGGCGGCAATGATTCGGCATCTGGTCGTCGAAAAAATTTCCCTGACCTCTGATTGCAGCGGAATCACGTATTTGATATTTAAAGTTGCGGTGCTCGTCTTACCGTTGGAAACGATCTCCTTTGAGATACCTTCCAGCAGCAGTTGATGCGCTCATCCCAAAAAATAAGGAGGAAAACGAACTATGGAATTTAAAGAGTTGGTCAAAGCCAGAAGGAGCTGCCGGTCGTTTGATACCTCAGCCTTAACAGATGATCAATTGAATGCGATTCTGGAGGCCGGGCAATGGGCACCCAGCCCGCTTAACCTCCAGCCATGGCAGTTCATTATCGTAACCGATCCCGAGATCAAAGCCGGTATCAAGGCCATTGCCGAAGAGGCCCGGCAGGGAGTTGTCGACCAGGGCGGACCCGGCTGGGTCAATAAATACCCGATGGACTTTATAGCGGAAGCGCCCGTTTTGATAGTGGTTGTGGTCGATCCCGCCAAGGGCGGATTGGGAACTTTCTTTGGTCAGCAATACGGTGCCCTGTCAGCTTCGTGCGCCTGCGTTCAAAACATGATGCTGGCGGCCGCGGATATGGGTTTAGGGTCCCTGTGGCTTACGTTCTTTGATCCGGAAAAGTTAAGGGATCTTTTAGACATACCGGCAAATCTGGAAGTTACCGGTGTCCTGCCTATCGGCAAGCCCAAGGGGGAAATGGAGGCACCGCCGCGCAAGCCGCCCAAAGTTCATCAGCAACGTTTTACCAAATCTAACTAGAACTGGCTTCAAGACCCCATCTAAGGCCCAATAGCTGCGTTGCAAACGGTTCGGCGGAGCTCGCCGCAGGCCTCTTCAAAATGCTAACATGATAACGGGGTGGACCTGTTGGCCCGTTAGCCCGTTTACCGGTTGAGCCGTAAAGACTGATAGCATTCCGTTTTGAACGGGCTAAACCGGCTTAACTGGCAAACCGGCAAACCTAAAATTGAGCCTTGCGCTTGAACCTAATTTGAAGTTTTGAAACTGCTTCTAAGATGTAACTGGCTGACCAAAAGTTATCCGAATTAATTGAGGGTTCGGGGAGATTTTTTGACCCTGTGCCTCCAGTCTTTGTTTTTCTAAGCAATTCGGCAGCGGGGGATACTTGCCCCCTGCGCATTCCACCTTCGGTGGCTGCGGTCTCCCCCACTGCCAAATTGCAGAA
>CP070652.1:3199085-3203323 GCA_020354645.1 Deltaproteobacteria bacterium
AATTGGCCGTGAGTCAGCAGCCGGCCGCTGAGCCCGTCAAAATCGAAAAAAAATTCGATCCCCCCCAAATCGGCAGACGGGAAGTAATATTGTTGGGCAGCGCCGGTCAGCGTATTCTCACAGCTGGTGAAATTCTTTGTTTGGCTGGATTGTCGGCCGGGCTGAAGGCCACCCAGAAAAATGAATACAACATTACCGTGCTACGGGGGCCCTCCATCAGCGAACTGGTCCTATCGACCGAGGAGATAGGTTTTACCGGTATCGACAAACCCGATGTGATCATAGCCTTGAGTCAGGAAGGCATCGATCGTCGAAAATCCCTTTTTGGCGCTGTCGACCAAGACACCCTGATCATTCAGATTCCCGGTGTCACGCTGCCGCCATCTCAGGCAACAATCCATACGGTAAATTTCAAAAGCTCGGGTATCCGATCCGCGGATTGGGCCACAGCAGCTTTGGTAATCCTCGCCAAATCCAACACCGTTCTGACGCTTCAGATGCTTAATGCAGCGCTTGAAGCCAGATTCAGTGACAAATCGCTTTCTAATATTCAAGGCTTGGTACAAAAGGTAATAGACACATAGTAAATCGACAATTTCACTTCGAGCAGAGGTTTGTATGTCAGAGATTTTAAAGATGGTGAAGGCCAGGGATCCGGGTGAAAATGAATTTCACCAGGCCGTGCAAAATGTAATCCAGAGCGTCCAGCCGGTCCTTGAACGCAATCCTGAATACCGCCGGAAGGCTGTACTGGAAAGAATCACTGAACCCGAACGGGTGATTTCCTTTCGCGTTCCCTGGATGGATGACCAGGCCCAAATAAGAGTCAACCGTGGTTTCAGTATCGAAATGAACAGCGCCCTGGGTCTGTACAAGGGCGGTTTGCGGTTCCATCCGTCGGTGACCCAAAGCATTTTAAAATTTCTGGCCTTTGATCAAGTTTTTAAAAATGCGCTGACGACAATGCCCATGGGTGGTGGCGCCGGCGGATCGGATTTCGATCCCCACGGAAAATCCGACGCCGAAGTCATGGGGTTTTGCCAAAATTTTATGGCCGAACTTTACCGACACATTGGCCCGAATAAAGATATTCCGGCCGGCGACATCGGTGTAGGCGCCAGAGAGATCGGATATCTGTTTGGAATGTACCGCAGACTGCGCAATGAATTCACCGGTGTCATGACCGGCAAAGGACTGGGCTGGGGTGGCAGCCTGATTCGGTTGGAGGCGGCCGGCTACGGCTGTGTCTATTTTGCCGCCGAAATGCTGGCCGGCCGCAATGACGGGCTTGAAGCCAAAACCTGCCTGGTTTCGGGGTCCGGAAAGGTGGCCCAGTTTATTACGGAAAAACTTATCGAATTGGGTGCCAAGGTCCTGACCCTATCCGACTCCTCGGGATATATTTACGATGAAGAAGGTATCGATAGCGATAAGCTGAAATTCGTTAAACAACTCAAAAACATCAGACGGGGAAGAATCAGAGAGTATGCTGATAAATATACCGGAGCGGTTTATACCGAAGTAGATAACACACTTGATTACAATCCCCTCTGGAACCACCCGGCCAATTGTGCCTTTCCGGCGGCCACCGAAAACGAGATCAGAGAAAAAGACGCCTACAATTTAATCAACAACCGGGTTGGCGTCGTTTGTGAGGGGGCCAACATGCCCTGTACGGCGGAAGCAGTGGAGATTATCCAGGGTAGAGGAAATATCCTGTATGCACCGGGTAAGGCCGCCAATGCCGGTGGTGCGGCGGCCGCCGGTCTTGAAATGGTCCAGAATAGTATGCGTCTCACCTGGACGCGGGAGGAAGTCGACAACCGGCTGAAAATTATCATGAAAAACATTCATAAAACCTGTCTGGATGCCGCCGACCAATACGGCACACCCGGCAATTACGTCAACGGCGCCAACATCACCGGGTTTGTCAAGGTTGTCGAAGCCATGCTGGACCAGGGAGTGGTTTAAAAAGGAGACTCCGGTTTAGATTTAAGCAAATAAGATACCAAGCACCCTCGGCACCACACCCCCCTATTTCTTTTTTTGTCCCCTATACCCAATAATCAAAAGTGATGATTTCAGCTTTTAACTTGAAATAAAAGGCAGCTTTAAAATTTGGTTGACTATCATACCACTTTGTGGCATTTAATTTTGCGGGGGCACAGTAAAATATTTGTTTTCATTTGATCAACTTTTGGTCCTTTTTCAGACGGATCCAGATGTGTTCTTGCCTTCATTTAGCACCCGGATGACTGAAATGGAATAGTACATCAAAATTGGGGAGGACACTAAATGTCGGGGAGGATAAAATTATGGTAAGCATTGAAAATATGATGAAAAAAATAACGACCGTGACAATTGCGTTTATGTTCGCTTTTGGGGTCGCGGACTCCGCCATTGCCCAGACAGGGGCCGGGGACGATCAAGGAGTTACGGTTACCGTAAAAGGGGAATCTTGGGATGCGGACTCAAGGGGATTCGCATACTTTGGCGCTCTGAGCAAAACCGAGGGAGAAAAAATTTCGGCACGGCGGGGCTCGAGAATCTCGTTGGATGGCCGACCTGAAATCTATGCGATCGCGGGGCCGGGCCCCGGTTTCGAGCTGACATTCACCACCAGGGAGCCATCTTTCCGCCTGATCGTAGATGGCGACCGGTTTCCGCGGGTGATTACCCAGCCCTATAAAATTCCCGACGGCGGTGGGGTAATTGACATCGGTCGCATTGACGCACCGCGCGCCGAGGGTCCTGAGCACACCTGGCCGCTAGAAATGGCCGCAAACGAGCTGGGCTACACCACGACCTGGGAGATGTTGGCCGATAACAAGGCCGCCATCCGCCTGTTTGTAAGCGGCTCTGGAGAGGAGGGAGCGCCGGAACGCGCTAATGACTCCACGGTCTCAGTCACTGGCGGGGACAGCACCCCGGCTGCGCCGACCTCGAATCCGACCAACTCGCCCTTCTTGTTGCGTATCGTTCAGGCTGCGTATGTGTTCCCCTTTGATATGAATAAAAAAGATACCTTCTTTCTGATGACCGGACCGAGCGCCGGATCCTTTCTTATCGTCATCGCATTTGCCGCCGGCGAAGATCCTGACAAAGATGTGACGATTCAAATTACCGACACCGTGACTGAAGAAATGCTGGATCCGCCACGGCCGTGGATCTACGAGCCATTAACCGTCTCGGTGCGTAATGGCTTCGCAACGTCGACCGTCAAAGTTCATCCGAAGATCGACTAGGTAAAGGTGTTTAGGTGGAAATTTTTTCTATTCCAGGAAATAACACTAAGAGCGATTGGAACTAAGAATCAGTAGGAGGGGGCTGTGAATATGAAACATCAAAGGCAACTTTCTGTTGTTAAAAGAATCATGACCATGATCGCGACATTGGCAATCGGTTCAATGCTTGCTTTTGGATTTGCAAACATCGGTATGGCTCAAACAGCCACCGTGGGTGATCAAGGGGTCACGGTTACTGTAAAGGGCGAATCTTGGGATACGGATTCATGGGGGTTCGCGTACTGGGCCGCTCTGAGCAAAACCGAGGGAGAAAAGACCTCCGCAAGGCGGGGCTCGATAATTTCAGTTGACGGCCAGCCGGACAAGTTCGCGATCGCGAGCCCGGGCCCTGGTTTCGAGCTGACATTCACCACCAAGGAGCCATCTTTCCGACTAATCGTAGACGGCGACAGGTTTCCGCGGGTTATCACCCAGCCCTATAGTGTTCCCGCCGGCGGTGGAGTGATCGAGATTGGTCGCATCGACTCACCGCGCGCTGAAGGTCTGGAGCACACCTGGCCGCTAGAAATGGCCGCGAACGAACTCGGCTACACGACGGCTTGGGAGATGTTGGCCGATAACAAGGCCGCCATCATGCTTTATGTGCTCGGCTCTGGAGCGGATGGAGCGCCTTTGTTCACTAGTGACGCCACGATCTCAGTTACTAGTGGGGACAGCACTTTGGCCACGCCGATCTCGAAACCGACCAACTCGCCCTTCTTGTTGCGTATCGTCCAGGCTGTGTATGTGTTCCCCTTCACAATGGATAAAAAAGATACCTTCTTTCAGATGACCGGACCGCGTCTCGGAGCTTTTCTTGTCATCGTCTCCTTCGCCGCCGGCGAAGATCCTGACAAAGATGTGACGATTCAAATTACCGACACCGTGACTGAAGAAATGCTGGATCCGCCACGGCCGTGGATCTACGAGCCATTAACCGTCTCGGTGCGTAAT
>CP070652.1:3203423-3206002 GCA_020354645.1 Deltaproteobacteria bacterium
AGTCACCGCCGTAAGCAAGATCATTGCCTATGAGGCGGGCCCGTCGGATCCGGATTATCTCACCAGAACAATCGGCGCATGATGTCAAGGGAAGACTCTCCCGGCCGGCTCTCCAAAACAGAGTCCATCCGAGACCAAGCAAGAGCTTGCTGTAGGAGAAACACCAATACCCTCGTTTTAAATCTTAACGCCGGTTGTGCTGTTTTTGATCTCTGTTGCCTGCTCAAACAACCGGGTCCCTTCTTCTGGGCTTCATTCAATCCAACACGTCGCGTATTGTCCCGGCCAACTTTCTCATCACCAAAGGCTTCATCTCGAACGCTTTGATGCCCAGTTCTTTTTCATTTTTTTTGGTAATGCTTTCATTATAGCCGGTGCAAAGGATAATCGGTATCTCCGGTCGAATTTGCATGATTTTTACTGCCAGAACGTCACCGGTCATATGGGGCATGGTCATATCGGTGATGACCAGATCGAATCTATTCGGTTGCCTGCGAAAAATTTCAAGCGCGCGCAGCGGGTTGGTTGTGCTTTCAACCTGATAACCTAACTTTCCCAGCATTTCGCGGCCGAGATCCACCAGCATCTGTTCATCATCGACAAACAGGATACGCTCGTGTCCTTCGGGGAAATCCATGATTTCCTCTGATTCTTCTTCGGAATCGTCAATTATTCTGGGAAAAAATATTGCGAAGGTGGTTCCTTTACCCGGTGCACTGGATACCTGGATCTTTCCACCGTAGCTTTTCACAATGCCATGAACAACGGCCAATCCCAAGCCGGTGCCCATATTGATATCTTTGGTGGTAAAATAAGGGTCAAATATCCGTTCAAGCAGCGATCGGTCTACCCCATGACCTGTATCGCTCACTGTCAGCTTAACATACGCGCCGGGATGCAGATCCGGTTGCTTCTCGGCTTTCTGAAAATCTATTTCTTCGGGGGCTAAACTTATGGAAAGGGTGCCGCCGTTTTCTTTCATCGCATGGTGGGCATTCGTGCAAAGATTCATCACTACCTGATGGATATGCCCGGGATCGCACAGTACTGTGTCAGATTCGGTAGCGAGGTCTTGGTGAATATCAATAGTTGTTGGCAAAGACGCTCGTAGCAGCCTGAGTGCTTCTTTTACAATTAAATGGATCTGGACCGGTTTTGGCTCGACCTCACTTTCGAGGCTGATTGTTTGGATCAGGTTAACAAGTTTTCTTGCACGGTAGGCAGAATTCAGTATCTTTTTAAGATTTTGCTTGGCTTGAGACTTTTTCGGCAAATATAACAACGCCAGTTCTGAATGACCGATGACGGCCGAAAGTATATTGTTAAAATCGTGAGCAATACCACCGGCCAGCGTGCCGATGGCCTCAATTTTTTGGGCCTGATAAAGTTGCCTTTCAAGCCTGGTTCTTTCGTCCCGAGCTGTTTTTTGTTCGGTAATATCTCGTCCGATAGCTTGATATTCCACCACCTGGTCATGTTCAGCAAAAAGGGCTCGATATGTCCATTCCTGCCAGGTGCTGGTTCGGTCCTGTTCAACAGCTCGGTATTCGTGCACTGCAGTGGGCGATTTTTTATCGAGGGATCGAAAAATATTTTCGATTTTTTGTCTCTCAGCTTCAGGAATAAAATCAAAGAAGTTCTGGCCGATCAGTTCCTCCTTATATTTCATAAAAAAACTGCAAAAAAAACTATTGACGAATGTTAGAGTTCCATTCGGCAGGAAACGACAGATCATTGCAGGCATGTCTTCTACCACTGCGCGATATCTTTTTTCACTTTCACGCATTGCCTCCCCGGCCTGTTTGCGCTCATCAATGGCTTTTTCCAAATCTTTAATCTGCTGTATCAGATCTTCATAGGTTGGCTCTTGGCTCATTCGAACCACCTCCTGCTTTAAAAACAACCCTCGCCCGGGCTTATGGCAATCGGAATATATTCTCGTGATTTACTTTAACTCGCAGGACATTTTGTTAGATCTAAACGGAGCAGCGGCGCCGGATGTTTCTCCGATGTTATAAACAAGGTTCTTGTATCTGCGGCAAAACATAAAGCTTCTGCCTGCCGGAGTTTGGGCAGCTGAATCATTTGCGGGGGTTTTTTAAATGCATCGCCCCAGTTTTCACCTGCTGTGCGTTGGAATAAATAGGCATTTTTATAGGTTAATACCACAGCCTTCAAACCATCCGGTGACACATCCATTGCGGTAGGTTGTGATCGGTAGGGTCCGAATTTGGGATCCTCCATGATATCTTTAAACGTGGGCTGCGGGATTACGGAAATCGAAGTAAGCCGCCTTGCAACCTGAACCGTGTCCCCGGTTTGCATAACCAGGGGCAAGGCATAAAGCGCCGGCGGCATGTCACGTTTACTTAACAGCAAAATCTGACCACTCGAAAGGTCCACGGCGACAGATTCACAGTCATGAGATCCGTCTTCATAAATAAATCGAATGCGCTCCTCTAAAACAGCCGTTTGGTTGGGGGAAAGAGATCCCGCTGCAATCACCGGCTCCCTGATTAAATAAATTAAATAGTCCGCCCGGTTTTCGGCATTGTCGCCGACATCAGCGATAAGCAGAT
>CP070652.1:3206102-3209881 GCA_020354645.1 Deltaproteobacteria bacterium
AATCAGAAATATCCTCGAAATCCACATGTTTACCCTGAGAAATTTCCATTACAAGTTTGCAAAGGTCCTGATCCGGCACATAGTCTTCTATCGGGTTGCCGGCATTCAGGCCGGCATCAAGTTCAAACAACTGTTTAAGAGCCGGATTCATCAATACGACCTGCCCTTTGGCGTTGGTCACCAGAACCCCGTTTGGCAGGGACTCGATGATGGTGCGGATGCGGCTCTTTTCAGTATCCAGATCCGATAGGGTACGTTTTTTGTCTTCCTCCAATCGTCGGGCCTCCCGGGCAAGTCGAATTTTTTCCGAGGCACGATTCATAATAATCCGCAACTGGTCCGGTTCGAAGGGTTTTGAAATAAAATCATAAGCTCCCTGTTTCATCGCTTCGGTTGCGACTTCAACGGTAGCATATCCGGTGATCACAATGACCAGAATGGTTTCATCCATTGCCCGTATGCGAGAGAGCACCTCCAGTCCGTCCATTCCGGGCATTTTCAAATCGAGGAGAACAATGGATGGGCTCTCTTTTTCCAGAATTTCCAGCGCCGCTTCTCCCCCAGCGGCTTTCGATACCTGGAAATCGAGACGGCTGAGGATCCTTTCAGATCCGTCCCGGATATCTTGTTCATCATCTACAACCAGCACGCCGATGGCTTCAGATTCCTTCGCCACTTTTATCTCCTTTCCGACGCGTCGTTTCAATAGGTAACTCAATGGTGAATTTTGTTCCCTGTCCGGTTTGGCTTGTTGCCCGTATGCTACCCTCATGATTTTCAACGATGCCGTAAGCCAAGCTGAGTCCTAACCCAGTCCCTTTCCCTTCTTCTTTGGTGGTAAAAAAGGGTTCAAAGATTTGGGGTAGGGTATCTGGGGGTATACCCGGACCGGTGTCCGAGATTTCGATGCTAATGTGTTTGCTGTTCGGCAAAGCGTGGGTCCGAACTGTCAAATTTCCGTTGCCATCCATCGCCTCAGCCGAATTAAGAATGATATTCATAAACAAATGATTCAATTGTTGCACATCGGCACGGACAGGGGGCAGCGATGGCGCCAGGTCTTTTTTTATATCGATGTTTTGAAAGAGGCTTTGGTTTTCGAGCAAAAACAGGGTGCGGGATATTGCCTGGTTAATGTCGCAAGGTTTCATTAAATAGTGGGTCTGTCGCGAGAATTCCAAAAGTTCTTTAACCGTGTCGCGACATCTTTCGGCATCTTTTAAGACGCGTTTTAAGTCTGCTTTGGCCTTTTCTTCCAGGCTGTACTCTTCCATGACGAGTTTGGTCAACAGAATGATACCACCCAGAGGATTGTTCAACTGGTGAGCGACACCGGCAGCGAGTTTGCCGAGAGAGGCCATTTTTTCTGCCTGAAGGAGCTGCATACGGGTTTCCTCCAACTCCTTTTCCATTTTTTTCCTTTGGGATTGATCAACATTGAGACCTTCATACCCCAAAATGTTGCCATGCTCGTCATAACGCACGTGGCTGGTGAGCAAAAAGGGGATGGGGGTGCCTTCCTTGCGTTTAAAATAAGCCTCGTAGTCAATCACCCGTCCGTTTTGTTCAATCAGTTGCTGAAACTTTTGGCGATCTTCAGGTTTCAACCAAAGATCTTTGGCCAGATTTATCTTGAAAAATTCCTCTTTGTTTGGGTATCCCAGCATATCCAGAAGGGCGTGGTTGGCGTCAAGAAATTTTCCTTCTTTACTGCTGATAAACACACCACAAGCCACATGCTCAAATAAGCTTTTATAGTCTTGTTCAGATGCTCTGAGCGCTTTCTCTCGCTTTTTTACCGGGGTAATGTCGCGGTAAATGGTCAGTTTCGATACGGTTGCGTCCGGATTTTGAAAGGGTATTTCCTTCAGTGCAAAAGTTTTATCCAATCTTCGAATGTAATAATCTCTGTTAACGGTTTTACCCTGCTCAATGACCTCGGTCAGTTTGCAATCGGGACATACTTCATCAAGACGGTTGATGACCTGGTAACATTTTTGTCCTTTGCCTTCACCCAAAATATTAACTACGGCAATGTTCATGTGTTCAATAGTGTAGTCCGAATTGATGACGACAACACCGTCCTCTATAGCATCGAGTAAATCGATAAGTTTCTGTGCTTCTTTATTCTGCATTTTCAGATCCTCCAGATACCACGCCGTGACTCGGCGGAGATCTTCGTTTTAAGAACTATAGAGAATTACCCTGACTTTGGCAAGAGACAATTCCTCAGGAGGCAAGCGGGCCGTTTGGGTGGACGCTGATGCGCGCTACCATACAGATTCGTTGATAATATTTTTTAGGTATTATATTTAATATTATATGATCCTCTCCGCGAGTTGTGTCTCAGGAAGATATTCTAAAAATCCTGCGGCGGTTTGAAAGCCACTTGCGCGTGCCTGCGATCATTTTGGGGGCGCTTGCCTTGCGGGACACAATATCAGACAGGCCAACGCTAAACAGGGAAATATCATTACCCCTGTAAACACGGCAAATAATTAACGTACGCGAATGACCAAAGATATTTTTAAAAAAATTGAATTGATCTTACCCAAAGCGTTAGCGGCCGATCGGCGTCGGGTGCGTAGTGACATTAATCGTCTGAAACGGCGCAGGATCAGGCCATTGACGGGCGACCAGTTGGAAAATAGAATTTCAGGTTTGGAAGAGATGCTTGAACGTTCGGTTCAGAAAAGAATTCGGCGCATAAAAAACCTGCCAAAATTCAGCTTCCTTGAAAGCTTACCGATAACGGCCAAGCAAGATGAAATCATCGAGACTATCACCAAGGAGCAGGTGGTCATCATTTCCGGTCAAACGGGATCCGGTAAGACGACCCAGATACCCAAGTTTTGCCTGGCTGCCGGCAGGGGAATCGACGGTAAGATCGGCTGCACGCAGCCCAGAAGAATTGCGGCCACAATGGTTGCCCGCCGCATTGCCGAAGAACTCGGGCAGGATGTCGGGAAGGCTGTGGGTTACAAAATCAGATTCAAAGACCGCACCCGCCGGGATTCATATATCAAAATCATGACCGACGGTATCCTGCTTATGGAAGCTCAAAAAGACCCCTATCTGAATGCGTATGATACAATTATCGTCGATGAAGCCCATGAGAGAAACTTGAATGTCGATTTTGTTCTGGGGATATTAAAAACGCTGTTAAAAAAGAGAAAAGATCTCAAGGTTATCATCACCTCCGCTACCATTGACACCCAGAAATTCTCTCAGGCATTCGATGATGCCCCCATAATCGAAGTGTCCGGCCGCATGTATCCGATTGAAGTTCGATATTTACAGGACGAACCCGAATTTAAGAAGCTGATCTCCGATCAAAACGGCGAACAAACGCATATTGAATTGGCGGTTCTGGCGGTTGATTCGCTATACCCAACTGAATCCCAGGGGGATACTCTGATATTTATGCCCACTGAGCAGGACATCCGCGAAACCTGTGAAATTCTTGAAGGCAGAGGTTATTTGCAAACGACAATTCTTCCGTTGTTTGCAAGGCTTTCGGCCGCTGACCAATCCAAAGTTTTTTCCCGGCCGACGGGCCGCAAAATCATTGTCGCCACCAATGTTGCTGAAACCTCCCTCACCATACCCGGCATTCGTTATGTCATCGATACCGGGCTGGCCCGTCTTGCACAATACAATCCTCGTTCACGGACAAAGGCGCTTCCGGTCACACCGATATCCAGGAGTAGTGCCGATCAGCGCACCGGTCGCTGCGGGCGGCTGGAAAACGGGCTCTGCATCCGATTGTTTGCCGAGGA
>CP070652.1:3209981-3212817 GCA_020354645.1 Deltaproteobacteria bacterium
GACCGCACCGAATTCAATGCTTCGATTAACGGGACATTATTTTGGTAAACACTATAGTATTTGATTTTTTAAGATTATGAATCTTTGTTCAGATTTGAACTAAATCGATCGACCGACCATCGCAGCTTCATAAATTGCTGATTTTGCGGTTCTCGGTTCTAGGCAGTCGCCGATGAGGTGGGTTTCATAGCCAAGTTCTTTCACTTGATTGTAAAGTTTGGTGTCCGCTCGGATGCCGCTAGCGATTACAACTTTATCTGCCTCGATTACAATTTCCTTTTCATCCTTGTCCAACAATGCCACACCGTTTTCGACCACCCTTACCAGTCTGTGTTCCGTCAAAATTGTTACGTTGTTTTCCTTGAGCTTTTTCAAAAGGATTTTTTTAGTCATCGCCTCGAGGCCGATTGCTATTTTGGGCAACATTTCCACCAGCGTCACTTGGGATCCGTTCTGGGATATATGATAGGCAACCTCACAACCTGTCGGACCTCCACCGATGACAACGGTTTTTTTGGAGATGGGCTGCTTACCGTTTAGGACAATGTCGAATGGCAAAACAATTTCCCTTTCAATGCCTTCAACATCGGGCAGGATGGGTTGAGAACCGGTTGCCATTATCACCACATCCGGATTCACCTCTTGAATTGTATCTGCCGTAACTTCGTGGTTAAGGTGCAATTTAACACCGTATATTTCGATTTGGGTTTTCTGGAAATTAATAAGGGTGCGCAATTCTCTCTTATAATCCGTTAGGCTTCCCGGAACGAGTTGTCCACCGAGCATGGGTTGCTTTTCATAAAGGCTCACCTCATGTCCTCGCTTTGCCGCCACCCACGCCGCATTCAGACCTCCTGGGCCACCACCGACAACCATGACCTTCTTAGGGTTATCGGTAGGTTTGATTTCCATCTCCTTTTCCCGACCCAGTGAAGGATTAACCAGGCATTCCACCCGTCCTTTTTTCCAGATAGACTCCATACAGGTATTGCAGGCGATGCAGGTTCTTATTTCAGCCAATCTTCCTTCCTGGGCTTTCTTAGGCATTTCAGGGTCTGCCATCAGTCCCCTGCCAATGCAAACCAAATCTGCTTTTCCTGTCTCTATGATTCCATTTGCGGTGATAGGATCGTTAATCCTTCCAACCGCCATGACAGGAACATTCAGTGCCTTTTTAACCTGATTCGCTGAATCGGCCAGGCAAGCCTTTTTCATGAACATGGGTTGGCAGACCCATTCGGGCGTGGCATCATTTCCTGCTGAGACCTGCACCAGGTCAACGCCTGCAACTAACAAGATTTTCAAAATTTCGATGCTTTCCGGTACGGTAAGCCCATCAGGAACGAATTCCTGGGCACTGATCTTAAAAGAAATGGGGAAATCTTCGCCGAGCCGCTTTCTGAGCTCCTGAATGATTTCAGTTGCAAACTGGGCTCTTCCAGCGATGTTACCGCCATAACGGTCTTCCCGTATGTTGGAATACCGGGATAGAAATTGATTCACCAGGTAACCATGAGCGCCATGGATCTCTATCAGTTCGAAACCAGCTTGGTGCGTCCGATCGGCAGCATCACCAAATTTTTGGATCAATTCCTGTATGCCGTTGACGGTCAGAGGTTCCACCTCCCCGCGAATAGCAGGACATGGTAGCGACGAAGGAGCGAGTGGTTTTTGATTGATTACTTTTTCCGGTGTCTGCCGACCGGCATGATGCAATTGCAAGGCAGGGATTGCACCTTCGGATCTGATAACTTCTGCTATCTTGTAAAGTCCTTCAATGTAGTGGTCTTTATCTATACGGGCCTGATGCGCGGATACAATGCCTTCGGGCGAAATCGCGCAGGCTTCCATTATCACCATGGCGGCTCCGCCCCCGGCCCTCATCTTGTAATGTTCCACTGTCTGATCCGTAACGGAGCCATCATCTGCTATTACGAAAGATGCGAGAGGCGCCGCTACAATCCGGTTTTTTAACTCTAGATTTTTAATTCGATAGGGTGAAAATAAATATTTCATCTCATATTCCAGGTTGTTAGCTCATTGAAAGTATGCGCCTTTATTTTTAAAAAATACATATTGAATTATTGTTAATTACGTGAAGTTAATGTCAGAATCTAATCTATCAAATTCGCTGTTTTTTTAAATAAATTCAGACCATTATTTAAGGCAAAACGTTGGGATAAAATCCCAGAAAATAACAGGGGCCATGAGAAGTCTCAATATTGAGCATACGACTGGATAGCGGTTGCGTAATGGTGAACACATTTTAGGGCCTATAGAGTAAAGAAAACGGTATGTCAACTTAAATAAAGCGAGAATAGTTTAGGAAATACTGAGTTTAGTGATGTGACCGGCGTTCGGTGTCAATTTACAAGCGAAATGTCCAGCTTTATCCATCGGAAGAAAGGATGTGCGTAATGAAGCAAGGGTGGAATCAATATTCGATAAGAAAGTGTACCCGCCGATTTTTGGCCCTGGCTTCTTCATTATTTCCGGGATCTATCGGCTTTTCTCTGCCATAGCTCACGGCGGTTAACCGCGATGGATCAATGCCCTGCTGGATTAAAAAACTTTTTGCATTTCCAGCACGCCGGTCGCCAAGGGCGAAGTTAAATTCGGCGGAACCCGGTTCATCACTATGGCCTTGAATGATTGCCGAAACTTGAGGATTTTGTTTAAGCCATTGTGCTTTGCGCGTTAAAATTTCTTGAGCTTCCGGAAGAAGGGAAGAACTTTGTTTTTCAAAGTAGATATCCTCTTCCATAAATTTTTCTCGATCTACCGGTAAAGTCTGCTCTGCTGTTGCTGAGTTGAGGTGACTTTCTTCAAGCGACCA
>CP070652.1:3212917-3232584 GCA_020354645.1 Deltaproteobacteria bacterium
GCAGCTGAAGCGGTTAGAAAGTTTTTGTGAGCGACAGTGATTTCCACCGAAGCGGAGGTAAAAGACGACTGCCGAGCGCAGCGCGTCTCTTAAGCAGCATCACCAATGAAATGCCCACACTGCCAAACTGAAAATCCTGAATCCAATAAATTTTGCCGTCAATGTGGTGACAAACTTGTACCCCTTTGTCCGTTGTGCAGTTCGTTTGTATCGAAAGAGGATAAATTCTGCGGCAATTGTGGTCAGAAATTGGGCATGGCGTGGCAACAGAGAAACACAGAGCTGAAGACCAAAAGCGAGCGAAAATATGTAACCGTTCTTTTTTCAGATCTCACTGGTTATACGGCGATAACGGAAAAGCTTGACCCGGAAGAGGTCAATGAAATCATGAGCCGGATATTCGGAGAGATCGTTCAAGCGGTAACCAGATTCGAGGGTTTTATCGAAAAGCTCATCGGCGATGCGGCTTTGGTCCTTTTCGGAGTACCGGAAGCCCATGAGGATGATCCGGCCAGAGCTATTAGGGCGGCTTTAGAGATTCATGACCGGGTCGAAACTTTAAATTCTCAGTTTGAAGAAAGGATTAAGCAGCCTCTGGCAATGCACTCCGGGATTAATACCGGTCTGGTGGTTACCGGTGAGCTGGACCTTGAGAGGGGAACTCACGGTATCACGGGCGATACCATAAATGTGGCGTCACGCCTCGAGAGTCTGGCCAAACCCGGTGAGATACTTGTAGGGCCAAATACCTATGCCCAGACCAAAGGTTTTTTCAATTTCGAACCTTTGGAACCTGCCAGCGTCAAAGGCAAGGCCGAACCGGTATGGATCTTTAAGGTTCTGTCCCCCATAAAGGCTTCATGCGAAACAAGGCTTGCCCATGGTCTAAGAGCGGAGCTGATCGGTAGAAAGGCCGAACTAGAACAACTGGAAAATACTTTTAACAGGTTAAGAGACGGCAAGGGGACCATCTTAGCTGTTTGTGGGAATGCAGGCACGGGAAAAAGCAGACTGGTTGAAGAATTCAAAGCCGGCCTGAATCTCAAAGAAATCCAATGGGTGGAAGGTCACGCATCTGCATACAACCAAAATACCCCCTATTCTCTTTTTATCGATCTTTTGACCCGAACCTTCCAAATCCAGGAAGGAGATTCTCCCGCTTCGGTTAAAGACAAAGTCGAAGCCGGCATCAAAGAGCTGGTCGGAACAAATTTGGATGTCGTCCCTTACTTGGAAGAACTTTTTTCACTTATCTACTTCGATACGGATGAAGACAACCCTGAAAACTGGAAAGAACGCCTTTATACAGCCGTGAAGGAAATAATCTCCGCATTGGCTGCCGGAGGACCAGCGGTCATTTGCCTTGAAGACCTTCACTGGGCGGATCCTTCCTCATTAGAACTCATTCACTTCCTGTTCTCAGACTATGCATATCCTCTCATTTTTTTGTGTATTTACAGGCCAAGATTAACACTGCTGTCAGATAAACAAATCGGCGCTTTAGCAGACGCATATCAGGAAGTTCGACTTCAAGACCTCTCGATCAATGAAACGCAGGATATGGTCAGATCTTTGCTGAAAACCGGAAAAATTCCCGCGAAGTTGGAAAGTTTTATCCGGGAAAAAGTTGAAGGCAATCCATTTTACCTTGAAGAAGTAATTAATTCTTTGATCGAATCGAATACATTGGTTCGTGTCAGGGATCGCTGGGTGCTGCAAGGGTCAATTACCAAATCGAATATTCCGCCCACCATCCAGGGGGTGATATCCGGCCGGATTGACCGTCTGGAAAAAAAGACGAAAAGGATCCTTCAGGAAGCTGCCGTCATCGGCAGGGTATTTTATTACGAGATCCTCGACAGAATTACAGCGTTCAAAGAAAATATCAAACTTTCCCTTAACGGTCTTGAACGCCTGGATTTAATAAAAACCAAGGCCGTTGAACCTGATCTGGAGTATCTTTTCAAGCACGCCCTGACGCAGGAGGTAGCTTACAACAGTATGCTTATTAGAGAACGTAAAGCGATTCACGAGCGAATCGGTCTTGTGATTGAACAGCTGTTTCATGATAGACTCCCCGAATTTTATGAGGCGCTCGCTTTTCACTTTAAACGGGGACAATCCCTCCATAAGGCGGTCGCCTATCTTGTAAAATCAGGAGAGAAAGGCTTAAGAAGGTATGCCTTGGAAGAAGCCCATCAGAATTACAGAGATGCTTACGAAATTCTGATTAAAAAACCCGACAAATCCAAAGATGAAGACAAGCTGCTTATTGATCTTCTCAACAAATGGTCATTTGTTTATTACTACCGGGGGCGTTATAAGGCTTTGGTTGAAATACTAAATGAACATAAGGCGCTCGCTGAATCTTTAGCCGATAAACAAACGCTTGGAATGTACTATGCATGGCTCGGATGTGCCCTATGGCATCGGGAGAAGTTCAAGGATGCCCATCAGTATTTATTATCCGCCTTGAAGCTCGGTGAAGCGGCGAATGACAATCAAATTATGGGGTATGCCTGCTCGTGGCTTACGTGGATATGCACGGAGCTGGGATCAATCGACCAAGCCATTCATTACGCCGGCAGGGCCCAAAAAATTTATACGTCGGGCGGGGCGGATCACTATGTTTATTTCAATTCATTGGCCGGCATGGGGTATGCCTTATGGCACAGAGGAGAGAGGGATAAAACTTTAAGAATCGGACACACGCTGTTGAACTTTGGCCGGGTACACGGTGATAATCGCAGCAGGGTCATGGGTTTTTGCTGCATGGGATGGAGCCATCTCGTTGCCGGAGAAATATCGAAGGCAACAGCATGTTTCCAAGAGGCTGTCGAGATTTCAACAGACCCGTGGTATTCTGTTTTTCCGAAGCTGGCATTATGCTACGGTTTTATCTCTCATGGCCGGTTGCAAGATGCGGAGCAGCTAATTGAGGAGATCCTTGAATTTAGCCGTGAGCGTGGGGCTGAGTTCACCGGCACACCTGCCCATTTTTTTAAAGGGGTTATTTTAATTGCCAACGGTTATTTAAGCAACGGAATGAAAATTTTGGAGGAGAGATTAGAACTTTGGCAACAAAATGGGTGCAAATTGCGTTACACCGCATGTGGATATATCCTGGCTGTGGTTTTTGCCCAGGTAGTGCAAGGTAAAAAACCATTGATGACATCTCGGATTTTAAAGAATTTAAATTTTTTTCTTAAAAATAAGCTTTTTGCTGCCCGCAGAGCTTCGAAATACTTCAGTACGTGTATTGAAGGTGCCAAAGAAATAGAGGCTAAAGGTATATTGGGGCAAGCCTATCTCAACTGGGGGATTTTGAATCAGGCAATGCGCAAACCTGAGGAAGCCAAGCAATGCTTCGTTGAGGCCGTTGAATACTTTGAAAAATGCCAGGCGGCAATATATCTGAAGCAGGCCCGTGACTTTTTGACCCTGCATTAACGGATGCACTCCCTTAATCCCGCCTTTTAGGACGGGATTAATAGAGTTTACTTTTCCAATGGGATATCTAATTTAATGCAAAAACCTGTTCCTCGCCAATCCTTCCTCTGATAGAAAACATCCCCAGATTTTTTACGGTAAGTTCCCTGCGGACAAGCTCAGCCGTTTGAGCACAAATAACGATTTTCTCAGGCACCTCCTTATTCGCAATATCAGACATACGGAACGCCAGATTAATGCAGTCTCCAACTAATGCCAGATCAGCCACTCGTGAGCCGTAGTGAGATATTGTTACCGTTCCGGTAGTAATACCCCAGCCCATCTGAAGGTTTTGAACGTCACGATATTGCTCGGTGATTTCAACCAGAAGCCTATCAAAAGCCAGTTTTTGCTGGATCGCGGCCTGGCAAGCCTGAACGGCTTGGGAGGTAGGGATTTCAATCCGATGGTCCCAGAAAGCAAAGACGGCATCACCCGCGTAATCTTTGATGGTACCTTTAAATTGATCAACGATGGCGTTGAATTCGTCAAATATTACCTTGACGATGTTATAGACCTCTGAGGAAGTATGATTTTGCGAAAAGGCAGTAAATCCCTTTATATCAGCTACCAAACTGGTCACATCCACCTCTGCAGAATCAACAATTGTCGAATCCGTCGCGGTACCATTATAGGTTCCATCGGCAGTAATTTTTGGATAAAATACCCTGAATGAGGCTTTGCCGATGAGAATGATATCGCCGTCTGCAAGGTCTTTGGGTGAACCTGCGGCTATCCGGATACCGTTTACCCAGGTGCCGTTTTTGCTGGTATCAGTGACCTGGAGGTGCGCAGCAGTCCGCGTGATCTCGGCATGATTTCTGGATATCGAAGGATCGTACAACAGAACCCGTTTATTGGCATCCACCCCTTTGCAGGTTCGTCCGATATAAACCTTGTCAATAATTTCCAAGCGTCTGATCTGATTGTCCTCGCCGAGCCATTCTAAATAGGGATGTGACATAATTTAAATTTCCATTAGTTATTTTAGTAGATAATTGGGTTCTCGATTTAGTCCTAATATATTTGAGTGGTGGGGGAGTTTTTCCACCCAGTCTTTGACGATAGCGGGACCGAGAGGAATTCTGTCTATTTTCTGAATCGCTCGCTAATCCCGCAGCATGCTGCGGGGTTTAAGCTCGCTATCGCGGTCCATGTAGCGACCTAATCTAAAAAACTCTCCGAATCTTCAATATATTTATAGATTAAAGTTCAAGGAAAACAGCTGCTATTTTAGAGGAAACATAAAATCAGAAGTTGAAAAACGCTTCAACAGGTGAAGAATAATCGCAGTGAATCGTTAGTGAGAGCGAAGTTTGAATGTGAGATTCAACTCCTGTTCATCACTCGATTGGCATTTCAATACTTTGGAACACATTCAGTTGTCAACTGAAATCCACCATTTTCTTGAGTTGCTGCAGAGCCTCTTCGGGCATAGTAAAGGAATGTTCCGGACCCGGGAAAGCCATCTCCCTGACCTCTTTTTTGTACGCTGCCAGAGCCTCAAGGATGATGGGTCTGATCTGGGTATACTGTTTGACGAATTTTGGCACAAACTTTTCAAACAAACCGATCATATCGTGAGTTACCAGGACCTGGCCGTCAACATCCGGGCCGGCACCGATGCCGATAACCGGCACTTTAACCGCCTCAGTTACCAGCTTTCCCAACGGTGCAGGTACGGCCTCCAGGATGATTGAAAATACACCGGCATCTTGTAAAGCGATGGCATCGTCAATGATTTGTTTGGCAGCTGAAGCATCTCGGCCTTGCATCTTGAAACCACCCAGAGCGCTGGCCGTCTGCGGTGTTAGCCCGATGTGCCCTTGAACCGGGATACCGGCTTTGACGATGGCTTGGATAGTAGGCGCAAAGTCAACACCGCCTTCGAGCTTCACGGCTTCACACCCGCCCTCTTTCATCAGGCGCCCGGCATTGTGAATCGCTTCCCGGACAGAGGTGTTGTAACTCATGAACGGCATGTCACCTATGATCAATGGTCCTTTGCACCCGCGCACCACGGCCTTGATATGGTGTATCATGTGCTCCATGGTGACCGCCACCGTACCCTCCAGCCCCATGACCACCATGCCCACGGAGTCTCCCACCAGGACAATGTCAACTCCGGCTTCGTCGGCCAACAAGCCGAAGGGGTAATCATAAGCGGTTATCATGACGAGTTTGCGTTTTTCTTCTTTGGACTGCTGCACATCCAGAATAGTTACTTTTTTTTCGCTCATAGTTTCAATCTCCTTACAATTATAAGTTGTCTGGCGTGTTGGAAATACCCTAACATTACTCCATTGCTCCAATACTCCAGTACTCCTCTATAATTCCAGCTCCAGTTTCCTTAAAGGCGTCCGGGGCTCATTTGTAATGGTATTGTAGCGTTTCGATCAGCGCTGTCAGTGTCTGATTAACCGGTGCTTTCAACCCAAGGCGGTTGGCTTCGCGAACGATAAATCCATTGATAGCGCTGATTTCTGTTTGCCGCTGATGATCAACGTCCTGTCCCATGGACGAACGGTTTAGGGCGGTAGCTTCGGCAACCTTGAAGACCTGCGCCACTGTTTCTTTCTCGACTTTGATGCTTTCAGCCCGGGCCACATCTATGGCTTCCTCTACTGCTGCCCGGCTTAGTTCACGGGTAGTTGCCAGGTCGAGAATCTGGCCGTTTTTTATTCCGGTCAGGGCGGTTATGGCGTTAATGCCAACATTGATAAAAAGTTTCTGCCACACCACGCTGCGAACATCCTTCACGGCTTTGGTTTCTATGCCGGCACGTGAGAAGAATTCGGCAAATTGTCGGGCCCTCGTGTGACCTTTTTCGCCGGGTGCCCACATTCCGATAGTCGTCGGGCCGACTCCTGCGTGGCGGATTTTCCCGGGACCGAGCATGGTTGCGCCATGAGCGGTGGTGCCCACCAGAATCCGCTCCGCTTCGATGAACTTGGCAACGGCATCCGCATTCCCCATCCCATTCTGAAGCGTCATTACCAGCCCACCAGAGCCCGCAAGTCTGTATGCCGTTTCAGCCGCCGATTCGGTCTGGGTTGATTTTACAAAAATTATGGTCAGTTCGACCGGACCGATATTGCCCGAATCGACAGTTGCGTTGAGTTTAACTGTGCGGATTTTGCCTTTACGCTCAATAATTAGCCCGTTTTCGTTTACAGCGTTGACATGCTCTTTCCAGATGTCATACAGCCAGACGTCATTGCCGTTTTCTGATAGCAGAGCTCCGAAAAGGCTGCCCATGGCACCCGCTCCGACAACAGCTATTTTCATGTGGTTCCTCCTTCAATACCCCGGCCCTGGTTAAGCCAGCAGGCTGTGAAATGATGCGGTGACGCTTCCAGCAAACTAGGCCGTTCGACGCGACATCTGTCAAAGACATACGGACACCGAGGATGGAATGCGCAACCGGCAGGCGGATCGATAGGATTGGGTACGTCTCCTTCCATGGGGAAAGGTTCAGATTTGTGATGCGGATCTGGAATCGGTACTGCCTGCAGCAGTGTTTCGGTGTAAGGGTGACGGGGTGTGATACTGAAGTCTGCCGTCGAAGCCAGTTCGACAATCTTACCAAAATACATTACAGCGATCCGGTCACAGATGTGTTCGACCACGCTCAGGTCATGGGAAATGAAAATATAGGAAAGCTTAAATTCTGCTTTTAGGTCTTCAAAAAGATTGATGACCTGAGCTTGAATAGACACATCCAGGGCACTGACCGGTTCATCAGCAACAACTAATTCCGGGCGCACACACAGGGCACGCGCAATGCCGATGCGCTGCCGCTGTCCGCCGGAGAATTCATGCGGGTATTTTTCGAGGTCAGCCGACCGGAGGCCGACTTTTTCCAAAAGATCGGTGGCTACCTCCCGACGCCGGGCTCGAGACTGGCCTGGGATGGCCCGGAGCGGCTCCGTCACAATGGCTTCTACTTTCATCCTTGGATCCAGACTGGAATATGGATCCTGGAAGATGATCTGCATTCGCCGGCGGACCGATTGCATATCCGTCCGGCTCAGGGTGAAAATGTTGTCGCCGTCCAACTCGATGGATCCGCTTGTCGGTTCGAGCAGCCGGAGAATCAGTCGGCCCAGGGTGGTTTTGCCGCATCCGGATTCACCCACCAGACCGAAGCTTTCACCGCGCGAAACACTGAATGATACATGATCCACCGCTTGTATCCAAGCCCTTGGCTTGGTTAGTATACCCCCACCCAAAGGGAAGCGTTTCACCAAATCGACAACATTTAACAAGGGAATTTCAGGCATCCAGAGAGCTCCTACCTGGTAAATATCACAGTCTAAATTGATTCGAATCTAAACAAATTTTATGGTTTTTGAGGCTTTATAAATTCGAAATCCGAATATCGAAAATCGAAATAATTTTTAAAATCCGAATATTAAATGACCAAAACCTTTTTGGCCATGAATTATTGTCCATTTGAAAATTTTAGTGAGATCTTTCAGTTTTGAATTTAGGATTTTGGGCCTTCGGGTTTGTTTCGAATTTCGTGCTTCGAGTTTCGGATTTATTTAATTAATTCACTCAATGAATAAATTTATAACTCCAAGGAGCTACCTCTTTTAACTACGTGGTTCTTCTTTCCGGATATGACTTCAGCCAGCAACGGGCGCGCTGTCCGTTGCGGATTACAAACAATTCCGGTTGCTGCTGACGACAGCGCTTAAAAACGTGCGGGCAGCGGTCGGCAAACTTACAACCCCTGATGACTTCGGTTAGCAGGGGTACCGTGCCGGGGATTTCGTTGAGCCGCTGCGATCGACTATCCCCGCGAACTCTCAGACGGGGCATGGATTTGAGAAGCCCCTGGGTATAGGGATGAAAAGGTTGATCAAATATATCCGTCACAGCAGCCTCTTCGACCACCTGTCCGGCATACATAACGACCACTCGTGACGCCATCTGCGCGACCACCCCCAGATCATGAGTGATCAGCAGCAGTGACATGCCCAGTTCTTGTTTGAGACCGATCATCAGTGATAAAATCTGGGCTTGAATGGTTACATCCAGGGCAGTGGTGGGCTCATCGGCGATGAGCAATTTCGGCCGGCACACCATAGCCATGGCGATCATTACCCGCTGGCGCATTCCGCCGGACAGTTGGTGAGGGTAATCACTGAGCCGTTTTCGGGCGGCCGGGATTTTGACACGATCCAACCAGGTTGCAGCCTCCTGGAAAGCTTCGGATTTTGTTAAATCTTTGTGAACCATGAGCGGTTCGGCAACCTGGCGGCCGATCGGCAACACGGGATTGAGAGAAGTCATCGGTTCCTGAAAAATCATGGCGATATCGCGTCCCCGTATTCTGCGTAAATTTTCCGTATCCAGACCGATCAAGTCACGGTCTTCGAATTTGATGCGGCCGGATTTAATTCTGCCCGGCGGCGTGGGGATCAATCCCAGGATGCTGAGGGACGTGACGCTCTTGCCGCAGCCGGATTCACCCACCAGTCCCAGGGTTTCGCCCGGCGCCAAATCAAAACTAATGCCGTCCACCGCCCGAACGACTCCCTCCGGCGTGTCAAAGTAAACCGATAGGTTTTCTATATCCAGCAGGCTGTGATTCATGTATCGGTCCTCGGGTATAAATAGTGTAACGCTGTAATCGCATAAATCTTGGCGGTTTCAATGAGTTGATCCAAATCGATCCATTCGTTCACCTGGTGAGGCACCTGACGATCACCGCCTCCCATGGTAACGATCGGAATGCGCTTCAGAGCCCAGAGGTAAGTTCCATCGGTGGCACCCGGCACGCCGGCGTAAATCGGCTCCTTGCCTGTAATATTTCGGGTGGCCCAGTCCGCCGCTTGCACAATCGGATCGTCGCGGTCGGTCATGGTGCAGGGCCTGTCGGTTAAAAACTCCACTTCGATTTTAAGATCATGGGTGCGCTTCAAATCGAGTTTTCGGTCATATCTCTCGTAATCTGAGCAAACCTGCTTTTCAATTTCATTTGCCAAGGTTTTAAGATTATTTTTAATCTGTGAATGGGATTGGGTGGGGATTGTGCGGATATCGACCAACACTTGTGCCCTGCCGGGCATGACGTTTAGCTGAGGCGTTCCGGCCATGGGTGCTTGAATGACTGTTGGGGTGAAACTTGGCCACCCCAGGTATCGATCGTGTCCCATTTTTGTTACCGCTTCCAGTTCCAGTTTATGCAGACCGTCAATTAATCGCGCCATGGCCGGGGCACAGTTCAGACCGGCCAGCGGCATTGCGCCATGGCTCATCCGGCCGCTCACCGTATAACGGGCCCGCAAAGCACCTTTCTGGGATATACAGATAAGCCCATCCTGCGGCTCGCAAATGACCGCGGCGGTTATCGCGTCGGCATGGCCCCGGTCGATAAAATCCCTGACACCGAGCATTTGATCCTCTTCGTCGCATAGGACACCCTCCACAATGGTTCCGGCCAGTTTGACCCCGGATTTTTTCAAGGCCTTCATGGCGACCAGCATGGCAGCCAGATTGCCCTTGGTGTCATTGGCTCCGCGGCCGTACATTCGTCGACCCACGATTTCGGCGCCGAACGGGTCATAACTCCACTCCGACACATCACCCGGGGTGACCACGTCGGTGTGGCCTTCAAACATCAGTTTGCGGTCCCCCGAACCGGCAGGCCAGGTAATCACAACATTCGGCCTTCCCGGCGCCACTTCTTCCTGTAAAATCTCAAATTCCTGTGTGTGTGCCCATTGAGCGACCTTTTCTGCTGCCAGCTGTTCACTGGTGCCGGCTGCCGGATCCCAAACCGAATTTATACGCACCAATTCTGCCGTCAGCTTAATCAATTCGTCAGGATCGATTTCGTTTAAGACTTTTTCTATAGTTTCATCGGGAATCATTTTTTTCACAAAATATTATTTTATTTTAAATATGGTATATAGATTTTTTCTATTGCCCTGGAGTGCCGATAACTTATAATGGTATTTCATGTTTTCAATCTGGAGATGAGCAATTTTTTCGATGGGCAAGGCCGCACAAAGGTTTTAGTCCGAGGCGTACATGAAATACGTCGAGGTCTAAAACCTGCGGAGAACGCCGCCCATCGGAAAAAGGGCCACCGCCAGATGAAAACTATCTGATTCTCACCATTTTCGGATCCAACGTATCTCGCAATCCATCTCCCAGCAGATTGAAACCCAACACCGCCCAGGCGATGGCCACACCAGGAAAGATCGCCATCCAGGGAGACAAAGCCATAAAGGTCTGCGCTTCATTGAGCATTCGGCCCCAGGAAGCATGAGGCGGCAGGGTGCCCAAACCCAGGTAACTGAGGCCAGCTTCGGCCAATATGGCCACCGCAAACTGAATGGTACCCTGAATGAGTAGCGGCGAAAGAATGTTCGGCAATACGTGCCGCCAGGCAATGGCCTTTTCACTGGCCCCGCTTGCACGTGCCGCGACAATAAATTCCCATTGCCACAGCGCCATGGCAACTGCCCGGGTGAGGCGGGCAAATACCGGAATGTAAAATATACCGATCGCCAGCATGGCATTGATCATTGACGGTCCCAGGATGGAAGTAATTAAGATGGCTGTGAGCACCGCCGGAAAACCAAATAAAAAATCGGAGAATCGCATGATTGTTTCATCCACCAGCCTGCCGTAATATGCTGAAACCAATCCCAACACAACGCCGATACTTAATCCGATGGCTACCGTGACCAAGCCGACGATGATGGAATTCACAGCACCCACCATCACGCGTGAGAGAATATCCCGGCCATACTGATCGGTGCCTAAAAGATGGCTGAAAGATGGGCCCTGTAAACGTTCCCGCGGGTTCATTTTATTGGCATCAAAGGGTGTCCAGACAAGGCTGGCTGCGGCCATAAGAATAATCACTGCAGAGAGTAAGAAACCGACAGTAAAATTTAGATTTTTAAAAAACTGTTTCATTTTATTCGCTCAGCAGACCGAGTTATTCCAATCGGACTCTGGGATCAAGGCCGGCATAGCACAGATCGACGACGAAATTGACCAAAACGACGGCTGTGGCCATAAACAAGACAATATCCCTGACCACGGGAAGGTCTCGCTGGCCGATGGCCTGGAAAACCAGCCGTCCCAGCCCCGGCAGGTAATAAACATTTTCAATGATGATCGCTCCGGCCATTAGCTGACCCAATTGAAGGCCGAGAATGGTCAGTACCGGAATGAGTGCATTCTTCAGGGCGTGGACGTAGATTACCGTCCGCTCCCTGAGACCCTTTGCTCTGGCAGTTCTGATATAGTCTTCATGAAGTACCTCCAGTAGGGAGGATCTTGTCAAGCGTGTAAGAATCGCCGCTCGGATGATGCCCAACGCAAAGGCCGGCAAAATTAGTGCCTTCAATGATCCCCAAAAGTCCGTCGACCAACCGGGAAAGCCGCCGGCCGAAAACAATCCCCAATGGACGGACAGCAGCAAAATCAGCAGTATCCCCAGCCAGAATTCCGGCGTGGCAAGGCCCAGCTGGGTAAAAAACATCACGGTCACATCACCCGGCCGGTTTTGGCGACGGGCCGCATATACACCAAATGGCAGAGAGAAAATTACGGCGAAGACCATGGCCAGTAACGCCAGTGGACCGGTTACGGCCAGGCTTGAGAGAATGAGGTCATAGACCGGAATATCATAATTGATCGAACGGTTGCCGCGGCCGGATACCAGATTACCCACCCAATCCATGTACTGCGCAATAAATGATTTATCCAAACCAAGCTCGGCCCTCAAGTTTGCCAGCGTTTCCGGGGTGGCATTGATACCCAGGATTATCTGGGCCGGATCTCCAGGCAGAACGAAGAGCACCGAAAAAACCGCTATTGAGACAAAAAAGAGCAGAATCGAAAGGATAATCAGTTTTTTGATTAGGTAGCGAATCATGGATACACTCAGATGCTTGGAGTGTTGGAATGTTGGAGTGGTGGAGTAATGGTTTTGAGGGAATGAAAAGTGAGGTTTTGAATTGTGTCATTCCAATACTCCATTACTCCAATGCCATTGAATTCAAAAGCGCTGTTAGTTCGATTATCCGAGCAGAATAATTCTTTAGCGCTTCAACCACACCTGGGTACAATCCAGGGCGATGGTTGGGTAATTTTCCCACCAGTTCATGACACCGGCCTTCATGGCCGGGAGGTTGGGAGCCGAGAAGAGATAGCCATTGACGGCGTCCTCGGCGATAATTTCCTGGCAGCGGCCGAACCATTTGGCCTTTTCCGCTTCGTTGGGCGCTTTTAAAGCTTTGGCATAAGCATCCCGGAATTCCTGGGAGTCATACTGGAAGTAGTATTTCGGATTGGCATAGATACCGATGTCCCAGGCTTCCACATGACCGATCATGGTCAACTGGTATTCTTTTTGTTTGAAAATCCTTTCGAGCCAGAAGGGCCATTCGACGATTTCGATTTTCAGTTTTATGCCGACCTGGCCAAGCATGTCGGCGATCACCTCACCTGCCCGCCGGGAGTAGGAGTATATAGCGGGTAACTGGATGGTCGCATTAAATCCGTCGGGATATCCGGCCTCGGCCAGCAGTGCTTTTGCTTTTTGCGGGTTATAGGAAAATTTTTCGGTCAAATCCAAGTAATACGGTGTGGATGGCGACCAGTGGGAACCAATCGGTGTGCCGTAGCCAAACATGACCAGATCGACAACGGTTTGACGATCAATGCCATAAGCCATCGCCTGACGCACCAGTTTGTTGTCAAAGGGCTCGGCTTTGTTGTTGGTAGACATGATTACCTCTCCGGTGGTAGCCCCCGCATAGACTTTAAATCGTTTGTCCTTGGAAAGCTCTGCTGCTGATTCGGGGGCTGAAATCCAACCCAGGACATCGATATCACCGGCCTTCAAGGCGGCGATCTGGGCACTGGCATCACCAATGAACTTGAAGGTTACTTTGTCCAGATAGGGAAGCTCCGGGTTCCAGTAACCATCAAAACGAATCATTTCCACCCGGTCTCCTCTGATCCATTTGATGAATTTGAAAGGACCGGTCCCGATGGGCTGTGATTTGGCCTTTTCGTAACCCTTCAGCGGCAACATGACGGCATCACCTTCGGCCATATGGGCGATAAAAAGGGCGTCAACATCTTTGAGTGTCAATACCAACGTGTAATCATCCGGTGTTTCGATGTTGCTGATGCCGCGGAAATATTCCGGATGGGGGTTAACGGAATCCTCACGTATGGCCCGCTCCAGGTTCCATTTGGCAACCCGGGAATTAAACCGTTCACCATTATGAAATGTGACTCCTTTCCGCAAATTGAATGTATACACCGTGCCGCTGGGTGAAGCGTTCCAACTGGTTGCCAAGCCGGGGATGAACTGGCCGTCACTGTTCACTTTGATCAGGCCCTCATAGATATTGGAAAAGACCACCCGGTCAATGGCGGCGGCCGTGTTAGCTGTGGGGTCGAGTCCTGGTGGTTCAGCGGGCTGGCAGACCACCAGACTGCCGCCCCGCATGGGGCCGGCTGCAAAAGCCGTCAGATTCGTTAGGGTGAAAACGAGTACCAGACTAATAAATAATAATTTTTTCATCTTTCTTTCTCCTTGTTTTCTTCATTTTGTTTACGCTCAATTGAGGTAAATATTGTTTACGATACCTTGGCTGGAACAATTAACTGTATAATAAAAATCGCGGTTAATTGAATTAGCGATCTTCAAGATCGCGGAATGCGGTCATACCGGCCAGGCTGTGGGCGGACAAAATGGCGCGCATAATTGCCCGGGTTACACAGTCAGCCGCAGTCTGACCGAGATCATTGATGGCCTGGGCCTGAGGGGCGTCAAAAAATCCGGGAACCTCGGGCAATTTTCTTTTTCCCGTAGCCAGGCAAAATATCGTATCGCCGTCGAACATGGTATGTGCGGGCCGGATAGCGCGGGCCAGGCCGTCATGAGCCATCTGGGCTATTTTCTGTGCCTGGGATTTGGTAAGGGTGGCATCGGTGGCGACGAGGCCGATGGTGGTATTCTGTGCCGGACCGGTTTCAAGCGGCGGCGGAAGCTTTACGGCACGATTTGCTTGGTCACCGAATTCACCATTCATCTCCGTTTCGATTTCCCAGGGACGACCGCTTAGTGGATTGATCGCCGAACCGTAAGAATTGACCGCGACCAATGCGGCCACCGTGATGCCGGCGTCCAGGATCAGGCTGGCGGTACCCAGACCGCCTTTAATTCCTCCGGACAGTGCACCGGTACCCGCACCGACACTGCCCGTGAGAATACTTCCGCCCCGGGCTGCCTGACAGGATTGAAGGCCCCAGCCGGCATCGATCGTGGGAATAAAATCGGGGCCGCGACCCAGATCATACAGTACCGCCGCCGGTACAATCGGTGCGACATATCCCTTGTCCAGGGGAAAGCCAAAGCCCTTGTCGGCCAACCATTGCACAACGCCGTCAGCCGCTGCCAGACCAAACACTGAACCGCCGGACAATACAACCGCTTGGACTTTTTTCACCAAATTAAGTGTCGACAGTAAATCGGTCTCGCGAGTACCGGGTGACGAACCGCGCACATCAACCCCGGCCACGGCCCCTTCAGGACAGATAACCACCGTCGTGCCACAGACAGCATCCGTGTCGGTGTACTGCCCTACGCGGATGCCTTTTATGTCGGTGAGGGCGTTGTTCTTTCCAATTTTTGCCACAATATCTCCCGTGGGTTTTTAACCCGGAACCGATTTTCCATGTTTTTTATCAGAAATTGATTTATTCATAAAGTCGACCCTTTACAAGAATAAAACACTAAGCAATAGGTCTTCAGGGTGTCAAGTTAAAAAAAGAAATATAAATATTGACTAATTGGTAAGCTCTGCGATAAACAAGAAAATTTATAATTTCAAGGACTGATCAAAAAATCAGTTAACCTAAACCCGAAATCAGATACCCACTCAAAACCATGATACAGCTAATCAGAGGATTCAAAGATATACTTCCCGGTGAAGTGGAGCGTTGGCAGCAGATCGAAAAGATAGCCGCTTCACGGTTTGAAGATTTCGGTTTCAAAGAAATACGCATTCCCATGATGGAACGAACCGAACTTTTTGCCAGAAGCATTGGGGAAGACACCGATATCGTGGAAAAGGAAATGTATACATTTCCCGATCGCAAAGGCGACCTCATCACCTTACGGCCGGAAGCGACGGCCTCGGTCGTTCGATCCTATGTTCAGCACAAAATGTTCGCAAAGGATCCGGTTCAAAAATTTTATACCATCGGACCGATGTTCCGCAGGGAGCGGCCGCAAAAGGGCCGTTATCGGCAATTTTATCAGATCAATGTTGAAGTATTCGGTGTTGCATCACCCTTGATTGATGTACAGCTCATTTTTATGCTGGTTACCCTTTTTACCAGGCTTGCTGTCGCCGACCTAAAGGCTCACATCAATTCACTGGGGTGCCCCGCCTGCCGCCCCAACTACCGGGCGGCATTGTCAAAATTTTTGGCCGCGATATCCAACAAGCTCTGCTCGGATTGCAGAAGGCGGCGCCGGCGGAACCCCCTCAGGGTGCTTGACTGCAAGGTGCCGTCTTGCAGAGAGGTCCTGGCGGAGGCGCCATCGATTATCGATTATCTCTGCGATTACTGCCAAGAGGATTTTGCCAAGGTTCAGGAATTTCTCAAGAAGCTGCAAATTCCCTTTTTAGTGGACAAACGCCTGGTCAGAGGGCTTGACTACTACACCCGGACAACCTTTGAAATCCAGACCGGTTCTTTGGGAGCTCAGAGTGCCGTGGCCGGTGGCGGGCGGTATGATGGCCTGGTAAAGATGCTTGGCGGGCCGGATCTGCCGGCTACCGGCTTTGCCATCGGTCTCGATCGATTGGCGGAGGTAGCGGAGATCCGTCATTCCGAGTTTATAAGAATGCCGGATTTATTCGTGGCTGCACTCGGAGAGCAAAGCCAGGATAAGGCTTTTGAATGGATCTGCCAATTCGGCCGCCAGGGCCTTGTGGCCGAGATGGATTTCGAGGATAGAAGCTTGAAAAGCCAGATGAAGCGGGCCGACAAAATAGGTGCTACCCATGTTTTGATTGTCGGCGATCAGGAGCTCCAGGAAGGAGCTGTTATTTTACGTAATATGCTCACCAAAGAGCAAACCCTAATACCCATAAAAGAAGTCGTGGATCGAGTTAAAACATATATTAAAAGAGAAGCTCAATAATACCTTAAAACACAGAACAACATACTCATAGTATCTATTCTGACGGTTTTGTAAAAAGTTCATATGCAAGGCGTGCGATTCTTGAGGAATGAGGCGTACAAAAAGTACGTCGGAATGACGAAAGATGAAGCACAACGCAGCAGATGGGCTTTTTACAAAACCGTCACTGAAAGGAGTATATATATTGACAGACGTACTCGGAGACATGAGACGAACGCATCACTGCAACGAACTGGGTGCTGGTGATATAGATAAAGAAGTAGTGCTGATGGGTTGGGTGCTGCGCCGCAGAGATCACGGGGGAGTTATATTTGTTGATCTGCGCGACAGGGAAGGCATCACCCAGGTGGTCTTTAATCCGACGTTGGATAAAAAGGTCCATGCCAAGGCCCATGCGATCCGGAATGAATGGGTGCTGGGCGTGCGCGGTAAAGTGGAACATCGACCGGACGGGATGGTCAACCCCAATTTGAAAACCGGAGAGATCGAGGTTTTGGTAACCGAACTCAAAATTTTCAACCGCGCCAAAACGCCGCCCTTTTTAATCGAAGACAACATCGATGTATCCGAAACAGTGCGGTTAAAATATCGCCATCTGGATCTTCGCCGATCTCAAATGCAAAAAAATTTGAAATTAAGGCATCAGGCTACCGCCACTGTCCGGAATTATCTCAACCGCCACGGAGTTCTTGACCTTGAGACTCCTTTTTTAACCCGCAGCACGCCTGAAGGCGCCAGGGACTATCTGGTACCCAGCCGGGTCAACCCGGGCATGTTTTACGCCCTGCCGCAATCGCCCCAGATTTTCAAGCAGCTGTTTATGATATCGGGATTTGACCGTTATTACCAGGTGGTTCGTTGTTTCAGGGATGAAGATCTGCGGGCTGATCGACAGCCGGAGTTTACCCAAATCGATATTGAAATGGCATTTGTGGGTGAAGAAGATGTCTTGGACACCACTGAGGGTATGATGGCCGAACTGTTCCACGAGGTTCTGGGAATCAAGCTCAAGACGCCTTTCTCACGCCTCGCATACGAGGATGCCGTCGGACGTTTTGGCCTGGACAAGCCTGATACTCGCTTTGCGCTTGAGCTTACAGATATTTCAGATATCGTTAAAGGCTCCGGATTTAAGGTTTTTTCCGAGGCGGTCAAGAAAGGCGGCATTGTCAAAGCCCTGAATGCCAAAGGATGTATCAATTTTTCACGCAAGGAGATCGATGACCTGACCGATTTTGTATTGGTATACCGGGCCAAGGGCATGGCCTGGATCAAGGTTCGGGACAATGAGTGGCAGTCCCCCATTACAAAATTTTTTACCGACAAAGAGAAGAAAGCCTTAACCGAGCGCATTAAAATGGAGCCCGGCGATTTGGTGTTTTTTGTGGCCGATCAGCCCAGCGTTGCCAATGAAGCCCTGGGGCATCTCAGAAACCACCTGGGCAAACAGCTGGGCCTGATTGATGAAAATGAATTCAGGTTTGTCTGGGTCACCCAGTTTCCCATGTTCGAATACGATGAAACCGAAAAACGGCTTCAGGCCTTGCATCACCCCTTCACATCACCATTTGAAGAGGATTACCCCAAGCTGAAAGATGAGCCCCTTACAGTGAAATCCCGTGCCTATGACCTGGTTTTAAACGGTTTTGAAATCGGGGGCGGCAGTATCCGAATTCACCGGAAGGATCTCCAGGTGAAAATTTTTAAAGCCCTGGGAATGGATCGGCAGACGTATACAGAAAAATTCGGATTTCTGCTTTCGGCCTTGGAATCGGGAGCCCCGCCCCACGGCGGTATTGCCATCGGTTTTGACCGGCTTGTGATGTTGCTGTGCGGCGAGTCATCCATTCGGGATGTGATTGCCTTTCCCAAAACCCAGAAAGCAGCCTGCCTGCTGACCCAGGCACCTGCCGAAACCACCAAGGAACAGCTGGGCGAACTTTCATTAAGATTGCGGATTTTAAATAAATAATCCTTGTAGCGGATTTTATTATTTTTCTTGACAATTTTTGGAATCTTGATTATTTGATTAAGTCTTTTTTTATCCCCAGTAGCTCAGTTGGCAGAGCAGATGGCTGTTAACCATCGGGTCCGCGGTTCGAGTCCGTGCTGGGGAGCCATTTCGACGCGAAAAGGGTACTCATCGATAAATCGATGGTACCCTTTTCTTGCTCAAGGCCTCCGGCCAATTAAAAAAGCATCGAAATGGCCCTATGCGAATCCCGAATACCGCGAGTGGTGAGTCGAAGGGCCGGTCGAAAGGCCATTTAACGTACTCTTCGCAATTAACAACTCCTTTTAAATACAAGGAAATTTGCCCGCTTGGCTCTACATTCTCCGCTTAAAATCCGGTCAATTATACATTGGATCTACCACAGATCTGGAGCAGCGTTATGACATGGCAACCACCAATTATGACTGTATTTTGGTCAAAGTTTTTGGATATCTCAATATATCACCATCGGCTAGTATTTGCTTTTCTGTTAAGATATCATCACCTACCGGAATCCTCGATCTGTTGACTAAAACCCATTAATTTGGTTATAAATCCATATAAACTATCTCTGATCATCCTGTTCCACCTGATCTAGTGCGGATAGTCTTTTGCAGAGTTGGGACCTGTATCTCATCTGATTTCTGCGTTCCTTCGAATAATTCACATACTGAGTTCCTAAGTTTGATACCTTAATATTGGGGGTGTCATAATGGCAGATGAAGGTTTTAAGCGTAAACTTACCGCAATTCTCAGTACAGACGTTGAAGGTTACAGTCGCCTTATGGGCGGTGACGAAGAAGCCTCTGTCTAATCGTTAACAGCCTATCCTCAGCGCCGATCTTAGGGGTATAGTCCTCTCTGGTTCATTGATTTCTCGAATCGTCGAAAGGATTAAAAGTTAGATAAATAATTGAGGCCTTAAAGCAATCCGCAAAATTTGAGCGTTCAGACTTTATCAGGAGAATAAAATGAAAAAAA
>CP070652.1:3232684-3235203 GCA_020354645.1 Deltaproteobacteria bacterium
GTTGGTTTCATCTTCATCTAACAACATACTGATGTCGTTTGTACTTTTCAGCTCTTCCATCTTGGTTTCAGCCAGCTTGGTGGCTTGGGTGATTTGATTGCCGGATCGATTGTTCTGATAAGATGATATCAACAAAGTGGAAACCGTAAGCGCACCTACCGCAAAAACTCCCATGGCCATAACGGCTTCGATTAGTGAAAACCCTTGTGTATTTTTTATCAAAAACTGTCGAATCTTATTTTTTCCCATGACAGCTATCCTTATTTACTTTGCAAATTTATCCGTCCCAGTCGGTTAATGCTAATTTCAAACTGGTTGCCGCGAATATTTTCAATAAAAACGGTTCCGGTATTTTCAGCCACGCCTCTGCCGGTAAAGCGGGTTCGGTCGTTGGTAAATGATGTGGGCATGATGATATTGACACCCGCGGGCAGTTGTCGGTTTCTTAATTGACGCTCATCAGCGTCTTCGATCCAGTCACCGGCACTGGCACCGTTATCTACAAAGATGCTGTAATTGCTGTCGCTAAACAACACGGCCACAAATGAATTCTCACGAATGGCTCTCATCTTGGCCAGCTCCAGATCGCCCCTGAGATTACTGGCCGCTCCTCTGAGTTTGGCATTCGTGCGCCAGCGCAAAAGCGGTGGTGTGGCAATACTGGCCACAATGGCCACGATGGCCATCACTACCATTAATTCCATCAGTGTAAATCCCGTAAGCTTGCGCATCATTTTATCAACCTGCTTATCTTTCAAATGTGAGATACCGCCAGGGTTCAGTCTGCTTCCTTTAAAGATGCCATGCCCGCCAGCATTTTTTTCAGCACCGCTTGGACCTCCGTAAAACCCTTGTCAATAAAGCTTAAAAACCGCGGCTCTAATTGATAGCCCACTCGAATGGTTTCTGGTTTTCTGTCCGGTAATACTAATATGATGCGAACCTTGCGAAACAGATGCAGGATCGGAAGCAGTTCAGAGAGCTCTTCCCGTTTTTCGGCAACCAATACCACAATGCCGTCCTGATAACTGGTGCGCAAAAGTCGGTTTCTGAGATTTTCGGTGCAATGAAAAATCTCAATTTCATCTCTGGAAACCAAAGACTCAAGCATAACCCGAAGCTTCGCCGGATTTGCATCGGTTTTTTTGGTATATAAAATTAAATTCATTTAATGATTTTCCTGATGGTTTCTAAACCTTAGCATTTCTAAAAAGAAGGTTAACCAAAGGTTTTTGCGAAAATCGTGCCAGAATGCCTTTTTTGTGTATTTATATTGTAATTTTGGTAAGTTAAAAAAAAAATCGAAGTGAAAAAAGACGGGTGAAAAATGGATCAAATTATGGCAAAACCATAAATATTATGGAAAGACCATAAACCAATTCAAATTCATTGAAAGGGTGCAATGAAAAATCAAACGGGTGCAGATCTAAATTTTTCTAACCCTTCATCACATCAATTAGCCATTGAGTTGGCTGATTTGGTAATTGAATTGTCACCTTTTGTCATTTGAATGACACGCTTGTAAGTATCAGTCGGATTTAATCAACGCTTTGCTCCCTCCTGGTTGAATTTCCTGATCAACAGCAAATCCTCCTGATTACCAAAATATGAATACGCGAATCGGAACATACTTTTGATAATCGCGATAAGCGAAATTTCGTACTTGCATTAGGAGCATAAATCATCATAAAATTAGCGTTCGAAATTAAAAAAGCAGGGGTATCCATGATCAACGATTGTCAAGATATTAAGATTCTGGTTATTGATGATGAGCAACATATACTCGATCTGGTGTGTGAAATTTTGGCGCATCATGGCTTTGAAGTCATTTCCGCCACGGACGGCAAACAGGGAATGAAGCTCTTCGAACAGGAAAAACCCACCGTAATCATGACGGATATTAATATGCCGGAGATAACCGGCATTGAAATTTTAAAAACGATCAAAAAAATCTCTCCCGTTACTCAAGTTATTGTGTTTTCCGGAGTGGGAACCACCGGCGAGATAATCGAAGCGTTGCGATTGGGCGCTTGTGATTATCTGATGAAACCTTTTAATGTCGGCTTTCTCATTCATACGGTTATCCGGTGTGTTGAAAGACACGAGCTTATCCAGGAAAGGATCAGTCAGAAGGAAACTCTGGAAAAGATGGTTAGAGAAAGAACCGCAGCACTCACCAATACTTTTTACAAAACAGTTAAGGCCTTGGGGCTAATTACTGAAAAAAGAGACCCTTATACAGCCGGTCATCAGCATCGGGTGGCGTTGCTGGCAATGGGAATCGGCAGAAAATTGGGTTTATTGCAAAAAGAACTTGAAACCATTCATGTGGCGGGTCTTTTACACGATATCGGAAAAGTAGCTGTGCCGGTTGAGTTGTTGGTCAAGCCTACAAAACTAACAAAAGCGGAAATCCAGTTAATAAAGTCACACCCCCAACCGAGTTACGATATCATCAAAGATATCCCTTTTGTTGAATCTATCGGTAAAGATGTTGCCATCATTGTACAACAGCACCA
>CP070652.1:3235303-3238220 GCA_020354645.1 Deltaproteobacteria bacterium
GAAAGACCGCGGCGGTACAAACGCATAAATGGATGTCTGCCCCCCTAAATATATATCTCTCCTTTGCTGATAAATACTAATTTTAAGTCTTCAAAATCTGCATTTAGTCCTGAAAAAGTTCCGGCCTTTGTTCCTTCAGTTTTGACATAAACTCCCGACCGTATTGACGGCTGTAACGAAAAAAATGTGCAATCCTGTCTTCGGTGGAATCAAGTGGAATTTCACAACCGGAGGCCAGGATGTATCGGCTGCCTTCAGCGGCTGTTTCAATGCAGTCGCGAATTGCCTGTTCCATTTCTTCAGGCGTACCGTCGGCAAACAAGCTGGTGGGTACATTGCCCATCACGGTTAACCTGCCGGCGGATAGATCCATCAATCTTTTCAGGGAAGATGGGGCATCCAGGCTGAGAAAGCTGATTCCCGAATCAAGTATGTCCTCCATTAAGGGGTCAATCATTCCGCATATATGCAGCGCCACAAATGCTTTTTTGGATTTGAAATGGCTGCACAGCCTGCTGTGATAAGGTTTTATAAATTCCTTGAAAATTGTCGGAGATATGAGGCTGCAAGAAGCCGCAGCCTCACCGAGAGAGGGAGCAAAGCCTGCTTCTATCAATGCATCTCCCATTGTTTGAACCACTTCGGTGGTATACTTGATAAGGTCATGAACGTACTGGGGGTCATCAACAGTGTCCATCAGGAGCGACTCGACACCTCTGAGGTGAATCGCAATATTCCAGGGACCGGAATGCCCCAATCCCACAGTTGCCGCCTTCTTCACCTGAGAGGATACCCTCTCGCACAACTCAAGGAAATAAGGTATTCTTCCGTCCTTTTTGGGATCGGGGACCTTCAGCCGGGCAAGGTGTGATTTGTCCTCTAGCAGAACCGATTTAGGATAAGAGGTGCGGTCATCGAAAAATTCCAGTTCGCATCCAAGGGCTTCTGCCTCCAGGTAAATATCATTGTAGATCACGAGGCTGTCAGGTTCAAAGCGATGGTAAAACGCCAGGTGGGCCTCAGCGCTTTTTTTAGCATCCGTGAGAATTTCCCTCACCGTGTAGCGAGTCAGGCGAGAACAGTAAGGGCCGATGAGGACGGTCGTCGGTACCCGGTCGACATAACGACGCTTCAAGGCAGATACCATATAGTATTTTCCGGTTGTCGGCACCATAAGGTTGCTCCTTTCCGAGGCAGTTTAGTTGAACTGCCGTAAAAACAGGATACCTAGTAATGATTCACGCCGGCAGTTTAATTAGCGGCCAAGATTTCCTGTACATTGTCATTTCACAAAAGGCCTTATCCGGGCTGGCTTCCAAAGTCTTGCTTTGCGTCTCCATATATGGGATTTATAATTAAATTAAATAGACATCATCCTCTTGAGTCAAGAGAAATTTTCGAAATGAGGAGGGTGGATGGTGAGTAGCTCGAATTTCGAAAACGTCCGGGGCATATATACGATATTGGCACAAGATTCTAACTGGCCCAACCCGTCAAACATTTTTGTTATTCCGGACGAAAGCGGCTTTTCTCTGATTGACGTTGGCTGCGGCGGAATCTCCGGTATCGAACACCTGCTGGATGGTCTACGCTATTGGGGGTTTAAGGTCCAACATCTTCACACGGTTGTTTTATCCCATTCCCATCCTGATCATATGGGTGCCATGTGGTGGATTCTGGAAAAGACCGCCCCAAAGGTGTTTATCCATCATCTTGAAGTCGAAACTGCCCTTGACCCTGCCAACTTAACACAGACATTCGACATTCCACTGGCCAAACGACAGTGGGCCGCATCTGAACGATCGGATAGCATACAAGGATTTGACCTGCTGAAGTTTTTTGAAGACACCGGGTGTTCCATGAGCGCGGCGGGGCAGATCGAAGAAATTCACGAGGGGGATATATTGGGTTTGGGAGATTTTGTTTTCGAGGTGCTTCACACGCCCGGACATTCACCCGGTCATATATCCCTTTTTGAAAAGAATAGAAGTATTTTGCTTTGCGGGGATATATTAGGGAAAGGCCCTGCCTGGTATACACCAAGTTCAGGTGGGGTGATTGCGTACCTTGAAAGCCTGGCAAAGCTGGAAGCCTTGGATGCCGCCATCGTTCTTCCTGCCCATAGTCAAATCCTCGAAAACGCCTTCAGTGCGATCCAGAAGATTCGAAAGAAACTGCTGGAAAGGGAGTCAGTGCTTCGAGATATGCTGAATGACGGCACCAGCCGGTTTATCGAACTGACCGAAGCTCTTTTTCCCAATCCTCGCCTTCATTTTTTTCCCGGTTGCGGTGTAACAGAAAGTCACCTCATAAAACTTGAAAAGGAGGGTACTATTAAACGAGTGGGGCAACGGATCGTGCCGGTTTTAACCTGATACTCCTTTTTTTAAGACAAAAAAACAGAAACCCGGGCGAGACAGAGGACACATGGATACTTAGAGAATTTTAATTACTTGATGTTTATGTCATTACCCAATTCAGTATAAACTTTAAAATTAATTTCATTATTTCCAAATTACAAATGAATTTTGCAAAAATACAAAGAGAGCTTGATTATTATAAAAAATTTATTCCTGTTAATTTTAGGGATGAACGGGAGAAGTTTTTCGAGCATATTGATAAAGCTGAACCATACAACCCTCAATTTATTTACGACGACAAGCTGGAAGTAAGAGATTATGAAGCTATAAAGGACTCCTTGATGAAAGATGGCGACAGAGATCAGATTACCAATGAATTTATAAAGGTATATATAGATGTAGCCAACATCATGATTGCCTGGAAACAAAATGACTATGAAAACCTCTCGATTATTTCGGGCAAAATTTTCGGATCAACAAACAGGTTTGATATTATCAAGACCATCAGGGAATACAAAAAATTACATGGACGGGCCCATGAGTCTATTGGATTTTAC
>CP070652.1:3238320-3241908 GCA_020354645.1 Deltaproteobacteria bacterium
CAGATCTTAACGGGCTATTGCCCAAATCCTTTTGAACGGTCATTAAAACTTTTTTGCTCATCAATCTTGGCCAAGTGGAAGATAAGCGCTTTGAACTGTCTGAGCCCGCGGGCGAGTTTTCAAAGCGCCTGGAACAAGCCTCAGATTGATCAAAAAACGTTTTAGACAAAGTGAAAAGGGATTTGGGCAACAGCCCGTGAAGACCTGACCCTTTATTTTTTAGACGACTGCGCAGTCATTCTTTTTTGTCCATTCTTGATGAATCACCTTCGCCTTCGTTAATTGCTTTTAGAAAGGCATCTCCGAACTGTTTGGCTTTTTGCTCGCCAACGCCGCTGATCCACAGGAATTCTTCGCGAGTTTTTGGCTTATGAGTCACCATTTCCATCAGAGTTTTGTCGTGAAAGACGACATAGGGCGGTACCCCGAGTCTTTTTGAAATATCGAGCCTCAGGCGGCGCAGCTTTTCGAAAAGCAACCGGGCATGGTCGCTCAGGAAGTCGGTTTTATGTTTTGCGGTTGCTTTGTTGAGTTTTTCATTTCGGGTCAATCGGGGATCTTTACGAAACCGTACTTTGCGTTCACCCCTGAGAACCGGCCAGCTTTTTTCGGTGAGACGATAACCTGAAATCTTTCCGAGATTGACGCTCAGCATACCGGCTGCCAGCAGCTGGCGAAATACCGACCGCCACTCTTCTCTGGACAGTTCCTTGCCGGCGCCGAAGGTTTTTATCCTGTCATGCCGCATGTTTAAGATCCGCAGGTTTGGGTTTCCGGTCAGCACATCGGTCAGGTAAGCGGCGCCGAAGCGCTGGCCGGTGCGGTATACACAGGAGAGTGCCTTCTGGGCGGCAATGCTTCCATCCCAGGCTTCCACCGTCCGGCTGCAGTTGTCACAGTTTGAACATGGCGCCGGGTACTTTTCCCCGAAATAGCCCAGCAGCGCTTCCCGCCGGCACGTGATAGTCTCGCAATAACCCAGCAAAGCTTCCAGCTTTTGCCGTTGAATGCGCTTGAAGGCCTCGTCTCCCTCCGATTGGTCCAGGAGCTTTCGCATGGCGACCACGTCTGAGAGGGAGTAAACCATCCACGCATCCGCCGGTTGACCATCCCGGCCGGCCCGTCCGGTCTCCTGGTAATAGGCCTCCATGCTGGCCGGCAAGTCCAGGTGGGCCACAAACCGCACATCGGACTTGTCGATGCCCATGCCGAATGCGATGGTGGCAACGATGATCAGGCCGTCATCTTGAAGAAATCGCCTTTGCCGCGTTGTTCTGGTGTGCGGGTCTAACCCGGCGTGATAGGAAAGTGCCGCCATGCCCTGCTTCTGCAACCAGCTGGCAATCTGGTCGGCTCGATTTCGTGTTCTGACATAGACTATCCCGGGCTCGCCGGGGTGCTCGTTTTGAATAAAATGGTGCAATTGCCGTTTGTCCTTGCTTTTCAGCAGAACACGGTAACAGATATTGGCCCGATCAAAGCTGGAGATGAACCGCGCTGCATGTGTCAATTTAAGCTTCATAAGAATGTCCCGGCGGGTGACCGCATCAGCGGTTGCCGTGAGCGCGATTCGCGGCACATTCGGAAAACGGTCGGTCAATTCGGATATCTTGAGATACTCCGGCCTGAAATCATGACCCCACTGGGACACGCAGTGCGCTTCATCGATGGCAAATAGGGCAATCGGGAACCTCTCGAGAAGCCTCTGAAAGCTTTCGCTCAGCAACCTTTCAGGTGCGACGTAGAGAATATCAGCCCTGCCGGACATCACGCGTTTTTCGACAAGTTGAACTTCTTTATGAGGCAGGCTGGAATTGAGGAACTCTGCAAGGGCTCCATTCTGGCGCAACGCTTCAACCTGGTCCTGCATCAAGGCGATCAATGGAGATACGACAAGCCCGACTCCCTGGCGAATGATCGAGGGAATCTGGTAGCAGATGGACTTACCGACACCTGTGGGCATCAGGACGAATGCATCTTTTCCATCCAGTATTTTTTGGATGACTTCAAGCTGATGTTCGCGAAAGGTATCGTATCCGAAGTATTTTTTGAGGATTTGTCGGGGTTGCATATCTCACTTCGTGCAAAGCCCATACATATTTCACAATGAAAAAGTCGATAAAAAAGTCAGCTCTTCATTCTTGGCAAATTTAGATGTTGTGTCAAGAATGAACGGGCTGTTGCCCAAAGATATTTTCGCTGAGTTTATAACGTTTTTTGATAAAGCTAAAGCTTGCGCCAGGTGCTTTGAAAACTCGTACCGCTTGAACGCGGGATTCAAATAGGTTCAAAGCGCCTTTCTTGCGCTGCGCTAAGATTTAGTGACCAAAAACGTTTTAATGACCGCTCAGAAATATTTGGGCAACAACCCGTGAAGAACTGACCCCTTTGTCTCCCAAAACAAAACCCCGGATCTCGGATTGAGAAATGGGGTTTTTTGATTTCAATTCATGGCTACCTCTGGTTTTGGGTTAGCGCAATATTAATTCTCGCTCTATTAGTATGATTCCTTTCATGAAGTCAATAATAAGAAGATCAGATTGAAATCGCAAATCACTATCTACGCCAACGTTCCCCCTTCCTCTTACCCTACTCTTATCAAATTAAAGCAAGAGTCAAACGCAGACTTGATAATCATATTCAGAAGAAGAATGGGCTGGCCTGAAGGTTATCATGCGGGATGCTGTTCAAAGTACTTGGAAATCTCACTTTAGAGAAAAAGAATAAAAAGAGTCATTCATTACATGATGCAAAGCACCCGGTGACGGGGATGGCAGAGGGGATCTTTTTTACTCTTCCCACCTGCCCATCGGTCAGCCGAACCTTTATACCGTGGGGATGGCCGGCCGATCGGGTCAGAACGTCCTTGACAAAACCTCGGGTCAGTTTTCCGGTGCGCTGGTCCTTTTTCAATACGACACACACTTCGGTTCCAGGCACTATGTCTCGCCGGTTCTTCCCTTGCATTCCGGAAATCTCCTTTCTGAAGAGATCGGGCGCTTCACCGGTCTCATCAGGCTGCCTGTGCATTTTTTACCCGGCACGCGTGAAGCGTGCGGCGCTTCTGGGCAGAGAGCACTGCCTTTCGCATGCGCACCGACCAGGGCGTGACCTCCACCAGCTCGTCTTCACGAATAAAGTTGATGGTCTGTTCCAGGCTAAAAGGTTTGATCGGTGAGAGAGTGACGTTATTGTCCTTTCCGGCCGCCCTCATGTTGGACAACTTCTTTTCCCGGCAGGGGTTGACGTCGATATCACTGCCGCGGTTGTGCTCGCCGATGATCATTCCCTCGTACACCGGATCGCCCGGCAAGATGAACAGCCGTCCTCTGGGTTCCAGGTTGAAAAGGGCGTAGGGCACGGCATGTCCGTTGCGGTCGGAAACGATGGAGCCGGTGAACCGGCTGGGGCATTCCCCCCTAAAGGATTCGTAGCCGTCGAACAGGGAGTGCATGATGCCCGTGCCCCGGGTGTCCGTCAGAAACTCGTCACGGTATCCGATCAAAGACCGGACTGGTAGCGAAAACTCTATTCTCACCCGGCCGTTTCCGCTGTTGATCAGGTGCGTCATCTTTGCCTTGCGAATCG
>CP070652.1:3242008-3247582 GCA_020354645.1 Deltaproteobacteria bacterium
ACATTCGATATTCAAGATTCGATATTCTGCGGTACGAAAGGAATATTATAATGGGTAATGTTGCAGATAAGATTAAGGACCTAAAAGAACGCGAGAAAAAGACCCTGCAGATGGGCGGCAAAGAAGCGGTCGCAAAGCAGAAAGAAAAAGGAAAACTGACCGCAAGGGAGAGAATTAACCTCCTCTTTGATCGGGGAACCTTTCGGGAAATCGATATGTTCGTACAGCACCTTTGTGTCAATTTCGGCATGGAAAAAGATGAGATTCCCTCCGACGGTGTGATTACCGGGCATGGCTTGGTAGATGGCAGGCCTGCCTTTGCCTTTGCCCAGGATTTTACCTCCCGGGCGGGCAGTCTCGGTGAAATGCATTCCAAGAAAATTTGTAAAGTTATGGATTTGGCACTCAAGGCCGGGGTGCCTTTTGTAGGATTTAATGATTCCGGAGGGGCCCGAATTCAAGAGGGTGTCGATGCACTTTCCGGTTACGGACAAATTTTCTACCGAAATTCTCTGGCTTCGGGTGTCATCCCACAAATTTCTGCCATTATGGGGCCAACGGCCGGCGGGGCTGTTTATTCTCCGGCCATGACGGATTGGGTTTTTATGGTCAAAAACACGAGTTATATGTTTATTACCGGTCCCGACGTCATTAAGGCCGTTACCGGAGAAGAGATCACCTTTGAAGAACTTGGCGGTGCCATGACCCATAATGAAAAAAGCGGGGTGGCCCAGTTCGCATGTGAAAGCGATGAAGATGCCATCAACCAGATTAAAAAACTGCTTTCTTATTTGCCTTCCAACAACATGGAAGACCCACCCCTCGTTCCAACCGGTGACAATCCAAAAAGAACCGATCCTGCTTTAGATAAAATTATCCCGGATAATCCCAATAAGTCCTATGATATGAAAGATGTGATTCGCAGTATTGTGGATAATGGTGAATTTTTTGAACCCTATATGCATTACGCCAAAAATATGATTGTATGTTTTGCCAGGCTCGACGGCAGAAGTATCGGTATCATCGCCAACCAACCCCAAGTCCTGGCCGGTTGTCTGGATATCGACGCATCGGATAAGGCCACACGCTTTATTCGATTCTGTGACGCATTTAATATCCCCATGCTGACTATCGCCGACGTGCCGGGATATCTCCCCGGCAGTCAGCAGGAGTGGGGCGGGATAATCCGTCATGTGGCCAAATTGTTATGGTGTTATTCAGAGGCAACCGTTCCGAAGCTGTTGTTGATTACTCGAAAGGATTACGGTGGCTCATACCTTGCCATGTGTTCACAAGATTTGGGTGCCGACATGACCTTTACATGGCCTACCGCCGAGGTTGCGGTCATGGGGGCAGCCGGGGCGGCAAATATTATCCATCGCAGAGAGATTAAGGAAGCCGACGATCCTGAAACCAAACGGCAAGAAAAGATCGAGGAATATGAAGCCCTTTTTTCAAATCCATACTGTGCGGCCAGCCGTGGCTATGTCGATGCCGTAATTATGCCGAGCGAAACCAGACCGCGCTTGATTGAGGCATTAGAGATGATGTGCACCAAGCGCGAAACCCGTCCGCCAAAAAAACACGGGAATATACCGATGTAGTTTTCAGTTTAAAGTTTTAGGTTTTAAGAAAAGGTTATTTTTCCTTTTTGCTTAAAACTTAACACTTAAAACCTAAAACCGATTTCGGAGAAATCATGGAACACGATAAAAAAATCGTAGCGGCAATAACTGCGGTCATGGATTATCTCAAAACCGAGGAAGAAATTATCCATCAACAAACCTTGTCCGCACAAGCCGTAGCCCAAGCGCCGGTCACCGCTAAGGTTCCCGTAAACATGTGGGGCCTGAGCGGCCGGCAGGCAATCATGCAAATGCGTAATCTTATGCAAATGAAGATTTTCAGGTAATTATATTCTGATGAATTCGTAAAAAGTTGAATTCATCGTGTTTAAAGTTTTAAGTTTTAGGTGTTGAGTTATTATCTTTCTTTGGTAATTGCTTAATACCTAAAACCTTATACTTAAAACTATCCTAAAAGATTGTTTTTTCCTTTTACGATACTGTCATTCTTCAACAGAGAAGAGGAGAACTATAACATGAGCGACCACGATCAGGTCAAAATGACCAAAATGAATTACGGTAAAGCCCGGCCCAAGGCCAAAAATCCGATTAAAATAGAGGATTTAACCTTGCGCGACGGCCATCAATCCATATTTGCCACCCGGGGTCGTACCGAAGATATGATTCCGGTTGCCGAGATGATGGACGAGGTTGGTTTCTGGGCGGTTGAGGTCTGGGGCGGCGCCACTTTTGATACCATGCACCGCTTTTTAAACGAAGATCCCTGGGAGCGGATCAGAACTCTCAAACGTTATTTTAAAAAAACGCCTCTTTCAATGCTGCTGAGGGGTCAAAACCTGGTGGGGTACCGCAACTATCCGGATGATGTTGCGCGCACCTTTGTTGAAAGGGCGGTGGCTAACGGCATGGATATTTTCCGAACCTTTGATGCCCTGAACGACTACCGGAATTTTGATGCGGTCGTTCCGGTTATCAAGGACAACGGCAAACATTTCCAAGGCTGCATGTGCTATTCTTTGACCGAGCCCAGGATGGGTGGCGATGTTTACACGATTGACTATTATGTCGGCAAGGCCAAAGAACTGGAAAAGATGGGGGCCGACACCATTTGCGTCAAGGACATGGCCGGCCTGATAGCACCGTATGATGCCTATGAGCTCATCAAAGCCCTTAAGGCTGCCGTTAAAGCGCCGATCCATCTGCACAGCCATTTTACCTCGGGTATGTCGTCCATGAGTCATCTCAAGGCCATTGAAGCCGGCGTCGATATCATTGACACCTGCATGGCTCCTTATGCTTACCGGACTTCCCATGCGGCCGTCGAACCGCTGGTTATGACACTGCTGGGAACAAATCGTGATACGGGTTTTGATATTGAACTTCTGGTAAAAATTAATGAAAAACTAGAAAAAGAAATTCTTCCCAAATACAAACACTTACTGGATGACAGTAAAGTTTCGATAACTGACACCAATGTTCTCCTCCATCAGACCCCCGGCGGAATGCTTTCCAATTTGGTCAACCAGTTACGGGAAATGGACGCTCTGGATCGCATCGATGAAGTGTATCGGGAGCTGCCGCGCGTGAGAAAAGAACTCGGGCAGATACCGCTGGTCACTCCCACCAGCCAGATAGTCGGTATTCAGACCGTCAATAATGTCCTTTTTGATGATGAAAAGGAACGTTATAAAATGATCACCGCCCAGGTCAAGGACCTGTGTTACGGATTATACGGTAAAACAGCGGTTCCGATTGATCCGGAAGTTCAGAAAAAAGCGCTCAAGGGCTATGAAAGAGGTGAAGAACCAATCACCGGTCGGGCAGCTGAGGTTTTGGAGCCGGAGCTTGACAATGCCAAAAAGGAAACCGAAGGTCTGGCAGTAGATATCGATGATGTGCTGATATATGCGCTTTATCCGCTAACCGGTAAACGGTTTTTAAACTGGAAATATGGGAAAGAAGAACCCCCTCCAGAAGTAAGGGCCAAAACTCTGGATGAAGCCTTGGCTGAAGAAGCGCTCATCAAGAAAGCCCGAGCCGGTTTGCTGGTTGAAAAAGAAAAAAAGAAGGAAGCACCGCCCAAAGGTGAAAATCTCCGTACCTTTAATGTATTTGTCGATGACGACTATTTTGAAGTCGGTGTCGAAGCGGTAGACGGAGAACCGGTAATCAGCTATGTCCATCAGACGCCTGCAGCGACACCCGAACCGGTTGGACCGGTAACACCGGAACCGCCCCAACCGGTTGCACCGGCAGCTCCAGCTCCCGCAGCGCCGACAGCCCCGGAACCGCCCAAACAAATTGCACCTGAACCTGCACCGGTCGCTGCCGGGGTGGAAGGTACTCCGTTGCTGGCCCCGATGCCGGGTATGATCGTCAGCTATCAAAAACAGGTCGGCGATTCGGTCAACGAGGGAGAAACTGTGGTGGTACTGGAAGCCATGAAGATGGAAAATGCCTTGCCCTCTCCTGTTAGCGGCACCGTAAAATCGATTAATTTTTCAAGCGGTGATTCGGTGGCCAAGAATGATGTGCTCTGTATAATAGGCTAATTTCCGTTTATAAATGGCCATTTTTCCGATGGGCTGCGTTCTCCGCGGGTTATTCGCCTGCGGCGTACTTGCATGTACGCCTCAGCGAAAACCCTTTTGCGGCCTTGCCCATCAAAAAAATTACTCATTTATAAACGGAAAATAGACCATTGTAAAACTTAGAACAGGAGATTGGGGGAGTGGGCGACCCGGAGATTATTAAACCCCGGATCACCGGCTCGCCGTTTCTCCGGTTCATTTTTGGAACGGAACGGTTTTATAGAGGGGATACGTTTACTCAACATTGAAATTTGTGAACTCCAACTGAAGGGGAGACGAGCGCATGAAAATCCACGAGTATCAGGCCAAGGAATTATTTAAAAAATACAGTATTCCCGTACCTTCCGGTGGGGTTGCGTTCAGTTCTGATGAAGCCACAAAGATTGCCCACCGCTTGAATGAGTTTCCGGTGGTTGTCAAGGCCCAGATTCATGCCGGCGGACGGGGGAAAGGCGGCGGAGTCAAGATTGCAAAAACAACCGCTGAAGTCCAGGAACTGGCCAACCGAATAATCGGTATGAAACTGATTACCCATCAGACCGGTTCTGAAGGTCGGCTGGTCAAGAAGGTTTTGATTGAACAGGGCCTGAAAATTGAAAAAGAGCTCTATTTAAGTATAATTCCGGATAGGACCACGGCAAAAATTGTCATTATGGCCAGCGAAGCCGGTGGAATGGATATTGAAGAAGTCGCCGAAAAAACACCGGAGAAAGTTATAAAAGTTTACATTAATCCACTTACAGGCCTGCAGGCATACCACTGTCGACAGGTTGCTTTTGGTCTGAACTTGCCCACGCCGGCTATTAAAGCATTAATTAATTTGATCCAAAGCCTTTACCGCCTGTTTGTTGATTATGATTGTTCTTTGGTGGAAATAAACCCTTTGGTTCTTACGGCAGAGGGGGACATTTTCGCTTTGGATGCCAAAGTAAATTTCGACGATAACGGATTGTTCAGACACAAAGATCTCCTTGAATACCGGGATCTTGATGAGGAAGACCCGCTGGAAATAGAAGCGTCCAAATACAACCTCAATTACATTAATCTGGATGGCAATGTTGGAAATATGGTTAATGGGGCCGGTCTGGCAATGGCCACAATGGATCTCATAAAGCAAGCCGGTGCCGAACCTGCCAATTTTCTGGATGTCGGAGGCGGTGCCAGCGCGGAGATGGTTGAAAACGGTTTTAAGATCATACTCAGCGATGCAAATGTAAAAGGCATATTGATTAACATTTTTGGGGGGATCTTACGGTGTGACATTTTGGCAGCGGGCGTGATTGAGGCAGCCAAGAAGACCGGCATCAATGTACCGGTAGTCGTGCGTATGGAGGGAACAAATGTCGAGGAGGGCCGGCGAATTCTAGCAAAGTCGGGTCTCAGTTTGATCACCGCCA
>CP070652.1:3247682-3255223 GCA_020354645.1 Deltaproteobacteria bacterium
AGACCAAGTGAAAAGGGATTTGGGCAACAAGCCGATATGATTTGACTCAAAATGATGATCTCAACTCGCAGCAGAGCATAAATTATAGTTTTTGCTCCACAGACTTCACCTTGCCCGCCAGCCGTCCGTGTTTTCCCTTCCGGTAGTCGGCTTTCAGGGTCAAATAAATCCGGTGGCAGTCTTTCTGCAATTCTTCAAAACAGCTGTTGACCACCGCCATCACCGCATTCCATTCTCCCTCGATGCTCGTTCCCATGGCGTTGAGATTATAGCCCAGACCGCTGTCCCGGATTATTTTTAAAGCCCTGGCCACATACGGGCTGACGCTCTCACCTTTATCAGTGGGAAAAATCGCAAAATCAATAATGACGCTCATCTCGTAGCACCTCCTTTTTTGCTAAAAAAACGAATTTGATTACCAACAGACGAATTAGGGCGCATCTGAAAATTAAAAGGGTATAAAGGATGAAACTAATTATATGAGGGGCGGGGAAATTTTCCACCCAACTCGTGATACTAGCGGAATGAATTATCAGCAGCGAAATCGTGCACTGTTTGAAGGCATTGGGGAACGTTGCCAAAGAACAGGCAGCAACCGAAATATGGCTTGCGTCCGCGATGCCGATTTAACCCCCAACCCATTGTTTTAATGTCAAAGCGCTATTCTTTTGCTACGATCACTTATGCCTGAGTTTGCGCGATGCAGTCGCTGATGATTCCTGCAGCGACCTAATCTAAAAAACTCCCAGCCGCCTCAACCATATAACCTCTTTGAATAATTGCAAGTCGTATTTCAATGTAAATTATTGACTATAAAGGATATTTTTGATAAAATCCAATAGTAGCTGAACTAGATCATATAAAATATTATTTGTGATTCAAATGCATCATGCTCTGAATTTGTTGTCAGAAGACAAAAAAATTTCAAAAGCCCATGCCTGAGACTTCGAATATATTGATCGTTGATGATGACCCGATCGTCTGTAGTTATCTGTCTGATCTGTTAACCGGTCAAGGCTATGGAATTGAAATCGGCAAAACCAGCCGTGAGGCTTTGGATATTATTGCCAATAAAACGTTTAACCTTGTGCTACTGGACATCGGCCTGCCGGACACCAACGGTTTCAAGACGATGTCGCGCATTCAGCGGTCAAATCCGGATGCGCTGGTTATTATGATGACCGGGGAAGTCTCTGTCGAGTCAGCCGTTGAAGCACTGAAGAGCGGCGCATATACTTACCTGACAAAGCCGTTTCAGTCGAGTTCCTTACTCAAAACGATAAGAAATGCCCTCAATTACCAAAGCCTAGAAATAGCCCGCAAGCGAGTTGAGGAAGCGCTTCAGGAAAGCGAAGAACGCTTTCGCACTCTGGTGGAGAATTCACCCGTCGGTATTTGCATAATTCAGGGTAACAAGATTGTCTATCAAAATCCGGAACAGAAGAAGTTATATCCGCAACTTTCGCAAAAACCCTTGAATAAACTCATCGGGCATGTCCACGCCGATGATATAGAAAAGGTTATCAAGAGTTACCGCAGCCTTTTTAAAGGACGGAAGAAGTCGGTCGAGACGGATTTCAGACTTTACCCGACCGGGAAAAAGCGAAAAGACGCCGAAGTGAAGTGGATTCAATGCCGCGCGAGCTTATTCCAATATCAGGGCAAAGAAGCGATCCTGGTCAATATAATGGATATTACCCGCTCCAAAGAAATGGAACATATATTAAGGATAAAAAGTAAGATGGTTTCATTGGGAAGAGTTGCTGCCGGAATTGCCCATGAGATAAGAAATCCATTAACCGGTATCAATTCTTATCTTTATACCATTGAAGATTTGTTGGATGAGGAGAGCCTTGACGCCGAAGGCATCCAGATGATTGGAAAAATTGTGGGGCAAATCCAACTGGCATCAAATAAGATCGAATCTGTAATCAAAAGAGTTCTGGATTTTTCCAGACCCGGCGCACCCGCAATGAATCTGATAAATGTCAATAAATCCCTGGAGGCAGCCGTCAAGCTCTCATCAGTCAGCCTGCGGAAAAAGGGCATTAAAATAGAACAAAAATTGGATCCTAAACTGCCGAAATGCTACGGAGACGCCCATTTGATCGAACAGGTGATTTTGAACTTACTAGACAATGCGGTCAAGGCCATGGATAACAATGATTCAACCAAATTGATCGCAATAACGTCCTATTCAAAAAACAAAAAAATTTTCATTACGATTTCTGATAACGGTCCCGGAATTACCAAAGGCATTCAAGATAAAATTTTTGATCCGTTTTTCACCACTGAAGCGGATGGATCCGGGATCGGCCTGGCCATCTCCCAAAGAATTGTCAACGACCATAACGGCTCTATCAGTGTTAACGGCAATCAGTGGGGAGGCGCGGAGTTTAAGATTGAACTTCCGGTTGAAAAAAGGATGAATCCAAAATGATTCCTTTTTCCATATGGATCGTTGATGACGAAGAGGTCGCCAGAGACGGGATCTCGATGGTACTCGAAAGAAATTACCAGGTTCACGCTTTTGCGACCGCGGAGGAAGCGATTGAGGCCATGCTGGGTGGACCTCCCGATCTAGTGCTCCTGGATATCGGACTTCCCGGCATGAGTGGAATAGAGGCACTGGTAAAAATCAAGGAGCTGTATCCGGATATCGTGGTTATCATGATAACTGCCTATGAGGACGTCAAGACCGTCGTCTCGGCAATGAAACAGGGCGCCTACGATTATGTGGTCAAGCCATTACAGATGGACAGCTTAAAGGTGACGGTCCGCAATGCGCTTGAGACCATCCGATTGAGAAAGGAGATTCGGTTACTACACGAAAAATTTCTTAAAGAGAATCTGCCCTGTTTTATCGGTGAAAGCGACGCCACCCAGGACGTGATGGATGTTGTTGTAAAAGTCGCCCAGAGCCCTGATACGTCGGTTCTTATCGTGGGCGAAACCGGTACCGGTAAAGAGCTGATTGCCAAAGCCATTCATTATCGAAGTCCCAGGTTCCAGGGTCCCCTGATCTCGGTGAACTGTGCCGCGATCCCCAAAGACCTCATCGAAAGTGAACTATTTGGTTATGAAAAGGGCGCTTTCAGTGGTGCAGAAAAGTCGGGGAAAGCGGGACTGGTGGAAAAGGCGATTGACGGTACCCTTTTCCTGGACGAAGTGGGGGATCTGAGTAATGAAGCCCAGGCAAAACTCCTGCGGTTTTTGGAGGATGGTGAGTATTACCGGGTCGGTGGTACCAAAATACGAATGGCCCAAACCCGGGTGGTTGCCGCAACCAACAAAGACTTGCCCCACCTGATAGCTGAGGGCCGCTTCCGGCAAGATCTCTATCACCGTTTGGCGGTTGTTAAGATCGAGGTGCCCTCCTTAAATCAGCGGCGTGACGATATCCTTCCCATTGCCAAACACTATTTGCTGGAATTCGCCCACAAATTCGGTAAAACTTATACCGCCATTTCTTCCGAGGCAGAGGACGCTTTAAAAGAATGCAACTGGACCGGAAATGTCCGGGAGTTAAAAAACCTCATTGAAAAGGGAGTTTTGCTTGGTGAAGGACCGGAGCTGTCGCTTCAGGATCTTGGTTTCGATGAAACCCCTAACCCCGCTGAATCAAGCGAGCTTGAAAATGGAACCAGACTCCCCGCGCTCTCCGCTGCAGGCATGAATCTTCCTTCTTTTCTGGATTCTGTAGAAAAGAATTATTTTGAAGAAGCACTCAAAATCGCCAGAGGCAATGAAAGCAAGGCCGCCAAGTTGCTGCAGATGAGCCGCGATACTTTTCGCTACCGCAGAAAAAAAATGGAAGACAGTGATTGACAGTAACCTACTGATTCCACAGATCACCCTGATTTTTGAAAACGCCCTTATCCGTGCCCATCCGAGTCATCCGTGGTTAAACAGTCCCTTTCATATCTCCTCATTTTCTCAACAACGGACAACTGACAATAAACAACGGACCCTCCTTTTGTGCCATTTCCCCCATTTTGTCTGAGTTATATCCCTCAATCTCTACCCCCAGCGCTCTCCACTTTTAAAGCCTGTAGTTTTATAACCCACTGAATTTAAATGTAAAAGTATCAATATCAAAATTTGGCATAATTTTTGCCAAAAGAATAGATACGGACCAGGATGTCCAGACTTAAGCAATTGATTATAGGAGAAAAAATGGACCGCTTACCTGAATTTACCAAATTAACGACACTGCTTGTGGACGACGAACAACTTATCCGGGACAGCTTGCGCTTGGCCTATTTGAACAAGGGTCGCTTTATAAAGGTGGTGGATTCGGCTGAAAAAGCCCTGCGTATTCTTGAGAAAGTGAGTTTCGACATCATCATCAGCGACTTCAAACTTCCGGGGCTCAATGGTTTGGAATTTCTCAAACAGGTCCGGGTATCTCACCCGAACACCGTCACCATTCTCATATCTGCCAATGGAAATGATCAGGTTATTGAAAACGCTTACAAGATCGGCGTCCATGATTTTCTCCCAAAGCCTTTCTCGCTCAAAACTCTGTGGGCAACCCTGGCAATGCATGTCCAAAAGCGAAACGGGGGACAGAAGCCGTCTAAAAAGACTGCAAAAAAAGCGCGCAAGAAGACTAAACGAAAATCGGATACTCAAGATACAGTGACCGGGCCTACACGGTCTTCCTTGAAGATAGTCGATGGGGAAGAAGCACATATTTAAATGGCAAGGCAAAATAATTCACATAGCAGCATTCATTCATCCCTGGCTTCCGCCAACACGGGTAAAGGAGCTGTGCGTCCGTTTTTTCGAATTGCTGCGCCATACAAAGGATGTCCCCGGTCTGTTATCGCCTTTTTGGTTTTCGCACTCATCTTTCTGATTCCCAGCGCAGCCCAGGCTGCCTGGTACAACCCCAATTGGCAGCACCGCAAAGCCATCACCATCGACGGCAACCAAATCGTCGGGGGGCCACACAACGATTTTCCGGTTCTGATCTCTATCACCGATACCGATCTTTCCGTTGCCGAAGCCAACGGCAACGATCTGCTCTTCACCCTGGCTGATGGATCCACCAAGCTCAATCACGAAATCGAGTACTTCGACAACGCCTCCGGCACGCTGGTAGCCTGGGTGAGGATTCCGGCCCCCGGGTTGACCAACGGAACCGATACCACGATTTATCTTTACTACGATTACGATTCGGCGCCGAACCAGCAAAACGTGGCCGGCACCTGGAACACCAATTACAGGGGGGTCTGGCACCTGGCCGAGCAGGGGGCCACACCCGCCGGTTATCTCGACAGCACCGCCAACAGCAACGACGGCACCAGCCCCACCTCCCATCCGACGCAGATCGCGGGCGCCGTCGGACCGGCCCGCGACTTCGACGGTGTCGACGATTACATCATGGTGGCAAACGACCCCTCCCTGCAGCTGACCACCAGCATCACCCTTGAGGGATGGGTGTGGGTTCGCCCGAACGGATTCATCAACTTCTGCTGTGACGTATTTCCGCTGCTGCGAAAAGGCGAGGCAAACCCCAACAACTACCAGCTTGGCGTGCGGGCCTACACACCGGACACCTCCACTGCCGGACCGGGGCACGTCTTTCTGGCTCTCGATCAAGGCGACGATGGCGGACCCGAAGCCCTTAACGTAATCGCCGCAGGCGGGACGTGGTACCACCTTGCGGCCACCTGGGACGGCACAACCGAGCGCATATTCGTCAACGGCAGCCAAGTCCAATCAGGCGGACTAGCCGGACCGATCGGTTCGGACACACGGCCGCTTTATATGGGTGCACGCCAGTGGGAAGACTACGGAAACGGCCGCCTGGACGAACTGCGCATATCCAGCATTGCCCGCCCGCCGCAATGGATCGCAACCCAGTACAACAATCAGTTCAATCCGGGCGTGGGAGGGTTTCTGAGTGCGTACGGCGCCCAGGAAACAGCCAGCCCCACCTGCGACGTCGATCCCAACGGTACGTATATCGAAGCCGAAAATTTCGTGCCGCCACTGGTGCCGGGAGGCCTGCCGGGGGCATTCCAGGTCCAATCGACCACAGGCGGTTTCAATGGCTCGGGATACCTTATCAGCGACAGCAACGGCAGTACCGCCGTGCCGCCCCCGTATCACATGCGGGCCGACTACACCGTCAACTTCCCCACCCCCGGCATCTACATGGTCTGGATGCGCGGATATGCCCTGGACGGGGCTAGCGACTCGGTCTGGATCGGCCTGGACGGAACCGAGGTGGGGGCGCTCAACGAAGGCGGTACCTACAACCAGTGGATTTGGTCCAACGGCATCCAGGCCGGCACAAATCAGATCAATGTCACCACTGCCGGGCAGCACACCATCAATTTGTGGGTGCGCGAATCCAACCACAGCGTGGACGGCATATACATTACCACGGATGTGGTCTCTCCCAGCGTGCCTGGTGGTAACTCAATCGGCATACCCACCGGGGCCGCTGTTATTGATCCGAACCTGTGTTTAGGCGGAAATACAATATCCGGCGCGGTCTACAATGATATCAACGGCGATGGCAATTTGGCCGATGCGGTGGCCGTGGCCTCGGTTGCAGTGGATCTGTACTTGGACGGCGGAGACGGGCAGCCCGACGGCGGTGATGACAGCCCTGCCGGAACTGCCACCACCGACGGCAGCGGCAGTTATTCTTTCTCCGGGCTTTCCGACGGCACCTACTGGGTGGTTGTGGACTCCAAGACGCTTTCTGCCGACACCAACGTATGGGCCGAGCAGACATACGGCTCTGCCGGCGCCTGGTGCGATAACGGTTCGGGCACCGCGGTCGAGCGGGCTGGTTCCGGCGCCTGTTTCGGCGGACAGCTGGCCACGGCCTCGGACGATGCCTCACTGCTCAACAGCGCCCAGCACGCGACCCGGGTGACAGTTGCCGGCGGAGATGTGAGCGGTGTGGATTTCGGCTTCAGTTTCAACGCGGTGGTCAACACGCTGGCCGGCGACAACCGGGACGACGATGGCCTGACCAACCGCACGGTTCAGGGTTCGCTGCGGCAGTTTATTCAAAACGCCAACGCCGTTACCGGGGCCAACGCCATGCGTTTCGTGCCGGCCGTTCCGACCAATGACACCGACGGCACCAACAACTGGTGGGAGATAGCCGTCACCACAGCGCTGCCGAATATAACGGACGCAAATACCACCATCGACGGCACGGCATACGCTTTTACCGACGGTGTCACGATCCGCGACGACAACCCGACGATGCTCGGCAGCGGCGGCACCGTGGGTGTCGACAGCCTGGCGCTCTCCCAGGTAGCGGGCCCGGAACTGGAAATCGCCGGTGTCAACACAGTAGACTACGGTATTCGAATAGAGGCCGACGACGTTCAGGTGCGCAACCTGGCCATCTACGGCTTCGGCAATACCGACCAGGAAGGCAATATCTGGGTTCAGGATGGTTACCGCAATGCCTGGATCGAAGGCAACCTGATCGGTTCTGAGGCTGGAGGCTTCAGCGATCCGGGGGCCGGACTGCGAACGATGGGCATCGGTATCTACGTCAGCGG
>CP070652.1:3255323-3263507 GCA_020354645.1 Deltaproteobacteria bacterium
AATTAACGTTGATCTTTTACCTTCACTCGGGTAGTTTTACTAACTTAATACCTGAATCTTGCATAAAAATTAATGAGAAGTTGAAATAATATTTAATGACAGCAGGTTAAGCAAACCAGAGAAGTAAAACAAAATACCTATCAAGTATAATGGATGAAAATCATTTTATCTCATTAATTTTTACCCTACGGGCAAGCCGGAGGCTTCCATGCCCTGCGGGCTGCACTTACAGCGCCTTTATTATTAAGAGCTTGCAATCCGCCACAGATCTTTGGCGGATGGTTGCGTCCTTAAATGCCTTGCATATGAAAGCCTCCGACTCGTTCAAAATTCTGGTAACAATCTATTCGTATTAAAAACAGGATCAAAAGATTTTTATTATGAAAGCACGATTAATTTTATCTGATGGGATGTACTACGAAGGGTTATCCTTCGGGGCCCGCGGCACAACCCCCGGTGAGGTGGTCTTCAATACGGCAATGACCGGCTATCAGGAAATTTTGACGGACCCCTCATACCATTTTCAGCTGGTGGTTATGACCTGTCCGCAAATCGGAAATTACGGTGTTAATCCCAAAGATTTTGAATCCAGGCGCATATACGCGGCGGGCTTTATTGTCCGGGAGCACAGCCCGATTGTCAGCCACTGGCAGGCCAATAAGTCACTGGATGACTATCTGAAAAATTACCATGTTGTCGGGATCAGCGATGTGGACACCCGCGCGCTGACAAGGCATCTGCGGGATCACGGTGCCCAGATGGGAATGATCACCACTTCCGATGAGCCCCTTGAGGCGCTTTTGGAGCGACTGCGGGACGGAAAAAAGCTGGTGGGACGAGATATCGTCAAAGAAATAACCACGGACACATGCTACCAATGGCCCCTGGATGAAGAAAGCAAAAGAATTCCGGAGAAACGCTTGCGGGTGGCTGTCTATGATTTCGGTGTAAAATTTTCTATTTTAAGAGCGCTGTATCTTCACGGCTGTGAATTACGCATATTTCCAGCCAATACTTCCCCTGAAGAAGTGCTTGATTGGAAACCTGACGGTATATTTTTATCCAATGGACCCGGTGATCCGGAACCGGTCGAATATGCAGTGGATTCCGTTCGGTATCTTTTGGGGAAGAAACCTATCTTTGGAATTTGTTTGGGGCATCAAATTTTGGGCTTGGCCCTGGGAGGTAAAACAACCAAGTTGAAATTCGGCCACCACGGTGCCAATCATCCGGTACAATATCTGCCCACCAAGGCTGTTGAGATCACCTCCCAAAACCACGGATTTATCGTCGATACGGACAGCCTGCCAAAAGACACGGTTGAAATAACCCATATAAACCTGAATGACGGAACCCTTGAAGGATTCAAACATAAGTCACTGCCGGCTTTTTCGGTTCAATATCATCCCGAGTCGGCACCCGGCCCGCACGACAGCCGCTATCTTTTTGAACAATTTGTGGAGGAAATGAAGCAATACCATGCCTAAACGCAAAGACCTCAAGCGAATTCTGGTAATCGGATCCGGCCCGATCGTCATCGGCCAGGCCTGTGAGTTTGACTATTCCGGCACCCAGGCCTGCAAAGCACTGCAGGAAGAAGGCTTCATTGTAATTCTAATCAACAGCAATCCGGCCACTATTATGACAGATCCTGAATTTTCAGACAAAACCTACATCGAACCGCTGCATGCCGAGGCGGTTGCAAAAATCATCAAAAAAGAGCGACCCGATGCACTGCTGCCGACCCTTGGCGGTCAGACCAGTCTTAATTTGGCGGTTGAATTGGCCGAAGCCGGCATCCTGGAGGAATACGGTGTCGAGCTGATCGGTGCCCGGCTTGAGACGATCCGCCTGGCCGAAGACCGTGAGCTTTTCCGCAACGCCATGAGAGAAATCGAGATGAGAGTTCCCCACGGCGGATGCGTGCATACGCTGGCGGCGGCCGAAGCATTGGCCGCAGATATCGGCTTTCCGCTGATTATCAGACCTGCATTCACCCTGGGCGGCATTGGCGGCAGTGTTGTGTACAACAAAGAGGAGTTTCCCAAAGCCGCCCAGTGGGGGTTGAGTGCCAGCCCCGCCAATGAAATATTGATCGAGCAATCGGTGCTGGGCTGGAAAGAATACGAGCTCGAAGTCATGCGCGATTCCGCCGATAATTTCGTCATTATATGCTCCATTGAAAACTTCGACCCCATGGGCATCCATACCGGCGACAGTATCACAGTGGCCCCCGCCCAAACCTTGACCGATGTTGAATTCCAGGCCATGCGTGACGCCGCCAAAAAAATTGTGGCCAAAATCGGCGTTGAGACCGGCGGCGCCAACATTCAGTTCGCCTTAAATCAGGAAACCGGTGAGATGGTGGTCATCGAAATGAATCCGCGGGTTTCACGCAGCTCCGCCCTGGCATCCAAAGCCACCGGTTTTCCCATTGCCAAAATTGCGGCCAAACTGGCTGTCGGTTACCATCTCCATGAAATACCCAACGATATCACCCGTAAAACACCGGCCTGTTTTGAACCGGCCATTGATTATGTTGTCGTCAAAATTCCCCGCTGGGACTTCGAGAAGTTTCCCGGAGAGGATAATCGTCTGTCCTCCCAGATGAAATCGGTCGGAGAAGCCATGGGCATCGGGAGAACTTTCAAAGAAGCCTTGAACAAAACCCTTCGATCACTTGAAAATGGGTGGTCCGGTTTCACTGCAAATGGCGATGATTCCTATGGCAAAATCTCACATGAGAGGCTGCTTGACGATCTCCGATGGGGAACACCGGACCGCATCATGAAAATCTGGCAGGCGCTGACCAGCGGGATTTCTCCGCAGGAGATATCTCGAATTTCCGGCATTGATATTTGGTTTCTGGAAAACCTTCGCCAGCTGGTGGAATTTGAATCCCGTATCGCTGCGGAATACAAATCACAAAATACCATCACACCCGAAACCCTCAAAAGCGCCAAGCGGTTGGGATTTTCCGACAAACAGTTGGCCCTGCTTTTAGAAACGAGTGAAACTGAAATAAGAGATTTGCGCAAAGACAACCGCATACTGCCGTCATTCAAGATCGTTGACACCTGTGCGGCCGAGTTTGAATCATTCACACCCTATTATTATTCGACCTATGATCCGGAAAGTGAATCGATACCATCGGACAAAACCAAAGTCGTCATCCTGGGCGGGGGACCGAACCGAATTGGCCAGGGTATTGAATTCGATTATTGCTGTGTCCATGGAATCCTGGCTTTAAAATCGCTGGGAATCGAAGCCATCATGATCAATTGTAACCCGGAAACCGTCAGTACTGATTACGATGTGGCCGATAAACTTTATTTTGAACCGCTGACCTATGAGGACGTATTGAATGTTATCGAACTCGAAAAACCGGATGGGGTCATCATTCAATTCGGTGGCCAGACGCCGCTGAAACTGGCGCTGCCGCTTGAAAAAGCAGGAGTACCGATATGGGGAACTTCACCGGATTCCATCGATCTGGCCGAAGACCGGGATCGCTTTGGGGCCCTTTTGGATACCCTGGATATCCCGCACCCCCAGTATGGCACGGCAACCTCCATTGAGGCGGCCATTGAAGTCGGCAAGAAAATCGGGTTCCCGCTGGTGGTGCGGCCGTCATATGTACTGGGGGGCCGTGCTATGGAGATTGTATACGATATCACCTCATTGGAACACTATATGCAGCATGCCGTCAGTGCTTCCGAAGCGCACCCGGTGCTGCTGGATCGATTTCTTGAAGACGCTTATGAGTTCGACGTAGACGCGATTTGCGACGGCGAGCAAACGGAAATCTGCGGTGTCATGCAGCACATCGAAGAAGCGGGGGTTCATTCGGGTGACAGTATGGCGGTGCTGCCGCCATATTTGCTGAGCCGTGATCAGCATCAGGATATAAAGGATTATACCCGATTGCTTGCCCGAGCACTGAACGTAAAGGGCCTGATAAATATTCAGTTCGCAATTCTTTTTGACACCCTGTATGTCATTGAAGTGAATCCCCGTGCCTCACGAACCGTTCCGTTTGTCAGCAAAGCCACCGGAATACCGATTGCCAAAATGGCTGTGGAAGTGATGGCCGGGAAACGAATTGATCAACTCGGCTATTCATTCAGAGAGCAGTTGCCTTATGTGGCTGTTAAGGAATCCGTTTTCCCCTTTGATCGCTTCGATAAAGTGGATATTTTTTTGCGCCCCGAAATGCGCTCGACCGGCGAAGTCATGGGCATTGCGCCTACATTCGGCAGTGCGGTGATGAAAGCCTTTCAATCAACCGGTATTACTGTTCCAAATACCGGAACTGTATTCTTAAGTGTCAATGACAATGATAAAGCCCGGATTCTTCCCATCGCCGAAAGTTTGAAAAAATTGGGATACCAATTCGTTGCCACCAAAGGAACGGCCGACTATATTTCAACGCGGGGTATTCCCGTCAGGCAGGTGATGAAAGTCAGTGAAAGCCGGCCCAATATTGCGGATCATATCAAAAACGGTCATATAGACCTGATCATTAATACCCCTTTGGGGCAGCGCGCCCGGGTGGATGAATACGCCATCGGATGGGCAGCGATTAAATACCGGGTTCCGTTTATAACGACACTTTCCGCAGCTGAAGCGATTGTGCGCGGATTGAAAACAAATAAGCAAGAAGAGAGCGGGTATAAATGTCTGCAGGAGTATTACAAAATATAGTCAAGCTTTCCAGTTTATCGAAATGTTATTTTGACAATTACTAAAAACTGCGATTATTAACCTCTTTGGGGGAATAGCTAAATCATAAAGGAGACAATCATGGCTATGGCTTCAGACATCCGCCCCGGCGATGATGCGGTTGAGATATCCCAAAAACTCGTCGGCCGTACCCGTACCGCTTTATTGAAAGACCTGTTCGCCTTTTTTGAAATCCCGCCGAAGTTCATCAATCATATATTCGGCAATCTCTACGCCCGCGATCTTTTGACCCAGCGCGAGCGAGAACTTTGTGCCGTGGCGGCGTTGTGCGTCCTGAATCACCCCAATGAGCTCAAGAGCCACATAATTGCCGCCGTGCGAACCGGTGCAACCAAGGCGGAAATTGCGGAGGTTATTCTTCAGATGTCGACTTACGGCGGCATGCCGGTTTGCATAGAAGGCCTTGCGATCGCCAGGGAAGTCTTTGAAAAAACTCCCGCGACAGCATCCACCGAGTAATGAAAGGGGCTTTTTTTATTTAACTTCCAACAGGAGATGGATGATGATGTTCGAATTTTCAAATCGTGCCAAGGCGTTCCAGGAACGCCTCACGGCATTTATGGACCGGTACATTTACCCCAATGAGCAGACCTTCCTAAAGCAGCTAAATGAGAGCGATCGGTGGCAACCGGTGCCCATCGTTGAAGAGCTCAAAAATAAAGCCCGTGCGGAAGGACTGTGGAACCTTTTTTTGACCGACAGCCAATACGGCGCCGGATTGACCAACTATGAGTATGCGTCCCTGTGCGAAATCATGGGCCGCTCAACCATGGCACCGGAAGTTTTCAACTGCTCCGCCCCGGATACGGGAAACATGGAAACACTCGTGCTCTATGGCAATGATGCCCAAAAAGAGGAGTGGCTCAAGCCTTTACTGGAAGGTGAAATTCGATCCGCCTTCTGCATGACGGAGCCGGACGTGGCCTCATCCGATGCCACAAACATCCGGGCCAGCATCGTCCGAGACGGGGATGCGTATGTGATTAACGGCAACAAATGGTGGGCGTCCGGCGGCGGGGATCCACGCTGCAAGCTTTTTATTTTCATGGGTAAAACCGATCCTGATGCGCCGCGCCATAAGCAGCAATCCATGATTCTGATTCCCCGCGATACGCCGGGGGTCAATATTCAGCGCACGCTCACGGTTTTCGGCTATGACCACGCACCCCACGGCCATGCCCACATTATATTCGAAAATGTTCGTGTTCCGGTTTCCAACATATTGCTGGGTGAGGGGCGAGGCTTCGAGATCGCGCAAGGGCGTCTGGGCCCCGGGCGAATTCACCATTGCATGCGAACCATCGGTGTGGCCGAACGCGCACTGGAAGAACTCTGCAAGCGAGCAATGTCCCGCGTCGCATTCGGCAAAAACCTTGCCGAGATGGGCTCCGTGCGGCAAGACATCGCCAAATCCCGCATAGAAATCGATCAGGCCCGCCTGTTGACCATGCAGGCAGCCCACATGATGGACACGGTGGGCAACAAGGCGGCCCGCAACGAAATTGCCATGATTAAGGTGGTGGCCCCCAATATGGCCCTTAAAGTAATTGATCGCGCCATCCAGGTTCATGGCGGCAAAGGCGTATCCTCCGATACCTGGCTGGCTGCTGCCTGGGCCCATACCCGCACACTTCGCCTGGCGGACGGACCGGATGAAGTCCATCTGGAGACTATCACCCGGCTGGAACTGAAGAAGCACGTATGAGCACAGCAGAAAAAATCATTGCGGTCAGGCCGGCCCATAGGTTCAATGAAGCGGCGCTTTGCGATTTCCTGAGACGGGAGCTGGCGGATTTTCCCAAAAGTATGGCGGTTCGTCAGTTCGGCTATGGACAGTCCAATCCTACCTTTCTGCTTTCCGGGTGTGGCAGGGAGTACGTTTTACGTAAGAAGCCGCCGGGCAAACTGCTGCCCTCAGCCCATGCGGTTGAGCGTGAATATCGTATTCTCAAGACACTCAACAGTACGCCGGTGCCCGTCCCACAGGTTTACCTGTTGTGTGAGGACGAAGCCATTATTGGAACACCTTTTTATGTTATGGAACGGGTCAAGGGGCGGATTTTTCGCATCCCCACAGCACCCGAGGCCTCGGGCGCAAAAGAGCGTGCCGCGATCTTCGATGCCATGAACGACACCCTTGCAAAGATCCATCAGGTCGACTGGAGCGCCCTGGGGCTTGCTGGCTTTGGAAAGCCGGGCAATTACATGCAGCGCCAAGTCAGCCGCTGGACCCAGCAGTATGAGGCTTCAAAGACCCAACAGATCGAAAGCATGGAGAATTTAATTCAGTGGTTGTCGGAAAATATACCCGTCGATGACAGTACCGCGATCGTGCACGGGGATTTCCGTCTGGAAAATTTGATTATCCACCCGACGGAACCCCGCGTCTTGGCTGTGCTCGATTGGGAGCTTTCCACCCTCGGCCATCCGCTGGCGGACCTGGCGTATAACTGCATGGGGTATTACTTTCCTTCCATGGGCGGTCGGCGTTCCGGTTATAAGAACCTTGATCTCGGAGCCTTAGGGATTCCTTCAGAGACCGGGTATGTAGCGGACTACTGCCGTCGAACCGGTCGCGGTGAGGTCCCCGACTGGAAATTTTTCATTGCATTTAGTATTTTTCGCCTGGCAGCCATTGTCCAGGGCGTTTACAAACGGGGACTCGACGGCATCGCCAGTTCCGACGACGCAAAACTCTATGGGGCCCAGGTGCAGTTTCTTACGGATACGGGGTGGCAGATTGTCTCAAGCCGTTAAGCAAAGACCGGTCGCAAATGAGATTCTGCCCCCGGGTATTCACTAGACCAGGTCAATTGCCGCTCATTAAAAGGATTGCATGACCAGAACCTTGGCGGGGATAGTAATTCTCACCGCAGAGGTGCAGAGCGCGCAGAGATTAATTTTTATTGGTCTGATTTTTTGAGAAGGAAAAATCAGACCAAACTATTAGCCTGCGGCCGGATAGAGGGCCAATGAATTTAATTTTTACCTACAATCGTTGACATGCTAACGGAGTCCTAAACTTCAACGCCTCCCCTTGGTTTTGCCTGCAGGGCTGAGGTTTTTTGTTTTCCGTCCTCTCAAAGGAAAACAAAAATTTCTCTTCCTCTGCGATCTCTGCGCCTTGAGCGAAGCGGGCGGTGAATATTCGCTTTCACACTTAAACAGAATAGCTTGAAGTCACCAGTGAGACTTCTGGTTTAAAGAATTGTTTGGACATATGCGAAAATATCCACATAGGAGACAGCTATGACGGAAACCGGACGTTTGAATCAAAAAGTGGCTGTCATCACAGGAGCAGCCAGTGGTATCGGTCGTTCCGCTGCCATACTTTTCGCTAGAGAAGGCGCCAAGCTGGTTCTGGCGGACAACAACCAAGAGGGACTAAAAGAAGGCCTGAAGCTGGTAAAAAAAGAGGGCCATGATGCCATCATCAAAAAA
>CP070652.1:3263607-3266380 GCA_020354645.1 Deltaproteobacteria bacterium
GACGTATGAATATGTCCGAAAGACAACGGAGAGCCGAAAAAGCTTAGTATTAGGCCGCCGATGATGCCCAGCGGTATCAAGGCCAGCATCCAGAGCAGACCGATATTGAAGAACATAGCGCCCACAATTGGAAACATTAGTCCGCCAGCCGCTGCCCCGATGGGGCGCCGCAGCCGTCCCAGCATGTTGATCAAAACCAGAAAAATGATCAGGGAAAATATACCGGGACGCGAACCGGATTTACGACCCGTGGGCTGCCTGGTTTTGGCGGGCGCCGTAAATTCTCCCCGCACCACTTTTATCATGGCCTGAACGCCGTCCATAACCCCTTGATCGATGTTACCAGCCCTAAACCGCGGTACGATTACATTGCGGATGATTTGTCCCGACACCAGATCGGTCAAGCTTCCTTCCAGGCCGTAGCCGACCTCGATGCGGATTTTTCGCTCTTTTTTGGCAATCAGGAGAATGGCCCCATTATCGAAGCCTTTCCGGCCGACTTTCCATTGTTCGGCGACCCGCATAGAAAAAGCCTCAAGGTTTTCTCCTTGAAGCGCAGGAATGGTTAAAACAGCGATCTGTGTCGAATCGGTTTGTTCGAGCTGGCGAAGCGTTTCTGCCAGCTGGTGTTCAGTGGAAACGGACAGCATGCCGGCATAATCGTTCACCCGACTTTTGAGCCGGGGCACCTCCAACGCGAAAAGAGCAGGGAGTGCAAACAAAAAGATCATCGAAACGGTTGCCGAAATCCAGCCGATTTTATGATTTACAATACAATCTTTCATGGTATTCGCCGTTTGATGTGAGATAAAGTAAGGTTGCTAATCTGAGAATTTGACCTGCGGTGCCTCCTTGGTCCCTTCTTCGGCTTTAAAATACTCTTTGCGCTCAAGATTGAGAAGCAAACTGTTGGTAAGGCTGTTGGGAAATTTGCGAATCGCGTAATTGAACCTTTCGACGGCTTGATTGTATCGCTGGCGCGCAACGTTAATACGGTTCTCGGTTCCTTCCAATTGGTCCTGCAGCGCCAGAAAATTTTGGTTGGCTTTGAGGTTGGGATACCTTTCCACGATAACCATCAGTCGTGATAGTGCCGACGAAAGTTCTCCCTGGGCACTGCGGAAGCGCTGCATGGCCTCCGCATTGCTGAGGTCCCTGGTGGAGAGTTTGACAGATGTGGCCTTGGAACGCGCCTCGATTACAGCCTGAAGTGTTTCCTTCTCGTGAGCCGCATACCCTTTGACCGTCTCAACCAGATTGGGGATCAAATCCGCTCTTCGCTGCAGATTGGACTCCACGTCACCCCAGGACTTGAATACAGTCTCCTCATGTCTTTGCATGGTATTGTACCCGCAGGCGTATAGGGTAATTGCCGAAATGGATAAAAGCAAAATTGGGATCAGTTTTTTTCGCATACACTCCTCCGCTTAATTTTTCATTAGGGTGAAATACAATTCATAGCCTTATTTTTCAAGCAGTGTATCTTATAACCCGTATCAGCTCCATTTTAAATAAAAATTTTAAAGAGCAATCTTATATTATGATATTATTGAGGGGTCGTGGCAATTTTTTCGACGACAAGATGCCGAATCATTGCCGAAAGGCCGAAAGGATTTTGAAAACGGTTTTAGGCGGTCGCAACAAGATAAAAACCGAAGATCATGGCGAGCGCTAATGCAAATCGTGCCCGGCCGTATTTTTCTTTGAAAAATAATGCGCCGACCAGTACCGCCATCAATACACTCGATTGTCGGAGAGTTACAATATAGCTGACTTCCTCAGTTTGCATCACGTGCAGGATCAAACTGTAAGAAATTAGGGTGCCTGCAGCGGCTGTCAATATTCTGATCCATTCATGCTTCCAGACCGAAACGAATTTTATTTCCCTGCGGCAGGCGAGATAGATCCAAAAGATGGTATAACACAGCATATTCTCCAACATGAAGAAGATCAGCCCGTGATAGCCGGTCTTTATTTCCGTCACCTGTTTGAAATTAATCATGCCGGCCTTGTCAACAATTGTATACGAAACAACAGACAGCAGGGTCAGTATGGCCCAGAAAAAATCCCGTTGTTTCATGGATAGCCATAATTTCCGGGCGGTTTGTACCTCACCGCGAAATTGCATCATGAATATGCACATAACGACAAAACCGATGCCGATGATTCCCCGGACGGAAAGAATTTCTCCCAGAAAAAAATAAGCGGCGACAGGGACAAAGGCCGGCGCCGACCGAGCGATGGGGTATACGAAGGAAATATCACCGGTCTCATAAGCCGAACTCAGCGACAGTATATAAATCCCGTGAATCAAACCGGATAAAATGATGTACTTCCAGACAATTACCGGTATCCAGGACAAAGGGAATAAGGGTAGTAAAGCCAAGGTGGCCAAAACGATCAGGCTGCCCTTTATCAATGAAAAGACTTTGGGTTGCCTGCTCGACTTGGTCAGAGAATTCCAGCCGATATGAATTGAAGCCGAAAGCAATACGAGGGCGATAGCGACTGTTGACATTGCCTCCTTTCTCTAATTTCCGGTAAGCCCTACCCTTTAAGGCGGGGAGCTTCAGTGTGCCAACCATGCAGCAGCTTAGCTGCGATGTGGTAAACATCTATTACCTTAATTGTGCAAAAGTCGAGGATGCCCCAGATCCAAGGCGTCCAAGGGTGGGCTTCGACTGAGCTCAGCCGAAGTCAAGCCGTCGTAAACTACTGCGAACCCTTGGCAACGCAGACACCGCAGGAGTCAAGCCGAAGGCTATGGTATATC
>CP070652.1:3266480-3271500 GCA_020354645.1 Deltaproteobacteria bacterium
CTTAAGATCAATGGTCTTGGCTTCCATATCGAAATCGATTGCATCGTATTTGCAGGCCTCCGCCACACGCTTGGCATCAAGCGGTAAATCCTTAACCGCCGGGTCAATAACAAAACGGGCCGGAAATGCCATCGCAAATGGCAGGTAAGCGCCCTTAATTTTGTTCATGCCGAAATTGAAGACACTGTCGATTTCTGTCTGGCAAGCTGTTGCGCAGTCGCCGCAACAGGTGCAATTTTCGTTAACATACCTTGGATTTAATTTAATGGAGACATCATAATTACCGGGAGTCCCGTCGACCTTTTGAACCTCAGCCAAGGTGAAAACCTTTATCCTGGGATTATCCTTTATTCTTCTGAAATTGATTTCTAGGCCGCAGGTCGGAGGACACAGTTTGGTAAAATATTGATTCAATTGCGCGACTCTTCCGCCCAGATAAGGGTTTTTTTCCACCAGAAACACCTCGTACCCTACCTCGGCAGCTTCAAGGGCCGTGGTCAATCCGCTGATCCCTCCACCGACAACCAAAATGCCTTCACTGCTAGCAGGGGTTGTTTTCTCTTCTGTCATGCCATTCCTCCGTGCATAATAGTTAATAGATTATGGGTGATAGGTGATCGGTAATAGGTAATTTTCCTTAACCCATGACCCATAACCTATAACCTATAACCCATAACCTCACATCTTAATAAAAACCTCCAGGCACCTTACGGTGCCTGGAGGCTATTATTCATCGGTTAATCCATCTTCGACCTTTATTTAGTCGGGGATAATCTTGATGTAGTCTTTCTTGTAGATATCCCATTTCTGCTCTTTGGGGTCGAATTTGGAGTTTACGAAGCAAAACCAGTTTTCGTCGTCTTGTCCCGGATAATCGGCTTGATAGTAGAAACCCGGATAACGGCTCTCTTTACGGTACTGAATGTGACGCAGGTGGGACTCCACGGTCCAGATACGGTGCTTAATCTCCCATGCTCTCATGAGCTCATGGAGATCACCGGCAGCCAGTTTGTCACAATCTTCCCGCATCATTTCCAGCATTTCCATGACGATTTCCAGGTTCTTGCTGGTGGTCATGTAATAGGTTGCGGTTCCACCGCCGTATTCATGGGTAGCCTTCATTAACCGGTACATCATACCGTTGGGTTTGATGTAATTGGGATTGACGTCGATGGCAGTGGTATAAGCACAGTGCTCAAGAAGGTTTCTCACCGGTTTATAGACCATATCGACGATTTCCTCGGTGCTCTGGCTTATTGCAGGAGTAAAGTCGGCATGATCCTTAGCGTACCGGACCTGTTGTTTGGCTGCGATCCGACCTTCGGAGTGGGAACCGGAGGAAAACTTGTGACCGGAGCAGCCAACGCCGTCACCGGCGGTAAACAAGCCGTTGACAGTGGTCATGCGGTTGTATACTTTGCCGTTGTCTGCCTTGATTTTGTAATCATCAGGCACCCAGTCATAATCCGGTCCGGAAACCCAGAAGCCGCAGCAACCGGAATGGGAGCCCAGTAGATAGGGCTCCGTCGGCATCACTTCCGAATTCTTCTCCTCCGGCAGAGTGTTCGTGGCGCACCACAGGTTGGCCTGACCGCAAGTCATGTCGAGGAAATCTTCCCAAGCCTCGGATTCCAGATGCTTGAGCTCTTTTTTATCCATCGTTTTTCCGAGTTCAGCAAGGGCGGACACCGTATCCATCATAATCGGTCCGCGGCCCTCCTTCATCTCAAACAACATCAGATGATTTCTCAGACAAGTCGGCGTAACCGCTGCAGTGCCGTATGGCGCATATCTTTCAAGCTCTTGCTTGGCAGCTTCACTGGCCGCATAGTTTTCTCCCAGGCCGTTAAGGGTCTTGGCTTTGAACAGAAGAAACCAAGCGCCAACCGGCCCGTAACCGTCTTTGAAACGTGACGGGGTGAAACGGTTTTCCATCATGGAAAGCTCGGCACCAGCTCGCATTCCCAGGTAATAAGTGGAGCCGGAATTCCAGACCGGATACCAAGCACGGCCTTTACCTTCACCCACTGAACGCGGTTGATAAATATTGACCGCACCACCGCAGGCAATCAAAGCGGTCTTGCATTTGATGATGAAAACTTTATTTTCCCGAACGGAAAAACCGACCGCAGCGGCGATCTGATTCTCTTTGTTGGCATCCAGAAGCAGTTCGACGATGAAAACGCGCTCCAGAATGTTGTCTTCTCCGATGGCCAGTTTGGCGGCTTCGGCAACGATTCTTTTGTAGGATTCACCGTTGATCATGATTTGCCATTTACCCGTCCGAACGGGTTGAGCGCCGGCCTTTAGGGTGCCCATCTTCTGGCCCTTTTTGCCGTCAAGGTTTTTCCCGTCATCGCTCTGTTTCCAAATTGGAAGACCCCATTCCTCGAACAAATGGACCGAATCATCAACGTGACAGCCCAAGTCAAAAATCAGGTCTTCGCGCACAATGCCCATCAAGTCGTTGCGGACCATGCGGACATAGTCATCCGGCGAGTTTTCACCGATAAAGGTGTTGATTGCGGAAAGTCCCTGGGCCACAGCGCCGCTTCGTTCCATGGCTGCTTTGTCGACGATCAGAACGCTCTGGTCGTCAGACATCCATTTTCTAACCTCGAAAGCAGCACCGCCAGCAGCCATACCGCCGCCGATAATCAAAACATCAACTTCGCGCTCTTCGACTTCCGGATCCTTCACGGCTTTGGTTTCACCCAAAGGTTTGTTTGGTAATGCCATATCGCATCCTCCTTAATCTATATTTCCTAGTTGATCGTTCAACTGTTTCAAATTAGCTCTAGAATCGCTTAAACCGTGGCCTGAGGTTTCGGCATTTCATACCCCTCAGATTCCTCGGTTGAAAGCAGGCCGCTTTCAAGGTCATTGGCCCTCAAATCCGGGTAAGCATTGGCCGCACCTTCAGGCGTCGTCCGGATGGGGAACTTAAATCGCTGGATGGTACCGTTTCTGAATTTACAGGTCCATATGACATCCTCGGTACCCAACATCGGCATGATGCTGCTTCCCAGAGGGACAAAGTCTGAATATCCCCTGACCTCAATGGCCTGGGTGGGGCAAATCTTAACACAAGAGAAGCATTCCCAGCATTGATCCGGTTCCTGATTATACGCTTTCATGGTGTTTGCTTCCAGTACCATCAAGTCGTTGGGACAAATGTACATGCAGGCTGTTTTGTCCCCGCCCTTGCAACCGTCACATTTTTCGTCAATTACGAAACTTGGCATTTAGTATACCTCCTAATGTAGTTTTGTATCCGTTTCCGTATCGAAACATTCACTGAATTCCGACAAAAAACCCTAATTCTTTTGCACCTCCCTTCTTAGTTTCCGCCAAAAATATCTCATTTTTGGCCAGTTTTAGATTTTTTTCCGGTATTGTTTTCCTAACCGGTAAAGCTCTTTAAGTTTTTGGCCTAAAATTCAAATTCATAGGTTTAGGACATTGTATTTAACAAACAAGATCAATATTTTCTATAAAATCAGCAATATAAGTTTAAGCAAAGACGATTAATTATCATTCAGCATTTTGCTTGTCAAGTACTTTCGGATGAATAAATTTCAAAATATGCAATTGGTTATGGGGTCCTCCTTAAAGTTACAACATCTGGCTTCTCTGGCTTGATCTTCCACTAGATGTAGTATAGAAAACCCATATTACGCCGCACATGATGAAATGCCGGAGGCATGCCTTATGGAACATAATATGACACCCTTGTCACTAGACGATTCGTTTCAATTCTCATGCACGAAACATGTAACCTGCTTTAATTCTTGCTGTCGCGACCTTAATCAGTTTTTAACCCCTTTCGACATCCTCCAGCTTAAAAATCACCTCGACATTACTTCCGGTAAATTTCTGGCACACTACACAACCCAGCACATAGGACCGTCCTCTGGGCTGCCGATCACCACCCTGAAACCGACAAAGCCCTCAGGCCTGACATGTCCTTTCGTAACCCCATCAGGCTGCAGTGTATACAAAGCGCGTCCGTCGTCCTGCCGCATGTATCCTATAGTCCGGGTAATAATCCGTTCCAGGGTAACCGGTAAGGTAAGGGGGCATTTTCAGCTGTTAAAAGAACCTCACTGTCGAGGGTTTTATCAGGATAAAGTACAGACCGTCGGTGAATGGATCGAGGCCCAAGGATTGGCAATATACAATAAAATAAACGATATGTTGATGGAGATCATCAGCTTAAAAAATCTACATATTCCGGGACCACTGGACATCAGGTTAAGGCACATGTTTCAAATGGCTTTGTATGATCTTGATACTTTCAGAAGCAACATACTAAATAAAGGACTGCTGGATGACTTGCATCTTGACGCAGCGAGGCTTGCGGCAATAAAAAATGATGATATCGAGCTTTTAAAACTCGGTCATTTATGGATAAAACAAACCATTATATATTCCGAATTGCGAAGAGAAAATGCTGGCTCATCGCATTCGTATGGATGGCGTCTTGATTCCCCAAACGAAAAACTTCACCCACTCAAACCCTAATTTCAAGAGTTCGACATCATTCAGCCTGATCCTTTTAACCAGTGCACTATTAAGTTTATAGCGACTTAAAAACGAGCTGTTAAATACAAAATCGCGAAACCGGTCAATGTTATAGGTTGCCATAAATGCCATCTTGGCTTTGGGACCTTGGGGCCCTTCCTGGCCCCAAGGGTCGACGAGAAACAGTCGTTTTAAATCCGCCCATTGAACTGTCATCTTGGTGTACAAAACCGATTTTTGATCTTGCGTCCAAGTCTGTGTCGTCCAGGTTTTGTTTTCATGCTGGCCGAGACAAAAATCAGGGGGCCTGAATAAGTGGATCATGCGGGATTTGTTTTTTTGAACGTCGTATATTATTCCCTGCTCTAAAGGAAACATGCGACAGGTGTCCGGTCGATCCGAATAAACAGAACAGCCGGATTCAATCAAAAACGGACAGGTCTTCTCACCGTCCTCTGACATGCGCAACAGCACTTCGGGGAAATAACTGAATTTC
>CP070652.1:3271600-3274465 GCA_020354645.1 Deltaproteobacteria bacterium
AAAATCATGGATTTGGAAGACGGCTCCAAAGCACTTGCCCCCGGAGAAATGGGTGAAATAGTGGATTCAGGTCCCATCGTCATACCCGGTTACTGGCAAAAACCGGAGGAAACCAATCACGCCATCCGGGACGGCTGGCTCTATACCGGGGACGTCGGCAAGATGGACGATGATGGGTGGTTTTATGTCGTAGACCGCAAAAAGGATATGATTGTGGCCTCCGGATACAAAGTATGGCCGAGAGACGTGGAAGATGTAATTTATCAGCATCCCGCGGTTAAAGAGGCTGCGGTCGTTGGTGTTCCGGATTCCTATCGGGGGGAAACCGTCAAGGCCTTCGTAGCATTAAAGCAGGAAAGAGAGAATTCGGTTACGGCCGAAGAAATAATCTCTTTCTGCAAGACCCGCATGGCCGCGTACAAATATCCGCGCCAGGTGGAAATCGTATCTGAAATTCCAAAGACGCTGACCGGAAAATTTTTGAAACGGGAGCTTCGGCAAAAGTAATCTTCGGAATATTTTTGAAAAATTATTATTTTTATTAAAATTTTTAGCTCTTTGCCAAATCATTCAGAAAGAAAGGGATCATGATGAAAATAAAAAATGGTGCTGAGTACATGGAAAGCCTGAAGAAACTAAAACCCAGGATTTACTACAAAGGAGAAAAAATCGAAGATGTGGTCAATCATCCCGCTACGGCCCCGCACGTTCGTTCTGCTGCCATGACTTATGCCTTGGCCGGCCAGGATGAATATCGTGATTTGGCCACAGCCACTTCTCATTTAACCGGAAACGTGATCAGCCGGTTTACTCACGTCCATCAGAACGTCGAGGATCTGCTGAAGAAGATTAAACTGCTGCGCGTACTTGGCCAAAAAACCGGTACGTGTTTTCAACGTTGTGTAGGTTTTGATGGCATTAATGCGGTCTACTCAGTAGCTTTTGAGGTGGATCAAAAACATGGGACGGATTACCTGGAGCGTTTTAAAAAGTGGTTGACCTATATCCAGGATGAAAACCTCATGGTTGTCGGGGCAATGACGGATCCAAAAGGAGATCGATCCAAGGGGCCGGCGGATCAAACCGACCCGGATCAGTACGTCCACGTGGTAGAGCGCCGTGACGACGGGGTGGTCATCCGGGGGGCCAAGCTTCATATGACCGGGGCGGTGAATTCCCACGAAATCCTGGTGATGCCTACCACGGCGTTGGATGAGCGCTCAAAGGATTATGCGATAGTTGGCGCGGTTCCGGTTGACGCCCCGGGTATTACCATGATCTTTGGACGCCAGGCCAGTGACAGCCGGCGGGATAATCTGGAGCGAATCGATGTGGGTAAGCCCAACTTCGGTGCGGTCGGCGGCGAGGCTGTGATTGCCTTCGATGATGTCTTCATTCCCAACGAAAGGATTTTTCTCGATGGTGAGACCGAATTCACCGGCGATATTGTTTACCGGTTTGCAGCCCATCATCGCGCCAATTACGGCGCTTGCAAAACCGGGGTGATGGACGTTCTCACCGGTGCCGTAAGCTATCTGTCTCAAATCCAGGGCACTGCCAAAGGTTCGCACGTGCGGGATAAAGTCACTGAGATGATCCATCTCAACGAAACCCTTTACAGTTCTTCTATTGCCTGCTCGGCCGAAGGCTGGCCGACACCGTCCGGAGCGTATATGGTAGACACCATGCTGGCAAATGTATGCAAGCACAACGTTACCCGGTTCCATTTCGAAGTTGCCCGGCTGGCAATAGATTTGGCAGGCGGTTTTATCGCCACCATGCCCAGTGAATATGATCTCAAAAATGAAGAGGTCGGACATCTTGTAAAAAAATACTTTTCAGGTGTGGCGGATTTTCGTTCTGAAGACCGCATCAAGATCGGCAGGCTTATCGAGGCCATGACCGGCGGTACGGCCATGATAGAATCGATGCATGGTGCCGGATCGCCCCAGGCCCAGCGAATAATGATTTTTCGGGAAGGCGGGCTGGACAAAAAGATAAAGCTGGCCAAGGCCCTGGCGGGGATACCTTCCAAAGAAAGTAAAAAAGTGAGCGATAAAACTTAATGGAGAAGAAGAATATGAAACCGATAGCCGTAAATTATGATAAATGCAATGCTGACGGGATTTGCGCTGACGTCTGTCCGCGTAAACTAATTGTAATCGATGATAAAGACTCCAAACCCAGACCGATTCCGGAGGCTGCCGAGCGTTGCATAAGTTGTGGTCATTGCCTTGCTGCTTGTCCGACCAGCGCAATTTCTCTCAACGAGATTGCGCCTGAAAGTTGTGCCCCCATAGACAAAAAATTTTGGCCTGATTACGATCAGCTGGATCAGCTTTTTAAGTCTAGACGCTCGATTCGGGTCTATAAAAACAAACCGGTCGACCGTAACACAATTGATAAGCTTTTGGAAACCTGCCGGTACGCGCCCAGCGGCAGCAATGGCCAGCCGGTAAACTGGATTATTGCGGACGGTCCAGGCCGTCTCAAGGATCTAGCGCAATTGGTGATCAATTGGATGAGCCATGCCGTTGAGACCAGACAACCGGTTGCCGAACGGATGCATCTGGATGTCGTTGTTGATGCGTGGAAGCGGGGAGAAGATCGAATTTTCAGAAAAGCGCCGATGCTGATTGTGACTCACGCGCTGCAAACAGGTTCGCTTCCTCAGGAGAGTTGTGTTATTGCCATGACTTACTTTGATTTGGCGGCGGCCAGTATAGGTTTGGGTACCTGTTGGGTAGGATATTTAATGCTAGCCGCAGCGCATCACCCGCCTTTAAGAGAAGCGCTGGGGCTCCCCCAGGACCACCGTCTTTATGGTGCGATGATTGTTGGGTATCCGAAGTATTCTTACCATCG
>CP070652.1:3274565-3279228 GCA_020354645.1 Deltaproteobacteria bacterium
GTTCAATTGGCGGCGGCGGTAGGACGACCCGATCCCCACGCCGGAGAACTCCCTGTGGCCTATGTCCAACTCCAGGAGGGTTCCGACCTTACATCGGAACAGATCCTCGATTATCTGAAAAAGGAAGTGGGCGAACGGGCGGCTGTGCCGAAAGCGGTCTTTATTATCGAACAGGTGCCGCTGACGCCCGTGGGCAAGATCTTCAAGCCGGCCCTCAGATGGGAGGCGATCCGACAGGTCTATCAGGAAGAGCTGGCGACCTTAGCAGATATGGTTGAGTCCGTGAATGTGACGGTTAAGGAGGATAAGGTTCACGGGTCATTAGCCACCATCACCGTCAAGCCGGCTTCGGGTGCCATCCCTGAAGACATCAGAAAGAGAGTAGACGACATCCTTGCCCGCTATACGATCAAGTATCGCCTTGAGATCATATGTGAACAAGGCCATCATCGTAGTGACCGGCCTCGCCAAGGCCATGTGGGTGCTCCAGAGGATTAGTCCCGCCGTCATCAGGCGGATGATGGGGAGGGATCTGAGAAAGGCCCGCAGAGAGCTGAGGATCGGGGATTAGGGTCCGGAGAGATATTCGTACCGGAAGGTTGAATCCTTCACGTAAGACAGGGGAAGGGTGCAATAGTAGAAGCCATACTCCCGGCTAAGTCTTCCGTAATTGCGGTTGCTCCAGAGCCTAGTTCAGCAATGCCCAATCCGCCTACTGCATCCACCGACGTCTGTCCCTGCCAAACTTCAGCAAAAATTCCTTTTTGTGACACCAATGCGTGATTTACCCTGTTAAATGTTTACCGAATGAAATCCTACGCCTATTTCATAATAGCGCAGCCTATTTAGTCGATATTGAAAAAGCACATTAGCTATTAAAATTATTGGAAAAATGGTCAAAATATGATATAAAAATTTGCAAGATTTCAGCATCAAACCTTCAATTTTCTTGCAAATTTGATATCCCATGCCAATTCCGGGCGGGGTCGGGCCACGTTAAGTAATTGATTATACAGGCTTAATATCCCAAAAATAGGTATTGAACTAAGCGCTTCGCGCAGATTTTTCCTTACGGCCATTCTTTTCTATTCAATCTAATTGATTTTACAGGTTTTATCTATATCCACAAGGGTGTGGTATACTTCCATTATCAAATAACAACCACACTAAACAAAGGAGCTATACCATGACACCCTTGCGTAATCGTATGATACAGGATCTGCAACTTAGAGGCTACAGCAAAGGCACTCAAGCGCTTTATGTCAGCGCCGTTCGCCAGTTGTGCGATCATTTCCAAAAACCACCGGGCAGGATAACAGAAGAAGATCTGCGAGATTACTTCCTGTACGGCAAGAATGTCAAAAAGTGGAGCCGCAGCACCAGCACTGTTGCTCTGTGTGGCATCAAATTTTTCTTTGAAAACACCATCAAGCGTAAATGGCCAACACTGCTTTTTATTCGACCCGGCCATGAAAAGAAACTACCAGTCGTTCTGAGCCATGATGAGGTTCGCGATATTTTAAACTGCATACAGCTCTTGCGTTATCATGTGTGCCTAACCACGATCTATTCCTGTGGGTTGCGTTTGTCCGAAGCTGTCCTACTGAAAGTTGAAGATATCGACAGCGCTCAGGGATTCATCCATATCCGGCAATCAAAGGGCAACAAAGACCGCAATGTGCCATTGCCGCAAAAAACGCTGGAACTGCTTCGTGAGCAATGGAAAAGCCACAGAAACAAGGTATGGATATTCCCAGCAGCCAAAAAGGGTGGCCTCCATATGCCCACCGCTCAAATGCCAATGAACGGAAAATCCGTTCGAGGCGCATTTCGTGCAGCTTTAAAACAAGCCGGAATTCACAAAAAAGCAACGGTGCATACCCTGAGGCACTCCTATGCCACGCATCTGCTGGAGGCCGGAACAAACCTGCGGCTCATTCAAACCTAGCTGGGTCACAGTACGCCGCTCACCACCTGCGTATATACCCATCTGACGACAAAAGCCCAGGAACAGGCCGTAAAATCTCTCAATGAACTGATGGACGATCTATAGTGAACTTGGGCCATGGTCGAATTGGCGGATATCTTTATCCGTCATGGGCCTGAATATCTGGACCGTTTCGCCAATCGCATGCTGCCCAGTCACATCCGGGCGATGCACGACATTGTCAACTGCCGCACCCCCTTAATGGGCGGCCGGGTATATCAATGTCAAAACCCCGACTGTCAAAAACACCTTTATAGCTATCACTCTTGCGGCAATCGAAACTGTCCGAAGTGTGGCCAGGATCGCACTGAACAATGGCTCAAAAAACAATACAAGCGGCTGCTGCCAACCCCGTACTTTCTGGTTTCCTTCACGCTGCCTGCTGAACTGCGAAACATTGCACGTTCGAACCAAAAGCTCATCTACAACCTGCTGTTCACATCATCGGCTGCAGCATTGCAAAAACTGGCCAAAGATCCCAGGTTCATCGGCGGTACCATCGGAATGATAGGAGCACTGCACACCTGGCGCCGTGATATGCAATATCACCCGCATGTGCATTACATCGTTCCCGGCGGTGGACTATCGCCTGATCACAGCCAGTGGATCCCTTCTGATCCAGCTTTCTTGATTCGCGTTGAGCTCCTTTCGTTCGTTTTCAGAGCCAAGTTCCGCGATGCACTCAAAAAAACAAAGCTTTATCAGAACGTACCGCAGGATGTCTGGGCAAAACATTGGGTTGTTCACAGCAAACCGGTTGGTGATGCTCAGTGCGCTTTAAAGTACCTGGCACCTTATGTCTATCGGGTGGCTATCACCAACAATCGCATCGAAAAACTCCAAGACGGATCCGTCTTTTTCCGCTTCAAAGACAGCGACATCGAGCAGTGGAAAACCCAATCGGTTCCAGCAATGGAGTTTATCCGCAGCTTTCTGCAGCACGTACTTCCCAAGGGTTTTGTCAAAATCCGATACTATGGGCTTTTTGCTCCCGGTAAGCGTAACTTATTGGTTGTGGCAAAATATCTGCTGGGAAAAATTGTAGAACCGACCCTATCGATGCAAAAGCATGAAAATGAAATTTGTCCGCATTGTGGTCATAGGCTTTTGTTGATCAAAACTATACCACGATCACCCAGAGCACCGCCATGATACACTCACCCTTATTTTACATCCTTTGCTCCAGCAGGCATTTTTTGGCCTATAAATGCCATCGGACGACTGCGCACTTAATCGCTAAAAATACCCTCATTAGCATAGCTGATTATGGCCCAATGGCCCAATCGGGAAGTCAAAGAACATTTTTAGAGACATACCTTGCCCAAAAACGCTCCTTCTCCTTGCAATCAGAGGTCATTTTTACGATTCAATCCTGTAGAACATCCAAACTTTAAAATCCAAATAATCACCTGGCTCAGTTCAACGAGAATTATGTTTTGGCTTCGCAAAACATGAATTCCTTATTCGTTTTCAAGCCTTAAAAGGCCCTTTTCAGGGTCAAAACTGGCCTTATAAGAAGCAGTCGGCTCCCTAAGTTGATAACAGCCTACTACATTACGCCCTCTTACTTTGATGTCAAGCTGTTGCTTTGTAAGCTCAACACATCTTCTCCTACCCACCGCTCTACTTTCCATCCATTGGCTGTTTCGATCAAGATTTCCTGGTCCAAGGTATTCTTCAATACCACTTTTACGGCTTTCTTGGAGTTCTTCAATATCTCTAATGCGCAGGAGGACAATCAATCTACGGCAAACTATTAACGATTATCTTGGCCTCGGATTATAAATATTCATCTTATCTATTTAATATCAAACAGTTAGCTTGTCCTGACCCCGGCGACAGCCGCAGCCCAGTCAAAACGTATTTGGATTATTACTCAAAATGATTGGACCATTTTGGAGAGATGTTTATAAAGGCTGAAATCGATCTACGTGCCTTAACTATGATGAGGCTGTCGTCCTCGATCCCGCGGTGCGGGATCTTCGATAGTGTATCCTTCGACTCGGTGAACTTGTTTTGTACTTTGCCGAAGGAGGATAAGTTCACTTGGTGTTGTCCCGCTTGAAAAGCGGGATGTGCTGAAAGCCAACAAATCCCTCAAATTCATTTGAGGAAATAGTGTCAATCATTTCCTTGCGCTTTCAATTCAGATGAGAGAAGTGAGAAAATTTGTTGCGGGCTGGTGAATGATTCCGTGCCTGTCCTCGTACTCTGACCCTTCTTCAAAGGAAATGTGTAAGGCCTTTGTTTTTGGGAAACATTGACACCCATGTATCAGAAAGCAGCGGAAAGGCTATTTCCATATTCTGCATGTTCAAGAAACATCAGGATATACTATATCAATACGCATATGCAGCTATTTCTACTTTCTGAAAACATACCCTTGCCAAAGTCGTTCGAGAAATACCTGCCAGGGCAGTATCTCAATTTGATCTTCTGTTTTGCGTGGCGTTGGTTCTAGTGATAACAAAACGCTTCGCCGAACTGAATATTCTTCTCTAAATTTTCGAAGTCCTTTTAAATGTGTCGCGTTGATCAGGTCAGCAGATTTTATTTCGATCGCAATTTCATGATCTCCCAATATTAGATCGACTTCAAAACCGGATGAAGTTCTCCAATACGAGATTGGGTAAAACAGTTCCGAATAACTGGAGTGTGCGGTAATCTCCATCCAAA
>CP070652.1:3279328-3283025 GCA_020354645.1 Deltaproteobacteria bacterium
AGGGATTTTTTATCTCCCCCGATGGGAAGCGTCCAGTGGCCGCAACGATGAGTCCGCCCTAAGATCGGGGTGTCCAGATACCCGGCCCCCTGGGCTGAGACCTTGGCGGCCAAATCCTGGGTGGTGAATGGATCGATAGTGCTAGTGTCCGCAATAACCTGATTTTTGGCAATCGTTTCAAGCAAACCGGATGGTCCTTCCACAACCCCGCGTACATCCGCCGGCAAGGGCAGCGATAAGATGACGATTTCTGCCTCAGCTGCGATATCGGCCGGGCTAGGCAGCACCGTAATCCCTGATTCAGCGGCTCTTTTTTCCATGTCGGCGTTTAGATCCCGACCATAAACCTGATGCCCGGCCTGCATGAGTTTTTGGGACATGGCAAAACCCATTATGCCTAGTCCAATCAATCCTATTTTCATCGAAAACCTCCTTTTTTCAATGACGGTGGATATTCCTCCGCCTTCAGTTCGGGCCGCCGACATCAAAAACTCAAGGACTTTGTTGTCAACGTACCCGGTGCTCGGAAACAATGTTGAGGTGCTCTGCCACGGCCTTTTCGATTGTGTATTTGGGTGTCCAACCGATTTCTCTGCGGGCAATGCTGTCGTCGTAAGCCGCCGGATAAGGAGAAGCCGCAGCACCTCCCTCGAGAAGCTTTACTTGAGCGTCAGGTTTGTATTTTTGGGCTATCTCGAGAACTTCACGAATCGAATGCACACCTCCAGCGATGTTATAGATTCTCTGTTTTGGTGTTTGAGCCTCCCAAACGGCCAGCAGTGCCCTTACGGCATCTTTGACATATAACCAATCTCCGGTTTCATCGGGATTGGGCACCTCTAAAGGATCGCCTCTGGCAATTGCGTCTAAAAGCAAAGAAGAATACAAGGCAGTAATACCCCTGGTGCGGCCCGGCCCAAATACCCACGTGAAGCGCACGGCCCGGGTATCGAGCCCTTGTTTGGTGGCATACCACAGAAGTGCATGCTCACTGGCCAGCTTCGTCTGGCCGTATATTGTGGCCGGATTTTTGGCTGCATTGTCTTTTACCGGTTCCGAAACATCTTTTCCAAAAACAGAAATAGAACTGACCATCACAAATCGGTTCACTTTTGCGGCCAGAGATGCATCCAGAAGGGTTAAGGTGGATTGGAAATTGACCTTAAAACCTTTTATGGGATTTTCTTCACAGGCTTCAGCTAGAATCGCTCCCAGATGAAAAATACAGCTGACTTTGTGGGTGGCCATCGTCCGGTAAAGATCTGAGCCGGAAGCTAGATCTCCCCGCACGTATGTGATGCGATCACGAACCGGCGCCAGAGAAATTGGCTCTGCAGCCATGTCAAAAACCACAACTTCAATTCCCTTTTCAAGGAGCGCCGGAACCAGATATCTTCCAATAAAACCTGCACCGCCTGTTACCAATGCACGCGCCATTTTTCCTCTCCATTTCGGATTAACTAAGTCGGTTACCGATATATCTAAGTATTTACATGAAGATGCACCGCAACGCCGCCGGAAAAGCACTCCGGGGTGCACAGAACACGAGCTTTTTTTCCGACTATCTTTTGCGCTCGTTCCATGGCCTCCTCAAAGGTAGCGGCTGGAACAAAATCCATCCCTCGCGCGAAACCGGGTGCCGCAGCACCCGCAATGAACACGGCCGAAGTCCATAACAGCGCGGCACTGCCACCGCTGATCATGGACATGGCGTGAAAGGGGTGATAGGTATAATTGTTTGAATATTGAAAGCGGTAATCATAATTGTTTACGATCCGCGCGGCATCCTCCGAGGCCAAAAATTCCGCAGCCGTGCAGTATTTTTGAAGCCCATAATAGGTTTCTTCATAGGAGGGAAACCAGAGGGGATTGAACCAGCCGTCGCAGATGGCAGCGGCAATGATAACGCCCCCTTCACGAAACGCATGCCAGCAGCGGGAAAGTTGGCCGCCAATAGCCAGACTCATCAGGATCGGATTGGATCCCATGCCCGGACCGTAATGAAAATTGCGTGGCAGCCCGATGACCAGAATGTCGGCAGGTTCTTTCATTGCTAAATGGACGTTGGTCCGCTGGTCGGCCAGCGGCCAGGTTGCTTCCTCGACCGCCTCAAGCTCCCCGGCTCTCACATCCAGGATCTGGGACTTCTGCCCTAAAACGGCATCCACGGCGAAAAACTTCTTTCCCATGGCTTTCTCCATTGCCTGGCCAATGGATTTAAACTGCCGCCGCATTTGAGAAGCGGTGGATGCGCCCATCCAGTCTCTGCGATGCATGGTCCCGGGACCATGATGGGATGCAATGGACTGCCACCCCGATAGACCGGTCACAATCATTTTGTAACCACCGCTATACCCGCCGTAAGGGTTGCCGGTGACATGGCCGATGACAATGGGCACGTCTGCTTCGGCCATCATGCGATTGCATTGGACAACATTTCCCATCTCATCCGCACCGAAATCACAAAGATCCGGCGCGTCAGCATCGTGATTAATAATGCGGTCAGGCCAAAATCGATCGACGATTTCCTTGCCCAAATACCAGTACCATTCTTCCAAGGTATTTTTCCGGTGAAGTCCGATACAACACAGCAACGATATGTTCTCCAGCTTGGTTCCGCCTTTGAGGAGCTCTTCCACGATCATGGGAATAGCGACTCTTCTGTGGCAGTCGGGGTGAACCCCGCCCTTTACGCGATCCGGAAAACCAATGACCACTTTTTTGTTGGGGCCGCCGAGCTCCCGAAGCGGTGGGAAACTCAATGGATTCTGAAGCGCCTTTTGGGTCGCTTGGTAAGGATCAACTTCCGGTGGATCCGTATAGGTCTTCCCATACCGAACGATTTCCGAATTATCGGGCAGTTCCACCGGCATGGAGCTGTCGCCATAGTCTAAAAGAACTTTTTTCATTTCTATGCCCCCTTATCTTGTCCAGACAGGATTTCCTGCTTTTCCACAAATACTTCTTCTCGATTGTTCAGGCCATTTATCAGGAGAAACTTTCCAGCGTTTATCGACGGCTATTGGTAGCTTGCTGCCCCTTGCTTACCCCTGGAGTTGAATGCCGCGTCCCTCGTCCATCGAGCGGTAGGCAGAAAGTACGATGCGTATATTCTCCTTAGCTTCTTCTCCGGCAACGGCCGGCGTCTTTTTTTCCGCAACACACCGCAGGAAATGATCAATTTCCGACAAATAGCAATTGTTGACTTCAACCGTGTGGGTCTCCCATTTATCATTGGCAAAGATTTTTATTTCTCCCGATCGGGCCGTGATCCACACAGAGCCGTCGGTCATGATGGCCCCTTTGTCTCCGTAAACTTCAACCCCGTTCCGTGCATAAGGAAGTGCTCCACTGGCAGCGATAGTACCATGGGCGCCCCTTTTAAATTTTAAAACTACCGCCAACGTGTCTTCACCGTTGCACTCGATGAACAGATTCTGGTTAAACGCATGGAGGCCCGCAACGTCGTCATCCAATACATACCGCAACACATCGATGGCATGAATTCCCATATCGAACAGCACACCGCCACCACCGACAGCACGATTCAGGCGGAATTGATCGGTGGTAAATAATTTTCCCTGATTTTTTTTGAAAGAAGTAATAATCTCAGCTCTGGCCAAGCCAACGGTGCCGATGCGCCCTTCTGCGATCATTTCCTTGACTTTTTGATGAACTTTATGAAAGCGCTGATTAT
>CP070652.1:3283125-3295347 GCA_020354645.1 Deltaproteobacteria bacterium
CATTACAACCACGTCGTCATATTGTACTTAGGCACCTTTGCTTTCGGCCTGACCATGGGATCCATTATCATGTCGCAGTCGCTGATCATCGGTGAATGTTTCGGTCTGGTCTCCTTTGCCACAGTTTCAGGGGTGGCGGGGTTGTTTACTCTGTCCGGTGCGGCTTTCGGGCCGACCATCGCTGGTTTCATTTATGATGCCACCCATAGTTACCAGATGGCGTTCACCATATTTGCAGTCTTGAGTATAATTGCCATGTTTGTGATTCTTTTTGCCAGACCACCCTCTGTTGTCCAATGACTATATTGTAAGGTATCCCCAACCTCTAAGGCTTTTCAGACTTTAAATTATTTACATATTTATGGACGTCCCCATCTTTCCCACCTTTAAATTATTTACATATTTATGGACGTCCACATCTTTCCCACATTTTTCATCTTTCCCATGTCCTACATTTATTTGTATGGTGCGCTTTGAATTTTAATTCACCAGTAAAAAAAAGAAAAGGAGGCACGTCCATAAATAAGTAAATATCTCGCTCGACTTAATTAGAAAATAGGGATGGGGTGAATATTCCGCTCCATTACGACCACTGTATATAACAGGTTATGGCAAGCAGCCACGCTGGTTGACTGACCGCTGAACCGGAAAAATATATCTCCGATAAATTTTGGCAATGGACACAAATTCAGTCAGTGCTTTTACTCGCTCTTTTCATTTTCAGATTATGTATTATTATCAAGGATAAAAAATGAAAAGGAGGTACCCATGGACCTTAAAGATTATTTTGAAAACACAAAGGGTGTCGGGGTTCTGGCTACGGCTGATAGCGACGGTAAAGTCGATGCGGCTGTGTATGCCAGACCTCACGTTATGGGGGATGGAACCCTTGCAGTCATCATGCGCGACCGCCTCACGCATCACAATTTGCAGTCCAATCCTCATGCAACATACCTATTCATTGAGGAAGGACCCGGTTACAAGGGAAAAAGACTTTTTATTACAAAGGTTCGGGAAGAACAAGATACCGAATTGCTGAATTCTTTGCGACGCAGACAGTATCTGGATGAAAAAGACGAAGCCAAATTTCTGGTGTTTTTTAAACTTGATAAGGAGCTCCCGCTGATCGGTGCCGGAAAGTAGTCTGTCAAATAGGATCAAAAGTGAGCAATATCCATGGAACAGCCTGAATATATACAACAAAGGCTTAGGGAATTATTTGACTCTCAAAATCTAGCCGTTCTTGCCACTCATAATATAGGGCAACCCTATGCCAGTCTGGTGGCCTTCGTTGCCACCGAAGATTTGCGACATATCTATTTCGTCACGCCCAAAACAACCCGAAAATTTGCCAACTTAAGCAAGGACCACCGGGTAGCGATTCTTGTCAACAGCAGTACCAATCAGGCTGAAGATTTCCATCGGGCCATATCAGTGACCGCTGTTGGTAATGCTGAAGAAATTACGGGCGCACAGCGGAATCAAATTCTAAAGCAGTATTTGGCAAAACATCCACATTTGGAGGATTTTGTCAAATCTCCCACCTGCGCATTGGTGCGGTTAACGCCGCGATCCTATTACATGGTAAAAAATTTTCAAACTGTTATGGAGTTACATATCAACCCATGAGATGGATTATTCCGGCCTCAAAAGTTGAACCTCAAGACCAACGCCGTATTGGCGGCAAGGGGTATGCCTTGGCATCGTTGTTTAAGGGGGGATTTACTATTCCGGAAACCCTGTGTATCCCGAGCGATCTATACGGCGAATACGTTATCCGCACGGGGTTGCGCGAACGCATATTGCTTGAGCTTCATCGCAAAGATTTTAAAGAGATGCGCTGGGAGGAAATTTGGGATTGTGCCACACGGATTCGCAACATGTTTCTCAGAATGCCGATACCTGCTGAAATCGATACCAGCCTGAAAGCAGAAATCGAGTTTCGCTTCAGCGGCAAATCCACCGCAGTACGCTCATCGGCGCCGGAGGAAGACACGGCGTATTCTTCATTTGCCGGCTTACATGAATCATATCTGAATGTCCGGGGCACCGATGCGATTTTGGAGCATATCCGTAAGGTGTGGGCATCCCTATGGTCGGATGCCGCTTTGCTTTATCGTCAAGAATTGGGGTTGGATGTTGAAAAAAGCTCAATGGCGGTTGTCATACAGGAAATTGTCGTTGGCGATCGGTCGGGTGTCGCATTTTCTGAAAACCCGGCTAATCCTTCTCAGGGAGTCATTGAATCCGTTTATGGCTTGAACCAGGGACTGGTGGACGGCGCGGTTGAACCTGATCGCTGGATACTGGATCGCCGCAGGCAAACCATTGTCTCTCATACCCCGACCACTCGAAAATATTGGATGGTACCGGATGAAATTGGTATTAAGCTCGAAGCTTTGCCGGTAACCAAATCAAATCAGCCACCGCTTGATCCCAAAGATGTCCTAGAGGTGTTCCAACTCGTATGCAGAGCCGAAGATTTTTTTAATGCGCCCCAGGACCTTGAGTGGACCTATAAAGAAAAAACGTTGTTCGTTCTGCAGTCGCGTCCAATTACAACGGTCGCTATCGATGAATCCGGTGACAAACGGAGTTGGTACTTGAGCTTGCATCGCAGTTTTGAAAATTTAAAAAGTCTTCGGCAAAAAATAGAAGAAGAATTGATCCCTGCCATGATCGTTGAGGCAGATAATCTGGCGGCGATAGATGAGGCAACGTTATCCGATCTTGATTTGGTCGAAGAAGTTAAAAGGCGCTGGGAGATCAACCACAAGTGGGTTAATATTTACTGGGAAGAATTTATCCCGTTTGCCCACGGAGTGCGCTTGTTCGGACAGGTTTACAATGACGTGTTACACCCTGAAGATCCTTATGAATTTATTGACTTACTCGCCCACACCGATATGGCAAGTCTAGAGAGAAACAGGAAGCTGGAAGAATTGGCGGGCTTTATTCGAAACGATCAATCACTGGCCCACCTACTCAAAAACAGGGAATATAAGTCGATTCCTCAGGAATTCATTCGGAAGATTGAGGGATTTATTGATAAATACGGCGATCTCACCTGTTCGGTTACCGGCGGAACCCACTGTGATCAGGAAGCAGAACCGTTATTCAACATCTTGCTTGAGATGGCTGCCCACCCGATCATTGCGATGCACGACCGAAAGTCGGTGCATAACGATGAGCTCAAACAAAAATTCCTTAATTGCTTTGAAGGTGACCGGAAAATAGAAGCAGCCGAGATGCTGGATTTAGCGCGCACAAGTTACCAGTTAAGGGATGATGATAATATTTACCTGGGGAGGATCGAATCGTATTTACTGGCTGCCATACGGGAAGCGCGCCGGCGGGCTGAAAACCCGAAAACGAGACAATCCTCCGGGTCCCAAACCCGGGCGTTAGTTGACGTTCTCTCGGAGCTGGATCATCGTTCAAAATCGCTCAATCCATACGAAAAAAAGCAGGGGCAAACGTTTCAGATAAAACCCAGACAACTGATTGGCCAACCGGCAGGCCCCGGAATTGCCAGGGGCAAAGCCCGGGTCATTCAGCAGCATTCCGATCTTTCCGATTTCAAACATGGAGAGGTGCTGATCTGTGATGCGGTGGATCCGAATATGACCTTTGTTGTGCCACTGGCGACGGCAGTTGTGGAGCGAAGGGGAGGAATGCTCATTCACGGTGCCATTATTGCCAGAGAATATGGGCTGCCCTGTGTCACCGGCATACCGGATGCAACATCATTAATTCAAACCGGAGATGAAATCACCGTGGATGGATATCTCGGAATCGTGACCGTTGGATCGGCGGATGTGTGATTATGCCGGTTACATAATGGCTGATCGCAAATTACCTAAAAGAATCCCTTTGACGATTGATCCGATAATGTATTAAAGACTGTTAGCTAAACAGCTTCAAAATATGATTGCGTAAGCCCATTCAGCAGCAAAAAGGAATTTATCTTAATACATAGAGGTTCGGCATCGGGATGATCAATAAATTCTGCTAAGTGGGGATGGCATTCAACAAGTTTTGCCAGAATCTGTCTTTTTTGGTTTTCATTATTCAATTTTTGCAAAACCCCCTCAATTGTGAGCGCCTGCGCCTGGGAGAGCGGTTTCGTTTCACGGGTATCGATCAAAAGACTCACAGACGGATTTTTCTTTAAATTTTTGAATTTTTGTGTCTGTCTGTGGGTGACCATATAAATTTCTTTGCATTGATCATCAGTGACATAGGCCATAAGGGAGCAATAGGGTTTGCCTTCTGAAACGGTTGCCAAAACGCAAATATTATTCTCTCTGGCAAACGCTTTCATCTGATCAATCATTAGATAAATCCCGGGAGCTTTATTTGTTCATATTGATTTGGTGCTTAGCATAATTGTCGGCATAACAAAATGAAATTATTTACAGACCCCTGCCGGTTAAACGCATTGGGGCGTTCATCTTGTCGTGCAAAAAATACTCTCATCTCTGAGATAGCTTCTCTTAAAGAAAAGGCGGAACTTGCAGGGAAGCAAATCGGTCAGTTTTATCGGAAAAAAAGATCATGGAATCTCGAAAATCGGTTGATGAATTGTCATTATATAGCAGAGGTTTTGTATGGAAGAAAAGTTAAAGCTGGGAATCAGTAAATGTTTGTTGGGAGAAAAGGTACGTTGGAATGCTGGGCATAAATTGGATCATTATTTAACCAACACCCTCGGGCAGTTTGTCGAATTTGTTCCGGTGTGCCCGGAAGTGGAAGCCGGATTCGGAATACCGCGGGAATCGTTTCGCTTGGTGGGAGATCCCGAAAATCCCCGATTGATGACCTTTAAATCCAAAGCCGATCATACCGAACGGATGACTAAATGGGCCCAAAAGCGGGTTAAGGAGTTGGAAAAGGAGGATCTCTGCGGATTCGTATTTAAGAGCGACTCTCCCAGCAGCGGCATGGTGCGTGTGAAAGTGTATACCGATAAGGGAATGCCAGTAAAAAAGGGGGTCGGAATGTTTGCCCGTGCCTTTATGGGGCACTTTCCACGGATACCCATAGAAGACGACGGCCGGCTCCATAACCCCAACATCCGGGAGAATTTTATTGAGCGAATCTTTACCATGATGCGCTGGCGCCAAGTACTGGCCAAAAGGACAAGTGTTGGTCACTTGGTGGACTTTCATACCCGCAATAAGCTGCTGATTCTAGCGCATAGTCCCAAACACTATAGTCTCATGGGTAAATTGGTGGCCTCCGGAAAAAAATTTCCAATTAAAGAATTGTATACGCAATATGAGATCCTGCTGATGGAAGCGCTCGGCTTATACGCCACGCTTAAAAAGAACTTAAACGTTCTTCAACATCTGATGGGTTATTTTAAAAAACAGCTGACCGCTGATGAAAAACGGGAATTACTTGAAGTATTTGACCAGTATCGAAATGGTTTTGTTCCCTTGATTGTTCCGATTACCTTGATCAATCATTATGTGCGCAAATACGATCAGCCCTATCTCAAGCAACAGACGTACTTGAATCCGCATCCGGTGGAGTTGAAATTAAGAACCCACGTTTAAAACATTTGGAGTAATGGAAAAGATGAAATTCCATTGATCGTATGGCCATGATACTTTCCACCACTCCACCACCGCAATACTTTTGTCCACCACTAGAATCATCTAAGGTTTTTTCTGGAGCCAAATGAAGGATTAACAGATGAACAACAAACCTATCTTAGTCACTGGTGCCACCGGTTATGTCGGCGGGCGGTTGATTCCGGCGTTGCTCGATGCGGGTCATCGCGTCCGGGCCATGGGCAGGTCCCTCGAAAAACTGGGATGCCGCCCCTGGGCGCACCATCCCAAAGTTGAGCTGATACAAGGGGATGTTTTAGATTTTGAATCTCTAAAAAGGGCGGCTGCAGACTGCCGGGCAGGGTATTATTTGGTTCATTCGATGATCGCCCAAAAAGACAAATATGTCGAAGCTGATCGCAAGGCCGCTAAAAACATGGCGGCCGCAGCGGAATCGACCGGTATAGAGCGAATGATATACCTCGGTGGGCTTGCAGAAACCACACGTGCCTCGCTGAGCAAACACATGCAGTCGCGTCGTGAAGTATCTGAAATCCTTCAAGCAGGATCAGTGCCCACCACCGATCTTCGTTCACCGATGATCTTAGGATCCGGAAGTGCTTCTTTTGAAATTCTGCGTTATCTGGTTGAGCGTTTACCGGCCATGATAACACCCCGTTGGGTGCAGTCGTTGAATCAGCCGATTGCCATTCGCAACGTTGTTACCTACCTGGTAAGGTGTCTCGAACACGAGCAAACTGTTGGCCAAACCTTCGATATCGGTGGCCCGGATGTGCTCACCTATCGTGATCTTTTGGAAATCTATGCTCAGGAAGCCCATCTGCGAAAACGCTTAATTATTCCGGTGCCTGTTCTTACCCCAACACTGAGTGCGTATTGGATTCACCTTGTCAGCCCGGTGCCGACATCTATTGCGTTGCCGTTGACGGAAGGATTGGTCACTGATGCGGTGTGTACCGAAAATCGTATCCAGAAGATTATCCCCCAGAAACTGTTGAACTGTCGTGAAGCCATACGCTTGGCTTTGGATCGGATAAAACAGGAAAAGGTGGATACCTGCTGGATGGATGCGGGGATGCTGATTGAACCCGAATGGGCCCACTGCGGGGATGCCGAATGGGCCGGCGGCACCATCATGAATTGCGGCTATCGGGCGAGCCTGCGTGCAACAGCTGAAGAACTTTGGCATCCCATCCGCAAAATCGGCGGAAAAACCGGCTGGTACTACGCCAACTTGCTGTGGCGTCTTCGCGGAAGCTTGGATCGTCTTGCCGGCGGTGTGGGGCTAAGGCGCGGACGGCGCCATCCCTCCGAGTTGGGGGTTGGCGATGTGCTGGATTTCTGGCGGGTTCTGGCGGTGGAAGCCCCGAAGCGATTGAGGCTGGTCGCCGAAATGAAAATCCCCGGTGAAGCCTTACTCGAATTTAAAATCACGCCAACCGGTAATCGACACACCGAGCTTCAAATGCTGTCCCGATTTCTCCCCAGAGGCTTGGGCGGTATAATTTACTGGTATGTTTTTTATCCGTTTCACGAAATGGTTTTTTACGGTATGCTTAAATCCATCGCCAAATCTATTGGCAAACCGATCGTGTCCGGCCCTGAGCGGTTCACCCCCAGATTGCATACAACCTGTGCGTTACCACCGAATAATGCTTCATAGTATGAAGTATCTGCAGCGGTAATCAGTCGCTGCTTTTTTGTTTAGGAGGGCTTACTTAGATGAAATCTCAAGCGGTTCAAAATACACGGATTAAATATCTCAACGATCTTGATATACGCAATGGCCATGATGTCCTCTATTGGATGCAGCAGTCCCAGCGGGCGGAATACAATCATGCCCTGGAATATGCCATTCAACAGGCCAATCTGCTCGGGCAGGGTGTCTTGGTGGTATTCGGCCTGATGGACGATTATCCGGAGGCAAACTTGCGTCATTATACGTTTATGCTGGAAGGACTGAGAGAAACCCAAACGTCACTGGCAAAAAGGAACATCAAGATGGTCATCCGCAAGGGGGCACCGGTGGAGGTAGCATTAATCCTTGGCCGCCAAGCCTCCCTGATCGTGTGCGATTGCGGTTACCTCAGACATCAAAAAAATTGGCGCAGCGAGATGGCCCGCAAAGCTGGGTGTCGCGTCACACAGGTGGAAAGCGACGTGATCATACCGGTGGAAATCGCATCGAACAAAGCCGAATACGCCGCGCGTACGATCCGCCCCAAAATCCATAAAAACCTTGACGATTACTTGACCGAATTCAAACCCACTGCAGTTAAGAATTCTTCACTCGATCTCAACATCAACGGGCTAAACCTGCAGGACAGCCATTCAATCCTGAAAAAGCTGCAGCTTGACCGCAGCGTTCTACCGGTGACACCCTTTTTTAAAGGCGGCACTTCCCAGGGGAAAGTAAGGTTGGGTGAATTTATTAAAAAGCGGTTTCATCATTATGTGCAAAACCGCAATCAACCCCAAACCGATGACATTTCCAACATGAGTCCCTACCTGCATTTCGGACAACTGTCTCCCCTTTACATTGCATTGCAAATCAAAGCTGCCGACAGCCTTATCAAGGAGGCCCAAGAGGCCTTTTTAGAAGAATTGATCGTGCGCCGTGAACTGGCCATGAATTTTGTCAACTATACCCCAAATTACGATTCCTTCACCTGCCTGCCCCAGTGGGCCCAAAAGACGTTAAAGCAGCACCAAAAAGACAAACGGGAATACATATATACCCGCAGACAGCTCGAAGACGCCAAAACCCACGATGAATACTGGAATGCGGCCATGCGCGAGATGAAGATGACCGGTTTTATGCATAATTACATGCGCATGTACTGGGGCAAGAAAATTTTGGAGTGGTCTAAAACTCCGGAACATGCATTTCGAACAACGCTGGCCATTAACAACAAATATTTTCTGGATGGCCGGGACCCCAACTCCTATACCGGTGTTGCTTGGGTATTCGGCGTGCATGACCGAGCCTGGTTCGAGCGGCCGATATTCGGTAAAATCCGCTACATGGCCGCTTCCGGTTTGGAACGAAAGTGCGACATCCACGGTTATGTGAAAAAGATTGATTCCTTGTCAAACAGCGTGTGACCATCATGCCAAAGCAAAAAACGCTGCGTCTGATCCTCGGTGACCAGCTAAACGAAAACCATACCTGGTTCAAACAAACGGATAAAAATGTGACCTATGTTTTGATGGAAATCCGCCAGGAGACGGATTACGTTGCCCACCACATCCAAAAGGTTGCGGCCTTTTTCGCGGCAATGCGAGCTTTTGCCGAACGTCTGCGCGAGCTGGGACACCGGGTCGTTTATTTGAAGCTGGACGACCCGCAAAATCGTCAGACGATTGCCGGCAACATCATTGAGCTACTGCACCAAAAAAAATTCACCCATTTCGAATATTTACTGCCCGATGAGTACCGGCTGGATGTGCAACTCGGTAATCTGGAAAAAGAGCTGCGGGCTCCCGTTGCCGCTAAGGATACCGAGCACTTTCTGACCGAGCGTCAGGAATTAAAAAAATTCTTTACCGGCAAAAAACGCTATCTCATGGAGTCCTTTTACCGCTGGATGCGTAAACGCTGCGACATCTTGATGGACAAAGACAAGCCTGTCGGCGGTCAATGGAACTATGATCAGAAAAATCGTCAGGCCTACGATCATCAGGTGCCAATACCCCAGCCGCTTTTATTTGCGAATGATGTTTCCAATATTGTTCGAACCCTCCGGAGGAAAAAGGTTGTGACCATTGGTGAGATCCAACCCGCCAATTTGATCTGGCCGATCACCCGGGATCAGTCACTTGCCTTGTTGAAAAGCTTTGTCGACAATTTCCTACCCGCATTTGGCACCTACCAGGATGCCATGACCGGCGCCAATTGGCATTTATTTCATTGCCGCCTGTCGTTTGCCATGAATACCAAAATGTTGCACCCGCTTGAGGTGATCAAAGCGTCAATCAAAGCCTGGGAGAAAAAACCATCCAAAATAGAAATCCGGCAGATTGAAGGCTTTGTGCGCCAGATACTGGGCTGGCGTGAATACATGCGTGGGATCTATTGGGCCCTGATGCCCGATCTGGCAGCAATGAATTATTTTGACCACCAGGCCGCTCTTCCCGATTTTTACTGGACCGGCGATACGCGCATGAATTGCCTGCGGGCCGCCAGCGGACAATCCCTAAAGCACGCTTACGCCCATCACATCCAACGGTTGATGGTCACCGGCAATTTCGCGCTGTTGGCCGGTGTTCATCCCGATGCCGTGGACGAATGGTATCTGGGGATCTACATCGATGCCATTCAGTGGGTGGAGTTGCCCAATACACGGGCCATGAGCCAGTTCGCCGACGGCGGCCAGGTCGCCACCAAACCCTACATTTCTTCGGCAAAATATATTCGCTCCATGAGTGATTATTGTGACGACTGTTCATATGATTGGAAGAAACGCCATGGGCACATGGCCTGCCCCTTCAATAGCCTGTATTGGGATTTTATTGCCCGCCATCAGAAACAACTTCAGAAAAACCCGCGGGTGGCAATGATGTACCGGACCTGGCACCGGATGGGTAACCGTGAGCAAAAAGATGTTTTGAAACAGGCCAAGGCTTATAAAAAGGATTTGAATCGCCTCTAGCAAGTATAAATAATTCCGCCGGTTATGATCGGTAACCCGCTTAGGAGAGATTCGCTGATTTTGAAGATCTCCAATCAGGTGTGTTGCGGAGGTGTTCCGGCGTCTTATTATTTGCCTTTGGGCGCTGATGATGACCGTATCTCAATGTTACCGGCATATCTTCCGACAACATCCTGTTCAACACACGCTTCGAAATCATCCTTAGCGATGGTTATCGGATCACCAATATCATCGATGGGACAAAGGATTTCCTGCCCTTCTTCAGACAATTTAGGCACATATACGGTGTTTTTTTTTGACATTATTTTATCCTCCTTCCAGGAATTTCCCCCGAATTTTCTCAATCCTTCTGCGATTGGCCCCGAGGTCTGAATAGCCGATCCGGGATGCAGATTTTAAGTGTATCAGTTTCTGGTTATCATCAAAATAAAACTCGACATCGTCTATAAAGCGGAAAATAAACGAGGTAAATTCAGCACGGATATAATTTCCATGATTGACAACAATCCGAGCGCGCTGGATGGATTTTAACGTATCCAGGAGTCTGTCTTTGGCCATCTCGAAACTATCATAGCGCAGGGGTGCGACATGATAGCGTTTTTCGTGGTTCAGAGATGAAACACAATTGGGCTTGGTCTTACAGGGCTCGATCATATCTTTTCCCACCATTCCAATAGGAGGAGACAGTGGAACTTCCACCGTCTCCTTTTAACGCAAATCAGATCTTAACCCGGTATGGATACAGGTGCCGCCTTACCGATCAGCTCCATCGTCTCTTCGTATTTACTACGCATATTCACATGTGCGTCATCAATTTCTTCCTTAACCGGGCTCCACTCTGTAGGACATTCGTTGCGAAGCTGTTCGACCCTGTCTTCCATCTCCGTCACAATGATATTCAGATCGCCTAAATGACCAAGAATTTTTTCTTTGTCTTTGCCTGCGAGCTGATCTAGTTTACGATTGGCATCATAAAGTTTGGCCTTCCAGGCCGTCAGTTCCTGTTCAACACCTTTACAATAATCATTTACATTCATGTCTACCTCCTTTTATTGTTGTAAAACATACAATTACCATCTGCTACATTTTCTGACCATAACCTGCAAGGATAGGGTCGGAAAATCGTAAATCCGTAAAATACTTTGTCGTCTCTGGGCCGGGGCATTCATTACAGAATCGGTTTGAAGCTCTCTTAATAGTCATGACCAAATAAAGTATTCGGGTACCAGCCCTGTTTGCTCGTTCAACGTGATTAATCGTCGACGCAAATGAAACGAGGTTATTGCTGTGATCATACATACATAATAAAGCTAAGGACGGAATCTAAAAAAGCAATGAGAAAGGATTCATAGTCTAACGGTAGGGAAAAACTACTATTAGGATATCGATAGCAGATAGGATCTTAGATTGGTCTGTTTGTTTCTCAGGCCGAATTTTACACGCAGGTTCTTGCGATGAAAATTGATCGTGGTTTCTGAAACGTTCATTATATCGGCAATTTCTTTGCTGGTTTTTCCGTCTTTGACAAGCGCCGCTATTTGTATCTCCTGGGGGGTCAGTAAAATTTTGGCATTCGAAAACCGTTGCAGCAAAGGAGAGATAATATCATTGAGATGGGTTTCAATAATTTGCACTAGTGTTTTTTCCTTGAGTTTGAGAGGAGAATTTTTCAGCTTTTCGACGTAGGGCAATACGAGGTCCTTAATATTGCCTAAAACTTTTTTTTCAAGCTCCAGCTTGTCTTCTTCGCGTTGTTTGAGCAACACTTTCAACGCGATATTGGCTTCCTCGAGGCTCTGTTTTTGTTCCGTCAGCGATTCGCGACTTTGATTTAAAGCTTCTTCGGTAAGTTTCAGCGCAGTGATGTCTTCATGACTGACAACAACCCGCACCGGCTCATTATCTGACATGCAGAGTGCCCTCATATAGTACCAGTGCCGACTATTTTTGGAATGACAGGGATAATCGTATAAAAATTCGTCAATATCTCC
>CP070652.1:3295447-3298826 GCA_020354645.1 Deltaproteobacteria bacterium
GCTATGACAAGCAGCTTGTGGAAAAATACGGAGCGGACATTACGGGCAAGAAAACTGTGGAAAAAATTGCTGCCTTAAGGAAGTTTAGAGAAGAACAGTATGAACAACTTCAGGATGCCGTCTACAAGCGAAGGGGCTGGACGGTGGACGGTATACCCACCGTTGAAACGGTCCAGCGGCTCGGTATCGATTTTCCCGAAGTCCTGGAAGTTTTAAAAGCAAACGGCGTAAAATCATGATCACCGTAGGTAAAGAAAAAATCCCCTGGAAAGAGGGAATGACCGTGGCACAGGTGCTGGAAGCGGTTGAGGACGGTCATAAATATGCTGTAGTGCGGGTCAACGGCAAGCTGGTTTCCAGGCCGAATTTTGAAAAAACGCCGGTTCCGGATCGTGCGGAGTTTATCCCCGTTCCGGTGGTTGCCGGAGGATAGTTTCATCTAAATCCGACATCCTTTTTCACGGAGGTCCGTGGTGGGGCAGAAAGGTTTTTTTTCTTCATATGAGAGAAGCTTTTACTTAATTCTCCGGATTGTGCTCGGTGCCGTTTTTATCTGGGCCAGTTGGAACAAAATACTTGAGCCGCAAAGCTTTGCACAGATTATATATAATTACCAAATACTTCCCCCGGCAATGGTAAATCCGTTAGCGATCTTACTGCCATGGATGGAGGCTGTATGTGGTATTTGTCTAATTTCAGGCTATCTGGTTAAAGGGAGTGTTCTTGTCGTTGACATACTCATGATCATATTTATAATGGTTTTAACATTTAATGTCTACAGAGGGGTAGATGTCGCTTGCGGCTGTTTTTCGGTCTCTGATCTGGGTGAGAAAATAACCTTCTTAAAGATCCTAAGAGATCTGCCTTTGTTGGCAGTCGGTATATGGATTCTTTATTACCGGATAAAAACAGACCGTAATGGTTCAGGCAACAGGAAAGTTGTTTGAAGCTGCAATTACTTACCGATTCTTCAATGGCGACAATCGGCCATGCTTTTTATAACAGTACCTTGATGTGAGCTCGGTGAGGATTATTGTTGAATATTTGGCGGAGCTGAAAGGAAGCTAATAAATGAAACGCGGAACCTTTGGTCTTGTTTGCCTGATCGTTCTATCTTTGACAGTGGCGGCTACTGAAGGTCGCGCTTCCTCCAAAAGAATCAATTGGTATTCGTTTGAGGAGGGAATGTCCCTTGGAAATTCGGCGGGCAAAAAGATTTTTTTAAACTTCCAGGCGGATTGGTGTCGCTACTGCCACGCCATGGAAAAAGAGACTTTTAAAAATCGTTCGGTAGTGTCCTATCTTAATCAGAACTTTATATCAATAAAAGTGAATTATGATCGGGAGAGGACGTTAACATCGATGTTTAGAGTCAAAGGGGTTCCGGACAACTGGTTTTTTTCGGAAGATGGTGAAGTCATCGGCCACCGTCCGGGGTTTATCCCACCTGATATTTTCATCAAAATCCTCAAATCTATTGTTGACGGCGATAACAAAGTCGAATGATTGTTGATAAGGGTCGCGTGAGAAAGCGGTTCAAACCGATATGTCCAGACGTGGGGATTATTTCTGCCATACCACCGTACAAGGTCCCTAAATAACTCCTCCGCCTCCTCATTTTAGACTGATTATCAAAGACAAGTTACCCCGATGATCCGTGTCCGAGACGCCGATTTTAGAGGTTCAGATCTTTCGAATATCGATAACGGTAGCGTTTTATAAGGCGGAAGACGGTGGAGATGATTACCACACCGCTCAACAGGAAAAGAAGAATAGGAAGCCAAAGGTGGGTAAGATGTTCATCGTTTTCAGTTGCAACCGAAATCCCTGCTAGGGAAAAAAGAAACACCAGCAGCATCAAAATAATTACGATAAAACAAACAGTTTCTGAATCATACCAGGGTACAATCAATTTTCTGTACACCGGTTTACGATCATAGCGCATAACAATTTATTATTACTTAATTGCTTGCAATAAATCAAGTGATGATAAAATTTTCCAAAACAAACAATATTCGCTTGAACACAAAAGTAATCCTGAAAACATTCTGTACCAGCATTCTTTGCATTTTATTTGTAGGGTGTGCCATGGCCCCTAAAAAGCTTTTCCTCAAAGATGTATCAAAATCCTTCCCCGAGAGCACCATTATTTCAGCTGCAACCGGCCAGACGGTATCATTTGATGAACTTATAAACGATCTGTCAAGTGCCCGAGTTATCTATATTGGTGAAAAACATACGGATCCGAACCACCATGAAATTCAGGTAAAAATCATAGAACATATATTCAAGGCACAACCCAATACCGCGATCGGTTTGGAGATGGTGGACCAAACGTATCAACATGTACTGGATCAGTGGTCGCAAGGTAAACTGTCCCAATCAAGCTTTTTGGAAAAAGTCCACTGGTATGCCAACTGGCGTTTCGATTATGAATTATATCAAGAAATCTTCTCCTTCATAAAGGAAAATAAGATCAGGGTTGTGGGCTTGAACATACCCGCTCATATTCCGCCCAAGATCCGCCTCGGGGGTATTGAAAACCTGTCGGATGATGATAAGAAATATCTCCCCAGAAATATCGACACCACCAACAAGTTGCACAGAGATTTCGTGGAACCGACATTCAGGCAGCACCAATCTATGAATAAAGAGAGATTCCCGAGTTTTGATTATTTTTACTCAGTTCAGTGCGTTTGGGAAGATGCCATGGCCGAAAACATTGCGGACAATCTCGGGGGTGATGTTATGGTTGTTTTAGCCGGAAACGGCCATATCGTTCATAAGTTTGGTATCCCCGACAGAGCCTTTACCCGCACAAACGCCGCGTTTAAGACCATTTATCTGGCGTCTGCCGGAAGTCAGGCGGAACTGTCTTATGCCGACTATATTTGGGTCACACCGCTGAAGACAAAACCCAACTAGTTTCCATCCAGAAATGGCCCTTTTTCCCATTGTTCCGCACCATATTTTGAGAATAACCCTTAACAATGATTATTAACCCGGGCGCTGGGTAAACGATCAACATAACCCACTATATATTGAAATTTTTCATTGACAAACAACAATATATTGTGATACAAGATAAATCGTTGTTAAAAAGGCTGCCTGGCGACAACAACCCCCAAGATTCAGAAATAGAATGTAAGCCACGATAAAAACCGGCTTAACCATCCCCTTTTTACATCGTTAATTATTGAATAAATTCTTAAATGAAACGGTAGAGGTTGCACAAGTGTTTGAAAAGATAAAAAAACGAGACCACAGAGTAGTAGAATTTGATTCATCCAAAATTACCGCAGCAATTCACAAAGCCGGCAAGGCTACCGGAGAATTCGGAGAGCGCGAAGCCAGAAAAATGACGCTTCGGGTGCTTACC
>CP070652.1:3298926-3349087 GCA_020354645.1 Deltaproteobacteria bacterium
AAAGATCCCCATGGCTGCCTCCGGAGGTCATAACCATCTGCCAACCGATATCGGGTGGCAGGTGGGAACATTAACCGATAGGAGGTTTTGATCTGTGAAAAGCACGTTTTTGCAAAAATTGGCGGAAGCTATTACAACAGTGAGCATGTGGGTTTTCAGGGGATCGAATGTCATCGCGATCGGACTGATGCTGATCGTTTTTATCGATGTTTTCTTCCGGAGATTGGCCGTCTCTGTAACGGGAGCGATGGACTTGATCGAGGTCTTTTTTTGTATTCTCTGTTTTTTAAGTTTTTCTTATACCTGGGTGAAACGTGACCATATCAATGTGGAAATTTTGTTAGAACGCCTTCCCCCGGTTGCTCAAAAAACAATCCGATTGGTGTCTGCCGGCATTGGTACAATTCTGTTTACAAGCCTGTGCTACGGAAGTTTGGTACTCGCATATGGATCGTTTAAATTTGGAGATGTCACCGTAGACCTCGGCTTTCCGCGAGGTATACCCCAGGCAATTATGTCTATCGGGGCTTTTCTATTTTTATTGCAGTGCATTATATCTATTCTTTACGAATTGGGGATCATTTCCAAACCTAAGCTATACGGCCAGAACTAGAAGGGGTATAACCCATGGATCCAATAATTGGAGCACTAGGATTTGCCGTGCTTTTTCTGCTATTGTTTATCGGCATACCCATTGCTTTTTCGATGTGCCTTGTGGGATTAGCCGGCTTTGCTTTTTTAGTGGGCACGGGGCAAAGTATTGAGGGATTCGGAATCGTCGCATACAGCAATACCGCACATTTTGTCCTGGCATGCATACCGCTATTCATCCTCATGGGTCAATTCGCCTTCCACACCGGGATCACTGAGGACCTGTATGATGTAATCTACAAATGGCTGGGCGCTTTTCCGGGTGGACTGGCGATTGCCTCAGTGTTCGCTTCAGCCGGTTTTGGAGCGGTTACGGGTTCAAGCGTGGCTGCAGTAGCCACCCTAGGTACGATAGCGCTGCCTGAGCTAAACCGACACAAATACGATCCGGTTTTTAGTTGCGGCACCATAGCAGCAGCGGGGACGTTGGGCATACTCATTCCGCCAAGTATACCGATGGTACTCTATGGCGTATTAACCGAACAGTCTATCGGAAAACTGTTTATCGCCGGGATCATCCCCGGTCTCTTAACCGCAGTTTTGTTCAGTCTGATGATTTTTGTCAGGGCCAAACGCAAGCCCTCTCTAGCGCCTCGGGGAGAAAGCTTTTCGTGGGGGGAAAGATTTAGTTCCGTATGGAAAGTGTGGGGAGTGCTTTCGCTCTTTCTGCTCGTTGTTGGGGGGATATTTATGGGGTGGTTTACCCCTACGGAAGGAGCTGGTATCGGAGCCTTTGGTTCTTTTGTTTTGCTTTTTGCATTAAGAAAAATGAGCCGGAAGGTTTTGGTTGCTACTTTAGATGAATCCATCCGGCTTGTAGGAATGATTGTCCTGATCCTTATCGGTGCGTCAACTTTTGCTCAGTTTATAGCGATAACCGGCCTCAATATCTTTTTTGCAGACTGGGTATCCGTCCTGCCGGTAAACAAGTATATCATTCTCACAGCAATTTTGCTGATTTACCTTGCGTTGGGATGTGTAATGGATGTTATTGGAATGCTTGTGCTCACCGTCCCGGTTATTTTCCCTGTAATAATAAAGCTTGGCTTCGACCCTATCTGGTTCGGAGTCTTGGTGACCGTCATGATTGAATTAAGCCTTATTACGCCTCCCGTTGGGACCAATGTTATCATCATTCGAAAGGTATCGGGACTCTCTATGGGGCAGGTCTTTAAAGGAGTCGGCTGGTTTTTCGTTGTTGATTGCGTCGTCGTGGCAATTCTAGTTATGTTTCCGGCTTTATCTACGTGGCTTCCCGATCTAATGTTGAATTAACCGCCAAGCGGCTAGCGTAATAGGAAAGTTAAACTATGCGTGATTGTGGGCCTAACAAGAAGGCTGGTTTATATTATCCCTTTGCCAAAAAGTATAGAGTACATCCTAAGCAACAACTTTTAAATAGGTAGACTTGTCATGACCCATTATCTGTCGGATCTTCAAAATAGTAAAGCTAAAATATTTTTGATCGCCGGTTTTTTAGGATCGGGCAAAACGACGCTGTTGAAAAGAATTCTGTCTTGGGATACGGATTTGTCGGATACAGTGGTGCTGGTAAACGAGTTTGGCAAAGTCGGAATTGATGGTGCTCTTCTAAAAAACGCGGGTACTGATATTTTTGAGCTTACGAGTGGATGCATATGTTGTACGATCAGGACAGAACTCGCCGATACCTTAAAACGAATCTATGCTCGTTTTAGTCCAAAACGAATATTACTCGAAGCAACCGGAGTAGCCCAGCCGAACGCCGTGGTTAAGGTCTTAGAAGATGATGAATTGAAAAAGCAATTTGAGATCGAGAAAATTGTGACAGTTCTCGACATCAGATACTGGATCAATCGAGAAAATTTTGGGCAATTTTACATGAAACAGGTTCAACAAGCCAATCTTATTTTGTTAAACAAAGTCGATACGGCAGAAAAAAACGTTGTAACAGAATCTCTAAGCCAGTTACATGAAGCGATCCCGGGATGTCACGTCGTACCCACTATTTTCTGCAAAATTGACTCCGAAACCATATGGACAGATAAACATAAAAAGCATGCCGGTGAAGGTATCTTGGATGTTTATCATTCAAATCACTATTCAGAGGCTGAGCACGAAGATGAACATCATGGTGAGGATCGAGAAGATCATGAGGAGCAAACAGAGGGGCAAGGTGGTTTTGTCGCATTTGACTTTTCGACAAACACCCCTTTGGCTGAACCGGCACTTAAACGTTTTCTTGATTCAGTGCCCCGGCAACTATTCCGCATAAAAGGACCCGTGCAATTTCCCGACCATACGGCGCTACTTAACTTTGTAGCCGGAGAAATTAATTGGGATAAATGGGAGGGCGTACATGAGACCCGCCTTGCTTTCGTTGGGTGGGACCTAAAGGCGGAGGAAATAATCCTTGAGTTAAAAAAATGCCTGATACGGGAAGAAAAGACCGGACAAAATCAATAAACCTTAAGTGAAGCCATCCCGCGGCGGGGCGGCATCCTGATAAGAACGGCGGAACTCTCGGTAGCCTCTAGCCTTCCTTCGCTAAAGCTTCGGAGGGCTCTCCTCGCCATTTATTTCCACGGCAAGCCATGGCGCATTCTGGCGAAGGAGGGTAAATCCGATCCAGGCGATTGAAATGTTCGATTTACATTTTCGGATAGAAAATGGGTGGCAATGATTGAGGGGGTTTTATTATGGCCGCAATAGCAATCCGTGAAGTATCGTTGATTTTGCCCGGACTCTTTTGCATCGCATTCGTCTTTTCTATGTTTGGCAGAGGCGGCGGTGAATTTATACTCCCATTGTTAATAACCATCTTATCATTGCCATATTTTGACTTGGCCACAATCAGCCTGTTTCTAATTTTTTCACAGGGTTTAGTCATGTTGCTGGTCTACGGCGGAAAACACAAGCTGGTTGACTGGCCGCTTGCAATATCCCTGGCATTTATTGTCGGCACCTTTGCTTTTTTAGGCGGATATGCATCCTTTCGAGTTAAAGCTATTTATTTAAAGGGTGCCTTTGCCGTCGTTCTTTTGATCTCTGCTTATAAAATATGGCAGGGGAAAAAGGTTCCGGCGAAAAAGGGGCGATTCGGCACCTGGCATAGAAAGGTGGCTGATACAGAATTCGATATGAATTTCCTTTATATCCTTCTTCCGGTGGCCACTATAGCGTTTGTTGCCGGAATGCTGGGTATCTCCGGCTGCGGGTTAATTATCCCCGTATGCATACTCTTGGGGGGGGTCCCCATTCGGATCGCCATTGGTTCAAACACCATGCTGGTTCTCACGTCATCCGGCACATCATTTTTGGGTCACATAGCAAGAGGTCACTATCCTCCTTGGTCAATGATTCTACTGTTCGCAGGCGCTACGATTTGTGGTGCACTATTAGGTTCGCGCACCCATATGAATATTCCGGACGAATGGGTCAAAAGGGGTTTTATATCGATATTAGTCACAGCGGCAATCTGGATGGTTGTTAAAACTTTTCTTAAATGAAACTCCCCGCACCAACCTGCAGAGTATCAAATTTAAAACCCGATAAACCCGATTTGTATAAGCGGGCAAAAAGAAACCGAACGCTCGTGTGACTTTTAAATATCACCGCCTCAGTTTTGCTGATATGCATTTGTATCAGGATTTGTATTATACGTTGTTTCAAATGTTACGATTTGTTTCACATAAATTTGTCGATGAAACAAATCTTTTAATTTACGGACTGCCACAGGTGTTTAATAATAGTGCGTAGGTTTTTTGTTTAAGCCGGTATAATTATAACTACTTAGAATTAAATACCATATTGTTTGACAAAAACGATTCTCACGTCTTGATATCCCCAATGTATAATTCCTCCGCCTCTGGTATGTGTTTTGCACCTATGAGCCTTATTTAAAAAAAATACCTTCCTAGCAGTTTTACTTCCATCTCCTTTGTGAGTCCGGAAAGCCGCTATTAATCCCGGATGGAAGCACTATGTGAAAAAAATCAAATGCTATTGAACCGGAAGAAGGGAGACCGCAATGAATAAGAAGGAAAGGCTCCAGTCAGTACGCGAAAAGCGCGCGCCGGATTACATGCCGGTATGGCCGCGGGTGATGTCCCAAATGCTTTACAGCTACGGCTATTCGATTCCGGATGTGACCGGTCAGGACTGGTATGACTCCGAAAAGATTACCCAGGCGGTGCTGAGCAACATCAAAGAAATGGACTACGATGTCGCTATCCCCACCTATGTGGATTATGGTTTCGGAGTTCCGCCCCTGGGAGGGAACATTTTGATTCCGGAAAAATTCGGCCTGGCAGCCGGCACCACCGACGACCAGCCGGTTAAGACAAAAGACGACTGGCCCAAAGTTCAAAAGATGATGGCAAAATATGACGTTACCCAGACCGATCCGCGTATGAAAGGCTGTCTTGAAGTGATCAAGAATGTCTCTGCTGAATTGGGCGATGAGATGCCGCTGGTACCGATGTATTACGTCGGCACGACAGCGGCCATGTTTCTTTTTAGACCCAATGAGGCCTTTATGGAAGATCTCTATGAGGATCCCGAATGGGTGGAGGAAATGTGCACTCTGGCAACGGACTGGGCCATTGACTGGATCAGCGCCCAATATGAAGCTGGCTGCAATAGCGTATGCTTTACCGCCGAAACTTTAGGAACATTGATGATGAGTCCTACGATGGGCGAGCAGTTCAATATTCCTTGCATTCGCAAACTGGTTGAAACAATCAAAAAAAATTATGGTCAGGAGACTTGGTTGCATATCCACGGGGATATGAAGCTACCGAAATCCTATGAATATTTGCAAAAAATTGTGGAAGAGACGGGCGTTGAGGGATTTCATTTTGACGAAAACTGCCCGCCGGATTGGATTAAAAAGGAAGTTGTGGATAAGCTGGGGGTACCTGCTTGTATTATTACCGATGGGGCAAAAATCGTCAAAGGTCCGGTGGAAAAGATTAGAGAAGATGTAAAATCACAGATGTCAAAAATTGGTGACGGGTTGGGGACTATGATGGCGCCAAGCTGCCAGGTCCTGCCGGCAACGCCCAAAGAACATTTCAAGGCCTGGGTGGACGCCACCCATGAATTTGGGAAATACCCGCTCTCTGTATAATAACTTTATAAAAAAGGAGGATTTGGACATGTCTGATTTCCCTGAACTGACCCAGGCTGTCATCGACGGTGTGGGGAAGAAGGTTTTGGAATTGGTAAACGCGGAATTGGAAGCCGGTACGACACCCCAATCGATTTTAGCAGACTATATGATTCCCGGAATGCTGGAAGTCGGAAACCTAATGCAGGAAGGTGAGTATTTTATCCCCGAGGTTCTGCGCGCGGCCAAGGCGATGAAAGGCGCACTGGAGATTTTAGAACCCCTTATTGCAGAAAGTGGTGGTACAGATTCAGCGGGTTACGTTGTCATCGGCACTGTCGACGGAGACATACATGATATCGGTAAAAACTTGGTGGGTATGCTGCTGAAGGGCAGCGGTTTTGAGGTGAACGATCTGGGGGTTTCCGTAACAACGGATACGTTCATCGAAGCTTTAAGGGCCCGCAGCGGCCCAGTCCTACTGGGTTTGTCGGCCTTAATCACACCGACCATGGATGAGATGCCCGCAGTAGTTAAGGCTGTGGAGGATGCCGGCTTGCGTGAACGGGTGAAGATCATGGTCGGCGGTGCGCCCATCGACCAGGAATTTGCTGATGAGATCGGCGCGGATGGGACGGCTGAGGATGCCGCCGGAGCGGTCGCACTGGCCAAGCGACTACTGGCTTAGACGCTTTTATTTTTGGTTGCCAAGAGGGAGACAAATGGCAGAGCATCTTACCACAACCATAAAGTCTGAAATCCAAGAAGTAAGCATCAGTCGGGACTTGCCGACGATCATTATCGGAGAGCGCATCAACCCCACGGGTCGCAAGAAGTTACAGGAAGAGTTGAAAAAAGGAAACTTTGACACCGTGAGTCGCGATGCAATCGCCCAAGTGGAGGCCGGGGCAGCTATTCTGGACGTCAACGCCGGTGTCCCCCGGGCCGATGAACCGGCATTGCTGGTGGAAATGATCAAACATATACTCGCAATCACCGATGTTCCTCTGTGTATCGACACTGCCAATGTAGCTGCCCTGGAAGCGGCACTTAAGCTCTATCCAGGCAAAGCATTGGTTAATTCCGTCAACGGGGAAGAAAATAAACTGGAAGCGATACTGCCCCTTATAAAAGAATACGGTGCAGCAGTCATTGGCCTGACCATGGACGATGATGGCATTCCGAAGACGGTGCAGAAGCGTCTGGACATCGCACGCAAGATTATTGAGCGGGCCACAAAAATCGGCATTCCGCTAGAGGATATCGTCATTGATCCTTTGGCGTTATCGATGGGAGCGGAAGAAGGTGCCGGTAAGATAGCCCTTAAGTCCATTCAGGCTATTTCCAAAGAATTCGGCGTAAACATCACCATGGGTTGCAGCAATATCTCATTTGGTATTCCAGACCGTGAAGCCATCAACGCGACATTCATGGGCATGGCCATATGCTGTGGGCTAACCTGCCCCATTACCAACCCGCTTAAAGAGCAGGTACACATGGCAATTCTGGCGGCAGATCTGTGCATGGGGCGTGACGAGTTCGCCACCAATTGGATTGGCGCTTATCGCAAGCGTAAAAAGTGAAGCTTCCCGGAAAGGAAACTATTTGTTTCAGATAGCTTCTCTTAACACCGCCTTAAAAGGCGTTGCTCCCAGGGAAGCGAATCGGTCAGCACAACAATAATTGAAGAAGAAGTTAAAGCAATGATCGAAAAGATCCATTTTTACACCGCCGGATGTCCTCGGTCTCATATATCGGAGAAGAATTTAAGAAAAGTGCTCACCAGACTGGGGCTGGAGATTGAAGTGGAAAGCATTGATGATCCCAAGATACATGAAGCCCATGGGGTGTCGGCCTTTCCCGCATTGAAAATCAATGGAGAGCTTAAATCCGAAGGAAAATTTATTACCGTAGACCAATGCGAGGACATCCTTTCCGAATATTTTGAGGCATAAGGGGTAAATATCGTGTCATCTTTGCAAAAGAAAACCAGACAAAATTTTGCGCTAACTGCTGAAGAAGCCTGCGCAAAGGTTGCCGTTATTTATGATTCAGGAATTAACTGAGACAATGCTGTCCTGCAGGTCCTGCAGGAGATCTTGGCGTTGCCGGCAGATCTGTGGAATTCCAGTGACTTCTACTCGGATAAACCTGAAGACACGGATCGTTTTCTCTGCAAGGTACTGGCTGCAGGCGCCGTTGCTATTTATTTGGATGTTATAACCAAAAGCAACACCGAATCGCTGATAACCCAATTTGGAAAAAAAGATTCGACAGAGCGCGTTATTCAAATCTTCAACAGCTTCCTCGATAAATGCAGTGGAGAAAACGGAGAGGATCCGGTAAATTTTGACCCCTTTGCATATGACCATGGTTTGGCGGGTAATACCATCAGTGAGGATTTACGGGATGCCTATCGCGCCAGAACAAGAAAACTTTTCTCTGCTTTTCAGAGCAAATTTGAAGTTCAAGATTGCGTAGACATTCTCGGTTTTGATCCTTTTAGCTATGAGGATTACGACGAAGCAACCCAGGAAAAAATAGAAAGCGGTGAATGGATGCAAAAGTGCGTTGACTGCATGCAGTACATTATCAAGGTCATTATGGGAGAGACAGCTTAACATCGTACTGCCGATTCAAAACTCTCAACGACGTGGTGTGCGTTATTATCACACCTTGCTTGAGTGTTCGGTAAAACTAGGAAAGGAGGTGAGAATTTAAAAAAGTGTAAATCGCCTGAAAATCATTACGCATTAATAAAAAGAGGGGGAGACATGAAAATAAAAACCATCATCGGTGTGTTGACTGTAATCTTTGCTCTTACCTGCGTACCAGCTTTTGGCGGAAAGCTCATTCAAACAGATGTTATCAGTACCGAGAAAATGAAGATAGTCTGGGGGTACTGTCCTTACGGCATGTTGGAAACTTCAGTCATGAAGGAGAAGAAGTTTTATAAGAAGTACCTGCCGAATGTGGATGTGGATTGGTTTTTCGGTCTGTGGAGCGTGCATCTCATTAATAACTGGATTGCCGGCAAACTTGAAATCGCCTATCTCGGGAATATGCCCGCCGTCATGTTGCAATCCAAAATGGGAAATACCAAATGGGTCGGTGTGGCGGTATACCCCCATGGGGATGTCGGCGCCATCTTCGTTCCGAAGGGGTCCAAGATTAAAGATGTGAAAGAATTAGACGGTGCCACAGTTGCCACGGGAGTAGGCTCCTCTCACCACCGCATCCTTGAGGAAGTTGCGCGGCAGGAGGGAATAAAGTTCAATATTGTGAGCCAGAATCCGGAGGTGGCCGTGGGTAATCTGGAAGCCGGCAAGCTCCAGGCTTTCTGCTATTGGCCACCTTACATCGAACTATGCAAGTCTAATAAGATCGGTAAAATTTTAGCTCCGGGCCACGTCAAAAAATATGAACCATACGTAAACGCTATCTGGCCCTTACTTGTAAGCGAGAATTTTGCAAACAAACATCCGGATATTGTCAAAGGACTTGTTAAGGCGGATAACGATCTCCATAATTTTATGGTGCGCCATCCGGATGAAGCAGCCAAAATCGTCTTCAAAGAGCTAGAGGAGAAGATTCCACTCAAGTCACTGAAGGCATCTCTTGCAAGATATCAGTACTCAAACGAATTGACAGATGAACACATCGAAGTCATGCAAAGAGATATTGACTTCTTGTATGAAAAGAAATTCCTCAAAAAACATTTCAAAGCGGCAGACTGGGCTGATAATAGCTTCTATAAATAACAATCGACTTCAGGAAGCAAACAGCTCAATGCGCGGTTCGGGAAGATGCTACAAGCATCTTCCCGACAAACTATGACCTGTATCTTGCATGCGAAAGCCTCCGATTCGTGCAAAATTCAAGTATTATCTCAACCTATCGCAAACAAAATGAAGAAAACCAGATAAATACAGGAATTTCACCCGAAACCATGGATTCAAATTTACTGGGGAACAACTATGGCTAATGCAAAAGAAGAAACTCTAGATTTTATTTGGCATGCCCCGACTTTTAAAACCAAGCTTGTCAATCGGAATACTATTTTAAGTGCTGTTTCAATTGCGTCCCTATTTTTGTCCTGGGCCTTGCTGGTCCATTTCCAGGTGTACCGCTTCTCGCTTTTACCGAGCCCTGCCGAAGTATTGGAGGAGGGTATCGCGTGGGTGAAAACCAATGTTTTCTGGATAGATGCTTTCGCAACCACCCTCAGGGTGCTGGTAGGCGTGTTGGCTGCTTATATCATTGCGATTCCATTGGGTCTGATGATCGGTTGGAAAAAGGTATTTTCCGATCTGACATTTCCGACGCTAGAAGTCCTGCGTCCAATTCCGGCCCCGGCTTATCTGCCCCTCGCCATTCTGCTTTTACCGACGCGGGAAGCAAGCGTTGCTTTCATCCCTTTCATTGACGCCTTCTTTCCGGTGCTGTTAAACACGATCACCGGGGTTAAAATAATCGACCGCGATTATTTTAGAGCGGCGCGCTGTTTGGGTTCCTCCCCCAAACAGATATTCTGGCATGTGGTCCTGCCAGGGGCGCTGCCATCTATCTCATCAGGATGCGCGATCGGCATGGGAATCGGTTGGATGGGGGCGGTCGTTGGAGAGATGATTACCGGAAAATGGGGCCTTGGTTACCGAATTTGGGAATCATACATTCTGATCAGATACCCTTTGATTGTGGATGGGATGATCGCCATCGGGATTTTGGGTCTAGCTTCCTCGGTGCTGATTCGATATTTAACAGTTCGGCTTATCCCATGGAGAAGAGCAATTACCGAGTCGCTGGATGAATCCATAACCAAATAGGGAGGAGAATATTGTGGCTAATCAAACAGCCTCTGTTGAATCACAATTCTTGAGGCAAATTAGTAAGAAATTCCTCAACTGGAGCCTCCTGAGACAAATCATGTCATTTGTCTTATTTATAGGCCTCTGGAGCATCATCGTCGTTGCGGTGGACTATTTTCATCAAATTCCGACACCCAAAGCGGTCTTTCTGGCCTTATTCGAACTTCCGATAACTGTAGTTCTAATAAATATTCTCAAGAGCTTTTTCAGGGTTTTGGCGGGATTTTTCTTGGGTATCGTGATTGGTTTCCCTATTGGCGTGGCCATTGGATATTCAAGAGTGTTAAAAAACCTGATCTTTCCAGCCTTTGAAATGATTCGTCCGATTCCTCCTATTGCCTGGATTCCGTTGACCGTTCTGTTCTTCGTGCACATTGAGTCCCAGATAATCTTTTTGACCTTTTATGGGGCCTTTTTCCCCATTGTGTACAACACGATGGGGGGGATTGCCGAAGTGGACATCCGTTTGCCCCGTGCCGCCATGTCTTTCGGGCTGGAGAGGAAACTGATGCTGTGGAAAGTAATTTTACCAGCAGCCATGCCGCAAATTTTCACCGGGATGAGACTGGCCATGGGAATCACCTGGATTTTAGTTGTGGCTGCAGAGATGATGGCCAACAAGGGAGGTATGGGCTATTATGTGTGGTACAACCACACCGTAATGGACTATCCCCATGTGGTTTTGGGGATGGGGATTATCGGTTTGTGCGGCGCCATATGTTCCATTGGTATTAACTTTGTCGGTAATTACTTTACCAGGTGGCGAAGGATTTTTTGAGGAGATACTTCATGTCCAATACCAATCAAGAAAGTGAGGTCGTCTTCAAGAACGTAGGCAAGATGGCGACTTTCAAAAAAACCCAGACTGTTATTTTGAAAGATTGTTCATTTACGGTGGAAGCCGGAAAACTAAACGTTCTGATCGGACCGTCCGGCTGTGGCAAAACCACAGTGATCAACCTTATCGCCGGCTACGAAAGGCCGGATCTTGGAAGGGTTCTCATAAACGGGCGGCCCATATCCGGACCCAGCTGGGAGCGGTTGGTCGTGTTTCAAGAAACCGCCCTCTTTCCATGGTTGACTTGTTACGATAATGTCATGTTCGGCCCTCTTGCGCGTGGGGTTATGTCCAAAGAATCAGCGCACCAGGAGACAGTAAAACTTCTGACCAAGGTCGGTCTTGAAGATTTTCGCGACAAATACCCCAGTCAGCTCAGTGGCGGTATGCAGCGACGCGCCGAATTGGCACGAGCCCTGATTAACCAGCCTGAAGTCATGCTCATGGATGAACCCTTCCGCGGGTTGGACGCCATGACCCGGAAGTTGATGCAGGAGTATTATCTGAAACTCTTTGAAGAAACAGGTGCCACCCATGTCTTCGTGACCTCGGAGTTGGAAGAGGCGATTATTTTGGCAGACAACCTTTTGGTCATGACCAACAAACCATCTAAAATAAAAAAGGTTATCGAGGTCGCGCTACCGCGTCCCCGTGATTGGAGTATGGCCTCCTCCAAGAGATACCTTGATATTAAGGCAGAAGCGTTGGAGCTCCTCCATGAGGAAGCCGTCAAGGCATCCGTGGCCAGTGGCAAGTTGGATGTTGATCTGGCATCCGGTTACAAGAAGCCGGAATAATAAAAATAATTATGCTCAGATTGGACATGACAAACGAGGCGAAAGGAAAACACAATGGCGGACAGGACTCTCATGTCAAAAGGGGAAGGAAGGATTTCAGTCGAAGAAGTAGGCAAGATTTACGACCCGGAAGGGGTGAATGTCTGTGCCCTTAAAGACTGCAATATGGAAATAGATCCCGGAGAGTTTGTCATGCTTGTTGGGCCTTCAGGATGCGGTAAAACCACGCTCTTGAACGCCATTGCCGGATTCTCCAATGTCACCTCCGGGATTATCAGCTTGGACGATGAAATCATTGCTTCCCCCAGCATGCATCAATCTCCTGGCGCTGATCGTATTGTGGTCTTTCAAGGCGGTGCCCTATTCCCTTGGAAAACCGTTCTGGGCAACCTCGTCTATGGCCCCATGATGCAGGGGAAGATGAAAAGAGACGAGGCCGTGGCTGAAGCCAGGAGACTTATGGACAAGCTGGGCCTGAGTAAAAGCTGTGAAGAATTGTACCCGGAGAAACTCTCCTCAGGGATGATGCGGCAAGTGGAAATCATCAGGGCGCTCATCAACAATCCTAAGGTTCTGCTATTGGACGAACCTTTCCGGGCGCTTGATAATATGACCAAAAGCCTCATGCATGAATATCTTCTTGAGGTGTTTGCCATAACCAAAAAGACAATCTTCTTTATCACGCATGACCTGGAAGAGGCGGTCTTTCTCGCCGATCGCGTCCTGATAATGACAACCCGTCCTGGAACCATCAAGGCCAGCATCGAAGTTAATATCTCCCGGCCGAGGAGCTTCAAAACTTTGGCTACCCGGGACTTTATGGATCTCAAGGAGCAGGCTGAAGCCGCGGTCAAGGAAGAAACGCTCAAGGCTTTTGAGGCCGGCGAACGTGAACTGGCCTGACAGTTTGAGTGTATTAAGGAAAATATTATCATGGTTCGAAAAATCTTGATTCCCGTATATGGCTCTGAACATTCGAAAAAGGCGATTGAATTTGCTACCGACGTCTCCAAGAATTTCGATTCAGAACTTTATCTTATACATGTGGTCGCCGATAAAAACATTCCACCTGAAATACTTGAGTATATTGAAAGCGAAAAAATCGAAGGGGCTTTGAGCAAAGTTTAGGCCAAATTAATCAGTGAAGTAATCATGAAGGCTGCCCAAAACCAGGTAAAAGCTAAAGGTTTGAAGATCGTAAAAGCGACTGTATCCCGGGGTGATCCAGCCGAAGAGATAGTAAAATTTTCCAAAAATAATGATATCGATATGATTGTTATTGGAAGTCGCGGGTTGGGTCAAACCAAGGGAATTCTGCTTGGCAGTGTATCGAGTAAAGTTTGCCATCTGTCCGAATGCACTTGTGTAACAGTCAAGTAACGATTGGGCTCGTCCACTAGGGTCTATTTGAAGGTTCTGTTTGGAGAACACGTCAAAATCAATTAGTTTCAACAACGGGACAGCGGATTGTCAGAGAACCAATCCACAACTTGGTCAGATAATTCACGAATGCCTTGGCGGTCCCATTGATTTGAAGCGGAAAACGTAGAAAGGGGTAAGAACGTATGGATCTTTCGAAAATCAAACCGGATGAGGTCCTGGATGTGAGGCGATTTAGTTGCCCGATGCCAACGCTGAAGGCCATCAAAGCCTTGAAAAGCATGCAGCCGGGCCAAATTCTTGAAGTCCTCGGAAAGGACCCCGGCAGCAAGAAAGACATGCCCAAGCTTGCCCGAAAGTCGGGGCACGAGTGGCTCGGCTATCTGGATGATGAAGAAGGTTTTTATCGTTTTTACCTGAAAAAAGGCCGGAAAGAATAAAGGGGTGATTTTTGGCTGAGAAACTCGGCATATGCGCGGCAACGCAAGGGTGCTTTCACCATGTGCTTGGTCTGACCAGGGCAGCCAAGGCAGCCGGTAAGCAAGTTGAGATTTTCCTTACCGGAGAAGGGGTGCATTTAACTCAGGACCCCCGGTTCTCTGAGCTTCTGGAAGCGGGCCGCGTGGGGGTGTGTGAGGTTAGCTATATTGCCAGTGGCTATCAAGGTAAAGCCGTCCCTGGCCTGGTGGACAAGGATTTCGTCACCCAGGCGCGCAATGCGGAGATGGTTGAAGAATGCGAGCGATATATCATTCTGTAGGATACTGGATTCATGAGCAAAAAAGTGGCTGTCCTGATTAAGGATAAAGATCGACAATACGAGGGGCTGCGCTCCAGCCTGGGGCTCCTGATGGAATTTCATGTTGTAAGTATGTTCGTCTTGAATCATGAGATCGAATTGACCGAAGAATATCGGGATAACATGGAGTTTATTGACGAGATGGAGGGGACTCGCTACAGCAATGTTTCAGCCAATGTTAAAAAATATGGCTTCAAGCCCATAACCCTTGAGGAGGTAGCCCAGAAGCTCATTGAGAATGAAGTGGTGATTCCGTTTTAGGGAGGACCGGATATGAAAATCCTTCATATCTTGCGTTCAGAGCCGAATGAAATGGTAATGAATTTCATCCGAGAGACCTCAAAGAACGCCGTAAGTCTTGAGTTACCTATTTATGGGGAGGAAGTGGACTATGATCAACTGGTGACGGAAATCTTTGCCAGCGACAAAGTCATTTCCTGGTGGTAAAATATGCCCCTGTTCTAAACCGTATGGGAAATCTTTGATTTGATTCTAGCCTGAATTCTTCTACTCCCTTTCATCTTCCAAAATTAAAAACCGACAAGTGAAGATAGTTGTCGGGATCGTCCTTTATCTCGTCGCCACAAAGATTTTTTTGGGGCTGTTTTCCTAATGCCCCCTACTCTCCTGCTTTGGGTATTTAAAGAGCATTCGTGGTTTGTAAAAATTTTGAATGATATCCGGATAGGGAAAGGCCTCACAGCCTGCGCCTCCCACCACCGCGCCTACGGGTTTATACACGGTTTAAAAAGTTTATCCGAAACTAGATCGGTCGTCTGCTTTCCGAATGCAACAGGAATATTTCAGAGGCAGCCCGGCAGTGCGGCCTCGAACGGCAGGCGTTACAACAAATAATGCGCAGATACGGGATCAAAGCGGATCTTTTCAGATGATGCTTGAAATTATTGGTGTCCAAATACCTCCGGCATAGCAGGCCAAGAGGGTCTTAGAATTCGCTCCTGCTGAAAAGATGCCGGAATAATGGAATGTTGGAATACTGGAATGATGATATCCTTTCAACAAACCCAATATTCCAGTTCAGCCGTCGTAGCCAAAGGCTACTTTGGCGAAGTCGGCTTTTTCAACATTCCAGGTTTCCAAAAGCGCCTCTGTCCGCAAAGCCGTTAGGATAACTAAAGCTCACCTGGTAAATTGTTTTGGGAAAGATGTGATATCAAGAATGTTTCTCACCCACCGTCCAGAGTGTTAGAATTCTCTTCACCCCTTTCCTTTTTAAAAAAGATGGAGTCGCAAAAAATCGTCACTCCAGTGAAAACAGGTGTCCAGACTATTTGTAACCCCATGAAAAAACTGGATTCCGGCTTCCGCCGGAATGACGAAAAATGGTGCTTTTCGACTTTTTACGAAATCGTCAAAAATAGCTTGACAAACTCGGTTCGGGGCACTATTAATTAGATTATTGGCATATGCTAATAATAACAACTGATGCAGTACCACCAGAAAATCGTTCGGCTTAAAATTTCTGACAAAGAGCATATCGGGAATAATATGGAGTAGATTACATTACATTCAATAACGGAGATATCAAGATAATGACACAGATCATGAGTAAAATGCCGGACCCGGCCCATAAGGAGAATTTACACACAGAACAGGAAGTCAAAATTAAAGATTCATTACAAAAAATCAAAAACAAGTTTATCGTGATGAGCGGTAAGGGCGGCGTAGGTAAAACCAGTACATCGATTAACCTTTCTATCGCACTGGCTAATAAGGGCTATCGCGTCGGCCTTATGGATGTTGACCTCCATGGCCCGGATGTACCGAGAATGCTGGGATTGACAGGATTGCTGGGATTGAATGAGAATCAGAAATTGGAACCTGCAAATTTTTCTGAAAATCTGAAAGTGGTGTCGATCGAATCGCTCATGCCGCGCAAGGATGATGCTATTATCTGGCGCGGACCCATCAAGTATTCTGCAATCCAGCAGTTCATCGGCGACGTTGAGTGGGGGGATCTGGATTTTTTGATCATTGATTCCCCGCCTGGTACCGGTGATGAGCCCTTGACCGTTGCCCAGATGATAGTGGATGCCAAGGCCATAATTGTCACTACACCCCAGGAAATTTCGCTGGCCGATGTGCGCAAATCGATTAATTTTTGTAAAACCGTCAAAATGGAAGTATTCGGCGTTATCGAAAACATGAGCGGATTTGCCTGTCCACATTGCGGAAAAATGATTGATCTTTTCGGTACCGGTGGCGGTGAAAGAACAGCCCGGGGAATGGGTATACCTTTTCTTGGAAATATTCCCTTTGATCCCGACGTGGTTCTCTGCGGAGATACAGGAACATGTTACCGGGATGTCCACAGCGATTCGAGAGTGACGACAGCATTTGATGAACTGGCAAATAAAATTGCCGAAAGTGTCTCCTGATGCACGCTGTCGTAGTTCGAATATTGGTGGATAGGTTAACTTTTGATCGGAAATTGTCTTTATAGGGCACGATCTGACCTAAATTCTTTTTTGGAAGATACCGTGTTAACTCCGGTTTCAAGGCCAACTAATTCATAATCAGAAAAAGACGGACTATAGGAATTTGAGGAGATTATAATGCCTTTGTTTGATTACCTCTGTTTGGACTGCGGGAAAGTCAGTGAGATACTTTTAGTCGGTTCAAAAGAAAAACCCCTGTGTAAAAGCTGCGGCAGTCAGCAGTTAAAGAAACTCCTGACGGCTCATTCCTCTGATCTTGAAGAGCATGGAAACCCTGTTTTTGGTCAGCGGGAGACTTCCATGGTCATTTTTAATAATGTATTCGTTCCATGGGAAAAGGTATTTCACTGTGGAGAGTATGATTATTCCCTAAAACTGGTGACGCGATTTGCCAAAACCCATCGCATGACCTGCGGCGGGACCTGCAAGGTCGGTTATATGAATCAGATCATTGGGGCATCAAAACTTATTCAGAAATACAAGGGGCTTGAGAAGGCCACCCACATAAATGACCAATTGATGGAGATGGTAGTACTGAGGGAAACGGGGCGGGCCTGCGGTTTGGCCTCTGCCACCAAAGGGGCCGAAGAACCTCCAGGATCAGGAGTTTTCCTGCCGGATGAGCTTATGTCCAACGTTTCAAAATTAAACATCTGCAATGCCTTCTGGAAGGTTATGGCACTGGCCGGTGACATCGGCGGCGGTTTGATCGTAACGATGCCTTCGCTGAAAGAGCTGAAGAATCCAGAAGTTAAAGGTTTCGTAGAAGAATTTTACAGCTTCGGTTCCGATCAGCCGACAGAAAACATCATGAAAGTCCATAAACTGCTACAGCACTGGACGGCAGGCCAACACGGCGTGGCTACCTGGCATGGTGCCGGGCCGGTGATGGCCAATAAGATTATGCTGCAAAGAGTCATTGACTACGATCATGATAAAAACATTGTCCAGAAGACCTTGAATTTAAAATAAAGCAAGAAACCGCATTGATATCCGGATAGGCCGGTAGCTGCTGCTCTTTTAAACAAGTAGTCTTTCATTATACACCTTGAAACGGTGAACACTTAACCATTGCAGTCCAGCCGATAAATGCGCATGGCAATGTTGCTCTCCAATTTAACAAATCCCTTATATTATGCCGACTTGTTTGCGCACAGCCAATGGGTCTGGCAGCAGCAGTAAAATTTCTCAAATGGACATACTGGGTTTCTGCAGGCAATGGCTTAGAGTTTAAACAAACCAAATCCTTTTTTACACCCCCACTCAGTTTATTCTCATCCGGACTTGAGCATCGTTTAGAAAATATCTTGGGATTGAAACACCTGCGAAGAAGGGCTTTTCGGTTGGCTTTATTGCTTGACAAGTACGTTATGGAGCCATATTGTTGGCATATGCTAAAAAAAATAATGGGAGGAGCTTATGCCCAGACCGATTAAAGTCAGACGCATCGCTTGCTGCCCGGAAGCGAATTACTACAAACCGAGGGGTATTCCCGTTGCGGAATTAGAAGAGATTATTCTGTCTACGGATGAATTGGAGGCCGTCCGGCTTGCTGATTTGGATGGTCTTTACCAGGAAAAAGCCGCAGGCAATATGAATATATCTCGCCAAACTTTTGGGAATATTATTCGTACGGCTCACAAAAAAATTGCCGATGCTTTAGTTAACGGAAAGGCCCTAAAGATTGAAGGCGGCGTGGTTGCAATAGAAGAAAGGCAATTTAGTTGTCAAGATTGCGGCCACGAATGGACATTGCCTTTTGGGACAGGCCGTCCCTTGGGTTGTCCTCAGTGTCGAAGTAAAAACATCTTTCGCGTGCTAAAGGATCAGAAAACCGGACGCCGCAGCGGCATTGAGGGCAATAAAGGGCGGTGCGCACGGGTCGCTGATTGAAAATATGGATTTTCGTTTGCATATGAAAGGAGGCAACATGGAAAACTTGAACGAAAGATTTAATTTTTGTGATCCTCGATTTATCCCCTATTTGGAAAAGGTCTTTAGCCGTCTGCCACCAGCATTAAAAGAAGATATTCTAAAGACCAAGGATTTTCAAATATTGGCCGACGAGGCGTTTTATGAGTCATGTGCAGTGCGACATACGTTTGGCGAGCCGGTTAAGATGCTGGTGACGTTAAACACCAAAATGTTGAAGGAACCGGAACATCGGATCCTTCTTACCATCGCTTCGGAAATCGCATATCATGTTGCCGGGATTAAAAAATCAGATGCGGATAAACAAGAAGTTGAATCTTTATTAAAGCAATGGGGATTTGAGAAAGAACTCGAAGACGTTCGGTACGATCAGATCATTGAAAAGTCAACGGGGTATAGGATCGGATATCAATGGGCCAGGAGTCAGAATAAAGACTATTTATTGCAGCATTTTGGCTTATATTTTGAGGATTGGAAACAAATGGGCTGGGGAAAAAAGTCGGAAGACATTCTAGAGGCACTCAACCAAAAGGCCGACACCGCGTCCGTTTTAGAAGAAATTATTCAACTCAAGGAGATAGGTACAGTTGAACCTGATGATAAGGCTACAGTAGAAACGCCGGTTGCACGGCAGGCTATCATCGCTGGCATATTGACGGCCCTGAAAGAAATTGAGTTGCTTGAACAAAGCGGTCTTCAAAAATGCGAAACGCGGCAGATCTGAAAACCCTCATGTGAATTAATAAATATTTTCATATTAGGGATGATCATGTTTAGGAAAGGTTTAATTCAAATTTATACCGGAAATGGAAAGGGAAAGACTACGGCTGCTTTGGGGCTTGCCCTTAGAGCAACTGGACAGGGTTTTAATGTACTTATTCTGCAGTCCATGAAACGTCAAAAGAACATCGGTGAGATAAAGGTTTTAGAGTCAACAAACTTGCCTATAAAAATAGAACAGTATGGACGAAGCGTGTTTTTTAAAACTAGAACCTGTGAACCAATGGATATTCACATGGCCCACAGAGGTCTACGTGCTTTCGAAAAAGCAATGGAAAACGGACAATATGACATGATCATACTGGACGAAATTAACACGGCCATCCATTTCGGATTGCTCAAAATTGAAGAAGTTATACGAATCATTGCAAAGAAACCGCCGAATCTCCATTTAATCCTCACGGGAAGGAAAACCGCAAAAGAACTGATTGAAATGTCTGACCTCGTTACTGAAATGCGTGAAATAAAACACCATTACAATAAAGGTGTAATTGCCCAGAAAGGGATAGAGTACTGATTAAAGTGATCCGAGCTGTCAAACTTAGCGGTCTGAAGGAAAAGGCAAGCTAAAAAAGTTTTCAATCTGCCTTACAACCCCTTGCACCCTATAGCATTTAATGATAAAAAGCGACCTGGATTTAATCTGTATGGCATTTGTATTATTAGCATTGTTTAAATTCAGGAGTAGATCATGGAAGATGCGTACCAAAAGTTGAGAAAAAGATTGGATGACATGGCCACAGGATATCCGGCAACAGAGAGCGGCATAGAAATCAAAATACTCAAACGGTTGTTTGCCGAAGCAGAGGCCGAATTATTTCTCGGACTCTCCCCGCTCCTGGAAACACCGGCGGATGCCGCTAAACGGTTGCAGCGCGATCCGGATCAAACCGCAGCACAAATGGAGCAGATGGCCAAAAAGGGTCTGCTTTTCCGCAAAAGAAATGGAGATTTGGTGCGCTATGCCGCAGTACCCTATGTGGTAGGGATCTTTGAGCACCAACTAAAAAGAATGGATGAAGATTTTGCCCGGGATCATGAGGAATACTTTGAGACGGCCTTCGGTCGCTCCGTACAATCTTTTAAAACACCGGTTTTGCGCACAATTCCCATTGATCGCCAGCTGGTTGCCGATTATCCGGTGGCGCCCTATGAAGATGTTTTGGAGATCATCCAAAAACAGGAAAAAATTGCGATCGCCCCCTGCGTTTGCCGCACGACAACGCATTTAGCTGGAAAAGAATGTGACAAACCACTGGAAAATTGCTTTTCTTTCGGTTCCCATGCCGACTATTATGTGGAAAACGGGATGGGCCGCTATATTACCAAAGCCGAAGCCAAGGAGATTGTCAGCAACAACGAAAAAGCCGGCCTGGTCATGCAGCCTTTCAACTCCCAAAAAATTGGCGGCATGTGCAGTTGTTGCGGTGATTGTTGCGGTGTTCTCAGGTCATTGAAGATGCATCCCAAACCGGCTGAACTGGTGCAAAGCAATTATTTTGCGCAAGTGGCGCAAGAAGAATGCACCGGATGTGAAACCTGTCTGGAACGCTGCCAGATGGACGCCGTTGAAATCGTCGACGAAATTGCCACCGTCAGCCTGGACCGCTGTATCGGTTGTGGTCTGTGCGTAACCACCTGCCCGTCAGGGGCCATGCAACTCATGCAGAAACCGCAAGATCAACAATACTTGCCCCCCAAAACCGGAATGCACACGTATATCCGTATTGCAGAGGAACGTCAGAAAAATCCGCTGCCGGGTTGATTTATAAAAAGTTCATTTTGTTTCTTTGGTAAGTATTTTTGGGATTCATGAAAAGAACCTGAATAGCTAAGTGGAAGAAATATTAGCCATTACCATCAAAAATAATCTACGGCTTGCCGGAATTCCCCCCGTATTACGGAAAACCCTGATCGAGAAACTAAAATTCCCAAACCCCAAATGGATCGAAAATCACCGCATGGGGCGCTGGAACAGAGGCGTTCCCAGGGAACTGCGGTTCTATGACCAAATCAGCGGCGGCGGTTTGTGGATCCCGCGAGGATATCTTCGACAATTAATATTTCTCTGCCGGCGCTTCCAAGTAAACTACAGGATTAATGATCAAAGACGCAACCTGCCGGCGGTGGATCTTGCATTTAGCGGACAATTGAAATCTTTCCAGCAGGAAGCGGTGAGCCGAATGCTGACCAAAGAATTCGGCACCTTGAGTTCTCCCACCGGCTCCGGCAAAACCATTATGGCCCTTTATATTCTGGCCCGGCGCCGACAGCCTGCCCTGGTTGTCGTGCATACCAAAGATCTGGTTCACCAATGGATTGATCGGATTACCGATTTTCTGAAAATCCCTGCAAATCAGATCGGCGTGATCGGCGGCGGCAAAAAGTTTGTCGGAGAGAAAATCACGGTGGCCCTGGTACAGTCTTTGTACAAATGTGCGGCGGAAGTTTCGCCCCACATCGGAAACCTCATCGTGGACGAGTGTCATCGAACGCCAAGCCGTACCTTTACCGAAGCGGTAACGGAATTTGATTCGAGATACATGTTGGGATTGTCGGCCACTCCCTGGCGGCGTGATAAGCTGTCCAAATTGATTTTCTGGCACCTCGGGGACGTACACCATCAGATTGATAAAGGCCATTTGATTGAAACCGGATACGTTCTGCCGGCCGACGTTATGTTTCGCCAAACCAACTTTCGGCCCTTTTATGACCCCGTTATGGAATATTCCAAAATGCTCTCGGAGTTGACGGCTGATGATGAAAGAAACCGGCTGATCGCATCTGATATCGCCCGTGAATCTCAGGATAACCCGGGTGTCTGCCTGGTGCTGTCGGACAGAAAAAAGCATTGCGAGACCCTGCAGACAATCTTGAAATACAGGCATCGGGTGTCTGCTGAAATTATGACCGGTGATCTGAGCAGCAACCAGCGACGGGAAGTATTGGAACGATTGAGCCAGGGCCGGGTCAAAGTACTGATTGCCACCGGTCAGCTCATCGGAGAAGGTTTTGATTGCCGGGAGTTGTCAACTTTGTTCCTGGCAACCCCGGTCCGTTTCAGCGGACGGGTGCTGCAATATCTCGGTAGAGTGCTTAGACCCGCGCCCGGTAAACGTGAGGCCCGGGTTTTTGACTATGTGGACGTTCAGGTGGATCCGCTGGTGGCAGCGGCCAATGCACGGCGCAAAATCTACCGCAGCTGAGGCTAGCTGCTTGACAAACATCTTATTTTTAGATTTATTCGGTTAACTTCACGAAGTCGGTTTCGAAAAGTACCCCCCTGAAAAGAAGTGGGAGGAATAACCTGGGCTTGTCTGTACCAACTGAAGGGAAAAGATATGCGCAAGCACCTTAAGAAAATTGAAGGGCGAACGCTACTTTCCCTGATTGTTATTTGGCTATTTATCTGCCCGCCCCTGTCGGCTGGCAGTGAAACCGATCTGCCAGAAAAACCTGCTACCATTCCATTTTCTGAAAACCTTTTACAGGCACTGGCCGCCTCCAAGCGGTCCGGCAAGCCGTTGGTCATCGCCTTTCGGGCTGCATGGTGCCCTTTTTGTCGTGAAATGAAAAAAACCGTACTTAAAGACCCGGACATTGTTAAGTTGGCCCGGGAATTCGAATGGGTTGCTATCGACATCGACCGTGATGTTTCGCTGGCCCATTCTTATGAAGTCACGGCCGTGCCGCAGTTTCAAATTTTTGATAAGGATGGCCATTTGCGGGCCAAACTCATTGGCAAATACGAGCCGTCTGCGTTCCATGACCATTTGTCGACCGTGCTGGGTCAAATCAAATCAGCCAAAGTTGCCCTCGATCAGACCCCCACGGTGATAGAAAGCGGTGAAAGAACGGGAATCATCAGTTCAGCGGATTATTACCGCGCCAAGGCCATTTGCTTTTCTCATGTCGGCTACGGCCCCCTGGATCTTCCCAGTCAATCCCCGCTTCAGGCCCTGCGTCTTGGTATGAGCCCGCGCACCCCATCCACTCTTGGCCGCGGACAGTGGGAAGGACGACTTAGAGCCACCTGGGTAAATATTTGGGCATCGGAAGAACCGGACTACTTTTTCGACTATGAGCAGCTCCAGACCAATCTTGGCCTGGCATACGGCTTCACCGACACTGTGCAATTCGAGGTTGGATTTGAGACACGCAGCCGTTTCGGCGGTGCGATGGACGGTTTTATCCAGGGATTCCATGACCTGTTCAATATTGATCAGAACGGCCGCGATGAAGTGCCCAAAGGTGATTTTACCTTCGATATTGCGCCCTCCGATGACAACCCCGGCGTCAATTTAACCAACAGTGACAAGGGAATCTATGCCACCAGTCTTTTATTCACCCTGCAGCATAATGTCACCTGCGGTACCGATAAATGGCCGGCCTTCGCCTATGCCTTTACCCTCCGTACAGAACTGGAGAGCGATGACCTCGAAGGTGGCTCCCCCCTCGATTTGGGTGTGTGGTTATCGGCATCGCGACGTTACGGTCATTTTTATCTATACGGCACCTTTGGGTATACATTGTTCGGCCGCGAGGATTTTCACGGTATCGAACTGCGAGATGACCAGCTGTCCGGCTTGTTTGCCGTTGAGTGGCGGTTCAATCCGCGGGCGTCACTCTTGATCCAGTATCTTCTCACCGAAGGAGTTGCCGATGACCTTGAGGACCTTTCTTCTTCTTCAAATGAAATTACCCTCGGTGCAAAGTGGGAGGTAGGCAGGGGAACGGTTTTGGAGTTCGGATTGATTGAAAACGTCATCACCCTGGGCAATAGTCCTGATTTTGGCATCCATTTTGGCATAACCACCCGCTTTTAGGCGTTAGAAACTATTTTGCGAAATCTCCGTCTATGATATAACACTCTGGAATCCTCCTGAGAATAATCACAACACAATGACCGCGTTATAGAATATTTAAAAAAGGGAGGCTGAAATGAAATTAGCCATGATCGGTTTAGGGCGGATGGGCATGAATATGGCCAGGCGATTGTTGTCCGGTAACCACGAGGTCGTCGCTTACAACCGCACGGCCGAGAAAACAAATCAATTTGTCAAGGAAGGCGCAATCGGTGCGTATTCACTGCAAGAGACCGTTGAAAAACTTTCAGCACCGAGAATCGCATGGCTGATGTTGCCGGCCGGGCGGCCGGTGGATGATCACGTGAACCAGCTCAAAGGCATCTTAACACCGGATGATATCGTCGTTGACGGCGGCAACACGTACTACAAGGATGATATTCGCCGCTCCAAGATTCTTGCTGAAAAAGGAATCCGGTTTATCGATGCGGGTGTCAGCGGCGGCATATGGGGTCTCAAAACAGGGTACTGTCTGATGATTGGCGGAGACAAAGACACTTACCATTATCTCGAGCCTATATTCAAAACTCTGGCTCCTGAGGAGGGATATCTGCACTGCGGGACCGTCGGTGCCGGCCATTTTGTTAAAATGGTTCACAACGGCATTGAATACGGTATGATGCAAGCCTACGGCGAAGGATTTGAAATTCTTGAAGCCTCAGAGTATGGTGGTTCCTTCAATTACGCCGAAATTGCGCATCTCTGGAACCAGGGCAGTGTTGTCCGTTCATGGCTGCTGGAACTGGCTGAAGACGCTTTTAAAAAAGACGCTAAACTTAAGGATATTAAGGGATATGTGGAGGATTCGGGAGAAGGCCGTTGGACAGTTCAGCAGGCCATGGAAACCGGGGTGCCCGCCGAAGTCATCACCCTCTCCCTGCTTCGCAGATTTCGTTCCCGTCAGGACAATACATTTACAGACAGAGTCCTTGCCGCACTGCGCCGCGAGTTTGGCGGACATGCGGTAGTTTCTACGGAAAAATGAAACTCCCCGCAACAAACTGCAGGGTATTCAGGCGAAGGCGAATAAACCAAAATACAACCACCCAGTTGAGGGAGAGAGGATTTTTATGGCCAGTGAGAATACCAAACAGAGCGAGTCAGGTGGGGCAAAGATAACAGTTGACCCCCCGGACCCGCCTCTTTCTGCCCAAGAGTGCATCAGTGAACAACCCGAAGATCCATGCGCCATAGTCATAATGGGGGCCACCGGTGATTTGACCGCTAGAAAACTGATTCCGGCGTTGTTCAACCTTTACCGAAACGGCGGTCTACCCGATCCCTGCATGGTTGTGGGCTGCGGGCGCACGAAAATGAGTACTGAAGATTTCAGAGATAGAATGACAAAGGCCATCATCACTGAAGATAGTCCCGATCACTCAAAATGGCAGGTTTTTGTAACATCGCTTCATTACCGCCCGATTGTTTACGATGATCTGAATTCCTTTGACCAGTTGGCGGCGTCATTACGGAATCTCGATCAGAAGCATCGGACTCGGGGGAATAAAATTTTTTACCTTGCACTGCCACCAAGCCTTTACAAACCGGTTGCACAAATGCTGGGAAAGGCCGGACTCAGCAATGAGAGGCAGCATGAAAACGGATGGTCGCGATTGGTGGTGGAAAAACCTTTCGGCCGTGATCTGGAATCCGCCATCGATTTGGATCGAGGGATTCATCAATATTTCACAGAGCACCAAATATTCAGAATCGATCACTATCTGGCCAAAGAGACCGTTCAAAACGTATTGATGTTCCGTTTCGCCAACGCGATATTTGAGCCGGTCTGGAACAGAAGATATATCGACCATATCAGCATCACTGCCACGGAAACGCTGGGTGTGGAGCACCGGGCCGGATACTATGAACAGGCCGGTGTGCTGAGAGATATGTTTCAAAATCATATGATGCAGCTTTTGGCCCTGACAGCAATGGAACCGCCGTCACGATTTGAAGCCGACTACGTGCGAGATGAACGGATAAAAGTTTTCCGGGCGCTTAGACCTTTTCCGATTGACAGCGTGCGTGAATACCTTTTGCTGGGCCAGTATGAAAAAGGAACCATTAACGGCGAAAAGGTCCCGGCCTACCGGCAAGAGCCCGGTGTGAATTCAGACTCCCTTACCCCCACCTTTGCCCGCATGAAAATTTTTGTTGACAACTGGCGCTGGCAGGGAGTCCCTTTTTTTCTCACGTCCGGCAAAAGATTGGCCCAAAAAATTACGGAAATTGCCATTCAATTCAAAGAAGTCCCCCATTCAATGTTTCGCCGCATATTGGGAGGAGATATTACGGCCAACCGTTTAATTATGGGCATCTATCCGGAAGAAAAAATAACCTTAACCTTTCAAACCAAACACCCGGGTGCCCGTGTTTGCCTGCGTTCTGTAACGATGGATTTTAACTATCATCAAAATTCCCAGGGACCTGTTTTGGATGCTTACGAAAAGGTTCTGTTGGACTGTATGCTGGGCGACCAAATGCTGTTCTGGCGGCAGGACGGGGTTGAACTTTGTTGGTCTTTCTTAACACCTATTTTATCGGAGTGTGAAACCTGCGGCTATCGGGCAGATATGCTCCAGATGTATGAATCCGGTAGTTGGGGTCCCCAGGCCGCAGAAGCTTTGAACGTTCATTAGTTACGTGATCCTGAAATTTGTGAGAAGAACCAATTTTGACATCAAATATAGAATATTGGATGATGAATGCCCGCCTGCCAAAGTCTTGTGCGGCGGGCAGTTCGACGCAAGTTATTTTATCATTTGAATTCCTGTAAAAAACAGAGCGAAATGCAGAGGGGGAAAAATGACGGTAAATCTAGATGAATTATGTGTGAATACGATACGGATGCTTTCAGCAGATGGTGTGGAAAAAGCGAAATCGGGTCACCCGGGTATGCCAATGGGGGCAGCCAGCATGGCCTATGTTCTATGGACCCGTTTTTTGAGTCATCATCCGCAGAAGCCGGATTGGCCCAACCGGGATCGGTTTGTTTTGTCCGCCGGTCACGGATCGATGCTGCTATATAGCCTGCTACATTTAACCGGTTACGATTTGCCCCTTGAGGAGTTGAAAAATTTTCGCCAATGGGGCAGCAGAACACCCGGGCACCCGGAACACGGCCTGACGCCGGGTGTTGAGACGACCACCGGCCCGCTGGGTCAAGGGTTTGCGAACGGTGTCGGGATGGCCATTGCCGAACGCTATCTGGCGGCGCGCTTTAACCGGCCCGGACACACCGTCGTGGATCATTATACGTACGGTATCGTCAGCGATGGTGACCTTATGGAAGGGGTATCTCACGAAGCGGCGTCTTTGGCAGGCCACCTGAAACTCGGTAAATTAATTTACCTTTATGACGACAATCGAATTTCGATTGAAGGCAGCACCGATATTACCTTCAGCGAAGATCGCCTGGCCCGTTTTAAAGCCTATGGATGGCATGTGCAAACCGTGGAAGATGGGAATGATCTGGCCGCCATTGAAGCGGTTATCACTGCAGCGAAAAAGGAAGCCCGGCAGCCGTCAATCATATCCGTACGCACCCATATCGGATTTGGAAGCCCTAACAAGCAGGATACAGCCGGTGTACACGGTGAACCCCTCGGGCCCGAAGAAATAATTCTGACAAAAGAAAACTTGAAATGGCCGATCGATTCACCGTTTTTAATACCGGATGAAGCCCTGAAACATTTCCATCAGGCCAAAGAAAAGGGAAAGGCCCTTGTAAGCGATTGGCAGGCATCATTGAAAAAATACGCAGAAGCCTATCCCGAACTTGCCCAAGAATGGCATCGCTGGATCAATGAAGATCTACCGGACAGATGGGATACGGATATCATCCCATTCCCTGCAGATCCCAAAGGTATGGCCACTCGGGTCGCATCCGGGATCGTTTTGAATGCCATCGCCCCCAATATTGCCAATCTTATCGGTGGCTCTGCCGACCTGGCACCGTCCACCAAAACGCTGATTAAAGAAGAAAACGATTTCCAGGCTGTCCAATATGAGGGACGCAATATGCGCTTCGGGGTCAGGGAACATGCCATGGGCTCTATCTTAAACGGCATGTCTCTTCATGGCGGCTTCATTCCCTATGGCGCAACTTTCCTGGTGTTTTCCGATTACATGCGACCGGCCATCCGCCTGGCCGCACTTACCAATCTCAACATAATCTATGTTTTTACCCACGACAGCATCGGCTTGGGTGAGGATGGCCCAACTCATCAGCCCATCGAGCAACTAGCAGCCCTCAGAGCAATCCCCAACCTCACGGTCATCAGGCCGTGTGATGCCAACGAAACGGCTGAAGCCTGGCGTTTTGCAGTTCAAAACAAACGGGGTCCGATTGCCCTGATCTTGACCCGTCAAAATACCCCCACGCTGGATCGTAATGTTTTCACCCCAGCCGCTGGGCTGCATCGCGGTGCCTATATCCTCAGCGATGCAAAAACCGCCAAACCTGAGGCTATCCTCATCGCCAGCGGATCCGAAGTGCACATTACACTGCAGGCTGCCGATACGCTGCGTGAAAAAGGAATTTCCGTGCGCGTTATCAGCATGCCATCCTGGGAGTTGTTCGACCGGCAGCCTGAATCATACCACCGGCAAGTCCTGCCGCCGGAAGCAGGCATCCGGATAGCTATCGAAGCCGGCAGCCCTCAAGGCTGGCATAAGTACGTGGGCAGCCGTGGGGATGTTATCGGGCTGGACCATTTCGGTGCTTCCGCCCCGTACCAAACGCTGTACAATAAATTCGGTATCACCGCCGATCGAGTGGTGGAAAAGGCGTTGGCGCTTATTGGTTAATTGATCTGGTACTTCACAATACTAGGTACAAGAAACCGAGATACAGCGATTTTAAATCCATGGGTGCAGAAATTTTAAATGTCGGACAAACCAGAAGTTATAATAGAGACAGATGACATTCAATTGGCCAAGCGGGGCGCTGAAATATTTTGCCGGCAAGCGCTAGACCGCGTGAAAAAATCCGGCCAGTTCAGTGTTGCTGTATCCGGCGGATCAACACCACGGGCAATGCACCGAATGCTCTCACAGCGACCTTATCTGGATACAATACCCTGGCAGCAGATAAATGTCTTCTGGGTCGATGAGCGCATGGTCCCGGTCGATCATCCTGCCAGCAACTTCGGTGCGGCAAGATCGGATTGGTTGGAAAAAGTGCCTATTCCGGCAGGACAGATTCACCCCATGCCCGGTCAGGTTCAACCTGAAAAAGGGGCATCGCAATATCAAAAGGAGCTTGCGTTCTTTTTTAAAGACCAAAAAGGAGATTATCCGGTCTTTGATCTTATATTCCTGGGAATCGGCACCGATGGTCACACCGCATCACTGTTTCCCGACGCCCAGGCATCCCTAACCACTGAAAAATGGGTGATCAGCGTAAAAGTGGGAAATCCGGATGTCCATCGAATAACCCTGACCTATCCGGTGTTGAATCACGTTAGATGCATCTGCTTTATGGTTTCCGGTAATAAAAAGGCACCCATACTGAAAACCGTGTTTGAAAATCCCAAAGCGAATCTACCAGCCCAGAAAATCAAGCCTTTAAGGGGAAAATTACTATGGCTGCTGGATGAAGCGGCGGCGTCTTTGCTGCCTGAAAAGCTGTTTCCGGTTGCCGACCATGCTTTGTGAATACAACTAAACGGGTTGTTGGCCAAATATCTTTGGGCAACAGCCCACTCAGATGAAAGCTTGAAAAAACCATAGACTAAACTGATTTCACAAATTATTTTTTAACACCGTCCTGCTTTGTTTTTATCTGTGAAATATTTCAGGCTTTGCTTTCAATACCATAAAGGAGTCATCCAAAGTGGACATTCTCGCAGCCGATATCGGCGGAACAAACAGCCGATTTGCTTACTTTACAGTCGATGCGGCCGGGACGCTCAAGCTGGAAGAATCAATATGGCTCAAGACACAGGAATCGGCTTCATTTGCCAATTTACTGGATCAGCTCAAGTCAAGTGATTTATCCCTGCCGCCGGATAGGGCGGAAATCGCTGTCATTGCAGTTGCAGGTCCCGTAGAAAGGGGCACCCATAGCAGGCCGCCCAATATATCCTGGGAAATTGATCTATCGCGTGCCAATGAGAATTTTGGTTTAAAACGTTGCTTACTCATCAACGATTTTGTCGCTCAGGCGTTCGCCTGCCGTTCGCCGGTAATAGAATCCGCGTTGCAGGTAATTCCGGGCAAAATAGACCCCGCACAACCACTGGTAGTTATCGGCGCCGGTACCGGTTTGGGCCAGGCAGCGCTTATCCCACAAACTGCCGGGGGTCACATCCCCCTTGCTTCCGAGGGAGGTCATGCCAGCTTTCCTTTTGAAACAGAGGCTGAATTTGACTATATGAAATTTTTGCACCACCAAACCGGAGAGACTTACGTGAGGGCAGATACGGTGGTATCCGGAAGAGGATTGAGTCTGGTGCACGAATACCTGACCGGTGAAAAACTGCAACCGGCTGAAGTGGCTGCGAAACTGCATGACGATGTCCAATCGCTTAAATGGATGTCACGGTTTTACGGTCGCATCTGTCGCAATTTTGCACTCCAGCTTCTCGCTTTCGGCGGAGTATATATTGCCGGAGGTGTGGCTGCCAGGATCCCGAGCCTCGTGACCCATCAGGAATTTAAGACAGCGTTTCTACGCTCAAAAACAATGACGCATGTGCTCGAAAAGATACCCGTGATGCTGAATTCGAATCAGGAAAGCGGATTATGGGGCGCTGCTTTGCAGGGTTTGGAATTATTAGGAAGGCCTTGAATCCGGTTAAAGTTGAAATGGGACAATTGCTTAAGCAATATTCGAATTTATATTAACAATTAGCTTATAAGCAGTGATGATACTCTGAAATAATATAACAAGGAGAAAAACATGTCCAAGATGAATGAACTCGCAGAACTGGGACAATCCATTTGGTTTGACTATATTCGTCGATCGTTAATCACTTCCGGAGAATTGAAAGATTTGGTGGCGCAAGGTTTGCGAGGGGTAACATCGAATCCGTCGATCTTTGAAAAAGCCATTGCCGGAAGCGCTGATTACGATTCTGATTTAGAACAACTTATCGATAGCAACAAAACCATTCATGAAATTTACGAATCGCTGGCCCTTGTCGATATTGCTATGGCGGCGGAACAGCTCAAACCTGTTTATGAATCCACACAAGGCAGAGACGGTTTCGTCAGTCTGGAAGTAAACCCGGATTTGGCAAACAACACCCCAAAGACCATAATGGAAGCCAAACGGCTCTTTGAAAGCTTAAATCGACCCAATGTAATGATTAAAGTACCGGCGACACCGGCGGGTCTGCCCGCCATTGCGGAGCTGATTACCTCGGGAGTGAATGTAAATGTGACGTTGATTTTCGGTTTAGACAACTATCAAGCCGTCGCAGAGGCCTATCTGAGCGGGCTTGAAAAACTGGCACAAACCGGTCCTTCAGTAACTGGGGGGCATATGGTGGATAGAGTAGCATCCGTGGCCTCCTTTTTTGTGAGTCGTGTGGATACGGCGGTCGACCAGGCATTGGAAAAAACCGGCAACACCGAGCTTCAGGGTAAAATCGCTGTTGCCAATTCCAAAATCGTTTACGAGGAATATCGTAAAATATTCAGTGGTTCGCGCTGGGATTCGCTGGCCACCAAGGGGGCTCGCGTTCAAAGAGTATTGTGGGCCAGCACCAGTACCAAAAATCCGTCGTACCCCCAAAATTTGTATGTGGATGAACTCATCGGCCCAAATACCGTCAACACGCTGCCGCCTGCAACCCTGAAGAGTTTTATGGAACATGGGGTTGTTTCCGAAACATTGACCAAGGGGGTGGCAGAGGCCAGAAAACAAATCGAACAACTGGCTGACCTCGGAATCGACCTGGATAAAATTACTCAGGACCTGCAGGATGAAGGTGTGGCTGCTTTTGCCAAGTCTTTTGAATCTTTGATAACATGCATCTCAGAAAAACGAGAAAGACTTTTAACTGAGAAAACAAGCCACGCAACTGACGTGTCAAAATGAAGCTCCCCGCAGCAAGCTGCTGGGAAAAAAGCGGAATTGCGCCGTAGCCTAACCCGCCTGCGCTCTGGAGAGCTTCCGCCTTCGTCAAGACTTCGGCGGGACAGGCCGGCGCGGTTCACCTTGCCTTTCATCCCTGCAGCACGCTGCAGGGTATTCAGGTGAAGGCGAATAACGGCCTCCATAATAAGGCCCTATTGCACAAAGAAATCATCCGTAAGACCTATGCCCAAGATCAGACAGTCAGATTAAATTTTTCTGATTTTTATGGAATTATTTGCGCCTTGAAAACGCCGGGCGAGGCAATTGATATGATAGAGGCCATGATCTTCGATCTGGATGGAACCTTTGTTCGAACAGAAACACTGAAGGCAATCTCTTATGCCAGGGCAGCTGTTGAACTCGGACCGGAGCGTATTAACGAGCAAGATGTGATCGAAGCTTTCAAAGAAGTCGTGGGACTCTCACGTCAAGAAGTCGTCCTGCATTTAATAGAATGTTTCGGGCTGGAAAACGAGACAAAAGCCAGAATGAGCGAGTTTGATGTTCAAACACCCTGGCAGGCTTTCGTCCAGATCCGTATCAAGATCTACGAATCCATGCTCGCAGATCCCCTGTTAATCATGAAGCATCGATGTCCGTATAATCTCGATTTGTTGATATGGGCTCGCCAGCGAAAATTCAAAACCGGTTTGGCCACTATGTCTCATCGCACCCAAGCCAATCGGGTTTTGCGGATTTTGGATATTTTGTATGAATTTGATTTTTTGGCCACGCGGGATGACGTCAACCATGGCAAACCGGATCCGGAGATTTATCTGCTGATAGCCCGGGAATTTAACCTTGATGCCGGGGTATGTCTGGTGATTGAAGATTCGCCTTCTGGCGTTCAGGCGGCTCTGGCGGCGGGTATGAGATGCATTGCGGTAGCAAACGACTTTACCAGACCAAATATTCACGCAAGTAAGTTGCTGGACAAGCGCTGGATTGTTGACGACCCGGTAGATCTCAAGACGGTTGCCAAGCGCTACATCCAATTATATACGCAAAAATGAAGGGGTAAGAAGGGCTCCAAAGTGGCGGTATGAAATAGTGGAACTTACCGCCCTGAGGAGCGGGGTTTGCCGGGAAATGAACCGCTCAATCGCAAAGCAATTGAGTGTATCAAATCCGAAGCACAAAATATAGAATATCAAAGAGAGCTTGATTATGAATCTAGTGGATGAACTTAAAAAAAAGGCCGCCCACCGTGCGGTCGAATTCGTAACTTCAGAAATGGTTATCGGGCTGGGCACCGGTAGTACGGTTAAATTCGCGGTTGAGCGCCTCGGCGAACTTCTCAACAGTGGGCAATTGAAAGATATTGTCGGTATACCCAGTTCAAATCAAACCGAAAAACTGGCCCAAGGTCTGGCAATTCCCCTGACCTCACTGGATGAACATCCGGTTGTCGATCTGAACATCGATGGCGCCGACGAAGTCGATCCGGATTTAAACCTGATTAAAGGCGGTGGCGGCGCATTGCTGAGAGAAAAAATAATCGCCCAGGTCAGTCGCAGAAATATTTTCATCGTTGATCAAAGCAAGCTTTCTTCCCAACTTGGCAGCCTTTTTTCACTACCGGTTGAAGTCATACCGCCGGCTCGTAGAACTGAAGAAAACTATCTCAAATCCCTGGGGGCAGCGGTAACGTTGCGCAGTGATAATGACGGTACATTATTTCGAACGGATCAAAACAACCTGATTCTGGATGCTGACTTCGGCCCTATCTCCGATCCGATAGAATTGGCCCGCTTACTAAACCAGCGGGCCGGCATTGTCGAGCACGGGCTTTTCATCGAGCTGGCGGATGACGTCATTGTTGCTGAGGCAGACAATATACGGCATCTCAAGCGGGAAAAATAATTTCCTTTGTTGCAGCGACGCATTGACAACGTCTAATACAAAATATGATCATTAAACCCAAAAGAGAAAATTATGCTTAGATCAACTATTTTTATCATTTTAATATCCATTACCTTTTTATTCAGCGGTTGTGCCACTCCCAGAATAATCCTTTTCGGGGACGATTCCATCCCGCTAAAGGAATATACCCTGCAGGGAGCGGATAAAGGCAAAGTATTATTGATACCCGTAGAGGGGACTATTTCGGATGAGACCAAAAGAGAATTCTTGAACTCAAAGCCCAGCATGATCCAGGAGATCGTCTCTCAGCTTAGCAAGGCTGAAAAAGACCCGGCGGTGCGGGCAGTCGTTTTAAAAATTGACTCTCCTGGCGGGTCGGTCACCGCCAGTGACGTGCTGTACCATGAAATCTTGACCTTTAAAGAACGCACCCGCAAGAAAATAGTGGCGGCCATGATGAATGTGGCGGCTTCCGGGGGATATTATATCGCTTTGCCGGCTGACTTTATTTTAGCGCATCCCACAACCGTTACGGGTTCGGTCGGCGTTTTGTTTTTGCAGCCCAATGTAACCGGACTGATGGAAAAAATCGGTGTGGAGGTAGATGTGAGCAAATCCGGCAGAAACAAAGATATTGGATCACCCTTCCGTCCGTCCACTGCGGAAGAAAAAGAAATTATCCAGGGGCTGATCGAAAAACTCGGACAACGGTTCCTGGGCCTTGTGGCCCGGCACCGCAAGCTCAATCAAATTAACCTTTCGGATGTCGGCACTGCCCGTCTGTATCTGGCCGATGAGGCCCAGCGGTTGGGCCTGGTGGATAAAATCGGATATCTCGGCGAGGCCATAACGGAAGCCAAAAAATTGGGCGGGCTGTCGCCGGCTGCAAAGGTGGTGGTCTACCGCCGCACGGATTTTCCGGATGACAACCTTTATAACTCCAGAATAACCAGCCGCAGCGGTTCTGGCCCCACGTTAATAGACATCGACCTGCCGGTCTCAATGAAGAATCTGCGCACCGGATTTTATTACCTATGGGCACCGGGTTTGAATAATCAATAACTCATTTTTATGAATACATCTCTTGTGAAGCTCCCCGCCCTGAAAGGCGGAGCTTCGCGGAAAGGAAAATATCTGTTTCAGATAGCTTCCCTTGATCTCCCTTTATAGGACGGGGCTTGCAGGGAAGCGAACCGATCACAGATCATTAGTGATCTAGCTTTCGTATGCCGGAACGCCCAGGTCTTTGGCGTTTATGATACTGGGTGCAGCTTTGGGCGGATCTTCTTCAAGAAAGGGGGAAATTTCCGGTTTCTGCCAGGCAGGATACCCCATCAGGATAGCAGCGACGTTGCCGGCTGCCAAGGTGGCCATCCCCTGTCGTGTCCACCGGGTAGCCGAGGCAATGTGGGGCACAATGACGACATTGTCCAGGTCGACCAGTCCCGGTTTTAAATTCGGTTCGTCTTCAAAGACATCCAAACCGACTCTGAAATCGGGATGCTTTTGGCAGTGAGCCACCAGAGCTTCTTCATCGATGACGGGGCCGCGGCTGGTATTAACCAGTACGGCGTTGTCTTTCATCAGGGCCAGACTTTCTGTGTTGATCAGGTGATGGGTCGATTCATCCAGCACCGTGTGCAGACTGACACAGTCCGCCTCCCGCAACAAATCTTCAATATGCGCCGCGCGCTTGCAGGACACCGGTTGTTCTCCCTGCGATTTCAAAAACTCACCGTAAGCAGCAATGTGGTCTTCAAGGGCCTTGTTTTGATGTATGTCGAAGTAGATGAGATTCATTTTATGCCCTGCGACCATCATGCGGGCATAGGCATCACCAATGCGGCCCGCGCCGATGACCCCAACTGTCTTGTACCACAGCAGCTCACCCAGAAACAAGGTCGGCAACCAGCCTTTGTAGCGGCCGGCACGCAAAAACCTCTCTGATTCGCCGATTCTGCGAGCTGCTGCGAAGGTCAATGCAACCGCCATTTCCGCGGTGGTTTCGGTTAATACTCCCGGGGTATTCCCCACCGGAATGCCATATCGTGTGGCTGCCGCCACATCCACATTGTTAAATCCAACCGCACAGTTGCTATAGGCCTTAGCGCCTGCGGCCTTCAGTGCAGCAAATAACTCATCACCCCAATCTTCGGTCAACTGCCCGATAGCACCGTCGCAATGACTTCCCATGGCGGCCTTTATTTCAGAAGTGCTCAAAACATCTTCCGAGGTGCAGATTTCAACCCGGCATTCCGCCTGGGTTAGAATTTCAAGCCACCTTTCTCCCGGCAGCTCTTTGGTCACGATGACGCGTCTGCTGCCGGATGGATTATGTGCTCGCCAATCTTTGGAATCCATTGTGATAACCTCCATGAAAGTAGATTACATCCGGAAGTCCTTTTTAAACTAAGCCCGTATTCAGCCAATGCTTCAATCCACTTTCCGGAGCGGCATGAACAACATTGGGATTATCGCCGAAAATCACAAGCCTTGGGATTTTAAGTCCGGATAATGGCGGTCAAAATTAAATGGGTGGCTTCGGATGTCTTTATTCAAGGGGTTAATCAAAACAACCGTAAAGCTTTGTGTACTTTTAGATCAAGTCCCAAGAACACATTTTTCGTCATGAGACGCCCCTTCGAATACAGCCCCCAAGCCAAAGGAACCGTGAACAACAGGCACTGATAGTAATCGAGATGGATAAAAATTACAATAAGGATAGCGGGTATTTTTATTTGGTAATGATTTCTCTATTCATATAGATACAAGAATTTCATTGCAAAATTACATGATCCGATTGTTGTGGTATTTATAATGGTGGTTAAAAAAAATATAGACAGAGCAAATCCTGGCAGACCCGAAAGGATAATAATTATGGAGTACAGCCTTCTTGGAAGATCAAATATATCGCCTGTTCCACCCACCCCACCTGGAGAACGGCTGAGGCGTTGGTGCTTGCCGATAAATATCATTTCCCAAATTTATCGTAAGCAACCGCCTTACAATTTATTGAACCGGCGCATTGAAAATGAAACTCTTCCCAGGTGCCAGGCATACGACCTGGGAATTATTGCCTGGTCACCTCTGGCCCAGGGCATACTGGCAGGCGGATATACCGACGCCTCGAATCTACCCAATGGCAGCAGAGGGGCGCAGCCAAAAGTTTTTCGCGAACGTATCACCCAAGCGGACATTGAGGGGGGAAAAAATTCGTCAAAAAAGCCGTCCTGATATTTACACAACCCATTTGAAATCCTGAAGTCCAATACATCAGCCAGATTAGATATACAGACATTCCAGACTTTCTCGTGGATTTGTTTACCCTTATTTTTCGTAAAGAATCTTTAATGGAAGTATTGACGGATACTCGGCCCATTGGTGTAATCGCAGGGTTTTAGATTGAATGAAAAAGCGGGGAGTTAAATAATTTAGAATCCCGAAAAAGGATCCATAACTCCCCGCTTTTATCAGTGAAAAGGTAAAATGGGTTACTTCTTTTTTTTGGTAGAAGTCTTCTTTGCAGCAGGTTTCTTTTTTGCGGTTGTTTTTTTGGCGGTCGTTTTTTTCTTTGCAGCTGCCATGGTGTCCTCCCTTTGATGGGTTATTAATTTAGCACGTTGCTTAGGCGATTTTGAGAAAAAGGCGCTTATCTCAAAATCGCCTATTTTGTGTGCGGATTCATCATAATACACAAAATATAGTAGGTCAAGTGTTTTTCTGAACGTGGATTAAAAATTTAATTTATTGGCCCAAATCAGAAACAAAGCCGTGGCTCAAAAATCAATTCTATAAACCTTAAATGAGCGAAAGTCGAGAATGCGCCAGATCCCAGGCGAAGCCGTAGTTAGCTACTGCGAGCCCTTGACAACAGGAGAGATGGCGTATTCCGCCAGAGGCGGATAAACATCGGCTTTCCCATCGGGTAAACAAAATAAAGATTATATCCATATTTTATATCCCACCTATATGCTTGTTATTAGAAGTGGATTTGAATCACCGTTTTAGATTGAAATGCTTACCTTTACATACATAGTTTTCTTCATTTTGTTTACGCTCAATTGAGGTAAAGTTAATCTCGGATTTGGGCAACAGCCCATTATTGGGCGACCCCATATTTTCTCACTGTGATCTTTGAGCGTTTTTTTGTGATGAGGCCGAGCAATAGTGAAGCTCCCCGCTCTAAAGAGCGGGGCTTGCAGGGACGCGAACCGGTCAAGGTAGCTCTTGACTTTGATGGTTATAAATGGTTCGGTCTTTCAAAATCAAGTTCCTTTCATTTTTTTAATTGAGCCATTGTTGATGCAGGTTATTTTGTTAGCGGGAAGGTATGGCACCCGGCCGGAGCTTCCGGCTGGGATGTCGGAGCTTGAGGAGCTGAGAGGAGATGAAACAATAATGAATATGAACATGGGAAAAACGCTATTTGAAGAAATGGTGGCGGCCACGGTGGCGATGGATGAAGAGCGGTGCGTGTCTCTGGCGCGAAAAGCCGTGAACGAGGGAGTTGATCCCTTTGAAGCTATCCAGAATGGCTTTGCCCGTGGAATGCAAATCGTCGGTGACAAGCTCGCCAAACTGGAATGCTTCCTCCCTGAAGTCATGCTGTCTGCCGACGCCATGAATGCCGCCGTGGAGGTACTCAAACCCCATCTGGTGCAGCGGGTTGACCGCGGATCTCAAGGAACAATTGTCATTGGCACTATCCAGGGTGACGTCCACGATCTGGGCAAGAACATTGTCAAAATCATGCTTGAGGCCGCCGGTTTCACTGTCCACGACTTGGGCAATGATGCCCCTGTCAGGCAGTTTGTGGAAAAAGCACAGGAAGTTGGAGCAGACATCATTGCTGCATCGGCTTTAATGACGACTACCATGGCGCACATGCCGGATATTGATGGCATGCTCAAGGAGCTGGGTATCCGCGACAAATATTACGTTATGCTGGGAGGTGCACCGGTCATCGCTGAGTGGGCCGGAGAAGTCGGCGCAGACGGCTACGGGGAGGATGCGGCTGAGGCTGTTGAAACAGCCAAACGCCTGTTGCAAAAAAAAATGAGGAGGTGAGGTGCCATGATCGGCTTTTGGGATGTCATCGCACGCAGCGAAAGCGGTCCTCTGGTCAAGGAAAAGGAATTTGATCTGCACCTGGGCCGGGTAGCCAAGCAATTGGTCGAGAAATACAACATAGTATATGACCCTGAACAGGTCGTACCGGCCGATGACGGACTGGCCGATCGCGTTTACCAGGCCAGCCTTGATCTGTTTCTGGAAGTGGGCATCTATTGCCGGGATACCGGACGCGTGATGCAGTTCACCCGCCAAGAAGTGGATTGGGCGTTGAAACAAGCTGCAAGCACAGTCACCTATGGTCAGGGTCGCGATGAGGCGGTGATGCGCTGCCGGTCTGTCGAGGATTCGAAACCTCCGTTTTGCCTGATGACGCCGGTGGGAACCCCGGTGGCCGAGGAACGCTTTGTACCCCTGGTGCAAAGCTATGTGCAGGAACCCCTGGCCCAAACCTTTTCCAGCGCTTTCAGCCAGACGGTTCACGGACGCCCCATCAAGTCGGGTACACCCCAAGAGGTGGAAGCGGCAATCTGGAATGTAATCAAGCTCCGCGAAGCGGCCCGGGCGGCCGGGCGGCCGCAGATCGGCATCCACAATCTCATTTCGAATGCCGAGCGCACCGATGCCATGCTGGCTGCAATGCACACTGACTTCGGTGCGCAGTCAAATGATGGGCTTTGTATTGCGGCCATCGCCGAATTGAAAATTGACTATGAGCGGGTAAAAAAAGTGGTATTCCTGCGGCACAGCGGGCACAACAAATACGGTCTTTACGGACCGTTGATGGGCGGGTATTCCGGCGGTCCGGAGGCAACCGCCATCGTGCATGTGGCCCACCATTTCCTGGGACTCCTCGTATTTGATGCCCAGTGGCATTGCGGCTTTCCACTGCCCATTCATCACGGCTGCAATACTACCCGGGAGCTGCTGTGGTTAGTCAGCGTCACCGCCCAAGCCCTGAGCCGCAATACGCGTCTCTTAATTACGGTTAATACTTTCGCTGAAGCCGGGCCGTGCACCGAGATGGTAGCTTATGAGATCGTGGCCAGTGCGCTGGCAGCCACGGTATCGGGAGCGGATTTGGATTTGGCGGCGGTGGCCCGCAACCGCCATCCGGATCGGGCCAGCGGTATGGAGGCGCGTATCGGGGCCGAGGCGGGACATTTGGCAGCTCGACAGGGAATCCCCCGGGAGCAGGTCAACGAGATGGTCAAACAAATCCTGAATCAGTATGAATCTCAGATCGGCAATGCTCCCATGGGCAGACGCTTCGACGAATGCTACGACCTGGATACTCTTCAGCCGACCATGGAGTATCTGGACCTCTACGAGCGGGTTAAGGAAAAGTTGAACGGATTCGGGCTGAACTACTCTTTATTAAACGTATGCGGCACGCCTGCTCGCTAAAAAACTTCCCAAATGTGTGAAACAAAGTTCACACATTTGAGGCTTATTATTCGCTGCTTTTTAACGGGGCCAGATTGTTAACGATTTATAATTATTAAAAATTTTATTTTAAACAATCCGGTTCGCGTCAAGGCATGATTTTTGCGAAGAGATAGCTTCTAATATCTGAAACTTATTTTTATGTAGAAAGTTGAAGCAAGTTTGATGGCCGAGCCGCAACCTGTTTGATTTTTTGCCATACCCACTGTCTGATCAACAATGACTGAAAATGAAGAAAAACTAAGCGGATTCGAGAGAAGATCTCACAAAGATCGGCGAAACCATAATCATTTTAAAATCAGGACCCTTTTTATTTATGGCAACCGGAGAACGATACGCCGTCAGGAAGACAGATATAAAATTTTCTATTTGGATCGATACAGTACAGCCCTTTTCGCCTGTATTGTATCCATCCTTTTGTTAAGTGTAATCGATGCGCTTTTGACTTTATTTCTGGTCGAGCACGGTGCCGTCGAAATCAATCCCCTGATGGCCTACTATCTGAATACCGATCCCCTGGTGTTCATGAGCATAAAATACCTTCTGACAAGTTTTTCCGTCTTCATTCTTTTGATGTGCGGCAATGTGCCTGCCAAGAAAATCAAAATTACCATAAGCTCTATATTTCCTTTTGTTATTGCAGCGTTTGCATCTGTTGTGGCCTGGCAGTTGTTTTTAATTTATCGGGTGGTTTTTTAACTAGATCAGGGGATGGGGTATTAATTCCTCGCCAAATGTTATAAAAAACACACCCTTTATTCCTCCTTTATCGATAACTCTAAATTCTAAAGTAAGCGGCTTTTGTATTTTAATAGTAAAAAAATGAAGCGGTTTTGTTACTGTTACATGCCAAGAAGTTTGGGCATGAACAAAACGAGCGCTTTGGGAAAGAAAATGGTAAGGGCCAAGACGATGCACATTACCATGATAAAAGGTACATTCGCGCGAGTTATGGTCAAAACGTCTGTTTCGCATAGAGGCGCGGTTATGAAAAGCGCAGCGCCCACAGGTGGAGTTTGTTGACCGATTCCCCAGCACAAAACAACAACCATTCCGTAATGGATAGGATCTATTCCTAGTAGCCTAACTCCAGGATAGAAGAGAGGAACAATAATATACATCATCGCGATTCCGTCTAAGAATGTTCCTGCGATTATTAACACGATGCTTAGCATCATCAGGAAAAGTGTTGGAGACAAAGACATCGCAGAAATGGGCTTCAGGATTTCGTCTGCTATCTGCTGATAATTAAACGTAAATCCTAGGACATAGGCTGTGCTGGTCACAAGCATCACGGCACCGGTTAAGATGGCGGACTCCGCGAATACCTGGTAAAGTTTTTTAAGGTTAAGCGTTCTGTAGTAAAACATGCCGATAAAGATACCGTATACAACAGCAACTGCGGACGCCTCTGTGGGGGTAAATACGCCTCCCAATATCCCCCCGAGGATTATGACAGGCATAAATAGCGCCGGAGCAGCTCGGCCGAGAGCTTTTATGGCCCGGACCAGACGGAATGGTTCCTCGATCGGATAGTTCTCTCGTTTGGATATGAGCCAACCAACAAAAATCAGTCCAACTCCCAACATAACTCCAGCAAGTAAGCCGGCAGCAATTAATGCGCCTGTGGACATGCCCAGGAAGGCGCCCAAGAGAACCATCGGGACACTTGGCGGGATAATGATTCCTATAGTTGAGGATGATGCGGTCACCGCTCCGGTAAAGGCTCGTGCGTAGCCTCTTTTGATCATTTGAGGTATCATGATTCCGCCAACTGCTGCAGTGTCGGACATGCTGGTTCCGCTCATGCCTGCGAAAAACATGCTGGTAATGATGTTGACTGCGCTCAAACCTCCTTTCATCTTGCCCACTATAGCCCTGGCAAACTCAACTAAACGTTCTGAAATGCCGGCGTGGTTCATTATCTGGCCTGCCAGAACAAAAAACGGGACAGCCAATAATGGAAAACTATTCACCCCTCCGTGCAATCTTTGAGCAACAATGATCAAATTGACATCGTTAATTGCCAGAATAAAAATTGAAATGGCAGCTAAAGCAAAAGCTATGGGTAAACTTATCAAAAGTGAGGCGAATAACAAACCGAGAACCCAAACTATGGTCATGACTCCACTCTCTGTTCCAGAATCTACGTAAAAACCTAGAATTCCTCCGGCAAAAGCCCTTCCCGGTACCGACGAATACCCTGATAAATAGTTATAAAAGCACTCATTAATATTGCCAGCCCACATAAAGGAATCACAATATATACAACGCTAACCGGAATTCGCATGACTTCCGTGACCTGTCCGGGAAATTTAAACGTTTGCTGGAAACCCCAATAGGTCATAACCACAGCCACACCGGCAATAACAAGGTAGACGATGAAAAAACAAACACTTTGGAGCACAAAAGGCATCCGGCGGTATAAAAAATCTATTCGCAAATGCATTTTTTTTCGGAGGGCAAGGTAGGCGCAGATGAAAGTTATATAGGTAAGCATAATCATCAAAAGCTCAAAAGACCATGCCAAAGAGAAACCCAGCAGGTAACGTGTTATCACGGCAATGAATGCGATCAAAGCTGATACGAAAAGTAAAAGTACTGAAATCGCCTCAAGCACTTTGTCGAGAATTAAAATCGGACTGAATTTTGATAACATTAGGGCAATCCCTTATTCCTTTTTCAAGCTGAGCGGACTCTAGCTAAACATAAATGTTTAATAATTTTTAGGCGCTATCGGGCTGAAATTGCCCAGACCCGACAGCGCAAAATCAAATGAGTGAAATTTGGGATGATTATGGTGTGCCTGCCGTGGAAATCAGGTGAATGAGCTTGATCGCCTCTTCACCCATTTCTTTGCCAACCGAATCCCAGATCGGCTTTGATGCCTTGATAAAGGCTTCCGTGTTGGCTTTGTTGACTTTCATGCCCTTAGAATTGGCAAGCTCTACTATCTCTTCGTCGACTGTTTTTCCCGCTTTAACGGTGGCCGCAATAGTTTCATAACCAGCCTGTTTCATTAAGATCTGAAGGTCCCAGGGGAGCTTATTAAAGGATGACGTCCCCATGAGCAGGTAGCTAACACTGTATACGTGATTGGTGAAAGACAGGTATTTCTGAACCTCGTAGAACTTGTTGCTTTTGACCTCGATGGCGGGGTTCTCCTGCGCATCAAAAACACCCATTTGCAATGCACTGTAAAGCTCAGGGTAAGGCAAAGCAGCGGAGTTAGCTCCGTAGGTATTGAATATTCTAATTCTGAGCTGACTGCTGGGAGTGCGCATCTTTATACCTTTGAGATCGGCTGGGGTGTAAATAGGTCTCTTGTTGTTGGTGATCTGTCTGAAACCCCCTTCCATATATGCCAAGATCTCAAGATTGTGTTTTCTGAGACGCTCAGCCGTCCAAGCCCCTACCGGACCCTTCATCACCTGGTCTACATGTTCTCGGTCTCTAAAAATGAACGGAAGGCCAAAAACCCCAAAAACCTTGTCTACCGTAGTGATGGGAGTATCAACAGTAGCAATATCGATCGTTCCTGATTGCATTGATTCTATTCCGGCCCTTTGATCGCCGAGTGCACCGGAGTAATAAATCTTGATTTCGATTCGTCCCTCGGACCGCTTCTCAACCAACTTTTTAAGTGTTCTTAAGCCAACAGCATGAATGCTGTGCTCATTGCCAATGGTGTTAGCTCTTAACTTGAATTCGGCACTAAGGGCTGAGCCGGCCACAAAAAAGATTAACAACAAGGCCATAAAAATGGTTACTAACTCAGTTTTCTGATTTTTTCGCATTTCTCAATCCTCCTTATTTAAAAGCCATTTGTTTTGTGCAGCTCCCCTTTCCTTAATTACCCTAATAGGGAGCTGTTAGTGCCCTATAAGAAAACCTTTTTTAATAGGGTCCTGGTCGTCTATGACAAACTGGTGAAATCCGGTTATGAAGGCCGAACCGGTTATCTCTGGAATCACCGCTGGTTTCCCCTCAAACAAGGTCTTTTCCAAGAGGCGTCCTGTGAAAATGCCGCCGGTGATACTTTCTGCACGAACATACTCTTTCAACTTGATTTGGCCTTTGCTGAAAAGCACTGCCATCCAAGCAGAGGTGCCAGTTCCACCCGGAGAATGGTCAAACTGCCTTGTACTGAAAACATGCACACATAGGTAGTCTGCTTCCGGGTTATTCGGCTGGCTTAAGACGGTCGCGATATTGAAATGATCGTTATGGGGCAGTTTGGGATGCTGTACTTTTAATTGCTGGTTGGCAGCTGCCTTCACATCCAAACACGTGTCGATAACCTTCTCAATGTTGTTTGGAGTGACTTCCAGGTTTACATCCCGTGCCTGGAAAAAGACAAAGTAATTACCCCCAAAAGCAACATCGACCCGCAACTTCCCGAGTCCAGGCACTTCTATTACTTCGTCCACGTATTCGACGAAGGCAGGCACATTTCTAAACGCCACACTTTCCGCCCGCCCATTGAACATTTTTACTTCAACCTCAATAAGGCCGCTCGGTGGTTCAAGAACCATCCTTGTAATGGGCTCCTGGGTATTAACCATGCCGAGTTCGGCCAATGCGGTGGAAATACCAATTGTTGCGTGACCACAACCACTCATATATTGCTGGTTGTCCATAAAAATGAAACCATAATCTGCCTTTTCTGAAGCCGGTTCGGTTAAAAGGCAGCCATACATATCTTTGTGGCCGCGTGGCTCAGCCATCAGTGCTGTGCGAATATGATCAAGATTGGACTTAAAATATTCCATTTTTTGGACCATGGTCCGACCGGGAATGCATTTTATTCCTCCAGTAATGATTCTCGTCGGCTCTCCTTCAGTGTGTGTATCTACAGTGCTAATAAACCTTGAAAAACGCATATAAGCCTCCTTTGATTTCTGGAGCTAGATTCCTACTGAATCAGAAAGCCATCTCTGAGCCGATCTTGCTGATCTAAGATAAATTGATGAAATCCCGTGATATATGCACTGCCTGTTATCTCTGGAATAACGCCCTTCTTATTCCCCACTGTGGTTTCTGCCAGCAATCGACCCTTGAAAAGGCCTTCTGTGATACTCTCCACCCAGATCTCTTGGTTCAGTCCGAGCTTACCTTTGGCGTATAGTACCGCCATCAATGCACTGGTTCCCGTTCCGCCCGGAGACCTGGCTCCGGTTCCACCCAATGAATGGGTGAGCAGGGAACCTAAGACATGAACATTTTTATAGATTGCTTTAGGGTTGGTTGGTTTGGCAAGAATCGTCGCTACACCAATTAAATTGTTACGCTGTAATTGAGGATGCTGAACAGGGAATTGTTTAATGGCAGCCTCTTTGACCCTTTGTCCTGTCTCGATGATCTTCCCCATATTTTGTGGGTTCACTTGCAGATCAACCTCTTCCGCTGAGAAAAAAACGAAATAGTTTCCACCATACGCGATGTCAACTTTTAATTTTCCCAAACCTGGGATAACTAAATCAGCGTCTATAAAGTCGGCATAAGCTGGCACACTTTTGTAACAAACGCTTTCGCCCCTGCCGGCTTTCATGGTTACATTTGCGTCTACAAGACCCCCTGGGGTTTCCAGCACGATCCGAGTGGAAGGCTCAGTTGTTTCGACCATCCCCAGTTCTGCCAATGCGGTGCAGATACCAATTGTTGCATGCCCGCACATGCTAAGATATCCTGAGTTATCCATCATGATAATCCCGTAATCAGCTTCTTCGATAGTTGGCTCTGTTAAGACGCAACCATACATTTCTTTGTGGCCGCGGGGTTCTGCCATGAGTGCCTTTCTGACATGATCCAAATTTTTCTCGAAAAAATGCAGTTTTTCCAGCATATTACTTCCTTTAATATTTCCGATCCCGCTAACAATGATTCTGGTGGGGTCCCCTTCGGTATGGGTGTCCACCGCCACAATGGACTGTGAAAAACGCATCTAAAGCCCTCCTTTTTCGAGGTCGAGTAACCTGTGGTAATCGAGAAAATTAAAATAAAAAAGCCTCCAATAAGTCATCAGAGCTCGTTTGAGTTTTGTCTCGGCACTCTCAGGAAATATTTAATAGACCCGTGTTATTACCAACTCATTTAGTCTCTCCCAGTAGTTTCTGATGTGGGCTTTCATGATCTCTTCGGCTCGCACACTATCACCCTCTTTGACTGCATTGATAATCCCCTTATGCTCTTCGAATGCCTGGTCAATATAGTCTTGGGAAAGATCAAAATAGAACATTGACCGTATTCGATCCATCTGATCATTCAAGCTTTCAAGCAGACCAATTAGGCGCTGGTTTCTAGTGGAATGGATTATAAACCTGTGAAGGCGCCTGCCAGCCTCATGTATTGTCTTGTAATCTTTTGGGGAGCCTTCCGGAAAAGTTGCGAACTCATTTTCCAGCACGGAAAGCTCCTCTGTATTGTGAGACGAGGCAGCAACGCTTGCTGCAAGGGGCTCTAACCCTTGTCGAATCTGCATGATCTCTCTGATGTCGTTAAGGGTGATTTGAGAAACAAACGCCCCTTTTTGGGGAATAAGTTCTATAAGTCCCTCCTTGTGAAGCAACTGAATCGCCTCTCGAATAGGAGTTTTGCTCACTTTAAGTCGTTGGGAAAGACTTCTTTCATTTAGTGATTGTCCTGGTTTTAAGCGGTTAGAGAGGATCTCCTCCCGGATAATCCTAAATGCTCTATCCTTGGTAGAATGGGAACGCATTTGATGAGATTCCAAAATTATCTTAAATTTATATTTTTGATATCTCGCCTGTATCTCAAGGAACCTGTCTTGTCAAGAATTTTTATAAGCTGATTTACAATTAATCGCTGCATTAAATCCCAGGTCAGCTATTATTTGCGGCTCCGGCGACTAATCGCTCTCAACCGCATCTGGCAGACTTCCTGGCGAAAAACACAAATCGACAAACCATTCATTGGCACACCAAAATAGCGAACAACATCGGCACCCCAATACAGCTTTTGTTATTGCAGTGTTTGCATCCGTTGTGGCCTGGCAGTTGTTTTTAATTTATCGGGTGGTTTTTTAAACCGAAGAATAAAAATCGACGATCGTCAGGCGACAGTTATTTGTCTCTTAAGCCGCTTAACCAGTTATATAATCGTGCGATTTTACGGGGAGGGATGCCTATCAGATAAGTCACAATCACGATCTGATTTATAAGCCAGATTTTATATATACCGGCCTTCGACCATCTCCGGGCAGAGGTAACAACAGGTACCGGTACGGCAACGATATGACCCTGCTTTGCCAACCGCCGCATCAACTCAAAGTCTTCCATGATGGGGATGTCACTAAACCCGCCGATTTGATGAAAAAGTGAGGCCGAAACAAAAATAGCCTGATCACCGTACGGCATCTGTAACCGGCGGGACCTCCAGTTGGCCAGCCGCTCTATTATCCGAAATGTCGCAATGGGTGAATCCACTTGCAGTTCAAAGGCCCCGGCAGCAATTCCGGCCCCATCCATCGCCCGGCGGATGTGTTCATCAAATTTTTCCGGCAATCGCGTGTCGGCATGAAGGAACAGAAGTATGCCTCCGGAAGCCGTCGCTGCTGCAGCGTTCATTTGTCTGGCCCGACCGGAATTCATTTGAATAACCGATACATCCAAAGACTTTGCCAAATCCACGGTAGCGTCCGTACTGCCGCCGTCGACAACAATAATTTCGAGATTTTGGCCCCGCTGAACAGGGGTAATCGTATCGACGATATGGTCGGCTTCATTCAGGGTGGGTATGATAATAGATATTTTTTCCTGTTTGGCGATCGAAGCAGAAGTTCTGTCAATCTTTTGCCAGACGGCAAGATCCTCCACCCGGTCCACATCCGCCAGCTTTTTTAAAAGCGTATAGGTTAACCCGATTTTTTTTGCGGTTTCAAGGGAGTCGTTCAAAACCGACTCAGTACTCCAGGATATACCGGTAAATAATTGAGGGATGGCGTGCTGAAAAGATGTTTTTTGCAGACCGATCAGATAATAGCCCCCGTCAGTTGCAGGCCCAAGCACAAGATCATTTTTATGCAGTGAATTGAACGCTACCTGCAAAATATCCACCGTGATGCCGGGAATATCCGTACCAATCATAACAGCGGTATCTACCCCTGAATTAAAAGCCGCCTCAAAGGCCCGGCCCATGCGGTGGTCAAGATCTCCTGGACTTTGCGGGCAAAAGATATATTCGGCGCCCAGCCAGGTTTTCATCAATTTTTCGCTGCCGCCTTCATACCGAATCTCAACGGATACGGGACGAATTGCTGTAAGATGGCTGATCTTCGATAAGATGTGTTCTGTCATTCGGCGCTGCAGTTCTGCCGCGCCCTCTGCTCCCAAGCTCGGAATAAGGCGAGTTTTGGTGCGACCCGGCTTTGGATATCGTGTAAAGACAATAAGTCTTTCTACTTGATTTCGCGCCACCCTGAGGCCCCCTTAAATAGTCGGCTGCTATCGATCGATTGCCAGGCGCGATTTAACACTCCCGAAATACAACTGATAACTAAATTCGGTATCTTCTGAATCACCGGTCACCAGGAAAAAAAGAAGCGATGCCAGATTACTGCCCCCTGGGCTTCGAGACTGCAGCTGCCTTTCGGATTAACTCCCCGCCGGTTAGAACTCTCTTCCCAACACCGCTCGAACAATTCGAGACCACCTGCGTGGCAGGCGCCCTTAGCCCTTTAAAACCACCGCGGCGATCAGCCTGGCAACAAAATTACCATCCTCCCGGGCGTATCGCAAAATTATCGATTTTCAATCGGCACAAAGACACATTCTTCCGGACCGCAGTATTCACCGATGTAATCTGACTCGGGCCGATACAGCATTGGTTTTTCAGCGGCACCGGCAAACTGCTCCTCGATGACGTGTGCCGTCCAGCCAGCTATCCGGGCAATGGCAAACACCGGGGTGAAATAATCCAAGGGAATACCCATGGCATAATACAGCGAGGCGCTGTAAAAATCGACATTGGTGTAAATTTCGATTCCCTTGCGGTCTTTAAATGCCGCCTTGCCCTTTTGCTCCAATATTCGTGACATCTCGTACCATTGCGGCTGCCCGCTGCGCTTGCCCATTTTCTCAGACATGGGGGCTAATATCTGTGCCCGCGGATCATCGGTCTTATATACCGCATGCCCCAGGCCAAATAGCTTGCGGCCTGCATCCAGCTCCGCTTTCACATATCCTTCCACCGCATCCGCAGAACCGATTTTCAACAACAT
>CP070652.1:3349187-3362895 GCA_020354645.1 Deltaproteobacteria bacterium
TTGAAAAAATTTTGTCGAGTTGACTTTAAGTATCGATAATGCTTAAAAAAGCGAAATAAAAAAACTGGCACTTTGCACTGCAGGGGCAAAACAAAACCTGCTGGTTGCAGCAGATCTATTTCCGGGCAGCCGGTTTGTATCAACCAGGTAGATCCTAGTTGTCAATGAGCGTTTCTTTTGAAGGAAACCGCGTTGGATTTGAACACCAAAAATCTCTGGCTTTTTGACGTCGATAACACCATTATCAGAGATGTCGAACACCCCGCCCCGTTTCCAGATGCACTTCACCTCTGTGAAACCCTGGAACAGAAGGGCAAGACAATTGCTATTCTGACGAATGTGGGGCGCCTTTCCGCACGCCAAATCCATACTGCCGTTACAACTGCCGGTTTCAGCGTCGACGCCGATAAGACTTTCAGTGCGGGGGCAGTGGCCGCTGCCTACATTTACAGCAGATCCCCCGGAGCCCGCTGTTTTGTGATTAGTGAAGGCGGGGCGCTCGAAGACTTCGTTGCCAGAGGACTGAACGTGACCAACAATCCCCCTATAGACTTCGTGGCGGTGGGGGCAGACAGAAACCTGACTTTTCAACAATTGAATTTCGCCTGCAAAATGGTCATGAAAGGGGCAGCCTTGGTGTGCATCAGCGGAAGTCGGGATTATCCGGGAGTGTATCTGGGTCATGAGGATGTCTTCATCGGCGAGCGATCGATCGCAGCGGCGATAGAGGATGCGACCGGGAAAAGCGCATTCATCATCGGTAAACCCTTGCCTGAAATATTCACAGAGACTGTCAAGACGCTGCGGTTTGATGTCACCGAGTCGGTTATGGTGGGAGATAATCCTGCCAGTGACGTTGCCGGCGGCAACGCTGCCGGTCTCACGACAATACTGGTCAAAAGAAGTCCGGATAAGATCGTACCTTACGATGCCGGAGATTTAGACACGATACCCGATATTGCTGTAGAGAGTTTGGATGAGGTTATCAATTTACTCAGTATCGTATCTCGGGAATAGGTTTAAAACGTCAGGTGTGGTTTGAAAGCCTTTTGATCGCGCCGACGATCATTTTGGGGGCGCCTGCTTTGTAGGGCTAAATCAAAAGAACTCGACCTCGTCCCGCAAGCGGGACTCGGGACTCAAACAGCTTTTGATTTTTTATCCGCCAAAGACCGCTGGCGGATTAACGCCCCCTTCAGCAGGCGTCTAATTTCCAAAATGTTCGAATGTCGCTCTCAAAAACCTTTCAAATCCTTCTGTTTAATTTTGCAACCTATTTCTGAAACACGACAATAGAGCGTATCTCAAAAATGTTGAACCAAGATAGTAAACGAAGTAAGGGCATGCCAGAAAAGGATCACCCGGACACACCGGCAGTGCAGGGGAATACTTACGAATCCCCAATCGGCAACTTCCGGACATTCATGGACTGTAAACCTTCTCGGGATTTTATGGCCCCGGATGTGGATGTCGTCATCAGCGGCGTGCCATTTGACCTGACCACCACCGGGCGTCCGGGAGCTCGCTTGGGCCCTGCAAAAATTCGACAGGTATCCGAACATCTGGCCTGGGAGATATACCGCTGGCCCTGGAATTTCCATGTGTTCGATATTATCGGTGTGGTCGATTGCGGCGATCTTTGTTTTGAGCCTGTCGAAAAAGATCAGATGATGTCTCGGCTTCAGCATCACGCGGCTCAAATTCTGGCAGCCCATAAAATCATGCTGACTTTTGGCGGGGATCACTTTATCACCTTACCACTGCTGCGGGAACACACTAAAAAATACGGTCCGCTCGCTTTAATTCACTTTGATGCCCATACCGACACCGAAAGAAAACAGGATCAATACAATCACGGTACCATTTTTTTTCACGCGGTGAATGAGGGCATTGTTATTCCGGATCAATCCGTGCAAATCGGTATTCGCACGGAATACATCCGGGCCGATCATCGGTTTACGGTTCTGGATGCAGCCTGGGTGATGGACCACAGCGCCGATGCTGTATTAACCGAGCTAAGGCGGGTAGTTGGTGACCACCCCGTCTATGTTACCTTCGATATCGATTGTCTGGACCCGGCTTTTGCCCCGGGTACCGGGACGCCGGTGGTCGGTGGCTTAACCACAGATTTTGTGCTGAAGATTATCCGCGGATTGGTGGGCTGCAATCTGATCGGCATGGACATCGTTGAAGTCTCTCCGCCATATGATCATGCTGAATTAACGGCACTGGCTGCGGCAACAATATCGCTTGAGATTCTATACGTTTTTGCTGCAAACAGAAAAATGAAATTAAAGAAAGCCTAAGCAATGCAAACGGATGAAAAGCCCTCCTAATTTAATCTGCAGAGAGAAAAACCTCCGAAATATAACCGCCGGATTGCCACCGCGTGGTATATTCAATTCAACAAAGCCTTGATAAAATCATTATTACATAGTTTTTTATTAATTTATTACGAATAATGCAAGAAAACTTCAAATTTTTGCTTGACAAAAAATTTTCAACGTGCTACCCCGCATTCAAAATTTTAGTCGATCAACTTGTCTGGCATCCGGCACCGGATGTGAGATCGCTCTCCAGTGTACACAACCTTTTTTTCCGTACAATCTATACGAAGCCATGGGACTACCTGAAAATGACATTGATGACCTCGACCGAAAGATTATTCTTGAACTTCAAGAAGATGCCAGAAAGCTTTACAAAGATATTGCCAAGAGGCTTAAAGTTTCCGAGGGTACTGTAAGAAATCGCGTTGGGCGTTTGATTGATAGCGGCATTTTGGTGTTACAGGCCAGAGTCAATCCATTTGTTTTGCCACATAAAATATCTGCGCTTGTCGGAGTCAGAATCACAGGAACAGAACACCAAGAGACCATGGAAAGAATCGCAAAAATTCCATGTGTCACAAGTATATGGAATGCCACAGGTCGCTATGATCTCTTTTTTGAGCTGATGGTCGATTCACTGGATGATCTGAACGATGTCTTGTTTTATCAAGTTCTCTCAAAGATCAGAGGCGTATCCTACACCGAAACATTTGTAACCCTTAGCTCAAAAACGAAATTTTATAAATTAACATAATGTTGATAAGGAGGTAGGGATGGCATTTAATTTGAAAAATCGGCATTTTCTGAAATTGCTGGATTTTACATCTGAAGAAATCAAGTTTCTGCTTGACCTCTCCCTGGATTTGAAGAAGGCCAAATACGCCGGAATCGAACAGCCGCGGTTGAATGGAAAGAATATCGCCCTCATTTTTGAAAAATCTTCCACCCGAACCCGGTGTGCCTTTGAGGTGGCTGCCCACGATCAGGGAGCCCATGTGACCTATCTGGGTCCGTCCGGATCTCAAATGGGTACCAAAGAGTCGATGAAAGATACCGCCCGGGTGCTGGGACGCATGTATGACGGCATCGAATACCGGGGCTTTGGGCAAGACCTTTTGGAAGAGCTGGCCCAGTATGCCGGTGTGCCGGTATGGAACGGCTTGACCAATGAATTTCATCCCACCCAGGTTCTGGCGGATTTTTTGACTATGATGGAGCACAGTGACAAACCGCTGGGACAGGCCAGCTTTGCTTACGTGGGTGATGCTCGCAACAATATGGGCAACTCACTGCTGGTGGGAGGCGCCAAGATGGGCATGGACTTTCGATCCGTGGCTCCCAAAAGTGTCCAACCCACCGCAGAACTGGTTTCAAAGGCCAAAGAAATCGCCAAGGGAACCGGCGCCAAAATCCTTATCACCGATGACTTGGACCGCGGTGTTAAAGGATGTGATTTTCTGTGCACGGATGTGTGGGTCTCCATGGGCGAACCGGAGGACGTGTGGAAAGAACGAATTGAGCTGCTCAAACCCTATCAGATCAACGCCGCTGCCATGGAAAAGACCGGCAACCCGAACGCTAAATTCTTGCATTGCCTGCCGGCCTTTCATAATCGTGAGACCGTTATCGGTGAAGAAATTTACCAGAAATTCGGACTGGAGGCCATGGAAGTGACAGAAGAAGTATTCGAATCCGATGCCTCAGTGGTTTTTGATGAGGCTGAAAATAGGATTCATACCATTAAAGCGGTAATGGTGGCTACCCTGGGAAGCTAAAGCGCGATACACGATGCTCGATGTTGGATACTTGATAATGGATGGTGGAAACTTTATATGCGATATTTTGTTTTGTAATTTGGATAGATATAAAATGACGAGATTCAATTCGATAATCGAGAATCGAGAAACGAGTATCGAGCATCAAAGACTATTTGGCAACAACAACCGGCTAGCTTTATGAATCTTACCGTTTATGTGAGGTCATATGAAGAATAAACCAGTTGTTTTGATTGCCCTTGGCGGCAATGCGCTTATTAAAAAAGGGCAGAAAGGGACTGCCGAGGAACAGTTCGAGAATCTCAAATTAACCATGAAACAAATTGCACGGCTCTCCGACAAATATACAATTGTCATCACCCACGGCAACGGCCCCCAGGTCGGGAATCTGCTGCTGCAGCAGGAAAGTTGCGATGCGGTCCCCAAAATGCCCTTGGAGATCATTGGTGCCATGACTCAGGGACAGATCGGATATATGATCGAATCTTCGTTGGATACCGCCTTGATGGAATTGGGAATCAACGGCGAGAAGAATTTTGTGACCCTCATCACATATGTGGTGGTAGACGAAACCGATCCCGCATTTCAACATCCCACCAAACCGATCGGACCGTTTTATACCGAAGAAGAGGCGGCCGGGCTGCCCTATAACATGGTCAAAACCGACAAGGGATACCGGCGGGTGGTGGCGTCGCCCCGACCGTTGAACATCGTGGAGCGGCGGGAGATCAAAAAGCTGATTGAGATGGATTTTATCGTCATTTGTTGCGGTGGCGGCGGCATTCCCGTCATTCGCAAAGAGCGAAAGTTCCGGGGTGTTGAAGCTGTGATCGACAAGGATCTGGCCAGCGCGGTGCTGGCTGAAGGCATAGGTGCCGATATCTTTGTGATTGCAACCGATACATCCGGGGTGGCCATTCATTGGGGCCGGCCGGAGCAGAAAATGCTGCGCAAAGTCCCGCTGAGCGAGATGACGCAATATATCCAGGAGAATCATTTTCCGGCCGGATCCATGGGACCAAAGGTGGAAGCCGTCAGCCAGTTTTTCAAAAAAAGCGGCAAGCGGGGGATCATCTGCCACCTGGAGGATATTGAAAAAGCGATTGGGGGGGAGGCCGGAACAGAAATTGTCAAATAAAAGTGCCTAAAACGCCTACAGTAGATAACTGTTAAACATTTTGAACACTATTAAACTTTCTCGTTACTTATCTGGTAGACATCTTTTAAGACCTATTTTTAAGATCTAAAATCATCGCAGTAAATTTTTTGAAAGGAGAGGGTATAAGATATGGAGAGGAAAAATTTGATTATCATGGGAGCGGCCGGAAGAGATTTTCACAATTTCAACACCTATTACCGGGGCAATGAAGCCTGCAATGTCGTTGCCTTTACCGCCACTCAGATTCCGGACATCGAAGGTCGTAAGTATCCGACCGAATTGGCCGGGGCGTTGTATCCGGACGGTATCCCCATTTATGCTGAAGAAGACCTTGACCGGCTGATTAAAGAGCTGAATGCGGACGATTGTGTGTTTTCTTATAGTGACGTATCCTATCAGCACGTCATGTCCGTCGGCGCCAAGGTCAATGCGGCCGGGGCCAACTTTGTCATGCTGGGGCCCAAACACACCCAGATAAAAAGCAACAAACCGGTCATCTCGGTAGGAGCGGTCCGCACCGGCTGCGGCAAGAGCCAGACTTCACGCCGGATCATAGAGATTTTGATGGACAGGGGCCTCAAGGTAGTGGCCATTCGCCATCCGATGCCCTACGGTGACCTTGCCGCCCAGAAGGTGCAGCGGTTTGCGGAGCTGGCTGACCTGGAGAAACATAACTGTACCGTGGAAGAGATGGAAGAGTACGAACCCCATGTCGTGCGCGGCAATGTGATTTATGCGGGTGTTGATTACGAAGCCATTGTCCGGGTCGCTGAAGAAGATCCCAAGGGCTGTGATATCATCCTTTGGGACGGGGGCAACAATGACTTTCCCTTTTACAAACCCGACCTGCATGTGACCGTGGTCGATCCTCATCGTCCGGGCCACGAGCTCACCTACTATCCGGGAAACGTGACCCTGAGGCTTGCGGATGTAGTGGTCATCAATAAAATGGACAGTGCCGATGCCGCAGGCATTGAGATTGTCCGTCGAAATATTTCTACGGAGAATCCGGATGCAATTGTTATTGACGGGGCCTCCACACTTGATATAGATGATCCGTCAGTTGTTAGAGGAAAAAAGGTCCTGGTAGTTGAGGACGGTCCCACCCTGACCCACGGCGAGATGAAGATCGGTGCCGGGGTAGTTGCCGCCCAGAAGTTCGGGGCGGCCGGGCTGGTTGATCCGCGACCCTATATTGTGGGTCGACTGTCAGAAACCTTTGAGAAATATCCGGATATCGGGACGGTCCTGCCGGCTTTGGGCTATGGTGAACAGCAACTGAAAGATTTGGAAACGACCATCAACAAAACTGATTGTGATGCCGTGGTCATCGGCACCCCGATTGATTTAAATCGGATTATTAAAATAAACAAGCCCAACACCCGAGTTTATTATAACCTGCAGGAAATCGGAAGGCCCAACTTCGAGGGTGTGCTTGCTGATTTTGTTAAAAAGCATGCATTGGGTTGATCGTTTTTATAGCGGCGAAATTTTTATCAAAACTAATTAGAGAAAGGAGACAGTGCCATGGCAAAGATTGTGAATTCCTGGAATGAATGGGACCCGTTAAAACGGGTGATTATTGGAAGACCGGAGGGCACCAACGTCCCGGCCCCGGAGCCGGCCTGGTGGTATGACCTCCCGCTGGGTGAATATCCACTGGGTTCTTTCGGACCGTTTCCTCAGGAGATGGTGGATGCGGCCAATGAGCAGATGGACTATTTTGTGGCGCAGATTGAGAAGCGGGGCGCTATCGTCGAGCGGGTGGATATTATGCCGTTTATGCTCAACAAGCCGGTTTCAACGCCGCTTTGGACAAACCTGAACTGCCACGGCGTCAACAATGTCCGTGACGTTACCATGATTCATGGCAACTATATCATTGAGGGCACCACCTGCCGCCGCTCCCGCTATTGGGAGCGTCTGAACCTGCGGCCGATCTTTGAGCGCTACTTCAAAGAAGACCCCGAGATGGTTCATTTTGCGGCGCCTCAACCGATGTTGACGGATGAATCCTATGTCAATAACTACTATTACCTGTACGAAAATGTCTGGACCGATGAAGAAAAGACTCAACGGTTGCACAATTGGGAGTTCCAGCTGACAGAAAAAGAGCCCCTTTGGGACGCTGCCGATGCCATGCGTTTCGGTAAGGACATCTTCCACCAGGGCTCATGCGTGACCAACAAGGGGGGCATGGACTGGCTGAAGCGTATGTTCGCCGCCCTCGGTCTCCGGCTTCACCATGTGCTGTTCGACACCCCCAAGGAGAAAGACCATCCCGACAATTACCATCCGTGGCACATCGACGTAAACCTTGTTCCGCTGCGGCCGGGCCTGTGCATGTACAATCCGGACTGGAGTCCGCGCACCGAGGAGATGTGGGAGTTGTTCAAGAAAAACGACTGGGAGCTGATTCCGGCGGCAAGGCCGACCCGCGTGCATAAAAACAAGGTCTACCTGACCGGGTTGTACGAAGGTAAATCCTGGATCTCCATGAATACTTTCTCTATCGATCCGAAGACGGTCTGTGTGGAAGCCGGTGAAACGGCTTATTGTGAACAGCTGGACAAGCTCGGCTTTGAAGTTGTCCCCATTCCGTACGAGAAGGTGATTCCGTTTGGCGGTGCCCTGCATTGCACTACGCTGGACGTCTATCGGGAGGGGGACTGCGAGGATTACTTCCCCAATCAGGTTGAGGGGTATTAGTGAAGCTGCCCGCAGTCCTGCTGCAGCGGGACGGGGTGTCAAAGCGGAATTGCGCCGCAGCCTTACCCGCCGCCGCAGAGCTATGGCGCGATAAACCCGCCTACGCTCTGGCGAGCTTCTGCCTTCGCTAAGACTTCGTCGGGACATGTCGGCGCGGTTCACCTTGTCTTCTTCAGTCGGGTCGAAGCCCCTGGCGAATACTGATCATCCCTGCAGTCCGCCAAAGATCTATGGCGGATAGGGTATTCAGGCGAAGGCGAATAAAAATCTAACCAAACGCTTGCGTTTTGACCGTTGCAGACGTGAATACATCTGACCGGTAAAAGGGATCTTTTCCTTTGGTTTCAGTGACGGTGGAGGCTTAAAAAGAGTGTTTCGCCGCCAATGGGAATTGATCCGTTTGCCGGTTAAAGTAACTTCTTATCAACTCAAAATGTGTTGCTGATGGTCTGTTAATTCTGGTGAAAGGAGGTATGCATTATGTCATTCATGGGTATTGGTCTGATTGTCTATATTGCTATATTCTTTGTACTTGGCGTAGCTATGTATTACCTGGTTCAGAAAAGCGGCAAGCGTTATATTATCGCTGGTAAGACGCTGCCTTTTTTCCTGGTGGGGACCATGCTCTTGGCACAATCGTTGGATGCCAACGCCACCATGGGCAATGCCGCAGGCGTATACGGCGGCGGATGGTGGGCCGGATTCCAGTTCGCCTTTGGCCTGGCTTTATGCCTTTTAGTGGTCGGGCTTTTTTATGCCAAACCCCTGAACAGGATGAACATGCTCACCCTGCCTGATTTCTACTTTAGAAGATTTAACTGGTTTACTGAAATCATCGTGGGACTTCTGATGTGTTTCAGCTTTGCAATACTGGTTGCGGGCAACTTCGCCGGTGCCGCCTGGATAATCTCCATTGTTTTCAAAATTAATTATGTTACGGCACTGATCATAATAGCACTTTTCATCATGATATACACGATTTCAGGTGGGCTCTACTCGTGTGCCGCCACCGACATAGCGCAGATCTATCCGGCCATGATCGGGTTTCTCGGTGGTTTTTTCTGCCTGCTCGCCACTTATGGCTGGGGCCACTTTTCGGCGGCAATACCGGATAATTTCGTGGACTTAAGCGGGTTGTATTCTGTCAAAAACGGTGCGCTTTTAAATTGGGCCGGCATCCTGGCGCTGGCTATTGGTGATGTCGTGGCGCTGGATTTCATGGAGAGAGTCTTTGCCGCCCGGACCCCCGAAATAGCACAAAAAAGCTGTTTTTATGGCGCGGCGGGGACGGTCATAACCGGGATCGTCTGTTCTTATATGGGACTGATGGGCTTGACCTTTTTCCCGGAAATCTCCGATCCGAGAATGATTCTGCCGACCATTGCCCAGGATATGGTTCCGGGGATATTTGGATTATTGATGCTGGGCGGCATTATCGCAGCCGGAGCATCTACGGCAGATGGCGGGATATTGGGTGTATCCGCAGTGATGGGTAGGAACCTGCTTCAGCGAAACATCCTCTTGCCGTTGGCGCGGAGGAAAAAAGCACTGAGGGCGACCGACGAGGGCCGAGAAATATCCGATGAAGATGCCAAGATGATTTCCGACCGCAAGCTTCTCATAATCGCCAGGATCATGGCCATACCGGTGGTTGCATTAGCAATTTGGATAGCCATTGTAAAACCTGAGCCGGGAATTCTGCTGGTTCTGGCGTTTGACGTGGTGTTTGCCGGCTGTCTGGTTCCGCTGACCTTGGGCATATATTGGAAAAAGGCCAATACTCCCGGGGCGTTGGCCGCAATTTTTGTTGGCTCGATACTTCGATTGATTCTGTTCTATCAGATTCCCGAGCATCTGGCCGGTTTGGATACCTTAATACCGCCGGTGGTCTCTCTGATTGTCATGGTACCGGTCAGTCTGTTGACCCAAAAGCAATATCCGCCAAAACACCATGTGATTCACGAGATCCCGGATGATGCCGCTGTGCTCAGGGGCGATGCTTAAAAGCCTGGTTTGAAAGCCTGGCTTGATAGATGAATTCATTTGGCCCGTATATTTCATGATCGCGAAATATCCGGGCCGGTAACTATTTTGATAATTCAGCCCCGGAAGGCGGCTGACTGTCAGGGCGATTTTTATTTACCTTCACCAGAATACCCTGCCCCCGTACAATTGTGCGGGGGCTTAGGGGACTTCATTTCAAATTTCTCTTCCGCCGCCCGCCTTTGCGTCAAAGGAAAAAGATCATAACAATTGTAATTTGACACTTGCAATAAATATTATTAGGCCCTATTATCACGGTTCGTGGGAAGCATATTTGTCAACGGCATACTTTCGGAGAGTAAAATCATGAATATAAAGAGATTATCGATTGTAATCGGAATCCTGGTATTAATCCTGCTGGGGGTAGTCGTCTCCATATATCCCGACTGGCTCTGGTTCCGGAATCTGAACTTCGCACCCGTATTTTGGACAATGGTACTGGGTAAATTCGGGCTTGCCGGAGTGATCTGGTTTCTTTTGAGCATCATCCTGGCCGTCAACCTCTATATAGCCCAACGCTTTCATCCCGTGGGTGAGCAAAGGACCGCTCATATCGGTGAAATGCCTGTTTCCGGTGGAACCCTGAATATTCTCATCCTGGCCGGTATTCTGATCGTTAGTCTTGTTATTGCCTCAAGGGGATCTGCGGAATGGGACATGGTGCTGAGTTATCTGAACCAGCAACCCTTTGGCAGCACTGATCCTATTTTTGACAGGGATATCGGTTTTTACGTGTTCTCTCTTCCCTTTTATGTGTTTGTCCGCGAACAACTGCTGGTGCTGTTTCTCTTTGCCGGACTGGTGACCGTCATATGGTATATCAAAGACGGCGGGGTTCAGTTCATCGGCGAATTCCTTTTAGCGGAGGAACGGCCGGTTTCCGTGCCCAAGATCAAAGTTTCGGAAAAAGTCGGCAAGCACCTCCTCGTGCTGGGCGGAATCATCGTTTTCCTTGTCGCCTGGGGCTATTATCTGAAGGTTTACGGTCTTCTCTATTCCACGCAGGGGCCTGCCTTTGGCGCCAGCTATACGGATATCCAAGTCAAGATACCGGTCTATAGGGTTTTGATGGTAATATCCTTGGTCTGGGGCCTGTTAGTCTTTTATAACGCCTTCAGACCAAGAGTGAAACTGCTCCTGTTAAGCGGGGGAATATGGTTGGCAGCCATTCTGGTTCTGGCCAACGGTGTACCGATCCTGGTGCAGAAGGTTGTGGTCAAACCCAATGAGCTGGACAAGGAATCTCCCTACATCGCCCACAACATTGAATTTACCCGCAAGGCATACAACCTGAACAATATCAAGGAGGTCGATTTTGAGGTCAAAGATACGCTCAGCGCCGAAGAAATCGAAGATCATGACGTCACCATCCAGAACATCAGGGTGTGGGACGAGCGTCCCCTGCTCCAGACCTACCGGCAGATTCAATCCATCAGGCTCTACTATGATTTTCACAACGTGGACGTGGACCGTTATCTGATCGACAACCGCTACCGCCAGGTTATGCTGGCCGCGCGCGAACTGGTGGTTAACCAGCTACCGCTCCAGGCAAAGACCTGGGTTAACCGTCATCTGATCTATACCCACGGCTATGGACTGTCCATGAGCCCCGTAAATGAAGTCACCCGCGAAGGTCTCCCGCAACTCATGATAAAGGACCTCCCGCCTGTAGTCGATATAAACCTGAAGATAGATCGCCCCGAGATTTATTACGGTGAAAAAACGGATGAATACATCCTGACCAAGACCAGCACCCAGGAATTTGATTTCCCCAGGGGTGACAAGAACGTCTATACCAATTACCAGGGAAAAGGCGGTGTTCATATCTCTTCTTTTATGCGGCGGCTTCTCTTTGCCATTGAATTTCAGGATCCACAGATATTGTTCACTACCTATCTGACCCCTGAGAGCCGGATTATGTACAACCGCCGCATCGACCGGCGGGTGATTGCCATCGCCCCGTTCCTTGCCTATGATACTGATCCGTACCTGGTGGTTTCGGGAGGGAGGTTGTTCTGGATCCAGGATGCCTATACCATCTCTAACATGTATCCCTATTCCAAACGATCCAAGAGCCGTTTCAGGAACAGGAGGCTCAATTACATCCGAAATTCGGTCAAGGTGATCATCGATGCCTATAACGGGGACGTCAGCTACTACATGATCGACACGACAGATCCCATTCTCAAGACGTATTTAAAGGTATTTCCGGATCTCTTCAGATCTTTTGATGAGATGCCCGTTGATCTGAAAAAGCACATCCGGTACCCCTATGACCTCTTTGATATACAGGTGAATACCTACGCCACGTATCACATGCAGGACGTCCAGGTATTCTACAACCAGGAAGACCTCTGGGAGCCGCCCGATGAGATGTACGGTGACAACCGTCAGAAGATGAAGCCTTATTATATCATCATCAAACTACCGGAAGGGGATAAGGCGGAATTTCTCCTGATGCTGCCTTTTACCCCCTCCAAGAAGGACAACATGATCGGCTGGCTGGCGGCCAGAAGCGATCTGCCGCATTACGGCAATCTCTTAGTTTATAAACTGCCCAAAGAGAAACTGGTCTACGGCCCCATGCAGATCGAAGCCAGGGTCGATCAGCAGACGGAAATATCCCGGGAACTGAGCCTTTGGGACCAGCGGGGTTCCAGGGTTATCCGGGGCAATCTCCTGGCCATTCCGGTAAGTGGCGCATTTATCTATGTGGAGCCCATTTATCTGGAGGCCATACAGGAGGGCAAACAAATTGCCCAGCCAACTCCGTCCCCATCAGTGGGCAAGTCTCAAAAACAACAAACAGCACCATCCGTAAGACGTGGGGTTCCAAGGACGGCTGCCCTGCCGGAACTGAAAAGGGTAATTGTGGCCCTCGGCAACCGTGTTGCCATGGAGGAAAAACTTGACCAGGCATTGAGCCGAGTCTTGGGAGGCGAAGTAACCCAAAGAAAAGAAATTTCTCCCATGATACCTGAAACACAAGAAATTTCTCAACTTGGAACCCTGGCCTTGAAATATTACAATAAGGCCAAGGATTATCTGCGGGAAGGGGATTGGGCCGGGTACGGAAGAGAACTGGAAAAGCTGGAAAACCTCCTGAAACAGCTAGCAGAAACCGCCGGGGATAAAGAATGATGCACATTGACGCCCAATCGGCAATGATTGGGCATCCTGTCGGTAAAAAATAGCACTCGCTGAGACCGCTGCGATCCAGAACGCAAACGAAACATATTTTTGGCCGGTTTGCGTCTCTGCATGCCCGCCGATTAAGGCGGGGTCAAAGAAAGCCGTGTCCTTTTGGGCCGGGGAGCTTCAATATTACGATACGTTCATGTCGGCTAAAAACATCCGCTACAACTTATCAGGAAAACTCATACCCCACAACATATCCAATCAATGTAAAATTACATTGTTATATCAGATGGTTATTGACAAATTTGTTGGTTGTGATACCATATTGTAATCAAAAAAACAAGCGGGTCGGCTTATTCACCAGCCCGCTTTTACAATCTATTTTTATTGGTCGGGGCGAGAGGATTTGAACCTCCGACCCCTTGAACCCCATTCAAGTGCGCTTCCAGACTGCGCCACGCCCCGACGTAAGAGTTATTATCTAATTCTTTTAATTTGGCATGTCAAGACAGAAAAATAAACCCATCCTACCGCAGCGACTTTATCCGGGTGATACC
>CP070652.1:3362995-3366253 GCA_020354645.1 Deltaproteobacteria bacterium
AGTTAAATATGATCTTGCCATGCAGTTTGATGCACTTCCGATGATTCCTGTCATTATGCTTAACAATGATGCGGATGAAGAATTTTCGGCAAAATGTATTGTATTATTTGAATCTCGGGTTGAAAAATATTTAGATGCGGAATGTATCGCAATGCTCGGACGACAACTGTTTAACCATTTTCAAACAGCAATAAAAGAGCAGCAGTGAAATACAGAAAGTATAACCGGGCACTAGCAGCCGAAAATCTCAAACCGCGCCGCTGAAGTGCAATGCTCAGCGAAAGATACAGTGGAGGAAAGTGAAGGGCAAAGTCGATGTGCGGGGTGCAATGGCGATCGATCATCGGGTGCCTGGCGGATTTCGGTCCATGCATTGCAGGGTGCGGCTTCGCGCGAAGGAAGGCGCAAATCCCGAACTTCTTGAGAAACTTCGGGTAGCTTCGGGGTGTTGTCGTGTCGTGCAGCAGAGGCATCGTAACCCACATCCTGTCCGGACGAAATTTGACATGTCGTGACCTTAAGGGGAAAAATGGACAAATATCGTCAAACCACAGCGCGCAGCCGACACCCGCAAGCGGACACGGTTGAATTATGATATTGGGCGACATTGTATGCGAATTTGGACGGTACATCCGAGATTTCTTGATGCAAAGGGCCTTGTGGCTCTTTGGCGTGAAGGGTTGTTAGCAAAGGCGGTATTGGAGGGTAAAACTAAAGGCTACCGAAAACACCCCCAGCTAATCCGGTTTCGTGCGCACAATCGACCTCTGGAGGTGATGTGCGAGTATCTACGTTGTGTGTTGGCCGAGTCGCAAAATCGCGGTTACAATTTTGACGCGACAAAACTTCCTTCTCAAGCGTCGGCTGTCGAAAGGATAGAGGAGTCACAAGGGCAGTTGGATTACGAATGGCAACATTTGTTAAACAAACTTGGTGCTCGTGATCCAGGCCGCTTTCGTCGATTATCCGGCATCAAATACCCGGAACCGCACCCGTTATTCACCATTGTTCCCGGCGGTATCAGGAGTTGGGAGAATGTCTCCCAACAACTCATACAGACGGATGCCTGAAGACGCAGGTTTAATTCGTTCTTATTTGCAGCCAATATCTATGGAAATGGGGAAATGGAAATGGGGACGTCCATAAATAAGTAAATAAATACCCCTGGGGCATAGCTAAGTTCTTAAAATATTGATGATAGCGCTCGGCAATTGGCTGTCCACGGACGTTCTTTCGCTCTCCGGTGAACCGGCGTCCTTGTGACGGTGTGGGTAACTTGAGGGAAGGACGGTTGCTTTGGAAGATAAAGGTGGGCCGTGTAGCAAGTGCGGCGCGCGTAAACCGCCAAAAGATGTGGACACTGCCCATTTTCACATACTGCGTGTTACCTTGGTGTGGTGAGGTTGCGTCAGGATGTCACACATTCGAAGGACAGCTATTAAAGGATTAAAAATCGGCGATACTTTTTCTGTCTCACGCAGGTTTACTGAACAGGACGTGGTTCGTTTTGCAGAAATTTCTCGCGTCTACTATCTTGTTCATTGTGATGAGCGATTTGCGAAGGTAAAAAATTTTGATAACCGCATATGCCATGGCCTTCTTGTTGCCAGTCTGGTGACTGAAATCGGGGGCCAGATCGGATGGTTGGCCTCTGGAATGACCTTCAAGTTCAAGAAGCCGGTATATGTTGGGGACACCATAAAGTGTGATTTCATAATTACCGATATTCATGAGATAGGCCGTGCTAAAGCTGAGGCGGTGTTCACAAATGATTCTGGCATAACCGTCTTAGAAGGTGTCATAACAGGTATCTTACCGGGTGTCCAAGAAAAGCAGGTCATGAAAGACGTACTGGATGAAGGAGACCCGGCAAGGAAGGTCCCTCCCTGAATTCTAACACTTTCTTCAAGGATATAAGAGAGGCAAGCAATGCCTGATTTGCTCTTTTGGCTTTATCTGACAAATGCTGTTTTGCTAATTAATCATGAAATCGATTCAGCGTATTGGAAAGAATGGGAGCTATTCAGATTGCCTGGGGGGATTACTGGTTTTTTATTGTTACACTTTCCATTGCTATTCGTTGTCCTGTATGGTTTGGTTCTTATTGTGAAGCACTCTGTTTTTGGCTTTATTTTTTCTTTAATCTTATGCTTTGGGGGCATCTTTGCCTTTGTAATCCATACGTATTTCATGAAACAAGGACGAAAAGAATTCAACAAGCCTATTTCAAAGCTAATTCTTGTATTAACGCTATTGGTATCCATTGCCCAGTTGATTGTCACTTTATTTATAATAAGCGCATAACAACCGCCTCAGCTCGGCCTGGCAATTCTCTTTGGCATCATTGCCAGCTGGTTATGCAGGCCGTTATATTTTCATTGATGAAATGATCATTCCAAAGATCAAGATAATTCTATCGATAATACTTCCCATCTTCCTTTTCCTTCCAATTGGAAGCTGTGAACGTAAACCTATCGGAGTTTATTCTGAGGCTTCTGATTTGCCAGTGCAAGGCAAAGAATCTATAGATAGGAATTTAGAAGGAAAAATAAAGCGTGATAAAGATTATCTGGTATTAATAAAAAACGTCTCTCAGGGTTCTCCAAGTGGTTGGTTATCCATATTCCCTTTCTTATGGCCTTTACCTTTTCTGTTTCTTAAAAAAATCGTCTCAAAATCCAAATGGAAATCCGTAATCGCTAATATTATAGAATTATTGTTTGCCGGTTTCTCAGTTTATTTCATTTATTTTCTTGTTTTCTTTTTTTGGTACGATCCAACAATTTGGGGTTATCTAGCAGCTTTGGTGATATCTCTTTATTCATTAACGTTTTTAGCTGAAGTATTTACTGCCTATTTATAAAGTATTACTTTATTCATTTTGCAGTCATAATAAGATTACGCATTTTTGCGGATTTAAGAATAGATAGAGTTCCTGTCCTTCTTCTTGCGGCAGGTGATGTGGCACCTGCACCCTGATCATAGTGCCGTTTACGCTCACGAAAAAATACAGAAAGTTACCTAAGTAGGCCTTATGGACAATGCTACCCTTGAAAAGGTTTTCCCTGGCTTGCGGTGGTTCCGTAAATACTTCCACATCTTCAGGACGGATAGATGCATACACTTTTGTTCCGGTTGCAGCCGGCGTGTTGCTAGTTATCTTACACAGCATCTTCTCGCTGAATTCGGTGCGCACATAAACCTCATCCGTGTCCTGAAGGGACTCAATGACCTCACCGGACATAAAGTTCATGGTAC
>CP070652.1:3366353-3370053 GCA_020354645.1 Deltaproteobacteria bacterium
CCATGGCGTTGTCCCGGATATTATTGCATTGGCCAAAGGATTGAGCGCCGGTTATTTTCCGGTGGGAGCAGCCTTTGTTCGAGCGAAAATCCATGACACCATTGCCAACAAATCCGGTGTCTTCGGATCAGGTCACACCTACGGCGGAAACCCGGTTGCCGCGTCGGTTGTTTGTCGGGTAATCGACTATCTGAAGGAACACCGGCTGGTTGAGCGCTGCGCCGAATTGGGCGACTATCTGGTTGATAAACTGGAAACCCTGCGCTCCCATCCAACAGTGGGTGACATCCGCGGCAAAGGCCTTCAGCGGGGGGTGGAATTTGTCAAAGACAAGGAAACCAAAGCGCCTTTAGATCCTCAAATCCATTTTTCTCAACAAATCCAAGATGAGGCGTTGCGGCGCCGTGTGCACATCGAGTCCTCTTTCGGATGTGACCGTGGTCAGGCTGGAGATATGATTATTTTCGGACCTCCTTTTATCATAACCAAGAGCCAAATTGACGAAATGGTGGATATCATCGACGAGACACTGTCCGTGGTGGAGAAAAGAGCAGGTTTCTAATGCAGCACGCCCAACTAACCCAAAATATGACCGATGCAACACGGCTAAAAAGTTATTCACCGGAACATCGCAGGCAGCGTCAGTGTCAGAGGAGGTATATAAGCAACCGCCAGGGTTAAGATGAACAAAATTGTCCAGAAAGGCACCAGAGGTCTCAAAAGCTGAGATACGGAAACCCCGCTGATGCCCGCACCGATGTAAAGGGTCAGGGCAACCGGCGGCGTGACATGTCCGATGGCCACCGCGCACACCAGCACCAGACCGAAATGGACCGGGTCGATACCGAAAGTTTTGGCCACCGGCGCAAGGATGGGTGTCAAAATGATGGTTGCCGCTGCGGGCGTGAGAAAAGTTCCAATCACCAGACACACCAGGATCACGTTAAACAGAAACAATGATTGGTAAGGCAGGTTGCTCAAAAAGAAATCAGAAATAGCATGAGGGATGCGTTCGGCCGTAAGAATCCAGCCAAAGGTCTTACAAAAGGCAATCAGCAGCATGATGCTGCCGATGGTCATGCAAACCTTTTGCAACAGTGCGGGGATTTCTTTAATCTTTAATCCTTTGTAAAAAAGAATGGCAATCAGGATACCATATACCACCGCGACGGATGCGCCTTCTGTTGCGGTAAAAACGCCGGTAAACATTCCCCCGACAATCAGTATCGGCATCACCAAAGCCGGCAAAGCCACGATAAAACTTTTGCCAAGCTTGCTCAGGGAAAATTTTTCCTGGCTTCTGTAACCGCGTTTCAGGGAAATCCAGTGCGACAGCGCCATCAGTGACAGCCCCACCAGTATGCCCGGGATGATGCCGCCGGCAAACAACTCCACGATGGATGTGCCGGATATCCATCCATAAAGAATCATGTCGATGCTGGGTGGAACGATAATGCCGATGATGGAGGATGTGACCGTGACCACGGTTGAAAATTTAACATCGTAGCCGGATTTAACCATTGTCGGAATCAGGACGGATCCGATTGCCGCCGTGTCGGCAGTGGCGACGCCTGAAATGCCGCCAAAAAACATACTGGCAACGATGTTTGCATGAGCCAGGCCGCCGGTTATCCCGCCCACCAGCCTTTCAGAAAACTGCACCAGTTTTTCACCGCACCCGCCGCGGTTTAAAATTTCACCCATTAAAATAAACAGGGGAACCGCCAGCAGCGGGAAAGAGTCGAGTCCGGTTGCGGTTCTCTGCGCAAGAAGCATCAGGGTGATATCTCCCTGCCACAGCAACACCGTCAGAGAGCTGAGTGCGAGGGCAAAAACCACCGGGATTCTGATGATGATAAAAAAGAGAAAAGATCCAAAAAGCAGCAGTGTCATGAGCCGGCCCTCTTTTTGTGGAAGGAAGAAAGTTCTTTTACCCGGGCAATGGTTTCAAAGATGTAGGAAATCAACATCAACCCCGCTGTAAAGGGAATGGCGCTGTAAACGTAGCTCATCCGTATTTCCATGGCCGGGGAAATCTGCATGTGGACCAGGGCCGCTAGCTTGGTACCGAAAACAAGCAGCACAGTTAATATAACGCAGACCAGAAGATGGGCAACAATAGCGACAAGCGGTTTAAATGCTTCCGGGAAGCGATTGAATACAAAGTCAATGTCGTGGAGTTTTTTTTGTTCCAGTGCAAGACCGGCGCCCAACAACGAGGTCCAAATAAAGCAGAACCTGGCCAGCTCTTCCGGCCAGCTGTAAGCGAAATGAAAAACATAACGGGTCAGAACCTGTAAAAAAACGCAGAAAGTCATCGTCAGCAGGAAAGCTCCGGCCAGGAACCACAACAGAATCAACAACACTTTTCGAATTCTTTCTTCGAGTTTTTGCATGTCTCGGTCACCCCTTGCGGTTACGGGTATGGGGATCGAAACCACAGGGAATTTTTCGATCCCCCCAGCCCGAGAGAAGATTGGAAAAACGGTTACATCCCCTGAATTTTTCTGATGTAATCCATTCCGCCAACACTGGCGGCATTTTCATCATAAACACTTTTTATATTTTCGCGCCACTGTTTCAAATCTTTGGGTTGATAGATTTTGACACCATAGTTTTGCTCAAGATCTTTAAAAAGGCTTTTTTCCTCGTCCACAAAAAGCTTTCTTTCATAAGCCTGCGCGATCTCTGAAGCTGCCATGACATCCTTTTTTACATCTGCCGGAAGTTTATTCCACTTGTTTTTGGACATCATGAAATTATGCCATGAGAAAACATAATTGATGCGCGTGTAATGGGGAGAGCTGTCGAAAAATTTCATCGATCGATAACTGGCACCGGTTCCTTCCCCCCCGTCTACTACGCCCTGCTTTAAGCTCAAATACACATCTCCCCATGGAATCGGCGTGGCAATCGCGCCGAGGGCGTTCCAGGTCTTAACCAGGATTTTGTTTTCCATGGTACGTATTTTTTTGCCCTTGAGCTCCGCTAGATTCCGGATGGGGCCTCTGGCATAAAGATCCCTTGATCCACCATAAACAAAACCGAGTTTAATCAAGCCGGCTTTATCCATGTCTTTGACGAGCTGTTTGCCGATGTCACTGTCCATCACCCGGAAAAGATGGTCAGCGTCCTCAAATAAAAATGGCAGGCTAAAGACTTTAAATCCCGGCACAAAGCCTGCGGTAAGCGCGGATGTAATTGTCGAGATATCCACCGTTCCCAATTGGAGACCTTCAACCAGATCCCGTTCATTGCCCAGCTGTTTGGCCGGAAAAATATTAACGACACAATTTTTGTTGCGCTTCTCCAATTCTTCTTTAAACTTGAGCGCCATCTTGTGATAGGGATGATCAGTCTGCAAAACATGGCCAAACTTGAATGTAATTTTTTCTACGGCCTGCCCCACAGAAAACCCGCCAAAAATCAAGGAGATCATGGCCGCGAATATCAATAGCTTATAAGATGATCTTGACTTCATTTTCTCCTCCTCCTTTTTAATGTTTATAGATAAACGTGGATTTCCCCATTTTTTTATCACCTCCTTTTGATATCCCTTCCGAGAAAGGGAGAAAAACTTACAATTTGTTTGTGGCCTAGAAGCAGTTTCAATACCTCGTTTTCACCGGCCTGCGACCAGCTCAGCCGAGGCGTTTGCGCCTTTTTATCCGCCTTCGTCTGATCAGACTCCGGCGGGACA
>CP070652.1:3370153-3395547 GCA_020354645.1 Deltaproteobacteria bacterium
TTAAATCATTATAGTTGGTGTTAAGTGTAGATCAAATTCAAAGGTATGGGGGGATACTTCCACGCATTGGGCTTTGGTAAAATATGCTGCCCACCGACGGTCAACCAAGATAGATCCGGTTTAATATCCCTCAATTTACCGTCTTCCGGTGGTCTTGAGTGGCTGGTATAGGCATAGGTGGCTTGAAAAATGCAAATACCATTCTTGCCCTTTCGGGCAACCACATAATTTTTCTTAAAGGTCCGAGGCAGGATATTATTTTCGAGCGCAATCTGATCCAGTTCAGCGTCAGTAAACTGTCTCAGAATGGCCTTTGAGGCACCTCTCTCGGAAATCCGTATCAAGGCTCTTGACTCACTGCTCCCGGCATACACCGTGGAAATACAGGGGATACATTTCAGATATTGGGCGGCCACAATTGCAGCCGTCCGCCGTCCGCCGACCATTAACGGAAGCCCATAATATTCAAAGAACTTTTTCTGAATATCTTCAGCGTATTTATCCCCTTTTTCATAAATATCTTTTGATATATATCTCAGATTCCGGGCCAAATCTTCGGCTGCATCTGCAATTGGCCAGTCGATTCTGACGTGGAAATGGGAAAGTTGGTATCGGTTTTTGGCATAGGTTCCCGGATCCCGTTGTATCAGGAGTGCATAGTCGACCGGTAGTAGAATTCGCAAAAAATTAAAAAAGTGTGCGGATTCAAGATATTTCGTATCCCTGTCAAATTTACCGGATAGGGGCAGGGTTTTGGACTGAAGCAGATTTGTCTTGGTCGTTCGGTTGACATCGAAAAACCGGATATACTTCTTGTGCTCGGGTGGGATGCTATCCTCAACAAAAATCACTAAAAACACATTCTGGCTGTCATACTCCACATCCGGAATACGGGCCCGGGGTTTTAATTCTCGCTTTTCAACAAAAGGAAAAGGAATTTTACGATTCCTAAAGTTGTGATAAGAGTCAACGAGAGCATATTGGATCAGGAATTGATCAAGTTCATCTCTGAGTAGCTCATAATAGGAGCGCCTTAATCTGTCTGCCTTGCTAAGTTCTTCTCTGACACACCAGAATGCCAATTTTTTTCTCCCATGCTGATCGATTTTCTTATATGCCGTCTATAGCTTTAATCCCCTCCCTGTATAAGTAATAATGATCAACATTATAACACGGATCAAATCTATTACAAGGTATTTTTTATCCTAAAATCAAGGCCTTCTGATCATTTCCGGTGATTCAACTTCTCAATCCATCTATAAAGATCTTCGCGGTAACGATAGCCGATAATACTGATCAGCAGGCAAAAACCCGATAGCAGGGCAAAGAAGACATAGTTTTGTTCAAAAAGACTTGCGCCCTGCAGGCTCAACATAAAGGTTCCCGGCATGCGGCCGACAGTGGCAAGGATAACAAAAACTTCGAGGGGCAGTGTACTCAATCCCAGAAAGAGACACAGATAATCCTTCGGAAAACCCGGAAGAACAAACAGAATAAATAGAACTATTATCCCCTGGTGTTTTAAGAAATTATCAAATCTCACCAGGTAACTTGGCGGAATGAGTTTCCGAATATAGCGTCTACCTAAAAGTCGGCCGATTAAAAAATTGATCACGGATCCGACTGTCAACCCGAGGCTTGAGTAGATAAACCCTTTTATGGTTCCAAAGAGATAGCCCCCCACAAAGCCTGTCGCTTCGCCGGGGAAAGGAGCAAATATTACCTGAAGTATTTGAATGGCAACAAAAACTAGGGGGGCCAATCCGCCAAAAGAGGAAATATAAGTTTTTATCTGCTCTCGGTCTGTTAAAAATTTATACTGCGGCTTGATTGTTTCCCATATCGGTTCCCAGTACCAGAAGCCCACAAATATAACCGCGCAAATAATTATGAGGACCAGAACTTTAAATCTTCGGGAATACAGCTTGAGTGGCATATTGATTATGGATCGTAGATATATGAGGGGCCGGGGCAATTTTATGCTATTCAGCATCTTTCCTTTTAATGTGATTCAACTTGCGGTTAAGCACCTTTTTTTGGGACCACCTTTCTAAAAAACCTATCATTCCGGAGGCATAGGCCCGGTCCACCTTTTCCTCTTTGACTTTTAGGCCGCCGGAGCTTTCTAAAGCGGATTTCAGGCATTCAGTTTTACAATAACACACAAGGCAAGATTCCGGTGTGTTTCTCAAACCGTTTTTCTCCATCGGAAAAACCTTTTCTAACTTGCCAAAACAGTACGGATATTCCTTTTTCTCTTTCATATCTTATCCGTTTTGCAATGGTCATCATTGCGTTCGGATGATTTTGTCGAACTCCCGGTTCATCCGGGCAATGTATCCCTGATCCGCAAAACTGAAATATCGATTGTTTCCAATGACCAAATGTTCGTGAACGGTGATCCCCATTACACGGTTTGCTAATACGAGCTGACGCGTTATTGCCACATCATCCACCGACGGCATGGGGTCACCGGAAGGATGGTTGTGCGCAAATATGATTGCCGCGGCATTATGATTAAGAGCAGCAAGCACAACTTCTCTGGGATAGATGGCACTGGCAGTGAGTGTTCCTTCAAAAAGCGTATGGGTGCCAATAACCCTGTTTTTAGCGTCCAAAAATACAACCTGAAAACATTCGCGACGCTTATCTCTTATGCTATGATAGAGATAATCAAACAACTCTTTTGAGTTGTTGAGCGCATTTTTCTTTTCGAGTTTGCTGGCTAAATACCGTTCCGAAACCGCTTTGATGAGTTTTATGCCCAAAGAATTTTTAGGTCCAATTCCGTCGACCTCACAGAGTTCCTGGGGTGAGGCTTCAAAGACACCCTGAAGTGATTTGAATTTTTTCAAGGCAGCCTTGGCGGCATCCTTGCAATCCTTGCGAGGGGTGGCAAGGGTTAGAAGCAATTCTATCACTTCATAATCATGAAAACCGGCCAGACTCGATTTTAAAAATTTTTCTCGTAACCGTTGCCTATGCCCTGCGGCTTTATGCGAAATTTTGGAGTCCATATATGAATTCGCTACAATATTATTGGGTGATGTGTCGGGTTACTGAATACGATTATAGTTGCTGAGTCAAAAAAATATTTTGGATCAACCAGACTTAGAGCTCATCCAACCCCTGCCGGTAAACGTGCGCGGATTCGCACCAAGGGCCTGGCCCAGTCGTCGGATCTCTGTTTGGTTTCTGGTGATTAGAGCAGTCCTTGAATTTAACCCTAGCCCCAAACCATTTTGAGGCTTTTGGACTCAGTGTCACAACAGTAGAATTTTTTTTCACAACTTCCCTGGCAAAACTGGGACCGGAAAAACGGCCAAATAGTCATCGGGAATATCAGGAAGCGTCTCCCTGAAAATTCCGGTCATGGTTAAGCGTGTTAGTTTTGAAGGGCATTTTTACTTCCCGTCAAACAACCGAAAGCGAGTAAATCTTAATTCCCGGATTCATACATTTCGTGCCGGACCCTATTTTTCCACCAGTCTGGCAACGCCTGCAACTCTCTCGTCGTGTGATACCTCAATTAACTTGACACCTTGGGTGTTGCGGCCGATGACAGCAATACTATTCACGGGCATGCGTAACAGCTTGCCCATGTCTGTCATAAGTACAAGATCATCATCCTCTTCCACCAGTATAATTGAAACAACCTGCCCATTGCGATGGCTGGTTTTAATAGTAATGACGCCCTTACCACCACGTTTTTGAAACGGATATTCGTCAATGGAAGTCCTTTTACCATATCCGTTTTCGGTAACTGTGAAAAGTGTCTGACCATGACTTAAAACCTGCATCGCCACAATTCGATCACCATCAGCCAGCGTCATTCCTTTCACGCCCCTTGAGGTGCGTCCTGAAGGTCGAATATCAGATTCGTGGAAGCGAATGGATTTGCCCATCGCAGAGCCTAAAAACACGTTATAGGTACCATCGGTTAATCTGGCGGCAATTAACTCATCACCAGGAATCAGGCTTAATGCAATAATACCGCCCGTTCTCGGACGGCTGAAGGCCATGAGATCCGTCTTTTTAATCAATCCACTCTTGGTGGCCATTAGAATGTGATACCCGGGTTCAAATGCGGGCACCGCCAGTACGGTCGTCAGTTTTTCGTCTTTCTCGAAATTCAGCAAATTGACGATTGCCTTGCCGCGGCTCATACGACCTGCCTGTGGAATATCATAGACCTTGCACCAGTAAAGCTTCCCACGATTGGTAAAAAAGAGAAAGGTATGATGAGTGGAAGCTATAAAGAGATGCTCAACAAAATCCTCTTCTTTCACCCCCATTGCTGTTTTGCCCTTGCCGCCTCTGCGTTGATTACGGTATAGCGTTATCGGATTGCGCTTAATATACCCCCGGTTCGATATGGTAACTACCATATCCTCCTCTACAATCATGTCTTCGATGTTTATTTCTTTTGTTTCTTCAATAATCTCGGTACGGCGCTCATCTCCAAATTCCTTTTGAAGTTCTTTAAGTTCATCCGTTATAAGATCAAGCACCAGCCTCTCGCTGGCCAATATTTTCTTAAATCGGGCAATATTTTTAAGAACATTTTCATACTCTTCCAGGATCTTTTCACGCTCCAGGCCGGTAAGTCTTTGCAAGCGCATGTCTAAAATCGCTTGTGCCTGGGCGTCAGATAGATCGAATTTATCTATAAGGCGCGTTTTGGCTTCCGCGGGGGATTTTGAATTACGGATTAAACTGACGACATCATCAAGATTATCAAGGGCAACTTTTAAGCCCTCAAGGATGTGGGCCCGCGCTTCGGCTTTATTAAGATCGTATTGCGTTCGCCTTAAAATGATCTCCTTACGGTGCAGTATAAAATGCTGAAGCATTTCTTTTAGGGTTAACAGCTCGGGCCGATTGTCTGCTACGGCTAAAAAGATCAAGCCATAGCTGCTTTCCATGCGGGTATGCTTATAGAGTTGATTGATAACTACACCCGCAATCTGATCTTTCTTAAGACCGAGCGCAATCCGCAACCCTTCTCGGTCGGACTCATCTCTAACGTATCTTATCCCTTCAATTTGTTTGTTTCTGACCAACTCGGCAATTTTTTCGATAAGCGTGGCTTTGTTTACTTGATAGGGGAGTTCGGTAACAATAATCGATTCATATCCTGTCCGCCTGTCCCTCTCAACGGTAATCCGTGCCCGCATTCTGATAATCCCGCGTCCGGTCTTATAGGCTTTGCGTATCCCCCCTGCGCCATAAATTATAGCGCCGGTGGGGAAATCAGGCCCGGGTATTACTTTGATAAGATCTTGCCAGGAAAGCTCCGGATTATCTATTAGTGCTTTAATGGCCTCAATTACTTCATAAATATTGTGGGGCGGAATATTGGTTGCCATGCCGACAGCGATACCGGAGGACCCATTAATCAATAGCGAAGGAATTTTTGTTGGCAGCACCGAGGGTTCCGTTAAAGACTCGTCATAGTTCGGCAGAAAATCAACGGTTTCTTTATCCAAATCTTCCAGCATCTCATGGGCCAGGCGCATCATTCTGACCTCTGTATACCGCATTGCAGCGGGAGGGTCGCCATCAATGGATCCAAAGTTACCCTGGCCGTCTATTAAGGGATATCTGAGTGAAAAATCCTGTGCCATGCGGACGATTGTGTCATAAACAGCAGTGTCACCGTGGGGGTGATATTTACCGATGACATCACCGACAATGCGGGCCGATTTTTTATAGGGCTTGTTCCAGTCGTTTTTTAGTTCCCGCATGGCGTACAGCACCCGGCGGTGAACCGGCTTCATGCCGTCACGCACATCCGGCAGGGCTCTTCCAATAATTACGCTCATGGCGTAATCGAGGTAAGATTTTTTCATCTCACCTTCGAGGCTGACCGCTGGAAAATTATTTGGACCTAGCATACCGAATTTTCCTATCAGGGTAAGGAGTTAAAAAATACCGGGAGACCGATTTCTGCGAACGCATCGACGGGAAAAATCTTATTCCAAAAAATCTCACAATACCTCGAAGTCTAAATAAACAATCGGAGGTTTGTAGTGAGGGGTCAGTAAAGGTAGCGTGTAAGGTTGATGGACCGGCCGATTACCTGCTGACGAATGCCCCAGCAAAAAATACGAGAATGAGTTCATAGATAAAAACCGACATAAGATTATGAAAAATTGCATAAACAATGCCGCCGCCGACTATGCCCGGCACAGCACAAAAAACAAGGACACCTAATTTTCTGCTGATCGTCATCTTTGCCAATCTCCTGTTCGCGTTTTCCTGATCATCGCCCAATCGCCGAAAAGGCTAGATAACCAATAGCAATAACAGGCAATCAAGTAAAGAAAAAAATGTCTCTATCAGCCGGATTTAGACAGTTGTTGCAAGTTTCCAATAAAAATCGCCAAACATCACACCCATGCGATTGAAAGTATTTTGCGGGCGATCTTCAAGGACTAGCGTTCAACAATCATGGCCATTCCCATGCCGCCGCCGATACACATGGTGATGAGACCGGTATGATAGTCTTTACGTTTCATTTGATTCATGCCGGTTACCATTTGACGGGCACCCGTACATCCAATGGGATGCCCGAGTGAAATGCCACTGCCGAGTTCATTGGGCCGATCATTTTCGACTCCCAATTCTCGCATGCAACCAATGGCTTGTGCCGCAAATGCTTCATTCAACTCGATCATGTCGATATCCTTCAGGTCCATTCCGGCTTGCTTTAAAGCACCGCGGACTGCTGGTACAGGTCCCAATCCCATGTAAGCCGGATCAACGCCGCCGGCAGCAAACGATTTAATTTTTATTATCGGTTCAAGACCCAATTCTTGGGCTTTTTTGGCGCTCACGAGCAGTACAACCGCCGCAGCATCATTAATCCCCGACGCATTTCCTGCCGTAACAGTACCGTCCTTTTTAAAGGCCGGTCTTAGCCTGGACATTTTTTCGCGATCGGTATCCATGGGACGTTCATCAACATCAAAGACGATTTCTCCCTTGCGCGTTTTTACGACAACCGGTACAATTTCCTGTTTGAAAATCCCCTCCTCTATTGCCTTTCGGGCTCGGGTGTGGCTTAAAACTCCCAGTTCATCCTGTTCCTGTCTGCTGATATCATACATGGCGGCAATACTTTCAGCTGTTATGCCCATGTGATAACCGTAAAAAATCTCCCATAAACCGTCGAATACCATTAAATCGTAGATATCTCCGGTGCCGTCGAGTTCCATTCTATAACCCCACCGGGCTTTGGGTAATGCCATCGGAACTAAGCTCATATTTTCATGGCCGCCGGCAATAACAACTTCTGCCTGTCCCGTCATGATCGCAGATGCCCCTAAGGCGATGGCCTTGAGCCCGGAACCACAAACCTTGTTTACAGTAAAGGCGGGTGTTTCTTTTGATACGCCGGCTCCAATCATGGCCTGTCTGGCTGTGTTCTGGCCCTGAGCCGCCTGAAGTACGTGGCCCATAATTACTTCATCAATTGTAATGGGAACAAGTGCATCATCGTAATCATAGGATCTCTTTTCAAGATCAACCATGCCGCTGGCTTTTAATTTGTCGGGAGCACGTACCGCCATTTCCTGGCTGGGAACCGGTCTTAATCCAACCCTTTTGAGTACGTCCCTGATGACAACCGTGCCTAGTTCAACCACTGGAACGTCCTTTAAGCCGCCACCGAAATTACCAATCGCTGTTCTTGATCCGCTGACGATGACCACTTCATTCATGATTTGAGCCTCCTTAGGTTGATTTCTGAGTTTTTGTTGATTATTATTTACTGCAAATGCAATTTCGAAAAAGTTGTCAATATCACAATCTTCACCCGAAGGTCAATGCAGAGGAAATTATGTGCCTGATCCTTATGTCTTATGAACAGCATCCTGTTTATCAACTCATCTTTGCGGCCAACAGGGATGAATTTTATGACCGCCCTACCCGACCCCTATCGTTCTGGGAAGATAGACCCGATATAATTGCCGGCCGCGATATGAAAAGCAATGGCACCTGGATGGGAATTACCCGAACCGGTCGCTTTGCCGCGGTTACCAATTATCGTGATACTGCAATAAATATCCCGGGCGCACCTTCACGCGGTCTCCTGGTCAGTGAGTTTCTCAGTGGTTCGGATACTGCTGAAACTTATTTAAACGGAATAGCATCGGTGGGCCATCATTACGATGGATTCAACCTCCTGGTTGGAGACCGTTCGGGCCTGTGGTATTATTCCAACAAAGCAAATGGTATCCAAAAGTTAACACCCGGTATTTTTGGCATTAGTAATCACTTGCTCAATACACCCTGGCCAAAGGTAAAGAAAGGAAAGGCGGACCTTCAAAATTTATTGGAAGTGTCAAAAGTGATGCGTCATGAGGATCTTCTTAAAATTCTTGAAGACAATTCTGTAGCACCTGACGAAAGCCTGCCCCAAACCGGTGTCGATATCGAGTGGGAACGAATCCTATCCCCATTGTTCATCTCAAGCAGTATGTACGGCACCCGGTCTTCAACCGCACTCCTTATGAAAAGAAACGGCAGGGTCATTTTTGTGGAACGCACGTTCATCCCGCGGGAAAACGGTGCCACGAAACAAGAAACCCGTAAATTCAGTTTCAGATTGCTGCCTGCTGATTACACCTATCACTTTCCCAAAAACTAACAGCGTTTTTTGCCTATCCTGACCACCGGTTTATGAAACACATGTTTTATCTGGCGGTTTTGTGCCCTTTTTTTTCAGCCGCCTTTTGATTCTTCAGATTGCGCCATTGCTCGAGCCGCTTTTTGATTTCTTTTTCAAAGCCCCGATCGGTAGGATAATAATACAACTGACCCTTCAATTTAACCGGCAGGTATTCTTGAGGGGTAAAGGCACCTTCATAATCGTGAGCGTACCGGTAATCCTTTCCGTACCCCAGGTCTTTCATCAACCTTGTGGGGGCATTCCGGAGGTGATCGGGCACCGGCAAGGTTCCGGACTGCTTTATAATTTCTTCGACTTTACCGTATGCCCTGTAAGTACTGTTGCTTTTCGGTGCTGTGGCGAGATAAAGCGCAGCCTGCGCAAGGGCCAGTTCGCCCTCAGGATGGCCGAGAAAGTTAAATGCCCTCATGGCGTTTAGGGCTACGCCAAGTGCTTGGGGATCGGCGTTGCCGACGTCTTCGGATGCAAATCTGACCATTCGACGGGCAATGTACAAAGGGTCTTCACCAGCCGCCAACATGCGTGCCAGCCAATAAAGAGCGGCATCTGGGTCGCTGCCACGCAGACTTTTGTGAAGAGCCGATATGAGGTTGTAGTGTTCTTCACCCGATTTGTCGTAAAGGAGTCCTTTTTTGTGGAGCGCTTTCTCAACATCCTTCAACATAATAGGTCTTTCTTCCGGCCGCTCCGATTTGCCAGTTTCAGATATAATCAATGATGCGGTCACCTCTAGTCCGTTTAAGGCCACCCGAGCATCCCCGTCGGCGATATGAATAAGGTGTGACATCGCGTCGGCGTTCAAAAAAAGATTCATATTTCCAAGTCCCCTTTCCGTGTCCTTCAAGGCCTGATTCAGAATACGACCGATATCATCATTCGTCAGCATCCTGAGTGTGATCACGCGGCATCGGGACAAAAGCGGTGCAATTACCTCAAAGGAAGGATTTTCAGTAGTGGCTCCGATCAAAGTGATCAGTCCGCTTTCAACATGATGCAAAAAAGCATCTTGCTGGGCTTTGTTGAATCGATGGATTTCATCCACAAATAATATGGTTCTTTTTTTATGAAACTTCTGCTGGTTTTTGGCGTCCTCAATAACGGCTCTGATTTCCTTGACACCGGACAATACGGCCGAAAAATGGGTGAAATATGAGCGGGTTTCGCTTGCAACAATCCGTGCCAGGGTTGTTTTCCCGCAACCGGGTGGACCCCAGAGAATCATTGAAAAAAGTCGATCCCGTTCGATGGCTCGCCGGATTAAGGTGCCTTCACCGACCATGTGGGTTTGTCCGATAAACTCAGTAAGACTTCTGGGACGCATTCTTTCGGCCAGCGGCTTGGATGCATCGGCAAATTTTCGGGCCTGTTGGTCAAATAAGTCCACTGTTTTCCCTTAAAATAAGAGAGAGAATTAATTTTCGATCCTGTTTGATACAGGTAAAAAACCTGAAAAACTCTTAACCACGTTTAACCGCGCGGACTCTGCGCTTTCCGCCTTCGCGCTTCCGGAAAAAGATGCGAATCGGTGTTTTATCCAGACCGCCCTTTTCCCGTATCTGGTTAATCAAGTATCTTTTATATGAGAAATGAATTGCTTCAGGATAATTAACAAAACAAACGATCGTCGGGGGTTTTTTCGATATTTGGGTGGCATAGTAAAACTTGATTCTCTTCCCCCGGTAAAGCGAGGGGGTATTGCGAAGTATGGCTTGCTCGATTATCTTATTCAGTCGTCCGGTGGCGATTCGGATTTTATATTGATCGAATATTTCATCAACCAGCGTAAAAATTTTTGTGACTCGTTGGCCGGTTAGCGCTGAAATTGTCAGCACCGGCGCAAAGTTTAAAAACTTGGCCGCCGTTCTGATCTCATCAACATATTTGTATATCGTCTTGTTATCCTTTTTCAGCAGATCCCATTTGTTCAGCAAGAAAACACACCCGCAACCCCGTTCATAAGCATAACCTGCAATACTTATGTCCTGATCGGTAATCCCTTCATTGGCGTCCATAACAATAAGAGCGACATCACAGCGGTCCAAACTTCGCAAGGCTTTAATAATGGAAAATTTTTCGAGCTTGTCGGATACTTTGCCTTTACGCCGAATACCGGCGGTATCAATCAGAAGATACTGTTTGCCATTAACCCGACACAAAGTGTCAATAGCATCCCGGGTTGTACCCGGAACAGCGCTCACCAGCAGACGCTGTTCTCCTAAAATTCGGTTAACCAGAGAAGATTTACCGACATTTGGCCGACCAACCACTGCCAGATCAATCGTATCTACCTTCGCTTCCAAAGATTTATCGGTAGCTAATTTAGATATGACTGCTACCAAATCATCTAGAAAATCAGACACACCGTAGCGGTGTTCTGCAGATAAAGCATATAATTTTTCGATACCCAGGCTGTAATAATCGTAAAGATAATCTTCCTGCTCACGACCGTCTATTTTATTGACCACATAGTAAACCGGTTTGGAAACCGGACGAAGAATTGCTGCGATATCCTGGTCTAATGGTGAAATTCCTTCCTTGCCGTCCATCAAAAAAATAATGGCATCCGCATCTTCGATAGCCTGTCGGACCTGTAAGCGAATCTCGGCGGCTAAATCTTCTCCGACCATAAAGCCACCGGTATCAACCAATGTGAACGGGACCTCATTCCACTCGGCATCACCGTAGTGTCGATCCCTTGTCACACCCGGAAAATCATCGACGAGTGCGTCCTTTGTTTGGGTGACACGGTTGAAAAAGGTGGATTTACCGACATTGGGTCGGCCGATGATAGCAACGATAGGTTTCATAATGCAAATATTTCATGCGCCACTCTAAGCGACTTAAAGCAAGGGCTTCTAATACATTCCGCCATGTGGTAATTTATATGAACACCCGGCAGCTTGTCAAACCGAAAGGATGATTCTACCATCTTTTAGCAAAATAGTAGTTTTAAAACAACGCTCCGATAAAAAAACATAATTAAGACTGCCCGAGTGAGAGGCGATGCTAAGGGAGTGATGGGATTCAGGGTTTTGGTCTAAATCATAAGAATGCGGTGATCGTATTTCCTTATTTTTTGGTGCAGAAAAGCACATCGACCACATTGCGCACGTATTGTTCATCGGATATACCGTCTGTGGCCTCCGACGGGAATGAGACGATACGTTTGAAATGCAGCGCAACGTCCCGGAATAGCTCAATGCGGGACTGGGGCTCCAACTCATCGCGCCGCAAAACAGCCTGCAACGCGATTCCTGCTTGCTGGGGTGAAACATGCTGACGTAAACGCGCCTCCAGATGCGGATAATCATGCAATGAGTTATATTTTCCTTCCAGGAGCTGGCTAAGATCGGGCTCAGATATTTTCGGATTCCAAACCACGATGGTGTTGGCCGCAAAATCCCCGAGCCGCTGAGCGCGACCGCTGATCAAGCATGTCAACCCTCCCACCATGTAGAATGCGGGTAAACTATCAACAAAGCGAAGCAGGTTTCGAATCACGACTTGGCTAAAGCGAAGCCGCAAGCCTTGAACATCCATGACCCTTAAGCGCAGCAGTCGCTTCCCAATAGTTTGACCTTGCCAATACCATTCGGTAACAATGCCATAGCCTATTGAAACCAAAAAATAGGCCAAAACAGTTGCTGCCGAGGCTAAATCGCGGCTAACGATACCCATAAAACCCAGTAGGCCGTTAATAATTGAAGCAATGACAGAGATGCTGGCGGCATCGATCGTCCACCCCATAAATCTGGGGATCGGTCCGGCTAGCTGAAAGGAGAAAAAGATTCCTTCAGGCGTTTGAATCTTCAAGGTGGCAGTTTTTGCTGAATTCATAATGGCGAACGAATGATTTAGGGTTAGATCGATCGTTCTTTACCCGACTTGGCGAGAAAGAGTGTTAAAACTATCAGTTCAATCATCCCAAAACCGATTTTAGCGGCATACGGTATAACGGGTTCGTGATACTGTGAGAAAAAGGCTTCGATAATGCCGGCCCAAATCAGTAATATCGCAACACCAAATATCAATGTCACCAGGTCAGCGGATATTTTCCTCAGTCGCATTCTCAATGAAACAGGCCTTCCCCAACCGATAAGCGCACCCGCCAGTATCAAGCCTGCCTGACCGGCAAACAGAATTGCCGGTATTTCAATGGCGCCGTGAGGCAGAAGCCAACCGAAAAGAAATAGTGTTTCTCCCGCTGTGATATAGTCAAACGCAACGGCGCCAAGAATTACGCCGTTGTAAAACAGCATAATCAAAGTACCGATCCCATAGGTCACACCCAACGCCAGCGTAAATATTGAAACCTTGGTGTTATGGGTCATGAGATAGGATGAAAAATATGTTTTTGCGCCTTTGAGTCGATCATCGTCTGCCCCCTCTTCCTTGGCAACCCGTTCGGATGGATCCCCTTTTAAGTGAGTAAAGGGCATGATGACCTCCTTGGCCGCCGGATCGATGCCCAGGGCAAATCCGCCAAATATGCAACCCAGAAGCATGGCCGCCAATGAAATCAAGAATGCACGGAGGTGCTGTCTGAAAGTCCTTGGAAATACAGTAAAAAACCAGTGAAAAGGAGTCAGGCGGTGGGGTTTCTGGCGGGTTTCATGAATTTCGCCATAGGCCCGGGCAACGAGTGATTCTAGATATCGACGAATATTGGGTTCCGAGGAATAGGTCCGGAGCTTGGCCAAATCTGCCGAGGTTCGCTGATATGCGTAATGAAATCTTTTCAGCTCATTGAGTTTTAAACGGTGACCCGGCTTGGTTTCAAGATCCTCAAGAGCGGTCTCCAGTTCGGTCCAATAGGCTTTTTCTTCAGCAATAAACTTTTTAAGATCTAGAATCATAATATTTGCCTGCGTTTGATAGAAAGGTATCTGCTGATCAGGCCGGTGCATAAATTTTCGTTTTCGAGCAGCGCAAACCCGACACCATTGCGCTGCAGAATCTTTTCAATTTCCCTGAGATTCCGCCACAGCATGTGTCCTCCTAAATTTTGATAAATATCATCGAGACAAGCAACAGCTGGCGTCGAAAAAATTGGGTTTGCCAGGACAGGCTTGACCATCCCGACGATGACAAGATGTCGCCAACTGATTATATCGATATGCTGGGCGAAATTCTCGGCAAGTACAGGGTCATCGAGGCTTGTTAAAAAGACCAACAAGGCCCGCCGTCGGATGTGAGTTGCGATGAAGGTAAACACTTCGGTAAAGTCAGGGGAAGCGCTTTGTGGTTGTAGGGTGTAAAGTACATCGCGACAAGAATCATAGTGAGCCTGACCGTTTTTAGCCCTTATAAAATTGCGGACTGTCCTGTCGAACACCGCAAGGCCGAACAGATCGCCTTGACGTTCGGCGGCCAGCCCCATCACCAAGGCGGCAATCGAAAACCGTTCCAATATTGTCATTGACAACTCATGCGCCGCCTCATCATTGAACTGCCTCCCACCGTTGGAGGATTCAGCACTTCTGGCGCTCAAGCGCGAGGAATCGATAAAAAAATAGATTTCCTGGATCCGTTCGATCTGATAGACTTTGGTAATGGGCTGGCCCCGCTTGGCCGTGGCTTTCCAGTGAATATCTTCAAAACTGTCGCCTGCCATATATTCCCGCAACTGCTCGAATTCACGACCTTTGCCGACCTGTCGCTGGGCGTGCACACCGAGACCTTTGTTTTGAAAAAGTCCGGTCAGGTTGTTTCTTTCCATGAGTAAATTGGGGAAAACACGAAATTCACATCGGATTGGCAATACGGTGCGGATGGCCCAGAGTCCTAAAAAAGATCCGGCTTCCAAATAACACTTATCCAGTATGTATCGTCCCTGTTTCAAAGCCCGGCAAGGCCATAAGATTGAAGAATCAATAACCGAGGCTGGCAGTTCAACAAACACATCCGGCTGGGGTGAAAAGATTTCCTGCGGAAACGGCAGCCCAAATCTCAGCCGACCGGAGCGCATTTTTTCATTATGGATGAATAGTCGAAATTCAGCTTCCCGTCCCTTGCTCAAGCGCACCACCTCAGGTAAAGCGGTGCGGATACCTTTAAGACGATCGGCCACTTTAACAGCATCAAACACGGCCACCAGCATCAATCCGACTGCCAAAGCAATCATGATTCCGGAAGATGACGGCACAAAAGCCGATAAGGCCGTAAAGGGCAATAAGACAATCCCTGCCCACAAAATAAGTCTATCTTTGGGAACAAGTTTCATTACCTTGGAACCGCCACCTCTTTGAGAATATTCTCAATAACCTCCCGCACGGTTAAACCTTCGATTTCATATTCAGGCCGTAAAATCAGCCGATGATTAAAAACAGGGATTGCCATCGATTTGATATCATCGGGGGTCACAAAATCCCGCTCGTCTATGGCAGCATAGGTTCGAGCAGCCAGAAGTAAAGCCTGGGTTGCCCGGGGTCCCGCTCCCACCAGAACACTCTGATGCGTTCTGGTTTTACGCACGATGTCTACAATATAGGTAATCAGGTCTTCTTTCACGGTTATACCCACCAGGGTCTGTCTCAACCGGGCCAGAGTTTCAGGGGTGATTGTTTGTTTGACCGCCCCGCTGGCAAGGGTTTCCTCGGGCGAATTATTGCCGAGCATACGTTGGGCCAGCATCATTTCTTCCTCCCGCGCCGGATGATCCATGGCTATCTTTAGCATAAACCGATCTTTTTGAGCTTCCGGCAGCGGATAGGTGCCTTCGTACTCGATAGGATTTTGAGTTGCAAACACGGTAAAGTTTGACGACAGGGCATAGGTTTTTCGATCAATTGTAACGGTCCGCTCCTGCATGGCCTGTAAAAGTGCCGACTGAGTTTTGGCGGGTGCCCGGTTAATTTCATCTGCCAATAAAAACGTTGTGAAAATTGGGCCTTTGAGCAGAGAAAACGCATTCTTTTGAAGATTAAATACATTCGTACCGGTGATGTCCGTGGGCATCAAATCGGGGGTAAATTGAATCCGTGCGAAATCACAGCCCAGGACATGTGCCAAAGACCTTACCAGCAACGTTTTGGCCACGCCTGGTACACCTTCGATCAAAGCATGGTGCCCACTGAAAATAGCAATCAGAGCCTGATCGATTACATGGTCGTGTCCGATGACGACCTTGGCTACTTCCCGTTTGGTCTGCTGCAGGACTTTTTTGAGGATCTCGGTATTGTTGGTCATAATTTTTTCCCTTCCGCCAGGATTGAACAGATCTTTCGATAGCCGACAACAGGATCAGTCTCTTTTTTGGAGTGCGAATTCTGACTAGCAACTACCGATTCTATCTTTGTTATTTGGCCGGGTGCAACCTTCTCCCCTCGGTCGACAGCCTTTTTCCATTCAGCCACGCACACCTTTAATACGTCCTTAACTGCAATATTGCGGCGCAGTAGGCTAATCAAGCCGTGCGTATAATCTCTTTCCGGGGCAGGTGGCGTCTGATTAGAACTGATCGTTTGCTTGGAGGGTGGAACAAAATGGGTCGAATTTTTCCAAGCCACCAAGACCGCTAAAAAAGCGATTCCCACAAAGAACCAGTGTAGACGATAATTACGAATTAGTACGGCAATTCCTTTGGTTTTCACAATTCCGAAATGGTATTCGTCAAACACAACTGTTGAATTCGGTCCGATAAGCCATGCCAGTAGATCCGGATTTCGGTCGACACGCAAGGCTTCATTGCTAAAAAAGAAAGAATCGGCCGTAAAAACGATGCTTCCTCGGCCCATTGACCTTTCGATAATGACCGGCCTGCCATCCAGCGTGTAAATCGATTTCCACGGTGGCTGCAGGTTATCGAAAAAAAGAATGGTATGCCAGGTCACCGGAGAAAGGCGCATATCACCATCTGATTCAATGACACTGATCGCCTGCCCCAACCTAGCGACTGCCTTTTGATGATAGTCAAAGCTTAGGCCCCAGAACTCCCGCAGGGAGATGCACTTGCATTTGTCCTTGTCCTGGTCGCGTTTTTCGCTCTCTGCACTATTTTCAGATGTTTTATTCGAATCGTCAGCCCCGCCGTTGGAGCGCTGCTTGCTCCCGGTTTTTTCTTCATCGTCGTTTGGGCGGATATCCTGCTGCGACTCCTCTTCAGTTGCCAAAGAACGCGATTTTGAACGAACATCTTCGTCGGGTTGCTTTACTACGGGTACAAAGGAAAGGACCAATCGTCCGCCCACCGTTGCAATTTTTTCAAAATGTTTTAAGAAATCCTTATCAACAAACTCCCAACCGCTTGCTTTGGCCCCTATGTATAAAAAGGTGGTATCCCGCCCGGAGCGGAAACTTGACAGGGCCTGATAATTACGTCGAACCGATACACCATCCAACCGCGCCAGGCTTTCAAATAAAACCCGGGTCCCCAATGGATCAGAACGCAATGAGGAATAGGGTTCATACACATCTCCCTTTTTAAAGCGCAGCAGGAGCAGTTGGACCACACCGTAACAAAAAGTGATCAAAATTATAGCAAGTATGATGAACAGAAATTTTCTATTCTTCGACAAACGTCATTATCCTTTTCTGGGTTCTCATAAACTTATCGACTTCCGGTTGTGAGATATTGTGCATGCCGTACCACACCCTTTCAAGCAGATTCACAACAGTTGAAAAGGCTGTCAACAGATCGTGGTTTCCATGAGCTCGACGTTGCAGCTCGCGTTTATAATCCAGGTTGGACTTGTATGCCGCAATGTTAATCATGTCATGTTCGGCTAAATGGGCAAGGGTGGCCAGATATAACGCGCGCATCGCCAATCGTACAGAGCCTTTCTCCAATAATTCCTTTGCTATGACGAGCCAACGGTTTGCCGGAAGTTGATCGGCTTTGAGGCCGTCGTCTGTTAAATCGGGCGCAATTGAAACTGCCTTGCTCTCCACCGGTATGGGTGTGATCCGCCGCCGTTGCCAAATGCGCCAAAATATGCAAATAAGCACCACCCCTGCCAGAACAAGAAGCACAATCAACAAAACACGCATAGAATTCTGCCAGCCCGTCTCTGAAGATTTTTTACCGGGATCACTTTTTGGTAAAAGATCCGCCAACCATTCGAATAATTTTTCCACCCATCCCCACAGGGTCTTTACGCCTTTGCCCAGCATCCGCCAGGCCCATTCAAAGGTGGCAGCAATGGGCCCCGATTTTTTTTGATTATCTTTGGCCATCCGTTGACGCGGCAGTCGCCAGCTGAACTCCCGCTGAATTAACACCTGTTCGATGGAACGATCTAAATCTTCAACCGCGAAAGTATTGGCTGTTGATCTGGGGCTGCCTGAAATGATCGCCGGTTGTTCAATGGCAATAACTGCTGCCGGAGATATGACCAGCGCCAATACTGCCAGGCTGGCTATCGTTTTAGCTTTCTGTGCCAGCTTGTTTAATTGATTTCTAATATCTGCCCCTGACTTTAAGGCCTCTCCATAATAGCAACGCAACATGTAGGCTGTCTTTACTATAGGATCCATGCACAGATAGGTTATCCCGATGGCCGTGGCCAGAAAAGTAGTGTTCAGGCTGTTTATGCCGCTCAGGGTAAATATAGACTCAAAACCAAAAAATGTTCTAAGCAAATAGGGCAACATAAAAAGCGTGATCGCAAGGTTGAAGAATACGATAAGCCCAAAAAAGAAAAAAACGATTAAAAGGATATGATTTTGTTTGGGCCACAATTTGGCCTGATGCCACGATCTTTGATACAGCGTAAATAAATCCTGGGATTGCCTGTGTTCAAGCACAGTCGCGTTTTGATAGAAGGCGAAACACCAACCAAAAGGAATCATCATCAATGCGGCAAGGGGTAGCACCAAAAGCCCCGAGGCGTGTAACAGGGTTTGGTTGGCAATCAGGGGCAAAATACGCCGCGAAGGAAAGCTGCGCGCCGGTTGGCTATCGATGGTGGCTCTGATTCGAATCGCAAAAACAGCCTGCCAGGATTTCATCCATACAAAAAGCAGTGCCATACCCAAAGAGGCGATTGCACAATAATCTGCCGCAAAGACATTGCGACTCATATCCCCCCAGAAATAAAGCAGGCCCAGAATAAAAGGCAAGCTGCCGATGTAGTAATATGCAAGCAGATGACCCGGTGCAAGTCGCAACAAATGAACGGCTTCTTCCAATATCCGGATGGTGCTTCTGCGCTGGTGCTTTCTGGTCCGTGTTACGGATTTTCCCACCATTTGGTCTGCCATATCGTGCCTTCATGAAACGAAGTTGGGATGGAAAGCAGCGCCTGCCCGAGATAAAAGAAAAACATCCACAAAACGAATACGCCGAGCACCAATTGCAGGATCCTGACAAGTCCCCTGAGACTTCGCTTGCGTGGAGATGCGCTGCGGTCAATCAGACGATGCAGACAAACGGTGCACAGAACCCGATCCTCGTGCTCGATAATACACTCCCTGCAAAAAAACCGACCACATTCCGGACAACGGGCAATGGCCTCGCGGTGCTCATGATTTCGGCACCGTTGAAAACGGAGTTCCGGCATTATTGATTCCCGAGGGGTGAGGGCGTGCTCAAAGATACTCTGGGTTTGGCAGCGGATTCTTTTAATGCTTTGCGATGCCGATCAACCCATATCAGACCGGGTATACCCAGGCCAAGGGCACCGCATACGGCCATGATGTTTAGGCTCGCTACAAAAGGGTTGTCGAAAAACGACATCGCGGCAATCCGTTCAATTAATTTCCACTGGTTTCCCATGATATCCGGGTTGTTAAAAGCAAGGAAAAACGTGAAAATATAACCCATCAAAAAAGAAACACATACAAAGCCTAATGCGGTCCAGGTTAGTTTTCGAAGCACTTTTGGTATATTGCTGTCCCGTTGCTTAACCAAGGCGACAACAACACAGACACCGATCCCCATACTGGCAAAGGTGCTCGCCAGTGTAATGGCGGTCATTTGAATATTGGCATTTAAGATAACCAACAATCCGTCAAACAACATCAAAGAAAATAATGAAAGATGGGCAATACCGCTCTCAGACCGCAAGTGCTTGGCAGACTGTTTGGACGGCGATGGAGCAATCAGATCCGGATGGGTTTTCTGCCCATTTAAGATATCTTGTCTCAGGCTTTCCGAGGTTAACCGGCCCTGAACATTCTCAAGTAGGGGTTTCAAGCGATCCATGACCTTCCGGGCGCTTTTTAACCGATACAGCGAATGTAGTTTTTCAGTCTGCACGGCTGTCTGAAGATAGGTGGCGCAGGTAGGTCCCCGAACACAATTAACAATTAGAAAAATTGCAAAACATGCGGCCATAATCCCGCCAACTATGGCTCCTGCACTATCCAATGTGACGGTCATTATTCCAAAACCCACCAAGAACAAGGATATAACCAGATTTTGAATTTTGCCGGTAATCGTCTTATGGGTGATTATCGACTGGATATCCGCAAAATAAAATCGTTTGTAATCTTCGATCCCAAACCTGGAATATACCATCAGCAAATGATCAGCGGCCTGCCATAGGGTGTAATAACCGATAAGGAAACTTTTCTTTTTTCCCGGTAGTCTGTGATATATTTTTTGATTACGGGCCATCGGTAAATCGCACGCAGTTTAAAAAACGACGTGAAGCACTCTGCCTAAAAGGGCGGGGCTTCCCCCTGAGGAATATATCTATATAATATGGTTTCCCTGGATCTCGCCTTGAAAAGCGGGGCCCGCGGGAAAACAAACCGTTCACATGGTCATGAAATAATATTTCCGAAAAATAAAACCCACCCGACGATTTGCGTAACAGCCAGCAGGATTGCTAGGATAAAACGAATCTTGGTTCTCGGAATAATACTGGAAGGTGCCTTCCAATAACGGATGCTCACAAATAACGCGACCGGTGCGGTTAATAGCGTCAACCAAATAAAAATCATGGGAATGGTCGCCAGATATAAAGCTATCGTGTCATAACATGTTCGCGTGTTTTCAAGATTTTTAATTTTGCGTTTTGTCCTGCCTTTTTCGAGACACTTGGGACACAAATGAAGGTCATTGAACTCAAGGTCACACAGGGCACATAGAAAACGTCCGCAGGTCGAACAGGCAACCTCTGCTTTTTTTGTGGCGTGGTAAAAACAGCTGGCTTCTTTATCGACAATAAGCCTTTCACCGGTACTACCGATATCTCGGGGCTTGAACATTGCGGGATAGACATCCGCCCGCAAGGCAACGCTGCAAGTCGGACAGGGTGACATTTTGATTGTATTGAATACAGCTGGATTCAAAGAGGTGTTGCATTTGGTGCAGGTAACCACGTTGGTGCTTCCTTTCCCTGCTAGCGCCGTATCACCCGTGTATCACATATCCGGTCATGAAGCGTTCGTTTCTGATCATCAAAAGCCGCCATAATATAACCAATGAACAAAATGATGCTGCTGAGCATCTCGGCAAAATGCCGTCCCAAAGCCCTGGGGTAGCTGACTCTTTGGTTTGCGGCGGTAACCACCTTTATGCGGCAAGCCATTTTGCCGGGTGTGGCGCCGAATTTACCCACAAACCAGGTGGCGTAAACAGCAGGTATGACCCAGTTGAGCAACTGAATAAGCACCGCGATGATGGTTGAGGAAGAAGATCTGGCTGCAGCCCCCATTACAAATCCTAAAGGAATGAACATAATAAAACTGATGCCGCCAATTATAATCCAATCGATAAATTTGGCGCCGAACCGGATCCAAAAACCCGCATAGTCCATGGTTCCCGCAACGGTCAGTCCTTCTTTGAATTTTTGGACGAAAAGCGGCTTGCAGGCGGCACAAACCCAAGATTCACCAAAACGGATCATATCATCCAGGGCAAAGGACTTGCCGCACTCGGAACACTGGGCCTGCCGGGATCGACCACTGCCCGGCGTTATGGCTGAAGGCGTTGGGTCTGTTTCTTTTACCAGCCGACCCAATTCCTGCCAGTCTTTCATGCCGGCCCGCCAGACACGGGTGTGGGCATTAATTTTTTTGGTCTTAATCAGTGCTTGAAGCTCCGCCTTGCTGATGGGGCCTATTTGTTGGTCTCCGACGGCATAATACCAATCCATAATCAACTCCCTTTTCTACACTGTGTTCGGCTTAAAAATAAGTACTTTGTTTTGCTTCACAGCTTAGATAATCAAAACAACCGGATGCAGATTTTAAATATGCCGAATCAATGCGGGCCGGTTAACCGAACTGGGAAGTATTATATCAAATAATTCGGAGGATTACGAGTGTGTATTCTAAACACAAAGAATCAATTAATGTAATATTTGACTGAGGAAAAGTTTGGTGCGTTCGTGTTGCGGATTTTCAAAAAACTCTTCAGGTGTGTTGCCCTCTACAATCTGACCAAAGTCCATGAAGAGCACCCGGTGAGCCACACTCTTGGCAAAACCCATTTCATGCGAGACCACAATCATGGTCATGCCTTCCTGGGCAAGTTCGATCATGACGTCCAGTACTTCTTTGATCATCTCTGGGTCCAAGGCGGAGGTGGGCTCGTCGAAGAGCATCACTTTTGGTGCCATGCAAAGGCTGCGCGCTATAGCAACCCGTTGCTGTTGTCCCCCTGAAAGTTGCCCCGGATATTTGCGGGCCTGATCTGCGATATGCACTTTCTCCAGAAAATACATGGCCGTTTCTTCAGCTTCTTTTTTGGGAACCTTTCTAACCCATATCGGTCCCAGGCTGAGATTTTCGACAATGCTGAGATGGGGGAATAGATTGAAATGCTGAAAGACCATGCCGACTTCAGCGCGGATCTTCTCGATATTTTTTAGATCATTGGTTAATTCGATCCCGTCTACGATAATTTTACCCCGTTGGTGTTCTTCAAGACGATTGATACATCTGATTAATGTAGACTTACCGGAACCCGAAGGTCCGCATATTACGATACGTTCCTGTTTTCTGACGGTAAGGTTAATGTTTTGCAGAACATGAAAATCACCAAACCATTTATGCATTTCGACAATTTCAATGATGGCATCGTTTGCCAAGGAACTTTCTGTCTTCTCTGACTTTTGGGAAACCATTAGGATTCTCTCTTGTAGGGTTTAAATAAGGTCTAATAATAAATACTAATATACTGTGGCACCGAACAGCTAATGGCTCAATTTATAGGTTTCGGGGGTCAGAGAGTCGAGCTGCTAAACCCTGAAACCTGAACACTGAACCCGAAACCTTCAGTTTCTGACAGCTTGATGTCAGAAAAAAGCCCCTAAGAGTTTAAAGCCCTGTTTCCAACTCACGTTCTAGACGCCGACTGTAATTGGACATAAAGAAACAGCATAAAAAATAAATCAAGGCAACAAAAATATAGGCCTCGGCTGAAAATCCCATCCACTTTGGATCGCTGAGTACCGTCTGTGTGGTTCTCAGCACATCGAAAAGGGCAATGATAACCACCAGGGAAGTATCTTTAAAGGCCGATATCAGTTGCTGCACCGACGGCGGTATCACTATTTTTAGTGCCTGGGGAAGAATAACCAACCGCATGGTCAGGTAATAGCTCAATCCTATAGAATCTGCCGCCTCATACTGGCCGCGGGATATGGCCTGCAGTCCGCCCCGGACGACTTCGGCGATGTAGGCCGCGGTAAAAAGGATGATGGCAACCTGGGCTCTAATAATTTTGTTGATGGTAACTCCCTCGGGTAAAAATAAGGGAAAAACGACCGAAGACATGAACAAAAGACTGATGAGGGGTACACCGCGGATCAGTTCAATATACAAGACGGATAGCATTTTTATAGCCGGCATTTTGGATCGGCGCCCCAGGGCCAATACAACCCCTAAAGGGTAAGCGGCCGTTAAGCCGAAAACTGACAATAATAGCGTTAATGGAAGCCCTCCCCATTGGGTAGTTTCCACCGGGGTTAAGCCGAAAAGCCCCCCTTTCATCAATAAGCCCATAAGGAAGAGGCCCAAAATCCATGCATACGCCAAATGTCTCTTCCAGTGATCTCGGTTTCGGCTGTAAAACAGCAGTCCGATTAATAAGGCCATGGCTACAAATGGTCGCCATTGCTGATCATACGGGTAAAATCCGAACATGATAAATCTTATATTGGCGGGTATAATAGACCAGCAGGCGCCAGCGGCCTGACGGCATTCCGCCCCCGTTGATACCCAGAGGCTGTCAACAAATACCCATCGAATCAGCGGGGGTATGATCACCCACAAACAATAAACCGTTATGATGGTCAGAACAGAGTTAAACCAACCTTTAAAAAGATTGGATCGAATCCACCCCATAATCCCCACTTGGGTCACCGGTGGTTTAATGACTTTGGTCTTGTTAATTTGATTTGCCGTTTCCATTTGGCAGTCTATCTTTCCACAAGGGCTATTTTCTTATTATACCAGTTCATAAATGCAGACGTTGAAAGACTGAAAAAAAGATAAACCAACATAATCATGGCCACGCCTTCAATCGCCTGTCCGGTTTGATTAATAGCCGTACCGGCAACTGAGACAAAATCGGGATAACCGATGGCCACCGCCAACGAGCTGTTCTTGGTAAGGCTCAGCATCTGACTGGTCAATGGCGGGATAATTACCCGCAAAGCCTGGGGTAAGATGACCAATTGGAGAACATGATTGGGTCTGAGTCCGATGGACATCGCGGCTTCGCGTTGTCCTTTGCTCACGGATTGGATACCGGCACGCACGGCTTCAGCAACAAAGGCTGCCGTATAAAGTACTAAACCCAGTAAAAGAGCAGTGAATTCGGGGCTGACATTGAGCCCGCCTTGAAAATTGAAACCTTGTAGTACAGGAACACTCATCGCTGTTGGCGTTCCCCCCGCCAGCCAGGCCAAAAGCGGAAGCAAGATGAGAACACCGACGGATACGCTAAAAACGGGAAAGGGCATTCCGGTTTTTGCCTGTCGCTTTCGCGCCCAGCGCCGCAGAAAAAATACACTTACACAACCTGCCACAAAAGCTGCCGCCATATACGTATGTGCAGGGTGGAACGCCGGAACGGCAAAGACAAGACCGCGATTAGTCAAGAAAACGCCCGTAAACGGGCTCAATGCCTGTCTGGGCGGCGGGAGCATTTCATAAAAAAATGCATACCAGAAAAAAAGCTGCAACAGTATCGGTATGTCCTGAAAAACTTCGATGTAGACAGCTGCCAGCCTGGATACCAGCCAATTTGTGGATAAGCGCGCGATACCGATAAAGGTGCCGAGTATAACCGTTAAGATAATCCCGATAAAAGAAACCAGCAGCGTATTTAAGGCACCGACAATAAGGGCACGACCGTATGAGCTGGCCGCTGAGTAAGGGATCAGAGATTCACCGATTTCAAAGGAAGATTCTTTGTTTAAAAAACCAAAACCGGTGGCAACCGATTGCCGTTCGAGGTTCGCCAGGGTGTTGGAGACCAGATAGTATGCCAGCAATCCGACCATGCACAGCGTGCCAATCTGATAACCAATGGCGCGCTTCTTGGGATCGAGCCAGAATGGAACCTTTTCGGTTTGGCTATTTTCCGCCTGCATCGCTTTTTTGTCCGCTACCGTCGGCACCATTCAATCAGGCACCTTTTGGGGATGGGGCTGGATCATTCGCAGAAATGGGCTGCTATCAGTAGCAATAAAGAAGGTGCCCCCCTCGGGGTGATCCGGGTTGGGGACAAAGGCAATGGATTCGCATCCATTGTCGAAACCGTTCGTCCGCTTCTCAAGGAAATTTGGGTCGTTTCCAAAGA
>CP070652.1:3395647-3446278 GCA_020354645.1 Deltaproteobacteria bacterium
TTTTTTTGACCCTGTGCCTCCAGTCTTTGTTTTTCTAAGCAATTTGGCAGCGGGGGATACTTGCCCCCTCCGCATTCCACCTTCGGTGGCTGCGGTCTCCCCCACTGCCAAATTGCTGAAAAACAAAAGACTTACGACAATGGATCAAAAAAACTCCCCGACCCCTGATTTAATTACAGAAGGTTCATACAGAAACATAAAACAATACATTTTACCTAAAAAGTAAATCAGATGATAATCTTTTTTTATTTCTCGTCAATTTTCACCCGGAGAGAGAGCCGGAGGCTTCCATATGCTACGTTATTAAGGGCTCCAAGTATTATACTACGACGTCGCCCGTAAGTGCCTTGCATATGAAAGCCTCCGACTCGTGCAAAATTCAGGTTCCACCTCGCTCGATCAAGGGTCTTATGCCAATCACGTATTTTAACAGAAGCAGGAGGTATTAATGAATTTAGCAACGGAAAGTTGGATGTTGTTACCGGGCATTTTGCTTTTGAGCGCATTTCTGCCCCTCACTGTTTGCTCTTACCGTTGGTACCGATTGCCCAAGAAACAGGATGAGTACAAACGCGTGATGGAAAAATTGAAAAATGCGGGTATGGAGGACGCTTTCACCCAAACCCTGTTGGAAAGCGAGTATTCATCCAAAGATTATATTTTACCGCTCGTTTTTGTCACCATATTCAGTATTCTTGGGTTCTGGGTTCTTTTTATGAATAACGCGGATATATTGTTGTCCGGGCTGGAACTTGTAAAAGGCAGTAATGTTAACGCATATAAAATAAGGAGTTTGATTGCAATTGGTATGGCCTTTCTGGGTAGCTACTTGTGGTCTGTTCAATACATATTCAGACGTCTGATAACCATCGACCTTCCTCCGGGAGCTTATTACAGTGTTGGAATAAGAATGATTGTCGGTTCTTTTGTTGCGTTGACGTTTCATAACTTCGTTGCCGCCCTGCCTTCCGGAGAGATCAGCGCAACTGTTGATGTCGTGCCGGATGGAACCCTGATGGACATGCTGCCCGTTGTTGCTTTCCTTACCGGATTGTTCCCGCAACGCGTGCTGAAATATATTACGGAATACTTCAAATTTACCGCAACTAAACCCGACAAACGGGCCGCTGAACTGCCATTGGATATGATTGAAGGCATGACGTCCTTTCATAAAGTCCGATTATCAGAAGCAGGAATAGATAATGTTCAGAACCTGGCCCATGCCAGCCTGGTGGAGCTCATCGTAAACACGCCCTATAGACCCAGGCAGCTTGTTGACTGGATGGCACAAGCCAGACTTTGTCTGTCTTTTAAATTCGAGGTGCAAAAATTGCGTAAAGCGGGAATCCGAACCATGCTGGGCTTCAAAATTGCAGGCGACAACGGCACCCTTGAGGATATTGCGAAAAGTACCGGAATTGACGAAGTTTATCTTAGTTCTGTCTATCATATTTATAAAGACAACCCGGCAATTGACAGACTGGCAAAAGCAGAAAATTGTCTCCATGTGGTATGATCACACCATTAAAATCGATATGGAAAAGGATTCGTCAGGCGAAATACACTTATTCGCCCACGCCTGAATACCTTGCAGCTTGCTGCAGGGATGATCGGTCTTCGCCAGGGGCTTCGACTCGACTGAAGAAGGCGAGGTGAACCGCGCCGACTTGTCCCACCGAAGTTTTAACGAAGGCGGAAGCTCGCCAGAGCGTAGGCGGGTTTATCGCGCCATAGCTCTGCGACGGCGGGTAAGGCTACGGCGCAATTCAGCTTTGATACCCCGCAACTTGCTGCGGGGAGCTTCATTCTCAGTACAAATGGAAAGGAGATATTATGCACCGCTTAGTCGGATTCATTGTTATTTTGATTTTAATGATCTCGGCAGCCTGCGCACAAATACCAAAGGAGTCGGTGGAGTTATCCACCACCGTCGGGCGAGATGTTGCCGAGGTATACAGAGCGCATCGTGAATTGGCCGTCATACTCTACGAACGCATCGAAAGTGATGTTAACGAATTCGTCGACGACGTCTATGCACCCTATCAAATTAGAAAGTTGCTCCAAGCAGACCATCAAGATTTTAAAAGGGGAGATCCGAATTCGCTGTTTTCGGCGCTGGATGCGGCCATTAAGAAACCTGACAGTTCGAGCGTCCAGAAGACCGCGCTAGACGCCATGGATGTATTTGTGCAAATCTTGCGAGCCGAAGTGGAGGACTATCGGGCGGAACGGCTGGCACCCGTGCTTGCCCAGAAGAAAGAGGTTCTGGCGGCCATTGATCGGTCGTACAGGCAAATTCATTACGGCAATTCAATTGTCACCGGTTATCTCGCATCCGTAGTAAAGGTTCATGACGCCCAACAAGAGGTTTTGAACGAATTTGGGCTCGAGAACTTGAATCAAGAAATCGGGCAGCGGCTCGCCGGCATCTCAAATAAAGTCTCGCAATTCACCCAAAAAGCAAAAAAAGTGGAAGGGTCCGTGGCAGAAATGGAAAAGAAAATAAACAAGCTGACCCAAGAGCTGGACCGCGCTGTTGAAGGCCTTTCATATGAGCTTGGGGGCACATAAAAATAGGCTTAACCAACAATGAAATGCGTCTTAGAACTACAGACACCGGAAGGGAGGAAAATTATGCCAATGGACATTGATGCTTATCGAAAAAAACTCAAAGAACGGGCCGAGGCCAACCGACGAGCGTTCGAGGGTGAGTACCGGGAAGAGATTGAAGGTTTGTTGGGGCTTTCGCGAGAGGAGATTGATCGAATCACCCCCGGCACCGCGGATCTTGAAATCTATGATCAGCTCATCACGGTTGTAAAAGAGGCCTCAGCTGCCAACATTGCGCAGGCCGAGCTTAAGGATCGCATAGTGGAGCTGGGTGACGTTGCCGTAAAGATAGCAAAACGCATACCGAAGCTGGCTGCCCTTTTCACCTAAGCAAACGAATTTGGGAAAAAAGCTCGTATAAGGTAACACCAGCAGATAGGGGCAATTGAGCAACAGGAGGGGTGAGGATGGATTCAATCAATGTGGCAACCTTCAATGTGGAAAATTTGTTTGCACGATTTCAGTTTAAGCGCAATATCAAGGATCCGGAGAAAATGTTGCGTGACGGTTGGACGGTGAATCACACATATTTCAATGTTTACAAGGAAAAAGATAAATCAATTACCGGAGAAACAATTCAAGCCTTGGACGCTGATGTGATTGCACTTCAGGAAATTGAGAATTTGGATACCCTCAGAAAATTCAGAACAGATTATCTGGGTGGGCGCAAGAGTTATCCTTATGCCATCGTAATAGACGGGAATGATCCCCGGCGAATCGATGTGGCTGTCCTCAGCAGATATCCCTTGACAAATATTCAGACTCACAGTCACCTGTGGTCAACAGAATTGCACTGGTATCTTTTTTCCCGTGATTGTCTGGTTGCGGATGTGCAAGGGCCCGGAAATTTTACTTTTACGCTCTTCGTCAACCACTTCAAGTCCATGATCGACAAAAGCGATCCTGATAACGGCCGGCAAAACACGAGGTATAAGCGGGCTGTCCAGTCGCGGGCGGTAAAGCAAATCGTTACGTCACGGTTTGGAACCGATGCCGGGTCTCATCCGTTTATAATCCTGGGAGATTTCAACGATTATATAGAAACAGATGATCAGGGAGAGTCCGGCATCAGCGATCTCGTTGAATGGGATCAGACGGTGAACGTTGTCGATCGTCACCCTGAAGCGGAACGTTGGACTCACTTTTTTAAAGGCGCTGGCGCACTTGAGCCGGCCTACCATCAATTGGATTATCTCTTGCTTTCGAAGTCTTTGGCTGAACGTAATCCCCATCCACCCCATATCGAACGCAGGGGTCTCCCTAAACGCGCCGATAAGTATAGCGGCGAGCGATTTCCGGGAGTAGGGCGGAACTCGCCGAAGGCATCCGATCACTGCCCGATCGTGATGGAGCTTCAGTTTTAGTTGTGTGTGTTAATTAGACAGGATTAACAGGAGATTATGCTATGGCGTATCCGTTTCGAAATCTGATTTTTGAAGGTGGCGGGGTGAAAGGTATCGCTTATGTTGGAGCTATGGAAGTGCTGGTGAATAAGGGTATTTTCGCCAACATCAAACGTGTCGGTGGTACTTCGGCCGGGGCGATCAATGCTGTTTTGGCGGGGCTAAACTACACGCCTGCTGAAATGCTGAATATTTTAAAAGGCATGAACTTTGAGAAATTTATGGATGATGATTTTGGTGTTTTGCGGGATCTGGAGCGTTTGCTGACCGATTACGGTTGGTACAAGGGGGATTATTTTCGAAAATGGATTTCTGATCTGATCGCCGAAAAGGTCGGATTGCCCGATGCAACTTTTGCACAGGTGCAGCAGCAAAAGGCAGGCAAAGGGTTTCGGGATATGTATTTCATGGGCACCAATATCTCTACCCATTTTACCGAGGTGTTCTCCCACGAGCATACACCCAGAATGTGCATCGCAGACGCCGTGCGGATCTCCATGTCCATTCCCATTTTTTTTGCATCGCGCCGAAGTCCCCGTGGGGATATATATGTTGACGGGGGTGTGCTGGATAACTATCCGGTGAAACTTTTTGATCGACGGCGATACCTCGTCGATAAAAATTTAAACACTCATGGTGAAGAAACGCCTTACTATAAGAAGCACAATAATAGGCTTAAACGACAGGGGCTGAAAATCAGCCCGTACGTGTATAATAAAGAAACGCTTGGATTTCGTCTGGACTCTGAACGTGAGATTGCCAGGTTTCGAGATCAAGCCGAACCGGTTGCCGAGCCGATAGACGATTTCTTCGACTTCACCCGCAATCTGCTGAAAACTATCATGGATGCCCAGGCCAACTATCATCTGCACAGCGACGACTGGCAGCGAACCATTTACATCGATACCTTGGGGGTCAAGACAACAGATTTTAAAATTACGGATGCCAAAAAAAAGGCTCTGGTAAAATCAGGACGAGAAGGTACACAGAAATATTTTCAGTGGTATGACCATCCCGCCAGCAAGCCCGCCAATCGCGTTTAGCAATTTCATTAATTAACCGCAGACCCACGCAGACAGGCACAGACAGAATTATTTTCCTCTGTCGACGCGACAGAGGAAAAAACTGCATGCCCTATGGGCAGGTTTAATTCCAGCAATATTGATGCAACAGGCCTTTAGACGGCCAGTTATGGTGAATTGAAGCGATTTTGAAGACATTTGATTTTTCTATCGCGAAGCGATTGCGTTTTTTAGCTCCGCAAGGCCTTCTGCGCCATCTTGTCTTGCCAAAGTGTTAACGAAGACAGAAGCCAGAGCGACGGCGGGCCGCGGAGCTAAAAAAACATAAAGCTAAATGCGAGAGCATTTAGCTACGGTCTGCGCTTGTCTGCGTGGGTCTGCGGTTAATAGATCTTACTCTGCGGTATTCTATTTCAGCAATACGGCGCAGGAGGATTTACCGTCGATTTTCAGGGTCAGTGGTTTTTTGAGCCTTACATGCCGTAAATATGGGGTTTCGCTTTCAGCGGGCAGGGATTGCAGCCAGTCCCAATCAATAAAATCCTCTCCATTTTCTCTGGTGTTTAAATAGCTGATTCCGAGTGAGGTGATATTGTGGAAGAAGTGAGATCCCTGGGAAGGGTCTGCTCGCAGATTTTCGGCGGTAGTTTCGATAATGGCGCCGACACCGGATATTTCATTCCAGGTCACCGGAATTCCCAACCAGCGGTCGGCCGATCCCCATCGACCCGGACCAATAAGCAGATATTTTCGATGCTGGGTTACCAATTGCCGGTTGACCTTTCCGATGTCTGTAGCAATGTCCATGGTCTTGGCAGGGTCAAAGGTCTCGGGTCTTATGTATATGATATCGCTAATATCTTTGAATTGGCTGTTACCCAAAGCCATGGTGGAATAACAAAGCGCCCTGGAGATGTCTTTCTGGGTAATTTTAACATCTCTGATGTGCTGGCTGATGGCCATCGGTCTTATTTGAAGCAATCCAAATTCCGGCTTTTGACCCGCCTCAAAAGGAAAATCTGCCGAGAATTCAATCTCGACCGGAGTTCCAAGGCCCTTGCGCCCCATGTCCAGCAATTCAGAAAGTATTTCCGGCAAGGGGAAAGATTTGTATTTCAATATTCTGGCAAACGTACACACCGGGTATCCTGAAGTGGTCAAGGTGTCTCTGATTCTGTTTTCCTCGGGGCTATACGAGCTGCAAGCATTGATCACCGGGGGATGAGTTTGAACATCGTCGATTTCAAGTCTTGCCAGGGTTATGTCGTCTCTTAAGTTGTCCGGAAAACCAAAGTTGTCCGGAAAATCGGTCATTTTCAGGGCATAAAAGAACCGCTGGGTATTTTTGAGAATATCCTCTACAGTGGAAAGTTGCGGGAGAAGTTGGGGATATTTTGGCGAAAAACGTAAAGAAGTCCCTCCTTCGACAACGGTCTTTCCAAGCCCCAAGGCAATATGTGCGATGCCTTCTTCGGGTTTCATATGAGATATCGGATAGAAGTTATACGATTGCGCCACTCCTGAGATGGCCGGGTAAAAATATTCACCGTATTCTTTACCCTTTAGTTGCTGAATTACCACCGCCATTTTTTCATCTTCAAGACGATGCTGAGTACTCTTCGCATATGAACGCGGTGTCTCCATATAGGTGGAGGCATAAACCAGTATTATGGCCTGAAAGAGCCTTTCCAGTCTCAGCCTGAATTTGTGGTGTCTATTGGGCAGCATGTAGGTACTGTAAATGCCGGCAAAGGGTTGAAACTGGGCATCTTCCAGCAGGCTCGAAGATCGAACCGCCAGCGGATAATCCGCATGGGTGAGGTAAACTTTCAGATCATCTCTCAACCACTTGGGTAATCTGGCTTTTAAAAACATCTCGCAAATTTGCGCATCGTTTAGATCACGGTTAGGAATATCTTTAAGGTCGTTTTGGCTGATGAAATCGTCAAAACCCTCGGTGGAAATAACCAGTGTTCTGGGAACCCCGATGTCGACAGCTTCAAACTTTTCTCTAAATAGCCGATTTTCTTTTAGCTGGGTGGAAATAAATGCAAGCCCTCTGGCTTTGCCGCCCAGAGACCCCTTCCCGATTTTAACGAAGTCGGCCTCCGGATCAAAGCGCTCGGAAACAAACTGGGTGATGATGCCTTTTTGACGGCCGACCCGTCGGCTATGGATACTTTCGACAAGGTACTGTTTGATTTCCGTAACACTGTTGAATTCGGACGCTTTACTCGGTTTTAATTTTGAAGCCAGCAGGATCTCGGATCTGGCCATCAGCCAACTTGAAAAATCATTGCGTGCGCCGTGATACAAAATTGATTCTTCCGGCACTGACGGCAGTATCTCTTCCATCTCCCGAAGGTTGGATGCTCGGGCCACCTCATTACCATCCGGGAGCCGAAAAATGAAATCACCAAAACCCAAATTATCCTTAAAAAAATCACGAATCTCTTCATGCAGGGTCGGTGAATTTTTGTTTAAAAACACCGCTGGAATCACCTCGGCTCTGTCGCGATTTCTTTCCTCTGAGCTGATCATCAGCAGCGGGATATCCGACGTTTCCTCCCTTATCATGGAAAGCAGCGAGAACCCCGCTTCTTGATCGATTTTTCTGTTGCGCGGAATGCGTACATCAGAAAGGATGCTTAACAAGTAAGGTTTAAAGCGCCGGTAAAGATTTTCAGCATCCTCATAACTCTCAGCCAGCAAAATTTTGGGTCTGGCCCGCATTCTGAGGATGCGGTGCTCATCATTGATTGAATCCTCCATCACCGCCTGTGTCTGGGACACGATTTCCTTGTACAGCAGCGGCAGAATTGATGAGTAGTATATCGGTGAGTCCTCCACCAAAATAATAACTCTGACCTTGGCCCGCTGGGTGTCGAATTCGATATTCATTCGATCTTCTAAGTTTTTGATCAGTGCCAGAAGTAGGTCTGTATTTCCGTGCCAGACAAATAATTTGTCGATTGATCGGCGATTCGAATAATCCATTTCCAGTAAGAGCTTATTGGTGCGGTGGGTCAGGAGGAAAACCGGCAGATCGGAAAATTTTTCCTTTATCCGACTACCGAGATCAAACGCATCCATGTCGTCCAGCCGGGGCATTGTCAGTACGAGATCGAATTTTTTGGTGGACAAAGCGTTGATTGCCTGCTGTGCGGTGGAAACCCAGGTCAGACAGGGCGGACGGGAAAGGTTTAACCCCCGGTATTCGTGGATGATTCTTTCAGCGAGCCTTCCTTCCTCTTCCATGATAAATGCATCATAAGGTGTTGAGACAAGAAGGATGTCAGTGACCTTCTTGGCCATGAGTTCATGGAAAACCTTAAAGGAAAGATCGAATTCATCCAATCGATTTTCAGGTTCGGGGATATACGGTGCCGGCATATGCGTTCCAATCAATTCCTTAATCGAATATTATTCGCCTTCGCTTCAATAACCAGTTCCGCGACTCGACTGAGCTCGTCGAAGTCTGAAAGCGGGACTGCGGGGAGCATCATTTAATGGCATTCAGATTAAATATACCGCAATCCAATGCAACTGACAAGTTATCACAAAAAATAGTAAATATCAGATATCTGAGGGGTCGGGGTGTTATTTTGACCCTGTGCCTCCGGTCTCCCCCGCCGCCAAATTGCAGAAAAACAAAAGACTTACGACAATGGATCAAAAAAAACACCCCGACCCCTCAGATATTTATAATCTTCATTGTTTGGCGAATTTACCTTGCCAGGTATCTCTTGCCGTCAGCGTGTTGGTGATCATTTGCAATGTTTGCGATTTATTAAGCGCCCATTTCGGTGCGATAAGCTCTTCTGGATGGGGGTCACCGGTCAGTCGTTGAATAACCGTTTTCGGCGGCAGCCTCTCCAGAAAATCACAGACAAGATCGACATATTCCTGCTGCTCAAGGCATTTATAGCCGCCTTGTCGGTAGAGCTTTTCAAGTTGTGTGCCCCGGACGACGTACAGAAGATGAAGTTTGACGCCGTCGATTTCCAGCAGACAAAGCTGTCTGGCCGTTTCCAGCATGTGGTCTTTATTTTCATTGGGAAGTCCGAGTATAATATGGGTGCAGATTTTTAATCTGCGCCTGTTTTGCGTCGCCACTACCGCTCTTTTAAAGCACTGGAAATCATGGCCCCGGTTTATCAATGCCAGGGTTGCATCATGGGCGGACTGCAAACCGTACTCCACCCAGATCAGATAGTCTTCGGCATAGTTTTCGAGCAGATCCAGGATCGCCCCGTTGACGCAATCCGGGCGGGTGCCGATCGATAAACCCACCACATCCTCCACCGATAGGGCTTCTTCATAAAAACGTTTGAGCGTGTCTACCGGTGCATACGTATTGGAAAAAGATTGGAAGTAAGCAATAAACTTTCTGGCCCCATATCGCCGGCTCAGCGCCTTTTTTCCCATTTGTAGCTGATCTTTTATGGAAATTCCTTTCGCATGGGCACCGGTTCCGGATCCCCTGGCATTGCAATAAATACATCCGCCGGTCGAAATGGTTCCGTCCCGATTGGGACAGGTGAGTCCGGCATCAATAGTTATTTTCTGGACCCTGACGCCAAACAGGTTTCTCAGATAAGCGTTTAAATCGTTATACCTCTTGATCATCGGTGAACCTAAATTCGCTGCGCTCATAATAGGAATGATGCAACACTGGAATATTGAGGCGGTATTACATCGCGTTGAATAAAATTCTGATTCATGAGATAAGCAAATTATGGATCGAAAAAACATTGTCTTGATTTTCCAATTTACGGTTACATTTATACTATAAATATCTCTTAAATAAATGTAAAATGTGATTCAAGTTTTGATTATTTTTCAATGGGCTGTTGCCCAATAAATTCTGACATTGCTCGAATGGCTCGATATCCGAAAAAGTACGATATTATCGTCGTAGGTGCCGGACATGCCGGTTGCGAAGCGGCTCTGGCAGCCGCCCGAATGGGTTGCAGCGTGCTACTTATGGCCATTGATTTGGACAAGGTGGCAGCCATGCCTTGCAGTCCGTCTATTGGGGGTATGGCAAAAGGACAGCTTGTCAAAGAGATCGATGCGCTCGGTGGGGAGATGGCAAAAATTACCGACAGGACCGCTATCCAGTACCGCACGTTGAATACTAAAAAAGGCCCCGCCGTCCATTCTTCGAGAACCCAAAATGATAAGATCCGCTACCATATGGCCATGAAGGCAGTTATTGAAAGTGAGCCCAACATTGATCTCAAACAAGCCATGGTCGAGCGACTGGTTGTAGAGGATGCAAAGATTGTCGGCCTGGAAGATATTACCGGATTTGGGTATCAATCTCGATGCATTGTCTTAGCAACCGGAACCTTTTTAAGTGGTCTGATACATATCGGTTTTAACTCGATTAAAGCCGGCCGAGCCGGTGAATTTGCGTCATATGGTTTGCCGGCCCATCTCAAAGAATTGGGGTTTGAACTTGGAAGAATGAAAACAGGCACGCCGCCGCGATTGAGAAAATCAAGTATTGATTTCACCAAGTTTACCCGGCAAGAGGCTGATCCGGAGCCCAACCCTTTTTCTTATTTTACTGATAAGATAACCATGCCCCAGATTCCGAGTTACATCGGCCACACAAATAAAAGGGCCCACGCGATAGTTCAGAAAAATCTTAAGCGATCTGCATTGTATGGGGGGATTATAAAAGGAATTTCCGCACGATATTGTCCCTCCTTCGAGGATAAGGTCGTCAAGTTCCCGGAGCGCGACAGGCATCAGGTGATTCTCGAACCCGAAGGCATTGATACCGAAGAAATATATTCCAGCGGTCTAGGCAACAGTCTGCCTTTAGAGGTTCAGATTGAGTTTGTTCGGTCAGTTGAGGGTTTGGAGGAGGTGGAGATTATGCGGCCTGCCTATGCCATCGAGTACGATTACGTCAATCCCGTCCAGCTCAAACCGACCTTGGAAACCAAAACGATCTCCGGACTGTTTATGGCCGGACAAATCAATGGTACATCCGGCTACGAAGAGGCCGCCGCCCAAGGGTTGTGGGCCGGAATAAATAGCGCCTGCAAAGTACAGGGAAGAGCGACCTTTATTCTGGACAGATCCCAAGCCTATATGGCGGTCATGGTGGATGATCTGGTCACGCGGGGCACGCGTGAACCCTATCGGATGTTTACTTCTCGGGCGGAATACCGACTCATGCTGCGGGAAGACAATGCTGATCTGAGGTTAATGGAGACCGGTTACCAACTCGGACTGATCGACCGGCATGCATTAAGGGAAATAAAACAACGTAAAAAACTGATAGATCAGGAGCTGCAGAGAGTAAGGCAAACGGTGCTAAAGCCATCAAAAAAAGTAAATGATTATTTGGAAAATCGCGGCAGCAATCCAATCAGCAGCGGCATCCATCTCGATCAGCTGTTGAAAAGAGCGGAGCTGGATTACTGTCTCGTCGAAAAACTGGCCCCAATTCCCGAACCTATCAGCAATAAAGTTACCCGGCAGGTAGAAATTGAGATCAAATACGAAGGATATATCAAAAGGCAAATGGAAGAAATAGAGAGTTTTAAGAATCTGGAAAGAATGGATGTACCGGAAGATTTTGATTTTGCAGTCGTCCATGGCCTTTCAAATGAACTAAAGGAAAAGCTTTCAGAGGTCAAACCGGCTTCTCTGGGTCAAGCGTCCCGCATAGACGGGATGACCCCCGCGGCACTGACCGTTCTGATGATTGCACTAAAAACCTATAAAAAATGATTCTAGGATAATAAGGTCTAAACCCCGTCCCGCCTGCGACGAGCTTCCTTCGGTCTAATTTTATGAAGTGTTTATGGAAAAAATACTAGTAGTCATTAATTGAGACAGATTCCATGATCTTGACACCGAATTGTATAAACCTTAGATTTAGGTGCTTTCAATTTTTTCATGCTTTTTAGTTAGATGAGGGGTCGGGGTGTTTTTTTGACCCTGTGCCTCCGGTCTCCCCCGCTGCCAAATTGCAGAAAAACAAAAGACTTACGACAATGGATCAAAAAAAAACACCCCGACCCCTCAAATTCTAATTAATTGTGTACGGAGGCGAATTCGTTTTAATAAACTACTTGATCATGAGCCACCGAATCGATCGGCACCGGCGCCCACGGTCGGTCCCCACAGAAACGGCGTATCAGGCATCAACACGATGCGGTTGTCCTTTGTGAATTTCACCCCAACGAAATGTATACTGGAGTACCAAATACCAACTTTTTTGCCGGACGGATCCAAAATGTGCGCGCCATACGGGTAATAGTCGTAGTCTTGCCAAATCCAATAGATCATTTTTTGAAACTTTTCGTTTTCGGTTTTAGGGTCAAATTCCCGCCAAACTCTGGAACGAATTTCATATTGAGGATCGATACCGGCCAGCGCCCAGGGTTTGCTGGCGTAACCATAATAATAGTATTTATATCCTTCAATTACCTGGTTGTTTTGTATTGCTTTGGTGAGTTCCGGGTCCCGGCTAATACGACCATAAGATCCAGCACAGCCGGTAAGCCCCATTAGCATAACGGCCCAAGCTGTTACAGCAAAAATTTTCCACGAACAATTTATCTTCAATATGTTCAATATCTTGTTCATAATTTTCCTTCTCCAATCCAAAAATATGTATGGTCTAAATGTCAGGTATGTAAACAGGGACTGGTCATATCGTCCCCGCAGCTTAAAATATTGTGGCATCGGGTGACGAATGTCAAGATGAACCAATACCGATTACCGCATTTGGGTAATGAAATCGAGGCTTTACTGTACAATTGTTTTTTGCCGCAGTTTTTTGAGAATAAAAATAGATTTTTATTTCTTCATTGGGGTGCGGATTTTTTCTGGGCGATCCGCCGTTCTTATCCACGGTGGAGATCATTTGTCCGTCAACGCGGCTACCCCCGGCAGGATCTTGCCTTCCATGAACTCCAGAGAGGCACCACCGCCGGTCGAAACATGGGAAATTTTGTCGGTCACACCGGCTTTATTGACGGCTGATGCCGAATCACCGCCACCGATTACGGTGGTAGCCCCTTTTGAAGTTGCCTCTGCAAGGATTTGTGCAATCGCAAAAGTGCCTTTTGCCGTTTCATTAATTTCAAAAACACCCATCGGACCATTCCATACGATGGTTTTGGCCGCTTTCAATACCGACCGGAAATTCTCAATGGATTTTGATCCAATATCAAGCCCAAACCAGCCGGACGGAATTTCATCTGCGCGGACCTCTTTAAGGGTACCCACTTTGCGGGTATTAAAATCGAAAGTCTCTGATACCACGCAGTCAACCGGAAGATTGATCTTGCCTTCACCTTTTTCAAGCAACTGTTTGGCAACATCAATTTTATCTTCTTCAAGCAGTGAATTTCCGATTTCCATGCCTTGAGCCTTAAAAAAGGTGAAGCTCATACCGCCGCCAATAATTAGGTTGTCCACCCTGGGCAGCAGGCGTGAAATCACATCAATTTTTCCTGAAATTTTGGCGCCGCCCAGAATAGCCGTAAATGGTTTCTCAGGTTTTTCCAGGACTCGCCCGAGATAATCGAGTTCTTTCATCAGAAGGTAACCGGCGGCACATGGATGAATATGGTGGGTTACCCCTTCAGTTGAGGCATGGGCCCGATGTGCCGTTCCGAAGGCATCATTAACGTAAACATCCCCCAGTTTGGCCAGCTTGCGGGAAAATTCCGGATCATTGTCGGTCTCTTGCGTGTAATAACGCAAATTTTCAAGCAAAAGCACTTCTCCTTCGTCCAGTTTTTCAACCGCGGTTTCTACTGCTTCACCGATGCAATCATCGACAAAGTTCACTGTTTTCCCCAGAAGTCCGCTTAAAACTGAAACACAGGGCTTCAGAGACATTTCCGGCACCCGCTGTCCGTTCGGCCGGCCCAGATGCGACATCAGAATCAGCTTTCCCCCCTTCTCGACAATATATTTTATGGTGGGCAAGGCAGCCCTGATGCGTTGATCATTTGAAACCCTCCCCTTTTCAAGGGGAACGTTGAAGTCTACCCGCATCAGCACACGGTTACCTTTAAACGCCAAATCTTCGATGGTTAATTTTTGCATGACACACCTCTTTTTAAGGTTGTGAATAAAAACGGATTGCGGTTTTCTTCAAGACTTCAACATAATTGGGCGGAAACTTCCAGATCGGATCGTTTTTTTCTCGGATCAATCCGCGCTCGGCAGGCGCAAGACCGTACTTTAAGGACATCAACACATCACTGCTGATCCAGGGGCTGTTTCTGAAATACGCATGACCGTTGCCGGCCGCGGCGCTTTCGGCCTCGGTGACATTGATAACTATGATGTCATTTCTTTTATCCAGAAATCTCAAATCTGATGCGGTAAGACCCCCCACCGTTCCAAGTCGCGTTCGACCGAAAAAGCGCCGAGACCATTTCAAGGCCGTATCCGATGCTGAGATATAGACAGTGATCCTTTCGGGGATCTCTAATATTCGGTCGCGGCCATAAGCCTTAAAAAGCTCGAGGTCGATATCTGCGCCGGTGAAGATCACCAGACCGATCCTTAACTTCCCGTGAACCGCGGCTTCGTCTTCTTCGTAATGCATCAGTCTCAATTCCTTGAGAGCTTTGGCGACGATACGGCTGCCGGCACTGTAAGAAAGGATATGAATTCGTTGCACGTTTGTTTCTGTTGCTAAATACGAGAGGAGCAGCCGAAAGTTCCGGGTCGTATAAGAGGCTGTTTCAAGGTCGGAAGCGTATGCGCGTAACCGCGGCGTTGAGGGCCAGGCGTAGGCCAAAAAAACGCCGTCATAGCCCAGGTAATGCCAGAATTCACTTGCCACCAGGAGGGGATTTTCAAAAACAACTTTGAAGCCGGGAACATAAATAAAGATGTCTTTCTGTTTGGAAACAGCCAATTTCTCGTTGATTGCTTCCGTAAATTGCAGAGCGGGCAGGCGGGCAATCTCACTGTTGAAATTGGGATCTGTCCACAGGAGTGTCGACCACAACGCGCCAAACTCTTGGATCTCAGTTACCGCCAATATCGGATCACTGACGCGTTTGTCGCTGATTGATTGGTCACGAAGTTGTGGCCAGTCCATTTCTTTGCCGTCGAATTGTATCCTGGCCTTCCCCAGCCTGAGAATGTGCCCCCGGTCTTTTGAGTAAAAATTTTCAGGGTCTTCCTCGTCAGCCGGCCGGCGATCAGTGGCATATAAAATATCAAATTCAGTGGCCTTCCCACTTTCCGGCATGCCGTAAAAGGGATCGATCTCTCCGTTTCTAAAAATCGCCGGTGTTGAAATCAAGGCCAGCTGCGTTTTCGGCGCGCCGCATGCAACCATAAAAATAAAAATGATTAAGGTTAAACCTGGCAGCCTTTTGATTGAAAACATTTTTCAGCCCATTTCCTGTCTTTGTGACGTGTCTGCTACCCTGCAAGCCCCGTTTTCTAGTAGCTATCTCAAATATATATCGACCATATAATCTCTGAGACCTCGCCAAAGTGACCGGAGGTCACATCTGATTTTTGGGTTAATGGCCAAATAGCCTCTTAATCGAACCACTGGCCTCTTTTGCAGCGCCCTTAGTTTCCTCGATGACAATTTTCGACGCTTTTCCCAGCGGATCCTCGGTTGCCGCCGGCCCCGATAAATTAAAAGTTTTGTCCTCTGCTTCTATGGCATCGATGGCTTCCTGGCATGGATCAACATCTTTTTTGGACACATCAGCGAAGACTATTGCGAGACCGGCCGGACCGAGCATCAGACCGCCGGTTATCTTGCCCAAAGTGACGGCGGTCCGGGAGGGGTCGATGACAAGGGAGGGGTTGGCCAAGGTGCCACTCACCTTGAACGGTTTGGTCAGTTCACCGAGGCTCAGACCGACTCGACCCAAAAAGGGTATTTTCACCCCTTTTTTAGGGGATGTTTTGAATACAAAATCCAGGGTTTCGTTGTGGAGATTGACCTTACCGGCGCCAATTAGCTTTGTATCCTTTGTATCCAGTAAAAACACGTTGTCTGTCAGGCCCGTATTTATATCCGAGTGGATGACGGTGCAGTTTGTTTCGATATATTTTTGTTTTTTATCAAATATATTCACTCGCTTCAGCAATTCGTCCGTCAGGTTGCCGCCGATCAGACTCAAGTATCGGTTATCAATGCGCCCCCCTTGTTGTACAATGGTGGCGCTGCCGTTGAGACCTGCCATCAAGGCCGCCACGGAGTTTCCCTGAGAATTGATTCGAATTTTGCCATCAAAGGTACCGTCAAGTACCTGGCTGACTTCCACCTGCTGGAGGGTGGAGCGAAGCTGAATCTGATCGATTTTAAGATCTGTGGTTATCACTATACTTTGACCCACCAAATGCGTATCCAAATAACCTTGTACCGATCCGTCACCTGCGGAAAATCGCAATGGTTTTGCCATCAAATGCCCGTCCGCAAGCATGATATCGACGATCAATTCACGGATGACTGTGCGCGGAAGCAAAATTTTTTCAGCCCTGATCTTAATATCGAGATCTGCAATTTTTAACATGTCCAGGGGCAGGGGTTCGATTGGGAAAATCTTTTTCCGCTTTTTGCCGACAGTTGTCGACGCCTGATTCGCGCTTACATTTTGATCGGTTGTGGTGTAAAGCCACCGCAGATCTAAATTCTGCGATATCAGTTCTGCTTTTATTTTTGGCCGATCACCGGTTAAATTTAGATCCACCCAGCCGCTAAGATCGTTATCTCCGGCAATAAACGTTAAAGCGCTGAACTTGTATGTGTTGATCGCAGGGTCATCGAGCCGTCCTGAAATCGTGAAGGCTCCCTTGTACGGCAGTTGCCGCCCCGCCAATTTTTCCAGCTTTGAGATATCATTGCCTTTTGCTTTAAAGTCGATCGATATTCCCCGCTGGGTCAGAAAGTCTTCGGCAGTGGCGTCCAGTGTGACCATGACAATGCCTTCGATATGCGCATCAAAATCTAATTTCTTGACGGCCAGTTTATCCCTGAGACTGGACGCTTTGATTGTGAGCCTGACCGCCCCCAATTGCGTTAGTCCGGCAACACCGGTAAGTTCGGCGATGTCCGGAATTGATTTACTCGCCACGGTCAGCGTCAGGTGACTGTCTTGTAGGAACATATCAATGGTAAGATCGTCGAGCACTAGGCGCGGTAAGCGTATTTGTTCAATGCGAATATTTACATCGACATTTGCCTTCGTGAGTGCGTCAGCTGTCAGGGGTATCTCAGGAAGTATATTGCGTTTCTGGGTATCACTTTCGGCCGGCTGCTTTGCCACGGTACTTTTTTGCTCGGAAGATGAAAAGAGGGGCTCCAGGTCGATTTTTTGAGAAGACAGTGCCGCAGATATCCGCGGCCGTTGACCGGTCAAATTAAAATCCGCCGTACCACCAATTTTGTTATCACCCAAAACGGCTCTCAAATTCCTTAATTTATATATTTTGGCTGCCGAATCGCTGATTTGACCGGAAACGGAAAATGCCCCTCTGAGTGGCAGGGGTTGTCCGGAGAATTTTTCCAGGTTGGCAACATCCTGGCCCCGGACTGAAAAGTTGAGTTCGATTCCCCGCTGGGCCAACAGGTCCTTGATGAAGCCGTCGATTTTTATCTCAGCCAATTTTGGGGTACCTGCCTGAAAATTCAGTTTTTCAATTGACAATTTACCTGCAGGACCAACCATCACGGCCTGCAATTTAAACGGCCCCAGATCGGCTGCATTTGCCAGGCCGGCGAGTTTATCAGTATTCTGAAGCGACAGGGGACGCAGGTTGAATTTCTGCGACGAGAGCATCGCAGAAATGCGCGGATTTTGACCGGTCAAATTAAAATCCGCCGTACCACCGATTTTGTTATCACCCAAAACGGCTCTCAAATTCCTTAATTTATATATTTTGGCTGCCGAATCGCTGATTTGACCGGAAACGGAAAATGCCCCTCTGAGTGGCAGGGGTTGTCCGGAGAATTTTTCCAGGTTGGCAACATCCTGGCCCCGGACTGAAAAGTTGAGTTCGATTCCCCGCTGGGCCAGCGGCTCTTTGATGGTGCCGGTCAGTTTTAAATCGGCCAGCGTCGGGGCTCCCGCCTTGAAAACCAGATTCTCCACCGATAATTTTTTTAGCGGCTCGGTCACATCAAAGGCCACTTTAAACGGCCCCAATTCCGGTAAACCTTTCACTCCGGCCAATTCGGAAGTATCGGGAAGTGACGGGCCTTCTGCGGTAACCGTGATGCGCCCATCTTTCAAATCAACCTGGGCGGCAAGTTCATTGAGTTTTAACTGCGGCAAAAGAATATTGTTTAGATGGAGTGTAAGGTCGACATCCGCTATCGTCAGTAAATCATGTGCTGGGGGCTCTTGGGGCAAGTTTTCGCTTGCCTTTTTGGCACCCTGAGCGGATAGTCCCACCCGGCGGCTTTTTTTATCGAGTGCGGAAAGAATTGGCCGAAGGTCCAATTTTTGTGATGACAGTGTTGCTGAAATTTTTGGCCGCTGAGCGGTGAGGTCAAGATCGATTGAGCCGCCAATTTCATTGCTATCCAGACGGGCCTTTAGATCGGTGATTGAGTAAATTTCAGGTGCAGGGTCGTAGACTTTACCGGAGATGCTGAAAGCCCCGCCCATCGGCAGCGTTTGACCGATTAATTTTTCAAGGCCGACAAGATCTTTGCCGCTGGCAGTGAAGTTCAATTTGATACCCTGCTGGGTCAGCAGGTCCTCTATGTTACCATTGATATTCACTGCGACAATCTTATCCGCGCCGATGCTCAAATCGATGTCCTCGGCGGCCAGGCGACGGAAAGAACCGGTAACAGTGGTCGCAAACTTAAACGGACCCAAGTCGGGCATCCCCCTTATTCCTGCAACATTTCCGATATCACGTAGTGTTTTTCCTTCTGCCAGAAGGCTAAATGCCAGCGCCTCGCCCCGGATGAGATCCTCGATTTTACCTTCGATGGCAACTTCGGATTCGCCAAATTTTGCGGCCAGCGTAACAGGCACATCTTCACCGGCGCCGGGCGATAATGCAAAATGACTTAAGGATCCGCCGATCTCGAACAATCTGCCGTTAAATGTGCCTTTGAACGCCAGTCGGTTTGGTTTTTTACTTTCCGTAGAACCAAAATTCAGACGATCCAATATCAATCGGTGGGTTTTTTTCGATTCGTCGTCTTTATAGGTAAAGGTTCCTTTTTCTATTGCCACCTCATGAAAAGTCAAAGCGGGTAGCGTACCGCCCGGCTTCCCGGAGCCGCCAAAATCGACATTTGATTCCCCCGATTGGCTGAATTCTAAAAGGAAGCTGGGTTCGACAAGCACGACGCGCTCGAATTCGATTCTTCCGCGGATAAGCGGCAGTAAGGCCACCTGCACTTCGAGCCGTTTGATTCCTGCCATCTCGGCTTGCGATCCCCAGGTTGCATTTTGGAAACTTCCGTTCTCAATTGAAATCCTTGCTGAAAGGCCCAATCCAACTTTGAGGTCTCCCTCAAGCCTGAGTTCCCGACCGGTGGCCTCTCTGACGGCCTGTATGATCCGGGGTTTGAATTTGTTGAAGTCGTAAGTAGACAGGATCACGTAGATTGCTACGATCAATCCGATGAGAAGAAGGGCTACGATAAAGAGTATTTTTTTCCAGCGCATGGGTATTACTTCGGAAGGCCAATCCGAGTATGTTATGAAAAAATCGAAAAGATCTTAATAAAATTAATATTCAGAACTTACTTGGTGTTAATGTATATCCGGTTGGCCTTGATGTCCAGATAACGATACTCAGATCGCATTTTACGGATGAATTCTTTCCGGCACGATGGTGAATCGAATTTTAGAGTATAGAGCGTATATCCCATAAGCCCGTTTGTATCATTCACTTCTCTGGCGCGCAGAGCGGCATGAATCATTTGTCGGTATGCCATCTCGTCCCGTACTTTTTCGATGTGAGTTAATTCAGCCTGAACATCAGGTGGTAGAAAACCGAGTTGAAACCGACAATTAGGATTGCAGATAATTGCTGTTGTTACGGCAACTGTTTCAACCAGGAAGCATCTTCAAACCAGTCCGCCTTCAACTGATCCAGTTCTCCGCTGCCCTGTAAGCCGTTAATAAAGTTCTGTACCCAGTTTATCAGAAGCGGGTCGGTAGCCGGTACCGCAATCCCCAGCGGTTCGTAGGTAAAGGGGTCGATAACGGTGAACAATCCCTGGTCAGGGTAGCGAAGGACAGATACGACACAGATCGGAAAATCGGCAACCATGGCATCCACCGTGCCCCGAATCACCATGGCCACTGCTTCGTCATAATCTTTGGTAGTTACCAGTTTGACCTTGGGCATCATTTTTTCGACAAATTCTTGGCTGGTGGAACCTTCCAAGGCAGCTATCGTAATTCCGCGGCGATCAACTTCAGAGGGCTCTACTGCAGCGGCCAGCGTTTCAATTTTTGTGAGAACCGCTTTTCCGGATACCAAATAGGGACCCACGAATGCCACTTTCAGGTTTCGTCCGGGGGTGATCGTCATACCGGAAATAATCATGTCCACACTGCCGGCCTCCAACGCGGGTAGTAATTCGGAGAAGGCAATGGGTTCAAGCTTGAGTCTTACCCCCATTGCATTGGCGATATGTCCGGCCAGATCGGCTTCAAAACCGATTATGCTTCCGTCTTTAGTGGTCATATTGAGGGGCGGCATACTGCCGGCGGTGCCGACAATCAATTCTCCTCTCTGCAAGATGCGATCGAGCACAGGAGAGGCCGATGATAAGAAGAAAGGTCCTCTTTTATGGGCGCACCCGACCAAAAGTGTGAACATCAGAAACAAAACGATAATCACCTTTGCCCGTTTCATTGAAATTCTCCTTTTTTATCGGTAATCAATAGATTGGTGACGATTCAAGGCAAGCTTTACTTTCAGGTATTGACAAAATTGGTATAAGTTATTGATCGATATAGTATTGTCAAGATAAGGTTGTCAAGATATAGCCTGACCCGGAGAGCATGCGGAACAAACGAATTTTGTGGGCATATTGGATGAGAGTAAAATCGGATTCTCATCAATGTTTTAATGACTGTTCAAAGGAATTTGGGCAACCGCCCGTTAATGGTTGCTCCCTTTTGGATTTAAAACTAAAAGTTTCCCTCCTAATTTTCTTTTTTACTATTTTCCGGAATTGCGGGTTGTATTATTTTGAACGGAAGTTTCAGCGTCCGTTTCGTGAGGTCCAATAGATCAGTGCTTATGGCACTGGGAGCCAGAGGCACTACCTTAGGATCTTTTAGATCACCTTTAACTTTGAGCGGTATTGAAATGACATCTGCCAGAATGTTTCCAACCAGCGGAACTCTATCAACGATGCGGTCTAAGGTTTTCAGCGGTGATACAAGCAGCGTAAAGTCCAACTCACCATCATTCAGATCGATATTTCCACCACCGGTTATGGTCAAGGTGTTACCATCCATTAATATCTCTTTGAATCTGAGTTGGCCTTTTTTGATTTTTGTCTTGAATTTTATTTTTTTATAGCCGAATCCTTTTTTTTCCAAATCGGCTAAATCTCCCGTGAAAACTTCGGTAACATTCAGAAAGGCTAAAATTCGCGCCAATACCAAACTGCGATAGATGCGACCATCCTTGGCCACAAATTTGAATTTGCCACGTAGGGCGTTGATAAGTTCGTCAGGGGTGCCCTGTCCCGTGATATAGCCTCCGAGCTCGAATCGGCCTTCTATTTGATGATTGTCTTTTGATAAACAGGTCAGCGTCGAATTCAATGCCTGGTTATGGGAGCCCGGCTTAAAATCCAGTTGGAGATTTTGAGAAGATATTTTCAGCGCCCCCGGGGTTGAGATGCTGCATAATCTAGCTTCATTGACATTGATATTTATCTCGTCGCGGTTAAAGGAAATTTCGGCATGGACCGGGCTCCAGGTGAACTGATGGTAGCTGAAGTTTTCAGATTTTACCCGAATGGTACCTTGCATCGGCATATCCCATAATTTTTCGCTCGGTTTACGGCCTTTATTTCGGTCCACCGTTTCAAGAATTTTTTTTACATGGTCCCAATTCATGCTACTCGTGGAAAGATCCGCGTCGACCAGAAATTTTTTTTCAGAAAAGTTAACTTTTCCTTCAAGGGTCATGGGGATGCCATCCCACGTCAGCGCAGCCGATTCTACCATGATATTATTTTGTGCGGCCTGCAATGAAATATTGTTAATTTGCAGCGGCAAGTTCAGTTTGCTGGGCAGCACAATCCGCTGCCCCTGGAATTTTCCCTGGGCAGTGGATCTCATAGGCTGGTCGATTGCAATTCGAGTATGAAAGTCTCCTTTTATCCAGCCATTGTCAAAATGCGTTTCTTTTAACAAATTATTCACGGTCGTTTGAGCCAGATGACCGGTAAAATGCAGGCGGCACTCCCTGTTTTTGAAATCAAGTCGTATTGAAGCGTGCGACTCCTCATCGTGTATCAGCAGTTTCTTGATATTGAGCCTATCGGGATTCTTGACGACGTCTAGAGATACTTCCGGTCCATTGGCGGCAGACAGAGCTCCGGCAAAAGATATTTTGTTGTTTTTCTCCCAGATCAGGCGAGCCCCTGAAATCGAAAGCGGAGACCTGGGATGGAGTTCAGCGGGGAGAAGGGTGAGTTGTGAAGCCCATCGGATCGCCTGCGGGCCCATATTTCCTCTAATCATTACCTCTGCTTTGTTAAGTCCTTTCAGGTAATCCGGCAGATCGCCCGACACAATGAACGAACCATCCAGCAGAGATACCTGAGCATCGCTGAAAGAAAATTTTTGCTCTCTTGCATTTTGAATTTCCGTAAATTTTCCTCTAAGCACTCTAACCGGAACCGGCAATAGGGTTGTGCTCACGGCAGCATTTTTTATTTCACCGGTTGCCGCAAGTTCCCAGTTTTCAGGTTTCAAGGGAGGGCCTTTCATGCGCAGGGCGGAAATTTTAAAAATACCGTCTGTGGTTTTAATATTTCCTGCCTGATCAGGAAAGCTATCGAACGATGTCAGCCAGGGGAAGATCTCCTCCAGGAAGATTTCGGACGTCAGGGATTTAACCGCCAGCTCCGGCGCTTTTTCCCAGATCATGCCGGCAGACAGATTTGTAAAAGAGGATCGACCCAACTTGCCGTTCAAATTTTCCACATGGACCTGACTGTCTGTATATGAGAAACGGCCTCCGTTTATTTGCAGGGGATATGGTATGCGCGCGTAATTGGCCGCCAGCTGAAATTCAGAGACGTCAATCTGCACCTTGCGCAGTGCCGTGGTTTCTCCCAGCAGTAATCTGCCGGTTGCATTGCCGCTGAGATTGTTTACGCGTTTGAGCTCGTTTTGAAACGGTCTGTTTTTAACCAGCCGTTTCAATACGGGTGGAATTTGTGCCACATCGGCTGTTACACTGATGTTAAGCTGCAGGGGCGCATTTTTTCCCTCCAGACCGACCTTCAAGGTTCCATCCCGGCCCCAGGAGTTTCCATACCGGGCAACAAGGTTTTCTCCCGCCAGGACACCTTGGGAAATCAATGCGTCCCCTTGAATAGCTTCCAGATCCATACCGGCTTCGGGGAGGAAAATGTTTCCATCAACCATGCTGCCTTTGATAATCATATTTTCGGTGTCGTCCAAATCAGGCCATGACTGTCCCCGGGAGCTGAAGGTCACAAGGGGCACCCTGCCGCCCTTTATCCTTTCAAAAATCTTCTGGACGGTAGGGATAAATCCTGCCAGGACAAGGGCTACTCTCCGGGTGCTTGCGACATCAACCTGTCTGCCCTCGACCTGAAGATCGATCATAGGTTCATTTTGAGTTAAAACCAGTTTCCCGGACATATTCAGTTGCGGGTAATCCAGATTGCATCTTGTGAGAGAAACAGTTGTTGTCTCGTTATCGATTTGAATGCCGCCTCTGATATCTTTTACCTTGATAACCAACTTTTCCTTTCCGTTAAATAAATTAAGGTGGGGTAAGGTCCCATTCACGGCCGCCTGTAACTGCTTCGGGCCATCGGTACTGAAATGCAGGTTTAAATCGGCGCGGGTTTCCATGACCCGCAAGGGACCTCTGGGGAAAAAGTATTCGGACAACAGCTGGGGCCGGATGTTTTTCAGATGAAGATGACCACTGCTTTTGAGGTTTGAAGGATCTAACCAACCATCCAGGGATATGCTTTCCCAAATGCTGGATTCGCAATTGAGGTTGAATATGAATTTTTCTTTCGGCAGCTTGATATTTGCTCGAATATCTTTGAACCAGAAAGCGGACCTGTTCCCTTCAAATAATTTTAATCTGCCACTTTTTATGTGAACAACTAGGCCCGGTTCTATGTGCGCTAAAGAACCCAGTGCCGATACCACTTGTACTTGAATATCTTTAAGAGGTATGGACGCGGCTCCCTTATCCTTTTTTTCAATACTTGCGGGAAGCTTTATCTGGATATTCGGCGCTTCGACGATAAGTTTAGAGACTCGTACTTTGCCTGTGAGGAGGGGCAGAAGCGCAGGATAAACCGCCAAAGATTCAAGCCTTCCAGTGGCTTTTCCGGGAATATTAAACTTGCCCTGATGAATTACAACATGAGGACGAAATAAAAATGACAGGCCAATCCTTTGAAATTCGATTTCCCCGGGTATTTCTCCGGAAGCTGCCGACTGGATTCTTCCGAGGATTTCTTCCTGGTTAATTATTAGGTTGGAGAACAGAATTAGAGCGGTCAAAAGGATTAAAAAGCTTACGAAGCCTGTTATTAACCAGAGAAATATTTTTTTCTGCTTGGACATGGGTGGTTTTCAACAAAGTAAAAGGTTGCTGTAGTTCATAAGCATGAAATTAATGGATGTAAAGCTTATGATGGCGGGACCTATTCTACCACTTTCTGCACCCGAGTAAAATGGGGCTACTTGTGCAGCAATTTGAAATAATTATGGGTTGGATGCGGGTTTTTATTTTCTGGCGGCTTTCCTTTATATACTTGTGCACCTGGTTGGTGGTTCGCTGGCGACGTGAGGGTCCGGCGCGGATAAAAAAGCTTTCTTTCTTTTCGTGTCTTACAAATGCGAGCCGGGGTGATTTTTACCAGGTTAGGATGAATATTTTGTTCACTTTTGTCAGAATAGCGCGCCGCAGAACTTTGGCGAGCCCGGCCGAGACCCTTGATGGCCGTTGTCAATAGTTGGTCGCGATGAAATCCGCGCTGCGGTCACTGGCGTGAATCTCGCACGGTAAATTTATCAGTTGCCAGAAAAAATTCTTTGGCGCTCACTGATTAGCGACGAACCACGGACACAAACAACTGACAAATTGAGTTATGGGCTATTTAATTTTCTACGGCAATTTATTGAACCAAGATGTATCATTAAACCAGCGATCCCTAACATTGTCCATCACACCGCTGTCTTCGAGCTTGTTCAGAAAGTTCGTCACCCAGTTTGCCAGCAGGGGATCGTTGGCCGGCAGTGCGATACCAATCGGTTCATAGGTGAACGGTGCGACAATAGAAAACAAATTGTGCTGGGGGTAACGCGCTACCGATATCACACAGATCGGATGATCGGCAACCATGGCATCCACTTTGCCCTGAATTACCATGACCACGGCTTCATCGTAGTCTTTGGTGGTTACAAGTGTTGCTTTTGACATGATTTTCCTGACAAACTCCGCACTGGTGGAACCCTCGAGCGCGGCTATTTTAAATTTTTGTTCATCCAGCGCATTGGGATCTGTGACAGCTGCCAGTGTTGCGACATTGGTCAGCACCCCTTTACCGGAAACATAATATGGTCCCACAAAGGCCACTTTGAGATTTCGCATGGATGTCATGGTCATTCCGGAAAGAATCATGTCAATCTGGCCGCTTTCAAGGGACGGCAGCAATTTGGAAAACTGAATGGCTTTTAGTTTGAGATTAACACCCATTGAGTCGGCCATGTATCGGGCCAGGTCGGCTTCAAGGCCGATGATTTTTCCATCTTTGGTTGTCATGTTTAACGGGGGCATCATGGCTGCAGTCCCCACCGTCAACTCCCCTTTTTTCAAGATCCGGTCGATTACGGGTGAGTGCGAAGAGGCGGTCATGGTCCCGGTGCCGGTGGCACAGGCGTATAAAATGCTCAACGACAGTATTAACACCAGTATAGCGCTGATTTTTTTCATTTTGATTCTCCTCTATCCTGAAATCGGTATGGAAAATAAATGGAATGAAAGACAACAGAGGAATTCATTTTGTCATCACCTAAAAAGACTCGCTTGCGTCATTTATTTCCGGAGATGCAACAACGTGCCTTAACAGTGAACTCATTTGTTTTACAATCAATAATTGACACGCATGGATGGCTAAGGTTTATGCGCCGGTTTTAGAACGACACCAAAAGGATTTGCCGGTTATTACTGTCTGACCTCCTCTATTCCGATCAACTTGCCGACATAAAAATACAGTACATAAAAATATCCGCCTTCGGGGCCGTAAATTAATTTATCGACTTCCCCGTAGGCGTCGACATAGGACTTTTCGGTCATAAAAGGTTCACCGCAGTTATAGACGACTTGTGCTTTTTGCAAACCCTCCCGCATCAACAGATTTCCACAACGAAAACCGGTTCCAATTGAGGGGTTAAAAGTTCCGGCATGAGAGACCTGCCAAGGTATGACCATCAAGAATGTAACCAAGATAAGCATGGTCAGGCCAATGATAAAAGTTTTTTTCATTTCTTACCCTCCGTCTCTTTGAGTGTGAAAGCATTTCAGGGCAGATAGCTACCCCTATATCTATTATGCTCTTTTGAGATTTGTCAAACCTAAAGATATTCCAAATAATGTGACTTACTTAAGCACATTCAAATAATGGTGCCGCATTTTTTTTATTTGAAAATTGTCTAAGTCTTATATTCTGGGATTGGCGCCATATTACAGATCTTTTTGGCAATTGCTTGTGAGGCCGAAAAATGTTTTAAACTTGACAAAGCAGGCCTGCTTGCTAGTAATTAATTTGTGGTTGATTTAAAGATTATCGAATGGATCATCAGGACTAAATTCAGAAATTGGTTTGGAAGCCGGTTTGTGTTTAGTGGTACAAATAATTTGGGAAATTTATCGAATACGCCAGAGATATTTTCCCATCACATGAAAGGATAAAAGATGAAAGTACTCATATCAACGGTGTTTTTCTTAATTTGTTTTCTATCCTCGAATACATTCGGCCAGGAATGCATCAAAGGGGATTGTGTCAATGGTCGCGGTACTATGATTTATCCATCCGGCCACAAATACGTTGGTGAATTTAAGGACGGCAAAAGACACGGAGAGGGGGTTTTGCACTTACCCCTCGGCAGAAAGTATGTGGGTATCTGGCAGGACGATATGTATTTCGATGGAACACTTACTTACCCGGACGGCCGCAAATATATCGGGCGTTGGAAATATGGCAACAGAGAAGGACAGGGCATTTTAATCTACCCGGATGGCCGAAAATATGTCGGCGAATTTAAAAACGGCCGCAGACACGGAAAAGGGACAATGTCATTTCCAGACGGTCGGGAATATGTCGGTGATTTTGTAAAAGGTGAGCGAACAGGGCAGGGGACCATGACTTTTCCGGACGGCCGGGTGTATGTCGGAGAATTCAAGAACGGCAAAAGAACCGGTTCCGGAATGCTCACCTATCCCGATGGCCGCAAGCTCATCGGCCAATTTCAGGATGGCGAGTTCGTCAGTGGGGCCGAAAAGCAATAAAAAAAGAGGCAGTTATAAATGCCCACCTTAATGATCCATAATATCAGAAAAGAATATTTTGAATTAAATTTGGCCGATTACAAACTTACTTTCGACGACGGGCTATATTCGCAATATTATTATTACCCATTACTGGAACGGCTTGACACCGAAATGATATTTTTTATTATCACGTCCTTCATCAAACCCGGCAACGCCAGAAAGCAATATGACGGGGAATATCTTAAGCCTGTTAAATCGCATAAATACATGTATGATGCCTTTATCAACGAAAATTTATCACATTTTATGACGCTGGCGGAAATACAACAGCTATTAAAATTTGACAGCGTGAAGATCGGCACTCACAGCCATTTTCACGATGTCATCATCCACGATTCCCCCCCCAAAAAGCCCACCAGCCAATGGAAGATCGAGCGGTGCGCCTATCATCCGGAGACGATGAATCCAAGATCAAGCATACGTTCAAAGTTGGCCTTTCAGGGATTTGAGCTGCGAAATGGACAGGTCGTTCAGCGTACAGAAACAGTATGGATAGACTATATTTAGTATGATACCGAGTTAAGTATACAGTGGTTTGAAAAAAATCTGGGTTTTACACCTGAAATTTACGGTTTACCGTTCAACGAATACAGCCACGGACTGATTGAGGTGCTTGAAAGCTTTGGCTTTAAAGAATTTTACGGCAAATCACGCAAGCTTAAAAAGATTGAAGCCCGCCAGGATATTGACACGCTGATACCGTGACCCTGTCAGAATGACGGTTCCATTCTTCCCGCAAGACAGCCTTGTCCTTTCATTTCTTGTGGGTGCTTTCATGAGATAATACAATCCACCGAAGTAATATTTTTGCTTTGAATCCACTCGGTTGACCTAAAGCCTTTTAAATGGTAATTCAAGACGCTTAATAAACCAACTGGACCGAGTGACTGAATGGCAATACCCAATAATCCATCCCCTGAAAAGTCCGGACTGTTTCTTCAAATCTGGCGATCCATTTTTCCGGATCCTTTGATTCCCAGATCCGATCAGGCGCGCAAACGTTATTTATTTAAAAATCTGATCTTACATTTTCGACCGCTGACGGTACCGGAAAAAACGTTGAAATTTTCTCTGACATGGGGCCTGGGCGGAATGGCGGCAGTTTTGGTGTTGCTCCAATTTGGAACCGGGGTTCTATTAAAATTTGTATATGTACCGACCCCTGTGGCCGCCTATTCGTCAATAGAAATATTACAAAACGAGGTGGCCTTCGGACAATTGATTCGCAACCTGCACCACTGGAGTGCCAACCTCTTGGTATTGATCGTGTTTTTGCACTTGCTGCGGGTATTTTTTACCGGGTCTTTTCACCCCCCCCGTCAATTTAGCTGGGTGATCGGCTTAGGGCTTTTCAGCCTGGTACTGATCGCCAATTTTACCGGTTATTTATTACCCTATGACCAGCTGGCCTACTGGGCGGTCACCGTTTCCACCGGCATGTTGGAATACATCCCCGGCATCGGGGCCTGGTTGCAGGAGACCGTCCGAGGGGGCACTGTAATCGGCTCGGCTTCTTTGCGTATCTTTTTTGCTCTTCACACCGCTGTTATTCCTGTGGCGCTGGTCATACTGATGGGTTTTCATTTCTGGCGGATTCGCAGAGCCGGTGGCTTGGTCATACCCAGAACACCGGGTGAGGAGATCGATGAACCCCCGGTCCGGGTGGCAACCCTGCCCAATCTGCTTCTGCGTGAAGTAGTGGTGGCCTCAGTACTGATCGCTGTTGTGATTCTGGTGTCTGTCTTTTTCAATGCACCCTTGGGCAAACCGGCCAATCCCGGCTTGAGTCCCAATCCCACTAAGGCGCCGTGGTATTTTGCCGGACTCCAGGAGATGCTGCTGCATCTGCACCCTATTGCGGCGGTATTTACCGTTCCGTTGATACTGGCAACCGTGCTGTTGCTTTTGCCTTACGTAAGTTATGATTCCGACAGCCGGGGGATCTGGTTTGCCTCCCACAAAGGGCGCCGGATGGCTGTTATCGCGGCAATTGCCGCTCTGATCGTTACACCCTTTTTGATCATAATTGATGATTTTGTCATTGAACCCGGTAAATGGTTGTCCGGTTTGACGCCGGAGATACGCAACGGCCTAATTCCCATAGTCATTTTAGTAGCAGCCATTATGGGGTTTTACCTCATGATGAAATGGCGATTTTCAGCATCGAACAATGATGGGGTTCAGGCGGTGTTTGTTTTCATAGTGGTGTCCTTGGTTGTTTTAACGATCGTCGGGGTGTGGTTTCGAGGCCCCGGGATGAAATTGGTATGGCCTTTGCGATAAAGACAGCCGGGTTCGGGTGGATTCCTCTATTCGATCATGCCATACATGGAGCGTGATGAGGCAGAAAAAAATCGGGACCCAAAATCCGAAATTCTAAACAAATTTCAAATGACAGTTTCAACTCCACTCAAAAGATTAAAAGGTTAATATGCCTAACAACACTGAAGAGACTGGCATGGAGCGAAGAACATCTCGCCGTCGTTCTTTCCTCAACTGGCTCTGGCTCGGTCTCGGTCTGGTCGCTTTGGCTGAAATCGTGTGGCTGGTGGTTTCATTTTTGCGTCCCCGCAAGCCGCGGGCTAAAGCAGGCGGTTTCGGCTCAGTTATCGAAACCGGAACGGTAGACAGCTTTGCAACCGGAACCGTTACCGCCTTTCCGAGAGGCAAGTTTTATCTCTCGCGGCTGGAAAATGGGGGGTTTCTGGCTCTCTCGCGCACCTGCACTCACCTGGGATGCACGGTGCCGTGGTTTGAAAAAGAAAAGAAATTCACCTGTCCCTGTCATGCATCCGCCTTCGACATCACTGGCGACGTTATCAATGCACCGGCACCGCGAGCGCTGGATGTGTACCGGGTCTTTGTAGAAAATAATGTTGTAAAGGTCGATACGAGCATCCGTATAAGAAGAACTGAATTTCGAAAAGCGCAGGTCACCTTCCCTAGAAAACCATAGGGTGGTCCTCACATCGATATAGTTATAAAGATGAGGCGGTAGGATTCATGTAATTGTCAGACAGAAGAGATAAAGCGATTTTAAAGCCCGAAGCGCATATACCAAACAGGATAAAAGATCTCTCTATGATTGGCTGGAAGACAACCGGCATTATTGCCACCAGCGTCATTATTTTATCGATCCCGCTTTATGTTTTGAAGGCAGGGTATTTCGGAGGATTGGACCAACGTCTTGCCGCTGAGACTGCGGCCGTATTCGTAAACAGCGAGAAGTGCAGAGACTGCCACCGACAGGAATACGACAAATGGAAAATATCTCACCACCGGATGTCCATGGCCGTTGCTACTGAAGAAACCGTTGTTGGGAATTTCGACGATGCGGTTTTTGAGCACTTCGGGCAAAAGTCGCGCTTTTATCGTAAAGACGGAAAATTTTTTGTACACACCCAGGGGCCTGCCGGTAGCATGGTGGATTTTGAAGTCACCCACACCTTTGGCGCTTACCCGTTGCAGCAGTACCTGGTGCCCTTTCCGGGCGGCCGCCTTCAGTGCCTTCCCATCGCCTGGGATGTCCAAAAGGAAAAATGGTACCATCTTTATCCTGAACAGCCAATTGATGCCGATGATTGGCTTTACTGGACCAATTCCGGCCAGAACTGGAACGGCATGTGTGCCGAATGTCATTCGACCAACCTTGTAAAAACCTACGATCTCGACCGCAACATCTATCAAACGACTTGGTCGGAAATAAATGTGGGTTGCGAGGCTTGCCATGGACCGGGCTCAGCCCATGTAAGATGGGCTGAATTGCCGGATATGGGCCGACCACAGGTCGAAAACTTTAAACTGTTGGTAAAAACTGCTGATCTCAGCTCCCGGCGGCAGATCGAATTGTGTGCGCCGTGTCATTCTCGCCGAATGTCATTGGATGACAACATTCACATGCATGCCGATTTTCTGGATTACGGTGTTCCCCAATTGCTGACGGAAGGATATTATTTCCCCGACGGCCAGATCCTGGAAGAAGTTTATGTCTATGGATCCTTCATGCAAAGTAAAATGTATGATCGCGATGTGCGTTGCAGCGACTGCCACGATGTTCACAGCACCAAACGTATCAAGGAAGACAACAACCTGTGTCTGCAATGCCACAAAGCCGCTATTTACAATACGCACAGCCATCATTTTCACAAGACCAAGGGCCAGAAAGGCGAGCCGATTAAATCAGACAGCGGAGAAGTCCTATTCGAGGTCGGTTCCGGTGCAGAATGCCAGCAGTGTCATATGCCGGGCCGTTATTATATGGGCATCGATTATCGACCGGACCACAGTTTTCGAATCCCGCGTCCGGACCTCAGCTTGATTATCGATACACCCAATGCCTGCAACCGATGTCATTTTGACAAGCGCAATCAATGGTCGGTTGATACCATGATCAAGTGGTACGGCCAGCGGAAACGACCCCATTACGGCACAATTCTCAGTGCCGGACGTCAAGGACAGGCGGAGGCGATGCCCCAGCTGATAGACTTGGCGGACGACCGGCTGTACCCGGCTATCGTCAGAGCCACCGCCCTTGCATTGCTATCCGCTTATCCGGGACAGCAAAGCCGGCAGGCCTTTTTACGAGCTTTAGGCGATGAAGAGGCCCTCATGCGTCAGACGGCTGTTCGCTACCTGTCGGAGCCGGATCTCCGCAAACGATTGAAAATTTTGGGCCCGTTATTATACGATCCGATAAAGGCAGTCCGGATTGAAGCTGCCCAGAGATTGACCACGGTGCCAACCGAACAAATTAAGTTGGAGTTAAAGAATAAATTTCAAATTGTTCTGGATGAGTATCAGCGGGCCATGGAGCGCATCGCCGATTTTTCAGCCGCCCGCCACAATCTGGGCAATATGTATGCCAATCGCGGCAAATTGGATGCGGCGGCGGCCAACTACCGCAAGGCCATTGAAATCGATCACGCGTTTTATCCGGCCAAGGTCAACTTAGCCATGACATACAACCGTATGAAAAAAAACGATGAGGCTGAGCAGTTGCTGCGAGAAGTGGTTACCGATCATCCCGACTTGCACGAAATAAAATATTCTCTGGGTTTGCTTCTGGCAGAGCAGAAAAAGTACGCTGAAGCAGCCGAATACCTGCAGGCAGCATCCAACGGTCTACCCCAGCGGGCGCGTATCCACTACAATTTGGGGCTTTTGCTTCAACATTTACAAAGGGATTGGGAAGCTGAAATGGCGTTGGTGAAGGCCCTTGAAGTTGAACCCGGCAATATGGATTTCCTGTATGCTTTGGCTGATTTTTATATGAAAAAGAATCGGCATAAAGATGCAAAACGTATCGCGGAGCAGATGATCGCCGAAGATCCCAACAGCAAGATCGGTCATGATCTGCTGAATTTTATCAATCAGCAAAAATAACCCCGATACTGATCAGTACCAGCAGAAACGAAATTTCTGCCAAAAAGGCCGGCAGCCTTAAATTCTTGTATAAAAATAGGGGACGTGTAAAAATAGGGGACGAGGGTGAAATGTTGACATTTCAATCAAAATCTGCCATAAAATACCTATGCCACGAAAAGCTCGCATAGATGCTCCTGGAGCGCTGCATCATATAATAGTACGCGGGATCGAGCGAAAATCTATCTTTAGGGGCTCGCAAGATTATCACAACTTTTTGCGGCGATTGGGAAATGTTCTTGAGGAAACCCAAACGCCATGTTTTGGCTGGGCTTTGATGCCGAATCATCTTCACTTGTTGCTTAGGACAGGTTATATGCCGATTTCAAAAGTAATGCTACGATTGCTAACGGGTTATGCCCAGCAGTTTAATCGCCGCCACCGGCGCCATGGCCAGTTGTTCCAGAATCGCTTTAAATCCGTTTTGTGCGAGGAAAATCCTTATCTGCTGGAACTGGTGCGCTATATACATCTCAACCCCATTCGGGCTAAAATTGTCGAAGATATTAAATCGCTGAAAAGATTTCCTTACTGCGGACACGGAGTACTCATGGGTAAGCATAATTACGATTGGCAAGACACAGACTACGTTCTTAGAATGTTTGGCCAGCACCTTGGTTCTGCACGCAGAGCGTATAACGTGTTTGTTGCCAAAGGCATTTCTGATGGTCGCAGACCGGAATTGGTGGGCGGTGGATTCATTCGGTCAGCGGGTGGTTGGTCTGCTTTAAAAGTTTTACGATCTAAAGCAACCCGTATTATGGGAGATGAAAGAATTCTTGGTAGCAGCAATTTCGTAAAAACAGTTTTAAAGCGTGCCAATGAAGATTATGAGAGAAAAACCAAGGCATTGGCACAGGGGCGAAATCTGGATGATATCGTAGAGGCAGTTTCAGAATATTTCAATATTGAGCCTGACAGTATGCGGGGTACTGGAAAGCAGCGCAAAGCAAGTCTTGCCAGGTCTGTCATTTGTTACCTGGCTGTTAATAAATTAAAAATCAGTGGCAGAGAAGTCAGCAGGCAGCTTGGTTTATCACCTTCGGCTGTTAGTAAAGCGCGTATACGGGGCAGATCGAATAAACGTAGTGAGTTGATTTGGAAGAAACTACTGGAATCAGAAAATTGAGGGATTTGTCAAAGAGTTCGAGCTGAAAAAACATATAATGTCAATATTTCACCCTCGTCCCCTAATTCACTAATTTACTACATCCGCTGCAATTATTCCAGAAGGGTTTTAATCATATAAGTTTATAAGTTAAATTTCAAAGGGGTGGGTAGCTCTGTAAATCAGGGAAAGGAGAAATTTATGATAAAAATATTCATCAAAACTATTTTAACAATTTCGGCCTTGGTCATTGCGGTGCCGCTCAGTGCGCATGCCTATCAACCGGATGCGCCTTTTCGTATTGACCAAAAAATTAACAAAAAGAAATGGGCAGATGAAGATTTTCAGATAGCAAAAAATCTATCGGCGCTTAGAGATAAGTTCGGAAAGCGTCCAAACATCATTTACATCCTGGCCGACGATGTCGGTTGGGGGGAGATGGGCTGGCAGGGTGGTGGTAAACACCGGGGTACCCCCACCCCTCAATTGGACAAAATGGCATTTGAAGGCATGCGGTTTTGGGCGGCTTATGCCGAACCTTCTTGCACTCCGACTCGCATTGCCATCAACACCGGACGTCATCCGGTGCGCACCGGGCTGCTTTCCGTACTGTGGCCAGGGCAGACCGAGGGGTTGTCTTCCAAAGAGGTGACAATTGCGGAAGTGCTCTCACAGGCCGGCTATCACACCGCCATGTGGGGCAAGTGGCATCTGGGCGAGCTCGAGGAGCACGCTCCAGAAAACCAGGGATATGACTATGCCTACTACGGGCTATATAACGGTGCACCCTACGCCTGGCCGGACTCTTATAAAGCGTATCAAGACAAATCCCCCCCGGGTAGTGCTATGTTTTACGATTTCCCCGGCCAAGAAAAATATGAGGAATTAGCCGGTATCAGCCTGACACCCGGATTTTTCAAGGGACGCAAAGGCCAGAAACGCAAACCGGTCGGAGTCGTCAGTCAAAAAGGGCTGGCAGATTTCGAGCAAGAATCCTATCGACAGATCGTCAAGTATATCAATGAGAAAAAAAAGTCTGACCGTCCCTTTTTCATCTACTGGGCAACTTACACCCAGCAAGTAGCCGGTGCTGTTGAATACCAGAACATTGAGCACATGGACAGCGTCAATCCTCAAGCATCCTTCATGCTCCGCCACAACGACCACGTATGGAACATTCTTGAGATATTGAAAAAAGAGGGTATCGCCAAGAATACCCTGGTAGTATGGATCAGCGACAACGGACCCATGTACGGCTTCTGGCCGATATCCGGTTATTCCTGGCTTCGCGGGGCCAAAGGGGATGTACTTGAAGGTGGTGTGCGGGTACCGGCAATGGCCTGGTGGCCGGGAATGATCAACCCTGGTCAGGATCCGGTAGATATTCTTCATGTTACCGACCTATACACCACCGCAGCGCGTCTCGCCGGGGCTATGGACAAGTTACCGTCTGATCGCGTCATCGACGGCATTGATCAGACGGCGTTGCTGTTGCTGGGAGAAGGTCATGGACGCCGCAACTATATGTTCCACTATAGCGGGGGACACCTGGGAGCTGTCCGCTGGGGAGATATTAAAATGCACATTCTCAGTGGTGGGGCCCACGGCGGGCTTCCTCCCATGGAGACTTACAACGTGAGGCGGGACCCCGCTGAAAAGTTCGGCCAAATGTATCCGTATCTTTGGACGGTGACACCGTTCCAGAATCTCATCAAGTTGCACAAGCTTTTGATTCAAAAGTTTCCCCACCGAGTCTCAAAGACCATGCCCGAAGGTGCCGAGGTGACTCCGCATGATTAGGCCTCAAGTTTGAGTGATTTTCAAGAATATATTCCGATTGCGCTGAGTCCCCTCACAGGGACCGCCTCATTCCATTGCCTGTCGGAACGTTATTTTGAGAATCACAATAGGTGCCCTTGTCTGAAGAAATTTCAATTCGGGTGATGCTTTAGGTGAAGGCTGTGTCGCCGTCGCAGTAATTCAAAACAATTTGATCAGCGAAGGCGGCCAGAGGGCTGGCTGTGGATGCTGGATGGTAAACATACGAGCGTTTTTTCTTTTTAAGTAAATATTTTTGAAGAAATTTACCTTCAAAGTAATTTTGAAACTCCAAAGGAATATCAATGCGATCTGCCGAATGGTGGGCTGCAAATTTGAGACTCAAGCCGCAAAAGATCTTTAGATCACGGAAATTCCTCAAATGGTAATCCAGGGTTTTAATGATCGTTTTGCCCTTTTTGTGCGAGACAGATAATACCAGAAATCCTTTTAAAGTATTATCCCTCTTCGAATAGATTTCCAGGGCAATGTATTTAAAAATATCCCGCACCCTGGCAAAATGGTAGTTTTCTTTCCGGACTTCGGCCGTGTCTCTTGAAAGCACCCAGGGATACTTTAACATCCAGTTAACCATCTCTATGTCCCGATGAAAAGCCGGAGCATGGTTGGAAATCACTTTATTTGTTTTGAGTTCAATATTGATTTGATCGACCTGTTTATAATTAAAATCTTGTAAATCACCTGGCTGCCTGCTTAACCAGTAGCGATATAATAATCTTTTTACCATTTGGTAAAAGAGTTTGAACCGAATAACCTTTTCCATTCGCAACTGATAAAATACAATGGATCCCAGCACATTTAGTCCCGAGTTCAGGTAGGTTTTCTCAGCCCCTTGAGTCATGCCGGTTACGGCGAAATCGATGTTATAACTTTTTACCTTTTTGATCAGAAGTTTGCCGATACCCCGGCCTCTGAATGCTTCTGAAACGTAAAATGTCGTGGCCCAGTAAACTTTTGACAGCCGGCCGTGATGTTGCAGCAAAGCCGGCAGCAAACCATGGTAGCCGATGCATTTGCCATCGCTGAATGCCACCAGTAAGACAATATCATCCGGTTGTGCACAGGGATTGTGCGTTTGAGCCAGAACCCGCTGACGGGATATGGGTATAATCTCTTCAGGGTTTGCCCGTTCAAAAAAAGCACGGGCAAAGTTATTCAACTCTTTTAGTTTAATTTCTTCGATTCTAATCTGCTTTGAATTCATGTAAGGGTATTTCCGTATTGTCCGGAAATGGAAGATTCATCAGTCAGCAGGATTTTTTTGATATAAATACGCTCTGATGGCAAACGGTGGCCTACTTTTTGGTGAAGTATTTGATCGGTTGATACCCGAATTTTGAACGAGTCGGAGTGCTTAAAGCGCCCGATTACAAATCCAGCCACAGACCCAAAGCGATAGAGCTCTCCCGGCTTTGGAAAAATTCACCGATTACAGAGCGGCCTTTTCTGTATTCAAGGCCGATGCGCCAGATGCGAGGCATATTGGTCATGGGTATAACAACGCCGGCCTGGACGCTGACATCTGCTTTCCAGTCCGATTCCTCATAGGACATTATATCAATGGCAGCATAGTAACCGGCGCTGCCTTTCCAGAACCGATCCGGATCTTCAAACTCGAGGCCACCCTCTACCCGCCATTCTTCCTGCAATGCTTCGTTTCGCTGGTCAAAGGCATAACCGGCCTCGCCGTAGATGCGCCAATATTCAAGACCCGCGAGGCTTAACCCAAAGGCAAATTCCTGCCGGGTGTAGTTAATGCGCTGCCTGCCGGTGCGTTCGATATATTCATCTCCCACATGGCTGGAATCATGCTGAATCGCCAGTTTGGCAGCCAACCCCTCACCGTTGCCCCATGTCAGTAGTGCACTGTAGACGCCGTCCCAGCCGATATTGTCCAGCGAGTTGTCGCGGTCAAAAATGCCGAGGAAAGCGCCTTCGAAATCTATCTGAAATCCCCGATCCGAAATTCCCGCAGGGTGAAAGCGAAACACGCCGACCCGGCCGCCCAAACGAAATACATAGCGGCTATCACCCGAATCAGCAATATCGTTGTCGGTAAAGTAAACCATGGTCAAGGCAGTGGTGGGTCTGAGCGGATTGGCAATATAGGGTGGATAAAGCAAAGAGCCCGGGCTGAATACGCCGCGCCAGCTTTCACCCATTGAAAGGGTGTATTCATTATCTTTTTCACCGCCGGTTGCATCTTTTGGCTGGGAATCAACTTTTTCACGGGAACGGGCATCCGGCAGGGTGCTTGTTGCCTTCTGAGCGAACAAATGATCTGTATTTATAGGGACAGATGCATCTTCAGTATCAGCAGCATTCAAAGGATCAACGAGAAATAAGAGAATCATCAGGGTCAGAATTTTGTAAATCATGTATTTGCTTTTATCTCCTTCCGTTCAGGTTGCATTGCAGTATTTCCTGTATTATAATTTTTCGCAATGGGCAAGCCAACAGGAAATATCAAATAAAAATTCACCCAAGATTAAAATTTTCCTTGATTACATGTTGACAACCTGTTAAAGGCTTTCGAATAAACCCTGAAACACAACCGCCTAAAAATAGCGGGTGGAAATTGTCCTTCACTGATTCCATACTGTGATTCAGGATTTTTTATTTAGTTTGCCTGGGCCGTACACTGATACTGTGCGAGTAAATGTAGCCTCCCACTACTGCGGCCCAGGCTTTTTTTTTGCTCCAAGCTTCAATGCTTCGTGTATGGCTGGTAGAAATATGGACGAGCTAACAGTTTAGCCGCCTATGGAAGACATCTGGCAGTGTACGCCGACAGGGTCTTTGATTGCGAGGTTATGGTTGGAAGGTTTAGTCCTTACGGCCGCAAGAAGAATATCAGCCAGCTCCTTATCGGAACAACCATTTCGCAGCGGTAATTTTAGGTCCAGCTGATGATCCGATAAAAGACAGGGCCTCAGCTGGCCGCTTGCAGTCAATCTCAAACGGTTGCAGGCATCACAAAAATGGTGGCTCAAAGCGCCGATGAAACCAATTTCTCCCTGCGCACCTTCGAATTTAAACCGTTCAGCAGGGCCGTCGTACCGACCTTTTTTTACATGGGCCAGCTTTCCGATTGAGCTGATACGTTCCTTGATTTCGGGGATGAGCAACGGCGGCTCAAAGGTCATGCGAGACTTTCCGATCGGCATGTATTCGATAAATCGAATGTGAAATGGATAAGAAATAGATAGCTTGGCGAAATTTGTCAATTCATCCGCGTTGATGCCACGAAGGGCCACGACATTTATTTTTATCGGATAAAAACCCGAATTACGGGCCAGCTCTATTCCTTCCCAGACCTGCTGAAACTTATCGACTCCCGTGGTTTGGGCGTACTTTTTGCGGTCTAAAGTGTCCAGGCTGATGTTTATTCGCCGGATACCCGCGGATTTGATTTTTTCAATATTTTCTTTTAGAAATATCCCGTTGGTTGTCAATGCAACGTCTGCCAGTCCATTAATCTGCGTCAGATGTGCCAAAAATTCATACACACCTTTTCGAACCAGGGGTTCTCCGCCGGTAACCCTGACCTTCGATATGCCAAGATCAACGCCCACCCGGGCAATCCGCAGTATTTCTTCATATCTCAGTATTTCATCATGCGGAAGTCTAGGGATTAAATCATGGGGAACGCAGTACACACATCTCAGGTTACAGCGGTCGGTAATCGATATACGCAGATAATTCAGTTGGCGGTTGTATGCATCAATTAACTTTAACTTTCGATTCGGCAACATTGATATTTTCCGTAAGTCATTGAACATGAACTGGTGATCGGTCATTCTTATGATTAAACTGTGTTAGGCCACCTACTTTTTTTCATCATTGATTCGGCTCTTGTCAAGGCAAAAGTGGAATCAGATACATTCCTCGGCGGGAAGCCCGGCTGTTTTTGAGGGGAGATTCGCTCATCATGGCCGGATGTTAAATTTTTCGCGGTATTCGGGGATTTCTATGATAGGGGGGCGTTCAAGTCCGTCGACATTGAAAATATCAGGCTTAAATTCATTTTTAACGAGATTGTACTGAATCATCTCATTAAATGTTTCTTTTTTAAGATCGATGAATTCAAGTTTTTTGATACGATCCAGAAAAGTTTTGAGTATCACAAATGACATTTTTCCGAGTGCCTTGGTATCCTGATTTCTGTGAACCCGTCTTTCAAGATCAACCTGGCCGATGACGTCAAGCCCCCACTTTTCGCATATATCCAGAATCATGCTTGTTTCAATGCCATACCCGATCGGGAAAGGTATCTTTTCAAACAGCTCACGGAATCCTGCGTATTCACCGGACAGCGGCTGGATGATTTGGGTCAGTTCAGGGAAGAAAAGAGAAAACAGGGGACGTATGACAAGCTCCGTGACCCGGCCGCCGCCGGTAGGTCTTACCTTATTTTTACCGATGGCAATCGGTCTGTCGTAAAAGGCCTTTGAGTATTTGATATTTTCGGTCATCAACAGGGGACCAATCAGCCCATAGGCAAACCGATGGTGAATATTTTTAATATCCGCATCGAGATAAACGATAATATCCCCCTTTGTCACATACAGCGCCTTCCACAGGTTTTCGCCTTTGCCTCTAAACTTTTCGAGTTCCGGCAGAATCTGATCGGCCTCGAAGACATCAGCCCCAAAAGCTTTGGCCACCTCTAAGGTTTTATCGGTGGATCCGGAATCAATGACTACGATTTCATCCAGCAGGGGATAAAGGGTCATCAGCTCAGATTTCATGATGATGATTTCTTTGGCAATGGTCTTCTCTTCATTCAACGTCGGCAGACACAGGGAAATCGAAAGATTTTTTTGCTTTTTGACTTCAACCAATCGACTAATGTCCATAAATTCCGAGTAATGGAATGTGTTTTTCATCAGCCAGTCGTTATTCATCGCAAACCCCCCTGTCTATTGCCATCAAGACCCCTATAATTTGTGCAATTCCCTTAAAAATAGGTTCGATCTCAATATGTGTGTCAGGTTGGTGATAATCTTCTCCGTGAGTTATGCCGAGAGTAATGGCCGGAATTTTGTTGGCGAGAAAGATGGAAAGCTCCGATTCGCTGGGACTGCTGATGGGTTTCAGTTCCAGTTTCTCCATGACCGCAACAGCACTTTTAACCAGCGGGTGATTGTATTTCAGTCTAGCGGCGCTCAGGTTACTGATCGTTTTGAGGTTCAGCTCGACTTCAAATTCATGGCTGACGCCTTCGACAAGATCCTTTATGTCTCTGTAGACCGATTTGACCATTTTATCCGAAACGCCCTGTATCTCAAAACCTAAAGTCGCATTATAGGGTATAATGCCGTGTTTGAAGCCACCGGTTACTTTTCCAATAATTACCCGGCATCGCGGCCTTTGGGGCAGACGCAGTTCCATGATACGATTGATAACTTCGTTGAGCACCAGGATGGCATTCGGTCTGAATTTTTTTTCCCAACCGTCAATGGTTGAAATTATGCAATCGACTTCGCAACGAATCATGCCGTCAGAATAGTAACTGAGCCGACCCAGCTCAGCCCCCTCGATACAAACCGCCCCCCGAATCGGTGTGGACCATGTTTTGACCAGATGCCTGATACCCCTGAGATTTCCTTTACCAATCGATTGAATAACACCGGCTATAACGATGTCGGATTCAAAGCGCAGATCCAGCCTGCGAAATATTTCCGGCAACGACAACAGGACGCCCACACTTACTGAGTTATCTGCAATTCCCGGTCCGGTTATCAAGTTTTTATCAACCTTAAAATTATGGTCGATGTCCTTTCCAAAAAAGGTGTCAAGGTGTGCGACCACAAAAATCGGCGCCTTGGCTCCGGATGTTCCCCTAATTACTCCGATGGGGTTGCGGTATCCGTCGGTTGTGCATTCATCAACCTGAAATTCAGCCAATCGGTCTAGAAAAACCTGAGCCCGTTTTTTTTCTTTGAACGTGGGAGAGGGGACCTGGCCGATCAAAACAATGTTGGTTAAGATTGTCTCTTTGATAGAGGCTATCGTTTCGATAAAAGCGGGTAGCTGGTCGAGATAGTTGTCCATTGCGGCCCCCGACTGCGGTCAAGACGGGTAGATTAAAGATTCAAATTTGAAGAATGGCCTCCTTGTCATAATTTTCCGGTCAACCCGTCGCAATAATTCACCGGTTTTAAAGTATAACATAAATTACATACACCAATACGGCGCATCAGGTCAATCTTTCTTTAAAAATTGAGACCGAATCGCCTGTAATCAGCTGAAAAAATTTATAATATCGTCATATCAGCAGGACGGTTAAAGGGGGGGCGGATGCCCGGAACGAATCAACGTTCGTGGATGGCCAAATCATTATAAGTTCTATTGATTTTTAGCGTAGTACAGCTGGATGGCCTCGCATAGGCCCGGAATGGTATAGGATTCTGCGGTGATGTGAACATCAAAACCCAATTCCCTGGCGGTGTCGGTAGTAATGGGTCCGATACTCGCAATTGTTACGCCCTCCAAGAGAGCCTTAAATTTTCCTGATGGGATAAGGCCTCTGAAGTTATTGGCCGTAGAGGAGCTGGTAAATGTAATCAGGTCGATTGATTTTTCTTCGAGTTGTGTGATGAGTTGGTCCGCACCATCACTGATAGCCTCCGTGCGGTAAGCCGGAATTTCGTCAACCGCTGCTCCCATTTTTGTCAATTCAACCGGGAGAACCGGTCTGGCCTCTTTCGCCCGTGGCAGCAGTATCCGTTTTCCTTTAATGTCTTGGTCTCTGAAAGCTGCAACAACCGACTCCGCCCGGTAAGTTTCAGGGACGATATCACTGTTTAATCCAAAATCGAATAGCCTCTTTTTTGTGGCCGGACCGATAGCGGCTGTGTGCAGATTGTGCAAGGCGCGCACATCCTTGCCGGAGGCAAAAAGCCGTTCAAAGAAAAAAGATACACCATTTACACTGGTGAATATCAGCCAATCGTAGGTTGAAAGGTTTTTGATGGCCGTGTCCAGAGGGGTGTAGTCCTCCGGTGGCTGGATTTTGATTGTCGGAAATTCCAGGCACTCGGCACCAAGGTCGGAGAGAAGCTTTACCAAATCGCTGGCCTGGGCCCGTGCACGGGTGACTACAATTTTTTTTCCGAGAAGCGGGCGGTCTTCATACCATCTTAATATCGGTCTCAAGTTGACCACATCGCCCACTACAACAATAGCCGGCGCTTTCAATCCAGCTTTTTTTACCTTTGCAACTATCGTATCCAGCGTTCCGGAAATCGTAATTTGACGGGGTGTAGTGCCCCAGCGGACCAAGGCGACGGGCGTATCCGGCGGTTTGCCATGCTGAAGCAGCTGCCCTACAATATTGGACAGGTTTTTGACTCCCATTAAAAAAACGAGCGTGCCGATGCCTTTGGAGATGGAGGCCCAATCAATATTGGATTCGGTTTTATCGGGGTCTTCGTGGCCGGTGACAAATGCCACTGTTGAGGTGAATGCTCTATGGGTGAGGGGAATTCCGGCATAGGCCGGGGCGGCAATGGCTGAGGTGATACCGGGAACGATTTCAAAGGGAATCCCCTTGTTGAATAAGACTTCCGCCTCTTCACCACCTCTTCCGAAAATAAAGGAGTCGCCCCCTTTAAGGCGGGTGACCATTGCACCGGATTGCGCCTTCTCTACGATAAGTTCGTTAATCTTTTCCTGCGCCAGGGTGTGATTGCCCCCCTTTTTCCCCGCGTAGATCAGCTCCGCGTTCTTTCGGGCGTGTTTCAAAAGGGCTGATTCGGCCAGGTAATCATATATGATGACATCGGCGTTTTGGATGCATTCCAGGCCTTTAACGGTAATTAATCCGGGGTCACCGGGACCTGCACCCACCAGATATACTTTGCCAGTTGAAGTTTTATTGCTCATAGGATTTCAGCTTTTCCAGTACCTTATCGGCACCCATTGCCATGAGGTGGTCCGCAAGCTCCACCCCGATATTTTCCGAAAACTTGAGGGGTCCGGATCGGGTATCTCTATAAAGGACCTTGCCGTCTAAATCTGCCACCAGGCCGCTTAAAGTGAAATGGTCCTTCTCGATTTTCCCAAAGCCTGCAATTGGAACCTGGCAGCTGCCTCCCAGGCGATTCAAAAAGGCACGTTCTCCCAATACCACGGTGCGGGTGTCCGAATCATCCAGTTTGGCTAAAATCTGTTTTACTTTTGGGTCATTTTCCCGGCATTCGATACAAAGTGCTCCCTGGCCCACTGCCGGCAGCATAACGGTTTCATCCAGGTATTCGGTAACGCGGTTTTCAAGCTTAAGGCGCTTTATACCCGCGGCAGCCAGAACAATGGCATCCAATGGCGTATCTTGGGCCTCGAGCTTTTTCAACCGCGTATCAAGATTTCCTCTTAAAGGTAAAATATTGATATCCGGTCTTGTATGACGGAGTTGCGCAGCGCGGCGCAGGCTGCTGGTACCAATACGGGCTTCGGATTTAAGTTCGGAAAATCGTTTCCCATGTTTCGAAATCAACACATCGTAAGGGATTTCCCGTTGGGGGATTGCGCCTATCATCAGCCCTTGGGGAATTACGGCGGGCATATCCTTCATGCTGTGAACGGCAAGATCGATGCGACCGTCCACCAAAGCCTTTTCAATTTCCTTGACAAAAAGCCCTTTGCCGCCGACTTTGGCCAGAGGAACATCAAGAATTTTATCGCCTTTGGTCTTTATGACGACGATATCGATGGATAGAGAAGGGAATTTATCAATTAAAGCTGTTCTGGCCCAGTTGGCCTGCCATAGGGCGAGTTTACTTCCTCGCGTGCCGATTTTTACGGTTTTTACGGAACCGCTCATTATCAGTGCCCACAGCTTGAACAGCTGGTAGCTGCACACCCACTGCATGAGGATGCGGAGGAGGATACTGTTTCACCGCTGCTTCCTTTGCTTATAAATCCGCAGGCTGACATCAAGCGGCAAATGTTTGTGCTGTTACAAGAAGGGCAATCCGGCTGTTCATTGCCAAAAACAAGACATTCAAAATCTTCATTGCAGTTTTCACAATGGTACTCATAAATCGGCATCTTACATTCTCCCTTCAGGTAGCTTCATCCGATACCGCCTTAACACGTTAACATACGGGCAAGCGGTCCGGCCAAATCACTCAAAAAGTTAATATACCGCTCAATACTGGATTTGGCAAATAATTTCCGCATCATCTATAAAGATGCACCGCTTATTAGGACCCAAAACATAATCACCGCCAGCCGGAAGTCAACGACGATCCTTACAGCGAGTGCCGCTAAAATTTATTAAATCTCATTGCTGCGCTTGCGGGAAAAGAATTCTTTCAACCAGATCGCATAAAATGTGTGCCATGGTGATGTGGGTTTCCTGTATCCGGGCGGTGTTGTCTGAGCTTACTTTCAGTGACAGGTCAGCAACGGCAGCCAATTGACCGCCCCGCCCTGTCATCGCCATAGTGAACATTCCGATTTGCTTGGCTTCTCGGGCGGCTTTGAGAACATTTTCCGAGTTACCGCTGGTGCTGATACCCCAGGCGATATCGTTGGCATTGCCCAGGGCTCTGAGTTGCTTGGTAAAAATTTCGTCAAAATTATAATCGATGCCGATGCTGGTTATGATCGATGTGTCTGTCGTCAATGCGATAGCGGCTAGGGGTGATCGTTCAATTCGGAATCTATTGACCATTTCCGCGGCTATATGCTGGGCATCGGCGGCACTGCCGCCATTGCCGAAAATTAAAATTTTATGACCGGAAGCCAAACATTCAGCCAGCCTGTCGGCTCCTTTTTCGATCAGATCCAGGTTCTTCTTTATAGACGCATCTTTGACCGCAATACTTTCTTTCAGGGTGTTTATAATAATGTCTTGCATCAATACACCTTTCGGTGATCAAAAATTCAGGATGCCTTTGAGATATGCTTTTCTTCGATTTGTGCAATATACCGGCTGGAGTCGTATCCGAGTTTGGTAGCTTCCTTAAATTGTGTCAAAGCATCTTCAAGTTGATTTTCTTTCAGATAGAGCCGACCCAGCCTATGTCTGAAAAGTCCGTTATCAGGGGCAATATCGACGCTTTGTTGGCAGAAGATGGTGGCTATTTCCAGGTTTTCCCCCAGAGAAGCAAAAAGCCAGCCCAGCGCTGAGAGGGCAGCGGCATTATCAGAATTTTGTTTGACTGCTTTTTTTAATGCGGCCACCGCTTTATCCTTCAATCCCATGGCTGCATAACATTCACCGAGACTGGTAAATGCCGGTCCGGAGTCCGGCCTGAGCCGGGTGGCTTTTTCAAGGTAATTTTTTGCATTTTCCGGTTTTTTTAAATCCAGGTAAACCCGGCCGGTTTGGAAAGAAATTTCAAAGCTCTCCTTATCTAAACGGATTGCATCAAGCAGGTATTCAAGGGCTTTGTTCTTTTCCCCCTTGAGCATATTAACCAGTCCCGCATTATAAACAGACATGACTTCCTTAGGGTTCAGGTTGATAGCTTTTTTAAATTCGCTCAAGGCCTTATCCAGCTCATCCATAACCCCATAGCATACACCCAGACTGTTGCGGATGTTGACATTGGAAGGGTCAAGGAGCAGAGCAGTTTTAAACTCGTTAGCGGCATCTTTAATATTACCCTTATCGTAGAGCTTGTCACCGCTTATGTTGAGGCTCACGGCATCAAATACAACCAAACTGTCAGGTCCGAAAAATGCTGCATGATCCAGCGCTTTACGCGCATTTTCGAATATTTGATCCTTTTTAAAGTGAATGGTGGGATAGGCCGCAATACCGATTGAAACCGTTGCGGTCCGCTGTTTTGTGAGATTCTGCTTGAGTCTCTGTCCCAGCTTCCGGCAAAAAGCCGCATCTTTTTCAGCAAAAAAGCATCCAAACAGATCACACTCAACCAATCCCCATAGGCTGTTTTCACTTTGACATATTCGGTCAATTGTTTTGGCCACTTGCGTGTGCCGGGCGACGCTATTTAGCTTGCGCGTTCCACGATCCCGGGAAATGGAATTGTCAATTTGAATGACCATGGCACCGAAAGTTACCGCAGTATCAAGATTGGACAGGGCTCGTTCCATAAACGATTGTGCGCAAAGAAAGCCCGGAAACGTTTTTAACAATGCGTTTTTAACGTCATTTGAAACTGTGCTTTTTGACTTGCCGTCTTCAGGCCTCACGTCAGTTTTCGACAGTAAAAAATCCTGTTTGGCACTTTGTTTATAGAACAATTCACGCTGATATCGGTTCATAGTTACGCCTTCTCCAGTAATCGTTTGAATGCAGTTTCAATCAATGGAAGTTCATCCTCCTGTATCGTTCTGAGATCCATGACAAAAAAATCTTCATAAATTCTGCCAATAATAGGGGGCGAGTTGTGTCGCAAAAACCGTTCAATCGCATTGGCTGAAAGATCCTGCATCTTGATTTCCAGGCAGAGGCTCGGCAGTTCTAAAAGCGGCAGTGAGCCACCTCCGGCCCGTGAAGTCAAAGTGACAAGTTCAATCTGCATGCGGGAGCCACCAATTTTGTCTAAACGCTTTTTGAGCTGTTGTGCCTTTTTTTTAACCTGTTTGATCGGAAGGGTCAGCATCCGCAAGGTGGGGATGGCTTTGATCGCAACGTCTTCATCACGATAAAGTCTCAAGGTGCTCTCCAGGGCAGCCAACGTCATTTTGTCGATTCGAAGTGCCCTGGTAATGGGATTTTTCTTAATCTGGCCGATGATATCTTTTTTGCCAACGATCAGACCTGCCTGGGGTCCGCCCAGAAGTTTGTCACCGCTAAAGGTAACGACATCCGCACCGGTTGCAACAGACTCCTGGACGGTGGGTTCTTTCAATAATCCGTATTTTGAAAAGTCGATAAATGTCCCACTGCCCAGGTCTTCCATTACGGGCAGCTGATATTTTTCTCCCAAATCAACCAGATCTTTCAGACATACTTCGGCAGAAAAGCCGACGACAGTGTAATTACTTTGATGTACCTTTAACAGGAGTCCCGTGTTATTATCGATGGCGCTTTCATAGTCCCGCAGGTGGGTGCGGTTGGTTGTCCCGACCTCGCATAAAATTCCGCCGCTTTTCGCCATGACATCGGGAATTCTAAATGAGCCGCCGATTTCCACAAGCTCTCCCCGTGAAATGATGACCTTTTTGTTTTTGGCAATGGTTTCCAGGCAGAGAAGAACGGCGCCGGCGTTATTGTTGACCGCCAGTGCGGCTTCGGCCCCGCTGATCTCACAAAGAATTCCTTCCACCGCGCTGTATCGCGAGCCCCGCTCTCCCTTGGTGAGGTTAAATTCAAGGTTTGAATATTTGCCGGCTATTACCTGAAGGTTTTCAAGGGCATCGGCGGCCAACAGGGATCGCCCCAGATTCGTATGGACCACTACCCCGGTGGCATTTATGGTGCGCAAAAGTTTCGGGGCCAGCGTCTTTTGCGTAAAGTTTTTGACGCTTTCAATGATGAATGGATCAGACAGGTTTTCCTCGGTGATATCGTGATGGTCTTTCAGGATGTCGATACGCAGGTTTTCCACCACCGTTCTGATGGATCGGGTGAGAACCGTTCTTGGAACGGTCTCAAAATATTGAATCGTTTTTGTAAGCTCGAGGATATGATCAACGCCGGGAAGGGATCGCAAAAGGCGTTGTTTTCGATCATTCAATTTCATTTTTTAAAGACAATTCTTGTATGTTTACCTTCTCAGCCGACTATCGAATCGGTTGAACATTTCCATAGCCCTTGTAATATCATTGTGATTCGGGACGGTAAGGGGGTCACAGTAACGAGACCTGGTAAATTCTACCGGCTCGATAAGGCTTTCCCAGTTTTCCATATTCAGGTTCAGTGTGCATGCAAAAAGTCCACCGGTTTCAGATTTTATGACGCGAATTTTTTGGTCGGAAAGAATATTTATTGCCATATCTGCCGTTCGGCCTCCGATCTTAAGTGCTACATCCTGTTCACTAACAGCACCCACCAGGGCGCCGCCGGCCAGGATTGCCTTCATTTTTGGCGGAGTGGCACCGACGTCATTCAGCGCCTTGAGGAAAATGGGAAGTCCCGTGGATGCGTATCTTTCTGCTTGAAAGCTGGATCCCGGCAGGGGAGGCTCCGGAAGAAGCAGATGAATCATCCCCCCCACCTCGGCATCAGAATCATAAACAGCAACTCCCACACAGCTTCCTAAAAAAGCCCGCAAGAGCGTGGATTGCCGTTTTCCGATATGAAAACAGCCCGAAGGGACGTGATATTTTTCTAAATGTGACATCGATATTTTAAAATGCGTAATTAATTTGTTTAAAGTATATTTAAATATCATTAAATAGGCAGTGATTTCAATAGATTTCTTTGAAGTTTGCCGAATGAACATCCATAAAAAGGCTTTCAGGCAAAACAATTTTAGGTTATGGAAGACGTAATTTCTCCTAAATTCTGATCTTTGGTTAACGAACAATCTCACATGTTCCGAGAATGAGGGTATCAAATGAACAGTAAAATCATTCTACCGTTGGATAATGTTCCCTGGCAAACGGCCTCCGAGATAATGCAAGCAACAAAAGGACAGGTGTGGGGCTATAAAATCAGAAGGAGCATCCTTGAGCGCGGGTTAAGAGTTATCAGTGAAATCAAAAAATTCGGCAACGTAATGCTGGACTTTAAACTATTCGATATCCCCAGTGCCATGACCGAATCACTGAAACTGCATATCGATTCCGGCGCCGATATTACTACGGTGCACTGCACCTCGGGCTATGATCCGGCATCGCACGGTCTGACGAAAGACCACATCGCCGGCGTTACTGTATTGACTTCGATGAATCAGAATGATTTCGATCGTTACTACAAAGGGGGAAGTCTCTTGAAAATGATAGAGCGTATGGCGCAGGATGCCCTGTCGCGTTATGAATACCTGGTTTGCTCAGCGCAGGACTTAGAACATATCCGTAACCGGGACATAAAAAAAATATGTCCGGGGATACGACCGCGCTGGTATCTCGCGGAAGATGACCAGGCAAGAACGGCAACCCCGGCTGAGGCCATACAAAACGGGGCCGATCTTCTGGTGATCGGTCGTCCCATACTGAAATCAGACAATCCCGTGGATGCTGTTCAAAGATCAAACGCAGAGATTGCGGAGATCTTGTAAATTGAGACGATCACAGCATTGCCAAAATTTGTGGATAGTTCGGATATCACAGATTTTTTGAAGTGATAAAAACCTTTGATCAGTTGGAGATATCGCAACTTTTTTGGGTCGAAGATATTTTTGTTTCCCAGAAGATATATGCAATTGTTTGCGATTGTTCCTTTATAGCACCTGACCGCGACACTTCGTTTCCCGGTTATTCATGGAAGAAACATAAATTTGTTTCTTAGAAGCCGAAATCCACAATTCAGCCAAAGTGTGGGTTGCGTAACCCATAATGAAACCTT
>CP070652.1:3446378-3458143 GCA_020354645.1 Deltaproteobacteria bacterium
GCATACCCTCGAGTGTTTCAAGGCTTTGGCCTTCAAGCGTGGCCCGTAAAAGATTGATCCGCTTCACCAAGTGATCGACGTGCTGGAAAGTAATCGTCGGGGAAGTAGAATCAGAAAAACTTGCCATCCTGTCGGCCATTTGTTTATGCAGCGAAACCAGAATGCCATCATTAAACTGCTTACAATATTTTTCCTTGAGTGTAACTTCTACATTTTTACTTTCATTTAAGCCAAACCGGGGCATCCACCACCTGCTGTTTAGCTTTTCCACATTCAGAATTATCTGCCGGAATCCATCCAAGGTGAGGAGATCTGTCAGCATTTCTCCCTGCAGCACCGGCGGTTTCGGAAATTCGTGCGAGACATCCCGCAGGACTCTCAAATTTTTTACAAAGGAAAAACTCAGCAGGCCGCAAATGGCAATTGCAACCGCCACCCATGCTGTCAGACCGAGATTTCTGGTCAGACGGCTCCAACCAAGCGCGCGCTGAGTTGGCTTAAACAGAAGCCTGTCTTTTGGCATAATGCGCGCAAACACGTCGTGCAGAAACAAGCCCTTATTGGTTCCGGGCAAAACCTCTCTCTCCTCTATGAGGCCAAGTTCCTTTAAAAAATGAGAGTACGGACTGCCTTCCTGCCGACCACTGCTAAAGAAAACACCTCTCAAAATGGGAGTTTCCTGATAGGGATTCTCCTGGAAGGTACCCTTGATAAACGCGTTAAGGCCGGGTTTCAACCGCTCAAAATCTTCCGGGAAAAGCAACAGTCCGTGATCAATGCCCGGACCAGCATCTCTTGCTGCGGGTTTATTGATAAAAAAGAGCCTCAAATCTCTCAGGCGCTCACCAATTGTATTGATCGTGCGGCTGACAAAGGTCGGTAAGTCGGTTGAGAGGTTATGGTTCAGCAGCCCCAGGGCCTGGTCGTGGGCTTGGTCGGGAAGATGATCGCAAAATTGGGTCATGCCCTGAACCAAATCGCACTTGGTTACCAGAATGTAGACCGGAAATTTTGCCCCTAAAACCAGCATCAACTCGTCGATACGGCGCCGAATACTTCGTCCCGATTCTTCCAGGTCCTCAGGCCCTGCATCCAGTAATTTATCCGCCGCAATGGTGACACACAGACCGTTTAAGGGTTCCTGCTTTCTATATTTGGCCAAAAGGTTGAGAAACTTCTGCCATTCCTCCTTGTCGCGGCCTTCATCGACCGGTATGGCATATCTTCCGGCCGTATCAAGGATAATGGCCTGTTCGAAAAACCACCAATCACAATTCCGGGTACCGGAAATACCGGATGCGCGATTAACCTCCGCAAACGGCGAAGAAAGACGGGCGCTCTGAATGGCCGTGGTTTTACCTGAGCCACTTTCCCCGAGCATCAGATACCATGGAAGTACATATAGGGGGTTGCCATATTTTTTAAGATGCGAAGCTTTAAGGGCCCCAATGGCCTCTTTCCAGCGATCCTGAAGCTCACGTGAGCGTTCCTTGTCTTTATCCTCTGCGGTTTTCAGATAGGATTCATCCTGCTCGATGACCTGGTTCACAAATTGCTGTTCACGCCGTCTCAGCCATACCTTTCTGAAAAACATCAGGCCTAAGAACAGGCCCAGCAGACCGAGTAATAGAAAAAGCCCCACCCACCACGGCCAGTCAAGGATCAAAGCAATACCGAACACCACCAGAATGATGAGTAATATGGCTGCGAGGATCAAAAATACTTTGGCTGTTTTTAAAATGGCTTGTTTCAATTACGGAAATGTCCTTAATAAATGTTCACCGACATTGCTCAAAACAAATCGGTATATCAAATACAGACCCATAAAAAGGATAACCGGAAACCCGAGACACGCAAGGGTAAAAGCCGGAAATTGCTTGCGCGCCTGTTCAGAAGCCCCTGCAGCGGATTCGACCGCGTAAGTTTCCGGAAAAAGCTCCCCTTTATCAAGGGTGGGAAGACCCACCGCGCTGCCGACCAAAAGTTTTAAATTGGATGCCTTTAACTGTTCCAAAAGATACTCATCTCCTTCATGGCAGTAGCGTCCTGTAAATCCCATGGCCAAACAGAGATAATAAACTTCCCGCACATCTCTTTGATGCGGGCAGATTGTGTTTAATCGCTCAAAGAAGATTTCACCGGCATCGGCCATTCGATAATAGATACGCTGGAGCTGTTCGCCCTGCCACTGGGTCCTGTGCTCCCAGGACGAATTCAGGATCACCTCATCAATCCATGCAAAAATAGCAAAGCGGGCCAAGTCATAATCCTCTTGGGGAAAAACCCCACTTTTGAAGCATTCGTCACTCTCCATTATCAGCCGCTGGATATCCGCTTTGACTTTATCAAAGGGTGGTTGACGGATGGCCGCTGATTTTAAAAAATAGACAACATAAGCAATAAGCCCTATAAAGCAGTCGGTCAGTCGCATACCTATGTTCTCCCTACAACCATCAGCTCTACTTTCAGATCTTCCGGGGCAGCATCCCAGTACAATCCGATATTTTTGCCCTTTTGCACCTGATCCCAATGATCGCTATGGTGGTCAATTTGGAAATAAAAAGCCTGAGACCTGCGGGGCAACTCCTGGGGCGGCACTTCTAGGTTTATCAGTTTTATTCCGGGAAGCGCCCGGGCGATCAAAATAGGCAGAGATTCCCGCGAACCAAATTTCGCGATGGTTTCCAGAGATTGCACCACCTCCTGGGGTTGTGCTTCGGTTTGTACGAGAAGATAAAAGCGGTTTCTGCCTTCAAAAATGGCCGGTGACAACTCGGCCGACCAATAGGTTCCATCATATAACAATTGCATGACATATTCCGGTCCGGCCGTGATTTCGTCTAACAGTTGGGTCACCAAAGTTTGGGCATTTGAAAAACATTGCCACAGATTCTGATGTTCGTAATCAGAAAGAACCCGGGTTCCATCTCCCCGTTCTCCCATCACGGTGAACTGTTCCGAGAAAGACGTCAGTTCCCCAATTAACTGTCTGAGGACGGCATACAAATTCCAGGGGTGAACTTGCCTGGTGTCCATCAGGTGAAAAAGAAGGGGGACATAACGGTTAAGGGACCTTAAAGCCAGGAGATAAACCATATCGCGGGCACCGAACTCGGCGGTGTGAATGCCGCGGCCGCGTTTGTAAGATTCGAGTTGATGACCTCGTGAGGCAATCTGATCTCTGATTTCTTTGATCAATTTCACAAGAGGCTCCGAGCTATTAATGGACAGGCAGGGGGGGATAAAGCGTTCGGAAAGGATGATCTCTTCACCGCTTCGTTCAAGTTGCGCCAGCGGGATATGGATATAGTCGCCAAGCTGATCCATTTCGGTTTCCCAAAATATTTTAAGCAGGTAAAACAGACGCTTTACCTGAGCGGGTGGACCGTTCTGATAAAAATTCCGAACTTCTTCAGGATCAACAGTTGTAATAAATCGGGTGGTTACTTCTGAAAAGTTATCTAATTTGGAGAGCACGCTGACATTTTCAAGAGCATCGTTCCATTTTCTCAGGCCGATATAGACCGTAAGGGGTTTACCCCCCTCAACCCAGGCCCCATCAAAGGATCGGGCTTCTATGACGGCATTGCCGGGGAATACGACATAGGTATTGTCCGGAAATAAAAATTCACCCCTAAGGAGATTAAAGGTCCTGTTCCCCAGAGCGGTTTCCTGAATGTCTAAATCTCCGATGCCCCAGAAATAAGGCTGAATTCGCCGGTGAAAGGGTGTCAGCAAAGATTGAAAATGGAGATCTTCCAGTTGAAAATGCTGGGGCTGCAAAAAAAGGCCTTCATGCCAAAAAAGGGGTCGCTCCATTTTTTATTTCACCTCGAACTTCTGAATCTGTTGAGGGCCCAATTTAAGTTCGATATTCAATGCGCCCGGGGTTGAAATCTTCTTCCATATCGTCCAATTCTTTCTTTTTTCAATCACCGGTATATCTGTCAGCCTGAGGATTCTTTCTTTTTCAATCAAGTAGTAACCGGTTACAATACCCACATACTCAGTTCCTTCGAAGCGATCCAGGCCAAAGTTTGAATCCTCGCCCGGTTTAATGATAAATCGCTTGGAGCCGGTCACACTGGCATCAAAAAGACCACACTCCAATAGTTTATAAAGTCCAGCTTTATTTGTAGCATGCTGATCATATACATTCGGTTCTCTGAGTTGATAGACACAGAGCATCAACGTATGCGGCATACCCTGGTAAAAATTTAATTGGGGATCAGCCTTGACCCGAAGGTGAATTGCCTCTTTTTCGTATCGCCACTCCGGCGGCGTCGGCGGCGGGGACGCGCATGCGCCCACAAAGAAAATGATGATTAGCCAATTGAGCTTTTCGACGTATTTTCTCACTTTTTCACCCCTTTACCACATCATTGTCTCGATAATTTTTGACAATTCTTTTCAAACTCTCTCTGGAATTCTTGCATAAAGCGTCCTGATTTAAACCACTTTTGGCACGTGTGAAACTTTCCCTCGAATATCTCATAATATTCTGCCTTGCGAAAAGGACCAAATTTTAATCCCTTTCCATCTGTTTTGGAGATTTGTGCCGGATTCAATTCACCAAGAATTCTACTCACAACACTAAGGGCTGCTTTTCTATATGCTTTCTGGGCAATCAGAAAGGCTTTCCTAATTTGGCTCAAATAAATTTCGAGGGATTCCGATTCACCCCCTTTTTCCAGTTGGGATCCAATGAGGTGTCTGATTGTTTGTTGTTGGGTGTCTTCGCCAAGAAGCGTCGCATTAATGATGCCGACAAGCTGGTTGAGTGTATCAAAAATTGTGTTTAGGGATTCAGCTAATTTTTGCATAAATTCCGGGGAGGATAATTCATCCTGGGTAACCTCTCTGCCGAGCATCAATGAAAATATTCTTGACAACAACTCTTTGTCGATAATTCCATGGTCAAAAGAATGGGAACCGGACCTGTTAAATTGATCGGCAAGGGTCTTCAGTAACATCAATTTTTCAAGGCCTGATACTTTGTTCAGTCTTTGTTCAAGATACCTTTCGATCAAAGTTCCAGCCTGTGAAGGGTCAGCAGAATAAATCTGCTTTATTTCATCAGCCAATTGTCCGGTAGATGGTTTCATCGGTTAGCTCTGTTTTTTGTCTTTGGGTTTGCGTTGACGGAATATAACGGTCTCATCGATAATTTCAGCCTTGCTGGATTTATCCCTAGACTTCTTTAAGTCCACAGTCGCCTGGAGTTCTGGATCAAATTTGGTTGCATTTTTCTTTGCATCGATGTCCTTGGATGACTGTTTCTTGGATGAAGTAAATGGGGCTGATGGTTTCTTCGAAGGCGCAATATAAACAGTCTCCGGGATTTCTTCTTTATTAGGCGACGATGGCGATGGGGTCTTTTTGGGAATACTACCAGGCCTAAGAATGATAGTTTCTTGGATGTTGCCAGGCTCTGGTGATACAGTTTCTTTTTGAACGAATTCCTCCCGCTCTTTCGGTGATAAATACACCGTTTCTTCTATTTCATCCTCTTTTTTATCGTCAGAGGTAATCGACCATTTTTCGATGAGTTCCGACAGAATCACATAAATCGCCTTGTCATGCGATACGGTATCTGTTTCAGCGACTGTGGAATCCTGCTGGAACAAATTGTTTTTGATATCTCTCCTGAGGTTATCTAACTCTGTTGCAAATTTATCCCGTGACCATTTAGAATCTCCTATAAAACTGGCTTTAAGCAGAGACCAGCCCAAACCAAGGGATCTGATCCAATAATCCTGCCAAATTTTGTGAAAAGTTTTTCCGGTTGGGTCCCAAAAAATATTTTCAGGAGAATAAACATCACTGATTTCAATATCTATACTGCTGTCCAAGGCGGTATTATCATTTGAAGTGATACTCTCAACGGCTCGACCCAGTTCTTCATAAACACCCGAAATATCTTGCTTGCTGTTGACAAGCAGGGTGAAAAACCAAACAGTCCCTAAAAAATGAAGATGGTGAAAAGAGGTAAATTTTGGAAGAAACGGCGTCTTAGCGGTAATTGCCCCCAATCCCAAATGCTTTACTTTGAAATTCCATAAAATCGGTAAAAGACTCCCCTGGTCCGATAGCTTGACCCAGATCTTTTCAAATGAAAATCCCAAATCGGGATGGTGAAAGGAATGCGATCCGCTAAAAATTATCTGAGCAAGCTCACCCAAAAAAGAAAGCTTTAAATATAAAACTTCCAGAAAATATCTTTGGTCCTTATCAAAAAGGAAAAATGTCTTGTTTAGGCCTTTTTGCCCTAAAGACTTCAAACAACTTATTCTGCCGACGTCTTGTTTTCGAGCAAGTTGACCTTCCAGGTCTTCAGGCAATCGTCCTGAGATTAGGGATATGAAATCAGCAGCGTTTACCAGCCCGTCTTTTAGAATAAACATGAAAAAGGGATAAAAAGAAAAAGGAACGATCCTTGAAACAGCTAAATTTTGGGCGCCATAACACTCCTGATGACGAGGACAACTCAAACAAGGAAACGGATCGGGTTTATCCATGGCTTCATTTAACTGGCCAAATTCTTTAATTAAATCCCTGCGGTCCTTTAATATCGGACACGTGACATCTTTGCCCGCAAAGGTGAAATAATCAGACTTGCCCTGTGATTCAAAGCATGCGGGGCAAAACAGATAACGTTTTAAAGAAGTTGAATATGGCTGCAGCCCCACACTTTCCAGCTGACTATCGTCGTAGCATTGTTGAAGAAGCAAACCGCACTTTGGACATAAGGGATGAAAGAAGCTCTTTTTTAGTTTACAATAAAATAAAGACTGCCAAGGTGCAAGGCTGCCATCTTTTCTGATTTGTTTTGCCATAATGACAGTGGACTCGTTGGAATCACTTTTTGTAGAGAAGGAAAAGGCCCTCCGCCAACATTCATCAATTTCCTGATTTGTTACGGGCCATAGCGCGTTTTCTGAAAGAGAATATTCATCCCTCTGCACTAAAAGAATAACGCTTCTGATTTCGCTACCGGCATCGGTGACAAACTGCGCTGGAATACAGCGACTAAAAGGATCTGACAACTGAATCTGTAGGAAGGGATAAGAAAATTTCTCCAAGAGGGATGAATCTGGAGAAGCCAAGGATATCTTCAAATGCAAGTGCGCACCGGTATCCCCAAGGTATGGAAGCAAAGAGGGCATATAAGTATTGCCGTTCACCCTGAAGTTCCTCCATAGAGTTAAGGGGTTAGATAGGTGCTCTGGCCAGAAAATTCTTGCCGTTTAAAAATCTTTTTGGCTTGATTCGCGTGCAGCCTATGTTTTTAAACCGATACAGACGAACAAGAAATTGAGACGGCTGTGAGGACTGCTGATCAGCAGGATTCAGAGCTTTCAGCTAAAGGGTGACAGAACATTTCTCACAGCTCAGCAAGTGATGCAGATCTTGTGCAACATATTCTCAGTCAGGTTTCAAGCACGATTAAATATGCTGATATTTATACTGATATTTTAACATCACCCCATTGTCAAGACCTTTCTCAGCAACAGGTTATGGGGGCATCGCCCGGGCATACATTTTTTCACTGCCAGCTTTTCATGCGAAAAGCGAAATCTTATCACGGCATTCGGCAAAGAAGAAGGTCTGGGGAATGTAAAAAAAATCAGCCGGAGTGAAGCCCCCCGCCCTGAAGGGCGGGGAGCTTCCCGCAAAGGAAAATGCCAGTTTCAGATTAATCGGGGATCGGGGCAATTTTTGCGACGACAAGATGCCGGGTTATCACCTGCTAAGCCTAGCACGGCAACTGCCTTACATTTTGCCGCCTGCTGATGACAACCATCACTGTCTCAAAAACCGACATCGAAGTTTACCCTTCCTAACAGCAATAGCCCTCTGCCAGTTAAAAGCGCCGGGGCGATGATCTTGTCGTGCAAAAAATACCCCGATCCCCGAGATAGCTTCCTTAAAGAAAGGGGCGGGCCTTCCCGCAAAGGAAAATGTCTATTTCAGATTAATCAGAAATCAAAAGATTGCCGAACCAGAGGGAGACTTATTTGATATTCGATCGGCAGTCCTGGACAAGTTCGACAACTTTATCAGCGGATTTGGGTCTGCGTCGAACACTTTTGGTCAACAACTTGTCGATCACTTCAACGCAGCACGGCGGGATTTTGGGTGCTACTTCTTTCAGCGGAGTATAATTTACATTGGCGATAGCATACATCAGATTTGTCAGGTTGTCACCTTTAAAGGGCTTTTCGCCGGACAACAATTCATACATCACCACCCCGAGGGAAAAGAGATCTGAACGGCCGTCTACTTTTTCACCGGCAACCTGCTCCGGCGACATGTAATTAGGCGTGCCGAGAATCATGCCAGTTTCGGTGGTCGAGGCGCTCATCACGCGGGCAATACCAAAATCGGCAACTTTGACCTCATCATTTTCCAGAAGAAGGATGTTATCCGGTTTGATGTCGCGGTGCACCACCCCTTGCTTATGGGCATAGTCGAGAGCTTCGGCCACCGACAATACGATGTTAAGAACCCGATCGACCGGAAGCAGATTCTTCTTCCCACAATACGCCGCCAGATCTTCGCCTTTGAGAAGTTCAATCGCCATATAAGCCATATCGTAATCTTCTCCCACATCATAAATGGTCATGATGTTGGGATGCGAGAGCTTTCCGGCGGCCTCTGCTTCCCTGAAAAAGCGCTTTTTGATTTCCGGCAACTTGTGTGAGTCGACATCACTGTATTTAAGGGTCTTTATGGCCACCTCGCGATTAATTTTGGGGTCTCTTCCGAGATAAACGATCCCCATCGCGCCCTGTCCCAGTTCTTTTAAGACCTCATAGCGGCCAAGGGTGGGTTTGGTGGTGGCTTCATCGAGGATCAGTGAATCTTCACGTTTGGCAGGAGCCGTGGCAAAGATCCCAGTTTCACCGAGGTTTTTGAGAGCTTCGATACGCCTGTTGATATCCTGATAGTTTCCGGCCTTCATCATATGTTGATACACAGCCAGGGCTTTATTGAACATCCTTTTTCTTTCAAAATCCTGGCCGAGGTTATAAAGCAATTCTCGCACAGAACTGTTTTCCACCGGGCATTCCAAATATTTTTCATAGGCCATATCCAACATGCCTTTTCCTTGGAACGACTGGCCGAGCACCTTGTTGAGTTCCGTGCCTTGTGCCTGTTTCTCCACTGTTAAGCGTTTGAAACCGGCAAACCAATAACCCAACAGCGCCAGAAAAAGCGGAGCAAAAATTTTAAGCCAGTACCCGAAGGTCATGAATAAAACCACGGCAAACACTATCCAAGTGACCACAAAGATCCCCAGTATGAAGGCACCGTCCCGCGGTTTTACGCGAGGAATCACGAATACCAGGAACAGCCCGAAATATAAAATGACCAAGATTTCTAGCACATAGGCCCAGGCCGGCCGTGAAAGGTACTTGCGATTCAATATGTTTTCAAGGGTTTTGGCAGTTACCTCGATCTCCGGAGCCCCTTGTTTAACAGTGGTTTTATAAAAGGGGGTCAGCCGCGGGGCTGTAACGCCTAATAATACGATTTTGCCCCTGAGTTGGTCTACCGGAATTTTTTGGTTGAGTACATCCGTAAAAGAGTAGATTTTAAAATCCGTTCTCTGACCGTTAAAATCAACCAGCATCCGGTAATTGCTGTCCGTTGGAATCTTCAGGTTTTTGAAGTTCAGCTCTCCGTCAACCGGTTTTATATCATTTATGCTTCCATCCAGATATTTCGCCGCCACCTGGAGAGAAAAAGACGGAAAATATCTGTCCTGATACTTTATAATTAATGGTGCCTTTCGAATTGTACCGTCCCGGTCGACGACAACGTTGGTATGACCCAATGCGCCGGCCCGTATGGCCAGTTCACCGAAAGTCGAAGTGACGGATTTGGCAGAAATTGTATTATCGCTCATGCCTGTTATCGACGACCCTTTTTTACCGGCCTGGGTTGTCACCTTCGGATTTTTCGGTTGCGAGGCTATAGATTGCCGAACCAACCATATCGGCATTTTTTCTTTATCCGATGCACCGGTTCCATCAACCGTAAAACGAATAGGTAAGATTACATTAACCGCACGGTTTACCGCTGAGATAAGCCCGGCGTCATGATTCAGTTTTTTCTCGGAAGCGCTTAGAATTTTATTGATTCTGTAGCGAGTTTTTTTTCTGTTTCTAAGGAGGGAATCTGCGTGGATGGCTTCTCTGATCTCTTTGACCGCATCGAGGCCCGGATTCAACTCGCTATCAGGGTAGAGAAGATGAATTCCGAGCACTTTTGGCTCGTATTTGGATAAAAGGCGGATCAAGTCCGCAATATATGACCGGGGCCAGGGCCAGCTACCGATAGTTTCTATACTTTTATCGTCAACTCCTACAATGACGACCGGGTTGGTATCTTTCCGCTGCCTTAGTGTGGCGAGGACATCATAAGTCTTATACTCCAGAAACTGCATGGGGTAAAACTCAAACAGCATACCCATCAGAATCAGAAAGGTTATAATCCCGCAAATCAGTCCGTTGGAATATAAGATCCTTTTAAGTTTCAGCTTCATAAAAACCGCATTTTTATAGGGAAAAATATGAAAAATATTTTCTTTTAAATCATAGAATTATAAAAAAATAGGGCGATAGTGTCAAGCCGGATTCTTCCTGGTTTTAGCAAGGTAAAACCGAGAAAAAGATAAAATTCTCAATGTATGCCTCATTTTCTTTATTAATCACGTTGAAAGTCTTGTTTAAAAACAGGTAAATTAATGGAGGCAAATCCTTAATCGGGCTATTGTATTTCAAAGGAGGATCAAAGAAATTTTGCTCTTGCATTCATGAGGTCAAAATTGAGTTTGAATTTAGAAAGAAAAACATTGGTATCCAAAATACCTCCGGCACGGCAAGCCAGGAGGATCCAAAATCGATAACTGGCTGAAAAGATGCCCGAATAATGGAATACTGGAATGATGATATTCCATTAAAAACCCAATATTCCAGTTAAACCGTCGTAGCCAAAGGCTACTTTGGCGAAGTCGGCCATTCCAGCATTCCAGTTTCCCAAAGGCGCTTCTGTCAGCAAAGCTATTAGATGTGATAACTCATGCCCACCTGGAAAATGGTTTTTGGACAGATATGAATGAAATTGTTGGTTAAATAACTTTGGGGGGACTCGATTGAAACCCGGAACTGGATTTTATAAATCTGCTCAATCGTAAAACACTTATAATAAATGATGGCTGCTAATCCAGGCCGGCATGACTCTCCAGGTATTTTTTAGCATCCCAGCTGCCCATTGCAGCGGCCTGCTTGAAATCCCCTAAGGCTTTATCCTTATCACCGGCCAGCAAGTAGACCCTACCTCTGCCATAATAATAAACGGATTTATCAGAATTAATTTCAATGGCTTTATCAATATAACTAACTGCGGTTTGATACTCTCCCAATTCGCCAAAGGACACACCCAATTGAAAGTATGCGTCGCTTCGCTGGGGATCGAGTTCAATGACCTTCTGAAAATATTGAATTGCAGCTTTTTCGTTGCCATAGACTGAAACAAGAATTCACTTATTGTACCAGTAATCAGCATTTTTTCCCTGGTCGCCGGTACTCTCTTCGGTTTTATCCTTTTCTGCTGCGACTATTTTTTTGGTTGCCTGTTCATCTTCTGGATTTGGCTGCGCTTGCAATGAAAAGTTGGTTCCGGAAATGAGCACCAGGAACAACAGAGTGACGAAATAATTTAGAATCACCAGCACTATTTTCATAGTTTTCACCTAA
>CP070652.1:3458243-3475685 GCA_020354645.1 Deltaproteobacteria bacterium
GCCATGACGGGTGTAAGCGCTGCGGCCACGCTTACCATGGGCGTGATCGCCCTTCCGGCCATGCTCAGGCGCGGCTATAACAAGTACATCGCATTGGGCAGTATCGCCGGACCGGGAACGTTGGGGATATTAATTCCGCCCAGCATCATAAGTATTCTGCTTGCGATCGTCGGCAACCTGTCAGTGGGCAAGCTGTTTATGGCGGGAGTCGGACCGGGCATTCTTCTGGCCGGTCTCTTTATTGCCTATATCGGTATCAGAGGCTGGATCAACCCAACCTTGGCCCCCCGCCACCCGGAAAAGTTTACCACCAAAGAAAAGCTCATTTCCCTAAAAACTGTAATCTTGCCGCTTCTGATTATCCTGGCTGTTTTGGGCTCGATTTTCTTTGGTATCGCCACGCCTACCGAAGCCGGCTCTCTGGGGGTGACAGCTGTCCTTGTCGCTGTTGCCATCCACCGCCGGTTTAGCTGGAAACTTATCAAAGACGCAACCGTTGAAACCTTTCGAATTACCGGCTTGACAATGTGGATTTTCTACGGGGCCATGTGTTTCAGTGCTATATATGCCAGAGCCGGCGGTGCGGTCTTCATGAGCGATTTAATCCTGGGACTCGGAATGAATCGCTGGCTGATTCTCATCACGATGATGGGGATTTCCTTCCTTCTGGGAATGTTTGTCGACCCTTTCGCCATTATTTTCATCCTGGCCCCCATCTGTTTCCCCATCGTCAAGAGCCTGGGCTTCGATCCTGTATGGTTCGGAATCCTTTTCGTCATCAATATGCAAATGGGTTACGTCACCCCGCCTTTTGGCTACCAGCTTTTCTATCTGAAATCAGTGGCTCCCGAAGGTATAACCACGGGAGACATTTACAGGTCTATATTTCCCTTCCTCGGCGTTTTGATAGCGGGGATGGCCCTGATTATGCTATTTCCCCAGATAGCCCTGTGGCTGCCCAACTTGATGATGAAGCTGGCGGATTGATATAAAAAGCACAAATTTCAGGATTAGGTAACTAGGCTTCTTTCGAGCCTGCGCTCGGAAGAAGTAGCCACGAGGAGCAGCAAATTTCGCAACCTTAGATTCGATCAGATACTGGATGCTCGATGCTGGATACTGGATATTCTATAGCACAGGATAAACGCCTTAGCGTTAAGTTATCGAGGATCGCGTATCGAGTATCGAGCATCTGCAACTAATGTCAAGAGCTGTAGGTTACAAACATCACAAAAAAATTGTCAATATGGCGCCGTTAAGCGCTTAACATCTTACCCATACCACGGATTCATCAAGACGATCTCTGTTCGGTTTGTATCGATTGAGAGGATGTTCCAAATCCGGGTAGCCCAGGCAAATTCCCACCACTAACCTTTTTTCAAGCGGAATCTGAAGAAACGCCTTAATGGTGTTTTGGAACTTCAAAATCAGGCCAATAAGATGGGTTCCGAGCCCTTCTGCCTGGGCCGCCAGCACGATATTCTGGACGCATGTTCCGATATCGAAAAAAAATCTTTTTGCCATGCGGCCGTCCATAAAAACCAGTATAATCACCGGGGCCCCCCAAAAACTTAGCGTGCGCTCTTGTACAAACTGTTTTGGTTTCAATCCCTTGTCTTCCAGCTGCTGAAAAAGTTCGCCAAAAAAAACTCTGCGACGCTGTAATAATCTGGGGGGGAATTGGATTTCCTTTCCTTCAAAATCATAATCCCTTCCTTTTTCTGAAAACGCCCGTAGCAGTGAACGGCTCAATTTGTCTTTATCTTCTCCGCATACCACCGCAAATTCCCAGGGCTGCATGTTTGCCGAGGAGGGAGCCTCCAGGCCCGCGCCCAGTATTTTTTCGATAAGTTTTCTCGGAACGGGATCAGGCTTGAAAACCCGAATACTGTTTCTCTCCCTGATGGCCTTCCACAAATCCATAGCGTGCGTTGTTCCTTGTAAAATTAACCGTTGATACCTAACCCGGACAAGCCGGAACCAAACAGGTTTTAGTATTTAGTGGTTGATTTTGTCCGGCAAATTCGAAATCCGAAGCACGAAATCCGAAACAAATCCTAAATCCGAATGTTCCAATGACCAAAACAATAGCGGCATGCGACATCATCCAAGTAATGATTCTGTTTGGGTCATTTGAATTTTGGTAATTCGAGCTTGTTTCGAATTTCGATATTCGATATTCGGATTTGAGTTTCTCAAATGGTTATCCGTCTCAATAAAAATATTTTGCCACAAAAAGCACAAAAATAATTATTAAGAGCCTAATAAGTTCATCCCCAGCGGGGGCTTTGGCACATCTTTTTCTCCGTTTACTGCCGTGATATCAGTTTAACTTCAGCGGTTCCGGGAAGTTGGAAATCTCAAAAGCGGTTCTGGCCTTCAGCACATGACCGGCCAATTCCCGACCGGCCAGTTTCTGTGCGAATTTAACCGAATCGACGATTGCATCAAGGTTTATACCGGTATTGACGCCAATTTCTTGGAACAGATAAACCAAATCTTCGGTGGGCACATTCCAGGAACCGATGTCCATTTTGGGGGCGCCAAAAGGCGCACCGGTCAATCCACCGATGGCTGTATCAAAAATGCGGATGCCGGCCTCATAGGCGGCCAGGCAGTTCACCAGCCCCAGTCCCCTGGTGTTGTGGAAATGAACCGCCAGGTTCGCCTCCAGATTCAGGTCTTGCAATGCGCCAATGGTTTCTTTGACCTGTCGTGGATTGGCCATGCCGGCGGTGTCGACAAGTGATATTTCGTTTGCCCCCATAAAGGCGAGTTTGCTTGCAAGTTCCACAATATCTTTAATTTGAATCCTACCCTCATATTGACAGCAAAAGGCGGCAAGGAGATAAACCCGGATGGTTTTTCTTTTTTCCAGGCAGGCCTGGAATATCGCCGGAAAGGTCTTGAAAAAGGTTTCTCTGATACTGATGCCCAGGACCGCCCTGTTGAAAGATTCGCTCGCAGCGATCAGGGTGCCGATCTCGTCGACATTGGTGCTCAAGGCCCGACGGCAGGCAATTTCATTGGGAGCAAGCCCTATGATGGTGACCTCCGGTTTTTTATCGAGGGCATTGATGACTTCTTCCGCATCGGCAAATTCGGGCCTGATACGCGGATGCGTAAAGGCAACACAGTCAATCTTGGATACACCACTTTGCACCAGGCTATTTGTCAAAGCAACTTTTTCAGAAGTCCGTATCTTAGGAGAAGCAACCGGCCCATCTCTCGGACTCGTATCTACAATTGTAACATCCGCCATTGTTCTTACCATCTTTTAAAGGGTTCGACTCACTCTCCTGGGTCTCTACTATATAGGGGGTTTACTCTCGTATCAAAATGTTTATCAGGTGAGGTAAAACCAATTAACAAAAATTTGCATGCGTTAAACTTTTTTAATCGCCTCGAATTGAATTGCTAATACATCATATTGGGAAGCCATAGAGCCACCTCAGGGAAAATTGAAAGCAAAACCACACTGGCCATTAATATCAATACGAATGGTATTGCAGAGACGATAATGTCTGCCATAGTTATATTTTGAGGAACCACCGCCTTCATATAGAACAGGTTGAAACCAAAAGGCGGTGTTATATAACCCACTTCCAGACAAATGACAAAAATGATTCCGAACCACACGGGGTCAAAATTCAAAGCTGTCATTACTTCAAAACTCACGGGACTCACTATCATGATGAGTGAAATAGGATCCAGAAAACATCCCAAGATAATCAAAATCATGCATATTATTGCAAAAACCATCCAACGACTGACTTCGAGCCCCGAGATTATCTGGTGAACGAAATCTATTCCTCCTAAAGCACCATAGGTAGTACTAAAACTTGCGGCTCCAAATGAAATCCACATGATAATACAGGTTAATCGAAAAGTAGCGAAAGTTGCTTCCTTGATAAGTCGCCGGCTATACGATCGCTTCACAACAGTAGATAAAACCACACCTACCGCACCGAGGGCAGATGCCTCGGTGGGCGTTGCAAATCCAAAAAAAATTGATCCCAAAACTGCGCCGATAATCATCAAAGGGAGGAGCATCCCCTTGCTGAAGATAATCTTCTCTTTCAGCGTGAACTTCTCAGAGTGGGCCGGACACGATTCCGGTTGGACTAAGCCTTTGACAGCTATATAAGTGATGAACATACACGAAATGAGGAGTCCGGGAAAAATTCCTGCGATAAGCATCTTGCCCACCGATTGCCGGGTAAACAGGGCCAGCAAAACCATTGGTATACTGGGGGGAATGAGAATCGCCAGCGTGCCGCCCCCCAGAATACTCCCTATTGCCAAACTCTTGTCATAGCCGCGATTGAGCATAGACGGGAGGGCTATGAGTCCCAAAGTGATAGTGGTAGCACCGGTTATGCCGGTCATTGCCGCGAAAAAGACACATACCGTCACGGTCGCTATTGCCAGACCGCCTTTTAGGGAGCCGGCCCAACGGTGAGTGGCTTCATACAAGTCTTCTGCTATACCTGATTTCTCCAGAACCGCCCCCATAAAAATAAACAAGGGAATGGAGATAAACAGAATTTGCCACATCATGGAAAAAGTGGAAAAGACAATGGTAATGAGCGCCTTGGGGCCGTAAGCCAAATAGGTGGCTGCGACGGCGATACTACCCAGGGCGAAAGCGATGGGGAGCCCCATTGCGAGTAACACGAACAATGAACCAAACATCACAAGGGTTATTAATTCAATACTCACACTCCCTCCCGCTAATAACGGTAATCAGTGTTCGGCAAAAATTTGCCAGGCCTTGAAGCAATATCAGAAAAGCCCCTACAGGTAACATTAGTTTTATAGGGTATACCGGGGCGCGCCAGGGGGTATCATCGGGTTCCAACTGGCTTAAGGACGTCATGGCAAATCCCACCCCTTGCCAAAGCAAGACCCCACAAAAAATGAAAAAAGCAAAGCTCGTAACCAAATCAAGAACGGCTTTCGTTCTTAACGAAAAGCGATTATATATAATGTCCACCCCAACGTGATCCTTATTGCGCAGAACATAAGCCCCACCCAGAACATAATACACGGCAAAAAGACGTTGCGAACTACCATGCGCCCACATCGTGGGGTGATTAAGTGCATATCGTGATACCACTTCCCAAGCCAGGATAACTATTCCCGGTAATAGAATGAAAGCCGTGCATTTCCCCGTCCATTCACTGATGGCGTCAATGCTTCTAAGGATAGATTTTCCCATACGGCGTACCTCTGAGAGTGATGAATTACCTCAGTGGGGTGTTCTGTTCAACAGGTTCACTCCTGAATTTTGCACAAGTCGGAGGCTTTCAAAGGCAAGTTTCAGGAAGTACCCCACTGAAAACGTTATTTTTTTTGGCTGTTAATCGAAAAAGCGAATTAACATGCCGACTCAGCTTGTCAGCAATGTCGTTGTTCACAGTCAATATAGTTTTAATTCCCAATGATACCTGCGATTTTGAGATAGTCTTTTAATAGTGCTGATGTCTCGGCAAAAGCGGGGTCTTTTGCGCTATATTTTTCAACAACCTTCCATCCAAGTTGGGTGAGCTTGGCGCTCTCTTCCCTGGAAAATTGTGACACTTTAATCCCTTTCTTTATACCCGCTTCAAGGGCCTTCTCACTATCGATTCGATAAATATTGGCTATCACCTCCGTGTGATCCGCTATGCTTAAATAAAGAAGTTTTTTCAGATCATCAGGCAGCGCCTTCCACGCATCCATATTTATAATCGTTTCGTCAGCCTCTATCGCAAATGGCGGCATGATCACATAGTTGGTAACCTCTTGAAATCCCATTTCATATTGAGCAGCCAAAGGTCCATATACCGCAGCGTCAACAATACCTTTTTCCAAAGCGCCATAAATCTCCGGCCCGGGGACATACATCACCGCCGCGCCCGCCTCGGCCAGCATTTCGCCAATCATACCCACAGCTCTTATCTTCAATCCTTTAAGATCAGCCACGCTGGTAACCGGTTTTTTCGAGCTCATGACGGTTCCCATGCAGGGATTCTGCCGCAGGAAATATACATTTTGCTTGGCATAAGCTTGCCGGATTAAATCTTCGGCCCCGAATTTCTGAAAAGCATAATGATCTTGAACATCGCGGAAAGTAAAAGGTATTCCAACAGAAAACCCGGCCATGGGGGTCTTGCTCACCCAAAAGGCCCCATAGGAAAAAGCCATCTCGACCACACCTTTGCTTACCGCCTCCCATTGCTCCCTGGCCGGGACCACGCCCCCGATGGCAAATGGTTTGATAACGAGACGTTCCCCACTAGCCACCTTGATGTCATCACACCATTTCGAGAATGCGACATACGCCGGATGGGTTGCCGGCAGGAAATGCTGGGCTCGCCATTTAATGACTTTGGTAGCCGCCTGTGACGGCCCCGGCACACAGAGAAAGGCAATCACGGTGAACGCCAGCATGCCGGTCAGAATACATACCCTAAGTTTGTTCTTCATAAATTTTCCGCTGCTTTTTTTTATCATTGTGCACCTCCAAAAATTATTCTTTCACGTCACCCTTTTCTAATCACCAGGTTTTTCAATCGCCTGTGTTCCTTCCCTTAAGGCCACGTCATCAACACCACCTCCTTTTTCATGCAAGATTTCTGATCGATAGAGAGCCCTTTTAAAAGATTACCTGGCTGCGTCGCTGCATTTCGAAATTTTACACAAACATCCCCTTAGGGGACTCGCGCCCACTGCCGGATCATACGGGGGATTATTGGTCATGATTACGTTGATATTGGACTTCCAACACCCATGCTCAGGTCCAGGTTCCTCCGGAAACCACCAGCAATGCTGAACCGTTATCATCTTGGGATGGATTTTATCTGTAATCTTAGCCTTTTGTCGAACCTTTCCGGTGTCCATCGGCGTCTCGATCCACACCCAATCCCCATCTTTGATGCCCAATTGTCCGGCTGTTTTCGGATGTACCTCCATGATAGGTTCAGGACACAATTTTCGCAGACTCGGTATTTGGCGACCTTCAGAATGGAAAAAAGCGATATGCCGAACGCCTGTAACCAGGACCAAGGGATATTCTAGCGCCAACTGAGGCGCGGAAACCGGTGTTTCCGGGTTCTCTTCATAATACGGCAAGGGTTCATACCCATTTTTTTCAAATACGCTTGAAAACAGCTCAACTTTTCCCGATGGCGTACTAAAGCCGTTTTTTTCATACTTTTCATAGCGCATAGGTGTAATTATATAGGTTTTCTCTTGGAAGTCAGCAAAGGTTGTCCCCATTTCACGAAGCCGAAGATTGTTCCATTGCTCAACGGTGTGGCAAGGCAACTGTTCTGCCAGGCCAAGATGTTTTAGGAGTTCAAAAGAAATACTCAAATCATCCTTGCATTCACCGACAGGGTCGATGACCTTTTGACGAACACTGATAAAGTTGGGATAAGAGTATTCACAAATTTCGTCCCTTTCCATCCAGGTGGCAGCTGGAAGAACGATATCGGCAAGCTCTGCCGTCGGCGTCATAAAGAAGTCGACGGCAACCGAGAAATCGAGCTTATCTTTAAGCGCAGTCCATACCTCTTTGCTGTCCTGTGAATTCAGCACAAAATTGCTGGTGGTGAAGAGGGCCTTTATGGGATATGGTTTTTCAGTTATGATCGCTTTGATCACAGATGGCAGGTGAGCACGAGGAATTGGGGCATCAAGCCCGCCTAGAAGCCGGAACTGATCTGCCCCTATCCTCCTTCGCTGCATTTCCAGCGGCAAGGGGAACCATTCTTTGATCAAAGAATATTCAGCTTTTGGAGTGAACCCAGGCGGGTAAACGGGAAAGATATTGCCTCCTTTCCGATCCAGGTTTCCGGTTACAGCCACCAAAATATTCAAAGCACGCAGTGTTTGGGCAGCGTTGGTATGCATCTCGAGTGAAACTCTGTGATGCAAAGACGAAGGACGATTGAGGGCATACATTCTGGACAATTCGATGATTGTATCTTCGGGAACCCAAGTGATGTCAGACACCCGCTTTGGCGGATAGTCCTGCACGCGCTCTTTCAGGCGCTCAAACCCTGTACACCAATCAGAAACAAACTGTCTATCGAAAAGGTTTTCATTTATAATGACATTCAACATTCCTAAAGCCAAGGCATCATCGGTCCCGGGCCTTATCTGCACCCACAGATCAGCCTGAGAGGCAAGTTTTGTAAGTCTCGGATCCACCACTATAAGTTTTGCGCCATTTCTTACCGCCTGGAGGATCTCTCTTCCCCTCGGGGGATGTGAAACTAATGGATTGGCGGCCCATATCAGTATGCATTTGCTGCTAAGATAGTCAGGACCAATTTCTTGTAAAACATCCCCTCCATGAGTGGCTTTGCCTGCGACTATCGAAGGTATGAAGCATATGAAACCTATTGATGTATGGTTAGGCGTGCCGAGCGCGCTCGCAAGCAACGCACAAGATTGCAGATTAGTTTTTGGCCCAGTTCCGTGGGCGACGCATATGGCCTCTGCGCCATACTTTTTTTTAATCGTGAGAAAATTGGTCGCAATAGCATTGAATGCTTCATCCCAAGAAATTCGCTCCCATAAACCTTCCCCTCTTTTTCCTGCTCTTTTTAAGGGATGGGTGAGTCGATCCGGATGAAACACAAATTCACTGTAAGCGGCACCCTTTGGACATAAGAATCCCTTGTTCATCGGATGATCGGGGTCTCCCTTTATGCTTATTATCTTCCCGTTTTCCACAGTGACAAGCACGCCGCACTCAGAATGAGAGCCTTGACACACGGTCTTTATCGTTTTTTTCATTGTATTCTTATCTCCATTTGATGCCGTTGAAGGTCAGTTACAAATTCACTCCCATCATCTTTCTCAATGAACCGGGCAGTTTCGCAGATGTCATTAATAATTCCTCAATCCGAAAGGCGCATTTGGGCCAAGAAATCATCTGGCAGTGGTCACCAAGCAGATCGTGCCTGCAAAATATACAACATAGCGTTGACTATTGAGAATTTTAAATGTTCTGGGGAAATGGAATGGATCGCCGCCCGTTCTGCATTTGAAAGGAATATTTTTTTCATCGACACGCTCCTGTCGCTAATATCACCATGTCGTTTTTACAGAAGCATTGCCTATCGAAAAAACATGTGTTGATTTCAAGAATAGTTTTTAGACACACGCTCTATTAGCTTTGGTGCAAAAATCAGGCCATAGCATCCAATGGGTTGTTTCTATTGGAACTTTTTGGATATTTGGTACAAAGAAGGGATTTATTTTGTTTAAATATTATACAGTATGCTGGCTAATCGAGATGGTATTGTTTCAATTTGGCATAAAATGTCCTCCGGCTGATTCCAAGTATCTTGATGGCCTCTGATCTGTTTTTAGCTTGTTGCAACACATCTTTGATGACCTCTTTTTCTGTGTGCTGGACAGCTATGGACAGCAGCCCGAAATCCTGGCCGGCTATGAAATGATCGTGCCGGTTTTCGCTATTTTTATGACTTCGGTTTTCGGCAGGCAATAGGAAGTCCGGAAAATATTTTTCGGTGATCATGGGACCGGCAGTCATGGTAGCCATATAATCTACCACACCTTTTAGTTCGCGGACATTTCCGGGCCAGTGATAGGAATTTAGAACGTCAAGGCAATTTGCGGAAAACTGCAGTTTACGATGCTGTTTTTTTGAATGTCTCATCAAGAAAAAATTTGCCAGCAGGGGAATATCCATTTGACGTTCTCTCAATGGGGGAAGCTGGATACTTATCGTATTCAACCTGTAAATTAAATCCTCTCGGAAATGCCTTTCTTTTATTAGTTGTTTCAAATTCTTATTGGTGGCCGAGATAATACGGACGTCGACCTCAATATTTTTCGTACTGCCGATTCTCTTGAAGTATCCTTCGTTCAAGACGCGCAGCAGTTTGGCTTGGGTTTGGAGAGAGGCATCTGAGATCTCATCAAAAAAAAGCGTTCCCTGATGCGCTTCGACAAACAGACCATGCCGTCCGCCTGGTGTTGCGCCGGTAAAGGCCCCTTTTTCGTATCCAAATAACTCGCTATCGATAAGCTGGTCCGGAATAGCAGCACAATTGATATCCACAAACTTCTTTCGGCTTCGCCGGCTGGTTCGGTGAATCGTGCGGGCCAGGATTTCTTTGCCCGTGCCGCTCTCCCCCTCGATCAGCACCGGATAATCGCTTTGGGCCGCTTTTTGAGCCTTGAGCAGTACAGCTTTAAAATGGGGATCCTCCCCTACCAGTTCTGAAAATGCGGTTGGCAGTTTATTTTTAGCGGCCTTTTTTAGGATTTGATCGGGGGTGGAAAATGGAAACCCGGGGCGAGTATTTGCTGGATCTGCCAGGACGAGGAGATGGTTTTCATCAGAACCGGATCTGTTTAATAAGTATACAAGAATATCGATTTCCTTGGCGTTTGGGATAAGTGATAAGTGTTTTTGAATGAATTCCTTTCCGGAATGTTGGAGATCCAGATTCAGATCGCGTAATACCCGATTGAATTTCTCTTTAACAACATATTTTAGGGGATTATATAATTTATCAAAGGCGCTGTTGGCGTAAACGATACTGCCATTTTTGAATATGGCTATCGCATCTGAAGCGCTTCCAATGAAGTTGGCAGGAAAATGGGGGTTTTTCATAATCGACCTCCCTGTGCTTCATTCAAGTTATTGTTTCATTATTAAACAAATTTTGTGATGGAATTCAACCTAAAACTTGAAAAACATTGTAACTTAAACTAATTTTTACAAATATTGCTGATGGCATAGGGATTGCACTAATTTCAAAAGCGATTTGCGATTGTAAACCTGAAAGGTGTGGCGCTTCGGGTTATGTCAAATACCAGCCCTAAAAGTGAGCAGACTTGATATTCATATTCACCGCAGAGCCGCTGAGCGCGCAGAGGGTTTGTTTTATTTTTTTGCATTCCGCTGAGAGGGCGGAATGCAAAAATCAGCAATTGTTCGGGAGTTTAACTTGCTACTGTGAACAAAATGCCCCCTAAAATGGTTTGATTGTTCACCAAAGCTGAGAGCTTTTCCTTTGCCGTCCTCTCAACGGCAAAGGAAAAAGATTATTCTTTTCTCTGCGATCTTTGCGTCTCGAGCGAAGCGGGCGGTTTATTTTTACTTACCTACCCGCATAGCTGAGCTTGGAACATCAGCATGGGGTGACTCCCCGAGCCGGCAGAGGTTTGTCTTATGGATTTTGAATTATCACCGCTGTTAAATCCCGAATCCGTAGCCATAATCGGTGTATCAAAAAATCCTTCCAGAATCGGCGGCAGATTATTCAAGTATCTGGCCAAGCATGGTTATGAAGGTAGCCTGGCTTTGGTGAATCCAAAATACAAAGAGCTCAATGGAGTAAAATGCTATCCGGCAATTTCAGATGTACCGGCTCCGATAGATTGCGCGCTTATCGCTGTACCTGAAAAACGGGTTCTTGCGGTGTTGAATGAATGCGCCGGCAGCCATGTCAAAGCGGCGGTTATCTTCAGCTCCGGATTTGCAGAAATGGGCAGTTCCGGAAAAGAAGCCCAAAACAAAATCCAAGAACTGGCCCGCAGAAAAAATTTGAGAGTCTGCGGCCCCAATTGCATCGGGTTGATCAATTTTAACAACCATATTGCGCTTTCATTTTCCCAGCTATTGGAAATCGATACCCTTATCCCGGGCAACATCGGATTTATTTCTCAAAGTGGTGCCTTAGGCGGCTCATTGGTAAACCGCGCCATGGATAAGCGCATTGGATTAAGCTATTTCATTTCCAGCGGCAATGAAGCCGATCTTGAAGTATCTGACTATATAAAACATTTGGTGCTTCACGACCAAAAGACAAAAGTTATTGCCGCCGTAATTGAGGGATTCAAAGATGGCGCAAAATTTATTGAAGCGGCGGAACTGGCTTTGAAGTATCGCAAACCCCTCATCGTTTTGAAAATTGGCGAGACCGCAGCAGGTAAAAAAGCGGCTGCTTCGCATACGGGTTCAATGACCGGTTCCGATTCGGTGATTGATGCCGTATTTCATCAAAAAGGCGTCATGCGGGTGCGCAACTACGATGAATTGTTTCAAACGGCATCCGTGTTCTCAAAGGAGCGCATACCCAAAGGAAACAGGGTCGGTATTCTTACCAGTACGGGGGGCGGCGGCATCATCATGGCAGATTACTATACGAAATTGGGCCTCGAGGTTCCGGAACCCTCCTCAAAAACCAAAGACCTTGCAACAAAGGAAATCGCCACCTTTGGAAAGGTGGCCAATCCGTTTGACTTAACCGGCCAAATCTTCAGTGACCCCGAAATGTTTAAAAGATGTATGAAGCTTTTCGTGGCGGAAGATAATTTTGACATTATTCAGGTCAATGTATCGATGGTGGCCGGACAATCAAGCGAACAGCGGGCGTCTATGCTCTTGGATGCCATAGAGGGCAGCTCGAAACCCATCGTAACGTGGTGGGCTGCGGGAAGTCTGTCGGAGCCGGGAATAAAGCTACTCAACGGCAGCGAGGTCGCATTATTCAGATCGCCTGAACGATGCGCAACGGCCGTAAAGTCAATGGTTCAATATTATCAATTTCTGGAAACTCACCAAGATAGCACCCAGGTCGGTTCAGAGGTTGATTGTGCCAACGCATTAAGCCATGCAAAAGACATACTGGATGCCGCAGATAAAAGCCTCAGTGAACACCATAGCAAGGGGCTCTTAAACGCGTACGGCATACCGGTAACCCGGGAACGGGTGGCAAACTCACCCTCTGAAGCGATCCGCTTTGCCGAGGAAATCGGATTTCCACTTGTCCTAAAAATTGATTCCCCTGACATCCTGCATAAGTCAGAGGCAAATGCAATTCGGTTGGGGGTTCGTTCGAAAGAAGAGATATCCAAAGTTTACGGAGAAATTATTGAAAATGCCCGGCAGTACAACCCGGATGCAAGAATCAACGGGGTCTTGGTTCAGGAAATGATTGAGGGGGGATCTGAGGTCATGATCGGCATGTCTCAAGATCCCCAATTCGGGCCGACCATTGCGTTTGGATTGGGCGGAATTTTTGTAGAAGTATTGAAAGACATATCGCTGCGCGTCACGCCTCTTTCCCAATCAGATGCCGAACAAATGGTCAAAGAAATAAAAGGGTATCCGATACTGCAAGGGGTGCGTGGTAAAAGGCGCGCCGATATTGAAGCGGTTGTTGATGTCTTGCAGAGAATTTCCAGACTGGCGCAAGATTGGAAAGACACCATTTCTGAAATTGATATCAATCCCTTAATTGTTTTTGATGAGGGCCACGGTGTAAAGGCTGCGGACGCACTGGTGGTGCTTAAAAAGCCCGCAAAAGCTTGATCCAGATTCGAAATAAAAAATGATGGTGCTGCTATGTTGATTGAAGAGAAATTTACCATCAAATCCCCGCTGCGGGAATCCTGGGATTTTCTTCTGAACCCCGAAACCATCGGCCCCTGTATCCCTGGGTGTGAGAAGATAGTTGCCAGTAGCGATAAGGAGTATGAAAGTGTGATCGTGGCCAAGGTGGGGCCAATCGCTGTTCGTTTCAAGGTCAAAACCGTTATCGCTGAGATTCAACCTTACACCCTTATCCATACCGTTGGGGAGGGCAAAGAGTTACGAAACCTGGGAAGTTTCAAGCAAAAGACATCCATCCATTTAAATGAATTGTCGAAGGATGAGACAGAAGTCTCTTATCGATCGGAGGTTTCTGTTGTTGGACGTCTGGCAACGTTTGGAGATAGGGTTCTGCGGCATAAGGCGAGTGAGATCGGAAAGGAATTTGCCGACCATGTTAACAGAGAAATCTCTATACAGGATAAGGGTTTGCCGCCTCCCGGCACCGAAACCAGAGAAGTCTCCTTGATTTCAAGAATTGTGAAGTTTTTTAAGATAATTTGGCAGCGCTTCGCATAACCAGGGTTTTTAAAAGCTCTGAAGAGGAACTGTTTGTCGCATTTTCATGATTGGAGGAATGGGATCTATGAATACGTTTGAATATTTCCCTGCTAAAACCGTAAAAGAAGCCTGTGACTTGCTTTCTCAATACGGAGAGGAAGCCAAGATCCTTGGCGGAGGGCAGTCCCTGGTTACCTTGATGAAACAGAATCTGGTCAGCCCGTCTTATCTCATTGATATAAAAAACATATCGGAGCTGAATTATATCCGCTATGATGATGAAGACGGCTTGCGGATCGGGGCCCTGACCACCCATCGGTCTCTGGAAACATCAGAAATCGTCAGAAAAAAGTATGCCATGCTGGCAGAGATGGAGCGTACCCTGGCCTCCGTTCCGGTCAGGAATTGGGGAACAGTGGGAGGAAATCTCGCCCACGCCGATCCGGCGTCGGATGTGGCACCGACGCTTATGGCCTTCGGCGCAGAGGTGACCTTGACCGGGTCCGACGGAGAGCGGGTCGTCAGCCTGGATGATTTTTTCATCGACTACTTTGAAACAGCGCTGCGGTCGGATGAACTATTAACCGAGATCCATGTGCCGAAACCCGGCAGGGGCGGCGGGTTTTATTATAAATTCGCGCAACGGGCAACGGATTTGGCCGTGGTGAGCGTTGCCACTTATCTCACCCTTAAAGCAGACCATCGAGACATGTGCAAAGATATCCGTATCGTGATGGGATCTGTAGGGCCAACGCCGCTGCGATCAAAAAGAGGGGAAGACCTTTTCAAGGGGCAAACAATCAACGATACGCTTATTGAAGAAGCAGCCCGGCTATCCGCCGAAGATGCCCAACCGACGACGGATATCAACGGCTCTGAAGATTACAAACGGGAGATCATTCGCGTACTTGTCAAAAGGACCATTAAAGAGGCCGCAGCCCGCGCATCAATGACATGACAATATGTTCGGGGAGTATGTGCAGATGACTTTTGGGGAAAGTTAAATCCGAATATCGAAATTCGAAACAAGCTCGAATCACCAAATTTCAAATGACCCAAACACGATAAAAAGATTATCCTTTTAGATTAACAATTAGGTAGCGGAGGCGATTCATTATGGAGACATTGAGGTTGACCATCAACGGGGAAACGGTGGAATCTTTGATCGATCCCGGGACGACCTTACAGAGGTTTTTACATGACACGCTGGGGATGACCGGTACAAAGGAAGGTTGCGGCTCCGGCCTGTGCGGCTGCTGCACCGTCAGGGTGGACGGTAAGGCGGTAAAATCATGTCTTATTCTTGCGCTTCAGGTCAGGGAAAAATCCGTCCAGACCATTGAAGGGCTGGCCCATGAAGAAACGCTGGATCCTGTTCAAAAATCGTTTATCGAAAACGGCGCCATACAATGCGGGTACTGTTCTGCCGGGATGATCATGACCAGCAAAGCACTTTTGGAAGAAAACCCGAATCCGTCCGAACAAGAGGTTCGACATGCCCTGTCAGGAAACCTTTGCCGTTGTACCGGGTATCATAAGATTGTCAAAGCCGTTCTAAGCGCTGCCGGAAGGCAAAAGCAGGTATAGACTTTTAGAAACAAGGGAGGTCTGCTGCATGAACTCAGATAAAGAATATCAATACATCGGAAAATCTGAATATAATGTAAACGCTGTGGCCAAAGCTACCGGTCGGGCGATCTACTGCTCCGATATGCAACTTCCCGGTATGCTCTACGGGAAGGTTAAACGAAGTCCGTATCCCCATGCCAGAATTGTCTCCATTGATACCTCAGCAGCCGAATGCCTGCCGGGTGTAAAAGTCGTCATCGTGGGTGATGAGAAAATCTGCCCTTTCCGTTTTGGTGCTGGTATCGCCGATGAGTATGTTTTGGCGCGCGACAAGGTATTATACGTCGGCGACCCGGTAGCGGCGGTGGCGGCCGAAAGCGAGGAAATCGCGCAGGCGGCGGTGGATCTCATCGAGGTGGAATACGAAGAACTGCCCGCCGTCTTTGACGGCGAGGAAGCCTTCAAAAGAAATCCCCCCGCAATTTTGCACGAGGACTTGAAGAGCTACAAGACGCTGCGGTCTGTCCCGCCCAAGTTTGATGAAAATAGGCCCAATGTTTTTAATTACTTCAGAATTCGGCGCAATGATGCCGAGGAGGGCTTTAAAGCGGCGGACCTTGTTTTTGAGAACCGGTTTGAGACGGCCATGATTCATCATGTCCAGATGGAATCCCACTGCGGCGTAGCCATGGTTGACGATACCGGCAGGCTCCTGGTGTGGGGTACCAGTTCAAAGCCTTACGGCATGCATCGGGACATCTCGGAATCAAGAGGCCTTCCGTCATCGGCTGTACGGGTGATCATTCCCACCCACGTCGGTGGAAGTTTCGGTGGACGGGATCCTAAAGCGGAACAGATTGCCGCCTCACTGGCTCTGGCCCAGAAGGGATACCCGAAGCGGCCGGTCAAGATGAAGTTCACCCGTGAGGAGCATCTGAGTACTACGACGACAAGGGCACATTATATCGTGGATATCAAGACCGGCGTAAACAAGGACGGGACCATCGTTGCCAATAAGATGCGGTTGCTTCTGGTCGGAGGAGCCTATGCGGGGACCGGTTACCTGACGGCACGGAACGCCGCTTTCGGGCCGGCTGCCAATTACCGGATAGACAATTTTAGCCTGGATGCCTATGGCGTGTATACCAACCAGCGCATGGCCGGTGCATTCCGGGGATTCGGTAATGCCGAGTCCCTTTGGGGGATGGAATCGCAGATGGACATCATTGCCGAAGCATTGAACATGGACCCATTAGAATTCAGATTGAAAAATTGCATCGATGAAGGAGATCTGAACGCATTTCAAGAAACTATGCACAGTGTGGGGGCCAAAGAATGCTTGCAGGCGGTGGCAGAGCTTATTGAATGGGGAAAGAAAACCCAGGCCAAAGAGCCGCACCTGAAAAGGGGCAAGGGGATCGCTTTGGGCAACAAGTATAGTATTGCGCCAACAGCTTCCGCGGCAATCGTAAAAGTGCATCCGGACGGGTTGGTTGAATTGAGGACGAGTACCGTGGATTTGGGTCAGGGATCGAGCAAGATATTTTCCCAGATGATTGCCGAAGAATTCAAAATCCCGGTATCCAAGGTTCGGGTATTGAATCCGGATACTGATATCACACCCTTTGACCTGGGCACGGCTTCGAGCCGGTCAACCTTTAACATGGGCAATGCCATTATCAAGGCCAGCACGGATGCGAAGCGGCAGTTGTTTGAACTTGCCGCCAAGGAGCTAGAGGCCAATGAAGACGATCTGGAAACAGCGGATTCCAAGGTCTTTGTCAAAGGCTCCCCCGAACGGAGCATCCACATCAAAGATATCTTTATTCCCATGGTCATCGGCGGCTATACCTTAAAAGAAGGTGCGGAAATTATCGGCAAGGCAACCTATTATCTGCCTGGTGTAATGCCGGACCCGGAAACCGGTGCCTCCGAAAAACCGGCCTCGTTTTACATGTTTGTTG
>CP070652.1:3475785-3485583 GCA_020354645.1 Deltaproteobacteria bacterium
TGTATCGGGCTTTCTTCCACCTTGCCTGTATTATGATCGTTTTAAATAGGTTTTGAAATGGCTTCTAGTATCACATCCTATATTTGTTAAAAAAAGCCAAGTGGGTGGCAAATTGGCCGCATCGTTTTGTAAACCGATGAAACCCAAGGAACGAAAGTTTTGATCGTAGCCGTTCATCAGGCCCAATACCTTCCCTGGCTGGGTTATTTCGATAAAATAGATAAGGCCGATATCTTTTGCTTCTTGGATAATGTGCAATTCAAAAAGAATGAATGGCAAAATCGTAACCGCATCAAAACTTCCAAAGGTTGGCAATGGCTGACCACACCTGTACGATACCGCTTTCCCCAGATGATCAATGAAGTAAAGATTAACAATACGCTAAACTGGCGCAGAAAGCATCTACAGGCACTGATTACGAATTACCACAAGGCTCCCTTCTTCGATAATTTTATTGATTTGTTTCGCCAGGTGTATTCAAAAAATTGGGAGTATTTGAATGATTTAAATGTCTATCTCATCCGCAGTATACTCAATAGCTTAACAATAAGTCAAAAACCCGCTGTATTTTCTTCCGAACTGCATCTCAGCAGTGATCCGACGGATCGCTTGATTGATATATGCAAGAATCTGGGCGCTGACACCTATTTATCGGGACAGGATGGAATTAATTACCTCAATCAAGAGCGATTTCGTCAACGGGGGATCAAGCTTATTGTGCAACATTTTAATCATCCCGTATATCCCCAACTTTTCGCTGAATTCCAGTCACACTTGTCCATTGTGGATTTATTATTCAATTGCGGTCCCGGGAGCCTTCAGAAAATTAGAGATTATAATCCGAATCCATAAAGAGAGCGCAATATGAAAAAAATGAATATTCTGGCTATTGGAGCCCACCCGGACGATGTCGAGTTCGGCTGCGGGGGGACGCTGATTAAATATTCAGATAGAGGTCACCATCTTTATCTATTGGTTATGACGGAGGGGGGGCTCGGTGCTGCTAAATCCCTGCGCAAGGCGGAACAATCTGGCGCTCAAGACGTATTGGGTGTAGAGCGTATTTTTTGGGGCGCCTATGAAGATACTTATCTTCAGGTTGACAAAGATATTATTAGTGAGATTGAAAATGTCATCAACGAGGTAAAACCGGATTTCATTTTTTGCCATTATCCGGATGACACCCATCAAGATCATCGCCATCTGGCGCAAGCCGTCATTTCAGCGACCCGCTATGTCCGCAACGTTCTTTTTTACGAGGGGCCCACCAGCCAAAATTTCGATCCTCAAATTTTTGTGGAGATCTCTGATAGCATCGACCGCAAAATGGATGCATTAAAAGCTCACCGATCACAGATCACCAAGACCAATATAGAAGATCTTACAATTGTAGAACTCGCCCGTTCAACGGCTAATTTTCGGGGTACCCAGGGAAGAGTGAAGTTTGCCGAGGCATTTAGTGCGCTGAGACTATTCATTAATATTTAAACGGTTCCGGGTTCCGCGTTCAATGTTCAAGGTTATAAAGACTTTAAGCCACAGTTGCTTGCTGCCGGCTAATGGTCAGCTGCTGCAATTACCCAAGGCGTGAAGCCATAAGTGGCACCTGATACTCGATGACTCCCTGTAAGTGGCATTGTTCAACCCTGAGCCTTGAATCCTGAACCGCGCAACCCCGGTATTCAGAAATTCTGATAGAAATAACGCACAGGTTGACACTTAACAAGGAAAAAGAGGCTATCATGATTCCGCATTCGCGGCCGACGTTGGGGCAAGCGGAGATCGAACAGGTCGTAAAGGTTCTGGAGTCCGGACACATTGCCCAGGGCGAAAGGGTGCATGCATTCGAACAAGAGTTTGCACGAAGGCATGGTCTCGATAATGCGTTGTGCGCAAGTTCCGGCACGGCAGCCCTTCATCTCGTATTGTTGGCCCTGAAGATCGGACCAAAAAATGAAGTTATTATTCCCAGCTACGTATGCAGCGCCTTGCTTAATGCGGTCAGATATGTCGGTGCGACGCCGGTGCCGGCAGAGATCGATCCAGAGACCTATAATCTTGCACCCGCTGATGTTAAAAAACGTCTGACGAAACGGACGCGAGCGATTATTGTTCCCCATCTGTTTGGTTTAGCAGCCGATTTAGAGGGCTTCTCCGAACTGGATATTCCCATTATTGAAGATTGTGCCCAGGCCACCGGTGCCACTTATAAACACAAACCAGTCGGCACATTCGGTAAGGCGGCTATCTTTTCCTTTTACGCCACCAAGGTTATGACTACGGGCGAAGGAGGAATGATTGTCACGAATTCAAGGGAAATCATCGATTACGCCAGAGATTTCAGGGAATATGACAAAACAGAAACAGATAAAATTCGATTTAACTACAAGATGACGGATATTCAGGCGGCCATTGGGCTTGCACAATTGGAACGGCTGGAAAGTTTTATTCGTCGCCGCAGGACAATCGCCCAAAAATACCAAAAAGCACTATCATCCATTGGTTTCCGGCTTCCCCCCGAAGATCCCGAGCATATCTACTTCCGGTATGTTATCGATCTTGGCACTGATTCAGCGCCCATGATCCGGGGACTCAAAGGAAAAGGGATTCAAAGTGCCCGGCCGATACATACACCGCTTCACCGTTATTTGCGGCGAGATGGCTATCCCAAAACCGATGAGGCTTGGAATCAATGCCTCTCCATTCCTATTTATCCTTCCTTAACTGATCAAGAAATCAAAAGAGTGATTAAATCAGTCACTGAGACATACGAAGAGGTGAGCCGTGCAGGAAATTCATAATCGCAAAATAACCCGCCAGGTTGCCAATCTGTCCTTAGTGTTATTCATTTGTGTACTTCTTGTGCCTCCGGTGAGAAGGTACTTTTTGGACATGGGGTATCGGTGGCTTTACATGTTGTCTTTATCATTCGCGATTTCATTTTGCCTGACGCCGGTCTTTGGATGGCTGGCAACTCAATTGAATATACTTGACCGGCCGGGATTGCGAAAAATTCATTCCTCAGCAACCCCCTTGCTGGGTGGTGCAGCGGTTTTCATTGCCTTCCTTGTCGCCATTCTGATCAATGGGATATATTCCTTTAAACTTGGTGTTATCCTGGTCTCATCGGGCCTTTTATTCGGCGTGGGTATCCTGGATGACCTAAACGACATTCCCGCCGGGTTCAAACTTTCAGCCCAAATTGTATGCGCGGCCCTTGTCATAGGCTGCGGGATCGTACTGAAAGTTGTTCCCGACAGTCTTGGCATGTTCTCTAAGGTTACCAACGTGTTGTTGACGTTATTCTGGATCATCGGGATAACCAATGCCATGAATTTTTTCGACGGCATGGACGGCCTGGCGGCGGGTTTGGGAGCAATTATTTCCCTGTTTTTGGGATTGGTTGCGTTTCAAACCCAGCAACCTTTTCTCGGATGGATTTCAGTGGCCATGCTAGGCAGTTGCCTCGGATTTTTGCCATACAATTTCAGGATTAAAGGCAAAGCCCTGATTTTCTTGGGAGATGCAGGCAGTACGGTCATCGGATTTGTGCTGGCATGTGTTGCCGTTTATGGAGATTGGGCCGAAGCCAGCCCCGTCGTTGCGCTCGCCTCTCCGCTGTTGATATTTTGGGTGTTGATATTCGATATGGTTTATATCACCGTCGATCGTATTATAACCCGTAAAGTTTTAAGTTTACGGCAGTGGATTGAGTATGTCGGAAAAGATCATCTTCATCATCGCATTGCATATGCACTCGGGGGGCAAAAGAGGAGTGTCTTGTTCATATTTTTGCTAAGTTTTTGCCTGGGCGCAAGCGCACTTTTGATCCGGAACGCTGATTCATTGGATGCCTTGCTGCTGATTATTCAAGCATCCATTTTTGTGGTGCTCATCACAATTTTAGAAAGACGGGGCCGGACTTTGGCAATCGAAAACGGATGCAACGATCCATTAGTTTGAATCTGCACCACGATCCCCGCAGAATATATGGCCGCTTTGCCGGATCTGCTCGAAAAATTCGGTAAAACCGAATTCTAACGGGAAAGCGCTTCTGGAGGCAGGCTCAAACCTTCGTCCACCATCAGTTGGATGGGATTGCAGCCAGCTAACCATAGAATAACCGCCGCTGGTGACCGCAAGCTTTCCTTTGGCCGACCTGTATCCGGAAATACAACGGATTAACTTTGACAAACTACTATATATTGTGTTCTAGTTTTATTCACACACAAGATATTTTTTCATAATATAAAACAATTTATAAAAACTTCAGTATGATATATAATATTAGCGTTGTAATTCAAGAGATCAAGGATAACGCAAACCACTGAAATATTACCATGGTTGATTTTAGGGATTTAGAGGACCTAAACAAAGAGAAACAGCGGCAAAAAGCTCCGAAAGTCAGTTTTCAGCGGCTGGATTCAGATCCTGACGAAGGTCCGTCTGATCAAGAACAGGCTGACGAAAACCGAAAAAATCTTTATCAAAAAATTTCGGATTATGTCAGTCAGGCTTTTGACGCCGTGAAAAGCCAGAAAGGCTTTGACCTGGAACCCGGTTACCGGTTGCTACGAAAAATGGTTGCGGTTCAGTCCGTCCGAGACCCGATGTTCATCATGGCGCTGCATTTAGATGATCCCCAGAAATTTATCCTGCGGCACAGCGTAAATGTGGCCATTTTTGCTATAAAAATAGCGGCCAGACTTGGTTTCAGCAAAAACCGACAGTTGCAAATTGCCATGACCGCTTTGCTGCATGATATCGGCACGGTTTTGATTTCGGATAAGATTGTTTATAAAAAAGATCGTCTCACGCCCCAGGAACTCCAGGTTATAAGGGAACGTCCTACCCACAGCTACAACATCTTACGCTCCTTCGATGATGATGACCATGTCTACCTGGCGGAATGCGCATTCCAGGTCTATGAAAGGATAGACGGTTCCGGGTATCCTCGAGGGTTAAAAGAGGACGAGATCCATCAATACGCTCAGATAATCGGGCTGGTAGATATGTATGAAGCCCTCATTCACTCTCGGCCTCAAAGGGAAAGGCTAACGCACTTTTCCGCCGTAAAAGAAATCATTCAGTCCAACAAAAATTCCTTTCAGCGGATATATCTTAAGTGCTTTTTAGATGCATTTTCGATTTTTCCCATTTACAGCTATGTGAGGCTGAACTCGGCTGCCATCGGGAAGGTTATTGAAACCTTCCCCGATCACCCCCTGCGTCCGAAGCTCCAGATCGTATGCGATTCCCAGAAAAGAAGGGTTCTGACGGAACGAATCGTAAACTTGCCGGATAATCCCTTGTTATATGTCGTGGATTCAATTTCGGAAGAAGAGGTAAAAGCATTATCCTCCTGACTAAAGTAAACCCATCAATTTGGTGACGAGGAGAACAAAGCCTTTATGTAATTAGATTACTGGGGACTACAAACTCCGCCCTTTGCGAATGTTCCGACCCAAAACCTGTTCTACCCTTCACCCCAACACGACGAGGCACTTAGCCGACTGTTGTATGCCGTAAAACATCGCAAAGGAGTGGCTATGTTAACCGGGCAAGTTGGCTGCGGGAAGACCACGGTTGCCAAGACCCTGATGAACTGCCTTAGCGAAGACAGGTTTCAATTTCAGCTCATATCCAACCCGGCTTTGGGCCCGTTAGACCTCATAAAAGCCGTACTCTTGAGTATCGGTGAGAAAGCCGAAAACGGAACCAAACCCGTCCTGTTGGCCAAGTTGCATGCTCGGCTTTCCTGGTATGCCTCCCGTGGTATCAGCACGGTGTTGGCCATCGATGAGGCTCATGTTATTAAAAACGAAGCGACATTGGATGAACTGAGAATGTTTCTCAACTTTCAGGAAGAAGAGCAGTTTCTTGTGACCCTCATATTATTAGGCCAGCCTCCCTTGCTAAAGCGGATTGCAGAACTCCAACCTTTAAAGGAAAGAATTAGCGTTAAGTTTAATCTGGAACCTTTAGATGAAAATAATACCCTTCACTATATTCGGCATCGCCTGAAAAGCGTGGGCGCTACCCGGGGACTCTTTACCCGGGAGGCGATCCAACCGCTTTATGAGTACAGTTGCGGCATACCGCTCCGGATTAATAACATCTGTGATCGGTGCCTGCTCATTGGATTTATGCGTGAATCCAGGTTAATCGACACCGGCATCGTCGCCGATGCCATCCAGGACTTAAACTATCCGAACTAAATTGTTTACAAATGAGACCCAGCAAACCTGCAATTGAATTTTTGAACTTGCTTTGGATGCTTCCGATCTTCCTCGCGGTGGCTCTCTTTTCCATTGGATGCTCTCAAAACAAAAGTTACCAACCGCCAGCTGAACGCCAACCGATTTCGTATGAGGAAAGAAGGCCTGTATCGTCAGGAAAGTATCGTGCGGTCGCTCTGGCCGATCTCGACAACGATGGTAATTTGGATGTTGTCGCCGGTGGATCTTCGCCGCCAACCTTAGCCATAAGCTATGGCGACGGCCGGGGAGGGATGTCCTCTCCGGAATTTCTATCCTCCAAAGGAGACGTCCAATCGCTTGCCATCGCAGATTTCAATGAAGATGGACTCATGGATATAGTCATCTCAGCCCAAAGAGGAACTGCCGGGATTAAGATATGGCAGAACAGGTCCCGGCAGAAATGGATCAAAACCGCAGGACCTATTGAGATAAACAATTATCAGGGATTAGCATCCGGAGATGTTAATGGTGATGGACATTTCGATATCGTAGCCGCCAATGCCAGCTCGGATACGCAAGGGGGCATACAGGTATGGCTGGGAGATGGAAACGGGAATTGGCCCGCGGAGACCGGACCCACCATAACCGGTAAATATATGGATGTTGCTTTGGCCGACTTTAATGAAGATGGCATTCTGGATCTGGCAGCAGCCGGATGGGGTATTTACGGGGCACTTAGAATTTGGCTTGGCAACGGTTCGGGTAACTGGTCGGCGACGCCGCCGCTGAGCAACGGGAGCAATTATGGCGTAAGCGTTGGTGACCTGAATCGTGATGGGCATATGGACATTTTGGCCGCCACTTACCGGGCCGGTGTTCATATTTTCTTGGGAGACGGAACAGGCGCTTTTGTCAAGACGATGAGCCCGCAACAAGAGGGAAGTTTTTGGGATATCGTTCCGGTTGATTTGGATGGTGACGGCGTCCTGGATCTTGTGGCCAGTTCATTGGATTCAAACGGCATAAAAGCTTGGCGCAACGAGGGACCTGGTTCCTGGGCAGAAATTCAGGGAAGATTTCCTTCTTTCGGAAGTTATTACGGTTTGGCTTTGGCCGATTTGAATCAGGACGGCTATGATGACATTTGTGCCGCCAGCTTGGGTGAGGGGGTCAAGATTTGGAAAGGAAGCGGAAGCTCTGGCCTTGGTCATTCAACTCCAAAAAGAAAGCCATTAAGTTCCCCGGAAGAGAAAGCCGTCATCGAAACAATTGAAGAAAACGCTGTATATACAACGACTTCCGGTTTTCCAGAGTATAAGGTTGGTCCCGGTGATATCCTTGAAATTACACTTTGGCAGGGAACCACCGCAAAAAGGGAGGAGGTTCTGATCCGGCCGGACGGTAAAGTTTCTTTTGGTTTTGTAGAAGATCTTTATGTCAAAGGGCTTACAACAACCCAACTGGATGATCTTCTGACCAGGCTCTTCAAGGAATATGTGAAGCAACCGCGGCTGGATGTAGTGGTCAAAGAATTTAACAGTAAATCCGTTACACTGACCGGTGCTGTCGGACGCAGGACCAAGGCCGGCGGCGTGGCCTCGGGGGCTGGCGAATATCCACTTCAAGGCAAGGTGAGTTTATTGGAGCTGGTTTCAAAGGCAGGCGGGCCCACCCCGGACGCGAACCTTAGGGAGGTTCGGGTACGCCGCCAAGATGGTCAAAGCATTTCCCTGGATCTTAACAAAGCAATTTTTCAGGGTGACCCCAGCCAAAATGTTATCCTGGATGCCGGGGATCTTGTGTTTATACCAACTTTGGACCAGGAAGCAAACCGTGTTTATGTATTTGGAGAGGTTAAGGAGCCGGGACTGTATACCTTTACCCGGTCTGATATGCGACTCTTTGACGCTATCTCAAAGGCTGGTGGTCCCACTGTATTTGCTACTGAGGAAAGCACGAAGATCGTCCGAGGCGATGTCACCCATCCGGAAATACTTTCGGTAGATCTTAAACAACTGATAGAGCAAGGGGACCAGACCCAGAACATTCTGCTTGCCAGCGGGGACCTGGTATATGTGCCGCGGCGTTTCTGGGGTGACGTTAATATTTTCTGGCAGCGAATCAAACCGTTATTTGAACTTGTTTTTTCACCGGCCAACATCATCAATGAATATGACGAGGCTTTAGATGCGTTGAGTGGAGAATAGAATCGGCATTAGTCTGTGCCATACGTCAGCACCGGAACATCTCCGGGTAAGTCGGTTTTGGCAAAAAGCTGCCCAAGCAGCGGGTGCTTTTTTTTAATGATGGTCAATACTGTCAGATTTTTTATGTTTATTCCTGAAGGTTTTTATTAATGGCTCAATATGATGTCGACCTCAGAGATTACTGGCGGGTAATTAAAAAAAGAAAAGCCATCATCATACTTATGGTTTTTTTAGTAGGGCTTTGCAGTTACGGGTTTGCAAAGCTGAAAGAGCCTGAACCGCGTTTTAAGGCCAGCTCTGCAATAAAGATTGAAAGTCCCACCAGCTTGGCATCAGTTTTGATGGGTGGTTTCTGGGAGCAAGGGGAGAATATTATCACCCAGGCCTATATTATTACCAGTTTTCCGGTGCTAGAACATACTGCTAAAATACTTGGTTGGCTGCCTCGAAATCTTTCACAGGAACAGATTCGAAAATCCGATCAGCACTTATCCGTTATAAAGCGCCTGAAATCCTTAATCTCGGCGGAACAGGAAGCCGGGACCAACATTATCAATATCCAGGTGATCTCTCCGAATTCCAAAGAATCTGCGCTTGTGGCAAATACGGTTGCCAAAGCCTATTGCGAGTACCATATCCAGGAAAAAAATCGAAAAACGGTTGAGACGAAGGCCTTTATTGAAAAGCAACTTCATTTGACTTCCCGGAACCTGAAACGTGCAGAACAGGAGTTGCAAGCTTTCAAAGAGGGCTATGCTTTAATTTCCATCGATGAACAAACCACGAATTTACTGAAAAGGCTCAACAACGTTGAGTTAGAATACGAACGGGTCAAATCGGAGAGGCGACAAGTAGGGTCCCAATTCCGGACGCTGGGAAAAATGACCATCGGGTCCTCCGAAAATTTTGTCGAAGCTTTATTCAGTGCTGATAACAATTCTCCAATATTCGAGTTAAAGGAAAAATTGAGTGAGTTGCTCTTAAAGCGGGGCACGCTTTTAATACACCTGACCGAGAAGCATCCCCAGGTGATCGAAATAGAAAATCAGATCCGTGCGGTAATAACTGAAGCTCAAAAAGAACTCGGTGCCCAATTGGGTGCCCTCCGAACCCGTGAAGCCGGTTTGCTGCTGAAATTAAATCAACTGAAAAAAGAAAATCAGAAAATACCGGAAAAAGCATTGCATTTGGCCAGGCTCCAAAGAGAAGTAGATCTGCAAGCAACCTTATACTCCCAGTTAAAGACAAAACACCAGGAGACACTCATTCAAGAATCAGGGCAGGTGGAAGAGGTGTCAATAGTAAGGCCGGCTGTAGTGCCTAACAGTCCGTTTAATATGCCGTCAAAGTTCATGATTGTTGCCACCGGTATCGTCATGGGTCTCATCTTG
>CP070652.1:3485683-3499042 GCA_020354645.1 Deltaproteobacteria bacterium
TACATTTCAAATTAAGCAACTTTTTCATTTTGATGACCTTTTGTTATATTCGGTCTGCACCTGTTTCAGTTTAGCAAAAAATTCATCCTGTGAGATGATACATTTTTCAATCAATAACTGTGCAAGGGCATCCACTTGGATTGAGTTTGCCATCATGAGTTCTTTGAAACTAACCAGTTCACTGTCATCGAGTTTTTTTGCCATTAGGATATCTCCTTTTGAGATAAACAACAAACCCCATCTTTTATGAGAAACGGGGTTTTCCCTAATCCATGAGCAACCTCTTGCCGTTATGGGCAATCATGATACACAGTCACGCCCCTCTCCATCAACTCAGGAATGTAATCATTGCAAGAAGTTGAACTTAAAGGGTTGTCGTTTAACCAAACCCAGTCTCCTGAATTAATTCCAGAGTTATTAACAAGAGGATATATGTCGATTATCTGGTTCTTTTCAAGCGAAAGGGAGACCAGATTTGGAAGGTAGGATAGTGGGCTGATATCGCTGATCTGGTTATTCGATAGTCCAATGTAGAGGAGGTTTGTAAGGCTGGCGATGGGATTGATATCGCTGATCTGGTTATTATCCAGTCTAAGATAATGAAAGTTTATAAGGTTGGTCAGTGGGCTGATATCGCTGATCTGGTTACTGTTAAGATCACTACCATACAGATTTATGAGGCTGGATAGCGGACTGATATCGCTTATTTTGTTATAAGCAAGATTAAGTTGATTCAAGTTTGTAAGGTTGGTCAGAGGGTTGACATCGCTGATCTGGTTGTCAAAAATACAAAGTTCCGTGAGGTTCGTAAGACCGGCCAGTGGGCTGATATCGCTGATCTGGTTTTCCACAAGCGTTAGCCTATTAAGATTTGTAAGACCGGCCAGTGGGCTAATATCACTGATCGGATCAAACTCAAGAAAAAGCGTATCAAGGCCTACAAGATAATCCAATCCGCTGATATCGGAAATGTTTCTGTCGCTCAACGACAAATAAGTAGTCATTTGCAAATCAGAAGCCATAATATCGCCTTCGGGCTTATTGATTTCTTCTCTAATGGAACTCTCAAGGTTTGGATCGGGAAACTCCACCACACAATCGTCCACTTTTCTGAAGTACTGCAATGGGATTATGGCCCAGTCTCTCGTGTCGGTGTTTCTGCCAAATACCAGCCAGAAGCACCAACCATTCATAGTTACAGAACCCCATGCCGCTTCAGGGATGAGGAAATATGGCTTTTTGTATTTCCATACAGGAATCAACCGATATCGATCAGGTAAAGGAAGAAAGAGAAGAAGACAAAATCGATCATAGTCTCCGGTAGCCCAAGTAAAGTTAGGTGGGCTAATCACCAGAGCACCTTGTTTGGGAAAGATAGGGGCGAAATCTGCTCCCAAGAGCGGAGAACACAGAACGGATAGGACAGTAAAACCAGCTATGACAGTCACAAAGTTTTTTTTTATGTTTCCCTCCTTTTGGAATTTTGACTGCAAAGTTTCCTCCTCAGCGAATCCACAATATTAAATAGAAAATAAAAAAACCCCACCTCTTATTCGAAATGGGGCTTTGCTTAATCCATGGGCAACCTCGGTTGATGACCATTGGTTGTTAATCAAGTATTCATATCGAATATCATCCAGTGATTGGAAAGGTCAACTAAAAAGGCAGAGCGATTGTTATCTTGCCACCTTGGCTCTACCAAGACTCCCCCTTCAACACCCTCAAAAACCTTATCTCACCCACCCGCAAGTTTAACCTTGTACCCTTGCTCCTTCAGCAATTTCAGCAACGTTCCTCTGTGGTCACCCTGTATAATAATCATATTATCTTTTACCGAGCCCCCGGTGCCACATTGCTGTTTAAGCTGCTTCGCAAGTGCTTTGAGATCAGTCTGATCGGGCTGGAAACCAAAAATGACAGTCACCGTTTTACCCTTACGGCCCTTGACCTCTCGTCTGATACGGATAATGCCGTCTTTTCTGTCCTCAGGTTGGGCTATCGATGGTTTTCTTTTACAGGTACATTCAGATGTAGGCTTTTGACATTCAGGACAGATGCGACCGGATTCTGTGGAATATACTAACCGTGAACGTGACATAGTTTTAGAATTATTCGATATAAGGTTAATGCTTTCTGATAAGCATCATGACCTCTTCCACCGGGGAGAAATCTCCGATTTCTCTATGACTTGACTTTTCAGACTGACCAGCTATTATAACCTAAAAATATAATTCATCAAGAGGACGTGAGAGACTGGCTCTGTGACCGTCCAGCAACCTGCTAAAACAGCAAGGTGCTAATGCCAGCCCGACAGGGAACGATGAGGTCGATATGACAAAAAGATTAATCAGACCTCCTATCTTCGGGAGGTTTTTTGTTTTTAGAGCAAGGGATTCTCCTGTGGAACCGGCAGGAAACTAAATTGTTAAATTCAGTGGGCTGATTTGTGGATGCTTGCATCCCACTTTAAACAATGTTGCTAAAATGCCACAGCCTCGTTGTCGAGCATTTGTGCAAAGGGGCTTTTTTGTTGGGCAAGGAAAAAGGAGAAAGGGATATGACGAAATCGACAAAAGATGACAGGCAATCTGATCAATCGGGTGAACAGTCCAAAGATAAGAACTGTACAGAGAAGAAGCCTTTTGATCCGGTTGAGTACTATGAAAAAAGGCTTAAGGAGTTAGGGATCGAATCCAAAAAGGTGGAACCACCGAAGGATAGGTGTTGGATTTGGTTTAAAAGTTAAGGATTCAATAAAATTGTTACCGATATTATTCAAATCAAAAGGGAGGTTGAAACATGAAAGGTATTCGATATTTTATTATATTGTTTTTGGCTGTTGCTATAGTTGGGTGCGTTACACCCACGACCTACTGGGCAAATGATAATCCTAATGCTAATTTTGACAGGGATAAAAGTCGATGTATAGCCTACTCACAGGGTTACTCACCTATGGCAAACCCAAATTTTGGTCTTACCACAGATCCTGATTTACAGGCACTGGGTAACCTCATGCAAATGCAGCAAGCTCAATCAAAAAGGCAAGCCTTATTTGAGTATTGCATGATGAACCTTGGTTGGTATCAAGTAGAAGGCCCATAAAAATCGGTAGGCCGGGAGGGGTCTCTCTCCCGGTCATTTTTTACCATTATATATAAAGGATTGGGTGCAAAACCTTGTTAGGCACGTGTGTTTGAATCATTGAAAGTTGACAATTTTTCGTATATTTTATACGAAAATTCGTATAAAATTCTATAGGGTAGGGCTGTTGCTATTAATAATTTCAGATAGTTATAGAAACTGATTCGATTCCCCTCATCTCCACCATTGTCCTTTAAAATCACTAATCATCTTGAAAGGTTTTATCGCCTGAAGAGACTGGCGAAGGTCACCCACCCCATTGTACCAAATTTATGCCGAAAGCCTATTAACCAATAACAGTCTCGAAGTCAACCGGAAATCCCTGGGAAATGAAACCTTTCAATAGAGACTTTCTCGTGATTTTCGTCGCGCAAGAATCCCGCAACACGGGGTGGTATTATCACAGATTTCTCATTCAACCCTCCTTAACTTGCAAGTCAGCCAACAACAATTGTAACCTATTAATCCTGATAGTCTCATTATGTTAAGTCAGCCGCATAAGCCACGCTGTCTGAAAGATGCATGATAAACTGAATTCATCTTTCCTCCTTAATGCGCAAGGAGACCGGCGACCGTAAGGCGTCGGGGGGGTTCCAGAGCCTTTCCATATCTCCTTGCGCTTTTGCAAATGTTTCTACCTAATCTTTTAGTCTTCAGTTGTCTCTATCACCTAGCATCGACCTTTTTAGGTGCTGGGATTTAGGGAAATTCTCAGAATTTTATCAGTGCTGGATCCATAAGCGAACCCCTCGTTTGTGTTTCCAATTTATATTCTTTTTGAACCATATTTTTGAGCCATTTTACGCTTGCAATAGTTAGGAAGGATTTTACCAATGGCAAATCCTGGTCAGATCGATTTGGTTAAACGGAGTAAATGCGATAGTTTGCAAGAGAAAAAATCAGATTGTCGTAATTACTGTATTTGCGGAATTATGGCGAAATGCAGTGCCGGATCCAACTGGCGGGAGCATAGTGACTGTAAGTTTTCTAAAAAATCTTCTGTTGGAGATCGTTGCATGTATTACCGGGAATCAATTAATGGTCATTGTGACTGCGTAAATGCTCAGAGAGAATTAAAATATAAAAAGAAAGAGGAATTAGAGTGAAGCCTCCACTTTGATAACGGAAAAGAGAACTTGACTAAGCGGTGATTTATGATGTACGAAGGCAACAGTAAAAAAGTAAATTCAACATTTCAATAAGTCATGAAACGAATCTCTGAAATCAAGCGAAAAACCAAGGAAACGGAAATCATCGTTAAATTAAATCTGGGTGGTGACGGCAGATACGAAATTCTTACCGGGATACCCTTTTTTGATCATATGCTGACACTGTTTGCGGTACATGGTTTTTTTGACCTCAACATATCAGCCAAAGGAGATTTGGAAGTTGATTTTCATCACACCGTTGAGGATGTTGGTCTGGTGCTGGGCGATGCATTTAATAAGGCGCTTGGCAATAGAAAAGGGATAAAAAGATTCGGGCATGCCGTAACCCCTATGGATGACGCCTTAGCTGCCGTAACCATCGACCTATCAAACCGCCCCTTTTTCGTATACAATGTGCCGACAGCAGCCAATTCGGGCGCAATTATTAATGTTTCGCTTGCCAAAGAATTCTTCAGGGCGTTTGCGATGTCCGGGGGCATGAATCTCCATATTAACGTGTTGTATGGTGACAATGAACACCATATCATTGAATCCATATTCAAAGCTACGGGGAGAGCAATGGAAAAGGCCAGCGCACTTGATGAGCGAATAACAGACGTACATTCCACAAAAGGAATGTTATAAAAAACATAGATCAAATCTAACCCAATTGCGAACCGAAAGCTATATTTACTTTCTATTCCCTTTCCAGTTTGACCGGTCTGCTTCCATACAATCCCATCTTTCAAGGCGGTGTCAGGGGAAGCTTTAGTAATTGTCAAAATAACGTACCGGTAAGATATCGCGTAAACCGACCCGAGCGAGGAGTGTTTTTTGGGAGGCGCCTATCTGAAACAGATATTTACCTTAATCGGAAGCCCCACTCATCAGGACGAGGAGCTTCTCAATGATATATAAAATCATTCCATTAAAGCAATATTTATGATTATTACTAGTGGTCGAAATAGTATCAATGCTGGGTTTCGTCTTTTGCTATTACTTTGGACGTTTCTGTCAATGTCGGCCTGCTATTCAAAGAGCGATGTGCCGGAGACCAAGATAGAACTATCGGGTTTCGAAAAAATCCTGGTATTGCCATTTAAAAACTTGACGATGCAATATGGTGAAAATGGCATCATCAGATGTCCTGCTTGCGGTACCGCTTTTGCAGCTGGCAAAGTGACAGAGGCGTCTGGACACCTAATGACAGAGCACCTTCTTTCTTTTTTGCGAAATAATACACATTTTAAAATAGTATCTTCACATCGACCCATTACTGCTCAATCAGAATCTTTTACCAGCAGTGCACCTGTATTTGCCGAACAAGAGATTCTCGTATCAGCTGCGCGGGCTGCCGAAACCGACTGGGTACTGGCCGGATATATCTTTCGATACAAACAACGCATTGGCACGCAATATTCTGTGCAATCACCTGCGTCGGTTGCTTTCAGCCTTCATCTGATTGGCGCAGTCGACGGCAAAAGCATTTGGTATGGTCATTATGATGAGACCCAGCAATCACTGAGTGAAAACCTCTTCCGGTTAAAGAAGTTTTTAAAAAGAAAATGGAAGTGGATAAAGGCCGAAGAGATGGCGATATCCGGTCTGGAAGAGTTGCTAAAAACATTTCCGATGCCATGATTATTATTCCTGCTGTTGACATAAGCAATGGTCGCTGCGTACGTCTTTTTCAAGGGCAAAAAGATGCCGAAACAGTTTATTCGGACGACCCTGCTGCTATGGCAAAAAAGTGGGAACGCCAGGGGGCTGAACTGATTCATGTAATTGATCTTGATGGAGCATTCGAGCAATATCCCCAAAATATCGAATCAATAAAAAAGATAGTTGAACAGGTAAATATCCCTGTTCAAGTGGGTGGTGGCATACGCAACGAAAAAATTATTCAGCAATATATTGAGATAGGGATTAAAAGAGTCATCATCGGCACCGAGGCGATTAAGAATCCGAATCTGGTAAAAATCGCCTGCAAAGCCTATGCGGATCAGATTATCGTTGGGATCGATGCGCGTGATGGGTTGGTTGCAATTGAGGGCTGGACCAAGACAACCCGAATAAAGGCAATCGACCTGGCGAGACGTTTTGAGGACTACGGCGTTGCTGCCATTAATTTTACGGATATCAACAGAGATGGCACGCAGATCGGGCCGAATATAGAAGAAACTAGGCGTCTTGCAGAAGCTGTATCGACACCGATAATAGCTTCCGGCGGTGTTTCGAATATCGAGGATATAAAAAAATTGCTGCCGCTAAAAAAAGTAGGGGTAACCGGAATAATAACCGGTAAAGCACTGTACAGTGGGACATTAAGTCTCAGAGACGCCATCGCCCTGACAAAAAACAAATCCCGGAGGCATTTTAACTAATAATACCCTCAAGGGTTTTAGCTGTTGACGACAGCAAAGTTGCGATGTACAGGTTGCTGATTGCGATTTCAATTTTTTGATAAAAAACTATTGACAATAATTAATTATAACACTATTTTAAAAGGTTAATTTATATTTAATTTTTGACATTTACATTTGCCCGTTAATGGAAAATTTCTTCAAAACAACCGATTCCTTCGGATTATGAATAAATTTGCTAAGCTTCATCCCATATAATACCCTTCCGGCGTTACTCGTTTTTCATCTTCCATAACAATGGAGGGCACTTTTCTTGGCAAATTTTATCCCTGAAGATAAGATTTCGGAAATTAGAAACGCTGTTGATATCGTTGATATCATTTCGGATTCTGTACTTCTTAAAAAGTCCGGCAGGAACTATATCGGCCTCTGCCCATTTCACTCGGAAAAGACACCTTCTTTCACGGTTAGTCCTGAAAAACAGATATTTCATTGTTTTGGATGTGGTGAAGGCGGCAATGTTTTTACTTACCTTATGAAACAGCACGGGTTTACATTTCCCGAAGCAGCCAAGACACTTGCTTCCCGGTATGGCGTGGAGATACCAACTCACCGACTGTCCCCGCAACAAAAAAGACGTATTGGTGAGAGGGAAAACTTGCTTTCGATTAACAAGCAGGCGCTAGGCTTTTTTTGCAATGCGTTGCATAAAAGTGCTTCGGGAAGGAAGGCCCTGGGCTATTTAAAAAAACGGGGCCTTACCAAGGATACGATTAACGATTTTAAACTTGGTTATGCCCTCGGAGGCTGGGATAAACTTGTAAACTATTTTAACAAGGAGAAAATATCATCAATTCTTGTTGAAAAGAGCGGCCTGATAATTTCGAGAAAGGGTAAACCCGGTTTTTACGATCGTTTCCGAGACCGCATCATCTTTCCGATTTTTGATTCGAACCAGCAGGTAATTGGTTTCGGTGGCCGTGTAATGGATGAATCTCTTCCGAAATATCTTAATTCTCCTGAAACAGCGTTGTACAACAAAAGTCGTTCACTCTATGGTCTGTATCATGCCAAAAATCCATGCAGGGAGGCTAGGTCCGTTTATATTGTCGAGGGTTATTTTGATCTTCTAACTCTCTATCAGAATGGCATACAGAATTCAGTTGCAACTCTGGGGACGGCCCTGACTGAAGAACACGTTCGCAGTCTAAAAGGACTTATCGGAGAAAATGGTAAATTCATCCTGGTTTACGATTCTGACGATGCTGGAATTAAAGCCGCTCAGCGAAGTATAGAGGTGTTTGACAAGAGCTTTGTCGATGCACAAATTTTGATATTGGATGCCGGCTCTGATCCGGATTCCGATGTATTTCAGTTTGGCGCGGAAAAATTTATCAAAGCCGCCGCTGAGCGAGCCCTGGGAATTATTCCCTTCTTGATTGAATCTGCGATCAACAAGCACGATCTTTCCATTGAAGGCAAAATCCGGATTTTAAGCGACTTGAAGCAACCGTTGGCAGCCCTCAAGGACAGTTTGGCACGTTCGCTGTATATAAAGGAGCTGGCAGAACGTATCGGCGTGGAAGAAAAGGCGGTGCTTGAAAAAATAAAAGAAGCATCTGAAGCAAGAGCGACTATGGTTAGACGACCGCTTTATCTGTCTAAAGGAGAAACCAATGATAAGGGCTCCAACAATATTTCAGGCATGACACTTCATCAGAAAAAAGAGCACCGGATGGAGCGACAAATTATCACGATGCTTCTTCAGTTCCCTGAAATTATTCCTGAAATCAATGATCGCGGCGTGCTAGAATATTTTGAGGATCTCACCTTAAAGGCAATAGGATCGAGCATCATAAAATACGAGCAGACAGCAGGCAGTTTTAGGCATACACCCGTTGAAACAGAAGCCAAGACAGCGCGTGGACGTGTCTCGGAGATTATGACCTTTATTGATGACGTGGAAAAAGAGCGTATTGTTGCAGCACTATCGAGTAGTGAAGATTCCTGGGATATTGAAGGCTGTGTGAAATTAATCAATCAGTTTATCGAGGCCAGTCGAGGCCATCATGATAAAAACTCAATCGAAAAAAGAATTCAAGAGGCAGAGCGGAGGGGCGATCAGGAACTTCTTACACAACTGCTGTCAGAAAAACAACAATTGGCGGTTTCGAAACAGAAGCAAAAAATGTCATCGTTATATCGAAAGTGAATTTTTACCGGTTTATTTTTTAAGACGGTAACCGATCTAAATTACGAAATAGCAAACGCATTTTAAATGGAAAGCGGACTTTTGTCCGGTGAAGTTTTCGATTTTGCATACCATTTAAGTACAAAAGCTCAGCAAGCGGGAGGCAATAGATTAATGGCAAAAAAAAGCGATACTGCAAAAGTAAGTTCAAGGCGGACATCTAAGAAGGCGCCAACCAGAAAAGCTGTCACTAAAGCGAGGGTGACTGCGAAAGGCGTGAACAAGGCTTCAACAAACGAATCGCTCACAAACGAAAAAAATTCCGGAAAAATTAGTAAAAAAATATTAAACGAATTGATTTCAAAAGGCCATAAACAAGGTTATCTGACCTACAATGAAATCAACGAGACCCTTCCGGAGGGTATGCTTTCTTCGGAGCAAATTGATGAAACCCTCATTTTGTTGGATGACCACGACATACGCATCCTAGATGAAAAAAATCTCAGAAAGGCGGCTGAGGCCAAAAAAAATAAGGCCAAAAAGGTCAAGATTACCTCAAAAGCGGTATCTGATTTTGGCACAGTAACGGATCCTGTTAAAATGTATCTGCGTGAAATGGGCCTGGTTACCCTGTTGAGCAGAGAGGGTGAAGTTGTAATTGCTAAAAAAATTGAAGCTGGGGAGCAGGAAGTCCTCAGCGCCCTTCTTGAAACCACAACTGGGGTTGAAACTATCATCAACCTCGGGGAGTATATTGAAAATGGCGATTTGCGCCCCAAATACGTATTAAGAGATATCGATGAAGGGGACACTTACACTGACGAAGCCGTCCAAACGGAGAAATTTTTAGTAACAATCCGTGCCATAAAGGAAATAGATGCGGAAAACCGTACTTATCGGCAAAAGCTTTTCACTTCTGATTTTAATCCGGATGAACAGCGACGCATCAGACGGTCAATAGCGCGTCGCTGCAACAAGATTTTTGAACTGCTCAAGGATTGGCGGCTTGAAAGCGGAGTGATTGATAAAATCGAAAAGCAGATTCGGGTGCAGATAGAATGGTTTGACTTTATGAATCAGAAAATGAGTGTTTGTGCCGCGAAGGTTAATGCGACGCTAACGGAGCTGCGAGATAACCTAAATACTAAAACAAAGTTTACTAAATGGGCCGGTAGTCAATCTGACCTGAAACGGGATGAGATTGCTGCGCTCTACGACGAGATAAGAAATATTCAGGAACAGGTTTCAGAAAGGGAACAAATTCTTAAGGCCAAAAATCGAGCTCTGAAGAGAACTATGTCGGCCGTGGAAGAAGGTCGGCGTAAAGCCAAAGACGCCAAAAGTGAATTAACCAGAGCGAATTTGCGTCTCGTAGTCAGTATTGCTAAAAAATATACCAACAGAGGGTTGCAGTTCTTGGATTTAATCCAGGAAGGAAATATCGGTCTCATGAAAGCGGTTGATAAGTTTGAGTATCGCCGAGGTTATAAATTTAGCACTTACGCTACATGGTGGATAAGGCAAGCTATCACCCGGGCTATCGCTGATCAGGCCAGGACTATTCGAATTCCGGTGCACATGATAGAAACAATTAATAAGCTTATCCGTACGTCCAGATACCTGGTGCAAGAGCAAGGGCGCGAGCCGACGCCTGAAGAGATTGCCGAAAAAATGGAAATACCGCTTGAAAAAGTTCGCAAGGTTTTAAAAATTGCCAGAGAACCAATTTCGCTTGAAACCCCTATCGGAGAGGAAGAGGACAGCCATCTTGGCGACTTCATAGAGGACAAGAAATTCATGCTGCCCTCTGATGCTGCCGTAAATCTTAATCTTGCAGAGCAAACCAGAAAAGTTCTGGCTACTTTGACACCCAGAGAAGAAAAGGTGTTGCGCATGCGTTTTGGGATTGGAGAAAAAGCCGATCACACCCTTGAAGAGGTCGGTCAGGATTTTGCCGTTACCCGCGAGCGAATAAGGCAGATCGAAGCCAAAGCGCTGAGAAAATTAAGGCATCCAACCAGGAGCCGGAAACTGAAACATTTCATCGAGACGTAGGCCCGGCTAAACTGCTTGACAAATATTTATTCTAAAGTTAGACAACTAATGTATTTGGGCCCATAGCTCAGCTGGCAGAGCCACCGGCTCATAACCGGTAGGTCCCTGGTTCGATCCCAGGTGGGCCCACTTTCGAGACGAGATGTTTATCAAAACGACCTAACTTTCAGGCGCATACAACAACTTGCGAGGGTGACTTAGCGAGGCTGATATGACATGTTATAGGTGGTCAGAAATTGACTAAATTTTTTGTTATGAGATTGGTAGGTCTTAGGCGCGGTTGATATCAGCAACCGCGCCTTTTTTATGACTGTCCGATAACTGCAAGAATTTCGCTTAACCATGCGGAGAGCTACCAACCGAGAGGAGGGTAAATTGTGCCATGCCTGCGTCTGTCGCTGATATTATAAACGTCATGGGTGTTATCGCACCGGTAAGCTTGGCTGAAGATTGGGACAATGTGGGACTCCAGGTGGGGCAAATGGAGTGGCCGGTTAAAACCGTTTGGATCGCTTTAGATCCGTCACCGGATATCGTGGCTGCCGCTTGCCAAAAAAAAGTGAACCTTCTCATTACACATCACCCGTTGATATTTCGAGCGCTTAAATCCGTCCACTTTGATTCCCCTGCAGGGTCTGCAATATTTATGGCTGCCAAACACAGAGTGGCCATTTTTGCAGCGCATACGAATTACGACAACGCAGTCGAAGGCTTAAACGATACGCTGGCTCGGCGAATCGGGTTATCCAACCTGAAGGTTTTGGATACATCAGGAAATTCACAGATATACAAATTGGTGGTTTATGTGCCTGCTGAGTTTGTGCACGAATTTATAAAGATTCTTAACGAGACCCAAGTGGGCAATTACGGACAACATAGCGATGGTGCGTTTATAAGTGTCGGAAAGGACGCTACCAACCTAGAACCTTTTACCGCGACGGTTCGCAAGAGTGCTGGTGAATTTCTTCAGGCTGATACGATAAGATTCGAAACCTTGGTCCATCACGGGGATCTTAACGGAATCATTGAACATCTCAAGAGATGCCAGCCATACAAGACCATGGCGTATGATATTTATCCCCTGGTGAGATCAAATAGAAAGTGGGGACTTGGACGGGTAGGAGAGCTTGCGAAATCTGCGGATCTCAGGTCTTTTGCGATGCATATCAAGAAAAAGCTTGGCTTGGCAACGGTAAAAATTGCCGGAGATCTTTCACTGCCAATAAACAAGGCAGCTGTTTGCACCGGTAGCGGATCAAGTCTTATGAAATATTTTTTTGACTCCGAGGCCCAAGTATTTGTAAGCGGGGATCTCCGTTATCATGATGCAAAGGATGCCGTGTCGGCCAACCGGGGCCTTATTGATATTGGACATTTTGCCTCAGAACATTTGATCGTTGACATTCTTGCCGAGAGACTCTCAAGACTTTTGACTGATAAAGGATTAAATGTTAAAGTTGAGGCCTGTAAACTTGAAAGGGACCCATTTGTTATAATATAATTTACAAGAGAATCGAGACGACACGATATGACCAGGGTTGCGAAGAAACTGATAGAAAATCTCGTTATGCTTCAGGAAATCGAACTTGAATCAAATTCGATTCAATCACAGCTCAGCGAGCTGCCTCAAAAGCTAGCAAAGATAGGTGAAAAACTTAAAACGGTTCGGGAAACCATTGGTGAAGAAGAAAATCGCCTCAATGAGCTGAAAAAAAAATACAGGTCATATGAATCAGATGCCGAAATGAGTCTTTCTCGAATTAAAAAGAGCAGGGAAAAGCTCAACGCTGCTAAAACTAATAAAGAATATCAATCATCGTTAAAAGAAATAGAGGATTTGGAACTCATCAATTCTAAGCTTGAAGATGACATGTTAGAATGCCTCGAGACCATGGATAAGATCGAGACAGAAATCGATACAAAAAAGAAAGAATATTTGCAACTTACCGATCGAGTAAATACAGAGAAAGATTTATTACAACAGGAATCCGAGGAGGCTGAAAAAAGATTAATTCGACTCAATACGGATTGGTCAAGCTTGAAAGAAATGATAGATCCTGTATTGCTGGAAAAATATAATACGGTAAAAGAGAGGGTCGGAAGTGTCGCCATAACGCCTGTAAAAAATGCGGTGTGTCAAGGCTGTAATGTTAATATACCGCCTAAGTTATATAATGAGCTTCAACGTCTTGAGAGCTTAATGTTTTGTCCGCACTGCCAGCGAATCATTTATCCTATCACTTCTAACTGATTCATTTTCATTATCAGAGTTATTTAAGTAACTTATCATTTCATCATTGCCAGTGGATTCTTTTTTTGGTAAGGTGTAAAAGCCTCATAGGTTCGAATCCTATACCTTCCTCCATAATATGGCGGGTACCGCTCAAGGGGGCAATCGGTCTTGAAAACCGAGGTGAGGTGACACTCAGGCGTTCGATTCGTCTACTCGCCGCCAGAATAA
>CP070652.1:3499142-3502964 GCA_020354645.1 Deltaproteobacteria bacterium
AGAAAGGAAAAACAGGCCGTCGGTTCTTGTTGAAGTGAAAGTTTTAAATAGCCAGCAGTAAAATGCAAGGCAGTTGCCGCTGTCAACCTTGACAGGTAACAACCCGGCATCTTGCCGTGAAAAAAACACCCCGACCCCTGAACTAAATTGAATCAAATTTCGATCTAAAAAAAGGGGCGATTGGAGCTATGCAAAAAGTTGCTATCTATCCGGGATCATTTGATCCCGTCACAAACGGACATCTGGATATTATTGAGCGAGGTCTAAATATCTTTGATAAGCTCATAGTCGCTATTATGCACAATCCTGTTAAAGAATATTTATTTACAGTCGAAGAACGGTTTGACATGCTTTCCACGACCCTGAAAAAATTCAAAACCGTCGAAATTGACACTTTCGACGGTCTTTTGGTGGATTACGCGGCCAAGCGGAAAGCTCAGGCCAGTTTGCGGGGAATGCGCGCAGTTTCCGATTTCGAATATGAGTTTCAGATGGCATTGATGAATCGCCGGTTAAATCGGGAAATTCAGACCGTATTTCTGATGACCGGCCTCCGATGGATTTTTACATCTTCATCAATAATAAAAGAAGCCGCGCAGTTTGGCGGCAACATAGAGTGTATGGTATCGCCTTTCGTATATCAGAAAATAAAAGAAAAATTCGGACGAAAAGACTAAACGCTTAAAATAATGGACTTATGGCAACTCTATATCTTTTGTAAAGTTGTTGAACATAAAAGTTTTTCCAAGGCAGGAAAGATTGTCCAACTCTCGCAACCAACCATCAGCAGTCATATTAAAGATTTGGAAAACCATTTCGGATGCCGCTTAATTGATCGCCTATCCCGTGAAGCCCTTCCCACAAAAGCCGGGGAGCTTTTGTATCAATATGCTCGCAGACTTATTGCGTTACGGGATGAGACCGAGATGGCCTTGAATGAATTTAAGGGCAAAATTAAAGGGAGACTGGCAGTCGGAGGCAGCACAATTCCCGGCGGATATATTTTGCCGCAGATTGTAGGAGCTTTTACGAAACGCTACCCGGATGTTTCGGTGCATTTATACATTGGAGACACCCGGAAAATAATCAACGACACTCTCGCCGGGAAGTGTGAACTCGGTATTGTAGGAGCTGCAGCAAAGGATAAAAGAGTGCGCCAGGAAAAACTCATTGAAGATGAAATGCAGCTGGTGATACCTGCCTCTCACAAATGGGCTAAGAAAAAAAGTATCAGTTTGAAAATGCTGCTGACCGAACCGTTTATCATTCGAGAGAACGGATCAGGAACCTTAAAATCGATTCAGGCCAATTTAAACAAAATCGGATACAGAATCGAGGATTTTAATGTTGTTGCAGTGATGGGAAGTACCGAGGCAGTTATCCAGGCAATCAAGAGCAAGGTAGGGGTTTCGATTGTTTCTACTGTAGCGATATCAGAAGAACTACAAACGGGGAAGTTAAAAGTCTTGAACATTAAAGGGCTGGATCTTAAACGGAGTTTCTACCTGACCCGGCATCGGCATCGCAGCCTGTCTCCTCTTGGCCAAGCGTTTATTAAATTTCTGCACAAAGAATTGGATTCTCAATACCCTTCCTGATATTTAAAGTGATTCTCAAAGAAAAGCCAATTTCTATAAGCTTAACAGAAGGGTGATTTTTAGCCGACAGGATTAAAAGAAGTATTTAAAAACTACAAACCCTGCAATCAGTAATACCGTAAAAGCAATGGCCAGCAAATCGAAATACCTGTCTATAAATGCCTTTATCCGGGGGCCGAAAATATAAATAAGACCGCCGACCAAAAAAAATCTTGCGGAGCGGGAGACAAGGGAAGCAAAAATAAATACCGAGAAATTGATTTTAAATGCGCCGGCTGAAATGGTAAATACTTTGTATGGTATCGGTGTAAATCCGGCGATTCCAATGGCCCAGGCATCGTAAGTCATGTACAGTCTGGCAATATGTTCCACTTTTGCATCGAGACCGTAAAAAGCGATGATTTTTTCCCCCACACTGGCCATAAACTGCCAGCCGATAAAATAGCCAAAGCACCCGCCAACCACCGAACCCACTGAACAAAGCAATGCATATTTGAAGGATTTTTTTGGGATCGCAACGGCAAGCGCTATCAGTAGGACATCGGGCGGTATTGGAAAGAAAGAAGATTCGCTGAAGGCCAGCAGAAACAATGCCCAGGTACCATAGGGTGTTGCCGCCCAGTGCAGCACCCAATCGTAAAGACGTCTCAGCATTTATTTTTCACTCCATCCATACTTACCCACCAGTTTGACAAACCGGCATCCGCCCAAATTGGTTTTGTGAATACCGTATTCGTCTTTGTATAGTTTGATCAAATCTTGAGAATGCTGATCACCCACAGGGACCACCATCCTTCCGCCAACTGCCAGCTGATTTACCAGCGGGCTGGGTATTTCTGGGGTGCCGGCTGTAACGATCATGGCATCAAACGGACTTTCGTCAATCCAACCGGTCGTTCCGTCCGAATAACGGGTAACGATATTATGGTATTGTAATTCATCAAAAAGACGGCGGGCATTTACAAAAAGCAAATGAATCCTCTCAATGGTATATACCCGAAATGCAATTTGGGCGATTACAGCGGCTTGGTATCCTGAGCCGGTGCCAATTTCTAATACACGGTCTTCTTCAGAAAGTTGCAATGCCTGAGTCATTTCAGCCACAATATACGGTTGAGATATGGTCTGTTGCTCTCCAATAGGGAGGGGAAAGTCACCATAGGCTTGATCCCTTAAGGCTTCACTGACGAAAAGATGCCTGGGAATCTTCCTAAGGGCTGCCAGAACTTTTTGGTCTGTTATCCCGCGAGCTTCGATTTGGGTTTTAACCATCTCTTCGCGCTGACGGATATATTTCATGGACTCTTTCACCATGGTCGATTTTTCTATCAAATTAGAGGGGTTAGGTCAAGAATATGCTGGTATGCTTTTGCCGGCTCCGGCCAGGGCCGGCTTAAATGGAATGGTATATGTGAACCGGCATCCAAATGCGATAGGTTTAAGTGTGATAGGACCCGGGTTTATATCTTATAAATGATGCGTTTTTCGGTTATGATAATATCCACATATTTGTCATGAGTTTCAGTGGGCACCTGGGGCAGGATCTGGCAGTCAAATGCAAGAGATACCTTTCTGGTGGTGACCGGCAGATTTGGAATCAGCCTGTCATAATATCCATCACCGGACCCTATTCTTCCACCCTTTTCATCAAACGCCAGCCCCGGAATAATTGCGATATCGATACATTCGATTGGAACGGTCTTGCATCGATCAATATCCGGCGTCATGATGCCATTCGGACCGCGCTTCAAATCTGTGTCGAGGTCATCAATTTTCATTAATTTAAATGCTTTCTCATGCGAATTTATCAACGGCAGAACGAGTATCTTATTATACTCAAAGCAACGTTTCAATATGTTGTCCGTGCGAACCTCGCTGTACTGGTTAATATAGAGTAGGGCAATCTTAGCCTCCAGGAAGTTTGCAAATTCAAAAAGTCGGTTTTCAATCTCTTTGTTTTTTTGATTGATTTCCTTTTCAGATAAATTATGCCACATTTTTACAATGTCATTGCGTATCTCTTCTTTAGTTTTTTGGATCTCCTCCATAACTTATCTCCCAACCAATCAGTATTAACACCTTTGCTAGTATATAATTCAGTGATGGATGTCAACTTACAATAATCATTGACTAAATTGCAGACCCATGGTAAAAGTCCGCTGTTTTGAAACCGCTTCGAGTGTTGTGTCCCACAAATAAGTTACAATGTTCAGCACAAGGTTTG
>CP070652.1:3503064-3508389 GCA_020354645.1 Deltaproteobacteria bacterium
ATATCCCTGATGGTTACGCAAAGTAAAGCTTTGACATTTACCGGAGTGAGATCTAAAAATGATTAAAACCGTTTTGGGGATAAAGGAAGGTACGTGAAGATAAATTTAAACATCGCGGTCCGGGAACTGGTGGAGCATACGCTTCGCTCCGGAGATTTGGGATTTGAATTTCTCGGACCCAGCCGCGCGCTTGATGCCATCCGCGCCCATCAAAAGATTCAGAAATCCCGACCAGAACATTATATCGCTGAAGTCCCGGTCGCCTATCAACATGAGACCGAGCATTTCATTTTAACAATTGGCGGCCGGGTTGACGGCGTATATGATCTTTACGGTCAAGATAAAACCGGCCGGGTGACCATCGAGGAAATAAAAACCACCACCCGTGAGCTGAGTTATTATGATCAGGAGGATAATCCGTTGCACTGGGGTCAGGCAAAAAGCTATGGCTATTTATATGCGATTGAAAATGGTTTGGATGATCTGGATATTCAGCTTACGTATTATCAACTTGATAGCGGTGAAACCCGCCATTTCAAACGCCGTTTTGCAACCACAGCGCTGAAGATATTTTTTGAAGATCTCGTGGCCCAATATCTGAAATGGGCCTACACCCTATCCCAATGGCATCAGTTGCGGGACAAATCCACTCGCCAGCTTGAATTTCCTTATGACACTTATCGACCGGGGCAGCGCAGAATGGCCGTTGAGGTATACCGCACGATCCAAAACCATGACCAGTTGCTCGTCCAGGCTGCCACTGGTATCGGGAAAACCATGGCGGCGATTTTTCCCGCGCTCAAAACACTTCCCGAAACGTTTAGCCCTAAAATTTTTTATCTGACTGCCAGAACAACCGGGCGGACTGTTGCCGAAAAAGCACTGGACTTGTTGCGGAGCAAGGGCTTGAAGGTAAAGTCTCTAAGCTTAACCGCTAAGGACAAAATCTGTTTTAATCCGGATAGTACTTGCACGGCAGATGAATGTGATTATGCGCGCGGGCATTACGACCGTGTGAATGATGCGCTTGATCATATCTTTCAACGGGATGCATTTACCCGCAGTGAGATTGAAGAAGTTTCCCGAGCTTTCAAGGTATGCCCGTTTGAGTTTTCTCTTGATCTTTCCCTCTATTCCGATTTCATCGTATGCGATTATAACTACGCATTTGATCCAAAAGTTTACTTAAGACGATTTTTTCTGGAGGCAAACGGATTTTACACCTTCTTGATTGATGAAGCCCACAACCTGGTAGACCGATCCAGAGAAATGTTTTCGGCCGAGATCCGTAAACAGATGTTTTTGGATGTAAGGTGGGCGGTGAGACATGAACTGCCCCATGTTTACAAAAGTTTAGGCCGAATAAATTCTTGGCTGGTCAAAGCCCGCAAAAAATGCCAGGAAAACGGAGGATCCCAGTCGGAAAAGGCACCGCCGGCAGAGCTGTATCCTTTATTGCGACTATTTCTCAAGATCACGGAGCGCTGGTTGTCAAAGAATATTAAAACCACCTTCCGGGAGCGGCTGCTTGAGTTGTACTTTGCCGTTAGCGGATTTATGCGCGTTGCCGAAGAGTATGACGAAGGTTACGCCACCTGTTTTGAATCCTTTGATAAGGATTTGAGAGTTAAGCTTTTTTGCATTGATCCCTCGGCCCAATTAAAGCAAGCTATGAAAAGATGTGAGGCCGCGGTGTTTTTCTCGGCCACTATGACACCAGCGGCTTACTTTAAAAAGATTTTTGGCTGTAAGCAATCTGCACGTCATCTGATCCTACCATCACCGTTTCCGCCTGAAAATCTCAGAATTTTTTTGTCGGTCAACGCCTCAACCTTATACAGACAGCGGGACAGAACCGCGCCGGAGGTCACTCGCACGCTCCTTGCGCTGGTACAACAAAAAAGAGGCAATTATTTTCTTTTCTTTCCTTCGTATGAATACATGTTGATGATTCACAAAGTGTTTGTGTCTGAGAGTCCCCAAACGGCGACGATACTTCAGAAGCCCCAAATGACGGAACCAGAGAAAGAGGCTTTTTTAGAAGCATTTTCACAGGAAAATCCGGAGACATTGGTCGGCTTTACAGTCATGGGCGGTATTTTCGGAGAAGGTATAGACCTCTTAGGTGAACGGCTTTGCGGTGCTGCCATCGTTGGTGTCGGTCTGCCGGGGATTTCTTCCGAGCGGGAACTGATTCGAGAACATTTTGCAAATACCAATGGTCTGGGGTTTGAGTACGCCTATCAATATCCCGGGATAAACAGGGTGTTGCAGGCGGCCGGTCGCGTGATACGGTCGGAAAATGACCGGGGTGTTGTTCTTTTGATTGGGCAGCGATATTCGACGGTGCGATATCGATCTTTATTGCCAAATGAGTGGAGAACCGTGAGTGTGCTGGATAAGAACCAGCTCGAGCGTGAACTTGAAAGATTCTGGGGCAGATGAGCGGTCAATTCAACGTCATATGGAGACCGATAGAATTAAAAACATCAACGGTATTGATCGACCTTTTCCCAGAAATCGGAGGATAAATCCGGCGGGCCGACGATCCGCAAAAGTTCCTGATTTTCAAACTCCAAATAGTCACCGAGCTCCTTTCTGGAAAAATTCAACAGCCGCTTTACGCCAACCAGAGATTGGGCCGGTATATTTGCATATCTTTTGGCCGCCTCAAGGGCTTTTTCTTCGAGAGTTTCCGGCGGCACAACTTTATCCACGATACCCATTTGTAATGCGTCGTGTGCCGTTATATCCTGGTCGGACAATAGAATTTCATGGGCTTTAGCGTACCCCAGCATTTTTGTCAGGAAAAAGGCACCGCCTCCCTTGGGAGCCATCCCCAATCCCAGGTAAGGATTTTGGTAAACGGTATCATCGGCGATAATACGATAATCACAGGCCAGGCTGATGTTTAAAAAAAGAGAGATTACTTGACCGCGATCACCATGGATCACAAATTTGTCTAAATCCACAATCTTTAAAATGAGTTGATCGACGGCGTTATACATTTTATGGATGGCGTTTCGATCAAGATTTGCGTCCAAAATATGATTGTAAAATTTTATATATTCTTCACGTCCTGTTTTTTGAATCGACCCCATAAAAACGACTACTTTAATATCCCGGTTGTGTGAAATCTGATCAAGATAATTCAGCAATCTGTCACGGGCACTTAAATCCACCGCCCGTAACAAGAGATTATTGTGAAAATTAAGCGTGACAATTTCTCCGTGTCTTGCGGCTGAAAAGAGATCGGATTGAACGTTGAGCCGGTCAGTTTTTTGCGATTTGAGGCCTCTTTGCCTGCGCCGGATAGGCTTTTCCTGATCCACCGGGCGCACCGCAAGTACCGGACATGAGGCTCGACGGACAACACGGTCGGTGGTGGATCCAACGAACAATTTTTCTACCAGTCCGCGCCCGCGAACTCCCAATACAATTAAATCAATATCATTTTTTTCGGCATACGCAGACAGGGCCTCATAAGGCTGGCCTGCCAATACGGCTGTTTTTAGGGTGCACCAATTGCAGGATTCATCTGACACCAAGCCTTTAAGCCGCTGATTCAATTGATCCTGCAGGTCCTCAAAGAGGGAATCCTCGGGTTTTTGGACACGATTTGAAGCTTCCTGATTTTTAAGTGACTCATCAACATTTACGAGATGTAATTCGGATTGAAACTCCTGAGCTATGCTGAGACCATGTGTCAGGGCTAAACTAGAATCGGCGGAAAAATCACAACCCACTAAAATTCGTTTCATTGATAATTGCTTTTTAAAATCCGCATCAGGTTGCAGCACTCGTATGATCAGCAGGGGACACGGGAGAATTTGCATCAGACGCTCGGCCACGGAACCGAGGATCAGCCTTTTGAGCCCGGAACGGCCATGAGTGGCGCAAACCACCAGGTCTGCGGCGTTTTCTTTAGCCATGCGGCAAATTTCATCAGCAGCATGTCCGGCAACAACTATCGGTTCCCAATCAATCGGATAACCGGCCGTCAATTGCTCAAGTTGCTCATGGGCATACTGAACCATGCGCTGATGTTGTTGGCTGATGTCCACCATGGCTTCACCGTACATCACAGCCGATGAAACATCCACCACATGACAAATGTAAAGTTTGGCATCGAATTCTCTTGCCAAGGCCATCGCGTATCGCACAGAAAGATTCGAAAAATCAGAAAAATCCGTGGTACACATGATGGTTTTGAGTTGAACTCTCACGGTCAGATCCTTCCTCTATTTTTTATGATTATCAAAATATGTTTCGATTTGAACAGAAATTAAGGAGAAGAAGAACCCAGCAATGATCTGACTGCCGGACAGGAAGCAATGCCGCTGGGAATGTTGTAAGACAGAATCTTGTTGAAATCAGCAGTGCGGTCTCGAGAAGTTAATTCTCTTTAAAACTATCTAATTGCCAGGTAATTGTCAAACAAAAAAAGTTTACCGGTCGCGGACGAATGAAACCAAGCGGGTTCTGCCGGTTGCTGAATAAATGTCAGCAGCATCATTCGGGTTCCAAAATCTTTTGCATTCTATGGTGTCGCTCTGACCTTGACAGCTTAGCCAATTTTTTGCAAGCCCCATAGAAATACCCGAGATCTCCACCATTTTGCTCCAAAATCCTCATGAACACCGGCACTAGATCATGATAGGTTGATACCGGTATTAGTTTGGCATTATTGAGGGGTTCTTCAAACCAATAATCGTAACCGGAGTATCCTTGCCAATGGTCTTTCATCCGTTCATATTCGATTCTCAGCTGATTGAAAATATTTTTTTTCAAAGCCCTTTTGTCATGGTGTGGTAAGCTTTGACGATACAGTGATTCGAGCTGTTGCCGATATGTCAGCACGAGCTGAATAAATTCCTGATGTCGTCGGCGCTGGCTTAAATAACGCTGATAGGCTTGCTGATTGTTGGTCGCAGTCATCCAGCGACGCAATCCCTCTTGTTCAACGGCCGTTGCAAAGCTTTCATTAAAGACCGTATCGTCTTTAATGTACAGTACCTGGTGGGCCAGTTCATGGAAAATCAAAGCGGCCAGGCCGGTATCCGTGCGGTGAATGACGGTATTTAAAACCGAATCATCAAACCAACCCAGTGTCGAATATGCAGCAACGCCCGCCACATATACGTCAAATCCCTTTTGATTTAATTTAGCGGCATATCGCATGGCATCCTGTTTTGAGAAATAGCCGCGATAGACAGCTCGCCCTATAACCGGATAGTACCAGGTTTTGGGTTCAAGAGAGAACTCGGGAGCGACAAATACATTCCACACGGCATACGGACGTTCAAGATCGGTATAGCTCAGATA
>CP070652.1:3508489-3522694 GCA_020354645.1 Deltaproteobacteria bacterium
CTTTTAAGCTTCAGGGGAATGAGGTTGGCCAGGTTTGATATAATGAGAGAAGATCGATTTCAAAACCATGAGCTGGAGGCAATCCATGAATGATTCAAAACCCAACATTCTTTTCATCATCACAGATCAGCAACGCTATGATACCATTTCAGCTCAGGGATTTTCCTATGTTGACACTCCCAATTTGGACCGACTGGTTCGTGAAGGCGTTTGCTTTACCAATAATTTTGTCACTGCTGCCTCCTGCGGTCCCTCCCGCGCAAGCCTGTTTACCGGTCTCTATCCGCACACAACCGGAATATACAGAAATGCTGAAATTTGGCAACACTCCTGGATCGAAAATTTAGCAGACGCCGGCTATTATTGTGTCAACATCGGCAAAATGCACACTTCTCCATATGAAACCCCCCTTGGATTTCACGAACGGTTTGTGGTCGAAAATAAAGATCGGTATTTAGAAGGTCGCTATTTTTTCGACCGTTGGGATCTCGCCCTTCAGGCAAACGGATATGTCAAACCGCAACGGGAACTTTATCGAAAAAGACCGGATTACAAAAAACGTCTAGGGGCATTTGAGTGGGAGCTGCCGGAAAAGCTCCATTCTGATTTTTATGTCGGCGATTTGGTCAGTTGGTGGATTCGTACCAAACCAAAAACCGAGCCGTTATTTCTCCAGGTCGGTTTTCCCGGCCCGCATCCGCCTTATGATCCCATTCCGAGATACTTGGAGCCATACATGAAGCGGGATTTACCGCTTCTAGAGGTTTCCCAGAAAGAGCTGGATGCCTTGCCGCCACCCCAAAAGGCTTGCAACATACACAATACGCAGGTTGATCACGATTCCATCGTCTGGATGCTGAATCCCGCCAAAGAACAGCTCCACCGGGTACGGGCTCACTATCTGGCGAATGTGACCATGATCGATGAAAAGGTCGGACAAATCTTGACCACGCTGGAAGAAGGAGGATATTTGGAGAATACGGTGGTGATTTATACTTCGGATCATGGGGATTGTTTAGGAGACCATGGCCGCATACAAAAATGGAACATGTACGATGTCGTTACACGGACGCCGCTGATCGTTTGGGGGCCGAAGTATTTTAAAGGCGGGCGATTCATAGATGATTTGGTTCAACAGTTTGATATTGCACCGGTGATTCATGAATTGGCTGGGGCTAAAATGCCTGAGTGCTGGGAGGCCGAATCTTTGATGCCCCTGTTAAGAAGTGAAAAGGAAGGTCCTCATCGCGAGTATGTTTTTGCGGAACAACGATCAGATGCCCTTAATTCGGGCCTCACCGATACGGAATTTTTAACCATGGTCAGAAGCAAGGACTGGAAACTGGTCCATTATCTGGGCAATGATTGCGGGGAACTGTATGACCTAAAAGAAGATCCAACCGAACAAAAGAACTTGTGGACAGAGGCCGATTATTCCGAAAAAAAGGCCGAATTACTTGGCATCCTGATGAACTGGCGGATGCGCAGTGATAATCGCACGGCCGACTGGACAAAACCTCTGCGATAAAGAATTCGGATGCTTTCTATCAAAAAAACGTAATGTCGTGTATTAGGCAACATACCTCCAATCCTTTTTCCCTTCTGGTTAAGCCCGCCTCGTCAGACTGCAACTTGAGCTGTGACTACTGCTTCTATCTTGAAAAGCACAAGCTTTATCCGGAAACAATACGACATCGTATGAAAGATGAAGTGCTTGAAAAGATGATCTCGAGTTATATGAACACCTCTCAGCCGGTCTATTATTTCGCTTGGCAGGGGGGAGAACCAACGCTTATGGGCCCGGAGTTTTTTCAAAAGGTTGTAGAATTCCAGACAAAATATGGTTGGCGCGGTGCAATTGTGTCAAACGGACTCCAGACCAATGCTACCCGTATCACCGATTCTCTTGCGGTACTGTTGTCAAAATACAAATTCTTAGTTGGCGTCAGTATTGACGGGCCGGAAGAAATTCACAACCGATATCGTGCCAACAACAAAGGTCGTGGATCGCATGGAGATGTTCTTCGCGGAATTGAGATTCTTAAAAGACATGGCGTTGAATTTAACGCCCTGACGCTGGTAAGCGCTTCCAATGTAGACCATGCCAAAACGGTGTACCGCTATCTGTACGACCTGGGGATATACCACCACCAATACATTCCCGGCGTCGAATTCGACGGCACCGGTAAAGCCCGCCCATTTAGCATATCCGGGAAGCAGTGGGGAAATTTTTTATGTGGAATTTTCGACGAATGGATTCCGAGTGACACCCGAAGAGTTTCCGTCCGTCTCTTTGATTCCATAGTGGGTCACATGATGGATTGGCGTTACAGGATGTGTCTTCAAGCCGGTAGATGCAACCAATATTTCGTGGTGGAATACAATGGAGATATATATCCCTGTGACTTTTTCGTAGGACCCCAAAACAAATTGGGCAATATCCTGAGCAACACATGGGATGAACTTGGTTCCTCAAAAAATTACAGATCTTTTGGCAAACAAAAAGCCGACTGGAACAACCTTTGTAAAAATTGTGATTTTCTGAGATTTTGTTCCGGCGATTGTCTTAAACACAGACATTACAAAGACAAAAATTCACAAACTCTGAGCTGGCTGTGTGAGGGATGGAGAAAGTTTTATCGCCATGCGCTTCCTTCACTTGAAAAAATTGCGATGTCTTTGCTCAATGAGCGCCAGCCCGCATTTCCGCATCCTGAAAGCTATCACTTCCATAGCCTTCCCCGGTTAGAAATACGGAGAAATGATCCCTGCTTTTGCGGGAGCGGCAAAAAATTAAAATATTGCCACGGGGCAGGAAAAGTAAAAACAGCCGGACGTAAGAGACGGGTTTAACTTGAATGAATTGACCGGTTTGCTGCCCTGAAAGCCCCGCTTTCAAAGCGGGGTTAAGGGAAGCTATCTAAAACAGATATTTTCCTTTCCGGGAAGCCCCGCCGTTTAGGGCGGGGAGCTTCAATTTAATGCTCTATTCGCTCCGATACCTCTGTAAAATCATCCCAGTTATCCGTTACAGCTGAAAGTACGGCTTGTAAATGCTCTTCCATGGCGGCAGCTGCCCGACCGGGGCTGCGATCGCAGACGGCTTCAAAGGTGATTTCATGTTGCCGGGCGCATTCTTCAATCTTGGCTGGCAGTGAAAGGAAGAAATGCCTGAGGCTTTGCATGTATTCGAGCAGTGTTTTGATTAAATCCACCACAATTGGATTTTTCGATATTTCGGCTAACAGGATATGGAACCTGCTGTCAATTTCTCTAAAACAGATCATGTTACCATCAGACAAACATTGCCTCGTTTCCTGCATCAGCTTTCTTAATTTATTTTCTCCATCTTGGTCGCATCGTTCAGCAGCCCACCTGGCGACAGCTGTTTCCAGCACTTGCCTTACCTGGAATAGATTTATGGCTGAGTGTCGATTGAATATCAGCCGGATTGATAACTGCGAAGCCAATGTTTTGGAATCGACGGAAGTAATGTAAATCCCTGATCGGTGCTTAACTTCTAAAATACCAACACCGGCCAATGTGTTGACAGCATCTCTGACGATAGTCCGGCTGATGCCGAATTGTTTGGCCATCTGTCTTTCGGGCGGCAACCGGTCTCCCGGATTGAGTTTATGATATTCCATATAGTTTTTAATGCCTTCAACCGTTTTTTGCCTCAGGGTCTGTTCGTTATTTCGAGGATTCATTTTCAATCTCCTATGCACAAGATTCGATGCGGGCACGGTGCCCATAACCTACTCGTTTTATAAGTTTGGTATTACCAATTTTTTCTATCAAATATTTTCCTGTAATGCAATATCGAAATGTAATATCCGTTACTCAGTGTCGGAATGAATATAAATACAGGGTGTTGATTCATCTTGTGCCGCAATATATCCGGCCGTCAGATCGCACCAACCGAACGAATTTTTTGATATAAATTAAATAACCATAATACAGAAAGATCCTTTTAACAATTTCAAAACTTAAATAAAGCCGGAAAAAACAAGCGTATAATGAAAGATACAAAAACCTTGACAGGGATTTTACGTTAATTTAAACATGATATTTGGTATGATCATTCTGATAATACCAAAATTTAAAGTAACCTAAAATATTGGGAGGTGTCAAATGAAAGTGCCACGATCATCTTTTAATAAATTAAAGGTTTTCGTTATGGTAACAATTAGTTGTATTCTTTTGGCCAGCCCCTTTTTAGCCGGAGCGGCTGATTACCCCAAAAAACCGGTGAGCATTATCGTCACCTATGGCGCCGGTGGCGGAACCGATGTTATTTTTCGGGCGGCGTCTTCGGTGATTCATCAGTACTGGGGCCAACCTTTGATTGTCATCAACAAACCCGGTGCAGGAGGTACGGTTGGAGCCAGTTTTGCGGCCAAGGCCAACCCGGATGGATACACCCTATTGGCGGCGCTTCAAGGACCTCTTATCATTAATCCCTTGCAGGTAAAAGTTGACTACAGCATTGAGAATTTCGAACCTCTTGTGCAACTGGTAAGCGCACCCCAAATTCTGGTGGCCAACGTTAAAACACCCTGGCGAAATGCAAAGGAAATGATTGAGTACGCAAAATCCAATCCCGGAAAAGTTAAATTGGGAACCACCGGTTTTGGTAACTTGCCCCACTTGATGACCCTAAGATTACAAGAGCTGACGGCGGCAAAATTTACGATTATTCCATTTAAAGGCAATGCACCTGCCAGAAAAGAAGTTTTGGCAGGGCACATTGACGGTCTTATTTCTGTCATGCAGGATGCTTCTTATGTCAAAGCCGGGAGCCTGAAAGGCCTGGCAGTTTTGGCAAACGAGCGATTTCCGGGTCTGGATGTTCCCACCTTCGCCGAGCAAGGTTATCCGGAAATGGTGGCCGATGTGTGGTGGGGTGTTGCTGCATTGAAAGGCACTCCTGAGCCGGTTAAAGCAAAAATAGTTGAGACATTTGAAAAAGTAGCCAATGATAAATCTTTTAAGAGCATGATGAAAAAAATGGAGATGCCGATTGTTTATCTGGGTCCCACGGACTTTGAAAACAAGTGTAAAAAGCTTCAGGACTTCTTCCCCGGCTTTGTGGAATCCATGGGCTTGCTGAAAAAATGATATTGATTTCAGGAAAGCAAAATGAAACGACTGTCGCCTGACGCGGTCATTGGCGGGGTATTGTTAATTTTTTGTTTGGTGGTTTATCTGATTATCCCTATCCAGGTCCCGGAGCTGAGGCGATATGATGCATCGATGGGGTTGTCTCCTGCAGTTTTCCCCAAATTGGCCGTATTCTTTATTGCCGGATTCAGCGTTGTTTTGGTTGTGCTTGCGCTAAGATCCAAAGACATTGCATTTAAGGATAGACGCTTTTTAAAACGGGGGGCAAGGGCCAGGATCATCATAACCTTTTGCGTACTCGTCGCCTATGTTTTTTTAATCGATATCTTCGGCTATCTTGTCGTTACGCCACTGGCTCTTGCTTTTTTAATGCGGTATTTTGGAGAAAGAAACTGGCTCCTGATTGTTCCGCTTGCTATTATGATCACCGCAGGCCTTTTTGCCTTCTTTCGTTATGTTATGTATATCATCCTGCCGGAGGGGATCTTTTTTACCTGAAGCAGAGGATCCATGCTAGAAAACTTGCAACTGGGGCTTCAGGCTTTTTTTCACTGGCCCAATATCTTTGCAGTCTTTACCGGTGTCACTGCCGGTATATTTGTTGGGGCCATTCCCGGGCTTACAGCGACAATGTCTGTGGCCTTTTTGGTGCCCTTGACATTTAAAATGAATCCAGTTGCCGGGTTGGCAATGCTGATCGGCGTCTATAAAGGGGGGATCTACGGGGGGTCGATAACGGCCATTCTGATCAATACCCCTGGTACACCGGCAGCGGCTGCAACGGCCCTGGATGGTTACCCGTTGGCCAAGCAGGGCAAAGCATTGAAAGCCCTGAAAATGGCAATTTATGCTTCGGTCATTGCCGATGTGTTCAGTGATTTTGTATTGATACTGGTGGCGGCTCCTTTGGCTGTCGTGGCCTTAAAGCTTGGTCCTCCAGAGTTGACCACTTTGCTTATTTTAGCCCTGACTATTGTGGGCCTGGTATCCGGCAAGTCTCTTCTCAAAGGTTTGTTGGTGGCTTCCTTGGGACTGTTGTTTTCAACTGTGGGAATGGATTTTATGACGGGCACCCTTCGCTTTGCTTTTGGTTCTCTTGAAATGGCCAAAGGATTGCCGCTGATTCCCGTGCTTATTGGCCTTTTTGCCGTTCCCGAAATTCTCGTGCAGGTGGAAGCAAAAGTCCGGGGCACCGAAAGTGCGGTTTTAAAAAAGTCACCACGGGCCGAAGATAACCGTGTCAGTTTTAAGGAGTTGAAAGGTTGTGGCAAAACCATTTTTCGATCGGCGATTGTCGGTACTTTTATCGGGGCCATTCCGGGCATCGGTTCCGTGATTTCATCTTTTATCGGTTACGGTATGGCAAAGAGAGGATCAAAAAAGCCCGAAGAGTTTGGTGAGGGTTCTCTGGAAGGCGTTGCCGCCGCCGAAGCCGGCAATAACGCGGTGTGCGGCGCAACCTTGATCCCTCTTTTGACGCTGGGTATTCCGGGAGATTCGATTACCGCTGTGATGCTGGGTGCTTTTCTCATCCAGGGTCTTGTTCCGGGACCGGAACTTATTGGCCAGCATCCGGCGGTGATTTATGGTCTCTTTGTTGCCCTGATTGTCGGAAACTTTGCAAATCTCACCATTGCCTATTTCGGAATCAGGATTTTCGCACGAATCGCCAACTCATCAAAGGCACTGGTGTTTCCCACGGTTTCCATTCTGTGTATTGCAGGCTCTTATGCCGTTCAAAACAGCCTCTTTGATGTGAAAACCATGCTTTTTTTTGGTATCATCGGCTATTTTATGAGAAAGTTTGAGTTCACGATCCCGCCTTTTTTAATTGCGTTCATTTTAGGACCCATGGTGGAAGAGCGACTCAGACAGTCGCTAATTATTTCCGGCGGGAGCCCGTCGATTTTCTTTACCAGCCCCATTTCTCTGATCTTTTTGTCAATTACCTTATGCACCATTTTTGCCATGATCTGGAAAAATGTTAAGACGTCGCCAATGACAACCTGAGGGAAGAAGGCGTTTTGCACGCCGGCGTCCACGGTCGAAACCTGGCCGTTAAAACCGTACGGTAATTTATTATCACCCCAGATTTTCGGAAGGAGAGAATTAAAATGAAAAAGTTAAAAGGTGTGATTCCTGCACTGATTATGCCATTCAAAGAAAATGGAGAAATCAACGAAGCTTCGCTTAAAGAATTTATTGAATTTTTAATCGACAAAAAGGTCAATGGCTTTTATACGTTGGGGACCTTTGGCTGTGGCCCGCTCTTGAGTTTAGAAGAACGCAAAAAAGCAACGGAGCTAATTGTAGAGTATACAGCGGATCGTATTCCTATCATTACCCACGTTGGCACTACAACAGGCGGAGCCACTGTTGAGTTGGCCAAGCATGCAGAAAAAACCGGAGTTGATGTTGTCGCTGCCGTACCGCCTTATTATTATAACCACCCTGACGAGGTGGTGGTTAATTACTATCAAAAATTACTCGATGCCGTATCCATTCCGGTATTTGCTTACAATAATCCCCCGCAGGTCGGTTATAGCATTTCGCCGCCTTTGCTGGGGCGATTGGCTGAAATGGGTCTGGCCGGAGTAAAAGATAGCAGTTTTGATATCAAAGTATTCGTTCATTATATGAATTCGGTTAAGCAAAAGGATTTTCAATTTATCATCGGGACAGTACCTCTTTTCTATGCCGCTTTGGCTCAAGGCGCCGCAGCCGGCGTTGGGGGTCCGGCCAATGTTTTTCCCGAGGTCCAGCTGGAGCTTTACGATGAATTTCAAAAAGGAAATTTAGTCAGATGTGCTGAGTTGCAAAAGAAATTGGCGAGGCTGGTTGCTATTCAGGGTATTGGCGGTGTGCCCTTCACAACACTGATCGATATGTATGAAATGCGAACCGGTAAAGAGTTTGGCTATCCTCACGAACCGATGATGCGCTGCACGCCGGAAGTCAGAGAAAAGGTCAGGCAGGCACTCATCTCAGAGGATTTATTGGGCTGAGTCCAACAAGACTTCTTGGGTCTAGCGTTAGCAGGATAGGATGCTTTAAATTTCAAACGTACCCCAGTAGCTTTGGAATCCACAGTGGAATAAACGGGATATAGGTGACAAGCAAGACGACACACGCTTCGACCAATAAAAATGGAAAAATCGCTTTTGAGATTCGCTCGACAGAGAGATTTGCTATCCCACATGCAATGTAGAGAATAAATCCAAGAGGCGGAGTTGCCAGGCCGACGATCAAATTGATACACATGATAATAGCGAAATGCAGGGGGTGAACTCCTAGGTTGAGGGCGGCTGGGGCTAGAATTGGTCCGAGGATGAGAATAGATACCGCCGGATCCATAATCATTCCTACGACAAAAAGGAAGATGTTCACGATAAAAAGAAATATATAAGGATTACGAGTGATCGAAATAAAGGTACTGGCAACCCCCTGGGGTATTTGCTCGATCACAAACAACCATCCAATCGTTTTGGCGGAGGCGATGACAAATAAGATCGTGGCGGAAACCAGAACGGTATTCAGCATGATTTCCGGCATCATACGCAGCTTTAAACCTTTTGAAAGGAATCCTATGACCAATCCGTAAGAAACAGCAATTGCAGCTGCTTCCGTGGGAGTGAACATCCCGCTCAAGATACCTCCGAGGATGATTACAGGCATGAACAATGAGACAAAGGCCCCTTTTAAGGAAGAGAAAAACTCCTTCAAACCGACCCATTTCTCCCTCTTTGGGTAATTTCTTTTTCGTGAAAAGTAGTAGCTCAGAACACACAGACTTAATCCGACCAAAACACCTGGAATAAGTCCTGCGGCAAACATTGCGGCGACCGATAGATCCATAACGGCCGAATAGATAATCATGAGTATGCTTGGAGGAATAATTGGTCCGATAACTGACGAGGCGGCCGTAACGGCTGCGCTGAAGTCGAGATCGTACCCATCTTCGACCATACTCGGAATCATCACCGTGCCTATTGCAGAGGTGTCCGCGACTGCCGAACCGGTAACACCCGAGAAAAACATGCTTGCAACAATATTCACATATGCCAATCCGCCGCGAAAGTGCCCGACCAGCGCATTGGAAAACCTCACCAGGTTTCTGGTGACTCCCGAGGCCCGCATGATCTCTCCGGCAAAGACGAAAAATGGAATGGCCAGCAAAAGATACAAATCCATTCCTTCGAAGAGCTGCTGGGAAAGTATGGGAAAATAGGTGAGATCATTCTTGACTATGAAATAAAGGAGCGTGGTCAGACAAAGTGCGAAAGCGATGGGAATTCCAAGAATCAGAAAAATGCCCAGACTGATGAAAATCAATGCAATCATAGGGTCTCCGTGGACTTTTTGGCGCTTATGGGGTCCCGACCAGATCCACAATGCTCTTCAATATCTTCATGAATAGTTGGAGGGCCATAAAAATCCCTGCAATGGGTACGATCAGTAGTAACCATAAATAGGAGATATTCATTTCCGGACTGACCGAGGAAGATCCAACCGTAAAGGCAAGAAAAAATCCCCATTTGATCAGAATGATCAGAAAGAACAAGACGAGAAAGTGACCGATGAGCTTGAAAATAGTTTGCATTTTGGCTGGTAGCCGGTTGATCAGAGCATAGAATCCGATATGTTGTTCCCTCCGAAGCGCCATGCTGGTGCCGATAAACCCCATCCAGACCATCCCTAATTTAGGGACCTCCTCTGACCACGGAAGGCCAGCCGAAAGCACATGCCTGTAAAAGACGGCCAAATTGACGACCACGGCAATAATCCCCAAAAGGAGGATCGTAAAAAGGCTCAATGCCCTATCGAGCTTTCCAGTGATTTCATCTAAAACCGAAACTATCTGTTCGAACTTCAACAGTTTTTCCTTTGTTGAAAGCCAGAATTTTAGGCCCCGTCCGTTCTTCTCTGAGCACCCTTCGAAAAACAACGGGGCCTTTGGATCTGAGACGATAGGGGATTATTTCATGAACATCTGATAGATCCTTGCGTTATCTGCTTTAGTAGCAGCTTCAGCTTCCCTGACCGCCTTATAGAAATCGTCAACCCATTGATCTCCGATCTTTTTCCTTATATAGTCTTCAACCGGTTTTTGGGAAATTTTGCGAAATTCCTCCTGGACGGCTTCATCAGGTGTATAGACTTCTATTTTTAGCTCTTTGAGTTTTTGGACCAGTTCGGCTGCATAAAATTCGGATACTCCTCGATTAACCGTTTTTGCGTGTCTTCCGGCTTCAATGACGACTCTGCGGTAGTCCTCCGGCAACCCCTGTAACCACTTACTATTGACCAGCAAAAATGTCATATCCCAGGTATGGCCGATGAGGGAGGCATATTTGATGACCTCATACAGTTTGAACATGAGGACCGCGGTCGGGACCTCAAACCCGTCCACCACACCGGTTTGCACTGAAGAATACAGTTCCGTCCAGTCGATCATGGCGGGTGCAGCTCCCAGGCTTTCGGTAAAAATTCTGATGCTTTCGCTCTGAGGCGTTCTAATTTTCAACCCTTTGAGATCCTCGGGTTTGTATATCTGCTTATTTCTCATTCCGAATGCGCGGACGCCGCCGTTGTCTGCCTGATACAGGGGAACCAGCCCCTGTCTTTCCACCCAGAGCTTTTCCATCTTTTTACCAAACCAGCCGTCGAAAACCCTCCATGCGATTTCGGGCGAAGAAAAGACAAAGGGGATGTAAATCAATTCGATTTCCGGAAGGAACATGGTAGCGACGGCGGAATAACAGGTTGCCCCTTGAATCGTACCCAGCTTTACCATATCCGTGATGGCTCGCATGGTACCGAGCTGGTTGGCCGGATAGATCTCAACTTTGATGCCACCGTTTGTATGGCGCTCCACGTAATCCTTAAATTCCAGGCTTGAGGCGGCAATAAAGTGTTTGTGGGGGTCTCCGGGACCGGGATTGCCGATTTTCATCACGATGGGGTTCTGCCCCGCAGATGTTGAAGTAAGAAGGCTGAAGAGTAAACCCAAAACCAAAGTACCTGTCAACAATGCCTTATAAGTCTTAAGCTTTGCCATGATTGTTTCCCTCCTTTTTGAAGATTTATACGGAAAAGCCTTATTCTATTAAGCTAGAAATTGGTTTTCTAATTTACCACCTCCTAATATGGTTGCTTGAAAAAGGTTTACTCCAAAATTTGGTATTATCAATATGATACTACCAAATATCAATGTTCACACTTAATTTAATGCCATATCCTTGTCAAGATTTTTATCAGGTTAACGATTGATTTGATATTTACTACAACAGAACTTCCTGATACCGAATAAATTATTTTCGATAATTATATAACGAAATAAATAGGTTAATTTGATTTGCCATTAAGCCGTGACGTCCTTACGATATCGATCAAATAAGAGATTCCGGGGCGATTAAATTTCTATGCGGGAGAGAAAGAAGACAATCAGCAAATTATAGTATTGCATTGCGGATTGGTATTTGATATGCACAATTGGTATTACCAGACTCGTTTGTTTATTTCGTTTTGAAATTGTTGTATTTGCTTATAACATCTTAATATTGTTTGATATGTACTGGAGAAGAGAAACATGGTTGACAGTTTTAAATTTCATTTACCCACCCGGGTTCATTTCGGAGAAAAGATTATTGAAACGGCCGGCAAAAAGTCACGTCGCTTCGGGAGCAGAGCTTTAATGGTTTCAGGAGCTATGGGTAAGAACAGCGGCGCACTACAAAAGGTAACGGGATCTTTTGAAAAAGCAGGAATAGAGACCGTGGTTTTTGATGAGGTGGAAGCCCAGCCGCGGGTAAAAACGATCGAGAGCGGTGCAAGGGTTGCAAGAGACACAAAGTGTGAAATGGTGGTAGGAATCGGCGGGGAATGCCCCATGGATGCCGCAAAAGTTATGGCCCTATTGGCAAAGGACACTTCGCCCTTAGAATACTATTTTGGAGCACATGAAATAAAAAATCCGCCCTTGCCGATCATTGCCGTGCCTCTTACTGCCGGATCGGGAAGCGAAGTTACTCCTTTTGCTGCGATTACGACAACGAATGACTTTCTCGACATCCAGGCCGTTGTTTCCCCTTTTATCTATCCAAACGCCGCTTTTGTGGATCCGCAATTCACCCTATCTTTTCCCGCCACCGTTACCATCAATAATGGAATAGATGCCTTTTCCCATTGCATTGAGGGATACCTGGCGAAAAGTTCCCAGCCTTTAACGGACAGCCTGGCGCTAGAGGCGATCCGTATTATAAAGAATTATCTTCCAACTGTTCTGGAAGACCCCCATAATTTGAAATACAGAGCCAAAATGTCTTATGCCTCTCTTTTGGGAGGTATCGTTAATGCTCAGACCGGCATTGGTTTAGTCCACCGTATGGGCTGGCATTTAACCTTGAATTCTGGGGCGGCACATGGCGCAGCCAATGGGTTGCTGCTGCCATGGGCTTGCGAATTTGTACTTAATCGCGCACACAAGAAAATGGCCGGTCTTGCCACAGCCTTGAATGATAATTTGGAAGGCCCAGGGGAAGAAGAGAGCGTAGAAGGAGTCGTTGAAAGCATTAAAGAATTCATCTTTCAAACAGGCTCGGTGCCGGGGCTGAATAAGGAGGAGCTCACCGATGAGAAGATAAAAGTTATTTCTAAGCGAACACTAAAGAATAAAGCAGCGATAAAGGAAAATTGGGGAGATATAAATCTGAAAAATATAGAAAGCATCTATCATAAAGCTCTCCAGTTTCAGATTAGCATTTGAAGATTCTAAACGATCCATCATGTTCTTTATTTTGGTTATAGCTGAAGCTCAGGAAACCATGTCTGGGAGGAGAAGATCTTGCAATATCGAATTGAGCGGGGAGAAAGGAGACGTTGAGGGATGAAAGCGCTCGTATGGGAAGGCCCTTTTAAGATGAACATCAAAGAAGTGGAAAAACCGCAACCGACGAAGGACGAGGTTTTAATTAGAACGAAGTCGGTAGGGATTTGTGGCAGCGATCTGGAAATTTTCAGAGGTGACTTTGTTCAGGCAGTTCCACCGCTTATTCCGGGCCACGAAGCTTGCGGAATCGTTGAGAAGGTAACCGAAGGGGTAGAAAATGTTCGGCCCGGGGATCGGGTAGCCGTCGATCCCGGCATTTTCTGTGGCAAATGTGAATTTTGCAGAAAGGGGGCCTATTGGCAGTGCGACCATAGAGGTATCTTGGGAATGCAGCGTTACGATGGCGCCTACGCTGAATATTTCATAGTGCCTCATTTATCCTGTTTTCAGCTTCCCCAGGATATTGAATGGGATCAAGCAGCGCTGATCGATATTCTCGCCGACCCACTGCATGCAATGGATATGATACCCCTCCGGATTGGCGAGACAGTGGCGGTTTTCGGTCCCGGACCGGCAGGGATCTGTTTTATGCAACTGGCCAAAATTGCAGGAGCTTCCACCGTGATTTTGATCGGAACCAGAGAAGAACGTCTGGCATTGGGAAGCAAACTTGGTGCGGATATCACCATCAACATCACTAAGGAAAATGTCATCGAGACTGTTATGCAAATCACCAATGGTCGCGGAGTCGATATTGGCATTGAGGCTTCAGGGTCCACGCAGGCGTTGGCCGAAACCCTAAAAGTGACCCGCAAGCAGGGGCGGGTGATGGTTTTTGGAATATACAGCGAAAATGCAAGTCTGGATATGCAGGATATGCATCGGCGCGAGCTGAAAATATTCGGTTCTTCTGGCTGCCCATGGAGTATGCCCAGGGCGATTGAATTGATCAGCAACAAGCGTGTTCAGGTTAAACCCATGATTAGCCATCGCGTCAACCTCGAACAATTGGAAACATTGTTCACACAGGGGATCATGGAGGAAAGAAAGCAAGATTATTTCAAGGCTGTGTTACTTCTTTGAGGTCGCAGGTGTATCCGGGGATATAAGGAAGCAAAGATGCGATTGATAGAAGAAATTGAACAACAACTGGAAAAAACCACGGTCTGGTATTTAGGTGGACCCACAATCGTCATCCAAACCCATGGGTGCATCATTTACGTCGACCCCTTTTTGGGCCCTTCTGTGAATCC
>CP070652.1:3522794-3529800 GCA_020354645.1 Deltaproteobacteria bacterium
TCGAAGTATCTGATCATTGCCGTGGTCTCCTTTGCACTGATCATGGTCTTGTACGAGCTGCTCGTCAGACGTTTCAACGTGGTGCGGTTTTTCTTCGGCATGCGACCAAAAAAGAAGCCGTCAGCAACACCCGCCGCGCCCAGGAGAGACTGCCGTCTGATCGTCAAGCAAGCGGACTGAATTGGCGGCGACAACGTAAGTCGCTGCCCACGTGTCCGTTCCCTGCCCCCGCCTCGGCTAACCCGTTTTATTTTTGCTGTTTAGTAGACGCTGGAATAGATTCTTGACCTTCAATAAGATCAAGTTTCTCTGCCCAGAAGTCCGCCAAAAAGTCAGTTTGTTTCTTGGTTCCCGTTTCAATGTGCCCTGCGTAGATCTCAGTGGTTTTCTGGTGGTCATGTCGCAGGAACCTCTGAAGTTTGGCGAGACTCATGTCGGCTTCATCCTTGAGAATAGCTGTGGCGAGGTGTCGCAGTTGATGCAATTTGAAAGGCGGGACCTTAGCTTTTTTACATAGCTTATCCGTGAATTTATTTAGGTTCTGAAGAGCCCGGTGCGAGGCGATGATATCCCCAAGAAACCGATCCGAAAACGGTTTGGCTTCTTAATAGCCCAAACCTTGAGAAAAGGTCGATTAATTATGATGATATTTTTGCAGCCCTGATAGATGTCTTTCTCATCGAAAATAACCATAGATGACAATTTGCTGCAACAGCTGCGCGAATAAGCCCATCACATAGGATCTTCTTCCAAAGAAGTTGTCAATTATCTTTCGAGCCAAGCAGGATTTTTAACATCCTGTAAAAGAATGTGACACCCGCTCAATCGGCTCCAAACCGGTTGTAATTCCCAACATATTGTTATTATTCTATTTTATGTTTTCCGAGGCGTGGCATATTTCTTGCTAAATAGAGTAGACAGGGGTCAGCCACCGACCGGTTGATTATCTTCCTTTCAATTCAGCTTCCTTTTCTCGGAGACGGAGATTATGAACGCAATGGATCAAGGTGACAATCCGCTTTTCATGAATCCAGATCCGGACAAAGCCCGTGAATTTTTTGCCCGCAAGTCCCGGGCCATGACCGACAAGCGGATGACCGAAACAGAAGCGGTAGAGCGGTTTATTCCCGACGGCTGCTTCCTGGCGATAGGGGGGTTCGGCGCCAACCGCATCCCCACGGCCGTCATTCACGAAATTCTGCGGGCGCATCGCCAAAATTTGGGCTTCTTCGGACATACCTCCACCCATGACTTTCAGCTGCTGAGTGCCGGTCATTGCTTTAACCGGGTTGACGTGGCTTACATCGTCGGCCTCGAGGCCCGCGGGCTTTCGCCGAATGCCCGGCGGGTTATGGAATCCGGCGAGATTCAAGTTTGCGAATGGACGAATTATGCTCTGGCAGCCCGTTTGAAGGCAGCAGCCGAGGGCGTGTCGTTTGCCGTCATTCGATGCATGCTGGGGACCGACACCTTTAAAATGTCGGGGGCCAAGGTGATCACGTGCCCGTTTACCGGCAAGAAGTTTGCGGCGGTACCTGCCATCTGGCCGGATGTGGCGGTCATTCATGTCCATGAAGCCGATATCTACGGCAACTGCCATATCAGAGGTATTTCAATCGCCGATCTGGAGCTGGCACGCGCCGCCAAGTACCTCATTATCAGCGCCGAGCGGTTGATCGACAATACCGCTATCCGCATGAGACCGACCCAGACCGTTATTCCTTACTATCTGGTGGACGCCGTCATCGAGGTGCCTTTTGGAAGTTATCCCGGCAACATGCCCTACCTGTATTACACGGATGAGGAACATCTGGCGCAATGGCTGGAAGCCGAAAAGGATCCTCAGCAGTTTGAAAAATTTCTGGACCACTATATTTACGGGGTCAGCTGCTTCGAGGAATACCTCGAGCGTTGCGGTGGATTGGCCAAGCTCAAGCAGCTGCAGAAATTGGAAACCCTGGTCGACAAATGACGTTCATCTGTGAATAAAACAACGCCCATGTGCCCATTCCGAAGGAGGCAACAGCCATGGTAGCGGAATACAATATGATTGAAATGATGATCTGTGCTGCCTCAAGGTATCTTGAGGACGGCAAAACCGTCGCCGTCGGAACGGGAGCACCTTGCGCTACCGCCATGCTGGCGCAAAAAACCACGGCACCCCATCTCATCATCCTGTTTGAGGCCGGCGGGGTGGCGCCGGCCATGCCGCAGATGCCGATTTCCGTGGGAGACTCCCGCACCTTCTTCAAAGGAATCATGGCTGCCGGAATGGTGGAAATGATGACGACCTGCTGCCGGGGTCTGGTTGATTACGCCTTTCTGGGCGGTGCCCAGATCGACAGATACGGCAACATCAACTCCACGGTTATCGGCGATTACTATAAACCCAGGGTTCGCTTTCCCGGCAGCGGCGGAGCCAACGACTTCGCTTCATTGTGCTGGCGGACATTGATCATGACGGTCCAAACCAAAGCCCGTTTCGTTGAAAAGGTGGACTTTATGACCTCCCCGGGCTACCTCAGCGGGCCCGACGCCCGCGAAAAGGCCGGCCTGCCGCCGGGCACCGGCCCATACAAAATCATCACGGATCTGGCCGTGCTCGGTTTTGAAGAAAAAACCAAGAACATGATGATCGAGTCGGTTCATCCCGGCGTTGACGTGGAAAAGGTCAGGCAGGCAACCAGCTTCAAGCTGATCGAGCCTGCTTTTGTCAACGAAACGCCGCCGCCGAGAGAAACTGAACTCAGGATTCTGCGCGGCGAGGTGGATCCGCTGCGCTTAATCATCGGTCGTCCCTGAGCCGCAAGAGCAAGCCGTCACCCCACAGGCCTGCAGAGCGAGCCATGAGCATCGAACACCTTCACCGGATTTTTTCCCCATCCTCGATGGCTATCTTAGGGGCCGGCGACACTCCGGGGCGCAACATCCTTGCCAATCTTTTGTCGGGCGGCTTCAAAGGCCGGCTATACCCTGTCTGCCGGGAGGGGCAGGAAGTTGCGGGCCTGCAGGTCTGGCCGGACTTTAAATCAATCGTTGATTCTGTTGATCTGGCCGTTCTGGCAGTTTCTTTCGACCGGCTACCTGCGGCCGTCGATGCCTGCGGTCAGGCCGGAATCCGAAGCGCGCTGATTCCCGCCCGCGCCCCCCCCCGGCAGGGAGGCTTTGAGCAAATTGCAACCCAGGCCCGCTACGCAGGGGTTCGACTGATCGGTCCTCGTTCCTGGGGCATCGTCAATCCCTGGGTGAACCTCAACGCCGCCCTGGGTCGCGAAATGCCTCTGCGGGGGCAGTTGGCGGTGATCTCCCAGAGCGCGGCGATCTGTGCGGCGGTTTTAGACCTATCGTTGAGCAAACAAATCGGCCTGAGTCAGTTGATCGGTCTGGGCGATATGCTGGACATCGATTGTGCCGACGTTTTGGACTATATGGCCACTCACTCCGGGGTCAGGGCTATCCTCATCCATCTAGAACAGATCATCAATGTGCGCAAGTTCATCTCCGCCGCCCGGGCGGCATCCCGTATCAAGCCTGTTGTGGTTTTAAAGACCGGCCGCGCTCAGCCCGACGACCCCGGGGCCGTCACACCTACCGCCAGACTGATTCACACCGATGCCATTTATGATGCCGCTTTCAAACGCGCGGGCATCATCCGGGTTGATACTGTTGGGGACCTGTTTGATTGCGGCGATCTGCTCAGCAAGCAGCCGCGGCCCCGGGGTTCGAATCTGGCCATTATTTCCAACGCGCGCAGTCCCGGCATCATGGCCGTGGATTTTTTATACGAACGCGATCTGCAACCGACCGCTCTGAGCCCCGACACCCTGGCGGCCCTGGACCGCATCCTCCTGTCTTCCTGGAACCGTCAAAATCCGATCATCATCCGCGGCGAACTTTCTGCGGAGACATACCGTCAATTGATGGAAGTCTGTCAAGCCGCCCCGGAAATCGACGGAACGCTGATCATCGTCGCCCCGCAGTTTCTCTCAAATCCGCTGGAAGTTGCCGGGCTGGTCACATCCGCTGTTTCCGTTCGGCTCAAGCCTGTCTTCGCGGTCTGGTTGGGCGGCAAGGGGCTGGAAGCCGGGCGCCGGGTATTAGATGAGGCCGGCATTCCCACCTATGACGCCCCCGAAACGGCGGTTCGGGCATTTTTACACCTGAATGACTACGACCACAACTTGAAACTTTTGCAGCAAATCCCCCGCAAAATGCCCGAGCGATTTGTGATCAATCAGGCCCGGGCCCGCAAGATCATCGACTCGGCCCTCCAGCGGGAGATGCCGCTGCTGACCCGGCTGGAATCGCTGAGTCTGCTTGAGGCCTATGACCTGCCGACGGTATCGGCCGAAGTTGCTCGAAACACTGAAGAAGTCCTCAATCTGGCAGACCGCTGGGGGTATCCGGTCACCCTCATGCCGCTTGCCCGGCACATCGGAAATGTTTCTGCGGCCGGCAAATCCGGAACCGAGCTGCACGATGCTGCAGACGTGCGGACGGCCATGTTGCGGCACCTGGAGTGTTCCCGGGCCTATCCGCCCGGTGCGGAGACCACCGACGTGGTTGTTCAACCTGCGATCGGCCGCCCGGATTTTGAATTCAGGCTGGCCAGCCGTCTGGTTTCGCCGTTTGGGCCGGTGATTTTATTCGGTTGCGGAGGAATTGGAACGGAAGTTATCATGGATCAGGCCATCGGCCTTCCTCCCTTGAATCGCCTGCTGGCCGGCCGTATATTAGAGCAAACCCGCCTTTACAGGATTCTCAAAGACCGGCAGGGCTTGCCGCCCGCCTGTACTCCCGCCCTGGAGGAGTTCCTGAGCAATTTTTCACATCTGATCACGGATTTTCCGGAAATCTGCGAAATGGAAATCAGCTCCCTGTTGGCTGTCGGCGGGCGCGTTTTTGCCGCCACTGCACAGGCGGTCATTGCCCCGGCGCAAAGCCCCTCCCCGATGCATCTGATTATCAGTGCCTATCCGGACGAATATGAAACCAAAGCCGTCACCAAAGCCGGGGTGCACCTTTTTATTCGGCCGATCAAACCCGAAGATGCCCCGCTGTTGCAGGAACTCTGGTCCAGTCTGTCCCCGCGCACCCTGTATTACCGGTTTTCAAGCCCCGGTAAAACACTTACCCCTGAACTTCTGGTCCGGCTGACTCAGATAGACTACGATCGCGAAATTGCCTTGATCGCCCTGGATACCACCGGCTCTGGCGACAGGATGTTGGGGGTGGCGAGGCTGATCGGCCAACCGGGCGATAATAAGGCCGAATTCGCCATCGTTATCGGCGATCCCTGGCAAGGTCTGGGTGTCGGTGCCAAGCTTCTGAGCTGTCTGGCTGCCATTGCGCTCCGGCGGAAGATAAAGAACCTCTGGGGTCTTGTCCTGAAGGAAAACCGTGCCATGCTCGAACTCGGTCGCAGGCTCGGCTGGACCCTAATTCCGGACGACGATCCGTCCCAGGTTTTTTTGCAGCTAAATTTATCCGCTGTCGAAGCTCCGGAGATCCTCGACGCATTCGGGAAAGACTAATGTATAAACCGGTTTGTCGTTTTCCGGCCTGAATCGCCAGCCGAGGCGCAGCTCGCCAGAGCCGAGACTGGCCTGCCGCAACGACTTGTCCGGAGAAGTTTTAACGGAGACGGAAGGTCGATAGGGCGGAGATAAGGGGTCGGTGGGGAGTTAGGGGGACGTGGAGTTAGGGGGACGTTGGTGCTGAACGCGCCTAAAATGCAGCGGCATTCATTTTCTATCACTCCGGCCGCCTCTTCGCCACAGCGAGTGCAGACTAGGACTTACAATTTTTAAAGTCAGAATCATAACATTTTTTTTCGTCGAATACTTTATTTGAGAGAATCGAAAAATGAAGAAAAAAATATTATTTGATGATTATGTTAAAACAGACGTATGTTAAAAAATATATTCCCTTTTTATTCCCTTTCTGGCCGACGGCATGCACAAGTTCTTGATATTATTCACCCCATGCATATCATGCTTTTAAAGAAACAGAAACCCGGCGATCCAGAATACATAATGATTTTAATTGGTTAAAAGAATTATTTTTCGAAAGACCACCAATTTGGGAGCAGGAAGTCGCCCCGTCACATACGACGGGATCGCCCCGACCAGTCTTCGTTCGAAACGTAGTGAAGAACGAAGACTGTCTCGGCGTAGCTGCAAAGCGAAGCCGGACTAAACTAAGTATGATTTATTGAAGCTACGGCTTGGCACGCCTATTTACATCACCGTCACCGATTCAGGGCAGCTCCTTCCCGTGATCACCGCATAAATATTTCTCGCAGTCTTATCAAAAATTTGACTATAGTCCAGATTCTGAATATTGCGTTCAGGCATTTTTACACCTTTTTGATAACTTAGCATCTCCAAATTAGTATCAATCCCAACGACAATCCTATTTATCAGCGCCTGGCATTGAGCTTGATCGCCTCGCATAATTCCAGCTTTGGTGACAACCGGTTCCCCAAGATCCATATCCCGACTCAGGTCATTGGTTATCTCGATTGCTCTCTCAAGGGTTTCATATTCCATTAGGACAGATGCCTGTATGAGTTTAAATACGGCATTTAAAGGAGTCAGATCGAGAATCTCAGGATGATGAACATAGCTGTATTCAGTGTGAAACCTTACATCTGGTCCATCAACCCCATAAACGCTTTTGCCATACCAATTTTCTGTATAACGTATTATATGGTCCTTACTCCAGTCACCTTTCGGCCGAAAATATGTCCAACTAACATTTGACAAATCGTCCAAACATTCTTCAACGGTGTTATACATATAATCAGCGAAATGTTTGCCATCCTCAAAGATGTCAATTCCCGCAAATTCAAGTCCTGGCAAAGACGCCTGTAAAATTAATTTATGATCCCGGACGTTACTCAATATTACAGAATAAGCGTTTCGCTTCCACGGCACCATTTCGCTTTCTTCAAATTCTGATTGCATGGGAAACTTCATGTCCTTGAAGGCACTTGGCGTGATCA
>CP070652.1:3529900-3552062 GCA_020354645.1 Deltaproteobacteria bacterium
CCAAGCAAAACCAAAATAGGGGACGGACATACAATTATGCGTTTGTGCCGTATGCTACTAAACGATGAAACGCATAATTGTATGACCGTCCCCCTTTCCTATAATTGTATGACCGTCCCCCTTTCCTATTTCCTTTTTCTTTTTCCACTGACCCCAACCAAAATACGAGCCTTGATATCGGCCTCTGATCTGGTGGAGAATCCATAAACAGGGCTAAGCTAGACATGCATCGATAAATTCAACAATTCTGGCGTTGGCCCTGCGGGCGATTTCAATCGGGAAGGCGTTGAATGCGTGAATAGCCCCAGGGTAAACGGCCAGTTCAGACGCATTGCCTGCCGCCAGCCAGCGCATGTGCATAAACAATGAATCATCCAAAAGCGGATCGAGGGTTCCTACTGTAAACAGGGCCGGGGGCATCCCGGAAAGATCACCATACAGTGGTGAAACATCCGGATCGGAATACTTTTCGGCCGTTGTGTAATTTTCATGAAACCATTGCATTAATTTTGTCGTTAAAACAAGGTTTCTTCCTCCCCAGCGACGGGCACTGGGTGTCATCGACAAATCATATGCGCCATAGCTCAACACTGCCCCACGAAATTCCGTGAAGTCGTGCCTGTCACGCATTCTGAGAAGCGTCACCACTGAAAGATTTGCACCGGCAGATTCCCCCCCGACAACGATCTTTTTTGAGCCGAACTCAGAACTGCTGTTTTTCGCAAGCCAGAAAGCCACAGCTTCACAGTCGTCCGGGGCTGCAGGGTGAGGGTTTTCCGGTGCAAGGCGATAGTCTACGCTGACGACTGCAACGCTGCATCGTTTGCCTGTTCCAACAATGATCTCATCGAAGTGATTCGCCCGACCGAGCATAAATCCGCCGCCGTGGATATGCATATAGACGCCTTTAACCGTATCCGGAACGAAAATACGAACGGGAATATCGCCTGCCGGGCCTGGGACAACGCGATCCTCCGCTTCGTCGCGCCGGACGATGGGTCCGAATACGGAATGGCCGGCGGCACGCGCCTCCCGGACAACTTGTGGTGGTAAGGTATAAATTGGCGGTTGGGACGAAAGCTCCTTTTCTATTTTTTCATTGAAAGCAGCAGTTTCGGAATCAATAACCTCAGGATCAAACACTTTCGGATCTATGTTGGAATAATCGAACATGACACCTCCTATTTTTTTAATCACTTATTTTTACGACTACCAGCGTTATATCGTCTTCTATTTTGGTGCCGTTTTGGAAAATGCTTAAAGATCTTAATATGGCTTCGAGTATTTCGTTTGCACTCATTGCTGCTTTTGAATGCAGGATATCGTAAATAGGGTCTTTGCCAAACATATCTCCGTTTGGGTTGCGTGCTTCCCAGATGCCGTCCGTGCTAAGGAGGATGATTTGCCCGTGACAGAGATCAGTTTTTGAACCCTCTTTGAAATTCCAGTTCTTGTCCACACCCAAAGCTATTCCCGACCCGCCCAGCTCTTCGAATGATTTGGTGCCGGGGTCATAAAAAATGGCGGCGTCATGTCCTGCCCGAACCCATTGCAACTGTTTTTGGGTCGGGTCAATTGACAGATAAAACATGGTCACAAATTGTCCTGAATCCTCTACATCTAAAACCAGTTGCCGGTTTACGTCATTGATAATGTTCGCGGCACTGCCCGAAAAAGAAGTGCGCTGCCGCAGTGACGAACGAACGGTTGCCATCAGCAAAGCTGAGGGAATGCCATGTCCTGATACGTCTCCAATAGCAATGCCGATGCGTTCATTTTCACCCCTGCCATTGATGATAAAATCAAAATAATCACCACCGGTTTCATCACAGTAGATGCTTCTGCCGGCGATGTCGAATCCTTTTCTCTTGAGATTGCCTTTGGGCAGGAGTCTCTGTTGGACTTCCATCGCCAGATCCAATGACTGACGCATGTGGTAGCGTTCTCTGAGCCCTTCGGTCATTTGGTTAAAATTTTCAGCCAACACCCCCAGCTCGTCATTGCTTGAGACAGGAACCGAAGCCGATAGATCGCCTTGTTCGACTTTTCGCATAGCCTGCTCCATCTGGCTTATCGGAGTTAAAATACCGGTGGAAGACAATCGGGATAAGATCATGGCCGCGATCAGGGCAGCAGCGAGTAAAAAGGCCGTTAGGTAGAACAGGCTCTGAATGACATCTTCAGGATTCATGATCAACATCAGTCTGGCTTTGTTATATGACAAAACCGCCATTAGGATCATCGGCAAAAAACTGGCTAAAGCAAAGGTGGCAATCATTCTCGTCCGTAGCTTCAGACGATATGCCCCGCGTATCTTAATCAGGCCGCCGTGGGGGAAAAAATAAGGATATATCCTTCGGCAAAATATCTCGGTGGTAAAAAAAATGATGGCGCAAACCACCACACCGGAGATGATAATACCGACAAATACTCTAGAGCCCTCAAACAATATTACAGCGGGGGACTCCCCAACAAGCTCAAAAATATTATATGTCGACATAACAAAAGCGGCCAACACCCAGTTGAGCGAGCTGATCAGCGCTGATATGGATGGCAAATTGAGTATCTTGCGCTGGACCCTTTTGTTTAATTCGGAAGCCACCTCCTGGCCTTTTGCCTTTAATCGCATGAAATCAGTCAGGTCCTTTTGGAAGATGCGGTGTAAAGTAACCGCGATAACGACCAGTCCGAAGAACATGATGGAACCGACTGTGAGGGTATTAGCGGCATGCTGAAAAGAACCACTCTCATCAATAAAGACGAAATATGACATAACGATGCTTGCACCGGCAAGATTGGCGCCGATTTGTGAAAGCGTCAGCCTTATACGCAGCAGTTTGGGAATATAATGCCATGGATCCTTTTCAACTGCTTTCCAGCTTTTCATCCCACCTCCTACATTTTAGGAAAATAAATCCAATTTAACGTTATCGATTACCTGGTCAACGTCTTTTTAAAAGTCTATTCCGAGGAAAAGTAAATGGAATAGGGGGCGTAATGGATGCCTTAGTGATTTTAATCAGAACACCTCCAAGTTTGTCTCAGTAATTTTGTGGGGGCATTATCTGTTCTAAATTGCCAGGCCCAAGACTGTGGTCCGGATAAACACGCAATCATAGCAGATGTGTGATAGGGACGTTTTATTATTTTGCCGATTAATCTTGCCGTAAACGCAGGATTGATAAACACGGCTTTCCTAAACTGTTTTAACCAGTGTTCAGAAGTAAGTTGATAATCAATGGTGCCATCAACTTCTTTTTCGAGTTCAAATATGTCTTCTGCACAACGTTCAAGTTGACCCACAACAGGATAGTATCCTCCAAAGGCCTTATTTAAGAGGCTGTAATGAAACTGGTCTGAATCCCTTGGAAAAGAAAAGGGGCTTTTCAAAACATCTTGAGGATCGGATTTTCTATTGAAATGAATGGTGGTGGTTGCAAACCGGCTGCTTTCTGAAGATGGATTCAAAATGCTGCAGCATACTTCAAATAATCTTCTATAGATCTCATCCTGTCTGCCCGCAATAACATCTTGGGGCTGGACAAAGTGCTCGATTGAGCCGTTTGCGATAATACCATCAAACTGATTATCCCATTTTGCAGGGATATCTTTGTAATTCATCAAATAAACCTCAAGCCCTTTGCTCTTACATCGATTCACTTGCGCTTGTGAGATAGTTATACCAATGCCAGCGGCTCCCCTTTCTCGAACCAGCTCCAATAAAGTCCCATTCCCACAACCAATATCTAAGATGTATGATCCCTTACAACACCTGACCTCGTCTAGCAGGTAATTCCCCTGCGCCCGTTGGGCACCCTTATAAGCTCTGTTGATATCTCCTTCATATATACCCTCTGTATAATCCTCAATACCTCCTGTAACTGCCAGATCTAACAAGTCATAACACGAAACCACTGTTTTTGGAGATCTACTTTGGAGACCCATCATTGTATACTTGCCTCCTGATTAGCTTTTATCAAAAAGTTCATCAGTAGAAAATTGCTTTGAACACGATTATCTTTGGCGTGGTTTATTTTTGAAGGCTTCAAAACACAAAACCCTGGTTCTCATCCTGAGAATCAGGGCTCTGTTTTAACGAATTCATGGCAGCCTCTTAATTTTGGTTAGCGCATATTTAAAATCATGTCAGGCAATTATCATATTTCACAATTATATGTCAATATTCATTCGATATCGTGTAAGGAACAAAAGCGACGGCTAGGATTTAAGGCTTACAGTGAAGAGGGAATCCAAATCAATATTCTACAAAGTTTATTTCGCAGCTCAAGCGGAAAAAGAGTGGCTGACGATGAAGGGGCAGGATGTAATCTTAAAAATACAAATGAAGGGGAATGGATCGGCAAAGTCGCCTTACGGCATCCGATAGATCATAGAATTTATATTCATTCCAGCACCCACGGAGGTGAAGACGGCGATATCTCCTGACTGAAGGTTGTGATTGACCAGCTTTCCTTTCAGTATCAGATCGAACATTGTCGGCAGGGTGGCCACCGAGCTGTTACCGGCCCAGGAAATTATCATGGGCATAATGTCGGCGGGGACTTCCTTGATCCCGTACAATTCAAAAAGTCTTTTTAATATTGCATCGTCCATCTTCCCATTGGCCTGGTGCACCAGAATCTTTTTTACATCGCTGAGATTTAATCCGGCCTTGTCCAGGTTTTCTTTTACTACCTTGGGGACCGTTCTGACCGCATATTTATATATCTCGTGGCCGTGCATTTTGATAAAAAGTTTATCCCCGTTTCGTTTCGGATTGTAGGACTTGCCCAGCCATAAAAGATAGGCATTGTCAAAAGTATCCGAGCGGGAGGAATGGGAAAGGATGCCCGCTTCCTGATCGCTTGCCTCAACCAATACGCAGCCGGCACCGTCGGCATATATCATGCTGTCGATGTCATGGGGGTCTGTAAACCGGGACAGTATCTCGGCGCCAATAACAAGGATCCGTTTTGCATCGCCTGATTTGATGTAATAGTCGGCCATAATCATTGCTTGCAGCCAACCGGGACACCCGAAGGGAAGGTCAAAGGCTATGGTATACGGATTTTGAATCCTCAACTTATGTTTCACCCGGGCAGCGACGGTGGGAACCATATCCGTTCTGGTGTTGTCGGACTTTGCATCGCCGAAATTTTGCGCGACGATAATGTAATCGAGGGTTTCCCTGTCCACGCCATTCAGCGTCTGTTTAGCCGCCAGATAGGCAATGTCAGCAGTGGTAAGCCCGTCGGTCACATATCGCCGTTCCCGGATACCCGTGATTTCATAGAGTTTTTTGATTATATCGGCGTTAGGTCGTTCAAGTTTATTACCGTCGGATCCATAAAACTCGTAGGTGAGGAAGTAATTATTGGGTATCGCGGCAGGGGGGATGTAACTGCCGGTGGACGTAATGACTGAGTTGGGCATTTAAAATGCTGTATCTCCTTTTTGTAATAAAGATATTATAACGCACTTATGTTTGATTCTCAAGGATTTCGTCGGCGGTGATGTATTTGCAGCAGATTTGCGTTTGTGGGGGAATAAACCGCCAATGGGCGGAAACTGTCTGTCTGATAAATAGAGTCGGCCTATCAACCGCAAGTTACAGAACGTCTTCAAACATATAGTTTCATTGATTGGCACCGCTAAACTTTCTAGTTACTGTATGATGAACTTGTCGTGGTGTTTGCCGATTAAATAGAATTTGGCAAAGAATCCTTTTGACTCCCGAAATAGGATTAATGTTATTAAGATTTAGGAAGGTAGAAGTTGTTTACAAAGCTGGGCTGCTCCAGGAGCGTCATAGGCATATCCATCAGCGCCTATATCATTTGCAAATTTTTGCGTGACAGGCGCGCCACCGACAATCACTTTGACCTGATCCCTTAATTCCGCGTTTTTTAAAGCATTAATGGTATTCTCCATCTCGATCATGGTGGTGGTCAAAAGTGCGCTCATGGCTACAATGTCCGATTTATTTTCTTTGGCATGTTGGACAAATTGTTCAGGGCTAACGGATACCCCTAAATCTTTCACCGTAAACCCTTGGCCCTCAAGCATCATGATAACAAGATTTTTGCCGATGTCGTGAAGGTCCCCTTTAACGGTGCCTATGATCACATTGCCCAGCTTCTTCTCGGTTTTATCAGCCAGTTGATCCTTGAGGCTCTCAATTGTCCCCTGCATCATTCGGGCTGCTATCATCATTTCGGGGATGTAGATTTTCCCGGTTTGAAATTTTTTGCCCACCTCTGCCAGGGCCGGAATGAGCCCCTTGCTGATTACTTCTGCAACCTCCACACCGGAATCAATGTCCTTTTGGGCAAGACCGGTGACGCGGGAGACATCATTGCTCAAAAGGCTTGTGGTGTAAGCTTCAATGTCAAGTTGACTTTCAAATTCAGCGGCCTCCTTTTTTGCCTTTCCCTGGTATTTCCAGACGGTGCCTTTCACGCCACCCTCTGCGAGCTCAATGGGATAACGGCCGAATTCAAAGGTCGCATCAATTAAGGCCTTCATATTATCCAGGGGGACGTAATCCGTAATAGAATTGGAGGAGGCCACCATATAACCGCCCCCTGGTCCGATAGTCCTGATGCGCTCATAGACCTCCGCCCGCACGTCCTGCGGAGTTCCAAGGGTAAGTGTTGAATCCAGATTAATATTGCCGATAAGACAAAGTTTATTACCCCATTTATTCTTGATTTCGTCGATGTCCATGGCATTTGGCTGCAAAGGATTAAAGGCATGAAAGCCGCAGTCAATCAGGTCGTCCATCACCTCCGTGCAATCACCATCACTGTGAAAGATAAATCCCAAGCCTTTATCTCGACACACATCCCCCATCTTTTTATACCATGGAAACAAATATTTCCGTAAATGCCTGGGATGTACCAGAAGACCGGTATTGTGGGCAATATCGTCTGGATTGAAAACTGCCCCCACGGATGGGTGTTCAATCACCCGCAGAAATGTCTCGTATTGAATTTTTCCGATTTTCTCGAATATAGCCGCGGTAAGTTCTTCATCGGTCTCCAGGGCGTTGAAAAACACCTCGGCTCCCATAAACATCCAGGCCGTTGTATAGATCTTTCCAAGAAGATGGATGGCTTTCATCCCTTTGGGGAGGTTCTTATCAAAAAAATCCCATTTGGATAGATCAAAGTCATCCACCGACGGCCAGGGATATTTTTCAAACTGTTCCAGGCTGGTGACGACGCCTTCATGCTCTTGGGCCCACTCTCTAGAAACTTTGTCTCCATATTCAGTATGAACGGCGTCACCTTTGGTGGTCATGCCTTCCGGTGCTCGTACCGGTTCCAGAATCCCGGAGGAGGAGGTGATGAAATCAAAACCTGCCGTGTACCAGAAATCCACCTGATCTTCAAAGGTGACGATTTTCTTGCCCATAAAGCTTTCCTTGGGCAGCTGATCTACATGCCAATCGCCCAATGGCACTCGGTCGGGCTCCTCACAGTGAAGTGCAGTCATATATCTTTCAAAATCAGGTTTTGGTTCTCTCGCCATTTTCAGACTCCTTAAGAATAAATTTGGTATGAGATTTTTTTCCTTTTATAATATTTAATTCGGCTTCTCTATTTCCGATTTTTCATTAATTGCTTAACCAACGTAACCGCTTCACCCGCATCCTTGGCATATCCATCCGCTTTGATGTCATTGCAAAACTTTTGGGTTACGGGGGCTCCGCCGATGATGACTTTGATGCTTTCCCTCATACCGGCTTCAGTTAATGTTTCGATGATGTCTCTCATCTGGGGCATGGTGGTTGTCAATAGGGCGGACAAACCCAGAATATCTGGTTGCCTATCAGCAATCTCACGGACGAAATCATCGACTTTAACGTTCACACCCAAATCCACAGTTTCAAAACCCACCCCTTTCAACATGGTCAGGACCAGGTTTTTACCAATATCATGGAGGTCTCCCCGGACGGTTCCCATCATGATCGTTCCACGGCTCTCTTTATCTAAAAATGCCAGGTAGGGTTCCAAAACCTTCAGGCCTTCTTTCATTGCCCTGGCGGACAATAACACTTCCGGTATAAATATAGTTTCATTTTTGAACTTTTCGCCGACAGTTTCCATGGCAGACAGCATCCCCATATTTAGAATCTCCTGGGCCTTCACGCCCTTGTCGAGCATCCGCTGAACATCAGATGTAATTCTATTACGATCTCCTTTTAGAATATCTTCATGGATGGCCTTAAATTCTTCTTTCAGATCTGCCACGGGAATCACACGATCAACGGCTCTTTGAAGCTGATTTTCCGTCAAAGGTCTAACTGCTCCGGCTTCAAGTGGTAGCCGGCCCTCTTTTTCGAAGCGCTCCCCGATATAAACCAGCCGTTCAAATTCTGTATTGGGGGGGCTGGTGTCTCCAATGGAGGCGACCAGTCTTTTACCTGGGGATATCACTTTAAACATATGGTCTAAGTAGGCTTCAAGCTCTTGCCAGGTTGTAGATTCTTCCAGTAGCATGATTTCGGGAATGCCTCCGTGGATTGTCAGTTTGTCGGAACGGCACCATCTATCATAATATTCTTCAATCTTTACTTTTGTCATGGGGTATGGTGTCACGGCATCGGCGATGTCCATGCCGCACGCGGGGATTAAATCCATTAGCCCCTTGTTTTCGCCGTCAGGATGTATTATCAATAGTATGCCCTGAGGGTGAAGCGCTTCGGAAGCTTTCCGGCACCAAGGTAGAATTTCTTTTTCGAAATACGGGGGATATGTAATCATGTCATCGACATTTGCCGACCAGAGAATAGCATCGGCCGGAGACTCCGCCAGGATTGATATAAGCTGATTATATGCGTTTTCTAAAGCCTCGGCCAGCGTGCGCATCTCTTTTTGGTAATCATGATAGTGGTAGTAAAAATCCGTGGCGCCGATAAATGTTTTTTGAATAAAATGCATGGGAGAAGAGCAGGCGATCCCCAGACCCTGCCCCACCGCAACCCCGTCCTCTGCGACGCTGTTTTTCCACCGCGTAAATCTTTCATAGGCCGGCTTTAACTTCAGATTGCCAAATATGTGCGCCAGCACTCTATAATCTTCGGTTTTTTTTATGGCGGATTCTTTAACCCATGTAATGGAAGCCCCGGACTTTCTCATCTCTGCGGTTGTGCCATGCCTCACACTTACCATACCTATAGGTGTATGATATTCCACGTAGGTTAGACTTTCATCGCCATCGTCTTCGTATTCTACATTGATGTCTACATCTGAGGAAAACTCAAAATCATAGGGAAATTCTTTTAAGCGATATAGCCCAATGGCTCTGTGAATTATGTCTTCAGGCTGTTCAGGTTTCAGATATTCAGGGATGATTTTATGTAAAGGCCAGCCTTCGGTGCGATGGATTTCCTCCACCGTAAGACCCCGGTATTTTTCCGGCAGGGTCCCTGCTAATTCATTGGCGTTGTGCCAAAGATCAATTCTTGGCACCCAGGGAATCTTATCGACCATCTCACCTCTGGCAACCTTGAGAATTCTTTGCCTGTGAGTCAACATAGTTTACTCCTTTACTATTATCAGCCCGTTAAGCATTAGTTTTTAGATACAAGTTTTTTAGAAAGTTGAACTGCCTCGGCAGCATCTTCCCCATAACCGTCCGCACCAATTTTTTTGGCAAAGTTTGCGCTGACAGGAGCGCCGCCCACGATTACTTTTACGCTATCCCGCAATCCATTAATCTTTAATTCTTCGATGACTCTTTTCATCTCAGGCATAGTCGTCGTCAATAATGCAGACAATCCAAGAATGTCGGGCTTAATCTTCCTGACCTGTTGCACCACTTTCTCTACGGTTAGATCAATACCTAAATCTATTACTTTAAATCCGGCTCCTTCAAGCATCATGCAAAAGAGGTTTTTACCGATATCATGTAAATCGCCCTTGACTGTGCCCATAACGATTGTGCCAATTGATTTGTTGTCAGCGCCTTTTATGATGGGCTTGACGATATCCAAGCCTTTTTTCATGGTAAAAGCTGAGGCTAACATTTCCGGCACGAAAATTTGACCGTCGCTGAATTTTTGACCGACCACATCCATTGCGGCGATCAAGCCACTGTTCAGAATATCTTCCAAACTGGTTTTTTCTTCAATAGCTGATTGGACCAATCTTTGTATTTCTTTATGTTTCCCATCGACCACAGCATGTTTAATCTGCACGATAAAACTGTTCGTCATTATTACCCCGTCCTATAAAGCCCTCATAAATTGGATGCCATCACTCTTGCCCACAATAAAGAACAACTATGATCAAAATCCACTGAATATATTACCTGGGTTAAGCGGTTCACGGTTCAGGGTTCAAGGTTGAGGATTTCCAATCTCTCAACTTCAAAAAAGTTATGTAAAATCCAGCGACACCTGTCACTTCACCCATTGGGTGATTGTAGTATTTGGCCAAAGGTAAACCGCGAGGAACTGAGGCTTAATGCCTTTAAAACCCTGAACGTTGAACGGGGAACCCAGAACCGCTCAATTTATTATTTAAATTTAGAATCCATTAAAACTGCAACCAATACCCCTGCTTCTTATGGGATAAAACCTATTTTTCATTTACTAGGTGATGGTGCTAATATCCTTCGTGAGCCGCAGAAACAATAGCTTTGAGGTTTTTCATTGGTGTGGCTAACGGTATCGCACATTCAGGAGCGAGTATGTTTATACCGGCCTCAATACCGTATCGAACCTGTTTGTAAACATCATCCGGAGCTCCTTGGTAAAGCACTTCAGGATTATTGACATTGCCCACAAGAGAAATCATATGCCCAATTTTTTTAACCGCCACTTTGGCATCGACTTGCCATTCAAAGTGATATGCATCAAATCCCGCTTCAGCAAATAGTTCCAGTCGATCGGTGCATTGTCCACATACGTGAAGAATAATTGGGCCACTTATTTCGGCTGTAATTTCTTTATGGATAGGCAGAAGTAATTCCTTATAATGATAAGAACCCACCAAATTACCGGTTGCATGATCAGCAAGAACAACAATATCAGCGCCATACTGAAACTGCGCATTGGCAAACGCTATGGTCACCGGCATTAATTGGCGTAACATTCGGCTAATTTTCGCAGTCTCTTTTAATCCTATCTGAAGCAGAAAATTTTGCGTGCCGGCCATATGATAAGCAAGTGTCCAAGGTCCCATGACTTTACCAACGATGGCTGCTTGGCCGCCGACATGGCGGCGGAGGATAGAAAGGGAATCGAGCACGACCCGCATCGAAGGCTTTTCAAGTATGTTTTCGGGAACCTCAATATCGGTAAAGTTTTCGTATGGAAAGTTTTTGCAATCAGGCATCCGATCACGGTCTCCCCAGTCTACTTTGCAGCCCAAGGCTGCGGCTTCCTGGGTTACACTGAATTCGGGCATTACGGTATCAAAACCGATGATTTCATAACCCGCCAGCGCCAGTTCAGCCATTGCATTCGGGTTCTGATGGGCCTGGGGAAAGGAAACGCCACAAGCATCCATGAGCTCATGGCATACGATTGATGTGGGATTGCCGACGGGTGGCCGATCACCCTTTCGGCCGTTATACAGCGCAGACATGATTAAATTATATGATGTGGCTTTCATGCTCCAATATATTGCTAAAAGTTAAAAAAGCAGTTTTGATTATGTTATGATTCTGATGATTATTACCTACTTGGAAAATCCGATCATCATTTCTGGAAGCCAAAGGGCAATTTTTGGAAAAATCGTTATCAAAGAAATTCCAATGAGTTGCAAAATTATATAAGGAACCACGCCGGTGAACATATCCGTAACCTTTACTTCCGGTGGTACGATTCCTTTAAGATAAAAGATGGCCGGTGCCATGGGAGGGGTCAGGTAGCTGGTCTGGATTACAATCAAAAACATGACAGAGAACCATATGGGGTCAAAACCCAATTTTATAACTATGGGAACAAAGATTGGCACAAAAATCAAAAGCACGCTAATCCAGTCCAATAAAAACCCGGCGATGAATGATATAAATAAAAATACGAAAATCATGGACTCGGGTGAAAGATTAAACCCCAGCAGAATTTTCTCGGTTACCACACCACCCCCCATGCCCAAGAATACCCCCGTATACATGGTGCCGCCGGTCAAAACCAGCATAATCATCGCACTTATTCTTATCGTATTAATGCAGGCATTTTTAAAGGTCGTCCACGACATTTTTCCGTAAATTATTGTTAAAATGCAGGCTCCAAAAGCACCCAGTGCTGCTGCCTCCGTTGGAGCAGCCCAGCCTAATAATATGGTTCCCATAACGGCAAATATGAGTACAAGGGGCGGCAGAAGCGACGTAATCGTCATCTTGAGCTTATCTTTAATCGGCATACCGAATTCTTCTCTTGGCAAACCCGGTCCGTCTTTGGGTCGAACTAGACACCGTATGGCAATATAGGTGATATAGAGCGCCGATAGAACAAGTCCCGGGAAAACGGCAGCCATCAGTAAACGACCTACCGACAATCCTGCGGCAGGCCCATAAACAACGATAACAACACTGGGGGGAATTATGGTGCCGAGTGAACCTCCCGCACATATCGTTCCGCAGATCAAACCCTTATTATACAAGCGAGCCATCATCGGCGGGATGGCCAGCAGGCCAATCACAACTTCAGCGGCACCGATAATACCGGTTGCGGCGGCAAATATCGTACACATGATGACGGTGCCAATTGCCAGGCCGCCCCGCAATCTCCCTGTCCATTGAATCATGGATTCGAACAGCTTCTTGGCGATACCGGATGCTTCCAGCATGGTCCCCATAAAGATAAACAGCGGCACGGCCGCCAAAACGTAGTTATTGGCCACATCCCATACCCTGCCGATCAGCATTGGCCCAATCGCACTGCCAAAACCGAAGATCCCAAATATCAGGGACATTCCCATCAGGGAGAATGCAACGGGAAAACCCAAAAAAATGGAGAGAAGAACCCCCGGGAACATCAGCAGTATAAAATATTCGGAATCCAACAAAGCTTCGATCATAGCTCTATCCCTGTAACCATCAGCACAACACTGCGGACAAACTCGGCAATACCCTGGAGCAGTAAAAAGAAAAAACCGATACAGATGAAACTCTTGAAGGGCCATAGCACCGGCTGCCAGGGTGTAAATTGTGATACCTCTTTTATCTTGTAAGCATACAAAGCAAAATCCACACCGCTGACAACCAGTATGATAACCACCGGAAAGAAAATTATAAGGTAGCCGAGCGTATCGATTAACGCCCGGCCTCTTTTATGCAGCTTATTATAAAACAAGTCAATTCTGATATGACCCTTGACATAAAGTGTAAAAGCTGCTCCCAGCAGGTAATGGGTGCCGTATATCATATAGGTTATTTCATAAGACCATATGGTCGGCTTGTGGAATAAATAACGGGCAAAGACTTCATAGATAAGCGCCAGAATCATCGGCAGGGCAATAAACGAGGCGCCCCAGCCCAGATAGTAATTTATGGAATCGATTTTTTTCAGGACCTTTGAAAGTTTTTCCATAACCGCTGCCTTTGTGCGCAAAGGGCCGGGTATTCACTAGACGAACACCCGACCCCTTTTTCATTATTTCAGATATTTGAAATACCTAATATCACCGACCGCAGCCCACTCTGCATCGAAAGCATTCTGAGAATCCATCACCTTTTTAAACCAGGCATTGGTTTCAGCCTGTTTTGCGGCCCACTCTTTACCTAGCTGCTTGGCTCTGGTCTGAGTTTCGGGCGTCAGGAAGATGATTTCGTTGCCGGTTTTACGGAATTTTTCCATTGCACCCATATCCAGTTTGCCGATGCGATACCAGGACTTGTAAGTGCACAGCTCGGCGGCCGCTTTAATGATGGTCTGAAGATCTTGGGGTAAAGACTCCCAACTTTCTTTGTTTATCGAGACCTCAAAAGGCGCGCTGGGCTGATGGGCTCCCGGCACGATAACATATTTTGCGACTTCGTGAAAACCGCTGATGACGTTTTCTCCCGGGGTTGCCCACTCGGTGGCATCGATGACCTTGCGCTCCAAAGCCGGATAGACCTCCGCACCGGGTAATGATACCACTGAAGCCCCCAGTCCCGGCAGGATTTGGGCCCAGGCGCCGACGGTTCGCATCTTCAATCCGTTGAAGTCGTCTAACGTTCGGATCGGTTTGTGCGAATGCGCGAAAGCCTCGGGAGGACGGATGCCGGCTGGAAAAGAAACCACACCGAACTTTTCCATTCTGAATTCGGTCCACATCTTGGCGCCCCCTCCGGCATAAAGCCAGTGCATCATGGGTACTGATTCCATGCCGCCGCAATATCCCCCTAAAATAGCTGTGGTTGGATCACGGCCGATGTCATAACCCGGCCAGGTATGGCCCATCTCCGTGATGCCCTTTCTGACCGCGTCGGTAACTTCCAAAGCAGGGGCCACTGCTCCTCCTGGCAAGACTTGAATCTTGATGCGACCGCCGGAAAGCGCTTCAATATCTTTGGCAAGTACTTCAGCCATGTCTGTATAAAGCGGAATTCCCGACGGCCAGGAGGTTGTCATCTTCCAGCGATAAGTTTTGGCCATGGCCGGGGAAATACCAATGGCCGCTGCTAACAATAATACCAACATTACCAAAGATATTTTTTTTGTGTTTTTTAACATTTTTTCCTCCTATCTTTAAAAGTTATTAAATCAGATCCCAACCCAGGTTGGAACCTTTCCACATTAGAACCCAAGTTATTTTTTTATATTTTTTCACTCACCCGCCTGCCAAAGACACAACAATTTTTCTGATTCTGAAATATAGGTCGACATCTTTTAGTTATTGGTCGGTATGTAATCGGCAAAGTAACAATTTTACATTGCTTGCCGAAGCACCGTTGATGTGTTGCATGATCAGGGGCAGGTTCCCGGAAGGCCTTTCAAGTAACAAGTGATATTAGTTTCCCATCAGGTAGTAGGCATGAACAAACACATCATTTGGCGGATTTGTTAACTTATCATCCCACAACTGATCAAGATGTTGGACTTGGATCCTTTTGTCTTACCGGATTCATTAGATGCTACGATATAGCATATGATTAATTTTTGGCGATAACTGCTGTCAAGTTATTTTTTGGTTATGACATAAAAAAACCCAGATTCAGGTCTTTAGAAAACAGAGGTCGCATCTTGATTAGGACATTCAGTTGACATACAAATATGTCGTTGATATCGATGCTATCATGCAATGGCCCCATGGTCGGGACGGATCCGTTTGCCGTCGAAACTGTTTGTATTAAAATTATATCTGATGTTCTGTGAATCGCCGGGAGGCGATATGAAATCATTGTTCGTTTGCCTCACGTTGCTTTTATTTATGGGATGCGCTCAAACGCAGCCCATTCAAAAAGACAAAAGCCTTGAAGATCTTAAAAATGTGTTAAGGCAGTCTGAAAAAGAGATCCAACGGCAGCATCAGGAATATTTTGAAAAGCTGATAAAGGCTTTAGAGGATCTTGAGAAAGAATGCACTGATTTGCGAGTCCTCAAGAATCAGTTGAATGACCGGATCCAGAGATTTAAAACTGCACAAGACTCCTTTTTATCAGGATTAAATCAGGAACAATTTGGGCTTTACTCTGAATGGTATGGATATTTATCAAAAAACAATTTCTCACAAGCGGTACTATTTGCCAAAAAACTTGTTGAATCCTTAGACGAAAATAAGCAGATTCAATTCCGTAATCTTTATGCAATATTCCGCGAGACTTCCGGATTAGCGCGGGACTTTCACAAAAAAAGCAAGGAATTCGAGAAGAAAAAATTCTATTATTTAAATTTGCTGCGAAAAAAATATCAAAAAAATTATGCAACGCTTGAAGGGATGGTTAATCAAGTACTCACTTATTGATGATTGTCAGAAATCATTTGCATAAAAAATCATTCAATCCAGATCGGTGATGAAATCGCTTCGTCGTTGCGACCGTTGCCGTCATTGTCATCTTCCTGAGTCACGATCACATAATAGTAAGCTTTACCAAATGGAAAGGGATCGGTTAGGGTTTCCTGAAAATTGCTGCCGGAGACCACCTTTGATTGCCACAGTATTCCGCTGCGGTACAGGCGTATCTCAGAGAAAGTATCTCCGCCTCCGTCACTGGCCGTCACCTCAAACTGGCGGGGCACGCCGGACAACCGCGATCCCATTGGGTAACCCTGGCACCGAAGGTCGAGATAAAGATTTTTGTCTTCAGTGGCGTAAAAGCGGCGATTCCGATAAGCCTCGATTATACTTTTTCTCGTCAGCCTCTCTGCCAGCACGGCGGTTCGGAATTCGTTTTGCAACCCCCAGTCGGTCGAATGGTTGTCCTGGCCGCCTTGAGCGCCCAGATACCATCCCCTCCAGTTGCCAAGATCCCAGTAGCTTATAAACCCAAGGAAACCAAACCAGTTACCGTCATAGTAATAAAAGTCAAAGCTATTGTTGCCATTCCAGGTCTCAATGCCGACTATCTGCGGCACAGCTGCAGGATACCTTCTGAGATGACGAAGTTCTAAAGATAGAAAATCATAATCCCCCGGATGATTGAAAAGGGCAAATGCTGCGGGGCGATCGATTATCCAATCATATACATTAGTGACCCAAAAATCGGAAAATGTATTGGTGAAGTCGGCAGTATTGATTACATTGATATGACCTAAAATGGGATTGGACCATTCAAAACCCCACAGAGTGACGTAATTTCCCGGCTGATATTTATCTTTGGCGGCTTCGACCAGCCGTTCCCATTTATTATCCCAGGGCCAGATGATTAAAAACTCACCGTGGTCCGTCAAGGCGAAATAGTCAAGACCATTATTACGGGCACTTTCATAAGCCGACGCTGGGCTTCCTTGACCGTCCGAGAGTTCGCTATGGGCATGCAGATAACCGTAGTAGACATTATATTGAACATAAGGTACAGGCAAATTGATCCTTGGTTCCCCTTCAGAAAAGGATGATTGATTGTTTTGGGCACCCCGTATCAGATTTTTTAATATTTCCAGCAGGGGAACCCTATTCAGTTTCTGCGATTGCTCTGTGACTTCTTGATCGACACGAAAGTCGGAAACTCCAACCCTTTGCAGAAAAGCACGGCATTGGTTCCAGCTGGGATGACGGGAGGTGTCACGTAACACGATGGAAAGCACCGTGCTGCGCTTAAGCCCGATATCCTCGCGGGAAGCGCCCAGAAGGAAAAACTCCAATGAAGTAGGCATCCGATTTTTTACCAACCTGTATGTCAAAACGATGTGTTCTTCCCATGTCACCATCTCTTTGTATTTGGGAGAATCCAGAAAATCAATCAACTCTTGCATACTTTGCTGAATGGATGCCGCGTCCATCGGGGCCGAGGGCGCCGCATAGACAACTGCCGAACAAAACAAAACGACCAGCAGCGCAAAAACCATGAGGGATAAACTTTTTTTTACTGTTGTGAAGTTTTGCATGGCACGCCTCCTCTTTTGGGTAAGTGATTGCCTGAATACAGTTCGAAGTGATCATATATTACTTGAATCACCAAATCATTTCGTTATTAAACTTGGAAGTTAAAGGTGGCTTATCTATCCCCTAATTTGTTGTAAGGGGCTCGAAATCTAGAACAATAAAAATTACTACCCCTAACAAAATATGGTGTGAGCATTTAAACCGTATAAAAATGATCGAAAAAAGCGGTTAATAGCTCGGAGACCATTTTATTTCCTTCGATTGAACCGGATATGCCATACAACGCACTGGTTTGCGATTCCGTTCCTGCTGCTGATTTGGCATATTCCACGCCAGCGCGCAGATCTCTAATGAACCGCCCGGCGACACCGGCTACCAGCGTTTGCGGCATTGTTACACAGAAATGCAGTGCCGGAGGCAGCTGCAGGACATTAAACCGCCAGCCTTTCGTCTTCATGAAATCGTTCACGTGAAATACGTCGATTTTGTCAGACCGGAAACTGATCACAAAAGTAGGGTCACCGATCAATGTAAGCTCAGGAATATCTTCAATACCTTTTTTCAATTCATCGGCGACCGACATGATGGATTCTGCCGCTTTCAGATAGCCCTCTTCACCGAGATAAACCATGGCAGCCCAGGTGGACGCGGTCAAACCGCCGGAACGGCTGCCCGGCATTGACGGAGATCCATAGATTCCGCCGGGCCAGTCCGGAACATTAAAATATTGATGGCGGCGAAAACTTCTGTTGCGATAGAGAATGACAGAGCTGCCCTTCAGCCCGAAGCCGAATTTGTGCGTATCCGCCGACATGGAAGTGAGCCCCGGCAGGCGAAAATCAAAGGTTGGGATATTATATCCCAGCTTCTCGATCCACGGCAGGATAAATCCCCCCAGACAACCGTCGACATGAAATCCCAGGCCGTGTTCCAGCGCGATGTTTGACAGATCCTCCAGCGGGTCGATCAACCCGTATGGATAATTACCGGCACTGCCGACGATGGCGACCGTATTCGCGTTTATCAATTTACGAACGGCTGCCGGATCGACACGAAAATCGGGAAGTTCGACCGGTACTTCCACCATCCTGATCCCAAAATACTCGCCTGCCTTATGGAATGCCGGATGAGCAGTTTTCGGCATGATGATTTCGGGTGCGGTAATGTTTTTTTCCGCGCGGGCATTATCCCTGTAGACTTTCATGGCCATCAAGATACTTTCGCTGCCGCCTGAAGTCACTGTCCCACAAACTTCATCCGCGAGATTGGTGTTTTTAGCCGCTTCGCCATTGAGCATCCGGGCGGTCATCGAGACAATTTCACTTTCAAATTTGGACATGCTCGGACAGAGATCGGGTTGAATCGTGTTTACATGGGAAAACAGCGAAAAAATCCTGTTCAGGAACGCGAGATGTTCTTCCCCGGCATGGTAGAAGGTGCCCGACACCTGACCGGTTTTCCATTGTGCGTTTTCCTCTTTAGCCATGGTTGATAGTTCCTTGAAAATATCCTCTTTATCGCGGCCCTTTTTCGGAAGGCAATCATAGCTTTCAAAACGCTCCTTGTACGGTTTGAAGGGATCTGCGGGTTGTTGTTCGGTTGTTTGTTCCGGCATAATTTTCTCCTTATGACAGTTTCGGGCAAAGTATCACCTCAAATATGCATAAAAAAAAGGCAGCATTTTAGCAACAGATTTCAATGTATTTTTCTCATTGGATTTAATGATCATTTAAGGCGGCAAAAACTTTTTTGTTTTTCTTAAACAGCTCTAGATATTGCGTATACAGTTTGTCATAAACCGCCCGGTTGGATTCATCCGGTTCAAATACTTTTTTTATTTTGACAAGAGAGGCAATGTCTTCGAGTGAGCGGTATCCTAATGAAACCAAAGCCAGCAGCGCTGTGCCTCGAACGGTTGTGTTGAGCGGGTCGTTTACCTGATGGATCGGAACGTCCAGCACGTCGGCATGGATTTGCGAAAATACCTCGGACAGCGCGCCGCCGCCGGAAAAGCGGAAGCTTTCGATTTTTCGACCGATAAATTTTTCCGCACCTTCCCGGGTCCAGCGGTTGTTGTAGGCCAGTCCTTCCATGATGGCGCGTGTCAGGTGACTGCGCGTGGTATTCAATGAAAGGTTTATAAACCCTCCCCGCGCGTTTGGGTTTTCTTTGGGCACACCGGAGCCGTTCAGCCAAGGCAGAAAAACAACCCCATCGCTTCCGGCCGGTGATTGGGATGCGATGGTGTAGAAGCGTGCATAGGCGTCCTCCGGCTTCTGTCCGGTGTTGAATTCGTCATCGGGATAGACGATGTTTTTCAGAAAAAATTCCACGCATTTCCCGCCGGTGAGCTGCTCACCGAATAAGTAATATTTGTTTTTGAGCGGGCTTGGGATGGAGGTCATGAAATTATTAATGTCGGTTTTCTTAAATGGTACATGGCAGGTCATATACTGGGAGGTGCCGATATAGATAATTGTTTCATAATCTCCCACAGCACCCGAACCGATGACCGAGGCGTTGGAATCACTGATGCCGGCGATTACCTGGGTGGAGGGATGCAGTTTCAGCTCTTGAGCAACCCCAGGCCGCAACGGACCGACAATGCCGTCATTTGGTATGAGTTCCGGGAACTTTTCTTTTTCCAAACCGGCGAGACCCAGCAGTTCGTCGCTGTATTCCCGGGCGCCCCATTGGCGGTTATCCACGATGATGAATGGGGCCATGGTTTTTTGGGTGGCCGTAATTTTACCGGTTAACCGGGCGGTCAGATAGTCCATTGGTTCCAAAAATTTAAAGGTCTTTTGGTAGATGTCAGGCCTTTCGTTTTTAATAAACAAAACGTGACCAAGAGAATCCACACCCGAATCGGTGGGCGGAAATCCGGCCAATTTGATCCATTTAAGCAGCTTCAAGAAGCCATAGCCGTGAACTCTCGGGAAACCACCAGAAATTTTGCGATTGTGGGGACCACCCCGGTGGTCTAACCAGTGGACGGCCTGCATAAGAGGCTCTCCGTGTGCATCTACGGGCACGACTACAGACCATTGGGAGTCACAAGCCACAGCAACGATGTCTTCCGGTGAGATATTGGAATTTCGGATCACTTTTTTTACCGCTCTTTTGGCACCCTGCCACCACTCGTTAGGGTCTTGCTCGGCGCCGCCATGAGGCAACAGATGGGTGGTTACACTTTCATCCGCACTGGCGATAACCTCGCCGGAATCGGCTACAATGGCTACCTTGTGACCACCACTGCCAAAATCAATTGCCAATACAAATTTTTCAGAATTTGAGGTTGGGATTTTAGAGGTGTTATCGTGCATGATGATATCCTCTTCTTTTGGCCGGAATTGCTTTTATCAGGTAATACATCTGACCCTAGACAAAGATTTCACCACGGAACAATTTTTCATAGCGGGCGTAGCTTTCCAACAACCGCTCCCCCAGCATGCCGGAGAGACGTTTAAAAAAAATAAGCCCATTGGCAGGGTCCTTTTCGACCAGGTTTTGAAGATCGTCCCTGTGCAGTTTACGCAGATTCGTGGGCAGGACACATTCTGCCGTTGATGAAAAAACATCGCGGCCCACCAGACTAGACCAACCAAACGTCTCTCCGGGACGGCTCACGATGTGGACCACGTGACCGGTCTCGCCCATTTTCAAATGAACGCGACCCATCAGCAAAAGATAGGCGTGATCCGCAGGATCTCCCTTTCGAAAAAGAATGTCTCCCTGCTCATAGACTTCCTTTACCGATATGTCTGTGAGGGCTTTCACGAAATCCCTGCCTATCCCCCGCGTGAGGTCTGCTTGCTGGATATACATGGTTTTTGTGCTCCTTTCTGATCAAATTAGGACAGGATAGGAGAAAGGGTGATCGATGAATCAGGTTTCGCATCTTTTATTTACCTGATTTACATCACAGCTTTAGATTCAAAAGCAAGTCTGAATTTTTGAAATAAGCGGGGCAATCAGGGAATTATAAATTTCGGTTTGTGCTAAAATGTGGATTAGCTTTGGAAGTAAAAATGACGGGCATCGCTGGGCCCTGTGTTAGGAAAAACGGTAGGAAGATTGGCCATGGAAGAACAATTAATCCTTTAAACAAATGGCAGAAATGCAGATATGTACTTTGTCCCTGACACCGATTCATGAGTGATCTTTTTATTCTAGAGATTTTTTTCTTTTTCCATAATTTCTTTTATTTTCTTTTCCTCCCACTCTTCACCAAGAAATTTTCCCTTGAGAATAAAAAGCTTTGAGGCATGCAGTAATATTCCAATTCCCCAAAAAATAGTGACCCAATAAAACCATAAACTTCCGGGATTCGTGACAAGAATTATGATTATGAGCACCACATTTATGACAACGTATGTAACCAGATTCCCATAAAACTTTTTTAACTCTTCTACTCTCTTCTTAGCCTTTTCGTACCTTTCTTCATTCATTTTTATCTCCCCTGTTTGGGATTAATTTAATGGTTTTTCTCAGTTTAAATTTGTTTAAAACTATCTGTCAAGGGTATTGAACTGCGTGAAAAAGATTCCAGCTTTAGTATTGATCTTTATCATGGCCTGGTTTATCTAAAATTTACATCTTGTCCAAAATTAGAAGCACATCGTGTAACGCAATTTCAACTGGTAACATTTTGATGATAGGAGGAATCGCAGGAGCAC
>CP070652.1:3552162-3678790 GCA_020354645.1 Deltaproteobacteria bacterium
AAGACAATCACGTTTTGCCAGCCTCCAGCCAGAAAGAACAGGGCATAAGCTTCGAGAAGTCCCACCAGGATACCGGCCGCAACGGCCCCCTTGATGTTTCCGAGGCCTCCCAGAATGACCACCACAAAACTCTTCAGGACCGGTGCCATGCCTGCGTTGGGATTGGCGGGGAAAAGGGTGATTAAAAGTGCCCCGGAAATTCCGGCCAGAGCCGCCCCGATTCCAAAGGCAATCGCGTACATCCGGCTGACGTCGATACCCAGGGTCTGGGCGGCTTCAGAATGCTGGGAGGTGGCCCGAATGGCCTTACCCAGGCTGGTGTATTTGACGAAATACCAGAGCAGTCCCACCGTCAGCAGGGCAAGACCGAGGATCACGAGATGGTCGTGGATAAAGACGACGTCACCGAGAACGATCTGACCGGAGACCAGGTTGGGGATTCCGCGTTGAACGGCCCCGAAGATAATCAGGGCCAGGTTTTGAAAGATTACCATCAGACCGATGGTCAGAACAAATGAATCCATGAGCCCTTCGCGGCCGGCCTTTTTGCGAAGGGTGGACAGAAGGCCCTTTTCAAGGATGACCCCCACGACCAAGAGTCCCGCGCCGGCGGCTAAAATGCCCACGGGAAAAGGCAGCCCCAGCATGGCAGCTACAAAATACATAATGTAGCAACCGATCATGAAAAGTTCGCCATGAGCGAAGTTGACGATTTCCATGATGCCGAAGATCAGTGAGAGGCCGACGCCCATCAGGGCGTACATCGATCCCCGGACCAAACCCAGAACAATTAGTTGAATAAAAATACTCAGTTCCATCGTGTTTATTCTTATTCTGCTGATCCGGTGTAAACCGTCACCGAATTGGTTTTAAGTCTTTTGTCCTTCAGCTTGCCCGATAAATTCGAAATCCCTGGTCCAGACCTGGATTATAAGCAGATCATTTTTTACAACGTACATTCTCACTTTTACAAAAACAATAACCAAGTAGTATGCATCGCGCCAGGGCAGGCCGAAGCACGAAATTCGAAATAACCCCTAAATCTTCACCCTGTGGAATCCTCCAAAGGAGGGCCGCCAAAAGGCGGCATTCCACAGGGCAGGTGTTCCAATGACCAAAACGACCTACTTGTTAGACGCCATTCAGGTCATAATCCTGTTTCGGTCATTTGAATTTTGGTAATTTGAAATTGTTTCGAATTTCGATATTCGGATTTTAATTCATGTGACTGCGAGCTTTTGCTCAACATCGATAAAATTTTGTCGCTTTCGCTTCACTCATCACCTAGATCCATTCTCTGATGATGTCCTCTATGGTGTCGACAAACTCTTCTTTGGGCCCGTTGTGGCTGTTTTGGCCCAGGCGAAGCACATAGATATAGTCGGCAACATCCACGGCCTTATGAACCTTCTGATCCACAATCAAGATGGTATATCCCAAGTCTTTAAGTTTGACGATTTCCTCATAGACCCGGTCCACCAGTTTGGGCATCAACCCCACCGACGGTTCATCGATCAAAATCGTTCGAGGCTGGGTCATGGTCAGTCGCGCAATTTCAAGGGTTCGCTGCTCACCCCCGGATAGGGCCCCGGCTACCATTTTGCGCTTATTCCTAAGAATCGGATAGTGGTGATAAACCTCTTCCAGGGCGTTGTCGAGGGCCTTGCGATCATTTTTTATAATCCAGCCCCCCAGTTCGAGGTTTTCCTCTACGGTCATGGCCGGAAACACACTGTGGCCTTGAATGAGATGGGCAATCCCTTGACCCAGCATCTGATCAGGTTTGAGTCCTGTGATGGATTGACCATGATGAAGAACATCCCCTTGAGTGGGGCGGAGGTATCCGTAAATGGTCTTGAGAAGGGTGGACTTGCCGGCCCCGTTAGGACCGATGATGCCCGTCAAGGCTCCTTCTTTGGCAACCACATTGACATCCCTTAAAATGGGGACTTCTTTTACGTATCCTGATGTGACGTTATTAACCTCAAGCGTCATAATCAGTGCCCCAAATATGCGTCGATGACCGCCGGATCATGACGAACCTTTTCTGATATTCCCTCGGCAATGGTCGTTCCGGCCGAAAGGACGGTCAGGTTTTTACACAGCTTCATCACCGAGGGAATGTCATGGCTGATCAATAAAAATGTCTTTTCCCGGCTTTTGTTCAACTCAAAGGTGATCTCGATCAGTCGCTCGATCAACGCCGGATTGACCCCAGCAAAAGGCTCATCGAGCAGAATGACCTCCGGGTCCGCCATCATCGATCGCATGAACTCCAGCAGTTTTTTTTGCCCGCCGGAGATTTCCACGGCCAGTTGGTCCCTGAGATGAGTGAGTCCCGCCATTTCCAGAAGCTCTGACGCTTTTTTCTCACCTTCCGTTTTTGACACCCGCCTGGGGATCAGGGGAACCATCATGTTCTCCATGAGAGTCATCTCATTGAAAACCCGGGCGACCTGAAAGGTCCGGCCAATTCCCATGGAGGCGATTTGATTGGGTTTGAGACCGGTAATCTCACGGTTTTTGAAGATGACCGTGCCTTCGTCGGGACTGTAGACGCCATTGATGACGTTGAACATGGTGGTCTTACCGGCTCCGTTGGGTCCGATAACTCCGTGGATTTTACCCTTCTCCACCCTCAGAGAAACCCCTTGCAGGGCCGGGATCCCGCCAAAATATTTATGGACCTGATCGACTTCTAAAAATTCCATCATGTATCCCAAAAAACCCGCAAGCCCCATTGAAGGAGCTTGCGGATCCATAAAGGGTTACCATCCTCTCTGCCGAGATGATTTAAGATAGTGATCTAGACCCACGGTGGCGCTTGGAACGTGCCATCCGCAAGATCAAGCGGCCAGAGTATTTTCGGCTTGCCGCCAAACATCTGGACCAGTGGGAAGAAAAACCCCTTCATAAAGTCGCCCGTTCGGACATCATTTCTGGAAAGCTGATGCAGGGTTCCTTCTTCAGAGAAGTCTTTCCAGAAGTCGTTATAGGTCGCAAAGTCATACATCTGCCAGACCCCTTTGTATTTCACTTTCTCCCGGATGTGCTGCACCAGATATTCGAATTTAAGTGTCCCCGCCTCATTGAGGGCTCTGATGGCCAGGCGAGTGTGGTCATAGGGTTGACCGGATGGCGCGATGCCTGCGTCAATGCCGTACTTGTCCTTAAACCGTTTCATCCATGTTTTCTGTTCCGGGGAGATAGGATAGGGAGAGTCCATGCAAATCGCAAAGTCTGAAGCCTTCCCGGTATTTTGATACCATTCGCCGGTCCAGGTGAGCCCGTGAGCAAGGAATAAGGCCTTGAGTCCCATTGCCCGAACCTGTTTGACAAAGTTGTACATGGGCACACCACCGGTCTGGGTGGTTGCCACCACCGAAACATCAGCGGCTTTGTACTTGGTGATGATGGGCGTGAATTCGGTCTCATCAATGGCGTTGACATCATAGGGCATCACGTCAAAGCCGGCGGTTCTCAGACTCACCACCAAGGCTTCGCCCCATCCGCGACCGTAATCGGTATCTTCCACAATGACAGCTGCCTTTCTATTTTTTGGTTTCCACAACCCTTTTTTCATGAAATACACGAGCGGCGGACCATAGAGCCCGGCGAATACCGGAGGAGATGCCCACCCCTTGAACCACCCCTGGTATTTTTCCGGATGATCGTTGATCTTAAAGTTGATATACTGGGATTCGCCCTGATGACCGATGTGAACCATCTTGAGGGGAGATTCAGCGTCCATGCAGGCCATGGCTACGGACGAATGCCAGCCGGTTACCATCATTTTCACCCCGCGGTTGACAGCGTCTTGCACGGCCTTGACCGATTTTTCGGGGCTCGACTGACTGTCCACCCAAACGGGTTCGATATCCATGGTCTTGCCGTCGACCTTCACCGGAATCTCCCCTGCTGCCCGGGCATCCTCTAGGGCCATATTAATGCCTCTTTTAAACTGGTCCCCGGTACGGCTGGCAGGACCCGTGAATGGACCCATAAAACCGATCTTCAGTTTGCTGGCCGCATGCCCCTCTTTAGGAAGACTCATGCTCAGAGCACTTCCAACAACGGCAGCTGCACCGACGGTTTTAACAAACTCACGGCGAGTCATTCCATTTTGTTTTTTCTCTTCAGTCATGGTTTTCCTCCTTTGATTTAAATGACCTTATTTTGCAAAAGCATACCTTGTCTTCCTTCCCCCTATAAAACACCTCCTTTGATGTGAAAGAATATCGGAACTTATGCTTACCTAAATAAACTTACCATGTGTTGTCAACGATTTTCCAAGAATATTATTAGAGAACCTGTTAAACATAATTATCTCCGCCTTGGTTTAAAATATTTCATTCTTTTCTTGAAGCTGATTCTGGGGAGTGTTATCGGTTTTTGAGACACCTGATATTTGAATGAATCGTGCCCTTTAAGCGAAAGATCGTTTGGAGCCATATCATATACAGAAATATTTATTCCCAGCTTTTCAAATACAAAATACCATAAATTGTTTTAAGACTCATAAGTGTCAAATTCATACAAAAAGGAGGATAAAGTGGATACTTTTCAACACCAAGGCGCAAGGAATAGAATCCTTACCAAGGCGCAAGTTCATCAAGTTGATGAATATGCGCTTCGATTGATGGAGACGGTGGGCTGTAAAGTGGACTGCCAAGAAGCCTTGGATATCCTTGACCGTGCTGGATGTGATATCAATAATCCGGCGCGAGTGAAAATACCTCGACGGATCGTGATGGATGCACTTGAGACTGCTCCGGGTGAAATTGAGGTATTCAACCGAGACGGTGACCCGGCAATGGTGCTCAAAGAAGATGCGTGTTACTATGGTACCGGTTCTGATTGCCCAACCACGATAGGTTTGTACTCCGGCAAGCGCCGGCAGTGCACGAAAGAAGATGTGGCGCGGTTGGCACGATTTTGCGATGCGCTTGCCAACATCGACTTTATCATGTCGTTCGGTATTGCCAATGATGCGCCTGAAGGAAGCAATTTTGTCCACCAGTACGAGGCCATGCTCGTCAACACAAAAAAACCCATTATCGTCACCGGCCACGGAGAAAACGACATGCGGACCATGCTTGAAATGGCCGCTGCTGCCATCGGGGGCCATAAGGTGCTGCAGAAGAAACCACCCGTGATTCTGTATACCGAACCGTTGTCACCGCTTGTTCACACGGAAATGGGGGTCAGCAAAGGTTTAATCTGTTGCGAGTACGGGATTCCCTTTATTTACATCGGCAGCCCCATGATGGGGGCGACGGCACCGGCAACTCTGGAAGGGACGCTTGTTCAGACGGTAGCAGAGTCATTATCGGGTCTGGTTATCTTTCAGCAAAAACAACCGGGAGCCAAATTTATTTTTGGCGGAGATGCTACCGTCATGGACATGAAAACGACCATCTTTAGCTATGGCTCCCCCGAGTTGAACATTTTGAATGCGGCCCTTGCCGACATGGCCCACTTCTATGGACTCCCTTTTTTCTGCATCGCCGGTTCTTCAGACGCCAAGATTTTGGATGCTCAGGCAGGGCTCGAGTATGCCATGTCAATATACAATGCGACCTTAAACGGCTGCAATATCATTCACGACTGCGGCTATCTCGAATCCGGCTTGACATCCTCATTTGAATCGGTGCTCTTTACCGATGAGATTATCAGCATGGTCAAGTATATGCTTCAGCCCCTGACCATCAATGATGAAACCGTTCCCTTGCAACTCATGGACAGCGTCGGTCCGGGCGGCAACTTCATCGTTGAGGAACATACGGCGGACACCTTTAGAAAGACTTTCTGGTTTCCCCGTTTTCTGGATAGAAAAAATTTTGAACTGTGGGAGCAGAATGGCTCTCAGGATCTGCCAAAGGTTCTAAACGAAAAAGCAAAAGAAATTTTTGAGCATCACCAATCGCCGCAGTTCGATGGGAAAAAGGTTGCTGCAATCCATGAGATTGTCGACAATCATCGACCGGATGTTTGACAGATAAACAGCAAGGCAGTTATGGTCCAATTGAATATTTTAACTGGATGAGGGGTCGGGGAGTTTTTTTAACCCTGTGCCTCCAATCTTTGTTTTTCTAAGCAATTTGGCAGCGGGGGATACTTGCCCCCTCCGCATTCCACCTTCGGTGGCTGCGGTCTCCCCCGCTGCCAAATTGCAGAAAAACAAAAGACTTACGAAAACGGATCAAAAAAACTCCCCGACTCCTCAATTGGATACAAGGAGAAAATGGATGAGAATTAAAGACTTAAAAAGCACCATTCTTTCCGTCCCCTTTGCCAAGCCGACTTTCTGGCCGTATGGACGATGGGAAGGAATGACGGTGGTTGTTATTGAAATTGAAACCGACTTGGGTGTTGTCGGCCTCGGTGAAAGTGCTTGTATTCAAGGGTCGGCCGAGGCTATCAAAAGTTACATCGACAACACCAAACCGTTTCTCGTGGGGCAAGATCCTTTTGATACGGAGCGAATTGGGAAAAGGATAGAAGGATTGGGCGGCTGGAACTTCGGCCGCCATTTTGCCGGATACGCACTTGCAGGCATTGATATGGCCCTCTGGGATATTATCGGCAAGGCCTGTAATCAACCGGTTTATAAATTGCTGGGCGGAAAGATTCGCGACAGATCAGAAGGCTTCAAATATATTCATCACGACGATCCGGATATAATGGCTGCTGAAGCCAAAGAATCCGTAGTTAAAGGATATCGCACGATTTATTGTAAATATACCGGCATTAAACACCTGCGAGAGGCCATTGAAGCCATCCGGGATGCCATCGGGGAGAAACCCAAACTGTGGGTGGACTTCAACGGGACCCTATCTCCGGGATTTGCCGTTAAGTTTTTAACGGAGATGGAACACTATAGAATCGATATTGCCGAACAACCGGTGCTGCCCTCGAATCTGGATGGGATGGCGTATGTACGAAATTCAATCCCCTGCCAAGTCTTGGCCCACGAAAGTTCTTGGACGCTTTATGATACATTAAACGTGATCAAAAAGGGGGCGGCGGACATCATCAGTGTCGAGCCCCGGATGACATGGGGAATTTTGGCCACCAAAAAGGCGGCTGCTGTGGCCGAGTCGGCGGGGATGCCCGTGATCATGCATTCCTTTGCTGAACTTGGTGTGGCCCAGGCAGCGATTCTGCACATTATTGCTTCTACCCCCAACTTTATAATGGCCAACCAGTGCATGTATGATTGGTATGACGATGACTACCTCAAAGGCGGCAAGCTGCCGTTTGAAGGGGCATTTTTACGCGTACCGGAGGATTCCGGATTGGGTGTGGCGCTGGATCGTGATAAGATGATCCAATATCATGAAAATTATAAAGCAGTGGGCGCCTATTCAGTTATGGGACTTGAGCCTGAAGAGTTGCGAACCGCTCCGCCACCTCTGTTTCCAAGCTATTGAGCAGTCGCAGAAATTAATGGGATTCCAGACATATTCATCAATCGGTGCAAATGACCTATAGAGCTGAATATTTATAACATTTTTATTTAACAACGACTCCAATGTGCGTAGAACGAGCGATGTATGCCTGACACTGAACTTTCATGTGCTCTTCACTTTAATAATCCGATTTTAACAAAACATAACCCGCGTCTTTACTCCAGGCAAAGCATGTTTAGCGAAAGCAATAAAATCAAAAAATATCTCAGAAAATTACCGCCCGCTCTGTTGAGTGTTCAAAATACCGATTCAATCGAAATCCTGGACCGGATGCCAGGTTCCTACAATCTGAATTTTCATATCAGGGTAAATCAAAAGGAATTTATTTTTCGGATCAATATTGAGCAACAAAGTGGCTTTAAAAATCAGATTGAATATGAATTCAGTATCTTGAAATTTCTGGATAATCATTGTATTGCGCCCAAGGCCTACTATTTTGACAACAGCCGGCGACATTTTGCTTATGGAATACTCATCGAAGAGTATCTCGAAGGCCCTTATTTGACGTTAGAAAAAGAAAATCTTTCGGAGGTTGTCGAGGTGATGGTAAGGTTGCACGCCTTGAACACGGAAGGAATGCAGTTTGTTATCTGGAAGGATCCGTTGGCAGATACATTTGAGTTGGTCCGTAAGGATCTGATTTACTACGAATCCAAGGCGACACCCACAAAGAAAGTCATCAACCTGGCAGGAAAATTATTGGCTAAACACGAAACCGCGATAGATAATTACCAGCATCTGTATCATGCGGCAAGTTTAAACCATACGGATGTGTGTTGTGATAACTTTATTAAAACAGCTGAGGGACTAAAATTGATTGACTGGGAAAAACCCCGTGTGGATGACTGTAGCTATGATATTTGCTGTTTCTTATCAGAACCCGTTGAGATGTGGTGTTCCCGAAAGATCCTGAATTCAGAAGCTCGTGAACACTTCGTGAATAGCTATGCCCGTGCGAGCGGGATAAGCGCGGATCATCTCATGAGAAAAGTCAAAGTCAGAGAACCGTTAATTTCCCTGCACTGGATACTGTGGGGAGCATCTAAGCTATGCGATCTCAGAGATCGCCTTACATCGCCGGACCTTATAAAGGCGCATGAGGAAAAGGCGGCCCGATACGAACGAATTGCAGATCCCCAGAACATTGAAAAACTGCTGGACACGGTAATGTTTTAGTGTAGAGCGATAAAGATTATGCGACGCCAATAACCAGGCGCTGTGTCCCGGGAATAATTTTAATAAACTTTTTGGGCGTTTTGAAAGCTTTCTGCTCGCCCCGGCGACTATTTTTGGGGATCCTACTGAAAGTGGGACTCGAATAACGCTTGTAAAAACCTTTCAAACCGTCTGTTGAATTTTGTAAGTTATCCATGGGACATGGCGCCAGATTCTGGAGAAGGTAGAAAGGAGAAAGAAATGGCAAGATCGACTATTATGATGATCGGAATCGGTGACCTGGGTGGGCATGTGCTTGAAATGCTGGTTCGAGCGCCAGGGTCTCGGCGCATTATTACTGCCGACACAAACGAAGATTGGGCCTACCGCAAGACAAATATTGCGGCTTTTGGGGCTGCTCAGTTGGGCTACTATCCGGAGTTGGAGTTTGTAAAAGTCGATCTTTACAATGTTGATCAAACCGCTGAGATTATCTCTCAATATAAACCGGAGGTAATATATAGTGCCGTGTCGCTTCAGTCCTGGTGGGTCATCAATACCTTACCCAAAGAGGTTTTTGAGAAGTTGGACATGGCTCGTTTTGGTCCCTGGCTGCCCATGCACCTGACGTTGGTTTATAAGCTTATGCAGGCGGTTAAACAAACAGGGCTTGATGTCAAAGTAATCAATTCGGCCTTTCCGGATGCGACACACCCCGTTCTTGATAAGGTGGGTTTGGCACCTGCCATTGGAATCGGTAACGTGGCCAATCCGGTTCCTGCGATTCGAAGTTCGATTGCATACCGTCTGGCAAAACCGATGAAGGAAATAACAATTTTCTTTTTTGCCCAGCATTATGTGAGTCATTATTTGCCAAGATTCGGCACGGCAGGCGGGGCGCCGTATTTCTTGAAAGCTATCGTAGACGGTGAAGACATCACCGGGGAAGTAAACGTGGAAGAAGTGTTTGCAGACATTCCGAATCGCTTCCGCCGTGCCGGCGGCCGTGACGGACAAATCCTAACGGCTTCTTCGGCTACGGGCACTGTTTTGGCTGTGGCAGATGATACCGGTGAGTTTATGCACGCTCCCGGGCCTTCGGGTTTACCCGGAGGGTATCCTGTGCGGGTTGACCGAAACGGAGGAAAAGTCATTCTCCCCAAAGGATTGGCACTTGATGCGGCCATTCGTATTAATGAAGAAGGGCAGCGGTATGATGGAATTGATCGCATCGATCAGGATGGAACCGTCCACTATACTGAAAAGTCGGTTGCCATTATGAAAGAGATGCTGGATTATGATTGCAAACTGATGAAGCTGGAAGAGACAGAGGCGCAATCTGAAGAACTGGGGCGCAAATTCAAAAAATTTACCGAAAAGTACCGTTAATAGATCAGAGGGCAAAACAATTGTCACAATTTCTGAAAAAATCAGGCTTTCAATTTTGATAGAGGTTTTTAATGGACAATGCCGACATTGAAAAAATGATCAAGGATTTTATCTTTTCTTACCCAAAGTTGCATAGAGTTGAGACGCGCTGGCGTGAACCCATTGTCGGTTTTGTATCTGCCGAAGATCCCATGTTTGCTCAGTTTAAATCCATCATCCGAGCCACTCATGCCGCCCCCTCGGAATTACTGCCGGAAGCCAACAGTGTGGTGGCCTACTTTATTCCTTTTGCAAAAAACCTTCACAAAGAAAACTTTAAAATGAAACACTATGCCGCTCGAAGCTGGGCAGTTGCCTATGTCGAAACAAACCGACTTATTTCTAGAATCAATGAGCATCTTAAAAGCGAGCTGGAATCCCAGGGATACCGGATGGCGCTGATTCCGCCCACCCACAATTTCGATGAACAAAGCCTCATGAGCGACTGGTCTCACCGGCATGTGGCCTATGCAGCCGGTATCGGTCGCTTTGGCAGCCACAATTTAATTATCACTGAAAAAGGCTGCTCCGGTCGCGTTGGAAGTTTCGTAACGGATTTGATGTTGGAGCCTTCCGCACGCTCTGAAAATGAACGCTGTCTCCATAAGGCCGGTTTTGACTGCCTCAAATGCGTTACACGATGTGAGTACGAGGCGCTGTATGCCGATCGATTCGATCGCCATGCGTGCTATCGTCAGCTGCTTATAAATGACAACTATTACGCGGATCTTGAACTTACCGATGTGTGCGGCAAATGCTCGGCGATGGTTCCCTGCAGCGTCATAAATCCCGTCAAAGCAAAAGGGGAAATCTGAAAAGGGATAAATGCTTATTGAAGAATTTGTCATGTCAATTAAATGTAAGTTTGAGCGTTACTGTCAGTGGTTTTATTCCGCACAATATACCAACGGGATGTTGCCCAAATATTTTTGAGCGGTCATTAAAACGTTTTTGAATTTATGAGGCTCCCCGCCCTTAGGGGGGGGCTTCCCGGAAAGGAAACTATCTATTTCAGATAGCTTCCTTGAACCCCGCCCGTTATGCGGGAAGCTTCAATGAACGGCGTTACTGCTGAAACATGAATTCGGCACCAGGGATAGGGTTGAAAGGAGGCTGTTCAAATGAACCATCTTGACTTGAACTTTAAACCCAAGGTGAAGGTGATCGATGAGCGCCAGATCGAACAAATTCACATGGCTAGCCTGGAGGTGCTCGAAAGAACAGGTGTCCGGTTTCACCACCCCAAGGCCTTAGAGGTGCTGCACGGTGCCGGTGCGCGGGTGGACGGTGACCGGGTCCGTATTCCGGCCTGGCTGGTCGAAGATTCAATCCGTCAAGCCCCCAAGCGGATCGTCCTGGGCAATCGTGATGGCACGCGTTCGGTTGTTCTTGAGGGAGACAAATCCTGGTTTGGACCCAGCTTGGATTGCATCGACTACCTTGATCCGGTTACCGAAGAGCGGCGTCCTTTCACCGGAGACGATTGCCGGGTGACTGCAACGATTGCTGATGTCTCGCCGAATTTTACCTGGGTGATGACCATCGGGATGGCTGCCGATGCACCGGCAGATATCGCCGATCGCGTGATCGCCCGGCAAGTTTTGACATACTGTGAAAAGCCTTTTGTGTTTTGTTGTAAAGATGTCAACAGCGCACGGGATATTTATGAGATGGCCCTTCTCATCGGTGGGGGAGAGGAGAATTTTAAACAGACCCCTACGCTGGTTCACTATTCAGAGCCAATTTCACCATTGTCGTATTTCGGACCGGCGGTTGAAAAGATTATCTTTTGTGCCGAAACGGGGATTCCGGTAATTAATTTTCCGGCTCCCCAGGCAGGAGGCACCTCTCCGGCGACATTTGCGGGTACGATTGTCCAGGGAAGCGCAGAATCGCTCAGTGGACTGGTGCTTGCCCAACTGATCCGGCCGGGAGCTCCTTTTATCTATGGCGCTTTTACAACTATCATGGACATGAAGACGACAATATTCTCATACGGCGCACCGGAAATGAGCCTGATGGTGGCTGCCGTATCCCAAATGGCCCAGTATTACAAGCTGCCCTTCTTCGGTACTGCCGGTTGCACCGATGCAAAGTTTCCGGATCCTCAGGCCGCCGCTGAGGTGGCATTTTCTTGCTTGAGCTCAGCCCTTGTCGGCGCCAATCTTATTCATGATGCCGGCAGCTGGATCGACCATGGATCTCTCGTTTCACCTGCGTTCATGGTGCTCGTCAACGAGGTGCTCGAGATGGTCAAGCAATACATGCGCGGTATTCCCGTAAATGAAGAAACCCTGGCGCTTGAATTGATTGATCGCGTTGGGCCCGGCGGCCACTATCTGGACGAGGATCACACCATGAAGCATTTCCGTGATGTGTGGTATTCAAAATTATTTGATCGCACGATTTATGACGTGTGGCAGCAACAGGGGGCTAAAAGGTTCGAGGAGCGTCTCCGGGAAAAGACCCTGGAAGCCATGGACCACAAACCGGCTGCGCTGTCCCCTGAAATCATCAAAGAGCTGGACAATATGGCGAAGGATTGGGAATAGACTGCCTGTCGAGACGGTCTTAGAAGCTAGTATTGGGAACCGTTTTAGGGTTGGATAGGTCTATTTGAGGGCTTCCATTACGCAGCTCAGATCCCTATAAAGCGAAAATTTGTCAATGACCATCTTGTCCTGCTTGGTGCAGGTATCGGTGACCATTCGCGCAACGACCTCGCCCATTCCCGGACCCAACATGAAACCCTGCCCGCACATACCGGCCACATGCAGCAAACCTTTAACATCCCGGTTCCAACCGACTAGTGGATAGCCATCGCTTGTCATGGGGTACAACCCTCTCCATACTCGCCGCACGCGAAGGTTTTTAAGGCGGGGTAAAATACGGGCCATTCTGGCGCAGACCTGAGGGAGGAAGACAGAGGTTTCGCGGTAGTCATTGCCGATGATTGGGGGGTGAGGTGTGATACAGAATATTACTTGTCCATGCTTGTTTTGATAGAAATAATAGTTCTTGGAACCCGGTCCCGGTCGAAGATCCACCACCATGGTCGAGCAAAACCGCTGCACCGGTTCAGTTATTGCAGCTTCATGGGATTCCGGGGTCACTGCAATACTGCAACCGATCGAGCGGGAAAGTTCCCCAGAGCCGGCACCGGCTGCATCGATCACCACAGGTGCCGAGTAAGTATCGACAGGCGTCATTACACCGGATACTGCTCCACCTGTTTGGATGATTTTTGTAACCTCTGTCTTGAATTTGAACTCAACGCCGTTTTTTTTAGCCTGCCGGTAGAACGCATTGATGGCGAGGAGGGGAGATGCGGACCCGTCATCCGGAGAAAAGGTGCCCCCGATCAGGCCCTCTGGATTTATTCCCTGAACCACTTCTTGTATCTTTTTAGGACTTACAAAGTCGATATTTAGTCCATATTTTTTCTGCATTGGTAAAAAAGACTTGAGCAGCTTTTCTTCCGTTTGACGATAAACCGGAAATGTATACCCACCTTTTAACCACTCAATATCATCCCCGAACTTTTCCTCCCAAGTAGCGAAGATTTCAAGGGATCTGAGACAGACGATTATCTTGGCCGAATCAGAATGGGTTGCCCGGATACCCCCAATGGCGTGCTTATTCTCACCCTGGCCGGGAGAAGGTCTTTTGTCTACAACTAGGATTTTTAGCTTTTTTTGGCCGAGTGCCCAGGCTGTTGGAACTCCGATGGAACCGGCCCCTGCGATGATGACATCATAATTACGCATTGATATCACCTCCATCGATGCCGGCTAGGTATCCGATAGGAACCTCAACAAAAAGAGGCCGATCGATCCTGTCTGTCACATCCCCGAGATCAATTCCCTCCTCTTGAAATATCCGCCATATCATCGGCCGACAGGTTTTTGAGCCGCAAGCACCCATACCGGCCCTATTCAATGCCTTTAGCTGGTTCATGTCGCGGATGCCGTCACGGATGGCTTTGCGGATCTCACCCGCATTCACCCTCTCGCAACGGCATACGATTGCTTCGTTGGGAAGAGGTTCTTTTTCATATATGGTGGAGGGTTCAATCTGTTTCTCTTGGTACCAGATGCCGGCAGCCCGCTTGGCTAATTTTTTTTCCATCTTAACCTGAACCAAAATTGTTCCCGGGTATTTCTTTCTGGATCTTATTTTTTCAACCATAAAACGGCCTAGTATGGCCCCATCTTTATCGGTAATTGCCACACGTTGGCCTTCTGCAACCTTTTCACGCCGAACCTCATAGGGTAAGGTCACGGTAGGAAACTCTTTATCCTTTCTATAATCTACAAGTGTAATGGCAAGCCCTGGGCAGATAGCAACGCAATTTAGGCATCCGGTGCATTCTTTTTGATCGTCCTGATAGGGGAGACCAGTGATCGTATCATCTTCGGTATGGATGGCCCCGATGGGGCAGGCCGAAGTGCAGGGATTGCATGGTACTTCCTGGTAGCAATGAAAAACTGGGAACACACCATCCTCAGCATACGGTTTCGTTATGTCTCGTGAAGTACCGGGTTTGGATTTCAAAATTGTGGCCTTCTCATTCCACTCGGCAGGAATTTCGCCTATGGCCATTCCAAGCGCCCTAGCAATCTTGAAGCTCTCAATTTTTCCTGTGAACATAGCAGCAGAAGCCTCAGCGATTTCCTGAGCATCACCGGCTGCGAATACATCCATTCCCCACTCTTTTGCTTTCAGATAAAATTCGTTTACTTCAGCGAGGCCTACCGCGATTAAGACCGTATCCACCGGGTAGGATTTTTCAGTTCCCGGTATGGGTTTCCAATCTTTGTCCAGTTTGGCAATAGTGGCTGATTTCACCTTCTCCGTTCCGTGAGCAGCCAAAATGGTATGGCTTGTGTATATAGGGACTCCCAGTCGTATGAGTTTGTCAGCATGAACCTTATACCCGCTGATCTCTGGCAGGGCTTCAATCAGGGCAGCTACCTCAATACCTGCTTGAATGGCATGGTAGCCACTAATAAGCCCGACGTTACCCCCCCCAACGATAATTACCCGTTCACAAGATTTAACCAGATCTCGGTTTACAAGGGTCTGGAAAGCACCTGCACCGTATACCCCAGGCAGGGTATTACCGGGGAAAGAAAGCATCTTTTCCCTTGCTCCTGTTGCAACCAAAAGTTTGCGGGGTCGAATCAGTCTATAACTGTTTTCTTTTACAACACCCACTATGCCATCCGAAAACACGCCCACTGCTGTGCTGTTAAGCCAGATATCAATCGATTCGAGTTTCCGCAATTCCTCTTCAAGGATGTTTGCAATCTCAAATCCGCGAGTGCCTGCATAAGAATCCTCTATCGAGCCGAAAAATTTGTGAGTCTGAAGAACCAGTTTTCCTCCCAACCGGTCTTTATCATCTACCAGGATTGTTTTAATTCCCAGTTTGCCGAGTTCGATAGCCGCGGACAGGCCTGCAGGCCCTCCACCTAAAATCATGACATCGATATCTTTAGTAGGAATCGTTGAAATCGGAACGGGTTTATCGGCGTGCGGCAAGCTAGGAAGTCCTTCAACGCTTTGAACATTCATTCCATCCCGAAGGGGTGTCATACAAGATTTGACGGGGAGTCCGTGGGCTGTAACCAGACACTGGGAGCACTGCCCATTGGCGCAGAATATGCCCTGGGGGCTGTTGTCCTTAGGATGGTGACCGAAAATTTGGATGCCATTGGCGATCAAAGCAGCAGAAATCATTTCGCCTTCATAGCCAAACAGCGATTTGCCATTCCACTTAAAAGTCACCTTTTTTTTCTTTGGTACTTCGAGGATTGGATGTTTGGTAATTCGGTGTCCAATCATGTAGATTCGTCGTTCAATTATGATGTATTGAAGTGTAAACGTTATATGTTCAAATGGTTAAACCATTTAAACAGACATTTATCATATTGTCAATTTAAATCTTATCGGCCTAAAATTCTATTCAAGCCTCTCAGCGCAGTCTTCCATCAGGAACCAACCAGCTGAACCATATAAGATCTTATGGTGGCTAATACCTCAATTGTGCATAAACAAAATGAAGAGTGAATTATAACCATTTAGTATCACGAGATATCCGAAATATTTAAACACCTCACTGTAAAACAAAGATAGCAGAATGATAGTTGTCTTATTCATTTCTTCATTTTGTTTACCCTTCGGGAAAACCGATGATACCCCATAGCCTTCGGCTTGACTCCTGCGGTGTCTTCGTTGCCAAGGGTTCGCAGTAGTTTACTACGACTTGACTTCGGCTGAGCTCAGTCGAAACCCACCCCTGGACGCCTTGGATCTGGGGCATCCTCGACTTTTGCACAATTAAGGTAATAGTTAGCGGTTCTTAAGGTCAAACTTTATCTTGACATTTTATGGATATTAATTAATGGTTAAACCATTATATAAATAATATACTTGTATTACAGGTTGAGAAATCTACCAGCGCGTATTGCGGTATTGAAAAGCAGTCCAAAATGCAATGCGTGGATGTTGGATTTCAAACTGAATGCCGGACAGATGACAATGGCTAAAACCATTCAAATCAGCAGGTGAATTTTATGTTTCGCACAGCCTCTCAAAACAGAGTTTTTCAGGATGTTGTTAACCAGATTCAAGAGGCCATCCTAGAGGGAAAGCTCGAAACCGGAGACATCCTCCCTTCTGAAAGGGAGCTCAAGGAGATGTTTAATATCAGCCGGGGTACCTTGCGAGAAGCGCTGCGTGTTCTCGAGCAAAAAGGTCTGATTGAAATCAAGCTGGGTGTTGGCGGTGGATCCGTAGTCAAGGCTTTGAATACTGAGAAGATTAGCGAGAGTTTGGCTCTTTTGATTCGGACTCAGAAAGTTTCGTTAAACCATCTCGCTGAATTCCGGGAAGGAATCGAGGGGATTATAACGGCTCAGGCGGCTGAAAGGGCCAAAAAAACTGATATTCAGGTGTTGAAAGAACTCTTGGAAGAAGCGCGCGCATGCATTGAGATGGGGAGCTCTCACAGGGACACCTTTATTGATATTGACAAACAGATTCACCTGACCCTTGCAAAAATAACCGGTAATCCCATTTATCAATTCCTTATGTATTCGGTTCATGAGAATATCCATCGCTATTACGATAGGTATCTATCCATGGAGGAACGTGAATTGAACGAAAATTACCAAGACCTTTGCGATATTGTAAACGCAGTGGAACAAGGACATGTGGACGAGGCCTGCTTATTGGCGCAAAACCACGTTCACCGCTTCAACCGTTACATGAAAAATAGAGCACGGCAACAGCAAAAAGGGACCAGTTAATATGCACGCCCTTAACCGTCCTCAAACCTTCCCAACGCATTCGCTTAGTTTTAACCGCTATCTTCATCCCTTTTATTGACTGATTTTATAATGGAGGAATATCGGGGCCTGTAAATTATTTATGAGGCATTTACGCGCACCCTGGACCAGAAAGTGTTTAAAAAAAAGGAAAAAGGGGTCAAGTCTGCTATTGACTTTATAGTGGTGAGCCGCTACATATTGCATCATGTCACGTCCATTGAGAATAGAATATCCTAAAGCATGGTACCATGTAATGAACCGGGGTAGGCGATCTGAAAAGATATTTTACGACAGGCAGGACTATAAGATGTTTGTTCAGCTTCTTGAGGAAACCTCTGAGATGTGGAATATCCGAATTTCGGCCTATTGTTTGATGCCAAACCATTATCATATTCTTTTACAGACCCCGGATGCGAATATTGCAAGGAGCATGCGTCATGTTAACGGTGTCTATACGCAACGATTCAATAGGCGGCATGACTGTGACGGTCAGCTTTTTCGGGGCAGATACAAGTCAATTCTTGTCAGCGCTGATAGCTATCTATTACAGCTTGTCCGCTACATACACCGGAATCCAGTGAAAGCCGGCCTTGCCAAAGTTCCGGATGATTATATTTGGACCAGTCACAAAGGCTATCTTTCGGTTGCCAAGAAGTGGAGTTGGCTTCACAAGGAGTTCATTTTATCTTTTCTGACAAAAAACAGAAATGAGTGGATAAAACGATACCGTCACTTTGTTTCCATTGAAGAGGATAAGGACATAGCCGCTGCAATTGAAGGTAAAAAGTGGCCTGTGGTATTGGGCCCCAAGGCTTTCACCGATTGGGTGAAAGGAAGGTATTATAACTTGAAAAACGATGATGAGGTTCCGCAAGCCAAAGAGCTTGCCCCTGCGCCGGAATTGATCATAAAAACTGTGTGTGATTTTTATGCTATCAAACGGGATGATTTGTATAAATCAAAAAGAGGAGTGTTCAACGAGCCCAGAAATGCAGCCATCTATTTGATGCGAAAGTTACGGCGTGACAGTCTGATAGCGGTTGGCGAGCGGTTTGAAATGGAAAAATATAGCTCGGTAAGCAGCATTATCGAAGGCACAAAGCGACGGATGAAAAAGGATCGAAACCTGAAAGGAAAAATTGGTAAGCTGCATATCACAGTGTTAAAAAGCCATAAGCAGACTTGACCCCTTTGCTCTGCGACTGTATCTTATGTTTGGTCGCTTGCCGGTTCGCTTCACTTTAAGTTCAAGCTTAAATATAATAAAAGGCGTTTGTCTCTCAATATCAAATATTGTTTTCATAATTGACACATAATCCATCTTTTGCAATATTTTAGTTACTTAGAGGCAATCTCATACTGCATATTTTTAGCTCTTTGGACGGAAAGGGGAATCCATGCCACGTACTGAACTACCAATACCGACTCATTTTGATCCAGAAAAGATAGGTGACGTGTGGAAAGTTCCATATCAGCGCCGTGCGGAAGATGCTGAAAGATGGGCAAAGCAATACAAAATACAGCCTGCCTATAAAGATAAATTTCGCATTTCTCTGCTATTGGTTGATATACAAAATACCTTTTGTGTTCCGGAATTTGAACTATATGTAGGGGGGTCTTCGGGAACAGGCGCCGTCGATGACAATCGGAGGCTTTGTGAATTTATTTACCGCAACCTTAATGTTGTGACCGAGATATGTCCGACAATGGATACGCATCAGGCCGTTCAGATTTTCCATAGTATTTTTCTGGTAAACGAAGAAGAAGAGCATCCGGCACCTTTTACGCTTATTACTCCTGAAGATATCGAGCAAGGTGTATGGAGATTCAACCCTGAACTGGCTTCAAGTCTTCAAATCACTGATGCTTATGCGCTGGAATATTTGCGCCACTATACCCAAAAATTAAAGGACGGCGGCAAGTATGACCTCACGATATGGCCCTATCATGCCATGCTTGGCGGGATAGGTCACGCGCTTGTTTCAGCCGTTGAGGAAGCGATTTTTTTTCACAGTGTTGCTCGGTATAGTACACCCGATTTTCAGGTTAAAGGAAGTAATCCCTTTACTGAAAATTACTCGGTTCTCAGTCCCGAGGTTTTGGAAGGGCCACAAGGAGAAAAAATCGCCGAAAAAAACTTCAAATTCATTCAAAAGCTCTTGAACTTTGATGCCGTTATTATTGCCGGGCAGGCCAAGAGCCATTGTGTTGCCTGGACAGTTGATGACCTTTTAAACGAAATAAATGCTTCTGATAAACAACTCACAGAAAAAGTTTATCTTCTCGAAGATTGCTCCTCACCGGTTGTTATTCCGGGAATTATTGATTACACAACGCACGCCGATGAAGCTTTTCAGAGATTCGCTGATGCAGGGATGCAAGTCGTCCGCTCTACTGGCCCAATCGCGCATTGGCCTGGAATAAACCTCTGAAAACGTCCAATTCCTGAGGTGTTTTTGGGCGAAATTTTGTGATAAGGCAATTTAAAAAAGAAGAAACTGAAGCACCGAGATCCAGATAGATAAAGGGATATTTCCAGTCGGTGAATCCCAGGAGGTTTTGCAGATGTGGTCAAATTGGGCGTTGTTGACCGATTTATATCAGCTCACAATGGTGGGCGGATATGTCAAGGAAGGAAAGACACACCAATGGGCGAATTTCGACTATTTTTTCAGGAGTATCCCCGATAATGGGGGTTACTGCATATCGGCCGGCCTGGCGGATGTGATCGAATATCTAAAAACACTGCGCTTCAATAAAGAAGACCTTTCCTATCTCAAAGGGTTAAGCATTTTTCCCAAGGATGCCTTGACATACCTTGAGAATTTTAAATTTAGCGGGGACATGCGAGCCATTCCAGAAGGAACTTTAGTCTTTCCCCATGAACCATTGATCCGGGTGACGGCTCCATTGCCCGAGGCCCAACTGATCGAAACCGCGCTTCTTAATATTATGAATTTCCAGACTCTCATTGCTACCAAGGCTGCCCGGGTGGTCTGGGCGGCTCAAGGGGATATTGTGGTCGATTTCGGTCTACGGAGAGCTCACGGTCCCGACGGGGCTTTGATGGCATCCCGTGCTGCCTATATTGGGGGTGTGGATGGGACTTCTAATGTTCTGGCAGGACGCCTTTACGGAATACCGGTGCGGGGAACCCATGCCCACTCATGGGTAGAGAGCTTCACCAAAGAGTTGGAAGCATTCCGTGCCTACGCCCGGGTTTACCCGGATGCCTGTCTCCTGCTAGTAGATACCTATGATACACTGCAAAGTGGGGTGTCGAATGCCATTCAAGTGGGGCATGAGATGCGAAAAAAAGGTCATGGACTCCAGGGCATTCGCTTGGACAGCGGTGATCTTGCATACCTGAGCAAGCAGGCAAGACGCATGCTGGATGAGGGAGGATTTCCGGATACCGCCATTGTCGCATCCAGTGATCTTGATGAATGGCTTGTGCAAAGTCTCAAGCGGCAGGGAGCGCAGATAGATATATGGGGAGTCGGCACGCGGCTGGTGACCTCCTTCTCATGCCCTGCCCTCGGAGGCGTCTATAAGCTGACGGCTCTGGATGAAAACGACAAACGGATGACGCCCAAGATAAAAAGGTCAGACAACCCTGAAAAAATAACCAATCCGGGGGTTAAAAAGGCTGTGAGAATGTATGACAATAGGGGACATATGAGAGGTGACGTGCTTTTTCTTGAGGAAGAGGTGATTCCCAGGAATCGTTCATTTCGGGCGCACCACCCCATCTTTCCCCATGTGTATAAGACTTACCGCCGACACTTTAAAATACGAGAGCTCATGGTGCCTATCTTTGAAAAGGGAAAGCTTGTCTATGAATGCCCAGATGTTGAGAAGATACGAAAAAACACCTTCAAAAATCTTGAAGAGTTAGACGATGCCTACAAAAGGTTTCACAATCCCCACACTTATCATGTTAGCCTCAGCCCTCTTCTTTACAAAATCAAACAGCGCCTTCTGAAGGATGCTGCAAAAAAGTTAACGACGACCTCTCAGCCGTGAGGGCAATCGGAACATATTTTTGATAATTATTGCGGTAGCAGCGCATCGGCCACCATGGACGACAGGAACCTGACAGCGACGTCCATTTTATAGTGGTCGTTCAGGTTGCTCAATTGCGTGTGGCAGTTCTCACAGGCGGTTGCCAGAATTTTTGCTTCTGTGGCCTTGACCTGATCCACTTTTACCCGCGCTGATTTCATCCGGAAATCCAACGTTTCGTCACCTAGGGCAACCAGACCGCCACCGCCACCACAGCACCAGTTATATTTCGGTTCTGGCGTTAAGTCTCTAAAATTATCGGTTAAATTGTCCAGGATGTAACGCGGCTCGTCGATCACACCACCGTTTCGAGCTATTTGGCAGGGATCGTGATATGTTATAGTATCCGTAAATTTGGTCTTGTCCAGTTTAATTCGCCCTTCCCGAATATAGCCAGCCTGCACTTCAGTAATCGAAGAGACCTTGAATGGTTGTTTACCTGAAAGTTGTTTCATCACCCGATAAGCTGTGCCACATTCGCAAATACAGACTTCTTTTACTTTCAGGCGTTTTGCCTCGGCGATGATGCGGTCCATTATGAGCTTTGTTCGGGTTGGATCCCCGACAAACGCACCAAAGTTAACCGCTTCAAAAAAACTCAAGGTCCATTTTTCCCGGGCGGCATTAAACACGACGGCCGCCGGTATGATCGAATGGGCACCGGCCAGCGCAACATAGAGAAGATCCGCGTCTTCAACATCAACCGGTATGGCGGTTTCACCCGCTTCTATTTTCCATTTTTCGACGACCTCAGACTCTAGATTCTTTATACCGGTGAGGAAACTTTCCTTAAACAACTCCAGTGATTTTCCCTTCTCGATGGAAGTATCTGCCAGCATGGTCAATATTTCCGGTTCCGCATTTGCGCCGATTAACATAAGTTTGGCGATTGACATGAGCATCTGAGTGTCAATACCGAACGGGCAGAAGACCATGCAGCGACGGCAACCGGTGCACGAATAGGCGGCATCGAAAAGTTCCTCGAGGGTCATATCGCTCAACCCTTTGGCCTCTCCAAAGCCCGGCCATATTTTTCCGCGCGCTTTAAAATATTTTTTATATAAACGACGGACGATTTCGTGCCGGTAAGCGGCAATATACTTTGTCTGTCCCATGGAATTATAGACATGGCAGGCCTCGGTACAGACACCGCAGCGGGTGCATGTTTCCAGGTAATATCTCATCGCCCGGTTTATTTTACTCCGGAAGAGATTAAGCAGTTCATCTCGCATTTTATTATCCATGGTTAACCTCTTCTCAGTTTATTCATGGGTAAGGCTAAAAAAGAATGCATCAGCTGGCTGAACGGGAAAAACATCAGAAATAGATTGGCAAAGAAAACGTGCAACACCAGCATAAAGGAATGACCGGTAAACGTTACATTGTAAGGTAATTCGGGCTTAAGATACAGCAGACTGTTCAGATAAACTTGATAGTCTTCCACCGTTAATTCACCGTATTCGTACCACCTTCGGGCCCAGTCCATCTGACTGCCGAAAATGACGATCAAAAACAGCAATATTAAAAGGAAATAGTCTTCGGGCACCGATAATTCTTTGGTGGGGGATTTAAAGCGTCTGAACAGGAAAAAAAGCAAAGTGATAGCCAGTATCAGGCCGACAAATCCTTTTCCCAAAAAGACCTCATGCGGAATTATCTGAAAAATCTTGAATTCTTGAAAGAGCTCCACGTGCCCGATGATCAGAAACAGCAGTGCAACATGAAATGTCATCAAAAAAACCCACAATACAGGTTTATGTCTCCGGACCGTGGGAAAGAAAAATGTATCCGACAGCGCATAAAGCCAATTTGGCTGTTTTTCGGGAAAGATTTGCAATGTTGAGGGGTTCTTAGGTTCGCGGAGAATCTTGACGATTCTTATCGCGGTGCCCAAGAAGAAAACCGCAAAGGCGACATAGACCATGGGTACCAAAACAATATAGTACACGGTTTGCACAGAAGCCTCCTTATCGTCATTCTACTGCTGTATGGGGAATCGCGTCATAGAGGATTCCCCACGAAGGTGTTATGTTATGCATTTCGTTTGATGTAGAATTTTATGACTTCACCGTCCTGTTCGGTTTTCAAAATCTCATTGCCACTGGTCCTGGCCCAGGCCGGGAAATCCGTTAATGAACCCGGATCGGTGGAATGGGCCTCAATCACCTGTCCGACTTCGACATCCTTGATTCCTTTACTTACTTTCACCACCGGCATGGGGCAGGGTAATCCCTTTAAATCCAAAACCTTATCAACTTTAATATCTTCAGACATGATATAATCTCCTAATCTTTTAATTTTTATGACGCAACTATAAACAATAAAATGGCGCGGCTGAAAGTTGGCTAATTTGCACGCTTTTTGTTTATATAAAAAGTTGAATTCGACTGTTGTTGGCTTCTTCCAAAAATTTAGCCACCCCGCAATAAGTCAGATCTTTGTAGTCGATCATTTCCTCCCGTTTAAATCCCATAAGGTCCATCGACATCTCGCATACATAAATCTTGATACCCAATTGCTCGGCCATTTCCAGCATCTGCTCCAGGGATGCTACATTTTTCTTTTTCATGAGCGATTTCATCATGGCCGTACCCATGCCGGCCATATTCATTTTGGAAAGCTTCAAATCGCTGGTGCCTTTGGGCAGCATGGTACCGAACATCTTGCCCATGGTGTCCTTACCGCCGACTTTTTTGCCTTTGGCCCTCAGCAGGGGGGTTCCCCAGAAGGTAAAAAACATCACCGCTTCCAGCCCCATGGCAACAGCGCCGGTGGCGATGATAAAAGATGCCAGTGCTTTGTCCAAATCACCACTGAAAACGATCATCGATAATTTATCATCCGGCGTTTTTTTGTCCAAAACTTCGATCCTGGATTGAAGCGCTGCGAGTTGCTCTTCAATGTTTTGCATAACTTCCGGTTTTTGTTTGATGTTTTGCATGATTATCCTCCAATTGTTGTTGATGTTAACAAATATAAAGCAATAATTATAATTACTTAGAATCCTTAAACCCTATAATAGTTTTGTTTGAGAACTATTTATGCCAAAATTAGGTGTCTATCATTTTTTCTTTTTGCAACCTCCGGCTGTCTTGAGACTATTTTAAAGGTAGGTGTCCTGACCGACGGTGGTTTACAGGAACCGGCGTTAAACCATCAACTCTTTTACCGATTCCATCGATGCCTTGAGGAGATCAAGATTTATCAATAATGTTTTTCTTTGTTCCGGTGCCATTTGTTCTAACACGCTATGATGGATTTCATCAAGAAATTCAATGATTTCATGAAGTTTTTTTTTGCCCAGGGGGGTCAGACTCAACAAGCTAATTCTTGAATCTTCCGGATCTTTGATCCGTTGGATGAACTCTTTTTTGATTAATCCATCCACAATTTTTGTGATCCGGCTTTTGACCAGCTTCATTTTTTGGGCAATGCCCTTGGGTGTCAGATAGCGTTCACTACCAAAGAGCAGCAGACATCTCAACTCCGCATCCGGCAAATTAAATTTTTCGCTTTGGTATTGCATGCGTTCCTGACAGCACTGGAATAATTTGGTCATCAAATCTTGAAATTGGTGCAATTGGAAGGCCGAGATCTCAAGCGACTCATTTTGGATAAAATCATTCATAGTCTGAACTATATTAACGTTCAATCATATGTCAAGCATTTTTTTTGGATAATTAGAATTTTTTATCTATGGGATGATAACGGAAATAAGCATTTAATTTCAGATAATTATGATATTATCAGATCGGGGAAACAAAAAAATTGCAAAAAAAAGACCCTGTCTTTCGGAGACAGGGTCTTGAATGGTTTTTTATCTAAAAGGCGGTTTATCCCTATCGGAAAATACTCCCGAGTATCACTCGAGGCTAGAAAGCAAAGCCGCCCTCGACAAACGGACCGCTGAAATCCATTTCCAGCGCAACATCCTTTTCATCGATATCAATTCTGTCCCATCGATAACCGCCGGCGATGAACAGCGGTCCGAAGACTTTTAGCTTCAGCCTGCCGATCAGACTGTATATTTTATCGTCTCCGAAAATGACGCCCCTGCCTTCGCCTTCAATTGCCAGCCTTTCAAGGGGTCTTAACTGTGCGGCCAGATAGATCATGGGAATCGGAAGGGTGTAGCTTTCTGATTCTTTTATGGTTACACCGAAGATGTCCTCTCCTTCGATCGTTCCTTCAAAATCGTAAATTCTGACATTGATGCCCACTTCAATATTGAGCATGTCAGCGGTGGCAGTCTCAATAAAGGGCAGCCCGTAATACAGTGCCAGATCGAGATGGTCCAGGGTCAACTCTGATAAGAAATCCACGCTGCCTGCAAAGGTTATATCTCCGAAATTAAAGTCCACATTTTTTTGACCGGTACCGTCAAATTCCATCGGGGTGGCCATCAGGTAAATATTCGGAATCGGCAGCGGCAAGTCAATCTTGAGCCGACCGAAGATACGGGTCTCATCATCGTAATTGAGGTCGTCTTCAAGATCGAGGATATCAACATCGCCAATTTCATTAAAGGATAAATCTCCCTGGGGAGATTGCTTCCATCCACCGACCGCAAATTCCAACCCAACCGCATAAGTTACTGATGGACCCACAAGCGCCAACAGAAAAACCACACTGATAATCATCGATAGTTTTTTCATGAGTTCCTCCGGTATTTTCATCACTTAATGAGCCAGCATATATTTATTTTTCTGCATACCATCCAAGGCAACCGTAATTATATTAAAAAATCGTTAATAAGTCAATTAACCCTTACAGTATCAGTGGTTTATATAATAAGATCCTTAACGATGCGTTCCAAAAATGTCTTGCTGATTCTTTTATATGTTTGTATTTATTAATGCTTGTTTATATTAAATCTCAAAATAACATTCCGAAAAGTAGTCGCATAAGGCGGCCCTGTTTGGTAGGAATTAGTTAAAGGGTTGAAAAAATTGTGCCGTCCCCTTAATTAGTTGGAAAATATTATTGAGAATCACCCTAGGATAACAACCGGATTAATCCAAGGAGTTTTTGTGAAAAAAATCGGAATCATAGTAAAAGCCGACTCAGAGGCCAGAAAGAAAGCCGATGAACTTGAAAGATGGCTGGGGTCAAAAGATGTTGAGATAATAAGAAAAGAGAGTTCGCCTCCCAATCGCGGGAAATCTGAAGCTGAGGCATCCAGTGCGCCGGCTGATCTGAACTGTATTTTTGTTCTCGGTGGCGATGGAACTTTTTTAAGCGCCGTGCGTTGGATCGGTAACCGCGATATTCCGATTCTGGGGGTGAAGTTTGGTGATGTCGGATTTCTGGCAGAAACTGCTGAAGATCGTCTGTTGGCAGTCGCCGAAACGATACTAAACGATGCGTTTATCACCCAATCCAGAATGCGGCTGCTGGTCCGGGTGATTCGGAACGAAAAAGATCGGGCGGCAGAGACCGTATTGAATGATGTGGTTATCAACAGAGGAGCGCTGGCAAGGCTTGCTTCCATCGATACCTATATTAACAGCCTTTATCTCACTACTTACAGGGCTGATGGACTAATCGTTGCAACACCAACCGGATCGACAGCTTATTCACTGGCAGCCGGAGGCCCGGTGATTCATCCTTCGGTACCGGCAATCATCATGACGCCCATTTGCCCCTTTACCCTCACGAATCGCCCCCTGATAATACCGGATTCATCAACTGTTAACATCAAGCTGGAGAAAGGATCATCCGATATCATATTGACCTTTGACGGCCAGGAAGGGCTGGAGATTGATGACAGGGATACGATTTCGGTTACCAAAAGCCCGCATCCTATCAATATGATAACCATACCGGATCAGGACTATTTTGATGTTTTGAAGGCAAAGCTGAGGTGGAGCGGCGGAAGGGTTTGAGGTCAATTCATGAGTTACTGATTCTTTCTTTTATTTCAAATAAGTTGCCGTCAAAATCGGTTATAAATGTGATGAAGTCATCCCCTTTGGGGATTTGCAAGGTATGAATGTCCATGGTGTGGCATTTTTTAAGAAATTTTGAAATGTTATCCACTTCAAGGCAGATATGCCCAATTCTGGTTATCGTTGCAGGATCCAGCTTGCCCAGAAAGATTTCAAAGTGAACTCTGCCCCCCACGTAATTGATGATTTTATATTCGGCATCAATGTCGAAAATTTTTTTGCTCAGCATTCTTGGCAGGATTTTGGATTCCTTCTTTTCCATACCCAGAAGACCTTGATAGAATTTGTCACTGTTATTTTCAGAGCTGCAAACCAGCCCTACGTGTCTTAACAGCATATTATTTTCCTTTTATCTTGGAAATGCAGCCGGATTCCCGCCATCCACCGGAAGCGTGGCACCCGTGGTTGGGGTTAGCTCACTGGCAAAAAAGACGACGGCATTACCAACGTGCTCGGCGAGCACCGGCACCTTTAAAAGGCTTCTTTGGCGATAATACTCCTTTAAGCCCTCTGCATCGAGACCCCTTGATTTCATGCGTTCAGGACCCACAAGTTCCCACAATTTCGAGCTTACGATGTCATCGCCGAAAATGGCGTCCGGGTTGATCATATTGACCCGCACACCAATTTCGGCTAGTTCCATGGCTGCGATTTTGGCAATCTGATGGGCGGCTGCTTTGGAAGCGCTGTATGCCCCGAAAGCTGCGCCGGGATCAAATACGTTTTTTGAGCTAATGACGACGATATTTCCTCCAGTCCCTTGCCTTTTAAAAATAGGGACGGCAGCTTTGATAATTGTAAAAGTTCCCTTCAAGTTGACGGCTAAAACCCGATCGAATACATCCGGATTCAAGTCTTGAATTTTAGCAACATGGGCAATGCCGGCGTTGGGCACGACAATGTCAACACCGCCAAATCTGCGGCATATTTCTGTATATGCGTTTTCTACGGATTGGATATCCGTAACATCTAAAGTGAGCAGTTGCACCCGATTGCTGTCGTATTTTTCGGTGAGAAGGGCGTGTGCCTTCTGCAACCGGGGCAGGTCAATATCTGATATCGCCACGGCTGCCCCGGCAGACAACAGGCGATCCGCAATGCCGCACCCTATAGCTCCTCCACCACCGGTGATCACCGCCACTTGGCCCATCAGGGGAAGGGATGAAGACTCAGTCAGTTTTTGTTGCTGCAGGCTCCAGTATTCCATATCAAATACGTGCGATTCAGGGATGGAAACATATTTGCCAATAGCATCTGCGCGGAGCTTGGCACGAATGGTATGTTCACCGATGTCTGCTGCGATTTGAGCTTCATCCTGGCTAACGCCAATGGCGAAAAGACCCAAACCGGTAACTAAAAACAGCGACGGATAGGGATCCAGAATCGTTTGCTGAACTTCTTTTAATTTGATTTGGGTTTCAAAATAGTGATGATAATCTTTAATATAAGTTTTTACCGCTGTAGTAATTTTTTTCTTCAGATCATCCTCACTTTCCGGAACAGATTCAATGTACACCATGGCGTTTTTGGTGCGGATCACATGGTCGGGCGTAAGCACCCCGGAACGGCAGAAAGTCAGGGCTTTTTTGGATACAGAAACAGCGATCAAATCCGAAGAATTACGCGCAACAACCTGAAGGCGTTTTAGCCTGCCGTCAGATTCCGGATGCGCGCAGGCCCCTCGAATTATCTGGGCACATCGAACGCGGTGACCCTCAGCATCCGACGGTAGCGCCAGATCTTTGCGAGGTGCCATCAGCGTTTTGTTCTTTGTTTTCTTTTCGATATATGACTCTGCCCGAGTAACATACCGGATCATGTTTCCATAGGAAGTTCTGGCGTCATCGGCAAAGGTGAATATCCCGTGATACAGGACTATGATGGCTTCAATGTCCGGCTGGCTTTCATACTGAGCGACGACCGTCTTTGCCAGGGGAAGGCCGGACTTGGCGTAGGGAACCACCGCGATTTTCTTCCCAAGGGCTTTTTTCAGCAGATCCTCACCGTGTTCCAGATTGGTCAAAATAAGGATACTGTCGGCATGGGTGTGGTCGATATATTGGTGGGGCAAAAAAGCGTGCAGAAGGGTCTCAACAGACGGAAGGGCACTTTTGCTGTTGATTCGATGGATACTTAACTGATTCTCCATTTCTTTGTCCGAAAGAGATTCGAGACCCCTTAACTTTTGAAGGGGATTCAGTTCCAGCCCGACAAATCCTTCCGGCTCGATGGTGGATAGATCCAATCCACTAGCTTTTACAAACAGAAGATTTGTCTCCTCACCAACAATATTTTTTAACCTCAGCTTTACGGAAGTATTACCGCCACCATGCAGAACCAAATTTCGATTGCTGCCGATCAGACGGGATGTATATACACGCAGCGCCAGCTCTTTAGGGGATGCAGCATATTTGGCAATAAATTTTTCTGAAACCTCTTCTTTAAAAAGATTCTTCATGAGATTGATCGTTTTTCTTTTCATCTTCGAAAATGTTTTGCGCCTCTTTGACCGATGCATTTTCATGGATGACGGCCCGCAGTGACTTCATCATGGGCACCGGATAGGGGTGCTGCCATATGTTTCTGCCAAGGTTTATACCAATCGCACCTTTTTGCATGCCATCGTGGACAAATTCAAAAACTTCCAATTCTGTCTCACACTTAGGGCCTCCCGCCATTACAATCGGCACTGGACATCCGTTGGTAACTTTATCAAAATCCTCACACCAGTATGTTTTTACTACTTTTGCGCCGAATTCAGCAGCTATCCGGCAGCACAGACTCAGATACCGTGCGTCTCGTTTTTCTAATTCCTTGCCCACGGCCGTCACAGCCATGACGGGAACGCCATTGTTTTCGCATTCATCGACCAATTTCCCCAGATTCACCAGGGAATCATACTCGTAATCGCTGCCAATAAAAATTGACATGCCAACAGCGGCAGCATTGAGACGAATTGCTTCCTGGACCGATGTGGTCAGGGCCTCATGCGCCAAATCTTTTCCGATAACACTGGTCCCGCCGGACACTCTCAAGATGACCGGTGGACTGTTGCTCGGATCGACACACGAACGGAGTACCCCCCGGGTTACAAAGAGTCCGTCAGCATACGGGATCAGAGGACAGATCGTTTCACCCGGTTTTTCAAGCCTGGAGGTAGGCCCCTGAAAATACCCGTGATCAATAGGCAGAAACATGCAGTGTCCGTCTGCTTGGATTAGTCGTGACAAACGATTTTTCATTCCCCAATCCATTCGTAAACCCTCCTTTTGTATGATTTATTGTTAACTTCTATTGACTTATATAGAATTTACAATATAGAAAACAAATAGGTCAACAAGATTAGGTAAATATCAAAACCCAGACCGAATTTCACATTTCTGATCAGATTCTCCACTTTAAGGTTCAATTAGATACTTGGCAAGACATGAATAACTTGCAGCACCAGTATGGGGATGCAATGAGAAGGCGGATAATTTTCACTTTGGCGTTTATGTCATTGATGGTCGCATCGTCTTCTGGCCACTGTGGGGAACCGGCATCCGTCGTCGAACACCAAACAAACGGCAGTATTAATTGGACCCAGGGGATTATTCAGGCGGTTGGGATTGGGAAACCTGATGAAACGGGTTCAGCAAAACCACTCGATGCCAGTGTAAAAGCATTATATCACGCAAAAAAAAATGCCAAACTTCATCTTATTAAAATATTGAAAGGAATCCGGATTGATTCACACAGGAATGTCGCCAATATTGCGGGCCAGGATTATTCCATCCTAGCCAAAATCCACGAAATCGTATTCGAAACCCGGGAAATCGAAAAATTAAGAAAGCACAGAGCTGACGGCACAGTGGTTGTCCGTGTTCAGATAGATTTATACGGTGGTTTTTCGCAACTCGTACTTCCCCAAGAGATCCAGCAAATAGAATCCATAAAACCTGTTCGACCAAAGAACAAACCGTCCATTCAACAAGCGGGCAAATCATCAGTTCCTGAAGCTTATACGGGTTTGGTGGTAGATGCCAGAGGTATCGCCTTAAGGCCTGCACTGGTTCCTCGTCTTCTTGATGAAAATGGACAGGAGATTTTTGGGACCGCCTATGTGAGCCGTGAATTTGCAGTGCAATGGGGAACGTGCGGCTATATGGCGTCTTTTAATGCAACAATAAACAGCGATCGGGTTGGGCGAAACCCTCTCTTTGTTAAAGGGCTCCGGACAGCGGGATCTGGATATTCGGATATTATTATCAGCAATACAGATGCCGCTAAACTTCTAAGTTCTTCCAAGCATCTTTTATTTCTGAAAGAATGCCGGGTGCTTATTGTGATCGATTCACCGGTGAAATAATGTCATTACGATTTCTTGGTAGATACTTTAGAGGCCACCACAAAATTCTGGATTGGATTTGAGGGCAAGGCGCTTTCTTAAGCTATCCGGTTTGCCAGTTAAGCCGGTTTAGCCCGTTCAAAACGGAATGCTATCAGTTTTATCGGTTCAACCGGCTGACAGGACAACGGGTTCAAGGGGCCAACCCTGCTTCTAGGCGAGCATATTGAGCCAGCCTGCAGCACAGCCGTCAGGCTTCAGACGGGTTTGAATGCATCTGTCCCTTAAGTTCCCATCTTCCACGAGGCCAAATAATTTTTCTGTTCAGCCGTAAGTTTATCGATAATTATTCCCATGGCCGCCAGTTTCTCTCTGGCAATTCGTTTATCTATTTCTTCGGGCACCGGATAGACGGTTTTTGACAGCGCCTTTTTGTTTTTGACCATAAACTCGATGCAGAGCGCCTGGTTGGCAAAACTCATATCCATCACACTGGAAGGATGCCCCTCGGCCGCCGCAAGATTTATCAGCCGCCCCTCACCCAAGACGTTAATCCGGCGTCCATTTTCAAGCAAATACTCTTCTACAAAGGGTCTAATCACCCGTTTCGATTTTGATATGCTTTTTAATCCTTTAAGGTCTAATTCCACATTAAAATGACCGGAATTGGCTACAATGGCACCGTCTTTCATCAGCAAGAAGTGTTCTTTTCGGATAACACCGATATCGCCAGTCAGGGAACAAAAGAAATCGCCCACTTTGGCTGCTTTTCTGATTGGCATAACCGTAAAACCGTCCATGACTGCTTCCAGTGCCGGCAGCGGATCGACTTCGGTCACGATAACATTTGATCCCATTCCACGTGCCCGCATGGCAACCCCTCGCCCGCACCAGCCGTAGCCGGATACTACAAATTTGGCACCGGCCATCAACCGATTCGTCGCGCGGATAATGCCGTCGATGGTGCTTTGCCCGGTTCCGTAACGGTTGTCAAAATAATGTTTTGTTTGCGCGTCGTTGACGGCAATGATGGGATACTGAAGAATTCCGTCGGCAGCCATACTTCTGAGTCGAATGACCCCGGTGGTGGTCTCCTCGGTACCCCCTTTCAACTCAGGCAGAAGCTCTGAGCGTTCGGTATGTATCGTTGAAACCAAATCGGCGCCGTCATCCATGGTAAATTGCGGTTTTGTATTTAAGACTGAGTTGATATGGGTGTAATACGTTTTGTGGTTTTCCCCTTTGATGGCAAAAACGGGAATCATGTCATGTTTGACTAAAGATGAGGCGACATCATCCTGCGTGCTCAGAGGATTGGAGGCGCAAAGGGAAACTTTAGCGCCGCCGGCCTTTAACGTTTGCATCAGGGATGCTGTCTCGGTGGTGACATGTAAGCAAGCACCGATACGAACGCCTTGCAACGGTTTTTCTCTGTTGAACCTTTTTCGAATACGGTTGAGAACCGGCATGTTCTGATTTGCCCATTCAATGCGAAGGGCGCCATCTTTTGCAGTTTTTAAATCCTTAACATCATAATCCATTCTTGATTCATCTCCTTTTGTATTTGAAAAAATTGACCTGTCCCCTGACTTATCTATAGTCCGGCCAACTCTCGCATTTCATCGACCTTATTTGTCTTTTCCCAGGTAAATTCAGGTTCATTGAGTCCGAAATGTCCGTAGGCTGAAGTCTTGCGAAAAATAGGGCGCAAAAGATTCAAATATTCGATAATTGCAGCGGGTCTCAGGTCGAATAACTCTCTGATTATTTTTTCTACCCGCTGCTTGGGTATTGTACCGGTGCCCATCAAGTCAACCATCACTGATACAGGATGGGCAACGCCGATGGCATAAGCTATTTGGACTTCGCATTTTTTTGCAAGATCGGCGGCAACCACATTCTTAGCGATGTGCCGAGCCATGTAAGATGCACTACGGTCCACTTTGGATGGATCTTTGCCAGAAAAACATCCACCGCCATGGCTTCCCTGCCCGCCGTATGTATCAACGATTATTTTACGTCCGGTTAGACCACAGTCTCCCATGGGGCCCCCAACCACAAATTTACCGGTAGCATTGATAAAATATGTGGTATCACCATCAGTCATTTCCAGTGGAATGACCTTTTTGATGACTTCTTCTATGATGGCTTCTCGCAGGTCATCGTAGCTGACATCGGGCTTATGCTGTGCAGCGATAACCACAGTATCCACGCGTTTCGGTGATCCGTTTTCGTATTCGACGGTAATCTGAGATTTGCCGTCAGGTCGCAGAAAATCAAGGGCACCATTTTTTCGAACCGTAGCCAGGCGCCTGCAGATATTATGGGCATACATTATAGGCATGGGCATAAGTTCGGGTGTTTCATTTGTGGCATAGCCGAACATGAGGCCCTGATCTCCGGCGCCCTGTTCCTTGAATAGACCTTCGCCGACGTTTACACCCTGGGCAATATCTTGCGATTGCTGATCAATGCTGGTGACTACCGAGCAAGTCTGCCAGTCGAACCCCATCAATGACGAATGGTAACCGATTTCGCGAATAGTATCCCGCACGACCTGGGGTATATCGACATAACAGTCGGTGGTTATTTCACCGGCAATAAAAGCCAAGCCGGTGGTGACCATGGTTTCACAGGCCACCCGGCATTTTTTATCCTGGGATATAATTGCGTCCAAAATCGAATCCGATATGGCATCGGCAACCTTGTCGGGATGTCCTTCCGTAACCGATTCAGATGTAAAAAGGAACTGCTCATTGTTCATAAGATATCTCCTTTGATTTTGTATTTTGAAAATCGACCATTTTGAGCCTGGATCGGTAATTTCAAAACTGCTTACAATAGAACAACATCATATAGTTGTCAATAAAAGCCCAAATCATTTCAAAATAAATAATCCAACAAGTAAACAAAAAAGAAAAATACCGGCAAAGATGAAATCGGAAAGAGTCTTTGGGGAAGCTTCCACTTGCTTTGAATGGATATCTATTATGGTATCGGCAATCCGCCCACCACCAGATGAAAAAGTTTGATTACAAGTTTTGGATAAACACCCAGAATGATCGATACACTTCCTGCAAGAAGCAGCGGGACAGACATCGAAAGTGGTGGATCCTTGATCTCACCATTTGCAAGAGAAAGATTCAAAGGGCCAAAAAATATGATTTTGACAGACCGGAACGTATAGGCAGCCGTTAATATGATAGCAACCGCTCCGAGAATGGCAATGATGAGACCTGAGGGTATTGTCTGGATCCCGCTTTTAAAGATGCCGGTAAACATGATCCATTCCGCCGGAAAGCTGCTCATTGGCGGAAAGCCCGAAAGGGCCATCGCGCCCATGATCCAGAGTGTCGCGGTTATGGGCATCTTCGGTCCCAGTCCACCCATCTGTCTCATATCTCTGATGCCGGTTGAATAAACCAAAATACCGGCGGTCGAAAAAAGAATAGTTTTACCGATGATATGTCCCAAAAAGAAAAACATCCCCCCTTCAACGCTAAATATAGTGAGAGCGGATATACCCAGTAGCGAATAAGCCAACTGACTGATGGTAGAACAGGCGGCAAAGCGTTTGACATCGGTTTGAGCCAAAGTAAGCAATGAACCGTACACCATGGTTATAAGCGCCATTATCATAAGGGGCATCGAAAAGATTTTGAAATCCTCATAAAGCGGATAAACGATTACTCGCACCATTACATAGGCGGCGATATTTGCGTAGACCGCCAGCAGACCGGCGATGCAGGTGGGATGTTCTGCGTGAACCCATGGCATCCAGACCTGGAAAGGAACGACCGCCATCTTGGCCAACAGGGCAACAAGTATCAAAAGAATAACCCAAAAGGCCGCTGGATGCCCCGCCAGGGTATGCAGATCAGAAATATTAAAGTTGCCCACCTGATAATAAATGATTACCGTTCCGGCTAAAAAGCAGCTGGCCCCAAAAAACGCCCACAGAAGACAGAGCATGGCCACGCGGACACGGTCTATATAACCAAAAAATGCCATGATGAAGTATAACGGAATCGGCAATACTTCTAAGAAAAAATACATGGCAACAAGGTTTTTAACAAAACACACGCCTAAAAAAGCTAAGGGAAAGCCCAGAAATAGCCAGAAAAATCTTGTATAATGGTTGAGCCAGGTGTGTTCATCCACCTCACCGTATATTGCCTCTATTCTATGCTCCACATAATGGATCGAATAAAATGCCAGCGCCGTGCAAAGAATGTTAATGATCAATGCAACCGGCAGACTCAAACCATCCCCAAGGAGATCAAACGTTATGTTCGATCCTGCAAATGGGTATTTCTCAACAATTACTTCGCCGTGATACGCTCGGGCACTCGCTATAATCAAAAGGCCTGTGGTATACAGTAGGCTAAAACCAGCCACCCATCCAGCCTTTCTGCCTATGCGGTGTCTGGTCAGAAAGATAAAGATCGAAGCCAGAACCGGAACAACGATAGTTTGCAGAAGAATGTGAGGTATCATATTAACCTTTTAAAACCAGTCCGTATCACCATAATATCACCAGCAATAAGCCGATAAAGACAATGAGAATATATGTAATGTTATAGAAGAAAACATCCGTATCGGTCCGAAAGTGAATCAGCACACCGTGGAATTTTCGGGTAATAAGGTCGGGAAATTTCCGGTGAACCAGGTTATCGAATCCATCCTCGAGGTAGTCAGCTACAAAATCAGCCAGTTTCAGCGCTCCATCCACGAAGACTTTGTAATAAAAGCCATCTATGAACCACCTGCGCCAGAAGAACCCATGGAGGATTTGCAGGATCGCGAATTTGTTCAATAATACCCGCGGATCTTTTTTCCGCACTATATACAGAAAATAGGCAGGCAGGGCACCCAGCATAACAGACAAAACGGAAAGGACCGAGACAACTAAATGGTAGTTTATCGAATGGTTTTCAGGATGTTTGACGGGCAAATGAAGTCTCCCTACCAAATCGGATTGGAATGCTGCACTTAGCAGATGCTCCACGCGGGGCCCCAAAAATCCGAGCAGAACTATAATTCCTGCCAATACAGCACATGCACCCCACATCGTACGGTCGGCTTCATGGGGATTCCCGCCCGCCTGCTTAACATGTTTTACATGCATGCTCTCTGGTCCGTAAAAGACCATGCCTATCAAACGGGTGGTATAGAATGATGTTAAGGTTACGGTAACCATAGCGAGCACGAATATTGAAATCGCCTGGGCCTCCAAGGAGGAGAGAAGAATAGCGTCTTTGCTCCAGAAACCCGGCAAAGGTGGAAGGCCCATTAAACTGAGCGCTGCGACCAGCATGAAAATCCAGGTCAACGGCATATACTTCCTCATGGAACCCATTTCGGTCATGTAGATAGAATGAGCGGCATGGATGATCGAACCTGCGCATAAAAAAAGACAGGCCTTGAATACCGCGTGGCTTAACAAGTGAAATATTCCGGAAGTCGCACCGCTGACCAATGCTGACGGGCTTAATCCTGCAACTCCCAGGCCAATCCACATATAGCCTATTTGGCTGACCGTCGAAAAAGCGAGTGCCTTTTTGAGCTCCAACGCCACCAAACCCTGGGTTGCTGCCACAAATGCCGTAATAACGCCTACCCAGGCCGTTATCGTAAAGAATGTGGATGCTTCACCGATTCCGGTCACCCAATAGCCATAGTAGAATATGGGAATAAGTCGGGCGACGAGATAAACGCCGCTTTTTACCATAGTTGCCGCATGAATCAAAGCCGAAACCGGACCAGGGCCTGCCATGGCTTCGGGAAGCCATTCATGGAGTGGGAATTGAGCGGATTTCCCGATAGGTCCGGCAAGAAGAAGAAAACTCACCAATATGATCATCCCCGGTGTCTCAGCCATCGCTGGCATCCAGCTGGAGGACGTCTTAATAAGTTCATGAAGGTTTAAGGTGCCGGAATAGAAAAATATGATCAGAATACCACCCAACATGATGAGATCACCGAAGCTCGTAACAACCAGTGCTTTTAATCCGCAGTGAGTGGGTGAGGCGTACTTCGTGGGAGGAGGTCCGCCGATCCAATATTTCTTCTCGTCCTTATAATAATGCCCAATCAGGGCGTAGCTGCACAAACCAACGAGCTTCCATCCGATAAAGAGCAATAGAAAATTATTGCTGAGAACCAGTAGAAGCATGCTGCCAATAAACAGGTTTACCAAGGTCCAAAAGCGGGTGATGTCCGGATCGCCCTTCATATACCCCAAACAGTATACGGTGATGATGAAGCTTATAACCGCCACCACATTGGCTAAAATGATGCTCAATGGATCCACCAGGATACCGAATTCCACTACAAAGGGAACGCTGAGCCACACCACAGAGCTTTCGATGGGCAGTGATTCAGGATTGAATAAGTAAGGTAAAAGCATCAGGCTGGCCAGCGCCGATAGGAAGGGTAAGAACACCGCGGCAAAATCTCTGAACTTTGAATGAACCTTAGCGAGTACAGGAATTGAAAGCACCCCGATAAAGGGAAAAAGTACACATAACCACGCAAATTTCAACTCAGCTACCTCCGATCACTACAAAGACCACCCGTCTCATGTCCTTTTTCAAAAACCTTCAGGGATGACGTATTGAATCACTGTGGAGACAATATCCGCACTGAAGATACCGGCGATAAGAATTCCTGCCGCCATGATTTGCATGGGAATAATCATGCTCAAAGGCGCCTCGTCCATGGGAACCTTTTCATAAGGTGTGCCACGAGAATAATCCGGCATGGGTGTTTCAAACGATGCGATCTGGATAATTCTAAAGAAATAAACGCCGTTGAGGATGCTGCTAAATAGCAGTATTCCCACAAAAACCCACTGCTTTGCGTCAATGGAACCTAATATGAGGTACAATTTACTGAAAAAGCCAAGCGTCGGGGGTATCCCGATCATGGAGAAAGCCCCAACAGTAAAGGCCAGCATGGTAAATGGCATCTTTCGGTATAAATTTTCAAGTTCCCTCGTGTTACACGCGCTTTTTTTATACACGACGGCACCTGCCACTGCGAACACACAACCTTTCGTAATTATTTCGTTGAAAATATGGAGGACCGCGCCGGTAAGTCCAAATCTGTTAGCCAGTCCAATGCCTAAAGCGATATAACCAATCTGGGCCACAACAGAGTAGGAGAGCATTTTTTTTAGATTGGTTTGGGCAATCGCATAAATGGAACCGACAACTATGGCAACGGCCGCCATCCAAGCGAGAATAGTGGTTGCCGGAATCTCTTCAATGGAAAAATAAGGTTTAAAGACAGAAAATATAACTCTGATTAATACATAGGCCATTACTTTGGTCATTAACGGGGCAACGGTCGTACTGACCGCAGATGGGGCATAGGTATAGGCATCAGGCAGCCAAGCATGTAAGGGAAACAAAGCCATCTTTATACCTATCCCGACCAGGATAAACGCAAAACCTACCAACACCGTTTTTGATTGATACATGTGTGGTAATAACTCAGATAAATTTGCAATGTTCAGTGACCCGGTTATGATATATAAATAGCCCACCCCCAATAAGTACCAACTCGCCCCGATGGTGCCCATGACCAGATAGCGAAAGCTGGCAAACACAGCCTTCTTTTGTCCCATGGCAATTAGGGCATAACCAGATAAAGATGCAACTTCCAGCAACACAAAAAGGTTAAACATATCCCCGGTTATTGTTATGCCAAGCAGCCCTGTTATCAGTAAAAGGAACAGGCTCCAAAATTGGGATCTCTTTTCCGGCAATTCCTGTTCGACGCTTCTTTTTGAGTGAACCGCCACCAGCAAGCTTAACAAAGAAACCGCCACCAGCATAAAGGCATTCAGGTGGTCAACGAAGTATTCAATACCCCAAGGTGGTTGCCAGCCTCCCAGCCAGTAATGAATCGGACCTTGGTTAATAACACTTGAAAGGATGATACCAGCGGAAAGTACACATACAGATATCGCGGTTACAACCAGCGGAAAACAAATCCTTTTACTCCACAAACCGGTTACAACCACAAAGAAAGACATTACCAGCGGAAATACAACGATTATGGCGGGAAGTTGCTGGATCATTTTTGATTGTGCCGATTACTATTCATCATTAAGGCTTTTAATGTCGGGATGCTGGGTAAGTACCCGAATAAATTGTTCCGTGCGGTGATCCAGGCGCCGCTTAAGAACTCTAAGCAGGCCCTGGTTCATAATGTAGCCCATGGTGTGATCGTCATTAAGAATCTTTTTAATCTTTTCTCCTTTGATAGAATATACTTCACAGGGTTCGGCTGCAATGGCATTCAGCGTATAATTTCCTTCCTCAAGCATGGCAGACCACCCAAAAGAGTAGCCCGGCTTAACTGAGCCGGCAGAAAAACTTAATTTGTCGGATATTCTTTTTTCTAAAACCACTTTACCTCGCTTTAATAGATAAAATTGGATACCCTTATCTCCTTCTTTAAAGATAACCTCGCGTTCGTCAAAATGAAGAATATCAACAATTGGAATTATTTTGTCGAGCATCTCATCGGTGAGATACCTTAAAACCAGAATACTCTTTAAATCTTCTCTGGAGACCATGATTTACTCCCTAACCCGGACAAACCGGTAAAAAGGGTTCAAGGTTCAGGGTTCAAGGTTCAGGGTTCAGAGTTCAAAGTTACAGGTTCATTGTTCTCTGATCCGTGTGTGAATTTCGTCCTCCTCAAGAGTGTTGTACTGGCGATAAATCTTTATAGCAAGTGCCAGCGCTACGCCGAGGGTTGCAACGGCAACTACAATGGCGGTAAGCATTAGTACATGCGGCAATGGGTTTATATAATCAGAGGCATGCACTGCGTGCCCAACCGCATCGTGACCGTGCGAGATAATTGGGAGTGTTGCACCTTTTTTGGCACCAATTGAAATATAAAAGAGGATAATGGCTGTCTGAACAATGTTCATGCCGATGATCTTTTTTACCAGATTTTTCTTGGTTATAATGGCATAAAACCCGATCATCATGAGAATTATGTACACCCAGTAATTGTATTTCGAAATAAGGACAGCAACCAGATCATTCATTGCTAAAGGCCTTCATCTTGTTTTCCGACAGAAGATAAATTGTAATACAGGGACACCATGACAGCCATCACAGCGACCCCGACACCGATTTCGACAATCAGAATACCGTGTGAGCGCGCTGAGACGGGATCCACCCCGAGAATGGCCGCAAGGCCGCTGTAGTCCAAATAATTCACCCCGAAAAGAAGGCAAAGGGCACCCGTACTGGCATAAATAAAAACACCTGCTGCGGATAAAAGGATCACTGCCTTTTCACTCATCCGTTTTATGGTCGTCCTGAGATCGTGGGAAATCGCATATAGGATTAAGGTGGCACCGAGGATGACCCCGCCTTGAAATCCGCCGCCTGGACTGTGGTGCCCATGCGCAATAACATAAAGGGCAAAGAGCTGTACAAAAGGAACTACCACTCGGCAGGCTGTTTTAATAATCAAATCATAGGGAACCCATTGTAAGTCAACCCTTTCAAAGTCAGTCGAGTCTTCGGGTAGTTTGCCGCCTTTTTTGATTCGAAGTATTATCCCGGTGGGGATATGACGGTATAGGCGAGTTTCCGGGGCCTGATGTGTATATGTCCGCAGTAAAAAGATACAGGCAATGCCGGCACAGAAGATAACGATTGTTTCAAACATGGTGTCGTACCCCCGATAGTCGGCAAGAACGGCTGTGACAATATTCGGTACGGAGGTATCTTCCATGGTTGTTTCGATATAATAAGGGGATACGTGAGTGCTTGCTGGAGACGCTGGATCACCCCATTCCGGAAAATCAACGGTTCCATAGATTAGCAGACATCCACACAATAAGACGACTATTAAACCGGCAATTTTCAATCTTTTGTCCTTCTGGTAGTGCGGAAAACCGCTGCAACAAAAAATACCGTACTTACGCCGGCACCAACTGAGGCTTCGGTGAAGGCCACATCCACAGCTCCCATGATGGCCCAAAGCAGGCACATCATGAAGCTGTATGCACCGAATAGGATCGCAGCGCCCAGGAGATCCTTTACAGTTATTGCCCCGAGAGCTAAAATGATTACCAAGCTCAGTATAATATGATCAAGTTGCCAGGTCATTTTCTTCCTTTGTTTCTTCTTTGGTCCATGGACCGAGACCTGCTCTGACGCCAGCGTCAACAATGGCGTGGGTGGCCGTGGGGCTGGTTATAAAAAGAAACGCTACAATTAGTATAATTTTTAAGCTGGACAGGACGGTTCCGATAGAGAAGTCATGAAGGTTGTATAAGGCCACCGCTGTCATCGTCATGAGGATTCCCATGGTGTCGAGTTTTCCAGCCGGATGAAGACGCGAATAAAAATCAGGCATTCGGATAATACCGACTGCGCCGCCTGTGAAAAACAATAGACCGCAAATTAACAGTATCGTGCTAACAATATTCATCATCACTTGGGTATTACGACATTTTTATGTGAATTTTGTCAATCTCGCGGTGTTTCATCATACAGGCCCTTTCTTTTTTGAAAGTATCGTGAGGCTGCGAGCACCGCGATAAAGTTCAACATTGCATAGGCCAGGGCAATATCTATGAACAGATCCACTCTGTGATAAATCAATCCTATCAAAACCAGTAAAGCCGTCGTTTTGCTGCCAATGGCATTCACACCGATCAGGCGGTCCAGAATCGTTGGCCCGAATACCGCTCTGTAGAGGGATATTGCCATGATAATACTTAAATATATGCTGGAATAAAAAAACACCGTATCCATTTATTCACCTAAGATTTTGGCCACCCTTTTTTCCATTTCACCGGGCAATGATTGGCCACACTTTTCATCGATAGCATGAACCGCGTAATCACCGTAGATGGATACAAATACGGTGATGGTTCCTGGAGTCAGGGTTATTGAGTTGGCAAATATTAAATGGGACATTTCTCGATTGAGTCTGCTCTTGAATCTGATAATCCTGGGATCGATGAGTTCCATCATTTTGGGGTGAAATACGAGATACATAACATGAATATTTGCAAGGAAAACCTGATAGAGCAACCAGGGAAGATACTGAATAAAAAGGAGCCATTGGTATGGCAATCCTTTTTTTCTGGTGTCAGAAAGCATCAGGTCACCTGAAAAAGAGGCCACAATCAGGCAAGATATGATACCCAGTGTGAGATGAAACAGGTCAAATTTTCCAGAAAGAACGATCCAGGTAGCAAAAGCGACAAAAAAAGTAAGCAAGAAAGGAGTTCGGGATTTTTTGGTTGGGGGAATTTTTAACGAACTCTGGTTGCTTTCGGGTTGTGACTGTTTTTGATGGCTATATTGTTTCTCTCGATCAACCATAAGTTTAGATGAGCGGTTTCAGTTAGCTAAGCTGATTCAGCGCGCAAAAAATGACTCCACGGGTGGTCAAATAAGCCGCATGGTTTATTGTATTCGATCTAATTTCGCTAAGCGCAACATATGGTTACGTTGCTTGACACCGGTCGTGTAAGGTTTCGTTTAAAAGTTCAAGAATAATCCGTGCTCAGGGTTTGACCAATTCGCAAATTAACTCGCTGGCAGTTTCAAAATCGAGTTTGCTGGTGTTCAGTACAAGGTGATACCTGTCCGGTTGATCGTAGTCGGTTTCACCGAGTTTGCGGTAAAGGTTCGCTCTTCGCCGGTCATCCTGACCGACGGCCCGAACAGCCTGATCATAGGTAAGATCATATTTTTCTTCAAAAAACTTCACGCGATCTGCATTCTCGGCTCGGATGAGCACATGGAAAACATTGTCATGATCTTTGAGCACATATTGACTGCCTCTGCCGATGATAACCGCATTTCCATCATCAGCGATTTCAACGATTATTTTTCGCAGGACATCAACATATATTTCCTCGTCTATTGTGTCCTGTTTTCGGCTGAGAATCATATCCTTTAGGCTTTTGGGAACGATGTCTGCGATTGCCTTTTTAAATGTTCCACCGGTTTCTTTTTCGAGCGCATCTACCGATTCTGCCGAAACTTTTGCCTTTATCGAAACCATTTGAATGACTTCATTGTCATAAAATTCATATCGCAACTTTTTGGCAACCATTTCCCCCAAGGTTCGTCCACCCGCTCCAAATTGACGAGAAATTGTAATAACTGACATACGCTTCTCCTCCGAAAACATTTGGGGTCGATTGTTCTCAATTTCGTTAATGGTCGAATTCATAAAAAATGATGAAAAAGTTTCCTATTTTCCCCGATATTCGGATTTCCTCGTAGAAAGCTATGATGGTTTAATCAGCAGACAAATAAGTTTGCAGGCCCTCTGGATGTCAACTTTGCTCATGTTTAAAACCAAGTGATAATGCGCCGGACTGTCATAGTCTTCTTTGCCGAATTTGCGGTATAGATTGATCCTTCGCTTATCCTCCAAGTTTACACTATTAATGGCATGCTTTGTGAAAAGATCATATTTTTCTTCCATAAACCTTATGCGGTATTCTTTGTCAGCAACCAGCAGTACGTGCTTTGCATCTTTGTAATCCTTTAGAATATATTGACTCCCTCTGCCGAGTATAACGGCATTTCCTTCATCAGCAATCTTTCGAATAATATCATGAAGCAGATCGACATAAATTTCCTCATCAATGTAACCCCGTTGATCATCAAGGATGCGGTCAATTAAGCCTTTTGGGACCAGTTGGGAGATGAATCGCTGAAATTTTCCGCCCGCTTCCTTTTCCATTGACTCCACCCAGTGGGTTGAAACTCGGGCCTTTTTTGCAACCATCTGAATGATTTCATTATCAAAAAAATTATAATCCAATGTCTTGGAAACCATTCTGCCCAAGGTCAATCCGCCGGCTCCAAACTGTCTTGATATTGTTATCACGTTCATGCAGTACTCCTTATCTCAGACATTGAAAGAATACCATATATATTTTGATATATTAAAAAGCAATACCATGGTCAAGTCTGAATATTTTTTCAGAATTCTGAAAATTTTTTGAATACAAAAATATCTTAAGGAATAGATGCCGGCCACCGGTAAAAATAATGGTTGCAATTTGTTATTGATGTGTTATCAAAACAGTTTTGACTCTTGACCAGCCGAAGGTATCCGGCATAACGTACCCCATGGGTATGGCTGAAAATGTTTTTTGACTATAAGAAACACCGAGCATGGGCCGAAAACCTTTCAATCGTAATGCAACTGGGCCTTACCATGGCGGGTTGCATTTGTTTTTGTTTTTTTGTGGGGCTGATGCTGGACAAATGGCTGGGCATCCGGGGGATCTTTGTAACAATATTTACTGTGCTCGGGGTTGTGGGTGGTGCCATTGTTGTTTATCGACAGATCATGGAAATAATTGAGCAGAAGGACAACGATCGAAACAGTTCTGGCAATGGAGTCAATTAGACAAACCCAGAAAAAATATTGTGCCAGAGCCATGGCCGCAGCAATAATCGTCGGATTGTTATTCATATTGGCTGGACAAAAACCGATGGGCAAAGGCTTGATTCTGGGCACGCTGTTCAGTGTAATCAATTTTGTATTAATGGGAGAATTCATTCCGCTGCAATTAGGACATACAAAAACGAAAACATATTTTATTTCCTTGGGCTCAATTATTATCAGATACGGCCTGATCGCCCTGCCGCTGCTATTGGCCATAAAGTTCGAACAATTTAATATTTTGATGGTGATTTGCGGCATCTTTATGATTCAAATTGTAATCATGGCGGATCATTTGGTGAAAAAAATATCTTCAACTTCGGAGGATTAATCATCCTACGCGTCAGACCATGGAAAATCTCGGCAAAATACACCAGCTGATAATACCGTTATTCGGATACAAGATTACCATAAATCTGGAAGTCATCATAATGACCTGGATTGTATTTGTGGTGCTGATCATTTTCGGACTGTTTGCAAGCAGAAAAAAAGATATACTTCCCCGGCCCATACAAGTTTTGGGAGAGATGATTGTCTCAACGTTTTATCAGCTCACCGAAGATGCACTCGACAAAGAGATGGCCAGAAAATACAGTCCGCTTGTTTGCGCCCTATTTATGTTTCTGCTTCTTTCCAACTGGTTGGGAATCATCCCCCACCTTGAAGAGCCTACAAAAGATTTAAATACACCTTTAGGACTTGGCCTCATGGGTTTTGCGATTGCACATTATGCCGGCATAAAATCCAAAGGCTTTAAAGCATATGCAAAAGAATATTTTCAACCGATGTTTTTCATGATGCCCTTGAATTTGATTGGAGAACTCTCAAAGATTGTTTCGATCTCCTTTCGTCTTTTTGGGAACATCATGGGCGGTTCGATCATAATTCTGGTCGTATCTTATCTTACTTACAGCGCTGTTCTTCCTCCCTTGCTAAATGCTTTTTTCGGGCTTTTTGTCGGCACAATACAAGCCTTTGTTTTTACGATGCTAACATTGGTTTATATTTCGGTTCAGGTAAAATGAGCGGTCGAAAAAATTGCCCCGATCCCTTAGGTTAGAGAAATTATGGATTTCGACGTTGAAACATGGGTAAAATTAGCAGCTTACACCGGTGGCGGTATTGCCATGGGTTTTGGGGCCATCGGGGCAGCCATTGGTGAAGGATATACGGCCGCCCAAGCCAATCTTGCCCTCTCGACGAACGTTAAAAATTCAGGCAGTATCGTTAAAAATATGCTGGTAGGCCAGGCGGTGGCTGAATCGGCTTCAATTTTTGCTTTAGTGGTGGCCATTCTTTTGCTGTTTATTGATGTACCCGTGCCAAGTCTATTGAAGGCCGCTTCCCTGTTAGCGGCCGGCATTAGTATGGGATTCGGAGCCATCGGTGCAGGTATCGGATCAGGGATACCGGGGGGGGATGCGTGTCTGGGGATTGCCCGAAAACCTGAAATGGCGGGCCGATTTACCACAACCATGCTGATTGGATCAGCAGTCTGTCAGACGCCGGCCATATTTGCCATGGTTGTTGCTTTGATTCTGATGTTTATGAATTTTGGCCAGGGATCCCTTCATCTCAACTGGGCTGCCCATCTGGGCGCCGGTATTTGTATGGGTTTCGGGGCCATCGGTTCGGGTATTGGCTCGGGGTTTCCGGGGGGCAAAGCCTGCCTGGGCATGGCCGAACAACCCGAAGCAAGCCCCCGGTTAATGACCACCATGTTGATCGGCTCAGCCGTTTGTCAGACGCCGGCCATATTTGCCATGGTAGTCGCTTTGATTCTGATGTTTATGAAATTTGGAAACGCGCCGCTTCACCCAACATGGGCAGCACTTTTCGGTGCCGGTATAAGCACGGGTCTTGCCGCCATCGGTTCCGGAGTCGGCGGCGGTATGGCTGCAGGCGCCAGCTGTGAAGGCATCGCCAGGAATCCCGAAACGGTGGGTAAAGTGACGACGATAATGCTGGTGGGTCAGGCAGTGTCCCAAACACCCGCAATCTTCGGCCTGCTGGTCAGTTTTATCCTTATCTTTAAAACATTTCCCGAATCTTATACCTTAAGTGCTGCGATGGCACTTTTAGGCGCGGGAATCTGCATGGGTTTCGGGGGGATCGGTCCCGGGATCGGGACTGGTATGACTGCGGAAAGTGCCGTACGATGGGTGGCCAGAAATGTGGAGCATGCGGGTGACCTCATGAGAACCATGTTGGTAGGGCAGGCGGTATCTCAATCAACGGCAATTTATGCAATGGTTATAAGCTTGGTGCTCATATTCGTGGTTTAATTTTTAAAAATCTTTCTTAGGAGGAAAAAATGGCAATTGAAGGTGTAGATATCGTGAAAGCGGCCTCACTTATCGGTGCGGGTTTGGCAATGGGCCTTGGCGCCATCGGCCCCGGTGTGGGGGAAGGTATGGCTGCGGCAAAAGCCTGCGAAGCTATCGGAAAAAATCCTCGGGAGGCTGGATTATTGACGAGAACGATGCTTGTCGGACAGGCAGTTTCGGAATCAACCGGAATATATTCGCTGGTTATTGCTTTGCTGCTTTTATTTGTTGTCTAGCCATTTGAGGGCCCGCTTACTGTTTAATGGGTATTGTGGTTCACCCGTAAACACTAAACCCAATTTCTTGGATTAACCCAGGCTCTTAGTAGTCAGAATTAATTTGCTGGAAGACGGCCCATGCAGATTGTTAGCGTCGAATCGCTTCTAAATATCAATGAAACTTTAATTGTTCAATTTATCTCTTTTTTGATATTTTTGTTTATTATCAATCGCGTTATGTTTCGTCCCTTGCGCGCTTTAATAAAAAAAAGAGATGAACATGTCGATAATGTCAAAAAAGGTATCCTTGACGCGGAGAATGCTTATAAAACACTACTAGACCAGATCAAAGCGCAAGAGTCTGCGGTCAAAACAGAGGCTTTTGCAATGAGAAAGAAACTGGAGGAATCCGGCAGTGAAGAGGCCGCGGCAATCATTGAATCCTCCAGGCAGGAAATTATGAACTTAAAAAATAGGGTCGGCAGGGAACTCGAAGATCAAATTACAGCGGCAAAAGCGCATGTCAAAAAAGAATCGGAGGTCTTAGCTGTAGTCATTATGGAAAAAGTTTTGGATCGGAGGTTGCAACCATGAAGCGTTTGAATATGATAAAGATTTCAATTATTTTTTTGATTACTTTAGGCATGAGCCTTTTCCTTATAGCTTCCGTCGCACTTGCAACCGACAGTTCCAGCCACTGGCGGCCTACCTTTGATCTGGTCATGAGGTGGTTGAATTTTGGGATATTGGTTTTTTTGCTGATAAAGTTCGGCAAGAATCCCCTGTTGAGCCTTTTGCGAAAGCGCAAAGAGGAATTGCATAAAAAGATAAAACAGATAGAGGAGCAAAGAAAAGAAGCTGCAGCCAAAGTCGAAGAGATCCAAATCGAACTTGATCAGAGTGCCGAGCGGTTGGCAGAGATAAAACAAAGAATCATTAAACAGGGGGAAGATAAAAAACGGAAGATTATTCAAGACGCTCAGCAGGAAAGTAAGATTTTGCTTCAGGAGGCCAAACGAAGGATTGATACGCAAGTTTTGATCGTCAAGAAAAAATTTCAGGCCGAAATGATAGAGGAGGCCATGAAGATCGTTTTCAAAAAGCTTCCGGAACAAATTACCGAAGAAGATAACCAGAATTTTCTAGCCCAGTATCTCGCCCGTGTGTTATAGGCCTGAATCGCCATTTTTTTCTAACCTCAAACACTGCCGCTAGTGGGCATCTCTTTCGATTCGGCTCGAAACCTTGATCACCGCCGTAGAAACTTTTGCGGGAGTCTGTTTCAGAGCGGCGATCAGTTTTATCCCCATTCCGGGGGGTACCCGGATGAAGTGCTGACCGGCAGGGATAAAGTCTTTAAGAAATTGTGGGTTCAACTCTTTGAATGTTTTAAAATCCGTTTCGAGTAACTCAGCGATCTCCATGATATCTAAGGATGCCTTCAATTTAACCTCAACAGCATCATAGACCATTGGCTGATAGGTTCCTTCGTCGGACAGATGGTATCCATATCGTTCAGGGTTTTCCAAGATGATCTTTATTGCTGCAATACGAAATACATAGCGCTCGGTTTCCAGAGGGAGGTTGAGCCGGTAATAATCTGTAGTTTTTTGTTCCTGTATCGCTTTCCTCAGCCGGGTTTCACCGCCGTTATAGGCAGCCATCGCCAGCGTCCAGGATCCAAATTTTTCTTTCAGTCGTTTTAAATTTCCCAAGGCTGCTTCTGTGGAGCGTTCAAAGCTCAGCCGCTCATCCACAGACCTGTCTCTGCGCAGTCCGTTATGTCTTGCCGCCAATGTCATAAACTGCCATGGTCCCCGTGCCCCTTTTTTTGACCGGCTGTAAGTGAGAAGAGCGCTTTCCGCTACGGCCAGATATTTTAAGTAATCCGGCATACCTTTTTCGAGAAGCCTTTTTTCAATATAGGGGAAATATCTCCCAGCCCGTTTGAGATACAAAAATACCTGGGCGCGATCCCATACCGTGATGTTAAATTCTCGGTCAAGCATTTCCCAGACCCGGTGTATGTGAAAGGGCACCGGTTCTTCGCAAAGGGTCAGGTTTTCGGGGAGCGGAAAATCATGAAATTTTGGAAAGGTCGCCTTTTCCATATTTTTTGGGGGAACCAGCGGAATTGCCTCCGTTTTTTGGTCATTATACATAAAGGCAGTAAAAACACCCGCACTGTAAAGCAATACAGCAAAAAAGACTATTTGAAGGTTTTTAGACATTTAAAAAAGTTTTGCCGATACCTGAAATAAGATAACGTCCTGGAACAAAAACCAAAAACAATTTTACCATGACAGATTGAGCCGCGTCCAATCAAATTTATTCAAAAATAGGCTTCCTGCAACTTGATTCTTATCGCCGGAATATTTTGTTGAGTGATTATAGTTATTAAATTCAGTTATTTATTGGATTTTGCATTTCAAAACCAAATAAACCGAGCTTATTTCCCCACAAATATATCGACTTGAGAGGTTCAAGTGAGGATTTTTGGTGAGAAAATGAAAATATTTGTAAAATTTATAGATAGTTGTATGTGTTATAAAAGATGCTTGTCAAAAAAATGTTTTGGATACCATCGGGTCTTGGTCCCGGATGATTTTTTTGCCCAAAATAATGCTTTTAGGGAAAGGTTTGTTGAGAACCACCATGCTGCTATAATTGTAAAGGGTGTTCCATAAAGCAATGTCGGGAAAAAGGAACGGACCGGGGGGAAAATTGTTCATTTGATAATCTGAGGGGTCGGGGAGTTTTTTTGACCCTGTGCCTCCAGTCTTTGTTTTTCTAAGCAATTCGGCAGCGGGGGATACTTGCCCCCTGCGCATTCCACCTTCGGTGGCTGCGGTCTCCCCCACTGCCAAATTGCAGAAAAACAAAAGACTTACGACAATGGATCAAAAAAACTCCCCGACCCCTCAGATAATATAAATGACCACAAGCACGGGTCCGGAGAATTAGCAAGGGCCAAAAAGCATGGATCGAGCGGGGTGTTTATGATTTGTCCGATGAGAGCATGATACGAGCGTCGGCAACCACGCATCGTTTGTAAGAGCATATCACCGGGTTCAAGTCGATGGACGCAACCATATCATTCAGTTCCATCAGCAAATCTGAAAACTTAACCACAATATCTGTCAATTGCTCAATATTGACCCCTTTTGATCCCCTGTAGCCGGTAAGCATTTGGTGGGCTTTCAAATTGTTTATCATCGAAAGCGCATCTTTTTGGGTTAAAGGTGCCATTCTGATGGATGTGTCCTGGTAAATTTCCACTGCGGTTCCGCCAATACCCAGAAGAATAACCGGTCCGAATTGGAAATCGATCTTTGCACCGATGATAAGCTCCTTACCGGTTAGCATTTCTTCAACAATCATACCTGCAAATTCATCAATTGTAATGAAGCGTTGAAATACCTTCTCAAGTTTTGCAGCACTATCTATTCCAACGATAACTCCGCCCAGTTCGGATTTATGCAGGACTCGCGGTGAAACCACTTTGGCCACCACGGGATATCCGATGCTTTCGGCTGCTTCGACCGCCGCATCAAGGGAAGATACCCGGGCGTATTCAGGAACCGGCAGGCCAGCCAGATTCAGCAAGCGCTTGGCATCGGGCTCCAAGACCCAGCCCGTTTCTTTGAATTCTCGAAGGATTTTCTTGATTTCTCTGTTCAGCATGGACGACACCTCCGCATGGCTTCCACCATGAGAACAGCGCCCTCGATGGAAGCGGACACCGGGACCCGGTTGAGCTCAAAACCTTCAATCAACATGCGATATTTTTCCACATGCGGCACGTAAGCCACCAGCGGTTTGCCCTCTTTTTGATATACCCGACTCAGCCTGGCGCCAAGATCAGCGGTAATGCCCGGCGAATAGGGCAAGAGCAAGATAATCACGCAATCGATTTCACCAAGCTCGCTTAGACTTTGGGCCGCGATGACAAAATCATCATCCATTGCGCTGCCGGTAAGATCAATTGGATTTCCCAATGAAGCGATGGATTTCAAGCTATCTGAGAGCTTTGTGCGAATTTTTTGTTGGGCTTTTTGTGAAAGCCGTGGCACCGAAAGTCCGTGACTGGTGCATACATCGACTGATAAAGCCCCATGTCCTCCGCTGACGCTAATTATGCCTACTTTCCCATCGATAGATTTTTGATAACAACTGAGTGATTCGGCAAATGAGACCATCTCGAACTCGTTTTTGGCTTCAACAATTCCGTGTTGGGAAAGCACTTCAGAAAAGACACGATAGTCACCTGCTAAAGATGCTGTATGGCTGGATACGGCCCGGCGGCCCTCAGCACTTTTGCCGGCTTTTAAAACGATAATCGGTTTAGAAAACCGGCTTGCTGCCAACACAAATTCACGGCCCTCATTTTTCCCGAAACCTTCTACATAAAACGCTATAACTTTTGTATTTGGATCCCTTGCCAGATACCTCAATAGATCTATTTCCGTAATCAGGGCTTTATTACCGATGCTGACAGCCACTGATAGGCCGATCCCCTGACCGGCAAACTTTACCATCAGGTCCACGAGAACCCCGCCGCTTTGGCTGATAATCGCAACGTTACCAGGATCGGGTCGGACCAGTCGTTCACCGGGCAAAAAGAAAGTATCGAAACGATTGGGAGAATATATCCCCAAACAGTTGGGACCGATAAAGGGAAAGTCTGCTTCTTTGGCAATGGTGACCAGTTTTTCTTGCAGATCTCTGCGTCCGGTTTCAGCAAATCCTCCGGAAATAACGATTGCGCCGCCGACCAGCTTTGCAATGCACTTTTGCATGATTTCCGGTACATGCTGGGCCCGGGCAGCAATAACCGCCAAATCGACCTTTGCGGGAACCTCTGAAATGTCGCTGTAAACCTTTTCTCTTTGAAGTAAGCCGCCTCGCGGATTTACGGCAAACACTTGAATGGGATATCGAAGATGAATTTTGTTGTAGATAACATTGGCGGGATGACGATCGTTGTTAAGGGAAACCCCAATAACCGCGACGGACTTGGGATTGAACAAGGGTTTGAAGTTCAAAAAGCCCTCCTCACATTTCTTTTCCGATGGAAAAGCCCTTTCCAAGAAATTTGCCGATGCCGTGATAGGTGTCGACTTCGGGACCATAAATTATGGGTTCTACTTTTTCAATAACAGGCAACCCCTTTTCTACGAGCACCGTCTCATCGTCTTTTACATCCATGATTTTCCCAAGGAACTGAGTATGCGCCCCGATTTCTATGGTGTAAAACAAAATTTAAATTAGGTATCGAAGGGGCAATGTCAATGTATGTGAACTGAATAATAGCGTGATTATCAAAAATGTTTTTCGGTTGCCCTCACGATTGTAGCGGCAAATGAAATTGCCTCGAAAATGGTCAAAATTGAGACTTGCGTCACTGAACAAGAACTCCTATAAACTGACTTTGGATGATATTTTAATTTTACTGATGCCATGATATTGGAAAGCAGTATGAAGTTTTGATTATGATAGACTAACCAAAAGATGTCTGATAGATACCGATTGTTTCAACTCAAGACTATAGATTGAATATCGTACCCTTTATGTGGTATGAATTTTTGAGCCGGTGCCAAGTTGGGTTCACGACTTTGATTTTGTGGATCCTGCAGTCACAAGGGCGGTGAGATAAACATAAAATAGTGGATAATTATCAACACCAAAGGACATTACAATTTTTTTCATGTGTAGTTATTCCGGTCATAAAGAATAAATGGTATCTGGCTTTGTCAACACAATGAGTTGTATTTGGAGGAAGCGGCCATGGAATATAATAAAGAGACCTTGAAGATTCTCATCGTCGACGATAACCCGATCGATCTGGAATTGCTGGAAGCAATCTTGACGAAAATAGGATTTCGGAAAATTTTAAAATCCGAAAGCGGTAAAGAGGCGATCCAATTAGCAGAAGAGCACCAGCCGGATTTATTTCTCGTTGACATTATGATGCCGGGAATGAGCGGCGGAGATTTCCGGGGGCATTTAAAACAGAACCCCGTTACCAGGGATACCCCTGTAATCTTTATATCGGGTATTATTTCCAAGGAAGAAGAGAAAGAACTCGGTGGGCGGTTGGCCAGTGGAGATTTCATAATTGCCAAGCCATTTACAAAAGACAGAATCGCCGAGGCAATAGATACAGCCTTAAAAAAAGCGCCGCTCTGAAGCGATTATTTAATCGATTTTGCAAGCTTTTGTTTTCGATAGTAATTTCAATATTCGTGGGAAATTTTTTTCTTTGGCCCATTTATCGGCAGTCTTACCATGACGGTCTATCGCGTTTATTCCGGTGCAATGTTGAATCAGTGCTCTGATAACACATTCATGCCCTGCTTTAACAGCCAGGATCAAGGCTGTTTGACCTTCATCTACCATGATATAAATGATAGCGAATGGTGCTGGAAGATATAAATTTTTTTAGATATCCCTGCGATTATAAAGATATATCAGAGGGTAAATATTACCTCAATATTATTTTTTTTGTGCGTCGTTTCGCAGATCACAGGATTGCCGGTATACTATTTCGAGTTCCTTGCAGGCCTGATCAAACGTTTTTCCATAAATATATGCCATACCTGATTTTTTAACGGCCAACCATCCCACCTCCATAGCGATAATCCAAGGAGAGCGTTTTTTCGCCCAGCGATATACCGTGAAAGGCCATTTAAGCCCTCCATATGTTTTAAAAGCCTTTTCCAGAAATATTTTGAAAGGTTTGGAAAGAACAAGATCCGATAAATTTTTTGCGCGATATAATGTCTCCAGTCGCATTTTGTAAAAATAACGTGTCAAAAGATATTGATCACCCTTACCCAAGGTACCGATCCAATGGCGGCTTCGCTCCAGCAAGGGTCCCAGAGCGGCCTCTTCCAAAGGATTTACAGCTTCCGGAAAATATTTTTTGGAGATTATCCGGCTGGCCTCATGAACAGCATTCTTCCATTCCGTCAGCGATGGCGTTGATGTGACAACAGCGACAAATCCGAGTAGACCCTCACGAATTTTTTTAATTTCGGGATCTATAGGAAATTCATCAATTTCCTCATAAGACTTGAGCTCCTGCAAGGTCGCTTCCAAATCTTCTTTTCTTTCTGGTCTGTCCCCACCAACCGCTTCCCGATGACCAAAGGTTTCAATCGCCAATCTGCCGAAGAATAAATAGAGATCGATCATCAGATATTTGATGAGGAGTAATAGTGTTAACCGGTTGGAAAGGTAGGCCAGCCAGATAAAAGGGTCTGGCAAAAGTATAAGGCGGGATCGCAGAATTCGCCGGATTGCTTTTTTATAGCGGAAGTACCAGGAAAAGAAAAAAGAAGTAGTAATTCGACGATACCACCGATGGGAATTTTTAATGTTTCGAATGTTCACCGAACGCAGCCTCTTGAACCCTGGCCGATTTAATATGTCGTCAAAACGACCCAATGTCTTATCGATACTTTGAAGAAAAGAGCCGGTGGTCACCATTAGCGCGGGTTGTTCAGACGTCGGATGGTAACAGGCGGCGATGTTATGAATAAACCGGGGAAGGTTACGTAATTCACCGATTTCCGGTGAAAAAGCGGAAAGCACTTCCCGGCAGCGGTTTTCAACCAATTGGATGGCAAGTTTGGTGGGATTCCCTGCGTTACCGGCCCGCTGTCGCAGCTCGAGGAGGTCCGCATGTAAAGCGCGTCGCCAAAGAAAAACTCCCCTGGATTTTATCAGCACAAAGATGACAAGGATCAAAGTGATCAGCGTCAAGAAGGCCCAAAACAGCTTTAGATAAAACCACCCCTCCATATGCGCCTCTCGACATTTTTACTTTGTGCAAGAGATTAATGCTGAATCCTATCTTGCCCTTGTTGTCTGTACCAATATTTTTTCAAGGCTGCCACGACGCTGGCGTCATACATGGTGCCGCTGTCCTGCTCTAATATCTCAAAAGCACGTTCGGCTGGTAAGGCATCACGATAGTGTCGCTCGGACGTTAAGGCCTCGAAGACATCCGCAACCGCAATTATTTTTGTCATAAAAGGAATTTCTTCAGATTTAAGGCCCTCTAAGTATCCGGAACCGTCCAACCGTTCGTGATGATATGCAGCTATAAACGGCACATTGCGATATTGGCGGGAAAAATGCATTTTGTTCAAGATATCCCTGGTGATGACGACATGTTGCTTTATGCATTCGTACTCTTTGGCAGTCAGGCGACCCGGCTTTTTCAGAATATAATCATCAATGCCAAGCTTGCCGTAATCGTGCAGCAGCGCAGCCACGCCCAGAATATCTTGTTCAATTTCGCCGAAACCAAGTTCGTCGGCGATGCCAACGGCATATTGGGTTACATTTTCAGAGTGGCCGGCCGTTAGCGGATCTTTAGCGTCGATGGAGGCGGCCATAACTTCCAAAATGCTCTTGAATTGCCGATCCTGTTCCTGAAAGAGCATGGCATTCTCTAAAGCAATGGCGATACCGGAAGAAAGGGCCTCTAAATACTCGGCATCAGCATCGGTAAAAATGTCATTTTTCTTGTTCATCGCTTCGATAACCCCGAGGACCTCTCCATTTTGGTTCTTTACCGGCACGCATAAAATACAATGAGTTCGGTATCCGGTTATTTGATCGGTGCTCATATCAAAACGACTATCCGCATAGGCATCGGGAATATTGAGTGACTTGCCTGTCATTGCGACCAGTCCGGCGATTCCCAAGTTTATGCTCAACCGAATGTCTTTTGCCCCCAGTCCGTCTGAAGCGATTGTGAAGAGCTCGCCCTGATGCTGATCAATCAGAAAAAGAGAACCGCGCTGACATTGGGTTGTCTCCCGGATTTCGGAAACTAAAGCTTCAGCCTGACTTTTATCCGGCCGGTTGATGAGTCCTGTTTCGCTGAAGTTTAAGGTATGTTCTTTGACTTTGTGTTCGTCTTCTTTTGTAAATAAGCCGGACTTTTTATTGAGCAGTTCGATTGCTCCGATAACTTCGTTTCCGTTGTCCAGAATCGGAGCTGCGAGGATGCTCTGGGTTTTAAAGCCGGTTATCTCGTCAATTTCGGCATTAAACCTGGGGTCTTCATAAGCATTGGCCACGTTGATGATCTGTTTCGTCAAAACGCTGACACCAACGATTCCCATTTTCATCTTAATGCTGATATTGCAGGCTTCCAGGCCTTGGGCAAACTTTGCCCATAATTCCATGCCTTCCCAATTCAGCAAAAACAACGTGCTTCGATCCGCATCCAGAAATTTGGAAATTTCAGTCATGATTAACGGTAGCAGCTGATCTATATTACGCTCACCACCAATTTTTTTTTCAATTTCAATAAACCTTTTCAATTGCTCGTTTTCAATCTCGAGTGTACAGATCTGTTCTTGAAGCGCTATTACCGGGTTGACGGTATTATCTTTGATCATCTTTTCATCCATTTTACGTGTGAGATTAAGCCGGTTAACTTAAAACCCTTGCCACTCCAATCAGTGCTAACCCAATTGATTTTGGCGTCGTCTACGCTGGGTACCCCCTTTACAGCCATTGCAAAAATCCAACGGTTTCGCTATAGCATCTTCTAAAGTCACTGCAGGGTAAAATATTGCGAATAATTTTACATGATTGGGCGAAATGTAGCAAGCTATTCCTCAGTAAAAGATAATATTCAACAAAACTAACATATAAGGATGATGCGAGCCATGGAGAAGATTGTACAATTGACCAAAGACCTCATGCGTTTCAGATCCATGCATTCGGAACCGGCCGAAATCAAGAAATGTGTAGAATTCATTGAAGAATATCTTGAAAAAGATGCCATCGAATATTGGCGCTTTGATCATGAAAATATTCCGTCGATTCTGGTCATGCCAAAAAGCAGGATAACCTCAATCCTCTTGATGTCCCATATCGATGTGGTGGATGCCCCGGCAGAATTGTTCAGCCCTGTCGAAAAGGCGGGAAAACTTTACGGACGGGGCAGTGTTGATGATAAATATGCAGCCGCATTGTCGCTGGTGCTTATAAAAAATCAGCTTAAGCGTCTTCGCAGCAACGGCAAAGGGCAGAAAGATCTGCCTTTCGGGGTGCTCATAACCGGTGATGAAGAAATCGGGGGCGCCAATGGGGCCAAGAAAGTCCTGAATGAAGTCAAGGCCGATTTTTGCATAGCGCTGGATGGCGGGACACCGGATAGAATCGTTGTAAAGGAAAAAGGTGTACTTAAGCTCAGGCTGGTATCAAGCGGCAAATCCGCCCATGGTGCCAGGCCTTGGCTGGGTGAAAATGCCATCGAAAACCTGATCGAAGATTATCTGAAATTGAGGAGTTTCTTTCAGGAGACCTCGCCGGATCACTGGCATCGAACATTGAATTTCAGCATCGTTCAGTCCGGCAAATCCTTTAATCAGGTTCCGGAAACCGCCGAGGCGTTATTTGATATTCGCTATACTGAAACAGACGATGTCGACCAGCTCGTTTCTCAGATGCAAAGCGAAATCAAGGGCCAGCTGATCGTTGAAGCCAAAGAGCCCCTTTTTCATGGCGGGGAGTCACCTTACCTGGATCTTCTTTTGGATATTTCCCAAAATTCAAAAGTCGGCTTTGAACACGGCGCCAGTGATGCTCGCTTTTTATCCGAGAACGGCATCAAAGGCATTGTCTGGGGGGCCGACGGTGAAATGAGCCAGCATACGACCCAGGAGCATGTCGTTATAGAAAGCATTTATGAAATTTATCAAATTTTAAACGAATTTATTGAACGGGCATCGGAGCTCAAACGCAGTTAACCGGCTGACTGATATCTGGCAGTATGGCACCCCTGAATGTGTTCCTTCCAGCTGTAAAATACCGGACATATAGATGCAAAAAGTTGTCCGGCCCCGCGCATACGTGAGTGCCATCGGTAAATATTTTTGCCAATCAGCGTTAAATTGGATTGACACGCCTGCCATATTAGATAAATAGTAAGGGTTAACTTTTGACACGCCAAAATTAATCTGATATGCGGCTAGGTTAATTTGTGTGTGCAAATCTTCAGGCCCAAGTCAATTTTGACTGTGTATTGATAACCAACAAAAGGAGGAGGGGCATATGTTAAAAAAGGCTACAATTTTATTAGTTCTATTTACATTTCTTTTGACAGGTATGGCTCTGGCCGCTCCTAAAAAGGGCGGGACCCTGGTTTGGGGTCGCGGCGGTGACAGTGTGGGGCTTGATCCGGCCTATGAGACCGACGGAAACTCCTTCATGGTCTGCGACAACATCTATGAGGCGTTGGTTGCCTACAAAGATGAGTCTACCGCCTTGGAACCCGGACTGGCCGAATCCTGGGACATTTCGTCTGACGGCAAAACCTACACGTTTCACCTGAGAAAAGGCGTTCGATTTCATGACGGCACAGAATTTGACGCCGATGCGGTCGTTTTTTCCATCGGGCGCATGATGAAAGACCGCAATGTGAAATTCTATGGCAAAGGCTGGGACATTCCGGCCCAGGAACGTCCGCCCGAGTACTGGGTCTCCATGGAAATGGATCAAACTGTCGGCGCCATTGAGGCTGTCGATAAATACACCGTGGTCTTCAAGCTCAAAAGGGTTGAGGCACCGTTTCTGGCCAATATGGGCATGGATTTTGCCGACATCATCAGCCCCACGGCCTTTATGAAAAATCCCAAGGAGTTTTTGAGAAACCCGGTGGGAACCGGTCCGTTCAAGTTTGTAAGCTGGGTCAAAGACGACCGGATTATTCTGGAGAGAAACGAGGATTACTGGGATAAATCCGCGGGACCTTACGTGGACAAGGTCGTTTTCCGGTCTATTCCGGAAAACTCGGTTCGGTTTCTGGAGCTCAAGACCGGCAATATCCACATCTGCCAGTTCCCCGAGCCGGCTGATGTTGAGTTGGCGAAAAAAGACAAGAACTTGTGGCTGCCCACCCAACCGGGCATGAATATCGGCTACCTTTCCTTCAACCATACCAAAGAACCCTGGAAGAGTAACCTTAAATTGCGCAAGGCCATTGCCCATGCCATCGATAGGAAGGCCATTGTCGACAATATCTACCGGGGCATGGGTCAGGTTGCCAAGAACCCCATCCCGCCCACCATGTGGGGGTACAACAAAAAAGTCCCTGGATTTAAATACGATCCCAAGCTGGCCAAAAAGCTCCTGGCCGAAGCCGGCTACCCCGAAGGCAAAGGGCTGGGGGAAATCACCCTGTGGTCCATGCCGGTGCCGCGCCCCTATAATCCGGATGGGCGCAAGATCGGTGAGGCCATGGCAGCCGATCTGGCCAAAGTCGGCATCAAGGCCAAGATCGTTACCTTTGAGTGGGGAACTTACCTCAAACGCCAGCGGGAACAACCGGCTGACATGGATCTGTTCCAACTGGGCTGGACCGGCGACAACGGAGACCCGGACAACTTCCTGGCGGTACTGTTCGACGGCCTGGCCTCTTCTTCCATCAGGACACAGTGGCATAATCAGAGATACCACGAACTGATGGTCAAAGGTCGACAAACCATCGATCAGGCCGAGCGAGCCAAAATTTATGAGGAAGCGCTTCAGCTGATCTACGATGAGGTTCCGGTCATCAGCATCGCCCATTCAACCCAGATCTGGCCGGCCCGTAAAACCCTCCGTGACTATAAGCTACATCCCACAGGATCCGTGCGGCTCAAAAACGTGTGGCTCAAATAGCCATGGAACAAATTTTGTAAATTTTGCTAAACGGGGGAAGGGGACACACCTCTTCCCCTTTGTTTGTGCGTAGCAACGGTTACCGGTTGGCCGATTTGTCGGTTGATAAAAACGGTTTCAATCCGATTTGAATCGGTCGACCGGCAAACGGATCAACCGGCAAAACCTTAAATATAGTTTTAGTTATGCTCGCCTATATCATCAGACGTGTATTCATTCTTATTCCGACCCTTCTGGGAGTATCGATCATCGTTTTTCTCATGATGCATCTTACACCCGGTGATCCGGCCGAGCTGCTTCTGGGGGAGCGGGCCACCGAAGAAACACTAGATGCGCTTCGAGAACATCTGGGCCTCAAAGAGCCGCTCTATGTTCAGTACGGGATGTTTTTAAAGCGTTTGATGAAAGGTGATCTTGGCGAAACCATCTGGACCCGTCAAAAGGTCTGGCTTGAGGTCAAACAGCGCTTTCCCGCCACCATCGAACTTTCCCTGGTTGCCCTGTCCCTCAGTTGTTTTTTCGGCATTATTTTCGGCATTGTTTCGGCCACCAAACAGTACTCCATATTTGATTATGTCAGCATGCTGGGGGCGCTGGCAGGCGTCAGTATGCCCATATTCTGGCTGGGGCTGGTTTTTATGTTGATTTTTTCACTCAATCTGGGCTGGCTCCCTATATCCGGACGGTTAAGCGTCGGGATCGATTTGGAAGTCATTACCAATTTCTATATTTTGGATGCCGTTTTGACCCGCAACTGGGCGGCTCTCAGAGATGCACTCTGGCACATTATCATGCCGGCGATGACTCTGAGTACCATCCCAATGGCCATTGTGGCCCGGATGACACGCTCGGCCATGCTGGAAGTTCTGCGCCAGGATTATATCAAAACAGCCAAAGCCAAAGGCCTTTCAAATTTTATCGTGATTTTCAAGCACGCTCTGCGAAATGCGCTCATCCCGGTGGTGACCACAGTGGGTCTGCAATTCGGCGTATTGCTGGGGGGGGCCATACTGACCGAGACGATTTTTGCCTGGCCCGGTGTCGGCAAGTGGATGTATGATGCCGTGATGCAGCGTGATTACATGGTTATACAAGGCGGCACGCTTTTTATCGCAGGGCTGTTTGTTGTGATCAACCTGTGTGTGGATGTTATGTATGCGGTTATAAACCCCAGGATTTCAGTTCAATAAGTAGTGTTTCGTGTTTGGTGTTTAGGATTCCCTATGAGAGAAATCAAACACTTGATACCAAACACAAAATACAAAATACCAAACATTTATGCCAAAGGAAACAACGCAAAAAAATCCCTTTGACCGGCATCCCATGCTGGAGCAGCTGGGTCAATTGTGGCGCAATAAGACCGCTGTCCTCGGTCTGGTGATTATCACCGTGTTTATGTTGACCGCCGTTTTTGCCCCGTATCTTAGTCCCCACGATCCGCTGGAAACCTCACTCTATGACCAGCTCAAACCCCCGGTGTGGCACGAGAAAGGTACCTGGAAAAATATACTGGGAACCGATGACCTGGGGCGCGACACCCTTTCCCGCATCATCTACGGCGCCCGGGTGTCTCTGTCGGTAGCTTTGGTCAGTGTCGGCCTGGCTTTTGTTTTAGGAACCTTTTTGGGCTCGATATCCGGATACTACAAGGGGAAGATCGACAGCTTTATCATGCGTGTCATGGACATGATCCTGGCGTTTCCCTATCTTTTGCTGGCAATTGTTGTGGTGGCCTATCTCGGTCCTAGCCTGAGAAACGCCATGATGGCCATTGGTGTCACCTATATTCCGCGTTTTGCACGCATCGTGCGCGGCAGCGTATTGGAAGAATACGAAAAAGATTATGTCATGGCGGCGCGGTCCATCGGAGCCAGAGACTGGCGGATTATTTTTCTGGCAATATTACCCAATTGTATGGGGCCGCTGATTGTTCAGACCACTTTGAGTATGGCTTCCGCAATACTGGATGCAGCGGCCCTGAGTTTTCTGGGGCTCGGCGCCCAGCCACCCACGCCTGAGTGGGGGGGCATGATTGCCATGAGCCGTGGCTTGATCCTGCGGGCCTCCTGGGTAATGACGTTTCCCGGCATCGCAATTTTGTTGGCGGTTCTCGGCTTCAACCTTCTGGGTGACGGTCTCAGGGACGCGCTTGACCCGAGACTCAGAGATTAAACCAATAAAACCGATTACAGAACGCATCTCGTTGCACGATATCGTCTTATGAAGAATAATCACCTGCTGGAAATCCAGAATCTGAAAACATACTTCTTTGTCCACGGCCGAGTGGCCAAAGCAGTGGACGATGTCAGCCTGGCTATCGAATCCGGCCAGACCCTGGGGCTGGTAGGAGAATCGGGCTGCGGCAAAAGCGTGACCGCCCATTCCATTATACAGCTTATCCCCGATCCACCCGGAAAAATTATGGGCGGAAAGATATTATTTGAAGGTACAAACCTTCTGGATTACTCTGATAATCAGATGCGGAAGATTCGCGGTAACCAGATTTCCATGATTTTCCAGGAACCCATGACCTCTTTGAATCCGGTTTTCACCGTAGGAGATCAGGTGGCTGAAGTCATCCGGCTGCACCAGGGATTATCACGCAAAGAAACCAGGGAACGCGTTGTCGAAATGTTTCGGCTGGTGGGAATCCCGGCACCGGCAACCCGGCTGTCCGATTATCCGCATCAGATGAGCGGCGGCATGCGCCAGCGGGTGATGATCGCCATGGCACTGGCCTGCAATCCGCGGCTGATGATTGCCGACGAGCCGACCACGGCGCTGGACGTAACCATCCAGGCTCAGATTCTGGATCTTATGAACAAGCTCAAGGAAGAAACAGGGGCCGCCATTTTGTTTATTACGCATGACTTGGGAGTGATTGCGGAGATGTCCCAGCACGTTGCGGTCATGTATGCTGGAAAAAGGGTTGAATTCACCGATGTTAATACCCTGTTTTCCAATCCCAAGCATCCCTATACAGTGGCACTGCTGGAATCGATCCCGATTCTCGGCCGCAAAACTCCGGACGGAAAACTCAGCACCATATCCGGTATCGTTCCATCGCTGTTCGAACTGCCCGACGGTTGTCTGTTCAGCGACAGGTGCCCGGATGTTTTTAATGACTGCCGCAGAATAGAGCCGGAGATGTACACAGTGGGGGAAAACCACATTGCCCGGTGTTTGAAATATGCCTGATCCTACTATCAATCCGTATCTGCTCGAAGCGAAAAACGTGGTAAAATACTACCCGATCCGGGGGGGTGTTTTTTTCAAACAGGTGGCCGCCGTCAAAGCGGTTGATGGGGTCAGTCTGAACATTCGCCGGGGAGAAACCCTGGGACTTGTGGGTGAATCCGGTTGCGGAAAAACCACCTTTGGGCGGGTTATTTTGCGGCTGGAAGAACCGACGGCCGGTGAAGTGTTTTTTGAGGGTAAAAACATCATTGCTCACGATCGGAATCAGATGCGCGTCTTGCGTAAAAAAATGCAGATTATTTTTCAGGATCCATTCTCCTCGCTGAATCCTCGAAAAACAGTATCCCAGATTGTCGGAGAACCGTTGTTGATACACGGCCTCAAGCAAAGAAAGCAGCGGCAGGACCGTGTGCTGGAACTGTTGCGTGTCGTCGGTCTGCGGCAGGAGCACATGCGCCGGTATCCGCATATGTTTTCCGGAGGGCAACGGCAGCGGATCGGTGTGGCCAGAGCGCTGGCCCTGAATCCCGATCTCATCGTGTGTGACGAGGCTGTTTCAGCACTCGATGTTTCCATCCAGGCCCAGGTGCTAAACCTGCTCAAGGATCTTCAGAATGAATTTGGCCTCACCTATCTGTTTATTTCCCACGATCTGCATGTGGTTGAACATGTCAGCGATCGGGTGGCCGTGATGTATCTGGGGAAACTTGTCGAACTGGCAGCCAGCAAAAATCTCTATCACAGGCCCCTTCATCCTTACACCCAGGCGCTGCTGTCCGCCTCCCCGATGCCGGATCCTGAATTGAAACGGAAACGAGTCATTTTGAAAGGAGATGTCCCCAGCCCCATCGATCCCCCGCCGGGTTGTCGGTTTCACCCCAGGTGCATGCACGCCAAGGATATCTGCACGACCAGTGAGCCCGAACTTCGAGAGATTGAACAAAATCATTTTGCAGCCTGCCATTTTGCAGGTTATGTTGGTGTTTAGCATAAATTTCAACAATTTTGAATTCCTACCACGTGCCTAGATTTGTGAGAATATCCATGTTCCAACTGCACTCACAGCTGTGCCGGTTCTGGCAAAGGGTAATTTTTTAGCGGAACGTTATTTTGAAAATCACGAGAACTGCGTTTTATAAGAGGAATACCTGTCAAGGTGAGAAAAGCAGAAGAATTCTAGATGTCCTTTAATAATTGATTGGCCGGGGATTTTTCAATTATTTCACTAATTTCTCTCAGCTTTTGCAACAAGGTTTTTAATTCTCGGGTTTGAGCCACGGGTATATCATCCACGCCTCTCTTTTCTAATTTGTCAGTGATATATTTAATACGCCATTGATTAATGTCGCTGGCGGGCTGATAGACTGCCTGTTCATATTCTTCCGGCTTCATCCGATAAACAAGACCCGAATCCGCCAATTCGTCGAGTATCCGTTGAACCAATCGTATGGGTATTTCCAGGATTTGGGATATCTGAGTCGCAGTTAAGGGTGTATCGCCGTTTGAAAATCTTTTCGCCAGCAGCTGGGCGATCTGCAGCGTTAGCAATTTGTTATAATGATCGCTAATCCTCCGGTAATCAGGCTCAAATTCGTAAAGCCCGACATTTTGAAAGGCATAAGCATATTCGGCGCCGAACAGCAGGATGACCCATCCAAGATGCAGCCAAATCAATAGCATTGGCAAGGCTGCCAGACTGCCGTAAATCGGATTATAGCGGCTCACCCCTACCTGAAACTGAATCAATCCCCACTGCACCACAAGATAAATCGTTCCCGCAATAATACCCGCCTGCAGGGCAGCCCTGAATGTTACCCGGGTATTGGGGATTAAGATATAGATAAAGGTGAACAAACCCCAGATGGTCAGATAGGGAAATAGTTTAAGGAAAACAGAAATTAGCGGACCAATCTTTTGCAATATGATGATCTTTCCAGCGATCAAGTTGACTTGGGTCGCCATAAATACCGGAATACTGCTATACATTGTTAATAGAATCGGTGCGATAACAATAAAAGCGAGATAATTGATCAGTTTTCTTTTCCAGGATCGGGACTTCTTGATTTGCCAGATGTCGTTAAATGCCAGTTCGATGTGGTTCAAGACTCGCAAGACAGCCCAAAACAATATAAGGATACCGACTCCCGCAATCACGCCGCCCCTTGTGTTTTCCAGAAGGATTTGCGCATAATGCATAATTTGGTTCAGAACCGCTTCTTGAGCCGGAATTTTCTCCAGAACCTGGCTTTTGAGCAACTTTTCGAGACCAAATCCTTTGGCAAGTCCCAAAGCCAGGGCGACCACCGGACCGATGGAAAGCAGTGAATAGTAGGTCAGCGCAGAAGCTCTCAGCATGCACTTGTCTTCGATGATGCCCCGGATGGTCAGAATCATTACCCTGAGATGTTTCAACAACAAAGGTTTTATGCCGGAAAGATCGCGCAGACGAATGCGCCAAACATCGGTGCTGATATAGTGGATAATTTTTTTTCTCATCAATTTACACATTACCCGACGGTTATGGTTGGATGTTTCCTGGTGATGGCTACCGGTTGTCTCCGTCGAGCAGCCTTCCCAGACCCCCTAACAGGGATCCTTCATCTTTCTGGCTGCCGCCGGCCGGGGGGGCCTGTTGCAGGATACGATCCGCCATACGTGAAAACGGCAGGCTTTGAAGTAAAATGGTACCCGTGCCACTTAAGGTTGCTAGAAACAGACCTTCTCCGCCGGAAAACATAGATTTGAGGCTACCGGCGCGCTGGATGTCGTAATTAATCCCGGCGGTAAACGCCACACTGCATCCGGTGTCCACCCGGATGCGTTCATTTTAATCTTCTTTTTTCTTATCCTGGTAATAGTAGTCATAGCGGGAGAGAATATCTTTAGTGAAGCTCCAGGCTTCGTTATAGGACAGGCCGCTATCTTCCGGGATAATTATTTTGACGTACAGCTTGTCCTGCCACTCGGTTTTTAATTGACCAAGCCTTGCATGCAATTGTTGGGCATCCACTGTAGTAAAATCAGCTGAATCCAGGTCTTTGAACAATATCCGATAAGCGCCATCTTTACGAGAATAATTCACGGTTACGACCTTTTTGTCCAAAGGACTGCGGGCCGGTCTGATCAATTCGTGGTATTTTTCCTCGAGGAAAGAATAGGCTTGCCGCTGTTTTGCAAGGGTCAACTCCAGCTCTTTCTTATCGGCATCCAATAGCACAATGATTTCTTGTTTTTTGCTCAATTGGCTCATAAGGGCTTCGAAGTTACGGTTGAACTCCTCAATTTGTCTCCGGGTTTCTTCTTTTATTTCAGCAACTTGCCTTTTGGATTCTTCTGTAATTTCAGCAATCCTTTCCTCGGTGTCATCTTTTAACTTTGCGGTTTCAGCTTCCTTGGCCGCAATCTCCGATTCAAGGGCGCTAACGTTCTCTTTAATGTCGCCCAATTCCGACTTCAATGCCGAAATAATGGCAAGTTTGGCTTCCAGGGAGCTCTGCATCACCTTCTTTTCGTCGCCGAGCAAAATAATCTGCATTTCCTTGGCCCGTAATTTTTCTTCAAGATTCGTGATGAATATCCGAAGTTCGGCTTGAGCCCGTTTGCTTTCTGTCAAGCCCTGCTCGATCTGTTTTACCCTTTTTTCTCTGATTATTAATTGTTGCGCCAGGCTGGAATTTTTGATGATGACCACGATCATGGTCAGCATAAAGATCATCAAGATGACGGTCATGATATCGGTGAAGCTGGGCCACAAAGAGGTGTCGGTGGTCTGGCGCCTAACATTCTGTCTTAAATCTATGTAATTTTGAAACTTGTGCATGGTTAGTTGTTGGTTCAAAGTTCCGGGTTCAAGGTTCAAAGTTAAAAACAGATATAATCCTTAATTCAACTTGGAACGTTGAACTTTGAACCATAAACCTTTTCTGTTCCAGATTGTCCGAGTGCCTTTGCCCCGGCAAGGATCAATCCTTAAGCCGAAACCCATTCAAAAGCACTTCTTTAATGGCTTCGAGCTTCGTAACCACATGTTCTGTTTTGGTAATTTGATATTCATGCCCGGTGATTAAAGCCGCCATTTTTTCGATATAGATTTGGTTGTATTCATTTAAACCTGCCAGCGAGTTTTGGATAAACCCGGTGCCTTTCTTCAATTCTTCCACTAGCTCTCTCATTTCTTTTATTAAAAGTTCAGTTTTATAGGTCACTGCCTCGCTGTCAAAAGCAAATTCCGGTACGATGTGAATTAGAACAGCTTCTTCAACTTTCCCGAACACATAGGTCTGAACATCGGTTAATCTTTGGAAAAAATAGGTGAACACAAAATAGCAGACGATGGCTGTCGCGGTCGTCGTCAGGGCGGTGTTCATTCCAGACAGCATCACCCCCATACCTGCCCCCGGCAAAGCGGTTTGCAGAATCGAACTGGCACCGACGAGGGCAAAAATTAATGAGACAATGGTTCCGAATACACCGGTTAGAATTAATACATTATTCACAAATTTTGGAAATGATTGGTAAAGGGATTCTTCGGCAATCATGATTGACGAAATCGCACCATGATGGATCGGGACTTGTCTGTCGTAAAGATCTTTTACTGTAAAATATCGCTTGGCAATAATCGACTCGGTCGATATATTTTCGATGAAGTCTTCGTTACCGAGCTCTTTGTCTGAAACAAATGTTTTGATTTGTTTTTCTTCAAAAGAATAATGGACAAAAGACCGGACTAAATGAATCACCCCCATAAAGAACAGCAGAAAAATGATACCGTTAAGTATTATTGTTTTATCATCGATAAAATAGATTTCTGTCACAAGTTCATATTTCCAGAGTGAAGCAGCGGCCAAAGATCCGAATACAACTATCAGGATAATTAGCATATTGATCAGCGATTTTTGACTTTTTGTTGTACGGTTAACCATTTTTGATTTCCTTGCATATAGTTGCGGCGGCAGTTGATTGTCTGAAAAACATAAAAATAAATGCCTCCAACAAACAAAAAATTCAAGTCCATAGTTTTTCTGGGTTTTTTTATCGATTTACGCTAATGGCTGCAAAACAATACCCTTTTTCATAGGAGTTGTGCAAGCAGTATATAATTCAGACCGGGATATGCCATAGCATATTGTGCAGCATTGCATTGGTTTTAGAGTCTGGATGTTTCCTCCATCTAAGAGAAAGCTTGCGTGATAAAGTATTATTGTTTAATAGTGAAGCTCCCCCTTGAAGGGCGGGGCATTCCGGAAACCGGAGAAAAGATTGTTTATAATCCAGATAACTTTATGTTGAAATTACTTTGCTATTTTTCTGTCCCGATCTAACATAACGCCGTGGGGTGAACAAATGAAAAAACCGAATCCGAAATATATCGCAAGATGGAACCAGTTGGCAAATACCTGCCCTTATTTTTCATTGCTTTCCATGAAAATCACTGATGTCGGCATCGGATATTCCACAATTGAAATCGAACTGGAAAACAAACATCTTCAACCTTTTGGATTTGTTCATGGTGGGGTCTTTGCATCCATCATTGATGCCGCTGCATTTTGGGCATTATTTTATGATGTGGAAGATGAAAGTGCCGGCATCACCACCGTAGACCTTAAGTTGAATTACCTGGCACCTGCGGTTTCAGGAAAACTTATTGCCAACGGCCGCCGAATTAAGCAGGGCAGAACACTTGGATATGCTGCAGCCGAGGTATGCAATGTAACCGGCGAAATTTTGGCCCATGGGACTTCAACCCTTATGATTCTTCCCGGCAAGGGACTGACCGTCGATCCCCCGTTGCCGCCTAAGTTTATTTCGTAAAGGAGAAAAAAATGTCAAATACCTCTAATGCTAAATATGGCTGGGATAACGATATGCCGATGCCTTTGCATGAAAAGATCAAGCAGGACCTCAAGGTCGCGACGTTAAAAAAGGACCATCAAGTTAAAAGCGCGCTTCGACTGATCATGGCCGAATACCCGAGCCTAACGGTACCCATTACGCTAACAAGCGGTAAAAAAACGACACGGCCTAAAAAGTCAGAAGAAATTACCAATGATGACATTTTCGGAATTGTTCAAAAGCTCATCAAAGCAGAGAAAACGGTTCTTGAAGTCAAAAAACAGGAGTCTTCGGATTATTTAGAAATACTGAATTTCTATCTGCCCCGGATGGCAACCCCAGAAGCAATTAAGGCCTGGATTGAGGACAACGTCGATTTTACAGTACTAAAAAATCCGATGCAGGCCATGGGACCGATAATGAAACACTTTGGCAAGCTTGCCGATGGTCAATTAGTGAAACAAATTCTGCAGGATTTAAATAAATGAGGGGTCGGGGAGCTTTTTTGATGCATTGTCGTAAGTCTTTTATTTTTCTGCAATTTGACAATGGGGGAGACCGCAGCCACCGAAGGTGGAATGAGGAGGGGGCAAGTATCCCCTGCTGCCAAATTGCTTAGAAAAACAAAGACTGGAGGCACAGGATCAAAAAAACTTTCCGAGTCCCCAAATAAATAGGTCAGGTGCCGAAAAAATTGACCTGCCGCCTGAATTATTCACCCCTCCTTCGGGCCGGTTTAATTGCAATATCTTTTCGGAACGTTATTTTAGCAACGACCATAACGACCGTGTTTTTATCTCCACTTTTGAAGGGTGAACCGTTTTGCAGCACCTATTAAAGTTCCATGCGCGTCTGAGCGGTTTTTTGAAAGCACGAGTTACTTCTTTATATTACAATCGCGTTTTAATTGCGGTACTGCTGCTATTTGTCGTAATCGGCCAATCCCTTTCGGTCAACGCCGAACCGACGCGGACCTGCCCAGCAAAACAAAGACCCATCCATCTTGCAAATGGTCATCAATTTCAACTCCTAAACGCCGCACCGGATACCGCCTTTAATGCCCTTTTTACCCGCTATGGAGATGGCTGGACCGGTGGTGATGGCACCTATTCGGTTTTACTTCCGGATACACGAACACTTTGGATGTTCGGCGACACCTTCCTCGGCCGAGTAAACCCGGATCGTTCCCGTCCCCCGCATACGCCGCTTATTCATAATTCTTTCGTGATACAGGATGATTCCTCTATGGTGACACTTCATGGCGGAACCAAGGATGTTCCGGCAGCACTGATTGCTCCGCCGGAACGATCATATTGGTATTGGCCTGCGGACGGCACCCTGGAGAATAACAAACTGCGGATATTTCTGCGGAAGTTCAAGCGGGTTGGACCAGGATTATGGGATTGGATGTGGTTGGGGACCGATGTGGCGTCATTTGGCCTGCCCGACGTGAAGCTTCAGTCTCTTAAGCCGGCTGTCTCTAATAATAAAGTTCTTTACGGTTCCGCAATTCTGGAGGGTGACACCTATACCTTTATCTATGGAACCGAAGATCTTAAGCGGAATAAATATGCCCACATCGCCAGGGCAGTCCCCAACCAGTTACTCGGCCGCTGGGAATTTTTCACCGGAAATGGCTGGTCGGAAGATCCGAAATCGTCGGTCCGCATTCTTGAAGGGGTTGCCAATCAATTCAGCGTTCTCAAAGTCGGAGATTTTTACTGCCTAATCACGATGGACAACCGTGAACCGTTCGGCAGCAGCATTCTGGCATATCTTTCGTACAGTCCTTGCGGCCCCTGGAGCAAGCCCCTATTGCTTTACAAAACGCCGGAATCGAAAGGTGATATTGTCACTTACAATGCCTTTGCCCATCCCCAGTTTGCCGGGCAGCGAAAACTGCTCATTTCTTATAATATCAATCATATCAAAAAGTTTAAGGCTGTTTTTGATAATGCCGACCTTTATCGGCCAAAATTTATCAGGGTAGATATGCAATGGGTGAAAGGGTTTTAGCCTCAAGGGTTTAGCAATCATTGAGGGTATCGATTAATTCGCGCAAGCGACCGAAATCTTCCCGATTGAAGTCGATGAGGAGCCTTGACAAATGAGCGATTTCAGGTTCATCGCTTTCTTCTGGAAGCGCTTTCGAGAGGACGATGTTCCCCTTGGGCCTCAAAATATCTGAAAAGTGATGTTTTAGTTTTTGTATTTTATCAGCGTCAATAGGAGTGTTCAGGCGAATCACCAATTTGTCGCTGACATAACGCATGCTATGGTATCTGCAATAGAAATGGTTTATCTTCTCTACGGCATCATCCACCGAGTCAACACATTCGAAAAGCGTGAAATCGGTTTGGCTAATCAGGTCTCGTCCCAATAGCTCGTTTTCTAAAAAGAAAAGCCACCTTTTCCAGTAAGTACCGCCGGGCTCATCGATTAAAATCAGCGGCAGAGGATATCTTTTGCCTGTTTGTACGAGTGTTAGGGTCTCCATGGCCTCGTCAAGGGTTCCAAAGCCCCCCGGAAACAGGATAATGGCATGGGCTTCTTTGAGAAAAGCGACCTTTCGGTTAAAAAAGTACTTATACATGATGTAACGGGGATTTCCATCAAAAACCGGATTGGGCCGTTGTTCAAACGGAAGCTGGATATTAACACCAAAGGAGTGCTCCGGACCGGCCCCTTCATTTAGCGCCTGCATAATACCCGGTCCCCCGCCTGTTATCACCATGTAGTTTGCCTCCACCAGATTTTGACCCAGTTGTCGAGCCATCACATACAGGTTTTCTTTCGGTTGTGTTCTGGCCGAACCAAATACCGTCACTTTCTTGACCTCACGGTAAGGGCCGAATACTTTGGCGGTAAATCGCATTTCCTTCAACGTAGAATTCATTAGCTTTAAATCTGCCTTTTCCTCGTCTTCCTGTCCGGCCTTTAATGCGGCCAATATCATTTCACGCACGAGTTCCGGGTGCTGGATGCCTCCCGTCAGCTTCAACAATTGATCGATCGTTACATCTACTGGACCGTTGGTCCGGGTAAAATGCAGTTCCATTGGCGCAGTTATCTCCGTCCGCAAAGTATTTTATTGCTTTTATATTTTAGATAAAACTGGAGCCATGAATAATATCAAACATCGTGAGACCAATCAACTCACATCTTGTTTTCTAGCCAGCACCGGTTTAATAAAAGTCACAAATTTTATCCCGCCCCGGCGGGACTTCACTAAGAAATTTTGATCTCGCTTTCAGCGGGGGTCAAAATCGACTCGCTAAAGGATTTTGAATACCAGCTTTCGGTGTTTATATGACTTGATTATGCGTCGATGTATAAGCAGTTGAATTCAAATGCTAAATTAATACTGCCGGCTCTTTTTCAGGCACAAATTTATGTGAAGAACCAATTTTTTTTCTTGCTTCAAATTGATTACTCTGACATATAGGCGGGAATCTATGGTGCTGGCACCATTGCCGGCGGCTCGTATTTATCTCGGCGAGGACGCGTCGGCAAATTGAATCAATAGGTTTTTGTGAAAGGAGATTATTTAGATGTGGGAAATCATTGCAGATCCCGAAGACTACGGAATTGAAGTGCTTGAAGAAGGGATCAACAACCATAACATGATAGAATTTAAGGAGCATAATCGCAAACAGTGGGCGGAAGAGGTCGGAACCTTTGCTACCAAACTGCGTGGTTTGGCTGATAGAGCGATAAACATGCGGGATCTCTTGGCCAGCCAGGATCCGATTTTGGCCACTCCGGCGTCACTCAAAACCCTGAAGGTGGCATTGTTTAAAATAAATGACGCTTTAAACACGGCATTTGAACTTGCCGACAAATTAGAATCACAGATCGTTAAAAAATAGCAGGACATATTGAACAACTGCGGGTAAGCGACATTCTGATTTTAATCTTTTTGATTCCAACGTATTTATTAGTCGTATGCTCCTTTTTCATTGTGCCCGGGAACTTGATGCCAGCCAATACGGGTAAAAGTCTTTTCGGACCCAGTTGCCGGATGGAAGAATTCGGTTGTAACAGACCCCTCACCGGCGCTTTTTTAGACCAAAGCCTTTTACGCCGGTCTCCTTCATCATCAGCCACCCGCCACGATCAGAAAAGCACTTTTTATTTTTGACAAATAAAACCCCTCGCAAGATTAAACATACCTTCCCGTAGCTGTAACATCATGTTGGAGGTGAGTAAGAGTTTATGAGCCAGGTTGAAATTATGGGCTATATTCCGGGGGCCATTGGACGCATCACCGAGTTGCATGCGGCCTATTACTCCCGAAATTGGAACTTCGGATTGTTTTTTGAAGCCAAAGTTGCCACCGAGATGTCGGAATTTCTCAGCCGTTTTGATGAAGTTCGCGATGGGTTCTGGACCACCTGCCGCAATGGTCGGGTAGAGGGAGGAATAGCAATTGACGGCATCGAAGCCGATTCCGAAGGCGCCCATCTCCGTTGGTTTATCTTGTCATCCGAGTTGCGCGGAAGCGGTTTTGGAAAAAAGCTAATGAAAGCGGCAGTGGGTTTTTGTGAAAAAAAGAATTATTCGTTTATATATTTATGGACATTTGAGGGCCTTGATGCCGCAAGGCACCTTTATGAAAAATTCGGATTCACACTAGTAGAGGAAAATGCAGGTACCCAATGGGGAACCAAGGTAAACGAACAACGCTTTGTTTTAAATCTCTAAAGCAAGGCATTTCAACATTATTCCGGCCGTTTTTCTGAACGCTGTATTGAGAACCACTAGAAGCGGTTTCAAAACTCATTTTTTCACCGGTTTGGGCCTTTTTATCCGCCATAGATCTTTGGCGGATTGAAAAGCGCTAAGCTGGCTTCACTAAATCTTGAAAATTCGGGCTAAGGCCCTCAAGCAGTTCAAGATTTAATCCGCCTTCGTCTGATCAGACTCCGGCGGGACACGCGTTCCACTTCGCCAAGCGCCTTGGAACAAAAGATTGCAAAATGGCTCAAAAAGAGGTTTTGAAACCACTTCTAACCTGTTTTAAGAACACTTGCCAAACGGCTAACTCCCTTACGCAACTCCCCAACATCGTAATAGCTAAAACTTAACCGGATGTAATTGCGCAAACGCTGTTTGCTGGAAAAATTGTTTCCCGGTTGAAAATCAACATTCTGTTCGCGGGCCCTGCTACGAAAAGATTCGACATCGAATTTCTCCGGTAGACGCAGCCAAATAAAAAATCCTCCCTGAGGTTCGGAAAAATTCACACCCGGGGGAAGATATTCGCTCAACGCAGTGCTCAAATTGGAAGATCGTTCCCTATAAATCTTTTTCAGATGTTCAAGGTGATTTTCTAGCAAATTCAATTCTAGGACACTTTGGACAATACCTGATGTAAAAGGGTTCAGCCCGCCGCCACTCAACAACAGACCACTTTGGGTTAACCGTTTGAATAGGAACGGTGCCGCTTGAATCCAACCCAGACGCAGACCCGGTGCCAGAATTTTAGAAAAGGATCCGAGCGAAAGCACAGTCCCGGTGTTGTCATAAGCCATCATGGGAGGTGGCGGTGTTACCGTGTAGGCCAACAATTGGTATACTTCGTCAGCCACAATAAAAAAGTGGTACTTTTCACTCAGGCTGACCAATTTTTCCCGGCGATCAGCAGAGAGGGTAACGGTTGACGGATTGTGAAATGTCGGAATGGAGTATAGAAAGACCGGTTTGTGTTCATTCAGTTTTTCTTCTAAAACTTCAATGATCAAACCGTCTTCATCAACTGGCAGACCCACTACCTTGAGGTGCCGGTCTTTAAAAAGGTGCAGGGCCAAAAAGTAGCTTGGTTCTTCGACAAAAATTGTATCGCCGGGGCTTGTAAAATAAGTACATATTAGATTTAGCCCCTGGGTGGCGCCACTTGTAATAAAAAGTTGGTCTGCACTGACGGGTATTCTGTATCCATCACTCAAAAACTCGGACAATACCAAACGGAAATAACCGTTGCCCGGTTCAGTGCCGTATTGCAATATTGAAGGGTCCCCCTGTTTCAGCCGGTGTTCAGCTGCCTGCCGCAATATGTCCGTCGGAAGCAGTGAAATTGCCGGCTGTCCAATGCCAAAATCTATCATTCCCTTGGGGATATTTAATTGGGTAATTTGCATGCTGTCTTTTTCAAAGATTAACACACAGTTGTCATCATTTCTTTTTAGGAAGTATATGCGTTGCCGTGCCCAGGAAAATTTCCGCAGCCTCACCCGCTGTCTCCGACAACGTCGGGTGCGGGTGGATACTTAAGGCAACGTCGCCTGCCAGAGCGCCCATTTCCACCGCCAAAACCCCTTCGGAGATGATGCTCTCCGCGTTCCTTCCGACCACTCCCACCCCAAGTATCCTTTCGGTTGCCGGTTCGATGATCATCTTTGTGAGCCCTTCGGTTGCAGCCATTGTTAGTGCGCGCCCTGAGGCTTTCCACGGGAATCTGTTTACTTCGACGCTTCGATTCTCTTTTTGAGCCTGCTCTTCCGTAAGGCCGCAATAAGCGATCTGAGGGTCGGTGTAGACAACCGCCGGGATAGCGCGTGCCTCAAAGGCCGATGGTTTGCCGGCGATGACTTCAGCGGCCACCTTGCCTTCATGAGTCGCTTTGTGCGCCAGCATCATGCCGCCCGCGACATCACCGACGGCAAAAATTTTTTCATCTGCGGTGCGCTGCTGTTCATCAACGACAACAAAGCCATGGTCATCGGTTTCTACTTTGGTATTTTCAAGACCAAGGTCCTTTGTATTCGGCTGCCGTCCGATTGCGATGAGTACTCGCTCGAAGGTCTGTTTCGGGTTGTCGACGTTACCTTCTAGAGCGACATCAACGCCGGTATCGTTTTCTCTCAATGCTTTGACGCGGGTGTTTAGGGCAATCGATTCAAACATTCCTTCCAGTTTTTGATGTAATGGTTTGACCAGATCCTTATCCACGCCGGGTAGGAGCCTGTCACCCAACTCCACAACACTGACCCGGCTGCCCAGGGTCGCATAGAACGTTCCCAGCTCCAGACCGACATACCCGCCACCGACTATTAGCAGAGAATCGGGGACTTCCGCCAGTTGCAGGGCTCCGGTCGAATTCATTATGCGACCGCCATTTCTGAACTGGACACCGGGAAAGGGGCTAGGGTGGGATCCGGACGCCAGTATGACCTGCCGGAATTTTATATGCCCGACTTCTGATTCATGCAGTCTGACGCTTGCCGATGTCTCAAAAACGGCCCGACCCCTAATCCGTTGAATTCCCCGATGATCACTGAGGCTCACCAAACCGTTTGCCAGTTTGTCGACGACCTCACCTTTCCATGCCCTGATAGCCGCCATATCAATTTCGGGCGGTTCAAAACGAATACCCATGGATTCAGCGTGAGCGGCATCATAAATTAGCTCCGACAAGTGTAAATAGGTTTTGGAAGGTATGCATCCGCGAAACAGGCACACACCGCCAGGCCTCTCGGCAATGTCGACCAGAGTTACATCCATACCCAAGTCCGCAGCCCGGAAAGCAGCCGCGTAGCCGCCCGGTCCGCCACCGATGACCAAAAGTTCGGCTTCCTGAGTTAATTCTCCCATTACCATAGGTAACCTCTCCCGACTAGATTGCCATCAGCAGATTCCCGGGATCCTCCAAGGCATTTCTGAAAAACGCCAAAAAACGGATTGCAGCCATTCCATCCAGCACCCGGTGATCAATAGCCAGAACCACGGGCATGATAAGCCGCGGGGCGATTTTGAAATTATCGGCCTCAGTTTTTGTCACTACCGGCTTCATGCGTGCGGCGCTCATACCGAGGATGGCCACTTCGGGATAGTTGATGATCGGAGCAAAATGCCCCCTGCCGCCGGCGGCACCGATATTGGTGATGGTAAAGGTACCGCCCTGCAATTCTTCGAGGCTTATTTTGCGTTCCCGGGTCCGTTGGACCAGTTCATTTAATTCGACCGCAATTTCTGCCAGGCGTTTGCTGTCTGCATTCCGAATAACCGGCACGATCAGTCCGTCTTCAGTGTCAGCGGCAACACCGATATTGTAGTAGGACTTTCGGATAATTTCTCCGCTGGTGATATCCAGAGACACATTGAAATCGGGAAATTTTTTGAGTGCGGCAGCTGCTGCCTTAACGGCAAAAACGGTGAGCGAGAGTTTTCCCCCTTGGGTTTCGATTTCAGCTTTATGGCGCCGGCGAAGTATTTCCAGTTTGGTTACGTCCACTTCATCCTGACTGCTGACATGCGGAATTTGGGACCAGGCCAGGGTCATCTGTTTGGCAGTTGCCCTTCGAATGGATCGCAGCGGGATGCGTTCGATGGGTCCCCACTTTGAAAAATCCGGTAAGGCCGGCGTCGGCACCGAAAAGGGTATGGCTTCCACGACAGGTCCGGCGGCGACCGCCGGGACTTCCTCGGCTTTTTCTTTTTTTTGAGCAAAGGCATGAACATCGTCGGCCGTCACAAGCCCTCCCGGACCGCTCGGTGCAACCTTATGAAGGGCCACACCGAGTTCACGAGCCAGACGCCGAGTTGCCGGTGAAGCAGGGATGGGTCCTTTTTTACCCGTAGGTGCCAGTCGGAGGGCAACCGTTTCAGGCGTCTCTTGAGCTTTTTTCTGCGCTTTTACTTCAGCTGTTTCACCATCGCTGAAAGTCACGAGTACTTGGCCCACTTTAACCATATCACCGGCTTTAACCAAAATTTCTTCTACCGTCCCGGTATAGGGTGAAGGGATTTCCACCGAGGCTTTATCCGTCTCGACTTCCAAAATGGGGTCTCCTTCTTTTACCTCATCTCCAGTCGATACCAGAACGGCGATTACCTCTCCTTCGTGGATTCCTTCACCCAGATCGGGCAGTTTAAAGGATCGGGCCATTATTCCTCCGTGTTATGCTGTGCTATAAAGCACACTGCACAGCTGATTATGATAGTCTAAAATAAACTGTTCCTAAGTACTTAACACTTTTTTAGCCGCACGCACAATTCGCTGGGCGCTGGGTATGTAGCTGTTTTCGCGACTGAAAAGCGGAATAATAATGTCGTATCCGGTCACACGCTCGATGGGAGCCTCGAGGTAGAAAAACGCTTTCTCCATTATGCGGGAGACGATTTCGGCTCCCGGACCAAAGCTGCCGGGCGCTTCGTGTATTACCACGGCTCTGCCGGTTTTGTGAACGGATTGAACAAATAAAGCGTCATCCAGGGGTGAAATGGTCAACAGATCGATAACTTCCGTTTCAACGCCATCCTTCTCCTGGAGTATTGAAGCGGCTTCAAGCGCCGGGCGCATCATCGTACCGTAGGAAATCATGGTGAGGTCGGTTCCTTCTCTAACAATCTGCGAAGTACCGATCGGAAATGTTTCCTCTTCTTCGGGGACTTCCTCTCGAAAGGCGCGATAGAGCGCCTTTGACTCGTAAAAGATTACCGGATCCGGGTCCCGAATCGCACTGATCAAAAGCGCCCTGGCATTGCGGGGCCCTGACGGTATTACCATTTTTATGCCGGGCGTATGGGCGTAGTATGCCTCTCGGCTTTCTGAGTGGTGTTCCAGGGCACGCACCCCGCCGCTGTATGGGGTTCGAAGGACCATGGGGACGTGAAAGCGCCCCTGTGATCGCCAGCGCAGACGCGATGCATGGTTTTCGATCTGATGGAAATTCTGATAACTGAAGCCTGAGAACTGGATTTCGCAAACGGGTCGAAGCCCATAGACTGCCATACCAATAGACATGCCGACGATGCCTGCTTCGGCCAGGGGCGTATCGATTACTCGTTGATCACCGTATTTATCGATAAGTCCGTCGGTGACCCGGAATACGCCGCCGTCAACACCGACATCTTCGCCCAGCACCATAACGCTGTCATCTTTTTCCATTTCCTGGCTCAAAGCCAGGTTGAGGGCCTGAACCATAGTCATTTTAGCCATGATTGGACTCCTTTTGAATTTCTTCCAATTCGCGTGCCAACGCTTCTCTTTGTTCAATCAGGCGAGGTGGAAGTTCGGCATAGGCATGATCGAACATATCGAGCGGGTTGCCGAGCGACTTCATTTCCTCCTCTGCTGAGTCGACGGCATTTTGAATTTTTTCCGTAATTTCGGCTTCGGTGGCCTCTATCCCATCATCCGTAAGCAGACCTTTATCTTTCAGGTATTTTTGAAATCGAACCAAAGGATCTCGTTTTTGCCATTCTGCAACTTCTTCGTCCGTGCGGTAGCGTTTGGGATCGTCTGCGGTGGTATGCACCGCCATGCGATAGGTGACACATTCAATAAGAGTTGATCCCTCACCGGACCGGGCGCTAGCGACCGCTTCTTGTGCAGCAGCATAGACGGCCAGGATATCGTTTCCGTCGACCTGAATGCCCGGCACGGCATAGGACAGCGCCTTTTGAGCCAGTGTCTTGGATCGGGTCTGCTTTGAGCGCGGCATCGAGATCGCCCATTGGTTATTCTGGCAAACAAAGATAACCGGCGTCTGAAAGACGCCTGCGAAGTTGAGCCCTTCGTGAAAGTCCCCCTCGGATGTGGCCCCGTCGCCGAAAAAAGTCATGACCACGTCGTCTTTTTGGCGATATTTGATAGCATAGCCCAGCCCTACCGCATGAAGTATTTGGGAGCCAACCGGAACCGAAACGGGCAGATCGTTGCTGCTTTCCGGAATACGAACACCTTCGTTATAGCCATTGTTATAGAGGATGACACTTTCCAAGGTTCTGCCACGCCACAACTCAGCTGCGGTTTCACGAAAAGACGGTACCATCCAGTCCGATGGACGCATCGTGGCTACCGCTCCCAGATGGGCCGCCTCCTGGCCGGATATCGGTGGGAAAGTTCCTATGCGGCCCTGCCGCTGCAGACTGATTAATCGCTCATCAAAACGTCTTCCCAGCAGCAGGTAATGATATAGTTTGAGAAGAACATCTTCTGCTATATCAGGTTCCAGGGTTTTATCGAGATTTCCGTACTCGTTGAGAATTGAAAGAAAATGGACTTCACCCGGTACATCTATTTTTGTCTTCGGCATGGCGGTATTCCTTCAAGATTACAATTCATTTATTGAAATAGCCGGATCGCTTCCCGGCAAGCCTCACCCTTTGGGTTGGTGAGCTTCACTTCATTAAGCCTCAGAAGAAAATAGTCAAGGCCCGGTTTAAAGACGTTTGTGTCTCTTTTTTGAACATTACAATTTCGCGCAACATGGTTGATAATATGTAGCTGTTTTTTCCTGAGTCAAGGGGCATAGAATCTGTTTGGCAGCGGGTTATATAGGTATTTGACCCCAACATTTTTGATAACCGAACCCTTTCTCTTGTTTTTCGACAGTAAGTGAATATATTTCCCTTTTAATAACAATAGATGTCAATTTGTCTGCGAATACCGTCATCGAATTTGTCTTCTAATCTTTGTTATTTTTGCTCCTATTAGTCGATAGAATTTCAATTGCATTACAGCCACAGAATTTCAAATAAATCACTCTTTCCGGATGGGCAATACAGCGGAGAATATAACGATGGATTTTTCAATATCGCCGGCATTGTTAGCAGAGATGGATCTTTTCAAAGTCTTTCTCAGAAAACATTTAAAACCGAATCTTGCCGACTGGTATAATACGGGCGAAATCCCGCGCAGATTCTTCAAGTTGATGGGAATTGAGGGTTGGTACGGATTCAAAATCAAAGGCAATCAACTTGTTAAGAATTCAGCCCTGAGAGAATCTTTGATTCAAGAAGAACTGGCCAAGCTATCGCCCGGTATAGCGGTTGCCGTTCTGGCTCACATTAATTTAGGTCTGACCGGACTTTTTTTGTTCGGATCCAAGGAACTCCAGAAAGCATATGGTAAAGCTGCCGTAAACGGAGACATCCTGATGTGTCTCGGGAATTCTGAAAATAAAGCCGGCAGCGATGTGTCCGGTATTTCCATGCGGGCTGAAAAGGTCGCAGGCGGCTGGCAATTGAATGGTACCAAAGCGTATGTCACCAATGGTTTTATTGCCGATCTGGCGGTTATCACAGCAGTCTCAGATCCAACGGCCTCACGGAACAATCGCATGTCTATGTATCTTGTGGATCTTAATTCATCGGGCGTGCGCCGGACAAAACTCAATAAACAGGTATGGATACCTTCAGACCTTACCCGGCTCCAGCTCAAAGATGTGTTTGTGCCTGACGAACACCTGTTAGGGGAGCAGAAACGGGGTCTTCAGCAAGTATTGGAAACTTTTACCTACAGCCGGGTTCCCATCAGTGCCCTTACTTTGGGAACAGCCATGGGTGCTTTTGAATTAGCGCTGGATCGAGCCAAGAAACGGGAAATATTCGGTCAAAAAATCATAGACTTTCAGGCCAAGGCATTTGAGTTTGCTGATTTTTTTGCCCGAATCGAGGCAGCCAGACTTATGTTGTGGAGGGCCTGCGAGGCCATGGATAATGGTTCGGATTTTCGACAGGAATCTTCTTTGGCAAAGTATCTGGCCGTGCAGATTGCGCGAGAAGTCACCCCCTGGGCCGCAGATGTGTTTGGGGCCGTCTCCGTGGTTTTTGAACATCCCATCCATAAGTATCCCATGGATGCCTGGGCTTCTTCACTCGGCGAGGGTACCCAAGACGTTCAAAAGCTTGTGATATTCAGGGAGCTGATGAAAAAATACAGTTAAATCCTGTTTATCTTTGTAATTTTTATGTTTCGAATTATTTATTAAGAATATGTCGAAAAAGATTTTAATCGTTGAAGACAACCGGGATCTTTCTCAGCTTCTTGAAAGCCATTTGCGGGATCTGGCCTTTCAAGTTGATGTGGCTTTTGACGGCGAAGCAGGGCTTGCCAAAGCTGAAAACGATACTTACGATCTCGTCATCCTCGATTTGATGCTGCCGGGTCTTGACGGCATCGAGGTCTGTCGTCGTTTGCGTCGCAAGCCTTCTTACATTCCCATTTTGATGCTCACGGCAAAATCCTCGGAGATGGACAGGGTGATTGGGCTGGAGATCGGAGCGGACGACTATGTCAGCAAACCCTTCAGTGTCAGGGAACTCCTCGCCAGGGTAAAAGCCATTCTAAGACGTGTGGATGAATTAACGGATGTAACCAAGGCCGATATGCAGACCGTTATCCGGGCCGGTGAACTGGTTATTGATTCCACAAAAAGAAGTGTTCTTTTAGGAGGACAGCCCGTCGATCTCACCGCCAAAGAATTCGACCTGCTATTCCATTTTGTGCGCAACCCGGGTAAAGTTTACAGCCGCTCCCATTTGTTGGATAGCGTGTGGGGATACGGGCATGACGGCTATGAACACACCGTAAATTCACATATCAACCGTTTGCGTGCCAAGATCGAGAAAGATCCTGCCCACCCCGTTTATATCCTGACAGTTTGGGGGATTGGCTATAAGTTTGCCGATATCAAAATCTCGACCGGGGCAGTCTGATGTTTAAATCACTTTATTCAAAACTTGCACTTGCTCTGCTGGGGCTTTTTTGTTTGCTGGGGCTATCGATTGTCACATTAACCCAGTTTGCCTCGGATATGTATCAGCAGGAAGTCATTCAGAAGCTCAATAAGAATTTAGCCAAACAAATTGTCACGCAGAAGATCCTGATGAAGGATCATAAAATCAACGAGGAGGGCCTTAAAGAAATATTCGACATGCTGATGGTGGTTAATCCCAGCATTGAAGTTTATCTCTTAAATCCCGTCGGTGAAATCTTGGCTTACGCGGCGCCCCGCGGCAAAGTGAAACTGCACAATGTTGACTTGGAGCCACTAAAAAAATGGTATCAAGGGGACGCCGTCTTGCCTTTAACGGGCGATGACCCGCGGAATCCAGATCGAAGAAAGGTGTTTACTGCTGCCCGTATCCCGGAACAGGGCCAACTTCAAGGGCATTTGTATATAATTTTGGGAGGAGAGATTTTTGACAGCATCGTCCAGAAACTTAAAGGAAGCTACATCATGCAAATAAGTTTCTGGTGGATAGTTGCGAGTCTTTTCTTTGTCCTGATTACGGGACTACTGCTGTTTGCCTATCTGACCCGCAGGCTTACAAGGTTGGCTTCCGTCGTGGATTCATTTGATCTAAACCAGACAGCCGTCCAGTTGCAATCGATTCTCGGCAAGGGTCAACAACGGGTTGATGAGATCGGCCGTTTAACACACACCTTCCAACAGCTGGTCAAGCGGATCCAAGCCCAGATGAACAAATTGAAAGAAGCGGACACCTTGCTTCGAGAGCTCGTTGCCAATGTGTCCCACGATCTGCGCACACCGCTGGCGACACTGCAAGGATATATCGAAACACTTTTTCTAAAGGGGGAAAGCCTGACCGCAGAGGATCGAAAACACCACCTTGAGATCGCCATAGCGCATTGTGAGCGGCTCAACAAACTCGTCACTGAACTTTTTGAACTGGCGAAACTGGACTCCCATGAAACAAAGATCCGCTGCGAGCTGTTTAATATCTGCGAATTGGCCCAGGACGTGGTGCAAAAGTTTTATTTATCGGTCCGGGAGAAGCAAGTTGAAATTCAGATCGACCGCAATCAAAGCCTTCCGTTTGTATATGCAGATATTGCAATGATTGAGCGTGTTATCGAAAACCTCCTTGAAAACGCCGTCCGTCACACCCCATCCGGCGGCAAGATTCGTCTCACATTCAGCCCGCACAATGGGGATATTGCAGTTTGTGTCAGTGATACCGGCTACGGTATTCCTGAGGAAGATTTGCCGTTTATTTTTGACCGCTTTTATCGAAAAGATATAAATCAAAAGGGCTCCGCGGGATATTCCGGTCTCGGTTTGGCAATCGCAAAGCGTATCCTCGATTTGCATCACAGAACCATAAACGTAGAGAGTACATTGGGAACCGGTACCAATTTTACGTTCTTTCTTCCTGCCCGTCATCCCGCTTAAAGTCCCCCTTGTTTAACCTATTTTGTGACAAAAAAGTTATATTTTCGTGATGATCCTGTGAATCAAACCAATTATTTTTAATTCAGCTGATGACCGATACGGTTTCAGCGCAAGAGTGGAAAGATTTTTTTACAGATTTTGGTTTTTCCTTATAAAGATAAGAAGTCACATTTCATTAAAAAATAATTACAGAAAGAATCTTGCAATGAAAAAACGGCGACAGTTCATTCAACTAATGCTGAGATTATTTGCCGGCCTGGTTTTTTTATTCAACCCGATCGTTACCGGTGCCCGAAACGTTCTGGCAAAAGCCAAAATGGTGGTTCTGCCCAAAGAAACCCAACCGGAAAGCCTTGTCAATCGGCACCCTGCCAATCTGGATACACGCAACTTGGATCTGACTTCGTTGGAAGATTTCGGGACGATGGGACTAAGTAATCACCAAGTCGATTTGAATACTTGGCAGCTTATTATCGGTGGCCATGTTCAACACCCCATGGAGCTTAATTTTGCGCAAATTACACAAATGCTTTCAATTGAGAAAAATGTTTTGTTGATCTGCCCCGGAGTTTTTGCGTATCACGCGCGTTGGAAAGGCATATCGGTGGCCAAATTGTTGGAAATGGCAAAGTTTAGCGCCGGCGCAACCCACGTTACTTTCAGCGGACCGGATGGCAGGTATGAAAAAACGGAGCGATTTCCCATAGAGGATATCCGTTCCGATAAAGTGTTTTTGGCCTATGGCGTGAACAATACAGTATTGCCCCGGAAACACGGATTTCCACTGCGAGTTGTGGCCGAAGGATATTATGGTAATGAATGGGTGAAGTATGTCTATAAAGTTACGGCAGATAAAATCTAATACGTTGCCATTGCTTCTTTGAGAATAATTTGGAGAGAAAAGTAAAATGAAAACCATCAACCAATGGCGCACGCTATTTTTGCTTGTATTTGTTCTAGTCAAATTATCTGTAACATATGGTGGCGAATTATCCTATGCCGAAAATCCTGCGTTGTCCAAAGTGGTCTTCTACGTTCAATGATATAATGTGGGCAAAGCGGTCCTGGAGGGGCTGAAGGGGGTAGCAAAAATCGACAACGGATTCCACAACCTAAAAGAGACAAACACGGTCTATTATGACCCCTCAACAATTACAGTAGAAGATATGGCGGACGCTCTTAAAAAAGCGGATACCTATATAGGCATCGCAAAATAGACAGAAATATTCAGATTTAAAAGATAGAGTTTTAATACTCCGCAGCTGGCAGGAGTACGAAAATGAAGTTTCCAGTAATTAAAAAAAGTAATCGGCGATTAATGGACGGTTGCCCAAAGATATTCAGGCAACCGCCCGTTAAGATGAAAATTCCCATATCTGAAGTGGATGAGGGATTGGGGAGTTTTTCCACCCAGTCTTTGATGATTCAACTAGCGACCGAATCTAAAAAACTCCCCAATCCCTCAATAGAGTTAACAACAAAGCTATACACCCTACAGGGTGTATAGCTTCAATGATATGAACAGGAGAACTGATATGAAAACGATCATGCAAATTGGCATAATAATCCTAACTGGCCTTTTGCTATTAGGATTTCAATATTCGAATAATAAAGAAAAAGGAAAGAGTGCCCTCGTGCCAAAAAAAGACATCCAAAAAATCTTAAAAAAAGCCACCTTTGCCGGGGGCTGTTTTTGGTGCGTGGAATCAGACTTTGAAAAAGTCTACGGTGTGGTAGAAGCCATATCCGGTTATACCGGTGGACATAAGCAGAATCCAACATATAAGGAAGTGAGTTCGGGAAAAACCGGGCACGCGGAAGCAGTTCAGGTGATATACAATCCGCAAGCGGTTTCCTACAAGGAGTTGCTGGATGTATTCTGGCGGCATGTGGACCCGACTGATTCGGGGGGGCAGTTTGTGGATCGCGGTTTGCAGTATCGCACCGCTATTTTCTATCATGACGATGAACAACGACGCTTGGCCGAGGAATCCAAGCGGGAGCTGGCGCAATCCGGGCGGTTTGACAAATCGATTGTCACTGAAATCGTCAAGCTAGATCAGTTTTATCCGGCTGAAGACTATCATCAGGATTATTACAAAAAAAGTGCATTGCGATACAAATTCTACCGGTTTGGATCTGGCCGCGATCAGTTCCTGAACAGGGTCTGGGGCAATGAGAACACATCCGAAAAAAAAGAAGTCCGAAACAATATTCGCAATACCGGATATCAAAAACCCGATGATGAAATCCTGAAGCAAAAATTGACACCCTTACAGTACCAGGTCACCCAACACGAAGGTACCGAACCGCCATATAGAAATAAATACTGGGACAACAAAAAAGAGGGAATTTATGTAGACATTGTCTCCGGTGAACCTTTATTCAGCTCAACAGATAAATTCGACTCCAGAACGGGTTGGCCCAGCTTTACCAAACCCCTGGAGCCCGGCAACATCGTAGAGCGTGAAGACCGCAGTTTGTTTATGGTTCGCACTGAAGTCAGGAGTAAACACGGCGATTCCCATCTTGGCCATGTATTTTCTGACGGCCCTCCACCAACGGGACTGCGGTACTGTATCAACTCTGCAGCACTACGATTTATTTCGAAAGCGGAACTCACCAATGAAGGTTACGGACAATATGTAGGACTTTTTTCGAAAGATTACTAACGGCATCAAGCGGTCGACAATCGATTTCAACTTGCCGAACCACAGCAATTTGGTTATGGTGCGGAAATCCTGACGGTTGCCCATGGTGCTGCCGATCAGGCTGATTTGTTTACCGAAGATATAACGAATATCAATTTCCGCTTGCGGCCCGCTGGTATTGCCGACAATGACGGTTCTTCCGCCGCGGCAAACTGCCATCATATTGGTGTTGATCGTGGCTTGGCGACATTGTCAACGACAACATCTACACCATTTGTGGTTACCACGCAAAGATAGAACAGAAAAAAAATAATGATGATAATCTACAGGCTGGCCCAGTAAATCTATTCACATGAATGGCCAATATCAGTGGGAGTTTGGTTTAAGCGTTACATTTCAATGTTCAGGCCGGCCTCCTGAAAAATCGGTATCAAATATTCCAGGCTTTCCCGACCGGCGTCTTCGGGCGTATCCACGTAAGGGTAAAGTTCTAAACTGATATCACCCCGGTACCCGAGTCGTACCATTGTTTCAAAGATCTCTCTGAATCGGATAACACCATGCCCGGCAATTAAGTGATTGTGGACGCGATTTGGCGCAATATCTTCGATGTGTACATGTCCGATCCATTCGAAAAGTTCGGCGACGGCTACGGCCGGATTTTCTCCGGCACAGAAGAAATGACCGATATCAAAGTTTAGACCGATAGCAGTTGATTTGACGTCCTTGATGAAACTCTTGAATTCGCGAGTATTTTCCATCAAAAGACCCGGCTCAGGCTCCACCAACACTTTTACGCCAAGTCCTTCCGCCAACGGCATTACCTGGTCGAGACCTTTGTGAAACAGAGCCAATGCTTCTTTCCGAGGGATATTATTCAGAGGGCCACCCGGTGGTACAGATATATTTTTGCATCCAAGGTAATTTGCTACCTTGAGACTGTCAAGGGTGTGGCGAATTCGTATTTTTCGGCGTTCTTCCTCCGGCTCGATCCAAGAGGGCAGATAGGTGTCTCCCACGGCAAAAAGCGTAAAACTATTGATGTTTGTCAACTTTAGGTGATTTTGTTGGATTGTTTCTTTTAACCTGGCCAGTCTATGATCATCAAAATCCGGAGGGTAAAGATGCGGTCGGTCTCCCATGATCTCAATTCCCCGGAATCCCAATTGGGCGATTTTTTCTACCGCCTCAAAAAGTGAAAATTTGACAAAGGCGTTGGTGCTATATCCGAAAACCAAGGTTTAATCCTCTATTTTATTGTTAGAAATGGTTTTGAAACCAGTTATGGTCTTGTGTCCCGCCAGAAATCTTTGGCGGGTCAAACCATTACAAGACTTTCTATGCTTAAAGTGAGACAATATGCTAGATATTTGCGGTAATCGTATCTTATAACGTGGAAGAAATCTCTGCATTGCAGACTTGTTCCAGCTTTCTCAAACTTTGTACCTGATCCTGAAAAGTCAACGGCGGGTTTTCTCCTACAGGTTTTTTAAAGTAAAACCCCAGCTCGGGAATCGGCCCGCTTTTACCGGCCATCTTCAGGGCGGCCATCCAGCGGGCGAGGTCCAGGACGAGCGGTGCGGCCAGAATCGAATCCCGGCCCTGAAGGTTCATTCTAATGCTCATGGGAAGCCCAAACATCCCGCTAAAATCAATTACGTCCCAGGCTTCCTTGGCGTCTCCCCGCGGCGGGTAATAATCAATATGAACTTTATGGGAAGAGACGCCATATTTTTGACCCACCTGATAGCCCAGAATTTCATCCAGCAGCTCAGTTTTATTGGCCAGCTTGCTTGCAGCTTTTTCAGGGTTCATTAAATTCATACCATCGGCATTACCTAGTATGTTGAGGCTGTACCAGCCATCAACAAAAAAATTGCGCGCCCTGAACGCCGATGCCAAAACGACCTTAAAAAATGTCTGGCCGGTTTTGCCGTCGCGTCCGGACAGCGGGGTGCCGTATTTAACCGCTTCATTTACCATTGCGGGGATCTCCAGCTCGTTGGGCGTGAAGTTAACTACCGGCAGCGCTGAACGGATTGCCGCCAGCATATACGGGATGTCCGGAAAATCTTCAAGCGTATATTTATCAAATAATTCGGAAATACGTTGACATCCTCTCAGGTTGTTGCGGACACCGGCGGGAAGAAGGTTGATGAAGATAGGTTGCGCATCGGGATGCCGAGTTTTGAATGTTTGAATATCCTTCATCACCTGTTCTATCTGCAGCCGCAAATCCTGAGAAGATGAAGGTGCCAGTTGAAGCGGTATTTCATTCAGATCGATCGCATGCGGTTTCCATAAATGTTCGGGTATTACTCCCTGGGCAGCGACGCAGGCGGTCAGTGATTTGCCGTCAATGTCCCAGCCGGCCATTTGGGTTTTGTCCGGCGCAGCCAGATAGGGAAACATATTTCTGGTTGTTAAACTGGACAAAACGTTTTCAGCCCGATGTTTCATGGCCGCAATGGCGACCGCTAGGGTTGACCCGACGGCTCCTTTGGCACCGGCAACCAGCAATAGAATTGGCCGAGATGTTGAATGATTGGAGATACCCATTTTTTGGCACCTTACCTGTAATAAGTTGAGGGGTCGAGGTGTTTTTTTCTCGGCAGGATGATTGCCCCGTCGCTTCTAATGGGCCGAGGGCTATTGCTGTCGAGAAAGGCAAAACACGGCCTCGGTTCTTGTTGGCGTGAAAGTTTTAAAGAGCCGGCAGTAAAATGCAAGGCAGTTGCCGTTGTCAGGCTTGACAGGCAGCATCCCGGCATCTTGCCGTGAAAAAAATATAGCGACCCCTGAATAAGTTGTCAGGGAGATTCACCAGGACAAAGAACTATAAATAAATGAGGTTCAGGTGTCAAGCAGACCCGGGATGGGAAAAATGAGCCGCATCCGATAAATTTTACTATCCCATATAAAGCTTCAAAAAAATATTCACGACCCAGAGAGCAAAAAGGGCTGGAAATATCATCGCTTTTGTCCGCAAACCGTTATCGGATGTGAGACTTTGAAGCCCCAAATAACCCCTACTGATGCCAAGGTAAAGTCCTGAAAGCAGGATGATGCCCTGAAGAAAAGGGATCCATTCAGGATAGAACGGCTGAAATGGATAATTCGCCGTACCGAATATATCCCAACCCAATCCCAATGGATCAGACAGCACAGAGAAAATATAGTTATAGTTTACCATTACTGAAGGCAAACTGAATGCAATCCATGAAAATATGCCGATCGGGATCAAAGTATAGGCTAATTTTAGGATCATATCGCGATTGCTGGTTTGATTTTTCCACAGACAATTGGCTGCTCGTGCGGCAAGTGCAAAGAGTCCGGGAAGCACCAATAAAGCCAGGCTCCAGATGACAGCCAGGTAAATTAGATAAGGAATGATTTGTCTGCTTTCGGTCACATTGGCAGCATCCTTTATAACACCCCACGGGCCTAACATTGTAATGCTGAAGACGATGGCGACTGCCAGCATAATGATCACGTTGAATACTTCGTCATAGCCCTGCAGCGTCCGGTCGGCCCCAAACGGTCTGATAAAAACGCCAATATTGTCCTTTGGGCAGCTCTTGATACACTCCATGCATAGACCGCAGAAGTTGTTCCGTTGCATGTCACCCATGTACTGATTCCACGGACACGCCCAACCTCTTGTTCCGCCCGTGAGACAGGATTTTTCTTTATGCTTTTGGCATACTTCGGGGCTTACGGCACGGACCTCGGTCATGGATGCCATGGAATAGGTGCCCAAAAAACCGCCCACGGGGCATAAATATTGGCAAAAGACCCGCCGGCGGTATACAATCGCGAAGATAAGGGTCATGCCCAGGATCATGAGAAATAATACAGCCGTGGCGAAAGGACGGGTAATCAAAATAATTCCAAAGGATATCAGGCACAAAAACAGGATGTTTTGAAGCCAGATATTATTCAATCCTTTGGGCCAGTCTTTTTGAAGACCGCTGAATCGGTGGTGTAAACCCCTAAACGGCTTTTGCACGTATCTAACTGCTGTCAGGCTTCGGCGACTGAGCCATTCTGCCGGGGCAGGCAGCGGACACATCATGCACCAGATCCGCCCCCCCAGAGGAACAAAAACGGCTTTTAAAATGAACCACCACAGAATCCACACGAATATGATAGCGATGTTACGGTTGCCTACCGGACTTCCCTGCAGACTGCTGAGGATGAAAAGATAAAAAACGATAAAATTTGGTAAAATAATCAAAAATTGAAAGCCGCGGAGTTTAAAGATTCGTTTTAACCAGGGCAGCGCATCCAAAATATTTTTGCGTTTAAACCCGGCGAGGCCAAATCTTGGCTTACTCCAGAATAATAGCAGCAAACTTAAGACTACCCACACCGATAATGAAACGAATAGATGATAAAGCGTGTTGGGTTTTACAATTAATTCTCCCGTCATAAAGGGGTGGAGATTGCCACATGTCTGCGTGCAGCGGAAAGTGAACTTGCCGGATTTTTTTGCTGCAAACTCGATTTCCGAAACCCTGTCCCAATCAGTTTGCAGGTTGCCGTCATCATCTTTCCAGCTATATTTTAGAAAGGTGATGCCTTTTTGTTTTAAGATTGCCTCTATTGGATATCCATCCAGAAAAAACCCATGGGTTACATCCAGTGAAGTTGTTTTCAAAACAATTGTATCCCCTTTATTAACGACTATCCGTGAAGGGGAGTAACCGTATTTTTTAGCTTTTAACGTTATGTAGTGCGTACGTGGGTTTTCCGGCATCAGGTGCAGTAGTAAGGGGAAGGTTACTGCAACCAACAGCGCAATACAAATCAGAAGGTATGCTCTTTTGGGATTCATTTTCTTTGTTTGTCTTATTAGAAGATCCCTGCAGTTTCTTTTGTGTGGGAAGCGTGGCTCTGGCGGGATGATTTGCGCATGCGTTGCGAGAGTCCAAAAAACAAACGTCTAATTGTTCAATGAATACCTATCGGCCGCGGTATAATTGATTATTAAATACCCGAAAGTCGGCATTCAATGAGTTAGGTTTACCGTTATACTACTCCTTTAACTAAAGATGCAGGTGTTTATATGGTTTAAGGTGTATCTGTATCATTGCATCAGTGCTTGATATGCCCAACAATAGAATGTAATTCATGAGAATAGCTGATATTTGATGGCGCATCATATCACTTTTTCAATCGTGAAACCTGCTTGAGCGTTTCATCTATTAAATACTCAAACAGCTCGGTGGCTTCTTTACCGTCCCATTTCCGAGGGCCGAGCGCCTTGCCGATTAGCCTTCCCTCCTTGTCAAGGATAAACGTTGTCGGTATGGACCGAATTCCGAATTCGGTTCCGACAATGCCCTTGGAATCCAACAGCGTCATGAAAGTTAATTTATGATCCTTTAAAAATTGTTTTACCTGCTCTGCAGATTCCTGTAAGTTAATTGCTACCATTACGAAGTTTCTGTGCTTGAATCTTTTGTGCAATTTCTCCATGGCCGGCATTTCGATTATACAGGGAAAGCACCACGAAGCCCAGAAATTAAGAAGTACAATTTTTCCCCTAAATTCTGAAATTCTGACAACACGGCCATCCGGATCCGGAAGTACAATTTCCACAGGCGGTGTATTGTTGGGAAGCGCCAGGATCCCCGCTTTTTCAAACAGTCGGTCAATTTCTTTCCTATCAGTTTCTGCAATCGCACCAAAAACCATCGCTTCGGAAAAAATCAAGGCGGTAAGGATAACTGTATATGCTCTGCCAGACATGTTTTATCGTTCCTTTTTGAAGCCCTATTTTTAAGTACGTTTTTGCACATACTTATCAATGTCTATAAAGCAAATTTATTTAAAAAAGAAAAGTAACCTGGTATCAGAATCAGCTTATTGGTGAAAATCATCAGGCCGAGGGCGATCAATACGATGCCCGTGCCGATTTCCAGTATACCCAAATGCCTTTTGATTTTTTTGAAAAGCGTCAAAAATTTGTTGATCCCAATTGCTGTGAGCAGAAATGGTATTCCCATTCCCAAGGAGTAAACCAGGAGAAGCAAAACTCCCTGGTTAACTTTTTCCAGGGTACCGGCATACGCCAAGATCCCCCCCAAGATGGGGCCGATGCACGGGGTCCATCCAAATCCAAAAGAAGCTCCTATCAGAAGTGCTCCCACCGCCCCGTATTTTTTGTTTCTTATATTGAATCTGGCCTCTTTGTAAAGAAACTGGAAGCGTATCAGCCCAGTTTTGATGAGGCCGAATAAAATAATGACCAGTCCCGATATTTTCGTAAAAAGAGATAACTTGGCGGCAAGAAAAGATCCCAACCATGTTGCCGATGCCCCCAAAAGAATGAAGACCAATGAAAATCCGCCTGTAAACAACAGCGCGTTGATCAAAACAAGGGATTTGTCGCTACCGAACAACTTCTTGCCGTTGTTTGATTCCCTCAACTCCTCCAGGGATACTCCTGAGATAAATGATAGGTATCCGGGAACCAGTGGAAGGACACAAGGTGACAGGAATGATATTAAGCCGGCGGTAAATGCCATGTATATGGGTACATCATATATCATTGGCTACTTGTATAGTACGCTTGGCGTCCCCCGGGTGAGATCAAATTCGACGGAAACGTCTCCATTGTTTGGAACGACCACTGAGCTTTTCTGGGTTTTAAGCTTTTCATGCCAGGTTTTGATAAAATATTCTCCGGCGGGTAGATTTTCCACTCCGGAAACGCCCTGTTCTTTCAAATAAGCAATATCCGGAATTTCAAATTTCCCATGGGCGTCTGTAATTGCCCAATAAGGATTTTTCATCACCAAAATGTAAGCTGACATTTCCGCATGCACGTCGCATCGGAGCTCCACGATGCCCGGTTTGTCAAACAAAATGGTTTTGATTTCACCCGGTTTATAACTGCCCAGGTTGAACTTTTTGGTTCGTGACATGGAAAAAACGTTGTGGTCCACCTTGTCGTTATTCGGGAATTGAACCGTTGCGCCAACCGGTATGGGCAGAATGTGCGGTAGAAAGGTTAAATTCTTCTGGTCCATGACAAAATTCGCTCTGGTAACATCCAGCGAAATCGACGGTGTATTGGTTAAATACACCAGAATATTGGCCGGAGACCGCAATCCTTTCACTGTGACCGTACCGGTGATTTTCTCGGCAAGCCCTTGGTACGGAAGGCAAAATAGCAAAATGAAAATTATAATATATACGAAATATAGCTGTCTTTTCAATATGTGTTCCTCCTTGCCTGCAAATGATAAAGATTCTCTTGTTTATATATTCGGTTTACCAGACACTGCTGGTGATTAATATATCTTCCACTAGCCAACGTTTTTGTTCAGCAAGGGGTCTGATAACCGGCCGGTAGATGATTTTGGCCTCTGCCGAGGGTTCATCCTCCGGGTTCTCCAAGGCAAATTGAAACTGCAATGTCACCGTACCTTTTGGTCGGATACGGTTATCCACTGCAATATGTGTTGCTCGCCAGAACGGCACGTGCAGATTGCCCTGGTCATCTCCAAGAACTCTGGCAAAAACGGCTCCCGGCAGTCCGGCGTAATTTCCGGCACCGGCTTTTCCAACTCCGGTCCATTCAGGCAACCGGCTGCCTTTGATCATTTTCAGAGGCTTTCCGCTGGCGTCTCTGGCCTGCAGCAACAGCATCACGCTTCGCATGGTTTCTCCGGTCGGCACCCAGTGGCCCCCATTCGTATTTGTAATGTACACGTTTACGGTCAATCTATTACCGCTTGTTTCCCCTTCCAATTCCATGGCCAATGCGGTCTTTAACTGGGTCTGCGTCCCACCATCAAAATGGTGGGGATGAATATTTTTTGGGCTCCGATGGGTGCCCCACATGTGGCGAGCCCCTTTGTCGACCACGTAATTATCGTAAGGCAGCATCTCCTTGCGCCAGCTCATGTGGCAATCCTGACATTTTTTGCCTTTATTGGGATCGTCAAAAGAAAGTTGGTCCTGCCACATTTTCCATTCCTGATACGTGGTTTGGACGGGCACAACGGTGTTATTTTCCAAACCAAATCCCTTCCATTCAGAGGTTGAGTACACTTTATTATAACTCCAGGTTTTTCCGCCATCCAGCTTTTTAAAGTGACTGTGGCAGACCGAACAATATTGACCCTGCTCATAGACCTGATTATAGGATGCCGCCATGGGCGAAACCACCACATCATCATAGGGGCCGAATACCAGGATCGAGGGTCCGCTCGAAGAGGACTGTCTTTCCAAAACAGCACTCACGCCGCTGGGTTTATCCTTATTTTGAGTAACTTTCCGGATTTTGTGACAAAAATCACAGCTAATTCCATCCCATTCCGCACGGGATGATTGCAGCACGGCATTTAAATCCTGAGACCATCTGCCGGAGGCCACTGCCGATGGCGCATGGCACTCGGCGCAGTTGCCGTTACTGTTTGGATTATCCAGGCGGTACCCGGGGCCAACCCCTTCACGCCTCAACGCGTCCGTGCCATTATACATGTCCAAGACTTTGGGGTTTGAAGTCGTATGGGCCATTTTTGATTGATCCCAATAGCGAGATAACTTTATATGACAGCCAGCACACGTCACAGGTGAGATAAAACTATAATCGGGTTGATCATTCAGGTAAATCGGATACATAAATATATCCGTGTCTTGGCTGGAATTGCTGGTGATCTGTGCATTATTGAACCACCCCTCCTTACCTGCGGTTACCCTTAATTTTAAAACCGGCGGATGTTGTGTTTGGAGCACGTAACGTCCCTGCCGATCGGTAAGGGTGTATTTTTCCTCTCCAACCACGCGAACCCGGGCATTTTCCACCGGCCCATAGGGAGATAAAACGCGGCCCTGAATTACTGCCCCCAGGATTTTCCTCTGAGAGGTTTGGGCGAGGATGCGTTTTTCAAAGTAAAATAGGCTAAAAAAGATTGCCAATATGCTTAGTGATAGCAATAAAATAGTTTTTTTACGATACATACGCTTATCTTTAGAAGGTTTCCGCAAGCCCATAGCTGATACGTTAGACCCTTCAATTCCACAGTAATCCATCTCCTCTTAGCACAAGCACAAAATGTTCGAAGGATTGTGAGCGGGTGTGAAAATTAGGCTTGGACGATCAGGGTGCCCTGCATTATTTGATGGTTATCACCACAGATGGCGTTGCAAGAGAACGTAAAGGTTCCGGCTTTATCTGCTCTGAAGGAAACCAGAACGGTTTTCCCCGGCTCTATGCCGTCGGTCAGATAGACTTCAAAGTCCTTAAGGCTGAAGCCGTGAGTTACGTCACTGCTTCTCAGCTTGAAAACAACCAGCTCACCCCGGGAGACCTTTATGACGGGGTTTTCGATGGGGTGCCCGTTTTTTTGCCACAAGGACACTACATCACGTGCTTGGACTTCGCCCAGTATCCAGCCGCGTTGCGCGTGTCCGGTTAAGGTGAATACTTTGGCCTCCGCCGATGTGTTTTGCGGCCAGAAGTAACGATCATATGACAGGATGCCGTAAGGCAGGCCCACTACGATAACGAGCAGTAACAACAGAAGCAGGAGGTCCAGTGTTTTTTCACTAATGCGCATGAATTCCTCCATAGAATCTCATCAAGGCTTTTCAGCCCGGAAACTTATAGGCAGTGATATAATTTCTATGATTGCGAGATATTCGATTTAACCGTTAAACAGTTACGGGCAGTTTAGCGTCTTGCCCGGGACAGGATATGACAACCCCTGCTGCAGTGCGCCCCGCGGGGTATCATAAACCGTTTCATTGCAGAAACCGACAGTTGATTATTAATTTAAGAGGATCAGTCGGCCGGACTGTTTGTCCACCCCCAGGCGCTCTATGACCTCGTTGCTCTCCGATACGATTTCCGCCTCATAAAAACTGCCGGCATCTTTTATCTTTCCGATGGCCAGATTCGGATTGACTCTTTTGATATGATTGGCGATGAGATCGTACGCCTGCTCTTTGGTCATGGCAGGCACATTATAGGCCGTCTCGCCGGGTGCCCGCCTTTGGGGGACATAGTCCTGACCTCCGGGAGATCCCCAATTGCAGGCATTGACGAGATTCGGTCCCACCAGAAAGAGATAGACCAGCCCAATCACAGCCAGTGCTAAAACACTTTTACAAATTACCTTTTCAACCCGTTTCATTTTTTTACCTCCGCGGTGTTTTAAAATTTACTTGTGTTTGGCGTATATATTTAGGCAATAACTGTGCCATAATGAGAAAGGATCATGTTATTTCTTAATCTATTGAAATTACACATATTATTAAGCTATTGCCGGAATTAAGTTTTATCAAAAGAATAATATGCTGGATACTAACTACCCATCTCCATCTGCTTGATGGATAGAAATTATCCAATTTGACAGCGCAACCAGAGACAATTCTCCTATTTGCGATGCGTTGCGGACGGTTTTAGTCTTTGTTACATTATCTTGTGGCCGTATTTTTGATCAACCAATTGGACGACTTGGTCAACTGTTAATCCTTTTTCAAGTTGTTCACGGATATACGTTTTTTCCTCTTTTGCCCCGCGCGGCATATCGCAGGTGCAGTCCACAAGAAACAACTCGCCGCACCCCCCGCAGGCACACCGAAAGTTGGCGGCCACCAGTTTTACCTGACTTTCCAGCGGGTCATTGGTTTGCGCCACCGGTTGCGAAGCACGCGCGGGGCTGGGGCTGCTGGCTATTCCCGGATTGATTACCGGTACTTTGGTTGGGAAAAAAACCGCTTTCACGGTCAGTCCCACCGAAAAAATTACGGCAATTATTGCCACGACCTTCCAATAGGAAGGTTCGGGTTTCCGGTTTCTTGATACCGTTTTAGAAACTTTCTTTATTGCCATTTATTTATCTCCTTTATTGATTTTTGTTGGGGGTGATGTCTCCCCCGAAAGTGCTAAATTCAAAAAATACTTAAAACAAACCTATTTATGTCTGCTTAATTTTTTCCAACCAGAACACCATCCGACACCTGCAATATCCGCTGAGCATACTTGGCACTCTCATGGCTGTGCGTAACCATAATGATCGTCATTCCCTGCTCATTGAGGCTCTGGAGCAAGTTCATGATTTCGCTCGAGGTTTTGGAATCAAGGTTTCCGGTGGGTTCGTCGGCCAGCAGAACCGGTGGCTCGTTCACGATGGACCGTGCAATAGCAACCCTTTCTTTTTCACCGCCGGATATTTGGTTGGGCAGTCGATGCGCCTTGCCCAGCAATCCTACCTGGGACAGGGCCTGTTCTGCCAAGTCTCGCTTTTTGTGTTTGCCGGCCTTTATAATTGCCAGCGGCAGCATAACATTTTCAAGGACCGTCAGGTACGGCACCAGGTGGAAGCTTTGAAAAATAAACCCCAGAAACTCCCGCCGAAAATCCGCTCTTTGCTCCCGGCTTAAACTGTATACATCTATTTCATCAACACGGAGACTGCCGGAGGTAGGTGCATTCATGGCACCCACCACGGATAGGAGCGTAGACTTTCCGGCCCCCGATTCGCCCATTACGCCTATAAATTCTCCAGCTTCAATCTTGAAGCTAATGCCGCCGATAGCAGTAACGGTTGCATTTCCGTTTCCATATTTTTTTACAAGATTTTCTGCGACAATATAACTCATATGTTACTCCTTTATTAAGAGACAACAGATCCGGATATTTGACAAAATACTGGGGCTAAAGCGCTCTAAGGGCCTCATTTGGGTCAAGCCGAGCAGCCATTAAGGCCGGGTATGCGCTCGAGAGCAGGCCGACCAGAAGGGCAACACCCAAAGATGCAGCTGCCAGCTGGATGTCAAATGGTACTGAGATAGAATGACTTTCGCTAAAAAATTCAATCGCCACTTTGGCAACTCCCAGTCCTAAAAAATAACCAATGAAACCGGCCAGCCCGGATACGATTCCCGCTTCGAGAAATATGATTTTCATGACATGGCCTCTGCGGAAACCGATGGCTCGAAAGATACCGATCTCGTCGGTGCGTTCACGCACACTGCCCATCATGGTCACCAACACCACCAAGCTTCCGATCAGCATGATGACCCCGGAAATACCGAACGAAAATTTTTTGAACTGGGCCAGGGCCTCCATGCGGCCTTTTACAACTTGCTGTATGGCCATCACTTTAGCCCCGGGAAGAGCCTCGGAAATTTGCCTCACCATTTCCTCAATCGGACAGTCTTTGCATAGAGCGGCGACTTCGGCCATTGAAACACGCCCGTTTTTGTTAAACAGTGCTTGCGCCGTGGCGAGTCGCGCAAAGGCAAGCTGATCGTCCTGAGAACCGGTGGGTTCGATAATGCCGGTTACCCTGAGCGTTTTTTCTCCGACCGCCAAGGCTTCCCCTCTCTTCAGATTGAGGATGCGGGCAGCTTCCGTGCCTAAAAGGACACCGTTTTCATCCGGCAATTCCCCCTGTACCCGCCACCAGGGTTTTAGGATACCGGAAACTTTAAAATTGACCCCGGCCATGAGAACCCGATGACCGTTTACCTGGATTACCCCCAGAACCAGCGGGCCCAAGGCTGCGATATTGCGGGCATTTTTAATGGCTTCGACCCGTGTTAGTTCCGTTTCCTGGATTTCTTCCATCTCAAATGAAACCCCACCGAGAGATAGACCGCCATATGAAAGGGTGAGGTTCTCCGTTTTGGGTACGATCAGGATGTTGGCACCGTACTTTTCAAGTTTGTGGTTAATGTCGCTGGTCATCGCTTCAACAAAGCTGATGATTGCAACAACAGTCGTAACACCGATAACCAGCCCGGTGAGAACAAAAGCCGCTTTACCTTTGCGGCGGATAAGGTTTCTGATAGATATTTCTTTTAGTGTCATTTTCAATCTCTTCAGCTAAAGTTAAAATATTGTTTTCCTTCAAGAATATCCTTCACATCGATGATTACTTTTCCGTCTTTTACCGCCCTGTTTAGAGGTGCCGGGTTACAACCGCCTTTGACTTCGTTGACCAGAACCGAAGCGAAGCGGCGACCGCAATTTCTGCAAACCATGTAGTCACCGTCCTGGTAGTAACCTTTACCCGCGGGCCAGCAGACATCGCAGGCGTCAAAGGCTGCCCGGATGACTCCGTCGGAACTTTTGAGCACGAAATACCTGATGTTAAATTTGCCGTCCACGTGCTCGAAGTGGCGCGCCTTGCCATCTTCAAAAAGGGCCGCCGGCAAGGTGATCTGAGAACCTGTGGCCGCTGCGGAATATTGTGCCTTTGTAGAAGAGATTTTAACGCCAGAAACGCCGCTTTGGCTGTTATAAAAGAATATGCCCCCTGCAATAAGCAATGCACAGACTGAAAAAACGATGATTGGCAAACGATTTTTTTTTGCAGTAGTTCCTAATACTGCTTCTTTCTTGGCTTCTCTTTTTTCAATGGTGGGGTTATAAGTTTTTGAACCAGCTGGTTTGTCGATCCGAGTTGATTTCCTTTTTCTCTTGGACATGATTAATGACTCCTTTCAAAAAAATTCTATTCAACCGTAAAACCCGATATCACAATCCGGAGATCGCCGGATAGATTCGTGCTCACTTCGATTTTTCATACTTGAATGATAGCCGTGTAACTGAATAAGCGTTCTTGAAAGCAACCGGTTTAAGCCTTTCCGGTACCCGTAATTAAAATCCTTTCACATAAATCCGGCGGTTCCACAGAAAATTGTCGTGGCGCGAAACACCTCATTATCCCAAAATGAAAGGTAGTATTACAGCTTGAGGAAATTAAACGGAAGTTTAAAAGACGCTGTTTTGGGGGGATTAACAGCGCAGAGAAAGGGTTTGTAAATAGATTGATGTTAATTCGGTTCGGTTCGAGAATTGAAAACCTAGCCCCAAACCTTTTATGATCCGGTCTTGGGCGGATGTATCAATTCCAGCAAATGCATAGTATGATGAACGGCTGCTTTGAATCCTGCAACACTCAACCGCCCAGTTTCGAGGGTCTTTTTTATCTTTAGTATCGAGGTTGCAGGGATCTTCCGGTGATCCGGAGCAGCATCCATGAGGCGATTTGTTAGAAGCGCCCAATTGGGAATGCTGCAAAGCCTGTGGTTCACCGTGGTTGCAGCGCATTTCATCACAAGTGACCTTGGCATCCGCACCGCTTGGCATGAAACCCAAGCAGAAAAGCAGGGCGAGGGTCACATGTAGTGTTTTTCGTGTCAGGAGGTAATATGTATTTAGATTTTTACGCATGGCCAATGATTTTAATTCAGAGTGGAACTATATAGATTGGCAAGATATCATTGTCAAGGGAATATTAAAACATATTTGACAATTTGTAAAGTCATCCCAATCTTGATAATAATTCAAAGATGTGGTTATAAACCATAGTCATATGAAATAATTAAAAAAATCTATGGCTCTTAGAATTAAAAAAATGCAACTTCTAGCGAAAGGATGTAAAAAAGATGTATGATTTTAGTGCCGACGATGTTTTTGAAATGGCTCAGCAGATGGAAAGAAACGGCGAGGCATTTTACCGAAAAGCAGCAGATTCAGTCAGCGATCAGGACAACAAGGATCTTTTAAACCGCCTTGCCGACATGGAAGTTAATCACGAAAAAATATTTAGGGATTTGAGATCGGAATTATCAGAAAGAGAGAAAGAGACGACGGTTTTTGACCCTCAAGGAGAAGCCGCTCTTTATCTGCGGGCACTTGCCGATACCCGTGTTTTTTTTGAAAAAGAGATGGATGTTTCCTCGTTGGACATGATTTTCAAAGCAGCCCTGGAGGCTGAAAAGGATTCCATTGTATTCTATTTAGGTATGAAGGATTCTGTTCCGGAAAATTTGGGCAGGGGTAAAATTGAGGCGATAATTAAAGAGGAAATGGGGCATGTCAGACTGCTCAGCAACGAGCTGGTCAAAACCAAACGGGCATAGCTGAAGGAAGAATGGCTTTAATGATCGGACGGAATTAACAGGATGCCGCGGTAGGCAGATGAACCCTTATTCTGTTATTCCCTGTCAAATAAAAATTCTTTGCTAGCTGCCTTTACTTGGCTCACTCAAAAGGCTTGCCGTGTTCTGAAAGTTCTTCCAGTCCATTACGGTCAGTTAACCGGATATTGCCTCCGGAGACTTCAATTAAACCCTGGCTGCTCATTTTGGCGAAAATTCGGGACAGGGTTTCCGGAATTGTTCCGAGTAGGCTTGCTAGCTGTCCTTTTGAAATCGGCAAATTAACTTCGTCTGCTTTTTCTTGTTCATCAGCCAGATAAATCAAATACGACGCCAGACGGCCGGGCACTTCCTTGAGCGAAAGATTTTCTATCTGAATAGTGAATTGGCGGAGCCGCATTGACAATACTGCGAGCATTTGCATGCCGAGCTGGGGGTTGCCGGAAATCAGACCAATAAAGGCATGTCTCGGGAAAAACAGAAGGTGGCTTTTGGCAATTGCTTCTGCATAAGCCGGAAACGAGCGACCGGCAAACATGGCAACCTGGCCAAATGGCTCCCCCGCACCAAGAATGTGAAGGATCTGCTCTTTTCCTTCGGATGAAAGTTTAAATATCTTGATCTGGCCGTCTACCACTACAAAAAACCCGTTGCCGTCATCGCCCTCGGAAAAGATGAGTTCCCCCTTGTTTAAACGCTTATTAACAGCGATATTTTTTATTTCCTGAAGGTGGCTTTCGGACAGGCCGTTGAAAATTGGAATACCGGAAATTAAATCCAATATTTTTTCCATAGCTTACCTCTCAGATGCAAAAATAACGTCTAATCTTGATTTATGTCAAGGCAAAGATCTCAGATATCAATAATCATGTCCGACAGGATTTACAGGAGATGCGCGATTTTAATGGATTCTCATTTTGCATTCAGCATTTCCACCTGTCCGCCATCGCGAGCCGCTCAGGCGAGGCAGGCGGGGATGAAAGGCTGAATTAACAATCCGCTTTCAGCGAAAATTATGTTGACTTGGTTGGGTTCATTGGTGCCAGGCTTGGTGCTTGCCGGCTTCGCCGAAAACGATCGGATATTCTCACCGCCTGCCGGGCGGTGAGAATAAAACATGCTATCCTGTTAATCCTGTCTAAAGATAAACACACATAAGAAAAGATAGCTAATTTAGCAAAAACCGTTAATTAGAGGCAACGCCATGGAAATTTCCCCAAATACAAAAATTGATGATTTACTAAACGCTTACCCGTCTTTGATTGATTTTTTTATTCAAAAATCTCCCAGATACCAGCATCTGAAAAATCCGATCATGCGCAAGACGATTGGTAAGGTCGCAACCCTCAAACAGGTTGCCGCCATGGGGGACTTTGAGCTGGAATCGCTTTTATCTGAAATCGAACAGACCATTCAGAAAGATACCAACCAAAGGCCGTCAGCAGATAAAGATCCCTCTGCAGTGGGGGCTGAAAAATTGCGAACTCCTGAGGAACGGCAGAAAATCCTGAAGAATATTATTTTAGATCTTCACAAGGGTGAAGATATTGAAAATCTCAAAACAAGATTCCGGGAACTGATCAAAGACGTAGACCCATCCGAAATAGCCGGCATGGAGCAAAAACTCATTGACGAAGGGATGCCGGAGACTGAGGTCAAACGGCTTTGTGATGTGCATGTTGCGGTGTTTAAAGAATCGCTGGACAAACAGGAAATACCCCGGGCTCCCGCCGGTCACCCGATTCATACACTCAGCGCGGAAAACAGAGCTGCTGAAGAGATAATGGATAATATCAATCAATTATTAAGTGATGTCGGAGATCCCCCCGATGAAAAGAAGTTTGCTGACAGCGCTGAAGAATTGCAAAAACTCATTGCAAAACTTGCTCAAATCGATCTCCATTATTTAAAGAAAGAAAACCAGCTATTTCCACTGCTGGAAACCCACGGCATCTCGGGCCCCTCTCAGGTCATGTGGGCCATTCACGATGATATCCGGGCTGACATAAAAAAAGTGAAACAGCAGCAGATTGAATCAACCCTTGCAGAAATGCTCTCTGCACTGAAAAACCTGCTGACAGCCATCCGTGAAATGATCTACAAAGAGGAAAATATTCTTTATCCCATGTCGCTCAAAACCCTTTCCGAATCCGACTGGCTAAAGGTCAAGCACGGTGAGTCAGAGATCGGTTACGCATGGATTGAGCCGGCAGGTGACTGGCGGCCTGAAGTTGCCGAAGAATCGGAAAAGATTTCCGCAAAAGAAAAAATACATCTCGATACCGGTGGCCTAGTGCCGGAACAAATCAATATGATGTTGACCCATCTTCCGGTGGATATCACCTTTGTCGATGAAAACGATAGAGTGGCTTACTATTCTCAGGGTAAAGAGCGGATATTCCCCAGGAGCCCGGGGATTATCGGAAGAGAAGTGCAAAAATGCCATCCACCGAAAAGCCTGCACCTTGTAAACCAGATACTGGAAAAATTCCGGTCCGGAGAAAGAGATGTTGCCGAATTCTGGATCCAGATGAAAGGCAGATTCATACATATCCGTTATTTTGCCGTCCGCGATCAGGCCGGATCTTACAAGGGTTGTCTCGAAGTCAGCCAGGACGTGACGGAGATACGACAGCTTGAAGGAGAAAAAAGGCTGGTTAATTGGCAATAAAAACTTATGACGTTACTTAGAATCCCGCTAATGGAAACTCAAAAACCACCGGGCCTGTAACCATGAATGTCGGGGTCTTTCATCCGGCACCAATTAAAATAAGGGGTCAGCCCTTCTGCGCTGCCCCTTTTTTTATGCCGAAATCATGGAACATGATTCATGATATCCGGCGATTTGCGGACCCATCATAGGCACATACTCATGTGATAACTTGTGAATAAAGAGTTAGGTAAGGCACAGAGGATTTGTGATCCTTTGCGCTTTTCAAAATGAGGGGATGTTTGGACAAATGCGATACATATGATTTGACTCCTCCAATTTGATGATATATACAACCATCAAATGATCTGAACATCTTACTCCACCTGAACTGATACACAAATTCATTCGTTGAATCGAGCCAGGCCCTGAAGTTCTCACTGTACCTCTCTGATCTATCTCCTTTTTGATTTTTTCGCCTTATTTAAATGCCTTAAATGGGGGTGAAATAATGAGCGAAGAGCGTGCTAAGCGCAAACTCAGTGGCATCCTTAGTGCTGATGCTGTTGGCTACAGCCGTCTTATGGAAGAAGATGAGGCAATGACTATCCGCACTTTAGAGGATAGCAAAAGATTGATGAGCGCACTTATCCGGCAGTTTAAAGGAAGAGTCGTGGATGCGCCCGGCGACAATCTCCTGGCCGAGTTTGGCAGTGTGGTGGATGCCACCGAATGTGCGGTAAAGATTCAACAGGAGCTAAAAACCAAAAATGCCGCATTGCCGGATAACCGCAAGATGCATTTTCGCATCGGCGTTAATCTGGGCGATGTGGTCGAAGAAGCCGATCGCATATACGGCGATGGGATTAACATTGCCGCTCGCATCGAAGGGCTTGCAGAGCCAGGAGGGATCTGTATTTCAAGAACAGTCTACGATCATGTCAAGAATAAATTAGAGCTTGGTTATGAATATTTGGGTGAACACAGCGTAAAAAATATTGCTGAGCCAGCGAGAGTGTATCGTGTTTTGATGGAGCCTGAAGCCGCCGGTAAAGTGATAGGAGAGAGAAGGTTCTTGGGAAGGATTTCGCGAAGGGCGGCTACATTAGCCATCATTATTCTGTTAATATTTGTCGGAGTCGTAATCGGCTGGAATATATATCTCCATCAATCTAAAAGGATAGAACCTGCCTCTCTGGATAAAATGACCTATGCATTACCGGATAAACCCTCTATCGCAGTACTACCATTCGATAATCTAAGTGGCGATCCTGAGCAGGAATATTTCAGTGATGGAATAACCGAAGAAATCATTACCGCACTTTCTAAGACGCCAAAGCTCTTTGTGATTGCACGCAATTCCACTTTTACTTACAAGGGCAAGTCAGTTAAGGTACAAAGGATTTCAGAGGAATTGGGTGTGCGCTATGTTATGGAGGGCAGCATTCGTAAATACGGCGATCGAGTGCGAATCACAGCCCAGTTAATTGATGCGCTAAAAGGACATCATCTGTGGGCAGAGCGATACGATCGGGAACTGAAGGATATATTCAAACTACAGGATGAGATTTCCCAAAAAATTATCACGGCTTTAGAGGTAAAGCTAACGGTTGGGGAACAAGCCCGAATGTGGGCAAAGGGCACGGATAATCTCGAGGCTTATCTGAAGTTATTAGCGGCAAGAGAATATATACTGATATTTAACAGAGAAAGTAATGTTATGGCCCGTCAACTGGCAAAAGAGGCCATAGACTTGGACCCCCAATATGCTCTTGCATATACGACCTTAGGCGCGACTCATATGTTTGATGTATTTTTTGGGATAACTAATTCTCCAAAACAGTCAATCGCCAACGCCATAGGGCTGGCACAAAAATCAATCTCTTTGGATGAATCTTTAGGCAAGGCACATGGACTATTAGGATTTCTCTATACGATGATAGGACAGCATGGGAAGGGCATTTTGGAAGCCGAGAAGGGCGTTTCCCTTGAACCCAACTCGGATCTGGCCCATAATTACTTGGGCTTGACCCTGAGATTTGGAGGCCGGTCAGAGGAGGCTATTCCAGCAATAAAGAAGGCAATCCGTCTAAATCCATTCGCACAAAGCGCTTATCTATTCAACTTAGCTCTTTCCTATCTCAATTGCGGACAATACGAGGAAGCAATTGCAGAGAGTAAAAAAGCTACCATCCAAGAACCGAAGAATCTGATTGCCCAACTTGCTCTAACTGCTGCGTACAGTGTGTCTGGCCGCGACGAAGATGCTCGTGCGACGGCTGCCGAGGTTATAAGGATCGACCCAAAGTTTTCAGTAGAATATTACTCGAAGACCCTTCCTTACAAAAACAAAGCTGATAGAGAACTTTTTCTTAACGGTCTGCGCAAGGCGGGGCTAAAATGAGCGGATACGAGCTACTAAGTGTTGTGGTGGCTAATAGTAAAGATATCTCACTAAAAACCAAATATCAGCCAACTATCGATCTATTGAGATAAAACGTAACTTTGAGAACTCCTGAGATATCTTATGGCGATCACATAAAAACTGAATTTTCAAATTGTTGAAGACTTGGCAAGATTTCCATTTTTCTAAATTTGCAGATATCAGATTTATTATTTAAACATCAAGTCATCAATTCCTTTGAAGATAACCTTATCATATCCAAGGTAATCTTGGCGTAAATTTTTAACTCCTGTCTTTGATGGAAGAATTTTACAATATTTCCCTTTTAGACCAATGGATTCGCAAACACGTAAAATCCTTTGCTCCCGCTTTTTAATCGTTTGAAATAATGGAATAAAAAAAAGGAAAATGGAGCATTGGATTTTTTCGCCAAAAACTGTGCCTTTTTTGTGCCCGCCATTTCAAATTTTCCAAAAATAGCATAATATTCCCCAACATGTTGTGCAATAGAAAAGCCAATGGTATCAATTAATAACCTGAAATCATTGGCTTTTAAGATGCCATAGCTTCCATTAGGAATCCTTGTTCATTCAACCGGCGTCACATCCTGGCAACCCCCAAAAACGCGGCATGCAGCGTGATGCAGACCACCAAAAAGGCTTGTCGCGCGACCGAGGGATCTAATCCCGGAAAATGATAACGAATATAGCTATCCTTACAGCTGGCGATACAATCACCACAAAGGGTGCAGGTCAATCCGGGTTTTCGCTGTTCGATATTTTTCATGTCCAAAGCCCCGTAGCGGCAGACCTTACTGCAGGCGCCGCACTGGTTGCAATCCCGATCTATCCGCAGGCGCCAGGGATTGATTTTGCCCATCAGGTTGCTGATGACGCCGATGGGACAGTACGCCGTGCAGTGAACCATCATGCCCCGCCGGGAGGAAAATCCCGCCATAACCCCAACCCCCACCAGACCGAAAATTGCAGCCGATGCAACCGCCACACCGGCAGAATTACCCCAAAGTCGCAGGGCAATAGCCGTTGCAACCACCAGGATCAATGTGTAAACCCGGCCGTGACTGAGCCACGAAGGTAAATTTTTTGGTCTTTTTTTCCACCGCCGGCACAGATAATCATCCCAGGCACCGATATAGCACAGATAGCTGCACCAGGCCGGACCCACCAGCAGCACCGTAACGGTAAACAGGATGAGCATAAAAAATCCGCTGCCCCGATAAAGCGGGCCCCCCACAATAAGCGCCGGAACCGGAAGGTGAAGTTTTCCGGTCATCAACATTTCCTGAACTCCGGCCAGGCCCAATATGAGCTGTGCAAAAAAGATCAGCGAGAAGAATCCCCATATTTTTGGGCGTAGGCGTGATGTCGTGTCGTTGCCGATCATCTTTTTTCCCACCCAGGTGGCATAAAGACCCAATAATAAAATTTGGAGCCACCCCCAGCCCGGGAAAAAACGGTCGACCAACAAAATCGGCAGGCTTGCCATATGACGCGCAAAACTCAGAGTCAGCACCGTGAGCCCAAAGATGATCGCCAGGGGAACTGCCAGTTGGGTATCGCGATTAAAAAAGGTTCTAACTCTTTCCGTCAGAAGCAAGGAAGCCGCGATGGCGGTCAAGGCGGTTACACTTCCGACGATCAGACTCAGTCTGCTCCAGGGCTGACCAAAGGCCATGCGAATTTTGACCAGATTCAACCAGGTGTCCGCCCAAACGATTACGCCCACGGATAAGACTACAATGAGTACCCATCTTAGCCAGGCCTGCCGGTAAAATACAAGGGCGACAAAGCTTGCAATCGAAAAGCACAAGCCCCATTGTCCATACCTCAGGAAATGGGCGGATAGGAGCAAGAGGCTCAATACTGCAAGGGTGATTGCTAATTTTTTCATCATTAAAATTTAAATCTATTCATTACGTGAATACGAGAATCGCCATAGGTTCTTCAAGTTCAGACAAATTTACGAAATTATTGCCGACACTATAGGGCCGGTTTCTCAATCTGTGGATTGACTTAGGTCAAGATGCCGTTTTTGTGTCGAGGTTAATTGTTTCTTTTTTTAGCAGGGTGCTTTCTTTTCGAGAAAATCGTCTCATTTTGATTTAGGTCAAAGCCAAAAACAATAAGTCACCATAAAATGTGACCAGAAAAAAGAAAGAACCTTTATTTGTTCTGATTATTGATTAAATTACAGGTAGTCGTTTTCTAAACGTAAACTAAAAAAAGGATAAACAATGAAATGCCCTGGACAAGATACGCAATACTGGAATGCAGATGCCATTTTTGAAGTCCCTTGTCCGAAATGTGAATCACCGGTTGAGTTCTTCAAAGATGACACCAGCCGCAAATGTGACAAATGCGGCCACAGATTTCCGAATCCAAACATGGACTTCGGTTGTGCCGCATATTGTCAGTATGCCGAACAATGCCTGGGGACGCTGCCGGAAGAACTCTTGGCCCAGAAGGAAGATTTGCTGAAAGATCGTGTGGCCATCGAAATGAAACGCTATTTCAAAAGTGATTTCAAACGCATCGGACATGCAACCCGTGTGGCGCGTTATGCAGAAAGAATCGGCAAAAATGAAAAAGGCAATCTGGCTGTCATTTTATCGGCAGCTTATCTGCATGACATCGGCATACCTGAAGCTGAGCGGAAACATGGCAGTGCGGCACCAGAATATCAGGAAAAAGAAGGGCCGCCGATTGCACGTTCAATTTTAGTCACGCTGAAAGCCAAAGAAGAACTGATTGATGAGGTATGCGATATTGTCGGGCATCACCATCATCCCGGTTGCGATGAAAGCCTAAATTTCAGGGCAGTATATGATGCCGATAGGATTGCAAACCTAGAAGATAATCTAAAAGAGCATCCAATGGCAGCGCAAAAATTGACCGAACTTATAGAAAAAAACTTTTTAACCGACAGCGGTAAAAAAGAAGCCCTAAAGGTCTTATTGGCCTAATCCTGTCGTTCCCGATAATTGGTTGGTATACCGGGAATTAGTATTTTCAAAAGAAACTTAAAAAGGAGAAACCAATGAAAGTTGTGCGGAAAATAATCGAAATTGATGAAGAACTGTGTGATGGTTGTGGACTGTGTGTGCCCTCGTGTGCGGAAGGCTCGCTTGAAATAATCGACGGTAAGGCCCGAGTCGTTGCTGAAAATTTATGTGACGGTCTGGGTGCTTGTCTGGGTGAATGCCCTCAAGGTGCTCTAAGTATCGTTGAACGAACAGCGGATGAGTTTGATGAAGATGCTGTGGAGAAATATCTGGCGCAAAAAGAAGAAAACAAAAAAACAGAAAAGCAGGCCGCTTTTGGCGGTTGTCCTTCCGCCAGGATCCAGAGTTTTGCACCATCGACGGCCTGCCAGGAAGCTAATCAACCCACGACAGTCAAAGCCAAGCAAGAATCGGCGCTGACCCATTGGCCGGTTCAGATCAGGCTGGTACCGCCAACCGCCCCGTTTCTTAAAGGAGCAGACCTATTGGTGCTGGCTGATTGTGTGCCGGTTGCCTTTCCGACGCTTCACAGAGATTTCTTAGAAGGCAAGGCCGTTACCATGGGTTGCCCGAAATTCGATGATGCCCAGGGGTACATCGAAAAGTTTGCCCAGATTTTCCAGACGGCCGATATAAAAAGTATTACCACGGTTGTCATGGAAGTTCCTTGCTGCTCCGGTCTTCCCCTGATCGTTAAAAAAGGGTTGGAGAAATCCGGGCGGAATATACCCATGGAGGAGGTGATTATCAGCACCCGCGGTGAAATACTGAGTCGCAAAAATCCTCAGGATGCTTTAAATTGACCATTCAATTTAACTGCATAAGTGTTTCAAATCAAAAGTTCTCTTTTATTTGCCGATTTCAAATTTTCAGGATGATAAATCTTAATTATCTGTAATTATTGATTTTGCTAGTCTATAAGGCGTGTTTGTCGGCAATTGTAGCAGAAAATTTGTATTTTCCGGTGATCAAAAATCTTAATTTTGGTCTTTACAGTTTCGTATAAATATGGATATTAAATAAATTTTCCAATACTTGAGATCCTGCGGCAACCACGGTTCGTGAAATCGCCGAGCTTAGGGCGCGAATCGCATCCAAAAACTTGAAGAGAATAAATAAAATCAATAGGAGGATATATAAGTGGGAAATTTACAGGGTACTCAAACTGAAAAAAATCTTTTAACCGCATTTTCCGGTGAATCCCAGGCACGCAATCGTTACACCTATTTTGCCAGCCAGGCCAAAAAGGACGGCTATGTACAAATATCCGAAATTTTTACCGAAACTGCCGACCAGGAAAAGGAACACGCCAAAAGACTTTTTAAATTTTTGGAAGGCGGAGAGGTCGAAATTGTCGGAGCGTTTCCGGCCGGGACCATCAGCATTACCCTTGATAACCTCAAGGAGGCAGCGGCCGGCGAAAATTACGAGCACACCGAAATGTATCCCGGTTTTGCAAATACTGCCAAGCAAGAAGGCTTTGGTGAGATTGCCGAGGTTTTCACCGCCATTGCTGTTGCTGAAAAACAGCATGAAAAACGTTATCGGGCATTGGCCGCCAATATTGAAGCCGGACGGGTATTTAAGAGGAAGGAATCCGTGGTCTGGCGATGCCGAAACTGCGGCTACCTTCACGAAGATACCGAAGCTCCGCAGCTATGCCCGGCCTGCGCGCATCCACAGGCTCACTTTGAGTTGCTGGGTGAAAACTGGTAAATCAATCAGAGGGTCCCTTATCATGCAAACGGGGAGCTAAACATATAACCAAACTGGATGAACCGGAAAAAAGACGAATAAAACAAAAAAACAACAGCCCGTTAATAAAATAGCATTAAAGGAGGAGTTAAAAATGGCGAATGTACGTGAAGTCTATAAATGTGAGGTGTGTGGAAATATTACCGAAGTGCTCCACCAGGGTGAAGGAGAACTGGTATGCTGCGGCCAACCAATGACGCTTTTGGCTGAAAACACGGTGGATGCCGCACTGGAAAAACATGTGCCGGTCGTCGGAAAAGTTGCAAACGGTTTTAATGTAAAAGTAGGCGAAGTGCCCCATCCCATGGAAGAAAAACACTTCATCGAATGGGTTGAAATCATTACATCGGATGGACGGCTTTATCGGCAGTGGCTATGTCCCGGGGAGGCGCCTGAGGCAACCTTCAATGTTGAGGCTGACCAGGTTACCGCGAGAGAATATTGCAATCTGCACGGCCATTGGAAAGGATAGAGATATAAGAATTTTTTGGTCGGAAGGTTTTTTCCTTTCGACCAGAATTCTCGATTAATTTTTTGAGCAGCGGACTGTCGACAAATTACAACAGGCGAGGAGGTGATAAAATGCCCAGCTGGAAATGTCACAACTGCGGATACACCTTTGAAGCGGACACGCCACCCAACGAGTGTCCTTCCTGCAAAGAGAAGTGTGAATTCCTCAATAATACATGCTACACACCTGACTGTGAAGCGGAAGGGATAGACCCGAGAATAAAATAAAGGAGAACCAAAAAGATGGCCAAAGCACTCATCGTGTACACCACCCGTACGGGCGAAACACAGCAAATCGGTGAGTTGATTGCAGAAGGGATTCGAATTTCCGGGCATGAGGCCACGGTCCTTAGCAACAAGGATGTTAAGAACGAATCCGATTTACAAGGCTATGATGCAATAGTTTTTGGGTCCCCCACCTATCACGGCGAGATGATGCAGGGGATGAAAACCTTGCTTTTTCTCGCTGAAAAGGCGGGTCTTGACGGTAAAATTGGCGGGGCTTTTGGTGCCTTCGGATGGAGTGGTGAAGCCCCTGTCCGGATTTACGATACGATGCAACACATCTTGAAAATGAATATGGTAAAAGATCCGTTGATGCTCAAATCCAGTTCGCTGGGGGGGGGGATCCAAATGGCTCAGGATTACGGACGTGAAATCGCCAAAAAACTGGATCAACAATAGAGGTATCGATAATTCAGAGGTTGAAAAAATTGCTCCGACCCCTGAAATAATTATAAAGTTATTCGATTGAAAGGAGAAAAAGATGCCCAACACCCCCCAACACTGCCCAGGGTTTACGACTTTTAAAAATCTTAAATCCTTTATTTGCAAATGCCCGGAATGCGGAAAGGAAAAAGAAATATTTTCTGACGAGTTCGATAGACCGCACGTTTGCGCCGGTTGCGGCAAACCGATTGACTTTAATCAATGCACGCTTTCGGGTGAAGCCAAGAGCACGGAGCCAGCCTAGCCCGAATATTTCCTGAAGAAATCGAAAAAATTTTGATAGAGCTAGAACCCACAAGATTTGAAAGTATAATTCGATTTATTCCTTGCCTGCACAAATTATCAACAAAGAATCTGGGCCATTATTTTTCGATTTTTTCACCCAACGGGCAAGCCTGATGCACTCATTTGCTGTGTTATCAGGAGTTCGCTGTCCGCCAAAGCCTTCTGGTGGGCAGCTTCACCCCTGAAGCCTTGCAAATGAGCGAATCAGGCTCGTGAAATACCCGGGCAATATATGTTTTCAAGAAGGCAATAAGATATAAAGAGACTGGTTTCTAAAGTTTGCGATCTGCTATTTTTAAGACAGCTTCTTAAGTATGCTTTACGATAGGTAAGAATAAATAAAGCGGCTTGTTCTGTAGTGCTTAAATCTCAATCGAGTATAGTAAAGCGCAGAGGAGAGGAGAAGTGAAGGCAAAAACGGTGGTTTTGTTGATTATTGCGATGATATTGATCGTTGGGGTAACTGCGGCTGTCGAGAACAAAGGCGCTGAAAGGATAACTCTTGCGGGAGACAAATCAGGAAAAGTTTCATTTCCTCATCACCGGCATCAAGACGTCCTGGTCGACTGTAAAATTTGCCATTCCATTTTTCCCCAGAAGGCGGGTATTATCGAAGAGTTAAAGGCGCAAGGCAAGCTGGTGAAAAAACAGATTATGAACGAACTGTGTACAAAATGCCACAGGGAAAAGAAAAAGGCCGGTGAGAAAACAGGCCCTGTCACATGTAAAACCTGTCACATTAAATAAAGGATCCATTTAAATGTTGGTATTAGGTTTACAGGGGAGCCCCCGAAGGAAGGGTAACACGAATTATCTGCTTACAACTTTCCTGAACGAAGCGGCCAATTTGGGGGCTAAAACTCAGATTGTTGAGGTAGCAAAAAAAAACATTGTTCCTTGCAAAGAGTATATTGTGTGCGAAAAGAAGGGTTTTTGCCCAATTGATGACGATATGAAACATGAAATCTATCCTCTATTGCGCCAGGCTGATGTAATCGTCGCTGCCTCTCCCATATTCTTTTACAATGTGACTGCCCAACTCAAAGCCCTCATTGACAGAAGCCAGACCTTGTGGGCCAGAAAGTATAGACTCAAATTAAAAGATCCGGCTCAAAATTACCGCCGAGGATTTTTACTGGCCGTTGGGGCCACGAAAGGAAAGAACCTTTTTGAAGGTGTACAATTAACAGCGCAATACTTTTTCGATGCCGTGGGGGCCAGTTACGAAGGCAGTCTGACTTATAGAAACATTGAAGGTTCCAAGGATATGGAAACCCATCCGTCGGTTCATGAAGATGTAAAAACAGCCGTGAACAAACTGTTGAAACCGTTAATTGGCAGAAAAAAGGTCCTTTTTGCCTGCCGGGAAAATGCTTGCCGCAGCCAGATGGCCAGCGCATTTGCCCAACATTATGGCGGGGATAAATTGGATGTATTAAACGGCGGAAGCCAACCGGCAGATACAATTAATTCCGTGATGGTTGAGGCGATGCAGGAGAAAGAACTGGATATGGCCTTTCGTATCCCCAAGTCGATTAATGAAGCAATTGAGGGCAACCCACCGGAGATGATTATTACTATGGGCTGCGGAGAAGAATGTCCCTTCGTTCCGGGTGCAAAAATATTGGACTGGGAGCTGCCAGACCCGGCCGGAAAATCCAAAGAATTTATGCGCAAGGTGCGCGATGAAATTGAAAAAAGAGTGAAAGCGTTAATTAGCGAATTAGCCTAAAAATGAGAGAACTATATGGCTGATCCGGAAGAAACGTATCAGTGCCAGACTGTGAACTGCGGATGTATTTACGACCCTGATAGGGGTGACAGAAAAGGCAAAATTCCCAACGGTACCCAATTTAAGAACATGCCTGACGAGTGGTGTTGTCCGGTTTGCGGTGCCGGTAAAAAAATGTTTAAATCCTTGGCCGGCCCGGGCTCTGTGAAAGAAGAACAAGAGTAGGCAACCTTGAAAAACCAAGCGATAAAAGGTTGAAATTTCATTTTTTAGAAACTATAAGAGATAAAGCGGTTGGTTAGAACAAGAAAAAGGAGGTAAGACATGGATAGATATGTTTGCGGCGTTTGTGGTTATGTCTACGATCCAGAGCTGGGTGATCCGGATAATGGCGTGACCCCGGGAACCAAATGGGAAGATGTACCCGATGACTGGGTTTGTCCGGTGTGTGGTGCTTCCAAAGATGATTTTGAGAAAGAAGACTAATCGGTCGGAATTAGAAACGTCATTTATTTTGACTTTTTGATGCCCTTTTCTGTCATAAGAAAACTTTTTATGGCAAAAAGGGCATCAATTCTTTTGGGTCCCGGAGTTTATTTTATCATACCTTTGAATCAAAAGTATCGTCGAGGAGCAAATAATGAAACCGATTGAAATTACAAAAGGTATTTATAATGTTGGTGTTAACGACTGGAATATCAGCGATTTTCATGGTTATTCCACGCCCTATGGCACAACCTACAATGCCTATTTGGTCACAGATGAAAAGATTGTGCTGATCGATACCGTGAAAAGTGAATTTACAGATGAGCTGATCTACAATATCTCCCAAGTTGTGGATCCGAAAAATATCGACCTGGTAATCAGCAATCACACCGAGATGGATCATTCCGGCGGATTGGCCCGAGTGATGCATCGAATCGGTGAAGACAAGCCGCTTTATTGTTCAAAGATGGGCTTGAAAAACTTACCCCGTCATTTCCGGCAGAAATGGAATTACAAAGCTGTTGAGAACGGTGAAGATTTAAGTATCGGCCAAAGAACGCTTACTTTTTTAGAAACCCGGATGATCCATTGGCCGGACAGCATGTTTACCTATCTGAAGGAGGATAAAATACTTTTTTCCAGTGACGGGTTCGGTCAGCACTATGCCGGGCACGAAAAATTCGATGATCAAGTCAGTGAAGATATCATGATCCATGCCCAAAAATATTTTGCCAATATTTTGCTGCTGTATTCTTCTCACATCCGGAAACTGCTGGAAAATATAACAGAGCTCGGCCTGGAGTTCAAAATAATATGCCCGGATCACGGCATTATATGGCGGAAAGATCCTGCTAAAATTATTGAGGCATATGTCAAATGGTGCCGGCAGGAGCCGAAAAAAAAAGCCATTGTGGTGTACGATACTATGTGGCACAGCACCGAAAAGATGGCCAATGCCATTGCATCCGGCATCAGTGACGAAGGGATTGAGGTTCGGCCGATGTATCTCAGAAAATGGCACCGCAGCGACATTATGACGGAAGTCCTGGATACTAAAGCAATTGTTATCGGTTCGCCGACTCTCAACAATGGCTTGTTTCCCACCGTCAGTGACTTTTTAACTTACATGAAGGGACTGAAGCCGCAGAACAAATTCGGGGCGGCTTTTGGGTCTTATGGTTGGAGCGGTGAAGCTGTCAAGCTGATTCAAAAGGAACTGGAGGCCATGAAATTTGAGATGCTGGAACCGGGTTTCAGAATCCAGTACGTACCGGATGATGAAGGGCTGGATGAATGTTACCAGTTTGGCCGTAGAATTGGAAAGGCGATAAGTGGTTAGTTACATTATTAGCCTGATTAGTTTAATCTAGCAGGTGTTTTGTGTTTCGTGTTTGGTCTATTTTTTCTAAACACCAAACACAAAAAGCAAAACACTCTTTATTAATATGAAAACACTTTACATTGAATTAAGCGAATGCATTCTTTGCGAAGTTTGCACCGAAGTGTGCCCTTCGGTTTTCAGATTAAACGAGGCAGGGTTTATCGAGATCTTTGATGTAGGAGAAGCTGACAAACCTGCGGTAGCGGAGGCCATAAAATATTGTCCGACTGATTGTATCCATTGGGATGAGATTTAGTTTGTAATTGTGGAGACAGCGATGCATAAAATTGCAATGTTTGTCTTCAATCGCGATCCCATGTGTTTCAAAGATTTAAAGTGTGAGCCTCATGAACAAAAAAAAACCCAGCGGCCGAAAACTCAAGAACAAAATCCTCAAACTTCTCACCCAAAACGATTTCAAAAAAGGCCTCAGGGAGATATGCCAATTACCTGCCCGACAGGTAGTCAATCCGCTTTTTTCCTTTCTATATTCGCTTGATGAAATTATAAAATGGCGATCCATAACAGCTTTAGGTGAGGTTACCGCCCGCCTGGCAGAAAACGATTTAGAATCTTCGCGAATCATAATGCGCCGCCTGATGTGGAATTTAAACGATGAGTCTGGTGGAATCGGATGGGGTTCACCAGAGGCCATGGGGGAAATTATGGCCCGCAGTAAAAAGCTTGCCGATGAATATGCCCATATTCTCGTTTCATATATCCGACCGGATGGTAACTTTCTGGAACACGAAGTTTTGCAGAGAGGCGTTCTCTGGGGATTGGGGAGGCTTGCCCATGCACGGCCTGACATTGTCCAAGGCGCTGCTGCCTTTCTAACCCAATACCTGGCGTCGGAAGATCCCGTGATTCGGGGGCTAGCTGTTTGGGCCGCCGAATCTCTGCCGGATGAAATCACTTTACCCCACCTGAAACAGCTCACCGACGATAAAGCAAGCCTCAAATTATTTATAGGTGAAAAACTGGTTGAATTAACGGTGGGTGACTTGGCCCAAAAAGCGCTTGCCGAGTCGTGATAGGGCCTATTAGAAATGCTGAAATTAAGAAATGATTATCAAGACAATGGTTTTCAGCAGCCTTTTGAGGTTTCTACCTAAATAACGGCTTCTACCGGTAGAACAAAAACACGCATGCCTTCTTCGGGGAAAAGGCTCTCAGAGCACCTGCGCAGATCAGCCAGCAAATCGTCCTTCCTGTCATCGGATATCACTGTGAACACAATGATCGATTTTTCAGGCCACAACCGCGTTCCTAGTTTTTTGCCCGTCAAACCTTCTCCAGCCACATCCTTCAATTCCGTATAAGCATGAATATTGTGCTTCCGTATCTGTTCCCTCAACTCCGCTATTCGGTGGTCAGGACATATAATCATGATCATTTTCATAGGACTCTCCTTAGTTCTCTTTGTTGTTTTTGCTTAAATTCATTGTCAGTTTTTATTAGTTCCGATGATACAGTTGGCTGTAGCTTAACTTTAAGTGACTTCATTTATATTTCTTTCGGTTTGGGCTCCGTAGGCCAGGTAATAGACCGTTGGAATCACCACCAGCGTGAAGGCTGTGGACACCAGCAACCCGAAAATCAACGCCCAGGCCAGGCCGCTGAATATCGGGTCAAGGGTGATCGGCCAGGCACCCAGCATGGTTGTTCCGGTCGTAAGAAAGATGGGGCGAAAACGAACGGCTCCGGATTCAATAATGGCATCTTTCAAAGACTTTCCCTTTTCGGTATTGGTTTTTATAAAGTCAATGAGGATGATGGCATTACGGACGACAATACCGCCCAGTGCGATCATACCGATCATGGCTGTGGCGGTAAAGAAGACAGGATTTTCAAAACCGCCGACAAGGCGATTCATTAACAGATTCAGTATCCAGAAACCCGGCATGATGCCGATCAGCGTCAGGGGAATTGACAACATAACAATTACCGGCAGAAGATAGGATCCCATCTCGTAGACTAACAGTACATAGATTGCCAGCATCGCTACCGCGAATGCGATTCCTAAATCGCGGAACACGTCCAGGGTTATCTTCCATTCGCCTTCCCCGCGCCAATCAACATGAATCCCTTTGGCCAACGGGTTTTCATTGAAGTATTTCTGCAACGATAAAATTGCATATGCCGGACCACGTCCTGCCATTTCTGACATCACATAAACAACGCGTTTCTGGTTTTTATGATAAATGGTTTTATCATAGACGCCTTCCTCAAAAGTTCCCAGTTCACCAAGCTGCACACTTTGGCCGCTCCTGCCTTTTACAATCATCTTTTTGAGCAAGGCGATATCGGAACGCTGCTGCCGCGGCAAACGAAGGACAATGGACAGCTCGTTTTGTTCGGTTGGGATGTGAACCACACCTGCCTCTCGACCACTCAGCGCTATGTATAAGGAGTTTACGATATCCTCGGTGGAAATACCGTTCAAGCCGGCCTTCTCACGGTCAACATCGAAAAATACTTTGCGGACGTGGCTTTCGACTGAATCGTCAATATCGACCGTACCTGATTCTTTATGTAAGCGGTCTTTAATAATGCCAGCGGCCTCGATCAGATCGTCATAGCTATGGTAAGGCTGTCCGTAAACTTCGGCGACCACGGTGGCCAGTACCGGCGGTCCCGGCGGGATTTCTATCAATTTTATATTGGCTCCCGTTTGTTCCGCGATGGCGTCAATATCGTTTCTGATCCGGAGCATGATGGCATGGCTGTCCATTTGGCGTTTTTTGCGATGCAATAAATTCACGCGAATATCAGCCAGATGGGATCCCTCTCTAAGGTAGTAATGACGGACCAGTCCGTTGAAATCCATGGGTGAAGCTGTTCCAACCGTGGTTGTAAAATCCGTAATTTCCGGGACGGATCGCAGGAGGTTTTCTATCTCCCCGCTAACCGCCGCCGTGGTTTCCAAAGTTGTGGATTCGGGCATATCTACCACAATTTGGAATTCGTTTTTGTTGTCAAACGGCAGCATTTTGAGGGGAACCTGGCCTGTGGCGGCCAGCAGGAGCGACAATCCGAATAGGATCGCAACAATGAAGACCACCACCATACTTTTGATGCGTGATTCTACCAGCGGGAGCATAATTCGTTCATAAAAACGGTAAATCCCGGTTTCTCTGGCATCATAAGAGTTTCCCGCGCTGCTTTTTACCCTCAGCAATTTATTTGAAACCCAAGGGGTAATGGCAAAAGAAACCAGCATGGAAGTCAACATGGTCAGCGGCACGCTCAGCGCCATCGGCCGCATATAGGGTCCCATCATTCCGGTAATAAAAAACATGGGGATAAACGAGACAATGACCGCGAGGGTTGCCAGAATGATAGGTCCCAAGACTTCACTCATGGCGGCCGAAACCGCTTGAAGCCGCGGTAATCGCCGCATGGACAGATGGCGCGAAATATTATCGACTCCCACGATGGGGTCGTCCACTAACAGGCCGAGAGCTAAAATAAGTGCAAAAAGGGTCACTCGGTTAATCGTATATCCAAACAGATAGTTGAAGAGTAGGGTGACCGAATACGTAATCGGCACCGCAATTGCAACCACCAAACCTTCTCGCCAGCTCATGAAAATTGCAATCAGCAAAATTACGGAAATAATGGCTTCCCCGAGGCTTTTGACCAGATCGTTTATTTTATCATTGGCTGTTTCGCCGTAGTTACGTGTAATCCTGTATCGGACCTCATCCGGTATAACCTGGCTTTTTAGCTCGACCATCATTTTTTCGATATCTTTGGCCACCCATACGGCATTGCTACCTTTCTTTTTAGCGACTGCAATGGTTATCGCCGAATAAGTTTTCAGATCAATGCCGGCAGATTCCGCAGCGGCAGCTTTTTCTATCGAACCGCCGCTGACGCTTTGAGGGTTACCGGCGGGGCCGAATCCGAAATGGGAATAACTATTAATTTCTTCAGGGCCGTCGACAACATTGGCAACATCCCGGAGATAAACCGGCCGATCTTCATATAAACCGACCAGCAAATTGCGAACTTCATCGACATTCTCGACAAACGGTCCGGCTTCAACCTTAACCAACGCATTGCTTTTTGCAAATGCACCGCTTTCCATTTGAACGTTTGAGATTTTCAAGGCCCCCATGATTTCCATGGCTGATAAGCCGTAGGCCGACAGTCTCTCACTGTCGAGATAAACATGGACAACTCGTTTTTGCCCGCCATGGATCGTTATCCTTGCACTGTTTTCAATACGCTGGAGCTTATCAATGACTTCTTCGGCTACTCGGTACAGGGCATGGGTATCGTATGTATCACTGAACAATGTGACGTTGACGATAGGAACATCATCGATCTCGATGGGTTTGACCACCCAACCACTAATGCCAGGGGTGACTTTGTCTATATTTTGCTGTAGTTGATTGTACAGCTTGATCAAGCTCTCTTCGCGGTCTTGACCGACAAAAAACCGGACCGTTACCACCGCCATTCCCGGTCGGGACATGGAATATACGTATTCCACCCCATCGATTTGATACAGAAGTCTTTCCAGCCGGGCAGAAACCAATTGTTCAACTTCTTCCGCAGAACCTCCCGGGTACATGATGAGTACATCCGCCAGCGGCACAACGATCTGCGGCTCTTCCTCGCGAGGGGTCACCAAAAGGGCAATAGCACCGGCTACCAGGCTGATAATGATTAACAATATCGCCAGGTTTCCCTTCAGGAAATTGTTAATAATACGGGAAATAATGGAATTTCCGCTCTCCATACCGGTACCTCCTTACCCCTTGATCGGTTCGATCAGTATCATATCATTGTCGGACAGCCCGGACAGGATTTCAATCATATCGCCATATCGTGGCCCGGTTTTGACCAGCCTGCGAATGACGGTATTTCCCTTTATAACTTGAACCATTTCAAGTTGGCCGATTTTGTAGACTGCCGATGCGGGCACAAGGATAGCCGGTCGCGGGTCGTCACTGATCCATATGCGGCCGAAGGTTCCGGGAAGAACATCTGTACTGACCCCGTCGATGTGGACTTTCACCCGTTGGGTCCGGCTCATCGGATCGACTTCCCCGACAACTTCCGTGACCTTTCCGGTGAAGGGCCGGGCAGGTCGATCGAGTTCAATCTCCACGATTTGACCGAGTTGGAGTTTTTCCACTAACCGAACCGGGACCGGTACTTCAATGCGCATGTTTTGAGGCGCAAAAACGCCGAGCAAGACTTGCCCGGCATTCGCCAAGTCTCCGGCCTCAATGCGACGGTCCGTCACTTTACCATCGATCGGTGATTTGATTTCGGTAAATGTCAGCATGACCTTAATTTGCTGAACCTGGGCCCGGGCGGTTTCAAAAGCGGATTTGGCTGCTGTAAGGGCCTGGTCCGTGGTGGCGTCGGCTGCTATTAATTTTTGGGTTCGCTCATATTCGATTTCGGCCTGCTGCAATCCGGCCTCCGCTGCCGCCAGCCGCTCTTTCAGTTCGCGATTGTCCAGCCTTACCAGTGTCTGCCCTTCTCTGACCCGGTCGCCGGCTGATGCGAAAATTCTCTTCACATAAGCGCTGGTTCGTGCACTGAGCAATATTTTTTCGCCTGAGGCCACCGTCCCTACCAGATCAATGCGGGGCGCTACGGGTTTTGATTCCACCTTAAATGTTTTTACTTCGTCTGGGATTGGTATGCCGGTTTGGGCTTTGACTTCTCCGGGCGGGAGCTTGCTTTTGAAAAATCCGCCCGACCACAGGATCAGTGCAGCCAAGGTGGTCACCCCGACAATGATTTTCAAAATAATTTTTTTCTTTGCAGTAACTTTCCGATTTTTTTCAGCCATTTTGTTTCCTCAAGTTATTTTATTTAAATTTATTTGCCTTCGTCTGAAGCCCCCTGCAGCTTGCTGCAGGGGGCTTCATTGTGTTATGAGCTTGAAACCAGTTCTAATTTTGATCAGCATATTCAGTCACCAGTTCTCCCTGGGCCCGTTTGACGTTGGAAAGTGCGATGAGGTAATCGTAATAAGCCGCTACATCACGAGTTTGGCTGGCAGTCAATCCCACCTGGGCTGTCAAAAGTTCAGTAATGTTGGTTGCACCTTCTTTATAGCGAACACGTGTTATGCGGAGTGCTTCTTTAGCGCTTTCAACGCTTTTGCGGGCGACTTCCAGCCGCTGCCAGGCCTCCGCTGCTTGAATTTGAGCGCGCTGCAGATCCAGACGCAAGTTGTTCCGGATGTTTTGCTCATCCTGCTGAGTAGCCTGCCATTCTCTTTTGGCCTGTTTGATGGTGCTGGGTCTTCGGAATCCGTCGAAAAATTCCCACTCTGCCATGATACCTACAAGATAACTATCTTCCAATTCATCAAAATCACTGTCGAAATCATAAGATCCAAAAGCGTTAACGTTCGGATAATATTCCCTCACTGCGCTATGGTATTCTTTCTTTTTAATTGTAGTTCGTCTTCTGGCTAAATGCAGTTCCGGTCGATTTTCGACGAGGTTGGCATCTTGCTCGATAGGAGGCGGAACTTCATCTTTTTTAACAGGGGTCGGCAATCCATCCGGTCTCACCAAATCTTCACCGATAGCGGTATTTAGGGCGGCAATCGATAGCCGCATGCCGTTTTGGGCCCGTATTAGATCTTCCCGCGCCTGGGCCAGTCTCACTTCCAGGTTCAAAACATCCGTTTTAACGGCCGAACCCACCTTGAATCTCTCTTTGGCGACCCTGAGATTTTCTTCCAGACTTTTGATGGTTTCTTTTTGGACTTCTATAAAATCCTGTGATTGTAATACGCCATAGTAACCGTGAGTTACCTGATGAATCAATTCGTTTTGGACAGCAGATAGCTGATCTGTTGCTGCTTCTTTGCCGAGTTCAGCCATGGTTGTTCGGATTTTGCGTCGGCCGCCGTCATAAATACGATATTTCAATTCAACGGATAACCTCAGGTTGTCAGTATCATCCGGGTTATTGGGATCGAAACCGGGGTCTTGAATATCCAGCTGCCGTTGATTGAGTTGCATCATGAAGGCCTGTGTGGGGTTGTCGGTGAGGCTATAGTTGCCGGATAAAAATAGCTGAGGGTAATATGCGGCTTTGGCCTGCTTTATTATGGCTTTTGCTGCCTCTACACGCAGAAAAGATGCCTGTGTACCGGGGTTTTTTTTGAGGGCGGCAAAAATGCACGCTTCTAAGCTTATGCCCTCGGCTTTTATCGGAGCCAAAATTAGCGCAAAGCCGAAGGCCAGAAACTTTAGTGCATTTCGAAAAACCAGGGGGAAAAACACAGGAAGTTTAATTTCATCATGCCGGATCTGACCAGCTGCAGTCGGGAATAAAGATGTATCCATTAACCCTCTCCTCAAAAAATGTTTAATCAAATTTTTGCAGCTTAACCCAATCTAGTTATAGATTTTTATGTTTTGATCTGTAATTCATTATTACAGGCAACTAAAAAATCGTGTCAAATGAAAAATCTACGTATTTCTTCATTAAGACTTTAAAGAAAGTGGAGAGTTACATGCAAAAACCTTTCAACCGCCTTAGTTTTGGCAGTTATTCCTGGGACATTCCACTAGACTCATTTTAGAATGTATTATAATGATGGGATATCTCTGAGGGTGAAGTTCGGGATGAATGCTTTTTGTCAAGCCTATCAGCAGAAAAAATATAAGAAATTACTACTTTGACAATCTATATTCTTATAGTTAAAATTTTATTTTACCTTTAAAGCAGATGATCCATAACAAATATATTGAAATCTATGGGTATCGGATATGTTCGAGTCGTTAAATCAGATATTATTATCTGGCCCAGCGGATCCAGATTGCAGCCGCAATTCCCCAGATGGCATTGAAAATAATTACGAACAGGGGGGTAAGGGTACCGAGATCGAGACCCATAATGCCTTTGTTGGCCTTAACCGGGAAGACGACAAATAGTTGAACAAGAGTGGGTCCCAGACTGTAAATCAGGCCTTTGATCAGTACTTTGTGTTTCCAGAGGGGAAGCAGGAATAAAGCTCCCCAGATACCGCCCCATACAATCCGGGGATACAGCCAGGCGGGAGATAGCTTCGGTGCAATGTTGACACCAAGGGCTGATGTTATCCCAATCTCTCCGAAAATCCAAACAGCTAAGCTATTGATAAGACCCCCTAAACAGCCGGCAGCAAATACCAGCGTAAGTTTTTTCGCGATATTGTTCATGTCCATTTACTCCTATATAAAAATGTATTGATCTACACAAATTCCTTTAATCAGCTTGTACTTAACATTATTAATCTATATTAAGACACATTTTAAACCAGTCCAGTAGTAAATAAAAAAAAGTCAGTTGAAGCATTTCATTTAAATCCATGCTGCAGGGCGATACTTGATTTGGAGCTTGGCGCTGGGGTATTGAGAAATTATAAATAGCCAACACTAAAAACTTATTTATAGATCATAAATTTCAAAATTTCTTGAGTGGTTCAGATCCCATCTAACAATCCATATCGATTGTTAGGCCCATGGGAACACCTGTCTTCGCATGGCTTTGCCGTGCTACACATCGCCGCCATCCGTTCCAGTGCATCGAAGGTTTTTGTTTGCTTGCCATCTTTGGATTGGGATAGCACCTGCCCGTCTTCCGGCATATAGATTGCAACTCTCCGTTTCCGGCGCGGAGGGCATCCCCGTGAATAGAACCACGAGAATAGTGAACATTGCAACAGTAGCTGTAGCCTTTTACAATTTGCGATTGAGTTATGATACTTTCCGCATTATAAGGGGTAATACACGTAAAATCTAAGATTAGTCCACTCAAAATGGCTTAGCTCGACCTCAATCTGAATTGTGTCCTGTGGGGAGGAGGTTTTCATGTGCGAACTACTTGGTCTCTGTTTCAACAAAGAGGTTACCGTTCAATTGGCCTTTTTTGGACTGAAAGCTGGAGCAACGGATAATCCTGATGGGTGGGGAGTTGCCTGGTATAATGAATACGGGACCCAAGTTATTAAAGAAGCAAGGCCAGTGGACCGGAGTCGTCTTGCCATAAGCTTTCTGGAAGACTTGGGTGCTCGTTCAAGGATCTTTGTTTCACATATCCGTCGTGCGACAGCTGGTGAGGCAGGTTACGTCAACACGCACCCTTTTTATAGGAAGTTTGATAATAAGACTTGGGTTTTTGCCCACAATGGCACGATAGATCCTGATCAACTGAGTTTCTCTTCTGGAGAGTACGTCCCAATTGGCACAACTGATTCTGAACTCATCTTCTGTAGTCTTTTGTCATGGCTCAAGCATCATGAGTTGCGTTTGGCCGATAGAAATGACTTTATTCTCTTGCATGAGAAATTAGGAGAAATAAATTCCTTAGGCGAGCTCAACCTGATTTTTAGTGATGGCATCCGCTTGTTCGCTTATCACGATAGGTCGGGTTACGTGGGGCTGCATTTCTTGCTGCGTCACGCTCCCTACGAGGTCGTCAGACTTCGTGGACAATATCTGACAGTTGACTTAGCAGATATCATAGAAACGGATCAACGAGGATATCTCGTGGCCAGCGAGCCTTTGAGCAATGAGAATTGGATAAGTTTTAAGCCAGGACAGTTGTGGGTGTAGTTTGAAGGAAATCCCGTTTTCATCAGAGCGCAAGATGATGACAACCGTGAACAGGCTTTCGGCTGGCCGGATGCTGGTCTGCTCGAAAGGCGCGCCGGAAACCATACTTGACCTGTGCAGCAGGGTGATGGACGGCGGCTCTGC
>CP070652.1:3678890-3785644 GCA_020354645.1 Deltaproteobacteria bacterium
GAATACCGAGCAATAGCGAGGCTATTCCTCGCAGTTTGCTGCGCGGTTAGCGAGCGAATCTAAAATGGTAAAATTCCTTTCAGGGGAAGATTCCCAGTAGCTTGTTACAGGGAACTCTTCAGTTTTTTAACTTATTTGCGGGACACAACACTGCCGCTAGTTCAATACCTGAATTTAGCACGAGTCGGAGGCTTTCATATGCAAGGCATCTAAGGGCGAAGTCATAGTGAACCATTGCGAGCCCTTAGTAACGCCGCAGATGGAAGCTTCCGTCTTGCCCGCAGGGTAAAAATTAATGAGATAAAATGATTTTTATCCATTATACTTGATAGGTATTTTGGTTAACTTTTCTGGTATGCTTAACCTGATGTCATTAAATATTATTTCAACTTCTCATTAATTTTTATGCAAGATTTCGGTAATAACCGGGTGTACAAAGCATCGATTTTCTCAATCATGGATTCAACACTGAAACGCTGGCAAAAAGCTTTTCCATTTTGCCCCATGGCTTTGGCCGCTTGCGGATATTTTATGAGTCTTAAAATCGCATCTGCCAGGGCCCGGTCGTCGCCCGGGGGCACCAGCAAACCATTCTCTTCATCTTTTATTAAATCCGGAATCCCCCCTGTACAGCTGGCAACAATCGGTCTTTCGGAGGCCATGGCTTCAACCAGTACCCGCCCCATGCCTTCGTTGAGGGAAGGAAGCACAAATATATCAAAAATTGGCATGATTTCATCAATATCATCCCGCCAGCCCAAAAACTTCACTTTTTCAGAAACGCCCATGTGCAATGCTTCTTTTTTTAGTTCTTCTTCTAATTCTCCTTTGCCGACGAACACCAGTTCAACATTGCCGTGATTCAGCCAAATATGGCCCATGGCTTTGAGCAAGACCATCGGTCCCTTAATCGGAAGCAGCCAACCAACCGAGCCTACCAGGAGATTATTAGAATTAAGACCCAACGTATTCTTCTTTTTTTTGCTGTCAACTTTCACATTCAAAAATCGTGCGATTTCAACACCGCTGTGAACCGTAACGAGCTTATCCGCTTTGCATACGGCATATTTAATTTAATCGTTTTTTTCATGAACCGTCAGGGCAACCATTTTTTTGGTAAAAGCAGCGAAATGCGTTTCAAGCAGCAGAAAAAACCTGGTGATCAGAGGATTAAAATGACCGTAATAAACATGGCCATGATTGGTATGAACGATAACAGGCACCTTGGTCAGTTTGGCCGCCAATCGACCCAGAATCCCGGCTTTGGAGGTATGTGTGTGGACAATGGTGGGTCTTTCTCGAATCAATATCCGCCACAATGAAAAAAACGCTTTGATATCCTGAACCGGATTTATTCTTCTCATCAGAGACGGAATGGCAATCACCCTCAGGCCATTACCTTTAGCTTTCTCTGTTAAATTTTCTACCAGATGCTTTTCAGATTCCGTCATCTGCGATTCAAGCGAGATCCCATGAACCAGTACCACCTCGTATATATTTTTATCCAGGCCCTCACAGGTTAGCAGCGTATTTTGGGCCGAACCGCCCATATCAAGTCGGGTGATAATATGTAGATTTTTAATCATACAATTCTGATTAAAGGGGTCGGGGTATTTTTTTTCACGACAAGATCATCGCCCCGGTGCTTCTAAGGGGCAGAGGGCTATTGCCGCCGAGAAAGGCAAAACACGGCGTCGGTTCTTGTTGGCGTGAAAGTTTAAATAGCCAGCAGTAAAATGCAAGGCAGTTGCCGCTGTCAGGGTTGGCAGGCAACAACCCGGCATCTTGCCGTGAAAAAAAATACCCCGACCCCCGGATTAATTCAATTTTGTATCCCCTCGGGCTTATCGGCCCAAATTAAAAGCGAAGGACCCACCACCCATCTTCTGCTGCTTAAAACGTATATAACCCGAGAAGTGAGGTACACAAAAAATTTCACCAGGCTTACAAACCCGTTTATCTTCGAATGCTGGTAAGGATCTCCGGCGGTTAAGGGCGAGTTGGTTATCTCAATATTTTCAAACCCGGCCCGTGTTAATAATAAATAAATTGATTTGGGACTGAAACAGTAACGATGAAAAACGTAGGGCTTTTTTATGCCAAATCTTAACGCAATGTTTTTTAATGTTTTATAAAGTCTGTAAATCGCTCTATGAAAAAACACATTTCTAACCCTTATTCCTATTTTGCCACCCCTTTTAAGGATCCGAACACATTCCTTGAGATCTTCAAAGGGATCATCAACAAATACTAAAACATCCCACATCGTAATGGCATCGAAAAAGTCATCCGGAAAATTTGCTTCCTTCAACAAACCATGAAAGATATTTTGTTCCCCGAATAATTCCTTGGACCTTCTGGCTGCATCGCTTACAATCTCAACTCCTTTAACAATCCAGCCTCGATTGGCAGCCGTCTTTAGAAAGTAACCATAGCCACAGCCCACATCTAAAATCTTCATGTCCCTATCAACAGGTGCAGGCAATTGGGATATGGCTGATTTAAAAAAAGGTCGCTTTGAACTCGCCACATGCTCATGCGGGTCAATATGTTGATAGTGATTTTCGATCCGGTTTCGTCGGCCCTGGGTTCCTCTCTTGGAGTTAAAAACGAGGCCGCAATTTTGGCAAACGTCAAATCCAAATAAGGCCAAATCTGAAGAAGAGATTTTTTCAGATGTACAGCAAATACATTGCATGCTTGAAGGAAAGCCTCACCAGCACGAGAAGCTATCTCAAAAAAGATCGTCTACAATGGCAAGACGAATAGCTCAACTTTAAATAACAAATACGCGATTGTGGTGAAATCAGAGATGACCTCCGGCTGCATTGGCGGGTCTCACAGCCATTATAAGTTAGATGCAATTTTGAGATGGCTTTTAGTATTCAATCGATTCAGCTTGCAGGTCTCTGACAATTGATCGCAACTGACAGACATGCCGGTTCCAGGAATAATGTTTTTCTGCAAATGCTCGGCATCGCATTCTGAGTTCGTCATATTTTTTTTTATTATTTAAATAGTTTTGGATCGCCGCTTGAATGCCACGAGCCATGGCCTCAGATGTCGCATCTTTAAAAAGAAACCGGTCATCAAGGCCGGAGAGAATTTCCCGCGTGGCTCCCACAGGAGTGCCTAAAACCGGGGTGCCGCAAGCCATAGATTCAGGTGTTACCAACCCGAATCCTTCTAAATGCCGGGTCGGCAAAATAAAAAAATCTGAAGCAGCATAATACTTGGGCAACACATCCGGTGGGATAAAGCCGGTGATCGAGACTTCTTTATTCAATCCGAAATTCACAATCAACTTCTCAAGTTCTTTCCGTTGACCGCCTTCGCCACCTAGAGTCAGATAAACAGGAAGGCCATTTTTTTTTAGCGCGACCATACATTTTAACAGATTATCCAAACCCATCCGGGGTTCAAGATTGCGAACGGTCAACAAGTGGATTTTGGATCTGGGGAAACCGAGTTTTTCTTTTAGCTGATTGCGTTTCAGATATGGTGTGAATCTGTCGAGGTCAACACCGCCCGGGTTAACGAGGATTTTGTCGGCTGGAATACGATGGATAGCCTGGACCTTTTGTTTCATGTATCGGCTTTCGACCATAATTTTCATGGCTCTGGTGAGACAAATTTTTTCTATAAGGCGTCGTACGGTAGCGGGGAAAAAAATGCTGAGATGACCTTTTTTTTGATGTGACAATAAATATTCTTGATGACTTGGAGAATGAAAATTGTATAGCAGGGGTAACTTACCGATCCGCTTCCGCAGCAGTAACGCAAAGAAGTTAAACGGTTGATGGCAGATTAACACCTGAAAAGGGCCATCTTGGACAAAATGATTGTAGAATTTAACCGGATATTTGAGCAATGCGAAGAAAAACCTGAACATCGCTTGCGGGCACCCGCAGTAAGACCCTTCAACGACACCATCGACATTTGTAATGCTGGCCGGGATCTTATCAGCAGTGCGGGTTATGGCATAAACTTGGATTCCTTCGCTTGCCAACCCGATTGCTTGGTGATTTAGCATCTGCTCTGAACCACTGGTGGGATTGGACAAGGCAACATCGCTTATGAACAGTGTTTTCATAGGTTAAATACTTGCGGGATCGGAGAATTTTTTTGACGACCTGATACCGGTAAAGGTTCTTTGACTAATTTCAAAATAAGAATCTCCCCGGCTAGAATATCTTTTCTGTTAAATCTTTCCCGAAACACACTCCCGAAAACTTTAAGACAGGGCGCCAGCAATCTCATCCAGAAGCGCTTTCGGTTAAAAAACAGCCCTACTATTTTAAAGCCGTTTTTATGACAGAAGTACTCAAGATGGTATAGCGATAGCGGGGTGATGTGCCCGTATTTTTCGATCGCATTATTGCCAAACCAGAACAAACATCCCGTTAATAGAAATTTAATTCTGGATCTTACATTTAGAATATTGGGGGTCGTTAATATCAAAACCCCGCCGGTTTTGATGACACGTGAAAACTCGCCGATAACTGCCTTTGGATTTTCAGTATGCTCAATACCTTCAACCGATACAATTTTATCGAAAACCTCATTTTTATAAGGTAAAAAATCATTAAGATCCCCAACAACACGGTTATTGCTGGAATAATCGGAAAGAGAAATATCCAGTTCGTAAACATTGCCTCCTGTCGATCTGAGCTTATCCGCAAATGAACCTGCTCCAGCCGGAGCATCTAATATTTTATGACCCGTGCCGTCACCGATCAGTTCCAGCACCTTCTCCCAAACACCTTGCGCGGCAAGTCTGTTGGTCACAAATGATCTTTCCTTCCGATTGCCCAAATTTGATCACAAAAAACCCATTTAAACGGTGAAACCGAATGAATCAGGTCGTAAAATAAATGCCGGATCGAATCTGTGCCTGTTTTATGGTGGCGCAAAAAAATTTCGGGATCAAAACCCGCTTCCTTCAAATTGATTCTTAGTTTATGGGGGGATTGTTCGTTGACATGCATCAATTTTTCATGCAGGGTTCGGGGATCCCTCGGTCGCGGTTTCCCCGATATTTTGCCGATGTAATACGCAATAGGATAGGTCAACTGACGATGCCACCGATTGGGCCAGGTATGGACAATCAATCTTCCGGAAGCCTTTAAAGATTTATGGATACCGGATAAAACCAACAGGGTGTGATGGGGAGTCAAATGTTCGATAACATCCAATAAAAACACGGCGTCAAAAAAGTTATCGGGAAATGAATACCGAGAAAAATCTAGATTGACAAATGTGACTTTTTCTTGAACTTCAGCGTTGAAGTATTTCTTGGCATCCAAAGCTAATTCAATCGCCGCTTCAGAATAATCTACGGCTAAGACCGATTTCACCAGCGGGGCAGCATTTAGTGCAACTTCTCCACAACCACATCCCAAATCAAGCACAACATCATCTGCATTGAGGTCGGCAATCTTTAGGGCAAATTTGTGAGTCTCGTATAACTCCTTGCCTTTGCTGCGCAGAAACTCTGAACTACCCCCTCGATGTTTCAGGAAATATTCTTTGTCATATATTTCACGGGATACGGGTTTGGCCATCCTTCAACTTTTCGGCTGAATGCGTGATAAATTTACATAGGCCTTATGATAACAAATAGAACTGCATACGGATACAAACAACCCGGCTTTGCCCCGCATAAATTTTCGCTTTAAAAAATACTCCCTTAAAAAAACCAGCCCCGGTATGAGCATAATCTTCCATATCGCATTCAAACCTGTTACGCGGTCACCTCGCTGTTGATAGTCTCTTGCGGCTAATTTACCATATTCAATGACATATGTTTGATAGTGTTTTTTAAAACTCTCATATGATTCCGGTTCATGAATCAGGAGACCATTCAACTGACCGCACTCGCCATTTAATAAAACTCTTTCATGAACATATCCCTGGTTGAACCTCCCGTTGTGCTTGCGGAAAAGCCTCAAGCTACCGGGAAAACTATCGGTGTAGTATTTTCCAAACCATAAATTTTTTCTGCGTATGAAAAACCCTGAAAAGGGGGTTTTGCGGGATACGACATCTCTTATTTCAGTTTGAAGCCCGTCGGTAACTATCTCATCCGCGTCAATATTTAACACCCATTCGTTGGCGGCGAGATCCAAGGCGTAATTTTTTTGAATGCCAAAGCCTTCAAATTTGCGCGTTGAATAACTCACATTTTTAAATCTGTGACAAATATCAGGCGTATTATCCGAGCTGAAATCATCTACCACAATTACTTCCGGCGCCCACTGGATGCTACGCAGGCACAGGGGCAACTTATCTTGCTCATTTTTGGTAATTATGCAGACGGACAGCGGAAGCTCGGGCCCGTTTTCTTCTTCAACCATTTCTTTTTACTTTTTTCCTTCCTAAAAGAACCGCGATATCTGACAGATGCCTTGTCCAGCCTTTTCGACCCTTTAATGATTCAGTCCATCTCAGTCCTCGGATAACCTGTGCGCGATAGATTTTTTCGTTTTCCAGTGTTTGGAAAGCTTCCCGCCAAGTCTCGGGTCTATACGGATCAGCGGTTAACGAATGGCCTCCCGTGGTTTCAACCAAAACCGGTATGTTACTTACCACTGCCGGAATGCCGCAGGCCATAGCCTCTAAAGGCGGATAACCATAACCTTCGGCCGTAGAAGGCTGTGCCAGGCAAAAGGCGCTTCTTATGAGTGTCGGCAGATCATTATCATCCACCTGACGAATCCAGATACAACTGGCATTAGGATATCTGGATTGCCAGTAGCCTTCATATTCTTGCGTAACACCGATAAAAACGGGTTGTCTGGTCAATTTCTCCGACAGCTCTAAGAGCACGCCCAAATTTTTATGAGGCAAGCCGTTACCGATAACCAGAATATAGCCGCCTTTAAGTCCATATTTTTGAAGGATGGAATTCTCATTTTCCGGGTCAATATAATTGAATTTTTCGTTTATCCCTGGGTGCCGAACCTTTGGTTTTTTGCCTGCAAATCCAATCAATGCTTCTGTCGCCTGCTTACTGGATACCGAATCATACCAGGTCAAATCGGCCTTTTTGAGGGCGGATTTTAACCTGAAAGTATCAAAAAGAACCCTGGTGCGTTTCTTGTAGGCCGGATGCGTTAAATCAAGAACATCATGAATAGTATTGATGGAAGGACAAAAGGTACCAAAAAATGGAAGCTTGGGATAAGGACTTATAAAGAGATTAATATTGCGCCTGCTGCAGTCAGATAAAGCCTTTTCAGATTGTATAAAAGCAGTTGGAATATTCTTTGTTTTTACATTTTTTTTGTCCGTCAGTTTAAACGGAATAAAGTCCCTAGAGAAGCACGCGAGTATCACTTGATCAGTAACCTCTGATTCAGCCAGCGCGTCAACAAAACCTTCTATGAAACGTTCAATGCCGGTTCTTTTGTGCGAAAACTCCCGGGCGTCAACAAGTATTTTTTTTGATCCCATTTAGCGACTATGGATCATGAATGATGTGTCCGCTATTGGGGTGCCTCCTCAAAGGTTCGAATCATTTTGTCTACCTGATTATCCAAATCAAATAATTTGACTCGATCCCTTGCGGACATCGCCAGACGTTTCCTCAATGATTCATCTTTTAATATGCGGCTAACAGCATTGGCCATCTCTTTTACATCCCCCGCTGGGGTCAACAAACCGTCTCTGCCGGATCTCACAATTTCAGGTATGCCGCCAGTCATTGGTGCCACTACAACGACCCCGGTGGCCATGGCCTCCACCAGCACCCGGCCAAAAGGCTCATTTTCCGAAGCCAGAACAAGTACGAAAGATGAGCGGTACCACGGCCGAACATCCTCGACCGGGCCGATCCAATGAATGCGATCTGAATATTCTGATCGATGGGTTATTTCCTGCAGATACGACCACCAGCGCGGCTCAGATCGATCCCGCTCCCCGATACAAACAAGATGGACAGCGGAATCTTTTGAGGCCGCTAATTCGAATAGCGCAAGGATCAAATCATGCCTTTTCCACTTTGATGCACGCGCCACGACCAATATGACCTTCCAATCTTCGTGAATTAGGTCTGGTATTTTAACTGATTTGTGTTGCAACCACTCAATATCGACCCCATTATAAATGACCTTGACCTTGTCTTTAATGCGCGGAGGGAAACGGTTTCCGGTAGCTTTGCTATTAACAACAATTTTATTGCTGAGTCTTATCAGGAGAGGGTCCGCAAACGGGTCCCGCTCTGCAATTCTGCAATGCCAGATAACCGGCAACTTTAGCAATTGCCCCAAAAAACCGCCGTAAAGCGCAGCCCTGGAACCGTTGGCGTAAATCAGGGCAGGACGATGGCTTCGGCCGAGTCGCAAATATGTTGCCAGGGTCGACACGATATTCGCTATCCGCCAGGGTCTTATGGGCGGCAGGGCAACGGTATGGGTCTCAATGCCCTGCTGCCTGAGTCTTTGGGCCAGCTCCCCATTGAAAGGGACGGTGGCCACAGCTCTCCAGTTCGGCTTCAATCGGGAAATGAATTCCAGAAATGAATATTCACCGCCACCAAGCATGTTCCCGTGATTAGAAATGGCCAAAGCAAGTTTCATTAAACACCATTCCTCAAATGTTATTTACCCGGGCAGCATCAGTATTTTTTTATAAAATGTAATGGTCTTTTCCGCAATTTTATCCCAAGAGAATTTAATTTCGGCATCCTTTCTGGCATTGGCACCCATCACTTCCCAACGGTGGCGATGTCTAAGCGCCTGTTTCAGCGCCTGTGTTAAAGCCACCGTGGAAATATCCGCTGCTAAAAAACCGATACCGGGATGAACTGTTTCAGGGAATGCTCCGACCGGCGTACACAAAGTTGGGCGTCCGGCCGCCATGGCGGCCATCAATACGCCGCTTTGATCGATACTGAGATAAGGTAAGACCACCAAATCTGCTATTTTGAATATGGCCGGAATTAATTCCTCCGGAAAATATTTAAAGCGAAACTCCACCCGCTGATCAATACCCAAATCATTTCCGAGCCGGCGAAGTTCTTCACCGCAAACACCATCCATCGGTTGCCCCGCGATCAATAGTTTCACGTCTTCCGGCCAGTCTTTAGTTTCCGCTACAGCGCGCAAAAAATTAGGCAATCCTTTATAGGGGCGAATTGCACCAAAAAATACGAGATAACTGTAATCCTTCAGCGCTAGGAGCTTAAGCGCGGAAGATCGCGATAAATCGGCAGCCCGAGTAATTTCACCATAATGACCAAGCGGGATCACGGTTACCGGTTTGTTGAAATGTTTACCCATCATCGCTGAAATGCGATCTCGACTGATATGGGAATGGGTGATAATTCCTGCGGCACAGGCATACAAACCTCGATAGGCAATACGTTCAGCCACCAAAAACTCGTGAGGGATCACATTATGCGCCGTATAAATAAATTTTGGCGTTGCGCAGAAAGTTCCAACAGCCAAAAATGTCAACCAATCTCTGCGCGTTGATAAAAGTGACTGGAAATGGACAATCTGAGATGATCGACTTCTCACCTGCTTTAATAATCGCTTCCAATCCAGTATAAAACTATCCCCTTTAAATAACTTGACGACTTCATACGTTTTGGGGATGTTTTCCAATTGGTAGTTATGCGCATGGGTCAATAGACAGACCGACACCCTTTTCTTTTGCATGGCTGCGCACAGAAAATGAGCGTAATGCCCGATTCCACCCCATCCGCCTGTTTCTATGATTAAAATATCCATAGCGGCTTTTCAGAAATGAAGCTCCTTGCAGTCCGGCTGTCAGACTTCGACCAGCTCAGTCGAGTCGCGGGACAGGGTATTCAAGCGAAGGCGAGTAACGGCCTTTCTCACAAATGGATGCATGTAGTGGGGATTCAACATGGCTTTATCCCGTTTGATTGCCAACAGGACAGATCATATAGACCGGCATCTTTCAGCCGGTCGATAATGTATCGCTGCTTGCCCTGATCGAATATCCTGATAAATTTATCGCCTTTATCTCTACGGATGCCATTGCCTATCAAGGCTTTCCACGGTTCATCGCTTGTTGTTAAGCGTTTTGCGGCAAGTGTATAGTCCTGGAGCAAAATTTCATTATATTCAATGCCGATGAATCGACACAGATCCTTTAGCACCGATTCTGGCTCAGCTGCCAAATGCTCGTATCTCACCAACAGGTGACGAGGCTTTTGGATGCATTGCAAGCTAATAACCACATCTCGTATCCAGCGGCGGATGCAGCGTTCAATATCCCGTGGTCCTCCCCACTGCTCGGGATGCTGATGGGTAACCTCATATAAAGAAGCCACCACATCCGTTCCATTGCGAATAACGTGGATGAATTTACTGTTCTTTATCAGTTTCTCGATATACTTGATGTAATGCAAATGGCCGGGTGTTTTTTCCAGCCAAATTTCTTTCCCCTGCTCCGCCGTTAATCGATCACAAATATATTTGAAGGCTTTGCTATAAGGTCCGATAAAAAAAGCCTTTTTCGGAATAAATTGTTTCATATCTTCGCGGCCCATATCTTCTAAGAACCTGTTAAGTCGCGGCGCTGCTCTCGATGAAGCAATCCTTAATGGCCGAAACCATCGACTGACAAGCAAATGGGAGAAGAAATGACTTTCCGGAAATGAAGCAATCCGAGGATGGGCTGCCAGCAGGCTTTGTGTCAAGGTTGTCCCGGATCGCGGACACCCCACCAAAAAAATTCGGGATGCAATGCTGTGAATGTTATTCAGATTGTAATCCAAATGTTTCTTTTTCTGTTTTTGGCGATAAAGTAGATCAAAGAAAAAGATCAACACTTCACTTTTTCCGGACCACCCATCCGCCGTTTTATCAATGCGTGTAGATCGGATCCGGAAATTTTGTCCAGGACAGCGCTGGCAATTCCGTATATTGATAGACCGGCGCCAAGCACCAAAATAAGGGAAACCCAGCTTGTTAAGCTGATCAGCCTTGCTTTGGTGACGTATAACAAAATAGCCATCACAACCGTGCTGCAGCACGGTATCGATAGAATTTTGATAAATTCCTTCGCCCGGCCACCGACTATTCTGATTGCTTTTAGATGCGCAAATGGGTTTACAAGAGCCCCGTTGATGACGACAGCTAAAGCGGTTCCCAGAATACCCCATCGAAGCGTCAACGGATATATAATCAGTAAAAGCAAAATCAACTTTGCAATTTGAAGCTTGGTTGCCAAGTCAGGTCTTCCGATTGCTTGAAACAATGGCCCTGTGGTGGCTCCGGTTGATCGAATAAGCCCGGCAATGACGAGGGCCTGCATGGCAGGTACCATCGGCAACCAATGACCCCCCAAGAAAATCCGCGTAAAATCCGGACCCAAAGTAAAGATGCAACCTGCAATCGGAAAGGAAACAACTAATGTGACCTGCAATACTTCCAGGTAGGCTGTTTTTAATCTTGGCAAATTATCCTGCAGTTTGGCGTATGCCGGAAATGTAACCTGAGAAATAACATGCGTTATTTCAGTGGCAGGCAAATTGGACAGCCTGTAGGCCATTTGGTAAAAACCCAAGGCCGCAATCCCGAGCATTTTAGCAACAAAAATATCATCTCCCTGGGTTACCAGAAAAATGAGTATTCCGGAAACTAAAAGCCATCTGCCGTAATGAATTAAATCTTTAAATTTTTCTTTTTCGAATTTGAGCCGGGCTCGACCGGGATGTATTACGAAAGACATAATCAATCGGACCATTTGTCCCGCCAGCCCGCCCCAAACCAGCGCCCAAACGTTTCTAAAAGTAATAACTAAATAAATGGATACGATAAGGTCTGCAATGGTGGCGGAAAATTCATACAAACACTTTTTATTAAATTCTAATTCTTTTGTTAAATGGAGAATACCGATGTTTCTGAATCCCGCAAGCAAGGTGGAAATTGCAATTATTCTGATGATCAGCACCGCCCCGGGGGAGCTGAAAAATCCGGCGATGACAGGAGCTGAAAAAAAAAGAATAGCAAAAAGCAAACAGCCTCGAATCACCGAAACCGTCCAAGCCGTATCGAGATACGAGGCCATATCACCTCTGCGTTGAATTAAGGCTTCCTGATAACCTGTTTGGGAAAAGGTCTCAAGGGTTGACAAAGAAAGCATTGCAATACCGAAAAGACCAAAATCCTCCGGGGCAAGAAACCTTGCCAGAACAATCGTTCGGATGATACCCAAGGCCTTATTCATCACTCTCAACGAAAGCACCCACAGCCCCCCCTGAACCGTCTTTTGCGCCAGGGATCCATTTTGTTCAAGGTAACTGAGGTTGGTATTATCTAATCTTGCAGTGATAGCGGCACCAGTCTAAAGAAATTTTCGGGAGGGTTTAAAAGATAGGGCGTTATTCAGCGGGGGAGCGGAGCAAGTTCACCGCATGCATTATCAGGCACTCCTGGTCTTGTATATCAAAAATGGCCTCTGGGCCAACACAAGCCCGCTGTCAAGTAGCCGCGGAATCATTTTGTTTCAATACAGCTCCGCACCGTCAATTACATAGAATTGATTAATTAATCCACCGAAACACTGTGATAAATAGCTCAGGGAGCGGGGCAATTTTTTCGCCCCCTGCAATGACTAATTGTGCCTCAGGAGTTGTTCTATAAAAAAAGCATAACACAACCACCGCAAAAGAACAAGCAGAAGTTAGAATTTATTATTGTAATATCAATTGGTTAAAACCAATCGCCCCTCTCAGCATTCGCAAGTCGCCAGCCCTGTTTCAGAATCTGCCAGATGTTAGTGAAGCTTTCGCCGTTCCGGGCGGAAGTTTTTGTAATCCCACCTTGAAGCGCAAAATCCGCACGAAAGCGAATCGGTCATCATGTTTTAACATAATTCTCCACAATACTCCACCTTCATTTTTAAATTGTGTATTTGTTTAACATTAAATAATTATTATAAAAAATTATTTTAATTTAAAGTTTTTTTCTTGACAGTTATTGAAAAATATACTTTGATATATAGATCGTGGATAAAAGTGGGTAAATAGGGAGATTGTATGTTGTTTCGTGGGAGCTCATTTCATACCATCGATACGAAGGGACGCATCATCATTCCAGCGCGATTCCGTGAAATCATCAAAGACGGCGACAAGGCCGGTGTGATGATTTCGAAAATGGATAAGGGCCTGGTGGCGTATACATTTGAGGAATGGCGGAATATAGAAGAAAAAATCTTATCACTGGCGGAAAAGAGTGAAAGCATGCGGCGGTTCCGGCGGGTGTTTATCGGGGGAGCTTCCGAATGTCTCTGCGATAAACAGGATCGGATCCTGATACCTGTTCCTTTAAGGCTATACGCCGGATTCAATAAGGGGATTGTTTTGGTGGGAGTGCTCGATCATTTTGAAATTTGGTCTAGAGAGAACTGGGAAAATGAGAATGCAGCCTTAGATAAAGATATGCAAAAGGAGGATGTCAGAAACGAAATCGCTAAATTAGGTCTTTGATTCTATGCCTTACTTTCATATCCCTATTATGCTGGCCGAAGTTGTCCATTACCTGAATTGCAGGCCCGGGAAAACCTACATTGATTGCACGCTTGGCGGCGCGGGGCACGCCAGGACCATATGTGACAAAATTCTGCCACGCGGAATTCTCATCGGTATAGATCAGGATAAAGATGCGATCCGCAACGCAAAACGGTCGCTAAAATCATATGAGCCAAATGTCTACCTGGTTCACGACAATTTTATAAACCTTCCGGAGATAATATCACAATACCATATTAGGGCGGCAGACGGCATCCTTCTCGATCTCGGCCTTTCATTGCATCAGCTTGAATCGAGCAACCGGGGTTTCAGCTTCCGTAAGGATGAGCCCCTGGATATGCGCATGAATACAGATAAAAAGCTTAAAGCTGCGGATATCGTAAACGCAGAAAGCGAGGAAAACCTCAAAAAGATTTTTAAAGATTATGGAGAGGAGCGTTGGTCGAGGCGCATAGCTCGAAAAATAGTTCAGATAAGAAAACATGAAAAAATCTTTTCCAGCCGCCAATTGGCCAGCATTGTTTGCAACGCCGTTCCAAAAGAAGCGTTTAAGCAAAAAATTCATCCGGCCACTCGCGTATTTATGGCGTTAAGAATCGCTGTCAACCGGGAGCTGGATAATTTGGAGTCTTTCATGCCATCGGCGTTAGCCTGTTTGAATCCCGGCGGGCGGCTCTGTGTTTTATCGTTTCACTCGCTTGAAGACCGAATTGTTAAAAAACAAATGAAAGCGTGGGAAAAAGGATGTACCTGCCCGCCGGATTTTCCGGATTGCGTCTGCGGTCAAAAACCGCTTGTACGAATCTTAACAAAGAAAGTGGTGAGACCCAAGGAAAAAGAAATTGAAATCAACCCGATGGCAAGGAGTACAAAACTCAGAGCTGCGGAAAAACTGTAATTCGGTCCGCAAAGCATGCGGCAAAAATAGGCGTTAAAAAACGCCAATTGTTTGAGAGTCTTCGCTCAAGTATTAGCCCCGCAGCGGGATTGGCTGAATATTAAAAGCGCGCCGGAAGTGCTTACCGAGTGAAAAAAGGGACTTTTTACGAAAACATCAATGTTTACTATGCTAAAAGCCCGAAAAAAAGCACGTAATTTAAAAATGATGGGAATCTGGATCATAATTATGGTGATATTTATTGCGGAACTACTGCTTTATACCTGGTCCAGGGTCCAGTGTGTCCAACTGGGTTATGCGGTATCAGAATTAACAGAGATCCACCATAAACGGATTACCATGCAAAGCAACTTGAAGATTGAACTTGCGCGTTTGAAATCTCCTGATCGAATTGTAAATATTGCTAAAAACCAGCTCGGTTTGATCATGCCGACGTCCGAACAGATTATCCTTATGCCATGAACACACCCGTGCATAAATATTTAAAATTTCGCGTGACGATTGTTGCCTTGCTTTTTATGGGCTGTTTGGCAGTTATCGGCGCAAAAGCCACTTATCTGCAAATTTACCGTGGTTCATGGCTGGCTCAAATGGCAGCCGACCAGTACGAAAGAACATCCCCCATTTCAGGCAAACGCGGTACGATATATGATCGCAACCATGCGGAAATGGCAGTCAGCATAAGGGTGACCTCCCTGGCCGCCTATCCCGGACAAATCGAGAACATCCGCGCGACAGCTACCGCTTTGGCAAAGGCCTTGAATATTAAATATAAAAGGCTGTACCAAAAATTGACGGCTAACAAATCTTTTGTATGGATCAAAAGACAGGCCACCCCCAAAGAAACCGAAGCCGTAAAAAACCTAAAACTTAAGGGTATCGGCTTCATTCCTGAATATAATCGTTTCTATCCGAACAAAACGCTTGCCGCTCAGATCCTTGGATTTACAGGCATTGACGGGGAAGGTCTCGAAGGAATCGAATTCTACTACGACCGATATCTGAAAGGCGCCAAAGGCAATTTCACGATTTTAAGAGATGCACTCGGTAACGGATTCATATCGGCTGACAATAGCCTACCGGACAATAGCGGGAGTAATCTCATTTTAACGATTGACCGTAACATTCAATACATATCCGAAAAAGCCCTGCAAGAAACGGTGACGACCTTCTCAGCAAAGTCCGGTATTGCGATTGTGTTGGTTCCAAAAACGGGTGCGATTTTGGCGCTGGCGCATTTTCCTTTTTTCAATCCCAACGCCTTTGCCGACTATAGTCGGGAACGCTGGCGAAACCGGGCAATCACCGATCCGTTTGAGCCCGGCTCGACCATGAAAATTTTTAGCGCCACAGCAGCCATAGAATCCGGAGGATCTTCGCCGAACTCAATTTTTTTCTGTGAAAACGGCGCTTACAGGATAGGTGGCAATATCGTCCATGATCTCGGCACTTATGGCTGGCTGTCTCTGCAGCAAATCATTAAGTATTCCAGCAATATCGGTGCTGTTAAAGTCAGCGAGATGGTTGGGCCTGAACTGTTATACCATTCGTTGCGTGGTTTTGGTTTCGGCCAAAAAACAGGAATTGACTGCCCCGGTGAAACTCCCGGCAGCCTGATGCACTTTGAGAAATGGTCGAAATTGGATACCGGCGCAATTTCCTTCGGCCACGGCATTGCCGTATCTGCCGTACAGCTTGTCGCCGCTGTATCCACCATTGCTAATGACGGAATTCTTATGAAGCCTTATCTTATAGAAGAAATAACCGATCAGAACGGTAACACTGTCCATCGGTTTGAACCACGCAAAATCAGGCAGGTCATTTCATCTGAGACAGCCCGCACAGTGAAGAAAATGATGCAGACCGTTGTCACAAAGGGCGGCACCGGCGTCAGGGCCGCCCTGGACGGATACTCGGTTTGCGGCAAGACAGGGACGACCCAGAAAATAAACGAGGAAGGCACTTACGCCGAAGGGAAATATATCGCATCTTTTGTCGGATTGACACCCGCTAAAAACCCTGAAATAGCCGTTTTGGTGGTCATCGACGAACCGCAGGAAAAATATTACGGCGGAATCGTTGCTGCGCCGACTTTCAAAAAAATCGCTCACGAAACGCTCAATTATTTAAACATACCTCCCAACAAAGATCTAAATCGACTGACTGTATCACGGAAGAGGGAGACTAAAGGGTGAAACTTTCGAAACTGCTGAAATCGATTAATCCCAAACAAATTACCGGCATCCGGACGGATTTCGGAGGGCATCACCATACGGAAGACCCCGATATCGCTTCAATTCATTACCGTGCCCAAGATGTTGAACCCAGCGGCATGTTTGTGGCCATACCGGGATTTGTTGTCGATGGCCATGATTTTATTGACCAAGCCATACAAAAAGGTGCCGTTGCGGTTGTCGCCCAGAAACCGGTGAAAAGCCGATCTGTAATCATAGAGGTCGACGATACGCGTAAGGCTCTGGCAGCCCTTGCGGCGGAGTTTTACCAAAATCCCGCCGAACACTTATTTCTTATCGGCATTACCGGAACCAACGGCAAGACCACCACCGCTTATCTGGGCGAAAGTGTCCTTGCCAATGCCGGGTTAAGGGTCGGAGTGATTGGAACCGTGAATTATCGCTACGCCGGCAAAGCTTTTAAAAGCCCGGTAACCACTCCGGAATCCTTGGATCTCCAGCGAATCCTGGCGGAGATGCGAAGACACGGAATTACCCATGTTGTGCTGGAGGTATCTTCACATGCCCTCGACCTTAACCGGGTGGAGAAGTGCTGGTTGGATGTCGGCGTGTTTACCAATCTAACTCAGGATCATCTGGACTACCACAAAGACATGGACAGCTATTGGGCCTGCAAAAAAAAACTTTTTACGGAATACCTGCCGCACGGACCGAAAAAAGATCGCGCCATGGCGATCATCAACGGCGACGACCCCAAAGGTCAAGAACTACTTGATGTGCTTTCCATTCCCTGCATTTCCACCGGTCTATCCCCTGATAGAATGATATGGCCACAGGATTTCCGCACCGATCCATCCGGCATCACGGGACGGATTGCAACCCCCCTGGGGGCATTTAATTTTACTTCCCCGCTGGTGGGAAAACACAATCTCGAAAATATACTTTCCGCTGTCGGAATAGGACTGGCGCTTAAAATATCCCTGTCCGATATCAAGTCCGGCATAGGGCACACGTCATTCGTACCGGGACGTCTTGAACGAATTCAAAACGATAACGGGTATTATATTTACGTCGATTATGCTCACACCCCCGATGCGCTTACCAACGTTCTTTCCGCTCTGAGCGCTTTAAAGACTCATAAAATTATCTGTGTGTTCGGTTGCGGTGGAGACAGGGATAAAGAAAAACGACCTCAAATGGGGCAAATAGCAGGCAAGTTTTGTGATCTCTCAATCATAACCTCGGATAATCCGCGATCCGAGGAACCTATGGCAATTATCAATCAAATTCTTGAGGGCACCCAGGAAATAACTCGCAATGTATATACCCCCGCAGCTGTGTCAGACGCCTATGAGCATAAGGGTTATGTTGTTGAGCCGGATCGCAGAAAAGCCATCCGACTCGCCATCGCTGCAGCCCGGCCGGGAGATACGGTGCTCATTGCGGGAAAGGGTCATGAAACTTATCAGATTATTGGGGATAAAACCATCGCATTTGATGACAAAAAAGAAGCTGAAAAAGCCTTGTTCGATCGACGTCTTCGAAGATTGAAAGGAACCGCTTAAGTTCGAAGACCAAACAGTTTTATAACTATTTCAGGAGGCACGGAAAAAATATCGCTGCGAAGTCATCCTAAAATTAAAAATAAGGTTATCCTTTGTTTCGCATATACAACCGAACAATTCAAAGACAGACAAACTAATAAAGATCATGAACGAACCAATCCCATGGACCACTGCAGATATATTCGAAGCCACCGGCGGAGAACTTATCAGCGGAGATATCGGCTAAACTTTTGCAGGTATATGCATCGATTCTCGCAATATATCCCCCGGGAAACTGTTCGTTGCAATCAAAGGAGATGTGCATGATGGTCACGGTTTCGCAGACGATGTGATTCGAAAGGGCGCCGGAGGCCTGGTGATTCGTAAGGATAAAAAAGACGAACTGCCATACCAAACTTGGTCTGAAAAAGGTATCGTGTGTCTGGCGGTCGACGATACCACCCGGGCCCTCGGTGATCTGGCCGCTTTTCATCGAAAACGAACCAACGTTTCGGTTGTGGCCATAACCGGTTCAAACGGGAAAACCACTACCCGGGAAATGACGGCTGCTGTTCTATCGCGGCGATTTAATACCTTGTCAAGCAGTAAAAATTTCAACAACGACATCGGCGTTCCGTTGACACTTTTTATGCTCAATTCAGACCATCAATGGGCCGTGGTTGAATTGGGTATGAATGCCCCCGGGGAGATAGACCGGCTGGCCGAAATCTGCCGGCCGGATATCGGCGTTATCACCAATATTGGCCCTGTTCATCTGGAAGGTGTCGGCTCCCTAGACGGGGTTATGCGTGCCAAAGGTGAACTCCTCCCCAGAATCAACCCAGATGGAACTGCTGTTTTGAACGCGGATGACCATAGAGTTGTAAGCTTGGCTGAAAAAACAAGAACGGCTGTGCTTTTTTTCGGCACATCCGGAAGGGCCCAGATTAGAGCCCTGGATCTTAAAGGAAGGGGGCGGGGAACAACTTTTACCCTGGTGCTGCTGGATGAACAAATTTCCATCGATTTAAAAATACCGGGTGCTTTCATGGTTTCAAACGCACTGGCTGCAGCAGCCGTCGGGTATCAGCTCGGCATCCCCGCTGCGGAAATCAAAGCCGGTCTTGAAAGTTTTCAACCGGTCCAAGGGCGCATGAACATCCTTGAAACCCGCAAGGGCATCCATATCATCGACGATACGTACAATGCCAACCCGCGCTCAATGGAAGCAGCCCTAACGACCTTCAAAGAATTAAAGGGAGATAACCGGGGCGTTTTTGTCGCCGGTGATATGCTTGAACTTGGCGCGCACGCCGAATCCTCACACTACAGAATCGGCGCTTTGGCGGTTCGATCGGGAATCCTCCGGTTGTACGTAACCGGGGCGTTTGCCGAAAAAGTCACGGCAGGAGCCCACAGCGAAAATATGGAGCTTCAAAATATTTTTAGGGGCAATAAGAAAGAAATCCTCGAAGATTTGGCCCGCTGGCTGCAACCAGGCGATTGGATTCTCATCAAAGGGTCTAGAGGGATGAGAATGGAAGAAATCGTGGAAGGATTGATGAATGAAGATTGAAAATTGATTATTGAAAAAAATTAGTAAATATATCTTTAAATCGCCATTAGTCAATCGAAAATCATCAATAATAAATTGCTATGCTTTACCATCTTTTATATCCGCTCCATACAACGATTTCAGCGTTTAATGTATTCCGTTACATTACGTTCAGAACGATCTACGCCAGCCTGACGGCCTTTATAATTTGTTTTATTCTCGGACCCTGGTTCATACGAAAACTAAGCCAAATGCAGGTGGGTCAATACATACAGGAAGACGGCCCTGAGACTCACCACAAAAAGGCCGGTACGCCGACGATGGGGGGAACCCTGATAATTTTTGCAATTATCATCGCCACCATGCTTTGGACCAATTTAACCAATTTTTACATATGGATCCTGATTCTCATCACCACATGTTACGCCGCTATCGGCTTTATCGATGACTATCTGATGCAGGTAAAAAAACGAAACAAGGGCCTGACCGTAAAAGGCAAACTCGCATTGCAGATTATCATTGCAATTATTACCGGAATACTGGTCTGCTCACGACCGGATTTCAATACCCAGGTAACCATACCGTTTTTTAAGAATATTTCACCGGACCTCGGATGGGGATACGTGATATTCGCCACCCTCGTAATTGTGGGAACGTCCAATGCGGTTAATCTAACCGATGGTTTGGATGGCCTCGCGATCGGGCCGGTGATTATTGCAGCAGTCACTTATATGATTTTTGCCTATGTCGCAGGGCATGTAAAATTCGCAAACTATCTGCAGATCAATTATGTTGCTTCCAGCGGAGAAGCCACTATTTTTTGTGGAGCCCTGGCCGGAGCAGGACTTGGGTTTCTATGGTTCAACGCCTATCCGGCTCAGATTTTCATGGGGGATGTTGGATCCCTACCGCTGGGAGGAGCACTGGGCACCATAGCGGTTATTACCAAACAAGAGATACTGCTCGTAATTGTAGGGGGGCTGTTTGTCATTGAGGCGCTTTCGGTAATTTTCCAAGTTGGCTATTTCAAGGTCACCAAAGGACGCAGAATATTTCGCATGGCCCCCCTACATCATCACTTCGAATTGAAAGGATGGGCGGAGCCCAAGGTGATCGTTCGCTTCTGGATCATTGCCATCGCGCTGGCATTAATATCGATGAGCACCTTGAAGCTCAGATAAAAGGGTTCGAGGTTCAAGGTTATGCGTTCCGAGTCGAAATTTAGATTATTAGTTTCGTATTTCGATAAAATTAAAGACGTTGAACCCAGAACGCTGAGCTTGGAACATCATACGGTATGGAATTAAACCAAAAAAAAGTCCTGGTCGTCGGCCTTGGCAGAACCGGTGTTGCGGCAGCCTCATTTTTGAAAAAAAGGGGGGCATTGGTGACGGTTACCGATTCAGCTGCTGAACAAGATCTTGCAGAATATTCACAGCAGGCGCATCAATTGGGAATCAAAACGGAGCTGGGCCACCATCGTGCGGAGACATTCAATAGTTCCGATCTGATCGTGCTCAGCCCAGGTGTTCCCCATACCATTCGGCCGATTACAAAGGCTAATGAAAACGGAATTCGGATAATGGGCGAGATCGAAATAGCCTCCCGGTTTATCCGGGAGCCGATTATCGCCGTCACCGGAACCAATGGTAAGACAACCACAACAAGCTTGTTGGGTGAAATGCTCAAAAAATCAGGACTTAAAGTATTCGTGGGGGGGAACATCGGCAAACCCTTGATTGATTACCCCGATGAGAAAGAAAAAGCACAAATCATCGTCGCTGAAGTGAGCAGTTTTCAATTGGATACCATCGACACTTTCCGGCCCAAAATCGCAATTCTGCTTAATATTGCTGAAGATCATTTGGATCGTTATCCGGATTATAGAGCTTATTACAGATCCAAGTTTCGGATATTCGAAAATCAGGATGCCAACGATACGGCCATACTGAATGGCTCAGATCCCCATATTCGATCATCAGCCCGTAAAATAAAAAGCCGCAAATTGTTTTTTAGCGAACGGCTAAAAAAAGAAGAAGGCGCCATCATAACCGACGATAAGATAGTTCTACATATAAAAAACAATAAATTTACTGAAGAAAATTTTCAGGTCTCGCGCAACACCACCTGTGAATCGCTCAGTATTGATCGAAGAGATTTACGGATTCCGGGGAAACACAATTCAGAAAATGTTGCCGCTGCAAGTATAGCGGCCTTGGTTGCCGGTGGCACACCCCAGGGCGTGCAGTCTGCTCTGATTAATTTTAGGGGGATCTCACACCGGCTTGAATATATCGAAACGATCAACGCCGTCAGGTATTATAACGACTCAAAAGCGACCAATACAGCAGCCGTGATTAGGGCGTTGGAGTGTTTCAACGATTCGGTAATCCTTATCTTGGGGGGGCGCAATAAGGGAGGCAATTTTCACGCATTGGCGGAAGCGGTCCGCAGTCATGTCACACAAATTATCGCCCTGGGGGAAGCCAAAAACGATATTTTATCGTCATTAGGCGCCATTGTTTCAATAAAAACTGCGGCAACTATGGAAGATGCTGTCTTTAAAGCAGCTCAAAAAGCCGTTCCGGGAGACGTTGTACTTTTATCGCCGGCGTGCGCCAGCTTTGATATGTATAGGGACTATGCTCACCGCGGTACAGTGTTTACCGAGGCGGTTAAAAAATTAAAAAAGAAGTCGGCATGATTGAAAATAAACCAGTGCGATCATCGGCGGCATATGACGTCACGCTGCTATTTCCTGTCCTTCTTCTGGTCGGTGTCGGTATTGTAATGGTTTACAGTGCCAGCTCTGCGCTGGCCCTGAAAAAGTTTGGCAGCAGTTACTTTTTTCTGAAAAAACAGACGCTGTTTGCACTTGCGGGAACAGTTGCCCTGGTCGTTTGCAGACATTTCCCTTACAAATGGTATCGTTCACTGACATATCCGCTGCTCATACTGGCCATTGTATTTCTTTTTGCGATTCATATATCCGGGTTCGGATACGCTGCCGGCGGCTCGTCACGATGGCTTCGTTTGGGAGGTTTTACTTTTCAACCTTCCGAATTTGCTCGCTTTGCACTGGTCATGTATTTGGCATATTCCATGGATAAAAAGAATGCTCAGATCAAGGATTTTACTATTGGTTTTTTACCCCACATTTTCGTGTTGGGAATTTTGATGATCGCGTTATTTATGCAACCTGACTTTGGCTCGGTGGTTATTTTCGGTGCCATTACCTGGATCATGATGTTTGTCGGCGGTGTGCGTACAGCCCACCTTTTATCATCACTGGCACTTCTTGTGCCGGTTGGGTATCTGGTTATGATCAATGCCGAATATCGCTTAAAAAGAATCCTGAGCTTCCTCAATCCATGGCAGTATCCGGCCGACGAAGGCTATCAAGTTATCCATTCTCTGATGGCCTTCGGAACGGGCGGCATTTGGGGTGCAGGCGTTGGTAAAGGTTATCAGAAACTTTTTTATCTACCGGAACCCCACACTGATTTTATCTTTTCGGTGATCGGGGAGGAACTCGGTCTTTTGGGTATTTTGATCATCCTGTTCCTTTATACCTGGATCTTGTGGCGTGGAGTCAGCATTGCCAGAAATGCCGAGGATTCCTTCGGATCCTTGGTGGCCATTGGCCTGACGTTTGCAATAATTCTGCAGGTTTGTGTCAACATGGGCGTCACGTTGGGACTTTTGCCCACCAAAGGATTAACCCTGCCCTTTTTAAGTTATGGCGGAACATCCCTGCTGATAAACATGGCTTCTATCGGTATATTGATGAACATTGCAGCGTATCAAAACCAATAAAGGTGGGCCGGTCGGTGCCCGCGGAACAAGGAAGTCTGGAAGCAGTTTCACGACAAATAGTTAAAACCTTAAGTTAGGTAAAACCATGTTGTTTGCCCCAAGTAATAGCGGCAACCGGGTCACCGCCCCCCGGAAAATAGTCATCGCAGGCGGTGGAACCGGGGGCCATCTTTTTCCGGGGATCGCGATTGCACAGGAATTTATGTCTCGGAACTCTCAGAACTCGATTTTATTTGTATCCACCGGCAACCCCTTTGAGAAGCGGGCCCTATCGCAAGCGGGTTTTCGGTTGAAAGAAATTACCGCCGCAGGAATCAAAGGCATGGGGCGTTGGCGACAATTAAAATCAATGCTGAAAATTCCGCAGGGGATTATTGGCTCGATCCGGATACTTAAAAATTTCAAACCCGACCTGGTTGCCGGGGTTGGCAGTTATGCTGCCGGACCGGTGGTGATGGCCGCCTGGTTGATGCGCAAAAAAATTGTTCTTCATGAGCAGAATATTCTACCGGGGATAACAAACCGTTTGCTCGCCCGTTTTGCGGATCGAATATATGTGTCATTCAAAGACACCCAGGCAAATTTTGGTCCTAAAAAAAGCAAACTTACCGGAAATCCGGTACGAAAGGAAATTCTGATCAATCACAAGCAAGGCCTGACAGCTGCAACCGGCCGCGAAAGCCCTTTTACGGTGTTGATTATCGGTGGAAGCCAGGGGGCCCATAGCATAAATTTGGCCGTGATAGAAACCTTGCAATACCTTGGCGGAAAAGACAGGTATCGCTTTATACATCAGACCGGACCGGTCGATGAACACGAAGTAAAAGCGGCCTACGATAAATCCGGTATTGCCAGCACGGTTAAACCATTCTTCGACAAGATGGGTCACCAGTACCAAAAAGCCGATTTGATCATATGCCGGGCCGGGGCAACTACGGTGGCGGAAGTCACCGCTATCGGAAAAAGCGTGATTTTCATTCCCTTTCCTTTTGCGGCTGACAATCACCAGGTGGTAAACGCCCGCTCACTGGCCCAAAGCGGGGCAGCCGAATTGATCCTTCAAAAGGACCTCAGCGGCAGATTGCTGGCCGAAAAAATTGAATACTATGCTTATCATTCAGAGGATCTTGAGCGGATGGCATCAAGGGCCAGAGATTTTGGCAGACCCCGGGCAGCCCGGGAGATCGTTGACGACATCTATGAATTGATGAGTGACAACTGAAAAATGTATCGGAAAAAATATCACATACACTTTGTCGGCATCGGCGGAATCGGCATGAGCGGTATTGCTGAGCTTCTTTTGAACCTGGGTTACAAGGTTTCCGGTTCCGATCTCAAGGCATCGGATATCACCCAACGTTTGGAGGAACTCGGGGGCATTATATTTGAAGGGCATGCTGAAAATCAGATCGCCGGAGCAGATGTCGTCGTTGTCTCCTCCGCCGTTGATTCAGACAATCCTGAACTCATTGCGGCCCGACAGACATCCACACCGGTAATACCGAGAGCTGAAATGCTGGCTGAACTCATGCGGCTTAAATACAGCGTAGCGATTGCGGGAGCCCATGGGAAAACATCGACCACTTCCATGGTCGCGGCCGTGCTGGGCAGGGGTAATTTTGACCCAACGGTGGTGATCGGCGGCAAGCTCAAAAGCATTGGTTCCAATGCACTCCTGGGGCAGGGCGATTTTATTGTGGCCGAGGCAGATGAAAGTGATGGATCCTTTCTGAAAATGTCGCCGACCATCGCAGTGGTCACCAATATTGATCGAGAACATCTCGACTACTACCGGGATTTAGATGACATAAAGACGGCCTTCCTAAAATTTATTGACAGAGTGCCTTTCTATGGTTTGGCGGTACTTTGTCTGGACAACGAACCGATCCAGGATCTTATTCCAAAGATACAAAAGCGCTATACCACATACGGAATGAGCACCCAGGCGGATCTTCAAGCAACAAACGTGATATTCGAAAATTTTAAATGCCGGTTCACCCTCCAGGAACAGGGCAAGGTGCTTGGCGAAATTCGGTTGAATCTCCCGGGTATCCATAATGTCTATAATTCAATGGCCAGTGTGGCGGTTGGCATCGAACTTGGTATCCCGTTTGAAACCATCAAAAATGCACTGGAAACGCTGCAGGGGGTTCAACGCAGACTCGAAATCAAGGGGGAAATAAATGGCATAACTGTTGTGGATGACTACGGTCATCACCCCACTGAGATCAAAACAACCTTGCAAGCTGCCACCGAGTGCTGGCCGGATAGAAGAAAGGTAGTGGTGTTCCAGCCCCACCGCTACACCAGAACCCAAGCGCTGTTTGATGATTTCACCCGGGCCTTTTACCAGTCGGATGTGCTCCTGGTTTTGCCGATATACGCCGCCAGCGAGAAAAAAATTCCCGGGGTAAACAGCAAGTCCATCTGTGAGGGCATCAGAGAACACGGTCATAAAGAAGTAATTTGTAAAGACAGCCTCCGTGGGGCAATTTCAGACTTGAAAGAATTATTAAAACCCGGAGATGTCTTACTGACCCTGGGTGCCGGAGATGTTTGGAAAGTCGGGGAAGAAATACTCACAAAACTGAAAGCTGAAAGCTGAAAGCTTTCAGAAGGAACACATTTTATTCGCATCAGCCTCGCATTTGAACCTAAGCTGAAAGCCTTGCGATGCCACTTGACCGTGATGCAAAAAAATGGCTGAAACATCGATTCGGTCAACACATTAAATTTGACGAGCCCATGTCCAAACACACATATTTTAGGATTGGCGGAACGGCTGATGCCTATCTGGTGCCGCCAGACCGGAAAGATTTGATTGAACTCATCCAATGGGCCAAGCAAAGGCAACAGCCTTATCTCGTCATCGGAGACGGGACGAATCTATTGGTAAGAGACGCCGGCATTCGCGGACTGGTGATCGCGCTGACAAAATGCCTTAATCATATTACGTGCACCGAATGGCGCAAAAAAAAGGCTGTCGTTTCTGCCATGGCCGGGGCCAAATTACAGGCCTTATGCAAATTTGCGATCAAATCCGGTCTTGCCGGAATGAATTTTGCCATCGGAATTCCGGGTACTGTCGGCGGTGGTATAATGATGAATGCCGGCACCGCTAAGGGATCAATCGGAGATGTTCTTGATTCCATCGAAGTTTTGCTTCCGGATGGTCAGGCTGTGAGAATCGGAAAGGAAAAACTTGATTTTGAATACAGAAACCTTTCACTAAAAAAGAGGGAAGACCTCGAGGCTGAAGGAAAACCGATTATCCTCGAAGGTCGTTTTCAGCTGTGGCATTCCGACGCCGGATACCTGAAAAAAGAGGCACAAGAATTGCTGAATATCCGAAAAAAAACCCAGCCGACCAATTATCCCTGTGCCGGTTGCTTTTTTAAAAATCCCCCTGCTGGAAAAACGGCCGGCGAACTTATCGAACTGGCCGGTCTAAAAGGTAAAAGAATCGGTGGCGCAGAAGTTTCCACAAAGCATGCCAATTACATCATAAATTCCGGCAATGCAACCGCCAGCGATGTTATTGCCCTGATGGAAATGGTACAAAAAATCGTATCGCAAACCTTCAACATTGAGCTAAAACCCGAGGTTAAAATTGTTGGGCCACAGGTATAATGCCAAAAAACACTCCCGCAGGGGCCATCCAGAAAAACGTCGCCGTCCCATCAAACACGTTGGGCTTTTGACAAAAATGGTGACCATTGTTGTGCTGGTGGCATCCATGAGCCTTGTGTTTATATTGATCCACGACCTTGTTACTCAAATTGCGTATTTCAGGCTAAAAAATTTGGTTATCAGCGGCCTGCAACGGCTATCTACAGAACAGATACGCAAACAGACCGATATCCACCATGGGATAAACTTGCTGTCCATCAATCTTTCTCTGGTGAGAAAAAGACTGCTGGTCCACCCGTGGATCGCTGAAGCGACAGTCAACCGGGAGATTCCAAACGAAATTCATGTTTCAATCAGGGAACATATCCCGTTGGCCGTCGTCGATCTGGGTCGTAAATACCTGATTAGCGATAGGGGTATTATCTTTAAGGAAAAGGAGATATCCGATCCTGACAATCTGCCGATCGTCCGCGGCCTGAGGTATTCGGATATCAATATCTCCGGAGAAAACAACCGATCATGGTTTAAAAAAAATCGTCTTCCAAGCGCCGGCGCCCCCAGCCGTTCAGGCAGCAAGAACGTCAACAGCTATCCGCTAAATGCCGTTATGGAAATTCTGCACCTTGGCCAGAAGAAGGGAAGTATACTGCCCAACCATCGCATCAAACAAATCCGGATTGATAGGGATATCGGCCTGACGCTCTACCCGTTGGATACCGTCCGAGAAATCAAGCTGGGATACAATGACTTTTCTAGCAAGTATGACGTGCTTAGAAAAGTTCTTATGTATATTAAAACCGGAAAAATAAAAAACTTTGCGGATTTTGATTCAATTGATCTCAATAATTTAAATCGCGTCGTTTTACATCCCATCAAACCCGCAAAAGACCATAAGGAGGTTTAAGATGCAGGGACAGGATCAAATTGTCGTTGGCCTGGATATTGGGACGACAAAAATCTGTGCCGTGGTCGGTGAATTATCCGGGGATCGGATAAACATCATCGGAATCGGCACCCATCCTTCCATCGGGCTCCGCAAAGGTGTTGTTGTAAATATCGAATCGACCGTAGAATCGATAAAAAAAGCGGTTGAAGAGGCGGAACTTATGGCAGGTTGCGAAATATCATCCGTATATGCGGGAATCGCCGGGGGACATATCACCGGCTTCAACAGTAGAGGGATTGTCGCCATAAAGGGAAACGAAATTAAGGAGAACGATGTGGATCGCGTGATCGATGCGGCACGGGCAGTTGCAATACCCATGGATCGCGAAGTCATCCATGTGCTTCCCCAAGAATACATTGTCGATGATGAACGGGGCATTCAAAACCCTGTCGGCATGGCCGGCGTAAGACTTGAGGCAAAAATTCATATCGTCACCGGGGCAGTTACTTCGGCCCATAACATCGTCAAATGTGCCAACCGATCCGGCTTGGATGTATGCGATATTGTTCTTGAATCTCTGGCTTCCGGAGAAGCGGTGCTGACCGAAGAAGAAAAACAATTGGGTACGGGGCTTCTGGATCTGGGAGGCGGCACCACCGACCTGGCGATATTTTCCGCTAAAAATATCAAACATACTTTCGTTCTGGCGCTGGGTGGCAACAACCTCACCAATGACATCGCAATTGGATTGCGTGCACCGCATGCTGAAGCCGAAAAGATTAAAACAAAATACGGTACCTGTATAATACGGAATATAGGCAGCGATGAAACGATTGAAGTGCCGGGAATGGGAGGACGCGAGCCTCGCAAACTCCCCAGACAGGTTCTCGGAGAAATTTTGGAGCCCCGGATTGAAGAGATCTTTTCCTTGATTCAAAGGGAAATTTACAGAGCGGGAATGGAAAATGCCATCCCATCGGGAATCGTTTTGTCTGGGGGATCGTCATTGTTGGAAGGTGTCATCGAGGTGGCTGAATCGGTTTTCAACCTTCCCACCCGACTGGGTAAACCGCGGGGGATCAGTGGTCTGGTTGATGTGGTCAATAATCCGATGTATGCCACCGGCGTGGGTCTCGTCATTTACGGTGCCCGAAACAGGGACGCCAAGAAGTTCAGAATTCGCGACAATAATATATTCAACCGGATCATGACCCGGATGAAGCGATGGTTTAAAGATGTGGTTTAAAATCAAAAATTGAGCGGTTCCGGGTTCCCGGTTCAACGTTCAAGGTTATACGCAAAAGCTACAGTTCATTGATGCCTGCTTTTGGCCAGCTGCAACACTCACCCAATGGGTGATGCGACAAGCGTTGCCGGATTCTCTATGAGGCCTTGCAAGCTAAGACATTGGCAGTGCTCAACCTTGAACCTTGAACCATGAACCGCCTAACCCAGAAGTTAATAAATCATAGGAGGTGGGGGAAGTGTTCACTTACATAGACAACGAAAAGTCGGCTAAATTGAAAGTTATCGGTGTAGGCGGAGCGGGTGGTAATGCAATCAATAACATGATCGCATCCAAGCTGCAGGGTGTCAAATTTATTTCAGCCAATACGGATGCGCAGGCACTTGATATTTCCAACGCTCCCGTTAAAATTCAGATGGGCGAAAGGTTGACCGAAGGACTCGGAGCCGGAGCCAACCCGCAAATCGGCCGCGAAGCAGCCCTTGAAAGCGAGGAGGCTCTCAGAAGCGCTTTGCAGGACAGCCATATGGTATTTATCACTGCCGGATTCGGAGGCGGCACCGGTACCGGTGCAACGCCTATTATCGCCGAGATCTGCAAAGATTTGGGGGCATTGACTGTTGCAGTCATAACCAAACCCTTTTCATTCGAAGGCCGCAGACGGACACGACAGGCGGAGGACGGCATTGATACCCTTAAAGAAATCGCGGATACAACCATCACCATTCCCAATGACAGGCTCAGAGGAGTTGCTTCGAAAAATGCGACAATGCTTGAAATGTTTAGAAAGGCAGATGAGGTATTGCTGCATTCTGTTCGGGGAATCACCGATCTTATCATGATGCCGGGGCTGGTCAACCTTGACTTCGCCGATGTAAAAACAACCATGTCAAAAGCCGGGATGGCCATCATGGGCATCGGCATCGCCAGTGGTGAGAACCGGGCGACACTAGCGGCCGAACGAGCAATCTCCCACCCCCTTCTGGAGGATATCTCCATTTCCGGTGCCACGGGTGTCTTGATGAACATTACCAGCAGCAGTGATTTGACCATGGAAGAAATGACCGAGGCTTCCGACCGGATCTACAACGAAGTGGGTGAGGATGCCGATATTATCTGGGGAACGGTGGTGGATGACAGTCTCGGTGAGGAAATGCGGGTGACCGTTATTGCAACCGGCATCGGCACCGGGCCTGAATCGGCAATAACTGAAAAACACGGTGATCTTTCGACCAGGGGCAAGATAAGGGATATCACCCCGGCCGATATGAAAACTGCCGAGGACTATGAGGTGCCGACGTTCATCCGCCAAAAAAAAGCAGTCGGAGAATCTGCCGGTTCCCGTTACAAGGGCATTGTTCTGGACAACAATGATCTGGATATTCCCACTTTTCTCAGAAGGAAAGCCGACTAGAAATCGATTTTCGGCGATTGGTGATTTTCGAATGGTCATTGACAAGCGCCCGTTGACGACTGAATATTGTGCCAAGATACCATTGCCATTTGATCGTCAATAGTCGAAAGTCGGGCCGCCATGGCACACAAAACCGGAAAATCACTTAAAAGTCTTCTCGAATCTGAAACCGGCACGATCCGGAAAAGTAGTAAAACACGACGAAGGATCGCTCTCGTTTATCCCAATCACTATCATATCGCTATGTCAAATCTTGGTTTTCAGACCACCTACCGATTATTTAACCAAATTGATGGTCTGGCCTGTGAAAGAGCCTTCCTGCCGCTGGATAACAAACGCAAAAACCATCGCCTTAAAACAATCGAATCCGTTACAGCGCTCGGTGATTTTGATATCATTGCTTTTTCCGTATCTTTTGAAAATGACTTTCCCAATATATTAACCATTCTCCATTCTACAGGTCTCCCCCTGCAATCCAGTGATCGATCAGCCCCCCACCCCCTGGTAATTGCAGGGGGAGTGGCCTGTTTTTCGAATCCGGAACCGCTGACTCCCTTTATCGATGTTTTTTTGATCGGCGAAGCAGAAGTGATGCTTGAGCAGTTTGCCGGGTGTCTGCTGGAATTTGATCCGGGGACCAAATCCGGCAGACAGCAATGTTTAAAAGCGATTGCTCAAAAGGTTCCGGGAGCTTATATTCCGTCCTTCTACACAACGTCCTATAATGCGGATGGAAGTGTTTCAGCCTTTGAGCCGCTTATTAATGTCCCGCCCAAAATAACGCGCTCCTTCCTGAAAGACCTGGCCCAAGTTGCGACATGCAGCAGTATAATTACCCCGAATACAACCTTTGCCGAAACCTTTCTGGTAGAAGTCGGCCGAGGGTGCCCCCACGGCTGCCGCTTTTGCAGTGGAGGATTTGTTTATCGGCCGCCTCGTTTCAGACCGGTGCCGTTGCTTCAGGAATGTATCCGGCAGGGTATCGATATAACCGATAAAATCGGTCTGGTGGGTGCGGCCGTATCGGATCTTCCCGGCATCCAGCAAATCTGTGACCGTTATCTAAAAAAAGGCATCAGCCTCTCTTTCAGTTCTCTGCGGGCTGACGCGCTTGGCCCCGATCTGGTTTCGGTGCTGCGGCAAAGCAAGATCAAAACTGCCACCATCGCGCCCGATGCCGGATCTGAGCGCATGCGCCGTGTGATCAACAAAGGTATTACCGAAGAAAACCTTCTCAATGCCGTCGAAGTCATTGTGGAAAGCGGCATTCCGAACTTAAAGCTATATTTTATGATCGGATTGCCAACCGAAACCCCGGATGATGTTGCAGCCATCATTCAACTGTGCAAAAAAATAAAATACCGCTTCCTTAGATCGAGTCGACCGAAAAAGCATATTGGTGAAATAACGGTCAGTTTAAATTCGTTTGTCCCGAAGCCGTTTACTCCCTTTCAATGGGTGGCGATGGATGACGTGGCGACAATTAAAAAGAAGATAAAAAAGATAAAAGAGGGGCTCAAAAAAGTGGCCAATATGCGGGTCCATGCTGATATACCACGCTGGGCGTACATCCAGGCCCTTTTCTCCCGCGGTGATCGCAGGGTGGCGGATATTTTATCGCTGGCACACGCTAACAAAGGCAATTGGCCCCAAACCCTCAAAGCAACGCCGCTGAATCCTGATTTTTACGCCCTTCGGGAGCGTGAGCTGGACGAGTTGTTTCCCTGGGATTTCATCGATCACGGTATCAAAAAGTCTTTCCTGCAGCAGGAATACAAAAGAGCCAAACAGGAAAAAAAATCTCCGCCCTGTCCTGTAGGATCTTGCAGCATCTGCGGTGTCTGCCAAGAAGATGAAGTCGGGTAACCGGCCAGTTGCCCGTTTTTATCCGCTCCAGATGCCGTAGTTGATAATCTTAAAAATTTTTTATTTATCCTTATCTTTCTTTTATAACTCCCTGCTTTCCATCACCAAAAAAGGACTTGCAAGCTTTACCCCATTATGATAGGGGAGCACTCTTGATTCATCGCATTTGTGATCGCGCTTTGAAAGGAAATAATAAAGTATGACCTCAAAGAAGCAACTCCAGCTGGCCTACGGTCTTGCGATCGGACTATTTATTGTCGGTGTTGTCTGCTATGCCTACACCGCTTTTTCCGCAAAACCTTTGGATCAACCGATACGGCTCATGTATAAAGTCGCAGCTGGGAATGTGTTATTTGATCACCAAACCCATGCAGATGAATCAGGGTATGGATTATCCTGCGCAGATTGTCATCATCACCCTGAAGAGGATGAAGAGGCCAATCAAGCCTGCGGCAATTGTCATGTCATCCCTTCAGAAGCTGAACCCGTACCGAAAACCTGCCTGGACTGTCACGAGGCTGATGAAATCGAGGACGCTATTCCCATGAAAAGGAGCGATGCCTTCCATAAGCAATGCGGCAATTGCCATGCAGAAATCGAAGCCGGTCCTCTGGAAAAAGAGTGTAATTCCTGTCACGTGCGCTAGGACGGTATTGTTCCAGCTACACTAAGATGCTCACTTTACCGCAGAAAGTTGACCCATGATAAGAAAATCATTTTTCGGATTTGTAAAACCACGGATTGAATATGCGCTGCTTTCCGACCAGCATCTGAATATTGTCGAAATTCCTGATCCAAAATCCATAAACCTTCTCGTGGACGGTCCCTTTAATCCCGGGGAAGCCACTTTACTCAAAGAAGGCGACACGGTAAAAACAGGTCAGAAACTCGCACCCTCAACCGAAAAAGATGCTTATGCGATTTCCCCCGTTACCGGCACTGTAACCTCCATTTCTTCCTACGCCGGTGATTTTGGCAAGTTTTATACGGCTGTTTCAATTGATGTTTCCGATCAGGAGGAATTCGACGATCAATTCGAAACTGCATGTGTGGAGACGACCCTGCCGGTTGCCCGGAATTACCTGACCCAATTACCCGGCAAGCTACCGCTAAACTTTTTTAACGACTCTGAAAAACCGATTAATACCATCGTCATTTACGGCGGTGACAACGATCTGCTGGTCACCACCAACCAATATATAGTTAAATCCCGCACCGATGATTTGAAACATGGCATCCGTATTTTAAACCAAATCAGCGACGTTGATCACATTATTATGGCCATACCCGGCGAATTCTTACAGGGATACGGCCATATCGGTGCGGAGGTAAAAAATGTTCCCATCGAATATCCTGCCGCCAATCCTTTCATGATCATGAAAGATACCCTGGGCCGGATCGTGCCGGCCGGAAGACAATCCGAAGATTTAGGGGTGTGCTTTATCACCGCAGAGGCGGTTGCTGCGCTTGGCAGCGCTTTTCAAAACGGCCAGATTCCGGTCTCAAAGCTTATGACCGTAGTGGGAAAAAACGGTGATCAGCAACTGGTATCTGCTCGGATCGGGACTCCTATCAGCCATATTTTCGATACATTGGGTATCACACTGTCGGAAAAAGACAGAATTATTTTGGGCGGACCGATGACAGGCGCCTCCGTATGGTCTGAAGATTACCCGGTTATGCCGGACACGAGTGCCTTGATGGTGCAAGATAAAGAAATGATTCCGTATGTCTCCGATTATCCCTGCATCAACTGCGGTGAATGTATCAGAATCTGCCCGGTTTATATTCCGATCAATATGTTGGTTCGGTTTCTTGAGGCCGGACACTACGAGGAAGCTGCAGACCAATATGACCTGTATTCGTGCATTGAGTGTGGCCTGTGCAGCTTTGTCTGTCCATCGAAAATTCCGATCTTTCAGTTTATCCGATTGGCAAAATACGAACTGGGTCGGGTAAATTCAGCGGAGGAGGCGCATGGATAAAGCAAAAAAGTTCATCGTTTCGCACGCTCCGTTCTGGCACAATGGGAACAGCGTTAACGAAAGATATTATCATATCATGATTGCGGCTTTGCCTGCGGTGCTGCTGGGCATCAAACAGTACGGGATACCGGCTGTGGGTGTCGTTGCACTCTCGGTATCTTCGGCGATTTTGTGGGAACTCGCCATGAACTATTTGACCCATCGACCGATTACCATCGCAGACGGCAATGCAGCCCTTATCGGACTCTTATTCGCCATGGCGGTCCCCGCCACAATGCCATGGTGGGCAGTGCTCACGGGAACCTTTATTTGCGTAGTGATCGGCAAACATATTTTTGGCGGGATTGGCAGCAACGCCTTCAACCCGGTAGTGCTCGCGGTTGCGATGGTAATGGTTTCTTGGAAAGATCTTTTTGATTTTGATGGAGCCCTTTTAAATTATGATTTAGATATGGTGATGGCATATCCGCTGGCCGCTGTTAAGCATTTCGGGGTTGGGGCAATTGAATCGTTTAGCACCGCAGACCTTTTACTGGGAAGACAAAGCGGCGGGATTGGCGCCACATTCGGACTGGGACTCATTCTTGGCGGAATCTATCTGATCATCCGAGGCTTTATTCGCTGGGAGATATCTGTGTCCTTTTTATTGGGCGTTTTTTTGACCGCCTGGATTTTTAATCTGGCCGCTCCGGACCGTTTCGCCGGACCGACGTTTCATCTTCTTACGGGTTACACCTTAATCGGTGCCTTTTTCCTGGCAACCGAGGATTCCTCTTCACCGGTTAATTTTATTCCAATGCTCATCTATGGCGCGGCCGGTGGCGTCTTGACCGTCCTAATAAGAAATATTGGTGCTCATGTGGACGGCGTCGTCTATGCGATCCTAACGATTAATCTTGTAAATCCGCTTTTGGACAAGATCCGACCCAAAGCGGTTGGAAAGGTCGTTTAATATGCGTGAAATGATAAAAATGGTCGTTGTTCTTACGGTGTTATGTTTATTTTCTGGCGGGTTGCTGGCTGCAATCAAGAACAAGACCAAGGAAAGAATCAAACTCCAGTTACTGGAATACGTCAAAGGCCCCGCCGTTCGGACCATCTTTGAAGGCGCTTCAAATGATCCCATTGCCGATCGATTTGATCTGAAAGAAGGCGACATCGTAAGAAATTTTTTTGTCGGTGTTTTTGAGGGCAAGCCCCGCGCGCTGGCCATAGAAACGTTCGGTAAAGGAGGTTATGGGGGTGATGTGGGACTTATGGTGGGCATAGATACGAAAGAGGATAAGCTTATTGGCGTCGGTGTTACCACGCATTCTGAAACCCCTGGAATGGGGGCCAGAGCCGAGACTGATCCGAGCTTTGTGACCCAGTTCAAGAACCTTTCCTTAAAAGAACCTTTTAAAGTTACCCAAGATGGCGGGTCCATAAATGCCCTTAGCGGGGCAACCTTGACGTCCCGTGCCGTCTGTGCAGCTGCAACGGATGCGAGTAAAATCTACCAACAGCTTAAACCTCAACTTATTGAAAAATTGAAGGAGTTCGAAAAATAAGGGGAAATAAATGGCAAAGTCTCTCACACAGGAATTTGTCAAAGGCCTTTGGGATGAAGTTCCACCGTTTCGTCTGGTCCTGGGGCTCTGTCCCACTTTGGCGGTAACCAAGGCAGTGGAAAACGGCATTGGAATGGGCGTGGCAACAACGTTTGTGCTGGTGTTTTCCAATATCCTGATTTCATCTATGCGAAATGTAATTCCGTCTAAAGTCAGAATTGCCTCTTTTATTGTCATCATTGCCACATTTGTTACGATTGCGGAGCTTTTGATGCAAGCGTATACCTATCCATTATTTAAAAAACTGGGTATTTTTATTCCGCTAATTGTAGTCAACTGCATTATTCTTGGGCGCGCCGAAGCATTTGCTTCTAAAAGGGGGGTCTTCCGATCTTTTTTAGACGGGCTGGGCATCGGAATTGGATTCACCCTATCTTTAGTTGCATTGGCTGCCGTCCGCGAGCTCCTTGGAACAGGTTCCTTGACGTTCTGGGTAAAACCCATCCAAATTCTTGGCCCATCCTTTAAACCGTTTTCATTCATGGTTGAGGCCCCCGGCGCTTTCGTGGCCTTGGGATTGATGCTGTGTATTATGAATCTTGCGGGGAGAAAATAGGAGTCTGTCATGGGTGATTACTTTGTACTTGCGATCAGCAGCATTTTTATCAACAATATCCTTCTGGCCCAATACCTGGGCAACTGTCCCTTCCTGGGTACGTCCAAGAAAATGGAAACAGCCGTTGGAATGGGAATGGCGGTTATCTTTGTCCTGGTGATGGCGGGAATCATCACCTGGATTACAAATACATTTTTCTTGGTAAAATTCGATCTCGAGTATCTGCGTACAGTTGTATTTATCCTGGTCATTGCCTCGTTGGTGCAATTTGTCGAAATGTTCTTGAAAAAAAGTATCCCGGCGCTTTATGCCGGACTGGGGATCTTTTTGCCCCTGATTACAACCAACTGTGCCGTTATGGGCGTGTGTCTTATTCTTGTCAATGAAGAGTATAATTTCATGCAAGCGCTGGTTGCATCGTTTTGCTATGCCGTCGGATTCGCTCTGGCATTGATCCTCTTTGCAGGCGTGCGGGAACGAATCCTTCTGGCCCGGGTACCAACACCCCTCCAGGATACTTCGATTGCCCTGGTGACTGCCGGGATTCTCTCCCTGACTTTTTTTGCCTTCAAAGGAATGGTTTAATTATCTCGAAGGGCAAAATAACTGACCGCTATCCTTTGATATGAATTTATTGCGGTGTGGTGTTGATGATTTTTCGAAATAAATCAGGAGGTAGTCGTGATTGAAGCTTTGCTTTTAATGCTTGGTTTAGGCGGCACATGTGCAGCTGTGTTAAGTATTGCGTCGAGGGTATTTTATGTATGGGAAGACCCCCGTATTGCGGAGGTTGAAGGATTTTTAGCAGGCGCTAACTGTGGTGGCTGCGGTTATCCCGGATGTGCCGCGGCTGCGGTTGCGGTGGTAGATGGAAAAGCGCCCCCCAGCGTTTGCATGGTCGGCGGCCCGGAATCGGCTGCCAATGTTGCGGCGGTGATGGGTGTGGATCCCGGCAGCGCAGAAGCTCTGCGCTCTTTAAATACCTGCCTGGGCGGTCATCGGGCCGAAGATAAATACCATTATTTGGGGGTACAAAGCTGCGGCGCTCTGGCCAATATGTTCGGCGGAAAACGCGTTTGCAGCATCGGATGCTTGGGCCTGGGCGACTGTATCAAATCATGTATCTTTGATGCCATCAAAATGGGACCTGACGGATATCCCGTTGTGATTGAAAGCAAATGTGTGGGGTGCGGTGCCTGTGAAAAAGCCTGTCCCAAAAATATTCTGACCGTCAGAACCATGTCCGAACGGCTGCTGGAGTTCAACCAGGAAGACGCCGCCCTTGCCCCCTGCAGACAAACGTGTCCGGCGGAAATCAACATTCCCCAGTACATTGCCCAGATCAGATCCGGGGATTACGAAGGCGCTGTACATACCATCCGCGAGCGTAATCCCTTGCTGCTGTCTTGCGGTCGGGTCTGCCCGCATCCCTGTGAAGACTATTGCCGCAGAGGAATCGAAGACGAACCCGTTTCCATCAATCAGCTCAAACGGTTTGCAGCTGATATTGAAATGGATTCGGGCAAACGCTACCCGATACCCTGCGCCCCGGATACCGGCAGAGAGGTGGCCGTCATTGGCGGGGGCCCGGCCGGGCTGAGCTGTGCGTATTTTCTCAGACGCCTCGGACATAGCGTTACCATTTTTGACATGATGCCGGAACTGGGGGGTATGATCCGATACGGGATACCGGAGTATCGGCTTCCCAAAAAGGTTCTAGAATGGGAAATCGAAGGGATTCTGAATCTAGGAATTGAAAGCCGAACCAATGTCAGATTCGGCCGGGACTTCGACATGCATTCATTGGCCGAAGAAGGTTTTGAAGCTGTGTTCATCGGTGTCGGGGCCTGGAGCGATTACCGTCTGAAAGCCGAAGGTGAAGATCTGGAGGGTTGTTACACCGGAATCGACTTTCTCACCAAATACGCCATCAATCAGCAAACCGGCCAAGAAATTTACAAAATACCCATTGGCCGCAAATGCGTCGTCATCGGCGGCGGAAACACCGCCATAGACTGTGTCCGGACGCTCATCCGCTTAGGAGCTGAGGAAGTTTCCATCGTGTATCGCCGCACCCGCAAGGAAATGCCGGCAAATGCAGTGGAAATTGATGCCGCCGAGCATGAGGGTGTTAAATTCCATTTCCTGGCAGCGCCGGTAAGGGTCATCGGTGATGAACAGGGCAGAGTCACCCAGCTGGAATACCTGGAGATGAAATTGGGAGAGCCGGATGCCAGTGGCCGGAGACGGCCGGTTCCGATTGAAGGATCGGAAACCCTGATGAATATCGATATGCTGATCACCGCCATCGGTCAGGGACCGGATATGTCTTTCGTTAAAGAAGACAGTAGCCTCGAAGATTTGAGCGTCACTCGCTGGAATACCATCGAGGCCGATCCTGAAATATTACAGTCCAACATTCCGAAAATATTTACCGCTGGAGATTCATACACCGGTGCCTCACTGGTTATCGAAGCCATCGGCGGCGGCCGAAGAGCGGCCAGGGCCATACATCTCTACCTGACGGAGGAAGAGATAAAACCCGTGCCGAAATCCTTGCTCAAAAAGCACATACCCGAATCCCTCTTTGAACACGTTGAAGGCATCAAGCCGAAAGCCAGAGCAAAGATGCCCGAACTCCCGGTTACAGAACGCATTAAATCCTTTGCTGAGTCTGATCTGGTACTCCAGCAAAAAGATGCGCTGGCTGAAGCCGAACGTTGCCTCAATTGCTGCCGAATCTGCTACGACCCGGATGCAGACGTAGCCTGAAAGCGGATCGGATTCTGAACTAGTGTGCAAACGATTGGGGGGTGCAGGCTGTAACATCCCAGCGAAACTTCCAGCCTTAGCGGCTTTTGGGAACCGTTGTTTACCGATAGGTTCACCTAACAAAAATTATACGTCGTATAAATAATGGCAGACGTTACACCCTTGCGGGGGTTCGGGCATCGCTTCAATGGCTGCCTGCAAGGCTTTTTCACGACTGGACGAAGCGCCGATGAGACTCGTCATAATCTGGTCGTCATGCGCTTTTACCCGGTTTTCAAACTTTTCCCGGAAGAACTTGCACGTCTTGGTTTCCCACAATCCCATCAAGTCTTGTTCCGGCAGATGTCCGTAGTGAATCACCGGCAGCGTGACGTCCTGGCCTAAAAAAGTAGTGGGACCACCGATAGCCAGATTGATACAGGGCGCTATTGCACCATCGTATCGAATAAAAAGAGAATCGCGGGGATCCTGATCGCATACCGGTTGTTCCTGGGGCGTGAATGAAAAGGCTGTGGTCTGAAGCCCTAATTTCTTGGCGCGTCGTCGGGCTTTTGACAGGGATTTTTCCAACCGCCGGATTTCTCTTGTCTCTTTGGTGCCAAACAGCCCGAACCCTTTTCCATGTTCGCCGCGAATAACGTCACATTGTTTAAAGTTTACCTGATCAACACCCAGCCGGGCCGCAAGCGTTACAATTTCCTCAATCTGGTGGAAGTTTATATTCATCAATACAAAGTTGATCATGATTTTGGGAACCTTGCCGATTCGAAGGCGGTTGATATTGTCGACATTGTCACAAACCCGATCAAAATTTGATCCCACGCGAATCTGCTCATAGAGTTCTTTGGTGGCACCGTCCATGGAGATGCATATCCAGTTCACACCGGCTTCGATAATCTGTTTAGCCTTCTTTTTGTTCAAAAGAAGCCCATTGGTAAGAATTCCGGTTTCACAACCGGCAGCATGGGCACCCTTTATCCATTCTGCCAATTTGGGCTGCAACAAAGGTTCACCGCCACCGGTAAAGTCCACAGAATTAACTTCGGGGAGATGGGGGCGTATTGCATCCCATATTTCCTGAGACATGAGTCCGCGATTTTTGGCCCTTTTGCTGATTTCCTTCCAGGGACACATGACGCACCGAAGGTTACAAGAAATAGCCGACTCCACTTGCAACAACCGCCAGCGCTTTTGCTTGAGGGACCCGGTTTCAACATGGGAAGCACCCTTATCGGCCAGGAGCCTTACCAATGCCGAACTGAGACCGCCGCTGGCACCGGTCACACGTGTATGTTTTCCCGCCAAAGAATATTTACCCATCAATCCTCTCAATTAGTTTGTTTTGAGACAAGATAAACACCCAGCTTACAAAAGCAAGATCTTACCGGCAGGTACCTTTATACTCAGACAGCTTTCCATTGACATAGAGTTTGCGATCCATTAATTTTTGCCTATGTCTAAATATCGAATCATCTGGGACTACGAGCAAAAAAAAGCCAATAAAATTGCCCGGCGCTTATTGGAGACTGAAAGAATAAGGACCAGCGGTTGGCGGAAGCTGCTGATGCCTGTTTTTCTGCCGCAATATATTCGATATCGGCGAAAATTGAGCGTTACCCGTAAAAACCTTTTGTTTACCAAAAAGTTGGCGTTAGAAGCTGCAAAGAATCTCCAACTCGGCAAGGAACGGGCCCAGGAAATAAGACAAATAGAAATCAAAACCCGAGAGATTTTGAACAGACAAACGAAAGGCCTGTATACCGAAAAAGTGCGCCAAAAGCAATTGGCTGAAATTGAGTTTCTCATTAACTATTACTTGGATCTTCTGGATTCAAACCAAAAGAATTATGCGTCCATGCTTAAATCCAAATTCCCATCTAAAGGAAAATATCTTTCGTTTTTGGATACCCTTCAAAAAATAGAGCACGCAGTCATTCAAGCTTCCATTGAAACTGTTCGAAGAGGCACCAAGAAGGAGCGGCGCATATGGTTTGAAAACCTTATAAATGCCATCAAAGAAGTTCGCAGGGCAGAAGTGGATGATATTTTTGCCAATCGTTGATCGTTTTTGAAAAACCTTGTCACCGAAAGGGTTTTTGCGTGCCGTATGTCGAGGTTGAAAAGGGTAAACTCCATTACATCATAAATGGATCCGGACCTTCGTTGGTGCTACTTCACAGTGCCTGGGCCACCCATGAGTGGTGGCGCTGGCAGATACCGTCTCTTTCCCGGATTTATCGAATATATGCTCTGGATTTAAGGGGTCACGGAAAATCCACCCCGCTGGAAAGGCCATATTCTGTGGCGGGATTTGCCACAGACCTCAAAATATTTCTCACAAAACTTAAAATTGAAAAGACAGTTCTGATCGGCTGGTCTTTGGGTGGTATTATTGCCATGCAATATTGTATCCAAAACCCACAACAAGTAAGTGCCCTTGTTTTGATTGCCACCCAGGGGCATAAAAATCCCCGTTTGAAGCGTCAAATCATCGCCTATTATTTCCAAACTCTCCTGCAGTTTCTAATGGATCTCAGTCAACCGCGCAAATACGATCGCAACGCCCAAAAATTGCCCCGTCAAACAGATGCATGGTTTGAGCGGCAGGTCAGGAGTATGGTGTCGCCGACTGCTCCCCGGGAAGTATTCGATTGGATTGTTGCTGACGTTACCAACAATCCCAGAAAAAACTATTGGGAAGTTATCAGAAGTGTCTGGAATTGGGAAGCCGGGAAAAAATTAAAACAAATTCATGTACCGACCTTAATTCTGGTTGGAGACAAAGACAGTCTCACACCACCCAGTATCTCGCATCGCCTGCATGCTGCTATCCCAAATTCTAAACTAGTGATCGTTAAAGATACCAGTCATTATCTCGTGCTTGAACGCCCCGATCGGGTCAATACCGAAATCCTCAAGTTTTTGCATAGAATCGGTTACTAAATAGTTATTTCAGATACGGAATATAAATAAAGGTTTTGAAATAATTTTAGGCCGGATACTTCACGATTCTGATGCGCCCAGTTGCACGGCATCGGGGGTGAAGCTGTATTGTAATACCGCGAACCCCCGATAACACAGCAAATGGGATGCATCAGGCTTGTGAAGTGTTCGGGCTAAAGTTTGTTTGCCAACTTACCCAGCCCCACCGGCTTTCCAGGCACCAACGCAGAAGCATAAGAAAGAAACGGAACGCCTCCCCACTTTTCCTTAAAGCGGCGAATACCGGCATGGATGCCTAGTCCCAGATTGATGGCCTTCTTTTCTTCGGATCGAGCTAAATTGACCATCTCGTTAAAGAGCAGATCTGAGGCGCCGGGCATCTTATCCCGTGTTGACCGAAAATTGAACATATAGAAAGCATAATCGGCCGAACCCATGTCCGTGATCGTGAATGCCGCCAGTTTGGTTCCTTTTCTTGCCTCAATCAGCCGTGCACTTTTAGAATTTTTCAAATAATATTGGATGTGCGTAAAAATACGCTTTTGGCCTGATGTTAACTTGTGTTTAGAAATAAAACCGTTAACCATTCTCCGGTGCTCTCTGCCGTATTCACCATAAGCAATTTGGAGCTCTCTTTCTGCACGCCGAATCATATAAGCCACACCAGGATGAAGGATTCTCAGAGGCAGGTCGAGCCGGTAGTAACTGTCTTGCGGCTGTTTTTCATAAGTTTCAGGGGATAACCATATTTTCGGTGCAATCAGCGCTACGGTAGACGGCTGGAAGCGCTCACAAGCGGCTGTATAGGCGCCGGGAAGATCACGTGAATCATTCCCCAGGGGGTAACCGATAAACGTGAGGTGATTGTCTCGGATGAAACAAAGATAATTGTCATGCAGATAGGCCTTTGCACCGGAGACTGCCACAACATAATCGGGAAGGTGTTCGGGCAAATAGGCATGCTGAAAGATCCAGTGGCGATCTTCGCTATCAAGCATTCTGCTGTTTACCTTGGGGTCCGAAAATCTTTTCGACCTCCGCCATCCTTTGCTTATTCATCGCTTCCTCAATTCGTGCCGCCATGGCTGAATCTGTATTGACACCCAAGGTTTGTCGTGCGGCTTGTGCCACTTTTTTTTCCGCGTCCTTCAGCCGCGCGTGGAAAGCTTTATATTGCTCTCGATTGCCATAAGCACTGAGAACCAATGCGTCGTAATCATTGCCTTCGGCCTGAATCAGTTTACAGTAATGGTCGATAAGCAAATCAATTTCCTTGACTTGTTCCTGACGAATGGCGTTCGAATAGAGATTGTCCGGTAATGTAGAAATAAGTTGGTCGGTTTTGGATTTTATTTGATCCATTACCGATTCTCGGGATTTATTCTTTTCAATCATATCAAGGGCAGCCTCTAGGGCCAGTTTTTTAGTGAAAAGCAAATTCTGGGCGAATACCTCCCTATCCTGTTTGGATTTCATAAAACTCAAAATGAAAAGAATCGGTATCAAAACCTCCCATACTGACAGCGGTTTTGGGGTCAATGCTTTTAGAGCCACGTATTTGGCCGAAATTTGCTCCCGGGATAAGATGATGTCGAATTTCTTCTTTAAATCAGCCGGCAACTTATCGGACTCCCTTTTGTCGCAAGTGAAACTCCCCCACTGAAAGACGGGGCTTCCCGGTAAGAAAAATGTCTATTTCAGATTAATCAGGAAGCGGGGCAATTTTTGCGACGACAAGATGCCGGGTTATCACCTGCTCGGTCCAGCAGCGGCAAATGCTATACAATTTACCGCCTGCTGATGGCCGGCCCGCTTCCCGGGAAGCCGCCAGGTCAGCTGCTAACTAAAAGATTTCATCCAGTATTTTTTGACGCCTTCTATCGACCTGTTGTTCCTCGGTCTGCAACTTTTCCCTGAGCGTTTGGTTCTCCCCCAACCTTTCGATAATCGCCCGGTCAACTTCTTTTTCGGCCGAAGAAAGACGGTGCAGGTGCTCCTCGTATTCGTCCCGAGACGCATAGGCACTTCTGATTAAATCGTAAAAGCTGTAACCCGCCGCCCCAAGAAGTTTCAAGTAATGATCGATCAGAAAATCCACCACGACTTTTTGAAGACGGGCCAGGTCTAGGGAATAGAGATTGAGAGCATTCAGCCGGTTTTCGATTTCAGCTTCTATCCGTGAATTGATCCCTGCTTTGTCCTGGCCCTCTGCAAGCGCCTGCGCTGCATCCAGTGCTAATTTCCTGGGAAACATATAATAATTGGTGTATTGCCGGATCGCTCTGCCACGGCGCAGAAAATCAAAAATGAACATCCCCGGGATCAGCGTCTGCCAGACCGGCGGTGGTTTCTGAACGATGACGCCCAAGGTTACTTCCCGGGCGAATTGCTCCTCGGCGTTTGCAATTATCTGTTTTTTTTCCATGAAGGTAACTCTCTTTGAATACGCATATCACCGAATCGTTTCTCCTGTCAACGGCTCCGGCCATCAGAAGCAAAGAAAGGATTCAATAGCGCTTGTTTGAAAGGGCGATGTCGTGATCTTCAAATAGGTGGTCATCTGGTCGGTAAAATAATTCGGGATTTTCAATCGAAATTGCGAGGCCTGCGCACCGGCAAGCACGGCGATTTTCAGGAAAAAATGGGAGATGCCCGCCGAAAGGGCATCTCCCATTTTAGTTGCGATGATAGGTGTTATTTATAACCATCAATCGGGCGGGATGACTGCCGGAAAAAACGTGCTGGACCATAGAATCCAGGTAATAAACAGGGTCCAGACGGCGTTGGCTGTCTGGGAAATCCAGTAAGCAATTGCCGGCCGGCCGCCACCCACCGAAACCAATTCTTTAAAGCGCGTTTCCAGGCCGATGGACACGAAACACAGCGCGAAAAACCAGTTCCGATAAGTTTTGGTTGCGCTGCCGATCGCTTTGGTGGCTTTAGGGCCCGAGACCGGTTCAACCAATGCCGAGACGACAATCGAGGCTACTATGAATCCGAGCACGAACTTGGGGAACCGATACCAGATTTCCATAAAGGACGGTCTTTCGGTGATTCCCGATTCTTTGCGGTCCAGCGTCATGGTCGCCCACAGCGCCATTAAGAAGGCGGCCACTCCAATCAACACGTTCTGGGCCATCTTGACCATTGCAGCAACTTTGTAGGCAGCATCACCGCCGATAATTCCGCCGGCGGCCACGACGGCACCGGTATTGTCAATGACTCCGCCGACCCAGGCACCGGCCCAGTTGTTGGGAAGATTCATCCACTTGGCAATCGGCGGCATCACCAAAATCAAGACCACCGCGCAGACCAATACCCAGGCGACCATAGAGCTGACTTCTTTTTTATTGCCCTGGATCGCACCACCGGCAGCAATGGTGGCGGACACACCGCAGATGGCATTGGCGGAAGCGATGATGGCGCTGAAGCGTTCATTGACCTGAAATTTGCGGCAAATAAAGTAAGTCATGAACCAGACCGAAGTGGCCACCAGAATCGCTTGAACGAGACCCAGAAAGCCGCCCCTGAGAACATCGGAAAAAAGGATACCCGCTCCCATGCACACCAGACCGATTTTGATGAAGTATTCGGTTTGCCCGGCGGCTTGCAGGATTTTAGGCACCTTGAAAAAGTTACTGATAATCAAACCGAACACCAATGCGAAAATAACGTATTCTATACCCCATTTGGCGAAGAATTGCTGTTTGGACAAAACCGTAGAGATCAAGGCCAGGACAAAAATAACAATAAAACCGGGGATATAGCGCTTAAAATCAAACTTCATGAAAGCACCCCCGATGCTCGTGAGAACGGCTAAAAATAGGAAAAGAACGACCGTCTGCCCAAGGGTTGTGCCGAACCCTTTCGGGAAGGCCGCTGCCAGTGACGTCCAGCCCTTGGCAATTTTGGGACCCGCCGGAAGGATCCCAACCGCCCATTTACCGGCCGCAGCTTCATGCAAACCGATAATGGCCAGAACCAGTATCAACCAGCCGAGAAAACACGCCCACCAGTCCTCGTTTTGAAGCACTGGTTTTGTTGCGCGTTGTTGGGTTTCTTCGTTCATATGACATGCCTCCTTTTAATTGAATTGAGTTCGGGTAAGAATGCGAAGCATAAAAAAAAACATACAGATGAATTTACAACAACCCTACTGTGTTCACCTCCTTTCACCACTTAAATATTCACACTCATAAACAGATAAATTCTTTATATTTTTAGTCGAGAAAGAGGGATTTTGTCAATATTTTTTCAAATTATTTGCTTGAGTGGATATTTTGATCCTTGGGCACAGCACTGCTATTATATATTTATATATTTTAAAATCAAGTGTTTAAAATACATCCCTTCACCAAATTGAGAAAATCAGACGACTTTTTGGGATGGGATCTAGCCTTCAACAGTGCCAATATTGAAAGCATATTGTAAAATCAAATAAATGATGTAGACGCCGAACAGCCAGCCACCTTGCCATCTTCGGAAACGTCCGTCCTTATTCTGGAAAATGAAAAATCGGAAAGGATACAGAATGAGTATCATGGCCGGAAAGTGGAAGGTATAAAAGTTTTGCGGCACGGCCAAAGGTCTGGCGGCCGCTGCCGCGCCGATGACAAAAAGGCAGTTGAGCACATCAGCCCCAACGACGTTGCCGACCATAATCTCCGGATGTCCTTTGCGCACGGCGGCAATGGCCGTCATCAGTTCCGGTAAAGACGTGCCGAGTGCCACCATGGTGGCGGCAATAACATCCTCCGGCACGCCGAGCCGGTGGGCGATTTCTGCTGCAGAGGGAACCAAGATCCGTGCTCCGACAATGACAAAAAACAGCCCCCCTACGATCAGCAACCAGCACTTTGCCAGGCTCAAGAGCTCGGAAACGTCGGCTTCCTCCCCCTCAAGCGCCATATCGGCCCCCTGCTTGGCCCAAAGATAGGTAATATACATATAACCTGCCAATAATATAAGAAATAATATGCCAACCCATCGGTGCAATATCGGTTCACCCTCCATTGCGCTCAGCGCAATCAGCGCAATGAGAACCAGCAACGTCGCTGCTCCCACCTGCACCCAACCTGTTCGATTGAGTATGAAGCGGTTGACCGGCACAGTGGTCAACATACAAGTCAAGCCAAAAATTAAGCCGGTGTCGGCAATGATGGACCCCACGCCATTGCCCAGGGCCAGTCCGGGATTACCCATCCAGGCCGCCATAACCGACACGAACGCTTCCGGCATGGTCGTTCCAAGGGAAATAATCGTCGCCCCGATGACGATTCGAGGCAAACCCGTTCGGCGTGCCAAATGGACCACGCCGTCGATCATCCAATCGGCACCTTTCGACAACAAAAAAATGCAGACGGCCATAATGACCAGCAAAGCCGCAATCGGCAAACCCTTCACAAACTCCTGCAATATTGTTTCATCTCCAATCCAACGCAATACTTCGCTTAGCATCACTTATTCCTCCCGCCTTTCGCAAAATTTCAAAGGCTAATCGGAAAACCCATAACCGTTCAAATTAGGAAATAATTTTTTTGATAAACAGCTCTGGGTCTTCTAAAAATTTTCCACCCCACGACTCTTAAATAATGCAGTCGGCCGCCTTTTGTCCAAATGTTAGCCCATATTCAATAATTAAAAAAAATTGCATGGAAGATATTTATTTCGTGTCACACAGAATGACCAATTATTTTTAAGCGCATGATTTGATTCTCCATGTCTGCTGGGATCGGGGCCTCAAATGATACGAACTGGTTGGATCTTGGATGAAAGAATCCCAGCCGCCAGGCATGCAGCATCTGCCTGGTGATGCCCTGGATAATGGCAGAGATATCTGTGGATAGGTTTCTTTGGACCCTGCGACCGCCATACTTCGAATCAGCAATAATTGGATGGTTGATTGCGGCACAATGCACACGGATTTGATGGGTCCGGCCGGTTTTTAAATTCAATTCGACCAGGGTGACACCGTCAAAACGCTCGCGGACCTTCCAGGTGCTCTCGGCCTCCCGTCCCTTCCGACTGATGGTGGACATCCGCTTTCGATCGACCGGGTGCCTGCCGATGGGCAGCGAAATGACACCCGTTTCTGACCTCATTTCTCCATACACCAGCGCCAGATATGTCTTTTGAACCCTCCTGGATTTAAACTGCGCAGCCAGATGGGCATGGGCCGAGTTGTTTTTAGCGACCACCAGAACACCAGAGGTATCCTTGTCGAGCCGGTGGACGATTCCCGGCCTGAGTTCACCGCCGATATTGCAGATATCCGGGCGATGATAAAGAAGCCCGTTGACCAAAGTGCCTGAATAATGCCCCGGTGCGGGGTGAACCACCAGTCCCGATTGTTTGTTAATGACAATTAGATCCTGATCTTCATAAAGAAAATCGATTTCAATGGGCTCAGGCTCAAATGAAACCGTCTCCGGTGGTGAAACATGACCGCAGATTTCATCACCAGTTTTTACGCTATAGCCGGGTTTTTTAAGCGCCCCGTTAACCCGTATCTTTTCATTAAGAATTAAGTTAGCGGCTTGTGACCGGGAACATGCAGAGATGCGAGAAGCTATATGAACATCAAGGCGTTCGCCAGCATGGGAGGCGTCGACAAAAATGGTGAAAGCACCGTCAGCGGGCATGATTCAGTGGTGGGTTAATTATCGGGATTGTCTGAAGTCTCAGGATTCTCCGCAGCGAAGAAAGATTCGAGTTCAGAGATAATCTTTTTTTCATCTGTTTTTTTGGCGGTAGAAAGCTCTTTTACCAGCAAAACTTGGGCGGTATCGTAAAGCTTGCGTTCACCAAAGGACAAATCTTTGGTTAACTTCAGTAGTGAAAGATCTCTGAAGACTTCGGCGACATCATACAGTGAACCGGTCTTGATCTTATCCATGTATTCTCTATACCGGCGATTCCAGGTTTGATTGTCGTTAAGCGATTCCTTGCGGGTCTTTATCACCTGGTATACTTTGGAAATCTCTTTTTTATCAATAATATCTCTTAAACCAACCGATTCTACGTTGTTGGTCGGGATCATGATCAGCATGTTGTTTTCGAGAACGTTCATGATATAAAAATCATGCTTTTCCCCGTTGATAACTCTGGTCTCAATCGCTTTTATCTTTCCAACGCCGTGAGCCGGATAGACCGCTAGATCGCCAACTTGAAAAGTACGCATTTTTCGTTTGCTGGTTGGTTTTCGAGTTTTTCCACTGGCCTTTTTGTCACTCATTTTAACTCCATCAATAAGATTGTATACGAACCAAAATATAATTTTTATCTCACAGGCACCCACCGCGGATAAACGGAATCATTAAAAGAGCCGTTTGCACGGCGTTTAAATCTGTTGAGATAAACACATAGCCCCGCTGTACTGTCCAAAATAAAATGCGAGACGCAAAAACGCGGAAGATAACAGGGCTTTAAACCTTTATCATATAACATAACTTATCGTAATTGTCAAAAATATATTCCATTGGAAGTGTCTCTACCGGGTCGATACTAAGCTTGACACACATACTGGTTTTTGCCATAGTGTGCCAGCCCAAAATCACTTTATCACTAATTATCAAATAAGGAGGAGAGAGGTATGGAGCTATTAGTTGCATTGATTGCGAGTATTCTCGCCTTGGTCTATGTGGTCTTTCTGATCACTCGCATCACCAAGGTGGAAAAGGGTACGGAAAAGATGATCGAGATTGCGGACGCTATTCATGAGGGGGCAATGACATTCCTAAAACGAGAGTACACTACACTCGTTTTGGTCTTGATTGCGATTGCTATTTTGCTGGGAATTTTTATTGATCCACGTGAATCCATAACCTTTATCGTGGGAGCTGCTATTTCCGGGCTGGCGGCATGGGTCGGTATGAACGTTTCGACGGCTTCCAATGTAAGGTCTGCCAACATTGCTTCGCAAAGCTTTCCCAGGGCTTTTCAGGTAGCCATTTCCAGCGGAGCGGTTATGGGAATGTGTGTCGTTGGTATGGGGCTTCTGGGAGTCGTGATTATATACTTTATCACCCCTGATTTGAGGATGCTGGTTGCTTATGCGTTTGGTTCTTCTCTCATCGCTTTATTTTTGAGAGTGGGGGGTGGTATTTTTACCAAAAGTGCCGATGTGGGAGCCGATCTGGTCGGAAAAGTAGAGGCTGGAATCCCGGAAGATGACCCCAGAAATCCAGCCGTAATAGCAGATGCTGTCGGTGACAACGTGGGTGACATTGCCGGCATGGGTTCGGATTTATTTGAATCCTATGTAAGTGCCATCGTAGCCACTATGTTCTTAGGGGCTGCTTTGAGTAACCAGCATCTGTTGATACCGCTTTTGCTGGCCGGCGCCGGTATTATCTGCTCGATAATCGGATCTCTGTGTGTGCGAGTGGCGGAGGGCAGAACCGATGAGACTTTTGAACAGCAGACAGATCGGGTCCGCAAGGCCATGAATTTGGGAATCGTAATCGCTAATGGTCTAATGGTGATCGCTTCTTTTATCATTGTAAAGGTCGTGCTCACGGAGCTTGATGTTTTTTGGGCACTTTTGGCCGGTCTTTTGTGCGGAATGATCATCGGTTGGGCCACTATCTATTACACCTCCGATAAATATGGTCCGGTTTCCAACATCGTGAAATCCACGGAGACCGGCGCTTCAACGGTTATCATCGAAGGCCTGGCGCAGGGAATGTACAGCACCGTGATTCCCGTGCTGGCGATTTCAGCAGCCATGGTAGCTGCCTATCTAACCGCCGGTCTTTATGGTATTGCGGTTGCCGGAGTAGGCATATTGGGAGTGCTGGGTGTTAACCTTTCCTGCGACTGCTACGGGCCTATTGTAGATAATGCGGCTGGGATTGCCGAGATGTGTGAAATGGACGAAATCGTCAGAACGCGGTGCGATGCTTTGGATTCGGTCGGAAATACAACGGCTGCCATGGGAAAAGGGTTTGCCATCGGTTCCGCTGCTCTGGCCGCTTTGGCCTGGTTGGCAGCTTATTACGAAGCCGCTGATCTTGAGGTCATTAGTATAACGGAGCCAACGGTGATGGCAGGCCTGTTCATCGGCGGGCTGATGGTATTCCTGTTCGCGGCCTTAACCATGAAGGCTGTGGGTCGCGGCGGCTATGACATCGTCCGCGAAGTCCGCCGGCAGTGGAAGGAAATTCCCGGATTAATGGAAGGAACCGCAAAGCCGGACTCCGCCACGTGTGTGGATATAACCACCCGCGGGGCCTTAAAATCCATGGTCATTCCCGGTTTGCTTTCGGTCGTCATACCGGCTGCGGTTGGTTTTACACTGGGATTGGCGGCTTTAGGTGCCCTCTTGGCGGCAGCACTGGCCGTCGGGTTGCTGGTTGCCTTATTTATGGCCAACGCCGGTGGGGCCTGGGACAATGCCAAAAAATACATCGAAGCCGGACACATGGGAGGAAAGGGTTCCGACTCTCATAAGGCGGCAGTGGTAGGCGATACTGTGGGCGATCCATTCAAGGATACATCGGGACCTTCACTCAATATCTTGATAAAGATCGTCGGTAAAGTGGCTTTGATCATGGTTCCCGTGCTCCTGGTATTCTGGGGCAAGGTATAAATTCAAATCTCTCATTAAAAAAGCCCTTTCGGTGATCGGAAAAGCCGAAGGGGCTTTTTGTTAGTTCATTGCGACCGGCAAACCGGCCAACAGGCTGACGGGCTAAACCTAACCAGCCGGTTGAACACAATAATTCAAGTAAAGAAGATGTGAAATTCCGCCTGTGGAACAATCCCGCGGGACCATCGGAGCGAATACGGGTTTTTGAGATAACTTCTAACCTGCTATCATGATTCGAGTGCTATTAAACCGATTCATCCCTTCCTGTGGGCCTTCACAAAGGACCGTAACAACCGCATCCCGGGCTGTCGCTATAACCTGGGCCAGAATCTTTATCTCTTCCGAACGAAAGTTCCCCAGCACATGATCGGTAACACGGAACGCTTCTTCGGAACGCCCGACACCGATACGCAGCCGGCTAAAATCACCTTCACCGAAGGCTTTCATCAGCGACTTGACCCCTTTGTGCCCGGCGTGGCCGCCGTTATCTTTTATCTTTAATCTTCCAAGGGCTAAGTCTATGTCATCATGAATAACCAGCAGATCCTGGCTTTTTATCCGGAAATAATCGGCAAGTCTCTTCGCTGGCGGCCCGCTGTTGTTCATAAAGGCCATCGGTTTGGCTAAAATGACCTCAATGCCTTTTATCGAGCCTCTTCCGTATAAAGTGTCAAACTTTTGCCTATCAAGGGAAATTGCAAAAACAGTCGCAATATCGTCAATTACCATAAATCCGGAGTTATGACGGGTCTTCTCATAAATACTCCCAGGATTACCGAGGCCGACGATTAACCGAATGCGTTTTTCCGGCATATCATCCCTTATTTCGATCCGCTCAAACAGTGCTCAAAATGCCAGCGGCCCGTAAGGCCTGCCTCATCTGGGTCTCCTCTTTTAAAAAGGCAGACTTTGCGGACCGCTGCAAAAATTAGTCTTCTTCAGTGGCTTCGGGGGCCCCTTCTTCTTCGACTTCTTCTTCGACTTCGGCTTCAGCCTCTTCTTCCTCTTCTTCGACCTCTATCGCCTCAATCTTTGGACTCAGTATGGTGAGAACCGTGAAATTCACCTCAGCCGGAATTTCGATGTCCCCTTCAAGCGGTATTTCTTCTACATGGACTGAATCACCGACACCAAGATCGGTAATATCAATTTCAATTGTGTCCGGGATCTCAGCCGGCAGGCACAATACCTCCAATTCACGCCTGACGATCTGAAGGACGCCGCCAAGCTCCACACCTTTGGATTTGCCTTTGGCGACAACCGGGATGTTCACTTTGATTTTGCGATCCATGGCGATTTCATAAAAATCAACATGCAGAAAATTCATGGAAACCGGATGGGCCTGCAATTCTTTGACCATGACTTGTTTTTTTACAGTTTTACCATCTTCGATAACCAGATTCAAAAGAACGTGGTTGAGATTGTATTTTTTTGAAATTTGTTCGAGTTCTTTGATATCAACGGATAGCAGCATGGACTCTTTGTTTGGGCCGTAAAGCACCGCAGGCATTTTATTTTCACGGCGCAACGTCCGCGCAGGTCCTTTTCCAGTAGATTCTCTAACGCTGGCTTTTAGTATGATTTGTTCCAAGATATTTCCTCCGTGAGAGTTTTTTATATGCGATAATGGCTTTCTTGCGTCACCCAATGATAATGAATTGATTAACCACGGATTGCACGGATATCACTGATTTTTTTAATTCGAGTTTTATCCGTGGTAAAAAACCAAAAGCTGGAATTCACTGACCACTGATGACACTGATAAATACGAATGCCTTATACAATGTTTTTTATTATCCGTGAAATCCGTGTAATCCGTGGTAAAAAACAAAACCCTGGATTTTATTGACCACCGATTACACGGATGACATTGATTTTTGATTCTAGCATTATCGGCGTTTATCGGTGGTATTAAACAAATAGTGAGGTTACTGAATCACCTCGATAACTTCGAATCATCGCCTCACCAACCAGTTCCGAAATCGTGAGCACCTTAATTTTACCGCAGTTTTGAGCTTTGCTGTTTAATGGAATCGTATCCGTAACAACCACGCTTTTGAGTTCGGATTCGAGTATGCGATCAACCGCCGGACCTGAAAGCACGGGATGGGCGCATGCCGCATGAACCTCCCGGGCACCGGCTTTGACAATCGCTGTTGCCGCTTGGCTCAAGGTACCGGCCGTGTCGACCATATCATCCAGAATGACGGCAGTTTTATCCCTCACATCACCCACCACCGCCATTGCTTTGGCTTTATTGGGTGCTGCTCTGCGTTTATCAATTATTGCCAAATCCGCATTAAGACGCTTGGCAAATGCCCTGGCTCTTTCAACGCCGCCAGCATCGGGCGATACAATGACAAGATTGTCATCAAAATTTTCCTTTATATATTTAATCGTTACCGCGGCTGAAAAGAGATTGTCCACCGGAATACTGAAAAATCCCTGTATCTGGCCGGCATGAAGATCCATGGTAATGACCCTGTTCGTGCCGGAGACAGTCAGCAGATCCGCAACCAGCTTGGCGCTGATGGGAACCCGGGGGGCGACCTTCTTATCCTGGCGGGCGTAACCATAGTAAGGTATTACGGCAGTTATCCTTCTGGCCGAAGACCGTTTAAAAGCGTCTATCATCAACAGCAGTTCGACGAGATTATCGTTCACCGGTGAACATGTCGACTGGATCACATAAACATCCCTGGATCTGACATTTTCGTTAATTTCAATTTGGATCTCGCCGTCACTGAATGTTTTTACCTTGGCCTTGCCAAGTGACACGCCCAAGTATTTACATATTTTTTGAGCAAGAACCGGATTTGAGTTACCTGAAAAGACCACAAAGTCTTTCATCTGATTTTCCATAGCACCACTCTATTGCACGTTCGATTGGACCAACAGAAGTTCATCGTTTGATACCTGTTCTGAAAAAACGTTAAAACATGGCTGGGGCGGGAGGATTCGAACCTCCGAATGCAGGAACCAAAATCCTGTGTCTTACCACTTGACGACGCCCCAACTTAAAAAAAACAGGTTTCACGGATGTCGTAAAGCAATTCTGCATCTAAGCTTGAGACTTCAGGTAATCATTACCCTGTCTTCAAAGATAATATTGGTTAAAAAAAAGCGCCAATTTCGATGTTGCTTCAGCGCCTCGCGGGCGTTTTGTGCCTGCCGAATATCAGAAAACAGGCCGAATACCGTCGGCCCGCTCCCCGACATCAACGCTCCTGTTGCCCCATGACGAATCAGTGCATCCTTCACCAATGCAATTTCAGGATATCTTTTTACGGTTACGGTCTCCAGGTCATTGCATAAATGATTGGTCGGTTTAAAAGTATTATTCTGTAAAACTTCCTTTTTAAGTTTTTTTTTGCAATTTGTCAATCCCAAATCAAGGTTTTTATAGACCTCTGCGGTTGAGACCTCGAAACCGGGATGCACCAATAAAATATGATAGGGCTGCAGTCCGGAATAAATTTCAAGCCGCTCCCCGATGCCGGTAGCAATCGCCGGATGACGAAATATAAAAAAAGGAACATCGGCTCCAATCGACTGCCCCATGGTCAGAAGCTGGGTTTTGGAAAAGGGTTGGCCGTAATAACAGTTCAAACCCAAAACGACAGCAGCCGCATTGCTGCTTCCGCCACCAAGGCCGGCTGCTGCCGGTATGCGCTTGTCAATATGAATGGCGACATGATCAGGCCGCATTTTGTGATGCATCCATAACTGAGTGAAGAAACATTCTGCGGCACGATATGCCAAATTTGTTTTGTCTTTAGGAATTTTAGCGTCGCGGCACGTTATGACAGTTTCAGGAACCCCGAATTCAAGGGTAACTGTATCATGGAGCCCAATACAGCACATCAGGGTAACCAGATTATGATACCCGTCTTTTCTTTTTCCAGCAACGTGCAAAAATAGATTTATTTTCGCCGGAGCGTAAATCTTCATCATCGTATGAACAGCGGTATTGCAGCAAGGATGCTCGTTTATTAGCCTCTCTCCTTAACATAGGCTATCCTCAAATCATAGAGGATATTCTTAAGGATGTTGGCTTCATCCTCGCTTAGGTTGCCCTGGGTTTTTTCCTCCATCATGCTTAATATATCAATGGTCTGCTTGGCCATGGGCAAATTTTTTACTTTTTTTCCAGAGGCAGGATCGTCAATGGCACCCAGGTGAACCAGGGCAGATGCGTTTAAAGAAAAGATAAAGGTTGAAAAATTAATCTTCGGTAACGGAGTTTCCGGCTCACTTTCTTCAGCATGGTCGGCTTCCGCGGATGCCTGGGCAGTAGATTGCTCTACGGCCTCTTCATCCGGGGTCTCTTTCTTTTCTTTCTCCTCTTTTTGATCCCGATTTTCGTCGGCAAAGATCCTGCGATCTTTTATTATAAAATCTTTTTTTTCTTCGGACATGTCTGACCTCCTGTAAAACTTAATTGGAACTCATCGTTCAGGGTGGCCGTATTATGGGGCAATTAACTTACAGATTCAACTAAAATTTTTCAGCAAGCGCAATTCAGCATGACGGGATCTTCGGCAGCAAAGCAAAGATTTTTTGAAACCGGTTGCATCGAAACAAGGTACCGATTAGACCAGACGGATGCATTTATTCCGCGACTTTAGCTTTTCTGAATTGAATATAGCCGTCTCGGATGGCCTCATAAGGTTCAATAGCTGCTTCTTTAATGGCCTCGTATTCTCCAATTCGAAAAGAAGTCTCATTCAGTCTGTCATAAAACCAGATTCCAACGGCAAGACTGATAGGATCGACATAGGAAATCGGATTTAAAAAGCGATCTCCCACCAATCCGACTGAATCTCGCAAGGTAGATGGCCCAATGACGGGCCATACGATGTAGAAACCATTACCAATCCCGTAAGCACCAAAGGTCTGACCAAAATCTTCATCACTTAATGGGATTTTAAGTTTTTTCTGAGCCGGCTCGCCGAAACCGAGGACCCCCCAAGTGCTGTTGAATATGAAACTGGCAAACTCGTGTCCGGCAGCTGTGCTCCTGCCCTGTAGAAGGGAATTGGTGAAACGGATAGGAGTGAAAATGTTGCGGAAAAAGTTTTTTACACCGGTGCGAATAACCCCTGGAAAGATGAATGTATATCCTCGGGCAAGCGGTTTCAAAAACCAGAAGTATAATTTATCATTAACATGGAACATCAACCGATTCCAAGGTGCAAGCGGATCAGCCACCTGGATCGATTTGCCTTTATATTCTTCTTCAAATTCATCAAACACATCATCCTTTTCGCCAAGCTCCGGCGAAACCTTTTCAGGTGAAGATGATTTTTGTATTGGCGAAACCGATGAAACATTTTTTAATTCCACCGGACCGGTTTGATCCTTGACGGTTCTGTGAGCACATCCGGAAAAGAATAACATTACAAGTACGGATACGTAAAACAAAATCAGCGGTCGGCCTATCATGAACCCGGTCCTATTCTTTCTTATAAATTTGGCAAACTTCTCATCGTCGGTGACATCCTCCAAATCAAATCTGATTCTATTTGGCCTCGGGCCCCAACGGTTTAATAAAAATCAACAGCTCCGGCAACAACGTCAAAGCAGCAACGAGGGCGATTAACATTGCCAATCCCGTCAGCAGGCCGAAATATATGCTGGGAATAAAATTGGATAGCGTCAGAATTGAAAACCCAATGATGATGGTCAGGGATGTAAAATAGAGCGCATTGCCGATACTCCCGTGGCAGCGATGCATGGCTTGAAGATAGTTCCGATCGACCTCGAACTCCTGTTTGAACCGGTGAATATAGTGAATTGAGTTATCCACGGCAATCCCGATACTGATGGCGGCAATGGTGATGGTCATCATGTCGAGGGGAATATCGAGCCAGCCCATGACGCCCAAGACGACAGCGATGGATAATAGGTTTGGGAAAAGTGCAATTAACGCAATTTTGATGGATCTAAACAGGATTAAAAACATACCCATCAGCGCCAGTGATGTGATCCCCAGGGTCAGAATTTGTGAGTTGAAGAGACTTTGCAGCATATTGTTATACAAGACCAGCAAACCGGTTAGATGGACATTGTCCTTTTTTAACCCCGGTTGACTGCTTAAATCGTGCCGGATTTTGTTCAATAACGCGTTGCGGTTTAAGGTTTTTTCTGAATCCCTGACACGGACGGAAAAACGAATCTGATTGTTTTCCACGGATACATATGGTTTCAGTATCATGTTCTTAAATTCGTCAGGTATTTCACTATACAGTAAGGCCAGCATAAAATTATCCAGCGGCTTGCCGTTGTTTATTTTTTCAGCAATTTTAAGCAGGCTTGCCAGCGACAGAACCTTGCCGGTTTCGATCAGATTTTCCAGATAATCATGAATTTTTGTAACCTGGGCCATCTTGTCGATCGTAAACCAGTATTTGGCATCGTCTTTGACCTGATCGAATTCATCAAACTCGGCAAATTCATCGTTTCTTTTATCGGCCGGTTCAGATGCAGGATGGGCAGAGGCTGTTTCGGATTCGCCGAGGTCAATGACGACATCCAGGGGTGTGGTGCCGCCCAGATGTTGATCAATGACCTTCATACCCTTGTAAATCTCGGTGTTATCTTTAAAGTAATCGATAAAGCTGTTCTCGACTTCCAGCCTTGAGATGCCGATCACACTGGCTACAAATGTCAAGCAACTTATAATCAGAATCATCAGGCCGTGGCCCTCTGTGAACCTGGCCAGCACGGCGGTCAGTGAAAAGAATGCTTTCCGTCTGTCCGGTGGGAGTCCCTTTCTCAACTGCAATAGTCCGGTCGGAAAAATCAAAAATGTCACGATTAATGAGACTACAATGCCGCCAATCATCATCCAGCCAAAATTGATGACGGGCAATATATCGCAGAGCACCAGCGAGCCAAATCCGGCTATGGTCGTTAGAGCGGCGTACAGGCAGGGTTTAAATTTTAAACGGACCGTATCGAGAATGAGCTTGCGTTGCTCGGTTTCCGGGCGGTTGCAATGGAGCTCGCGATAGCGCACCACCAGATGGATTGCTATTGCCATGGTGATGATCAGCTGCAAGGATATAAAGTTAGACGAAATCACCGTGACCTCCCAGCCAAACAGCCCGAGCAACCCGATCATGGAAATTGCTGAAAGCGCACAGCAGAGCATGGGCAATAAAATCCAACGTAATTTCTTGAAAATAATGGTTAGGGTTACAATCAGAAAAAACAATACCCCGAGACCGAAGATCTTTAAATCGCTTTTAATGTAACTGATCAGATCATCTGCAATCATACTGATGCCGCCCAGGAAAAGTTCGGCGTCCTGGCGGTATTTGTCCATCACCGCTCGGATTTCAGCAATTAAACGATGCCTGTCTCTTCTCATCTTGTCCCGGTGTTTTTGAAATTGCCGGGACACATCTTTGTATTCAGCAGACTCGGAGGCCGTCAGCCTGCCGGCAGCCTGCTTTGCCCTGAAATGGTTGCGGCGGGACAGTAAATTTCGATAGACATTTTCGATGGGCAAGTTGATCTGAAGGGCAGTAGTTCTGAGATCCGAACTAATGAGCAGGTTTTGGTAAAGCGGGCTGCTTCTGAGTTCAATTCCGGCTAGATTTTTGTCAACACTTTCTGATTCAAGCGTCCGTTTAGCACCGGCCAATTCCTTTATTGGAACCGGGGGGCTTTCCAGCAGCGGGACATCCAAAATGGAAACGACTGAGGTTACTCCTTCAATTTGCCTTAGCTCGTCCCGCAGTCGGGCCAGTGTTTTCAGAGTCTTCTCTGAAAACAAATCATCTTTGGGGGCATAGGTCAGAAATAAATACTCATTTTGACCGTAGCGTGAATTGATCAGGCGCGAGTAGCGCAAGTCTTCGTCATTTTCGAGGATCAGCGTCTCTGCCGACGCATCGAGTTTAAAATCCTTGGTCTTATAGGCAAGAAATGAAACTACCACCAACAGGCAGATAATGACTCTTTTGGGGTGTTCAAGAATCAACAGGTCAAAATAACGTATCAACCGAGAATGTAGTTCTGTCATATTGATTGCTTTGGGTCAGTGGCAAGTGTCGAATCGGTTATTTCGCGGTTTTCCAGCTTGATGAGAAGGTCATCAATGGTACCTTTGCGCAGGACATGGTCGAATTGCGACCGGTAGGTTACAATGAGACTGACACCCTCAACTTCGATATCATAGATCTTCCAGCCGTTTTTTGATTTGTAAAACTTGTATAACATGGAAAATTTGGTGTCTTTGGAGATCACTTCGGTTGGAATGTGGACTTTGTTGTTAACCTTAACAGACGACTTAAAAATGATTTTTTCGTCTGTATATTGGTTCATTTTGTCGAGATAGAAGTCCTTTAAGAGTTTGACAAAGAGATCCGTAAATTTTTTTTTCTTTTCTTCAGGTATATCCGGCCAATGCTTTTTACCCAGGGTAAGTTTGGCCATCAGCGAAAAATCAAAAATCGGCGTGACAATTTCGCTGACTTCTTTTTTCTTTGCCTGCTGTTCAAGGTCCTTGTTTGCCAGCACGGACATGACAGCCTCAATCTTGCTTTTCAATAATTCTTCAGCTGTATATTGATCATCCGCCAGGACTGAAACGGTTGAAATTAACGTAAACAACATCAAATACCCGAAGCTCTTCATTTACTTTTCCCTAACGTCTTGTAAGTTGATGGTGCAGACAATTCCTGATATATAATGCTTTTGACTGACAATGGCAAATGTGATCATTGAAAAATATCGTAAAAGTATAGTCAAACGATACTAAAGGTGTCAATAAATTAAGGCCTTTTAAAAATAGGTCAACCGGCAAGAGGCGGGTTTCCGGGCGACTGCCGCTGCCGGGTGTAAATAATTCAGGGGGCGGGGCAATATTTTCATGCCCTGCAAACCCACTGAAACCAGTTGGTGCCTCTGGTCTTGAGGTCTTATGATCAGCGTTGACAATCTTACAAAAAGTTTCGGCAGCCATGTTCTCTTTGAGCGGGCAAGTTTTAAGCTTAATGCCCGCGAAAGGCTGGGGCTCGTCGGAAGAAACGGTCACGGTAAAACGACGCTTTTGCGGCTGATCGCCGGCGAAGAGCTACCTGATTCGGGAACTGTAATAATGCCCAGGCACTATCGCATCGGCTACGTTCGCCAGCGACTGGCATTTACCCGAAACACTATCCTGGATGAGGGAATGACCGGGTTGCCGGATCAGGAAGTTGGTCATTATTGGAAAGTTGAGAAGATACTCGCCGGTCTGGGGTTTTCCAGCAGTGATTTGCAGCGTCATCCAAAAGAGTTTTCCGGGGGATACCAGGTGCGTCTGAACCTGGCCAAAGTACTGGTATCCGATCCTGATCTCCTTTTGTTGGACGAACCGACCAATTATTTGGACATTAATGCCATCCGCTGGATCGAGCGTTTCTTGAACACCTGGCCCCGTGAGGTCATGCTGATAACCCACGACAGAAGTTTTATGGATAAAGTCGTGACCCACACCATCGGTATTCATCGCAAAAAACTGCGCAAGGTAACGGGGGGTACTGAAAAATACTATTCTCAGATCGCTCAGGATGAAGAAATTTATGAAAAAACCCGTATCAACGATGAACGCCGTCGAAAGGAAATCGAACAATTTATTGACCGTTTCAGGGCCAAGGCCAGATTGGCCAATCTTGTGCAATCCCGTGTCAAACAATTGTCGAAAATGAAGAAGCACCAGAAGCTTGAAAAAATCAAGACCCTCGACTTTTACTTTCGAAGCCTGCCTTTTCCGGGTAAACATCCCTTGACTATTCGTAATATTTTTTTTGCTTATAATCGACGCCATCCTATCATTAAGGATTTCAGCTTCACACTTAATGCCGGGGACCGAGTCTGTGTTATCGGAAAAAACGGCAAGGGCAAAACAACGCTGCTAAAACTCCTGGCATGTGTGCTGCAACCGCAGCAGGGCCAAATTACATATAACCCCAATGTTACCATGGGCTTTTTTGAACAGACCAATATTAAAAGCCTGGTGGATGAGCGAACGGTGGCAGAAGAAATCCTGTATGCGAGCCCTGCACTTGACAAGCGCCTCGCCCGGAATATTTGTGGTGCCATGATGTTCAGCGGTGATGAGGCCTTGAAGAAAATCAGCGTGCTCTCGGGGGGAGAAAAAAGCCGGGTCATGCTCGGCAAGATTCTGGTCACCCCGCTAAACCTCTTGATTCTTGATGAACCTACAAACCATCTTGACCTGGAATCATGCGACGCCCTGCTTGCGGCGCTTGATAGTTTCGAAGGCACGATCGTCATGGTAACCCATAATGAAATGTTTCTTCACGCCCTGGCGAATCGTCTGATCGTCTTCCAAAACGACGGCATAAACGCTTACGCAGGAAGTTACCAGCATTTCCTGGATAAAGATGGTTGGTATGAGGAGCGAATTGCCGTTGAAGCTTCTCAAAAAGAAATGTCCAAAGATCCCATTAAATTGAATAAAAAAGAAATCAGGCGCCAGCGTTCGGAAATCGTTATTGAACGGGGTAAGGTTTTGAAACCGCTTAAACGGCAAATTACCCGTATCGAAAACGATATCGACAGACATGAAAAAGAACTATCTGAACGCAACAGGGAAATGCAAACAGCAACTTTGGACCGGGACGGAAAAAGAATCGCTGAACTCGCTCAGGCTATTCACCGCAACCAATCCGCAATTGATCGTCTTTTGGATGAACTTGAAATAGCCAGTGCGAATTACGACAAAAAGAAGTCAGAGTTTGAAAAAATGCTTGGAAAGCTGGATTTCAGGCCTGTTCAGACTGCCCGATAGCAGGCAAACGTTTAACTTCCCGCCCTAAAGGGCGGGGCTTGCAGAGAAGCGAACCGGTCAATTCAGTTGCACCGCAGCCTGCGACGAGCTCAGCCGAGTCGAATGTCGAATAAGGAATGATGAATGTAGAAGGAAAAAAAATCATCATTCGAAATTCCTTGTTCGTTATTCGATATTCAATACCCTAAAACTGTTTGCCTGCCAGGCCTAAAACGGCAACTCCCTTCCATTTTGCTGCTTGCCGGCACAATATTCGGTGTCCCACAAAATTCGGCATATATTTAGCGAATCACTCTACCGCCGTCGCCTGTTCCAATAGACACGTCAACTGCCCACCCAAGCGCATTTTTTCCGTCAAATAGTAATACAATATATATCAATAAAATTATTTCCCCCCGCTAATCATGTGATTAAGAAATAAATGTCATACATTTTATGTCACAAAATACATATAATTGGGAAATTATTTTCCCACCTATCAGTATTGATGAAAATAAGGATGCCTTTAATTATCTATGTTTATTCGATTTATTATCATTTCATACATCTGGCATCTATTTTGCTCAACGATTAAAATGCAAAATGATTTCAGTTGTTTGTAGTTATATGTAATACATTGTTTGACCCTCCTTATCTTGTAAGAACTTAAAATGAAATACCAACCAGTGCTTATGGGGAGTAAAAAATGAGATTTCTACCAAAATGGCCAAGGGCAGATATTTCGCTCCATCTACGCACCAAATTTCTGATCGGAATTATCGTTTTAGAATGCCTGATAATGACGGGTACTATTCTGGTTGTCGAACGCCAGATGCGGGCGTCTATTCTGGATGAATTTGTAAAACTTGGTATTGCCATCAGCAAGAACTTATCTGCAGTAAATGCGAATTTTGTGACGACTTACAACTATGTGGGAATCGAACAAAACGTGGCCAAAGCGGTTAAAGATAATAATTTAGCTTATGCGCTGATTGAATTTTTTGATGGAGACATTGCCGCCTACATCGGCAAAGATGATATTAAACGGGAAGTGATAAAAAATAAGACTGAAGGCCACGCTTTCAGGGATAAAGACATACTGGTCCGATATTTAAAATTTAATAATTCCGAGTCGCAAATATGCGATCTTGCGTCTCCCATTATCGTTCGTGACAAACAGTGGGCTACGGTTCGGGTGGGGTTATCACTCGAAAATATTCAATCAACGATTGGAAGCACCCGAAAGGCGTTGGGAATTTTAGGGCTGGTTGCCCTCGCGCTAGGCTGTTTAATATCGGTTCTGTTTGCCAGTCGAATTACACGCCCTGTCGCCAGCCTGGTAAACGATGTTGAAGCAATTTCAAAAGGCGATTACGGACAGGAAATAAGTATAAATACGCATGATGAAATTGCGTATTTGGCGCAAAGATTCGGCACGATGAAGGAGTCCTTAAAAGAAAATATTCAACTGCTGAAGGATTCCAACAGAGAGCTGTCAAATACAAACCACCGTCTGCAAGGCCTGTTTAAAGCAAGCCAGGCCATGAACTCGTTTAAAAACCAGGATAGACTCTATGATTTAATTTTGGATACCGCACTGATGGCAAATGAAGCCTATGGCGCCTCGCTGGTCTTGGTTGAACCGGAATCAGCTGTGCGGGTCGTTGCCAGCATTGTCAAAAAAACGAAAAACAACACCCAAAAAGATGTCTACCAAAAGCTTTTACAAGAACAACCTTTCTTATATCAAGCCTATTCGATCGATTCGAGTCTCGGATCCTTCGCGTTTAAATTAGAATATCTGGAAAATACTCCTTTTTTCAGAACCTGCATGGCAACCTACCCGGATCTTGAAATTCTTTCCCTTCCCCTCGGTTCTTCGGAAAATATAACCGGATATATCAATTTGCTCAGAGACAAAAAAGGCCGTCTCAACACATCAGAAATGCAAACGCTTATCGTGTTGGCAAGTCAGACGACAACCTCCATTGAAAACAATTCTCTATTTGTTCAACTGAAACGCGCATATTTTAGCTCCATTAAATCCTTAGCCAAGACCTTGGAGCTTAAAGATGAATACACCCATGGGCATGCAGAGCGCGTTGCAGAAATCTGTAAAAAGATTGGAGAAAAATTGGATATGGCCAAAGATGCACTAAAGGTAATGTACAATGCCGCCCTTTTGCATGACATCGGCAAGATTGGTGTGTTGGAAAGCATTCTCAATAAGAAGTCACGGCTAAATTCTGAAGAATACCAGATGATTAAAAAGCACCCCAGATTTGGGGAAGAAATTCTGAGACCTATTTTTAATCTTGAAAAAGAAAGAAATATCGTGCGTCACCATCACGAAAGAGAAGATGGACGTGGTTATCCTGATAGACTTGACGGCATTCAACTCTCACTCCCGGAGAAAATCATTATTGTCGCTGATGCCTTCGATGCCATGAACTCGAAGCGAAGCTATCGGGACGCTTTTGATCAGGAAACCATAACAGCGGAGTTGAAAGCAAACAAAGGTAAACAGTTTGATCATCAGGTGGTCGATGCCTTTCTTGAAATTTATTTGGCAGAAGTGAACAGCAGTGATGCTGATCAGTGCGTTATCTCATTCCCAAACTTTTCGGCAAATAAAGTGTTTATCAACTAAATACAAAATGGAGGTTTTATGACTGACCGCATTCAACATTCTCCGAATTTCCGGTTATGGAGAATCATTGTTTTGATTGTAATGCTGGTAACCGTCATCTATCCAGGTTGGGGGGCATCACAGTCTAATGCCCGCTACGGCGGAAAGTACAATATCCCGCTTTCCAGCGAGCCCGAATCGCTGGATCCTGCGTTTATTACAGACATATATTCGGTTACGGTTGCCAACAGTCTTTTTGATGGATTGGTAGAGTTTGATAAAGATCTCAATATCGTGCCGGCCATTGCGGAATTATGGAAAATATCCCGGAACCGCCGGTTATATACCTTCCAACTGCGGCAAGGTGTTAAATTTCACAATGGTCGCGAAGTTACTGCTGAGGATTTTGTCTTTTCCTTTTCGCGCATTCTACAGCCGGACACCCACTCCCCGGTGGCTTCCCTGTTTTTGAACATAGAGGGGGCAAAAGCGTTCCATGAGGGAAAAAACACTGAGGTTAAAGGACTGCAGGCCCTGGATCGCTACACGCTGAAAATAGAACTGGAGCAGCCATTTGCGCCTTTTTTATCTATTTTGGCAATGATCAATGCCAAGGTAATTCCGAAAGAAGCGCTGGATGCTGATTTTTCCAGGAATCCCGTAGGAACGGGCCCCTTTAAATTCAACAACTGGAATCCCGGCAAAGAAATTATTCTTACTGCCAATGATGCGTACAATTTAGGGCGCCCATATTTGGATACGCTATATTTTCAAATCTATCCCAACATCGAATGGGAAAAGGTTTTTGCTGATTTTGAAAGAGGTTTTCTTGATCAATCCATTATTCCCAGCAACAGATACGATTCGATCACCTCGGGTCGCCGCTATCAAAAACGGTATAATTTAGTCAGTAAACCGACACTCAACCTTGTATATATCGGCATGAACTGTCGTCAGAAACCTCTTGACGACGTCAGGGTACGTCAAGCTATGACCATGGCTGTCGATATAACAACGATTGTCACAAAGATTACAAAACGGGGAAGCATTCCTGCCAAGGGAATATTGCCACCCGGCATCGCAGGATTTGATCCGGAGTTTCAAGGATACGGGTACAACAGAGTTCGAGCACGAAAACTTCTGGCTGAGGCTGGATATCAGGGCGGCAACGGTATCCCCCCCCTTGAAATCTGGACGGTATCGAAAGCGGAGAGCGTGCAAAAGGAATTGATGGCTTATAAAAATTACCTGGCAGATATCGGGATCCAAATTATCCCCAAAGTAGCTGATAGTTGGAAACATTTTATCAAACTCATCAATGAAAAACGCGTGCCGCTTTACTATGCAGCCTGGTATGCGGACTATCCGGATCCCGACAATTTTCTTTATGTTCTCTGCCATTCGAAAAGCCGGACCAACCGCATGGGATATCAGAATTCAGAAATTGATCACTTGTTGGAGTCGGCACGCCAAGAGGTCGATTACATGAAGCGAATCGAAACCTACCGTGAAGTTCAGAAACGCGTAATGGAAGAGGCACCCTTGATAGCCCAACATGTGAACAGTTTTAATTATCTGTTTCAGCCCTGGGTAAAAGGCATTGAGGTCAGCTATCTCGGTGCGGCTTACATACCATTTCGTAAGATTTGGATTGACTATCTGGAAGTTGCAAAATGAAAAGGAGAGCTATGAAAAAGGAAGTTATCTACAGTCTGCGGATGAGTAAAACGATACGTGATGCGCTTAAAAAGGCTGCCAAAAAAGAAAGCCGCTCCGTGGCATCGCTGCTTGAAAAAATTATTAAAGACTACTTGGCAAAAGAAGGTTTTCTGACACACGCGGATTCAATTGGAGATCAGAGATGGTTTACGCGCAGGGAGATCTACACACCTGCCCACATTTTCTTTGAAACGGAATCGAAAACAAAAAAAATCGCCATCGTGATTATTAATATTTCAATGGGAGGTGTTCTGATTGCTTATCCCAAATCGACTGAGATCGACTTCTCTGCTGAGGATCTCCCGAAATTTGAACTTTGCTTGGAACAAATGGAAGCGGATAGTCCGCTATGCTTCAACTGTGAAGCCAATCGCATGGTCGATTCCGGTTATGGGGTTCAGGTCGGCGCAAATTTTATTGACACCGATGAAAGCGCTCTGCAAATGCTCAGGAGTTATATCAATTAATTTAAAAAGTATACGCTATGGTTTTATGGCAATCAGCATTTAACTAATCGGCATGTTAAAAAAGTTAAACAAATGCAACCATTCATTTATTAACAAGGGAGAAAAATCATGGGCCGCTCAAAACTCATTATATTATTTGTATGGGTGAGTGTCTTTTGTTTGGGATCCCATGCGCTGCCGGCTGGCGCGGCAGATCCGAATTATTCGCAAAAGATAGTATCCTTTTATGAGGATGTTGCCTGGGAAGAAATCCAGCAATATGTCGAGGAATGGCGTGCCCATGGTGTATCCATCATCATGGAACTTCCGATGTTCAATTGCTTGATTTTAAAAGTGCCGGGGAACATCACGGCTTCGGATCTTGCTGCTGATCCACGGGTAGAGCGGGTTGAGAACGATCAAAAAATTGAAATTCAGGGTAATGTTAACGCCCAGTACGCAAGCTTTATTGAGCCGGTACCCACACCACCGTCAGGCCATTATCCCTGGAGTATTCTCAAACTTTATGACCAATACTACGATCCCTGGTTACTCTCGAGTGTTTACGAGAAACAAAATTTGCCATTTCCGATATGGCTGGCCCTCAGTCGATTAAAAGCCCACAAGATTCGAATTGCCGTTTTCGACACCGGAATCCATTATTACCATAGAAACTTATTTAAGGTGGTTAAAGGTGGCATTGACCTCGTTAATAAAGACACGACACCGAAAGGGAAGATAAAATTCAGAAGAAATATACCCCTTGACGACAATGGACACGGTACGTATGTGGCTGGAATTATTTGCGCCGCCTTGGACAAACATGGAAAATGGGGCCGACATGCGCGGATAGAACTCTATGCCGTCAAAATACTGAACTATATAGCCATGGGAGATCTGTCCAATATTATCATGGGGCTTCAATGGGCAATCGACCACCAAATGGATATTGTAAACATGAGTATCGGGTATCAGCAAGATAGCCCTGCGATTCGGCGGGCGGTGCGTATCGCTCATGAACTCGGTATCGTCATGGTAGCCTCTGTTGGGAATCATTCAAATTGGGATGATACTATTATCCTTGCAGTTGACGGAGGTGCCGCTGATGGCGGGGCTGCCGATGGGGGTGCCGCTGACGGCGGGGCTGCCGATGGGGGTGCCGCTGACGGCGGGGCTGCCGACGGGGGTGCTGCTGACGGCGGGGCTGCCGACGGGGGTGCCGCTGACGGCGGCGCTGCCGATGGGGGTGCCGCTGATGGCGGGGCTGCCGATGGGGGTGCCGCTGATGGCGGCGCTGCCGATGGGGGTGCCGCTGACGGCGGGGCTGCCGATGGGGGTGCCGCTGATGGCGGCGCTGCTGATGGGGTTTATGGCCCGCTTCCCATTTTTTCCGTGATGTATCCGGCCCGTTACCCCAAAGTCATCGCCGTTGGTGCTTCAACCCCTTTTGGAGAGCTGGCTTCATATTCCAACTACGGTCCCGAAATGGATGTTATAGCACCTGGAAGCGCTATTATTTCAGCCGATATAACCAATGGGAATAGTTACAACGGCTATGGCTTTTGTAGTGGTACCAGTCAGGCGGCCGCACATGTTACCGCTGCTGTTGCGTTGATGCTCTCCGTAAATCCTTCACTGGGTCCGGAGGTTTTAAAAGACATACTGACAGAAACTGCAACGCTGACGAGTTCAGAATTAATCGGCGAAATCAGTCTAATCTCAGCCTTGGAAAGAATTATTAGAGAGGATGAAATTACGCAAACATTTGATACCCAGCGGTTTGTTTTCGATAAAAACAAATATCGGTTCCTAAAGACTAATACTGATGAGGAATTCGAAGGTGATGGGGGTCGGTTCTTCCATTTTGGAAGACGCCGTTTCAAATCCACTTTTCATTAATTGTTTCCCCATTTTAGATCCCATCAAAAAGGATTCTTGCTGGCATATTCAACATTTGTGGAGGAATCTGGGGCGTGAAAGCTGAACGGTGGTCATAGCCACTTGTTTATGGGTTCAAAAAAAGAGCAGACTTCTTGCCCTAGCCGTCTGCGGCTGCTTATCACGTCCCAATACAACACGATAATCAATAGCTAACCCTGCGGATCAACCCGCCACCAGTCAATTCAGATCGCCTGCCCTCAGCGATGCCTTTTTGAATGAATGAAAAAATCCCTTGACAGATAGAGCAAACGAGATTATTAAATAAATAGTTTAACTAAACAGTTGGTTTAACCATTCATTTTAATTTATAGGAAAAACATGGGAACACAAACTGTAAAAAGAAACGAAACCACCCGCCGGATCAAGGGTGCTGCCACCGAAGTATTCGCCGAAGCCGGTTTTGCCGGCGCCCGGGTGGACGAAATCGCCCGGCGCGCTCGGGTAAACAAAGCCATGATTTATTATCACATCGGCGATAAAAAAGCGTTGTATGCCGAGGCGCTGCATGATGTTTTCAGGGATATGTCCGAAGGCATGGCCCGCAACATTCAAGAATCGCAAACGGCGGAAGAAAAACTGAAAAGATTCATTCATAATTTGGCTGAAACAATGGATCAGCATTCCTACCTGCCGGCCATTATACTCCGAGAGCTTGCATCCGGCGGACAAAATATTCCCGCTGTCGTTATTCAGGATTTTACCAACATTCTAAATACTCTCACTAAAATTTTAGAAGAGGGGGTCGACCAGGGATTGTTTATTCAAACAACGCCATTCGTTGTGCACATGATGGTGGTCGGCGCTGTCAATTTTTTTAAGGCCAGCGGACCCATTCGAAGTCGGCACCCAGCCTTTCCGGATACCGTCAAAAAGCTCGGCACAAAGGTTTCGGGCGAAATTGCCGCTGAGATTGAAAAACTTATTTTAAAAGCGGTCAGAAAATGAAGCTTACCGAAGCATGCTGCCGGGATTTTAACAAGTAAGAATAATCCCAGCCCTAGCCATTGAGGTTAGAGGAATTTTATGGCGAATATCAGAAACAAAATTGAGAAGCATTTCGAAGACTTTGCACGGGTTATTTACCGCAACCGAATTAAAACAATTGTAAGCATGCTGATTCTTGTGGCAGCCACAGTTTCTCAAATTCCAAAAATTGTTTTTGATACCTCCACCGAAGGATTTCTGCATGAAAATGACCCTGCCCTGCTGGCTTACAATGACTTCCGTGATCAGTTCGGCCGTGATGAGGTCATCATCATTGCCGTGAATCCACCCCAGGTTTTTGACCCAAATTTTTTGAAAAAGCTCAAAGCTTTGCATGAGGAACTGGCAGAAAAGGTCCCCTATGTTGAAGACATTACCAGTCTGCTAAACGCCCGCAGCACGCGCGGTAAAGGTGATGAGCTTATCGTAGAAGATCTGCTGGAAAGGTGGCCGGAAAGCGAATCGGACATGACAGCCCTTAAAGAACGGGTGGTGACCAATCCGTTATACGCAGACCAGCTGATATCCAAGGACGGTCGATTTACCACGATTATCATTAAAACCCACAGCCACTCGTCCATCGAACCGCAAACGGACATTATCGAAGAATTTGAGGAAAAAGAGACCAACATTCCTGATACCGATATCACCCCCACAGCAAAGCGAGGCTATTTGTCGGATAAGGAAAACAGCGACGTCGTTCTTGCTGTGCGTGAGATCATCCAAAAATACCATACCGCAGACTTTCCGGTCTCCCTAGTGGGTTCACCGGTGGTTACCCATTTTCTCAAACGAGCCATGATGCATGATATACGCAAATTCATTGTCCTTGCCATTATGACCGTGGCCGTATTCCTCTTTATAATGTTTCGCAGAATCACGGGGGTGATCCTGCCGCTGGTGGTGGTTATTCTTTCACTGCTGTGTACTCTCGGTATAATGGCCGCCTTGGGCGTGGCCATTAAGGTTCCCACCCAGATTCTGCCATCATTTCTGCTAGCAGTGGGCGTCGGTACATCGGTTCACATACTTGCCATATTTTTTCATCGTTTCCGCCAAAGTTCCGATCAAGAGGAAGCCATCGTATATGCTTTAGGTCATTCGGGACTGGCTGTGGTTATGACCAATGTTACCACCGCCAGCGGCCTGCTTTCCTTTTCAACGGCGGAAGTCGCCCCGCTTGCCGACATCGGAATCTATGCCGCCGTGGGGGTGTTGTTGGCTTTTATTTATACGATTGTGTTGCTACCGGCGTTGCTGGCGCTCATTCCCTTATCCAGCGTTGGCAAAAAAGCCCGCAATCCCCAAATACCGCTAATGGATCGATTTCTAACCGCTGTCGGTAATTTTTCAACCAAACATTCAAAAGTCATCCTGATCATCAGTGCAATCGTCACGGCTTTGTCAATGCTTGCGATTTCAAGGATTCGATTTTCCCACCACCCCCTTGGCTGGTTCCCGAAAACCAATAGTATCCGAACGGCCACCGAAAAAATAGATCAGGAGCTGCGGGGCTCTTTGAGTCTTGAGGTTATTGTTGACACCGCAACTGAAAACGGTCTTTATGAACCCACTATATTGAAAAAGCTCGAAGAGGTTGCCGTTCATGCCGAATCCCTGGCATATGAAGATCTTTTTGTGGGAAAAGCGTGGTCGCTAACGACGATCCTAAAAGAAATCAATCAGGCCCTCAATGAGAATCGTTTCGAATATTATCGCATCCCCCGCAACCGTGAATTGGTGGCCCAGGAGTTCTTGCTTTTTGAAAACTCTGGTTCCGATGACCTCGAAGATGTTGTGGACAGCCAGTTTTCCAAGGCCCGCCTCACCGTCAAGGTTCCGTTTAAAGATGCGGTCAAATCAGGCGTTCTGTTGGAAACGGTCACCGCTTATTTAAACCAAAAATTTCCGGAAGCCGAGGTCACCATCACCGGGATGATGGCGCTGCTGGTCAAAACGATCAATAACGCCATCAGGAGCATGGCCAAAAGCTACGCCATTGCGCTAATCGTCATCACCATTTTGATGATTTTCCTCATCGGCCGGATTCGCATCGGCTTGTTGAGCATGGTACCAAATCTGGTGCCAATTTTGCTCATGCTGGGGGTTATTGGTGCCTTTTCAATACCCATGGACCTGTTTACCATGATGGTGGCCAGTGTTGCCATTGGACTGGCAGTCGACGATACCATCCATTTCATGCACAATTTTCGACGCTATTACGATCAAAGCGGAGACCCGATAGAAGCCGTACATCAAACCTTGCACACCACCGGCCGGGCGATGCTGGTGACGACCATCGTCCTTTCGTTGGGATTTTTTATCTTTGCATTCGCCACCATGAGCAACGTGATCAACTTTGGATTGCTTACCGGATTCACCATTATCATGGCCTTGGTCGCCGACTATTTAATAGCACCGGCATTGATGGTGATGGTTAACAAACCCAAGGCAATCACGGCTTAAATTCAGAAATCAGAGGCGCATCATGATCCAAAAAAAAATACTATATCCTGCAATTATTCTATTTTTACTTGTTTCTATCACCGGCGCACGGATGGCATTGGCCGACGACCCCGCGGCCCGGTCAATTATGGAGAAGGTGGATGCCCGGGATGACGGTGACAACCAGTTATCGGACATGGAAATGGTGCTGATCGATAAAAAGGGCCAAAAAAGGATCCGCAAGATCCGGATATTCAGCAAAGACAGAGGGGCAGATACTCTCAAACTGATGTTTTTTGAGCATCCGGCCGATGTCAAAGACACGGCATTATTAACCTATGACTATGATGATCCCGCTAAAGACGACGACCAGTGGCTCTATCTGCCTGCCCTTCGAAAAACAAAGCGTATCGCCACCGCGGATAAAAGCGGCAGTTTCATGGGATCGGACTTAAATTATTCGGATATGACCTCTCCGGATTTAGAGGACTATGAATTCCGCTTTTATGAAAAGGGTAAGGAAAGAGAGGTCAGGGGGAAGAAAGTCTGGGTCATTTGGTCGCTGCCGCGCACCAGGGAAATCATCAAGGAAACCGGATATAAAAAGTCGCTGCTCTTCGTCCGTCAGGACATCGACATGGTGGTGCGCGCCATCCGGTGGGTGGATGAAGGGGGATACCTGAAATATGTGGATGTGAAATCTCTTGAACAGATCGATGGGATCTGGATTGCCACCGAGACGCAGGTAAATAAAAATAGGGGGAAGGAAACGGTGCATAAAACCATTTTGAGGCTGGATAATATAAAATTTAATCAGGATTTGACGTATGACCTGTTTACCATCCGCCGCATGGAAAAGGGATTGTGAGAGTTTCGAGTTGCGGTTTCGGTGTTTATTAGCGTGGGTTATGTTTTTAAAATTACTTACACTGATCTTATTATTATATTTAATTTTTAACTCGGGACCTAACCCAATTTTTGCCCAGGAAAATTTAACACTTAGACTACTGCCCACAACCCGCGAATCCCAACTCGCATCTCAAAATTCCCAATCTGCAACTTGCTACTCACATATTGATGAAGACAACTTGCAATATGCAGATCTTGATGAAATCTTCAACGCATTTGAAAAAGATGAAAAATCCGGCGCAGAGGCAAACGACATCATCAAGGGATTCGAAGAACAGCCACAAAATGAGGAACGATCCGATGAAATTATCAAAGGGTTTGAGGAGGATGACGAGGAAAAAGAAGCCGATAAAGCTCCGGTTGAGGAAAAACCATCCACCTGGAGTCTGGACGGTGAATTCAAATTTACCACAAGCTATAACTTCGCCCACCGCAAACCAGCCCCGGGACAAACCGACTGGCGCGGATTATCCATGCTGCGGCCGGAGCTGGAGCTTGCCTTAACGAAAAAAATTTTCGATTCATGGCAGGCACGTTTTTCTGTCAGAGGCTTTTATGATGTTGTCTACGTCCTCAAGGATCGGGAAAACTATACCGAACAGGTCCTGGATGACTACGAAAAAGAGTTGGAAATCGAGGATGCGTATATCCAGGGAAACCTGACAGACAGCCTTGATCTCAAGGCCGGCCGCCAAATAGTGGTTTGGGGCACGTTTGACAACCTGCGGGTAACCGACGTTCTGAATCCGCTGGATCTGCGGGTACCGGGATTAACCGATATTGATGATCTGCGTCTGCCGCTAACGATGATCAAACTGGATTATTATTTCAACCACTGGAACCTGGGCGGCATGGTTCTGCCTGAAATCCGCTTCAGGAAACTTCCTGTGTTCGGCAGTGATTTCTATCCTTTTCCACTACCACCACCATCTGAAGACGAACCGCAAGACGGTTTCGAAAACGCAGAATTCGCCGCTTCACTGAGTGGTGTATTTAGCGGGTGGGATCTGGCTTTCTACTGGGCGGATATATACGACGATGCACCCCATACGGAACTTGCGTCTCCAGGTCCGCCGCCGAAATTGGAACAAAAACACGCCCGTATCAAGATGGTGGGAGCCGCGTTTAACATTGCAGCCGGTAACTGGCTGTTGAAAGCAGAGACCGCCTGGTTTGACCGGTTGCGGTTTACAAATACGCCGGGTGTTGAGTACTCCCGTTTTGACCTGGGCGCAGGCGTAGAATATGCCGGCTTTCAGGATGCAGCCGTCAGCCTTGAAATTGCCAATCGGCATATCAATGATTATGACAAACTGCTGGAGCAGCCGCCGGATGAAATTCGGAAAAATGAATTTCAGTGGGCGTTTAGAATCACCAAAGACTTATTAAACGATACGCTTACCCTGACCCTTCTTGCCGCCACATTCGGTCTAAAGGCCGAGGATGGATCTTTCCAGCGCTTTGACACCGAATACGATGTGACCGACGCCGTATCGATTAGAGGCGGAGCGGTATTCTACCAGTCCGGGGATCTCGGTCGTTTCAAGAATATCGGGGGTAACGACCGGCTTTTTTTTGAAATAAAGCACAGTTTCTAAAACTGTTTAAAAACCTCATCTAATATCCGAATGCTGCGTTGCAAGGAAGATCGTCTTGAAACCGTTCATGTGGGAATGATAGGTGGAAGTACCCCGAAAAATGGCATCTGCGAAGATTATTTCGGATACAGTTGCTTTAGGTCGTCATCGAGTTTACAGGTATTGTCCCCCGCACACAGAGGGACGCACGCCCGACACGGCCCGAAGGATAACTCGGTCAGATTGAAAAATTCGGTCGCTTCTCCGCTTTTCTCCAGAACAGCCTGAACCATTCTGTCAACGTTGCCATAAAGCTTTACAGTAAGCTGAAGAACCGGTCGGGCAGGGATCGACTGTAGAATTGGTATCGGCGTGCGAGGATTCATTAACCGCGCTTTCCCCTTCTGCATCCAAATCGCGCAATGCTTCGTCAACTTCCGTGAATGCACGCACACTGCGTCCCAGGCTGCCATCTATGATTGCAAGTGCCCACAACGCACCCCACCAGGTATCATACCATTTTATTTTCTTCATTTTCTCGACCATATATTGCCTTCCTTAATTAATAAGATGTTATAATTAATCATTTTGGGATAGATTACATGTTAGCCGTGCATTTTTATCCGTCATTCTGACAGTAATTCTAAATTGTTAGAGCTTTATTAGCATCAAGTTAAATTTCCATTAGTAGCAAAGGAGCGGGCAAAAACGTCTTTGGGCTGGAAATGTATAGTTCACTGTAAGGTGGAGGGACGCATCATTCTAATCAATCAGCGCAACGCTCGATCACAGGAATCCCTTGCGGTCAGGTTTTACAGTTTACCGGCGAGGTGGTCAGGTACGGATTGGGCTCTGTGCTTTCAACGGGTCGAAAAGATCCCCGAATGGGTCCATTTTCTTCTCCATCCGGTTCACCCATTACTCGGTCCATCTCCATGAATCGATGAAAACCTCGACCCGGATTCCCATCTACGATGGCAAGCGTGTACAACAGTCCCCACCATGTATCGTACCATTTCTTTTTCTTCTTTTTTTCTGCCATATTTAAATTTCCTTGCGATATTAAATTGCATAATATTTAATATTCTGAAACATTAAGATCTAAGCTTTCGTTAAAAAGTGTCCATTCGGACATATAAATTAAACCCTAAATAGCGGTCTGAATCTCTAACCACCCCTGATGGTTATACCTGAAATGTAAAACACACCAGGTTCTTTTCAAGGGGTTTCTCAAAATAAGGTTTCCAAAAGCAACGGAGTAAGGCGGTCCGGGTGAGGGGTATTTTTTTGCCACAAGATGCCAGATCTCTGCCCCTTGGGCTTGAGACGACGACTTCCTATGACTTGGCCCCTTGCCGGTTATAACATTCTGTCTAACACCAATGAAACAAATCGGTTTGCTTGGCTGAGCAGCACAGGCCTTTTGCCATTTAAAACCACCGGGTTGATCAGCTTGTGGCAAAAAAAATACCCCTCACCCGGGCTTATCTTAATCGGCATATATTTCTGAGAATCACTATAAAATTTCTTGGTATTTCATGTTCAAGCCATCATTATAGCAAAAGGGTCGCCATATGTCTGTTCCGATTTTTGTAATTTCCGGATTTTTGGGATCAGGAAAGACAACTTTTATAAACTATTCCCTTGAATACGCCCCTGTTGACTTAAAAATCATGGTGCTGGTCAATGAGTTTGGATCGATTTCAATTGACCGGAAAATAATTAAGGTTGACCCCGACAATATAGTTGATTTGTCCGGGGGATGCATCTGCTGCGGTTTGTTTTTAGAGCTCATGGCTTCCCTCAGGTTTGCCCTGGACGTTTTCAAAGCGGATATCGTATTGATCGAATCAACGGGTCTGGCATTTCCCGGCGAGATCGCCCGGCAGGCGCTGACCCCTGCTTTTGAAGGTAGGATTCAATTTGGTGGAATTATAACCCTGGTGGATGCGTCAAGTATACATTTAGACGAGCACCCGGTGGTCAGAGAGCAGCTCAAAGCAGCCAATGTCGTTATTCTCAACAAAATAGATCTTGTTCACGGCGGTACCCTCGACCAGATCCGCGAAAAAATCAAATCACTGATGCCTTCTGAAAGTCTTTTATTTGAAACCAGCTTTGGTCGAATCGATTTCAATGAAATTTTTGCCACAAAATATGACGATACTCACCTACATCGTAGTGATATGATGCCCCTGGCTAAGGACTTTGACTCCACCGCCGGCTACGCCACAATTACCTTTGTCCGACATGAAGCCCTTCAACTGAGCACACTTTTACAACTTTACGACGCGTGTGGGAATAAAATTATCCGGTCCAAAGGTTTTGTGATCACCGAAAACGGCGGCGGGGTGGAGTTGCAGTTGTCGAAAAGTGGTATCGAAGTGAAGGATACAGGTAAGTTAATTAAAAGAACAGAGCTAGTTCTGATTACAAAAGAAAAGGATAAGGCTTATGTCGAGGGCAAATTTAGAAAACTTTTCGACAAAAATACTATTTAGCCGCTAGTTGGATAATCACTGGAAGATTCGAACTTGAAATTATAATGTTATCACCCGGCATAGGTAATGCGAAAGATGGGCCACCAGGATACTGTGTAAACCCGACGATTATTCATTGTGATAATATACCGCTGTTCCCTCAGGCTCATAAATAAAACAATGTAAGTAGATAATAAATACCGATTGCAAATACTGCGCCGGCGGGAATCGTTATCACCCAGGATAAAACAATATCGCGAATCGCATTCAGGTTTAAGGCTTCGATACCTCGCGCCAGTCCGACACCCATAACCGCCCCTACCAGTGTGTGGGTGGTTGAAATGGGCAATCCTAATCTGGATGCCACGACGACGGTTACTGCCGCGCCAAACGTAGCCGAAAAACCGCGACTTGGTGTCAGTTCGGTGATCTTTTTTCCCACGGTTTCGATGACGCGCCAGCCCCAGGTGGCCAGACCGAAAACGATACCAATGCCTCCCAGGACCAAAGCCCACAGGGGCACAGTGGCCTTCAAACCGACAACCCCGGTTTTTATGACACTTACGACTGCGGCAAGCGGGCCAATGGCATTGGCAACATCGTTGGCGCCGTGTGCAAAAGCGACAAAACAGGCGCTCAAAATTTGAAGATAAACAAAAATTTTTTCAACATCCTGGTATTTGTTCTTACCCCGCCCCACGGTATTTCTCGAATGAGGGACTCCCATAGCTTTAATGTCTGCCGGATTCTCGGTATGATTTAGGTTAATAGAATTCTCACTGAGTTTCAGACGAGAGACCCAAAAAACACTCAATAACGCAGCCACAAAACCAACGGCAGTTGCCGCAATGAGTGCTTGAAAAAAAGAAAGATGCAGATGAAGATTCTTTAATCCTTTAAAAACCATCACCAGGGTTAGAATGGCAAAGACAAAAAAAACCAAGACTGGCGTCAGCCTTTTTGCTGCAGCCACCGGTGTGGCGGATCGAAAGATTTTTTTTCGCAGCAGCAAAAAAATGAAAAACGATATAGTGGCGCTAATTAGAGGCGATATCACCCAACTGGCGGCAATGGAAATCACCTTGCCCCAATTCACCGCCTGTGCGCCGCCGACAAGCAACCCAAACCCCACTATAGCTCCTACAATTGAATGGGTTGTCGAAACCGGCCAGCCGCAGTAGGAAGCAATTTGCAACCAGGCTCCCGCCGCCAGCAGGGCGGCCAGCATTCCCAGCACAAAAACAGTGGGGTCGCCCATGAATATCTCCGGGTTGACAATTCCCTTACGCACGGTGTTGGCAACATGAGAGCCCACCAAAAAGGCACCGGCAAACTCCAAAACTCCTGCGACTATTACTGCCCGCTTTAAGGTCAGAGCGCCGGAGCCTACCGAGGTGCCCATAGCATTGGCAACATCGTTGGCGCCGATATTCCAGGCCATGTAAAAGCCAAAAGCTACGGCCAATCCGGTTAAAATCAAAGAATGATCCATTTTTAAATAAATGACTCCGAAGGATACACAGTGTTTAAAACATTAAAGAATCTGAAATCGTTTTGGAATCAAAAAAGCACAAAGAGTGATCCTGGATAAAAATGCAACAGTTAAAAAATAAGAGGCCAAATTTTGTTTTATATAAGAAAAAGGGTTTCGGCTGTATTTTCTTATTTGGCAATCATGGCCCGCATCATATCACCGGCATTTTCAGCATGATCGGCTATGGAACCGATTATTTCAGCCAGTCGGATCATGTGAAAGATCGTGACCGGGTCTATCTTCAAATTGAAAGCTTTCTGCTTTATGGCGTCTTCCAATTGATCAGCCTCATGTTCTTGGTTGCGAACCGTGCGGATAATATCTTTAACCACAGTCCGTTGTTTTTCAGAATAATATTTAAAATACTTCCTTGCCTCCGCTACCATATCGCTTAATTCGTCAATGGGATCTATGACTTTATCGACCAAAAGCAAAAAGTCTTTTTCAAGTTCTTTGGGAATCCCGGGTTCGCTCCGATAAGAAAGCCAGTTTAGGGTTTGCTCAACCTTATCCAGAACATTGTCCTGTTGCCTCAAATACCGGAACAACTGAAACTTATCCACCGGCAATAATGTTCCTTTCGGAAGATGACCGCGAATTCGCCGTTTGATGGCATCGGCCTCGGTTTCCAGTTTGTTTATTTGTTGCCGAAGCTCTTCAAACGCTTCACACCGGTTGGAAACGTGGCACTCCATGGCTTGCTGAAAAACCCAGGCACATTCTTTGACCTTTTGGGCATGTTGCTGAAGCCCATCAAAAGGGGAGGTTATAAACATTGATAAAAGCGGTATCCTCATTGGATTCTCCTCAAATATAAAAAGCCTTCTAAAATTTTAACGGGTATTTCCCGTAATCTTTAACAGATTCCAGCATGGCCCATATGTTATCAGTGGGCACATCTTGATAAAGCAAATGGGCGGGCATGAATACATATCCTCCTCCCGGTGCATAGGCTTTGAGAATATCCTTAACTCCTCTTCTCACCGCTTCTGGGGTTCCGTTCGGCATGAGTTGTTGGGTGTCTAACCCTCCTTTGAACGCCACTTTGTCTCCGAATTCTCTTTTTATCTCGTAGGGATCCATGGTGCCTACGCGCTGCATTGTGCTCAGAAATTGGACGCCAACTTCTATCAAATCACCGATAATCGGCCTGAAATCTCCGCAGGAATGATAAAGCATAATAATATCGGGGTTTGTTTTTTTGAAAGCCTGGATCATTCTTTTTATTCTTGGTTTAACCAAATCTCGCCATAATTCCGGAGGAATCAGCATCCCGGTCTGCGTTCCGATATCGTCTCCTATTCGAACCACATCCACGCCGCTTTCAACGGCGTGGATGCCGAGTTGAAGATAGTAGTCTGCTAGCCCGTCCAGTACCGAACCCGCCCACTCAGAATCGTCATAGCAATCCAAAATGAAATCCTGCATTCCCCTCAGGTGAGCCATTGCGGCCTCAAACAGCGAGCTGGATAGATCGACGATGACCGCGTAATCCTCATGGTACTTTTGCATCACCGTTTCAATTTCCCTAATCCTCTTGGGATCATGGGGATCCGGGAAGGTGTAATCTTTCAAATCTTCCCGTGATTTCAGGGGGTGTTCAATCGGATTGTTAAAACCGGACTGACGCTGATATACGACCCCCCATTCGGATTTGTAGGTCTCCCCCTCGGCAAGGTCTCCCTTGCTCATTTCCATTTCTGCATTAATTCCGACTTGACATACAACGGCATCATTGCCTATGCGAAGCCCCAACTCAGGCCCCGCGACTCCGAAAATCGCAGAAAGTCTCTGACCTATCTCTTTTCCCCAACGAATAAGTTGGGGAACCCTGTCCGCCTCCTCCAGCTTTATGGCCTTTAGGAACCTATCTCTTGGTTTCATTATGATTCTCCCCTTTGTTTATGCATTGCGGGTTTCAATACCCCCGAAGGCTAATATTTAAGGTTTAAAAGTTCTTTGGCCTTGTCGGCAGCACGGGCGGAATCCGGTGCGAATCCATCTGCTCCAATCTCAATGGCGTATTGCTCTGTTACCGGGGCTCCTCCCACCAGCACTTTAACATTTTCCCGCAGGCCTTTTTGCTTCAACGCCTCGATTACCGTTTTTAAATAAGGCGCGGTTGTGCTGAGCAGGGCGGACATGGCCAGTATGGAAGTATCCTTGTCTTGAATAGCCGCGATAAATTTTTCAGCAGGCACATTGACGCCCAGGTCAACGACCTGGAAACCTGAACCTTCCAACATCATACCCACCATATTTTTGCCGATGTCATGGAGGTCATCTTTTACTGTTCCTAAAACTACAGTTGCAATAGGTTTTTCTCCGCTTTCTACCAACAATGGCTGAAGTATATTTATGCCCGCCTGCATGGCCCTGGCAGCCAGAAGCACTTCCGGGATATAAGCCTGGTTGCGTTTAAACCGGTCTCCCACTGTTTCCAGACCCTTCTGGAGGCCATTGGTCAGCACTTTGTAGGGAGGAATTCCATTTGCTAAAGCCTTCTGAACCGCTGCTGGAACCTCAAGTTGTTTCCCTTTTTCTGTTTTATCGGCAATCTCTTTCAATATATCCATTGTTTCGCCTCCTGTATTATTTACCGGTGGTTTAATTTATCCAGATTTATATTTCGTTAACCCACAAATGAACCATAAACCATGCCGGCGATGGTCGATAGGGCCACGATAATACCGCAAAATGCGGCCGTTTTTTTCAAACCCATCACACTGCTGATGACCAGCATATTCAGCAGCGATAGTGCGGGACCCGCCAGCAACAGAGCCAAAGCCGGACCCTTGCCCATCCCTGAACCGAGAAGCCCTTGAAGTATTGGCACTTCAGTGAGAGTGGCAAAATACATCAAGGAACCGGAGACCGAGGCCAGTAGATTGGCTCCCAGAGAGTTTGCACCCAGTAAAAACTGAATAAAATATTCCGGGATTAAAGCAGGATGCCCGGGTCTACCCAGCATAAACCCGGCTATTAATACGCCGGCGCCCAGTAGGGGAATAATTTGTTTCATGAATCCCCAGCTGGACGCCACCCAGCTGCCATCCCAGTATTTTGGCTGTTAGCGTGATGGCCAGAACATTAATTGCGGGGCCGGAATACAGAAAAGCGGTCGCCGGCCCAATTCCAGCCCCCCGCGTATAAATGCCTGCAAACAAAAGCAAAACAGTGCAGGAGCAAACAGCAAGGATAGTGCCGGAGACACTGGCAACCGAATAGGCCAAAATTTTTTTAGCTTGGGCCCCGAAGTATTTAAGTACCGAAACTTGGGAAATGAATTCTGCAATCGCTCCCGCGATAAAGAAGGCCGGTATCAGGCAGGTCAGAACATGTTCACGAGCATATTCCCTGAGCATCATAAATGCTTCCAGGCCGGATTGACGGATTGTGGGATGATGCCAGGGAATATAGTAACTGGCCAGAAAAGTCAATGCGATCAGCAGCAGCTTAGTTCGTTCTTTCATGCGGAATTTTTCTTTAATCCGGCTTTTGAAGGGCCGCTAACCCAAATTAATATATGCATATATAACAATATGGACCTTTTAAAAATTAACGTATGCACAGTTCTTCCCGATTTAAAAAGGGTACCCGACCCACCAATTCGGCTATTTCAGGATCTTCTTTTAACCAGTGTTTCAAATTTCCTAAAAGGCTGGCTACATAGGGACTGTTTTTCCCGTCGGATAGATAATAGTTGACCCACAGACCGTCTTTACGATAATCGACCAAACCTGCTTCTTCGAGTATTTTCAGATGTTTGGAAACAGTCGGTTGGGCCAGCCCCAATGCACCTTGTATTTCGCACACGCACATACTCTTTTGTTGCAAAATTTTTATAATCTTGACGCGGTTCGGGTCTGAAAGGGCTTTCATCACCTTGATAAAGTTTTTCATCATCGGCCACACTCCTATATTTACATTTAGCTATATATAAATATTGTTTGGAAGTGTCAATATTTTTTTGAGAGATTGTAAGGTCGGTAAGCTGAAATTGCGGGCTATTCTTTTTCGATCGGAAAGGTCATCGTGGCGCCGTACCAGCCGATGATTGAAACCAGGGGTATGAAGGAGATCACAAACACCAAATAAAGAATATTACCCCCCTGGATGTTTTTTAATACATTGGGATCGCTGATTCGCCAGACAAATGCCGCAATGGCGATAAGAAGCACCGTAATGGATAAGGGTATTTTAATTGCTACGGGTTTGAGCATTTTACCCATGTAATTGTACCACCATGTGAAAAATCCGGTGACCATGGCAACCACGATAAACAGGATACCGCCGCCCAGGCAGTGCAGCGCTGTTGTTTCAAAAGATTTAATCCCGGTTATCAGGTACAGAAGATTGAAAACCGGATTGGAGAGCATGAACACAATTGGAAAGTGGACCGTCATTGGGTGGGGATGCCGTCGGAAAAACGGATTGGCCTCCAGCAACCAGGCCACTGCCTTTGGGATTTTTCTTTCAGGTACTTCTTCTTTCAAAATCCCCACTTGCGGATATCTTTCCAGGACTTCCGTGTCGTGCGGGGCTGCCTGAATATCGGTTGTGAGGTTAGTACCGGCATGATGGCGCTGCATGTGAAGACCACCTTTCCACAATTTGCTAGCAGTCACATCATAAACCCTGCCTTGGTGGGCGATATAAACCGGTTTACCATTTTCGCCATTATATTCCGAGAGCTCTTTCAGATCGAATTCTTTCATCGATTTACACCTCCGGATGAGTAGTTCAAACTAAAATTTTTACCACCACCAAAACCAGCATCGCCACCGGATAGTAACTGGCTCTGTTGAACAAAGCCACGGCATGGATCCTTTTTTTCGTACGCAGAAGTTTTATGGCGGCCGGCAGGAGCAAATAAATTCCGACAATCAGGGATGCGGTGGCATATGGCAACTGGAAACTGATTTGCGAGGTATATATTACTACCAGGTTTAAGACCAGGCTGAAAATAAGTGTGAGGAGAACGATGATAGAAGCGCTCTTTAAACCAAACCGCACAGGAATAGTTTGGGCCCGAAGTTGCCTATCTTCTTCAATATCCGCCCAATCGGCAGGAACATTTTGACCGCCGATCTCCCAGAAAAAAAGCCACAGAAAGAGGGCCGTGACATATAAAAATGAAGGATTGGCATCGACGGCAAATACGGCGGCAATGGCGCCTGAGGTTTTGACCCCGCCACTGACAATTGTGCGAAACGGGCTGACCTTTAACATGAGGCAGTAAATGGCTTCCAAACTACAACCAGCCAGGAAAATAAGCATGCAAACCGGATTTAACAAATAAGCGCCGGTGATTGCGACCAGTGACCAGACAAGTGCCCACAACACACCCTCGTGTAAATTCAGCAAACCCTGGGCCATGGGATGCCTTGGCAGCACGGCATCCAAATAGTTATCCGCCTCACGAAGCGATCCAATGCGGGCCTTCTCCTGATCTACACGATAGTCGATTACATCGTTCCAGGCATAAACTGCAGTATAACCGGCAAATACCGTAATGATCCCTATAATAATGATGCTAAGGGGTGGAAACGTTCCCAGCCAAATCAAGGCAGCCAGAGCTGGGGTGGACATATCCAGCAAACCGTGGGGCGTTCTGGAAAGTGCCCAAAAGAGCTTTATTCTAGCTAGACCGTTGTAACGGTTTCGGATCGCAGCATTCTCCAAGGTTCTTGATCTTACCTACTGTAACGAGTGCAAGTTTCTGTTGCGGGAAAATAATTGTGATTGCGGCTGTTTCTCTATTCACGGCATGTGATTTTCATAAACAACAAATACCCGGCAGCCGATCCCATCACAGTCGTAAACCGGTCAGGGAACCACCGGTTTTAACAGGCCTTCTAACAAATCTTCAGGCAGAATTTTTTCTTCTAAGACGACCTCCCGGATTGTCTTTCCGCTCTCATAAGCTTTTTGGGCTATACCGGCAGCCTTATCGTAGCCGATATGTGGAACGAGGCCGGTGACCATCGCCAGGCTTTGTTCGATGCCGGCAGCACATTTAGCACGATTGGCCGTGATACCCTTTATACATTTTTCGGCAAATACTTCAACACTTGAGGTAAGTAAATTAATGGACTGCAGCAGGTTGTACGCGATCACCGGCAGCATGACATTTAGCTCAAAAACTCCGGACTGCCCGCCGAGCATGATGGTCAGATCATTTCCCATCACTTGACTCGCCACTTGAATGACAGCCTCCGGTACAACCGGATTGACTTTACCGGGCATGATAGATGAGCCGGGCTGAAGGGCGGGTATGTTTATTTCACCGATTCCGCAGCGGGGACCGGACGCCAACCAGCGGATGTCATTGGCAATTTTGACCAAGCTGGCTGCTATGGTTTTCAAGGCCCCGCTGGTTTCTACGGCCGCATCCCGGGCGGCTTGGGCTTCGAAATGATTCGTTGCTTCTTTAAAAGACACCCCGGTATGCGCTGCAATCAGAGTGATGACTTTGCGTGAAAACTCCGGATGGGTGTTTAAACCGCTGCCGACCGCCGTACCTCCCAAGGCAAGCTCTGATAAGCGTTTTTCAGTATCTTCGACTCGCTGAATACCCAATTCAATCTGGCGGGCATATCCTGAGAACTCCTGACCGAGTGTCAACGGAACGCCATCCTGCAGGTGTGTCCGTCCGATTTTAACGACGTCACTGAATTCAGTTGATTTGGCTAACAGAACCTGCTGAAGATGACCGAGGGAAGGAATCAAACGGTTTTTTATCGACGTTAAGGAAGAAATATGAATAGCTGTCGGAATAACATCATTGCTTGATTGACCTAAATTCACATGGTCATTGGGATGCACAGGAGACTTTACGGCTTTTTTCCCGGTGATAATTTCATTTGCACGAACGGCAATAACCTCGTTCATGTTCATATTGGTGGAGGTGCCGGATCCTGTCTGGAAAATGTCCACCACAAACTGGTCTTCAAATTTTTTTTCCATGACCTCCTGTGCGGCCCGGGATATAGCGGCGGATATTTCCTGATCCAACAGGCCGAGTTCAAAATTTACCGCCGCTGCAGATTTCTTTATCAAAGCAAGGGCGTAAATAAACTCTGTCTGCAAAGTGATGCCGCTGATGGGAAAATTTTCCGCGGCCCGTTGTGTTTGCGGACCGTAATAAGCACTTGCGGGAACAAGAACCGTTCCCATGGTATCCTTTTCTTTTCGAAACTTCATCGTCAACCGAATATTATTCAGATATAAGGGTTAGCGGTAAGCGCATGAACAATCCCGGCAGTCCTGTTCGCAAATAAATAGCGATAAACTTTGCACATAATAAGATTTATGTTTACGAACGTCAAGCTGCGCCGTGCTGGCAGGATTGTTAACGCATGAAAACATCGCGCGGATGATATGGAACAAATGATGCAACTGTTTGTGACCCGGTCAATTACGGCGGGATACAGATGGGCGGGCCGAATCGATTTTTTCCCACTTGATGAAAAACATAAGTAAGGCCGGGATAACAAAAACCGTAAAAATTGTTGATATCGCAAGTCCACCGAGAACGACACTGCCCAGACCCCGGTAGAGCTCCGAACCAGGTCCCGGAAACAACACCAGCGGGAGCATACCAAAAACACTGGTTGCGGCGCTCATGTAGATCGGCCTGAGTCTGGTGCGCACAGATTCCAGTACGGCCTTTTTGTGAATCATACCATGATGACGTACATTGTTAAGGGCCTGATATACGATAAGAATTGCATTGTTGACCACCACTCCGACGAGAATGATAAATCCTAGCATGGTAAGAATATCCAGCGGTTGATTCGTGATCAGGAGATTGACCAGTTTAAGACCGATAAACCCGCCTGCCGCTGCCAATGGTACCGTAAACATTATGATAAAGGGATAAACGAAGTTTCCAAACAAGGACGCCATTAGGAGATAGGCAATCACAGCTGCCAGGACAAAATCCCATTGAAGGGTTTGGCGCGTTTCGGTGAGCTTGTCGGCGGTACCGCTTTGTCCTACTTCGGTTCCATCGAGTAGACCCTGTTTGGCCATCGGCCTGACCACTTTGTTTTCAATGATTTCCATAGCCTCCTGCAGGGGTACGGTAAACGGCGGCGTGACCTGTAACGTAATGGTGCGCTGCCTTTCGAGGTGTCGGATTTCCGTGATACCGGTGGTGCGTTGTAGTGTTGCCAGTGAAGATACCGGCACGATTTTTCCACCGGGCATTGCTACCAACGACTCGTAGAGTTCTTCCGGAGTTGGAATATCTTCTTCCGAAGCCCGGAGAATCAGGTCAATTTTTTTCTGTCCTTCCGGTTTAAAATCACCGATCTTTCTGCCGTCCATGAGAACATCGACGGCAAGCCCAAAGTCCCAAGCCGTCATTCCAGAAGCTTTCAGGCGGTCTCTCACGGGGATTAACCGAACCTCCGGAAAGAGCAACTCCAGTGAGGGTACCGGTCTGATTTGGGCCCCGGGTATCTCTTTTTGAATCGCTTCGAACAGGGTGCCGGCTACCTGAACGGTTCGATTCAAATCATTGCCGCTGATGTCCACCTCCACGGTTCTGCCCCGACCCAGTCGTGTTTGGAATATCCCGGCCTGAATGCTGATGCCGTACATGCCGGGGATGGCATAAATGGTCTTCCTGAATAACGGTATAAGCTCGCCGGCCCGCTGCTCATGCAGACTGGTGGCCCCGAAAAGCATGATCTGTTCTGCACCGACGTAGAACATACTCTTGATACCCGGGTAATCCCCATTATCCTTGCCAAAGTAAGGTTTATTCATTTTGTAAATTTGTTCACCGATGTTTTTTCTCTCTCCAAAGGAGAAACCAGGCGGTGGAATCAGCAGATTAATGATCAGGTTTCGGTTGCCTTGTGGTAAATATTCCATCTTGGGGAACAACATTACGGTTGAGCCAATTGCAAGAGCACTTAACGAAATTATGACCGCCGTTCGTGTCTTCCAGTTTTTGGTTACCGCTGATACGACCTTCAACATAACTTCAACAATCCGAACACCCATTCCGGCCAGCGGATTTTTGGTTCGTCGATCTGCCCGGTTTCGTTTCCCTACAGAAAAGAGATACCTTGAAAGCATCGGGATTACAGAGACGGAGACAAAAAAGCTCAATAAGACCGCTGAGGTTACGGCAATTGCAATGTCCCTGAATAGCTGGCCCGCCTCTTCCTTCATGAAGACCACCGGTAAAAAAACCGCTACGGTTGTCAGGGCCGAAGCCAGGATCGCTCCCCATACCTCATTGGCACCGTCATAAGCAGCTTTATAAGCGGATTTCCCCATTTTCCGGTGGCGGTCGATATTTTCAAGCACTACGATGGCGCTGTCGATGAGCATCCCAACGGCAAAAGCAATACCGGCAAGGCTGACGACATTAAGGTTTCTTCCCAGGCTACTCATGAAAATAAACGTTCCGACTATGCTAATCGGGATGGCGGTGATCACCACGACGGTGGATGACAAACTTCCCAAAAAAATAAATAGCACAATCGCCGCCATAGTACCGCCGATAAATATATTGCGCTGCACAAGTGATATGGCGCCTCTAATGTAAGGACGTTGATCGTAGGCCCAATCGAGAAAAATTCCTTCGTCTTTAAGTTTGTCACTATTCAATCGGTTGACCACGGATTCTACACGATCGGTGAGTTCGAGTATATTTGCGCCGGGCTACGGTTTGACCCCGATAGCAATCCCCTCCTTTCCGACATGAAGCGTGGCCGTTGTTAACGTATCATATCCGTATCTAACCTGGGCAATATCTGCTACGGTAATCCGCCGCTGTCCGGTGGAATGGACAACAATTCCTTCGATGTCAGCCGGAGATTTAAATTCAGCCACCGCTCGAATTCGATAGTTCCGCCGTCCCACCCCCATTGTGCCGGCGGCAACATTAATATTTTCGGCTCGCAAAATGGAAATAAGATCGGTTATGGTTAATCCGTAAGCAGCTAAAGTTTCGGGCCGAACGACGATATGCATCTCTTTCTCAGTGCCGCCCCCGATAAATAGGTCGGCAACACCTTCTATGCGCTCAAGGTATTGTCTGATATTGTCTTCAAAAAAGGTGCGGTAGGTGTATGGAGAATTTGGATTATGGTCTCGGGCTTTGAGTACCATCCATATGACTGGTGAAGTCGCAGCGACGGTGGCGGTAATCACGGGCCTTTCAACATTTTCAGGATAGGTGGGAACTTCATTCAATTTGTTGGATACCCTCAGCAGAGCGTCATCCACATCCGTACCGATATTGAATTTAAGCGTAATACTGCCCTGAGAGTTGAAGGAAGAGCTTTCCATTTCTTTGAGGCCCGGGATCCCTTTGAGTACTTCTTCCTGTTCCTCGATAATTTCACGTTCCACCTCATATGGCGTGGCCCCAGGCCAGCTTGTTGTTACGGTGATATCCGGCTCGATAACCGTAGGGCTTAGCTGATACGGCATACTCAGCAAGCCGATCAGCCCGAAAAGTAACACCAGAATAATCCCCACGATTATGGTAACCGGTCTTTCGATAGAGAATCTAACAATATCCATTCATCATCCTTGTTTTTCCGACAATACCGCCTGTCCATCCCGCAATCTTTCATTCCCCTTAACGACCACCATCATGCCATCCTTAAGATCCTGGGCCACCACACCGGTTGTGAGACCCTCGTAGCCAATTACGTTGACAGGTATCATGCGCGCTTTTGAATCGATAACCGCAAACACCACTGTGCGACCAAACAGGTTAATGACGGCATCCCGCGGGACAATCAAAGATGTTTGCTTTTCAGCCGTGGGTAGATTTACCTTGGCTGTCATGCCCTCAATAAGCGATACGGTATTCGGCATTCTTATTTTTACCGGAACGGTTCGCGTTGCGATATCGCCTTTGGGTACAATGGCTATGATTTCGCCGCTCAACTCTTTTCCCCCTGCCGTTACCTTCACCGTTATACCTTGCCTTACCTGCCCGATGAGTCTTTCCGGCAGGTCTACAATAATATCAACCACATCATCCTTTGCAATCATCGCGACCGGATCGCCCCTGGAAAGCCACTCGCCCCTATCCACATGCCTTTTAATGATCACGCCGTTGAAAGGTGCCCGAATAACGGATTTTTTCAGCTCCAAATCCAGCTGGTCTACTTCTGCTTTCAGTGATTCCGAGTGCTTTTCAAGGCGCATTACCTGGAAGCGGTTTTCGTCATAGGCTTGCTCGGAAATCGATTGATTTTTGAAGAGTTTTTCTTTTCTATGAAGATCGATCCTGGCTTCCTGAAGTTCGGCCAAGACCTGCTCATGCGTTGCTGTGGTTGCCCGAATCTTTTTCTCCAGGATATCAGAACTCAGCTTGACCAGGGTTTGCCTGTGGCTGATCCGCTGACCTTCCTCAAATAGCACCGTTTCCACCAGACCGTTGACCTCAGAGGCCACATCGGACACCTCCTGATAAAAAATCGTTCCGATAAATTCACTATGGGGTGCGACCAGTCCGGTGCTCACCGGTGACACCGAAACTATTGCCGGCGGCAGCTCATTTGGTTTCTCCTGTCCCCAGAGGTTAAAACTCAATGCTGAAATGGACAGCAGAATACCGGCAAAGCCGGACAGTGTTATTTTATAAATTTTTTTCATTTTTTTTGTTCTATGTTAAACCGATATCAATGGGTATCTCTTAAGATGGATTTTATCAATATTATTTTTGAGCCGCCTTTCCGTAATTTTTGTCGTCCAATGTAATATTGCTTTTGTTTTTCTACAACATAAGGCTACTTTCCTGTATGACAAGCCGGTACATTCGGCATCTGGTCGCCTAAAAAATTATCCCAACCGTTTAGCTACTTAACACCGGATGTTTGGCATCATAAAATATGCGGGACGGGTATTTTATCAGCTTCGGCAAAAAAACATAGCATCGTCATTGCCGAAGATCATACAATTCTCAGAAAAGGATTAAGAGCCTTGCTTTCTTTTGAGGTGGATTTCGAAGTTGTGAAAGAAGCCGACGACGGGTTGGAAGCTATCTGCAGGGTAGAGAAATATGTTCCAGATCTGCTGCTGATAGACTTGTCCATGCCGAGAATGAACGGTGTGGTGGCAATTAGAGATGTTAAAAAAAGATATCCTGAGACCAAGATAATTGCATTAACCGTTCACAAGGCGGAAGAATATATTCATGCCGCCCTGAAAGCCGGTGCCTATGGCTATGTGTTGAAAGATGCTACTCAAGGCGAGTTGGTTCTGGCCATTCGGACTGTTTTGGCGGATAAACCCTATTTCAGGCCCGGTGTCTCCGTAAAAGTGATTGAGGGATATTTGGATGGCAAAAAAAGCCAAAAAACCACCTCAGCCTGGGATTCACTCTCCCAGCGCCAACGACAAATCTTAAAACTTACTGCCGAGGGGCACAAAAACATAGAAATCGTCGAATATTTGTTTATCAGCCTAAAAACCGTAGAAAAACATCGCGCCAACCTCATGAAAAAACTGGACCTCCATAATGCCGCGGCCTTAACTTCCTTCGTATTGGAAAAAGGTCTGGTTTCCCGATAACTTCTTCACCGCAAAGTGATCCAAATCTGACCTTGATATTGGGGTGGGTGCCTGTTTCCCGGATTTTTTATTCTTTCAAGTTTTCCGATGATTTTTGCAGGGATCGTTTAATACGCCCGCAGGCATCGGGTGGAAGTACAATTGTATCATCTGAATCGCCGGCCCGCATTTTTTCGGAGCGGATGAGGTTTCTGATGAGCAGCAACTGGCTTCTAAACCGGGAGCAGTATTTGCACATCAGAAGGTGTATGCGGATGAAGATCCGCTGGTGAATCGGCAGTGTCCGATCCATTGACTCAGATACAACGCGTGTGACTTCTTTGCAATTGAACATCCAATGATTCATCATGAATTCTTATATCCATTTGAGTTGAACCACTCAATCTCAAGGCAACGTCTTAAATTCATGCGAGCCCTGTAAAGCATTACCCAACTATTCGTCGCAGTGATACCCAAAGTCTTACAAATTTCTTCTGTACTCAATTCTTCCATCTCACGTAACATAAAAACCTTTGCCAGACGCGCGGGGAGTTTTGCCAAACACTTGTAGATCACACCCAAAAATTCCCATTGTTCATAGATTTTCATGGGATTGACGTTCCATTTGCCGGGCTTAATCAGCCATTGACCGTTATCATCAAAAAGAGAATCGATTGCGTCTCCTACCGTATCGATATTTTCCGTAGTTTGTTCTTTGCTATATTTACGAAAATAATCGACGATCTTGTGCTTTAAAATGGCGGTCAACCATGTCCTCACGGCAGACCGGCTTTCAAAATTTTTGCGGGCCCCAAAAGCAGCCAGAAAGGTTTCCTGAACGAGATCTTGTGCGACAGAGGGATCCTTCATCCTGGCAAGCGCAAAACGGTAAAGGTAGTCGCCATGTTGGTCTACCCATACCTCGGGATCAAGGGAGTAACTGTCGGGGGCGGATTGTTTGGGGCTCATAATTTATGCTATACTTATTAGCGAAATCAGCGTGCAATTCCCGTAACCTGCTTACGCTTGTTTCTTGCACAATATTCGGAGATCCAATTTGAAAAAAGTCTTGCGCGGATTTGCCTAATGCTTAGCAAAAAAGTGACATTTAGACAAATGATCAGTGGCCCCCTATAATGCGCCTTTTCAATAAATACCGGAATAGATATATCGGCTATATTTATGGTGAAAAAATAGTGTCAGACAGATAAGAGCAAGATTTGGGAAAGATGGGGCGGTGAATTTAGCTGATTATCTCATAAATTCGTTGGGCCTGTTCCGCAAATGTTTTGACAATAGCCATTTGCTGTTTTGATATATAATTGAATTTTACGCCAAACCCTTGCGCACCGCTCCAGACAATCTGACCGCTGAAATTGAAGGGTTCCTCTTGTTCGGGCAGCGAAAAGGTCATCCTTATATCAAGTCCGGACGCAAACTTTTCATCGGTTTCGATGAAAACACCGTAGGCGCTAATGTCGAGTATGTAGCTGTTGAAAATTTGACCCTGCACGAGGTAATCCACAGGAACTAGACACTGTCGTCTCAAATCTCCCCTTCTCTCTAATTTTTTAGTTCCGGCTCGGAGCCGCTTAATTTTTTTTTCAAGAAACTTGAGAAGTTTAACCTGCATGGGTTCAGACATGATATCGATCAGCGAGATTAACTGCGATCTTATACTGGAGTTATTGAGGTTATGGCCGGAGTTAAGCATGCAAACTCGCTCCCATCAGAACTAAAATAAGTATCAACACAAACCCATTGATGAAAACAGGTGGACCGTTAAAGGAAACTTTCTTCTAAACAACTAATATCATATGCTATTTTGCATCTTTTTTCAATAGCCGGAATTTATATAATTTCTGCCCTGCAATATTCTCAGTATCTATACCAATCCGAATAATTATCACTTGTGTTTTTTTGCGGTTTGGGTAACAAAATATTATTCAAAGAATCTATTTTTAAAGGCATCATAACTTTTCTGATTACGGTAATTGCTGGCTCATTATAATGATGGCCTTACACCATATTGTTCTACATTTACCGAATCCTTTGTATTAGGGAATATTTTATGACCGCTGATCAAAAATATTGGAATCCCATCTTGGAAACGCTTTCCCGGGACCGGCTCCGGAATCTCCAACTGCAAAAATTCAGGCGGATACTTCAATGGGCCTATGATCACTCCAAATTTCACAGAAATCTTTATCAGAAAGCAGGATTTACTCCCGAAGATATTCATTCTTTTGAGGATATCCGGCGGGTTCCCAAAGTTGAAAAGGCCATGATGCGCGGGGTCCAGTGCAAGGCCCCCTTTCCCTATGGTGATGCCCTGTGCGTTCCTCTTGAAGACGTGACGGTATTTCACCAGACCAGCGGCACCACTGGCCAGCCGGTTTATCAACCGGATACCTGGCAGGATTGGGAATGGTGGGCGGAATCCTGGTCTTACATTCTTTGGGCCCAGGGATACCGACCAAAGGATCGTGTGTTTATTCCATTCGGTTACAACGTGTTTGTAGCCTTCTGGGCTGGCCATTATGCTGCCGAGAAGATGGGTTGCGAGGTGATCCCCGGCGGTGTGCTCGATACCCAAGCCCGGATTCTGAAGATACAAGAATTGCAGGCCACTGCGATGATGGCCACCCCCACTTACATCCTCGCAATGGCCGATACGTCCCGTAGCAAAATGGGTCTGGAGCCATCTGAGCTGAGTATCAATAAGATAACCTGCGCCGGTGAGCCGGGTGCCAGTATCCCCAGCACCAAGAAACGGATGGAAAATGCCTGGGGAGCCAGGGTATACGATCATGCCGGTGCTACTGAAATCGGTGCCTGGTCATATGAGTGCCAGGATCAACCCGGGGGGATACATGTGAACGAAGCCTTTTTCCTGGTTGAGATCGAGGATATGCAAACCGGGGAAATTATCGAAGAACCGGGACGCAGAGGTAAGATGATCATCACCGCTCTGGATCGCCAGGCTCAGCCCTGCATACGGTTTGACTCCAAAGATGTTATTGAATGGGATGCGACCCCATGCTCTTGCGGACGCACATTTCGCCTTATCAAGGGGGGTGTTCTTGGTAGATCTGATGATATAACCAAAGTCAAAGGCGTGCTGTTAGCCCCAGCGGCCATTGAAGAGGTGGTGCGGGGGATTGACGGTTTGGGGAACGAATATGAAGTGGTGGTGGACAAACTGGGAGATGCGGACCGGATCAAGCTTAAGGTTGAGCTGATGCCGGGAGCTGAAGTAAAGGCCAAAACTATCGAAACTGAACTCAAGGATCAGTTGCGGCTAAAAACCAATCTGGCGTACCGGCTGGAATTTTATGATTATGGGAGGCTGCCGCGGTATGAGGTCAAGGCCAGACGGTTTAAAGATCTGAGGAAGAAAAACAAATCTCCTGAAAAAGGATAAACATGGACCCGCAGATCAATCTAAAAGCGATTTATTTTTATATTCAGACCATAAAACAGGCCGCTGAAACACTCAAGAGCATGAGCAGTAACTTTCCGGCGCTGGACCGAAATACTGCTCGTATATTAGCCAGTGCCAAGATGCTGGATATCAACATATCGGATCTTGTTGAATTGGATTTGCAGGATTAACAAATTCAGGGCTGTGAAGCCTGCCGCCCAGATGGCCAGGCAATCCCATGGTGAGCAAAGACCACTCATGGTGTTTATTGGTGTGCTTCCCTGTAGCCCCGCCTTTTGAAGTAGACTCAAGCAAAGCTATCTGAAAATGATCATTCTCTTGCCGGGTGGCCCCGCACTTCAGGGGAAAACTTCCTTCCTTTATAAATTAGCAAAAAGAATAAAAAACCTTATAAAATGATTTATGAAACTCCAACATGACCGTAGCCGCATTCCAGCTTCCACCCGACGGCAGCATAAAATCTTATGGCAGCACGCATGGTTCGCTCTCACACAGGTTGACTTCGATTGTTATATGGGCAAGTTCTTTAAAAGTAGATAACAGTCTTTTATAATGATCCGGCGGTTTTGGATAATGGGTCACAATTGAAATGATCGCCGCCAATTGGTTCGATGCGATGCGCCAGATGTGCAGGTCTGCAACCCGGTTATCTGAATCCGATTCAATGGTTGAATAAATGGCAGAGACTGTTTCCATACTCACATCTCTATCGAGCAGAATTTTGCTGGTGCCCCGCAATAGGCCGTATGACCATCGCATAATCACTGCTGCGCCCACAATCCCCATCAGCGGGTCCATCCAAATCCATCCAAATGTCTTGCCGGTTATCAAAGCGATAATGGCTAATAGGCTGGTCAGTGCATCCGCCAGTACATGCAGATAGGCCGCTTTTAAATTATAATCACGCTCATGGTGGTGACCCGCGCCGTGATCGTGGCGGTGGTGTCTATCCTGCAAAATATATGCGCTGACTAAATTTACGACTAAGCCGGTGACGGCCACAACAATCGCTTCATCGAATCTGATGGGCTGGGGTAAAAGCAGCCTTTCAACCGACTCCACTGCCATCAGCAGTGCCGCGACCGCTAATACAATCGCACTGGTGAACCCCCCCAGTACACCGACTTTTCCGGTGCCAAAGGCGTATTTTGGATTATCAGCATGACGACGGGCATAGTGGTAGGCAATAGCGGTTATACCGAGGGCAGCCGCATGGGTGCCCATGTGCCAGCCATCTGCAAGCAACGCCATCGATCCGAACAACATACCTGCGGCGATTTCCACGATCATCATTGTCAGGGTTAACAGGATCACCTGTTTGGTTTTGCGTTCTCCATGCCGGTCGCCGATATTGAACCGGTGGTTGTGTTTCCAGCTTTCAAGTGTATAAATGTGCATTTTGGATATCCTGTATTAATAATAATATTACCGTAAGTTCCTGTCCGAAATCGGGTTTGATGCGTTGCAGTTTAATAAATTTCATATGGTGAGTCTTCCCTCATATGGGCTATGAATTCTTTTTGAACCCAAAATCGCCGGTGTGCTTCTCTATCCTTTTTTGCGGCATAATCGATCCCGATTCTGGGACCCGTGCAGATAAAATTTTCGGGTACGGTTTTAACGTTTTCGAACCACAGCTTTTCGCCGCGTGTTAAATCCCAACCATTGAGTGAAACATCAATTGCCATTGCTTGGCAGAGTTTTGCCGGGCCGTTGGTGAGTTCTTTTCCCCGTTTTCCCCGGAGTCGTTCCATATGATGTTGGCCCTGTAATGGCATAACGGCCCTCAAGAGAACCGCACATGGATTGTTCGTTTCTTCTGTCACTACATTAAACAGGTAATGCATGCCGTATACAAAATATACATAAGCGATGCCGGCCGGACCGAACATTACCTGATTACGTCGGGTTTTGCCTTTAAAGGGATGGCTGGCGCTGTCATCGGTGCCAAGGTATGCTTCGGTTTCGATTACAATGCCGCTGATTCGGCGGCCTTTGTATCTGCGGACCAATTTGTTGCCCAATAACTCCCGGGCAACAAGTAGTGTATCCCGTTCAAAAAAATTTCTTTTTAGAATCTTCATTTACTTGACATTCGGATTTGATATCCATCCGAAAGAAGTAATTCGCTGATTCCCCGTATGTGAGGTGCCCCGACACAGGCAACGACGCCGCCGTCTTCCAGGTAAGCGACCATTCTTTCGTAAAAGATCTGGTCGCGCCGGTCGATGACCGCAGGCGTGCGGTTGGGGAATCCCCGGGCAATGAACTTCAAGTTTTCCAAATCTCCTGCCAGATAGGTTTTAACATAGTTTTTTACATAACTGCTCCAGTGATTTACCTGTTTCAGAAAATTAATGATTCTCTCACGTGACAGGCTTTCCAGAACTTCAATTTGCTCATCGATTGTTTCTAGAAAGACAATTTTTTTTCCTAACTCCCTGGCCAGCTTGTAAGCTTCTAAATCGACGGAGTATTTCCAACCGTTTTTTTCCAGGAAATAAAACCAGATTGTGAAAAAAGCCAGCCAAAACTTCATTCCTCTTATCATCTCGTAGGCGGGGTTTTCTACTTCACAGGTCCTGAAGTTATAAAGAAAATAAGGATTACGTCTCCGGCAGCCGGGATAAAGCGCCTGAGAGATATCAGCAATGGTTTGTTGATCCAATTCTTCAAAGAGGGGGGCATTGTTTTGTCCAGTTTTCCCTGCCGCCTGAACCTTAGCCATGTTTTCTTGATCAAGTGGGCCTTCAAATATTACGGTACCCGCGTTTTTTATTAAACGAAGAAGAGAGCTTCTAAAACTATAAGGGAAATAGTGTGCCGTTCCAATGAGGTACGACTTTTTATCGTTTTTTTGCACCTCCCAGATCATTTTGAGTTGTTTTTCTTTTGATTTGATAAAAAACATACGGTCAGCCTTTAATGCGAAGATGTTTACAAATCTCTGTACCATATATGCAGAATTGAATTAATCATATATAAATTATCGCAGGGCAAATATGGTTTCAAGTAATGAAGGCTTTTTTAAGTCCAGATCACACATTTCATATTTTAAAGTTGCACGCCCACCCCATTTTTTCTTAAATCGCCGGATACCCTCGTTTACTCCCAATCCTAAGTGGATGTACTCTTTGCCTCTCTCTTTGCTCATATTTATCATTTCGTAGCACAAAAGATCGGATGCCCCCGGTGTGTAATGGGTTTTCGAATGGCAGCCAATCACGTAGGTGGAAAAATTTTTGGCTGCAAGATCAACAACGTAGTAGGCGGCCAAATTATGCTTTTCATCCCAGGCGTTTATGGCGACCGATTGTGTTGAAGCGTTCACATAATCCGGTATTTTGGCGAAAAGTTCTCTGACCCGTGGCGGCGGATTGGCCCTTTTAATAAATTCCTGCGCCAGGTCGTTATGGGCTTGGCCGATTTCGACCGATCTTTCCACGGATAAAATTTCACGGGCTTTGTTGACAGCGCGTTTGAGGGCGCCCTCAAGGGCAAAACGCTGGATATTCAGGGTATAAAAATAGTCGCTTTGTTTTTCTCGGCAGGTGCCGGTAATTGAAAGCGGCAGTTCTGGGGTCATCAGAGAGATATGCTTGGGGCGGAATCGTTTTTTGATTTTTTCAAAGAAGTTTTCAAATTCATTCGAGGAAAATTTGCCTTCCAAAGGATATCCTACAACGATCAGCCAGTCGTCTTTGCGGCAACAAAAATAACCGTCGATGAGAAACGGTTCTCCACCGGAAACCAGCGTGATCAGACCCACGCTATGCTCGGGTACATAGGCACAGGATAAAATATATTTTTTCTCTTCCGCGGTTATCATCGGTCATCTCATGCGAGGGCTTTCACCAAGGTTATGTTATTTTGTTGCTGCTAAGAATGATTATCCTTAATTTATAATTCATTAAACCCGATAATCAACCTTAATGAGGAGGATAGTGATATGGAAGGACATAGAATTTCGAGAAAAGAGCAAGGCTGTATCAGCAATTGTATTTTCGAGTTCTGGGGTAATCCCGACAATAAGGGGAATGCCGAAAAACGCGATAGTGACTATGAGCAATGCTTATCAGATTGCCACATATGCGGTTAACCGCGGTAGCTTTTGGCCTCATCAAACCGGTCCAGGTATTCCCTGAGTCTTTCCCTGTTTTCTGCAGCAAGCAGCGGACAATCCTCGGCGCCGTAAGCGCCTTCGGCCACACGGGTTGCAAAGACCAAACACGTCTGCAAGCCGCATTCACGGCAGTTGGTTTTTGGCAATAGTTTGAATATTTCAAAAACTGTTGGTCCAGATACGCTCTTGAAGCTGGGTTTTATGGCGTGTCGATTTTCCCGGGCGTCATTAATTTCCCGTTTCAACCATTCCAAGATCTTGGCGGCTTCGGTTTCATCCTTAATGGCGTTGACGGCAATTTTGTTGGCGTAAACGGTAGTCAGCTTTCCATGGGCTTTAAAAGTCACAGCCGGTGGTTCCTTAATATACGTAAATCCTCCAAGAACGGTGTTTAAATAGGGCAGAACGTCGCTGATATCATCATCCAAGTGGGCGAAACATTGCAAGGTTTGGACCCTGGAATCGCATTTCGATCGGAAGATTTCTTTGGTATAGCCTTTTAAAAGCATTTTGTCCTCGCCAATCAGGATTGTAGGGCAGTCATTAACACCTTCTTATTGACCGGTTCGCTTCCCTGCAAGCTCCGACTTAAGACCGCAGGCGATTAGGGGAACTCGCTACCTTAAGGTAAATCCGGCCAAATAATTATACGGTCCGATATCTACGACATATTCTTTGACCAAACTGTAAGGTCTGACAATTCGTTCAACTTCCTCAGCAGACAATCGGATGTCGATCGGCGGACCTGGTGGGCCTTCGATCTTTTTAAATTCAACGATTGCCACCATTCCTGCGGGCTTCAAAACTCTCGCTATTTCTTTAAGGGCCCCTTGTTCGGTGTTTACCTCTACCAGGTCGTGCAGAACTGTTGCCATCAAACAGATGTCAACGCTACTGTCATTTACTGGAATTCGCTTGCTGACGTCTCCAACAGTGGCCCAAATATTCTTTATCTTTTTTTCAGAAATTTTTGTTACCAGTGATGTTATTCCCTCCGGCCATAAATCTATGGCACATATGATGCTATTTTCTTTAAGTACATCAGCGGCTGCCAAGCAATAATTGCCGGGACCACAAGCAACATCGAGAAAAATCAACTTGCGATCAAGCTGAAGCATTTTGAAAAACAGGGCCGAGTCAATTAAATCGTAACTACTTTTACCGGCGCCAATGGGTTTGTCATTCATATTTCCTCTCTTTAACTGTTGCTGGTATTTTTACTGATTTGGTTGACCGATCGATTACGCGGTCAAACTTAGTATGTTCTTATCTTTTCAGTCGCCGACCATTTCAGTTTCATTTGGTACCAGGACTAAACCTAAAAAAACATTAGACTTATTCACTGAATCCCAGGCCCCTAAAGGACTCCAGGCGGGCTTGCCTGACCAACCAGTCTTTATCCTTCTTCAACCACTCGAGTTTAAGTTGATATAAATCTGCATTCTCACCCACCATCTCAAGCCAACGCTTGGGATTTTTCCAAAGTTCGTTAAGGTTGGGTAAGGATTGATCTTTTTTAACAATCAAAAATTTAACACTGGCAAAAGCGGTTTGGCTGTCGGCTGCAAGATTGATTGACGGTTCCGGGAACAGAATTCTGAACTTGCGATAATGTTTGAACGCCAACCAGATTATTGTTTTTACTTCACGGTTGTCATGCTTGCCGGGCAGTGCCAGGAAATCTTCCGTGGTCAGCTTCATAAGCCCATTGATATCCTGTTTTTCGGCAAGTTTGGCCCCTTCCTCGACTAACTGTCGGATTACAGCGACATCGTCCTTTTCCGCGCACGATACCGGCAGGAAAAAGAAGATCACCCAATAGGCCGTCCATTTTAAAAGTACGGTGAAAAAGTTAGAAACATTCATTTGTTTGCATGTCCTGTCAGTCATTGAAAATTTCGAAGTGAAACCCATAAGAGCGAGCGCAACAATCACGTTCAGCGTCACTAAACCCTCGTCCGCTGAAGCGTTTACAGGGGAGACTTATTTGATTTTGTCCGATCGACTTCATAATAGAAATCATCGGCGGCCTTTTGATCATGCCCTCGGAGAATTTTCCATACTAAACGGGGGTTCTTAAACAGGCACCAGTCTCCGAACGTATCGAATTTGCGGCAGGAAGTGATGATTTGGGCCTTTGTTATGGTTTTAAAACGTTTCCCCAGCTTCTTGCCGTATGATTTCAATCGCTTGGCAAAATCAATGTCTTCAGCGCTCACCAGTGATTCATTAAATCCGCCAATGGCTTCAAAGTCTCTGCGGTAACACCAGAACAGCCCTCCCGAGACCCGATGAATCAAAAGAACAGGAACTACGGTTAAAACCGACATCAAGATCCCCAGAGACATTCTTTCAGGTCGGATAATAACGCCACCGCCAATATATTTTCCGGTTGAGAGATTTTTTTCGATCTCTGCCAACATGGTTGCCGTCATCTGACTGTCCGCATCAATAGTAACAATGGTGTCTCCGCTGGCAGAACGGGCAGCAGCATTTCTAATTTTTGCAAGATTCTTGTTGTCTTCCTTCACGATAATTGCATTATGATTTCTGGCAATATCTTCAGTATCATCGGTGCAACGGTTAAGTGAAACTATAATTTCAACGTCCTCTGCGATATGTTTGGCCGCAGCCTCGATGGATTCGAGACACCTTTCGATAAATCCTTCTTCATTATGGGCCGGTATGATAACTGAAAACTTCATAATATGAGTGACAACGAGATATCCCCTTGGCTCTCAGCGACTCGGATCACCGGTGTATCGCGATGATCAGCATTTATTGGGCCTGATCGTGTTTACCTGCCGTAAACATCAGCGTTATAAGTATGGGTTACTGCAATCTTGGCGTTCGCCACATAAAAAAGTTTTTGACGTTAAATATGTCGACCTCATCAACCACTTTGAAGTCAAATTTCTTGTAGAAGCGAACGCTCAGAAGCTGGTCGGTTTCCAAATATGCGGCTGCTTTGCAAGCATCTACCTCTTGGCAAAATCGGTGCAGCAGCGCCGTCCCAATGCCGGATCCCTGATGTGTCGGTAAGACCCCGACAGGTCCCAGATGCCAGTGCGGCTCTGTCGGATCGTGCATAGCCCAAACACTTTGCCAGTATGAAACCCGCGAAGCCATGTCCTTGAGTCCTTCTTGATAGGTTTCTTTGGGCGACTTCTGATGCCCATGGCATGATTTCATTCGGAGCACCCCGACGATTCGCCGATCGGCCTTTGCCAAAAATACAATTCCAGGTAGATCATGTAAAAGCTTGTCAAACAACTGTTCCAACTCTCGACGGGTCTTATCGCCTTGGCCTTGAAATACCGCAATGTGCAAGGGGACCCTGAACATCGCCACACTGAGTGCGCGGGCCGCACTCGAAATGTCTTTTTGTTGCATGAATGAGATCGACAAGTCACGCATATTATTTAAAAGCTCCGATGCATTCGGCAGTGTAAAAATTTGGGATTTTTCTCCACATTAGTTGGAGAAGAGGGTCCAAGGATTCCAGGGGTCGAGGATTCAAGGGTTTGTATTCTAAAGACTTTATCAGCGCCTTTAACATTCTTCCGATTTCTGCGATGTCTTTTTTTAGTCTACCCAATACCCCTTTTTCAATTAAACCTAAATCCCCTGCTAATAGTATCTGCGTTTCCAGTTCGCAAACAGAACCATAAGATATGTATCGCATCCTAATATTGTCTTTCTTCCATATCCTTCTGCGATATTAGACGCAATAGACACAACAGATCTTCTTGTCTGTGAAGTTAGACCGTATAATTCTTCCTTTGCAAATTTTGCTGTTATTCCATATATTTCTTAACAGAGTTCGTATGACTTTTGCCAGACTATCAAATCTGTGTAATTCTTTAGCATTTCACTCGAACCCTTGAATCCTTGATCCCTTGTATCCTCTGGGATCACACCTGCCCAATTGGAGATAACAGCTTATTCTGCTTTAAACAACTACAACTAATTCGGACATGATCCTTATTTATAAACTTTTGCATTCTAAGGTATCAAAGGTAATCATGATTGACAATCTTGGAATGAAATGGTAGCAATTAATATCATAATTGCTGGGGGAGCCGAAACAAATCGGCTGAGAGGAGGCTTGATGTCTCGACCCCTGGAACCTGATCCGGATAATGCCGGCGTAGGGAAGTTGATGCTGCTTAAATTACACTCCTCCCTTTTTCCGGCAAAACTTCGTTTCGAAGGAATCCCCTCATGTTGAGAATTTCAGGCGTCAGTAAACGCTTCGGTGATCTTTCTGTTCTGGAAAATTTCGACCTGAGCGTTCCCCGTAAAGGCTTCACTATTTTAGTCGGCCCGTCGGGTTGCGGTAAAAGCACTCTGTTCAATGTGCTCACCGGCGTTGTGACCAAAGAAAGCGGGAATATCTACTGGCTTGGAGAAAGATTGCCGCACCTGGGCAAAAAATCTGCATACATGCAGCAAAATGACCTGCTGCTGCCATGGTTTTCGATGCTTGACAATGCCCTGCTGCCCGCAAAGATTGCCGGAGAAGATATGGCCAAGTCCAAAACCAAGGCCCTGGGTTTGTTCAGACGGCTCGGATTGGATGGTTTTGAAAATTATCTCCCCGGCGAAATCTCTGGTGGAATGCGTCAGCGCTGTGCTTTGGTTCGCACGTTGATGTTTGAACATGAACTGACCTTGCTCGACGAACCGCTTTCCGCGCTTGATGCGATTACAAGGACTAGTCTGCAGTCATTGCTTCTTCTGCTTCAAAGTGAATTCAACAAGAGCATTTTGATGATTACCCATGACATCGAAGAAGCGCTTCTACTGGCAGACGAGGTTTTGGTGCTGAGCCGTTTGCCCATGCGTATCATAGAGCGATTTGATTTGAGTGGATCAAAACCCCGCCGACTCAGTGACCGTCACTTAATCGAGATCAAAGAATATGTTTTAAATCGTTTGCAGCAGGAGCTAAGCAGATGAGGTGGCCCCGGTTAATTACGCTTGGTGGTGTTTTTCTTATCCTTTCTTGCTGGGAGTTGGCCTGCAGGGCTTTGGAAATCCCTGATTTCATTCTGCCGACGCCTTCTCGTATCCTAACGGTAGCGGTTTCACAGGCAACCATCCTGCTGCCCCACGCGGGGATCACGGCATTGGAGGTGCTGATCGGAATTTTGATTTCACTCGTGGTGGCCGTACCGCTTTCAATAGCCATGTTTGCCCATCCTTCGGTGGAAAATGCAATTGCACCGTTTCTGGTCGCCTCCCAAGCGGTTCCGGTTTTTGCTATCGCACCGCTGCTGGTGGTGTGGCTGGGGTACGGCATTGCCAGCAAGGTTTTAATGGCTGCCGTTATTATCTTTTTTCCGATTACCGTAAACCTGCTGGAAGGATTTAAAAGCTGTGATCACGAATATCGAATTCTTTTTCAGCTGATGGGAGCAGGGTTTTGGAAGACCATGCGCCTTTTATATTGGTTATGGGCACTGCCGCATTTTTTTGCCGGACTAAAGGTCGGCGTGTCGGTGGCGACGATCGGTGCGGTGATCGGTGAGTGGGTGGGCGCGCAGCAGGGGCTCGGTTATCTGATGATCCAGGCCAATGCCAGACTCAGAGTGGACCTCGTGTTTGCTGCCATTCTTTGGCTGTCTGCAATGGGCCTGACGATGTGGGTAATTGTCGGTTTTTTGGAGAAAAGAGTGATTACATGGAAACAAATGTGAACCTCAACCTAAAAAAGAACATGATGATTTGAAAGGAGAAAAGATGACGAAAAAATATTTACCTCTTTTTTTGTCTGTTTTTCTGGTGATTGTTTGTGCTTCTACCACCCATACTGCCCAAAGATTTACCCTGATGCTTGATTGGTTTCCGAATGTTGACCATTTACCTATTTATGTCGCCCGTCAACAGGGATTCTTTTCGGAAGAAGGGATGGAAATTAAAATACTCAGCCCCTCTGAGACTTCAGACGCACTCAAACTTACTGCAGCCGGCCAGGTGGATTTTGCCATATCCTATCAGCCTCAAACCATTATCGCCGCAGCCAGAGGGCTCGATATTATTGCTTTCGGGCGTTTGATAGAGCATCCCCTGACAACCTTGCTGTTTTTAAAGGACAAAGGAATTGAAACACCCCAAGACTTGGAAGGCAAAAAGATTGGGTACACCGTACCGGGCCTTATGGATGTACTTCTGGAGGCCTTTGCCAAACTCAACCATATTGAGCAATATCCCGCCATAAATGTCGGCTTTTCCATCGTTCAATCTTTGACCGCCGGCAAGGTCGACGCAATTATGGGGCCGTTTAAAACCTATGAAACTGTAATAATGGCTCAAAAAGGTTACAAGGTCGGATACTTCGAGTTGGAAAAGTGGGGCATACCCGATTACGATGAATTGATATTTGTCGCAAGCGCCAAAGCGGCGAAGCAAAATCAAGCCGCCCTGATGGCATTCCGTCAGGTTATTGGCCGTGCGATCGCTTATGTCCGCTCAAATCCGGCCCAAGCATTGGAAAGTTATTTTAAAGCAGTTCCGGAGGCAGACCGTAAAACCGAATCCGATGCTTTCAAGCTTACGCTTCCCTATTATGCCCACCACCAAAATTTAGAAGTCAAGCGCTGGCAGCAGTTCGCCGATTTTGCTCTAAAATATGGGCTGATCGAAAAACCGGTGGATGTAAAATCTGTGCTCTGGTTAGAGTAACTCTCAAAAAAATTTTCCGATTGCTCTCACGGTTGTACCACCCCGGGGGAGGGCAATTTTTTGGTCACAAGCTGATCACCCCGGTGGTTTTAAATGGGAAAAGGTCCGTGCGGCTGAGCCAAGCAAACCGAGTTGTTCCATTGGTGTTAGGCAGAATGTTATAACCGGCAAGGAGACAAGTGATAGGAAGTCGGCGTCTCAAGCCCAAGGGGCACAGATCTAGAGTGTTGTGTCCCACAAACAGGTTACAAAGTTGAAGAGTTTCCCGTAGCAAGCTGCGGGAAATCTTCCCCTGAAAGGAATTTAGCAATTTTAGATTCATTCGCTAATCCCGTAGCGAGCTACGGGGCTCGCGCTCACTGTTGCAGGGCCAGCACAAGGTTTGATCCGCCAGAGGGCTGTGGCGGATTGCAAGCGACATTGAGCATTTTGGGATAAAGACGCCTGCTGCGGCAGGGCGTAAAATCCGCCGGAGGCGGATGAAAATCAAAAGCTGTCTGAGT
>CP070652.1:3785744-3809038 GCA_020354645.1 Deltaproteobacteria bacterium
CCCTTGGCAACGCAGACACCGCAGGAGTCAAGCCGAAGGCTATGGGGTATCATCGGCTTTCCCGAAGGGTAAACAAAATGAAGAAATAAATAAGACAACTATCATTCTGCTATTATTGGTTTACAGTGAGGTGTTTAAATATTTCGGATACCTCGTGATACTAAATAGTTATGATTCATTCTTCATTTTGTTTATGCACAATTGAGGTATTATTAATCTGAGTCGTTGAATATGCTGTACCATTTATCGATGCGTATCCATCCGGACCGGCGGTCCCCTTTATGCCGCCGTTCATTTTTATGCCGGCGCTCTTTTCCGCCTTTTATGAAATAGTCCAGGCTGTAAATTTTGCGCCGATCTTCTCCGGAACGACGATCCCACCGGGACTGCCGCCCTTTTTCGAAGAACGAATTTCTCAATTTTTCTTTTGGCTTGGTTTGTATCATTGGTGCCCCTGCGCGACCTGACGGTAATACCTCAATTGAGCGTAAACGAAATGAAGAAAATTAGGTAAAAGTAATCATTTCAACCAAAAACGGCAATCCAAATCCACTTCTGATATTACGCATATAGATAAGTTATAAAATATGAATAAATCTTCATTTTGTTTACCCGACGGGAAAGCCGATGATACGTCATCTCCTTTGTTGTCAAGGACTCGCAATAGCTTACTATGACTTCGCCCTTGACGCCGCGGATCTGACGCATCCTCGACTTTCGCTCGATTAAGGTGAAAACTTGTATTTATAAATAAATCATAATGCTTATTTGCTTAACTTCAAGATCCGGATTATGCAAATTACGTTCTGCACAAAAGCAAGCGGCAATCGGGGAGTGCATTTTAAGATACAGCTTTGAAATTTTCTTTGGATCTCGCAGATACGATGAATTCACCGATCTTTTCGGCCGATTTTCCGAACAATTCCTCTATGGCAACCAGTTCAAGAAGTTCATCCTTCCAGGCGACACTGTTTTCCTGAACAATGTTTTTAATATGCTCGTACTTACCGCCTAAGGCTTTAATCTTTGTGGCCAGGGGCACACTTTCTTGAAAGGAAATATTTAACAAGAGCAGGTATCGGATAATGTTCGGGGCATCCGGGGAAGAAGAGATGACGGGAATGACACAGATGCTGCGGTCATCTTTTCGCCCCTTTCCGATGTAGACGTTGCCCTGGATCACAATGATTTTTTTCGTTCCTTTAAGCGTCGTGTCGGTTTCCACCCGGGATGGGATCGATGCCAGGATGCCGTCCTTTTTTTCAACCCGGATGGTCGTTTCGTCAGTCGGCTCGCCGAGAAGGTTCAAGTTTTCAATTTTGTAGCAAATGGTTCCGTTGATTTTTGAAATAATGCCCTGCAAGTTTTTCAGAACAATGATATTGCTGGTGGTCAACTGGGAGGCATTGAACGCATGGGCAGCCAATGCCTCAAACAGGATGCCTTCAACCTTTTCGCTGATGCGACTCGTGCCGACGGTCACTGTTTTGGCTTGATGTTTGATTGCATCCACCGGTCTGGCCATGCTGTTTATTGATTCTGCCAGGCATTTAAAAAGGCGATTCAGCATGTTCAGTGGTGTGCCTCTCAGGCCGAAATCGAGTTCAAAATCGGATACCGGCAGCTTGCCGGAAAGATATTTGAGCAGCAGCGTCAGATCTGAAGCCGCCTCAAGACCCATGATGGCCGGAAAGCGATTTTGGGCCTTTTTGGCTCTGAATTCATTGTAAAATCGGGCAATTTTTTCCCTGAATGATTTTTCCAGAACCACTTCATAAACATCAAGATCCTTGCCGATATGCCGGTCCACTGTTTTTTGGATATCTTCCTGAAAACCATAGAGAAATTGCGAGCCTTGATTGATTGCCAGGGCTGCGTAATATCCCCAGATGTGTCCCACAAGGGTATTCAAGATCGGCGCGAGATGTTCCTGGACAACCGGGACATAAAAGACATCCTCGGCATAGGGATCAAACCGGCCGTCACCTTCATTTGCAATCACCACCGGCGTGGCTTTATGGGCCTTGAATATCGCTGTATCCTTGATGATGTCCCCAATAACAGTTTCACGGGTTCCTGCGGCGCAGACAATAATCAGGGGCTCCGAGGATAGATCGATATGCTTTTTATCCTCAACGAAATCAGAGGATATGGTTTTATAGCAAAGCTCACTGAGTTTAATGCGGATCTCATCCGCCGAAGCTTTATTCGGCCCGCTGCCAACAGCTGCCCAGTATGTCCTGGTAGGTGCCAGTCTGGTGGCGGATTTCTCGATGCTTTCCCGCATGCTCAAAATCTTACGCATATGTGAGGGAATTTCGAGCAGTTGTTTTATCTCATTTGAGATAAAGCTCTGATTTCTGCGTTTTCTCAGACCGGCGATGTAAAGTCCGAGAATAGCGCCGGCGATGATCTGAGAGTAAAATGCTTTGGTTGAAGCGACGGACATTTCAATGTCGCGGCCGCTGCTGGTGTACATGACCCCGTCAACTTTGAAAGTGATATCAGAATCCCTGCGGTTGACAATCGCCAGGGTGTATGCGCCGCGTTCCCTGACCATGTCCACCGTCCGGTTGGTATCTGTCGTCGTGCCGGACTGACTGATGGCAATGACCAGGGTGTCGGTCAGGCTGCGTCGGTCATCATCTTCACCAAGATTAAAACCGCTCAGTTCCGACGCTTTTAAGGCACTGATGTGAAGTCCGGGATCACCCAGATAATAATCAAGAATATTGGCGCATGCCAGAGCGGCCACCCCGGCTGTGCCCTGGCCGACAAAACAGATGCGGCGAATCTGTCGTTTGGACCAGCGGTTACCTGTCAAGGCCTTTGTTAAATATGCCGGGACGATGGTTTCATCCAGGGTAACAATATATTGTTGGTCGCCGCTCCTTATTTTCCAGCGATTTTGGAGCGTCTTTTCCACTGAAGCCGGAGATTCTGAAATCTCCTTCAGAAAATAGTGGGGAAAATCCTGACGGTCGATATCTCTGGGGGTGATCGCCGTATGTTTGATATCCTTTTCTTGAAGATCCATCGGTGTTCCGTCATAGTACATTGCCGTGATACCGTCCAGTCCACCTGCGGATTCCTGGCTGAGGATAAAAATCTGACCCTGGGTCGGGCCGTTTTTCCCTTCTATTACGGTTTCGCCGTCCAATTTCAAATAAAACGGTGTCTCTTCCACAAAGCCATAGACCTCCGAGGTCGGCATGTAATGATCGTCAGCCAAGCCGACAAAAATCGACTGGCCGCTGCCCTTCTGGGCCAGAAAAATCCGACCGGGCATCAAATCGGTATGCATGGAAATGGCATGGGATCCTTCAAAATCATTGACCGCCAAGCGAAATGCTTCCACGACATTAAAACCTAGGTTGAGATATTTTTCGATCTGAATCGGAATGATCTTGGTATCGGTGGTAATCTCTTTGTAGAATAAATAGCTGTTTTTTTCATGCGCGGCTTTTAATTCTAAATAGTTGTCGATATCTCCGTTTAAGCAGACATGAATGATACCGCTTTTTTCGGGGCATTCCGGCAGCATTTGATTGTCCACGGGGTGGCAGTTTGGCTCGGTAATGGCGCCCACCGATGCCCAGCGCGTGTGAGATGAAACCGTGTGATAGCGGTGCGGGACGGCAACGATGGCTTTAAAAATCGGGTCATGCCGGATCTGCTTGCGCAAGAATCGGATGTTGTCCCCGAGTCGCCCGATTTCAGCGGCTATTTTATAGGTAAAAGAGACGGTAACCAGAGCCTGGTCATCTGTATCCGTGGTTTCGTGGATACTGATGCTGTTGTTGATGAGTACTTTTTCATCCGAACGTTCCTTAAAGCGGTCAAGCAGTTTTAAATTGTCAAGCGTTGCTGTGAATTTTTCATACGCCGCCTTGTCCAGAATAAAAAGCAGTGAGATGCCCGCCGAATCACGTCCTCTGACTTCCAAACGGTCGATGCTGTTGAGCACCGCGTTGATATTTTTATATATATTTAGCGCATCGACCCCTGGCGGCTCTCCGTCCGTATGAATCAGATTTTTCAAATTTTCAATATTATCTGCAATTTCAGAAGAAAGGCACCAGTTGATGTCTCTTAAGTCTTCAATTCTTTTGGAAAGTACATCAACCTCTTCGGATGCGAGGAGGCCCATTTTTTCGGCCAACAGTTGTGCCTCAGAAGCGATGATATTATCCAGCCGGGCGGCAAGCTTATTGAGTTTTTGCTGAATATCTTCACGGCTGAATAGCGTATAGAAAGGCTCCTTCCCCTTCAGGGTGTGCACCGATTTGTGCAACGCTTCTATGGCATCGCTTCCGCCCAGATAGTGACTTTCAAGTCCATAATCGTTTTCTATGCAATTTTGAAAACGGTGAGCATAAATTTTTTCGGCCATTGCATCCAACGCAGCCGTATCGATGGCATCCGAAGTCTTTCCCTTTTTCTTAAAAGCTACGATACCGGCAAGTCCGCAGCAGAAAAAGTTTGATTGGAGTGGAAAAAAAACCAGCGAACCAACCGGAACCCCGGCCATATCTCTCCCACAGAAGATCTTAGACCGCAAAAAAGCAAGTGCACAGCCGTAAAAGTGGCGAAAATAATGGGTGGCCTTTAAAACAAATGATTTCTTACCATACAAACCGGGTGCTGCGCACCCGGTTGCAAGTGCACCGTTAAAAGCACAGATATGCTTTTGCCGTTCCCCGCCTTTGGCGCGAAAATTCAAGCCATCCCGTACTTTGCGGGGGATGGTCGTTGACTTCATAGACTTCATTTCTTTATCCTTTTTTATGCCCCAGGATTTGGCTGACGCGGTCAATATCTTCAGGTCGATCAACACCTACCCCCTGGTAGTCGGTAAGCACCACGTTAATCGGTATGTCGTTTTCAAGCAGTCGCAATTGTTCCAGCTTTTCCGTTTTCTCGAGACGGCTCGGGCGCAACGCCACAAATCGTTTTAAGGTGTCCATGCGAAATGCATACAGGCCGATGTGACCGTAAAACCCGATGTTTTGATCCCGGCCCGGATGCGGGATGGCAGATCGTGAAAAATATAGCGCTTGGCCGGTTTTTGTAAAAACAACTTTGACCACATCAGGATTTGCGGCCCGGGCGGCCGGTATCGGCCGAGCCAGGGTGGTTACCAGGATCTCAGGATTAGCAAAGGGTTGGAGAAGATTACGCAGCATCATCGGTTCAAGAGCGGGTTCATCCCCCTGTATGTTTACCACAACGGTATCCGAGCCAATGCCGAGCAATTCGGCGGCTTCCAGCACGCGGTCTGTGCCGCTGGCGTGATCATTGCGGGTCATAAGTACAGGAACATCCAGTTTTTTGGCGGCTGAAAAAATGCGATCGTCATCGGTGGCCAGGACCACCTGAATCAGGCCGGGGCATTGTCTGGCCCGCTCAAATACATGCCAGAACATGGGCTTGCCGAGAATTTCAGCCAGCGGCTTACCCGGAAAGCGCCGAGATCCATAACGAGCTGGAATAATGCCGTAACAATCCGGAAGTTTGCTCATACTTTTCGTCATAGGGAACTTGGTTCCCTGGATCAGGTCAAAGGTCTTTGGTTTTGCCTGGACAAATTGTTCAAGGAGTTCTGGAGTATTGGATTGGTGGAGTGTTGGAAAAAAATCATGTTTTGAGTTCCGCGCTCCATGCCAAAAATAACAGTTTGATCGTTCCGTGACAAAAATAACAATCCACAATCAGAAACTTCCACTAATCCACCACTCCATTACCCCAAAAGCCTAACACAGAGAGCCTGAATTTTAATTCTGCCTGAGGGGGCTTCAAAAGCCTTGACCTCTGGTGACAGATATTTACTAGCTTATCGGTGTTCCCGGTTTGACCTTTCCATCCACGGTAACCAGCGTCACACGGTCCCCTTCGGCGGCCGCCAGCAGCATTCCGTTGGATAGGATTCCCATTATTTTGGCAGGCTTAAGGTTTGCGACGATGATAATTTGCTTGCCGATAAGTCTTTCGGGGTCATAGTCGGCGGCGATACCGGCAACGATGGTTCTTTTTTCTCCGAGATCGATTTCGAGTTTGAGAAGTTTTTTGGCTCTGGGGATGGCTTCTGCGCTGATTACCGTCGCGACCCTGAGATCAAGTTTGGCAAATTCCTCAAGCGTCACCTGGGGTTTGATTTCGGGGGCCGCTGGTGCGGAATTTGATTGTCTTTGCAAAGCGGAATCACTCCTTTCGACCTCAATCCGGGGGAAAAGCGTAATGGATTTCAAAAGCTTCGTACCGGGCGGAATTGTTTTCCAGGTTCTCAGTTGATCGAGCAGATAAAAAGGTGCTTGGGGATCCAACCCGAGATGCTTTTGCATTAATTTAGCGGTATCCGGCATGACCGGATAAATTAAACCGCTTATGATCCTGAGGCCTTCAAGTAGATTGTAGATCAAGGCTTGAAGTTGTTTTGAGTTGGATTTTTTTTTGGCCACTTCCCAGGGGGCGGTCACATCGATATATTTATTCATTTGGCCGATAAATTCCCAGACAGCCATCAGTGCCCTGTGAAAGGCGAATGTTTCCATGTTCTTTTCAAACGCTGTGATGGCCGCAAAAGCATCAGTTTCTAAACCCAACTGCAACTGCGCTTCAACTTTCGGATCAACCCCGGGAACTATTCCGTCAAAATATTTATGGGCCATGGCAAGTATTCTGGAAAATAGATTGCCCAGGTCATTGGCCAGATCAGCATTAATCCGCTGCACCAGCGCTGCTTCGGAGAAGTTTGAATCAAGACCGAAGGTCATATCACGCATCAGAAAAAACCTGAACGGATCGAGACCGTAAATTTTTGTAAGTTCAAGGGGCTCGACCACATTTCCAAGGCTTTTGGACATTTTGCTCTGTTCGACATTCCAGTATCCATGAACGTTCAGATGCTTGTATAGATCAATGCCGGCGGCCTTAAGCATGATGGGCCAGTAAATGCCGTGGGGCTTGAGTATATCTTTGGCGACGATGTGCTGGGCCTGAGGCCAGAACTTTTTAAAGAGTTCGCCCTCGGGATATCCCAAGGCGGAGATGTAGTTCAAAAGGGCATCGAACCATACATAGGTGACGTACTCATTATCAAAGGGCAGCGATATCCCCCATTTCAGGCGGGACTTGGGACGCGATATGCACAGATCTTCAAGGGGCTCTCTTAAAAATGCCAGGACCTCGTTTTTGTATCGTTCCGGGCGGATGAATTCGGGATTTTCTTTGAGATAATTAATCAGCCAGTCCTGGTAGTTGCTCATCCTAAAAAAATAATTTGATTCCTGAATAATTTCGGGCTCTGTTTCGTGATCAGGACATTTACCGTCAATGAGCTCCCGTTCGGTGTAAAAGCGTTCGCATCCAAAACAGTACATTCCTTCATATTCACTGAAATAGATATCACCTGCATCATATATATGCTGAAGAATCTGCTCCACTACCGCAATATGGGATGGGTCGGTGGTCCGGATAAAATAATTGTTATTAATGTTAAGTTCGGGCCACAGATCTCTGAAAAGTCCACTGACCTTGTCTACATATACCCTGGGACTTAAATTTTCCTTTTTGGCCGCGCGCACCACCTTATCGCCATGTTCGTCCGTTCCGGTGAGAAAGAATGTCTCTGCCCGGGTCATGCTATTAAATCTGGTGGCAACATCTGCCACGATTGTAGTGTATGCGTGCCCCAAATGCGGCCTGGCGTTGACGTAATAAATCGGAGTGGTGATGTAAAAAGGCTCAGGCATATTCTCTCCTACTCCATTTTCTCTGAAATCTCAGCCAAATTTATATCCAATTCCGTCCCCTGATCTAATCGAACGGTTACGCTGTTGGCAATAACATTATGACGGATCACTTTTCCGGTTCCACCCGGTGTCGCTAATTGTTTGCCTATTCGGGGAAAGTTCATTTTGAGGTCCATGTAAGTCTCATATTCATAGGTCAGGCAACACATCAGGCGGCCACATTGCCCGGAAATTTTAGTGGGGTTTAAGGAAAGGTTTTGTTCTTTGGCCATGCGAATTGAAACCGGGCCGAATTTTTCCAGATAAGACGAACAGCAGGTGACCCGACCGCATCTTCCGATACCGCCGCACATTTTGGCTTGATGGCGGATGCCTACCTGGCGCATCTCAACTCTGACACCCAACTCTTTTACCAGCAATTTTACCAGCTGTCTGAAATCGACGCGTCCATCCGAGGTGAAAAAAAAGGTTATTTTACTGCCATCGAATGACTTTTCAACACTGAACAAGTTCATATTGAGTTCGAGCTGCTCGATGCATTCCTGACAATAGGTATGGGCCTTTTTTTCATCTTCAATGTTTTTCTCAACCTGGACCAAATCCTTTTCACCGGCCAGGCGATATACTTTTTTTAAGGGTTTATTGGACAAGCGATTTTCACTTGCAACCGGAGTTGAAACCACTTCTCCAAAACCGAGTCCCTGCTCGGTTTGTACAATAACGCGATCTCCCTTGTTCAGTACGAAAACCCCGCAGTCAAAGTCATAAACTTTGCCGGCGGATTTGAATCGAACGCCAACTACTTTTGCCATGGTTCACTTTAATCTCTTGCTGTTTTTTTTCAATTATTTTCAGTTTCGGGCCCATTATTGCTTTGCCAGACGCATCATCATCAATTCTATTGTCAATCTTACGTTGGCGTTGGCCTCCAAATCTTTTTGTGCGGTTTGTATGATGCCGATTTTGTTTAACAATAATTTAAGCGGACATTCTTGAGAAGTTTGCAGAATTTTTTCCGTCAAATCTGCATTGATCACCTTATCAGCGCTGTATTTGCAGACAATGAGATCTCTCAACCAGGATTTCATTACCTCCAGGGCTTCGGAAAGTGATTCTTTGTTGACGCACAGCTTCTCGGCAAATGCCAGCAATAGGCCAGCGGGTCTTGAAACCAGTGAAGCGGGCTGATCCAAACCGCTTGCCTGAATCAGCCAATTTCTCCAGAGAATCCAATCTGTCCGGTGCATGGTCAGCGCCTGGGTCAGGCTTCCGTTTGCCATGCCTGCAATGAGTTTCGCCTTCTTTCCGTCAACACCCTTTTTCTTTTCGAGCAAAGTCGCAAGGCTATTGCGGGCAATCGGCGTAAAGCGGATGTGCTGGCAGCGTGAAACGATTGTAGGAAGGAGATCGGCCGTCTGTTCGGCGATAAGAATCAGAATGGTCCGGTCAGGCGGTTCCTCAAGCATCTTGAGGAGCGCATTTCCGGCCGCGGGATTCATAGCTTGGGCCTTAGAAATGATAACCACCCGCCTTTTGGCCTCGTAAGGTTTCAAGGCGAGGATTTCGATGAGGGTGCGAATTTGAGCGATTCGAATATAATCGCCGGAGGGCTTAACATGAATAATATCAGGGTGGTTACCTGATAGAATCTTCCGGCACGGGCGACAGTTACCGCAGGGTTCAATTAAAATGCCGTCTTTGCGTCTATCAGATAAATCCCTGTCTTCTTGCTCAAAACGCCCTGTATCTTTACCCTTACAGTTGCATGCCATGGCAAAAGCCATGGCTGCATCTTGTTTGCCGACACCTACAATTCCCGTAAATAGCAGGGCATGGGGAATTGTGCCTTTTGCAAGGAAGGTGGTTAAAATTCTTTTTGGCCGATCTTGATCTACAATTGACTCAAACCCAGGCACAAATTTAATAATCTACACGCTCTCTTAGTTCTTTTCCTTTTTTAATGAATGGAAGTTTTTTAGTCCTGATGAGAACTTTTTCCCCGGTCTTTGGGTTTCTACCGGTGTAGCTTTTGTATTCTTTGACATAAAAGCTGCACAACCCGCGGACTTCAACACGTGATCCCCTGGCCAGGGCATCTGACATGTAGTCAAAAAATAATTGTATTACCTTTGCTGCTTCTGCTTTTGATATGTTCGCTTCCCTTTTCAAGGCGGAGATAAGCTCCAGCTTATTCATACATCCTCCTTTTCAACCATCAGATGGATGTGGATAATTTAGTAATTTATAAAACAAAACTTGATAAAAAGTCAAGTACTTATGTTAATATTTGCGGTAGTAATTCAATATCATTCTCATTGACGTCCACCCCGGCATGTTGTCCCAGGGCTTCAATATTTACTACCACGCGTCCTTTTCCCCGATAGCGTATAAACGTTCCGGTCACACCGGCGAAAGGGCCCGCCACTACCATCACCCGGTCTCCTTTTTTCAAACGGTCTCCCGTGGTCACCGGATGGTCGGTCGCCACCATGATCTTTAAGGACTCCACCGTCGAGGAAGGGACAGAAATGGGGCCATCTCTGTTGCCGATGAGCCTAACGGCGCCGACGGTTTTAACAATTCCAAGGTGGTGGTTGGGGTCCAGATCTGTTTTAACGAATAGATACCCCGGAAAAAGAGGTACCCGGATCAATAATTTTCTGTCACGGCGTCTGCTCGGAACTTTAACTTTTGGCAGAAAAACCTCCACGGATTTTTTACAAAGTCCGTCGTAAACGACATTCTCGAATCTGCTTTTCGTGTGCAGAACATACCAGCAATAGGTCAAGGCATTATTTTTCATGGTTCTTTGGGTGATATCCGTATATTTGCTAAGATCTTCTCAAGAATGTATGCACTCTGGGATTCAAAAACGTTTTATCTCGTTTTGCTGCTTACATTTATGTACAGAGCCATTTACTAAACAGTTAGTATACCCTAGTTTTCAAGTCCGTATCAAGTAGCCTGATTATTTCATGAAAAAACTGCCAAGTTTTCGATTAGAGGCATACTTATAAAACATGACCGTCAAATTTGCTATATTCCCTGCCAGCACAAATCGTCACCAAGGGATAGGGGCCCTTTTTGCCGGACTTATTAATCGCCATAATCGGCGCCAACCTCACCGAGGCCAAAAAGTGCAATCGAAAATCCGTACTTTCGATCCTCGGGTTCATCAATATAACGAAATTCTATTGACCAGCATTGGGCCTGATATAATATTCCCACGACGGTGTCGATGCGCTGGTTGTCAAAAATGTTCCGTTCGTATTCTGCGAACGTGGCAAGGCGGTCTGATATTTTGAGGTGAACATTAAAAAAAACAGATTCAGTGCTATCCTCGGTATATCGGTATTCAGTATAGAGTCTGTCATTGCGTTTATCCGCAACGCGGAACGCAATATTACCGGAATTAAGCTTATCCTCATAGACATCCCACTGGGCATCGGCGTCAACCGTAAGATACCGCCCAAGCGTAAGGTCGAGTTCCCCTTTTATGGGAGAAAACGGTCGGCGTTCAGTGTCTTCTGTGCCATCTGCCGGATCGTCATCTCTGGCTTCCTTGATGTCATAGCTCTGTTCAAATTTAAGGCGGGCAAACTGCCGGTAGTCGTAATTTGACGAGTCTTCGGATCCTTCCGCTTTTCTGAGCGACCGCCAGGTGAAAATATTATTAATAGCATAGGTAACAAGATTCCGTTGTTCAATAAGGTCCAAGTCGTCAAATTGCGGCAGATCGCTCTGGTCTTGATCCGGAATGAAATCATAGGCGATCTCCGGCAGTATGACATGTTTGATACGGTCTATGGTGCCCACATTCACATCGAAGGTTTTGGATATTTCCGAAGTAAGATCTACTTTAATGTCATAGATTTGCCGGTTGAAACGATCGTCGTCACTGTCGGCAGGGCCGCTAATATCTTCGTCCGGATCAACATACCAGAGTGTTCCTCGCAGACCGACAGATGGTTCCAAGGTAAAATATTGTTTGAACTGGTAGGGCAAGGAGACCCGCGGATGAATATCGACCCGGTGGCTTTTATCGCCGTCTTCTCTATATAAATAGGTATATTCCGAATCGAGATTGAAAAAGAGGGGGGAGGTGAAAATCCTCTGTTTGGAGGCATCAAAACCGACAAACGGCAATTTTTGTATCGTCGGGTCCGTATCTTCGAAACGGCGGTTGATAACATTATCGAACCAGACTGCCTCCAAATTGAGGCTGTAACTATCCCAGTTTCTGTTTATATTAAGTTTGCTGGTACGGACAGGGTCGGCATAATCATCAAACACCCGGTTGAAATTTTTGTTAAAGTATTTTTCGGTGTCAAAAAATCCGGTTAATCCATACTTGAATTCCCGAAGATAGTCCTGGTCGCTGACAATATCCAGGTTAAGTTTGCCGTAAAAATTCAGCGGCAGCGCCTGATAATTGCTCGTCCTGAACCAATATCGTTCCTCATTGGGGCGCAATACATCGTCATCGCCAAACCCGTATTCTTCACTCGAATCCCCGATTCCGTCATCAACTTTCCGGTCTTCTAGATAGTCGACCATGAGGGTTCCTTTCGAGGCATCGCTCAAAACATAGCGGTATTCCAGACCGAGCTTGTGGCCGCGTTCCGTCATGTAATGTTCGTAGAACGTTGCATCGGAGCTTTCGTTGATGGCCCAGAAAAAAGGTTGAATCCAGAAAAATCCCTGCCGGTCGGAGGTTCCGAACTGTGGTGGCAGGAGGCCTGTCTGGCGATCCTGCTTGGCCGGAAAGACCAGATAGGGGGTGTAAATCACCGGCACGTTTTTAGTCCGTAAGGCTGCGTGCTTGACAACACCGTAGCCTTCAATTGTCACCTTGAGGTGTTTTCCGGTGATATGCCAAGCGGGATTATCCCCCTCACATGTCGTGAGGCTGGCATTTTCGACGGCATAGGTATTCTCACCGAGCTTTTGGATTCTGCCTCCCTTGATGTGAAAATTATTTTCCTTCAGGAATAGGTACCCATCGAAAATGGTTCCGGTCTGATTTTCAAGATCGATATCCATGCTGCTGCCGGTCAGTATATCATTTCCGGCTGCGACCTTTACATTACCTTTGGCATATGCTTTCATGGTTTGACGATTAAAGCGCACATAATCCGCAGACAGTTTTCTGTCCCCCTTGATTATTGTTACATCGCCGCTGGCAATGTATTGAAGCGTTTTTTCATCGTAGTTAATTTCATCTGCCTCTATTTGCCAGGGTTGGGTGGTGTCATCCTCCGGTAGACTCTTAAGTATTTCTTGTGCTGAGGCATGGAGAGGAATAATACATAATGCCGGCAGCAGGACTGATAATCGTTTGAAAATATTAAAAAAAGATCCTGCCAAAACTAGCAAGATCCGATATTGTCGCTGCCGAAGGACAGCCATAGCGCAATTGCCTTGGAGGGGGATATGCAACATTAAGGTTCTTGAATTGTTAGATTAGTCAAGCCATTGTTCGTATCAATCATAACCTATTGAACCTGTTTAAGATTTGAAGAATAAAGCCAATTCGGATAAAAAAGTCAAGATGAAGTTATGAGAATAGCAGCTTTTAAAAAAGGATGAATTGGTGTATGAGAGGGGAAATTTTTGTGGATAAATCTCACAATGGTATTATAGTGATTGTTTAAAAATCTTGTTTCGCTCACTGAACGAGGGCGAAACAAACAACGGTCTACAAAAGACTTTGCCGTTTTTAACGGCTTATGGCTCTAATGGTGCATGATCCGGGTATGCGGCGACATTTTTTTCAATATCCAACATCGAATCATGAAACGATCTATATAAAATGGATGTTCTGCTTACAAATGACGATGGCGTATATGCCGAGGGCCTCTGGGCGCTCTATAAGCAGCTTTCAGGAAAACACTCGGTAAGTGTCGTTGCTCCCGATCGAGAACGCAGTGCGGTGGGGCATGCGATTACTTTAGATGAGCCGCTTCGTGCCGCTCAAGTTGAAGTAAACGGCGGATACCGGGGATATGCCGTAACGGGAACACCGGTCGATTGCATCAAGCTCGCTATCCTTGAAATATTTGACACGAAGCCGGACCTGGTGATTTCGGGGATTAATCCGGGAGCCAATGTGGGTGTCAACCTCAATTATTCCGGTACGGTTGCTGCTGCAAGAGAGGCTGCATTATACGGCATTCCAGCCATAGCGGTTTCAATCGAGGGTCCGGTGGTTAACCATTATGAGGAGGCAGCCCGGTTCATACAATCACTTGCAGAAAAAGTTATGGAAAAAGGGCTGCCCTTTGGGACCTTTTTGAATGTCAATATTCCGAATGCGTCGATCAGCTCATCCGCCGGTGTCCGTTTCAATCGGCAAGGTCTTGAACTTTATGATGAATATATTGAAAAACGAACCGATCCGCGCAACCGCACCTACTACTGGCAGGGATGCGATTCACCCTATTTGAGTGGAAATCCAGATATCGATGGAACGGCGCTGTATAATAATTTTATCTCCATAACACCGATAAAGTGCGATATGACAGATTACAATATGCTCGAAGATCTCAAGGACTGGCAATTTGATATATAGCGTTAATGGTGAGATCGGTTTTCGGAAGGCGGAATAGTGAAAAAGATATTTATCAAAGATATCAAAGCCGGCGATGCTGTCGACGACATCTTTGTTTTGTCTGATAAGCATATAGCGCATAAAAGGGACGGAAACAGCTATTTAAATATTACCCTTTCAGATAAAACCGGTAATATTAAGGGTGTAGTTTGGGATAACGTTGATGAAATGTCCGCGCAAGTCCAATCCGGTGACTTTGTGCAATGCAAGGGAAATATCTCCGAATACAGGGGAACGCTCCAATTTGTTGTCAGCAAAATGGCGGCCCGCGTGATTGACGCTGTAGATCCCTCGGATTTTATTCCCACTACCCGCCGCGATATTGACAAAATGTATGAGCGTCTTTTAAAAATAGCGGCTTCCATCAACACCGTGTATTTGCGGGAGCTTTTCGAAGCTTTCTGGGCCGATGCGGAATTTGTCCGCAAATTCAAGCACGCACCCGCCGCAAAACACATGCATCATGCTTACATCGGCGGTCTGCTGGAGCACACACTTTCGATGGCACTTCTGGTGGACAGGATCGCCGACCATTACAGTGGAATAGACAGGGATTTGTTGCTGGCCGGCACCATCTTGCACGATATCGGCAAGATAAATGAATTCGAATATACCTCTAAAATAGACTATACAGACCAAGGACGCTTGGTTAATCATATTATTATCGGCATCCAGATGGTCGATGAGAAACTCCGGGCGGTAAAAGATTTTCCCGAGGAAAAGGAAATTTTGCTCAGACATATGATCGTGAGCCATCACGGAAGCCGGGAATTCGGTTCACCTGAACCGCCGAAAACTGTCGAGGCCGTGTTGCTGAATTATATTGATGAGATCGATTCCAAGGTAAACGGTATCCGTGAGTTCTTGGCGGCAGAAGACCAAAATGAAACGTGGACATCCTATCACAGGCTCTTGGAACGGCATTTTTATATCGGGAAGGATTAATGAATATCGAATGTAGACGGGCTGTTGCCCAAAGATATTTTCGCTGCGTCTAAAACGTTTTTTGATAAATCTAAAGCTTGCGCCAGGCGCTTTGAAAACGCGTCCCGCTTGAACGCGGGACTCAAACAGGTTCAAAGCGCTTTTCTTGCGCTGCGCTAAGATTTATAATCCAAAAACGTTTTAATGACCGCTCAGAAATATTTGGGCAACAACCCGTAGAATATTGAATGATGAATGCTTAAGTGTTTCAGGGTGTGAGGTTCAGGGTTCAAGGTTCAGGGTTCAGGGTTCAAGGTTGGGCGGTGCTAATCTTCCGATTTATAAATAGTTATAGGGGATCCGACACCGCTTGTTGCTTTACCCGTTGGGTGAATGTTGCAGCTGGACAAAAGCCAGCGAGAATGAACGGTGGTTTAAACCTTTACAACGTTGAACGGGGAACCCTGAACCGCTCAATTTAGGTCTAAGTAAGGTGTTCCACATTTTTGTTCCGGCTTATTCGGGTTATCATCATGTTTATCACTTTTGAAGGCATTGAGGGATCCGGAAAAACAACTCAGATAAAGCACATCCATCGGTATTATCAACGCCAGGGTCAGAGTTGTGTCGTCACCAGAGAACCCGGTGGCACGGAAATCGGGGAAAAGATCCGTTCGATATTGCTCGATCCTCAAAGCAACACGCTTTGTCCGATGAGTGAACTGCTTCTGTATTTGGCCGATCGGGCCCAGCATATAAAAGAGCTTGTGATGCCCGCTCTAGCGGCGGGCAAGACGGTATTGTGTGATCGTTTTTTCGATGCGACCGTGGTGTATCAGGGATATGCCCGGGGGGTTGATACCCGGCTAATACACCGGCTGCATGAATTAATTCTTGAAGGCTTTAAACCCGATGCGACCATTCTGCTTGATCTGCCGCCTGCCATTGGATTGTCTCGGGCCTGGGAACAGATTGACAACGGAAATAGAAAAAGTGCAGAGTCGCGGTTCGAGACGGAGAAACTCTCATTTCATGAAAAAGTAAGGGCCGGTTATCTGGAACTGGCGCGCCGTGAACCGGAGCGGTTTCACGTGATTGATGCTAACCAGGAAGAAGACAAGGTTCGCCGGGACATCATTAATGCATTGGCCAAAGCATGAATTGTTTCAGCCGGCCTGACGACAATTATCACCACCGAAGCAGGTGAAAAAGTGGCAATCTGCCGTTCCGCAGATTGCCGAGTAGATGCATTTGATGACCGACACGTTTAAAACGAATTGACGTCATGCAAAAAACAAATAGCTGGCCAGCGTGGCCAGCTATTTGTCATAAGAGACACAGGCCATCTATAATTGAAGCTCACCGCCCTAAAGGGCGGGGCTTCCCGGAAAAGAAATATCTATTTTAGATCAGAGGTCGGGGTATTTTTTTCACGGCAAGATGCCGAGTTGTTGCCTGCCAAGCCTGACAGCGTCAACTGGCTTGCATTTTACTACCGGCTATTTAAAACTTTCACGCCAACAAGAACCGACGCCGTGTTTTGCCTTTCTCGGCGGCAATAGCCCTCTGCCCCTTGAAAGCACTGGGCGATGATCTTGTCGTGAAAAAAAATCCCGACCCCTTATCTTAGATAGCCTCCCTTAAAGAAAAGGCGGGGCTTGCAGGGAAGCGAACCGGTCAAACTCGGATCCGTATACTTACAGCCATGAGTGAATCAATATTAGATACTATCGGGAATACGCCTTTGGTTGAAATCAGGCATGGCAATCCCAACCCAAAGGTCAGAATCTTTGCGAAGCTGGAGTACTTTAACCCCGGAGGGTCGGTAAAAGATCGCATCGCATTGGCCATGATAGAGGCAGGTGAGAAATCCGGCCAGCTCATTCCCACCAAAACGGTGATTGAAGCCACCAGCGGCAATACCGGCATCGGGCTGGCCCTGGTATGCGCAGTCAAAGGCTATAAGCTCCTTTTGGCCATGTCAGAGGCCGTCAGCATCGAGCGGCAAAAGATTCTAAAGGCCCGCGGTGCCGATATCCTTTTAACGCCGGGTCATCTGGGGACAGACGGCGCCATCGAAGAGGTTTACCGATTGGCACGGGAAAACCCCGATGCTTATTTCATGGCCGATCAGTTCAACAACACGGCCAACTGGAAGGCCCATTATCGTGGTACCGCGCAGGAAATATGGCAGCAGACTCGGGGGAACGTCACGACTTTTGTGGCCACCATGGGAACATCCGGCACACTCATGGGGGTGTCAAGAAGACTGAAGGAATATAACCCGGCAATCCAGATCGTGGGTGTGGAGCCCTACCTCGGCCATAAGATCCAGGGCCTGAAAAACATGAAAGAAGCCTATTGTCCCGAGATCTTCGAAAAAGAGCGGCTTGACAAAAAGATCAATGTCGACGACGAAGAAGCCTTTGAAATGACACGGCGGCTTGCAAAAGAGGAAGGTCTTTTTGTAGGGATGAGCAGCGGCGCGGCAATGGCTGTCGCCCAAAAAGAGGCCCAGGCTCTTGATGAAGGCACCCTTGTTGTTATTTTTCCGGACGGTGGTGAGCGATACCTGAGCACACCGGTTTTTACCGTAAAAGATAAATTCGTGCTGAAGTTGTTTAACACCATGAGTCGGAAAAAAGAACCGTTTGAACCCAGCCTGCCGGGAAAGGTTTCTGTATATTCATGCGGTCCCACAGCTCACGCACGAATGCATGTCGGAGAGATCCGGCGCTTTGTGTTTTCAGATCTTCTGTGTCGCTATCTTGAATACCGGGGCTATTCCGTCACCCATATTATGAATATTACCGATCTTGACGATAAGACCATTTGCGGTTCGGAAGAAGCGGGACAGGAACTCGCCGAATATACGAGTAAACACATTGGGTTGATTCGAAAAGATCTGGATGTTGTCGGGATAAAACCGGCTGAAAAATATCCAAGGGCCAGCGAGCATGTCGATGAAATGGTAATGCTGGCGGAAAAACTATCTCAAAAGGGATTTGCCTATGAGAAACTTCGGTCGTTATATTTCAATATTTCACGAATTTCTGAATACGGCCAACTTTCCGGTGTTGATATCAACAAAATAAAGCTTGGGGCCACTGTTGATCTCGATGAATATGAAAAAGACAATCCGCGGGATTTCACCCTATTCAAACGCTCGAGACTTTCCGAGTTGAAAAGAGGGATCTACACCAAGTCCGCCTGGGGCAATGTGCGACCTTCGTGGCATATCCAGTGTGCCGCAATCTGCATGAAATACCTCGGGGAAAGTTATGATATCCACACGAGCAGCCGTGAAATAATGTTTCCGCACCATGAGAATATCATTGCCATCTCAAAAGCGCTGACCGGCAACCCCCTGGCTAAATACTGGGTTCACTGCGAGCGGGTGCTGATCGACGGCAAAAAGGTGGATGATACAGGCGGCGGTCTCACCATCAAAGACCTTTCCGATCGGGGGTACAGCGGCAGAGAGACCAGATACTGGCTGATTTCAGGTCACTACAGTAAGCCGCTGACTTTTTCACTCGGCAGACTTGAAAATGCCAGGCGCTCACTAAAACGAATAGATGCCTGCATTCAAAGTTTGCTGAGGGTAAAAGCGGGCCGACCTTATCCTGAGCTCGATCAACTGCTTTATGATATCAAACATGGTTTTACCGCTGCAATGGACGATGATCTGAATATCTCACCGGCCATGGCCTCGATATTCAAAATCATCAGACAGCTAAACATCCTGATAGTGAACAAAGAAATAGATCCCACTGGTGCCGCCAAAATTATTGAAGCTTTGCGGGGCATCAACGAGGTGCTTAATATATTCGACTTCGGCGATGCGTATTCCGACCCGGAGATACAAAGCCTGCTGACAGAGAGAGAAAAGGCCCGGGCATCTGGAAATTGGAAGGTGGCGGATAAGATTCGTGACCGGTTGAGATCACGGGGGGTAATGGTCAGGGATTATAAAATCTAGCAGTGTTGTGTCTCACAAGTCAGTATAAAAAGTTTCGAATCGGTTTGAAAGAATTTTGCTCGCACCGGCGACCATTTTGGAGACAAGTGCTTTGAAATGCTCAGTTAGTTCATGATAGAAACCCTTGTCCTCATGGCAAGGTCAGAGTTTAACGGCTATGCCAAAAAGTATAGTAATAAATTCGAAGCACGAAATACGAAATCCGAAAGAAATCCAAATGACCGAAATTCAAATGATCAAACAGTAGAATGTTGCATTTTGAAATTTGAAGTTGAAGTCTCCAATACATGTTTTGAAAATTTGAACATTTGGAATTCGAATTTGTTTCGAATTTAGATATTCGGATTTCGGATTTGAGATACTTTCTTATAAATTATCCCCTTACAGGATTATACCAAAACCGGCCCCTCTGGGGTCGGATATTTACTTTCAGGTTTAGCCCGTGAGGCCGCTGGCCCGTTTGCCGGTAGAACCTAAAATTTTGATAGCATTCCCTTTTAACCGGGTTTTATCCCGCTGCTGGCGGGAATATCCGGAAAACCGGACTTAAGAAAAATGAAACCTGTATATTTTCCGTTTACTTACATATCCAAACCGGTTGTTGACGCATTAAGTACTTTTTTTCGACAGACAGTTATATATCAACCGGCAAGTTTTACTGCACCTGAAAACATTCAAAACTGGTCCCAGCGCGGTCTGATTGAGCTTCGTATTCCAATCAGCGGCGATGAAGAAAAGCTGGCGGCAATTTTAAAAGACTACAAAGACTGGGCCAAGCTTCACCATGACAGCCGGGGGCTCAAAAATGCCTTTATCCGAACCCTGCCTAAAACCATACCTTTTTTTGATGAAACATCCGCATCACGGATCAAGGCCGATATCAAAAAAGACCTGCAACACAAGGCGTCGCCAATAACACCGGAGCCGGTATTCACCGCCCGGTTGTTTCTAGCGCTTGCCCAGGAATATGATTTGGAAAACGAACGACTGGGCCGGGAGTTGTTTTCAGTCGAAGCAATGGAAAAAATACTCCTGAAAAACCTTCACGGCCAAGCGGGCGCAAGACATATCTTTGCGGGAAAAATTAATAATAGCGAAACGATGCTCCATGATATAGACGTATACATGATCCCAGAGCGTTTCAAAGCCTGGTTCCAGCTCATGCATTACGACCGGGAACACGATGGAATTGAATCATGTTTGTGGATAACGAGCAGCCATTCGGCCCTCACACATCTGCTTGACAGCGCCATGGGCGCGGAAAAAATTTGCACGATAGGGCCTATACCGGTATGCGAGAAAAAAAGTGCCGATATTGTCACCTGGCAGGACAATTTATTGAATCAGCTTCGGCCGTTGACAACCTCCGGAGAGATGCCGGCGGTAAAGGTAACGGTTCCGCCACTGGATAGGACCCCTAAATTTTCGGCATCCCTGACCGTGTACCTTGTACCGGGGGAAACCCCCGTAGCGTTATTTTCCCGTTGCGCCGGATCTGAATTTGGATCTGGCGTGGATGAAAGTGAGGGTGGTCGACTTGAAAATACTTTGATCGGCTATCTGGCAGCTGGTTAACCGATCTTATATAATTACCTTGAATTATAACTAATATTGCAAAATTAACTTGCGATGGATTTCCCTTAAAAAAATATAAGAAAGCTTGACTCACCCCCTTAATTGGTATATGGACTTCTTTTCAAAATTTGAGACCATGGTTGAGTTTATCACCTTCGTTTAACTTTCCCAAGAAAGGAGACGTATAAAATGGCTTTTGTACCAACTGTTGACGAAGACAAATGTGCAGGATGCGAAGAATGCGTAGATGTCTGCCCTGTCGAAGTTTTTGAAATGCAGGATGGTAAATCCGTTCCTGTTAATGCTGAAGAGTGCCTTGGCTGTGAGAGTTGCGTGGAGGTTTGTGAAGAAAGTGCAATTACTGTTGAGGAAACCTAATCGGTTTTATTTTGTGTCCCGTGATTTGCGGTACGCAGCCGATCACGGGACTTTTACCGAAATACACCCCCTACTCAGATCCATTCCATCAGCAAGTGTTTCCTTAACAATTCTAGTACCAAACCCACAAATAATTGTAGCGGTCTCTCATGCGTACGAATGAATCAGAACAAACACTCGGATATGTTTTAATCCCGTCACCCTTTCGGGAGGTGGCTATTGTGTATTGCGAGAAGCCTTTTTTACTGAAAAAAGTATTTTTGCCCCGCGCTAACAGACAAAGGCTTTTAGAAGCGATCGCCGGCGTGGGGAAGGCAAAACCCGGATCACACCCCAAAGCGTTGTCGGTTGCCGAAACTGTAAAAGAATATTTTAATGGAAAACCGCTGCAGCCCAACTGGAAATACTTGGATATGAAAGGTCTCACAGCGCTGCAAAAATCAGTCCTGAGGGCTACGGCAGATATTCCCTTTGGAACCGTTCGTTCTTACAAGGAAATTGCCGAAGCCATTCGGCGGCCGCGGGCATATCGTTTTGTGGGCACAGCCTTGGCCAATAATCCTTTTCCTCTCCTCATACCATGTCACCGCGTGATTCGCAGCGATGCCTCCCTCGGTCAGTTTGGTGGGGGTGCAGATCTGAAAAGAAAATTAATTGAACGCGAAACCCGTATGAGGTGACCGGTTAAAATCTGCAGCTGACACCAACCATTATGGAAAAAGACTTCCAGTCGACCTCATTTAAAGGCGTTTCGGCTTGAGTACCGTCCGCAAAAAAAACACGGTCAATTCCCAAGTCTGTTTTCCATTTTTGATATTTACCGCTGAAATCCAGACTCCATTGAGTGTGGAAGAAATAATTAAACCCGGCTGAAAATACAACGCCGTAACCATCGGCTTCGTGTTCGAAACTAACAGGATGGGCAAAGTCTGTTCTGAGGTTCCAGTTGGCTTCCGCATCGTATTCCACCCAGTGATATTCGATGCCAAAGATGATTTCGTGGGCCAGCGACGCCCCGTTTTTCTTGTATTTTCTGACCTTCATCTCCAAACCGCCCCAGGGTCCGTACCATAGCGTTTCATATGTGCTGTTAAGCCCCGGAAACGGGCCCACCGGTGGTATCGTTTGAAAGCCATCCGTAATTGAAAGATTTTGTATGTGGAATGAATATCCGATCAGCGGTGTTATCCTGAATGTATCCGATAAAAACGGAAAATAATAACCCAGGCCAATCGAGCCGTCCCATGTGTCTCCACCATCCGCACTGTTATTGGAGCGGGAAAATTCCAGGGTTCGGTTGTTGCCGGCGTAATCAGAATCCTGGTTTTCGCCGTCAAAAATCAAACCATACGCCACTGAACCTTTCAGCGTGATCTTGTTTGGGAAAGTTTTTTCAAAACCTAATTCTAATTGAAAAATTTCCAGATCGCTCCAGGTTAACTCCGAGAGCACGTTTACATAATTTCCGCCGAATGCCGGCGGCGCAGGACCTGCGATACTCCAATCAAAATCATCAATCCGATAGCCAATATCAAAGGACCATCGCCAATCATTTTGATTGAAAGCCTTTTCTGTTTTGCCCGGACCGGCCGGCGCAATTCCAACCGTTGAATTTGACGTTTCGGCTGACATCTTCGGTGGGATTATTCCCGTATCAGGGGTTTCGTCGACGCCTGTCATTTTGAAACCCTGCGCTAAATTTTGGGGCGTTCCGATCAAGAAACCGCCACCCAGCGCTTCCGGCAGGTCTATCAGGACCCAATAGCGGACCCTTTGATTGATAATTTTCTCCGACCGGTGGTCAAAATAATATATACCCGGGCTTTTTTTAAGCAATTCCACCTGGCGGGCACTAAGGTCGACCACCTTGCCTGAAGGAAGTGTTACCGGGATGGCCATGACAGGGCCACAGGCCAATATTATTCCCAATGCAACAAATAGGGTGAATATTTTTCTTCTAGTTTGAGATGTTACCATGTTATGACTCCTTAATTATATGAGGGGTCGGGGTGTTTTTTTGATCCATTGTCGTAAGTCTTTTGTTTTTCTGCAATTTGGCAGCGGGGGAGACCGC
>CP070652.1:3809138-3817203 GCA_020354645.1 Deltaproteobacteria bacterium
AGGTGGAACGCGGAGGGGGCAGCCATGCCCCTATTGCCAAATCATAAGAAAAACCAAGGACGCAGAAATCTCAATAAGGCCACTCCCTGAATACGTACAATTTTTCCCTGTTCGGTAACTGGAAAGCAAAGAATTTGCTATTACCGAGGATTATTTTTTAAACTCAGGAATCCACCATTGACACCAAACAACTTTTTATATATTGGCTTGTTTGAATAAAAACAGAGGGCGAAATGTATATCACAGCTAATCTTAACCGTCACAAACAATACAAGGAGTTGAGCTATGGCATCGAATCGACCTGAGGTACCTTTGAGAAAGCTGATGGGACCAGGGCCCCTTAATATCCATCCCAGAGTCTTCCAAGCCCTGACTTCGCCGGTACTCGGCCACTTGGATCCGGCCCATTTAGAGGTTTTAGACCACATTGGCGAACGGCTGCGCATGGTGTTTAAAACTCAGAACCGGATAACCAATGCAACCCCGGGGACAGGCACATCCGGCATGGAGACATGTGTGACAAATCTGCTTGAGCCTGGGGACCGGGTCTTGGCGTGTGTACACGGCTATTTCGGAGATCGCATCCGACAGATGGCCGAAAGACAGGAAGCGGAAATCACACTGATCGAGGGGGAATGGGGCAAACCAACCGACCCTGAGCGAGTTGAAAAGGCGTTGAAGGAAGGTCCGTACAAAGTCATCACCCTGGTCCACGCGGAAACTTCTACCGGTGTGCTTCAGCCAATGGATGAGATCGCCAGTTTGGCAAAGGCCCATGGTGCAATGATCATACTGGATACGGTGACGTCGCTGGGAGGCATTGAGGTTAAGGCGGATGACTGGGGATTGGATGCAGCCTACAGCTGCTCTCAGAAGTGCATCGGGTGTCCATCGGGACTGGCACCGGTAACTTTCAGTGACCGGGCTATTGAGTCGGCTAAGAAACGCAAACATCCGATTCGCAGCTGGTATCTCGATATTTTGCTGTTGGACAAGTACTGGGGTTCTGAGCGGGTTTATCATCATACGAGTTCCAGTACACTGTGCGCTGCCTTATTGGAGGCGCTTTTGCTGATTGAAGAAGAGGGATTGGAAAATCGGTATGCACGGCATTTGAAGAACCATCAAGCGCTGGTTGCCGGTATAGAGGCCATGGGATTGAAGATGGCCGTGAGTCCGGAATACCGGTTGCCGACTCTGAATACCGTTCAGGTCCCAAAAGGTGTGGATGACGTCAAAGTACGCGGTTACCTGTTGCAGAAATTCAATCTGGAAATCGGTGGCGGTCTAGGAGCTTTTAAAGGCAAGGTGTGGCGCGTAGGGCTGATGGGCTATTCATCATCGGCCGAAAATGTTCTCTTTTTCCTTTCGGCGCTGAGCCGAGCCCTGACATTGGAGGGATTTAATACCGATTTAAAAACCGGCCTGGATGCCGCAATGTCGGCACTGGACGCTTAAGACAACATATCTTTAAATCTTTTTGGGTTCTACTCCGTCAATTACAACCCCTTGAAGGGATCTTATTGATCTCTCGCGGAGTCCTCAGAGACACGGGGGGTTAATAAAGTTGAATCACTGAGAGGACGATTCAACTTAATCCGCAATACTTGGCGTGGATTAATCGTCGCCGCTTACGGTTTCAGAAATTAACGGGCTGTTGCCTCGAAATTAGCTGGTGGTTGGCCTGATGTTGAATACCTGTGCCGTCGAATTTTAAAAATATCCAACGGCATCAAAAAATCAGGCCAAAATCATAAACGAAACAAATCGCACACCTTTTCATGAAAATATTTACTGCACGCAATCCCTTCCTCAAAACAAATACAGTATACCGATCATATGATTCAAATTGAAAAAATTGACGGCGTCCGCAAGTTTCGGCTGAGCCGAACTTACTTCGGCCGAGCCCTTTATTACACGGCAGCATACTGGGTTGACGGCCTGATGATTGACACCGGCTGTGCCTATACTGTCCGTGACCTGATTTCAGCTCTGGAGGATGTCCACATCGATCTCATCGTTAACACCCACACTCATGAAGATCATATCGGCGCCAACGCATCCTTGAGTCGCAAATTCGGAGCAAAGATTTTTGCGCATTATTCAGGTCTGCCTGTTTTATCGGAGCCGCGTAAGCGGCAACCTCTTAGACCATATCAGCTGGTGATGTGGGGCTATCCTGAACCTTCGAAAGGTGCGATTCTGGGAGATTCTGTTGAAACAGCAAACCACCGTTTTCAGGTTATTCACACTCCCGGCCACAGCACGGATCACATTTGTCTTTACGAACCTGATCAGGGATGGCTTTTCAGCGGTGACGCATATATCGGCGGCCACGACCGGGCCCTAAGGGCTGACTATAATATCTGGCAGATTATTGATTCTCTGCACAAACTCGCCAGATTGGATGTAAATTTACTTTTTACCGGCAGCGGAAGCATTCACAAATTCGCTCACCGAGATTTACTTGAAAAAATCTATTATCTGGAGGAGACGGCCGAGCGGGTTTTGCAAGTGTACCGGCAAGGGTGGAGCTACGGAAAAATAAAGCGCGCCATGTTTGGACATGAGTTGTTACTTTTTTATGTAACCTTGGGTCAATTTAGTGGAAAAAATCTGGTTCGATCCATCATAGAGGATCTTCCGGCCAACCTGTAGTCGGGAGAATTTTCTTTCAAAAAAGAAACTATATGCAATTGAAAAGGTTAATCTGATATTAGACAATTTGCTCGCTTTCGAATCGTATTTAGAACTGTTTAAAAACATCTATCTTTGCTGAATCGAACCTGAATTGATTTTTTGCACGAAATCTGTTTTAGTCTATCAAATTTTCCGAGATCATTTTTCTTTTGGTGTTTTTTAAAGGGAGGATTCGCGATGGGTTATGGATATACCGGAAAAATACTGCATGTCGATTTGGGGAGTAGAAAAACTGAAGTCGAAGACAAAAACGATGCATTCTACCGGACCTATCTCGGTGGTCGCGGCATCGGTTACCAGTACTTACTAAAAAAGGTTCCACCCGGAATTGATCCGTTTGCACCGGAGAATGTTTTGGTTTTGGCCACGGGGGTGATGACAGGCGCGCCGGTAGCGGCCTCCTGTCGTTTTGCGGCTGTCGGGAAATCCCCTCTCACGGGAACCGCCGGTGAATCAGAAGCGGCCGGGTTTTTCGGTCCTGAACTCAAAAAGGCAGGCTTTGACGCAATTGTGCTTCAGGGGAGATCAGAAAGCCCGGTGTATCTCTGGCTAACAGACGGGAAAGCGGAAATCAAAGATGCCGCTCATTTTTCAGATTTGGGAGCCCGGGAGGTTGAGGATACCATCAGAAAGGAAATGGGTAGCGATAAAATCCGGGTGGCCCAGACCGGGTTGGCCGGTATGAACAGAGTTCGTTTCGCAAATATTACAAATAATCTCAGCAACTTCAATGGTCGTAACGGGTTAGGCGCCCTTATGGGTTCGAAAAACATCCGGGCGGTTGCGGCTTTGGGCAAGAAAAAAATTAGATTTCATGACCAAGAATTTTTGCGCCAGGCAGCTCAAACCTATGCCAAAACATTCAGGGATAATCCGCTGGGCGACGCCTTGTATGTTTATGGCACCACTATTTTTGCGGAATTATTGTCGGCTGCAGGGGCCCTTCCAGTTGATAATTTTCGGCGCAGCAAGCTCGATGATACAGCGCCGGTTAGCGGAGATACCTATAACAAACTTCTGCTGAAGAAACGAAAAGGATGCCACGCCTGCCCGGTGCGCTGTAAGCGCGGAATTGCCCTGACCGATCCCAAATATGGCGTTGACTCCCGCTATGGAGGTCCCGAATACGAAACCATAGCTGCATTGGGCAGCAACTTAAATATTACTGATTTAAAAGCCATCGCTAAAGGCAATGAAATATGTAATCGATACTGCATGGATACCATATCTGCGGGAATGACCATTGCTTTCGCATGTGAGTGCTTTGAGAATGGTATTATCACAAAAGAAGATACCGGCGGTTTGGAGCTGCGCTCTGGCAACCCTGATTTGATGATTCGCTTACTGGAGATGATAGCTCGGCGGGAAGGATTCGGAGATCTTTTGGCTGAGGGAACGTCGCATTTGGCCGTAAAATGGGGAGTTGAAAATAAACCCTATAACCTTTCAGTCAAGGGGCAGGAGTTACCCATGCATGATCCGCGTGTAAAAGTCAGTGTGGGTATCGGCTATGCCATATCCACCTATGGCGCCGATCACATGACTGCCTCTCACGACAATTATTTCACGGAGGAAGGGACATTTCCATTCCAATCTGTTATGCCGCTGGGTATCTACAAACCGATGCATCCAACAGATATCACCACAGAAAAGGTCAGAAGCTATGTGGTGCTTGAAAACCTTTGGCGGGTAATGGACGCATTGGGGCTGTGTGTATTTGGATATGCCCCCCGGGGCGTTATGACTTTGGATGTGATGCTCCAATGCCTGAACGCTGTTACGGGCTGGAATGCCAGTCTGTTTGAATTGATTAAAGCAGCTGAAAGAGGCACCATGATGGCCAGGGCTTTCAACAGTCGCGAGGGGTTTAACATCAAACATGACCGCTTACCGCAGCGGCTCTTCGATCCCAAACCGGATGGCCCCAATGCCGGTAAGAAAGTATTTGCATCAGCGGATTTCAATAACGCCGTTCGGATATATTATGAGATGATCGGTTGCGATGCTGAAACGGGTCGCCCTTATCGCGGCAAACTTCTGGAATTGGGCCTGGAATGGGTCGAAGAATTATTAAGCGGATAACGGGGCGATAAAAATTATATATTCAAAATATTGAAAAATCAGTTTCCCCGGGCGGACCTGATGTTGGTCTGCCTTTTTATTGATAATTATCAAAAATTTTATTAAAATAATACAAAAAGTTACAATAATTGTGCGTCCGGATTGATTGGTCCGTATTTTTTGAAGGTCAAATCTTCAGCAGTTTTGCCCAAATCTCCCGGCGCCGTGCAAGAATGAACAAGGTATTTCCGACTATTTTCATAGTATTGCGATTCATTTAACCGTGCATACCAGATATTCAACAGGTTGAACTAAGATGCTGGAAAACTTATCGAAATTACATATTGTGCGTATCGGCAGTGATATTACTTACAGCAGTCTCAAAGAGATCGGAAATCAAATTGTAGAATCATTTAGAGGTATCATCGAAGAGTTTGAATTGTCCCATCATGACACCCCGGTGGTGGACAGTATCGATGCACAGCTAATAACTATGATACTTTTTGAAGAAGTCGGCGGCCACACGCTGGGTATTACAGATGCGGATTTAAAAACTACGGACGAAGATGAGTTTTATAATTCAATTTTTGGCGGGAAGAACCCAAACAACAACGTTGCCGTCGTTTCCACCAAAAAACTTGGCCCTAAAAAAATTATCTCCGAAAAAGACTACGACTTGTTTATTGACAGGACGCTAAAGGTTTCTTTACACGAGGTGGGCCATAATTTGGGTTTAACCGATCATCCCTCCTACAGGGTCACTCGTGACGGTTCCTTGTGCCCAATGAGTAGAGGAGAATTCAATAAATTCGGATTTAAGGGATATGTTACCGTAATTATCGATGGGAGGGGTTTGATTTTTTGTGATGAATGCGCGTATTTTCTGAATCAGGTGTACGGTTATATAAATTAATTTGACATGTGATCCGATTTTTTGTAGGTCCCCAGAAAAAGACTTTCCTTTTGAATAATATGTTCCACATTGCAGTACTTTAGATCTCATCCCTCTCCAGATTAATTGTTCAAATTTCCAGGCTGCTTCTTGCGAGATATATTTTTAAATTGGAAATGGAGGATGTCCTCATGAAGACTTCTGGAAACACTGTGCTCATCACGGGTGGCGGAAGCGGCATTGGGTTGGCATTGACCGAAGCGCTGATGCGAAGTGGAAACCAGGTTGTCATATGCGGGCGGCGGCGGGACCGGCTGAAGGCAGTCCAAGCTCGCATGTCCGGGGTGTACTTTCGCGTCTGCGACGTTTCCAAGGCGCGCTCCCGCCAAGCCTTAGTGGACTGGCTGCTGTCTGAGTTCAGACAGCTCAATGTCCTGATCAACAATGCCGGGATTCAAAGACAAGTCAACTTTCTGAAAGGGCCGAAAGATCTTCGTGAGGCCGATAACGAGGTGGCCACGAATCTGATGGCTCCAATTCATCTGAGCGCGCAATTGCTTTCACACCTCAGGGGAAAGAAGGAAGCCGCCATCGTGAATATCTCCTCGGGCTTGGCGTTTACGCCGCTTGCCTTCGTACCCGTCTACTGTGCGACGAAAGCAGCCGTTCACTCCTGGAGCCTCTCCCTGCGGCATCAACTCCGCAACACCTCAGTGCGTGTCTTTGAGGTCGCCCCTCCTATGGTTGCCACCGAGTTGGCGGGAGAACGCAACAGGCCGGAGGTCGGTGACTACGTCATGTCTGCGGAGGCGGTGGCAGACGGTGTTCTGAAAGCGCTGGATCAGAACCAGTATGAGATTGCGTTGGGGGCAGCGGCCAACCTCCTTGCAGAGAGGGATTCGCTGTTTTCGGCCATCAACCGCTGACGGACTGCCCAACAAGCCGCTGGAAAGCGGCTCCAATACCCGCCGCAAGCCGCGTGATCGGAGCGGTTCAGCGGTATCGTTAATCAAGATATCCAACGGATTGGCAATACAACCCGGCGTTAAATATTGCAGATACTATATATATTTCAAGGTTTTCACATACATTTGATCATCTCAGATCACCACTTTAGACAATTCTTTGATATCAAAATGCTATCTGAAATTAAGCACCTGGTTTACAGCCCGCTGCATTTGAAAGTGAATTTCAATTTTATTTGACCTTTTACAATTCAATGATGTATATGATCCTAAATTAGTCGTGATTTCAAGCTTTTACTGATCTGAAGCGCTTATTCATTTTCACAAATCAACCTGGATTCCACTTCTCATTTCGCATTCCCCTGAGCTGTTCGAACTTAGATTTCTCACGTTGTTCACTATTCATGACTAAAGGGAGGAATCTTATGCCTCAGGAAGATTTCAAGCGTAAACTCACCGCAATCCTCAGTGCAGATGTCGAAGGCTATAGCCGCATGATGCGAGATGATGAGGATTCCACCATCCGCACACTGACAAATTATCGCTCTGCCATGTCAAATCTCATCGAAAAATTCCGTGGACATGTGGTGGACGCCACCGGGGATAATCTGTTGGCTGAATTTACCAGCGTGGTGGATGCCGTGAATTGTGCTGTGGAGATCCAACGAGAGCTGGCCGAACGAAATGCCGAGCTTTCTGAAAAGCGGAAAATGGAATTTCGTATCGGCGTTAATTTGGGTGATGTTGTTGAGGAAGAAGGTAGAATCTACGGCGATGGTGTTAATATCGCCGCCCGGATGGAAGGTTTGGCTAAGGCTGGGGGTATCTGCATATCAGGAAGTGTGCATGACAGTGTCGAAAGCAAATTAGGTTTGGAGTATGAATTTTTAGGTGAGCAAGAAGTCAAAAACGTCGATAAGCCAATCAGAGCCACCCGCATATTATCCTTTCGCGGTGCAGCTGCTCATAGAGTGGTCCGAGCAAAGAGAATATTTGGCAGGCGGTGGCGTAATGCTGCTTTTGCTATTGGGGCAGTGATATTTTTAGGAGTTGTATTCGCAGCAATTTGGAACATGTACTTGCATCCGTCTCCATCTGTGGAGCCTGCATCGGCGGAAAAACCCTCCATTGCGGTGTTGCCGTTTGACAACATGAGCAATGATCCCGAGCAGGGGTATTTTGGAGACGGCATCAGCGAAGACTTGATTACCGACCTGTCGAAAATCCCTGATCTTCTGGTCATCTCCCGCCTGTCATCATTTACCTACAAGGGGAAAAATATAAAAGTCCAGCAGATTGCCGAGGAGCTGGGTGTGCGCTACGTGCTTGAAGGAAGCGTTCGCAAGGTGGAAAACCGTGTGCGCATCAACGCCCAGCTTATCGATGGCGCCAGCGGGCATCACCTCTGGGCCGATCGCTATGATGGCGACATGAATGATATCTTTGC
>CP070652.1:3817303-3821190 GCA_020354645.1 Deltaproteobacteria bacterium
AAGATTATCGGCTATATTTACAAGATAATTCACCCGAATATTTCATAAAAATTTGTAACCTAAGGTTTTCTGGTGGAAGCAATGAACAACGAATCCGGATTTACATTAATCGAAGTCATCGTTTCTCTGATTATTGTCGGTATCATGGCTGCTATCGCCGGTATGGGAATTGTTACCGGCACAAAAGGATACATCCAGACCAAAGAAAACGTGCACACCACTCAAAAGGCACACCTGGCCATGACCCGTATCAAACGAGAGCTGATGGAACTGACAGGTATTGCCGCCCGAAACGATGCCGATCCCTGGGTCATTTTTGATAATCCGACGGGCCGGCTGGCAATCGCAAAGGCCGGTGATACTTTAGAGATGTTTTTTAATCTGGTACCTACCCAGACGACACTGCCGGCAGGCGGAGACCTGCTGGTAGATAATGTCCAGAGTTTTACATTAAATTATTTTAAAGGCTCGGACGCGTGGATTTTGACGGACGATATAGATCTGTTGTCCGCCATTCAGGCCACACTCGTGCTAATCCGCAACGACGGCAGCGGTCAGACCATATCGTTCTCCACCACGATAAATCCACGAAATACCAACAATTTCGGTGGGGTTCCCCCCACCACCGCACCCTACACGGCACCGCAGTATGAGTGCTTCGTGGCTACCGCTGCATACGGTCAGCCGCAGCATCCCATGATTCTTATATTGCGACAATTTCGAGACAGGTATTTGCTGACCTGGAAAGGAGGACGCGTCATGGTCGCTGCCTATTATGCCGTCGGCCCGAAGCTTGCCGCGGCGATAAAGGATCGCGCCTGGGCTCGCACCACGGCTCGCTTTTTTCTGATTCCGATTGCCGGTTTGGCTTACCTTTCGCTAAATTCCCCTGCGGCCGTCCCCCTCATTCTGTTACTTTCATGGCTGCTGTCTCGAATAATATTGGGTATACTCCGACATCACTACCGGAAGTTATTACCGGTGGTCTCCAATAACAACGCCAACGTTTTGGTCGGATTGGTGGTGACCATGCTTATTTTTGCAGTCCTGGCGGCCGGAATGGTGTCGCTAACAAGCACCTCGACCTCAAACCAGGTAACAGCCAACAGCACCGACCGGGCTTACTACCTGGCTGAATCCGGCTTCCGCTATGCCGCCAGTGAATACCTGAATACCGGCGATCTCGACAGCGACGACGCCTCAGAAGACGACCGAAATATGATCCTTGAAGGAATTCATAATGTCGAATTTAACCTGAGTGAGCCGAACGAAAAATTCAGACTTAGATTCTACCCCTACTTTTTTACCACAGCGATCACCCACAACGCCGGCACTACGAATTTGCTGGTGACAAAGTTTACGGGAGCCCAACCGGCTGATCTCACGGTACCGGCCGCCGGTAGACTGGAAATCGGTTCTACCATTTACGATTACACCGCTTATAACAGCGGTACCGGAACATTCACCCTCACCGCCGTCATATCGGAAACCATCAATGATAATATGATCGTCAAACCGGTAGCCAATCCCTCGGGAATTGCCACCATGACCCAAAACGGCGACCTCACACTGTTGAATGCGTCCACCTTCCCCTTGCTCAATGGCAAATTTAAAGTCAACGGTATAAAATATGCTTACGTGTCCCGCGATACAAACACGCTGCAAAACATCACCGATGCCGAAGACCCGGGCCGCGCGTTCAGCGTTTCGGTGGATTCCTCAACCGACGTGATTCTCGAACCTTTTATAAAGGTTATTTCTTTAGGAACCGTCGGGCAACACGATCTCAAGGCCACCCGCCAAATAACCTATAATGTGCCCCTTCCTGGAGATCCAACCAAAGGCGAAAGGGTGGAATTTTATGATCCCTTCGACGACACCAGCCACTGGAACGCTTCAGCGCTGGGTTCTCACGGGATTGTAAACATTGGCGGTGAGAACGTTTTAAAAGTAACCGGTGCCTCCAGCGGCTTCGGTGTGGCGGAGGCCAGCCTAATTTCTATTAACTGGTCGTCAACCAATGTCAACTTTGCCTCCGCACACCGCTTGGCCGGCAATTATTTGAGCTATGACACCCAGGTGAAAATAGGGTTTGATTCTGTTCCAACACCGGATGGTCATGGATTCGATGCCCAGGGCATTCCAACCTATTACGCTGCCGGCATCTCTTTTCGTTGGGATGCGGATGATAATATTTATGGATTGTCTTTTATGCGGGGAAATGTGTTCGCCGCTCCGTATGATGAAATTGACAATTCCCTGATGCCTGAAAATGATATCAATTTAATTGTTCTCTGGCAACAGACCGGCAACGGTACGACTCGTAAGTGGCTGGCTTACAGCGAAGTGGGGCTTATATTCAAAGATGATATGGAAATTTTTAATCCAAATTGGGATGCAACCAATTTCATTACAAATCAATGGCAAAGAGTACAAAATGTTTCAGCGGCTCACAGTGGAGAGTATTTCTGGCATGACAGTCAAAGCGGTAATTATGCACCAAATGAATATTCTATATTAATTTCACCAAGTTTTGATCTAAGTGATGCATCTAGCGCGTTACTAATTTTTTGGCATAAATATGAATTTGAACCAACCGATACTGGTGATCACAGTCACGTTGAAATATCAAGAGATGGGACAACTTGGGACGAACTTGCCCTCTTCACGAACATAGAGACTTCATGGATACAGGAGTTAATACCAATACCAAGTAGCTATACGGGTATAGCCGAAAACAATACAAATGTTCGAGTGAGGTTCAGACTGGTTGCCGATAGCGACGCAGAAGTAAATGACGGCTGGTGGATAGATGATGTACATGTAGTCAGGGATTTCGACATTAATCAAGCTTCTCTTCTGCTGCGACTCGTCGAAGGTGCTACTCTTCAGTTTGACAGCGGTGGAACAACGGCCATTGAAAAAGGAAATATTGTCAGCCAGTCCAATGGGGCCAGAGGTACCGTAATTATCCCGCCAATTTTACAGGCCGGCTCATGGGCGGGCGGCGATGCCAGTGGTATCCTCATACTCAACAATGTATCACCCACAGCCTTTCAAACCGGCAATCCTTTGAATGTTCCTGGGAAGGGTAACAACCTGGCCACCGTGCAAGGTTTCAAAGCCCGCGATAATTACATCCAGGCCTATTACGGTAACAAAGACGGTAACGGTACACCGGATGGTAACCCCTATGACGAGCAACGGCAACCGAATGACATTGGCCTCGCCAATTGGCCACCGGATCCGGGAGAAACGCTGACCGCCGAAAATGATTATTACACTTTGGTACAATGGAACTACGATGTGGACGCTACCGTATCACGACTTCAAGATGAAGAAGGGAAATTCACCATCATTGCCACCGACACCCTCACATCACCAACTGGTATTTTCCCATATAGCCGACCGGAGCTCGGTCTGCATGCCATGGGTGACGGGGTTACCAATGTTTTTTACGAAGATTTTGCGATACAATTGGATGTGCAATCGGGATCCGGATTCTTAACCCCCATACAGCAGTAAGACTGGATATTGGAAGTTTGATATTCGAGGCTCGGTACTGCCTGCCCGCTCGCGCGTATCCGCCCCCCTGTTTGGCAGGCGGGCGAGGCGGAAGGAGATACCGGATTTCGGAACTGCTATGACAAAAGGCAAAGCTCAGGTATATAGCAAAACGGTAAAACGAAGAAACAAGGAACGATAAAACTTAGATCATGGGGCTGGTTTAGAGGGTTCTTTTAGCTTAGACTTTCATCTCTTCCCAGCTTTCCAGCAATTAGCCTTGACCCCTTGGCTTTGTGCCATTTGCCCCTTTTTAGGCATTTACACTTCTTTGTTTTCCCTCTTTTTCAATCCTTTAGATTATCCCCCTCTTGCTTTTCCCA
>CP070652.1:3821290-3842375 GCA_020354645.1 Deltaproteobacteria bacterium
AATATCTTCATGTCTGCCAGAAATCCTGCTCCCTTGCCATCACCAAAGAACGACGGCGCTTTACCCAGCATAACCTGGTTGTCCTCAGGTTTGTAGATCCAGAGTTTTTGCCCGTTGGTAATAATAATTTGTTTATACGGCTTTTCATATACCCATCTCATCATCCCCGGCCGTTTTACAAATATTTTACCGGAAGCAGCATCTGTAATTTCCATGGCCTTGATAGTCGACTCTTGAACAAAATGCGCTGTAAAACCCGGGACATCGTATATTTTTTCAACCTTGCTGATAATCTCATTCAACGCTAGCTGAGGTTCTGGACCCCGGGGGTCTTGGGCAGCAGCTGATTCCTGGCCAAGACTGTTCGGTGATGATGTAAAACCCAGAATGAAACAGATAGCGACTAAGATTTTAATATTCACATTCACTTGTTGTCTCCAAGCTGTTTTCTGCGATCCATGTATCTAAGCTTACGAAAACTTTATTATTACGCCATTGCAATCTTTTTGTAAACAATCTGTGCGGCCAAATACGGAAAGGCTGATTTTGTCAATCAGTACTATCTTTCGGGTAGCATCAGATTTGTTGATATAAGGCACTCTTTGACCCTGAAGTATCAGGGTTTCCATATTGTTTGTTTTCAGTTTTTCTTTAAACTTCTCCACCTTTTGCAAGCTTTTAAAGTAAAACCTTTTTCTGGTCATCAAGCTTGAAAAAATGTCCCGATTATCTGAAATGTCAGCCAAAATGTCTAAGATAAGCTCCAGACATTCAAGGAGCTCTGGATCGGTTGTGTTCATTTTTTCAAAGAAAACAGATAGAAAATCCGATAAATAACCGGTTGGTGTTTTTCTGGCATTGCGGAGCTTTACCTTCACCTGGTTCTGAGCATTTTCGGAAACGTTTTTATGGATCGCGTCAATGAGTGTACGATCCAATCTTTTTGTAATATTCAGGCGTGATATGAATTGATCTGCAGCTGAATGCGGCATTTTGAGTTTTAAGGGTTGTCTTGAATCAGGAAAATGTATGGCGGTGTAAAGTTCTTTTCCAAGAAGTAGTTCCCGGAGCCTTGTTTCTTCATTTTTCTCCATGTTCAAATTTTCCAGCAAATCTTCCAAATTGACCTGGATCGACTCATCCGGAAAAAAAATAAGCTCAACAAGGACATCGCGTTCACAGTCGGGCTCGTCTGCTAAAATGGCAGCCAATTCTTGGGGGCTGGGATTTGCAAAAGTTGAATCAATGAAGTGCAGCGTATCCGGGCTGATCCGTATGCCTTCACCGATAAGGCCCGCAATCTTTTCTGCCAGCAATTCACATTTTTTCTCGGTATCCAAAGCCATATTGGAAATCTCGAGGCGTCTTAAACGCCCCATTACCCTGCGCGAGGCCAGGAACGAAGCTTAAATCAGTACCTGATTTCCAAACCCTGAATGAGGAATTTTCCTGCTGAGCAAGGCCGCACAAGAGTTTTCGTTGAGGCTTACAGCCGGTACGCCGCCCCAGTGAAATGCCACCAAACGAGTTTCAGAGTCTTTAACCGAGTCCATTTTGACCATTTTGTTAAAAAGTTCTTAGTGTAGCGTAACGCAAAATTTGTGACTGTTTGAGGGCGACAGCCCGAGTTTCACAAATTTAGTGAAGCGAGCTTAGAACTTTACAAAATGGGCAAAGGACGAATTAAAGGCTTTGAAACGGCCATAACAATTTCACGGGGCAAGCAGACACAAAACCTGCGGAGAACGCGGCTCAGCGGGAAAAGGACCATTCAGGATTGGAAATCAGAGGTAGTGTGCCATCTTCATCATAAGCTCATGCTTCTGCAAGCCACCGGGCAAACCTTCTTTCAGCTGGCCGTTGTCAAAAATAAAGAGATAGGGAACGCTCAGAATATTGAACTTAGAAGCCGTCGTTGGATTGGAATCCACGTTGAGCTTTGCGACCCGTATCTTTCCTTTTGATTCTCTGGCAAATTCATCGATTATGGGTGTAACGGCTCCGCAGGTCGGGCACCATGCGGCCCAGCAAAATAAAAGAACCGGCAGGGGAGAATTCAACACGACACTGTCGAAATTACTGTCTGTCAGCATCACGGGCTGAGGAACAAATAATTCATCTGTCTTTAACTGCACTCCACACTTGCCGCATTTGGCACCTGAATTGACTTTAGCCGCCGGGATTTTATTTTTAGTCTTGCATTCCATGCAGCGGAAGGTATAAGTGTCGACTTGACCCGCTTCCTTATCTTGCAATTCAAGATGTTCACCGCACTTTCCGCACTTTGCTGCCTCATTGAGCCTCTCAACCGGTATTTTATTTTTAACGCCGCACGATCGGCATTCAATAATCATGCTTGTCTCCTGGTTAATATTTATTCACCTTAAAAGAATTTTAACTTAAAATAACAGACTAGGACATAACGCCATAGGTTTTAAGTTTCTTATGAAGTGTTTTCCTGGTGATACCCAGTCGCCGGGCGGTCTCGCTTTTGTTGCCTCCTGATGCTTGCAAGGTCTTCAAAACAGTTTCCTTTTCAACCTCCTCAAGGGATTTCATCGTGGTTTCGTCCCTCACCGTGACCGGGTCTCCGGCTGTTTGAGAGGTCTCACCGAAAATCCGAAGGTCCGCATCATCGAGATATTCGGACTGGGCCAGCACAACACCCCTTTCTACCGCATTCATAAGCTCGCGAACATTGCCGGGCCATTCATACTTGAGAAGTGAATCCATCGCTTTGGGGCTAAAGCCCCTGATCTCTTTTCTGTTCTTTGATGCAAACGTTTCGATGAAATGTTGGGCAAGCAAGGGAATATCATCCGCTCTGTTTCGTAAAGGTGGTATTTCCAGGCCAACGACGTTCAGACGATAGTAAAGATCTTCACGAAAATATCCCTCTTTTACAAGTTTGAGCAGGTCCTTGTTGGTGGCTGCAATGACCCTTACATCCACATTGATCACTTTTTCCCCACCCACCCGTGTTATTTCTCTTTCCTGCAGCACGCGTAATAGTTTAACTTGCATGGTAAGCGGCATCTCACTGACTTCATCCAGAAAAAGGCTTCCCCCGTGGGCCTGTACAAAGCATCCCTCTTTTCTGCGATCGGCCCCGGTGAAAGCACCTTTTTCATGTCCGAATAGTTCTGATTCGAGAAGGGTTTCAGTGAGGGCCGCGCAATTTATTTTTATAAACGGCGCGTCTTTTCTGTGACTGTTAAAATGTATGGCACCGGCGATCACTTCTTTACCGGTACCGGATTCACCGGTTAACAAAACCGTTGCTTCCGATGGGGCGACCTGGGCAACTGTCTCCAAAAGCCTTACCATGGCCGGACTTCGGCCGATGATGTTCTGACGGTCAAACTGCTCGCCAAGATTTCTTTTCAGGATCCTGTTTTCCTCTTTAAGTTGCAGGTGCTCCATGGCCCGTTCAATGGTCAACCGCAACTTATCAAAATCTAACGGTTTGGTGAGATAATCGTATGCACCGTTTTTTAAAGCATCTACCGCCGTTTCAACCGACGAAAAAGCGGTCATAATAATTACGGGAATGGCCGGATTATATGACTTTATTTGGGCCAGGGCTTCAAGCCCGGACACATTCAACATGCGCACGTCCATCAGTACAAGATCAAAATACCGGTTTTTAACTGCTACAATAGCGGTTGACCCGTCATCAGCTTCTGAAATGTCGTAACCCCAGCCGCCCATCAGTGCACGCAGCATGGTGCGATGGGCAGGATCATCATCAACGACCAGTATTGAGTTTTTTTCTATCATTGGACTCACGTGTATCAGTTAACGGTAATAAAATTGTAAACGTCGTGCCCTTGCCGGGGGTACTTTCTACCGACACTTTACCCCCGTGAGCCTCAACAATGTTATGAACAATGGCCAATCCCAGACCGGTACCGGTTGCTTTGGTGGTAAAGTATGGATCAAAAATGTGTGATAATCTCTCCTGGCTGATACCGGTGCCATTATCAATAACTTTTATTTCGGTATTATGCTTTAGATCCGAATTTGTAATCCTGACAGCTAATCGCCCCCCCTCATCCATCGAATCGATAGCATTTAAATAAAGATTCAGCAGTACCTGGTTTAGTCGATCCGAATCAACAAATATCGGATCCATTTGAGACGGCAAGTGAGTTTCGATTTTGATATTTTTTTCAGAAGCCTGTCTTTCCACCAGTTTTAAAGAATCCTCAATCAACTTTTTCATGGGGGTCGATTTTCTCGAAACCTTTATCGGTCTGGCAAAATCAAGAAGCTGGCCAACCACCCGGTTCAGCCGGTCAACCTCCTCAATCATAATATTTGCAATCTGTTGATCATCCAGCTTTTCCTGATATCTTTCTTTAAAATAGGTTGCCAACCCTTTGATCGAACTCAAGGGGTTGCGTATCTCATGGGCCACCCCGGCGGCAAGTCTGCCGACAGATGCCAAGCGTTGATTCCGGGCAATCTCTCTTCTCAAGGCCCGGATCTCACTCAGATCCTTGAAGAGCAAGACATGCCCAAAAAACCGGCCGTCACCATCATGGAGGGACTGCGCACTCACTTCCAGCGGAATTCGTTTGCCTTCCTTCAGAGTGCACTCGACCTCTTTTTCAATCAAACCGCCTCCGTCCCCCAACGGATCAATTTGTTGCAGCAATTCGATGGGAAGTGCCCCTCTGGCGTCTTTACCAATCAATTTTTCGGCCGATAAGCCTAGTATCAACTCGGCCACATGATTAAAAGACGCAACTTTTTGCTGATCATTGATGGCAACCAGGCCGATGGGCATATTTTCCACCAGGTTGTCGGAAAACGCTTTTATTCTGGCAAGGGAAGCTTTGGTGGCCCGATAACTCTGGGCTAAGGACAGTAATATAACACCGGCAAATCCAATGAACAGCAGGATCAATCCCATAATGATGGTATGCCGGGTATCTGCTCGACGGGCCGCTTCAATTGACCCCATATCCAGTCCGACAAAAATGATTTGCGGGGACGCTGACAGGTCTTGCCCCCCTCCCATAAATCGCTGGGAACGCATCATCAAGCCGTGATGCCTTTCCATTTGACCACCGGTAGGCGCAAATTTTCGATACACTTCAAAAACTTCTCTGCCATCCGGCTGCGGGACAATACGCCCCTGAACCGTTTCCAGAAAGGAAGCAGCTTCGAGGTTTAAATCCCGGCCGTAAAATTCATCGATTTTGGAAAGTTCACTATGGGCCATTATTCTACCGGTATGATCGGTAACCAGCAAATAGGCGATATCGGGTTGTTGGGCAGTTTCGGTAAGCAGCCGTTGAAGCTTGAATCCGCTCCGCATCATCCCCATCATTCCGGTGCGGGTCCCTGCTTCAAAGGACCTTATTAAAGCCGCACCTTTTTCCAATAAAAGGCGAATGCTGTCTTGCTTTTGACGGTTAATATTTTCCACCGTCATGAATGCAAATATCGGTAAAAGAATAACTGCGGCACCGATAAAAATCCAAGGCGGAATACTGGCCCAATATCTGCTGGTTTTTGTTTTGAACATTGGATAATTTGGCACGCGGAATTGTTCCCCGACATCGTCGGGATAATAGAGTTTATCTTGAACGAGACATTTGGTCTAGGTTTTAAAGTGCAAATAGAATGCCACTGTATGCTTTTAATTCGAAATTCGGTGCTCGAAGTTTAAATGTCACTATATTACAGGTTGTACAAATGAAAAATACTAAACAATATGGATATTTTTTATCCACTGCTGAAAAAATATCCAGTAAAGTGGATATTTTTTATCCATTTTTAGATTTCCACTCAAATATAATGCCCATTTATCACCCGTCAACATTCCATACCCAACAATTTTGCAAATCACCACTATAAACACTGTTGTCCAAATATTTCTGGGCAATAGCTCGTATGGATGGGAACACGGCGGATACGGTGGGTAATTTCCGAAGAAAGATATCGAGACTTTTTCGGAAAATTCAATGAAGGATTTAATAAAGAAAAAAGGGGCTGAATGCCCCCGCTAATCATTATGAGTAAAAGCGTGGTGAATGGATATTTCCGGCGAGGCTTTCCGTCAAACAGCTAAAGCATATTGGTAACCGCTAAAACCGTCAACAAAATCGAAGTGATCAATCCGATGGAGCCATACAGCAACGGGCGCTGATAAATTATGGAGTCAAAGTCTCCCTGGTTCTGATCAAGTCTAGCAAATACACGCTGGGTGGTAAACCAGGTATTCATTTTATTTTCAATGCTTCGCATTTGACCCGGATTAAACAAAAGAATCGATCCGATAATTAAACCGATGATACCAGCCATCTTGCCGAGCAAGGCAAAAGAGCTAAAGATAACCTCATTGGTTGTGGCAAATTTTTGGGGACCAAAAAAGACGTTTACAAAGCTTTTGACATCCAGACTGTAAAATAGGAAGGCAATCGTAAAGGCCGAGCCGACGATTAAGCAGGAACCTGAAATGATATTGTGGCGATAAATTAAGCTTTCCGTCCTGATATCTTTATCCAGATAATGGATTTTTTGATCAACATCCACGTATCGATTACACATTTTGCTGATGGTTTTGGTCACATTGGGTGCAAATAGAAGTAAAAGCGATAGCATCACACCTAAAATCCCGACAACTAAAGTTAGAATTTTAATTGCCTGAAAACCTATTTCCCAGATAATGTCCATAACACGCTCTCCTTTGTATTGAATAGCACTTACCAACTGTAACGGGATACTAAGTGTGTTGCCAATCAAATTTTATATACGCTAAAATTATGGGATTGGACAATTCCAGGCCTTTTGTGTAACCGACGGCTTCTTTGTCGGGTGGAAATATCGTGTTATTATACACATTAACATCTTGGGTTTCAAGATTTTTCCAAAAGGCGCAAATGCCTCGGCTGAGTTTGTCGCAGGCCGGCGAGAAAAGAGGTTTTAAAACCAGTTCTACCCAGATTTGTCAAACGAACATTCCGATAAAATATTCCTTTTAAGCCGACACCGGCCATGGCCAAGCGGAACATGTTTTTGAAAATCGCTACAAAACAAGATCTTTTATGAAATCGATCAGTTGGTTTAGATTCTGGCAGGGTCGCACTTCGTGGCAATAGGTTTGATAAAGGCGCATTTCGCTGTCCCCGGAGTGCCAAAAAAGCTCGGTTTCCGGATTAAGCCAAATAATCCGGCGGCATCTATCCCGCATTTCCTCTAAAAGTCCCTCTTCAGGATTCGTGTAATTGGTGCGCCCGTCTCCAATTATGATAAACGTTGTTTTTTTGTTTAGGATGTCCATGTAATCTTTTTTAAACTCGCGGAAAGTCTGACCATAATCCGTGGCTGCATGGTAATCAATGTCTGCCTCACTTAAAACCTTGTCAATTGCATGGTTGATTTCAAAACTTTCAAAAACCTGCGTCACCTCATCCAATCCGGCAACAAATACAAAACTGCGAACCTGGGTAAAGCATTCTTGTAATGAATACAGAATGTTGAGCATAAACCGGGCGGCAGACCAAACTGAACCGGAAAGATCGCACAGGGTAACGATTTTACCTTTTCGCGGCGGTCGGCTGCGAAAAAAAATCTCCATCGGTATACCCTGGTACTTTGCAGATCCGCGCAAGGTTTTTTTGACATCCAGAACACCGCTATTTGCTCTGGCATAGCGGCGGCTGACGGTGTCTTTGAATTTACGCACGAGTTGTTCGATAAGTTCACGGACCTCCGCCACTTCTCGCGGCGTCAGGGAGGCGAAAGATATTTTGCCCAACTCTTTCAAGTGCCGGTCATAAGATTTTATCGGTTTTGAAAGCTCGTAACCGGGCCGTGGATTTTCCATGAGCAGTCTGCGGGCGGTTTCAAGCCGGTCATCAAAATGGGACATTAAATCTCGCCGATCTTCCCAAGGTATGCGGGAACGATTTTCATTCAAAAATTGTGACAGCGCACCTTTTATATTCCGCAGTCCTAACAACATCTCCAGGCGCTGGGTAACCGATCCCAGGTTTGCCCCCATTCCCGCAGATTGACCCTCTCCGGGTGACTGAATTTGGCGAAGTGCTTCTAAAAAGGAGGAAGGGTCATCTCCTAACAAATCAATAATGGCATGGGCGGTTTGGCTGCCGTTTACCTGCATTTTCAGTGCATTAAGGATTTCGGCCTTTTGATCGGCGAGGGTGCCGGAATGCGCTATCCCGGCATCCTGGCGCAGTTCGTGAAAAAACAGATGATAGAGGTGATCAAATTTAGCCTGCTCGCGACGGCTTTTAGCAAAATTGGCACGCAGAACTGCTGCAAACTGCGTCTCATCCATGACATCGATCAATTCAAGCTGAGTGATGCAGTCCAACACTTCGGCGGTGGATATTCTCAGACCGGCCACCCGGCTGCAGGACACAAATTTCAGTACAAGATCCAGCATTTTTTAATTGATGATTTTATCCATATTATCCGCAACTTGATCGGTATCTGCCCGATATTTGCAAATAACATTCAGGGTTTGGCTGACTATGTCCGGATTCAAGTCTTCGACCTTGAGAGCAATTAAAGACTGCGCCCAGTCAAGGGTTTCGGAAATGGCGGGTTTCTTTTTTAGATCCAGGTTACGGATGCGTCGAATCGTTTTGACGAGCTGTTCAGCCAAATGCAGGTCGATTCCGGGAATCTTCAGTTTAACGATCTTCATTTCCAGTTCCCGGTCCGGATAATCGATATAAAGATGAATACAGCGACGTTTGAGGGCATCGCTCATATCCCGATAGTCATTGGACGTTAAGACCACAAACGGTATGTTTTGGGCTTTGCGAGTGCCCAGTTCCGGTATTGAAACCTGGAAGTCGCTCAATACCTCCAGCAGAAAAGCCTCGAATTCCGGATCGGATTTGTCCACCTCATCGATTAATAATACAACCGGGCGTTGCGAAGAAATGGCCTGTAAAAGCGGCCGCGGTTGCATAAAACGTTCAGAGAAAAAAGCATCTTCCTGGGTCGCTATGCGGTCTACGGCCTCTGTTAGTGACCGGGAACCGGCGATAACTTCGTTGATCTTTTCCTTCATCATCTGGGTATAGAGGAGTTGCTTGGCATATTCCCACTCATAGAGAGCCTTGGATTCATCCAGACCTTCATAGCACTGAAGTCGAATCAACCCGCGTTTCAGGCTTTTGGCCACGGCCTTGGCCAGCTCGGTTTTGCCCACTCCTGCCGGGCCCTCTACTAAAATGGGTTTTTGGGTGGCCTGGGCTAAAAAAACAACGGTGGCAATTGCCTGCGAACAAATATAGTCCGCCTGCTCCAGTTTTCTTTGCACATCTTCGACATTTCTGAATTTCATGAATATTCACCCTAGTTGTTTTCAAAAGATATAACAAAAAATATCATTTTAATCACTTTTAAACAATAGCCATGATATCAAACCGGGTATGCTTGACACATGGGCTGCATTTCTCTATATAGCGGCCATACAAATTTTAGTGCTTGGAATTATCGAGGCAATATGCCAGTATCGCCGGCTAAAAGCAGGATAAATTATAAATTCACTTGTAGATCGATATTTTGCAAATCTCAATACAATCTCAATTTCAGGTAAATCTGGAGGAATAGCAAATGGAAAAACCAACAGAACATTTTTGGCAGATTCGGTTAAACGATTTGAAAAAAGAATTAGAAACAAATAACTTTGAAGTTTTTTTGGCTGAAGATGGGGCCGCGGCTAAAAAAATTGTGATGGAAAATATTATTCCCGCCATCCAACCGAAAAGCATCTCCTGGGGGGGGTCCCTGACGTTTTTTGCCACGGGTCTTTATGAGGCCTTAACGAATCGTGCGGACATGGAGATATTGGACACCCAGGATAAAACGATTTCACCCGAACAGGCTTATGAACGTAGAAGACAGTCGCTGTTGGTAGATCTTTTTATCGCCGGAACCAATGCCGTCACTGAAGCCGGCCAGCTGGTTAACCTTGATATGGTCGGCAACCGGATTGGCGGTCTTACATTTGGTCCGAAAAACGTGGTCGTGCTGGTCGGCCGAAATAAAATCGTGTGCGACTTGAAGGAGGCTATTTTTCGCATCAAAAACTATGCAGCACCAACCAACGCCATTCGTTTGGATAAAAAAACGCCTTGTACCAAAACCGCTTACTGTGAAGAGTGCAGCAGTCCCGACCGAATCTGTAACACCTGGACGATTACTGAAAAATCATTTCCCAAAGGCCGGGTAAGGGTTGTATTGATTAATGAGAGCCTCGGACTATAATGAAGGATCAAGGGAAGCTATCATAACTGCCGAAATGGTGTTCCGAAAAGATATTGCAATTAGGCCAGCCCGGTCGAGGGGTAATTTTTTGGCCGACCGGATGATTACGTCAGCATTGACAAAAAACTCATGAAACTAAGAGATATCGGCGAATTCGGGTTTATCGAAAGGATCAGTCAGGGGTGTCTGATCCGGCCGGATAACGTTGTCAAGGCGATCGGTGATGACGCTGCGGCCTTTAAAACGGCCGCCAAACAAATCACGCTGGTCACAACGGACCTGCTGGTTGAACGAATCCATTTTTTGAGGAAGGCGACCTCAGGATTTAGCTTGGGGTATAAGGCCCTGGCAGTGAATCTGAGCGATATAGCAGCCATGGGCGGTACTGCCCGGGAGGCATTTGTCAGCATTGCCGTTCCGGAAGATTGCTCAATTCAATATCTTGAAGATATCTACCGCGGCATAAAAAGCCTGGCTGCGGAATTTGATGTCAACATTCTTGGCGGCGATACGGCCCATTCCACAGTTGATTTGATCCTAAATATCGCAGTAACAGGCATTGTTTCAAAATCTGAAATATTATCACGAGATAAAGCCCGGACGGGAGATGTGATTTTCACCACCGGCTTTTTAGGCGACAGCAGGGCGGGATTGCATCTTATCCTGAATGATATCGAAACCCGATCGAAAAAACACCGGGATTTATACGAGGCCCATATCCTTCCGCACCCATGCCTGCGAGAGGGCCGGTATCTCGCATCAAAAAAATTAATACATGCTGCAATTGATGTGAGTGACGGACTCAGCGCTGACCTCGGTCACATCGTGAAACAAAGCCGGGTCGGTGCAGCGGTGTATGCTGAGAGGATACCGATTTCACAAAACCTGCAGAGCTTTAGTCAAAAATTTCATTTTGACCCAATCGAATTCGCTTTAGCAGGGGGCGAGGATTACGTTCTTCTTTTCACCGTAGCCGCCAGTGACGCAAGTCGGATCGCTCACGGGTATCAAAAACAATTTAACAAACCGCTTTTTGCCATCGGCGAAATAACCGATTCGGGATCAATCGAATTAATTGATCGGGAAGGAAACACCAAGCCGATAATACCGTCAGGGTGGGACCACTTCAAATCGTATTAAACCACTAACTGTTTGCCAATTCAGCAGCATTTCACTCCACTGCAAGATGAAGCCTCTTTGCCCTTTAGCCAGGTGCTGATAATGGCGGCCGCACAGCCCACACCGGGGGTGACTGCAATGGCGTTCGACGGGCAGTTAGTTGCGCAGGCCCCGCACTCCATACAGCCGTCATGATCAACAACCTTTGCTTTGTGATTTTCAACTGTCATGACACGGTGCGGGCACACAATTTCGCACATGCCGCAACCCACGCAGGACGCGTCATCCAACTTTAACGTCGAAACTCCCGATAAATACCTAAAATCCTTCATTTGTGGTACCTCTTCCGCGCATGGTTGAGTAACTTAAACCTCAAACTGCGATAATTGCAATATTTCATCCCTTAGCGGTCCCAAATGGCCAAGATCACCTGCCGTGGCGCTCGGCAAAAGCGGCTGTGTCTATTGGCGGGACACAGCATGTCGCTGTGGGCAGGGCTCAGTATCAAGAAAAGTTGTCGTCGTGGAGCCCGAGCGGCAGTGATTCGGCATCATCTTGCAAAGGCCGACCCGACCCACACGACGACTGCCATAAGTCCCGCAATCATCTGAAGTGGAATGGCCTTCCGCATTTCCTTTTCCACGCCGGACATCGACGTAAACGGTGTTGATCCGGTGAAATTCATCGCCATGTAAGAGCTTATAGCCAGCGTGCAAAATATCAGACCGAGCGCTCCCCATCCGTCCAACTTTTCCCAGAGCAGCCAGACGATGCCGGCACCGGTTATCAAACCGGTGATACCCCCCTTTAAAGCGAAGGTCCGCGTGGGAATCCAGGGCAAAAATGCTGGGGCCAAAACCGCTCCGCTGATTATCCCTGTTACAGCAGCGGCAATCAACATGAGCCCTCTCAGCCAGGCGGCTTTGATGGAAAAAACGTCCCATCCAATCCCGGAAAGTAAAAAAGCTATGACAATCAACCACAACAGCGGTTTTAAGATCTGAGTGAGTTCCACCGGTATAAGGACCACTCTTTCCCGGAAGGAGAACGTTACCTGCCGCATTTCCGGTTCGGCCTTCATGCCGTTGTCAAGGAATGGTTTTATATCATTGGCACGCACCGGGCCCCAGACCACTTCGAACCCGCAGCCTTTCTTAACCTGTTGGGCCGAGACGCCTGTCGCTGAAAGCTGCGGTAATATCAGTTTTCGATGGGCGACGACCTGATCCAGACATGAATGCCGGACGCTTCGAACGACCTCCTCTGTTGAAAATATTCTTTTTCCGGCCGAACACCATACATTAATCCCTTGAGTATCCAGCACCAAAATCCAAACGTCGAGACCTGAAAGTTGTTTGCGGAGAACATCAAAAGTCAGCTTGTAATTAGCGGTCACCAACACAGGAGATTTTGGATTGGGATTTCCCACACAGTACAGACCGGGGGCGACCTTGTAATTCATTCTGGAAATGTTCAGGCGCGTCTTGATGGTCCCAAAAATATCAATCGATGATAGATCCGTTTTTACTTTTGGAACCGGTCTGACCGGTGTTTGCACAAAATCTTCGACAAAAAGGCAAAGTCTATACCCGGAACGCTCGTAAGGGCTACTTTGTGGTCCGTATGACGGCTCGCAACAGGCAATTTCTTCGGCCGGTTTCGGTTGCATCGACAAAACATCCTTTTTTTTATCTGCACCTGCAGGGGAATTTGTGTCTCAGCCGGTAGTGGATGAAGCATCACTTTCTTTAGACATCTCGTTTTGTAAAATTTCCTGTGCTCGAATTTTTATTTCCTTGGGCACGATTCGCTCCTTTCTGACTACCTTTATCTATTAGAATCTTCAAGTGCTGAAAAGTAAATTGTGCAGCTCCCCTCCCCAACAGGGGAGCCTTCCCGGAAATGAAACATTCTATTCCAGATAGCTTCCCTTTAAACCGGTCAACTCATAATACGATAAAAGAGACTGGATAAAACCGCCCAACCTAAAGTAATCAGCGTCACAATCACACAGACGGCTGCGATACTTTTATGCACAATGTTTTCTTGAGCTTTTTCTTGGTACTTCAACACAAAACCGAGCAACGCGCCAGCCACGATACCGCCCCCGTGGCCCCAGTTGTTAATGCCGGGCACCAGCAATCCGAACAAAAAAAGGCCAACTGCCCAACCGCCGATCTGCCTGTAAATCGCATGACCGTAAACACCACCCCTACTTTTGCCGTAATAGAGCAATGCGCCAATCAGGGCACAAACCGCAGCAGACGCCCCGATGGTTAGGCCTACACCGGCCAGGTATGACACCCAAAATCCGATTACTCCGCCAAACGTATAAATAACAATCATACGAAAGGGACCGTATTCCCGAACAACCAGGAGAGCCAACTGTCTTAAGGCAAACATGTTGAAGAAGATGTGAAGCACACCGCCGTGGAGGTAGTTGGCTGAGAGCAGCGTCCATAACCGGGTTACTCTATCAATTAGCAAAGGGGTAATCCCGGCTGCTTTTAAATATAACGGAAAACGATCGATTGATTCGGTGCCGGTGGCTCCTAGTAGAAGCAGGCTAAATGAGTCGGGAGAAAGAAATGTCAAAGGATTTAAAGATAAACTGGATGCTCTGGGAATAAATATAAGGGAAATGAAGTAGATCGCTAAGTTAATATAGATGATGGTTTTAACGAGCTGTTCGGGACCGTAATAACTCTGGGTCCATAGATTATTTTTCCACCAGGACCCGGGACGGCGGGTCCCACAGTAGGGGCAGCGTAATTCATCCACGCTGATCAGTTTTCTGCAGTTCGGACAAAGTATAGAGTGTCTTTTATCATTCATGCCGATTATCCGGTTTTCTGTTTATAATCCCAGCGATTCTCAGTCGGATAAGAGATCCTTCCCGATTAAGGAACCGTCCATCTTTTTACACAAGTCTGTCATCTTTTTTCTTAAATTCGACATTTTATCTTCGACCGCTCCCTGGCTTTCGGACCAATCTGTCAGGCACTCCCTGTTTAGCTTGTTGATGCTGAAGCCAATATCCTTAATGGTAGCTTCAAGATCACGAATTGCCCCGCCGAGTTTTTCTTGTGTCTTTTCAGGTAGCTGGTTAATTTGGCGAATGACTCGATCGAGCTTAACTCTCCAATCCGACAGTTCTTTGTACGCTATATCACAATAAGATCGAAAGTCCATTTAAAGCCTCATTTTGAATTTCAACCAAAGCAGGCTTGAAAAATATTGACGATAACCTCCAAAATACCCCCAAGACTGCTTTTTACTATGCTAAATAATACGGTTTAGGTTCCAAGACAATACAGGGTGGTCAAATGACCACCCTGTCAAGGAGGTTGATAAGAATGAAACACCAGCAGCTTTCTAAACTGCTAAAACTTACAATAATAACTTTAAGAGATTGGTCAAGCCAGCAAAAAATCCGGATTTTCCGATGCTCTGGCTTGAGGGGAATAGATGGTGTGCGCAGGGTTTGGATCATCTGTTGGGAGATCCACTGCTTGTAGGATGCCAGAGACCCGCCTGTGATTTCCCGAATTTTAACGCCGTTTACTCTTCCCCCACATGACACTCTTTGCAGCTGGATGGGCCAGCCGCCGGGAGGGTATTTTTCACGACTTTATAAGACATCTCGATGGCTTTGTTTGCCATTTTTATCTCTTTATGGCAACCAATGCAAAGTTGATGGTACGCATACTTATAATACTTAATCGCTGCATCAGAGTACGATAAATACTTTTTAGGCTTTTGCGGCGGTTCAATCAGATCATGGCACTCTGAAGTGCTGCAATTTTGAATTTTTTCTTCACCCGTCCATTTATGATGGCACTCCCTGCACCCCGTAAGAAAATGCCTTGCGTGAGGGAATGGTACCGGCGATTTTTTTGCCTCAACCCCCTCAGGGGGTTCAATTAATATTTGTCCCATCGGGACACACATGGCATCTTCCGCCGCCTGACCGGAAACCTGTAATGTCGTTCCCAAAATTACAACCAAACTCGAAACCAAGATCCCCATTCCTATTTTGTACATCCTCATCTCCCTTGTATAAAATCTGTTCGTATCCCTCACTTTCAAATCCAACAGCAATATTATCCGGGTATGGGCACTCGACCCTAAACAAGATTGATATTAATGCTTTATAATAAAAAAAATTTCAACCAAAAAATTCATTTCTTGCCATACAAACCGGATGCTGCGCAGCCGGTTGCAAGTGCACCGTTAAAAGCACCAATGTGCTTTTGCCTTTCTCCGCTAGGAGCAGAAAAATTGAAGCTCCCCCCCCTGAAGGGCGGGGCTTCCCGGAAAGGAATATATCTTTTAGATAGCTGCCCTTAACCCCGCTTTAAAAGGCGGGGCTTGCAGGCAAGCGCACCGGTCAAGCCATCCCGTGCTGGGAACGGGATGGTCGTTGGGACGCCACTGCAATTTTACCCGGCAAAATGGAAATAGCAAATCTTATCGTTGAATTTTAATGGAAACATGGTTATCTGAAACAGAATACATTTTCCAGAATCGCTCAGTTAAACCGGATGCAATGGGGTTGTTTCATGCTGAAAAAAATAATCTCTGGGGGACAAACCGGAGCAGATCAGGCGGCACTGGATGTTGCCATCAAAATGGGGGTTCCCCACGGCGGATGGATACCAAAAGGACGAAAAACCGAAAGCGGTACCTTACCCGATAAATATCTATTGCGGGAAATGCCGGATGACAATTACGCTAAAAGAACCGAAAAAAACGTAATCGACTCTGACGGCACATTAATTTTATCCCACGGTGATCTATCGGGCGGTTCGGAACTCACCCGTGTCGTCGCACAGAAATACAAACGCCCATGTCTTCACTTGGATCTGAACCTCCGATCGGCTTTTCAGGCAACCCAGATGATTAAGAGCTGGATTGTAAAAAACAACATTGAGGTTCTGAATGTAGCAGGCCCGCGGGAAAGCCATGATCCTGAAATTTACCAGGCGACTGTCGATATCCTTGAGGCCGCATTATGTTTGGATATAATCGACGAATCCATACCGGGCCTTTCCATTTGACACATTCCGGGCTTTGGCCTATACTGCAAGCACTCTAGAACCCATGCAGACAGAGAAGGATATCGCTAATAACCAAGGAAAGCCTCTGAAATTTTTTATATCTCACGGCCTTCTGACCAAACATATTCTCTCCGATCTCCGGATCATCTCAAAGCGATTCTTCACAAAGTCGATTCTTATCAATTCGAGCCAATAACGACAGCGAGATGTGCATAACGGTTCTCCAACCTGAGTGACGCTGCCACTCTGATTTAGAGCTGAATAGAGGCTATTGTGAGACAGAACGAAAATAAAACCGGCAAGCTGGAAAATTTTCTGAGCTTTTTCATTTTGGTTGTTCTGGCCGGAATCGGAACCACCATCTTTATAAAACAATTTCAATATTCTCCGGCCATTCTTGAAGGTCACCAGACAATATCATCCACTCCGGAAAGCTTTGCGTCGACGGAAATCCAACACCCCGAGATCCTGACAACCCTGCCCCTTAAATTAACCGCCTTGTCGCCCCCGGAGGTGTTCGGGACTTTAAATTTATCAGATAGAATAAACGGAAAAGCCGGATTGTATCTGTCAGCAGGCTTCAAACGCCTGGAGAGCCAGCGTTTCAGATCCGCTAAGGATTCAGATGCATGGATTGAGGTGTTCATTTATGACATGGGAAATTCTGAAAACGCGTTTTCGGTATTCAGTTCCCAGCAACGGGATGATGCCAAACCCGCCGGCCTCGGGCAATTTTCCTACCGCACCCAGAATGCACTCTATTGGGTGCACGGCCCCTATTACATAGAGATCATTGCATCCACGCCGACCGAAGAAAACACCGGTGTGATGCAACGCTTTGCCGAGACTTTTATTCGGAATATTAAGGTAGAAACAAAATCAATTGATGAACGAAACCTTTTCCCGTTGCACGGTCTCGATCAGAACAGTATCATACTGATCGCCGATGATGCCTTCGGATACGCGGGATTTGACCGGGTGTATATCGCCAAGTACCTTACCGGTGGTGTTGAACTAAGCGCCTTTTTGTCCCGCCGAAAGACACAGCAGCAGGCCGAACGTCTGGCTTCGACATATCACCAGTTTCTGCTGTCCTTCGGTGGTGAAAAACAAGCGTCGAGTCCTGTGTTGGCTGATGCCAAAATCGTCATGATTTTGGACACTTATGAGGTAATTTTCTCTCAAGGTGTTTATGTGGCAGGCGTGCGAGAAGCTTCAGATATGGCTCAGGCCATCAACTTGGCCGTGATGCTGAAAAAAAGGCTGAGCGAAAATGTCCGTGAACAGTGATCCTCATCAAAGTATGTTGAACCGGCGGCAATTTCTGATCCGTTCTGCCAAGGCCGGATTGTCGATCGCAGCGGCTGGTGCAATCGGTTACCAATTTTATGAATCATCTGCTCCCGATGGTATCCAAAGGGAATCCGAATATGCAGGGTTGCCTGATTTTTCGATACCGGATACGGGCAGCAGACTAAGTGTGGTTAGAGGACACGATAGGATAAAAACCCTTCAGCTGGCATTAAAATCAATCGGCGGCATAGAAACTTTTATCAAAAGCGGGGACCGTATTTTATTGAAAGTTAACGCCGCTTTTGCATCGCCGCCGATGCTGTCGGCCACCACCCATCCGCAGCTCGTTTCCGAAATTACCCGCTTATGCTTCAAAGCGGGAGCCCATGAAGTAATTGTAACCGACAACCCCATCAATGACCCGCTCAGCTGTTTCAACCTGACCGGTATTGCGGAAGCGGCCCGAAAAGCCGGCGCCAAGGTCGTATTGCCCAGAGAAAACTTTTTTAAGTACATGACCCTGACGGATGCCAAATTGATACGCAACTGGCCGGTACTTCACAAACCTTTTAAAGATATCGCCAAAGTTATCGGTGTCGCACCTGTAAAAGACCATCACCGCAGCGGTGCCTCCATGATTATGAAAAATTGGTACGGCTTGTTGGGCGGCCGACGAAATATATTTCATCAAGACATCCATAACATCATCAAAGAGCTGGCCATGATGGTCAGCCCCACCCTCGTGATTCTGGACGGTACGACTGCGATGATGTCCAATGGCCCCACCGGAGGATCGCTTTCGGATCTGAAAGAAACAAATACGATGATCGTCGGCACCGATCAGGTGGCCGTCGATGCCTATGGAGCCACTTTGCTGGGAAAGGATCTAAGCGAGTTGACTTTTATTGCCAAAGCGGAAGCATACGGGGTGGGGACTGCCGACTATCGCTCCCTTAACCCCGAGGTAATATCATTATGAAAATAATAACCGCTAGACGAATCAGCCAGATTTTCTTTTTACTTCTGTTTTTTTGGTTTTGCATAGTTACCAGCCTTGGTAAAGAATGGTGGCAGCTCCGCGGCTGGCCGGTGAACTGGCTGCTTGAGTTGGATCCGCTGGTCGGCTTGGGGACATTGTTGACAACGCATTCATTATACAAAGGCCTTATTTGGGGGGTGGCGACGGTAGTTTTGACAATTATTCTGGGCCGGTTTTTCTGTGGCTGGATTTGTCCTTTTGGTTCGATTCACCAATTCGTTGGATATCTGGGCCGGCGGCATAAATCCTCATTGGAGAAAGCCAAAATCAACCGTTATCATCGGTGGCAAGTTTTAAAATACGGGATCCTGATTTTCCTGCTTTCTGTTGCGATCGCTGATCTGGCGGTGTTCCTTATAAAGTGGCCTTATAGCCAACCTTGGATCTTCTGGACATTGATTTTATGCAGTTTGGTGGCGGCAATTATCGTCACAATGGTCAGAACCCCGGTGGATCCCAAAAAACTGTCTTTATATCTGGCTTGCGGTGTTGGGATCTGGGTGATTCTTGGATATATTTTTCAGGATGCGCGCATATTGTCGGCTTCCCTGCAAATTGGACTGCTGGATCCGATACCCCTGGTTTATCGTTCGATTAACCTCATCGTCTTACCCCTGATCGACGGCTCGGCCCTGAAGCTTTTCTCAAGCCCGCGATACTATGAAGGATCGTGGCTGATAGGCGCTATCTTCGTGACCGCAGTGTTGCTGAACTACAAAACGCCACGATTTTACTGCAGATATATCTGCCCGCTGGGTGCGCTTTTTGGGATCTTAAGTCGCTCAGCGCTGTGGCGGATCGGCAAGACTGAAACAGCGTGTATCGATTGTCATCTTTGTGAAAAAAATTGTGAGGGTGCCTGCGCACCATCTTCCGAAATAAGAATTAACGAGTGTATTCTGTGCTTTAACTGTTTGGACGATTGTCACCATAACCAAATCGCTTACCAAACTGCACCGTCAGCGGCCGGAGAGATTCTCTCGCCGGACCTGTCCAAGCGGGAGTTCGTGTTTACGTTTTTATCCGGTGCAGCCGCAGCTCCCCTGCTGCGCCTCAACGGTAACCTTACCGATAACTGGAAGGCGGGCCTTGTTCGCCCCCCTGGTGCCGTGTTTGAAAAAGAATTTCTGTCGCGCTGTATTAAATGCGGTCAGTGCATGCGAGTCTGTCCGACCAATGTCATTCATCCGGCCGGTCTGATAGCCGGGGTGGAAGGATTATGGACGCCCGTGCTCAATTTCCGGATCGGGACCAGCGGTTGCCAGCATAAGTGTATCGCCTGCGGTAACGTGTGCCCGACGGCTGCTATCAGACCCATCAGCCTGGATGAGCGCCTGGGGCGAAACCGGTTTGCAGCCAGCGGTCCCCTTATAATAGGAACTGCTTTTATAGACCGCGGTCGCTGTCTGCCGTGGGCCATGGACAAGCCTTGCATCGTATGCCAGGAAAATTGTCCGGTGAGCCCCAAGGCGATTTTCACCCGGGAACAATTTAATGCCATCCACATGGAAACTCCGCTACTGGTGAAGACGGCAAATTTTCGTTTTGTCGAATTTGACAAAGCAGCCCTTCAAGCCGACCGATTGGCCACAGGCGATTACTATTGCCTGATAAATGAACAATCGGATCAACAACCGCGCTTGATAGTGGAAAATACGACCCGGAGTCTGACGATTTCTCCGAAGGCCCCCTGGGAGCCACCGCCGACTCCGGGAAGTAAAGCTTCTATTCAGATCAGGCTTCAAAAACCGTTTGTTGATCCAGAGCGGTGTATCGGATGTGGTATTTGCGAGCATGAATGCCCGGTTCGCGGAAAGCGAGCCATACGAATCACAGCGGAAAACGAATCTCGTAATCGCAAGCATTCGCTCCTGCCGCGGACATAATAAATATGGATTATTTAATTTGAAGCATTGCTGCCTATATTTGTTGCAGTTAAATGAGGGGTCGGGGTGTTTTTTTCACGGCAAGATGATCGCCCCGGTGCTTCTAAGAGGCAGAGGGCTATTGCCGCCGAGAAAGGCAAAACACAGCCTCGGCTTTTGTTGGAGTGAAAGTTTTAAATACCCGGCAGTAAAATGTAAAGCAGTTGCCGCTGCCAGGCTTGGCAGGCAACAACCTGGCATCTTGCCGTGAAAAAAATACCCCGACCCTTCAGTTAAGTAAATTTTAAATTGTTTGGAGGTGTTTGAAATGTCCAAAAACGAAAAATCCCTGTCACGCAGAGCTTTCATAAAAACAGCCGGCGCAGTCGGCCTGGGAACTTTGGTTGCCCCGCTTGTAAACAGTTCAGATGCCATGCAGGACCAGCGAT
>CP070652.1:3842475-3872453 GCA_020354645.1 Deltaproteobacteria bacterium
CACCGGCTGGGGTGGCTTTGCCATCCATGCAGCCCAAAATTATGGTGTGCATGTAACCACCACTACCATCTCCGATGAACAGTACCAGTTTGCCGAGAGGCGCATCAAAGCAGCGGGGCTGGAAGATCGAATCACCCTGTTAAAAAAAGACTACCGCGATCTTGGCGGAAAATTTGACAAACTGGTCTCCATAGAGATGATTGAGGCCGTCGGCCACCAATATTTGACAACCTTTTTCCGGACATGCAGCCGGTTGCTCAAGGACGATGGTGTCATGGCGCTGCAAGCAATAACCATCGGGGATCAGATATTCGATCGCCACAAGCGATCGGTGGATTTCATCAAGCGTTATATCTTTCCAGGCAGCTGCATTCCTTCGATCACGGCTATCAGCAACGCAATTGCCATGACGACCGATCTGCGGTTGATCCATTTGGAGGATATTACTCCTCACTATGCCAGAACCCTGCGTGAATGGCGCCGCCGTTTTTTTGCCAATCTCGAAAGGGTCCGGGCTTTAGGATTTTCAGATACATTCATCCGGATGTGGGAATACTATCTTTGCTATTGCGAAGGCGGTTTTGCGGAGAGATATATCGGTGACGTGCAAATGCTTTTCACCAAGCCGCTGTGCCGGTGGGAATCCCTGCTGCCCAAGATAAGCTAATCGATAATTGAATCTTTTTTGAGAATCATGTATAAATTCGTCATTCAGATCCAAAACAGGTTGTGCCGGAGGTAAACAGCATGGAGAAAAAAATGCGAATTATGACGGAAAAGCCCTTGAACGCCGAGACACCCACCGAATATCTGCGCTCATGGATTACCGACAACGATTTGTTTTTCAAACGTAATCAGGGCCAGTTTATGGAAAAACCCGTCAAACTGTCGGACTGGACGCTCAGTATAGAAGGAGTGGTAAACAAGAAAATCAGCTTGACGTTTGAGGACATTCGACGCCGCCCTAAGGTCGAAATGGCCAACACCCTGGAATGTTCCGGCAACAGCCGGTCGCTGTTAAAGCAAAAGGCCTCCGGGAATCCCTGGACAATCGGCGGTGTCGGCAATGCGATATGGGGCGGAATCTGGCTCAAGGAGTTACTTGAAGAAGCAGTCCTGCAAGAGAATGCCCGCCACGTCAGTTTTGAGGGACTGGACCAACCGCTGGGATCAGCCGGAATCAAATTTATTCGCAGTATCCCGCTTGAAAAGGCCATGTCTTCAACCTTGCTCGCCTATGAGATGAATGGACAGCCGCTGCCGCTCAAACACGGATACCCGCTGCGGGCCATCGCCTTGGGTTGGACAGGTGCCAACTGTGTCAAGTGGCTGCATAAAATCACTGTTCTCGAGCAACCCTTTGAAGGTTTTTTTATGGACAAGGTCTACCGTATATTTCAAAAGGGGGAAGACCCCAAGTCGGGGCAGGTGGTCAAAGACATCAACGTCAAATCAATAATTGTCGAGCCCGCAATGGATGAAAAAATATCCGCAGGCCTGGTAGCGATCAGAGGTGCGGCTTATGCAGGCGAAGCCGGTATTCAGAGAGTAGAAGTGTCTGTTGACAACGGCAAGACCTGGCAGGGTGCGAAACTGATTGGCCCTCAAGAACCCCATGCGTGGCGGCACTGGGAATATTTATGGCAGGCCAAACAAAAGGGCGACTATAAGATCATGGCCCGCGCCACGGATACCAACGGCCGCCAACAACCGGAAACCGCTTCATGGAATGTTCTTGGATACGGAAACAACGGTATTCAGGAACACGCCATCACCGTGCATGTGGGCTGAAGGGAAGGATCTATATTTCCTGGGTAATGTCAGGTTTTTTCAGACGATAATGCGACACCAGCCACTCCTGACCGTTGCGATAACCCCATAGCTCCGCACAGGCCATAAAGAAAATGCGCCAGCGTTGCAACCAAAGTTCAGCATCTCGCGTGCCATAAACTTCCTGCATAATCGGCAGGATCCTCTTGCGGTTACTGTCAAGATTCGCCAGCCAGGCCTCGGCAGTCTTGCTGTAATGCTTGCCGTTGATCCGCCAGTGATCTTCGACGACAAGATGTTCTTGGAGATACAAAAGTAAATCATCCGACGGCATCATGCCGCCGGTGAAAAAATGACGCCCCATCCAGTTATCATCACCATTGGGTTCAAAAGTATACGCAAACTTACGGTGGGTGAAAATGTGGATAAACAGTTTTCCCCCGGGCTTCAGCCAGTTGCTTATCCTTTTTAGGAGGAGCGGCCAGTTGCGCATATGTTCAAACATTTCCACCGAAACCACGCGGTCAAATTGCCGGTCAGCGCTGCAACTATTCATATCCTGAGTGATAATCTCCAAATTATCAATATTGCCTTCCGCACATTTAGATTGGATGAATTTTTTTTGAGATTCGGAGTTGGAAACCGCCACCACACGACTATTGGGGTAATGTTGGGCCATCCATAAGGACAGTGACCCCCAGCCGCATCCGAGTTCCAGGATTTCCATGCCGTCGGAAAGCTCTGCGCGGTTGCAGGTCAGGGCAAGCATCTGTTCTTCGGCGTGATCTAGATTTCGCACACCGGCGGGCCAATAGCAGCCGCTGTATTTGAGGTGCTTGCCGAGCACCTTTTGGAAAAAGACTGAAGGCACTTCATAATGTTGTTGGTTGGCTTTATGGGTTTGAATGGCGATAGGGCTTTTCCGCATCTCAGAAATTAACGCTTTAAGGGCCTGGTGCTGTTTTTCAATATCCCCGCGATTTTCATCCCGCAGGCGCTTTTCATCGAGTTTGCGGATGCCATATCGAATCAGCCGGTCCGACAAAAATCCGCGATCTGCCAGGTCGATTAAAACACTCATATCCTCTCCTTTTTGCGAAACCAGGGGATAAAGGCACTGGTTCGTTTGATATAGTCCGCGTATCCCGGCCGTGTATTCATTATCGCTTTTTCGGTCAGCGGTATGCCGGTCATTTTCAACAGCACCGCCGTAATAACTACCGGACTCAGTACCGTCCACCAGCTGTTTGGTGTTGATAAGGTGATCAGAAAAATACCCCACCAAACAAGAAACTCGCCGAAATAATTTGGATGACGCGAATAGGCCCACAATCCGCGATCCATCACTTTGCCTTTATTCTGAGGGTCTGCCTTAAATTTAGCAAGCTGCCAGTCGCCAACAGATTCAAACAAAAAGCCTGCGGCCCAAACGCCTGCCCCCAGAATGTCCAGCCAGGTGTATGTTTCAGGTGTCGGTGAAAGCTGACCGAATTGCAGAGACAGAGAAATTACCCACAGGAATACAGCCTGCAGAATGAAGACCTTAAACAGACTCACAAGCCAGAATCGATCACCGCTTTTTTCTCGCCAGGTACCGTAACGTGGGTCTTCGCCAAGCCCCCAATTGCGCCACGAAAGATGAACAGTAAGCCTTAACCCCCACAATGAAACCAGAATTGCGACAAGCAGCTTGCGTCCGATAAATCCCGCTGCCATTGTAAATGTAACCCAGGCAACCATGACGAAACCCAGCCCCCATAGACTGTCCACGATGGTGACATTTTTAAAGCGAAGGCTGATGAGCCACCCGCAGACCATCATTACGACGATCGCAGCAAAATTCCAGCCCAGAATGTCTATTCGTGTGTCCATTCACTTTCCTCCAATTCTTTAATTCAAGCCAATATTTGCGACGGTTCCAGCGGGTTTGTCACGGAATGTCCCGCCTGACGCTGCGCAATTGCCGATCGAATTTTTTTGTGAATGCCACCGCTGATCGGATATGCCAATGCGATCAAGATGGCAGTTATATTGCAAATGGATGGTACCAGCGCGTACAGCGTTCGGAGTGTGAACTGAACATGCGGTGATTGTTCAACGTTGGGGGTATAACCGGCCAGCCCCAGTATTGAAAGGCCGGCGCCAACCCCAATGGCGGCCGCAAACTTTTTCGAAATCGACCATAAACCGATATACTGGCCCTCCCGTCTCTCCCCGGTCAAAAGTTCATCATAATCGATGACATCCGCCTGAATTGCGGAAGGGATCGCCAGCGTGGCGCCAAAACCAATTCCGGACAAAAATACCAAAATACCGTAAATTACTGCATCTCCCGGGCCGAGAAAAAATACACCGATAAATGCGCCGGTATTGATTGCCATTGATGTCAGCCAGGCTGCTTTTTTTCCGGTTCTGCGCGAAATGATCACCCACCCCGGCAAAAAGACGATTCCGGTAACAAAATAAAGCAACAGAAAGAAGTCGGCCAGCTTGGATTGCAGCACATACTCTACATAAAAGAGGATGAGCGTCGCCGGCAGGTTATTGCCGATAGCACTGACGGTGTAAGCGATCAGAAGAATCGTAAACGGCCGGTTGCGCGTAACCTGGCGCAGCCCTCGCAGAATCCCTAAAGTCTGTGACTTTATGTTTTGCTTATGCTCTTGAATGGCAAGCACACACCACCAGCAAGTTCCGATAAGCAATGGTGCGTAAATTATCGCAATCCAGAAAAATTTAGCACGCTCCCCGGCGTCGTCGCCGGCAAGACCGAAAAGCCACTGCACGGCCGCCGGTGAACTGGCCGCTGCAAGGGTTCCGGCAATCAGGAATCCGTCCCGTAAACCGAACAACGATGTGCGTTCATCATAGTCAAAGGTAATTTCAGGTCCTAGAGATTCAAAGGGGACCACCACGGCGGTCCAGCATAGAAACAGGGCGTAAATGCAAAAAGCGAACCACACCGTCTCAAAAGACTGCGATGCCTGCGGCGGATTAAAAAGCAGGTACATGGTGAGGGCAACAAACAAGGAACCGATGGCGATGTAAGGCCGCCGCCGACCGAATCGCGTGTGGGTTCGATCCGATAAGAAACCGATGACCGGATCTGTTATCGCATCAAATATTCTTACGCTAAAGAGAAGGTATCCCAGAACGGCAATGTTGATGCCGACAACATCGGTATAAAATTTTGGAATGTAGACGTAGACCGGAATACCGACAACAGCCAGGGCGTAGGCTGGCGCTGCATAGGCTATTTTTTTTCTCAGAGGAACGCGATCTTTTACTGTGGCCATCATCTCATACCTAAAATTTGCTTTTTGAATGACTTATCGATTGGTTCCTGACCGATCCAAATGGCGAACAAGGCTGCCGCAAATTCAGCACCTTCGATCACACCCCTGGGCTCGCCGTTTAATGCCAGCTCAGTTCCTACGCCGGGTATATAAGTCAAGGAATAACGATCACCGGGCTGCACATCGACGTACAACGAGTTGTGATAGTCGATTTGAGGCCGCAGACGTTCAAACGTCTCCGCATCTACATTTTTTGAAATGCTTTTGTCTGTCGCCGGACCGAAGTCCTTGCCTTTGATGGCCCGGAAATATTGCACTTCTATCCGTTTGGCCCTGTCCGTGAGAGCCTCATCAATGGTACAATTTTCATCCAGGTAGAATGCGCCGACATAAGCCTTGATAAATCCGAGATACCGCAAAAGACCTGTACCCCTCAGTTTGAGCTTTGTATCTTCCGTACTGAAACTTTCTTTAAAATAAATGCCTTCGATCTTTACGCTGTAAGCATTAGTTGCTGCAGACGCAGTAAGAAGAAGTGATAGTGCCAGTATTGTCAACGAATTCGATTTCATTTTATGTCCTCATGTTGTAATGTTTTAATTTCGGCCGTGTTTCCATCAGGTGAAAATTTACCAATGGGCAGACCTTTTAGCGCCGGTTTAAGCATCTTGTAGAGGATAAATATTATCACAGGACTCATAATCAACCATAAAAACACCGCATAAACGGTCAAATTCCATAGCATACCCAGTCCGCCCCAAATATCATTTTGAACCGGGTTAATGATGTCATTTCCCAGTTGCAAGAATCTGCGGTCTCCAAAAAGCCAACCGCCAACCCTCAAAAAAGGAATTAGCAGAAACAACTGCAGCGGATAAACGACGAAGTTGACCAGCTGTATCGCCGGTAAGTTCAATCTCAAAAGAAAGGCCGCAATCGCGCAGAGCGCTGTGGTCGTTCCGAGAACCGGGAAAATACCCAGGGTGATGCCAACAGCGATACTGAGGGCGATCTTTTCATGGCTGATGCCCTGTTTGAGCATTGCCATAAGCGGTGTCACGATTTTACTTTTCCATAAATCCTTCATGTCGTTCAACCTCGTAAACTTATGACCGGGCCTTGACTTATTAAGACAATGATCATCAAAACTAAAAAATCAATATGGGAAAAAAGAGAGCTGACTGGTAGGGAAAAACTATTATTTGATCAGAAAATTTCTAAAAAAGCGTAGTCGCTTTGTCCATCCAGAAAAATGGAAAAATGAAAAATGGGGACGTCCATAAATAAGTAAATATCTCTCCCGATTTGTTCATGAAAAGCAGAGAAGATAACGGAACAGGGAAGCGGACCGGCCAAATGCTGCAATTGGGGACGTACTATTTTCCCAAATAATTGTCTTCGATAGCTTTAACCAGGTTGGTCATCGTCAGGTAAAAAGGGGTTGGGATACCTTTTTCGCGGGCCTAGCCAACGATTTTCGCGCCCAGAAAATCAATTTCAGTCGGTGACTCGTTTTCGATATCATAGCACATCGAATCCTTGTGTACGCCCACCTTTTCCAAATAACTCAGGGCTTGTTGAAGATAATCCTCACCCAGGTCGTAACCCATGGCCTTTGCAACCGCAAGGGCCTCCTTAAAGCAAGTGTCCGCGATTTCCCGCGTGGGTGGGTATTCCAGAGCGGCTTTTATGGTCTTATTGGTAACCGCACAAATTGAAGCCATGGTACATTTCATAATCATCTTTTTCCAGACAAACAATTTAATGTCATCAACAAATTCGGTATCCAAATCACAAGTAGAAAGCATTCCGGCGATCTCTAATCCCGGTTGGCGGTTTGCCGGGGATAAGCATCCGAGATGATTCGGTCTGTTAAAAAACGCTACTTGGGCCTCTCCGGGATCTTTAAGCGAGGCACCATAGTTTAAAGACATGCGAAAGACCGCCTCTTTTCCAAATTTATCCGCAACAAGATCCTCGGTTCCCAAGCCATTTTGAGTCGAAATAATTTTTGTGTCAGCCCCAGCGATGCCCTGTAATTTTTCCAAAAGATCTGCCAGATGAAAGGTTTTGGTGCAAAGGAAGATGATCTTTGGGTCTTGTTCCTTAAGCTCACCGATATTGGCGCAGTAATTTTTAACCCGAACCCGATAGTTCATTGCCCCTGAAGTGCTAATGCCCTTCTGCTTAAGGGCTTTCCCTAAATCCGTTCGCCGCCTTACGAGAACTGTCTCAGGGTATTTGCTAAGCAGGGCAGCAGCCAGAACAGAACCTGTGGCCCCTACCCCAACAACCGCCATTCGATATTCTGCCATTTTATGCCCCCCTTTTTTATATTTTCAGTTATTTCACAATGAGTGAACCTTTTACAGATTCACATTTATGCATTCTCTTTAAGTTTTGCTATTAATATTTCCTTTCATCCATAGTCAATGCATTTTTACAATCCATTAGTAAAAGCATTTTTACAATCCATTGGTAAAACTTGCCAATCTTGATAGTTTATAAAAATTTTTACTTGACAGCTATGAATGAATGGAGTATTACAAAACAAACGCGATAATGAATGATCAATTACATAATTATATTCTTAAATATTATTATAATTTATTAATTGAATATTATTCATTAATCGGCGAAAGGGGGATAATATGGAGGTAAAGGAGATTCAGGAAAAAATTAAAGCGGCCAACATTGATTCGATACGTATAGATTTTCCAGATCTGCACGGAATCTGCCGCAGCAAGCTTGTGCCCGCCACTCGGCTGGAAAAGGTCTTAGAGGAGGGGTGCAACCACGTTCAAGCTACCTATGCGGTTGATTTTGCAAATGATGTGGCCATGGGAACCGGAGTTGGCGATGAGATCCAGTGGAGGGATATGACTATAAAACCAGACCCGACTACGTTTGCCGTATTGCCGCATTTGGAAGGAACTGCTCGATTCATCAGCAATGCCTATGGGCCTGACGGCGAACCCCTTCCCATGGACCCTCGCTATGTTTTGCAACGCATCATTAAACGTTACGAGGACCAGAATCTAAAACCCATAACAGCCTCGGAGCTGGAGTTTTTCCTTTTCCATCAGGGTGGAGATGCTGACGGCAAATTATACAATGCTAGTCCGTCCTGCGTGTATCAGGTGAACCCGATTATTGATCCTCAAGGCATTTTACGATTGCTTCAAAATTTCTTTTTAGAACTGGGCCTGGAGGTCATATATATCAATCATGAATTCTTTCCGGGGCAGTTTGAGGTTAACTGGAAGTACGACCATGCTTTGAAAATGGCTGATCAAACATTCACGTTTAAATATGTGTGCAAGGAAGTTGCCGCTATGAATAACCTATTACTAACTTTTATGGGGCGCCCTAAAACCGAAAGCGGCGGCAGCGGATACCACATTCATACATCAGTCAATGATCCTAATTCCGATAAAAATTTGTTTGAAGATCCTAAAGGAAAAAATGGTGTGTCCGACCAGTTGATGCATTTTCTAGGCGGACAAATGGCCCATGCCAGGGGAATGTCTGCCATTATCGCACCCACCATCAATTCCTATGCCCGCTTCGTTTTGGGAGCCTTTTGTCCCTATTACCTGGTCTGGGGCTGGGATAACCGCACGGTGTATTGCCGCGTTCCTCGCGAGCGGGGTTCGGGAACCCGCGTGGAAAACAGAGCCCCTTGCGCTTCGGCCAACCCCTATCTGGCGATGGCCGCCGTATTGGCTGCCGGACTTGATGGAATCGAAAATAAAATTGATCCAGGTGAAGCCGTTCCCGGCGATGTTTACGGCGCCGAACCCGGAACCTACGAAACCGTTACGTTTTATCTACGGGACGCTCTTGAAGATTTGAAAGCAGATAAGGTTCTTTGTGATGCCTTAGGACCTGAACTTATTCAAGCTTTTGTAGCACTTAAAGAACATGAAATCGAGCGTTACCGAACCCATGTTACCGATTGGGAATTTAACGAATATTCCTATCATTTATAAAATGCCTAAAGTGCAAAGTGCCTAAAATGAAGGAATTCTATCTATTTTCTAATGCTGGACAATTTTATAAAATAGCAAAAAGCTGTAAACTTTTCATGGTCCTAAAAACCATTTTTCCAACATTCCAGCATTCCAACATTCCAATTGGGGCGAAGCCCCTAACTTGCATGGGAGGTGCACTGTGTGCGGAATAGCAGGCATTATCGCAAAAAATTCCCCCTCTCTGGGAAATGACTTAATCAACATGTTGAATGAACTCATTCACCGGGGCAAAGACGCCACCGGGGTGGCCATTTATGAGAATCGCGATACCATCGATATTCGAGTTGCAATGACGGAACCGAAATTTCAGCGAGAACTCGAAGAGATTACTCAAAAATATGGGCCCATCTCTAAATCACGCATCTATCAGGGAGAAGGTATCTTCACCTTTCATGAAGCATCTGTTGATATGAATCCAAGCAAAATAACCGATCTGAACTGGGATATCGATACCCATCCCAATCTGTGTGTTCATTCAATCGGTAAGCACATCAAAATATACAAGGACGAAGGATCCGCCGAAGATCTAAGGCAACGCCATCAAATCCCAGATGTTAAAGGCTCCCACGGTATAGGCCATGTCCGGCTGGCCACCGAAAGTGTAGAAAACATCAACTTTGCCCATCCGTTTGTTTCCTACATTCTTCCAGATCTGGCTCTTGTGCACAACGGTCAGTTTACCAATTACTTCAATATGCGCCGGAAGATGGGGAATTGGGGAATACGGTTTAAAACCAACAATGATTCGGAGATGGCGGCTCACTTCTTAGCCTATCATATGAAAGAAAAGAGAATGGATCTGGAAGAAGCCCTTCACTTGGGGCTGGAAACTTTTGACGGTGTCTTCACCCTGTTGGTCAGCACGGATACTCAAATTGGTGCCTTGAGAGATCGGCTGGGCATCAAGCCCATGTTGTTTTTTGAAAAAGGCGATGCCACCGTGCTGTTCGGGTCGGAGCAGATTTGTTTAACCCCAATTGTCTCTGATGTGTATGCAACAGAGATGGATCCAGGAGGCGTACAAGTATGGTCCGTTTAGATTTAACCGAAATGAGCTCCCGCGAGGTGAATCGCAAGCTCAAAGAGCTAATTAAAACCGAGGACAAAATTGAAATTGATAACCCCCACTCCATTCATAACTTCGCCACAGCTTTAATCGGAGGGGGAAAAATTACGATCCACGGGAGTACTGGATTTTACACCGGTGGCTTTCTTGAAGGACCGACCATTGTTGTAGAGGGAAATACGGGTTGGTACACGGGTGACAATATGATGGCCGGTGAAATTATCATCGAGATGAATACCGGCAGCAATGCCGCGCCTTCGTTGGTTGGCGGCACCATTGTGATCAAAGGCAATAGCGGCAGTCGCGCCGGTTGGGGAATGAAAGGAGGCACCCTGATCGTCTGCGGCAGTGTAGGTCGCTGGACCGGAAAAATGACACTCGGAGGCCGGATTGTGGTCCTCGGTGAAGTCGGAGAAGGTATCGGGGAATCGATGTATGACGGCGTCATCCATGTGCTTGACCCGACAGCAGAGGAAAAACTGGGCGGCAATGTAAGACTTGTTCCCATTGATGACCAAGAAAAAAAGGAATTGGAGACGCTGTTTAAAAGATATGGAATTGAACAAGGAGTAGACGAATTTAAAAGCATTGTCCCCAAAATCTATGGCCGCCACGAATATGTGCTCTTCAAACCAACCCATAAACAAAAACAAAGGGCTGAGGAATAATGGCAAAAGAAGAAGAAAAAAAACAAAAAGAAAAAAAACCACGCGTTAAAGATGTTCAAAGGGGTGTTTGGAACCCGGAAACCGTCTCCGAGATTAAGCATAAGGCTGAATTCGGCAAACACCGAATTCGAGGGTGCGGCACGCCTCGAAGATTCCCCAACTTTGACGACCTGCTTGTCCTTCCTTCCCAGCTAACCCGGATGTCCATCGACACCTATCGGGAGGATTGCAAAACCCAGACGGTTCTGGGCACCCGGTTCGCCAAAAAACCGCTGGTTATTGAAACTCCCATAATGATCTCCGGTATGTCTTACGGTGCGCTGAGCAAAGAGGCCAAAACCGCTTTAGCCAAAGCCACCGATATCGTCGGCACCTCCATCAATAATGGTGAAGGCGGACTGCTTCCTGAAGAGAGAGACAATTCCTATAAACAGGTGGTTCAAATTCTACCCAGTCGTATTGCATTTAGCCTGCGGAATATTGAAGCGGCCGATGCATTGGAAATCATCGTCGGAATTGGTGCCAAACCGGGATTGGCCGGCCATTTGATGGCCAGCAAAATCACCAAAGAAATCGCCGCATTCAGGCAACTTCCCGAAGGGATCGATTTGCACAGTCATCCCCGCCACGGCGATATTTTTGGGGCCGACGATTTATGCCTCAAAATGGAAGAGCTGCGTGATGTGACCGACAGCGAAATCCCCATATTCATCAAAATTGCCTCCGGTCGTGTGTGGGAAGATGTCAAGATCGCCGTAAAAGCAGGTATCGACGGCATCGTGATCGATGGCTCCGAAGGGGGAACCGGCGCCGCGCCGGTGGTAGCGTCCAACAATTTGGGGATTCCCACCCTACCGGCTTTGGTTCAAGCCGTCCGGGCCCTTGAAGACATGGGTATGAAAGACGAAATTAGCTTGATTGTCTCTGGCGGTATCAAAGACGGAGCAGATGTGGCCAAAGCCCTGGCCTTAGGAGCCGATGCCGTCGCCATCGGCACAGGTGCCATGGTGGCCATGGGTTGCGTGGTATGTTTACGATGTCACGAGGGTCGATGCGCCTATGGAATCGGCACCCAGGACCCGGAACTGCGCAAAAGACTGAATATCGAGAAAGCGTCCCAACGGGTGGCCAACTATATTCAGGCCATGACATATGAGGCCGTGATTATTGCTAAAGCTGCCGGCAAAACCAAATTGCACAGCATGGAACGAGAGGATCTGCGATCCCTCACTTTGGACGCCTGTGCCATGACCGGTATTCCTTTGGTTGGATCCAATTACACTTTCGGGGAAATGTTCGGTTTTTGTTAGGCGCTTATCTGATCATTCGCTTTTAATCAGATTGAATTCAGCGTTTACTCTTTCATGGCAGGACAAGCAACAATGCGCATTGAAAACCATCCGATTCTTGGTGAATTTGAAAAAGGCCGCAGAGTGGAGTTCATTTTTGACGGCAAAACCATAGAAGGCTTTGAAGGAGAGCCCATCGCCATTGCGCTGCGAAGCAACGGGGTGATGATTCACCGCTATACGGCCAGACGAAATGAGCCCCGCGGTGTGTTTTGCGCCATCGGGCGCTGTACGGATTGCATTATGGTTGTCAACGGATTGCCCAACATTCGGACGTGCGTGGAACCCCTTAAAGAGGGAATGGTTGTTCAAACTCAGAAGGCCAAAGGATCTGAAGGATCATCGGAGTAGATCGTGAGAAGACATGAAATGGTATGTGTGGGGGCCGGACCGGCCGGATTGGCGGCTGCCTTGGAAGCCGCTAAAAACGGCGTCGAGGTCGTGGTCTATGACGAAAACGACCGGCCCGGCGGCCAGCTGTTTAAGCAGATTCACAAATTTTTCGGCTCCAAGGAACACCGCGCCATGGAACGCGGGTTCAATATCGGGAATAGCTTCCTTAATGAGGCCCGTGAGCTGGGGGTTGATGTTTCTCTGAATTCGGTTGTGCTGGGTATTTACGAAAACGGCACCCTTAATGTGATGATCAAAGATCGGATTGAACACGTTAGAGGTGAAAAGATTCTGGTGGCCACCGGAGCCTCCGAAAATATGATCCCCTTCCCGGGATGGACGTTGCCGGGCGTCATCGGCGCCGGAGCGGCTCAAACCATGGCCAATATTCACGGCATCCGCCCAGGCGATAACATCCTGATGGTGGGCTCCGGCAATGTGGGTGTTATTGTCAGTTACCAGATGCTGCAAGCCGGCTCTAAGGTAGTTGCTGTCATCGACGCTGCACCCAAAATCGGCGGCTATGCGGTCCATGCCGCCAAGATCGCTCGAGTCGGGGTGCCCTTCTACACGTCGCATACGATTAAAGAAGCCCATGGGAAAGATCGGGTCGAGGGCGCAACCATCATCGAGGTGGACAAAAACTGGAAACCGATCCCTGGAACAGAGAAACGATTTGACGTCGATACGGTATGTATTGCAGTAGGCCTCAATCCAATGTCTCAACTGCTGGGGATGGCGGGCTGTAAGATGATCTATGTTCCGAATTTAGGCGGCCGCGTACCGGCTCATGACGTAAACCAAGAAACATCAATTAAGGGCATGTACGTGGCCGGCGATGTCTCCGGTATTGAAGAGGCCAGCACAGCGATCATTGAAGGCCGGATAGCCGGCCTGGCTATTGCCCATCGTCTAGGATATTTGGATGAACCGGGTTTTTTGCAGCAGAGAGACGTGCAACTTAAAAACATGGTGGGCTTGCGCAGCGGCAGCCATGGAGAGGCAAGAGGAAAAGCCAAGGAATACCTGAATGCAATGATGAAAGGTTAACGCGCATGGCAAAAGACTCATCGATAACCGGTTATCTTTCGGAAGACGAACTAAAGGGCAGACCCGGTATTCCTTCGGAGGCCAGACGCCGCAAAGGTGCTGTGGCCGTGCTGGAATGTTTAGAAGATATTCCCTGCAACCCCTGTGAAGCAAGCTGCAAGGTGAATGCCATTGACGTGGGAGAAGATATTACCACTCCGCCCCGTCTTTATGAAGACAAATGTGTTGGATGTCGCACCTGTGTGCCCATATGTCCGGGTCAGGCGATTTTTATCGTTGATGAGAGTCTATCGGATAACAAGGCCACCATTGAAATGCCCTATGAATATCAACCCTTGCCGGAAAAAGGAGAAATGGTTACAGCCTTGGATCGTGCCGGACAAGAACTAGGCGTAGCAACTGTGACCGCGGTCAAAAAAACCGAAAAAATGGATCGGACCGCTACAGTCATAATAGAGTTACCAAGAGAATGGTCAATGAAGGCCAGAGCAATTCGATTGAAACGTTAATCGTACGTTTCGGATTTTCTAAAGAGGATGAAAATTTAGTTTTTGAAAGGCTTATAAAATAACCGTGGAGCTGGAATAATGGAAAAATGGAATGTTGGAATGTTTGTTCAACAAAAGGATATTATGCCGATTTAATCCGAAGGCGGACCATCAATCCATCATCCAAAGACCCATTATTTCATTTTTCCAGCATTCCAATATTCCATTGGGGCGAAGCCCCTTAATTCTGATCAGGAGGTAAAGAAGAATGGCGGAACAAGCGTTAGGTATGGTGGAAACAAAAGGTCTGGTGAGCGCCATTGAGGCGGCCGATGCAATGGTGAAAGCGGCTAAAGTCAGATTTGTCGGCAGAGAATTTGTCGGCGGTGGCCTGGTAACCGTATTTGTGCGCGGCGACGTCGGTGCGGTCAAAGCAGCCACTGATGCCGGCGGAGCCGCCGCTGATCGCGTTGGCGAACTGGTATCGGTCCATGTCATCCCTAGACCGCACGGCGACATCGAGTATACCATTCCAAAGACCGAAGAGTAATTTTAAAGCGGCTTGGGGACGACGGTTCTCAAAACGCGCTAAACTCCAGCTTTGTTAGCACAAAGATCAAGGCCGGCAAATTGTGTGGGGTGGCTACGTGCAAGAAAGCTTATGCGTTTGGGTAACCATAAAAGGTCCTGGCCCGAGAGATGGAATCGTCCGTTGTGCCAGGCGGTATGGGCCGCAACTAGCAGAATCCTGAGAGGTCAACGATGTCATTCAATATCCGGATAATATCCCACCCATCCCCGGGAGTCTTTGAATTCTTAAAGCAACGTGTGGGAGCTGTCGGCAAGAAAGTCTTTCCGGAAGCTGAGGTTCCCTTTACGGCCGTGGGGCTCATACAAGGGAGAGTGGTGGATATGGTTGCCGCCATGGATGTCGCGGAAAAGGCAGCTAACGTACGTGTCTTCGATCTAAGGGGCCTCTGTCCACAACATATCACCATGATTGGGATTTTTGGAGATATTGCGGATGTCAAGGCAAGTATAAACGCCATTGAAGAGGCTGAACATCTCAAATGACAATCTTGATCGTTTATAAACATTCATCTAGGCCGGAGGATCTTCAGAATGTTACTTGCTAAAGTTATCGGAAACGTGTGGTCTACCAAGAAGTTGGACAATATATCCGCTTTACGGCTTCTGTTTATTCAGCCCTTGGGAAAGGACCTGAAGCCGGCCGGCAACGTTCTGGTGGCTGCTGATGAAGTCGGGGCGGGATTTGGGGAAATGGTAATTGTCACCCAAGGCGCGCCGGCCATGCAGGCATTCAGCAAAGCCGAATTGATCCCGATCGATGCGGTGGTGGTCGGCATTGCAGACAATTTAGAAATGGCCGAAGACGCTGCAGCAAAGAAAAAATGAGTGAGGATATCGTCGATAAAGTGAGGGCTGCCGGAGTCGTCGGTGCAGGCGGTGCCGGGTTTCCCACCCACATCAAACTGCAGTTTGAAGTGGAACGGGTGCTTGGTAATGGCGCCTCCTGCGAACCACTGCTCATGAGTGATCCGTATCTGGTCGAACATCAAACCGATCTCATTTTAGACGGACTCAGCACAGTGATGGATTGTACCAACGCCGGCATAGGGACAATTTGCATCAAATCAAAACATCACCGTGCAATCGAAACTCTCAAAAGTAAAATTACGGGTAATGGTTACGCCTCTGATATTGATATATTTGAACTAGAGGACTATTACCCTGCCGGCGATGAATTCATTTTAGTCAATGAAGTGTTGGGTAAAATTGTTCCTGAAGGAGACATTCCTCTGAGTGTGCGAGCGGTGGTTAGCAATGTCGAAACATTGTTAAACATCTCCCGGGCCATGGCAGGGCATCCGGTCACGGATCGTTACTTAACGGTTTGCGGCGAGGTCCATAATCCCATAATTTGTAAGGTCCCAATCGGTACACCCTCTGACGTGGTCATCCAGCTGGCAGGCAGTCCCAGCCTATCAGAATATACGCTGGTTATGGGTGGGCCCATGATGGGAAAGGTGCTCTCAAGTGGCGCAGAGCCGGTCATAAAAACAACCAGCGGTATAATTGTGTTGCCTCCTTACCACAATGTCATTAGGGATAAACAAAAAGAACTTGAACGCATGCGATTTATTGCCAAAGCCGCCTGCACCCAATGTTCGCGGTGCACGGATCTTTGCCCGAGAAATTTGATCGGACACTCGTTGGAACCCCACAAGATAATGCGCCATCTGGCCTACACACCCGGCATGACCGGAGAAGTGTTAGAAGATGCCCTGATCTGCTCGGAATGCGGAGTCTGCGAAAAATTTGCATGCCCCATGATGCTCTCGCCCCGGGAAATAAATTCGGTACTTAAGCAAAAGCTTTTAAAAGAAGGCATCAAAAGAGAGCCCAAACGGGAAACGTATAACGTTTCTCCCTTTTTCGATACACGTAAAGTACCCATTAAGCGGCTGATGGAAAGACTTGAAGTTACGAAATATGATGTTCATCCGGAATTTTATTCGGGTGAGTTTCAGGTCAAGGAAGTCAAAATTCTTTTAAAGCAACACCTTGGTGAACCGGCAGAACCCATGGTTCGTGTTGGAGACCACGTGAAAAAAGGCGATGCAATTGGTGAAATTCCTAAGGGTGCGTTGGGAGCGCGGATTCATGCCAGTATAGATGGAACCGTAAAGTCAGTCGATGAAAATCAAATTGTGATTGTTTCTGAGTAACGAAAAGCAAATAATTTAAAGATATATGGAAGAGCTTAAAGCAATAGGCATGACCGAACTTAACAGCATCGCTAAGGGCGTGGAAGTCGGCGATGAAATGCTGAAAACAGCTGCTGTTAAGCTGGTATTTGCTCAACCCATATGTGCCGGAAAATATATGGTCATGGTCACCGGGGATGTGGATTCGGTCGAACGGGCAACTGAAGTGGGCAAAGAGGTGGCAGGGGAATTTCTGGTAGATGATTTTGTGATTCCTAACGTCCATTCTTCCATCTTTCCTGCGCTTACAGCTACGACTGTAATCAAGAGTGTCGATTCGCTGGGCATTATCGAAACATTTTCGGTGGCATCTTCCATTATGGCTGCAGACGCAGCCGTCAAAGAAGCCAACGTAGATATTATTGAAATTCGATGTGCCACCGGTTTGGGTGGAAAGTCGTTTCTGTATATGACCGGAGATGTGGATTCGGTAAGGGCGGCAGTAGAGGCCGGTATCGGGATTCTGCAAGAAACCGGTCTGGTGCTAAGTCACGTGGTAATCCCTTCACCCTCAGAGGATATTATCCGGTGCATTTTATAACAGATCCCATAGAGCATTTAAAAAAAATTCTGAATCATCCGGAAGGTTGGAATTTTACCGATGCCAAGGAATTATATGCCGGCGTTGATCTGGGCACTTATAAAACCATAGCAATTATCATTGATGAGGCAGGCGTGCCACGAGCGGCCAGTATGCGCAAGACAGAAGTGGCCAGGAGTGGTTTGATTGTGGATTATGTTGGCGCGCTAAATACAGTTCACGATTTGATGGAAGAAATTAGAAAGCATTGTCCCATACCCATTGAAAAAGGGGCTACTTCATATCCGCCTCAAACGGAATACGCCAATCTCAAAACCACTACTTATATTTTAGAGGGTGTGGGATTGGAGGTCCTAAAGGTTCTGGATGAACCCACAGCCGCCAACCAAGTCTTGAAAATAAAAAATGGTGCCATCGTGGATGTAGGCGGCGGAACCACGGGAATCGCCGTTATAAAAAACGGAACCGTCGTTTATACCAATGATGAGGCCACCGGGGGTGTGCACTTGTCTCTCGTTTTGGCTGGCAATTATAAAATCAGCTACGAAAAAGCCGAGGAAATTAAGACGGACAAAAAAAAGAATCGGGAAGTATTGCCGATTGTAAGGCCGGTAATTGAAAAAATCTCCAGTATCGCGGCGACCTATTTAGAAGAATTCGATGATTTAGAAAAGGTCTGTTTAGTTGGCGGAACCTGTGAATTGGAAGGCTTTAAAGAGATCGTTGCCCAAAACATCGGTTTGGAGGCGTTTCGGCCCAGGCTGCCCCAATTCATCACACCGTTTGGAATCGCTTTGTCCTGTTTGGATGCAAACGAAGATAGCGTCCGGGTTTAGCCCATGCTACCGTCCAGCTTGAGGTATTAGAAAATCCGTGGCCAATATGAACAAAGATAAAATTGCCAAAACCGTTCGGGAAGTTTTAAAAGAACAAGGTTTGGCGATCGGATCCTCACAAAAACGGTTGTCTACCCAAGGGGAAAAGACTTCCCAAGGGGACAAATCACAAAATGGTCCGGCCGTACTAAATGTATTTCATGCGGGTGTGCGCAAGTTAGAAGAAGCCCTTAAGCAAGTACAATTGATAGAGGAAACTACCCGCAGATCAAGTGTATACACGGTTGAATCCGCTCGAACCTGGGTATGCGGTGCCGATGTCAAAGAAAAAGCCGGTGTCCGCTGTATTTTAGATACGGTAAAATCGGATGGGCTCGAGAGGATACTTCAAAAGGCAGATATCCTGGTATTACCTACCTTCTGCCTGAAGACTGCTGCCAAAATTGCCAACTTGATCTGTGATGATCAGGAATCGGGCATTGTTTTTAGGGCCTTGCTGCAGGGCAAAAAGGTCTTGGCCGCCAGCGACGGATTTTTGATCTGTGACATACTGACCAACCAACAGCTGCGCAACGAAATTGATCAAATTTTAAAAAAGTTGGAAGGCTTCGGAATGGTGTTCTGCCAGACGGAACAATTAAATGCGACGTTTCAGAAAATGATCATGGGGGATGAAAAATCTGAATCTCCTGTCCCGTCAAACCAACCACCCACCCCAGAAGAACACCACCCTACGGCGGTGAAGCTGATCACAGCCAAGACAATCAATCTGGCGGTAGACAGCAAACAAAATTCGATCCGTTTGGCCCCCGGTGGTAAAGTAACCCCGTTGGCCAGGGATCTGGCTAAAGAGTATTCGATAGAAATTATTAAAAGCAATATATTTTGAAAAGGAATGATTGAGATAACATTCGAATTGGTAAGGAGAATAATACATGGCTGAACTGAGGGCCTACTGCTATCTTGATCGATTGCAACCCCAGTTTGCATCGTTGTTTGCAAGCAGCTGCCGAGGCTTCCTTTCCGTGGAAGGCATGGCGTCCCTTTTCGTTGAGGTGGTACCGGGTATCGAGATCAACCGATTGACGGACATCGCCTTAAAGATCACCAATTCGCGTCCCGGTGAGATGATTGTTGAAAGACGATACGGCATGTTGGAGATTCACTCCTTTGAACAGGAAGAGGTCCTGCACGCTGGGAAGATGATCTTGGATGAACTGGGGTTAAAGGAAGAAGAAAGATTGTCACCGAATATCTTGGCCACCAGTATTATCAATAAAATAGATCCTTACCAGGCAGTTATTGTTAACCGCAACAGTAAAGGCATGCTTATTTTGGGCGGTGACGACGTCTATCTTTTGGAGGTCACCCCGGCGGCATATTCATCTATAGCAGCCAATGAAGCCGAGAAGCATAGCAATGTGAGGCTGGTAGATATCCGATTTTTCGGGGCATCCGGTCGCATTTATTTGGCCGGAACTGAATCAGAAATTTTGGCGTCAGCCAAAAGGGTTGTAGAAACCCTCAACAATATCAAAGGAAGAAGTCAATAAGTCGAATCATATATCTTAACCCAAACAAGCCTGAATAAAAAGAGGAAACTAAAAATGCAACAAGCATTAGGAATGATCGAAACCAGAGGATTGGTAGCAGCAATCGAAGCCGCTGATGCCATGGTCAAAGCGGCCAAAGTCAAATTCTTGGGCCGCCAAAAAGTCAAAGCCGGCTTGGTAGCAGTGATGGTGGCCGGCGATGTGGGGGCGGTGAAAGCTGCTGTTGATGCCGGCTCTGCGGCGTGTAAAAAGGTGGGGGAACTGGTTTCAGCCCATGTGATCCCTAGACCACACGGTGATATCGATTCGATAATACCTTCTGTACCTGAAGAAACGAAACCGTCTGTGGAAAAGAAAAAACCGCCACCAAAACCGGTACCCAAAAAGACGGAAAAAAGCGAATAGAAGGTCGTGCAGGGAGTATTAAATGGCACCTGTATTTATATTTGCAGAGTATGTTAGGAAGATTCTATCTGCCGGAGAGAAAGAAATCGAGGTTCCCGCAGGGGCGCGAATTTCTGCTGTTGCTGCCGATCTGATAAAAGACAATCAGATGCGGATAAAAACCATAGCCCCTGGGGCGAAGGTCGCGACAGCTGCGTCGCAACCTGAAGAAAAACCGGTTAATAAAAAATCGGAAGCGCACCAGGCTGCCCGGCAAAAGCCCGTTTCTCGATCTGTTAAAAGCGATCCGCAAAATAACGGTGACCTTTCTGATGAAATCCTAGAAGATATTGTCAACCGGGTAGTCGAGCGGTTTAACCAGCTTAAAGGTATCGTACCTGTCAAAGCTGTAAAGAAGCAAAGTGGGACTGTAAAAACGGAGCATGCTCCGGCGGATGATGACGATTTGATCCTTTGCCGGTGTGAAGAAATTACCAAAGGAGAAATTAAGGAAGCCATCCGCAATGGTATGCGTACCTTAAACGGTATCAAGCGGATAACCCGGGCCGGGATGGGGCTATGTCAGGGACAAACCTGCCAGCGCCTGGTAACTCAGATCCTGGCTCAAGAGCTTGGCCTCAGTCCCGCTGAAGTGGAGCCGACCACCGCCAGGGGTCCGGTACGCCCCCTACGGCTGGAGGTCTTTGCAAATAGATAGATTATGAATTGAATATTGATGGTTTGTGGAAGTCGCCTCGCTCCGTCTTTTTTACCTTTTTAAAATCGAAAGGATTTTTTCAATAGTCAATTCATTGAAACAGGAGATCAAATGCCCGAGAAGGCAGATGCAGTAATAATTGGCGGAGGCGTAATGGGGTGTGCCATCGCTTACAACCTCGCCAAAGAAGGTTTAAAGCCTGTGGTGATTGAAAAATCAGACATTGGCGGGGAGGCTTCCGGTGCCAATGGTGGTGGCGTGCGTCAGTCTGCTCGCAATTTGAAAGAAATGCACCTTGCTATGGAAAGTATACAAATTTACGGCCAACTGTGTGAAGAACTTGACATAGACGTTGAGTATGTGCGTGAGGGAAACCTACGACTTTGCACTTCGGAAGAAGAATTGGAAACCATGCGCAAGTCCATAGAAAACCAAAAGGCGGTGGGACTGGAACTGGAGATGCTGGACCGCAAACAGGTACTGGAAATTAATCCGCACATTGGCGAAAAAATAGTCGGTGCCAGTTTCTGTCCGACGGACGGTCATGTCAATCCGTTTTTGGTCACCTATGGCTTTTTCAAAAAAGCCAAAAGCAAAGGTGCTCGTTTTTTTACTCATGAGGAAGTCAAAGACATCCACTTACGAAAAAGCAAAGTCACAGGAGTGGTTACCGATAAAAATACCTTTGAAACTGATCTGGTTGTCAATGCCGCCGGTGTGGCCGGACGCAAGGTGGCCAACATGGTGGGATTGGATCTACCGATGCGGCCGGTCTTTTCCGAAGCCCTGATCACCGAACCTTACCCCCCATTGTTTAAACAGATGATCGGACATGCCAAGGGATTGTTTTATGGGCGGCAGACCGCACACGGTTCATTTTTCTGGGGCGGATTTGTCGGTACCGAACAATTCATCCACCGGCAGGGCAAACCTCTGTTTCATTTTATCGGACCGGCCATCTCCCGGATGGTAATAGATTATTTTCCCATTTTAAAAGATCTTAACGTGATTCGAATGTGGTCCGGCCTCATTGCCCAAATGTCCGACGGCTTGCCGGTATTAGGCTTTTCGGAAGAAGTCCCGGGTTTTGTTTTTGCCACAGGCTTTAGCGGACATGGTTTTGGACTCGCCCCTATTATCGGCCGGGTGATTTCAGAACTGATTATGGATTGTCAAACATCGATATCCATTAGGGATTTCTGTTATAGTCGATTCAGCAAAGGCAGGGATCAAGAGTGCTCGTGCCAAGGGAATGCCGTTTGCACCACAGTAACAGCCGTCTGTCCCAATAAGCGGGAATGGTTAAAGAGTATCTAAATTATGAAAATAGATTTAAGAGCATTTGCCCATATCGATCAGTTACAAAAACAGATGGTGGGATTTATTGGCTCTTCTGCCCGCGGCTATTATCCGGTTGCCGGCCAGGCCGCTCTTTTTGTGGAAGTCGCTCCCGGAATTGAAATCAATTCCATTACCGATGCCGTAATGAAAAAAGCCGATGTTCGGCCCGGCGCCCTTGTAGTGGAACGAACTTACGGTCTGCTGGAGGTTCATGCCGACTCTCCCGCTGATGTCAAAGAAGCTGGGGAAGTCATCCTGGATTATTTGGATTGTAAAGAAACCGATCGGCTTAAACCGAAGATTTTAGCTACCGAGACGGTGGAGCGACTAGATCCCTATATGAGCCAGATAGTCAACCGGTTCCGGGCCGCCAGCATGTCGTTAAGCGACGAAACCCTCTACATTCTGGAAGTTGTTCCAGCCGGCTATGCCGGGTATGCGGCCAACGAGGCCGAAAAGGCAGCCGATATCACGCTAGTTCACGTAAGTGTGTTTGGAGCCAGCGGAAGGGTTTATTTTGCCGGCCATACGTCAGACATCCAGAGCGGCAAAAAAGCCGCCGAGGCATCGTTAACAGCCTTGGCCGGCAGAGACCATTAAATTTCAAGATAGCAAACATTGAATGCCCAAAATTAAGAAATATATAAAAAACAAGTCCCTTTGGATGTTATTAAAGATAAAAGGCATTTTTATATGATTGAACCGGGTAGAAAAGAACTTTTTGATCAAATCATTCGAATACGCCCCACATTATCGCCGAAAAAACGGCGGGTGGCTGACTTTATGATGGAAGATTATAAACGGCTATTTTTGATGAGTGCCAAGGAGATTGCCGAGAAGTGCCAGGTCAGCGAGCCGACCATCACCCGTTTCGTGATGGACTTAGGTTTTAATGGCTATGGCGGATTTGAGCAATATCTGAAGGGACTCCTCCGCGACGAGTTAACCAGTGTGGAAAGACTCCTCAAAACCAGTCGAGTAACCGATGAGACAGCAACGTTAAATGCCTACAACCAAAATACGGTCATGAATCTGGAAAACATGGCGAAATCAGTTTCCGAAGAAGAGCTAAAAAACCTTGCCACGATGATCTGCAACGCAGAGTCCGTCCTGGTAGCGGGGTACAAAGCTTCAGCTACCTTGGCGTATTATTTTGGGTATTTGTTAAATAAAATTAAAGAAGGTGTGTTTATCGATACAATACACTCCTGGGAGAATCTGGACTATATTGCGGTGCACGGAAAATCTCTGTTGGTGTTCGTTATCGCCTTCCCCCGCTACCCTTTCAGAGCAATAAAGCTTATTGAATACGCCAAACAATATGAGTCCAAAATTGTCAGTCTAAGCGATTCGCTGAAATCTCCGGTGGTTAATCTTGCCGATCACTATGTGATCATCGATATGGAAGGCTTCTCGTTTGTTGATCCATTTGCTCACATCATCACTTTCTTAGGCGCCTTGATCCATGAAATCGCATACCACGACGAAAGAGCAACGGCCCGGCGTCTGTCCAAAATTGAAGATGGTGTCCGAAGACGTCGCGACTTTTATTCAGAAGAAAAGGAAGTTTATGCGGATTATGATCCGCTGGCGATCAAGACTTAAAGTAATGCCTGGCTTGGGAAACTTTTAGCGGACGGAGATAATTGGAACGTAAAGCCAGAGGAAACTCATGAATCTTGATGAAAAATTAGTCAACCGAATCGTGGAAAAGGTTGTTGAACGGCTTGCGGAGCAAGAAGTTGACAACAGCCCAAAAGAAAATGCCTCAGCGGAAAAGTCTGGCGGCACCGACGGCGTTTTTCAAGACATAGAAACCTGCATTCAGGCGGCTGTGTTTGCCCAAAAGGAATTGTTGGCTTTGCCGATTGAAGTTCGGCGGAAGATTGTTCAAACCATCCGCGAAACCGCTCTAACCAATGCCCAAGACTATGGCCGTATGGAATTTAAAGAAACCGGATTGGGTAAGTCCGAAGACAATGTCGCTAAAGTTCAATCCTCTTGTGAAGTCCCGGGCATGGAGGATTTGACACCCGAAGTTTATGCCGGCGACAAAGGGGTCACCATTATTGAACACTTACCCGTAGGGGTGATTGCTTCCATTAATCCGATCACCAATGGCTCACCGACAATCATTTTTAATGCCATTATGATGATTTCCGGCGGCAATACTGTCGTCATGAATCCTCACCCTCAAACAAAAATGGTGTCCGCTAGAGTCATCCGGGATTTGAACCAGGCAATCGTGAAGGCGGGCGGTCCACCAAATTGTGTTTGTTGTCTCGAAGGGCCGACAGTGCCTTCGGCACAACAATTGATGACCCATCCCGCAATTGGCATGATTGCCGTGACCGGTGGCCACGGGGTGGTTGCTTTTGCTACAAGCACCGGCAAACGAGTGATTGCCGGCGGCCCAGGTAACCCGCCGGTTGTGGTGGACGAAACCGCTGATCTGGATCGCGCCGCGCAGTGCATTATTCAGGGTGCTGGTTTTTCCAATTGTACCGCCTGTGCCAGTGAGAAAGAAATCTTTGTGGTAGAATCCGTCGCAGATCCGCTTAAGCAAAAACTAAAAAAATCTGGGGCCTACGAAATCTCCGCGGACCAGGGGAAGGAGCTGCTCAAACATATCTTCAAGGAGATCAAAGGTCCAGGTAAGCCGGGTGTTATCAATATGGATTACATCGGCAAAACACCCCAATTTATCTTGAATTCGATCGGGCTAGATGTCGGATCGGAGACTCAGATAGTCATCCTTGAAACTGACAAGGATCATCCTCTAGTTTGGACGGAACAAATTATGCCCGTCTTGCCGGTGGTGCGCTGCCCCAACGTGGATCAGGCCATCGAATGGGCCCTGGCCGCAGAGCAGGACAATGGTCACACCATGGCCATCCACTCCAACAGCCTTGCCAACATCCGCAAAATGGCAAGCCGGGCCAGGTGTGCGTCCTTCATAAAAAATGGAGCCTGCGGTCTTGGGGGTGTCGGTGTTACCGGGGAGGGATTCGTTTCGTTCCACATCGCAACTAATGGTGCAGGACACACCCGCCCCCAAATGTTTACCCAAATTCGACGCTGTGTGATGACAGACGATCTGCGCTATCGATACGGAGCCAAAAAGGACTGATACCAGCGTTTTGCTATGAAAATTATAATCAGCTCCGTTTCTGACCACGTATGACTTCTACATAAACCCTTGAGGGGAGTTGGGACATGGATTTATTGAAGCGACAGAATTACGCATCGGGTGCCCCGTTTGAAGACAAAGCCGGTTATAGTCGCGCGGTGAAGGTGGGCAACATGGTCTTTGTGGGCGGTACCACTTCCACCAACTCCAAGGGTGAAGTCGAAGGTGTCGGAAACGCTTACCTTCAAACCAAAATCATCTTCCAGAAAATTGAAGATGTGTTAAAGCGGGCCGGTGCCCGGATGTCGGATGTGGCCAGAGTCCGTTTTTATGTGACCGATATCGGCAGAGGTCAGGAATACTTAAGAGCATACTCTGAATGGTTTAAAGATATTCGACCGGTGATCACTATGGCCGAAGTCAAGGCCTTGGCCCGACCGGACCATTTGGTGGAAATTGAAGTGGATGCTGTGGTTGGATCCTATCGAACTTCCGGTTGACATATCTCGATCTGATATGAAATAGAAAGGTTTAACTTTTTTTATCCGATTCCAAGTGGCTCAAAGGAAAAAATTTGTCTTTATGAACGACATTCAACCCATCTTGAAACAAGGCAAACCAAAAAAAGATTGAAGCGTACCCTGCAGCAAGCTGCAGGGAATCTTCACCGAGAGGAATTCTACCTGTTTTCTGATTCGCTCGCTAACCCCGCAGTCCCGCCGATGATAGGCGGGACGGGGAATGCGTTCACTATCACGATTCAAATTTGAAACTTATTTACTGATTAGCAAAGGGAGGTGGTAAAAAGAAATATGATTTCGATGTAAACACAAAAGTATCAATTCAGGAGGTGGAACATGAAAGTAAAAAAAATTTCCCAATGGAGTTCAGTGATTCTGGTGGCTGTATTTGTTTTTACCCTGTCTGCTGGCAGTTTACCCGCTGAAGCCGCTGGAAAAGTCTATCGCATGAAGATTCAATCCGCCTACCCCCGGGGCGATCTTTCCATGGAGTTGTTGAAAGATTTCGCAGCCAAGGCAGACAAACTCAGCAAGGGTCGCATTAAAATACAAGTGTTCGCCGATCCGGAACTGGTTCCGGCCGAACAGTTGTTTGAGGCGACCAAGAAAGGCACTCTAACCATGTTGCATGCAGTTGCGGCCATGTGGGGCGGTATCGTGCCGGTGGGTGAAGTGGAATTCGGTCTACCTTATGCATACAATCTTCCCGGAGAACCGGATATATTCACCGCCGGCAAGTTGATCCGCGATCTATTTTTCAATACCGGCTATGCGGACTTGCTGCGTAAGGAGTACGCCAAACAGGGACTTTACTGGTTGGATGTGCATTCCTATGGACCTATTTTTACAATGGCGACCCAAAAAATCAGGACCTGTGATGACATGAAGGGATTAAAATTCAGAGTCGAAGGATCCTGGGCCGACTATTACAATGCCCTGGGGGCACGAGGAACCCATATCAGCGGCATGGAAGCCTACATGGGACTAAAGCTCGGAACCATCGATGCATCCCAGTGGGATGTCAGTGCCATCACCGGCCTGAACTGGCATGAAGTTGCGCCTTACTGGCTTATGGGCGGACAGAATGATGTGGTTGTGGGACATATTCTGTTTAATATGAAGTCCTGGAATGAGCTGCCGGATGATCTCAAAAAGGTAATGCACGCAGCCGCCGAAGATTATTTTCATAAACTCCTCAAGGTCTACGTCGGAGAGCTGAAAAAAGTGGATGATCTGATAAAGGCGGGTAAAGTCATCAAAAGCCCGATAAATGCCGCCTGTGACCGCAAACACGAAGAAGCGGCCCTATCACTCTGGGATCAGATCGGCCAAAGAGATCCTGCCGCTGCCAAAGCTATTGATATTATCAAAAACTGGCGAAAAACACTGCGGTAATGTGTGAACGTGGATTTCGAAAACCAAACAGATTTTTCCAACAATGTTAACAGAAAAAAGCTAGGAGGGTGCCAGGGCACCCTCCTGGTGTTTTAACCCCAAGGGGGGCGCTTGCCATGAGTCAAATCATCGATAAATTTTTTGGCTGGGTTGATAAAGTGGCTGATAGGTCTGCCAGGATCGTCTGCTATGTGGTTCTTGTGATCATGGTCATCACCGCCGTTGATGTCACCGCCAGATATGTTTTTAACCAACCGCTTCTCTGGGGTTGGCTCCTGAACAGATTGCTGTTTGGCGTATTTATCCTGTTTGCCGGTGTTTATACCCTGTTTAGGGGCGAGCATATTCGGATTGAAATCTTTTATGACCACTTTCCGCCGGGGATTAAAACGCTGGCCCGCTGGATTACTTTGGCAGCGCTTGTTTCTTTTCTGGGGGTTCTGATATGGCAGGCGTCCTGGATGGGCTGGAATTCTTTAATGATGAAAGAAAAAGCCGCGGGCGCGTTCCGCATTCCGCTTTATCCCTTTAAGCTGCTTATACCTGTAGTGGTTTTTCTGTTTTTGCTTGAAGGCATCTCTTATTTTCGACGCGGTAATGATTGATCAGCGAGGATAAATCAATATGAGCATTGGGGTTACGACGCTGCTGTTATTCGGCGGGCTTATTTCCCTTTTAGCAATGGGAGTTCCGGTTGTTTTTGCCCTGGGTGGTATCAGTGTGCTGATTACATTTTTGCTGGATGGGACAAACGGCCTATATATCGTAGCCACAACCACTTACCGCCAAATTACCGATCCGGGCCTGATAACAATTCCCCTGTTTCTGCTCATGGGGAATTTTTTAATTCATTCCGGCATCTCCGATCGTCTATTTAAAGCACTGAATCTCTGGCTTTCGGGCATAAGGGGTGGCCTGGCTGTCGTATCCGTCGGTGTATGTGTTGCCCTGGCCATGTGCGGAGGATTCGGCCCCGGCATCCTCACCATGGGGCTCATTGCCGTTCCGGCCATGCTCAAACACCGCTACAATAAATCCCTCGCCCTGGGCTGTGTGATGGCTGGGGGAGTTTTGGGAGAAATCATCCCTCCCAGCATTATCATGATCATTTTTGCCTATATCTCGCGTATTTCCATTGGAAAAATCTTTTTCGGCGGTGCTATTCCCGGTTTTATCACAGCCGGTCTCTACATCCTCTACATAACGCTAAGGTGTCATATTCAACCGGACCTGGCTCCAACGGCCGCTGCGGAGGAAACCTGCTGGAAAGCCCGATGGATATCAATGAAAGACATCATACTGCCTTCCCTGCTGGTCGTTCTCGTATTGGGCTCAATTTTTCTGGGTATCGCCACACCAACTGAGGCTGCCGGCGTGGGAGCTTTCGGTTCATTTCTGGTTTGTGTCATTTATGGCAGACTGAGCTGGAAAGTCGTATCGGACGCAAGCCTGGAGACCATGAAAATAAGCGGTATGGCGCTGTGGATACTGGTTGCGGCCACCCTTTTCGGCGTGGTGTACACCAGTGCGGGTGCTCAAGATATGGTCATGGATATTGTCCAGAATATACCGGTGAATCGGTGGCTCATTCTGGGTGCCATGCAATTGATTCTGCTTGTTTTCGGCATGTTCATGGATGACTATGCGGTATTGACGATCTGTGCGCCGATCTTCATCCCCATCGCCGTTTTTTTGGGTTTCGACCTTACCTGGTTTGCTATCGTTTTTATTCTCAACATGCAAGTGGCTTATTTAACCCCTCCCTTTGGCTGGGCGTTGATCTTGATGAAAGGCGTGGCGCCTCCGGAAATCCATACAAAAGACATCTGGCAGGCTGTGCCACCGTTTGTCGCCATCCAGTTAATTGTTTTGATAATTACGATGTTATTCCCTCAGCTTGCCATGTGGTTGCCGGATAAAATGTTGTAACAAGCCCTAATTATGGAAAGATCCGATAGTAAAGTGGCTTACTTGCGGGATTCCGCCTGGAATGACTTCATCTTACCTTAAACCCGTGCTTCTTTTGCCAATCAGGCCCAAATTTCCTTTCACAATAATCCGCCAGGCGGTCAAACCAGCGCCACCACAAATTTTTTCCTTTCTCCCTGGCTTCGTAAATATCAGTTAAGAAGGTGGCGATGTTGGCCATTTCTTCTTTGGGTACAAAAGAGGCCGCTCCATTTTCGTAAGATTTTATTATATTTTCAGGGGTCATTGCATATGCCGTCAACATGACGCCAATGACCCGTTGCGCATTACAAATTTTTAATAACTCGTACCCTTCCACCCCCATGATATCCAATATGGCCATATCAAAATACTGGGTCTCGAGGAGATTTTTGGCTTCATCAAACGTTGAAGCTTTTACAACATCACACATGGGTAGCAAATCTGCCAATGTTTCCAATACATCGGGCTCATCATCAACTATTAGAAGCCTTTTGCCTTCCAGTAACTCTTTTTCTGCCATAATCAATTCTCCCTTACCCTGGTAACAGCGAGATATAAATCAACATAATTTATTATCCTTTCCAGATTTCCTCCCGGTCAAAATCACGAGAAGATTTTCCGCCCGATTTTTCAAACTGGGCGATCCAGTTAGTTACTCGATTTTCACCATAGGCTTCTTTCCATGCAACCACGATAGTATCTACAG
>CP070652.1:3872553-3877743 GCA_020354645.1 Deltaproteobacteria bacterium
GAATTGCATTTCCAAAACACAGAAGCAGTGTCATGTCCCAGAAATAAATTTAAATAGTGTTACAGCGGTTTGAAAGCCATTTGCTCGCGCCGGCGACCATTTTGGGGATCCCGCTGAAAGCGGGACTGCGCAGGGCAAAATCAAAAGAACTCGACCTCGGCCCGCCTTGCGGGACTCGGGACTCAGACAGCTTTTGATTTTCATCCGCCTCCGGCGGATTTTACGCCCTGCTGCAGCCGGCGTCTTTATCCCAAAATGTTCAATGGCACTCGCAAAAACCTTTCAAACCTTGTGCTGAATTTTGTAACTTATTTGCGGGACACAACACGAGACATAAGAATAAAAATAGGAGATATCCAAGATGGGACTGAAAACCAAAGAAGAATACATTGAATCATTAAGGCAGATGAAACCGACGGCGTACATGTTTGGTGAGAAAATAACGAGTGTTGTCGATAATCCCCGATTACGGGCCGGAATTGAAGCTACCGCAGCAACCTATGAATTGGCCGAGATGGATGAATATCGCGACCTCATGGTGACTCACAGCCCGCTAATCAACGAGGCGGTAAACCGCTTCACCCTGCCGCCGGGTTCCATTGAAGACCTGGTGGCCAGGGTCAAAATCAACCGAACACTCGGCAATTGGGTCGGAACCTGCCATCAGCGCTGTACCGGCCTGGACTGCCTGTCCGCCCTTTCCATCGTCACTTATGATATGGACCAGAAACACGGTACACACTATTTTGAGCGGTTTAAAGAATTTCTGAAACATGTTCAGAAAAATGATCTGACCTGCAATGCGGGTGTCACCGACGTCAAAGGCGATCGTTCTCTGGGTCCACACGAGCAGGCGGATAAGGATATGTACCTGCACGTCGTTGAGCGCCGGGATGACGGCATTGTGGTACGGGGCGCCAAAGCGCATCAAACCGGATCGCTTTCGTCCCATGAGATAATCGTTCTGCCGACCCGCGCCATGCGCAAAGGCGATGAAGATTATGCGGTGGCGTTTGCCATTCCCAACGATACCCCGGGCCTGATCCATGTGGTTGGCCGTTCCAGCCTGGATAGCCGGGAGCTGGACGGTTGCGACATCGGAAACATCCGCTACTCCAAATACTGTCCCACCGTGATATTTGATGATGTATTTGTGCCCCGGGAACGGATCTTCATGTGCGGTGCAGTGGAATTTGCCGTCGACATGGTCGTTAAATTCTCCTCGTACCACCGCCAGAGTCATGGGGGGTGCAAATACGGTAAGATCGACTGCATGACCGGAGCTGCCCTGACGATGATGGATTACAGCGGAACCGGAAAAGCTGGACATCTCAAGCAGAAGATCATCGACATGATTCACCGGGCCGAGACGCTGTACGGATGCAGCCTTGCCGCATCTTATGAAGGCAAAAAACAGCCTTCGGGAACTTATTTTATTGACACCGTGCTGGCCAATGCTTCCAAGATTCATGAAGGCAAAGAGATGGCCGAGGCCATACGATTGATGGTGGATGTTTGCGGGGGATACGTTGCGGACCTGCCCTCGGACAAAGATCTTGACAATCCCGAAGTCGGACACCTCATAAAAAAATATTTAAGGGGCAAAGAGCAGGTACCGGTGGAAAACCGGATTAAAATGTTCCGTCTGGTTGAAAAAATGGCTCTGGAAAGTGCCGATACGATATCCGATATTCATGGCGGCGGTTCCCCGGAAGCCCATCGGGTGACAATTTTGCGGGAAACTGATTTGGAAGCCAAAAAGAAAGCAGCCAAACGTCTGGCGGGTATTGATGAGGATTAAGCCAATTGGGGTTAATGGCATCGATTTATCTGCGACGCGCTAAGGATTTATATTGATGGCTTCGCCGAAAAAGGATTTAAAAAAGGATTTCCATAATCTGGTTGCGCGGCTGGAAAACATGATTTTAACCGGTGTTTTCCAACCGCGTGAGCGACTCGTTGAACTTAATCTGGCGAATGAGTTGGAAGTCAGTCGTTTCTGGGTGCGGGATGCATTTAAAATTCTCGAGACCAAAGGTTTGATCAAGGTGGTTCCGTATAAAGGAGCCATGGTCTGCGATCTCGATGAGCAGGAAATCGAAGATATTTTTGAGGTCCGCACCGAATTAGATGCGCTGGCGACCCGCAAGGCGGCTGAAAATGTTCAAAAGTCGGATATTAACTTTTTGAAGCGGATGGCGCAAAAGTTTGAAGAAAGCGTTCGTAGCGGAGATTTCGGCGAGATGATTTCCGCCAATGAAAATTTTCATGACTACATTTATGAACTTGCCCAAAATCAGACACTCATTGAAATGATCAGGCAACTCAAGGCCCGAGGTCACATTTTGCGTTACCACGCCTGGGCTTCACCGGATATCATGCAGCGAATTTGGAAAGACCATAAACAGTTAATAAAAGGTTTAGAGAACAAGGATGTTGAGCTGTTGGATGAGCTTGCCAAGCGACATATTAGTTACTCCAAAGATTCCTACCTGTTGCACCTGAATGCAAAGAAAGCCAACTTTAACAACAATACCTGACGCATGAATTATTTTACTCAAAGCGGGCCAAAATGCTTAATTGAAAGTAATTTATAATTTTTTAGCCAATAGGAGTTATTTACCGTGCCCATGATCGAAAAGCAAATTTTTGGCAGGACCGCTCACATGAGTACCCGAGCTATATTCGGTTCTGCTTGTTTAAGGCGAGCCGGCCAGGATGAAGCCAACAGGATACTGGAGTTACTTCTGAAATACGGTATTAATCATATTGATACGGCTCCCTTATATGGTGACGCGGAGCTGCGTCTGGGGCCATGGATGAAGCACTACCAAAACCAGTTCTTTCTGGCCACCAAGACAGACAAACGGACGTATCAGGAGGCCCGTGAGCAGTTCTATTGTTCTTTGGATAGACTTCAGGTTGACCGGGTCGATCTCTTGCAGATGCATAATCTTACCGACATCGTTTATCGAGAAACTGCAATGGGTCCCGGTGGGTCATTGGAGTTTCTTGTTGAAGCCAGAGATCAGGGATTGACTCGATTTATTGGCGTCACGGGTCATGGCATCCAGGCACCTAAAATGCACCTTCAAAGCCTTGAGCGATTTGCGTTTGATACCGTTCTTGTGCCATGTAACTTTCTGCTGATGCAGAACCATAATTACGTCACTGATTTTAATAATCTCGTTTCTTATTGCAGCCATCGCAATATTGCGGTTCAGACCATAAAATCGATCGCTCGTGGTTACTGGGGAAATAAACCTCGCAGTCACGTCACCTGGTATGAACCGTTGACTGATGAGGAATCTATTATTAGATCCGTACATTGGGTACTTGGAATATCCGGCATTTTTCTGATTACGGTGGGCGATATGCAAGAATTGCCCAAGTTTTTAGCGGCGGTAGCCGGTTTTCAATCGCCACCACCGGATCAAGAAATGAATGGATTAGTTGAGAAGATGGGCATTGAACAGATATTCGATTAAATAATCCGAAAGCGAGCGTGCTAACATGAATGAGCCCCCTTTGTATTATCAGACCATTACCGACATCGCCGATAGTATCCGCAAGGGTGAGGTTTCTTGTCGAGAGCTAGTGGAGAATTGTCTTTCCCGTGCCGAGTCATTGGATGGAAAACTGAATGCGTTCAAATTGGTATGCAAGGAAAGCGCAATGGCGCAAGCGCAATCAGCAGATTTGGCCTTACAGGCCGGAAAGGACTCAGGTCCTTTGCAGGGTATTCCTTATGCTGTCAAATATCTATTTGATGTCAAAGGTCTGCCCACTACGGCCGGTTCAAGCCTGTTGGACAAAAATATTGCAGCGCAGGATGCTCACGCTATCCAAAAGCTTTCCAAGGCCGGGATGATATTGCTTGGTAAAACCAATACGGTTCAGTTCGCCTTTAGCGGTGTTGGGATTAATCACGATCACGGCACCCCCCACAATCCCTGGAGCCAAATCCATCATCTGCCGGGAGGTTCCAGCAGTGGGTCCGGTGTTGCGGTTGCTGCAGGGATGGCGCCCATGGCGCTTGGGACAGATACCGGAGGATCGGTGCGCGTTCCGGCTTCGCTTTGTGGTACGGTAGGTTTGAAGACGACGGTCGGGCGGATCAGCCGGGCGGGCGTTTACCCGTTAAGCTGGACGCTGGATTCGGTGGGGATCTTAACCCGATCGGTGGAAGATACCGCGCTTGTTTATCAGTCACTGCAAGGAAGTGACATTAATGACGAGATCACATGCGGGTTAGCTTATCATGATGTAATAAAGGAATTGAAAGATGGTGTGCGAGGATTTCATCTGGCTTTTGCGGAGTCGCTCTTCTGGGAGAATGTCCACCCTGAAGTTGAAAAGGCCGTAAGAGATTGTGGCAAATTGTTTGAAAATCTGGGTGCCCGAGTGAGCAAGATTGACTTCCCGGAAGCGCAAGCGGCACTGCAGTTAAATCCCGGCGGCGTGTTCATCGCCGCTGAAGGTTACACGCTCAACAGGAAATGGTTGGAGGAGCATTTTGACGAGCTAGATCCTGTGGTTGCTCACCGAATGATCAAAGGCAAAGATGTCAGTGCCGGCGATTATCTGCAAAATAGCTTTGCTTTAAAGCGTCTCAGGGCAAAAGCCAACAACTCCTTAAAAGAGGTAGATGCCCTGCTGGTTCCTACAACACCCATCCCTGCTCAGCCTTTGGCCGAGGTGGACACTACCATGGAGAATTACTTGGAGCGAAATGCCTTATATCTCCGCAATACTTGCGTCGGAAACGTACTGAACATGTGTGGTGTGAGCATTCCGTGTGGATTTACCAAAGATGGTTTTCCGATCGGACTGCTGATATATGGCAAACCCTTCCAGGAAAATGTGGTGCTGCGTGCCGGGTATTCATTTCAGCAGGTCACCGATTGGCATAGGCGCATTCCGGATCTTTCGTGGGTGACAGATGCGTAACTACTAGTTCCCGAACACGGACCCCGCCGGCGACAAATATTGTATTCGAAATCCCAAGGAGACCTGGACTTGAGTCATGCATTATAGTGATTCTCAAAATAATATTCCGATAGGCAACGGAATAAGGCGGTCCGGGCGAGGGGTATTTTTTTTGTCACAAGATGCCAGATCTCTGCCCCTTGGGCTTGAGACGGCGACTTCCTTTCACTTGGCGCCCAGCGGGTTATAACATCCTACCCA
>CP070652.1:3877843-3882123 GCA_020354645.1 Deltaproteobacteria bacterium
TATTTAAGAATACCAACCGCCACAGTTCCGATCCCATTTCTTTTAGCGTGCGGATGTAGTTAACCATCAACTTCAGTCCAAGTTCGTCGTCTCCGAATCCCATGCGATCTGTGCAACACATCACCATAATCTTGTTTTTTTCGGTTTCGGCCTGAAAGGCCTCCGCAGGTTGCGGCTGAGGCGCTGCGCGGCGTTTGCCGATAATGTAATAATCATCGCCTTCTTTTGCCAATGTATTTTTAAATCCCTGAGATTCCAGAAACCGCTTCACATTCTGTTGGGCTGCTTCATTGTCAACGGTAACCCTGACGGCGTTCAAACTATCCTCTGCCAGTGCTGCCTTGGTTTGCAGAACCGGAGCAGGACAGGCGAGACCGCGGGCGTCGATTTCTTTCATTTCAGATTCTCCTTGCTATAACGATGCATCAACCTATCAAAGCACATGTTGTGGCATTACGTACCACCTTAATCGAGCGAAAGTCGGGGATGCGCCAGATCCCAGGCGAAGCCGTAGTTAGCTACTGCAAGCCCTTGATCCGACTTCGCCAAGGCTTCGCCGGGACACGCAACAAAGACGCCGCAAGAGTCAAGCCGAAGGCTATGGCGTATCATCGGTTTTCCCATCGGGTAAACAAAATGAAGATAAAATCCATATTTCATAACTTATCTACATGCGTATTATCAGAAGTGGATTTGAATCGCTGTTTTCGGTTGAAATGTTTACTTTTATCTAGTTTTCTTCATTTTGTTCACGCTCAATTGAGGTACTATGTTATTGCAAGTATAAGTATATGGTGTTTAGTGTGTGGTATTTGGTAATTTACAAACGAGAATTGCTTTTCCAAAACACAGAAGCAGTGTCATGTCCCAGAAATAAGTTTAAATAGTGTTACAGCGGTTTGAAAGCCATTTGCTCGCGCCGGCGACCATTTTGGGGATCCCGCTGAAAGCGGGACTGCACAGGGCTAAATCAAAAGAACTCGACCTCGGCCCGCCTAGCGGGCCTCGGGACTCAGACAGCTTTTGATTTTCATCCGCCGCCGGCGGATTTTACGCCCCGCTGCAGCCGGCGTCTTGATCCCAAAATGCTCCATGGCGCTCGCAAAAACCTATCAAACCTTGTGCTGGATATTGTAACTTGTTTATGGGACACACTGCTCAATCCTGGATTCTGGATATTTGTGGAGTTTCCTCAATTTTGGTTATGGCCATCCAGCATCCAGTTTCGAGCTACTCCAATCCCAGATTCCTACATTTGATTGTAGCGCTTAAAAGCCGACGTTTGAAATTGTCGGGTTTGTCTGAAGCGTCAACAACTCCGTCCCCGTTGCTGTCTCGCACATCAATATGTTTATCACCGATGATGTAGGTTGCTGTATCGGTGTAATTTTTTAGCGGAACCCGTGCCCGCGCTAAAAGCCACACCCTCACCGCACGTATGCGGTTCAGAGGGACATAGGCAGTTTCCCACCCCATCCCGGTCAAGTCCTGTCCACCGGGTATATCCCTGCCATCAATAAGTCCGTCATCATTGGTATCCAGGATTCTGTCAAGCAGTCTGTCGCCATCGGAATCGAACGCCCATATAACATTCCCGCCCGGCGACGTATCCAGTAGGCGGTCCAGGCTCTCGATCGGAGCACCGGCGTCATAATCATAAGCATAGGAAAAAGCCACGGCCTGAATATCTTCGGCCATGGATTGTGGGCTTCCGGCGCCGACAGCCCTCCCCAGCGGCGCAGCACCGCCTTTATTCAAATCTGCGATACCGTTCCCATCGGCATCGTATGCAAACGCAAAACCGTATCTGATCCTTTCATTGGATCCGGTATACATTCTGTCACCATCCAGATCCATGGTCATCTCAATGGTGTGTGGTCCTGCTGAAACGATTCCCAAGGCCTCCCCGTCGGCGTCAGCACCGTCGATACTGCCGTCACCGTCATTATCGATCGTATCTAATTCTTTGTCGGTCTGCTTTTCATCCGCCTCATCAAAAAGAAAATCGCCATCATTGTCTTTACCATCCAACCCCCAGGTCCGGGTAGGGTCGTATCCGGCCATCCGAATATCTCTTTCAATAAGATACATGGCAGCGCGCAGCGTCTGCTGCATATCCACCGCTACTTGTTCGGACACCTGGGTCCTCTGCTGCATTATAAAAACAGAATAGATTGCCGCCAAAACCGCTGAGGCAATGGCAATGGCGACCATCAGTTCTATCAAGGTGAAACCTTTGTATCCTTTTGAATTTTTTAACATGATATGATTACCTTTATGATTCCGGTCGATAATCTAAAAAACCCTGGAATTGCCGGAAACATATACCGTAATTCGTTTGGTAGCGTTGCGCGAATTTTTTAAATTGATGGAACCGTTAATTCCATCAAGAAGCCCCCTACTGTTGTAGCGTAATCGATTGTTTGCAAAAGTTGTATTCGTAAAACTCACACCCTCCGGCAATTGACCTCTTTTCACCAAAGGTTCAGATGCGGGTTCACGGGTCCATTCGCTTCCGCCGCCGGTCTCATCGTCGACGAAGGCGATGTAATCTCCCTCCAGATCCCCGTCGGCGTTCGGATCGAGCAATATAACCACCCGGGCATTTTCTTTAACGGCCTGAAGTCTTGCGGCCTGAATAGTTGCTTGCAGCTCATTGGCCGCGCTGTTGAGTTTGTATTTAGGCAGCCACAGAATGAAACCCCCGATGGTAATCGATGCCAAGATGGCGATGATGGAGATCGCCACGATCAATTCTGCCAGTGTGAAAGCTGATTCATTTCGCAACGGGACCGCCTCCTCACGATTGTGTAATACAATTGTATTACCTGGCAAAATTCATGCCACAGATTTCTTTTGGCTGAAAAAATTTTTCAACTTTCTGAGCAGTTATAGAAAAATTATTAAATATTAAATCAGCATGTTATAATACAAAGTGAATTCCCAGGGAACACGCGCCGTCAGATTTATAAACTGGGAACGAAATCAGGCTATTAAAATATTTTAAGTGCTATAAAAATATTTAACACGCCGGTAAAGCCACCATAAACTTCTAGAAAAAAGAGCAAGCAAAATGATAATAGGGATTGTGACAAAAATTGTCTGATTAAGTGACAGAATTCGGTATTATTACCTTAACCTGAGCAGGGTGAAGTTTTGAAATACTTGAAAATTAATGGATCTAACCTCTTTAAATTTATGAGTATCTTATTTTTACGACCGCTTTATTATAAGTTTTGCACAATTTTTGCAATAGATTTCCTCAAAACCAGTTCTTTGAGCGGAAATTGATCTAATTACACCGAATGCTCCCGGCTTGATAAGGGCAATCCGTACGAAAGTACGGTACGCAAAGCCAACGGCCTAAGTCCTGATTAATCAGGATATGGTAGCGGGCTGCCAAGCGGATCGGCGCCTCTTTTGTGCGTGATCTCGCTAGGCACAATAGAACAAACAGAGGAGGTACCGATATGTATTCTGCCAAAAATTCAAAACCGCGTTACCCGCCTAAGTTTCAACATCCTTTTTTCCCGACTGTTTTACTCTTATTTTAACCACACCGGGACAGCTCCTAACAGAGCCGCACCGGATAACCAAACAACGGTTGATACATATTTGAATAATAAAAAATAATAAAATTGGAAAATTGAAAACAGAAGATAAAAATAAGGCAATGGAGGGGGGGATAAAATTGAAAAAAACCGCATTAACAATTTTAGTTGTCATGGTCGCCCTTATGCTGGTGTCATCACCCGTCTGGGCGAAGGGCAACCACTCAAAATGGAACTGGTGGAAGAATCCTTTTGTGCGCATATGGATCGCGATAGCGGATTTACAAGGTCAAATCCATGAAATCGATCAAACGGAAGGACCAGCAGGACCACAGGGGCCCCAAGGACCGCAGGGACCGAAAGGTGAGAAAGGTGAGAAAGGTGATCCGGGAGAATCGGCACCAATGGTTGTAAATGTTTGCCCGCGCTGCAGTTTTATGAATCTCACGCTGCCCGATCTTGATATGGCCGGTGCTATTCTTCCATTCGCGAGCTTTTATAAGGCAAATCTCTCCGGGGCTAATCTTTCCGGAGCTAACTTACAAAGTGTTTATATGCGCGATGCGAATCTTTCCAGAGCTGATCTGACCGGTGCTGATTTGTCTAACGCAACCACCGGCAATACCGACATGACCAATGCCGATTTAACCGGGGCCATTATGAGCGGTGTCATCATGACCAACCCGCACATTTTGTATGACAACACAATCTGTCCGGATGGCAGCAACA
>CP070652.1:3882223-3884970 GCA_020354645.1 Deltaproteobacteria bacterium
AGTTCATCCACTTTAGCAAGAAAGTCCGTAATTTCGAGGTCGGCTGATAGCAATTCCACGAAAATTTTAGCCAAGGACCAGATGTCGCTTCTGAAATCAAGCGGACGTTCGTTGATGATATCGGGGTGACAGGCCAGCAGCCTTTTTAACATAGGCCCGGGTTGATCCAGTTTGGGGTCGAAGAAGCGGGAAAGTTTATAGTCGATTTTTACTTTCAGCTCGCCCCTCTCGTCCTTGACAATCATGATATCGTTGAGGATAAGGTGGGGAATAAAATAGCCTTCCTGGTGCAGCACCGCAAGGCTCGAGGCCATTTGATGAAAAAGATCGAAGGCAAACCGATGATCATCGAGACGGCCGGAAGCCAGCAACGAGCCCCAGCCCTCGGTGTCCACCCATTCGCTTATTCGGTACCATAATCCATCTACCGAACGTCTGATAGCATAATGCCTGACAAAACCCTCATCGGGTAGTTTTTTAAGTTCTTCCAACTCTCGCTTGAGACGAGAAGCAACTTCTTCATTGACGCCGGATTCAGGAGTAAACAGGCGGATCATGACATGTTCATGCGTTCGTTCCCGAATAGCGCGGCAAAGAAAGCTGGCATGTCCTTCATGGAGAACATCAACGATACGGTAATCGTCTATGTACTTTCTTCCCTCACCGATTTCGCTTCCGCACGTTGGACAATTTGTAATTTCTTCAGCGACCGGCTGGTCACAGTTTGGACAGAGTTTCATGGGTATCACTCAAAAAGGTGTTTGGTTTCAGAACAACCGTTTGGTTGGTCTGTAAAAAAAGGAGGGGACGAAAATAAAACCAATCAGAAGTTGCGAGGTCATAAAATGTCAATCTGAATCAAGCAGCAGTGTAAATCAAATTCGGTCAGAGTAGAGTTTTCAGATAGAGACGCTGTGCCTTGGCGCTTTCGACCCCGATCGTTAAATATTTCTATATTTATCAAAGTATTATACATAAATTATAAATAATTACAACCGTGGTGTCAAGCCGTTAAAAAGATCAAAATTCATTGTCTATCGTTTGAAGCCTGTTTGAAAATTTTTGGCCGGTTCGCTTCCCTGCAAGCCCCGCTCTTCAAGGCGGAGAGCTTCATTAAATATCAGTCTTCCCAAACGGCGTCACCGGGCACCAAGTTTTTGAAGGTATCCCGTATCTTCGCGTCAGTTTCGGGTGAAAAAACCGCAGGATTGTCTTCTTTAAGGATCTTCTCAGCTATGCTCATTGCGCGCCTGTGTGCATCGGGTCGCCCGGCATCTTCCCACCGAGCGCGCTGCTGCCGTGTTGCAACCTTGGGAAATAAGGCCGTAGATCGCATATGCGCCAATGTGTGATTGCACTCCATGTAGCTGCCGCCAGGTCCGATTTCATTGATCAGGTCCAGGCAAAGATCATTTTTGCTAAATTTTAGCCCTTTCTTTATCTGTTTGAACATCAGGGCAATTTCGTTGTCGATGACTGCTTTGCCAAAATCAAAGGTCAGCAGGCTGCCCAGCAACCCGCCACCGTTGAGCATATCCGTTCCGGCAAGCACCGCTGCGGTTGTGTTCATACCGGTCTCAAAGCCTGATTGGGCGTCGTTTTCATGAGCATTTGTCAGGCCGATATATCCGCCAGAGGGAACACCATAAAAGCTGGCCATCTGACTGTGGGCCATCTGTAATATTCCCGTTTCAATTGCTCCCGGCGCATAACTTCCGCTGCGCATGTCGGCGACGGTCGACAAGACAGCATAGATTAAAGGGGTTTCGGGCCGTATCATTTGCATGAGTACACTTGTCGCCAGGAATTCGGCGTTGCCGAGCGTCAGTGTTCCCGGAAGCGACAAGGGTGCTGTCATTCCGGCGTTGGGGGCAACGGTTCCGTAAACCGGTAATCCTTTGTCGACAAGATGGATGAGGATTTCTGTGGAGTTGATGTCCATGGTCAAAGGAGAGACCACGGGGCAGCAATGATGGGTAATGAGCGGCCGCTTTTTATAAGCTTCCTCGCCGCCTGCAATGATGGCCCCCAGTTGGAGTATCTGTAGCAGATCTCTCATATCCGGTGTGTTTCCGCGAACCGGTTTCAGACAGTTTTTTAATGCCGGATAAAATCGTGCAAGGCTGAACTGATCTTGAGGGGCATCATCAGCCAGCGTTGAAATCGAAAATACATCAAAGCCCGGTAGTTCATTTATCAGAAATGCGATATTGGCGATGTCGCCGGAGGTCGCCCGGCGTTCCTCTCCTGTTTTAGGGTCAATGATATTCGGCGCGGTGCTTCCGGTCACCATTACGGGACTGTTGTCGGGCAGCGTCTTATCATACTGTGGATCCCGACCCTTGAAGGTGAAAGTCGGGACAAACATTTGGCAATGCTCACTGACAACTGGATGGGGGATTTTTACGATCCCCGACTCAGAATCCACCCGGCAGCCGTGACCGGCATAAATATCTCGAGCGTTTTGGTTGCGTACCAAAATGCCGACATTTGCAAGGATTTCTGTGGAGGCCTGGTGTATCTGCTCTACTTCTCGAGGATTCAACAATTCCGAGTATTGCATCTGTTCGCTCCTTTTTTTAAGTGTCCAAGGAAGTTCCGCCACTTTAATCGGACTGTTCATGTTGTCAAGGGTTTATTTTCGGGAAGATCAACCCCCGCAATATTATTTGAGGCAATTTTTTATTGACTTTTTAATGCAGATAAACTTTGTATAGACATCTATATCAAATACCTTTTTATAAAGG
>CP070652.1:3885070-3890800 GCA_020354645.1 Deltaproteobacteria bacterium
AATTTTGCTTCTTTATCGGACTTTCTGATTGCATCCAGTACCATCATGGTGTTTCTTAACTCCCCTCCAGAGGCAATCGGTGTCCTGTTTTCTCGAATGGCTTCGTAAAATTCCTTTAACTGCATCGTGTAAAGGCTGGGAACCTGTTCACCTTCTAAAACAGCCTCCCCATTAACATCTAGACGATAAGAAAAGCCAAAAGCCTTATCAGTGGGGTATTCGAAAAGTCGAATAGTCCCTTTCGGCCCCACTAGAATAGTTTCGTGCAAATAAGGTGAAGTGTTTAAAGAAAGATGAACGGTAGCCAATTCTCCTGAATCAAATCCTAATACGATATCTACCTCATCTTCCCCTTCCCACTGAGGATTTCGTGATCGCGATATCGAAAAAATTGTCGAAGGAATTTTGCTGAGCAACCAAAGAACCGTATCAACTGAGTGGCTTCCCTGCAAAAGAGTAACCAATCCACCTGCTTTTTCCGAACTCTTCCACCAGTCGGTCGGCGGATCAAGAAAAAGAACCAGAAAAGCAATGTCGATTCGGAACGGCTGGCCGATTTCATCAATTCGATTGAAGATTTCCTGCATCGCCCAGGAAAACCGTCTGCTCTGTCCCACCATGAGAGTAATCTCATGTTTGTTGGCTTCGCTGATCATTTCATCCGCCTCGGCCAAGTTCATACACATCGGTTTTTCCACCAGGATGTGTTTGCCGGCTCTTGCAGCTTCCAAGCAAACCGGGTGATGAAGATGATTGGGCAAACAGATGATTACGGCCGCTATCTCAGGATCCTTAAGCAGTTCATGGTAATCCGAATAGACCTTTTTCACTCCATATGCTTCGGCCACTTCTTTGACCCGCTCGGCTCGAAGCTCAGCGATGGCAACCAACTCGACTTGCTCTTTAAGCTCCCTCGTGGCATCGGCATGCGCCACGGCAACTCTCCCCATACCAATGATCCCGCATTTTAGCTTTTGTTCAGACATCGTTTAACCTCTTAACTATCCCCAGACATGACAAGATGGTTTTAAGCGGTAAATATGTTAAATTTATTGCACTGTCTTTTTACGGCATAAACAGATCGGGAAGCAGCATTACCAGTTGCGGCACATAGGTAATCATCAAAAGTACTGCAATGGATGCAATCAAAAACGGAACAGCAGACAGCGCAATTCTCTCCAAAGGAACTTTTGCAATGGGTGAAGCAACAATTAGGCAAACCCCCAGCGGTGGGGTAGCAAGCCCTATATTAAGGTTAACCGTCACGATGATACCGAAATGAACCGGGTCAAGCCCAATGCTATGCGCCAGTGGCAATAAGATCGGGGTTAAGAGAATAATGGCAGCCAATGTCTCCATTATGGTACCCACAAATAACAGGAGAAGGTTGATCATCAGCAAAATCAGAATACGGTTTTCAGTGATCGAAATCATCGCCTTTGCCACTATTTCAGGAACCGTCTCGGCAGCCAATATCCACCCGAACAAATGGGCCATTGCCAAGATGATTAGAATCGTCCCGGTCAACACGCTGGTTTCATAAAGAATATTTAAAAATACGGGAATCGTTAGCTCTCGATAGATGAAAAAGCCCACCACCAAAGCGTAAAACACCGCAACGCCCGCCGCTTCGGTGGGGGTGAATATGCCACTGAGGATTCCTCCCAGTAGGATTACGGGCATGAGTATGGCCAGGATGGTATTAAAGAAGCCTTCCGTTGCGGTCCGAATGGATAGAATTTTCTGCCTCACCGGAAATTTCTGGCTTCTGGCATAGTAGGCCGCCACCACCAGCTGGCCGAATCCCAATAGGAGGCCGGGAATAAACCCTGCCAAAAATAGTTTGGCAATGGAGGCTTCCGCTATGGCACCATACACCACCATGGCAATACTCGGAGGGATCGTTGGGCCGATGGTTGAAGATATGGCTGTAACCGCGGCACTATATTCAGGTGTATACCCCTCTTTTTTCATTGCAGGAATCATGATCGATCCGATCGCCGCAGTGTCTGCGGCCCCGGCACCGGTAATACCGGCAAAGAAGATACTGGCAATGATGTTCACATAAGCAAGACCGCCTCGAATATGACCAATAAGAATGTAGAAGAAATCGACCAACCGCCTGGTGATACCGGAAGCGTTCATTAGTTTACCGGCTAGAATAAAGAGGGGGACGGCAAGCAACAGAAAATTGTCGAGGCCGACAAAGACTCTCTGAGCCACCAAAACAGACGGCATCTGTGCCTTCCAAAGATAGATAAAGCTGCTTATACCCAAGACAAAGGCAATGGGGATCCCCAACACCAGGAGTAATGTGAAAATGGAAGCGATCATTTGCTCCCCTCCCCATTGCCGGCTTTAGTGCCGATGTCAAAAATAAATTCGATGGTGCTTATGGATACAAAAAAGAGCATGCATATAAACCCGACTCGTAGAAGGTGGTACAGATGTACCATTGGAATGCCGAGAGCAGGACTAATGGTTTTGGTGAGAATTGCCTTTTGAATGAGCATGGATGGTGATTCGATGCAGATCACCAGAAACGCCGCGATCAATAGCTGCGTACCGACCGTAACGAACCACTGCAGTCGTCCGGGCAACAAACTCGCTAGCGCTTCAACCTTCACAAATTCATTGTGCCTCAGGGCAATGGATGCGCCGAAAAGGACTGAAAATACGAGAAGGTAGCTTGAAATCTCATTGGTCCAGGTCAGTGGGTCATCCAAAACATAGCGGTAAAACACCGCTACATTAACAAAAAACGCAATCCCTCCCATACTCACGATGATGGAAATCTTAATGAATTTCTCGAGAAAACTACTGAGCCATTTGAGTATGTTTAGAACTATCATTAGAAGGCGTCTCCACAACCATCAAACCGATCTTTTCTAAAACTCCGGAATGCTTTAGATTGAATTTAGGTAAAAATCTGTAACGGCAGACTGGTATGGCAATGCCTGTCTGCCGTCCTTTATCCCGCCGCCGGATGGATTCTTATTCACTTGATTACGTACCATTCTTCTTTCTCAATGGTTGCTCCCACTTCCCGAATCTTTGCGACCATCTCTCTTGTCCACGAGGCCGTGTCTTTGGGAAGGTTGCTATATAACCATTCATAGGCAGCTTTAGTCGCTTGTATAAACGGCGTCGTATCTGCGATGGTGTCCACCGTCAACCCTTGGTCTTTCATTTTTTGGATTGCCCATCCGCCTTTTTCCAAGGCATCCTGATCCATCTTTTTCCTCCACACCTGGATACATTTTGTGACCGCCACCTGTTGCTCTCCCGATATGCTGTCCCAGGTGGCTTTGCTCATCAAGAAGATACCCCCGTTGGATACCACAGGAAGCAGGGCCATGTATTTTTGGACTTCATAAAATTTTTTCCCGTATAGGGTCAGCGGACCGTTTTCATTCCCATCCACCACGCCGGTTTGAAGTGCGGTATACAATTCGCCGAAAGGAAGCGGCACAGGGCTGGCGCCGATACTTTGATAGGCTTGCATATGGAGTGGGACCTGCATGGTTCTGATTTTAATACCCTTAAAATCCTCAATGGATCTGAAGCGGCGCTTATTATTCATGGGCAACCGAAAGTCCGGAGCCGCTATAGCCAAGACCTTTAGCCCAACCTGCTCACCCTGTTCTCGCGCCTTTCCTAAAATGAGCTGTCCGACAGGTCCGTTCATTACTGCCATCCAATGCTTGGGCCCATTAAATAAAAAAGGAAGATTCAAAATCCTGAGCGATGGAATAAAAGTACCTGTCACTCCGATAGAGGTTGCTTGGAAATCGACACTGCCTAATTGCAAACCCTCGGTAATATCTCTTTCGCCACCCAATTGCCCCTGAGGATAAATTTTGACCTGCAGAGCCCCATTCGTTGATTTGTCAAGACACTCTGCGAAGGCCTCACCTGCGGTGTGGTAGAAATAGATGGGCACGTTCGCATGCCCATACTTAAGTGCTTTTGCTGCTACCGCCATACTGCCTGTAAACAACAAAAGAATGGCCACAAAAAATATGGTAAAAATTGATAAATGTGATCTCCTCATTTCTACCTCCCTTCATTCCATTCATGATGTTACATTGTTAATATTCCTCTGGCATTTTATTCTGTTCGATCACCTCCTTGGTTTTTAAGCGACCATTATAATTAAAGACCAGTTTATCTGATATGTTGCACTTAACCTGGTCCTCCGATGTCGTTTTTGTTTTCTTCCGGTCATCGAACGACGCGCGCACCGCCGCCGCCCATGATTTTTTCCACCTCTTTGACGGTTGCCATCGAGGTGTCCCCAGGAGTCGTCATGGCGAGGGCACCATGTGCTGCGCCGCAGTTCACGGCGGTTTGCGGATCATCAGTGGTCAATAAACCATAGATGAGTCCGGAAGCAAAGCTGTCTCCACCACCGACCCGGTCGAAAATTTCCAGATTTTCTCTGAGCGGGGCCTCGTAAAATTGACCCCCGGCCCAACAGATGGCCCCCCAATCGTTGATGCTGGCCGTCTTGACGGTGCGAAGCGTTGTGCCGGTCACTTTGAAATTCGGAAACATTTTAACCGCAACCTGAATCATTTTTTTAAAATTGGACACATCAAGAGAAGACAGATCTTCATCCAGTCCTTCCACTTCAAACCCCAAGCAAGCGGTAAAATCCTCCTCGTTTCCGAGCATGACGTCCACATATTGGGCCAATCGCCGGTTGACCTCCTGGGCTTTTGCCTGTCCGCCGATGCCCTGCCACAGCGAAGGTCGGTAGTTGAGATCGTAAGAAATGATCGTGCCGTGTTCGCGGGCCACAGACATGGCCTCCTCGATCACATCGGGAGTGGTCTCGGATAATGCTGCAAAAATGCCACCGGTATGAAACCACCGTACGCCATATCGTCCAAATATTTCTTGCCAGTCGATGTCACCTCTTTTCAGTTGGGACACGGCGGTATGTCCTCTGTCGGAAACACCCAAAGCACCTCGACATCCATACCCTCTTTCGGTAAAATTCAAGCCGTTTCGAACGGTTCTGCCGATGCCATCGAATTGAACCCATTTGACAAACGAAACATCCACCCCGCCCTGTAAAATGAAATCTTCAACCAGCCTCCCCACCGAATTGTCCGCAAAGGCGGTAACCACCGCTGTGCGCATTCCAAAACATTTGCGAAGCCCACGGGCGACATTGTATTCACCACCGCCTTCCCAGACGCGGAAAGATCTTGTCGTGTGAATGCGGCCGTCGCCGGGGTCTAAGCGAAGCATGATTTCACCGAGCGCAAGCAGATCATACTTGCAGGTATCTTTTGATTTGATATTTAAAACCGTCATTTTGATTTCTCCTCATTTTCGTAATGCGTTTAACTGCTTCAGTTCAGAAGAAGTATTTTTTCGACTATCAAGACTTTAAATATCTAATCTGATGGTTCACTTGCTTTTTGGGCTAATCCAACTGCTTCGCGGGAAAGGCGAGTTATCTCCTCAAACTTCCCATCTGATATGAGATTCGATTTTACCATCCAGCTACCACCGCATGCCGGCACCTTGGGATGTTTGAGGTATTCAAGAACATTTTGGGGTCCGATTCCCCCCGTGGGGATAAACTTCATCATTTGATAAGGGGCGCTCATCGCTTTAAGGGTTTTCAATCCGCCAAACGCCTCAGCTGGAAAAAATTTGACGATGTCCAAACCAAATTCATGTGCCACTTGAATATCTGTGGGAGTACTAATACCG
>CP070652.1:3890900-3897343 GCA_020354645.1 Deltaproteobacteria bacterium
ATTGGCAAATCAAATATACATTTTTCCGAGATGTTAGACTGAGGCACGTAACCTCCAACTAGTTATCTTGGAATATAATGATGATTACCGTGAGTTATCTACAATAATTCAATGCGAGAAACATCTTAGGTTACAATCCCTAAATCCAGTGATAAACATACTCGCTTTCGTAAAAAGCGAGTTCCTATATTTAAAATCCTTCTGGCCCACCAGCCTAATAATATTTTTGTTGCGGTCCGGGCAGGTTACGATTTGCAGATTTACAGCTACACTCACGGCGGCCAGTTTTTCCCATGGAACCTGGTGTTGGGCTTTTCCCAGCCTTATGTATCCGGTTTATACAAGCACGAAGGCACCCAAATTTATGTCAGCCGGGGCACCGGTTATTGGGGCCCGCCAGTGCGAGTGGGTTCTCCGTCCGAAATTACATTGATCAAATTGGTTTCGGGTGGCAAATCAATGGGCGGATAGCAACTTGAAAATGAGGGGAGCCGTGAGGATCACAAACACCACTCGGATGAAATGAAAACAGACGACCAGCGTGGGCTGAGCCTGACTTTCTAATGACAACACAGTCAATATGCTCATTGCACCGGGGCTGTTTCCCAGGTAGGCCGTTCCGATATCAACCAGCCCCAGGCGGGTAAACACAATCGCCAAGATTACGCCGGCACCCACCAAAACCGTATACGAAATCATCACAGGGATCGCATTTTTTTTCATCGCCTGGATGACCTCCGGTTGAAACGAGGCCCCGACCACGGTGCCGGTGAAAATTTGCAACACAAAAGGGAAGCTTTTCGGTATTTCCCAGGGTACTTTCACGAGCAATTTAAAGCAGATGATGGTCAGCATCGCGCCGATAAGGGCACCGGCCGGTATTTTCAGTTTCACACCCAAGATTCCTCCCAGCAGGCCGAGACCCAAGTATGTTAACAACCCCAGGCTGGAACTCATATTTTTTCATTTCTGATTTGATTGAAAATCATGCCCTGAAAATAAGGCGTTACCTGCTATCCCTGTTGACGTATTTTTGGGGTACCAGAACATAGCCTTCCATGAGACGTCTCGCCGTGCGACCCAATATCGCCTCTTTATAATTAAAATTGCCCTTGATTTCTTCTACAACCGCACCCACTTCAATGATACCGCCGGGATGGCCAAGCCTCATGATTTCTTTTTTTCTTGCTTCTGGTGACATTAGGTCGTGAAGCACTGTACCGGGAATTCTGGCGGCACCCGCTGTCGCAACTGCGCCGCTAACAGCAAAGGATTTGTGCAGGGTTCCCATGGACATCATGCGAGCCACCAGGTCAACCTGCCCAACATCGACGGCCGTACCGCCCAGGGTTCGGTATGATTTTGGGGCACTGACAAACGCAATTTTGGGAACCGCCTGGCTCCGTTGGGTGGCTTCTTCGATTGTTTCTGCCAAACCGATTTCAACTGCCACTGCGCACCGGATACGTTCCAGCTTCCCTTTGATGGTTTTATCATTGTCAATTCTTTCGATTTCTGTTCCTTCCAAATCGAGGACGTCACCCGAAACCAATATCACCGGATTGGCGGCATCGATGACTGTCAATTGGACACGACCCATTTCCGGAACATCCAAATTATCTTTTACGTTTCCGGTCGGGAAGAGCTTTCCCGTCAACGATCCGCCCGGATCGGAAAAACGCAGGATGATTTTGCTGCCGCTGCCGGGGACACCGGAAATTTCATAGTCTCCGGCTTCATCGAAGCGTCCATCTTTAACCGGCACTTCGGCAACGATTAGTTTGTCGGTATTGATCTGATGGATTCGGACACGGGTGATCGGTTCGGTTGCAGCAACCAAACCTTCATCCACGGCAAAGGGACCGACGGCGGAAGATATGTTGCCACAGTTACCCTTGAAATCCACCAACGGGCGGTCAATCGAAACCTGACCGAAATTGTATACGACATCATAATCGGGCGATGCGGATGGGCTTATAATGGCGACCTTGCTGGTAGTCGATACAGCCCCGCCGACGCCATCTATCTGACGCCGGTTCGGGTCCGGGCTACCGTAGGCCGCAAGAAGCATAGCATCTCGCGCACCTGGATCAGAAGGAAGGTGATTGGCATGAAAGAAAAGTCCTTTACTGGTGCCGCCCCGCATTAAAACCGCCGGTATCCGATTTTGCATAATAGTGCCCCCTCGTTAATCAAGTTATTTTAGAATTTTTGATTACTTAAAATTTATGCCACGAAAACTATAAATAGAATTATCAAGCGTCTTAATAATACTGTTCCGAAAGCAATTAAGATGCCAAAAATGCCTTCTCGTACTTTCAGTGATATATCTCCTAAGGACTTACTCTATACCCGCTTCTTTCATCTTTCTCCTCAGGGTTGTTCTGCTTATACCTAAATTTTTCGCGGCCCTTGCCCGACACTAGCAGGCTTCTTTTAGAGCTTTGCGAATTATTCTGACTTCATATTTTTTGGTTTGCTTTTCCATCAAAGCTTTAAAAGTTTCGGGGTCTGTGTTGGCGGTCGTATCATTTGGATTGGGATCATATCGAATCAATTCCGAATAAAGCAGATCTAACGTATTCGCACTACAAGGGCGGCACAGTTTATCGAAACAAATGGGCTTTAGAGCGGTGACTTAAATTATGGATACTGTGGGCCAGCACTTCTTTGCCGGGTCCGGTTTCTCCCATGATCAGGACAGTGGAATCGGTGGTGGCAAACTGGCGTGCGAGTTCGACGACGTCCTGCATCGATGGACTCGTGTGCATCAAATCCTCTATAAAATATCGGGTCACAAGACCACTGGAAAGAGACCGGCGAACTTCGTTCTCGGCTTTCATCACCTGGGAGACATGGTTAAACGTTGAAACCCCGCCGATGACATCGCTCCCCATTACAACAGGCAGATGATTGAACCCAAAGAGTTCTCCGTTAATTGTTTTTAGCCGGTCGTGTATCGGCCTGCCGCTGTTCAGGATCTCGATAATGGAAGCGTCCGGTACATATTGTTCAATCGGCCGGCTGATAGCATCATTGATGATGTCCAGCATTTTTCTGGCGGTGCTGTTGATGGCTGTGATCCATCCGTTCTCATCCACGGCGACGATGCCATCCGATGCTGCCTCGATGATGCTGCAATACCGTTGCACCATCGCCTTTTAATCTCTATTGGCCGGAGCCACGAACTTGGCGTTCTCAATTGTGGCCACGACCTCTTCTGCCGAGGTTCGGATCTCCACGAAATTCAATCCGGCTTCTCTGGCATAACGGGCGATAATATTGCCTCCCACAGTCACCTCGCAACCTTTCGAATGTGACACCAGAACCGCCTGCTTCATACTGGCAGCATCATAATAAACGTCCTGGGTGAGTTGAATGCCAAGTAAGTCCTTTACGATTTCAATTCCGCTCAGTTTGCTGCGAAATGTGGTTAATAAAATTTTTCTGCTGTACTTGGCAGCCTCTTTGAGATTTTTAAGTAGATCCAACGATGTAAGGGGGAAAGATAGTACCGGAATGCGCAGGTTTTCCCGTAAGAGATGAGCGGTTCCCCTGCGGCTGATAATGACTTCGACGCCATCCCGTTCCATTTTTTTTTGCCATCGGGATGGCCTCATCCAATCCCTGGTAAGCAATTTCAATGTCGCCATTTCCTTCGGAGGCGATTTTTTGAACATACTCGACCAGAAAGTTCCTGGAAGCAAAAACACCGATTCGCAAACTTTTATTCATTTTTTGTTGCTAACTCCCATATAATATATTTTTAATTAATGAAACAACTCGTTTTATATTTTTAACAAATTGTCAATCAGGAAGAATAATTCTGTTCGGGCCGAAAGCAGTCGACTCATTTTACTGCGGACTTAGTTGGCTTTGAAAGCACCCGTTATGTGTGGTATAGATTGGCACGAATCATGTAATAAAAATCGCTTATGAAAACAAGAAAAACACGGATTCGAGATTAGTACTGTGGCATACGATAGCCAATCCAGAATCGATTTGACGCAGACCTATGACGTGCTGGTGGTTGGTGGCGGCAACGCCGCCCTGTGCGCCGCGATGACTGCGGCGGAGGCCAATGCTAAAGTCCTACTGCTCGAGAGCGCTCCCAAAGAATTTCGGGGCGGCAATAGCCGGCACACGCGTAACATTCGTTATGTGCACAATCGCGGAACTGAATACCTGACCGGGCCCTATCTCGAAGATGAATTCTGGGATGATTTGCTCGAGGTGACCGGGGGACAGACCAATGCAGAGCTTGCCCGCTTGACGATTCGTGCATCTGCGGAATTAGGTCACTGGATGAATGCTCACGGCTGTCATTTTCAACCGCCGCTGCGGGGTACACTCCATTTGGCAAGAACCAATTCCCATTTCCTTGGCGGGGGAAAAGCCCTGATGAACGCTTATTACGCCACAGCCCGTAAGATGGGCGTCGAGATTATGTACGAGGCAGATGTCCGCGATCTTGAAATACGCGACGGCAAATTCGATTCGGCGATTTTTGAGTTTCAGGGGGCCTCTCGAAAAGTGCGGGCAAAAAGTGTGGTTGTGGCTTCGGGCGGATTTGAGGCCAACCTCAACTGGCTGAAGGAATGCTGGGGAGAAGCCGCTGACAACTTTATCATCCGCGGTAGTCCCTATGACAAAGGACGGCCGTTGCGGGTGCTGCTCGACCATGGCGCCAAACCGGTTGGCGATTCGCGTCAATGCCATGCGGTGGCAATTGACGCGCGGGCGCCCAAGTACGATGGGGGGATTGTCACCCGATTAGACTGTGTTTCCTTTGGAATCGTGGTCAATAAACATGTCCGGCGGTTCTATGATGAAGGTGAGGACTTCTGGCCCAAACGATACGCGATTTGGGGCCGACTGGTTGCCCAGCAACCCCATCAGATTGCTTTCGCCATCCTCGATTCAAAATCAATCGGCCTGTTTATGCCTTCGGTTTTTCCGCCGATTGAGGCCAATACGATCCGCGAGCTGGCCGCTAAGCTGGAACTCGACCCATCCGCGCTTGAAGCGGTTGTGACCGCGTTCAATAAGTCGGTACAACCCGGTACCTTCGATCCATCTATTTTAGATGACTGTGCGACCGCGGGGCTGGAGCCTCCAAAGAGTCATTGGGCGCGTCCTTTGGATACCCCTCCATTTTACGGGTATCCGCTCCGGCCTGGAATCACTTTTACTTACCTTGGCATTACTATAAATGAGAAGGCCCAAGTGATCATGCAGGACGACCGCGCCGCACCGAACATCTTTGCGGCCGGAGAGATCAAGGCCGGCAATATTTTGGGCCAAGGATACCTGGCCGGATTCGGGCTGACGATCGGTACCGTTTTTGGCCGTATCGCCGGAAAGGAGGCCGCCCGTTTTGCCAGCGACGGATTTGATTAAAGAAGCTCAACGGGTGATGACGATCTGCAACGCCTGTCGCTATTGCGAGGGATTCTGCGCGGTTTACCCGGCTATGGAATTGCGCCGAACATTCTCCGAGCAGGATTTGAAGTACCTGGCCAATCTCTGCCACAATTGCCGCGGGTGTTATTATGCCTGCCAGTATGCACCGCCACATGAGTTCGCTGTAAACGTACCCAAGACTTTCTCCGAACTAAGGCTGGAGATATACCAGAATTTTACCTGGCCGGGATTTTTGTCTGGCATGTTTCAACGCAATGGAATGTGGGTGCTGATGATCTCAAGTTTGTGCATCCTAATCCTGCTGCTGTTACTATTTTTTTTCCAAACCCCATCCGTGGTTTTCGCGACACACCTCGGTGAGAATGCATTCTATAAGGTGATACCCTACTTGTTTATTGTCATACCTTTTTCGGTTCTGGCGATATATATTTTCATAAATCTCTTGATGGGATGTATAAATTTTTGGTATAAAACAGGCGGTCAGCTGGGTGAGCTAATCGATCTTCGTGCGAACTCGCAGGCGATTAAGGATGTCTTGCAGCTCAAATATCTGGATGGTGGGGGGCATGGGTGCAACTATCCGGACGATCGGTTCAGCATGATTAGACGATGGCTCCATCATTGCGTATTTTACGGTTTCCTGCTCTGTTTTGCCTCTACGGCCATCGCCGCCATTTACGACCACTTCCTGCACCTGAGCGCACCTTATCCGATCCTGAGCTGGCCCGTCATGCTGGGGACTGTTGGCGGCCTGGCGTTGCTGTTCGGAACAGGAGGGCTGATTTTTCTCAAACGTAAAATGGATACCGCGCCGGCGACGCATCGCACCTTGGGGATGGACGTCGCTTTTCAGGTGCTGCTGTTTTTCACCAGCCTTACGGGATTGCTGCTGCTGATTTTGAGGGAGACACCGGCCATGGGAATCCTGCTTGTCGTGCACCTGGGTGTGGTGGCCGGTCTTTTCATTACGCTGCCGTATGCTAAATTCGTGCACGCTGCCTATCGTTACGCTGCTCTGG
>CP070652.1:3897443-3903135 GCA_020354645.1 Deltaproteobacteria bacterium
GTTAGCTATGTTTTTCTAAAAATGTCAATCTAACTCGACAACCAAGCCTCTGCTTCTTCTTTTTGATTCCTATTAAAAGCTTTAATTTCAAGACTTGGGTATAAAACCCCCTCTAACTCACTTACCTTTCTTAACCATGTTTTGTCAGTTAAAACTGCTGCTCGATCGAACTTTTTCAATAGTCCCAGCATTGAAGGAAGGCGAGAGAATTCAATTGCAATTGCACCTAGTGACGGCAAATGAAAGTCAATAACTTCGTACAACATTTTGCCATCTTGAATATCCTTAGATTTATCGACAAGTTCATCCAAGGCGATTTTCATTTCCTCAGCGTTTAACGTTCCGCTCATCTCAATATCTAAACGATTCATGCCTTTTTGTAGCACTTTAAACATAAACACTCCCATGAATGAGCGATTGGATAGCTAGCGTGGAAGTGAGCTGCGGCCCAAATGAGTGACGAAGTCGCACGGCCTTTACATTAAACCGCGATCTACCCGCCGTCAGCTGCACTGATTTGTTGTGCTGTAAATGCGTGTTTTAAAATATTTATAGAATAATTTAATCATCAATGCAAAAAACTTGATATATACATATAATATATGCATAATACAGCCATAGATGTTACTTGGGACCCCAAAAAGGCCGAAACCAATTTCCGGAAACACAGGATTCGCTTTTCTGATGCAGAGACAGTTCCTTTTGACCCATTGGCATTGATCCCAAATTATCAAGACGTGGATGGGAAAACAACGTTTTGTAACCGTTGGTTCAGATGCAATCGGCTGAATAATTGTGGCAGTGTATACATATCGCGGTGGCACAACCCGCCCAATCTCGGCCCGTAAAACGACAGCAACCGAAAGGAAATACTATGAAAAAGGAATATAATTTTAAAAACGCCAAAAGAGGCCAAGTTGTTCCGCAAAAAGGAAAAACCCGAATAACGATATATCTTGATGCGGATGTTATTGAGGAGTTTCGTGCGCGCGCAGATGAAGCCGGCTACGGTTACCAAACAATGATTAATGAAGCTCTTCGGCAATATCTTGAGAAAGGCGAGAAACCACTGAACGAAGAGGTGATTCGCCAAGTGATCCGTGAAGAATTGGATCGGGTTACACCCCATTAGAGCTTTCATCTTTCATTTATTTGTTGATCAATATTCGGCCTACGTTTTATTTTTGTAGGCCTTTTTTATTGAGGCACCGTTGGGGATGAGCTGCAGGCCTAAGAAGCTAGAATAACCAAGGGACTTTTCGATTTAGGTCTGAGATGCTTCCTGTCAGTTCCACCCCATTGTACGGCGCGTTTCCTTACTCATCAGGCCCCACAACTTTGATCGCTCCGATCTCTAGCAAAGGGTCCAGCATGTTAGCCGCACCGCCATGCTCGACAATCCGATCACCAACAACCCGATCAATGTTCACTCCGGTGAAAGCTATCGCCTTGCCTGTAGGTTTGATTCCAAGCCATAGTCCCCGATGAGTGCCTCTTGCTGTTATGCAAGTGACCACCCATTCGCCTTCTGATATTTGTCTTTCAATCTCAATATTTAGGTCGGGGTAAGTCTGGCGAACACCAAGGATATGTGTTTTAGCCCCCTCAACGCCAATGACGTGCCTCTTGCCGTCAGAGACTTCAACATATTCAGTTGCAATGAACCTCTCGATCAAGTCCACGTTCCCCGTGTTGACGACCTCCTCATAGAAACGACGAACGAGCAATTTGTTTTCATCTGATGGCATTATGCTATCCCTTATCTTTTCTCCCAACGGCAGGCATAAGTGGCGGGCGAATAAAACCTCCGCAAGTATGAAAAGCACGATAGTTGGAAAAAACCATCTAATGTCAAAACCGCAAGATTTAGCCCGGCCATCTTTATACCATTGTTAGGGCTTCTTTTTTGCCTGCCGCTTCATTGCTTTAGTCCGTCACTGTTTTTGGTACGACTCCAATTCCCGAAAAGAAATGATCTTTCGACCCCTATATTGCTCATATTCGTCAACAAATGTTTGTGTGTAATTATACGGACCAGCAATATGGCCTGGGCGTTTTGAATCCGAGAAAAAGTAGGCTTTGCCATTGCGCCTGAAACTTACCAGCCAATGCAATCGAAACGTATCACCCCCGATTTGAATCGGATCAAACTCGATCATGAGATACTTGGGATCGCTATGCGGGTTGATTTTTCTTAGTGTTTCGACGCTAAAGCGTGAGAGATCAACGCAAACGCCGGTCTTCGTTTCGAAGAACTTAGATGGGCTGTAAATCGAGACACTCTCGTTCTTTGTCCTTTGGGTCTCAGAAAGGCGGATCGCTCTAGCTGTATCGTATGAAAAATTGGCGGTGATCCAGTCATTTATGTCTTCCGGTGATTTCCAGGTTTGTAAGGCTTTTTTGTACGAGCTTGCACTTTTGACCGGAACAGTCGAATCTTCTGCATACTCCAGCTCATCTGAGTAAGGGTTCGCGGTATGAAGGATGTAGGCACAGACAGAAAGAGCAAGAAATGCGAGCAATATGACAAGTTTGTACATTCCGTTTCTCCTTCATGCCCTAACGCTGGCACCACCGGACTTTTGAGGAGCTTGCGACGAAAAAGTTCAGGTGTATGCACTTGTTAGCTAATGAATATGTTATTCTATCTTCAAGAGAATATGGACGCTTGCGATATCAAATATCAAATCCGAAATACTGCCGTACTCCGAGTATGAGTCGGACGGTAGCTCGGAGCAAACGTTTACTTGAACGTCAAGCTTTTCATGATTTGCTCAAGTGGTTCAAACCCACCGTCATTATACCCAGCTATAAATAACCTTTTTCCGTTCTTATCGACGAAGGCATAGGTTCCGACCAGTGAAAGAGTTCGGGTTTTGAATTTTATGGTGGCATACAAAGCTTTGGTTCCGTCCGGCGTGGTAAAAACTTCGGTCGAAAGAACTTCCGGGTGTTTCATGTGAAAGCTTTTCATTATCCTTTTTATCCATTTTTTTCCGGCTTGCGGTTCCAGCGGTTGATTGGCGGAAATGGCATTCTTCCGAACCTTCAAATACAGAGTTTTCTTCGGGTGCTTGATATGGAAAAGCACATCGTAGAAGGTGAGCTTACCCTGCTTGTTCATGCTTGTCGGGAAGGTCAATTGAAAACCGAAATCTTCGTTGACGTAAAGTCCCGGTTTCGTTGGAGGCGGTGACATATTCTCCGCTTTCGACGATACGACCAACAATGCCATCACCAAGACAAAGAAAAAACCAGTCATGACGCACAGAGCCGTCTGCCAATTTCTCGAATCATTTTTTATTTTCATCCCGACTAGAATACGAAGAATACTCACCCGCCTTATCAGTATCTCGTATATAGCCATTATAACTGCAAAAGAAACCATTGCTATTGTGAAATATTTTGTGCCAATACTACTGCTCCATTGAATGATGAAGAAACCGACTATCATAATTATGGTATGGTGCAGTATGTAAAATGGGAGAACGGCTTCGTTGGAATAGACAAGGAATTTATTGTTGAAATTCAGGAATCGACGACCCAGACCCAATAATCCGATAATCCAGCACCAGGCAATTAATCCCCTGAATGCCTGAACGGCTATCCATACGGAATGATTTATTGGCAAACTCGCGTCGATTTTAAGAAAGTCATGTTCTGTCACCCCGGAGATTATCAGATTGACACCAAAATGCGAGTCCAAATACAAAACTGTTAAAATCAATGCCACAACGAAAAAGGCCGTACTATACTTCCTTATCGTCTCCTGAATTCGCTTATTGGAGAATATAAGATATCCATAGCCGAAGAAGAATAAAAAGGATATTTGATCCCAATGTCCCATCATTCTTATATTCCCAAGCCCCATCGCTTCGAATAATGCGGATGCTGCGGACACAGGAACGAAAAGAAGAAATAATGCCCAAGGGTTTGCAAAAAGATTTGAGATTCGCGAAATGGCGCTCGTGCCTGTTTTTTTGAGTGGAATGAATAGGGGCAATAGAATCAATGAGAATATAAAAATGCTCATCAAATACCATAGGTGCGTTCCAATACCAAGAGGGGCAAAATTGCCTCCGGGCCAAACTCCATCGAAATAATGGGGATACCACTGGAAAAAACCGATACTGAACTGTCCATGGAACAATCTCGTGATATATATTTGTGGAGGGTTTATTACAAATGTACCAATGAAAACCAGGGGAATCGCAATACGCAAAATTCTCTCCTTGATAAACCCTCCGGCGCTACGGAATTTCAGGGAATAATGTACTGAAGCTCCTGATATGATAAAGAAAAGTGGCATGATCCACAAGGAGTTTAATTCCCTATGAAGCGATGGGACAAAGCTTGTTATTGTATTGTAGAGATCAGTCGTGTGATAATCGAAAATCTTGCTACAATGATGTAAAAATACGACTAAAATGGCAAAGACCCGCAACCAGTCGAGATAGTACAGCCTGTCTGTTTGAGTTACATGACTGGTCACTGTAAAAGTGGATGATTGATTTTTCATGATTGAATTCTCTAATCCTTGAAAGGTTGCAACGGCTGGCATGAGCGGCGCGACATAAGGAGCGTCCCACTCCATGCCAATGTTAGCTGCTTCATATCATTTTTGTGCATATGAAAACCAATGCAAGGGGGATGTTCCCTGCATTTCGTAATCCTGGTCTTTCATTGAACACTTTAGAACTAGGATAGAGTGATTCTGATGTAAAATAGAATCCCGCTTGTTTGAATAACTCAATATATGTTTCTTCGGACCTCACTACCACCGGCACTCGCAGCGCACCCTTTCCGGGCATTGTCCAAAACTCTGGGCCTAATTTAGATAGTTTTCCGTTCTTCGATAAACTGGCTATAAATTCTGGGTGGGTGATTGTGACAAGAAGCCGACCGTTTTCTTGCAAAACTCGAGAACATTCATTCAGCGCAAACTTAAGACTCAGGGTAGACACTTCATTGAATACCATCGTAGAAAGAATAAGGTCGAAGCTAGCGGCCTCAAAAGGAAAACGATTTCTGATATCAAGTTGGGTGTATTCTGCCTCTTTCACTCTGAATTCTTTCTGTGCTACACTCAGTAGGGCACCAGAAAGATCGGTTATGACTATCCTGGCCGGAATTTGACCGGAAAAACGTTTCAGCATCAGTGGGATAAAATACCCATTGCCAGCTCCAAGTTCAAGAATCGAGCAGTCAGTTATGCTTTCGATATTTTTAAGTAAATAATCATTAAGTACGTACTTTTTTAATGGACCACCTTGATAGCCAGTCGCTTTATGCCATTGTTTTGCAATTCGACTATAGTAAGGCCTTCCCAATGAAGCATCCCTTTTTATTAGATCAAATTAACGGCTCGCATCAGCCGCTGGCACGCACATGCCGCAGGCGCAGCCAGCAAGCATGCGTCGTGACAGTCGGCTGAATGCGTTTGTTAGGTGGGGCGTAACCCGCCCTGCCCGATCCGTCCTTCCCAGCATCTACATCAGTGCGATCCCGACCGCAAGGCCCACTCCATAGAATAGGTGGTTGGCCAGGCTGGAAAGAGGGGCCCTAATGCCTTCGGGAGACCGCCTGCCAAACACTCCCAACCCCATGGAAGGTAAGACGAAGAAGTAGGAGGCTACCGTCGTCACAACGCCATAGGCAATCGCCCATACCGGAGATGCAGGCCCTCCGACCA
>CP070652.1:3903235-3905771 GCA_020354645.1 Deltaproteobacteria bacterium
ATAATCTATACCCAGTTTTTGATAATTTTTAGGCAGTTGATTGGTTATAAAAATATCTATCTTAAGGGTTTCAATGACTGACTTGAAAATTTCTTGCCCGTCAGGATCCGCAAGGTTCAGCGTTAATGCTTTTTTCCCGGCATTTATACACAGAAAATAGGCATTCATGCGTTCCTCACCGAGGACGTTCTCCCCGACGAGCCGATTTGGATCACCATAGATCGGATGCTCTAAGCGGATGACGTTCATGCCGTCCTGGGCCAGCCTGAACGTCAAATACGGTACGACAGTTGCCTGTTCAAGGGATAAAACGAAAAGATTTTTGAATTGATCCATTGAGGTTCTCCATCGGGTTGGGAATTCGGTTGATCGGTAATTGAAAGAGCGATTTCTTGCAGTGGTCGGTTTAAAAACGAAGATCGCTTATAATCCACTCAAAATTGTGTATACTGTATACAAAAGAAGCCTGTCAAGTCAGAAACTCCTTTATGAATCAGCAGCTTTACATCCAACTGCAAGAAAATTCAAAGATACACCGAGCATTCCCTGCCTACCCGCCAACCGCTTATCTAAGACAGCTTCGTTGCCCAGCAAGAGTTTCCGCATTGAATGTCGAATCCTCCATCCGATTTGGTCTATTTATTAAAAGAAGATGTGTTTTGTGTTTGGTGTTTGGAAATTACGAGGGCCAAACACAAAATACGAAACATTAATAACTGTTCCCCGGATGGCTTTTGGTGAGTATTGAAAAAGTCTTGCTTCAAAACGCACAAAACCCATTTTAAGGAACTAAGGCGCATTCACCGCATTAACAATTTTGCCGGTTTTAAGATAATCGACGATTTGCCGGGCCACCTCAACCGCAACGTTGATTTGGGCTTCTACTGTGGAGGCGCCCAGATGTGGCGTGCAGATGAACCGGTCGTGTTCGAAAAGCTTGCTAGCGCCCGGCGGCTCGGTCTCGAAAACATCCAGGGCTGCACCGGCCACCTTTCCGGACTTTAAGGCATCATCTAAATCATTCTCATCGACAATCCCCCCCCGGGAGCAGTTAATAATCATCACGCCGTCTTTCATCTGATCAAAGGCCGCTTTGTTGAGAAGACCCATGGTTGCTTTGATCTTGGGAACATGCACCGTGATATAATCCGACCGCCGGTAAAGCTCTCCCAAGGAAACCGGCTCAAAGCCTTCTTTGCTGATTTGTTCATCTGTTATCAGCGGATCATGAACGAGCACCCGCATTTTCAAACCCCGCGCCCGATCTGCCACGACCGACCCGATCTTTCCGAAACCGATCACCCCCAGGTATTTGTTGTAAACTTCTCTGCCCCTCAGATATTTCTTTTCCCAGCGTCCGGCCTTTAACGATGACGTTCCCAAAGGGATATTGCGCGTCAAGGCCATCATCATGGCAATGGCGTGCTCGGCTGTTGTGATCACATTACCGGTGGGCGTATTCATCACGACCACGCCGCGCTTAGTAGCAGCCGGAATATCCACGTTGTCCAGTCCGATACCGGCTCGACCGACCACCTTCAATTTATTCGTCGCATCTAAAAGATCTTGGGTAACTTTGGTGGCACTTCGGATAACGAGGGCGTCATAATCACCAATGATGCTCTTAAGCGCTTCAGGGGATAAACCGGTTTTAACATCCACCTCAATGCCCTCGGTTTCTTGAAAAATTTTTATGCCGAATTCACTCAAATCGTCACTAACCAATACTTTCTTCATCTTTCCCCCTTATAATGAAATTAGAGAACAATGATCATAAAATAAATTATTGGGATTCTAATCTGACTGGAGATAGTGAGACTCTTCGCAGTCCAACCGCAACGGAACGGGACTTTCCGGTGCAAGCGAATAAAGGTGCGTGTTATCACAAGTATACTTTTGACCGGTGGGCGCTAAACGTAAAATGGATGAGTCTCGCGGCAAGTATTATCGGCCAAACAGCATTCTAGAAAATTCAATGCCCTATGGGCCGGATAACACTCACCGAAAGACCTGAAGTGTTTTTCAAACTTAAGTTTTTAGCTCTGACATCCTGTTCTCTGCTTTGCCTTTTCCATCGTTGCCACAAGACTCTCAAGCTTCGGTTTCGGAGGGACAGATGCTTTATCGAGTTCTTCCTTTGAAAAATGTTCAGACAGATACTTATTGATATCTATCTGCATTTGCCAACATCCGGCTACAAATCTGCAGGGGAGCATATTATTCTCCGAACGGCAAAGTTTAAAATTGACATATCCGCCAATTCTGGGGCATCGAATCATTTTACTGTCATACTGCTCTATCAAGGTTTTTTCCTCCATTATTCAGATACCTTCCCTTAACCCCGCCTTAAAAGGCGGGGCTTGCAGGGAAGCCAACCGGTCAGTTTTTTCAACATCCCTCTGCTTTCTAACGAAACACCCCAGTAAATTTGAGGCATTGGTCTTTATGTATGTTGTTGGTTATTTCTTATTGGCAGTTGCTAAGATTTTAGATACTGTTTCGTTCATATACATGATTATAATTATCGCACGGGCTA
>CP070652.1:3905871-3909354 GCA_020354645.1 Deltaproteobacteria bacterium
CAGACAGCTTTTGATTTTTACCCGCCAACGTACTCTGGCGGGTGAATCCGCCAAAGATCGCTGGCGGACAAGCGCCCCGCTGCAGCCGGCGTCTTTAATCCAAAATGCTCAATGGCACTCACAAAAACCTTTCAAACCTTTTGCTGGCCCTGCAATAGCGAGACTATTCCTCGCAGTTTGCTGCGAGGTTAGCGAGCGAATCTAAAATGATAAAATTCCCTTCAGGGGAAGATTTCCTGTAGCTTGCTACAGGATACTCTTCAATTATGTCACTTATTTGTTGGACACCACACTAGAAGCTATCTCAAAAATGCATCTAGCGCCCAATGGCCGTGTTGTCCCGCGGCTTGAAATGCTCACGTACTAAGGTGTACGCTACGCTTTCAACCCACGGGACGCCTTGCCATTGAACGCGATCTACTATTTTTGAGATGGCTCTTAGTCTTTATTAAGCCTATAAGTATATGTCGTGTTGGCACTATTGTTGGGGCCGCCGATATAGGTGAGTTCGATGTCACAATTTTTTGAGAGCTTACGGGACCTGAGCGCCGAGCAGACTACCGGGATGCGTCTTGAGAGTCCGAGCTCCTTATGAATATCGCCGGCCCGTATGGACAGGGTTTTTTTACCGTCTTTTTTGGCCGGATCGATGTAATTTCTTTTCACATGGTCCCGAACTCGGTCTGAAGGACGTAATATCTGGTCTTCGGCAATTTTCAGATATTTTTGGTTCATTTTGTAGTAACCTTTACCCAGGTAGGTAAAATAATCCTTTCGATTGGGGTAATGCCGGTGGGAAGGATGATTGGGTGCGGCTGAAATTACCTGCGCTGCGAATGAGTTTCTTTTTAATCCGGGATGGTTCAAGAGGGAAAGATGGAAAAGCTTCGCACCGGTAAACTTGTTTTGGCCGGAATCTACCACATACCTTTTGGCCGTCTGCAGGATAATATCATGGATCGTCTTTTTCTCAGTCTTCGGCAAATCTTTCCGATCCCGAGAATTTAAACGGTATGGCAGCGGAACGACAGCCGGTATTAGATCGACATTTTTAATATTGATGCTCGCTTTATCTTCCTTGAGAGTGAGCGTCAGGCTGATGGTAATTGAAAAATTTAGCTCTTCCATGGATATTTCCTTTTTTTGCTTATGTAATATAATAAGTAATACAGGTAATATTACTTGTCAATATTGCTGAGAAACACCATTATTTTTCAGAATCGGTGATGCCTGCATTTTCACTTGACTTGAAAAAAAATTCTCAATACTAGCCTTGAGAATTATGCTGAAAGGTTATGGGAATGCAACGTTTTGGAATTCTGACCAAAGCTCAGGTTGAGAAGATTCATGAAACTTCTTTGCGGATTCTGGAACAAATTGGGCTGGACTTTGACTATCCGTCGGCCCTGGAAGTGCTGAAAAAAAAGGGCGCGAAAGTCGACGGTCGACGTGTCTTCTTTACGCCCGGATTCGTAGAGGAGCAGATTAAAAAAGCACCCGCCGAGTTCACCCTCTATGCACGCAATCCGGAGCACAATGTTGTAATTGGCGGCCGCAATACGGTCTTTGCGCCCGGTTACGGCGCTCCGTTTGTCACTGATCTGGAAAACGGCCGACGCCAAGCAACATTGAAAGACTTTGAAAACTTTGTCAAATTAACCGGTGCCAGCGCCAACCAGGATCTTTTAAGCGGCACGGTCGTCGAACCCACCGATGTTCCCCCTGAGATCCGCCACGCCAAAATGCTGTATGCCTCCGTAAAATATTCCGATAAATGTTTCATGGGCAGCACGATGGGGGCCCGTGCCGCCAGAGAATGCTTTCAAATGGCGGCCATCCTCTTCGGCAGTCGGGCTGAATTAGCGTCAAGCCCTGTAATTTTCGGTATAGTAGGGGCGCTGACACCTCTGAAATACGACACCAGGATGCTGGGAGCCCTTATGGAATATGCTGCAGCCGGTCAACCCCAGGTGATATCATCATTGGCCATCGCCGGGGCCACGGGACCGGTTACGCTTGCCGGTAATCTGGCCCTTCAAAACGCCGAGGTTTTGGCCGGAATTGTACTGGCCCAGCTGGTACGCGAAGGCACGCCGGTAATATTTGGTGGTGTATCTGCCATCGCCGAGTTGCGCAACGGTACATTGAGTATCGGTTCGCCAGAAATGGCTATAAATACCGCAGCGACAGCCCAGATGGCCCATTATTATAAATTGCCTGTACGAAGCGGTGGCGCGGTTTGCGATGCCAAATCGCCGGGTGCCCAGGCTTCCTATGAATCCATGATGAACCTTTTAATGGCTCGACTCAGCGGTGTCAATTTTGTCCTGCACGGCGCCGGTATTCTGGAATCCTATAACTGCATGTCCTATGAGAAATTTATCATCGATGATGAAATGTGCGGAATGGTGAAAAGAATCAAAAGAGGTTATGAAGTCAATCCGGATAGCTTGGCTTTTGATATTATCAAGGATGTGGGACCCGGTGGTTATTTTCTCGACAAGGATCATACCTTTGAGCATTTTAGAACCGAATTCCATCGTCCGCAGCTATCCAACCGGGATGATTTTGTCTCCTGGCAGGAGAGCGGATCCCCCGAGAGCATTGAAACAGCCAATAAAAAGTACAAGCAAATATTGGAAACCCATGTACCACCGGAACTGCCGGCGGATGTGGATAAAGATTTGCTGAAATTCATTGAAAAGCTAGCATAATTATCGTTACCATAAAGGGATCATCTCCAAAAACGTTGATGTCATTTACGAGTAGATGATTCATATCATTTTGAAATGCTCTTATATATTAACCGCAGACCCACGCAGACATAGCGCAGACAAATCATTTTTGCCCGGGCGACCTGCCCGGGCAAAACACGCATGCCTTTCAGGCCGATATTTTCGCGCAGCGACTGGGGGTTTTGCCTCCGCATGCCTGCCGGGTCGAAGCCTTGCGCGAAGACCGGTCGCGGAGGCAAAAGTCTGTGTTCGTCGGCGTCTGTCGAGCGAATGAAGTGAGCCCCGCAGGGCGGGATGCAAGCACGCGCGGTTAATAAAAAACGCTAAAACCCATGCGTGCTATCTGCAGCAGTTTTTACCAACTAATTCGGAGAAGAACCTTATAAATTAAGCCAATATTTGATCGATTTCCTTGAGAACGGCCTCCGGTTTGGGCGCAACCTGATGCTCGGAAAGTATCTTTTTGGCCTCGGCATTGCAGCGGTCGTAAAGGCTCGTAGATCCCGCTTCTTCCCATGATTCGTGTTGAGCACGATTGAGCAGCTCGGGAAGAAACTGGGCTGTCTTAAAATGCTTGAAGGCGTGATCATCTGCCAGAAATATGGCTCTTTCCCCCGCCGTGGCCACCCGGTCTATGGCTTCCAGTGCCAGCGTCTCCTCATCGACCGGAATACCGCCGGTGAAGAAACGGCTCATGGCAACGAGCTCATCGGCCATGACAAGCATTTCCAGTGATGAGGTCGTGCCG
>CP070652.1:3909454-3912513 GCA_020354645.1 Deltaproteobacteria bacterium
TCGAGAGGAGGATAAACCAGTTTTCGCCGAACAGGCCGCTGAAAAGACCGCTAAACAAGCTGCTAAACAGCCCGCTGAACAGGCGGTAAAAACTGCATTGCAGGCGCTTTTGGAAGTAGACAGCAAACCAAGTGGTGCTCAAGTTTATATAGATGATGCCTTAGAAGGAGAAACACCTTTAAAGTTTGATCTGCCCGTTGGAAAGCACGAGATTCGGCTCTCGTTGAAGGATCATCATGATTGGGAGGCTCCACTGCTAATTGAGGAACAAGGAGAGATACCTCTGTTGATAACATTGCTTCCAAAATAATTTATGACCACCCAGGACGAAAAAACCATCCATACGCCTGAACCACCCTCACTACGGGTTCATGTCGAAAAAGGCCAGGCCAACAAAATCGATTTTGAATTTACAGGGCCTTTTCGCCTCGGGCGTGATAAAAGCTGTGAGATTCATTTTTCCGATCCCGAGGTAAGCCGGGCGCACGCTGAATTCTGGTTCTTGGAAGACCAGTGGTGGGTGTACGATCTCCAAAGCGCCAACGGTACGTTTTTAGACGGCACAAAAATAGAACGGGCGCCTTTGACCGGCAAAAATAGAATTATGCTCGGTATCGACGGACCGATACTTGACGTCATTATCGAAGGCGTTACAGAAGCTGAACAAACGCAGACCAGCAGTAAAACGGTTACCCAATATATTCAGCGCTATTTTAGCAATACCGGAGAACATGAGATCGGCGAACACACCCTGATGCTTCGCCGCGCTTATGGCCGGCTTCAAAAAAAACAAAAGAAGAAATATTATATAATCATTGTCGTCATTGGTTGTCTATTCGTGGCTTCCGGGACATACGCTATTTTCAAGCATATGGAATCCCGTAAGCAAAAGCAGCTGGCCGAGAACATCTTCTATACCATGAAATCCCTGGAACTCGAGTTCGCTGGATTTCTTAAGGCCGCCAGACTCAGCAGGGATGCCCACACCCTTACCCAACTGGAGAAATACAGGGCCCGGCGCAAACATATGGAGGAAAACTACGAGCAGTTTATTGACACCCTCGACATATACGGCAAGAATACCAGCGAAGAAGAACGGATCATTCTCCGCATAGCCCGTACTTTCGGTGAATGTGAAATTAATATGCCAAGCGGATTTTCAGAAGAAGTTCAGTCATATATCGAGAAATGGAAATCCACCGACAGGCTGGAAACGGCCATCGGCAGAGCCATAAGATACGGCTACATTGAAAAGATTACGGAAACACTGCTGGAACATGACCTTGCGCCCCAGTTTATTTACCTTGCCCTGCAGGAGAGTGATTTTGATGTATATGCCTGCGGACCCAAGACAAGATACGGTGTTGCAAAGGGTCCGTGGCAGTTCATTCCCGCAACGGCCATCAATTATGGCCTGCGGACCGGCCCCCTGGTAAATGTGCGGCGGCCGGATCCCCGTGATGAGCGCCACCATATTGGAAAATCCACCCTGGCGGCTGCAAGATATATCAGAGATATTTACGACACAGAGGCCCAGGCTTCCGGGCTACTGGTGATTGCTTCTTATAACTGGGGTGAAAGGCGGGTGATAGAGCTTATCCGAAATTTGCCGGAGAATCCAAAGCAAAGAAATTTTTGGCGACTTCTGGCAGAATACCGGGATAAAATTCCACAGGAGACTTACGATTACGTTTTTTATATCATCTCAGCCGCTGTTATTGCAGAAAATCCCAGGCTATTCGGTTTTGAATTCGATAATCCCCTGGCCTATCTTGATGAAAAACTAAAGGGTGAACCATGAAAATATTGCCGAGACCCTCTCTGTGGCTACTTGACCGAGTGAATTCCGTGAAAAACGTTGCACTATTTATTTGTTTATCGTTTTTCTTTGTTCTTCTGATACAGCCATTGCCGGTTGCTGCTGAAACGCAAGGCATTCGTTTCGTTTCCCAAGCAGGGAAAGAAATCCAGCTTTACAAGGACTACCACGCACTTGTGGTAGGAGTCGGCAACTACGAAAGGTGGCCGTCATTACCCAATGCGGTCCAAGATGCCAGGGATGTTTCCTGGCTTTTGAGGCGCCTGAGTTTCAACGTCACCTTGTTAACCAACCCTTCCTCGCAGGAGTTGAAAAAGGCACTGAATGACTTTGTGCAAAAGTCCGGTCCGGAATCGGACCGCGGTCTTGTTTTTTACTATGCAGGCAACGGGGAAACCCAGAATCTTCCTGACGGCACCAAGGTGGGCTGGATTATTCCCCGGGACTGCCCTTTGCCGCAAACCGATCGCAGCGGGTTTGAGAATCTGGCGATTAGCACCAAACTCATCGAAGATTATTCCCGGCGAATAAAATCAAAGCATGTGCTCATGTTTTTTGATTCATCTTTTTCAGGAGAGGTTTTTTCGCTTGAGCCGCCCATACTGAAAGTCATCAGTGAAAATAGCGCCCTGCCCGTGCGCCAGTATCTCATTGCAGGCCGCCAGGACGAGCCCATTCCGGATCAAAGTATGTTCAAGCGCTCTCTTGTTGAAGCTCTCGAAGGTAAAGCGGACGTTGTTCATGACGGTTATGTCACCGGTTCGGAGCTCGGGATCTATATTACAGATCGGGTGGTCAAATATTCCCGGGGCTATCAACACCCCCAATACGGCAAGTCCAGCAACAAGGATTTGGCCCGCGGTGATTTTGTCTTTGATTTGACCACGAAAAGGCTTGATATTAGCCGGCTTTTTGTAGAAACAGATCCGGATGAGGCAACCATTAAGATTTTGAATATAAAGCCGCGGTTTTACCAGGGCATAGAACTTAAACCCGGCAAGTACCTGGTGGAGGTTTCAGCTCCGGGTCATCAGGCCCAAAAAAAATGGATCAATCTCGATACCGGAGAAGATAGGACAATTGATATACGTCTTGGTAAGGTTCTGGATGTAATCAATGATGACAAGTTGAATCAGGTTGGGAGAAACCTACTCGAGATAAACCAGCGGGTTGGAGACCGCTTGGGATACCAACCTTTAACAGGAGATCCACAGTACTCAAAGGAAGAGTTCAGGGAAAA
>CP070652.1:3912613-3918930 GCA_020354645.1 Deltaproteobacteria bacterium
ATCACGAAAGTATCAATAAATTGAGAACGCAACAGGGAAGGCATAAATTGATATATATGCCTACCTCTCTAAAACGTCGATACCATTCCATATATCCAATTTCAAGGTTATTAACAGAGAACCACCGAGGCATAAGGGGGAAACATTAAGACGAGGACAAAGAAACAGGCCGACTATCAGTCAGATTTTTGGGGGATCAGCTGGTAGGATTTGAGGAGTAGCGTCTATCCCAGCGTCTACTAAACAGATAAAATAAAACGGGTTCAACCGGAACCCGTTCTAAGTGCTTGAAATTATGTGGTCGGGGCGATCCCGTCGTATGTGACGGGGCGACTTCCTGCTCCCAAATTTGTGGTCTTTCGAAAAATTATTCTTTTAACGGGTTAAAATCATTACGCATCCTGTATCGTACGGGTTTTATATTTATAAAAGCATGGTGTGCATGGTGTCGGTCAGAAAGGGATCCTATTGATCCGAGGAGAAAAAGTTATTATTGACGCGGACTTAGCTGTTTTTTACGGGGTGCCCACTAGGCGTTTGAATGAACAAGTCAAGCGTAACAAGAAGCGTTTCCCTGAAGATTTTATGTTTAAGTTGAATGCTGATGAAAAGGCAGGGGTGGTCTCAATTTGCGACCACCTCTCCAAGCTCAAATATTTAAAAGCATTGCCCTACGCATTCACCGAACATGGCGCATTTACCGCATTTACCGTTCCTCTTCAGACAATAAAGGCATTCTAGCTTAAAAATAGAATGCTCTTTTATTGTCGATATGTATATTTGATTTAAGGTTTCTTTCTTATAGTTTCAATTATTTTCCGGTTTTAAATTCTTCTATGCTTTTTGCTACCTGATCGTTTGGAAGCACCATGGGTTCAACAATGGCCTCGCTGTGAAGTGCCCAGGGCAAAATTACGCTGGAGTGTCCTCCCCTACCGCCCGCAACCACAATTTCGACATCACTGGGCTCTCGTGTGACCGGCATGGGGTGTAAATTAGCAAAGTGCGGCGGCCGCACCGGCACCAGTCCACGATTCCGCACCATGGGAACCTGATGGAAGGCATATATGTGAATGTGTTCGCGGATTTTATTTTTATCCCAACCATCCCGTGCAAGCAGCCAAGCATGGTCGCGAGTCACTACGACAATAAGGGGTCCCGGCATGAAGGAATTGTTTGAACCCAGGGTAGTACAGGAATCTACGATCCCGTCTAAAAGATCCCCAGCGGTCATACTCAAGAAATCAATAATATCGTGAGGCGGTTCGGCTTTCAATACATATACCGTGGTGGTTTGTTCGTCATAACGCTCCGCATTGATTGTTTGCCACGGAGTTAAGTCCGGTTCTTCGGCAAAACAATAGGTGATTTCAGCTTGGGAAGAGATACATGCAAGATCCGCATGTCCCGGGACAGAGCGGCAAGTGTTGATCAACACCAGGTTAACTGCGCGACCAATTGTCATGTTTGCAGGAAATCCGGGGCCAATGCAACCCGCTCTTCCGTATAGTCCAATTTCCTGGGCGATGGGGCCGCTGACAAGAACCAGATTGCCGCCCGGATGTGAGGTTGTCACAGATTGCAAGAAATTATACTTCTTGTTCGCCATCGCTTTGAATGCGGTCACCAGGATCGGCATCGCCTGAGGTTTGCAGCCAGCCATCACTGCACAGATAGCGATGTCCTTGACCGTGATGTCTTTTCCACTCGGACCAATTCCATGTGCAAGGGGTGATTCTAAATTAAATGGGCAGTAAGTCATCATTTTATCGAGCCGTTTGGCCGTAGGCGGTATGATCGGAAGACCGTCGCTCAGGTGCATCTCGTTGAAAAGATCCATCACTTCTTCAATACCGGCTGCAGGCTCTGAAAAATCCAGTTTGCCCCATTCGATCTTATCTCTTGTATCCAGCAGTCCGCTCTGATCCGGCGGGTCTGCATCCAGCCCGAATTCCAATGCTGCTCGTTTCTCGATCTGATCCGACGGGAGGGTTAAAGCTTCATAGATTCGCTGCATCTGATCGTCCACTTTTTGGGCAATCTCCTCCTCTGTGCTTCCTTGATACATGTCGATGGGGCATATACACAAATGACCGGCACGGTAAAAAGCCGCCGCCTTAACCAAATCTGTTCCTGGAGGGGCGGTGATGCAGAGGCTGGGAACCCCGATCTCTTCCATTGCAATGGTCATAATGGCCGTTGCAGGGCTGGTGCCCATGTCGCTCAGCGCCAGAATAGCGGCCACCGGTTTGAATTCGTTTTTCAGTCGAGCGGCAAAATCTATCAGATCTTGGTTGGTTTTACCCCGAACGGTTTCTCTGTAATCAACAATGTGCGTGATGCCTTCTTTTGCGAAGTTTTCCTTTATCCTTCTGTAGACCTGCATATAATTGCAGAATCCGAGCTTGGTATTGTCAAATAAAAGCACGGGACCTTTTTTGAGAGTTCCCATGCTGACGCGCGGTGCGAGGGGAATCTTGCGTCTTTCCTGCCAGCCGCGAGGATCTAAGATAGGGTTTAAAGTTGTATCGGTCATCTTTTGAAATCCTCCTCCCTATATTTGCTGCAAAAAATCACTACCGCTTTGAGGGGCAAACAGCCGGTGGCAAATCCGCCATCGGCTGTTAGGTTATGGTTGCTTATTAATCGATGTGCTTTGCTTTAATATCTTCAAAAAGAGAGAGTTCGGATCGAATCTGTTTTTCGAATTTCGGTCCCGGGATCCAAACCGGTGCAAAACCAAATTTGTTGCCGAACTCTTTAAAACGCTCACTTTTTGCTGCTTTCTCGACGATTTCAGAAAGGCGAGAAGTGATGCCCTGGGGTGTGGCTTTGGGAACGTAGATACCCCGGGTAATTCCGATTTCGATGGGAATACCGATATCCTTCAAGGTTTTTATGTCTCGAGCCGGCGGATAAGTGATTTTGTCAAGCGGCATGCCGGTTCCGAGGATTTTAATGAGCCCGGCTTTCACTTCGGCAAGCAACACCGGGGCATGGATAATACCCGCATACACCTGATTTCCAATTAAGGCCTTCTTCAAATCCTTGCCACCGGAATAGGGTATAATCCTGAAGTCAGCGCCCGTAATACCCTTGATAGCACTGGCCATGAGCATTTGAGCCCCTGCCGGACCCGCTGTGCCAACAGTGAGATTGCCGGGATTTGCCTTGGCCTTTGCGAGAAAGTCTTCAAGATCTTTGTATCCCCGGTCTTTATGGCAGAGTACCCAAGTGGGGCTGGTGAAAAAGCCCCCGATATAAGTTAAATCGTCGAGAGAAAAAGGCACTTTCTTGAAAGTGAGCACCGCGGTCATATCCGTCGTTCCGTTCATAAGGAGCGTATAGCCGTCAGGTCTGCTCTTTGCGACTTTCACGGTTCCTGTCACACCGCCGGCACCGGATATGTTGTCCACAACAACCGACACATCGACAACCGTTTTCATTGCCTCGGCAAACCCCCGGCCGATGGCATCTGTACCACCGCCTGCCTTCCACGGAACAACAATATGGATCGTTTTACCTGGATAGTCCTCTGTCTGTGCACGATCTGCCCCTATGGGAATTAATAAAAATAGGGTAATTAAAATTACAAGAATTTGTCCTAATCGCTTCATGTCATTTCTCCTTTTCTTTGGGAGTTAAAATGTCGGATGAGTGATTCGGTTATGATTTGGTAGTAAGGCCTTTGTAGATTTCATAGGCTAAAAGCCCCAAAATGGCGGCAACCATTACTTTCCGCGGCCAAGTAGCAACAAAGGTATACCAGTCGTTTTTGGAAAGCGCCAATGCCAAGCGAATATTTTGTTCGATAATGGGCCCGAGAATAATACCGAGGACAACTGTCACCACCGGAAATTTTCGGGATTCAAAGATATAGCCGATCAGCCCGAAGGTGATCGCTATGAAAACAGGAAATGTCGTATTCATGGTCAAAAACGCCCCGAGAGTAGCGAAGATGAGAATGAAAGGAAATAACCATGATCGATCGAAACGCAAAATAAGCACAAAATAACGGATGGCCTGCCAGGAAATAAGAAACATAAAAAAAGTCGACAGCAATATCCCCACAAGAATTCCATATACAATATCACTGCTGTTTTTCATCAGCATAACACCCGGTTCCAGCCCGTGAAGGACCATGGCACCCAGCATAATTGCGGTTGAGCCATCACCCGGAATTCCGAGCGCGAGCATTGGAATCATAGTCCCGCCGGTGTTTGCATTGTTTGTGGCCTCAGGGGTAAGAATCCCCTCGGCAATACCACTGCCGAACTGCTCAGGTGTTTTTGATTTGTTACGGATGGTCGCATAGGCGATCCATGGGGATACTTCGGCACCTACGCCTGGAATCGCTCCGATGCCCGTACCATATAAACCGCCGATTAAAATACATTGCCAGCGGGCGATGAGATCTTTCCATTTTGGAAGGGCGAGGTTTAATCGGGATGTTACCAAGTGTGATGGCCGACCCATCATTTTGATATCGCTTAAAACAACGGCAATGCCAAAAAATCCGACCAATGCAGCGGCAAATGGAATTCCTGACATAAGGTTATAATAGCCGAAGGTAAATCGTGATGTGGTTTGAATGGGATCGAGTCCCACCGTGGCAATCAGTAGACCGAGCACAACACCGATGAGTCCGCGGAGCGTTGAGCCGCGAACGAAAGCCGATACCATAATCAGGCCCAGAATTCCTATAAGTGCGATATCTGCATTGCTCGATTTCACCGCGATGGATGATAACAGTGGTACACAGGTAACAGCCAGAATCCATCCGAAGAAACCTCCAAATGTGGATCCCATTGTCGCATAGCCCAGGGCAAGTCCGGGCTCTCCTCTTTGTGCCATGGGATATCCATCAAGTGCCGTGCACGCGCCTGCAGGAGTGCCGGGTGTTCTTAGCAAAATCGCAGGATAGGATCCGCCCAGTTTGGTGCCGACATAAACACCGATCATGGTCAGAAAAGCCGGTAGTGTCTCCATGGAATAGGTCAACGGCAGCAATACGATAATTGCCATTGGGGAGCTGAGACCAGGCAAGGCACCCACCAGGATACCGAGCCCCGTACCAATAAAGAGCAGAATCAAGTTAAACGGGGCCAAAATACTGATAAATGCGCCCAAAAGCCCTTCTACCATTCCGCCCTCTCCAAGAATGTCTGCCGATTAAATGGGCAATTTGAGTATGTGGATGAAAAGTATATAAAAAACCGTGCCGCCACAGATGGATACCGCGGTGATTTTTAGAATCGATCGTTGGCCGTAAACAAAAAATAACACGAACAGAAAAAGAATGGTCAGGATAAAAAAATGCAGATGCTCAAGTAGCAGCACATAGGCAAGCACTATGATTACGGTGCCTATCGTGCGGAGTAAAATTACCTTTTGTGATGAATAAGCGATTTCCGGGGCACTCTCTTTTGGTTCATCACCGCCTATTGGCCGCTTTTCGGCCGCACGGTCTTTCCAAATAGCAAAAACCACTTTTGCCATATAAAGGCAAACGAGTAGGATCAATATCCATGAATAAATCTTTGGCAACGTCGCGTAGGTTAATTTTGCGCCACTGGAAATGCGGGTTTGTTGCACCGGTATCCGGATTGTCAGCAGAGCAACAACCCCGACAGCCAGAAGGCCGAATCCCAAAAGGAGATCTTTGATTCTTTCCTTCATGAGGGGCTACTTTGCTTCAAGTTACCCGCTATCCGATCATTGATGCCGATTTGAACGATGCAAAGGCACTGCGGGTTTACAAATGATAAGAAAATGAAATGATAGAATTCCCTATTTAGGGTACGGGTTAAACGAACACAACAAATTGTCTTTTCCCATCATCTATGACCCAAGATATGGGAACATGCAGTTGTTATGGCCGATGTGTTTTCAATTATCGAAAGGAGGATACGCTGTCAATCGGAATTTCATCGGCAAATGGCCGTTTTTTTGGCTGATTTGGACATAGGTCACCGGCTCGACCTTCACAAATTTGAAAAAGGGGGAAAAAGGAGTCAGATCTTTGGATTTGACAAATTAAAAATATGTTCCTGAATTCGATGAAATTGTTTCTTTAAAGTTAAAGTAACTTAACAACAGCTTTATCCTTTCTAAGAGAGAGGGCTATGGGGTCAAAGCTTGAATTGTGAATTAAACTCAAACCGCCTCAATATTATTCACTATTCAAGCTTTGAACCTTATTCCCTACTGGAACTGTACCTGACTGGACCTGCCCGCTGCTGAAATCTGCTCAAGCGATGGAGATCATCAAACCATTTGATTTTCAACAACATTCAGCCCGAAAATGGAAGACATCC
>CP070652.1:3919030-3923134 GCA_020354645.1 Deltaproteobacteria bacterium
ATAGAAATCTGACCTTTTTTGTATTCATCTCTCACCAACTGTATAATCACATTGTCGGTGATTTCGTCGGTTTCGTCCTGGATCATCCCCTCGTTTTGATATACAGCTCCCATGGCCTTTTGGGTTTCGATGCCTTTCAGGAGTTCCTTTTTCATATCAAAAACCGCAGCGGCTAAATCCTCGAAATTTAACGTCTCTTCACTTTTAGCGGCTTCTTCTACTTTGGTGCCGATTTGGCGGAGTTGATGGTTAATTGCGCGGCCGGGTCCGCCCGCTTTGGCCGGGTCGCTTTTGGAAACTTCCCGATCGGCATCGATCATGGCTTTTGAAATATCAGAGGGATTTTCAAGCAGATTTTTGAGGGAGAGAGATTTTTCCAGCTCCTGCATGACGACACTTTCGGCCAGCACATCCAGACCCTTACCGGTTGCTTGCGGTGGTGGCGCTTTTCCAGCAGGAGCAGCATCTTGTTTAAGTTTATCACGACTTACGACTTCATCGTCTGCCGTTACCTTTTTGAATATGACATGGTTGATTCTGACTTTGTTGACCCCTTCCTTGGCAAGCGCCGATTTCATGGCCTCGGCATCCGCATATCTCGTAGAATCAAAAAAAATCTTTGAAAACGTACGCAGATCATCTTGCTGAACACCTTTTTCAAAGGAAACCGATTGGATCCCCCCTTTTTTAAAATGCGAAAGCATCCGAAAGGTGTTAATGCGCGGGTCCAGAGGTTCTTCTTCAACAAAAAACTTTTCCTGGGCCATGATAAAAACAATCGGTGATAATTCATATAATCCCTGGGTAATTGCTTTGTGGAAATCGCTGGCAGATTGCTTTGTGAACGGATGGTTGGCATCATACATGACAGCCCGATTAAACAGCATGGCAAAAGATCTGCCGATTTTGCCCGCATTCTGTTTTGAAAGGGCGGTTTGGGTCATTTTTCAGCCTTTCTACCAATTACGTTAGGTCATTGCTTCGATACTGCTCAAGTGCTTCTATAAACTCCCGGCAGGTTGTATATCGGTTATTTGCATCGTGGGCCAAGGCTTTCTGTAGGATAAGATCCATATCCCCATTTAGATCAGCCCGGAGTTCTGAAGGCTTTTTTTGAAACATGCCGTTTTTATTCAAAACCTTTGTTTTGAGCATTTCTATATTTGATTTAAATTTCGGAATCGGCAATTCCGGGACCAGCATCTCAAAGAGCATCGTGCCCGTGGCGTAAATATCAGCCCGGCCGTCCAGCTCCCGGCCCAATATCTGCTCCGGCGGCATATACAGAGGGGTGCCTTGAATCAAGGGTTTGCCGCTCTCTTCACCCCGCAAGACTTTGGCAACCCCAAAGTCTGTAATGATGGGTCTTTGAGTATGCTTTTCAATCATGATGTTGCAGGGTTTGATGTCCCGGTGGATGATTTCCTGGTTGTGTGCGTAATCCAGCGCATCAAGAATCTGGATGAAAATTTGGAGAGTGGTCTGTAAGGGTAGTGTCCGTTTGGAGGGTATGATATTTTTTTTGGCCGTGCTCATAATTTTTGAAAGGGGATTGCCTTTAATCAACTGCATGGTAAAAAAGAGAAATTCTTCCGTCTCCCCCACCTCGTATATTTGAATAATACTGGGATGTGACAGAATGGCCGCCGACTCTGCTTCCTGCTGGAATAGTTTGGCCGAATTCGGCGTTAACAGACTTTTGGGCAATATTTTGACCGCGATCTGTCGTTTCAACGTCGTTTGAAAAGCGATAAACACGATGGCCATCCCCCCGCGGGCCAATTCCTTGACAATGGTGGATGTGCCGACCTGTGTTCCGACCAGATGGTCTACTTTTATTGATTCGATTGACGACATAAACCTTCTAGGCCCATTATATGATAAACTTATTCTTTACCAGTAACGATCTGCTGGCTGACAGCTGATTCCAAACGGTTTTTCATTTGATCATAATATTCCTGATTATAGGTTCCCAAAGTCTGGGTGCGTAATTTCCAGGTATGCAGGCAAATTTTGGCGTCTTTATAATTTCCACTCAGAATAGAGGCTTCAAAACAAGTAAGGCTATTTTCTATTGATTTTTCATAAATCTGTCTTCTGAATTCATCATACTGAGCCTGATCAAACAGGCCAGCATCTACAGCATTACTGCGCCATACATTAAGGGCGACACGGGCACTATAAAACCCGCCTTTTTCGATCGCCCTTTTTAAACGCCAAAGACTGTTATAAGCAGCTGTTTTCAACTGTTTTCGGGTGATTGTGGGAGTGCCTTCCTGGGAGGCATTCACGGTCGGATTTATACCGAAGGTGAATAATATTGACGCCAAAAAAAAGACTTTGATGCTTAACCTGTGCAATGGCTACTCCTTTGCTTTGCATCGATTTGAATTACACCAACTACCGTTATAAGTTTATCAAATTATTGCAGAAATGTCGATAGGGAGATAAATTTAGGCGTGAAATTCAACCAGGTGGTTGTAAATTTCAAAAGCCGTGAGCTTTATGATGCACGCCACAGGAATGGAAATGATCATACCGAGGATGCCGGCCAGTTGTGCCCCAATGATGATAACGATCACGACTGTAACGGGATGAAGATTGACGATTTTGGCCACCACCAGGGGTATGATCAAAAAATTGTCGATCAACTGGGCAATGACATAAATTGCAACCAATATTAATAACTCGAGACCGGATAGCCCATTTACCAGTGCGATCAATAGGGCCGGTACCGCACCGATAATTGGTCCGATATAAGGAATTAAGTTCGTAAGTGCCGCAAAAACCCCCAAAAGGACAGCGTAGGGAAAAACGATAATCGTTAATCCGAGCCATACCACTGCCCCTACGATACCGGCTTCGAGAAGCCTTGCTCGAATGAAATCACCCAACTGAACATTCATTTGATGCTGCAGATTTAGAGCGAATTCGAAATAATTGTTGGGAACCAACGCCAAGATTTTTTTTGTAACGGCTTGTCCGTCGAGCAGCATAAAGAATGCAAAAAATGGCGCGAGCACCAGGACGGCCATTGAAGATGAAATCAAATCCGGCAAATCTTCGAACGCCCTTCTGGCAAAAGTCGATAAGACTGCCGCTACGCTTCTACTCGAATCGATGTGATACAAATTATATGAAAAGGCATTCAGCTTTTGTTCAGTTGCCGATGCCAGTTTTGTGACTCCATCGATAAATTTCGGCAGCTCATTCTTAAAAGCTGAAATCTGGTTTGTAATAACCGGAAAGAGAAGATAGAGGCCTAGCGATAGGACAACCGCGATAAACAAGAATAAACTGATAACACCAAGTTTTCTGGAGATGCCCGTTCTTTCGATAGCATTGACTATGGGTCCCAGAAGATAATAAATGACGGAGGCGAATATAAATGATATCAAAATATTTTGAATTCTCAGAATGATGAGAATGCATATAAATAGAATGGTAATAACAGATAAAAGCTTTATATAGCGTTCTCTGTATAGAATCCCGCGTGTTTTCAACTATCACCCTCTGATCGAAATTTTTTGATTTCATCTTCCAGTACGGAAACTCTGTCGTTGGTTTCCCTTAAGCGGCGGCCCAGTACCTCACCCAGGCGCAAGGTAATTTTAACACCGGCAGCGGGATTTCTTTCTAATATTTCTAACAGGTCCGGTTTGAAAAAACCGATCAGGGTCGTATTGTCCGTGGCAGAGGCGGTCGCACTGCGCCGGCCACCTTCTTCAACCAATGAGAGCTCACCAAAAAAGTCTCCCGGGCCGAGTTTTGTCATCACAACGTACTGCCGGTGATGGCCTTCTTGAGCTTGGTTTTCTTCGACATTAATATCAACAGCGCCCTGCACAATAATATACATTCCGACCCCAACTTCACCCTGCCTGAATATGGCTTCATCTTTACGATATTTTCTCAGATGCACAATATTGGCAACGAATTTGAGCTGCTTTTGGGTGAGATCCTGAAACAGAATGTTTTCTTTTAAAATGGCGTTGATCTCTTTTTCTTTGGTTGTTGGTTTAAAATAGTTTTCCCATAAATGGCTGCCCATGGTTTTCAATCCCCATCTGTTGGCGTGGTTCTCAAAAATATGTTTCGATTGCC
>CP070652.1:3923234-3929839 GCA_020354645.1 Deltaproteobacteria bacterium
ATACTGTCTACAAAATAGAGGGTTACGGCGCTGCCCTGCTTGCCAAGAATTTTCAACGAACATTCTTCAGAAAAATCGTCAACAGTGGTCCAATCCACCCGTTTTTTTTCCATTTTACCCCAGGGATTGCCGCGTTTTTCAAGGGCTTGCAATGGTTTCTGAAGTGATTGAGGAACATTGCCCTCATCGACCATGCCCCTGCGGACATCCACAATTTTATCGATGTACTCGATCATCAACGGGCATTCCTCTTCACAGGCGCCACAGGTTGTGCAGGACCAGATTTCATCCGCTTCGAGAATGTTTCCGATCAGGTGCTTATCCTCCAGCGAGGGTTTGCCGAGAAGGGGGTACTTCCGATAGGCGTAATCGCGACATTTTATCGAAATGAAACGGGGCGACAACGGGCGGCCGACAGCATTGGCCGGGCAATTGTCCGAACAGCGACCGCAATCGGCACAGGAATAAAAGTCCAGCATGTGCTTCCAGGTAAAATCTTGGTAGACTTTAACACCGAAGGATTCGAGGTCGTCCAACTGATCAGCCTTGATGCCCCACCTCACGGGTTTTACCGAACCTTTGTCCAATTTCATAAAATAGACATTAAAAATGGAGGTGATCACATGAAAGTGTTTGCCCAACGGCAGGAAGCATAAAAAGAAGAAAAATATCAACTCGTGCAGAAAATAGGCTCCCAGATGTAAATGTTGGAGGGTGTCGACGGATGTCTTTTTCAAAATATTTGCTGCCAGCCACTGTCCGGTGACCGGGACCAATATTTCAGTTTTGAATCCATTTTGCAGTTGAGCTGCCGCCAGGCTGCCATCAAAAATCATGTCACAGGTTACAAGACCGGTAATCAGGCACAGAACGAGTATGGCCTCCGCCCTGTGTGCTTTCCCATAGCGAGGTGGGACAGCGTAACGTTCAGGGGTAAAAATTACGCGGCGAATCATTAAGATGATTACCGCCACCAGCACATAGCTGGTTGCAAAATCTTTTATAACCCCATAGACATGACCCGCAGCACCGTCTAAGCCCGGCAGAACGAAATCATCAAAAATTCCGATGAACATCAAGGTAAGAGATCGGATAAATAATATCAAAAATCCTGAAAAAAGCAGGATATGCAGTATTCCGACAAGCCGGTATCTCGGGTGACGATATTGACCGAGCCACATTTTGAAAACACTACGAATCCGTTCAGAAACACGGTCAGTCCGCGGATCCGGTGATGCCTTGAGCAGGGGCAAGATTCGCCGGATGATGATATGGGCGAAAATGCCAACGGCAATGACCGGAATAAGTATAAAAAGAACAATACCTGGTACGCCAAAGTAAACCGCTTTCGCTGGAGAGATCAACGCTGTTTGCATTTACCCGTTTCCGATTCCTTCAATTCGTATAAAATACCAAGTGAATGAATGTTCGTTCATTTTTAACAAGCCGCCGTTCCGTCTGTCAAGGCAAAAACTGCTTTAAGTTTCTGGTCATCCATAACCGTAAGTAGAACTGAAACTTTTCGATGCATCGCACCCACAACACAAGCCGTGATCTATAACACGGCTTAGCTCATTAAACAATAATAAAGAAGGCTGCCGTGACGGCCGGAATAAGCAATTGAATTAATTATCCCCCGAAGGAAGCTTCAGATATTTCAACGGCGGCGTCATTGGTCTCCAGGATGGCGTTCATCTTGCCGAGGGTGATCGGCAGAATCGAATGGGTAAAAAATTCCGCACTTTTTATCTGTCCTTCATAAAAATCATTGTCTTTTTTCTTGGCGCCTTTTTTCAGCGCCTGAGAGGCTGTTGTTGCCCGCCAGAGAAGCATCCAGGAAAGAATGACGTCTCCGCAAACCTCCATAAAGGGATAGGCAAATGCAAACGCGGCCAGCAATTGGGGAGACATGGCGGTCTTTCCCAGGTGCAGGGCAACCTCACCCAGCGTGTTTACCGCATCTTCGACCTTCTCGGCGTAAACTTTTATGGCCGAGATGCTTTTGGCCTCAGCGATGGTTTGTTGTATCTCTCCCAAAAGATCCATGATCGGCTTTCCTTTATTCATGCCGAGCTTTCTTCCCAAAAGATCCATGGCCTGGATTCCGTTGGTCCCCTCATAAATCATCGTAATCCGGCAGTCCCGAAGTAGCTGTTCCAGAGGGTAATCTCTGATATAACCGTAACCGCCATAAATCTGAATTGCATGGCTGCAGATTTCAAAAGCCCTGTCGGTAATGTAACCTTTAACTATCGGTATCAGCAAGTCAATGATACCCTGGTATTTGAGCTTTTCCTCGCCATCATCGGCAATCACCCTCTTGTCATCACAGATCCCGATATAATAAAGGAGACTGCGCATCCCTTCAACATAGGCCTTCATGGTTATTAGCTGGCGGCGGATATCCGGATGCTGAATGATGGGTACCGAAGGGGCATCCTTGTCCATTATGTTTGACAAATGCTTACCCTGTATCCTTTCTCTGGCATAATTTAGCGCGTATAAATATGCGGTACTGGCACAGCAGAAGCCCTGGAGGCCGACGGCCAGCCGGGCCTCATTCATCATGAGAAACATGGCGCGCATCCCTTTGTTCTCCTCACCCAGCAGAGTTCCGCGGCACTTGCCGTTTCCGCCAAGGGCCATGGCGCAGGTTGCATTACCGTGCAGACCCATTTTTTCTTCAACACCCGTGCAAACCACATCGTTGAATTCGCCGAGACTGCCGTCTTCATTCACCCAAATCTTGGGAACCAAAAACAATGATATCCCCCTGCTTCCGTCCGGAGCGCCTTCAATGCGGGCTAAAACCGGATGAATAATGTTTTCTGAAAGATTATGATCGCCGCCGGAGATAAATATTTTGTTTCCGGTGATCGAATAGGTACCATCATCATTTTTCACCGCCGAGGTGGTCAGGGCGCCCACATCCGATCCTGCCTCCGGTTCGGTGAGTTGCATGGTTCCGCACCACTCTCCAGTATACATTTTTTTTAGATAGAGTTCCTTTTGTTTTTGGGTGCCAAAGTTTTCAATCAGCTTGCCGGCCCCGTGGGTTAGCCCCATATAAATGTTGAAAGCTAAATTGGCCCCCACAAAATAATCACCGGCAGCCAGGGCAACGGCTCGCGGCATCCCCTGCCCGCCCCACTCAAGATCCTCGGTCATAGCAACCCATTCGCCTTCCGTGTAAAGCTCATAAATCCTTTTAAAAGACTCCGGAACCGTTACCTTCCCGTTTTCAAAACGAACACCTTCCCGATCACCGAGCACTTGGGTGGGAAGGATCTCTTTCACCGCCAAGTTGCGGGCTTCGGAAACAATCAGATCCACCGTCTTTTTATTAAATTCGGTGAATTTTTCATGTTTACTCAAATCCTCGACATGAAGCTGTTCATGGAGGACAAAATCAACATCCCGTCGATCTGAAATTACTTGTGCCATGATCTCTTTTCTCCTTAGGTTAAGGTTATTGCTCATCACTGGGAGAGTTTATTGCCAACCGGCGGAAAGATCATTGCCGCTTGAATTTCCACTGCCAATCCCCTTGATGAAAAGCTCTACCAACGGATCTGCCATGGATACCAGGTCATACTTGCCATCAGAGTGTATCCAGGTATTGATGACCTCATCAACGGCTCCGATAATAAACCGCTTCACCAAACCCATATAAAGATCTTTGCGGATAGTCCCTTGTGCCTGGCCCTCCTCAACAATTTCTGAAATAATATCAAAATACATCTTGGACATTTCTTTGATCTGGGCTTCGGCCAGCCTACTGTTCTGGTGGGTTTCAACCTGGTACACGATCGCCATATCTCGGTTGCGTTGAAATTCTTCCAGATGATGGCGGATGAGGTTCTTTAATTTATCAATCGCGCTATCGGCTCGGTCTACCTCTTTGTGGAACCTTTCAAATACCTGTTTTGTCTTGTAGCTGAAAAATTGCACCAGGATATCGTCTTTATTTTTAAAATACAGATAAATGGTACCGTCCGCCACGCCGGCTTCTTTTGCAATTTGAGAAACCGTTGAATGGAAAAAGCCCTGTCGGGAAAATACTTTAACAGCAGCTTCGAGGATGCGATGATATTTGTCATTCTTATCTTTGGTATTGATAGTTCACCTCCAGAAACATTTTCGCTAAGCACCATGAACATTATGAATGAACACTCATTCATAAATAGCAAAAAGACTAGCGCCTGTCAAGCAGATTTGTTGGGGTGCCGAGATTATAGAAAGCTAGAATTATTATTCTTGTTTCAATATATTATAGTTTATCACACATTATTATTTACAAGTGTCTCATGAGAAAGGGGCAACGTCAACAAAATGAAGATTTATTCATTATGCAATCGTGAAGAATGGAAGGGAAGCTCCTTGCCCTAAAGGGCGGGTCTTGCAGGGAAGCGAACCGGCCAGCATGGTGATGCCGACGACGTCTTAATACCTGACAGGGTTGCGCTTTTCTGCAGAAAGATAGGGGTTAGCTGATGTTAATTCCCGGTGTGCAGGCGATACAATCATAAAGAAGTGTCCGCAGCTTCTGTCGTAAAACGCTGTAGCCAAAAAACCGTTTCGCAATTTCATAATTTCGCTCGACCATCTCCTGACGAAGTTTTGGATCTTCCAGCACCTGTCTGGTTTGAAGCACGGCCTCCTCTGTCACATACCCATCAATTTCTATTACAGAAAATCCTTTGGGCTTGATATCCATGGTGTAAATCGAATAGGTATTGACCACAATCGGTTTGCGAAAGTAGATGGCTTCTAAAAATGCATTACCAAACCCCTCGAAGTTCGAGGGATAGGTAATCAGATCCGCATGGGGATATATATCTTCGAGCGTATAAACCTTCCGGCCGTTCTTAGTTGTTCCTCTTTTTTCATTGATAATATTTGAGACGAAAACTGTGTCCACTTTCATAAGTTTTGAATATTCTCTTACTCTTCGCTCATAATCATAACCTTCGTCTCCGGACGCATGCGATATAATAAGCTTGGCCTTCATACCGAGTCTGTTAAGCAGTTCAATGGCATGTTCGATTCCCTTGCGCTTAACCACCCGGGTCGGCTGAAGGATGAAAAGCTCATCATCTTCAATACCAAAAGACTTCCTTACGTCAGCCGTATAATCACTCGGTGGCGGCGGCGGATTTTCAAAATCCATTACGTTCGGTATTATATGCGCCGATATGCCCGTCCTGAGACTCAGTTGATTGTCCGCCCAAGAGTTTATGACCACATGTTGGATGGAAGGCAAATGGGGCGGGAATGCCATGTTTAGGAATTCCCAGACCGCATTGATCTTAAAGTGCTGTCTTTCCCAGAAAAAATCGTGATGATGGGCGATGGCGTGTATTCCGGTTTCAGATATCACCTGGGTAAGCGCGATGCCCAGTGGGATATTCAGCGGAATTGTCAGGGCATTTTGCGGAATCAACAATTCAATATCAAACTTTTCGATGAACTTGTATATGTAATCTTTTAACACCATGGTGAGTTGGTGAATCTGATCCGTAACTTCGCGACTCCGCGTGCGGACGCCAAAACACTTCTGGTAAATATCTCTGATAACGGGATGCATAAAGTGGGCCTCTTCCACCAAAAATGAACGATCCGGCGCGCTATCAAGCTCTCCTGCCATGTAATAACAGCTGGCCCCTTCATCCTCAAATACCTCCGCCCATTTATCAGTTTCCAGAGAGACGCCATCGGTTCCGGCCAGACGGGTAGAAACAAATCCGATTTTGTGATTTCGGCCACAGTATTTGCAAGCACCCATTTTCTACTCCACTTATACTTTATTACAAACCATTTGTTTTTCGCTTTTATCCATTCACTTTCAGCACCCGATGCGTTTTTTCAGTTTTTGCGGCTGTACAAAAGTTTGCGTCATCGAATCTCATCGACACCTTAGGATGCGTCTCATTGCTGAACCTCACGATACCGAAAACAATCGATGGTATGATCATTTACCATCCCGACAGCCTGCATGAAAGCATAGCACATTACAGGCCCAACGAACTTGAAGCCCCTTCTTTTGAGATCACGGCTCATGGCAATCGATTCTTTTGTTTGAGTCGGGATTTCCTTTGGCGTTTTCCAGGAATTCTGAACGGGTTTTCTCTTTACAAACTGCCAGATATAGCCATCAAAGCTCTTGAACTCTTTTTGTATGTTTAAAAAGGCCTGTGCGTTTTGAACAACGGCCTCAACTTTTCCTCTGTTTCGGATCACCCCCTTATCCGCGAGAAGTTCTTCTATTTTTTGGATCTTGTAGCCTGCAATTACGACCGGATCAAAATTATCAAATGCACTTTTTATATTTTCCCGTTTCTGCAGAATAATAGACCAGCTTAAACCTGCCTGCAAACCATCGAGAATAATATGTTCGAATAGAAGCCGATCATCATGCTGGGGGACTCCCCATTCGGTATCATGATATAGTTTGCTTAGAGAATCTGCCTTGGCCCATTTGCATCTCGTTTTCATTATTTATCGGCGCTGTTTTTATTTAACTGAGGGGGCGGGGTGTTTTTTTGATCCATTGTCGTAAGTCTTTTGTTTTTCTGCAATTTGGCAGCGGGGGAGACCGCAGCCAC
>CP070652.1:3929939-3933076 GCA_020354645.1 Deltaproteobacteria bacterium
TTATCATGTGAGCATTTCCCTCAGGGGCTCAGGGTAAGGGGGACCTGTGCTCCTGCCTGCAACGCTACCACCAGGAATTAGATAAGGCTTTAAAACCGTGATTATAGGAGGTCATTATGTGCCAGAGTTACCGGAAGGATTGCGCCTGCGGCAAAAATACCGCCGAAATCTTCTTTGGAAAGATGGTCTTGGACGAGCAGTCGGTGGAGCAAGTTTATTGTCCGCAATGCAGCCAGAACGTCGAAACAAATAGTGATAACAGAGTTTGGGATAACGGCTGGGTGCTGGAGCTTGACATGGATGTCGTGAGAACGCATGCGGTTACCATGGGCATTTCCTCCCATGAGATCACTGCCGATTGGGTCTTTGATGCCGGATTTGCCACCTGGGTGGGGATTATTCCGGATGATTATAAAAAGAAGCAACAAGAGCGCGCTGAAATTTTAAAACTGGCCAAAACCGATCTGCTTGCGTACTATCAGGCCATGAAGGAATGGGGCTTGAGCCGTGAAAAGCGGTTTACCCAGGAAGGCTGGCGCAAGATGAAAGTACATATCTAACCGCAACTGCTATTGACCTTCCTCGTTTTTCGACCAAGTGCATATACACATTTATAATGTGATTGGCAAAGAAAATCGCCGGACAATCAATTGCTTTGATGAGATTCTAGCAAAACTCGGGCAGGTCGTGATATCTATGTTAATTAATTGCACTCAGCATAGCTATCTTCACCAAGTATGCCCATTGAGTAAGTCTCTCCCATTTTAAGATTCCGTAACTTCATATTCTCTGGCTGCATCTGATCCCACGCATATTGCAAACGGCGCAGGGGTTCCAGCATATGCTCATAGCTAATGATCCAGGTCCCCCAGCCCCAGGGGATAAAGACATTGCAGGATAGATCCTCAGCGGCCTGAACCGCATCCTCCGGGGCAAAGTGCCCGTGACGCCAATACCAGGCGGCAATCGGCATCAGACAGATATCGATCTCGCCCAGCCGGCTTTTAATATCTTTGAAAACAGCGCTGTAGCCGGTGTCACCGGCAAAGTAAATTCGATAATCATTCCATTCAAAAAGCCATCCACCCCACAGGTTTTGATTCCTCGCACTTAGAGATCGGCCTGAACCGTGATTGGCGGGCAGAAAATGGATGGTCAGATCGCCGATGGTATCTTGCGTATACCAATCCATACCAGTGACACTGGCGAAGCGCGCCGGAAATTCATTCTCTACGCCATGCGGGACATAATAATGGGTATTTTCAGGTAATTTTTTAAGTGTACGGTAATTTAAATGATCGTAATGATCATGAGAAAGCGCAACGATAACCGTCTGGTTCTCCCCCGGGTTTTCAGACGTAGCGGCAAATGGAAGATCTTCAGCAGTAAGCGGTGGCTCTACGTTGGGCGCTTCGATTACAGTGTACTTCGCAAGCCGGCCGGCCAGTCCGTCATATCGCTCCAGCACAGGATCAATGAGGATCTGATATTTCCCGCCGAGTTGAATCAGAAAAGACGCGTGTCGAATCCAGGTGATCTGAACTTCGTGCGTCGGATTTCGAAGAATATTAAAATCCGGCTGAACCGTGTATTCGGACGGATCGTAGCCCAGAGTTCGGTCAATATCTCCTCCTCTGGGGTCCGCGAGCAGCCTGTATTTATACGGTTTTCGTTCATGCGGTTTGAGAAAATCAATGCGGTCATACTCGGTTTTCTCCCCCAAGCCGTACGTGGGTGGAAACACATTTTTATACATCATCCGCCGGCCGTCCCAATCATTAAACTCCGTATTTTTGATTACCCGCCGATTCGGGGAACAGGCACATATGACAAAAAGCAGTAAGAGGCATAAAATACCACGAAAACTCATCAAGATGCATTTCTGGTAGTCTCTACTATGGAAAAATTTAATATATCTACTCATGAGCAATAACTTGTTCTTAAATTTTGGTATTGCTTTACATCAATTTCGATTGATAAGTGCCAAAAATCCTCAATAATATTGACTAAAAGCGCAGCACGAAAGTAGTTTCCACCCCCGGCTTTGACGTGACGCTTAAGGTTCCCTTGTGAAGCCTCATAATCTGCCGGGATAAGCTCAGGCCGATACCGGAGCCCTGGGGTTTGGTGGTGAAAAATGGAATGAAAATTTTTTCAGCGACCTCCTCGCTAATTCCCTTCCCATTATCGATCACTTTAATGACAGGATTGCCCAACCCATCGGTCCCCGCAGTTAATGCAATTTTTGGATTTCTTATTCCCTGGACAGCTTCAACAGAATTTTTACACATATTTATCAAAACCTGTTCAATTAAGGCCCAATCCGCCGTTATCTCAAGGCTTTCCGGATCAACCTGTATCGTAAAATCTATCGCCTGGTGTTCAAGTTGATCCTTCATAAGATTTCCCACTCTTTCAAAAAGATCTTTTACTTGAACAATTCTAAAATCCGGTTTTGGAATCCGGGTGAGCTTTCGGTAGTTTTCAATAAAATCCAAGAGCCCTTTACTGCGTTTCTCGATGGTATTTACGGCATCACGCACATCGCCAATAATTTCATTCATGGATTCCGGTGCTTCGCATTCTTGATTATTTTTCAATAAGCCATAAGCGGTGGATGACAGTGAGGCGATCGGAGTAATCGAGTTCATGATCTCGTGGGTGAGAACGCGAATTAGATTTTGCCAGGATTTCATCTCCTTTTCTTCCAATTCGTTCTGAATATTCTGCATCGCAACGAGCATTAATTGCTGTTTGCGCAAAATAAAACCGGTGGCATAGATCGATAATTGTAACAAGTCATCGCCCTGTTGCAATTTAACCAAATCTTTGCCTCCGGGAGAGAGCTCAAGCAGTTTCTGAGACAATCTTGGGCTGATTTATCGCAAATCTGCAATGTTTCCCAACCTTGGAATTTTAAGCAATTTTTTTGCGGCGTTATTGATCAATTCAACCGCACCGTCCGGATTAAAAGCGATCAAAGCAATACCCACATGATCAACAATCGTTTGCAGAAATCGATAGTGCTCTTCCTTTTCTATTTTGGCACGTTGGAATTCTTTGATGACATAGGTGAATGCCGCGTGTAATTCATCGAAACCTGAGCCTTTTAAACTGTTGGCAAATGATTGGGAAAA
>CP070652.1:3933176-3935999 GCA_020354645.1 Deltaproteobacteria bacterium
AGTGATTCATGCGCAATACTTCCATGGCATTGTCAGAGTCCGTGATAAGGATGTGAATGACCCGAGTACGCAATGCCCCAAAAATCGCTTTTGCTTTTTCCTTTTCACTTACCACGGCCATGACCGTAGGGATATTGCGCAAGTCTTCTAGCGTTAGTCCTACCAGACGTCCATGCAAGTCGGAGGCGATCATCTGTCCGTCTTCATTGAAATAGCCACCCAGCACGTCTCCTACTGCGCCGCTGGCTAACAGCTTTTGGACTTCGGCCAGCGAAAGACAATCCATTCGCACCAAGGTGGCGTCATCGGAGGGCGTGCCAATGCCCACTAAGGCTAGATCCGCCTGCTTGGCTTGCTTCAAGATTGGCCCGACGGCTTCCTGGGCGAACAAGATGTCCCGAACACTCTGACTCTCGACGTAGGCCGGGGCATGTAAATACATCGCGCGCCCCTTGGAATTGATCGCCAGTTTTTGGCAGATATCGTTGGGATTGATTGTATCGCCAACGTGAGTGGAGCTGCCCATGGCGCTGATGAAAGTGCAATCAATCCCGTGGACCGGGCGGTAGAAGTTGGGGATTTCACCCATGTTGCGCCCCATACCCACAGCTACAGCCAAGCCGTCGTACAAATGGCGTTCGAGATAGCTGGCTGCTGCCCGGGCCACTGACTGCCTGCGTTCTTCTTCGCTAGAATGTGATGTTGCCACAACCACGTCTTTTAAGCCAAATTCGGCCTTGAGGCGCTTTTCAAGATCCAGTGAAACCGTCGGCATGGTTCGTATGTTGATCTCAACGATTCCCAACTCTCTTGCCTGTCGAAGAAGTCGTTGAACTTTTTGGCGTGAGATGCCCAATTCTTGGGCAACTTTTGCCTGGGTTTTGCCTTCCAGATAATAGAGGGAGGCAAGGCGCGTGAGGAAATCGAAAAAATTACGTTTTTCACCTGAAGATAGAGGCATGCTTGCAACTCACTAGCTGTTAGCGTTGGCAATATCTGGATCTAGAAATATATCCTGTTTTGAGCATTTGCTCAGATCCTGGGAATTTGGTATATCTTAAGGCGCACTTTCTGTCAAGGAATACTTGCGCAAATAAAAAATGGGTCGAACGATCACCTGCCAGTAGGCGTTTTACCCAAAGCTTAAAGGTGTTTGATTGGTTGAAACTGCCGCCGAAGAAACGTTAACTGATTGTTTTTTGTGATATTTTGGTATACAGAGCCCGCTAAGCGATTTCCGGGAGCCACTCTGGGCATCCTACCGATAGCCTTAGTTTCTGGCCAGTGAATCGCAACACATTGCTGGCCTGGACGGAATTATCTTTTATAGTTTTTGCGATTAACCCTTGACAGACACTCGAAAACTATTTATGAAGCAAATGCCCGCTATATGAGCAAATGCTCAATTAAACCCTGTAACCAATTATAATAGGTTTGGTGCTTCGGAAGAAGGTCAACTGGAATATTTTGCCGGGATTCCGAAAGCCCTGTTTCCACTAAAACAGAGGGTAACCGAGGAGGTAAAAATGGCAAAAAAATACAGTCGCGACGACCTGAACATTCGTCTTCGGCAGACGCTGAAAGATGGAAAACCAATCATCATTGGCGGAGCGGGAGATGGCTTTACCGCCAAGCTGGAGGAAAAAGGAGGGATCGACATTATCGGCATATACAACTCCGGACGATTCAGGCACTTTGGTGCCGGTTCTCTGTCCGGTTTGATGCCGTTGGGGCGTAACCAGGATATGGTTATGGATTATGCCGCCGAGGTCCTCTCTATGGTGAATCAAACTCCGATAATCGCCGGATTCTGTGCGCAGGATTCCAGAACCCTCTGGGAGTATTGGTTCAATACGCTCGCATCGATGGGTGTCTCAGGTTTTATGAACTTCCCCACCGTGGGATTGATTGATGCCGGCTCCCACTATCGCAAAAACTTGGAGGAATCGGGGCTCGGTTACAATAAAGAAGTGGAAGTGTTAAAGATCGCCCATGATCTTGGCTTTTTTACCATCGGCTATTGCTTTACACCGGCAGAGGCAAAGATGGTCGCAGAAGCTAAGGTGGATATAGTGGCCTGCCACGTGGGGTTAACCTCCGGAGGCCTGATTGGTGCAGAATCGGTCATGACCCTGGATGAAAGTGTCAGGGTGACCGGCGAACTGATCGCTGCGGCCAAAGAAGTACGTCCGGCCGGAGACTTTCTCGCCATCACTCATGGCGGCCCCATGGAGGACCCCGATAGCACCGCCTATGTAATGGAGCGCACCGAAGCCGTGGGTTACCTTGGGGCCTCCAGCATCGAGCGCACCCCGGTGGAGCCTGCGGTGGTCAAAGTCTGCCAGGACTTTAAAAATATGCCGGTAAATATACCGGATTGGTTGAAGTTGTAGTTTTTAAAGGCATTTTTGTGTTGATTGAGGCAAAATATTTTTTGACCGGTTGGCTTCCCTGTTCAAAGGGAGGCCATCTAAAATGAGAGGTCGGGGTGTTTTTTTCACGACAAGATGATCGCCCCCGGGCCTCTAAGGGGCAGAGGGCTATTGCCGCCGAGAAAGGCAAAACACGGGGTCGGTTCTTGTTGGAGTGAACGTTTTAAACAGCCAGCAGTAAAATGCAAGGCAGTTGCCGCTGTCAGGCTTGGCAGGCAACAACCCGGCATCTTGCTGTGAAAAAAATACCCCGGCCCCTGATATAAAAAACGGATAGTTTCCTTTCCGGGAAGCCCCACCCTTTAGGGCGGGGAGCTTCACATATTTTATTTTCCTTTTTTAGTTCCGGTTCAACCGTGTTCAGTTTTATTAAAGGGGGTACCTTGGCTAA
>CP070652.1:3936099-3938935 GCA_020354645.1 Deltaproteobacteria bacterium
TAGCGGAATGAATTATCAGCAGCGAAATCGTGCACTGTTTGAAGGCATTAGGGAACGTTGCCAAAGAACAGGCAGCAACCGCAATATGGCTTCTGCCCGCAATGCCGATCTAACCCCGAATCCATTGTTTTGATATCAAAGCGCTGTTCTTTTGCTACGATCCCTTATGCGCGAGTTTGCACGATGCAGTCGCTGATGATTCATGCAGCGACCTCATCTAAAAAACTCCCCGAAACCTCAACTTAATCGTTCCCGGCTGCGACCGGCCTGTCGGTGACCCCGGGCTTATTGCGGGGATCTGGTCGACCTCGGCTCAATTAAGCACGCTGGACTCTTTAAGCAGCCATGCGAAGATTCAGGTTTGCGGGCTGCCGGGAGGTTCGTCTAAATGGTTAATTATTCAAAAAAAGAATCTGTGGCGACCATAACCCTTTGCCGTGAGGTTTCGCGAAATTGCATTAACGATCAAGTTGCCGGCGAATTCAACGACATTCGCGGCGAAATTCAACGTGACAAAGATATCAGGGTTGTCATTATTACTGCTGAAGGCCAGGACGTATTTTGTGCGGGAACAGACACCCAAGCGGCTTTGGCATTTGAAGACAGGGCAAAACTCCTGGAACTATTTTCGGTGGCAGCCATCATCGACACGTTTACCTGCCCCGTCTTTGCGGCCATAAACGGCGCTGCCTTGGGGCAAGGCCTGGAATTGGCCCTGGCCTGTGATTTGCGGATATGTTCACAAAACGCCACATTTGCAATGCCCCAGGTAACTTGCGGAGAGGTGCCCTGGGACGGCGGCACACAGCGCTTATCGCGCCTGGTGGGCAGAGGTAAGGCTCTGGAGATGGTTCTTCTGGGTGAAAGCATTGATGCTCAGGAAGCTTTGCGTATCGGGCTTGTGCACAAGGTGGTCCCGTTGGGTGAACTGATGAGAACAGTTCAAGAAATGGCGCATAAAATCGCCGATCAGAGTCCCATCTCTCTGGCCTATGCCAAAGAAGCCATTCATAAAGGAATGGATCTGACGCTGGATCAAGGATTGCGTCTGGAGGCGGATTTATATTACTTGATTCATACCACCCGGGATCGCACTGAGGGGATCACGGCATTTCGGGAAAAGAGAAAGCCCCAATTTGAGGGGAAATAGCCCGTTGGTTGGTTAACTTCGGCATTCGAAATTCCTTGTTCGACGTTCGATATTTATATTCCCCTTAAACTTATCTATGGGGCGAATGAAAATTTTAAACATTACCTTTTGGGCCTTCCGCTCTGAGGTGAATCCGGCTTAGGATTTAATAAAAGGTCATGACTGGTTTTGACACATTGCTCTATGAAAAGCAGGATGGAATAGCCTACGTCACCCTGAACCGGCCTCAGTTTCTCAACGCATACAACATGCAGATGCGGGATGATTTGGCGGAAGTCTTGAAAGCTATCCGGGATGACGATGAGGTCCGGGTGGCTCTGTTCCGGGGGGCCGGGGAAAAAGCGTTTTGTGCAGGCGCCGACTTAAAGGAGTTTTTAACGGCACCATCACCGGTAGTCGCCAGGCAAATCCGATTTGACCGTGATGTGTGGGGGCTTTTTTTAAGCGTTCCCCAGCCGCTGATCGCCGCGCTGCATGGCTATGTATTGGGTTCGGGAATTGAAATGGCGCTGTGCTGCGACCTGAGAATTGCTTCCGAGGATGCCCACTTTGGCCTACCGGAAGTGGAGTTGGGGATAATTCCGGCAGCTGGCGGGACCCAAACCCTCCCACGCACGGTGGGACGCGGCTATGCCCTGGAGATGCTCTTGACCGGCCGGTGGATTGATGCCGGCAAAGCCTGGCAGATCAAACTGGTCAACCGCGTGGTGCCCAAAAAGCAGCTCCGGAAGACGGTAAAACAGATGGCAGCTAGAATTGCCGCTCATGATCCCGATGTCATGCGGTGTGCCAAACAGGCTGTCGTGCAGGGATTGGATTTGCCCCTTGCCGCAGGTCTTGATTTGGAAAGGATACTCGCCGCCCGATTTGGACCGGGAAGTATTGCCCAAAAAGCCTAACCTCTGAAACCATGGGGGATGGTGTTTCGGAATTGATTAATGAACACAACTGAATTTCTGTATATTGCCACTGCTATATGTCCGGACAGGCGGTTCATTGTTTTCGAGGGCAGGCCGCTGTCTTTTGCGAAGTTCCATGAGAGAGCGAATAGACTGGCCAATGCTTTACAGGAATTTGATGTTCAAAAAGGTGATCGCGTCGGCATGCTGCACGTGAATTGCCCGCAATATGTGGAGGCCTATTTTGCGGCGGCAAAGATAGGCGCAATCTTTGTTCCGCTTAATTTCAGGGCCAAATCGGATGAATTGGCCTTTATGATTGAAAATGCAGGGATTAGGATCCTGCTGACAGGGATCCGGTATTTTGATATGATCAAAGAGAGGCTACCCCAGTTGCCTTCTGTCAAAACCTGCATTAATATAGATGTCCGGCAGGATGAAAACCCGTTTTATGAGGATTTGATCGCCTCCGCCGGTTCAGATGAGATTGCCGCTGATATCGGTGATGAAGACATCACCGTTCTCATGTATACGGCCGGGACGACAGGCCGGCCCAAGGGAGTTCCGTTGCGGCACAGTGGTTTTGTTTCCTATGTCCTGGAAAATGTGGAACCGGCCAACCCGGAGATTGAAGAGCGGAATCTGCTGACGGTGCCGCTTTACCATGTGGCCGGGATGCAGGCTGTTTTAGCCGGGATATACGGGGGGCGCACATTGGTCATGATGCGTCAGTTTGAGGTGCAGGAGTGGCTGAAGACGGCCCAGGGAGAAAAAGTGACGCGGGCAA
>CP070652.1:3939035-3941670 GCA_020354645.1 Deltaproteobacteria bacterium
CTATTGGTTAACATACACCCATTCGGCAATGATTCGGCATCTGGTCGTCGAAAAAATTTCCACCGAATCTTTATTGGACACGACGTGTCTAGTTATATGTTCAATGGATGCTTAAATGGTCAGTAATTTATGATGAACATATAAAATGGTTCCCCAGAAAACCACGATAAACAGGGTGTCATCGAGAAACATCACAATTGCCTCCTTGTACAGATCGGAATGCATTTTAACACAAATCTATATATAGTCAATATTATTTTAGAAAATACAATATGTTGTATATAAAATGGAGACATTCTTAAATCATTCATAGTCGACCAGCATCAGTTGTGAAATTGTTCGTGTGGCTTAATTATTAGCTGTTTTTTAGACCAGTTCGAATTAACTCACCATATAAGCTAAGCCGGAAAGGGAGATCTTATTATGACCGGCACTCCAAAAATCGTTGATGGTTTTCGTTTCATGCCCCCGTCCCTCCGATCTTGGCTCAGCAGGGAAATTCCAACGGATCAATTCAGCGGGCATATCCCTTGGACAGCCCTTGAAAAGCCGCTGAAAGAAACGACCTTCTCGCTGATGACCTCGGCCGGAATCAGTCTAAAATCAGACCCGCCCTTTGATGTTGAGCGCGAAAAGCATGAGCCGCAGTGGGGTGATCCCAGCAGCAGGCAGATTCCGAAAACGGCAATCACAGCTGACATCAATGTGAACCATCTGCACATCAACACTGAATACATCAAACAGGATATTAATGTCATGCTCCCTCTCGCAAGGTTCCGGGAGTTTGAGAAAGAGGGCATTATCGGAAGATTTGCACCCACCTGCTATTCCTACTATGGTTTTCAGCTGGATCCCAAAATTTTACTCGTGGAAACGATGCCGAAGGTAGCTGATAAAATGCGGGCAGAAAAGGTAGAGGCCGTATTGCTCACGCCGGCATGACCGCTTTGTTGCCGGTCCGTTGGACTGGTCGCTCGTTTTTTAGAAGAAAAAGGATTTGCGACTATAGCGCTGACCATGACTCCTGAATTCCATCGGGAAATCGGGTTTCCGAGAGTGGCGGCAATTGAACATCCTTACGGTCGTATTATCGGACAAGTTCACGATCAAGAGGGGCAAAGGAAAGTGCTGCTGGGGGCCCTGGCTGTTTTGGAAAAAGCGCAACAGCCCGGAGAGGTATTTCATCTTCCCTTTGCTTGGCCCGAAGAACCAAAGAATACTCACTGGCACCCTCCCGAGATGGCTCCCATCGTAAAGTTATTTTTAGACGAAATAAAAAAGGCGGGCGCCGAGGCTCGAAAACGAGAAGAGTAGAAAGTATATCTGATTCTGCCGTAATCTGGGGACAGCTATATTAATGCATATGGTCTGAGTATTGAATAAAGGGAGGCCAGGATTTGTGCAAAACATGATCTAAGATGTCAATTTGGAACCGTCGATACCCGCATGTTCTGGTTATAATTTTTTCAGTACATATTGAATATTAATTTGACATCACAAGATCTTTATCTTAAAAAATTTATTAAGGAAGTTCTTTCGATTTCTGTTTTCTTTTCTGAATCATCTCTACCCAAAGCGAAGCATCTTATTTGCCGTTGGCTCCATACCGGCTGAGCTCCTTTTCCGCTGACGCAGTCCTTTTTTCTATTTATTGCCTGCACCCCATCATTTTTATAAACAGGGCATGAAATTGAATCCAAAACCGCAGAGATTAAAGCTGCCATTATTAAACCCCAAAGAGCACAATCTGGCTCTTTGGGGTGCTCTGGTTATCACGAAGTTCCCATTTAGTTAATCAAAATGGTATTGGTCAATAACTGAAATTTCCGGACCATTCCGGATGATTACGAAGGTAAATTCTGACTCAGTCGTTTGAGGCTCCGGCAATGCGGATATCGGTGTTCCAAATAATTGTCTGGCGATACCATCCTGGGGACAGGTGTGATGAAATGCGGATGGAAGGGAGGAACGCATGAAAAAACATATCATAAATTATGAAACACTGATAAAAATTACCGGCGCCATTTCAGCCGCAAGGGATCCGGAGGATGTCGTTTTGTTGACGGTAGAGAGCGTCAAAACCGCGCTGGATGTAAAGGGTTGCACGCTTTTTTTAATCAACCGCAAGACGAAAGAACTGAAAATCGCTGGTTCCTATGGTCTGAGTGAGAATTATCTAGACAAAGGCCCAATCAGTTCTCTAAAGTCAATCGCTGAGTCACTTGAGGAAGGACCGGTCGCCATTTATGATGTTCTGGATGATCCGAGAATTCAGTACCCCGAGGAAGCCAGAAAGGAAGGCATCACCTCGATTTTATCCGTTCCGATAACAGTCCACAGTAATGTCATCGGAGCCCTCAGAGTCTATACATCTCAACCTTGGGAATTTACCCTGGAAGATGTGAATTTCGTTCAAGCGGTGGCCCAGATAGCCGGCATGGCGATAGATTTGTGCCGGCTCAACAAAGGTTATAAGAGCAGCATTGAAATCCTTAAGACCATGCGGGATCCGAAGCTGATGAAGTCAAAATAACCGTCGCTTTGTCATTGTCCGGGAAAATCGGATTACTTCGGAGGATATAATACCTGAATCTTGCATGAAAATTAATGAGAAGTTGAAATAATATTAAATAAC
>CP070652.1:3941770-3946431 GCA_020354645.1 Deltaproteobacteria bacterium
ATTTAATGATGCATTTTTTTCTCAATTTTGTTTACCCGTTGGGAAAGCCGAGGATACCCCATAGTTTTCGGCTTGACTCCTGCGGTGTCTGTGTTGGAAAGGGCTCGCGGTAGTTTACTACAGCTTCACCCTCTCCGCCTTGCATCTGGGGCATCCTCGACTTTCGCTTAATTAAGGTAATGCTTTTCTTGAATTTTAAACGACACGCATTATTATAATGAGGTAAAAAATGAATATAAACCTGATCTACATTACCGCAGGCAATAAAGCTGAAGCCCGAACCCTCGGTCGGGAATTGGTGGAGTCAAAACTGGCTGCTTGCGTTAACATCATCGACAACATGAATTCGATGTATGTGTGGCAAGGTGAAATACAGGATGATAAAGAAGTAGTCTTGATTGCCAAAACCACCGAAGCGAAAGTGCCGGAGCTGCTAGAAAAGGTGAAGGCCCTGCACAGCTATGATTGCCCTTGCATCCTGAGCATACCGGTATCCGGCGGAAACAAAGAGTTTATGGACTGGATTGCAAATGAAGTAAAATAATGCAACGGGAGACAAAAATGACGCCCGGCAAGCTTGCACGGCATAGAAAATCCGGTGATTTGGAAGGAGATAAAGACAAAAAAAAGTTAGAGGTTGTGGTGAAATGTGATGTTGCGGGCACAGTTGAAGCGGTCAGTTCCAGTCTTGAGGCAATTGAGTCTCCGGATGCGGTGGTAGAAGTCATCCAGGCTGGTATCGGGCGTATATCAAAATCCGATGTCCTGATGGCCCAAACAGGAAGCAAGTTGTTAATCGGCTTCAATGTGGAAGTTACCCCCAAGCTCCAGTCTGAAATTATGAATTATGGGGTTGAGATCCGACTGTATGATACGATCTATCAATTGACCGAAGATGTAAGAAAAATCGCAAACAACCTGGCTGCCAAAGAACCCGAAGAAAAAATTACCGGTAAAGCTAAGGTTATCGCCACATTTAAAGGAGGACACAAAGGCATAATCCTCGGCTGTGAGGTAAGGGAAGGCTCTCTCGAGACAGGAAAAGATTTTCGCGTAATCACAGCCATGGGACCGGCCTATTTTGGAAAAATAGGATCACTCCAGATTGAAAAAAATGCGGTAAAAATCGCTAAGCCCGGCCAGCAGGTGGGGCTCAGTATTCCAGGTTGGAAAAAAGGCAAGATCGGCGACTGGGTGGAATGTTATGAAATCACCCAGCCCGAGGGTAGCGAGCCCTGGCAGCCGCGAAGCGGTATACTTCGATTCAAGAACGGTTAGGTACAATATTTCCCGCACCCGGCATGCATTTAAACGGTCAATCACCTACCGTACTCAGTAGGACTTCTTTCCACTATAAAATCGCCAACATTGTTGTATGTTTTTATCTTTATTGCCCTGCGTGTGCTCAGATTTCAGGTTCGCTGTGTGGTTACGGCCGGAATGGTGGCAGACTGAATGCCGGTTTAAAGAAAAACCGGTTCCTTTTGTCGGGGCTGCTGTGACGACGGGACGCATTATCTGCGGGGCGGTGGGAGGCGCCACCCGTCTGGAGTATACCGTTATCGGAGAGGCGGTGAACCTGTCCGCCAAATTAGAAAAGCACACCATAAAAGAAGGGGCCCACGCGCTATGCACGGAAAAGGCATATCAGGAAGCAATTGCTTAGAACTATCACCCCCCCCACAGAACGGCAAAAACTGACCAACCGAGCGATTGAAGGGGTCACGGAACCCCTGGACCTCATGGTTATCGGTACCTACCTGAAATACGCAGCTGGACCCTGTTAACGGTCTGGCCGAGACCAAGGTGTTACCTAAGACTTACATCAAGGGAATTGATAAATTGACACTTTCTTTTTTTTGATCCATACAGTATAGAAGACTTCGATTTAAGGAAAGAGGACAAACAAAAACCCAAAGATCCGGTATCTTTATATTAAAAAAATGTGATTAGTATTTTCCAAACACTCTTTCATTCGTTTAGGAGGCAAAATGTACAATAAAACGGTTATGGACCATTTCCGCAATCCTAGAAATGTTGGCGTCATTGAGGATCCAGATGGCATCGGTGAGGTCGGCAATCCCCTCTGCGGCGATATGATGACGATTTATCTAAAAGTCGAAAACGAATGTATTGAAGATATAAAATTTCAGACCTTCGGCTGCGGCTCAGCTATTGCAGTATCCAGCATGCTGACAGAAATTGCCAAAGGCAAGACCATTGAAGCGGCCAAGCGAATTACAAACAAAGATGTTGCAAAAGCCCTGGAGGGTTTACCCAAAAACAAACTCCATTGCTCCAACCTGGGTGCCGATGCGCTCCAAATGGCCATAAAAGATTACGAAGATAGGAAGATCGGAAAGACACGCCCTGCTCCCAAGCGTGTTGACAAACATGAGCACTCTCACGGGGATAAATGTTACTGTCCCTATTGCGATATCGAAATTCAAGAGGGTGCAACCTTTTGTGATGCATGCCAATCTAGTCTTGAAGAAGAGCACTAGAAATGACTTCAAGCTGTAGAGAGAACAGAGAAAATGACGATAATTAATTTAGATCATATCTCATCGAATCCACTGTTGCCGGAAGTCAAAACTGCAATGATTGAGGCCATTCAGATGGATTATGCCAATCCCTCCAGCCAGCATAAAAAAGGTGAACAAGCCGCTGATGTTCTGGAGAGCGCTCGGGAATCGGTAGCAAAGCTGATCAATTGCGCTGTGGCGAAAGAAGTAGTTTTTACATCCGGCGGAACCGAATCCGTGAATCATGCCATTAAGGGTGTGGCCATGGCCAATGCCGAAAAGGGTAAGCACATCGTCACATCCAACATAGAACACAGTGCGGTTATTCGCAGCATTCGACGCCTGAAATCCTTGGGCTACAAGGTCACTTCTGTCTCGGTGGATGAATATGGCCAGGTGAATCCGCAGGATGTGGCAGACGCCATCACGGATGACACTATTCTTGTCTCGATCATGCACAGCAATAATGTGACCGGTACCATCCAGCCCATCGAAGAAATCGGGAAAATCACCACGGAGAAAAAAACAATCTTGCATGTGGATGCCGTTGATTCGGTGGGGGTTGTACCGATTGATGTCCAGGCACTGGGCGTCAACTTGCTCAGTTTTGCCGCCAATCCTTTTTACGGTCCAACCGGTGTGGGGGGATTATACATACGGCGCGGCACACGTATATTTCCATTATTGGACGGCGGCGTTCAGGAAAACAACAAACGCGGCGGAACTGAAAACTTGATCGGTATTATCGGCATGGGAGTAGCTGCTGAACTGGCCAGACGAAATATGGATTCCCGGCTGCTTCACACTTTCAAATTAAAAGAAAAGCTGCTGGAGGAGCTGCCCAACTACATCGACGAGTATATTGTCAATACCCATCCGGAATTTAGCCTTCCCAATCTACTGTCGATCTCCATTAAATATATCGAAGGGGAAAGTGTGATGCTAATGCTGGATGATGATAATATCGCTGTATCCACAAGATCCGCTTGTGCCACCGGATCTTTGCGAGCATCTCATGTCTTGCTATCGATCGGCCTCAGTCATGCCGACGCCCAAGGCACACTGGTGATATCATTGGGTATCGATAACAGGCAAGAAGATATCATGGCCTTTCTTAAATCTTTAAAAAAGGTAGTGACGACCCTGCGTGACATTTCTCCGTTATATAAAAAGACCTCCCGAGTATAAACACAATTGATTTTTTTTTGATCCTAAAAAAATACCCATTGGAGGGGATTGGTAATTTAACCAACCTTTCATCAGCACTTGTACGGGCAGAAATGATAAAAGCAATATCCACGCGGGTCTCCGTAAGGTCTGCCGGTATCTTCGATGCATTGGGCGATCATACCTTTTGAAACATCCTCGTAATCGGGTCGTTTTTCTTCCTGCCGCTTGCAGTTCATACATATCGGTTCATGGGTATAGACGGACAAGATTCTCTGATCCCGCTGAGACAATTCGGCATCGCAGTTTGAGCACTTTTCAGCGCAAGACAGATCTTTTTCCCAAGGATCACTCATTGTAATTCTCCTTTCCTTCATCAATGATGCTCCCCGCAGACCCGCTGCAGCGGGGCGAGGTATCAAAGCGGAATTGCGCCGAAGCCTAACCCGCCGTCGTGGAGCTATGGCGCTATAAATCCGCCTACTCTCTGGCGAGCCTCGACGCGGTTCACCTCGCCTTCTTCAGTCGGGTCGAAGACCCTGGTGAAGACTGACTTGTTGGGTAGTAGCCTCTGGCGAAGACCAATCATCCCTGCAGTCCGCCAAAGAACTCCGGCGGAAAGGGTATTCAGGCGAAGGCGAATCAAACCAAGGTAGCCGGATGAGGACCACATATTATACTGAATTATAACTTTCACCGGTACCTATCCGTTCAACCCATACTATAAAACTCTTTAGGGCTTAGCGCATCGGCGCAAAAATAATTGGTAATAATACCACCGGAAACAAGTCGCTTGATTATAAAATCAGACATTGGTAATTATCCATACAGATCCAATATTCCAATTCAGCCGTCGTAGCCATAGGCTGCTATCCGGCCTTCGTAGCTGAAGCTACTTCGGCGGAGTGGGCCACTCCATTACTCCAATTTCCTTTTCATGGGCGTACACGAACATAAAAAAGAAGCACC
>CP070652.1:3946531-3949134 GCA_020354645.1 Deltaproteobacteria bacterium
CAAGCCTGCCCCGTGAAACGCGCAGCCTGTTTCTCTGGGGTCGCCCGGGCAAAGATGGTTTGTCTGCGTTATGTCTGCGTGGGTCTGCGGTTAATATATACCTGTATTTCAAATAGATATGAATGATCTACTCGTAACTTACACCAACTCTTTTGGAGATGATCCATAAATGCGAACTTTCTACCAATCGTAATCTTCCCTTTCGATAATGGTAGCCACGCCCTGTCCTCCGCCGACACAGGCATTGGCGCATCCGTAACGTCCATTTTTCGCATGTAAAATACGGGCCAAGGTTCCGGTCAAACGGATGCCGGTCGCGCCAAGAGGATGTCCGATGGCTGTTCCACCGCCCATGACGTTAACTCTGTCCGGGTCGATCCCAAGTTCTTTGATACAGTTTAAGGCCACGATGCAAAAAGCTTCGTTTATTTCCCAGAAGTCGATGTCTGAGGCCTTGAGCCCGGCTTTCTCCAAGGCTTTCTTGCTGGCCGGAACCGGCCCGGACCCCATAATAGTGGGGTCCACACCGGCAAAACCGATGGAACGGATGGTGGCCAGCGGCTTAATGCCTTTCTTTTTAGCGGTCTCCTTGGACATCAACAGCATTGAAGTCGCCCCGGCATTCAGCGGTGAAGAATTGCCTGCCGTTATCACACCGTCCGCTTTGAAGGCCGGTTTCAGGTCGGCCATGCCTTCAAGGGTTGCGTCATCTCGAACGGCCTGATCCGTATCAACGGTCATGACGGTACCGTCAGCCTGCTCGGCTTCGATCGGCAGGATCTCGTCGACAAAAAAGCCCTCTGACCGAGCCTTGGAGGTCAGCTGATGAGATCGAACCCCCCAGCTGTCGATATCCTCTTTTGTGAAATCGGTCTGTGAGAAAAGCTTTTCGGCGGTGAGACCCATGTTCATGGTGGTCATCATGTCCCAGTGATGATAGGAAGGATCCAAAAAAAGGGTCATATTGGGAGCAATGATTCCCCTGTCCACCAGTTGCCCTCCCATGGGCACTCGGGTCATGTGCTCCATTCCGCCCACCAGAACGATATCCGCAAAATCCTGAGCGATTTCCATAAATCCTATGTGAATACCGGCCATGGCCGAGCCGCACTGCTGATCGATAAACTTGGCCGATATAGTCTCCGGTAAATTGGCCAGGAATATGGGATTCCGTCCACCGTAGGGAATCTGCTCGCTGACCGGCAAGGCACACCCTAAAAGGAAATCATCTATTTCACTGGGGTTAACGCCGGTCCTTTTGATGACTTCGGGCAGCAACTTGGCCAGAAGTTCATCGGATCTCATTTTACAGAACCAGTCCCTGGCCGGGTCGTTCGGTCTGGAACGGGACTGTGCCGTCCTTAAAAAACCTGCAATTACGACTTCTTTCATGGGTATACCTCCTCATTTGATGTAAATTGCTTATTAAACCAAAATAACTTTTTTGCCCTTGCAAACTTATAAATCCGAAGCACGAAATACGAAATACGAAACAAATCCAAAATTCAAATTATAAAATGACCAAAACCAATTATGGCGTTGCAATGTATATTTATTTGTTTTGAACATTTTAATTTTTGTCATTCGATATTGTTTCGGATTTCGATATTCGAATTTCGAATTTATTAATTTTGATAGAAATTCTTCCCTGTTTCGGCCATTTCTTTGATCATATCCGCCGGTTTAAAGCGGATTCCGTATTGTTTTTCAGCCGCCACGAGTTTTTCGTAAACGTTTTTAAGTCCCCATTTGTCGGCATATCGCAGGATACCCCCGCGGTATGGTGGAAAGCCGGTTCCGTAAATCATGGCCAAATCCATATCCTGGGGACGGTCGCAGATGCCCTCCTGCATCATATAGGCGGCTTCGTTGATGGCGTTGGCCAGCATCAAATCCACTATCTCCTGCTTGGAAACCTCCTTGGGGGATACCCCCTTGTCTTTGAGATATTTCATAACCGCTTCAGCAACTTTTGGATTAGGAACCGGCTGTTCGCCGCTGTAGTCGAAATATCCGGCACCGGTTTTACGGCCGTAGCACCCGGTTTTGTATACCGCCTCGGTAAGGGGATGAACCTTATAGCGTTCCCCCAGTCTTTTCTCAAAGGTCTTGCCCACATGGTAGTTTATGTCGATGCCGGTAAGATCGGCTAGCGTGGCCGGTCCCATGGGCATGCCGAAATCGAGCATGGCCTCTTCAATGACGGTTCCATCCACGCCGTCGGCAGAAAGAAAAACGGCCCCGCCGAAAAGCCCACCGAGTTGCCGCGAGACATAGAAACCCGGACCATCGTTCACAACGATGGGGATCTTTTTGATGTTTCGGGCAAAGGCCACACAACTGGCCAGAGTCTGGTCGGACGTTTTTTCAGCGCAGATGACCTCCAAAAGCTGCATCCGGTGCGCCGGGTTAAAAAAGTGCAGCCCGATCATACGACCGGGGTCTGCAAGAATGGAAGCCATTTCGGTAATGGGCATGGCATATGTATTGGTCGCAAAAATCACGTCGGACCGGAAAATTTCCTCCAGCTGCTTCAAGATGTCCTGTTTGATATTCATGTCCTCCAAGACGTCTTAGATAACAAGGTCCACATCTTTCTCATC
>CP070652.1:3949234-3953559 GCA_020354645.1 Deltaproteobacteria bacterium
AGGGAAGGTCTACCATTTCCAGTCCTAATTTCTCCATGACAAAGCGTGAGGCTGCTTCGAGATGTGGAAGTTTGTACGGAATTGTACAGACGAAAAACAAGGCGAATTTTTCCTTATCTTTACTGTTTTCTTTGTCTGAGCGTTTAGCCAAGACGACCGGTGCTGTTTTTGTTTCCTGTTGGAGGTCGGTAATGTTGATCAGCGTGCGGATTTCGTCTTGATCGAGTTCGGGAAAATCTGGCAGGCCGAGTTTCTCACGGCGCAAAAGGATGCTTCGGACCGGTGGAAAAGTAAAGCCGTGCTCTGCAATGGTTTGCATCTCTTTTTGGACCGAAGATGGGATCCAGCCTTTCTTTGCAGCGATATTTTTGAGTTCCACAAGTAGTGTGGCAAGAGGGATGCCTTGAGGACAGCGGTCTTCACATTGGTAGCACGTCATGCAGAGCCAAAGAAGATTGTCTTCGTCCAGTATGGAATCGTCTGTTGCGTTGATAACTTTTTGAATCAGGCTTCGGATATTCTTTTCAGAATTTACCAGACCAACAGCACAGGATGCGGTGCAAGTACCACATTGATAGCAGACTTCGAGCAAGTTCCGTATTTGCTTAAACGCATATTTCTTCATGAGAGGGCCTCGCTCTTTGCGAAACTGGTAATTTCTGATTTGTTGGCAATCTCACTCATCTGCTTGACAATTTCGGCAAATTTCTTGCCTTCAGCTGCAGATATCCAGGCGATACTGAAGCGATCATCCGATATACCCTGCTTTTTCATCCAGCGACGGATCTTTGGTTCGCGTTTTAACGCGAAGTGGTTTCCGGAAATATAATGACAGTCTTGGGGTCGGCAACCCGTAAGCATAACGGCCCCGGCACCCTTTTTGAACGCGTGCTTGACGAAGTCTGGATCTACTCTTCCCGAACACATGGTCCTGACAATACGCGTATTTGTAGGATATTGAATTCTGCTCGTTCCGGCCAGGTCCGCTCCTGCATAAGAGCACCAGTTGCATGCAAAGATTAATACCTTTTCCGGGGCATTATTCCGCAGGGCAACATCGATCTGGCGCAAGATCATCGTATCGGTGAAGTTTGTCATGGTGATACTGTCCTGGGGACAGTCTCCGGCACATGTTCCGCAGCCCTTACACAGGGCGGGATTGACCCGGGCAGGGATTTCTTTCTTCTTATCCACCGTAATGGCATTATAAGGGCAGCGCGTCGCACAGATTCCACATATATTGCATGATTCATGATCCACAAACGCAAATAGCGGTTCGATTAAAACCTCTCCTCTCTTTAGCAATCCTGCAGCGCGTCCGGCCGCCGCACTGGCCTGGGTGGTCGTTTCACGGATATCCTTCGGCGCTTCGGCTCCCCCTGCAATGTATACGCCATCACTAGGGGTATCTACGGGTTTTAGCTTGGGATGGGCTTCCAGGTAGAAACCTTCAGGGCTTTTGGCCAAGGGCAGGGGGATGGAATCCGGACCATCGGCTCCGATTGAAAGAACGACCAGGTCGTATTCATCAGATAAAAGTGACTCGGATTGCGTATCCTCTACCACCAGTTTAAGGTTTTTGCTTTTGGGATTCTCCAAAATCCGTGAGGGTCGACCACGGACGAAACGGATGCCCTCTTCTCTGGCGCGCCGGTATAATTCCTCGAACCCCTTGCCGAAGGCCCGAATATCCAAATAGTAAATCATTACGGACACATCCGGCCAGTGTTCCTTGATGAGCAATGCGTTCTTTATGCTTTCCATACAGCAGAAATTGGAACAAAACGGGTTAAACCTGACATCGCGGGAGCCGACACAATTGACAAAAGCAACGTTCGCGGGCATTTGTAAATCAGATGGACGCACCAATTCACCCTGTGTGGGGCCGGCGGCATTGATCAGACGTTCAAACTCGAATGTCGTTAGGACATTATCAAATCTGTCATAGCCATATTCGGGAATTCGTTTAGCGTCGAAAGGCTTGAATCCTACCGCAACAATAATAGCGCCGACTTTGTAAGTATAACTCTTATCAATATCTTCATAGTTGATAGCATTCTTTTCGCATGCGTCAATGCATTTGCCACAGGTTAGGGGAGAAAGGCCGAGGCAATTTTTTTCATCGATGAGGTAGCTGGCAGGTACTGCCTGGGGATAAGGAATGTAGATGGCTTTTCTCCAACCCAGATTACCCGACCACTCATCCGCAACATCCACCGGGCAAACCGCTACACAATCGGTACAAGGTGTGCAGAGTTTTTCATCGATGTAGCGTGCTCTTTGCTTGATCTTAATATCGAAGTTACCGACATAACCGGAAATTTCCGAGACGTCGGCGTTGGCCAATAGTTTTATATTTTTGTGCTTCCCGACATCGGCCATCTTCGGCCCCAGAATACAGATTGAACAATCCATGGTTGGAAATGTTTTGTCGATCAGGGCCATGATACCGCCAATGGTGGGCGCTTTCTCCACCAGGATCACTTCGTATCCATGATCGGCCAGATCGAGTGAGGCCTGGATACCGGCTACGCCGCCGCCGATAACGAGAACACGCTGTTCGACGGGAACCTTCATTTCCGCCACAGGCTGGAGGAGTTCCGCTTTGGCGATGGCCATCTCAACTATCTCGAGGGCCTTTTGCGTTCCTTCCTGTTTTTCATGCAGGTGAACCCAACTACATTGCTCCCGGATGTTTGCAACTTCAACAACTGAGGAATTCATTCCGACACGTCTGAGGAGATCCTGCCACGTCGGTCCATGGAGTCTGGGCGAACAAGCTGCAACCACGATTTTTTCCAGATTCTCTTCGGTGATGGCAGACTCGATCTCAGCTTGACCGGGATCAGAGCACGTATAGGTGTTCAACTGAACCAACTTTACACCGGGCAGTTCCCTGATTGCTTCCGTCATTTGATCGATGTCTACACTGCCTGCGATGTTCTTGCCGCACTTGCAAAGAAACACGCCGATGTTGCGTTTCGATTGTGAGTTGGCTGGCGATTTCCCCGGGTTTTCTGATGCCATATCGATCAACCTCACCGATTGTTCTTTTTAAGAGTTTCTGGCCTTCACATCCTCACGTAGCTTCTGAAGCCGCTCAATGAATCCCTCTTTTTCGATTTCGACGAACTCACCGCAGACAACCATACCTTCTTTTAAATCAAAGGTTGCCTCATGGGGCGGACACCATGTTCTGATGTTGACGATTTCTTTGAGCCATTGCATCATTTCCATCGCGTCCCCTCGTTGATTGCGTCTTCCGTATTGAGTGGAACACGGGACGATCGTTTCGATGAAGCTGAATCCCTTGCGTTTCATCGCCTTTAGCATGCTGCGTCTAAGCCTGAGTGTATCGTATCCCGGCCACCTTGCAACATAGGTAGCCCCTGAAGCAGCTGCGAGATCCACGAGATTGAATGGTGGTTCCACGTTGCCGTAAGGAGTTGTTGATGTGATGTCTCCGATTTGAGTCGTCGGTGCGACTTGACCCCCTGTCATCCCGTAAACATTGTTATTGACGCAGATGACACAAATATCAATATTCCTCCGAGCCGCATGGATAAGGTGGTTGCCGCCGATTGCGGAAATATCCCCGTCGCCGGAAAGCACGAAAACCTTGACATCCGGTTTGGCCAGCTTCAATCCACTGGCAAACGGTATGGCCCGACCGTGTGTCGTGTGAAATGCGGGTGCCCTGAAACAACCGCTGGCGCGTCCCGTACAACCGATACCTGACACAATGGCATAATCCTTGGCGGTTAAGCCTTCATCTTTCAAACAGCTGGCAAGCGATGTAATTACGGTTCCAATGAGGCAGCCAGGGCAGAAAATAAAGCGATTTAGATTCAGCATGTCCGTGAGGGGATGGGCTGCCGCGTTTTCAAGGGTTTTCATCTCAAGGTTTTCCATTCCTTTAAACCTCTTTTAATAATCGATCGCAGATGTATGTTGGTTCCAAAGGAAACGTTGTTGGTGCGGTGATACCGGTTACGTCAAAGTAATGCCTGAATCGTTCCACCTCCCGGATGATCATTCCATTGTTCATTTCCGAGACCACGACCTTAGAAACTTGCTGACCAAGCCGCTCCATCAGTTCATCGGGAAACGGCCAGAGTGTTTTGAGCCGAACCATACCAACCTTAACTCCCTGGCTGCGTGTCCGCTGAACGGCTTCCAGCACCCCCCTTGCGTTAATTCCGTAGGCCAAAACGACCCATTCGGCGTCTTCTAAATCATGTTCAACCCAGTCATTGATCTGGGGTCTCGCCTTTCGCACCTTATCACATAGCCGCTTGATTAATGCCTCAGCCGTGTCAGGATCC
>CP070652.1:3953659-3957109 GCA_020354645.1 Deltaproteobacteria bacterium
GCAACCATTCAGTGCATAAAATAATTTGCATGATCCCTGTTTTTCTGAGAAAGAAAATGCTAATATGATTCATGTAGTCTGTCACATTCACTTCAGAATCTTCAGAACGCCAAGAAGCTAAGCGCTGGCGACCTTTTAGACGCATAATTCTTCAGCCCGCAGCCGGATGAGAAACGATGAGGTTCAAATTTGACCATCGATGAACAGAAAAAGGGTTTTAAAGGCTTATCCATGAAAGGGCCCGGCTGGAAAAAGCTCGGTATCGTCATGGGTATTCTGGCGATCCTTTTGCTGGTCATCGTTATCGTCCTGCCGATGCTCCTTGACCTGAACCGTTACAACGACATCATCGTTTCCGAAATCCAAAAAGCCGTTGGTGGAACGGTGAGCCTGGGGCACCTCTCGTGGGGTATCTCCAACGGAATTTGGTTGGAAGCCGATGGATTTTCGAGTGCCGATGCCACCGCCTTTCCCGGAGATCTGAAACTCTCCCGTATTTATGCCAAGGTGTCGATTCCACCGTTGCTGAACAAGAAGATCGTCCTGAAAAAGCTGCTGCTGGAAGGCTCCGACGTCAAAATGAGACTTGAGCCCACCCCGGCCAGGGAACCGACATCGACTGCTCAAAAAGCAGAGACCCAAATAAAGGAGGGGAGCCAACCGGCCACTCCCTTGGCGGAAGCAAGCGGTACCGAAGTATCAGATTCAACTGCCGACGGCACAACTGCGATTGGTTTTCAGCTGCCGCTGGCGATAGAAATCGAGCAGTTGGCGGTCGTAATAGGACGACTTGAGCTTAACGATGCTTTAGCCCTTCCCGGTCAAGTGCAAGTGCGCGTTTTTAGCGATGTTAACCTGGCGGCAACGAATTTAGTTCCCGGCAAGGAGATGGCCTTCACTCTAGGTTTGCGGGATAAGGATGCATCCGGATTAGTGGAGCTTAAAGCTCACGGGACCTTCGCTGGACTGACGGAATCCCTCACACTGGAGAATCCGAAACTCACCGTGAAGTTGGAAATCTCAGCGCTTCACTCCGATGCCATCAAACCTTACCTCCGGAACAGCCCCCTGGCCCAGAGATTGGACGGCAATGTCTCCTTGGCATTAAATTACGAAGGTGACTTAACCAGCCGTCACCGCGCGGAGGGGGATATCGATCTCAGCTTGATTACTTACAGTGATCCTTCTCTTTGGGATGCAGCACTGACAGGTATCGGAACAACAGTCGCCTATCTGGTGAGCCTCAACCCGGATGAGCTCAGGGTTGAGAAACTGGGGCTTAAGCTCGGCAAGCTTTCCCTGAAAACCAGCGGTGATGTGCACAATTGGCGCAAAAATCCGGTAATAAAAAATGTAAAATTTTCGTCTGATTTGCCATTGCCGGATTTGATTCCACTGATGCCCTGGAAACTATCGGGTCAGAATGCAGCCATCCTTCGACCCATACTTGAAAACGGTGGGAAAATCGTGATTGAGCAGGCGGTGCTTCCCGAAATTAAACTGGCCGACCACCAGGCCAATCTTGAAGCAATGCTAGCTAAGGTTGATATGACGGCACAGGTATCCGGAATTTCGGTACAACCTTCACCCTATATACCAAAAGTTGAAGAAATCAGCGTACGCTTGAACCTCAACAAAGGTGTGTTGGCGGCCACAGACATGCGGGCGAGGGTAGGCCTCCTTTCATTACCTGATTTGGACATCCGTATCGCCAATATCGTTAAACACCCCATAGTGGAAGTTAGGGCCAAAGGACCTTTACAGGTGACCGCAACTCGTGACGCGAATGTCGAAAAGCTGCTGCACCGCTACGGCCTGAAGAGTCTTACCGGATCGGCCGCTGTTGATTTGAATGGCTATTTTGATCAGCGCAAGCCAAAAAGTTGGGTCGCAAACGGTTCGTTGATGATTAAGGGTATCCGTGCTGAATCCTATCCCGCAGCCGTGGTTATGGATGACCTTAAAGGAGAATTGAAGTTTAATCGTAAAAAAACAATGGACATCACCGCGGAAGGTATCACCGCGCAGATCAATCAGGCACCGGTGCGGTTGTCCGGAAAACTTACAGGTATTGGATCACCTAATATGCTGGTTGACGCCAAGGCATACGCCAAACAGCTGGAGCTAGCCCATCTGGCAGAATTGCTTCCGGTATTAAAAGATCTGAAAATAGGCGGTATGCTCGATATGAATTTAGACGTGCATCTGCCGTTTGCCATGCCTGAGAAAAGTCGGCTCAAAGGAACCGTGATAACCCGTAACGCCGGATTCCAGCGGGCCGCGTCTGATCTGGCTGTTGAAAAGGGGAACATAGAGTTGGAGTTGACGGGCACCACCGCCAATATTAGGACAGTGACGATGCAGGTGAATAGCCAAAGGGTGGCTTTGTCAGGACACATATCAAATCCTGTGGCGCCAAAGGTTCATCTTCGCATGATGTCGCCAAATCTGAACTTGGACCTATTGCTGCCGCAGGACAAAGCCGCAAAGCCTTCATCAAAACTTGCAAAAGATAAAGGGGGCCGGATCCCAAAAAAGAATGTACCGGAAGAGAAAGTCAGTAAAGCCGAACTGCCGCCGTTGGTTCGCAAAATGACCGCAGACCTTCAAGTAAAAGCAGATCAAGGCCGGTACAAGGGGCTTCAATTTAAGAAATTGAAAATAAATCTCTTCTATAAACGAGGTGTGATCGAAAGCTATGATCTCAATCTTGGAATCGATAACGGTTACATCAAAACCAAAGGTTCTGCCGACTTGCGAGATTTGGATCGCATCACGTTTGCGGTGGATTCGGATATCAAGGCCTTGCAGTTAGGGACGGTTGCACCGCTTCTCGGGATTGACAAATTACCGCTCGATGGCCCCATGTCGTTAACGGGTCAATTGCAGGGTCGCACCGGAAACACCAAAAAGATGCTCGTCAGTCTGGACGGCAACCTGGAAACCGAGATGGGCCCCGGAAAATTGAAACAAATCGGCAAGGCCGGCGAAATCACGGCGAAAATACTTTCCGTGACCAGCGTCAAAGGTATTCTCTCCGGAAGACTTCTCGATGATCTGGCCACTAAGGGATTATCCTACCAGACGATCAAAGCACGGACCACGTTTAGCAAGGGCAACCTGGAACTCAATAATTATAAATTCGTCAGCGATACTGCGAATATGGACGCCGCGGGGAGTATCAATCTGATCGATGAACAAATGGACGTCAAAGCAGAGTTGGAACCCCTCGGAATGGTCGGCAAAGCCCTCGGAATCGTGCCGGTGGTGGGAAAGGGGGCACAAAAACTCACCAAAGTTCATCTTCATTTGAGGGGACCTTTGGCCCATCCGAAAATTGGTGTGGTTTTTGGTGAAGGCGTTGTGGATGGTGTTAAAGGAGCAAAGAAGGAAACCGATACGATACTAAAGGGTATCACGGACTTTTTAAAAAAAGAATAGAACAAGTTA
>CP070652.1:3957209-3963362 GCA_020354645.1 Deltaproteobacteria bacterium
ATGCGTCACAACATTTAAAAGGTGGGATAAATCCGTGAAAATCAATCGCATAAAAAAGGCCCAGCCACCTCATAGTCGCTGAACCCAGTAATTCAGTGGTGCCGGAGGGGGGAATCGAACCCCCATGGGCGCAAGGCCCGGAGGATTTTGAGTCCTCTGCGTCTACCAATTTCACCACTCCGGCAAGAGTCTGTATTTTTATGAAATATCTTACTAAAAGTCAATACACTGTTAAAATATCCCTGGCCGAAACCTCTCCTTCTCTCAGAATTCTCGGTGAGCTTTCGGTTACATCAACAACGGTTGAACCGACACCGCCTATTAAGGGTCCCGCATCGATGATCAAATCCACTTTTTCTGCAATCTCCGGCTCCAGGTTCGCCACATGCGAGCAGCCGGCTTTGCCTGAAAGATTGGCGCTTGTTGCGGTAATCGGGTTTGGAGCGGCCTGGACCACGGCATTCGCTATCGGATGCCCCGGTAGCCGGACGCCTATTTTCCCGGAGCCGGCCGTTAGTGCAACGGGAAGGTTATCTCTTGCCTGAAATATAAGGGTAACCTTGCCGGGCCAGAATCTGTCCATAATTCGGGTGGCATACGCAGGGACGTCCAGTGCAACCCTGGACAGTTCATCTTTGGTCTTTATCAGAACCAAAATCGGATTATCAGCCGGTCGATTTTTTAGCTCAAAGATCTTTTGAACGGCAGCAGCATTAAATGCATCGGCTGCCAGACCATATAAACATCGCGTAGGAATGAGTACGACACCGCCTTTTTTAATAATCTCGGCAGCTTCCCTGATTGCGTCCGGTGCCGGACTATTCGTGGCGATTTTTCTTGTTTTATTGGGATTCTTCAAGTTTTTTTGCCTTTTTATCAACCTGCGCTGCCATCTCAGCTTTATGTGCTTCGAGCTTCTCAGCAAGCTCGGAATCCGTCAAAGCCAGAATCTGAGCTGCAAGGACGCCTGCGTTTTTAGCGCCCGGTTTTCCGACCGCTACCGTGGCAACGGGAATACCGGGGGGCATTTGCACTGTTGACAGCAATGCATCCAGCCCCTGAAACGCTGAAGAGTCGATCGGAACCCCGATGACAGGCAAAGACGTGTGAGCGGCCATTGCGCCGGCCAAATGCGCAGCATGACCGGCCCCGGCAATGATCACCTTGATCCCCCGGCTCCGGGCGGTTTCTGCAAACTCAGCCGCCCGCTTCGGACTTCTGTGCGCCGAGGCAATGGTAATCTCAAACGGAATATTAAATTTTCTAAAAACTTTCGCGGTTTCTTCCATTACCGGAAGGTCCGAATCACTTCCCATCACAATTGCCACCTTCGGCGTCAATACATTTTTTTTTGATGTGGTGTCTGCCGAGTTCAAGATTCCTCCTTGAATTTAAAAACGCCGAGCTTCATTGGCCAGGCGTTCCAGTAAAAGCTGCTTTTTCTGATCCAACTCATCTCTGCTGATCCTGGCTCCCTTGATCCCGCCGGTTAAATTGATTTCAGAAAGGTAGCATTCTCCTTTTTCTGAAATCAAAAGGTCCAAATGGGCATAGGGAAATTTACCGCGGGACATGGCAGATCGGCAAAACTCTTCTTTATCTTTAGCCAAATCACAGGGGAGCCTTCTACCACCCGATGAAATGTTTTTTCTGAAATTGTCCGGATTGTACCTGACATAGGCTTCAACATAATCTTCCACAATGATTACCCGGATATCGGTAAAATTACTCAGAAAGGGCTGAAGAACAAAAGGAAATGAAGATTCAGAAAAGCCGGCGAGGTTGTAAAGCGCTTCAATATTCTCCCATCTCCGCACACCGTGTCCGCAGTGCATATGGTTCTCCTTGGTTATGACAGGACCGATGCCGAGCTGATTGTAAAGATTAATTGCCTCTATCAGATCCAACCGTCGTAAAATCACCTTGGTGTTCGGCATCATCCAATCCCTGAAAGCCAAGGCCTGCATCGCTTTTGATTTGCTGATGCATTGAGATAGCGGTGAAGGAATACAACAAATCCCTCTTTCCAGTAGATCAATCAGCAGCGATAGCTTCAGCGGGCTTGAAACAACCGTACCGATAAAAACATCGCCCGGTCCAAGTTGATGATATAGCGCTTTTAGATTCCGGGTACCCTTTACAATCATATCATCTTCTGCTGGCCGAATGTTCCTCGATGCCAAGTTGTATCAATTTGTCAAGCAGCTGGCTAAAATTTAAGCCCGCAACGGCGGCGGCTTGCGGGAGGAGGCTGGTTGCAGTCATGCCGGGAATGGTATTTGTTTCCAGGACGTAAATTTCCTTTCCCTTGAGTATCATATCGGTACGGCTATAACCTTTACATGAAAGCGCATTATGAGCCATCTTTGCGTATGTTTGAGCTTTTTCGGATAGGGACTCATCGATGCGGGCCGGACAAATTTCCTGGCTTACGCCGGCAACATATTTGGCCTCATAGTCAAAAAATTCATGGTTTTTGTCGGGGATAATTTCGATGATTGGCAAGGCTTCCAGATCATGGTTTCCAATTACTCCTCCGGTTAGCTCTATGCCGGTTATGTATGCTTCAAGCAGGACTGTGCGATCATGCTCAAAAGCAAGTTCCAGGGCGCTATTCAATGATTCCTCTGATTTGATGATAGACATCCCAACACTGGACCCGCCCTCAACCGGCTTTACGACGAGCGGCAAACCGAGTCGCTGCACACACATTTTGGGATCGATTGAATCACGACGTCGGGCCACGATATAAGACGGAATCGGTATGCCTGCGTGTTGATACAGCTGTTTAGAAACAAGCTTATTCATCGCGATGGCGCTCCCCAGCACGCCAGAGCCCTGATAGGGAATACCCAGCAGATCGAGCAATCCCTGCACCGTGCCATCCTCCCCAAAAAGACCATGCAGAATTATCAAGGCGGCATCAATTCGGGGTGCATCGGCCATCAATTGCGGAAGGTCTGTTTTTGTATCGTATCGAAGAACCTCATACTTCTCCTTGTCCAAGGCTTCGAAAACCTGGTTTCCGCTGTTCAAAGAAACCTCCCGCTCAGAAGATACGCCGCCATAAAGAAGTGCAAGCGTAAGCTTTTTCATCGATTCGGCCTCCAAATCCGGATAAACCGGCGTAATAAAAAATTATTTCTTATTGGATGTTGATCTCTTCGTCCCGATTTTTTCAACCAACTTGACGGTATATTGTTGCGGCATATCAAACTCGATGGATGCCGTGCGTAACGAATTTAGTTTCAAAATTAAATAGTTCAATTTTTTTAGGGTGCGATATTTTTCAGCCGTATCCTTCATTCCGTTCAAAAGATCTTCGGTTCGCCTGATTTCCTTTTTCAATTCTATTTCCGGGGGCAAGCAATCCGCATTTTTTAAAATTTTGTAGGCCAAACGAAATTCCTCGCGAATATGGCGGTCATCATCGAGCACAAGCGGTTTTCCGGCACCGTCCAGATTGTTAAACTCCCCCTTTTTCTGCGCTTTTCGAATTCGCTCTTCTACAATTTTATCAAAACCAGGTATCATCGATCAATGTTCCTTTTCGTTCTTATTTTCCACTTTATATTATATAGATTTATAATATATTTACCATTATCATTTCAAGCTCTAAAACAACCTGCCATAATCCGGGACCGGTGCGTATCTATTTGGGAGAACGGGCCAATTTTTTGAAGATTCTGCTGTCCCGGTCAGGCGCAGAAGGACAAAAGCACACCAGTGCTTCAAACGCTGCACTCGCAAGCAGCATCCGGTTTGCGTGGCAAGAATGAAGCTTCCCGCAGTCCCGCTGCAGACTTCGACGAGCTCAGTCGAATCGCGGGACGGGATATTCAGGCGAAGGCGAATAAAATACCCCGACCCCGGTGCTATTTTGGATTTGACCACCATCGGCACGTTTGGTAAGAATAAGCTTTTTTAAAAATCTTTCTATAGTGATTTCTCAAAATGAAGCTCCCCAAAGTCCCGCTGCAGCGGGACGGGGTATCAAAGCGGAATTGTGCCATAGCCTTATCTGCCGTCGCAGAACTATGGCGCGATAAAACCACCTACGCTCTGGCGAAGACCAATCATCTCTTGAGTCCGCCAAAGAACTATGGCGGACAGGGTATTCAGGCGAAGGCGAATAATATTCCAATTAAAACCACCGGAGTGATCAGCTTGTGGCAAAAAAAAGTTACCCCTCGGCCGGGTTGATAAGACTGTAAGGTCAACCGGGACATATTTTTGAGAATCACTCAATGAGAAAAATCTCGAAAATCTGACAACCTAAGTTATGCCTCTTGGCTCCATAAAGCTTCTGAAAGGATCCTGATGATGAAAAAAATCGCGTTTGCCGGAACTGATGGACGTACTATTTTATCTGCTTTAACAATATCTACCGCCAAGAGTGATAAATTTACGGATGATTTCAAGGGCGTTGTGGTGCGCGGCACACCAGCTATGCCAAAATTTGCCGAACTCATGGAATGGCCGATTGCTTTTGTTCCAACCCAAAGCAATTCTTCAGAGGATTACGCCGAAAGCCTCATCAAGGCCCTGAAGACCGATCAAATAGATTTTGTCATACCCATGCCGGAAGCCCTCTTGTTTGAGGGCCTGGTAGACACTGTTGAGGCTGCTGGATTTGGCGACCGCATTATCGGTCTAAACAAAGCGGGAGCATTTATTGAAGGTGACAAGATAAAATGCAAAGAGCTGTGCCGCCAAGCGGGTATTGCGGTTGCATCCAATTGGGTTGACGTCGATGCCAAAGATTATGATTCCATTTTGCAAACCTGCTTGAAATTCATCGATAATTTCGGCGGTGCGGTACTCAAATATCCTTACAGCGCCGGCGGCAAAGGTGCCAGAATTATACTGAATTCATGGGAAATCCGGGAAGTGTATGACACCTTGATAAATGACTATAAAAAATCCTATCGGAATCTTTGCGGCAAAAAGGGAAAATGGCCGCTGCTGATCGAATCTTTAATGTCGGGGGTAGAAATAAGCTTTACGATATTCGTCGACAAACACGGTAATTTTCAAATATTACCGACATCAATGGATTATCCCGAACGTTTTGAGGGGCCCGCCAGCAAAGACAATCCGATAACCGGCGGGGTCGGCGCTATTTCTCCTCACCCGATGGAAACGCCCGCTTTGATCAAAATGGCTGGTGATTTGATTGCAAAACCACTAATAGATACCATGAAGAAAATGAACATTCTCAGGCCCTGCATCCTCTATCCGGGTTGTTTTGTATCATTCGACAACACTAAAAAACCGACAAAAATTCGGGTATCTGAGATAAACATTCGCCCCGGAGAGCCGGAGGCCCAGCCGGTTGCCCGCAGAATGAGAAATTTAGGCGCTCTTATACAGGCAACCCTGGAAGGTCATCTGGATGAAATAGAACCCGAGGTCCGCACGGATCAGATCTCGATTTGCATTGCCCTGGTGACCGGCCCCGGTGGTCCCGACGGCCAAAAAGGTTATCCTTGGTCATGCACCAAAGGAGAACCACTGGAGATAGACTTAAAATATATGAAACGCAAGGGAATACAGATTATTCCGTCGGCCATGACTTTTGCGGCCGAAGACAATATTTTTAAATCCGATGGCACCCGTGTGGCCTACTTAAATTCAAACGTATCCGTAAAACCGCACGAAACCGCAGGTGAGGTAGCTGACCGCTTGCGAAAGAAATTGTTGGCAGCTTTTGATAATAATAAAATCAGGGTAATTCCCCGTGAGAATCAGGCGGGTAATCGTTTGGATTTAAGAAGAGATATCGGTTACCATTTTCTGAAAGCCGAAAAAATATTCCCTTTAAAATAATTAAAGCCCGGGCGGGCTTAAATTATTTTATGGTGGCGATGCAGGGAACATAATGGCCATATCGCTGAATTCTTACGTAATAGGTGTGAATCGTGAATTAGGATAACAGAGATGGGAAACAATAAGAGCAAAAAGACTTGGCTCATTATCCTGGTATTGGCCGTAGGACCTCTTGTCTGGGTCAATCTGGCGGGCAATGTGCCGGACTGGGTGCCGAATTGGCTCCTCTTTAACATACCGACTGGCGACTCTGATACTGTTGTATATAGCCTAGCCGGAGGTTTTCCCGCTGCCGCCAATATCAAGGCACTTAAAAGGTTCACC
>CP070652.1:3963462-3972584 GCA_020354645.1 Deltaproteobacteria bacterium
GGTCGAGATTCTCACCCGGCTCAATAATCTCGAAAGCCAGCCCGGATGATGCGGCGTGCCTAGCTTCGGTGACCCACACCGGTCCAATATCCACCGTCTTCTTTGAAATCCGCAACGGGGTTTCTCAGTGATTTACGATAGTGTAAATAGTTGTTCATTCGGCGCGTTTTTCCTCCATGATACGTCTGACCAGTTCATGAACGCCTGACTGCCGGTACATCTCCATAATATGAAAGGCGATATCCTCATTTGCAGGATCCGGTTGAGATACCTGGACGTCATCCCGCCCTAGATCGGCTACCGACCTGATCTTTTTAGGATTCCCTTCAACGACCATCAGCGCCAATCGATTATGCAAATACAGATGAAAATCGCCTTCAGAAATGAAGCCGGCGTTTGCAAGCAATTGCATCCCTTTTTGGTTCACCGAGGTATAGACATCCGGCAATACATTTAAGATTTTATCTTTGAATACCGCACCACCGGACAAAATTTGCTTGAGTTCGAGTCCCGGCGGAAGGGTTTCGTAAAAAATATTTTTGATATCCGGATTTTCGTTCTGAAAGGCGCCGATAAGTTCATCCATCGCCATAAACTGGTTGCCAGCCATAAAAAGAAACAGATCGGCTGAATCACAGATCTCCAGGTTGTGGAGATCATCCGCCCTGTCCGACGGAATTACCGGTAAATCTTGATTATCCATTGGTTATTTTCTTCCTTTGTAAGCGTTCACAGGTTCAGGGTTCAGCGTTCAGGGTTAAATTTCTTCCGTTGACCTTGCTCGTAGTCTAGCAAGTACTTAATGAATCCTCTAATAGCAGCACGGGTGCGCCGGCATGATCATACGCATCCTGAAATTCAGCATTCGTTATGTATTGCTAACCCAACGCAACATAAAGTTCACTTTGGACTTCGGTGCAAGATCGTTTTGCATATCAAAGAAAACGAACAAACTCCGGGTTTGTCTCCGAATCAAATCCTTTGGCAACATTGTGCATGAATGAACCTGCTGCATCCTGACTTTGCCCCTTCAAACCCACGTCGCGAGAAAACTTGCTCTTCTTTGTCAAACCGTAGACCTTGCGAGTTAGTTCCCGGGCCAATTGCCATGCCTCAATATCCTCGAAGCGTTTTTTTCATGCATTATTCCATCAGAGCGCACGAATCAAAGGTTCAGGTTTGACGTGAATCCTGAACCTCTGAACCCTGAACCCCTGAACGGTTCCCTTTCTTTTGCTATTTCTTGATTTTCTCAGCGGCAGCTGTCTAATCCTTTAAGCGGCTGTTGATGAGGACTTCAGACCGCAGTGTGCGGTGAACCGGGCAGCGATCGGCAATTTCCATGAGTCGCCGGCGTTGCTGATCATCGAGCTGACCGCTTAATTCGATTTCACGATCAATCTGATCCAGCATACCGTTTGCAGTTTCACAGGTTTCACAATCATCGGCGTGTATTTTCTGATGTTTCAATCTAACGGTGATGGCATCCAAGGGCCAATTTTTACGGTCTGCATACATGCGAAGCGTCATAGACGTGCAGGCCCCTAGCCCTGCCACCAGGTAATCATAGGGTGTCGGGCCCATATCCGAGCCACCCGCAGCCATAGGTTCATCGGCAACCAGACTGTGACCGTTGACCAGCACCTCCGTTAAATAGCCTGTTTTTCCGGTACGGGTTACGATGCGATTGTCGGTCAAGTGCCTTTGGCTTTCATCCTTGCGTGAAATATCCACATATTTTCTGGCCCAGGCAGCGATCACGCTGCCCACATATTGAGAGTCCTCAGCGTTTGTTAAGAGGTGGTCGGCTTTATCGAGCGATATGAAACTTTTCGGATGTTTAGCGTTTTGATATATCTGAGCTGCGTTTTCGATACCGACGGTCTCGTCCAAAGGCGAGTGAAAGATCAGGAGGGGTTTATTCAGTTGCCGAATCGTCTGCTGCATGTGGGTCAGCTCCAGATCGTCGAGAAATTGTTTTTTGATTTTAAAAGATCTTCCTGCCAATACCACTTCGGCTGCGCCTTGGGCTTCAATTCTTTCTTTGAACGGTCCCAGGGCATGAGCGACATGACTCGGGTCGCCGGGTGCGCCGATGGTAGCGATTGCAGCAGCAGAAGAAATTTTTGACGCGGCCTGCAATACCGCCGCGCCTCCCAGGGAATGACCGATTAAAATGCGTGGTGCCTCAAATTCGGCATCCAGAAATTGGGCAGCCGTGACGAGGTCTTCGACATTGGAAGAAAAATTTGTGTCGGCAAAATCGCCTTCACTCTCACCCAGGCCGGTAAAATCAAAGCGAAAAACGGCAATGCCTTCACGGGTCAGCGCTCGGCTGATGTTGGCAATCGCTTTTATATTTTTGGTGCAGGTAAAGCAGTGGGCGAAAATGGCATAAGCCAGCGGACGACCGTCCACCGGAAAATCCAGCCGGGCCGAAAGATTTTGCCCGGCAGCGTTTTTAAAGCTTATTTTTTTAAATTGCATAATGACCCTTTCGGCATCAGTGGTTGCTAAAGTCAGGTTTTAACATCGTGTTTATTTTTTCCGGAAATTCCATGCAAAGGGTTTCGTTGTAAAGGTGCCGCAGCGCATTGATATCAGGGGCGCCCAAGGCCTGGTTGAAATATGTGCGCGGCGAAAAGATCAGGTGAACCCTTGCAAAATCATCAGATGGAGCGCCGGTAAAAAAACTCATGTTGAAACTGTAGATGCCCATGCGGTCATAGGCCGCCATGGCACGGACCAGGCCTTCAGAAATGTCCGACAGGTCTCTGTCCGTGAGCTCGAGCGTGCAGCGAACATCGTCAACCACGGCCAGTATATCCCCGGCAATTCCTATGGGAGCGTAAGTGCTGAGCCAGGTGCTGCGCCCGATGCGGCCCAGGAATCGTTCACGCTGAACCGTTTCTTGTTCAACCAGGTCATCCCAGTAATTGGATCCGCTGGCCTGCATGTATTTTTGGGCGGCCACCAGCTCTTCCCGCATCAGGTTAGGGGCAGAGGAGGTGGAAAACACTTGCAGATGCGGGTGAACCAGGGAACTGCCGGCAACAGGCATATAATTCCAGTTGATTAAATGATAAACGCCTTCGGGGTGTTTGATTTCTTCAATGCGGCGAAAAAACTCCATGGCCAATTGAAAGGCCTGTTGAATGTGGCCGCGCGTAAATTCCGTCATGGGTACGTAGTGTCGGCTTCCCATGGATGCCACGGCACCGACGCTGTCGTAAGGGGCGATATTGGGGAACAAAATCATATCGCCGGAGGTCATCCGGCCTTCGGGGACAATGTCCTCCGGAAAGCAGGGAGTAACTTTCAAAACCTTATCCGGGCAGAATGGGCAGGTCGCTTCAGTGCCGGCTACGAGCTCGTTAATATCGGGCTTTTCCCAATGTAGTTTCATGAAATGGCAGATCCGCGCCGTCCTGCCTGTGAGGGGATCCATGCGGATTTCACTGAGAATAGAATTCTGTTCCATGTTTTGCATAGGATTCAGAATAACGGTTTCTTTTTTTTGCTCTTTAAATTTCATATCTTCACTTCCATCCCCGAATTTAATAAAAGATTTCAGTATAAACCAAAGACCCCTGGAATCGATCATCTATCAAGAGGGTGACATCACGGATCATTTCAGTGCGGCCGCAGAGGTAGAAATCATAGGATCCGGGAGGCAGATGCTTTGCCAGATAATCGGTTACCCAACCCTGAAAACCTCCGGCAGCTGGTTTTGAAGCACCGGACAGGCAGGCAACGTACAGTTTTGCAGTCGCACGAAACACGGCGGCATAGTAAAGTTCATCGGCCGATCTTACCCCGTGAAGAAGCGTGAAGCCCGTTATACCTGAACGGGCCATGGCGCAAAAAGGGGCAATTCCGGTCCCGGTTGAAACAAATATTGCCGGTCGTTTGGAAGGCTGAAATAAAAAATAACCGTGAGGTCCGCTGAAGTGAAATTGGCTGCCGATTCGGGCAGCAGCGAGTATGGGAGAAAATGCACCCCTTTCCACATAACGGATGCACAGGCTAAGTGTTTCGTTATCCGGGCCGGATATGAGCGAGTAATCCCTTTGACTGCCCTGATGAATAAAACGAATACGCTGGCCGGGTGCGAAATCGAACTGGGCAGGGCGTGTCAGCTCTATTTCAAAGGTATTTTTAGAGAGCCATCCGCGTTTTAGCAACTCTGTGACCTGGATGCTGGATGGCGTTGTTTTCGGCAGCGACAATTTATCTTCTCCATACAATATCCTTAAGGCCTTGGATCCGGTTACAGTAGCGAGCAAGCACAAAAAGGTAATCGGAAAGTCGATTAAGGAATGACAGCACTGTTTCAAACTGTTTACGCACCTCTCCTGCCGAGTATTCCAGGCGCAGCACAGAAACGTGTCTTTCAGCCCTCCGGCATACGGTTCTGGCGATATGTGCCAACGCTGATGAGGGGTGTCCCCCGGGTAAGATAAAATCTTGAAGCGGCGGCAGCTCCGCCTGCATTCGGTCAATCGCTGATTCCACATATTCAATGTTTTGGGCGGATATTTTTTTAATCACCGCAAGCGACGGTGAATCAGGGGTGGTCGCCAACCAGGCACCGACATGAAATAGTTCTGATTGGATACGCTGGATTTCGTCCGTAATCCCGGAAATAGGCGCAGGCAGGGCGGTCGCAAGTGCGCCCAAAACTGAATTCAGCTCATCCACATCACCGTAGGCCTCAACGCGCTCGTAACTCTTCTTTACACGCTCGCCGCTAAAAAGACTGGTCATACCGCGATCGCCGCTGCCGGTATATATCTTCATGATCCGCTCACCTACCCGGTCCTATTATTTATCGTGTGCCGAGACTGCTTTAAAGTTACAAGGACCTGAGGGCTTCGATCGTATGTAATGGATCAGGCCGGATGGTGTAATCCGGGTCTGCTTGTGCGTAACGAATTACGGAGTCACGATCAATAATGTATCTGGCCGGAATGGGCAAGGTCCAGGAGTCATCATTATTAAATTTTTCAAGGTCGATGCCAAATTTCAGGAAGATTTGTTTTAGATCATCCGGATACTGGTAGACCAGGCCGAATTTTTGGGCAACCTGATTGCCGGGATCGCTTAACAGATCAAAACTGAGGTTTTTTTCTTCGATGAGTGACCGGCTATATTCCTCAATTTGAGGGGAAATCATCAGCAGGGTGGCTCCGAGAGATTTGATCTCCGATACCGATTCTTGGAGCGCTTCCAGCTCCAAATTGCAGTACGGTCACCATTTACCCCGGTAAAAACTGACAACCAAAGGCCCATCGCTTAGAAGACTCTTTGAGCGCCTTAAGTTTCCGTAAGCATTGTTCAATTCAAACGCCGGTGCCGAATCCCCAACTTTAAGGATCCGATCCATAATCCCGGAGTTGCGTATATCTTCGATAGCGCGATGTACAATCTCCACTGCTTCTTTCGGTGCGGTTTTTTGGAATTGCGCTCTTTGCGCGTTGAGTCGTTCCTGCAGATTCATGATACTCTCCTTTTCGACATTTGAATGGGGGTTAATGTTTAATGAATTGATATGTAATCTTCTGCCGCAATACTTGCGATTTGTTTTGAATGTTTACCTGCAACTTGCTATAATTCCTGTCGTAAATGAGGATCTATCCTGACAGTCCTAATCAGAAACATGTATTCGGGTTTAGGGAGAATTAAAAAAAATCTTAGGTTAAAAGTTAAGCATCTTGTGGCCAAAAACAAGCCACCGTCTTATTTGTGACGTTTCGTTGAAATTTATCGACAGGCGGGTGGTTGAGATATCCCTGAGGGTCGATTTCTAATTTGATGTTGACGAGGTGAGACAATGTTCTTTAATTTATTCAAAAAGTTTATTTCAAAAAATGATGAAAAAATTCTAAAAGAGCAAGTCGGACCTGCAGTTACCGTTATTGCGCCGGGGACTGAAATAAAAGGTGAGATCAGGGGGCAGGATACGTTGCGGATTTCCGGCTACCTTGAGGGCAATATCAACTGTAAAAGAATGGTTTGGATCGATCAAAACGGTAAAATCGACGGGAATATCCATGCCCGTAGAGTCATCAACGAAGGCGAAATCAACGGCGACATCGATTCTGCCGAAAGGGTGGAAATTAGGTCAAACGGTAGAATGATCGGTAACATCAACGCCGCAAAAATCATGATCGCTCAGGGCTGTTTATTCGATGGCGAAGCCCATATCCTCGAAAAGGATGACACCTCAGGATCTGTTGGAGGTCACGGGTAAGCAACCGAAGCAGTTAAAAACCCCCTGTCCCACTTAATCAATTCGGCAGCGGGACAGGAGGTTTTTATTCGTCTTCACCCCAGCGTCACTACGGTTGCTTCTTTTTTTCCGACAGAGACTTTACTCCCAGGGTCTGAATCAATTGGTTGATATCCATTGTCCGCAGATTCATGCCCCCTTCTGATACCGGCAAAAGCATAATTTTTTTGCCTTGAAGCGCCTCGGCTATCTTGAGTTTCACCAGAGCCTCACCGCCTGTGCCGGCCAAGGCCTTATTCATTTCCTGGATACCCTTGGCTTCCGCAATAGCCTCCGCTTTAATCGCTTCGGCCAGAAGTTCTTGCTTGCGATAATGAGCGTCGGCTTCGATTTTGGCCTGCAGGTACTCCCCATCGGCGGTTGCGATCACTTTGTTGACCTCCCCCTTGGCTTCCTCCAGTTTGCGCTTATATTCTTCCCTCGCAGCACCCTGGGCGGATTTGTTTTTTTCAGCACGCTGGTCGGCGACCTTTCTGTCTTCAATGGCTTTCTGGTACTCTTTATTGAAACGATAGTCTTTGGTGAGAACATCTTTGACGATGATGCCCATGGGGCCCAGAATGTTCTGTAGAATTTCTTTCGCACGCTGGGCTTGCTCTTCACGTTTTCCCGCTATATAAAACTCTTCGGTTTTTAATTCCCCGAATATGTCTCTGGGTTTGCTTCTGGCCACGGTGCGCACGATCTTTTCGCGCAGGGACTGGTTGTCGGGGGCCACATGCTGAAGGATGTAAGGGGCTTTTGCTGGATCGATCTGGTACGAGATGATGACGTCCAGACTGATATCGTTGCCGTCGATGGTTTTAAACAGCAGGTCATCTCTTGATTTGCGGTCTCCTTTGGACGGATCGAAGGTCATTTCAAGATTCTGAAGACTGGTGTCGAATGTATGCCAATCATTGATGTACGGCAGGAAAAAATAGGTAGTCCCCGGCGGATAAACTTTATCTTCAACCCCACGTTTGGCAAGCAGCGGCAGTTTTCGCGTACGGACCCCCACTTCGGTTTCGCCCGTGGTTTGTAAAATACAGCCCTGAACACTAAATATCATGACAACCGACAAAACCAGGTTGAATAGATGCTTCATTTTTGACCTCCTTTTCGTATATCAAACAGTTTCAGGGCATTGTCCAAATCCAGCGGATTAACGCCCGACGGGCCGTCGCTGGACAGAATGACCGTATCCAGGCCCTTGTAGACTTCCGCCATTTTGAGGCCAACCATTCTTTCGGCCCCAATGCCTTCCAGAGCATCATTTTTGAGACGGACTCGCTCTGCCTCAGCCAATTGTACCAGCAGATCTGCTTCAGCCCTTTTTTGGCGGGTATACAGGTCTTGTTCGGCCCTTCTCTGGGTTGCATAGGCTTTGCCTTTCTCCAGTTCCACGGCCACCGTGGCTTTGCCTTCCTGTTCGATTTTTTTCACTATGGCTTCTTCAGTCGCGGCGCGTGCTTCGGCCTGATTTTTAAATACCAGCTGGTCTTTGAGTTTCTTTTCTTCAATGTTGCGCTGAATTTCCTCACTGTAAATAAAATAGCGCACCAGGATCTGGTCTACTTCGAGCCCTTTGGCATTTAACTCTTTGTTCAACATGGCCTTGGCTTCTTCTGTTTTTTGGACCCTCAAAGGACTGTTGTAAAACTCCTCGGTGGTCAGATCTCCCATGGCGTCTTTTAACTTCGGTTCGGCCTGCGGTATGATCCCCTTTATTTCATAGTTGTTACCGGGACCGATAATGGTAAACACTTTGTAAGGATCGACAATACGGTACAAAATGGAGACATCTACATCCACGTAAAAGCCGTCCGAGGTCTGGATGTGCGCGGCCTTCTCGGTGCGTGCCGACCGTGCAGCAGTTTCGGGATGATTGGTCAGTTCGAGAATCTGAATATCCTTGGGCAAGCGATGCATCTCTTCAAAACCAAACGGCAGAACATAATGGAGCCCGGCTGAGTAGATTTTTTTCTGAACCCCGCGATCAATCCCTATCCGGATGACTTTGATACCATATTCATTGGGTTTTACATACTGAAGAATAAATGTAGACAAACCGAGGCCAAGAATAACCAGCAGAACTAAAAACACGATCAAGGATTTAAATTTTCTTTTCCGCTTGGGAGCTTTAACTGCCCCGCCCGGAGCTTCAGCCATGCCATGTTCTTCTTCGTTTTTTTCTGCCATTTTTTGCGACCTCCTCGATTAGGGTACTATTTTACCCTTTAAAATAAGCATAATAGGCAAATATTCTCAACAGCTAATTTGTCTAGTACTGAAATTTACCGGTTCGCTTCCCTGCGAAATCCGGTCCACTAAGGGAGATCAAGGGAAACTATAATAATTGCCAAAATGGTGTTCCGCAAAGATGTTGCAATTTTGCCAGCACCGGTGAGGGGTAATTTTTTGCCGATAATCATTGCCCCCTGGGCTTCGAAACGGCAGCTGCCTTCCATTTTGCTGCCTGCCGGCAAAACATTCGGTGTCCCCCAAAAAGACACAGCCGCTTTTGCCTAGCTGAGTGGCAGGTGCCCTTTGCCATAGCTGCATAAAGCGCACAAAGACTTATAAGGGTCTTACGGGTGGTCTGGCCGTATACCTCTCCTGGGCTTCGGCTTTATTGCTAAATTAGCTCTGGCGACGAATGGCCAGCATGGTAACGTCATCAAACTGTTCGGCGTTGCCGGTATGATTTTGGACAGCCGTTGAAATTTGCGCTAACAAGGCAGCCGCGGTTGATGGGGTGGTGTTCAGTAAGGTTAAGAGTCTTCTTTCGTTGAAAAACTCATCATCATCAGCGCGTGCTTCTGTTACCCCGTCCGTATAACCGAAAAGA
>CP070652.1:3972684-3975913 GCA_020354645.1 Deltaproteobacteria bacterium
CAGGCTGACCGAGTTTGTTTCCTAACAAAGACCATGGAAAACCGCTGCATTATTTATTATTAACGAAAGGGACGAGGCAGTTACCGGCAGTAATTTGCCAAAAAAAACAAACCCTACAAATGAAGAACTTCATCTGCCGCGGGTGCAGGAACTGGGTAAACCATGGGTTGCCGATGCTTACAATAAACACAAGATGACCGGCCAAGACGTACTGGTTTGCACAACAAATGGCATAAAATATTTGGGAGTTTTTGTTAATTTCCCGGATTCCTTTGACAAAAAATGGAAAATTGCCGCAGTGGTTCCCAGGGCTGAAGTTACAGCTGCCACGCGGGCAATTATCTACCGGGCTGTAATAATAGCAGCGGTGATAACCCTGGTCTGCCTGATACTGATTTATGTCGCCTCCGGGTTGATCACCAAACCCGTTTCGATGATCGCCAGAAATGCGGGAATGATTAAGGGATTTCATCTGGACAAAGTAAGCGGCGTAAAATCTTACCTGACAGAAATCAAACTGTTAAACGACGCCTTCATTGCCATGAAAAATAGTCTGGCTTCTTTCAAGAGGTATGTACCGGCCGACCTGGTTCGCCAGTTGATTGCGTCCGGAAAAGAAGCAAAACTCGGTGGAGAAGAAGCTCACCTTGCAATCATGTTTACCGACATTGTTGGCTTTGCTGCGCTCTCAGAGTCAATGACGGCAGAGAATCTAATGCTTCATCTGTCCGAGTATTTCGCGCATCTGACTCCGATTATACAGGATAATTACGGTACCATCGATAAGTACATTGGAGACGGTATCATGACTTTCTGGGGTGCCCCGGCTAAAGTTCCCGACGCCGCTTATCGGGCATGTTGCACAGCCCTGCGATGCCAGGCAAAACTGGCTGCTTTGAACACCAAATGGATTGCCGACGCAAAACCGGCCATGCCGACCTGCATCGGCATCCACACGGGCGATACCATCGTCGGTAATGTGGGCTCAAGTGACCGCCTGAATTACAGCATCTTCGGTGATAATGTGAACCTGGCATCACGACTGGAGGGGGTCAACCGGTTTTACGGCACAAAGGTAATCATCAGCCGGGATGTCTATCAGGAAATATCCGATCGATTTATTTGCCGGCCATTGGATATCGTTGCAGTGAAAGGCAAAACACAGAGTATAAAAATCTATGAACTGGTTGCTGAAAAAGACGCCTTGGTGTCAAAAGAAATAACAAAATTCCACACCCTGTTCGAAAAAGGATTTGATGCCTACCTGAAGAAACAATGGGATAAAGCGCTAGATTTGTTTAATGATTTACAGATTAACAATCCTGAAGACAAACCGGTTCGAATTTATGTCCAACGGTGCAAAGCATTGCGGGATAATCCCCATGCAGTCCCGGATGATTGGGATGGTGTGGTGAGTCTGACCGAGAAATAACGAATCAGTGTTGAAAAACCCCCCTGCTTGACGCTAGTGGCAATACTTGATACTAGAAGTTATCTCAAAAATACCTCTACCGCCCAATTACGGCGTTGCGGACCTCCTCAAAATGCTCACATACTCCCGTGTATGCTCCGCTTTTTCGTCGGCCCGCGCCCCCGCGTGGGCGGAATAACACATCTGATTGTATTGATTAAGGTGTGCCTCTTGTACTTGAGCGTAATCTGCATTTTTGAGATAGCTTTTAGCTTTAGTAATGAACCGTATGAATATTGGGACAAAAAAATCCGTTGTGAGTTATACCCATTTTTCTAAGGTCTTAAATACGTGAGGCCCAGCGCGAAGCTCGCAAACCTTGATGGCTCAAGAAATCCATCATTTATCTTTTTTGATTCAATCAGGTTTGGTTTGCGCAACCAAAATCAATGGAAGCAACTGAAAAATCACCACCTGAACCGGCTGCCATAAGGTTTGAAAGCCCGGCTGAAGATACACTGGTCATAGTGCTTTCCGGGCAGTGGAAACTCGGACACGATCTGCCTTTGGCTGAAGAAATTCAGAAACAGATTGAATCGGATCCGAATCTTCAACGCATCAGATTCGATGCGGATGATCTTGCCGGCTGGGACAGCGGTCTGCTGACCTTTTTAATCAAGATCAAAAACGCTTGCACCAACCGTAAAATTATCTTAGAAAGCGATGGATTGCCGGAAGGTGTGAAACGCCTTCTGGCGCTTGCATCCGCGGTTCCCGAGAAAAAAGATACCGGCAAGGCGCATGTTGGTGAACCTATTTTATCCCGGATCGGCTCCCAAGTCATAGAAGCCCTGCGCTCCTCAACGGAAATGCTGGCCTTTATCGGTGAGGCGACTGTGGCTTTTACCAAATTATTAAGCGGTAAAGCGCGTTTCCGACGATCCGATCTGATACTGGTTATCCAAGAGTGCGGCGCAGAAGCCCTTCCCATTGTTACGCTCATCAGTGTGCTGATCGGCCTGATCTTGGCATTTGTGGGTGCGGTTCAGCTCAAACTTTTCGGTGCCGAGATCTATATTGCCAGTCTGGTAGCCATCGGTATGACGCGGGAGATGGGGGCCATGATGGCCGCCATTATCATGGCCGGTCGGACAGGTGCTGCATTTGCCGCTCAGCTGGGTACCATGCAGGTCAATGAGGAGATTGATGCACTGAAAACTTTAGGAGTTGCACCGATGGAATTTCTGGTGCTGCCGCGGATGCTGGCATTGATATTGATGATGCCGCTACTGTGTATTTACGCCGATTTGATGGGAATGTTCGGCGGCTTCGTTGTCGGTGTCGGGGCTTTTAATATTACTTTTACGCAGTATTTCGAGGAGACCCGCAATGCCTTGAGCTTACCCCATATCTTCATCGGCGTCTTTAAAAGTGGTATTTTCGGTATCCTGATTGCCGTTTCCGGTTGTTTGCGCGGCATGCAGAGCGGACGCAGCGCCACCGATGTCGGATATGCAACCACCTCGGCCGTGGTGACGGCAATTGTATGGATTATTGTGGCGGATGGTTTGTTTGCCGTGATTACGAATGTTCTGGGGATTTAATGGTTCACCGCCCGCTCCCTGTGGTCGCTCGAGGCGCAGAGAACGCTGAGATGAAATTACTTTTTCTTTTCTGCTGAGAGAGCAGAAAAGAAAAAACTGCATCCCCTCGGGAAATAGGTCCAGACATAAGGAGAACATCTGTCATAGCATATAATTCAATGAGTTGAATGCTGCGAAGTGGCTGAGTGTTTTAAATTTGCCGGCGTCTCAGCGG
>CP070652.1:3976013-3981292 GCA_020354645.1 Deltaproteobacteria bacterium
AAACAACATCGCCACAAATAGTTCAACAATTAAATTATGGTTCAAGGTTCGGCGGTCACAGTTTAACTTTGAACTTTAAACTCGGAACTGAATTTTATGATTCTCCACATCGATATGGATGCCTTTTACGCTTCTGTGGAGCAATTGGACCATCCTGAGCTCCGGGGAAAGTGCATCATTGTGGGGGGAACCACCCATCGCGGCGTCGTATCAGCGGCAAGTTACGAGGCCAGAAAACAGGGTATTCACTCGGCCATGCCAATCTATCAGGCCAAACAAAAATGCCCCGATGGCATATTTATTCGTCCCCGCATGCAACGCTACAAAGAAATATCACAAAAAATAATGGCCGTTCTCAAGAATATTACACCTTTAGTCGAACCGGTTTCCATTGATGAAGCTTACATGGATATCACCGGTTGTGGGACGCTTTATGGTACTCCTGAGCAAATCGGTGTCCGTATAAAGCAAAAAATAAGTAAAACCGTCAACTTGACTTGCTCGGTAGGCATTGCGCCCAACAAGTTTCTTGCTAAGATCGCATCCGATTTAGATAAGCCAGATGGCCTAACAGTAATTATGCCGGAGATGGTACCAGCGTTTATAGACAATTTACCGATTCAAAAAGTTCCCGGTGTTGGCAAAAAAACAAACAGCCGCTTGGCATTGATGGGCATAAAAACGCTGGGGGATGTAAAAAAATTCCCAGGGAAAATGATTCTAGACCGGCTCGGCAAATATGGAAAAAGGCTGTTAGACCTTTCAGTGGGCGTCGATAACTCTTCGGTTAAACCTGTTAGCCGGCCTAAATCTGTCAGCTCAGAACATACCCTGTCTGAGGATACCCGCAATATCAATTTATTGAATCAACACCTTTTGAGACACGCTGAAGACGTGGCCAAGCAACTGAGAAAACTAGACTTGCGTGCCAGAACGATAACCCTTAAATTAAAGTATGCTGATTTCAAGCAAGTGACCCGGAGCACAACACTCGTAACTCCAATTCAATCTTCAGATAAGATTTTTTTGGAAGCTTCACATCTGCTGGTGAAATATTCACTTATTAAACAGATACGATTGATCGGGATTGGTGCGTCCGGTCTATCGTCGGCTCCCATACCGGTCCAGTTGGACCTTTTTGAAAAAATAAAAACGAAAGATCGTAGCTGGGAAAAAGTCGATCGGACAGTGGACTCCATCACTGAAAAATTTGGTAAAGATGCCATCCGGCGGGCAGCTCTCAGAAAAAATAACAAAAGACATTTTTAGGTTGATCTATGAAAACGATTATCGAACCGTTTAAAATTAAAACCGTTGAACCCATCCGATTTACCAATCGCATCGAGCGCCAGAAAATTTTAAAGCGGGTCGGGTACAATCTTTTTAATCTGCACTCTGATGATGTGCTCATTGATCTGCTGACAGACAGTGGTACTTCCGCCATGAGTGCCAAGCAATGGGCAGGAATTATTGAAGGGGATGAAGCCTATGCGGGCTCAAGGAGTTTTTATCGATTCGAACGGGTCGTACGAAATACAACCGGATTTCGTCACATCATTCCCACCCATCAAGGAAGAGCAGCGGAAAAGATTCTCTTCAGTATAATGGGGGGCGAAGGAAAGGTCGTCCCCAACAACACTCATTTCGATACGACCCGGGCAAACGTGGAAATGAGCGGAGCAGAGGCCGTCGACCTCCCGGTCGCCGAAGGAGTTGTGCCTTCCCTTAAAGCGGATTTTAAGGGCAACATGGACCTTGAAGCCCTGAAAGTTTTCATCCAACAAAATGGCTCCCATCGGATTCCACTTTGTATGATCACTGTGACCAATAATTCCGCTGGTGGGCAACCGGTGTCCATGGAAAATATACGGAGGACCGCTGAGATATGCCACCTAAATGGAATTCCTTTTTTCCTGGATGCCTGTCGGTTTGCTGAAAATGCTTATTTTATAAAGATCCGGGAAAAAGGCTATGGCAACATGTCCGTGCGGGAAATCGCACGAAAAATGTTTTCTTATGCAGATGGTTGCACAATGAGCGGGAAAAAGGATGCGCTGGTAAATATCGGCGGCTTCCTGGCCGTTAATGACGATGAGCTCGCACAACAGGCCAGAAACATTCTTGTTGTTACCGAAGGTTTTCCCACTTACGGCGGCTTGGCCGGTCACGATTTGGAAGCACTCGCCCAGGGTTTGGAAGAAGTCCTTGAGGAGGACTATCTGAAGTATCGGATTCGCTCGGTGACTTATGTTGGTGAAAAATTAATCCAACTCGGCGTGCCTATTTTTCAGCCACCAGGAGGACACGCAATCTATCTGGATGCCAAAGATTTCCTGCCGCATATACCACCTGCTGCATATCCCGGCCAAGCATTGGCCTGTGAGCTTTACCTGCACGGCGGCATCCGGTCTTGCGAGATTGGCAGTGTCATGTTCGGCAAGACCCATACTGAAACCGGCACATTCAAACCTGCCAGGATGGAACTGCTTCGTCTGGCCATACCCCGTCGGGTCTATACCCAGAGCCATATGGATTATGTGGTAGAATGCGTAGGTGAGGTTTTTAAGAAACGCAAAAGTCTCCATGGGATGCGCATTATTTCCGAATCCCCTGTATTGAGACATTTCACTGCACAGTTTGAGCCGCTATGATAACGCACAATAGATAAAATCGGTTCATTGCCGTATGAGCGGTTGGTTTACTCATCTTTGGCACAGGGAGAAAATTATCAAAATAGGCCGCAAACGCAGTTCATATCAAATGATCACACGTCTGTGCCCTTGATTCAATGAATCGCTTTTTTATCTCACTATCGAAAAAAAATGTTAAAATTCTTGACCGGTATCAAGAGATTCGGTTTCAATGGTAATTGCCGCATGATCGGAGCGAAAGACGGTGAGGCGTTCAACTAAAAGTGAGATAAAAAAGCCCGTACCTGCCACCATAATAATCGATGCGCCGGAAGTCAGATTAAACACATATGACAGCCAGAGGCCGGTAATAGTAAAAATTACACTTAAAAAGCTGGAAAAGACCATCATTTTAAATAGGGATTTCGAGTATTTTTCTGCGATAAAAGGGGGTATGGTTAATAACGCAATCACAAGTATCAATCCGACAACCTGTATGATCATCACGATGGACACAGCCAGCAGGCCGATAAGCAAAAAATATAAGAATTTTACCGACACCCCTCTTATCTGGGCGAATTCTTCATCATAGGACATGGCCAGATAATCGTTGTAGAAATATGCTACTGTAATAATAATCAGAACACTTGCTGCCAGCAGCAACCAAAGATCGGAATCCGGCACGGAGAGGATACTTCCAAACAGATAGCTCATCAAATCGACATTATAACCCGGTGTTAAATCGAGTAAAATAATTCCCAACGCCATACCGACCGCCCAAATTACGCCGATGATCGTATCAGATCGGTGTTTGGCCTTTAAACTCACCGCGGCCATCACCATGGCTGACAGCAGGGAGAATCCAATGGCGCCCACCTTGTAAGGCCAACCGAAAAAAAAAGCCAGGCCGATGCCACCGTAAGCTGCATGGGCGATGCCTCCGGAAAGAAAAACAATCCGGTTGACGACCACCAACGTTCCCATAATGCCGCAGATTACGCTGGCCAGCAATCCAGCAACAAGGGCATTTTGCATAAATTCGAATTGAAGTGCTTCGATCATATCAAATATCCTCATGAGTCCTCAAAACCCGATGAGGCAATCCGTGGGCCATGAGCTCGACGGGGCAGACTTCTTCCACCGAACAGTGGTACATCGTCTCAATCATTTCTCCGGTTACTTCTGCATGGCCATGATAATGAATGTTCCGATTGACGCAGGCAACGGATTTAACATAGCTGGAGAGAATCATCAGGTCATGGCTAACCACGATGATGGTGATCGTTTGGTTAAGTTCTTTTAGAATCCTGTAAAATTCCCTCTGGCCTTTGGTATCTATACTGGCTGTAGGCTCGTCAAGGAATAGCAACTGGGGTTCCGTAACCAGCGCCCGGGCGACAAAAACCCTTTGCAGTTGTCCAACGGATAGCGCTCCGATTCGGCGATCACAGTAAACCCCCATTTCCATTTTATCTAAAGCTTTATGGGCAACGAGCCGGTCCTTTCGGGAATGCCAAGACCATCCCCTTCCGGGTTTGAGCCTGCCCATGAGGACCACATCGAGTGCTGAAACAGGAAATCGCCGGTTGATATGTAGGTCCTGAGGCACATAACCGATATGGTGAGACACTTCCCGGGGCAGCTTGCCAAAAATACGGATGCTGCCTTTGTGGGGTGAAAGCAACCCCAGCATCAGCCTTAGCAGCGTGGTTTTTCCTCCCCCGTTCGGACCGATCATAGCCATAAAATCCCCATTTTTTACCTCGAGATTGACATCTTTGAAGACCGGCCGGGCGTTATAAGCGAAACTGAGATCTTGCAATTCTATAATGGAATCATTCATTACGTTTTCTACATTAAAGCCGATTTAAATTTTTTAGCCTGCTGAAGCAAGTTATTTCCCCAGTCCTCCGCAAGCGGATTTGCAAAAACAATTTCTCCGCTGATCGCTTTGGCGATGATTTCGGCGTTTTTAGTTGAAAATTGCGGTTGGACGAAAATCACTTTAATTCTGCGTTCTTTAGCATGCTCGAACAATTCTTTCAACTGAGACGGTTTGGGGTGTTTCCCTTCGATTTCAACAGGAACCTGTTTCAGTCCATAGGCATGCGCGAAATACCCCCATGCGGGATGAAAAACCATGAACTCAAGGTCCTCCTTTCCCGTGAAGATGCTTTTAAGTTGTGCATCTATTTCGTCAAGTTCTTTGATAAATTTTTTGTAATTCGCTTCATAGAAACGTTGATGGGCCGGATCGATTTTCAAGAAAGCTTCGAGAATGTTAAGTGCCTGTATTTGAACAAGCGGGGGAGAAAGCCAGATATGGGGGTCGAGTATCCCATGAGAATGCTCCTTTTTGGGGTGTTGATTTTTTTTTCCGTAATGATTGGGTGTTGCCATAGGAATCTTTTCGATGCCTTTGTCTGTGTGAACCACGAGCATTTCAGGGTTGGCGGTGACAATCTTATTAAGCCATGCGCTCTCAAAGGGGACTCCGATGGCGAAATAAATTTTTGACCTGGCCAGCGCCACCATCTGTTTTGATTTCGGTTCGTAGGTTGCCGGGCTGGCTCCGGCTTCAATCATAACAGAAACGTCTACAAGATTTCCGCCGATTTTTTGAACAAAGTATTTCTGCGGAACAATGCT
>CP070652.1:3981392-3984315 GCA_020354645.1 Deltaproteobacteria bacterium
AAGAAAAGAGAAAAACGATTGATCCAAAAAGAGGAACATATTGAACGTAAAACAGAACAATTTGACCAGAGAGAGCGAGAAATTATTCGACAGGAAAAATTCCTGGCAAAAAGAGAAGACCAAATTGACAAGAATGAAAAGAAATACAATCAACTTATCGAAGAACAAAAAATGCAGCTTGAAAAAATTTCCAGTCTAACCGCCGAGCAGGCCAAAGAGCTATTAATACGGGCCATGGAGAACGAAGCTCGATATGAGGCGGCCAAGATTATTAAACGGATAGAAAATGATACAAAGGGAGAGGCGGATAAAAAAGCCAAAAAAATCATTGCAACCGCAATCCAAAGGTATGCCGGAGAATATGTGACTGAAAGAACTGTTTCGGTTGTTCAGCTCCCTAACGATGAGATGAAAGGGCGCATAATCGGCCGCGAAGGCCGCAACATCAGGGCCCTTGAAGCCGCCACCGGCATCGATCTTATTATAGATGATACGCCGGAAGCGGTCATTTTGTCGGGATTTAACCCGGTTAGAAGAGAAATTGCCCGGTTATCTCTCATGCGCTTAATATCGGATGGGCGAATCCATCCGGCTCGCATTGAAGACGTTGTAAAAAAAGTAGGACAGGAGGTGGATCTCACCATTAAAGAAGCAGGTGAACAGGCCGCGTTTGATTTGGAAGTGCATGGGATAAACAGCGAACTCATTAAATATCTAGGACAGTTAAAATTCCGCACCAGTTACGCCCAAAATGTTTTACAACATTCGATTGAAGTCGGCTTTTTGTGCGGAATAATGGCTGCGGAATTAGGACTCAACCAAAAAATGGCCAGGCGTATGGGGCTTTTGCATGATATCGGAAAAGCCATCGATCATGAAGTCGAGGGGCCACACGCGGTAATTGGATCCAAGCTAGCCAAGAAATACAACGAGTCTCCCAAAATTGTTCATGCTATTGCCGCCCATCATGAAGATGTCCCTTCGGAGTCTGTCTATGCATTGCTTGTGCAGTCTGCCGACGGACTCTCGGGAGCTAGACCCGGAGCGCGTAAGGAATTACTTGAAAATTATATCAAGCGCTTGGAAGATCTCGAAAAGATAGCCATGTCATTTCGAGGCGTTGCCAATACATATGCGATTCAAGCCGGAAGGGAACTGAGGGTTATTGTCGAGAGCGATAAGATTTCAGATGAAGAGGCCACGATGCTGAGCAGAGACGTGGCCAAAAAGATAGAAGAATCGTTGACCTTTCCTGGCCAGATTCGGGTTACGGTAATCAGAGAAACGAGAGCCGTGGAATATGCCAACAAGTAGGTTAGCCGCTTAGGCCCGTTACGCCGGTTAAGCCCGCTAAAGAATAGAGGTTTGATGGCCTTTCACGGGTTCAACTGGCAAAACGGGCTAAACGGGCTCAACCGGAATTTGGAGTAAAGCGGGATGGAGAACTTACTTGCTATTTTGCGTGAGCGCGGGTTTATAGAACAAACCACACATACTGAAGAGCTGCAAGATCTCTTCAACAGTGGCCAAGTTACTTGTTATATCGGATTTGATCCGACGGCTCCAAGTTTGCATATCGGAAGCCTGGTACCGATAATGTCGCTGGCATACATGCAGCGGCACGGACACCGTCCAATTGCACTTGTCGGGAGTGGTACCGGACTTGTCGGTGATCCCAGTGGCAAGACTGAGATGAGGCAGCTGCTGACTCTGGAAAAGCTCGAAGAAAATGCCCAAGGGATTAAAAAGCAGCTGTCACGGTTTCTTGATTTTAGCGATCAAAAAGCACTGATGCTGAACAACGCTGATTGGTTGACAAAACTGGAATATATTCCATTTCTCCGTGATATTGGTCGGCATTTTTCGGTCAATCGCATGATTAAAGCCGAAAGTTATAAACTACGCCTTGAATCGGATGAAGGCCTGAGTTTCATAGAATTCAACTACATGCTTTTGCAGGCATACGATTTTCTGGAACTTTTTGATAATTATGGATGCCGGCTGCAGATGGGAGGCAGTGACCAGTGGGGAAATATTGTTGCCGGCATTGAGCTTATCCGCAGAGTCAAACAGGCATCAGCTTACGGCATCACCTTTCCCTTGATCGGGACAAGCAGTGGGGAGAAAATGGGAAAAACCGCCAAAGGGGCAGTATGGCTTGATCCTGATCTTACTACTCCCTATGAATATTATCAATACTGGATCAATACGGATGACAGGGACGTGGAACGCTTTTTGGCGCTTTTTACCTTTTTACCGATGAGTGAAATAACAAAAATTGCGGAACTACAGGGTGCCGATCTGAATAGTGCCAAGACAGTCTTGGCCTATGAGACGACGGCCTTAGCCCATGGGGAAAAGTCGGCTGAAGAGGCGTATCTAAAAAGCATCAGCAACTTTGGTGTTCGTGAAGTACCGCGACAAGTTCTGGCGTCAAGCACCATCCACCAGAGCGGTTCTTTGCAGATTGTTTCACCCAGGCCGGGAGATAATCAGTCCGCAATTGACATCGAAGAACCCGATTCCTATATTAATAAAAGCGAATTAAAATTAGGCATACCGGCATTTAAACTTTTCCATTCGGTCGGACTGACCGCCTCGAGCAGTGACGCCAGGAGACTCATTGAGCAGGGCGGTGCCTATCTGAATGCCCGGCGTATCCGTTCCTTTGATCAATTAATAACCGATCAGGATCTGGATGCAGAGAATATGATCGTACTTCGATCTGGCAAAAAGCGATTTTATAAAATAAAGGTAAAGTGAATAGCGTGATATCCGGCAAGGCAATACCTCGTCAGCGTGCAGCATCATAGCAGCGTCGCTACTCCAATATGACGCTGATGCCTGTTTTGTCTCAATAAACAAATAATTTAAATAATCTTAAAAAAAAATATTGACAAAATATATATGAAATAATATTAAT
>CP070652.1:3984415-3990590 GCA_020354645.1 Deltaproteobacteria bacterium
GACTACCAGAATATGTATCAAGAGCTGGGGTTGAAGATAGTAAAATTTGCCGACTACCGGGAATTCGGCGACCTCTATCTTGAACATGAAAAAAATATCTCGGATACCCTCGATAGATGGGAGGGATTCGAAGGCCCTGAAAAATATATAATGATCGTATTAGCGAAGGGATAAATAGTATTGTGTCCCAGGAATAACGTTAAAAAGTCTAGCAGCGGTTTGAAAGCCTTTTGTTCACGCCTGCGAACATTTTGGGGACGCCTGCTTTGCAGGGCTAAATCAAAAGAACTCGACCTCGGCCCGCATTGCGGGCCTCGGTACTCAGACAGCTTTTGATTCTTTACGCTCTGCCGCAACTGGCGTCTCTATCCCAAAATGCTCAATGGCGCTCACAAAAACCTTTCAAACCTTGTGCTGAATTTTATTACTTATTTGTGGGACTAGCAGAATTAAACAAACAAGGAATCCTAGCGATGATCTCTTTTACACTCAACGGCCAAGAAGTTCAGGGAGAAGAAGGTCAATACATCCTTGAAATAGCCGAACAAAACAGTGTTGAGATACCAACTTTGTGCCATCATAAAGCATTGGAACCGGCCGGCATGTGTCGCCTGTGCGTCGTCGAAGTTTTCGACGGACGCCGGACCCGCTTTGTCACGGCCTGCAACTACCCCATATGGGAGGGTATGGATGTCAAAACGGATACCGAGGCAGTACACCAGGGTCGCAAGCTTATTGTCGAGTTATTACTTGCCCGTTGCCCGACGGTTCCCGTCATACAGGAACTGGCCGCCAAGTATGATATTAAGCAACCGCGTTTCAGGCCAGAAGCTGACGATTGCATCCTTTGCGGGCTTTGTACGCGCATCTGCGACAAAATGGGAAACAACGCCATCAGCCTGACCGGACGCGGGGTGGACATGAAAGTGGACACACCCTTTCATGTCCAGACAGATGTCTGTATTGCCTGTGGCGCGTGTGCTTTTGTTTGCCCCACCGGCCACATTAAACTGGAAGGCATCACCCGTCATGCCCTCAAACAAATACCTTACGAATACAATGAGGGACTCATTGGCCGCAAACCGATTTATATTCCTTACGCCCAGGCCATACCGAATGCACCGGCGATTGACAGGAGTATGTGCGTCCATTTTAAGACCGGTGCCTGTAAAATATGTGCCGACATTTGCCCGGCAAACGCCATCGATCATAACCAACAGGATGAAATTGTCGAGTTGGAGGTAGGATCGATTATTCTGACTCCCGGCTTTAAGCCCTTTGACCCATCCAGCCTTCAAGAATTTTACCATCACAACCGCAACCCAAACGTACTGACGAGTCTTGAGTTCGAACGTATACTCAGCACATCGGGCCCCACCACCGGACATCTGGTGCGGCCCTGGGATCAGGCCGAACCCAAGAAGATTGCCTGGCTTCAGTGCATCGGCTCAAGGGATATTCACCGTTGCGGTAATGGTTACTGCTCCTCTGTTTGCTGCATGTATGCCATCAAACAGGCAATCGTCGCAAAAGAACATGCTCATGGCGAACTTGACTGTGTTATCTTCAATATGGATATTCGCACCTTTGGCAAAGACTATGAAAAGTACTACTCGCGGGCCAGGGAGCAGGAGGGGGTTCGGTTTGTCAAAACGCGAGTGCACGCCATTGAAGAAGAAAACGAAAAAAAAGATTTGTGGATACGTTATGTGGAAGAAAGCGGAGAGGTGCGTGAAGAAATATTTGACATGGTGATTTTGTCTCTTGGTTTTGTGATACCGGAATCGACCGTAAAGCTGGCTGAACGTTTAGGTGTGAAATTGAACCATTACAATTTTGCCGTGACCGAGCCTTTCACTCCGATCGAAACCTCGAGGGACGGCATCTATGCCTGTGGTGTCTTTCAGAGCCCTAAAGACATCCCCAGTTCGGTGACCGAGGCAAGCGCGGCTGCATGCGCGGCCGGCGGTCGCCTGGCAGAGGCTCGTGGTACCCGCACCAAAAGAGAGGAAATTCCTGACGAAATCGATGTGACCGATCAACCGCCGCGGATTGGGGTGTTTGTCTGCAGTTGCGGTGTCAACATTGCCGGGGTCGTGGACGTTGAAGCCGTGGCAGCCTATGCCGCCAACCTTCCCTCTGTGGTGTACACCGCCTATAACCTTTTTACGTGTTCCCAGGATTCCCAGGAACTGATGAAGGAAGCCGTAAAAGCGCATCAGTTGAACCGGGTGGTGGTGGCGGCTTGCAGCCCCAAGACCCACGAAGGAATTTTTATGGACAACCTGAAATCGTGCGGTCTTAACAAGTACCTCTTTGAAATGGCTAATATCCGGAATCAGAATTCATGGGTGCATGGCGACACACCGGAGGTGGCCACGGAAAAGGCCAAGGAACTCATCCGGATGGCCGTGGCTCGAGCCGCCACCCTTCAGCAGCTCAGTGAAAAAAGAATTCCGGTGATACAACGGGCCCTCATCGTCGGCGGCGGGGTTGCAGGGATGAATGCTGCCCTGGGCCTGGCGGACCAGGGATTCGAAGTGGTGGTGGTGGAGAAGGAAGAGAATTTGGGAGGGCTGGCAAACAATCTCACCACAACCATTGATGGCTCAGACGTGCGTGTGTATCTGAGGGGATTGATTGAAAAGGTAACCTCGCATCCAGAAATTCAGGTGCTGACGAGATCACTCATTGTGGGCTTTTCAGGATTCAAGGGTAACTTTACAACCGAAGTTTTGGTGGGTCCCGGAATGTATGAAAGGAAGATCGATCACGGCGTGGTCATCCTGGCTACGGGTGCCAACGAATATCAACCCAAAGAATATTTATACGGGAAAGACCCCAAAGTAATGACTCAAATGGAGCTGGCTGAGCGATTGGAAAACAATGGGGCCGATGATCTCAACCACGTTGTCATGATTCAGTGTGTTGGTTCCCGCAACGAAGAATACCCCAATTGCTCCAGGGTCTGCTGCCAGGCGGCAGTCAAGAATGCCCTTCATATAAAAAGGCTTAAACCGGATGCAGACATTTGTATTCTTCACCGTGATATTAGAACCTACGGGCTTTTGGAGGATTACTACACGGAGGCCAGGCAACTCGGCATATACTTCGTCTGGTATGATCCCGACGACCCACCGGTGGTGGAATCGTCGGATAACGGGGTGATAGTGAACTTCCAAAATCATGACCTGGGCTATCGGGTGCGCATGGTCTGCGATATTTTGACCCTTAGCGCCGGAATGCAGGCCCAGGACACGGAAGAACTTGCTTCCATCATCAAACTGGATCGCAGCCCGGAAGGATTTTTTAACGAGGCCCATGTCAAGCTACGACCGGTGGATATGTCCACCGAAGGCATCTTTGTGTGCGGGACTGCCCATGGTCCCAAACTGCTGTCCGAATCGATATCCCAGGCCTACGCCGCCGCCTCCAGAGCTACGACTTTTCTTTCTCGGTCTTATCTGACCTTGTCGGCCGTAACTGCCCGGGTCGAAGCTGAAAAATGCGCTGCCTGTTTGGTTTGTGTGCGCTCGTGTCCATACAATGTGCCGAAGATCAATGCAGACGGCGTCAGCGAAATTGACCCGGCTCTTTGTCACGGGTGCGGGGTTTGCACGGCCGAGTGTCCGGCCAAGGCTATCGAGCTGAACTGGTATGAAGATGATCAAATCATGTGCAAGGTGGAGGCTTTGCTGGAAGGAGTCTTATGAGCGGGGATTTTGATCCGATCATTGTTTCGTTCTGTTGCTATTCTTGAGGTTACAGCGCTGCGGACCTGGCAGGGTCCATGCGATTGAAATACCCGACAAACATCAGGATTGTACGGGTGCCGTGTACCGGGAAGGTGGACGTCCTCCACATCCTGCGTTCATTTGAAAAGGGAGCCGACGGTGTTTGCGTCGTCGGATGTCTGGAAGGAGACTGTCACTATAACAGCGGCAATCTCAGGGCCCGTAAGCGGGTGGAACAGACCCAAAAAATTCTGGAAACAATCGGTATAGGTGGGGAAAGGGTCCAGATGTACAATCTTTCTTCAGCAGAGGGTCCCCGTTTTGCCCGGATCGCAGCGGAGATGGTTGAAAAAATCCTCGAATTAGGTCCCAATCCGATTAAAAGGGCCAAAGAAACGGCAGCATGAGGCCTGTTTACAGTTATTGCTATGTGAAATTTACGGTTATTACTATGTGTAAAATGATGAAAAACCATTTATTTAAAATCCCAGCTAGGTAAACTGGAATTTCGAAGCACGAAGCACGAAATCCGAAACAAATTCAAAATACGAATTTTCAAACTATCTAAACACTGCCAAGGACATAATTATTGAGTAACAAACAAAATACTTTTTGTTTTGAATTTTTGTTCATTCGATATTCGGATTTGTTTCGAATTTCGGTATTCGGATTTCGAATTTAAGGCACAGCGCGTATGCGAAAAACCATTACATATCACGACAAGATCCTTTGGCTAAAAAGAGGGGGCGGACCGCATGATTGTTGCCGATAAAAAACCGATTGAGGAGATCATTGAGGAAGTCAAAGATAAGCACAACATTCTTATACTGGGTTGTAACGAATGTGTCACGGTCTGTGAGGCGGGGGGCAAAAAAGAAGTTGGAATTTTGGCTTCTGCGCTTCGGATGTATTTCATGAAGGAAGGCAAAGAGACCAACATTGATGAAGTAACGCTGGAGCGCCAGTGTGATCACGAATATCTTGAAGAGATTCGTGAAGTGATCGATCAGTATGACGCTGTTGTTTCTTTAGCCTGCGGGGTCGGCGTGCAGTTCATGGCCGAAAAATACCATTCTACCCCGATCTATCCCGGAGTGAATACTTGTTTTATGGGCGTGACTGAAAAGCGGGGCCTCTGGACCGAAAGGTGCCAGGGCTGCGGACAGTGTATTTTAGCGCGTACCGGGGGCATCTGTCCGATCTCACGATGTGCCAAGCGAATTTTAAACGGACCGTGTGGCGGTTCCACCGAAGGACATTGTGAAATTCACAAGGAGCTTGATTGTGGTTGGCAATTGATTATTGAACGCCTCAAGGCTCTCGACAGACTTGATGATTATGAAAAAATTTATCCCATAAAAGACTGGTCCACCGAAAGGTCAGGAGGACCTCGAAAAGTTGTCAGGGAGGATGTGCAGGAATGAAGGTTAATACACCGAGTAAACTGGAAAAGATTCTTGCCGCCGGTCACCTCGCCGTCACATCCGAGTGCGGGCCACCGCGGGGAAGCGACCCGGAGGTTATTAATAAGAAGGCCAATCTGATCAAAGATCATGTGGATGCAATCAATATCACCGACAATCAGACCTCGGTGACCCGTTTGTGCAGTTTGGCTGCCTGTATCCGTCTTAAACTCATGGGGCTTGAGCCGGTATTGCAGATGGTAACCCGGGACCGCAACAGGATTGCCCTGCAAAGCGATATTCTCGGGGCGGCCTCTTTTGATATTCATAATATCCTCTGTCTTTCCGGAGACCATCAGAGCTTCGGCGACTGCCCCCAGGGACAGAATGTTCATGATATTGACTCCATGCAATTGATTCAAACCGTCAGACACATGCGGGACGAAGGAAAATTTCTCGGCGGTGATGATATCGAACGTCCGCCGCAGATGTTTGTGGGGGCGGCCGCCAATCCCTTTGCCGATCCGTTTGAAATCCGCGTTCCGCGTCTGGCCAAAAAAGTGGCTGCCGGCGTCGAGTTCATCCAGACCCAGTGTATCTACAACCTCGACAAGTTCGAACTCTGGATGAAAATGGCCGGTGACCGGGGACTCCACGAGAAAGTCAATATTCTGGCCGGTTTAACCCCTTTTAAATCCGCCGGCATGGCGCGCTACATGAAAAATCGGGTGCCGGGCATGGATGTACCGGAGGAAGTGGTGAAACGGATGGCAGACACCCCCAAGGAAAAGCAACCCGAAGAAGGGATCAAGATCTGTATTGAATCAATTGAGCGTCTCAAAGAGGTGGAAGGTGTTCGGGGCTTTCATATAATGGCTATCGAGTGGGAGGAAAAGGTGCCTGAAATCGTAGAAGCGGCCGGACTCTATCCGCGGCCGAATGTGGATTGATAATCGATATTGTTTAGCAAGGCGCAATTTTAGGTTAGCCGGTTGGCCAGTTAAGCCGGTTTAGCCCGTTTAAAGCGGAATTCTGTCA
>CP070652.1:3990690-4000745 GCA_020354645.1 Deltaproteobacteria bacterium
ATCCGCTTGTCCATTGCGGCCGATCAATACGGTAAAGCGTCTGGGTTACAATCCTTTTGACAGAATCATGCACGTTTCGATGTTCGGCAAACCGCACTTCGCTTTTTGTGGGATGGACATTGACATCCACCTGATCATAAGGGACGGAAATGAAAAGGACAGCCACCGGAAACTGGCCTTTTACCAGCCGTTGGGCATATCCCTCAAACAGGGCATGCTGGATAATTTTGTCCCGCACGAATCGACCATTGACATAAATGTAGATCCCCCGGGAAGTTTTGCGGGTGAAGCGGGGAGATGAAATCCAGCCGCTGATCATCACCCCGGCGGTTTCAAACTCGACGGGGTGCAGCTGTGTCTTTGCTTCGCGACCGAGCAGGTCTGCGACCCTGTCAGCGGGATTGGAAACCAGCGGCCAGTTTTTCACTGTTTTTGAATTGTGCAGGAGTTTGAATTGAACCTCGGGCCGAGCCAGTGCCATGTTGGAAACTATATCGACGACGTGACCCATCTCGGTATTGATTGTTTTTAAAAATTTACGCCTGGCCGGAGTATTGTAGAAAAGTTGGGCAACGCTCATCATCGTGCCCCGGGGCGCCCCGACCTCGGATACTTTTCGGATTTTGCCTCCTTCAACCCGTATTTCGGTTCCGGCCGGAGAACTTTCATCACGGCTGACAAGGGTAAATTTGGAAACAGCGGCGATACTCGGAAGCGCCTCTCCCCTGAAGCCCAACGTATGAATGTTATACAGATCCCGGTCTTTGAAAATTTTGCTGGTCGCGTATCGCTCCAGGGCAAGCAATGCATCATCGCGGCCCATCCCCATACCGTTGTCGGCAACCCGGATCAGAGAGCGCCCCCCCTTTTCTACTTCGACGATGATCCGAGTGCTTTCGGCATCCAGCGCATTTTCCACCAGTTCCTTGACAACCGACGCCGGCCGCTCGACCACCTCACCGGCGGCGATTTTGTTGGATATTATCTCCGGCAGGATTTTTATGTGGGACATGATTCGTGTTTAGTGTTTTGTTTTCGGCAGTTAAATTGGGTATCGGATTTTAATTCACCCTACCTCCGATCGATTTCAAATAGGCATTTAATGAAGGTCCTATTTCATCAATAAGTATTTTAAAATAAGTATTTTAAAACTTTCCACCTGGGTATCATTAATTAAATTTCTTTTATACGCCCTGCGCAGCCAAACTTTTGTTTCGTTGAATGAACCGCGCGCAATTCTTACAAAGCGGCGGTTATCTTTTGGGGTTCCTCTTCCTGCTCCTTCTGCAATATTGGCCCCGATGCTATAAGCGGCTCCAATCAACTGCTTACCAACTGTGTCTTTTTCAAAATAATTCCATGTAATCAAAGTGTTCCAGCTCTCATCAGCCAGTTTCTCGGCAAGTTGAAATACTTTAAGATCCTCAAAGCGAAGAAATGCCATATGCCCTCCACCACCAAACACAAAACACCAAATACTAAACACTATCCTCAATCGGTCGATTCACAAACTCGATTGGCACTTCTAAACAACTTCAAATTATGCATTTTCCTTCCTCAGCGCCCTCATCAAAAACTCGGCACATAAGGGAGACAAATCAAATTTAAGGCAGGCTTCTTCGATCAATTCGGATAATTTTCTGGCTGGATTGTACTTTCGCTCCTCAGCAATCCACCTTGCTGCTTTTCTTAAATCTTCGCCTTCCGGCTGAACCGTGGTCATACTTGCATCCTTTTTTGTCCGTTGTCAGCTGTTTGGTGCCCGCTGCAAAATAATGGCTTGTTTTTTCATTTAACGAATGAAATACTTGCTATATATATCCCCCGTCTTTATAGGTGGGGCCACTAACGGAAAATTCCTCTGGGAAAACATATTTCACTGAGCAAGCCTTACAATTCCGGTTTTCTTTTGTGAAAATTCGTAGCCTGTTCGTAATTGTAGGCCACTGTGAGTAGTTTCTCTTCCTCAAAATGCTTTGCCAGAATCTGGATGCCGATGGGAAGCCCTTTTTCCGAGAACCCGCAGGGAACAGACATTCCCGGAATGCCCGCAAGATTAGCGGATATGGTAAAGATATCCGATAAATACATGGTCAGCGGGTCGTCGACTTTTTCACCGATCTTAAAGGCCGGGGTGGGCGCCACCGGGGCAAGAATCACATCGCAGGTTTCAAATGCTTTTTTAAAATCTTCCCTAATCAATGTGCGCACCTGGGAAGCTTTCCCGTAATAGGCATCATAGTAACCGGCCGACAGGCAATAAGTACCGATAATAATACGCCGCTGAACCTCGGGGCCGAACCCGTATGACCGGGTGCTGCGGTACATCTCCCACAGCTCTTTATTATCTTTATTTCGATAACCGTATTTCACGCCGTCATAGCGGGCGAGATTGGAACTGGCTTCCGAAGGTGCAATAATGTAATAGGCTGCAACCACATAGTCCGTATATGGCAGTGAGATTTCAACACACCTGGCCCCCAGCTCTTCTATGACATTGACGGCTTGTTTAACAGCCCCGTAAACCTCAGGGTCCAGCCCATCCGCGGCGTGCTATTCGACAGGTATTCCGACCACCGTATCTTGCAAACCTTTTTTAAGCGCCAAAGTATAATCCGGCACGTCTTTGGGTACGGAGGTGGAATCGCAGGGATCATACCCTGCGATCACATTCATAAGCATCGCGCAATCCGTAACATCCTTGGCCAGCGGGCCGATTTGGTCAAGAGAAGAAGCAAAGGCCACCAACCCAAAACGGGATACCCGTCCGTAAGTAGGTTTCATCCCAACAACCCCGCAATGAGATGCCGGCTGACGGATGGATCCACCCGTATCGGAGCCCAAAGCACCAATGCACATACCGGCAGCAACTGCCACGGCTGAACCGCCACTAGATCCGCCCGGAATTCGATCTAAATCCCAGGGGTTGCGGGTCAGTTTTAAACCCGAATTCTCCGTTGAAGAACCCATAGCGAATTCATCCATATTGGATTTGCCGATAAATACGGCACCGGCCTCTTTCAGCTTTTTGATGACGGTGGCATCATACGGTGGAATAAAATTTTCTAGAATCCGGGATGCACATGTTGTGCGAATCCCTTCGGTACAGATGAGGTCTTTGATTGCCAGCGGAATCCCGGTGAGAAGTGCACAGCGGCCCTTCGAAACTGATCTGTCCGCCTGTTTGGCCTGCGCCAAGGCCGTATCAGCAGCTACAGTTATATAGGCACCCAGTTTTTCCTCGACGGAATCGATACGATCTAAAACTGAGCGGGTCAACTCCTCGGACGAAACCTCTTTATTCTTCAACCGCTCATGGGCTTCATGTATGGTCAGTTCATACAGTTGCATAAATCTTCACTCCGTCATAGTTACATCAAAGTAAGGGCAAAATTAAAGTTATTGATTCTTATTCACCCTGCACAAACAAATCCCGCCGATTGACACAGAGATTTCTGAAAATGGCCGTTTTCAAGCGGAAACTTAGCCGACAACCTTGGGCACCACAAAACTCCCCGCCTCCGTCTCGGGAGCATTTGCCGTGGCAGTCTCAGTATCCAGGTGGTCTCTTTGATCGTCCTCTCGAAATGCATTGTTAAGGGTGATGGCATGAGAGGTAGGTTTTACACCCTTCGTATCGACATTTCTCAATTTATCCATATACGCCAGTATGGTGCCAATCTGTTCGGCAAATTTATCGATTGAAGCTTCGTCCAGGTCAAGGCGTGCAAGATCAGCAACATACATTACTTCTTCCTTGGTTATCTTCACGGTTTACTCCTTTCGGTGGGTTCAGGGTTCAGGGTTCAGGGTTTACAAAATATAGCTCAAAGCTGAAAGAACAGCAAAAGATCAAAAACTCAGAACGTTGAACCTTGAACCTGGAACGGACGCATCTTATTGCGTGATAAGGTAGGGCTTAAACCCATCCTTTTCCAATCTTTTCAAAGTAGCGGCAGCTTCATCACTGTTTCCATAATGGCCGATCCTTACCCGATACCAGACACCCTTTTTAGGAACGATTCCGATAATTTTATAGGCCGGATAGCCTTTTTTTTTGAGTTTTGCCACCATCTGTTCGGCATCCTTCGGGTCTTTGAAGGAGGCTGCCTGGATGGTCAGTGTTTTTTCCGCTTCCCCGCTCTCGATTCCATCCTCAATTTTAGCTTTTGGGACAGTTTTGGTTTGGTGAATGTTTGAATGGCTGCTTTTCTTTTTGGTCTCAGATCCTGCCTTTTCGGAGGATGGCACCTTTTGCGATGATGGTGTGTCGGATTTCCGGCTGGTATACTTTCCACCCTCACCTTTGGTATCCTTCAAGGCTTCATAAAAGCCGAAATCCTTTTGCATCTTGGTCGTTTCTGAGTCAATCTTGACACGGCTGAGTTGCTCCTTTATGTCGGCTTCTTTAAGGGCGGCCAACTTTTTTTGCAGCTTATCGATATCAAACCGCACCGGTGCGGTCCCCCGCCCCACCAGGACACCCAAAAAAAACATCCATCCCGAAACAAAGACAAGAAATAAAAGCCATCCCGCATTCCGCTTGGGAATCAGCCCCCCTGAAGGTTTTTTGTTGTTTGGCTCAGCCATCGGTATTATTTACCACGGATTAGCACAGAATAACACAGAGAAATCAGATATTAAAAACCAAATCCACCGTAAGACGGGTTATCTTTAACCTAAATTGAGCGGTTCCGGGTTTCCCGTTCAGCGTTCAGTGTTATAAAGGCATAAACCACCGTTTTTGGCTGTCTGCTTTTTAACAGCGGCAACAATCACCCCATGGGTGAAGCGACTAGCATCGCTGGTTTCTCTATAACCTCTTGTACCTCGGCAGATTGGCATTGTTCAACCTTGAACCGTGAACCGTGAACCGCTTAACCCAAGTTTAAATAAAGGTTAAGTTCTCATTAAATTAAAATATTTGCAAGATTTTAGCTTGAATGTGAAATAGGTTGACCAACGTGCGCGACAAAATCCGATCCCCAAATCCTTTGAATATTTAAAATGGGTAACATACAAAACGCACCCATTGTGCTACCCCGGATTTTCCACGCGTTTTGCTGAAGGAGGAAATTAATTTGAATTTGTCTGATAAACGTGTCCTTGTCACCGGCGCCTGCGGTACCGTAGGACGGGAGTTGGTCCGGCAGCTATTAGAAAAACATCAAGTTAATGAGCTTATTGCTCTGGATAACAACGAAAGCGAGTTGTTTTTTCTCGAGCAAAAATTTAGCGAGCACGCAGATGCGTCTTTTTTTCTCGCCGATGTGCGGGATAGAGACAGATTATGCGACAAAATGAAAGGGATAGATGTGGTATTCCATGCCGCTGCTTTCAAACATGTTATCCTGTGTGAGCGTTCTCCTTTTGAAGCTGTACAGACCAATATCCTCGGTGTTCAAAATATCATATATGCCGCAAGCGAGAATAAGGTTGAACGGGTTATTTTCACCAGTTCAGACAAAGCCGTAAACCCCACCAATGTAATGGGCACCTCTAAGCTGATGGGAGAGCGATTAATGACGGCCGCAAATAGCAACCTGCGCACAGAAGGGCCAATTTTCACATCCACCCGATTTGGCAATGTGCTTGGATCAAGAGGATCTGTGATTCCTATCTTTCATGGCCAGATTCGCCGGGGGGGACCGGTTACCGTTACCGATCCGGAAATGACGCGATTTATCATGAGTATTGAAGAAGCCGTGCAGTTGGTCGTGGATTCGGGTTTTCTATCCTGCGGTGGAGAAGTATTTGTCACCAAAATGCCTGCGATTCGGATCCAGGACTTGGCCGAAGTCATGATCCAAGAGCTGGCACCAGCATACGATCACGATCCAAAAAACATCCAAATGAAAATCATCGGCCATAAACCCGGTGAGAAGATGTATGAGGAGCTGCTGAACCTTGAAGAAACCAGAAGATCCTGGGAGCTTTCGAAATACTTCGTTGTGCTGCCGGCCTTTACAGATATTTATCGTAATATCACTTATGATTTCCCGGATATACGTTCGAAAAACATCGCAAGTTCTTATAACTCAGCAAATGTGGTTCCTCTATCAAAGAAACAATTGGCAAAATTCCTTAAGGAAAAAAACCTCCTCCGTGTGGATACCGGAAAGCAAAAACATTCAGATGAGAACCATTCGCAAGGGCCGGTAAAACCGTGAGGGCCATCGGAATATAATATGAAGATTCACTATAATATGAGGACGTCATAAATGCGCATCTTGATCTTAGGTGGAGATGGTTATTTGGGCTGGCCAACCGCCATGCATCTTACAACCAAAGGCCATGAAGTGGCCGTAGTGGATAATTACCTGCGCAGAAGACTGTGTCGTGAAGTAAACGTCGACCCATTATTTGAAGTGCCAAATCTTCATCAACGATGTACCATCTGGGAAAGCATCTCAGGATACCAAATGCCGGTTTTTATTGGGGAACTAACTGAGTGGGAATTTGTTAAAGAGGTTTTTCGGAGTTTTACACCTGATGCCATCGTACATTACGCCGAACAGCCCTCAGCACCATACTCCATGCTCAACCGGCGAGCAGCTTCTCTCACGCTGCAGAACAACCTAACCGTAACTGCCAATGTAATTTTTGCGGTTCGAGAATATTGTCCCCAAGCCCATAGTGTAAAGCTTGGAACCATGGGCGAATACGGCACACCGAAAATCGATATCGAAGAGGGGTGGTTGGAAGTCGAACACAAAGGAAGACGCCACAAATTCCTGTATCCCCGGCAGGCCGGCAGCTTGTATCATACGACCAAGATCATGGATACGGACCTGTTGTGGTTTTATGTGCGCACCTGGGGTCTGCGGGTGACGGACCTGATGCAAGGGCCGGTTTACGGACTGTTTACCGACGAAACCGATCAAAATAATCGCTTGCTGCCTTTTTTTAATTATGACGAAATTTTCGGCACCGTGTTGAACCGATTTGTGGTTCAAGCAGTAGCAGGCTATCCGCTTACGGTATATGGAAAAGGTGGCCAAACCCGCGGTTATCTGAATATAAGGGACACCTTAAACTGCGTTCGGCTGTCATTGGAAAACCCGGCCGAAAAGGGAGAACTTAGAATATTTAACCAATTTACGGAAACCTTCAGTGTCAACGCGCTTGCTAAAAAAGTGCGGGCTGTGGGAAATTCTATGGGTTTACGTGTGCAAATCGAGCATGTCGAAAATCCACGAATTGAAGCCGAAGAACATTATTACAATCCAACGCATACCGGCCTGCTCGAATTGGGCCTGGAACCGCACTATTTAACTGAAGATACACTTTCACGGATGATAGATTTCGTAATGGCGCACAAAGGAAGAATTCAGAATGAACAGATCTTCCGCAAGGTTAAATGGGCCTAATGGATTGATACCAAATTGCATTCGGTTTTAATGACTAACAATTTTTGAATGCGGAAATCTTTTTTAATTTACTCTGTGAGGATTCAAAAATGTCAGGTCTACGTGTTGTCGGACTTATAATAGGTATCGTTGGCTTAATTACTACCTTTCTAATTTACCGCGGTCCAAAGTGGAAAAAATTGAATTTTATCTTTTTTTCAATTTTCAACCTTTCGCTTATTGCGATTACGATTAATCCAAATTTTGCCAATTTTTTACGTGACTTACTATCCCTTCAAAAATATCAGTATGGCAGAATTCTCGCCTTGCTCATCGCTTCCAACATTATTTTATTGTCCTTTTCACTTTATACAGCGTCTAAGGTAGAAAATTTTCGTCTCCAATTCGATCATTTGGTAAGAAAACTCGGATTGGCCAGTTTGGAAATAATGCCGGAGAAGATAAAACCAATCATGGTTGTTATTCCCGCCTATAACGAAGCCGATAATTTAAGATATCTTCTTCCGAAGATACCAGGTAAGATCGATGGACTTGATGTGGGCGTATTGGTAATTGATGACGGTAGTGATGACCAGACCAGACAAATAGTTCAAGAACATCGACATACCGTTATCTCAAATATGATCAACCGCGGGGGAGGGGCGGCGCTTCGGCTCGGATATGATATTTTAAAAAGAGCGGGTGGGAATATTTGTGTAACCATGGATGCCGATGGTCAGCATCAACCCGAAGAGATCGAAAAACTCGTTACACCCATTTTGCATAATCAATACGATGTGGTTATCGGGTCGCGTGTTATGGGAAACAGAGAAAAAGACAATCCCCTTCGAGCCATGGGCGTTTATGTCTTCGGTGCAATAATCAGTTCATTGTTAGGCAAGAAAATAACCGACCCATCCAGCGGTTTCAGAGCCTTTAAGATGGATAAAATAATGGACATCGATTTATACGAAGATCAATACCACACCAGCGAACTTATTATCGAGGCCATAAAAAAAGGTCTTCATATCGGTGAAGTTCCGATATCAATCATGAAGCGGCAATATGGAAAAAGTAAAAAAGGAAAAGATTTCGTTTACGGTTTCCACTTTGCCAGAATAATCGTTAAAACATGGTGGCGATAACCCCTTCAGCCAATACTTCGGACCGCACGCTTCACAGAACTGTTGACGATCTTCAGAAAAGAAGGAGATTTTAATCATATAATGATACCGAACTTTCTGATTGTTGGTGCTGCTAAATCTGGCACCACTTCCTTGTATGAATATTTGCGTCAGCACCCGGATATTTTTATGCCACAATGGAAAGAGCTCTCCTTTTTTTGCGGAGATCAATATGGCCCATTGCATAAGGTTAAAAAACCTCAATACTATGACAGGGTTTTCGCCAAAGCACAGAATCAATCCGCAGTCGGTGAAGCTTCGACCAGCTATCTTTTCGATGAGGCGGCTCCACGGCGCATAAAGGAAGGCCTGGGAACCATAAAAATCCTTATCGTTCTCAGAGATCCTGTAACTATGAGTTATTCCCTGTACAACCACCAGGTCCGCAAAGAAGGGGAGACCATAAAGAGTTTCGAACTCGCTTTAGCAGCTGAGGCCGGTCGGCACAGCAATCCTGAGTTTAAAAAAAAATGTTACGGATGGCATGCCAATTACTATTACTACCGTCGCGGGCTCTATTACCCACAGGTTAAACGATACCTTGATACGTTTGGTAGAAATAATGTCCTCATATTACTGTTTGAAGAATTAGCCAATGATGCTGTGGCAGTGGCCCAGAAAGTATACAAGTTTTTGGATGTGGATGACACTCTTGTCCCCATGATCAAAGTTCACAATCCAGCCGGCGGTATCCTGCGCATCCCACGGTTTTGGGAAGACACCGGCCTGTTTTTAAAAACGTTTCAATTTGTAATTTCTAAAAACCTTGTTAAAAAGATTCCCCATTTGCTTAGAAATATCGGCAGGAAACCACCGTCGCCAATCAATCCGACAACTGCTCAAATACTGCGGGAAAGATTTTACGATGACATCTGCCGGCTGGAAAAATTAATCAATAAAGACCTTTCAGCATGGAAAGAATAATTATCGCCACAGACTCGTACGTAATAATTCTAAGCCTTTGCTTCATTCACGAACCAACCTAAAATGTCTACACAAAAAATACAATTATCCGTAGTTGTTCTTTTTTATCACGGTGAAACCTGGATACAAAATTGTATCCAGTCGCTGGAGAACCAATCTCTGGCCAGAAACAAGTACGAAATAATAATGGTGGATAATGGCGGTTCTACGCCATCAGTCGCTAAGTACAGTGAACAACCCAACATCAAAGTGCTTCATTTCCCTGAAAACTTCGGATTTGCCGACGGAAACAATAAAGCCCTGGACCACGCTGAAGGCGATTTCATTTTATTGATGAATCAGGATGTAGTGGTCCATTTCAACTGTTTGGAAGAATTAATTTCTGCCTTTGAGTCTCACCCGCAGGCAGGGGTTATATCTGCCAATATGCTGATGGTATCGTCCAAAGATCACATCGACCGATATGCCAGGATTCATAAAACAGTGGGACGATACAAATTGACCCGTCTGGGCTACGCATCTTATTTTACTGAAGAAAAAGCGCAAGAAATCATTCCGGTGGCGTTTGTCTCGGGTAATGCCATGTGTTTCCGAAGAA
>CP070652.1:4000845-4007087 GCA_020354645.1 Deltaproteobacteria bacterium
AACGATGGCCAGCACGTTGATAGCCGGTCCGGAGTACAGAAAAGCGATGGCCGGACCCAGGCCGGCGCCTCTTTTCCAGATGCCGGCAAACAGCGGCAGAACGGTGCAGGAGCAAACTGCCAGTATAGAACCGGATACAGAGGCAACACCATAAGAGAGGACTTTCCTGGCACCAGTCCCGAGGTACTTCATGACCGCCGCCTGAGACACGAATACAGAGATCCCTCCGGCGATGAAAAAAGCCGGCACCAGACAGAGAAGCACGTGCTCCTGGGCGTACCATTTCGCCAGCGCAAGTGATTCCATCACGGCACCGGTGAATCGGCTGCTATGGACCGGCAGCCAGAAAAATACCAGAAAGACCCCCGCGATAATACTCAGCGGTTTCCAGATACTTTTCCAGTCAACCAAACTTTCAGGCTGTTCTTCCTGAACGAGTTGTGAGGGTGTTTCCATGGTACTCTCCTTATTTTCCATGGAAATTGCTTGATTCATGTGATATTTTCCCATTTCCTTTTTATGTAGAAATCATTCGTTGGATTTTAACACAAGCGCTTTCGAAAATACCATATAGCCATATAATTATTTGGCTATATATTGAGACAAAAAAAATTATTTCTTACATAGCGCTTCGCGGTTTAAAAAAGGAACTTTTTTAGATAATTCAATAATTTCCGGATCATCGTCCAGCCAGTGTTTGATATTCCCCAAGAGGTTGGCAGCATAGGGGCTGCTTCGACCGTCCGTAAGATAGTAATTCACCCATGGTCCTTCTTTCTGATAGTCAACCAGCCCGGCTCCTTCGAGCACTTTCAGATGTTTGGAGACACTCGGCTGTGAAATTCCCAAAGCGCCTTGCAACTCACAGACACACATCATCTTTTGTTGCAGCAATTTTACAATTTTAACCCGATTCGGGTCTGAAATAGCTTTCATAACTTTAATGAATACTTTCATAGCCAGTTGCCATATTCTTTTTGGGGAATATAGGGTAGTTTCCCCTGCTTGTCAATCCTTTTTTTTAAGGATAGATAAATTAAAATTACCTCTGAATTATTAGAAGCTGATCTCAAAGAACATCTAACCCATAACGGCTGTGAGTGCCCGCCGATGCGGCGGGACATCATTTCTCATTTCAATTATTATCGGGTTGATCAAAATCAGGGGTCAGACTATTTTATTCCTGCCATACAAACCGGGCGCTCCGCACCCGGTTGCAAGTGCACCGGTTTCAGCACTGGCGTGCCGATGCCTTTTGAGCCGATGGCTGAAAAGGCAAGCCATCCCTTGCTGGACACGGGCTGGTCGTTGACGCCACGACCAGATGAACACGACGGTGCTGTTAAATGGCAAAGGGCAACTGCCGCTCAGCCAGGCAAAAACGGTTGTGTCTTTTTGGGGGACATCGAATGTTATTTTTGGCAGGCTGCAAAATGAAAGGCTGTTGCCGTTTCGGCGCCCAGGCGGCAATGATTCGGCATCTGGTCGCCAGACCGAATCAGCGAGCGGACTCCCCCCAGTTTTCTGCGGGGATAGCGAGCGAATCTAAAATAAGACAAAATACCTTAACGGTGGAAGGTTCCCTGCAGTTTATTGCAGGGTCTTCAATAAATTTCCCTGACCCCTGATCTCAGCGGAATCAGGCCTTTGTATTCAAAATTGAGGTGCTCGTCTGGTTATTTTAAAGAGCAGTTTTTTGAAATAGCTCGCAGTCTGTTAAGCCATTAAGCCAAACGGTACTTTTTCATTAAACGCCATAATGTGGTACGGCTGATATTTAAGTCTTGGGCAGCCTTGGCTCTATTCCACCGGCAGTCCTGAAGCGCCTCAAGGAGTCTTTCTTTTTCACTCAACCTTGATGTCGCAGTTTTGATATCCGGATAGTGGAAGGTTTCAAATGCTGCCGGGACGCTCAGGGAAATGTCAGTCACTTTATCATTGAGTAATCTAAACCGCGGTGGAAGGTAATGAGCCTCCAAATAATTATCAGGGCATTGAATAAAAGCAAACTCCAAAACACTTTCCAATTCCCTGACATTGCCCGGCCAGGGATATTTTACGAAGATGTCAAAAACTTCCGGTGCGACTTCTTTGATTTCTTTTTCCATTTTGTAGTTGAACTTTTCAACAAAATGCTCCACCAATAAAGATATATCCTCCATGCGCTCGCGTAATGTCGGAATTTTGATCGGAATTATATTAAGTCTGAAAAAAAGGTCCCTGCGAAATTGGTTATCCTTTACGATTTGCTCCATGTTTTTATTGGTAGCGGCAATAATCCGGACATCCACCTTAATTGTCTTCGAACCACCGACCTTCTCAAATTGCTTTTCTTCAACAACCCGCAAAAGCTTGGCCTGCATTCCGGGACTCAGATCTCCAATCTCGTCCAGGAAAAGGGTACCTCGGTGAGCTTGTTCAAATCTCCCCTGGCGATCATCAATGGCCCCGGTGAACGCCCCCTTGACATGTCCGAAAAGTTCACTCTCTAACAGGGTTTCAGGAATCGCCGCACAATTTACATGCACAAAGGGTCCTTTGTGGTTGGGGCTTCGATAGTGGATGGCACTGGCAATAAGACCCTTGCCGGTTCCGGTCTCTCCCTGGATGAGCACACTGGCCAAGGAGCCTGAAATGGACTCTATAAGTTGATAAATTTCCCTCATTTTAGGACTTTTACCAACAATATCTCCCAGGTTGTACTTTTTGCCTTGCCATTTCTCTTTTAGCGTTTCAAAAGCGGTAATATCGGAAAAAATCTCAACCCCACCTATGGGGTTGTTTTTCAAATCGAGTAGAAGGTTGGTTTTGGCGGAAACCGTAAGAATGTCACCCATTTTATTATATATCGTTCGTTTTTTAGTAATTGGTGTTTTGTATTTCATAGTTTTTTTCATAGGGCATTTTTCCAAACAGTCTTTTCTGACGCCTCCTACGTTGCAAAATACATCCATACAGTTTTTTCCAATCGCCTCTTGGGCGAAATAGCCCGTGATCTTTTCAGCAGCGCGGTTAAAAGATGTAATTTTCATGCTAAAGTCAATCGTTAGAACGCCATCATTGATGCTGTCCAATATGGCCATCATTAATTTTTCCTTTTCCAGCCAGACTTTTTCGGTGGGTGTCTTTTCTTCCGGGATTAAAGAAAGGTCCGATCCTTGAATTTTAAAAAAGGGAATCACCTGCCGCTCTTGTAATTGTTGGCTCATTTGGCTCTCCTCACTTTTTGTCCATATTCCAGAATCATAATCTGAATAGACTTAATATATTTTCCTTTCATATTTAAAGAATTGTTTCAAGCATAAAAACTAAGTGGAACTTTTTGTTTCTGTAAACCGATTTTCTAAAATAATAACACCAAAATTAACACCTACAATTTTGAAGTAATGATCCGATTGAAGTTATAATGTGCTGAGATTAATGTAAAATTTTAATTCTCAAATCTGCCCCGCGACTTTATCTGGACGACTTTTAAAGCATGGCACATGTATTGCTCTATAAAAATGTTATACCTTTGTTGGCTCGCGTTGAAACATTTAATTAAGATGGTCTACAAATGATTAAAGTAGGATTGTCGCAGTCGACGGCAGCTTGTCAATCGCCACATTACGATTGCCTGCAGCGACCCAGGGGCAATTTCGGGCAAACGTCCGCTGCTTGCGGTGGTGTTTTTGTCCTGGTGGAGGTCATTGCTGCCCTGGCGGCAACTGGTGACGCATCATTTCTGTTTACTGCTCAGGAAAACGTCTGATTGTTAAGCCCTTGTAACTAAAGCAGTTGCCATTATCCCGATGAACAAAAAGCAAAGATTCAATGCGGTGCGAAAAATGCAAACACCGGATTATATGCCGGTATGGCCCCGTGCCATGTCACAAATGATCTACGCTATGGGTTGGCGGCTACCTGATATCACCGGGGCCGATTGGTATGACTCAGAAAAATGTACAGAGGCAGTTTTGTGGAGCCTGGAAAATTTTGGCTATGATGTTGCCCTGCCTGCTTACACGGATAGTGCTTTCGGTGTTACGGCACTGGGAGGTACTATTAATATCCCTCTTAAATTCGGTACCAGCGTGGGAATCACTGACGAAAAACCAGTTAAGAATAAAAATGACTGGCGAAGGGTTCAGAGGAAATTGGCCCGCATGGCTATATGCCAAACAGATCCTCGCATGAAAGGAGCCTTAACAACCATTCAAAATGTAGCGGCTAACGTGGGGGAAGAAACCCCTCTGGTCTCCACGGGATATTTGGCTGCAACCGCTGCGATGTTGCTCTTTCGCCCTTTCGAGGATTTTTTAAATGATATGATCAATGATCCGGCATGGGTGGATGAAATGTGCAGGATAGCTGCGAATTGGACGATGGATTGGATTCGCGCACAATATGAGGCCGGCGCTAACAGTGTTACGTTTATCGCTGACACCCTCGGAACGCTGATGATTAACCCGAAACTGGGGGAACGTTTCAATCTACCCTACCTGTGCGAGATGGTTAAAGTGATTAGAAAAGAATTTGACCAGGGTGTTTGGCTGCACATCCATGGAAACATGAAAACCTATTTGGCCTATGCCTATCTTAAAAAAATTATCGAAGAGGCTGGAATAGAAGGTGTCCACCTGGATGAATGCCACTCACCGGATTGGATCAAAGAAAACGTGGTGGACAAATTTAATATCCCTGCCTGCATCGTTCTCGATTGTAATATCATTGCTGCCGGTCCGGTTCAAAAGATACGCCATGAAGTAAAAAATGCTTTATCCAAAATCAATGACGGCAAGGGCATTATAATGGCCCCCTGCTGTCAGATACTACCACAGACACCCAACGAGAATTTTAAAGCCTGGGTGAATGCCACCCATGAATATGGCAGCTACCCACTTAATCCTTAATTACCTGCTGCAGGTCGAAAGGGGGGGATCATTATGGGCTGTTAAGATCGCAACACAAAAAAATTGACATGCACCAGAAAAACAGGGGATTATACTCGCTTGTTTGGTGCCAACCCATTTGTAATTGTAAAGGAGAAAGGGCAATGAAAAAATTTTTACTATTCGGTATAATCTGTCTCTCTCTGTTGGCATTGTTATCGGCACCGCTGCCGGCTCATTCCGCGGACAAACCCATCGAACTCAAGCTCGCGTCTCACTGGCCGGTCCTGCATGATATGAACAATGTAATGGTCGAATTTGCGCGGGCTATCGGCAGAGAATCGAAGGGACGTATTCATGTCACCTATTATCCTGCCGGTATGTTGGCCGGATCATTCGAAAAATACGAAAAAGTAAGGGCAGGCGTATGTGACATTACCAACATCCATATCGTGGCTCACCCCGGCGCCCTTCCCTTGGTACAACTTTCAACGCTGCCTTTTTTATTCAATGATGGCACAGAAGCCACCTGGGTATTGAACCAGATGAATGACATTTGGGGTCCAAGCCTGGAAGAGAAGGGCTTAAAACTGCTTTTCATGATTGGTGATCCAAACTTTCAGATATTGCTGAAGGATAAAAAGGTCACCAAATTGGAGGATATGAAGGGATTAAGATTGCGATGCGGCGGCATCGCCGATGAAGCGCTTAAACTGTATGGTGCCGTGCCAGTGAGTTTGAAACATACGGATATGTATTTGGCGATGCAAAGAGGGGTGGTAGACGGTATCGTTTTTCCCGTGGGTGCAGGCAGATCATTCAAGTTAGAGGAGGTATCTAAATATTGTTTGAAGATCGACTTTTTTTCCTATCACTTGATGGAAGCAATGAACCTCAAAACCTGGAACCGATTACCCAAAGACCTCCAGGATGCAGTAATGCGGGCAAGCCAACAGGCAATGAATCTATCAGGATTTCATTATCAAAACACAGACGCATTCACTTTTCCATACTTTCAGTCCAAAGGGGTGGAAATCATCGAGCTTGATAAAACTGAACTTGATAAATTCAAGGCAAAGGTTGCCGGGCTAAAAGATAATATGGTTTCAGATTTGGAAAAAAAGGGGCTGCCAGGCAAAGCGACCATGACCAGAATGGAGAACCTCATGCAGGATTATCGGGCCTGGAGCGGAAAATCACAGCCAAAATACTAAGAGCGATCTGAAAGTTGCTATGTTTTCAGGATTGAAAGCTCGGTGTAAAAAGATCCCCATGGCTGCCTCCGGAGGTCATAACCATCTGCCACCCGATATCGGGTGGCAGATGGTTATGACCTCCGGAGGCAGCCATGGGGATCTTTTTACACCGAGC
>CP070652.1:4007187-4010995 GCA_020354645.1 Deltaproteobacteria bacterium
TGGAATGCGGAGGGGGCAAGTATCCCCTGCTGCCAAATTGCTTAGAAAAACAAAGACTGGAGGCACAGGGTCAAAAAACTCCCCGACCCCTCATTTAAATATAATAAAGACCCCTTTGCATTTTTATCGAACGGGGTCTTTTTTTACCAGTTGTTAGGCCGGAAAATAACTCTCACCGTGCTTGAGCTCCACTAACCGGTCCAGCAATCCTTCCTGTTTTAACTCTTGCCGGATTTGCATCGGCGGAAAATATACCGGTTCGTCCCCTAAGCGAAAAGTGCCCCAGTGTACGACTAAAAGCTTCTTCGCTTTGAGTTCCTTGAATGCCTGAACGGTTTCGTGGGGATTAATATGACTGGGTGCCATGAACCACCGCGGCTCATAAGCCCCTACATTGAAGATGGCCAGATCGATGTTATACGCTTCCCCAAGCTCTCGAAAACCATCGAAGTAAGCCGTGTCACCTGAGATGTAGATCGTAAATCCTCCGGTCGTTTTTAACAGGTATGAACCCCATAATGATCGATTGGGTCCGATGAACGGATTTCGCATGGTCCAGTGATTGCACGGTAAAAGCGTGATTTCCTGTTTGCCGTTCTGAAAGGTATCATACCAGTCCAGTTGGGTCCGATTTGTCACGTCCAGATCCCTGAATATCTTGTTATAACCCAATGGGCTGATAAAATGTGTATCCTTAGCCAAAAAGTTCAAGGAGGGTTTATCCAGGTGGTCATAGTGGCCATGGGTGATGAGAACCTGATGGGGTTTCGGCATTTGCTCGAGATTGAAATCCAACGGGGTAAAATCCTTGATAAACCGAAAAATTTCGGAAAATACCGGATCGACGAGGATGTAGCGGTCGACATCTTTAATCATCACGCTGGCATGTTTTATAAACGTGATTGATACCTGGCTGTGTTGGCGAATTGGCTCCCAGTCTATTGAGACGGGATACAATTGTTCTCCATCGAAGTATTGCTTAAACTTATTCTGATGAAATACTTTCCAGGACATCACCTGCCACAACCGACCGTGACGCGGTATCCCGACAGGATTTACATAGCGGCCATTGCCGCCGTGATGGATTTTCCTCAGAGCGAGATCCTTGAGGCTGCGACCGTTCAGGGGTTGATAATGTAATTTCTCCTCTTTTACCTGGTCGGAAATTGCCGCCAGCGTTGAGGGTGGTATGATACTAACCAGCGCCATGGTTTTAAGCCCTTCAAGCAGTTTCTGAATAAATTTTCTGCGGTTCATTTTGATATCATATGATCAGCGTTTAGCTGATTTAGCTTTTAGTAATTCCAGCAGTGATGAACCATCACACATCACATTGTCCTTGCCGCGCCTGAAAGATTTGCGCGACGGAAAGTTAATTTACCAGTTGAATATACATAATAAGCATTATTGGCACCGTGGCAACGCGGAGAATATTTGTTGTAATTGCTCTTGCACCATCTGTTATCCTTGATATATCATTTAAAATATGGCTTGCTCGAAGTCTTCCGGTACAGCGGCCGCTTCGTAACGGCCGGCGCTGTTGCAAACCCTGAAGTGACCGCTGATTGGCGTACGATTTATCTGAAGCAAAATGAAGCGCATCGCTAAAACGATCATATCTTTTATCCTTATTGGGGTTACGATGACCCCTATCGAAGCCGGACAAAAACAGAATGATCATAAAAACTCGTCAGGTATAAATTGGCAAAAACTTCAGGAAGGACTGGGGCTGGGTATATTTGTCTCACCCCAGCCCTCGGAAGTAGGGAATTCATTGGTACGGGTTTTGCGGATCGATCCAGAACGGTTTGAATTAAAGTTGTTCAATGCATCGGCTTCTGATAAGGGAAGCACCCTAACGGCAAAACAATGGTGTCACCGAAACGGGTTGGTGGCCGCCATAAACGCCAGCATGTATCAAACGGACTATAAAACCAGCGTGTCTTTGATGCGTACAAAAACGCATACAAACAATTCAAGGCTTTCCAAAGATATGGCCATACTTGCGTTTGATAGACAGCGGCAGGATGTCCCGCCGGTAAAAATTATTGATCGTCAATGTGAAGATTTTCAGGTCTGGAAGAATAGGTATGGAACTCTTGTTCAGAGTATTCGCATGATTTCATGCCGGGAAAAAAACGTGTGGACCCAGCAGCCCAAAAAGTGGAGTACGGCTGCTATCGGGATTGATCACCGGGGAAAAGTATTGTTCATCCACGTTCGATCACCGTACAGCACCCATGATCTCATCAACATACTTCAGATGCTTCCGCTGGATATTTCAAGGGCCATGTATGTCGAGGGGGGACCGGAAGCCCAGTTATATATCAGGGCTGATAATCAAGAATTCGAGTTCACAGGAAGCTTTGAGACAAATTTCACGGAAAATGATGATAATACCTTTGCCTGGCCGATTCCCAATGTCGTGGGGATATATTCGAGAAAAGCCTCAACAAAATAATTGGTTCAAGAAAATCGATGCGGCTTGCTTGAACCCAAATGAAAGCCCGGGAGGTCATTGGATAATATGTCAAGAAAGGGGAAAAACGCCACCGAACGCACCCACACTGTGACCTGGGAGGATCCTAAAATTAGTGCCAGAGATACGGAATCCATCAGCGGTATTGATTACTTGCGCGCCTTAAGAGATGGCCGGATAGAACCGCCACCCGTCGCCAAACTGGTAGGTTACAAAATCGTTGACGTCGACACCGGTTGTGCTGTTTTTAAAATCCAGCCGGCGGAATATCACTATAATCCCTTTGCCACCGTCCATGGCGGTATCGCCAGCACATTACTGGATACTACGATGACCGCAGCTGTTCTCTCAACACTTCCGGTTGGGTTGGGCTGTTCGACGTTGGAAATCAAAGTAAATTATATCCGCCCGATAACCAGCAAAACAGGGGAAATACGCTGTCACGCAAAAACAATCCACGTGGGCAGCCGAATGGCCACTGCGGAAGGGAAACTGATGGATAGCCAAAACAAATTATACGCACACGCCATCAGCACCTGTATGATTTTTAAATCTTCTAAATAGGCATCACCGGTGACATCCTGGTGAGTCAAAATAAAATACGTATTCAGGGGGTGGACTTATTGTGATGTCTGCGTCCCTTGTTTTTCCTATGCTTTGGCAATGGGGGCATTCCTACCCCCTCCGCATTCCACCTGCGCTTCGCTACGGTGGCTGCGGTCTCCCCCCTTGCCAAATCATGGTAACACTAGGGGACTCCGCCAAAGGCGTTCCGAAAAAAAGGACGCCCTCTGAATGAATACAAAATAAGTGAAGCCAAAGCGGAAGTATAATGGCAAGTAACTCACCCGGATATATGAATCCCTGGATACATTCATATAATGACATCGATATCCACTAAATCTCGCAGTTTCTTGTTAACCTTCACCACTATTACAGCTCTGCTTTTTTTCCCGGCAATAATGGGCTGCCAGCGTCTTTCCTCCAAATTTATCGGCATCCAATCCATTCGAGCTGCAGACCTCCAAAAAATCGTTAAAAGCAGCGCTGCACCCCTCATCCTGGATATCCGGGAAACCCAAAGCTTCCGAGAAGGCCATATTCCCGGATCGATTCGGCTCGATATGGAAAGCATTGATGGTTATCTGGAAAAGATTAATATCCCACGCCAGCGACCTGTTGTTGCGGTTTGTACAAATGGTTGGGACTCCCAGGTTGCCGCTGCGATCATTATGGCCCACGGTTATCGCAATGGGTACACGCTTATCGGTGGCATCACCCGTTGGCGGGAACTGGGTTTCCCCTTACAGAAGGCATCCAGTCCTGACA
>CP070652.1:4011095-4019396 GCA_020354645.1 Deltaproteobacteria bacterium
CTGGCATCGATCTTAACAATTGTAATTGCCTTACTTAGCGTCAGCTATCAGGCTGTGAAAGCAGCAAGAGCGAATCCAGTGGAGGCACTAAGGTACGAATAGCCTAAAGGCTATCATGAAATATTGGAATAATGGAATAGTGGAATGTTGGGTTTATCAGAGGAGATGATCGTGTTTTTAATGATAAGAAAAATAGAATTTCACACAATATGCCAACAATACATTCTCCCAGGACCCATTTTTCCATCATTCCAACATTCCATTATTCCAATGGTGGTGATAATCAAAAGAACCAATTAAACCAATAATAGAAACAAAATTTATGCTAGCCAACTATCTGAAGATTGCAGTTCGCAACATCCTGCGCCACAAGGTCTATTCGGTTATCAACATTGCCGGACTTTCGGTCGGCATGGCCTGCACCATCCTTATCCTGCTGTGGGTGCAGTATGAGTTGAGCTTTGATCGCTTTCACAAAAACGCCGATAGGATCTATCGGCTGACAGAAAATTGGAACGTCGGCACAACGCGGGAAAAATGGGCCGTCACCAACTGGCCCGCGGGGCCCACATTTCAAAGAGAATATCCGGAAGTCATCAAAGCGGTCAGATTCAGGCCACTTTATAATAAAGTCCTGTGTTCTTACAAGACGGAGAAATTCTTAATCGATGGAATTTTGATCGCAGACGATACGGTTTTTGATATTTTTTCATTTTCCCTTATCAGCGGTGACCCCGGCACGGCACTTTCAACTCCTTTTTCCATAGTTATCACAGAACAAATTGCCGAAAAAATTTTTGGAGCTGAGGATCCCATTGGCAAAGTAATCAAAATTGGCGATGAAGGCGGTATTACGGTAACCGGAGTCATGCACAATGTGCCCTCGAATTCGCATCTGTCATTTAAGGCTCTTGTGTCATTTAAAACCGTTTTCAAGCTGAATCCAGAGCATGCCAGGAAACAGATGGAAAACTGGGCTGGTGGTAATATTAATTATACCTATCTTCTTCTCCAACAAAACTGCAACGTCAATAATTTGGAAAAAAAATTATCGGCATACATTGCAAAACAAGCAGAAGCGCAATTACGAATCCTCGGTGGAAGCATCGAATATTTTCTGCAGCCTTTGACACGCATACACCTTCATTCAAAATTGGAATTGGATATTGCCGAATGGGGAGATATTGCTTATGTTTATGGCTTTACCACCATTGCCTTGTTTATTCTGCTGATCGCATGCATCAATTTTATGAACCTTTCCACAGCCCGTTCTGCCAATCGTGCCAAAGAGGTTGGGATGCGAAAAGTGCTGGGTGCTCAGCGGCGTGAGTTGGTCAGGCAGTTTATCGGTGAGTCCCTTTTTTTCAGTTTCATCTCTGTTATATTTGCAGTGATGCTCGTGGAGCTGTCCCTGCCTCTATTCCGTTCTTTATCCGGCAGCAACATGAGCTTTCAAAACATAACGATGCCCTGGCTTATCAGTAGTCTTATCGGAATAATACTCATCGTCGGATTTGCTGCCGGAAGCTACCCTGCTTTTTTTCTTTCTGCTTTTCAGCCTGTGCTTGTTTTAAAAGGCAGTCTAAAGACAGGAACGACGAATTCTCGTTTCCGAGGCATTCTCGTTTTATTACAATTTACTGTCTCGGTGGCCTTAATTATTGGTACCGGTATTGTCATGAACCAGCTTATATACATGAAAAATAAAAAGCTGGGTTTTGATAATGAACATGTGGTTTATTTCGGACCTATCGGTTCAGACTTCAAACAGTCCATTGGGTCATTTAAAGATGTGATCAACGGGTACCCCGAGATCGCCGACGTGGCATTGTCTTCCCACATCCCAAGTGATCCACCCATCCTGGAATTATTTCTCCCGGAAGGATTTCCTCCTGATCAAGCACAGTTGATGCATCAAATGAGTATCGATCACGAATTTATCCGCACCCTGGGCATGGAGTTAGCATCAGGTAGAAATTTTTTGCCCTCAATATCTACCGATGCCGATCAAGCAGCCCTTATCAACGAAACAGCGGCCTGGAGGCTGGGGTGGAAGGATCCGGTTGGTAAAACGATAGTCAGTCTTCGTTCTCCAGGCCCGGTCACCAAAACAATTATCGGCGTGGTTAGCGATTTTCACATTGAATCCCTCCATAAAGAGATTGGCCCGTTTTTTATTGAGAACAATCCATCAGATTTTCATCGATATATACTGATCAAAATAATGCCTGGAAAACTACCCGCAACTATGGACTTCTTGCGTGAAAAATGGACTGAAATTTTCCCACAACAGCCTTTTGATTTTTCGTTCTTAGATGAAACGTTTGACCGTCAATACAAATTTGATGAGAAAATACAGGCGATTTTTTCCAATTTTAGCGTTCTGGCAATCTTTATTTCTTGCCTTGGGCTTTTTGGGCTGGCGTCATTTAGCGCAGAACAACGCTCCAAAGAAATAGGTATTCGTAAGGCCTTTGGCGCTTCAGTTTCCGAAATCATTTTGCTCTTGTCCAAAGAATTTACCAAGTGGGTATTGGTAGCCAATATCATCGCCTGGCCGATTGCCTATGTTGCCATGAACCGCTGGCTGCAGAATTTTGCCTATCGCATCAATATTGGTTTGGGCACCTTTATTATGGCAGGTGTGCTGGCGTTGGTGATTGCCCTGTTGACCGTCGGTTATCAGGCTGTCAAAGCGGCCACGGCGAACCCGGTGGAGGCATTGAGGTATCAATAACGAGCTGAAAGCTCAAGGCTCAAAGCTGAAAGCAAAACGGATTATTTTATTTTAAACTTTGAACTCTGAACCTTGAACCGTGAACCCTGAACCCTGAACCTTAAACCATGATAATTAACTATCTCAAAATTGCTTTTCGAAACATCCGCAAAAACAAAGGCTACTCCTTTATCAATATCGTTGGCCTTGCGCTGGGGTTGGCAGTTTTCAGCCTGGTGGCTTCATTTGTTGAATTTCATTTCAGCTTCGATGAGTTTCATAAAGAAGTTGATCGTATATACAGCGTTGTGCAGGTCCTCCCATCCGGAGAAGGCGGAGAAAGACACACCGCCAGAACCCGCACGCCGTTGATGCAATATCTGGTAAATGATTTTCCGGAGATAAAAGATGCCACCCGACTGATCCCCCTTGATGAATATGTTGTAAGGCATAGCGATAAGAATTTTTATGAACGGTCGGGCACTGCCTGGTGTGTGGATTCGAATTTTTTGTCCTTCTTTACTTTTGAAACCATCGCCGGAGATCCGACTGCAGCCCTTTCCGAACCAAATTCGGTGGTTCTAACGGAATCGGTCGCACGCAAATACTTTGGAAATGAAAATCCCATAGGACAGACACTCTCAGTGAAACTCTACAGCAACCTCAATGTAGTGGTAAAGGGTGTTACCAAAGACGTTCCCTCAAATTCGAGTTTCAAATACGGCATGCTGATCTCATTGAATACATTGACTGTGAATTGGGATACAAACTGGCATTTTGGTTGCACCACCTTTATACGGCTAGACAAACAGGCTCTCTCGTTAAAGCTCGAGCAGAGGTTTCCAGCTTTTATAGAGAAAAACATATCAGATTTGGAAGTTCGCCCCAAAAGTCTTTACCTTCTTCCCTTGTCCGATATTCATCACAAATCTTGGCCGTTGATACGCGGTATGTGGCATGCAGAACCCCAGACGTTTTTACTCATGACGCTGGCGATAGGAATTGCCATCCTACTGGTCGTCTGCTTCAATTTTATGAGCCTGGCAACAGCTCAATACATGGCCCGTGCAGGTGAGGTGGGCATGCGAAAAGTCGTCGGTAGTTCCCGGTTGCAGTTAATCTGTCAGTTTTTGGGCGAATCTGTCCTTATCGCACTCATGGCTTTTCCCGTGGCGATACTATTCAACGAGACATTGCAGCTGCCCTTCAATGTTATTTGGGAACACGAAGTGTTGAGCATGGTGGGACCGGGGTTGCTGAGCAGCCCGATGTTGTTGTTGAAACTCTTTGGGGTCACCATCCTTTTGGGGCTAGTTGCCGGCAGCTATCCGGCATTTTACCTATCCCGCTTAAAACCGGCTCAATTCCTCAAAGGAAATCTTTTAACGGGTAGGAAGGGCTCAATTATTCGTCAGCTATTAGTAGCGTCTCAATTTACCGTGTCAATTTGTCTGGTTATAGGTGCAATCCTTACTATTAAACAGCAGAAGTATCTTCTTAGTCTCGATCTCGGCTATAACAGGGATCAGGTAATAGTCGCCAGAGTGGGCTACGGCAAATTTTCACCAAATCTGGAATCTTTTAAAAATGAACTCAAAAGACATCCAAACATCGTTGCAGTTTCTTCAGCGTCATACATGCCCGTGAACTGGGGCACGGAGTATCGGGTAATACCTGAAGGTAAAACCAAAAATGAAGGCTGGAACTGGAATGCTTACGGTGTTGATTACGATTTTATCGAGCTCCTGGAAATGGAAATCGTAAAGGGAAGGTCATTTTCACGCGACTATGATGACAAGGATAGCTTTATTATCAATCAAACCGCAGCCCGTCAGTTAGGCTGGCAAAATCCAATTGGCAAGCAATTATCCTTCCGTTTCAGAAAAGCTGTCATTGTAGGAATTGTGAAGGATTTTCATTTCACGAATCTATTTCAAGACATTTTTCCCAGTGTACTCTTTTTGCGAACCGATTTCCTTAACTTCCTGCATATTAAGATTTCAGACGTTCCTATTTCAGAGGTAATCAGAGCCATTGAAAAAAAGTGGCGCGATTTCATTCCTGATCTACCCTTTGAGTATTGGACATTAGATGACGCCTTTGCCGATCGGTATACCATCGTCAGAAAATGGGGTTTGATGATCGGGACCATTGGTGCTATCGGCATATTTTTTTCCTGCCTGGGCCTACTGGGTCTTGTATCCCATGCTGTCCACAGAAGAACAAAAGAGATCGGTATCCGCAAAGCCCACGGTGCCGCCGTCTCGAGTATTATCCGTCTGCTGTTAAAAGGTTTCTTCCGGTTGATTCTTCTGGCAAACATCATTGCCTGGCCGTTGTCCTATTATGTGGGCAAAAAAGTCATAACGTGGGGGTGGGCATACCCAATGGATCTTGATATCGGTGTTTTTATTATTGCCGGCGTCTTGTCGTTTTTGGTCACATTTTTGGCGGTAATATTTCAAACATACAAAGCTGCAATAGCAAACCCGGTGGATTCTTTGCGCTATGAATAAACAGCTAAAAGCTCAAGGCTCAAAGCTGAAAGCAAAAAGGATTAGATCATTTTTTTTGATCTTTGAACCCTGAACCTTCAACCCTGAACCCTGGGTCCCGCGCCGACTCGTCTCGGCGAAGTCGTGACGAAGACGGAAGCCCTTGAGGCGAAGGCAGGAACCCCGAACCTTGAACCATCACCGATGATAATTAACTACTTCAAAACCGCTATCCGCAATATCTGGAGACACAAACTGTTCTCCTTTATAAATATTTTTGGGCTTGCTCTCGGGTTGGCTGTTTTTATGCTGATTGCGCTGTTTATCCAGTTTGAGTTCAGCTACGACAGGTTCCACAAACACCACTATCGTATTTATCGTATCGAGCAAAATATGGTTTTAAACAATAAAAGGGTCCAAGACGCTGGACTTCCGCCGCCTCTTTCCGAAGCCTTAAAGGCCGATTATCCTGAAATTGAAGCCATAACCAGGGTTAAGGGCGGTGGGACTCCCTTGCTTTCTTTAGGGGATACCAAAGGTATCATCAGTAAGAAATGCTTTTATGTCGATAATTCTTTCTTAGAAATCTTTTCCTTTGATTGGGCTAAGGGAGACCGCAAGACAGCTTTGACTGAGCCTGGGTCTGTTGTAATTACAGAACTTGTTGCACGGGCGCTTTTTGGTGATGAGGACGCCTTAGGCAAAACCATTAGGGTAGACCACCGCTATGATCTCAACGTAACCGGCATTCTTAAGGAAGTTCCCGCCAATTCCCACATACAATTTGACACGTTGATTTCCTATTCGAGTCTTCTTGCCACCTATGATAAGCCTACCCTTGAAGATTGGTACAGCAACTGGCTGCCACTATATGTTTTGCTGCATAAAAATCATTCATTGGAAGATATGAATAATAAAATACGTCTGGCATTACGAAACCACCAGATCGGTAACCCATATAATAGCGAACTTTACTTAATACCATTAACCAAAATTCATCTTCACTCTCATGTTCAATCGGAATTAGGTCGTAACAGTGACATTAAAAATATCTACATCTTCACGGCAGTTGCTCTTTTTGTTTTGATTATTGCTTGTATTAATTTTATGAATTTATCTACCGCCCGCTCGGCAGATAGGGCCAGAGAAGTTGGAGTTCGCAAGGTCATCGGTGCCCAAAGGTCTTCCCTGATGAACCAGTTTTTAGGGGAAGCATTACTGACGGTAACCTTTTCGATGGTTCTTGCCGTTGCGTTAACGGAACTGTTGCTGCCGGAATTTAATTCCATTGTGTACAAAAATTTGGAAATCGACTACTTTACCAACTGGCCTTTTTCATTAAGCCTCATAATCATCACTTTACTTGTCAGTGTATTTTCCGGAATTTACCCGGCAATCTTTCTATCGTCATTCCGACCGATACAGATATTTAAAGGAATGCTTTCATCCGGCACCAGAAATATAATTCTGCGTAAATTTTTGGTAGTGCTCCAATTCTTTATTTCAGTTTTGCTGATCATCAGCACCATCATTATCATCCAGCAAGTCCATTTTCTGTTGAGCAAAGATTTAGGCTACAACAGTAACCACATTCTCATCATTCATGCGAAGAATACGACCCTTGAAAAAAACAATCTTTTTCGCAACGAAATTTTGCAGCATTCCAACGTTTTGATGGTCGGTGTGTCCGATTATCTGCCTTACGACTCCAGCAACTGGACTGGATTTTCCTGGGAGGGCGCAGCACATAATGAAGGGATCAAGGTAAACATAAATTATATTGATGAAAATTTGTTGGATACATATGGAATGGTGATTGTTAAGGGACGTGGATTTTTCAAAGACCATCTGGTCGATCAAGACGAGGTTGTTATTTTAAATGAAACGGCTGTCAGACAAATGAGGTTAGATGATCCCATTGGAAAACGAATTTATTATGAGGTGGATTATCGTTCCCGGGACTGGAAAGGTGCAACCATAGTTGGGATTGTAAAAGATTATCATTTCCTCTCCTTACATCAAACTATCAGTCCATTAATGCTGCGCTTCTACTCTAAAGAAATGACGGGTGGTAATATTTCTGTGAAAATTGCAAATAAACAAATTCCAAAAACCATCAAATTTCTTCAGACAAAATTCAACCGAATATTTCCCCGACAAGACTTTAACTATCGCTTCCTGGATGAAGACTTCCGTAATATGTATCAGGAAGAAAGAAAAACAAGTAAGGTCATTTTCTATTTAGCAGTTCTGGCGATTCTTATCGCCTGTCTGGGGCTTTTTGGCCTGGCAAGCTTTTCAATTAGACAGCGAACCAAAGAAATCGGCATAAGGAAATCCTTGGGTGCTTCCGTACCAAATATCGTTTCCAATTTGATGCTGGAATTTTTGAAACTGATGATTATCGCCAATATCATCGCCTGGCCGGTTGCTTATATCGCTATGAGGCATTGGCTTCAAAATTTTCCATACCGAATTGAAATCAATATCGGTGTATTTATCCTTGCTGGGGTACTCGCTTTTATAATCGCTGCTTTGACTGTTTTCTATCAAGCCATCAAAGCGGCGAGGGCGAATCCTGTGGAGGCGCTGAGGTATGAATGATAAGATGAAAGCTCAAAACTGATTGCTGAAAGAAAAGCGGATTAAGTTATTTTTTCTTTAAACTTTAAACCCTGAATCCTAAACCTTGAACCCTGAACCATGATCATTAACTACATCATTTTCGCAATCAGATTATTTCGAAGAGACAAATTCCACAGCGCTTTGAATATCATCGGTCTATCCACCGGAATTGCCTACGATATCCTCATATTTTTTGGGACGGCAATAGCTGCATTAATTGTTGCTTTTTTGACCGCCAGCTATCACTGTCTTAGGGTGCTAGAATTAACCCGGTGAATTCACTACGATATGAGTAAAACCGGCTTCAAAACTCTATCTAATGTCCGAATACTGTGTTGCAAGCCAATTTGAAATGCTCACATACTTTCGTGTATGCTCCGCTTTAAAATCGGCTCGCGCCTTGTCTTCGAACACGATCTAAAGCTTTAAAGGCGATTTTAATTAAACATAATTCTAAGATCACCA
>CP070652.1:4019496-4022480 GCA_020354645.1 Deltaproteobacteria bacterium
ACCAAAAGAGGGAGACAAAGTGAATGGAAATTCTTTTGGCAATCTTCAGGATTCGAAAACAGTTCTCGATCAACTGGACGATATTGAAACGAGAGGCGTATTTGCCGAATACCAGCGTGTCTTTATTTGGGTCATAAGATTCAAAAAAAACTAGCAAACAGGCACGCGGAACAGTCCATTGGTAGCGATCGCCGCATAATTTTGAATGATATTTATTCCACGCTTACATCGTGTTTAATAAATTAAACACAATTACATATTTTCTCCACTAAATGGATATAAAAATGAAACTACCGAACATTCAAATTAAAAAGATTCTGTATGCAACCGACTTGTCGGAAACCGCGGTTCACGCCTTTTCCTATGCGGTCAGCATTGCCAATATGTATGGCGCTGGCATTACAATCCTTCATGTGCTTGCTGAATTCCCCGGGGAACAATTTATATTGAACATGATCAATCCCGGCACATGGGAAGAGATCAAAATGCGACATTATTCCGAAGCGCGGGATAAACTGATCAGCAAGAAAAAGGATCATATCGCCATAAAAGAAGTTCTCCAGGCATTTTCCGAGGAGGTAAACACCGGTGAAAAAGATCAGACCTTTGTCACCGACGAAATTTTGATCAAAAACGGGGCACCCGCCGAAATTATAGTTCAAACAGCGAAAGAACAGAATTGTGACCTCATCGTCATGGGTACCCACGGCCAGGGTGTCATCGCCGATGTTCTGATCGGCAGCACCGCCAAATGGGTGGTCAAACAATCCCCTATCCCGGTTTTGGTCATCCGATTGCCCTGAGCGCTCCCGTGACTCACGGGACAGGATTGGATACCCGAAGGGGCTTTTCTTGAGGGCGAACAATGCCGGCAGGAATTAAAACGAAGACACAGAGAAATAACAGAATGGATAAACGGTTTTTCAATAACTTTCTGCCGTTTCTCATAGAATAAGACTCCTGGCGATAAACATCGGATAGCGTCTGAATTTTCAAACAGCGGATAGGAATGTCTTGGCATGAAGGGCGGCAGAGAGCCTGTTCGGTCACCGCCCTCTGCTGCGAGTTATATTGGATTTCATCCAAACTTATCTAGCATATTTAAACCAATCGGTATGTACAAACCATTTATTGTAAATTTTACCGAAGCGGCCGTCTTTTTTGATATCTTCCAAGAAGCTGTTGAGAAATTTGAGGAAATCCGGATCGTTTTTGCGAATGGCCCAGGCAATGGGTTCTTTGGTAAAGGGTTCATCCAAAAAGATCAGCTGGTCCGAAGGGTGCATGGCAATAAACACAGCGTTAAACGGAAAATCATAGACAAAAGCGTCCGCTGTGCCTTTTAGCACCCGCATGGCACCCTCAATTTCCGTATCGGCGGTTTCATAGGTAGCCTTGGGAATCAGGCGCTGCACGGCTTCCTCACCGGTGGTGCCGGGTTTGGATACCACAACGAACTTAGAATCATTCAGGTTCTTGTAAGATTTAACGGTATTCTTATGCTTGGCGTTGAGCAGAACTGTCTGCCCAACAGTCATGAAGGGATCAGCAAAATCCACTTGCGTCTTACGTGCCTCGGTGACAGACATCCCACCGAAAATTACGTCAAAGCGGCCTAATTTCAAGGCAGGAATAATACTGGGCCATAGGGTGTCAACAAATACCGGTTTAACCCCCAATGCTTTGGCCATCTCAATCCCGATATCGATATCAAAGCCGATCAAGCTGAGTTGACGGCCCTTACGCCGAAAACCTCCGTGGCGGATCTCCTTCTGTCGTAGCCCGCTGCGTTTGTCAATCATCTCAAAAGGCATATACCCCGCCTCCAAACCAATGCGCAGTTCACCACGTCGTAAAATACCTTCTAAAGTCGAATCTTTTGACAATTCCACGTCTGCACCAAGCGCTGGCGCGTTCCCTAGCACCAACCATAGCACGGACAGAATGAATACCATTATCATTTTAAGGCAGATAGTCTTAAACATGTCCGTATCTCCTTTATGGTTTTGTCTTTGGCGGTTGTAAACGATGGCCTGTCATCCTTTTATGCTAAGCCAGGTTCAGCCGCCATGTCGGGTGTTTCGACCTTTTCATCTAGTGGATCAATGGTAATATTGAACCAGCCGAAGAGCATTGATACAATCGGCGTGAGCCAACAAAAGAAGTTAAATGGCAAATAAGCGATGGTTGGCACTCCTAATGTGGCGGCCTGGTAAGCACCACCCGAGTTCCACGGCACAAGATTGGCTGTTACCGTAGCACTGTCCTCAATGGCGCGGGATAAGTTCTTGGGGTGCAGACCCTTGTCGATATAGGATTGGGCGTACATCTTGCCGGTCATTACAATAGACATGTATTGATCGCACAGAATTAAGTTGGACGCGACGGCAGTTAGGATGGTGGATGTAATCAGGGAGCCGGTAGATCGCGCTTTTTTTAGTATTACGCTCACGACAACTCGTAGTTGATTGGTCTTTTCCATAATTCCGCCAAACATCATGGCGCAGACCACAAGAGACACGGTGTACATCATGGATTCGAAACCACCTTTGGTCAACAGGTTATCGACTGCTTCAACACCGCTTTTGCTGGCATAGCCGCCGTAAGCCGCTGACAGCAGCTTGCCGAAGGTATTCCCCTGAAAGATTGCCCCCAGAAGGCCGGCGGCTAGAATTCCGATCACAATACCCGGGACAGCCGGTATTTTTCGAATCGCCAGAACCATGACAATAACCGGAGGAAGCAGCAAAAGGGGATTGACGCTGAATTGTGCGTCGATGCCGGTCAGAATTTGATTGACACTGTCTAATTTTGCCTGCCCGCCGCCGTAAAAAAAGCTCAGCACAAACTCGATCACCAGGGTAAGGCCATAACTAACGCCGGTTGTATAGCTCATGTGTTTGATGTGCGTGTAAAGATCGGTGCCTACCATGGCTGGTGCCATGTTGGTCGTGTCAGAAAGTGGCGACATTTTATCTCCAAAA
>CP070652.1:4022580-4031802 GCA_020354645.1 Deltaproteobacteria bacterium
AAGAAGAAGAAAAAAAGGAAGACAAAGGCAGCAAGTAAAAACGGTAATTGAATCAACGAATGCCCTAAAAATTGTGTTATTATCTTAATCACCCAAAGTGAATCATACGTTTCTGGGCTGTTATCTTCGTAATGTGTTGCCTTAAAATGTCACAATCAGTTAATGTTCTCTTCACCTATCGTAGGGATTCTGTCTCCAGTTATTTATATATTTATAGCCGTCCCCTTTTTGCCGTATAAAGTGTTGATGCACTCTCTGCACCAACGTCCCCTAAAACGTTCGTATAAAGTGTTGATGCACTCTCTGCACCAACGTCCCCTAAAACGATGATCTCTATCAGTGGGCCTTAAAACAGGTATAACATCCGAAGTATTGAAACAGGAATTTTTTAAGTAAGTGACATTTTGTCATTTAATTGCTGAATTAATTCAATGAGGAGGTAAAATCATGGCGAGATTTTTCAAGAAACGAGAAGAGATCAGAGGCTTGTCTCCGGGTTCTTTGGTTTTCATTGGAAAAAAAAAGGTAGAAAATATTCGAATTCGAGTCATTGATTATGACAAGGCTCAATTAAAGGAAGATCAGATTAAAGATATTGCCGAGGGAGCGGAATTCAAACGAACAAAAACAGTTACCTGGATAAATGTAGACGGACTCCATGATCTTTCATTGATGAACGAAATTGGAAAGACCTTCGATCTGCACCCGCTGTTGCTAGAAGATATACTGAATACCGGACAACGACCCAAACTTGAAGAATTTGATAATTGTCTTTTTCTTGTTTTAAAAATGCTTCGTTATGACAAGGAAAAACAAATGATCGTTTCCGAACAATTGAGTTTGGTGTTGGGCGACACATTTTTGCTGACCTTTCAGGAACAACCGGGAGACGTATTTGAACCCGTCAGGGAACGGATAAGAAAACAAAAAGGAAGAATAAGGGGTGCAGGTATAGATTATCTGGCATATGCTTTACTGGATACCGTGGTTGACAATTATATTTTCATCATTGAAAGATTGGGCGAGCAGATTGAAGATATTGAAGAAGAAGTTTTGGAAAAAGCAGAGCCTGCGGTGATGGAAAAGATTAATACATTTAAACGTGAAATGAATTTTTTAAGGAAGTCCGTTAGACCGGCCAGGGAAGCCGTCATACAACTGTCAAAATTGGATACCGAACTCATCAACGATCAGACGGTTCCTTTTTTAAAAGACCTGCAGGATCTCATTACCCAGGCTGCGGAGGCCATCGATACCTACCGGGATATGCTTTCAGATCAAATGAACTTGTATAATTCCGTCGTCGGCAATCGCATGAACGACATTATGAAGGTATTGACGATTTTTGCCGCCATATTTATTCCGCTCACATTTATTGCAGGCATATATGGCACAAATTTTGAGTATTTACCCGAACTCAAATTTAAATACAGCTACTTCTTTTTTTGGGGCGCAATGCTTGCCGTCGCAGCGGTAATGTTAATATTTTTCAGAAAAAAGAAGTGGTTATGACTGATTTGAAAAGAAGCGCTTTTGACTGGGGTGTTTTTTTCAAAATTTATCCTGTTCAATATCTGACTAACAGGAGAAATAATAAAAGGGGTGGATTACCAGCCCTTTGGGTCCATCGGTTACCTGTATAATGGCCGCTGAAAAATGGATACTGTAATTGTGAGGAATAGAGGAATCAGAAGCAGGGAGTAGGCGATATGAAAATATTAAAAATCGGAAGTCCATTAGTCATTTCGGCTTTACTGATTACGGCCGATGGATTGATGCTTCGCAGCCATCTTAAGTATGAAGGAATTGTGACCGATCTTTCATCATGGGGTTCATTTTTCAATGTTTCGGCGTCATCTTTGCCATTGTTGCCGGCTTTCTTCTGGTAACCGTTCTGAACCGATACAGCAATCTAAATCAGACCATCGAAGATGAACTAAATGCAGTCGAGTCTGTTCGAGACTTTTTAGTTTATTTAGACGACCGCCAGCAAATCGAAATTGATAAAATCAAACGGTCACTTGCAATTTATGTGAAGTCAGTGGCCGACACGGAATGGGCCGAAATGAGCGCTCCGGACATACCAATGAACTCCGACACATCTGAAGAGCTTTATGGGGTCATGCGCAGCGGAAAGAGAATAAAAGTGAGTGAAGAAAGAGACAGTATCGTAATTTCTGCGCTGGTAGAAACAATATCCGAGATTACAAAATTGCAAACCAGGAGAATTGCTCTTGCCAATGAAAGGCTTCCTCCGCGACTCCGGGCGTTGATGCTGTTTATGTCGACCACACTGGTAGGGGCATTTGTGTTTTTGGGTGTCCAGGGCATTTTTGCGCACGTGTACATGATCGTAACGGTTACGGTTTCGATTCACCTGCTTTATATGGTCATTGAGGATCTTGATCATCCGTTTTATGGTGTTTGGAACATAAGCCGTGGACCCCTGGACGAACTCGTAAAAAGATTTGAGCAAGATGGGCCCAATCCCAATACATAATTTGTAATTTTTGAACGTGTGAAGTTCGGCAAAAAAGCACTCATCATTTAAGTATCTTTGTCCTGTTGATGATGAAAAACAGAAGGTGAAACTTTGCGCTTGACCCTGTCTATCTTTTTGGGGCAAATCCACTTTTCCATACAACCCTTTTTGTCTGAAAATACCGTATTTTGGTAGAATTTTCTTCTTCTAATCGCCGTAATTGCCAAAATGAATGAACATGGAGGTCATATGAAGCTGTCCTGGAAGAGTTTTATTGGGTTCTCGATTTTGATGATGTTGATGATCGGGGAGGTCAACGCGCAACAACAGCCGCTCCCCCATAGGGCCCTGGTGGTGGGAACCAAAGAAGCCCCGCCCTTTTCCATGAAGGAACCGGATGGTAACTGGACCGGGATAAGCATCGATCTCTGGCGGCAGATTGCAGCAGAATTAAAACTGACGTATGAGTTTCGTGAGCTTGATCTGAATCAATTACTCGATGGAGTCAAGAATCGTTCGTTGGATGCGGCCGTAGCGGCATTGACCATAACCTCCGAACGTGAGAAAAATTTTGACTTTACGCATGCTTACTATACCACGGGCCTCGGAATTGCCGTCGCTTCGAAGGAACGGAATCCTTGGTTTACGGTTATCAGACGGTTTTTGTCTTTTGCATTTCTGAAAATCGTGCTCAGCCTTGCCCTGATGCTTCTGGTGGTGGGCTTTCTGGTCTGGTGGTTTGAGCGGAAAAAAAATCCTCAACAATTCAACGGCAATGTCGCCAAGGGGATTGGCTCGGGATTCTGGTGGTCGGCTGTCACCATGACCACCGTCGGTTATGGTGATAAAGCACCGGTTACGTTTGCAGGGCGACTCGTCGCACTAATCTGGATGTTTGTTGCAATTATAATCATTTCGAGCTTTACAGCGGCAATCACCTCTTCTTTAACTGTCTCACAGCTCGGGTCGGTGGTCAAAGGACCCGAAGATTTGCCCAGAGTGACCGTCGGGACCATCATCAATACCACCAGCGAATCGTATCTTGAGCAAATTCGAATATCGTATCTACCGTATAAGACACCCCAGGAAGGACTGATCGCTTTAAAAAAAGGCAGCATCGATGCCCTGGTATATGATGCACCGATTCTTCGATATTATATTCACCGGGATTACCCAGGGTCATTGCATGTGTTGCCCAAGCGGCTGCTGCAGCAGGATTATGGTATTGCGCTGACGTCGAACAGTCCCTTGCGCGAGAGAATCAATGTTGTTTTATTGCAAAAGATTCGGGAGAAAGCCTGGCAGGACAAGATTATCCAGTATTTAGGAGAATAATCATCACATTCCCGGAGCCCTGTATCGGAATTTGAATGCACAACGCTTTCTTTAATTATTCCTCTGTGGGTTGATTTAAAACGCCATTTCCAGTCTAATTTACATGAGGAGATTAGGTTGAATAAAAAAAGCAAATGGTATTTCAAGCTGACTATTGTCATGAGTCTGTTTTTCATCCAGACGAGTGCTATTGGGTATGATATCACAGACAAGTTTTCCATCGGTGGCATTTTGGCCGGAGCCTATCAATACAAATGGGTGAATGGTGATGATGACATAGGCCGCGGCGCCGTTCCCTTCCAACCGGAGATAAGCTTTAGGCCCACCGCAAATGATGAAATTTTTTCAAAATTTGGTTTTGCCGCTGACAACGGACTAAATGATGTGACGGACTTCAACCTGTCCCCCTGGGCCGCTTCACTGGAAGATGACGTCAAAGACATCAACGGTCGCAACCGGGACTACCTGCTGACCGCCTGGTACAAGCACACCTTTGTATTCGCAGAAAGCAATGCGCTGAGTCTAACGGGAGGCATCATCGATTCCACTGATTACGTCGACGAAAATGCATACGCCAATGATGAGTACACTCAGTTCATGAACGAGGCCCTGGTGAACGCGCCCAGCGGATTTTCCCCTTCCTATGATATCGGCGGAGCGCTGGAATGGGCATTCGGCAACTGGACAATCAAGGGTGTCGGCATGAATGTCGGCGAAAACGACGATGGCAACGACTACAATTTTTTTGCCGCTCAAATGGGTTACACGGTGAACACTTCTTTTGGAGAGGGTAATTACCGATTGATTGGCCAGGCCACTACCAAAGAATTTTTGAACGAGAATGGTAGCAAAGAAAGTCTGAAGGCTGTTTTCATATCTTTTGATCAACAGCTGGGTAAAATCTTTGGAGCATGGATCCGTTTAGGATGGCAGGATGACGACGCTTTAATTGATTATGATACGCTTTTGTCCGGCGGCCTCAATATCACCGGCAAATGGTACGGACGTGAAAACGACAACATCGGTATCGGATATGCCTATTTGGACGGGAAAAATGATTTCAACCACACGCAGGTCGCCGAGGTCTACTGGCGTTTTGTACTCAATGATTATTTCGCCATCACAGCGGATGCCCAGTACATGCAAAACGAATACGACACCGACGAGGCTGATATCGATGGCTTTATCCTCGGTATTCGTGGGGCGGTTGAGTTCTAGCTGCTGACAGTGGGCATTTGATAATCCCCTCTCAAAGATGTGCAAATATCTAATTCGTATGGATATATTTGCTTGATCGTCGCTGCAACAATGGTGTCACATGCGGGCCGAAATCAGGTAAGCAGCATCTTAGTCGAATCCATATAATCATTTGTTCGGATAGAATGGGAAGACATGTTTGAAAAGAAAGGCGAAAACCTCATCTCAACTCGCCTTTTTGCTCGACGCATGACGTCCTTTGCCGGTCTTGCCTTCTTGCCCATTGGCGTTGCCCTGTGTATTGGAGTTGTTGGATACCACTACATCGCCGGGTTTTCGCTGGCTGATTCAATCCTGAACGCATCCATGATCCTGGCGGGCATGGGGCCTCTCGGAGAATTGCCGTCAACGGAGGCGAAATTGTTTGCCTCGGCCTACGCAATTTTTAGTGGCCTTGTATTTATCTCCGTCATGGGCATTCTTCTCACTCCGGTCATGAACAGAATACTACACCGGTTCCATTATGATGAAGACAGCACCAAAACCGAACAATAGCGCGGAAAATCCTGAAGCCAGTGACCGGGTGCGACGGTTGTTGGCGCGGGCCTCCTCACGGGTAGCGCTTCCTTACCTGGCGGTGGGGCTGCTGCTGATCGTCGCCGTTGTTGTTGGGGGCCGCGAAATCGAACATCACATCAATGCAATCGAGTCATGGCTCACCAAGCTTGGCCCGTGGGGCGTGCTCGCGTTCATCGGACTGTTCGTTCTGGCGACGTCGTTCCTGTTGCCCGACACCGTGCTGTGCATCATCGCGGGCGCTCTCTTCGGACTGTTCTGGGGCGCTGCAGCGGTATTGGCGGGCAGCTTGCTGGCCGGGGCGATGCAGTTCGCGCTCTCGCACAAGCTCTTGCGGGCACGGATCCAGCGGACGCTGCCGGCGCGACCGTCGCTGGCAGCTATTCAACGCGCTGTCAGCCGTGACGAATTTCGCTTGCAGGTACTTCTGCGCCTGACACCGTTGAATCCTGCAACCATCAGTTACCTGCTCGGCGCTGCCGGCGTCCGGTTCGCAGGGTTTTTGATTGCGTGCCTGGCGCTCACGCCCAACTTGGTAATCGAGGTTTACTTCTGGCACGCCGGCAAGCACGCAGCCCGGTTGGCCGGGAGCGGGGCACAAACCGCCCACCTGCACGATCTGGCGCTTATTGGCGGACTCGCGGTGTGTGTCGCCGTGATGGTTCTCGTATCGAGAATGGCAAATTCAAAGTGCCGGGGCTCAGGAATGTTGCTCTTACAGCGACTTACATGCTGCACAACGGTGTCTTTAAGACACTGAAAGAAGTTGTCCAATTTTACAACACCAGGGATAAAGGCAACTGGCCACCTCCTGAAGTTCCTGAAACAGTAAATAAAAAAGAGCTTGGAAATCTCGGTTTAACGGGTAATGAGGTGGACGCTATCGTGGCGTTTCTGAATACACTTTCGGATCAACCTATAGATACAGATAAACCTTGAGTGAAATTCGTCGCATAAATGCATTAAGTCGGATTGCAGTTCCGCTGCGCTGCTTTGCAACCGCTTATGCAAATCGTTCGGTGTACACAAAATGTATTTCATCCTGACTTATTTTTTTTCTTTGTTTAGATTGTAATGAAAGGAATAAATTTCAATTTTTTCTTTAATCTCTTAAATCGTTGATTGCAATAATGGAGGGGCACCAAATGATTGATAAAAATTTAGACAGGGAGAAGGCGGTGTTACATGTCCGCCCAACAGGTTCGTTGCGCAAAAAAGATTTCGACGAACTCTGAGAAAAAGTGGTCAGATCTTTGTATTTGCCAAACTAAAAATATGTTCCTGAATGCAATGCGCCGGAATAATTGGTTTGTTAATCCCTTATAGAAGGCATGCTGCATCCGCATGGCAATGATCTTTCTTTATTTTTTCCCGTTGTTGCTACTATAAGTGCCCAATTACTATTTATGAGGCCACAGAAAATCGGTCAGGAGAATTCAGGGCCCTGCGGGTAGCATAACTTCAGTGCTTGAAAACACGATTTGTCTAGCCGGACGGCAACGGGATAAATTGGAGAAGATGCCAGATTAAGGCAGCCACCAAGGCAGTCCCGGGAATGGTTAGCAACCACGCCCAGACGATTCGGTAAGCGACACCCCACCGGATGGCCGACAGTTTGGTCGTGGCCCCGACGCCGATGATGGCACCCGTAATCGTGTGGGTGGTGGAGACTGGAATCCCGCCGACCGTTGAAAGTAGAATCGAGCAAGCTGCGGCGGTTTCCGCACAAAAACCGTGAACTGAGCGCAACTTGGTCATCTTCATACCGACGGTTTCGATAACCCGCCAGCCACCGGCCAAGGTGCCCAAAGCGATGGCTACGTGACAGCTGATGACAATCCAAAAGGGCACATGGAACCCGCCCTTCATATAGCCGGTGCTGAAAAGCAGTATAGCAATGATCCCCATGGTTTTTTGGGCATCGTTGGTGCCATGGCCGAGGCTGAACGCGGCTGCCGAAGCCAGTTGCAAGCGCCGAAACCATCGATCCACTACTTGAGGAGAACAGCGGTGGCACATCCAGTATACGGCAACCATGGAAAAGTATCCCAGAAAAGTACCGATAAGCGGTGCCAGTCCGATAAAAATCGCAATCTTGATCAGTCCTTGCCAGACTAAGGCACCCAAACCGGCTTTGGCCGCACCGGTGCCCACAAGCCCCCCGACCAAAGCATGGGAAACACTGATGGGCAGCCCAAGTTGGGTGCATACAGCCGTCCATAATATGGCAGCTAAAAGAGTTGCAAGAATCACAACCGCATCAACGATAGCGGGATCGACAACTCCTTTGCCGATGGTGGTGGCCACGTGTACGCCGAAAAAAAAGGCCGCGATCAAGTTGAAAAAAGCGGCCCACAGGACGGCAAGCCGGGGAGACAACACGCGGGTTGAGACGATCGTGGCAATCGAGTTGGCTGCATCGTTCATTCCGTTGAGAAAATCAAACAGCAGGGCAACAATAATGATAAAAATGACATATGCCAGCATAAGGGGTTAAAATCCTGATTAGTGTTGTGTCCCAGAAAAAAGTTTAGAAAGTCTTGCAGTGGTTTGAAAGCCTTTAGTTCACGCCGGCGAGCATTTTGAGGACGCCAGCTTTACAGGGCTAAATCAAAAGAACTCGACCTCGGCCCGCCTTGCGGGCCTCGGGACTCAGACAGCTTATGATTCTATATGCCCTGTTGCAGCCGGCGTCATTATCCCAAAATGCTCAATGGCGCTCACAAAAACCTTTCAAACCTTGTGCTGTATTTTGTAATTTTTTTCTGGGACACAACACTATATATTTTCCAGTACAATGCCTCTGACAATATCGGATACATCCTCACAGCGGTCGACGGCCATCTCCATGTTGTCGAGGATGTCCTTCCATTTAATCAGCTCTTTGGTGTCATTTTCTTCTTGAAACAACTTTGCAATGGCCTTGTGATACACCTGATCCGCCTCGTTTTCTAAACGATTGACCTCAACAGCATGCTCCAGGATGCGGCTGGACTGCTTCTTGAGGTGCCTTATAAGGCCGACCATCTCAGCAACCTGCTTGGCGGCCTGAACAAACACGCCGGTCAGCTCTTTGGCTTCTTCCATGACCCGCTTGGGATTGCACAGATCAAGCCGGGCGGAAATGGCTTCGGTCCGGTCGACGATGTCGTCCAGTCCGGCAGTCAATTTGAGAATGTCCTGCCGATCCAAGGGAGTAACAAATGTCTTGTGTAATTTTTCAACCACGCGATGCACTTGCTCATCGGCTTCATTTTCGATGATCTTTATGCGTCGAGCCGGCGCATCGAAAGGACTTCCTTCATCAAGCATCGTTTTTAATTTTTCGGCGGCTTCAACAATAAGAACACAAATTTTTTCAAAACTGTCGAAGTAGACTTCGTCCCGCGGTATGATGGAACGAACCATGCAGCACCTCCTGCCCGTCCGGGGCTTCGGTATAAGTTTCTTTTTTTGTCACTTTGCCGTTTTTTGAAGACTATATTCAAATCCCGGCTGTCACGATATTTTAAGAGTAAGAAACACGGTATTGCCCTCACGGTTAACCAGCAGCATAAGGGTATCACCTTTTTTATATTGCCGCAGCTTGTTGGCAAATGCAGCTACTGTCTTAACCGCATCGTTGTCCACCT
>CP070652.1:4031902-4036166 GCA_020354645.1 Deltaproteobacteria bacterium
TCGTGAAAATCCACAGGGTAACCGACTGGATTTAAGAAGGGATATAGGGACTCATTATCTGGTGGCTGAGAAAATATTTCCTTTAAAATAATTGAGCGCCGTCCAGGGCTTCAATTATTTTATGGTGGCGATGCAGGGATTTGAACCCCGGACACTGCGGATATGAGCCGCATGCTCTAACCGACTGAGCTACATCGCCACGATTTTTGCATCAATTAACAACTCAAAAGACCAGGCTGGGTCAATTCTTTTTTGAAACCGGAAGCTCAGTCACTACCAAAATTCAACAACGGTCTCTCTAACAGCAATCCATTACTTAGTCAAGTCGAAAACTGGCGTCCCAATCCCGACCTATCCCTTGTCGGAACTCGCGACTTCAACCGTGTACTCGTCTGGATTGGGCGGTAATTTTGAAAACACCACCATAAAGGGAATCGCCTTGCCGCTTTTGATTTTCACATTTGATTTTTTGTCGCCAAAACGCCTATTCAACCGTTTATCGATAGCGGTTGGACTCATGGTGGATAGCTCCTTATCTGTGAGTAAATTGCCGGCGTAAACTGTTTTGATTCTCGACTGTTTTCCTCCTTTTGAATAAATTTTTGCCGTGACCCGAATAAAATTGCGTGGATGCTTATAAATATTCATAACTTGACCTCTGATTACAAAAAGCGTACCCCCTTTGGTATTCTCCACAAACCAGCCGTCAACTTTTTTTGCCAAGATGTTAATTTTAAGATTCCCCTCATCCTTGACCTTGGTTCCAAGAAGATCGCTGACGTATGGAATGTTGATTTCTTTAATTTCTTTCAGAAAAGGAATCTTAAACCCCATGGTTTCAGATAAGGTATAAACGGCATAGCCGCCGCCCACAAGCAGCACCAGCATTAATAAGATTCGAAACGGCCCGCTGAGCCCTGCGCGGGCTGCAGGTTTTGATTTTTTCTTGGGAACGAAATCATCATCCGCCAACATTTCATAAGCAAGCTCAGCGTCTTCAGTTTCGGGTCCATCGGCTTCATCGGTGAGTGTTCCCATATCAAATGTATCGTCAAGTTCACCATCCTGATCGGATAAGGCTGATGTGGCGGCAGTGTCCGCAACCTGCGGTTCCGCCGGCGCACTGTCCTCCATTTCAAATTCCAACTCAACGTCTGCCGAATCATCAGTATCAAAAAGCTCGGCTGCTGTTTCTGTTTCTTCCGCCATATCCAACGTAACATCGAGATCGTCTGCTTCTGCGCCGGTCTGAACGGGGGCTGACTCGTCTTCATCTTCGAGCATGCTCTCCAAATCCGACAAATCAAACTCTGCCGTCTCTTCGAAGTCCGCATCTGAGGCAAGGGCCTGCGAGTCTTCTTCGGCTATTTCCAGCTTAAAATCATCATCAGCTATTTCAGCAGCTTCGGCTGGCCCCGACGGTTCCTCATCCTCATCCAGCATTTTATCCAAATCGGATAAATCAAACTCCTCCGTTTCTTCCAACTCAACCTCAGCTGGACCACTATCAGCCGGTGCACTTGCCTGCGATTCAAGGTCTAATTCAAAGTCGAGTTCCTCAGTGGCAGCATCTGGTTCTGCGCTTGCTGCCGGTGCTTCCTCCATTTCAACCATGTCTTCCAATTCTGAAAGTTCCAGGTCGGCAGTAGCATCCGATGGGGGCTCGCCAGGTGTGCCGGAATCAGCGGCTTCAGACTCCAAATCTAAATCAAAATCAAGTTCGTCTGATTGGGCCTCTGCTTCGGGCTCCTCCTCGATATCAAGCAGATTATCCATATCCGAAACATCAAGTTCCTGGGTTTCTTCCAATTCCATTTCGGATGAAAAGTCTTCGGACTCTTCCCCTTCGTCAAGATCCAGTTCGAAATCAAGTTCGTCGGGCGCCTCACCCAACTCTGCCCCCGACATGGCCATATCAGATTCTGAATCGGTATCACCTTCCAAGTCCAATCCAAAACTTAGGTCTTCAGTCTCGGACAACCCAGGGGACGATTCAGCCTCGGAAGGAGAACCGCTATCTTCGAAATCAAGGCCTAAATCAAGATCCAGGCTTTCCGCAGCGCCACCGGGGCCGCCACTTACTGCTTGATCCCCTTCCAGTTCGATATCCGAGAAATCCAGTTCTTGGGTCTCTTCAAACTCCATTTTGGATGAATCACCGGTAACGTCTTCCTCTAAATCCAGGTCTAGCTCAAAATCGTCATCACCCGGAAAATCAGCAGGTGCACTTTCTTCTACTTCTTCGATACCCAAATCGAGCATGTCCTCAATTTCATCTAAATTGACGTCATCGAGCCCGGATGCGCCACCAGCAATGGGATCTTGAGCACCAAGTTTTGGTTGGGCTGTCGATTGCTCCACGCCCGAAGAAGGATAGGCGACAAATACATGATGACATTTCGAACATCTGACTTTGGAGCCGCTTTCTTTTATTAAGTTATCCGGAAAATTAAAACTCGTGTCACATTCTTCACATGTTAAAATCATTGTAAACCCCGCTGATTATGTTTTCAAATGATAAACTTCAGGCAAATTACGAAACTTCTCAGCATAATCCAGCCCGTATCCAACCAGAAAACCTTTTTTTACTATGTGCCCTATGTAATCAATGCGGATATCTGCTTTTCGGCGTTCATGCTTGTCAAGCAAAGAGCAAATCTTAACCGATTTAGGGCCAAATTTTTTGAGATGATCAACCAAATAGGTTAAAGACAAACCGGTATCAATTATATCTTCTACAATCAGGACATCTTTGTTTTTCAGATCGATCTCTATGTCTTTGGTCAGATGAATACTCTGCGAGGGAGACGTTTCTAAACCATAGCTGGAAAGACCTATGAAATCAACTTTGACGGGAATGGTGAGTTGTCGAACGAGATCTGAAAGGAAGATGAACGCACCCTTTAATACACCGATAAGAATGAGATCACAACCTTTATAATCGGATGAAATCTTTCGCGCAATATCAGAGACTGCTTTTTCAATTTCTTCTTTGGTCAATACCGGAATAAGGTTAGACATGAGCAGAAGTTATCAAATGTAACGCTCTTATAAGCCGGCCATACGTACCGACAGCAAAATTAACTATGCTAGGATCGCATAGAATGACCCTTCTTGTCAATAATTTTAATTAATTACAGACCTGTCTGCGCCAGCTTCTCAATCAATGTTTTCTGCTCAGGAGTGAGAGATTTTGGAATTTTGATCCGGATGCGCACATAAAGATCCCCTCTTTTTTTACCTTTCATGGCGGGAAGCCCATGACCAGAAAGTCGCATTTTGGTTCCATGTCTTGTGCCGGCGGGAATCTTCAAACTGAGTTCCTTGCCATCAGGTGTTGGAACAAGTATTTTGGTACCGAAAATAGCTTCACTCAGCTTCAACTCCCAATTTGTATAAAGGTCCTGCCCTTCCATACTGTATACCGGATCGTCGAGGACTTTTGCCTGAATAAATAAATCGCCGCTAGAGCCTCCATATGGGCTTGGCTGGCCTTTTCCGGCCAGACGCAGTTTTTTACCCGTGGTCATCCCCTTGGGAATTTTAACTTCTAGCCTCTCTGCGTGCCCCTTGTGATCAAAGCTGATGACTTTGGTGGTACCTGTTATTACCTCATTCAGGGTGAGTGGAAGTTCATATACCAGATCAGACCCCTTCATTTGGGCCTGCTGACCGGTTTCAAAACCAAATGGCGTCCTGGAACCAAACGGCGAATCCGATCCAAACGAAAAACGCATGCCACCGCTCCTGCCGGAAAATGGATCGGCCCCGCCAAAGCCAAACTCCCTCAGGATATCACTAAAATCAAAGCCTCTGAAAATATCCTCCTGGCTAAAACGCTGATGGAAGCCTTCTGCACCAAACGTATCGTATTGTTTGCGTTTTTCTTTGTCGCTGAGAACGGCATATGCCTCGCTGATTTTTTTGAATTTTTCCTCGGCGGCTTTATCTCCTTTCGCATGATCCGGATGGTACTTCATGGCCAGTTTGCGATAGGCCTTTTTTATCTCCTGATCACTGGCATTTTTGTTCACACCGAGAATCTGGTAATAGTCATTATTCGACATGTTCAAAATTCCTCATCTACATAATTATGGGAGACCTTCAATCATTCCATCTAACTGAGGGATCGAGGTGTTTTTTTGATCCATTGTCGTAAGTCTTTTGTTTTTCTGCAATTTGGCAGCGGGGGAGACCGCAGTCACCGAAGGTGGAATGCGGAGGGGGCCAGTATCCCCTACTGCCAAATTGCTTAGAAAAACAA
>CP070652.1:4036266-4038969 GCA_020354645.1 Deltaproteobacteria bacterium
CATAACGACCACCACCATCGAATGCTTAAATATCATTCCGTCAAATATTGAGTTGATCGGTTTTGAAGTCGAAATGATGACCAAGCCAAATCGGGAGATGGTATTAAGGAACCTACTGGCCGGAATTAAAAATACATATGAATATATTATACTGGATTGTCCGCCTTCGATGAGTCTGCTGACCGTCAATGCCTTAACCGCAGCCGACTCGATGTTGATTCCACTCCAATGCGAATTTTATGCCTTAGAGGGCCTGGGCCAGCTCTTGCAAACGGTCAAACGGGTTCGACACCGCCTACATCCGGATCTGTATATTTCTGGCATCTTGCTGACGATGTATGACAAGAGAACGAATCTGTCATACCAAGTTGCTGAAGATGCAGAGAAATATTTTGCAAAACTGTTATTTAAGACCGTAATACCCCGAAATATTCGGCTGAGCGAAGCACCCAGTTTTGGCAAGCCGATATTGCTATATGATGCCACTTCAACTGGAGCAATAAGCTACTTCAGTCTGGCAAAAGAAATAATGAGCCGATAAAATTCTTGGTAAAATTTTAGCTCGTTCAACGGTCTGGGAGTTTTTTTGAATCCATCGCTCCATAAAAAGAAAAACTTTCCGACCCTATCGCTATTTAAAAACAGAGCTGTTTCAAATGCAATCAAATGGAAAGGGCAACAATGGATAAAAAATCCGGATCCAACCTGAGAAAACGGAAAAAAATCGCTCTCGGGAAAGGTCTCGACGCGCTTATTCCGGACATAGAGTCTGTTGACAGAAAACCGTACGAATATTTCCACTGTGATATCAACCTGATCCGTTCTAATCGGTATCAGCCTCGAAAACGGTATTCAGAGGATGATTTGAGAGAATTATCTGATTCCATAAAAGCGCAAGGAATTATCCAACCCCTTGTCGTGAGAAGGCAGGATAGCGGTTACGAACTCGTGGCCGGTGAAAGGCGCCTCCGGGCTGCCAAAAAGGCCGGACTCGATCAGGTTCCTGTGGTCGTAAAGTCTGTCCCGGATGAAAAAATGCTGGCGATATCCATTGTTGAGAATATTCAACGGGAAGATCTCAATCCGCTTGAAAAAGCCGAAGCCTACCATCGGCTTATTACCGAATTCCATCTTACCCAGGACCAGGCTGCCATGCGTGTTGGGCAGAGCAGAAGTGCAGTGGCTAATTTTCTTAGACTTCGTCAACTGCCCGATCAAATAAAAGATAGCATTCGAGAAGGCAGCCTGAGTATGGGCCATGCCCGGGCGTTACTTGGCAGCGAAACTTCTGACCAGCAATCCGCTACTTGGCGGGTAATCGTATCCAAAGGGCTATCGGTGCGAGAGACGGAAAACTTGGTAAAGCGTTTGAAGGCTGCGAAAGAAAAACCGAAAAAAGCCCCACCGAGTTCGGAAGAGATATACTTCTCGAGCATTGCAGATGATCTTTCCCGCCGCTTTGGCACCAAAGTTAAGATACACCGGCGCGGCCAACGGGGAAAAGTGGAGATTGAATTTTACAGCAACGACGACCTTGACCGTCTGATAAACTTCCTTAAAGGAAAACCGTCCATTTAACTGAAGGGTGGGGAGCTTTTTTGCTTCAAGTGCCAGATGTCGATTCATGTTATTATAGATGGCTACAATTTGATACGCCAATCCCATACGCTCAGCGAACTCGATCGGCTGGATTTACAACAAGGCAGAGACGCTCTGGTTGATCGGCTAGCGGCATATAAACGAATTAAACCTCACAAAATCACTATTGATTTTGACGGTCCAAAGGCCTTGTCTTTCTCTCAGACACGGGATTACATAAAGGGCATTGGAATAAAGTTTTCTCGGGGCGGCGAGTCGGCTGATACGGTTATCAAAAGGATGGTGCAAAGACAAAGGGAAAAAGCATTGGTCGTCAGCTCGGATTTGGATTTAGTAAAAGTTGCAGAATCATATGGTGCCGCTACGATAAGCTCACCTGACTTTGAGGAAAAATTAGCGATGGCCGAATATAGGCATGTAAAAGGCCACGACGATGAAGCTGAAAGCGGCTGGATTCCGACTACAAAAAAGAAAGGCCCCAGCCGGCGACTGTCAAAACGGATGCGACGAAACAGAATCAAAGTCAGCAAGCTTAAACCTGACCAAGCCAAAAATCAACTTGCTGCAATCAAAAAATGACCTCTATCAGCGCCAGGTCTTGTTCACCTTTTTGAACATTTTATATGAAAATTTTAATTGCTAAAACTGCTGGATTCTGCATGGGCGTGCGCAGAGCCGTGGAAATGGTTATGGATGCACCCCATGAGTATGAGGAACCGATTTGTACTTTCGGCCCCCTTATCCATAATTCTCAGGTCTTGGCGCTTCTGGAAGAAAAGGGAATATGTACCCTTAACGCTATTCCTTCTCAAGGATCCGGTACCGTCCTTGTTAGAGCTCACGGTGTTCCCCCTCAAGCGAAGCAAAACCTTAAAAATGCCGGTTTTAAGGTAATCGATGCGACCTGCCCCCGGGTAATAAAAGTTCAAACGATAATCCGTAAACACGCCAGAAAAAATTACGCATCAATCATTGTCGGTGACAAGGACCACCCTGAGGTCATCGGGTTGCTGGGTTATGCAGGGGAAAAAGGACATGTCGTTGGCAGCCTCGAAGAGCTTAATGCACTTCCTGCATTTGATAAAGCAATCATCGTTGCCCAAA
>CP070652.1:4039069-4050117 GCA_020354645.1 Deltaproteobacteria bacterium
CTTTTTCCGATGAGCTGCGTTCTCCACGGGCTTACATCCTCGAGGTACTATCTGTACGACTAGTTGTAAACCCATGTGCGGCCTTGCTCATCGAAAAAATTGCTCATTTCCATATTGGAAACTAATTCGTGCCCATTTTAATTTTCGGATGGACACTGACTAATATAATTCTAACAAAACTCCAAATGGTATGCAATACTTCAATGCTGAAGTATAAATGAGTTCAAAGATGGTTTTGACAACTTGGTGGGGGAGGTTTTGTGTTGACGGGTCTCGCTCTCGTAAAATCACTCTTTAAAGCGAAGGTCTAAAAAACTGTTTTCAGGAAGGATATAAGGAATGAATCGGTATTTTCGAAAGTGATGATAATATTTGGGAAACCATCACTTATCCAAGTGGATGCGCCTTCTTAAGCGGTCTGCATTCTTTTTGTCCCGGTACGAGACAATCGGCACCGGTGAGCGGCGAAAAATCTTTTCAGCAACCGATCCGACGAACATATATTCCAGGTTGGTGCGTCCTTTAATGCCCATTACGATCATATCAGCGTTTTCTGCAACCGCCACTTTCAATAATTCATCAGCGGGATCCCCTATCCGGAAGATGCTTTTAATCTTATCGGCCGGGAAACCGGACGCCTTTACCATCTGTTCTAATTTAGTCTCCCGCTCTTTTCTGATAGTGGCAACATATTTCTCACCGTTCACGTCATACCCCATAGATGATATCGTTCCAACCGCTTCCACATCCCGCGCATTGATGATGCTTGCCACAATCAATTCTGCATCCAGCCGTGTGGCGAGCTTGGCTGCATAACTGAATATTTCTTCGGCATAATCTGAAAAACCCAGTGCCACCATTATTTTTTGTATGCCATCCATGATAAGTTCCTAAGTACATGTATTCTTAAATGTTATAACCATATTCTGTTATTTTCACCGCAGAGACGCTAAGCACGCAAAGAATCATTTTTTTTTGCTTTCCGCTTAGAGGGCGGAAAGCAAAAAGAATGCATCCTTACGGGAAAAAGAATAAATTGATGTAACAACTTTTAGTTGTAACCATATGAACGTTGATTACTTTTCCTTTGCTGCCCTCTCAACGGCAAAGGAAAGAACTTCTAACTCAGCGCCCTCAGCGTCTCTGCGATGAAAAAATCTATAAAAAATACGTCATCGTATACACGAATTAAAGCACTAAGTTAATTAACTACAATCCATGCTCCGAGAAAAATTTGACCGCACCCGGATGAGCCTGTATGCCGGCATCATTTTTCTGGGTTGCCCGCACTGTAAATGAAGAAAACGCCTGATGGGCACCCCGCAGACGTTTTTGATTTTTATAAATCACATCGATGATCTTGTAGACCGTTTGTGCATCGAGAGCATCTGAGGTGACCAGCGTCATTCGTGTCCCGAAGGTTGTGACACCCTTTGGCTGAGATGGATAGGTATCCACAGTGATGTTGGTTTTAAATAAAGCGGGATGGTCGTTGACCAGTTTTTCAATGTCGTTGTCATCCATGTTCGCCAGACTGGCCTTACAACGCTCGAGCAACTGCTGCAATGACCTATCGGGGTGGACACCAATGTGTACCATCGCCTGTACCGTGCCGTAACAAAATGCCATCGTATCCTGTGACTGGGAAGCCGGCAGCTCTTGTATCAAACTAAAATCTGCCTTCGACCAGTTTTTGGCTTTCATAATGGTGTCAAATGCAAGATTCTCGAGCGATATCGGTGCGCCGGTATTAATCCGTTTTCCCTTCAACGCTTCCAGCGAAGTGATTCCCGCATCCCTGCGAACAACTAGTGTTACCGGAATATCATACAGCGGGAACAGGGTACGTAGATTTTCGTAGCTGATATCAAAAAACTTGAAATAACCGGTCTTGTTAATCGCATCGTACAGCAGGCGTGAATCGATCAGACCGATATCCAAGGCACCACCCCGAAGGTTTGTGATATTATGCACATCGTCGGGGGCTACAACTGTCTTGCAGGTAAGATCATCTGAGAATTTGTTGATCATCCGGCAGATGGTTCGGCCTGTAAAGTGAGAAAATGTTCCGGGTTCTCCGGTGCCTAAAAGAATATCAAGAGCTTTAGCGGAAAAAGGGAATAATCCGATGATCAAAAATGCGGCAATCATAGGAGCTCGCTTGAAAAACCAGGTAAAACAAAAATGCTTTCCATGTTTGCGGGTAATCATGTTTTCCTCCGCTAGATGTGACACTGATAAGAATTGCGCAATCAAAGTAGATCAGATACCAGAATAATACCCCATCCGGTTTGCCAATGCATCTAATTTTGAATATTCCGCAGCCGCAGCACCGAACAGTTGGCGTTGTCCGCAACTCTTTGAGAGCAGGATCTGCTGAATACTTCGTTAATCTCACGGCGGCGGTTATGGTAGACCACAATCAGATCAGCTTCCCACTTGTCGGCGGCTTTTATGATTTCTTCCCAGTTTTTTCCGGTTCTTAATTCATATGACACGGGTTCACGACAATTGTCGCTGATGAATTTCTCCAGAGCTTCCTTAAATCTATCGGTGGCCTCTCTGAACACTTCCTCAGAGATAAAGGATGCAACAATCGGCATACCAAAGCCCGGCATGACACTGATCAGCCGAATTTTGGCGCCGCTCAGTTTGGCAATCGCGGCAGCCCTTTGATAAACGGCCGTGGCTGTATCAGTATAATCAAGGTCAATCGGCACAAGAATTTTTTTAAACATAATCGACTCCCAAAGAAAGGATACAATCCATAATTGATGGATTTTTCTCCCGCTAGATCGGGATCCCAAATATTGATCATCGATCTGTGGGAGCGGCTTCCAGCCGTGATCAAAACGGGATCTTCGCTACGCTGCGACAGACAATGGATGGTCAACGCCACGTTCGCGGCTATTAAGCAGTTACTTCAATTGTTTTGCGTCGGCCGCGTTGCAAAAACCAGACCAGCGCCATCAACCCCAGCGCCGGAATGAACATGAGCTGTTTCGGCGGCCGCCTGGTCGGCACTTTAATGTTAAGTATCTCCTGGTCAAAGTCGATGCCGGCTTTTTCTGCAGGGCTCGAGAAGACCACATTGTCAACCAGGGTTTTACCCGCTTCATTGCGTGTTTCAATTCCAATGGTGGCCAGTCTCTCGGCACCGGTACTTTCATCTCCTACCGGTAACATCATGGTTTTGGTGTACGCTCTCCCCTTTAAGTCCTCCCCGGTCACCTCGATTATCAATTGGGAGCCGGGTTCCATTCCTGCCACCATCTGCTCAAGTTTGGCGGCCGGCTCTTCGGTCAGCGGCGGGAAAACCATGTCCCACCAGAAGCCGGGGCGAAACAGGGTAAAGGCCACGAGCAGCAGCGCAGCGGTTTCCCAGATGCGACTTTTGGTCAGGAAGAATCCCTGAGTGGCGGCGGCAAACGCCAGCATGGCGATAACCGAGGCCACGATTACGATTAACAGATGAAACCAGGTGCCGATCCCGATCATCAACAGCTCGGTATTAAAGATGAAGATAAACGGCAATACTGCCGTTCGGATGTCGTACATAAAGCCCTGGATGCCGGTGCGGATCGGATCACCGCCGGATATGCCTGCGGCGGCAAAGGCTGCCAGCCCTACCGGTGGTGTATCATCGGCCAGGATGCCGAAGTAGAAGACAAACAGATGTACCGCAATCAAGGGCACGATCAGGCCGGCTTTGGCGCCCAGGCTGACAATCACCGGCGCCATCAGGGTCGAAACCACGATATAGTTGGCCGTGGTCGGCAGTCCCATCCCCAAAAGAAGGCTGATAACAGCGGTAAAGATCAGAATCAACATCAGGTTGCCGCCCGAGATGAACTCGACAAATTCGGTCATGACCAGCCCGATGCCGGTCAGGGTCACCGTCCCGACGACGATTCCGGCTGCCGCCGTGGCGACACCGATACCGATCATATTGCGTGCACCTGAAACCATACCTGCGATGAGATCACCAAAACCGCGCTTAAAGGAAAACTCATCCCCCTTCATCTTGCGGAAAATGCCTTTTAAAGGCCACTGGGTAATCACAATAAAAATCAGCAGCACAGTCGCCCAGAAAGCGGAAAGTGACGGTGAAAGACGTTCCACCACCAAACACCACATCAGCACCACGAGGGGCAGCAGGAAGTAATATCCAGCCCGGGCCGTCGGACCCAGCTCGGGTAGTTCTTTGATTTCATGGCTGCTTTCCAGTTCAGGCACCTTGCAGGCAAAAGCGAGAAGCAGAAGGTAGAAAATAAAAAGCAGTATCGCCACAATGTAGATAGCTGCGCCACCGGCAACGGTTTTAATCCAGCCCATCCCGTAATAGGTGGCACCGCCCACGACGATCAAAAACAGAAAGGTCATGACAAATGCGAGCAGCTTCTGGGTCAATGTTTTGGTTACCGGTTTTTCCATTCCCTTGAGACCCATCTTGCCGGCTTCAAGGTGGACGATATAGACGAGTGCGATATAAGAGATGATGGCCGGCAGGAAAGCGTGCTTGATCACCTCGATATAGGAGATGCCCACATATTCGACCATCAAGAATGCGGCCGCACCCATCACCGGCGGCATCAACTGGCCATTGGTTGAGCATGCCACCTCAACCGCCCCGGCTTTTTCCGCCTTAAAGCCGACTTTTTTCATCAGGGGAATCGTAAAGGTGCCGGTGGTGACCACATTGGCAATCGACGATCCGGATACCAGCCCGGTCATCCCGGAGGATACCACCGCGGCTTTGGCGGGTCCGCCGCGAAGATGGCCCAGTCCGGCAAAAGCAACGCGAATAAAGTAATTGCCGGCGCCGGCTGATTCGAGCAGCGAGCCGAACAGCACGAACATAAATACCATACCGGTCGATACCCCGACTGCAACCCCGAATACTCCCTCGGTCGACAGCCAGTAGTGGGACATCCCCTTGACCAGGCTGGCGCCCTTGTGCGCGATGACATCCGGCATATAGGGGCCGCCAAACGTGTAGATGATAAACACGGTGGCGACAATCATCAGCGGCGGACCGAGTGCGCGGCGGGTTGCCTCCAGCAGCGCAATCAGGCCGACAACAGCGACAACCAGATCCAGTGTGGTCGGATCGCCCGAGCGCTCCGATAGTGCAGCATAGAAAATAAAAAGATAGGCCGCACAAAAGGCGCCGATCAGCGCCACAACCCAGTCCTGAACCGGGATATAGTTTCGTGGCGATGTTTTAAGGGTGGGATAGGCCGTATAGGCCAGGAAAACGGCAAAAGCCAGATGGATTGCCCGGGCCTCGGTGGAGTTTAACACGCCGATGTTAAAAATAAATGGCAGGGGAGATGCGTACCAGAGCTGAAAAAGGGTCCAAGTCAGCGGTACGAAAAAAAGGATTTTTTTGGGAATCGCGCCGGTGGGATTTCGGGCCCCCGTCTCCGTTTCGGCAATCATCTCCTGAAGCTGTTCTTCGGATTTCAGGCTACCTGACGATTCGGTCATTGCGATGATTCCTTCCGTGAATATGGTGACATTTGTCTAGAAGCCATCACAAAAATGTCTTTTGGCCCAATATCTTTGTTGGTGCCTCGTTTCAAATCCTCGACATACAACAATATGCCTCCGGTTTGAAACTCGGCCCCGCCGCGATCTTGAACCAAAATCCTATTTTTGAGATGGCTTCTGCATACAGGCGGTGGGTTTCTGTCGGAAGAATGATTCAACGTCATCTCAAGGAATTTGCAGCGCGGTTTTGCCGCAGAATTAAAAACAAAATAATAGTGCGCAGCCGCAACTGCGCACTATTATCATCCGCTTATGCTTACATCAAGCCTGCTTCCTTGTAATATTTCAGAGCACCTTTGTGCAGGGGGGCCGAAAGACCATCCTTGATCATCTCCTCTTTTTTCAGAACCTTAAATGCCGGATGAAGCTTCTTGAAATCTTCAAAATTCTCGAACACCGCCTTGACCACATTGTAGATGATATCTTCAGGGACTTTGGCCGAGGTCACAAAGGTTGCGCCGACCCCAAACGTCTGGGTATCGCTATCCGTTCCGCGATACATGCCGCCGGGTATAACGGCCGTTCGGTAGTAGGCGTTCTCTTTTACCAGTTTGTCAATCTTGCTGCCGGTTACGGGCACAATCACAGAGTCGCAAGAGGTCGTCGGCTCTTTGATGGAACCACTGGGATGACCCACAGTAAATACAATGGCGTCGATCTTATTGTCGCACAGCGCTTGGCCCTGCTCGGCGGATTTCAGCTCGGAAGCCAGTTTAAACGTACTTTTGGTCCAGCCGTAGGCCTCCATAACCACTTCCATGGTACCGCGCTGACCGGAGCCAGGGTTGCCGATATTAACCCGTTTTCCCTTGAGGTCTTCAAAGATTTTGATGCCGGAATCGGCACGGGCCACAACCGTAAACGGCTCGGGATGAACGGAGAACACGGCGCGCAGATCCTTGTTGGGGCCTTTGTCTTCGAATTTGCTGGTACCGTGATAGGCGTGGTACTGCCAGTCGGACTGGACAACACCCATATCCAGCTCGCCGGCAGCAATGGTGGCCAGGTTATAGGTAGAACCGGCGGTGCTTTCAACCGAGCAGCGAATGCCGTGCTCTTTCCTGCCTTTATTCACCAGGCGGCAGATGGCTCCACCGGTTGGATAATAGACCCCAGTCACGCCACCGGTGCCGATGGTGACAAACTTGGTTTCGGCAACCGCGCCGGTGGGTGCGGCGCTCATAAAAAGAACGAAGCCGAATAAAACGGCAACACTGAGTATTAACGTCTTTTTCATTTGACCCTCCTTGGATTGAATAAATGGTTAAGAAGACTCCCTTCACCAAACTGAATTCTTATGCTTATTCCTAACTCTCCTTTCTTTTTAGTGATTCATTCTAATAATGCTTTAGAAGTGAAAATGAAACATAGAGAATAACGATAGAAGAACACAACATGTAGTAGGCACGCCAGCCATATTATCAATCCCGGAATATACGTTGTATGGGCATCGTAAAATAGAAGTGAACCGTATAATTAATAATGTACTGTTAACATATCGAAAAGTAAAAGCAAGTATTTTTTTTGAAATGCAAAGCGTACTTCTCTGCCAGGGCGTTATAGAATTCTGCTTCATCCGTGCGCCCCCGCTTGCGACACCCGGCGGCATACAGGGCGCATTTTTGTTGCAACATGTGAATCCCGGCCTGGTATTGGTCAACTGACAGCACGCGGCTGTCCAAAATTTTTTTAATCGCCTGTATCCGATATTTATCCAGGGCCGGTCGCCTGGAAAGCTGATCCGCATGCCCGCCGCGTTTGATGATAAGCGGACTTTTAATGAGGTATATCGGGCATCGGCAGCTTACCCTGAGCCACATATCATAATCTTCGCAAGCCGGCAGGCTTTCATCAAACAGCCCGAATTGGCCAAAAAGGCTGCGCCGTGCCATCACCGCCGAAGGACTGACGAGGCACAAGGCCAGGGACCGCTCGAAAATCATCCCCGAATACTTCCGATGGCGTTCTTTGGGGTTTACCCGCACGCCGTTTCTGACCCAGATCTCCTCGGTCTGGCAGATCAGCGCCGCAGGGGTTGTCTTAAAGAAGTCAATCTGGATGGTCAGTTTATTCGGCAGCCATAGATCATCGGAATCTAAAAAAGCAATAAACCGCCCGGATGATGCTGCAATCCCCCGGTTTCTGGCCGCACTGACGCCCGCACTGCGCTGAGCTATCACCTTAATCTTTGCGCCATAGGCCTTGAGAATCCGCGGGGTATCATCCGTAGAACCGTCATCCACAACAATCAATTCAAAATCGGTAAAATCCTGGGCCAGCACAGAATCAATGGCCTCTGTGAGCATCCCTGACCGGTTATAGGTCGGAATGATAACGCTGACTATGGGGTTGGTTGTCATACGGAAATTTTTAAGATCATTTTAACACATATATTGTTAATGCCAGCTGATCGAAAAATCAGATAATGGGTAAAGGGTGATCGGTTATGGATTATGGTCGAAAAAAACGCTGCGTTAAATTAATTCCATATATTTAGCTGCGGGCCTTTATCAGACTGCCGAGCATTTTTCCAATAACCTGACATATATCAAGTAATTCCTCCGTGCTATGTTCATTTATATAACTGAGGGGTCGGGGAGTTTTTTTGATCCATTGTCGTAAGTCTTTTGTTTTTCTGCAATTTGTCAGTGGGGGAGACCGCAGCCACCGAAGGTGGAATGCGGAGGGGGCAAGTATCCCCCGCTGCCAAATTGCTTAGAAAAACAAAGACTGGAGGCACAGGGTCAAAAAAACACCCCGACCCCTCATATAACTAATCTCACAAGCTATTTCCAGCTGGGTTTGAAGTTCAGCTAAAGACCCTTTGGAAATGTAAAAGAATCTAATCGCATCTTTATTCGAACCGCGTTCATCCCCTTCTGCGATGTTGCTGGGTACACTTACAGCGGCTCGCCTTATCTGGTCCCGGAATCCGAAATCTCGACTAAATTTTCCTTCTTGAGTTGTTCTATAAATAAATAGTGACGGCCAAATCTTTGGCCTTCTGCCAAACCTTCAAATCTCTAAATCCGCTCATCTTTCACCTCCGATTCCTCATGAGCAGTTAACTTTGATCTATCCCCTATCACCTCTTATCTATCACCCATCACCTCTCACCCATTACCTCTTACCTATTACCTAATTTCTTACACCATCCTTTTGATCTCTTCCAATTTCTTTTCCAGTCGTTTTTTGGACATGGGAATCGCAGTTTTTAATTCCTGAGCAAACACGGAGACTTTCAATTCTTCCAGCCACCAAAAGAATTCTTCTATTGCGTTTCTCTTTTCATTTGAATCCGCCGGCGAAAGACTTTTGAGCAGCTCCTCCAGGCTATTGCTGAAGATTTTTATCCCTTCGTCTTTGGCCCGGTCTTTTTCCATATCAACACAAGCTCTCTCGGCCCGCATTGCCAGAGCTTTTAAATACCTCGGCAGCTGGATCAAGCGTTCGGCTTCGTAAAGCTCTGCAAAGTTCTCCGGTACCAATCTGACCAGCCACGCTCTCAGTTCCGATAAAAATCTTATAATGACGCGGTTTCCCTTATTCGCCATTTCCAGATTATCAATAACGGATCTTGTTTCCCGAAATGCATCCAACACCGGAACAGCCAGCTCCAGGACCTGTCCGCCCCGTTTCAGCAATATCGAAGAGACCCACTCGGCGTGGGCATGGAATTCTTTTTGCGTGCGAATATATTTATCAAACAGATTATTCATTACACGATTGAAAAGGCTTTTTTCCAACTTTCGCACACCGCCAAAGTAGCTGGCCGCATCTTTTAACGCGTGGGGCAAACCCAGGTTTTTCTTTAAAAACTTTATATCTCTGGCAAAATTGATCGTAAACAGTGCGGCAACGCCCTTTTTATGAGATTCAATTGCTTTTTCCCGAAGTTCGAAAAGGCGCAGATCGACGCAGTTATCATCTTCAGACCGGACTTGAAGAGCGGGGTAAACGGTCCAATGGGCACCATCTTTGACTTCAAGGATAATATATTCAGGCAGATCACCAAAATCCCAGCGACGGATATCGGTTTTCTCCCATTTTTGCCGGGCTGCATCCAGCTCCGTGAGGCTGACATCCTCGAATGCTTGCCGGGTGAGGATCGTTTTCTCCCGGCTGGAACGAAGCTCATCCCCCCGGGGGCCTGTAATGGATACGCGCATCCTGAGATGATCCGGTAATGTATCCAAGGACCAGGCGGTTGCCGGTATGTTCAGACCGAAATGCCGCTGAATAAAGCTGCTCAAGGCAGTAATCAGATTGCCCTCGCCTTTGGGCATTTTGCTGACAATCAGGTCAACGGTTTCCGCAATCGGGACAAGCTTTTTTCGATACGCTTTGGGCAAACCTTTAATAAGGGCGGTGAGTTTTTCCTGAAAAAGTCCCGGCACCAGCCAATCCACCGCCGCCGCAGGTACCAGCGGAGCAACTGTTGAAGGTATCTTTACGGTGAGGCCGTCAATTTCCGTTCCCGGATCAAAACGATATGAACACTCAAACGCATTGGCGCCCAAATTAACGTGATCTGGAAATTGGGCCAGCAGTTCCTCAGGCGGTGCATAGTTGAGAAGGTCTTCTCGGGTCATCCGCAGAAACTTGTCGCCGCCTCTTTTTTGCAATAGCTTTTGAAGCGATCGTATATCATGGATTCGACCGATTTTTTGTTTGTAGAATCGAAACATCTCCGATGCACTGACCAAAAGATCGCGTCGCCGGAGGCGGTCTTCCAAATCTTTGACTTCAGCGACAAGCTTTAAATTGTGTTTCAAGAATGGCGGCGGGTCCTTTAAATCGCCTTCCACCAGGGCGTTGTGAATAAATATATCCGAAGCCTCTTCAGGGTTGATTCTGCCGTAGGAAACAGGACGCCCCATTATGATAATCAACCCGAACAGGCTTACCTGTTCGAAAGCGACCACTTCTCCCCGGTCTTTATCCCAGTGCGGGTCCAAATAAGTATACTTGCACAGATTCTCGCCCAGCTCCTCGAGCCAGCTGCTGTCAATATTGGCAACCGTACGGGCAAAAAGCCGCGTGGTTTCCACCATTTCAGCCGCCACAACCCAGGTCTTGGCCCGGTTGAACAACCCCGAACCCGGAAAGATCATGACTTCTTTGCCCCGTGCGGCTTGAAAGATGTTTTTTTCTTTCTGCACAGCAATATTTGAAAGAAAGCCGCTCAAAATGCACTTGTGGATCGACGCATAGTTGTCTTCAGGAGTCAGGGTGTCATCCGGTTTTGTCGGGAAACCATGCTCTTTTAAAATGCTTCCGATCTGAAAGTGGATGTCGCGCCATTCTCTCATGCGCCGGAAAGAGAGATAATGGGATTTGCAGTATTTTTTCATTTGATTGGCACTTTTGACCCGATCAAGGGCCTCGTGATAGTCACGCCAAATATTCAAAAGTGAAATAAAATCCGATGCGGCATCATTAAACCGGGCATGGATTTGGTCTGCCACATCGGCTTCCTCGGCCGGCCGTTCGCG
>CP070652.1:4050217-4099545 GCA_020354645.1 Deltaproteobacteria bacterium
TCATATACATCCCGAACCTTGCCTTTTTTGAACAGTTTCAAATCCGGAAAATTGGTTTCCACTACGCTGGTGCTCATGAATCTAAATCCTTGTTTATGAATTGGTTGTGCGCTGAGAGGGCTATTTTGTGATGTGTAAAATCGTTTCCTGCCAAAGCCTTTTATTCGGTTTTCCGGCGTTGCTTCTGAAAGGCTTTTATGAATTTTTTCAATATCTTACTTGCTTTTTCGTCTTTGCCCAAAAACTTCACGCCAAGTTGATACCTATCTCCTTCGCCTTTGGATGAGTGTACCACTGTGCCCTTGATGTCCACCAAATCCTCTTCGAGTCCGATGGTCAGCGTCAGGTTACTGTTTAACTCGACAGGAACGGCTGTCTCCAGGCGAATACCCGCTTCTGATACATTTAATGTCCTGCCCATCGTCTGTTTCTCTTCATCATCATTTCCATCAACCAGGACATAGGAAAGATTCAAGGAATCAATTCTGATGAATTTTCTTTTTTCTTTGGCTGTCATTTTCTCACCCTTTTCGATGTTGATGTCGTCTAAGGATTTTGGGTGTTTTTTTACTTGGCCTTTTTTTGAAATTCACAGGCAATCATGGTGGTTACCGATACAGATGTCGCCAGATGTTCGATAATGTTTTTGAAAGCAGCCGAAAGACCGGCATATTCTTTCTGGATATTTTCAGGATTCAAACTTGCTACCTTGAGGTCTTTTGATGCAAATACGCAAGCAGAATGCGGTTCATGACCCATTTTGATGAACGGAACATGGCCAAAAAAATCTCCCTGAGCAAGGTCGACCAGCGGAACATAACCGCTGTCGGTCTTGCGCGCTACAGATGCTTGACCGCGGGCTATTGAAAAAAGCCTTTCCTCATTGCTGCCCTGCTCGATTACCGTCTTTTTGCCCTTGATAACTTCTTCAATTTTTTTCTCTTTTAAATATATATTCACAACACTGTCGGTGACCTGTTTCAAGCGTTTGTCCAAGCTTATAACAACACCTTTTAACTCGGCAGACATGGTTGCATATTCACCAGACAGACGCTGGGAATCGAGCATGCCCAACTGTACCCGCCCCACTGCTTTGGCCGTAGCATTGCGAACACTGTCTTCAGTCAGGAATGAGGAAACGCTGCCGACATAGGCACCATCACTGACCCTGAGTAGCCTCAGCGGTCCTTTAGGAGTCTCTTTGGAAATTTCAACCATGCCTTCAAGGATTACCCACATCCAGTTGCCGTAGCCCCCCTCTTTCACAATTTCGTCGCCGTCAAAATATTCTTCTTCATCCACCACGTACATATAATCGACAAAAGGACCTTTAAGTATCGGGACAGCCTTTTCCTTGCCGGAAACAGCTTTCTTGTCCCGTTGGAATGATACGGGACCAAGCTTTTTAATTTTACCATCATCCACCAAACGGCTTCCGTCCAGAATAATCTCCATCCTGTTTTTATTAATTACATTTTTTTTATTGACCGCACCCGTGGTGAAAAGAAATTCTCCTTCAATCCATCCGAAAAGTGAAAAAAGCGCCTCAAGTCCTTTCAATTTACCGCTAGCAGCATCTACTGGGTCACCGGCGTCAATATATATTAGACCCGGTTCTTGGGCATATTTACTCGTTATGCGCAGTATTCCGGTACCGGCATTATTGCCGATAATCTGTAGGAGTTCACCAAGATTTAAAAACTCCAGATTTCCTGTAAATGCAACGCCTTTATCCATCGTTAATCATTAATCGCCCCAGTTTAATTCCTTTTTTAAGGATTGTATGGTTAGTTTCAAACAGGCTTGAAGCGTTTTACCAACGCCTTCTCCGGTTACCGCGCTTGCCGGAAAAGCGGGTACCTTCAGCTGCCGGTTTAATTCTTTGTCCATTTGTTCGATCGGCATCAGAGGAATGCCTTCTTTGGCAAGATCCCTTTTATTGTATTGCATAACCAAGGGTATTTTTAAAATGCTCAGGCTGTATTCTTTAAGATTCTGATGGAGGTCTTTAAGAGAGAGCATGTTTTTTTCACGCCTGACTTCAAGAGAATCAGCAATAAACACAACTCCATCTACACCTCTTAATACGAGTTTGCGAGTGGAGGTATATTGTACCTGCCCCGGAACGGTGTATAAATGCACCCGCACATCACAGCCTTTTAATTTACCCAGTTCCATCGGGAGAAAATCAAAAAAAAGGGTACGGTCACCATCTGTGTTGATGGATACCATTTCACCCGTTATTTGTTTCTTGTAAGCTTTAAAGATATATTCGAGGTTAGTTGTTTTACCACACCGGCCCGGTCCATAATACACAATTTTGCATTCTATCTCGCGTTTTTTTAAATTGACAATTGCCATTTACCTCGACTCCAAACAGAACAATAGATAGCTGTAACCTGGCAAATACTGTTTTCAAGCCGTCCAAATGATAACCCTGTTAATATATCCTGTTTTAAGGTCTAATGTCAATATCGAGAATTATATAAATATGTTGACAATTATTGCATTTTTGTTAACGATTCCATTTTTGTCGCATCAGAAATAATTTTCGGTTCTTGATACAAAATAAAGGAGTAAACTATGGACAAAAAAGTTACTGTAGTGGGTGCCGGCCATGTTGGCGAAACTACCGCTCAACGTCTCGCAGAAAAAGAATTATGTGATGTTGTATTAATTGACGTTATCGAGGGAATGCCTCAAGGAAAGGCACTCGACCTGGCTGAAGCAGCGCCTATCGAAAAGCATGATTCCCGTATAACAGGTACCAACGACTATGAGCTCTCTGCAGAATCAGACATCATCATTATAACGGCAGGAATCGCCAGAAAGCCCGGTATGAGTCGTGATGACCTGATTAGTACCAATACCGGCATTGTTAAAAGTGTTGTTCAAGCGGCCTGCAAACTATCACCGGATTCCATTATTATCGTTGTGAGCAACCCGTTAGATGCCATGTGTCACGTTGCTTTTGATACCAGCGGCTTTCCGAAGCAGCGCGTCATTGGAATGGCCGGCGTATTGGACTCGGCACGCTTTCGAGCTTTTATTGCTATGGAGCTTAACGTTTCAGTGGAAAATACCCATGCCTTTGTCCTCGGTGGGCATGGTGATACAATGGTTCCACTGCCCAGATATTCCACCGTGGCCGGGATTCCGATAACAGAATTGCTTCCCAAAGACCGGATTGACGCTCTGGTAAAAAGAACGGCAAACGGCGGTGCGGAGATTGTCAGTCTGCTCAAAACCGGAAGCGCTTATTACGCACCGGCTTCAGCAGCTGTCGAAATGGCCGAAGCGATACTTAAAGACAAAAAAAAGATCTTGCCCTGCGCGACATATTTGGAAGGTGAGTATGGAATAAACGATCTTTTTATCGGAGTCCCGGTTAAATTGGGTGCTCAAGGTGCAGAAGAAGTCATTCAGATCAATCTCACTGCTGAAGAACAGGCCGCTCTTCAAAAATCGGCGGATGCCGTCCAGGAGCTCAAGGAAATATTAAGCAAGCTATCCGGATAAGGTTAGAGTTAGCCCATAAGCGCACAGACTGAACATCCAACATCGAACGTCCAACGTCGAACATCGAATAAGGATGTCGCTCCGCTGCGCAATCTAATTTTATTTGTTTTCATAAATCCGATTCAAACCTTGAATGACCATTTCTGTTTCTTTACAGCCGTGTTTATACTCGTAAAGAAAATCTTAATTAATTCTTCTGTTTCTTCTAAAATATCATTTAGTAGTTCAGGTTTTTTAATTAGTGGTACACGCTGGACAAGTTTTAACCATCTCTGGGTCTCCCTGAGTTCCTTTAATGAGATACGAAGCTTATGGATAAAGTCCTTTGGAGATTCCGCTGCCTGGGCTTCACCATGGTTCGGATAAGGTGAAGTTCCCGATCTTAACAATTGGCCACCAACATGGTTGCCGGCTTTGGTATTTGGAAGCTGTTCAACGATCTTTATGATTCTCACCGATTACTCGAGCAACCCTTCTTCTAAGTCATAAGTCTGTTTCTTCATCTTTTCCCATTCAACATTCGATGTTGGACGTTCGATGTTCGATGTTCATTTTTTTTTTAGTAAACCTTCCACAGTCCTCCGGCGTAAAGACAACTTGACGTTTTGGCCTGTTGCTCCCGCTTATAGCGGGATTGAGCCGTAAAAACTGATAGCATTCCTTTTGAAGGGGCTAAATCCCGCTGTAAGCAGGACAAACTGGCTAACCTGAAAGGGATAATTGCTTTTTGATAATTGCGGCTATCCTCCGATTGATACCGGGCACGGTGCTCAGCTCTTCGAGGGTTGCTGAACGGATTCCTTTTATACTTTCGAAATGCGTTAACAGAGTTTCTTTTCTCTTTTTACCGATACCCGGCACTTCATCTAAGGCGGAACGCAACGACTTCATCTTACGGCGCTTGCGCTGAAAGGCAATGGCGAAGCGATGGGTCTCATCCCTTATCTTTTGTAAAAACAGCAGCAGATTTCCTTCGTGGCCGAAATTTATCGGGTTGACTCTCCCCGGCTTGTAAATTTTGTCCTGGTCTTCACCCTTTTTGATATCTTTTTTGGCGATTCCGATAATTTCAAATTCTTTTTCGAGGTTAAGATTCTTTATGACCGCGACGGCAATATTCAGCTGCCCCTTGCCACCATCGACCATAAGCAAATCCGGGAATGGTTTCGATTTTTCGCCCTTGCCATAGCGTCGCCGCAATACTTCGTCCATATAGGCGTAATCATCAGGTTGAATGACAGTTTTAATTTTATATTTTCGGTAGGCAGACTTTTTTGATTTACCGTTTTCGAAAACAACCATACCGGCAACAGGCTCGGTTCCAGAGAGATTGGAATTGTCAAAACACTCGATTCGCATGGGTAATCTTGCTAAGTTCAGGCGCTTCTGAAGCCGGGTAAGGGTCTCCAGTTCACCGGCGATTGCGGAAAGCTTATCTTTCAAACTTTTTTCAGCGTTTTGGACAGCCATATTCAAAAGACTTGCTTTTTCACCCCTATGCGGACGTAAAATGACAACCTTCTCTCCTTTCAGATTACGCAGCCATTCTTCGATCAGACCGGAATCTTCCAATCTTTTCGATAGAAGTATCTCCTTGGGTATAAAATGAGCTTTTTCGTAATATTGTCTGATAAAGACCCCTAAAATCTCTTCGTCATTGGACATCGTTTCTGAAAAATAAAAATTGCGGGTTCCGAGAAGAAATCCTCCACGCACATAAAATATGGTAACCACAAAGATTTCAGATGATCTGGCAATAGCAATAACATCCCTGTCTTTAAAATCGGTTGAAACCGCCACTTGCTTCTCAACGGTTCTTTCAAGTGAAAACATTTTATCTCTCAGCACGGCCGCCCGCTCGAAATCCTGTGCTTCAGCTGCAACCACCATATCTTTTTTGACTTTTCGAATGAGCTCAGGAGTTCTTCCTTTTAAGAACAGAACAACCTCTTTGACCATCTCATCGTAAATTTTTTTATCGACTTCTCGACAGCAGGGAGCGAGACACCCCTGCATCTGACAGTTCAGGCACGGTCGGGTTCTGGTTTTAAATTCTCTGTCACTGCATTTGCGAAGTTTGAAAGTTTTATTGATGATCTTTAGGGTTTCCCTTACAGCTTGGGCCGATGAATATGGTCCAAAATACAGAGCACCGTCTTTTTTTATTTTGCGAACGATCGACAGTTTGGGATAGGGATGTTCAACATCCAGACGCAGAGACGGATAGCGTTTATCGTCTTTGAGAACTACATTATAACGTGGCTTATAACGTTTGATCAGATTTGATTCAAGGATTAGTGCCTCTTTCTCGCTGGCCGTGATGATGGTTTCAAAGTTGAAAATCTTGTCGATCAAAACGCTGGTTTTGATGTCTGATATACCGGTTTTTCCGAAATAGGAAGCCAGTCGCTTTTTTAGATTTTGTGCCTTTCCGCTATACAGAATATTTCCAAGAGAATCTTTCATGAGATAAACACCGGGGGCGGAAGAAACTCTGGATAAATTGTCCTGGAGATCGGTTATCCAATGATCGCTGGTCGATAGTGATTTCATTATTCTTCAAATACAATCAATTTTTTTAAACCCCGGATGCGGTCCCGAAGTTCAGCGGCTCTTTCAAACTCCAGCGCCTTGGCAGCTTTGTTCATTTCTTTTTCCAAGAGCATTACCGCTTCATCGATATCATCCAAAGATTTAAATTCTGATACAGATTCTGCTATGCCGTCTACCGTTTCGGAGACTTCTTCGTCCGCAAATGCGAAAATAGGTGTGATGTCTTTTTTAACGGTCTCGGGGGTTATATCGTATTTTTTATTGTAGGCTCCCTGAATTTTGCGGCGCCGATTGGTTTCATCAATCGCAGCCTGCATCGACCGCGTGACATGGTCGGCATACATGATAACTTTACCTCGAATGTTGCGGGCTGCACGACCGAACGTTTGAATCAGGGAACGAGTTGAGCGCAAAAAACCTTCCTTGTCGGCATCCAATATGGCCACCAGCGAAACTTCCGGGATGTCTAATCCCTCGCGCAACAGGTTGATTCCAACCAAAACATCAAAGCGGCCAATTCTCAAATCCCGTATTATATCCATTCTCTCCAAGGTGCTGATATCTGAGTGAAGATACCGCACCCTTATACCGAGATCCGAATAGTATTCGGTTAGATCCTCTGCCATTCTTTTGGTTAAAGTAGTTACCAAAACCCTATCCTGTTGGGCTTGGCGGATGATAATTTCTTCGAGTAAATCGTCCACCTGGTTATGCGCGCTGCGAACTTCAACCGCGGGATCAACGAGACCTGTGGGCCTCACGATTAATTCTACTAAAGCATCTTTGCTCTTTTCAATCTCAAAATTTGCCGGGGTGGCTGAAACATATACAACTTGGCTCAGGCGATTCTTGAATTCCTCAAACTGCAGTGGCCGGTTGTCCAGCGCGGAAGGAAGCCTGAATCCATATTCAACCAGGGTCTCCTTGCGGGAGCGATCGCCTTTGTACATACCATAAAGCTGGGGCACTCCGATGTGACTCTCATCGACAAATACCAAAAAATCAGGAGGAAAATAATCCAGAAGCGTCGGCGGCGGTTCGCCGGGAGCTCTTCCCGTAAAATGGCGGGAATAGTTTTCAATGCCGTTGCAGTAGCCAAGCTCCTGTATCATTTCCAGATCAAAGTTTGTGCGTTCTTCGATGCGCTGAGCTTCAATTAATTTGTTCTCCTTAACAAAAAAATCTACACGTTCTTTCAACTCCACACTGACCGTTTCAATGGCGTGTTTTACGGTAGCTTCAGGGATCACATAATGACTGGCCGGAAAGATAGTGACGTGCTTCAGTGGGCGCAACACAATGCCTCGCAAAGAGTCGATCTCGGATATTCCCTCGATCTGGTCGCCGAAAAAATCAATCCTAACCGCCTTTTCTTCCTCGTAGGCGGGAAATATTTCCACCCGGTCCCCTCGGACCCTGAAAACACCTCGATGAAAATCGATATCATTGCGTTCATAGTGCATATTCACCAGATTGCGCAAAAGCGTGTCCCGGTTGATTTCCATATTATTTTCCATGTCAACTCGCATGGCCAGATAATCTTCAGGCGCACCCAGGCCGAATATACAGGACACACTTGCCACGACAATCACATCCCGACGTGATAAAACCGAACGGGTTGCTGAATGACGCAACTTGTCTATCATTTCATTGATCGATGAATCTTTTTGAATGTAGGTATCGGTGGAGGGAATGTAAGCCTCCGGTTGATAATAATCGTAGTAACTTACAAAGTATTCCACTGCATTTTCAGGAAAGAGTTGTCTAAACTCGCTATATAGTTGAGCGGCCAGTGTTTTGTTGGGTGCAATCACTAAGGTCGGTTTTTGCACTCGGGCAACAACATGGGCCATGGTGAATGTTTTGCCGGAACCGGTGACACCCAGAAGCACATTGTGGCGGTTTCCCGACATTATATTTTGACTCAATTGATCAACGGCCTCAGGCTGATCACCTCTGAGCTCAAATTCTGATATTAATTTAAAGGTCGACATTGGATGGTTAAGTACTAAAAACTGATTACGTTATTATTAAATCGATCAAGCTTTTGTGAAAAATGAGAAAATTTCAAAATTATGCTGATTTTTCAGGACGTCAACGTTAGCAGAACTAAGGTTTGAAAGCTTTTTGCGAGTGCCATTGAGCATTTTGGGATAGAGACGCCGGCTGCAGCGGGGCGTTTATCCGCCAGAGGCGGATGAAAATCAAAAGCTGTCTGAGTCCCAAGGCCCGCAAGGCGGGCCGAGGTCGAGTTCTTTTGATTTAGCTCTGCGAAGCTGGCGTCCCCAAAATGGTCGCCGGCGTGAGCAAAAGGCTTTCAAACCGCTGTAGGACTTTTTAAACTTATTCCTCGGACATGACACTATAAGTATTTTTCAAAAAGAGGTTTTGAAAATGCGCCTCGTATTTACCGCTATGATTCAATCGATTAATGCTACACACAACGCTGCCATCCCCTCCCCTTTTCCGATGATGCCAAGCCCTTCGGTGGTGGTGGCTTTGACATTGATTTGTTCTGGGTCAATACCGAGAGTCTCTGCGATATTTTGTTTCATAGATTCCAGGTAAGGTTGCAGTCTTGGGGCCTCGGCTATGATAGTTGCGTCCACGTTAATAACTGCACGACTTTTGGTGTTGATAATTTGATAAGTATTTTTGAGAAGCTTGATACTGCTGACACCTTTTAATGTCGGGTCTGTGTCCGGAAAGTGCCGACCGATATCCCCGCACCCCGCAGCCCCCAGAAGTGCGTCACAAACAGCGTGAATGAGCACATCGGCATCTGAGTGGCCCAGAAGTCCTTTCTCAAAGGGAATCGTGACCCCGCCTAAGACAAGCTTTCTGTCTTTTGCCAATCTGTGAACGTCATACCCAATTCCGATACGCATTTTATCATCCTTGATAGCATATATTTAGTTGTCCATTAAAGCGCCGATCATTTTAAATAAATAGTTATTGTTTGACCCTTGTGATGGTGCAAATGATGTGTTACCATAATTGATCTTTTTTGTTCAGATGTTTTCATGTTTATTGAAATATTATAATAAAATTTAAATTATAAGAACCACCAGGTTTTGATTTCGACACTTTGAAAATGGATATAAAACTTGGGGAAAATTTAACAAAAAAAGATGGTTTCAAATGCAGGTTCGATTTTGAAATCGGCTATCTGGTAAAAAGCCCCTGTCGGGAATGTGACAGCAGAAAGTTTTTCCCGGCATGCCTTAATAGCTGTGGAACCTTGGATATAATTCACACCATATTAGCGCAATCCGTATCATCCATCAATCGCATTTGATATGCAATGAGGTTCAGGCATCACTTCTCGGGTGAGTGGTAACGCGCAGACTCGGGCTATACTCCCCACAGCGCATCCCGCAGTCCGGATTTCCGTTCAATTTTACGTGATACTGCAGATTCCATAATGGCTTCCGTTCCCAACACCTTGATGGTTTTTCGTGCTCTGGTAATTGCCGTGTAGATGAGTTCTCTCGTCAGCACCGGAGAGTCACGGTCGGGCAGTATCAAAAGAACATTTTCAAACTCCGAACCCTGGCTCTTGTGAACCGTCATGGCGTAAACCGTTTCATGTTCCGGCAGTATGTAAGGTGAAAATCGTCTGGATTCTTCGTCGGTACCGGAAAAGAAAACATATAACTCACCGCGATCTGAACCGTGATCCGGCAGGGTAATGCCGATATCACCATTGAACAATCCCAAATTATAGTCATTGCTTGTAATTAAAACAGGTCTGCCTTTGTACCATCGATTGTCATACAATCGATCTTTTCGAATCAGATCTTTTTCAATCAGAATTTGCTCCGCGAGCCGGTTGACGGCATCGGCTCCGAACGGTCCTATCTTCAAAGCGCACAACAATTTAAATCGAGTAAACAGTTTAAGGGCTTGGTGGGGATCATTGACTTTAAGATATTCCCTATACCCCGTGATGATTTCACCCGTCATCAGTTGGTAAAAATCATCCTTCGACTTGACCGTTTTCAAGCTGATGGTATTTTCTATTTTATTATTTAAAAGATCCCGAACCTTTTTAAAATTCCCCCGGTTTACGCTGCCACTCAATTCCCCGATACCGCTTCTTTTGCCAAATCGATAACTTCCGGTCAAATTGACAATACAATCATGTAGACCGGGGTTAGGTTTGCAATGATCAATCGCGGTGCCGACGTTTTCGCCGCTCAATTCCAGTATCTGTTGGCAATAACTCGTGGAAAACCCGTGAATATTGTTGCGATCACAGATATCCCCCAAAACCGCACCGGCCTCCACCGAAGCCAGTTGGTCTTTATCGCCGATAAGCACAAGTTTGGCGGTATCAGGCAATGCCTGCACAAGTTTGGACATCAGGGCCAAATCAACCATGGAAGCCTCATCTACAACGACTACCTCCGCGGGCAGCGGGTTTTCTCGGTTGAACCGAAAATAAGGAGACCCGCTTTTGGTTCCCAGCATCCGATGTATGGTAAGTGCTTCCTGGGGAATTGCATTTTTAACGGTTTGTCTGCAATTTAGATGATCTTTTGCATTTTTTATTGATTCTGCGAGCCTGGCGGCTGCTTTACCAGTGGGTGCTGCAAGCAAAATTTTAAATGCGGGGCTGTTAAACTGCTCCACGAGAAGCGCAAGTATCTTTGCCACCGTAAAAGTTTTTCCTGTCCCGGGTCCACCTGAGATGATGCAAAATCTCTTTAACAGGGCGGTGAGTGATGCCACTTTCTGCCAGTTGACGCCGCCATCCGAGCTTTCCGGAAACAGTTTAGCCAAACCTTTTTTAAGCAAGTTAAAATTGATCCCGGCGGTTTCCGGATGGATGCGTTGTTTAATAGCATCCGTTAATTTCTGCTCATAATCCCAATAACGATAAAGATAAAGCCTGCCCTTGTTATCCAGTATCAGTGGAAATTTATCGCCTGGTCTTCCCACCACTGAACTGGATTCAAGTTTGGTTCGCCACCTTTCGATTGGCGGACACGCAACCGCTTCTTGTCCGTTTTTTTCTTCCAGAATGGTTTTTTCCGACAACGATGAAAGATCAAGACAGATATTTCCGTTCCCGCAAGCGTTGCTGACAAGTGCCGCTGCCAGAGAAATATCCGCATCATCATTAGCTGCAAGAGTTGACACGAATCTTGCAAAATGAAGATCTATTTCCGTCAGCACACCTTCCCGGTAAAGTTGCATTAAATTATTTGGCGGCATCATCACGTCTCGACTGTCTGTTGCCCAAAGATATTTTCACTGAGTTCTTTTGATTTAGCGCTGCGAAGTTGGCTTCCCCAAGATAGTCGCTGAGCGAGCAAAATGACTTTCAATCGCTCCTTAGCTCTTCACTCTTTCATTAAACTCCCGGAACACCACCCGCGAGTCTGATTCGTCAAAAATCCGGAATCAGGGCTTTGCCGAGTTCAACAATAAGGTCAGCTGCTGGAAGGTCTCTGAAAATACCGTACTGAGAACCTTGCTGCTGATCCACTCCCCTTATGAATACGTAAAACACTCCGCCGAAATATTTTTCATAGCGATAGTCGGGCTTGCGCAGTCGCAGATACTGATGAAGTGCGAGTGTGTAAAGATGATACTGCAAAATATAATAGGCTTCACCCATCGTTTTGGAGAGGGAAGACCGATGATATTCTTCGATGCGATCTCCCAAATAATTTGATTTCCAATCCACCAGATAGTATCTTTCCCGGTGTTTAAATACCATATCGATGAATCCCTTCAGGTATCCGGCAGTCGGCATGAAGGTGAGTTTCCCCAAACGATTGGGGAAACCCTTGTCGATGGCGAGATTGCTGTGCCCAGCAAAGATTTTTTTCAAATCCCGGGGTCCTATCGGGTTTAACGGATAATAGAATTCCATTTCTTTTATGCGATTCTCGCCGGTGACGGACGCCAGGACAAAATCTTTGTCCTCCTCAAAAAAAGGCACCGACAGTAGATTGTCAATCATGTACAAAATTTCGGTTTCCCAGTTTAAATCAAACCCGTATTCCTGCAATTTGCGGATGACCAAATCTTTCCGGTATTCGGAATCATACCGGTTGAAGTCCAGCTGTTCAAAAATATCGTGAAAAAATACTCCGGCGCGGGTACCTTTCGGAAAGGAAAAGATTTTTGTATCCGCGGCAATTTGATTCTGTTCGGACGGGGGGCCGGAAAAATCAAATAGCAATTTACCTGCGTGGCTGAGGGGTTGTTGAAATACGTCGTAGTCCGGGAGTTCCAGGTCAACCACCTGTTTGGAAATCAAAGACGAATAACTTGAAACTTTCCAGTGTTTATCGATTCTTCCGCTGAAAATTCTACAGGAAAGTTCTTCCTTTGACAGTGGCTCAGATTCATATTGGCCTTCACACTCAGCCGGCATTAAGGCAAACTCAATGGTTCCCTTTGATTTTTCAGACAACTTTCGCAGATCGGCGATAATCTCGTCGTCCGCTAGAGATAAGAAATCCTCCGACAACAAGTCCACGATATTATCACCGGCATCCGAGTGCTCTCGCCAGTTAAAATCGTGGAGAACATACGCCAGGGCAGATGTTTCGGCTGTATTGATACGCCCCCAGATAAGATAGCACCGTTTCTTTGCTCTTGTCAGGGCAACGTAAAGCAACCGTAAATTTTCAGCCAGAAGTTCATTTTGGGCCAGCGCCATGTGGTAATTGCCCTTCCGGGCCTCGAGATCAAGTGTCAGCCGCTTGTTGTCATTAGTTCCGTGAAAGATAATCTCCTGACCTGCCGGCACCGAGCTTTCCCAGCCAAACGGGCAAAACACTATCGGATACTCCAGGCCTTTACTTTTGTGAATGGTAACAATTTTAACCGCACGTTCATCACTTTCAAGTCGCAGTTGATGTTCTTCCACTCCCGTAGACGCCAACCCCCTTTGCTCCGAAAACCATTTTAAAAGGGCCGAAATTCCTAAGCGGTTCTCGATCGAGACCCGGTGGATCACTTCTATGAAGTGTAGAATGTTAGTCAGCCGACGCTCCCCGCTGGGCAGCGTCAACACGCGCTGTTTTATTTCTTCTCTGGTCATGAGTGTTCGAAACATTCGGATGAATCCATAATTCTTCCATATCTCGTAATATTCTCTGAATTGCACATAGCGTCGTTGCCACCAAAGCGGTTCTTTTTCAGCGGGATCAAGTTCTTCTCCGAATCCTCCCAGCATGTCGGTCACGAGGGCAGATCTAAATAGATGATGGTTTGCAGGTTCGGCAATACTCGTCAGAATTTGTTCCATCTCCAAAGCTTCATCGGTGTCAAAGATATTTCCGGTGCTGTAAAGCACGGCAGGAATGTGTCTGGCAGAAAGATAGTTTTTTATGATCTGGGCCTGCCGGTTCGTTCGCACCAGAACAGCGATATCGCCCGTCTGGACGTGATCGGCTCCCGGGGAGGTTAGCTTCAGGATTTCAGCAGTAACAGCTTTGGCAATACTGTCAACGGCGACGGATTTGTTTACGGGTCTTTTACCACCAGAGGGCAAATACCATAATTTAAACGGTGCACCTGTCAATTCGGGCGCGGATACCTTTGTATTCCCGGGTTTACCATCTATAAATGAGATATCATGAAATAAAAAGGGTGCCTTTACATTGGAGAAAATGGTGTTTACCGCCGTAATCAAGCCGGGGTCCGATCGCCAGTTTTCTGAAAGTGTATATTTGGCTTCAGCTTTAGCGGATGCTTTGATATAGGAAAAAATATCCGCACCCCTGAAACCGTAAATCGATTGCTTCGGGTCGCCAATCATAAAAAGTATATTGTCCCCAGAACCAAAAAGTGTTGAAAAGATATCATACTGAATGGCATCCGTGTCCTGGAATTCATCGACCAGGGCGGCCTTGTATCTTTGTTTGATCGTATTTGTCAGCAAATCACCGTCCCGGTCGCCACCTTCCTTTAGAGCCTTTTGGACGGCCAACAAAAGATCGTCATAAAATTGAATGTTTTTGATTTTTTTTCGCTTCGAGAGCTCTTCACGGGCAAATCCAAAAAAATCAACTTTAAGAAATGTGAGATATTTTTCCATTTGGGCCTCAAGTTCGGCACCGATGTTATTCAGCAGGTCGCAAATCTTAAATACTTCATGAGTGGGTGGGTGATGGTTTTTTTTGACCGAGCCTTTCAGTTTGGCGGTGGTAAATTTCTCAAAACCCGGAAACAAAGGGAACTCCGTACCGGTATCAGCTATAAATCGATCCATAAGTTCTATCAGGGCAGGTACTTTCACATCTCGTTTGGTAATGTCGGGAGATTTAGGATCGGGCTTCAAACTGCCGTAAATCGTGCCACTGAGAGCCGGGCTCTTTAAAAGTTCCCGTACGATCCCCCGTGCAGTCGGCCATTTGCTTTGAAGTGATTTGAATGCGTGCCGAAAGTTATCCAAGGCTTCCAGGCCGGGTTTTTCAATTTCGGGCAATATTTCTACATCCGGATATCTCACCCGTTCCAGCAAGCTGATAAAAGTTGAGGGTTCCGTAACATTCTTTTTTTTGTTCGCGTAACTCACAAATTCGGGAGGCGCGGTGCAGAAATGCTTTCTCCAGTAATCGTCGGCAATTTCCTGTACAACCTGGCTGGGATCAGTGACGAGTTCTGTATTATACAGGCTCCCGGTTTCAAAAGCATTTTCATGAAGTATTTTCTGACAAAATCCGTGGATGGTAAAAATAGCAGCCTTGTCAAAATCTATCAGGGCATCCTGAAGCATTTGGATGGCCCTGTCCGGATCTTGGCTTCGATTCACTAATTTCCCGACCAAAGGGTCCGGGCTTCCGCCCCTTAGAAAGCCTTCTTTGGTTTGCAACAATTTGTGACGAATTCTTTCCTTGAGTTCTTCGGTTGCCGCGTTTGTAAACGTTACCACCAGAACCTGGTCAGCGCATAGGGCTTTTTCCAGGATCAACCTCACAAATAAACCGGCAATCGTGTACGTCTTTCCGGTTCCTGCGCTGGCTTCAATTAGGCTGGAACCTTTCAAAGGGGTGTTGATAAAATCGAAAGTTTTCATAAATTAGATATATTTGCGAATTTCTTACTTTTGTGATAGATAAACTTGCCGCCTGGACCCTCAGGATTCGCGCGTTACGACAAAGACGTATTGAGGCTGCACTTTTTAACCCGGAGGATTATGTTTTCAGGTATTCAAGAAATACTGGTACTTGTTATTATCATCCTTGCAATTTTCTTTATCCCCAGGCTATTGGCCAAAGGAAACGCACCGAAAGCATCTGAAACACGATCCCTGAAAATTATACCCAAACTGTCGGGCCGGATGCGATTGGCTATTTTGGCTTCGATCTTATGGATCTTTGTGACCACAATGTACTTTCAACCCTGGCACAAAGATTTTGTCGTCTTCCTGTACAGCACTGTCAGCCCGTTACTGGCAGGTTGGGGCCTATACTGGGTAATTATAGGTTTTAAAAGAAAAAACCGCTGGTAATCGCTCACCAAATCCTTGCCTGTTCCAAGCTTCAAACTACTTCCCGACAATGCGACAGCAGAAGGGAAAATATTTCCAGTGCCAGCTTTTCAAAATCTTTATCAAGGGGATTCATGTATTTGAAACATAGTTTGAAATATGGGTCTTCGATCTCCCCTCTTTGAAAATCATTTCCCAACAATTTCAGGCCGGCAGCCTTTACGGCGGCCAGCTTTGATTTTTTCTTGACTAACATTTGATGGGCAAATTCATAGGATGATTCCGGAAATAAAGGCAACGGCCTGATTAAACCCTGCCAGTAAAAGTGAAGAAGTTGCCGCAGGATTTCTTGGCCGGCAGCAATCGGCTGAAATTCCCAAACACCGTCTTTACAAAGATATGTCGTTCTTGGGGCATGCTGTTGGTTTTCGAGATTGCACAGCACCAGATGAAGGATCCAGGACGATAAAAGATCTTTGATCTTTTTTTTGGCATATCGGAACCGGACGAGCCCCTGGGAGTATAAACCGGTCAGTTTACCGGAAATATGAAAGCCGTTAATTTCAAGCTCAACATCGATATCACCTGCCGTTTCGCCCTGGGTGTATTTTTGCATTTTACGGATGAATCCGTCCGCTGCGCTGCTCAGCTCATCGAAAAGGTGCCGGCCCACATTACCGTGGGGCAGCACAGCCTTGGCCATCTGTATCGACAGATCATCCTCAACCTTAGATCCGGCAAGCCTTTTTGCCAAAAGATCCTGTCCAATCGCGTAGGTCAGAAGGCTGTCAAGGAAGAAGTTTTCTCTTTCTGCCAATACGACTTCGTTTTGACTAATGAAAATTCCAAGGCGTTGTCGAAGTAAATACCTTGCCGTGTTGGCATAAAACTCGCAAAGTTGATCCAACGTGACATGTTTCCACTCCTCAGACGGTAATGTCAGACCGGCTGATATGAACGGTCGGGGAGGTATTCGCTCAAATAACCGGGTCGTTGCCTCAAGGTTTTCCCTGGAATAGCTAAAAAGATTGGAATCTTTCTGAAAATATTCCGAATTGAATGCTTGCAGCCGATGACGGGTAATGAGTTGATCCTGAGTCAGCCCGAATCCTTCTTCCAATATATCGAGCAATTCGTTGACCAGAGTGGATGGCGGAATCCTGGCGTTATCCTGGATGCTCTGGCCCACATAGCTGATATAAAGTTTTTTTCGTGCTGAAACAATTGATTCAAGGAAAAGATATTTGTCGTCATTTCGGCGGGATCTGTCACCTTTTCGGGGGTATTTTGCAATAAGGTCAAAACCCAGGGGTCTGGAATTTCGTGGAAATGCGTCAGAATTTAACCCCACCAGACAAACCACTTTAAATGGAATACTTCTCATCGGCAGCATGGCGCAAAAGGTAACGCCGCCTCTGAGAAATCCGTAACCGAACGATCGATGCGCCAGCAGTTCTTCAAGGTGGGCGCGAATCACATCAAGTTCAGTGGCTTCGTGATATCCGGCAAGGTTTTCTTTTTGGGCCAACTCATCAATAGCCCTTCGCAAGGATTGAATTTCAGGTTCATTTTCATCATCCTGGCGAAAAAGTTGATCGAGGGCAGATAAAAGGATTGAATGCCAATTTTTTAAGGATCGCGGCTTTTCAAATTTTTTCCGCAACAATAGGATTTGGTCCAGAAATTCAAGAAATTTCCCGAGGACTTGAACCCCAGCGCCTTCAAGATTGTCATAGGGCAGTATGCCGTTGAATAATTCTCTATCATTACCCGCCATGGCGTACCCGAGCAGAAGTCTATTTATACCGGCGCTCCACGTGTTTTGGGAAAACCCGGGAAGCCCCAGCTGACGACGGCTGGCGGCATCGATGCCCCACCTGATATTGGTATCCCGTATCCAGCCTTCCACCCTGTGGACATCCGAGCCTGTCAGACCGAATTTTTCCTTAACTCCCGGCAACTCCAGGAGGTTTAATATTTGCGCCGCTCCAAAACGGCTGGCTTTCAGATCAAGCAACGAGAGAAATCCCGCTGCCAACCGGCTTTCTTTTTTTATGCTCTGATCGGCAATACTGTAAGGAATCATCAATGCAGCATCTTCCGGCGTGCCAAAAACAATATGAACATATGGCGCGTATAACTCGATGTCCGGTGTCATAACGATGATGTCTCGCGGAAAAAGAGTCGGATCCTCTTCAAACATTGCCAGCAAATTATCATACAGGACCTCCATTTCACGGAGTGGGCTGTGACATGCATGAAATTGGATCGAGTTATCCGATTGCGTCAGCGGCTGTGATAGAGGCGTTGCTTTCCGGTTTTCGCCTTTCACCTGTTTCACATCACCAGTTCTCTCCCTTTCCCACAGGGATAAGATATCTGACTGAACACAGGCAAGCATGGTATCGCAATCTAGATCTTCAAACTGCTCGTATACGTCACTGTTAAATTCAGCCAGCAGAGACATAAAATCCCTCCCAAGGTTGCCCATTGAGGCAAGCAGCCGGTTACCTCTCTCCAGGTGAAGATTTTCCGCCGTCATTTTTTTCGTTGCATAATGCTTTTCTATTTTTCTTATTTCCCGATCTGACGCAATGTCAAACCAATACTCTTTGCAGGGATTCAAGATAAACAGATTTACTTGAATCAGACGGGATATGGCGGCAAATACCTGCAGGTGAAAAGGCGGAAGATAAGATATGCCAAATACGGAAACGCGCGGGGGAAGATCATCAGTGGAGATCGACCGGTTTGCAATACCATCAAACAAATCCTTCCGCAGCCGAGCCCTGTGCGGCATGCCGGCGCCGCGTGTCAGTTCTCGCCACAGATATGCCTGCCAGCGATTTTCATCACGATCACCCCCCTTGCCGGCTTCCCAGTCGAATATCATTTCGGGACGAAAAACAAGGTACTGGTCGAAAACGTCCGCAATTTTGGATGAGAGCTGATATAGTTTTAATCTGTTTGTATCATCATCGAGATATGTTTTTAGGTTTTTAAATTCCGGCCTGCTCAAAAGGCTTGGAAGAATTTTCATGATCCTAAAGGTCAAAACACCGGGTTCAAACACAGATTCTTCCGGCAGGTTCGGGATGATCCCTTTAAATACATCTTCCAGAAACACATTCGGAAAAGGAAATTTGCAATTTGCACTGACACCATTGTGCGCAGCCAGTTCCATGGAAATCCAACGTTCCATCCCTCTGCTTTGAACAATAATGACTTCGGGTTCCAGGGGCGCTAAAACCGGTTCCCTGACAGTATTGGCCAGCTGCTGACTTAGAACCTCGAACCGGTTGCTGGTGAAAATTTTCAAACGGGACATTGTCGGCCTACACTTGACGGAAAGACCAGATCGTTTGGTTTCTCTCGATTATGGTTACAGTGAATATCAGTTTTAGTTACCTTATTCGTTCTTGGGCGGAATATGGCTCATGGCGTGTTCGGCCATAGCGGTGATTGTCAGGCTGGGGTTTACTCCTAAATTAGCGGGAATCATGGAGCCGTCTATGATATACATCCCCTTGTATCCGTACACCCGATTTTTGCTATCAATAACACCCTTTTCAGGATCTGAACCGAGCGCACAGCCGCCTAAAATATGAGCGGTAGTGCCGATGTTGAATAGTACTTCGTTGATGGCATTTTGCGGTGTACCATCAATTTTTTTGGCCAATACTTTGGTCGCCTGTTGTGCTTGTGAAATACAGGCCGGTATTTTTTTCCGCCTGTTTTCCCGTTCTGAGACGAGCTTTCGCTTGAACGGCCACCACCACCTTCGCCTGCGAAATACCCGCACACTGTTGTCTACCGTTTGCATGACAAGAAGAATAATCGTTCGCTGGGCCCAGCCGAACGGCCAAAGTGTGCGCAAAAAGGTCAGCGGATGACAAAGTATATGCCATAACCATTTCAAAGGTCGAATTAAGGGATGACATTCTTCGACAAAAACCGTTGCCAGCAAACTCATTACATCTGATCCAACAGGATAACGGACCGGTTCAATATGGGTAACATCATCCGGATAGATACTTGAGGTGATTGCGATGCCTTGGGAGTAATCCACATCTTTGCTTTTTGCGCTGGCGCCTGTAAGCGATTCGCTGTTGGTTCTCACCCTTGCCCCGAGCATGGGGGACAGCCTGGTTAAAGTACCTTGCTCACGACACTCAAAAAGCAAGCTCAAAGTACCTAAAACTCCTGCCGCCAGTATAAGTTTCCGGCTTTTAAAGGGTTGGCGTTTGTGGGAGAAAATGGAGGTGGAACTTACTGCCTCTATCTGGTAACCGCCATCGGGACATTCGCGAATCAGCGTTGCTTTGGTTTCTGGAAAAATTGTAACTCCCAGCCTCTCGGCCAAGTAAAGGTAATTTTTAACCAGTGTGTTTTTGGCATTGTAGCGACATCCGACTATGCAACCGCCACATAAGCGGCAACCCGTGCGATCCGGTCCGGCCCCGTCAAAGAAAGGATCAGGAACTGTTTTCTCCGGTTCCCCGAAAAAAACACCAACATCCTGGAGTCGGAAGGTATGGCGGCAACCCAAATCCTCTGCAACATCACGCATCATCTCGTCAGCAGGGGACAGCATTTTACTGCGTGTGACCCCAAGCATCTTCTTGGCAGTTTCGTAGAATGGGGCGAGGACGGATTTCCAATCTTGCATGTCCGCCCATTGAGGATCTTTGAAAAATGGATCTGGCGGTACAAGAAGTGTGTTGGCATAGCCCAAGCTTCCGCCGCCGACACCCGCACCGCTTAAAATCATGACGTCAGAAAGAAAGTTTATCCGCAGTATGCCGAAACAGCGTAAAAATGGTATCCACAGGTATTTTGATATATTCCAGTTACTTTTGGCAAAATCCTCATCACGGTATCGCTTGCCCACTTCCATGACCGCTACGGAATAACCTTTTTCAGCCAAGCGCAACGCACTGACGCTCCCGCCAAAACCGGATCCGATGATCACAAAATCGTATGACATGTTTTCGGTCATTTGTTTACTTCCACATAGCCCAACTCGCCATGCACACCGTATCTTTATGATATATAACGCCCTGAATCTTTACCAAAAAAAGTTACATCCAACAAACATTCTGATTCCATTTGAACCATAAACGCACATGAAATTATCAGGAAAGCACATGCTGATCCAACACAAAACAGACAAATGTGCCTTCCAGGATGTTATCGTCACCTCTTTTAACGGCTACATTGACCAATCGTCTTTTACCGGACTCATCTGCCACCGTGGCTTCTGCCACCAGACGTTGACCGACCTTTACCGGTTTCAAAAATTTTACCTCAGCGGATCCAAGAACGACGTTGGGGTGATTCACGGCAATCATTGCAGCATGATCGGCCAATCCGAATATAAATCCGCCGTGTACCAGACCGGAATCATCAACTGCCATGTTGTATGATGACTGTAATTGAACCTTGCTGTAATGGTTTTCAACAATCAACGGCTGGCCGCAAAGATCCCGGTCAATCTTTTGGTGGGTTTGTATATCCATAAATTCTTCCCTCTTTGTTGAATTTTCTATTGCTGTCCGGGTCGGATTTCACAACTTCCGGTTCGCAACGATCAATTGGTTGTCCGCCAGCTATTTTCCAAAAGATTGAGTGAAGTTGCCAAATCACGGAAAGAAAATACTTCCAGTGAGACGGTGCCTTGAAATGCACGCAGGGTATTCATAATTTGACGAAGCTGCTTTTCAGACAACCTGTCCAGGGATACGTGATCACGGTTTTCCTCAAAACCGTTGATATGGATGATTGATATTTTTTCCCGATATCCATCCAAGATTATATCCGCGTCCAGATCGTACTGAAAAATGTGACCAAAATCGAGACAAACCATAAAATTGAATTCAGAGATGCATGTTTCTAGCCATTCAAAGGGATAATTTAAATTTTCGATTGAAATGTCTGCGGCATCTATACCGGACTCCATGAGGCGCGACAGGCTATCAAAGGTGTTCTGCTGCCATTTCGCTACTTGTTCCATATTTTGGGTGGCAGAATTATAAATCAGGTGCAAGGTGCAGGTGGAGGGCGATAAGGGAGAAACAAGTTTGGTGATGCGCTTAAGGATATCAACAGCCCGCTTTCTCTCGGTGATGTTTTCATGCCCCAGGTATAGATCAATTGGGAGATGGATGTTGTAAGTTAATTGGTATTTCTCTGCCAGCAAACCGAGCTTCGATATTTCTTCCTTATCGGGGAGGTGATTTTCCGGTGTGCTTTCCAAAAAGAGCAGTTCTATTTCATCAAAGTACGGTCCAAGTGTTTCAACGTTGGGGATGTAGCCATCCGGATATATGAAAGAAGTGGTGCTGATTTTGAACGGAAACGTTTCCTTATATGACTTTGGCAGTTTTTGATACATTAGTTCCTTAAAAGTTATTTTTATGCTTTTTGTGGCAAAATATATGGATAACACCTTGTGCTGCGATTATGGAGAAGATGCTGGATGCCGGTTTCTGCCTGCCCGCCACCTGCCCGCTCGTGCCTTGCATGGCAGGCGGGTCGGCTTCGCCTTCAGGCGAGGCGGGCGGGGATACTGGATTTATAAAGGTAATTATCTTTTTTTATCCAGCATCAAGCATCCAGTATCCAGTATCTGAGACATTCTGGAATAAACGTTCGTATTCAGCTGGTGGTTAAAAGTTCCGGGTTCAAGGTTCAGAGTTAAAATCAGATATTCTCTTTAATTCAACTTGAAACGTTGAACGTTGAACCCTGAACCTTTTCTGTTCCGGCTTGTCCGGGTTATGATATTGATTATAAATACCAACTTGCAGATGCAACCAGAAAGAGACCGGATTCCGTTATTTCCGTCATCGCTCCCAGCATATCACCCGTTATGCAGTTGATTTTTCTTTTATAATAAAGCAGTATACAGCCAACCAGTATGGCAAAAACGATGTTAAGCAGTAACGTGCGCCATCCCAGGAAAAATGAAAAACCAACCGGCACAAGCAAGCCCCAAAATGCGGTGAATTTGATCTTGGTATCGAAAAAAGGTTTTCCGATACCCCCTTCAGGACGGCCGTATTTCAAAAAGCGCATACCAAACAACATGCCGGCTCTTGCGTAGGCAGGAATGACGAGAAGATAAATGCTCCGGTTCGCATTCAATCCTGCAATACCCGCCCATTTGATGGACAAGCCGCATATAATTGCGACGAGTCCCATCACACCGATTCGACTGTCTTTCATGATGGCCAAAGCAGCTTCTTTTTGACGGTGACCATAGAGACCGTCGGCTGTGTCGCCGAGGCCATCGAGATGGAATGCCCCGGTTAAAAGTATCAGAAACAATACATCCAGCAGGGCGGTCACGGATAGCGGCCACAGCTGCCTGACTGCCAGATCAAACAATGCAACCAGGGCGCCGAGCAGCAGCCCGACGATCGGAAAAAACGGCGCCATTGCTGCCGGAATGAATTTTTCCCGCTTGCCCACAGGCAAGCTGGTTATAAACTGCAGGGCTGCAAAAAAGTTTTTCATCAGGAATTGTAATTCACTCAGCTATCTCAGTTATGACCGCTGTAAGAATTTAAGCAGTTCAGCCGCAGCCAAAGTCGGCGCGGTTTTTCCTTTTTCAACCTTGGCGGTAATCTTTGGCAGCAGCTTTTGGACGGCAGAATTGCGATAGAAATTTTCTCTCAACCCTTCTTCCACCAGCGACCACATCCAATCTAACGCCTGTTGTTTTCGCTTTTCGTCCAGATCTCCGGAAGCAGTCAGTTTTGTTCTATGCTCCTGAATAATTTTCCAGATCTCATCCAACCCCTTTTTGGTGATCGCACTGCAGGTGAGCACAGGGGGTGTCCACACAGGAGATGTATGATATAAGAGATTCATTGCTGTCTGATACTCTTTTCTTGCTTCTTTAGCCTTTTCAATGTTATCCCCATCTGCCTTGTTGATCGCAATTGCATCGGCCAACTCGAGAACCCCTTTTTTGATGCCTTGGAGCTCATCGCCTGCCCCCGCCAGCATCAGCACCAGAAAAAAATCGACCATTGACGCAACCATTATTTCAGACTGACCGACTCCCATAGTTTCAACGATAATTACATCAAAACCGGCTGCCTCGCAGACAACCATAGTTTCTCTTGTCTTTCTCGCCACACCGCCAAGCGTCCCGCCGGAGGGGGATGGACGAATAAATGCTTTATCTTGAACGGACAGTTTTTCCATCCGCGTTTTATCGCCCATGACACTGCCGCCGCTTTTTTTGCTGCTGGGATCAATCGCTAAGACACCGAGATGGTGACCTTGTTCTATTAAATCCAAACCAAAGCTTTCGATAAACGTGCTCTTGCCTACGCCGGGAACTCCGGTTATGCCGAGGCGAACGGCTTTACCGGAATGAGGCAGAAGACCGTCAATAATGAGCTTTGACAGTTCCTGATGCGCCGGCAGAGAGCTTTCAATCAACGTAATGGTCTTGGCAATGATGCGTCTGTTTCGCCCCAACACGCCTTTGATGTAATATTGTGGGTCATCGGATGTCATAATTGTTGATCCGTTGTTTCCAATACCGGAAGCCGGTGTCATGTTGTGCTGGAATAATGGAATATTGGAATAATGAGCTTAGCGGAATGAAGTCATTTTTTAAACCCAATATTGCATTGTTCCAGCATTCCACTATTCCATTTCGATAAGGCTTCGCCAATCCAGATCAAAATCAAAGCCGATCCATCTATGGCCTAATTCTTTACTTAATAGTTACCGGAATCCCGGCAACCATCCAGATTACCTCATCGGCACATGACGCTATCTTTTGATTTGCCATTCCGATAATATCTCTGAATTGTCTGGCAATTTTATTTTCAGGAACGATCCCGGTTCCGACTTCATTGGATACCAGGATAACGGGACACTGCACCAATTCAAGCGCTCGGGTCAATTTGTTCACGGATTTGTTCATTTCGCTCTCTGAAACCTCTTGCTCCCTCATCAGTAGATTGCTGATCCAGAGAGTCAAACAATCGACTAAAATCACCTTGCCCTGTGTCCCGTTTTTGATGATCGCTTCCGCTAGATCGATCGGAACCTCCAGGGTCACCCAGCTTTTGCCCCGATCTTTTTGGTGACGGGCAACCCTTTGTTTCATCTCTTCATCGAAGGGCACACACGTGGCCATGAATATTTTTTGATTGGCGTCAAATTTTTCGGCCAGTTCAAGCGCATGGCGGCTTTTACCGCTTCTACACCCGCCGGTAACGAATTTTATTTTTTTCACTATTAATATCAAATCCTTATTAGATAGTAGTTGATGTTGAATGTAAATATTTTACCAACGTATATATCTTCTTTATATCAGCACAAATCAAAAGCCGCAAATTTCTATCATAAATGTCCGGTCGTTACAAGTTTGCACTATCTGAGTGCTTTAATTCATTTCAAAGGAGTTGTCTTTTAGCTCGCAACGTAGCAGCATCCATCGCCTAAAATCCAGTTGACACATCAGATAAGGGGTGTCATTTATCATGGGCTTGAGATCTCGTCCCAGTTAGTTGGTATTCAAAGTTTAATAATCTTTTTGACAATTTTACTCGCAAAGCTGAATAAAAGGAGCGTTTAACGTTTAGCCGACGCCTGCTGATGAGGGCCCCAACCGCTCATTTACAAATCTTTCGGAGTGTTTGCCCACATGGCCATTTTAGGTATTTTGACATGTGAAATTTTAGAGCTTGAATTCGCCCACATTTTAGGAACTGATGCCGAGCTGGATGGAATTACAGTTCTGGATGATAAACGTTCTTGGCGCCTGATTGAAGCCCTTGAATCCCTGGAAGTAAAACATTTGAAACGGATCACGGATCTGAAAGATTTCGGCCCTAATCCCAATGGCCGCTTAGAAGTATTGGTTCAAGTTCTGGAATTGGCGCTGCATAACAGGAAGCGAACTCTTCAGCAAGGGCTGATAGAAGCAGCCCGTAAACTTGGACCTTACATAGATGCCCTCATGCTCGGATATGGTTTGTGCGGTAATGCCCTTGAAAAACCCGATGAATTGCTTTCTGATGCCGGTGTACCGGTCTTTATCCCTATGGATGAGGATCATCCGGTGGATGACTGTGTGGGTTTGCTTATCGGAGGCCGCCAATGTTATTATAAAGAACAATGCAAAATCGCCGGCACCTTCTTTATGATACCCGGCTGGACGCATCACTGGCGGCGGATGGTGGAACAGGAATTTGGCAGCAGAGACCTGGATTTACTTAAACGACTTTTCAAAGACTATGAACGCTCCCTTGTGATACCGACGCCAACTATGTCAGAACGTGAGATGAAACGAAATACGGAAGCCTTCAATAGGTTGTTTGGTTTGCGTTCAGAAGTTCGAGAAGGTACACTCGAAATTCTCTATGAGGCTTGGTATTCAGCAAAGGCATTTCTAAATACCCATACAAAAACGTCTCAGAATTTTTGAAATCAATGGAAATCATAAAGCTTTTCATGTTGGCTGACTTCTGCCGTCTCTATGGAATAATGAATGCAGCGTCTTCCAAAACCATCTTTTTTGAATTGAAAAATCAACCATTGGACGATTTCCTTATTCAAAGCGGCGGTGTAAAAATTTCTGCCAGCGAATTATTATATTTTGCAGGAATGTTTGGAATTATCCATACCTTGTTATTAAACAATCAATTGATCCAATTGCATGTTTTATGAAAAATCGCTCCGAGACAAAACGTTTTGTCTTTCATACCCAAGGGGTCTGCCCGCCTGAAATTCATTTCAACGTTCATGACGGCAATATCAAGAATATCCGATTTGTGGGGGGCGGTTGTCCCGGCAACGCCCAGTTGGTTGCCCGTCTATTAGAGGGAAAACCGCTTAAAGAAGCTTTTCAGTGCCTGATCGGAATCGATTGCCGCAACGGTACATCTTGTCCCGACCAACTGGCCTCAGCCATCGAAGCAATCCGAGACGGCAGTCTTGACCCAGCCGATTCTTTTCGAATTTACAAAGAAACTACATCCAGAAAAAAGGTTGGTCTTATCGGTGAATTACAAGGAAATAGTGTTGCTTTAGAACAAATTATTCAAAACATGATTGGTGTCGGGGTGGAAGCCATATATTGCCTGGGAAACATCACTGGCGGCTCAGCCATAAATAGAGAGCTGCTTACAATCATCAGAAAGAAAAACTTATTGGTTATTCAGGGGGAAAATGACTGGCGTTACGCACATGGGGAAGAAGGTTCAGATATGCCGGCCCTTGAACAAAAGGAAAGGGATTGGTTGTTCCAGCTTCCTCAAGTGCTGAGCTTTCAAATGGAAGAAAAAAGTGGCATGGCGTTTTACGGTAGCTATATTCAGAACTTTCCAGATTATTCGGACTTTGAGCCGTTTGCACTCGAAATGAATATGGTGGGAGGATTGACAAATTTCATGCAGGACGAAACAGTGTTTCCGGCCTTGGAAGCCATGATTCCGCAATTTCAAGCCGATGTTATTCTTTTCGGCCAGACGAAAAAATGGGGCCACTGGCAGATTGGCGGTAAAGATTTTATCAGCGTCGGTCCGGCATTGGATAACAATAGATTGTCCTGGGGTTCAGTGGAAATTAATGACAAAAAGATCGCCTTTAAGGTGATGGAAATTAAACAATAAGGAGGACGTTTTGAATCAGCCCGTGCTGGTAGATGTCCTGCTAACTGACTTTAACCAATGAATCGCCTGCGTCTACATGGCGGAATCGGTAAAGGTTTTACCGGAGGATATCCAAAAGATCATCGAGGTGCGGGAATGGGATATGCGCACCCGTGAGGGGGTTCAGCGCTTTCGGGAATTGAAGGCCAAGTCGTTACCGACTGTCGCCCTGGATGGAGAACTGGTATATGAATCGATAATTCCAATGCAGGAAGAGCTAATTGATGAAATCAAAAGACGTTACAAGGAAAAGAACCCGGATGCAAAATTTCCATCTTGACACGGTCAACATCGAAGGCTTTAAATCCTTTTCAGAAAAAACCGATATGGGGTTTCAGCCCGGTATCGGCGTAATCATCGGCAATAACGGTGTTGGAAAATCCAATATTCTGGATGCCATCGTATGGGCACTGGGTGAAAACGAGCTTGAGCGGATTCGTTGTTATAACAATCAGGAACTGTTTTTTTCCGGAAGCAAGGACTATCCCCCGGCACCCAAAATCCGGGTGGAATTGATATTAAAAAAAGGGGGGGAAAAAGATGCGCCAACACTGCAGTTAGCTCGTGAAAAAACAAGAGATGGAACCGACCAGTACTGGATCTCGAACAAATCATATCCTTACGACTCCTATAGACAGAAGCTGGATGATTTTAACCTCAGGCATTCTCTTAAAACCATTATTCGCCAAGAACAGATTAATGATATTCTTCAATTAAATCCCTGGCAACGATTTGATGCCATAACCGCCTTACTCGGTAATGAATCATATGCTAAGGCGTCAAATAGCCTCCAACATCGCATCGGGCCTCTTTTAAGAAGATATATGTCATATCTCATACCCCTGGGTAAAGTGAACCTCGATTTTCTCTCACAAAATGGTAAAAAGGGGCTGGAAATTGAGGTGACATTGCCGGGAAACCGCATGCGTAAAGCCCATCAATTATCCGGCGGTGAAAAGTCAATTACAAGTCTCGCATTGAAGCTTGCGGTTTTTGATCAACTTGAAAGCCCGTTTTTCCTTTTAGATGAAGTCGAGCCTTCACTGGATTATACCAACCACAAATCCATGCAAGCTTTCCTCAAGGATGTTGCTACTCATAAACAACTCATTATGATCACACATCTGCGCAGTACCATCGCTTTGGCCAATACCGTCCACGGTGTGAGAACACGATGGGATGGATCTTCTTTCATGAAGTATTACTTCGTGATGAATGAGCGTTTGTTGAGGCTTTATAAATGCTGTTAGCCGTTAACGATGATTCAACTCAATGCTTTCATAACAAGTGCACGACCGCGGTACCGGGAGTTGCTGGCAATATACCGAAACCTGCCCGAGACAGAATGCCGCTGCGATCAACCGGGCGTTTGTTGTGCTTTTCTGCCCGAAATGACGGGCATTGAAGCCCTGCACTGGTTTAGCATCATCCTGGAAATGCCCCAGAACGAACAAACTAAAATTCTCCGAAAATTTGTGGAATTTTATTTCACAAACCCGATTCGCCATGCCGGCTGTCCATTCCTTACAAAAGGTTCATGCAGCATTTACGAGTTTAGAACCTTTGCCTGTAGAGCCTACGGCCTATGGAGCCGCACCACCGGAGATACCAGAACCCGGTAAAGTCGGCAGGATAGACAGAAACTGATCTAAATGTGGGAACAATTCGGAGTTTCCCTGCCACGGGAGATGGTAGAACTTGAAATCGATTACTGTGACAAAGTCAGCTGCCTATCCGAAGAATTTTTTTCAGATGAGCAACTCATGGCGTATTTGCAACAGATCTATGGGTTGGATCGGTTACTACCCGAGTTTAGGCAATCATTTGAAGAGGAATATCACTCTGATTTTAGCTTTTTGGTGGCGAGTTTGGTATTCGGTCAAAGAAAGGCGATACTGGGAAAGTATGCGGTTATCAAAGAAATCGTCCAACAGGGCAGTGATCAACGCCTGCAGATAATGCTAGAAAAGGTTTTACGTTTTAGGCTTTAAGTGATTGTAATTACGTGAGATAGATGGTGATATAGCACTTAATCCGGACAAGCCGGGAACTAGAAAGACATAATTTTGAAAACTAATGTCATTCCAGAATGTCTAAGATATTCGATCACGAATCAGCAATACAATCTTTGAGCTTTCCGAGTATATCCTCCTGGCTCACTCCCCAACCGATAAAAGCCAGCCGGGTTTCGGGATCACCCTCCCAGTAAGACCATTCAGCTTTACCGCCCACAAAATTGAGCATGATCACGCGGTCTCTAAAACGAACTGGCCCCTTGATCCGGAACATCTCCCATGGCAATGTGTTGATGAATCGTTTGAAGCGGGTTTCATCGACGAATTGAGAACTTTGAAATGAAAACGTTACGTAATTGGTGGCCTCTGTCGTCTCGTCTCGTCTATGGTCACCGTGTTTATGCTTGTTATGATCATGCTTGGCTATAGAAGCTGGGTGGTAAAAATGAATCGGTTTCAAACCTAAAGTTTTAGGCTTGTCTTCCGTCCATAATGTCTGGGGGTCTACCCTGCAATGAATCGTCGGAATAACCTGGCAGTCCGGTATAACGTCATGTATTTCTTTTAAAAACTGTGGAATTTTTTCTTTATCCAGCAAATCAATTTTATTCAATAAGATCAATTGGGCCATTTCGAGCTGGCTATAAAACAGCGGTCCGAAAGCCTCGCGGGCTTCCCATAAATCAGTCTCTAATACGGTTATAATTTTGCTGAGCGTCATATATTGGCTGAGGTCGGATTCAACAATAACGGATTGAATGGATTTGGGATCGGCAACCCCTGAAGATTCTATAAATATCCGTCGAGGGTGGAAGCGATGCCATATTGATTTTAATGACTTTCTCAAATCGGCGCTGAGCGTACAACAGATGCATCCGCTGGTCAGTTCGATCACATCAGACCCTGAATCTTTCAACAACGATCCATCAATGCCAATGTCACCAAACTCGTTCACCAAGACAACGGTATCCGAGAGGTCTGTTTCCCATGAAAGGATATGTTTCAACAATGTTGTTTTGCCGGCTCCCAGGAAACCAGATAATAATAAAACACTTGCTCGCACTCCGGTTTGGGATGTTGATGGTTTACTCATTAAAATCTCCTGTCCATTCTGCTTCAAGAAAATCGGCTTGCCGATTGACATTATCAGTGTTAATGGTATTTTGTAAACGCCTATATATCTTTACTTTATTGATGAGTGTAACCCATATCTTTTTCCAAAAAAAGATCAACAAAAACCTCCGAAATTCATATATGTATGCGTGTGAGCAATGATTATTTTCGATTGGCAGCATGAGCTGAACCGCAAAGGTCACAGGGTTGCCATCTCCGGACAGCCCATCGCAATGCACTGTCATCATTATAATATTAACCTACAAAAAACTTTGGAAGACACGCTGGGTGATGAAGGTGTTCAGCTGTTGTATCAGTCAGCTGAAGAAACAAGCTACCACGGATTTCAGAATCTGTTTAACCAGTACAAAAAGATCAGAACCATTAAATCTAAACTGGAATTGGCCGCCATGCTCTACCAGAACTCCGGTCTGGGAATAATTCATTTTCAGAGAGTCCGGCCATCCGGTGCCCGCATTGAGAGTCCGGCCAGTCATCATGTCACCGGTTGGCTTGCAAAACACGGAAGACGTGATACGCCGGGTTGCCATTTCACGCGGGGCTGGATTGCGGGAACTCTCGAGGCTATCTACAGTCTGCCCTGTGGCTTCTATACGGTTGACGAGACAAAATGCAAAATGAAACGTGATGATGAATGCATTTTTCATGTTCAGGAGCGTTAAATGGCAATCGATGGAACCAAAATTGTACATGCCGTTATGGAGGGAAGCAAGATAAGGGAATCAAAAGGAATTATTCCTCTTTTCGGTGTCTACCTATCACTATTATCCGTAGAGTACTACAACAATCTCAGCTTCGACTTTGAAGAGAAAATGGGAAAAACGCGAGAGGCTGAGGCCGAGGCCCTCTTGATCGAAGCCGCCCAGGAATGTGGCTATGCGACCTTTCAAGGTATCCGCAACTCGTGGGAATGGGAGCAAATTGTAAGCCCCATGATTGAAACCAAAGAAGACCAGATTTTGGGTTTCGCTGCCGTGGCAGTGGCCTTCGGTTGGGGAGATCTGGAGGTCAAAGAGCTTGTCCCGGGAGAAAAACTCGTCATTAAAGTGGGCGATTCGTATGAGGCCAGAGGTTATCTGAAAAATTACGAACGCACACATTCGAGCAAGTGCTACATGCTTCGCGGTGTAACGGGCGCCTTTATGGACCTGCTTTACGGAGAAGATTATCCGGACGGCTGTTTTGACTTTTCAGCCGAAGAACCTTTTTGCCGAGCCAAAGGAGATCCATGCTGTGAGTTCATTGCTAGAAAATCATCTTGTAAAAAAAACACTTAAAAAGAAAAGCGTCATCGGGCAACAAGCATGTTGGAAAGCTTTATCTTGCGCCAAGATTCTCTGTCCGGCACACGGGCATAATATTACTGAATGCTGGCTGATTCCAAAAACCCATTGCACCAACTATATACATGACGATTTTTCTCAAAAGCTCTCCTCGTGCCTGTTCTGTTCGTATTTTAAAGCACAGGGGAATTTTCACCCCAGTGGCTTGAATTTTTTTATTTCCGACCAGATTCAAAAATACAATATTAAGGTTCTGGAACACCTTTACCAAAAGGAAGAAAGCTTTGTTGAAATTTTGAACCGCATTCCGGACGGTCTTTTTACCACAGATCATGAATGGCGCATTACTTATTTCAATCCGGCTGCAGAGAAAATCACCGGTTTTTCGGCTTACGATGCCGTCGGGATGTACTGTAAGGATGTTTTCAAAAACTCGATCTGTGAATCTGACTGTGCGTTAAAGCGGGCGGTGGCAGAAGGCAGGGATGTTCACAATCGTGAATACGAAATAACGGATATTGAAGGTCAAAGGGTTCCTATTATTTGTTCAACTTCAGCCTTTTGCGACGCTTCAGGACGCATTACCGGCGGTCTGGAAATATTCAAAGATATTGCCGAACTCAAGAGATTGCAGGAAGAAATCGCCAAACGAGAGAAGAAATATCGCCGAATTTTTGAGGGCAGTCATGATATGATTTATACATCCAATTTGACCGGTCGGCTTTTGGATGTGAACAAAGCCGGTGTCGATATGCTGGGTTACAATAGTAAGCAAGAGGTGCTGGGTATGGGGTCCGCCAAGCGACTTTACCGCAATCCCGATGACAGAGATAAATTCATATCGCTTATAAATCAAGAAGGTTATGTAAAAGATTATGAGGTCGATTTTAAAAAGCGCGACGGATCTCCTATCCATGTATTGATATCCAGCCGGCGATACGAAAATCCACAAACCGGAGATGTTGAATTTGAGGGAATCATCAAGGATATAACCCATCGTAAGCGTACCGAAGAAGATCTCAAACAACGCAACCGCGAGCTTTCTATTCTAAACAGTATTGCTCTGGCTTTAAATCACAACATGCCTTTAGACCAAATTCTGCTGGAGACGCTCAAAAATATAATAAAAGTGCTGCGGCTCAAACGGGGTGCGATAATATTTATCGACCGTGAAGAAAAAAAAACCAGGATTCGAGCCCAGTATGGGTTACCGCTTGCAAACCCTGAAAAAAATAATCCTTTCTCATTCAAAGACAAATTGCTTAGAAAATACCTTTTTGAGGGTGAGACAGATCTGAAACCCGAACCGACTTTTCCTACTTTTAGGGCTCGCTATCAAACAAAGCAAAAAAAATTTACACCCTGGTTGACCTGTTTTCTCATTACTTTTAAAGGAAAAAGCGTGGGATTTTTTGGGCTTGATATCCCCTCCTCCCATATACTGAGTCAACATGAAATTCATTTAATGGGCTCGTTGGGTAATTTTTTAGGCGGCACCATCGAGAACGCCCAGATGATGGAAACGATTCGCCGGCATCGCTATGAACTAAGAGGATTGACAGAAAAGCTTTTCCAAAGTCAGGAAGAAGAGCGGCGCCGAATTGCGCGTGAGCTTCACGATGAGGCGGGCCAATCGTTGACGGCCATAAAATTAGCCTTGGAAAGGTTGGAAGAAAATGTGAAGCCCAAGGAAAACAACTTTGGTGAAGACATCCGTGAAATACGAAATATGATCAATCGAACGTCTTCCGAAATTAGGCGTCTCTCATTCCACCTGCACCCTACCCTGCTGATCGACCTGGGCCTCGAACCTGCATTGAATCTCTATTTTAAGGAAATTCAAAATCACTCCGGACTGGACATCGATTTTAACATGGTAGGTTTCGATCAGCGGCTAAATGTGGACATTGAAACTGTTTTTTACCGGTTCAGTCAAGAAGCGCTCACCAATGCTCTCAAACACTCAGGTGCGGAAAATTTTCGCCTTTCAATTATCAAAAGTTATCCAAGAATTATTTTTCTGGCAGAAGATGACGGTATCGGTTTCGATACCCGAAATATCGGTAATGATAAACGAAGCTTAGGGCTTCTAGGGATGCGCGAAAGGGCTTCTCTTCTCGGTGGAACCTTTCATTTGCGGAGCACATCGCGTGCCGGCACTCGAATACGAATCGAAATACCCCTTCAGGAGGCATTTCACAATGCCTGATAACATTCGGATAATGCTGGCAGACGATCACACAATTGTTCGCCAGGGCCTGGCTCGTTTGTTGAACGACCAACCCGATCTGAAGATTGTCGGCGAGGCAGTTAACGGGCGAACGGCTGTGGATAAAACATGGGAACTAAAGCCCGATGTGGTTATTATGGATATTGCCATGCCCCAAATGAACGGAATAGAGGCAGCAAAAAGAATCAAAAAGAAACTGCCGAAAACCAAAATTTTGATACTTTCTATGTACTCCCACGAGCATTACATTCATGAGCTTTTCGAGACTGGTGTGTCCGGATACATTCTGAAAGATTCCAGCGGCCGGGACATCATAAAGGCCATTCATGCCGCCATGAACGATGAGACATTTCTGAGCCCGTCGATATCCAAGGTGCTCGTGGAGGCCTACCGATCTCCCAGAAAAAGCTCTTCCAGTGCGGAGCGCTTCAAACAGCTGTCCAACAGGGAACGGGAAGTTTTTCAGCTCATCGCCGAGGGACATACCACCCGGCAGATTGCCGATATGCTCTGTGTCAGCATCAGCACGGTAAAATCCCACCGGGCGAAAATTATGGAAAAGCTCGGCATCGACACACCCGTCAAATTAGTCCATTTCGCCATCCAACTCGGATTGGTTGACCCGGACCTATAAATTTCAGTCTCCATTCCCTTGCAAACTCATTATCTATCAATTTATATAAATATTTGTATAAACAATAAGTCACTCGTATCGATTAAGGCGAACATATGCTAAGAAATATGAGCGGACATTTTCCTTCGAACACTACAAATTGAAATGACAAACGCAATGAAAAAGATAGGAATAATCACACTCACACGTCAAAATAGTTTGGCCTATTCAGCGTTGAGAAGGATAGTAGCGGAATTGGGATATAAACCTATCTGTGGTGAGACTATCGGAACCGACTGTATTTATTTTCCTTTGGAAGAAATAAGTTTGGTGGGTTATGATTTTTTGGGGAATTTTTTCAAAAAAGTGGGTTTTTCAGATGCAGATACCATTTTGATATCCGCGCCCTATACCGTCAATTTATTCATGTTACCCAAGGTGATTTGCTGTTTAAGAAGCATCAGTTCTGCGCCAATTATAATTGGCGGCAATGAAGCATCCAATAATTACAAGAATCTTATGTTACATCGATTCTCAACTTTTGTGAACAAAGTTGTTGATATCGCTCCTGATTTTATTGTGAGGGGATCCGCTGAAAAAGTATTATATACGCTTTTGCCATTGCTTGACAAAACAACGATGCGTCAAAGCAGCTGGGGCAGAGATTTTCTAAAAACTCTTCTCAAAATCCCAAATATGGTATTTTGGTTACCCAAAAGAAAAGCATTAATTGGAACTGAATTTTCCTCCGAAGATTTGTCTGAAAGAGACATATTTTCCCGTGTGAAATATGGGGACAAATCAATTGCGATAACTCTTCAAAGAGCATGTATCTGGGCTAAAAAATCCCAAGGAGGGTGTTTATTCTGCGCAATTGCCAGTCAGTTTGGAAAAGATTTTCATTGTGCGGTTCAAAGTAATTTTTTTGTACAAGATCTGAGTGCATTTCTGGAAAAAAACCCGCAAATAAAATATGTAGATATTTGGGATGACACCTTCAATATCAGTGAAGAATGGGCCATCAAAATGTGTGGTTATTTGAAAAATTTGAACCAAAACTTAGGAAGGGAAATTATATATTCCTGCTTCCTGAGGCCAAAAGGTTTGACTGAAAAACTAATCAAAAAAATGACGGAAACTAATATTAAGGCCGCATTTATTGGGGCCGACGCGTTGTCCGAGGAACTTTCAAAACGATTAAGAAGGGGCTGCACAATTGCGGAGATGAATAAATCGATTGAGGTACTCGCCAAAGGGAAAATACTGCCCAGATTAAGTGTTCAGCTATTTTCTCCCGAGTCAACTATTGATGATGTCGGCATTACCTCCACCCTGGCTTTTGGGTGCATAAAAAATGGGGAATCAACCGTTCATGTCCACTTATACACCTTTCCCTTATATGGATCTGACATCTACAGGCTTCTTAAGGCCAGAGATAACTTAAAAAAAATTCCTTCGCCGTTATTAAGAATGGGCAAGAATAGCGGTTTTGAACCTTATTTAATTGCCTATGACTACAGGAATTATGATCCCGACGTTGAAGAAATAAAACAGAAAACATACAACCTGCTGGACATCGCCACATCATTTTATGTCAGAACTTATCCAGGGGACACGGTTGATGGACATAAGCTTAAAGACTTATTGTCACAGGTTAGAAAATGGTGTTTGGATGCTAAAAAAACACACGCTAAAAAGTCAATGTGGTTTATGACAATCCTCCATCAAGAAGATCAGGGCCGTGGTTTAAATAAAATCGAACTGCTTGATTTTTTGTCAAAAAACGAATCTGTGCCTCAAATCCCTGAACATTTGAGAAAAATCTATGGAAATTTTGGTTATCAATATACCTTGTCCAGAAGTTTTGATGGCGTAATGACTGGCCTCGTACAAAATAATTGGGTTCAAAAAACAGATAATAACGGGTATCTCCTGTCAAGTGCGGGCAAAAAGAAACTACAATCGATGATCAAGAAGGAAAAGACACCCCAACTTAGTATTGCGGCCTATGGCAATATTGATAAAACTGAATTCCTCAAGATTTTGGAAAATGAACTGCATCCAGCGTAAAAATGACCGGTTTGCTTCCCTGAAAGCCCCACTTTTAGGGCGGGGAGCTTCACTCGATATTTACAGACATCATAACACTATTTTCTGAATAAACCCTTCCACGGCACTCATCTTCAAGCAATCCCCCTAAATCGGAACGTTATTTTGAAAATCACTATATTACATGCAAATCATTATGAAAATCATCTCGTATTCACCCAAAAATCATCTTTTAGACGATTTTCAAAAAGCACTGAATTCATATATATAGTCGAATGGATTATGGTCATGGATTTCTCCAGTCTGGTTCATTTGCCTGGAGGGGGGGCATTTCTTTTAAATCAAGAGAGGAGGTGGCTCTATGTTTCAATTGAGCACGGAGCAGAAGGTTTGTAAGGTAGGGGGTGTCAAATTTGGCGGACAGCCCGGGGAGTATCCCTGCGTGTGCTGTTCATCTATCTTTCAAAAAGGAGACAAAGTATTTGAAGGCAAACGTAAAGAAGGTTTCGATGAAAAGCGGGCTGAAGGATTATTAAAAACCCAGGACAAGTTGACCGAAACAACCGGGGTACCCGGTATGGCCGACATCGTTGCCAATACGGGTGAAGAATTCAAGCGGTTCATTGATTTTGTTACTTCGGTCAGTGATATGCCCTTTTGCATAGATGCCTGGGTTATGAAGCCCAAATTGGAAGGAGCGGCCTACTGTGCTGAAAAAGGTTTGTTGGATCGCATGTTTTACAACAGCCTGACGGTCTGGGAGAAGGACCTAGAAACAGAGATTCGGGAGATTTCACAGATTGGTGTAAAACATGTTTTGCTCGTTGCGTTTGATCAGGAAGACCAGATGCCCAGTGGGCGTATCACCGGAACTCAAAAGCTTTTGGACGTCATTGAGAAGGTGGGAGCCGAATTTGAGAGTATTTTTGTGGATACTTCGGTGATGAACGGACCGGCAACCGCCATGTGCAGCCTTGCCAATCGATTGGTGAAGGAAAAGTGGGGTTTTCCGGCAGCCAGTGCTCCAAGCAACGGCTCTTACATGGATTTACAGAGATTTAAAGACCTTTGGGATTTTAAGGGTTGGGCGGCAACGGATGCTTCATTAGAAGGCCTTTCCGCCTTCTTTTATCACGACATGATCTTTTCCGGACCCATGGGCGGCGCCACACGCGTTTTTCCGGCAGTGGCCGAAGCCGAGGCCTTTCTGGCCACTTCCGTTTTCGCCGAATCTAAAAAACTGCCTACAGATCCTAATCATCCGCTTTTAAAGTTGTTTCCGGATTTCGTCGAGCAACTGAAAGCATTGCAGTAGACAATTGGTTTGCAGGATTAAACAAAACAATTTTAATGAAAGGAGCATTTCTAATGGCAGAGCTTACTCCCATAGAAAGAGTGAAGCGGTTTTTTAATCGTGAACCCATAGACAAGATGCCATTTTTTACAGGGATGGGTATGGTTCTCCTACCCGCAATTAAAAAGCTGGGTTACAATTTTCCGTCCGTTCATAGGAATGCTGAAAAAATGGCCCGGTCAGCTATCGAGTCTGCCCGGATGTTTAACCTGGATTCTGTTGTGATTCCATATGATATGTGCATGGAATCCGAGGCGTTAGGCAACGAAATCAGTTTGTACGAGGACTCGGAAGATATCCTTTATCCCACCATTCCTTACAAGAGCTGGCAAGAAGTGGACCAGGTGGAAATTACGCAAGATGATATTGACAATGTTATGGATAAGTATCCGATGAATCTGCTACCTGAGGCCATAAAGATTGTCAAGACGGAAGCCCCGGATCTACCGGTGGGTGCTTGGCAGCTCGGGCCTTTTACACAGTGCGGCCAAACGATCGAATTGGACAAAGTCCTCAAAGCAGTTTTCAAGCAAACTGACCTGGTGGAATCCATACTGGACAAATTTTCAGACATGATCATTAATATCGGAAAAGCGCTTCAGGCAGCCGGTGCGGATTTTATTACGCTGAGGGAGCCAGGGGTAGCGGCAGATCTTCTTAGCCCAAAAACTTTCAAGGAACTAATCCAACCGCGTTTAACGCGGATTTTAGCTGCTTGGGAGCCACCTAAAGTGCTGCACATTTGTGGATCAACAGATCCTCTGGTCGAAATGATGTGGCAATGTGTTGTTGATTCGGGGGGTCAGGGTGTCAGTTTTGACATTAAAAATAATCTATTGGAGACACGGAAGAAGTTAGGGAATGCTGCGATTATCCTTGGTAATTTTGACGTATTTCAACTCCCCTGTGCGGAAGCCACGACCGTAGAGCAGGCCGTTGAGGGAATCAAGACGAATATTGACGGACTGGTGGATGCGGTCTGGCCGGGTTGCGATCTGTGGCCGGATATCAAGGAAGAAAATCTCAAAGCCATCGAAAAGACAGCCAGGGAATATAAGACTGGGCCCACACCGGCTGTGGGTCGGTTATAAAAAAATCAGAAAAGAAAGGAGACCCCATATTATGGCGACAAAAGAAGAATTGTTGGAACTTCTGAAGGATGGCGTGATCAACTATAAAGAGGAACAGGTCAAAGAAGCCGCCCAAACCGCTGTGGATGATGGACATCCAGCGCTTGAGATGATCATGGATGGGCTGGCTGCCGGGATGGAGGTCGTCGGGGACCTGTATGAAAGACATGAGTACTTTGTCCCTGAAGTTCTCATGTGCGCTGATGCACTATATTTAGGTTTAGATATACTGCGACCGCATGTGCCGAAATCAGATTCAGGCGCAGTCGCCCAGGTTGTCATCGGCAGCATTCAGGGCGATGTCCATGATATCGGCAAAAACCTGGTGAAGATGATGTTTGATGTGGCCGGTTGGGAAGTTCATGATCTCGGCCGGGACGTACCCCTTGAAAACTTTGTCAAAGAACAACTTCGTACGGACGCCGAAGTAGTGGCGATGTCCGCCATGATGACCACCACTATGCTCGGTATGAAGAAAGTTATCCAGATGATCAAGGAGAAAAACCCCAATGTGGCCATCATGCTTGGTGGAGCGCCCGTCACCCAGGATGTTGCCAACCTATTTGGCGCAGATGGATATGCGGAATCGGCTGGGAATGCAGTGCAGGAAGGTATTAAAATGATTGGCCGCCTCAGGGAATATGAAAAGAAAAAAGCCGACTAACCGGAAAATTTCACAATCAAGAACCCTATTTACAGCGTATTCGACGAGAACTGCAGATTGGATTCCCGACCATCGGTGCTTTAGCTGGAGACGGACTCTTGGGAATTGAAGTGGCCCGCGCATTGACTGTTGCAAAAAGTGGCCTGCTAGTATCAAAACGAAGGAGGATTTGAGCAGATGGAAGATAATATGGCGATGGTGATATTTCAGCCTTCGGGTCGAAGGGGTGAAGTCCCAAAAGGGATAACCGTGATCGAGGCCTCCAGATTACTGGGAGTGGACATCGAAGCTCTTTGCGGGGAGAAAAAGGTATGCGGAAAGTGTACTGTTCGCATCGAGGAGGGGCATTTTGAAAAGTTCAATATCGAATCCAGTATGTCCCATGTGAGTCCTTGGCAGGAGGAAGAAGACAAGTTCATTAATCACGAAAGAAGGGAGAAAGGCTTTCGGCTCGGCTGCACAGCCAAAGTCGAAGGCGATATTCTAGTGTTTGTGCCGGAGGAGTCCAGAGCCGGAAAACAGGTGGTAAGCAAGGCGGCGCGGGACATCCACATCGATCACAATCCGGCTGTCAAAATCTATTATGTGGAGGTAGACACACCGACCTTCCACGAACCCACCGCAGATTTTGAACGGATTTGCAGAGGTCTGGAAAGAGACCATGGCCTAAAGGACCTGACTGCTGATATATACACCCTCCGGCAATTACCCACGGCACTTCGTGACGGCAACTGGAGTGTTACGGTTAGTGTATGGAATGACAAAGAAATCATCCGATTTCGACCGGGCAAGGTCGAACATGCTTACGGCATAGCCATCGATGTGGGCACGACCACCGTGGCTGCCTATTTTTGCGACCTCACCACCATGGAAGTTGTCGATACGGTTTCCATGATGAACCCGCAATGCAAATACGGCGAAGACGTGATGGCCCGTATCACCTATCATATGACAACGCCGGATGGTCTTGAGCGCATGAGCGACGACATTATTGAAGGGCTCAACTGGCTGATCGATCAGGCCATCCAGAACACCTACCCTCCCAAGAAAAAGAAAAAAAAGAAAAAGGGCGAGGAGGGTCCTGTTGAGTATATAGAAGTACCCGAAGAGGGAAAGACCTACCTTCGTCTGACCCGGAAAGACATCGAAGATATCACCTTGGGGGGCAACACAGCCATGCATCATATTTTGCTCAAACTCAACCCGGAATATGTTGGCCTGGCCCCTTTTCCACCTGTCATTCATCATAGTCTGGATATCAAGGCCCGGGACCTGGGAATCAATATCAATCCTTCATCCTATATTTTTGTACTTCCCATAGAAGCCGGTTTTGTCGGCGCAGACAATGTCGGTGTGCTGATTGCCGAAGAACCTTACAAGCATGAGGAAAATTCACTGATCATCGACATCGGTACCAATGGCGAACTGGTCCTGGGCAACCGGCATAAATTGATATCATCGTCATGTGCTACGGGTCCGGCATTGGAGGGGGCTCAAATTGCATTCGGTATGCGGGCCGCGCCCGGTGCCATCGAGCGGATAAAGATCGATCCCGAAACCAAAGAGGTCGATTACAAGGTTATCGGACGCGATGCCTGGCGGCAGTACTCCGAACCCAAAGACATGAAAGCCAAAGGTATCTGCGGATCCGGTATTTTGGATCTATTGGCCGAACTTTACCGGTCCGGGATTGTCGTCAAGAGCGGTGCCTTCAATAAAGAAGCACTGAAGGATCATCCCCGTTTCCGGATCAACCCGGACAACAACCAACCGGAATTTGTCCTGGCCTGGGCCGAGGAATCCAGTATCGATAAGGATATTGTGGTTACCCAAAAAGATGTTCGCCAAATCCAGCTGGCCAAGGGAGCACTTTACGCCGGCTGCAAACTCATGGTTAAGCGCATGGGGTTGGAAAAAGTAGATACGGTTAAAATCGCCGGGGCTTTCGGAACCCATGTCGATCGTGAGAAAGCTCTGATCATGGGTCTATTCCCGGATTGCGAGATCGAAATGATACAGAGCGTCGGCAATGCTGCCGGCGACGGTTGCCGGGCGGCATTGTTGAACGTCCAAAAGCGGGTGGAATCCAACTGGTGCTCGCGCAATGTGGAATACATCGAACTCACCGTGGAGGGAAACTTCCAGGAAGAATTCATGGAGGCCATGCAGCTGCCGCACATGACAGATGAGTTTCCGCATCTCAAGGGCATTGTGTCGGATGAAATATTAAATCAATAGGCTGATAGGTGTCCGCAGTTTTTTGTCGTTGGTGAAAAATCCCATCCTGCATGGCTGGCGCCAGATGCTGGACACCGGACAACTGAATAAACTCAAAGTACCCAATAAAAATTTTGCCTGGAAACAATAAGAACCAGTCTCAAGAAGAAAACCGAAACAGAAATCAAAAAAATGATATCTGTGTAACTGTAAATCCGGGAATTTGTGGTTTCCCGTGTATGATGATCGCCCGGAAACTGGATGCACGGACGGTTTTGCTGAAAATTTCGGGTTCGGAATGCAAGCAGATTCAACGTCTGGCCAAGCGCCTGAACAAAATAACCATGACGGAACTCTTTGCACCCATGACACGGAATCCGGTGTATCTAGCAGCTGAAAAGTCAGGCTGCCACCCCTCGTGCGTCATACCGACAGCCTTGCTCAAAGCGGTCGAAGTGGCGATGGAGATGGCACTACCTCGAGAAGTTCATATCCAGATTGAACCCTGCCAGGGGAACGCAAGCAATGAAAACCAAAAAAGTTGTGCCTTTTAAAATTGGCGTGATATTTTATCAGCAAAGGCTATAAAAGAAATCTTGACAAGATGAATATAGAATGGTGTTAGGTAAATACATTCCGGTTTTAGCGTGAAACTAAAGGTATTTTAAACTATTAACCTTATATTTATGCGCACACCCAACGGGTGATCCCACGCACCCGGCTGGGAAGCATGCTTTGAAAGGAGGTGATGGGGAAGAACGTTTGTACCCAGGAAGTAGAAACGTTAAACTGTAATTTATAATGAAAGGAGACAACCAATGGCCAAACAACTGTTAATTGATGCCTATCGGGGAAAAAGGACAGCCAGCCCTCCCTGGGTGCCTTATGCCGGTGTTCATTGTGCTTTTTTGATCAATGAACCCGCTGATAAGATGCTCAAAGATCCCAAACTCTTGGCAAAAGGGGTTGTCAATGCTGCCAAACGCTATAAGGCTGATGGAATTCCTCTGGTTTTTGATCTGTCGGTGGAGGCAAATTCTGTAGGGTGCGAACTGAAGTGGTGGGGAGACAACGTCCCATCCGTTACCACCCATCCTTGCTCCAACAAGACCCCCGCTGATGCCGGACTTAAACTTCCTACCAAAGAATCCGGGCGCTGGCCGGTCCTCTACGAAGCAGCAAAAATCGCCAAACCCCAGCTGGATGATTTAGATTGCGTGTTAATGGGTCTATTTTGCGGACCATTGACACTCGCTTCCCATCTGGCCGGTGTGCGAATTTTCACCGATCTGTATAAGAATCCTGATTTTGCTCATGAGGTTATCAAATTTGCCGGCGAAGTGGGCGCTATAGCGGCTGGATTTTATGCCGAAATGGGATCTGAAATAATCGCCATCGTAGACCCCGTGGCCTCGCAAATTAAATCAGAAACCTTCCAAGAGTTCGTGACACCGAATTCTCAACCAGCCATCAAAGTGATCCATGATGCCGGGAAGACCTCATCCTTCTTTATTTGCGGCGATTGCACCAAGGTCATGGAAGATGTCTGCAAGATCGGTACGCACGGCTTTGCGATTGATGAGCAACTCAACATGAATTTTGTTCGTGATCTGGCGCGAAAACATGAGGTTGGTTTTGGCGGCAATTTGAAGCTCACGCTGGCATTGAGCCTTGGTCTGCTGTCACCCAGAGAGGACGCCATTGTTAGTTTGGCGGCCGGTGGACATATCGGCTATACATTCGCCCCTGGCTGAGACATGCCCTACGATGTTCCGGTGGAACATATGGATCAAGCCATTGAGGCCAAAGAATGGTATGAACAATATTATGCCAAGTATCCGGAATCTTGGTAAACTTAATCTACGAAAGGAGGATTCGGATCATGGCAGATAAAATTAACATTGATGTGCTGACCTTGGACAGCGTTCAGTGCGCCGCTTGCGGTTACATGATGGAATCCATAGCGGCCCTGCCGAGTGACGTTCAAGATATGATCGAATACACGGAATGGTCGATCAAAAACAAAGATGGTATCGGTAAATTCCTGGAGTTGCAAGGCAGAGTCTTGCCGACCATCTGCATTGAAAGGGACCTCGTATTTGAGAGTATCATCCCTCAATACGAGGAGCTTATCGACGAGATGGCCGCCCGTGCTCCCAACGACGCAATGCGGGAACGAATCAAGTCACTGCGCGACCACGGATTCGAATTTGACAAGATTCAAGAGAATCTTCAGAGAGCAGGGGCCGGTCTGGCCACTCGAACAGATTCAAAAGTCAAATAATATTTCAACCACTTACAAACCGGGGCCCCGAATAGGGCCCCCTTGCCTGTTTTATAGCAGCTATTGATATTTTGGAAAAGCTTATGGCAGTCGACGAATTAAAAAGAATCATTATCGAGCAGGGCTTGCCAAAAACCGATATGGCGCTTTATGGTATTTTATGCCCTTATTGCGGTAAATCGGATCGCATCCGGAAATTGGAATCGCCTGGTGAATTGCAGATCCAAATGAATCCCCGAGATTTAGCCATCTATAGGCATTTCTGGGATGAATTGTTAAACCCTGACACCTCTCTGGCTGTTTGTAAATTTTGTCAAAATCCCTTAAAACTCCCAAATAACGGTCAAGCCCAGCCGATAAACGAATAGTTCAAAAATTACCACCTGAAGGGGGCAAGATATGAAAGTAGAAGTCCTTGGTCCCGGCTGCCATCGATGTGACCAGCTCTATGAGAATACAAAAACCGCTGTTGCATCGATGGGCTCATCTTCCGGTATTGAAATCACCAAAGTCAGCGATGTGAAATATTTTACCAAAATGGGCGTTTTCATGACACCGGGGCTTCTCATTGACGGGGAAGTAATTTCGGTCGGAAAAGTGCTAACCGCAGAGGAAATCAAACAGAAAATTGAGGAGAAACTCTAAACTATGTCCGATGTCACCCGTGTTTATCTAATTACCGGATTTTTGGGCAGCGGCAAAACCACCTTTTTGAACCGGATTATCAATCGGTTTCCTCGAGACAAAAAACTAACCCTCTTGGTGAATGAATTTGGTGAAATCGGTGTGGACGGCACGCTGGTTGAAGGAGAAGACATCGATATGATGGAAATCAGCAAGGGATCCATTTTTTGTGTCTGCGTTAAAACCGATTTTATCAAAGGCCTTTACGAATTGAATACAAAAGTACAGCCTGACGTTCTCCTTATCGAATCCACAGGCGTGGCCAATCCTAGTGATCTGAAAAAAGATTTAACGCTGCCCATATTCAAAGATCGCTTTCAGTTTGCCGAGCAATTTTGTGTGATCGATGCGGCGCATTTTCTGGATGCCTATGGAGTCTTTGCATCCATCGAAAAACAAATCGCCTCCTCCAGCACCTTTATAATAAATAAAACGGATCTCGCCCCCCCGGAACAAATTGAAGAGATCAAGAAAGTGGTTTTTCAGTTTCACCCTTCGCCAAAATTTTTTGAGACCACATTCGCTGACATCCCGCTTGAAAAATTCTTCGATCTTGAACCGTGCGCTACCATAGAGTCAAGCCAACCGGACCTAACCATTAAAAAAGAAAGCGGTCCGATTCTTTCAGCTCAGGAACTCGATAAGTTTTTGGACGATTTACTGGGCAGCCCAGACCTCGAAATAACCCCACCCGATACATTGGTTTCGGTTGCCTATCAATGGGAGGGGAAAAACTTAGATCAAATAAGGGCTATGGCCGAAAACTTGCCTGCATCAGTCGTCCGCGCCAAAGGTTTTGTGGCCGAAAAAGGAAAGATGCATCTTTTTAGTTACGTTATGGGCGACTGGACTATCGAAGAGACGGATCTCCCGAAAGAGCGCATTCAACACAAAAACATTGTCGTTTTTATCGGTCCACCGGAATCAATGGAGGGAATCGAGGAAGCTTCCAAAACGGGTGATTGGTCCAGCAAAGGGATATTTCACGCTTACTCGCCGGCTTCAGAGTAAGATGGGCCATTCTTTATTTAATCCTATGGCACCATTCATTTTAAGGCATTCAAAAAGTGGCTGATAATCGATATGATGCAATGATCCTGGGTACCGGACCGGGAGGTACAACGGCGGCGCTATATGGTCAACGCCTGGGATTAAATACAATCGTGTTCGGCGACATACCGGGGGGTAGTGTTTATATGATCGAAAATATAATGAATTAACCTGGCTTTATCGGAGGCGTAGCAGTGGCCCAATTTGGCACAATGGCTTTCCAACAAGCCCAATCAGAGGGCGCGTATTTCACAATGACCCGCATTGAAAGCCTGCGCAGCACCGATGACGGATTTAAGGGGATTGATGCCAATGGACAGGAATACATTGCTCAAAGTGCCATTGTTGCCACCGGACGGACACCCAAGATATTAGAGGTGCCCAATGCCCACGTGAAAGGCGTGCACTTTTGTTCAATCTGTGACGGTCCGCTGTACCGGGGTAAAAGTGCAGCTTTGGCCGTGGTCGGCAGCGATAATGCCGCCGCACAGCATGCACTTTCATTATCTCGCATTGCAGCTAAGGTTATGTTAATATGCCGTAGCGATTCGCTGCAGATGGATGCCGCCCATATCAATCAGATAGAACAGCAGCATAATATTGATGTCCATCTCAATACCGAGGTGATTGGTTATAAGGGGCTAGATTTAATTGAAGGTATGGTTGTCAAATCACAAGAAGGAACAGAAAAAGAAATTTCCATTGACGGCCTGTTCCTGGCGATTGGATGGCGGCCGAATACAAATATGTTGGATATGCAGATTGAAACAACTTCTGAAGGATACTTGAAAACTAATGAGAAACTCATGACATCTTTTTCCGGCCTTTTTGCGGCCGGAGATGTTCGCGACACGGATATGTGGCAGGTACTCACAGCCTGTGCCGATGGTGCCAGAGCCGCCAAGTACGCTGCAGAATTTGTTAAAAAAACAAATACATAATTTTATACGGACGCATTAATCATTTGTTGAGTATCCCTTTCATCCACTTCTGGCCCAATTTGGGCACCATCTCATAAAGTTTTCGCCCCTCTTTATTTTACCCGGACAGTTTTATATAAATTCTCAAAACTTTCCGCCCATTTTGTGGATATCCGGGTTGCATGGTCACTATAGTGATTCTCAAAATAACGTTCCGAAACAAAGCAGAATGAATAGGTCCGGGCAAGGGGTAAATTTTTGTCGTCAAGATGCAGAATCATCGCCGCCTTGGTTTGGAAATGACAACTTGCTTTCAATTGGACCCCCCTGCCGGTTATACTATTCTCGTTAACCCAAAGGCTCGTCGTCATTTGCTCATCCAGGCAACAACAGCCCATTGTCACTTAGAACCATCGGGGTAATCAGCTTGTCGACAAAAATTTATCCCCTGCCCGGGCCCCGTGTAATCGGAATATTATTTTGAGAATCACTCTAATACTGATGGGGATTTTTTCCAAGATTCGCAAAGACCCGGTGACGCGCAAGTCCAACGATAATCGTTTTCCCATGGACCATATGATCGGTTGCATCAGTTTTGCCATCCTTGCTTAAAGGGTTTTGGGCATATAACCCGAGTTATTTGTTGATGAAATCCATTAATTGGGGTAAATATCGGAGGCGACGAACACTCCGTGCGTTGCACCGTGTGGTTTGAATTCCTCCCTTTTAATTTGGGGGTAGATTATGCACATCACAGAGGGAATCATTATAGGTAAGTACGCGGTTATGTACACCGGGGCCGGAATTGCTCTTGTCGGTTTAGGCGTCTTAAAAATGAAGAAATTCGTTGGCGACTATCCCGAAAAAAAACCACTGTTGGGTATGGGAGGAGCCCTCATTTTTTTTATTTCGCTCATCCCCATACCAGCATTCACCGGCACATGTTCCCATCCTACCGGAACGCCCCTTGTATCGATACTTCTGGGGCCATCCATTGGTATCGGATTGACAGGCGTCAGCCTTTTGTTACAAGCTGCTTTCTTTGCCCATGGCGGTTTTGGTACTTGGGGCGCAAACGTGCTGGCTCTAGGTTTTTTTGGTTGCCTTTTCGGGTGGGGTGCGTTTCGAGTGGCCAGGAAGATTGGGTTACCACTATGGGTTGCGGGATTTGCGGGAGGCCTCATCGGTGATATTATGGTCTATGCAGCATCGGGCATAATCCTAGCGACAACCCTTGTAAATGGTCCGAGTCCTCAATACTCCCTAACGGGTTACCTGGCTGCAATATATGCTGCTTACCTCCCAACCCAGTTACCAATTGCCTTTGGAGAAATGCTGGTAACCGGTCTTGCCCTGCATTATGCTTTCAAACAGAGACCGGAAGTGCTGGAAGAACTCGGAATTATTCGCAGAAAAACGGATTCGCGGAAAGGAATCACAGTCACCAAGGTTTTCCTTGCGGTCTTGAGCTTATCCTTTCCTTTAATCGCTACTGAAGGATTTGCGCAACAAAACAAACAGACTTCAATATCTTCGGTCATTTCTGCGGTTGCGACTGATTCCAGTAATGGAAAGGGCATGGCCGGTATGGATGAAGTGGTCAACGAGCGTCTGGCCGAGGCCGCCGGGCTTCCTGCCCGTGACCCCTATATCAATACAGAGGCCAAAGGAGACCTTTGGAACATGCTGTTATTGTTGGGAGGCGGTATTTGCGGATTTATTATTGGAAGATGGTGGCATCTCCTCTGGGGAAAACGAAAGGGAGATTAGCTTTAACCTTAAGTAAGTGAAGGCGGGGGAAATGAGTCATAAGGGGTATTTGAGTCCGGGTTCAACGGGCATGCATGTAACCATCCATGAGTACCAGGAAGGTTTTACATCTCAGGGATTACACGGATGGGATCCGAGACTAAAACTGGCCCTCCTGGTAACCGTGGTGGCTCTGAACGTTATCATTGCCCACTTATGGCTCTCCTCTCTTCTTTTCTTAATCGGTGCCGGAATGGCCATATGGTCGAGGATACCCTTTCGACTCTTTGCCCTCTTTTTTCTAGCTCCAGGCTGGGCGACTCTGATCGTCTTCTTGGGTTTTTCGGTTGGCTTCGGAACCACACCTATTTTTTCCCTTGGCTCCATAACCATTTATCGGGAGGGGATGTTTCAGGGATTATCGGCAGCTGCTAGAGTTGCCAGTGATATGTCATGGATAGCCTCCGTCTTTCTGACAACACCATTCATCAAGGTTCTGTATGCCCTCACATGGTTTCGGATTCCGACCGTCTTGGTAGAAACGATCGCAATGATATACCGATACGCATTTCTGCTCATAGAAGAGTTCCATAGGATGCGAGATGCTTCCAGGACCAGGGGTGGTTTTCGGGGATATCGGAACAGCCTTGTAAGCACTGCGATGATTGTGGCCCAGGTTATTTTAAGAGCATATGACAGAGCCAAACGCATTCAGGTCGCCATGGTGGCCAGGGGCGCAGAT
>CP070652.1:4099645-4111913 GCA_020354645.1 Deltaproteobacteria bacterium
CAAACAAAGGGGTCAGGTCTTCACGGGCTGTTGCCCAAATCCCTTTTCACTTTGTCTAAAACGTTTTTTGATCAATCTAAGGCTTGTTCCAGGCGCTTTGAAAACTCGTCCCGCTTGAACGCGGGACTCAAACAGGTTCAAAGCGCTTTTCTTCCACTTCGCCAAGATTGATGAGCAAAAACGTTTTAATGACCGTTCAAAAGGATTTGGGCAACAGCCCGTCAAATCCTGTATTTACCAGAGACTATGATAGGCTCCAGTAGATAGCAAGAATTTTAGATGCCCGATTTATCGATTGATTTTTAGATTTTTTTTAATATAACCTTTAAGAGTGTGTTACAGAAATAGTGCTATCGGTGAGCAGGTGATTTTTCCTTGTAGATGAGTGTATTTCATATGGCTGATAACCATCATTTCCAGAAACCCCTGACGCAAAGAACTTTCCAAAAGGGTTTAAGCATTTTGACCCGCAACGACCCCGATCTGGCAAAAATTGTCGTGGATTTCGGCCCCCCGCCATTTTGGAACCGCAAACCCGGTTTCACCACTTTAGTTCACATAATTCTGGAACAGCAGGTTTCTCTTGCTTCCGCCAGGGCTGTCCTGAATAAACTGATGCATGCCGTCTCACCCTTGACTCCGAAGAAATTTCTCGAACAGGATGATAAAACACTTAAAACGTTTGGATTTAGCCGTCAAAAAACAGCATACTGCAGAAACTTTGCAGAGTTAATCACTACCGGTCAGCTCGATCTGAAACAGCTCAATTCAAAAAACGACGAACAGGTGCGGCGCACCTTGACGGAGGTTAAAGGTATCGGCCGCTGGACGGCGAATATATATTTATTAATGGCACTGCGGCGTCCGGACATATGGCCGGTCGGTGATCTGGCATTGGAATCTGCCATCCAGAAACTTAAAAATCTGCCTGCTCGACCACGGTCGGACGAATCCAAAAATATAGCGGCTGACTGGAAGCCTTGGCGGGCTGTGGCAGCCCGAATATTATGGCATTATTACCTAAGTAATGGACGGGACCGGGAGCCATCTCAAAAACCCGTCTGCTCGCTATAACAAGCGGGACTTCACATCTGGTAATAATTTTTAAATGTTTTCCACAGGCGCGATGGCTGGGTGGTCCCGCTTGGGGGCGGGACTCCGCATCTGTGTTGCAGGGTCAAACAACCGCTTCTTGAAGGAACGCTAACGCAAAATGGTGGTCAAAAAATGAAGGGACCCGAGCTCGATGTTTGAACGGGTAAAAGCGGCAAGGAAACGCCTAATGGGACAGGCAAATATCACCCCGATTATGACTTCCAGGGAGTTAAACGCTCTGGTGGGGGCGGAGGTCTATCTCAAATGCGAAAACTTTCAGCGGGGAGGGGCTTTTAAATTCCGGGGGGCATACAATGCCATGGTGCAACTTTCGGATGCCCAAAAAAGAAACGGTGTCATAACCCATTCTTCGGGCAATCATGCCCAGGCGGTGGCGTTGGTCGGAAAATTACTGGGTATTTCCACGACGGTTGTCATGCCCAACGACGCCCCGCACATCAAGCGGACTGCCACGGAAGCCTATGGCGCCGAGGTGGTGGAATACGACCCGGAGGAAACCACCCGTGAAGAGATTGCAAAAAGACTCCAGGCGCAACATGGCTATATTCTGATTCCGCCGTTCGATCATCCGGAGGTTATTGCCGGCCAGGGCACGGCCGCGCTGGAGTTGATGGAAGCACTCAAAACGCTTGACTTGCTTCTGGTGCCCTGCGGCGGCGGGGGTTTATTGAGCGGTTGTGCCATTGCCGCCAAGGGCAAAGACTCGAGATGCCGTGTCATCGGGATCGAACCGGAACTGGCCGACGACGCCACCAAGTCTTTTCATAGCGGGACGCTGCACACCGTAAGAAATCCACCCACGATTGCGGATGGCACCCGCACGCCGTCTTTGGGTGAAATCACCTTTCCGTTGGTGCTGCAATATGCCGATGATATGAAGACCGTGACGGAACAAGCCATTGTTGACGCCGTCAGGTTTTTGTTTTACCGCATGAAGTTGGTGGTGGAACCATCCGGGGCCTTAGGACTGGCGGCCTTGATCAGCCGGACGGCATCGCCAAAAGGCAAGGTGGGAGTTATTATCAGCGGCGGAAACATTGATGCAGCCATGATGACTGAGATCTTAAAAGGATGAAGGGAGCACATCTTGACGGGCTGTTGCCCAAAGATATTTTTGCTGAGTCTAAAACGTTTTATGATAAATCTAAAGCTTGCGCCAGGCGCTTTGAAAACTCGTCCCGCTTGAGTGCGGGCCTCAAACAGGTTCAAAGCGCTTTTCTTCCGCTGCGCTAAGATTTATGAACTCAAAAACGTTTTAATGACCGCTCAAAAATATTTGGGCCACAGCCCGTCAAGATGTGATCCCATTTACATTTACAGTCATGGAGACACCGCTATGTCAGTAGACGCTTACATAACCATCGCTATCCTCGCGCTCACTTTCGCGCTGTTGATAAAGACCAAGCTTCCCCCGGCGGCTGTTTTTGTGGGGGCCCTTGCCCTGACCATGACCTTTCGACTGGCATCGTTGGATCAGAGTTTAGACGGGTTTGCCAATCCCGGCATGTTGACGGTCGGTGCCTTGTTTATGGTGGCGGCCGGCATGTATTCAACCGGTGCGATTACCATGATAACTGAAAGATTAATCGGGCGCCCCAGGGCCCTGCCTGGCGCTCAGTTGAATATTTTACCCCCGGTGTCAATCGGCAGTGCATTTTTGAACAACACCCCGCTGGTGGCCATGATGATACCGGTGATCCGGGATTTGTCCAAGACATGTCGGCTGGCTGCCGGCCGTCTTTACATACTGCTGAGCTACGCCTCCATCCTTGGGGGAACTTGCACCCTTATCGGAACCTCCACCAATCTGGTGGTCAGCGGCATGGTGATGGACGCCATGGCCGAGGCAAGCCCCAGCACGCCATATATGCGCGAAATCGGGATGTTCGATCCGGCCTGGATTGGCCTCCCGGCGACTGTTATCGGACTCGGTTTCATAATGCTGTTGAGCCGATGGTTGTTGCCGATGTCCAAAGAAACCGAAGAGGCGGCGGAAATGAGACGGCGCTACGGTGCCGAGTTTACCGTCCCGAACGGCTCTCCACTGATCGGAAAGACACTGGGAGATTTGGGTTACATCAATCCGGTGGGGTTCCAATTGCTTTCGCTGAAGCGTTCGGACGGATCCCAGCCGGAGAGCAAACCGGATCTAAAACTGCAGGCCGGTGACTTGCTCACCTTTTCCGGCAACATCGATTACCGGCCGAAGCTGTGGGGCAACAGTGGTTTGGCACCGCATCTTACCGGACACGAGATGGAAAGCGAGCCGTATGAACGCAGCCTGGTGAAAGTGGTGGTATCGCGGCGTAACGACGCAATCGGAAGGAAGATCTCAGAGTTGCCTTTGCCCGGCGACCCCTTAAAAGCCAACCTCGTGGCCGTCTCTCGAGGAGGTCGGCCCATCGACAGACCGATCTGGGTGTCCGTATCAAAGCCGGTGACATCGACGTCTTAGAAGTGGATGCTTCCTTTTTCTACGAAAACCGCAACGAGGTGCAATTCTCCACAACCCAAAGGTTGACGGGTGCGCGTATTCAACGAACGGACCGATCCCTGGCTGCAACCATCACCACCATTCTGGGTGTAATGCCGTTGATCGTGTGGCGGGATCCACTGTTTTTTACACTGGCGATAATTATTGCCTTCGGGCTCGCATTTGGCACCGTGCTGACCCTGGGAGTTGTGCCGGTACTTTATTCACTGTTATTCAGAATCAGGTCTCCTCATGCAGCGTAAATGGATAGAAGGTAATATCGGCGATCTATCTCAAAATGCATCGAACTAATCCTTGGTAAGGTCAAAACCCTAACAGATAGCAATGAGATCTCCTGTTGCGTGGGGATCCGTCTTTTTCTTGACCACGAGGTTCAACTCCCTTCACTTTTTTCCACCTTGCACATCTCGCACCTTTGCCGGATTTTCCTCTCTTGATTTTTGTTGTATTTGGTAAAATCTTTAGATAGTTAACAATAATAGCCCCCGGCTGATAATTCGGTTTTTGTCCAAAAACTCAGACAGGGGTATGGTTAAAACGAATTGAATAAGGTGTCGGTGCCGATATGAAAATTAAAATTATTACAACCGGGGGAACTATAGACAAAATTTATTTCGACAAGAAGAGTGAATTCCAAGTCGGTGACCCCCAGATTGCGGAAGTTTTGAAAGAGGCCAATGTTACCATAGAGTGTGAAGTTATACCGCTGATGCGCAAAGACAGTCTTGATTTGACGGACAACGATCGCCGGCAGATATGCGATACAATCAGATCGGATGGACATCGTCATTTCGTCGTTACGCACGGCACGGATACCATGCTGCTGACCGCCAAAGAGCTGCAAAAAGTTCCTGAAAAGGTCGTCGTCCTAACCGGAGCGATGCAGCCTGTAAGATTCAGGTTTACCGATGCAGTATTTAACATAGCCTGTGCGATTACAGCGGTCCAGTTGCTCCCCAACGGGATCTATATTGCTATGAACGGCAGAATATTTGATCCGGATACGACTGTAAAAAACTCAGAGATGAACCGGTTTGAAACTGTTTGACGCAAAAGGAGAAAAAATGGGGTGAGTGGAAACCATCACGCGAAAGGCGGCCGCGATAAAGATCCGGCATCCGGTGGCCACTTAAATGGGCTAAGTATCATTCGGATCGAACAAAGTCAGTATCTTGACACAATTCGGGATCTATTCCTGGAATATGCAGAATCGCTCGAGTTTGATCTCGAATTTCAGAACTTCAAAGAAGAGCTTGCCGGCCTTCCCGGTGAATACGCACCACCCGGCGGCTGCCTTTTGATTGCCTTTCATGGTGATGAACCGGTCGGTTGTGTTGGATTAAGAAAGTTGGAAAAAAATATTTGTGAAATGAAACGCCTGTACGTCCGGCCAACAGGTAGATCTTTGGGTATCGGAAGGGTTCTGGCCGAAGCGGTTATACAGGCAGCACGCAAAAAAGGTTATGAGCGAATGCGATTGGACACCGTTCCTTCAATGAAAGCGGCCAGAAAGCTTTATCTGTCAATGGGTTTCAGCCAGATTGAACCGTACTGTTACAACCCGATTGAAGGCGCCATGTTTATGGAAAAGAAACTCGATTAAACCCAAAAGATCGCAACATGTTCATCTAATTGGCGCGGTGGCGTGCTGGATTTATAAACATGAGGTTGCGTTATTTTCCATATGTAAAAGCCAAAACAAAAATTTTTGATTTCAATGTCAACTCAAGAAGAAATCGTGGTGATTGTTGACCAGAACAACAATATCACCGGCTGGGCTCCGCGATCGGAGATGCGTGCCAAGGGTTTGCCGCACCGAGCTGCCTATATTCTGGTATTTAACTCAAAGGGCGAGTTGTATGTGCAGAAAAGGACATCTGTAAAAGATATCTATCCGGGCTATTTTGATGTAGCGGCCGGAGGGGTTGTAGTTGCGGGTGAATCTTATGAAGAATCTGCCAGAAGGGAACTTGCAGAAGAATTGGGAATTCGGGGGGTTTGCTTAACCCGCCTTTTTGATTTTTATCATCGGGTTGCCGCCAACCGTGTGTGGGGGAGGGCATACCGTTGCGTTTACGACGGGAAAATCGTACTTCAACAAGAAGAGGTTGAGAGCGGCGGTTTTTACACTCTCGATGCAGTTCTTCAATCCGGCAAGCACGATTCCTATACCCCGGATGGGTTCTATGTATTGCAACGCTATTTGGACCAAAGGACGCAGGAGTAGACGCCCTAAACCAATTAACCAGTCATTGACCGGAAAGCCTGTTTTTGCGACCAGACATTCGAAGCACATATTCGGATTTTGCCTGAAGGGAACACTTTGTTCAGGTACTAAAATATATCGAGGAGGACGAGTGATGTCAGAAATAGAAAAAATCGCCAAGTTTGAAATTTTTAATGATTTGAATACGGATGAGATCAATAATATCCTGTTGCTGGGACAGGAAGTTGAATATGAAGATGAGGTGATTATCTTTGAAGATTCAAGCCTACCGTCAGATTTCTTCATTCTCCTCGAAGGCCGGGCGAGTGTTGAAATCGATGTTTCCCATGGCGAAAAAAACGGAAGAAAAAAAGTTCAGTTGGCGATTCTAAGAAACGGAGATGTGTTTGGTGAAATCGGATTGCTAGAAGGCAAACGCAGGTTAGCTTCGGTGAAAGCCATTGCAAAAGTGTTGGTACTGAAAATTAACGGGAACAAACTTACCGAATATTTTGCTGAGAATACCAACACCGGGTACCGGCTCATGCGGAATCTCGCCCGTATCTTATCACAACGGATTACAGATGTCGTTTTTATGTTGCGGGATGACATTCGTCGAATACTGTGAACAAAATCTAAAGTTTTCAAATCAGTTCTAAACAGATATACGGCCTTTAAAAAGCCGATCCGCACAGGATGCAGAATCATTGCCTCCTGAACACCCGGATGGCAACTCACTTTCAAATCCCCACCCGAGGGTTATAACATTCAGTGTTTCATGGAACCGACGCGATTGGATATCTATCCAGGAGACAGTAATCCATTGCTATTCTGAAGCATTCGGGCAATTATTTTGTCGTGAAAAAAATAGGCGAACGATTAGGATCAAAACCCCATGATTTTTGAAAGGGGGGTAACAAATATGAAAATTAATAAATTTGCAATTCCGGCGTTTGTTTTTCTGGTCTTCATTTTTCAGGGGTGTGCCACTCTGAATATGAGACAATACGAAGCAGTTTCTGAAAGACCGGAAAACTATAAGCGTTTTTTTAAATATCTGGATAAGGCCATAAACAAGGCCGGGGTGCAGGATGCTTCAACTTTTCCTGTTCCCGGATTTCCCTATCTTCGTACCGATCGGTTTTTGGCAGGTATGCGGGACCGAATAGACACCGAAGCGCAAAAAGAACTCTGGTTACGATGGATGCGGCGGCATGACGATGTTGCCAGGGAGAAAGAGATCAATAACCTTCCTGACTCAGTTTTAAAGGATCTTGCTTTACAACTTGGAGAAACGCCCGATCGCAATACCCTGATGGAAAAGGTTAAATTTTACTCTGAAGCGTCTCTGATTCACGATCGAGGGCAGCCGGATTTTTATGATGCGCTCAAGGCTGCTCAGGAAGTGCCGGACGAATATTCTATGACGTTGCGGACATTTGGCTTATATCCGCTTTGGTCGCTGCCCGTAGCCAACGCCACGGATAACGTTTACGATGAATTCAGACAGTGGCATAATACACCGCTGGCGGAACTTAAAATCGAAGGCAAGTTGACGGCCTATGCCCCCTTACACAATGTGAACCTATCTGGGCAGGATATTTTAACGATGTTCCACCCGTCAAACCGCAATGCCCTGGGCCTGCCACAACTTTCAAATACGGAAATCGAAAAGCTTGTAAATTCATTTGCACCGGTTATTAGCCAAGATATAGTCGCTGACTATGATAAGATCGGACAGATATTCTGGAATGACAGGCACGTAAGTATCACCCCCCGGAAACCGACCGTTTATTATTATATCACCTATGCTTTATTCAAAGGTGAACCGGTGTTGCAATTGAATTATGCCTTTTGGTATTCAGGAAGAGATGGGCCCAATCCACCCTGGATCGAGCGGGGCTCTCTGGACGGCATCACCGTGCGAATTACCTTCGATCCTGAGGGGCAACCATTCATGGCGGATATTATGAACAACTGCGGGTGTTATTATTTTCTCATTCCGCGAAAAGAAAGGGTTAAACGGATAATTCCCCAGCCGATGGCCATCGATCCTTTTGTCCCTGCATGGCTTCCGCAATCCTTCCCGGAGAAACGACTAAAACTTCGCGTAAATTCGGGCTGGCACCAGGTGCAGAAGGTAGATACCGGTGAGATGCCATCAGGAGCATTGTCTTATGCGTTGATTCCTTATGACTCCCTTGAGATGTTGCCCCATTCAGATGGCCGCACAGAAAGTATCTTCGATGCCACCGGCGTTGCCAAAGATTCCACGCGGATTGAACCTTTGATTTTTTTTCCTTCGGGAATACACGATATCGGAAGTATGCGCCAACGGGGGCACCATGCCATCAAACTGGTCGGACGGGCGCATTTTGATGATCCGCAGCTGTTTGACGAGAGTTTTGAATTTAACTAGTTTCCGGATGGAAACTAATTCGGATCACCTTTTATGAAGTTTTAATTTTCAGATTGTCATTAGCTGATTATCGTACACATTAGCAAATTTGGTGGCTGATGCTTTGATGTGTAGCTTCAATAAGAGGCTGTTTGGCAATATCGCCCTTGACATCAGGGCTATAGCTAAATTAATTGAGGGGTCGGGGAGTTTTTTTGACCCTGTGCCTCCAATCTTTGTTTTTCTAAGCAATTTGGCAGCGGGGGATACTTGCCCCCTGCGCATTCCACCTTCGGTGGCTGCGGTCTCCCCCGCTGCCGAATTGCAGAAAAACAAAAGACTTACGACAATGGATCAAAAAAACTCCCCGACCCCTCAATTAATTACCTGTCGAAAGGTATTCGAGAAAAATGCAAATAGAAGGAAACTTTAAATCCAGGCATATGAAAGCGCAAAAAGACAAAAGTAAGGGTGACAACGATGACTGAAACCGGCGATTTTTACAAAAACTTACTCAATAACCTTTACGATGGTGTCTATTTTTTGGATCAAAACAAGCGGATTACTTTCTGGAATAAGGGTGCGGAACGGCTGACCGGATATGATGGGTCCGATGTTGTGGAAAATGGTTATTCGGAAGATTTCCTGGCGCCTGTTAATGAGGAAGGAGCAAATCTGTGTGAAAAAGGGTGTCCCGCAGAAAAAACGATTTCAGATGGTCGTATTAGGGAAGAGGAAGTCTATTTTCGGCACAAAAATGGTCATCGGGTACCGGTTCTGATACGCGTATCACCCATTCGCGACCCTGGCGGAAAAATTATCGGCGCTATTGAAATTTTCTCTGACAATTTGTCTAAGGTGGAACTCAAGCAACACATCGAAGCTCTCCGCCAGCAATCACTGCTCGATCCACTTACACAAATAGTAAACCGCAGAGGAATTGAAGCCAATCTCAGCCTCAGGCTCAAGGAGATGCAGCGTTATCAATGGCCGGTCGGGATTCTTTTTATAGACATTGATCATTTCAAGGTTGTCAACGACCGATACGGTCATGATACCGGTGATGAAGTCCTACAGATGGTAGCCGAAACCCTGTCGACGAATACACGATCATTTGATCTCATCGGTCGATGGGGTGGCGAAGAATTCATTGCCATCATCATTAATGTAAATGGCCAGACTTTAAATTCGATTGCTGAGAGATACCGTCTGTTGGTGGAGCAGTCTAAACTTGTCAAAGTGACCGGAGTCATCAGCGTCACCGTGTCGATTGGTGCCACGCTCTCAGGACTGGACGATACGGTTAAAACAATAATAAGACGGGCCGACAACTTGATGTACCGTTGTAAGACATTAGGTAGAAATCAGGTATGTATCGATATTCCGTCCGTGAAGCAAATATAGCTTAGAAAACATGAGCCGGCGGCACAGGCCGGATCGAATATTCTTGGAGCGGGTAATTTTTGGGTGCAATAACTGCTAAGAAAGTTTCCTTTGATTTTGATACTCCCGTTGATCGGCGTGGCACCGCCAGCATGAAGTGGGATAAGTACAAAGGTCGGGACATCATTCCGCTGTGGGTGGCGGATATGGATTTCCGCTCCCCGCCGGCCGTAATTGAAGTACTCAAGCAACGGGTTGATCACGGTATATTCGGCTACACCGTTCCCCCGGAAGAACTCACCCATGAAGTGGTTTCAATATTGCAGCGCCGCTACCAGTGGGCTGTGGCATTTGATTGGATCGTTTGGTTGCCGGGCTTAGTGACCGGTCTCAACGTCACTTGCCGTGCTGCTGGGAAAGACCGAGATGATGTCATGACGGCGGTGCCTGTTTATCCGCCTTTTCTGACAGCGCCCAAGTATTCACGGCGCAATTTGATTGCCGTTCCCATGATCGAAATAGATGGCCGGTGGACATTTGATTTTGACTGCTTGGAAAATGCAATTACCCCCCGCACACGGCTTTTCATTCTCTGTAACCCTCACAATCCGATCGGTAGAATATTCACCCGGCAGGAGCTAACGACTTTATCGGAGATTTGCGAAAAACACGACATCATTATCTGTTCGGATGAAATTCATTGTGATCTTCTGTTGGATGAACACAAACCCCACATCCCCGCCGCAACCCTGAGCGATAAAATTGCTGAACGCACCATTACGCTGATGGCACCGAGCAAAACCTTTAATTTGCCGGGATTGGGTTGTTCGTTTGCCGTAATTCCAGATCAAAAGCTACGCCGCAATTTTTGTCAGGCCATGGCGGGTATTGTGCCTCTTGTGAATCCCCTGGGCTACACCGCTGCAATGGCTGCCTACCGTGACGGCCATCAATGGTATGCCGCCCTTATAAATTACCTTCGGGCGAATCGAGAATTTGTGACCCGCGAAATAAATGGCATGCCCGGCCTGTCCATGACACATGTGGAAGCAACCTATCTTGCCTGGATCAATATCCGTAGCACGGGGCTGAAAGATCCGGTATTGTTTTTTGAAGAGGCCGGTGTTGGGCTTTCTGATGGAAGAGAATTCGATGGTTCCGGTTTTGTGCGGCTTAATTTTGGCTGTCCACGCTCGTTGCTGCAAGAAGCGCTGCAGAGAATGAAATCCGCCTTGGAACATCACTTTGGATAAAAAGTCAAACTAAAAAAAATCAAGGAGTGGCAATGATCGAGATTAAAATTCCGGGATATAAAACATTGCAGCTCAAACACCTGATTCTGGATCACAACGGCACCCTTGCCGTGGATGGAATTCTGGTGAGCGGCGTTAAGGAATGTCTGGCGGCATTGTCAGCCGATCTGGAAATACACGTGTTGACCGCAGACACCTTCGGCAAGGCCCGTTCCCAGCTTAAAAATGTTTCCTGCAAACTGTCGATCCTGCCTGTAGATAATCAGGATGTCGGAAAGCTGGAGTATGTAAAAAAGCTGGGTAGTGAGCATACGGTTTGTATCGGAAACGGACGCAATGATCGGCTGATGTTAAAAGCGGCCGTGCTGGGTCTTGCGGTTATTCTGGAAGAAGGTATTGCTGCAGAAACACTGGTCGCAGCCGATGTTGTCTGCAAAGACATTGTCTCAGCGCTTGAACTTCTCACCAATCCGTTAAGATTAACTGCCACATTAAGATCATAAACATCAGTTTAATTATGGAGGGAGACAATATGGCGCAAGAGATTTTTCAGGTGGATGCCTTTACGGACAAACCATTTTCGGGCAACCCTGCGGCGGTTTGCATTTTGCCGGGTCCCGGTGATGAGGAGTGGATGCGACATGTCGCCAGAGAAATGAATTTGTCTGAAACCGCTTTTCTTTTTAAACAAAACGACGGTTATAGTTTGCGCTGGTTTACGCCGACGGTGGAGGTTGATCTCTGCGGCCATGCCACTCTTGCCAGCGCCCATATACTATGGGAAACGGGAGATTTAGCGGCCGACCGGGAGGCACGGTTTCAGACCCGCAGCGGGCTTCTTACGGCCAAACGCGTCGAAGACTGGATCGAACTAAATTTTCCTGCGGAACCGCCAACATCGGTCACCCCGCCGGATGATTTGGCGAGCTCTTTAGGGGTACCGCTGAAATTTGTGGGTCAGAACCGTTTCGACTACCTGATTGAAGTTGATTCCGAAAGTACCGTGGTCAGCATAGAACCGGACTTTAGACAACTGGAAACAATATCCAGTAGAGGGTTCATTGTTACGAGTCGCTCCGATTCAAAGGATTATGATTTTGTTTCCCGGTTTTTTGCACCGGCAGCCGGTGTTAATGAAGATCCGGTGACCGGTTCAGCCCATTGCTGTCTGGGCCCCTATTGGGCGGGGAGGCTGAGAAAGAACACCTTTGTGGCCTTTCAGGCTTCTGTGAGAGGTGGTGTGGTTCAAGTGCGGATGGAGGATCAACGCGTACTTTTGGGCGGACAGGCCGTAACCGTTTTGCGCGGTTTTCTCATTTAATTAATTGAGGGGTCGGGGTGTTTTTTTTAAACTTTGCCACCACTATTTTTTTTTATAAGCAAATTTGAAGCCAGGGAAAATTTACCCCACCCCAATA
>CP070652.1:4112013-4130528 GCA_020354645.1 Deltaproteobacteria bacterium
CTGATAATGTTGGCATTATTTTTACTGATATTGCCAACAACATCCGCTAACAACCCCACCCGGTCATAAGAGCGGATCATTATTTTGACGGGGTACGTTTCAACGATCTCCTGATTCCATTCCACATCGATTTGCCTTTCGGGGTTCAATTTCAACGCATTCACACAACTGGTCCGGTGTACCGTTACCCCATGGCCCCGGGTGATATATCCTATTATCGGGTCCCCTGGAACCGATAATAGGATATATCACCCGGGGCCATGGGGTGATATATCCTATTATCGGGTCCCCTGGAACCGGCTGGCAACATTTGCCGAATCTTATGAGAATATCATCCACGCCCTTCACAATGACGCCGGCTTTGGGTTTCCGTTTCCGAACTCGGCCGATCAGTTTGTTAAAAATTGATTTTTGGGATTTATCTGAATCAGGCTTCGCTTCAAATTTTCGTACCAGTTGTAAAGGTGTAATTTTACCGTAACCCACATTGGCAATCAAATCATCCGCAGCCTTAAAGCCGAAATCTTCAACCACCTTTTGCATTTCTTCTGATTTCGACAATATATTGAAATTCAGTCGATACTTGCGAAAAGCCTTCTCGCACATCTCCCGGCCCAGGGTCAAACTGCGATCTTTTTCCTGTGTCTTGATCCATTGCCTTATTTTGGAACGCGCTTTTACTGTTTTGACAAACTTCAACCAGTCCTTGCTTGGATGGGCACTCTTAGATGTTACGATTTCTGCAACATCTCCGGTTTTCAATTCATACTGCAGCGGTGCCATGCGGCCATTCACTTTTGCACCGATGCATTGATTTCCAACTTCCGTGTGGATCAGGTAAGCAAAATCCAGCAGCGTGGCGCCCTTGGGTAGGGACTTTACCTCGCCACGCGGCGTAAAAACGTAAACCTCATCCGGGAAAAGATCGATCCGGACATTTTCCAAAAATTCACCGGGATTGCTGAAATTTTCCTGGTTCTCGATCAGATTCTGAATCCAGGCGAATGATTTGGCTATGTTTTCATCCGTCCGTTTTCCTTCTTTGTAACTCCAGTGGGCAGCTATACCGGATTTGGCGACCTTATCCATTTCCCAGGTTCGAATCTGAACCTCCATCCTTTCCCCAAAAGGTCCGATAACGGTAGTATGCAGGGACTGGTACATATTTGGCTTAGGGCGTGCGATATAATCCTTGAATTTTCGATCAATGGGTTTCCATAAAGCATGAATGATCCCCAGCGCTTCGTAACATTTGGGTATTGTGTCGAGTATTATACGAAACGCAATAATATCATAAACATCCTCAAACTCGAGATTCTGAGTAACCATTTTCTGATGGACACTGTAATAAGCCTTGTTGCGACCTAAAACTTCACATTTCAGATTGACTGCATCCATTTTTTCTTTGATGTAGTTTTTGACTGTTTCGACGTATTTTTCGCGTTCTTCTTGGTCCTTTCGAACAAGGTTTTTGATTTTATTGTATTCCTCCGGAAGAAGATATTTAAACGATGTTTCTTCAAGCTCTTTCTTGATCCAGTAAATACCAAGCCGCGCGGCTATTGGCGCATAGATGTCCAGGGTTTCTTGCGCTATTTTTAATCTTTTGCGCTCTTTGATATGAAACTGCAGGGTTCTCATGTTGTGAAGCCGATCTGCCAGCTTAATTAGAATGACTCGAATATCATCGGCCATCGCCAAAAGCATTTTTCGGATACTCTCGGCCTGTCGGGCCCTTGAACTGTGGAAGGGAAGCTTGCTGAGCTTTGTAACCCCGGACACAATTTGTAAAACTTCCGATCCAAAAATTTCACGGATACCTTCAGGTGTGGCATGGGTATCTTCAATCACATCGTGCAGAATGCCGGCGGCAATACTTACGACATCAAGGTTCATATCGGCAAGGATGCCGGCGACTTCTAGGGGGTGGGAAAGATACGGTTCACCCGACAACCGAACCTGACCTTCATGAACTCTGGCCGAATAGACATAAGCGCGTTTGATGAGATCCAGATCGGCATCCGGATTATACTCGGAGACTTTATCCAGTATGTCATTGATACGGATCATTTTTGATAAAAATCCGTTCTGGGTTCAGTATGCATGGTTTAGGGTTCAAAGGTTGGTTAAAAAAGTTTCATAAACCATCTGAAATTGAAAGTTGCTCAATGCCGATGATTGATTCATGCTTCATGCTTTTTGCTGAGAATTTCAAATGACCCTGAACCCTGAACTTTGAACCTTGAACAACTAGTACGCCTTGGCAAATACCACCCGGTCACTGTCAGGGGTTGCGCAGCAGATGCACTTACCCTTCTCGATCTCACTTTGATCTGTAAATTCGTCCTCAAAGGGAAGGCAGCGGATGGAAACGCCCAGATCCTCTTTTATTTTTGCCTCGCATTCCTCGGACCCGCACCAGCATGATAGTGAAAAACCGCCGTGGATTTCGGGTTTGTCCGGATTTTTGGGACTGAAATATTCATAAAACGTTTTATTATCATCAATAATTATAGTGTTTTGCTTTCTGAAAGACAAGGCACGCTCAAATAGATTGCTTTGAATTTCATCCAAAATGCCGGTTATTTCATTAATAAAGACATTCCTTTTAATCGATACCTTATCTCGGTTGCCCTTATCTCTTCTTGCAACAAATACCGAGTCCTCAGCGATATCTCGCGGACCGATTTCAATGCGCAGTGGAATTCCTTTTTTAATCCACTCCCAGCCCCTGGCACCACCAATATCACGATCATCGATCTCCACATGAAGGCGGCAATGGTGGTAATATTTTTCTCTTAAGACAGTTGCTAAAGCTTCGGAATATTCCATTACTTTGGAACGTTCTTTTGGGTTTCGAATGATCGGCAAAAGAACAACATGCGAGGGGGCCACCTTGGGGGGGAGAATTATGCCATCATCGTCGCCATGAATCATGATGACACCGCCAATGAGCCGGGTAGATACTCCCCACGACGTGGTCCAGGCGTATTCTTCTTCTTCCTGAGTCGACTGAAATCGAATGTTAGAGGCCCGCGCAAAATTCTGGCCTAAAAAATGAGATGTTCCTGCCTGCAGGGCTTTTCTGTCCTGCATCATAGCCTCAATTGACATGGTGTCCACAGCCCCCGGAAACCTTTCTGAAGCGGTTTTTCTTCCGCGTATCACCGGCATGGCCAGATATTCTTGGGCAAGGCGGGTGTAAACATCGAGCATCATGCTGGTCCGCTCCAAGGCTTCATCTTGGGAAGCATGCGCCGTATGCCCTTCCTGCCATAGAAATTCACTGGTTCTCAGAAACATACGGGTTCGCATTTCCCACCTGACAATATTAGCCCACTGATTGAGCAGTATGGGTAAATCACGATAGCTGCCCACCCACTTTGAAAAGGATTCCCCGATAATCGTTTCGGAGGTGGGTCTGACAACAAGTGGTTCTGTGAGCGGGCCGGCAGGAATCAGACCGCCGTCAGGTCCTTTCTCAAGTCTGTGGTGGGTTACTACAGCGCACTCTTTGGCGAAACCTTCAACATGCTGGGCTTCTTTCTGAAGAAAGCTCAACGGAATAAAAAGCGGAAAATATGCGTTTCGTACCCCCGTAGCCTTGAACATATCATCCAGCTCGCGGACGATATTTTCCCAAAGAGTGTAGCCCCAAGGTTTTATGACCATGCAGCCCCTTACCGGGGATTTCTCCGCCAAATCCGATGCTTTAATCACTTGTTGGTACCATTCCGGATAATCCTCATCCCGAGTAGGAGTTATCGCGGTCATTGCCTGTTTCTCCATGTTAATCCTCTTTCAATTCCACTTTTTAGTGATTCTCAAAATAACTTTCCGAAAAAATATTTCATTTAAGCCGTTACAACCGTGAAGGCAACCGGAATATATTTTTGATAGAACTGGTTTCAAAACCTCTTTTGAACCAATTTTGAGAACTTTTGTCCAAAAGCGCTTAGCGAAGCGGAGCGTAAAATCTTGAACTGTTTGAGGGCGTTAGCCCGAGTTTTCAAGATTTAGCACAGCAAGCTTAGCGCTTTACAAAAGGCGCAAACGGCTCGGCTGAGCTCGTCGCAGGCCGGTGAAAACGAGGTTTTGAAACTGCTCCTAACCACTACAGCATTGTCAATTTACAGGTTTTAATCTCCGATCTTTCAATCTTCATTTATTTGTCCGGCCGGTCTTTTTGATCCAATTCTTTTCAAATCTCTCGATTTCATCGAGTAGAACTTCAACCAGTTTATCCTGTGAAAACTTTCTGATTACCTTGCCTCTTTTAAAAAGAATACCGATGCCGTCTCCGCCGGCAACACCGATGTCAGCCTCCCGGGCTTCCCCGGGTCCGTTTACCACACACCCCATAATCGCGAGCCTTATGGGTACTGATTTTAATAAAAGCGCTTTTTCGACTCTCTCAGTAATACCAAAAAGATCTATATTGCAACGGCCGCATGTCGGACAGGATATTATGTCAGGCCCATGTTGCCGAATCTCCAAACCTTTGAGGATTTCATATCCTACCCGCACTTCTTCTACAGGATCCCGTGTCAGGGAAACTCGGATGGTATCTCCGATCCCTTCTGCAAGAAGTGTCCCGATACCTAGAGCTGATTTCACAATACCCGAATAAAGTCCGCCTGCTTCCGTAACACCAACATGAAGCGGCCGGTCGGATTTTTTTGACAGAAGTCTGTAAGCTTCAACCGTCCGCGGCACATCAGATGCTTTCAGAGACACTTTTATTGAATGAAAATCCAAGGTTTCCAATAACTCGATATTTCGCAGGGCGCTTTCAACCATTGCCTCTGCAGTTACACCATTATATTTTTTCAAAATTTTCTTTTCAAGCGATCCTGAATTGACGCCGATACGAATCGGAATATTATATTCTTTGGCGCAATCCACAACGGCTTTTACTTTTTTTTCACTGCCGATATTACCCGGATTAATCCTAAGCCCGTCGGCTCCAGCCCGTGCAGCGGCGATAGCCAGTCGGTGGTTAAAATGAATATCGGCGATAAGGGGTATGTCAATCTTTTCCTTAATGCGGGATATGGCAGTGGCAGCTTCCTGATCGGGTACAGCCACACGCACAATTTCACATCCTGCCGCTTCCAGGCGTTTTATCTGGGAAACCGTGGCCGAAATATCCTGGGTATAGGTATTGGTCATGGACTGCACCGTAATAGGTGCCAGCCCTCCGACCTTAACGTCTCCGATCATTATTGGGCGTGTTTTTTTTCTTTTAATCACAAAAGGCATAACAACGTCGTTTGCAAATCAGCGCTGAATGGGGTATTTCGGAATACGCTTGACAATATTTTAAATGGCGATTGCAATAAATATACCCCGATTTCTTGCATGATTACACCGTTTAGTCGAGAGATAATTTTTCATCACAAGATCAATTTGAAAGCTGCTATAGATTAACAGACGGCCCCCATTACTTCAAGTGAAATGGAGACAAACCCAAATAACGAAATAAGTTTTATTGAAGTCGCCCATACGGAATGGTTTATGTTTGTATTAATGCAGTAATTTCGTTATGGGTATATTATAAAATATAAGAATTGATGAAAGGATTGGCAAAATGCGTAAAGGTGAAGACTATAATTTTTCGGATAAACATAAAGCAGCGGAAAAACCGAACCCTGAAATTAAAAACGAAATTATGAAGCGATCAACCACTAAAGAAGTTCCCTGCGCAATTGCATTCGAGATTGCAAAAGATGTTCAAACTTCACCGGTCGAAGTTGGTAAAACGCTTGACCTCGTGAATTACCGCTTGGTGAAATGCCAGTTGGGATTATTTGGGTACAGACCGGAAAAAAAGATCGTAAAACCCCGGGATACAACCAATCAGGATTTAAAAAATGCGATCCGGCAAGCTTTGGATAACGGAAGGATATCATGTAAAAGTACCTGGGAGATTGCCGTCCGCTTTAACGTAGGTAAGATGACGGTAAGCGGTATTTGTGAAGCAATGGGAATCAAGATTAAACCGTGCCAGCTCGGTGCCTTCTAAAAATGGTTTCCCAATACACGTCTTTCGTCCGATTGCTGCGTTGCGAGGTGGTTCAAAATGCTCACGTGCTAGCGTGTACGCTCCGCTTTAGAGCCGCCTCGCGCCTGACACTCATAAGAAATCCGAACATTTAGTCGAACTTGAACAGCGTGATGAAACAGGATGGGATTTAATCACCCGGGCCATGCAGGCGGTTCATAGCATAGGGGAGACCCATAAAATAAGCGTTTTCTCAGCTTCCTGAGAGAGATGGAGGGGGCGAATCAATGACGGACCGGTTCGTTTCCCGGCTAGCCTCGCCCTCGAGGGGTAGGGAGGCTTCACTGTAGAGCGGTGTTCAGAGGACGCCGCGTTCACCCACAAAAGGGTTATACCGCCTTTCCTGACCGATAGTGGTGGTGCCCATGTGCCCGGGAAAAACCGTTACATCATCTCCAAGTACAAATAGCTTGTTTTTTATACTGGACACCAGCGTCCCGAAATCACCACCCGGAAAGTCCGTCCGGCCGACCGAACCCGCAAAGAGCGTATCCCCCACGAACACGTATCCGTCGGTATGCAGCGAAATTCCCCCCGGTGTGTGCCCGGGGGTATGAATCGTTTTGAGCGTGATATTGCCGAAACTAACGGTGTCGTCCTCTTCGAGCGTTTTATCGGGAGGCGGTGAATTCTCTGTCGCTAACCCCCAAGATGCAGCTGCATCTGAAAGTTGATTTAGCATGGGCGCATCAAGAGGGTGAATCAAAATTTGGGCACGGGTTGCATCTTTCAGGCTTTTATTGGCACCCACGTGATCGAAATGACCATGGGTGTTGATGATAAATTTTAATTTCAGTTTCGATTCTGCAAGGGAAAGCAAAATTCTATCTGCTTCGGCGCCGGGGTCAATGACAGCCGCCTCAAGGGTGTCCTCGCAGCCAATTATGTAACAATTTGCCTGTATGGGACCAACGGTCAACGCTTTAATGTTCAAAATATTCTCCTTTGTATCGGGAAAAAGTCGCTTTACTGAGATGAGCAGCAGACCCCTTTTGCCATTTAAAACCGGCAAGGTGATCATCTTGTCGGCAAGAAAATTCCGCCTCACTCGGGCTTATAGCAATCGGAAACCATTTTTGAGAATCACTCTATCCTATCATAAACCTACCGGGCTATCATGATTTTCAAACCCGGCTTGAATTTTTCCGTTTTCATGAGCAAGACGGATGCTGTCAATAATTCCGTTTATAAAGGCACCGGATTCTGCCGTGCCGAATTTTTTGGCAATGTCTATGGCTTCATTTATGGTAACTTTCGGAGGGATATCGCTGCAACAAAGCAGTTCGTACACGGCTATTCTCAAAACATTACGGTCCACAAAAGACATCCGTCCGATTCTCCAGTTTTTCGAAAACCGTTCGATCAGGGCATCAATTTGGGGCAGATACTTCAGAACCCCGGTGATGATTTTGAAAAAAAATGGCCGGGCACTGTCCGGCGGATTGAAATTAACACAGAACCGTTCCAAAGCTTCTTCCGAGGCTTCTTTGCTCATGTCCATATAAAAAAGAGCTTGCAAGGCAAGCTCTCTAGAACGGCGCCGTTTTCCCATAGTTACACCTGATCATACGTGGTCGACAGCCTCTATCAAATTCGCCATCTCCACGGCAGCCATAGCCGCGCTCCATCCTTTATTCCCGGATTTTGTGCCGGCGCGCTCAATGGCCTGTTCGAGGGTATCGGTGGTTACCACACCAAAAATTACCGGGATGCCTGTTTCCAGGCTGATCTGAGCAATTCCCTTGCTGACTTCGGCACTCACATAGTCAAAATGGGGTGTAGCACCGCGGATAACCGCACCAAGACAGATCACGGCATGATACCGGCCTTTCTGGGCTAATTTTTTGGCGACCAGCGGAATTTCAAAGGCCCCCGGCACTTTTACAATGTCGATACTATTATTCTTTGCGCCAGCACGCGTCAACGCATCGATCGCCCCGCTCAGGAGTTTTTCCGTAATAAAATCATTAAACCGGCTGACCACAAGTGCAAAATTTTTGCCTTCAGCGAGAAGTTTACCTTCCATTATTTTCGACATCTGGCATCCTCCCGTTTTAAATTGTTTATGGAGTCTCAGAATCACGTATTTGAAGAGCGACCTGCATCTATGGCATCAACCATATTCAGCAGGTGACCCATCTTGAGTTTTTTGCACTCTAGATAACAGCGGTTGTATTCATTGGGTTCAACTTCAATCGGTATCTGCTCAACAATACTGAGCCCGTATCCATCAAGACCGATCATTTTCTTGGGGTTATTGGTCAACAGCCGCATTTTTCTCACCCCGAGATCGACGAGTATCTGGGCTCCTATTCCATAATCCCTGAGATCATCTTTGAACCCCAGTTTTTTATTGGCCTCCACTGTATCCAAACCGTGATGTTGTTGCAAATTATAAGCCCTCAATTTATTGACCAGTCCGATGCCGCGTCCCTCCTGCCTTAGATAGAGAATCACCCCCGTACCCTCCTTGGCGATCATCTCCATTGCCTTGTGCAATTGGTCACCGCAGTCACACCGAAGAGAACCAAATATATCACCGGTCAAGCACTCCGAGTGAACCCGAACAAGAACGGGTTTTTCAGGATTTATGTCACCTTTAACAAGTGCCAGGTGAAGCATGTTGTCAACATCGTTTTCAAAGGCAACGATGTTAAACTCACTGCCATATACGGTTGGGATGGTTGTCTCAACCGTTCTGTGCACGAAAGATTCGGTGTGCATGCGGTATTCCACGAGGTCGGCAACGGTACATATTCCAATACCCTGTTTTTCGCTGAATATCTCGAGAGCGGGCCTTCTGGCCATTGTCCCATCTTCATCCATGATTTCACAGATAACCGCGGTGGGTTTTAAACCCGCAAGCCGGGCCAAATCCACCGATCCTTCGGTCTGACCGACCCGAACCATGACACCCCCGTTCCTTGCTCTTAATGGGAATATATGTCCGGGTCTGACGAGGTCACTGGGCTTGGCGTCGTCGGCCACAGCTGTAAGTATCGTAGTCGCCCGGTCAGCTGCAGAAATACCCGTGGTGACACCGCAGCGGGCTTCGATGGAGACGGTGAAGCCTGTCTGGAAGGGCGAGGTATTATGATCAACCATCATCGGCAAATCAAGTTTGTCAATCATTTCACCGGACATGGCCAGGCATATCAGCCCCCGGGCGTGCTTGGCCATAAAATTAATAGACTCTGGAGTTACCTTTTCAGCAGCCATGCAAAGATCGCCTTCATTTTCACGGTCTTCATCATCTACCAGTATGACCATTCGTCCGGCTTTTATATCCTTAATTGCTTTTTTAATGGGAATTACCGGCATGCTTGTTTCAAACTCCTTTTATTTAACCAAGTGCTTATCAGGTTTCTCCGCGCGAGCATTTCATCTTTTGGGTATCATCTTTACTTTAAAGATCAGGGGCCGAGGCAATTTTTTCAACTCCTGATTTACAGATAACCTTTCTTAGCCAATAATTGCATGTCAATTTCGGCTCGTTCTCCGCGAACTCCATCCAAACCCGCCGCGATAAACCGTTCAACATATTTACCAATCAAGTCGGTTTCAATATTGACTTGATCGCCTATTTTTTTGAAACCGATAGTTGTAAACTTAGCGGTATGCGGGATGATTGTTGCCCCAAAACTTTCCTGATCGCAGGCATTAATGGTTAAACTAATACCATCTACAGCAACAGAGCCTTTCTGTATCATATAACGTGAAAGAGCCTCCGGAATACCAATGGTTACAATCATCGCGCTGTCCGTCATTTTTTTATGGCGGATAGTGCCGACGCCGTCGATATGTCCTGTAACCAAGTGACCGTTTATTCTGTCAGATAGACGCATTGCCCGCTCAAGGTTTACGCGATCACCTATTTTTATCCTGCCAAAAGTTGTTTTTGCAACTGTTTCAGGAGACAGGTCCACTTCAAAGCGTGTGCTCCCAATCACGACGGCAGTCAAGCAAGCTCCGCTTACAGAAATACTATCTCCAACCTCGGAGTGGTCAAGGGAGAAATCGGACGTAATACTCAACCGTCTGCCTTTACCTGCCAAGCGTATCCCGGATATAGTGCCGAGGCCTTCAATTATTCCAGTAAACATAAGATTAGCTTAAGGTTTTAGGTTTTAGGTTTTAAGAAAGTGGATGATGGCCAATTAAAAAATACCTAAAACCTAAAACTTAAATCTTAAAACTATTATCAATATATCCTTCTACCATAATATCATCACCGAACCGACGTACCGTGATGTTCTTTACCGCTATGCTTTCTTTCATCAATTCAGCTCCCGGTCCGCTGCAAATTGGAATACCATCATCACCGCCCAATATCTTAGGGGCATAGAAAAAGTTAATCTTGTCAGCGATACCGGCCTTTAAACATGATGCAATGACACGGCCACCCCCTTCTACAAGTACACTCGTAACAGCGGATTCACCCAAAAGATCCATCAGAAAATCCAGGTCGATCAAGCCGGCTTTCAGAGGGGTTTCAATAAACTTAACGCCGCTTTTTTCGATGGCAACCTTTTTATCCTCTGGAACTGACGGACCGGTAACAATGACTGTATCAGAATCGGATTCAAGCTGCAATACCTTGGATTTCTGGGGAATCGATAGATGCGTATCCAGAATAATTCGCGTGGGATCCAATCCCTTTTTACCATTCAAACGGGTGGTCAAGCTCGGATTGTCTTTTTTAACGGTATTCACACCGATTATAATGGCGTCCGAAGCATGTCTGAGCTCATGAGCATATGCCCGTGCCGCCTCTCCTGACACCCACCGGGAATCACCCGTTTTTGTGGCGATTCTTCCATCCAACGTAGCGGCGCACTTTAAGGTCACATAAGGACGTTTTGTCTGAACATATTTCAAAAACGTTTCATTCAGCTTTTTGGCCTGGTCCTCACAAACGCCGACACTAATGTCAATCCCATTTTCTCGCAGATAATCCAGCCCGCCTCCTTCTACGTTAGGGTTCGGGTCTCTTATGGCAGCGACGACTCGATGGATACCAGCCGCTAAAATCTTTTCGGTGCAGGGTGGGGTTCTTCCCGCATGATTACATGGTTCAAGCGTTACATACAGTATAGCACCGGATGTTGCGGAACCCGCATCATCAATGGCATTGACTTCGGCATGAGCTTGTCCAGGTCCTGAATGATATCCCTTCCCGACAATCCTCCCGTCTTTCACGACCACCGCACCCACCATGGGATTCGGGGAAGTATAACCCAAACCTTGTTTGGCAAGTTCGAGTGCGATTTTCATAAAATATGCGTCATCCATGGTCGGCTGACTACTTTATAGGTTAAATATTTCAGAATCGGGGAATTTTTGGGGTCAACATGCCGAAAACCAGTTGCTTGCTTAAGCCGTTATTGTTGGCTCAGGAGGCTTTTCAATTCATCGACAAAATCGTTTACATCTTTAAATTCTCTATAAACAGATGCAAACCGGACATAAGCAACATCATCGAGTTCATGCAGCTTGGACATAATTTTTTCGCCCACTTCAGAGGCAGGAATTTCTTTCTCGCCGGTTTCTCTGAGATCGCGCTCAAGTTCATCAATAAATTCTTCAATAACATTCATACTAATATTCCGCTTTTCACAGGCTTTCTTCATGCCCGATCGCACCTTCTCACGCAAAAAAACCTCACGGCGGCCATCTTTCTTAATAATCATGATTGGAATTTCTTCAATATGCTCATAGGTTGTAAATCGTCTACTGCAGATGATGCATTCTCGGCGTCGCCGAATTACCGTTCCATCCTTGCTCAACCTGGAGTCGATCACTTTGTTGTCAGTTTCACCGCAATACGGACACTTCATGACGCTTCCCCCCGCTTTATATTATTATGCTTCATTACTTCAATTCCTGCCTCTTGAAACATCTCTTCGGACAATGAGTCTGCATAGCCATCTTGGTAGCATATCTTCTTTATGCCAGCGTTTATAATCATCTTTGTGCATATTGAACACGGCAGATTTGTACAAAAAAGTGTCGCTCCCTTTACTGAAACGCCGTGATACGCAGCCTGGATAATTGCATTCTGCTCAGCGTGAATCCCCCGGCACAGCTCATGCCGCTCACCGGAAGGTACATTCAGGCTCTCCCGCAGGCAACCGACATCGGTACAGTGTCTGATCCCGGATGGGGCGCCATTGTATCCGGTGGACAAGATTCTTTTATCTTTTACAATAATTGCACCTACAGCCCTTCGGGTGCATGTCGATCGCTGCGCCACAAGGGCGGTAATATCCATAAAATAGTCTTTCCATGACGGTCTATTTTCTACCTTCGGCATAGAGACAGCCTCCCGAGTGAAATTCCGGCAAGAACGCATAACGTTTGATACTATATAAATATAGTACTATCCGCAAGAAAAAATTTGGCGCACTTAGTCGGGATCTGGATGCAAAGGGTTTAGAAAAACTGAGCGGTTTTGTGGGCACGGGGAGTCTGCAGCCGCGAGTTAATCTTCATCATAGGCTTTCAGTATCAGACTTGCATTGGTCCCTCCGAAGCCAAACGAATTCGTCATCGCAATTTTGACTTTTGTTTTGCGGGCTGTGTTCGGCACATAATCGAGGTCACACTCTTCACCAGGAATATCATGATTGATAGTGGGGGGAATGATTCCATCATGGATTGTCAGGGCCGTGAATACGGTTTCTATTCCGCCAGCGCCACCCAGCAGATGACCGGTCATCGATTTAGTGGAACTTATTGCTAATTTTTTAGCTGCGTCTTTAAATACGGTCTTCACGGCACGGGTTTCATAAAGATCGTTTAAGGGAGTCGAAGTGCCATGTGCGTTAATATAATCAATCATGTCATATGATATGCCGGCATCTTCAATTGCCGCCTGCATGCAACGAACAGCACCATCACCATCCGGACAGGGTGAGGTGATATGATATCCGTCCCCACTCATTCCTAATCCGCATAACTCAGCATAAATATGGGCTCCCCGTTTTACGGCGTCCTCGAGCGCCTCGAGTATGAGAATGCCGGATCCCTCTCCAATCACAAAACCGTCTCGATCAAGGTCAAACGGTCGAGAAGCTTTTTCAGGAGCATCGTTGCGGGTGGAAAGTGCTTTCATGGCATTGAAGCCGGCCACACAAGTGGAGGTAATTACAGACTCTACCCCCCCTGTTATCATGGCATCCGCAGCGCCTGTTTGAATCGCACGATATGCATCTCCCACCGCGTGGGCCCCGGCGGCGCAGGCTGTTGCAATCGAAGAATTGGGTCCTTTGGCACCAAAATGGATCGAAATCATCCCGGCGGCCATGTTCCCGATCATATAGGGAATAAAAAACGGCGTCACCCGCTTTGGTCCGCGTTGGTTCACTTGAATAATGGTACGTTCCATAATCTCGAGACCACCCAGGCCACAACCGGTAATAACCCCGACTCTATCGCCGTTTGAACCGTTGATCGCCAATCCGGAATCTTCAATGGCCATGCGGGTGGCTGCAATGGCATAAGCGATAAAGGGTTCCGTACGCCTGGCCTCCTTGGCCGGGAGGAAATCTTCTTTATGAAAATCCTTGACTTCACCGGCAATCTTTGTGTCATACTTGGTAGCATCAAACCGTGTGATTTCTCCAATTCCTGATTTGCCGGCACAAAGGGCTTTCCATGTCTGGTCAACACCTATGCCAAGCGGCGTTACAAGTCCGACACCCGTAATAACAACACGCCTTTTCACAACGACCTCCTCTTTAAGTGGTTTAAACAGCCTGGTTTGTGGTAAGCAAAATTTGACATTTTAAGTACCAATAAAAAATAAGTCCCCCCAAAATCGTCCGTAGCCGGCATCCACATAAAATTCAACCGGCCTCGCCGATACTAAACCGCTATAATCAGCTCGTAATAGCAAATTAAAACACTCCATCTGGAGTGAATAATTAAATCATCAGCACAAAAAAAGTGAAGCCCCCCGCCCTGAAGGGCGGGGTTCGCAGAGAGACGAATCGGTCACAAGAACTGCAGCCTAGCATTCAGATTTATTATGCCTGTGCCATTACGTAATCAATCGCATCCTGGACGGTAAGAATTTTTTCGGCATCCTCATCGGAAATGTCGGTATCAAATTCTTCTTCCATAGACATGATCAATTCCACTAGATCCAACGAGTCCGCACCCAGATCGTCCACAAATGAAGCCTCGGGCACCACTTCTTCCAAATCAACGCTCAACTTTTCTGAAATAATCTTTCTTACTTTATCCTCAACAGACATGAATTTCCTCCTTTCACATATACATGCCACCACTTACATGGATCACCTGTCCTGTAAGATAGGCCGCAGCCTCTGAAGTTAAGAAAGCGACTGCGGCTGCCACATCCTCCGGTTTCCCGGCACGTCCCAAAGGAATCTGACTTAGCATGGATTCCTTTACCTTATCTGTGAGAGATGCCGTCATATCCGTTTCGATAAACCCTGGCGCTACCGCGTTTACCGTAATGTTCCGCGAAGCCAATTCTTTGGCAGCAGTCTTCGTCAGACCTATTAGTCCGGCTTTTGAAGCCACATAGTTCGCCTGCCCGGGATTGCCGATTGCACCCACCACTGATGCAATGTTAACGATTCGACCGGATCGTTGTTTCATCATGGTTTTAGCGGCTATCTGCATGCAGCGAAAAGCAGCTTTCAAATTTATCTCCAATACGGCATCCCAATCTTCTTCTTTCATGCGGACCAAGAGTCCGTCCTTGGTTATACCGGCATTATTTACAAGAACGTCGATGCGCTTTGTATCGTTGATTATTTTTTCAAAATAATTTTTAACCTCATCTTGCGACGCCACATTCACACAAATACCGGTCGCCGATCCCCCTGCTTCGGTCACAAGTTTTTCAGTTTCAGCAGCTGCAGCCTCCTCTGCGACCGGATCCGTCGGAGAAAAATAATTAAAATAAATATAGGCATCCGGCTCGGCCAAGGCAATGCAAATAGCCCGGCCAATACCCCTGGATCCGCCGGTGACAACAATTGTGCGTTTGTCCTTATCCGCCATAATCACCTCTCAAATAAAATATCGGCTACCGTATCCATATCATTAATAACATCCCGGTAACTATTCATCAGTTCATAATAGGAAGTATTATCCAGAAATTCGGTAACCGCACTTTTATCAAATATTCCGATCCCCATAATGATTTTGATCACGTTTTGGGCGACCAGTTGCGCGACCTCATTTGCAAAAATCCGCGACATTGTATTGAGTTTCTCCGCCGCATCATCGCCAGCTTGTGCGGCAGCCGCCGCCTTGCGGGCCATGCTTGCACCCACCTCCACATGGGTCATCATATCCGCCAGAGCAAACATGACATATTGTTTACGGGTCAATTTATTACTATGAACCAACATAATGGTGTCGTTTAGAATCTTGGCGGCAAGCCCATAGGATAGACATCCGATATCTCCTGCTGCTGCGTGGAGTTTTTCCATCTCAGCGCTAATGGATCCATAAAATTCACCTTTTGATTTGATGGTGTTTTTCCAACGAAAAGTACTGATGATATTTTGCTGGACTTCGCTGGTTCCTTCATAAATACAGGTAATTTTGACATCTCTTTTGATTTTTTCCACCTCGAATTCAGAAATATAGCCATAGCCGCCCAGTGCCTGAATGGCATCGCTGGCGCACTTATCGGCCGTTTCGGTGGCGAAAAACTTTGCAATGGAGCCTTCCACCTGAAGATCTTTTTCACCGGAGTCTAGCCGTTCAGCGACTTCATAGATATATGCCGAAGCTGCTTCAAGCCTCACAGCGTGTGGTACCACGAGTTTATGGGTATAGCCCTGCTTTTCTGATAAAGGTGATCCGGACACAATCCGTTCTCTGGCATACGGGATAACAATATTCAATGCGGCTTCACCGGCACCTAACCCCATGGAAGCAACCATGAGTCTGGTATAGCCGAATACCTGGTTGGCCTGCTTAAGCCCTTTGCCGGGTACACCGCCAATAAGGTTTTCAACCGGGACCAAAACATCCGTAAAGGTAAGCGCCGATGTCTGTGAGGCCCGGATACCGTGTTTTTCTTCACTTCTACCTGGCGTAAATCCTTCAGTACCCTTTTCAATAACGAAAAAAGTAGGACCTTCCGGGGTTTTGGCAAGCAGGGTAATAAAATCAGCCGCAGCGCCGCTAGATATAAACTGTTTATTGCCGTTTATCCTGTAGCCCGTGATATCACCGGCCTCATTCTTTACCGGATCGGCTTTGGTTTTGATGGCGGCAACATTGCTGCCGGCGTCAGGTTCGGTGACGGCATAGGCAACCAATGCCTCCCTTTCAGCGATCGCACCAAGCCACTTTGCTTTTTGCGCTTCAGTGCCGCCAACTATTAGGGGGTCTGCACCCAGTTGGAGCGCAAAAAATGCAGTCGTAATTCCTAAACAGATCTTGGACATTTCACGGGTAATGTCACAACTATCACGCGCACCCCCTCCCATTCCGCCATAGGTTTCAGGGATCATTAGAAGCTGCAGCCCTATATCCGGCCCCAGCAATTTCCGGAGTGTATCTTCCGGGAATACTTCGTTTTTATCCCACTCAAGAATTTTTTCGCGGACAAGGAGCCGTTTTTTTAGCTGACCGATCATATCAATGACCATCTGCTTTGATTCGGAATCTAAACCGTATAACTCTTTGCCGCTATTTTCTGTCGTTGCCGCCATGGGTCTATTTTCCCTGTTTGGATGTAGCTTTCTTTTGTTTCGGTTACGGCCCGACCTTTGTATGTTCCGCAACTCGGGCAGGCGCGGTGGGGTAGCGTAGCCTCCCCACATTGTGGGCAAATGGACAAATTCGACGCAACGACCTTTTGATGCGTTCGTCGCTTACCTCGTTTTGACTTTGATTTCTTACGCTTAGGAACAGCCATTAGTAATCTCCTAACTATCTGTTTTTATAATAAATACTACCCCTGTCTAATTAGGCAAAAATTTCGGTATAAGTAATTGAAATCCGTCCGTTTGTCAAGGCTTTTTCAAAATATTTTTTATTTTGTCTGCTTGCACTCGTATGTGGTATGTGTTATTGACTTGTCGCGTGTATCGGACGGCATCCAATATGAGAATATACTATTAAAATTATTAAATTTATCAAAAATGAAATGATCGAAAACCGGCACCTCAGAAATCACCGGAGGTGGCTTGAAAACGTCCTGGGGTTATCTGTTTAGAATTTGTGCTGAAAAATAATTAGCCTCGGATTTGCTAATTACTAAATATATTAATATCATTAAAATAAGTAAAATACAAGTATAACCAACTGTTATCATAATTTATTCAAATTACTCAATTATTACTGAAAATCTAGGTTACCATAATGCAAGATATTGTAACTCGTTTTCCACCCAGTCCCACCGGTTTTCTGCATGTCGGAAACGCCCGCACAGCAATATTTAACTGGCTTTATGCCCGCCACAAGAAAGGGCGTTTCGTTCTCAGGATCGAGGATACGGATCGAGAACGATCCACCCAAGAGTCTATTGACGCCATATTTGAAGCACTTGATTGGCTGGGAATTGACTGGGATGACGGGCCATATTTTCAGTCCAAACGCTTTGATATCTACCGGCAGTATACCCAGAAGTTGCTCGATGCGGACAAGGCCTACTATTGCACCTGCACGCCGGAAGCGTTAGCGACCATGCGCAAGAGGGGAATGGCGGCAGGCGGAAAACCAAAATACGATGGTACCTGCCGCGAGAAAGGACTCAAGAAAACTAAAAAGGCTGTCATCCGCTTCAAGTCACCGCTGGTGGGAACAACCGTCCTTGAAGATGTCGTTAAGGGAAATATCGCCTTTCAAAATCCGGAGCTGGATGATTTCATCATCGCCAGAAGCGATGGAAGCCCCACCTATAACTTTGCGGTTGTCGTGGATGATATGACCATGGGGATTAACACGATTATCCGGGGAGATGATCACGTCATGAACACACCCAAACAGATCCTGTTATACAAAGCTTTAGGCAGCCCTCTGCCAACCTTTGGTCATGTTCCCATGGTACTTGGCCCCGATCGGACCCGCCTGAGCAAACGCCACGGAGCGATGTCGGTTACGGCTTACAGGGATATGGGATACCTTCCGGATGCCTTCATCAACTATCTGGTGCGGCTGGGATGGTCATATGGCGACCAGGAGTTTTTTACCCGTCAGGAGCTGATCGAAAAATTCACGCTGGAAAACATCGGCCGTTCTGCCGGGATATTCGATCTGGAGAAGCTTTTAGCCCTCAATGCAGACCACATTAAAGCCACATCGCCGAAAACACTTGTCAAAGCCCTGACACCCTTTTTAGCATCTCTTGGATACGATATCCAAGAGGGCCCTTTCATCGAAAGGGTAATTGAAACCTTGCATGCCAGGAGCAAAACTCTCAAGGATATGGCACGAGATGCCCGGTTTTATTTTG
>CP070652.1:4130628-4274648 GCA_020354645.1 Deltaproteobacteria bacterium
CCGCTATATTTTCGGGCCATCCAATCCGTAATCTTTATATTTACTATTTTAAGGGCCATCTAGCGCCGGGCACAAATTTATCACACAATGATTTCATCGGAAATTGGCAAGAAGAAGAATTTTCTTTTCTGTTCTTTTCTGCGCCATCAGAAAAGTTGGTGGAACAACTGCTGGCGGTTCAGCCACAATTATCCCTGCTTGACAATTTTCATATGACATACGATGATTGGCAAGGCGGTAAACTTGTCCCGATTCGAGTTGGCCGATTTCTCATCGCACCCCCTTGGGATAAAATATGGAATCAAGCAGCAGACAAAGAAATAATTCCGCTCATAATTGACCCGGGTGTGGTATTTGGTAACGGAAGCCACGCAACCACCCATAATTGCTTAGAGGCACTCGAACTGCTTTTTCAAAATTCAACACCGCAGTCAACACTTGATCTTGGCACAGGTACAGGGTTGCTTGCGCTGGCTGCTGCTCGATTGGGATGCAAACAGACGCTGGCTGTCGACACTAATTTTCTGGCAACCACAGCCGCGCAAGCTAACATCCGATCAAATCATATGCAAGACCGAATCGTGGTCGTTCAGGGTCATGCTGAGGATATCATTTATTTTCAAGCAGACTTGGTAATCGCAAATATTCATTATGAAGTAATGAAAAAGCTGATTTCCTCACAAGGCTTTTTTGATAAAAAATGGTTTATTCTGTCCGGTCTATTACGCAACCAGGCCAATGATATAGCCGATTCATTGTCTCAGGGATCCGTCAGCATAATCAAAAAATGGAATTGTGATGGCGTCTGGCATACCTTTCTTGGTAAAATAAGTTGATGGTTTAATCGGATAGAGTCTGAAAGGTTAAAAAATGTATATCAAGTGCTGGGGTTCTAGAGGGTCCATTCCGGTCTCAGGAAAAGAGTACCTCAAATACGGCGGAGACACCACCTGTCTCGAGATCAGGACCAAAAGTGATGATATCATCATTGTTGACGCTGGAACCGGTATACGCAGACTCGGCAACCAGTTGATTAAAGAAAAACGAAAAAAAATTCATTTTCTTTTCACCCATGCTCATTGGGACCATGTTATGGGTTTCCCATATTTCAAACCGCTTTATTTCAAGAATTCTGAATTTTCCATGCACCGATGTCCTTTTCACAGCAAATTTGTAGAAACCATTCTTTCAAAGGTGATGGCGCCACCCAACTTTCCTGTAAAATATTCGGATATAAAGGCCAGAATGACCTATGAAGATGCCTGCCCGGCGGAATTTGAAATCGGTTCTGTAAATATTGTGCCAATACCTCTCAGCCATCCAAACTGCGGAAGCGGTTATAAATTCATTGAAGACGGCAAATCCTTTGTATTTCTGACCGATAATGAACTCGGATATACACACCCCGGCGGTTTGGCATATACTGACTATATGGAGTTTTGTTCGGGTGCTGGCCTTCTGATTCATGATGCCGAGTACACACCCCAAGAATATAAAATATTCAGGGAGTGGGGCCACTCTGTCTATACCGATGTGCTTAAACTTGCTGATGAAGCGGGTGTCAAAAAACTGGGTCTTTTTCATTTAAACCAGGAGCGAACGGACAAAGCAATGGATAGTATTGTGAAAATCTGCCGCCAGACCATTGCTGAAAAAGGTCAAAGGATTAAATGTTTCGCTGTAAAAGGTGACATGACATTTGAATTATAAGCCCTGGTTTTGCCGATCTGACCAGTTTGATTGATTTCATTCATAATAGGAATTATCAAGATAACGCTCCGGTAAGATATTACTTTTATTTCCGATCGTATGAGCGGTGATTTTTTGCCGATAAACCGAATAAAACAGATAGTATTGCCATGGACGATTTGATTCAAAGAGCTGCAAAAGATCTGGCTGCCGCCAAAAATGTGGTTGCTTTAACCGGCGCCGGAATCTCCGTTGAAAGCGGAATTCCGCCCTTCAGGGGCAAGGGCGGGGTATGGGAAAAAATTGACCCCATGGAATATGCTCACATTGATGCATTTTTGCGCGATCCCGCTAAGGTTTGGAATGTCTTGATCAAAGAAATGAAAGGCGTTGTAGATCGGGCTGAACCCAACGATGCCCACCGGGGTCTCGCCAGGCTTGAGGAAATGGGGATATTAAAAACAATAATTACTCAAAATGTCGACGGACTCCATCAGGCGGCCGGAAATACGGATGTTATCGAGTTCCATGGCAATTTTGCCTGGCAAAAATGCCTGGACTGCGGTAATCGTTGCGAGACCAGCCAGATTAACACCGAACAGATTCCTCCCCGCTGCCACTGCGGCGGCATTTTCAGGCCCGAAGTCATTTTTTTTGGTGAATTGATCCCGCCCCAGCATCTCAGTCGTTCTCAACTCGTAGCATCCCAATGTGATATTATGTTGGTCATGGGCACCTCGGCTGTCGTGCAGCCGGCAGCTCTCATGCCGGTAATATCAAAACAATCCGGTGCAAAAGTCATTGAAATCAACCCCGAAAGAACCCCTCTGACCGGAACCATTAGTGACTACATCATTCAGGGAAAGGGAGGAGAGGTGACCAACCAAATTATTGCAAAACTGGAAAAGCTAATTCAGTAATGCTATGGAAAGGAAAGAACCGGCCTGGGTTAAAACGGTCTCTCTCTCCCCGCCAAGCCTGAAGGATAATACCGCAGATGCCGATCGGCTTACCGATGCTTTAAAATCACAGCTAAATGCCGAAAGAATCATTCTTGACCTAGATTTGTTGAGAAGCTTGCCTGACCTTGTCAGGAAATGGAATTACCAAGTCCGTTGCGTTTTATTAAAAAACCGCAAGCACTGGGAGTTGATCCACCTGACTCACCCCCGGGATCCCGCTAAATTATTGGGTTTGGCTGTTGACCTGGGAACATCCCGCATCGTTCTTCACCTTGTGGATCTTACAACCGGAAACACCCTGGCTGAATCATCGTTTAATAATCCTCAATTATCCATCGGACCCGACATACTGGAGAGGATCCATTATGCCGACCAGGAAAACGGGCTGACAAGACTCAATCAGCTGATTATTGAAAGTCTTAACCAAGAAATCGAAAAAATTTGCGATTCCGGTAACTGCCACGCCAGCGATATTTTATTGATTGCTGCGGCCGGAAATACAACTATGACCCATCTTTTCATGGGGCTTAAGCCTTACTGGATAATCCGAGAACCTTATATCCCGGTCGTTAACCGGCCCGATCTTTTAAAGGCGACAAAATTAGGAATTGAGGTTCACCCGCTCGCCAGGACATTTATTTTCCCGAATGTGGGTAGTTATTTCGGCGGAGACTTGATTGCAGGAATTCTGTTTTCAGGCATGCATAAAACAACCCAAACCGCAATGCTGGTTGATGTGGGTACCAATGCTGAAGTTGTTCTGGGAAATGCTAACTGGCTGATCGCCTGTGCCGGAGCCGCCGGTCCTGCGCTGGAAGGTGGCGTTACCCAAATGGGCATGATGGCAGGCCCAGGTGTAATCGATCGGTTTGCGATTGCACCGGATACATCAAACTTTGAATTTCACACCATCAGTGGCACGAAACCAATAGGAATCTGCGGATCAGGCCTGATTGATCTGGCTGCTCAACTTTTCCTGGCCGGTATGATCGATTCCCGCGGCAAATTGGTGCCTGCCATGTGTGGCAGCCGGATAAAAGAAAAAACCGGACTGCCGTATTTTGTGGTGGTGCCGGCTAAAGACTCTGCCACAGGGACCGACCTCACAATCAGCCAGGCCGACCTCGACAGCCTTGTCCGATCCAAAGCCGCCATGTACACCATCCTCGAGACTATTACGACTTCCGTTGGAATATCAATGCACGACTTAAAAAACTTCTATGTGGCAGGTACCTTCGGTTCATTTATCCGGCCGGAGTCAGCCATTACGATTGGGATGCTGCCCGATCTGCCGGTAGCTAGCTACAAGGGGCTGGGAAACAGTTCCATTGGCGGGGCAACCATGGTGCTCACTTCGGCTGAATACTTAAAAGAAGTTGATAACATCAGAGACCAGGTCACTTATTTTGAGCTAAACGTAAATCAGGAGTTCATGAACCGTTTTTCCGCCGCCAAGTTTCTCCCGCATACCAATGCGACACTTTTTCCTTCAGTACACGTCTGGCAAAATAGAAATCGGAGGGATTAGGAGAGATGTTTGAAACGAGGCCTCCTGTAGACGCTGTCTTTTTTGCCCGCTGCTGTTGGTAGCAAATTCAATTATGCTTCGAAATTTATGGACAACTAAAGGGTGTTGGCAATAACTAATCGCATTATTTCATTGGTGCCTTCGTAGATCTGGGTGATCTTGGCATCTCGCATCATTCTTTCGACGGGAAATTCTCTGATGTAACCATAACCACCCAGCACCTGTACGGCTTCGGTGGTAACCCACATGGCAACATCACCGCACAGACACTTTGACATGGCGCTTAGGCGGATCAGTTCCGGATTGAGACCGCTCATGTCTTTTGGCTGCTCCTGAAACAAAGCGCAAGATTTATAAAGCAATTGGCGGGCCGCTTCGATGCGCATCGCCATATCGGCCAACTTAAAGCCAATACCTTGGTGACGGATGATCGGCTTTCCAAACGCCTCCCGCTCCTTGGCATAGGCCGTAGCGTATTCCAGAGCTCCAGCTGCGATACCAAGGGCCTGAGCCGCAACTCCCAAGCGTGAAAAGTCCAGGGTTTTCATAATATTTTGAAAACCGCTACCGTTCTGCCCCAGCAAATTTTCGGCCGGGATTCGACAGTCCTCAAAGATAAGTTCCACGGTGTCCGAGGAGCGGATGCCCAACTTGTCCTCTTCTTTACCCACGTGAAATCCAGGAGTACCTTTTTCCACGACAAACACATCGGCATTTTTTCGGACCGGCCCTTCTGGATCGGTGACAGCGTATAGGGTGATAATCTCAGCCACGCCACCATTGGTGATGAAATTCTTCTTACCGTTGAGAATATATGAATCGCCGTCTTTGACGGCCCGACACCGGAGCCTGGCAACATCTGAGCCGGCATCCGGTTCTGTCAGCGCGAAAGCAGCGAGTTGTTCTCCCGTAGCCAGCGTTGGTAGCAGCCGCTGTTTTTGTTCCTCGGTTCCCCCCAACATAATGGGCAAGCACCCCAACTCATGATCAGCAATTAAAAGTCCGCAAGCTGCATCCACCTTGGAAAGTTCCTCCACAGCAATGGCCAGAGCGAGCATCCCGGCATCGGTACCCCCGTATAGTTCAGGAAAATCGATGCCGAAAAGTCCGTTTTCTCGCAACAGGTCCACCATTTCCCAGTCAAACTTGGCTTCTTTGTCGCGCTGGATCGCACCCGGTTCAACCTTTTCCTTGGCAAGCCGCCGAACCATATCCTGCAACATGCGCTGCTCTTCCGTCAAATCATATTGCATGGCAAATCCTCCTCATAGCTTTATATGTCAAATTATCATACGGCATGTTATCTGTCTACTGAATTATTCAGTCGTCACAGCAATTACAGTGATGACGAAAAATACATGTAAATCTAATATGCTTTCTCAAGCAAAAAAAGATGGACAAATCTGGGATCGAGATCGTCGGTTGAAACCTCTCCATATTCGTTTTCGATCTCTCCGAACAGATTCTCGAACACAGAGCCGTACCTCTCCGAAATCTCATAAATTCCAAGAGCGGTTTTATGGCTTAACCAATCTAAAAAAGATTCTTTCATGACTGCCGGTATTTTGTGGGGCTTCCCTTTAGGTTCCCATAATTTGTTGTAAAAGCGTTTGAACTGTTTTAAGGTAAGCGGACGGGGATCTTCTGATAGACCGCTTACATGTCTGGACCAAAGCGTTAGGACGAGGTTTTTAAAAGTCAGAAAACCATAGGATGAAGGTGATTTAAGTTCAATGTTCATTAAGGAGAGCAGATCATCGAACGCCATAATATCACTCAATATGTTCTCGGTTTCTTTTACATCATCTGATGAAAAAAATTCCCGGTATATCGTCCCGCTTTTATAATTATCAAAGAACAGCGGTTTCTTTAGTAAAATACCCCCAAGAACCCCCAACCATTCTTCACCCCAAAATGTCAGCGACAGGCCCTGCTCGGCAAACCAGGAATCCGCAAGCCATTTTTCAGCCCGCCATTTCAGTGCCAGTGCTCGTCCGTAGCCGACACGGAAAATGTTGGCCAGTGTGTAATGTTGCATAACGGCAGCACAAAGATTCTCTATGTTTTTTTGAGACCTCTCTGATCCGTCAGTCAAGCTCTGGAGTCCGATGCTGATATATCCGCAAGCCTTCTTCACTATTTTCTCCAACTCGACCCTGTCTCGAATGGATCTTTGATCTGCCGTAATTATCTGATTGCACAAACTGGCGAATTCGACCTGAAGATGCTCCAAATCCTGTATTAGGGTTACGCGGCGAAGGGCTCGGACAAAAAGAGAATCTTCCTCGAGCATGCGTGTCGAGTATTCTGGAACCGGTACAATCATGGTGGGTTCAGATTTAATTTGGTAAGATTTCACACCTTGTATTTTGAGATCTTCCGGACTCAACGGCTGATAAATACCAACCGCTTCCTCGAAAGGAAGGAATCCCTTTTCGGCCAATCTGATGTTCCGTAATCGATAGGCTTCCTCTTCTGATTCGGCCGGAATAACGGTTGCGGACTCAAGCAATATTTTTTGGTAGGTAATATGGTCAGAGGCGGCAAGGCCGTCAATCAATTTGGTTAAGGATTCTTTGAACTGCTCCTTTTTGATGTCAGCTGCTTCACCTTCGTCATGGTTTTCCGTAAAAGGATAATCAAGGAGTCGGACATAGAAAACATTATCATGGCTAAAAAAGTCATCGCCAAATTCAGAGGGGTCTTGATCGTGTTCCCTGAGTTTGACTTCGATATTTTTAAACAGATAAAACTCCAGCAAATCAGTTTTGTGATCCACTAACCATTTAATACAGCGCTTCGCATCCGCCCGGTAGAGCAAATCAAGCCAGACAGTGAGGGATTTAATATCTAATCTATCCCGATGCCAGGCATCCATGTCCAATATATACTCCCATTGCTTGTCCGAAGCCAAAGATAAGATCGGCAGGCAGTCTTGGGGACCGATATCTTGAATAAGGAGATAAAGGTCTTCTTCCGGAAATGAATGGACCAGTTCTGCCGGCCGGGGAGCATCTAATATACGCTCAAGGGCCTTTTGTGGTGGCAGGGAAAGAATTTGCCTTCTTTCCGCATTCAAACCCCGAATTCTTCTGATAATTTTTTTGTATTGTTTGCTGTTATTCATTGATTTTGCAACAACCGTTTAGCATAGGTCAAAAAATCAGATTGGTTCTTGTCTCACCTGCCACGGAGCGAATTTCAGCAACAGCAGCATTCCTGGAACAGCTATTAATGCGCAGGCAATAAAAAAAAGCTCCCAGCCGATATGTTTGGCCATAAAGCCGGTTACCGAGGAGGCTAAAGCCCTGGGAATCCCCATTAAACTGGTCAGCAGGGCATACTGGGTAGCGGTAAATCTTTTATTGGTAATACTGGCCATAAATGCAACAAAGGCTGCAGTGCCCATGCCGCTGCTTAAATTTTCAAAGGCGATAACACCGGATAACACGGAAATGCTATAACCAACCCGCGCCAATAAGGCAAAGCACGCTGTCGATAAGGCCTGCAGAACTCCGAAAATCCAAAGACCTCGATTGATTCCCATTTGTAGCAACAACAACCCCCCCAAAAAGGCACCAGCCATGGTGGCACCTGTTCCAAAAAATTTTACAACCGCCCCAATTTCGGTCTTTGAAAATCCAATCTCCAAATAAAAAGGGATTGTGATGGCACTGGCCATTGTATCACCCACTTTATATAGCAGAATAAAGGCTAAGATCCACAGTGCGCCGCTGCGACTGAAATAATCAACCAGAGGATTTACCACAGCTTCCCTCATGGTCTGAGGTGTGCCGACCTTTACTTCGGGCTCAGGGGTCAAAAGCGTAGTGAGCATCCCAGGCAAAATGCAAATTGCCATGAACAGATAGACACGGGAAAAGGACATGTAATCCGACATGATCATCCCCCCACCAGCGGCCAGCAGCATTCCTAAACGATATCCATAGATATACATGGACGAACCAAGACCTAATTCTTGATCCGGTAAGTCTTCACGTCGATAGGCATCTATGACGATATCCTGGGTAGCGCTGAAAAAGGCAACCAGTAAAGCGTTGAAGACCATCATCCCCGTGTTTTTTACTGGATCAGAAAAACCTAAACCGGCTATTGCAGCCATCAAGGCCAATTGGGCGATCAGCAGCCAGCCTCTCCGGCGGCCTAAAAAGGGCAAGATGAAACGATCCAAAAATGGCGCCCATATAAATTTCCAGGTGTAGGGAATCTGAACCAGGGTGATCATTCCGATCCAGGTAATATCTACCCCTTTTTCTTTCATCCAGGCCTGCAGCACTCCCATGGTAAGAAGAAGGGGAAGACCGGAGGAAAAACCCATCACGAAAGCCACCAACATCCGGCGGCTGAAAATAACTTGAACTATTGATTTTCGTTGTTCCAGCTGCAAGAAGTCCTCGTGCGGTCAGCGAAGGAGTAAACTCAAAGGAAAGATTAAAAAAGTAAGCGCAACCGGGTTAACACCTCAATTGAACAAAAGCTACTGTATTCTTTTTTTAAGTCCATAAACGCCAAGGTTGGCTTTAGGAAATTACCTTGGGCTGATCTTCTTCAAGTTGCTTCGGGGTAACAATCGGGCCATATTTTTCTTTTAATACCAAAAGGTTTTCTCGCTGATTTTTCAAAACCTCGAACAGCCTCTGGGGAATGTTTTTCTCCTGTCCGTAAGCTTCAATCTGCAAGTCTATTCTGGCGATAATGTTGTCGATGTAAAGAGAAAATTGTTTTATATACAGGTCTTTAGAATATTCTTTATCGATTTTGGATTTAAACAAATTCTTCAGGTCTTTATACTTTGGCAAATACCCGATGGGGGTTTCAATCGCATCGACTTCTTTATGGGCCCTCCTCTCCAACCAGGCCATCCAGGCTTTAACATCCTTCTTCTCCCCGAGCAATTTCTGAGAAGATCCGCCTCTGGCACCTTGCGTTAAAAAGTAATTCAATCCGGCCATAATAGGTTGTTTGTCCGGAGCGATTTGATCGCTCCCGAAAAACTGAAACTGAGCCTCCATGTAGTCACCAAGTGACCCAGGGATAAACGGCGCATTGGCCCATGGTTGCCGCCGGACGCCCCTGGCGCCGACTTCGGTGGCCGTGGCAGCAGACACAATGCAGGCGCCGATGACAACACCATGATCCGGATCTTTGGCCACCCACACCGGCGGCATGGTGTCACTGTCGCGGCCGCTGTAAGTAATGATACGTGTCTCAACCCCATCGGGGTGCTCATTCATTTCCGAATAATTACCCAGAGCCCTGTTGGAAAGCGTGCAGCGCGAGTTGGGGTGAGACATGGGAATCTCTTTGCCGTTTCCATCAACCATTCCCTGTTCCCAATGCCCTTGGAAATTTAATCCTTTCTGCGGCGGCGGGTCTTCGCCGTTGCCGGTCCACTGGGGGATACCGTTTTCATCGATCAATACATTTGACCATATTACTTCAGTGCCGGGGTGGCGCAGACATTCCATCAGTTTCGGATCGCCTTCCCAGTTCACATCCTCAACGATTCCGAAAATTCCACACTCCGGATTGACGGATCGAATGGAGCCGTCTTCAGCAATCCACATTTGCGCAAGGTCATCTCCCACGAAATGATCACCGGCCATGGCGGTGGTGGTCTTACCGCATCCGCTGGGCGCAGCGCCGGTCATCCAGGTGATGCGATCTTCGGGACCAGAAATGCCGGTAATAAACATATGCTCGGCCAATTCTTTTCCAATATTTTCATAGACCGATCTGTCGACGGCAAAGCGGTGATTTCCTTTTTTCATCAATAAGGTATTGCCGGCATAGGTACAATTGAAGCTGTAAGTGGTCTGATGACTGCGATCCATATACACTCTGGCATTGGGCAGATCTTGGGGACGATTGAGACCTTCGCTGTGGATATTGGTAAAGAAATGGCCCAGACGCTCAACCTGGTCACCAAAAGCTGAAAATGCATTACGATATAGAATTTCAGCGCTGTGGGAAACATACGTCGAGCTTGTAATCTCCAGAGCCGGATTCGATGCCGGCGATCCAACCGGCCCTCGGACATAAAAGCCGACAATCATAATTTTGCCGGCCATGATATCGGACATTTTTTCCTGAATATCGATGAGGGCATCAGCTCTTTGGATCTTTTTGGCCAGTGAATTGACCAGATCTTCCGGGTTGGCAATATAGAAAGTCCGATCAATGATTCGGCCCTGCTCTTCTTTGAGATCAAAATGGATGGTGTGACCCTCCATGGGAAGCTTCTCCTCTTCGCCCTTTTCTAATGACAGCTCTCTGATATACTGTCTATCAGCTTCCGATCCGGTGTTGACGAAAACCTTATCCGGAGCGCACATGACGATGGCATTGACGATTTTCAGAATCACTTCCGTATTTTTTATCCGCTGAATTCGGGCAAGTTGGTTCGCATCCATTTTACTTTTAAAAACCTCCATGGCCGCTTCGTCAGTGGTAATTCCACCAATTTGGCTGACAATATCAATGCCTTCTTTTTTTCGCATCATCTGGTTGCTCCCTCTCTTTGCAGATTAGATATTCAATTACTATTTTCCGTCTTACAAATAAATTTCTCCTGCGGCGGCATATATTGTCTGATCCAAATCAAAACCTTATCAAACTCGTTTCTGAGTTGCTGTAACGCCCTGCCTCTATGACTTATGTGGTTTTTATCTGCTCGTGACAGCTCGGCAAACGTCTTTTTTAAAGGTGGATAATAAAACACCGGATCATAGCCGAATCCATTCTTGCCGGCCGGCCTTTCGGTAATCAAACCTTCGCAACGAGCTTCATACGTTAGCGCCTCGCCGGTCGGTGCGGCTATAGATATAACACATTCAAAAACCGCTTTGCGATTGGTTTCCCCTTCCATTTCCTTGAGCAACTTGGCGCACCGCTCTTCATCCGAGGCATCCTTGCCGCCATAGCGGGCTGAGTAGATACCCGGTGCCCCGCCGAGGGCTTCTACCACAAGTCCGGAGTCGTCGGCTAAAGCGGGTAGTGCGAGAATCCTTGCGGCAAAGCTTGCTTTTTTATAGGCATTTTCATCGAAAGTTTCTCCATCTTCATTTACTTCAGGGATTGGGCCAAAATCATCGAGATTTTTAATATCAACTGGAAATTCTTTTAACCGATCTCTTATCTCAGCAGTTTTGCCTGTGTTTCTGGTGGCAATCACAAGCGTGATTTGATCCCGCATGCACACACCTCGTTTCGGTGTCTTGATGAGTCCAAAAAATGCTCTTTTTACACGTGCCTGAAAGATAATCGGATCAAAGCTCACAGCGGAAAAGTTGCCACGCACCCCCTGGATGAATTTATTTGAAGTGCGACCCCGCTCTCCCGAGACAGCGCCGGATCCTCAAGCGTTATTCCTGTATAATTATCGAATTGTTGTGCTAAATAAGTAAAGATATAGTTCATGGTTGAATATTTGTAAAGAGTTTTCAAGTACCTATCACTATAGAGAAAACACTTTACACCCGAACCAGCGCGTTATATGAAGGAACACTATATATTCGCCGACCCTTGCTTACCAGCGGTTGCTTTTGGATGATTTAGATCCCAAGAGAATTTAGTGCACCGGGATCGCCATCCTTTTCAAATTAGATCAGGGTCCGGGTGTATTTTTCCCGACCCCTATGTCGGATAAGGTTTTCGGTTACCGTGAATATCAAAAAAAGGCTATATCTTATCTTTCTATCGATCTTCATTGTCGTTATGGCAGGAAGTACGGGGTACTATTTACTCTTCGGCGGCAAACCCAGGTTTATGGATTGCGTTTATATGACGGTCGTCTCTCTGACAACGGTGGGCTATGGTGAAGTAATAGAGATAACCGGCAACATTCCTGCTCAGATATTTACCATGATCCTAATCATTTTTGGCATGGGCATCATCTTATACGGAATCAGCACCGCGACCGCCATAATTGTCGAAGGAGAATTAACGGGAATTTTAAGGAAGAAGAGAATGCTTAAAGAGATACAAAAATTGAAAAATCACATTATCGTTTGCGGCGGGGGTGAGACCGGCCGTCCGGTTCTAACCGAGCTTGTCAAAAACAAAGAGCCTGTAGTATTGATCGAACAAGAAGAAGAAAATATAGAAAGATGTAAACCGGTCGAAAATCTGCTCTATATTCTGGGAGATGCGACAGATGATGAAAACCTATTGGCTGCCGGGATTGAAAAGGCTTCAGGGATCATCATCACCCTTCCCACCGATAAGGATAATCTTTATCTCACCATGACAGCACGAATTCTCAACAACAGGATACGAATCGTGAGCCGGATGATCGATCAAAAGCTTGAGCCAAAACTCAAGATGGCCGGAGCAGATCGTGTGGTTTCGCCCAATACAATCGGTGCGCTTCGTATGGCCTCTGAAATGATTCGACCAACCGTGGTGGACTTTTTGGACAGTATGCTCCGCAGTAGCCGTGGGAATCTGAGGATTCATCAGATAACCGTGTCCGAAAACTCAGGCCTTGCAGGAAAACAATTGAATGAGTCCGGCATAAAGGACAAATTCGACCTGCTTGTTCTGGGTGCAAAGCATGAAAAGGAAGATATCAAGTTTAATCCTTCGCCTTTAGAGACTCTGGATGTCGGTATGACCCTGATTGTCATGGGGGAGGTTGAGAACATCGCCAGGGCAAGAAAGGCCTTTTAAGCTCTTAAATATTATTGAGAAGATTGCTTGGCGGGACACATGTTGTTGACCTCCATACTCAATGGCGTTTATCCTTCTGGTTCCACCTTGCCGAATGCAAGAAATTTGTCAGCAGAGATCAGCGCAACCCGACCCACCCTGAGGGAAACCTTGCAGCGTCTTGCAAATGAAGGTTGGATCCGGATTCAACACGGAAAACCGACCGCGGTGAACGACTTTTGGGGAAAAGCGCGTTTTGTTTCCCGTACTTATTATCAGAAACTTTCCCGGGTCATTGAGCAGGGAGACAAAAATGTAGAAAAAATCGTTAAAAATACAATGCAGCAGAGCATCGCTATTTGGCAAGCAGCAAAATCTAAAAAAGGAGACATACCATGCGGCGTTGGAATGGATGGGGGAATACAGATATCCAAATAAAACTGCCGCCGAAGGGTCTTTACTTGTTGCAAGATTTGCTCGGAGAAGGACAAATCCAGCCGGATTACCCGCTCGAAAAACTCTTGCAGCGGATACCTGATTCACGTCTGCCCCAGCATCCTCTGATTTCCTTCGATCCGAAACTGCGGCTTGATCATGCCCACGGTCAAAGCTTACCGGATTGGATCAGATTGCGCGGCGGCACTCTAGAGCGTTTTCCCGACGGTGTGGCTCAACCAGCAACAATTGAAGAAGTTCAGGAAATGCTCCAATTTGCAGCCGACAATGATATCATCGTCATTCCTTTCGGTGGCGGGACCAGTGTGGTTGGCCATCTGGAAGTGCCCCTTGTACAGCGGCCGGTTCTCAGTTTATCTCTTCAGCACGTTAACCGTTTGATCGATCTTGAACCGGAAAACTTGCTGGCAACATTTGAGGCAGGGGTTCGTGGCCCTGATCTTGAAAAACAACTCAATTCTGAAGGTTATACTTTAGGGCATTATCCACAGTCGTTTGAATTTTCGTCCCTGGGTGGCTGGGTGTTAACGAGATCTAGTGGGCAGCAATCCAAATATTACGGCAGAATCGAACAGCTTTTTGCAGGCGGAGAAATTCTAACTCCACAAGGCGCCTTGCAGCTCCTCCCTGTCCCGGCTTCAGCTGCCGGGCCGGATTTGCGACAACTGCTGCTCGGATCGGAGGGAAGAATAGGGGTTTTAACCAAGGTCATCGTTAGGATTTCGCGCTTGCCCGAAAAAGATGATATCCATGCAGTATTCTTTCCCTCTTGGGACGAAGCCAGGGAGGGGGTACAGGAACTCGCGGGTTCTTTTTTGCCATTGTCCATGGTCCGTCTGAGTAATCCGAAAGAAACCATGGTTAACTTGGCGTTTGCAGGTCATGAGCGGCAACTGAGATTCCTCGGCCAATATCTGCGTATGCGCGGTGTTCCGCCGACACAGGCATGTATGTGTCTGATCGGCTTCATCGGTTCACAGCGCATGGTGAGAAATGTGCGGCGGGAAGCTCTCTCAATCCTCCGTCGCCACCACAGTGTTTCCGTTGGAAAATCCATCGGTAAGGTATGGAAAAAAAACCGATTTCGGTCTGCCTATTTGCGAAACACTCTGTGGGACCTGGGCTATGCAGTAGATACCTTAGAAACGGCTGTCACCTGGGATAAAGTAAACTCAACCATGGCGGCCATCGAAAAATCGATTGAAAGCTGTATGGCGCAATGGAACGAAAGTGTGCACGCATTCAGTCATCTATCACATGTATATCGGAGCGGTTCCAGCATCTACACTACTTATGTTTTCCGCCTTGCTGAAACACCGGCGGAAACATTAAGCCGCTGGAAGATGCTCAAACAAGCAGCAAGTCAGGCCGTGGTCGGCTGCGGGGGTACCATCAGTCATCAACACGGTGTCGGCGTGGACCACAAACAATACCTAAAAGCGGAAAAAGGGCCTCTTGGAATAAGCACATTGCAACATATCTTTTCTCATCTTGATCCAGACCAGCGCATGAACCCTAATAAGCTGCTGCCATAAATAAAGGAAATCATTGATGAGTTTACAGGAATTGCAGCAAACCTGGGATCTGATCATTGTGGGCGGCGGAATTACCGGAGCCGGAATACTCCGGGAAGCAACCCGCATGAATTTACGGGTTTTGCTGGTTGAACAAAGGGATTTTGCCTGGGGTACCTCCAGCCGCTCTTCAAAACTGGTCCACGGCGGATTGCGCTATCTAAAACAAGGAAAATTTTTATTAACCAAAATTGCCGTAGAAGAGCGGGAGCATTTGCTTAAAGATGCACCGGGTCTTGTGGAATCATTAGAATTTTTATTACCCGTGTATGCGGATCAAAAACCGGGAAAGCGAACACTTGCAGTTGGTTTATCAATTTATGACCTCATGGCCCGGGAGCGACAGCACCGATTTTACGATGCCACTGAATTTAATAAGCACCTACCATTTATCAATCAAAATGGGCTTACCGGTGGTTTTCTCTATTTAGATGCCCAAGTAGATGATTCCCGACTGGTTTTGCGATTGATAGATGAATCGGTTTCTTCCGGCGCACGGGCATTAAATTACACGTCCGTCACTGAAATCCTTCGCAGTGCCGACGGTGAGGTTGTTGGGGTGCAGCTAAACGACACAGAAACGCATGAGACCAAAACGCTTCAGACCCCGGCCGTGATTAATGCGACGGGGTGCTGGTCCGAAATATTACACCCATCACCGGAACCGCACCGTCACCTGCGTCCTTTGCGCGGCAGCCATCTGGTTTTTCCTTCTGAGGTTTTGCCGATTTCTAAAGGCATTGGTTTCAACCACCCCCAGGACAAAAGATGGGTTTTTATTGTCCCCTGGGAAGGCGCCGTGCTCGTAGGAACAACCGATCTGGATCATAAAGAGGATCTTTCCATTGAGCCGACCATTACCGATGCTGAAATTTCCTACCTGATGAAAGGGCTTCAGGCCATATTTCCATCACTGCATATCTCCCTAGCAGACTGTCTGGCCGCATTCGCGGGAGTGCGGCCCGTTCTCAGCGAAGGCAAGCAAACACCTTCGGCAGAATCCCGCGAGCATGTTGTCTGGGTCAACAAGGGTCTGATAACCGTTACCGGCGGTAAACTGACAACATTTCGGCGTTTGGCTTTGGATGCCCTCAAGGCTGCCCAACCTTTTTTGCCATCTGCAAAATTGCCGGATCGACGAGATCCTGTTTTTTCTGAAGTTCCCGATAAACCTGAAAGAGCTTATGGCCTATCCAAACAAACATGGAGACGCCTTTATGGCCGCTACGGCGAAGGCGCCAATACCCTTGTTCAAACGGCCGATCCAAAAGATCTTAACATTATTCCCGGAACCCATACGCTGTGGGCGGAATTGCCTTTTGCGGCTAAATATGAACAGGTGAGACATCTGGACGACCTTTTGTTGCGGCGGGTACGTATCGGTTTATTGACACCCTATGGTGGAAAAGCGTATCTCAAACGAATCCGAAATCTTTGCAAGGACAAGCTGTCCTGGGACAGGCGCCGTTGGAAAGAAGAAAAAGCACGCTATCTTGACATCTGGATCCATGCCCATGCTTTACCTGACCAACGTGCCAAGTTTCTCGTTCAAAAGAAAAATATCTTTTTGGCGGTTATCAGAATCTTTTTTAGCTACATCTACCAAAAAATACGGTCCAGAAAATCAACCTGAGAAAACTTGACTTGGGTTATTTGGGGAGGGTCGCCCATGAGCGAAAAAGACCTGTTACTGGCCATCGATAACGGCACGCAAAGCCTGAAAGCGTTGATCTTCGATCTGGAAGGTCAGCTGATTGCAAAAGAGATAGTGGCCTTTAAACCCTACTTTTCTGAACATCCCGCCTGGGCAGAACAAGCACCTGAAATTTTCTGGCAGGCACTTTGCCAAGCCTGCCAAAGGCTTTTGAGCAAGCAATACATCGCCCGCGATCGTATCGCCGGTGTGGCACTTACCACTCAACGGGGCACCGTTATCAATGTCGATAAAAACGGTGAACCGCTTCGCCCGGCCATGCTTTGGCTCGATCAACGTAAAACCTACGGACAGGCTCCGGTCGGCGGACTTTGGGGATTAATTTTCAAAACTGCCCGTTTGACCAAAACGGTAGCTTATCTCCAACAAGAAGCCGAAGCAAACTGGATCCGTATTTACCAACCGGATATCTGGGAAAAGACTCACAAATACCTGCTGCTTTCCGGGTATCTAACATACAAACTAACCAGCAAATTTGTTGATTCTATCGGTTGCCAGGTAGGGTACATTCCGTTCGATTACAAAAACTTGCGTTGGGCGGCCGGTTGGAGCTGGAAATGGCGGGTCTTGCCCATTGATCCCTCCGTACTCCCAGAGCTCGTTGCGCCGTGTCAAACACTCGGCGAAATAACGACCACAGCTGCCAAGGTGACCGGAATCCCAGCCGGATTACCTTTAATCGCTACGGCTGCAGATAAAGCTTGCGAAGTCATTGGGTCAGGAAGCTTTGATTCCTCAATAGGCTGCCTTAGCTATGGAACAACGGCTACAATCAACGTAACTCACAAAAAATATGTTGAACCCATTCCGCTGCTACCGGCCTATCCGGCTGCCGTGCCGAAATTTCATACTATCGAGGTCCAGGTATATCGCGGCTATTGGATGGTCAATTGGTTCAAGGAGCAATTCGGCTATCCCGAAAGGCAAGCCGCAGAGACCCAGGGAGTAAAGGCTGAAGAGCTCTTTGACCGTTTAGTGGATGCTATTCCGCCAGGCTCGATGGGGCTCATGCTGCAGCCGTTTTGGTCACCGGGATTGAAAAATCCGGGACCGGAAGCAAAGGGGGCCATCATCGGTTTTGGTGACGTCCATAGCCGAGGCCACCTGTATCGATCTATTTTGGAAGGGCTGGCTTATGCTCTCAGGGAAGGGAAAGAACGTATAGAAAAGCGCACCAGAATTTCCATCACCAGCCTACGGGTATCCGGCGGCGGCAGCCAGAGTCGCAACGCCATGCAACTGACGGCCGACATTTTTGGCCTGCCGGCTGCCAGACCGATCCTTTATGAAACCTCCGGCCTGGGCGCTTCTATTGTTGCGGCCGTTGGGCTTGAACTGTATGTAGATTTCGAAACAGCAGTGAAAGCGATGACCCATGTGGGTGATGTTTTTGAACCGGACATGAGAAACCATCGCCTTTATGATGCGCTCTACCGTCACGTTTATAAAAAAATGTACAAACGCCTCAAACCACTCTACCAACGCATTCGCGAAATAACCGGTTATCCAAAGTAATTCCAAATGTTTATTCACTTCCATTAAAGCGGATACCTTTTTTTATGATGCATCGCCCCATTTTTTCTGGTATAATTTTCATTACCGAACATCCAAAAAACGCTCTGATTTAGGATAGGATAATGAGTCGATTAAGACAAAAAGACATCCAAGACATATTGAAGCTGTTCGAAAATGAACTGAATACGTTGTCGCGGTTAAGCAAAATCGAAAAGATGAAAATTAGAAAAAAAATTGTCAATGCCCTATCGTCTGCAGTAGCGCTGAATATCAAGAAGCCGGGGTTGTTTGTGTCCACCCTGGAGGGCAAGCTTTACGATGTATTCGACGTATTTACTGATGGTTGGGGGTTTCGGGAAAAGCTGGCCAGAAAAGTTGGCGAAAAATTACAGAAAAAGCCTGACCACCCAACCGATGAGCAGTAACACCTGTCCACATTGCTATAACCCTATCTGCGAACCGACCACAGATCATCCGATTACATCCCTTATAAGGTCTGCTATATTTTTTTGTCGACAAAGTGCCGCATGAAGCTCTGCGCCCTGAATAGCGGGGCTTTCCGGAAAGCGAAACGGTCAGACAGGATAGATTTCATAAGTGTGTTTTCTTTTCAGGGTCACTTAATCCGGCACAAGAACCTTTACAAAAACCAAATCGTGTGCCATAAAATTGTGTGCTTTATCGCTAGGTTGCAGTTCGTTTAATCCTCTGAATTTTTTAACTTTTTCCGTTTATGTTAAAAGAACTGTCCATCCGTAATTTTGCCATCATTGATGATTTGACCATCAGCTTTTCTGAAGGACTTTCCATCTTAAGCGGTGAGACCGGTGCCGGCAAATCTATTATTTTAAATGCCGTTAATCTCCTGCTGGGCAGCAGAGCCTCCGCTACCCTTATCCGCACAGACGCTGAAACTGCAGAGCTTGAGGCGCTATTCTTAATTTCACCGAACAGCAGCGTTGCCAAATTTATGTCCGAGCAAGATTACGATCCAAGTGATGGACTGCTGGTCAGAAGAATTATTTCCCGTAGTGAGAGTAACCGTGTGTATATTAATGACCGCTTAGCCACGATGCAGTTATTAAGCGCAATGACCGAAAACCTCGCCAGCATATCCGGACAACACGCACACCAAGGGCTTTTAAAAGAAGATCAGCAACTACTGATCCTTGACCAATTCGGTGGACTGATACCCCTCCGCACAGAGGTTTCCAAATGCTTTTATGATATGCTACCACTGCTCGAGAGGCTTAAAGAGCTTAATTTATTAAAGGACCGACAAGCTGAGCATATTGAACTGCTCAAATTTCAGAAAAAAGAAATTACCGATGCCTGCATCATACCAGGGGAAGATATCGCACTGGAAGAAGAGCGTGTGCGCCTAAAAAATAGCGAAGGTCTATATCAGACAGTCTACGGCAGTATCGAAGAACTATACAGCACCCAGGGCTCAATCGCAGAGCGGCTGGCAGAAGTAAAAAAAAATCTAAGCCAAATGGTCCGGATCGACAAGACGCTTTCCAAGTCAACTGAAGATCTTGCGCAAACGACCTATCAGATCGAAGATTTGGTTGAAGCGTTGAGAAATTATCTTAAAACGATCCAAATGGACGAAGGACGCCTGGAAGTCGTGGAGGAACGTTTGGACCTCCTGCAAAAGCTCAAGCGAAAATACGGCGGGTCGCTGGATGCTGTCATTTTGCATCTTGAATCCATCACCCGTGAACTCTCCGATGTTGAAAATATCTCAGGAAAAATTACTGAAACACAAATGAAACTGGCCGAGTTGCACCAAAACCTTACCGATTTATCTATCCAACTCTCAGATAAAAGAAAATCGGCGGCAACATGGTTTTCCGAAAAAGTGATGGCAGAGTTGGAAGGCCTCCATATGGCCCAAACCCGATTTGACGTCTCCCTTCGAAAAGTTTTGGCTGATGAAAGCACAGATCCATATCTGACGATCAACGGGAAAGTATTGAATGAAGCTGGGCTTGACCGGGCAACCTTTTTAATCGCTCCTAACATCGGTGAAACTCTTAAACCGCTGGCCTCCATAGCCTCCGGCGGCGAGCTTTCACGGGTGGTACTAGCTTTAAAAGCCATTCTGGCTGAGACAGATTCGGTTGAAACGCTAATTTTTGACGAGGTTGACGCCGGTATCGGAGGCGGTGTGGCGGAAATGGTCGGTCAAAAACTGTCAGAGTTGTCGCAAAATTATCAGGTCATCTGCATTACTCATCTTCCGCAGATCGCAAAATTCGGTAATCATCATTTTGGTGTAACCAAAAGTGTTGTCAAAGGTCGAACTCGGACCGCCATCAACCCGTTGACCCAAAATGAGCGCCTTGAAGAAATCGCCAGGATGCTTGGCGGGACTAAAATTACAAAGACAACCCGAGATCATGCGCGTGAATTATTAAAGACATAACTCATAACAGATTGCACACCACCTACCAAATAACTGCGATTAGATCTGTACAAAATATATACTCCTCCCATATTCTTGACAATATCAATAAGATAAAATATTATTCGATTTTTAGGTATAAATTTTCACGGTTGAGGTAAAATGCGATGCCCATATACGAATTTAAATGCCTGAATTGCCAGGAATGCATTGAACTACTCATTCGTAATAGCGAAGAAACGATTGAATTGAAATGCCCAAAATGCAGCTCCGAGGACCTTGAGCGAATTCTGAGCTGCACTAACTATAGTGTCGGTGGCGGATCCAAGACTAACCAGGGGGCAAGCACCAAAACGAGAACCTGCCCCAGTGGTAGCTGTACCACATATGATATACCCGGACCAACCCGCTGACCATCTCATTTCTAGTCTTTTTTAAATATCCCTCCCACAGACGGAGATTTTGAAAGATTCTGGTTAAAGGACGGTCCAGGAGACACCAGAGAGGCTCAGTATACACGTGCACTATTAGATCCGAAATTTACCGATTAGTTGACGGTGGCGTAATCCGGCCTTAAATTGAAATATCAATTCGATCAAGGTTAATATGAAGCACATCCATAAACAAGAAAAAGATCAATTTAAAAAACTTTTCAAACAAGATCATATCGACAAGTTCGAAGAACGTTTCATAGTTTTAGAAATTTTCTTGCAGAGTGAACATCACGTAACGGCAAACGAATTGTATCTGATCCTGGAAAATAAAGGATATAGTTTTGAACCTGACTTCGTCACCGAGACATTAAGTATGATGTGCCGTTACGGATTTGCGAATAAAAACAGATTTGATAACGGACAGGTGCGCTATGAACACCGACACTTAGGCCAGCATCATGACCATATGATCTGCACCAAGTGCAAAAAAATATTTGAGTTCAAAGAAGAAAAACTCGAGGCCTTGCAGCTGAAGATAGCGGCAAGTTATGGGTTTCATATACTCCAGCATAAAATGGAGATTTATGGCATCTGTACCGATTGTCTTAAAGAGCGGACCAAAGAAATGCCGCTCACTCTGGCCAAAGGGGGAGAAAAACTTATCATCACTGATATAATCGGTGGAACAGCCGTTCGTCTTCGATTATTGACGATGGGGTTACGGCTCGGCGATGAAATTGAGGTAATTACCAACCAAAATAAAGGACAACTCGTAATTGCAGCCGATTACAAACGATACGTTTTAGGCCGAGGATTTGCTCAGAAAATAGTGGTGCAGCAACAACACCAGGTTGAAAAGAATGATCATGGAAATCGCCGGAAAGATGCCCCGATCATCGGAAAATAGCCTGTCAGACCGCAGTATAAAATTACCTTATCAAAGCACCTGTTTTTAATAATTGCTCAGTGAGGTACGAGCAGCAATGACATCATTTGAACCGGCGTACCGAGAAACCTTTAATAACGGACAACTCAAAGAGAAAATAAAAATAGCATATGAAATTATTAGCAGCTGCACCCTATGCCCGAGGAGGTGCAAAGTTGATCGATTGTCAGGTCAAACAGGTGTTTGTAAAACAGGCAAATATGCATATGTTTCCAGCTATAATCCTCATTTCGGGGAAGAGGCCCCATTAGTTGGGAATAGGGGTTCTGGTACTATCTTTTTTACCCATTGCAACCTGATGTGTATCTTTTGCCAGAACTATGATATCAGCCATGAGGGTCACGGCAGTGAGTTATCAAGTGAACAGCTGGCAACAATTATGCTTGATTTGCAGGCTACTGGCTGCCACAATATTAATTTCGTAACGCCTTCTCATGTTGTCCCTCAAATTATAGCTGCCGTAGATAAAGCTGCTGAAAAGGGATTGAGGATTCCACTAATTTACAATACGGGCGGTTATGATAATGTTGACACTTTAAAACTACTTGAAGGCGTGATCGATATCTATATGCCTGATTTTAAATTCTGGAACCCGGAGATTGCCGCTGCCGCCTGCGATGCAAAAGATTACCCGAATGTCGCCCGTAAGGCACTGATTGAGATGCACCGCCAGGTTGGTGACCTGGTTTTAGATGAATCTGGGATTGCTCAGCGCGGGCTCCTCATACGGCACCTCGTCCTGCCAAAGGGTTTGGCCGGAACTCGGCAAATAATGAGATTCCTTGCAACTAGAATTTCGCCTAATAGTTATGTCAATATCATGACGCAATACCGTCCCTGCGGCCGGGCTGCCGAAATCCCTGAGCTCTCGAGGTTTCCTACCACGGCCGACTTCAAGGCGGCAATCAAAGCTGCAACCGACGAGGGCATATCGCGATTGGACCGCCCCAGACGGGTATTTGTTTTTGGCTGAGCTCGATAACGCATCGATTAAAAACTGCTGAAAGTTTGATACTTAGAATTATGGAGAAAATATATGCAATCGGGGACATTCATGGCAGATACGATAAACTTATTGCCCTGATGGATAAGATCGATGCCGATTTCGAATCAGACACCATCGTCTTTTTAGGTGATTACATTGACCGGGGACCCAATTCATTTGAGGTGGTTGATTACTTAGTCAAGCTGAAAAAGCAGTATCCCGACATCGTCTTTCTGAAAGGCAATCACGAAGATATGCTCGAAAATTATCTCTCCGGAGTCGACAGAATGACGTATCTCATAAATGGCGGCCAGCAAACTCTGGATAGTTATCTCAGCCGATCCCGCAACCCGCAAGAACCGCTGATACCGAACGAGCATTTGGCTTTCTACAGTTCACTGCTCCTATATTATGAAACGGAGCACTATATATTCGTCCACGCCGGACTGAAAAAAAATGTTTCACTTGAGAATCAGAAATTAGAGGATCTGCTCTGGATACGGGGACAATTCATCCAGACAAAACATGATTTCGGCAAACTCGTTGTTTTTGGACACACGCCGTTGCCGGAACCTCTCCTGCAACCCAATAAAATCGGTATTGATACCGGAGCGGTTTACGGCAATAAACTGACGTGTGTGCGATTGCCTGAACTTGTTTTTTATACCGCCTAGCATAAGAAAGTATGAAAATAATGCGGCGTATTAAAAAATAAGGCAGCACTTTTCTGGCTATTACTAATATTGCTCTGGTATCAGCATGAGAGTCCATACATTGGTTTTAACTGTTTTGTTGGTTTTTTACAGCAGTACTCTCTTTGCCCAGCGGTTGACGGTAACTGCCGACATCGCCAATATACGATCCGGCCCCGGGCAAAAATATGATGTCCTGTGGCAAGTGGAAAAATACCACCCCATATGGGTTATCGATAAAACCGGCAGGTGGCTCCATTTTCGCGATTTTGAAGGTGATGAAGGATGGATCCATGCATCTCTGGTCAGTGAAATTCCATCCGTTATTACAAAAAGTGAGAAATGCAATGTCCGCTCTGGGCCCGGTACCGGTTACAAAATACTGTTCGCTGTGGAAAAGGGAATACCGTTTAGAGTCTTACAGCAAAAAAACAATTGGGTTTATGTTCGTCATGCTGATGGCGACAAGGGTTGGGTTCACAACTCTTTGCTTTGGTAAGACAAATCGGTCACCGATTATTTCGAGTTCCAATCGCTAAAGATGAAATCGAATTCAAACTCAAAACTAATTGTGGGAATCGGATCAGCACTGGTTGATATTCTGGCTCACGAAGATGAAGCATTTCTAGCAAAAACCGGTGCCGTCAAGGGCGGTATGCTTTTAGTGAACAAGGAATTTATTGAAGATACCCTATCACAGACAACCGCAAAACCGACCATCGTACCAGGGGGGTCCGCCTGCAATACGATCGTGGGGGTGGGCAAGCTTGGCGGTGATGCCAGATTTGTCGGTAAATGTGGCAAAGGTAAAATGGGGCGTTTTTTTAAATCAAGCTTGGAAAAACACAATGTTGAACCCGCCCTATTTACTTCATTTTCACCCACCGGCAGGGTCCTTTCGATAATAACTCCCGATGCGCAGCGTTCAATGTTTACTTATCTGGGTGCATCTTCAGAGACTCTCCCGACTGAATTATCAGATGGATGTTTTCGCAACGCCGCCATTGTTCACATTGAAGGGTATTTAGTTTTCAACACGGATCTGATTCTGGCGGCATTGAGGACCGCCAAGGAAGCCGGGGCCCGAGTCTCATTGGATCTTGCCAGTTTCACGATTGTCAAAGAATCCAAAAAGCTGCTTGAAAGAATGATAAGCGAATATGTTGATATCTTGATTGCCAATGAAGATGAAGCACTGGCGTTAACAGGTTATGAGGAGGAGATGGATGCAATTGCAGCACTTTCCGCAAAAGCAGAAATTTCGATCCTTAAAATTGGAAATCGAGGCAGTATTATCGCCCATGGCGACAAAATCATAAAAATCCGTCCCATGGGAGACGGCCATGCGGTGGATACAACTGGTGCCGGAGATCTTTGGGCCTCCGGATTTCTGTTCGGACTTGTTAATGGATATTCTCTTGAACGATGCGGTCAACTGGGTTCCGCCTGCGGCTATGAAGTATGCCAAGTTGTCGGGGCAACCATACCGGAAGACGGCTGGCAAAGAATAAAAAAATTAATAGTATGAGTTCTGGAAGAAGAAATGGCCAATAAGAAAAAAAAGAAAGTCACCCGAAAACAACTTCTCAAAGAGCCCGACGAGTTTATTACCTTTACCTCCAAGGCAATCCGATTTGCGATTGATTATAAACATCAGATAACGGTTGGTCTGATAGGGTTTATCATTCTAATACTGGTTGCTACTGGAATCCGTTATTTTTCTAACAAAGCTGAAAAAAAAGCCTTCGCTCTGCTGAGCCAAAGCCAAACAAAATACGAATCGATTTTGAAGGAAAAAGGACCTGAAAAGGCTCTCGCCGAGTTGACAAAGGATTTTGAGAGAATTCTGAAAAAATATCCAACCAAAGCGGGGGGAAAGCTTGCAAGGATCATTTACGCCAACATGTGTTACAAGGCCGGCAACCTTGATAAAGCCGCTAGGCTGTATACTGAATCCTTAAAAGACTTTAAATCAAACCCCTTCTTAAAAAATCTTATACTGAACGGTCTGGGATACGTTTATGAGGATAAAAAAGATTTCGAATCGGCAACAAAATATTTTGACATGATCGCCGCCGGAACCCATCCTGTCATGAAAGGCCAAGCGCTATTTAACCTTGGAAGACTATACGCCGCCAAAGGAGATCGGGATAAAAGCATTGCTGCATATAGACAATTGCTTACCGATCAATTCGACTCCATCTATATTGAGCTGGTAAAAGAAAAACTTGGCAGCTAAACCTTTCAATTCACCAATTTGTTTCCTATTATCGACAAAATAGTTCAACGGTCGGGGCACACAAAAAAAAGCCGATCGAAAATAATCGATCGGCCCAAACGGAGGATAACAGATGATATTTTTCAGACTGCGATAAATACAACGCAAAATTCTTGCCAAAAAAGATTGAACGAGACGGAATCCCGTTTTTTGGTAAAAAATCTAACCTACTAATATTTATCATATTAGCATACGTTCAATGTTTTGAACTAATATCCAAGTTAAACTTTCTTATTTTTTGATTCAACCCACTCTTCCCAATTCCGAGCAGCTCCGCAGCATGAGATTGAACATGGTTCGAAATCCTGAGCGCTCTCTCAATCATCGCTTTTTCAACCATAGCTAAAGTTTCATACAATTTGGCATCCGGGGATAGTCCTTCCAATTGCAACGTGTTATTCAAACCGGCCCTGAAATCTGATGGAAGATCTGAAACCGTTATTTTTTCTCCAGGGCTCAAAATCATAGCCCGTTCTATAACATTCTCGAGCTCACGCACATTTCCAGGCCAGCTGTAATCGTAAAAAATACGTTCAACCTCCTGATCAACATCGGTTACCGGTGTATCTGCTTTGCGTTCTTCAGTGTACTTTTTAATAAAATGTCTCACCAGGAGGTGAATATCCTCCGTGCGTTGTTTCAAGGGTGGTAGAACAATGTGTACTACATTTAATCGGTAATATAGATCTTCTCGGAATCGTCCGATCTTCATCTCTTGTTTCAAATCTTTGTTTGTCGCTGCAATGATTCTTATATTTACTGAGATCGGTTTAATCCCACCGACTCTTTCAAAAATTTTTTCCTGTAAAACGCGCAAAAGCTTTACCTGCAAACCTGATGAGAGGTCACCAATTTCATCGAGAAAAAGCGTTCCGCCGTCAGCCAATTCAAAGCGGCCCTTTTTCAAGGCTATGGCACCCGTAAATGCACCCTTCTCATGACCAAAAAGTTCGCTTTCCAGAAGATTTTCAGCAAGGGCAGAGCAGTTCACCGCAACGAAAGGCTTTTCTCGTCGCGGGCTGTTAAAATGAATTGATTTTGCCACAAGTTCTTTACCCGTGCCACTTTCACCATCAATCAGCACAGTGGCAATAGTGGGGGCAACCTTACGAATCGTCTCATATACATTTTGCATAACTTTGCTTTTACCGATAATATTCCCAAAGCTGAAATGGGATCTAACCGCATTACGAAGCTGTCTGTTCTCCTTAACCACCCGGAACATGGAAATAGCTTTGTTTACATAAATGGTCAACCGTTCGTTATCGAATGGCTTGAGTATGTAACTGTATGCGCCTTTTTGCATGGCCTCCACCGCTTTATCAACTGTGCCATAGGCGGTCATCATGATAACGGGAAGGTCGGGATCAATCGCTTTTATTTTTTCTAGCAGTACGATGCCATCCATCGAAGGCATTTTCATATCCGTGAGAACCAGGTCCACATCAGAGGACTCCAGTATTTCAAGCGCCTCATGACCGCTGTTGGCGGTTAGGATTTCAAATCCTTCTTCCTCTAAAACAGCGCCCAGTATAAGTGGATAATTCTTCTCATCATCGACAATCAGGATAGTCTCCATGACTAATCTCCCTGCTTTACAGGTAATGCTACCGTGACCTGAGCCCCACCGGCGGATCTATTTTCAATTTTTATAGTGCCTCCATGCGACTCAATAATGTTTTTCACGATACCCAAACCCAACCCGGTTCCCTTTTCTTTGGTAGTCAAAAAAGGGTCCCATATTTTTTCCACCAAATATTCTGGAATGCCGTCACCTTCATCTTGGAACAAGATTGACACCAACGAATCATTTGAGCTGATTTCAACATTAATCGTACCGCCATCCTGCATTGACTGCTGGGCATTTATCAAAATGTTCAGGAAAGCCTGATAAAGCATAGCCGAATCCGCCATGATCTCCGGGAGGTTGCTTGGATAGTGCTTATGGATACTGTAACCTTGCTCTTTAATTTGTGACGAGAGGTAAGTTATGTTCTTTTCCAAAACTTCTTCGACCCGACACGGCATGAAGTTAGGGCTTTTGGGTTTGGCATAATTCAAAAAATCTGTAATGATATTATTTAGTCGGCTGGCTTCTTCGATAATGATATTTGGGATCTTATTTGAAGGATCAATGGTGAACACCTTTTTCTTCAGTAATTCAGCAGAGCTCCTTATAATTCCCAACGGATTGCGGATCTCATGAGAAATTCCGGCAACCATCTCGCCCAAGGTGCTCAGATGTTCTGCATGGCTTAACTGCTCCTTTAATCGAAGTCTTTCCCTGGCTCTTTTTTCAATGATGCCTTCACCTCTTTTTACCACTAGGATAAGCACCATCGATAAAATACTCATGACGGCGGCGCTGGTGATGATAACAAAAATTTGAAAATTAAAAATCGTCTTATAGTCTTCGGAAAGGTCCTGAACAATCTCGATCACACCAAGTACCGGTCCCGAAATATGTGAGAGGGGTCTTTCGGCACGCAGGGGTGCGAAAATAGTGATTTTGATTTCTTTTGGAATTCCCAGCAGAATCTCTAAAAAATTGCCTCTTTGGATCTGCCGAAATACCGTCTGTCCGTCTCTAGCTCTGAAATAGCCGGTCCCGCCCAGATCCTCTGCGCCAACCAACTCCTGATCGAAACTATAGGAAACCGTGTCATCCATGCTATATATATTGACTTTTTCTACTTTGAAGCTATGCAGCGTGCTTCTCACAACCTTATCCAGGCGTTCGAACTGTTCTCTGTTCCCTGTCTGAATCTTTCCGTACTTTAACATTACCGGAAGAACAAATTGCAAAAAAATCTGATGATTAAGGTTCTCTACCAGCAACAGGGCGTAATCCTCGCTTTGTTTGCGCTGCATGGCTCTGGCCCAGTGAATGTTGAGCATAGAAAGGACGATGGTACCTATAAAAATGACAATTAAACCGGCGATACTAAAATATTTGACCAGTCGAAACGGCTTGGCTTTTTCCGAATTGGATCTGGTATTCATATTTTGACAGTTATCATTTTATTCGTTAAAATACAATTAATCAAAAATTGCCGCGATCTCTGAGATAGCTCTTCCCTTGCCCCCACCCTGCTGGGCTCGCAGGGAAGCCAACCGGTCGACACCGCTAACCTGGTCCCAAAAACCAGGTTTTCCATTACGAATAAAAACCGCTCAACCCGATCAAAAGCAATGATAATCCGATTTAAGAAAACCTCTACAAAACAAGAAAAAGGAGATTGACCGCAGCAGCTATTCGGGTGCTGACCGCCCGCAAGCTTTAATTATTGACGGTCGTTCATTTTACAAGCCACAATATGTAGTAATCTTGTAAAAAAAATACCATCATATAGTGTAACTAGCTATAATTATATATAATTTATATATAATTATCTTGACTTATTGATAACATTATGAGATAAATTACATAATAGTTTTGGCCCCGATACTCATCTATTTTTATTCTATATCTATCATTTCCAACGTCTGCTTTTAGAAGTTTGGATGTATGAGTGACAACCACTTGAAGAAAACCAGAGAATCCCTCCTGATGAGCAAGGCCGAACTTGCAAGAGCGGCGAGGGTTTCACCCATTACGATTTCTCGAATCGAAAAAGGCTTGCCGTGCCGTATGGAAACAAAACGCAAAATTATTTTAGCCTTGGGACTGGAAATTTCTGAAAAACATAAAATATTTAAGGATTAAGCGTGTCCCATGTTATTTGGAAAAAAAGATCATCTTGTGGGCCTTGACATTGGTTCTCGGACCATTAAAGCTGCTGAAATCGTGCAAACCTCAAAAGGTCACAACCTGAAGAAATTCGGTATGACTGATATCTCTCCGGGCTTAATCGAAGATGGCACCATCAACGACCCGGAAGCAGTCGCCGAAGCCATCCGTGAGGTTTTTAAATCCTACAACATTAAAGAGCAAAACGTGGCCATATCCATTGGGGGTTATTCGGTAATTGTGAAAAAAATCAACGTCCAAACCATGGCTGAAGACCAACTCCAGGAAACCATCCATTTTGAGGCCGAACAGTATATTCCGTTTGACATTAGCGATGTTAACCTTGACTTTCAAATCCTTGGACCCAACGAAAACAATCCCAATCAAATGAATGTCTTTTTGGTGGCCGCAAAAAAGGAAATGGTTAACGATTATATCAATCTCGTCAATTTAGCCGGCCTTAATCCTTGCATCATTGATGTTGAAGCTTTTGCCCTCCAAAATATTTTTGAAATCAACTATGAAACTAAAGAAGAGAATGTAGCCCTAATAGACATCGGAGCCAGCAAAACATCATTGAACATCCTGAAAGGAAATAACTCCGTTTTTATGCGGGACGTTTCTCTAGGATGCGGGCAGATTAATCAAAAGATAATGTCCCTTATTAATTGTCCATTTGAGGAGGCCGAAGATATCAAACTCGGCGGGCGCACGGACAAAGTATCCCAGGATGATTTAAAAGAAATCGTTTCATCAGTTGTGACAGATTGGTGCACCGAAATACGACGCGCGCTCGATTTCTTTTATTCTACTTACCCGGATGATCAAATTAAACGAATCGTCCTCAGCGGCGGGGGAGGCAACATCTCTGAGTTCCGCCAACTGCTCACGGTTGAAGCATCGGCCGATGTGGAAACAATCAATCCTTTTGAAAACTTTTCAATCGACGATAAACTAGATGCTTCTTATATCGAACAAATTTCAACCCAGGCGGCTATCAGCATGGGCCTGGCCATAAGAAAAATAGACGATAAATGATACGAATAAACTTACTGCCATTTCGGGCAGCACGCAAAAAAGAAAATATTCGCCGTCAGGTCTCGATTTTTTTCTTGTCATTTTTCTTTGTCATTGTCGTCCTGTTTTATTACAATATCAGCCTGGGCGGCAGGATCACTAAGCTCAAGGACTCGGTGGATCACACTCAAAAAGAAGTTATAAAATACAAAAAGATTACTCAAGAGATTGAAGAAATCAAAAAAAAGCTGGCGATTCTCAAGAAAAAAACAGATGTTATTAAGATGCTGGAGAAAAACCGTTTTGAACCGGTTGACCTTCTGGATACCATGACAAAAAAAGTGATCGCCAAACGAATGTGGTTCACCAAGCTGGAAACCAAAGAGAAACAGGTCAATATTGACGGCATTGCTTTAGATAACAAAACTGTGGCGGATTTCATGACTCGACTTGAAAGCACCGGGCTATTTGCCTCGGTCAAACTCAATAAAATACAAAAAAAGATGATTAAGGGTTCAAACCTGAAGAATTTCCAAATCGTGTGTGCCAAACCAACGCCTAAAAAAGAGACCCAAAAGAAAAACGGTAAATCTAAAAAAAAGAAAAAAAGATAATAAAACATGAAAAAACCTGACTTCTCCCTGGCATCTATTGAGCCTTTTTTTGAAAAAATCTCGCAACTTTCTCAGCTGCAAAGAGTTCTCATATCCTGCGGGATTTTCCTGATTTTTATCAGTGCTTTCGTCTATTTTTTGTACTATCCAAAATTTAAAGAAATTAACAAACTGAATGATAGTCTTGAAAAGCTGCAAAAAGAGCTCAAAATCGCCAAGAAAAATGCCAAGGACCTTAAAAAATTCAAAAGCAAAATAAAGGAGGCCGAAGATAAGTTCAAGGTTGTTATGAAGTCGCTGCCAGAAAAAGAAGAGATACCCTCTTTGCTTTCAAGTGTCTCATTGTCCGGACGCGATTCTGGTCTTGAATTCCTGTTATTTCAACCGAAAGGAGAAATAGCAAGAGACTTTTACGCCGAAATTCCGGTTGCGATGAGAGTAAATGGAAAATATCACAACGTTGCGCTTTTTTTCGACAAGGTGGCCAGATTACCACGGGTTGTTAATATCAAAAACATAGTGATGAAACCGGCAAAAGGCGACGAAACTCTCAGTACACAGTGCACTGCTGTTACATACAAATTTATTGACAAACCAGCACAAAAGAAAAAATCAAAAAAGAAAACAAGAAAATCCAAACGGAAAAAGTAACCTAAAATTTGAAGCTGCCCGCCCTGAAGGGGGCGCTTCCCGGAAAGGAAACTATCTATTTCAGATAGCTTCCCTTAACCCCGCCCTAAAAGGCGGGGCTTGCAGGGAAGCGAACCGGTCAAAAATCATGTACAAACATCTCGTTATATTCCGCAGCCAGGTCTGCCTCATCTGTTTGATTTTCCTTTTTTTGGGATGTGAAAATAAAACTGAGCCATCCAAACCCCAAGTAGTGCGTAAAAAAATTATTGCAAAGGCACGCCCGGTCAAACGGTCGCCAAAAACCAAAGCAGTTCAATCCACCCGGCCAAAAGCGAGCTTCCGGCCGAAATCCGCCGTTTCCAAAACCCCGCGGTCTATGCTGGCTGTAAAAGGCAAAAGTTCTCCGGACGCCGTAAAGACTAAAGTTGCGCCGCCAAAGACCGCAATTGCGGATTTTGGACCAAAATCAGATACCTCAAAAACCCCCAGCGTCCGGGAAACTCAAAAACAAATCGCTGAAAAAAGCCCGGCACCGCCAGTGCAATCCGACACACCCTCTAAAACACAGAAAATAGCCGCACCCTCTCCAAAGCTTGTTGCAAAAACCAAAAAGAAAGCGACAGATGTTCAACCCACGGTTGCAAGCACCAAAACCGTAAAAATTTTGGAAACCGACAAGGCACCAACACCATACAATCCTATGGGTAAAATTGACCCCTTCGAACCGTTATTTAAAGAAAAACCTGCGGTCACGCAGGCTGCAAAAAAAATTAAGAAACGGACACCGCGAACGCCGCTTGAGAAGATAGACATCAGCCAGCTGAAACTGGTCGGAATTGTACTTGCATCCAGTGGAAACAAAGCGCTTGTTCAAGAAGCTTCCGGCAAGGGGTATATCATCAAAAAGGGCACTTATATCGGGCTTAACTCTGGAAAGGTTGTTGAAATACAAAAGGATAATGTAATCATTGAGGAAGAGGTAGAGGATGTTCTGGGTAAGGTGACTACCCGTAAGAAAGAGATACGACTTCCGAAACCACCCGGAGAATAATATTATGATAATTTTCGCTCAAAAATCAGGTAATCACATGGCAATGCTGATAAGCATGATTGCCCTGGTGACCATTCTGGCAGGATGCGCTTCCAAACAGGTTGCCCCATCGGACACGCTGGAAACCGGAGTTCCGGCCGGAACCAGGCTTATCACCGACATTACCACCGCGGATGATCCTGACGCATTTACACTCAACATTAAGGGCAATCGCCAGCTGACCTATACCTCCGTAAAACAGAATCTGCCCCTGGGTATCTTGTTTTATTTTCCGGATACGGTTCTCGATGGAACCATCGACGCAGAATATTCTCCCGTCAGCGATATCATCGGTTTGATTGAAACCTCGCAAATGATTGACGAGGAAAAGACTACCAGAATTTTTGTCTCCTTAAAAAAGGATATGCCATACGAAGTCACACCTTATGAAACCGGGATTACAATTTCCTTTGCCAAACCATATCAACTCTCCGCATCGGCTGATGTGGTCGATGTCAAAAAGGAAGCAACCGAAATCGGGCTCAGCTCGCAACCTGAAGAAAGGAGCCAGGATGCCGCCAATCGGATTGAATCGGTTTTTGTGGTAAAATTCGAAGAAAAAATAAAAGTTAACATCTTTGCCAACGGAACGATCACGGATTACAACACCTTTACGATTGACTCTCCGGCCCGGATTGTTTTTGATCTGTTTAATATCTCAAGCCCTTACCAAAAACAGCAAATCGTGCCGGTCAATACGCCATGGGTTAGCAGGGTGCGTCACTTCGGGTATAAGGACAAGGTGCGCCTGGTATTGGACACTAAAAAAACCTACTTTGAGTCGTTTTCTGCCTATCCGACTCCGGATGGCCTGGTAATTAGTGTAGGTAAAGACCATGATAGACCCCCTTCGACTACCACCACCAGCCGGCCGCCGTCGACTGCTCCCCGCCAAAAACCCGCCCCTGCGGTTAAAGCGACCGAAGTTCCGACGCCGGTGGCCATGGAAACAGAAAAGGTCGAACAGCCGCTATCCGCGAAGCCGGCTTGGGTGAATCGGATAGATTTTCGAAGTGAGGAGGCCGGAAAATCAACGATTATTATCGGTACGACAAGGCCGGTTCAGTACGATCTTACCCAAAAAAACGACCGTTTACTACAACTCAAACTGCTTGATACCAAGCTTCCCAAATACCGTCAGCGGCCCTTGATCACCACGCGGTTTGAAAGTGCGGTGGATCGCATAACGCCGATCCATAAACCGCCCATGGAAACGACGACCATCGTGGCCATTGAGCTCCGGGAAGCTGTACCTCACACTCTGGAACGGAAAGATGACCTGTTGTTGATCCATTTTGAAGCCTCTGCCATTCCGCCCAAACCGCTGGAACAGGCCGATCTGCCATCATGGAAGAAAGTCCTGGCCCAGACGGATGTCGAATCGGAAACGAAAGCGCCGGAAAAAAGCGTTGAAACAAAGCCGCCCAAAATCCTTGAACCGGTCACCCCACCAAAAGTCACGGAACTAGCCGCGCCCGAGCCTGTAGAAGCCCTACCGCCTGCAATTGAGGTTAAAAAACCGCCGGAAGTCACAATGGCAAAACCTCCCCGCACCGAAACCATCATGGCAGGGCGCAGGGCCACGCCGGGATATAGCGGTGAAAAGATCGCGCTTGATTTTTTTGAAACCGACATCAAAAACGTGTTCCGTATCCTCAGGGAAATAAGCGGCAAAAATTTCGCCATCGACAAAAATGTTACCGGTAATGTTACCATGACGCTGGAAAAACCGGTACCATGGGATCAGGTGCTGGACCTGGTTCTGAAGATGAACGGTCTGGGAATGACTCAGGAGGGAGACATCATCCGTATCGCCACCCTGTCGACGCTTACGTCCGAAGAGAAAGCCAGACAGGACCGGCTGGCTGCGGAACAAAAATCCCAGAAGCAGGTAGAAGCTCTGGAACCGTTGGTAACTGAATATATATCCGTCAACTACTCCGATGCCAAATCCGAGGTCCTGCCCCATATACAAAAACTGCTCACTGCCCAGCGCGGCAACATCAGCGTAGATGGCCGCAACAATCAGCTGATCGTAACGGATGTGGCCGACAAAATCGAGATGATCAAAGAGGTGGTTGCCAGAATCGACACGGTAACCCCTCAGGTCATTATTGAAGCCAAAATAGTTGAAATCACTAATGAATTTTCCACCGAACTCGGCATTGATTGGAACCTTAATGTCTTTCCTACCCTCCCTGGTGTTACGACCTTGGATGGTACCGTGGCCATGAACTTTCCCGCCGAGGGGGCCACATCATCCATTGGATTTCTTTTGACGGGGGCAAACGCGGTACTGGATGCACAGCTGAACGCGGTTGAAACCAATAAAGAAGGCAAAGTGATTTCGGCTCCCAAGATTGTCACCCTGGACAACAAGAAAGCCAGAATCAAGCAAGGGGTGGAGTTTCCGTTCTTGGAAAGAGACGCATCCGGTAATGCAACTGTTAAGTTTAAAGACATCGATCTGCTGCTGGAAGTCACTCCGATCGTCACGCCGGATGACCGTATCCTGATGAAAATATTTATCACCAAAAATGATATCGCCACCATTACTGCAGGAGTACCCTCGCTGTCGACCAACGAAGCTCAGACAGAGCTTTTGGTCAACGACGGGGATACGATTGTCATCGGCGGTATTATAAAAACCACGCTCCAGGACTCAACAGCCGGCTGGCCCGGGTTACATAAAATCCCACTGCTCGGCTGGCTTTTCAAAACACAAATCGAAAGCGAAGACAGCCGCGAGCTCCTGATCTTTATCACCCCCCGAATTGTTCAGCTGGAACAACGCAGAGTGTCCTAAAACAGCAGGCCCGCATTGTGTGCTCAGGCGCAAGCGGGCCTGCTGTTCTCTGCCTCAGATTTTTCCTTCCATCCCTCTAAAGTAATCGCCAAAAAATGTTTCGATTAAATATTGCACTTATAGTGATTTTCAAAATAATATTCCGATAAGCAACGGAATAGGGCGGTCCGGGTGAGGGGTATTTTTTTGTCACAAGATGCCGAATCATTGCCGATTCGGCTTACCTTAAATTCATTTTCCTTTTTTGGGCCTCTCTGGCAAGGGGTTCATTCGGCACCAGCTCAATCACTTTGTTATAAGCTTCAAGGGCCTTTCGGTAATCTCCTGACATCCGCCGAACTTCAGCCAGATAGAAATAGGCTCTGGCAAACTCGGGGTATTGATCCACAGCGCTTTTTAAGGCTGCAATCGCCTCTGAATCGCGGCCAACCGCCATATAGGTCCGGCCAAGCTCCACCAATGGCTCGACAAAACGGGATTCTGTTTCCAAGGCTTTGAGAAAATATTTCTCCGCGAGGGCATATTCTTTTTTCATAAAATACGCTTTGCCAAGGTTATAGTAAGCAAAATGGGGAGTTGCATAAATAAGATCTTCAGACACCTTTTTGAAGCAGGCTATGGACGCATCCCATTCCCCTTTGTCATAATAGGCGGTGCCGAGGTTGTTGACGGCGGCCGCAAAATCAGGCTTTAAATCGATGGCTTTTTTGAAGTGTTTGATGGCAAGGTCAATCCTACCCTTTTTCTGGTAAACGATCCCAAGATCATATTGCAGGATGTGATCTTTGGGATAAAGCTTTTCAGCTTTGAAAAGCTCTCTGAGGGCTGCCGTATAATTTCCCTGCCGCAGATATGCTTCGCCAACCTCCCTGGCGGCCTTGGCCTGCTGTTTTTTTAATTCTTTACTTCCGGCACAGGCTGCCAAACCCAACAGCAAAACCGCGATTGCCATCCAAACGAGTGATTTTTTGTTCATACCATTTCACCTCGATACTGTGCATCCTGATGCAGTATAAATTTTTTGCTATGAAACCGCTGTAGTGATTACCTTCCGGTATATTTAGATCCATTCAGTTCCAAAATTTGGGCAATCTCTGCGGATACACGCTCAACAAATTGCTTTAATTCACCTCCGACCAGCGGTTTCCCGGGGGCCGGGATCTTTTCAAGATCTCCGGGTCGCACCAGAACCGGCGCATTGATAAGGCTCGGATCGGGCCTGATTCGGTAATCTGCCGGAAACTGCCTATCGAAATACATCTGCTGGAATCCCGAAAACTTGAGAGCATGGGCCGTGGAATCAACCACAGCACTCTCATGGTCTGCGATCAGGCCCTGTTTTTTTGCGGCGACAAGACCGGCCAAAGATTCACCGCCATGGGTACAGGCGATGTGCCCGTTGCGGTTGGCCAAAAGCTCCCAGTCCATAATCTCCTGCTCTGACACCTCGCAAAAAAATACCTTCTGTATGCCGGCCAAGCGGTTATAAAGATCGACCAGATGAATCACCCGGGGCATGGATACGGGATTTCCGATCATGGCGGCCTGGGCCACACTCGGTTTTACGGTCATCGGGACAAATTTTCTTTGAGCAGCATTCGGTTCCGAGTAATAGCGATACACCGGATTGGCATGGCGGGATTGTACGCCCAGGATCTTCGGTAAATTATTAATAATACCCGCATCGTAAAATTTTAAAAACCCGTTCATGATCGCGGTAATATTCCCGGCATTTCCGATGGGCACCACCACGACTTTATCGCTTAAATCAAATTCGAAATCCTGCGAAATTTCATAGGAATAGGATTCTTGCCCCAGAATGCGCCAGGCATTTTTGGAATTAAGTAAAGCAACATTGTAGTGTTCCGAAAGATGTTCGACGACCTTCATACAGTCATCAAATACACCCGGGATCTCAAAGACAGCGGCACCGTTTCCCAAGGGTTGGGAAAGCTGCTGCGGGGTAACCTTCTTGTGGGGCAGCAGCACAGCCGATTTGACATGCGGATTGAGATAGGCAGCATAGAGGGCGGCGGCGGCAGAGGTATCACCGGTTGAGGCACAAACAGCCAAAACTTCGGTAACCAGGCCCTGTTGGACCAAGAAGTTGATGTAGCTTAAAGCGCTGGCCATCCCCCGATCTTTAAAGGAAGCACTCGGGTTTTGACCCTCATTTTTAAAAAAGAATCTGATTCCGGCCGCTTCCTGCAGCCGAGAATTTGCTTCGATCATCGGCGTGTGGGCCTCACCCAGATATATGATAGACGCCAGCGGCATGACAGAACCGACGAATTCGTGATAGCGATAGATACCCTTGAGCGCCGATAAACTAAGCATCTTACGATAATCAAAAATACGATGCCAGATTTTCCCGGGGATTTTCTGTAACCGGCTGAATGACCGATCGTAAATTAAAAGCACCTGTCTACAATCCGGGCAGGTGTACAACAAACTTTGGATATCGAAATCATTACCACAGCCTAAACAGCGATAAATGAGCTCACCCGATGGCTGGGGAATAATGTAAGGTTGAATATCTTTGGGAAAATCCTTTGGTTTCATGGCTTAATTCTTTCTAAATTACCCAAAAAGGGTCGCAGTGCATCCGGGATGATCACGGACCCATCAGCTTGTTGGTAATTTTCCAATATGGCCGCGACTGTTCGCCCCACGGCAAGACCTGATCCATTTAAGGTATGAACCAATTCGGTACCCTTTTTCCCTTTGCGTCTAAATCGAATATTGGCCCGCCTGGCCTGGAAGCTCTCAAAATTACTGCAGGAGCTTATTTCTCGATAAACACCCTGTGCCGGCATCCAAACCTCTATATCATAGGTCTTGGCAGCCGAAAATCCCAAGTCACCGGTACAAAGATCAACAACCTGATAGGGAAGTTCCAGGCGTTTTAAAATGTCTTCAGCATCACTCAACAATGTTTCGAGTTCATCGTAAGAGGTTTCCGGTAGGCTGAATTTGACCAGTTCTACCTTGTTGAATTGATGCTGGCGAATCAACCCACGGGTATCCTTGCCATAAGAGCCGGCTTCCGATCGAAAACAGGGTGTATAAGCCGTATAAAAGATGGGCAGCGCTTCTTCTTCCAATATCTCCCCTTGATGGATGTTGGTAACCGGAACTTCAGCCGTCGGCACCAGGAAATAATCCCACGCTTCGAGTTTAAACAGGTCCTCTTCGAATTTCGGAAGCTGGCCGGTATGGGTTAGGCTTTGCCGGTTAACGATAAAAGGGGGAAGTATTTCGACATATCCGTGATCATTTGTATGGATATCGAGCATAAAATTAATTAGCGCCCGCTCCAATTTTGAACCATTTCCAATATAAAGCGGAAACCGTGCCCCCGTAATTTTCGCCGCTCTTTCAAAATCAAGTATTCCCAGAGTCTGGCCCAACGTCCAGTGCGGCTGTGGTTCGAACTCAAATTTGGGTGGCTCGCCCACCTGTTTTAAGATCGGATTATCGGCGCTGTCCTTTCCTAACACTACGGATGAATGGGGAATATTGGGTATCCCTAAAAGAAATTCTTTTACCTTGCCATCAAGCTCCGCCAACGATTTGTCGAGTTCTTTGATATGGCCGGCTACGTCACGCATTTCAATCACAAGCGTATCGGTATCTTCTCCCCTCTTTTTCATTTCCGCAATCTGCTCGGAAACGACATTCCTGCGATGTCTGAGATTTTCAATTTCACGCAGAATTTTCCTGCGCTGCGTATCGAATTGTTTGAAAGTACCGATGTCGGCTGCAACACCTCGCGCAGAAAGTGCTTGTTGGATTGCTGATAAATTCTCTCTCACAAACTTGATTTCCAGCATATCAATTCCTATATTTATTGGGTTTTAGATATTTTCTCAAAGCCGTTTGAAAAGAAACACAGAAGTGGCTCCAGGCTGGCTGCGTTAGCGTCGGGCGGCAGCTGTAAAAAAATAGCATATTAATTCCACTTATATTCTGTAAAACAGCGGGTTTTTTACCATGGGCCCGCAATTTAGTCAATGATTATTGCAAGTTGACATCCATCAATGAATTTTATACTAGCAAGGGTATTAATACTGATTGGCTGGGGGATAAGTTATGGAGGAGATCCAAAAAACTAAAGAAGATATACGAAATGATATTGCCAAGATGTGGCATAATTTATCTGATAAGGAAATCAATCAAAAAAACAAAGAAATTGAAAACCGACTTTTTGAATTTGCAAATTTTCTGGAAGCTAAAATTGCCCTACTCTATATTAGCCAGTACAGTGAAGTTCGCACGGACAACATATTGAAACGTTGCTTTGAGTATAACAAGATACTTGTTCTGCCATTGATAAATTCTCATGAGAAAGCATTTAAATTAATGAAAATTGATGACCTCGACACAGATTTGAAGCGCGGTCCGAATGGCATCATGACGCCGGATATTGATCGATGCAAGACCGTTCCAATCGAATGTATCGATATCGCAATTATTCCGGGGCTGGCGTTTGATGAAAAGGGTGGAAGAATAGGGTCCGGTGATGGATATTATGACAGGCTGATTCCAAATCTGCCGGTCACCACCAGAAAGGTATCTCTTGCATTTGACTGCCAGATCCTGCCCCAGGTGCCCACTGAAACTCATGACAAATATGTGGATATTATCATAACCGAAAAACGCATCATTTATAAGATATAAACCCGGGTCCTATCACACTTAAACCTATCGCATTTGGATGCCGGTTCACATATACCATTCCATTTAAGCCGGCCCTGGCCGGAGCCGGCAAAAGCATACCAGCATATTCTTGACCTAACCCCTCTAATTTGATAGAAAAATCGACCATGGTGAAAGAGTCCATGAAATATATCCGTCAGCGCGAAGAGATGGTTAAAACCCAAATCGAAGCTCGCGGGATAACAGACCAAAAAGTTCTGGCAGCCCTTAGGAAGATTCCCAGGCATCTTTTCGTCAGTGAAGCCTTAAGGGATCAAGCCTATGGTGACTTTCCCCTCCCTATTGGAGAGCAACAGACCATATCTCAACCGTATATTGTGGCTGAAATGACTCAGGCATTGCAACTTTCTGAAGAAGACCGTGTATTAGAAATTGGCACCGGCTCAGGATACCAAGCCGCTGTAATCGCCCAAATTGCATTTCGGGTATATACCATTGAGAGGATTCATTTGCTTTTTGTAAATGCCCGCCGTCTTTTTGATGAATTACAATACCATAATATCGTTACCCGTTATTCGGACGGAACGACCGGTTGGATTGACGAAAGTCCGTTTGATGCCATGATCGTTACAGCCGGCACCCCAGAAATACCCAGCCCGCTGGTAAATCAGCTGGCAGTTGGCGGAAGGATGGTGGTCCCTGTGGGTGATCAGCATTCTCAAGATTTGATCAAACTATACAAAGACGAATACGGTATTCACAAAACCAATTTGGGCGGATGCCGGTTTGTCAAACTGGTGGGTAAGTATGGATGGAGTGAAAAATAAATGCTGAGACGTCTTTACGATTGGGTGCTGCACTGGGCGGCAACACCCTATGGTACCTGGGCATTGTTTCTGCTGGCCTTCAGCGAATCTTCTTTCTTTCCAATACCGCCCGATGTCCTGCTGATAGCGCTTGCCGTTGCGATCCCAAAAAAATCCTTCAAATATGCATTGCTTTGTTCAGTGGGTTCGGTGGTTGGCGGGTGCTTTGGCTATTTTATCGGCTGGCAGTTTATGGCCAGTGTGGGGGAAAAAATCATCGCTTTTTACGGTCTCGATGCAAAAGTGGAACATATTGCCAGACTGTACATGACTTACGATGCCTGGGCCATTGGAATCGCCGGATTTACACCGATACCATACAAAGTATTTACCATTTCAGCCGGCGCATTTAAAATCAATTTCTCGGTATTTATTTTTGCTTCCCTTGTCTCCCGCTCCGCAAGATTTTTTTTGGTCGGCGGTCTTATTTATATTTTCGGCCCCCGGATAAAGGCATTTATAGACAGGTATTTCGATTTGCTGGCCATTGCTTTTACGGTATTACTGATTGCAGGGTTTGTAGTTTTTAAATACTTCTTTTAATCCTGTCGGCTAAAAATCACCCTTCTGTTAAGCTTATAGAAATTGGCTTTTCTTTGAGAATCACTTTAAATATCAGGAAGGGTATTGAGAATCCAATTCTTTGTGCAGAAATTTAATAAACGCTTGGCCAAGAGGAGACAGGCTGCGATGCCGATGCTGGGTCAGGTAGAAACTCCGTTTAAGATCCAGCCCTTTAATGTTCAAGACTTTTAACTTCCCCGTTTGTAGTTCTTCTGATATCGCTACAGTAGAAACAATCGAAACCCCTACCTTGCTCTTGATTGCCTGGATAACTGCCTCGGTACTTCCCATCACTGCAACAACATTAAAATCCTCGATTCTGTATCCGATTTTGTTTAAATTGGCCTGAATCGATTTTAAGGTTCCTGATCCGTTCTCTCGAATGATAAACGGTTCGGTCAGCAGCATTTTCAAACTGAGACTTTTTTTCTTAGCCCATTTGTGAGAGGCAGGTATAACCAGCTGCATTTCATCTTCAATGAGTTTTTCCTGGCGCACTCTTTTATCTTTTGCTGCAGCTCCTACAATACCGAGTTCACACTTCCCAGCGAGAGTGTCGTTGATTATTTTCCGGGTGTCTCCTATGTATAAATGCGCTGAGACATCCGGGTAGCGTTTCGTAAAAGCTCCTACAATCTGCGGCAAAATATATCCGCCGGGAATTGTGCTGCCGCCGACTGCCAATCTCCCTTTAATTTTGCCCTTAAATTCATTCAAGGCCATCTCGGTCTCATCCCGTAGCGCAATAAATCTGCGAGCATATTGATACAAAAGCTCCCCTGCTTTTGTGGGAAGGGCTTCACGGGAGAGACGATCAAGTAAGCGGCATCCGAAATGGTTTTCTAAATCTTTAATATGACTGCTGATGGTTGGTTGCGAGAGTTGGACAATCTTTCCTGCCTTGGAAAAACTTTTATGTTCAACAACTTTACAAAAGATATAGAGTTGCCATAAGTCCATTATTTTAAGCGTTTAGTCTTTTCGTCCGAATTTTTCTTTTATTTTCTGATATACGAAAGGCGATACCATACCCTCTATGTTGCCGCCAAACTGCGCGGCTTCTTTTATTATTGATGAAGATGTAAAAATCCATCGGAGGCCGGTCATCAGAAATACGGTCTGAATTTCCCGATTTAACCGGCGATTCATCAGTGCCATCTGAAACTCATATTCGAAATCGGATACTGCGCGCATTCCCCGCAAAATGGCCTGAGCCTTCCGCTTGGCCGCGTAATCCACCAAAAGACCGTCGAAAGTGTCAATTTCGACGGTTTTGAATTTTTTCAGGGTCGTGGAAAGCATGTCAAACCGTTCTTCGACTGTAAATAAATATTCTTTAACAGGATTGTGCATAATAGCGACTATGAGCTTATCAAAGATATTTAGACCTCGCTCAATAATATCCAGATGTCCGTTTGTGACGGGATCAAATGATCCCGGATAGATAGCAACTTTTTGCATAGCTCCAATCGCCCCTTTTTTCAGATCGAAATTTGATTCAATTTAGTTCAGGGGTCGGGGTGTTTTTTTCACGGCAAGATGCCGGGTTGTTACCTGTCAAGGTTGACAGCGGCAACTGCCTTGCATTTTACTGCTGGCTATTTAAAACTTTCACTTCAACAAGAACCGACGGCCTGTTTTTCCTTTCTCGGCGGCAATAGCCCTCTGCCCCTTAGAAGCACCGGGGCGATCATCTTGCCGAGAAAAAAACACCCTGACTCCTCATTTAGTTGCCAAATAAATTATGGTTTATATTTTAAAAATGAAACCAACGTATGCGCGTATCTTCTCTCATTCGTGATAACGAATACCGATATTTCTGTTGGGATGGGTTCAAAAAAAGAATGCTCAATGACGACACAGGCTCCTTTCACCATAGTGGCGTTCTGAGAAAGATTGATCAACGCCGGCTTAATGCAATCTTTTTTATATGGGGGATCCAAAAAAACAAGATCAAAGGCCGGATCGAATGATTTGATACAATTGAGACTCTTTAAAATGTCCCATTTAATAATTGCGGTGCTTTGCTCGAGGGCACACGATCTGATGTTTTTTTTTATGGTAGCAATTGCTTTTTTGCTGTTATCCACAAATACGGCATACTTTGCCCCTCGGCTTAATGCTTCGATACCAAAGGCGCCCGTGCCGGCAAACAAATCGAGTACGACCGCTCCTTGGACGTGATCGGCAAGGATGTTGAATATGGCTTCCCGAACTCGGTCGGCAGTCGGCCTTATTGTCATCCCACGGAATGTTGCCAGGAGTTTGCCTCTAAAAGTTCCGCCAATTACACGCAAAATCCCAATCTCATCAGTCCATTTTCATATTTTTCAACTTTTTGTACAAATAACTTCGCCCCACACCTATGGCTTTTGCCGTTTTCGCGATGTTCTTTTGATGCTCTGCAAGCTTTGTTTTGATATAATCTCGCTCAAAGGCCTTTCTGGCCGCCTTTAAATTGTTGATCGAAAACCACCGGAGGTTGCTGACACCCTTGCTTTCTGTTACCGTCGGGTTGTAAGGAGCGGGGATATCAGATTCATCTATGACTTCTTTTTCAACCATGATTGCCAAACGTTCCAAGAGATTCTTCAATTCTCTGACGTTTCCCGGCCAGGTATAACGACACAGCAAATCAAGGGCACCAGGCGTAATCTTTTTTTTGGTATGTCGATCCTGCTTAGCAAAGTCTTCCAAAAAGGTTTCAACCAATAGGGGAATATCTTCTCGACGATCCCTTAAACTGGGAACTTCGATGGGTATTACATTCAGCCGGTAGTAAAGATCTTCTCTAAAAGTTCCCTTCTCGATCTCCTGTTTAAGGTCTTTGTTGCTTGCTGCAATCACCCTCACATCGACACTTAAAATTCGACTTCCGCCGACTCTTTGAAACTTTTGTTCCTCAAGTACGCGCAAAATCTTCGCCTGAGTCCTTAAACTCATGTCACCGATTTCATCCAGAAATATCGTCCCGTTGTTGGCCAGTTCGAATTTGCCTCTTTTCTTGGAACCGGCGCCTGAAATTGCGCCTTTCTCGTGACCGAACAGTTCGCTTTCGATAATCTCTTCAGGAATTGCTGCGCAATTCACAGTAATAAGCGGTTGGTCCGCCCGGGGGCTGAGCTGGTGGATCGTTCTTGCCACCAGCTCCTTACCGGTGCCATTTTCTCCGATAACAAGAATCCAGGTATCTGCAGGGGCAGCGACTACAATTTGTTTTTTTAGGGCTTTAATGGGCGCACAGTTGCCGGTAATCGAGTTTTTTTCAATAGTTTTTTTACGCAAGTATCTGTTTTCTTCTTCGAGTCGTCGGAAATTCAACGCATTGTTTATGGCCACGATAACCTTATCAATTGAAAGTGGTTTTTCGATTAAGTCATAAGCTCCCAATTTTGTCGCCCTTACCGCTGTTTCTATCGTACCGTGGCCCGTTATTATAATAACCTGAATAAAGGGATTGTCTTCTTTGATCTCTTTTAGGGTTTCGATACCGTCGATTCCCGGCATCCAGATATCAAGCAGAACCAGATCCGGGGACTCTGAATCGATTATCTTTAATGCTTCATATCCGTTGGAAGCGGTGATGACCTCAAATCCTTCATCACTGAGAAGTCCGCCTAAAGATTGAAGTATTGAAGGCTCATCGTCAACTATCAGAATAGATGGAAACATAGGTTTATACTCCTGTGCCGGATAAGTCGGGACCCAAAATTATTGTGCCGGCAATTCCATTACGAATTTAGCTCCTTTCGGCTGGTTATCCTGAACGCTCACCATTCCGTTATGTTCGGATACAATCGTATTTACAATTGTTAAGCCTAAACCCATACCGGCTTTTTTGGTTGAAAAATTAGGTTCAAAAAGTCGGGTTTTGTCTTCATTGGAAATTCCGGCACCATCGTCAGCAACTTCTATCCGAGCCAATTTTAAAATCGAATCATAAGATAACGAAATGTGAATAGATCCCTCAGTTTTAATGGCTGCAATGGCATTATCTATGATATTAATCATAGCTTGTTTTATCTGTTTGCGGTCGAGGTTAAGGATTGGAAAATTGTCCGCGATGTTGGTTTCGAACCTTATATTCGGATGCCCCTCTTTATAGAGTTCTACGGTTTCTTCGATTATCGGCGGGAGTTCACAGGGTTTTGGATCGGCAGTGGGAAACTTTGCAAAGGCGGAAAACTCATTGACCACATTGCGAATCAACTCGACATGGTCGATAATCATTCGGATACATTCCTCGAAAACCGGGTCGTTTTGTTGATCGGAATATTTTCGCTGCAGACGTTGAGCCGAAAGGGTTATGGGGGTCAAAGGGTTTTTGACCTCATGGGCAATTCTGCGGGCGACTTCACGCCAAGCGACCATGCGCTGGGCCTTTTCAAGCTCGGTCAAATCATCAAATACCATGACGCCCCCCATGTAATTGCCGCCGTCATCTTTGAGCGCACTCACATGGACCATAAAGCTACGCGGACGGTTTTCAATTGTTAATTTTAATGGGAACTCTACGGCATCATTTTTTGAGCTAGTCAGACTCTCCATAATTTCGCCGGCAAAGTGGAGGTGTTTTCCGTTGAGCAGATGCTTATAACTTTTATTGAGAACCACCTCTGCATGGAGATTCAACATCTTTTCAGCTGATTTATTAATTGTTGTAATAAAACCATCGGCATCAAAGGTTATAACACCTGTGGAGACATTTTTTAAAACTATTTCCATGTATTGACGTCGTTTTTCAATTTCTACATTCTGTTGTTGCAGCATGAGGGCGGAAAGTTCCAGCTGCTCTCTGCTTTGACGCAGATCATGCGTCATTTTGTTAAAGGACTCCACCAGGCTACCGATTTCATCATCAGCCACCATGTCGATACTGAAGCTCAATTCCCCTTCAGCAACTCTCCGGGTTCCTTCAGCCAGCTCTTTGATAGGAATACTTATAGTTTTTGCCAGATAGAAACCAAACCATACGGCACAAAATAATACGAGCAATGCCACAATTGAAAGTGTTATATAATAAGTTATCTGAATAGGTTCTTTAAGTAGTTTTATTTGCTGATATTCTTCAAAACCTCTTGAAATAGACTTCATATTCTGCGCAAGATCCGGCGGAATCAGCATAGCCAACGCAACAAAAGCCTTGGCATCGGAGTGCGGTACGCCAAATGGAACCGTGCCGAATGTTCTTATAAGTTCACCACTGGGAACAAATTCTGCTACAGACCAGATGCCTTTGGGTGCGCTGTCTGACATGAGCTTGTCAGCCGATACCACACTGAAAGATTTGTCTTCCAGTTCCGGCGCCAGAGCAAAAGTGATGCGCTTTGCCTTCACATTGTAAACCTCAACGGCATCGATATTAAATTCGCGCTGAACAATCTGAATATAGCGGGACAGCTCACCTCTATTTTCAGGATCCAGCAGTCTTTTCTTTCCAACCTGATATGCGACTCTTTCCAGGAAGAACTTATTGTTGTCCTCAACACTTCTATATATGGTTCTGCCAACCGATAATGAGTTTTCGAGGGCGTGTTCCACCGGCGCGTTGAACCAGAATTCAAGACTGGAGGTAATAAAATTAATGGAAAAGAAAAATAGTACGATGGTAGGCAAAAGCGTCAGCGCAATAAACGCGACAACCAGCCTCGTCCGAAGCTTGGCCCCCATAACCTTGCGCTTGCGATCATAAAGCAGTTTAACCAGATTTCTGAATACTAAAAATATCAGAAGTATAAGTAACAACAAATTGATGTTTATCAGGATGAACATCAATATGGTGTTGGATACCGGAAAGTCGGAACCGAAATTAATGATGCGATTTTCGACAAAAGTCAAAAGCACAACAACGGCGATGATGATAATTATGAGAGCGCCCTCCCGCTTGCGTCTCTTAATATCCTCCTCAGAAGCAAAAGATTTTGAATTGTCGGGATTTAGGGTGTTCATGGTAATAAAGGAAGGTAAATTTAATTCTTATATCAGTTGGTTGTTTTAGAAGATAAAGTCAATTGTATACCAATCGGTTTCAAAATCCCATAAAGAAAACAGAAAATAATGCAAGTAGAAAGGTAGGGTTAGCTTGCTAACCTCGGCCTTCGCTCTGATTTGGTACTGCCTGCCCTTTTCAAGCGCCTTTAACGGATAAATTTTTAGACTGTCAATCCGCGTCATCAGCTTTTGGGCTACATCAAAGGATTGCGTAACAACAGGGTTGCTATTTTTCCAGGATCGTTTGATACTAAAATTTTTTTTCAGGTTGTCGTATTTAATCGTGTGGGTTAACTTGATGTTGGCTACCTTTTTATCAAACCATATACTGCGGACGCGATATAGCGATATATTAAAGGAGAAAGTCGCTGGCACACCACTGAGGATGGCACTTTTCAGCTTTTCTCTGAAGGCGCCTTCAAGTGTTAAGAAAATCAACAGATCATCACGGGTATTGGAAACATTGATATTTGACAACCGTGCGTCTTGAGCTAAAATTGGACTCTGCAGCAAAAAAAATAAAATAAGCAATATGCAAAATGCTTTCCAGTTCATGGTCCTCGCCAAATCTTCTAGCCACCTTGAATAGGATATTCCTCTTCCAGCAAACAGGGATCGCTGAACACTATCTGTTTAAGATACTGGAAAATTTTTTATTGAATCGATGACTAAAATCTTAGAAGAATTATAGGGTAAAATATCTAGTATTCATATCGAAAACCCTCTTAAATTGCAAGAGATTTTGATCAAGCGGAGGGAAGATCGGAATAACCGGGAACGATACGCGTCTCCCATGATCTTTTTTCAGAAAAGAATTTTTCAAGAAATGCATGGTTGAATGCATGACCGGATTTTTCCACTACCAAATGACCAAGTATCGGCATACCGAGGAGGGAAAAATCCCCCAGACAATCAAGTATTTTATGACGCACAAACTCGTCCGAATAACGCAGACCATCTTGGTTTAGAATCCGGTTTTTATCAATTACCACAGCGTTTTCTAAAGAACCGCCGCGTGCCAACCCGTAACGTTTCATATATTCTACTTCATGTAAAAAACCGAATGTTCTGGCTCTGCATATTTCAGCCTCAAAGACATCATCTGAGATCTCCATCTCATAGGATTGCTGCCCAATCAATGGGTGATCAAACTCTATGGAGCATGTTATTTTAAAGGTGTCCGCTGGATAAACAGCAACTTTTTTGCTGTCTTCTTCAAGCACGATTGGTTCCTTGATTACAAAAAAGTGCCTGGCCGCAGGCTGCTCTTTGATACCGGCAGTTTTGATCAAGTCGATAAAAGGACCGGCGCTTCCGTCCATCACCGGCACTTCATAGGCATCCAGCTCAACCATTGCGTTGTCGATTGAAAACCCTGCAAAACTGGCCATCAAATGCTCAATGGTTGAAACGATACAACCGTTGCTCCCGATGACCGTTGCCAGGCTTGTATCCACGACCTTGTTAAAGTGTGCGTTTATGCTTGGATTGTCTTGAAGATCGGTTCTTATGAATTTTATTCCATAATTAATCGGTGCAGGCTTAATTGTGAGATTGACCGCTTTGCCTGAATGAAGGCCGATACCTGAACAAGAACCGGGTTGTTCCAGCGTTCTCTGTTGGTAATGCATATTTCAGGATACCTTATCACCCGTCCGGATTAAAAAGTTTAGATTCTTTTTCCACATTTTCAGGAGAATTACAATAATAAAGTGCGTTTCAAACAACATTTTTACAAAAATTAAAAGATTGTCCGTAACAATTTGATCTGTTATAGGATATCATCTCTGGAGATCGTTTGGTTTACTTGACCGGTTCGCTTCCCTGCAAGCCCCGCCTTTTAAGGTGGGGTAGAGGGAAGCCCCGCCTTTTAAGGCGGGGAGCTTCACTCCTCTGCTTGTAAAATGGCGCCCTTTAGATTGCAATGATCCGCCATTTTCTATGTTACTCTGAATAAAAAAGACACCTTATCGAGTCAGTATCGGAGGAAACTTGCTGGCAAAGATACTCAGCAGCGCTGTTATAGGTGTTGATGCCTATCTGGTGGAAGTCGAGGTCGACATCACCAACGGTCTGCCCACATTTACCACCGTTGGGTTACCGGAAGCTGCGGTTAAGGAAAGCAAAGAAAGAGTTAAATCTGCAATTAGCAATTCAGGATATTCATTCCCAGATGACAGAATCACCGTCAATCTAGCACCGGCCAACATAAAAAAGGAAGGCACCGGTTTTGACCTGCCCATTGCATTGGGTATATTGGTGGCAACCCAAATCATTCCCCAGAACATTACCACAAAATATTTGATGCTCGGTGAGTTATCGCTAGATGGCCGCATAAAACCTGTAAACGGCTCCCTTCCCATGGCTCTTGCGGCCAAAAAAGCCGGCTATACCGGAATTATTGTCCCTTTTGAAAACGGACCGGAGGCTTCGGTGGTCAATGAAATATCCGTAATTCCGGTAAAAAACTTGTCCGAATTGGTGGCCTTCTTACGCGGGTTTGCTCGAATAAAACCAATTGAAACAGACATTTCCGCCATTTTTCGACAGGAAGGTCCTTCTGAACTCGATTTTTCTGAAGTTATGGGACAGGAGCACACCAAACGGGCTATGGAAATCGCGGCTGCCGGCGGTCATAACTTGATTATGATTGGTCCTCCAGGATCGGGTAAAACCATGCTGGCCAAGCGCCTGCCGACCATCCTCCCGCCGATGACATTCAATGAAGCCATCGAGACGACAAAAATATTCAGTGTGGTGGGGATGCTGACAAAGGACCAGGCCTTGGTTACTCAGAGGCCATTCCGATCCCCACATCATACCATTTCAGATGCCGGGTTAATCGGAGGCGGTCATAACCCCAGACCCGGAGAAGTAAGTTTAGCCCATAACGGCGTTCTTTTTCTGGATGAACTTCCCGAGTTCAAAAAGCATGTATTGGAGGTTCTGCGCCAGCCGCTGGAAGATTTAAAAGTGACAATTGCAAGAGCGGCTTCAACCATCACCTATCCGGCCAGTTTTATGATGATCGCCGCTATGAATCCTTGTCCGTGCGGATATTTCTCCGATCCCAAACATGAATGCCGGTGCAGTTTTCACCAGATCCAACGCTACCGCTCCAAGATATCCGGACCCCTGCTGGACAGGATCGATATTCATGTCGAAGTGCCTGCAGTACCCTACAAAGATCTCATGGATGAATCGAATGCAGAGTCTTCAACACAAATCCGAAAACGGGTGGAAGCTGCCCGCCGGATTCAATCCCAAAGATTTTCTCGGACAAAAATTTACTGCAACGCCCAGATGAGTGGTCGTCACCTCAAAAAACATTGCCGAATTGACGCTGCTTCTAACCGCTTGCTTGAAGCCGCCATCGACAAACTGGGTCTTTCCGCACGTGCCTATAACCGTATTCTGAAAATTGCACGCACCATTGCCGATCTGGATGGGAAAACCGATATTCAGGTAGACCAGATTTCAGAGGCGGTTCAGTACCGAAACCTCGACAGAGGTAAAGGGTTGGTCTAACGGCTATAAGGTATTTGTGCTTATAAAGATTGCGACGAATACCCCAGCGCCGCACGAGATGGTGTGAAATGCGCAGGCTCTCGCCGAAGAAGTGCCCGCATCAACTCAACTCTGGAATGAGTTTGCACCATAACGAAAAAGTGAACCCCTGAGAGGACCGTTAAAGCCATCAGGGGTTCTACTGGGCATTGAAATTCGTACTCCGCTCAACTCCGTCCCGGCACAGCATCAAAGCAACACCACTGCAGCATCAGATGCAACCAACTCAAAAATGCCCATAACTATTTTCTGTATGAAAATATTGCACGCTACCTACCCTAATCCCAGCTCCCTTGTCAACACAAAAATGCATCTAAAATCAATTTTAAGTTTGATCGAAATGTCTTGATTTTCTATTTTTTTTCTTTTTCAGCCGTTAGGCTTTTGATGGTCGAATTAAATTTTACACCGAACCCGCCATCAGGCAGTACTCTAGCTATTTTACCGGCTATCTTGACATGTTCGTTGGTATTGGGAAGTTCGAAGGCCAGAGTAATCTCCTGCCCGACGGAAAGGGATTCGCTGGTTTCAATCAGAACACCATCAGAGCTTATGTTTTGTATAAATCCCCTGAACACACGGTCTTTGGTAGCAAAATCCACATCCTTGAAATATTGCTCTCTGGTCGCTTTCCTTCTTCCCTTATGCACTTTTTCTTCGAGTTTTTCTAACAGAGCTTGGCGTTCAAGGGTAGACATTTTGAGGATCAAATCAAAGAGGCGGGCGGTAATCACAGAAATGTTGGGATCCTTTAATCGTTTTTCGATATCATTCATTTCACAGGTCCCCTCTTAATAGGATGTTGGAAGCCGCGAATCGATAACTATACGTCGAAATAAAAGAAGATACCGAAATATTTGTTTAACAAATATCCGTAAGTTTGTCAAATAAACGCTTGCGTTCAGCCCATCAACATTTTTCGGATCATTTGCAGGAAAGCCTTGGAAGATTTAAAGGACTATTATTTAACTTTCACTCATAAAATCCTGAACAAGTGAATCAAGGTCATCGAGATCGATTACCGATTGCTTTTCAAAAGCAAGTTCTTGATTCGCTTCCCGGAGTTTATTCAGCAAGCTGTGCACGATGAGCATCAGAATCTTATTGCCCGCCTGGGGATTATCTTTGATAAATGACATCATCTGTTTGCGGTGCATTCTTAATACTACGGTATCTTCCGAACTCGTCACATCAGCAGTTCTTTTTTCGGTCATAAATATCGCCGATTCACCAAAGACCTCTCCTTTACCAATCGTGCATATAAAAACTTCGTGACCGTCAAGTTCTCGCAGTGAAACATGAACACTTCCCTGGATGATACCATAAAAATATGGACTTACATCACCCAAGTAAATAATCTTCTCACCTTTTTTATACTTTAGAATCTCTGCTCTCGAGAATATGTTTCCAAGTTCCTCTTCTGTCAGGTAGCTGAATAAAGAAATATTCCTAATCAAGGGTCTAAAGTGTTTCATATTTTCTGTTTCAGACATGGGCGCAAATCTCCTGCTTCACTGATAGAACTTTCCAGAAGTATATCAGGGACGGGGTATTATTTTCACGGCAAGATGATCACGTCGGTGCCGCTAAATGGCTGGTGGCCACGGCCGTTTGGATAGTCAAATGACGGTAACCGTTTTTTGGGACAGTAATGTTGTAATCAGCGGGCGCCAAATTGAAAGGCAGTTGCCGTCTCGGAGCCCAGTCGGCAATGATTCGGTATCTTGTCGTCGAAAAAATTGCCCCGACCCCCAAAGTATATAGAGCTGCTGCTTAAGTGTCAAGCTAACCGGCTGAGTGAGAAGATGTTTTTAGAAGGAAAACATAATTCGCCCGCGTATTACTCTATTAATAGATTAAAGATTTCTTCTTGCCGCATAGCAACGCCGTTCAAAATAAGATGAGCTCCTTTTATCATAAACGGCTTCATTCTCATGGATAAGTTTAGGTCCACCTTCCCACGCACCGCATGCCATAACAGCTGTCTCTCCCAGGGTGAACTTTCTGCCACAGGCGGGACATCCTTCTTCGTTTAATGAATTCAGCTTTTCAAGATCAATGATATACCTTTGCCGTTTTTGCTTTCTCATCAGTGCTCCAATGCCAACAGTATAAAAGCGATTAATTTTTGGCAGATGTGGATAAAATGCAGTTTATCCATAACTAGCATATGTAAAATTAATCGCATGCCGGACAGATGTCAAGCAGATCTGATACAGCCTTTTAGGAAGAATGGCGGTGCTTTTCACTATTGACAGGAGGACAAGCATAATTAAATAATTGAGGGATCGGGGTGTTTTTTTGATCCATTGTCTTCAGTCTTTTGTTTTTCTGCAATTTGGCACGCAGCCACCGAAGGTTGAATGCGCAGGGGGCAAGTATCCCCTGCTGCCAAATTGCTTAGAAAAACAAAGACGGGATGCACAGGGTCAAAAAAACTCCCCGACCCCTCGAATAATTTTATATTTGAAAAAATATGATTGTCTGAACGATATACGATAAAAATATTCGTGAGTAAAAAAACATGAAACATCTCTATCGCCTTGAAATCTTTATGACACTTATTATGTTCGTGTTTTTTATTAGCTGTGCAGAAAAGTATTTTCGACAATCCCCCCGACAACCATTATCACCGGAGTACCTCATGCTTTCAGAATGGCCGCCAACCGAATATTGGACAGGTATCGTGTTTAACGGCGCCCGCATTGGTTTTTCTCATTTCAAGCTGAACCCAGCAGAAGGACACAGTGATCTGTATGACATCCACTCGGAGGCCTATTTTCATATCCGTTTTCTAATGTTTGATAAAAGGATTAAGCTCAAATCATTCGACCGGGTGGGCAATGATCTGTCTTTGATTCGTTTTTATTATGAATACGATCTTGATGGAAATAAATTAGGATTGAAGGGTCGGAAAATTGACAACCAGCTTGAGGTCGAGATTTTGACACGGGGTCAGATCCATCGCCAAATCATACCTCTAAGCGACAAAATATATCCTACAAGTGTCATCACGCTCTACCCGGTAATGCATGGCTTGGCTGTAGACCGCCGTTACACATACCTGGTTTATGACGGTGAAACAAAATCAATAGCCACTGTTAAGCAGGATGTTCTAGCTTATGAGGAAAGCGATTTATTTCCGGGTCAAGCTTTTAGGGTTCACACCCGCCTTCATGGCCACAGTGTTAACAGCTGGATTGATTCCCAGGGAAGGCCATTGCTTGAGATGTCTCTTGGCGGAGTGATTATCTCAACTTTGGAAAGCAAAAAAAAAGCTCAAAAATATCTTACAACCGCAGCAATAAATAAGGATGAAGCCCTTCGGGATTTCAGCCTGATAAAGACGAATGTCGCTATTGACAATCCATCCGGGGTCACATCCATGGAAGTTGTTCTTTCAGGGCTGAGTAAAAGCGCCACCTTAGCGTTCGATCAACGCCAACAATGCCAGCGCAGAGAAGAAAATTTTTTTTGCCGAACAAATACACAAATCCAAAAGGGGGCTGCCGCCCCATCACCTGTCGATGCAGACCATATAAGTCGATACCTACAACCTTCCTTCAGCGTCCCGTCTCGTAATCCATTAATCCATCAATTGGCAAATAACATCGTTAAGGACACCCGCGAAACACTTCATCGCATTGAATCGCTTTTGGAGTGGATTCAAGATAACATCGAACAAAAACCCACTGATGTATTTACAGCATTGGATGTGCTGGAGGACAGGAAGGCCGAATGCCAGGGACACAGCTTGCTTTATACGGCCTTTGCCCGTGCACTCACAATTCCCACTCGGGTAGTAAACGGTGTTGTATATTCCAAAAATCACCGGGGTTTTCTTTATCACACCTGGGCTGAAAGCTTGGTAGATGATCGCTGGATTGCCGTTGATCCAACTTTTAAACAAATTCCTGCAGATGCCACCCACATCAAGCTGATTGAAGGAGAGCTCATGAGCGATCTATTACCCTTGGCGGATTTAATCGGTAACCTAGAGATACAGATTCTGGCAGTGCGTGACCAGCAAACACCGCCGAGGTAAATGTTGCCAAGATGCATGAATGTATCTCCTCATCGAAAAGCGGTTTTTTCGACTGATATGGCGTGATTATATAAAAGTCCAGATAAACTGGAAATATAGTGAAGCTCCCCGCCCTGAAGGGCGGGGTTTGCAGGCAAGCGAAGGTGTCATTTGGTGCTGGAACGCAATCTAAAATATGCAAATAAACACCAAATGATTTCCAACGGCATGTTTTTTATTGACACAAATGCCACAATGTGGAATCTATCACAGGCACCGTGCGCTAAACTTTCATACAACTAATGGGGAATTTACGATGAATCGCAATGAATTCAAATCTATTCGCACGAAACTAAACAAGACCCAAAAACAGATGGCCCATCTGCTGGGGGTGTCAGTAAAAGCGATACACAGCTACGAACAAGGTTGGCGCTCCGTTCCCCCCGCTGTGGAAAGGCAACTCTTTTTTCTACTTTCCAGAACACGGATAGCCACCGGCAACAAGAAAAACTGTTGGACGATAAAAAAATGTCCCAGCAACCGCAAAAAACAGTGTCCGGCTTGGGAATTTAATACCGGCAAACTCTGTTGGTTTATCAACGGTACGATTTGTGAAGGTTATAGCCAAAGGAATTGGCAAGAAAAGATGAAAATTTGTCGAACATGCGAAGTATTTGATCATCTTCTTTAATCAACGGTCTCGACAGCTACAATGAGTATTAGAATCTAATTATTCTCCCTCACATATATCGGCTTTTTCCAAAAATTTCCAGAGCCATAGCACGAATCAATTCACACTTACGGGAACTTCAAGGCTATTCGGTTCGGTTCGGTCTTCTGGGAGAATTTTTGTACGAAGTGACAGCAAATTAAAATGAGCGAATACATAGAACACGATAAAAATGGGGTTTCAGTGGGACTCGTCGAAAAACAGTTTTACACTTTTGCCCATCCCCCTAACGAAATGATATTGGAAAACGGTACCAAGCTGGGACCGATCACACTGGCCTACGAGACTTACGGCACATTGAATCCACGCAGGGATAACGCAATTCTGATTCTCCATGCGCTATCCGGTGACTCCCATGTGGCAGGCTATTATAGCAATGATGATTCCAAACCAGGTTGGTGGGATATAATGGTCGGTCCCGGTAAAGGGATAGATACCAATAAGTATTTTGTGGTGTGTTCCAATATTCTGGGCAGCTGTATGGGATCAACCGGGCCTTGTACGATCAATCCTGAAACCGTATTGCCCTATGCCCTTGATTTCCCAATGGTGACTATCGGTGACATGGTCAGAGCCCAAATGGCCCTCATGGATTATTTGGAAATTGATAAGATTCTTGCGGTGATCGGCGGCTCTATTGGTGGTATGCAGGTTTTGGAGTGGTGCGTCAAATACCCGCAAAAGGTTGTCTCGGCCATCCCCCTGGCCTCTACCACAAGACATTCAGCCCTGGCCATCGCTTTTAACGAAGTAGCTCGACAGGCCATTATGGCGGATCCGAACTGGAACAATGGAAATTATTATTCAGGGGACAAGCCTGATCTCGGTCTGGCGGTAGCCCGCATGATCGGTCACATCACCTATTTATCAGATGAATCTATGCGCCGTAAATTCGGCCGTCGGTTGCAGACTCGTAGTAATTTTTCCTTCAACTTCGATGCCGATTTTCAAGTAGAGAGCTATCTGCGCTACCAGGGAACAAAATTTGTTGAACGTTTTGATGCCAATTCATTTTTGTATATTACAAAAGCCGCTGATTATTACGACCTGGAATATCAATACGGCGATGGATCAGCGGTTAAGGCCTTTTCAAAGGTCAAGGCAAAATTCTTGGTGGTCTCGTTCACGTCTGATTGGCTTTACCCGACATATCAATCCAAGGCTATGGTACAGGCCATGAAAAAAAATGGTCTTGATGTAAGTTTTTGCGAAATAGAAGCCGCATGGGGCCATGATGCGTTTCTTTTACCGAGTGAACGGCTATCCGCTTTAATAAAAGGATTTTTGGGGCGTGTCCATGGAGAGATCCAACCATAACCAAATGCGCTTTGATCTAGAGATAATTGCTTCCTGGATAGAACCGGGATCCAAAGTGTTGGATCTCGGTTGCGGGGAGGGGGATCTATTAAGATTCCTCAAAGATCATAAAAATGTCACTGGTACCGGAATCGAGCATGATGAAGCCAAGGTTGCCCAATGCGTTGAAAAAGGGGTAACAATTTTACAGGGTGATATTAATGAAGAAATCCTAGATTATCCAGACGGCTGTTTTGACTACGTTATCCTCAGTCAAACATTGCAGCAAGTCTATGCGCCCTCAGAGCTCATTCGGTCGATGTTGCGAATTGGAAAGAAAGGTGTCGTTAGTTTTCCGAATTTCAGTCACTGGAAAGTCAGGTTGCAGCTACTTTTATCGGGTTATGCCCCCATAACCCCGCAACTGCCCTATGAGTGGTACAATACACCGAATATTCGTGTCATCACGCTAAAAGATTTCAGAAAATACTCCAAAAAAGTCGACTTTGAGATTTTGAAGGAAGTGGCCATTAATACCCAGAATGGGGCTAAATGGGGAAGCGTCATAAAAATTCTTCCTAATTTACGCGCTAATTACGGCATCTTCTTAATTGGAAGAGTATAAAAAATTTGTCTGCCATCACCTGGTTCGCAAATTGACGCGATCGTCAGGTAATCATGCCGAAAGCTCTCACGGGAAAGGATCCGAGTCCTTTAACTTTCACCGGAACAGCAAAAAACTTAAAGCCCCGGTCGGGAAGCGCTTCAAGGTTACACAGATGCTCCAAGACCGGTATCCCGGCACCCAGCAAAATGGAGTGGGCAGGTCGTGTGGCGTCGGCAGTGTCGTCTATGTTCACCGAATCAATGCCGACCAGAGCCACATCGGACGCAGTTAAAAATCGGGCTGCTTTTTCGGTCACGAACGGATGACCTTCAAAATAGATATCGGTTCTCCAAAATTTAGCCCAACCGGTGTGTATTAAAACTGCTTTTCCTCGTAGCGCCCTGTCCTCAAACAGTTCAGGATTGATCTCTCGGGATTCCGGATCTGCACGAAACACCATTCCATCGAGATTCACCAAGGAACAAAGGTCAAGTGCTGAAAGGTCCTTGCCTTCGACATAGCGGTGGAAGGGCGCATCAATATAAGTACCGGTGTTGGCAACCATATTAATTTTACCGATATGGAAAGAGGTCCCCTCAGCATATTGTTGCCTTGATGCCTCTCGACTTAAATAGTCGGAAATCTCTGGTGGCGGCAGACCTTTGTAGGTCAGCATACCATCTTCAACAACATGGCTGACGTCTATTAACTTCATCGCTGTTTAATCCTTTTTCAGTTAAATGCCTGTCCGGTGAAGAATACAAGAAGGTTACATTCATTTGATGGAGTCATTATCTTTAACGGTCAAAAAATATATTTTTACCGGAAACGGAAAGCGGAATTCCCATCACGAAATCCCAGTCCACTAAATTCATTTTGCGGGCCACCACCCCTGCGCGATACATAATGCGGTTATCAACGTTTAGCGTGCTGGCGGTTTTTACCGCAGATCCCAATGCGATCCCCATATCAAGCAGCCGGTATGCGCAAAAGGGACCGGTAAAATCGCCTTCCTGTCTGTTTTGCTTGCCCAAAGTCTTACAATCCGGAAACCCGCAGGCTGCGCAATCAAGCCCGAGTACAGTGGCATTTTTAATTCCCACAAGAACCACAGCCACAGATTGAGCAATATTTTTGGCATCGCGATCAAAATCCTTTTTTTGGTTATTTACCCCAAACTCTACCATGGCATCGGCCAGCTCTTTCAGAACCGCTCCTTCAAGTATCTTGGTCTTTACAAAGTTTTCTCCCTTACTCTTCGGCGCAGTAGTAGCAGATATTTCCATCAATTTGGCCACGAGATTAATTCCATCCATCGTTCGACTCCTTGTTTAATTGTTTTGAAACTGCTGCTAGTGAAAATAAATAGTCATTTTGAGATTCAGCCCTATATTATTTGTCGGGTAAATGCGTTTGTTCTTTTTTCTTTCTCGATGGTTGAATAAGGGGCCGGGCCGTAATCATGTCCCGGCCACACACGGGTTTCCCCGGGCAATGTGTATAGTTTTTCCTGAATAGAATGGAGCAGTTGTTTGGTGGAGCCGCCGGTCAGGTCTGTTCGTCCCACCGCACCGACAAAGAGTGTATCGCCGGTGAAAACATGACCGGCCGTATAAAGGCTTATCCCTCCGGGGGTGTGGCCGGGCGTGTGAATTACTCTCAGAGTAACCTTTCCAATTTTGATCTCATCGTCATCTTTCAGTAAGATATCTGCTTGGGGTGATGCCTTACCACCCAATACTTTAGCAAAAGTCCTATTCACCAAGGATGTGAGTTGTCCTGCATCCAGCCTGTGAATTAACAGCTTCGCACCGGTTGCCCCGATAATAGCCGCATTGCCTGCCGTATGATCAGAATGGCAGTGGGTATTGATAACCTGTATGACCTGGTAACCCGTTTTTTTGATATCTTGCAAAATCCTGCGGCTGTCAAACGCCGGATCGATCAGAGCGCAGGTCATAGAAGGTTCATCACCCACCAGGTAGCAGAAAGTAGCCATCTTGCTTAGTTTTATCTGACGGATATCCATGTTGTAACCGAGCTTTTTTAACAGGTCTGACAAACCCCTTTCGTCGATTGAAAGCGGCCTCAAAAAATATTCAGCAACGCCAATTATGCGCTGCCCTAAAATTTAAGCTGCTGGAGATTAGACAGTTTCCATAACGAGCATTAATACTTTTGTCAACGCCTGTAACGGGCAAATCTCACCTGTTGATTTAGGTTTCACATACAGCTTTAGATTGACAACTGGAAAATCAGGCTTAAAATACTACACAACCAACCAATATGCTGGGCAGGTGCGCCCCCTGGAACTGGTTTCAAAACCTCTTTTGAACCAATTTTGAGAACTTTTGTCCAAAAGCGCTTAGTCCCGCCCAGGCGGGATAAAATCTTGAACTGTTTTAGGGTGTTAGCCCCAGTTTTCAAAATTTAGTGCAGCGGACTTAGTGCTTTTCAATCCGCCAAAGATCTATGGCGGATAAAAAGGCCCAAACGCCTCGGCTGCCTTCGACCCGAACTCAGGCCGAGGGTAGCTCGTCGCAGGCCGGTGAAAATAAGGTTTTGAAACTGCTTCTAAACCTTGTGCTTTTGATATCAAATTAAGAGAAATTTACACTATACACCTTTCAGGACACCAAAGATGCTTTGCCGGAGATGAGCCGATTCAAATATAATCGATACCCTCAGCTTACGACAAAAATGCCTGGACTGGATATCATATGGAGGAAAACAAATGGCTTTTGAAACCAGAGAACAGGTTTTGGAAAAAATACTTTCCCAAGAGAAACCGAAATGTCCCCACTGTAAAGAGGAAATGAAGATATGGGAAACGCCCCCCATTAACTTTGCTGACGGTCTGGGCTGGGGTACGCCTTTTCTGTATATTTGTTTTAACGATGATTGCCCGCTTTATCGCCAGGGCTGGGACCATATGAAAGAAACATATGCCCAGACTGCTTCCTACCGCTGTATGTGTTATCCTGACAGCAAGCAGTTTCAATTAATACCCGTGTTCAGCCCGATGGGTGCAAAAGGACAAATCATCGACGATCAGATCTTGCTGGAGCAGGAAATGCTTAAAGAGGCCATCAAAAAGGGATTTTCGATTCTCGCAGATTGTTATGTATCAAAAGATGGCGTGGCCGTGTTGAATCTGCTCCTGGACGCATCGCAACCGATGCGGGTAAGGGTCAAAGCCGCTGAGATGATCGGTGACATTGGAGAAATAGAAGCAATTGAGCCATTGAAAAATATCAGATCAGGCAATGATAAACTCGATAACGAAATCGAAAAATCGGTTTCAAAAATCCATAAAAGATTTTTTACCCGTGAATGTCCCTTTTGTGCTGAGATCATAAAAAGGCGGGCCAAGATCTGCAAACATTGCGGTGCAGAAGTGGCTGGAAATTAATTATTCTATGTGAAATGAGTGAATCTTTTCAGGAAATATTTCGTTTTACATTCACTCTCATGCTGTCATAGCTGCGGAAGATGAGCTTCTCTTGCTCAATGCGTTCTTCTGGCAAAGGGCGCAGGGTTGTCACACGTAATATTTCTAAAGCTTCTTTTTTTGAAGGGATAGCGTTCAAACCTTCACCGACTTTCCTTCCTGTAACCGTATCCAGTACAATAGCGGTTATACCATCGGAAATCACGGTAAGCGGAATTTGGTATTTTTCTAAAAGCCGAGCGGCCGCCAACGTTTCCCTTTCCCACGAACCCAGGGAACCGGCAGGACATTTTAAAACCATCAAGTAAGTCTTGCCCCCATCCGGGCTAACTACAAGATCCAGCTGAGATTGATAGTATTCACCGGCAATATTAAAAAATATGTCCACATCCAACGCAATATCTTCTTTGGCATAACCTTTCTCATTCACCAAATAGCGCGCTACAGCCTGACGGTTTGCTTCAGCACCGATATCAGGAATCTCTTTCCCGGTGATAAAATCGGTAATGGTGGTATACGGTTTTGACGTTTGTGACACGCGTTTTTCTCACCAAGGGACCAATGGATAAAAATGACAGGATTTCACCATACGTCTGCTCGACCGATAATTTTTAAACATTATCTGTTCATTATATCATTATCAGCAAGTAGCGACACGCCGGTCATCTGTTTCGGTTGCTCAATCCCCATAATTTCAAGAATCGTGGGGGCAATATCACCCAAACAACCGGCTGCTCTTAGTTCAGCATCACGTCTTTTTTCATCGACCAGAATAAATGGAACGGGATTGAGAGTGTGCGCCGTATAGATCTTTCCGTTTTCATCGATCATTCTCTCTGAGTTGCCGTGATCTGCTGTAATCAAAGCCACTCCGCCTTGCAAACGTACCTGAGAAACTATCCGATTAAGACAGCTGTCGACAGTCTCACACGCCCGGATGGCAGCTTGAAGCACACCGGTATGTCCCACCATATCCATGTTGGCAAAATTGAGCACAATAAAATCATACTTTTTTGACTGCAATCGGGATAAGATTTCTTCCGTTACCAAATAGGCACTCATCTCCGGTTTCAGATCATAGGTGGGAATTTCACGCGGTGATGGGATTAAGCATCGCTCCTCCAAAGGGAAGGGTTTTTCTTGGCCACCATTGAAAAAGTAGGTTACATGGGCATATTTTTCGGTCTCTGCGATTCGGAGTTGAGACAATCCCTTTCGACTGATAACCTCACCCAAAATCGCTTCCAGACGGATTGGTGGAAATGCAATCGGCAGCTTAAATTCCTGATCATAAAGCGTCATACATACGAATTCACAAAGCTTCGGATAAGGATTCCGTTTGAAAAATTCAAATACCGGTTGGGTAAATACACGGGTAATCTCCCGCACACGGTCAGCACGGAAGTTGAAACAGATAAGGCCGTCACCATTCTGAATGAGGCCCAGCGGGTTTCCCGCCGCCCCTGTTATAACAATCGGTTGAATGAATTCATCGGTTTCATTCCGCAAGTAAGCCTTTTCTACCGCTGTTACCGGGTCCCTTGCCTTGATCCCGTCACCGCGGGTAAAGAGGTTAAAGGCTTTTTCTATTCGTTCCCAGCGATTATCCCGATCCATGGCATAAAACCGTCCGCAAACCGTTGCAATGGTACCGGAATTCGTTGATTGGAGGTATTCATTCAAGCGTCTCAAAAATCCCACCCCACTGTCTGGAGCAGTATCGCGGCCATCCAGGATAGCATGAACGCATACATTGCCCAGATCCTTTTTTTTGGCCATATCCAGCAACGCCAGCAGATGATTGAGTTGGCTGTGAACCCCTCCGTCGGATAACAGCCCCATCATATGAAGCGTTGTGCCGTTTGCTTTAATCCTGGCCATTGCAGAATTCAATACCTTGTTTCCAAAAAACGAGCCGTCCCGAATAGCCATGTCGATCCGCAATAGATCCTGGTATACCACCCTGCCGGCGCCGATATTGAGATGTCCGACTTCAGAGTTTCCCATAATGCCTTCTGGAAGCCCGACGGCCTCACCGGAACATAATAGCTGGGTGCTGGGGAAAGCACTATTGAGTTCATCCAGGGTGGGTGTCTCAGCAAGGTGTATAGCATTTCCCTCGTGGTTGGAACCTATCCCCCAACCGTCCAGAATAACCAGCATACAGGGTTGTGGCTGCGGCATTGTCAGGCTAACGACTCCTATTTTTGTTTATTAGCGGTCTGTTGCCCAAATCATTTTGAGCGGTCATTAAAACATGTTTGTCCTTCAATCTTAGCGAAGTGGAATATCGGCGCTTTGAACCTGTTTGAGTCCCGCGCTCGAGCGGGACGAATTTTCAAAGCGCCTGGAACGAGCTTTAGATTGATCAAAAAGGTTTTAGACAAAGCCAAAAGGGTTTTGGGCAACAGACCGTTAACTTTTGAATGCTATTGGTTGTAATACGGATATTTCATGAAATATTCGGCGTAATTCTTCTGGCATCAACCCAAAGGCCTTCGAGGTCATAAAATTGGCGTACCGGTTCGTAAAAAACGTGAATAACGACATGTCCATAATCGAGCAAAACCCAGTGCCCTTCTTTGATACCTTCTACGCTCAAAGGCATAATTTTATGCTTCTTTAAATCCCACTGTATGTGTTCGGCGATCGCCGAAACCTGTCGATTGGAACGGCCGCTGCAGATGATAAATGTATCGGCAACCGACGTCAGTTCTCGGACGTCGAGAACCACAAGTTCGTGCGCTTTTTTACCGAGAACTGCATTAATATAAGGGTCAAGTGAGGGGTCTGAATTACTGGTCATAAATAAAGTCCCTTTGATGTTATGTATTTTTCGACTTTTTCAGGTACCAGATATTGAATCGATCGTCCCGAATTAATTAATTTTCGTATGGTCGAGGATGATATGTCAATCAAAGTTACATTTGAAATATAGATCGGTTGTTTATTCGCATGGAAATAACCGGAGCGCGATGCAGAGAAAACATAACCTTTTGATATTCGATCTTTGAGAAATTCTTCAACAACTTGACGCAACTTAGAGACAGTATTCCATTTTCCATTAGGCCGGACCATAATAATAAACGAAATAAGCCTTAAAAGATCACTGTATGATTTCCAGGTGTCAATTTCCAGGAAAGCATCCGATCCCATAATCAGATGAAAGCGGGTGTCTTGGGGAAAAGTTGATTTATAATGGTTGACGGTATCGATGGTAAACGAAGGGCCTGCCCGTTTAAGTTCGATATCAGAGACGACAAAACCTCGATAATCAGAAACAGCCAACCGAATCATTTCTAGTCGGTCAATGGCTTTTACCAACCCAATATTATTTTTATGCGGCGGGATGGCAGACGGAATGATATAGAGCGTGTCGAGAGAAAACGCCTCTTTAATTTCCAGAGCGGCTCTGAGATGTCCGAAGTGAATAGGATTAAAGGTACCGCCAAAAAGCCCGATGCGCATTGATTATAACCAGTTTTGGTAGGTAATTAAAGAATATCTGTTGAATTAAATAATCAATCGGAAACCTATTGCCTGATTTGGCCATCCCCATACACTACAAATTTTGTGGTCGTCAGCTCCTCAACGCCCATGGGACCGAATGCATGCAATTTGGAAGTACTTATACCGATTTCGGCTCCCAAACCCAGCTGCCCACCGTCGTTAAAACGCGTGGATGCGTTTACCAGAACAACTGAAGAATCAACTTCGCGCACAAACCGTTTGGCCCGCTCATAATCCGATGTGATAATAGCTTCTGTGTGATCGGACCCGTATCTTGCGATATGTCCAATAGCCTGATCCATATTATCGACCACTTTCAGGGCAATAACAAGATCCAAATATTCTGCCGGCCAATCTTCCTCTGTTGCCGCTTTCGCACCGGTGATTAAACGACAAGTTTCAGGGCATCCTCTGATTTCAACACCGGCCTTATCAAACCGTTCTGATATAATAGGTAAAAATTCTTTGGCGACCGATTTGTGCACCAGCATGGTTTCCATGGCATTGCACACCCCCGGGCGCTGTACTTTCGCATTAAAACAAATCTTTTCAGCTTTTTTCAGATCTGCACCTTCATCGACATACACATGGCAGACCCCCTTGTAATGTTTTAACACCGGTATCTTGGAATTATCCACTACAAACCGGATCAATCCTTCGCCGCCTCGCGGTATAATGAGATCAATATATTCCTCCTGCCTCAGAAGGGCATTGACAGCCGCTCTGTCTCGAATGGCGACAACCTGGACCGCCTTTTCCGGAAGGCCGGTTTCTTGCAGCGCCCGGTTGATGGCTCCGGCCAGGGCCTGATTTGAATGGAGTGCTTCTGATCCACCTCGAAGAATAACGGCATTGCCGGCTTTGAGACACAAGCTGGCGGCATCGATCGTAACATTGGGTCTTGATTCATAAATAATACCAATTACCCCCAACGGAATGCGCATACGTGAAACTTGAAGTCCATTGGGCCGCAGCCATGTGTGACCCAGGGTGCCGACCGGATCCTCAAGCTGGGCCACTTCTTTTAAACCTTTAATCATGGCATCGATGGTTGCATCGCTGATTGTGAGCCGATCGATCATGGCCTCAGAAAGACCCAGTTCTTTGGCACGTAAGAGATCCTTCCTGTTCTCTTCATGGATGTATGAGGCTTTTTCCCGTATCTGGATTGCTATTTTTAGCAGCGCTTCATTTTTTCGGGAAGATGAGCATTTGGCCATTTCCATTGAAGCACGCTTGGCAGCAATCGCCATTTCATGGATTGTTGATTCAATAGACATATTTGGCTCCCTTCAGCGATCACGATTTTAACTGGCCACTGGATAACGGGTCAGAGGTATTATGGCTTTGTATCAAATTTGACAAACTCGTAAAAATTATTTTGTAAATGACTTTGAGTATTTCGGGAAAGATTCGTTTGAGATGCCCAGGGTTAAAAATTTGTATCTTCGCAAGAATCTTTGCACCCTGGGATTCAAAAACGCTTTATCTCGTTTTTAGGCACACATTTATGTGAAGAGCCAAAAATTTTTCAGCCGCCGATTATCGCCAGGTTGTCTCTGTGGATTACCTCATCATAAGGTTTGTGTCCCAAGCATCCCATGATTTTTTTCGAATTAAGCCCTTTGATTTTAGATATCTCGAAAGCGCTGTAATTGACAAGGCCAATTCCATATGTTTCGTTTTTGCGGCCTTTAAATTCCACGGCTGCGCCGACATTAAAATCGCCTTTCACCTCCAATATTCCGCTGGGAAGTAAACTTTTGCCTTTTTTCAAAATTGCATTCGCCGCTCCGTCATCAATAATCAGGGCTCCCTGGGGCTTCAAGTTAAAAGCAATCCACCGCTTTCGGCTGGTCAATCTTTCTTTTTTGGGAACAAAAAAGGTACCGTGGTCCTTGCCGGAAAATAGCCTGATTAAAATATCCGGTTTTGAACCATTGGCGATAACCATGGGTATACCGGAGGTATTAACTTTTTTGGCGGCTTTAATTTTGCTGAGCATCCCCCCGGTTCCAAGGGCACCCGGGATATGGCTAGCTAATTTCTCAATGTTTTTAGTTATGGTGGCGACCCATGGGATCAATTCAGCGGCAGGAAACTCCCGAGGATCCGTTGTGTATAGCCCATCAATATCGGTCAAATTGATGAGGACATCCGCATCCATGAGCAGGGTTATCATCGCCGCAAGATGATCATTGTCGCCGAATTTGATTTCTTCAACCATAACCGTATCGTTTTCATTAATAATTGGTACAACTTGCCATGTCAGAAGTGTAAAAAGCGTGTTTCTTGCATTTAGATATCTTTGGCGATTGGAGAGATCATCGCTCGTCAGAAGGATTTGGGCCACCTTTTTTTTATACCTGGCAAAAGCTTTTTCATACTCCAGGATCAGTCCGGCTTGGCCAACGGCAGCAACCGCCTGCCGTTTGGGGATCTCATCCGGTCGTCGGGAAAGCCCCACCTTTTTTACGCCGGATGCCATTGCTCCTGATGTAACCAGGACAACTTCTACACCGCTATCGATCAGCCGGCAAATTTGCCGCGTAAGGGATCGAATGGCTTTTAAATTCAAACCATGGTTTTCGGTGAGAACGTTGCTGCCCACCTTGACTACCGCTCGTTTTGCAGAATCGAAACAGATTTTTCTGATGTTATTCATAAAGATCATCCAAAAGTTTTATGATTTGCGCTTTTAATTCCTCGATTCCCACTCCGGTTGCAGCCGATATTCGCAGGATGTTTCTTTGCTTTGCCGCAGACTCAAATTTATCGGCCGCTTCTTCGGTTCCCGGTAAATCCATCTTGGTGAGAACCACAATCTGCGGTTTGCGTGATAGCGCTTTGCTGTACATTTCCAGTTCATGGTTCACAGTGCTGAACCCGCTGAGCGGATTATCCGCAATGATGGTCGATGCATCCACAAGATGCAATAGTATCCGCGTGCGTTCAATGTGGCGCAGAAATTTAATACCCAAACCAACTCCATTGTGAGCACCCTCAATCAAGCCGGGTATATCAGCCAGGACAATCGGTTCCGATCCCTCCCTCTGGATGACACCGAGATTGGGGGTCAATGTTGTAAACGGATAATCCGCAATTTTGGGTTTCACTGAAGACAGGACACTGATTAGGGTGGATTTGCCGGCATTGGGAAGTCCGATAATACCAGTATCGGCAAGAAGTTTAAGCTCTAATTTAAGCTTGAGGGTTTGGCCGGTTTCGCCGGGTTGGGCAAAACGCGGCGCCCGGTTGGTAGATGTTTTGAATCGGCTGTTACCCTGGCCCCCTCTCCCGCCTTTAGCCAGTATGCAGGTTTCGCCGGGTTTGTTAAAGTCCTTTAGTATAAGGCCCGTATGGGCGTCACGGACCACTGTGCCCGGGGGAATTTCGATAATAAGGTTCTGGCCGTTTCTTCCGGTCTTTTGCTTGCCTTCCCCGGGAGCGCCATTCTTGGCTTTAAACTGGTTGCGAAATTGAAATTGATAAAGAGTTCGCCTGCGAGATGTTGCCTTAAAAACGACATCGCCGCCTTTTCCGCCATCGCCGCCGTCCGGGCCTCCACGGGGTACAAATTTTTCACGTCTGAAGCTTACACAACCACTACCGCCATCACCGGACTGAACGGTAATAATCGCTTCGTCAATAAATTTCACTCTGCATAAACGCTCACTCTTTTACGGGAACGCCCCACCCGCTCATATGCAACGATTCCATCAATTTTTGCGAACAGCGTATAATCTTTACCAAGGCCAACGTTTTCACCGGGATGGAATTGGGTTCCCAGTTGGCGAACCAGTATATTACCGGCTTTCACCCGCTGCCCGCCGAATCGTTTGACACCGCGTCTTTGACCCATGCTATCACGGCCATTTTTTGAACTACCACCAGCTTTTTTATGTGCCATCTTAACCCTCCAACCGAATCATAGGGGTAATTTTATGCTTTCGAGATTAATACTATTCCTGAAATCTAACAAATTGAATTCGAAGCTCGAATGTCGAAATCCGATACAAATTCGAATTTCAGATTTAGAGTTTCGATTTTTTGCGTTGCGTCAGGCTTTGATGCTGTCTATTTGAACTGCCGTATATTCCTGGCGATGCCCTTGCTTACGGCGGTATCTTTTGCGTCTTTTATACTTAAAAACGATAATTTTCTTGGCTTTTGCCTGTTGCACGATATGACCGCTAACGGTGGCTTTGTCTAAAACCGGCTTGCCGATATTAACGTTTTCACCGTCAGAAAACATGAGGATTTTATCGAAGGTCACCGGTGTGCCGACATCTCCCGGCATCTTTTCGACCTTTAAGATTTCACCTTCCTGTACCCTATATTGTTTTCCACCAGATTCGACTACCGCATACATATATACAGCCTCCTTTAACACCGACGACGACAGATTATCATTTAAAAACAACTAATATTTATTTTTTTCTAAATTTTGTCAAGAAAAATTATATCATTTCGTATGAATATAGTTTTTCATGGACTTATGGATAATTATTCATATATTAACACTGGTAATCTTGTAAGCACGACTAAAATAGACCCCTTCAATGGAAATACAATCATGAAAATCGCATCCATCGCTGTCAGCAAAAAAAAAGGCACTCGCAAACAATGTGTTGAGCAGGCATTACTTGTGAAGGATTTCGGTATTAAAGGAGACGCCCATGCCGGAAAATGGCACCGGCAAGTGAGCTTTCTGGCTACTGAAAGCATCGATCGATCGAAAAATATGGGCCTTGATGTAACCTTTGGTGATTTTGCCGAAAATATTGCAACAACAGGGATCGAATGGAAACAAGTTCCCATCGGAACAAGATTTAGACTCGGCAAAGAAGTGCTGGTTGAAATTACCCAGATCGGCAAAGAATGCAAAAACAGATGTGCCATTTACTACCAGGCAGGTGATTGTATCATGCCGCGGGAAGGCGTATTTGCCAAAGTAGTTAAGGGCGGTATCATCCGTTGCGGTGATGAAATCAAAGAATTAAAATAGTGAAGCTCCCCGCCCTGAAGGGCAGGGTTTTCCGTCAAGGAAAATATCTATTTCAGCGAGGGGGCTCCGGTGAATATACTTCCGAAGTATCAGGTCATCTGCTGGAATAAAACCTCCAGAACGACTACCCATCGAGATCTTATTCGGAAAGAACCCTTGTCCATTTGGATTCAGGGGAAACCATACTCTGTTGTCCTGCGTACCCCCGGCGATGAAATCGCGCATGTGGCCGGTTTTTGCCTTTCAGAGGGGATCATTGACACGCTGGCTGATTGTGTCACCATTGCATATTGTGACGAGACCGATACCAATGTGGTCACCATCACCCTGAAATCCACAAGATTAAAAAAAATATCCGATCATCTCGACTGAGCTCGTCACAGGCGGGCCGAGGTCGAGTTCTTTTGATTTATCCCTGTGCAGTCCCGCTTTCAGCGGGATCCCCAAAATGGTCGCCGGCGCGAGCAAATGGCTTTCAAACCGCTGTAACACTTTTTAAACTTATTTGTGGGACATGACACTAGAAGTGGTTTCAAAATAACGTTCCAAAAAGTTACGGTACAAGGCAGCCCGGCTAAGGGCTAATTCAATCGGAATATATTTTTGAGAATCACGCCAATCATTCTCTAGGGCCAACCGGCCCCGAAGAACACTCTCAGGCAGGTCCGCAATCAGATATTTCGGTTACAGGTTCATTTTTTGGTGTTGGCGTGGGCCGGATATCGTGGCGGCCGGATTTTTTAAATTTGAAGCTTGCGGTGAGACTGGCAGCCACCGGCTTTATTGACAGCAGTAACAGTATCAGAGTCCCGGCCAATGAAACCCAAGGGGGCATAATTTCGGATGCCTGGCCGATCATCGCCCGGGCAGAAATATTAAAGATCGCATAAACGTGATCCAAGACCAAGCCGAAAAAGACAGCTGAAACAGCAATGGCGGCCAGATAAATTGCAGTGGCACGCCGGCCAAGGATACCCAGCATTACGGTGAGTGATGCAACGTTGGTAGCAGGACCGGCCAGTAAAAATACCAGCGCGGCCCCCGGACTGATTCCCTTGAGTATCAGCGCTGCAGCAATGGGGGTAGAGGCAGTCGCGCAAATATATAACGGAATACCGACGGCCAGCATCACCAGCATGGTCGGCAGACCACCGCCGAGGTACCGCGTGAAAATATCATCCGGAATGATGGCTGTAATCAATCCGGCCAGCAGCAGACCCAGAAAAAACCAGCCTGCCAGATCGCTCCAAAAATCGGTAAAGGCATAGCGAACCCCGGAGGTCACCCTTTCTGTAAAAGAGTGATGGCTTTTGTGGGTTTTAGGATCACAATTAATGCCATCGCAGCAACCGTCCACCGGGCAGGACAGATCCGGAATTGCAGGTTTTTCGGCCTCCTGATGATGAAAAACATTTTCGGCTATCCCGGCTGCCGCAGACGTGAAAAACGCTACAACGGGCCGGGCGATGGTCATAATGGGATCCAACAACGCATACGTGATGGCAATGGAATCCACCCCCGATTCCGGGGTGGAGATCAAAAACGCCGTCATGGCGCCCTTGTTGGCCCCCTGTTTCTGCAGCGACACGGCCGCAGGCAGCACCCCGCAGGATCACAAGGGTATCGGTATGCCCAGCAAAGCCGCTTTAAAAACCGATCGGATCCGGCCTTGTCCCAGGTGCCGGGCCACGGAGTTCGGGTTGAGAAACACCCGCAGCAGGCCGCTGACCAACAACCCGAACAAAATATACACCGAAGACTCCAACAGCAGGTGCCAGGCTTCCAAGAAACTATCCAAAATAAACCCCATAACCACCTCAATATCAAAATCTAGTCAGAATAATCCGTTACTCCCTTACATGCTCGAGACCGATGTTCAGCAGTTGGGAAACATGTTCGTCGTCCAAAGCGTAATAAATTACCTGGCCATCACGGCGTTTTTTGACCAGGGCCAGATCTTTCAATCGGCGCAGTTGATGCGATACGGCAGATTCACTCAACCCGAGAAAAGCGGCCAGGTCACACACACACATTTCAACGTTTCTGAGCGCCATCACGATTTTCAAACGGTTGGGGTCTCCCATGACTTTATAAGTCAGCGCCAGACGGTCCAGCTCATTTTCTGAGATGGTTTTTTTGCGGGCCTGCTCAACGCGATCCAGGTGAACAACCCGCACCCGACAACCGTCTTCTTCCAGAAACTTGGCCTTCGCCGAACTCACGGTACCCTCCTTGATTATATGAACATATGATCAGATATTACAACAATAAATTGGTCCGGTCAAGAATTTATTTTACGGCAACTTCCTCACAATTTGCTGCCTGCCAAAAAAGGGGCTCACCCTGAGGGTGAGCCCCTTTTAATGACAGCGTCGTTTTTGCTTATGCGCGAACTTCTTCCTTCACCGATACGGCAATCTTGAAAAGGGCTGTCAAAACAAAAAATCCTGTGGCCCATACACCCAGGGAAATCAAAATTTCGGGGATTGTCGGGATATATTCATTGACATGATGTAAGGGGTTGGGAACAAACCCTCCGGAAATCATTCCCAGTCCTTTGTCGATCCAGGTGCCGGCAAAAACGGTCACGCAGGCTACTGCCAGTACACCTTCATTTTTGCGCGTAATCGGATTGATCAGCAGGATAATACTCAATACCATCAGTGCCAGAGAGATCCACATCCAGCCCACATAAGCACCCTGGCCGTAAAGTCCGGTAAAAAGGTATTTGAAATGGTCCATGTGTTCCGGGATCTGGCTGTAAAAAACGGTGAAAATCTCACACAAAAAGAAAAAGACATTCAAGCAGATGGCATACGCAATAATTTTAGCGAGGGTTTGTATCTGCTCTTTACCCGGATCAAAATTGGTCGTCTTGCGGATAATCAGGCAAATAAGTACCAGCAAGGCCGGACCGGATGCAAAAGCTGAAGAAAGAAAGCGGGGGGCCATAATGGCCGTCAGCCAAAATCCCCTGCCGGGCAATCCGGAGTACAAATAGGCGGTAACCGTATGAATACTGATGGCCCATGGAATCGATATATAAATAAGCGGTTTTAACCAGGATTGATAATGGATATTGTTGCGCTCTGCTTCCAATACATTCCAACCGATAACGATATTTAAAAACAGGTAACCGTTAAGAACAATTGCATCCCAGAAGAGAACCGAATTCGGGGTCGGGTACAATAAAATGTTGATAGCCCGCATCGGCTGACCAAGGTCTACAATAATGAACAGCCCGCACATAACAACGGCGGCAATGGCCAGAAATTCCCCCAGAATGGTCACCTTGCCGAATGCTTTGTAGTCATGCAGGTAATAAGGCAAGACCACCATGACTCCTCCGGCGGCCACACCGACTAAAAAGGTGAACTGGGCGATATAAAATCCCCACGAGACATCTCTGCTCATGCCGGTGATTCCCAGCCCGAAGCTCAACTGTTTTAAATAGAACCCTAAGCCGATGGTGATGACAATGAGCAGAGCTGTTATCCATCCGTAGTATTTCTTGCTTCCTTTTAGCGCTAGTTCAAGCATAACCACCTCACACTATGTAGTAAACAGCCGGATCGGTTCCCAATGCCTGTTTACGTCGAATGGTGTAGTTCGTTTTTATTAGCTTCCTGACTTCCGACTCGGGATCGTACAGATCTCCGAACATCAAGGCGCCGTTGGATGCCTCCACGCAGGCAGGCATTTGACCCACAGCCAACCGCTCCGCACAGAAATTGCACTTTTCGACCACGCCTTTCATGCGCGTGGGAAATTGTTTATTTATCTTGGTAATGAACGGTCGCGGATCTCTGAAATTAAAACTCCTGGCACCAAAGGGACAGGCCGCCATACAGAACCTGCATCCGATGCACCGGTGAAAATCCATCAATACAATACCGTCGCTTTCTCGTTTAAAGGTTGCCTTGGTCGGGCAGGCACGCACACAAGGGGGGTTTTCACAATGATTGCAAAGTACCAGGAAGGGTGTGTGCTCGACTTTCTCACTGATAAATTTGGATGCTTTCATAGGAAAAGCATTGTGGTATTCTTCCTCCCAGATCCATTTGATTTCATGCCGCTTATTTTCAAATTTGGGAACATTATGTATTTTATGGCAGGCCTTGATAAGCGGCACCATATCTTCTGCTGAATTGAACTTCCGTGTATCGATCACCATGGCCCATTGTCTTGCGATCAGGGCCTCAGCACCTTTTTGGGTTTGAGGCTCGGGCAGGGTATCCTGCGCTTGCTCTTTGGCAAAGGCATCCAGAACCGGCTTGGTGCTCAAACCCAACGCTGAAAGCCCGGCGATTTTAAAAAAAATTCTTCGGCTGCTTTCCATCACTCTTTCTCCTTCGGGTTATCAATATGACAATCCCAGCAGTAGGGTCTGACCGAGGCATAGTTGTGGCATCGGTCGCAAAATTCAGCCTTGTTTGAGTGACAATCCAAGCAGGTGTTGGAAAGACTCATCGTAAATTCCTTCCCCTTGCTGTTGACGTATATCCTCTCGGCATTTCGCACAACCGAATGCCGCCAGAGATCAAGGACCCTCATATGCTCGGCTGTCATATAATCCGTTGAGCGCACACACTCTTTGGCCGCTTTGGCTTTCTCGGTCAGCACGAGTTCGGGAGCCGGCTGCGCTGACCCCGCATTAACAAATATGTTGTAGAGAAAAGGAGAAAACAAAATGATAAGAAAAATTAGTAAACCTGCAATAATGATTTTTTTATCCTTCATCAGCTTCTTCCTCCGTCTGACCCTCGATTCCCGGCAGCGGTTCACCGCGCAGGTCCGTATCTCGTTCGTTTTGCCCGGGCAGGTTCAAGGCATTGGCCACCATCTCGTGAATGCCGGTGACATCGACACCGGGAACCCAATAATCCATAAGGTCCGGCAGCACGGCTCTGTCAATGGCACAAATGCAGGCAAGCATATTTACGCCATGTTTTTCATGAACGTATTTGACCGCATTGGCCCGCGGCAACCCCCCCGCCATCCGCAGTTCCATATTCTCACCGGCATTCAGTCCTGATCCACTGCCGCAGCAAAAGGTCGATTCCCGGATAGTATTTCTCGGCATCTCATAAAAATGATTACACACGTTTTGAATTACATAACGGGGTTCTTCAAAGATTCCCATACCGCGCGATGTATTGCAGGAATCATGAAAGGTTACTTTGAGATGGTCGTTCCGGCTGGGATCGAGGTCGAGTTTGCCGTGCTTGATAAGATCAGACGTAAATTCGGTAATATGAACCATCTTGGTGGATTTGGCGTTTTCAAATTTAGTACCGGTAATCGGCGAAACCGGTTCTTCCAAAAAATCAGCCGGACCGTTCATGGTATCCATGTACTGATGGATGACCCGCCACATGTGCCCGCATTCACCGCCCAGGATCCATTTCACCCCGAGTCGCTTGGCTTCGGCATACATCTTGGCGTTAAGCCGTTTCATCATCTCATGGGAAGTAAAAAACCCGAAATTCCCTCCCTCGGAAGCGTAAGTACTCCAGGTGATGTCGAATCCGTAATTCTCCTTTAAAAAGTGAAATAACATCATGTATCCCATACACGTGTAAGTCCCCGGATCGGCAAAAACATCACCGGAAGGGGTAACGAACAGGATGTCGGCACCCTTCTTGTTAATTTGAGGCTCCAGCCTGACGCCGGTAATATCTTCGATTTCATCTGCGAAGAAGTCGAGCATATCCTTGTACGCATGGGGCTGGATGCCCAAATGGTTGCCGGTTCGGAAACAATTTGCCACGGGGGTTATTATCCAGTCGATGTTAAGCCCTAATAAATTCAATAATTCGCGACCCATAATGGTGATTTCGGCAGTATCGATGCCATAGGGGCAAAAAACAGAACAGCGCCGACATTCCGAACACTGAAACAGATAAGACCACCACTCTTTGAGCACGTCTATGGTCATCGGCCGGGCACCGTTTAGCTTGCCCAGAATTTTACCGATTTTCGAAAAATCATTTCGATACACCGAGCGCAGCAGCTCAGCCCTCAGCACCGGCATATTCTTAGGATCCCCGGTACCGATAAAATAATGACACTTGTCGGCACAAGCCCCGCATCTTACGCAGATATCCATGAAAACCCTGAAAGATCTGAATCTTTCCAGTCGTTCTTTGAAGCCCTCATGAAGAATCTCCTGCCAGTTTTCAGGAAGCTGCCAGTCTTCATCAAAACAGCTCCAGGTTCGCGGGTTGGGAAATCCCACTGCTTCAAGGCTTTTGGGATTCCCGGCATAACAGGCAATCCCCTTTCTGATTTCAACCGGTGAATCCATCCAACCCGCTGAGGGCGGACGATGATCTACCTTTAGCATTTCTTCAGGTGTTGGAAGGTCTGACATTTCTTACTCCTTTTCCTCTGATTCTTCTGGAGTCGCTTCAGCAGGCTGTGTATCGACGGGTTGTCTATCAACCGGCAGTCCAGCCTCAATCATTTTCTCTCTGAATTCATCTTCATACTCATCGTATGTGTGAACCTTAACCGGATAATTCCAGGGATTAACGTGCCTTCTAGCCCGGGTATCCGTGGTCATGTTTCTGGTTGGACTCAGGAAAATCCCTCCCAGGTGCATCAACTTACTGAACGGAAAGTAGGCCAGCAGTATACTGACAAAAAATACATGGACATAAAAAATGGGGCTGACCCCTTCCGGAATTGTAGGCCTAAAAGAAACAAGACCCATCGTGAGTTCTTTGGCTGCCGTAACATCAATTTTAGCGTAATAACGCATTAGGACCCCGGTAAAGGCAATGCCGAAAATCAAGAAGAGAGGGAAATAGTCGGAAGCCAGCGATATATATTTAACATTCGAAACGAAAATTCTTCTCAGAAAAAGATAGGTTACCGCCAGCAGTAGAACCAGGCCGGATAGATATACGCCCGGCACCCCAATTTGGATAATATCCGTCAAAAATTCTACCCGGAAGAAACTATCCACATTTTCCACCAGCTGAACAACAACCGGCACCGGATTTGTAAAAAAGCGCAAATGCCTGAACAGCACCGTGAAAAAAGCCCAGTGAAATGCCAATGCTCCCAACCATAGAAAAATTTCCAGCTGATAGGAAAGCTTGGTTCCCTCCTTTATTTTCATGCGGGTATTTCTAAACAAAGAACGGAAAAACGCAATTTCAAGAATCATCCGTAAAACAACCCCGCCGCTGGTGGACGGACAATCCACCTTGTCATCAGTGATCCAGGGCAATGATTTTTGTTGGCCGGCCGTCGTGGTTATACGGAATGGTACTGCTGAACGCGACCAGTCCATGATGCGGTATATGAAACCAGTAATGAAAGTGACAAAGGCCAGGTAGGGGATGATGATTCCAAAAACGACTTGAAGTCCGGCCGCCTCAACTCCTACATAGGCAAGCAAAAACAACACCACAACCGCTAGGAGTGAAACAATATACTTTGCATTCATGTATCAGCACCTCATTCGTGGCTCCCAAGACAAAGCGCGGAAAAATCCAGGATGGCTTTAGTAATACCCGGACGACAAGGCAAAGAAAAATGGTTCAGTGCCGAACGCCTTCTGATAAACCATTGAGCCAGCTTGAAAAACCCAACGCGTTGTCTGGAGTCCTCATCATATGATTATGTTTAGCTTCGCTGAAGACCCGGATCCGGTTCCGATGTCTCAGTTAACAAACCTGCGCGTTCGAATGCTTTATAGACTTTATTTCTTTCTGTATTTGTTTTGAGATCGTAAATTTTTTCTTTGCACGCCATATAGATATCAAAAGCAACCAGGCTCAAGGCATCGATTTTTGACTCAAATTGCAACAACTCATTGGCCGTTTGACTATCCTGGAGTTCATTTTTTATATTCTCTCTGACGATGTTTTTCAGAATCAGGATAAATGCCGTGGCTTGGGAAGGGGAATAATCTTGGACCGCGCGGATTCTGATAATAGGATCCAGAGATCTTTTCACAGTTTCAGAATCCGGATTCGTCAAGAGTTGGTCAAACAGAACCGCGAGTCCTTTTGATAAAACACTTCCGAAAGGATTGGAAAAAGGGTCTTTTTGATTTTTTATAAATTGAGCGGTGTCGGGAGCATAGGATTTAATAACCCGCTCAAACCATTGATCGATAATAGGTCTTTTTCTCAGCTCCAATAATTTTTTCAGCCTCATAGGGGGACCGGCTCTCACACTCCTTCATTCTGGCCAGTGATTCTCAGGCCAACTCAACCTTGTAGAATCGGCACATGCCTGATCGATATTTTTAGACTGAAAAGCCTATAATCAACTTGCAAAATCCTGTCAAGAATAAATGGAAAAAAGCCCTACATCACAATTTTGCCGAGTCGGGATCAGGACCGCCACAACAGTAATAGCAATTGCAATATATTATTTTGAATTGGTTTAGATAATTTGCTGCTTTATCCAGGGAGATCATTTTGCAGGCTTGGGGCACATGGTGTCAACCTCCAAATGCAGACGACAAATTTTAGACGCTGATTGACACTTTAGGGCACATAAGTGACATTTATTGTAAAAATTTTCCTCAAAACCTGAAATTTTTATTTTTAACTTTTTGATATTACTGAATTTATATTCGGCAGGTCTGTTGGCATGAATGTTGTATTACATTTCGCACGCCTTTTAATTTAAAGGGCTTAAAGTTTCACTTCGCCATTTAAATCTTTGTTATTATATGATATGTTTTAGGACGAAAATTTTAAATTCTAAATTGCAATTCCCAAATTCAACATTGTATAAATCGAAAGTATCTTTTAATAATTTTCCAAGCCTTTTTTAAGATCCAATCCGAGTCGTGAACCAGAATAGCAATTACCGCTTACCTCAAAAAGCCTATTTTGTCGATGCTGCCTGAACCAAACGCTAAAGCACTTAAAAGGTCTCTGGCCTTTTTGCACCAACTCTTGGCGATGACGAAGATAGAGCGATAATCATAATTTCTAATGTGTTTGGTCGGACACCCAGACCGGACAAATTTAGAGGAGGTCAAAAATGAAGCGTTTTGGAATTATCTTTACGACTTTGCTTTTGGGCGTTGTGCTGTTGCTGTCAGGCTGTTCAACAGCGCCTACAGTTGAACGAAAGGAGGTGGATACAACCATAGATCTCAGCGGGCGCTGGAATGATGCTGATTCGCGCATGGTATCCGAAGAAATGATTCAGGATTGCCTGAACAGGCCATGGTTGCAAAGGTACACGATCAGACACGACGGCCAAATTCCGACCGTCATCGTCGGCAGGATTAAAAATCGCAGCCACGAACATATTAATGTCCAGACGTTCGTTAAAGATCTGGAAAGGGCCCTGATCAATTCAGGGGAAGTTCAATTCGTTGCCTCCAGTGGAGAACGAACGGGAGTCCGTGAGGAAAGAAAGGACCAGGCCGAACACGCTTCGGAAGAAACCATGAAAGGGCCGGGTCAGGAAATCGGTGCCGACTTCATGTTGATCGGAAGTATCAATACTATCCGGGATGATATTGGTGGCAAGGCGGTGATGTATTATCAAACAAACCTCGAACTGATCGATATGTCTACGAATATCAAAGTTTGGATTGGCGAAAAGAAAATCAAGAAGCTAATAAAAAAACCAAAAGTGAAATGGTAATGCAAATGGTTTAGTCTAAGGAGGGCAGCGTATGGCGCATTTTTCAGGTAAAACTCTAAAACAACCATGCAAAACTGCAAAAATTCTTAATCTTATCTTGGCACTAGCACTTTGCGGGCTGCTAATTTTTTCGTGTGCCCCTCCCGTCAAACATTACGTCAAGTTAAATCAGTGTCTGGTCCAGCAGGATTACGCTTCAGCCATAACAGAGTTAAAAAAAAACAAACCAGATTATAAGGAAAGGAACGCAGCCCTTTACTATCTGGAAGAAGGGCTTCTTTACCATTATGCCTCGGAACATCAGCAAAGCACTCAGAGCCTAACCAAAGCCGAGGGGATTATGGACGAGCTGTATACCAAATCAATCTCAAAGGAAGCCGCCTCTTTCCTTATTAACGACAACACCGTCCCATACAGCGGTGAAGATTTCGAAAATGCCCTGGTCAACCTTTTCATGGCCTTAAACTATACGGCTGCCGGCATGCGGGAGGATGCCCTGGTTGAAGCCAGAAAAGTGGATAACAAACTCAATGTGATCAACAGTCGATATGACGACGACAAAAAGAACGTTTACAACGAGGATGCCTTTATCCGCTTTTTAATGGGTGTCCTCTATGAGGCTAGCGGTGAGGTGAATGACGCCTTTATTTCCTATCGGAAAGCAGAGGAAACATACCGAACCGGCTATGCCGGCAATTACGGCCTTTCCGCTCCCACGTTATTGATTGAAAATCTTCTGATTTCCGCCAAGGAATTGAGCTTTAATGAGGAAATTGCCGAAATTCAGGCAGCCTACCCCGGGGTAACTTACATGAATCCGGCTGAAAAAAAGGAAATAGCAGAGATTTACTTCATCCACTATAATGGCATGGGACCGGAAAAGGTTGAAAAACAGTGGATTATCCCCATGGCGGACGGTTATCTGGCCAAAATCGCTTATCCTGAATTTCAAAGGAAAAATTACCAGATACACCATGGTGATGTGTTCATGCGCAACATAGCAACCGGTCAGGCCTATCAGTTTCAGACCGTCTTGATGGAAGATATCGGCGCCATTGCCGTCATGAATCTGGAAAACCGTTTAACGCGAATTAAGGTCAAAGCCATCGCACGGGCCACCGCCAAATACCTGGCCACTAAAGCAGCAAGCAAGGTGGCTCAAGACCAGGGCGGCACCCTGGCCGGACTGCTGGTGCAGGTGGCGGGTAATGTTGCCGCGGCCGCAACCGAGAACGCAGATTTGCGGCACTGGAGAATGTTGCCGGCTGAAATCAGGATCGGCAGAGCGGTGGTCCCACCCGGGGAATATGAGGGGGATATTCGATATGTCAACGCCAGCGGTCTCGAGATCTGCAAACGACTGCTACAAAAATTCACCGTCCAGGCCGGGGAAAAGAAATTCTTGAATGACCAGACGATGCAATAAACTCGTTTGCAACTCTACATCAAGCGAAGCTCCCCGCCCTGATGGGGCGGGGCTTGCAGGGAAGCGAACCGGCCCACCCAGGCCATTTTGGCACCGCCCTGTCGGGTTAAAATAGCCCGGGCCGCCAAAACAAGGTTTTCAAAAAGTCTTTCATAATCAAGGGGAAACAACAGTGACTCGAAATTGGAAACAAATATCGAAATTGGTTATCCCTATTGCACTGATGATCATCGCAGGATGTGCAGCACCGCAACCGGGAATCCAACAGGAGAAGATCCGAGCGAATGCGGATCAAGCCTTTGAGGATTTAAGCGCTGAAGAAGACCCCTCCAGGCCGAAAGCCAGCCACCAAAGACAGAGCCGCGAAACAACACCCCAGCCGTCATACAGAACACAGACCGAGGCAGTTAAAGCTACTAAGGGTAAGCGCCCGGACTGGATTGACAGTGAAAGTCGGCAGTATCCAGCGGACCTGTATCTAACGGGTGTAGGCTATGCCCCTGACCGCCAAACAGCCGAAGATAGATCCCGGGCCGAGATCGCTAAAATATTTCACAGCAAAATCGATGCAAAGACCCGAACCTATCAGGAATATTTGCAGACCATATCCGGCAGTAAAACCAAAACCTCCGACCGCATCGCGATTGAGGACTTAACTAAAGTTTCAACCCAAAAGGTCCTGTCGGGCGTCCGTATCGTTGAGGTCTACCAACAAACTAAGCCGGAGCCTCTTTTTTACGCGCTGGCAGCACTTGATCGCCGTCAAGCACAAGAAATCCTGCAAAGCAAAATACGAGAACTGGATCAGGATATCCAGAAACTGATCGCCCTCAGTAACCGCCAAACAGATAAACTCAGCAAAATAAAAAACCTCAAAACGAGTGTGGGGGAATATATTTTAAGAGATGCCTATAACACGGAACTTCGAATCATAAATCCCGCTGGACAGGGAATTCCCCCCCAGGTTAGTTTCAGCGCAATGAAAAAACAGTTGTCAGATGCGCTTCTTAGAGATTTTTTCATAGTCGTATCCGTAAAGGGCAGCAGAGCGGGCGAAATCCGGCAATCTCTCATCGAAGCACTAAATCAAGAAGGGTTTTCGGTATCAGACGATCTGAGTCGCGCCAGTGTCCTGGCAAGGGGAACTATAGAAATCCATCCCATTGAACAGAAAACCTCGGAGTGGAAGTATGTCCGATGGAAAGCTTATTTCGATCTGGTCGATCAGCAGGGCGGCGCTGTTTTCGGCAGTGTCAAAAAGACTGGTAAAGAAGGACATCTGACCTTTCCAGAGGCTGAGGAGCGGGCTGTTCGGAAAATGCGAAAACTCCTGGCAGCTGAAATTGCCCAGGACATGACAAAATTTATTTTCTCTCAAGGTCAATGATGTGGTAAGATACCGGCTAAATTTTACGGTAAGATGTGAAAAACCAGAACACCCCCATAGAAAGGAGGTAAGAAGCAATGAACACGCGCAAATTACGAATCGCGCTCACGGCTGTCATTGCAATCATTTTTTGCCTGGTCAGTTTCCCGGCAGTTGCTGCTTCGCCCAAACAGATCTATAAAAAGGCCGGACCCGGTGTTGTTTTCATTTTAGCTTCCGAGGGCTCGCAAATGGGAAGCGTCGGCACAGGTTCCATCATTCGCACAGACGGACTTGTTATAACGAATGCTCACGTCTTTGCCAAACCCAATTCATCGAGATTGAAATCCGACATTGCAGTTTTCTTGAAGCCCGGGCGGGTGACCGGAAACCACAAAAGAGACTTGTCTCATCGATATAAAGGTACAATTCTGGCATACGATACGCCTTTGGACCTTGCACTGCTAAAAATTACGGGCGTTGAGGCACCGCTCACCACCGTAGAATTTGCCGACTCGGACGAAGTTGATATTGGCGATAAGGTATATGCCATCGGCCATCCCGAGCAGGGCGGTTTATGGAGCCTGACATCCGGTGTCATCAGCGCTTACCGAGCGGATTTTGGCGGGGTAACGGGAAAAAATCTGTTTCAGACCGATGCCAGTATTAATCGGGGCAATTCCGGGGGTCCTCTCTTGGATGAACAAGGGGATATGGTCGGGATTAACTCCATGATCGCAAGAAAAGCAGCGAACGGTCTGACCATAACTGATGTAAATTATTCGATCATGTCCAATGTGGCCGTCAACTGGTTGGCCGGTTTAGGGTACACCCTCCCGGTAAACCGTCAAACCACACCCGAACCCAGTGGAGAAGCTGCCGACACCCCAAAACAGACCGAGGAAAAATCTATTCAGCCCAAAACAGAGGAAAAAGTTCAACCATCACAAGACCAACCGGTTAAAGAAAAAGTCACACCCCAAAAAGAGGTGGTGACCAGCCCGGAAAAGACTGAAGAAAAATCGACACAACCCAAAGAATATAAACCGGTAAAAGAAGCCAAAAAGACTCAGAAATCAGGTGGCGGTAAAATTTTGACCAAGAAAAAACCATACAAGATGAGTAAGTTGCTTCGCGACATACAGGAAATGGAAGATATGATGGAAGAAATGCGTGGAAAAATAAAGCGACAAAAAGAAAAAAAATGGTAAGGAGGTAACCATGAAAGCAAAACATCTACTGGTTTTCAGCGTTCTTTTGTCTATGGCGATGGTATTAGTGACAGCTTGTGCCACACCTGAGAAGACCGCCGACACGGCCGAGAAGGGTCCGGAGTGGGTTTTGAAAGGCAGCGGGGCATTTGATGTGGAAGGAAGCAAAGTCTTTTACGGAGTCGGCGCGGCTTCTGGTATCAAAAACAAAGCCCTTCTGCGCAAAACCGCCGATAACCGAGCTCGGGCCGAAATTGCTCAGACTTTGGAGACTTATGTAGCCTACCTGGCCAAAGATTACATGGCATCCACCACTGCCGGTGACATGTCAAAATCTTCGGAAGAACAGCATGTGGAGCAGGCGCTGAAAACTTTTACCAAAGCCACCCTGCACGGGGCCCAAATCGTTGATCGCTGGCAGGATCCCGCCGACGGAACTTATTACGCCCTGTGCGAACTCGATATGCTTACTTTCAAGGAAGCCCTGGATGACTATAAGGAACTGGATGCCAAAGTACGGGATTACGTCAGGGAGAATGCTGAAAAAATGCACGACGAATTGGAAGAGTTAGAGAACCAATGATTAACAAAATTACAGACAACTGAGAGGTCTTGACACGTTTCTCGGGGTCCATATATGAAGCCAAGATTTCTCTGGCAATAATAAAAGGCAGCATTATAAATGCTGCCTTTTTGTTTAAGGACAAGCGTGGAGTTCTTATTTCGATAGAAATGTTTTAAGAAACCCTTCCGTCAATTCGCCCCCCAGATAATCCAAGGCCTAGTCCGGTGAAGAATATCGAGGCGTTAGTTTTTTGAATTGAACCGCTTCAGGTTGTCGCTAAAATAACTATCCTTACCCAGGCCAAAATCAATCGAAAAGATTTTTGAAAAGCACGCTTGGTCTGATTGCCCTTGATCACATACAAATATATATGGGATAATGAGTCGTTTTTTAAGATCGGACAAATTACCCCAAGGGTTAATTTTTACAAATATAGCTTTGAACAAATAAACGCAAAGGAGATCAGCATGAAAGCCATTAGGCTGCTAACAATCAGTATCGTGATTGCTTTGACTCTTAGTGGCTGCGTAGTCACTAAAAAAAGCTATACCCAGCTGCTGAGTGAAAAGACCGCCCTTGATCTTGAGAAGCAAAAAGTTGAATTAGAACTGGCGGACACCCGGGCGGAAGATGAAAAGAAAATCGCCGAGCAGAAAAACCGTATCACAAAACTGGAACAAGAGGTTGTGGATCTCCAGGCCAAATATGATCAGGATATTGCGGCAGCCGCCTCGAGACAAACGGAATTGTCAAAAAGCCTGGAAGTTCTAAAAGAAGAATCATCTGAAGAAACCCAGGATTTATTACAGCAAATCACTGAACTGCAGGACAAATACGACACAGACTTAAGTATAAAAAACGACACAATCGATACGTTAAAAAACGAACAGCGGGAGAAAATCGAAGAGTTGAACAACCGGCTGGATCATGAAATTCAGTCCAATAAGCTCGTGGTTGAGAGGCTGCTGAGTGAAATTGAAAAATTGGAAGCTTTGACGGCCGAACAGGAAAAAGCGATGAAAGAATTGGCGGATCAGGCCGATCAGCTGGAACATCAGCTAAAAGATGAAATCGAAAAAGGTGAAATCCGCCTAAAACGTTACAAAACCAAGACCATCATCAATATTGACAACAGCATCCTATTTGATTCCGGTAAGGCGGAAGTGAAAGAGGGGGTCAAAAAATCCCTTTCAAAAATCGCAATAGCGCTCAACAATTTTCCGGAAAATAATATCCAGATTGAAGGGCATACGGATGATGTTCCTATCCATACAGCCAAATTCCCATCCAACTGGGAGCTTTCCGCGGCACGCGCCTTGGCGGTACTTAAATTTTTTGTGGATAAAACTGATGCAGATCCCCGGAAGTTGTCAGCGGTTGGGCACGGAGAGTACCACCCCCTTGTCCCCAATGATACTCCTGAAAACAGACGGTTAAACCGCAGAGTGGACATTGTAATTTTACCCAAATAAGCCACCGCGCGACAAATAAACTGTTGGTATTTTTCCGGCAAGGTTCTTACATCGATTTACGGAAAAAGGCAGAGGTGCGGAATCTTTACGGCCAAAAAGACAAAAATAGATACGCTTTCAATTAGGTGGAAAGTGCCAGCGTTGGGATAAACTAACGTTTATGTGGAGCCCAGCAAGCGACGTTTGACACTCCGATAAACACGCTTGATCCAGTGTGACACTTGTTCAACAACGGTGCGGTTATAATATTGCCGGTCTTCTTCGGAAATATTTTCGAGCTTTCGGTTGTACTTTAATTTTGCCCAGGCGTTATAATCAAATTTTTTCGCAAGTTTATACAAATAATGATTCAAGGGCGCAAAGCCTGATTTTCTCACGATCGCGGCGCCAAAATCGATCAGATAAGGGTTTTGTCCATTAACCACGAGAATGTTATCCTTTTTTTTGAGGTCAGTGTGGGCAACCCCGAGATCGTGCATGCCTTTAATCAGATTCAAAAGAGTTTCAAAAAACAAATCGCGATTCTCAATCTGGGCGGATCTCATCGGAGTCCCATCGATAAATTCAAGAATCAGGTAGCGTCTCTCAAAAAACCCATAACATGCAGGGATGCCATTCAGACCGGAGAGACGGGTGTATACCCTGTATTCATTGCGCAGCATCCATCGACGAACAAGTTTTCCGAATCCCCATCCCATGGGCGCTTTTATGATAAGCCGCTTGTCCTTACCCTCATATCTGTAAGTATGTCCCTGATATCCGCGCCTAAAAATATTTGACCTATACCTGACGCTGCTTTTTATCCATTTCAGGATCTCGCCCTCATTGAGTCCAGCCATGTTTTTAAGTCGAGATGCCTCTTAAAGCTTTAAATACAGATAATAAAGACAAAAGAGCAGAAAAACAGCGATGAGAGGTTCACCATTTTGCCGCAAGCTTTGCCAGAAGGACCAACTGCCGCGTTGGTCACTGCCAAGGGGCTTAAAGCGTGGAATAAGTGCCTTGGTTTGCTGACGCCATGATTCCCAGTCTTCTTTGAATAGACGATGAAGTTTATCGTCTTCACGTCTGATAGCGGGCGGGTAAAAGCATATCAAAATGAGTATAAACAAAGGCAAACTCCACCACAAACCAGAGGCAAGGGTAAAGCCAGTTCCCAGCAAAATGTTGCCGACATAAAGCGGATGCCGGACATAAACATAGGGACCGTTGGTTGCGAGAACTTCGTCTTTTTTAATATGCCCCGATGCCCACATCCGCACGGCAATACCGAGCAATACAAACCCTGCGCCCCCTCCCCACAAAATGAGTTTCGGATTTCCTGCCGCACTGATAAGAACAATATAGGCTATACCAATGAACTGCCGATACCGCTGGCGGCGATATCGAACATTATAAAAAAATTGTTGTAATCCGGATGCTTTTTCCATTAGGGACCACTTTCTTTTGAACTTCAATTACACAAGTGAATGGATATTATTTGATCCGGGCGAAGTATGTATGAATGGCGGTAAGGTGTCAAGCGGATATTATCCTCCGCCAATTTGAAAAAAAAAGGCTAACCGGGCTACCAACGGTTAGCCAAAAAGGAGGGGTACAGATGAAGGAAGAAAAGGACTTACGTGTTATGTTGTTCAAAGATCATGCCAAAAACAATATGAGCCTTGGGAATTATAAAATTAATTTTAAGTGTCTGAATTTTTTAAATTATTTTTTGTGATAGCTTGAAAGCAATCGTAATTTTTTAAAGCCGTCACGTTTTTTCCCCGCATAAGGTTCAGATTCGTTAACCAATCAACCTAAAATCCAATAAACCGCTTGATTTTAATAGCTATATTTATTAGTTAAAGCGGTTCAAAATTTTGAACTTTAACTCGCAACTATGGATCCTTTTAATAAAACATACTGTTATCAATACAAATAATTAAGTTTATAGTTCTGAACAATCGATTCCGAATTATACTACGAAACCGCCAGTCAAATCCCAGAAAAGTTTCCCGCTAATGGTCCGGTTAAAGCCAAACCCCATATATCGCTATTCATTCTCTCCATTAGCTCATCAAAAAAATGATAATCCCTACATACCGACACCATCGATGACGGAACCGCAATGTTTGCACTGGCCGTTATTGATAAGGTAGCGACTAATTTGAAACCCCCACCGGTCAATGAGTACGTTACCACAGCTAAAACAAAATGTTTTTTCGCCCATGTCCCCCGGAACATTGCCGGTATAAACATATTTCAACCCGGCTTTGATACCAATTTCACGTGCTGCTACAAGGGTTTGTCGTGGTGTTGATGGGCGGTCAATGAGTTTGTAGGTCGGATGAAACCGACTGATATGCCAAGGAATTTCGGGGCCTAAGGATTCTGCCAGAAAAGAGGCCAGTTTCTCAAGCTCGGAAGGGGCATCGTTCAAACCCGGAACAATAAGCGTCGTCACCTCCAGCCAAATACCCTGAGACTTCATAAGTTTTAAAGTCTCTTTGACGTGAGCCAGTCTCGCGCCGCACAGTTCTTTATAGTATTTATCACTAAACGCCTTCAAATCGACATTGGCCGCGTCCAGGTAAGGGGTGATCATCTCAACCGCCTCTGGGGTCATGTAACCATTGGTTACAAATACATTCCGAATACCTTTTGCGCTAGCGAGTTTGGCAGTATCGTAGGCAAACTCAAAAAATACGGTCGGTTCGGTATATGTATAGGAAATACTTCGGCAATTGCCCCTTTCCGCTGCGTCCACAACCCACTGCGGATCGGCCTCATCGCCCATAATCATACCCTGATGATCCGACGGCATCTGCGCAATGTCTGCGTTTTGACAAAACAAACATTTAAAATTGCAGCCAACAGTGGCGATGGAATATGAAAGACTGCCGGGTAAAAAATGGAAAAGCGGTTTTTTTTCAATCGGATCAATATGTCGGGCGATTAATTTTCCGTAGACCAATGTCTCCAATACACCGGATTTGTTTTCCCTCACGTTGCACTTTCCGCGCCGTCCCTCTTTTACGATACACCGATGACTGCAGAGATTACATTTAATTTTATTATCCTCAAAAGAATCCCAAAGATAGGCTTTCATGATCGTTTCCGTTTAATTTAATAAGGTCGAAAAACTTCAGATTACAAACAACAAAGGTGATTCTGGTAAAGGGTGTCAATCGAATGGTGCTGTAATCAGATATATTTCTACCGAAATCTTGAATCATCCGGATAGTGCACCGGTTGTATGTTTCGGCTGATATCGTAGGGCCAGGGGCCGGGTTCTAAACCGGGGAACAAGAGTAATAACCATGCCGACATAAGCACCGAATGGACATCGCTGTATGAGTTTTGACTGTTCCAGACTTTGGGTAAAATTCCCGGAGGGATCGGGGATCTGGCAGACTGTGCGCCAAGAAACCGGGACCTGCCCCAAAATGCTCCGAACGGCTTTTTTCAGTTCCCAGATGCCGTAAAACCTTGCATGATTATAGATAGACCTTGTTAACATGCCCCTCAGGCGACGCTGGATTCCTTTTATGGCGTAACGGTTGAACACACCAATAAATACCCGGTCCTTTGCTACCCGGCAGGCCTCTTCAATTGCTTTGTGGGGATTGTCAACAAACTCCAGAGTTGTCGAAAAAATCGCATGATTAAAAGAATTGTCGTCAAACGGAAGATCTTCAGCAAAGCCGCGATAAAGACCCACCCGATCTCCCAATTTTTTTAATGTGATATCGAGCATATACGGAGATGGATCAATCCCTGTCGCCTGAAGACCCAGGTCAACGAATTGTTGCAGCTTTTCTCCAATCCCGCAGCCAATGTCAATCACAGTCTCCCCGGACACCGGTTTGAGCATATCGAGCATAAGCTGGTTTTCAAGATCAACTTCAAATCTGTTACGCTGATTGTTATACCACTGCTCGTAAGCTTTAGCATCTTTGAAATCGAAGACATAGCCCATAATTTGTAATTTAAGGAAAAAATATAGCTATTTCAAGGGGAAAACCACTGTTGTCCGGCTCTTTCCGCCAAATAACCTCTGCCCCGTTCCCAACAAAAGATGAGCAAATATAAGGCAGGGACTGGATCGCCGGTGCTTAGACGAAGGTTTATTTTTGTTTAATCGTTACATGTCTTTTTTCAACAAACATTTATTTTTGCCGACGCCGCCTTCTTTTCGGAGCTGATTTATTTGTGCCTTTTTTCAGCTGCGATCCTGAGCGCGTATTTTGCTCTGGTGGAAAACCGAAAAAAGCGCCCGGGTGGGTTTGTTTCCATGATTTTTCAACCTTATTCAGACGCGTCAATCTTTTTTTTACCCGCCCCCGGCCGCGGGCGGTCCTGCCTTTCCGACCCATGGCGGCAATGCAGACCGATCCGCACTTATCCTCGCCGAACCAGTCATCCTCCGGCCAGATAACTGGAAGCTTGTACCCCAGCATCTCTTCCAAGGGTTCGAGATGGTACACATATCGTTCACAGGCCAGTGAAATCGCATTACCGGTCTTCCCCGCCCGGGCGGTTCTGCCGATACGGTGGATGTAATTTTCTGAATCCTCAGGCAGATCATAATTGATCACATGGCTGATGTCTTCGACATGTATTCCTCTTGAAGCCACATCCGTGGCAACCAGTATTTTGATGCTCCCATTTTTAAATTGACTCATTAGTTTGAACCGTTTGCGTTGTGGCAGATCGCCGGTAAGCCCTTCAGCAGGCCACCCGTTGCCCTTCAGTTTCAGAGCGAGCCATTCCACCCCGGCCTTAGTATTTACAAAAATAAGAACCCGAACCCAATCTTCCCTTGTCAATAATCCCAGAAGAAGTGGCAGCTTTTTATCAAGGCCAATATGAAACAGTGACTGCTCGATACCTTCCACCGTCACTTCTTCCGGTGTAATCGCAATAAACTCTGGCACATTCATGTAATCATAAGTGAGTTCCATCACCCGATAGGAAAGCGTGGCAGAGAAAAGCATGGATTGCCGTTTGTCGTAGGAAGGGAGTTGGCGCAAAATGTAACGCATATCCTTGGCAAAACCGAGATCCAGAAGACGGTCGGCTTCATCGATGACCACAATCTGGATAGCATCGGTTTTAAACACACCCTGCTTATAAAAATCAATAATCCGTCCAGGGGTACAGATGACAATATCCACGCCCTTGCTTAGAGTCTTGGCCTGCTTTTGGTAATCGACACCACCGACCACCTGGATTATTTTAAAATCGGTGTACCGCCCGAGGGTCGCGGCTTCCTGATAGATTTGGTGGGCCAACTCACGGGTTGGTGCGACAATAACAGCAGCGGGCAGCCCTGATTTTCGAGTAGACATCGACAACAGTCGCGTAAAAACCGTTACCAGGAAAGCTGCTGTTTTGCCGGTGCCGGTCTGGGCTTGACCGGCTACATCGCGGCCGGACAGGGAAACCGCTAAAGTCTGGGCCTGAATAGGGGTGCAATATTTGAAACCGGCGTCTTTCAGCCCTCTCAAAATCCCTGCTGGTAGGCTGAACTCCTTAAAAAGGGTCCGGGTGAGGAATTTCGGTTTTTCAGCTCGCCGAACAGGTGGTTGTGATTCGGGCATACATTCCTTTATTGTGCGTGCGGGGTGCCGGATCCTGAGTGACGGGGCTAACCCGTAAGCAAACTATCTATTTCAAATCTGTTTTTGTAAATAGATCAATTATACATTCTCTCAAAGATTTTTCAAGCGCTAGCCATCTCCCATTGAAAGGTGCAACTGTGGCCACACTCTCTTTCTATCAAGGAGGACTGCATGCATCCCAATTACTTGCGCTGTCATAACCTTTATGCTACCAATTAGGGAAGCCTTCCTGCGGCAAACGGATGAGAAGAATATTTTATTATACAATTCAAAATTCAGCTTTTTTATCACTATCATGACAGAATTTTTCAAAGTAACCGAACTATCAAAAGTTCTTGAGTACGCTTCGGCCTTCTCCCGCGTTGAAATCGAGGAAGTCCCATTACTGGATACGACGGAACGATTCCTTGCCGCCGACATTGTTTGCGATCATGATTTGCCGGATTTCCCCCGGTCTACCATGGACGGATATGCTGTGCGGGGATCATCTACTTTTGGCGCCAGTGAGGGAAATCCTGCCTATCTCAACATCGTCGGCTCTGTGAACATGGGTCAATCTCCGGACTTTACCATCGGACCCGGTGAAGCCTGCCGGATATCAACCGGCGGTATGCTGCCTGCTGGTTCGGACAGCGTCGTCATGATTGAGCACACCGAAGCTCTTGATGACACCACCATTGAGGTATACCGAAGTGTTGCCCCCGGCCAACATGTAGTGGCGGTAGGCGAGGATATCAAAGAAGGTGAAACCATTCTTTTCAGAGGCAAGAAAATCAGACCTCAGGAAACAGGTTTGCTCGCAGCCCTTGGCAAAACCACCGTTAAAGTATACAAAAGACCGATAATCGGTATCATTTCATCCGGCGATGAAGTCGTACCGGTGGAAGATATCCCCGGACCGGCTCAGATTCGCGACATTAACAGCTATTCCCTAGCCAGTCAGATACAGCAAACGGGCGGCATCCCGGTCTTGTATGGCATCGTTCGAGACGATTATACCTTACTTTATGATAAATGTGTTCAGGCCCTGACTCAATCCGACATGGTCATAATCTCTGGTGGAAGTTCTGTCGGCGCCCGTGATTTTACGATAGAGGTACTCTCAAATTTGCCGCAGTCAAGCATACTCGTTCACGGCATATCGATAAGTCCCGGCAAACCGACAATTCTTGCCAAGGCTCAAAACAAAGCCGTCTGGGGAATGCCCGGTCATGTGGTTTCGGCCATGATCGTATTTAAGGCAATTGTTCAAATTTTTATTGAACACATTGCCGGCCGCCGTGAGCATCAGCACCCAAAATTAAAACTCTCCGCTCGTCTCAGCCGAAATCTTTCATCTGCCCAGGGACGGGTCGACTATATCCGTGTCCGTTTAACTGAAAAAGAAGGCCAGCGTTGGGCCGAACCAATTCTTGGCAAATCCGGACTCATCAACACAATGGTCAAGGCTGACGGATTGATTGCCATCGATATCAATACGGAAGGACTGGACAAAGGTTCGGTGGTGGAAGTTATACCACTGTGACCTTTTTCTGATGTATGCAAAAATTTATAGCAGTATTCGCAGAACGGCTGGAGTGATTAGAACCATGGATCGTAATGTGTATCTCAAAATGAAGACGCTTAAGGAAGCTCGGGAAATCCTTTTTCGCCAATTCTCGGACCTCCGAATTTCGTCTTCTGAAATCATCGCTGTTCCAGAAGCTGTGGGACGCGTTCTGGCCGAGCCGGTTACGGCCAAGCTTTCTTGCCCTAATTTTCATGCAGCCGCAATGGATGGAATCGCAGTAAAAGCGGATACAACTTTCGGTGCCAGCGAGGCGAGGCCCAAGGAATTAATTATCGGTCAGGATGCTTTTTTTCTGAATACCGGACATGCAATGCCACAACACACCGATGCTGTCATCATGATTGAACACGTCAATATCCTCGATGAGAAACACGTCCAGATTGAGGCTCCAGCATTTCCCTGGCAAAACGTACGTAAAATAGGAGAGGATATTGTGGCAACCGAACTTCTCTTTCCTCAAAAACACCGCATCACCCCCTATTGTATCGGCGCCTTACTTTCCGGGGGCATACTTACTGTTTCCGTACTGAAAAAGCCTCACCTTTTAATTATCCCCACCGGTTCAGAACTGGTTGATTGGCGTGAATGTGATCTCGATGCCATGCGACCCGGGCAAGTCCTTGAAACCAATTCATTTGTCCTTGGAAAACTCGTTGAATCGTGCGGCGCAACGTATACTCGCGCCAGTATGTTGCAAGATGATCTAGCCAGTATCAAAGAAGCGGTTGCCAAAGCAGTAAAAAATGAATTCGACATTGTATTGATTATCGGTGGATCTTCAGCCGGTTCAGAGGATTATGCCAAGGCTGTTATAACCGAACTCGGTGACGTTATTGTCCACGGCGTGACTATTATGCCGGGAAAACCGATCCTCATTGGCAATATCAGTAACAAGCCGATCTTCGGGATACCGGGATACCCGGTTTCAGCCATCATTGCTTTTGAACAGTTTGTGCGCTCCCTGATACACATGATGCAGGGTCAACCGGATGAAGCGCGAACTACTGTTCAGGTTGAACCAACACGAAAGATTGCCTCAAAGCTCGGTGTTGAGGAATTTCTACGCGTAAAATTGGGTAAAGTGGGCAACCGTATCGTTGCCACCCCATTGCCCAGGGGTGCCGGGTCTATCACTTCGATTACAGAAGCGGATGGCATCATCCGGATACCCAATCATATAGAAGGAATTAAAGACCAGGATGTAGTCACGGCTGAACTCTTGCGACCTGTGGAGTCGATCCGCAATACTATCGTTATTGTAGGCAGTCATGATAACACGCTGGATGTTTTAGCTGATCAACTACGTGCAACATACGGTGCGCTGACGCTTTCCTCCAGCCACGTCGGAAGCATGGGCGGACTGATGGCCATTAAAAGGGGGGTATGTCACTTGGCAGGGTCTCATCTGCTGGATACCCAGGACGGTTCATACAATATTTCATATATCAAACGATATTTGCCGGAGTTGAGTGCCGATAACCACATACGATTGGTTAATCTTGTTTTTCGGGATCAGGGCCTCATTGTAGGCCGGGGTAATCCGAAAGGCATCAAAGGGATAGAAGATCTCAGCCGAAAGGATGTCACGTTTATCAACCGCCAAGGTGGGTCCGGTACCAGAATTCTACTCGATTATCGCTTAAATCAGTTGGGAATGGATCCGGCAACGATTAGGGGCTACGATGCGGAAGAATTTACCCACATGTCGGTGGCCGTTGCTGTAAAGAGCCAGACGGTGGATGTAGGCTTGGGAATTTATGCCGCTGCAAAAGCCTTAAATCTCGATTTTATTCCCGTCGTTACCGAACAGTACGATCTGATTATCCCTCAGAAGTATTTTGAAACAGACAATATCCAACATCTTCTAAAAACCATCAAAACGAAGGAATTTAAAAAACAGGTAGCAGCGCTGGGTGGGTACAGTACTGAAAGGACCGGTAAAATTATTTTATAGTACCCTTATTACCTGATAGTAAACCGAAACGGGGAATAGTTTCCGGCCTGTTCATGATAGAGATAGTGCATCTTGAAGTACAAACTGATTGACCATACTGCCGATTTGGGCATTCATGTCTTTGGCAAAGATGCCGGCGATCTTTTTGCCAATGCTGCCCGGGCAATGTTTGATCAGATAACTGATATCAAAAAAGTAAAAGGCGTTGATAAACATAGCATCCGGGTAAAAGGTTCGGATTGGGCGGATTTAATGGTGAACTGGTTAAGAGAGCTCCTTTATTTTTGGACGGTGAAAGAAAAGCTGGTAAAATCCGTTGATATTGTTTCCATTTCAGAAGCAAAGCTTTCGGCCGTAATAACCACGGAAACATTTGACACGGCCCGTCATTCGATAAGGAATGAAATAAAAGCGGTGACTTACCACCAGATTAACGTGGAATATTCAACAACAGGCTGGGAAGCGCAAGTGATATTTGATGTATGATTGGCTTTAATGTTTGAATCTCAGGAATCCGTTAGAAAAAGAAACCCCAACAAAAATTATACGGGCAAGGTAATGGAAATAAAGCAGATAGACAAATATCATTGGGAGATTCCCAAAACAGGTAATATGCGGGTACCGGGAATTGTTTATTGCACGGCGGCCATGCTCAAAGGCCCCAAACAAGAGGAACCTTTGAAACAGGTGGCAAATGTGGCAACGCTACCAGGCATCCAAAAAGCCTCGCTGGCTATGCCGGACATGCACTGGGGATATGGATTTCCCATAGGGGGAGTTGCAGCTTTTGACTGGAATTCAGGAATCATATCCCCGGGCGGGGTCGGGTATGATATCAACTGCGGTGTCCGGCTGGCAGGAACTGCGCTCACCGAAAGTGAAGTCAGGTCCAAACTTGAAAATCTGGTCAATTCCCTCTACCGAAACATTCCCTCAGGGTTGGGCTCAAAGGGTTCACTGAAACTTTCTGTTTCCGAGGAGAAAAAGGTGTTGACCGAAGGTAGCCGGTGGGCGCTGCAACTGGGATTTGGCGAAGAAGCCGATATCGACCACACAGAAGACGGCGGATGCATGCCGCATGCAGATCCGTTGCTTGTGAGTAATCGTGCCTTGGAAAGGGGTCAAAGACAATTGGGAACTTTGGGATCCGGTAATCATTTTCTTGAAGTAGGCGTGGTAGAGGCGATCTATGATGCCAATGTTGCCGCCGTGTTCGGGCTTTTCGAAGGACAGGTTACGCTGATGATTCACTGCGGCTCCCGGGGATTCGGATACCAGGTTTGCGATGATTTTCTGGCTGCTATGACCCGCCATGTGCAAAAACTGGATATCGATCTTCCGGATCGGCAGCTTGCCTGTGCCATGATCCGCTCTGAAATGGGAAGGCGCTATCGAAATGCCATGGCTTGCGCCGCAAATTATGCCTGGGCAAACCGACAGATCCTCCTGCATAAGTCCCGTGATGTTTTCCAGCAAGTATTCGGCATTGGGCCACGGGATTTGCAAATGAATCTTGTTTACGACGTATGTCATAACATTGCAAAAAAGGAAGAACATATTATCGACGGTCAGAAAAAAGTAGTGTGCGTGCACCGCAAGGGTGCCACTCGCTCTTTTCCGCCGGGACATCCATCACTATGTGAAAAATATCGTAATGTTGGCCAACCTGTAATCATACCCGGAGATATGGGTACGGCCTCGTATGTGCTGGCGGGCACCGAAAAAGCGATGGATAAAACATTTGGTTCCACCTGTCACGGTGCCGGACGGGTCTTAAGCAGAAAAGCAGCCAAAAAGGCCAGCAAGGGGCGGGCGATTCACCGCGAATTGGAGGATAAGGGCATCATGGTTCGCTGGACCGGTAAGGGGACGCTGGCCGAAGAGATGCCGGATGCCTATAAGAATGTTTCCGAAGTGGTGGAAGTCGTCCACGGCGCCGGAATTTCAAAAAAAGTGGCTAGGTTGAAGCCGATAGCGGTAGTAAAAGGTTAAGGCCGAATCGTTAGATTCTATTTTCCGTATCGGGCCATTTCAACTCCAGAATAACTGCCCCAATAATGGAAAAGATCGCAAAGACAAACATTCTCCACATACCAATTGCCGCAATTTCGCCAGGGGGGATACTGCTGCCATTGCCTTGAAGAATTGCAGACACCGCAGCGTAAAATACGCCGATTGAAACACCGCACACAGCTGCCCCAATAATCCGCTCCCGCAACGTGGCGCCACCGCAACCCAGGGTCACCGCTGCACCGCATAACATCGGTACCAATATCGCCAGCCACCATATTTCCTTCAGCCCTGGAAGTTGTCCCGTAATGCGGAGAGAAATAAAATCTGCTAATCCGAATATCCCCGTTGCAGCAAGAACACATAAACCGATATGCCAATATCGCTTCTTGACCGAGGCCCGCAATTTCAACCGCTTCCGGATCCGCCGACGTATTGTCAACGGCCAGTTGTAAAACAAACGAAACACCCAGTGCTCCAGCAAGGCTCCCCTTTCACCAAATACCGGAACAACGTGCACCGATTCATTGGCCCAGTGACAGGCCATAAATCGCGCCAGCACCGGATAGCGATACGCCATCTGAATCGGAAAAGCCAGGTAGCCGATATACTTGAAAAAGCCTAAAAACACAGCAATATTGTAATCTTTAAAGTTTTTTTCCCTGATGACCAAATATACCACGTAGAATCCCCGAACCAGTGAGCCCGGCGATATCGGTACCACTTGAAACAGGGCAATAATTCCGATTCCTATCGCCCAGGCCTGGGTTGCGGACATCTCTGGATTCATCGCTATATAAATAATCGCCACCAGCACGGAAACAATTTGAGTTACCGGTAATGTGCAGACATGTACCGCTAAACATTTCAGATATTTCTGTATAAACGGCTCCTGAATCTGAGAGAGGATTACAATAGCGTCCTCATCACTCAGGTAACGATCATTTTGACCCTCGGTCACCATTTCTCGCAGCCATAGCTCTCGTGATTCGGCCTTAAAATACAATCGAATCGGCCGCACAAATAAAAAATCGAGCTTATCTTTTGCATACCGACGATCTGTTAAAAAGCGGTGCAGACCAACCGGCAACCATGACAGCAGCCAGTGACCCATGAAACGCCAGAACGACCCGGCGACTTTTAAGGCGACCGACTGATCAACTCTGACGGCCCGGTGCCAGACAATCACTTTTTCGGCCATCCGGGCGCTGAGAGCTCTTTTAAAATAATCCCAACTCGATAACAGGTTTCGGTAATGTTTGCGCCAATCTGCCCGGCACAAAATTCGCCGAAAGGTAATGCCCAAAATGGGAAACAACCCAATCCCGGCAAATAAAATTGTCATAATTCTGCTGTGAGCAAGCCTTCGCGCCCATGCATCATCGACGATCTGTCTTACTTTCCAACCTGTTACGGCACTATCCAGCATCGTCGTCCATAGCTGCCGGCTGTAGAAAAGTCGAAATAAATTGTGACTCACATCAGGCACTGCATCTCGGTACAACCGCTCAACATCTTTCAGTTCGTCGAGCATGCCCTGCATATCCGCAAATTCGGCGGGGTGCACCTCTATAAAACGTTCCAGCCGGGTTATACTGCCCCGATCAAACTGAACCAAACTTCCTCGCCAAATTCCTTTGAAAATAAGCGCAAAATCGCCGGGGCTCATGGGTAAAAACGGCAACAGTGTCAAACCCGCCCTGAAATCTACCGCCACCAGCCCTCCTAACGGATCATCCTCAGTATCAGTCCGCTTCAGGCAATTGGGCTGACTTTTGCAGGTGGACCACTCATATTGTCTGGCAAACTCGTGTCCTCCCAGGTCATGCAACAGCTCCACAAATTTTGTCATGAAATCATACTTTGAACGATATTCGGGAGACCCGAGTCGCGCTGTGTCAACCGCTTTACCCTTGCGCCAACGTTTCAATAAATCCAAACGATCATCAACCTCCAGCCGCCAGTTGCGACCGTCTACCCACTCGCTCAGCTCACCGCAACTACCTAAGATATCGTCAACAAATGTTGCATAGATATCCACCACTGCAGTATCATCACCGAATCGAATTTTGGCCCCCCGTCGGAAAAACTTTTGCCACAACGCACCGGCCCGGGCCGCCGCCGGATTTACCTGAAGCTGAAACGGTCCCTGAAACCCAATCCAGTAAAGCGCATTACGAAAAAAGCGGGAAAAACTTGAAGGTGGGATGAGAATCTTGATTGCATAAATTCCCCCCTTTTCAATTTCTCCCAAAGATCCATGGGGGGTATCAATCTCTACCACCCTCACCCGATACACCTGTCCGGCAAATCCGCCGCCGACAAAACTCTCGACTACCACCCGAACCCGCCCTTCATCTACTCCTGTAACCGCTCTCATATGATAGACAAGTTCAGCGCCGGTATCATACCGCTCTGTCCGCATCGCCCGATGTAATCCGGCGCTCCGAAAAATCGTTTCCAGTTTCTGACACATCTCAACAGAATATTCTTCGGCCATCCATACCTCCGAAATCAATTCTTAAGCCGCTCGGATTAGTTGATACTTTTAAGAAAAAAAGACTGCAGATGAACCGGGTAAGGTTCAGGTGGTGCGAATTTTGGGAAATTGATGGAAATGTAATGATCGACGATGAAGCCGCAATGATTGGCAAGTTCCGGGAACCTTTCTCGTACAGCACAGCTACTACTTTTTTAAAAAACCGAACAGGGAAGACCGTTTTTTTTCAGAGGCCACTGTGCTCTCCGAGTCATCGAAAAGTTGGTCGCTTCCCTTTTTTTGCGCTTCACGTTTGCCGCCATCAGCCGTAAAGAAGTCTAAAGCTTCACCCCATTTGCGGGCTATTTCTTTTAAGATTAGTTGCTTATTATCTCTAATCTCAATTAAGTTTAGTGTGGTTGTGCCTGCATCTTTAATTGAAGCACCGGCCAACCAGCATTTTTCATTAAACACGATGAAACGATCCTGCAGTGGCTTGTATAGCCGTATGGAAATATTGGGGATTTTTGATCGAAACCGTTTCATCGTTGCTTCAAATCCTTTGTCAAAAGAATCTGGGGGTTTTCCGGTAAGAAGGCGAATTTGAGATTTAACGCCGACAACACAATCAAGCGTACCGACACCTATCCACGGATCCACGATGATTACATCTGTCTTGGCCCTGCTGAAAAAAGTTTGGACTTCAGATTTGACAGAAAGAATATAACTGCCGGGGGTTTTCACTTTTGCTTCTCCCTTTTGTTCTCGAAGGAGCAACTGAAACCCTTCAATCTGGCGGATCATCTGCTGGTGATAAATTAGATCTTCGGAGGTGCTGTTGGCGATTCGTTCGTTACATCTTTTTAGCAGATCTGGTATGAGCGTTTTCAGAAAACGTTGGGTGCTCTGATGACTGGTGGATGTTGTAATAGTTCGGGCGAGTTTCATATAGTCAGGATCGGCACCTTGATAGTCGATCTCGATATCAAATTGATTGCAAAAGTCATCGAGTTCATAATTGGTGTAATACTCTTTAATCGCATCTGCGAGCATTTCTGTGCTTTCGTTTTTCATGTCGGTATGCCTCCCCATTGGGAAATGTGAGCATAAAACATTTGATTAATTAACCGCACAATGATTATTCAAGTATATAATCTAATTGAAAATCTCAAAAAAGTCAACTTTTATTAAATATATCAACGTCTTGGAAATATTATAGCCCGCAATTCTTTCCGATCATTAAACCGGAGTGTGTAAATACCCTCAAAATCCTGAAAAATGGTGCGGTAAATCTTTCCCGAATATTGTCGATCTTGATATTCAAAATTTCTTCAAACCTACTTATGGTGAAGTCGAGACGAACTTTATGATCCTTTAGGCCGATGGGATTTAGGCATACGATTTCAGCAATATTATCGTTCACAATAAAATATTAATATAGTTTATAAGAACAGGTATCATCCAACAGTACAATCGACCTGTCGGGATGATGGAAAGTAAACATAATACCCCTAGCGATAAAGGAGGTTTTGTTAAAACCCGTTGCTATGATATCAGCCTGGTCATAATCCAACGGTGATTGGTAAATTATATGGTATTGTCAGCCGGAATCGTAATTGTTAGAAAACATAATGATGAATGGAAGTATTTATTCCTCAGAGCCTATCGGAACTGGGATTTTCCCAAAGGCATGGTCGAATCCGATGAACACCCCTTAGAAACAGCCAAAAGAGAGGTGAAAGAGGAAACCGGACTTGCGGAGTTGAATTTCCGTTGGGGTGAAATCTTTAAAGAAACAGCACCTTATGCCGGTGGAAAAAAAGTCGCCCGATATTATATCGCCGAAACTTCAGAGACCATCATTAGGTTTTCGATTAATCCTGAAATTGGCAAGCCGGAACATCATGAATACCGCTGGCTGTCATATAACGAGATTAAAAAGTTATCACCTGCGAGAATTTTATCAATAATAGAATGGGCGAATACAGTTATTCAACGCATGAAACCATAAAATGACTGTAAGCACAATTGACTCCAGCTTGTGCTTTTTGATTATACGGTCTCCCTTCGAAAATCACTCCTGTTTCAACCAATGTCCGTCAATCCGACGGCGTGTATCAATCATGCTGCAATTTTGAACCGGGATGGACTTTTAAGGGGTCGAGATTATTTCATAGAATGGGTTTGGATCTGATGAATGTAAAGGCATTTGATGACTTCATTATGTCATCGGTTTACATCCATTGTTAAACGGAATTGGGTTCTCTAGAGTCTTTCTTTTTTTGACCAGAATTTTTCTAAAGTCAAAATAAAAACAATAACCACAAGGATACTAATAGTTAAAAATAAACCATACGCCGCAGCGCTCAACATAGTTTGCCTCCTGGATCGAAAGGTGTCGTGGGCGGTTCTTTCCCAAGAACCGCCCCATGCGAAAAAAATCTCCATGTGCTCTCCAACACACACCACTTTTTTAGCAGCAAACATTATGCCAACTGTAATCCGAACTTTTCTGTTAATAATATCAATTGGTTAGTTACAACACACCGAAAAGTAAGTTAATTATCCCACAATATTATGAAAAATATTTCACACCGATTATGAAAACGTTTTCCTACCATCTAGTAAATTCCATGTTTGGAAGGCTTGAACAGCACTTGAGAAAGAACTGCCAAGTTTGTCTTGGTTGATATCGCATGCAACCTCCGTATTTAAGCAAAGTAGTATATTTTATATATGTGAAGCTCCCCGCCCTGAAGGGCGGGGTTACAGGGAAGCGAACCGGTCAAAGCTTGGTACGAATAATCCTACCCGTCTTTTGGTGCAGTAGTGGTTTGCTATTTGAGCTGTGCAAGCGCCTATTTTCTTGACTTCTTGACGCATTTCTTGATAATGACGAACTGTCTATTTAAAGATATATGCATCCAACCAAATGATCTTCTTTGGGAGAACACCCAAAATGATTTAGTAATGGTAAAAACCCCTGATTCTCATAATGAGATCGGGGTTTTACTTTTTTAGTTCGAATTTTCCAACCTCAAACGATGAAAAGGAGGTAAAACCATGCCTGAAGAAGAAGTAGGTATCGTGTTAAAATTTTTCGCCCAACCCAGTGTAGCTGCCGTGAAGGTGACTCGCGGAAGTATAAAAAAAGGCGACCTGTTGCGGTACAGAGGTCATACCACCGACTTCACGGAAGAAGTGACCAGCATGGAGATTGACAGGCAACCAATAGAGGAGGCCAAGGTAGGAGATATGGTCGGGTTGAAAGTGAAAGAAAGAGTACGAGAAAACGATAAAATTTATAAAGTCGAAGAGTAAAATAGTACCTCTACCTAGAAAAGTGCCTGCCCGGTTGTATCAAAGGGAGGTTCCTTGCCCTGTCGAACCGCCTTCCACATGGGTTTATGATTAGATTGTTGTACTCACGGGCGAGTGGGTTTCTTGAAGTGCTGACGATTGTGTAACCATATGCTCAAACCTCTCTGTCACCACGAAATAACTTCAGCCATATCGGACCGCTTATCTCTAAGAGTCCCAGAGTTGCAAATGCCAGACCCCATCCATATATTCCGCCGCCGATAGCATCCAGCACCCCGCCCACGGTGAGCGGTGCCAAAAATGCCATTAAAAATCCTATAAACGAGTATAGCCCCATCGTGCGGCCGCGCCCCTCATCTGGTGAGGCGGATACCAGCCCGGCCGTCAGGGAACCACTATCTGCCATCACAGAAATCAAATATAGGAAACAGAGCACGACGACAAATATAAACGGTAAACCGGCACTAAATCCGATTAGACAGCCGATAAGACCTGAAATGAGCATGGTGGTAGTAATGAAAAGTCGACGCCTCCAACGCAGCGCTCCTTCATTGCCAAGTATGCTGGCGGGAACGCCAGTAAGGAGAATTACCGTTGCAATATCTTGTGGGCTGAACTGTAACAGCGTCCCGGGCTGCAGACTTAGGCTAAAAAACAGAAACGCCACCATCCAGGATCGGAAACCGAAAAGTCCCCAACAATGGACCGCATACCCCAGCATATAGCCGATGACTTGTCGGTTGTGCACGGCTGGCCGGAAATCTAAAAAAGATTGCCTGGCTGATAAATTAAATGTTTGGACTCTTGGCTCTATTGCCAGAGCGAAGAGCGCAATTGCGGCAAGCGGACCTAAAGCCATTAATCCGGCCGCCCAGCGCCAGCCGAACCTGTTCGCCAGCCAGCCGGCTAGAAATACAGACAAGGCTGTTCCGACAGTTATGGAAGAAGTGTAAAAGGAGACCGCCCGACTTTGACTTGGCCCGGTGATTCTTTCGCTCAACGCTTTCAATCCCGGCATATATGTGCCAGCAAAGCTTATACCCGCCAAGAGGCGAAAGGCGGCTGCTGTCCAAGTACCCTTGGCTAACCACCCAAAACCAAGCATAGACAATGCGCCCAAAGTTGCTGAAAGCAGATAAATTCTGCGCGGGTCTACCCGATCGGTTAAACCGACCAGGATTGGTACCGAAACAGCATATCCCCCGTAATATATGCCATTAATCCAACCGGCTTCTGTATTGGTAAGCCCCCATTCGGCCTGAAAACTTGGCAAAAGTGCCGGAAAGTACATAATGGCTGTGATGGAAAATAATTCCGCAGCACAGACACAAAAAATTAACGGACCCATAAAAAATACCCTGATCTCTGATTTCAGCGGAATTATGTATTTAATATTTGAAATTGAGGTGTTTTTCTTGCCATTGTAAAAGACATGCTTTTTTTGAGACACCTTTTAGTCTTTTAATAACAGCAGTGAAAATGAATCGAGGTCATTTTCTTGGTCAAGTGATCGGACCTTGTTAATTATTTGATTTTGCTGGGATCCAGAATATACCGGTGAAGTTAGATTTCTAAATTTGTTGATAAGCTCATCCCATGTAATCGGGTTTTGCGGGTCTCCTTTCGGATAATCTATTTTGATGGTGAAATCATGCCCAGCTTTGGTCAAAATATTAACAAACGCGGGCCATTTCTTTGGAAATTCTTTTTCAAGATCAGGATCCATTACACAATGAATTCTATTCATCATCTCTTTGACCGGAAATGAATTAATGGTTTCAATGGTATATTCGTCCAATGTGGCCTTACCAAACAAAATTGCCACTGCTGCGCCAAACGGCATGCTAAATTGCGCATCTACGACTGACCTTGGATTGACTTTCAGCTTCTTCGGTTCCGCAACCAACGGAAATCCAGCCTTAAGTATACCCAAGGTGACCTTTTCAATATCCGAACCTTTCAACTTGTTTTCCCACATTATCTTCAATATGCCGTCAATCGGTCCCTGTTTGTATCTACAGCAGGCATGTGGTTTTATACTCGTATTCATCACCTCATAGGGTTGACCCCAATCCCTAAGAACCTTGCCGGCATCCGAGACCGGTGAGTAGGCATGTAAAAAACCGAATTTCCCCTCGATGATGGTTGCCGGACCGTTAAAGTTTTCTTGCGCAAGCAAAGCAGCAACAATACCGCAATGTCCAGCCCAGCCCGGATGAAATCGTTTGGTATATGCCCCATCCGATAAAAATTCCATGGATCCCGCCGCCTGGCTCCCTGCAATCCCCAGAGCGCTTGTCAGTGCTTTCTGTTTGAGTTTAAGTATTTTTGCCGCAGTAACTGCGGCTCCCAAGGTTCCACAGGTTCCGGTGGGATGAAATCCCTGTGCGTAATGCGAAGCCGGATCCAAGGCAACGCCGAGCTTGATGGCAACCTCGTAACCGGACACGATCGCCGCTATTAAGTCTTTCCCGGAACAACCTGTCATCTGGGCCGTGGCCAGGGCGGCCGGCATAATTGCTACGGCCGGGTGAAGCGAAGCTTCGTTAACAACATCATCCAGTTCTAGAGAATGAGCCGCTGTACCGTTGGCAAGTGCCGCATATGGCGGCGTAATCTTTAGGTTAGTACCGATAACCACCGCACCATGCCTCCCGTTTTCTAGTTTCAATATAAAATTGTATACTGAGCGGCTGGAATCACTCAATGCGCCCCGAGCAGCAACTCCGATATAGTCAAGTAGAAGATATTTAACTCGGTCGATGACATCCTCCGACAACGTCTTGTAATCCAAATCATGGCACCTTTGAGATAATTCTTTTGTTATTTCCATCTCTTTAAATCTATCCTTTTCTATATTCTATATTATTGAGGGATCGGGGTGTTTTTTTGATCCATTGTCGTAAGTCTTTTTTTTTCTGCAATCCGGCAGCGGGGGAGACCGCAGCCACTCAAGCAAAGCGCAGGTGGAATGCGGAGGGGCAGGAATGCCCCCCTTGCCAAATCATAGGAAAAACAAGGGACGCAGACATCACAATAAGGCCACCTCCTGAATACATATGATTATCTTTGCGTCTGCTTTTCTCCCTTTTTTCGTTACAGTTACTCGACCTGTAAATTTTTATAAATAGAGACCTCAATTAGATTTTGATCAGGGTCTCGAAAATAAACTGAAGTAATTGGGCCCATGGCGCCTGTTCTTTCCACCGGACCGGCAATTATCTCAACGGCGCAAGCCCGTAAATGACTTATAACCTCAGGCAAGGGGTCATTTGTTACAAAGCAAAGGTCGATTGAGCCCGGTGTTGGTCGTAAAGCTTTAGGCCCAAACTCCTCGCCCTGTTGATGAAAGTTTAATTTCTGATCACCAAAAATAACGGCTTTACGTTCGCCCTCAAAGGTAACTTCTTTCATACCCAAATCCCTGGTATAAAAAGCACAACTTGATTTAATATCTTTGACAGTTAAAACGAGATGATCAATATTATTAACTTTCATCAAAGTATCTTTCTGTTAAAAAGCTATTCAGAAATACAATCAACTTTTGAGTTTCGTAATTCTTCCCTCTTTGGCCAAAGCAATAAAATGGGCCACATCAATTTCTTTCGGGCAGACAAAGGAACAGGCGCGAGACGAATGACATCGGCATACACCCTGATAGCCGTAAAGAATTTTTAATCTCTGTTCTTTTTCCTGTTCGCGGGGATCCATCACCCTCACGATACTGTTCAGCATGGCATTGGGCCCAAGAAAAGTCTCATGACTGCTGATGCATGCGGCAGCACAGCAAAAACAGTTAATACATCGAGTGGCATTGACGTAGCGTTCCAGTTCCTGTGGGGTTATCGGAAACTCGTCTCCTTCTGACCGGGGCAATACCGGTTTGATGATATACGGTTTGACCTGGTCCACCCTATCATAAGCCTTGGTGAAATCCACTATCAGATCACGAATCACAGGCGCCACGTTCAGGGGTTCAATGTAAAAGGTGTCTGTCCTAAAGTAGTATATGGCATTTTCGACGAGAAGTTCACAGGCAAGAAGAGGCTTTCCATTGACTTTCATCGAACACGTTCCGCATTGTCCATGTTCGCACGAGGAGACCCAGGCTAAGGTTGGGTCTTGCTCATCGTTGATTTTGCGTAAAAGATCCACGAACCGCATGATCCGGCTTGCTTCCAAGGTGTACTTTTGAATCCAAGATCGATTCTCATCGGGATCGAAGCGACGAATCTTCAAGTTGATCATAAAGACTTGCGTTTGTGGATTTTCGCGGCTCACTTTATTTTGTTTCCCTCTCAGTATTTTCTTTCGATAACATCGAACTTATCGTAAAACTGACCCCCTTCATTATAAATACTCATATCAATATCACGGCTGCCGAACTCAACTGTTCCAAATTGTTCCATGGATATTAACGTATGATAGTTAAACTCATCTTTTCTTTCGGGAAAATCTTCGCGAAAATGGGCGCCTCTAGACTCTCTTCTATATAACGCAGCCTGGGCAATGACCATTGAGACAGCCAACAGGTTGTCCAGTTCCCAGTGTTGAACCAGCTCCTGATTCATGCGGAGGCTCTTTGCGGATAAAGCCGTGTGATCCGCTCGATGTCTTAGGATTTTCAAGACATCAATTGCTTTGGAAATTCCTTCGTCGGTTCTGAAGATACCGACACTTTCGGTCATCAGGGTTCTCATTTCGTCACGAATTTGTCCGATGTTGTCGCCACCACGGGATTCCAGGTAACGAGAAAATCGGGCAACGGAAATATCTCCCTCAGCTTCTGGAAATTTTTCAGGGGTATCCTTTAGATATGCCAGAATCCTATCACCGGCAAATTTTCCCATGGTGATCAGTTCCAATATTGAGTTTGTTCCAAGACGGTTGAAACCGTGAAAGCTGGCTGACGCGCATTCGCCGACTGCATACAGACCGAAGACGGTTTTCTGTGTGCTGTCCTGAACTTCACCAAAGACATTGGTGGGTATGCCGCCCATCTGATAGTGGTTGCTCGGGTGAACCGGACAAAGTTCCTCTTTCGGGTCAAGATTGAGATATTTTCTGAAAAATCCGGTGACCTCGGGAATTTGTTTTTCATGGACAGCATCAGAAAGGTGCCGTAAATCGATCCAAATATGCTCAACATTGTGATCGGGATTTAAAATTCCCTTTCCATTGCGAATTTCTGATGCAATCGCCCGTGAGACCAAATCGCGGGGAGCCAGCTCTTTCATTTTGGGTGCATAGTGTTCCATAAAAGCGTCCATATCTTTGTTGCGCAGAATACCTCCTACCGAACGCAGCGTTTCGCTGGCCAATATGCCGGGACCCACGATGCCGGTGGGATGAAACTGGACAGCTTCAGGATCCATCACGGGCAGCCCTGCCTGGAGAATGAGTGCCAGCCCGTCACCTGTATTTTGACGGCAATTGGTTGTGACTTTATAGACTTGCCCGCTTCCACCCGTAGCCAAAACTGTGGCTCTAGACAAAATACGGATAAATTCACCTTCCTTTTGCTTAAAAACAATGCAGCCCACGCATTGGTCATCTTTAAAAAGAAGCTCTACGGCAATTGCTTGGTTGATAAAAGAAATGTTTCTTTTCAAGGATTCTCCCCAGCAGGTATCCATAATTCCCTTTCCGGTTCGATCAGCTTCAAATACAGCCCGATAAGCCGAGGATTCACCAAAATTGAGCGTATGGCCGCCAAATGTTCGCTTGCTGAGTTTCCCTGTTTGGTCACGGCTAAAATGCATCCCCCTGTTTTCCAACCACAGGATCTGTTCCCAAGCCGCCTGGCAGATTTTCCGGACCACGTTTTGATCGGCAGTACAATCAGATCCTTTCCAAGTGTCAAACATATGATAAATGATTTTGTCCGCCGGATCCTTAGGGTCAACAGCCGCTAATCCACCCTGGGCAGTGGACGTGTGTGATTTTTGCGGATGGAGTCCCTTGGTGATGGCAATGATCCGGCTTTGGGGCCTGGATTCAAGCACCTCGACAGCACAACGCAAACCAGCACCACCGGAACCTATAATAAGCAAGTCGCATTCAAGTGTTGAGTCTATTCTCAGTCTTTTATTCACTAAAATATTCCCAGTAACCTATAATAAACTCGAAATTCGAAGCACGAAATCCGAAACAAATTCAAAATACGAATATTCAAATGTTCAAATAGATAAATTCACTTAAAACCCTTCTTAAAAGAAAAACGACAGCGTTGATCATCTTTTTGCGATTTAGAATTTTGGTCATCCGAAATTGTTTCGTGCTTCGATATTCGGATTTCGAATTTATGTCGATTAAAATGCACGCACTTTTTCTTGTCTAAAATTATTTTTTTAAAACTATAGTGTCAGCGTCAATCTTATGCCGATCCATCCAAAAACAGCCATCATTAAGAAAATTAGAATAGTTAAACCATTTTGCAGCAGCCTGAATTTTAAATAATCCTTAAGGATGGACATCAGGCCATAGCCGGCGTGATAAAGTACAGCGATAACAAGCGTCAGGTCCACGAATTTGATAAATTTAGATTGCATTCTGGTAATCACAACATTGGACTCGTGACCGATGGCAGGTTGAAGATGCATGAACAGAAGATGGGCCGGAATAATAATCAATAAAAAAACGCCACTGATTCTTTGCAGTTTCCAGGCAAGGGAACTTGCGGTGTTCCAGATTTTCGATGCGACCAGATAACCGGGGCTGACACTGAAAATCAGACTGGTAAGCCAGAAAAAAATTGGCGATACTGACTGGTTACCCATGATCATCAGCAATCCAAGCAGCAAAACATACGTAACGGCAAGACCGAATACCCAGCGAATCATGGATTCATCGTTTCGCGTCGCGAATATTTCGTACAGTATCAGTCGACCGCCATTAAGGGCGTGGAAGATGACCGGCACAGCCAAAAGCCACTCGAGAAAAGAGATAAAAACAAACCCGAAATATTTCATTTTTGCATCATACTCGGAGGGTATCGCAAGAGAAGAGAGCGTCAAAATATGAAACCAAATGTAAACAACCATGAAGATACCGGTCAGGCGATGAATCCAGGCAATGACAAATGGCCATCCTCGCGTTTTGGCATAAAACGCCGCAACCGGCAAACTTTCCAGCGCTGAAAGAATCAACCGTTCAAATGGTCTTTTGACGACGGGTGAAGTCATTTATGACGAACTCCTGCTATCCGTGTGTCGGACAAATGGTCATCTTTGAGGTGAAAAAATTTTTCCAAAAATTCTTTGTTGATTGCCTCTAAAAGTGAAGCCTCCCCGCGGCAAGCCGCGGGGCATTCTGGCGAAGGAGAGTAAAAGGGGGTGTCTTTAATTTCGGGGAGGTGAGGGGCCCCCGTTTTCTTGTTCATCTAAGTAAGCCAGAAACTTCTGATGGGCTTCCTGAATATGATTTTGCACCAGGTTTCCGATCGTCTGTTTATCTACATCCTGATCTCTAAAATGATTAAATATCCTTTGATGCACTGCCAAAGATCCGGGCAAATCTTCCTGATAATACTGGTAGGAAAATCGGTACCATAAACTATGCATCCTCAAAGTTTTCAATATTTTTACCAGGATATCATTACCCGAAGCATTTATGAAGACGTCGTGAAATTCGAGATGGTTTTTCCAGTATGCTTTCGTGTCCTTTTCTTTAACCGCCATTGCCATCTTATCAAGGGATTGCAACATCTCATCAAGCACTTTTCCGGTAATTTTTTGATAAGCTTCCTGGGCGGCCAACCCCTCAAGCAGCGCTCGCACAGGAAAGTTTTCTTCAATATCTTTACGGTTGATGCGTTTGACGAAAGCTCCTTTTCTTGGAATGATGACCACCAAACCCTTTTTCTCAAGATCCCGGAAAGCCTCCCGAAGCGGGGACCGGCTGATGCCGAACTGTTTCTGCAGGTCGACCTCTACAAGCTGGTCACCCCCTGTCAAAACGCCCTCAAGAATCGCTTCCGCAAGGATGCGCGAAACTTGTTCCCCAAGAACATGGGGGCTGAAATTCAGATCCTTGATTTTGCCGGTGAGATTTTTTGATTCCATAACCGAGTTTTCATTGCTCATATAGCCTGTGAATAGTGACGGCACCGGTGGGAAATGCTTCTACGCAAAGCATACACAAAGTACATTCATCCTCGTTTTCTTTGACCACCACTGGCTGGTTGGCCTCGATTGTAAAAATATTTACCGGACATACCTGAACCCAGTTGGCAGTTTCCTCCTCCCCCGCAAACTTAGCTAGATCAATTTCTACTTTTATGAACTCTCCCATGCATTATAGCCTTTTTGAAATAAGACGTTTAGTGAACTGATGTGAGATAAATAAATCTAAAGCCGCTTTAGACAAGGTATGGCCCTTGGCCTGTTTTGCCGGTTTGCCTGTTAAATAACGTAAACCGGTCACGTTCTCTGGGTCAACAGGTGAACCCGCTAGGATATCTTCGCTGCCATTTTTAATATGCGTCTTGAATTTTCCACTACCGGATAGTCTATAAATTTACCGTCTAATTGGATAGCTGCCTTACCGCCGGCTTCCGCCTGTTCAAAAGTTTGAATCACTTTGCGGGCATATTCGATTTCTTCTTTCGTCGGTGAAAATATCCTGTTGCACACATCCACCTGATTGGGTTGGATACACAATTTTCCCTGAAACCCGATTTGACGGGCTTTTTTAACGTCGGCTTCAAGTGCCTCACGGTCTTTGAGATCAATCATAAAGGGCGTATCCAGGGGCGGCTTCACCCCGGCGGCCCGGCAGGCAACCGCTATTCTCGCACGCGGATAGAATAGCTCCTCTCCGGTTACGGTGATCTCAAATCCCATATCCAAGGCAAAATCAGCCGCACCAAAGGCGACCGTAAATAGCCGCTCCGGATCGGTTCGTTGCGCAACAATCTGGAAAGCATTTTGAACTGCCAGGGCTGTTTCGATTAACGGTATGACTGAAATGCAACCCGGTGGAACTTTATTATACTGTTCCGCAATTAGCAGAAGCCGGTTTATTTTTCGAATGTGAGCGGGGCTTTCAATTTTTGGAAAAATAATACCGGAAAGACTCTCCATCACCACTGCCTCCAGATCCTGATGCACAAATTCAGAATCCAAAGCGTTCACACGCACAAAGACCTGCCGGTCCTGGTGCTGGCGAATTTTTTCTTGCACCAAAGACCTGGCTTGCTTTTTCTGCTTATAGGGCACAGCATCTTCAAGATCTATAAGAACAGCATCAGCAGCCGTGTTTACGGCTTTATCTACACGATCCGGCCTATTCCCAGGAACAAAAAGGGCTGTTCGTATGAATTCGATCTCACTCATTCAAAGACACTCCCTGGTAAGTGCAACAATCTCTGAAAACACTTTTGCCACCCGAATACCGGCCTTCTGGAACCGGGCAACCTTGCTTTTGGTTGTCCCCTTATCCCCTTCAACAATGGTTGCTGCATGACCGAATCGCACACCAGGCATTTTGTCCACGAACCGTCCGGCAATGAAAGCGATAATGGGTAACGATAATTTTTCGGATATTACAAAGTCGGCAAGCTTTTCCTCGATGATTCCACCAGGCTCACAAAAAAGCACGACTACCCGGGTATCGGGGTCTTGATCAAATAGAGGGATTAAATCCAAAAAATTTGATCCCACTACCGGATCGCCGCCGACGCCAACACAGGTACTCTGTCCGATGCCGTTGGTAGTCAGCAGATTCGCAATCTCGGTCGTCATCCCGCCGCTTCTGGATGCGATACCGACCGGGCCCGGCATATAAGCCTTTTTGACGTCCGTCATTGGTCCTCCGGCCATGCCCAGTTTTAAACTGTGGGGTGAAATAAGCCCAAGCGTATTGGGGCCAATGACTCTCGCATCTTTCTCCCGGGCCACCTCTAGAAATTCAATTGTGTCTTTTCTGGGAACGCGCTCGGATACGACGATCACGAGCTTGATTTCATTATCGAGCGCTTCCAGCACCGCACCATTGACAAGGGTGGGTGGCACGGAAATAACGGAAGCCTCAGCAGGGTGTTTTTTCAGTGCTTGACGCACCGTATCGTAGACAGGAATTCCATGGACCTGATGGCCGTGCTTGCCCGGGGTGACGCCGGCCACAACCGCTGTCCCATAATCCAACATATCTTTGGTAAAGGTGGTTGCCTCACGCCCGGTAATACCCTGAACGATGACTCTGGTATTTTGATCCGCTAAGATTGCCACAGCACTCCTTTTCTTGTTCTTAAAAGCGGTTTCATAGGCCCCTCTAATGCCCGATAGCTGTTCTAAAAGCGGCTTGGCCGACCTCGTTGCGGGCCGACTCAAGCTGCTCATAGCGGCAACGTCAAAGTGACGACAGTTCAAATACGGATTAATTCCGTTTTTTATTTTTAGGCAATTTTATTGACATTTTCGACAGCTATCCGGGCGGCCTCATCAATAGATACCGCACGATCACAATATGGCACTCCATACTTGGACAATATCTTAAAGCCTTCCTCTTCCCATGCACCGGGTATACGGAAAACAGCAACCGTTTCGGAAGGCACTTTGCCTGCCTCCAGGATTCCCTTAATGATACCTCGCGCCACCAGATCAACCCGTGTGTTGCTGACCACATTCATAATGACTGCAATTTTTGTGACATTCGGTTTTGAAAGAATCAGGCGGGTCAACTCTTTGACCTTTCGAACCGAGGGATTTCCACCTATTTCACAATAGTTTGCCGGTTCTCCGCCATGGGACCGCACGGCATCAAAAGCGGTCAGTGAAGCACCGCCACCGCCAATGATCAGTCCCAGGGTGCCGTCGAACTCTATCACCCGTCCGGCTACGCCCCTGTGGTCGAGCTGATCGATCTCAGACGCCTTGCGCTCGAATGCTGTCATTTTACTCGCTGCTTCGAAGCGACTTTCATCTCTCATGATCTCGGTGATGTCCTTATGCCGGTTCTCCGCCATGGGACCTGACGGCATCAAAGGCGGTCAGCGAAGCACCGCCACCGCCAATGATCAGGCCCATGGTGCCGTCGAACTCTATCACCCGTCCGGCTACTCCCCTGTGGTCGAGCTGATCGATCTCAGACGCCCTGCGCTCGAATGCCGTCATTTTAGACGCTGCTTCGAAGCGACTTTCATTGCTCATGATTTCGGTGATGTCCTTATGCCGGAAGACAGCATCATCATCGATTTCGAGATGACAATCCAAGGCAATAAATCTGCCGTCTCCAGTCACGGCTAACGGGTTGATTTCAGCCAGCGTTGCGTCGTATTCAACAAAAACATCCGCCAGCCTGGAAAGTATCGCCGCCAAACCGAGCAGTTGCTTACCGGAAATACCTGTTTCAGCAATAATATCTCTGGCACGATATTGGGGTAATCTTGACCGTATCGAAAAATGCTCTCGCCTCACCTTTTCCGGTTCATGCAGCACAATCGCTTCGATATCTACCCCCCCCTCTCTGGAGAAAACAGCGATAGGGGCCTTTGCCACGGTATCGTAAGCAATGGCCAAAAAAAACTCTTGGTCAATCTCGAGCATTTCTTCAATGAGTATCTTTTTGGCTTTGTATCCGTTGATTTCGGTTGAAAAAAGATACCCCATTTTAGTCTTCGCTTCTTCACGGGTGGCCGCCTCCAAAATTCCACCGGCCTTACTACGGCCACCGACAGGTAACTGTGGTTTCAAAACCACCGGATTTTTAATTTCGAAAGGATCTGATGGCGAGACAAGGATTCCGGAAGGCGCAGGGATTCGGTATTTTTTTAAAATTTCTTTTGACTCAAACTCCAGTAATCTCACAAATATCTCCTTATTCGGTCGATTGTCGACTATATACATACCCATTTTCAGTGTCAAGCAAAATAAAAGGTCATGCAACCCTCCAAGATTGAATCGAGTCATTTTTCCGGCACTGATTGGCCTTTTACCCATGCCGGGAGGTGCCGTGAAAGTGGCTCGCGGAAGTATAAAGAAAAATGACCGATTGCGGTATAGAGGGCATACCACCGATTTCACGGAAGAAGTAACCAGCATGGAGATTGACAGGCAGCCGATATACGATGGCCACGGACGTCCATCATGAGGCAGGTGCCTGTGCTTCAGCGGTCAGCGTAGACAAGTTTCGAGGGGTGTGGAACTTTTGTACAAGAATCACAGCCACTAAGGCAACCAGTCCGACCAGATCGGCCCAATATGCCGGCCAAAAAAGACCGGCGGCGGCCAACCAGAACAGGATGGTTTCCGGCCAGGTGGTCCGGCGCAGAAAAAAGCGTTCCAGTGCGGAGGCAAAGGCCACCAGACCCAGGGTAGTGGCTATTATGGTCAGGCCCACCTGCCAGTTAAGCAATTCATACCCTTTGCCCATACCCAGCAGCGGGCGATAGGCCATGATGATTGGAATAATATAGAGCCCCTTGGCCAGTTTCCAGGAGGTAAAAGCGGTTCGCATGGGGTTGGCCCCGGCCACTCCGGCACCGGCAAAGCTGGCCAGACTTACCGGTGGCGTGACGTTGGCATCCTGTGAATACCAGAATACGATCATGTGGGATACCAACAGCGGAATTCCCATGTCCAACAGGGCAGGACCAGCCAGAGTGGCCAGCACGATATAGCTGGCCGTTACCGGAAGGCCCATGCCCAGCACTAGCGAAGCTGCGCCAATCAAGAGGATAGCGAGGGCCTTTATACCGAAGCTCAGATCCAGAACCAGGCTGGAAAATTTAAGCCCCATACCGGTGAGTGTCACCATACCCACGATAATGCCTGCCGCAGCGCAGGCCACTGAGACCATGATGGCGTTGCGCGCGCCTCTCTCAAGGGCGCCAACAATCAGCTTAAATTCCGTGAGAGCGAATCTGGCCAGACTGATGCGCTGTGAATCGCCGGCGGGCAGACGGGTGGTGTTTACTGCCCAGCGCACAGCGTTGGCAATCAGGCTGGTGATCAAAGTGCTCATTACAGCGACAAATCCGGCCATCATGGGCGAGAAGTGAGCCAACAGCACGTAAATCAGAATTGCCACCGGAATAATGAAGTGCAGCCCTTCTTTGATGACATTCCAGACCCGGGGCAGGCTCTCTTTGGGTTGCCCTTCCAAACCGAATTTTTTAGCCTCATAGTGCACGAACAACAGCACCGTTACGTAGTACATGATAGCCGGTACCAGTGCTACCTTAATAATTGTCAGGTAGCTGGTATTGGTGAACTCGGCCATTAAGAATGCGCCTGCCCCCATAATGGGCGGCATCAGTTGACCGCCTGTGGATGCGGCCGCTTCGATGGCCCCGGCAACGTGGGCCCGGTAACCGACTTTTTTCATCATGGGTATGGTAAAAGAACCCGTGGCCACAACGTTGCCCACAGCCGAACCGGAAACTGAGCCCATGAATCCCGATGCCACCACCGCTGTTTTGGCCGGACCGCCCGAGAAGCGTCCAGTAAGCGCATAAGCCAGCTCGATGAAAAAGTTTCCCCCGCCCGTCGATTCCAGAATTGCACCGAAGAGTACAAAAACAAAGACAAAAGTAGCGGCCACGCCAATAGGAAGTCCGAAGATGCCTTCGGTGGTGAGCCACAATGTCGTGGTAATTCGTTCGATGCTGTAGCCCTTGTGGATGATCAGCTCGGGCATGTAAGGACCGAAATAGGCGTATAATATGGCCGCCAGACAGATACCGGTCATGATCACACCGATCACCCGGCGGCAGGCTTCCAGCACCAGGATGGTGCCGATAATGCTCACCACCAGGTCGCTGGTCAGCCAGTCTCCCTGGCGTTCAAAGATAGCGGTAAGGTTGTAACATATATAAATGACACAGCAGACTGCTGCTAAAACCAGTATCCAGTCCAGCAACAGCCAAAAAGTCAACCTGTCCTTGCGCGCACCCTTGAAAGGAGGTCTGAGCAGAAAGGTTAACGAGAGAATGGCGCCGAGGTGAAGGGAACGCTGGATCAGGGCGGTCAGGGCGGCAATTCCCGCCGTATAAAGCTGGTACAGACTTAAGCTGACAGCCAGAACCATCACCACCCAAGCTGTCACCGCTACCAGCGTCTTGTGGCTGTCAGCCGGAGGTGTGCTGCTCGTGGGAGTTATTTCTGCTTGCTCGGATGGGTCCTCCGGCAGATTGTTCTCGGACATCGATCACTCCTGGGTTGGGGTGGCGGTATGAGGAAAAAGGCGACGTCGCAACCGGTAAAGCAGGCTCACCGACTGTGCGGAAAACTTTACCGCTGCATGCGGAGCCACCGCAGAAAGGTTTGAGCTGACACCGCGCCAGATGACGGTATGGTTTACACCGGGGCCGCCCACACGCAAAACGAAATCTCCAGTGGGCATGTGCATATTCTCGATAACCTCGTAAGGTCCTCGCCGAACCATACGTCCCACACCTGGCATACGGCCCATTCCGGCCCCGAATTTCAGATAACGTTCCTCCTCTATGTAAATGCGCCCGCTTTCATCCAGGCTGTGTTCTTCCCATATGGGAGCGTTTTCCACCGAATGATAGTAGTGCAAGGTAAAGCGCTCCCCCGGCTCCAGGGGTAGAACCAGCAGCGGCCCTCCGCCTTTCACCGGTGTTACCCGAAGCTCGAGGCCGCCGGGCGTGAGCCCGGCAGCTAAAAGCGACAAAAAACCAGACCGGCAGCCGTCAAAATGGTAACCTGCGCCGGCCTGGTCAATGTTTCGCTCCTATGGCATCAGTCTGGCCGGCACATCAATGCCCTTTTCTTTCAGATACTTGATAGTGCCCGGATGCAAGGGGATCGGTGAAAATTTTACTGCGTTCTCAGGCGTTGTGTAGGAAGCCGAAGGATGAATCTTGCGCAGGTAATCGTTATGCTCGTAAAGCGTCTTGGCCAGCTTGTAGACCAGGTCCGTGTCCAGCGATGCCTGGCATATCATCACATTCCATACGCCGATAGTGGGTATAGCCTTATCAACACCCCGGTACACGCCGCCGGCCAGTTCCACCGCTGAATAGGTTTTGTTAAACATCTGAGCCTTTTTGATTTGCTCAGGTGTGAAGCTAAGAATATGGATGTCGTGGGTAGTGGCCAGGTCCAGGATGGAGCTGGTACCAGGTCCTACTGACCAGGTGCCCAATTCGATGGTACCGTCCCTAAGGGCGTTTGCGCTTTCAGTAAACGATAACCGGGTGTCTTTATAAGAGTCCAGGGGGATGCCCAGGGCTTTGAAGACAGTCTCGGCCATGAAGTTAGTGCCACTGCCCGGGCTGCCGGTGCTGATATTTTTGCCCTTGACCTGTTCGACGTTAGTGATGCCACTCTTTTTAAGGGTCACCATTTGCAGCAGGTTGGGATACATGATGGCCAGGGAAAGAATGTTGTGCTTCTTGCCCTTGAACTTGGACAGCCCTTGGAGGCCGGCCACGGCCACGTCAGCCATGACTTCGCCGATAACAGTCTCACCCTTGTGAGCCAATTTGACGTTCTCCACACTGGCGCCAGTAACTTCAGCTACCGCTTTTACGCCTTTGGCGTACTTGGACCAGATCTCAGCCACACCACCGCCATAGGGATAATAAATGCCACCGGTGCCGCCGGTACCGATGCTGATAAATGTGGTTTTAGCAGCCACAGGTCCTGCTAAAGCCAGGGCAATACAGAGAAACAAAATAATGCTTGTCCGTTTCATATTGATAACCTCCCGTTAGCTTGTCTGGCCCTAAGGGCCAATCGTACCAATCTTTAGGATTATGGCTTTGGGTTGTTTGGGCATCTGTGCCACAGGATAGACCGCTTTGGCAGTCTCGCCGGGTTTAACCAGACCTTTTCCGGTCTTCCGAGGAATCAGACCGCCTACGGCTTTGCCGTTATCCAAAAAGATGTTCACCCTGTAACGTTGAGGCGTACTGCTTACATTTTTGATGGCAACATTAAAATGTAAGGTCTCCATACTTTCCCACCGCTTAAAAGAGCAGGAAAGATCCGCCAACTCAGCCTCGACAGCCACAGTTTTGTCCAACTTGTCTTCGGCCACGCAAGGGAATGACTCGGGCGCATTTTGGGGCGTGTATCCTCCGGCGCAACCAGCCAGGGTCAGGCCGGTTGTCGCCAGGATTACCGCCAACCAGGTCGATACCCCTTTATATTTCTTCATGACTCTGTCCTCCTCTGTTTGGTTGATAAGAAGCCGCTATCTATAAGGCAACCAAAAAACACACCAACACCTTGATGTCAACCCATTTTTTCTCTGCTACCTTAGCCGGTTTTATTTTTCATGAACCCGCCGACGAATCCCATCGCCGAGGGTACCATACCAACTACAAACCCGATGTAAATCATTTATGACATATTGAAAATTTGAATTTCATCTCAGTGACTGATAGGCACCCGCTTGAATGATTTGACCAAGGTGATGATCCTGAATTCTGCCGCTTGAACCTAGAGGCAAAAAATTATCTTCTGGGAATTCAGGGCAATTCCTTCCCACAACACCAATCTGAAACATTTATATAACCGGACTTATGGTGACTCTCAAAATAACGTTCCGATAAAATATTGCTTTTAAACCGGCCCCGGCCAAGGGGGCATATTTTTTAAGAATCACGCTTGATGGCTTCAGCAATTGCCGTGCCGAGCTCCACAGTTGTCGCTTTGCCGCCCATATCGGGAGTCCGCAGGGCTGCATCCAGCAATACCACCTCGATGGCTTCCTCGATCGCTGACGCGGCTTCCGGGTGACCGAGATGGTCCAGCATCATAGCTCCCGACCAGATTTGCCCAATGGGATTGGCAATGCCTCTTCCGGCAATATCAGGCGCCGAGCCATGCACCGGTTCAAACATTGAGGGATATTCTCTCATCGGATTGATATTGGCCGAGGGCGCAACGCCGATGGTACCTGCGATGGCAGGACCCAGATCAGAAAGGATATCACCGAAGAGGTTACTGCCAACCACCACATCGAACCAATCCGGATGCAATACAAAGTTGGCGCTAAGTATATCGATGTGGTATTGATCGGTTCGAATATCAGGATACTCAAGGCTTATGGCGGCAAAGCGTTCGTCCCAGTATGGCATGGTGTGAATAATGCCGTTTGATTTGGTCGCAGAAGTAACGTGCTTGGCCACCCTTTCTCCGGCACGTTCAAAAGCATACCGTAAGACGCGGTCGACACCTTTGCGGGTGAACACCGTTTCCTGCACAACCATCTCGGCCTCGGTCCCGGAATAAATGCGTCCGCCGATCTCCGAATATTCACCCTCATTATTTTCCCGTACCACGATAAAATTGATGTCTTCCGGGTCCCGATCCCGCAGAGGTGAGGCCATACCCTTTAACATACGCACGGGACGCAAGTTGATGTATTGCCGCATTTGTCTGCGGATGGGTATCAGCAGCCCCCACAGGGATACGTGATCCGGCACGCCGGGGAAACCGACGGCACCAAGAAAGATTGCATCATGCTCCCGAAGTTGTTGAATCCCATCTTCAGGCATCATACGGCCAGTTCGCAAATAGGTCTCGCAGCTCCACGAAAACATATTCCATTTATAATTGATGTCAAACCGCCGACCGATCGCTTCCAGCACCCGGAGGCCTTCCGGAACCACTTCCTTTCCGATTCCATCACCAGGGATCACCGCGATACTGTATTTTGTCATAGGCTACCTCCCGTTCGTGCATTTCCTAATAGGCAATGTTTATAACTGATTTCTTAACCCTTTAGGGAATCGTATCTGTGTGGGATAGCTGAAATATCCATCAATAACTTACCTCACGCCAGTTTTATATCTAGGAAATTAATGTTGTTCAAGGCTCAAAGGCATCTGCACCTTCTCTTATGCCATCAGTGTACCTTAATGGGTGAAGTTCCTCGCCCTGAAGGGCGGGGCTTGCGGGCAAGCAGGCCGGTCAAAATTTACCCGGTGACACCTGCTTTTCACCAAAACAGAAGTTAGGGTTTAACTTCGATTTGACACCCTATTATATTTTTGTCATATTTTGCGCGGAAAACGATTCCTTTCGGCAACTCTTCCAAAAACAAATTCACACCTTTTTGAAAAGAGGTAAAGCGATGGAAAAAACTTTTTGGTTTTGGGTTGGTTGGTTTCTATTTCTTTTCTGTTTAGATTTTTTCATTCCATTTTATACCCTGAAAGATATACCAAAGCTTACGGGAAGTTTTTTATTCTGGATAATCTGGGTTCTTGTGGCCATCATCAGTATGTTTGTCATATTCCTGCGATGGCAAGAGCCAGATAATAAAAAAACTTAAGGGGGTGAGTTTTGAGCGCAAGCCTTTATGCCTGGCTAACCATTTCGGTTTATATAATTCTTGGAATTGCCGTTGCAGTTATTGCCAGAAAAAAAATGGGTGCCGGAATGAACGAATTTTTTCTGGCCAATCGTCAGTTGGGAGGATTTGTCTCGGCCCTCACATATGCGGCAACCACCTATAGCGCTTTCATGATGGTCGGCCTTGCGGGTCTTACCTATAAACTCGGCGTGGGGGCCTTAGGTTTTGAGTTGACCTATCTTTGCGGCCTTGTGCTGGTCGTTTTTTTCGGACCCCGGTTTTGGCTCGTCGGTCGGAAATTTGACTACCTCACTCATGCTCAACTTCTGGCCGACCGCTATGAAAATCGGGCGGTGGGCGTCGTGGCCGCGATTCTGTGTCTTATCTTTCTCATTCCCTATGCTGCCATACAGTTGATGGGCATTGGTTATCTGCTTTCGGTTGTCTCAAAAGGTGCGATTTCGTTGATGGCCGCAATGATTGTTGCCACGTTTTTGGCTGTTATCTGGTCTAATATGGCGGGGTTGCGCTCTGTGGCCTGGACTGACGCCCTGCAAGCAATGATTATGCTGGTAACGTCTATGGTGACGCTTTGCATTGTAGTTTACAGAGGATTTGGCGGTTTTGATAAGTTTTTTGTGCAAATGAATCAAGAAATACCACAATTACTGGCCGGCCCGGGATTATTCAAATTTAATGTTTTTTTGGGCCTTTCTTTGCCCTGGCTGTTTTTTCCCCTCTCCAATCCCCAGGTCACCCAGCGACTTTTTGTCCCCAACTCGGTAACGGCTTTCAAGCAAATGATCGGAGGATTCCTTATCTTCGGTTTCATATACACACTGGTCTCAGTACTTTGGGGTTTTTGTGCAAAATTGTTGATCCCCGGATTAGAAGCTGCAGATTTAGCCACACCCTCATTGTTAGCACTCCCAATTGTTCCAAAGTTGATCGCCCTATTCGTTATGGTCGGCATATTGTCAGCGGCCATATCAACCATTGACTCCATCTTGTTGAGTCTATCCTCTATGTGCACCCGTGACCTTTTTAAAATCGGATTCAGGGCAAAAATTTCTGAAACAACAGAGCTCCGAGTTGGGAAATTCATTATCCCGATTCTGGCGGCCACATTTTTCATCTTTGCTTACTGGGTGGCCGGAAAAACCGGTTTGGCATTTATGATAGCGCCGCTTTCATCGGCTGCTTCAGCCGGGCTATTGATGGCAGTGCCGGCAATTGTCGGTGCTTTCTTTTGGAAACGAGCCACCGCCACCGGTGCACTCTGCAGCATGATAATTGGTGCTATTCTGGTGCTGGCACTGCAGCTCACGGGATACAAACCTTTCGGGGTATGGCCGGGAGTATGGGGATTTATTGCTTGTGTGATTCTTTATATCGGTACTAGTTTGTTCACGAAGGCCCCCATTCAAAAGGCCGAAGATTTCATCGGCTATTTGGAAAAAAACCTTCCTGAACATAAATTCCTTTAATTCGAATATCCAAGTTCTAAGTATGAAATCACCGACAGCAAGATTGACCGGACAATAGAATACTGTTATACTTTGTTAGTGTAAAATCTTGGTGATTATAAATCAAAAAGGAAAAATACGATGCGCGGCGTACTGATATTTTTAGTCGCCATTGCCATGTTGGTTGTGGGGATTCTGGTGATAAAAAATTTGCAGACGGATCCTTCAGAGAGCATCGATAGTGAAAGAAAAACGGAAATTATCGACCGCGCCGAAGATGCAGCCGATGCTGCGGAACAAAAAATAGGAGAAATTAATCAGCGACTGCAGCAGTCTGAATGATTACCTCTCTTACAAACCCATTAAAAATCTCACCATACCTGGTAGTCCTTATCAATGTTCGAATCTTTTTCTGAACCAGCGCTTAAAGAAAATAGACAGGATAATAAGATCCCGCCTTTTAACCATCGGAAGTTATTTGTTAGAATATGGCTCTGAATACGCGCCGGCGCTCCAGATGACCTTTTACCCTGACCTGCTGAACACTTCGTCGGTCAAGCCCACTTCTGCGATCATTGCCGGATCTGCGCTCCGGAATAACAAGTGCATAAGAAAATTTGCGCCGGTCAATCCCCGATCGCCTCCCTCTGTTATCAGGACATAGATAAGGAACCATGACAACCTGCTTTAAAAGGAACATCCAAACGGTTAATTGATCAACTCAAAAAAATAAGGGGATGCAAAATTCATGCAGGGTTGTTCTGGTAAGTAATTTTGTGAGGTATTGCAGGGCTGTTAAAGGTTTAACGAAAAGAGCAGTATATCCTGTTTGAGCCGTGTGTGAAAAACACTACTTAAATTATGGGTAATGAATTTCTTAATTTAGAGAATATTTTTTCGCAGACCTTATTCCCACGCCGCTTTTTTAACATAAGTCCTGTCTGCCTTTAACCGAGCAAAAGAATCTCGTGTGAACATCCCGCCACGGATCCTTGCCCAAAGGTTAAGCGTTTTTTCGCAACCAGCGTATGCTGTTGGATTTGCACTCAGCGCAAGTGCGTTCGGTCTCAACATTGAAAATACCGGCCCAGCTGTGACCGCATCTAAGGCACACAAAATCAGCTTCTTGATTCTCATTGATGTCTTTATCGGTGCGGGGTCTGGGGACCCGGGCCTTGGCTAACAGGGTACGGGTTTGCTCCAGCTCTTCACGTGTGACTGTTTTGCGCTTATTGTCTGTCTCCTTCATAATGGCCTGCCAGCGGAGACCTTCTGCAGCGGAGCACCATTCGAGAAGCAGCCGCTGCGGACGAATCCCGGACTTCTCCAAACCGTCCCAAAGCCCTTCGACTCGCCGAACGGTGTTGCGGTTGGCGTCAATATAATGACAATCAGCATAGTGGCATCCGGAAACCAGTACAACCGGTGCGCCTTTTTGGAAGGCGTACCACACAAACTCAGGGTTGACACGTGCAGAGCACATGGTGCGAATGATGCGGGCACTGGGCGGATATTCCATACGGCTGACACCGGCCGTATCGGCACCGGCATACGAGCACCAATTACAGGCAAACGTCACAACCTTTTCATGCGGATCTTTTTCTAGAATGGCGTCTATCTGAGCGTAAATCGCTTGATCCGAGAAGTGTCTCATTCCAATAGCGCCATATTTGCACTCGGCAGCGCAACAGCCGCAACCGGAACATGCGGCACTGATTACTTTAGGGGCCTGTTTCTTTTGCCAGGTTATTGCGCCAAATGGACATGCCCTTGCACACAGCCCGCATTTGGAGCATTGTTCGTCAAAGACCACTGCAGTTATGGCTTCAACCGAGAACTCTCCTTTGTTCAGCAGAATGGATGCACGAGAACTTGCAGCGCTGGCCTGAGTTACGCTTTGCCGCACATCTTTAGGGCTTTCAACTGCTCCTGCAATAAAGACACCTTTGGTCGGTGTATCAACCGGACGCAACTTCGCATGGGCCTCCTTCAGAAAACCGTCGGGTGACTTTGAAAGACTTACCATCTGCCGGATCGATTCGGTTGCTATGGCCGATGTGGCACCAACAGCCAAAACCAGCATGTCAAACTCATAGTTTTCAATGCGTTTATCGGTGGTGTTCTCAACCGTTACCAACAAATTACCGCTCGAGGCGTCCTCGCGCACCTCACCCGGCAGGCCTCTGACGTAACGGACGCCGCGACTTCTGGTCCGCATTAACAGTTCTTCAAACCCTTTTCCGTAGGCTCGCAAGTCAATGTAAAAGACCATAATGTCAGAGTCCGGATAATTATCCATCAAATACTGCGCATCCTTGATGGTATTCATGCAGCAAATATTGGAGCAATAGGGGTTGCCCCGCTGTGGATCCTGAGTTCGCGAACCGACGCATTGAACAAAGCCGATGCGTCGGGGTCGCTTTAAATCGCTGGGTCTTGCCAGATGTCCCTCCAGAGGACCACCGGTTGAGATCAATCGTTCAAACTCCAAACTGGTGACTACGTTGGTAAAGCGAGTGTAACCATATTCATCCAGAGCGCTGGGGTCGTATACATCCATTCCGGTTGCAACAATGATTGCTCCCACATCTACCTCAATATGTTCGTCTTTCATGTCAAAGTTGATGCACTGTTTCTCGCAGGCTTCCAGGCATTTTCCGCAGGCGATTGGATTCAGCCCCAGACAATCCTCGGCCGAAACAACATAAGCAGATGGCACGGCTTGGGGAAACGGGATGTAAATTGCCCGGCGACTGCTCAAGCCCATCTGATATTCATCGGGTAATACCACCGGACAGACACTGACACAATCACCGCAAGCGGTGCACTCTGCTTCATTGACATAACGCGCTTTTTTACGAATACGGGCTTTGAAATTACCAACATAGCCCGAGACATCCTCAAGTTCCGCATTGGTCAGAAGTTCTATTTTGGGATGCCGACCGACATCCATCATTTTGGGGCCAAGGATTCAGATGCTGCACTCTATGTCGGGATAAACTTTGTCGAGCTGAGCCATGATGCCGCCAATGGACGGCTTTTGCTCCACCAAGTAAACTTGGTGCCCGGCATCGGCTAGATCAAGGGCGGCTTGCATACCGGCTACACCGCCACCGATGACCAGTGCTGCATCTGTCACTGTTATCTGCTCCTCATCCTGCGGATAAAGCCATCGCGCCCTCGACACCGCCACTTTAAGAATGTCTTTTGCTTTCCAGGTAGCGGCCTCCCGATCCGGAGTCACCCATGAGCAGTGCTCACGGAGGTTGGCCATCTCCAGCAGATAGGGGTTGAGTCCGGCACCCTGAATACACTGGCGAAAAATCGGTTCGTAAGACGCGGGGGAACAAGAGGCCACCACAATCCGGTTCAACTTCTTTTCAAATATCGTTCGCTGGATTTCCTGCTGACCGGGATCGGAACAGGTGTATTTATTTTTCACCGACACGACCACATCGGGTAAAGTCTCGGCGAACTCCCGCACTGTCTCGGTATTCACAAAGCCGGCGATGTTCGATCCGCAATCGCACACAAATACCCCGATACGCAAATCTTCTTTGGTCAACATTTACCTCCTTTTTCAAGGTCAAATATTTTAACTAATTACTTGAGGGGTCGGGGTGTTTTTTGATCCATTGTCTTAAGTGTTTTGTTTTTCTGCAGTTGGGCAGCGGGGGAGACCGCAGCCACCGCAGGTGGAATGCGGAGGGGGCAAGTATCCCCCGCTGCCAAATTGCTCAGAAAAACAAAGACTGGAGGCACAGGGTCAAAAAAACTCCCCGACCCCTCAATTACTTATATTCGGTCAAAAGCAAAGGGTTTGGCTCCGTGACCTTCAGGTGGTGTCCGCACTTACCGGTCAGAATTCGTTTTGTCATGCTGCCACATTTCAAAATGCTGACCGCGTATATACTCTTTGTCCTTCCAGGCTTGTCTATCACGGACAGCTTGTTCCACCGCCTCCTGGAAAGCCTTTCGGAATTCTTCCGAGTCGAACTGAGCCTTACTAAAAAAATCAAAGGCTCGAAAATTCCGAAAAGCCCTCCGTTGGGTTTCCATTGTTCCGTAACCGGTGACCATGATGACCCGCGTAAACGATAAACGTTTTCGAATTTCGGCTAACAACCGCATGCCATCTTCATTGGTTTCGTCGGTCTCAACCAAACGGATATCCAGGATCACCAGATCCAGGTCCTTGTTTTGATCGATGTAGGCCAAGGTCTCCTCGAGGTTGGCGACCGTTTCGACAAAATGGCCTTCGCGTTCCAGCATGCCGCTCAGCAACTCGCGCCAATCGGCATAGTCATCCACAACCAGGACTTTGCCTCGCATTATTATCTCCTTGTCATTTTTTGGTGTATTGTCTTCTCTGTTTTGCCGGTGTATTTAATCTGCTAATGGTTGCGTACCGGTATCAGCCGGCAGCCGCACAATGAAAGTGGTCCCTTTGCCCGGTTTACTTTTGCAATCAATCAACCCTCCCTGACGTGCAATAAACGTTCGCAACCACCATAACCCGAAACCCAGCCCATCGTCACTTTGCTGGAACATGTCCCACAGGTGAACCATCTGTGTCGGTGGAATTCCTCTGCCGGTGTCATTGATTTCAACCACCACCCATAATCCCGCATCATCCGTTTCCAAACGTGTACGGATCCTCAGCTTTCGCAGCGGTTGGCGCTCCATTGCTTTACATGCATTGGTAATTAACTCAAGGTAAACATCCAAGAGCAGTAAACTGCAATTCACCGGTGGCAGAGCCCGATCAAATTCACGCAACAATTCTATATTGTTTGGCAATTCGGCTAAATCCAAGGCTTCTTTCAACAGCTGATTAATGTCTAGTCGTGCTGAAGGTCCCGATTCTTTAAAGGGTCGGAATAGTGCATCGCTTAATTTGAGAATAAATTTAGCATTCCTTTCGATTCGCTTCAGGTTGGCATCAATCCACCGTCTTTCCGATGCTGGTATTGTAAGATCAGTCAGGGCTCGCTGAATCTCACCGGCACTGACAGGCACAATTCCCATCAGATTATTGATACGATGGGCCAGGGCAGTAGCCGCCTGACCCATCATGGCCCACTTTTCGGCCGCCAGACGTTTTTCCTGTTCATCCACAAGTTTTTTGTGTTGGGTAGCGTTCTGAATGGCGATGACCGCCTCCTGGGCGAGTGCTTCCAGAAGTTCAACATCTTGTTGTTCAAAAGCGGCCAAACGGGAGCTTTCCAGCAGTAACACACCTAAAAAAGCATCGGGTTTGGATGGTCCTTCACGACGATATTGCAGCGGTACGGCCACGCTTGAACGCATATCTTCAAACAACACCACATACTGCGAGTCCTTGCGAACATCCGGACACAGATAAGATCGCCGGTTTTCAGCCACCCAACGTACAATGCCTTCTCCCACCCGGGGAGTATAGGCTAGTTTTTCGGGTGTCCAGCCGCCACCGTAATGGGCTTTGAGCACCAATTTTCCGGATTCCGGTTCCAGTTGCCTCAGAGAACCATGCTCCGCACCCACCAGTTCTGCTCCGTTTTCAAGGATCAGGTTTAATATTCGATCCAATTGCAGGCTGGAGGTAAGGGCAACATCAATAGCATGCAGAGCACGGAATTGGGTCGTCATGTTCGCCAAACGTTCGTTTTGTTGGGCTACCGAGGCAGTCATATCAGCCAGCGATTGTAAAAGTTTTACATCTCGATCCCGAAATGTCCGTTCTGCATCAGCATTGAAGACAATGAGTATTCCCCGTACCGCATCTTGCCAAATTAATGGGGCTGCCAGCAGTAAAGACTGATCGGAAGTTGTTTCGATGACAGCTTGCCTGGAATTAATAACACGGTTGGGCAAGCCTTCGTCCCACGGTGTTTTGGGAAGGTTATGAGTGGCCAGGAGCGTTATGCGGTTACGGTCCGGTTCGCATAAGTAGAAACCACTTCCATCAGCACGGCATTGATAGGTTGCTTGCCGAACAATACTTTGGAGGAAATCCGGATCCAGAATATCAGTTGGGATAAGATTGGCTCTCACTTTTTTGTCCTTTTCGAACCGCTTCGGTGTGTGCCCAGAACCAGAAATTACGAGTACGGAGAATTCGATGGCAGTTCTTGAACTGGTTTCAAAAATTTGTGCATGTTTGGTTTATTACATTTATTCACTGAACACTATGCCAGCCGGTCCGCCAGCAAAGTGGTCAAGTCCCGGATTCGAATGTCTACCGCGTCACTGGATTGTGAACCCTGCTGGGTACATCTGAAGTGGATCTGGCATTTCACACAAGTGGTAACAAGTAAATCAGCACCGGTGGCTCTGGCTTCCGTCAATCGTTCCACCTGAATGTTTTTGCTCGCCCTTCCGCAGGCGGTCCAGCCGCTTGTACCACAGCACAGGCTCGCGCGGTGTGTCCGTTCCATCTCAGTCAATTCAAATCCCAAAGCCTTTATTAACTCCCGCGGCTCATCGTAAATGCCGAGATGCCTGCTCAAACGGCATGCATCTTGATAGGTTGCCCGATCTTTGGAATTTTCTTCCCGTGGGGTGAACCCAAAGTCCGCAATGTTCCGGCTCACGAATTGGGTTAGATGTAAAATTTCCAGGCCGTGATCCCCCAACAGCTTCGGGTAGTCCAGTTTGAGGGTACGGGCACATTCAGGGCAGGTGGTCACAATTTGCCGGGCGCCCGATTGGTTAATTCGCTCCAAATTTAACCCGGCCAGGCTTTGGAACGTTTCCAGGTCGCCCTCCCAGATCTGGTCGTGACCGCAACAGCGTTCATCGGTCAACACTTGGGGCTCGATTCCCATATGGTTCATAATTTTGATCGCCGCCCGCGCTATTTCAATCCCCTCAATGTCCATATTTTTGAAGAGGGTGTCGTAATACGGCAGACATCCCACAAAATACAGAATATCCGAATCCTTTGATATTTTTAAATCATTATCAAGCCAATCGAGTCGGTTGGGTTCAAGATCAGGGTTGGTCATCATCTGTCCCCAGGTTCGGATAACATCCCCGTGGGAACAATCCCCCAAATGACCCGCTTGCCTGGCCAGGGCTCGAGAATCCCTGATAAAACCCGAGAAGTGAACATTCGACGGGCATAGTTGGCTGCACCGGTTGCAGGTCAGGCAGGACCAGAACAGTGGATCTTTAAAAACATTGTCTTCATCTCCGTTGATGGCTTTTTCCACAAGCAGTCGGGGACTGCAGTACTCACGTGTATCCCAGCGGGTAATCGGGCAGATGGCACTGCATTTGCCGCAGGCCAGACAATACCAGGCCCGGTTGCGACTGACGATATCTCGCATGCGGTTCATCGGGATACTCGGCCACCTTTCAGTTCGGCCACATATTTCCGGATCTTCTCGGTTAAAGTCTTTCCGTCGTTGACGGCCAAACGATCCATTATAAGTTGTTTCCGCGCGTATCCCAACTTCTGCATCAGACTGCTGGCGATGGCAAAAGTTTCTTCCGCGCGTTGGTCCCCGAAATCGTAACGGCATTCATCCTGCGGACAGCCAAGCATAATCACACCGGCTGCGCCCTTCTCAAGCGCTTTAAGGATTAGCCCCGGACCGAGCCGGCCCAAACACATCACCTTAAAAGGATAAACCAACGGGGAATAACATCGGTGCTCCTGCCCAGCTGTTTCCAATCCGCTGTATGCACTCCAGTTGCATGTAAAAACCAAAACTTTATTCTTATGAAAGCGGCGGCCTCCGTTAGACAGTACAGCCTGTATCATCCTTTCCAATTGCGCATCAGTGGAATATCCTGCGGTGATTGCCCCGGAGGGACAATGAGCAGCACACGTTCCACACCCCATGCAGATAAATGGATCAATCGCGGAGGTTAGGTTTGGCTCTTGGCCAATTAATTGGGGTGCCCCAAACTCGCAGATTTCGACACAGGTATTACATGCTCGGCAACGATGGGAATCCACCACCGCAACATTAGTCCCGGGAAATTCAGCACACCTGCCCAACCAGGCATTTACATGTGCTGCTGCCGCCCCACCGGCTACCGAACTTTCCTGGGTCGGATCACAATAAAATACCCCCGGTCGGCGGGTTTCAAGCACTTCCGTTGCGGGAGGTAAGCTAAGTGGATGCTCGCCCCCTTCAAATGCGGTTTGCAGACGATCTGCCTCTAACGGGTCCCTTGGAATTAAAACCACCGACCCTGCCCTCTGGAGCATACCGTTTTTGGAGGCTACAAAACACCCTTGGGTTCGGGAAATCCGGGTTGGCAGACTTTTCATATGTCTTACGGTAATTCCGAGACGCATAAGTTTTTCCTGGCAAGGTTGCACACCTCTGCCGTTCCCCAGAATCAGAGCCGACCGTTCGGTGGGTCCCAGTTTCAGTTGTCTGACCGACACCATTTGCATTTTGGTCACAGCCGCAGCAACCAGGGCAGTAGCTTTGGCAGTCGCTGCCCGGGGGTTATCCGCATGTACCCAAGCACATTGCTCACGGATGTTGACAAATTCAAAAGCTGCTTTGTCAAGGGTAAAAGGATCGGACAACTGCGTAGCTTCTGCTTTAGTCCTAAATATCTCCAGGTTTTGTTTACACCGTATGCGCTGATAAGAGCAACTGTAACACACCTGATCCAATGAACAGCAAGCGCAGGCTGCCAGCATCACCCGGTTCAGGTCGTGCGTCAACGCGGCGTCTTTAATCTGCTTGCCTGCCTCGGGAACACAAGAAAAAGGCACTTCCTGGCAGGTGACGACACCCGCCCAATCGGCTGCCTGCCGGCATATCGCTTGGGTATCAACTACCTTTGCGATTTCGTCACCGCAGCGGCAGATAAAAACACCAATCCGCACGGAGCTCTGGGGAAACGTCTCAATGGCAGGAAGCAGTGTGACATAAGCCGGACTCAAAAAGTTTGATAATGCATCTACCACCACCGCAGAGCCCCTTAATGGATCTTCCGGCGACACCCGGTAAATGCCACGGCCTTCGTTCAGAGATAATTGAGAAAATTGATCTGGGTCACTTGCGTAAATTATCGACCCGACCTGCAGTTCGGTGTACTTTTCAGATTGTCGATGGATAACAGCATCGGGTTTGCAAGCGCTGACACAGGCCAAACACTCACTGCAGGGACCGCAAGCCAGACAGCGCTGCGCTTCAGCCACTGCCTGTTCTTCAGAATATATCTGTTGCACCTCGGCAAAACTATTCAGGCGTTTGTTAATCGAGAGGACAGGTGCCGGGATTCGCGGTTTGGGTACCAGTTCCGCATCCTGCATTTCTCTGTGTGCAACAGCGAGTCCGGAAACCTGGAACAGGTCTTCGTTAGGCGTTTTTCCTTTGAGATAGGCATCTATTGCTTCAGCAACCTGTTTTCCCATGCCGATGGCTTCTATGGCCGACATTTTGTCTCGGGTCACGGCATCGCCGACAGCAAAAACACCGGGACGACCGGTTGAAAAAGTCATTTCATTCACCTTGATTCGCTGATCACGGGTCAAGTCAATGCCGCCAGTTTGACCCAATAGTTCTGCATCTGGAACCTGGCCGATGGCCAGAACGATTAGGTCTAACGGAGTCTCGAATTCACTACCGGCGACGGGAATCGGCCTGCGACGGCCACTGTCATCCGGCTGGCCGAGTTGCATGCGGAGACATTCCAGACCGACGACCCCTTTTTTCTGATCACCCAGGATACGCAAAGGTGCCGTTAAAAAATCGATCGGTATCCCTTCCTGTTCGGTTTCCACGACTTCTTCCGGCAAAGCCGGCATTTCGCTGCGACTGCGTCGATAAACAATGCGTATGTTGTTAATCCCGAGACGCTTCAATGAGCGGGCGACATCCATGGCTGTATTACCGCCTCCTAAAACCGCCACCCGAGTGCTAACTCCGTATCGTAGAATTTGCCGCAGGGCATCTTTATACCCGTTATCGCCAAATTGTTGCCAAAGGCTGATAGTTTTCAGCACCTCGATGCCGAAGGCCACACCGGGCAGTTCCTCTCCCGGTATTCTCAGGGTTAAACTCTTGTGGGCCCCGATAGCAAGACAGACCGCATCAAAGCCCGCATCAAAAAGATCTTCTAAAGTGTACTCACCGTCGGAACCGATAGGCGTATTCAGCTTGATCTCTACGCCTAACTCCTTGACACAGCTGTATTCACGGGCAATGACATTCCGGGGCAGCCTGTAAGCAGGGATACCGACAGCCAACATTCCAGCCATAACCGGCAATTTTTCAAATACTGTCACGCGATAGCCTAAACGAGCCAAGCGGTCCGCCGCCGTCATTCCAGCCGGGCCGGAGCCCACGATGGCTATACGCTGGGCATCGGCAGCTGGTGGTGACAGCCGATGGCGTCCTTTCGGTGATTCTCTCGTATTTAGTAGTTCCCAATCGGCTACAAATCGTTTCAGTTGGCGGATGGATACCGGTTCATCCACTTCAGAACGACGGCAATTCAGCTCACAAGGATGGGTGCAAATACGACCGCAGATACTGGGAAAAGGTATGGCCTCGCGGATCAAGTCCAGTGCTTCTTTAAACCGGCCTTGGGCAATTAGCGCCACGTAACCCTGCACATGAATTCCACCGGGGCAGGCATTGGTGCAGGGAGGTGTGCCAATCTTGTCTATCGTGGCACATCTTGGTTGAGAGTCACTCGCGAGGTATATGGCTTTGTGAGAGGTCCCCGGAACCGTTACAGGGCACACCGCCATGCAGTCACCGCACCCTGTACAGCGGTTTAAGTCGACAAAGCGCGGATGCTGGCACAATTGAACTTCAAAGGAACCAGCGTTCTCCTTGATATGGGTCAGATTTGTGTTGGTCCATATGGTCACTTGTGGATGCTTTGCCAGCTCGAGCATCCGGGCGTTAAGCAGGTGCTGAGGCAGTGCCGTCTGGCGACTGCTTTCTAGAAAAGGAAGGAACTCCACTAAATGGACTTCAGTACCCGAATTGGCGAGATCCTGTGCAGCCTGTATGCCGGCCGGACTGCTGCCGATGATGAGAACGCCGTTCTTCACGGAAGTCTTCCTCCATAAGCAAAGCAGCAAATCGGTCCCATCTCATACAAATCTCTACTGGCGGCCTTTAATCCTCAAACCTTTCCGGTAGCCGGCCTCAAAAGATTTCAGGTTGACTTCGATGGTCTTCGGCGGTACCGAATCGGTCAGGGATTGGATCATGGCCGGTTTGCTGACGACGCCGCCGATTGCCGTCCAAAATCCGAGCATCACGGTATTTGCCGCTCGAGAGTTGCCTAAATCCTCCGCAATCTGGGTAGCCGAAATGCCAAAAGTCTCAATATCCTGACGGTGGTTACGCGGCAGTCTGACGAGCCCGTCATCGATGAACAAAATGCCGCCGGCAGAAAGATTGACAACATATTTGGCATAGGCCTCCTGAGACATGATAATCATGCTGGTGGGTTCAATCAGATGGGGGTGGTGGATCGGATCGCTGGCAATAACCACCTGGGATCCGGCCGCACCGCCCCTTGCTTCCGGCCCATAGCTCTGGGTCAAACTGGCCCGCAGTTTATCATAAATTGTGGCCGCCTGGCCGATAATGTTGCCGGCACTCATAATACCCTGGCCGCCGAAACCCCCGAGCTGAACCTCGGTGCGAGGAACGTAATCAGTCCGCCCGGGCAATTGAAGCCTTTCGTCCAGTGTCTTCTTGGCTGCAATCCACTTTTCTTTGGCTGAATGGGCCATCTGCTCGATGGCTGCCTGAAAGTCCGGCTTGGGATCATCAATAAATACGCCCTCGATGATTTCCGTTATCAAGCCATTGCCATCCACCGTTATGGTGGCATCCTTGGGGTGGGTATGGTGAGCGATTTTTCCAACCTTCTGATAGTGCTTCATAACTTCTAACCCGCGGCGTCTGAGCTTTTGCGGGTCAAGGCCCTGGCCCTCGGGATTCCATCGGGCATAGGAAGTGGAGCAGGGAGCGATAATTTCGACAAAGCTGAATCCGCGATGGGCCATCGCCTGACGCAAAGTCCACTCCAGCCTCCGGGCATGGAGAACGGTCCAGCGGGCCATAAAAGATGCCCCTCCGGCCGCCGCCAGATAAGGCAAATTAAACGGATATTCAAAATTTCCGTACTGGGTGGTAACCGCCCGGGCACCGTGAGGAGTTGTCGGGCCCACCTGGCCGCCCGTCATGCCGTAATTGAAGTTGTTTACACAAATGACGTTAATGTCTATATTTCTCCGGGCAGCATGAATAAAATGATTACCGCCAATGCCGGCAATGTCACCATCTCCAGAGAACACAACGACATTAAGTTCCGGCTTTGCAAGCTTCAGTCCGGTGGCAAATGGAATGGCTCGCCCATGAGTAGTATGAAATGAATCGAGGCGAATATATCCGGCAACGCGGCCGGTGCAACCGATGCCGGACACGATGGCTACTTTGTCCAGATCCCATTTTTGGTTTTTTTCCAACCATTGCAAGGCACTGATGAAAGTGGTCAGTGCCGTACCCAAACCACAGCCCTGACACCAGATATGAGGCAAGCGCTCCCCTCTCAGCATTTCATCCATAGGGTGCAGACCGGTTACCCAATCGCTCTGATCCGTGGGCTCATAGCCGGATAATTTTAAGCGTTCACCGTTTATAGTATCTTCCCGGGGCATATAATCTGAGTATCGTCCGTCGTACTTTATAAATTTGTTTGGAATATTTACATCTGTCCGGCTGCCTGCCGGATGGTTTTTTCCACCTTTTCGGGGTTCAGAATTTCACCGCCCGGCCGATTAACACCGAACACCGGTGCCTGTCCTGCTGCGCATCGCTCTACTTCGCGTATAATCTGGCCCATGTTGATCTCCGGCACCACAAAAGCCCTGATACGCCTTGCAAGGTCAGCAATCCGCTTTTCCGGAAAGGGCCAAATGGTAATCAATCGCAGGTAGCCCACCCGTATACCGTCATTTCGTGCTTGCTCAATAGGCCACAAGGAAGTTCTAGCCGAGATGCCATATGATACCACGACAACCTCAGCGTCATCCAAGTTGTGTTCCTCCAACTGGATGATTTCATCGCGGTGGTCACGAATCTTGCTCATCAGCCGATTGACGTTCCACTCATTTGCCTCGGCATTCATGACGGGGTAGCCATGCTCATCGTGAGTTAAACCGGTAATGTGAAATCGATAACCCTCTCCGGCAGCGGCCATCGGCGATACCGTGTCGAATCCGCAGTCCGGGTGAAGATCCTGATAGATTCTGTATTTATCCGGCGGCATGTCTCCTTTTCGCACCTGAGGTCGATTGATGATTTCAACCTCCCCGGGTGGCGGTATGGCCACTCTTTCTGTCATGTGGCCCACTTCGGCGTCAGTCATTACCAATACCGGTGTGCGGAACTTCTCAGACAAATTAAAGGCACGGATGGTTAAATCAAATAGCTCCTGAGGTGATGTGGGAGAAAGGGCGATGATTTCATAATCCCCGTGAGACCCCCATCGGGCCTGCATCATATCCTGCTGGCTCACGAGTGTCGGCAGTCCGGTGGAAGGGCCGCCACGCTGGACGTTAACAAGAACACAGGGAGTTTCGGTCATGATGCCAAGACCCAAATTTTCCATCATCAGCGAAAATCCGGGGCCGCTGGTTGCAGTCATGGATTTGACACCGGACCATGAGGCTCCCAGAGCTGCATTCATAGAGGCCAGTTCGTCCTCCATCTGGATATAAATGCCATTCACCTGCGGCAGCCGAATCGACATCCGTTCAGCAATTTCTGTGGCGGGTGTAATCGGATAACCGGCAAAAAAACGGCACCCGGCCATGATGGCTCCTTCAGCGGCGGCATAGTCTCCCATTAAAAAATGTTCGCCGATTAATAGGCCCTGTTGTTCATTCATGATTTAAACTTTTTGCGTGTATCTGGTTCGATCTTTTTCTCAAGAGATGTTTCGCTGCGTTCAACGTAAATCGCAAAATCCGGGCACAGGAGTGCACATAGCCCGCAGTCGGCGCAGATAGTACTTTCGATGATTTCGGGTGGATGGTACCCTTTGGCATTGGTGTGTTGCGAAATGACCAGCACACCCCGGGGGCAGAATTCAACGCAGAAACCGCAACCTTTGCATCTTTCCTCTATTATTTGGACAATGCCGTGTGGCACCACGCTGCGGTCCTGATCCAGAGGCGTTCTCCAATACTTCACGCTTCCTCTCTTTTTCTCGAAGGTATCGGTGGATGAATCCTTACCGAATTATAAGTCATAGCCCAAAGTGGTTGGCATAAATTTTGATTTTATAAGACGGGGCCAATTTTGTCAAAGGATATGGTAAAAAACATAGCGGGTAAATAAATGGTGCCTTTTTAACACATCCATTATTGGATTGTTTCAAAATTGCCAATCCTCCGCCTCAAGTAAGACATCTTTAGATTGGCTGGGGGATTCGATAATCACTGAAAAAATGGGATCCGAAGGAAGGTATCAAAAAAGTTACAGACATTTACCGGCGCTCTTAAAAATGAATATGTCACGTATGCCCCAGGTTGGTATGAGGGATAACCAGCTCGGGCTGGTTATCCCCACGCAGGCAGCTAGTTTCAGGGGCATTCCACACTGGGGGCGCCGGGAGTTCCGACATCGCCACCTGGCAATGTGTCAGCGTCCCGCAATGTATCGCACCAATTGAATCCGAAATCGTTGGGTCCGGCATTCAGCACGTCACGGTCGAGATTCATACTGGCCCCAGGCACAGCAGGAAAAGAGCCATTGTACGCAACGCGATCAATAATCCTATCGTTGCAGATCAAAATTATTTCATCTTCATTGTTATCGAGGCGGAACTCGGACCCGCTATAAACATAGTCAGGTGGGGGGGCAGGGAAAGGTATCGCCGCTTCAGTAATGGCCAAAACAGCGAAATCACCGGGTTCGATCACAACGTTGGCTGAAATTTCATGTAAGTCGTTGTCATCGTCTGAAATGAAACACCCAAAAAGATTAAAGGAGGTCGAGGTGGGATTAAAAATTTCGAAATATTCACCCACTGTTTCGGCTTGCGCCGATGGGTCTTTCATAATTTCAGACATCAACAATTGACCGGGGACGGTTGGGGTAGGTGGTCCATCTAACACCTCTACTTCTAAAGTAGTAGTTGATGACGCCCCCATGGAATCGGTCACTGTCAATATGACATTGAATGTGCCGGGACTCTCAAATATATGCATCGGTAATGCATCTTCGCTGCTTCCGCCATCATCGAAATCCCAATCAAAAATCAGTTGCGGATCGCCATCGGGATCAAAAGAGCCACTGCCGTCGAAAATTACGGTTAATGGGGCCGAACCTGAAACTGGATTCGCCTGAGCAAGAGCGAGAGGCGGTAAATTGATTTCGCTACATATAATTTCCCCGGTTGCGTCAAAACCGGCAATAAAAGCACCTTCAAGACACACTTCGTTGGCCAGCTCCAGATTACCCGGCTCTCCTTTTGGCCCCGGCGATCCCGGTTCACCAGGCTCTCCTGGGTCCCCCTTATCTCCTTTTTCGCCCGGTGGTCCGGGCGGACCCGCTTCACCAGGCTCTCCTTGAGGCCCCACGACATCCCAGAAAACCGGAACTTCGAACCTTCTGCATTTGCCTGGGTGACTAACTATCCGCAGCCTTCCGGTAAATTTACCCGCACACCCATATATCACACCCCCTTCCGCATACACCGGAATACTTGCAGCAATCAAAAAGATACAAATCAGTCCAATAAAAACAAATCCTTTCTTCATCACCATAGTCCTCCCCTCCAAAATAGGCCTAACTATCGCCAAGACAATTTGGCCGATTTCAGGCGCCTGAAATCATGTCCACTTTCTTTTTAAGCGGGTTCGATAAATTTTAAGTATTAAAAATAATCATTTAACCAATTCATATCTTTCATATCCTGCAAATTACGTGCAAAACAGCCTGAAAAAGTAATACGCTGCAAAAGTAGAAATACAGCATATTGAAGAAGAAGAATGATAGCTGTGTCACCGCATTATGAAAATAATTCTCCAATATTGTGTAATTTATTTCACAATTCAAATTCAATCAAATTTGGGGCTTTGCATATACACTTCTGTGATTCGATTCTTCAAAAAACCGAATAAAAGTCGGTCAGAGTGACAGATAAAAGGCGCTTGCAGGGTTAAATTTTGGTTGATATACAAAAGGGACCGGTCTTCGGATATTCTATTTGAACTGCCGCATAATTCTTACTAACATATGAGAAGCTGAAGTCTAACAAATTCGGCCCATCACAAAACTGATACCAGTGGTCACCCATAAAATCATAATCCGTTTTCAATTGCGGTCTTACCTGAAAGCCGGTTATCTCTTACACATAATAACGGTATAGGAATCCTGTTAATGGCACAGGGCAGGGAACGCACGATAAGCATCCGCAGTCTCAGCAAAAGACTGAAGGATATCCAGGCTGTGGACCATTTGAGTCTCGATGTTTTCCGTGGTGATGTATACGGTTTTCTGGGACCTAACGGATCGGGCAAGAGCACCACCATCCGTATGATGCTTTCCTTGGTAAGACCTGATAAGGGAAGCATTGAAATTTTCGGTTTGCCGTTGCAACACCACTGCAAACAAGTATTGGGCCGAATCGGTGCGTTGATCGAAAAACCGGACTTCTACGAATACCTGAGTGCCTACAAGAATCTCGAATTGTTATCTTTTTACGCAGGCAAAGCGGCAGCTTCAGGTCGTATTGAAGAGGTATTGGAACTGGTAGGTCTAAGAGAAAGAGCCATGAGTAAGGTCAAAACCTTCTCCAGAGGAATGAAACAGCGGCTGGGCATCGCCCAGGCCCTGTTAAACGACCCGGATTTGCTGGTACTGGATGAGCCCGGCATCGGCCTTGACCCGGCCGGAGTAAAAGATATGCGGGAATTGATCAGATACCTCAATACGGCATTGAAAAAGACTATCTTTTTGTCATCACACCAGCTGAACGAAATTGAGCAGGTATCCACTAGAATGATCATCATAGACAAAGGACGCGCCATCGTGGAGGGTGCCGTCGACGAGCTGCTGCAACAACATCATTTCCACACCAGATTCCAGCTAAACGATCCGCAAAGGGCAATACGGCTGATAAAAGAAAGTAACTTTGAGATAATATCCGCAGAAATTGACGGCCCTGCATTGAAAGTTTTTTGCAAAAGGGAACTTGTACCTACCATCAACAAATACTTGAATGATAACGGGGTCATGATTGAAGCCATAGAACAGTACCAGCGGCTTGAGGATTACTTTCTGACCATCACTTGAAATGTTACAACTCACAACGATAGAACTCTATAAAATCTTTGCCAGACGGCGCAGCTACATCGCTTTTATCGCCATCTGTATCATTGTGGTGATCACCAAATTGGCCGTGCTGTATGAAGGACAGGAAATGCTCGATTTTCTGACACGGGAATTGGCAGAATCTTTTTTGTTCCAGGGTAACCTTGTGAATGGCTACATGGTTTGCTACCTGGTTTTAAATTTTTTATGGGTACATGTTCCGTTGCTAATAGTAATTGTTACGGGAGATCTTCTGGCCGGTGAAGCCAATGCAGGGACGTTTCGCATCTTATTAACCCGGCCGGTGAATCGTATCAGCCTGGTAACGGCCAAATACATCGCTGCATTGGTGTATACTCTGGTGATTGTGGTCTTCCTGGGGGTGTTCAGTATCACATTGGGCCTCCTGATATTTGGTAAAGGGGATCTGATGGTCTTTCTGGGAGGAGTCAATATCTTTCCGGAGACTGACATCCTGTGGCGTTTCGCCATCGCTTATGGGTTCGGTTTCTTAAGCATGGCCACCATAGCGGCCTTGTCATTGCTTTTATCCAGTACGTCCAACAATTCCCTTGGCCCCATTATCACTACAATGGCGATTATCATTGTTTGTACCATGATATCCACATTGGATCTGGAAGTTTTCAGGGCGATAAAACCGTACCTATTGACAACTTATCTTGATGCCTGGCAGCTTTTCTTTTATTTTGATATCAATACTGAAGAGGTCTTCACAGCTGCAGTCATTCTATTACTGCATATCCTGATTTTTTATGCCGTTACCGCATTCTATTTTAACAGGAAGGATATATTGTCCTGATGTCAGGTTTGATCATGGAAAAAGCCGTTAACGGAATGAAATATCTTTTTTTCATATCGATTCTGCTGATTGTGGCAGTAAACCTTAACCGCGTGCACGCCCGGAGTGCAGGCCCCGTCGATATACTGAAAACTGTGCTGGCCAAACAGAACCAGATAAATGATTATCAGGTAAATATTGAGATAGAGCTCGATGTTGATTTTATCAATATGCCGGTGAAACATGCTGTTATGTATTACAAGCAGCCGGAAAAGGTAAAGTTCAAATCAAATGAATTTCTTATGCTGCCTAAAAGAGGGCTGAATTTTTCTCTTCGCAAGATTCTTAAAGATGATTTTACATCTATTTTCGCCGGATACGAATATTTTGATAAACGCCGGCACTATATCATCACAGTCATTCCGACGAAGAAGAAGTCAGATATAGTTCTTTCGACCATCTGGGTGGATGCCGAATTATTCATCATTTCAAAAGTAGAAAATAATACCCGGGCAGACGGAAGTTATGTCATTGATTTTACTTATGGAGACGAAAGCAATGTTCTTCCTGCAGAGATGAAAATTACTTTTCAAATGGCGCATTTCAACATTCCCCTGAAATTCATCGGAAAACCCTTGGAAATAGACAGACAAAAGTTGGAAAAAAAGGAGAAAAAAACCGGCGTCGTTTACATTCGCTTTTCAAATTACAAGATCAATGCAGGTGTCAGTGATGATATTTTTGATGAGGATGAAGAACGTTTCCGGCGATAGGAAAGAAAAAGTGTAAAAGGGACTCAAGCGACATATTGACTTCTGATCTAAAATTGCTTTAGATTTAAATGTCTGCATGTCGATTTTCTCCTAATCGTGTGTATGGAAAAATCAGCAGAATTGTGAAGTCAACTACATATTACTTGGGTAGTATTTTTCATAACAAGCAGCCCTGTCTTATATGCTGTTCGGCTAAATTTCTGAAATTCCCCTTATTTTTTGAATACAGTTAACAGGCTGATATTGCATGATTCTTGCATATTTAATGGATTGTTCTTCCTAATTTAGTATCCTATTCTCAAACTCTTTTCGCCTATCCTTCTGGAGGAAACTTTGAATATTGCACCTCGGAAGGTTTTTATTCACCGCCCCAAGGGGTAAAAAGACCCTTTCTGGGGCTTTTTTATTCCAGGGGTAAATGCGATCAGTACTGCTGTTATACCAATAGGATAGGAAAGCGAACTTTAATAATTCGCGAGGCAACTGTTTGCCTATCCATAATAGGAGGCCCAACATGATGACATTTTTTCTTTCTAGATCGCTTCCTCCGGCAAGGCCTTTTACTCAGTGCGAACTATTTTCCAAGTATATCACTAGAAAAAATCCCCAGCGGGGTAATCCCAACATCATAAAGGGTATATGTTGTCTTGCCTGTTTTATCAGCATCTGTTTGGTTTTCCTTTGCCATTCGGAAGGTGGTTCTGTTCTGGCAGCCGCCAATGCGCAATTTAACATCCCAAAAAGCCTTCCGGCCTATGTAAAGACCCCTTCACAGGTGGCTTCAGGTACTGTTGCTGAACATTTTTTCCCACAGCAGGTATGGCTTCACGCGTACGAAAGCTGTGCCTGGCCCGCCTCTCAGGAAACCCCTGGTGTGGTTGTCTATCGTATGCGGGAGCACCCGAGAGATGCTTCTATGTTGTCCATCACCTATTCAATACTTTATCGGAATGATTGCGGCGGTATCTTTGGCCTGGATAACCATCCCGGCGATGTGGAATCATTTTCATATACCTTAGTACCGGACGATACCTGCTCGAATGGTTGGCGCCTGTTCTCAGTCAAAACAACAGCCCACAGCGGTGCACCCGGCGATGTCGGCGAAAAAATTATTAATGACTGCGAACCGCTGCCGGAAATCTTCGTCTCTCTCAGAAAACACGGTACATATCTCACCAGGAATCAATGTAATCGAAACATTGATCCCACCCAACGCTGTTCAAGAGGTTTTACAACTGATTTTTCTTTGATCAACGCCGGCGATCCAGACCAACCACTGACAGATGATCTGTCGGCCTATTTCCCGAGCGATCCTTCTGCTGCGGTTGAATATATCTGGTCAGGCGACGGAAGGTTCTGTGGTGGCCAAGCGGTGGCTGATCGCCAGGAATGTGTTGCCTCACCCGGAAGCAAACTCACTGATGATAGCTTGTTGGCTCCCGCCCGACAATTTAGCACCCTCTTTGAGTTGGGTGATGATTGGGAAAGCGATATTCAGGCGACGTCGATTGCTTTCGGCGATATCGATGGTGATGGGATTGACGAAATCGGGATAACCAGAAAAGTTGACGAAAATAATCGATTCTTTCTGTTCGACGATGCTAACCAGTCCTTCAGCTCACTGCTAGCCGCCGGTGATCAATGGCCAATGGGGAGTCATGCAACCGCCATTGACTTCGGTGATATAGACGGTGATGGGCTGGATGAGATGGGAGTCACCCGCCGAGCTGATAGTGGTGCGCTCCTATTCATTTTGGACGATGCTTCCCAGGGGTTCAAGGAGCTCTTTTCAGGTCTTGAGCCCTGGAACGGTTTGAGCCACCCCACCGCCATTGCCTTCGGTGACATAGACGGTGACGGTTTGGACGAAATCGCCGTAGCCTTACAGGCCAGTGCTGGTGTTCGATTCTTGGTGCTGGACGACTATTCCAACGGCTTGATTCCGCTTTTTGGCGCCGGTCAAAATTGGGATGCTGATAGTTATGCAACATCCGTTGCTTATGGAGACGTGGACGGTGATGGGATCGAGGAAATCGGCATTAGCTTGGCGGCGTCAGCCGGCCCGCGGTACTTCCTGTTGGATGATGCGCTTCACAGCTTCAGCGTCTTATTAATGGGGGGTGAAGATTGGGATAGAGATCGACACGCGACATCAATCGCCTTGGGTGATGTAGATGGCGATGGGCTGGATGAAGTGGGTGTAACACGAGTAGGCTTTAATCTTTTTGATCATCGTGAAATACGCTATTGGATCCTCGATGATGCAGTGAATGAATTTCGGGAACTAAACCGCGGCGGTGGTGGGGAACCGACGATTTTCCCACTTTACTATGAGTACAAAATCGCTTTCGGTGATATGGACGGCAATGGTAAAGCCGAAACCGGCATCGGAAGAACCCATAATACCAATGCCAGGTATTGGATATTGGATGATTTCGAGTTTGGATTTAACACAACCCTGACGGGCAGTGGCGGCAGTAGCTGGGTTGGAAACCGCTATGTCACAGCCCTTGACTTCGGGGATGTGGATGGTGACGGAGTGGATGAAATCGGTCTCACACGACAGAGTCCGGACGGCATGCGAGTCCAGGTACTATCCGTTGTCAAACCCATTATGAAAGAGCCCTGGACTGTTTTGATCGGGCTGGGTGACAGCTTAACCCATGGTACGATGGACGCAACCAATAATGTCATTAATACTGCCAACGCTTACCTGCAAAAAGTCAACGACGCCATCGGAAAAGTAATTCCCATGTATTTGAATCAACCGTTCTTTGATCTGA
>CP070652.1:4274748-4280297 GCA_020354645.1 Deltaproteobacteria bacterium
AAATTGTGATTCTAACTAAACGAGGGGTCGGGGGGTTTTTTTGGGACAATGTCGTAACTCTATTTCTTTTATGCAATTTTGCAGCGGGGAAGACCGCAGCCACCGAAGGTGGAATGCGCAGGGGGCAAGTATCCCCTGCTGCCAAATTGCTTAGAAAAACAAAGACTGGGGGCACAGGGTCAAAAAAACTCCCCGACCCCTCAACTAAACATTTATTGAAGATGCCGTAGACAAAACGATAATCCTGATAAGGAGCGAAAAAATATGAATTCTACTCAAAAAATGACCAGACGAAAATTTATGACCCTCGCCGGCGGAACGGTTTTTGGAATAACCTTGCCGGGGGTATTTGTAAAACTTACAGATAAAGAAAACCTCGCCCTAGCGTCAGATCTAAGGGCGGACGGCCGGACGCGAATCCCCCCGGGTCAGCATGCCGTAAAAGCGCTGATAGACATGGGCGGCACCCAGGGACCCGGTAAAAACCCTGGTTGGAAACTTCATATTCATGGTGAAGTGGACAACCCAATGACCATTGACTTCGAACAATTAATGCAACTGCGCCAGGCAGACATCACCTGTGATGTCCATTGTGTTACCGGCTGGACACTGCTTGATTCAAAATGGCGCGGCATTCAACTGACCACACTAATGGATCTGGTTAAGGTCAAAAAAACCGCCGCTTTTGTGATATTTGAGGGCCACGCCGGTTATACCAGCAACATCCCCGTCAATGAGGCCTGCAAAAAAAATGTGATCGCGGCATACAGTTTTTTCGGCAAGCCTTTGCCCCAGGCGCATGGGGCTCCCCTGCGTGCCCTGGTTCCGGATCGCTATTTTTACAAGAGCGCCAAATGGTTGGAAGGTATCAAATTTACTGTCAAAGATGAACCGGGCTATTGGGAAAGAGGGGGCTACAGCAACTCCGCAGATCCGTGGCGGGAGGACCGTTTCCAGTAATCATCTATATCAGACAAGATAATCAGGATCGATTGGATTTTTATTTTCTCAAATTCAAGATGAAACTGAGAAAAAGAAATTGTTTATTTTTTGTCTATCCTGTCGATATCAGGATGTTCTCGCTTGCACGAGCTTTCCGATAGTCAAGCCCTGAACAATAATTGAAAACACGACGATCACATATGTAATTGCCAGGATAATCTCCCGGTTCTTACCCGGCGGCAGGGACAGGGCAAGCGCGACGGAAATGCCGCCGCGCAAACCGCCCCAGGTGAGAATCTTGACCACGTTTGGACTGAAGCTACGAAGCAGCCGCAAAATCACGACCGGAAATCCCACACTTAAAAATCTAGCTATCAACAAAAGGGGTATCAGCAACAATCCGGCGATAAAATACATCCGATTAAAGGTCAACACTAATACTTCGAGACCGATAAGCACAAAAAGAACGGCATTTAACACTTCGTCCACCAGCTCCCAGAAAGTGTCAAGATGTTCGCGGGTGCGGTTCGACATCGCCAGCAGCCGCCCATGATTGCCGATTAAAAGCCCGGCCACCACGATAGCAATGGGACCTGAAATGTCTAACGCATCGGCCAATGCAAAACCGCCGGTCACCAGGGCCAGGGTAATCAGCACCTCTACCTGATAGTTATCCACTGTTTTGAGCATCCAATAAGCAACCGCCCCGACGGCCAAACCGAAAGCCACCCCGCCGACCGCTTCTTTGATAAACAGGCCGGCGATAGAAATAACCGTAATATTATGAGTACCCCTGGCAATTTCCAGAAAAACAAGGAAAACAACCACGGCCACACCGTCATTGAACAGCGACTCGCCAGTAATCTTCGTCTCAAGACTTTTCGGCACCCCGGCCTTTTTGAGTATGCCCAATACCGCAATGGGATCCGTGGGGGAAATCAAGGCACCAAAAAGCAAGCAGTAGATTAGCGGTAAATCAACACCTAAAACAGCCAGCAGCCGCCAGCTAATAAACCCGATAATAAAGGTCGACCCCACCACACCGAAAGTCGCCAGCGTGCCAATGATCCACTTCTGCCTGGCCAGATCCCCCAGATTTACATGAAGTGCACCTGCAAAAAGCAAAAAACTGAGCATGCCATGTAACAATGTCTCGTCAAAATCAATATTTTCAAGAAGCCGACGAGCATCCGCTTCCAGCCCCAGACCGAAAGAGCCCAGGACAATCAGGCCCAAGGACACCAGCAAAGAAATAAGCATCAAACCGATGGTGTTGGGCAGACGGATATACCGGTGGTTTACATAGCTGAAGGCGGCGGCCAGAGTGACTAAAATGGCCAAAATATTGAAGAGTTTCATAATTATTTTTTGGGCAACATGAGTATAAAGGGCACACCGAGCAAACCCAAGGCGGCACTGAGAAAATAGGTGGTCCGCAGGCCGATGAGGTCGCCGATAAAACCCACTACCACGACAATGGCTGATCGGGCCATAAAGGATATCATCATAAAAAACCCATTCGCCGCTGAAGGACTGCTTTTGGCATGCTCCTGCACCAAAGCCAGCATCACCGGCGTAGTCGACAGCACAGTAAACCCCGTAAACATCAGCGTTAAATAGCGGATCCAGCCACCTCCCCCAGCAAATAAAAATAAACCGATGGGCGCGCCCACCAGGGAAATCAGGAGAATTTGCCGACGACCGAAATAATCACTCAGTGATCCTGCCGTGAGTACGCCGGCAACACCGCTGGCCTCGAAAATAGTCAACGCCGCCCCTGCAAGCCAGAGGTTGCCGGTTTCTAGGTTGATGAATGTTGGTAAAAAGGTGGCCATGGACGCATGCATAAATCCCCGGGCCAGCAAAATGGCTGTCAGCGGCCACAGGATATGTTGCATCTCGCGCCAGGTTGTCATGACAGACAAATTGCGGCTTTTATTAATGTTTATCGGAACATCACGGAACCTCAAATAAAGCCAGGCAGAGGCGATTAGGCCGAATACCATAACGGGGTAAAAACCTTCGAGTCCGAGAAGTGACACGGCTCCGACGGCCACCATCGGCCCCACGGCCCTGGCAAGCTCACCGCCTGTCATGTAAAAACTCATGCCCTGACCCTTTTTTGAACCTGATAGCCGGAATATCATGACCGGCGACGGCACGTGAAAAAGCGACACACTGACACCTGTGATAAACAACAAAATTAACAATATGCCATAGCTGGGGGCTGTTCCCAGCAGACTCATGGGCACGGCTGTCATGGCAGGCGCAATAATTATAAAATAACGAACACTGATCCGATCGGCTAATTGACCGATATAAGGGTTCAGTAAAGCCGGGACCTGCATGACCGTTGAAAGAAACCCGGCCTGGGTCAAGGATAGAGAAAGTTTTTCGATAAGAAGCGGCAGAAGCGGTGAGAGAAAACTGGAATACATATCATGGATAAAATGGGAGACGGACAGGGAAAGAACGCGGCTTGTCTGGAAAATGGCAGATTCTGCGGATTTGGGTTTTTTGATTGTAGAAAAGGCTTCGGTCTGCATAGCTCACTTAAAGATACATGGTTTGACTTTTTTAATTACGGCTCATTTTATATTATACTGCTTCCTAAAATCGGAAAAGGAACTTACTGTAAAAACTCATCGATTACAATAGTCAATATGTTTCACCCACCCCCTTGTTTTTCTCTTTGGAAATATTATTATAATAGCGGTGTTTTTTTGCGATGCAATCCATATGAAAAAGGAGATTTTGAAATGGCAAAACGTGTAGTTATTGACAGTGACGAATGTACCGGTTGTGAAACATGTGTTGAACTATGCGCGGAAGTTTTCGCATTTAACGAAGATGAGGAAAAGGCTGAGGTGATACTGCCCGAAGGCGGCCCGGAAGATTGCATAGAAGAAGCAATAGAATCCTGTCCGGTCGAATGCATCTCCTGGGAAGAGGACTAAAAACCAGCTATTGAGGGAAGCGAACCGGTCAATATCATGCTTTTTATCTATTATCTTTGATTAACTTTTTATAAAGTGTTTCTTGACGTTTCAATGCGTCTCTGTAAATTTGGTGCCGCTCAAAATCCGGCTCATAGGTACGCTTAATAAAAACCGGGAACTTTTCCAAATTTTTTATCAGACCGAGTGCTTCGAAGGCCAATAAAGCTGCTCCACGAGCTGAGCTTTCCTGTATACTTGTGACTGCAGTGGATCGACCAAGCACATCGGTGATGATTTGAAGCCATGCAGACAAATTCTGAATCGCACCACCACCGGCCACAACTTCAAAATCCTCCGGCAAGAGGGTGGTTAACCTATCGAAAACAAGTGCGATTCGGTAAGCAACTGCTTCCATACTAGCGCGTAGTATTTCCAACGGCGTCGTTGCAAGCGATATGCCCTGAATGACTGCTCTGGCACGGCCTTGCCAGCCTGGGCTGCGCTCCCCCGCAATAAATGGCAGTAAGGTAAGACCATGACCGTCTGGATTTAGCCTTGTTACGGCCGATTCCAATTTTAACAAATCCCCTAAATACAAGTTCGTCTGAATCCAGGCAAACAGATTACCCCCTTCACTCAAAGCACCTCCGGGCAGTGAACGTTTGCGGTCAACCTTATAACACCACAATCCATCAGGAACGTTGGTAAGGGGGCTGTCTACAACCGTTCGAATTGCTGTGGTGGAGCCCATGGTTAACGCAACTCGGGAAGCAGAAGAACAACCACTTCCGATATTGGCAGCAGCACCATCACCAATTGCAGGTAACCACGGCACATTTCCGAGCGCCGGCCAGCGGGAAGCAAACTCGGGACGCAGCCCCTGTTTCGGTGTGTTGATATCCACTAGAGAAGATATTTTAGTGACATCTACGGGAAGCTTTGCCATCAACGGAGCGTCCCAGATGAGCTGATGCCGATCAAAAAGGCCGCTCCATGATGCCACCGAATAACTGACAGAGGTTTCACCGAATAATGCCAGATCCATATATTCACCGATTGATAACCACCGGTCTACTTTGTGTATCAATTCGGGTTGTGTACGGCCCAGCCAGCGGAAACGGGCCGGAAGATAGCTGGAATGAAAGTGGCAGCCGGTTCGATCATGAACTGCGGTTTCATCGTATTCGGATCTCAACCACTTCACCTCTTTTTCAGCGCGGGTATCCGCATATGTCATGAGAGGTGTTATCGGTTTTCCTTTTTGATCAATACCCATAATATTGCCGACAAATGTACAGGAAGCAACACCGACAATCTTTTTTGCCAATGTGCCGGCTTTTGCCAATGTGTTGTCAATTCCTTGCCATACGATCTTCAGCAAATCATCCGGATCTGCTTCGGAAGCACCCTCTTTAGAAGTTCTTAGCTCAAATGCTTTGCGCCATCGGGCATCTTCGACCTCCCGCCCCAATTGATCGAAAAGCAGAGTTTTGACGGCAGAGGTGCCAATATCAATCGCCAGGACCAATGGTCCTTTGGCTTTGCCGGCGGCTATGGTTGATTTTTGGTTATCCATTTCTAAAAAAATATTTCTATATGAGGGGTTGGGGAGTTTTTTAGATTAGTTCGCTACATGGACCGCGATAGCGAGCTTTAACCCCGCAGCAT
>CP070652.1:4280397-4302349 GCA_020354645.1 Deltaproteobacteria bacterium
ACCACATTAATTATTGACTCCAGAGCATCGGAAAGGATAGCGGACGAGTGGGTGAGGCGATAAGCATAAAATTTCACCGCCATTAATAAGGCCCCTATTAGAAAAGAAAGACTTATGGCCATCAAGCGTGTTTTTTGGATATTTTGCATGGGAAGTTTCACCGACTTATTTTTGCCAAACTAGATTGCGATCGTTTTTCGCAATTCAGCGATGCTGTTTATGATCGCGTTCGGCTTCTCATTTTTTAATGACTCGTAATCGTCAAACCCTGTCAGCACGCCAATTGTCTTCATACCTGCCGCTTTACCGGCTCTAATATCCACCCTGGTATCACCGACATACACACTTTTGTTGTAATCCATGCCAAGTCTTTTTGCACATTCGACCAGCGGTTCCGGCGCCGGCTTTTTTTCATGAACATCGTCGGCGGTTATGATTACTTCCAGCAATTTTTCAATACCGTTGCTTTTCAAGGGCTTCAGCTTATAGGCCATACCCTGTGCGGGCGTGGAAGTTACGATGCCGATTTTCATGCCCGAACAAGAGATCTCTTTTAAGGCTTCCGGCGCACCCGGAATTAACTTCAAATCCTTTCCGAACATTTGGGGATATATCTCATCAATTATTTTACGGGCATCGGTGATAATTTCATCTTTACGATTTAGCATATTTTCCGGAAGCACGACATCCCAATCAAAATCCCCGTCTTTTACGGCTTCCACGATCTGGGTATTGGAAACCAGGGGCAATTCAAGTCTTTGGAAGACAATATCAATAATTTCATAATAGATGCCGATTGAATCAATTAGGGTTCCATCCAGATCGAATATTACAGCGTCAACAGTAAGTTTGCTACGGGTAAATGTCATATGGCTCTCTCTTGTTAATAGGACTATTGATGTCAGTAATCAACGAAGAATATATTTAAACCGGCTTTTTGCGGGTCTCGGGATGATCAATGGTTAACGTAATCGAGTCGCCATCTGACACATCCAAAGATGTTTTCAGGCTTCGGGGTGCAATGACCTCGATAATGTTCTTGCCGTGAACCCTAACCTCCGCTGCCGGCATGATAATAGCGCCACGAACGCCTTCAACAGAGACCGGGAATGCCTTTCCGGAACAAAATGTGGCATCGGGAGGAATGAACTCAATGCCTTTTTCATTTTCCAATACTTCAATTTGTGGAATGTTTTCTATTGAGATTTCAATATTTAGTGTACCGGGATAGGGTTTAAAACCCAGTTTTTGCGCACACTGCTCCTGAAACCAATCCAGCTGGGTAAAAAAGGCGCCCTGCCGCACACCGCTTACGATCTTACCGGATAAGACCCAATTTTTGTGCATCCCTATTTCCTTAATTTAATTTTTATTTCATCCTCCTCATCTTCAATGTAATAATCGGTAAAATCGGTCGCTTCAATCATTGCAGAAACCTGCGCGCGACTATATGTTTCAATCGGCTTATGAAGCCTGATCAACGTAAACCACCATAAGAAAAAACGTTCTCGAAAAGTAAGTGAGGCCTTCCATTTCCGTATATCGATATGGGAAGCCACTTTTGCGGGGTCATATATCCAGGCTTCTCCGCCTGCTTTCAGCACCCGGTATATTTCTCTCAAAACCCTTATCGGATCCTTTAATGCGTGAAGCATGCCGGTACTGATCGCCATATCAAAGGTGCTATCATCAAAACTCAGCCTGGCTGCGTTGCCTACCTGAAATTTCAACCTGTTGGGGACGCCGGCTTTTAGCGCATTTACCCGTGCCATCTGAATCAACTTGCGGCTCAGATCAATGCCAACTATTTGGAGTGATGCCGAACGTTTGACTATCTCTATGGGTAAATATCCCGGACCGGTGCCCAAATCCAGGATTTTTCCATCTGGCATATGCGAAACGATCTCATCCGCCACTGGACTGTAATAGCTTTCAATCACCATCCGGGTGGCCTTTTCATAAGAAGAAGCCAGTAAACAAGGTATTTTTTCAATTTTTAACCACTGTTTCATCGAATAATATGTTCTAATTTAACAATTGTTACGCACCCGATTAAAATTAAACCAGTGATATCCATGTAAGTCAAACAATTTACGGTTTACTTTTACGAGAGTATCTTTTAATAAAAATCTCACAACACTATTTATTCGGCCACAGACCCACGCAGATCTACTCTTTCATATACGATTTGAGCCTATTTAGCTAAAATCTTAGTTTGAGGGGTTTATCGCAAACAAATCGGAGATACGTGTGATAATCGAGGATCCAGTCATCCGAACCAATTAACCCGCGATACATATGAGGATCTTAAATGAACACCAATCCCGCCATCGCTGTCGTCGGCACCTTCGATTCCAAGGCAGAAGAACATATTTTCCTCAGGGATCGTATTAAGCAAAGAGGGTTTCCGGCCATGACAATCAATGTCGGAACGAAGAACCCTGCCCCGGTTCCCGTAAATCTGGATCTGTTTAAAGTGATTGGTGCAAACAAGCCACCGGTGACTGAAAGCAGGGATGCGTCAATCAACGCAATGCTGCTGGCGGCCAAAGCCAGGGTGAAACAACTCCACCGCGACAGGAAGATTTGTGGCATAATTTCTGCCGGCGGCGGCACCGGAACTTATCTGTGCACCAGTATCATGCGAGAGCTGCCCCTCGACGTTCCCAAAGTCATGATTTCAACGGTGGCATCTCGTAACATGGCCGAGATTGTAAGCACCAAGGATATTACCATGATCCACAGTGTGGTCGACCTGCTTGGTGTAAACAGCATCTCTGGTCGGATTCTCGACAAAGCCGCAGCCGCCATCTGTGCCATGGCCCAAAGCAAATGGGAATCCTCGCAAAAGAAAAAACGCATCGCCCTGCCCTTTTTTGGATTCATCACCCGGGGTGCCGAAGCTACCAAACTGGCCCTGGAGGGAATGGGATATGAAGTGATCGCCTTCCATGCCAATGGAACGGGTGGCATGGCTATGGAAGAACTTGCCGCAGAGGGATATTTTGACGGTATCCTGGATCTTGCCACTCATGAACTGGCCGATGACCTCATGGAGGGATACTGCGGTGGCATCGGCCCCGAAAGATATGAACCGGTTCTCGGCAGATCAATACCCCGTTTGGTGGTACCGGGAGGACTGGATTGTGCCGTCCTGGAGTTCACCCGGCAAAATATCCCGGATCAATACAAAACCCGCAAAATCTTTTTCTATGATTTTCGTTCCGCCATCCGGCTCAATATTGAAGAGACTCGAATTCTCGCCGATCAGCTGGCAGAAAAACTGAACAAAGATGCCAAAAACGTAAAAATTCTTATTCCACTCAAGGGTTGGTCTGAAGCGGATGATGAAGAGGGGCCATTATATGATCCGCCGATCAATGATTCACTCACCCAAAGATTGCGTGAGAAACTCGATTCTCAGATTGAGATCAGGGAAGTAGAATATCACATCAACGATAGCGCCTTCGCTGATATCGCTTCAAAGATGATGGATGAGATGATCAGGGTTCGCAGCTAGAGGCTATATTTTCGAAATGACACCAAGAGAAGGAACCATTGTCTAGGTTCAAACTATCGAACAAATGGTGTATTGGAGTACTGGAGTCCTGTAGTAATAAGAAGACCAAATTAAAGTAGGGACACATAGTATTTTCCCAAAACTCCAACAATCCATTACTCCAACACTCCTAATCGTGCAAACTGGGGATAACCAAACCGGCACTGGGTTTAAGAAACCGCATTGATCACGTGGATGCGGTATAAAAGGAGGTTGTATTGATGGGCTCACCTGTTGCTCTTCTCGTGGCCACCATGGATACCAAGGGTCAAGAGGCTCTTTTCCTTGAATCGTGTCTTAAAGAAGTCGGGGTTTCGGTTCGAATTCTGGACGCAGGTATCAGAGGTAAAAGCCCTGCTCGGACGAGCATCAGTCGGGAAGATATCGCCCTGGCCGGAGGAAAAACGCTGGCAGAGGTTCAGGGCATCAGTCATGAGGGCGAAGCCCTGGCAATCATGACTTCCGGTGCCATTCAATGCGCCCAACATTTATTCGATCAAAGTAAAATCCAAGGGATTATCGGGCTCGGCGGGTCTATGGGAACGACTCTCGGCACAGCGGTTATGCGGGCTTTTCCAGTAGGTTTTCCGAAAGTCATGATTTCCACCATGGCTTCGCGCGACACCCGTGCATTTGTGGGCACCAAAGATATCCTCATGCTGCATGCTGTCTGTGACCTGGCAGGCCTCAACCGGATCACCAGAAAGATTTTAGGCAACGGCGCCCTGGCACTGGCGGGTATGTTGCAACACCCCCTGCCGCCGGATGAAAAATCGGAAAGACCTTTAATATTCATCTCCACGCTGGGTACTACCGAAGCGTGCGCTCAGCAGTTGCGTAAAAGACTTGAAAATGAGGGCAAAGAGGTGGTCATTTTTCATACGGTGGGCTCGGGTGGGAAATCAATGGAAGAGATGATCGATGATGAGAACGTGTCGGCCGTGGTGGACCTGTCTCTTCACGAAATCGCGGATCATCTTTTCGGGGGGGACTACGATGCGGGTCCGGACAGAGGTTCGGCCGCCCTGCAAAAAGGCTCCCCGTGCGTTTTGGTTCCCGGCAACATTGATTTTCTGGTGACCGGTCCGCTGAAAACCGCACAAACAAAATTTCCAGACCGGAAATACCATGTCCATAATGCTGCTATCACCGTTGTTCGCACTGGGCTTGAGGAAATGACTGCCCTGGCCAAATCAATAGCCAAATTATGTAACAATGCCAAGGGGCCATTAAAAATTTTGGTTCCCATGAAAGGTTTCTCAGCCTTTGACAGCCAGGCAGGGCCTTTGTACGATCCCGACGCGCCGGGACTTTTTGCCAAAACATTGAAGGATAGCCTTGACGATCATTTTAAATTGAATATGCTGCCTCTGCATATCAATGATTTTGAGTTCGCCCGGGCAATTATCGAGACCTTAGATGAATTGGGGATGAAGTGATAAAGATGTCCAGAGTTTCGGAGGTTTAAGCCATGCACTAAAGGAGGGTGGCATGAAAATACTTGCACTTAATTCAAGCCCCCACAGTGGCGGTCAGAGCAAGACCGAACTGATGCTAAATCACCTTGTCGAGGGCATGCGCGATGCCGGTGCCGAGGTTGAGGTTGTGAATCTGCGTCAAAAAGCCGTTAAGAACTGTATCGGCTGTTACACATGCTGGACCAAAACACCCGGTAGGTGTATCCACAAAGATGACATGACCAACGAATTGTTCCCAAAATGGCTGAAATCCGAGCTGGTGGTTTATGCAACACCCCTTTACAATTTTACAATGAACGCCGAGATGAAAGTCTTTTTTGAACGCTGCCTTCCGGCCCTCGAACCCTTTATTGAGCTGCGCGACAACCGGACGGCTCACCCCTGGCGCCAAGCCCCCTCGCAAGCTGTAGTGCTTTCAGTTGCGGGATTCCCCGAGATGTCGGTTTTCGAACAACTCTCAAATTATGTCAAATTTTTATTTGGTCGAAGTGACGCGCTTTGGGCTGAGATTTACCGCCCAGCTGCAGAAAGTTTATCCATGATTGAAGATAAAAAAGAGGAGGTGCTCAAAGCAACTGTTCAGGCCGGACGTGAATTGGTGAAATCCAGGCGTGTTTCGGTTGAAACATTGGCTCGCATTCAGCAACCGATTATTGATTTCCCAACTTTTGCCCAAATCGGCAATTTATTCTGGAAATCCTGTATCGACGAGGGGGTAACCCCCAAAGAATTTCAAGAGAAGAAAATGGTTCCGCGTCCGAACTCCATTAAAGACTTTATGATTCTTTTACCATTGGGGCTCAACATTGAAGCTGCCGGTAAAAAGACGGTAATCCTGCAGTTCAAGTTTTCGGGGGATTTAAAAGATTCATGCTACTTCGTTATTGAGAATGGCAACGTTGACGCAAAAGAAGGAACCCAGGAAAACCCGGACATTACCATTGAAACACCTTTTGAGCTGTGGATGGATATAATCACCGGCAAAGCTGACGGACAGCAGATGTTCAGGGAACAAAAATACAAGGTAAATGGCAACCTAGTATTGATGATTCAATTATTCCAGAAGGAAAGCGACCCGGGTTGATCTCCTGAAAAGTCATTGCGCTATCAATACCCGTTATACCTTATAATATTAATACCAGTGAATTTACCAACCACTCAATTACCCAGCTTTCTTTATTTTGTATACGCTCAACCGAGGTACTACAATCTGAGGGAGTTATCATGGGCCACGTCCCCACCCGGGTCACCGAATCAAATCTAGCAGTCGCAACCGAAAGGCTTCATTACATTGACTGGCTCAGGGTGCTGGCCATGTTATCCATATTTTTATTTCACTGCGACCGGTTCTTTAATTTCGAAGATTGGCATGTCAAAAATAATGCAACCAGTCTCGCATCGAGTATTCATATTTCCTTTTTTACCCATTGGATGATGCCGCTTTTCTTTGTGCTCTCCGGCGCAGCCATTTATTATGCCCTGAGATCCAGAACAGCCAGGGGGTTTGTCAGGGAGAGAACCCTGCGCATTTTGATTCCGTTGATTACTGTCGGCTATTTTGTAACTTCCCCGCCCCAGATCTACTTCGACCGGCTGTGCCATTCACAGTTTTCCGGAACCTTTTTCCAGTTCTACCCCCGCTATTTTGAGGGACTCCACATGCTGGGGGGGAACTTTGCCTGGCATGGGGTGCATTTGTGGTATTTGCTGTACCTATTTATCTTCTCATTGATTTTACTACCGCTATTTGTTCCCGGAAAAAAATCAGGCAGGAGTGTAATTTCAAGACTGGCAGCTTTATTTGAAAAACCCTGGGCTTTCCTGCTGCTTTTTCTGCCGCTGGCTGCAGTTGATATATTCATTGATATGGCAGGGTTGGGAGGAGCCAGGGCAACAGGGGGTTGGTGCTTTCTATCATATATATTATTTCTGATTTACGGACACCTTATCTACTCCAACCTGCGGATACTGGAAATAGTGAACAACTACCGCACAGTCGCCCTTGTAGTGGCGGTGGTTTTATCCGTTTATGGCCTGGTCATGGAGTTTGTCGTCAGGCTTCCGGATTCAACCGGCATGGCATTCTATATGTCAGTCATGTTTGTACGGGCCTTGCGTTCACTATGCTGGATTGTGGCGATACTCGGCTTTGGAAGCAGATTTCTGAACTTCAATAACAGATTTCTGCGGTATGCCAACGAAGCGGTCCTGCCTTTCTATATCCTACATCAGATGATAATCCTGACCATCGGGTTCTTCGTCGTACGGTGGACTCTGGGTATCGCTCCGAAATATATCATTACAGTAATTTTATCATTTACAGCCATAATGGCCGTCTACGAGCCACTGATCAGGCGGTTCAACCTGCTGCGCTTCTTATTTGGAATGAGGCTGAAAAAATAAGGGGGGACCTGACTAAAATAGAGCTGCCTTTTTATAAATCCTTCACCTCTTTACTTCCTGTTATCCTTAGATCTTTTTTTAATCATATTTCGAAAAAAATCAGATACCGCATAGATAATCCGGCGATACAGGTTCACCGTAGCCTGCTTAAGGGTAATCACCAAAGGAGGCTTTACATATTTTAATCCTTTGGTTTTGCTGACGTTTTGTGCTCCGATCGGCGGCTTTTTATCGGTGAAGTGTTTGACGCCTTTTTCATCCGTCCATGAATACAAGGTTGGACTTGGCTCCTCCGCCAGTCTTTTTGTTTTGGCATGCCAGTCATAATAAAGATATCCAGCAGCCGCACCAATAAAAATAATAAGGAAAATAATAATTTTCTTCATGGATAAAACGCGATACAGCACGTCCTGAAAAACCATTAGCAGATGTAAAAAACGCCTGCCAACATATAATCACTATTCAACGGGCTGTTACCCAAAGATACTTTCGCTGAGTCTAAAACGTTTTAATAACCGCTCAAAAATATTTGGGCAACAACCCGTTAATGGATGCCTCCCCTGTCTCCATTGTGGCATCATCGTCACCATTGTCCCATGTCACCAACGTCACTTATCTGCGCCTGGATTTTGCTGCTCACCGCTTAGCTTTCTTGCAGCTGATAGAAATTCCCGCCGGGCTGGACCTGTTAATGGTCGTCTCGAAGTTGGGTAGGCTCTGCACGTATTCGAGAAACTCTCTAATTCCAACAATATAGTCTGCGGCGGCATTGTGGGCCGTGAAACAGCCACCCACCGCAAGTTTTGGCGCCAACGCGATGAAGTAGTTTTTGTACCAATCTTTATCCGCATCCGAGAAAACAAAATCAAAAGGTCCTTCCAATTCTTTAACAAGTTCATGGGCATCAGCAAGCCGGGCGTCAATATAGCCGGAAAGCCCGGCTTGTTTAAAATTGGCCAGCGCCTTTTTGTAGCGGCCTTGATCGATCTCGATGGTAATGAGCCTGCCACCGTTTTTGCTCAGGGCCCATGCGATCCAAATCGCCGAGTGCCCGGTGGAAGTGCCGATTTCAACGGCTTTTTTATAATTGTTCTCGATGATGAGATCATATAAAACCTTGCCGTCAGCTTCGGGAACATTCCAGTCTACCCATTGATCTCTGTGACTTTCGAGGAAACGGCTTACTTTTTCATCAAGATTTATATTTTTTTTCGCCTCTTCGGAAAGAGCAGGATTAACAAGGGGGCTTGAAAAGAGCATTAAAGCAGCGAAAAAAAAACCGATGTTATGGTTTCTTCTCATTTCGGATTCCTAATAAGTTGAAAAAATTGCACCCGTTAAAACAAGCACCGCTCCTATTATCTTTTTTACATTAAAAGTAACTGCTACCATCCCAGCAATGCGTGCATAATTTTTCTTTCGGCAGCCCGATTGCTTCTACCAGATCCTCTAACTTTTGATAATGCAAGGAAGTTAGTTTTAATCCCTGCCTGATTTTATCGATCATCGCACGATTTTTTTCCGAGCCTGCCCGGGCGTATTCGGATGAAAAATTTTCATCCGAACCTTCAATTTCGGCAATGGCTTTGCGACCGGCAAGATCAAGTCTGGATTGAGATGTAGAAAAATTCAGAAAATCGCAAGGATAAATTAAGGTGGGGCATGCAGGTCGCATATGGACTTCCCGGGCCCCGTAATCATATAAAATCTGGATGGTGTCTTTTAATTGAGTGCCGCGAACGATGGAATCCTCGCAAAAGAGAATTTTCTTGTTTTCTATAAGCTCTCTTACGGGTATGAGCTTCATTTTGGCCACCAGATCCCTAAGGCTCTGGTTTTGTGGCATGAAACTTCTGGGCCAAGTTGGTGTGTATTTAACAAAGGGTCTCACGTAGGGAATATTTCTTTCATAAGCATAACCGATGGCATGCCCGATTCCTGAATCCGGGATACCGGCAACAAAATCGATTTCGGTTCGGTCATGCTTTGCAAGGGCTCTTCCGCAGCGGTTTCTAGCGAATTCTACATTGATACCCTCGTAACTCGAGGCCGGGTAACCGTAATAAACCCAAAGAAAAGCGCATATCTGCATTTGATCTTCCGGCTTTTTTCTTTGCTCGAAACCCTCCGCTGTCATAAAGACAATTTCACCGGGACCCAGGTATCTTTCAATTTCATAACCCAGGTTGGGAAACGCACAAGACTCCGAAGCCGCTGCAAGCGTCCCATTCTTCTTTCCGATAACTATAGGTGTCCGGCCCAACCTGTCGCGGGCTGCATAAATGCCGTTGTCTGTGAGCAAAAGCATGGAGCAAGAGCCTTTAATCGCCTGTTGCGCACTCTGGATACCTTCTTCATAAGATCCTTTTTCGCAAATTAACATGGACACCAGTTCTGTCGGGCTTGTTTCCCCACCGCTCATCTCTAAAAAATGCATTTTGTTGTTAAGCGCCTTTGCCGCAAGTTCATCTATATTATTAATTTTGCAAACCGTCACAATGGCAAATGTTCCCAAATGCGAGCCGATAATCAGCGGCTGGGAGTCGTGATCGCTGATAATTCCAATGCCTTGGTTGCCATGCAACGTTGGAAGATCGGATTCGAATTTAGACCTGAAATAATCATTTTCAATATTGTGAATGGACCGTAAGAAATCCTTTGCGCTTTTCACCGCCAAACCGCCTCGTTTAGTCCCGAGATGAGAATGATAATCGGTTCCATAAAATAGGTCATTTAAACAATCTTCTTTGGATACACAGCCAAACAATCCGCCCATAAATATCCTCCATATTGATTCGTTTCAGACTTATCGGTTACTAAAATGTGTCGCTGGGGTTATGGCGTTACAGAATTGAAATATTCCCTGTGGCTCTTACAGAGAATCTGCCCCTTAGGTAGAATCACTCAGCCCCCTGGAAAACAGCACAACCTACGTCGATATCTTAAAAAAAGCAAGATAAGATTCAGTCAAACATTTGCGCACGTGATAACACAAAATGAAAATAAGCTTCCCATCTCTGTGATTCGTTTGTTCAGCGCAATCGTAGCCTGCTGCCTAAACCTGACCTCTGGTCCAAAAACCATTCGGTAAAATTCGTGTCAAATTATTTGCCAAATAATATTAGATTGACAGCGATACAAACCTCACGAAAATAAAACCATTCCCTGGGCCTGCTGTACTGGAAGAAAGGTAAATTGGACAAGTCAAAAAGTTTTTTTCAGAAAAGTGTTCAGCTGATGGAAGCTATCGGTAACAGGCTTGGCATCGCCAGTCCTTACCTGCATCTCGGAAGGTTATATATTTCTGAAATCGAATTAGACGAGGCTTTCGCTTACCTTGCCGCCCCCCGGGCCAGCATTCTGCCGATAACCATCCTTAAAACCTCTGATGTCCCCTCAACGACCTGCAGAATTTTCACGCTCTTATAGTAACGCGACACCGGGTATTCTTCCATAAACCCGTATCCGCCATGGATCTGAAAAGCATCGCTGGCTATCTTTTCCGCAATTTCCGATGCATACAGCTTGGCGACCGAGGCCTCAAATGAATGTTTTCTGCCTTTGTCCTTCAGGCCGGCAGCCTTAAGATACTGATTGCGGGCAAGTTCGATCGCCACGGCCATGTCTGCCAGTTTGAATTGAACCGCCTGGAAATTAAATATGGGCTGACCGAATTGATATCTCCCCTGCGCATGTTTCAGCGCCTCATCCATACAGGCCTGGGCCACACCGACTGCCATGGCGGCAAGGCTGATCCTGCCGGTCTCCAAAACAGCCAGGTGCTGGGCAAACCCCCGGTTGGGATCCCCCAACAAATTATCTCTTGGGATCCTGCAATCGGACAGCAAAACCTCATGCGTGGCTGAGGCGTGCCAGGCCATCTTGCGGTATCTTTTGCCCAGTTTAAAGCCGGGCGCATCCTTGGGAACAATAAAGGTCGATATGATATCATCCGTGCCGTTTCTCTCCACCCGTGCAGCCACGATAACCAGAGAGGCATTGTCCAAACCGATATTGGTGATAAATTGCTTGGTGCCGTTCAAGATCCACTCATCGCCTTCCAATGAAGCCGTGGTTCTTAAAGAAGCGGCATCGGAGCCTGCGTCCGGTTCCGTAAGCCCAAAAGCGCCGATCTTCTCGCCTGTGACAATAGGCACCAGCCATCTCTGTTTTTGCTCCTCGGTCCCGAACACATACAGTTCCTGAGCCACAACACTTGCGGTGACATCCAGTATGGCACCAATCGTAACATCTGCTCTGGACAATTCTTCGATGGTTAAATGCAGGCTGACCCAGTCGCCGCCCATGCCGCCGTACTTTTCCGGATAAGGAATCCCCATCAGCCCTAGTTCCGCCATCTTTTCGATGATATCATAGGGATACTCTCCGGTTCGCTCCATCTCCTCGGCCCTGGGTGCGATCTCCTTGCGGGCAAAATTCCGAACCTCATCGCGAATCATCTTTTGTTCTTTGGTGAGGTCAAAATCCATGGCTTTCTCCTAATTTCCGCATTCAGTATCCTCTTTCCGTTTTTGAAATCTGAATCGGACATCTATGCAGGCAGACAGTATCGGGGCCCCTGTTATTTGTCAATATGATCTGGAAATATTGAAATTAATCAAGAATTTTAAATCCTTGAAAAGGATTGGATCTTATTCACAAAACAAATTTCACTTGACAATAACAAATTATATCGACTAAAACGGTCGGAAAATTGCAATTTTATGTCTTTCAGCGTTATCATTGCAGAAGTACCCCACAAATATTAGATTTTTCGGATACGATCCAACAAGTTTTTTCCACCATTTTGGTGGTTTGATTTTTAGGGTAAAACGAAAAAAAGAATTGTATAACGACTTCAGACTGCGCGAGGAAAAAGCAGATAAGTTTTTATCAACCATTGTTTTGCTGGGTTACAAAAAAAGATAGTGGATAGGCGCGGCGCGTTTCAATCGGATTTGAATGCTTTTGAGGTTACAAAGACATTTTCGTTTTTCCATAAAATCACCAAATCAAGATCTCTTAGATCTTTCTTTCCTCGGGAAAAATTAAGCTATTAGGAGGGTGAGGTATATTGATATGAGCGAATCCATCAAAACCTTTCCACAGATCCTTCTGGATAACGCCGAAAAATACGGTCACAACAAAATCGCCATTCGTGAGAAGGATTACGGCATCTGGCAGTCTTATTCCTGGCAGGATTATCTGGACCAGGTCAGGGATTTCGCCCTGGGACTGGCCTCTCTGGGATTTAAAAGAGGGGATGTGATGGCCGTCATCGGTGACAACCGGCCTGAGCTTTATTGGGGTTTGGCGGCGGCCCAGTGTCTGGGCGGTGTTCCGGTCCCCCTTTATCAGGATGCCATTGAACAGGAGCTTCATTATATTCTCGATCATTCGGAGGCTAAATTCGCCCTGGCCGAGGACCAGGAGCAGTCCGACAAACTCCTCGTCTTAAAAAAGGAAATCCCCAGGCTCGAATACATTTTTTACGAGGACCCCAAGGGAATGCGCAAATATACCGAGCCATTTCTGATGTCTTTTACCCATGTTCAGGAGCTGGGCCGGAAATTCGGTCAAGAGAATCCGAATTATTTCATGGACGAGGTCAACAAGGGAAAGCCGGATGACCTTGCGATCATCTGCTACACTTCCGGTACCACCGGCAATCCCAAAGGGGTCATGCTCTTATACGATGCTGTTGTCAGGGCCGCCAAAAGTTTTATGGAATTTGAAGGCCTTACGGAAAATGAAGAGGTCATGGCCTACCTTCCCATGGCCTGGATCGGAGACCACATTTTTTGCTACGCCGAAGCGATAGTTGCCGGATTTACCCCCAATTGTCCGGAAGACACCTCAACGGTGGTACACGACACCAGGGAAATCGGACCGACCTACATCTTCTGCCCTCCCAGAATCTGGGAGAACTGGCTGACCCAGGTGATGATCAAGATAGAGGATGCCGCCTGGATCAAACGCAAGATGTTTCATTTCTTCATGGATATAGCTTCAAAAGCGGAAAAACTGAGAATGGCTCATGAATCGGTTCCGATCGGCCTGCAAATTTTCTATCAATTGGGCAGATTTTTGGTTTATGCTCCCCTTTTGGATAATTTGGGCATGAGAAAAGTACGTGTGGCCTACACCGCGGGTGAGGCCATCGGTCCGGAAATCTTCGAGTTTTTTAGATCCCTGGGGATGAACTTGAAACAACTTTACGGCATGACTGAAAGCACCGCTCTCATCTCCATTCAAAAAGACGGGGACATCGACCCTGAGACCGTTGGTACGCCCGCACCTGGAGTCGATATAAAGATCACTGAAAACGGTGAAGTTACTTATAAGAGCCCCGGAAATTTTGTGGGGTATTATAAAAATCCCGAGGCCACTGAAGAAACCCTTATCGATGGCTATGTGTATTCCGGTGACGCCGGATACATCACAAAGCGGGGCCATCTCAAGATCGTCGATCGGGCCAAGGATGTCAGCAAATTAACCGGCGGCACGCTGTTTGCCCCCAAATATATCGAGAACAAATTGAAATTCAGCCCCTTTATCAAAGAAGCCGTGGCCCATGGAATGAATATGGACTACGTGGCCGCATTCATTGATATTGATTACGGAGCGGTCGGAAACTGGGCTGAAAGGCGGCACATCGCCTATACCAGTTACACCGACCTGGCCCAGAAACCCGAAGTCTATGACCTGATTTATAATGAAATCCTGCGGGTCAACAGGAGCCTGAGTGAGGATGAGCAGCTTCGAGGGGCTCAGATCAAACGGTTTTTATTGCTGCACAAAGAACTCGATCCCGATGACGGGGAAATCACACGGACCCGAAAAGTGCGCAGAAAGTTCGTCGCCGAGAAGTATGACAACCTGATCAGTGCACTTTACTCGGATAAAGACAGTGTGGCGGTAGATGCGACATTTACCTACGAGGACGGCCGCACAACCACCATGAAGGCCAACCTCAGTATTCGTGAAGCTGAAACCTTTTAACCAGGCAGGCAGGCTATGAACCAGAAAACAGAACCTTTGCTGCGTGTGGAAGATATCCATATCAGTTTCGGCGGCTTGAAGGCCCTCAACGGTGTTAGCCTCGAGGTGTACCCCGGAGAAATTATGGCCATCATCGGACCCAACGGTGCCGGCAAGACCACCATGCTGAACATCATTAACGGCGTTTATACACCCGATCAGGGCCGCATCTTCTTCGAGGGCACGGAAAGACCTTTGAAAATGAAACCACACAATGTGGCTGCCATGGGAATCTCCAGAACCTTTCAGAACCTGGCCCTTTTCAAAGGTATGGATACCTGGTGCAACATCATGGTGGGTCGCACCCAGAAGATGCATTCCAACTTTTTTTCCCAGGGTGTTTATTGGGGAACGAGTCAAAAGGAAGAGATCGAGCATCGGGAAGCCGTGGAGTGGATTATTGATTTTTTGGAGATTGAAAACATCCGCAAACAACCGGTAGGGATGTTACCCTATGGTCTGCAAAAAAGGGTGGAACTGGGCCGGGCCCTGGCGTCGGAACCCAAGCTCCTTCTCCTGGACGAACCCATGGCGGGTATGAACCTGGAAGAAAAAGAAGACATTGCCCGTTTCATCCTGGATACCAATGAAGAAATCGGCTACACCATCGCTCTCATCGAGCATGACATGGGGGTGGTTATGGATATCTGTGATCGGATTGCGGTTCTGGACTTCGGCAACAAGATTGCCGAGGGAACTCCCGAAGAAATCAAATCAAACCCTAAGGTGATCAAGGCCTATTTGGGAGAAGCGGAGCAGGCGTGATTGGAGTAATGGAGTGATGGCGTACTGGAGTATTGGTCTCATTACTCCAGCACTCCAATAATCCATTACGCCATTTAGATACATCAAACCAGTAACAGCAAGTTTTAAATGAATTGATTTTTAAAGCCTCCAAAATTGCAAGGAGTTAATCAATGTCCTTTTTCATTGAGGTGCTGATCAACGGTCTTCTGGTGGGGATTATGTATTCCCTGGTGGCCCTGGGATTTGCCCTGATCTATAAGGCATCAGGTGTCTTTAACTTTGCCCAGGGTGCGATGAGCCTTCTTGCGGGCCTGGCCCTGGTAAGTTTCCTCACCGTTATGCCCCTGTGGCTTGCCCTCGTCTGTACCGTTGGCGTTATGACCCTTCTGGCATACGGCACGGTGTTCATCATCTTTCGACCGCTGGTGGCCCGGCCCCCGCTAATTCTTTTTATGGCCGCCATCGGACTGGCGTTCCTTGTTGAGGGTATCGGACAGTCGATCTGGGGAACGCAGGCCAAAGGGTTGTTTATCGGTATTCCCGAAATTACCTGGGAGGTCAAGGAGGTTTTTCTCAACAGCTTTGATTTGTTTTTTGGCGTCGTTGCAGCCGTGCTGGTGGCAGGATTGGTTATTTTTTTCCAAAAGACGAGGACCGGCAGGGCGCTCAGGGCCGTGGCCGATGATCACGAGGCAGCCCTTTCAGTGGGCATCCCGCTGCTCAGGGCCTGGGCCGTAACCTGGGTCATTGCCGGTATCGTGGCCACCGTGGCGGGTGTAGCCTGGGGGTCTCGCCTTGGGGTTCAGTTCAGCCTGTCCCTGATTGCCTACAAGGCCCTCCCTGTACTGATATTGGGCGGCATCGACAGCATCCCCGGTGCCATTCTGGCGGGTCTTGTTGTGGGCGCGGGGGAGAATTTGGCCGAAGTCTATATTGGCCCTTATGTAGGCGGGGGCATCCAGACATTTTTTCCGTACCTGCTGGCCCTGCTTTTCCTCTGGTTTAAACCTTACGGTATGTTCGGCAAAGAGATCATCGAGAGAGTGTGAGTTATGTTATACAGAGAATGCGGCAATTACAAAGATACCTATGCCAAAGATATGGCCATCTTCCCCATTCCGTTTGACCGGTGGGGCCTTGGCGTCATGCTGGTTCTGGCTTTTCTGGTGATTCCTTTTACCACCAGCGATTACTGGCTCAGCAGTATTATGATCCCTTTTTACTGCTTTTCTCTGGCGGCCCTGGGGCTCAATTTCCTGACAGGATATGCCGGCCAGGTTTCCCTCGGACACGCCGCCTTTATGGCCGTCGGTGCCTATGCCTCATTAATCCTGTACAGCCGTTTTCATGTTCCTTTACTGCTAAGCATACTCGGGGGTGGTATTGTTTCTTCAGCCGTTGGACCGGTCTTCGGCATACCCTCCCTGAGAATTAAGGGTTTTTATCTGGCGGTCTCCACCCTGGCAGCCCAGTTTATCATCGAATGGATTCTCACCCATTGGAAATGGGTCAGCGGCGGTGTTTTCGGCACCATCGATGCGCCAGACCTCTACGTTTTCGGCTGGATTCTGGATACACCGGCGAAGAAATATTATCTGGTGCTGTGTATCCTGGTGTTGCTGGTTGTCTTCGGTAAAAACCTGGTGCGCGGTCAACTGGGCCGGAACTGGATGGCCATCCGGGATATGGACGTGGCCGCCGAGGTCATTGGGGTATCCCTGTTTCGTAATAAATTGATTGCCTTTGCAGTGAGTTCATTCTATGCCGGGGTTGCCGGTGCCATGGTTACGATGGCCTATTACGGTGCCGCCAATATCGAGGAATTTAACCTCGTGCTCTCGTTTCACCTTTTGGGTGCAATCATCATCGGGGGAATGGGGACGGTATTGGGTTCGTTCTTTGGGGCCGGTTTTATGATCCTGATGCCCATCTTTATCAACCAAGCGCTATTGGTTTTCTTGGAAAGGGTACCGTCCGATCTTCGGGCCAACAGCGAAGCAATTGTCTTTGGCGGGCTGATTGTCTTTTTTCTGATTGTGGAACCCTACGGTATGGCCAGGCTCTGGCATACTATTAAGGACAAGATGCGTCTGTGGCCTTTTCCATATTAGCTGCGGCCGCGAGGGAACCATCATTTCGAGTGGCCTTGGTACTTGTTTGTAAATATTTGACCATCAGAGGATTCAACTATTTACAGAGATAAAAAGGGTTTAATGATATGTTCAATTAACCATTAACCTTAAAAAGAGGAGGAGATGAGGATGAGACGAAAATTGATCTTAACGCTTATTTCTCTGGTTTTGCTGGGTAGTCTGGTCATGGTATCTGGTCAGGCACTGGCTGAGGAACAAACGCAATTTTTCGGTATTCTGGCTTATAGAACCGGGCCTTTCGCCGCGGGCGGTAGCGGTTTTAGTAGCGGCTGGGAGGACTTTATGGAACTGAGAAACCTGCAGGGCGGTGTCAACGGTATTAAATACAGCTGGGAAGAGTGCGAAACAGCCTATAACACTGCCCGGGGGGTAGAGTGTTACGAGCGATTGAAGGATAAAATGGTGCTGGTTCACCCGCTGAGCACCGGCATCACCTATGCCCTGATTCCCCGCGGCACCAAGGAAGAAAAGGTGATATGGTCTTCAGGATACGGCAGGGCTGATGCCTCTTATGGGGCTGTCTTTCCCTGGGTATTCACAACCCCTACTAGTTATTGGTCTCAGAATTCGGCCAAGATCAGTTTTATCGCCAAAAAGATGGGGGGGTATGAAAAGCTGTATGGTCTCAAGATTGCCAACCTGCACATCGATATCCCATACGGACAAGAAACCAAGCCCATGTTGGATGCCCTGGCCAAAAAATACGGTTTTAAAATAAAGCACTTCCCGGTTCCCTGGCCCGGAATTGACCAGAAGGCCCAATGGATGGACATCGTCCGCAGATTTAAGGCCGACTGGGTCATCAACCGCAACTGGGGAGTTTCTTGCACCGTGCCCCTCAAAGAAGCTGCCAGGCTCGGATTCCCCGCGGATCGTATCCTCGGTGTCTGGTGGTGTGGATCGGAGGAGGACGTACTGCCAGCCGGACCGGCGGCCAAGGGCTACTATTCTGCTAACTGGCACGGTGTGGGCAGAGACTTTCCCCTGATTCAGGAAATCATCGACAAGGTGTATGGTGCCATGAAAGGCCATATTTCCTTTACCCGGGTAGGCTCTGTTTATTATAATCGCGGGGTATGGGCAGGTGTTGTCGGCGAAGAGGCCATTCGCACAGCCCACAAAAAATTCGGTGCCAAGGTGCTAAACAGTGAAGAAATTCGTTGGGGAATGGAAAACCTCAACATCACCCAAGCGCGGATCAAAGAACTCGGTGTGGAAGGGTTTATGTCTCCCATTAAGACCTCCTGCGAAAACCATGAGGGAGGCAAAGAGGTACTATTCCAGCAGTGGGATGGTGAAAAATGGGTGTCGGCCGGAACCCAGCCACCTATGAGAGACTTTGTCTGGGAGAGACATAAAGCGTCGGCCTTACAGTATGCCAAAGAACAAGGCATCACACCCAGGGATTGTAAGGAGTAACATCACAATACGGGTATGGGAGCCTTCGCGCTCCCTGCCCCGGTGTCCAAATCGATTTTGAAGGTGACCCGTAATTCTAAATGAAAAATAGGTTTTAAGCCATAAGAAGCAGGAGTAATGGAGATTTGGAGTGCTGGAGTACTGGATATTTTACCCATTACTCCAATACTCCACCACTCCAACACTGTTTACAGTTTGAAAGGTAAATTTAATAATGGAGCCAGCCCCTTTACTGAAGGTCAACAACATCGAGGTCATCTACGAACACGTTATCCTGGTTCTCAAAGGCGTTTCCCTGGAGGTTCCCCCGGGGGGAATTGTATCCCTGCTCGGTGCCAACGGCGCCGGTAAGACCACCACCCTCAAAGCGATTTCCAATCTGGTCAAAGCCGAGCGAGGTGAGGTGACCAAAGGAACCGTAGAATTCGAGGGCAAACGCATCGACAGGATGTACGCACCTGCCGTGGTCAAAATGGGCCTCATCCAGATTATGGAAGGCAGACGCACCTTCGAGCACTTGACCGTGGAAGACGATCTCCTGACAGGTGCCTATACGAGAGGACATGCCACCAAGGGGATCAAAGAAAGCCTGGAGATGGTTTACAGCTATTTCCCCCGACTGGTAGAAAGAAAAAATGTCAAGACCGGATACATCTCCGGGGGAGAAATGCAGATGTGCGCCATCGGCCGGGCGTTGATGGCCAAGCCCAAACTAATGCTGTTGGATGAGCCCTCCATGGGGCTGGCGCCCTTGCTGGTGCAGGAGATTTTCGAAATCATTGTTCGCCTGAACAAGGAAGAAAAAGTGGCCATGCTCCTGGCCGAGCAGAACGCGGCTATGGCGCTTCAATTTGCCAATTACGGCTATATCATGGAGAACGGCCGGGTGGTCCTGGACGGTGATTCCGAGACCCTTAAAGACAACGCCGATGTACGGGAATTCTATTTGGGATTGACGGAAATCGGCAAGAAAAGCTACCGGGATGTGAAGCATTATAAGAGACGAAAGCGGTGGTTGGCGTAAAGCATTTGGTGTTTTGCGTTTGGTGTTTGGTATTGGACGCACTAAACACTAAATACTAAACACGAAACACTAGCAGCACGTTTCTTCATTATCATTATAATCGGCAATCTACCCCCTCCCTGCCCTCCCCCTTGAAGGGGGAGGGTTTGGGTGGGGGTGAGCCAGATTGTGTAATATATTGTTATTTTGGAATCTTTCTACTAGTCATTTTTTCCGAGTTACACATTGAGAGTTTTTAACGTTTTTTAATTTATCAAAGAGGTTGATGTGAGGATATTTCACCGACCTCTTTTTTGTTGTAGCCGTCCTTTTGGGATAGGGTATCCGCAACTTCCCTCTCCTTGGAGAGAGGGGAAGTTTCAGAGGTTAAAATGGTCTTTTCCTTTTGCAGCTAAGCTTGCCAAGGGTTCGCTATGAGGGATTAATGAAAACCCCCTCCCCTTGGGGGAGGGGGAAGGGGGAGGGGGAAAGACGTTTTAAAATGTGCATTAATCTTACAAAATATGCAAAAAACTTAAGAAAAAATCCTACTCGGGCAGAAGCTATCTTGTGGAGTAAACTTAAGGCCAGACAAATAGAGGGAATAAAATTCAGAAGGCAATAACCGATTGAAAAATTTATCGTAGATTTTGTTAGCTTTGAAAAGCGAATAGTCATAGAATTGGACGGTGGTCAGCACAAATTGGATAAATACAAAGATAACGAAAGAGATAGGGTGCTCACTGAAAGTGGATTCAAGGTTTTGAGATTTTGGAATAACGAAATATTTGAAAATTTGAATGGCGTCTTAGAGGTTATAAGACAGTGTAGCCGCTAAATATTCACCCTCCCCCTAACCCCCTCCCGTCAAGGGAGGGGAAAATGTCTTGGCACTTCAAGTTTTTTAATGAGTATACCAAACACTAAATACTAAACACAAAACACTAGTCACATCTTACTCTATAAATCCAACTCATGCTCATCGTCCTTCTCAGATGTTTCCCCCAATTCCTCAAACTTCGTAACCATTTCCTCCACAACCTTATGAGGGGTTCGATCGATCATAAGCCGCAAAATATCCGGACGGGTATAATGACCTGCCGTATCCAGCACATTTTTTTGCCGAACAATGGCATTCAGGTCGATCTCGGCCACTGCCATATCCTCTCCTTCCGCTAAAGGACCGGCCAGGTAAAGGCCATAGGGCGCCACAATAGCGGTACAGATTCCGCCGCGAAGATATTTTAACAAAGACTCATCGGCCGCAATTTCGGCCCGCTGCTTGTCGTTCAGCCAACCGGTGGCATTTACGACAAAAGCCCCGGATTCTACGGCATGATGACGGATGGCCGCATCTATTTGTTTGGTCATGGAATCACCTGCCATAGATCCCGGGAAATGAGAGCAGTGAATTTCCTCGCCCTGGGCGATCAGGGCATAGCGGGCCAGAGGCATAAAATGCTCCCAGCAGATCAAGGCTCCCAAACGACCTATGTGCGTATCAAACACCTTCAGCCCACTGCCATCCCCCCTGCCCCATATCATGCGTTCGTGAAATGTCGGCATCATCTTGCGCCGCTTTCCAAGCATAGAACCGTCGGAATTGAATATAATCTGGGTGTTGTAAAGGCTGCCCCCATCCTTTTCATTTACGCCCAAGACCACCACCGCACCCGATTTTTGTGCAGCTCTCCCCACAGCATCCGTAACCGGTCCGGGAATATCCACAGCCTGCTCATACAACCTGCGGTGAAAATCGGCAATGACTGCCGGCGGATTCATCCAGGCAAAATAGGGATAATTCGGTATAACCGTCTCCGGGAATACCGCTAACCGGATTCCTTCTTTTCCGCATGTCTCAATGATTTTGATTACCTTTTCAACGGTCGCGTCCCGGTCAAAAAGAACCGGTGACAATTGCACTGCTGCAACTCGTAAGATTGGCTCGCGTTTAGCCATTGGTATTGGTAGCTCCCTTTTCTTCTTAGCTAGTTTCCATCCGGAAATGACCCTTTTTCCGATGCGCTACGTTCTCCGCGGGCTTACTTCCTCGACGTACTATCAGTACGCCTCGTCGTAACCCTGGTGCGGCCTTGCTCATCGAAAAAATTCCTCATTTAGTAAGACGAAATCCAAATAAATTTTAATA
>CP070652.1:4302449-4313343 GCA_020354645.1 Deltaproteobacteria bacterium
CAGATCCGCCGATACCTATATTGACGATATCTGAGATCTTTTTACCGGAGTATCCCAGCCACTTGCCGGATATGATCCGAGATGAGAAATCCGCCATCTTTTTGAGCACGGCATTGACTGCCGGCATAACATCCTCGCCATCAAGATAAATCGGTGTGTTTTCACGGTTTCGTAAGGCGACGTGTAACACCGCACGGTTTTCGGTTTCATTGATCTTTTTACCGCTGAACATGCTTTCGATGGCATTTTTTAAATCTGCTTTTTCCGCCAGACCAATCAACAACTGCAGTGTTTCCTCCGTTATGCGGTTTTTGGAATAATCCACCAGAATACCATTGAAGCGGATGGAGAACTTTTGAAATCGCTGCGGGTCCCGGGTGAAAAGGTCTCTCATGTGAACAGCTTTTATTTTTTCGAAATGACCGGCCAGCTTTTGCCAGCTCCTTGTTTTGGTGGGGTTGATTTTATTCAGCATATTTAATTCCCCCTTCCTCAACGGATCATGTTTTGATCATTTGAATTTTTGTATTTGTTTCGTATTTCGTGCTTCGTGCTTCGGATTTTCTGTTTTCACTCTGCAACATCCAGGTTTTCATCATATTCATGACCCAGATCGAAAAGTTCCATACGGTGGTTGCTGTCAGGGTGCTTTGCGGATGGCCCCTCGGTCAGGACCACCAGGTTTCCCTCCACACCATGAGACTGGAGCCAATTTCTGGCAAAAATTTTCCAGTCGTCGGGATGATCAGGTTCATGCACCGGCAAGACGCCATAGGAAAACAATAGATTTTGACAGGTCTTTGCCTGAGAGCTTACACCGGTTATCCACACCGGTAGCCTGAAACGGGCGATGTTTCTGGCGGTATAACCGCTGCGGGTAGGAACGATAACCGTGGCCGGCGTTACCCGCTCGATGACGTTCTGAACACTCCAAGCGATCAGATCCTTCATGCGGACCTCAGCCTGCCGGTCAGAGGTTATCAGGGTTTCGCGGAGATGATGGCCCAAATTTTGCCGCTCAACGGCTGCGGCGATTTTCGCCAGCATGGCCGCAGCATCCACCGGGTATTTCCCCATTGCAGATTCGCCGGAAAGCATCACACAATCCGTACCGTCGATAATGGCATTGGCGACATCGGTGGCTTCTGCGCGTGTCGGTCGGCGGTTGTTGATCATGGACTCCAGCATTTGGGTTGCGGTGATCACCGGTTTGCCTTTAAGGTGGGCTTGGCGCATGAGTCGTTTTTGAACCACGGCGATTTCTTCGATCGGTATTTCCACCCCCAGATCACCGCGGGCGATCATGATACCATCGGCCGCTTCAAGGATACCGTCAAAATTATCGAGTGCGCTGGCGCGTTCAATTTTAGCGATGATGAACGGGTCGTATTCCAGCATTGAAGCAGCCTCACGGACTGTATGGATGTCTTCTCCGCTCTCGACAAATGATTGACTGACGGCATCGATGCCGTTTTCCATGGCAAATTGCAGGCACCGGCGGTCGTGCTCCGTGAAGGCACTGATACCCAATTCGATACCGGGTAAGTTGAGGCCTTTGCGGGAGCGAAGTTCACCGCCGACGATTACTTCAGATACAACGTTATTCTCTGTTACCTTTAAAACCTGGAGTTGTATGAGACCGTCGTTTAGAAACAGCCGGTCACCCGCATGGACAACCAGAGGCAGGCGCGGAAAGCCCACAGACACCTTACCGGCGTCACCGATGATCTCTTCAGTAATTAAGGTGAAGGTATCGCCGGGGTTCAACTCAATCGGTTCGTGTTCAAATTCTCCAATACGTATTTTGGGGCCGGGCAGATCGGCCATGATTGCGACTCGCCGGCCGATTTTTAAAGCTGCCGACCGAATACTTTCGATAACCGTTGCATGTTCGGAAAAATCGCCGTGCGAGAAATTGATCCGTGCGATATTCATTCCGACCAAGATTAGTCGCTCCAGAATTTCCAGAGAACCCGAAGCCGGTCCGATGGTGCAGACGATCTTGGTTTTGTTAGGGGCAAAGGCCATTAAGGGTTCCTCCCTTAGCGGGTAGCTTGTTGATGAAAGGATATAGACATGACGTGTTGGAAATCAAAAACATGGCTTAGTGGAGTAACGGATTACTGGAGTATTGCAAATTTGTTTAAGGGATGGTTTTTATGCGTCAGTTTTAAATAGCATCGAGCATCCGAGATCCAGATCCATTACTCCATCACTGGTTCTCCAAGACTCCAATTTCGCCAGAAAGCGCTTAGTCTTTATTGAAGTCCATTTATTTGTTAGGCTGCAATTCCAGATACTCTCGTATCCCTGTTTTGAATCTTGCCTTAAAGGCGTGATCAACTTACTCAATGGGATTGGCGCCGAGGAATTTCAGCAGGCTGTTTAATTTATCTTTTCTGTTTTTTTTATCTGCAACGCGCTTGAGGCCTGTAATCTCGTCTTCTATTTCAAAATATTTTAACTTGGCATCCAGGGGCAGTTGCCAGAACAGTAAAAACCCCCTGTCCGGAAAATCAATATTCAGCAGTTTGTAGCAATATTGCATGAAACTTTTTTCCAGTTTTTCTCTGATTCCAACAATCTCCATTTTTTCTTGCACCAAATTATTAAGATCGCAAGGTTTGCCGAACACTTCAAAATACATTTTGATTTTGGGTTCGGTACCGGATGGTCGCACAGTGACTCGCAGGCTCGCGGTATTTGGCAATTCATGAAAATGATAGATCAATATATTTCTGGCAGACGTATCCGTGCGGGATAAATGGGGCTGGGGTTCCCCTTGCCAGCGATCGATTCTATTGCGAACATTAAATTCAGCAAAAGCTTCAATGTTGGCATTCCTCAGATGTTCCATTATCTGATTGATTTGTTCTAGGCCTTTGGCACCCAGCAGCCGGATTTCAGTCAAATAATTATGACAATAGCCGTATTTTGCATAGATATCGGAAAGGTCATCCAAAAGGCTTCTGTTATCCTTTTTAAGTTCAGCCGCATGCTCGGCAATCCACACCGCGGCGCAGGCGGCATCTTTATCCCGACAATAAGATCCCATGAGATATCCATGGCTTTCCTCAGTACCCAGGATAAAACCGCTGATTTTGTCTTGTTTTTGGAGTTTGTTCATCTCATCGCCAATGTATTTGAATCCTACCAGGAGATTGCCGATACACTGGACATCGTTTGCGCGAGCGATCTTTTCGATTAAAGATGTTGTGACATCGGTTTTGATAACCACATTGTTTTGATTTAAGCGTCCGGCCGATTTATACTTTGAAATGCCATAATTCGTCAGTATAATTCCGATTTCGTTTCCGGTCAGAAACTCCCAGCTGCCATCGCGTTTGACCATTACACCGATTCTGTCTGCATCCGGATCCGTATTTATGATCATGTCGGCGTTTATCTGCTCGGCATAGGGCAGCGAAGTGTCGAAAGATTCTTTCACTTCAGGGTTCGGTATATTAAAAGTGACATTTTCAAATGCACCACTTAAATTGGAGGTCTGCGGATCGAGAGACACATCAAAGCCCAACGTTTTCAGGATCGGGTAAACAGAGGTAAGACCGGTGCCGTGTAGCGGCGAATATAATATTTTTAGATCTCTTTCATTTGAAAGCGAAAGCGGCAGGACGGCATTTTGATAAGCATCATCAATTTCTTTACCGACAATTTCAATCAACCCGCTTTGCGTTGCTTTATCAAAATCCAATACGTTTATTTCTTTGACATTCCGAGTTACTTCGTTGACCAGGGCCTGATCATCAGGGGGTATCAGCTGACCGCCGTAATTGTCATAGACTTTTTTCCCGTTATCGGTGGGCAGGTTGTGACTGGCACTGAACATATCCCCCGCGACGGCTTTCAGGTGGCGGATTGCAAAAGAAAGTTCGGGCGTGGTTCTGACATCTTCAAACATATACACTTTTATTTCATTGGCGGTATAGACCTCGGCGGCTGCCACGGCCAGCTGTTTGCAATCCAGATTTTTCACCGGATTGGGTAGAGATTCATCGTATACTCCCTCTTGGGTATATTTTCTGACATCGTATGTCAGAACGACACCTCTCTTTTTGGCTTGATCCCCATACTGCTCGATGAGGTATTGTGAGTGCCCCTGGGCCGAAGCCTGAACCGTCCAGATATTGATACGGTTCGGGCCAATGCCGACCAGGCCGCGCCTGCCGCCCGTGCCGAAAGGGATGACCTGGTAGAACGAATCCAACAGAAAGTTCCAATTTTCTTTTTTAATTAAGTAGGTGATCTGCGCCACATAATCTTTAAACGCCTCTTCAGTTAACCAGACTTCAAGCCATTTCAGTGACGATTCCTTATACTTGTCTGCAATGTTCAGCGTGTCGAAACCAGCCCGCGCCTTATTCAATAGTTTTTGCGTGTTCGTCATTTGCATACCTCGCTTCAGAATACTGGAGTACTGGAGTTTGAAAGATCATGGAGTAATGGAGTGTTGGAAGTATTAGCTCAAAGCTCAAAGCTGAAAGTGAGAAGAGAAAAGCATATTTCATTTGAACTTGAGTTTTAAGTCAGTGACCGCCAATTCTCGGGAATATTATATCTTAAAGCCTCATGATATATTTTTTCTTTTTTTACCTTGCGTCGCTAAGCCACACAAACTGATATGGTTTCAACTCAAAAGAATCCGTGTTAAACGCTTCACCTGTTAATAGATCTGCCAACTGGTCGGTTTCAGCAGATCCCGACAGGGAAGTTGATAAAGGCTTGGAAGAGATATTTGTCAGGGCAACTATGGTTTGTTCTTCGCTTTGCCGTTTGATGGCAAAAATCCTGGGGTTTATGTCAAGAATTTCAAATCGGGCACTCGGATGAAAAGCCTCCTGTTTTACGCGGGTTTTGATCAAGTTGAGATACGGGAAAAAGATCTTTGAGCGGAAGGAATCCGGATCATTCAATTCTGAACCGACATCTTCTGCCTGAAGTTTCTCCCGGTTTATGGTTCGGGCTCTTCCGGTTTGCTTGACCCCCTCGAGCCAGTTGCGCGAACCGAGGAGACTGTGAATATAGGTTGCCGGCACTCCCGGAAGGGCGTACTGTATCGCCTGTGACGCCAAAAATTTATCCATCCGGCTGGCGTCTTTGTCGGCTAAAATCGCATCGACATAGGTAATATTCAGTTCGTAAGGGCTATCCGACCCATCCGGATTTCTTTTATACGAAACCTGACCGCCATTGGCTTTTACAATTTCTGCCAGCGCGTCGATTTCTCTCCGGGGTAAAATGCCTTCAAGCGGCCGCACACCGATGCCATCGTGGGACGCCGTAAAGTTGAAAAAGGTGGTGCTGTCGGATTCCAGGTGCAGACCTTTGGCCCAGCTGGAAAGGACACGGGCGTCTTCTTTGGCAAAGGAATAAAAAAGCAGCGGCGGCAGGGTAAAATTGTATACCATCTGGGCTTCATTGCGACCATCGCCAAAATAGCTGATGTTTTCACTGTGCGGCACATTGGTTTCTGTAATGAGCATAACATCCGGTGCGACGATATCCAGTATCTTTCGAAAAAGTTTGACCATATCGTGGGTTTGATTCAGATGGATACAATTGGTGCCGATTTCTTTCCATAAATAGGCGATGGCATCCAGCCGCAGAATGGTTGCCCCCTGTCCAACATAAAAAAGGAGAACCTCGATCATTTTTTCCAGCACATCAAGGCTTTTGTAGTTAAAATCGATCTGGTCCTCACTGAATGTGGTCCACAAATGAACCGTCTGACCGTCTGATTTTTGAAATTCTGTCAGCAGTGGCAAAGACCTGGGTCGGGTCACCATCGACAGGTCTGTGTAAGGATCGACTTCAATCGCAAATTCTCGATATCCGTTTTTACCTTCCCGGTAGGATTCGAACCACTGACCTTTGGCTGAAAAATGATTGATGACAAAATCAAACATGAGTCCAAAATCTTCCTCAAATTTTAAAAGGTGTTCCCATGATCCGAGATCGGGATTGATTGCAAAAAAGTCCATGACCGAAAAACCGTCATCGGAGGAAAACGGAAAAAATGGCAGAAAGTGAATGGTTGAGATAATATCTTTTAAATGTTTTTTGGCAAAGTTATGAAGGGTATGCAGCGGCGCTTCTCCCGTTTTTTTCAGGGTATCGCCGTACGTAATTAAAACCACATCCGCCTGTGAAAAGTATTCTTTTTTATGCCGAACCTCTTTATCGGAATTTTCAATTAACGGCCGTATCCTGTCCAGCGCCCGGGCACCTGTCTCTTCGCCGTAAATTCTACTAAGAAGGTTTTTAACATCGTTCATCGCTTCCATAAGCGCTCTCCTTTTCGGTCACCCGGAATTCTCCGCAAATGATTCTCCGAAACTATAATTGAACCGGGCTTACCCCGCCATCGTTCCCAGGCGTTCAATCAGGTCGACAACCCGGTTCGAGTAGCCCCACTCATTGTCATACCAGGAGACAATCCGGATATAACCGTCGTTCTGAGAACTGGTGGAAAGCGCATCGAAGATACTGGAATGGGGATTGCCGATAATGTCACTGGATACCAGCGGCGCTTCGCTGTACTCCACGATTTTTTGCATCGGTCCCTCGGCTGCGGACCGCACGGCGTCATTGACATCTTCTCTGGAAGCCTTTTTTTCAAGCCGGCAGACGAGATCCACAATCGAACCATCCGGCACGGGAACGCGCATCGCCAGACCGTCTAACTTTCCCTGAAGTTGCGGCAACACCTTGCCGACAGCTTTGGCCGCACCGGTAGTCGTAGGGATAATGTTTTCTCCCGCAGCGCGGCTTCTGCGAAAATCCTTGTGCGGAACGTCAGCCAGACGTTGGTCGTTGGTGTAGGCGTGCACCGTTGTGATAAACCCCTCTTGGATGCCAAAGCTCTCATCGAGAATTTTGGCTATCGGTGCCAAACAGTTGGTTGTACAGGAGGCATTTGATACAATTCGATGCTCGGGTTTAAGCTCGTCATCATTAACCCCCATAACAATTGTGGCATCGATTTCGTCTTTTGCCGGTACGGTGAGAATAACTTTCTCGGCACCGGCGGCCAAATGTTTCTCTATGGGCTCTCTGTTGCGAAAAACACCCGTGGCCTCAATGACGAATTGAACGCCTAAATCTTTCCAGGGAATTTTCGACGGGTCGCGTTGTTCAGTCATCACGGTCTTCTTATCATCCACATACATCGCTTCGGCATCCGCGCTTACATTCTTGGAGAATACACCCATCACGGTATCATATTTGAGAAGATAAGCCAGCTGTTCGTTCTCAAACAAGTCGTTTATTGCAATCACTTCCATGTCGTCGCGGTTACTTATAATGCGAAAGACACTCCGGCCGATGCGGCCGAAGCCGTTAATGCCAACTTGTATAGCCATCACGCTGCCTCCTTGTCGAATTGGATGAATTTTTTGACGAGATCCACCACCCGGTGAGCATACCCCCAACCGTTGTCATACCAGGCCAGGGTTTTTGATACGTTATCCCGTTGTACCATCGTGGCCTGGGCATCAAAAGTGCTGGAGTAAGAACTACGAATAACATCACTGGAGACAATGGGATCATCCTCATATTCCAGGATGTCCTTCCAATGATCGGTTGCCGCAGCCGTTCGCACAACTTCATTGATTGCCACCTTTGTAACCGGTTTCTCGTGCCAGCATACCAGATCCACAACCGAGCCGTTGGGTACCGGCACATTCATGGATTCCGCAGTAATTTTACCGGTCAGCTCGGGAATCAGTTCCGTGATGACATGGGCCGCGTTTGTTTTTTGCGGAATGATGTTTTCAGCAGCTGCCCGGCCGCGTCGTTTGTCTTCAGCAGGAACATCTGCAAGGCGCTGCTGGTTGGTATAGGCGTGAACCGTTGCCAAAAATACTCTTTGAATGCCGAATGCTTCATGCAAAATCTTAAGAATTGGTGCAGCGCAGTGGGCGGTGCCCGAGCCGTTGGAAACGATGCGGTGTTCCAGTTTCAATTTGTCGTCATTGACCCCCATGACCACGGTGATGTCCGGTGGATCTTGGGGGGGCGCACACAGAATTACCCTTTTGGCACCTTGTTCCAAATGGCGTTCCAACTGCTTGCGGCTCCACCTGCGAGCCGTAGCCTCGATAACAACGTCTACTCCTAAATCACCCCAGGGTACGTCTCCCGGTTCCTTCTCTGACAGCATGGGGATTTGGCGGCCCATCACGTACAGGTTGCCTTCTTTAATGCTAACCTCATCCGGGAATGGTCCTAAAATCGTATCGAAACGCATCAGATAATCAAGCGCTTTATGATCGTCAATATCGCTGATTCCTGCCAGCCGGATATCATCACGGTTGTATAAAATTCTAAAAAGATTTCTTCCAATCCTCCCAAAACCCATTAAACCTACTCGCTTAGTTGCCATGTTTCACCTCCTCACCGCGTTTGCGGGAAATTCGTAGCACGAAATCGGCTCTGCTGCCTTCGACATGATCTCATGTCGAAGGCAGGTCACGAGCACGTCGAGGCGAGCCGTTCGGTCCTGAGCACACGGCCGAAGGGCTCGCTGCAAGCCGAAATACGGGAAAAATCAAGATGTTATAAATTCTAAATCCATAATAAACTCGCATCATTAAATGAATATTTAGCTTTGTTTCAAGTATTTGAAAAGAGATTTTTGTCGTTTCGTATTCGATTTTTGAGTTTATAGGCGTGATGATTTACTTTGAATGTTTTCGATTAAGTTGATCAGCTACTTTTTGGGTTGCCTTTTTAACTTTTTCGGGATCGCCGAGATAGTAGTGGCGAATAGATGTCAGGTCATCCTCGAGTTCGTAGACCAGGGGGATTCCTGTTGGAATATTAAGCTTTGCGATTTCTTCACCCGGAATATTGTCGAGATACATGATTAAGGCCCGCAAACTATTACCATGGGCGCATATCAGCACACGCTTTCCGGCCCTGACGGTTGGTGCGATGAACTCATGCCAGTAGGGGAGAAACCGCTCAACGGTGTCTTTCAGGCACTCTGTCAGCGGTATCTCTTTAGGTTTTAGGTCGGCATAACGGGGATCTTTGCCGGGATAGCGGGGATCGTCAGGGGCTAACGCAGGGGGCCGCACTTCGTAACTGCGGCGCCAAATGTGAACCTGTTGCATGCCATGTTTTTGGGCGGTCTCAGTTTTATCGAGGCCTTGGAGTGCGCCGTAATGACGTTCGTTGAGCCGCCAGCTCCGGTATACCGGTATCCACATCAGATCCATTTCCTCCATGGTTAGCCAGAGTGTCCTGATTGCCCGTTTGAGAACAGAAGTGTAAGCTACGTCAAAAACATATTTTTCTTTTTTGAGTGTGCGTCCCGCTTCAACAGCCTCATCAATTCCTTGGGGGGTGAGATCGACATCCGACCATCCGGTGAAGCGGTTTTCTTTGTTCCATATACTCTCTCCGTGACGGAGTAACACGAGTTTTTTCATACCAATTTTTCCTTCGATTATGCGGTGGGCTGCCTGCCGAACCAACAGAATAGTTGAACTGTGGAATTGATAGGGCTTTTAGTAAAGTAAGCACCATGGAATCAAATCGTTCATCATCACGACAAACCGGACTGCTAGCTCACAGTTGATGAAAAACATATATCATTGCTCTCCATTGTCAATTATGATCCGATACTAAAAGCATGACTTTATCGTCGATATGGGAGTCGTAAATTTTTTATTCGAATCGGAAGTATGATTTTAAAACATGATCAGGAGGCTAATTCAGCTGCACTTGACTTGTCTATGTGAAAAGGCAAATTTTACAATCCTTGGCATACTTGAGAAAATCTTCGGCGGTCCACACTGAAACGCCTTCTATGAACTTCTCTTCATCAATTTCCATCATTTGTACTGTCATATGGCAGGCAATTAATTCAACCCCCTCCAGCTGGGCCATTTCTTGTAGTTCAGCCAAGCTGGGGATATTTGCCTTGTCGATTTTCTTCTTCATCATTCCCGTGGCCAAGCTCGTCATTCCGGGGATAGACCCCATTGCACCCGGTGGGAAAAATTTGGCCCTTTCAGCTCCTCCCTTTAAAACCAGATTCAGTCCCATGAACGAGTAAAAGATCTTGCTTTCCATTCCCTGGCGGGCGGCGTTTATTCCCAGCACCAGAGACGGATAAGCCCCGTCGAGGGTGTCCTTGACACAGATAAAAGCCGCTTTCTCAATTTTGTCATTCATAATTTTTCTCCTTACTCTGAAAGTTAAATCTCGACATATGCTCGCAGCAAAATGGTTTTGATCCGGTGGATCTTCTTCGGATTGAGGTTTGCGGCACAGGAGTTGCTTTCAGTTATAGTAGAATATATTATGAAAAATCAGTTCGTTATGGACTTATCAGTTCGGGAAGAATCGGTAAACACCACCAGACGAGACACTAAAGAATTGTTGAAAAATGGCCGTCAACTGTCGTCCAAAAGATCCGGTCAAGATTTGAGAAGCTCAGATGGTCAACCCCATAACGCCGAAGGCGGAACCAAAGTTAGTTCCAATTTCCTCCGGTAGGCTCTTGCCATCTCCTTTTCAAGCTTCATCTGCCCCGGATTATCCTTACTAAAAAATCAGCTCCCGGCAATGGGCGGCCAAGGACTGGCGGGCACTGCTGAATTTATCGCGGACTGACAGATTGACGGCCAAAAGAAGGCGAATTCTTGTTTTATTAATATGTGGGATTCTTTTAGCATTCACGGTTTTGGGGGTCAAGAAAATTCTAAATTTTAATTGAGGGGTCGGGGAGTTTTTTTGACCCTGTGCCTCCGGTCTTTGTTTTTCTAAGCAATTTGGCAGCGGGGGATACTTGCCCCCTCCGCATTCCACCTGCGGTGGCTGCGGTTTCCCCCACTGCCAAATTGCAGAAAAACAAAAGACTTACGAC
>CP070652.1:4313443-4322345 GCA_020354645.1 Deltaproteobacteria bacterium
AGATGCCGGGTTGTTTCCTGCCAAGCCTGACAGCGGCAACTGCCTTGCATTTTACTGCCGGCTAGTTAAAACTTTCACGCCAACAAGAACCGACACCGTGTTTTGCCTTTCTCGGCGGCGATAGCCCTCTGCCCCTTAGAAGCACCGGAGCGATGATCTTGCCGTGAAAAAAATACCCCGACCCCTCATTTTAGATAGCCTCCCTTTGAACAGGGAAGACAACCGGTCAAGCTTGATTCAAGCGCCTTGCGTATTATATTTGACTGCGGCCAAGGGAGTGGAATAGGATGACGAGGGTTTGGGATAGGTGCATTTATGAAAATATTAACGGTATCAGATTATACCGTACCACTATTGTACGATCAATTTGCCACTGAGCGATTCCAGGGTGTCGACCTCATCCTTTCCTGTGGCGATCTTGAGCCCGAATACCTATCATTTCTCTTTACGGTTTTTAATGTTCCGCTCTATTACATTTGCGGCAACCATGATATTCGATTTGATTCAAAACCGCCCCGCGGCTGTGTCAACCTTCATGCCAGAATCATTCGATTTCAGGGGGTTAATATTTTGGGGTTGGAGGGATCGCGCTGGTACAACGGCGGTCCCTATCAGTACACTGAAAGCCAGATGCGCAGGAAGATTCGGGGATTACGCCTAAAAATTTGGTGGGCGGGGGGAGTCGATGTTATCATCACCCATGCACCGCCCAGGTATATTCACGATGAAGAAGACCCATGCCACAAGGGCTTTAAAAGCTACCGCTGGCTCATTGAACACTATTCACCGCGCTATTTTATCCATGGGCACATACATCGCAATTTTTCCAGTTCTTCCGAGCGGATTACCCTTGTAGATAAAACCAAAGTCATCAACACTTACGGTTACAACTTATTCGAAATTGACCATGAAACGATGGCTAGATAAACTTGGAACCACAAGAAAAAATGGCCCCCAACCTGACCACGTGAAGAGCTTCAGGGAGGACCAGCAAAAGGAGGGGGCCTTCGATTACCGGGTACGGGGGATTCGAACCGTTCCGCTTGATAGAATTGTGGGCAGTGTCGGACGCTACCATGACTTCGACAGCAAGTTCCGGCCCAAGAAGCATTTTCCTTCCGAAAGGTTAGAAAAGATCAGAGCAGCCATCCAAACGGGTAAACCTCTGCCGCCCGTCGATCTTTATCAAATCAAAGATGAGTACTATGTCCTCGACGGCAATCACCGTATTTCAGCCGCCAAAGAGTTCGGTTTCAGTAGCATCGATGCCAAAATCGTCGAATTTATTCCGTCCAGAGATACGCTGGAAAATATTGTCTATCGAGAGAAAGTTGAGTTCTATCAAATGACCAAACTCTCCGATGCCATTGAGGTGACGGAAATAAGACAATATTCCCATTTCTTGAGTCAAATTTCCGAACATCGGCAATTTTTGGAAAAAGAGCTTGCAGAACCGATTTCGTTTGAAAAGGCGGCCTCGGATTGGTACAAGACAATTTTTAAGCCTTTGGTGGCCATCATTCAAAAGGGGCGTCTTATTGACGCTTTCCCGGAAAGAACCCTTGCGGATCTTTATGCCTATATTTCTTTTCATCAATGGGAAAAAAGAGGATCACGGCAATACGGTATCGGACTCGGCGAATGCGTTCCAAAGGATATGGAGGAGTTTAGAAACAGAATGTCCAATTTGAAGGAAAGCGAATACCCGGAAATGGAGCGGGACATAAACGCCTTTGTCCTGATGAATGTTAAGGCCAGCCGGGAGTACTGAATCGTGGAAAAGCTGTTTGCCCTTGATCAGGTGCGCGAAGTCCATTCCGTGCATGGTGATGTGGATGTGATTGCTAAAATTTCTTTAAAACGAGATCTGGTATCCTCCGACGCGGAGGTCATCAGTGATTTCGTGCACAACAAAATCAGAAAGATCGCAGGAGTTGTCAGCACCCAGACCCTCATTCCAGGTTACTCAAAGGTCAAAGATAACAGCAACCCCCAATGATTTTCACAATGAATTATCAATGTTTCTCCTTAGAATAATAAGGCAGAGTCTCGCGACCCTGCCCATGGATTTTTGGTGATGGACTAGCCAGCCACATCAACACCCAGATTGCATCCGAAACTGGTTTCGTTTTCACATTTGAAATTTTTGTATCTGGTATCTTTGTGGCCCACTTCTCTTTCTTCATCACTTTCGATGTAATTATGTTCCTTATCTGTAAAGTTCATAGGATTGCCCTCCTTTCTAGATTGAAAATTTCATATTGAAATTGATTACAGTTGCTCCTGTTTGCGTCCCCAAACCGCAAACATAGGGTCTGAGAATCGTAAATCCGAAAAATATTTGTCGTCCCTGGGTCGGGGTAGGCCTCTAATGGAGTATGTTTGAAGCCCTTTGAAGCAGCCCGACCGGATAAAATATTCGAGCACCAGACCCATTCGTTCAAATTCATGAATCTCCTTCCAAATTTTGATCACCTTGGTTGGAAACCAGCGATTTGAAAACGTTAAAATGAAAAATCCATCCCGGCGCAAAACCCTTGCAACCTCCTGAAAAATAGACATCGGATGGGTAATATATTCAACGGATACCGTACACACCACCGCATCAAATGTATCGGATTCAAATGGCGGGACCGGATCCGCATTCAGATCGTGAACCACAAAATCATTCAATTGCGGATTTTTTTTGAGTTCCTTTTCATTGAGCCCCAGGCCCATCAGTTTATCCAAACGCAAGTCAACGGGGATATGGGACTGCCAACTGCTCATTAAATCCAATACGCGCATTCCATCGGCCAGGAAACGACCATAAGTGTTGCGCACGATCTCGATAGCGGTATCGTCAAGATGTTGAGTGAATCTTGGTTTGGCGTAAAATAGCTCATCCGGCTGATCGTCGTCGCGGATGAATGGATCATCGGAAAAATAATCTGTTTGTTTGTCCTGCCAGCGCGCCTGCATCCCGGGTCCGGCGGTCAAAGTCTCCAGCCAATCGACACTGCTTCCGCCTCTTTCGGCATTTTTGGTCAGAACCTTTCCCACGATTGCAGATAGAATCAGATCTTTGTCGGCCAGGGGATGATTGAAGTCGACAATCATATGACCGTTGTTCAGCGCTACACATCTGAATGGTTTAACATTCGCCCTGTAAACACCGGCAATGCCTCTCAGCATGCCCTTGGGATAAAATCGGCCCAAGCGTGGTTCTGTTATGGTGTCATCCGCGATTCGGCGTTCAAACTGGTGATTTCTGATTTGCATCAATTTTCGGCTGTCAAAAGAAGGCATTACCTCTCCCGCCTTGAAGCGGAACTCGATTCTTTCGCCGGATTGCTTGTTTTGCAATAAATCAAACAACTCGGTTGGGAAGCTGTCCCGCCAGATATTCGCTCTACTGGCCTGATAACAGTCGGTATGTTGTGCGTATTTACTTTTCCAATTTAATTGGAAAACCAAATCAACCCTACTGTTTTTGTCGATAGATCTCATTTTCGCTCCATTAAACTTTGATTATCTTTTTTACCCCAGCCGGTTTTTTTCTTCTGTTCGTAATAATCACTGAATAATATTGGCAGATCACCTGCCGCTGCGGCCAGAATCTAATTTTTACCGTTTTTTTGAATTAGCCAAACCTAGCCATAAAATGGAAAAGCGCAATAAGAGAGGAGTAAGGGTCTAATGGGAGGTAAAAACCATCACTAAGAAATAGAACCTCAGGTTGGAATGTTCCGGCAATAGCCGCAGGCTGCTCAAAGAAAAGCCTCCGGAAATCCATGGACGATCGGCGGTGTCGGCAATGCGATTTGGAGCGGTAGAAGTTTTTCACGCCAGGAAACGCGCATAGGCAATTAACCCCCACACGATTGCAGCGCTGATCATACTGATGAATGCTGCCGCAGAGCCCAAATCTTTCGCTCTTTTTGACAACTCATTGTGCTCCAATCCGATTCTATCCACAACGGTCTCCACCGCCGAGTTCAGTAATTCGGTAATCAAAATTAGAAGGCAGGATCCGATCAGCAAGGCTCTTTCAATAGCGGTTCTTCCCATCCAAAATCCGATGGGCAGCATGGTTGCTATGACTACCGCTTCTCCCCGAAAAGCCAACTCATTTTTCCAGGCCGCAATCAATCCGGCAAAAGAGTAAACAAAGGCGTTTTTAATGTGGCGTATCATTGTATCGTTTTCAACTTGCATAATCTTCGACCCCATTATAAAAAATTTTTCCTCATTAAAATCAAATCCGCTTTCTTATTGCTCAGGATACAATTCAGTGAGCTCTTTTTCCCCTTTTATTTTCAGTTTTTCTAAAGCCGACAAGGTCTTATCAGCCAGAGACGGGACTTTGTGGGTATCCAATATGTCTTTGACATTTTCCCTGATGCGGGCGCTCATGTCTTTGGATCCGCCGCTTTGCCAGGTTTCGTAATGTTGACGGGTCAGCAGTCTTGGCATCCAGAGTTCTTTTTTAAAATGGTTATAGGTGTGATCTTCCAGCAGAAAGTGCCCCCCGGGGCCGACCTTCTGGATGACATCACGGGCCAGAGTTTCTTTGTTCACCTCGATACCCCGGATCAATCGTTTTGTCATCCCAATTACTTCATCGCCCAGGGCGAGCATCTCCGCCGAGCAGACCATCCCCATATCCAGGTAGCCGACATCATGGATCAGATTCAAGCCGGCAAGCCCCTGGGCAAGGATTGAAAACGCACTTTCTATCCCGGCCTGGGCGTCTATGGTTTTAGAATCGGTGGCACCGGCAAGCCCCCAGGTCGGTAGTCCAAAGGATTGGGCCACCTCTGCCTGGGCGGCAAGGCCCAGGCTTGTTTCCGGTGCAGCGATACTGAGCATCGTTGTAGACATATCAAAACCGGCAATGTTGCAGCTCATACCGCAAGGGGCTCCCGGTTTTCTGAGTTGCACCAGTGTAATATTCATCAACCCCTCAGCAGTTGCAAGAGCGATAGTGCCGGCCAGGGTTACCGGCGCCGTTGCCCCCATCTGTTCCGTGGGTCCGTCAATCTGTGGCATGAATAAATCGGCTGCGATAAATGTGCGCTCAACCACTTCTTGCGGGAACACCAGCGGTGTGATCGGTTCGGGGTAGGCAATTAAAAAGGGTTTTTCTCTGAGTGCTTCCATGCCGCCTGCAACCTCAGCAGCCATTTCGAATACGAGTTCCATGCCTCTGGGTGAATAACCGATGAAGACAATGGGCTTGGTTGTGTTGGTGACGACCGCCTCAAATTCATATAGATCCGCCGCTACGGCCGGAACATCCTGGCTGGATCCCATGGGCATGACCCAATCAATATTGGGCAAAGCATCGGCAATCCGTGCCCCGCGGGCGATGTCTACAACTCGCGTTTCATGGATTTCACCCGTCAGGGCATCTCTTGTGTTGGGACTGGCGGTGGACGTTCCGTAATAACTCTTGCGTCCTTCAACCTCCAGGGCCCGATTTCCGTTCCGGTCATAAATCGCAAAGCCTTTAGGGGCTGTGCGTAAACATTCCTGAATCACATACTCCGGTACTTTTACGATATCATCTTTGACAATGGCACCGGCCTGCTTGAGCATGTCTCTGGCACCCTGATGAAGGACTCTGGCGCCCGTCTTTTCCAGGATGTCAAAAGCAGCGCGCTTGATCTCCCAGATTTGATCGTCACTCAACACCCGAAAAAAAACAGAGCGGTTTTCGCTGAAAGACGACTGGATCATATTGACCTCCTTCGACTGCAACACAATCTTATCGATCAACCCTTGATACCGTCGTTGATTCTAAACTCAATGAAAAAACTCTTTAAACATGAATATTTCAGCCGAAAAATATTCTGGATAAGCGATTATAGCAAGAGATTATTCAGAACTTAATGGTAAATGACAGAGCGGCAAACGCAGCCGGCCCGTGTTCGTCCGACTTTGTCGTTCCGCTCTGTGCGGCGGCTGAATTGATAAACAGGTGAAATATAATTGCCAAGGGCAAACAGGACCAACAGGCAGCTTTTTTCGATAATGGATCAAAAAAACTCCCCGACCCCTCAATTTAGGTAATTCTTTTCAGGGTTTGACAGAGAATATCATAATCATTTATAAATATTAAGCTAATATGCGGTATGGGTAAAGGTATGGTGGAATTGGATCGATATTGTGATCTGATTTTTCATTTTTTAATCAGGGAAAGATCAAAGCAAATTTCTTAAGCGGTAGCATTATTACCGTTATTGCTGGGTGGTTGTTAAGGGTAATTAAACCACGGATAACCGCGGATAAGTATATGCATAGAAATAATCCGGAAAATCAGTGCTGTCGTCTTTGTCTGTTGTTATTTGCTCTTCCAACAACTGCTTGACCTTCTGCTCGATATTCTCCTTTATCTTGCCGATCTAGCATAAAATCCCAATCCATCGCATGGATGCATTGCCGGGAAGTTTTACGCCATCCAATTGCGGGAATGAATCCTGGGAAATTGTCGGCCCGGATCGCACTTGAATTGCAGGGGCTTAGAAACGTCGGTGTCATGTCCCAGGAATAAGTTTAAAAAGTCTTGCAGCGGTTTGAAAGCCTTTTGCTCGCGCCGGCGACCATTTTGGGGCCGCCCGCTTTGCCGGGCTAAATCAAAAGAACTCGACCTCGGCCCGCCTAGCGGGCCTCGGGACTCAGACAGCTTTTGATTTTTACCCGCCAACGTACTCTGGCGGGTGAATCCGCCAAAGATCGCTGGCGGACAAGCGCCCCGCTGCAGCCGGCGTCTTGATCCCAAAATGCTCAATGGCACTCGCAAAAGCCTTTCAAACCGTGTGCTGGATTTTGTAACTTATTTGTGGGACACAACCCTAGCAACGGCTTCATAACCCCCGACGATGTCCGATAGTCAGACTGAGGCGGATAGCAAACGACTCGGCCGAATGCAGCTGGCCGAACGCTTAGGGTGAGGGGGGATCAAAAAGGAGATTTTAATGTCAAAAGAAATGAAACAACGAAGTCGGAAGATTAGAGACAGTTGGGTTCAATTTGATGCCCTTTGTCACGGGACCGGCTGGGATGAGACGGATATCAAAAATTCGCAGATTTTAATCGAAGATGTTTTCGGTAGTAGTCATCCCGGCAGTTTTCATCTGGATACATTATCCGCGGAAGCCTCGATCGGGGTTTATCAGGAAGGCGGTAAACCGGCCCAATTTCACGGAACGGACATCTGCGACGGGTGGGCCATGTCCCATGACGGGATGAATTTCATCCTACCGTCCCGAGAGGTTCTCTGCGATCTCGTTGAAATACACGGCCGGGTGATTCCCTGGGACGGAATCGTCGTAATTTCATCTTGCGATAAATCCATTCCTGCCCATTTGATGGCAGCGGCCCGACTGAATATCCCTGCCGTTCATATCCCTGGGGGAAGTAATCGTGTAGGGCCAAAGATGTCCCACAGCCTTCTCGTAGGAGAAACAGCAACAAAACTGCGGCAGGGAGAAGATGTAAGCTCTGAGGTCCGGGATTATAAACTTTCCGGCTGTCCGGGTTTCGGTGCCTGCCAGTTTATGGGAACCGCCAGCACCATGCAGTGCATGTCCGAGGCCTTGGGGATGGCCTTGCCGGGCTCTGCACTCGCACCGGCAAGTCTTTTTGAAATCCGCAGGCTGGCACGCAGGGCTGGGCGACAGATTATGAAGCTTTCCCAAAAAGGTATAACACCTTCCGATATTCTTACCAGGGAAGCATTTGAAAACGCCATCAAAGTCCATGCTGCATTATCCGGTTCGACCAATGCCCTGCTTCACCTGCCGGCGATTGCCCATGAACTCGGTATTGAAATTGAAGCGGAATTATTCGACCGAATCAATCGTGAAATTCCCTATCTGGTTGATGTTCAGCCTTCCGGGAAATATGTGAGTGAAATGGTGTGGTATGCCGGCGGCGTTCCACGTATTCAAATCGAATTAAAAGACATGATTGATTTGAATGCTTTAACCGTCACTGGAAAAACCCTTGGTGAAAACCTGGAACAGTTGGAAAAGGAAGGATTTTTTCATCGCGGTGATGGGTACTTAGCCAATTACACATTAAAAAGAGGAGATGTTATTCGCCCGTCGGATCAAGGGAAAGGTTTCGGATCGATCGCCGTATTAATAGGCAACATTGCACCTGAAGGAGCGGTGGTCAAATTTTCGGCGGTAAGCCCCGATATGTTAACCCATGAAGGCCATGCCAGGGTTTTCAACCGCGAAGAAGAGGCGCTGGATGCAATTATGAATAGCAAAATAAACCCTGGATCGGTGATTGTCCTGAGGTATGAGGGGCCGCGGGGCAGTGGAATGCCGGAAATACTGGCGACCACCGAAGCGCTGGTAACCAATCCGGCATTGCAAAACACGGCGATTGTAACGGATGGCAGATTTTCCGGTGCAACACGGGGACCGTGTATCGGACATGTTTCTCCTGAAGCCATAGCCGGCGGACCCATCGCATTTGTGGAAAATGATGACATCATTTCCATCGATATCCCTAATCGAAGTCTGAATATCGTGGGATACAATGAAAAGCGAATGAATTCAGCGGAGGTTCAATCCCTGCTGACTGAGCGCAAAAAGCGATGGACGCGACCTCCCCTTGAACATCCGCCGGGAGTTCTACAGCGTTATGCCGACAGAGCCGTGTCAGCGATAAAAGGAGCCTATCTAAAATGAGGAGTCGGGGAGTTTTTCCACTCAGCCTTTGATGATAGCGGAATGAATTATCAGCAGCGAAATCGTGCACTGTTTAAAGGCATTAGGGAACGTTGCCAAAGAACAGGCAGCAACCTGAATATGGCTTAGGCCCCCGATGCCGGTTTAATCCCAAATCCATTATTTTGATGTCAAAGCGCTGTTCTTTTGCTACGATCCCTTATGCGTGAGTTTGC
>CP070652.1:4322445-4326862 GCA_020354645.1 Deltaproteobacteria bacterium
GAGGGCCACGATTGATAGGATGCCGCCTGACGGCAAAATAATTTCTGCGATGATCACCACTACACCTACAAGCTGCAGAATGATAAGAAGAAGAAAACTGTCATTCATCTTCAGGTATCCTTGATACAATGATCCGGTTCCCCTTAATTTCCGAAATTTTCACAGGGGTCCCCTTTTCCATGAACTCTCCTTGCGTGATCCCATCAAAGACTTCGTCTTTAATCTTGACCTTACCCGAAGGCCGAAGAAATGTCATTGTAACTCCAATGTCACCAACTTTGGCTTTCTCGGCTTCTATTGAGTCTGCATGGGAATCTTTAAGGGTGGTGTTCAGATACGGTCCTTCGACAACAACAGAAAGCTTCGGCATGATGTAGCGCAAGACAAAAAGTGCAACGATAATTGCCATGAAAAAGGCGCCAAGCACGTGCAAGATGTTCTTTAATAGTATTTCTCCCTGCCAGGGTAAGGAAGGATCTGGGATGACAAAATCCTGAAGTGCCAGTATGGCGCCTGCGGCGATAAAAAGGAGTCCTGCAATACCTGCGATACCGAAGCCGGGTATTACAAAAAGTTCAAATCCTAAAAGAATAATTCCCAGAATTAAAAGCAAAAGCTCAGTATAATCGGCCAAACCGACCAAATATTGATTTAGAAAGACAAGGGCGAGGCAGGTAATCCCGATAATTCCCGGCGCCCCGAATCCAGGCGCCGATATCTCCATATAAAGGGCGGCAAGTCCAATCAGCAACAAAAACGGTGTGATTACGCCGATGTACCGGACAAGCGTCTCCGACCAACTCTCTTCGATCCGAATCAGCTTATAGTTTTCTATCTCCATTCGTCGCAGCATTTCATACATATTATCAACGCTCATCCTAGAAAAACCCAGCTCAAGCGCCTCGGTATCATCCATCGTCAGAAGTTCGCCCTTGGCTACAATCGTCTTTTTCGATGAAACCCTCTCCTTTTCCGCCTGGCTTAGATCTTCGAATGCCTGGGAATCCATGTAAAGGGTTTTTCCCTCAATTTCTACGGCATAAACCACCATCTCAGCAGTGACCATCGACTCGGCCAGAGTCTCGGGGTAACCGTTGCGTTTCGCAAGCATACGGAATTTGGCCCGCAGCGGGGACTGGAACTTCTCCCCCAGTACCTTTGGTCCCTCGTTTGAATAGGTGATCGGTGCACAGTCACCGATAGTGGTATTCTTTTTCATAACAAGCCTGCTGCAGGCCAGGGCAATCAATGCGCCTGCTGAGATGGCATTGGTTTTAACAATGGCAATGGTATTACCTTCAGGAGCAGAAAGGAGGGTATCTACGATCTGAAGTGCGGAATCAACGCGGCCGCCGAAGGTATCGATTTCGATAATAAAAAGGGAATCCGGATCATCTGAGGATGCCTCAAGAGCCCTTTTTATAAAGGCCGCCATACCCGGGTCTACCGTTCCGGAGACGGGGACAGCATATACTTTCCGGACAGACGTTTGCGCTATGCCGACGTTATGCAGCATAACAAAAGATAGGAAAAAACTGAAGATAGCAAAAAGGATCCTGGATTGCTCAGGGCACATATTCATTTGGCGTCTTGCAATGGAGTTCAAAACGTTCTCCAAAATCCGGAAAGGGGCACCCATAATCGAAACCTCAATTTACCTATACAGCAAAAAATAGAAGGTGGCAAGAAAGGCTCAGGGTAAAACATTTAGGATTTATGATACCTTCATATATCTTGCCAGAAAACCAAATATCAAGAAACTACCGATATTGAGATCATCAAAGGAAACACCTTTTCAATAAAGGGGGTAAGATAATAGAGTCGGATGAGATCCATATAAAGTATATGAATATCATCGGCTGTTATGAATGTCATTGACATCTCGGGTCATCTCAACACAGGCCCGGTGCCATGCTTCGTCTTAAAAGAAGAAACTGCATAACTCCAGCAGCCGGAACCTCCCCCGATATCTGAAACGATCAGAATATTTTTGAATAAAGTGCCCATTGGCTGCGGTTAGGAGACAGGCGATTGCATACCTTCAATGACTTTTATGCGTTCCAAAACCGGGGGATGAGAGTAATTTAAAAACACGTAAAAAGGGTGTGGATTGAGATTTGAAAGATTGTGAGCCCACAGCTTTTTGAGAGCAGCAACCATGGACCGAGGCTCATTAGCAGTCTCAACCGAAAATCTATCCGCTTCATGTTCATTTCTGCGGGATAACACCTGAACAAAAAGACCCACAAAAAAATCCATCGGAGAATATAACATGGCAAAAAAAATCAATCCGGAATACACGGCGGGGCGGTCCATGTAAAAGGCGTCAAAAAGCCCCTGGTAGGAGATAAACAGCGAAAGCAGAAAAAACATCACACCGGTCTGCAATATACCGATCACCAGCATGGCGAGGATATGTTTTTTCTTGTAGTGACCCATCTCATGGGCCAGTACGGCGACCAGTTCGGTTACCGTATGCTGCTCTATCAGCGTGTCGAACAAAACAATGCGTTTGTGACGACCAAAACCGGTAAAGAATGCATTAGACTTGCTGGATCGCCGGGAGCCATCCATCACAAAAACGTTTTCCAATGGGAATTTTATGGATCGGGCATAGGACATTATTGTTTCTTTGAGATCCCCCTCATCCAACGGTGTGAATTTATTAAACAGAGGCATAATCCAGGTCGGGGCAATGAACTGGACAACCAACGTATAACAGGTTACCGCCAGCCAGCAATACCACCACGCGTTTGGTCCCGCATATTCAAAAAAAGCCAGGATAGCTGCCAGCAGCGGTGCGCCAAGGATAATGGCCAGCATCAATCCCTTAATTTTATCCTTTATGAATGTAGACCAGGTTGTTTTGTTGAATCCAAATCGTTCCTCGATCACAAAAGTCGCATACACGCTGAACGGAAAAGACAAAATTGCCATCATAAAAATCAATGTTCCAATATAAATGAGGCCAGTTACCACAGGCCCCTGACTCAGGGACCGCACCCATTGGTCCAGCATTGGAAAACCTTTACCGAACCAGAATATTAAAATCAGGACTATATTTAGCGAAGATGTAACCCAACCGAATCGTGTATTTACTCTTAAATAATCCTGAGACTGGCGATACCTTTCCGGCTCGTAAATACCCCGAAAACTATCGGGAAGATCCTTCCGCAACATTTTGAGGTTATAATAATCGGCCAGTCCGTTTAAAATGAGGTCGAATAAAATGGCAAAAAGTATAATAATTCCTATTAGATTCATACAAATACCCTGACCCGGACAAATCTTTCCGGCCCGGCGACATATTCGTTTCCAATTCTCATTCTCCATGCATTTCTACCAGGGCAGACTGCAGCAGTTTTTTTCATGAGGTTTTCCGGAAGCAAAAGCATAACGAAGGTTCAATCGTTGCACCCGCAAGTAGAACCTGGTTTTTATGGCGAAAACTACGTTCGCTTAGCAGGGTTGTCAAGTATCATGGAATGATATCAAACTATGCTGTATATGTACAGGCGGAGTGCTTGGGAATGCCAGAGAGGATGAATTGATGAATAAGACGGGACTGATGATTACCCTGAAATGGAATTTAACCTCGATTGAGCGTAAACAAAAGGAAGAAAAATAGATAAACGTTAAGAATTGGGGATGCGCTTGGGTACATGGTTATCCTGCAGGAATTTTTCCAGAACGTCGTAAGGCTGCGCACCTACAAGTCCTTGTTTGTTGACCACAAAAGTCGGTACAGCCGTTATACCCATACGTTTTGCCAAGATCCAATCCATATCCACAGCCTCTTTAAATGCCCTGGTTTCCAGCACGTTTTGAGCTTCCGCGCCGGAAAGTCCCACCGATCGTGCCAGAGAGATAAGCGTATCTTGCAGACCAATATTTTTCCCCTCTGCGAAATAGGCTCTGAAAACAGCGTCATGGAAATCTTTGCCCTTACCTTCAAACTCTGCCCATTTACTCAATTCCTGGGCCAAACGGCTGTTATAGGTGTATTCCCTTTTACCCAGCGGCAAACCTTCTTCTTGAGCCACCTGTTGTAAGCGTTCCATCAACTGGTCAATATTAATTGATCGACCGGCAAACAGTTCTTCGAGCGTCATCCCCTCTGAGGGTGTATCCGGATGAAGCGGAAAAGCAAACCAGCGAATGGTAATATCGTATCCCTTACGTAATCGTTCAATACGCCCTGTAATGAAGTAACACCACGGTCAGACATAATCCGAAAATAATTCAAGAGTTACCTGATCGGTCATGGGGATCCTTTTCACTTGATCTGAGATATTGCCTAAAAAAAGAGGGGGCCCATGGGAAATGAGCCCCCGAACAGAGGAAAGAGTTAAGGGTTGAGTTGAAAAGTAAACCAACTAACCGCTGTAGCATCGAATGCTACATGACTTATATTATA
>CP070652.1:4326962-4330151 GCA_020354645.1 Deltaproteobacteria bacterium
GACTCCAACGCAAAGCAACCTAGCCGACTCCGCAAATTTTTCGCGCACAGGCGTGTGATTTTGTATTTGAATCGACCCGATTTTCAACAATCGAACGAATTCGAAAAACGATCTTGAACATCAACAATGGAAAGAGAGGGCAAGACTATGAAAGAGAAAAACAAAAAATCACGGATCGAGGAACTGGTTGCAACATTTGAGGCGGGGAAACTGACCCGCAGAGACTTCATCAAAAAGGCCACCGCCTTAGGTCTTTCGATGGCCGGGGCGTTGACGATTGCCGACCGTTTTTTCAGCAAAACCCGTCAAGCCTATGCGGCCCAGGTGGATCGAAGCAAGCTTTCCAAAGAACTCAACATCTACAACTGGTCGGACTATATTGCCGAGGATACGATACCGAACTTTGAAAAAGAATTCGGTGTCAAAGTCAACTATGACACTTATGAAGACAACGAAGCCATGCTGGCCAAACTGCAATCCGGAGCCACCGGATACGATATTGTGGTTCCCACCGGTTATATGATCGAAATCATGCTGATCCAGGGCCTTTTAGCGCCAATCGATCATGATATCATCCCTAATTTAAAAGGTGTATCCGATGAACTCCGGGATCCCCCTTACGATCCCGGCAGAAAACATTCGGTTCCCTGGCAATGGGGAACGACGGGGTTTGCCTACAATTCCAAGAAGGTAAGCGGGAAAATAGACAGCTGGAAATTGCTCTGGGACCCTCAGTATAAGGGAAAGATCACCCTGCTGGACGATATGCGGTCGGCGATTTCAGTAGCCCTTAAATATCGTGGCTATTCGTTGAACTCGACCAGCAAAAGTGAGCTCATGGAGGCCAAAAAAATGCTCATGGAACAAAAACCACTGCTGAAGGCCTATATATCCGCTCCGGTTAAAAGCCTTTTGATCTCCGGTGAGGTTTGGCTGTCTCAGCTGTGGGTGGGCGATACCTTGATGGCAAAGGATGAAAACAACGATATTGAATACTGTATCCCCAAAGAGGGCTGTGAAATCTGGGACGACAATCTGGCCATCCCAAAGACAGCCCCCCACAAATACACGGCCCAGGTATGGATGAACTATTGCCTGCGCCCGGAAGTTTCGGCCGGCGTCTCAAACTTTGTCCACTATGCCACACCGGTTGAGGCTGCCAAAAAGCTGATTGACAAAAGCGATCTAAACAATCCCGGCATCTATCCGCCGCCGGAAGTCATGAAAAGGCTCGAATTCCAAAAAGATGTCGGAGAAGCTACGCGACTGTATGACCAGATTTGGACCGAACTCAAAGCAGCATAACCCATCTCAGAAACTCAGGGGGGCTGGCGTTTACGCCACCTCCCTTTATGTCGGCTTTCAGGTGTGACAAACCTAACGCCGCAAAGAGTGAAATACGAATTTCAAACCCCGAATTTCAAATAACTGAGGTGTTGGGGAGTTTTTTTACCCTGTGCCTCCGGTCTTTGTTTTTCTAAGCAATTTGGCAGCGGGGGATACTTGTCCCCTGCGCATTCCACCTTCGGTGGCTGCGGTCTCCCCAGTTGCCAAATTGCACAAAAACAAAAGACTTACGACAATGGATCAAAAAAGCTCCCCGACCCCTCAAATAACTTCAATTTTTATTCCCTTGATACAAATTTTCAGGATGAGGTAGTTATGAAGATATTACTTCTTGGTGCAGGTGCCGTGGGTGAGGCATATGCGGCTTTGACAAGCTTGGCCGATTCGGAAGACCGATGGCTCGAAAAACTGGTGGTAGCCGATTTCAACCGCAATCGAGCGCGCGAAGTGGCGGACAGGATGGGAGTCGGCAAACGGTTTCCGGCCGTGCGCATTGATGCCGGACAGCAGGATCAAGTGGCAGCAGCGATCCAAGAACACGACATCGATCTCGTCCTGAATGGTTGCCCCCAGAGTTTTGATCAGCACATTTTTGATGCAGCCTATCAAGCCGGATGCCATTACCTGGATATGGCCATGACATTATCGGAAAAACATCCCACAGATCCGTACAATAAAGTCGGGGTCATGCTGGGCGATTACCAATTTACCCGCCATAAAGACTGGGAGGCCAAAGGGCTTCTGGCACTGGTCGGCATGGGAATTGATCCGGGCGTTAGTGAAGTATTTGCAAGATATGCTGAAAAATATCTTTTTGACGAAATTGATGAAATCGGCGTGCGAGATGGATCCAACATGACGGTGGACAACTATAGATATGCAACTCAGTTCTCCGTTTGGAGTGTCATCGAAGAGTGTCTCAATCCTCCGGTATTCTGGGAAAAGAGCAAAGGGTATTATACGACACTACCCATGAGCGGTCCAGAGACGTTCGATTTCCCCGAAGGTATCGGTCCACTGGAGGTGGTAAGCGTCGAACATGAAGAGGTGATCAACCTCCCCCGCTGGATCAAAAAGGGGCTCAAAAAAGTCACCTTTAAAATCAGTTTGGGTCCGGCGCTTATGGAAGCCCTCAGGTTGTTGAACGATCTCGGACTTGCAAGTACCGATCCTATTGATGTCAAGGGGGTTAAGATAATCCCCAGGGATGTGGTGGAAGCTTGCATGCCCGATCCGGCTAAAATTGGCCCCCTGATGCGTGGAAAAATTTGTGTCGGTACCTGGGTCAAGGGTCGCAAGAATGGAAAATCCCGCGAGGTTTATCTCTACCAGGTTGCCGACAACGAAGTTTGCATGCAGCAACTTAAATGTCAGGCTGTGGCTGCCCAGACGGCTGTCGGCCCCGCTATCGCCATCGAACTGCTGGCCAAGGGGATCTGGAAAAAATTCGGTGTCTTGCCACCCGAAGCCTTCGATCCCGATCCTTTTCTGGAGCGTATGGCATCTTATGGATTTCCATACCGCATTCGGGACAGTTGGCAGGGGGATCAAAAAGAATAACCCCCCTCCCCTTTTCGGGTTTCATTGCGGCAAATATGAATAGTCTAAAAAATGGGAACCGGGATGTCGGCATATTTACCCTGATTTGGTGGCGTTTCAATACCGATAACACGGTTGCTTTGAAGGTTTAATTTAACAAGTAAAAGAGGTTTCTGGTAACGCGCTTTTGAAATAATATCTTTACCCTCCACACCTTTGTCCACTCCCGCCCTGGAAAAAAGAACTTTATAAAGATTTCGATCAAAATCCGCTGGGTTTCCATGCTTGGTTGGATTATAACCA
>CP070652.1:4330251-4333217 GCA_020354645.1 Deltaproteobacteria bacterium
CAATTGTGCAAAAGTCGAGGATGCCCCAGGTCCAAGGCGTCCAAGGGTGAAGCCGTAGTAAACTACTGCGAACCCTTGGCAACGCAGGAGATGGGGTATCATCGGCTTTCCCGACCTGTTGGGCCGTAGCTGAAAGCGAAGCTCAAAGGGTAAACAAAATGAAGAAATAAATAAGATAACTATCATTCTACTATCATTGGGTTACAGTAAGGTGCTTAAATATTCTGGATAACTCGTGATACTAAATAGTTATAATTCACTCTTCATTTTGTTTATGCACAATTGAGGTAATACCATCAAAGGGGGTAATATGGGGAGTAAACATCGTATCCAAATCACGGTAAACGGAGAAGAATATGATTTCCTCGTTCATCCGAACAAGACCCTGTTGGACCTTTTACGGTATGATCTGGGTTTAACCGGTACCAAAGAGGGCTGTGACGAAGGAGACTGCGGCGCCTGCACGGTAATTGTCGACGGTAAAGTGGTGACCGCCTGCCTGGTTTTAGCCGTCGAAGTGGATGGTGCCATCATAATGACCATTGAAGGCTTGCATAAAGGTGACTCGTTGCATCCGATTCAACAGGCATTTATAGACAGCGGTGCCGTTCAATGCGGATTTTGCAAACCGGGCATGAATCTCACCACCAAGGCCCTGTTGGATGAAAATCCAAATCCTTCAGAAGAAGATATTAAACACTACCTGGAGGGTAATTTATGCCGCTGCACCGGTTATACCAAAATTCTGGATGCCGTCAACATTGCCATCCAACAAATCAAATGAGGATACCAAGAAGGGAGAATCAAAAATGGATGATTACGCCGTCATCGGAAAACGTATCCCTCACCGAGATGCCGTTGAAAAGGTAAAAGGAAACGCCGTTTTTACCGCTGACATCAAACTAGGCGGCATGCTTTATGGCAAAGTTCTGAGAAGCCCTGTACCCCATGCTAAGATTAGCAATATCGACATTTCAAAAGCTGAAAAACTCAAGGGTGTCAAAGCCGTTATCACCGCTAAAGATATACCGCTTGTAAAATACAGCATTTCGCCGACCTGGGCTGACAAGTTGGTTTTAGCAGACGAAAAAGTACGCTACATCGGTGACGAAATTGCAGCCGTAGCTGCCATAGATGAAGAAATTGCTGAAGAGGCCCTGGAATTGATCCAGGTGGAATGGGAAGAACTGCCGGCCGTTTTCGATCCGCTGGAGGCAATGCAACCGGAAGCCCCCCGGCTGCATGATGCGGTGGAGAATAATATTTCCAAAACATTGAAAATGGAGTGTGGAAATGTCGCAGATGGTTTTGCCGAAGCGGATCTCATTTTGGAAGATACGTTTTCAACCCAGGCCCAGTCCCACTGCAGCCTTGAAACCCACTGCTGCATTGCAACATGCAGCCCGACGGATGACGTTAATATGTGGGTAAATTCCCAGGCGCCGCATCCTCTGCGGCAAAGATTGGCGGGCGCCTTGAATATCGATGCGGCCAAAATTCATATTTCAACACCGCATATCGGTGGGGGTTTCGGCAGCAAAATCGATCTGGAACCGGCCCAGGCGCTATGTGTTCTCTTGGCCAAAAAGACGGGCAAACCGGTCAAAATAGAAAACTCGCGCAAGGAGCAATTTATAGCCACTCGCATGCGGCATCCGACCATAAACAAGCTGAAATTCGGCGTGAAACGGAATGGAACCATTGTCGCCAAACAGGCGGAAGTGATTATGGACAACGGGGCTTACAACAGCCATGGCCCCGCGGTTTTGGCCTATCATAATGTCATGTTTTCCACCCTTTACCGGGTGAATAACATAAAATACGAAGGCCGTCTGGTGTATACCAACAAAAATTGGGGGGGTGCATGCCGGGGATATGGTGATCCCCAGGCCTCTTTTGCTCAAGAAGTAATGATGGACATGATTGCCGAAGCACTCGACATGGATCCCATCGACTTGAGGCTGAAAAACGCCAATGTCCCCAATGAAGTGACCGCCAATGCGGTAAAAATTACCAGCTGTGGACTCAAAGAGTGTTTAACCAAGGCCAGAGAAGCATCGGGCTGGACCGCGAAAAAAGCCGCCAAGAAAAAATTCAGGGGGCTGGGGGTTGCGGCCATGATTTACACCGGTGGCGGAAGCATCGGCTCCGGTTTTAATTATTCCGGGGCGACCATACAGATGAATGCCGACGGTACCCTGCACCTTTTGATGGGGGCGGTGGACATCGGTCAGGGGTCAGATACCATATTGACCCAGATGGCGGCTGAAATTATGGGTGTTGCACCGGAAACCATCAGTCTGACGACCGCCGACACGGATTCAACCTTTCCCTGCATGGGCACGTTTGGATCACGGGTTACATTTTGCGCGGGAAGTGCCGTAACCGAAGCTGCCCATGGTTTGAAACAGCAATTGCTGGAAAATGCGGCTGATATGCTGGAGGCCAATATTGACGATTTGGAAGTGAAAGAGAAAAAGGTTTTTGTCAAAGGCAGTCCGGATAAAGCTATTTCCTATGCCGAAATCGGCGCCGCATCTTTTTACAAGAAGAAAAACCCGCTGGTCGCCCATGGATATTATAATGGACCGGAAGATGTTTCCCCCGAGTTCGATCCGGTAACATATCGAGGATACCCGGCACCGGCCCTGGTTTTTGGCACCCATCTGGCGGAGGTCGAAGTTGACCCGGCTACCGGTAAAGTCGACGTGCTGAATTTTGTGGCGGCCCATGATCTGGGCAAAGCCATCAACCCTTTGCTGGTGGAGGGTCAAATTGAAGGCGGGGCGGCTCAGGGCATTGGCTGGTCTTTGATGGAAGGGGTTCAGTTTGAAAACGGAGAGATCGTTAATCCTAATTTTCATGATTATAAAATGCTGACCATCAAAGATATCCCCAAGATTACACCGCTGTTGATAGAAACAATTGATCCCAATGGTCCCTTTGGTGCCAAAGGTATTGGAGAA
>CP070652.1:4333317-4336700 GCA_020354645.1 Deltaproteobacteria bacterium
CCTGTTTGGAAATCAAAGACGAATAACTTGAAACTTTCCAGTGTTTATCGATTCTTCCGTTGAAAATTCTACAGGAAAGTTTTTCCCTTGACAGTGGCTCAGATTCATATTGGCCTTCACACTCGGACGGCATTAAGGAAAACTCAATGGTTCCCTTTGATTTTTCAGCCAGTTTTCGCAGATCGGCGATAATCTCGTCGTCCGCTAGAGATAAGAAATCCTCCGCCAACAAGTCCACGATATTATCACCGGCATCCGAGTGCTCTCGCCAGTTAAAATCGTGGAGAACATACGCCAGGGCAGATGTTTCGGCTGTATTGATACGCCCCCAGATAAGATAGCACCGTTTCTTTGCTCTTGTCAGGGCAACGTAAAGCAACCGTAAATTTTCAGCCAGAAGTTCATTTTGGGCCAGCGCCATGTGGTAATCGCCCTTCCGGGCCTCGAGATCAAGTGTCAGCCGCTTGTTGTCATTAGTTCCGTGAAAGATAATCTCCTGACCTGCCGGCACCGAGCTTTCCCAGCCAAACGGGCAAAACACTATCGGATACTCCAGGCCTTTACTTTTGTGAATGGTAACAATTTTAACCGCACGTTCATCACTTTCAAGTCGCAGTTGATGTTCTTCCACTCCCGTAGACGCCAACCCCCTTTGCTCCGAAAACCATTTTAAAAGGGCCGAAATTCCTAAGCGGTTCTCGATCGAGACCCGGTGGATCACTTCTATGAGGTGTAGAATGTTAGTCAGCCGACGCTCCCCGCTGGGCAGCGTCAACACGCGCTGTTTTATTTCTTCTCTGGTCATGAGTGTTCGAAACATTCGGATGAATCCATAATTCTTCCATATCTCGTAATATTCTCTGAATTGCACATAGCGTCGTTGCCACCAAAGCGGTTCTTTTTCAGCGGGATCAAGTTCTTCTCCGAATCCTCCCAGCATGTCGGTCACGAGGGCAGATCTAAATAGATGATGGTTTGCAGGTTCGGCAATACTCGTCAGAATTTGTTCCATCTCCAAAGCTTCATCGGTGTCAAAGATATTTCCGGTGCTGTAAAGCACGGCAGGAATGTGTCTGGCAGAAAGATAGTTTTTTATGATCTGGGCCTGCCGGTTCGTTCGCACCAGAACAGCGATATCGCCTGTCTGGACGTGATCGGCTCCCGGGGAGGTTAGTTTCAGGATTTCAGCGGTTACAGCGTTGGCAATACTGTCAACGGCGACGGATTTGTTTACGGGTCTTTTACCACCAGAGGGCAAATACCATAATTTAAACGGTGCACCTGTCAATTCGGGCGCGGATACCTTTGTATTCCCGGGTTTACCATCTATAAATGAGATATCATGAAATAAAAAGGGTGCCTTTACATTGGAGAAAATGGTGTTTACCGCCGTAATTAAGCCGGACTCCGATCGCCAGTTTTCTGAAAGTGTATATTTGGCTTCAGCTTTAGCGGATGCTTTGATATAGGAAAAAATATCCGCACCCCTGAAACCGTAAATCGATTGCTTCGGGTCGCCAATCATAAAAAGTATATTGTCCCCAGAACCAAAAAGTGTTGAAAAGATATCATACTGAATGGCATCCGTGTCCTGGAATTCATCGACCAGGGCGGCCTTGTATCTTTGTTTGATCGTATTTGTCAGCAAATCACCGTCCCGGTCGCCACCTTCCTTTAGAGCCTTTTGGACGGCCAACAAAAGATCGTCATAAAATTGAATGTTTTTGATTTTTTTTCGCTTCGAGAGCTCTTCACGGGCAAATCCAAAAAAATCAACTTTAAGAAATGTGAGATATTTTTCCATTTGGGCCTCAAGTTCGGCACCGATGTTATTCAGCAGGTCGCAAATCTTAAATACTTCATGAGTGGGTGGGTGATGGTTTTTTTTGACCGAGCCTTTCAGTTTGGCGGTGGTAAATTTCTCAAAACCCGGAAACAAAGGGAACTCCGTACCGGTATCAGCTACAAATCGATCCATAAGTTCTATCAGGGCATGTACTTTCACATCTCGTTTGGTAATGTCGGGAGATTTAGGATCGGGCTTCAAACTGCCGTAAATCGTGCCACTGAGAGCCGGGCTCTTTAAAAGTTCCCGTACGATCCCCCGTGCAGTCGGCCATTTGCTTTGAAGTGATTTGAATGCGTGCCGAAAGTTATCCAAGGCTTCCAGGCCGGGTTTTTCAATTTCGGGCAATATTTCTACATCCGGATATCTCACCCGTTCCAGCAAGCTGATAAAAGTTGAGGGTTCCGTAACATTCTTTTTTTTGTTCGCGTAACTCACAAATTCGGGAGGCGCGGTGCAGAAATGCTTTCTCCAGTAATCGTCGGCAATTTCCTGTACAACCTGGCTGGGATCAGTGACGAGTTCTGTATTATACAGGCTCCCGGTTTCAAAAGCATTTTCATGAAGTATTTTCTGACAAAATCCGTGGATGGTAAAAATAGCAGCCTTGTCAAAATCTATCAGGGCATCCTGAAGCATTTGGATGGCCCTGTCCGGATCTTGGCTTCGATTCACTAATTTCCCCACCAAAGGGTCCGGGCTTCCGCCCCTTAGAAAGCCTTCTTTGGTTTGCAACAATTTGTGACGAATTCTTTCCTTGAGTTCTTCGGTTGCCGCGTTTGTAAACGTTACCACCAGAACCTGGTCAGCGCATAGGGCTTTTTCCAGGATCAACCTCACAAATAAACCGGCAATCGTGTACGTCTTTCCGGTTCCTGCGCTGGCTTCAATTAGGCTGGAACCTTTCAAAGGGGTGTTGATCAAATCAAAAGTTTTCATAAATTAGATATATTTGCGAATTTCTTACTTTTGTGATAGATAAACTTGCCGCCTGGACCCTCAGGATTCGCGCGTTACGACAAAGACGTATTGAGGCTGCACTTTTTAACCCGGAGGATTATGTTTTCAGGTATTCAAGAAATACTGGTACTTGTTATTATCATCCTTGCAATTTTCTTTATCCCCAGGCTATTGGCCAAAGGAACCGCGCCGAAAGCATCTGAAACACGACCCCTGAAAATTATACCCAAACTGTCGGGCCGGATGCGATTGGCTATTTTGGCTTCGATCTTATGGATCTTACTGACCACAATGTATTTTCAACCCTGGCACAAAGATTTTGTCGTCTTCCTGTACAGCACTGTTAGCCCGTTGCTGGCAGGTTGGGGCCTATACTGGGTAATTATAGGTTTTAAAAGAAAAAAACGCTGGTAATCGCCCTCCAAATCCTTGCCTGTTAGAAGCTTCAAACCTTGTTATTAATTAATCGAAATGTCGGAGAGTTTCTCCCATCAACCTATTATTTTAATGTTCAATCGCTATTCTTTTGCTACGACCCCTTATGCCTGAGTTTGCACGATACAGTCGCTGATGATTC
>CP070652.1:4336800-4339949 GCA_020354645.1 Deltaproteobacteria bacterium
GTCATTTTGGGTATTTCTTTTTTATGCCCTGCATCAATAAATTGTTAGCAGTTTGTATAAGAATGTAGGAGCTTTGGATTGTTAACAAAAAATTCCGTAATCAGGGCTTCGTGTCAATTGTATGGATATCCAACATCTTGTGGTTGGGTGAGAAAAAGGATATTTGGGATATCCTACCGATATTACATAATTATCGAAAGTGCCGATCTATTGAGATAAGAGGATTTTGAAAACCATGATATATACAGTTACTGCAATTTTTAACAGCGGCATATTTTAAATAGCAGTTGGAGCTAGCACAGGTTTTAGAACTACAAAGAAGCCTATACTAAGTAATAGTCACTGATCCAAATATCTACATGGTTACCTTAATTTGTTTAAGATAATATTTGTAGTAAGTAAGTCTAAAGTAAGCTAAATCTTCTTCTTGTTGAAATACTGTCGGTAACCTTCGACCGTTGCCGGTACAAAATATGGTGAAGCCGCCAAATAATCTTCCCTGGTCAACTTGGAACCTTTTACTAAAACATCTGCTAAACTGTTAGCTATCTCCGCCATATCCATTCCCGCCTTCAGCGCATTTAGGGCGATATCTGTGCATTGCCGGTTATTATCGGCTAACATTCGCATAATCCTGGTTACCTCCCTGGTGTTTCCGCCGTGAGAGAAGAATAAAATTGCCGGGTTAAGTTCTTGGAGTTTTTCTATGCTTTGTAGGGTTATAATAGGATCTGAGCCTGGTGCAGATGACGGTACGGAAACTTCTACCTCAGAGAAGTATCCGCCCAATGCATCGCCGCAAAACAATCCCCTGCTCTTGGTGTCTAAGAAGCAAAGGTGATTGGGATCATGACCGGGGGTATGGATGACTTTCAACTCTCTTTCCCCTAAAGGAATGCTCTCCCCATCCGCCACCAATACAAATCTTTCTTCAGCAATCGGAACCATCTCTCCGAATCGCTCCTGAGCATCATCCCCATAGACTCGCATGAAGCCCTGCATCAATCTTTCGAGGATGGACGGGTCTGCAAGGACTTTAGCCGCCCGCGTGTATGCCACTACCCTCGCCTGCGGCAGTTGCCGCACCAAAAGCCCTGCCCCTCCGGCATGATCGGGATGAACATGGGTGGGAATGATATATGAAAGTTTTTTTATATCATAGCCCAGTTTATCCACCGCTTCCAGAATATCAGGTAACTGAACGGAACAACCGACCTCCACCAGGGCCGTGTTATCATCCACGATGAGATAAACGGTGCACAGAGGAAAATTCTCAATCTCCTTACCCCCAGGTTTAATTTCATAAATTCTTTCCGCCACCTCAGAAACTTGAGCCATTGGTTTTTCCCTTCTTAATCGTCTTCCTCTCTTTTTAAGAAAGAGATACTGTATTTTTGGTTACTTCTTTTAAATGAAAACTGAGGCAATACCCGTCCTGGTCAGTACTCACATATCAACAAATTTAAAGATGGCAAGTGGGTTTTCCTTGCTGCACATCCGTCCGGAGACCTGTCAGAGGCGGCCTGGCTCGTTGAGAGCCTGAAATTTGAGTAGCGTTTATCAGAAACGAACTTCCGGGTTTGTCTGTTTTGGCACCGGGTGTCATCTCGCCTCGGTTCCCGGACTGCTGACCTCTGTTTGTCGAAACCAGCTTTCAACTTTTTCGGTAATATCCCGCACGATTAAATAAAGGGCCGGCACATATAGCAGCGTAAGCAGGGTGGCGACAAGCAGCCCGAAGCTGATACTTATCGCCATGGGGATGAGAAATTGAGCCTGGAAACTGCGCTCAAGCAACAGGGGTAAAAGCCCGGCAATGGTCGTCAAGGAAGTGAGCAGGACCGGTCGGAACCTGACTTTGCCCGATTCAACCACTGCCCGGTCAACGTCCACGCCACCCCGGATAGCCCTGTTGATAAAATCAATCAAAATCAGAGAATCATTCACCACGATGCCCGAAAGGGCCACAATGCCGAAAATACTGATTATGGTGAACTCCTTGCCCATGACCAAATGACCTAAAATCGCCCCGATCATACCGAAGGGAATGGCCATCATGATAATAATGGGCTGAGCGTACGATCGAAATTGACTTGCAAGCAATAGGAATATACCCATCATTGCCAGTAAATATCCAATTTTCAGGCTGTCGAGTGATTCTCGGGTCCTTTTTTCCTGTCCTTCCAGATCGTACTTTAATCCGGGGAAACGTTCCATGAGCTTTGGCAGAAAACCGGCCTTCAATTCAGACACAATAACACTGGCGTTTGCCACGGCTTCGTCAATATCTGAAATAACGGTTATGGTTCGTTTGCGATCAACCCGGTTAATGACGGAATAGGCTCTGCCCTGACTGACGTGGGCAACCTCTTCGATCGGTATTTCCCATCCGTCAGGGGCCCGGATACGCATTTCCTCGAACCCCGATAAACTCCGCCGGTTGATGTCCGCATATCTTACCATTACCTTGACCTCATCCCTGTCTCTTTGAATGCGGAGGGCTTCTTCACCGTAAAATGCCTGCCGAACTTGTTTGGCGACATCACGCATGGTGATCCCTAAAGATTTGGCTCCCTCCCGGATACGGATCTTTTTCTCCTGTTTCCCGGGTTTAAAATTGTCGGCAATATCAAAGGTGCCGGGATAGGTTGCGATTTCGGCTTTCAGCTCGGCCGCCGCCTGTTTGAGCTGATCAAAATCACGCCCGGAGAGCTGAATTTCTATCGGGTTGCCGGCCGGTCCGCCCTCCAGCGTCGCAAAGATCATACTTTCCACTCCGGGTATTTCACCGATCAGACTGCGCCATTTGTTCAGTATCGCATTGGTTGAAATACCCGTCCGTTTCTCGGAGGAAACCAGTTCTATCCAAACCTCTCCCACATGACTGCCAAATTCCGGTGGTTTCCAATCCCTTCGGGGAATTGCACCGACCAGGGAAAAGGCGTTTACAACCAGGTCACCGTTTTGTTCTGAAAACTTAGAAAAAACGGTGTTGAGGTCGAATGCTTTTTTTTCCATATGCCCGATAGTGTCTTCGGTTAATTCAAAGGGCACTCCCAGAGGATAATTAACTTCGGCAATGATCCAATCACTTTCACCTTTAGGGAAAAAAACAAAGGGTACATAACCGCCTTTCACAATGCCCAAAC
>CP070652.1:4340049-4343027 GCA_020354645.1 Deltaproteobacteria bacterium
AGACGATGAAAGACGGGACATGGAACCTGGATACACCGGAATTTAGAAATGCCTTTAAATATCTCGTTAAAATGATGCAGGAAGACGTGGCGGATCCGGCTTGTGTGGGGTTTGGATGGAAGGACTATCACAACGCTTTCGGCATGGGAAAAGCCGCCATGACATTGGCCTACTCCGTCTATGCCGTAAAATTCGACCAGGAATATCCTGAAATCAAAGGAGACTGGGTTGCCAAGGCGCCCCCGAAATGGGATCCCAGTCAACCGGAATCCAACCGCATCGGCTACATCAACTACGACGCTTACGTCATCAACAATGCAGCCAAAGACAATTACAAGGCGGCCGCCATGCTCTTTTTCGATTTTTACCGCAGCAAGGAAGCCTGTCTGTATGAGCTGCTGGTGGAGGGCAACGATTCCATGCTGCCCCATGTGTATGAAGACCCCAACATCAAGGACAAGGTCGACTGGGATTTCGCGGCAGAGGTTGCAAAAAAGATCGGAGCCAAACCGCCCATCGTAGGGGGCACATCCATTCCCGAAGCCCGGGCCGCATCATCGAAAACCGCCGCGCTTGAAGCGCTTCCGCCCGGCGGTGTGCAGATCTCGAATATCCTGGCCGAATATTTGGGTGTCGCTGTTCAAAAGAACATGGATCCTGACAAGGCTTTTGACGAGGCAATGGATAAAATAAAAAAATACACCACTTATTAATCGAATCGCGACCTAATCAACCGGTGAGAATCGCTTCGCTGTTTCATGAAAGCGTTTCTCACCGGCGTTTTGTTTGAATGAAAGTATTTCAGTCGGTTTAATGAACCAGGAGCGCTTTTCAGATGAACGAGGCCAAGTCTCTATCAAATAGTTCCTATGGCGCAATTTTATCGATCCCGGGATTGCTATTAATGCTTGCATGGGTATTGATCCCTTTCACCTATGTGATCTATTTGAGTTTTTTACGATATGATAATATATCGCCGGTGGTCTTTTCCGGTTTTGACAATTACGCGAAAGTCTTTACAGATTACGATTTTTTAGCCATTGTATTACGAACCTTCGCATTCAGTATGGGGTCCACCGGATTTACCCTCATCACCAGCATTATCCTGGCCCTATGTCTGAACCGGATGATTCGGGGGTCCTCTTTTTTCAGATCGCTGGTGGTTATGCCCTGGGCCGTCCCGCTGATCCTTTCCGGCTTCTTGTGGTCCTGGATGTTTCACCCGTCTTTTGGTCCTATCAGTGATCTGTTAATGAAATTCGGCATCCGTGATGAAGCGCTGAACATATATAAAAATCCCATTTCTTCCATGATCGGTGTGATTATTGCAGACGCCTGGCGGCGAATTCCGTTTCTGACCATCGTATCACTGGCTGCCTTTCAGGGAATCCTGCAGGAGCTTTATGACGCATCTGAAGTGGACGGAGCCGATTCCATCAACACGTTTTTTTATATTACACTTCCGCTTGCCAGACGGCCGATCCTCGTCGGCACCTTGATCATGTTCATGTTCTCTTTTCGAACCATCGATGTCATCTATTCCATGACACCAGGGGGCGGTGTCGGCAAGTGCACCTATGTTCTGGGAGCCTATCTTTTTGATCATATTTACGAAGTGCTTGACTTTGGAAAAGCCGCAGCCATCAGTGTGATTTTGATTTTTTTTACGTTCATGATCGGATCTGCGTTCATTTATAATACGCTGAAAAAGGAATAATCAGAAGACCGGAAAGGTAAGTTTCAATGAGAGATCTGCTGTTGAAAATCATTGACCACAAGGCGACACCGTATGTCATCATGATCGTTTTTGCGATATTCATGCTGTCGCCCTTTATCTGGATGACATTGTCGGCGTTTAAAACCCATCAGGAAACCTTTATGTCCCCGCCGACCTATTTTCCGGACAAACCCACAATAGAGGCATTCACCAAGGCCTGGTTCGAGGCGCCGATACCCACTTATTTGAAAAACTCCCTGTTTACCTGTGTCACGGCAACCTTGATTGTCATCGTTGCCGGGGCTTTTACTGCTTTTGCCCTAAGCCAATTCCCTTACAAGGGCAGCAATTGGGTCCTGGGACTTTTTCTATTCACACGAACCATACCTCCCATGGCCATGCTTCTCCCGTATTATTTGATTCTGATGAAAATGCACCTGCTGAATACCCGCACAGCGATCATTCTGTATTTGATATACCTGAATTATCCGCTGGTGGTTTGGCTTTTGAAGGGGTTTTTCGACACGTTTCCGAAAGATCTCATCGAATCGGCCATTGTGGATGGGTGTACGCGCACCGGCACCATTTTTCGGATTGTTGCACCGGTTACCGCTACCGGCATCGGTGCCATCGCCGTGGTGGCGTTTATGTGGGCATGGAATGAATTTTTTGCACCCTATCTGTTTATTCACTACGACGAGCTCAAACCGATCACGGTGGGGTTGTATTTTTTCGTGGGAGACGAGGTGACCTATTGGAACCGCATGAGTGCAGCAGGGATATTTGCTGTCGTGCCGAGCCTCATATTTTTCTTGCTGGCACAAAGGTACATTGTTAAAGGCATGACGGCCGGTGCGGTGAAACAATAGCACCACCTAATTCGGATACAGGAGGAGTAATCGATGGCAAAGGTCGTGTTGAAGAATCTAACCAAGAAATTCGATAGTGTGGTTGCGGTGAAAACGGTGAACTTAGAGATCTCCGATCGGGAGTTTGTCGTATTGGTGGGGCCCTCGGGCTGCGGTAAAACCACAACCCTCCGCATGATTGCAGGGCTTGAAGAAATCACCGAAGGCGATATCTACATCGGTGATCGACTGGTGAACAACCTGGCTTCCAAGGACCGAAATATCGCCATGGTGTTTCAGAGCTACGCGCTTTATCCCCATATGAAAGTGTTTGACAACATGGCCTTCGGGTTGAAAATGAGAAAAATCCCCAAAGAAGAGAGAGCAAGCTTGGTAAATGACGCAGCTGCGAT
>CP070652.1:4343127-4348171 GCA_020354645.1 Deltaproteobacteria bacterium
AATGCAATGGTGTGGAAGGGTTCAGCACAACCCCGGCACAGGCACCACATTCTTTTATCAAAGTGACTGTTCGATTTAAATGTACACAGGTCTCCACCTGTACCGAAATATAATTTGCACCGGCAGCGGCAAAATCCGGGATATAGCGTTCCGGATTTTCGATCATCAAGTGTACGTCTATCGGAAGCTCGGTTACTTTTCTGGCAGCCTTTATCACCTGCGGTCCCATGGTAATATTGGGCACAAAATGACCGTCCATCACATCGGCATGAATCCAGTCTGCGCCGGCTGCTGCAACCGATCGAATTTCTTCTCCCAGCTTCGCGAAATCCGCCGATAAAATCGAAGGGGCAATCAATTTTTTCATGTCATCTCCTGTGAAGATTGAATGATTCAGCGAAAAGCCTGCATGCATAACAATGGCGTATCACCAATCTTTAATCGACAATATTCAATCTTCAATTTTTTTGGTTTCGGTTCACCCAATGTAAGGATGGCCGCACTCGCCGTTCAATCGCGGGCATTTTCGCCTTTATCCGGCATCGAGCATCCAGCATCAAGAATCGAGCACATTTACCATACGTCATATACCTCTGTTCCGATGAGCTTATCATCTTCATAAATAAGCACCGTGGCTTCATTATTTGTCGGAATGATAAGCCAGAGTTCTTCGCCTGGCTTCATGAATTCATCGAAAATATCGCTTGAAAAGCCATTACTAATCAATTCCACACGGATATGCCGTCTCAAAAATCCACTTTGAAGTCGGTAGGTAAATAGGTTGCGCTTTTGTTCGCCGGGTAAAAATTCTTGATCTTCCTTGCGCGGTTTTCGGTTGATAACAAGATTCACCAGGCTTCCCTCACCGACACGGTATCCGGCCAGGGGTTCCTGTCGGACTACCGTATTTCTGGGTTTGGCCTCATAAAATAGGGATTTTAATTCACCGAGCGGAAGATGGAATTTTTCGATCAAAAGAACAGCGTCTTCAAGAGAGAGGCCGGCTAATTCCGGCATTTTGTATGCCTTTGGGCGCTGCCCCAAACTGACCAAAAGATCGACGCAACTACCCCGCTGAACTTTGGTCCCGGAAAACGGAGACTGGGCAATTATCCCCTCCTTTTCAATATTACGATTGTAAGTAAGGGACTGTTCCCCCTGGCACAAGCCATTTTCTTCAAGTATAATTCGGGCTTGCGGAAACGAAAGCCCGATTAAATTTGGCATTAAAATCGTTTGGGCACCTTTGGATATAATTATGCGGATATCACGCCCCTTTTTTATTTCCGTACCGGGTTCCGGTTCCTGGAATATGACATGATTTTTGGGTATGTCCGGGCTGTACTCCGACCCTTTAACTTTGGTATTGAGTCCCAATTCAGTGAGATATTCTAGGACATAAACGACATCTTTGCCGATAAAATCAGGAACGATTACCGTATCCTCACTTTTGATCAGGAAGGTTAGGGTTAAATAGGCGCTAATTCCGGCGATCAGGATAAAGGCCAGACACATTGCGGCTATTTTTGCAATTCGTAGGATCATCTGATTCTTTTAAAACGGGCTGAAAAAAAGCCGTCCATGTTGTGAGGATATGGAAATGTCTTTAGATATCCCTGCTGGGTAATAAAAGCACCAGCATTTTCAGATAGCCCCCCAGGATGATTGTCCAAGACAAACTCTGGATGGAGGTTTAGAAACTCATTGATGACTTCTTCGTTTTCCTCCCGTTCGTTGCTGCAGACTGCATATACCAAAACACCTTCAGGTTTGACGATATGAGCCAGATTATTAAGGAATCTCAACTGTTTGCCCATGTGGCCTTGCAATTGTTCTTCGGATGTATTCCATTTGACATCCGGGTTTCTGCGGAGCACCCCGAGTCCCGAACAGGGCGCATCCAAAAGAATTCGGTCAAAAATACCGAATCTATATTTTCCCGGAGGAACATTTAGATTGTGATTTGAAGTTGTGACAATTGTAACATGTAATCGCTTCATCTGCGACTGCAATTCGTTTAATTTTGACTCATTGATGTCCAGGGCCACAATTTTACCTTTATTTTGCATGAGTTGGGCGATATGCCCGGTTTTGCCACCCAGGCCGGCACAGGCATCCATGATGGTTTCCCCGGGTTGCGGCGCCAAAAACAACGTCACCAGTTGGGCGGCTTCATCCTGGATTTGAAACCACCCCTGCCGGAACGATGCCATTTGGGCAATTGGTTTCGCAGGGTTGCGCATGGAGACACCATCCGGCGCATGGTCAGTAAGTGCAATCTTTTCAGCTTCATTTTCAAGAGCTGCAGCCAACTCTTTTCGAGCCGCTAAAAGCGTGTTGGTGCGCAGCGTTATCGCTGGGATAGTGTTTATGGCATCGCAAAGCGCTATCGTTTTTTCGATGCCGTTGTCTTCGAGCCATCTGCGGATGAGCCATTCGGGGAAGGATTTCATGGCAGCCAGCCCTGTCACCGGATCTTTTTCAAGATCCGGAAACGCTGCAGTCTGATAATCTCTGGCGGCATTGCGTAACACAGCGTTGACATATCCCACAACCCACGGAGCTTTCGTTGATTTGGCCAGCTCAACTGAAGTATCGACAGCCGCAGCCACGGGGATCTTACTCAAATATCCGATTTGAAAAAGCCCGAGCCGAAGGATGTTTAATACATTGGAATCAATGCGGCTGAAGGGAGTTTTTGAGTGGTGATTGATAATATAATCAAGCCGGCCGCGCCATCGTAACACCCCATAAACCAGAGCATTCAACAATGCCCGATCCCGTCTTAACCACATTTCAGTTTGCCCGGAAACTTCGCGCATCACACTATCCAGCGTCTGGTCGTTTTGCGAAAGCCGGTTCAGTATTTCCAGAGCAGTTTGTCGGACATCAGGTTGCATATTGGATATCTGACGTTGGGTAATACCTCAATTGAGCGTAAACAAAATGAAGAAAGCTAGATAAATGTAAGCATTTCAATAGAAATCGTTGATTCAAATCCACTGGCATTAATACACATGAGTTATAAAATATGGATTTAATCTTCATTTTGTTTACCCGTTGGGAAAGCCGATGTTTATCCGCCTCTGGCGGAATACGCCATAGCCTTCGGCTTGACTCCTTCGGTGTCTGTGTTGTCAAGGGTTCGCAGTAGTTTATACTACGGCTTCGCCCTTGTCGCCTCGGACCTGGCGCATCCTCGACTTTCGCTCGATTAAGGTAATGGATGATTAAAGGATTATCGGCTAGCGGATCACTTGAGAAGCGTGCCGGGCGGCAGTCGGTATCCTCGCAAAAAATCTGCCACCTTCAGTCGCTTACCCGAAGCACCCTGGATTTCTAAGATTGAGAGTATGCCTTTCCCGGTGGCTACCCGCAGTTCATCGGCAAAACCTTTTACAATCGTGCCGGGAACTTCGGCGACTTCGGTATCGATCGATTTGGCACTAAATATTTTTAAACGGTTACTGCCGTGGAAAGTGAAGGCGCCCGGCCAGGGCGTCAAGCCACGGATAAAAGCAGAAATTTTTTCTGCCGGCACATCCCAATCGATCTGACCATCACTTTTTTTAAGCAAAGGTGCGTTGGACGCCTGGGTATGGTTCTGCGGAACAGGTATTATGTTACCATCCAAAAATCGGTTTAAAGTTTCAACCAGCAATTTTGCGCCCAACTCGGCCAAACGGGCATGCAGGGATGCCGAAGTGTCAGCCGGAGATATTTTTTCTTCAGCCGATAAAAGGATGTCGCCGGTATCCAGACCCTCATCCATTAACATGGTTGTCACGCCGGTTACTGCTTCCCCATTGATAATGGACCACTGAATTGGAGCAGGTCCGCGGTATTTTGGCAGCAGGGATGCATGCAGGTTGATAGTGCCGACACGCGGCACTTGCAGGGTATTTTTTGAAAGTATATGCCCGTAAGCAACGACGACCAGAAAATCCGGGCGGTGCTGTTTAATACATTTAATAAACTCTTCGTTTCGGACCGAATCAGGTTGAATAATGGTGTATCCGAGGTCAATGGCTGTTTGTTTGACAGGCGGCGGGATAACCTTACGCCCTCTGCCTTTTGGTCGATCCGGTTGCGTGACTACTAAAGATAGGTGATGGCTACTTTCATGGAGGGCGATAAGTGAAGGTACGGCAAATTCAGGGGTTCCCATGAATATAATGTTGTAGTTCCCTTTCATTTTTTTCTCATTTTTTTTAGACGCCTTTTGTATAATTCTCTTTTCAATGCACTGAGGTGGTCAATGAATAACTTTCCGTTTAAATGATCTATTTCATGCTGTAAAACAATTGCCAGGAATCCATCGGCCTCTATTTGAAGCGGCTTGCCTTCTCTATCGAAACCTTCTACCAGAATAGAGTTTGCCCGCTTCACGTCAGCCATGTATTCCGGTACACTCAGACAGCCTTCATTTTCCGAGATTAACTGACCTTCACTGTCCACAATTTTTGGATTGATTACTACCTTAAGAGATCTCTTTACGTCAGCGGGAATCCCGTCATATACAAGGATACTCTTGTCACAGCCTATCTGTATGGCAGCCAGACCGGCCCCGGGGGCATCGTACATGGTATCTGCCATGTCATCAATTATTTCCTGGATAACGCCGTCGATATCCAAAACCGGATTGGTTGGTTGCCGCAAAAATTTATCCGGATACGAAAGTATTTTGCGTATGGCCATGAGTTAACACCTTGGTTGCTGGAATAGAATTTATTACCTCAATTGAGCGTAAACAAAATGAAGAAAACTATGTAAAGGTAAGCATTTCAATCGAAAAGGATGATTCAAATCCACTTTTGATAATAAGCATATCGGTGGAATATAAAATATGGATATAATCTTCATTTTGTTTACCCGATGGGAAAGCCGATGATACGCCATCTCCTTTGTTGTCGAGGGCTCGCAGTAGCTAACTACGGCTTCGCCCTCGACGCCGCGGATCTGGCGCATCCTCGACTTTCGCTCATTTAAGGTGTATGTAGCTTCAACATTTTAAAAAATGTCTTGCAGTACCGTTGGCAAGTTG
>CP070652.1:4348271-4356066 GCA_020354645.1 Deltaproteobacteria bacterium
TCATAGAATGCACCGATACAGCAGGTACCCAAAACTTCAGCCGCCGCGAAAAGTGTGATATGATCAATGGCGATGGCGACGTCTATCGGATAACTCAACTGGCCGCAAGTCATCACATGATTGTCTGATTCGGCACAGCATGCCAGGACTACCGGGGCCGTTGCGATAAATTTTTGTCTGCATGCCGCCGTTGCTATTTTATTGCGCATTTCCGGATTGCGGACCACCACGAATCGCCATTCCTGGTTGTTATTGGCCGAAGGCGCCAGTCGGGCAGCTTGAAGCAAACGGCTGAGCACATCGTCGGAGACGGTCTCGTTTTTGAATGCCCGGACGCTTTTGCGCGTTAAAATTGATTCGTAAACATCCATCTTGGATAATCTCCAATGCAATTTAATTGTTACAGATATTTTTAGCTAAGACTTTTCACATTCTGGCTGATGGGATTACATATCAAACTAAAAAGCATGACACAAGGAAAGTATTGACCGGTTCGCTTCCCTGCAAGCTCCACCCTAAAGGGCAGGGAGCTTCACATTTGGCACATACCCTCTCATTAGAGATTGCACGGGATCACTTATAATTTCAGAAACGATTCGAGGCCGGAGTTTGATTCATGACCTATAATTTTGATCCGGATCGCTGGTATGAAAACGAGCGCACGGTGATCGAAAGGCGCTTCAAAATGGGTGAAATTAGTGTCAGCGCGTATGAGGATGCAATTGCAGACTTGGAGCGCCGTTACAATGAAATGCTGGATCGGTTGAACGGAACCTATCAATTGCCGAAATAAATATCTTGGCACCGCGAAAAATATTTTGGGCAACGGTCAGGTCAATTTTGATCACCGTTACTGAGGCACCGTGAAATTTTCTACCACGCGACGCTGGTACATGGCTTTCAGATGAACTTCGGGAGTAACTTTTTTCTGGTATGTCTATTACTTCTCTGATGGTATTTTCAGGATCAATTTTTTCCATTTTGCAGCTTTTAGCGTGAATCTCAAAATAAAACTTGTGCTTCTATACTGACATTTACCAAACAATTGAAGACTAAAATCACCGTGCGCACATTCATTTTTTCAGTCGTTTGAGCGCTGTGCTATTCTTAATTTAATAAACAGCCATGGCGCTCCGGCGACCATCCAGAAACCGATCAAAGTATAGCGCAGGTAGCGCAGGCTGTAAGACAGCAAATCCTCACCACGCGGGAATACGCTGCCCAGACCCTGCCAAATAAGCACCACGCCGGCCAAGCCAATTATATACCTGATCAGGAGTTGCCACCCCGATCCACGGGTATCGAATCCACCCCGGGCGAAGATCATGAGGGCGCCCGCTGCCATGCCGAAGAAGGCGCCAGCAAATGTGAGTATCTCGGCTACACGCATCGGTTCGATTGGATCAGTCTCGGGAATAGCGGAGGCGGCGTTCTTAATCCATAGCACTGGCATCTGCCAGGAACCTGACATGGTAACAATTGCGACACTGATTAATCCGGGAACCAGAGACGTTACAAAGACGATTACAATCTGGGTGTTTAGACGCTGTTTTTTGAGCCATTTGTTGACCGGTGTTTCCAAACGCAAGAAAGCCCATAGCACTAAAGCACCGATTCCCCAGCCAACGATTACATCACTGGGGAAATGCACTCCTAAATACAACCGGGAGATACCAATGAGGAGCATCAGGCCTATCGCAATGTTCCAGGACCATCTTTGCCGCCGGGAGGCCGCCAATACCCCCCAAAAGGCCACCGCATTCTGAGCGTGCCCCGAAGGCAGACCGAATGAAGATTCCGAACTCCAGGCGCGCACCTGCGTATCGTACCAGTAAGGCCGCGGGGCATGGAAAGCCAGTTTGAGTATCTGGTTGACGCTACCACTTACCAGCAACATAAGTCCCACTCGCAATCCCAGGCCGGCATCCAGGCACCAATACAGGGCGGGCATAAAAAGAAGGTAGAATTCTTCCGTGCCCAGAAAAGAGAAAAACTGCATCGGTACAAGCAGCCACTTCCCCAAACCCTGAATGTAGATCACGATTGTGATGCCATAATCGAGGATGTTATCCAAGGTTATATCTCCTGTGTTAAAAGCGGACTTTCGCGCAATGTAGGCTTTGGAAGTTTTGGGAAAAATCAGGTGCCGCCAATTGCACTGATATCCCGTCAGATGATCTTGAGTAACAGGGGAACTAGGTCATCTGTTTAAATTTTTCTCTTACAGCCCCACAAATCGGGCAGCTATCCGGAGCTTCATCTTCGCTGATATAACCGCATACCTGGCAGACGTAATACTCGGTCTCCCGTTCAGCAACCATATCGTTTATGGCTTTTTTGTAGAGCTTGGCATGAAAGCTTTCGACGTCGCGGGCCTGGGAAAAAGCCCGCTGTGCCCCCGTATGGCCTTCAGCAGCGGCATCCTTAATCAAATTGGGGTATTCTTCCACATTGGCCTTGATCTCGTTTTGAAAAGCCGTTTCGAGGTTTTCTTCGGTGGACCCGATCCTGCCTCGCATCAGCATCAGATATCTGCGGGCATGGACCGATTCCGCTTCGGAAACTGCCCGAAACAGCCGGGCGATCTGGGAATATCCCTCTATCTCGGCTTTTTGGGCGAAAGCGGCATTTCGAACAGAAGCCTTTGATTCGGCGGCAAAGGCATAGGCAAGATTTGTTTCGGTCTTTGCAGGCATAATTTTGAGCTCCTCATTTTTTTAGGGAGGCACTATAGGCGGAATAAATTTGGCGGTCAAGTTAAGTTATGCAGCCGCATCACAATTTTTGGAGTTCCGCTGGGAAAATACTGCGGGCATCGAGTGATTCTCAAAATAATGTTCTGATAAAAGATTACATTTCAATTTGCCTGGATTGTTTTTTGCCGGGAGTTCTGAGATATTTTCGAAGATAACGGGCTGTGTGTGACTTGCGGGTTTGCTTGAGAAGTTCGGGCGGAGATCCGGTTGCCACCACATAACCGCCGCCGTCTCCACCCTCAGGCCCCAAATCGATAACGTAGTCGGCTTCCTTGATCACCTCCATATTATGTTCAATGACCGCAACCGTATTTCCTTGATCAACAAGCTCTTGCAGGACTTTGAGGAGTTGCTGAATATCCGAAAGGTGCAGACCGGTGGTGGGCTCATCCAATATGTAGAAGGTATGACCCCGAGAGGGTTTGACCAGTTTTCGAGCCAGCTTGATGCGCTGGGCCTCTCCGCCGGATAGTGTCGGACTCGGTTGTCCCAGACGCAAATATCCCAGCCCGATATTACATACGAATTCGACTCCTCGCCGAATCGTCGGAACAGCCGAAAAAAACTTAGCCGCTTCCGTAAAAGTAAGCTCCAGAACTTCCGTTATGGATTTTCCTTTGTACTTTATGGAGGACGTTTCCTTGTTAAATCGTGCGCCCCGGCATACCTCGCAGGACACATAAACATCGGGTAAAAAACTCATGGTAACTTTGGGACGTCCCTGGCCTTTGCAAGCTTCACACCGTCCGCCGGCTAGGTTAAATGAAAACCGGCCCGGCTGAAACCCTTTGGCTCGTGCATCAGGGGTGCCGGCAAATAATTTACGGATGTCATCCAAAAATCCAACATACGAAGCCGGCACCGACCGGGGGGTTCGTCCGATGGGACTGTGATCTACTTCCAGTATGCGGTCAAGATGCTGCCATCCCCTAATCAGTCTGCAGCGGCCGGCTGTTTGGTGCTGTTTCAGGAGGCGGTTGCGAATGCCCGGATACAGGGTTTCCTTTAAAAGGGTAGACTTGCCCGATCCCGACACCCCGGTTACACAGATCAAACTGCCCAGCGGAAAATCGACATCAATGTGCTTCAGATTATGCTCGGATGCACCCCGGACCGTAATTTTAGAGCGATTCCGGTTGGGTCTTAGACGCGAGGTTATGGTTCGCGGGTGTCCATCCAGACAGGTACCGGTGATGGACGACGGTACTTTTTGTAAATCTGCCAGCTTGCCCCGGGCGACCAGTCGACCGCCGTTGTGACCGGCACCGGGGCCCAGATCGATAATGGTATCTGCGGCCTTTATTGTTTCTTCATCATGCTCCACCACCAGAATGGTATTGCCGCGGGACTTCAGAGAGTTGAGGGCCTCAATAAGGATGCGGTTATCGCGAGAATGAAGGCCAATGGTCGGTTCGTCAAGAATATAACAAACACCGGTGAGGTTCGATCCCAGTTGGGCAGCCAGTCGCACCCGTTGGGCTTCTCCGCCGGAAAGCGTGTCGCCGATGCGTCCCAATGACAGATAAGATAATCCCAGTTGATTCAGCAGAGAAAGCCGTGTATGGATTTCGGTGAGCACGGGCTCGGCGACCGGCTTTTGCCATTCCTTAAAGGTTAATTTTTTGAGCACCGTGGTCAGCTTGTCCCCCGATTTTTGTACGAGATCCCAGATGGTGTATGGCCCGATTTTTACCGCCAGTGCTTCGGATTTAAGACGGCTGCCGTGGCATTGGGGACAGATTCCGGGCTCCGGTTCATCTGGCTGGTCTGAGCCTTCCCCGCCGTTTAGCTGCCCCAGTCCGCCACATAACGGACAGGCGCCCTGACGACTGTTGAATGAAAAAAGTCTCGGATCCAGCTTTTCCAAACCGATTCCGCATGCTGGACAGGTTCCATGCAGGCTGAATGTTTCTTCGTCTCCATTTTCACCAATAACAATCAGACTGCCGTCTCCTTCTTTCAGGGCCTTATCTACAAGCGCATGCAGGCGATCGGTTTGGATTTTCCCGGTCCCGAATTCGCCCACCACAATTTCAATCGAGTGTTCATGATACCGACTCAGGGCCAGGCCCTCTTGAAGTACCGTGAATTCACCGTCAATTCTGACTTTGGTAAACCCCTTACGCAAGGCCCGTGAGAATACATTCTTGTGAAAGCCTTTGCGGCCCGAAACTTTTGGTGCCAGCAAAGCAAACGGTTTTTCCCGGTAGCGTTGTCCGATTTCGTTCTCAATCACCGACTGAGATCGGGCGGTTAGTTTCCTTCCGCAACCCGGGCAATGTTGAGTGCCGAGTTTACTGAACAAAAGCCGCAGAAAATGATAGATTTCAGTGAGGGTAGCTACGGTGGACCGCCGACTGGCATGGCTGATTCGCTGTTCAATCGCTACGGTGGGCGAAATACCGCCTACCAGATCCACTTCAGGGCGTTCGAGGATCCGCATGTATTGCCGCACATAGGGTGCTAAACTTTCCAAATAGCGCCGCTGTCCCTCGGCAAAGAGGATATCAAAGGCCAGGGTTGATTTCCCGGATCCGGAAACACCCGTCAGCACCACGAAATGGTTACGGGGTATGGACAGGTCTAAGTTTTGCAAATTGTGCTCCCGGGCCCCTTTTATGAGAATCTCATCTGAATGGCCCGGGACTGCAAACGTTGACACCGGTTCGGAAACTCCGGTCGGACAAGGCTTTTCAGGCTTCAAGCGCCCCTGGGTGCTCAAATAAGCTTTTAAAAACCGGGCCGTGTGTGAAAATCGGTGGGTGGCCACCTCTTCAGGCGGACCGCAGACAACGACGCGACCGCCGGCCTCCCCCCCTTCCGGACCCAGATCGATCACCCAGTCGGCGGTTTTGACAACATCCATGTTGTGCTCAATTACCAGCACCGTATTGCCTTGAGCGACAAGCCGTTGAAAAGCGACCAGAAGTTTTGCGATATCGTCAAAGTGAAGCCCGGTGGTAGGCTCGTCAAATATGAAAAGCTTGGACCGACCATCCGTATCCCGCAGATAACGGGAGAGCTTGAGGCGCTGGGCTTCTCCGCCAGACAGGGTGTTGACGGGCTGGCCAAGTCGAAGGTAACCCAACCCCACCTCGGCTAAGGGGATGAGGGCTGCTTTAATTTTGGCATGTGAATTGGACGTACCATCAAAAAACGAAAAGGCCCTGTCAACAGTCATAGACAAAATGTCGTGAATATTTTGACCGTTGTATCGGATGTCCAGGATCTCTTGTTTAAATCGTCGGCCTTTGCAATCCGGGCAGGTAATAAATACGTCCGAAAGAAACTGCATCTCAACTTTTTCAAAACCGTCGCCTTTGCAGGTTTCACAACGGCCGCCGGCAACATTGAACGAGAAATGACCGGGCCCCAGGTTTTTCGTTTGGGCATCCGGGGTACCGGCCATTAAATGTCTTATGGGATCCAGGGCCTTGGTGTAGGTGAGCGGATTGGCGCGGGGGGTTCGTCCGATGGATTGCTGATCGATTAAGACTATATCTTTAATCCGATCCGATCCCTTAATGCTGCTGTAGGAACCAGGGCGGCCCTGACTCTCGCCCCTGATCCATTTTATGGCCTTGTAGAGAATCTCCTCTGCCAGGGTTGATTTTCCGGAGCCGGACACCCCTGTCAGGCAGACAAACAGGCCCAGAGGAATGCGGACATCGATTTTTTTTAAGTTGTTGGCCGCAGCTCCCTTAATAGTTATCCAGCGGCCCTTTTTGGGCTTTCGCCGCATTTCCGGTATGGGAATCTGTCGTTTACCCTTCAGATACTGTCCTGTCAGGGAACCGTTTACCTTTCGGGTGGGGCCAAAATACACTATCCGGCCGCCCTTTTCCCCGGCCCGGGGACCAAGATCCAGCAGGAAATCACTTTCACGAATGATTTCCGGATCATGTTCCACAACCACAACGGTGTTGTTCAGATCTCTCAATCGATGAAGGATGCGTACAAGGCGGTGATTGTCACGCGGATGAAGACCGATGCTGGGTTCGTCCAGGACATAGAGCGTATTGACCAGCGAAGACCCCAAGGCGGAGGCCAGTGAAACCCGCTGAACTTCGCCTCCCGAGAGGGTGCGTGATTGCCGATCCAGGGTAAGATAGCCGAGGCCGACATCCCGCAGATATGATAAACGACCGCGGATTTCTTCCAGAACCAGGCGGCTGGCCTCGTCGTGATGATTTGCAGAAAGGTTTTGGAAAAAATCAAGCGCCTCATCAACGTTCATCGCGTATATTTCGGCAATATTTCGTTTGCCCAGGCGATAGTGCAGCGTTTCTTCTTTGAACCTGGTCCCGTTGCAGGACGTACAGATATCGTAACTGCGATACCGGGAAAGAAATACTCGAACCGGCATTTTATAAGTTTTTGTTTCGAGCCACTCGAAAAAACCGACAATACCGTAATAGGAGGGTGCCCCCTCGATAATAGCCTTTTGCTGTTTCTTCGGAAGACGCTTGAAAGGCAGGTTCATGGGGATATTCTGGTGCCGGCAAAATACCGCCAGATCGCTGAATTCAGGGCGATGCTCTTCGCGGTTACCCCACGGTTTGATCGCGCCTTGATTCAGCGTGAGACCGGGATCGGGGATGACCAGGTCCCTATCGATCCCGATGGTTCTCCCGAACCCCCGACAGGTTTCACAGGCCCCGATGGCGCTGTTGAACGAAAACAGATTCGGTTCGGGGGTATTATAGGATATTTGGCATTTGGCGCATTCAAGATCACTGCTGAAGGCAAAATGTTGATCCCTATTTATCCAAACATCCAGCCGGCCGTTGCCGAAGCGAAAAGCCATTTCGGCCGAATCCACTATCCGTTCCCGATCTCTGGCGCGAAGCATCAATCGATCTGCCACAATGTCCAAAACGATGATTCGGGTATTTGGTTGCCAGTCTGCAATTGCCCGGATCTGTCCCCGGTGGAAAAATCGATCGTATCCCAGAGGTACCAATGACGTGCGGATCTGATCGGCAGTCATGTCTGCAACAGGCACCGGGAATGTGATGATAACCTCTGATCCCGCTGGA
>CP070652.1:4356166-4364786 GCA_020354645.1 Deltaproteobacteria bacterium
CACAGTTCAAGATACCGCGCTTGTCAACCAGGACAAATGTTTAGGCTGCGGACTTTGCGCGAGCGACTGCCCAGTGGAGGCAATTACCATGCATCTCCGAGAAGACCGGCAAGAGCCGTTTGACCGAACCTTCGACCTGGGTATAGCTATTTTGAAGGCAAAGCAGGAAAACCTAGCCCGGGAGGGGGGTCAGGCCGACCGAGGATAGACACGGTTGCCCTGCAAAACATGATTCGATATTCAGCACCGGGCGTCTTCCAGGCAATATTTTCATTCAATAGAATAAAAGCCCCGTCACTCATCCGGAGAAATGGGGTTTCTTTATTTCAATCCTTTGTTTAACCCTTGAACATTTGAACCCTGAACCGTAAACCCGTTTTTGATAATGGCTACCTCATGAGCTGGGTTAGCGCTAAATTAATTCTTGTTTTTTAGCAAGATTCCTTTCATGAAGTCAACGGTGAGAAGATTAGATTGAATCCGTAAATCATTTTCTGCACCAACGTCCGCTTACTCCATCGGAGGTCCGCGAAGCGGTCCCAATGAAATAGTTTCCAAGTTTCACGGGATAAAAATTCCACTGGGCAAGCATAACGGGCCAGACGCTTTATCCGGCCGCCATTGGCCGGAAAAAAATTTATCGTCGCTGCGCGAAATAATTTAATTTTGTTTGCCTTCAAAACTACTGAAACATCTCTGCATGTGAGCTGATAGCGGGTGTTTTACTGACCTTTTCAATCATTTATTGCGCACCGGCTTTCTTGAGTAAATCAAAGACTTTGGTATGATGCATCAGCTCGGCAGTTGTCAAGGCGGTTAAATCAAGATCGTTTCTGGCATTTAAATCAGCGCCATTGTCCACCAGCAGTTTGACCATTCCGACGTCACCGGCCCCGGCGGCATGTATTAACGGCGTATAGCCATTTACATCCCTGGCATCGATATCCGCCCCCTTGGCAATTAGAAACTCTGCCGTTTTGACGCGGCCATTGAGCGCTGCAAGCATCAGGGCCGAAACTCCCCGGTCATTTTTGGCATTTACATCAGCGCCTTTTTGGAGCCAGGCTCTTACGGTCCGAATATCGCCGTTTTGAGCCGCGGATCTGAGACCCGAATTCTTTTCAAACGACACTGCCTTTACTTTTTGCAGGGCCCGCCAATCCGCGATCCATTTCTTTTTATCTCTGAGAGTTACAATCGCCCGACCTTCGGAAAACCACAAAGCATAGTCAAACTGGGGTTTGATCACCAATTTACCGGTTCTGTCAACATAGCCCCACCTTTTCTTTTTATAACGTTCACCCATTTCAATGTACGCCATTCCCTCCTTGAAGGTTCCCGCGGTCCAGAACCGCGGCTTGATGACGAATTTTCCCGTCTTGTCAATATAACCATACTTTCCGGTAGTAATTTTTTCTTCCGGAAGGCCAACCGGCGCAAGTCCTTCGGAGAAATCACTTGCCGAGCTGAATTGCGGTTTAATGACAAACTTCCCTGTTTTATCGATAAATCCGTATTTCCCATCCATGGTCTTTGCTTGCGCCAGTCCTTCGTAAAAACTACCAGCATATCGGAACTGCGGCTTAATGACCATTTTTCCATTTTTGTTTATATATCCCCATTGTTTTCGAACCCTAACCTCTGCCAGTCCGTCTTTAAATGATGACATCGCCTGATATTTTCCGGTTATGGCTTTACCGGTATTGTCGATACATTGCCACTTCATGTCAAACGTATTGGGTCTCCCATAGCCCACTATTGCCAGGCCTTCGGAAAACTCCCAGGCACTATCATAGACGGCTTTAATGACAAACTCACCTTTTTTATTGATATATCCCCATTTGCCCTTGTCGGTTTGCACAGCCGCCAATCCTTCGGAAAATCCGCGTACATCGACAAACTGAGGTGTTATTTCAAATTCCCCCTTCTTGTTGATAAAACCCCAACTGCCTATATCATAAACCGGTGCCAGGCCTTCACTGAAGCCTTTGGCTTCATAAAACCTTGGCTCGATAACCATCTTACCGGCCTTGTCCATATACCCCCATTTCGGGCCGGTTTTTACCGCTGCTAGCCCTTCTGAATAAGGAGATGCGCCAAGAAGGTGCATTAGGACAATAATGTTGCCTTTCCGGTCGATAAAACCACTTGTTCCGTTCTCATATCCACTGACCAATTGATAAATCTCGGGTCTGATGGCCGCGGCATCTCGGACCGTCATGCCACTATCGGAAATCTTATCATATGGCTCCGCTCCCTTTTCCAACAGTGCGATGATCGTATCCGGATGGGCAAATATGACCGCAAATAATAGAGGCGTCAATTGAATGACACTGTTTACAAGCACTACCTTATCACTCTTAGCGTTCTCATCAGCTCCGGCTTTGATCAACGCCTTTACCGCTTCTAAATGGCTGTAACGTGAGGCCATCATCAGCGGTGTCACCCCTTTGGTGGTCTTCTCGTCCACCTTGGCGCCATTTTCAAGGAGGATTTTGATGATCTCCGCACTGCCGGCTGCAGCAGCATCAAAAAGTGGCGTGATGTCACTGTAGGGATCGCTGGCATTCGGATTTTTGGCACTCACATCTGCGCCTTTGGAAATCAAAAAGCGCACCATATCAGTTTGCCCTTTGCGGGCGGCCCAATGCAAAGGGGTGCCAATCATATCCAAACCATTTACATTTGAACCCCTTTTAAGCAAATACCTGACAACTTCTTTTTGGCCGTATCCGGCCGCAACACCCAAAACCAGCTCTCCGTCCATGTTTCTGATATTGACGTCTATCCCCTGTTTGACGAGTTTTTTGACTGTGTCGAGATCACCCCGCGAAGCCGCTAACATGAATTGGCGGCTAAACCGCTGGGCTTTGGCCATATCGGGTTCGCTGCGCCAAATAATTCCCGCACTGGACAGTACGGAGTCTTCTCCGATGAGTTTTTCATAAAGGGTACATTGACGCTCTGTAACATAGCCCCACTCATATCGCATCGCGGCTTGGTTCCACACCGTCGACGATCTTCTGACAGTTGTCCAATAGAGGCATTTTCCTTGCCGGGTTATTTCTTTCTTTGAACGTTGCTTATCCTTTGATAACGTCACAAAATCGCCGCCGCGTCTTGCGGCCTCCTGAAGAAGATCAGCCGTATGTTCATTCACATTTGAAACGGGTTGGCATTTCACTTTATCCCCTTCCGGCAGGCAGCGCTCAAGAACGTGTTAAACTTCGATGACTCCCAATTTGGCATAGCCTTTTTCAAGCAGTGCATCACTGGCTTCTTTACTGATCTTGGCCGGTTGCGTGCGGGCGCTAAAGTCGCCCCGGATCAGGGGTGTAAAATCAACCTTCCTGTTTCCGGCCAACTCTGCACATCCGTTGATAATGAATAGAAAAAACAGCACGATCACAGCACATTTTTTCATACGGCACCTCCCGGTTTGGAAATCCGAAACAGATGATGATACCTCATTAACAAAACCGTTAATATCTAATAAGCTTCTCCAGATTGATTTTGCAATCTTAAAATCAGTCTAGAGTGGGGAAAATGGGGCCAAATCTTTATCCTTGGCAATTCTCTAAAAATATCAACAACAAACATGCGAGTCGTCCATAAACAACTAAATAACTGTATTGCTCTTTGATTATCCAACGCATAAGCAGAATTCAGCAGAGGGTCACGCAGCGCGCGTGGGTCAGTAGTTCATTGTCCATTGTCCCTTGCTACAAAAGAGCTATACGGCAAGGCACTGAGGGTGCCGGCTCCCCAGTTGAATGGTCTTGTGCCCTCGTGGAATAGTGCGGAAAATGCGAAAAGCGGAAAAGCGGGACGTCCAGAAAAGCGGGACGTCCATAAATAAGTAAATAACTCAATCTGTTTTTGATTATCTCCATGGCTTTGACAGCCTCGGGGGATTCTGAAGACCATTTTTGATCCTTAGTTTGTGCGAGTTCAGTGAGCTGATCGGCAAAAACGCAAAGCGTCCAGCTGAAAGCTCGAAGCTCAAAGCTGAAAGATATCGGCTGGGAGGCGAGGAAGCTATGAAGCTTGGAGGCAAATACGCGGGGCGAGCGGGGCAGACAAGGCTCCCTGGTTGAATCCTGCCATTCGGCAGGTTCGCCAGTCAACCCCGGTGAAATACGCTTCACTGTGATTTACATCATTTTCACCCTGTACCATCTTCCGGAGCTACAGGGCAGGCGGGGTAAAAATTCCACCCCGGAAGAATAGGCTACGCATGCCACAGGGCATGCAGACGAACGCAGACGATTTGCCTGGTTGATTTGACCAGGCAAAAACAGTCATCGCTGCGCGATACAGTTTAAAAAGTGCCATTTCCATCGGCATTGTCTTCTAGCTACGTAAATTTAATCTTTTGATTCGAGAAGTTTCTGTAGCAAAGGTACTAATGGTGGAAGGTCAGATTGGATAGTTTCCCATAAAATTTTATTGCTGACACCAAAGTACTCGTGCACGACGATATTACGCATATCGCTCATGTCGCGCCAGGGAATTTCCGGATTTTCAGCTATTACTTGCTCTGGTACACGGATTGCAGCCTCACCGATGATTGTGAAGTTTCTAACCACAGCATCCACTGTCTTGCGATCCTCCGCAAAAAGTTTTAGATCCATCCCGGCTGTGTATTCTTGGATTGCTGCTATGGCGTCAAGGATATCTGAAATGCGAATTTCCATCCCCTCTCAGGCGGCATGGGTAGCCTCCTTGAGGATATTTTCTTTCAGATCCTTATGATGAGCATCGGGTGTTGCCAGGTATACATTGCATTCGAGCACTTCATTTAAAAACCTTTGAAGCCGCTCAAATTGAAAAAGTCCAATTTTTGCATTTGGCTGAAATTCGACGAGAATGTCCACATCACTACCATCGATTGCCTCATCCCGGGCTACCGAACCAAAAAGATAAAGATCCTTAACTGAAAAGCGTTTCAGCTTGCTACGATTTTCGGCATGCGTTTGGAGTGTTTGCTGACGGTTCATTTTTCTCTCGTTTATTTTTTTAATGATATACGGATATTATCGACATTTCAATTAAATATCAACTTTTTTGGTTATGAAAAGGGTAAGGGAAGGCACTGGGGCGCCAGGTTATAGGTGATGGGTGATAGGTCAGAGGCAAAAGACATTCGGCTTATGATTGAACCCCTGAATTCGGGCTTTATTGCGTTTTCATTCGCTTCGAGCCGTAATTTCAATCAAATGGTATCCAAACTGTGTCTGAACAGGCCCGCAAACTTTTCCGATTTCTTCAGTAAATACAACCTGATCAAATTCTTTGACCATTTGGCCTGGGGCGAATTCACCCAGGTCGCCCCCCTGTTTTCCGGAAGGACATTGAGATCGCTCTTTGGCCAACTCGGCAAAATCAGCTCCGTTTTCAATCTGTTTCTTGATATCTTCACATTCTTCTTGCGTGGCAACCAAAATATGACGTGCGCTTGCGCTAGCCATGATCTTCTCCTTTCCTTAGGATTCGGTAAGTTCAAAAGCAGATCCGTGTGAGGTCTGGGGTAATTAACACGGCACAATACCAAAAAAAGTATGGCTGCGCAAGGATAGAAGCTAGCTCAAAAATACATCTAACGCCCAGTTACGGTTTTGCTGACGGCTGCCGCAGGTCTCCTCAAAATGCTCACATACCCCAATGTATGCTGCGCTTTTTCGTATGTTACACATGACGCCTGCGGCGCCCCGCGACTTGTCCTTGAACGTAATCTGCATTTTTGAGATAGCTTCCAGCAGGAACAGCCCGCTGGGAGGCGGGATGCTGAAATTTGAAAACAAGACGGTCCCCATTATCCGATTGACGATCAGGTTACAGCCACCCGGACGCTGTATTTCGGGGCCTTCCAGATATCTTTGACCATAATATCCGACAGAATATCCACCGCATCCCAAACATCCACATATCTTAGATAAAGCGGGGTCAAACCAAAACGGAGGATATCCGGAGCACGGAAGTCGCCAATCACACCCCTTTCGATCAGAGCCTGCATGATGGCATAACCGTTTTCATGGGAGAGTGAGACCTGGCTGCCGCGTTGGTCTGCAGGGCGCGGACTTACGATATCAAAATCGTTGTCGTTGCACTTCTGCTCTACCGCGGCAATGAACAGGTCGCCCATTCTTTTGGATTTTTCCCTGATTTTGTGAATGTCGGCGCGTGCCATGATATCCACGCCGACTTCAAGTGCGCAAAGGCTGACGATCGGTTGTGTACCGCACAGCATGCGATTGATGCCCTCACCGATCTCATAATCCCTGGTGAAATCAAATGGCGATCTATGGCTCCACCAGCCCGTCAGCGGCTGTTTCACCTTGTCCTGGTGCCGTTTGGCCACAAAAATAAACGCAGGGGCACCGGGTCCACCGTTAAGATACTTATAGCCGCAGCCCACTGCGAAGTCTGCACGGATTTCATTCAGGTCAATGGGGATGGCACCGGTACTGTGACATAAGTCCCAAACGGTTAGCGCCCCCTGTTGATGGGCCTTTGAAGTAATGGCCTTCATATTCTGCCGGTGACCGGTTTTATAATGGACATCCGTAAGGGATACAACGGCCACACTGTTGTCAATGGCATCCATTATGCCGTCTTTTTCCACAAACCGGATCTTGTGCTGCCGTCCCAGAAATGCAACCAGACCCTGTGTAATGTAGTTGTCGGTGGGGAAATTGCTGCCCTCCATTACTATTACGGACCGATCAGATTTGATCACAAGTGCGGCACTGATCGCTTTAAACAGATTGATACTGGTTGAATCTGTGACAACGACTTCTCCTTTCTCAGCACCGATAATCCCTGCAATCTTGTCCCCAATCCGTCGCGGGGCATTGAACCAGTCTGCCGTGTTCCAGCTTTTGATAAGGTGATGGGCCCAGTCCACTTCCGTCACTTCACGCACCCGTGCAGCGGTGGCCTTTGGCATGACACCCAGGGAGTTGCCATCCATATAAATAACTCCCTTTGGAATATAAAACTCCTTCCGGAAGGGAGCCAGTTGATCTCCGCGGTCCAGTTTCAGGAAATCTTCACGTGTTAAAGCGGTCATGATGATACTCACACAGGTAAAAAAACAAAACCCGGACGCTAATCAAAAAGTAAACATATTTATCTATCTTTGATCAACGCCATTGCCTCGACGCCAATCTGTAAGAAGGCGGGAGCGGTTACCAAGCTTTTCAATGCCGTATGAACCGTATGAAATGATGGGGGATGATACAATAAAAGCATTGAGTGGTCAAGAAAGAGCCTTTGGCACCAGGCTATTAGGTGATCGGTTGGTGGCGAAAGGAAAGAAAGCTGGGAGGTAGGGGCTCGGTGCGCCCAGCTGGAGGCTGAAAGCCCAAAGGTAGAGGACGGGATGCTTGGAGGCTGGGAAGCAAATGGGTTGGGCGAACGGGGCAGGCCCCAGTTAAATTCGCTGCGCGGTTCTCTGAATAGAAATTTAACGGGGCGAGGAAAGTTCACCGGGTTTTTTGGGATGCCTGCTTTTTAGTTTTCCCTTTCCCGCAAGAAGCTTTGCGTTCTTTGACGGTGAATCCGATCTTTTTTTGCTGCCGGTCTGGTGGAGCCATCAATTGATGAATCGCCTCGAGGAGAGTTAAAATCTGTTCATCGTGTTCCGCTATCCGGCGCTCTAGCTTTTGGGGTTTTCCGGCAATTTCCTTATGAGCGGCAATTGCTTGGCGCAATCTTACGCAGGCGCGCACAATAAATACGCTCATTTCAACAGCCTGTGCTGAATTTAAAACACTGGCTGCCATGATTGCGCCATGTTCGGTGAATGCGTAGGGCAATGCTTTTGAATATTTGATCTTGGAGAGGTGGTCGCAAATTGCGACCACCTCTGCCTTTTCATCGGCATTCAACTGAATAATTTTGCCAGATTGATACCAAATCAGAAGTGAATTGGCAAGGATGCATGACGTTCAACTGGTAGCTGAAAGCTCGTGACTGATAGTAAGATATAACGGTATTGGAAACTGAAAATAAAAAACTCATAAAAGGTTCAGATTTTAATCTAATCCCTTAGTTTTGCCGACGGTGACAGCAAGACTCGTACCCTCGACCCCTGTTTAATGACGGATCGGGCTTGGCATGACATGCCAAAGTAAGTGATACCCGTAAATCATTCCTCATCAATTAAGATTTATAATATTTATTCCCTTTTTATTCCCTTTCTGACCGACGGCATGCACAATTTATTAATATTATTCACACCATTCACAGCATGCTTGTGAAGAAATAAAAACCAGGTGTCCAGAATACGTAATGATTTTTAATAGTAAACAGACTTATTTTCCAAAAGATCATCAATTTTGGGAACAGGAATTCGCCCCGTCACGTACGACGGGATCACCCTGACCAATGATTTCAGTCACTTAGAACGGGTTCTGGTTGAACCCGTTCTATTTTTCATCAAAAATAGACGCTGGGATAGACGCTACTCCCTCAGATCCGCCCAGCTGATCCTTCAAACGCCCGCCATATAGTCCGTCGCTACTTGATTCTCGTTTCGATCTGTCCTGCGTATATCTGGGTGGATTTGTGCTAACTACTTGAAATTGGATATGTGGAATGGTATCGACGTTTGTGC
>CP070652.1:4364886-4372275 GCA_020354645.1 Deltaproteobacteria bacterium
AAATCCGGCTATAAGCTGTTATTTAACGTTGAAAGGGGAGGGGGCCAACTCATTTTTCATCTTCATCTGCATCTAATGGGCGGCTGGTAAAACACGAGGAAAAATAACATTAATTTCAAGTAAGTTATTTCGAATTTAGGATTTCGTATTTCCGGCCGTGTCTATTTTAATCACTTTTTTGAGGCCGGCTTTTATTTTAACGGGTATGGAGAAATATAATTCACAATTATTAACAGCCGGCAGGGCCGGTCTGTATGTACACATTCCGTTTTGTCTCCAGAAATGTCCGTATTGTGATTTTTACTCCATCACGGACCTGTCGCTGACTCCGTCGTTTCTCCAATCTTTGAAAAAAGAAATTTCCATAGGCTCCAGGGTCGCCCTACAATTCGACACCCTTTATATTGGTGGTGGAACACCGTCGGTTTTAAAACCGGATATAATTGGTGAAATCGTCAAGACCGCCTATCAAAATTTAAACATTTTGCCTGATTGTGAAATAACGATTGAGGTCAATCCCGGAACGCTAAAAGCTCAGGAGTTGGTCGATTATAGGCAGATCGGCATCAACCGCGTTAACATCGGTGTACAGTCGTTTCTTGATCAAAATTTAAAATTCCTCGGGCGGATACATTCAGCCAAGGATGCTGTCAACACTTTTGAATGGGCAAGAGACGCCGGATTTAAAAATTTGGGGCTGGATCTTATTTATGGCATTCCCGGACAGACGAAGGCATACTGGCTCGAAGATCTTGAAATAGCGCTATCATTTAAGCCGGAACATGTATCCTGCTATATGTTGACCTACGAGCAGGGAACGCCTATGGACAGGCGCCGACGGAAAAAGTGTTTTCAGCCTTTGGCCGATAAAAGGGTGGCTGAATTATTCAAAATAACCGCGAAATATTTAGTTGCCCGAAGCTATCAGCAATACGAGATAGCCAATTTTGCGATTTCAAACGCTTTACGCTCCCGGCATAATCAAAAGTACTGGTCATTTGCGCCGTATATTGGATTGGGGCCTTCGGCACACTCCTTTCTGGAACCCGTGCGTTATTGGAACCATTCCAATACAAATCAATATATTAGCAGCTTGGCTGCGGGGCAACAACCGATTGCCGGCAAAGAGCAGTTAAGTGAGAAGCAATTGATGATCGAAGCCATATACCTGGGGTTGCGAAAGGTGGCGGGGATAGACCTGGATGAGTTTGAACGCAGATTCGGCCGCAGTTTTGACAGCCTGTTCGAAGAAGAAATCAAGGACTTCGAGAATAAAGGATACTTGCAATTGGCAGAGAAGCACTGCGCACTTACCCGCGATGGAATGTTGTTTCTGGACAGCATCGCCGCCGCTTTTACCGGCAAGGATCTCACTTGATTAGTCAAGGTTGATATTCACCGCAGACCCGCAAGAAGACAGCTCATGGCTCCCCGGTGGAATCCTGCCTTCAGCAGGTCCGCAAAGCGGAATTCCACTGGGCAAGCAAAGCTGAAAGCTCAAAGGGAAAAGGCACAAAAGGCAAAGGTCGCATGGTATTACATGGCTGGGAAGCCGGAATGCTTGGATGCCAGAAGGCTTTGTTTAAATTCCGCTGGAAGCGGATTGCTTTCTGCCACTTTCATCTGGAAAGTGGTAGAGCAAAAAAATCCATCAAATCCTGTTAATCCTGTCTAAGCCTGAAACAGTCGCATACAACTATCTATTGACCCCGATTGATTTATATTACTATAGAGGTAACTGCTCAAATAAATACGCAAGGGTAAATTTTAGTGACGAAATTTCATGTATTTGTAATCAGAGCCATACTTGGCCTTTTTTTTGCGGTAATTATAACACGGTTCTTTTATGGCCGGGTGGAGCCATTATATATTGCCGGATTGGCCATTATCCTGGTAGGGCTGGCGTACTTTGCGGAGTATTTACGACACCGTAAAGACAGATAGTTTTCATCCCTTAATGGCTATTTTCCCGATGAGCTGCGTTCTCCGCGGGTTTGCTGTCTGCGGCGTACTCATTTGTACGCCTCGACGGAAACCCTTGTGCGGCCTTGCTCATCGAAAAAATTTCACATTTAGGACATGAAAACGCATCGTTTTATGAATTTGATAAAATGCGACATGAATATTTTATCTCATCTGGGAATTGCTTGTTTTTACGTTTAAGATTTATACCTAACACTATCTAATACAGGAGCTATTCATTTGAAACAGATCATCCTTGGCACCGCCGGTCATATCGATCACGGAAAAACCAGTCTGATAAAGGCGGTTACCGGTATTGACACCGACCGGTTGAAGGAAGAAAAGCTTCGCGGAATTACCATTGAACTTGGCTTTGCGTCTTTGGATCTTCCCAGCGGACAACACCTTGGGATTGTCGATGTTCCGGGTCACGAAAAATTCGTAAAAAATATGGTGGCCGGAGCGACCGGAATCGACATCGTGGTCATGGTCATTGCCGCAGATGAAGGCGTTATGCCGCAAACCAGAGAGCACATGGAGATATGTACTCTCCTGGGTGTAGAACATGGCCTGGTGGTGCTTTCTAAGATCGATTTGGTCGATGAAGAGTGGCGGGAGCTAGCGCTTGAGGATGTCAGGGAATTTACCACCGGGACGTTTTTGGCGGAGAAACCGATTATACCGGTTTCGTCAACGACCGGTCAGGGCATTGATGACTTTATCAGGGCCCTGGATGATTTATGTGCTCAGGTACCTGAACGTCCGCCGTCAAGCCTGTTTCGCCTTCCGGTTGATCGGGTTTTCACCATGAAAGGCTTTGGCACCGTAATTACCGGTACCTTGGTTTCCGGCGCGGTGCGGGTGGGTGACGATATTGAGATATACCCCTCAGGTATTACCTCCAAAGTGCGTGGGGTTCAAGTACATAACCAGAGTGTCAGTGAAGCCGGTGCCGGTATGCGGACAGCTGTTAATTTCCAGGGTCTTGAAAAATCTGCTGTCAACCGCGGTGAGGTTTTGTCCAACATCGGCGCTTTGAAATCCAGCTACATGATCGATGTCTTGGTTCATTTTCTGAAAAGCAACCAAAAACCAATAAAAAATCGCACGCAAATCCGATTTCACACCGGCACCAGCGAAATACTCGGCAATCTGGTCTTGCTTGACCGTGAAGAACTTTTACCCGGAGATACCACTGTAGCTCAAGTACGGTTGGATGCACCCATGGCACTTGTCAAGGATGATCGCTACGTTATCCGCAGCTATTCGCCGATTCGCACCATCGGCGGGGGCCAGGTTCTCAATCCGATTCCACCCAAACACAAACGCTTCAAAACGGAAATCATCGAGGCCCTGAGGGGTCTTGCCGGAAAATCGCCGGAGGAAATTATTTCCTTTCATCTGCACGAGTCCGGTTACCGGGGTGTTTCATTTTCCGATCTTAAAATCATGACCAATGTTCATGAAAAACAGCTTGAAAATACCATGCAGGGTCTGCTTTCAAAGCGGCAAGGCGTCATGGTGGACCGGGAAAGTCGAATTTACATTCACGGAGACAGTTTTGATCACTTGAAGCGAGACATGATTGCACACCTCGAAAAATATCACATGGCCCACCCGCTTAAAGCCGGTATGCCCAAAGAAGAACTCAGGAGCAAGTTTCCGGCTGCCATGGGGCCCAAGCTTTTTAACCTGGTATTCAATCAACTTGGCAAGGACAATGAGATCAACCAGGAAGGAGAAACGGTTCGCCTTGCCAGGCATAAAATTTCCCTTAAGGTGGACCAGGTCGATACCCGCAAAAGAATCTTGGCAAACTATTCTTCAAGCGGGTTAACACCACCGTATTTTAAGGAACTGGCAAAATCGTTGAATATGGCAACAGCCCAGGCCAAGGATGTACTTAAATTGTTAGTGGATGAAGGGCAACTCGTAAAAGTCAAGGAGGATCTTTATTTTCATAGCGATGCGGTGGCGGGATTCAGGAAAAAGCTGGTTGATTTTCTAGCTGAACATGAAGAAATATCCACACCGCAACTCAAAGAACTGGCCGGTGTTTCCCGCAAGTACCTCATTCCGCTCATCGAATATTTCGATGCCAAAAACGTGACTATTCGCGTGGGCGATGTGCGTAAACTCCGCCGCGGCTGATTTTATTAATTTAACCGCAGACATACGCAGACAAGCGCAGAAGGTCCATATTTTCTGGCAGGACTCGGCCCGGAAATACAACATGCCCCGTGGGCAATTGAGAAAGGTTGGCCATTACTTTGGTAGTCTGTATCGATATCTCCCCGAAAATTTATTTTATCCGCCTCCAGGCGGATGACAGTATTTATCCGGGCAAGTCGCCCGGATAAATGTCCGCGTCCGTCTGCGCCTGTCTGCGGTTAATTTTTTCTTGTAATAGATCACATGATCTGTTAGTTAAAAAGTCTCCTTTGTGGTGGGTGTAGCTCAGGTGGTAGAGCACCGGGTTGTGGCCCCGGTTGTCGTGGGTTCAAGTCCCATCACTCACCCCATTTTGAATGAAAAGACCATTGATGATCTGACATGGTCCTCAATGGTCTTATTGCTTGATGAGAATTTTTTGCGATTTTCCAAAAGCGCCAAGTTCGAGGTGCCCGAGTTTGGTTTAACCGGCTAAATCTTACGATTTGCCGGGATTTATGTTTACTCTCAGCTTGAATTGAATTCGGATTCTGTTTTCTGAATCCTGATTTCTGCCTTCTAGTTAAATACGCGCCCGTAGCTCAGCTGGATAGAGCGCCGGACTTCGAATCCGTAGGCCGCAGGTTCGAATCCTGCCGGGCGCGCCAATAATATCAAAGGGTTAGCCATCATTGGTTAGCCCTTTTTTGCTCTAAAATCATGGATTGTGCCCAAATTGTGCCCATTTGTGTTTTTCAGGTAGGCTTCTTGTCTTTGTGAGGCGAGTTGGAGGTCGGCATCATTTACAATGTTATATCGGTCAAAAACAGATCTGGTCTTATGGCCGGAGACCATCATGGCCACGCGTTCGGGGATACCCGCCCGAACCATATTTCGAACAGCTGTTCTCCTAAAATCGTGAAAGAAAGGTCCAGGCTGAAACTTATCTTTCCATTTTTCGACATATTTTTTGCTGATCCTGTATCCATAGCCAATTTTAGCTTTTCTGCATCCGGCATTCCATGCCTTGCGGTAATTCACCATCTTTCCGAATCCGGCTGAGTTCGGAAAAACATATGGGCATAATTTTTTGTTCAATTTCCTGATCTTCCACTGCCTTCGGAAGACATCCTTCAATTCATCATCAAGATAAACTGTTCTTGCATCATCGTTTTTGGTTTCACCTGTTTCTAACCGAACAATGCCCTGTTGCCGGTCAACCTGATTCCATTTTAATCCCGCCACTTCTTCAACCCTCCAACCGGTTTTATATCCGAAGGTGACAAAACCTTTGAGGTAGGAGGGGAGGGCGTTTCTTAATGCCAAAAACTCGCTGTGCTCAAAAAATCCTTTTCTTGTGTTGCTTTCCTTTAATTTTGGGATATGGGGTATCCTATTGACTTTGGGGGGTGTTTGTTGTGCAGCCAGGTGAAACATTCGTTTTAAGGCAGCCAGTTCCCGGTTAATTGTTGCATTTGCTGCCCTTGCCTTTAAATTCTCGCTGCCACAGCAAGGGCAATGATCCTGGGATTTGAATTTTTTGCCACACTCGTTACATGTCCATTCTAACCGCTTTTCGATATAGTCTTCGATTCGAGGGGTAGTGATATCGATCACTCTGTAACTTTCAAAGACCTTTTTGAGATGGCCGACACTTAAATTTGCTCGATCAAATGATTTTTTCTGATTGATCCGGTAATCCCTCATTAAATCCTCTGCAAGCTCTTCAAACCGAACTTTGTCAAAATAAATACCTGGCAGTTTTCCTTGCGAGATTTCGCCTTCACGATTCCTCAATAAGCGTTTGGCATCAGCCTCTTTGTGGCTCTTGGTGGATTCTCTGTAAGGCTTTCCGTTGCGATAATACTTAATCCAGTAGACCTTACCAAGTTTATAAATAGTTCCCATAGGCATTCTCCTTTCTAAATAAAAACGCCTGAAGGATTTCCCCGATCCACGATAAAATCGCCGACATCGTTGCCGCTGCCGGTTCTTTCAGGCGTTTTTCATGCTGATTGAATTGTCATTTTATCGTGGTTTGGGATAAATTGATAATATTTTATCATTATATCATATTATCAAGTCCGTCAAGTCTTACTTGCAATTTATCATTATATTTTTTATTAAAAATATAAATTTATCATTGAGGTTGTAATGGATAAAAAACAGGTAATCTTCAGAATTGAACCCGACAAAGCTAAAAAACTCAAAATTCTTGCAATCGAACAAGACAGGTCGTTAAATGATATGCTTTTAGAAGCTGTTCGAGATCTCCTCAAAAAATACGAAAAAGCCAAAAAATGACCCTTACTGGATTGTGCTATGCTCTGTTTTTCACGATCCCATTTCTTATTGAGAGGTGGGATTTTTCTTTTCAGCGGGGGCTTGAAGTAAAACACTTAGATGGGTTATATCATAGCATATCTGCAACTTAGCCTGGGTCAAGATATTCTCATGCAACCGCCCTAATTTTTTGATATCAAAACGATATCTGAAATTACAAATCAACTCTATAGCCCGCTAGATTTCATGGGTATTTCAATTTTATTTGACCTTTTGCTTGTCAGTGATGTATACGATCCTAAATATCTGCTGATTTCTAGCTCTTACTGAGTTGAAGCACTTATTCACTTTCACAAAGTAGATCAGATCTCACTTCTCAATTCCGTAACTCTAATCCTTCTTAACTTAGATTTCTCACATTGTTAACTAACCGTAACAAAAGGGAGGAATCTCATGACTGAAGAAGGCTTTAAGCGTAAACTCACCGCCATCCTCAGTGCCGATGTTGAAGGCTACAGTCGGCTCATGGCTGAAGACGAAGGGGCCACTGTCCGAACGTTAACGACCTACCGTGAGGTCATGACCACGCTTATCCAGCAGCACAACGGCAAGGTATTGGATTCTCCCGGTGACAATTTGTTGGCTGAGTTTGCCAGTGTGGTCGATGCAGTGCAGTGCGCCGTGTCTGTTCAAAAGGAGATTAATAACCGCAATAAAGATCTTCCTGAAGATCGCAGAATGCAGTTTCGTATCGGTATCAACCTCGGCGATGTCATTCAGGAAGAAGGTCGGATTTATGGCGATGGCGTTAACATCGCCGCCAGACTGGAAGGCTTGGCTGATCCGGGAGGTATCTGCATCTCAAAGACTGCTTTTGATCATATTGAAAGTAAGCTGCCGTATGGTTATGAATTTTTGGGAGATCAACCGGTGAAAAACATTACCAAACCTATCGGTGCCTATCGGGTGTTAATGGAGCCGAGGGTGACGGTT
>CP070652.1:4372375-4378154 GCA_020354645.1 Deltaproteobacteria bacterium
AGGTCCGGAAGACCGCTTTTCGGGCGAAAAAATCTCCCCGGTGCTTACCGTATGGAAATGGACCGATTTCAACGAAATGTTGGACCGTTTGGAAAAAATCCTCAAGTTTTCCGGCGAAGGCCATTCCGTATCCATACACACCGAAAACGATGAGCAACGGGTTGAACTTGCTTTGCGGGCCAACGTGGGACGAGTAGTCTGTAATATGCCTCACGCCCATGCCAACAGCGGCGGATGGACCAGCGGTTTGCCCACCACAGATACGCTCGGTTGCGGTACCTGGGCCGGCAACATTGTCAGTGAAAATATAAATTGGAGTCATTTTCTCAATTACACGTTGCTGGCGATACCCAAAGAAGAATACATACCCTCAGCGGAAGAGCTTTGTGGTGAGTATCTGAAGAAATGGGGCAAGGACTCAAAACTGGTTTAAAACTACCATAATTTTCCCGATGCCTGCGTTCCAATTCGGTTCAAAATGCTCACGTACTTACGTGTACGCTCCGCTATTGAACCGAATTGCGCCTTGCCCTCAGAAAAATTCTGGTGTTTTAATACCAGTTTTATAATCATTTAGGCAACTTAAGCATTTCCAATGATAAAAGCGGTTATTTTCGACTTCGGTCAAACCCTCGTCGATTCGGCCGGCGGATTCCGTGCGGCTGAAAAAGAAGTCCAGGGTAAGATTTTTTCGGATCTGTCTTCGGCTTCAGAAATCGAGTCCTGGGAGTCTTTTTTAGATAATTACCGTCTGGTCAGAAAGAGGTTTCACGACAGTTCCATTTTTTCCAGAATCGTTATCTGGCGGGAAATTTACCGCCGGTACAATCGGGTACCCGATCCGGACCTTCTTGAAAATTGGGAAAACTCTTACTGGGAAAGGGTCAAAACAGAAACCGCAATTTTCCCTGAAACAAAACAGGTGTTGCGCAAACTCGTTGCGGATTACCGGGTGGCCCTGATCACAAACACCCAAGGCCAGAGAAATACGGAAAAACATCGCCTCAATCAGTACCCCGAACTGGAACAATTTTTCGAGGTTATCATTGTGGCCGGTGAAGGCGGTATGGCTCCCAAACCGGATCCGGAGCCTTTCCGGCTATGTTTGGAGGATTTGGGCGTTGCACCCAAAGAGGCCGTTTACGTAGGGGATGACTGGCGCATTGATATCTGTGGGGCCAAGAATGCAGGCTTAAAACCCATCTGGTTGAAACACCACAGCGTGCGTCGAAACTGGCCCCAGGTGAAAACTTCGGTGCCCATCATAACCCGCCTGGATCAATTGCTCGACCTTGAAGACATTCTCGCCTGAAACAGAATACCGGCTTTCGCGACAACATTTAATCTTTACCGCCTGGCAACTGGCAGGTATATTAACCCCCGGTTCTTCAGTTTCGGTGTGCGGAGCTGCCGCAGTTGTCAACCAAAAGCAAGACCGGCACTCGCAATAAAATATTCGGCTATTCTCATAAATAAATGTAGGCATCTAAACAAGATAAAGCGTTTTTGAATCCCAGCATGCATACATTCTTGTGAAGATCCAACTATTCTAAGCAGAGGTTTCAGTTATGAATGGAAAAAACAATCGTCGCAAGATAGCGACGGTCAACAGCACTGAAACAGTTTACAAAGGGAAGCCATTTTCATTTGTGGTCGAGGATATTATGCTTCCCAATCATGTAAACGTGCAGATGGCCATGGTGCGTCACCCCGGCTCCACCGGAATTGTGCCGCTTTTTGACGACGGATCGGTTGTCATGACCCTGCAATACCGGCATGCCGTGAAAGATTATCTGCTGGAAATTCCGGCGGGTACCATGGATCACGGGGAAACCCCGCTGCAATGTGCACGCCGGGAGCTGGAAGAAGAGACCGGGCTGGTGGCAAAGCACTTCACAAAGCTTTGTGAAGTCCATATTCTACCTGCGTATTCTGACGAAAAAATCCACGTCTATTTGGCCAGAAATTTTATCCAAACACAGCAGAACCTGGATGCAGACGAGATTTTGCAGGTGGTCAAGTATCCCTTGGAAGAAGTCGCCGCGATGATCAATAAAGGATTGATAACCGATGCCCTTACGATTTTATCGATCCAGCGCACTTGGCTCTATCTTCAGCACAGAGACATGTTTTAAACAAAGATTTCTCTATTAAATTTTTGAGGATCACTCTAATGCTGATCATTTGAAATAAACTTAGTAGTATTCAAGGCTGTAGAAATGAACACGCGCAAAATTCAGCACCAGGCAAAAGGAAGCCCAGGCAAGTCGCATGAATTGTGGGAGATTGCTCATGAACTTGGCCTGGTTGCTGCCGAAAGCACCTTTCTGCGCAAACAAATCGTTGAAATTGTAGAACAATTCTACCGTATCGGTGAAGTTAAAGAAGTTTACGAAATCCATGGCGGTTATATTAACCGCAGTTTTGGGCTGGTTGTTCAAACGGACAAGGGTTTAAAAGACTATTTTCTCAGGAAATATAAACGGGGAATTGCCCCAGATGAAATTAAATTCGAACATGCGCTCATCAACCACTGTATTGCCAAGGGCTTGACGGTTGCAGCCCGGGTGATTGCCAACCGACAGGGCAGGACATATGTAAAAACGTCCAACAGCAGGAGTATCTTTGCCGTCTACGAGTTTCTTAACGGTGATGACAAATATACTTGGGATAATCCGATTTTAAATGATGAGGAATACATTAGTGCAGCAAAATTGCTGGCAATTTTCCACAATGCAGCCAGAGATTTTGACCCAAAAGGACTTCAACGGGTTGAAGCAAGAATACTCGATTTGCTGCCCACATTTTCCGTCAGCCTCCAAGAGTACGCCCAAGCAACAAGCACAAGCAAATTTGACAGGTATTTCCTGGACAACTTGAAGCACATTCTTAACGTCATAAACAACACCCGTTTTGATCAAACCGAAACAAGCAAAATGCCCCTGAATCCGATTCATTGTGATTACCACCCTGGAAACCTCAAATTCGAAAACAGCCAAGTGGTGGGAATTTTTGATTTTGACTGGTCCAAAGTCGATCTTCGTTTGTTTGATGTCTGTCTGGCACTGGCGTACTTCTGCAGTAGTTGGGAAGACCATCATGATGGCGAAATACGCTTGGATAAATGTATCCTTTTTTTGAAAACCTATCAGGAGCAAATGAAACGCATGGGCGTTATGGCGCCTTTAAATGAAATCGAGATTAAAAATTTACCTACGATGCTGGCCGCTGCCAATCTGTATTTGATCAACTGGATTGTAACAACGTATTACACTGATCCTGATCTAAACGATTATGAATACCTGGCATATCTCAAGCATACCGTCAGGCTCATGCATTGGATTGAAAACCATGTGAATGATATCACCCAAATGGCCTCAACCACCTTTCGCTGAAAAATCAGTCCGATTTTTTTCAGGAGAGGCTGGTTTTATATTCCACTGCCCATTGATCTGCCGTATCAATCAGGTGCTGAAGCACTCCTGAGATATACTTGTCCTTATGATGGACGAGGTAATACTTATGCCTCATGGATGAATCTGAAAAAGGGAGGGCTATCAGTTTGCCTGCCTCAATCTCATCAGTTGCTATTTTTCGTGACATTACACCGATACCAAGACCTTCTGCCACTGCAAGCTTGATGGCATTGTTGCTGGATAGCTCCAGCAGGATATTGATGGAGAGATTGTTTTTTCGTGTAAAGTTTTCAAAAGTCCTTTCGGTGGCCGATCCTTTTTCATGCATAATTATCGATTGCCTTTCCAAGTCTCGAGGGCTTATGAATTGATGTTTTGTCAGAGAATGGCCCACGGGGACGATAATTACTAAACGGTCTTCGATGATTTCCCGAACCAGCAACTTTTCGTTTTCTACAGGATAGGAAATAAAGCCGATATCGTTGTCCAGGTTGGCGGTATTTTCTGCGACTTGTTCTGTCGGCAGGATGCTTGCGGACACCCGAATATTCGGATTTGCCTTGATGAAAGGATTGACAATATGGGGAAGGTAATAGGCGCCGAAACTTTCACTTGCGTGAATTCGGATCTGCCCGCTTTTTTGTTGCTGAAAATCGCGGATACTCTCCTCCGCCTGTTTCTCTAACTCAAATATTTTTTCAGCGATGCCGTAAAGAGCTTCTCCTGCATCTGTTAATGCCATTTTTTTGCCGAAGCGGTTGAAAAGCCTGATCTCATAATAATCTTGAAGCCTCTGGATTCCTTTTGTGACGGCGGGTTGCGTTATGTTAAGTTCTTCACCTGCGGCACTCAGACTGCCTAGCTTTGAAGCAAAATAAAAAATTTTCAGCTGATTGAGATTCATTATTATTCATAACCCATTATTATTGAAATTTTAAAAACCATTATTTTTAATTATTATTTGCATACTTTTATACTCGCGACAAGTTTTTTTGCCCTAGCCCATTCGGACTAGGGCCAGACCGAAAAAAATAGTGGTCACACCGACTATCTTTGGGAAATAGCGCGGTTCCCCGAGCAGTGCCATGCCGAAGATTGCACCGATAGGGATACTGAGCTGTCGAAAAGCGGCGACATAGCTGACATTGGTCACATAATTCATTGCCGCCAAAACCAATCCGTAAGTCAGGTAGATTCCGATTCCAGTTATGACAGCGGAGCCTTTATAATTCTGTAATACAATGATCATATTCTTCCGTTCGCCGACGCTGAAAATTGCTAAAACGAACTGCCAGATTGAACAACTGACTCCTTCCAGCACGATATAGATAAGTGTGGCATCGAGGGGACCAAAAGGTACTTCTGGTTGATTACTAAGGTGACGCAGAGCCTCATTATCTGTTATAGTATATCCCGAAATACCGAGAGCAGCCAGCACGGCCAGTAAGCAACATAAATTCTTATAGTTTAAGATATGAAAATCGCGCCACGATTTCATGGGGAGTATAATAGACCCGGCAGCCACAAGTATCAAACCGAGAATAGCCCATACTTCGAGTTTATGTCCTGTTCCCAAAATCATTGTCAATACGAAGACAAGAATCACGGGCAATGATCGTGATAAGGGATAAGAAATGGACATATCACCAGCTCGATAAGCCCCTGCCAGGGCGATCATATATGCAGCCAGAAAAAAACCGGATATGAACCCCAAGATCCATACCAACCCCGGGATCATCGGCATTCGGCTCCAGTAATAGGGTATAATTGGAAACAGACAAATTACTCCGAATGTATTGGCCACGAAGTAATATGCAGGCGTTGGATAATCTTTTTTGCTGAGAAAATTCCAGCCTGCATGGGTGAAGGCTGAAATCAAGAGAAGGATAACTGCGGTTGTAGACATTTCAGACCTGTAATTGGGTCAAAAATTCAATTTGCAAGTGGTCAGTTGTCAGTAGTCTGTTGTTAATCAGAGATGTTTATGGGTGTTAGTGAGGTTCGATGCTATAGGCCGATTTCAGATTCTTAACAACTGACAACGGGCAACTGACAGCGAGCATTTCATTTCATTAAAAAGAAACTTCAAGATGGTAACAAATGTGAATCAGTGTTTATCTGGGGATAAGCGCGCATCATCCCTTTTCTACTTCAGCTATGCTGTCTTCGATAATTTGCAATGCTTTGTCTATCTCATCCTTTGTTATGGTAAGGGACGGCGTCAGGGTGATGATGTTGCCCATGCTTAACTTAAAACTCAATCCTTTTGTCAGTGCTTTGTACATAACCGCTTCGGCCTCGTCATTTGCCCGTTCACGTGTTTTTTGGTCTTTGACGAGTTCAATTCCTAAAAATAGCCCGAG
>CP070652.1:4378254-4383010 GCA_020354645.1 Deltaproteobacteria bacterium
AGTGCAACCTTTACTTTTTTTGAATTTTAGGCATTTCAAATTTTAGGCACTTAAAAACGTCCGCTGACGAACACCATGTGACACGGAAACGGACACTAACTAAAAATGCCTAAGGTGTCTAAAATGAGCTAAAATGCCTAAAGTTTATACATGGATTAAATCGATTTTCTTTTATGTCTCCCCCCCTCAGCCTTAAACTCTTTGTTTTACAAAGAATTTTCTTCTTTGCCTTTATGAATCCATACAAAATAGACAAATTTTAAACCACCGCTTACAATATTTTCGATTAAAAAAACTCTGGCACAGCACTTGCTATATTAACAGGCAGGTTTGTTTAAAATAATAATAACTTTTAATAAATTCAAGGGCGAAAAAATGTATTATCAATTTATCCCTTCAAATTATAAAGAGGCTTTGCGAGATAAAGCCCGGCTAAACATATGTATTGCAAAGGACCTCTCAGAAAATTTTGGTGGTAGTAAAGCTGATTATCTGAAAAGGTTGAACCGGAAGCTGAGGTCAAAAATAGCGGTAGCTTATTCTTTTAATGCCCATTCGTTTGCAATGGCCGCTTGATGTAATAATGGCGTATATTGTTAATCATTAACTTTATGAATAGTAAAAGGGGTGAGAACCGTGAGAAAGAAATTATACCTGGTTTTGGGATTGCCTACGGCCATCTTAATCGGATGGATCTTGCTCAACTTCAATGATATAAATTTAACTATTTATGAACCATATCTTTACAGTCTGAGTGAAGCAGCAGCCGGTGCTTGGGAATTTGTTTGTACAGCAGTTATTCTATTTGGTGTCGGCATACTGCTGGCTTTGGTATTTACAGGTGTGGGTCTCATTGTTTTGGGTTCATTGGTTCTGGTAGGTCTCATCCTTGCGGTGATTGCCTTTCCATTTTTACTGCCGCTGCTGATTCCGTTGTTCATCATATGGATTGTTTATTTATTGCAGCGTAAAAGCAGATCGAAAAGATTACCCACTCCTCTGTCCACGCAAGTGGCACCGTAATATTGCACTGTCGTAGTTTTGTGCTCGATTAAAGTAAAACTTAGTATCAAAGATTGGGGTAACAATTATGAAACATGTAAATAGTAAATGGATTGAGGAATTCCGGAAGATCAAACCATTGTTGCCTTGCAGGCTCTTTTTCTTTCTCCTACCGGTTCTCCTGGCAGGATGCGGAACGGTTTCTCATCTGGTGGATAATTCATATATGCGAGAATATACTGTTAAGGACATCGATGCCATTGATCCGTCCCTTCCCGGCTCTCATAAATATAAGACTTATTTCTATGGAAAGGGAGATGACCACCATCGCAAGGAGTATGGTCCCAGCGTCGATTTCAAGACGGAACCGGTGGATGCCCGACCGTTTCTCAAAGGTATTGGCGAGAAAAAGAGCGGCGACCGTAAACACTACTGGGGATTCGGTTTCTATGAACTGCCGCTGAACGGCCGCATCTGGTTTCCGGAAGGTGCCGGTCCCTTCCCGCTTGTTCTGATTGTACACGGCAATCACAACATGAAGGAATACTCGGATCCGGGCTATACCTATCTGGCTGAGCTTTTCGCTAGCCGTGGATTCATTGCCGTTTCGGTGGATGAAAATTTTTTAAATGGCGGCATTCGAACTGAAAATGATGCACGGGCTTTTGTGCTTCTGGAGCACCTCAAGGTCTGGAAGGCCTGGAATGAAACCGAAGGTCACCTTTTCAAAGGAAAAGTGGACATGGGCCGGATTGCGCTTATCGGTCATTCCCGGGGCGGCGAATCGGTGGCCCATGCTGCGGCCTTCAATCGGCTTTCCCGGTACCCCGATGATGCCAATGTAAAGCTTGACTACAATTTTGCGATTCGATCGATTGTTGCCATTGCACCGGCCGACGGGCAATACAAGCCGGCCGGCCATCTTACGCCGTTGGAAAACATCAACTACCTTGTAATCCATGGCGGCCATGACGCCGATGCATTTATATTCATGGGAATCAGACAATTTAATCGCGTGCATTTCACGGATGATAATTTCTGGTTTAAGTCTGCAATCTATATCTACCGAGCCAACCACAACCAATTCAATACAGTCTGGGGAAAATTTGATGTATCGGGCAATAAACGCGCACTCCTGAATCAAAAGCCGATCATAGCGTTGGAGAAACAACGCAAAATTGCGAAAACAATTCTCTCCGCTTTTCTTGAAGCTACAATTAATGACAGAAATGAGTATTTGTCTATCTTCCAGGACATCCGAAATGCCTCGACCTGGTTGCCGCAAGACATCTATATGAGTCAGTACCAGGACTCTAAATTTAAAGTCATCGCTAACTTTGAGGAAGATATTGATGTGACAACTACCACTATTTCCGGCGGTAATCTTTTGGGAGAAAATATGGTAACTTGGAAAGAAGCCCATGTTCCCTTTAAATTCAAAGTAGAACCGACCATCATCAAAACCACCCTGGAGAACGCCACCGTGGTTCTGGAATGGAACAATGAAGGTTCGAAGGATAATGGAGCGAAAAAGGCTGGATCATACATCATCAAACTGAACCCTAAAATTACGAATTCCCTCAGCATAAACCAATACTCAAAACTGGTCTTCTCCATCGGGGCCACAGAGGAAGCACCTCCGAAGGCTTCAACCAAAAAAGACAATGGAAAACAGAATAAGCATGCGAAGGTTGACGATGAATATAAGACGAGGCCCCTTGATCTGACGGTTGAGCTCCGCGATCGAAACGGCGAAAGCGCCAGTCTGTCTCTCAATACCGTGGGACCTATTCACCCGGCCTTGCCTGTCAGACTGGCCAAATGGGAATGGGTGGAGAAAAAATATTTCAAAATGTTTTCGGAACGGATCTTTCAAACTTATCAAATCCCGGTCTCCCATTTCACTGAAAACAATGCTGCATTCGAACCAGCCAAACTCGAAACCATCCGCTTCGTATTCGACCGATCGCCCAAAGGTACGATCATGCTGGATGATGTTGGGATATCTCAATAACGGCACAAGTAGAAATTAACCACGGTATTATAGTACCGAACGGCTGAATGGGGATGTGATGAATTTAAAATCTTTATGGGCAACAATACTTTCCCTACTGCTTATTGTAGGCTGCTCAAGATACAAAATCAGTTTGCCTTCACCGGATCAAAAAGGTGAGGTAGTCATTGCGTTTCAAAATGTAAACCTTGTCCCCATGACTGACGAAAAAATAGTTAAAAACCAAACTGTTTTGGTCAAAGGGAAAAGAATCGTCGAAATCGGCTCGTCCAAGACAGTTGCCGTGCCGGCAAATTCAAAGCTTATAGATGGAACGGGAGCCTATTTGATGCCCGGTCTGGCCGATATGCACATGCATACCAGGGATAACTGGGATGATTGGCTGAGTATTTGGCCGGTATCACCCTTTAACCTGTACCTTGCCAATGGCGTTACAACAATCAGGAATTTCGGCCCAGAAGAAGGGTCTCGCAATTACGTTCTTGGATGGCGAGATAAGATTAATAATGGGAGGCTAATTGGACCAAACATTTACACAAGTGGTCCAATAATTTATGGCCCTGTTTTAAATCCTCAAAAAACAGTTCGTAAACAAATTACCAAAGGGTATGATTTTATTAAACTGTATTCATTTCTTTCTAGAGAAGATTTTTATAATGCAATGATAACAGCCAAACAAGCAAGTAAATATACGGCAGGACATATTCCATTCCAGGTTGGACTGCAAGATGTTTTATCGGAAGGCATGGATGAAATCGCCCACGTTGAGGAACTGGCCTGGGAGTTTGTCGATTTTGATAAAACCAAGGGACTAACGGGTGGCAAATGGATGACATACGTCATCCATACGGCTTACCGGCAGTTTAAACCGTATCTGGGTCTTAATCTGGAAGAACTTGATGGGAGATACGGTAAGGCCGCCTTATCTTTGGCGAGGAAAGTGTATGCTGCAGATGTACCTGTTTGCACAACCCTATTTTTGGATGAAGTCATCGTTGAGAAGTTGTCTGAACCTGAACGATTCCTGTCAAAACCAGAGAACAGATATTTGCCTCGAAGTTATATAGCAGCTTTCAAACAGGGTCGAGAAAAACATCAAATGCAGGTTAGAGGTGGCGAGGATTTTGCCTCTTTCAAACGAAGAGTCGATAGAATACTGCTTAAATATTTAAAAGAAGCCGGAGTCTCCATAGTACTGGGATCAGATGCCGGTACAGGATGGATGGGTCTGGTGCCCGGATTTTCTATCCATGAAGAATTACGCGTATTGACAGAGAACGGATTCACCCCCTACGAAGCCATTAAAACAGGAACAGTGAATGCAGCTTTAGTCACCGAGAAGATGAATGCAAGAGGAGATTTCGGTACCCTTGAAATCGGTAAAAGGGCTGATCTGATTTTGGTGGAAAACAACCCCCTTGAAGACATCGCCAATATTAAAAAAATTATCGGAGTTATGGCAGCCGGTAGATGGTATTCAAATGCTACGCTTAAAGACATGATTGCTCTTAAATGACTATTTTATAAAAGGAAATTGAGTTAAATTGAGAAATAAAACTAATAACTCCAAATTAGGGAAAAGGCCCATGCGAACACTGAAAAGTAAAAGCTTAATAATAATGATGTGGGTGTTTTGGGTAATTGCCATCGGAGTTTGGGGATGCAAAAACTCATCAACCTCCGCCACGGAGCCATCCGGTCAAAATGAATCTTCAAAACAAACAACCAAACAAAAGGATA
>CP070652.1:4383110-4389333 GCA_020354645.1 Deltaproteobacteria bacterium
AGATTTAACCAGCTCCAAAAGAAATACCTGACGGGATTTCAGTATGTTTAAAATCCTTAGCCTTGTGTATAGCCATTTTTCATTTTCTGCTGTCTTCTTGTCGCAAATCCTCCCTTCCTGAATGGGGTCTAATATTCGTGACAATGATGGTTTTTCTTGGATTAATGGTAAGATTCAAAGTAACTCCCAAGTGGATACGGAGATACATTTATCGCCTACACACTGGATTAGCAACATTTTCTATTATGATTATTTTACTGGTGGTCGGTCATCTGATTGTTGATTAGGAGAGTCATTCTCTGGGGGAGCCGTGTTCGGAACCATTCTTATTTCAGCCTGTACATTTATGCATATCTATGTTTTTTGGCGGGTCGCCTCCGTGCCATTTGTAGACCGGCACGTGCCCCGAAAGATCCTCATCGGGGCAGGAGTGATCCTGTGGGCCATTTTTTTCTTTGGCCGCGTCGTAGGGCACGGCGGAACGGGAGTCCTGGCCGGAACGCTTGAATTCCTCGGAATGAACTGGATGGCCGTTCTATTCCTGACTTTTATTCCTCTCCTCGCAATAGATCTCGCCACCCTCTTCGGCTTCCTCATGCCCCGGTTATCTTCCTCGCTGAGAGGTTGGGCCTTGTTAGTCGGTGTAGTGCTTTCGGTGATCGCTTTCTTCCAGGGCTTGCGGCCGCCGGTAATAGAAAAATACGAGGTGAGCCTTCCAGGCCTTCCCGATTCTATGGACGGAACAGTGCTAGTCGCCCTGTCCGATATGCACCTCGGTTCCCAGCTCGGCGAGCGTTGGCTTGCGGCTCGGATCGACCAGGTAAAGGCACAGCGACCCGATATTGTGGTTTTACTCGGCGACATATTCGAAGGGCATGGTCCACCTGAAAACAAATTGATTGTAACGCTTAAACAACTGTACGCACCACTAGGTATCTGGGCCGTCCCCGGTAATCACGAATTCCATGGGGGAGATGACATGAGCCTGTTTGAGGAGGTAAGCTTCAAGTTGCTGCACACCGGCTGGGCCGAAGTGAAGCCCGGTCTTGTCCTGGCAGGCGTGGATGATTTCACAGCCAGACGCCGAAACGGCCAAGGCGGCGATTCCATCTCGCAAGCCCTCGTGGGTCTCCCCCGCGGTGCTACCATCCTCCTTTCACATACGCCGTGGCAGGCCGAAAGGGCGGCGAAAGCCGGTGTGGGGCTGATGCTATCCGGCCACACCCATGGAGGGCAGATATGGCCTTTCGACTATATGGTCCGCAGCCGCTATCCTCTATTAGAGGGACGTTACGAGGTGGATGGTATGACAGTTATCGTATGCAGAGGCACGGGCACATGGGGACCGCGGATGAGATTATGGCGTCCCAGCGAAATCCTCCGTGTGACGCTTCGAGGGAGGGGGAAAAAGAACGCATCTGAATAATTAACTGGGGAGAACCGAATATCATTTACCGGCTTTTACAATTGGTAAATATTATAAAACCAGAGAATTAAGAGCTTATTTTAATTTAATATCAGATCTTCGAGCAACGATGATACTTTACATGTCCCCTTGGGGACGTCAACAATAATTTGAAAGGGTTAGCTATTGGCAGCTATCCATTTTTGTTTTGCTAATTACTTAATTCCAACCTTTAATCCCAACCTCTAGCAATGATTACGCAATTACTGACACATTGCGTGGTTCATTTGTTAAATCGAAGATTGGCAGAATGCCGCCCCCCCAACCCCTGTCGCCCTTTTTACCCGCCCCGGAAGACCCTCTCCGATGCGCGCCCCAATTTTTGCGATTTTTCTGATTGGCGTGATTGTCTGAATTGTGGCTGGTTGATTGGCTAAAATGTTTAGGTACGTGAAAAATTGGCTAATCATGATTACTGCTAATTTTTGGCGGGGAAGCGGAACACTGGTAATAAATTGTCGTAGTCGGCAATTTTGGGGATAGTGGGATTAGTGATTTCGATTTGAGCTGGTTTCGCCATTCCGGTGAAATGGTATTTTAATCAGCAAGGGTGTAAATATTTTGGATATCTGTAATTTTAATAGAAGGCATATTTTAAATATCCGCTGGAGATATCTTGGGTTGGCAACGCTGCGTATCAGCTGTGGAGCTTCAATACATCGTTTCTTTGATTGCGTAAATTGAGTGGGAAGGGAAAATTGTATATTACTATTACAGGATAAATTTTTTCAATCTAAATACTTGTCCGATTACACTATCTTTAGCCAAGACCATTTTCACCCGACGGCATAAATAATGACGTACAAACCCATGAATGCAGCGAATAACACCACCCCGATAATGAGCCAGCGCGGAAGAGATGAGAAAGTAGATTGTGGCTCAATTGATCCCGGGCCAGCATAGGATAGTGACTTGGTGTGCATGTTACTTGATGACATGCCTTCACCTGCAAGCGAGGCTGGATCATGAGTCATTTTGCCCTTCCTGAGAGCCTTTATTGCCTTTGCGTATAGCACTCGAATATCAGGAGGCATCTCTTCAATGTTGTTGTAAGATTTTCCGTTGACCACAATCGTGGATTCGGTGTTCGTCTGAGTCCCTAGGTCACTGGTGGTCATCGTTCTTTCAATGGCCTGTCGCAGATCATCTGGCATTTCCTCGAGTGATTTATACTTCTTGCGCTTGCCTTTAATCTTGCTTTTTATCAATATTTGAATTGACATTTTCCTATATCTCCTCAATATGCCTGAATAGCTTCTTTGGTGTCAGATATCCCCAATACCACACCCCCGGAGCGTCTTGACATTAGGTATTAAACCAATTTTTTAACAACGCGTATATGGCGACAAATCGAAAATAAAATTACTAGTAATTTTACCTTAATCTGTAGGTTCAGTCAACTATACCTTTCATATCTATCCGAAAAATAAGCAATATTACACCAACCATCCGCAAGTTCTGATTTTTTCCCCCCGTTCACATATTTTAAAAAATCCGGATTTTTATACCGAGTACCTGCGCTAGAAAGAATAGGGATGATTACATGATCAGAATGTGGTGGTGGGAAATTACTTTATGGTAGGCAAATTTTAATATATGAATAGCTCACCTGTACAGATGGAGATAAACACAGGCCAGCCACAGTTTCATATTACAGGTTTTGAAGATTGTTTTATTTATGCTATCAATGCGAATGATCTGCAATTTTTAAAGTACAGATTTGTTGCAGACAGATTCATCAAATATGGCCCCCAGATTCAATTTCCCTCCACGCTCTGTTCGAAAAAACTGAGCCCTATTTCTTGCATCACTTTATTTCTTGAGCATAAATATATCGAATGCTTTTTTTATGGCGGAGGCTGGTCCGATGAAAATTACGCGATCGTCAATCTCGATATTTGTATCGCCGCGTGGAACCACAAATTGGTTATCCCTGATTATCGCGGCAATCAAACACCCTTTTGGTATATCAATCTCTCGGATGGGATTTCCATTTACCCTTGCATTTTTAGGCACGCTTACTTCCAAAAGACTTGCTGCGCCTATTCCAAATTCGAAGAGTTGCGCCAAGACGGGGTTGTCGAGAATATTTTCAACCATTGCTGCAGTCGCCCAGGGTGCGTTTATCACCACTACGTTGTTCTGCTCAAGGAGCTGGGTGTATTCGTGATTTTGGACAATTGCGATGACTTTTTCAATTTCTAACTGTCTGGCCTGGAGGGCCGCAATTACATTCCGGCCATCATCTTCAAAGGCAGCGATGACAACATCAATATTATCAACGCCCACCTGCCTCAGTAATTCCTTCTTTGTTCCGTCTCCTTGGTAAATTGGAACATTGTAACGCCTTTCAAGTTCCTTACATAGCGCCTCGACTTCTTCAATGAAGGTTAGCTGATGTTCCGCTGAGCGAAACATCATCCGATACTCGTCTTTTGCCAAGAGTCGATCAGCTATATTTTGACCCTGTTTTTCTCCACTTATGATGAGCACTTGCATACGCATTCTCCTTAATCTATATATAAACAATTTCAATGATTTTACAAAAACTTTTGCCAATTTAATAACTTCAGCGCGGTTAGCGGATCTGAAAAGATATATTCCGGTTCCAACCAATGTCAGTATCCCTCCAAGAACAAAACTTCTTAATTCTAATGCCGGAACGAACATCCAGGTAGTCATAACTCCCAGGATAGGTATCCAGGGAAAAATTATGGTTTGAAATGGACGCCTCAAATTAGGCATTCGCTTGTGCAATGGAATCACCGAATAGTTGATTATCCCGAGTCCCATCAAGTAGCCGAAATCACTCAAAGAAGCTACAAATTTCACGATGCCGGATGAGCTGAAGATAATCACAATCAGTCCACAAATAAAAAGAGCAATATGTGGCGTCTGGAATTTTGGATGCAACCGGGCGAAAATGTAAGGAAAATGTTTATCGCGCCCCAATGCATATAAAATGCGGGCACTGGCGCCCAATGTCACACTGAATGCAGAAAGACTTGCCATTATAGTCGCTATGATGCCGGCCCAACGTCCCCAGGCGCCGATAAGTCGCTCAGCAGTGAAGATGAACGGAATTTCGCTCTGGGCGAGTTCAGTATAATTGACGGTACCCATCATCACACCTACCACGAAGACGTAAATTGCCGTACTCACGCCCAATGTGATCAAAATAGCTCGCGGAATGGTTTTGCTCGGTTGAATGATCTCTTCAGCCGCGTTTGAAATAAGTTCGAATCCGACATAGGAGATATAGATGAGGGCCATAGCCGGAACAAAGGGGTCCCATCCCATTGGAGCTAAAGGCTCCAAATTACGCGGCTCAATATCAGTGATACCGAGCGCAGCAACTCCGATCAGAACCGCCAATTCCACCAGATTCATTACGGTAATAACTATAATTGCTTCCTTCATTCCCATGAAGTTGATGGTAGTGAATACTACTGTGGTGATCAGGGTGATGAGGGCAATGCTGGCCTCCGGCAAAAAGTAGGCGCGGATCGTCAGGGCAAAGATAAGGGCGTACATCGAACAAGCGAGGGTATTGCCGATCCAGAAGAACCAGCCGGTAAAAAACGCCACGGGCCGGTTTAGTGTTCTGCTGGTAAAGGAGTAGCCGCCACCGGCTAACGGTATGGCTGCGCTGAGCTCGCTGTAATTTAACGCGGTAAATACGGTTAAAAAACCCATAGCCAAATAAACGAGAACTCCAGCTGGACCGATCATTTGCGCCAGTTCGCCCGGCAGGGCAAAAATCCCTGGCCCCATCGTGGCGCCGATGCCAATCATTACCGCCATAAACAAGCTCATATTTCTTCTGAAACCTATTTGTTCCGGCATAAATGTATGCTCCCAGAATCTATATGAATATCACTTTGGTATTTTTATTCATTGGGGCAACTTTTGGAAAGCGGTAGACTGAGGGAAATCAAAGACTCCGGTGAATAAATGACAAAAAATAGCCCAAGTCAACAAAAATCGCCTCGTGAATCATACGGGCGTCGTTGATTTTGACCTGGAGAAAGAGGGAAACGTTGGTGAAAGATTGCCATATGAAATATAAAAGTCAAACTTTCATCAACGTGCCCTCCTCCCCCAGATGATATCGGTTTGCCGGTTGGCTCGGTAGGCGGATTACCGGTGGGCCCGTTAGCGGGTTGGCATTTAAAGGATTAAGGGCGCAAAATCGCTAAGATGTTATGAATATTTATATTTTATAGTTTTTATTTGCATTGACCAAGATTGAATCGTGCAATTATCATAAAACAGTACGACCAAAACTGACAAGCTCACAATTTGTTGCGTGATATGTTTGATATCATAACATTTATTGGGCCTGAAAAAACTTGGTTATGTTGGAGATACAACAGGTTTTTGAAATTCCAAAAAACTGAGCTATGCAGAAGATATCGGTAACGGGAGCCCGTTTGCTAGTCGAGTAGACCGAGGGGACTTCCCCCTCAGCCCCTCACAGAATCGGACATGAACCTCTCGATTCATCCGGCTCTTATCGACCAGCCGATTGTCGTACCAATCGCCAGTGCGCAAACAGGTAAGACTTGTGTTTGGCAATGCGCCCGAGCCAGTAAAAAGCCCCGCGCCTGCGACGGCGTAACTTTTTGTACTTCAGCATGGCCCATCGTTGCAATGCACCATTGAGTTGCTTGAAAACTGGGTAAAGTGCCGACTTGTAAAATTGTCCGTAATAATTAATCCAGCCCCTTATTACCGGATTAAACATACAACCCAGAT
>CP070652.1:4389433-4402244 GCA_020354645.1 Deltaproteobacteria bacterium
AACCTCTAATTTTTTTCATATTTGCATACAGTATCGAAAAGCAGAGTGAATCCTTGAAAATCGATTCGCGCTTTTTGTGTTACCCATTTCATATTGCAGATTCGGCCATCATTGTGGTATTGGCAAGAAATTTCAGGTTTTGATTCCGTAGTATTTGGGGCTGATTTCATCGTATATCACAGGTTTCTTCTGAACTGATATAATCTCAATATACATGCACCCTCGCCGATTCTTTGATATCGACAAGATATCCAAAACTTGCCCACCTTTATTTCAACATCGCAATCCTGCCCGATCGATAATTATTAGCGTACTTATATAGCGTCTGCATAATTGTCACAATTGTACATAAAGCAGACAGGTTAGGAAATTGTTAATACTGACTCGAACAGAATGACATTCGGGATATTGTTAATTTTCAGGTGGATATGGTATAATTAACGTAAAAATTATGGCCATGTGGCTGAATTTCAAATTTGTCGGGCAGATTCACTTTGGTGGATAAAAAGCGGCGATTGCTCAATATATAATGTTATTTGCAACCTGTAAGAATGAAAGATCCAATTCAGAAAATATTGTTAGCTGCAGATGATGATATACACTGTGAGTGGCCTCCTGAATTTGACCGGGACAGAGAGCTTGATAGAGTTCGGGCAATTCAACCGATGATAGAGAAGACACTTGGTTGCAATCTCGATCTTGATGATTCTATTCAAGATGCTTCTTATTTTGCATCACTCGCACTTTGGAAATATGTTCCTCCAGATCCGAATCTCTACACTGCCCCTGGTATAGAGAGAGAGCAGGAACGAATTATGCTGTTGTTGATATATCATTTTCTTGTTTTGGAAATTTGGTAACTATTGGGAGTAGCGTAGATCCGAAGGATAAATTCCCAGATGAAACAATTATTTATGTGGCAAATGTTCTAAACGAAAATGGTTTTGTCTTTATTTCGGAGGAAGATTTATTTGAAAAATATAGTGGTAATAATCCTTATTTTTCTGAATCTACATGGGGTGAAAGGTATTTTTCATATTTATGAAAACAGCAAATAATAACGGCATTAAGAGCGACGACAAAAAGCCGCTGCGCCTTATGCTTGTCGTTAGATGACAGATGGAGGTTATATGAGGAAACTGCACCTCTTTTTTCTGCTTTTGTACATTTTCTGGTTTGCTACATTCTCTATCGGATCATCTGAAAGTGCAACAGTCTTAGTTGATGGAGGTCATTTTGATTGTCTTCCTGTTTCAACATTTGTCTTGGAGAGCATAAGACTATGGAAGCCAGAAAATACAGTTTCAGGAACGTTAGGAGAGCCTAATTCTATCACTATTGGTGGAGGGGAAGATGATGGTGGAAGCTACGATATCAAAACGTATCACTACGACCATCTTCAAATAGACATTGTTCGAGGCAAGGTAGACCGTATTTACACCATGTCCAACAAGGTAGCAATGCCATCAGGAATAAGAGTGGGATACACCATGGATCAAGTTATCCGGATTCTTGGTCGAAAACCCAGGGGCTGGCAAGGCACTGAGTCTGAGTTTAGCATCGTTACTTGTCCTGTGAACGGAGACTGGGTCCAGGAAGACTATGTCACTCTGAAATTTAATAACAATAAGGTGTTAACCAGTATTGAGTACGCAGCCAATAGACCATAACATCATCTAACCACTCGCTGCAGACGGACACATTCGACTCGCTGCGCTCGCTCATGGCCGCTGAGCTCGGCCGTTATGTTTGAAGTATGACAAACGAATTTTCACATCCATGCCCATCATGTGGTTTTCTGATCTTTAGTGAACCACCTGGTAGCTACGAAATTTGTTCCATCTGCGGGTGGGAGGATGACCATGTTCAGCTTGCTAATCCTGGACTCAGAGGTGGTGCAAATGGCAGAAGCCTGAAAGAATACCAGGATGACATATTAAAAGACTACCCACCAGATATTAGAGAGGTTGGTAATTTCAAGCGTGATCCTAATTGGCGGCCTTTAACTGAGGGTGAGTGTGAGGTTCAAGATCCAAAGAAGGGTATTGGTATTAATTACTTTCATGCTGCATGTAAAACAGAAGCAAACTATTATTGGAAAAGCAAAACATAACCTCAGCTTTGAGAGGGGCGCGTGTTACGCTTCCGCTCTACATGCGCCCCTTAAGCTGGCCGTTATGTGCAAATACGAACATGGGTAAAAGACATCTCGCAGACCTGCGTCAGGCGCTGGAAAAACACCATTGGGTTGTCAAAAAGGAATGTGAAGGTAACGGATACGACATCTCCAGTGTTTGGATTATCACACGACCAGACGGTACATGTTTGTCACATGTTGAGTTTGAGGGTCTGGATGATATGGAAGTTCTTCCTGTTGAAAAGTCTTATGCATGTCGCCTTCGGGAAGACCACAGTATCTCGGCTTATTTTAGTCGTATCGGCCGATCATGGCCATCAGAACTTGAAAAATTTATCTGTGCATTAGATGATTGGGGAACATAACAATGCCACTGGAGCAGACGGCAGAAAATAATGGTCTAACGTAAAAGTCTGTAGAAATCCGGTCCAAGATAGGGCTGCCGCTCAGGCCGGACGTTACAGATAACTACTTCGTATCTGCAAAAAATCTGCCCTTTCAAAATTGCCGATATCTCCAACTAATCGCAAATGAGCCTAAATTACCGATATCCGCATAGTCAGTAGTGTCCAATTAAGATTTGAATAAATTCAATTGGATCTGGCCACTAGTAATTTTGTTTTTGTAATTAGTCTCTGTGAGAGCCTGTAAAATGGGCATTTTTTCAAAAAGAGTAATACTGAAAATCTGTAAAATTGTGTAAAGACTCTGGTCTATTTTTAGCCTTTTCTTTATTATGGCTACCAGAACATACACGGATATTGCAATCCAGATTTGAGTCTTTACCGCATTTTCCGATGTCCCGTAAAAAGCCTTTATTCGAAGATGCTGTTTGATCCACTTAAAAAATAGTTCGACTTGCCATCGGCATCGATACAGTTCTGCAATTGTTAATGCCGGCAGCATCATTTGATTGGTCAGCAGATTTAATCGGTTACCTTTATCCGTATCAAAAAATTTTATCCGACGAAGCTTTTCGGGATAATTCTTTCGGGCATAAAACGCAGCGGGTAAAACGATTTGGTCGCATCTTAAGCCGCAAGATTTATCCACCGCCATTGAATAGAGTCGGCGTAAACTGGTACTGGCTCTTGCACGTACAACAAAGAATGAAGAACATTGGTGTAATGTATAAAGTCGTTCAAAGTCCAAGTAACCGCGATCCAAAATATAAATCGCACCGGCTTCCGGGATCAGTTCGTCGAGGATGTTTACTTCATGAACTTTGCCCTTGGTTATGGCGATGAAAGAAGGGATATTTCCCTTCAGGTCTAATAGTGTATGTAACTTAATGGCGCCTTTGGTTTTACGGTACCGAGCCCAGGGAAAAACTGACAGACATAAGTCAATGATCGTGGCATCCAATGCGTAAACAGTTTCTTGTAACTCAAGGCCAAAATCGTCGTCAGCATACAGCTGTCTGGCCTGATGTATAAGGATTTGCGCAAAATCACAATATATGCGCCAGTCTCTATTTTCATTGGCATAAGCTATCGTGCTGCGCGAGACTTTACCCCGAATGCCCATGTGGTAAAGCTTCTCTTTCATGGCACGCAAACAGCATTCAATATCACGAAGACTTTCGCGATAAGTCAGCTGAGCAAAAGCCATGCACATAAACTGGTCAAAACATGTAAAAGAGCGAATGTGGTAATTACCGCCATATCGATTGACACATTGACGAAACTTGTGCTTGGGCAAAAAGTCCATAATCTGAGAGAAAATTGATTTGCCTTGATTCATTTAAGTCATCCTTCCACTTGAAATTATTTCGCGCGAAAGGGGTAGCATCCAGGCAAACCAAATTCAAATCGATTACACTCGTTTTCATCAATATATATATAATAAACAATTGGTTATAAAGTTTTTCAAAATTTCAATGGGACAGCAGTGTTTTGATTTATATTTTAATTATTTATTCTATATGTTAAGTGCTTATGCACGTTTTTCTTGCTGGGGTGCTGAATCGAACAACATAAATCTTAATTCTTCCGTTTCGCAATAAAGGTTTTTCTGCATGTGGAAACTTATCGGCGGTGTTTTTGTCGGGTGGAGTCTCGGCAGCAATGATGCGGCCAATCTTTTTGGTACGGGCGTGGCCGCAAACGTGGTTAAATATCGAACAGCCATCATACTAACTTCTATTTTTGTCGTCATTGGGGCACTTTTAGAGGGCCACAAAAGCATGGACACCGTCGGCGAGATGTCGCGAATGTCGCATATGGCAGCCTTCATCGTGGCCTTTTCCGCAGGCCTTTGTGTGGCGATGTTTTCCTACCTTTCGCTGCCGGTTTCAACCTCTCAGGCCATCATGGGCGCAGTACTGGGGATCGGTTTGATTTCAGGGATTCCCGAATTTTCACGTCTCTACAAGGTTGTGATCTGCTGGATCTTTACACCCATCGGCGCCATAATACTCGGCTTTGTTTTTTATCATTTATTTGCAAAAATCTTCAATAGAATCTTTATGGATCTACAGCTTCGCAACCTGGTTATAAATTTGGCTCTGATTTTTGCCGGGTGTTACGGCGCCTACTCTTTGGGCGCCAATAATGTGGCCAATGTCACGGGTGTTTATGTAGGGTCCGGACTTCTGAATCCATTTGAAGCGGTTCTTATCGGAAGCCTGAGCATTGCATCGGGGGTTTTGACATACAGCAAAAAAGTCATGGACACCATCGGCAAGAAGATCGTTGAACTGGATGGCTTCTCTGCTTTCATTGCAGGATTTTCTGCAGCAGTGACGGTCCATTTGTTTACCCAGGTGGGGGTACCGGTGTCCACCTCTCAGGCCATCGTAGGTGGCGTAACCGGGGTAGGCCTTATGAAAGGCGTAAAGACCGTCAAGAAAAGGACCCTTGTCGAAATCGCTATCGGATGGCTATCGACACCGCTGTCCAGCGGGATTCTGGCCTATTGTATGATGAAGTTTTACCTTGTTGTTGCAACCACAGCTGTTTAGCGAGGAACAACTTTTGAAAGGGAGGAATGATGAAACTTTTTAAAAAAGAAAAAGAGGTCAGCGAGCTCATCTTAAAGTTTCTTGACGAGGTTGAAAAATGTCTCAAGACGTCGGACAGAACGATTCAGGCCTACCTTAATGATAGCGTAAAAGAAGCCAAGCACCTGGCGCGAGAGGTTCGCGAAATTGAAACACAGGTGGATGTGATTAAATACAATATCCGGGACAAATTGTATTCCGGGGCCTATTTACCCCTAATCAGAGAGGATATTTATAAGCTGGTCGAAAGCATCGACAAGGTCGCCAATGCTGCCGAAGCCTGCTGTGATTTCTTTTTGAATCAACGACCTTCAATACCCGACACTTTAAAGCCGCAGTTTTCCACAGTAGGACGGGAGTCGACGGATGTCATTGATCCGTTAAAAAAGGCCGTAAAGTGTTTTCTCAAAAAGAAATGCCCCATGGAGACGGTTCGTCAATTTTCCCAGGAGGTGGGGCTGATGGAGTCTGATGTGGACAAGAGCGAATGGGACCTGACAAAGGCCATCTTCATATCCTCCCTGGATTTCTCCCATAAAATCCACCTGAAACACTGTCTGGACAGCATCGTAGAAATTTCAGACCGGGCCGAGGATGCCGCCGACCAGCTGGAGCTGGCCGCATTAAAATCAATGGCATAACAAAAAGAAATAATCGAAAAATGAAGCTATTGTGCTTTTGAACTTCCATAAGTTTTAAGGACTTAGAAAAAAGACAGATATTTGTTAACGAAGAGTTCAGTGAGGTGTGACCTATGTTGCAGGATGGAAAACAATGGCTAATAAAACTGTTGCAGAAATCAACCTAAACAATTTGGCTTTTAATGTCCATGCTATTGCAAAAAAAGTATCGCCTGCGGCCGTAATTCCGGTTGTTAAGGCCGATGCTTATGGTCACGGCGCCGTGCGAGTGACCAAGCATCTTGTCAAACAAGGATTCAAAGCTTTTGCAGTGGCTCAATTCCAGGAAGCCATGGAATTGCGGGAAAGCGGTATTACCCAACCAATTCTGATTTTTGGACGTCTTTTGCCGGACCAGATTCCAGCTGCGATTAAGGCCGGGTTTCGAATCAGCATATTCGGTAAAGAGGATATTGATTGGATCGAGAAGGCCGGACAAAATCAATCGGCGGTGGTTCATGTAAATGTTGAAACCGGCATGGGCAGGGTCGGCGTTTTTTTGGATCAAGAGCCGGACATTTTTGATCAACTGATTCGCTCCCGGCAATGCCTGTGGGAAGGCCTTTACAGCCACTTTTCCACCTCGGATGAAGCGGATAAAGCCTATGCAAATACCCAGCTGTCACGATTTCAGAATATTCTGGCCCAAATTAAAAGCCTCAAGAAAAAACCGTCGATCATTCATATGGCCAACAGTGGCGCTGTGCTGGACATCCCCGCAAGCTATTTTGATGCCGTGCGGCCCGGAATTCTGATATACGGTCACTATCCGTCCTCCGAAATTACTCAATCGATAACGCTCAAACAGGTAATGACGCTCAAAACCTACGTCTCACATGTTAGGTCGTTACCGGCGGGATTTCCGATCAGTTACGGCAGACGCTGGGTTACCCCCCGGGCAACCAAAATTGCGGTCTTGCCGTTGGGGTATGCCGATGGGTTGAACCGCAAACTCACCAATCAGGGAGAAGTTTTGATTCAAGGCAAACGTTATCCGATGGTGGGTACCATTAGCATGGATCAGACCATGGTGCATGTCGGTGATGACCCCATCAAGACAGGGGATGAGGTTATCTTGTGGGGTGAATCTGCTCAGGGGACCATTGAAGTTTCTGAAGTCGCTGAGAAAATCGGCACCATTCCTTATGAGGTGACTTGCGGGGTGTCCCGACGCGTGCCCAGGGTGTATGTCGGAGATTCGTAAAAAACCGTTTTTTGTATGCCTTCAGGGGATGCCCCTTATTCTCCTCACTTTGGTGTCTCCGTCCATTGTTTTTCCTATGATTTGGCAATGGGGGCATTCCTGCCCCCATTGCCAAATCATGGAAAATGCTAAGGGACTCCACCAATGACGTTCAGAGAAGAAAGGGCATCCCTTGAAGGCATACTGGTTTTAACTTTTTACTAAAACATCAATTATACTTCCGCCAGCAATCCTGCCGGGCGCCTGCCGGTCTTTTTCGCAACAATTTGTAAAATCCCGAGCATAATCAACACAATAACAATAATACAGGTGCACATTGCATTGGCGCTTGCCGTCCAGCCATCGTTATCCAGCATGATAATTTCTATCGCGGCCAGATGCACTGTCGCGGAGACCAGGAAAATCACTGCGCTGATGGTAGTCATGGAGCGCATGAAAAAATACACAAAGTTTTGGAAAAAAGCGACCCTGGAAAGCGGAAAGATGATTTTAAAAAATGTTCTGAAGGTATCCCCCCCTAAACTAATGGAAGCCTCTTCGATGGACGGATCAATATTTCTCAAGTTGGAAATACTGGATAAAATGCCCAGGGTAAAATTACAAATGACGATATTGATGACAATTATCCAGGGCGTGCCGTAAAAGATATAATAGGGTTTGTTAAATGCCAGAATATATCCGAGTCCCATTACCAGGCCGGGAATCGCCGCCGGCATCACCGACAAAAGATAAATACCCTGCTTGAAGAAAGGCTTGCGGGTTTCCATCACATAACCGGCAACTAACGTAATAAATGCACCGCTGATTCCGACAATCAGGGAAACCCAGACACTGGTCCAAATAGCGGAATACCCCCCGATGGAGGGGAACTTGTAATGCTGAAATGTTAAAGACCAGTCATAGGGCCATATTTTTACAAAAGAGCCGATAATTACGGTGGCAAATACCAAAAAGATTGCGAAAGTTACCACGCTGCAATAAATCGTGTAGGATATCTTTTTCAATGGCCTGGATGGAGGTATGACCGGTCTGGCGGCACCACTGATCATGGAGAACGTCTTGCGGGAGATATAATAATTTAACATAAACGCCATGATTGAGGGAACGAGCAGAATAATGCTGATGGTGGCCCCGAGATCAAAGCGATAGAGATTTGTGACCTGGGCATAAATTTCGGTCGCCAGAACATTATAATCTGCACCGATAACAACGGGATTACCGAAATCCGTAATCGTCAGATTGAAGGTTAACGCTGCTGCGCTGAAAATACCATATTTTGCGGAAGGGACCGTTATACGGGTAAACACCTTGAAGGGGGTTGCACCCAAACTCTCGGCGGCTTCATCAAGCCGGATGTCCACCGCAGAAAGGGTGGTGTACAAAATAACAAAAGCGTGGGGCAGACAATAGAGTACTTCTGAGACGATGATACCGGTTGCTCCATAGATGTTCCAGTCGGTTTTCAAAAGATGCGCCGTAATCAATCCGTTGCGGCCAAAAAGATATATCAACGCCAGGGCCTGAACGATGGAGGGAGCCACCAGAGGCATCATGATCACGTTTCTGAAAAAGGTCTTGCCGGCAATCGTTGTTCGGGTCATGGCATAGGCATAAAAGAAGATGACGACGGTAACGATGATCGTTGTGGCAAATGATACATAGAGGCTATGCCAGAGCGCATTTAATGTGTACGACGTGGTGAAATATTTTTGAAAATTAGCAAAGGTGAAATTTGCCAAGGCGAACTCGCCGCCTTTGAAAAAACTCAACTTGAGGATCGCTGATATGGGGAAAAGCATAAAAAAGCAAAGGATCAATCCGATAAAAACGGTTACCGTCGGAACGATAAATTTATCAATTTCCATTCTGGCGGTTGGAATTTGATATTCCTTTGTGATGGCATCAGCTGTTTGGGTAATATTCATATCAGAAACCTCTAAATTAGTTTCCTGAACAACTCAGAATAAATATGGAACGCATCCGGTGGAAAATAGAGTTTCATTGTATCCCGCCTTTTCAAGCTCATTTTTTCATATGCTTTTTCCGGAAGGTCTACGATCATTTCTTCTCCCTCCAGAATGAAAACAACTCTTACAACAGCGCCGAGGAAATTAATTACCTCCGCCAGAACTTCGACAACGTTGGAGGACACGCATTTTTCAGAAGATATGGTCACGTCCACAACTTCAATATTTTCCGGGCGGATCGCGAGATATACCGTTTCGGTGTCAATTTTTTCGAGGTTTGAAACAGTGAATGTCAGTTGGCCGAATTTAACTTTCCCATCCTTTTTTATACCCGTTACAAAATTGGAGGTGCCCACGAATTCTGCAATAAAACTGGTTCTGGGTTTTTTATACACCTCAAAAGGAGAGCCGATTTGGCGGATTTCGCCATCTCGCATAATGGCAACCCGGTCTGCCAGCGCAAGCGCTTCTTCCTGATCGTGGGTCACGTAGATCATGGTAACCCCGAGTTCTTCCTGAAGCTTTTTGATTACTGTTCTCAGACGCACCCGAATTTTTGCATCAAGGGCACTCAACGGTTCATCCAGCAGCAGAACATTCGGTTTGATAGCAATCGCTCTGCCCAACGCCACCCGTTGCTGCTGCCCGCCGCTCAACTGTGAAGGATAATGGGTTGCCCATTCGGTAAGCCCTACGAGCTGCAAAATTTCACCGACTCTCTCATTGATTAATTTTGGCGGCATTTTCCGCATCTTTAAACCAAAGGCAATGTTCTGATGAACCGTCATATTCGGAAACAGGGCATAAGATTGAAATACAATTCCAAAGTCCCTTTTTTGCGGTATAACATCATTGATTACTTTCCTATCGTAAAGGACATTTCCGGTTGTCTGCTGCTCAAATCCGGTAATTATTCTCAAAAGGGTGGTTTTGCCGCATCCGCTCGGTCCTAAGAAACAGATGAACTCACCGGGGTCAATCACAAGATTGACATCTTTGACCGCCACCAAGGAGCCGAAATGTTTGCTGATATTTTCTAAAACCAGCCTTTTAGACGTAGCCTCCATAGAATCTCCTTTCAAAGTTCCTTTAATAATCTTCAGGATCCTAAACTTGAGCAGGCCGAAAAAAGCGGGATTAAAAATCGATTAATTTTAAAGAATTTGATTGGTGACATTAAAATGGAAAAAACTTCATAAACCCCAATAAAGAAGGTTTATGAAGTTTTTTCATTCGTATTTAAACCGCTTAGCTTTCTACTTAAGGAAGTGACCCTGCCATACCTCAAGTATCTTGGCGCGATTTTCTGATTGCCACGGGAAGTCCATGGGTGCCAATTTGATTGTATCCAAAGCGGGCAGATCCTTCGGTCCCTTGACCCCCGGATACGTTACACCCAATTTAAACTTTGCATATTGATTCATGGCGCTTTCACTGATGGCCCAGTCTAAAAATTTCTTGGCGGCCTTTTCATGTTTTGCACCTTTCAACAATGAATTCACTTCAAGCTCAAATCCGGCACCCTCTGCGGGCATCGCCATAACCACCGGAAATCCCTTCTTTTTTAGGGAAGAATATACAAAAGCAAAAGATGCGCCAATGGCATATTCACCGGCGGCGGTCAGTTTTGCCGGTTTTGAACCGCTCTTGATATACTGGCCCATGTTTTCATCCAGCTTTTTAAGAAAATCCCATGCTTTATTGTCTTCAACCGGTTTATTTTTATAATCCGGGTCCAGCATTACCAGAAGGCTTGCCACCTGCAGAAAACCGGTGCCTGAGCTGGCGGGGTTTGGCATGATCAGTTTACCCTTGTATGCGGGGTTCAGAAGGTCGTTCCATCCTTTTGCCATTGGAAGATTGCTCTTTTTCAAAACGTCTGAATTGCCGACAAAAGCCGCTGCGTACAAATCAATTGCCGTCCAATAACCTTTAGGGTCCTTAAAATTAGCAGGGATTTTTTCCCAACCTTTCGGATTATACGGTTCAAGCATCCCCTTGGGGACAAATTCCGAGGTATTCGTGACAGCCCATCCCCAGATGCAGTCCGCCTGGGGATTATCTCGTTCCGCCAGCATCCTGGCCCCCAGTTCACCGGTTGACAACCGGATGGCCTGGATATCGAGGTCCGGAAGCTCTTTCTTTGCAAACTCAAGATACTCCACCACTTCTTCATTTTCCAATGAAGTATAAACAACAACGGTGTCCTTTGCCGCTGCAATTCCCAGCAACAAAAACAATGATACCAATACACTACTGATTGATACACTCAGTTTTTTCATAATTTCTCCTCCTTTTTTTTGTGCCTGGTGGCGCAATTCGGCCTTGAAAAATGTGTTGCACTGTAACTAAAAAACTTTTGTTTCCAGGTATATGCGTTAGCGTATATTTGTCAAGCAAAATGTCAAAACCACGAATATTGTAGCCGGAGAGACCGATACAGCAATTTGTTGCCGAGGTGCCTCAACGCATGCATGCTACGGGTTATAACGGTAACGCCTGAACTTGATATTTCATACTTTTCTGAATTTTGGATAAATTTTGATTATGAACAATTTCAGTATAACAATATATTATTTACAACATAATATTTATTCGTCTTCGCCAGAATACCCTGCAGCTTGCTGCAGGGATGAATGGCGGGGCGAACCGCGTCGAAGCTCGCAAGAGCGAAGACGGGTAGACTACGACGCAATCCCACCAGATACCCCGCCGCTTGCGGCGGGGAGCTTCATTAGATTGACTTATATAAATGAATTTTATTTATCAATGGACTTACAAAAGCCGGCTTTGTTGGCCACGTCAATTTTATAGCAGGAACCGTCGATGCCATAGACGAGGAGACAAATACGCCTTACGTCATAACCGAGTACGGCAAACTCGAATTGGAACGTGATCAAAAGGACATAAAGGTGAGAGATGAGGTCTTATTGGTCATCCGGCCGGAAACCGTTTCGCTTTCACCGTCTCACGGAACCGAGCGATCGAATACTTTCCATGGCACGGTGGAGAGTCAGATGTATGCCGGCAGCCTCGCCAAATATACGGTGAAATTCGGAGACAAGGAAATGGTGGTTGATCACTACAACCCCATGGGCTCTGAAAAATTCAGCAGAAATGACAAGGTTAAAGTTACGGTTCCGCGGGCTATCCACGTTTTGAAAAGATAACCAGCTTCGGCTGTAACAGTCGTTGTCCTATCTTACAGGGACTATACATCATTTCGAATTGTATACGAAGACCGACGTTATCAGAAAATTCATTTGCTCTTCGGTTGATACAGGCAAAGTGGTTCTTCGGCCATGTAATCACCGGTTGCCTCATAGGCCCTGGCACGACACCCGCCGCATACTTTACGATATTCACATATACCGCACTTTCCCTCCAATTTAGCATAATTCCTGAGTGTGTTGAACACTTTTGATTCATGCCAAATTTGGGAGAATCGGGTATCTTTCACATTGCCGCAATTTACATCCAGATAACCGCAGGGTTGGACATCACCGGTGTGGGATATAAAGCAAAAACCAATTCCGCCAAGACACCCGCGGGTCACGGCATCCAGGCCGTGAGTTTGAAAAGTAACCTTCTTGCCTTCCTGATGGGCCCGTTGTCTCAGTATCCTGTAGTAGTGAGGGGCGCAGGTGGCTTTGAGCTGCAGCGAAACCCGGTCTTTCTGATCGTAAAACCAATTGAGGGTTTCTTCATATTGGAGGGCCGATATTTCTTGTTCCACGATGTACTTACCCCTTCCGGTAGGAACAAGGAGGAAAATATGATGGGCCACCGCGCCCAGGTCTTCGGCGAGTGCCTGTATCCGGG
>CP070652.1:4402344-4412931 GCA_020354645.1 Deltaproteobacteria bacterium
GTGACCGGGAATTTTTGGCGGAACTGTATTCGATGGTCGATGACTATGAATCAATTATTTCCATGGCGTGCGGTGTCGGCATTCAGTTTCTGGCCGAGAGATTTCCCCACAAACCTGTATTTCCGGGGGTGGACACCACCGGTCTGGCGGTAAACCAGGCGGTGGGGTGGTATGAAGAACGATGCAAGTCATGCGGACGATGTGTTCTGGCAATGACCGGCGGCATCTGTCCAGTGACCATGTGCGCCAAGGGGCTCTATAATGGACCTTGCGGCGGCACCAATAAAGGCAGCTGCGAGATAGACCCGGACCAACCTTGCGCTTGGTATAAGATACATGAGCGGCTGTCGCAACAGGGCCGGCTGGATTTAATCATGGACATTACCGAGGCCGTCGACTGGAATGACCAAGTGCCTCGGACACTCATCCAGCCCGGCTATGAAAAAACCGAAAAAGCGCAAGACAACTAGTCCTTTTAAAACCATTTTGACGAATTGTCCTTACCAGAAATACTGGAGAGTGAATCGTATCGATAAAGGGGATTGTTATGAGCACAGAGCAAAACGGTTTGAAATCAGGAAGCAATCTCGAGAAAATTTTAAATGCCAGACATTTTGCATTTACGGGTGAACTGGGGCCGCCGCGCGGCGCCAATGCCGAAGAAGTAAAGGAAAAAGCTGCCCACCTGAAAGGCAATGTGGATGCGGTCAACATCACGGACAACCAAACCGCTGTGGTTCGCATGGCCAGCTGGGCTGCTTGTCTTATATTGATCCAGGAAGGCCTGGAGCCTAATTTCCAGATGGTCTGCCGGGACCGCAACCGATTGGCCATGCAGGCCGATATTTTGGGCGCTTATGCGCATGGAATCCGTAACATGCTGTGTCTTTCGGGTGATCATCAGAAATTCGGTGACCATCCCCAGGCCAAGGGGGTTTTCGACATCGATTCCATGCAATTGATCAACATGGTCAAACGGATGCGCGATGACGGAAAGTTTCTGAGCGGTGCCGACTTGGATGAACCGCCCAAAATTTTTATCGGTGCAGCAGCCAACCCGTTTGCCGACCCCTTTGAATGGCGAGTCCATCGTCTGGCCAAGAAGATTAATGCCGGTGTCGATTTCATCCAGACCCAATGTATATACAACATGGAAAAATTCCGCGAATGGATCAAACAAGCCAACGACATGGGACTCACCGAAAAGGCCTATATTCTGGCCGGTGTGACGCCTATGAAAAGCGTCGGTATGGCCAAATACATGAAAAGCAAAGTTCCCGGAATGGATGTGCCCGATGAAATTATCGAAAGACTTCAAGGGGCCGAAAAAGGTAAAGTGGCTGAAGAAGGCATCAAAATTGCTTGTGAACAAATCGAAGAGTTCAAGGAGATGAAAGGAGTGGCCGGTGTTCATCTGATGGCCATTGAGTGGGAACACAAGGTTCCCGAGATCGCCGAGCGCGCGGGGGTGCTGCCTAGACCGAAAGTAGACTAAAAGTGGTTTTAAAACCACTTTGAGAGGCTATATCAAAAAATAAAAAACCGGCTTCCAGAGGCCGGGTTTTTTATTTGGGATTGTTTTTCATTCTTTAAATATTTCACGGGCAGTGACCAACCGCATAATCTGGTTGGTTCCGGTATAGATTTGAATGAGTTTGGCGTCCCGCATCATTCTTTCCACCGGATAATCCTTCATATAACCATATCCCCCCATCACCTGAACCGCATCGGTCGTAACCTTCATGGCCAGATCCGAGGCGGTAAATTTCGCCATCGCGCAAAATTTTGGAATCAGGCTATATTTCTTTTCGTCGATGTAGCGGGCGGCCTGGTATGTCAAAAGGCGGGCTGATTCCATGCTTGCCACCATATCCGCCATCATGAACTGAATGGCCTGAATCTTTGAAATGGGTTGACCAAACTGGACCCGTTTTTTGGCATACTCAACGGCTTCGTTGATAGCCCCCTGGGCCAACCCGACAGCCTGGGCAGCCGCGAACAGACGACTGGTATTCAGGGTTGCCATCAAGTTGCCGATCCCCTCGCCTTCCTCACCGATCCGGTTCTCGGCCGGCACGGTCAGATCTTCAAAAAACAATTCGGAATTGATGGAACCTCTCATCCCCATCTTGTTCTCGTCTCTTCCATACTTCAGCCCCGTTGATCCCTTTTCCACCACAAACGCAGAAATTCCCTTAGCCCCTTTATCCGGGTCTGTATAGGCATATAGACTAATCACATCAGCGACACTGCCATTCGTAATAAAACATTTCTGGCCGTTTATTACATAAACATCTTTCTGTCCGGTGCGGGTTCTCATGGAAAGAATATCCGAGCCCGCACCGGGTTCCGTTGCGGCAAATGCCGCAAGCTTTCCTTTGGTCAGGCCGGGCAAGTATTTTTCTTTGAGCGCCTCACTTTCCCCATAGAGAATCGGCAACATCCCGTCGGCCTGGGCAATCAGGATCAGGGCCGAGGATGCACATACTTTTGAAATTTCTTCGATGATCTTGGAAAAGAGCAGATAACTCGCCCCAATACCCCCATATTTCTCGGGCAAAAGCGGTGTTAAGATGCCGTTTTCGGTAAATACTTTTACAATGTCCCACGGAAATTCCTGGCTTTCATCAATCTCAGCCGCCCTGGGTTTGATCACCTCACGGGCAATCTTGCGCACCGTTGAAAGAATCATTCGCTGTTCTTGGCTGATGTCAGTCATCTTTTCTTCACCCCATTTCCGGTTTAAAGCTTTTTATTCTGTTCAGATACTAAAGATATTATTAATACTCAAGTGTATTATAAAATGCAACGTCGGGCCGACAGGAGAGATGGATTATAAATTGCCGGTATTTCGAAATGTTGCATCTAAAATAACGATTGACAACCCGACCACCCTTCGATATTTAACTTTTTTTCTGACCGTTGGGATTTTAAAGTTAACACACCCTTACGGCTTTTTGCTTCACGGGGTCTTAATAAGTTTTTTTTCTGGTACAGATTTGCAGCACAGGACTGATAAATAAATCCACTAAAAAATGAGGTGTAAAATGGGAGATCCTCTCAGAAATCAGGGGAAGGTTTCAGACAATCAGCAATTGGCGCAAGACATCGATTATCAGGTGGATGATATTCTGGCAGCGTATAAAGGGGTAAATGACGAGTTGATACCCATATTGCAGGCGGTTCAAGAAAAATTTGGCTATTTACCCCAACCGTCGATGAAGCAGATCGCAGATTTTCTTAAAGTTCCTGAGAGCTCTGTTTTTGGCGTGGCTACATTTTACGCATTCTTTAAACTCGTTCCAACCGGACGAAACGTGGTTCGGGTTTGTCGGGGTACGGCCTGTCATGTGCGAGGAGGAGCGAGGATACTCAGAGAAGTTGAAAAACAACTGGGGGTTAACCCCGGTGAGAGCACGCCGGACCTGGAATACTACCTTGAGACCGTGGCCTGTATCGGGGCCTGTGCGCTGGCCCCGACGATGAGGATAAACGATGATACCTTCGGCCAGATGACAAAAAAGAAAGCCGCTGAGATATTTAAGCTTGAGGATGAAGGAGAGGAACAATGATGGAAGAGGAGAGAAGTAGCTCTGGAAATGGGCATGTTGTCCTTATTTGCCAGGGTACGGGCTGCGAATCATCCAACTCTGAGAAGGTTCGGCGTGAGATTGAAAGTGAAGTGGAACAAGCGGGGCTTACTAACGTCAAGGTAAGTTTTACGGGCTGTCATGGTTTTTGTGAACAGGGTCCAATAGCCGTTATCGAACCTGAAGGGATTTTCTATACTCATGTTAAGATAGAAGATGCAAAGGATATTGTTCATTCACACCTTAAAGACGGAAAACCCGTTGAAAGCCTTTTTTATAAAGATCCGGTAACCAACGAGGCCATACCTAAATATAAAGAGATCAATTTCTACAAAAGGCAGAAGCGCCTGATTCTTCGAAATTGCGGCCATATCAACCCGGAAAATATAACTGAATACATTGCAACGGGTGGTTATGAAGCTTTAAAAAAGGTGTTGTCTCAGATGTCTCCGGAAGCGGTTATCGATGAGATAAAACGCTCCGGAATAAGGGGTCGCGGGGGTGCCGGTTTTCCGACCGGCGTAAAATGGGAATTCTGCAAGAGCGCTCCCGGCAATGATAAATATCTCATATGCAACGCCGATGAGGGCGATCCCGGAGCCTTCATGGATAGAAGTACCATGGAGGGTGATCCCCACACCGTCATTGAAGGAATGATCATCGCTGCATATGCAATCGGGGCCAATCAAGGCTATATCTATTGCCGGGCCGAATATCCTCTGGCTGTCAAAAGGATGCGCATCGCCCTCAAGCAGGCCGAGGAAGGAGGGTTTCTTGGAGAAAATATTTTAAATTCAGATTTTAGTTTAAAAATAAAGATAAAGGAGGGAGCGGGCGCCTTTGTCTGTGGTGAAGAGACCGCCCTGATGGCTTCGATAGAGGGTAAACGAGGGATGCCCCGTCCTCGTCCCCCATTCCCCGCCCAGTCGGGTTTATGGGGAAAACCCAGCAATATCAACAATGTTAAAACTCTCTCCAGCATACCGGTTATTATCAAAGAGGGGGCAGAATGGTATGCCAGTATTGGCAATGAAAACAGTAAGGGAACAGCTGTTTTTGCCTTGACCGGTAAGGTTGCAAACAGCGGGTTGGTTGAGGTTCCGATGGGTACAACCCTGCGTGAAATCATCTTTGATATCGGCGGCGGAATCCTGGGCGGTAAAAAATTTAAGGCCGTCCAGACCGGCGGGCCCTCCGGCGGTTGTTTGCCTGCCAACTTTCTGGATTCTCCGGTTGATTTCGAAACCCTGGCCAAGGCAGGTTCCATTATGGGATCCGGCGGAATGGTAGTATTGGATGAAGATACCTGTATGGTCGACGTCGCAAAGTATTTCCTTTCCTTCACGATGATGGAATCCTGTGGCAAGTGCATCCCGTGCCGCTGGGGAAATAAGCAGCTACTGGATATCCTAGAGGATATTACCAACGGCAGAGGAAAACCCGAGGACATTGATCTGCTGATAGAGTTAAGTGAGAATGTTAAAGCAGGATCCCTATGTGGCCTTGGCCAAACATCTCCTAATCCGGTGCTTTCGACAATCCGCTATTTTAGAGATGAATATGAATCCCACATTATGAGGCATCATTGTTCGGCGGTTGCGTGCAAAGGACTGGTTGAGGCACCCTGCAGCCACACCTGTCCGGCCGGAGTAGATGCACCACGTTACATCAGATTGATAGCCAATAAGAAATACGATGAGGCTTTAGCGGTTATCCGTGAAAGTATTCCCTTTCCGGCAGTTTGCGGCTATGTATGCTTTCATCCCTGTGAGACGAAATGTCGCCGCGGATTGATAGATGAACCGATTGCGATAAAGGAATTGAAACGCTTTGCGGCCGATCATGCAAAAAATTTTGCTGTAAACGACCAGGAGACTGCTCAGTCCTCGGGAAAGAATGTTGCCGTTGTAGGTTCGGGTCCTGCAGGACTCACAGCGGCATACTATCTCGCGAAGCGTGGTGGTCATGCAGTTACGGTTTTTGAAGCCTTACCGAAAGCCGGAGGCATGATGCGCGTCGGCATTCCAAGATACAGATTACCTGATGATATACTCGACGCCGAAATCGATCTTATAAAGGGTGTGGGCGTGGAGATAATAACAAATACAAGAATAGAATCCCTTGAATCACTCCGTGATGAATATGATGCCATATTTCTCTCAATGGGGGCACATACCGGTATTAAAATTAGAATACCGGGAGAAGACTGCCAGGGTGTTATTGATTGCGTGAATCTTCTACGCGAGGTAAGTTTGGGCAAAAAATTAAAACTTGGAGATAAAGTGGCGGTTATCGGCGGAGGCAACGCCGCTATCGATGCTTCCCGCACAGCCCTGAGAATCGGTGCAAACGAATCAACCATCCTCTATCGCCGTACCCGGGAGGAGATGCCGGCTGCCAAAGAGGAAATTAAGGAGGCCCTGAACGAAGGTGTAAAAATAGAATTCCTCATTGCCCCTAAGGAAATACATCGTGATAATGGACACCTTCGAATGAAATGCTTGCGTATGAAGTTGGGGGAGATGGATTCCAGCGGCAGAAGACGTCCGGTGCCTATTACCGGCAGTGAATTTGAAAGGGATTTCGATGTTGTAATATCAGCAATCGGTCAGGTTCCGGAGATTTCAGAGAAGATCGGGCTGGCGGTTGAAAAAAAGGGGGTTCTGCATGTCGACCCCTATACCCTTAGAACTGAAATTGAGGGTGTGTTTGCAGGCGGGGATGTAGTAAGTGGACCGGCTTCAGTAATTGAGGCAATTGCTGCTGGCAAGCGGGCAGCAATTGCCATCGACAAATATCTCGGGGGGGAAGGAATAATAACTGAGACACTTGCACCGCCTGAGGAGAAACCGGAAATGATCGAAATGGAAGAAGAAGAGGAAAAGCGTCGCCCAGAGATGCCACGGCTTTCCATGAAAAAACGATTTAAGGATTTTTCTCAGGTGGAACTCGGGTTAACCCCAAAGCAAGCTATTGAAGAGGCAAACAGGTGTTTGAGATGTGACCTGGAGGAAGACTAGAAGCAGTTTTAAAACCCCCCTTTTTCACCGGTTTGCGCCTTTTTATCCGCCATAGATCTTTGGCGGATTGAAAAGTGCTAAGCTTGCTTCACTAAATCTTGAAAATTCGGGCGAACGCCCTCAAACAGTTCAAGATTTTATCCGCCTTCGTCTGATCAGACTCCGGCGGGACACGCGTTCCATTTCGCAAGCGCCTTGAAACAAAAGATCGCAAAATGGCTCAAAAAGAGGTTTTGAAACCACTTCTAGCCCAAAGAACTATTGAAATGTCCGGGTTAACGCACAATGACTTCCAATATCGTGATTTTGAATCGGTAATTACAACTGAGGAGGAACTCCATGATAAAAACTGATGACGCTTCCGCAGAAGAAGTTTCAACCACTATCACGCTGACAATTGATGGTAGAGAAATTGAAACTCGAGATGGCGCTACCGTGCTGGAAGCCGCACTGGCTTCAGGGATCATTATTCCAACCCTTTGCCATGATCCGGACCTGAGACCTTACGGCGCCTGCCGGCTGTGTGTTGTCGAGATAGAGGGCATGCGGGGTCTGGTGCCGTCCTGTACTACCCTCGCCAGGGAAGGTATGATCATCCAAACCAATACTGCCAACGTAAAAAAATCACGTCGAATTACGATGGAACTTATTGTCGCAAACCATCCGGCGGATTGTCTGACCTGTGCCAAAAATCAGGATTGCCGGTTGCAGCATTTTGCAAGCTATTTAGGCGTGGATCAAGAACATTGCGATCGGTTACGAAAAAGCACCCAAGTACTTCCCGTGGACAGAAGGCACCCGGCTTTCGATTTCGATCCCAACAAGTGCATACTCTGTGCCAAGTGTGTAAGGGCCTGCCACGAGGTAACATGCGCAGCCGTTATTGATTTGTCTTACCGCGGATACGATGCAAAAATCAGCACCTTCGGTGACAAGTCATGGATTGAAGCCAATTGCCGATCATGCGGCGATTGCGTTGACAGATGCCCGACAGGTGCATTGGCCCCCAAAAACGAAATGAAAGGCGATCGGAGCGTCAAAACCGTTTGTCCTTACTGCGGCGTCGGTTGCTCACTGTATCTGGGTATTCGCGACAATCAAATCGTAAATATAAAAGGCGATAAGAAAAGCCCGGTTAACAAGGGAGGGCTTTGTGTAAAGGGGCGCTTCGGTTTCGACTTTGTCAAGCATCCTGAACGGCTAACCCGTCCGCTTATCAGAAAAAAAGACGTGGGCAGAGATGTTAAGATTGACAGAAGCAACTATCGAGATTTTTTCCGTGAAGCAACATGGGAAGAAGCCCTTGAATTGGTGGCGGACAACCTGGCGGCGTGCAAGGAAAAAGAGGGTCCGGATTCCATCGGCGTATTGAGTTCCGCCAAGTTTACCAACGAGGAAAACTACGTGGTGCAGAAGTTTGCTCGAGCGGTGATCGGCACCAACAACATAGACCATTGCGCACGACTGTGACATTCCCCTACGGTGGCCGGTCTGGTCCAAGCGTTCGGAAGCGGTGCAATGACCAACTCCATTAGCGATTTTGACAAAGCGGACCTGCTGTTCGTGATCGGTTCGAATACGACCGAGTGTCATCCTATCATCGGGCGATTCATACGACAGGCCGTGAAATTTAAGGAAACAAAGCTGATCGTTGCTGATCCGCGCAACATTGAACTGGCAAGAGTGGCCGACATTCATTTACGCCATAAACCGGGAACTGACGTGGCATTGATCAATGCCATGATGAATGTGATTATTAAAGAAAATCTGCAGGACCAGGAATTTATAGACAAGCGAACTGAAGGCTATGATGAGCTGGTTAAGACGGTGAATAATTATGATACCGAGCGGGCAACGGAGATCACCGGCGTACCGCAAGATGAAATAAACGCAGCCGCCCGTCTTTTTGCTGAAGCAGACAGCGCAATTGTAACTTACAGTATGGGCATTACCCAGCATATAACCGGTACGGATAACGTAAAGAGTTTGGCAAATATTGTCATGCTAACCGGCAATATCGGGCGAGAAGGTACCGGTTTGAGCCCTCTGAGAGGTCAGAATAACGTCCAGGGAGCCTGTGATATGGGAGCGCTTCCCAATGTTTATCCGGGTTATCAGAACGTGGACAATTCGGAAATACAGAAAAAATTTGAATCGGCATGGGGTTGCAAACTGAGCGCTAAACCCGGCTTAACCACCACAATGATGACGGATGCCATGCACGAGGGTAGAATCAAAGCAATGTTTGTGGTGGGCGAGAATCCCTTGATGAGCGAACCCCATTTAAATCATGCCCGGAAAGCCATGGAAAGGTTGGCGTTTCTGGTCGTGCAGGATATCTTTCCGACCGAAACGTCCCTCATGGCCGACGTGATATTGCCGGCGGCTGTATTTGCGGAAAAAGATGGCACCTATACCAACACCGAGCGACGGATACAAAAGCTCAGAAAGGCTATTGACCCTCCCGCTGAAGCAAAGTCTGATTGGGAGATCATCAATATGCTGGCTGAGCGTTTGGGGCACACCTTTGGCTTTAAGAGCACAGCTGAAATAATGGATGAAATTGCCTCGCTTACACCGTCTTATGGCGGAATCAGTCATAACCGGCTGGATACGGGTGGATTGCAGTGGCCCTGTCCGAACCGGGATCATCCGGGAACTCCTTTTCTTCACAAGGATTTGTTTACCCGGGGAAAAGGCAAGTTTCATGCTGTGGAATACAAATCTCCCGCCGAATCAACATCCGAAGAATTTCCTCTCATTTTGACAACCGGACGGATGCTTGAGCACTGGCACACGGGCAGCATGAGCCGCCGGTCTGATGTACTGGATGCATTGCAGCCCAACGGAATGATTGACATCCATCCGGATGACGCCCTGAAGCTCGGTATCACGGATGGCGACATTGTTGCGGTGTCTTCAGCGCGGGGTAGAATAAAGACGCGGGCCCACATTACTGACAAAGCTTCACCCGGTGTGGCCTACATGGCTTTCCACTGGTCTGAGGCACCAGCTAACATACTGACCAACCCGGCCCTCGATCCATTCGCAAAGATACCGGAATACAAAGTGTCCGCGGTTAAAGCCGAGTTACTCGTAATGGATAAGGAAAGGCAAGACAACCAATAATGGACTTGATCATTTAACCAAATTACAGGGTTTTGAATCCGATTTTTTTGTTGAGCGCCGCATACAGAAATACGCCGAAAACGCTTCCGAGTGCATCTGCAAGGGCATCCATCAGATCTGCATGTCTCCAAGGAATAAAATGCTGGTGAATTTCATCACTGACACCATACAGGATCGCAGATAACATGCTGATTAATATCAACAAATTATAATTTTTTTGTATTGGCAGCGTCCGGTAGGCTCGAAAAAAAAGTATTCCCATTAGGGCATACGCCAGAAAATGAAGAAGTTTGTCGATCAATGGCCGCTGTGGAATAATATCTGGAGAGGGATAGGCAGACTGAACAAAAATCATTAAGCAGTAAGCTATGAGGGGAAGCCAGTAATACAGTAGCTGAATATATTTTGCCGTCACGTTTTTATCGATGAATATTGTGAATGGTTGAATTGTAAGCTTTTTTTTAGGACACGACTAGCTTTCAAAGATATCCAGTGCCAGTTTTCTTTGTGAAACGTGAGAAAGCACGGCGTTTAAAAAATCCTGCTGCGTGATACCGTATTTCACCTTTCCGTCAAGGGTTCGTACAGACACAGTCCCGGTTTGCTTTTCTTTACCGCCCACAGTAAGTATCAGCGGAATTTGCTGGAGCTGAGCATCCCGAATTTTTTTGTTGAGGCTTTCGGCACGACCGTCAACCTCCGTACGCAGACCGGCGCTTTCAAACACTTGCCTGATTTCATTGGCATACGGCACGAGTTCATCATTAATGGCCAGTAATCCCAGCTGAATCGGTGCCATCCATAACGGAAATTTGCCGGCAAAGTGTTCGATAAGAATACCTAAAAAA
>CP070652.1:4413031-4455963 GCA_020354645.1 Deltaproteobacteria bacterium
CCAGGCGCTTTGAAAACTCGTCCCGCTTGAGCGCGGGACTCAAACAGGTTCAAAGCGCTTTTCTTCCGCTGCGCTAAGATTTATAATCCAAAAACGTTTTAATGACCGCTCAAAAAATATTTGGGCAACAGCCCGATAAGAAGTGGCCATTTCCAAGCCAAGGGGGCGGTGATTCTGCATATTGGCGACAAAAATTTTGTTCCCCCTGCCCGGACCTCTTCATGGTGCTTTGTTTCGGAACATTATTTTAAGAATCGCTATAGTATTCTATCTCACGGAACTTTGCATGACAGGCGGGTGTTCATTATTTAAACGCAACCCAAACTTTTCACTCGCCCCTTTACGGGGTTTGGGGCATACCTCGTCCGGTGGGAGAGGTCATTGATTGAGGAGGTGAAGATGTCAAAGGTGATCATTGAGAGTCGAGAGCATGTTGCCATCGTTCGGCTGAACAATGGGGTAATCAATGCCATCAACCAAAATTTGGTGGAAGATCTTTCTCAGGCAGTTCATCAGGTTAAAAATGAATCCAGGGGAATGGTCCTGGCAGGGGGAACAAAATTTTTTTGTATCGGATTTGATTTGCCGATGCTGCTGAAACTGGATCAAAATGGCATGAGCGAATTCCTGGACAAGTTTGATCAGGTTGTGCTGGACTTATATACGCTGCCTATTCCTACCGTTTGTGCGATTGGCGGCCATGCCGTGGCCGGGGGAACGATTCTGGCCTTAGCCTGTGATTATCGCTTTGTAGCTTCCGGCAGGAAGTTTATGGGGCTGAATGAAATTAATATTGGTGTGCCGGTGCCGTGTCTGCCCGACTTGTTGTTACGTCAAATCGTAAGCGATCGCGCTGCAAATGAAATCGTCTACCGTGGTCAGTTGATTGAGCCGGAAGCCGCCCTAAACATCGGCCTGGTTGATGAGATCTTTACAGAAAATAAACTTGAAGAGCGGGCGCTTGTTAAAATTTCGGAGCTGGCGGTCCTTTCCCAACCGGCTTTTAGTTTGATCAAGGGGAACCGGGTTCGCGAGAATGCTTTGAAATTTGAAAAAGAACGTGAATCAAGCAAACAACAGTTTTTGGATTGCTGGTTTCGTGAACCGGTTAAAGAACTACTCCTGGAAGCAGCCAAAAAATTTTAAAAATAATTTAAGCGATGCGCGCTAAAGACTAAAGATGAGAACTGCGGAAGGGGAGAACTTGCATGCCGCAACCGAAAAACGCCATGGAGATTTTTCAACTGCTCGACAAGTCGAATTGCCGAGAATGCGGCGAAAAAACATGCCTTGCATTTGCCGGTGCGGTGTTCATGGGGCAGAGAAAGCTCAGCAAATGCCCCAGACTGGATCGGGAAACAATTGAACGGTTCTCGGGCGAATCAGAATTTCAGAATGCCTTCGTAATGAGCCGGGACGAATACCTGACAAAACTAAAAGCGGAAATCGCCAACATCGACCTTGGTGCGGCAGCCAAAAGAGTGGGTGCCCGGTGGTCCGGTGGTAAGCTGACGCTCAAGATACTTGGCAAAGCCTTCAGCGTCGATACGAAAGGAAATTTATTCACGGATATCCATATCAATCCGTGGGTAGCCATCCCGTTTTTCAACTATGTTCTTTATGGTAAGGGAAGTCCGGTATTGGGAAGCTGGGTTTCGTTTCGGGAGCTGAAAGACGGAAAGGAGCGATATTCTCTTTTTCAAAAACGATGCGAAGAGCCCATGAAAAGAGTGGCCGACGCCTATACCGACTTGTTTGACGATATGGTTCAACTTCTCAACGCAAAGCAGGTGGAGAAACAATTCGAATCCGACATATCGGTGGTACTGCACCCCTTGCCCAAAGTTCCTATCATGATATGTTATTGGTGTCCGGAAGACGGTCTCGAGTCCAGTCTCAATGTTTTTTTTGACGAAGCAACTGACGAAAATCTCGACATCGGCTCCGTTTTCACGCTGGGGGTCGGGCTTGCGCAAATGTTCCAAAAGCTGTCCTTAAGGCACGGGGTTCCCGGGGCTGTATCTTCTCTGTAGCCCTCCGGCCTAAAAACGCTCTAATCAGAGGAGCCTTCACCCTCTAGACAATCATTCGGCATCTTGTCAGAAAAAAATTCCCTTTGCCTGAGCCGATAAAACTGTGAGAGCCATCGGAAAGTCTTTTTGAGGGTTACGCTACGACCTCCTTGACTTTATATAATTATAGTATGATATCAATTTTGGGGAAAGGTGATATTTCCTCAGAATTTATGCAGCGGATCATTGGATGCCGGTATAGGCATTGAGATGAAAAAGGGAAGCGGAATGAAGAAATCGAGGATATGGATAGGGTTTGTCCTATTTATCATCGTGGCGGCAGTGGTTCTGATTGTTGTGTTTCGTGGAAAAACGATCGCCGTGCCGGAATATAAAACTGCTAATGTCAAGCGTGGCAAGCTCCAGGCAATTGTGTCATCCACAGGGACGGTTAACCCCATAAACACCGTTAAAGTCGGCAGTCAGATATCTGGAAACATTAAGGAAATTTATGTTGTTTATAATTCCATCGTCCAAAAAAACCAGATGGTCGCCCGTATCGATGCGGCCGTGTACGACGCGCAGCTGGATCAGGCCAGAGCACAACTCCTTTTGGCGCAGACACAGCTTTTGGAAAAACAAAAAGAGGTAATTGCCATTCAAGCAAGCGTTGACAGCGCCAGGGCCAGCCTTCGGTCAGCCCAAGCATCATTCCTTGAGGCCAGTTTGCAATTCGATCGGATTGCCAAATTAACAGGGAAGAAAACCGCTTCACAATCCACCTTCGATGAAATTCAGGCCAAGCGAGACACCGCCCGGGGAGCTGAGGAGGCGGCTCAAGCCAATTTAAAAGCAGCTCAGGCCCAGTTGCAGCGTGTCATCGCACAGGAAAAAGGTGCCCGGGCCCTTATTGTCGAAAGGGAGGCGGCCGTAAAACTAGCCAGCGTTAAACTGGATTATTGCACCATCCGTTCTCCGATTGACGGCATTGTTATTGAACGGGCTGTGGATGTGGGTCAGACTGTGGCGGCATCCCTCCAATCTCCGATTCTTTTCACTATTGCCGAAGATCTGAAACATATGCAACTGGAGGTAGATGTAAGCGAGGCGGATGTTGGTCAGATTCAGCCGTATCAGAAGGTTGAGTTTACGGTGGATGCCTTTACGGATAAAAAATTCAAAGCCGAAGTTCGGCAGATCAGAAATTCTCCCACCAATATTCAAAATGTCGTAACTTACAAAGTGATTGCTGACGTGGACAACAAATCCGGTCTCCTGAGGCCCGGAATGACCGCCAATGTATCGATTATTGTTGCATATCAGGACGGGGTTCTCAAAGTAACGAATGCTGCACTTCGTTTTCGTCCAGCCGGGAAAATCAAAGAAATCAGATCCGAAAAGTCACGCTCGATTACAGAGCGGCCGATTTATGTAAACACAGTGAAAAATCTGGGTCTTGATGATAAACAGGCAAAGGAGTTCGAAAAGATTCTGGAGGATGTCGGCAAGAAATTAAAAGATACGATGCAGGATGCAGAGGATGAAGATGAAAAAAGACAGGGTTTTCGTCTTTTCATGACACGTGTCTTTACCCGTCTCGGCGCCATCCTGACAGAACCTCAACGCGAGAAGCTGCGGGCATATGTTCAGAACCTCATAGCCACCAGGGGTAAAAACCGCGGCCGTCCGGCCCAAGTGTTCGTTATCGATGAAGACGGTCGTCCAAAAGCGGTTAAAATATTCATAGGAATTACCAACGACACCGAAACAGAGATTAAACCGGGGGTTTTAAGAGAAGACGATAAGGTCATCATCGGCCTGGCATCCTTAGCGGGTGCCGGATCCCAGGAATCAACAAATCCTCTCTTGCGGATTTTAAGCGGCAGGAGAAATTAACAGATGGTTAAGCCAATCATAAGGACAAAGCAACTTATAAAACGCTATCCGATGGAGGGAGAGACGATTGTTGCCTTAAAAGGAATTGATCTTGAGATACAATCCGGTGAGTTTCTTGCGGTTATGGGGCCTTCGGGTTCTGGTAAGTCGACGCTGATGCACATTCTGGGACTTTTGGACAGTTTGACCGAAGGCACGTATGAACTGGAGGGCCTCAATGTATCACATATTTCCCGTGAGATGAGAGCAGATCTACGAAATCAAAAGATCGGATTTGTCTTCCAAACATTCAATTTATTGGCCCGGTCGACGGCATTGGACAATGTCAAACTTCCCATGCTGTACCTCCGCCCCAGAATAAATGGATCGCACAAAAAGGCCATGGAAGCGCTGAAAAGCGTGGGTCTGGCAGATCGGGCATCCCATCTGCCGCGGCAGCTGTCCGGTGGCCAGCAACAGCGGGTTGCCATTGCCCGGGCATTGGTAAACAATCCAGCACTTATTCTAGCTGATGAACCCACAGGGAACCTCGATACCAAGACGGGTCGCGAAATAATGGATCTATTAAGCTCTTTGCACGAACGCGGTATCACCGTTATTATTGTCACTCACGACCCGGAAATCGGGCGGCTCACCAGACGAAGGATCTTGGTAAGGGATGGCATAATAATCCAAGACGAAGAGGATTGAAATGAATATCTGGTTAACGGCCTTACGCCTTGCCATAGGATCCCTCAGGGCTTACAAAGTCAGAAGCTTTTTGACAATGTTGGGCATCATTATCGGTATCGGTTCAGTAATTGTCATGATCAACGTCGGCCGTGGGGCCGAGGTCAATATTCAGGAACAGATTAGAAACCTTGGTTCCAATATGCTTATGATTTTTTCCGGATCAAGCCGCAGCGGGGGCGTGCGCGGAGGCTTCGGTACCAAACCCTCTTTAAGGGTGAAGGATGCCGAGGCCATTGCGCGAGAATGTCCGGCCGTAGCAGAGGTAACCTATTCGATAGTAAAAAATATGCAGATTGTAGCGGGTAACAGCAACTGGGGCACGAGCGTTCAGGGCACGACCCCTGAATATCGTCTGGTTCGAAATTGGCCCGTCAAATACGGTGAATTCATTAACGCACATCACATGAAGTCCGCAGCCAGCGTGGTCGTATTAGGTTCCGCAGTGGCTGAAAATCTGTTTGAATCATGGGAAGATGTTATCGGTCAAAAAATTCGAATAAACAACTTCCCCTTTCGTATCATCGGTGTGATGAATTCGAAGGGCCGCACACCCGCCGGAAGAGATCAAGATGATGTCGTTTTTGTACCTTATACGACGGCCATGCGCAAACTCATGGGAAGCCGGCTGCCCGGCGTCGTTCATTTCATCGGCGTATCGGCCCACTCCAAGCAACTTGTGGCCGAGGCCAAGCGCGAGGTGGAAGAACTCCTGCGTCAGCGACATCGTATTTTGACAGAGGCAGATGACGATTTTACTTTGCGCACCTTGGATGAAATTGCCGCAGCATCGGAGAAGACTGGAAATATAATGACACTGTTGCTTACTTCGGTTGCGGCAGTGAGCCTGGTGGTTGGTGGAATCGGTATCATGAACGTCATGCTGGTATCCGTGACCGAAAGGACTCGTGAAATTGGTATTCGTATGGCCGTCGGAGCAAGAGAACGGGATGTATTGATTCAGTTTTTGGTAGAATCGACCACCATGAGCTTTGTGGGCGGTCTTTTGGGAATATTACTGGGAATAGGGGCATCCCGAGCAATTACCCATTTGGCCAAATGGCCGACGATCATCTCAATAGACGCCATTTTTTTAGCGACGCTGTTCTCCGCTGCAGTCGGAATTTTTTTCGGATTTTATCCGGCCCGCAAAGCGGCGAGCCTTGACCCTATCGAAGCGCTTAATTATGAATAGGAAAACACTCATCAATTGCACAGCAATCCTAATTTACTATGATTTTTGATACCTTATTTATTTTTATCTTTCAGCTATTCTTTGTAAACTTTTCAATTGCCCGAGCCATGAGTCTGGCGATAGGCATTTTTTGCGGACAAAGATTTTCTGCTTTTGAATAATCAAGACCTGCAAAACGCTTACGAGTTATACTTGGCATTTTAAATTCTCCCGATTGTCAAATATTTTTTGGATCTTCTCAAGAATCTATGCTCCCTGGGATTCAAAAACGCTTTATCTCGTTTGTTTGCCCATTTTGATCCGCCATAGGTCTTTGGCGGATCAAAATTGACTCGCTAAAGGGTTTTGAATCCCACTTGTTTCAAGACCTGAACCTTCTTTTTATAGGCCCAGGGGATTGTTTCGTGTCTAGACAGTCCTTGGGTATCACCCGGAATCTTTTCATGGGAACCAATAATCAGCCATCCATTGATTCTGAGTCCGGCCAAGATTTTTATCAAAACTTCTTTTTTTAAAGGTTTCTGATAGTAGGTTAGGAGATTGTTTCTCAAAAAAATTAAGTGAAAGCCGGAATCCGGCGGTCCATCGAATAGATGTTTAAGTTGCCAATTAATTTCAGCTTTAAGGGATCGTTTTATATCAAAACGTTTGCCACCTTTTTTCTTTTCAAAGTAAGTGCTTCGAATGTCCTCCGGAACTTCTTTGAGACTGCTGACAGAATATCTCCCGGATTTAGCCATTTCGACATAATCCGGATTCATATCCGTTGCAGTGATTTCCAGCTTGGGGAAGGATTTGTGAGTTGCTTTCAGGCGGTCCCAGATAATTTTGAAACTGTCGACCTCTTCCCCGCGAGCACAGCCAGCCGACCAGACCTTGATGCTATCCTTTGCTTTCCCAACTAGATCCGGCAGTATCTCTTGTTCCAGACCCTGCCATAGTTTTTTATCCCGAAAAAAGCGGCTGATTGAAACCGTCATCCGTTTTTCGCATTCTTCTTTGACGGAAATGCGCGTGTTCAGCAACTCTAAATAAGCATCTATATCGAGACAATTCAAGTCCTGCATATGCCGGGATATCCTTTTTTTAACGCCCCTTCTAACCTTGCGGTACCCGCCCCAAGAATAATTCCACCAATCAAGGAGTATTTTAAATTCAGTATCATCCATAAAAATATTTTAATGCTTGTTAATTTAAATATGCAAGGATTAAGCTATTAATATAGCGACATTATTTTATTTAATTCTTGCACGATGTGGAATTATTAATTATACGAAAGTAGGTGCCCCAAATGAAGATCACGCGACGAGAATTCTTGAAAGGCTCTCTCATTCTGGGGGGGACTCTTCTGGTCTCTTCAACACGCCTATATGCAAAACAGGAAACTGAAGCGTCATGGTATCCGGCATATGGAAAACTGGAAGAAGCCGGTGAACTTGCGCAGCGGGTTAAGGAAGCTTATGCGGTTCTTGAAGAATGCCAACTTTGCCCCCGGCAGTGCGGGGTCAATCGGCTGGCGGACGAAGCAGGATTTTGCCGGGCGCCGGCCAAACTGATGGTTTATTCTGCCCATCCGCATTACGGAGAAGAAATATCGCTGGTCGGACGGAAGGGGTCCGGGACCATTTTTTTTTCCAATTGCAACTTGCGGTGTGTGTTCTGCCAGAACTGGCCCATTGCTTGGGAAGGACGCGGTGATGAGATTGAAGATCGGAAGTTGGCAGAGACGATGCTTCACCTTCAAAAGATAGGCTGCCACAACGTTAATCTGGTCACCCCCACCCATGTTATGCCCCACATTCTTAACGCTACCCGGATGGCTTATAAGATGGGGCTCAGAATTCCTTTAGTTTACAACACCAGTGGCTATGAACGCGCAGAGATGCTGAGGCTGTTGGACGGGATCGTGGATATTTATCTACCGGATATGAAATATATGGATGCGGATCAAGCAGCTAAGTATTCCTCCGGGGCCTCGGATTATCCAGAAGTGACAAAAAAAGCCATTATCGAAATGCACCGGCAAGTCGGAAAACACCAGATGGACAGCCATGGCGTAGCGCTTCGCGGACTAATGATACGGCATCTGGTGATGCCTAATCGCGTAGCTGGAACCGAGAAGTTTGTGAAATGGGTCGCCGAAAATCTGCCAAATTCCACTTATGTGAATATCATGCATCAATATCACGTTGCTTACAAAGCCTTTGAATATCCGGATATTTGGCGTGCCGTTACCATCGGGGAATACCTGGAGGCGATGAGATGGGCTGATGAATATGGCTTAACCAATCTTGATCCAAATTCCGTAAGGGTTCGCAATTTTCTGGCCACCCACGATGAGATTTAATCAAAGAACGCTGTGTTCTCGGTGAAAAACCAAATTAGACTGCCCGGCTCAATTTTACTTACGCAACAGCTGCATCCAGATCCGGCAGGCGTTTTTCGATTTCCTGACGGCGGGATTCATAGCAATCCGGAAGCATAAGTTTTTCTCCCAGTTTCGAAATATCTTCATCAATCAGGAAACCCGGGGGATCGGTTGCAATCTCAAATAAAACACCACCGCTTTCGCGAAAATAGATAGAGCGAAAATACTTGCGGTGAATAATCGGCGTTACATTCAAGCCGCGAGCTGCGATAATCTTTTGCCACCTTTTTTGTTCTGTATCATTACGGGCCCGAAAGGCGATATGATGGACGGTTCCGCTTCCCATGCGTCCTCCCGGAACGTCAGGATTTTCAACGATATCGTAATATACGCCCGAGCCTACACCAGTCGCCATTTGAAACCGTGTGCGCTTTTCTGCCGAGGCTACTTTTTGCATGCCCAGGGTATCTGTCAGCAGCATTGCTGACTCCGTCACGGAGTTAAGCGTTGCTGTTGCGGAATGAAAACCGCGGATAGAATATTGCGGTGGTATGGTACTTCTATCCCAGGGTCTGATATCTGGCAGTCGTTTGGTTTCAACAAGTTCAAGGGATAGGCCGTGCGGATCGGCAAAGCGAACAACCTCCTCGTCAAATCTTTTTTCTGTTTCAAAAGACAGTCTAAGTTCTTCTAATCGACTCTTCCAGAAATCAATCGCGTGTTGCGGTATCAAAAAAGCAATACCTGTCACTTGGCCGGCTCCCTGTTTGCCCGGAGGCATATTTTCCCAGGGGAAAAACGTAAGAATGGTCCCGGGGGTGCCGGGTTCATCACCGTAATAGAAGTGATAGGTGTAAGGGTCATCAAAATTGACGGTTTTTTTAACCAGGCGCAAGCCCAGTGCTTCGGTATAGAATTTGAGGTTTACATTCGCCGAGTTGGTTATGGCGGTAATATGATGGATGCCGGGAATAATTTCTTTGGTTTGGTTGTTTTTCATGTTAATCCCCTCTGGCTAATAGGTCTTGAGATCAAGAAATTTTTTCAAAAAAATTAATTGCATTTTATTTTTATCTTTTTCGCATGAGAACCTAACTTCTTCAAAAGCCTTATAAGTTCTTTGCGCTCCTGGCCGTTCAGAATCGCTGCAACCGATTCGAGGTTTTTTTCGTGATCGGAAAAAGCAGTCTCTATCAGTTTTCTTCCTTCGGCTGTAAGGTGAACATGGAAAACACGTCCGTCGCTGGTATCTTGTTTACGTTTTACCAACTGCTTCCGTGCCAGTCTGTCGACTGCTGAAGAAATAGAGCCGCTGGTTAGCAGAACCTTATCGCCGATAATGTTCACCGGAAGCGGTCCTTTGTGGAGCAGGGCTTCCAAAACAGCAAAATCGGACAGTCCGAGACCGGTGGCAGCAATACTGGCAAGATCTACGGCTTCCACCGCCTTATGCGCTTTCCACAAAATCAGTCGTATGCGGGATCCGGTTTCCATACTTGAATCGTAGGCATAATTATCTTGATGTCAAGATAATTATTTCGCCGAACCCTCATACAATAAACCCTACTCGTCTTCCGATGCTTCAAAAATGCTTTTTTCCGCCAAGAAAGCATAAGAGTGCAAGTCAATAAAATTATTGTGAAAATTCGTTTTATCGTTTATAATTATTGTGTTTGTTTGGAAGAATCCAAAATAAACAACTACGGTTCGCTTTTTCGGTTTATAAATGCAGACTTGCCGAACTGTTAAAAAGGAAAGAAACCATGACACCGAAATATTACCATATCTTTTTTCGTGGAGAGGTTTTACCGGGCTTTCAAGTAGAAGCGGTCAAGCAGAATCTTGCCGCTGCATTCAAGCTTGGCCCGGAGCATACCAATAAGTTGTTTGTGGGCAAACCCGTATTAATGGCAAAAAATGTTGATCTGGATAAGGCCGCCAAGTACAAAAAGATATTTGAGGATGCCGGTGCTGTATGTGAAGCTGTTTCGGCCGACAGTCGTTATCCGATAAAGTTTATGGACAAAGTTGAAAAAAAATCCGGTAACAAACCGATATCCCTTTTTAGTGGAAAAGATGAAAAATCACTCAGCATATCGAAACCGTCGGTAAAGCGATCCGCTTTAATCATTTTGATAGCCACAGCCATTGTTTTTCTAATTGTTGGGGTAATCATTTGGTATCACCTGCACGTAGACTCGATACGCAGTGTAAGCGGCTCTTACAGAAACGGTCAGACTACCGGTACCGTCTGGCCGCTGAGCAATTTTGAGATGGTTTCGATACTTGTCAGCATATGCGCATTATCACTCCTGATTTTGACACTAAGAAAGCGGCTGGCGATAAAAAATCCTCATGACAGTACCGCAAGCTATCATACTGCCCCAAATTCAGAAAGAGGCTACGGTCATCAAGACACCCCCTCTATTGCAATGCGGGTAGAAGATTTCGGGAAAGAATTGCGGTCAGCACGGTTAATCTGGGGGGTGATGTTCAGTACATTGCCCATCTATGTTGGGATATGTCATGTTCTTGGACAAGACTTAGCGGTTGATTCGGGGCCCAATTTTCCTCGGGGACTATTGGAAAAAATTCTCTGTGGTGTTCCAGTTGGGATGATCATGATTGCAGGTTTCCTGCGCAAGCTTATGTTAAAAGCCGCAAAGAATGGGGTCGGGACCAGATTATTTAAAAGTACTACTATGTCAGAGGCCCCGAACATTTCTGCTAAATATATCTCCGCTGTTATCGTCTCACTGGCACTGGCAGAATCCTCGGCAATTTACGGGGTTATACTCTTCATACTGGGAAGCGGTATGCATATGCTTTATCTGTTGGTGGGCCTTGCTGCAGTCGCTATGATTATTTATCGACCCAAATGTGAGGAGCTGGCGGCCTTTCTGTCCAATAAACAATTTTAAATATTTGAGGGGTCGGGGAGTTTTTTTGACCCTGTGCCTCCAGTCCTTGTTTTTCTAAGCAATTCGGCAGCAGGGGATACTTGCCCCCTCCGCATTCCACCTTCGGTGGCTGCGGTCTCCCCCACTGCCAAATTGCAGAAAAACAAAAGACTCACGACAATGGATCAAAAAAACTCCCCGACCCCTCAAATATTTAAAATACCACTTTTCTTCAAGAGGAATTACCATGCGAGCGAACCCGTTTAAAAGCGGCTGTGCTCATATAGATGGGGATTATTTACAATCGAATACAATGCCAGGCCAGAAACTTATTGCGCAAATCCGCTTTCATAGATATAATAAAGATGTTCCCTTTTTAAGGAGTAATATCGCATTATCCTACCCATATATGTTCATACCGACCCTGCAAGGAACTACCTGGTGACCCTGTTATTTGAGATTAAGATATAATTCCATTACGTTGACACACTTTTGATTTCTAACACAATCCTGAGTATTGGAAGGTTTTGAAGGAATTTAAATGGAATATCAATTAACTTTAAAATTTCCTTACTATGATGTGGACGACTACAAGAACCTCAAGACACTTGAAGACCAGCTCATCCAGAAATTAGGCGATTCAACGAAGGTGGATGGCCATTATGCCGATTCAGAGGTAATGAATATTTTTATCATTACGAGCCAGCCATTGGAGACGTTTGTGGTTGTTTTGGGAGCCGTAAAAGGAAAGGACCTTTTATCATCGCTCTCGGTTGTATGCAAAGCGGTAAGTGGTCATAAATACGCACGCCTGTGGCCACTTGACTTACAAGAATATTTCAATGCGCCATAATGCGCAGCCAGCCGCTGGGTTTATTGAAAGGGTAATATAGACAAAATTCCGTGGCAGTCAGTGTGGGAGAAAAATATGGCAAGTATTGTTCATATACATGAGGGTGTGGTGATCAAAAAGTTCCCCCTCGAAAAATCACCACTTCGTATAGGCCGTAATCCGGATAACGATATATTCATTGATGACAAGGTGGTTAGCATGGAACACGCCATCGTGGAGGTTTTGGAAGATACCGATCAGAAGGAAATAAGATATTATTATATCGAAGATCTTGAAAGTACCAACGGCACTCACGTCAACGGAAAAAAAATTACGCGTCAGAAGTTAAACCACAATGACATCATACGAGTCGGCTGGAACATGTTTAAGTTTATTGATGCGGTTGAACGCAAAAAGGAAAAAACGCTAAAAATCCATAAAAGCTGGATTCCCAGGGTATATTACACCAAGGAATAGTTAACACCTGAAGTTTGCATGAAAATTAATGAGAAGTTGAGATTATATTTCATGACAGCAGGTTACATAAACCAGAGAAGTAAATAAAAATACCGATCAGTTATAACGGTTGGCAATCATTTTAACTCATTAATTTTCACCCTTCGGACGAGCCGGAGGCTTCCATCTGCCGCGTTATTAAGGGCTCGCAATAGTTTTAACTATGGCTTCGCCCTTAAACGCCTTGCATATGAAAGCCTCCGTCTCGTGCAAAATCCAGGTAACACGCTTAAATTAAAAAAACTTAAATTCGTTCCGCAAATCATTCTGAGTTCATAGCATTACCGCCACCCTTCCTGCCACTTTAAATGCGAACGCATATTAGCCTCAGCGCCTGCTGTTTGGATTGGTTGAAAGCAGATGTGACGATCCAGGCGTCATCGCGTTTTCTGATCAACCGAAAAAAAGGTGGTCTGCCACAACTCCAGCTGTATAATTCTTGACTCAGCTGCGCGAATTTTAGACATAATATAATACCGTTACTATTATTGAATAAAACAAAACGATCGGTTAAGAATAATAGCCTATGATCAAGTTCGGTGCATATGAAGACAAACCGTTTATTGCCCAATTGTATGATTACGTTCCTTTTTACGCACAACGACCGGATTTGGGATTTTATCTGGATTTCGCCCGGTCGGCCGGGGGTAGAATTTTGGAAATGGGCTGTGGAACTGGAAGAATTCTGATCCCGATGGCCGCAGCGGGCTGTGACGTCACCGGTCTTGATTTTTCCGAATTCATGCTGGCCAGGTGTCGTGAAAAATTAGAGAGCCAGCCAAAAGAAGTTCAAGAACGAATTCGGCTCGTAACCTGCGGTATGGCCGAGTTTGACCTGGCGGAAAGCTTCAGATTGGTTACGGCGCCATTCCGATCGTTTCAACACTTAATATCTGTTGAAGAACAACTTTCGTGTTTGAGATGTGTAAATAACCATATGACCATTGGGGGTAAGTTTGTTTTTGATCTTAGCCGGGCCCACTTTCAGTTTGTCCAAAGCGATGCCGTGGGCAAAGAAACGCAAGATTTTTCCAATATTGAACTTCCGGATGGCAGAAAAATGCGGCGGACTCATTGCTTTGTGGCTTGCCATTTATCCGAGCAGTATAACGACATCGAATTCATTTATTACATAACTGATGCCAACGGCAAAGAAGAAAGGTTGGTTCAAGCATTTCCGTTTAGATATTTTTTCAGGTATGAAGTGGAACACCTTCTCGCCAGATGCGGATTTAACATCATTCAGGTGTTCGGAAATTTTAATAGATCACAGCTTACCGATGGTTCTGCAGAGATGATATTTGTTGCAGAGAAAGTCAAAGAGTAGGACTAGCAAGAAGTTTAAACCTTTAACGGCTGGAATGTGATAAGATTCCGGGAATCATAAAAATGAGAAAGTTATGCCGATTAAACATTTCCAAAAGGCGCGGTTGATTTATGGCGCTGAACTGATTACAGATTCCAACGGATAATTATAAAGATCCTTTCTGTGGGGGAAAAGCTGTTCAGTCAAATTATGCCAAATTTTGCACATGTCTGATATCCTGAAAAAAACTATCCAGGGATTGAAGGTCGGTGACACTTTTTCGATTACCCGGGCCTTCTCAGAGGCGGATATGGTTCAATTTGCCGATATTACGAGGGATTACAATCCTGTTCATTTTGATGATCGCTTTGCGACTGTGAAGCGGTTTAGTGGAAGAATTTGTCATGGGCTGCTGATTGCCAGTATGCTGACTGAAATCGGAGGTCAAATCGGGTGGCTGGCCTCCAGAATGGATTTTCGATTCAAGAAGCCTGTTTATTACGGTGATGCCATTAAATGTTCACTCACCATCACGAAAATTGATGAGGGCGGCCGGGCCGAAGCCGAGGCGATTTTTCAAAATCGGGATGGGGTGATCGTTATAGAAGCTTTTTTAACCGGCATCCTGCCTGGCGGAAAGGAAAAAAAGGTATTGAAAGCGATGCTGGCGGAGGGGGATCCGACCAACAAGGCTGGATGAGATTGAGAAATTGATACTCACCGTTTGCCAATGTGTCACAAGCATAAGGCTTGACCTAAATTCGAAATACAGGTATTCAAAACGATTAAAATATAACATACACCCAAAGGTCTTTGAAGATGCTCGATTGATTCGTAAGGAGGTCATGTGGAATCCCTGATCAGTGAGTGGGGCGGTGAGAGTGTAATTATCCGCTTTGACAGACCCACCAGCGCCTGGATGATCATTGCGATCCATTCCACCCGGCTCGGCCCGGCCACCGGGGGGACGCGCATGAAGCCCTATCCCAATTTGAATGATGCCGTTGAGGATGCACTTAAATTGGCTGCCGGGATGACCTATAAATTCGCAGTCATTGGTTTTCCGCGCGGCGGCGGGAAAGCTGTTATTGCTGTTCCGCACGATTTCGATAACAATAAACGTGCGGATCTGCTGCGACGCTACGGTGCCTTGATCCAACAGCTCGGTGGTTTGTACGAGACTGGGCCTGATGTAGGCACTTCGCCTGAAGATATGGATCTCATTTCCGAAACCGGTGAGCCGTATGTTTTTTGCCGCACGTCTGAAAAGGGGGGCGCAGGCGATTCGGCTCCACACACAGCGTTAGGTGTTTTCAGTGGAATGCTGGCCGTATCTGAGCAACTTTTTGACAATCCATCGCTGGCCGGTAAGCGCATACTGGTCCAGGGAGCAGGCAGTGTTGGAAGAATCTTGATCAACATGCTGCTGGAGGCCGATACCGAAGTGATGTTCAGCGATGTGGATCAAGATACGATTTATCATTTCAGGAACACCCTCAACTTGACGTATATTCCGGCAGAAGATGTCCTCCATACTGAATGTGATATTTTTTCGCCCTGTGCCCTCGGCGGCATTCTCAACCGCGAAACGATACCCCGTTTAGAATGCCGGGCAGTCGCGGGGGCCGCAAACAATCAGCTCGCTGAACCGGCTGATGCTTTAAGATTAAGAGACAAAAAAATACTGTATGCACCCGACTACGTGATCAATGCCGGCGGAGCAATCGGGATTGTTGGTTTAGAATCGATGGGGTGGTCGGTTAAAGAAGCCGATAAACAGGTGATGTCTATTCGGCAGACATTGCGCCAAATATTTGAGGTGGCAGATTCAGAAAGGATCACCACCGATGAGGCTGCCCGCCGTATCGCTGAATCGCGGCTAGCCGGTGTCGCGAGTTAATTGTTTGATAAGCAAACATACTCACAAATTCCACAGTTAACATGGTAAATATACCTTTGAGACTTGATTGTTTCTCCAAGAATAGAGCGTAAAGATAAAAATGTTCGCCCACGCCGTCACAAGGAAACCGGGAAAAAATTTTGCCCGGGGAATTACTACCGCGACGACTGAAACCCCCAGCTATGATTTAATCATAAGACAGCATGAGACCTATACAGAAACTTTGCGATCCATCGGACTCGAAGTTATTGTTCTCGATCCGCTGCCGGCTCATCCGGATGGGTATTTTGTAGAAGACACCGCAGTAGTAACTCCGGATGTGGCTGTTATTACAATACCCGGTGCGAAATCCAGGCGAGGCGAAGCTGATATGATTGCCCCGCTTCTGGCCGAATTTCGCAAAATCGCGCGCATTCAACCCCCCGGTACTTTAGATGGCGGCGATGTGCTCATGGTGGACAGCCATTTTATTGTCGGGATCTCCGAACGCACGAATGCGGAAGGGGCGCAGCAACTCGGTGAAATTCTAGAACGGTTCGGAAATACCTGGACAAAGGTTCCAGTTACGTTCGGTCTTCATTTTAAGTCCAGCGTCAATCGCATTGGTGAAAACACTTTGCTGGTCAGCAGGGAATATGCCGATTTCGAAGAACTCAAGCAATATGAGAAAATCATTGTGGATGAGAATGAGAAATCCGCCTGCAACACGCTGTGGGTAAATAATCATCTCATTACCCCCAAAGGGTTTCCGTCAACCAGAAAAAAGCTTGAAACCACAGGGCTCGATATTGTTGAGCTGGATGTGAGCGAAGTCCGCAAAATGGACGGTGGCTTGACGTGTATGTCGCTCAGGTTTTAGAAGCTATCATAAACATGTATTTAACTTGTAATGGTTGTGGAAATCTGCCTCTAAGGTGGGGCTTCAGATCTCATTTTAATGATTATCAGGAGATATAATTACCCCATCCGCTTGAAGCAATTAAGACACCAAAGATCCGGGATCCAATCGTACCATCAGCAGCCCGATGAATTCTAGAAGTCCTTACTTAATGTTTACGGCCTGGTTGTCCTACGTTATCAGCCTATTCATCCCTTCGGTTACATTTCCGTATGAACCTGTAAGCGGATGGGCCGCTGCTCTTTTTTCAATCCATGCGATAATTCAATTCTATAAAAGTTTATTCTTGGCATATATGTCTTTATTTGGCCTGTGCAACATTCTCATGCTAATATCCCCGCTGTTTGTGCTGTTTCTTTTTAAGAAAGGAAAGTTCTTCTGGTATCGCGTAGCAATGTCAGCTGCGACAGTGCCTGCAGTTTCATACTTTTTTTATGAAGGATTAAGATATCGCTTTTTTGAACTTAACTCAGGATATTATTTTTGGGCGTCTTCTTTTGTTTTTGCCGGTTTATCCCTATTGACCGAAATGCGTTCATATCATCGCCATTAGATTTTCTGAAAATCACTGTATTCGAAATAGATATTATCCTTAACGGGGATCCCCGCCCTTCAGGCGGGACAAAGCAGTATTCGGAACTTAGATGACGGTGTGAAACTAGTTCTGAAGGGAAATGAATATGGAGACCTTGTATGAAGAAGTGGCAGCTTTAATGGTGAAGTTTAAAAAGGTAGTTGTATTGTCCGGAGCAGGCATATCAGCAGAAAGTGGCATCCCTACTTTCAGGTCAAAAGGGGGGTTGTGGGAAAAGTATGATCCGGCGATTTACGCTTCCTTTGAAGTATTCAGAACAGATCCTTCAAAATATTGGAAGATCCGAGGTGAGTTTATCAAAAACTATGACAAGTATCAGCCCAACCAAGCACATTCGGCTCTGGTGGACCTTGAGGGCATGGGAATCGTCCGATACGTAATAACCCAAAATATCGATGGACTGCATAAAAAAGCAGGAAGTAAAAACGTGGTTGAAATTCATGGCAGCCTCAGAGAAATTTATTGCCTGCAGTGCAGCAAAGAGTATCTTGCCCCTGAGGTACCCGACGGAATGCCACCTCGCTGCAATTGCGGTGGAGTCCTTAAACCCAATACGGTGTTGTTTGGTGAACAATTGCCCCAGGAAGCTTTGGCAACGGCTTTACATGAATCCGCAACCTGTAAGATTATGCTTCTCATCGGGACCTCTGCTGTCGTATACCCCGCGGCCGCTTTACCCTCTCACGCAAAGCAAAACGGTGCAAGAATCATCGAGGTAAATATTGAGAAAGCTTTTCCTGAAGCCGATTATTTCATCGAGGAAAAGGCAGGTGCGGCCCTTCCGAGGATTGTTGCTGAAATAAAATTGATCTGCAAGTAACTTGTTGAACCATATCCTTTTTGGTTTTTATGATAAATATGTGTTTATGAAGATTCAAAAATGCCTTAGTTTTTTATATCTAATTTCCAACGGAGGCATCAATGGTATCAAATAAAGTTATTAAAAATAAGGAAATTGCCGTTCTTGATAGAGAGAGAAAAGGGATTCTTATCCACAAAGACCAGTTAAAAGCAGGTCCCTTTAAGATAGGCGATCGATTTTCAATCAAGATAGGAAAAGTAGAACTTTTTACCCTCACCATTGTTAAGGATGATAATGGTGAGATTCTATTCGATAAAGATGGAATATTAATCAGACGCACCCGGCGTATTGATATGTTGCTCGGGGGTATATTTGATGAATATATCCTTGAAATCGAACCTGAAAAACCCAACACAATAGTGGTAAAACCGCTTCAGGTGGTAATGGAAAACGAAATACTCTGATTCAAGCCAAATCTGCTTGGAATTTTTTATCCATACCCAAGCTATACTACCGGATCACTATTCTGTTTTTTAAAACAGCTTTTGAGAGATTAAAAGAGTATAAATATTGGACCCATTGGAAGTTTTTAATCTAAAATTTCATCCCCTAAATAGAGGGAGATGGCCAGATTTTGTGACCCTATTCGGTGAACGCGGCGCTTGCGGCGGCTGCTGGTGTATGTTGTGGCGCCTAAAGCGCTCGGATTTCGAAAGCCAAAAAGGGGAGGGCAACCGGGATTTGATGAAAGCGATGGTGGCGTCCGGGGAAATACCTGGCATACTGGCCTATGACGGCCGGCAGCCAATCGGTTGGTGTTCGGTAGCAACGCGAGAAAAATTTCCGGCACTGGAACGTTCCCGCGTTCTCAAAAAAATTGATGAAACACCGGCGTGGTCAATATCCTGTTTTTTCATCGATAAGCGTTACCGGGGGAATGGTTTGAGCATCGAACTAATTAAAGCTGCCGTTGATTATGTCAAAGGTCAGGGGGGAAAGGTGTTGGAAGCCTACCCGGTTGAACCGAAGAAGAAAAAAATGCCGCCTATATTTGCCTGGACGGGTTTGGCCTCTGCCTTTTTAAAAGCAGGCTTTTTAGAGTGTGCGCGACGGTCTGAAACCAGACCGATTATGAGGTATTTTATTTAATGGCGTTGAAAGCATTATGATATCTCATCTATCTTTCTTAGCTACCGCCTTTGTTCTTGGTCTGAGTGGCGGGTTATCCCCCGGTCCGTTACTAATACTGGTGATCTCTGAATCTCTGCGGCACGGTGTTAAGGAGGGAATCAAGGTTTCCGTGGCACCGCTTTTCACTGATTTTCCAATCATTTTGGCCACAATTTATGTTCTTTCCCGCCTTTCTGATATTCAGCCGGTTATCGGTGCAATTTCCTTGCTCGGGGCAGCATTTCTGGTTTTCCTCGGTTATGGAAGCCTGTCGTTCAAAGGGGTGGATATCGATTTGGCTCAGATTAAACCGCAATCCATAAAAAAAGGTATTGCTGCGAATTTTTTAAATCCGAGTCCTTATCTTTTCTGGTTTTCGATTGGGGCTCCCATCGTGTTAAAAGCATACAATATCAATGTTTTATCAGCAATTCTCTTTGTATTGTTTTTTTATGCCCCCCTGGTCGGTTCAAAAATCTTAATAGCGGCTGTGATCGGAAAGTCACGCCGGTTTTTAAAAAGCAGCCACTATGTATACACCATCAGATTTCTGGGAATCATCCTCCTAATGTTTGCCTGGTTATTCGTTAAGGATGGATTGAGGTCTTTGGGCATATACTTTGTTTGACCAATTTATTACAAAATGTTAAAGCATACGCACATATTTTTCTGACTTTAATAAATCTAACAATTCTAAGGAGCGACAGGATTCAGGAAAGGGGATAACATGATTAAATTCAATAGATTAGCTGTAGCAGTATTTCTGATTGCAATAATGACACCGGGAGCGATTCAGGCAGCGGATGCCAGCGTTGAGCTTAATGTAAATGATTCAGACTTCGAAGCGCGGCTCGATGTTCTAGCCAAGCCGTTTGAAACCCCGTTATCTGTCGGTGGCGGATTTCTGTACAGTGATGACGATGATTTTTGGTTGACCAATCTTAATGTTTCCATCAAAGATGAAGTGTTTACCCCCGGTCTAAACTTGGGGTTGGGGTTTAAGGGTGTATTTGGTGAATCTGACATTTTAGACGAAGATTTGACAACTTCGGCATTGGCCTTTCAGTTTCTTTTCGAATACGATTTTCGTGAAACCAATGCCAATTTACCCGTAAGTATAACGGCAAATCTGGGTTGGGCTCCGGATATAATCAGTTTCAGTGACACCGAAGAATATTTCGAATTTTATACCGCCGTTTATCTGCATATCAATTATTGGGCATCAATTTTTATCGGTTACAGGAATATAGATATTGAATACGAGAAAAGGTCAAGAGACTTTGAAGGCGAGTATGATGCTTTTTACTTTGGTGCCAGACTGACCTTTTAATGACCGGCCGGCCTCCCCACAACCTCCGTACTTGAAGGCGGGGTCAAGGGAGGCACACCGGAATAGATATTTTCCTTGAAAACGACGCTGATAATATACGTTTTTTCACGACAACGGGCGCACCATTCATAAACCACCCACCTTTCTGAAGTGATCTTCAAGTGACAGGACAAATTACCATACCCATCTGGATGTTCATTTTGTTGCTTCTAATAGGCCTGGGGGCGATTCTGGATCGGATTTTAATCCCAAGTACTCGCTGGTTTTTGAGACGGCGAATCAATCGGGTAATAGATGAAATCAGCACCCGCCTGGACATTGAAATAAAACCTTTCCAGTTAACAAAGCGACAGGTGCTGATCGATCGACTGGTCTACGATGCCAAAGTTATCGAGGCGATGCAAAAGCAGTCGCAGGACCATAATATCCCGCGCGAGGTATTGCAGGCAAAGGTTTTGGGTTACGCTAAAGAAATTGTACCGTCTTTTAATGCATATCTATACTTCCGGATCGGCTACTGGTTGGCTAAAAAAGTAGCACGCTTGCTTTATCGGGTGCGTGTTGGCCTCTTCAATAATGAACAATTTGAAACAGTTGATCTCAACTCAACCGTTGTTTTTGTTATGAACCACCGCAGCAATATGGACTATATCCTGGTCGCATTTTTGGCCGCGGAACGGACGGCACTTTCCTATGCTGTGGGAGAATGGGCCAGAATATGGCCTTTACATACTTTGATAAGGGCCCTGGGCGCCTTTTTCGTGCGCCGAAAGTCAGGTAACCCGCTGTATCGAAAGGTCCTGGAACGTTATGTTCACATGGCAACCAAAGAGGGTGTCTGTCAGGCAGTTTTTCTTGAAGGCGGGTTAAGCCGGGACGGCCGTTTACGGCAACCTAAAATGGGGCTAATCGATTATATGCTCCGCAATTACGAGCCTGAAGCCGATCGGGATATTATCTTTATTCCGACCGGAATAAATTACGACCGCACCCTGGAAGATCGAAGTTTGCTGCGTCAGTTAGATCCCAATGCTGAGAAACGAAGTCGATGGTTCGTAATCAAAACCACTGTCCGATTTATATGGCGCAGCCTGGTTTTCCGAATGCTGAGCCGCTGGCAGCATTTTGGTTACGCCTGTGTAAACTTTGGTTCCTACGTTTCCATGCGCGAGTATTGTAAAACTCATGGCATTAATTTTAGCCGTCTGAATCGCAAATCGCGTTTTATAGAAGTTGAAAAACTCTGCCGACAATTGATGGATTCAATTGAAAAGGTTATTCCGGTGCTTCCGATCTCGCTTGTGGCAACCGTTTTCGTAAAACACTCTGAAGAGAAATTGACTGCCTTTGATGTTGAAGGGCATGTAAACCGCCTCATTGAAGGATTTGAGTCCGGCGGAGCACCCGTATATGTTTCTAATCGCAGCCGTGTCCAGAATGTTGTAACGGCATTAAATATGCTCAAAATCAGAGGCTTGGTTATCGAAAAAGATGGATTGTTTTGCACCGATCCCCAAATGCTCGATGTTTTAAACTATTATGCCAACTCGATCATTCATTGGCATGAAATCCCGAAGGTCATCGAATAAAACCCGCCGCAATCCTTCCTAAATAAGACGGTGTGTCAGAGTGATTGTATCCGAGTTCGCTTGACAATCTGCTGACGGACGCCACCAAGATAGTTTTCGTCACGAAGGCTGGATCGACTGTTCAGCTAGCGCAATCGAGGTTATGATTGCAAAGGTGTTAAAAATCCATAACTGCCAATTCCGAAAATAGCGGAAATCCATTAAGAAAAACTTAAAAATGTGGTATCATTGATTAACAGCAAGTACCGGCGCTATAGTTTATATTCTGAATGCTAAGAGATAAACCGGGCCCTTTGCTGTATTTCATGTTGAAGGTTATATTTATTATGAATAAAAAGGCAATCGTAACTTTATTCATAATGTCAATGTTAATTTGTTTTTCATTGGTGAATACGTCGCGTTCCGAGTTCTACAGGTATGTCACCGAAGATGGAAAGATATTCTATGTTGACGATTTGACCAAGATTCCTGAGGAGTATCGCGATGATTTAAAAGTTTACAAAGAAAAGTATGATCATCTGCCCGAAAATGAGCGGCTAATGATGATTGAAAAGGAACGCGTGCTGAATGAAAACCGCCTACTTGATGAAAAAAAGCGAAGAGAACAAATTGAAAGAGAACAATATCTAAGAAGTCTGCAAACCAAGGTTACAATAGTCGGCAATCAAATCCTTGTGCCCGTTACCCTCGGTCAAGGGTTAAGACAAGTGAGAACATTGCTGCTGTTGGATACCGGTGCCTCCCATATTGTATTATATAAAAATTTTGCCAACTATTTGGCTATCGAGCCATACCAAAAAAGCCGGGCCCTGGTGGCGGGCGGTAAAATGATCAATTCTGAAAGAGCAAAACTGGAGTCTTTTCGGGTTGGACCGATTAAGATGGAAAATATCGATGTAACGATTATTTCTCATGAAGGTCCGCCTGTTCAATTCAGCGGTTTGTTAGGGATGAATTTTCTTCGCAACATTGAATACAGTATAGATTTTAAAAATAAATTAATAAAGTGGAAGCCCGAGTCCTAGTTATTTTGAATGCTTAAAATTCCTTATTTTGGGGATGCCCGATTTGCGGCCTCGAGTCAACGATCATGCTGTGCCAATAAGGGATGGATTGAATTTCTCCGCCGACGGCCGAACAAATTGCCCCGACCCTCGTATATAAAATCAGGCCGCGTGTAAAAAAATGGCGTATCGTCTGCTAGCTGATTTTGTGGTAGTTATACACTTGGCCTTTATCATATTTGTGGTGTTGGGAGGCTTACTGGTAATCCGGTGGCCACGCCTCATGTGGATTCATATACCGGCGGCATCCTGGGGCGCACTCATTGAGTTTGCAGGATGGATTTGCCCGCTGACGCCATTGGAGAATTGGCTTCGTTTTAGGAGCGGTATGGCTGGTTATGCAGGAGGATTTATCGAACGCTATATTTTACCCGTACTGTATCCCCTGAATTTAACCCGTGAAATTCAATTTGTCATGGGTGCCGTTGTCATATTGGTGAATTTTATTGCTTACGGAATCCTCTTCATTCGTTGTCGGTCCAAACACAAAAAATTAAAATAAGCATATAATGTCGGCGGGGTCGGTCTGGCGAAAGATTTTATTAATGGGATTGAACGTGCGCTGGAATTTGTGCCTTTGAAAAGCCTAAAAGCTGACCACTCTTAAGGATGGTCGTCCGCTATGTTGAATGTTTTTTGGTTATGAAGGTTACAAAGCGATATTTTGTTTTATATTAAATTAAAACCTTCAACAGTTCGGGGGCCGGTGTATTTTTTTTCGCACCTTGATGACTACACCGGCGTTCGTAAGCAGTGTACAGAAGACAACAAGGTGAAATATCGGATCTGCGAATGTTCGTTTGCCAAAGGAGGCTAAAATGTTTCTACGATTGAATAAGCTTGGTCTAGTTATTCTGGTCGTCGGAGGTTGGTTGCTGAATGTTGGTTATGTTTTTGCCGTCGATCAAAAGGACATGGGTGGTTGGGAGATCAGCAGCCCCTATAATAAACACTATGATACCAAAGAGTTGGAGCAATTTAGAGCGTGGGTTGTTAAAATTACAACAGTGGTTCCGATGCCGGGTATGTCTCCGGGGGTTGCCCTGCATGTTCGCGAAGGAAACACACCGGATTCAGAAATCATTGTTGTGCATGTTTGCCCCACCTGGTTTATGAGCCCCAACAGCATTGGTCTTAAGCCGGGTGATAGAGTTAAGATCAGAGGGGCATGGACCGCAATCAACGGTGAGGATGTTTTTATGGCCGCGAAAATAAAAAGGGGAAATCATTTTGTGCTGAAGGTTCGACTCACCAAGGACGGCAAACCGTTTTGGACCATGGATCCGAAAGAACTGGCGGCAGAAAGCGAAGCTGCTCAACCCAAGAAATAGAAATAAACATTTTCACCGAGGGTGACCCATCCGATAATCATGAAATACAGTTGCTTCCATCCGAACACTGCTTGACACAGCTGTTGCAATACTTTAAACTTAAACAATACAAGTAATCATAAAATAAATACACCCACCCGCAGAAATTCCCGGGGATGAAGGTTCATTTCTACTATATCCATTACCGGTGACATGGCGATCTCATCTAACGGAATGCCCACCAAAACACAGATTGCAGCAGTTATAAATAAAATTATCCAAAGACAGGATAAACCGATTACGTTGGGAGGCATTCAAAAAGAACTTTTCGGAACCTATAAAGTTAAGCCAGAAATGCTTGCTGAAATTCTTGCGGGGCAAGTCCGAATAAAAGCAGTCTACCAATGGCCTGATTTGAGGAATAGAAAACGTTTCTGGATTTACGACTTAGAAATGTATGCCCAGCGGTTGGTTCTTGAGATTCTTTCCAAACAGGCTCTCACACGCACCGAATTGCAAAATACCTTAAAAAGACAGTTGTTCGGGTGCCCACTCAAAAGAGTGATTGAATTACGAAAAAAAATATTGACTCGATTCCTCAGACAAAAACGACTTTTTATGCATCCACCGGTGAGTCATCAGAAATTGGCGCGTTTCGGCGTTGGACTTCCCGCGCTAGCCCCCTATTTTAAGAAAGTAAAAGAGGAATTCAACACGGTTTGCCAAAAACTGGCAAAAGCGGGCATTCCTCAAAATGAGATTCTTCTAGCCGTAAAAGAGGTCTTTAATCTAATCCCTTCCGGCCCGTCCGTTGATATGGAGACTAACATCGATTCGACTGATACCGCTGCGACAATTTCCGGACCCGTTTGTAAAGCAATCCTGGAGAAGATTGTTGAGATCGAACCGGCGGCTAAACAACAGGTTCTTGTTTCGATTCCGGCTCTCCGCACCGCGCTTGATTTTTCCAAAATGCTCTTTGACCGAGCCATTCTGCGACTTGCTGAACAGGAAAAGGTTTTTTTACACCGCCACGTTTATCCTTTTCAGATGACCGATGCGGAGCGTTTGAACCTGGTAGCCGACGAGCACGGCAACTATTACATGGGCATCGTTTTGAGGAGCTCAATGTGATTAATCCATTTCAATACACCATTGTCACCGATCCCTGGAATTTAGCCAGCGTAGACGTTCATGAGATCAATGCCAGTGCTTTTCAGCGCTGCTGTGAGGCGCTGGATAGAGTTCGGGCTGAAGGACGCAGCACTTCGGTCCTCCTGTATGGTGAGGCCGGCAGCGGGAAAACACATTTGCTTGCGCGGCTGCGGTCCTATTTGAAAAATCAGGCCCACATGTCTGTATTTGTGGCAGTTCGGTTACATACCAGTCCCAATAGGTTTTGGCGGCACCTCCGAAAAAGTTTTGTCGAAAGCCTTCTGCGCATTGCACAAGGGAATCGGTCTCAGTTGGAATTTGTTTTCATGCGCCGCCTGTATTTGCATTCCAGGAAGAAACACTTAACCTTGAAACAATTGCGCCAAGATATCGATGAGCTCAGCGTAGAAGCCGATCTTTCCTGGAATGTAAGCAAGGCCATTGAGAATCTCGTGCGCAAACGTCACCGCAGAGATTCAGTCGCGTGGTTGAAAGGGGATTTGCTTCCCTCAACGGTGCTTGAGAAGATAGGACTCGCTCCGGGATACGATGAGATGGAAGATGTGGAAGACCAGGCATGTGAAATAGTAAAAGAGCTCTGTCGTTTGGCCGGTCCGACGATACCCGTTGTTATTTGTTTTGACCAGGTTGAGGCACTGCAGCGATATCCAAGAGATGTCGAAGGTCTATTTACATTCGGGCAGGCCATTCGATCACTTCATGACGAGACCAATAATGTTTTACTTGTATCCTGTTTGCAATCCTTTTTTCTCGAGCAACTAAAAACGGCTGTCACCCAACCTGATTATGCCGCCCTGGCGATTAACGAGAGCACTTTAAATCCGCTTACTTTTAAAGAATCTTTGAAACTGGTTAAGGCACGCATAGATAGTTGTGCTGAAATATCTGAACTGAGAGACTCACTTTATACAGAATTTGAAACCAAGCTAAAAGAAGTCGTCTGGATGAAGACAGGTCGCACGGCACGGGAGGTTCTGGCACGCTGCGCAGACCTTTTCGAAGCCTGGGGAAAATCAAAATCCCTCAAAGCGGTCTATCCTGAACCCAAGCTATCGGATGCCGAATTTCTGGCAGATCAAATCACATTTAGAGAAGAGCGGGCCATTCAAGATATCCAACCGGAGCACATGGAAGAGGTAATCCAGGATGCTGTGCCGGTATTGGTCCATGTGCTGGATGAAAACTGGTCAGAGCAAGATCAGAATCGCCCTCGTGATATAGACATTATTCTTGAGAGTCCCAATTTAAAGGTTGCCATCAGCCTGTGCAACCAGCAAAGTTTAAGAAGTCTTGCCGGTCGATTCAAACGCCTTGGCAATCAAATTCGTGAAGATAATCTCGACAAGATTTTTGTAATCCGTCATCCGGAGTTGCCGATTAGTTTAGGGGCCAAGAAAACAAGAAAGTATCTTGAGAGACTCAAACAGCATAAGGCCGTTTTTTATTCGCCGGATATCGAATTGATAGCGGCTCTGGAAGCGCTGCGGAGTCTTTTGGCAGATGCAAAAGCAGGAGATCTATCCAACAATGGCAATACAGTTAGCAGCAGTACCGTAATCAATTGGCTTAAAAAAACCATGAACATCTCGGTTTTGGCTTTTATAGATCAAATCATTGGTGAAAGTGACACCACTAAAGGTGAAGATTTTGAGATAATGCAAGATTTACGCAGCTTACTGGAAGAGGAACGCGTTATAAAGCTGGTTGATGCTGCCCTAAAGTTGGCAACAGACCCGGATACACTTCAAACCCTGGTTAGAGAATTTCCCAGACAAATTGGATTACTTCAAGGCCAGCCGTCGGTACTTTTTCAGTTTATCCCTGAAAGTGTGCGCGGCTGATTTTTATGGATGAATTAATCTGCTCGAGTGTGATGATGCTTGACCGCAAAGATAAGGCTGTCCGTATCTAAAATTCCGTAGTTTTGTAACTTTAAAACAAACATTTTTATGCTAGCAAATTGTTAACAGAATTCCCCGCGCCGCATTTATAGCGGCAATGGCGCGCCCGTCCTCCATCCCGTTTTAGCGGGACTACGGAGGATGGATCGGCGGCGACTCGACTGCCTTCGACATGAGCTCAGGCCGAATGCGGGGCTTCGAGTGAGCCTCAGCCGAACTCCGCACCGAAGCTTTGTCTCGGGGAGCTTCTTTTCACTTGATTGAGGCGTCAATGACCGTTCAGCTATCCGTAAGCCAGGTACGCAAGGAAATATATCTTGCAGCAGGAAGCCCGGGTATTGAGGAGGCCAATCAACCTTCCACCCTCTTACTGGGAAGAATGTTCCATGAATCTTTTGCCAGTCTTTTTGGATATGATAGGCGGCTTCAGTGGCAGCCTGTGATCATCAACGCAGATCCAAAAATAAAGGAATGGCAGAAGAATCTCGAAGACCACGTATACAAGCGTCTCATTGGACCCCGCCTTGGAAGAGAGCAGGCACACCTTCATAACCAGACCGAACTGGTTGTTGCATTTTGGCAGGCGGCAAAGTCAATGTGTCACTGGATTGTAGAACTCTTATGGAGATCACGTCGGGAACTTGCGCGAGGTGTTGATCCTCGAATAAAATTATTAACACGCAGCCAAGAGCCATTATCGCTTGAATTTAAAGAGGAAGGATGGACCGATGCAGTTACTTTGACTGGCATAGCCGATCTTGTTTTAAGCGTTCCCGGCAGGCGGCATTGGAGTCTTGTTGAATTGAAATTGGGCCAGACCTGTCCGGAAGCAGATTTGACCCAGGTCTGCCTGTATCATCAAATTTTATCTTCTCTGCACCCAGACACCACCGATGCTCTGGCGTTGGTTGAATTTAAACCCCACAGGGAAGAACATCTTTTCGATGCTGTAGAGGTTAAGAATGCGCAAAAAAGACTGGTAGACTTGATCGGCCGATTGGCAGGTGTAACGTCGGGGAAGAAACGGATCAGGGAGCAGCGCAAAGCTGCTTTTTACAAAGAACACGATCCGCAAAAATGTTTTGAGCAAGGCAGGCAATTGGTTTCAATTTTTCGGGAATACGGAACCCCTATATCTCTGGCGGGAGATCCGGTTTCAGGCCCTTCATTTATCAGATATCCAGTAAAAATTGGCAAAGGCCTAAAACTAGGGGCAACGCAGGGGATTGCTCATGAGGTTCAGCACCGAATGCATCTGTCAGCGCCACCGTATGTCCACATGTCAGAGGGTAGTGGTGTTGTCGATATTCAACGCTCTGATCGGCAAATCGTTTATTTTTCTCAAATCCATGACCAATTGCCGGAAGCCGACAGTGAAGTGGGTTGTTCCCAAGTTCTTTTAGGGATTGATTTGTATAATCGATTGCGGTTTGCTGATCTTTCAGATCAACGCAATGCCCACATCCTTGCAGCTGGTAAAGCAGGCAGCGGAAAGAGCGAATGGCTTCGCTCAGTTTTAGCCGGGTTCATAGTGACAAATACGCCGGATACCCTGCGGTTAGTTTTAATTGATCCGAAAAGAAACGTCTTTAATGAATTAAAAGGTTCATCTTTTCTTCTCAGCTCAAATACCCTGGTTTATCCTGATGAACAGCCGGCTGTGGAGGTGTTGTCGAGATTAGCTGATGAGATGGATAGGCGCTATAGAATACTTCAAAATGCCGGTGTTGATACACGAGATGCCCTTATCAAAAAATTCAAACGAACAATGCCACGTATCGTTTGTATGTGTGACGAATACTTTGATCTTATCAATCAAGCGCCTGCTACCCGCAAAGCTTTAGAATACCAGATTTTCAGGCTGGGGACCAAATCCAGGGCCGTAGGGATACATCTGATTATTGCAACCCGGCAGCCGAGCAGACAGGTGATAATGGGGGCTTTAAACACTAATATTCCAGCCCGCGTTGGATTCAAAATGGGCAAGGCTGTTGAGTCGAATATGCTTTTGAATCAAAAGGGAGCAGAATATTTGCTTGACCGTGGAGATCTTCTTTTCAAAGACATCGGTGAGCCGATTCGACTTCAAGCCCCTTATATCGTTCCCGAGCAAAGAATTAAGCTGTACCAAACATAAATTGCCAAGTGAAAATATCTTCAATACTGGTAATTAAATCCCGATACTTTTTTAGAGGCTCTGAATGATTAAAAAAGGTATTGCTGTTATCGGTTCGACGACCGTCGATAAAATCGTAAAAAAAGGTCATACTCGTTACTTAAAGCTTGGTGGGGTCACGACCTATTCAGGTATCACTTATAGCCGACATGATATAAAGACGCATATTGTAACAAATGTTGCAGCCAAGGATTTACCATTCATACGCAGGTGTCTATATAAAGAAAATATTAACGTCCATGCCGGGTTTTCCGAACACACAACCCATTTTATCAACACCATCAATGGCGACGAGCGCCACCAGAGGATACCCGTAAAAGCAAAATCTATTGCTCGTGATCAAATAATGGAAATTTTTGATCTGGTCGATTGTGTTCATCTTGGCCCTTTGCATCCGATGGATATTGAAAGCCATGCTTTCCCATCGATCGAAAATTCAAGACTCACCATTTTTTTGGATGCCCAGGGATATGTGAGAGTGATAAAAGATAAAGTGGTTTATTCCGGTGTGGCGGGGTCTTTAACCGATGCACTCATGGCATCTCAAATTGTCAAAACCGATGAATTGGAACTTGAGATTATACTCCATCATTATAGAATGAATCTAACCGAGTTGATGGCGAAACATAAAATTGAAGAGTTTGTAGTTAGTCGGGGACCGGACGGGGGTTTTGTAAAAACGATTGCAGGTGATCAATTCGAGTATCGAGCAGTGCCGATCCGTCTATTTGATGACTCTACGGGTGCAGGCGATGTATTTTTTGCTGCCTATATTGTTGGCCGTTATTTTAAGAAAAAAGATGTTATTGAAGCGAGTGCTTACGCGGCGAATCTTTCGGCGCGGCAGGTGGAAGGGGAGCATATAAAGCCGGATGAGCTTTGTCTAAACCAGATTATGTCCCCCAAATAAGTTACAAAATCCAGCACAAGCAAATGGCTTTCAAACCGCTGTAACACTATTTAAACTTATTTCTGGGACATGACACTAGAAGCAGTTTCAAAACCTCGTTTTCACCGGCCTGCGACGAGCTACCCTCGGCCTGAGCTCGGGTCGAAGGCAGCCGAGGCGTTTGCGCCTTTTTATCCGCCTTCGTCTGATCAGACTCCGGCGGGACACGCGCTCCGTTTCGCTAAGCGCTTTTGGACAAAAGTTCTCAAAATTGGTTCAAAAGAGGTTTTGAAACCAGTTCTAGTACCCGCTTCATCAACAAGAAACTGTTGCTTTTAAACCTCTGATTGGATATAAAAAGCCTCCACCGAAATGGAAGAAGCCGATGAAATGGGATTCCAGTGGAGGCTCCAAGCAAGGAAAACTGAGGGCAGCACTCCTTGAACTTGTCGTACCAATAACAGTTAAACCTAAACTCGTCAATTCAAATTCTCAGGAGAATATTGTGTTGTTAAGGAATCCAAATCGACAAATCAGACTATGGCAACCGCTGATGTTAATCTTTCTCATCCTTGGTATATGGCTGGTCTTACCGAATCAATCCCCAGCCCAGGACCACAAAAAGGCACTTACGTTGAGGCAAGCTGTTGAAATGGCGATTAAAGCCAACCTCGATCTGATGATATCCCGGGAAGACATCCAGGCAGCCCAGTCAATTAAAAATATTCGACGGTCCAACTTACTGCCAACACTTAACTCGGCCTACGACTACAGGCGTGATGACGAAGGCCGGAGCATCGGTGGCTTTGCCGAAGCATCACGGGATACATATACCTTTGAAGTCTCGGCTACCCAGCCATTGTTTCGAGGCTTTGAACTGATCAATGCGTATAAAATTGCCGATCTCGGGGTCAACGTGGCTGAACTCAATGAAAAACTGACCCGTCTGAATGTCATTTTTGATATAAAAAATGCCTACTTTACGGTGCTGAAGAACCAAAAACTGGCATTGGTAGCCCGGGATACCGTCAAAAACCTCGAAGCCCAAGAAGAGGTGGCCAAAAATTTCTACGAAGTGGGCATGACTCCGTTAAATGACCTGCTGCAAGTTCAGGTTCGGGTGGCTAATGCCAAACAGAATTTAATCGTCGCCAAAAATAATCTTCAAATCGCCGAATCGCAATTTAATATTATTTTAAGAAGGCCCGTCAACACCCCTGTTCAGATCACGGATATCCAGAAGTACGCGGCCCTGGAAAACGATATCGACCACTATCTCTCCGAAGCTGACAAAAACCGGCTGGACATCAAGGTTGCCGATTTACAAATCGAAATTGCCGAAAAAGACTTGGAGGTGGCCAAAAAAGATTACTATCCCGCACTGACACTCAGCGGGAACTATTTCAGGGTCGGGGAAGACCCAGATGTTAGCGGCGGTGACGGTATTTTCGACGACAAGGGCTGGAGTATTTCGGCCACCGCTTCATGGGATTTCTGGGAATGGGGTCGAACCCATTACGGCAAAAAGGAAAAGTTGAGTCGTCTGGCCCAAACACGCTATAATAAGGAAGTGGTCCAGGATAGAGCCGACCTTGAAGTAAAAACTGCCTACCTTAAAACCATAGAGTCTGAAAAAAACATCGTCACGGTTGAAAAAGCGTTGGTGCAGGCTAAGGAAAACCTGAGAATCAACGAGGAGCGTTACAAGGAGCAGGTCGCAACATCAACCGATGTGCTGGATGCCCAAACGCTTCTGACTATTACACAAACAAATTATGTCAATGCATTATATGACTTCAAAATCGCTAGAGCAGCACTGCAACGGGCCATAAGTCTGGAAGTGTTGGAATGATCGACAGCGAAGATAAAAGTGCAATCATCCGACTGTTCCATGTTTACCGGAACTACGGGGTCAAACATGCGCTCATCGATATCACTTTAGATATTTTCAACAATGAATTCCTTTTTATCAGCGGGCCGAGCGGCGCCGGCAAAACCACGCTCCTCAAGCTGCTTTACCTCGCCGAACCGGTTTCAGACGGTCAGATATTGGTAGATGGCTTAAATTTGTCGAGAATTCCTCGTAAAAATATCCCTTTTTTAAGACGAAAATTCGGCATCGTTTTCCAGGATTATAAACTCATTCTCACAAAGACCGTTTATGAAAATGTTGCCCTTGTACTCGAGGCCGCCGGTGAAAAACGACGTCTGATCCATAAAAAGGTTAAAAGCGTGCTGCGAACAGTGGGTATGGAGCAACGCCTCAACTCACTGCCGCCGAGCCTTTCCGGCGGCGAACAACAACGGGTGGCTATCGCCAGGGCCGTCATTGGTGACCCCAATATTATTCTGGCTGACGAGCCCACGGGAAGTTTGGATGTCGACGCAGCCGATTTGGTTATGGATCTCTTAAAAAAGTTTCACACTCGCGGTGCCACTGTAGTCATCGCAACTCACGACAAAGCCTTGATCCATAAAACGGGCGGACGGGTGGTCCATCTCAACGAAGGGCGCCTGCAGGTGACGCCTGAAATTTAAAAAATAATTGGACATATTTGCAACATCTAACAAAATCAACTTAAAACGACCATGACTCCCTCTGTGAAACGGGCCATACAGGACATTCGGCAAAACAGATTTTTAAACGCCGTTACCATTATTACCATAGCACTGTCTATCCTGATTGTTAGCGCCTTTGCCCTCTTTTTCATCAACACCAATGATCTGATGAACGCCTGGAAGAGAGGCATCCGGATAATGGCGTATCTGAAACCGGAAACACCCCAAGCCGAAATCCCGGAACTGAAAAAAAAGATCCAAAATATGTATGGTGTCAGCGAGGCCCGCTTCATATCCAAAGAAGATGCGTTAAATGGGCTTAAAACGCATATGAAGCGGCAGTCCTCGCTGCTGGACAATTTGAGGGAAAATCCACTGCCGGATACCTTTGAAATCCTCATGATTGCATCTTCACAGAGCTGGGAAAGAGTGGAGATGTTGGCCGCTGATATCGAAAAACTGTCCCAGGTAGCCGAGGTGGAATACGGCCAAAGATGGCTTGAGCGATTTACAAATATATTCAACCTCTTCAGATTAGCCGGATATGCATTGGGCGCTCTTTTCTTTATGGCGGCAATATTTTTTGTAGCCAATACAATTCGCCTGGTTCTCTACTCCAGACGCGAAGAAGTTGAAATCATGCGATTGGTCGGGGCAGCCGACAGTTTCATCAAGATGCCCTTTTACATAGAAGGGCTTATCCAGGGAGCACTTGGCGGTATTATCGGTTTGGCGGCATTGTTCGTTATCTTTCTATTCGTTTCTTCCAACGTCCCGCAAGATTTCTCCACAGGCTTCTTTCATATACGCTTTCTCCCACTCCCTGTTTTTGTTGCGGTTATTTTTAGCAGCATGTTTGTCGGATGGCTGGGGTGCTATTTATCACTCAAACAATATCTGAAGTCATGAATCATCTGTGCAATCATATAATCACAGCCATGAGGTTTCGATCGGCGGCAATCCTGTTTGCGATAACAGTTATCGTGCTTATATTTGGGATTGGTATCGGATTTAACTCACCGACTGATCAAATCGGAGTAATAAGGGCCGACTACCTGAATATGCGGCCCGAACCCGGGACTCATGCCCCCCCCATAACTGTGCTCAAACAGGGAACTGAAGTAAAAATCATCAATCGTGAAGGAATGTGGCTAAAAATCGAATACAACGGCAAGGTCGGCTATATTCAGCATCGCGAACAATACGTACATATCATTCCCGCCAAACCGAAAAAGAAAACCAGCGAAGAAAAGATCAATGAGCCGAGCCGGAAAATCGAACGCTTCAGAAGGGAGGCTGAAGAAATCGAGCGTCAACTTGAAAGGCGCGAAGCTAAGCTGCGGGATATTACCCATAAGGAACTCGGCGTGCTCGGCAGCTTAAATAAGCTCGATCTTTCGATGGACAAGGCCAGAAGAAGCATAGCAATCAACAATTCCCGACTGGCAGTCATTGAAAAAAAGATAGCCGAAAAAACCGAACACTATAAAAATCTAACAAAACAGATCAAGATCAACGAAGACTACGCTGCAAAGCGCCTGGTTGCAATCTATAAAATCAGCTGGCTGGGTAAAATGAACATCCTTGCATCGGCCGGATCCATGCATGAACTGCTCATGCGGCAAAGAAATCTGGAACGAATCCTTGCTCACGATGAAAAAGTTCGGCAAGATCTTCTTGAAGATAAAACCCGTCTCAAAGATCTGCTGGATCGGTTGAATGAACAGCAACTGGAGAAACAAAAACTGCAAGCCAATATCAGAAATCAAATCAAGGAGATTTCTCATAAAAGAGCCGACCGTAACGAACTCCTGGAGGAAATACGAAATAAGAGATCACTGCAAATAGAGGCTATTGAGTCGCTGAAACAGGCTGCGGCTGAATTGGATCAAACGATAGAAACCTTAGAGGTTGAGATTGATCCCACTCAGCAAATCACAAATATAAACATGCAACCATTTTCAGAGTTTAAAGGGTTGCTTAAAATGCCCGTCAAGGGTAAAATTATATCCTTGTTCGGGCCTTATAAACATCCCAAGTTCGAGGTAACAAATTTCCGCAGCGGCATCGATATTGAGGCCAAAAAGGGAGCTAAAGTACTGGCGGTTTTCGCGGGTCATATCGCATATGCCGGCTGGTTTAAAGGTTACGGAAACATGATCATCATCGATCATGGGGGCAGTTATTTCACCGTGTATGCCCACTTGGAAACACTTTTAAAAACAAGAGGAGATTATGTAAACAGCGGTGATGATATTGCTACCGTGGGAGATACCGGATCCATGTTCGGCCCAAATTTATATTTTGAGGTTCGCCATCACGGAGAACCCATGGATCCACTTGAATGGATTATCAAAGGATAGCAACATCCGGCATAAAAGCGCGAAAAGAAAATCGTCTTAGTACTCAGTTATTTATCAGGGTGCCTCAGTGCATGAAAATAGTTAGAAGGAGCATATCAATGAATCATACAAAGTACCGGCATATCAAGTTATGGCTGGTGGTGGTAATTTCGATCGTATTCTGGACATTGGGAACAGGCTTTTACGGCAACCTTTCAGCCGACAATAAAGAAACGTATGAAGGCCTTAAAATATTCAGCGATGTCATCGAACTAATCGAAAAGAATTATGTCGAAGAAGTTGAATCGAAGACCCTTATTGAAAAAGCAATTCAAGGGATGGTGCAAAGCCTTGATCCGCATTCGGCATTACTCCCACCTGAGGCCTTCGAAGATCTGAACATCGATACCAAGGGTAAATTTACCGGAATTGGAATCCACATCACCATGCGCGATGGTTTTGTCACGGTTATTTCACCCATTGAGGGCACTCCGGCATACAAGGCCGGCATAACGGCATTGGACAGAATCATCAAAGTGGACGGTAAACCAGTGACTGATATCCGGGAAGCGGTCAATATGATGCGAGGCCCCAAAGGAACTCCGGTGACGGTATCGGTCCAGCGACAGGGCGTATCCGAGTTGATCGAATTTAATTTGATTCGAGACGTCATCCCGATCGAAAGTGTAAAAGCAAGTATTTTAAAACCCGGCTATGGCTATATCAGAATCACGAATTTCAACAGCGAAACGACAAAAGACCTAAAAAAAGCCCTAAAAGAGCTTGAATCCGGAGAAGATCCTTTCAAGGGATTGATTCTTGATTTCCGCGATAATGGCGGCGGTCTTTTGGATCAAGCAATTAAAGTCACAGACGAATTTCTTGATGACGGAACCATCCTGTCCATCAGGGGACGGCACCAAAGAAATACCAGAGAATTCAAGGCCCATCCGCTCGAGGTTAGCCGCGATTACCCCATCGTTGCCCTTATCAACGGCGGCAGTGCCAGTGCATCTGAAATTGTCGTGGGGGCCTTACAGGACCACAAACGAGCCTTGGTTTTAGGCACGACTTCTTTTGGCAAGGGTTCGGTTCAAACGATTGAAACGCTGCGCGATGGCTATGGCCTCAAATTGACGATTGCACAGTATTATACCCCTAGCGGTAAATCGATCCAGGCAAAAGGTATTGAACCGGACATCGTCGTTACTCGTCGGTTTGCAGACGAAGATGGACCAGAAATGGAACAAAATAGATTAAAAGAAAAGGATCTGAAGAACCACCTTGAAGCAGAACCGGATGATCGCAACCCCCGGAAAAAAGAGTCCGATAACAAAGAAGAAAAAAATAAACGAATCAACAAGCAGCGCCTTGAATTCAGGATCGGGCCCCTAAGCGCCGAGAATCTCCGGACAGACAACCAGATCATGCGTGCACTGGAAATCCTGATCAGTTATGATATATTTGAAAAGAAACGGGGATAAAACGTTTTTCAACCCCAGAGTGCACACATTCTTGATAAGATCCAGATTCAAATCACTATTACCAATACAGGAGCGGACCGGGCCCGCCTGCGCGGTTTTACCTGATTCCCCATACCTGTTGATTAATCCTTCACCAACCTGTTAAATTCTGGTTTAGCAACGGACGCGAACGGCACCATTGGCCAAGCGAAAGAAAATACGCAGAAAAAAAACGAAAAGAAAAGCCCGCAAACGAATTTCTCTGAGTTCACCGCTGATAAAAGTTTTAGCCGGTCTGGCCGTTTTGATTATTTTAATAGTGGCTGCCGGGTTTCTGACCCATTATTTTATGATGCGCAAACCTGCTCTGCAGCCGACCGTATCTGTGCAGCAGACATCTGTCTACCGGCCGCCCAAAATCAAACCACCAAAATTTGAGATCTTCCCGGAAGAAGAACTGCCATATCAGCCGCCGGTATCAACACCCCCTGAAATCAAAGAACTTCCCCGGGTGGCCATCATCATTGATGACTTGGGCAATAACCGAAAAATAGCAAAAAAATTTCTTGAACTCGATGCGGTTCTCACCTTTTCTGTTCTCCCTTACAGCCCCTTCGCTAAAAAAATCGCCAAAGCCGCTTATGCTAAAGGATTGGATGTCATGCTCCATCTGCCCATGGAGCCCATCGAATATCCCGGTATCAATCCCGGACCCGGAGCCTTGTTGATGTCCATGTCACCGGATGAACTCATCAGCCAACTCAAAAAAAATCTGGATTACCTCCCGGCGGTTAAGGGCGTCAGCAACCACATGGGATCAAAAATGACCACGGAATCGGACCAAATGCATCAAATCTTTTCGGTTCTCAAACAGCGCGGACTCTTTTTCATAGACAGCCGTTCGACCTCCCACTCTCTGGGCAGACCCTCTGCCCGTCTGTTAAAGGTTCCCTTCGCGGAAAGAGACGTGTTTATCGATCACAAAAACGAGCCCGATTTTATCCGCAGGCAGTTAAAAACCCTCGTTCGTATTGCGCAGAAAAAAGGAGAAGCGGTGGGAATCGCGCATCCGTCAAAAACAACCTTAAAAATTCTTCGCCAAGAACTCCCCGAACTTCAAAAACAAGTTGAACTTGTGCCGGTGTCTGAGATAGTGCATATTCTTGGTTAATATCGGTAGATTAGGATTTCAGAATGGCAAACAATATTCGTTGGGTAAAAACACACTGCGCCAGGATGGATCACGGGGGTTGTGCCCTGCGCGTAGGGGTCAAAGACAACAAAATCGTTGAAGTCAAAGGTGATCCCCAGGGGTACTTGAATAAAGGTTATCTGTGTTCCAAAGCCTTGGCTTCCCCGGAACGTCTCGACCATCCTTCCCGGCTCAGACAACCCTTGAAAAGGCGCGGGCAACGGGGAGCCGGAAAGTGGGATCAAATAACTTGGCCCCGGGCGTTGATGATAATTAACGAAAACCTGCGTCGGATCAGAAATGAGTATGGTGCCCGGGCCGTCGCCTTTTGCCAGGGGATGCCCAAGGGACTTGAGCACTTTGTCTTAATCCGTCTGGCAAACATCTTTGGCTCACCGAACGTGGTTGCCGTCCAGGATGTCTGTCATGCACCCCGAGAGATTAGCGGTTTTCACACCTGCGGATTTTATCCGGTGGCGGACTATCACCATCCCAGCCGGCTGGTGGTGCTTTGGGGCAGTAACATCACCAGTACCAATGAAGAGGGTCAGATATGCCGCCTGCTCCTGGAGCAAGTCAAACAGGGCACTGAACTGATGGTGGTGGACCCCAGAAGAACCGATTTGGTTGACAAGGCCCGGTTATGGCTGCAATTAAAGCCGGGAACCGACCATGCCCTCGCACTGTCATTCTTAAATGTCATTATCGAAGAAAATTTGTATGATAGGTCCTTTGTTGAGAACTGGACTTACGGGTTTAATGAACTGGCCAACCAGGTGAAAGCGTGCACACCGGAAAAGATCTCGGAGCTCACCTGGATTCCGGCCGAACTCATCCGGGAAGGTGCCCGAAATTATGCCCAAGCGCGTCCGGCTGCCATCGGATGGGGAAACGCCATTGAACAAAATATCCACACCTTTGATACGGCCCGGGCGCTGGTCTGCTTGATGGCAATCTGCGGCAATCTCGATGTAGCCGGCGGAAATATTCAAGCTGCCGAACCGGATATCCTAAATCTGGGGAAGTTTGTGAGAGCCGACCTGATTCCGGACAAAAAGACCGAAATGATTCATGCCCATCATGGCACCATTCGCGGCTTGATGACCGTGCCACCGGCGTTTCTAAAAAAAGCGATACTTGAAGAAATCCCTTACGCCGTCAAGGGTGCGTATATGCAGTGCACCAATCCGCTGATCGGGTATGCCGCCAGCCGCCAAACCTATGAAGCCCTTATGAAGCTTGACTTTCTGGCGGTGTCCGACATTTACATGACGCCCACAGCGTCTCTGGCCGATGTTGTCCTGCCGGCAGCCACCCACTTTGAGTTTAACGATATCGGGCATTATGGTCTGGGCCATGGTTGTATTTTGGCCCGCCCCAAAGTTGTCGATCCACCACGGGCATGCTGGCCGGACATAAAAATATTAAATGAACTCGGACGGGCGCTGTGCGGCGAGGATTATTGGTTCGAAAATTATGAAGATCTCCTGGAAACTGTTTTGGAACCAAGCGGGCTCAGCTATGACCAGTTTGTCGGCCAAGGCTATTTAAAAGGTCCGGACCGGTTTAAAAAATATTTGGACGTCGGCTTCAAAACCCCCACCGGTAAAGTCGAATTGTCTCTGAGCCGGGCGGAAAAGCTTAATGTTTCTTCGCTACCCCAATTTCACCCCTTTCCACAAGAGGATTCGGACTACCCCTTGGTGTTGACCAGTGCCAAAAACCGTTACTATCTGCATTCATCCTATCGCTGGATCGATGATTTGAGGAAACGCAGCCCCGAGCCGATCACTCGGGTGCACCCTCAAACCGCCGCGAAATATGGCATTCGGGACGGGGATGAAATCTTCATTGAAACCCCACACGGCAGAATTACCCAAACCGCCCGTTTCTCAGACAAAATTCACCCACGGGTCGTCTATGCCGCCTATGGGTGGTGGTTCCCGGAAGAGAAGATTGCAGCCCAGTATGAATGGCAAAAATCAAACTTCAATATGCTATCCACCGCCGAGAACTTGGGCCGGGAGTTTGGCACCCCGAATCTTAAAGGGATTAGTTGCAGAATTCGACGGAAATAACCCCTTGTCAATTTAGTGTATAACGGTTAAAAAATGCCTAACAATTGCGCGCTGATGAATACGCGCCTGCTAAAATTTAGCACCGAGGAGTCACCATGGCCCTATCTTTTATGGAAGGCAACGAAGCTATTGCCTGGGGAGCCCTGGAAGCGGGCTGCCGCTTTTTTGCCGGATATCCGATTACTCCCGCTACAACCATATTAAACACCATGCTGAAGATACTGCCGCCGAAGGGCGGCATTTGCCTTCAGGGTGAAGATGAAATCGCATCCATCGGGTTTTGCCTGGGTGCCTCCATGGCCGGTATGAAGGCAATGACGGCCACATCCGGTCCGGGTATCAGCCTTTACAGCGAACAGATTTCTTTTGCCGTCGGCAGCGAAATACCCATCGTTATCGTCGATGTTCAGCGATTGGGGCCGTCCACCGGTTCTGCCACGCGCGGTGCGGACGGCGATATCAATTTTTTGCGCTGGGGCAACAGCGGCGGCTTACCGGTAATTGTGCTGACACCTGCCGACGTGAACGACTGTTTTTACCTGACCCTGCAAGCCTTCAATTTGGCAGAAGAATTTAGATGCCCGGTATTCATCGCATCCAACAAAGAAGTCGGTATGACCCGCGAAAGCATTGATCTGGCTGCCATCGAAAGACCGGCAATAATTGACCGAACCCCGCCCCCCTCGGGCGAAGCGTTTGTTCCTTTTAAAATCTCAGCGGGCCGGACAGTGCCTTACTTTCAGCCTATCGGCGACACTGTACTTGTGCGACAAACCTCTTCGACCCACGGTCCGGAGGGCTATATAACCATCGATCCCGATCAAATAGCAGCCAATCAAAACCGGCTCATGCGGAAATTGCACACGGCCGTGGACCGGTTCAGCTTTTTCGATAGTTATTTGGAAAATTCCGATACGATGATTCTAACATACGGTGTTACCACCCGAGCGGCTCAGGTGGCTGCTGATGTGTTAAAAAATGAAGGGAGGCCGGTTTCACTGTTGGTGCTCAAAACGCTCTGGCCGGTGCCCGTAAATTTGATTCAGAAAAAGGCCCAAAAGGCCAGCCGGGTGGTGGTGATCGAAATGAACCTCGGCCAGTATGTCAACGAAATCACGCGTGTTTTAGCGGGAAAACGGGTGGACTTTTACGGTCAAATGGACGGCCGCTTGATTACCCCGAAGCAAATCAAGGAGGCAGTAGTCAATGGATAGCCTGTTGAATAAAGATCGCCCCCCCGTATTTTGTCCGGGGTGTTCGCATAAACGCATCACCACCGCACTGGACAAAGCCTTCCGGAATATGGGTTTGAAGGGCAATGAGGTGGGTATTGTCAGCGATATCGGCTGCTCCGGGCTTTTTGATACCTTTTTTCACACCCATGCCCTGCACGGGCTGCACGGGCGCGCGCTGACCTATGCCGCCGGCATAAAATTGGCCCGACCGGAATTAAAGGTGGTTGTTACAATGGGAGATGGCGGGCAGGGTATCGGCGGCGCCCATCTTCTGGCGGCCTGCCGACGCAACCTCGATTTGACCCTGCTGATTCTCAACAATTTCAATTTCGGAATGACCGGCGGCCAGTTTTCAGCCACAACACCACCGGATGCCCAGGTGGGCTCGAGATTTCTCAATCAGTTGGAACGGCCGCTGGATGTCTGCCAGGTTGCGCGTTCGGCAGGGGCCCCATATGTCACCCGCTGCTCGAGCTACCGCAAAGACCTGGCCGCAATCATCGAACAGGCGATTCGTTTTGAAGGATTTTCCATCATCGATATGTGGGGCATATGCCCGGGACGATATACCCGTAGCAACAAACTGACGCCCAAGATGATCGAAGCATCCCTTGGTCAATTGCCGCCTCTGGAAGGTGTGGTGGCTGAAAATGCCCGCCCGGAGTATGGCCGCAGATATCGGGAACTGGCCGCCCGTCAGCATCCGGCCGCTGAGCCCGTCAAAATCGAAAAAAAATTCGATCCTCCCCAAATCGGCAGAAGGGAAGTAACCCTGCTGGGCAGCGCCGGCCAGCGCATTCTCACAGCCGGTGAAATTCTCTGTTTGGCCGGATTGTCGGCCGGGCTGAAGGCCACCCAGAAAAATGATTACAATATCACCGTGCTACGGGGGCCCTCCATCAGCGAACTGGTCCTATCGACCGAGGAGATCGGTTTTACCGGTATCGACAAACCCGATGTAATCATAGCCTTGAGTCAGGAAGGCATCGATCGTCGAAAATCCCTTTTTGGCAGTATCGACCAAGACACCCTGATCATTCAGATTCCCGGTGTCACGCTGCCGCCATCACAGGCAACAATCCATACGGTAAATTTCAAAAGCTCGGGTATCCGATCCTCGGATTGGGCCACAGCAGCTTTGGTGATCCTCGCCAAATCCAACACCGTTCTGACGCTTCAGATGCTTAATGCAGCGCTTGAAGCCAGATTTAGTGACAAATCCCTTTCTGCCGCCAAAGACTTGGTAGAAAAGGTTAAAGATTCATTGTAAATCGAAAATTACACTTGGAACAGAGGTTTGTATGACAGAGATTTTAAAGATGGTTAGAGATAGGGATCCGGGTGAAAATGAATTTCACCAGGCCGTGCAAAATGTAATCCGGAGCGTCCAGCCGGTCCTTGAACGCAATCCTGAATACCGCCGGAAGGCTGTACTGGAAAGAATCACTGAACCCGAACGGGTGATTTCCTTTCGCGTTCCCTGGATGGATGACCAGGCCCAAATAAGAG
>CP070652.1:4456063-4463863 GCA_020354645.1 Deltaproteobacteria bacterium
ATGGGCGGCGTCCGAAATAGGATATCCAGTGGTGCTGAAAGGTTCAGGGGAAGCTTTGAGCCATAAAAGTGAACTCGGCCTCATTGATATTGACTTAAGAAATGAAACCGATGTTCGGCATTCCTTTGGAAAGCTGATGTCAAATCCGGATATTCCGATCAAAGAAGTGCTTGTGCAGAAAATGGTGAAAGGAGATCGAGAGCTCGTGGTAGGTATGAGCAGAGATCCGCTGTTCGGCCCCTGTGTCATGTTCGGGCTGGGAGGCATTTTTACTGAAGTGCTCCAGGATGTCGCATTCAGGATCGCCCCGCTGAGCCGCGGTGACGCTTTGGATATGATGGAAGATATTCGCGGCAAAAAAATCCTGGATGCTACTCGCGGAAAGCCGCCCATTGACCGCGAAAAACTTGCCGATATTCTTGTCTCTGTCGGTAACATCGGATTGGACTGCAAACAGATTAAAGAAATAGACATAAACCCCATTAAAATCATGGACGGCAAGCCGATCGCCGTGGATGCATTGGTCATACTGGATGATGAAAATGGGTAATGTTATGGATGAATCACGTGCAAATTTAAGCAAACTTTTCACCCCTGAAAGCATCGCCATTGTCGGTGTTTCAGGCAAGGGATTCCAGTTCGGCGGCTCAAGTTATCTAAGCCGGCTTTTGGAGTGCGGATTTAAGGGGAGGCTGTATGCCATAAATCCTAGAATTGAAAAAGTGCTTGGCCAGAAGGCATATCCAACCCTGGAAGCGTTGCCGGAGGTTCCGGATATGGCCATCATATGTCTGGCTGCAAAATTCGTCCCAGACGTACTTGAATCGTGCGGTCGAATCGGATTGAGACATATTCACATCCTTTCGTCGGGTTTTAAAGAAACCGGCAGCAGAGAAGGAGAAGAACTGGAAGCGCGGGTTACCGACATTTCAAAACGGCATGGCTTGCTGGTAATCGGGCCCAATTGTATGGGGCCCTACTGTTCGGCTTCCAGGATGACGCCATTCGGAGCAAGCCCGGGGATGCGTGGTCCTTTGGGAATTATCTCTCAAAGCGGAGGTATCGCACAACGAATGACCGAATACGCCTGTTCCCTGAATATCGGCGTCGAAAAGGCAGTCAGCTTAGGAAACGCAGCGGTGCTTGACTGTTGTGACTTGCTGAAACACATGGCTGATGACGAAAAAATAAAAGTCATTGGCATGTATCTGGAAAGCGTTAAAGACGGACGAACGCTTCTGGAACTGGCAAAAGAGGTGAATCGGGAAAAGCCTGTCATTATGCTAAAGGGCGGTGATTCGGATGTGGGTGAAAAAATGGCCGCCTCTCATACCGGGGCCATATCCGGCGGTCGCAAATCCTGGAACGCCTTTTTCCGTCAAACTGGGGTGACCCGGGTGAGATCCATGACGGAGTGGATGGATGCCATTGTCGCATTTAGCCTGCTGCCGGCCCCGGCGGGAAAAGGTGTCTTTATCGGCTGCGCCGGCGGGGGTATCAGTGTTATCGCCGGTGATATTTTAATGGCAGAGGGTCTGGATGTACCCGCCCTGTCGGAGACTACCATGGATGGGCTACGTTCTATAGTTCCCGCAGTCGGATCCATTGTCGGCAATCCACTCGACAGCTTTGAAATGTCCCTCAATGCACACCGTTTTATGGAAGTGCTTGAACTGGTGTTGGAAGATCCAGCCTGCTCAATGATCCTTATTGACCGGTTAATTCCCAGAAACATTTACCATTTGCCGGATGTCGAGGATACAACTGACGCTGTAATAGATTTTGTCAGGACCAGGTCGGATCGAAAACCGACGGTTTTCAGCGCGGACTACGACGGCGGCGGAACGGACTTGGCTTTAAAGGGAACCGAGATGCGGGCACGCTTCTGTCAGGCAGGAATTCCATTGTATCCGTCTGTAAAGAGAGCGGCAAGATCGCTCATGCATCTATACCGGTATCATTCATTCCGGCAAAGCGCGGTCGTCTGAACTGGCATCAAATGCGCAGCCGAGCTTCATTATCATAATGTGGATTGGAAAGCGGCTACTGGTAAATGCTTTCTAGCGGGCACGCCGGGCCGGCCCCAAACCCGTTCATCTTGATATTTATGAAAATAATCCGGACCGCCATAATTACTTGAGAAATAAAGAAATAAATTAAAAAACAGGCTTAATTTTGAGCTTAAACGGCCGATTTTGATGGAAAAAAGGGGCGTTTAAGGTTGCCGATCCGCTCTTTGAACTCTTACAAAATAAGACTTAAAATTGTTCTTTAGAATCTCCCGCGGCTGTCAAGGCGGTGGAGACATCAAAATTAAGAGAAACGCATAATTGTATGCCTGTCCCCTAAATTCCCGATAGCACCCGAGACCAAACACTACGTTACCTTCCATGTTTTCTTTTCATTATTTAATTCTAATTATAAAATACCATTATTTGTTATTATAAGAAGTTATTGGTTAATATTTTCTCTCTATAGAAAAATATTGACAATATATTCCTTGTTATATAAAAGGGCAACATAAACGTACTTCGGTTTTGGATGTAGAATATTACGTAACTAACCCAAAAGAATATCCATGGCCCTGAATTTGTTTAGTATCTTATAAGTATGCAACCATAGGAAAAATCCAATGAGCCAATTACTAACTACCAAAGAAGTTTCAAAACTTTTGAATATAAATGAAAAGATGGTCTACAGTCTAGTTTCTGAAAAATGGCTGCCTGCATCCAAAATTACCGGCAAATGGCTGTTTCCAAAAAATTTGGTGGAGCAGTGGATCGAGACAAATACAATTAATTATCCCAGAACTGCTGGGAGACCTTCAGTCTCCCAGGCAGTACTGATCATCACTGGAAGCAATGATTTATTACTGGACAAAGTGATATCTCTTTACAATATGCTTTTTTCCGGAAATATCGCCGTTTTTGGTAATCTGGGAAGCATGGGAGGATTGCAGGCTTTGCGGCGGAGTTTCTGCCACATAGCTTCCAGCCATTTGCTCCAGGAAAATGGCGATGATTACAATTTTGAATTTGCCAGCCGGGAACTTGCACGCATGCCGGCAATTGTGAATTTCTGCAAACGCGAGCAAGGCATTCTGGTGAAAAAAGGCAACCCCAGAAAAATCAAAACGGTTTCCGATCTTGCCCAACCGGGTATTTGCATTGTGAATCGGCCCTTGGGAACAGGCACTCGGCTCTTGTTGGATCAAGAGCTGAAAAAAGCCGGTGTTCGTGGTGATAAAATTGATGGATACAATAACGAAGTCCATCGCCACCTCGACGTTGGACTTGAGATACTGGCCGGCCGCGCCGATGCCGGCATCGGCATCCATGCAGTTGCCGGCTTGCTGAATATCGACTTTGTGCCGCTGCGCTGGGAACGATATGACCTGATGATCTTTAAAGAACGTTTTTTTGATGCCAATGTGCAGAATTTTTTAGGTCTTTTGCACGAGAAGCAGTTTTTCAAGCTTGCTGAATCATTGCACGGCTATGATGTCCATCTAAGTGGCCGGATGCTTTTTCCCAAAAACAATGTAGAAAAAGAAACAAAAATTTTTATCAAAAGTGAAAGTAAAAAATGATGAGGGCATTATTTGTTGCAGTATTTTGTCTGGCTTTGGTGGTGTGTCTTTTGCCGGCGGGCTCTTCGGCTGAAGAAAAGCTACTGATGATGGCCACCACCACAAGCACGGACAACACAGGCTTGTTGGACTATCTTGCCCCAAAATTCAAAGAGGCAACCGGAATTGAATTAAAGTGGACAGCGACAGGCACCGGCAAAGCACTTAAATTAGGAGAGAACTGCGATGTGGACATTCTCATGGTACATGCGCCGCCGGCGGAGAAAAAATTCGTGGCCGACGGATTTGGGGTGGATCGTCGCGAAATCATGTACAACGATTTTGTCATCATCGGGCCTGCAGAAGACGCTGCTGGAATAAAGGGAAAATCAATAAAAGAAGGCTTGCAGACGATTAAGTCGAAGCAAGCTGTTTTCGTCAGCCGGGGTGACAATTCCGGAACGCACAAAAAGGAACTTTCCTTGTGGAAGGCCGCAGATCTGCCGGTTCCGGAAAAGGAGGTCTGGTATGTTCAGACCGGCCAGGGTATGCTGGCGACCATAAATATCACTGCAGAACGCAGCGGGTACACGATGACAGACCGGGGGACCTACATTAAATACGAAGACAATCTTAAAGCAAATCCACCACTCAAGATTTTAGTAGAAGGAGACGCGGTGTTGCTGAATCAGTACAGCGTGATTGCCATAGACAAAAAGCATTGTCCGCAGGCGAAATACGACACGACCAGGCAATTCATTGAATGGATCACGGGCTCAGAGGCACAGCAGCTGATAAGGGATTTTAAACTTTTGGGAAAATCGTTATTTACACCGAATGCGAAAATGTAACCGCAAGTCTTGATAAAAACCTATAAATTGCTGCGACTGCATGTGAGCAGATAATATCGCCACCATTCATTCTTCCTGCAGTCGCATTTTTTTACCGGACCTATTATCTTCATGAATTTCTTGTTGGAAGGATTTTTCCAAGCCTTTGATTTATTGCTGAGCGGCAACGCTGAAACCTATTCGGCGATATGGGCTACTGTCAAGGTGTCGAGCTATTCCATCGGGAGCAGCTTGCTCATAGGTATACCCCTTGGGTTTTGCCTCGGCTATTTCGACTTCAGCGGGAAAAAACCCGTTAGGACCATTGTGGACACGCTGATGGCGTTGCCGACTGTTTTTATCGGCCAGCTCGTTTATGCATTTCTGACCCATCGCGGTCCGCTGGGAAACTTCGGTCTGCTTTTCACCTTGCCCGGTATCGCCATCGGCCAGACAATTCTAGCCTTACCGATCGTAATAGGCTTGAGCGCCACCGCTGTCGAAAGCATGGATCAAAAGCTTCGCATTACCATTATGTCAATGGGGGCCAATCGCCGGCAGCTTTTCATCAGTACTTTGTGGGAAGCCCGGCACGGCTTACTGGCAGGTGCGATCGCTGCTTACGGGCGCGTCATGACGGAGGTGGGGATTTCCATGATGGTTGGGGGTAACATTAAGTGGCATACACGCACCATCACCACGGCCATCGCCCTGGAAACCAACAAGGGGCAATTTGGATTGGGAGTCGCCCTTGGGCTGGTTCTTTTAGCCATTGCCCTCTGTGTGAATATCTCAGTTTCATTCTTACGCCGAAGGTATTAAAATTGGACCTGCCAATCTACGAGATCCGATCACTGGAGCATTCATATGGCGACAGAACCGTTGTGACAATTGAGCACCTGACAGTTCAACCGGGATCCATTCTTGGGCTCATAGGTCCAAACGGCAGCGGAAAAAGCACACTTTTAAGACTGCTGGGTTTGATTGAGAGACCTACGCGGGGCAAAATCTATTTTAACGGCCGCTTAATTGAGCCTTTTTCAGATGAAGCGAGATTTCTCATCACCCTGCTGCCGCAAGAGCCCTTTCTTATGAAACGCAGCGTGTTCAACAATGTTTCCTACGGTCTTAAATTGAGGGGCAATGGCAGTAATATTACCGCCAGGGTCAACGAAGCACTTGTGCTGGTCGGTTTGCCAAGCCACGATTTTGCCCGACGCCCCTGGTATGCCCTTTCAGGAGGTGAGGCCCAACGTGTTGCATTAGCAGCCCGATTGGCATTAAAGCCCAAAGCCCTATTATTGGATGAGCCTACAGCCAGCGTAGATGCTGCCAGCGCCCAGCTTATTAAGGAGGCATCGCTTCGGGCACGCCAGGAATTGGGAACCACGCTCATTGTTGCCAGTCATGACTGGCAGTGGCTTTACGAGATCTGCGATGAGGTCTTGCATTTATTCAAAGGTAGAATTTTTGGAACAGGCCGCGAGACAATAATTTTCGGGCCTTGGCAAAAATTGGGAACGGGGAAATGGGGGAAAATTTTATCCGACAAACAACAGCTGCGTGTGCCCGCACCCCCGGACCAGGAGGCAGCGGCTGTAATTGATGTATTGTCTGTCAGCGAAGACGGCGCAACCATCGCAGATGAGAATATTGTTCTGCGGGGCATCGTTTCCCGGCTCAGCCTGGAAAAAAAAACGGGCCAATTATTCGCTACGATTCTGGTTGGAGATCTTCCCTTCACGGTGAGATTAAGGCCTCAACAGAACAAAGAGCATGATATGTTTCCTGGAAATACCATATCTATTCGCTATCGCCTTGATCAGATCAAATGGATTTAAATGACGAAAGTATACTTTGGGTTCGATGGTACAGACAGTCATGATTCCCTGTATTGCAACGACAAACTCGTAAGATGGTTTCACGGTGCTATGCCTGAAGGGTGTGAATGCCTTGGGGTTGTTCGCCAGCAACTTTTTATGTGTGATGAGATTCAATATAGACATATGTAGTGCCCCATATGTGCCGCTGGATCGGACAGAGGTAACTATCTGAGAATAAATGAAATAAATTAAAAATCAGGCTTAATTTTGAGCCTAGACGGTCGATATTGATGCGAAAAAGGGGCGTTTAAGGTTGCCGATCCGCTCTTTGAATTCTTACAAAATAAGACTTAAAATTGGTCTTTAGAATTTCCCGCGGCTGTCAAAGCGGTGGAGACATCAAAATTAAGAGAAACGCATAATTGTATGCCTGTCCCCTAAATTACGTCCCATTACGTATTGCCCAGAACCCATAACCAATTGCCTATTACCTTTCGCCAAAGGTGGAAATTCACCGAGGTGATCTAGAAACGCATAAATGTATACCCCTAAATTAAACATCCTCTAAAGGTCAGTCGATAAAGCCCAACCATCTGGGCACCGTCAAGGTTAACTCCGGGATGTAGACCGCCAGGAATAGCACCATGATTTCCACCAAAATAAAAGGCCAGATCGCCCGGACCAAGCTGCCGAACTCCAGTTGGCCGATCGCCATGGCCATGAAAAGACACCCTCCTACAGGCGGGGTCATCAGCGCAATGTTGAGATTGATGCACATCATGATCCCGAAATGCAGTGGGTCTACTCCCAGGTTTGTGGCAAGCGGTGCCAGAATGGGTGCCAGAATGAGCAAAGAGGCAGTGATGTCCATGAACATGCCGACGAGGATGAGAAACAGATTCACCAAAAGCAAGATTAAATACTTATTGTGCGTGAGGCTTAGAAATAACGCGGCTACTTTTTCCGGTATCTGTTCGCTGGCCAAAAGCCAGGCCAGCACCGCGGCGGCCGACATGATCAGAGCGATAATGCCCATCATCATGGATGTTCTGAAAAAAAGCTGGTAAAGATCTTTGATCGTCAGGTTGCGGTAAACGATCAGACCCAGAAACAGAGCGAAACCGACAGCGACTGCCGCGGCCTCGGTGGGGGTTACCACCCCGCCCAGGATACCCCCTAGGATGATAAACGGCATGATGAGGGCCAGTGCGGCCCGTTTGGTGGTAACAAAAATTTGCTTGAAGGTCGGTTTTTCTACGGCTCTGGGGTAGTTACGTTTTTTTGAAATGTGCCGGGTGACCAGCATCAGCGCCAAGCCTATCAACAAACCGGGCACGATGCCGGCTGCGAAAAGACCAGCGATTGAAACCCCCATGATTGCACCGTATATAACCATGATGATACTGGGCGGAATGATGGGAGCAATGATCGATGAAGCGACGGTAACGGCCGCGCTGAAATCCTTGTCGTATCCCTCTTTGGTCATCGAAGGAATGAAGATTGATCCCAGAGCAGCCGTATCCGCTGCAGCCGAACCGGAAATACCGCCGAAGAGGATACTGGTGAAGATGTTGACCTG
>CP070652.1:4463963-4470149 GCA_020354645.1 Deltaproteobacteria bacterium
CCGGGAACCTTGCAGTTTCCCGGCAATCTTGTACCATAACAACGGCTGATTTAGGGGTGAGTCATCAAATATTAGAACCTATATCAAAAATAGTAGATCACGCTCAAGAGCAAGGCACCGGCCGACGAAAAAGTCGTGTATACCAGCATACACGGGAGTATGTGAGCATTTTGAGGAGGTCCGCAACACCGTAATTGAGCGTTAGATGTATTATTGAGATAGCTTCTAGTTTCAACCAAGGAAATAAAATGAAATCCAACAACCGATTACAGAAAAAATCATTGCTCTCAAACATCCAAGTTATGGGAAACCTTTTTGTCTGGTTCGTCACCGGCTGTGCCGTTATTCTGACGGCCTGCGGCAAAAAGGAGGAACCACCGCCCAAGGAAGTGAGCCGGCCTGTAAAGGTCGTTACGATTACATCCTGGAATGAGGCCTTGTCTCAAACATATCCGGGCAGAGTAAGGGCCTATAGGCGGGCAGACCTGTCATTCAAGGTGTCGGGACGTCTCAATGCACTTCCGGTAGAAGAAGGACAGAAGGTGAAAAAAAGCAAACTGCTGGCTCGTCTTGATCCACGGGATTTTGAGGCCAAGGTGCAAAACGTTGAAGGTCAGCTTGCAAAGGCCAGGTCTGCGCTGAAACTGGCCAAGGTTGAATATGAGCGCGTCCTGAATATCCAGAAAGCCGACCCGGGAGCAGTCAGCCAGTCGATGGTTGATCAGCGGCGGGAAGGTGTTGAGCGTGCCGAGGCTGAAATCCAATCATTACAGGCAACTTTGGACGCTGCAAACCTCGAACTGAGTTATACGTATCTAAGAGCCCCTTTTGACGGGGTCGTTTCGAAACGCTATGTGGAAAACTTTCAGGACGTTCAGGCCAAAGAGCCCATTGTCCATATGGACGATGTCAGCACCGTGGAAATTCTGGTTGATGTTCCGGAAATGTTGATAGCAACCGTCAGGCAAGGTATCTCATTTAACATTTTTGCGGAGTTTGCCGCCGCCCAGGGAAAACAATATCCGTTGAGCATCTATGAATATTCGACCCGTGCAGACCCCCGGACTCAGACCTATCAAGTCACGCTCCGGATGCCCCAGCCCGAGGAAATCAATGTATTGGCGGGGATGACCGCAAATGTTCTCATTTCCTCCGAGTCCCTGGAAACGGATAACGGCCGATACATCATCCCGGCCATCGCAGTATTTGCCGACGCCGCCGGAAAAGCAAACGTCTGGGTGGTTGATCCGGAAAAAAAACGCGTCCAGCGTCGAATAGTAACACCGGGAGATTTGACGGGATCCGCCAGCATTGAAATCATCGAGGGTCTTGAAAACGGAGAGATGATTGCCGTCAGCGGCGTCAGCCGTCTGCGAGAGAATATGTTGGTCCGGCCGGTTGACAAGATAGAATTCTAATAACTTTCGTTTGTGTTTATAAACATTAGGGGGCAAAAGATTTATAACATCTTTATATGAATATTTAGCATTACTGGAGTGTTGGAGTAATGGAGTAATGGAAAAAACAGAGATAAGATTGATTGCTATGCCTATACTTTACTACCCCAACACTCCTGATCCAATTGTATACGACCTGGATTTAACAAGAGCGCTCATTCTGAAAAGAATTTGATGGAGTCGATCTATGAACATCGCTGAACTCAGCATTCGTAAAAGCGTTATCACCTGGGTCATGACCCTTTTGATGGTTGCCGTCGGCATTGTCTCCTTTAACAGCTTGAGCCGTCTGGAGGATCCGGAGTTTACCATTAAAGAAGCCGTTGTTTACACCCCGTATCCCGGGGCTTCGGCGGCCGAGGTTGAAGAAGAGGTCACCAATGTCATCGAGAAGGCCTGCCAGGAGTTGGGCCAGCTCGATTACGTGGAATCGCGATCCTCCCGCGGTTTGTCGATTGTTAAGGCGGTGATGAAAAGAAAGTATGATAAATATGCGCTGCCACAAGTCTGGGACGAGCTGCGGCGCAAAGTCAACGACTGGCAGGGGAAACTCCCACCCGGTGCCGGTCCGTCAATTGTAAATGACGATTTCGGTGACGTGTACGGGGTATATGTCGCCATCACGGGAGAAGGGTATACCTACAAGGAAATTTACGAATATGCCAAATTCCTTCAAAGGGAATTGCTTCAAGTTAAGGATGTCAAACGCATCATTCTTTTCGGCCAGCAACCGGAAGCCATCTACGTGGAAATGCGACGGGAAAAAATGGCCGAGTTTGGCGTTTCTCCCCAGGACATCTATACGGCCCTGGCTTCTAAAAATCTGCCGGCCACTTCGGGCAATTTAACACTCGGCCAAGAATATATTCCGGTTAATCCGACCGGTGAATTCGAATCGGAAAAAGAGTTCGGCGATCTTCTGGTCAAAAGCCGCGGACCGTCTTCTGACAGCTTGGTCTACCTGCGCGATGTGGCCGACATCATTCGTGGCTACCGGGAACCCCCAACAAATATTTTGCGCTATGACGGCAAACCGGCCGTGGGGCTTGCCATATCCACAGTTTTCGGCGGCAACGTGGTCACCATGGGTGAAGGGTTGCACAAACGCTATCAGGAGCTTGAAACGCTGTCGCCCATCGGGATGGAAGGTCATATGATCGCACTGCAGTCTGAAGCTGTAACCCTTGCCATCAACAGTTTTCTGATCAATCTGCTGGAAGCCGTAGCGATTGTAGTAATCGTGCTGCTGGCGTTCATGGGCCTGCGCAGTGGTCTTATCATCGGAACAATTCTCTTTGTAACCATTATGGGCACCTTTATTTTCATGAAATTGGGCGCCATTACCCTGGAACGGATTTCCCTGGGAGCCCTGGTGATTGCATTGGGCATGCTGGTGGACAATGCCATTGTGGTCACCGACGGCATACGGGTGCGCATGCAACAAGGGGTGAAGGCTTTAGACGCCGCCCGTGAGGTGGTGGGGCAAATCGGAGTGCCGCTTCTGGGGGCCACATTTATCGCCGTGGCGGCATTTGCTTCCATCGGCACCTCTCAGGACAGCACCGGCGAGTATTGCCGTGCGCTGTTTTCGGTTATTTTTATCTCCCTGACGCTCAGCTGGGTGACGGCCGTTACCAGCACACCGCTGTTTTGTGACAGATTCCTAAAAGTCGGTTCCAGAGGAAAAACGGAAGATTCCTCCCCACAAAATGATCCTTACGGTGGAAAATTCTATCGGATATACCGTGGCCTTCTGGGGACCTGCCTGCGATTGCGCTGGATTACAACAGCAGTTGTCGTCGGGCTATTCATGCTGGCAATGATCGGATTTGGTTCCGTAAAAACGAGCTTTTTTCCGGACTCTACCCGTCCGCAGTTTTACATCGATCTTTGGTTTCCCGAAGGCACGGATATTTATGAAACGGTGCGCCAGGTGGAGCGCGCGGAAAAACTGCTGCTGGAACGGGAAGCGTTCCTGCACGTGGCCTCCCAGATCGGGGGCGGGTCTCCCCGCATCACGTTGACCTACACGCCCGAATATAATTATCGCAGCTTTGCACGCCTGATGGTAGATGTGGAAGATTACAAAATTATTCCGAAATCGCTGCCGGCTATCCAGCGCGGGCTGGAAGAAGCTTTTCCCCAGGCCATTGTTCATGTGCGCATGTTTGTCAACGGCCCTGCAGTCGGCGGTAAAATACAGCTGCGAATCAACGGCCCGGATCCGGTAAAGCTGCGTGAGCTGGCTGCCAAAGCCGAGGCCATTTTTCTGGCTGAACCGGATGCTCGGGCGGTGCGCAACGAATGGCGCGAAAAGGTCAAAGTATTGCGACCGCAGATGGCCGAAGCCCAGGCACGCCGGGCCGGCATCGAACGACCGGATCTGGCCCGGGCAATTGAAACGGCTGTTGAAGGAACAACTACCGGTGTTTACCGCGAAGAAGATGAACTGCTTCCCATTATTGCCCGGTCTCCCGAATTCGAACGAACGGATCTGGACAGTTTGGATGCTATTCAGGTTTGGAGCCCGGCAGCACAACAAATGATACCGGCCGGACAGGTAATCACGGGATTTAAAACCGAATTCGAAGATGCCCACATCTGGCGTCGCAACCGGACCAAAATGCTCAAAATTCACGTCGATCCTCGCGAGAGCCTGCCAAGCGAGCTCTTTGCTGTCGTCAAGCCCAAAATCGAGAAAGCCCTGGACGTGGATGTGGGCCAGATACTCGGTAAAAATTTCGGTCCGGATGAAGACCCATTCAAAAACCATAATGCCGCAACGCTAAAGGTGCGTGAAGCAGACGTATGGCCGCTGAAAGACATGCCGGGCTATTTCATGGCCTGGGGCGGTGAAGCCGAAGACTCCGCCAAAGCCCAGGACGGCCTGAAAGGTTACATACCGATTTTTTTCGGCCTCATGATCCTGATCGTGATTTGGCTGTTCAACTCCATCAAGAAGACCCTGATCATCTGGCTGACGGTGCCGTTGTCCATAATCGGTGTAACTGCGGGTCTGCTGATGTTCGGTCAACCATTCGGATTTATGCCGCTGCTGGGGCTGATGAGTTTGGCCGGCATGCTGATCAAAAACGCCATCGTGCTGATCGACCAGATCGATACCGACATTGCCGGCGGCAAGACGCCGTTGCAGGCAATTGTCGATTCCGGCGTCAGCCGCCTGATCCCGGTGTCCATGGCGGCCCTGACCACCATCCTCGGAATGCTGCCGCTGCTTCAAGATGCCTTTTTTATTGCCATGGCGGTCACCATCATGTTCGGACTGGGCTTTGCCACCGTGCTCACCCTGATTGTGGTGCCTGTGCTGTATGCCATATTCTTCCGGGTTCCGACATCCAAAGCTGCTGACGAAAAATTTTAATATTTTAAGGGAGCAACCTCGGTATGGCCAAACAACTTCGTCTACCGTTTACCCAGATCCGGATTGGCAGATTTCTTTTTCTGCTCATCTCTATAGTCCTCATGTTCGTTTTGCGTCCCTTTCTGGAGGGCTTTGTCCGAATCTACTATCTTATGGATGTCTTCTTTACTGCGATTTTTCTCTCCGCTGTCTATGCCGTCAGCCAAAAAAGAGGCGTTTTCTTCGTGGCTTTACTCATTGCCCTCCTGACAATAGCCTTACTGTGGTTTAATGATCTCACCGGCATCCCTTCCTTCGGCGTGGCGGGCAATATTCTGGGCACCTTCTTTTTGGCTTTTACGACATTCATAATCCTATCCTATTTGTTCAGGGAAGATGAAATAACGGGAGATATGATCATGGGGGCGATTTGTGTTTATTTCCTGTTTGGATTGATCTGGGCCTTTGCTTTTTCAATTCTGGAGATGACCCATCCCGGATCATTCCGAATGTCCGGGGGAATAACCGGTAGAACCGCTTTCACCTATTATAGCTATGTCACTCTCACCACGCTGGGTTACGGGGATATCACCCCCATCAGCACCCCGGCCAGATCATTTGCGCTTTTGGAGGCCATGATAGGCCAGCTTTATCTTGCCGTGCTGGTCGCTCGACTGGTAGGGCTGCATATATCTCAGTCGATGATGAAGAAATCCCGCTAGGCTGGAAGTAAGATTTAAAAAAGTTAACAATCAATATAGCTTTACCTGGAATTTTCATTCATGCAAAAAGGAGTCAAAACATGTTGTTTAAGCGTTTATTGATTTTACCGATTTTGATCTTATTCGGCTGCACTGCAGCCATCGACGCCAGATCTTTAAACGAAGCTTTTAATAGGGTTAATCCAACCGTGGTAGTAATTTTCACCAAGGAGCGCGGATATTCCAAGGAGAAATTCGGTGAAATGCAGACTTCAGGCAATTTGGGTTCCGGTTTTGTTATTTCCAGAGATGGATTGATTATGACCGCCGCTCATGTCGTCCAGGTGGCTGATGAAGTGATGGTACAATTTTTGGATGGCACTCAGGCAGATGCCAAGGTGATGGGAGCCGATAAAACAGCGGATGTGGCTTTACTTAAACTCGAGAATCCGCCGAGAAAACTATTTGTGGCAAAGTTAGGCAATTCCGACGAGGTAAAGATCGGAGATCAGGTCTTCGTGGTGGGAGCGCCTCATGGTTTGTTTCACACCTTGACCGTCGGCTATATCAGCGGAAGAAGACGACCCGGGAACCTTTCCGATGAACTGCTTCCCATCGAGTTTTTGCAGACCGATGCCGCCATTAACACCGGAAACTCCGGGGGCCC
>CP070652.1:4470249-4474374 GCA_020354645.1 Deltaproteobacteria bacterium
ATCCCCTCCGTGATGATGGCGTCCGCACTGACATTTTCACCCAACAGTTTTTGAGTTAAGGACCTAACTTCCTTGCTTTTACCACTCTCCACTAATTCAGCCAAATCCGTTAATGTTGCCATAAGTCAACCTCCTTCCTCATATAAAATTGTGTATGACAGGCTCCGCCTTTGGGCCGGTGAATCCATATGCGTTCTGTTAAGCTCGCGTGTAAGGCTTTCAACTTCTGTTAGGTTAATCAAAAATCATGCCAACACAGCAAACGCATCGAGGGTTCAGAGCTTGCTGATTTATAGTAAATTTTCAATTAATTAGAGGGATTAAGATGTGGGTTTAATCTATAAACAGGCATAGAAAGCTGGTCATGGTGTACGAAATCGGACCCAATGTCAAAGGCAAATACCAGCTAACTATTCAATATTTATAAAGAAATATAAACTGTCCGGATTTCGACCCTCACTGTTCAGATTTGATACGATTCTTCCTTATAAATCCCGTGGCGTCGGATTTTGCTGTAGAGGGTGCTGCGGCTCACTCCAAGGCGACGGGCGGCCACATGCTTGTTCCAGTTGCACTCCTGCAAAACCTGAAGAATAAGGCGGCGTTCGTTTTCAGCCAGGCAATGGGTGGTAGTTTCGTCAGAAACTTCCATGAGAAATTGAGGTAGGTGGCTTTTGTTGATGACGCTGTCTTGGGCGACGATGACGGCGTGTCTGACGGCATTTTCAAGTTGCCGCACGTTTCCGGGCCACTCGAAGTTTATCAACAGCGGCATGTCATCAGATGATATTTCCCGTATGGCTTTGCCTTCGGATTGGCTGTATTTTTCGACAAAGTGCTGAACCAGTAAAGGTATATCTTCCTTGCGCTCGCGCAGCGGCGGCAAATGAATCGATACCACGTTCAACCGGTAATATAAATCGGATCTGAACCGGCCGGCCTTAACTTCCTGTAAGAGGTCACGGTTTGTTGCGGCTAAAACGCGCACATCCGCCTTGATCGTTTTTTCGCCCCCGACCCTCTCAAAACAGTGGTTTTGAAGAAATCGCAACAGCAGAACTTGAGTGGCCGGTGAGATATTACCGATTTCGTCGAGAAACAGGGTTCCGCCGTTGGCCCGCTCGATGCGGCCTTTTTTCTGGTGGATAGCGCCGGTGAAAGCGCCTCTTTCATGCCCGAATAGCTCGCTTTCAAGCAGCGTCGGTGCATAGGCGGTGCAATTGGCCACCACAAAGGGTCCTTTACGTCTTTTTCCCCTTCGATGTTTGGCCTGTGCCACCTTTTCTTTTCCGGTTCCGTTCTCCCCTGTGATAAGAACGGTGGCATCGGAATCGGCTACCAGTTGGATTTTGCTGTAAACTTTTTGGATGGGTTTACTTTTGCCGATAATTTTACCGTAAGATGTCCGGTTAGACATTTGTTGACGGAGTTTTCTGATCTCGGTCTCATGCAGAACCAAATGGCGGATATGACCACCCACCTGAGCAAACAGCGAATGGAAAATATGGACATCTTCCCTGGCATAAGCATGCGATGTTTTCGAACCTACCAGGAAAAAGCCAATACATTGATTGAGTGCAAATATGGGCTGCCCGAACCAGCTCACATAATGTTTGGAGATCATTTTTACCGGTGGCGGGGGGCTGCCCTCATCGGAGCTGAAAATTTCAGGATGTTTGAGCCCCACCATAAAATTGATCAAATCATTCAACAATCCCTTGTTCTCCAAGTCTCTCCGTATGCGCAGCATCGGCTCCATCAAACTCGGGCCGCTTTCATCCAATGCCATAAATCCATCAAAATCCGCATTGAGTATTAAAAAAACGATGTCGGATTCAGGGAAGCTCTGTCGGCTAATCTTAAAAATATCGTTTACTAAAGCTGAAATAGAGCCGATGGCTGTCAACTCCCGTGAAATTTCAAAAAGCATTTGTAATTGCTGATGGGTTTTTTCAAGTTCAGCGGTGCGCTCTGACAATGCCTCCTTCATTTCCTGTTTGGCGGTGAGATCGTGTTCCAATCGAATAACCAGCCTTACTTGTCCGTTATCGTCCTGCACCGGGTATGTAGAAATCTGCAGAAATCGTCTTTTGCCCTGAGCATCCAAATAAAATCGCTCCACTGTGGAGGTCCGATTGTAAACCGCAGCGTCTCGCACCGGGCACGCTATGCCGTAAGCCTCGCAAGGGTTGTTGCGGCCCAGCAAGATCTCATAACAGGTCTTTTCTAATACTTCTGATGATTTGAGGGCCACCCTTTTAAGGAAATGGTTGTTGGCTTTGACAATTTGATAGGTTTTGGGATCAATGACAATGAGAGTATCCGTAATGCTGTCGATGATTTTTTCACTGAACTGTAACGCCGAATGATGATTCTCTTCAGCCGCTTTAAGGTGGGACATATCTGTGACGGTGCAAACTGAGCCGTTAAAATCAGCATCTCTGCTTAGCGAATGTATGACGATTCGACATGGCAAGTGTTCACCGTTCTTTTTAATTAATTCGACTTCATGAGCGTTAAAAAATCTAGCCGGGTTCGGTTCGATTTTACCTTCAAACAGCACATCCGCTTCCACGAATTTAAAGAGAGATTGATTCTGGATTTCCTCAGGGCGGCAGCCTAACATATTACAGAGGCTTCTATTTGCAAAGGTCACCTTTGCTTCGGGATCCAATACCAAAATGCCTTCATTAACCAGTTCAACAATGTGTCGGTGCTTCTCTTTAAAGTTTTCCAAATGGGTCTTAATGTGTCTTAACTCGGAAATATCGCGTATCTGGACAGAAACGAGCACTGTGTTGCCTTTGTGGTCTTTTATGGGGTTGCCACGCAATTCAAAATGGCGGATGCGGCCGTTGGGCAAGAGGTGTTTTTCTTTCCATGAATAGGGTATTCCGTGCCGGAAAATTTTTTCTACCTTGCATTTGGCACATTTGGACCGGCTCTGATTGATGATTTCGAAGCAGCATTTGTCGGTTATTTGTTCGGGATTTAATCGGAAGAGTGCTTTAAAGGCAATATTGCTCTTAATGATGTGATAGTTGACATCAACAATCACAATCGGATGAATCGAATGGTTGAAAACTTCGCCGAGCAGCGGCTTTTTCTCTCGAGGAAACGGCAGGATATTCGTGGGCTTCAACTTCGGCAGCATTGAGACATCTCCGAGATCACTGGGGTGAAGGTCCATCCGAACTATGAGTGAGAATAGTCCTAAAACGCCACTTAGAAACCCGGAAGGAAACCTAAAAGTCCCCGACAGCAAGTGTTCGAGATCGCGCGTGAATTCACGTGCAAATAATATCTGCCCAATTTGACATTTAGATTATCGTTTTGTCAAGTATAAACCCTTCAATGTGGTAGCCGACAGAACCGGTACTGGGTCTATTTTATGCGTTATTGAATGGCCAACAAAATATGCGGCGCCGCCTATGAGCGGTTTTCCGCATTATGTAATCTAAGGAATGCAGTTAATATTCTCAGAATTGTATATTTATCGGTCCGATCCCAAAGATGAAGATTCCGCCCAAACCCGAGTAAAATGCATCCATTGTTTATTAGTCGAATGTCAACGGCATGTCAAGCAGCCCCCTCGGTCTCTTCTTCCTTTATATCTGCCCGGCTTTCTTCCTCCGGGTAATGGTACCAGTCTTCATGGGGCGAAAATTCCCAGCACCACAGACACTGGGTAAATTTCCACTGTTTGCCGCACCGCAGGCAAACACCCCGGGTAGAAAAGGTATTCCATACATTTCCGCAATCAGGTACACACGACCACCGGTCCTCCTCGGATGGATGCCAGCCGCATTTGGGACAGTAAATTTCCACTTTAGCCATCGCTAGGGGCACCTTCTCTGAAGTGCGAATTTAGACCACAGGAATTTCAGTCATTTAAGGGACAGACATTCATTTTTGGTACTTCTCCACATTGGTTGGAGAAGAGGGTCCAAGGACCCCAGGGGTCAAGGATTCAAGGGTTTGTTTTCTAAATACTTTTTCATCGTCTTTAACATTTTTTCGATTTATGGGATGTCTTTTTTTAGTCTAGCCAATACACCTTTTTCAATTAAACCTAAATCCCCTGATAATAGTATCTGCGTTTCCAGTTCGCAAACAGAACCATAA
>CP070652.1:4474474-4490478 GCA_020354645.1 Deltaproteobacteria bacterium
ATATCGGTGAGGGTGAACTGGGGTTTGGGCGGTTTGGCAAAATTCAGCAGGCTCTTCAACAACAACTCGATCCGTTTAATCTCATCGACAGCTTTGAATACAACGGTTCGGTCCTCTTCTGATATATCCAACTCATCAAGAAGAACTTCTATCGATACCTTTATACCGGCCAGCGGGTTTTTTATTTCATGCGCCAAGGCGGTTGCCCATTCGCCGACCATTTTCATCTGTTCGGCCCGCTGTAAAGCTTCCTCTACCTTTTTACGCTCTGTGATATCCCTGATAACGTGAATCAGACCTATTAGCTGGTTTTTATCATCGAATCGCGGGATGGCCCTGATCTCGAGGAACATATCCAGATGCGGTTCGTACATCTCAAATTCGGTTGGTTGCCCGGTTTCCAGGCACTCACAGCTGCGGCATTCCGGAGGTGGGCTTGTTTTTCCGTGATAATACTCATAACACTTGACTTTGGTTTCTTCCAGCAAAGGCAGGCCTAAAACTTTATGGGCGGATTGGTTGGCACGGATGATATTGAAATCCCTGTCATGAATGGTAATCATGTCGGTGATGGTATTAAAGGTATCCTCCCACTCAGTTTTGGACTGGATCAGAAGATTTTCCATTCTTTTGCGTTCGGTAATGTCCCGGTCGAATGCCAAAATATATTTGTGTTCATCCAGATCCAGCAGTCCGGCAGTAATTTCAACCGGAAATACGGTGCCGTCCTTTTTGCGGTGGGTAATTTCTGCCTGGATCCACTCTCCGGCCAGGATACGTTTGGCCCGTTCCGATACCATCTGGGCGGCATCCGGGGTGTCAAGATCCTGTATGCGAAGTTGTAAAATCTCCTCGACAGTATAGCCGTGCATTTTGGCGGCTGCCTGGTTGGCCGCCACAATCTTTCCGGTTTCTTCGCCTTCGGCCTCCATTATGAATATGGAATCGCCGGCAGTCTCAAATAACAGTCGATAGCGAGTTTCGCTTCCCTGGATCTGATGCATATGCGCTTTCAGCGAGTCCGACATTTCATTGAAGGATTGCGCCACTTCCCCGAACTCATCAGTTAAGCCTTTAATTCGATAGTCCAGATCACCACCCATTATCTTTCGGGTAGCCTCTAAAAGCACCCCCACCGGTCGAGTGACTGCCGAGGTGAACATATACCCCAAAACGACAGCCAGAAATGGGGATAGAATCACCAGAATGTACAGGATGATTTTCGATTTGGAGATCTCATCGAGAGAGGCGTCGGTCTTTTGGGAAAGCCTCGTAGTGGCCATGTGAACCATGTCATCCACCTTGGCCGCCAGTTTTTCCGTGGTACGAAAAGCCGTGTTTTTTTCTTCTAACAGACGAACGGGTTCTGCACGCATGGTTAGGGATCGGCTCAATGCATTTTTGTACGTTCCGATGTCACTCATTAAACCCCTGAGTCTCGCGATCACACTGCCCGAGTGGTGACAGTCAAAACAGGTGGCCGTCATTTGTTCCATGTTGCGGACGTTGGTCACAACGACGTCCGTGCTCCTGGCATGACGCGTATCAACAAGAATGAGATCGGACTGAACCTTTTTGATCTGCAGCAGAAGGTGCTCCCGTAATATCTCCACCTGGTGAAGCGTGATCAAATAATTCAACTCTGATGTTGCGGATTCAATGGTGGCAATAATATAGGTGCCGCTGGCAAGGAAAATCAGAGAAACAATACAAAGCGTTATAGCGATCTTTTTCTTCATCGTTGGCCCATGTAGTCGTATTTTTCAAGGTTTAAGCCGACTTTTTGCGCAAATTTGGAAATGTCAGAATAATCTTTGATCGACGCTGCAACGAATCTTTGTACGCCGAGTTCTTTCAATATGTTTAGACTCTCCGTCGTTATATGCATGTTCAATAGTGTATCCGTGAGTTTATGTCGGACAGAACCCTCGAGCGCATTTCCTAATGCAAAACAGTTTTCCGGTATCTCGACAGATCGTTCGAGGAAAGCCAGTTCATTTTTTATTCTGCCGTCAGCGGCTGCCAGTCTTGCCAAAACGGTGTTTTTCCCGGCACCGACATCAGCCTTTCCGTCGAGTACATCATATACGGCGTCCTGGTAGGTGCCGCTGAAATAAGTTTCATTGAAATAAGTGTGGGAGTCTTCAATTCCATATTTTTTAAAGAAGGTGATGGGAAAAAGATAGCCGGCCGTTGTGGCTTTATCCACGAATGCAAATCTTTGGCCCCGCATGTGGGTGATGGTTCTGATGCCACTGTCTTTTCGCACGAATATTAACCCATGGTAGGTCGGTCGACCAAAAATGTTTACCGGTCGGGCGACAATCTCCACATCTGATTTGATGTGCGCCAGAACACAGGTACAGCTTCCCAAAAAAGCACTATCCAACCTGCCGTGAGCGAATTCATCGATAACATCGCCATATCTTGAAAAAATCTTAAGTCTTACCCTGAACCCGGGTCTTCCCGATAGATAATTGGCCAAAGGTTCATAGCGTTCAACCTGTTTGAACAGGTTGAGCTCGGGAACCAGTCCGATGGTAAGCTCCCCCCTCCGCGTATTTTTTTCTGTTTGCGTTTCAGCCGCAGTCTCAAAAAAGCCTGATAGCAGTATGATAAAAAGGCCCAGTAAAAAGAGTGCCTGTTTAAAAAATCTCATGGATAGCTGTCCTGGCCGCAGTTATTGATTAATTCTGGATTGTTTTTATATCTCCCCCGGCTGTTTCACAAGGGGATTGAGCATCTTGACAAACATACTAAATCGATTCGCTCAACTCAATACCTATGTGCGGCCAGCAGATGGCTTTCAGACCGACGACCCCGGCTGATGTATTGCAAAGAAAAAATCCCACCTCAATTACGGTAGTGTATTTTGCCACAGGTTGCCGATAAAATTATGGAGATCCTCATTTTTCTTTGAACGGCAAAACGGCCCAACGGTTTTGATATATCAACTCAGATGCAATGTTATGAGAAGGGTTAAACAGAATAGAGGTCAACAGCTACCCGTAATTAGGGCAGTTTTCTGATTTTTCGAGGCCCAATTCATTGGCTGCAAATCTCTGTCTTGGGCTGTTAGTTTTTTAATCCGCCGCGAAATCAATCGCTTCAGGAAGATAAAAAGTTTCATAATTTCCAATCATGCCGGCGACCTCTGTTGAAGTCAGATGGTCGATCCGGTTTTTGGGAAATCCAAGCTCTGCAAAATCGATATAACCGTCTTTTTTGTGACACTCGGTACAAAATACAGGTTTTTTAGAAATACCTTCATGAAGCTTTATTTTTGCCTGTGCCATCTGGTCGGGACTGAACTTATCCTTTAATCTTAAAAATTCCTCGGCCGCTTTTTCACTGACCGGCCGGAAAAGCCTTTTTTGACCTTTGGCGGTGACCTGTATCGGAAAGATTTTGGCCGGGTATTTGCCGAAGCCACCTTTAACCGACGTAGCCATCAAACCGGTCTGACGATCCACCCAAACGAAAGAGTAGTCCCTGTCATCGGCAGCTTTACGAACATGACAGACAGCGCATGCCATAAAGCCGTTGTGGAAATTCAGAAGTGACCGGACTTTCTTTTCTTTGCTGTGGGGGTACGTGCCATGACAGTTCGTGCACAGGGGGTGAAAGGGTTCCGGCTGGGCAAGTGCGCCGTCGAGCATGTGAAAACGATTGTGGGAAACCGCCTCCTGGCCTGTCAAAATTCTGTGAAATATTCCGGTTTCGAAACTGGGTTTGGATAGCATCGGTGTCTTTTTGGCTTCAGCCGGCGGAAGGTATACCAGTTTAAGCAGCCATAAGCCGAACAAAACGAGCGGCAGTATGATCGCTGTTTTTATCAAAACCGAAGAGGATTTGTTCGGTGGCTGATCAACCTTTGTCATCTCCTTTTTTGAGGAACTGCTGAACTTTTCTATGATTTTTTTCTTCATTGCGTTTCTCTTTTGATGTAGATTTCCTGAAGTTTGGGATCTGCCATTATCTTTTTGTAATGCAGCGGATACTCTTCTTTCATCTCTTCTTCATCGATTACCCCTGTAATCCACGCATCGTCGATGGGTGATTTGCGGGGTTTTAAATGTATTTCATATAAATGCCAGATCATTATCGCCAGACTGGCCAGTATGGCCTCCATTCCGTGCACAACGGTCGCAATATCAATAATAAATTTACTCCAGCGATATTCCGTCCACATAATCAAACCTGTAGCTGCCATTAAAATCGTGCCGGCAATCAGGGCGCCGTATTCCATTTTATGCTTATAACAAAAGCGATCAAATTCGGGGGGCTCTTTTTTAACACCGAAATAATACAAACAATTGCCTACCAGATCATTCAAATCTTTAAAGCGCGGCAGCATATCGAACAGCCAGCGACGACCGGCCGGTTTGAATATCAAATAGTAGACATGATAAACACTGACCAGAATCATGACTGTTCCGGCGATTCGATGCAAAAGGCTCCTGATCAAAAATACCGCTTCGCCGGCACTGCCAAGTTTTTGAACGATCCCTTCCGGAACTTTCAGCATAAATCCGGTAATGACTAAAGTTACAAAGCATATCATAAAAATCATATGCTGCACTTTTTCGGAATAATTCAGGCGTACGAAATAAATTTTACCCGTCGGACTGTCGGTCTCGCTTGTTTCTTCTTCTTGTTGAAAAGCTATCGCTGTATCTTTCATAATTAAAACCCTCCAATGACAATGGCTGTTATCGGCGTTTTTTCCGAGTCCTTATGATTTTTAACCAGTCCAGCCATTGATGGTAGGCCATAAAACCGATAACCAGGGGGATAAACACTTTGTAGAATAACTGGATTAACGATAATACTTTGAGGTGAAATATTTCGTCTTTGGAAATATCCACTTCGGCGCGCTCCAATAGTCGAAAGTTTTCATGATCCTCGAAAGTAGCCACCTTCATTCCAGCCGCCAGTTGTGCTTTGGTCCCGTAAGCATGCACCCGGCCGGTGGCAAATTCGGCCGTCGCACCGGGATGACAGGATTGCATCCCGCCTTGATTGCTGCAGGTATCGATCCGGTTGAGCGTGTGAATGGAAGACATCGGATCGGTTCTGGATCGTATATCATGCGTGGTGTAGCCCACCGGCACATGGCAACTGATGCAATCCGGGGCATTTTTAACGCCGTATTTAACCAGTGACCAATGGAAAGTATCTTTGAAAGTTGATACGGATTCAAGTCCGTGGCGCGCCATTTTTTGGCTATCCTCATGACAGCTTGTGCACAGTTTTATTATCTCCGGCTGACTCCGTGTGCGCCGCATCCGATGGGTAAAATGGAGATAAAAATTTTGCGCCCAATCCTTTTGGGTATGGCAACCGATACATCTGGCAAGGGTTTCATTAGACAGCGCTTCACTTTTGCCCCACAACCCTGTTACCGAACTTTGAATCCGATTCTCATGACAGTCTTTGCAGGTGGGTAAATCTTCAGGAAAAGGCTTCGGTTTTTCTTTTGAGCCATTGCCGTGAACACTGGTTTCATATTTTTGGACCATGTTGATGTGCGAAAATTCTTTATCGGTGGACGGTTCTCGTATGTGGCACTTGGTAGTGCAGTCAACTTTCTTGACATCGGTGTGGGGAATTTTGTCCACGCCGGCATGACAGCTTTTACATTTTAGTTTGCCATGGACCGAGCGTGCAAATTTTTCATCATTGACATAAAAAATACGCTTGACACCGGATTCGTCGTATCTCCCCATGCTGGGATAGCGGTGACAATACAGACAATTTTCCGTATCCGGAAGAACCTCGGAGTCGGCAAAAACTGTACCGAAATGTAAAAGCAGGAAAAGTGCCGTAAAAGTTAGATATTTAAAATAGATAGGTCTCAAGACGATTCTCCTCTGTTTTATCTTTTTATTATGATCCCAAAGTGCAACCTAAATTTAAATAAAGATATCACCATTATTTTTATTGTTTGGATTGATGTTGCCCAAAGCCCGGGTCGAGCAACCGCGGGATATACAACTGGGTGTAATTTTTAATCATACCGATCACCTCGGTGCTGACGATGGTATCTATTCTGTGTTTCGGATACCCCAAATCCTCGAACGACAGCAGCGGCGCTTCTCTTTGGTGGCAATCTGCACACGTATAGGGTTTCTTACTTACTTGCTTGTGAATAATTTTCTTTGCCTTTGACTTTTGAACCTCCGTGAGTGATTGCTCGTTTTTCTCGTACTCCCGGGCAAAATCAATCTTATCCTGCGTGTCGATTCTCTGCGGCTCCCCATCAATGGTTTCAAACGGTAGGATTTTAGCCTTATAGGTACCGGGCTGGACACCTGCCCGAACCGGACTGGCAACTATTTCACCGGTTGTTCGATCATACCACTTGAATATTCCGGACTTGGCCACCCCTTCGAGCCGGATATGACAGGTCTGACAAGCAATAAATGATGCATGCATGTTGCCAAAAGCCCGGATCCCTTTCACTTTATCATGGGGAATATCGCCATGACATTCGATGCAGTAATTTATTTTATCGGGCCCAACATCAAAATCAATATGATGGAAATGCCCCTCTATTCTTTTTTCCTGGAGAATCCTGTATCCGAGGTAATGCTTCACGGTTTCATCACCTTCCAGGATGACTTTCTGGAAGGTAATTTCCTCACGCTTCTTCTTCTTCTGTTCGCGGTCTTTTACTATTTCGGTAGCCTTTTTTCTTTGGTGATACTCCTCTAAGATCTCACCGAATGTCAGGTTCCATATGAGAAAGATAAATCCCGCGGTTAATGCTAAAAACGCTAATAGATACAGCCTGGAAAAAAAAATTTTCATCGGAAAAGGACTCTCATAAAAAGGTCTTTATTAAATTCTGGGTAAATCCGTCAGTTTCACCGGATTGTCTCTGACAGCTCCATGTTCAGATTCAGGTTTGCGAACGCCATGGGGAGGGAGTATCTCGTGCGGATACCCGGAGGCTGTCATGATTTCCTTGTAGTATTCATAGTGTTCTTCCACCATCATTTTTTCGGACAAATATCCCGTAATAAATACCGTATCCATTGGGAAAACAGAGGTTGAAAAATGTACATTATAAAAGTGCCATATGAACAAAAATAATGCGGCCAGCAGCGCTTCATCACTGTGAGCAATCAAGGCGAAATTTATCAACTCACCGGGGAGAAATTTCGTAAATAATTCCTTGTTCCACATAAGAAGGCCCGTAGACCCCATGATGGCGATGCCCCAGAAAGGACCCCAGTAATCAAATTTTTCTTTCCAGGTAAACACAGCCCCCTCGGGCCGTTTGTTGGTGAGAAACAATAAATATTTTAACAGATTTAGGATGTCTTTTATGTCCTTCAAATTCGGTACTATGGGATGAGAAATCAGGGTTTTTAAAATCTTGCCTATACTTAACTCATTTTTTTTCTTTAGTGGAATCACCTGGCCCTGGTAAAAGGTATAAACGAGATAAATGAGGTGATAGACAAAAAGTAATACCAACATTGTACCCGCTGTTTTATGAACGAAGGGTGCGATCCTGATTCCGCCGAACACGGAGTAGATTTGGTGGGCCCAAAAAGCCTGGGGAAACTTAAGCGGCATTCCCGTCAACACGAGGACAATAACCAAGATCGCCAGCAGTATATGTTGAAATCTTTGATTAACGGTGAATCTGAAGAAGTATTTTTTGCCGTTTTTTACCTTGATTTTGAAATGGGTTTCCATTGGTTTATTTTTTGCGATTCAAGCCGGCGTTTGGCAACAGTCTTCTTAGGACATCAAGAAACATGATCCCCATCATGGGCAGGAGAACACCGCCGGTGAGTGCGATAAAAAATATTTTAAAATAATATTGGGCCGTACCTTGCTCAAAATTGAATTCGGCATGAATTTTGTAATCGGCAAGTTTTGGTGAGGCCTTTGGGTGACATTCGATATTTGCACAGATTTTGGCCTTATTGGTTTTATAGGTGATCGATTGGGGGTCGTTATGGCTTAGCATCTGGTGGACCGATTCGCCTCTTTTGACGTGGCAATCAAGACAATCGGGGATCCTTTCATCGAGAAAGTGGGCGGCTTTGCCGTGAAAGGTCTCGCCGTATGAGTACGCAGCCCTGGTCGATAAATCATGTCTTTTTACAAGTTCAGGATCGTCATGGCATCTGGCACATACCTCGGCAATATTTTTAGGATTCCGGATCTTGTGCAACCGCGTTGTGACGTGATTATAAAAGCGGAAAATAAAATCATCTTTTTTATGACATACCCGGCAGCGTCCCATGGCGGTTTCTGAAATGCCGGGTCGCACCCGCTTGAAAAAAGACAGCGGCCTGTATAACGGATTATCATGACAATCTTTACAGCTTGGCAGGTCTTCAGGATGTTTTTTGGGATTGCCCTGTTTGGCAACTTCCCCGTGCACACTTGCGGCTAAAAATTTTGCGACCTCTTTGTGCGAAAATTTTTGTTCGCTGGATGGTTCAACGATATGGCACTGGACAAAGCAATCAACCTTTTTAGGGGTGTCGTGGGGAATCTTTTTGATATCCGTATGGCAATCCTCACATTTTACCCTGGTATGAACACTTTTATCGAAGATATCTTCATTGACATAAAAAAGCCGAAATCTGCCCTCTTCATCCACCCTGCTGAGTCCGGGATACTTGTGGCACAAAAGACAGTTGCCGACATCAGCGGATTCAGAATTGGCCGCCGATACAAAGGCCATACCAAATAGTAACAAAAACAGCAGTAATATAGATCTGCGTGTTTGATAGGTTAACATGATTTACCGATCCACCGCCGTTTAAAAAAGTGTGTTCGCTGTCCGGTCAATGTATTTATAATTACCGCAGCCTGATTGAAGGACTTGTGCTGAAAGAGGGCGCCTTACCCACCTAGTCAACTGATCTTGGGCCCAACGTTAACGTATTATTTTTTAATTCAATACGTGTGCAATCAGTATGCCAGAAGGATAAATTTTGAATGGGATCTGTTAAACAGCTTATTAGATAGTTATAAGAGCTGTTTGTTATTGATTTTTTTAGTGAATATGCATTGATACGGCAAGCAGATTTGGCGATTTCACCAAGTGTTGTTGGTGAATTCACCAAGTGGAAGATTGAGTGTTGCTCGACAACTTTTATTGAAGATGGGTGTTTTCGGCTCAAAAGGGTGGCTTTGCTGTTTTTGCCGAGTCAACAGATTTAACAGAAGATTATAAGTTTAAAAGTATCCGTTGGCATGGGAATTGCCTTTCATATTGATGGCTGGATGTGTTATTAAAAAATGATTTTCTGTTTCAAAAGTAGTGCCCTTCTGAACTATTTGCCGACACATGCGTGCCGGGACTGGGATGTAAAGACCAATGAAATATTATGTTTTTGCAGTCTTGATCACGATTTTCGTCAATCTTTTTCCGGTTGCGACAATTACCTGCCTAGCCATGGATGAGGAAGGTTGTCTCACCTGTCACATGTACCCCGGACTTGTTAGGCTGGAAAAACCCGATAAATTCAGGGTGCTTCACATTGATGAAAAAATATATCTGAAATCCTCCCACGGTAAATTTGCTTGCAGAAAATGCCATAAAACAGTGACCCAGGTCCCCCACACGGGTGAGACAAGGGTCCAGTGCGCCACTGAATGCCATCTCAACCAAAAAGACAAGGATCTGATAAAAAAATATGCCCTCGGCGAGCATCACAGGCAGGAGCAGTTTGCGATCACCAGACTGACAGATGATTCATCCTGCCGTGTCTGCCATCCGCTGTATCCACACAGTGAAAATAATATGGTCCGGGCTTTTCTCAACATGCACACCGGCTTCATGATCTGTGAAGTATGCCATCTGAAAAAAGAGAACTTTCAAAATTGTTTTTATGATTGGAAAGATACCGAGAATGCCGATTATATCGGTGAACCCTATGGCACGTATTATAACCCGAAATTAAAAAAGGCCCATAAATCTGCCCATTTTATTTCCAGAATTGCCGTCTTCGAAAAATTAAGTAATAAGAGGCGGCTGTTAATGAATAACCGGGACACCCAAAAAGCCAAAGAATTTGTCGTCAATCAAAAACACTTTAAGCCTGATGAGAGAGACAAAAGATTGAGATATTTTCACAGGGATATAAATAGAAAAGAGATCAGTGTCGCCTGTGACGAATGCCATTCGTCACACAGTATCCTTGATTTCCGTCGGCTTGGATTTAGTAGAAACACAAGCAATATTCTCATCAACCTGAATATCAAAGGATTGGTGACAAAATATAAGACCTTTTACTTTCCGGATTTATTTGAACACTGATCGGCTGAAAACAATTTCATCCCTTAAATACCGCTAGAGGATTTGTCGTTTACCTTGAAAGGAAAATTACCAAAAATAAATCGGATCTCTAATATTAACCGATTTTGGGCGTATGTGATTTCACTGATTGCAGTATGGCCGATGCTGGCAACCTCTGCCCACGGTCTCAGACTCACAGGAATCAAACCGCTCTATAATATATCCGGTCAGCTCAATGCCCCCAGTGATGTGGCGGTAGCAAAGGACGGGCGGATCTATATCGTCGATGGTGTCAACAATAAAATCAGGATTTACAACCGTGGTGGTAAGTTTTTATCTTCTTTTGGGAAGGAAGGTTCCGATCACGGTGGCTTTCGGTTTCCCTTGGGAATCGACATTGATCGCGCAGGCAAGGTTTATGTGGCAGACTCCGGCAACCACCGGGTCCAAATTTTTGACACTGACGGAAAATATATTTCAGAAATTAAAATCGATCTAACAAGCAAACACCCTGCAGACCCTACCGATGTGGTCGTCGATGATTCCAGAAACAGATGTTACATTGTAGATAATGACAACCACCGTATTCTGGCCTATGACCTGTCCAGTTTTAAATTAATAAAAACATACGGTAAACCCGGCACGGATAAACTTGAATTCAGATACCCGTTTCTTATCACTTTGGACAAAGAGAAATATCTTTATATCGTGGATGTCATTAACACCAGAGTCCAGGTGCTCAACCCTAAAGGTTTGTTTGTTACCTACATTGGCGGCTGGGGGGTGGAGAAAGGTGAATTTTTTCGCCCCAAGGGGGTGGCAATCGACAACCATGGACGCGTCTATGTATCCGATAGCTATTTGGGGGTGATTCAGGTTTTCAACCCGGACGGTGCCTTCCACTCTGTGCTGGGTGACACGGCCAAAGGCACGTTAAATAGATTCAAGACACCGACCGGCATTTTTATCGATCATCAAAACAGACTTTATGTGGTCGAAATGTTTGCCGACCGAGTCAGCGTTTATCGTCTTGGGGCTGATGGGGGGTCAAATTAGAGATAGTGGCTTCCGAAGACCCGATGTTTCAGGAATCCGTGAATAATATTATTTCTTGATGAAAAAAACCTATTATCTGAAGTTGGGTATCATTGCGGGACTGCTGCTGTTCGCTGTCTCTCATGCAGAAGTCCGGGCACCCAAAAACCCGAAGTCGGCAAAGGCTTGTGCCATCTGTCATTATCGCTGGGTCGATACCTTTTTCATCGAAGGGAAAGATTCCGATCTGGTGCCTTATCAGTCGGAAAAAGTGGTAGCAAAACCGGATATGTGCATGTCCTGTCATGACGGCAGTGTTATGGATTCACGGGCAAGAGTGAACAAAGATTCCGGACATCGAACAAACATTCCACCCCCTGCCGGCATGCGGATACCGGCGATATTCCCCCTGGACGACAACGGCAAGATGCAGTGTGCCACCTGCCACACGGCTCACGGGGTACCCAGCGGAACAGGTCACGAAACGACTATTTTTTTGCGAACATCCAACAAGGATTCTGCCATGTGCCGCAAGTGTCATCCCGGCAGGGACAGCAAGTCGGACCCCGCCAATCATCCCATCGGTCAGATTGAAAGGGAGATTCCTGTAAAACTGCTTGCCATGAGCACCGCAACTGGTAAAAAAAACGATAAAATCACATGCGAAACCTGCCATATCGCCCACGGTTCATCGAATGAAGGCCATTTGATCAGGAGCGGCAGAAATTCAGGTATCTGTCTCGACTGTCATCGGGACAAAAATAATTTTACGCCCGATGGTAAGAAAAAGCCCTATCATGTTTTTAACGTGAAACCGTTAAATGCTACCATCCCCGACCACCTATTGGATCAGGGGGCAAAAGTTGGGCACAAGAAAGAGGTCATCTGTCAGACATGCCATAAAGTTCATCGAAGTCAAAATGGTCAGAATTTACTCCTCGTAAAGCAGGATACCAAATCCACCCTATGCTTGACCTGCCATGCAGATAAACAATACATCACGACCACCAAACATAACTTGATTCATTCGGCACCGAATGAAAAAAATTTGCAGGGTCATACGGTGACGGAGACCGGGGCTTGCTCAGCCTGCCACCTGCCCCACAAAGCCGCTAGAAAGTTGGACGGGAAATCGGATTTTACTTCCCAAATGTGCCTGAGTTGTCACGGAAAAGGAAACATGGCCGAAAAGGAGAATCTTCAGGGCAATTCACACCCATTAAATCTCAATCCTTTTGAAAAAAACAGCAATGGTCCATTTTACACGGTCGCCGATGTCCAAAGTGAAAATTTGAAACTTCCGCTGTTTAACAAATACGGCATTCAAGACAACAACGGTAAAATGACATGCTCAACCTGCCACAACCCGCATCGGTGGCGGGCGAATTCACCGGTTGGAGAAATTAGAAAAAATGTGAAAGGAGACAGAACGTCTTCATTCTTAAGGATACGATCTCCGGAGATATGCCGGGAATGCCACAGTGGTAAATTTCGCATCGCGGACTCTGAGCATAATATGGATAAGGTAGCTCCCAAAGAGACAAATACATTGAATAAAAGCCCGGCCGAATCCGGCGTCTGCGGAACCTGCCACCTTGTTCACGGAGGCCACAAGAATTTCTTGTGGGCAAGAGAGTTGTCCGATACAGGTAAGAATGGGACCCAGCACCTATGTTTAAGCTGTCATAAAAAAAACGGGCCGGCCAAGAAAAAAATCATCAAAGAATATTCCCACCCGCTAAACATATCGCCTGCTGAAAAAAGTCTCCTAACAACCTTGCCGTTATTCGACGATGATGGAAAATCTTCTAAAGATGGTTTCATAACCTGCTCGACGTGTCATGACCCCCACCGCTGGGATCCATCAAAAAATTTGACAGAGGACCAACACGACAAAGAAGGAAACTCACAAAACAGTTTTCTGAGATTAAAAAATTCACCATCATCCAAACTCTGTGAAAACTGCCATCGCGATAAGGCACTGATCGAAAAAACCGACCACGATCTCACGGTTACAGCTCCTGTTTCTAAAAACAAACTCGGCCAAAGACCCGCAGAATCGGGCACCTGCGGTGTCTGTCATGGCGTCCATAACAGCAGAAATAAAACGAGTCTGTGGGTTCAGGGACTTGGCAGGGGCAACCATCTGGGAGAAAGGATGTGCAGGAATTGCCATTCAAAAAGCGGTTCCGCCGCCGACAAAAAACCGCAGATATATTTTCATCCGGATGATTTTGCCATTATTAATCCCGGAAGAAACATAAAGAACCGCCCGGGCTACTTTCCATTATTTGACGCCGTATCAGGCACGGCCGCGACATCCGGTGGGATATCATGTCCGTCATGCCACAATATTCACCAGTGGAGCCCGCTTTCCCCAGAAAAGGGAACTGGCGATAATCCGGAGGGGGATGTTTCAAACAGTTTTTTGAGGAACTTATCATACAAAACGATCTGTATCGATTGCCACGGACCCGATGCCCTTTTCAGGTATCAATACTTTCATTTTCCTGAGAAGAGATAGCGGTTTGTTGAAGATCGATTTGAAAGCAATGAAAAAATCGCAAAAAATAAAAAAGACGAATAGCCGATACCGTCTGATGAAAAGATTCATTTTACTGTTGATCGTAATTATATTTGGCATGGCCGGTTGTTATGCCAATCAAAAAGAATCGGTATTCGCCACGAAAGAAAGGGTATCTGCGGAAAAAAGGGAACAAGACGTATCAGGGCCTTTCGAAAGGGGTGTTAGCCCAAAAACCGATATCCACTTCGATGCCAAATACTGCCTGGAATGTCACGAAAAATTACCCGTTTCAACCAAAGAAAATTTCTTGAAATACGGCGGCGATTTCAAGCAATTATGCCGATGCCATTACGAGTCAGACCAGTTCCATGCCCACCCGGTAAACTTTGCACCTTCAGAAAAAAGTAACGTGAAGATCCCTAAAAAATTTCCCCTTCCGGACGGGAAAGTCTCCTGTACGACATGCCATGATATCGTTATTCAGTGTCGCGACAGCCGAGAGGACAAGATATTCACAAAAGGGCAAATGTTTTTGAGGGGTGCGCCGCATAAAACAAGAACCGACATCTGTTTTCAATGCCATGACAGGGCAAAATATCGTAAGTACAATCCCCATGAACAAATATATAAAAACGGAGAAGTTGTTAAACAAAAATGTTTCTACTGTCATAGCGAGTTACCCGATGAAAAAAAGACAACTTCTGAAGATGCAAAGCTCGTCGGTGATTTCGGCGCATTGTGCATGGGATGTCATCATAAAGCGGCCAAACAGGTATTGCACATGCGGCACCTGCGAAAGCCGTCTGACGAGATTTTAGCACATATTAGATCTTTGCAAACCGAGTTTAACATCGTGCTACCACTTGACGGAGATGGCAAAATTACCTGCGTGACCTGCCATAACCCGCACCAAAAGGGCTTAATTCCCGATACGCGAGCAGGCGCAAAAGGGGCCGGCGAGAAACATCGGCATCGCCTTACCGACAACATGTGTATGAGATGTCATCCGATGAGATGAATATACGGATGTGGACAAACGTTAATGAGTATTCTGGTTTGAAGTGATTTAACCGAATGAGCTGCTAATTAGTCCCTATCGTCTAGTCAGGCCCAGGATATCCCGTTCTCTGCGGGAAGACAGAGGTTCAAATCCTCTTGGGGACGCCACACCAATTACGGAAACGCCTCCACCATCATCGTGGGGGCTTTTTTGTCTGTGATTACTGGTGGCGTGTATTCGATGACTATCTTGTTTTGGCGGACGGTTATTGATTGGATGAATTTGGATATAGGCGAAATAGAATCCTGGACAAAAAAACTCACTGAGGGAATAAAAAAGATATTCAAGAAATGATTAAACAGGGCAGTGGCTCTATTCAAATCAAAATATTTTTGTGCCACCTATTATATATTACGCCGAAATCATATATAAAATTATCTTATAAACTAAATTTAGTGTCGATCCCTTTTTTTTAGCGGTTGATTAATTTGTAAATAAAAAACCCTGTCCCCTATTGAAATAGAGACAGGGTTGTTTTATTACAATCGGAAATCCTAAATTTGGATGCGTGCTATTTAAATTTGGATGCGTGCTATTATAGGTACCTGAAATAATTTTGGCAATAATGCACTCCAATTGATTGCTATTTTTTAATTTTTACTCTATACATACTGCATTCCAATTTCAATATTTAAAATCGCAAAAATATTGAAATATAATAATAGCATATAAAGGATGAGAAGTGACAAAGCCGCATATCAATACAAGCGCTACCGCCTTAAAGGCATTTCGAGTTCTAGAAACTGTTGCGGCATCTTCACAGCCAGTTTCTGTGTCGGAAATCTCTGATTCTATGAGTGTTGACAAAGCAACAGTGTATCGGATGCTAATAACGCTTACCGAAGCTGGGTACATCGTCCGTGATGAAAATTCCAGAAAATACAAGCTTGGCTATAAAATAGTTTCTTTGAGCCGTAACTTACTTGCAGAAAACGAGATATCACGGTTGGTTCAACAAACCCTGGAACAAATATCGAAAGAAACTCAAGAAACCTTGCACTATTCATTGTTGGACGGAGATGAAACAGTATTGGTACAGCGAGTAAAAGGAAGCCAGCTGGTTACAGTTGATTTCCAGATCGGTGATCGCTCCAGTCTTCACTGCACTG
>CP070652.1:4490578-4505129 GCA_020354645.1 Deltaproteobacteria bacterium
AGGTGTTAACGATGATTGTCTCGGCCTCGCTGGGATCCTGGGTTATCACCCAACCGGCTTTTGACAGTCTTCCCAGCATTACCTCGCTGTCAATAAGATTCCTGGCGCAACCGAGACTGACAAGATTAACTTTCATTAGAAATCGATTAATACCTGATTGTTAATATATTTCGGGAAGGCATCAAGAGATATGCGCTTACGAAACGGCTTTTTAATATATTAGGAAGTGCAGGCAAAAAATCAAGACGAGGTTAAAGGGCCGCCTAAAAATAAGGCAGCCCATTGACAACTATCATTGTAAAAATCAATATTATTATCAATTTTAGGGTAATCTTTTGAAGTATTCAATTGAAATCTAATATAATTTTCGGTTCAGAAATGTGAATTTTTGGGCAAGATCAAGGAAATTAAAGAATTGTGCGGAGGCATACTGTTGAGTATGCCGCACAAGCAATTCTGAAGATTGACGCAGAGATTGCTCAAAAAGGCCATTTCTGAATGGAAATTATTAGCCTTTAACTTTCGCTATTTCTTCGGTAAGCACCGGCACTATTTCGAAGAGATCGCCGACAATTCCATAATCAGCCTTTGAAAATATCGGTGCTTCCGCATCTTTGTTTATAGCCACAATAACCTTGGACGAAGACATACCGGCCAGATGCTGAATGGCCCCGGATATCCCGCAAGCAATATACAGATTCGGCGAAACGACTTTTCCGGTCTGCCCCACCTGGTCTGAGTGGGGTCGCCACCCTTCATCCACAGCAGATCGCGAAGCTCCCACAGCACCACCAAGCAACTCCGCCAATTTTTCCACAACCGCATAATCGGAGCCACCCATGCCTCTGCCACCGGACACCACGATATCGGCTTCGGTGAGCTCAACTTTGCCGGTTTCCAGTTTCTTTTCAACAAACTGCAGAACGCTTTCTCCCGGATCAACGGCTAATTTTTCTACATTGCCGGCACCCTGGGTTTCCACAATGCTCATGGCATTGGGTCGAATTGCCACCATTTGCGGTTTACCGTTCAACGCTACCTCTGCTATAACTTTACCGCCGTACATCGGCCGGGTGGCGACAACATTGCCGTTTTCAACCCGCACCGCCACACATTCCATCGCCAGCGGTGCCCCCAACCGGGCGGAAAGACGCGCCGAAAGATCTTTTCCCTGGGTGGATGCACCTAATATGACAACTTCGGGATTTTCTGCTGCGATGGCTTCAGCGGCTACTTTCGTATATTGATCCGTCAGATATTCAGCCAGCGCTTCGTGTTCAGCCACCAGTATTCTTTCAGCCCCGTATTTACCAAGCTCGCCGGCGGCATTTTCAATGTTTGAACCCAGCACCAGCGCAACCAGGTCACTGCCCATACCATCAGCGAGGCGCTTTCCTTCGCTCAGTGCTTCGTAAGTTACTTTTCGAAAAACACCGTCTCTTTGCTCTGCGACTGCTAAAACACTCATTTTATTCTCCTAAATCTCTAATTTCAAATTCAACCAGCGGTATTCAATTTTTTCAAGATATATTGTAAACATTATAATACTTTGGCTTCTTCGTGAAGCAGCCGTGCCAACTCTGCGGCTTTTTCCTGGGCCGTTTCACCTTCGATGATTCTGCCCCCTTTTCTTTCCGGAGGCGGTTGCATGGCAACAATGTTTACCGTGGTCTGCTCGGCCACTGACGCATCCAGCCCGATATCTACAAGCGTTTTGGTTTCAAGCGGTTTTTTCTTTGCCTTCATGATGCCGGGAAGAGATGCGTAACGCGGTTCGTTTAAGCCGCGCTGGGTAGTAAACAGCGCCGGCAGTGAGGCTTCGACAACTTCAATACCGCCTTCAATGGTTCGATGACACCTGATTTTGCCGTCGTCAAGTTCCTCTTTGATAACCATAGAAACACTCGGAATTTCCAATAATTCCGCCACGGCCGATCCCACTTGAAAGTTATCGTCATCAACTGCACGCATTCCCGCAATAATCAGGTCATAGGGTATCTGTTTTACAGCGGCTGCCAAAATCCGTGCCGTTGCCAAACCATCAATTCCGGCAATAGCCGGATCATTGATCAGGACGCCTTCATCGGCCCCCATGGCCAAAGCGGTTCGAATAGCCTCCACGGCTTTGTCGGTTCCGACCGATACAATTGTAACCTTGCCGCCCTGGGCTTCCCTGATTCGAAGTGCTTCTTCGACTGCAAATTCATCGTAGGGGTTAATGACCCATTTTAAGTCAGCAGTTTTGATGGACCTACCGTCATCACCAATCATGATAATCGATTCGGTATCCGGAACCTGCTTCAATAAGACTAAGATTTCCACTTTCCAATCCCTTCCTTTCCTGCCATGAATTATTGCCTAAATTTAATAAACACCAACATTGAAGAAACAACACACCGCGAATGTGAATAAACAAAAAGTGTAATAAGCACCTCAAATAAATGACATTTATTTTTGCGCTGGGGTAAACTACAGTACGTGTGTATGGTTGTCAATGAAATTATGACACCGCTGAAAATGCTGGAATAAGGGTTATAATTGAAACTATCCGCAGATCGTTTGTTTGCTTTTTCAGGGATCTATTCTGCTACAAACCCTCTTGAGTAATATTCAACGAGTTTCCCGCCTTCTTTGCGCACAATGATCAGGCTTTCGACATGGTTTAGCCGGTCAACCAGGGCCAAACCTTTTTCAGGGCCCATTACCATGAGAGCGGTTGCAAGTCCGTCGGCAAAGGTGCAGGTATCCGCTATGACTGAAACACTAACAACTCCGTTATCCACCGGATAGCCGTTTCGAGGATCGATAATATGAGAATAGCGTTTGCCGTCGACTTCAAAAAAAGTTCTATAGTCGCCGCTTGTGGCTAAGGCTTTGTCTTTAATGGCTATGGCCTTATAGACCTGGTCGGGGGGTGTGTGGGGTCGGGGCGTGTTAATCCCGATTTTCCAAAGTTTCCCGTCCTTTCGGATGCCGGCGGCATACACTTCTCCCCCAATTTCAACCAGAAAGTTTTTTATTCCATTTTGTTCAAGCAGTTCGGCGGTTTTATCAACGGCATAGCCCTTGGCAATCGAACCAAGATCCAGAGAGATAGACGCCTTTTTTTTCATGAGATAACGGCTTTCTACAATTTGAATATTTTCAAACCCCAGTTCCCACGCCAACCGCTTTATGGTCTCCGGCGGCGGAATTGTATTTCTGGTGCCGGCACTGCCAAATCCCCAAAGATTCACCAACGGATTTACGGTAGCATCCCAAGCGCCCTCGGTCAGGCGGTAAAGGTTTTCAGCCACGATCATGACTTGCAGGAAGTCGTCTGAAATCTCAAATTTATCTTCAACGTTTTTAAAATCATTGAACCTGCTGATTTCGCTGTCCGTTATCCAGGTGGACATACTCCGGTTGATTTGGTCCAGACGTTGATTAATTTTTGCTTTGAGGCTGGAAATATTTTTAGAATTATTGGTGACAACCTTTATATGGTAGGTCGTCCCCATGGTTTCCCCGGATATCAGGATCTCCTTTTTGTCGTTACACCCAATGGACAACAACGCAAACGTAATGAAGATTGTTATGGTTATCAACTTTTTCATGGTTTGGACAGATACTCGATACCGGTTGCTGGTTGCAATTTCAATATGCGATACTCGAATATTACTCAACAGTCCATATTCAGTATGACTTATCTAACAGATGCGCGGGAGTTGTTCACCGGTAAGCATATCCACAATCCGGGTGCCGCCAATCCGTGTTTCCAAAAATACCTGGCCCGGAGAATCCACTACCACTTCTCCGATGATTGTCGCTGCCTTGCCAAAATCATCCGATCTGATGGCCTCAAGAACCTTCGTTGAATCCTCGGAAGCGACAAACGCAATCAGCTTGCCCTCATTTGCGAGATAAAGCGGATCAAAACCCAGGAGTTCGCAAATCCCTGCAACTTCATCTCTTATAGGTATCTTATCCTCATAGATCTTTATACCGACCGCTGATTTTTCGGCAATCTCATTTAAAGAAGTTCCCAGGCCACCCCGGGTAGGATCCCGCAGTACACGAATTTTTTTACTGGCAGTAAACATTTTGGCAACCATATGATTCAGGGGAGAACTGTCGCTGGTTACCGTTGATTCAAAAGTCATACCCTCCCTCTGGGTAATAACCGTGACGCCATGGTCGGCAATGGTACCGCTCAAGATAATTTTATCCCCGATTTGCGCCCGGGAACTGCCTACATCAATGCCGTCGGGTATTACCCCGACACCGGAAGTGTTGATATATATTTTATCGGCGGCACCCTTTGGAACAACCTTGGTATCACCGGTGACTACCTTTACACCAGCTTTGGCCGCAGCCCTGCCCATCTGTTTGACGATGATGTTTAGATCTGAAATGGAGAAACCTTCTTCAATAAGCAGTCCGACACTTAAAAAAAGAGGGACTGCGCCACACATGGCAATATCATTGACGGTGCCGTAAATTGCAAGATCTCCGATATTTCCACCCGGGAAAAAAATAGGATCGACGGTGTAAGTGTCAGTGGAAAATGCCAACCGCAGGCCTTCAATGTCAAAAATGGCACCGTCATTTAAATCTGAAAGAATGGGGTTATCAAATATTGGCAGCATCATTTCTGCTGTCAAGCTGTGGGATATCTTTCCGCCGCTACCATGGTCGAGTAGTATCTTGTCGAATTTCATGGGACTTTTCCTTAAATAACAGTCGATTAACACTTCGGAATCGGATCTCTACTATTATTTTCAAAGAAATTTTTGCCAACTACTTCAATAGAACTAAACCGGTTTAGGAGTGGTAGCGGTAGTACGCCGCACACGCCCCCTCACTGGAGACCATGCACGGGCCTACGGGATCCATTGGCGTGCAAACATTTTTATAAAGCGGACATTCCAGGGGCGATCTCGTCCCGATAAGAATCTGGCCGCAAGCACAGCCTTTGGGATCCTCCGGGTCAGGAAGTTTAATGTCAAACTTTGCTTCGGCGTTGTGCGCTATATAGTTTTCTCTGATTCCAAGTCCGCTTTGCGGAATTGTTCCGATACCGCGCCAGGCGACATCAACCGGTTGAAAGACATTCATCATTATTTCTTGGGCTCTGCGGTTACCCGCAATCGTTACTGCCCGAACATATGCATTTTCAAGTTTGGGAATTCCTGTTTTTAGTTGCCCGGCCAGCATGGCGATAGCCTGTAGAATATCCACCGGCTCAAATCCGGATATTACGCACGGAATTTTGTACTTGTCGAAAAAAGGCTGATAACCATTTAATCCGATGATCACTGAAACGTGACCGGGAAGAATAAAACCATCAATTTTAACCGCCTCCATGGACATCAGCGCTTCAAGTGCCGGTGGAATGAGTTTAAGGGCAGAATAGACAAAAAAATTCTCCAGTTGCATCTTTTTGGCGGAGATCATGGCTGCCGCAATGGTTGGCGCCGTAGTTTCAAATCCCACGCCCGGAAAAACAACCTTTTTGTTTGGATTTTTTGCGGCAATCTCAACTGCGTCCATTGCGGAATACACAATCCTGATATCCCGTCCATCAGCCCTTTCTTTTTGCAGGGATGCCAGAGTTCCGGGAACCCGCATTAAATCACCGAATGTCGTAATGATAACATCATCTATCTTTGACAATTCGATAAAGGCGTCGATTTCCCGCTGATCGGTAACGCAGACCGGACAACCCGGCCCGGAAAGCAGTTTGATCGTATCCGGTAGAATCGATCGAATACCGGCTCTAAAAATGGAAACCGTATGGGTACCGCAAACCTCCATAAGCCGCAGCTTTTTGGAGCGGATTCTTTTGATCTTTTCTACCAGCTGCCGCGAAAGATCCGAATCCCGATATTCTTCCAAATGTTTTATCGGCATTTTTGATATCCTTCTATCCCGGCTCAATCCTAATGCCTGATACACATATCAAGCCCTAGAAGTAATAAATTCGAATTTCAAAATCCCTGGCCCAGACCTGGATTACAATTAAATAGAGCTTAATATTGAAGTTATTGCCGTCGCATACTAATCACTGTCAGCTTTCAGCTGTCGCGCCAGGGCAGGCCGACGCACGAAACAAATTCAAAATACGAATGGATAATGTTTGAAACACCTCGGGACAGGACATTTTGGTTATTTGAACTTTAATAATAAAAAATAGTTTCGAGTTTCGAAATTCGGATTTCGGATTTTATTGCATCTTTCCATGTTAAAATTTTACATGCAAAATAAAATGACCGCTCAGGAACGATATGTTGCATTGGCCACCATGGCCTGTCCCAAGCAAATCCCCCCGTCATTGGTTGGGACCAGCGTGTGCGTAAAAACTTCAAAACTTTGTTTTTCAAGGGCAGATATCAACCCGGTTAACAGCAGTGAGTTTTGAAAGACCCCGCCGCTGAGTACCACCCGGTTCAGGGTAGTCTCTTTCCGAATTACCTGACACAGTTCCGTAAAAAGCTTAATTAACGTGCGGTGAAATCTGGCACTGATGACGGATGGATCAATACCTTGGTGCATGTCTTTGACCACTTCCCGGATAATCGGCCGGGGTGATATTTTTATGATATCTCCGGCGTGCCATTCGTAATCATAGATCGCATCCACCGCCACGTCTGCCGTCATCTCCAGTTCCATGGCTGCCTGACCTTCAAATGCCACGTAATTTCGCAACCCGACAATCGCAGCCACACCGTCAAACAGACGCCCCAAACTTGATGTATCCGGCGAATTTACGCGTTTTACGATCATTTGGATGATAACTTTTAATTTTTTAGCATCGATGGTTTGCAGCAGTGGCAAATTCAGGTTCCATAAATCTTCGCCGAAGGCATCGTATAGATAACTGACGGCCATGCGCCAGGGGTTCTTAATTGCAGCCGTACCGCCGGGCATCGGTGTATATGCAAAATGTGCGGCCCGGGAAAATTTTTTTTCATCGGCAATCAGAATTTCGCCCCCCCATATCGCACCGTCAGTCCCGTAACCGGTCCCGTCAAATGAAAGGCCGATGGCCGGTCCTTCGATTTTGTTTTCTGTCATGGCGCTGACAATATGGGCATGGTGATGCTGAACCGGTATTTTTACGATCCCTTGCTGCTTCAACGCCCAGCGGGTACTGAGATAATCCGGGTGCATATCATGGGCCATAATTTCCGGTTCTACCTCCAGGATTCGCTTCATGTGTCGAATAGTCAACCGGAAAAACTCATAGGTCGCCAAATTCTCCAGATCCCCGATGTGCTGGCTCAAAAAGGCCATTTTCCCCTTGGTGATGCAAATCGTATTCTTAAGCTCAGCACCGCAGGCCAAAATGGAAGCGATGTCTTTTTTCAAAAAGACCGGTACCGGCACATAGCCTCTTGATCGACGAATAAAACGATTTGAGCCCGACGATCGCCTTACGATGGAATCATCGCTGCGCAAATAAATATCCCGGTTGTGAATTAAAAAATAATCGGCAATATTGCCCAAGCGCTTGAAAGCGTCCTCGTTATCAATAGCAATGGGTTCTTCACTGAGGTTGCCGCTGGTCATCACCAAGGCAGTGAAATCATGGGTTAGCAACAAATAATGCAGGGGTGTATATGGCAGCATCACACCGAAATACCGGTTGCGCGGTGCGATTTGCGGTGAAATTGAGTTTGGCTCTTTTTTCCGCAACAGTACAATGGGTCGCTGGATGGATGTGAGTAAACTTTCATCACTTTCCGAAACTTCGGTAAATTTGCGAATAAAGTCCAGATCAAAAGACATCAGGGCAAGCGGTTTTTCCTCGCGATGTTTACGTTTTCTTAGAGCCGCAACGGCTTGATCGTTTTCCGCATCCACCGCCAGATGGAAGCCTCCCAATCCCTTGATTGCAACAATGTAGCCCTGTTTTATAAGATTTGCGGTTTCTACAATCGGATCATGGACTTGGATCGGATGGCATTGGTTGTCGTAGAGAGCGACATGGGGTCCGCAGGTGTCGCAGGCGTTCGGCTGGGCATGAAACCTTCGGTTGTTGGGGTCGTCATATTCGGCCTGACACTGAGGGCACATCTTAAAATGTTTCATCGATGTCTTGGGTCGATCATAAGGGATATCATTGATGATAGTATAACGCGGACCGCAATTCGTACAATTAATGAAAGGATAGCCATAACGGCGATCTCGGCGATCAAATAGTTCCCGCCGACAGTCCTCGCAGATAGACACGTCCGGCGATATCAGGGTGGACATCGCCGCTGCGCCTTCACTCTTTTGTATCCGGAACCCTTTTCGATTGTTTACAACTTCGTCATATTGTTCAATTTCAACGATATGTGCAAGCGGGGGATGTTTTTCGGTGAGATCTCTTGCAAAGGATTCAAGATCTTTAAGGTTACCCTCGACGTGGATAGTGACACCCGAGGAAGTGTTGGCAACTTCGCCGCTGAGGTTGTATTGATTTGCCAGGTTATAAACAAAAGGCCGAAAACCGACCCCCTGTACGATTCCGTTTACTTTCAGCCTCCTGGCAAGGTGTTCTTCTGGCATGTTGATTATTAAAGAATGACGCTAGAATTTACTACCGGAAACTATAAAGCTCACCATCCCAAAGGACGGGGCTTGCAGGGAAACGAACCGGTCAAGACAGTGCATAAAAAATGGTGATCGGTCAATCGTCATTGATCCTCCTCTTTTTGATCCACTAAAGCAGCCGCTTTCTTCAGACATTGCAAAGATTCCAAAGCGTCTTTCTCGTCGATTTTATGGATGGCAAAGCCGGCATGGACAATCACGTACTCGCCTATCTTAACGTCTTCAAGCAAAAGCAAGCTGGCTTCGCGTTTAACACCGTCAACGTCGATTGTGGCCATACCCGCGTTAATTTCCACAACTCTAGAGGGGATTGCAAGACACATATAGTAACAACTCCTTTGTTCAGCGCCATTTTGTATGGTATTTATTTTTCGGATGGCCGCTAATTAAAAGCAAGGGATTTGAACATTTTAAGTTTTGTCTGCAGATTGGAGTCGATCTTCAGCTCGTTTTAAAGCAGCATCGAGAGCCTCTCTTTTTATAGGTTTATTTATGAAGTCGGCTGCGTCTACATCCAAGGCTTGTTTGGCCAGGTCGGTATCACCATGACCAGTGATAACAATCACTTCAGCCTTTGGATCAATCGCTTTTATCTGTTGCAGTACTGCCAGTCCGTCTATTCCCGGCATTTTTATATCGGTAAGCACAATCGGTGGTTTTTCCTTTTTAAAAGTCTCAAGTCCCTCTTTCCCGTTTTTCGCTGTCAAAACCGTATAGCCATAAGCCCCCAAAAACAAGCGAAACATGGAGAGGGTCGGTTTTTCATCGTCGATCACAAGGATCTTCCCCGTACTATCTTCCTTTCCGGTTTATGATTCCACACACGGAAAACACAGTTTAAATGTGGTTCCCCGACCTTCTTTGCTTTGGATTTCGATCTCCCCGTCATAATCTTTTACAATTCCATAGGTGATGTAAAGTCCCAAACCCATCCCTTTCCCTACTTCTTTCGTGGTAAAAAAAGGCTCGAAAATCTTGTCCCTGTCATCTTTGGATACACCGATACCCGTAACTGAAATCGTAATCGCCACGTATTCACCTTCTTTAAAAGAACGGATGGCGACGAGATCTCTGCCGGTCTTGAGACCAGCTTTTTTTCTGGTGAATGGCCTCCCGGGCATTGGTAACCAAATTGAAAATCACCTGTTCCATACGGTTGTTATGGGCCAAAATAGGCGGAAGGTTTTTCTTAAGGTGAAGATCAACAATGATGTTCTGCAGACTGAACTGTTACTTTACAATATCGACAGCCAACTGAATAGGCTTGTTGACGCTGACTTTTTCTCTTGCGAAATCGCGTTTGCGACCAAACTCTCGGAGGCGGTTGATGATATCAGCAGCTCTGTCCACCTGATCACTTCACCTGGGTGGCCACCTCCGACAAGTGTTTCTACGGAATAGTCTTCTTTTTTTCAATCATCATTTTGAGATACTCGTTTCCCATTTTAATTGCGTTCAGTGGCTGATTAAGTTCATGGGCAATTCCGGCCGACATTTCCCCGAGCATGATCATCTTGGTTGCTTGCAAAGGTTTATGTCATTTTTGTAATGCTGAATTTTGGCGTCGACTACGCAGGCTTCTGACCATTGGTGCCTATCGAACTTTGACAGGCCTTTGTAAGCATCCTCGGTGGAATGAATCGAATCATTTCGGCTGGCCGACAAGGCAATTGATCCTAAAAGTGACCGTCTGGGCAAAGAAAGGATATTTCTGGTTGGAAACTATCTAACTCTCGTCATCTATATCCACAAACTCATCATCAGCAACTTTTAAGGGAGAATTTATATTTTTTAAAGCACCTTTGTCTTCAAAATTTTCATCATAATCATTCTGCAACAGATCGATTTCCTCGGTTTCGCTATCCAATTCGGCCAAAACCTCTGAAGCCTCCTCTTCCTTGTTGATCAGCTCAACATCATCAAAAAACAATTCTATGGACTGCTGTTTCGAGGTGTATATTTTTATTACCGAGTCGGCAATTTGGTTTGCATAAATCCCCGGTGGATACATATTTTTGGTTCTTAAAGCCGCAATGAGCGCTTCCTTTCCGTTTTTCATTGCAGACTTTATAACCTTATCATCATATGTTTCCTCACAAAGCGGCGATAATACCTCTTTGTCTAATTCTGCAAACTCTCTAATAATCAATACCTTTTTATCCGTATCTTTCATAATCAAATATTTCTGCTTCATGTTACACCTCTTAGAGCAAGGAAAAATTGCTATTCGTTTAAAGGTTGTTCTAATAATCATAACCTCATGGATATGTCAACATACAATGATGCCGATTTCTAAAAATTCAACCATCACATGATGCAAAAGCTTTTCTGATTTGGGCTCAAATCCATTTCCAAAACCGCTTTGCTGACAAAAATATTGACCTCACATTCTTCAAATGATAGTGAAGAAAGCTCATATTATGGAGGGATGGCTGAGTGGTTTAAAGCGGCGGTCTTGAAAACCGTTTCCCGGAAACGGGACGTGGGTTCGAATCCTACTCCCTCCGCCATCCTTTGAAAATCACCGAATGGTGAAATTATTAACCGGTCAAATCAATTAAACCATTTTGTCCACTGACAAGTGACCCCTTAAACGGAGAGATGGCCGAGCTGGCTGAAGGCGCTCGCCTGCTAAGCGAGTAAGGGGGGAAACCTCCTTCGAGGGTTCGAATCCCTCTCTCTCCGCCAGTCACAGATTATAAGCCCGACTAGATTAGTCGGGCTTGTTATTAAGATTTTTCAGTTGTTCGGTTCTATCAATATCGCTGAATAATATATAAAAGGATTGAAAACCTTTTGATTCGGTCTGCTACGCGGTATTCAAATATTGGATAGGCGGTTTGAAACCAATTTACATAAGTCTTTTAAGCCTCACCCATCGTGTATTTCAGGATAAAATCATTTAACCGGGACTCCTGGTAGGGGCTCAATTCTCCAAATGCCAAATGTCTTTGTCTCATTTTTAATGAACTGAAAGTGAATCCGTTTGTGACTTCAAAGTCCGAAACGGTTTTATAGGGAACCTTATCTAAAAACAAACCAGCTCCGGCCAAAATGATCCTTAATTCACTTCTATGATTCGCACGGCCTTCACTGTCAATATATCGGAATGAGAGACCGACCAGGCTGATATCTTTAATCTGGCCCAATTTATTTTCACTGTTGACAAGAGCAGCAAATGCACCCTCTTTCACCCTGAATCGCTTTTTTCTTCTGCGGTCTCGTGTCTCGCGTCGATCTTTTGACCCAGCTCGCGCAACTTTCCGTCGTTCAGACACCAATCTTCGCTCTGCCATATGTCCAATCCTTTAATTTGATAATATTTTTAATTTTTGCTAATTTTTGCTATGGATTACAAAATGTTTACTTAAATTTTAATTATAGATATGACAATTTTGTAAATCAAGACTAAAATATTCCGAGTGAAGCATCCCCGCGGCAAGCCGTGGGGCATCCTGATCAGCAGGGCGGAACTCTCCGCAGCCTGCAGCCCTCCTTCGCTAAAGCTTCGGAGGGCTCTATCCCCATGGCAAGCCGTGGGGCATTGTGGCGAAGGAGAGTAAAGATCCGTTTTACAGATATGTCCTCAACTCACACAAAAGACAAATATTAAATTTCAATGAATCACACCACCTGGATTATTTTGTATTCATTCAGGGGGTGGCCTTATTCTCATAACGTTATTGGCGGAGCCCCTTCGTATTTTCCATAATTTGGCAATGGGGGAGACCGCAGCCACCGAAGCGAAGCTCAGGTGGAATGCGGAGGGGGCTGGAATGCCCCCATTGCCAAATCATAGGAAAAACAAGGGACGCAGACATCTCAATAAGACCACCCCCCTAAATACATACGTTATTTATAGATGTCTAACTATGGTATACGAAATTTTTGTTGATAACCAAATATTGATGCATCCAAAGAACTTTACAAACCATTAATTACGCTTGACAAATGACCATTTACCTACTAATTATTGCCTTTTTTTCATTGGACCAAAACAATGTTAAAGATAGACCAAAAAAAATGAAAGGAGACGAGAGCACATGTCAAATTTAATTCCTCCTCATGGCGGGAAAGGATTAACCTGCTGTTTGCTTGAAGGCGAAGCACTTGCAGCTGAAAAGAAAAAGGCTGACGGTTTAAAAAAAGTACCTATTTCTCCGCGGGTAAAGGGCGACTTGATCATGATTGGTATTGGCGGTTTCAGTCCACTCACCGGTTTTATGACCAAAGCGGACTGGAAAGGGGTTTGCGATAATTTCCTGTTGGCGGACGGCACGTTTTGGCCGGTTCCCGTATGTCTCGATGCTTCAAAAGAAGATGCCGAAGCGATCAAAGAAGGAGATGAAATTGCGCTTTATGATCCTGAAGGCGATGAAATCATGGCCACCATGAAAGTCACCGAAAAGTACGAAATGACGGAAGCCGACAAAAAGTATGAATGTGAAAAAGTTTTTATGGGCGAAGGCATCCCGACACCGGACGAGTTCTGGAAAGTCGCTGAAGAAGATCATCCCGGTGTCCAGATGGTCATGAGCCAAAAAGAAGTCAATCTCGCCGGTCCGGTCAAAGTGCTAAGTGAAGGGGAATATCCCACCAAGTATGCCGGTATCTATATGAGACCCGAAGAATCGCGTAAAATCTTTGATGAACAGGGGTGGCGGGAAGTTGCCGCCTTACAGCTCAGAAATCCTATGCACCGGTCACATGAATACCTTTGTAAAATTGCAGTGGAGGTTTGTGACGGGGTCTATATCCACTCTTTGGTCGGAAACTTGAAACCCGGTGACATTCCTGCCGAAACACGCATCAAATGTATTGATGCCCTGGTGAAAAACTATTTTGTCGGAGAGAACGTGGTACAAGGAGGCTATCCCCTTGATATGCGATACGCCGGCCCCAGAGAAGGCTTGCTGCACGCCACTTTCCGTCAAAACTATGGTTGCTCACGGATGATTATCGGTCGAGACCATGCCGGTGTCGGCGATTTTTACGGCATGTTCGAAGCCCAAACAATTTTCGATAAAATTCCAAAACCGGAAGAACCCGGAAAAGCACTCCTCTGCACACCGTTGAAAATCGACTGGACATTCTACTGCTATAAATGCGACGGTATGGCCTCGTTGAGAACCTGCCCGCACACCAAGGAAGACCGGGTAATCCTCAGCGGCACGATGCTGCGCAAAGGCCTTTCCGAAGGCACCCCGATTCCGGATCATTTCGGTCGTGACGAGGTGCTTGACATTTTGCGTGAATATTACGCTAGCCTGACTGAAAAGGTTGAAATCAAAACTCACAAAGCCGCAACCGGCGACTAATTTCAATTCTTAACGCGTTAAAAAAGGGAGACGTCCTTAAAATCGTCTCCCTTTTTTATTTATAATCCGTTTCGCCTAATCCATTATAATATAACAATTATGTCAGCTGTCAGGGCCGATTGGTATATTCGGCATACGTCATGGAAACTGTGCGGTAGACCAGATGGGCCAACTTTGAAAAGGGGGTATAAGCAAACAGGCTCCATACAAACATCAGGTGCAGAAAGTAAATTGTATACGATAAGCCGGCCATACCTCCTAACCGTGTAATTTGAGTCAGCATACCGGTCAGTCCCAGGGCAAATACCAGCCCGATGAGATACCAGTCCCAATAACTGGAGCCCTGATCTTTTTGGGCCACACGGTTTTTCCAAAGCAACAACGAACCGACAACCAGAGCAACACCGGCAATGTTACCGAGCCATTTGACGGGGTTAAGCTGGCTGTATGGGCCTCCGATATGAAGCACCCACTCCGCCATAAAAAAGCAGCCGGTCACTATAAACAGCCCGATAAAACTGAAAAGCACCAGCAGGTGGGCTGTGGCGCGTTTTTCGTTTTCGCCGCATTCTTTAAACTTATTATGCTTGATAATGGTCAGCAGCACACGCAGTAACGCCTATACGACCCTGCCGACATCGATATCTTCCTTA
>CP070652.1:4505229-4513626 GCA_020354645.1 Deltaproteobacteria bacterium
AACCCGAAGATCGGACATATCAATTTTCGATAAATCTCCTGGGAATTGGTGAGTTTGGAACCTAATATGTAATTATTTTAGGTTCTTCTCCAATTTAGTTGGAGAAGAGGGTCCAAGGATTCCAGGGTTCAAGGATTCAAGGGTTTGTTTTCTGAAGACTTTATCAACGCCTTTAACATTCTTTCGATTTCTGTGATGTCTTTTTTAGTCTACCCAATACGCCTTTGTCAATTAAACCTAAGTCCCCTGTTATAGAGTTCGTATGACTTTTGCCAGACTTTCAAATCTTTGTAATTCTTTAACATTTCACTCGAACCCTTGAATCCTTGATCCCCTGTACCCTCTGGGATCACACCTGCTCAATTGGAGATAACAGCTTATTCTGCTTTAAACAACTACAACTAATCCGGACATGATCCTTATTTATTGATATTTACGCATCGCGTTTCTGCTAATCTGCAGATCTGAAAAATTCGAGCGGGCTTAAAGCCAAACCAAAATCAAGGTATCTGCCAGCGTTAAAAAGGGTAGCGCCGGTCTCCATTCATTTTTTGCGATTTCCGAAAAAACAAAGCAGTTTTTACATACAAAACGATTAACGGGTGAGGTAAATCAGGGCCTGATGAGAACTGCGGTAAAAAGAGTGTCGCCATATAAAAGCGATGATTGGATAACTCCACAATTCTGACTTCACCGGTTGTATCCACACCGGCGATCTTAAATCCTCCTTTTTCGATAGCATCTCGATACGCTTCATTTAAACCATAGTGACAATTGAATCGCTCCTTAATGGTGTCTTTACCATAAGCCTGAGAGGACAACGTATTTGGTGCTAAAAGTATTTTTTGGGTTTCGCCAACCAGCGAGCAGCTGAGCTTGCTGATGAACGGTATTGATGCGGTAGGATTTGTTTCTTGATGATCTGCCGCCTGAATTCCCAACGCATTTCGGGCAAACTCTACCAGAGCATGCTGGAAGCCCCCTCAGGTTCCAATAAACGGCCAATCTTGTTCACGAGCGAAATGGATGGCCTTAAGTGCGCCACTCATGCTCTGGTACGGGCTACCGGGTGCACACCATAAAGCATGATAACTTTTTAAACTGACCCGGTTAAATTCATCTTCTAATTTCTGGGTGAACAACCATTCAACGTCTAAAGGTACAGATAAGGCATTGGCTGCGTGGTTTAAGGCCTTTTCGATTGCGGTATGGGATTTCCGATTTTGATCGAAGTCTCCAATAATTCCAATTTTAAGCGGTTGATCCATCAGTCTTGCGATCTTTGACTCAAGGCTTCAAGTACCGCCTCTAGTGAAGGTATCGAAGGGGCGTCCTTGAACCCCGCAATTCGCCGGTAAATAATCGCCGCGGCAGCATGGAATTCGCCAGGCAGTCCTGCTTCACGGAAGGTGCTCGAAATTTCTTCCATCTCTCCTGAGAATCGCCATGCTTTTGCCGTTACCTGTCTGACCCTTTCTCCCGCTTGTTTGCCAAAGTCAGTCCAATCCCTCGACCACTGTGTTTCCAACTCGCTTCGCACCCCCAGTTCTTCAGCCGTGGCTAGAATCGCACACAACAACGCTGTCGTTCCCTTTGTATATGCTGCATAGCACATTTTCAGCGCCGAGGCCTTGCCGGCGCTCTCTCCAATCACGCACGTTTCCAATGGTCCTCCGCTGAAGCAAGCCGCCGCCGCTTCGGCCTTCTCACCGGATAGATACAGCCACGTTTTACCCCGTTCCCAGGCAGGCTCGCCGATAATACCCCCATCGACAAATGCTATCCCTGACGCTTTCATCGCTTGTCCAATGCGCACCGTCCGTTGCGGTGAAATCTCGTTCGCATCCAGATAGAGCCCCTGAAACGAATGCGCCAAGACTTGCTCAGCCACCTCTTCCGCAGCGTGAGGCGGGCACACGCTTACAATAACCGTGCATTTCTCACACAGGGCAGCCATTGTACCAGTGTCACTAAGACTGAATTTCTCGGCTCGCTCCCGGGTTTGCGGGCTGCGAGCCTCAGACGTCCAGTAGACCATATGACCACTATTTTGCACAGATGCTGCAACACATATCCCCATCATACCCGGATGCAAAATCCCCACTTTTTGTTTCATTTCCGCAGGCCTCCCTTGCTTTTTGGATCGGCTTCGCTCAGGCCGATACCCTCACAATGTTTCCATAAAGATATAAGGTCATCGTAATACGCAATCGTTAATGGTAAAATAGTAAACTGCATGTCATCCTCAAAACCGAGAAGATAGTATGAATTTATAGCCAAAGAGTTGCCCGACAGTCCAATCAAAAGGATGGTTTAACCATCAATATTGGTTTATCTTTGACCGGCCTGAACCCAAATTTTTGGTAGAAATTTTCGGCGGTCGATGTCCACAATATTTGCCGGATACCCCCAATTGCAGAATGGGTTGTGATTGTTTCCATCAGCCACTTGCCGAGCCCTTTCCCTCTGTGCTCCTCGTCAATAATCATATCAAGGATTACGGCGTAAGTAACGTAGTCCGTAAGAACACGAGCAAAACCAATTTGCTTTTCATCCCGGAAAAGACTGAAACAGAGGGATCTGTCAATTGTTGCGCTTATGGTTTCTAAGGATCTGTCCTTGGCCCAGTAACTTTTACCGAGTAAACGATGAACTGCTTCGAGGTTGACAGCGTTTTTTCCGTCAGCAATGCTATACTTCCCATTTACAAACCGCATCAATCAATTCCTGTTTAAAACATAAACTGGCGGGTCAGCCGCGGTCAAACCAGCAACACTGTTTTTCCGTCGAACGGAATCCGCAATTAGATTCGCAGATCTATCGGTGACCTGAAAGCACCAGCCGAATGCCCAAGAAAACAAACAAGCTTCCCATTGCCCAGTCGATGACTTTATGAATGCGCGGCTGTTCAATCAACCATTTGCGAATCATGGCGGCAGAAATTCCGTATGCAGCGAAAACAATGACCGTGAGAATCATAAAAATGGTACCGAGCGCAATCGTTTGTGCCGGAACCGAATCCGATTCAGGATTCACAAATTGTGGAATGAAAGCCAGGAAGAACAAGGCAACTTTTGGATTGAGTGCATTCACGAGTAACCCTTGCCAAAATATCGATGTGTGGCTGCCATGCACTTTCCCTGTATTCGATGTCAAACCCTGGCGATGCGTGAAAGTTTTCCATGCGAGAAATAACAAGTAGACACCGCCGGCCCACTTCGTAATCCGAAATCCGATCTCTGTGGCGTAGATAATCAATGATAGACCAAATGCAGCAGCTAAGATATGTGCTGCTATTCCCGTGCTGGTTCCGAGCGCAGAGATGATGCCTGCTTTGCGGCCACCTGCAATCCCCCGGGAAATCACATACAGCATACCCGGACCGGGTGCAATCACCACCAGTAACGTGGCCAAGGAAAAAATCAGAAGATCGGTGCCGTCAATCATAGTGTATTGAAATTCAATTGATTCTTGGGAGAATTTGGTTGCAGGTAAGCGCTGCCAATTTCACCTGCGCGCGAGTTAACACGCGTTGTATACCCGCAATAGCTGTGATTTCCGTGAGATATAGTAATTATCTGCCCAAAGCCCCAAGGTTTTAAATTGCCTGGTTTAGCCCTTTGATGATTAGCGGGAGAATGGATTAGATTCTCAAACATACATGAATCAAAGGTGTTTCTTAAAAAACTCAAGCTGGTCGCTTACGCTTTTTTCAAAGTAATTTCCCATATAGATATCAAAATGGCCGATCGGATAGTGTTTAACTTCTGCGTATTTTCCCAACTTTTTTATAGTTTCTTCCACAGCACTTTTCAGCGTTATACTGTCATGATCACATATTTGGAGCAGGACCGGGCATCGCACATTCGGGGTGTGCTTGACCGGCCTGTATTTGTCGCCCCGTATTATGATGCGAGCACAGGCTTCGTTAATAAAATTCTGCGAAGCAAGCGTTGCATAACCATCATAAGCATCCGAAGCAGTAAGACATGCGATACTTCCCGGTTTTCCTACGATTGGTATTTTATGGGGCGAAAAACCCAGCCAGGATCTAACGATATCGCGTTGTCCTTGCATTATCATGCGGAAGTTGATGCCTTCTCTTTTAAATGCCATCTTGGCTGAGGCACGACCATCCAGGCCCGGACACTGGGCCGATACACAGGCAATATTGTTATCTTTTGCGGCCATTACAATAACATGACCACCGCTCATAGAGGTGCCCCACAGCGCAATTTTTAGCGGGTCAATCTCCTTGAGTCCCCGCACATAAGTAATCGCCGCCAACCAATCCTCCAGCTGGTGCGGGATCCATATCAGCTGTCGTGGTTCTCCCTCGCTTTCACCAAAATAGCGGTAATCGAATATAAGGACTGCAAAGCCGGCTTCCTGATAACGAACCGCATAAAATTCCAAACCCATATCCTTGGTTCCCCCAAAACCATGTCCCATAATAATACAAGGAACCGGGGCGGACAGATTCTCAGGCAGATACAGCCATGCGCTCAGTGACGTTCCTTTGACATTGAAAATAACATCTTTTTTTGACCCGGTGGGTAGTTTGTCCACCTCCCTGATCGGTTGGGTCGCTTTCTCCAAGCGTTGCTCTGGAACCCTAACGCCGGGGATCAGGGCCACGAAGAGTAAATAAAGAACAAACGTTCCGATAATAATGCCGATGACTTGCAAAAAAACTGATGCTATTTCCATCTTACTACTACTCTTTTAATCCCGTAGAAGACTTCAGTCCAACAGGTTGCTGCCCAAATATTTGGGCAACAACCTGTCAAGTTAGTATCCTCTTTTAAAATCGACCACATAATAAAGAGGTTTGTTTTCAAGAAAGCGTTGATAGTTTTTATAAAAAATTTGAATGATATCCCGCGGAAAACTCAATGCCGCGTTGTGAGGTGTAATAAACGCATTGGTAAGGCCCCAAAGACAGCTGTCAGCGGGAAGCGGCTCTTCCTCGAAAACATCCAGCACAGCCGCGCGAATCAGTCGATTTTTGAGTGCGCGGATAAGATCCGCCTCCACAATGGCATTACCACGGCCAACATTAATAATTACTGCTGAAGATTTCATTTTTTTAAAAGCTTCGTAATCTACCAGGCCGTTCGTAGCGGCCGTGCGGGGGAGCACGAGAACAAGATAGTCCAAAAGCCCGAGAAACTCTCCAAGCGATGAGCCGTCAAACACACGCTCGACACCAGGGATTTCAGCCGGCGTCCGTTTGAAGCCAACCACGCGCATGCCAAAATGGAGTGCCGTTTTTGCCAGCTGCTTCCCTATTGAGCCCAGGCCGGCGATGCCAAGTGTCAAACCATTCAGACTTCGATAAGGCATATCGATCCAGGCTTTCGCGGTTTGATTTTCTTTTGTTTCGAATAAATGACGTTCGATCGCAAGAATGTAAGCAAATACATACTCACCCATCAGCGGGCCGTGAATGCCTTTGACGCCGGTAAGGATGTAGTCACGACGGATACCCTCTGCACACAGTGCGGCGACACCCGCGAACGTCGATTGCACCCATTCCAAACATCTCGCTTCGTGGAGAATTTTTGCAACCAGCAGGGGTTCTCCAAGCACAATATTGCTACTCCGGATAGATCTTCGGGCTTCATCTTCGCTTGAGTATGCGACTATCTCGAGCTCGGGAAAGTTGTATTCCTGCAACAGATTAAAATAATCGTCCGCCTTAGCGGAGAGGACTAGCAAATTTTTCATTGTTTTCTTTTTACACCGCATAACCTGCCGGGATGAGCTGTAGGCTTAGCCCTTATCGAAAATAAACAACTTTACCTTACCCTCACTATGGAAAAAGGGTGAAAAAAAAGAGTCAGATTGAGTGAATTGTTATACGCTTAAATATCTTTAAATGCATGATGATACCTAATAATCCCACTCAATCCTTTTAGCGAATTTAGCGAATCGTTTTCTAACTCTTTAATCATAAATACATTGTCGGGGACGTCATACTCCGACTTAATTCCATACCTGACAGAAGGGACAAATCCAAAACGCGGATAATAATCGGAATGACCTAATACGACGACCGCCGCATAACCATAATTTTTACAGTGCCTCAAACCCTCTTCTACTAACCTGGAACCAACCCCCCTTTTCTGCCAGTTTGGTAGGACAGCCATTGGTGCCAAACCTGCGATGGCAGGAGTTGAGATATTCTCATCGATTGAAACGGGACTGAACAATATGTGCCCAATAAGTTTGCCCTTCTCTTCTGCGACAAGAGATATTAGGGGAATACCGCTCTGCCTGAGGGTGTCCACGAGTTTAGCTTCTAGCCCTGTTTCAAATGCCCTTAAGTTTAGCTGCCTGATTTTTTCCACATCTACAGGCTGTTCTTTACGTATTATCATATTTTATTTTCTTTGCACTTACCGTTGCGGATCACCAACGGACCTAAGGCCAATCATAGCTGCACAACACTAACGAGAAAAGCCCCAGTTTCTTCCCCGTCTGGTTCCTTTGCTGGTTATCTGAAATTTAAATCCAAACGTTGTCTTGCGCGGTTAAATCACCACCCGCATCGCCGGTATTTATTGTACCCGCAGGTTCAACTAACATTATTTTGCATTCCTTTTCAGCGAAGGGTTTATGTTCCACTCCTTTCGGTACAACAAACATTTCACCTGATTTCAAATCAACCTTACCATCCCGGAATTCAATTGACATTTCTCCATCAAGCGTGATGAAAACCTCATCGGTATCAGCATGGCTATGCCAAATGAACTCACCTCGAAACTTCACCAGCTTAAAATAATAGTTATTCATTTGGGCGATGATCTTAGGTGACCAATGCTCAGAGAATTTTGCGAGTTTTTCTTGAAGATTGATAGGACAAAATTCCATTTTATTTCTCCATATAACGATTGAGCTTAACAGCTGGGTTGATGTACTGCTGAAAGAGAACCTTCCGAACTCGGCACATCAAAGTCAACGAAGTTGTTTGCGTGGTCCGACTGCAGCAAGCGGTTAGAACGCGGGGCAACTAGGATGTGAACTGCACTAACGCTAACGTACCTTTCTTATCGAACCAAAATTTAAACAATCGCCACCCAACAAGATTTTCAAGCTCATCGACTCGCTCGGAAGGATATTTGGCTTTTATTATCTTCGCAAGCTGCGATTTAGTTATTTGGGGCTCAAGTTCAGGTAAGAAATCAAGCAAAAAGTCTCTTTGTCCGATTAAATATTTTTGGCCCTCTTTGCAACTTTGCAGATTTAACTTTAATGCGTAGTTTTCGACATAGATATACCCACTGAATATAAAGGCACCCAATAATAGTACGGCAAATGTAATCGATGTTTTTGACAAACCTACACCTCTTCTTCACTATTGCGTTATAGCTCCGCTCGTCAGCGGGCGCGGCTTTTTTGCGCACTGTTGCAAGAGCATGTTTAGTCGTTGTTACACTAATCACAGATTTCATTTTGCTCTTGGGACAACTTGGATCTTGAGCATGACCTCGCCATATCCATAACACTCAACACCAGCATCCGGGCATCGGATGTACCGCATGAAATGAAAGTCATTCGGCTCAAGACCTTCACTGAGCCTCTCGTTGATCAGTGCCACTGGGATTGCAAGTTGCGATATCAAATACACGCATATTTTCTTCGGACAGAGCTTAGATATGAAATTGCCGTCCACATCGAGGATGAATGTTTGCCCGATCCTGTGTCCTGAGTTGCAATGCTTGGCGCTAACTACCTCGGCCTGAATGGAATACTTGGAGGCTGCCTGGGATAGGCGTTTCACCTGTCTGATCCGGTGGCCCCCCTCATGGAACATTTCAACTTCTGATTCCGTGTATCCTACTCTTTGGCCATATCGTCGAATGATTTCTTCTGCCATGCCATACTCCTCTTTTATATCCGGCTAACGGTGGGCGATAGCTGCTTGCCGAATTCATTTCGAATCTGTAAGGCATTTATGATGAACCGCCCAGCTTCTCACGCCAGCTCCACGCCATTGTTAGTGCGATTTTCGCACGACGGGGCTTATCGCAAACACATAAGCCCTTCGGCTTTCGTACTCCACCTTGGGATAGGGTTCTCTCTCGGTTATTTCTATCTTTTCAAATCCACTGTCCTTTAGACAACTGAAAATGAAATCCGTAGTGAAAAACATGAAGTCTATATCGACTTTCTTACCGAGAAACTCGTCTAAGTGGATTGTCTCCTCACCAATGTGGTATGTGAAAAGGAATATTCCACCCGGCTGTAATACACGAAATACTTCACGGAATGCTATTCCTACTTGTTCTTCTGTGAAGTGAACTATAGCGTAGAAAGCTACAACACCAGCTATTGAGTCGTTTTCAAATTCGAACTCAAGAATATTTCCCTTTTGGAAGTGTATCTCTGGGT
>CP070652.1:4513726-4551682 GCA_020354645.1 Deltaproteobacteria bacterium
AAAAATGCCCGCGTGTTCCTGGATACAATCGTTTGATCTATGCCACCCATCACACATCCTTGGATTCTCTGCTTGACGTATTCAAGCGAAGGCCCGCTGGGTCCCCGATCCCACCAGTTAAAAATATCCACCGGAAAATCCAAAACATCGTCGAAAAACAAGTTTTCCCCATGAATGTGGGCCGTGTTCATTTTGCCCAGCCCCGATATGGCTTCAAAGACCTTCATGGCAAAGGGCTTAACGAACCTCAAAAATTCCTCTCGCGTAACGATTTCAGCCGCAGCCGGGACCGACATAAATATACCTGCAGTACCGAAACTTAGAGATTTTTTACAATAGGCAATCAGGTTTTGGGTGACAATGTCTAAAGCTTTCATCAAGGCTTCAGGCTCTGTGGCCATCAAACCCTTTATGTTTTCCCCAACCATATTGCGTTTGATGCTTTGCCAGGGGTCAAAAACTGTATCGATAAAATAAGCCTTGCCGTCAAGTTCATTGGCGATAAGCTCCAAAGCCGCAAACTGTTCCTTCCAATCCGAGTTTTCCACCTCAAAGAGGATAATCTGTTTGAGGTCTTCTTTGGTTTTAACCGCATCCAGACCATGCGGCGGTGGGTAAAAGTAATCATTCATCACTTTTAGAAAATCAAAATCGTAGTAGTTGAAATATTCCAAAATAATCCTGGCAAACTGTTCGCCGTTGGAGTGTTGGACACCGAAATGATACCACAGTGAAACCGGCGGTCTGTCGACCTCTGATCCATTTAGAACCCTGTCCACTCTTTCTATTTTATCCATTGCTGACTTCCTCGTTTAATTAAATAAATCAGGGATCTGGGTATTTTTTTCACGGCAAGATCATCGCCCGGTGCTTCTAAGGGGCAGAGGGCTATTGCCGCCGAGAAAGGCAAAACACGGCCTCGGTTCTTGTTGGCGTGAAAGTTTTAACTAGCCGGCAGTAAAATGCAAGGCAGTTGCCGCTGTCAGGCTTGGCAGGCAACAACCCGGCATCTTGCCGTGAAAAAAACACCCCGGCTCCTGAATTAATATATAAGACAGAGTCTGCAAATCATGCACTTGATAAAAAATGAATTAAACCTTTGAGTACCAATGAGGAAACAACTATGTCACTGACCATCACATGTCCGATATGTGGCAAACGCAACGGCTATGAATTCCAATATGGTGGGGAAGATAAAGGCCCCAAAACAAAGGAGCAAGAGCAAACGCCTGAAGCCTGGTGTGATTATGTCCACATGAACAATTGCGTGGCGGGTATTCAAAAAGAATGGTGGTATCACAAAGCCGGCTGCGGTTCCTGGTTTACCATCTATCGAGATACGACAGTCAATCTAGAGGTGGTTAATCCAGATATGGATGGACCGGAGGGTTAACAGTGAATAGGCTTGCCCATTTACCGACATTGCGAATCAACTTCGAAAAAAAGATTGAAATAGAATATCGTGGAAAGGTATTGCAAGGGGTCGAAGGCGATACGATTGCCACTGTTCTTTATTCAAACGGTGTTCGCATTTTTTCACGCAGTCAGAAATATCACCGTGCCAGAGGGCTTTACAGTCTGGGCGGTGAATCCGGCAATACCCTGATGGAAGTAAACGGGATTCCCAATGTCTGCACCGAAAATACCCGTGCCGCAAGCGGCATGATTGTCAAAGCTCAAAACGTTGTTGGTAGCCCTGAATTTGATTTTCTGGGGTTCATTGACAAGCTGAACTGGGCCATGCCTGCTGGGTTTTACTATAAGATTTTTCATAAACCAGCCCGCCTATGGCCGCTTGTCATCAAACAGATTCGCAAACGCGCCGGTTTAGGAAAGCTATCCTCCGATTTTGAACTGAAAGGCAAATACGACCAAATTTATCTGAACGCAGATGTCTGTGTGATCGGCGGTGGTCCGGCCGGTATGTGTGCGGCGTTGGCAGCCTCTGAAAGTGGATTACGCGTGATCTTGCTTGAATCACGGCCCTGGCTTGGCGGGTTTTTCGAATACCGTCCGTTTGCGTATTCAAACGGCCTCCGGCTTTATGATAGGGCCAGAGCACTCGAAAAACAGGTGCAAGAGACATCCGGTATTCGTGTCTTCACAAATACTTCCATGATTGGAGCTTACAACGACAATTTGATTACAGCAGTTCAGCAAGGGAGCGAAAAAGATTCTTTTGACCAGAGATATGTCGAGATTAGAGCCGAAAGTGTCGTAGTGGCTACCGGATGCATCGAACGCCCGCTGTTATTTGAGAATAACGAAAAACCGGGCATTGTGCAGGTTGCCTGCGCCCACCGGCTTGCCCGGACTTACGGTTTGCTTCCCGGGGAAAAAGCGGTTTTCAGCATCGGAGACGATCTTGGCCTGGAGGCCGCTCTGGATCTTTCCGATCTGGGGTTAAGAGTCCTGTGTGTTGCCGACGTTCGTGAAAACGGACAGGACCCCTTACTGATTGCAGAATTGGAAGAACGCAAGATTCCTTTTCTCAGCGGATGGGCGCCGGCGCAAGCAAGCGGCAACAAAACCATAGAGAGTGTGGTACTGACCGATATCGACGCCAATCAGAAACGGAAATATATTTGCGACACCCTTGTTGCTTCCGCCGGATTGACACCGGTAACCGGACCCCTCACCCTGGCCGGTGCCAAATTGATATTCGATGATCATACGGCATTTTTTTTACCGACCCAGGTACCTGGAAAAATACACATAGCCGGACGCCTGCTGGGTTTGAATCATCACCTTTCGGTTGAAGTATCGGGGAAAGAGGCCGGTCTGCGCGCAGCAGCAGATTGTGGCGCTGCGGTTGGGTCGGATCTGGAGACGGTAGCGGAAAAACTGAAAACACTTCCCGGCCCGGCCCGGGGTTCAAAATTCGTTGCCACCACGGTGAACGGCAAAAAAACCTTTATCTGTTTTGATGAAGACACCACCATTAAACACATTCACCAAGCCGTGCAAATGGGCTTTGATGTGCCGGAGTTGCTCAAGCGCTTTACTTCAGCCGGAACCGGTCCAGGCCAGGGAGGAATTCCCGGCCACAACCTGCCTCTCTATGTCAGACAAATGCAGGATTCTGCGGTTGCCGAAGCCATTCCCACCACTGTCCGTGCTCCCCTGGTTCCCACCCTTTTAGCAGCCTATGCCGGGATCAAGCACAATGTGTTCAAACGCACTGCCGTGCATGATTCACAGCTGGCGGCCGGCGGAAAAATGGAACGCATCGGTGACTGGTACCGGGCACGTCGATTTTCTGAAGATTACAGCGCAAGCAACGAAACCGAAAATGTCCGCAACAATGTCGGCATGTTGGACGCATCTACGCTGGGTAAATTCCGGATCTACGGACCGGATGCCTTGAAAGCCTTACAACGGGTCTATGTCGGCGATATGTCTCAGGTGGTTGCGGTTAAAGTAAAATATTCGGCGATGTGCAATGAGGACGGATGTATTATTGATGACGGCGTTGTGGTTAAGCGGGGGCAGAATGATTACTATTTTACGACCTCAACCGCACGCGCCAATGTCACCTCTGAATGGATAAGGTATCACACGCGGTATGATAGCTGGAATTACCACATAGTCAACCTAACGGATGCTTTTGGGGTTATCAATCTGGCAGGGCCCAAAGCACGGCAAGTCTTCCGAAAGATAACTGATACGGATATTTCCAATCAGGCCTTTCCTTTCCTCGGGTATCGCGAAATTATAATTAAAAACTGTGTGCCGGTCCGTGTCATGCGCCTTGGTTTTGTGGGTGAGCTTTCGTATGAGCTTCATGTGCCATCGTCTTATATGCAGTCTATTTGGGGTTTGTTGGAAGAAGCAGGGGCGGAATTCGATATCAAGAATTTCGGATTGGAAGCCCAAAACTGCCTCCGCATGGAAAAAGGCCACTTGATCATTGGGTCTGAATCCGAGTCGCGTACCACCCTCCACGATGTTGGCCTCGGGCACCTCTGGTTTAGAAATAAACCCGAATCAAACACAGTGGGTGCTGTGGCCCTCAGACAGACGAAAGATCAAGAAGGTCGGCTCAAACTTGTCGGGTTTAAAATGGAAGATAAATTGCGCCCGCCAAAAGACGGGTCTGTGATTATTGATGACAAAATCCGGGGCTATATCTGCACGGCCCGGTACAGCACCACCCTGAGTGCCGCCATCGGGATGGGGCTGGTAGAATCTCATCTCTCAAAACCGGGAACTCCCTTGAAGATATTTGAGGACGGTATGGGGGAGCAACGCTTAGGGGCATCTGTGGCAAAGATGCCTTTTTACGATCCAGAAGGGTTACGATTAAAAATGTAGAACCTGTCGGGGCCCCATATTTTGTGCGATGGCAGCGTTACCCCGCCTGTTGGGTGGGACCCCATGTCGCTCACACGAGACTTTTTACGAGTTTAACAACTTTAACTTTTCAAAAAGTGACGTAAATGATCAAAAGATACTCTCCTGTTAGATTTGACAGCCTGCCGGCCCGGACGGAGATACGAGACGGCTGGCAGGTGGTAATCGCTTATGAAGGTGAAGGGGTAGGGCCGTCTCTGTTTGATTTGAGTCACATAACCAAGTGGGACATTCAATCTGCCGATCTCTCTCAAATCCAACCGCGAGGGGTAATTATTCCGGTGGTTCCGGGCGCTTGTGTGCTGGGAGAAGGCCTGCTCATCAACCGAATGAATCGGACGCAGGCAAGGGTTTGGCATATCTCGGGTGAGAAGCCGCAAACTCCTGATGAACCCGGCTATACAGATGTTACCGAAGGCTTCACCATGCTGGGGTTATTGGGAAAAGAGATTTTTTCTATTATGGAAAAGATCACCGCCCTGGATCTTCAGCCCCCCGGAAAACAGCCCCCCTTTTTGCTGCAGGGGCCGGTTGTGCATGTAACTTGTCAAGTGGTTGTATTGGAAAAAGATGCTTTAATCATCGCTTTTTCCCGAGGCTATGCCCATTCCATGGTTGAAGCAATTCTGGAAGCCGGATTAGAGTGGGGAATTCGACCGGCCGGAGAGCAAGCCTTCAGGAATTATCTAGAAATATTATCCCATTAAAACTGGTTTCGAAATATAATATCTTGCTCTAAGTGAAAGGAATAAATCATGTTTGATTACCAGTCAATTATTGACACGCTGATTAAAGGAGATCAAGCGCAACTGACAGAAATGGTAAAAGAGGCCTTGAACCAGGAGGTTGCGGCCGAGGAGATTTTGAATTCCGGACTGATTGCCGGTATGGATATTGTCGGTGAAAAAATGGAAAATGAAGAGATGTTTATCCCGGAAGTCTTGAGGTCAGCCAAGGTCATGGGTGCCGCCCTGGAAATATTAAGGCCGCAGTTGAGAGAAGATACCAAGACCTCACAGGGGAAAGTTGTCATTGGAACGGTAAAAGGAGACTTACATGATATCGGTAAAAACCTGGTCGCTATGATGCTGGAAAGCAGCGGTTTGGAAGTTTACAATTTGGGTGTCGATGTCGCTCCGGAGGACTTTGTGACTGCAGTCAAAGAGAAAAACGCTCAGCTCCTGGGTCTATCCGCTTTGCTGACAACTACCATGCCGATGATGAAAAACACTGTCGAGGCGGTTACCGAAAGCGGAATCAGGAATCAGGTAAAAATTGTGATCGGCGGCGCGCCGGTTACCAAAAAATTTGCGGATGATATCGGTGCGGACGGTTACGCACCCGACGCCGGGGCAGCCGTAAAACTCGCCAAGACTTTACTGCAATAACAAGCCTTTAAATAGTGAATATATTTCTTTTTATCAATCGAGAAACAGGGGGGTGATGGTGTGGTTTCTAAAGAATTAAGAGTCAACCGTCAACGACTGCAGAGCACCTTGCAAGAAATGGCTAAAATCGGGGCTACGCCTGGCGGCGGTGTGCAGCGGTTGACCCTTTCAGACGAAGACAAACAGGCCCGAGATCTTTTTGTTAAATGGCTTAAAGAACTCGATCTGGAAGTTGCGATCGATGAGATGGGTAGCATTTTCGGCAAACGAGCCGGAAAAAATAATGACCTGGCACCGGTAATGAGCGGTTCTCATATCGATTCTCAACCGAAGGGTGGACGCTTCGATGGCATATTAGGCGTTATGGGTCCCCTGGAGGTTCTACGGACACTTGATGAAAACAACATCCAGACCGAGCGGCCCATCATAATCGTCGACTGGACCAATGAGGAAGGTTCTCGCTTTGCTCCGGCCATGGTGGCTTCCGGTGTATGGGCCGGGGCCCTTGATCGCGACTGGGTTTACGGCCGCACCGATATAAACGGCAAACGCTTTGAAGATGAGCTGATCCGCATCGGCTACAAAGGACCGGTACCCGCAAAAAAATGGCCGGTTCATGGCTATTATGAATATCACATCGAACAGGGCCCGCTCCTGGAACGCGAAGGCAAGATCATCGGAGCCCCCAGAGGCATCCTGTGCCTGCACTGGTACGATGTTTATCTGGAGGGAGAAGCCAATCAAGTGGGGCCGACACCGATGGCGGGCCGCCACGATGCCCTGTGTGCCGCTGCTGAGATGATTTTGAAAGTCAATGAACTTCCGGAGCGCATGGGCGGCAATATGGTGGCCACTGTCGGCGAAATTCAAAATTATCCGAACTCCAGAAACATCATACCGGATAAAGTGCACTTTACGGTGGATATCCGCTCCTGGGATGATGATCATGCCTTGAAAGCTTGGGAGCTGGTGCGCAGGGATTTTGAAAACATTGCGGCCGGAAGGGGCTGTCCGATTAAAATAGAAGAAACCTGGCGAGTGGAGCATTCGCCGTTTGATGAGAAGATGGTGCAGCGTATACTGGATATTGCCCAAGAGCTGGGCTATTCCAGCCTTCACATGGTCAGCGGTGCAGGTCATGATGCCAGCTATATGAACCAGGTTTGCCCGACGGCCATGATCTTTGTCCCCAGCATCGGCGGACGGAGCCATGTCGAGGTGGAAAACACCAGGTGGGAAGACTGCGAAGCCGGTGCCAACGTACTGCTGCAAGCTATATTACAGTCAGCCAATGAAAAATAGTACAAAATAATCGGGCCGCGGGATATCGAAGTGAACAATATTGCCTTGTTGTGAAGATAACGTATGTGATTCGAAATTTTTTGATCAACCTGCCCGCAATGCCTTTGGGCACCTTTGCGATACAACCTCGACATTGAGGTTAGTTTAGCAATTATTACTCCTCTAAAAAGCCTTGCGATATCCATTTGATACCCCGCAGCTTGCTGCGGGGAGCTTCATTTAAATTTTTAAGATATGTTAGGTTTTGAAAATCTTAAATTTCATTCCTTTCAGGCAACTATCTGTAATTATCCAAAATTTCATATTTCATCAGCAAATCAAAAATAAATCTCCTTCCCAAAAAGTTTGGATATCATATCGGCAGTGGAAAAGACTAAAGGCTTTGATCACTATTGATGCTGTCGAAAAACCTTAAAGCTGTGAGCTTGTATGTTATTGATTTTATTACATAGGAGATTGCTAAAATCGCAATTTTTGGACTTTTTCGACAGTCTCCCATCATAATGGCAAATTGCATCGCTTGTAGAAATTACAGATATCCAAACGACCCGCAAGTTTTTCCAATAGTGTGATCATCTCAATTTGTATCGCAACTTGACATCACCTTGAGGTCTTGGCAAGGTTTATAATCCAGAAACGGTTTAATGATCGCTTAAAAATATTTGGGCAACAGCCCGTCAAAAGTTGCACAAATTAATCCCCTGTGTGGCCCATCAACCAAAAGGAGGAGACGAATGAGCAAACCGAAAACCTGGCAAAACGGGCTGCATGATTTGGCCGACCGCTCCTGGAATGTGGAAGCCATCCGTATGCGGCTGAATAATTTGCGGCAAAACGGATTTGATCCCCAAATTTTGGATTGGAAAGCTTTGCAAGCTAAACGTAGCGAGATGCTTGACCGGGTCCAACGCCGAGCCGAAGAGTATGAATACCTGACTCACAGCTGTGCCAAGGGCTCGGCTCTTGCTCTGATGGAAGCGTTTGGTTTGGGCAACTGGGCCATTATCCGGGCCATGTCTCCCTTTCCCGGTTTCGGCATGACCGGCGGCATCTGCGGAGGCGTTACCGGCAGCCTGATCGCTTTGGGGCTCTTTTTTGGCAGCGACGATCCCGAGGATTACGAGGGCACAGGACGCACCATGACGGCTGCCCGGGAGTTCATCGCCCGCTTTAAGGACGAGCTGGGTACCATCATGTGCCCTGAACTGCAGGAAGATGTAATCTTCGGACGATACATGGATCCCCGCGCCAGCCAGGAAAACTTCTTAGCCTTTCAAAAAGCCCAGGGTTATGAAAAGTGCGCTCTGCCGCCTGGAGTGGGAGCACGGGTTGCCGCGGAGGTGATATTGACCGGATACGGCCATGAACAGTAAGCCTTGGCAAATGTTAAGCTTCTATAAAGCTGAGGCAGGGCAAGAGGCACGAACCCTCCGCTGCAAACGGTCGTTTTGCTAAATTTGCCAACTTTCCTTTACCCATCTTTCCAGATTGGCCCACAAGTGTTTTTCCAACAAGCATTTGGCTGTATCCCGGGACTGAAAGAATAACCAATAAGATCGTAAGCCAGATTAGAATCAGATTGACATGGAATTAAACGGAATTACCTATATTTGATAATGCTTTGCTTTGGATAGTTGTTCTGCAATTGAAAGGAGACTGGAATGGATGCAAAATCCTATTGCGACCGTATGGAAATAGAGCTCACCGGCTGGAAGGCCAAGATCTATGATGCCATTCAAAAGACAAACAAATTATCAGCCGGAGACAGAGAGAGGGTCGAGCCCATAATTCAAGATCTCCACACCATCATGGATGAGCTCGACGAGCGGCTGGAGCTGCTTGAGAGAGAGTGTCCGGCGGATTGGACTTCTCAAAGAAAAAAGATCGAAGAAAAAATGGCCAAGATGGATACAGCCTGGAAAAATGTGTGGGGAGTGATGGGGGAGATCTAATATGGGATCGGGTCAATTTTTGCAACGACAAGATGCCGGGTTATCACCTGCTCGATCCAGCAGTGGCAACCACCTTGCCATTTGCCGCCTGCTAATGACAACCGTTACTGTTCCAAGAGCCGACACCGACATTTGCCTTTCCAGGCGGCATGTGCCCCCTGCCAGTTAAAGGCAACAGGGTGATGATCTTGTCGTGCAAACAATAGCCCGATTTCTGATTAATCTGAAATAGACATCTTTCTTACCGGGAAGCCCCGCCCTTCAGGGCCGGGAGCTTCGCTATTTTTGACTAAGATATACGAGCTTGTGCGGCTCCCGCCAAGACGGCATTTGTTGCCAATGCAAAACAGCTGCTTTTTTGAGATCAACTTCTAGACGGAAACGCTTTCTCCCACTTTGGGAACCATAGCGCGGAATCCTTCTTCTTCCAGTCCACGTGAAAAGGAAAACGACTGATCCTCTTCGCCGTGGACAACAGCGATTTTCTTGATCCGCAGATTCGATTCCTTCAGAAACCGCTGCATTTCATTTCTATCGCCGTGAGCGCTGAACCCCCCAAGGTTTATCACATGGGCCTTTAATGGATACTCTTTGTTTAATAGCCTTAATATCGGTGGGGGGCCGTTTCTGCCTAATTTTTCGTATTTTTCTCCCTTTTCCAATATCCGTCTTCCCAGTGTATTTTGGGCCATGAAACCGACGATGAGTATCGTATTATTCTCATTGTGCATTTTGTAGCGCAAGTGGTGTAAAATCCGGCCGGATTCACACATGCCCGAGGCTGCGATGACAATGTGCGGTTTTTTCTCTCTGTTCAGAGACATTGATTCTTCGACGGATTGCACAAAGCGGACCTTATCAAATGAAAATGGATTTTGATCGTTTTCGAGAAAAGTTGCATGCGATTGCTGATCATAGAGTTCCGGGTGTTCTCCAAAAACCCGGGTCAAATTAGTTGCCAGCGGGCTGTCTACATACACGTCTATCTTGGGGACCTCTGCGCGATCGTATAATTCATGCAGGACATACAGTAATTCCTGGGTGCGCCCGAAAGCAAAGGATGGTATTAACACGCTGCCGCCGCGATTATAATTATCGATGAGCACGTTTTTCAATTGCGGTTTCAAATTCTGCACCGGATCATGGATGCGGTTGCCATAGGTGCTTTCCATGATCATCAGATCCACATCTCTATCTTCTTCCCTAAATATCAGCGTCGGATCCCTAATGATGGGTTTATCGAATCTTCCGATATCGCCGGAGTAGCAAACTATTAATTCTCTTCCATTTTCTTGAACTCGAAACACGGTAATAGCTGATCCCAAAATATGTCCGGCGTCATACATGCTGCAGGTTGTATTTGTCCCTATAGAAAGGGGATATCGGTAAGGATATCCGTCAAAATATGTGAGAGCTTCTTGAGCCTCTGCCTTGGTATACAGCGGTTGGACCCTTTGCAGCTGCAATTTTTCCATGAGATCATTTATGATGTCGGTTTCAAGGCTGTGCCGGTTTTTCTTCAACAATCTTTTTATTTCACGAGTTTTTATGTCGATACCCATTTTACGCCGGTTTGATGGTTTGATCTGCGACAGAAACGTTCGCAAGGTTTTATAGTTCAGGTAATCGGAATCTGATTCCTGAATATGCGCCGAGTCCGGCAGCAGATAATGACAGGCTGCTGCCGTGGCCCGGGTGCAGATGATGCGTCCGTTAAAGTTGCCCTTCGTCAGCATAGGCACACGACCGGAATGGTCGATATGGGCGTGGGACAAAACGACAGTGGTGATGATTTGCGGATCAAAAGGCAAGATACCGTTCTTTTCGGCGCTTTGTTTACGGTGCCCTTGAAAAAGACCGCAATCCATTAATATTCGATCATTTTCAGTGGTGATGAGATGCATGGAGCCGGTCACCTCGCGAACCGCTCCATAAAAAGTTACATACATAAAAGATCTCCTTTTTAATTCATTGATCTCGGCCTAATGTTTTTATTAAAGCTGAATTGTAAAAATTGGGCATGAATCCGGCCGAGTGGAAACCGGTTTTTACTTAGCGCAAATGGCTGAAAATATTCAACCATTTTTTTTAGGTCGAAAGGTCTTCTTGATTCCGGTAAAAAGATACTGTAAAATAATACTCTCAGCATAGTGCCAAGCGGATGCTAAATTAATAATGGTAAATTTAATTCTTCTTGCAGAAGGAGAATTTAGTGGAGAATCAGACCATGGGCGAGCCATATAGACCTAAAGTACACCAAACCCAAAGCAAAGAAGTGATCGAATTTAAAATAAGTCTCAACATTACCAGAGATTTTTTATGCCTCGTCCAACTCTTGGATACCTTGCCCAATATGAAAAGGGTGCCCTATGACCAGACCCGCAGCCTTTACCAGGCCGTGTCAAAGGGTCGGGACATTCACAACCTCGGCAAAGAACTGGAAGGATTTTTCGGTGCTGCGGTAAAACCGGCCGGTCAGCAAATGCCTTTGAAGATGCGGTTTAATCCTTCCATCAAGTATCTCAACGGTATCCGTGATGAACAGGCGTTGTTTATTAAGAAGACTAAAAACGGATTTTACTACGGTGCGCTGTTTCCCTGGTATAAGAAGACTGAAAATATAACCGTGCATCTCGGGTATTGCGGCAGTAAGATGTCCAGCAAGGATAACACCAGTCTTGAAAAACTGGTAAAAACCAAAGCGTTGAATGAAAAAATATTCAACGAATTCGAGGCCGGTAAAGGAAGCCGAATTCATGGGATCAGCCTGGCGTCTTTTTTATATATGGCCCAGTTTGAAAAGTTTACCTGCACCTTAACAGTAGAAACAAACGGCACGGTGGGGCACCTCCATTTATCCGACGGAGAATTAGCGGTAGCTGAGGCCGGTAGCCTAAAAAATAGAGGGGCTGCTTACGAGATTATCAGCTGGCAAGATAGCGAAATCGAAATCACAGCAATCGGCCGGAAAAGGAAAAATGAAATCAAGCAGCCGCTGACGGATATATTGGCCGAGGCGCTTCGGAGGCGAAAGGAAACCAGGCCAGCCAAAGGCGGCCCTGCCGCCGCTGCTGCTGCCAGGCCAACCGGTGAACAAGTAGACCGATATCAAATGCTGCGGGATATGGCTGCAGAGCCTGAAAAACCATTTAAGCGCGTCGCCTTCAGAATCGTCGGTGCAGTCATCATCCTCGCTCTGGGTATCTTTTTTACAATGCAGGTGATGAAATCCAAACAAATCGAAAAAGAGTATCAAAACGTGCTGACCCAACTGGAGGAACAGCAAACCTCTGAGGATCAAAAGCTACTGCTCCAGTTTTTCATCAACTCCCATGAACCCAGCAAATATACTGCGGCTGCTGAGCAGCGGATGAGAGAAATTGACCAGATGGTCGAGGTAGATGCCTATAACACAGTCCTTGATGAGGTTGAAAAGCTGCCGCTAGACCAATATTATGAAGAAAAAGCCACCGTCATCTACGAGAAGTTTCTCACCCAATATCCTGACGGTAATCATGTCCCCGAGGTTCAAGAAAAGATTTCAGAGCTTCCCCGCTTGATTGATGATGTCGATTACCGAAAGCTGCAAGAAGCTGTTAAGCTTGATTATGATAATCGAATCGAAGCTTATATGGGTTACCTCGTAAAGCACCCGACCGGCAGACATAAAGGCGAGGTCGAAGGATTGATTGCCGATATGAGCGAAGAGTACTATGCTCAATTGATGGAAGAAATACCGCTCTGTGACAAGCAGGCAAAATGGGATCGCTGCATACTGCTGTGCGATAATTTTATATCGTATTTTAAAAATAATTACCGGGAAGATGAAATAAAGGTGTTGAAACTGGAAATGGAAGACAAAAATGATTTTGCCCAACTGATGTCCAGGGTAAGGCGTCTCGGAACCAGATATGAGGCCGCCAAACAAGTGTTGACGGAATACCTTAAAGAGAACCCTCACACATCCCAGGCGCAAAACATAGAAGAAAAAATTGCCAATATAGATAAAAAGCTAAAAGTTATCAAGGACTGGCAAACAGTGGTGGCGTTCAGCAAGAATTCTCAAAACAACATTGGTGAAAGAATAAATGCGCTGCAGGATTATCTTTTCCAAAATGCCCAAGGGCCTTTCGCCAAAGAGGCAAATTTTCTGCTGACCCAGCTTAAAAAAGAAGACCAGGAAATAAGCCAGCGCCGGACAGCAGAGGCACAGAGCCGCCGACTTGCCGCAATTCAGAAGGAAAATCAGCGGTTGCAGCGGGAGAGGGAAAAACTAATCACACAAATCGGAAAAACCAAAGGACGTTACGTCGCCAATGGGGATGGGACTTTTACGGACACCAAAACAGGTTTAATGTGGTGTTTGCTGGATTCCTATGTTGAACTCGGCCAGTGTCAAAATTATGAATCTGCTATCCAATATGTTAAGAATTTGGACACCGGCGGACATCAGGACTGGCGGCTGCCTCTGGGGAGTGAACTGGCAAAAATCTACAAGGATACGCCTTTCTTTCCGGGAAACGGGAGCAAATGGTATTGGACCTCAGAAATTTTTGTCAAAGGGTATCATAAGCAAGCGTTAATCGTAACCTCCAAAAGGGAAAGAACTTTTAAAAGACAACAAAAAGATCTGACCCAATGCGGTGCGGTGCGCGCCGTTAGGCCCTAATTCCAGTTGTTTTTTGTAATAATTTTAATCGCCTTCGCCTGAATACCCTATCCCGCGAATCGACTGAGTTCGTCGAAGTCTGCAGCGGGACTGCGGGGAGCTTCATTTTTTTAACTCTGATAGTAATTTCTTACCACGGCTTTTCACAGCGGCACTGCCGGTCTGAATCATGTCCGCGAGTACTTCCACCACCCGAGGGCGTAAGCTGTCATCCTGTTGTGCAAAATCTGAAAGGGCTTGCAAAGAAAAAGTCTTTACGATCTTGCTCTTGTCGTTAAGATAACCGAAAAGGATGTTGACGACGGTTTTACGTTCCGGTCCACTCAACGCTAAACGCGGCAGCAGTTGGGCAACGTGCCAGCGCACTTCTTGCTGATCAATACTGGAAATCCGCTTTATGAGTTTATCTTTATAAGGTTGGAGATATTGCGGGTGAATAACGCTTATTTTTTCAACGGCATCGGCAGCGCGCATTCGGACAACCGGATCGTCGGCCAGCATGGCATTGAAAATGGTTTCAAACAACGCCGGTTCTTTTAGTACCGCATTGACAACTTCCTCCACCCGCCCGATAGAACGTCGGTCATCACCCTCCAATTTCTTCAATATACCTGTCATCAATTTTGTCCGTTACCGATGGGTTTCTTGGGTCTGTGATCAGATCTCTGATTTATATTATACCCCAAATAAAGCTCCGATTTCGAGAATCAGTCGAGCCATTTAAATAAATGATATTATTCTAAAAATATTGTAATCTCAATCTTATTTTCAATCCCGAAAATATGTCTTGACAATGTAATACATGTGATATACACTTAGCCATTATGAAAAAAGACATTGTTTACAGTATTCGAATGAACCTTTTGGTACGTGAAGCACTTAAGCGAGCTGCTAAAAAAGAGCGTCGTACGGTGGCTTCATTGCTTGATAAGATTATTTTGGATTATCTGGAAGAGCAGCGATATCTGTTACCTTCCGAAACGGGTTCTGACCGTCGTAATTTCAATCGAAGTAAAATTACGCTGCCTGCCACCACCTCCGTTAACAGCGGTGCCACAACTGATAACTTTCCCTGCGTTGTTATCGATATTGCCATGGGCGGGGTATTGATCAGCTATCCTAAAGGTTCACCGATCAGAACAATTTTCATGCAAGAACTGCGCAATTTCATTTTATCTTTTAAGCTACCTCAAACCGGCGAAGCGCTTGATTTCCAATGCGATGCTCGCCGCATGGTTGAAGTTGACAATGAAATTCAAGTCGGGGCCATTTTGACCGAACCCGATGAAGAGGCGCTGAAAAAACTTCAAACTTATCTTTTATAAAAGTTATCAGTGGCGAGTTGAGTGGAACGGGGTGTAGTAATTACTCGTGGTAAATGTATTTCATGCGTATCTTTGATTGCCCGGCCAGGAGATCTTCAGGGTTGTTCATGGCCGGGACGAAAATAAGCGGTATCTGAATAACACGCGCGTCTAACTCTATCAGCACTCTTCTGCTAATACTTGGATGATACCGTTATTCCCTGGCAATTTTTAACTCATGGAAGGAGAAAACGATGAACACCAGAGCTTATTTCATACTATTATTTGGGGCCTCAATACTTCTTATTGCAGGCTGTTCGCCGAAAATACACGGCAAGGTCCAACTGGTGGATCCGGACATGAAACCGCTGGAAAAAGTAAGTCCCGAAGGCACGGTGGTAAACATGATTAATACCACCGCCACCGTGGAAAAAGCCTCTTACTCTGCAATTGTTGATGAAAAGGGGAAATTTGAGTCTGAGAAAGACGCCGTCACACCTGGCACATGGAAAGTGGAAGCCAGCAGGATCGGTTTTGAGACCGAGACTCACACAGTGGAAATTAAGGGCAGTACCAGTAAAAAGTTGGAATTCAAACTGAAGAAGATTCCCGAAGGCAGGCGCAAGTCAATTGAGGGGTCCACTACAGACGCCGATAAAATCATAAATCCAGGTGAAGTAAATATACGGCCGCCAGGAATGTAATGCCATTTCTTTTTTGCATTTCGCCAAAAGCCAATTTTATGCGGATTGGCCGGTTAAGGTCATGATGAAACGGCTTTGGTTCAGTGGCCGGTGATCCAAATTATCGGACACGTTTTAGGAGGTATACAAGATGGGTAATCAAACAACGCGATTAGGTATAATTATACTCTCATTGCTAGTGCTCTTTGCCTGTGAAGCCGGGAAAAAGGCTGATCTATATGTCGAAGTGAAAGCCACTTTGGACGGCAAACCGGCACCGCAGGCCGAGGTGCTGGTCGATGGGGTAGCGGTAGGCGTCACAGACAGCAGTGGGCATTTTTCTCAAAAATTGCAGAAACAACCCGGTGCGGAAGTCGAGGTGGCGGTTCATAAGGAGGCATCGGGATATCGAATCGAACCCTGGAAGGATTCATTTGTTACCAAACTGCCGAAAGCAGGGGCGGTCCACACCTATGCTTTCAAAGCAGACCTTCAAGCCACCAAGTATTTTACCATATTTGTAGCAGACAGTGGCCAGCCGCTCGGGGGAGCATCCATTCGCATCAATGGCAAATTAAATGCCAAGACAGATGAAAATGGAGAGTATGTATATGAATACAAAGCAGTTGCGAAAAGAAGCCTGCGGTTGCAGGTAGCCAAAATCGGGTATGAGGACTGGCACAAAACCGTCAGGATGAACCCCGGCGAAAACGTTGAAGTTTCTCTGGCCAAAAAGAAAAAAGAAGAAAAAGCAGTAGAAGAAGCCATCGCCAAGGCGCCACCCAAAGAAGAACCGGAGCCGGCGGCTGAAGAACAAAAGGTGGCGCCGAAAAAGGCAACGGCTGCAGCCAAGCCCGTTAAAAAGGCACCGGCGCCAAAGCCGAAAGCCAAAAAGGTGGTCGTATCTGTTACCGCTGAGACGGATACCTATGGCGTTACCAAAGGCCTTCCGGGTGTTGTTGTAAACATAAACGACAAGCCGGTAGGAAAAACCAACATCAAGGGTCTGTATTCCTATGTCTACAAGGGCGCACCGGGAAAAGAAGTTGAACTCAAACTGACGGCACCGGGGTATATACCTGAAGAATGGGAAACATCGGTCAAATTGGATGGCCAGCAAAAAATTCAACGGTATTTCTATCCCGCCAAACCAAAGCCGATCAAGGTCGGTTTATATGGATTTGTGAATAATTCACCGGAAGAGGATTTAACGGAAGTAGTGACCAGAATTGAAAGTATTATCGGCAACACTTTATTTGCTTATTCAGGGTTTCGAGAAGTGCCCACGCCGGCGCTTAAGGATATGATGCTGCAAAATGGGCTGGATATGGAGACCGCGGCCACCAGAGGCTGGCAAAACACTGCACTGATCAACTCGGTTGATTTGATCATTGCCGGTAGTGTGACCAGGGAAGATCAAGAAATAACCGTTGAAACCACCGTCATAACTGCCGATGGAAATATTATTTTGAGTCAGATCAACAAGGCCAGGCAGGAAAAGTATCTAAAAAGCACTGCCAAGGTAATTGCCAACAGCATTATCGATCAGTTCCCCTTCGAGGGCACCATAGCGGGTATGGATGACGATGGGTATCGTATCAACCTCGGCACGCGTGATTACAAGATCCGACGGGGGAACGAATTCAGATATATGAAGGCTGATTTGGACGCATCCGGACGGGTAAAAGCGTATCGCGAGGCCGGCACGCTGAGAGTCATTAAGACCGATGACACGTCCTCTTGGGCCAAGGTTGCCGAATTGAATGAGAATGAAGAAGTCAAAATCGGAGACAAGGTAGTCAGGCGCATATACCTTGAAGCAGAAAGAGAAGCTGCCAAGGCATCCTTTATCCTAGCTGCCAAAGGCGGCTCTCCGGCAGATCTGAGGCCATTGTGGGGGGTGAATGTGTATCTCAACAACACCTGGGTCGGAACCACCAGCGCCAATGGAAAAGTGGAGATACCCATCCGCCTGTACGACGAGTACGAAATATTGCTTTCGCGACACGGTTATCAACCGGTGCGTGATATGATCAGCCTCGACCAGGATAAGCAGGTCAAAGAGTTTGCACTTGAGGTTGCCAACGCAGTATTCAAAGTCGAGTCCGAGCCTTCCGGCGCAAATGTTTTTGTGGACGGGACTGAGATCGGCAAGACACCGCTTTTGGACGGCCATTTAGTGAATTTCGGATTCAGAAAAATAAAACTTACAGTAGGCGGTGATTACCGTGACTGGGAAAAAGTCATGGAATTTAACCAGCACGAGCTAGACCGCACTGGAGAAAATAAAATTATATTTCTTAAAGATTATCTAAAGATAGGCAACCGGGCAGAACAGAATGGCAATATTGATGCAGCCATAAAGGCCTATGCGCTGACCGAGAGAGCTAATCCTGACTATTCGAATGCACGCCACAGGCTGGCACAACTGTATATGGATGAAAAAAATGATTACGATTCTGCGATTAGAGAGTTTGAAAAGGTCCTGGCTTTGCCTGAAAACCAACAGGTAATCCGGAAACAGTTTGCCGTGACCTTCACCAATTTGGGCCATGCTTACTATGAGAAGGGTAATCAGCTTATTCGAACGGACCGAAAGGCAGCTGCCAAACATTTCGGTAAAGCGATCAAGAATCTCAGAGTGGCAAAGCAGAATACACGGTTTTTCCCGAATCGTCAGTTCGATGAGGCCGTCCACGACACTTATTATTACATGGCGATTTCCTACCACAAGCTATACTTGGTAACAAAAAACCGGTCTTTAATCGATAAGGCCGATCTGGCGTGGCGTGAATACTTTGACTTTTTCCCCAAAAAACTGGAGGCAGACAGCAACTTTGTCAAAATTCGTAATTCGGCAAAGAAATACTGGGTTCAGGTAAAAGATTTGAAGTCGTAGGAGGGTCGGGAACTTGGATTTCGGATTGCTGAAGTGGATTCTGATCGTTGGTATATTTACATCGCTTTTGATCACTCCTCTTTGCCTTTGTGCTGGTGATCATCAGTCTGGTTTTGTTGGCAGTGGTCTGAACAAAGATGCCAAAAAAGATTCAGCCGCAGTAGCAGGTGAAAAGAAAGGGTCTGCTAATGCCGAGGACCTGACTGGGAATAAAGCCAAAGGCGTCAACCAAAAGGCAAAAACCGGTGCGGTTCATTGGCAGGGCGATGAAAAAAAAACCAAAATAAAATCGAATGGACGCCACCACTCAGAAGAATCCAACACAGCTGAAGAATCAGATACCGACAGGATAAGAGGAGAAGATTCGTCCGGTGAAGAAGTTCCGCAAAACGCTGAATCCGCCGAAGACCAACCATCAGAGGCAATACCCGACTCGGTGGACGTTGAAAAGAAACCAGCCGTAGAGGATAGCATTGAGACCATAACACAAAAGGAGCGATCCAAAGGGGTTGAGTCCGGGGATGACCGTCAAACAATCGTAGAACCCTTATATGTAGAGGCATTTACCGACATCACACCCGGTCACAACGACTCGAACCCCATTTGGTCCCCTTCGGGCCAGATGATGGCATTCGAACGCAGCATCGGTGACAAACGGGAAATCATCATTGCCCGTGCGGATGGGGCCGTAGTGCAGAAAATTTACTGCCGTTTGTCCAATGGAGATGATGACATGCAGTTCTTTCTGCCCGGAATTATTGATGATGTTAGCTACAATTCAGGCCTTAGCTGGTCACCTGTCGAAAGCAGTCTGGTGTTCATGAGCAACGGGGGCAGTGGCAACTATGATCTTTACCTCTTGCCCGCACTTGGCGACGAGAGCACCATCAGACTTACCGAGCACACGGAAAAGGACAGCCATCCGCATTGGTCTCCGGTAGACAACCGATTGGTGTTTGTCTCCGGCCGCACCGGCAGCGCTGAAATTTATTTAATGGATCTGGATACCCGGGAGGTGACCAAGCTGACACAGGGGCATAAGACCTATCTCTACCCTCAGTGGTCTCCGAACGGCAAGAAGGTTTTAATGATCTATGGGAGTAATGAAAACCATGATGTCTACCTGATCGAAGATATTAACCGGCCGGCTGAAACGCTAAAGGCGCTTACAAACTGGCGCTATGATGATTTGAGACCGGTGTGGTCGCCGGACGGCACAAAAATTGCCTTCTATTCCAATTATAACCCAGAAGGCAATCCCAAGTTATGGTCTATTGTCGTGATCAATGCTGAAGGGTCGAATCCCACCGAAGATGAAAAACTTGCTGAAAAGATTGTAGCGGTAAATGTTGTTCCGGATGTCGAACGGGGACCGGCCTGGATGTCTGACAGTAAAAGAATCGTATATGTAAAAGACGATCAGAAATCCTACAATCCGATTTACATTGTTGATATCGAGGAGAAAACAAATTTTCCCATTAGAACCGGCACAAAAATGAATCACGACGTGGTTTGTTCATCAAATGGAATCATCGCTTTCAGGGCTCAAGTAGAGCAGTGGGATCACATTTATATCGCTAAGTTGAAGGAATAACACTCCATTTGACAGGAGCATTTATGAGAAAAATCTTCCTGATCTGCATCTTGATCCTAATGCAGGCATTCGTATCGTATGCTGTTGATGATCCCTTAAAACGCGGCATGCAGCTTTATAAAAAGAACCATTACGAAGAGGCGGCCAAACTGCTCTATCATCATCTGTCTGCCAGCGGGTCAAAACAGCAGGCCGAAACTTATTTGAGCCTGGGTCTGGTCTACTTCGCAAATGCTAAATTATACCGTGAGCTGTATCATGCATCGATTGCAGTCCAAATTGACTATCTGACGAAACTATATGCCGCCGATAGCAAATCGCAGAGCCGTTTTGTGAAATTTTATTTGGGAAGAGTTCTTATGGAAGCCGGAGAACTTATTGAAGCAGCAGCATTTTTCAAAAAATTTCTAGAGGATGAAAAAGTTCAACCACAATATAAAGCCCATGCAACGGTGCACATGGGTACTATTTATTTTCTGCAAGGTAAACCAGATAAGGCCCGAAATCTCTGGTCGGGCCTGAAAGTTTCTGAACCGCGGACATTAACGGCGCTTGCCGCGGCATACGGCCGATACGGGCTCAAAGAAAAAAATCCGGCAAGCATGTGCCGTCAGGCACTTGATCAGCTAAAACAAACCGGAAAACATCCATCAATCGACAGCATAAGTAATATCATCGAAGTATACACCCGAGAAGGCACCATCGAGCAAGGAATCGAACTCTTACAGCACGCAGACCTGAAAGGATATTTCCAGGAAGAAACCCTGATCAAAAACAAAGTGATCCGCTTTTACGATTCAGCCCTGCTTAGAAATCTTGCAATGCTTTATGAAAAGGCCAGCTTGAAATATCTCACGAGGGCGGCTGCGGTTGCCGACGAAAAACTTAAAGGTCTGGCACAATATTATTTAAGTTTGGGATACGGTTATTTTGGCAGGCCAGAAGAGTCTATGAAGATTATTGATTCTTTTGTTTCTTCTGCCCGTTTGCCGATTCAATTTCAAAACAAGGCTAAAGTCGCGCAGGCGGTCAACAATTATCTTCTCGGAAAGCAGAAAGCCGCTAAAGCGCAGTTTGATGCGCTTTTACAGTTGAAGGCTGAACCCTATTTGGTTGCAGATATCCTTCTGGCATGCACCCGTTACAACATAGAGTTTCCGCAGGCGGTTATTAATGCGACGGCTTTGGCGCAAAAAGGGGAGGACAGGCGCTATTACAGCGTTAATTTTGCGCTGGGCAGATATTATTTGGGCCAAAAAGACTACCCGCGGGCAACCACCTATATGGAAGCCGGGCGCGACAAAAGCAATAAAAACAGGATTGAATTCAATGACCCCCTGATGCTGGTTGATCTGGCAAAAACTTATCACCTGACCAAGAAATATTCTGAATCGTTGGAGATTTATTTTGAAATGAGTAAACAGTTTCCGGCAGTTCGTCAAATTCAGGTTGCCATGCAGGGCGTATATTCCATGGAACAGAAAAGCGCAGGGGACGTAAAGATATTTTAACCATAAATTTAACGAGGGTGTTGAAAGCTGTGACTCTATTAACCTTGAGGAGGAAATCATGAAAAGGTTAGCGAGTGTTTTGTTAATGGTATTATTTTGTGTTTTTATGATGATGCCGACCACTGCAATGGCGGCAACAAAAAGTGACGGGAATCCGGATGGCGGTAATCTGAACTACGGAGAATACGGCCGGCCGGCCACTCTGGACCCCATAACCAGCAATGATATGATTTCATTGCGCATCACCGAACTCCTGTTCAACGGGCTCGTGGGTATCGACGAAAAACAGGAAATTGTTCCGGAGCTGGCTGAGCGATGGGAGATTTCGGAAGAGGGCAAGGTTTATACCTTTTATCTGAGACAGGATGTAACCTGGCATGCCAGAGAAGGTGAAGACCCTGTTTTCTTTACGGCGGACGATGTTATTTTTACCTATAACATCATGATGCACCCGAACACCATCACGCCGCTTAAAGTGCGCTATGAATTTATCGAAAGTGTGACCAAGCTTGATGATTATGCTGTTCAGTTTACACTTAAACGACCGATACTCAATGCTCTGGCCAAATTCAGTTTTAAAGTCCTCCCAAAACACGGACCGCAGAATTCTGAATTTCTTACCCGGGAGGACCCCTTTGTGCAGCAGCCCATCGGTACGGGACCATACATGCTGAAAAATATTACTGCTGATCGCGAGGTCATCCTTGTGGCCAACGAGAATTATTTTAAAGGCCGACCCCATATCGACAAATTTATCGCCAGGCCTTTTGCAGATCAGAATATTATGGGTCAGGCGTTGATGTTCAATGCGATCGATATGATTGTGCTGGTGAATCACCGGGACATTCCCCAGATACAGGGTGACAAGCGGTTTGTTTTGCAGCCCTACAATGCCTTGTCATATTCGTTTTTTGGCTTCAACTTGAGAAACCCTTTACTGGCCGACAAACGCGTGCGCAAGGCATTCACATATGCCATCAACCGGCAGGAAATGCTGGATTCCTTTTTTCAGGGACAGGGCCCCATAATATCCGGTCCTTTTGCTCCCGGAAGCTGGGCTTACAATCTGGATGTTCAGCCGCTGCCGTATGACCCCCAGAAAGCGATCGAGCTCTTGACCGAGGCCGGATTTTCCAAAGGCGATGATGGCATCATGGAAAAAGACGGGGAAAAACTCTCATTAACCCTGAAAGTCCCTATTGCCAAAGAAAGTGAGGCCGTAAAGCGGGTTGTCCTTGCCTTTAAAAATTATCTCAACAAAGTCGGTGTCGATATCGAGGCGGAATTCATAGAATGGTTGGCCTGGAAAGAGGATATTTTCCTCGCACATGAATTTGACATCATGTTTGCCTCCTGGGTATTTGACGACTCCGCAGATATATCTTCTCTTTTTCATTCAGCCGAGGTCGGCTCATGGAAAAACAATTTCGGAGCTTTTTCCAATCCCGAAGTGGACAGCCTGATCGTTGAAAGCAAGCTGACTCTCGACCATGAAAAACGGCGAACGATAAATCGAAAACTTCATGCCCTTATTGCAGATGAGAATCCCTATACTTTCCTTTGGACCCTTACCAATTATGCAGGGTACAACAAAAAACTGAGGAAGGTGGCCATCCATCCTTATAAATTCTTCTCATTCTCTGATGAGTGGTTCATTCCGAGATCAGAGCAGCGATAGAAATGACCTCCCTATCTAATGTTTAGGGATGCCGTCCAAATTAAATCCGGTGCAGGGTATCCGATGAAGATACCCTGCACCTTTGTGGGAACTATTGCATGAAGCTTTCCGCCATCAGACCCATAGCCCTGCTGTTAGCCAGAGAATTGGCAATTACTGCGCTATTGATTCTGGGGGTGAGCTTTGTGGTTTTTATAATTATCTACTTGTCACCAGGGGATCCATTTGGAACGCTGCTGAAAGGACAAACAACACTCCCCAATGCCCCCGAAAACATCCGGGGTGCATTAGGAACGCCGCCTGCCTGGTATGCCCAGTATCTATCATGGTTGGTCAATATGGTGCAGGGTGATTTCGGCACCTCCACCCGCACCGGCCTCCCGGTGTTAAATGAAGTCATCCGGGTGGGGATCAACACCCTCTATCTGACGATCGGTTCTATGATGGTCACCTTGTTAATCGCCGTTCCCGTCGCATTATTTGCCGCCCGGCGCGGTCAGACGCCGGTTAATTGGGTATTAACGATGCTTGCTTATGTTCTCTCAGCTCTGCCGGTATTTTGGCTGGGCTATATTGCAATTTATATTTCTATGCACCATTTCGGTTTATTTCCGCTTGCCTTTGCGTCAAGCGCTCAAAAATGGAGTTGGCTGTATTTTATGTTTCCGGTCCTGGTGCTCGGCCTCAGTAACGGGACTACCAGTGAGGTGGTCCGGTTTTTGCGAGAGGAAATGAGCCGGGTATTTTCCGAAGACTACATTCGCACGGCTCGAGCAAAGGGGGCGTCTATTTGGAAACATTCCTTCAAAGAAGGGTTTTTGATACCCATAACCGAGATTATCGCTTCTAAGATCCCATTTATTCTGGGCGGGGCGGTGGTTGTGGAGCAGGTCTTTAACTGGCCCGGTATGGGACGGATGGCCTGGCAGGCGGCCCAAGACAGAGACTTTCCCCTCATTATGGGCATTACGCTTCTGGCGGCCGTCTTTGTTCGAATGGGTAGTTTGTTGCAGCGATTCGTGCATATTCTTGTGAATCCGCGAGCTTCAAAGGAGTAATACCCGGCGTTAACGGGTTCAAAAGAGGTTTTGAGACCACTCCTAATATTTTAATCACGAAGTCGGAATTATTTTTTTAGTTTGAACTCAAATGAAAAGGTATTCTCAGTATACAATTGAAGTCGGTGATCTTTGGGATGTGTCGTTCTGGAAAAAGGCCGACACTATGGACCTCATATATATAGTCTATGGCCTTTTTATTGTTATACTGGTTGTCGTGTCCTATGTTTTAGGGGCACTTAGCCTCCTGCCGCATAATCCCCAAGAAATAAACCTTGAGTTGTTAATGGCGCCACCCAATACCGCCGGTCACCTGCTCGGTACCGACTTTATGGGCAGAGATATTCTTTCGCGACTTATTATCGGGATTCAGGCGTATTTTTTACCGGGTCTTTTGGCAATTGCGATAGCACTTACAGCGGGTACTATTTTTGGAGTGCTGGCCGGATATTGGGGTGGGGGATTGGACACTACGACGACCTACATTAGCAATCTGCTGAACTCTTTTCCTCGTCTGGTGCTTATTCTTCTGATGGTCGCTGCTTTTAAACCGGATATCTATACCATTATGCTTGTAGTGGGTGTTACCAATATCCCGGCTGTGGCCTCACTGATTAGAAGCAAAATTCTATTTTTAAAGCAGAAAAATTTCATTGAAGCGGCCATGGCCCTCGGTCTCAAAAGCTGGGTTATTATCTTCAAACATATTCTCTGGCACAATTGTCGCGCGATACTTATCATTCAGGCAACCCTTGGCATGGCCGAGGCTATTCTCATGGAAACCAGTCTCAGTTACCTGGGATTTGGTGTTCAGGAGCCAACCCCTTCATGGGGGAACATGGTTCAAGCCGGTGCCAACTATTTCATGCAGGGCAATTTTTGGCCCTCAACCGCCCCGGCGCTTGCTATCCTTTTCACCATACTGGGATTTCATCTGTTGGGGGACGGATTGAACAATATTCTTGAGGGCAAGAGGGGCTAATGAACAGCCGGCCTGTTCTGAAAATAGAAAACCTGCGTACCTTTTTCTACTCAAAAGGTAAGCGAGCCTTTGTGCGGTCGGTGGATGGCGTCAACTTACGGATAGGCAAAGGCGAAACACTCGGTATCGTGGGTGAAAGCGGCAGCGGTAAAAGCGTCACCGCCCTCTCCATTATGGGTCTGGTTCCTGGCGAGCCGGGTGTTATCATCGGAAAGATCGGTTTAAAAACCGATAACATCCAGAAAAATCTTCTGCAAGATCTTCGCGATTACGTCAAGATCAACATGAGTACCGGACGGATAATGGAGGTTTATAAGGATAATGTTGGCTGGCAAAAAAATGTCGATCGTGTAATGCAAGGGATCCGCGGTACAGAGATCGCTATGATTTTCCAGAATCCCAAGCTGGCGTTGAATCCTTTTATCCCTATCGGTAAACAGATAACCGAGTCCATTAGGATCAATACCCCTATAAAGAAGCGCAGCCAGGCCAGGGAGCGAGCCATGTATTGGCTTGCAAAGGTGAAAATGGATTCCCCCCGACTTCGTTATTATAACAATCCATATGGTCTTTCAGGGGGTATGTGTCAGCGGGCCATGATTGCGATGGCCCTTTCCTCGGATCCTTCATTGCTAATTGCCGATGAACCGACAACCGGACTAGATGCCACAATTCAATCAAAAATCGTGGATCTGCTGGCCGATTTAAAATCCTCGGTTGGCGTAACGACAATGCTCATCAGCCATGATATCAACGTCATTAAAGCACTGTCGGACAACGTGGCCGTTATGTATGGTGGCACGTTGCTCGAACACGGACCCGTGGGCATAATATTGTCCGCCGAGCACCAGGCTAAACATCCTTATACAGCTGCGCTGCTGGAATCGATACCTCGTGAAAAACACATCAGAGAAAAAGGTTATTTGCAGGCCATTAAGGGCGACGTACTGGATACCATCAATATACCACTCGGATGCAGGTTTTATTCTCGTTGCGATAAGGTGACCGAAAAAATTCAGGAAAAATGTGATAACCATGAGCCGGATCTCAGAGAAATTTCATCAGGACACAGCCTGAGGTGCTGGCTGTATTACGAATAAGATAGGCAGTTATGGCCGAGTCAATATTAGAAGTTGAAAATCTAAGAAAATATTATCTTCAGCCCAGGGGTCTTTTTTCACCTTTTAAGACTGAGAAACGAATCATTCCTGCAGTTGACGATGTGAGTTTTTATATTAAAAAAAATGAAACCATGGGGCTTGTCGGTGAAACCGGATGCGGCAAGACGACCATCGGCAGGTCGATTCTGAAACTCACCCCGGTCACCTCGGGAAGGGTTATTTTCAACGGTACGGATATTACCCATTTGACACCGTCTGAATTTCGCCCTTATCGAAGACAAATGCAGATGATCTTTCAGGATCTCGATGCTGCATTAAATCCCAAAATGCGGATCAAGTCGATCCTCACAGAAGCACTTACAGTGCACCATAAATTGAGTGAGGCCGAAATTAACCACAGGATTGAGGAACTTCTTGAAAAAGTTAATCTGAAAAAAAGTAAACTTTCCAGTTTTTCGGGGGAGTTGTCCGGCGGTGAAAAACGCAGAGTCGGTATAGCACGCTCACTGGCTGTGGGGGCGCGGTTCCTGGTTGCCGATGAGCCCACGAGCGCCTTGGATGTGTCTATTCAGGCACAGGTGGTGAACCTTTTAAAGGATCTGCAGAAAAACCTCGGCCTTTCCTATCTTTTTATATCGCACGATTTAAGGATCGTGGAATTGCTAAGTCATAAAGTCGCCGTCATGTATCTGGGGAGAATAGTCGAGATGGGGCTGGCCGGCCGTATTGCCAACGCTCCGCGTCATCCGTATACCCGAATACTCTGGTCTTCGTTACTCAAGAAAAAGAGTCAAGAAGCCACCCAGGTACCATCAGATCAACACGACGGACGTTGGGGTGTGTTCGATTTTGAACGCTCTTACTCCGGTTGCCGGTTCGCTCCGCGTTGCCCGGTGTATGAGGCCAAGGGCAATCCTGCCATCTGCAGCGATCCGGCCAATGCGCCGAAACTTAGCGATATCGGAAACGGCCATAAAGTATCCTGTCATTTTCCGCTTGAATGAACAACATTGGCCACCCATTATAATGGGCGTCCGAGTTGAATCAGGAATACCGGTCCTTGTTCATCCAGTATGTCAGGCTGCCGTATCGGCCAGGCAATTCCCATTCGGAATGCCGAAAGATTTCCCCAAGCAATTTCCAGGGAGGTAACCAACTCTATGCCTGCGCCAATCAGTGTATCATCCCAGGTCAAGTGATCGCTGGCAGCGCCTGCATCGATAAAAGTGCCCAATCGCAGACGATGAAGAAACAACGGAAATGTATTGTAGCCTTTTTGCAAATTAACCAAAGGCCAATAAATTTCGAAGCCGGCGGTCACGGCCTGACCGGCCTCCAAAACATTGGAATCAAAGCCGCGCAACGGAAATAGACGGGTGGGTCTTTGGGTAAAGTACCCTTCAACCACGTTTCCACCGATACGATAAGTTGTATGTCCGGGTATAAGTTCTCCCCAGGTTTTACCGGCCTGCATGTGAAGAGAAGTATAGGTCTGTCTACCGAATAAAAATAAAAGACCGCCGAATACGGATTGACTATCTTCGGTGAAAATTTCCAGATTGCCCCACCCTCTGAGATCGCCGAAAGTTCCCTCAAGATGAAAAGCCCCCCAGGACTCTTGGTCCCTAGACTCTCCATTTTCAAGGGGTTCAAATGTGCGGTGATTGATGGAAAGCTCCAGTGAATCGATGCCGAAGGGTATCCAAAAGGCTTTGAATTCGTTTCTGGATTCTTCCACTGCTGCCTCCAATCCGGTTTCATAATCCAAGGGGTATCTCGTAAAGCGCAGGCCGAAATCCTTAGCCTTGCCGCCCAGCCGCACGGAGAGGTAGTCGGAGCTGAAGGAATACCGCAGACCTGCATCCGTTGTGTAATCGCCTGTCACATCCCGGCTCTTGGTTGCAATTCCAAGCTGGAAATCGGAGGTACTGGCAAAAATATCTGGCATCAAATAATTCGGCCAGATACTTTTTAACGGGCTATAGGGTTTGGGCTTCAGGTTATCTTTCGTTATTACGGCATTTTGGGTTTTTATCGGAACACCTTTGCGAGATTTTCCAGGGGTTTGTTCAACCGCATAGGTCATAACCTGCCAACCATTTTGAGCAAGGCATAAATATTTGCCGTCTCTCGGCAGTACGGCGCCATTTTTACAGTTCGTTAACTGGTGCTTATCGGCATCGTATATTTGGAATACTCCGGATACGTTGGAAGCAAAAACAAGGCGTTCTCCCTCCCACCAGGGATCCATCTCCAGAGAGGGTGAGTCAGTAATTCGGTACCATAACCGGTCATACAACCATATATCCCAGTTTCCCTGGCTGTTTGCGGCCACCGCGATACGACCCCGCTGATCCTGAACCGGACCGGACATCTGCAACACACCGGGAGGCGCCGGAATGAGGTGCAACTTTTTTTTGTCAGTTTTAAAATGGGTGAGAGAACGTCTTTTTTTTGTGGATAGCAGAACCAGATAAGGTTGACGACCTTTACGGGTGATGGCAACACCACCGGGGCCCGGATCCCAAACATGTTCTAAGTTAAATGGCAGGGCCAATCCCTTTTTGTATTTAATAATTTTGGCCTGGCCTTCTTCATCATATTCAGAGACCCAAAGGGCATTTTCGGAATCGACATATCCATATCGACCTCTGAAACGAATCCTTTTAATGCCGGGATACACTCCGGATGCATTCCAGTATACGAACGGGTTGCTCCAATAGCCGGTAATAAGAAGACCCGCTCTATTATTTTCATGGCCACTCAATCCGGCGGAGTATTCATGCCACAGGTCACTCCAGGATGCGCCGAAACTCTTTTTGGCCTTAAGATCTATCTCGAAGGGAACAATACCCTCCCCATGCCTTTTGATAAAATCGAGCAATCGGTTCCAGCCGTAATTCTGATAGACCCATTTTATGAATGGTCTGCCATATATAAGATATCCATAATGGCCCGGCCATATCCCGGGATGATTGCTGATTTTGTCAATAGCAGGAGGATTGGCAACACGATGAATCACGGTATGGAAGGGATCTGGAATTATTTCGGTCTGGAACAGGGTATATAGCAGGTGGACAATCCCGTCCGTGGTCCATTCAGGCATGATGATATTCGGTGATATAATTTCGCCGAAAGCTTTATGCAAACTGCCGGGGATACCGGAACGAATGCTGTAAATGCCCTGAATGCAAAGCCCTTTGAAAAGAAAATAAGCCCAAGGGTCAGGATCGGTATATCCGTCTTCCAACACCCCGGGCGCCCGGACAGGAATTCGAATTTCTCGGTGGGGAATCATGTGAACCTCTGCGGCGGGGGTGTCGAGATCATCATCCAGGATGACATGCAGGGGGAATTTGACTTTTAAACCCTGCTGTTCGAGAAAGGTAATCATTGCCGGGTATTTTTTGATCAAACGTCGGGCAATTTCAATTTGGTTGTCGGGGTAGTAAAATAACAGACCATCTTTTTCGACATAGACCAGAGAGAAACCATTGGCGGCAATAGAAAATACGAGAATCAAAGCAAAGAAAACAGATTTCATCATTCAATCCGATTGCGAAATGTTCGATGATCGCTCAGCGTACTCTTCTGATGATGTGAATCATATCAGTTTATAATACCTCTTCCAATTTAAGCAATAATGTTTATAATGATAATTCGAAAAACAAACCGCCAATTAGAATCTGTAACAATTCTGAATGATTTATTCCGATTGCTGTAAGCCCGGGTGGCGGGTAATTTTGGAACGACGAATAAACATTTTCAATGCTTAGAAAAATCGGAGAAATTAAGATGCTGAATAAAAGTATATTTTAGACGTTACTGTTGGGACTTGCTCTGTTTTTTATTTTCGATATTGACATTGCCTTGGCCGGGAGTGAAAAAAGCACCGGTTCAGAGCAAACTCAGAAACAAAAGCCTGCCAGAGGAAGAGAAAACCCTTCTGAAGATAATTCTTTCAACAATTTGAGCCCGGAAATCAAAGCAAAATTGAAGGCGGAGCGAGATGCATTTTTCGATCAGACATCTGATTTGCGGGCAGAAATTTATAAAAAGAAATTAGCGATGAAAGATGAGCTCCAGAAAAATGAACCCGATGGTCAAAAACTCAAAGCCTTACAAAAAGAGATTTCCCGGCTTGAGGCTTTGCTGAATAAGGAGAGATACAAATTTATAAAAAGGATGGAGAAGATACATCCCGAGGCGGGCAAAGGATATTTTGAAAGAGGCATAATGGGAAACGATTGATTTTAATTAAAAGATATACAAGTTATATTGAAATTTTTTTCCCGTGTTACGGGCCAGCGTGTATCATCTCCGAGGCCTCTCCACCGGTATACCACCCTTTATCCCGGAGGTAGGCCTCCAGTTCGCTTTTGAGCATCATTTCATGGCCCTTTTCGACATGCACAAGATACTCAAGAATCCGCCGTCCGGAGAGGTCTGTGGCCGCAGCCGCTGCTTTGCGGTAAAATTCCTTTGCCGCTTGCTCCCGTTTAACGGCCAGTATCAGCAAATCCTCCAGCGAGTGGGATATATGTTCAGGAACAGCGCCGCCTTCGGCCGTCTCCGGTTCGCCGGGAATCTTCGACGGTAGTTCATGACCGCCGGACATTTTTTTGTAATGGTCAACCAGCATTTTTCGGTGGTTGGCCTCCTCTTTGGCTAAATGGCGATATTTGTCACGGACCATTTCATTATTGATCATATCGGCAATGTGACCGTAAAATTTGACAGCGTCTTCCTCACTGCGAATTGCCATTCCAAGCACTTCCAGAGATGTTAGTTTATGATCCATGTAAGCCCCCTTTCCCTGCTTTTTCCAATCATGGATGTGTTTAGAGTGATTCTCAAAAAAATGATCCGTTTGCCCTCACGATTGTATCGTTTCAGGCCAAGGGTTTAAGACTTCAAGGGGGCGCGGGGCACTTTTTTCGACGACAAGATGCCACATCACTGCCGGATAGGCTCCGAAACGGCAACTCCCTTTCATTTTACTCCCTGCCGAAAACAATATTCTATGTCCCACCGAAAGACATAGCCGCTTTTTGCCGAGATTATATGAAACGGGTTGCTCCGGGGGGGTATACACACCCCGTGTCAAGCGGCAGAAGCCCTTTGCCATTTAAAAGCACCGCAGTGATCATCTTGTCGTGGCGTCAACGACCCTCCTGGCCCCAGCAAGGGCATCGCAGTTTTCAGTCGTTACCAGCCAACTGGGCGAGCTCCTCCCACTTTCGATCCGCTAATTGCTGGGCTGCTGCAACCATATTTTCAGGTATTTGCCGAAAACGTCCCTGAACCTTTAGATATTCTTTCACCGAAAGTGACCGCTCAGGTCGAACATTAATCTTGTATTTGCCATTTGCAATCTCATAGATAGGAAAAACCTTGGCTTGCGTGGCCATCCGCGTAACCTGAATCGATTTGGCTGAATCGATTCGCCAGCCAGGAGGGCATGGTGATAGCAGATGGATAAACCGAGTGCCCTTAATTCCCCTGGCTTTCTTGAATTTTTCTATGACATCGTCTGGATAAGCCACAGATGCGGTGGCGATGTAAGGAATATTGTGGCCCTGCATGATCTTTTCCAGATCTTTTTTGGGCTCCTCCTTGACGGCACCGATCGGCGTAGTGCTGGTCCAAGCACCGGCAGGTGTGGCACTTGAACGCTGAATACCCGTATTCATGTAAGCCTCGTTATCGTAACACACATAAAGAATATCGTCATTTCTTTCAGCTGCGCCGGAAAGAGATTGAATGCCGATATCAAAGGTACCGCCGTCACCGGCCCACGCCATGACGACAACATTTTTTTCTCCCCTGATGTCAAAGGCGGCCCTGATCCCTGATGCGGTTACTGCGGCCGTGGCAAAGGGCGCATGGATGACCGGCAACGTGAGCGTTGAATAAGGCCAGATACCGACGATGATACCCCAGCAGCTGGCAGGTATTACGACAACCGTACGCTCACCTAACCCCATCAAGGCAAGTTTCATTGCCAGTGAAGCCCCACAGCCTTGACAGGAAAGCACGCCCGGTTGCAGTAATTCTTTTTTATTTATTACCTCACGCGGTATATTAAACCTGTTTTGCATATAACACTCCTACTGTTTTAGGCCCCAAAAAATAGGTCGATCTGCGGGTTTATCACCGGTCAGTGCACTTTTGACGACGGCTTCCACGTCTTCCGGTGTCACATCTCTTCCTCCCAGACCGGCAACAACCGGAAATATGGTCGGCCGGTTTTCCATTGAATAAAGCGCAGCCTGTATTTCACTGGCAAAAACCCCACCTAAACCTGCCGTCAGGTTGCGATCGATAACGACCACTTTTGACGCCTTTCCTAATGTGTTTTGCCAGGGTTCGACCGGTACAGGTCTGAACATACACACTTTCATAAGACCAACCTTTTTGCCGGCCTCCCGCAATCGGTCAACAGCGATGCGGGCAACCGAGGTAATCGTTCCCGCAGTTACTACAATCAATTCGGCATCATTACTGCGGTAAGTCTCTATGAGGTCATATTTCCGGCCAAATGTTTCAGAAAAGTCTTTGCAAACCTTTAAATACTCGTCCAGTGTATTGAGTGAATCCTGATGCATGACAAATCTTTCTTCGTAGTAATATTCGGGTCCGATAATCCCACCGAACATACGTGGATCGTTCAAATCAAGTTTGAACTCAGGCTGATAAGGCGGCAGAAATTTATCAACTTGTGTCCGTTTGGGCACATCCACAATCTCAGAAGTGTGGCTTAAGAAAAACCCGTCAAAACATAGCATAACGGGAAGCAAGGCTTTCTCAGCCAGTCTGAAGGCCATAATAACGCAGTCCAGAACCTCCTGGTTGGATTCGCAGTAGATCTGGATCCAACCTGTATCCCTCTGGGACAATGAGTCACTTTGATCCGCCCATATATTCCAGCCGGGGCCCACCGCTCGATTTACGTTGGCCAGCACAATAGGAAGTCTGGCGCCGGCAACCCAATGCAGAACTTCATGCATCAGCAGTAAACCATGGCTGCTGGTTGCGGTGAACGTGCGAACTCCGTCAGATGCAGCACCCATTAGCGCGGCCAGGGCCGAGTGTTCACTTTCTACTTTAATGAACTTTGAATCCAATTCACCGTGGGCGCACATTTCGGAAAGCTCTTCTACAATGGTTGTCTGCGGCGTAATCGGATAGGCCGAGATGACCTGGACCCGACTCAGCTTTACACCCAGAGCAACCGCGTGGTTTCCCTTGATAACCTGTTTCAATTATGCCTCCTTTAGCGGGATGTCTTCGTCAATCATGGTTATGGCATGGCGCGGACATTCTGTGAAACAAATACCGCAGCCTTTGCAATAGTCGTAATCGATGGCATAGCCGAAACGGTTCCGACCTTTAACCAGCACGGACATATCCGGGCAAAAAATCAGGCAATTGTCGCATTCGGTGCAACGACCGCAATGCATACAACGCAGCGCTTCCCGGCCTGCTGCTTCCGGATCAAACGTATTTCGATAGGGGTTGAAAGACTGCTTGCGGGTATCCGTATCTTGAATAACCGGTTGCACACGGGATGCCTTTTTAAAGTAATCGAAGACAATGTTTTCACTGCCGAGTACCCATCGATGGTTTTGTGTCACCGGATTAACGGATTTCCAACCATGATAGGCCGAAAAACTAATTGCCGGACCGTCACCGATAACAATTTTTTCAAGCACCTCGTCGAAGTTTGCGCCATTCCGATGGCAGTCCATGGCGATGGCGGCTTTTTTGCCGGAGGCCACCGCATGCACGACAGTATGCGCGATATCAATGATGTCACCCCCGGCAAATACTTGTGGTTGAAGGCCTTTTTGTGGAGGGGTTGAAAGGTTATCTTTGACGACGATACAGTCGTTTTTTGTCTTCAGCGCAGCCTTAAAAAAAACCAAGTCGGGCTTTTCAACAAAGGCGCAGATTATGCTGTAGGTTTTTATATCAAAAAAGGCCCCTTCTTTCTTGATAGGGCGTCTGCGGCCGCTTTCATCAGCCGGCCCCAGCTCCATCCTGCAGCACACCAGTTTTTTGATGGTCTGATCCGTATCCAATACGATTTTTTGGGGTGCCGCCAAAAATCGAAACTGAACCCCTTCCTCACGGGCTTCCTGGACTTCTTCGAAATGAGCCGGCATTTCGCATTGCGACCGCCGGTAAATAATGGTTACCTCACATCCCAGACGAAGAGCTGTTCTGGCCGAATCTATGGCGGTGTTCCCGCCGCCGATCACCGTCACCCTTTTTCCCAGGTCTACGGTTTCTCCGAAAGCTGTCTTATTCAAAAGGGTCAGACCGCTAATGACCCGGTGGCTTTGATCCTCTTGCGGGATCCCGAGTTTTATGCTGGCGTGAACCCCTGTTCCCAGGAAGACATAATCGTATTCATTCCGGAGCGCATTCAAGGAGAAATTTTTACCGATTTCAGTATTGGGTCGCAGATCAATACCCATATTCGACAGTCCCTCAAATTCTGCTTCGATCACTTTTCGCGGCAATCGATAGGAAGGTATGCCGACCCTTAAGATGCCTCCCATTACCGGCAGTTTTTCGTATATCGTTACGCTGAAACCAAGTAGCCTGGCAAAATAGGCCGCCGACATGCCGGCAGGGCCGGACCCGACAACAGCAAGTCTTTTTCCATTTAAACCGGCTAAATCCGGATGGGGTGTGGAGGGGTCCAACTGGTCTCCCACGAAGCGTTCCAGCTCTTTGATACTGACGCCTTGATCGAGCGATAGGCGGTTGCAAGCCTATTCACAGAATTTGAAGCAGACACGGCCCAGTACCGCTGGAAACGGTTCCTCGCGCTTTAAGTGCCAGTAGGCATTTTCAAATTCCCCGTTTTGAAAAAGCTTGATCCAGCCTTCGATATCATTGCCGGCCGGGCAGGCGTTTTGACAGGCCGGCACTTTGTCTTCATAGATGGGTTTTATAAAGCGCCAGCTTCCGGTGCGATTGTGCAGCATGGTACCCATTGAGATATTCATCGGTGTTATATCCCGCCAGGTTTTGAAGTCGTATGTTTTTGCCAACTCACTGCGTCTTTTAACGGTCATAGTGCTCCTTTTCTATTCAATATGGTGTCCTAAAGGTATGTTTAATAAGTCCATGAAAGAGTTGAAAGCCTTTTGCTCGCTCCGTGATTATTTTGGGGACGTCTTCTTCGCGGCGTTAAATCAAAAGAGCTCGGACCTGACGGCCCTCAAACAGCTTTTGATTTTCATCCGCCTCCGGCGGATTTTACGCGCCGCACCAGCTGGCATCTATCTCCCAAAATAATCAATGTTGCTCGCAAAAACCTTTCAACTTTTTCAGCCCATCTATAAACAGTTTTTGAGAAAACACGAGACTAAGCTTTGATAACCTGTTCATAGGCGTCGCGGGCAGCCATTTTGTTATTCTGCTTATCTAACGGGACATGTTCGTCGATAGCTTTTTCAACCGCCTGGATGCTGACCAGTCCGGTGGCCTTGGAAAAAGCTCCTAAAATAGCAGTATTGACAATTGGATTGGCGGGCGATCCGAGCCGGTGCGCCAGGGCAATTGCGCCTGCATTCACAACGAAAAGCGTATATTGGTCGGCGATAATCTTTCTATAATATGCGGGTTCGAATTTGCCGTTGATCAGCACCGTCCCGTTTTGTTTTAATCCCTGGGTTACTTTGATCGTCTGAAGAAGTGATGCGTCTAACACCACCACATGATCCGGTTGGTAAATCTGATTACGCAGGTAAATTGGTTTATCATCCATGCGGCAAAATGCGGTGACCGGAGCACCTCTGCGTTCTACCCCGAAGGCCGGGAAAGCCTGTACGTATTTATCCTCGATAAATAACGCATGGGCCAGCACTTCGGAGCCGATGACAGCTCCCTGGCCGCCGCGTCCGTGAAATCTGATTTCTTGCATGCCGTTCTCCGTTTACAAACCATTTACTGTAAAAGAGCATAAGATTTGGCATAGGCAACTAGATCCGGAAAGAATGATAGAAAGTTTGCCTCCAAAGCAGTATAATTAGCTCGGATATCAGCGATGGAACCTTTCAGGCTGTCCTTTTTCGATATGCGCTCTGATACCCGGTCTAAAATAATTTCAACGCCTTTTAGTGTCAGGTAAGAACTCAGCCAATTTTGACTGATGATATGTGGAAGAACACTTTTGAGTCTTGAGGGAAAAATTTTATGATGCTTCTGTAATATGTCATACACTCGGGCTATAAATAATTGCAAATCAATATCCGAGTAGTCAGACCAATGTTTGGAAAGAAAGTGATCGTAACAGATATCCAGTATAATACCGGCGAACCGCCGTCTTTCCTGGCTAAACAGATTTCGGCTCGATACCGTTTTTTCGTGTGCGTCGGCGTAAGTATCTATTTTACGGTGAAAAATTATACCGCTGCTCATTTCTCGGCTGTATTGATCACCAATCGATCCTTTCACGAAGTCTCCCAGGAAACTTCCTACCAAAAATTCATCAGATGCGTCGGCCAAATATAAATGAGCCAGATAATTCATCGCTTAAAACTTCCGTAAAGGAATTCTCAAGATTATGATCAAAGATGATCTTTGCAGTTGTCGTTTTATGTCAGGCGTCCGAATTTTATCCGGATCAGGTACCACACCAGGGCCAACACCTCCTTGCCACGTTGATACCACCAACGCCATCCGGCACGATTATCATCCCGGTCTACAGGTGAGCTGCCGATAGCTGAAATACCAAAATGTCTGAAGGCGAGCAATGATCTTTTCAAGTGAAACCCGTCAGTCACGATTGTGGCTTTGGACCAACGGTTTTTTTTCATGATGCGGGCACAGGCCGCGGCGTTTTGCATGGTTGAGGCGGCAGTTTCGTCTAAAATGATATGGCTTGCTGAAATACCGTATGATTCAGCCAGCCGTTTCATCATCACAGCTTCAGATGGCGGATATTTTCCAGTGCCACCCGTTAATAGTAAAAATTGGGCGTGACCCTTTTGAATAAGTTCTACGGCGTGTGCCACTCGTCGCTTTAAAGGAACGCTCGGAAAGCCTCCGTCGAGCACCCGAGCGCCAAGGACGACGATCACTTCAGATTTTAGTATGGCAGTTGTATCCTCGTCATTTTTTTTCGCATTCATTGGGATTCCGTAACCATTATAACTTGTTTATTATAATGATGCGGGAAGAATATCCCAGGCATCGGTGGAAAGAAGCTTACCTCTCAATTCTTCCTTCAACCAAAGCGCTGGCAGAAGATGTTATTTTACTTTGGATGGTGTTTTGAGACATTTGAAAAACAGAATATAGTTTAATCGAGGGGTCGGGGAGTTTTTTTGACCCTGTGCCTCCAGTCTTTGTTTTTCTATGCCATTTGGCAGCGGGGGATACTTGCCCCCTCCGCATTCCACCTTCGGTGGCTGCGGTCTCCCCCACTGCCAAATTGCAGAAAA
>CP070652.1:4551782-4563044 GCA_020354645.1 Deltaproteobacteria bacterium
AGCTTGAGATCAAGGCTGCCGTTATGGGTAACAAGGTACTCGATTTAGCAGCCATTAAAGCGCTTTCGAAATTGCCTTCCCGCGAGGAGCTCATCGGCCAACTGCTTTCTGTTTTGGCCGGTGTTCCAACCGGTTTGGTCAGAGCATTAAGCGATATACCGAGGCGGTTCCTGAGTGTTCTGAATGCTGTAAAGAACCAAAAAGAAGCAGCCTGAGATGAAATGGTAACAGCAAAATCGGAGTGTTAACCGATTGAATGATTTAATGAATTTTGGAGGTAAATCACAATGGCCAAAATAACCAAGGAAGATGTTATTGAATTTATATCGGGCATGTCGGTGCTTGAACTTTCCGAGCTCGTTAAAGAAATGGAAGAAAAATTCGGTGTGTCTGCAGCTGCACCGGTCGCCATGATGGGCGCTGGTCCCGCCGCCGAGGCAGGTGGTGCTGTAGCAGAAGAAAAGACCGAATTTGATGTCGTAATTACGGCACATGGCGATAAAAAGATACCGGTCATCAAAGAGGTAAGGGCCATCACCGGGCTCGGACTGAAAGAGGCTAAAGCATTGGTGGATGATCTACCCAAGCCTATCAAAGAGGGTGTTCCTAAAGATGAGGCTGAGAAGATCAAGGCGCAACTGGAAGAAGCCGGCGCCCAAGTTGAAATTAAATAAACCAAGTTGCCTTAAGGGTCACGTGGCCGGGTTTCAGACAACCGATTAATAATTTATAAAGGTGGAATCCCCGGCCAGGGGCTAGTAATGTCCCAGAAATAAGTTTAGAAAGTCTTGTAGCGGTTTGATCCGCCAAAGACCTCGGGTGGATCAACGCCCCGCGGCAGCCGGCGTCTTTATCCTCCCGCCTCGGCGGGACTCAATGGCGCTCTCAAAAACCTTTCAAACCTTGTGCTGGATTTTGTAACTTATTTGTGGGAAACAACACGAGCTATCAATTCATTAACTTAGTTTCGGGAGCAATGATGTCAAACAGTCATTTGGCAAACAAGCGCATTAGAAAAAGCTTCGGTAGAATCAGAAAAATCGTTGAAATTCCTGATCTTATCGGCGTTCAGCGGAACTCATTCCGACGGTTTTTGCAAATGGATGTGCCGCCGGAAAAAAGGGAAGATATCGGTTTACAGGCGGTGTTTAAATCCGTGTTTCCGATTAAAGATTTTACCGGAAGTGCATCCCTTGAATTTGTGTCATATCGATTCGGTGAAGTTAAACATAGCGTCGAAGAATGCATTCACAGAGGGATGACGTATGAAATTCCGCTCAGGATCACGGCCCGATTGGTAGTCTACGATATTGATAACGAAACGGGGATTTCAAATATTCGCGATATCAAAGAACAAGAAATTTACTTCGGCACCATTCCGTTGATGACCGCGAAAGGGACATTTATAATCAATGGTACCGAGCGTGTTGTTGTTAGTCAGCTTCATCGGTCCTCCGGGGTATTTTTCGATCATGATAAGGGCAAGACCCATTCGAGCGGCAAGATCATATATAGCTCCAGAATTATTCCTGTGCGGGGGTCATGGATCGATATGGAGGTTGACCCGAAAGATATTGTCTACATCCGAATTGACCGGCGGCGTAAATTCCCGGTCACGATACTCTTTAAAGCCTTCGGCTATTCCACGCAAGACCTTTTGAACTATTTTTATGGAACCGAGAGGATCAGTGTCCGCAGCAAACGATTTTTTAAGGAGTTTAAGGCCGATTTTTTAAGGGCACAGCGTGCCAGCCGAGATGTTAAAGATCCTGAAACCGGCGAGGTAATCGTAAAGAAAGGCCGTATTTTCACCCGGCGGGCCCTTAAAAAGCTCGAATCGGCCAATACACAGGAAATTCCCATAGCGCCCGAAGACGTGAAGGACCGCGCCTTTGCCCGAACAATTTATGATCCGCAAGAAGGAAATATACTGGTAAGAGCAAATCAATCCGTTAGTGATGAAAACCTTTCAAAATTAAACGACGCCGGGGTAACGGAATTTGAATTGTTGTTTATTGACGGGGTCTCCAGCAGCGATTCTATACGCAAAACGCTCTTGTTAGATAAGGTCGATACGAAGGAGGAAGCACTCATCGAGATTTACCGAAGGCTCAGACCGGGAAATCCTGCAACCCCGGAAGTCGCGCAAGACTTCATCGACAACCTATTTTTCAAGCAAACCTATTATGATCTTTCCGGAGTCGGCCGTCTTAAGATTAATCAGCGTCTCGGGATCCAGAGCGCAATGAATTTAAGAACCCTCAGGAAGGAAGACATTCTGCTTACAGCCAAAGCCCTGGTTGAGCTTCGCGACACCCAAGGGGTGGTAGATGACATTGATCATCTCGGAAATCGTCGGGTCCGGGCCGTGGGTGAGCTCCTTGAAAACCAGTATCGTATCGGGTTGGTGCGCATGGAACGAGCGATCAAAGAAAGAATGAGTCTGCAGGAAGTGGATGCGCTGATGCCTCATGATCTGGTTAATCCCAAACCGGTTTCAGCAGTCATCAAGGAGTTCTTTGGTACCAGCCAGCTTTCACAGTTCATGGATCAAACCAACCCCCTTTCAGAAACTACCCACAAGCGACGCCTCAGCGCCCTCGGTCCCGGCGGGCTCACTCGTGAACGGGCCGGATTCGAAGTCAGAGATGTTCATCCCTCACACTACGGACGGATCTGCCCCATAGAGACCCCCGAAGGACCCAACATCGGACTAATTGTGTCTCTCAGCACTTATGCAAGGGTCAACAACTTTGGTTTCATTGAAACACCTTATCGTGTAGTAGAGGATTCCTCCGTTACCAATGAAGTACGTTTCCTTGATGCATTTGAGGAGAAAGAGCATCCCATTGCCCAGGCGAATGCACCGGTTGATGAGAAAGGTGGATATATCAATCCAATGGTAACTTCACGTGTGGCCGGCGAATTTATGATGGTCAATCGCGAAAACATTGAATTAATGGATATCTCTCCCAATCAACTGGTGAGTGTATCTGCATCTTTAATACCCTTTTTGGAGAACGATGATGCCAACCGGGCATTGATGGGATCGAATATGCAACGCCAGGCCGTTCCTTTGTTAGTGAATGAAGCACCGCTTGTTGGCACAGGCATCGAGGGTGTCGTTGCCAAAGACTCAGGGGTCGCCATTGTTGCACCACGGGATGCAGAGGTGGTGGATGTGGATGCTTCCCGCATTGTTCTCAAACATGATCCTTCCGAGGATCCATCAGAAAAAGATGTGACCATTTTCAACCTTTCAAAGTTCATTCGAAGCAACCAAAACACTTGCTTCAACCACCGCCCGATCGTTAAGAAAGGTCAATACGTTAAAGCTGGAGAGATCATTGCAGATGGCCCCGCTACGGATCGAGGTGAGTTATCCCTTGGTAAAAATGTGACGGTGGCCTTTATGCCTTGGGGCGGGTATAATTTCGAAGATTCAATCTTGGTCAGTGAGAGATTAGTCAGGGATGGTGTTTACACATCCGTTCATATTGAAGAATTTGAAGTCGTTGCCAGAGATACCAAATTGGGTAAAGAAGATATTACGAGAGACATACCGAATGTCGGGGAAGAAGCCTTAAAGAACCTGGATGACAGCGGTATTATCCGATTGGGTGCCGAAGTCGGCCCCGGCGATATTTTGGTGGGAAAAATTACACCAAAGGGAGAGACCCAGCTTTCTCCTGAAGAAAAGCTTTTACGGGCAATCTTCGGCGAAAAAGCCGGGGATGTAAAAGATACTTCTTTACGTCTGCCCCCTGGTGTACAGGGAATTGTCATCGATGCCAAAGTTTTTTCACGACGGGGCGTTGAAAAGGATGATCGCACGCGGTTGATTGAAGATGAGGAGATCGCCGCCTTGGAAAAAGATCGAGATGATGAACTCGCCGTAATCAGGGATGTCGTGCGCAAGGAACTTGAAGCATTGTTGGTAGGGCAAAAAACTTATGCCCAACTGAAAAAAGGCAAAAAAGTATTAATACCCAAAGGCGCGAAGATTGACTCCCAATTGTTTCACAAGCTTTCCTTGGCGCAGTTTGAGGGAATTGTTTTTAAGGACCCCGCATTAACCGAGCGGGTGCATGAAATTCTCGAGCGTTACAGAGATCAATGCGAACTGTGCCGCATGGTTTTCGAGCAACAGGTCGGCCGATTTGAAAAAGGTGATGATCTGCCGCCGGGGGTAATTAAGATGGTCAAAGTCTACGTAGCAATGAAGCGTAAACTTTCCGTCGGTGATAAGATGGCAGGTCGTCATGGCAACAAGGGCGTGGTATCTAGAATTTTGCCGATAGAAGACTTACCGTATTTTGAAGACGGCACCCCGGTGGATATGGTTCTCAATCCCTTAGGAGTGCCTTCGCGTATGAATGTCGGCCAAATTTTGGAAATACACCTGGGCTTAGCGGCAAAAGGGCTTGGGGATCAGTTAAATCAATTGCTTGAGGAAAACAAGCTTAAGGCCCTTCGTGACAAAATGAAACGGATATTTGGGGATCCTGGCTCCAAAAAAATTCTTGACGGCTTTAAGGATTCGGAGCTCTGCGAGTTTGCTTCCAATTACAAATACGGTGTCCACATGGCAACACCAGTGTTTGACGGTGCCAAAGAAGAGGAGATCAAAGAACTGTTGACGGAGGCAGAACTCAGCCCAACTGGCCAGACTACCTTATTCGACGGCCGTACCGGAGAACCTTTTAAGGAGAAGATTACCGTCGGTACTATGTACGTCATGAAATTGCACCATCTGGTAGATGACAAGATCCATGCCCGTTCAATTGGGCCCTATTCGTTGGTAACCCAGCAACCGCTGGGAGGAAAGGCTCAGTTTGGCGGGCAACGCTTGGGTGAGATGGAGGTATGGGCTATGGAGGCTTATGGCGCAGCCCATGCTTTGCAGGAGTTTTTAACCGTCAAATCGGATGATATGGCTGGAAGGACACGCATGTATGAAAAAATTGTGAAAGGCCAAAACGTCCTGGAACCCGGAATCCCTGAATCCTTCCGGGTAATGACCAAGGAATTGCAAGCTTTGGGATTGGATATATCCCTATTGGAGGAGAAAGAATAGAACGGGTTTTGGGTTACGGTTTTTAAATTAGGGATGTTGAACTAACCCGGACTGCGAAACTCACAACTCGAAAAGGAAGTAATTATGGAGGCATTATACGATTTCTTTGCGAAACCTACTGACCCAAGAGGGTACACCGGCATTAGGATTGCTCTGGCATCTTCGGAACTGATTCGAAAGTGGTCATATGGTGAGATCAAGAAACCTGAAACCATTAACTATAGAACATTCAAGCCGGAACGCGATGGTCTTTTCTGTGCCAAAATATTCGGGCCCACCAAAGATTACGAATGTAACTGCGGCAAATATAAACGAATGAAACATCGCGGGGTGATTTGCGAAAAGTGCGGGGTGGAAGTGATCCAGTCCAAGGTCAGAAGAGATCGGATGGCGCACATCGAGCTGGCTACTCCTGTGTCGCATATTTGGTTTCTAAAGAGTCTTCCCAGCAAGATCGGCAACCTGCTGGACCTGACGCTCAAAAATATGGAAAAGGTCCTATATTTTGACAGCTATATTGTTATTGATCCCAAGGATACACCCCTGAACCGGTGTCAGCTTTTGTCAGAAGAAAAATATCGGGAGGCACTGGAAACCTATGGATCGAAATTCAAAGCCGGGATTGGGGCTGAGGCGGTCCAGGAGTTGCTTGCCAATATGGATCTAGATGCAATCTATAATGAGTTGAGGTCTGAAATTCGAGCTACCGGATCAGCAGCCAAGCGACAGAAGCTGGCCAAAAGGCTGAAAATCATCGATGCATTTAGAAAATCCGGTGTTGATCCGACCTGGATGGTAATGGATGTTATTCCGGTTCTTCCCCCCGATTTGCGACCGTTGGTACCCCTTGAGGGCGGCAGATTTGCTACATCGGACCTTAATGATCTGTATCGAAGGGTTATTAACCGAAACAATCGTTTAAAACGTCTGATTGATTTGAAGGCTCCGGATATTATTGTTCGCAATGAAAAACGGATGTTGCAGGAATCGGTCGATGTTTTATTTGACAATGGACGGCACGGTAGGGTTATCACCGGTACCAATAAACGACCCCTCAAATCCCTGAGTGATACCCTAAAAGGTAAACAGGGACGCTTCCGTCAGAACCTGCTCGGAAAACGAGTAGACTATTCCGGTCGCACCGTAATTACCGTTGGGCCGGATTTAAGGCTTCATCAGTGCGGTTTGCCTAAAAAAATGGCGCTCGAATTGTTCAAGCCGTTTGTTTATTATCGTCTAGAGCAAAAGGGACTCGTTTCCACTGTTAAAAGCGCCAAAAAAATGGTGGAGAAAGAGATCCCGGAGGTTTGGGATACATTGGATGAGGTAGTCAAAGAGTATCCGGTTCTTCTTAACCGGGCCCCGACGCTTCATCGTTTGGGTATCCAAGCTTTTGAACCGATCCTTATCGAAGGTAAAGCTATTCAGTTACACCCGCTGGTTTGTACGGCATTTAATGCAGACTTTGACGGCGATCAGATGGCTGTTCATGTTCCTTTATCCGTTGAGGCACAGATCGAAGCACGGGTATTGATGCTTTCCAGCAACAACATTTTATCTCCGGCTAACGGCAGTCCAATTATCGGTCCCAGCCAGGACATCGTTCTAGGCCTGTATTATATAACCAGAGGGATTACGGGTTGCAAAGGAGACGGTAAATTATTTGCCAGCGCCGAGGAAGTTCGATCCGCTTTCGATGCCGGGAAGGTTGAGCTTCATACTGAGATTTCCGTTCGAATGGACGGTAAAATCGTTGACACGACGGTGGGTCGTATTCTTCTGTGGGAAATCATTCCGACAGACAATATCCTGGAAATGCGCCACATTATGTTTGCTGACAAAGATAAAGCCGATACCGTTTACGAAAAGATTAAACGCGGCGCAGCTTTTGGCGAGATGGCTTCCAAGCATTCCTTAAGCCCTGACAAAGAAAATCAGGGATTGGTCGGTTTTCTTGCCAAGACTGAGTTCAACAATATTTTCAGCATCGAAGAAGATGATGCCGATAAAGTCTTTTACCTGGAAGAAGGCGGCATCAGCGATGTTATTGCGGTCGGGGATAGCTACCACATTTTCCAAGTAATAAGCAAAAGATCCGCTATCCCGTTTGAGACTGTCAACCGAGTCATGGATAAAAAATCGCTGGGAGACTTGGTGGATCACGTATACCGAAATCTTGGGCCCAAGGCAACCGTCATTCTTTCTGATAGGCTGAAAGATATTGGCTATAAATTTTCCACCGAAGGCGGGCTTTCGATCTCAATCGACGCTATGATTACACCGACCGCTAAATGGGACATTATAAAAGGAGCTGAAAAGCAGGTGGAACAAATCGGCAAGCAATACACCGAAGGTCTCATCACCCAGGGTGAAAAATATAATAAAGTCGTCGACATTTGGGCCAAGGCTACTGACGATATTGCAAACGAAATGATGGAGGCCATGAAAGTGGCACCTGTTGTGGATGAGAAAGGTGATCCGGTTTTGGATCAAAAGGGCAAACCGCTGATTGCAGAAAGCTTCAACCCGATCTATATGATGGCAGATTCAGGGGCTAGGGGCAGCAAGGATCAGATGCGGCAGCTCGCCGGTATGCGCGGTCTCATGGCCAAGCCGTCAGGAGAAATCATTGAGACCCCCATCACGTCAAATTTTCGAGAAGGGCTTTCGGTATTACAGTATTTTATTTCAACCCATGGCGCCCGGAAAGGACTGGCGGATACTGCGCTGAAAACGGCCAATTCCGGATATCTTACCCGACGGCTCGCGGATGTTGCCCAGGATTGTGTTGTCATGGAAATTGATTGCGGAACTATGATGGGCGTGGAGGTCGGTCCTCTCATGGAAGGCGGTGAAGTTATCCAGCGTCTAAGCGAGCGTATCCTGGGACGGGTTGCTGCAGAAGACATTCACGACCCTTTCACCGATGAGGTGCTGGTCAAAGCCGGTGAAGATATCGACGAAACCGTCGTAAAACGGATTGAGGAAGCAGGTCTATCCACGGTAAAGATCCGATCGGTATTGACCTGTCAAACCAAGTATGGTGTTTGCGCCAAGTGCTACGGACGGGATCTTGCGCACGGTAAAACCGTTGAAATCGGGCAAGCCATTGGAATTTTGGCGGCTCAGTCTATCGGGGAACCAGGAACGCAATTGACCATGCGGACTTTCCACATTGGCGGTACGGCCAGCCGCCGCGTGGAGCAGGCGGATATACGCGCAAGGGTCAACGGTACGATTAAATTTGTTGATCTGAACATTGCTGAAAACTCCGAAAAACAACGTGTTGTCATGAACCGCAGGGGTGGTAAATTTACGATCGTCAATGAGAAAGGCCGGGAATTGGAGAGCTTTCCCTTAATTTATGGCGCCCACCTTGCGGTTAAAGACGGGCAGAAGGTCAAAGCCGGTGACCTTCTTGCTTCATGGGATCCCTTTACCACCCCGATTCTTACCGAGATTGAGGGTACGGTTAAATTCGGAGATCTCATACCGGGCAAAACAATGCAGGAAAAGGTGGATCCGGTAACGGGCAAATCGAGCCATACCATTATCGAGTCCAAGAGCGCCGAGGATCGCCCGAGAATTTCGATTAAAGACAAAGATGGCAAAACCGTTAAGCTGCCGGATTCATCGGCAATGGCGCGATACATGTTACCGATAGATGCCATTTTGATGGTTGAAGAGGGTGATAACGTCAAAGCCGGTGACGTTATAGCCAAGCTGCCCCGCGCAACGACAAAGACCAAGGACATTACCGGCGGTCTGCCCCGGGTTGCTGAGCTCTTTGAAGTACGAAAACCAAAAGAACTCGCCGTTTTGAGTGAGATCGACGGCTATGTTTCAATTTCTAAGGGCACCAAAAAAGGAAAGCAAAAAATAACCGTTACACCGATGGATGTCGGTGATAAGAAGGAGTATCTGATTTCGCGGGGAAAACATATTAATGTCTATGAAGGAGATTATATCCGAGCGGGTGAACCGCTTATTGGTGGATCTGCCCTTCCACAGGACATCCTAAATATCAAGGGAGAGGTTGCATTGGCACGTTATCTCGTCGATGAGGTTCAGGAAGTTTACCGTCTGCAGGGGGTTCGAATCAACGATAAGCACATCGAAGTTATCGTGCGTCAGATGATGCGGCGAGTGAAAATAATTGATGTTGGTGATACGGACTTTATTACCGAAGAGCAGGTGGACCGGGTGCGCTTTGAGGAAGTTAACCGGGCTGCAATCGAAAAGGGGGGTAAACCTGCCGTGGCCGAACCTCTGATTCTGGGTATAACCAAAGCGTCTCTCAGCACAGACAGCTTTATTTCAGCCGCATCCTTTCAAGAAACCACCAAAGTCCTCACAGATGCCAGTATTTCTGGCGCTGTGGATCATTTGAAAGGACTGAAGGAAAACGTTATTATGGGAAGGCTTATCCCGGCCGGCACCGGGCTTCAATTATATTATGATGTCCAATTGGATCAGCGGTAATCAACCATAAGCGTCAGCACCATCTCATTTATTTTGAACATTACTTGTGGATACAAATTTTCGAAAACCGGATCGGGGATCGGATGGATGGATGATGGATGAGATTGATGCGGTCTAAAACACAGTATCATGTCTTATTCGAGAATGTAATGATATTTTACATAAAACACTTGACAATTCTGGTCTTCATGTATACATATGGCGCTTTTACCAATCCGGAAACTTAGCAGAATTTTTGAACCTATGAGGAGCATATGCCGACCATAAATCAACTCGTGAAAAAAGGCAGAAAACGGGTAAAAAAGAAGACAACCACTCCGGCACTTAAGGGAGCGCCCCAAAAAAGAGGGGTTTGCACGCGTGTGTATACTTCAACGCCTAAAAAACCCAATTCCGCACTGCGTAAAGTCGCTCGGGTCAGGCTGACAACCGGAATAGAGGTTACCGCATATATTCCGGGTATCGGGCACAACCTTCAGGAGCATTCCGTGGTTCTGGTTCGAGGTGGAAGGGTAAAAGATTTGCCAGGGGTTAGATATCATATTGTAAGGGGCACCTTGGACACTCTCGGGGTGGAGGACCGTAAACAGGGCCGGTCAAAGTATGGCGCCAAAAAACCCAAGTAAAAAAGGGGCGCGATTTAAGTGGTTGGTTTAGCATAATATCACTGGCGGCCTTCAACCAGTTTCACCTCAAGCAAACAAACAATATAGAGGGTGTGATCTATGCCGAGAAGAAAAGAAGTCGCTGATCGAGAAATAATACCGGATTCAAAATACAACAATAAGCTGGTTGCCAAATTCATTCGATCAATCATGCGAGATGGGAAAAAAAGTTTGGCGGAGTCCATTTTATATAAAGCATTGGATACCATCGGGGAAAAGACCAAAGAGGAGCCGTTAAAAATATTTGAAAAAGCGGTTAATAACACCAGACCCCTCATCGAGGTGAAGTCTCGACGGGTTGGCGGTTCAACGTATCAGGTTCCAACAGAGATACGTCCTTCTCGGCGAACAGCTTTAGGGATTCGATGGATCATAGAGTTTGCTCGGAAACGGCCGGAAAAGGGGATGTCGGAAAAACTTGCGGCAGAATTCATAGACGCTGCCAATAATAGGGGAGCATCAATAAAGAAAAGGGAAGACACCCATAAAATGGCCGAAGCAAATAAAGCATTCGCGCATTTTCGTTGGTAGAACATGTGATTGATAAATGTCGATTGACCGGTTCGCTTCTCTGCAAGCCTCGCCTTTAGGGCTGGGAGCTTCACAATTGAAGATTGGACTGCCGATCATAAAACTACTGTAACCTATCAACCTTCAATCGACAATAGTCAATTTTAAAGGGAGGAAGAGAAGATGTCGAAGCAGAAGTTTGAGCGTACGAAGCCGCACGTCAATGTAGGTACGATTGGTCATATTGATCATGGCAAGACGACGTTAACGGCAGCGATCACCAAGCATTTAGGCAAGAAGGGGTTGGCGGATTTCATACCGTTTGATGAGATTGACAAGGCGCCGGAGGAGAAGGAGCGGGGGATTACGATAGCGACGGCGCATGTTGAGTATGAGACGACCAATCGGCATTATGCGCATGTGGACTGTCCTGGTCATGCGGACTACATCAAGAACATGATTACGGGTGCTGCGCAGATGGATGGAGCGATATTGGTGGTGGGTGCTGATGATGGTCCTATGCCGCAG
>CP070652.1:4563144-4636688 GCA_020354645.1 Deltaproteobacteria bacterium
GTTTTCATCAAGGTCATATATTTGGATTAAATTTCGTCGTACCTTACCGGCATCGTTAATATCACCGCTCTTCCAGTGATGATACATATGATAAAAACCTTTTAAGTATATATAGTCATTTTTAATCGTTTCTTTTTGTATCATTTTCAAAGTCTGACCAAACAACACAGACTCCTGTCGAAATCCATCCACAAAACCGTTATAAATTGTGATGATATCTTCCATACTATACTGCACTTGTGCGGTGCTTTTTATTTGAGAATAAATCATTGCAACCGCTTTTGAAAATTCATCCCTGGTTTTTATCATATCGGATTCTTTCATACCGATCACTCCGAAATACTTCTTTAACGAGGTAAGGTAAGGTGTCGGTTCCGGTTCTTTAAGCCACTTGTCAACGGTTCGGGGGTTAAGTCCTGATCGCATGAATTTCTCACCAAATATGGCCTCAAGGGTCCTGACCTTTGGTTTCAAGTTCGATACATGGAATTTCTTACCTTTTTTCTCTTTCATTATATACCTCTAAAATCCCAGACTTTTACTTCCGATATTTTTTTAATTAATTTTACATTCTTTTACAAACTTTTACAATAATGGACGAAGAAAAAAAAGTAACGGTGGGGAAAAGAATGTAACTAATTGATATTATTATTAATATTAACATTTTTTTCTTGATTTAACCCCACATCTACGCTATTATTTTACCTAAACCGAAGATTCCCTGATCTCTCCATGAAAAAGCAAGAAAGGTCCTAAAAGGAGGATTTAAAATGAACCAAAACACTCAACCAAATAAAATTCTTCGAAATTATAACCACATGAATGCACTATTTCATAAATGGTTTGTCAAATATAATCCGCTGTATTTTTTAAGCGCGGCCTGTTTTGTATTCGGCGTGTTTCTTGTATCCAAGGGTATGCGCAACATTAACTGGATTGACGGACAAATCATCCTCACAGTTATAATAGAATCTTATCAGCTATTACTGCTGGCTGGCGCTTTTATACTCCACCGAATGGTTTCTCAAACTCGCCCGGCCGTTATTTTAGCGGTAATGAATATTTTTTTTCTCTTCGACTGCACTTTTCAAACAGAACATTTATCGAGTGTTCAATATTTTGGGGGTATTTCAACGATATTCTGGATATTGCTGTTTTCCCTGAAATTAAAAGCGCTGACCTGGATATTTCGGCTGAAACTTCCTGTGGTGGGCTTTCTCGTTCCCGTTTTTGCCGCTGCGGGAATCGCCGGGACCCCGTACTTTCTCTACTACACTCAAGTTGATAAATCATTAATCCATTTGATAATGACCTGGTATGGCGTCCTGCTGGCTGTGTTTCTCTTATGGTTTCGTCCTACCACCAGTTGCAGAAATGAACTCGACGAAGACAGTAAAACGATTCTTCGGCGTGTCTCAACTGCTGCCTGGATGATATGGGGCGGTTTTTATCTCTACCATTTAGTATCGTGGATAAGATTTTTCGATATAGAAATCAACCTGGCAAATGTTGCACCGATTTTTATAATCTTACCGTTTATTACAGAGGATGAAGGGTTTACCTGGGCCGGTTGTACATTAGCAATCATATCTTCATTATCAAATCCTCTTCTTTTTTGGTTTACCGCTTTACTAGCCGGATCGGCTTTCTGCCTGAAGGGTTGGAAGAACCGTCAACCCAGATTATACATTGGCGCAATACTAGCTATTCATATTTCAATGTTAACAGTTGGTTGGAAAAACTACCCGCTGCCTGAACCATCTTTGTGGCTAAGTGTATCAACAGGAATCGGTCTGTTGGTTATCGGATGGACTTTCCGCTTAATTTCCGCCTTTGCGATCGTTTTAATCGGCACAATTATCTTCTGGAATCCACGCGGACCCAAAGATATCATCGAATGGGGCTCTTTGTTTATCGCTATTGGATTCGCAACGCTGGTTGCAGGTATAATCATGAATTGGAAACTCCGGCTCACTTTTACCAACACCGCAAGGGAGCAAATCACTTTGCCGCTGGAAATGTCTGATAAGGGGCCTTTTGCTGATAAACGGCTCCAAGCTCATGAGCGCAGAGAGTTGCGCAGAAAAATGCTAACAGATCTTAAAAACGAATGCCCCTACTGCAAATTTAATTTAAAAACCGGAAAAGAAAAATGCGCTGAATGCGGAAAGAAATTTTATTAAACCGATACCAATGGGTAAAGGAAAGCAATGTGGTTTCCAAAAAAAATGAAAATCGCTCCAAAGCTGGATGAACGATACCAAATCAACGCACCTAAACCGAATTACGCGCTTCTGATCAATCCGTTTTACCGAAAAGACCCACGCGCAAGTTTTGGAAAGCACGTATTGACCCCTACTCTCGCACTGACTTCTATTGCGGCTGCAACACCGCTGAACTGGGAGATTCACTATTGGGATGAGAACCTTCTTCAAGGACACCCGCCGTGTGAACCTTTTCCCTCGGTAGTAGGCATTACGGTTCATCTGACTTTCGCCGAACGTGCCTATGAACTTGCACGCTGGTATCGAAACCGGGGAGCCAAGGTTGTGATGGGAGGCTTGCACGTGATGAGTTGCCCGGATGAGGTCGCGCAACATGCGGACGCCATTGCCATGGGAGAAGGCGTACAGTTGTGGCCCAGGATCCTGCGTGATGCAGAAGCCGGCTGTTTGAAGCAACGCTACGTTGGAGATTTCAGTCAGCCGTACAACCTGGAATCGGCACCGCGACGGGAATTGCTGCCGCGTGAATCTTTTCTGACAACGCTGAGCCTCATTGCGACTCGCGGCTGCCACAATCGCTGCGGGTTCTGCTACATGTCGACCAAAGGCTTAAAAATGCCATACCAGATGCGTGAGCCGGAACAAATTGCAACGGAGTTTAGACAAAGTGATGAACCCTACGGCGTGTTTACAGACAACAACCTGGGTTCCAACAGAGACTATCTCCGAGGACTTTGTCAGGAACTTCGCAAAGTAGACAAAATCTGGAGCGCGGCTGTAACCATCGACGTAACGGACGATGTCTCTCTGGTCCGCGAGATGGCGCTCTCAGGCTGTACCGGTGTTTTCGTTGGTCTGGAATCTCTCATCGGGGAGAATCTTATCGATGCAAGAAAGAAGACGCCTCGTCCGGACGATTACGCCAGACGGGTAGACGTATTTCACTCACAAGGAATCCAGGTCAACACCAGTTTTGTCTTTGGATTCGACCATGACACTCCGGATGTGTTTGAAAAGACCGTAAATTGGATAGAAGACAGCCGGCTGGCCTGCGCAACATTTCATATTCTGACGCCCTATCCCGGCACGCCGCTTTTCCGGAAACTCGAAAAAGAGAAAAGGATCTTACACCGCGATTGGAACCGCTATGATACGGCGAATGTTGTTTTTCAGCCACGCAAAATGACACCTGACGAGTTGCAGTCCGGCTATGAGTGGTGCTACCGCAAGCTATTTTCCATGCGGTCGAGTTTACGACGCTGTCCGCGAAGGATCGAAGATATTTTGCCGTACCTTGCCATGAGCATTCTCTACAAGCGATCAAATTATCTCTGGTCGCTGCTCATTCAACACCGCCTCACCCACCGCTTATGGCACCCTTTTGTTGAACGCACACGTCAACGTCATCTGCGCTTCCGAAAACGCCTTGAGCAGAAAGAACTCGTTCTCAGGCCTATCACCCCGGTAAACCCGGGCGTATAGATGACCGAATTTTTCTTATCAGCAGGCAGCGCCATCGTTGCGGTCTGTGAAGAGATATAACAAATATACAATCGACCGGAATCTTTGAGAGCACATTTATCCCTGTTTAGTTTTAATTGTAAAAAACAAAAGCCAAAATCGCTAAATCGCAATAGTACTTTTTCTAATACTGAAAGCAAAAAACATCAGGAGGGAGTGAAATTTTCATGAATGCTGATTCAGATACTGTAAAGAGAAAATGGGTTTGCCTCAGCGGATACACCGTTCGATTAAAAGGGCGGTGCTTTGATAAACTCCGGGAACCTTTTTTATTGACCGCTGGGATTTTTCTAGCGCTTCCAGGGGGGGCTGCGGCAAATATGGTCATGGGCTGGTCGGAATTCAGCCCTGGTATTGGTATCTTCCTGTTTTTTATTGAGGCTGTATTTTTTTGGCTATACGCAGCAAAGATCATCAATAACCGGGTCAACTTTGGTTGGATTTTACTTGTTACTTTTCTTGCCAATGTCGTGACATTTATTGTGGGTGTGCTTATCGTCGAGTTTGTTATCTTCAGGATACATACGGAGAATTTTCTGACAATTGGCTCGGCATTTGTTTTTACAGTATTGATTGAATGGGGGATATACGTCCTTTTTTTTCACCAAAAAATTCCCAGGTTCACCCGCCTGCTGAAAATCTCTTTTTGGGGAAATTCCATCACCTATATTCTAATAGCCGTGGCCTATATGGTTTATCTGACAAATCCCCACCCGCCGAGTTACAACAGAATAGCTCAAACAGACCTTCAGAATGCAACCGCAGCCCAGGCATCCTATTTCAGCGAACATGGCGAATTTTGCGGCTCAATTGACGAGCTTACCGTTGAGGAGGACCTAATACTAAATAAAGATGTTATTATCCAGGTGGTATTTGCCGATTGCGACGATTTTAAAATAGTCGCTTTTCACAAGAGAGGAAATAACGGGTATAAGATAATCGCTCCGGCTGGTCATATTGACACAATATCAACCGAGGACGCGGCCGCGTTAATTGAAAAGGCTGAGGAAAGAAGGGAAGCCATTGCCGCAGGTCTAGACCATGATGAACTGATAGATGAAAACTGGGATATTCGAATTCAGAAAGCAATTCGTCTCGGAAATGTAAATGATAATTCCCCGCAAGTTGACTTCCTCATTGAGGCCTTGAATGACGAGCGCGTATGGGTAAGAAAAGATGCTGCAAGGTTTCTCGGTGTAATAAATGCTTCCCGGTCCCTCGAACCGCTGATCGATGCCATGAAAAACGATTTAGACTGGAATGTTCGATTTGAAGCACAGCAAACGCTGGTGAAAATGAAGGATATCGGAGCTATTGAACTTTTGATTGAAACATTAGAAAATGAGGAACTTGATATAGAAATTCGAGTGGCCGCAGCCGGGGCTCTGGCTGCGACAAAAGATGCCGGAGCTGTTGACCCTCTGATAGATGCGCTGGAGTATCCGGAAAGATGGCTTGGAGATATTGCCGTCAATGCCTTGGGAGAGATCGGAGATCTTAGAGCTGTTGAACCTCTGATTGCCGTATTAAAGGAAGAAAATAGTGCCCTTCAGAGAGATGCCGCTCGGGCATTGGGCAAGTTAAAAGATCCACGAGCCGTTGAGCCCTTGATCGCCGCATTACAGGATAGAAAATGGTGGGTTAGAAAAAGTGCTGCATCAGCATTGTCTGAGATACCGGATCCACGAGCCATTGGACCTCTCATAGCTGCATTTTCCGACTGGTATGCAGCGGTGAGACACAGCGCGGCTGCCACTCTGGGAAGATTAAGTGATTCTCACGGCATAGAATTGTTAGTTGTCGCAACCACAGACGAAAGGTGGTGGGTACGCGAGGCTGCAACATTGGCACTCGGTATGACAAAGGACTCCAGAGCCGCTGACCCTCTGGTAGATGCATTAAGAGACGTGCGACCCGAAGTTCGCAGAACTGCGGCAACTGCATTAGGCAAAATAGAGGATTCCAGGGCCGTTGAATCGCTGATCGAAGCATTGACAGATGAAGATAGCAGCGTGAAAGGCAATTCTGCAAGGGCTCTTGGGAAGATAGGAGATTCTATTGCTGTCAGGGCCTTGATTGCTATGATTGATGATAAGGTGCCATATGTGCAACATGGAGTATTAACTGCCCTGCAGGAAATAACGGGTGTGCCACGTTACCACCGCTGGGATCGTTCTGGGTGGTTGGAGTGGTGGGAACAGAATCAAGCGGATTACCTCCAGGAAAATGAAGATATAATCGAAAAAAGAGGAGCAAAAACGCCGGATAAGAAAAAAGAACCCCCAAAAAGCAGAAAAAAGAAAGAAACCGTATCGATCGTCGGTACCTGGAAGTTATTGGTGCCGGGTACGAATTGTGTAGAAAGTGTTACTTTTAATTCGGATAATACGTTTACGATCATTAGTAACCAGGAGATTCAAAAAGGATTCTACACGTATCAGAAAACAGTAAAAACAGGTAAGAGACACAAAATTACGACATCTCTTAATTATGATAACGGGTTGCCCGATTGTAAAGGACGCGAAAATAATCTTAAAAACCACCGCGCAACTGACTATCTTGAGTTTGAGAGTGACGGGAGGGCCTTTACCCTATTCAGAAAGCCATCTCGCTCCGAAGTTCTGATTGGACTGTACAAGAAAGACGAATAAAAGTTGTTTACGCATAAAACAATTTAAGCTCACTTATTTTTCATATGGCATGGATTGAAACACTGGGTGTTTTGTTGCTGGCTTTCGCCGGCGTTGTTTTGGGCAAGTGGTTTTCAACGAAATCCTATTTGATCTTCGGATTCGTAATCCCTTTCTTTTTTCTGGCAGTTATCGGAACTGCCCGATATTCTTCAGGACTTGAATTTTTTCCGCCAGTTTCCTGGTTAATGTCCGGCCGCAGAGAATTTGCTGCCATGGCGATTATCACTGCGATGCTATTAGTCACCCCGGTATCACGTACCGGTCTCAAACGTCTCAATATTCTGGTCCATGTTTTGTTAGCATGTGTCATAATTTATTATTCAGTTTTACCGTTTCTTATTCCAGGCATTATCAAGAAATATCTGCTTAATTTAAAAACCACCCTGGATAAGAACAACGTTTGCCTGCAAAGCAATGGATATAATTGTGGACCCGCAGCAGCTGTAACTGCATTGAGACAGCTCGGAGTGAAAGCCGAGGAAGGCGAGCTGGCAGTGCTTTCCCATACCAATCCAATCGCGGGAACCCCGCCGGATTCGCTCTGCCTAGCAATTCGGAAAGTTGATTCCGATGAAAAACTTTTATGTGATTACCGAAAGTTCAAATCGGTATTCGAACTGCAAGGCCTCGAACCCGTTATCGCCGTGGTTAAATATTCCTTTTTGGTGGATCACTATGTCACGGTTCTTGACATCAACGATAAAACCGTAACGCTGGGTGATCCTTTGGCGGGCCTCAGACAACTTTCACGTACAGATTTTCAACAGATGTGGAGATATCGCGGGATCGTATTGCGAAACGCAAAAAGGACTTCTTCCGCATCTCGTGCACCGGCTGCATCCCAGCAGCAGAATTGATTCTTCGACACTTTAGCGGTATAATATTCGATAAACAGGACACAACGCATACACCAGTGAATGTCTTTCCACTTTAATCTTCTTATTTTACAATCATCGTCTTGAAGTCGAAATGGATGAATTATTCGAAAATTATTTTATGGTATTATTCCCCATCCTGTGGATCGCGATTAGTTTTGTGTTGTCCCGGGCGAGTGGATGGCATAAATTGGGTGAAAAGTATAGCCGTATTGATTTTGTGTCCGGAGAAAGGTGGCGATTTCGCAGCGCAAGACTGCGTCATTCAGTTTCTTATAATAACTGTGTTATTTTTATTTCAAATCGGGAGGGTTTGGGTATTTCTGTCTTTTTTCTTTTCAGATTCGGCCATCCGCCATTATTTATCCCCTGGACGGATATTTCAATTTCAAATGAGACCAGGTTCTTCAGAAAAGCGATTCGTTTTACGGTTGACAGAGAATTTCCCATACCTATCATGGTTCATAAAAACCTTGGCGATAAAATACTAACCGCGGCCGGTCGAAATCCGCCTAAGGAGGCCTCTTAATAAATCAATGTTCGTGATACCGGCACTTTAGTTAAACCAAAACGAGATGCAGTTTAACTATAGCACGAACTAATTATAGCGTTCAGCGCCAATCCAGCAGCACCTTGCCGGACTGACCGGACCGCATCACGTTGAATGCTTCCTCGTATTGATCGACGTGGAACCGATGCGTGATGATGCCGGAAATATCCAAGTTGCTCTGCAGCATGGTAGCCATCTTATACCAGGTCTCGAACATCTCGCGGCCGTAGATCCCCTTGAGTAGCAACCCCTTGATGACGATCTGAACCATGTCCACCTTGATGTCTTTGGGCGGAATGCCCAGAAGAGCAATTTTCCCGCCGTAGTTCATGTGATCCAACATGTCCCGGAAAGCCTCGGGGCTGCCGGACATTTCCAGACCCACATCGAATCCTTCTCTCATGCCCAGCTCCTTCATGGCCGGAACGATGGCATCCCGCGTAGCATTGAGGGTTCGTGTGGCGCCCATTTTGGCGGCCAGGTTCAAACGATAGTCGTTCACGTCGGTGATGACCACAAATCGGGCACCCACGTGGTTGGCAATGGCCACGGCCATGATGCCGATGGGACCGGCACCGGTGATCAACACATCCTCGCCGACCAGATCGAATGAAAGGGTCGTATGGGTTGCATTGCCGAGCGGATCAAGAATAGCAGCGATGTCATCGCTGATATTCGCGGAAACCTTGAATGCGTTGCCGGCCGGGATGGTGACATACTCCGCGAAACAACCTTGCCGATTGACACCCACGCCGATCGTGTTACGGCAAAGATGGCGTTTGCCTGCCCTGCAGTTGCGGCAATAACCGCAGGTAATATGCCCTTCACCAGAAACCCGGTCACCCGCCTCGAGACCCTCTACCTCGCTGCCCACCGCCTCTACCATGCCCACGAATTCGTGACCGATAATCATGGGTACGGGAATTGTTTTCTGGGACCACTCGTCCCAGTTATATATATGGACATCGGTGCCGCAGATAGCTGTTTTCATCACCTTAATCCGGATATCGTTGGGCCCGAAATCCGGCACAGGGGCTTCATCCATCCAGATTCCAGCCTCGGGCTTCAGTTTTGCAAGGGATTTCATGGTCTTCATAATGGCCTCCGTCTGTCCCTGTCAGGAAACCGTATACGTAAAACTAAGGGAAGCTTTTGTACTCACTGTCAGGTTTAAAGCCCGCGGGCGCATGTCAATGCATTGTTGTATTTTTGGATGCTTGCTCCCGGATCACGCCCACCTCCCGGGAATCCTGCATGTCGACCGCAGATGTCTTTTCTGAATATTCCGGCACGATGATGGGGTGGGAAGAGTCGTCTCCCGAAGGGTTTGTGTACATATCATTGAGTTTCTGGATATAAAGATTGGAATCTTCCAAAATTTTTTCCAGGCCAAGGGAACTCCTCTGCCCCCAGCCTGCCGGTTGCCGTCGAAACAGAGTGCTATACCAGCGGCTGTTTTTCTCAAAAGTCCGAATATAGTTAGTGTGCAAATCCGGGTCATTAATATCTGCAATGATTCGCTTTATGACCCGCTTTGCTGCCCACCGGCGAATTCTAAAGTGAATATAACCGGCAATCCCGACAGCCAGCCCGGTCAAAACGATTCCGCCATAGGCCCCACCCGGCAATTTCTCCAGGAAGGGTAGCCTGAAGGACAAACCATTCCAAAATCCCCCGTAAATCGTAATCATAAGAAATACGGACAGTACGGCGCCCAAGACGATTGCATCCGCCCAGAGAACAAGTCGCCGCCAGCTGAAGATGAATTGTTGAACCCGAGGGACCACTTCCTGTTTCAGCATTCGGGTTGTGCTTTCCAGGATACCTGCAATCCGATAAGCCCGCTCTACCCCGACCTGTTCGATCCGGTCGTAAATAAACCGCAGATACATATCTCGCTTGCTCTCTAAACGCGATCGGACCTCTGGATTTTCAATATGCGTCGCAACTTCCGGAACGTAAATGGCATAGCAACATCCGGCGGTCATTCCATATTGGGCCAGGGCCCGCTGCCAGGCCGCAAAAACTTCTTCTGTGTTGTTCTCTGCTGCAGTCATGTCGATTTGATTGAGAATATACAAAAACTTGTTGGAATCACTGCGGTTTATCGTCTGGCTAACCATGTGCTGCAGCGTATCCTGCATCGAACCGGTTTCGGGATGACGCGCATCAAAGAATACCAGCACCAAGTCTGAAAGATCGATGATATGGTCTGTGATCTGAAGGGTGGAAGTCCGCTGGGCGTCTGCATCAAATCCAGGCGAATCGACAAGAATCTTGCCGCGCAATTTTTCACTGGGACAGGTTTTCAGCTGCAGATAGGCATCCACGCGATGGCCTTCGCCTTTCGCCACCGCTTCGATTGCCTGGCTGATTTTATACAATGGAAATCGTGGGTCCGCATCCAGCGCGACACCCGGCAGAACACGTTCCTTTTTCTCATTGGTAAAACAAATAACCGTAAACTTATCATCAACTGCTTGATTGCCGGTGGCTTGTAACTTAAACTGCAGATAATGATTTATAAAGGAAGATTTTCCGGATGAGTACAGCCCTAATACCGATATCAGCGGCCACCAGGAAGTACTGGCGGCAAAAGATTCTTCCTTGCTCAGAAACCCAAGCCGACGACCGATCTGGTCCACCGCCTGAAAGCTGTCGACAACTTCGGTCAGGATTGGATTTTCTCTTTGTAAGCGCCGCTTGAGGTCCCGCAATCGTATGCCGCTTTTAAGTGCCTTAAACATAACTCCTACTCCGCCCATTGAGAGTGATCAATTGATGCATACCAGGAAGCTTTCCCGCAACCGTCTGAAGCCCGATGGCAGTACCGTCCGGTAGTTTGTGGTTGATGCACTGTCACACATATATACCTATTAGCACAATATTTCTCAATAAGTCAATTGGTTATAGTTTTATTAAAAATATCGATAGATTGACTCCGAGTTATTTGTTAATGTTATGGTCTCAACGGTTGGAACTAACTGTTAACAGTAAATATGTCGCGAAACCCTCTAATGACCCGTTTATTTTCAAATAAAAAACCGGTTTTGCTGGTCACCACTTGCGCACACGGTCAAGGTATGTCAAAAAGAATGTCCATAGCGTGTTAAACGCAGATCCGGGCTTACTAACTATAACCTTTTAAGTAACCGTGCAGACCCCGGCACCGGCCTGATAGTTTGCATCACGGCCCCTCGGGAACCATATTTCCGGGTAGCTTCCGCCGGATGCCAAAGAAGCGGAGCAAGGGGGAAGCCCTGGTGGAGTTGAAGCCTTAAAATGGAAGATCTTATCACAAATCTATGTACCCGATAGGGATTGGTTTTAATAACAAACTGTTATTTGAATTGTAACTAATTAAGGGGCCGGGGAGTTTTTTCCCAAAAACTTTGATAATAGCGGAATGAATTATCAGCAGCGAAATCGTGCACTGTCTGAATGCATTAGGGAGCGTTGCGAAAGAACAGGCTGTAACCAAAATTTGTCATCGGGGTGCGATGCTGATTTAACCCTTAACCTATTGTTTTCATGTTTAATCGCTGTTCTTTCGCTTCGATCCCTTATGCATGAGTTTGCACGATGCAGTCGCTGATGATTCATGCAGCGACCTCCTCAAAAAACTGCCGACCCCTCAACTAATTGAAATAAGCTATTATATAAATTCTACTCTCTTTTATTTATGTACACATTTATGTGAGGGACCAAAATGGAAAACAGCAGCAATCGCATGGATAACAGCTCACACCTCATTTTGCACCTGACACCCAAAAGCGATCTCGAACAAGGCGTCACAATTATCACCAGAGGCGAGGGGGTCAGCGTATTCGACAAGGAAGGCAACCGCTATCTGGACATGGTTGCCGGCATAACCCGGCCGGTGCACGTGGGCTACGGACGCCCGGAGCTGGCGCAGGCCGTGTATGACCAGATTTGCGAGCTGAGTTATTTTACGCCCATGGCTTTCGCCAATGTTCCGGCTATGGAATTGGCGAAGGTTTTGGCACAAATTACACCGGGCGCTATCAACCGGTTTACGTTCGAATGCAGTGGATCCGAGGCGGTTGAAACTGCCATGAAGCTGGCCAAACATTACCACTTCTTCAATGACAACAAGAGTCGCTTCAAAATCATCTCCCGCCGCGGCGCCTATCACGGCGTCAACGGTATCGGTCTGCGGGCGTTGGGGTCCGTTCCGGCGATGCGGCAGATAATGGAACCGTTGGCTCCGGGCGGTATTTTCGTTGACTCCCCCTATTGTTATCGGTGTCCGCTGGGATTGATATACCCGGATTGCGACATTGCCTGTGCCCGCAACATCGAACAGATTATCGAATTCGAGGGCCCCGAGTATATTTCAGCCTTCATCGGCGAACCAATTCAGCAGGCCTACGGCGCCCTTTCTCCCCCACCGGAATATTGGACGATCGTGCGCCGGATTTGCGACACATACGGTATCCTGCTTATCATCGACGAAGTGATTTGCGGATTCGGACGCACCGGTAAAATGTTCGGTATCCAACACTTCCCAATCCAGGCGGATCTGTTGACCATGGCCAAAGGAATCACCAGCGGATATGTTCCCCTCGGCGCGGTCGGGTGTACCGATGAGGTTTGGGAGCCCATTGCGGTATTCAATCATCTGCACACTTACGGCAACCATCCGGTTCCTTGTGCGGCGGCGCTAAAAAACATCGAGATATTAGAACGCGAGAAACTGATCGAAAAATCTGCGGCAGTCGGAGAACATTTGTTGAAGGGGTTGCATCAGCTGCAGCATCATCCGATTGTGGGCGAAGTCCGGGGCACGGGGCTCTTCGCGGCAATAGATTTTACGTCAGACAAAAAAACGCGGGCGGTTCTGCCCACCAGTCAAATTCTGGGCATGATCACCCGCGCCAGGCACAAAGGGCTCATCGTGAAGCTGGCACCGGGACGGATGGCGATTGAGTTTGCACCGCCGTTGGTCATCCGGAAAGAAGAGGTCGATTATGCATTGCAGATTATAGATGCAGTCATCGCAGAAGAAGAAAAGCAGATGGGTATCTAGGCGGGGAAGCTTTCCGATCTCAAGGGCGGGGATTTTTTAAAGAAAAGGCGGGGTTAAGGGAAGCGAACCGGTCAAACATGACACGTATCATTTTTTTGTGAACCTAATCTCTACCTGAATCATCATAAGATTGGAGTGCGCTTTATGACTTCTACATCAAAGTCCAACAGGGTACTCGTGTTGCTGGGCAGCCCTCGGAAAAAAGGCAACAGCACCGCACTAGCCGAGCAAATAATCAAGGGGGCCGAGTCCAGGGGCGCAAAATTAGAAAAAATCTTTCTCCATGGTAAAAACATTTCTCCCTGCCAGGCGTGCTATGCCTGCCAGAAGCCGGACAGCAAGGGATGCGCAATCGATGATGAAATGCAGCCGATATACGGGAAACTCGTACAGGCCGATGCATGGGTAATCGCCAGTCCGGTTTACTGGTTTTCGATGTCAGCGCAAACCAAGCTGTTATTGGACCGGTGTTTCGCACTGCTCGCCTACAAAAAGGGTGCTTTCGAGGGAAAACGAGTTGCAATCGCAATGAGCTACGGAGACACGGATGCATTCACCTCTGGGTGTGTCAATGCCTTGCGTACCTTTCAGGATGCATTCAGATATGTCGGTGCAAAAATTGTCGGAATGGTTTATGGCAGTGCCGAAAAGCCCGGTGAGATAAAGTTAAACAAGGCGCTTATGAATCAAGCTATGCAGCTGGGCAAAAAACTGGCTACCCGGTGAAATCCCAGGACAGTGTTTATCTTTTTCCACCTACAATTGAGCAAGGAAGTCTATTTCTGGGGGGTCTCTTTTGTAATTCCTTTTGCTCCCGGCACAAAAGCCTGCGATAAAGTAAAGCTGCCTCTATTTCGATCCGGCTTTTTCCCGGCTTTGACTGAACCCGGAACACCCTTTTCATCAGCCTGGTTGCACGTTTTTCGGCTTCGGAAAGGAATTCCCGTCTGAATCGATCCATGAGCGGTCCCTCTACTCCCCTTTGGCAGGCCATGTGATATGCCAAAACTTCTTCCTGCCGTATAAAGCGCCGGTAAGTGTCCTTCCGGTGTAGTGATTCGGAGAAAAGGTTATAATGCGGACTCTTTTCTTCTTCCAGCATGGAGGCCTCAAAACCCAGTTCAAAAGGGTCCAGACCCAGGGCCAGGGAGTAGATAAATGGCTGTGCACAGTGATCGCATCCGTGGCACCATCGGGAGTATTTGCTCACCTCCATATGGCAGGAAACGCGATAGGTGCCAAATTCAGGAAATTCCGCGTGAAGAATACGGTGTAAGGCGAAATTGCCCAATCCCCCGATCAGGTTAACGGCGGTTACCTGCCCACCCGTAAACCTCTCCGTCAGGCGGGCCATGCCTCGGGTGACGGCACGGCTTTGCATGACCCTGTGGGGGAGAAGGTATCCCTCACGATGGAGCCTTTTCAATGAGTTGCAGTATTCGTTATTCAGTACGATGGTCGGCGCCCGATAATGGATGCAGAATGGAATCATTGCCATGAGATACACAAAAAAGATGTGCACCTGGTGAAGCCGCGTTTCCGGCTGCTTCAGTATTTGAAAATCGGAAAGCAGCTGGACTTCATTTCTAACAGCGTAACAGGAAATCCCCAGTGCTGAAGCCATTTTCTTTTCCAGCTCTCTACGAATAGCCATTGCCCGCGGCAGAACGCGATCATCCAGCTGCACCGGAATAACCTCATAACCGAGACGTGTCAGCGTGGCCAGGCTCGTTAAGCTGTCTTTCCCGAAGGAGAAGGGCAGGATCACCCGACGGGGCTCCCATGAATCTATTTCAGGAAAGTCGCAGGCACAGGGCTCTGCCGTGAAGTGACGGCCTGTTGATCGGAAACGCTCTAAAATTTCTTCGGAAGCTTCGGCGTTAATGGGGTCCGTCATATTGGGAATGGCGGATTCGAAACAATTATTGTAGAACTGAAAGAAACGGGGTTCCGGGGTAGCGTACCAAACGGTTGGATGTTTGAGGATCAGAGGCGGGGCAAGGGTAAGGAGGTAGGCCATCTCAATCAGAAATACTTCTTTGGCCGGAAAAGACTCCCAGACCGCTTCGGGAAACCGCATTTCACAGGGATCTGATTTCCATGCCTCCCCATCGATCATCAATGTAAAACCGCGGGAAGTAAGTTCCACTTTTATTTGCACTGGTCACCGAGAATATTTTTAGGCCAGGGGACCGGGGCCAATTCGCAGCTTGATTTTTCGCTGTTTGCCCACCTTGATGATATTGCCAGCCTGATTCACCTGGATTTTCTGACCGTTCTGATCCACCATAAAGTGCTTGCCGTCGCTGTCGAGCAGATACATGATTCCGTCCGGTGCAACCAGGATCTTCTTGCCGTCCTTGGTGGTGATACGCTGGGACTTTATCGTCCCTTTCTTTACCTTGGTATTCCATTTCATTACTTTTTGCTGGGAGCCGGCTGTGGCGACCATCGGAATGAGCATGAACACAAACGAAACAATAGTAGAAATAATTCCTTTTAGCATTCGCACCTCCTTTTTCAGTTTAATTGATTATGATTAATTTCCATGCTTTTTTCTAACTTTTCTAATCGTAATGAAATATCTTCTAAACCATTTTTAATATCTTCCGAAAGTTTCGGTTTTCCGCGTTTTTTGCCCAATTCTTCCTTGAATCCTGAAGCCAGGATTCCTGTCGGCAAGGCAATTATGGCAACGCCGATGAGTTGAATGACACCACCCGCAATTTTTCCAAGCGTTGTTATTGGCTGTGCGAATTGATAAGCAGGGGGGCCGGGTGTCAAGGTTGCCACAGCCCACCATATCGATGAAGCGATACTGCTGAATTTTTCGGGTTGGGCGGTGTTCTCGGTTAAATAAACAACAAAACTGGATATAAACATTAAAATTGCAGTTATTAAAACCGTAATAGACAACTCTTCTTTTCGATTAGCAAAAACCTGCCCCAGGATCTTCATAGATTCGGAATACTTCCCGAGCTTCAAAATCCTGAGGGCACGAAATATACGCAGTATTCTTACGGCCCTGAGATCTAAACCGATTGAAGCGATATAAAAGGGAAGAATCGCCAAGAGATCTATTATCATCATCGGCTGCATCATATATCTAACTCGTCCCCAGGCTTTATAGCCCTTGGCGGCAGAAATCGACCAAAGACGAAGTAAGTACTCAATGGAAAAAATTAAGACAGAAATAACCTCTATAATGTTAAATAACTGTGGATTCCTTTGATAGAAATCCCCGGCAGTTTCAAATATCATCGCAGCGCAATTGATAATGATGACTGTGATAATAAAAAGGTTAAACGCTTTTGACAGACCCGATGAATCCTTATTCGGTTCTACGATTTTATAAACCTTTTTTCTGAGATCATTTAGTTTCATATCTTAAACTACCAGATGGTTTTGCATTTTAGTGTCGAAAATAAAACGCTCTGATCTGAAAAAATTGGTTAATTGCGTTTATAGAGACTCTAAATTTCCCACAGTGATTGCGGTAAATAGAAAGGTTTAAAAAATTGGTACCCAAAGTTCGCGGTAAAAACTGGTAGGACACTTTTGTAGGTAATGGAAATTATAACAAAAAGAGGCCTAAAAATCAATAAATCCGCCATGTGGTTCTCATTATTAAGGAACGTAATAGATCTCTTGACAAGTTCCTTTTTGATCAACTATTAATGGACTGTTTCAATCATCGATAAAAGGCAATGCTTTATTGGCTCTTGCTTTCACCATAGCGCCATTCTGCCCTGATCTCATAAGGGTAGGTCTTTAATAACCTAGTACTTTCGAAAGGAGGAAAAATGAAACGAAAAGGGTTTATCGTATTTGCCTCGGTGGTTACGTCGATTTTTTTGATCGCCTCAGCGGCCCAGGCGGACAAGAAGTTTCTAAGGATGTTCTCAGGCCCCGAAGGAGGATCCTGGTACCCCCTCGGCTCGGCCATGATGAGCATTGTGGAAAAAAACCTGAATATCTCCACATCCAACGGCCCCGGCGGCGGGGTTGGCAACTGCAAAGCCGTCAACGGCGGACGGGCAGACCTGGGTTGGACCTACACCCACACGGCCTATAACGCCTACAACGGCCGTGGCAAGTTTGATAAAAAGAACACCGACATTCGGCATCTGATGTCCCTGTACCCCGGCGTCTTTCAGATGGCGGTCCCGAAATCCAGCAAGATCTATAGCGTTGCTGATTTGAAGGACAAGCGCATCGTTCCCGGCAAGGTGGGCTTCTCGGGGACCGTCATCGCCGAGTTGGTACTGAAGTCTTACGACATCACCTTCGACAGCATCAAGAAAAACGGCGGGCAGGTAAGCTATGTGGGTTACTCAGACTCGGCGGCTCTCATGAAAGACGGCCACAGCGACGCTTACATGGCCGTGACGTCTTGCCCCCAGTCCACCATCATCGATCTGAACTTTCGACCGGGTGTGCGCTTTCTGCCCGTCGACCCACAGCACATGAAAAAAGTCCTGGGGATGGAACCCGGACTGCTGGAAACCGTCATACCCAAAGGTGCCTACAAGGGATTGAATGCCGACGTCCCGGCGGTGGGAACCGTAACCGCCATCATTATACACAAGGATGTACCGGATGATCTGGCCTACAACATCGTCAAGACCCTGTATGCCAACTTCCCTGAGCTGGCCAAGGTTAAAAAGAAAGCCATTGAAGATTCCAAACCCGAAAAGGCGCTACTGGGAGCCGGCATTCCCGTTCATCCGGGTGCACTGCGCTACTACAAAGAAAAAGGCTATGTAAAGTAACGGCTTCCGGTGCCGGATTGAGTTTATCGCCGGCGCCGGAAACTATCCATGTCAGCCACACTGCAGCGATGTTGTTATGGGTCGAGGAACTCTAACTGTGTCTGCCGATACGCAAAAACTTGAATACCAGGAGGAAAAGAAACAAAGTGTTCTGGAATGGCTGCTGAGCCAGGAGAAAGGATTACTTCGCTACCCCCTGGAGCTGGCCGTCTGCTTTTTATCGCTCTCCCTGAGCATCTATCATCTCTTTGTGGCTTATGCCGGATCTCTGGAAGCCCACGCTTTTCGCTCAACCCATCTTGCCTTTGTGATGATCCTGTGCTTTTTACTGCGTCCCTTGGGCCGTAAAAAGTGGACGGACCCCAAAAACGCCTGGTTTGGGGTCGATCTATTGTGTGCCCTGCTGACACTGGCCGTGCAGGTCTACACCCTCTGGGACCTGGAAGCCTTTATCTTTCGCCGCGGTGATCTGAATCAGTTGGATATCTGGGCCGGAACCGTTATGCTCATCCTACTTCTCGAGGCTACCCGGCGCGCAGTGGGGTGGGCCATGGTAATCATCGCCGGCTTCTTTATACTGCAAACCGCCTTTTCGGATCACTTCGTCGGCATTTTCTATGGACCTCCCAGTTCCTGGTTCACCATGATCGATTATCTTTTTATGCGAGAAAACGGCATCTACAGCATTCCCCTGATGGTCATGGCCACTTACATTTTCTTGTTTATTCTCTTTGGGGCCATCCTCGTCCGTTCGGGGGCCGGCCGTTTTTTCATCAACGTCGCGCTGGCCCTGACCGGTAGTAAAGTGGGGGGGCCGGCCAAGGCTTCGGTGGTCAGCTCATGCCTGATGGCCTCGGTGTCGGGCTCTGCAGTGGCCAACGTGGTCACCACCGGTAGCTTTACCATTCCCTTGATGAAGCGTATCGGCTACCGCGACTACTTTGCCGGTGCGGTGGAAGCCTGCGCTTCTTCCGGGGGTCAGATCATGCCGCCGGTGATGGGGGCGGCGGCCTTCGTGATCGCCGAGTTTCTCAATGTGCCCTATCTGAAAGTGGCCATCGCCGGTATATTCCCGGCCCTTATTTACTTTTTCTCAATTTTTGTCATGGTTCATTTCGAGGCACGCAGGCGCAATCTGCCGACAATCTCAGCGACCGAACTCCCCAACTTCAAGGAGGAGGTCAAGCGGGGCGGACACCTGTTTATTTCCATCGCCATCATTATCGTGCTGCTGATTATCGGGTACACACCCATGTTTGCCGCTTTCTGGGCCATCGTCTCCATCCTGGTGTTGAGCTTTTTACGCCCGGAAACCCGTATGAGCCCTGTAGGGCTTCTCAGCGCTCTCGAGGAAGGGGCCCGCATGGCGGTGTCGGTATCGGTTGCCTGCGCCGCCGCGGGGATTATCATCGGTTGTGTTTTTGTATCCGGCCTGGGCCTGAAATTCACCAATCTGATTGTCAGTCTTGCCGGCGGCATCCTGCCCATAGCTCTGATTTTAACCATGATTGCATCATTGATACTGGGCATGGGCCTCACCACCACGGCCGTTTATATCACCCTGGCGGCCCTGGTGATACCGGCTCTGACCAAGATGGGGGTTGTGCCCATCGCCGCCCATCTCTTTGCCTTTTACTTCGGACTGGTCTCGGCAATCACACCACCGGTGGCCCTGGCATCCTTTGCCGCAGCGGGCATCTCCGGTTCAAACCCCATGCAGACCGGATTCCATTCTTTGCGGCTGGGCATCGCCAAATATATCTTGCCTTTTGTTTTTGTATATGCTCCCGGAATGGTCTTTGTTGGCAGCTGGGACAAGATTGTTCTCAGTATCGTCGGTGGCTTTGCCGGAATTTACGCCCTGACGGTTACCACCGAAGGGTGGTGTATTTCCAAAGTCGGCTGGCCCGTTCGAATCCTCATGGCCTTATGCGCCCTACTGTTTTTCGCCCCCGGCCTGAAATTGGCAGCTTCGGGTCTCAACCTCAATATGCCCTACTGGCTTACCCATCTTCTGGCCTGGATACTGCTGATCGGTTTTACGCTCACCCATCGCGCGAGGTATCGCAAATCTATAAAGGAGGCACCGGCATGAGTCTGCAACAAATACTGCAGTGGCTGCTTTTGGCCGCAACGACCGCCCTGCTGGTGCTCTTGAAACGGCTTCATCTGGGTGTCACCAACTATAACGTTTTCTTGCTGATTCTGGTTGGATGGAACCTGGGGCTGGTGCTTGCCTTTCGGGTACTGACTGCTGACCGCCGTGCTGATAACTAAGACTTTCTGGAAGCCATCTCACAAACCCGTCTAAGGCCCCATGGCTGGGTTGCAGGCCAACTCAAAATGCTCACATGGAAAGCGGTTAAGCCCGTTATTCCCGCTTCTAGCGGAATTGAAACTTAAAATCAGATAGTATTCCTATTTAAACGGGCTAATCGGCTTAACTGGTAAACCGGTAAACTTATTATTGCCGGGTAAGTACCGGGATTCTCTTCCAAAATGCCCAAATGCTGATATTTTCATGGTTGAGGGTTTGGGGAGTTTTTCCACCCAACCTGTGATGATAGCGGAATGAATTATCAGCAGCGAAATCGTGCACTGTTTGAAGGCATTAGGGAACGTTGCCAAAGAACAGGCAGCAACCGAAATATGGCTTACGCCCGTGATGCTGATTTAACCCCGACCCCATTTTTTAACGTTAATTCGCTGTTCTTTTGCTACGATCCCTTATGGGTGAGTTTGCACGATGCAGTCGCTGATGATTCATGCAGCGAGCTAATCTAAAAAACTACCCAACCCCTCACATAGTTATCACCATTTTGTCGATGATCTATGGAGGTTATCGTATGTACGTGAATATGGGCAGAGTCTTTCAGCAGACTGCGTTACAGTTTGCCTCCGGCCCCGCTGTGATTAACGTCGAACGGGACCGTCACTTTACCTACGCCCAGATGCACGAGCTCAGCAACCGCCTGAGCAACGCCCTGAAGCATCGTTTCGGTCTCAGGCAAGGTGATTTCTACGCCACCATACTGGATAATGACAACGTGGCCCTGTTTCACCCCTGGATGCTGAAAAGCCCGGTAGGGGCCGTATGGATCGATGCAAATGAATCGGTTGGCGAGCAGATAAACCAGATCGACTACATTCAGCCGAAGCTGGTATTTCTCGAGACAAGACTGCTGCCCCTGCTTTACGAACATCTGCAAACCTGCAAGATAAGCATGGCGGTCATGGACCGCCCACAAAAACCTTGGCCGGGGGTTTATTATTTCTGGGACCTGGTGGAGCAGGCCGCACCTACCGAGGTTGAGGAGGAGATTACGGCCGATGACGCATCCGAGCATATCAGTGTATTGCGCTTCACCGGTGGAACCACCGGCCGGGCTAAATGCGCCATGTACACGCTTTTCAACCTTTGGATCTGGGGCTGCAATCCGGCGCACTTTTACGAAACCTTACCTTTTGAACATCCCCGGGCCCTGTTCTTTTCGCCGTTGCATCACGCCGCTTCCGGATCGGTTGTAATCCCGGCGCACATCAAGGGCGGCACAATCATTACTCTCAACCGGGCCGACCCGGAATCCGTCGGCAGGAACATTGCACGGCAACAGGCGGATATGATCTATGCGGTACCGACGGTACTCTACCGCATGCTTGAAATGAACCTGCCTCGCAAGTACGACCTGAGCAGCCTGAAGACGATCCGTTACGGCGGGGCACCGATCTCCCCCTCAAAACTGGAAATACTGCTGGATCTTTTCGGACAAATATTCGTTCAAGGATACGGATCCACCGAATGCTGGCCATCGGTCACTATTTTGGCCCGAAAAGACCACGGTACAGATACGCAAGAGCAACTACAGAAACTTTTATCGGTGGGACGTCCCCTGCCCGGAGAGGAGGTTATCATCTGCGATGAAGATGGGAACATCTTGGCGGCGGGCCAGCGTGGAGAGATCTGGATCCGGGGGCCCAACACCATCGAGGGATATTACAAAGCGCCCGATCTGACCAAAGACAATTTTTCCGCCGCCGGTTTCTGGAAATCCGGAGACATCGGTTATATGGACGACGAGGGCTATGTTTATCTGGTGGACCGCAAGCAAGATATGATTATCACCGGTGGATACAACGTCTATGCCATCGAGGTGGAAAATTGTCTCAACAGCCATCCTGGAGTACAGAACTCGGCCGTGGTGGGCATCCCGCACGACATCTGGGGTGAAGCGGTCTGCGCCATGGTGACGCTTGCTCAGGGATGTGAGGTATCCCCCCCGGAGTTAATCGACCACTGCAAGCAGCATCTGGCCCGCTACAAAGCACCCAAGAAAATCGAGATTACCGCCCAGCTTCCCACAAGCCCGGCAGGGAAGGTTCTGCGCCGCGAGGTTCGCAGGCAGCTCCGGTTTAAAGGTGGGGACAAACCCCAGGATTAGGTAGGTCATTGCCATCTCTGACCGTTTCGCTTGCCTGCAATCCTCGCCCTTTAAGGTGGCGGCAAGGAAAGCTATCTCAGGGCAAGGATGATAAAGGCCCATCCTTGACACAGGGTGTAATGTAACTATCAGTTATTTCAGAGGTCGAGGCGTTTTTCCACTCAACCCTCGCTAATCGCGGAATGAATTATCAGCAGCGGAATCGTGCACTGTTTGAAGGCATTAGGGAACGTTGCCAAAGAACAGGCAGCAACCGAAATATGGCTTAGGCCCGCGATACAAATTCAACCCCGAACCCCTTATTTTGATGTCAAAGCGCTGTTCTTTTGCTCCGATCCCTTATGCGTGAGTTTGCACGATGCAGTCGCTGATGATTCATGCAGCGACCTGATCTAAATAACTTTCCGATCCCTGAGTTATTTAAACAATTTTTCTCGAACCGCAGAATATCGAATCTCGAATAGGGATAATCGATCCTCATGAAGTCAGCGATTATGCCTTAGGGCGGAGAGCTTCACTTCAACGGCAAGAGCGATCTAGCTTAAGTATTTCTACCAGCATCTTATCACGCCAGTTTTTGATTTTTTCCAGGGAGTGCTTGCGCACGATTGACATCTCATTGACGTTTTTGACAAAGATTTCTCTCATAGAGGGAGAGACGGTGTGCCAGGTAGCCATCGATTCCCATCTCAAGCGATAAGAGTCTGCATAATTTTCCAAAAAGTCTTCAATACCGTTGCCGGCCAGATGGGCCCGCAAAATCGGTCCGATGAAAGGATCCCGCAATCCCATTCCCGAGCAGAAAGCCCTGTCAACTTCCTCCGCACTGGCAACGCCGCTGGCCACCAGGTCCACGGCCTCTCGCAGGATGGCGGCCTGGAGCCTGTTGACAATATAGCCCGAAACCTCCTTTTTGAGTCGCACCGGGGTTTTACCGAGTTTCGCCATCAGATTGTAGGTTAGGTCAACGGTCTCCGATGCGGTTTGTTCGCCGCCGACGATCTCCACCAGAGGCAATAGATGCACGGGAAGAAAAGGATGGGCCATTACGCAACGCTCCGGTCTTGTGGCAACCTTTTGAATCTCACTCATCAGAAGCCCGGAACTGCTGCTGGCAAGAATCGTGTCGCAGGGTACCAAGGCATCCATCTCCTTGAATACTTTCCTTTTAGACGGATAATCATCAGGAACGGATTCCTGAATGTAATCAGCGCCCTTTACAGCTTCAGCCAAATCGGTGGTGGCCCTGATGCGCTTGTACGCCGTGGCAGCCTCGCCCAGTTGAAGTCGGCCGTTGTCTTCCATAAAATTCAGGTTTAAAGCCACTTGTTCAACTGCGCTTTTCAGTATATCTTCACTCAGATCCTGCATAATAATTTCATAGCCTTTGGCAGCAAACAGCGTCGCCCATCCCTGCCCAATCAGACCTGAACCGATGCATGCCACTTTTTTGATGTTGTTCTTCATTGATACGTGCTCCTTTCCCTTTAAGTGGTTTCAAAACCTCTTTTTGAGCCATTTTGCGATCTTTTGTTCCAAGACGCTTGGCGAAGTGGAACGCGTGTCCCGCCGGAGTTTGATCAGACGAAGGCGGATTAAATCTCGAACTGTTTGAGGGCCTTAGCCCGAGTTTTCAAGATTTAGTGAAGCCAGCTTAGTGCTTTTCAATCCGCCATAGACCATGGCGGATAAAAAGGCGCAAACCGGTGAAAAAATGAGTTTTGAAACCGCATCAAGTGATTCTCAAAATAATGCTCCGAAAAACAACAGGATAAAGCAGTTGTGGAATGTCTTCGCTTTTTTCAATCAGCGGAATACTTTTTTTCCCGTGTAAAAATGTAGAGAAAAGAGATGGCAGCCAGGCATCCCGCACACAAGTAAAAGGCCGCTTGAAAGGCCTGCGGGCCGCGGGAGGCCTCCGGGTAAAGTGCCTGCATCAGATGTCCGAGCCCCTGCAAAAAAACCGCAGGACCAACCATGGTAAAAAAATTCACGCCTGCCATAGCGGCACCTGCGGTATTCAAATGGACCAGTTCCTTTATATGCGGATACATCAGCAAACCTGCGGAACGAAACGTCCCGAAGCATAAAAATAACAAAGCCAGCGTGATCACGGCAGGTGAAGCCGATTTTTCTGCAAGGATCAGCATGACCGCGGCCGTGCCCAGGGTGCCTGAGAAAATGACCCACTTGCGAGTCTTGAACACGCGGTCCGACAGAGCCCCCCACGAAGGGGATCCAATAATCATCCCCAGATTCATTAGAAGGATCAAATTGCCGGCCTGCAGCGCAGATAACCCTATTACCTCAATCAGATAGGGACCGGCCCACAACGTCTGAAAAGCAGCAAACGTACCATACCCCACTAAGGTTGCCATGGAGATGATCCAATAGTCCTTTTTTCTCAGCAGCAGAACAAGGTTTCCCAGGGTCTCTGAAAGCTTAAGTTCAAGCGATTCTGAAAGCGTTGGGGTGGAGTTGTACAGCGGTTTGTCATGCACCACGAGAAAGAGGACAATAACTATCAGAAAATTTAAAGCGGCAATAGCCACGTAGGCCTGACGCCAGCCCGTCCACTCGACAAGGGCGACAAAAGGGACCGTGGCCGCCATGTTCCCTACCGTTCCGATGGAAAAGATAAATCCGGAAATGGTCGCAAAATGAGAGGGTGCAAACCAGACAGTCATCAGCTTAAGGGTTCCCATCAGATTGCATGACATGCCGAGCCCCAGTATCAACCGTGCGATAATACCGGATGTGACGGAATCGGCACGGGAAAATAGAATGGCACCGATGATACCCACAATGGACAGGGCCGTCATCATGCGCCGTGCTCCGATTTTATCTAAAAATATGCTGATGGGAATCTGGGCCAGGGCAAAAGTATAAAAAAACGCCGCCGAAACCATACCGAGCTGACGCGTGCTCAAGGAAAGCTCCTGCAGCAGTTCGGGTGAAATGACAGCCATAGATGCCCGGTAAAACTGCGAGAGAAAAAAATTGGCTGATGTAATCAAAAAGATGGCCCAGCGGCGGGGCATTTTTAGCTCGTCTCCAATTGAAAGGGTAGAATGGGACGGAATAGGTCACATCGCCGAAATTAAATATGCAAAACCAATATGTAATCATTAAGACAGGCGTAAAATCGAGCTGTCAGTCAACAGCGTCCGCACCAAGCAATGCTAACCGAAAACGGTCCTTCAAATAGGCACCATTCTTTGGCGGCAGCACGAGTGGAAGCCTCTCCGCCCGAACCTTGATATCGAAAAAAACCGGACCGGCCCCTTTCCGGATCTGCAACAGTATAGCGTTAAGGCCCTTCTTGTCCCTTACTGTGCTGCAAATAGGGATGCCACTGGCTGCTGCAACCGCCGCAAGGTCCACACTACCAGCCGTGTGCGTCAGCTGCATACCGGTCTCGCCGTAACGTTCGTTGTCCAGCACAACAATCACAAGGTTTGGTGGACGCTGAATGGCAACAGTCGCTAGCGAGCCGAGCCCCATAAGCATTTCGCCATCACCGGTGATAACGATAACGCGCCGGGTCGGCTGTGCCAAAGCCAGGCCCAGCCCCAGTGGCACAGCGCCTCCCATTGCACCCCACAATGGAAAGTTCAATGGTTGATCACCCGCGGCTGCCAAATCCCAGGCCGGCGCTCCCAGGCCGGCGACCACCAGCGAATTGCTGCGCTGTGCCAGAATTTCTTTGACAACAGCGCGGCGGCGAAGCGGATAACTCTTGCTACGATCCGTATTCATAGTCTACTTACCAAAGGTTTTTGCGCCAAGAATTCGCTGTGATATCAAAACGGCTGTTGCTGCGGATCCTTCAAACGCTATTTTCGTCGCGGCCTCGACAGTCTCTTTGACGCGGTTCTGGTCGTCTACCGCAAAAGTCATTACGCCGGCCGATATCAATACCTGATTTGTATTTTGACCCATCGGGATCTGCCAGGGATTGAATTCTCCCCATTGGCCCCGCATGGCGACCAGAATCAGCAAAGGCATCCGACATATGCGTGTCAAAGACAGCATATTGATACAGTTTCCGACACCGCTACTTTGCATCAGAAGAACGCCGCGTTCTCCGCCGAGCCAGGCACCCGCAAGCAGCGCCACACCTTCCTCCTCAGTCGTTAACACCACCGCTTTAATGTCGCTGCTTTTGTGACACATCTCTATGAGACGTGCGTGTCCCATATCCGGCACGTAGGCTACCTGGCGCACACGATTGTTTACCAATATCCGGTAAATATCTTGCGGCCATGTTTCGGATTCCGACCCGGTCATACAATTCCCCTTTTTTTGAGAATCACGCTGCGATCCTTCTTTAGTCGTTTTTTAATGACGCAAAGCCTTCACTGATTGCTTTTTGCCCTTCTTGGTTTGTGACGGTAAAAAACAAATCCGTGTTCTTTTCCTTCACATCTTTCCCCACAAGTTCTACCCGAATGTCCGTTCCGGGCAATACCATCCCCGTGAAACGGCAGGAAAGTGCCCTGAGCCTCTCGGGATTCATCACGGCTTCTTTGTTTATGAGTTCTCGTACTGCAAAGGCCAGAGTTGCCGTCCCCTGCAGGATAATGTCCGGCAGACCCACCTGATGGGCAAACTGTTTTGAGGTATGAATGGGAAAGACAATATTGGTACAGCCATCATAAATAAAGGATTGGAGCTTATTAATGTGGATTTCTGATCGCCAGAGAAAGCCGTCGTCATCTTGCCAAGTTGGAATGTGGGGCAGCGCTTCTTGTCCTCGTCCTTCATCGATACATTGTACGCCACGGAAGAGCCCGCCATTGTGTTCGGTAAAAACCGGCTTTCTCTTTTTGTCAAAAGCATCTATACGCGTGACCATGAGAGTGCCGCCTCTGCGCGGAAGAACAGCTGCGATTTCTCCCCTAAGCGTCAGAGAGTCACCGGGAATGAGCGCCCGGTAAAACGCAAGATGTTCCGTGTAATGAACCACGCTGGACATGATTTCCGCCGGAAAGTCATCGGTGTCAATGTATTCCCAGATTCTTTCAAAAATGGGCCAGGTCACGGCGGTGCAGAACATGGGGGGCGCAAGGACGCCGCCATCACGTTCATCGTCTAAGTAGCATAAATTGTCGTCTCCAACTGCTGCAGCGTAGTTCATCGTATGCCGCCAGGAGATGTCAGCCTGATACTCCTTTAAGCTCGTTCCCACAAATTTAGAACTAATTTTCATAAAAACTCCGATAAAGCACCTGCCCTCCGTTCCTCATAGCCCATCTGGTTTACTGAAAAAATAATAAGCGAATGTCACACCTCCGCAAAAGGCAACCCATTTGCAAATACCATAGATAAACGACTATAATAAACAAAAATCCATCGCTCGGTATGAGCAATTGGATTTCTGGATTATAACTGCCTCTAAGGTGGGATTCGCACAGAAATTTTGTGATTTAATTTCTACTAAAAAGTTTATTTCACCGTCAAGAATTTAAATGACAATCCAAAGCGGTCTGAATGTATTTGCAGTTGCTGCCATCGGGCCAATTTCACCTTGTAGGACCTCCATAGTCGGTATCCGGAAAACCGCCCACAGTATATCAACTTTTTCCGGATCAATGATGGATGGCCTAAATTTGCGAATAGACAAGTTATGGTTTCACCGTTGGGATGCTGGAGACAAATGCTTCAGGCCTTCATTCTTGACAGATATGCACCATTCAAAGTAAAAGATCCAGAAAAGCTTTCCAAACGTTACAAACTGTGTAGCCTATTTTATATGTATCTTCATACAGAACGACAAAAATCATGGCGCATACATACACAGCGTTCTGCGTATTTTATCCTCTACGATCGTTTACAATCAACGATTCAAAGGGTGAATACGCAATTTATTATGACGCTGAGTATAGCCATAAAGTTTTGGATGTGACCTTCCTCAATCTCAACCGTCGTTTTGCCATATTTTACCATCTTAAGGTAAAATTCATGATTTCCGCAGTTTGCTGTAAGGAATTCCAAGAATCGATATCTTTCTCAGAAAGTTAAGGATGAAGGAGCAATATAGTGAAAATCAGAGTAAAAGGGTATCTCACCCTAAAAAAGTTGATGGGAGATAAAGCAGAGATAAGCCTGGAAATAGAAAATACAACAATTAAGGGGGTGTTGGAACTTTTATCCCAGAGATTTGGCCAAGACTTCAAGAATTCAATCTTTAACCCAAAGACGAAAGAGGTACACAGCCATATCAAAGTTTTGGTGAACGGCCGTCACTACCATAATCTGCCGGATCGATTGGATACTCGATTGAAGGAGGGAGATGAGGTTGCTCTCTTTCCTCCCGTGGCAGGAGGATAGAATGAAATCTTTTATTATGAATTCAATGAAATAAGTAAGCACGGGCCAGATGGTTAGAATAATATTTTTCTTTTATGAATCTATAAGAGTTCAACTTTTGAACTTTACGAAAACATGAGGAGGCATAATTATGTATAAAGCCGGCACAAAAGAGTGGGAGGATTACTATGATAAATTAGTGGCGCAAAGAAAAAAATCAGAATCAATACCATACATTGTGCTAACGCCGGAATGGGTTTCTGAATTTGAAAAAAAAATTCAAGGAGATGATCGATACAAGCAAGTTGCTAAAACTTGGGAAGGCTCGGTTACTCTGGTTTTTAAGGCTGACCCGGAAGCCGGATTAGATAAAGATCTTTTTGTTTTAATGGATTTATGGCATGGTGAATGCCGCTCAGTTAAAATCGTTCCCAGTGAAATAGGAAGAAACGGAGATTATGTTCTCGAAGCAGAGTATGGAAGATGGAAAAGAGTACTAAAAAAAGAGCTAAACGTAGTTAAAGAACTGGCCACCAACAAATTAAAATTAGTACCCTTTAATTTCAAAAACGCTGCTAAATTAGCAGCCGCCGCCCAAGCGGCTCTCAGGTTAGTGGATCTGTCGGGGCAGGTCAGCAATAAATTTCCAGATGATTTGGAATCAAAGGAGTTTGATTCATTTAAAGCTCTCCTCAAAAAATTGAATACTGATTTTGGCATTTGATTTTTATGGGGAGCAATGAGTTTAATAAAACAAAATCCCACAATTAATTACTCTCCCTAAAGGGTTAAAAGAATTAATTGATAAATGTATCGGGAGGTAAAAGTATGTTTGGACTAATGGGAAAGATTTTGAGGGTTAACTTAACAGATAAAAATATTTCAGAAGAAAGAATTCCCGAAGAAGTGGCAAAGAAATTTTTAGGTGGGAGGGGAATAGCCAGCAAATATCTGTTTGATGAAGTTAAATCAGGAATAGATCCTTTAGGGCCGGAAAATAAGCTTATCTTTATGTCCGGTCTTCTGGCCGGAACTCCTTCTCCGAGTGCTGGCCGCTACAGTGTTGTGGCTAAGTCACCCTTAACCAATATTTGGGCTCAATCGAATTCGGGAGGTCGGTGGGGAGTTGACCTTAAACATTCAGGGTTTGACGGAATAATTTTTGAAGGCATTTCAGAAAAACCGGTTTATCTCGTCATTGATGACGGTCAAGCCGAAATTCGAGACGCCGATGATCTTTGGGGGAAGAATGTTACCGAGACGACCGGGGTGCTTAAAGAAAAATTAGGCAACAAATTCAATGTTGCCGCTATCGGAACGGCGGGAGAAAATCTGGTCAAATACGCTGCGATTATGAATGACATTCATCGCGCAGCCGGTCGATGCGGGCTGGGTGCTGTAATGGGCTCTAAAAGATTGAAGGCTATTGCCGTAAACGGAACGATGGAAATCAAGATTGCGGATAAAAAGACTTTCCAGGAAATTTCCAAAAAGCAGTACGAACTCCTTGGTGAAAATATCCTGGGTGCCGGTTTACAGGGATATGGAACAACTTTAGTTCTAGATATAGTCAACGTTTGTGGGGGGCTGCCCACCAGAAACTGGCAAACCGGCGTCTGCTCATTTGCCGAGGATATAAATGGTGAGTCCTTGAGTGAGAAAGTCCTTGTGGATGCTGTTGGTTGTTTTGCCTGCCCAATTAAATGTGGCCGGCGTACAGAAATCAAGAAGGGTCCGTATACTGGTGAAAAAGGCGAAGGCCCGGAATATGAAACAGTAGCGATTTTTGGGGCAATGTGCGACAACTCGAATTTGGAAGCCATCACCATGGCTAACTATCTTTGCAATGATTATGGTCTGGATACTATTTCATGTGGCAGCACGATTGCCTTCACCATGGAATGTTTTGAAAAAGGAATTTTGAAAACAGAAGATACAGGCGGCATGGAAATAAGCTTTGGTAATAGTGATGCAATTATAGAGCTTGTTCACAGAATAGCTAAACGGGAAGGCGTGGGCGATCTCCTGGCTGAGGGAACCAGGATTATGGCTCAAAGATTGGGACAGGGCTCAGAAAGATTTGCGATGCATGTGAAGGGTCTAGAACTGCCGGCTTATGATTCAAGAGCAGCAAAAATTACAGGTCTTGCCTTTGCCACTGCAAATCGAGGCGGTGACCATGTCACCGGCTATGTCCAAGGCCCAACTTTTCTTGCCAGCCCTTTTTTGGTAATTGAAGAAAGTGAAATCGAAGATCCTCTCAAGGAAAATCCTGCAGAGACCAAAGTCGTTAAAGATTTGGAAGATGCTTTGACGGTTTTTGATGCTGTTGGATCCTGTAAGTTTATGGGAATGGCTTCAGATGCTCAAGAAATTTCAGAAATAATTGCGGCCGTTACCGGCTGGAAATTTGAAGTCGAGGACTTCAGGAAAATCGGCGAACGAATTTACAATCTGGAAAGGGCTTTCAATGTAAGAGAAGGACTCACGAGAGCTGAAGACACATTGCCAAAAAGATTATTGGAAGAGCCGCTCCCGGAAGGCCCTGCTGAAGGCAATGTCAATAATTTGGGAATACTTTTGGATCCTTACTACGAATTCCGCGGCTGGGACAAAACCACCGGCAAACCAACTCCGGAAAAATTGAGAGAATTAGGGCTGGAAAATGTAATCAAACAAATTTATGGGAGTAAAGAACAATGACCTCTTATGCGGATAAGCCCTGGTTAAAGAGCTATAAGATAGGAGCATTTAAACTCAAAACCACTATTGATTATCCTGTAAAGCCTCTATTCTCAATATTAGACGAAATAGCAGAAAAATTCCCCGGCAAAGATGCTTATTATTATTTGGGGAATCGAATGCGGTATCGAGAGCTGAAACGGCAGGTCGATACATTGGCAAATGCTCTGGTGAATCTTGGCGTCAGAAAGGGAGACAACGTGATCGTCTTTCTCCCCACCTGCCCGCAATTCATTATCAGCGATTTTGCCATTCTTAAAACTGGAGCCACGCTTGTTCCTGCGAGTCCGCTCTTAAAGGCGCCCGAATTGATACACCAGGCGGGAGAATCAGGAGCTGAGACAATAATTTGTCTTGACAAAGATCTAGACCTGGTTAACGCCGTAAAAGAGAAAACCGGGCTTAAAAATATAATTATCACCTTGGCTAAAGATTACTCTCCAGCTGAATCTGAAGAAATAAAAGAAATACCCGGCACTTATAATTTTAGAAAATTAATTAAAGATCACGAACCCAAACCCCCGGCGGTGGTAATCGATCCCACCGAAGATCTGGCTATTTTGGCCTTTACGGGCGGATCGACCGGGGTGCCGAAGGGAGTGATGATAACCCATTTTCAGAGGTTAGCCGGTATCCTTCAGGGATTCCCATGGATGATGGCCCCGCTTCCTACCTATAGAGGGAAGGCCTCTACCTTATTGCCTATTCCTATTTTTCATTCCTATGGGCATTACTTGATGCAGTCGAGTATCAATTGGGGGCTAAAAGTCTTTTTGGTTCCTGATCCCCGGGATACCGAAATGATTGCCCAATTGATGAATGAATATCGCCCATTTGTGATATGTATGGTCCCCACCCAGTTATTAAAACTGGCTGAGTCAGGAATTGAAATCAAGCGAATGCCGGTAATGGTTTTCTCGGCAGCTGCTCCTCTGCCCGCGGAAGTGGCTCAAAAAATTGAGCAAAAAATAAAAATGCCCGTCTCGGAAGGCTATGGCCTTACTGAATGTATCAGCCATATTAATATCAGCATCTTTTCGAAAGTCACCCGCTTTGCAGCTTCAACTACGCCGGGAGTTGGTATACCCTTACCCGATACCGAGGCAAAGCTGATGGACCCCGAGACCGGGAAAGAAGTAGCTTTTGGTGAGGTCGGTGAGCTTTGGTTAAGGGGTCCCCAGATGATGAAAGGCTACTGGCCGGAAGCCGGTTCGGGATTGGAAGAGGGTGGCTGGCTGAGAACCGGTGATCTTTGTAAGATGGATGAAAATGGTTATTTCTACGTGGTAGATCGAATCAAGGATATGATCAATATTTCCGGAATGAAAGTATATTCCATAGAAATCGACGATATTTTGTTTAAACATCCGGCAGTGGAGGGAGCGGTAACGGTTGGTATTCCCGATCCCAAAAGACCCGGCAGCGAAAGAATAAAGGCGTTTATTAAATTGAAAAACGATTATATAGGAAAGGTAGAATCCCAGGAAATCATTGATTACTGTAAGGAAAGGCTGGCCGCCTATGCTGTTCCCAAATATATTGAATTTAGAGACGATTTGCCTTTAACAGTGACCGAGAAATTATTTAAGCGCGTCTTAAGAGAGGAAGAGATTAAAAAGATGAAAGAAAGCGGTGAAATATGATCGGCGGGGTAAGGTAACCTTTATTATTTTATTACGCTCTATCGTTTTTCAGAGAGAAGCATATTTTTCCATATCTTTTTTTGAGGGAATCTTGGATTCACAGGGAACACCCGTCTGACAGAGACCACAACCATAGCCATCAAAGCCATATTGAGATTTTACATAGTCTGCGGTGGTTGGTTTAAGGTGCTGGCGACATTTTAACTTATCGTGGCCGGCTTCGGTAATCGCCCCAACCGGACACCGCAAGATACACCTGCCGCAGATTCCCTGCGTGAAAAAGAGACAATATTCACGATGATCCGTATAGGGTCTCCGGCTGGGGGGAGTTTTGATGCGAGCCACTACAGAACCTGTCCGCATGGCCTTGCCCTTGGGTGTAATTAAACCATCGCAAAGACCAAAAGTTCCCAAACCGGAGGCATAAGCTGCATGCCGCTCTGACCAGGTAGAAGCAAACACAAACTGCTCCGACTTTTTCCATTCCCAGTGCGGAGAAAGCATGGGAGCCATGGCTTGGTAACCCTCCTCTTGTAAAACAGCTACGACATGCTTTCGGAGTTTTACGTTGACCGCTTCCCCGTAGATGCGGACTCTGGCCCACCGTTCCGAGGGATACGTGGACTGTTTTCGATTGTCCGCCCTGGTGGCTTTGGTTTGGGGAAGAACCCAGCTGATGACGGTAAGTTCTTCCGGCCGAAGCTCAAGGTCAGGAAAACTCAGGGTGAATATTTCGTGCGGCGTCCAGTGAAATGAGCCGACGTGCAACTTGTAAGCCTGGTACAACGAATCGTCGCCTCTGGAAAAACCGACAAGCGGCTCTTCGAATGCGCTTTCATTTGTCTGATTCTGCATATTGTTTTCCGGAGAACTATTGATAAAATCCAAAACTATGGACTCCAGCCAAGCCGCATGGTCTGTCGAATTTGTCATAATTTTTTGACCTCTGCAATCTGTTTTATTCTCTCTTCCGCCATTCGATCAGCGGCCTGGCAAGTCGGGATCTTATCGCGGTCGGAAATTTCGAAAACCCGGACCATTTTTTCATAAATCCGGGAGACCTTTTCCCTGCCTCTTTCATGGCTAACATCACCGACTTCCAACCGATCCGTGTCATAAATCGTGCCGCCGGCATTGGCAATATAATCAGGCGCATATACTATGCCCTTTTTCTCTAACAACTCTCCATGACCTTCTTCTGCAAGCTGATTATTGGCACTGCCGCAGATAATCTTACACTTCAAACGATTTAAGGTTTCATCATTGATCACTTTGCCCAAGGCACACGGGCAGAAGATATCGCAATCCCAATCATAAATGGCCTCAGGTCTCAATATTTCGAGACGATATTTGGTCGCCATCGCTTCCACTTTTGAGAAATCAATATCGGTAACGGCCAATTTCGCCCCGAGCTCATGGAGCTGTTCAACAATATTGTGTCCAACTGCTCCCAACCCCTGCACGGCCACGCGCTTGCCTTCCAGGCTCTCGGATCCATAAACCCGCATACAGCAGGCCTGTATGGCGCGAATTGTTCCAAAAGCAGTCATGGGCGAAATATCTCCCGCACCGCCCAGATAGGTCGGCAACGTCACCACGAATTCGGTTTCCATGCGGATATATTCCATGTCCTTTAAGGTCGTGCCGACATCTTCGCCGGTAATGTATTTTCCGCCCAGCCGATTGATAAATCTGCCCAGGGCCCGAAAAACAGGTTCACGGTCCTTACGCTTCGGATCACCGATAATTACGGCTTTGCCGCCACCCAGGTTGACGCCTGCAGCTGCATATTTATACGTCATACCCCTGGCAAGCCGCAACGCATCTTCAATAGCGTCCATTTCACTGGTGTACCGGTCCCACATGCGGCAGCCGCCGGTGGCGGGACCGAGGGTGGTGTCATGAATAGCAATGATGGCCTTGAAATCAAGGGCTTTGTCCTGGCAAATAAACAGATTTTGGTAATCGTATTTTTCCATGTAATCGAAAAGGGTATCCATATTATTCTCCTCACCCATACCAGCACATCAATTGAGTGAAAGTGAAGCTCTCTGCCCTGAGGGCGGGGCTGGCAGGGAAGCAAACCGGCCAACGACCATTCCATGCATGGCCCGGGATGGCTTGAAGCAGTTTCAAAACCTCGTTTTCACCGGCCAGCGACGAGACCCCCGACCTGCCTTCGACATGAGCTCAGGCCGAATGTAGCTCGGGTCGAAGGCTCAGCCGGGGCGGTTGCGCCTTTTTATCCGCCATAGATCTTTGGCGGATTGAAGAGCGCTAAAGCGGGCTAATCGGTTTTATCCAAACTTTCATCGGCATACATGCGCTTGACCTCGGCTCTGTCACCGATGATGGCTTTGACCACCAGCGCGTTGTTCGGCGGACATCCCTTGACATGTCGATCAGCCTTCTCTTTCATACATAAGCCCACGGATACGAGATCTTTCTGGGCCACATCGGCCGGAAGCGGCGCATCGCCGGTTACCACAGTCACCCCAGGGAGATACCTGAGTTGATCGGCATTGCGCATATCAATAAGAGCACTCATAACCGTATTTCGGCACCCGGTGCAGGTTGCCTCCCCATGGATGAGATTAAAACCCTCCATCTCTACCGGATCGTCTTCAATAGCCCGGAGAAAGCGTCGTTTGACATTGTTCAGGGATTCTCCCACCACTTCAATCTGATCCGAATCCATCACCCCCAATCCTCGAGCGTTTGCGTTCACCGTCAGCAGGGTTTCAGCGGGGTCGTATCCAATTAGCCGTGCACAGGTTGCATCCACGGCCACAAGGTCCTTTCCGGCCAAAATAAGGTTCATTTCCACCGGCTTGCCGAAAATCGGTCCCACGCCTTCCTGGCAAATAATCGCATCTACGACTGCAAGCTGGGGTTTTATCGCGGATAAAAGGTCAACAACGCCTTCAAAAAGTCCCTCTTGGTGCATCGCCTTTTTGGCTTTGTCTGTCAGCAGGCCTTTGAGTTTTTTTATGGCACATGTCATTTCAGTTTGATCGTGTGTCTTCAACTTGGGAACGCTGATAATAACATCAGCCTGCTGCACCATTGCCCAGCATTCAAGGGTTTCAAACACCTTACCGTTAGCAACGTGAATTTCCAGGCTCGCCTTTTGGGCCTTCAAGTTGACGATCTCGTAGCCCATTTCCTGCAATACCCGGTAGCCCGACTGCTGGATAACTTTTTCCGAATCCACTCCTACAGCAGAGGACTCTGCAATTACCGGGCGGGCGTCAAGGCAACGCACCATGTCTGCCAGTGCGCGAGGCACTTCCGGAATTGTGATGCATCCTGCCTCCCTTTCCACCGGCGGTGCGACCCAGCTTGGGTTGATAAGAACCAAATCTCCGGGTTTGATCAGCGTCTCAATCCCGCCTATTAGATCGAGAGCATGCCGCACGGCGCTGTGAATTTCCGGATAATCCGGTTTCGCATCAGTCTTGACAATCGATACCCTGGCCTTGCTCATGTTATTTCCCCCTGTCGCTAAACAAAAAACTGGTGTGTTGCCGGTTTGCTTGCCTGCAAGCCCCGTCCTTCAGGGCGGGGAGCTTCACATGTTACTTCGCTTGATAGGCGGGCACCCCACTTAATTACTTCAGGGGTCGGGGAGTTTTTTCCCAAAAACTTTGATAATAGCGGAATGAATTATCAGCAGCGAAATCGTGCACTGTCTGAATGCGTTAGGGAGCGTTGCGAAAGAACAGGCTGTAACCAAAATTTGTCATCGGGGTGCGATGCTGATTTAACCCTTAACCTAATGTTTTAATGTTTAATCGCTGTTCTTTCGCTACGACCCCTTATGCATGAGTTTGCACGATGCAGTCGCTGATGATTCATGCAGCGACCTTCTCAAAAAACTCCCCGACCCCTGAATTACTTAAAATGGACTCAAATAGAAGCGTTCATCAAACATCTTTATTAATACCCGATGGCACAACCATCTTTCCTTCGATCAGATGCGCCCAGCAGCAATCTTCGCCGCGCATCAAAGTATATAGCTTGACCGCCTCCAACCTGGTTGACCGGTTCAGGGGCTTGAATGATGCGGTGGCCCCTTTTCTGTAAATCTAAAGCTGTCTCGTCTGGAATACCGTCTTCTAAATAAACATCCAGGCCTTGCGTATGTCTTATTCTCGGCACATCAACAGCTTCTTGTAGATTCATCTTAAAATCAATAAGATTTATTAAGAATTGAACGTGCCCTTGGGGTTGCATGTCCCCACCCATGACGCCGAAGCTCATGACAAAACGACCTTGTTTAAAGACCATTCCCGGAATAATAGTGTGCCGTGGCCGTTTGTGGGGTTCTAATCGATTGGGGTGAGCGGGGTCCAGTGAAAAAGAGTGACCCCTGTTTTGGAGCACAACACCTGTTCCATCCACGACCATACCCGATCCGAAAGCCATATAGATACTGCTTATAAACGAAGCTGCATTACCGCTTTGATCCACAGCGGTAACATAAACCGTATCAGAACCTTTTGAGGACACAGAAGGCAACGGAGGGACCATGGCTTTTGCCGGGTTGATCTCAGGCCGCCATTGCGCTGCGTAATCTTTTGAAATTAATCTACTTACCGGGACGTCCTCGAATTCGGGATCGGTTACCCAGCAGTCACGATCGTTAAATGCAACTTTTTTGGCCTCTATAAGAAGATGAAGATATTCAGGGTCGTTGTGACCCAAGCTGCCGATATCGTATCCCTCCAGGACATTCAACATCTCCAGGGCCGTTATTCCTTGCCCGTTGGGGGGCAATTCGTAAACAGTGTATCCGCGGTAGTCGGTTGATAATGGTTCTACCCAGGTCGTTTGATGATCATGGAAATCCTTACGAGAAAGCAGACCGCCGTTTCGCCTGGTAAACTCTAGAATAGCCCCACAAACATCACCTTCGTAAAAACTTGAAATACCTGTGGCTGTAATTTTTCTATAAGTGTGCGCCAAGTCTTTGTTGCGGAAAATATGTCCCGGATGAGGCGCTTTGCCATTTATAAGATAGGTTTTTGAGGAATTTTCATGGGACAGGAGAGTGTCTTCCGCGTTTTTCCATTCACCGGCAATCACCTCGGTGATCGGAAATCCATTTTCAGCATAGTCTATGGCATCCTCTAAAAGCTCACTCAGTGTTAGATTACCATAGCGCTCCACTGCTTGCGCCCATCCCTGCAAAGCACCTGGAACCGTTACTGATAGCATCCCCCTTTCGGGCATAACCTCAATCTGCCGGTCTCGGAACCAATCGAGGCTGGCGCGGTAGGGTGCCCTCCCGCTACCGTTCATACCAAGAAGCTTGTCATCCTCTGCAAGGTAAATCAACGCGAAAGCGTCGCCACCGATACCAACGGAATGGGGTTCCACCACGCTTAACGTGCTCACCATGGCTACGGCTGCATCGATGGCGTTTCCGCCTTTGTTGAGCACCTTATAACCGCTAAGGGTTGCTAACTGCTGGCTGGATGCCACCATGCCCCGCGACCCCATCGTTACCGATCTTTGGGCATAGCTATGAGATTCCCTTTTTTGAGTATAATAAAATTGCAATATCCACCTCCAATCCAGAACTCATCATCCAATGAAAATACCTGACATCATGCCTGAAATTCCAAATACCGAAGGCAGGATTTGTTGTCAACGTCGATCTTTTAATCGTGGGCGGCAATTTACAGTGGATTTAACCTTATCTCACCTTCACCGTACAGGATCACAAATTGTGGGTTGAAAGGAATTCAATCAGCAGGTTGTCGAATTCCTCCGGTTTTTCCAGCATCGGAAAATGGCCGCATTTTTCGATCATGATGAGTCGAGATCCCGGAATCAATTCGGCAAGCATCTGCGATTCTACGGGCACAGCGGAAACGTCGGCTCGAGCCCCGATCACAAGGCACGGCATCCGGAAGTTGGGAAGGTAAGCTCTGAGGTCAAAACGGCTATAGGCTCGCACCAAGTCTAGGCCGACTTTCTCAGGGGTCTTCAACATCTCTTTGCGAACCCACTCCACAATGCCTCGTTCAGTTGCAGGGGCAAACCAACCATAGAAATACTTCAGAAATGCTTTTTGAAATCCGAGAGCTGCGCTATTCTTCTCGATGCGTTTTGAGATAAGGCGGTCTTCAAGGTCCGCTGCAATGGTGGTCACGAGAACGAGGCCCGACACTTTCTGCGCGTAGTTCTTACCGAACTCCTGAGCAACCATACCCCCCATGGAATGGCCGATTACAACTGTTCGGTCGATAGCGAGCTTTTTCATGACTGTGAAAACATCTTCGGCCAGTTGCTCGACCGTGTAGCCGCCGCCGGGCACATCAGATCCTCCCTGCCCGCGGAAGTCTATGGTCAGGATCTGGTGATTCTGCGAGAAGAATTCAACCTGCTTGTTCCAAAACTGCCGGTTACACATCCAGCCGTGCAAGAATAGAAGCGGCTTTCCACGACCGGCCAGCGTATATGCAATCCTGACACCATTCACAGAAACATGACTATCCATAAGGTCACTCGCCGGGGTCAAGCAACAGTCCTGCCGATACCGTTGTGATAATTTCTAAAGATATGGTTAGGTCTTACCTTTTAAGCAGTTCTTCTCGTATTTTCACCATGGCAAGGGTATCTTGACCACAGTAAATCACCAAATCGTTTTTAATTTTCTCTTTCTCCTCTGCGCCTGTTGCCGGATCAATCATTTTCAGATATTCAAGGGCGGCTTGGCCGCCTTCCTGGATGGCCAGGCCCTCATAACTCATTTCGGGCACCAGGGCTGGAAGCACGGCTTTGAGTGAAAAGGAACCATAAAATTTCGGATGGTAAAAATGACGTTTTATGATCGCATACAAATCTTTGAACCTTTTGGGGATCGCGTTTAACTGTTGGCGGAATTTGGGCAGGTAATCGGCCAGCTCTATTATTATGCCCCGTTCATAGGTTGTGTAAATAAATATTGATCCTTTGTTTCCCAGAGTTTCCAGGAGTGCGCGCGCAAATTCTTCCCTGGGGTCCTTGTCTTCATTACAAAGATATTCCCGGTGATCAATGTTGCCGTCGGCTGTCAGGATGTGATTGGACCACTGAAATGGAATGGCCTGATAGGGCCGGGTGCCTTCGTAAAGCGGAACTGCGGAACCAAAAGTTTCAAAATCCAGAAAGTGAATCGGGTATTGCGCATCATTCAGCTCGGATTCAAGATCCGGTTAAACGTATTCCTCCTGATTGATGGCACATGATCTGATACGCTTTTGAAATTGAGTGAGCGGAAAAGACGCGGGAATATCGCGGATATCCTGAACATCCATATCAGCCAGTTCGCACAACCTGTTCTGCCCGATGCCGCTTAGGCCAATCACCCAGAATTCGGGCATCTTTCGGGTGCAATGATCCCAGAACTCACACGGATATGGATTCATGCAATGTCTGTCGGGAGGTATTGAAGGCGCCTTGTTGTCAGCCAGCATCTCTTTGAAATCATTCAATTGTGACGGCACCAATCCAATTTGAACAAAGAGTTTATCGGTCAGATCGGTAAAGGAAAATAAGCGTTCAAGATCCAGATGGCTGCCCTCATACACATACTGTTTATCAAGATGCAGGATACCGGCCTGTTCAATCGACAGCCCGCATCCGTGCAAAACGTAATCTTGAACCGCAACATCGGGCAAATGGACATCTTTGACATTGGTGGATGACTTGACTTCTATCAAATTCCATTTTCCGTTATCCAATTTCTGAAGGATATCTACCCGAATGCGGACACCATCGTAAACAAAAGCTGCTTCGTATATGGCTCTCACATCCGGGGTGCCCATGGCTGCCACAGTGGACCTGACCGCCTGGTCATGGCGAAAGTATTCTTCTTCGATATGAACGCCTTTGGGGTAAAGTTTTGTGGCCAGTCTCCCCACTTCATGACCGGTATCAAAGATGGCCTGCTGGGCAGGGGAGATCTCGGTAGCCAGCTGCGGCTCGTAGCACTGATACCACAACCGCAGCGGACACTGCAATCCGGCCAGAAAGCGGGATTTGGAAAGCATGGGGGGAGTTCGTGCTTTCATTTGCAATTATTTTACGTGCCACAGAAATCAGTCCGAATGAAGGACCTTGAGTTTGGCATCAATCAGTTGGTTGTGTGAAAGACGCAGTAGATTTTTAAGCTTGTTCATCAGGTAGTGTTCGTGCTCGTCCATTTTCCCGTCTATATAGACCATTCGCCACAGCGTTTCGATGACCTCGATTTTTTCGTCTGTTGAATAATTATCATTAATCCGTTTGGCAAATTGCCAGAGATCTACACTTTCCGCCAATTCTTTGTCAGCCTCTGCAATCAGGGCGTCGGCGTGCTCCTGTGGTAAACCGTATTTTTCTTTCATAATAGATAAAATTGTGTCCATCTCCGTTTCGGTAAATGTTTCGTCTATGCGGGCCATTTCCAGAAAAAGGGCACAGGCAGCTATGCGCACGTCGTGCTCCGTATTCCGGTTTGCATCTTGCGTAGCATCCGCTGTTGTTTTGCTGAAAAAACGTTTTACGATGTCAAGCATCCTTAATTCTCCCATGTTTTGTCTTTTTAGATAATTGAGGGGTCGGGGTGTTTTTTTAATCCATTGTCGTAAGTCTTTTGTTTTTCTTCAATTTGGCAGTGGGGGAGATCTCAGCCACCGAAGGTGGAATGCGCAGGAAACAAGTATCCCCTGCTGCCAAATTGCTTAGAAAAACAAAGACTGGAGGTACAGGGTCAAAAAAACACCCCGATCCCTCAAATAATTTTGTTGGGCTTGACTTAAACGGCAGCGCTTGCGGGAAAGCCGGCCGGTCAAACATGGAGATCTCAACCACTTGTTTTTAAATAACGATCACCGAAATAGAGCCCGATACGTTTCGCGCCTTCCCCTGGACCACCGTGGACAAAATGCCGGTTGTCCTTTCATCACTAACTGCATGCAGGCATCACACTTGGGGCTGCATTTCAAAATGGCTTTATCCCGGCCCTTTCGGGCTTTTTGGGGCCACTCCGGATCGACCCCTAACATACGGGCCAGACCTATAATATCCGCCTTTTTCTCTTTCAATATTGCTTCCGCTCTCGCTGTAGTTGAAATGCGTCCGGCCGTGATCACTGGAACGCGCACGTGCTTCTTGATAGCAGCGGCCTGTGGAACCATGTAACCGGGCTTTTGGGATTTTTTGACGACTTCCGGGAGATAAAATGATTCGTATGTCCCGGCCATGACCGAAAGATAAGTGACGCCGTTGTCTTCCAGCGCTTTGGCCAGGGTCACCGCTTCCGCCGGATGCAAGCCGTCCGGCAACCACTCATCCGCCAAAAAACGGTATCCGACTGTAAAATCCCCGACCCTGTCTTTGGTTCGTTTCAGCACCTCCAGCGGAAAGCGAATACGATCGGCAAGCGAGCCACCATAAATGTCGGACCGCTTATTTGTTCGGGGGGATACAAACTGGGCAAGAAGATAACCTGTTCCGCCGTGAAGTTCTACCAAATCGAAGCCGGCGGCTTTGACTCTGGCGGCAGCATTTGCAAATTGCTTCTGGATACTGACGATTTCCTTTTTCGTGAGCTCCCGGGGCATCCGATTGAAAACGGAAACGGCCGATGGTGCTACCGGTTCGGACACATGAGCATAACGTCCGGCGTGATTAATCTGGAGACCGGCACGTGCCTTGTGCACCGTTATCGATTGCGCGAGCTTCTCAAGGCCTGGCAAGTAGCGCTGGTGATCACAACGGATAGTTCGGGGAGACCCTGCGCCCCCCGGTGTGATGCTGGCATTTTCCACCACGATCAGGGCGGCGCCGCTTTTTGCCATTTGTCCATAGTGGTGAAGCAGTAATGGCGATACCTTCCCGGTGGCTGCGGCATAGCCCAGATACAGCGGTGCCATGGTGATACGGTTCTTCAATTTCAGCCCATTCAAATTAATTCGTTTAAAGAGGTTCGGATAGGCAACCTTTTCCATAGTGACTCCCTGTTATTTTCTTTGTCATACAAGACGATTTGCAGCCCTAAAAATAGCTGCTATACGATGACTCTGACGATTTCAATTCATATAAATTAACACACGTTTCTATAACCGGAATGTCGCCGGTTATTTTAGCACTTTATAATTTCCGTCCAGCCAGTTTTTCAAATCATTTTTGTACCACTTGGAAAATCGCCTGTCTGTCGGTCCCCCGGCCAAATTGGTGTGCATTTCTTCGGTACCCATATCAGCAATAAACCGGTATGACGGGCTGAAGGTGGTCGTCCGGCCGACACTATTGAATATTTGACCCTGGGGTATCGTGGCCCGCGAGCCGGGTAACTCCATGGGGCCGCGATCATAACCGACAAAGCTGGGAATCTTACCGCCGAACAGGATGTGGCTAAGCATAATTTTTCTGGTTTTCCCGTATGGCACGGCCTGCACGCTTAATCCCTCCGCGATTGCCCGTTTAAAAAGGCTTTCCTTTTGTTCTCCCTTGAACCAGGCAGATTCGGGCTGAAATAAAATATTGTCGAAATTTGCGTAGTAGTCATTAAATAAACTCGTCTGTTTCAGAATATAAGAAACGACATCGCGGCCAATTCCACCATCACCGAACACCACTTTTATGAGGGCCAAATAAACCGATTCAAATAGCATGGCACCTTTTGAACCTCCGTCATACCTCAGGTCCCAGCGCTTGAGGATTATGCCATTTTCGGTATCCGGCAACAGCGGCCGGATCATTTCCATCAATCGTTCAGCCTGCAGGGAATACAAATCAAACTGGATGTGTTTCATGTCGTCAACACTTAACTCTGCTTTCCCGGTGAGCAGCTGTCTGATTCTATCTGCCCGGTATGTTCCCATGGGGAGATTGATGGGGTTTGCCTGGCCGAGGTGGTTTAAATCCTGATTGGCGGTCACAATGATTCCCTCAGCAGGGTTATCGCTTGCAGGCAGTTTATCTTTCGCAATATAGCCGGTATAATCGTAACGTTCCTCCCACCCGGGAAGCGGCAAAAGGCCGCTGACGCCGTCGGGCCGGTCAAAACACCGTCCGCTCATCTGATAGCCGATGTTGCCCTGCGAATCTGCAATCACCCAGTTAAATGAAGGCGCATCCAATCGTTTGAAGTGATCCATGGCCTCTTTTACGGTTTTGACGTCCGCCATAGCCAAAAGGGCATGGACGTCATCGGCCCCGCAGTTTTCTTTGGCCGACCAGTTTAACACCAAGTAGTATCCTTCTTTATCGGGGGTGCCTTCAAGCACCCCGTGCTCGTTTTCAAATATATCCAGTTCAACAGGGTTGCTGTTTTTAACGTTGATGATTTCTCTGCGGACCACGAACGGTTTCCAGCCGTCATTTCTGCGATACTTACCGTCACGGCAGTGTTCAATCCGGTAATCGAGCATATCCATAAACGAATAGGTAGCACTCCAGGCAAGATCGTTTGTCCGGCCGAGAATGAGGCCGGGCAAACCGGGAATACTGGCCCCCATCAGTTTATTATCCGGCAGGGTCATCACAATTTCCTGCCAGATGGCAGGTAGCCGGTTGACTTCCAGGTGGGGGTCGCCGCAAAGGATTGGTTTGCCGGATTCGGTAAGAGTTCCCGAAACTGCCCAGCTGTTGCTGGCAATCAATTTCGGCAGTGCACCTAGCCATTTTCGAGCCTCGGGAACCATGGGGGGATCGAGCAATATCTTTTTTATGAGATTGCTGTCGATGTCTTCGGTCAGATAGGGAAAGAGCTCTTTTATTCTGGGCGCATTCACATCATTTTGTATCATTTGAACTAAAAATTTTTCCATGCTTCCCTGGGCATCTGCCAGACCGATAAATCCGAAAACCTTGCCGACGAGCAGACAATCTAAGATCTCCCAGGGCTCCGGTGTGTAGCCGATGAGCCTGAGCTCATAAACGGTTTTGTTGTTCAATAAGTAATCGTTAAATCCTTTAGCATATGCGGTCAGCTGATCATTTGTTTCCGGTGTCAGTTTTTTAATTTGTTGATCAGGATCCGGCAGAAAATTCATTCGACGCATATACTTGTCTATTTCGATCAGTGCATCCTCTCCCTTTAATTTCTCGGCAGCCTGACCTTTGAACAGGGTTTTCATCAACAGCGATTGAATTTGCCGGTCATGAGCGTGGATCCAGCCGAGTCCGTATGCAAGGTCAGCATGACATTTTGCGGCGATGACGGGGATGCCGTGGGAGTTTCTCTCGAGGTGGATTTTTTCTTCTGGCCCGTTGAGGGTAATGGTGTTTCCCTTCAATTTCATAAAAACCTCACAATTAACGCAGTGCGGGATGGTAACCGATATTGGACTATAGATAATATAACGGGAGGTCATAAGTAAAGAAAAGAATCTCAAAATATAGGGGGGCGGATGAAAAGAGCTGATTCAGTATTTCACGTATACAACGCGCGTCCGGAGATATGCTTCCAGTCTTATGCTTTCCATGGTCTAGTCTCCAACATAGTGGTGATCGACTTGGTATTGTGATAGCGCTGTTTCATCGAGTTCGAAGCCAAACCCCGGTTTTTCCGGAACCTGGAGATACCCCTCATCATCGATCATCAGACGATCTTCGGATTGCAACATGTAGTCCCGTCGCTCTGTTGTCCACGCCGGTGGATCGAAGGGAAGTTCTAAATAGGGGCATTGACTCACGGCGCAGGCCAGATGCAAATTGGCAAACAGCCCGATGCCGTTGCTCCAGGTGTGCGGGCTGAACCAAGCCCCACCGGTCTGAACCCACTCGGCAATCTTCTTGACCATGGTAATACCACCGGCCAATACCGCATCCGGCTGATACACATCAAGTGATCGCAGCCTGTTCATCTCGCGGAAATCATGCCAGCGCCGGTTCATCTCCCCGCCGGCAATGCGTATTTCTGACAACTTTCGAAGTTTAGCCAAGCCCCTGAAGTCATGATGGGGCAGCGGCTCTTCGAGCCAAAAACCGTCCAGATCCACTAGCTCTTTTGAAACCCGGTGAGCGCGCTCTATATCCCACGAAGATCCTGTATCCCAGGGCATTCTCCACCCCTGGTTGGCATCCACCATGATATCCAACCTATCGCCAACCGCCTTGCGGACAGCCGCCACTATTTTAAGATCATCCCGGGGATCTCTGTGGTGAAACCTGATTTTGACGGCCTTGAAACCCTGCGCCACCAGCATCTGAGCCCGCTCCGCCCGTTCACCCGATGATATCATCTCTCCGGTGGAGGCATAGGCCAAAATTTTCAAATTGCGGGCGCCCAATAATTTTGCAACGGGTTGACCTTTTGCTTTCCCCATGAGATCCCAAAGTGCCATATCCAAAGGCCAGCAGCGACCATAATGAAAGTCGATATTATCCAGAATCTGCCAATGCCGTTCGATATCAAATGGATCATGGCCGATAAAAAGGTGTTCGTGCCCGCGAAACCCCACCATCGCATCGCCGGAACCGATCCCGGTTATGCCTTCATCCGTTTTCACTTGTACGATGGTGGTTCCGAACTTGTCCCGGGGTAAAGGATCCCAGGCTGCTTTGAACGGCGGGTCCAGCGGCATGATATAATGTTTTATTTCAATGGATGTGATTTTCATATTACGCTCCTGTAAATCGCTCTCACCTGGACAACAGCCGCTGAAAAAACCTATGGATATCAGCCTCGCTGGCCTGGTAACAGTTGTTGTGGCACATCGGTTTATTCTCTTCCGAAAGAGCAACCTCAACCAGCCGGTCCAGAACATCCTCCGAGAGTCCGTTCGGCTTGAGCGATGCTTCGATACCTGAGCGTTTGATAAAATCACGGTATGCCTGTGCACCCTTCTCGGCCAGAACCACCTGGGGCTCACCGCCGTGCCGAACTCCTAATGCCAGCGCAATATCGGCATGGATTTCTACGGCGGCGTTTAGGTTTTCCGAAAAAACCGCATCGAGTGCCAACGCCACTGCTCTGCCGTGATGAATACTGGCAACACTTCCCAAGGCATGGCCGATGCTGTGCGCGATGCCCGCACCGGCGCCGTCTAATGCCATCCCTGCTAAAGTAGCGGCAACGAGAAGCTTTCCTCGGACATCCACATCCCGTGGCTTATCAAGGGCTTGCCCGAGATTTTGAGCTACCAGCCTGATGGCATGCAGACCAAATGAACGGACAATCGGATTGCTGTTTTTATGGGTACAGGCCTCGATGGCATGCACCATGGCATCCAGGGCAGTGGCGGCAGTAAGCGGACCCGGCAGAGACAGGGTTAGTTGTGGATCGATGATCACGAGATCGGAAGCTAATTCTTCTCCCCAGGCCCAGACCTTGCGATGCTCAGCATTGGTAAACACTGCGGTGCGTGTCACCTCAGCACCGGTACCTGCAGTGGTGGGAACCAAGATCAGTTTTGCATTCCGCCGGGGTAGCTGGTTGGCCGCAAGCGCATAATGTTCCGCCCGCTGTTTTACAGGCGCCAATGCGGCAGCGAATTTGGCGACGTCAAGAGCAGTACCGCCGCCCAGGCCAATGACAGCTGCTGGTCTGGCGGTTCGTATCAAATCGGCCGCAGCATCGATAGATTTTGCAGAAGCTTCGCCGCTGAGGTCACTGAAAAGAGAAATGGTGAAACCGTGCCTTTTGAGTGAAGCCGTTACGGTGTCCGTGATACCGATATTTATCACGCCTGGGTCGCCGATCATGACAATCTTTTTTTCATCGCAGATTAACCGGAGCGCTTCACCGATCTTTGATGCATGGCCGCTGCCATATTTAATCGACGTTGCCAGCTGATAGGTAAAAGGTGAAATCATCAATCCTCTCACAGCCTGCTGCATACTTCTCGGTCACCGCTCGTGCAGCGTGTTCATCCCTTGTGAACCGGAACTTCTCCGTTTACCTCTTTCCCGCATGCGAAGCTTTCCGCCCTGAAGGGCGGGGTTTCCCGGAAAGAAAAATATCTATTTCAGATAGCTTCCCTTAAAAAAAAGGCAGTGATTGCGGGGAAGCGAACCGGTCACAGTCCGCAGCACCTGCTGGTCAGTTATGCCAAGCGTGCGGGTCATATCAATACCCGATAAGCCTGCTCACTGATTGCAACCTGGGATATCGTAGTTATATTGAGGGGTCGGGGAGTTTTTCGGATCCATTGTCGTAAGTCTTTTGTTTTTCTGCAATTTGGCAGCGGGGGAGACCGCAGCCACCGAAGGTGGAATGCGCAGGGGGCAAGTATCCCCTGCTGCCAAATTGCTTAGAAAAACAAAGACTGGAGGCACAGGGTCAAAAAACTCCCCGACCCCTCAGTTATATTAGAAACGTATTTTTGTATAGGAATAGAAGTCCTTATATCAATACACGTTATAATGCTGTAAAACAATATGTTATCTGAATCAATGCTTGACGGACGGTTGCCCTGATCTGCCATAAAAGAGAATCTCTTTAATTCTAAGAAGGGAGCGTATAGAAATAATGGATAAGAGAGATCTTGTGAGTGTTTTTGACTATGAGGCTGCCGCACGTAAAAAACTGCCGAAAGTCGCATATGATTATTACGCCAGTGGCGCCAATGATGAAATAACGCTGCACGAAAATCACGCCGCCTACGAGAGGATTAAATTAAAACCCCGCGTGCTAACTGATATCAGTAAATGGGATATTACCACCACGGTGCTGGGGCAAACGATCACCATGCCGCTGCTGGTTGCTCCCACAGCCTTCCATCGCATGGCGCATCCTGAAGGTGAAATTGCAACCGCCAGGGCAGCCGGTAAGGCCGGCACCATTATGATACTCAGTACCCTGTCCACCAGCTCGATCGAAGAAGTCATGCCGGAGGCCACCGGCACGGTATGGTTTCAACTTTATGTCTACAAAGATCGTGAAGCAACGCTGTCGTTGGTACAGCGTGCCGAATCATCCGGTTGCAGGGCCATCGCTTTGACGGTTGATGCTCAAATCTGGGGGCGCCGCGAACGTGACATTAAGAATCGCTTTCGCTTGCCAAAAGGCCTTTCCATTAAAAACCTCATGCCGGCAGGAAGAGAACAATTCCCAAAAGAGAAAGCCGATTCCGGCTTGGCAGCTTATGTAGCCTGGCAATTTGATCCAACCCTTTCTTGGAAGGATGTGGACTGGCTTTGCTCAAAGGCAAAAATCCCCGTGCTTCTCAAGGGGGTGCTGCATCCGGAAGATGCCCGCCTCGCCATCGACCATGGCGCTGCCGGCGTAATTGTATCCAACCACGGGGCTCGCCAGCTCGATACAGTCCCCGCTACCATCGAGGCCTTACCCGAAATCGCTGAGGCCGTAGATGGCAAAATCGAAGTGCTGATTGATGGCGGTATTCGCAGAGGTACCGATGTGGTTAAAGCGATTGCATTGGGCGCCAAAGCAGTAGGGGTAGGAAGACCCATAATTTGGGGGTTGGCTCTCGATGGGGAACAGGGTGCCAAACATGTCCTGGATATCCTGCGCAGAGATTTCGAATTGGCCATGAGGCTTTGCGGCTGCACCTCCGTTCAAGAGATAACCAAGGATCTGATCTGCTAAATGCCAAAAAAAACGGTTTCAAAACCCTTTTCGAAGCCATTTTGCGATCTTTGGCTCCAACGCGCTTCGTCCCGCCCGAGCGGGATAAAGTTTGAAGCTGTTCGGGCAACAACCCGTTAAGACGTCACCCCTTCTTTCTCCTTTCTTTCTTGCAAAATATATCGAATCAATCTAACATTAGGGGCAGGCTTGATAAATAAGTGAAGGGGTGTCATTATGAAAAGGCTTTTTATTAAACGGTTTTTGTTTCACTTATTTATAGTTATATTATTTTTAATGCCGATTTCCGCCAATTTTTGTTTTGCTGAAAAAATGAGGTTCGGTGAATGGGTATGTGCGGAAGAAACTGACCCGGCGACAGAAAAGAAAACTAAAAAGATTGGAACTTTTGCAAAAGATGGTGTGAGTTCGCTATGGGTGACCGAATCTGACCTCGGCAGCGGAATGATACAACTGACTTTAAAATCAAAAAATATTATCGATTCCGAGCACTTTTCTTATAGCATCGACAAAAATAAAGCGTTGACGCTTAGTACGGCTTCCCGAACGTGTGAATCATATTGTTTAACAGAATATGTAATGAAAAATAGTAAGTTAATTGAGATCATGAAAAGAAGTTATCGTATAATGTTTGAATACTATACTTACCCCGAAATAGCCAATCAGCCGACCTTCTCGCTGATAGGCTTTACCAAAGCATATGGTTGGCTGCTAAATGAGTAGACCATTGGATGCTGAAGTTCAGCAGTCTCTATCAATTCAATTTTTAATATTTTACTTGCCTATTTCCATCCTATATTGTATACTCCCCAAAAATTTTGAGGGATAAAAATTTGATCGCAAATCGTCTAAAAAAAATTCAAACAAAATTCTTCAGCCAGCATTTGTGGCGACTTTATAAAGAGGATAAAACCTCGATCAGATAATCAATTTTCAGCGTGAAATCAAAACCCTTTCAGTTTTCATGCTGAAAGGGTTTTTTTATTAAAAGAAGGTGAGTAAACCGAAAAATGCGTTGGTTTCTGAAACATCGACAAATATTTAGCGAAAGTAATAATTACGCGGAAACATTGATTCCAGTTAATTGGATGCTCTTTTGTACCCAAAATTTGAACGGTATACATTGTTTTGATTTACCGAAAGGAGAAGAGCCTATGTAGAACGCAATTTTCTTTCAGTGTGTATATTAAAGCCCCTTTCGGTATTTAATCATACTGCGAGGGGTTTTTTTTGGGCAAATTTTGGGTCATCCGCTCAGACGGCAGCACACCCGACTGATACCATTCGTTCGATTCCGATAAGGATTCACTACAAATAAAGCGGGAAGCTTGGTGTCGATATCCAATCACAGGGTGATAGCTGTATTAATTGGAGAATCAAGCAATTATGGTGGGGGTAGCTTAACCGGCAGAGCACCAGGTTGCGGCCCTGATTGGTAGCGGTTCGATTCCTCTCCCTCACCCCATAAAGAATCATTTTGGAGGGGTTCTGTAGCTCAGTGGCAGAGCGCATGCCTTATAAGCGTGTGACCCAGGTTCGATTCCCGGCAGAACCACCAAAGAAAAGGACATGGAAAAATGAACACTGCATGCATTCTGCTAAACGGTGACTACACCTTTCTTCGGCTTGTTGACTGGAAAAAGGCCATATGCCTGGTTATCGCCGATAAGGTAGTCGTCCTGAAGTACTCGGATAGAACTATCCGGGGCGTCGGAAAGGTGTTTCCGGTCCCCGCGGTTCTTGCGCTGATAAAAATTGTGCGAAGTGTTTATCGCAGCAAAGTACCCTTCAGCAAAAAGAATGTCCTGATCCGTGACCGATTTACTTGCGCCTACTGTGGGGCAAAAGAAAAACCGTTCACGATTGACCACGTGATTCCACAGTCAAAAGGTGGCAAAACCGATTGGGAGAATTGTGTAACGTGCTGCCAGGAGTGCAATAACAAGAAAGGATCTCGACTGCCGGGAGAAACGGGAATGCATCTGATAAGACGGCCTTTCCAGCCGACCATTGCCGAGTTCATCAGGATTCGGCTTGAGCAGTCGGGGGTATACGACTTCTTAGTCGAACTGGGTATTTACAGTTAATTCAGATAGGGGAGGGCCTCAAACGGCTCTCCCTTTTCCATCAACCTCACTGCCCCGCCAGAATCGTTTGGAGAGGTAGCTCAGCGAGGTAGAGCATCAGGGTGAAATCCTGAGTTTGCGCTGGTTCAATTCCGGCCCTCTCCGCCATCTCGCCTACAGGTCAACAGAAAACTGGCTTTCTATTTCAATCCCTCTTTGACGACTATTCGCTTGGGCGACGTATTCATCATTGACACATGGTTCCTCATTTGCCATAGTTCAGCATCCCAAACGTAGTTACACTCATTTTATGGAAAGGTAAGAAGAAGTTATGAGCATACTTATTACAGGAGGCACCGGTTTTATCGGAGCCCAGGTGATACGGATTCTGTTGGAAAGGGGCGAGAAGAATCTCGTAGCTTTTGATATCAATCCGTCAACCCGGTTGCTACGTAATCTTGGAGACCAAGTTGAAGTGATTCGGGGAGATCTTGGAAATTTCAGCCACGTGTTGAATGCGGTCAAAACTTTCAGGCCCAAAGTCATTTATCACCTTGGAGGAATGCTGTCCGTCCCGTCAGACGCTGATCCTGCAGCCGCGTTGCGGTCCAACGCCCTGGGAACCTTTCACGTTCTGGAATCGGCAAAATTATTTGACATCCCTCAGGTTTTGTTTTCCAGCACCATTGCAACTTACGGCTATGACCTCAAACAAGACACTTTAGATGATTATACGTTGCAGCGCCCCCAGCTTTTCTATGGCGCTACCAAAGTATTTTGCGAACATATGGGTCTTTTCTACAGACGCAAATATGGCCTGGATTTCAGGAGCGTTCGTTACCCTGCTATCGTGGGACCCGGTGTTAAAACCCCCGGTGTCGTCCAATATACCTCATGGGTCATCGAAGAAAGCGCTAAGGGAAATCCTTTTACCATTCAGGTAGCCCCCGAAACTAAATGCCCGGTAATGTACTTCAAAGACGCAGCCCTCGCTATGGTCAAATTGGCTGATGCCCCCTTTGCAAACATCAAGATGGTAAATTATATAATTGCCGGTGTCACCCCCATAGCCAGCGCTCAGGAACTTGTCGACATGGTTAAGAAAAGAATCCCCGCTGCTCAAATTCGGTTTGAACCGGATATGGAACTTCTCAACGTTATTGAAAAATTACTGCTGCCCATAGATGATCGGTTTGCCAGAGAGGAATGGAACTGGAAACCCGAATACGACCAAGAGCGCCTCATTGATGACTTTCTCGAAGAGTTGAAACGTCAGCCAGATCGTTATGCCTAAAATTGCCTGGTTTTGGTTTGGTAAAATGGGGCGCACATCTCGACGGGCTGTTTTCCAAATTTATTTGGGCAACAGCCCGTTGAATTCTGACCCATCTCTGCGCTCAAAATTTACCGTAAAACATAAATCCCCCTCTCTGAGCCTGAGAAACAGGGTTTTTATCATTTATTGCATAGCGGCTGCATGGTTGGAGTTAATGCATAAAAGAAGTGAAGCTCCCCGCCATGAAGGGTGGGGCTTCCCGGTAAAGAAAATATTTGTTTCGAATTAATCAGGGAGCGGGGTATTTTTTGCACGACAAGATGATCGCCCCGCTGCGTTTAAATGGCAGGGGGCTGCTGCCGCCTGGAAAGGCAAACTGCGGTGTCGGTTGTCGGGATAGTGACGATTGTCATCAGCAGGCAACAAATTGTAAGGCAGTTGCCGCTGCTCGACAGAGCAGGTGATCATCCGGCATCTTGTCGTCGCAAAAATTGCCCCGCTCCCTGAGATAGCTCCTATTGCTACCGTCGAATAAGGCGGGGCTTGGAGGGAAGCGAACCAATCAACGACCATCTTACCCGGAGGAAACGTGAAAGCAAGGTATTTCTATGGCTACAATATCGTGGCGGCCGGTTTCGTCATCCAGGCGATCTGCATTGGTGCGATGTTCACTTACGGCGTTTTCTTCAAGGAGCTCCAGGTCGAGTTCGGCTGGTCGCGAGCAACGATATCGGGTGCATCGTCACTGGCTTTCCTGATCATGGGGGCGGTCGGAATCCTTGCCGGCAGACTCAACGACAGGATTGGCCCAAGGGTCATTATCTGGGTGGCCGGAATTTCTTTAGGGCTTGGCTATCTGCTCATGTCCCGGCTGCAGGCGATATGGCAGCTCTACCTGCTGTACGGGGTGCTGGTGGGTATCGGTTTCAGTACCCATGACGTTATCACGCTGTCAACGGTAGCGCGCTGGTTTGTGAGACGCCGAGGCATGATGTCCGGCATCGTTAAGGTCGGCACGGGATTCGGCCAGCTGCTGGTGCCGCTGATTACGACGGCACTCATTGCGGCCTACGGTTGGCGCAGCTCCTACCTTATTATCGGCACGGTGGCCCTGGTGATACTCGTGGCTGTGGCCCAAGTGCTGCGTCGGGACCCACAGGGAGTAGGTCTGCTGCCCGATGGCGGCAGCAATAAACACAGCCACGCAGGGATTGGATCCGAGGACCAGGGCGTACCTCTGAAAGCGGCCGTCCGTAGCAAGCAATTCTGGACAATATGCGTTGCGGAGTTCGCCATATTCTTCTGCTTGCTGACAATGATTGTGCACATCGTGCCGCACGCAACGGACCTCGGCCTGCCCCCTGCAACTGCAGCAGGGGTCCTCTCGACGATCGGGGGCATAAGCATGCTGGGCCGAATTGTGATGGGCACTTGGAACGACAAAATAGGCGGAAAGCGCTCCCTGATTACTTGCTTTATCTTGCTGCTCTGCGGCCTTCTCTGGCTGCAGGTGGCCAAAGAGGCTTGGATGCTGTTTCTCTTTGCCGTGATCTACGGTTTTGCCCACGGCGGCTTCTTCACGGTGGTGTCTCCCCTGGTGGCCGAGCTGTTCGGTACCGGTTCGCACGGGCTGCTCTTCGGCATAGTTTTGGCCAGTGGCACGGTAGGCGGTGCGGTCGGCCCTTTACTGGCCGGACGCACCTTTGACGTGACCGGAAGTTACCAGTTTGTTTTTCTCGTGCTTACCGGACTGGCCGTGGCCGGCTTTGTACTCATAAGCTTGCTGCGGCCCCTTCAAAGTTTCGACAGATAAGCGCTTATCTTATTTCAGACCCGATATGGGATTAGAAACAAATAATACCCTGATCCTTTATTGAGAAACGGAGTTTTTATAATCCATTTCGACTTGTCTTCTGAAAAGACCCTCTCAATATATAAAAATGCCAGAATTTATATGATGAGCGCCAATGATAACATCGGTAACAAAAAAGGCCCTTTCTTTCGAAACAGCTTCTTTTATGGGTGGGTAATCGTTGCTGCCGGTGCACTTCTTCTCGCCACTTCCTTCGGGATATGTTTCTCCTTCGGCGTTTTCTTCACATCCTTGCAGCAGGAATTTTCCTGGAGCCGGGCCACAACCTCCAGCCTCTTTTCTCTGTATCTGCTCTTTGTCGGAGTTTTTTCTATCTGGGGAGGCCGTGTTTCTGACAAATATGGGCCCAAACTCGTCGTAATTATAATGGGAGCTATCAGTGGACTGAGTCTCATTATGACCTCGCGAATTGAATCCCCGTGGCAACTCTATCTTACATACAGCGTCCTGCTTTCGCTGGGAACGGGAGCAATGTATATCATCGTTATGTCCACTGGCTCCCGCTGGTTTTTCAAAAAAAGGGCTGCCGCTCTTGGCATAATAGGTGCCGGATCTAGTATCGGTACTGTTATTATGGCTCCGGTCAGTGCCTGGATGATCGCGGTGTATCACTGGCGCAGTGCCTACCTGATTATCGGCATCATTGCATGGTGTGTCATCAAACCTGCTGCGCTATTGCTCAAGACTGATCCGTCAGAGATTGGGGCAAAAATTTACGGTGAATTTACTTCGGAGACAGCCGAGTTGCCGCAGGCACCAGCAGTTGGAGGATTTTCTCTTCGAGAGGCTGCAGGGACCGGAAACTTTCGATTGTTTTTTTTGATCTGGTTTTGCTATGCTTTCTGCCTGCATATGGTCATGAGCCATATCGTTCCCGGAATCGAAGACATCGGCGTAGAACCGACTCGGGCTGCAACAATTTTGAGCATATTGACCGCTGCTTCGATTCCATCCCGACTGGTGACCGGCTTCGTTGCAGACGTTGTAGACAGAAAAACAATCGCCGTTGCTTTTGCGTTGATCCATGCACTAATGATGTTGTGGCTTGTAAAAGCTGATTCGCTGTGGATGTTTTATGTTTTCGCTGTGATTTATGGCCTGGCTTATGGCGGCATCGATCCGCCGGTGATCGCTATGGTGAGCGATGTTTTCGGATTAAACAACGTCGGCACCATAATGGGATTCCTGATGATCGGCTGGGGCATTGGTTCTGCAGCCGGACCATACATCAGCGGTCTCATTTTCGATCACACGGGCGGGTATCAGTTAGCTTTCCTGACGGGAGGTCTTATCATGGCGCTGGCAGCGATATGCATTTTAGGCGTGAAAACAAGCTACAACTATCAATCTGTTAAGTAGAAATAAAATCATTAGGGTACTATTTATAAATCCCATACCACGCCTCTCGGGCCCGCATTGATAATTGTTGTTTGACCGATACGATCGATTTGACCGGCACCTCCGTGGATATGGCCACAGACCACCAGAATGGGTTTCTTATTTTTGATCACGTCTCTGACCGCTTCACTGCCCAAACGCCTGCCATCCGAAGATAGATCCAGAGCCCCTTTGGGCGGAGAATGGCTTACCAGAACAGCACCTGCCGGGCAATCTCGCAGCAATTCTGAAGCTTCATCTTCGCTGAAATCATAGCTCCACGAACCGAATGGAGTTACTGGTATACCCCCACCGATTCCGTAGAATAGCGTACCATCAATTTCTACCTGTCTGCCATGAAGGACAGTTGCGTTTTCCCATGAAAGACAAACATCATCGAGCTCTTTTTCAGATTCACTGTTCCCCGGGACAAGCACCGTCGGTTTTTTTATCTTTCGCAAAGCCCGTATGATTTGATCCAATCCTCTGCGGGCAATGCAGTAATCGCCGGCCCCGACGACCACATCAACATCCTCGGACCGTTCGACTAAGTTCGATGCCACACGCGTGTCAGAGTGAATATCGCTAAACAATAACAGCTTCATTTAAACCCCCAAGAAACATCGATGATGCAAGATCAGGTTTTGCAATCTGTGAGAAAGCGAACGTTGTCACTCGTAAGCGGCAAATCGAAAGGGAGTTTCCGTCTCGAAGCCTACTCGGCAATGTTTTGCCCTACAACCGTTGAATCAAATAGATATAGGTGGGCAGCCGACTCAGAATTTTGATTTCAACAAAACGGCGCAACAGCTCGCGATTGTCACAGCTTGTATTCAAAGGCGATAAATAAATGGCGCCCTTGCTGTATGATCGATCGAGCCGGTTGCGAACCAATTCGATAATCGACCCATAATGGTCATTCGGAAACCAGTCTCCGAGGAGGAAGTTGGCCGTGATTTCGATATTAAGATAGCTTCGATTAACCGCGAGCATCATCTGGAATGCATCTTCAATTTTATGGACATCCAGCGGTTTATTAATGCGTGAAAGGGTAGCGGCGTCCGCAGATTCAAACCCGATGTTGACATAGGTATACATCGGCGTTTGGTTGAGTGCATCCAACAGATTATTTCCGGCGTTAAGCAAGGAATCCACACTCCCAAACAAAAAGAGGGTCGGGTTTTTGAGGCGTGACTTCTCGAAACCAAAGGCCTCATAGGCTTCGCTGGCTGCCATGCAGATGTCTTCCGGTTTGGCCCCAAGTGCATCATGATTCCCCAGAAAGACGGCGTTATAGTTGCCCAGATTGGCACCATAAAAGGTCCGTAACTGTCGAATCTGCTGCAGAACATTGTCTTTGGACCGGGATTGAAAACTTTGCCGGGACTTTATGCAGCAGAAGTCGCAATGATATAGGCATCCATCGGTTATCATTAAAGGAATCACCTCATAATCAACATGGCGGGTATCCGGAGGAAGGACGGAAACTTCTCCGCCAATGATCCGATGCAGTTTTTCTGCTTTCATGCGCAGGGCGTTCGCATCGTGCCGGGAAATAAGAGACAAAAAATCCTTTATTTTCGCAGGAATACCATTGGTAATCACCGTGGAAAGATTTACCCGCAACTGCGACCACGCCGTCAGTGCCTTTTGAATATTGGGGTCGGTAAAAGGATTATATTTCCAGACCGAATTGCTCGGGTAGCAAAGACACGGTAGATAGTATTCGCCGAGTAAGTCAAAAACCCCCTTGTACCCCCCGGCCGAATAAAACACCCAATCATTGGCATCGGTCCGCTTCAGCCATTCGGCAGGATGGGGCCAATTGCGGGTGAGACCGCGAATGGTCTTGATTTCACCGTTTAAATTAAACTCAAAGAGGTATTCCGGTGTTTTAATCTCGGAGAATCTCCCGTACCGGACCGGATAACTCGCCTTTGTGAATCGATTGGCCCCTTCCTTTTCAACGGTGACGTCGAGTTGACTCAGTCGATAGGCTTTCACTAGCAACCCCTGGCGTTAACGTTTACAATCAGGCACTTTAATGGATAACCTCAGATTCTTGTAACTTGAAGGCATGAAACCTCAAATGTTTTCGAATGGGATATTTCGCCAATGAAGACAAATATCAACATATATATTTATGCGTTTAGGTTACGTTAGGCAACCCCTAAATTTTATGGGTTTTGCCAGAATCACAGAGTATTATCATCTATCAAGAAAATTTGAATCCCCTCTCAAAAAATCTCCGTTGACAGCCAAACCCGCTTTGGGTATTTGATGCTGGACCCGTATATATTTCTGAGATTCATGTTAGACTTGGTTTCAAAACCTCTTTTGAACCAATTTTGAGAACTTTTGTCCAAAAGCGCTTAGCGAAGCGGAGCGCAAAATCTTGAACTGTCTGAGGGCGTTAGCCCGAGTTTTCAAGATTTAGTGCAGCGAGCTTAGCGCTTTACAATCCGCCAAAGATCTATGGCGGATAAAAAGGCGCAAACCGGTGAAAAGGAGGTTTTGAAACTGCTTCTAAACAGTTTTCGATAAAACAAGCTTTTCTCTATTCAGTTACCGGCAGCCTGTTGCATATATGAAAGAATCCATCGAGCTGATTTCTCGCAAAATAAGAGCAGGTGGTAAAAATGTTGTTTTCACAGGGGCCGGCATATCCACGGAGTCCGGAATACCTGATTTCCGCAGTCAGGGCGGTATCTGGGAAAAATTCCGGCCGGTTTATTTTGACGAGTTCATGTCATCCAGAAAAGCTCGTGAAGAGTACTGGCGCCGATGGGTAGTGCTTTACAAGGATTTAATGCGCGCCAAACCCAATCCGGCCCATCAGGCACTGGTGAAACTTCATGAGTGGGGTCTGCTGAAATCGGTAATCACCCAAAATGTAGATGGGTTGCACCAGGCATCCGGCCTGCCGGATGAGATGATCATCGAGCTTCACGGCAATACGCGTCGCATACGCTGCATGGGCTGTCACCAGCTTACCCCGATTGAAGAGGTACGCCAACGCCTGAATCAGGGAGAGGCCGCCCCCGAATGTTCGTGCGGCGGCTATTTGAAGCCGGATACCATTTCATTCGGTCAGGCGATGCCCATGGTTGAAGTGGAAAAAGCGACAGCCCTTTCTAAGGACTGCAATTTTTTCCTGGTGGTTGGATCTACTCTGATTGTCCAGCCTGCCGCCCAAATGCCTTACTATGCCAAGAAAAACGGCGCGTTCTTGGGCATTATCAATCTATCTGAAACCCCGTGTGACAGTATCAGTGATGTGCTCATTCAGGGAAAGGCAGGAGAGGTGCTGCCTAAAATAATCCGGGAGTTGGCCTAAGAATTGGCAGTGTCGTGTCCCATGAATAATTTACTAAATTAGACGGAGGAGTTTGAAAGATTTTTGAGAGCGCCATTCGAGTCCCGCCGGCGGATCGGCTGTCTCGACCCTGAGATCAGACCGAAGGGCTTTCGACAAACTCAAGCACCGAGCTTATCGAAGGGTGCTCGTCGCAGGCGTGATGAGGTCGAGTTCTTTTGATGGGCAAGCAGGCGTCACCAAAATGATCGTCGGCGTGATCAAAAGGCTTTCAAACCACGACTGACTTATGGTATAATAAATCATAAAGATGAAATCTGTGGATTGCATTTAACGGAGAAGGACCATGACGTCTAAAATGACAGCAAAAGAAAAATGGCGAAACATTGTCAGATTGCTAAAATCCAATCCGAACAACCGCAAGCGTTTTTGTGCCTATCTGCGCTTATTCTGTGAATAGCAAATAAAATGGGGTTAAATTTCTACCCCGTTGAATCTTAAACTCATCCCGCCTGCGCCTAAACTGAAATGCAGTGCATACTTCATAGGGCGCCTTGCGTGTTGAACCGATTGTCTGATTTTCACATTCCTTTGTCTTTCACCCGTAAATTAGACATAAACCGGGTGATGACCAACGATATCTTCGTCTCCTCATCTTCTCGTCCACAAGATATTCTGATGTGTCAAAAAAATCCATGTGTAAAGCTTCCATCATTTCTGCAGGTTTATCCCAGATGTTTTTTGTTTCAAGGGCTCGCCGCAAGTTAAAAATGTTAAGCTTTATATATTTTAACACTAGCTATAATTACCCTTGCACCCTTTTTATTTCAATGTAAATGTTGTATAAATATGCCCCTTTTTTACACATTCTTGCATTCATAGACCAGATAAATCATATCCGAAAAAAGGAAAACACAGATGCAAGAAAGCATTCAATATTCATCAATCCATAAAACAGAACCCCCCAAAACCCTGATAAGATCGCTGACGCTTTCGGTAATGGAAAGCCTTGAGAAAACGGAAAAAGACAGGGATATGCTTGCAGAATTGTGTAATATATTACAGAAGTTGGATTCTTTGAAAAAAGAAGCACAAGCGGAAAGTGTTTCTGCAAAATCGAAAGCAATTATCGAAGAGAAAATTAAGCAATGTTACCTAAAAAGGAAACAATTAATCGATATATTCGATCAGGCCTTTCGAACCCGGGCGCATAATCAAAACGCACGCACTTACTCCGAAACCCCCGGTGAACTTTGCAGTCGCTTAGTAGATCTGACCTTAGTCCTGGATAGTGAAATTCTTGTTCAAAACGACGTAAGCGTCCCAGAAAACAAAAGAATCAGTTCTCTGAATAAAGTTGCCAATCTTCACAACCTGCGCAGCCATCTGCAGCAATGTCTCAAAGATTTATTAAAAGACATCGATAAAGGAGAGGCCATCTTGCCGCCGCATTCAGAATTCCGACGGTACGGTCATCCATATGTCAATCCTGTGACACCGCAGGAAGTTTCCATCGACATATACTCTTTTGCCAAAAAAGCTTCGCCGTTTAACAAAGAGAGCAACCACATTCTGGCTTTGGCCAGTAACGGACACGGGGCAAGTCTTGCCTATGTGGGCCGGGACGGCAGGATACGCAGTTCGGTGCTGGATCGGTGGGCGGGTACGAAATACACGTTTCTGTTATCAAAAAGCGAATTGGCGGAAATGTCTGAGCGTAAGTCTCCCATTGCAGAAAAAATGCATGACCTCCTCGTTTACTCCTACGGTGCCTTTCCAAAATACAACGTGTTTGAGTCTGCTTTTCCTGAATGGCTGGATTGGTTACTATCCGACTTAGAGCTAAAGGCAGCGGACATAGACCTGTTCATCAGCAGTGAAAGCAACTTTGCAACCTCTAGCTTTCGTCTTGGTTCTCAGTTAAACCGGTGGCTTCCGAATGCTCATATTGTCACGGATGTTGAGCATCACACAGTTCACCAGCGTCAGGCTTTCTGGCAGAGCGGACTTGAAGAGGCAGCGGTTTTAACCCTTGATACCTGTGGAGAGAATCTGACGAGACTGGACGATTACAAGATATGCGGAACGATTTCCAAAATGGATCAGGCGGGCCGGTGCCAAGTTCTCCGTGAATTCATTTTCCCACACGCAAGTGCAGGTTTAATTTATTCCATCGTCAATGATCATCTCGGGTTCAGTCAGGGGCAGGAGGGCAAGACAATGGGTCTTGCCCCCTATGGTCATCCTGACTTGTATCGTACAGCCGTAAGGTACCTGCGTCTGTATCCGGACGGATCTTTTGATTTTCTCCCCTTTACTGAATGGAAGATCGCTCTACAGAATTACACGTCAGAGCGGCCCAAGAATAAAGATGCCGATTTTACGCAAAAACACTGTGATGTCGCCTACGCAGGCCAGGCAATCATCGAAGATATTGTTGTCAATGCCTTTAAAGCCGCCCTGGAACTGACAGGGCTCAAAAACCTGACATATGCAGGTGGCTTGGCGCTCAATAGCGTGGCCAACGAAAAAGCCAATATAGTCGCGGAACCTGACAGGCTCTATATTGCACCGAACCCGAGTGATACCGGTCAGGCACTGGGCTGCGCTTTCTATGCCGCTTACGAGCTGGCCGGATGGTCGCCTCGGCAGACTGAAATCCCTGAGTATCTCGGTCCTCAATATAATCACGATGGCATATTGCATGCGGTCCATTCGTCAGATTATTACACAACTCAAATCGAAAATCCGGAATTGACAGTCGCCCAGTGTATTGCAAACGGCCATATCGTCGCGCGCTTTGCAGGAAGGGCGGAATTTGGACCAAGGGCCTTGGGCAATCGAAGCATCCTGGCAGATCCTCGCCGAAAAGACATGAAAGACTACCTCAATACACGCGTGAAACATCGTGAAAGCTTTCGACCCTTTGCACCGTCCGTGTTGATTGAACATGCATCAAAATGGTTCGATCTGGAAGACCGCAGTCCTTATATGCTCCGGGTGGTAAACGTGCCCGGGGGCATGCGTGAATTTATTCCGGCAGTTGTCCATGTGGATGGATCCGCACGCGTCCAGACCGTGGATAAGCGGGAAAATCCGGAATATTGGAAATTGATTGATGCCTTTTACAACGTCACCGATGTACCCCTGGTGTTGAACACCTCCTTTAACGTCGCCGGTAAACCCATCGTAGAAACGCCCCGGAATGCGGTTGACTGCTTTGAATCAACCGACATTGATGTGCTGTTGCTTGAAGACTGGATAATCTCCAAACGTCCAATTGAAGATTATAAGAGAGTATCTCGCTGAAAATGAGGTTTTGAAACTGCTTCTGCCACGTCCCGCCAGTGTTTACCGAACCATACCGCAATAGCTTTTGGCGTTTCGAACCACCGGGCGAGATCATCCGGGCGGCAACGAGTTTCTCTGTTCCCGGGCCGGGGAAAATCGGTATGTCATTTCGAAATTGCCTTCAAGGAATTGTTGCCCAAATACCTTCGGGCAGTATCCCGCGGGATGCGACCGCCATTGCACAGGATTTGGAAATGATTGCCGGCCTTCCGCTGACATTTCCTTTTTTTATATCATATCGATGTAAGGATTTTAATCTCCCAACGACTTGCAGGTTAAGAGCGATTGGAAATGTATTTCCGATCCGGTTATGAAACAGCTCTGAATGAGCTGGAGACATATCGGGGAGAACAGCGCTTGTAAGTTCTCTCTTCCAATATTTAAATGAACACTGGAGGTTAAACATGATGAATCCCAAAAAAAACATATTATTGTTGGCAGTCAGTCTGGTTTTAGTGGCTTTCATTGTCTTTTCATGGGCTGCGGGAACCGGAGAAAAGATATCTTTGATGCCAACTAAAAAGCATCCGAATGCAAGCGGAACAGCCGTTATTAACGATGGCAGTGTGAGTCTTCAGGCAAAAGGTCTCAAACCGAATTCAGTCTATACGGTGTGGTTTGTAAATATGAAACCAAAGAAGCACGAGACTGGAGCAGGAATGCCGCCTTATATGTTCAAGACAGACTCATTTGGAAACGGCGCCTATTCTGCGCCGCTTGAAGGATCACCTTTCGGCAAATGGCAAATCATAATGATCGTGCTTCATCCCAACGCAAATCCCAAAGATATGAAGAACATGGTGGGAGCCCTGTCGGCAAAACTTTAGCCGAGCGCCATCTCTGAAAAAATCCCCGATCTCGTATTGAGAAACGGGATTTTTCATTTCACCTCATGGTTGCCTCAAGGTTTGGGTGAGCACAGTGATATTATTTTTTGTCTTTAGCATGGTGTCTTTTTCGAGGTTAAACCCCCCGCCCCCTGAAGGGCGGGGCTCCCCGGAAAGGAAACTATTTATTTCGAATTAATCAGGGAGCGGGGCAATTTTTGCGACGACAAGATGCCGGGTTATCACCTCATCGATCGAGCAACGGCAACTGGCTTGCAATTTGCTGCCGGCTGATGACAACCGCCACTGTCCCAAAAACCGATACCGAAATTTGCCTTTCCAGGCGGCAATAGCCCTCTGCCAGTTAAAAACACCGGGGCGATCATCTTGTCGTACAAAAAATGCCGCGCTTCCTGAGATAGCACCCATTGATCTCCCTTGATAGGACGGGGCTTTCAGGGAAGCCAACCGTTCAATAACATTGAAATATATGTCGTGCCACTTCATTTCCAATTATAATAATAATTTGTCCCTTTGTATGATGTCCGGTTTCAAATTAATTTCTTGACATGATTATTATTTGCCAATACTCAGCACCAGAGATAAGGAAACTTATTCAAATCAACTCGGGGGGATCAAAAAATGGCGCTCAGGGAAATAAAATTCGAAGATTTGGAAGTGGCATCCTTTATTGAGCTACAGTGCCGGGCCATTTCATCGAAAGTCGGCGATTCGATTGCCATCAATGCGCTTTCAGGCGGGGTGGATTCGTCTGTAGTGAGTATGCTGGGGCATCGTGCATTGGGGAATAGGCTGAAGACCTACTTTATTGATAACGGCATCATGCGTGCCGGGGAACCCGAATCAGTGGTATCCACCATGGAAAAATGCGGCGTTCCGGTGGAACTTGTTGACGCCCGGGATGAATTCTTTGACGCCTTAAAAGGCAAAAGCGATCCGGAAGAGAAACGGCAGGCGATCACCGACACCTTTTACAGGTCTGTATTCGGGCGCCTGGTCAAGGAAAGCGGCACACGATTCCTTCTTCAGGGCACAAATTTTACCGATGTCGAAGAAACCGTGGCAGGTATCAAACGGCAGCATAACATTCTTGAACAGCTCGGCATAGACACCGAAGCCGCCTACGGGTACAAGGTCATCGAACCGATTATCCAACTCAGAAAGCCTGCCGTGCGGGCCGTGGGAAAGGCGCTGGGGTTGCCGCAGGAGGTATTCAATCGTCCACCATTTCCAGGTCCGGCCCTTGCGACCAGGGTGATTGGGGTAACTACGCGACAGCGCATCGAGCTGGTGCGGCAGGCGACCGTGGTTGTTGAGCAGGAGTTGGCCGGAATCGACGCTTTCCAATACATGGCCATCTTGCATGCGGACAGGGTCACCGGCATGAGGGAAGGAAAGCGGGATTACGGTCATCAGATAGAGGTTCGATGCTGGGATAGCGAAGATGCTGTCGTCGGCTCCCCAACCAGATTACCCTATGAAATTCTTGAAACGCTGGCTTCTCGGATCACCTCAGAGGTTCCCGGGGTGGTCAGTGTAACCTATAACATAACCCCAAAGCCACCCTCAACAATAGAGGCTTTATAAAATAGGGATTACGGAGAAATTCTAGAATAAACTCAACCTGTTGGAGGGCGCCCCCTGAATCGCAGCCATAGTTCTCCGCCTACCAAAAATTGTCACAAGACGAATCGGGCGTCTAAAGCCCATCCTCCCTTCACGAAAACCCTAAAGGGATTGATATCAATCTCCTTGATCGCCTCCACCTCCTGCATAAACACCGAAAGTTTCAATAGAGTCCCTGTGAGCGTCTCAAGATCATAAGCCTCTTGGCCTCGCGCACCTTTCAGAATCTGATAGCACCTTGTTTCCTCAATCATCCTGCAGGCCTCATGCCACCCAAACGGGGCGATGCGGTAGGCTATATCTTTCCATATTTCGGTGTAAATGCCGCCGGTGCCGAAGAGAATGACCGGCCCGAATTGGGGATCGCGTTTGGCGCCGAGAAATGTATCAACCCCATCGTCTGCCATTTGCTCAACGGTGAAACCTAGCAAATGAACCTGGTGTGCTTTCTCTTTTACGGTGGTCTGCATCCTGCGCCAAGCTTGTTCTAGGTCTTCCGGTCCGTCAAGATCAAGTGCAACGCCGCCAAGATCTGTTTTGTGAGTAATATCCGGCGACGAGATCTTGAGCGCAACAGGGTAGCTCAAATCTTCGGCGGCTTTCAGGGCCTGATTGAGATCCCGGCAAAAGCGTGATTTTGTTGACGCAATTTGACAGCATTGAAGAAGATCCCTGGCCGTCTGACCATCTATTTTTTGTTGGCCTTCATCAAGGCCGGATTGCAGAATCTCCCTGGCCTTTTGATCGAATTGAAACTTGGGCGGTGAAGAAACCTTTTGTTTTAAGAATTGCCCCCGCCGGTAAAGCACTGCCAGCGTCCGCGCCGCCCTTGGCAGTGTCGGCAAAGAGAGCACATGTCCCCCCTCTTCCAAGTTGCTTGAAACGGCCTGTTGGTTGGGGCCATAGAGCCAGGCGACAACCGGCTTCATTGCGAGAGAGGCTGCCTTTTCTCTGATCACTGCGGTGGCATCAAGGTAGGCGTTTTCGGGCAAGCTGGGGCAAATGGCAATGCAAATAACCCCGTCCACCTGGTCATCGCGGAGAACCTCATCTAAAGCGAGGCCGTAGACATAGTCCATTCCGTGCTTCATCAGCGCAGGCCAGATGTCCAGGGGATTGTTGATCGGCATCCAGGGCGGGGAAAGATCCTTGATCTTTTGGAGCGTCGTATGAGAAAGCTCACTGACTGCAAGCCCTTCATCCTGAAAAGTATCAACAAGAATAATGCCACCGGCCCCTGTAAAGGTCACCAAACCAATCCGGTTTCCCCTCATTGGCGAAAAATGGAGCAGGGCCCGGGTATAGTCGATTACCTCCTGCGGATCAGAAGCCGAGATGATTCCAGCCTGTCGGAAAGCAGCCTCGAAAATTTCATGCTGCCCGACGAACGATCCGCTGTGTGACGCGGCTGCTTCGGCACCCCGATGGGTCCTGGCGGTTTTCAAAGCGATGATCGGTTTTTTTCGGGCCACCTGTTGGGCGAGCTCAAAGAACCGCCTTCCTTGCCCCATGCCTTCGATATGAATAAAGATCAGCTTTATATCATCATCTTCAGCGAAGTACGCCAGAGCATCGGCAAAGTTGAGATCACAGCCGTTTCCCACGTCGATCCCTTTTCCCATCATGCCTGTAAAGAGGGAAGCGCCCACAAAGAAAATCCCTGATTGACAGATAACACCCACGGGGACCTTCTCCCTTTTCAGTGGCATAAAAGAGGAGGTAAAGCCTGAAAAAGAATCCATGACACCCAATGTGTTGGGCCCCATGATCCTGATCCCTTTATCTTTGCTGATCCGGCTGAGTTCATCCTGCAGCCTTTTTCCTTCATCATCCGCATCTGCAAAGCCCTGGGGAACGACAATCGCTCCTTTAATCCCCACCGAAGCACAATCTGCAACAATGCCGGCAACGTGATCTCTGGGGGTGGCAATGATGGCTAAATCCAGGGGCGCTGTGACCTCCTTTACATCTTTGTAGCTCTTGATACCCGCAATTTCCTGCGCCAGCGGGTTTATAGGATAGATTTCTCCTTCAAATCCGAACTCGAGCATGTTCTCGATGACATTGAAGCTCCCGGGTCCAGTTTTGCGACTCGCTCCGACGACAGCCACGGATCGTGGCGCCATAAACAGGTCCAGCTGATGAGATCTTAATTCTTGCGACATGTTCTCCCAGTCCTCCGGTAGTATGTTAAGAATCCATTCTCTGCGAGGGTTGTAAGAATTGTCTGCCGACAGGCTACGATCCCCCGAACGTAAAGATCTGCCCGGATTTGGTTTCTGCAATTATGGCAATCCTCGAGACCAATCTCCCCAAAGAAAGTGAATACGGATATATTTTTTATAATCACGCGAGACCCTTTTTTCCAGAGTATAATAGGGATCTGCAGCTTCCTATGTCAATGGAATAAACAAGATTCAAATAGCCAATAATTAGGTTGCGATCTTTCGCTTTTCTCTCTTGATATCCTTCACCTTGTCAAATAGGATTCAATATTTAAATCGGGAGGTTGAGATCATGAACCAGCAGGAATACATAGACGTATCAGATAGGGTAAGAATATCACATGAGTAAAAAAGCCGGAAAGTGGGATACGCTTGAAGGCGTATTGGAGGAGATTTGGACAATGCTCAGGCACGGCGTTTCCGATTCCAAGGATCCGTTTCATTGGCCGGTCCTGGGAACCACCGGAAAAAACAGCGCCAGTTTACGCACTGTTATCTTGAGACAGTTCATATTGCCTGAACGGGTTCTGGTATGTCACACAGACGCTCGCACAGACAAAGTACACGAAATAACCAAGTCCGCTGAAGTCTGTTGGCTCTTTTATCATCCGAAAAAAAAGGTTCAATTGAGAATATCGGGGCATGCAACCCTACATGCGGATGATCAATTTGCTGACAGACAGTGGGCTGGTACCAGGATTACCAGCCGCCTCAATTACTGCACCACTGAACCTCCCGGCACCTTCATTGATAAACCCTCTTCCGGATTGCCCGATTTTCTACTTAAGAAAATCCCGACACTATTAGAAAGTGAAAGAGGGCGTAAATATTTTATGGCAATTGCTTGTCGAATTGATTCTATGGATTGGTTGATTTTGAAAGCTTTCGGAAACCGACGCGCCCGTTTCGATTGGGATGAAAATGGGTTGACCGCCAAATGGCTGATTCCATAAAAAATCATGGTCTCCTGGGTCGATCATTCCGTTATGAATACTGACAATGATCAGATTATTGAAACTTAAAAAATGCGCATCTCGATAAGAGACATTTTGCTGGCACTTTCGGTACCCATTAATTGGGGAATGGGATTTACCTTTGCAAAGGCGGGACTAAGTGAGTTTCCACCGCTTTTTTTGATGAGCATGCGGTTCAGCCTTTCAGCTGTGCTGTTGTGTTGGTTTTTTCCAGCCCCCGTTGGACAGCTTCGGGCAATCTTCATGATTGCCCTGGTCAGCGCTACGATCCAATACGGGCTGACCTTCACCGGTCTGGTAGGCTTGGATGCCTCTACGGCTATTTTGCTGGTGCAGCTGGAGGTTCCATTCGGTGCGCTTTTGGCTGCTATTTTCTTAAATGATAAACTCGGTTGGATGCGATCTTTGGGTATGGCCGTGGCCTTTTTCGGTGTCGGCATGATCGCTGGAGCCCCCGGCCTGCGGAATCAATTGTTTTCGGCTTTTTTGGTTATGTCCGGTGCCCTAACTTGGTCTCTTGGCCAGGTAATGATAAAAAAAATGGTCAGCATCAGCGGCTTCCAACTCATCGCCTGGGTTGCCATTTTTGCGGGTCCGCAGATGCTTATCTCCTCACTAATGGTTGAGAGCGGACACCTCATGGCGCTTAAAAACGCAACTCTGGTTGGGTGGGGAACCGTTATTTACATGGGAATCATTATGACCGCGCTCGGTTACGCAATCTGGTATCATCTTCTCAAAAAGTATGACGTTAACCAGGTGATGCCCTTTCTTTTGCTGCTCCCGGTATCTTCGATCCTGGGTGCCGTGCTTTTCTTGGGTGAGCGTCCGAATCTTCGAACCCTGATCGGTGGCGTGTTTGTTATTATCGGCGTAGCCGCAATCGTATTTTTTGGCCAGGGTAAAAAATTTGATAATGGGTGCGGGTAATAAGATTTACAATTATTCTTTATTTACTGGGAACCGGCCGCCTTTGACCGGTTCTCTTCCTTGCAAGCCCCATCCAAATCTGAGGCTGCCCGTTTTGAAGAACCGGCTTCCCGTTAGATTGGATCGCCCCTCATTTTAAGGGGCCCCCCTTAATCAATTCCAAGCTGTTCAAGCCTGTATCTCAAAGACCGGAACGTAATGCCCAACAAATCAGCTGCTTCGGTTTTATTAAAGCCTGTGCGTTTTAAGGCTTCTAATATGGCTTCTTTTTCGACCTCTTTGAGAAATGTATCCAGCAATTTAATTTTAAAATGTTCAATATAGTTTGACCCCAACACAATACTTTTGTCTTTGATTTTCGGCTTTTCAACTCTGTATCTGAGGGACCGAAACGTGATGCCGATGAGTTTTGCAGCTTCATGTTTATTGCCGGCTGCCTTTATCAGGGCTTCGGCTATGATTTGAGATTCTATCGTTTCAAGGAATTGATCCAGAGAGGTGCCGGAATTGGAATCAAAATAGTCTTTGATAAGGATAAATGCATCCAGTTTGTATTTAAGAATTTTTTGTCTCAATTCGCTGGAAGTGATATCCAAGATATATGCTGCATCATCCTCAATATATTTTGCTTCGATAAGGGCATCACGAATGGTTTCCTTCTCTTTTTCTTCCAAATAGGCTTTTAAAGGCCCATTAACATATTCCGTCAAGTCCTTTAGCTTTTTGGGTTGATATCCTCCAGCAAATTCCTCCCGGTCTTGCAGTCTCATGAGGGAGGCCACTGCTGCACAAAGGGCTCTTACCGTCACCGGGTTAGTTTCAGGTGGATTCTTAGAAGGATCTTCCTCATTATAAGGGTCTATTCCATCAATAACCATACTGATAATTTCGAGAGCTTCTTGTTTATCCATATTTTTTGTAATATTGCTCCTAAAATTTATTAAATTCTGTATTTAAGTAGTGTCTGTGCAAAATGATACTAATATTTTATCATGATACACGGATAATTACAAAATATTACAGGTTATTTTCTACCCGGCGGTGAGACTTGGGGCTGGAAAAGTTTTGGCTGATAAAGATCGGAATTCTGAGAGAAGATCACTTATTAACGGGTTTTTGCCCAAATATTTTTGGACAACAGCCCGTTAAGTTGAAAGGGAAGACAGGGGGGCACACGATATCCATAGGTTTCCAATGGCACTGTCATGGTCGCTGGGGAACCCCCGGCTGGGTTACCCTTTCTTCGTAACTGTGCTGGATGGGCGTCACCATAATTTCTCGAGGGTCATGATTTCGGAGGCTACCCTTTTTTCTGCATTCACCCGGGGGTAAAAAAAACTACTTCTCGTATTTTATGCTCAAATGGCTGACCGCTTTGCCCAACGCCTTTCTTAATTTATTGCCCTTGCCTTCTTGGGAGAGGTATTGCTCTATTACCTCTTTTTTCAAGTCTGCGCTGCCAGACTTTCCATCTTTGAGGAGGGTTACCCGGTAGACTTCATTTTTCTTGTCCGCCTTGATCCCCAGCACCTGAACGTTTTTATCCAGTTTGTGAACCTCTTTGCGCAAAGTCTCTTCAACCAAATTGTCTGTCATTTTAGGCATCTTTTAAGTCCTTTTAATCAGGTCGTCTTTTTGGCTTTGACAACCACAAGTTGTTGGCAATATTTTTTTAATTTGATAATATGCATAATAAATTTTCCGAAGTCAATAAAGAGTAACTTAAATTTACTCTCTGCACCAACGGCTTCCGGCTTCCTCTGCATTCACATTTTAACTTCCTTTCATCTAAATATTAGGTTACGTTAGGCTTCGCCGATCAGGTTTGTCAGCCAAGAACTTCAAACAAAAAGGGGGAACTTATGGCTCATGAAATCCTGAAACTAAAAAGCGTCCATTCTACGGTAGGCTATTCCCATGCAGCAAAAGCAGGCAACTCGCTGTATGTTGCCGGTCAAATCGCCCAGGACGTGGATGGTAATTTAGTTGGTAAAGGCGACTTCGAAACCCAAGTCCGTCAGGTTTATACAAACTTGAAAAACATCATGTTGGAAGCCGGCGGCAGCCTGCAGGACATTGTGAAAATGACGACCTTCCTCACCCATTACAACTACATTGAAACCTTTCGCAGTGTTCGAAACGAGTATCTTTCAGAACCTTTTCCGCCCAACACACTCTTGATAATAGAGAGTTTGGCCCTGCCGGATTACATGATCGAAATAGAGGCAATTGCTGTGCTGGATTAATTCCGTGCTGTTACCGTGCGGCTGTGCCTTAATTGGTGTTTGGGCTATTCTCTTTGTTCGTTAAAGACAATTTCTTTTGAGGTAGGATACGGGTATTGTCATCTGCTGTGTTAGAGACTGACGGTCGCCACAACTATCATTAGTCCGATGGCCAATAGTCGAATAAAAATCGTTATGCCGGACAACATCCATCCTCGTGATGGCCCGAATATTGCCAGATTTGCCGGCAGGAAACTGGCAAAAAACTCATAGCCGGCGTGAAACACGGCCGCTGACAAGAGCGTTACAATGACCTCTTTGCTTGTCAGCAACCCGCTTTGGTAAATGGGGCCGATGGCCGCAATACCGGATATTTTGCTGGGCAGACCGGCAAAGATCACTAACACGGCAGCCGATGGCAGACCCCAGGATGACAAAAATGGGTTCAGGCGCTCCAGTATCGCCGTTGCCTGCTTGATGTTGATTAAAACGGCAAAAAGCAGGGTAACGGGAACAAATATTACGGCAATGCGCGCAAATTGCACTAGCGAAACCTTGATAAGGGACCGCCATTTGTGTTTGCCTTTGGGAAAAGCGTCGTTTATAAAAACCGGAGGAGGGGAGTCCGTCGGTTGTCGCAGTAATATCCCAAGCCCAATCCCGGCCAGTGCAATCAGCAAATTAAATCCCAGATAAAAAATGGAATATAATCCGGCCACAACTACACCAACGGCAGCCGCCAGCGCAGGTGCTATGTAAAAAATGTAAAAATAAAGGATCGTGGGAAACCAACCCGCCAGAAAAACCGCTAGAAGGTATTTTGGAGGAAATCGGTCCTGTTTAATGAGTCCTGCCAGCATGGTATTGGCAGCATACCGATTCAGGAAGCAAACAGCCAAATAGGGACCACTTGGAGGGGGCAATCGCATAAAGCGGGCCATGCTGTGTAACCCGTATTCCGCCAAGCGCCAAATTCGCGTTCCCTGCAGAAAATTGCCGCAAAGACAACCAACAAACATGGCCGGCAAAACCATCCGCCACAGGGCCAGGGCCTGATACAACCCGTTGAGCAAATCTGCCTTCGAAACCATGACGGCAACCTGCCAGAATTAAGTTTTCTGTTTATAAAAACAAAAACCCTAAATCTCACATCGAGAAATGGGTTTTCTTACATCATTTCATGGCTGCCTATGGATTGGGGTTGGCACCTAGAAATTGTTTTTCGGTTTAAAATATTATGGTTTTTCATTCCTGCTGTTGATAAATTTGTTATATTTGTCAAGCCATGATCGGCTGCCTGATTTTAATGCCGCTCTTTCAGTCGTCTTGATACCTTTGGGATCGAAACGATAGCGATAGTGAAGCGCCAGAAGGGATTTCAGGTCATTAATTCCATGTAATGCAGGCGGATTCTTTGACAGTCCCCGAATCCAGTTTTGTAATGTTTCGGTGGGGTGGCGCGCAAATCCCGCTTTGTTTAGCGCTTTCTCGATTAAATAGAATTCAGAATCCGATCCTGCAATTCCATACGGGTCACCGGCTTCCGGCGACTTTTCGGGATTAATGCGCTTTACCTGCCGTTTGAGGTAAAACCGTCGCGCCATTATTAAGGTAACCGGGAGGACGAGCCACCATAGATGTTTTAATTTGCTGCTCAGGCTCAGGTGTCCCAACCACACCGTGAGTTTGAACCTGCACAGGGAACCGAAATCTGAAATCAATTTCCAGTCGGGGACCGCAGCATCTTCAATACTTGTCCAGGAAGCAGGTGTGGTATCCAATCTGTGCCAGGCGCCGTTCAGAAATACCAGTGACCATGCATGGGCATGCCGATCTCGGACAATAAATCGGTTTTCCAACCTGCTGAATTCATGAACCGAGTAACCTTTCACATAACGAGCTGGTATTCCTGAGGCACGCAGGAGAAGTACGGTTGAAGTTGCAAAATATTCACAGTGTCCGGACCGGGTCTGCAATAAAAAAGAAGATATTGGGGTTGAGTGGTAACCTTTGCCGGTTAGGGCCAGAGAATATCTGAACTTTGTTTGGAAGAAGATCTCAATGCTTTTTATGATTTCCTGTGGCGACTTTTCTTCAAGTTTCA
>CP070652.1:4636788-4654400 GCA_020354645.1 Deltaproteobacteria bacterium
AAAATAGCGGCCGGAATTCTTTTAATTCTCTTTTTTGCTGCCGGTCATTGTTTGCCGATTGTAGCGGCCGGCAGCTCGACAGCTGCAGTGAGAAAAGTAATGGAAAACAGTGCCTGGCAGGGCACCGGAAACTGGTTCCGGCGCGCGGCCGGAATTATCATTGTCCTTTTGGGAGTGTATTTTATTCTCAATCCGTTAATATCATCCTGAACCATTTCTCAATATTAAGGATTAAGGATATCGCAGAAGGTGGTCCAAAGAATTTTGAGAGAGCAGGAAACCGAATCCGGCTTCGAACATTAATTCAAAGAAAATATATAAAGCATTTTTAAAATTACGTTAAATATCTTATTTTATGAGACACCCCCCATGCTACTAAAAAGTTATTTCAAGAAAATATTCAGGCCCGAATGCAATCCCGGATTTGAATCCGTGCACTGCATAGCTCATCTGGATGAGGATATCTCCGACGTGATGCCCTATCTTAACGCTGTTCTCGGGGGCTTTGAATATTTCAAAGATCCGCCTGCGGTAACATTTCGCACCCAGGGCAAGTTAATTACCGTTCATGGCCGCAAAATCGCGATAAATGCACTCAAGGATGAAGCCGAGGCCGACAAGATCCTAGAATGGCTGAAACGGGAAATCAATACGATCTGGGAAAATCGCGACAGCATTGAACCCAGCTATGAAGGTGCACCCAAGCCCAAGCTGATTGAAATTCTCAAACTGCTGCCCAAGACCAACTGTAAAGAATGCTGTGAGCCTACCTGTATGGTGTTTGCCGTTCGCGTGGCCGAGGGGGCAAAAGGATCGGCGGATTGCCCACCAATGGGTGCAGAAAACAAACAGCGGCTCGAGGAATATATGAACCAGTTTAAGCTCGACGCATAACCGGGTAGGAAAATCGATGCATGATTTCAGCAGCGATCCCTATGAGGTTCTTGGAATTAGGCGAGATGCGACCCAAAGAGAGGCCAAACAGGCTTATCGGCAACTGGCCCTGAAATTTCATCCCGATCACAACCCGGAAAAGCCAGAAGCCGAAGAGCGCTTCAAACAGATTCAATGGGCATACGAATGCCTTACCGGCCGAAAGCAACCGGGCAGGAGTTCGGCGGCAGTTTTCCACCGCAGACAGTATCCGCCGTCATTTTTCAAAAACAAGCATCCGTTTTTTAGCTTTTATTGGGCGATGAAGACCCATGGTGACCGGATAATGAAAAATAGGAAATCGTTTCGACAGGGTGAAAACGAGAGATGAAATGATGAATAAATAGTTATTTTAGTTTTAGCTATAAGGACAATTATTCATTCAGACAAGATAGAAGTTGTCAAAACAGATGGGAGTTCTCCCTCGGAATTGCTCTAATAAATTTCAGATTAAAGGAGGTAATATTAAAATGACCAATCCAGAAGAAAAACGGCTTTCACTGTTAGACAGGTTCTTGACCCTGTGGATATTTATGGCAATGGCTGCAGGAATATTGTTGGGTTATTATTCTCCGGCAGTAACCGAATTCATTGCGGGTCTCCAGATAGGCACAACATCTATTCCGATTGCGGTCGGCTTAATATTGATGATGTATCCCCCTTTGGCAAAAGTAAAATATGAAGAGATGGGAAAAGTCCTCCAACATAAAAAACTTCTGGGTATCTCGTTGCTACAGAACTGGGTAATCGGACCAGTGTTGATGTTTATCCTTGCAATTATTTTTCTGCGAAATTATCCGGAATATATGATTGGCGTTATTTTAGTGGGGCTTGCCCGCTGTATTGCCATGGTCATCGTATGGAATGAGCTTGCCGAAGGGGACAGAGAGCTTGCAGTCGGGCTGGTGGCCTTTAATGCGGTTTTCCAGGTGTTGTTTTACGCCGCGTATATTTACCTCTTTATCACCATCGGACTTAACTGGCTTGGCCTTGTTAAAGGCTTGGATGTCAGTATTTCCATGGTGGATGCGGCCAAAACGGTCTTCATTTACTTAGGGATACCGTTCATTTCCGGTGTCATTACCCGATTCAGCCTGTTAAGGTTCAAAGGTAAGGACTGGTATGATAACGTTTTTGCACCTAAGATAAGCCCAATTACTTTGATTGCATTGCTTTTTACCGTTATCATAATGTTTTCTTTAAAAGGGGAATACATTATTCAACTGCCTTTGGATGTTGTAAGGATTGCAATTCCTCTGGGCATATACTTTTTCCTCATGTGGTTTGCAACATTTTTCATTGGTTATAAAATTGGAGCTAATTATGGACAAACGACTGCAGTGTCATTTACTGCGGCAAGCAATGATTTTGAATTGGCCATAGCCGTGGCGGTAGCTATTTTCGGCATACATTCTGATCAAGCATTTGCTACGGTCATCGGTCCCTTGCTGGAGGTGCCCGTTTTGATCAGCCTGGTCAATGTGGCCTTCTGGTTTAAAAAGAAATATTTTCCTTATGCGGTAGAGACTCCTATCGGTGTCTGTTATGTGAGCTGCAAACCATAACTTAAGCGGCCTTTTTGCTTAACAGCTATGTCAAAAAATTAAATTAATTTATGTTTGATTTTATCACCATAACCAAGGCATTAGCCGAGGAAAACAGAATTCGCATCCTGCTTGCATTGGACGGACGCGAATTGTGTGTTTGCCAGATCATAGAACTTCTCCAACTGGCACCGTCCACGGTATCTAAACATATGTCCATTCTCAAGCAGGCGCGCTTGGTTGAAACCCGCAAGGATGGTCGTTGGATATATTACCGCTTGACAGGCGATCAAGCACCCTCCGCCGTGAAGGGAGCCATTGCCTGGGTTTGCAACTGCCTGTCAAAAGATCGCGGGATCCAGGAAGATGCCCGGCAGTTGAAGCAGATTCTGAAGCTCGATCCGGAAGTGCTGTGCAGGCGGTAAGGTAAAAACCGCATATCTCCTTTAACACAATGCCTTAAACTTAGGAGGGGGTGGGGAGCTTCACTGCATTTTCTGGCTAAGACCAATGCGCTAAGAAATTCATACGGCCGGAAACAGGTATTACCCGGATTTGGAGGCTTGGATGAAAAAATTTAAAAAGTTGCGGATTCAGCACAAGTGCACGGGTGGCTTATAAGATGTTAATAGGTAAGGACGGGAAGTTGAATTTGCCAGAAGAACAGCGCCGACGCTGGAGTCTGGTGCCAGGTGAAGAATTTTTTATTCGGGAAACGCCAGAAGGGCTGCTTGTGCAACCGGCAGACCCACCGCTGTCAAAGGTCTATGTCGAACCGACTACAGATTGCAACCTGAATTGCCGCATTTGCATGCGCAACTCCTGGGAAGAACCGGCAGGCAGGATGAAGATGGCAACCTACCGACACCTGGTTGAGGGACTGAGTGAAATACCATCATTGAAGACCGTGGCCTTCTGGGGCTTCGGTGAGCCGCTGCTGCATCCCAACCTCGTGGAGATGATACAATCAGCCAAAGCGTTAGGAGTAAAAACCGAGCTGATTACAAACGGTCTATTATTAAATAGGAAGATAGCTGAAGAATTGGTCATGGCAGATCTTGACACCCTTGTGGTCTCTATAGACGGGGTCTCGCCGGAATCTTATGGAAACATCAGGTCGGGGGCGGACATCCGGATGGTTCAAGATAATATAAAGGCGCTTAAAGCTGTGCGCTGGGCCAATTCTCGTCGTATTCCGGAGATTGGACTTGAGTTTGTTCTCATGCGCAGCAACCTTTCAGAATTACCGAAACTGCCTGGCCTGGCCTTTCAAATGGGAGCAAGTTTTATCATCGTAACGAATATGCTCCCCTATACCGAAGAACTCAAGGAAGAGATTCTCTACTGGCTCTCGGCCACCGGTTGGCAACCGCATGTCCGTTCCAAGTGGTTCCCTGAAATCTTAATTCCACGAATGGACGCACGTAACGAGTACCTGGATCCTCTCGTGAGGCTGATGAGAGGCGTTTGAGGCATTAGGCCTCTGGCAAAGCAATTCGACGAAAAAGAAGGTTACTGCCCTTTCGTAGAGAGGGGGTCTGTCGCCATCGCATGGGATGGCGAGGTAAGTCCTTGCGTTGCACTTATGCACTCTTACACCTGTTACGTCCTTGGTCGAGAAAAATTCATCCGGCGTTACACCATCGACAATGTGGGTCGGGAGAAAATAACTCGTATTTGGGATAATGACGATTACAGAAAGTTCCGTAATCGAGTGCTGCAGTTTGATTTTTCCCCCTGCATTCACTGTGGCGGATGTGATTGGTCAGAATCCAACGAGGAGGATTGCTTCGGCAATTCGTTCCCTGTCTGCGGAGACTGTCTGTGGGCAAGAAAAATTATTTTATGTCCATGATCTTGTGATACGGTACGAGTAGGAATTTTTCCAGGTCTGATAGGATTATCGATGAAAAACCCAAACAAAATTCACCTTTCCGAATTATACATCCGCCTCATCGACGAGCGCGGCGGCATCATGAGTGTATTTTATGGGGCCACTGTCGCCGGGTGATGAAAGGGAGTCAAAGGACCAATCGGTCGGATTGGAAAGCCCATTAACAATCGAAAGTACTATCTTTTTCACGTAAAAGGGTTAGAACTGTTTATCGAAAAAAAGCTGGTGGATGCACTGCCGGAAAAGGGCGGCTGCATCAATGTGTTGATGGGGGATTACGGCTCCTGGACCATCTCCTTTGATTAAGTCAACAAGGCACAATTTCGTTTTAAAGCACGAGTCTGACAGCTCCATTATTCAGTTATTTGAGGGGTGGGGGTGTTTTTTTCACGACAAGATCATTGCCCCGGTGCTTCTAAGGGGCAGAGGGCTATTGCCGCCGAGAAAGGCAAAACATGGCGTCGGTTCCTGTTGGCGTGAAAGTTTTAAATAGCCGGCAGTAAAATGCAAGGCAGTTGCCGCTGTCAGGCTTGGTAGGCAACAACCCGGCATCTTGCCGTGAAAAAAACACCCCGACCCCTGAGTTATTTAGATGTGTGAAATGATGAAAACCGGTAGACTGAAGGATTGGCTGAATGGAAAATAATGAACCTGAAAACACTGCCAGGATGGTGGTGGACGCCTGTTCGGATTGCGATGTTTGTAGATTCCTAATGGATTCAGACTGTCTCATGTTCCCGGAGTTGTACAGATTCTACGACAATGAGATTGAAACCGGTAAAAAGATTACCTCTAAAGAGCTCAGAAAACTGGTTGATCTGTGCAACTTTTGCGCGTTGTGCCCTTGCCCGAATATCAGGGCAGATATCATCCAGGCCAAGACACAGTTTATCGACCGGGAAGTACTCAAGTTCGGCGTTCGTATGATTGAAGACGTTGAACGTATTGGAAAATTATGCGGTACTTTTCCCGGGCTGGCCAATTTTCTATTGCGCAACCGCATAACAGGGCAACCATTCAAAAAAACTCTCGGTATTCACCACCGGCGCCGGTTTCCTGATATTCCGGCGCGGAATTTTCCGACCTGGGTCAGAAAACATAGACTTCACATTAAGCGCAATCCGGGAAATAGAAGAAAAGTTGCCTATTTTGCCGGCTGCACCGGACGTTACCTGTTTCCCGATGTTCCGAAGGCAGCGGTTGAAGTACTTCAGACCAATGGGGTCGAAGTATATTATCCGGAACAAAAATGCTGCGGCATGCCGACCCTGCTTGAAGGCGACCGTCAATTAACCATGCAATTCGTCAATTTCAACATTGAACAGCTGTCGCAGATTGTGGAAGATGGGTACGATATCGTGTGCTCCTGCCCGACCTGCGGGTATTTCCTGAAAATCGTACTGAGCGAAGGGGCCTATTACTCGCCGCAATACCAGCAATCCATCGGGGCCGGTGATACACACATAAAAATACCGGCGGGGCGGAATCCGGCTGATCTGACGAACCACGCGTTTGTGCTGCTCAAAAAATCGATATATCAAAGCATCCTCAAAGATGAAGGCTATTTTTCCACCATAAGTCCGCGCAAAAGAATTCTCGTGGCGGAGCATACCTTTGACCTAAGTGAGTATCTGGGCCAGCTTCAACGTGCCGGGGAGCTAAGATCGCCGTCCGGAAAGGTTACCGGCAAAATGGTCTATTACCCACCCTGTCACGCCCGGGAACAGAATATCGGTCGGCCGTATACCGAGCTTTTGAGGCTTGTCCGGGGCATCGATATCGAAGCGATCGACGGTCATTTTTACTGTTGCGGTATGGCCGGCGTGATGGGTTTCAAGAAAGGATTCCACGAATCATCCATTCAGCTGGGTCAGCGCTTGATGGATAAAATCAGAGAGATAAATCCCGATGGGATTGTCACCGACTGCCTAAGTTGCCGCCTGCAGTTCAACCAACTGCTGCCGTACCAAGTCCTTCACCCGGTTGAGATTTTTAATGAAGCCTATTCTGCAGAAAAAACACACGGATGACATGTAGTTATTTAGAATCTGGTGACAATTTTATCCCTGTCCAAATTATCATAAGCGTCGGTTGGCAACCTGTTAGCCTCAGAACGGCATTAGCTCACTACCAACATCGGAAAGGAAAGAATATGCTGATAATAAAGTCCGTTTTGCTGTTTGTCCTGGCGGGACTCTGTGAGATCGGGGCGGATATTTGATTTGGATTTGGCTGCGTGAGGGACAAAGCATCTGGTTTGCTCCCCTGGGTGCCGTGATTTTGATTTTGTATGGTGTCGTGCCGACATTTCAGCCGGCCCACTTTGGCCTGGTTTATGCTGCGTACGGCGGCATATTTATTATTTTATCCATCCTCTGGGGGTGGAAAATCGATCATATCCGGCCGGACCGCTACGATCTGATTGGAGGGCTGATATGCCTGATCGGAGTCGGTGTTATCATGTACTGGCCCAGATGAAGCACTCCGGTTGGATAGCGGAGCAAAACTCAACGTTCGAATTTAATGAATCAGATGCATTTTCGCTTAACTTTTTATTGTGTATGGTTATCAAACCATTGCGGATTAAACGGAGGATAATATATGCAAAGCATTCTCATTATCGGCGGTAGCGATGCCGGTATCAGTGCGGCATTGCGCGCTAAAGAAGTTAATCCACAAGTAGGGGTGACCGTCATCGTCGCCGACCAATTCCCGAACTTCAGCATCTGCGGGCTGCCGTTTTACCTCAGTGGTGAGGTTCAGGACTGGAAAACGCTGGCCCACCGAACCGCAGACGATATTGAAAAGGAAGGGATTCAATTGCTGCTCGAACATACCGCCACTGCCATTGATCCAGTCAAAAAACAGGTGAGCGTGATCAATATGAATGGAAATATGAAGATCCTTGGCTACGACTATTTGATTCTCGGTACCGGAGCCGTGTCTGTTGAGCCTGACATCGAAGGCCTTCAATTACCGGGCGTTTTTACCCTGCGCTGGATGGACGACAGCTTCGCGATGAATGACTATATAACCAACCGCAACCCGAAATCCGCCATCATCATCGGGGCCGGCTACATCGGCATGGAAATGGCCGATGCTCTGACTTATCGAGGGCTCAAGGTTACGGTGGTTGAATATTTCGATTCTGTTCTGACGAATGTCGATTCTGAATTCGGTCATTTGGTTCAAGCCGAACTCGAGAAACATGACGTAGCCGTTAATATCGGTATCGCCGTTGAAAAAATTGAAAAAAATGACTCGGATTTGAAAGTTATCGGCTCGAAAGGCTTCTCCGCATCCGTCGATATGATTTTAGTGGCCGTCGGCGCCCGACCGGAGACCAAGCTGGCGCAGGCAGCCGGTATTGGTACCGGTATGAAAGACGCCATTAAAGTTGACCGTCGGATGCATACCAATCTGCCGGATATTTATGCCGCCGGCGACGGTGTGGAAACCTGGCATAAAATATTGCAGAAATACACCTACCTACCCCTGGGAAGCACTGCTCACAAGCAGGGCAGGGTGGCAGGCGAAAATGTGGCTGGAGGAAACACGGAGTTTCAGGGTACTCTTGGCACCCAGGCCGTTAAAATTTTTGATTTGGTTGTGGCTCGAACCGGTTTGCGGAATCAAGAAGCTATCGGAGCAGGATATGATCCGCTAACTGTCGAAACGGAATGTTGGGATCATAAAGTATATTATCCAGGCGCCCACCCGATGAAAATTCGGCTGACCGGAGATCGAAGAACCGGCCAGCTTTTAGGGGCTCAAATCATCGGTCATCGTGACTCTGAAGTCTCCAAGCGGATCGACATTTTTGCGACCGCTTTGTTTCATCACATGCCAGTTGATGGGCTCTATGATCTTGATCTCAGCTACACCCCTCCGCTGAGCAGCCCCTGGGACCCCGTTCAAATTAGTGCTCAAGAATGGCTTGAAAAACATGCATGACTTTAAACTTCTCTTTTAATGAGCTATTTTCGATTTCGGTTACACCGGTAAAACTAATGTTAATACAGTTTAAAAACAGAGAAATGTCAGATTGTTGATCGCTTTATCTGTTTAGTGGATATCTGCCATATTCATGGGTGGCATCTACCCAGGCCTTAAAGTGCTCATTGGGCGTGGCGGGGAGTAGCTGACAGCTTGGTGCCATCATAATACCTAAACCGTCACCGACTCTAGATATTTGTTCCTTTACTTCAGCCCTTATTGTTTCAGCCGGACCGCGTACAATTTTGTGACCATCCGTAATAATGCAGGCGGATACACCGAATTTGTCTACCACCTGTGCCTTGATCCACTCCGGAGGATTATCCATTTCATCAAAATGAAACCCTTCCAGATCCGTCTGGGTGGCAAGCTTGGTCAGGTATTCGTAAGCCTTGGGATTTGTCATGTTCCCATGTGTATGCAGCCAGGTTCCCTGGCCGAACTCTTCCTTTACCATTTTGGCAACCCTGGCAATATTGTTCAGGTTGAAGCGTTCGGCCATTTTAGGGCTTACCATCAAGGTTCCCATGACCTCCGCCAGAAAGGTGATACTATTGGCGCCGGCATCGTATTGGGCGCGAATCCACTCCATGGTCCAATCTGTGGCGACATAACACATCTCGTCAACCCATTCGGGGTCTTCATACATATCCTCTAAAATAGCTTCATTCGGCCGGAAAAGATGCATGGCCGCCACACTACCGACATAAGCATGGGTGACCAGTGGGGTCTCATCTCCCAATTCCTTTGCAATGTTTTCAATTACCTTCAATGCGCCTGTCATCCGGGGATCGGTTGTTTTATGGTCAAAAGAGGCTGCTATTTTTTTAACCCTGGGCCAGTCCGTTTTTGTCAGCACCGGTTTATTATCGGTGGGTCCGGCGGCGATTCCGAATTTTTCGGGAATATTAATTTCACCGCCAAGTGGCGGCACACCCAACGCATGATCAATGTAGGTGGGAATTGCAAGGTCGTAGTCGTTATATTTTATACTCGCCAAAACTGCCTCGGTAACTTTGCCGGCATCATACCAATCCACGCCAGTGACCTCGGGCAGCAGCAACCCATGGCTGAAGATCATCTGGGACATGACCCGGGGCCATACCGGCATATAATCCGGGGCCCGTTTTTCGCGTACGGCTTGAAATCGTTCTTTTTTATTCATTTTTTATCGCGGCATATCCTTGTTAATGATATCGCCTCGCATTCCAAATAGATCAGCAAATTGGAATTTGTAATCTTCCAGTTTTTCTATATCCAGAAGCTTGTCAGGTGGTGTCGTCAATAATTTCAGACTCAATTCATCCCCCATTTTTTCTACCCGGTCTATTTCCTCTGCCGTCACGGGTTTGCCCTGAGCACGTAAACTTCGAATCTTACTTTCGAGCGCTGCCTGATCCTCCGGGAAAACATCTGGCTTTAGATGGACTTTAAACGCTTCGCCGGTGGATATGCGTTGGATGATGAACCCATCCCCGATGGAAGCGTCTATCCTGAGGGTCTTGAAATTGATTCTTGCCCCGGTCATAAAAGCAGCCGTGTCCGCCCAGCAGGGGCCGTTTTTAGAAACAGCGCAAAGATCTGTCCGGTCGACCACCCCATCGGGAAAAAGTTTTACGAATACACCTCTGATTTCAACAAAGGCAATTACCAGTCCGTCACACATATGACCATGAATTCGGGCAAGGTCCTTGAGTCCGATTTCCTTTGTCCTTTGGTTGTAACGCCCCAGTGCGCTGTCCGTGTCTTTAACCACAATGGGCTTGTTAAAAGGTGCATTTGCCGCCCATTCCGGATAGAACCAGTCCGGTCTGTTGTCAGCCACACCCGAAAGAGATATATTTTCCGTGCCCATAAACACCTCCTGTAGTTATAAATTCAGCCACCGATAGGATATTTGCCATATTTATGGGTGGCATCCACCCAGGCTTTAAAGTTTGGACCGGGAGTCGACGGCAGGACCTGGCAGCTGGGTCCCATGAGCACAGCGCCTCCAGGACCTCCAATTTCCACGGTTTCTTTTACGATTGCATCAATTTTTTCCAAGGGCCCGGAGGCGATCGGATCAGGTCCATGAACGATCAAAGCGCCGGGAACCCCAAGTTTTTCTACTACGTTCTCCCGGATCCAAGCGGCATCGTGATTTTCATCCAAATGGAGTCCTGCAACCCCGGCTTCTTTTACGATTTTTTCCAACAATGCATAAGACTTTGGCCGGGTCATGTTTCCATGGATGTGCATAAATGTCTTCTGTCCAAATTCTTTTTCGATCGTTTCCACAAACTGGGCCACATAGGGAAGGATGAACCGTTCTCCCATTTTCGGCGATATTAATTCAGTTCCAAAATGATCACCGAGGTAAAATACACTGTTGCAGCCTGCCTCATATTGTGCCCGGGCCCAGTCTATGCTGAAATCCGTAGCGGCCCGACAGATATCGTCCACCCACTCGGGATCCTCAACACAATCCAAGGTTAGATCCGAAACATCCCGAAACAGGATGTTGGCTGCACATATCCCGGTGTAGTAAGCGGGTGAAATGGGACACTCGTCGCCGAGTTCCCGGCAAACCGTTTTGAGTGCTTTGAGTGCATCCGGCATTCTGTCGTCTTTCAACGGGTCTAGTGGTAATTTCTTTTTGACCTCCGCCCAATCCTCTCTCTTCTGAATAGGTGGGACTTTAATCGATACACTTATCCCAAACTTTTCTGGAATGTTCAGCACCCCGCCGAGGGTGGGTACACCAAATCCATGATCCATATAGGTGCCAAAACAAAGATCATAATCATACTTTTTTATGTTACTGATAAATGCCTCCGCGACTTTATCTGAATCCATATCAGTTTGGGTGGATATGTCCGGCAGACTCCATCCCATATCAAAGATGGCTTGGGCCATTTCTCTTGGAATTACTGGTACGATATCGGGTTCCTGCATATTGAATACAGCTTCCATACGCTGCTTCTTGTTCATCTTTTTTTCTCCTTTTTACCTAAATCTCGCTACCTATTTTTCATCGGCTTCTGAGGCCTGAATTTTGCAGGGAGTGAACTCGTGAGTATCCAATCCGGCTGCAATCATATCCAAAACGCCCATTTGATCTTGAACCGGCAAATCTACACCTTGTTCTATGGTTGTCTTAAGATAGGTACCAATATCATCGATATCCCCTTCACCTGTCCAGGGCGGTACCTTCAATTCGGTCAAATTCTCCTGCGAGATTACATAAGGTCTCAAAATTTCTGCAACTTCCTGTAACACTTTTGTTGACATCTTAACTTCAGGCATAAAGAAGTCCCCTTCCTCCATGGACTCTCCGATATCTCTTATTGCCGGTATGATTCCATCTTTCAGAATTAGAGCAGAATCAATTTGTTCATCAACAAGTTGCTTCGTCAATTGCTTGGCATCCATTAATTCTCCTTCAAAAATTGCCTCATGAATCGCCTTTAGCTTTTCTTCAATATCCATGTGTATCCTCCCTTTTTGTTGAAGAATTCACTGTTATAAAATATCCTGAGAGCAGTCATTATACCTCGATAATTGTAAAATCGTCGGGTACAATCACCTCTCCCTCATAGTATTTCTGAACCAAGCGGCGGAAATCATCTCTTTTTCCCTCAAATTCAGTTGGCCAGTGAACCACGGCAATCCGTTTCACTCCAGCCTTGGTGGCCGCCCGGCCAACGTCCTTCGGTGAAATGTGAAATGAATGCGGTTCCAAGACAACCACCGTGCAGATCAACAGATCAGCACCACGGGCAAGATCCAGCACTTCATCCGTGAAAATAGACTCTCCATTGTAAAAAAGACTCTTGTTGTTCCGCTTAATGCGATAGGCATGGGCTTCAGACGGATGGTCGCCTCTTACCGTATCCATATCATCAAAACTCTCCGCTTTGTCTAATTCCCTGAATTTTAATTCAAATCCTCTTTTTTGCCTATCAGCAACCGGCAGCTCACAAAGATCCATCAGACCCTGGGTGGCTTTGGCAATTCCCTTCGGACCGATAATCTCCAGGGGCTCTTTTCGGTTTCTCACATTCATCATGTCAAAAAGGACATATACGATTCCGATGAAGTGATCCGAATGCAGGTGGGAAATCAACACCCGTTTCACAGTGTTGAGATCAGCTCCGTGTGCATTTAAATTTCTCAGGGCACCGTCTCCCACTTCCAAAAGGTAATCGTCATCGATCATCATTGAAAGCATTCCACGCTTTCCTGTAATCTTAAGTCCCATTCCCGGGACAAGACCGGCTGTTCCTAAAAATGTGACTTTCAATTTCCGTGGTTCCTTCCTTGCTTTATATTGTATGACAATAATATTTGATGCGCGGCGGCATTTTCACTGGTGAACTCATTGCCGGACACACTTAAACGAATCTTAACAGTGTTTCAGCTGTCCACTGCAAAACACATACCAGTGCGGTTTGAATCGATGATAAGTTAAATAAGGATCATTTGAATTGGTGCCTGATTAAAATATAATATTTAATTTTAAACCGTTAGAATATACTTCATGCAAAAAAGTATTCCCATCACCTTAAAAAAGGATTGTTAACAATCAATAAGTTAAAAGAATTGTTTCACCAAATTCATGATTTGGAACAGAACGTAACATTTGAAACACTATGTCAAAAACATATCATTTTTGACGAAATTAAGCTGGGTATTGCCACTTTAATACCTGGTCTAAATGAGGCTCCCCGCCCTAAAGGGCGTGGCTTCCCGGAAAGGAAAATATCTTTTTTGGATAGCTTCCCTTAACCCCACCTTAAAAGGCGGGGTTGCAGGGAAGCCAACCGGTCAATGCCAATTTAAATAGATTTTATCTCAATCACAAAATTTTTTTCTTAGCGAGACGGGCTCACAATCAAGAAGTAGGCTTACAATCTGCCAACCCTCTGATTCTGATGAGACGATAAGGAATTAGAAATTTTCAGGAAGTGGTTTTGGAGAAATTAAATTGCTGGTTGAGCTTAAATGTGCAGGGGGTGGTGGGTACCGTGAACCGGCCTGACCATATTCTAATGCAACCGCTTTCAAAATCGAGTCATCCCGGAGCAAAGGCTTCGTTTTTTTTGAATAGGTTGTATGTGCTTAAGGTTTAAGAAAAAATCTTCTGAAGCAATTTTAAAACGAAGACCAAGAGGACGACGCCGAAAATTTTACGAACGGTGCTGCTACTCAATTTTTCAACCATAATCCGTGAGCCAAGCTGGCCGCCGGCAAAAGAGAAAACAGCGGTAAGTAGAATGAATTTCCAATCCGGTCTGGCGATGGAAATGTGAGCCACAAAACCGCTAAATGAGGAAAAAATCACGACGAACATGGAGGTCGCAGCTGCCGTTTTTGCAGGTATCCTTAAGATAAAAACCAACAAGGGTACAATAAATACACCCCCACCGATTCCAAGAAGTCCGGCCACAAATCCGATGATCATGCCGATGATCCCACTGCCGATGATTTTTGGGGCAATACTAATGTGTATTTCCTTGCTTTCCTCAATTTTGAAGAAGAGCATCCTGATAGCGGCTAAAAGAATTACGCCTGCCAAAATGGCGATAAAGAGCTTTCGATTGATGTGTGAGGTCGAATAGGCCCCCAAAGGAGCGAGCAGTGATGAGGATATGATCAGCGGCATACCTATCTTAAGGTCTATCATTTTTTTACGAGAGTAAGTTATAGCGGCTGAAACAGCGGCAATGCCATTTAAGAATAGAGATGCCGACACGGCGGTGTTCACTGGAAATTGCAATAGTATAAACAGAGGAGAATAAATAAGACCCCCGCCGAGACCAACCATGGTGAAGATACAAGCGACCACAAAGATGAGGGGGAGAAGTATGACCAGTTTCCGAGCCTCCGTTGTTTCATTAAAGCATATTGGAAACCATAAGCTAACTCAAAAATGCATATAGCGCATAGTTGCTGTGAGAAGCCCGCCAAAGTGGCGGGACGTTTCATTTGATTTCAGTCCAACCATGTATTTGATTTTTAGAGTTAAGCCGCTTGTCTTGCCATGTAAATCGAACGGTTTTTTTTGAGATAGCTTCTTGTGTAAGTTGAGTTGTAAGTTAACGTTGCGCTTAAAATGATAGATAGGCTTACGATAGTTCCAACCGTATCAGTTAAAAGAACATGTATTTGATAGAAGAAGTAAAAGAATTAAATGGTTGTGTCAAGGTAGCTTGAGACACCGTATAATCTTGTGGCAAACGGCCTCATTCCTTACTCTCGTTAATCCAGCGCAAAACCTCTTCGATTTCAGGCACTTTACCTACAGCCTTGACGTGACCGTTCACGATTACGGCCGGCGTCATCATGAGTCCCGCTTTGGCGATTTCCATCCTGTCGGATACCTTGACGACCTGAGCATCGACACCACTTTTTGACACGGCCTCTTTTACAATGGCTTCAGCCGTATTGCACCTACCGCAACCTGTACCCAGCACTTCGATTTTCATAAAGCCCTTCCTTTATTTGTTAATAAATGTATCTGCCGACTCGATTCGGGATTATTAGATGAAAATCCGGAAAGCATCAAAGGTTTTACGATTTTTCGGTGGTTTTTATGATTTCTTCAGACGTCGGCATCACATCCTTGGCTTTCCATTCGGGGAGCAAGAAGGGATAGTTGTTTTCAGAGGAAACTGCCGGATAATTTCCATCAGCGTTATTTAGTTTTGCGAATATCGAAAGGGAGTAGTCTTTTTCCCCTTTTAACTGGATGAGATAAATCGGGTCTGTGAAGTCCTCTTTCTTGCGGTCCTCGATGTAATCCTCACAGGTGAGGTTGGAAAGGGTGCTGAGAAGCTTGTTCAGACGGGATTCATCCCCCTCGCGGCCATCGGCACTCTGCCAGATTTTTCTTTCTTTCAGAGACGATTGATCTTTATCACCGGCTGCGTCTTTTTCCAGGGGGGCCTGCGTGCGGTTGAAAGTCAAAACCTGATCGCCGGTGGTGATCCGGATCTCCCGGACGTTGCTGCTGGTAAAAGAAAGAACTGTCTTGTCCCGGAAATCACCTGCCGAGCGGTCAAATTTATTCCTGAAATTATCCTGGGCGTGATAAATGCGGTCATCGCCGGCCAGTTTTACAAACGTGTGCCGCGAAGATCTTACATCTTTGCCGATATCAAATTCCCGCCGCAGTTCTTCCCCGGCCCAGGCCTTGACACTGATTTTTTTATCGGGATTTAAATCATAGCGGGTGTAGTTCTTTGATTCCGATACCATAGCCGTCAGGGTGAGCTTCTCTAAAGTGCTGGTAATACCCTTGATTCTGCTTGTATCCGCCGGATAGTCCCGAGGGATTACATACCAGGTGTCACCTGCTTTTTTCAGGACTATCTTCCCATCGGCCTTGTCGATTTCAATTTTTGAGATATCCTTTGCAGACACCTGGAAAAGCTCGGGGAGCTGGTAGAGTGCCCGTTCATTCTTACGAAAGTAAAGATACAGTGCGAGTCCCACTATGACAGCCGCAAGTATAATATATTCTTTTTTTATCTTCATGGTTCCTCAACCTTATTTTTGAAACATTAACTGGATATTTTTTTTGCGCGAAATTCGCCGCGCCCAGACCACCAGGCCAAAAAGTACTACCAGTACCGGCAGCCCTGCGATGTTAAATGATTTGACAACGGTTTTGGTGAAGGCCCCGGTGTTCGCCAGGGGATTGAATCGTTGTTTTTTACTTCTGAGCACCGCGATTTCTTCACGATCGTTCAATGTGTCCAGCAGGTTCATAATAAAAACAGCATTTAGACTTCTGCCCTGAGCATCAAGAACACTATCGGTGAGCATTTCGGTGGAGGCCATTATAAAAATTCTGCCCGGTTTGCCCTTGGCAAGATAGGGGCTTTCAGTTTCTATCTTTGAAAGATCAACCGCAGGTTTTTGATCGTTCTGTTTATCCTGATCCGGTTGACTGGAATCAGCGCTTGTCGGGCTGTCTTTGGACGTTTTATCTTCAGCCGCCTCTTTTACGGGTAGGGGTTTGCCCTCGAAGTAACTGGAAAACTCGCCTTCCAAGATATAGGCCAGGGAAAAACTTTGCATTTCCTCCGAAGACTGTGGCGGAAAAATCAACATCGGATTCAGATTGATTCGATCTTTCATTTCCCAGGATTCTTCCGATGACGCAAAAAGCCGGTAAGCCTTTAGCCCTTTTTGTTTAATGCGTTCCAGATCCAATTCCAGAGGAGACGCTTTTACCGCAACCAGTTGTTTGATATTTTTCATAAAATCCAGTTCTTTGCCGATCAATCGGTTTTCTATCAAAGGTGCCCAGTAGATCGGCCTTTCACCGCCGCCCAATTGAGCGGGTATCTCCTGTTTGAAGCAGTTCTTATCCATGACGTAGGATTTTTTAATGTGAATACCGTAATGGGCTAGCAATTTTTCCAGCCCGGTATCGAGGGGAATATATTGAGGCCCCTGACCCATGGCGGCCATTTGTCTGGGCGGTAATATTTCGTTGAATTTATCAATAAAAAGAACCAGGCTTTTGCCTTGCATCAGATGCTGATCGATTTGGAACAGCTCATATTCCGTGAAAGCTTCGGTGGGTCCTGCAATTATCAGGCTTTTGAGGCTGGCGGGGATGTCTTCATCTTTGAGGGTAATATTTTTCAGGCTGTAATTTTGCGAAGCCAGGGCCCTAAAATTGTTTAACACCTCCGGCGGAATCTGATTGGCAGGATTCAGCGGTGGTGTAGCGAACAGCTGTGGTGTTCCGTGATCGGCAAGGTAACCCAATTCTTCGTTGATGTCGATGAGGGATTCCAGATTTTTTCCGATAATCTCTTCCATTTGGTCAATGTCAACCAGTTCATAACGCGTGCCGAGGATCGGCAGCTTAAAAACACGCATCAGGTGGATGGTAACTGCTTTGCTACCGTATTCCATCACAAGTCCGATGGCGCCACTGCCGGCTTGGATATTTTTGCTGGGGATATTTTGCCATTTGAGGTTCATCAGGTTGTAATTCTTGGACTCGGCTTCCGAGAACAGGGCTGGATCCGCCGTGGGGTCCAGGTATTCAAAGGCCAGTTTATCAAAATACTTTTCGTTCAGTGTTTCGACAACGTCTTTCAATTTGCCCGGTATATCGGAGAGTTGATCTAAACCCATATAGGGTGACACCTGGGTTAACGAAGATGATAGATAGAGTTTGAGCAGGATTTTGCAGGTAAGGTTGAGCAGAGAGCTGACCTTGATATTGAGTTTCATTATCG
>CP070652.1:4654500-4682199 GCA_020354645.1 Deltaproteobacteria bacterium
ATAGCATTAACCAAACGCGTTTTCCTTTCGGTGTTAGATTTCCTCGGCACCTATCGCACACAAGGTAGTATTTCAAATACCATGTGGTTGGCGCTCCAAACCGGGGTCAAACCCCGCCCTGCATAACCGCCGCTGTGACAGGAAATATGGCCAGGAACACATCTTAGCTGAATCCCAGCAATTTTCCCCCCTGATAAACACAGAAAGCCATCAGCCAGGCAACTGATGTGCTGTAAAAAATGCTGAATACCATCCATCTGAAAGAGCCGGTTTCCCTTCGAATGGTGGTGACGGTAGCGAGACACGGTAAATACAACAGCACAAAAATCATCATTGAAATCGCAGAGAGGGGTGTCATACCGGAAGCTCGAAGGGCTTTTCGCAGGGCTTCTGATTTTTCGTCGGCGTCCACGGCATGCAAAACTCCCAGCGTGCTGACGACAATTTCTTTGGCAACAAACCCTGACAGCAAGGCTACCCCTCCCCGCCAGTCGATGCCAAGCGGCACAAAAATAGGCGCAAGCCCCTTGCCGATACGACCCATAAAAGATTTTTCGGTTTTTTCTGATTGCTGTGCTCTCTGAAGAGCGGCGACTGCATCGTTTTTTTCAGTTTCAAGCCGCTGTTTTTCGGTTTCATCAGCAATATTCCGCTTAGATTCAAAGTCGGCCAAAATTTTATCCGTTTCAGCCGTGTAGTCGATTGAATATTCAATGTGGAATGGAAAACTTGTCAGGGCCCAAATGATCACCGAACCGCCTAATATTACCCCGCCCATTTTTTTCAAAAATATTTTGCTGCGATCCCACATGTGAATTAAAAGACTCCGAAACATCGGAACCCGATAGGGAGGCAACTCCATTACGAACGGTGCGTCGGCTCCTTTCAACAGTGTCGACCGAAATAGCCGGCCGGTAAGCATGGAGAGAATGATTCCCAGAAGATAAACTGCAAATATAAGGGTACCGGCGCGAGCACCGAAAAAAGTGCCGGCCAAGGCAATATAAACCGGCAGCTTTGCCGAACAGGACATAAATGGCGTGATCAGGATGGTAAGGATCCGATCCTTTTCGCTTTCGAGGGTACGACTTGCCATAATGGCCGGCACATTGCAGCCAAATCCCATGAGCATCGGAATAAAGGATTTACCGTGAAGACCGATGAGATGCATGATCTTGTCCATCAGAAATGCGGATCTTGCCATGTAGCCCGTATCTTCGAATAACGCGATACAGAAAAATAGGATAAGAATATTCGGCAGAAAAATAATGACACTGCCAATTCCGGCAAAAATGCCGTTGATGACCAGATCTTTGAAAAGGCTCTCTGGCAATACCCTTCCCAGTAATGATGAGATCCCGGCCACCAGGCTTTCGATCATTTCCATCGGGTATACACCCAGGGTAAATGTCAGCTGAAACATGGCCCAGATGAAGAGGATAAAAATTGGAAATCCTACAAATCGGTTGGTCAGAACGAGATCGATATTGCGAGAGACATCGATCCGCTGTTGCGTGGTGGTGGTACAAACTTCTTTCATAACTCCGGCAATAAAGCCATATCGTTCATCCGTCATCACGATTTCCGGGTCGTCATCAAAACGATTTCTGAGTTGTTGCCGCAGGTCATGGGTCAGTTTGAAAATTTCAAGACTGTGCTTGCCTGTTTTATGGCCGACACGTTCTTTTACGATTTTATCGTCTTCAATCAGTTTTATGGCTGTCCACCGAGGATTATATGGTAGGGTAATATTTGCCTTGTTTTCGATAAATTGCTGGAGTTTTTGGATGGCCTTCTCAATATCCTGACTGTATTTTACTCTGCGTTTTTGAAAATCCGGCGGCTCCGTAGCGGCCAGCTCAATGGCCATTTCCAGCAGGGTATCGATTCCCTCGTTTTTATTGCCGACGGTAAATGTGACCGGTACCTCTAACAGTTCCGATAGTTTTTTTTCATCGATTTTCATTCCCCGGCTACGGGCGAGATCGGCCATGTTAAGGGCGAATAAAACCTTGCAACCAATCTCTCTCAATTGGGTTGCAAGGTAAAGACTGCGCTCGAGATTGGAAGCATCAATGATATCGATAACCACGTCGGGATTTTCATCAAGCACATAATTACGTGCCACAATTTCTTCGATTGAATACGGGGTTAAGCTGTAGGTTCCGGGAAGGTCTATTATTCTCAAGTTGCAGCCATACTTGCTGATGGTACCTTCTTTTTTTTCTACTGTTACCCCCGGCCAGTTCCCGACCTTCTGCCGGGTACCGGTGATATTATTGAAGATAGTGGTTTTTCCGGAATTGGGATTGCCGGCGAGAGCTATGGTGAGGCTCTTTGGTTGCATTGAGTTGATCCTATCTCACATTGGTAACTGTGATCTCGGCGGCCTCTTCAACTCGCAGAGATACATGGTAACCCTTGACGATTAATTCAAGCGGATCTTTGAGCGGTGCGTATTTCTCAACATAAACCTCAGTGCCCTTGAGAATACCCATCTCAAGGATCCTTCGGCGCAGGGCACTGTTCCCTCCGATACGCTCAATTGTCGCGGTCTGCCCTTCCTTCATTTGGCTTAAAAGCATAGACGAATCTCCCAATCCAAAAAGATAGAGATTATCGCAATTTATTACGACGCTGTGTATAACGATAATGCCAGGTATTTTCGCTGGCCTCCTAAGGCGGGACTTAATTTATATCTCTATTCTCCTTTAGCCAGAAAATCAGAAACCAGTTTGACGATTCCCCAGATTGCATCGGCCGAAAGATGCCGCTCAATAGAGCGGTCAAACAGAATGGAAAGGTTAGCCTCAAATTGTTCATCCCCTAACCACAGTAGGTAATAAAGGGGTATCTTGGGAAAAGGAAATAATTCATATGCCGCATCCGCCATTTCAAGCGCTTTACCTCCCAGACTTTCTGCCGCCCTCTGAAAACCCCTGATGTTATTTCCGTACATTTCCAGAATAGGACGCGTTTTTAACTCATGCGGTCCCTGAAAAAAATGGGCATCTTTTAGGTCACGCACACTGATCATCTCATGCACCGGGTAATCCGGGGTTACATTTAAAAGGTATACCAAAACCAGGAGTTCTAAAAGGGGATAACCGATTTTTTTCCAGCTGTCCTGAAATAATTCCCGAAGGCATTCATCTTCAAGATCAACCAGCAGTTGTTTATGCAGAAAAGAAATCTGTACGCCTCCGGTCAGATGAACCTTTGCCAAAGCGTGTTTGCAAAGGTCATCGATACGCCTATTCTTCAACGCATCCCAATACTCGGATGGAACTCTGATTAATTCTTCAGGACGCTTAGTTTGCATCGGTTTCAATTTGTGCCACCGGCCGCAGTTGCATGTTCACCCGGTTGTCATAATTATCAAAACATCAACCATAAAAAGCAAGCCATTAATTAAAACATATCGCAAATTCTGAAGCGTATTGAAAATAATAGAATCATTTCAAGATATGTGTTTCTGCCCCACTCATGCAATAATGGTCAACTAATTTTTAATTTGGCCACCGATTCTATGTGGTATGTATGGGGAAACATGTCAACGGGTTGAATCTCCAACACCCGGTAGCGATCTTGCAGCAGGCTGAGGTCTCTGGCCATGGTAGCCGGATTACAAGACACATATATGATTCGGCTCGGACTCATTTCCAGAACCTGTTTAACAACTGCTTTATGCATCCCCGCCCGGGGAGGGTCAATGACCATTAGATCCGGCACGATGGTTAATTGCGACAGACATAGTTTGATATCGCCCTGGATAAACCGACAATTCGCGATCTCGTTTCTACGACAGTTAGTTTCAGCGTCAGCCACCGCACTGTCGGAGATCTCGATACCGATCACTTCAGAAACAGTATCAGAAAGAAAAATAGGGATGGTACCCGTGCCGCTGTATAAATCGACGACAGCTTCATTGCCGCTAAGTGCGGCAAATCCCTTTACAGTATTGTACAAATACTCGGCCCCCCTCGAATTTGTCTGAAAAAACGAATTTGCGGATATCTCAAATTCGAAAGGACCGATCCTGTCCCTGATTACAGAGCTGCCTGTCAAGCAGATTTCATATTCCCCGAGTGTGATACCTGCCTTTCGTGAAGTAATGTTGTTCACCACAGAGATGATTTCCGGATATTTGCTCATTAAAAGATCGGCGAGCGGTTGAACCTGCTCTCGGTTTTCAGTGGCGGTGATGATATTCACCATCCATTGGTTGTAAGCAACCGAATATCGCAACATCAAAAAACGCCAAAAACCAATGTGACTCTTAAGGCCGTATACGGGAGCATCAGAGTTTTTGATGTAAGTTCTGACATCCGATAAAATGCGGTTGCCGAGTTCCGGCTGCAAGAGACAAGCCTGAGTGTCCAATACTTTATAAAAAGTCCCCGGTACGTGAAGACCGATTGCAAAACCCGTATCCTGATTTTGCTTTTCCAGCTCTTGCGGCATGAGCCACTTTCGATCAGAACAGGTGAACTCCATCTTGTTGCGGTACTCAAAAATTCGTTGCGAAGGTGCCGTCGGATGCACACTAACGTCCTTGAGCAATCCGATATGTTCCAATGAATCAATGACATGCTGCCGTTTGTATTCCAGTTGCCTGTCGTAGGTCAGAAACTGCCATTTGCACCCCCCACAATTTCCGCTATACCGACAGGGAGGTTCTATTCTATCGGGAGACGGCGTCACCAACTCAATAAGCCGTGCTTCCGCATAGTTTTTCTTTTTTTTGATGATGCGGACCCTCACGCGATCTCCCGGGATCGCCTGGTCGACAAATACAGCCAAACCGTTAAGTCGCGCCAGTCCCTTCCCGCCAAAAGTAACGCCGGTGATCGCAAGCTCAGCTGATTGACCCTTTTGTACCGTCATCTGATACAGTTCCCTTTTTGGGGGTTTTTAGGTTCAGCGTTCAGAGGTTCAGATTTGATCCTTGAACCCTGAATCTCGGAACCTCGGAACCCTGAACCCTTGAACCTGCATACATAGATCAGACCCCAAAAAAAGAAAAGGATCAAAATATAAATTATCCTGGAAACAACTGGATTTGTGTGTATAATTATTATCAAATATTTGAAATTAAGGTATAATTATGATTAGATGGTATCCTGGTGCAATCTGTAAAAAGGTCGAATTTTTATCCGACGGTTACCGCCTAAAAGGAACTCTGCATCTGCCAGCAGCACAATCTCCAGCGATTGTCATCGGATCTCACGGTCTATTGAGCAGCAGCGACTCTCCGAAACAGATCGAATTGGCCCGAAAGTGCAACAGCCTGGGAATAGCTTTTTTTCGTTTTGATCATCGGGGCTGTGGCGAAAGTCAGGGAGATTTTACCAAGGTAACTTCCCTGTCCGCTCGAAGCAACGACCTACTCAGCGCGGTCAGATTGATGAGGGAAAATGCGGAAACAGGAAACCGTATCGGACTTTTTGGCAGCAGCTTGGGTGGTACTGCCTGTTTATCCGCAGCACATGAGGCCTGCGCAGAATCACTCGTTATATTCGCGGCTCCGGTGCGCAGCTCAACCGTTAATCACACGATTGAAAAACAATCCAGGGCATATGATCCTCAGCGTTTATTGGATAAATTAGATCTCGATTTTGACATCTCTGACAAGCTTGGAAATATTTACAAAATTTTGATCTTTCACGGTGAGGCCGACAAGGTTGTCCCATTTTCGAATGCGCTTGAAATTTATCAAAGGGTTGGGAATCCTAAAAAATTAATCCGTCAGCCTGGCGGAGATCATCTCATGAGCCACAAAGCGCACCAGAAACAATTTATAAAACAAGCGGCTTTATGGTTCAAGTCTTCTTTCGGGATGTAAGGTTTGCGATATTTAATATAAGGAGTGCATATGGTTGATGATCTATCGAAAAAAATCCTTAGAAGAGCTTTCGTTAAGACCCTGTTGCGAAGAACTATTGCACTGATAATGCTGGCAGGCCTAATTTATGGACTCACAGCCCTCGTATACGCTTCCCGCACTATTTTTAAAGTAAAGATGAATTACGCGGTCGTCCTTGAGCGGTTCGGCGGAAAACGAGAAGCTGTCACAAGTGTAGGATGGCACTTGAGACTTCCCTATTTTACCCGCATCGAGCAGGAGGTGCCATTAATGAACCAACGGCTTTTTTTGAGCGGCACCATAGAACCCATGCGCATCATATCCAAAGAAAATGTGGCGCTTTGGACTTCTGCGGTGCTTACTTACCGGATCCGCGATTTGGATATTTGGGCCATTGAAAACCTTGACCCATTGAACCTGCTGCAGGGCGATTACGATGGTATCGTTAAGGATATTTTGCAGGCCCAGCATGTCGACCAGTTGGTCAGCAACCGAGAAAAAATAAAAGAGGAAATATTTACGGCCTTAAAATCCAGACCTATCAACGAGGGGGGACCAACCCTTGAAGAAAAGTACGGCATCGAAGTCGTGAGTTTTGTTTTGAAAGAAACCCGATTTGGAGACAAGCTGGTTGAGGCCACCGAGGAGAAAAAACGCAGAGAGTTGATTGCTGAAGCTGAAAATTATGCTGCCGATCAGGAAGCCAGCCGCATCCGCAAACTTTATGCTGCCTATCTCGACAGCATCCAAGCACTGCAAAAAGCACTGGCCCGTGCGGATGGATCCACAGATGTCGCCCTGTTTCAGTTTCTAACGCAACAGAAATGGGCAACGGCTTATGAAAAAAATCAGGAAGGCCAGCAAACCATTGTTATTCAAAATACTCAGGGAACGCCGACCCTGACGCTACCGGCCCCGACGGACTACAAGGAATCCAGCAACCGTCAGGAGAAACAAAATGCCCCGCAAGTTAACAAAAGAAATTAAATATGTACGCCTGAATGAAAAAAGAATTGGTGAGATCGAAGATCTGGTAGCTTCATGGCCTTACGAAACGATGGCATTTATGCGGGCGCGTCTTAATCAATACAATCCGCCCTCGGATTTCATTAATGCACTGCTGGATATGCTTCTCTCTCTTTTTGTAACTGCTCCGAAGCGCAAATTTAAGGTGCTCAAAGATCCGGATATTCTGACCGATTGGCAAAAGCGATTTGAAATTTCAGGGCAAACCAATCCCCAGGAAGCATGGCACAAGATATTGGAAAAAGAACTGTCCGCCAAAGACTATGTCTACCTTTTGTCTTTGCTCGACAGAGAACTGACAGATATCCATATTCCCTGGGAACTCAAAACACTCTTTGAAAAAATCTACCGCGCCCATATCCGCAAAGAATACATTTCCGACCCGGCGGTGCCCAAAGCGCCGCTGCTCCTAATTGTCGGTCCAAGCGGCAGCGGCAAAACCTCCACTGTAACCCATGCCGTTGAGAGAGTTATTTTTTCGAATGAAATCCTGCCGGAAATCGATTTGAGACAAAAAAGAGAGGAACTGCTTGCGGATGAACCCGTCTGGAAAACGATAGAGGAGATTGATCCGACCCTGTCGATGGAAATTGCCCGGCGCAAAAAAGTTAAATTTTACAAATGGCTCAGCCAAATACCCCTGGCAAGGACGCTGCTGAAAAAGAGAATCGGAAAAAGCCTCTCAGAATTGGAAGAACAGGGATTGATGATTGACTATAGTATGGTCACACCCAACGACTATCAGACAGCGCTGGCCGGCGAACCCGGCAATTATTTTAAGAAAGCACTCGGCGATCCGAGAAAAACATCCATTCGACATGTCGAGGAAGCCCACAGTGCCTTTGGCAAGGCAAATGGAGGAAGAGAATCCGGTATTGAAAGACAACAAAGAACACTCATCGATACCTCAAATATCGTCCTCGACGAAATCATCAACGGCAACCGTGACTGTCTTCTTATTGCAACCACCGATCAACCCGAAAGGTTCGACCCTGCCATCTATCGCCGCTTTGTCGAGAAGGGGAAAATTATTAATATTTCCGATTACTGGAAAAATCCCGACAACCTCAGAGAAGTCATACGACTGGAGCTCTTGCGTCACGATATTCGTACCGGTGAACCGGATAAAATAAAATGCCACAAAAATACCGTGTGCATTTCATCTGAAGATCTGATGACTGCCGTTGAAAAGGTCTACACGATATTTGATGAGCGCACACTTAAAATCATTCCATCTTATGTACGCAAGCTGATTGACTCTGTTATAGAGATTAAAGGTGACTTCTCGCCACAGCATCTGGCTGATTCCCTTCTGGTTCGCCAAGCCTTTGAGTTGGTGGCCAGAAACTCTTATGGCGATCTTTTTGGAAAGGTAGTGGACTTGATGGATCGGCATGTAAAATGGGAGGAATATGTTGGCAGCGTAAAGGACACATTTTCGGAGATGGCCAACAACTGTCTGTATTATGGCGTAAGTGAAGAAAAAGGAGTCGTCCTAAACGGTCCTCCCGGCAGTGGAAAAACCTTTCTGGTAAGAACCTGGTTGAGCGAAAACTATGATATCCATGATATTTCGGCAAGCCCCGGTTCACTGCAAGATCCGGTCAATCCCATCGACGGTGCGGTGGACAATCTCGAAAAGGTGTATGAGATTGCAAAAATGATTGCACCCACCGTCGTTTTTTTTGACGAAGGAGATGCCCTGGCTCCCAGAAGAAGCCCTTCCGGCGGTTCTCCATCAGACAAACTTACCAACAGGTTTCTAAATCTTATTGACGGTGAAATCCCGTTAAATAGAGTCTTCACAGTGCTCACGACCAATCGGCTGGATATATTGGATCCGGCCCTCATACGATCAAAGCGCTTGAAGGTGATGGAAATTTCCGGCCAGTTGCGTAAAAAGGATATCGCAGACATTATTGGACAATCCCTAAAAGAGGTACCCCTCGCCCCCGGACTCGATGTGGAGGCAATCCTGGAGACATCTCAAGGCCTTTGCAATACGCCGGCAGATTATGCTGCCTTTGTGGAAAAGGCACGCTCTCTACGCAGTACCGAATATGAAGTACTTCTCAGGTTACGGTCACTGTCAGGGGTTTCCCAGGAGGACATGGTCAACTTTGTCAAGTTTAATTTCAAAACCTTGATCGGTATCTTGGGGGCCGTAAAGGCACCCCAGAAAATCCTCGCTCAGGTCAAGGGTAACCCGACCGGATTTCTCAATCATTATGATCAGATCATTAACCTTTTGGCCTACATCAACGGCGTTGAGGAATATCCACTGATGCCGTCACATCTGTCTTCTGCCCGGCAGGAAATTTCAAAAAGTCCGGTCAAGAAAGGCAAAGTGCAGCTGGACGAATTTCTGGAAGCAGAGCTAAGCCAAGAACCCCAGGTCGGATTCATTATCGGTGTGGGGGCCAACGATGTCGCCGGTATGCTGTTGCCGATTGCCACCAGCTTGACGTACAATATTGGACCCGAAAAAGTAATCGTTACCGGTGCAGTTTCTTCTTCTGCACCGGCAGCTGCTGAACTTGATATGGCTGTAAAAATGACTCAGCAATCAGCTCAAGAGGCCTTGACGATGGTAAAAAATTACCTTCAGGACCTCGATACCAAAGTGAGCATGTCTCGCCTCCTGGGTGACTATTTGGATCACTATACGATTCACCATCAACTGCTTTCCGCATCCTACACCGTGGGTGGCCCATCCGCCGGTTACGCATTGGCCCTTAATACACTTTCTGCTTTGCTGTCGATTCCGGTCTACAATGACTTCGGTATCACCGGCGCGCCCTGGACCAAAGGCGTCAAAAAAGGCGAAGTCGGCGGGTCCGTCATCATCGGCGGGCACAAGAAAAAAGCGCAAAAAGTTCTCCTTCACCTGCGACGGATGTATATGCCCCTGCAAAATTATAAAGATCTTGAAATGGAGTTTCTTGAAAACTACTGGTCCCAGGGCAAGGATATATTGGGCGTCACCCATTTTGGTGATCTGGTTCCGGAAGTGATATACCTCGGTGAAGAATATGAAAAAATGCTGTTGGATCTCATTGATATGCGAATCGAATACAAATTAAATAAATACAAAGGAAATAAACCGTCGGAAGATATAAAGGAAGAAATACCAAAGAAAAAAGAAGTATTAAAAAACCTGGTGGAAAAAGAAATTTTAAGCAGATTAGCAGCATTGCGAAGATATTTGAGAACCCCTGCCCATGACCCCCACATCTCACTCGAGGAAATTTTCCGTAAGAGAAGAAACAGAATCAGAAACGTCATCGAACCTTTTGTAGCTTATATTCAAAAACAAAGGGGAAAGCCTACCAAATCTATCCGCTAGCGTGATGCCGCTCCAGAAAAGACTTTACAGCCGACCTGTAATCTGATGTGTGGCTTGAGTCGCTGTGACCGGCACCGGGACCCACAAATATGTCCGGCCGCTCGGGAGAAAAACTTTCTCTGAGTTGGTGGGCAAACCTGACGGGAAAACGCCGGTCTTTTTCGCCATGGATTAGCATAACCGGCATTTTAATTTCCGGGGCAAGCCGTGCCGGGCTTACCGTATTGAGGGCGTTTTTATAAAAAAGATTCATCCAAAACACAATCAAGGGCACAAATACAGTTCCGAAAAACGGATTCACCCATCGGTAGAGACTCAACAGGGCTTCTTTGGGGTAAGCGTACCAGCCCTCCAGAAAAAGGAGTTTTATTTTCTTCGAATTGCGACTTGTCACAATGGCGGCTGCCGCAGCCCCCATGGAATGGCCGTAAAGAATCACCGGTTCAGCTATCCATTTCAAAACCGCCTCAATATCTTCGGCGAAGCGCACGGGATTCATGAATCTGCAAGGGCTTGAATTTCCATGATCTCTGGCGCTGTGAATAATCGTTGTATACCCCCATTCACCGAAGATTCGGGCCCGGGGCACCATTCGGTCTCTGTTTCGACCCCACCCGTGTGCAAATACGACAATACCCTTTGATCCATCCAGGGGCTCTATGCGCCATACCTCAAGTAATTTACCGTCTATTGCTGGTATTTTGGTATCTAGGATCGTCCCCCAATCCGGCTTATCATCGACCGGGTTGCGGGGCATTTGTTGTACGATATAGGTGAGGCCGAGCGTCAATAATAAATAAAAAAGCACAATGCCGAGTAGTATATATAAGACGTTCACCATTGAACAAAACCGAAACGTTTTATCAATAAAAGATTTTAATCGAGTTCATATTGCGCCCGCCAGTCACTCTCCTCCTTCCATTCAGCCTGTTCGGTTTTAACAAATAGATAATCACCCATCACAAGATAATCCATATCCGTGCGCATAAAACACTTATAGGCATCTTCAGGTGTGCAAACGATGGGTTCACCGCGGACATTGAAACTGGTGTTTACGATGAGAGCGCAGCCGGTAAGTTCTTTGAACGCATTGATCAGTTGCCAGTATTTTGGATTGGTCTCTTTATGGACAGTTTGGATTCTGGCAGAATAGTCGACGTGCGTTACGGCCGGTATGTCCGATCGCAAATGATAGAGCCTGTCATATAGCTCTAATAATTGGTAATTTTCAGGAAGTGGTTTTCTGATGGCTTTTTGAACCGGCGCAACCAGCAACATATACGGTGAGGACCGATCCAGTTGAAAATATTTCTCTGCATCCTCTGACAGCACAGACGGGGCAAACGGTCTGAAACCCTCCCGATACTTGATCTTCATATTCAGTCTTTTCTGCATTTCCGGATTTCTGGGATCCCCCAATATACTTCTGTTTCCCAGCGCCCGCGGCCCTAGCTCCATACGCTCCTGGAACCAACCGACCACATTACCCTCGGCCAGCAAAGCGGCCGTATCTCTGCAAAGTTTGGCGAAACTTTCATATGGCCGGCAGGGGGCTGCGTATTTTCTGCAAAGACGCTTTAGATCGTCGGCATTGAATGCAGGACCCAAATAGGCACCTTGCATAGCGTCGGTCGGATTGTTGCGTATAGGTCTGGCTGCCCCTTTCCAGATCTATCGGGTTGCATAAGCCGCTCCCAAGGCCCCGCCGGCATCCCCGGCTGCCGGCTGGATCCAGATATTATCAAATACTTTTTCGCGCAAGAGCTTTCCATTGGCGACACAGTTGAGGGCGACCCCGCCTGCCATAACCAGATTGTCACAACCGGTAAGTTTTTTGGCGGTGCGTGCCAGGCGCAATATAATTTCTTCCGTAACTTCTTGAACGGCCAGTGCCAGATCCATGTAGGGCCCCGTGAGTTCGGATTCCGGTTTCCGTCGCGGTACCCCAAAAAGCCCTTGCCATTTATGATCGCTGCACATTCTCAACCGGGTGGGGTAGTCAAAATATTTCAGGTTTAACAGAATCGACCCGTCATCTCGAATATCGACCAGCTCCGTTGAAATGACCTTTTTAAACTTTTTAAAACGAGAACCGTTGCGGTTTCCATATGGCGCCAGCCCCATGAGTTTATATTCCCCGCTATTTACTTTAAAACCGCAATAGTAGGTAAAGGTGGAATACAAAAGCCCTATCGAGTGCGGAAAGTTTAATTCTCTTATGATACTTATCGAATTTTGATCTCCGTGACCAATGGTAGCTGTGGCCCATTCACCGACACCGTCAAGAGTTAGTATGGCAGCCTTCGTATAAGGTGACGGGTAAAAAGCGCTGGCAGCATGGGATAGATGATGCTCGGGAAACAACAACGGCGGCCGCTTTTGCAATGGCCTGCCGGTTGCTTTTTCGAGGTCTTCCCATAGCATCTTCCGCATAAACAGCTTTTCTTTGATCCACACCGGCATGGCTGCCACAAAGCTCTTTAACCCGTTGGGAGCGAATGCGTGGTAGGTTTCTAGCAGCCGTTCGAACTTGAGATAGGGTTTGTCGTAAAATGCGACGGCATCCAGATCTTCTATTTGCAGGCCGGATTCCGAAAGGACGTAACCAACGGCGTTTAAGGGGAATCGGGCGTCATGCTTGCGGCGGCTAAATCGTTCTTCGTGAGCGGCCGCCAGGATCTCATCGCCCATAATCAAAACTGCTGCGCTGTCATGGTAGAAGGCAGATATACCGAGAATTGCATCATTCATCGCTCAATTTTGCCGCTCATTAAAACAGCGTGTAAATAAAAGGCGCAATGGCTGTTCCGCTGGTGAATACAATCAGCGCTCCGAAAAAAAGCAAGGAAAGAATGATCGGCAGCAGCCAGAATTTTTTCCGTTCTTTCATGAATCCCCATAGATCTTTTAAGAAATCCATGACGATGTCCTTTCCCGTCCTGTAAATCTCCTTAGTAGGGTTTTTCGATGTCTTTTTTGGTGCAGATGTGATTGCGCTCCAGGAGCACAGAGTCTTGGCCGTTTTTCCAATCTTTTAACCTCATGGAATCTCTGCCGAACATCCGCCTCAACAGACCGACCGGCGTAACAATCAGAAAAAAAATCATGCTCAGTATGATCTTAGAAACTAGTGCGCCCAATAGGTTTGACAACCCGAACCAAAGCGGTGCGAACGGGCGAAATATTGTCGGCCATACGATTATCAGCACAAGAACACCGATACTTGGAATCACCAGCCCCAAGTTTTTTGAAAAATAAATGATGAGCAGTAAGATCAGCAACAGCGCTAATCCGGTATCCCTGGCCTGACTATGTATTTTTGGATGTTTTCCCAATTTTAGCCTGGTAATTTTTATGATCGGGTGTCTAAATTTGATCTTCTATTTTAAGGCTTTGCGGTTGAAGCGCAATAATGATGTGATAATGCTTTACACAAATTAGACCTGCCCGTCAAGTTGCCGGAGGGCCTTCACAACAGATTATAGTTTGTTTATTTCCTGGATGACCACCGGAAATAAATTCTTGGCCATCAACGCTGCTCCTTCGCGGGTAAAATGAATCCGGTCAACAAAATACCTTTCATCATGCGGTATTGTTGTTGCATTGTCGACCCAACCCAAATGCTGTTCAAGCGCCAATGCTCTGAGAAACTCATTGTATTGATTGATCCCTCTGAATACCGCATCGATTGTTAAACCCGGTACAAAGTGACCAATCAACAACAGTTCGGATTTTTGGAGTTTGGTCGCCTGCTTGGATTCCATGACCCCCCTGGCACTCGAATTCGGATTATGCAGGGTCGCAAACGAAGATAAAATTACGTGAGCCCCTCCTGACTGGGCAATCGAAATCAGAATGTGCATATGCTGTCTAAACGCATCTTGTGCTTCCTTTGGAACGTAATCCAGCCTGGTCAGGCTGGACTGCATGTTTTTAATATTTTCAATAATCGCTTTTTCTCTTTTATGTTGGCGATGTCTGTTACGCGTTCTTACGTAAATCATACTATGGTTCAGGCCACGGATAAAAGGGTTTGGTTGTATATAAGCATATAAAGGTTTTTTATGAATATGCGAATAATCCGGTTTAAAGGCTTCATTTTTCCTGATGGCCTTCAAATCATTATAGGCATGATATATGATCACGATATCCGGTTTTAAGGGCATCACCCGTAATGCCAGATTACAGACACTTTGGGCCGTATCAAACCCGGGAACACCTGCATTAATAATACGGATTTTTTTGTTAGGAAGTGCTTTTTGAATACTGGTGCCAAGATAACCCGGCCAGTTTTCAGAATATGATAAATTGATATTTGCAGTAGTTGAAGATCCGATAGCTGCGATTCTTATTTCATCGACCTGTTTGTCGGCAGTCAGTGTTTGTCCATCAGATAAAAACCCGTAATGATCCACGAAAATTGATGGATGTCTCGTCTGGTGGGGATGACTACCTTTAAAAGTAATATCCGGTCGAAAGGTTATGCCGGTGAAGGGATGCCATTGATATAAATGTTTAATTTGGCTGTCATAGGCATCATATTCGTGCAAATTTAAGACAAACCCTTTTCCGGAAAACAATGAAGTTAGTCGTGTTGTTAGCTCAATAGTCCCGAATAATGAAGTGACAACTAATACAGTGCCGATGGCATAGAGTTTAATTTTTTTGGAATTCATTGGGGTCACCTATAATTGTTCACCGTGAGATGCTGAATCAAGGTCCTCTTAAGTTGGGCGAATGAATCCTTTTCGAATTTTTCGATCAAAAAACCCTGCAGCGAGTTGCAGGGTATCAGTTCAGTTTAAATTTTAGCCCTCACCGCAGCCGCCCTGTTGAACGGATGGGAACTTAGGTGAACCTCAATAACAGATTAGCGAAAAAATTTGGATTTCATGCTGGGCCTCATAAGGGTATTTTATCATAGCAATTACAAAAAAGCCATGTATTAGCGCCGATGGCGGAACGCAATATATTTTACAGTTTTTTTTGATGCGCTAAAATTTCCAGGATCATTGGCACAAAATTATTAGCCATCAATGCCGCTCCCTCCTTTGAAAAATGGACCCGATCAACAAAATAACGATCTTCGTGAGGTATTAGGGAGGCATTATCCACCCATCCTGTCTTGTCAAGAGCTGCCACTTCCTTCAACACGCGATTATAGCTTTTGAAGCCTCTAAAAACAGCTTCTAACGTGAGCCCCGGCGTAAAATTCACCAGAGAGAACATTTCTTTTTTTTGAAGCCTTGTCAATTTGGGTAACATCTTTTTGTCTGAATAATCCAAAGCCGGATTGTGCAGTGTCGCAAAAGATGACAAAATAACGTTTGCGCCGCCGGCATTTGCAATGAAAACCAGACACCGGATATGTTGTTCGAATGTTTTAACTGCTTGCTCCGGAATTTCAGCAAGCCTGCCTGTCTGCTGCAATAATTTTTTTCGCTTTTCTAATTTAATTTGATCCTTCTTAATTTCACGCAGCTTGTTGCGCAGGCGCACGTACATCATACTGTAATTGAGACATTGGACCAACAAACTCGGCTGTTGATAAAATCCGAAGGGTTTGCGATGGATATGAGAGTAATCGGGCCTGAAGCTGTCATTATTGCGGACTGCTTTCAAGTCATTGTAAAGATGATAAATAATGACGATGTCCGGTTCGAAAGGCATAACACGTAATGCCAGATTACCGATACTTTGTGCGGTATCGAAGCCCGGAACCCCCGCGTTGATGATGGTCACTTTCTTGTCCGGCAATTCATGTTGAAGAAGGTTGCCCAAATAACCCGGCCAATTTTGCTCAAAGGGCAGATTAATATTTGCAGTGGTGGATGCACCGATGGTGGCGATTCTGATTTCGTTGGATGATTTCTGATATGATAAAGGCTGCCCATCTGTCAGAAATCCATATTTATTTACCCGGATTTTGGCTTTCCCTTTTTGATAGGGATGGGATCCAGTGAAGGCGATCCCCGGTTTAAAGGTTATCCCCGTAAACGGATGCCATTGGTAAACTGCCGTCACCGCTTTGTCAAGCGGGTCATATTCATGCAAAGCCAAAGTGACACCCTGGCCCGTAATCCATGATATGCAGCGTGTTGATAGTTCAAGGGTTCCAAATAGGGCAGTAATTACAACAATACACCCGATAATATAAAATTTGATCGATTTATTTCTCAATTTTCAAATCACCGTTAAGGTTGGTACCTGTAAATTTTATCACACTAAAGGCTAAAAATCTATGATATGAGAAGGGGGGATGCTAAAGGTGGCGCGGCGTTGAGAATGGATTTAAGTTGATACTCACATAAGCTCTCTTCGCAGTATATCCAGTGCGGTCATGGCAAAAATTTGTTTGTTCATCAATCGGTTTTCAAAAGGAAAATAGTATCGCTTGGCCCTCGAGCCCTTCGGTCCGGCAAGTCCGATACATACAGTACCCACCGGCTTTTCCACCGTACCACCACTGGGTCCTGCAATACCGGTAGTTGAAAGGCCGTAAGTTGCCCCTGAGATCTTTTTGGCGCCTTGAGCCATCATCTCAGCTGTGTGCTCATGCACCGCCCCGTGCCGTTCCAAAATCGAGGGGATTACCCCCAAAAGGTTCATTTTTGCATCGTTGGAATACGTGACGGCTGAAAACAGGAAATAATCTGAGCTGCCCGGAATATCGGTTAACCGATGGGATATGAGTCCGCCGGTGCAGCTTTCGGCAATGGCAACGGTCGCCTTTTGCCGGCGCAACAGATTGCCGACTGCGGTTTCCAGGGGGCTGCCGTCCAAGGAAACAACCCGCTTTCCAAACCTTTCTAAAATCCAGTCTGACGCACTATCCAAAACATCGTAGAGCTGTTTTTCATCGTTACCGCGAGCGTAGAGTTTAATGTGGATCTCCGGAAACTTTGCACGCAGGCCCAACTTTAGGCAGGGAAAATTTCTTGAAAAATCAGTTAGTTTTTCACCGGTGGCGGATTCAGTTAATCCAAACGTAACGATATTCCTAACTTCTGAGAATTCTCGCGTATTGCCCTGTAGTTTCTTTATCCGCAGCATGACCATTTCTGTGAGCATGTACTGCATTTCTGAGGGCACACCAGGCAAAAAGAAAAATATACATTTGCCGATTTTCAATGAAAATCCGGGAGCCGTCCCCACCGGATTGGTCAAACACTCGGCCCCTGCCGGCAGCATCGCCTGTTTTTTGTTGGATTCACTGAAAAAACGTTTGCGGGCCTTGGAAAAGTTTTGAACCGAAGCCAGGGCCGTTTTGTCAAGAATCAGCGTAACCCCGGCAGCTTTGGCAGCCGACACTGCCGAAACATCATCGGCCGTAGGGCCGAGCCCTCCGGTCACCACCGCGATATCCGAGTGATTGCCGATTTCAGTCAATGTGGAAGCAAGCATATCAACATCATCTCCAACGCAGATGTGGCGGATGACCTCAACTCCGATCTCTTCTAGCTTCTGGGCGATGTAGGCCGAATTGCTGTCTACTATGGCCCCTGAACGAATCTCATCCCCGGTGGAAAGAATTTCTGCTTTCATAAGCAAAGTTAATGAATTTTCCTGCAGCAAGCTGCGGGAAAATTCATTGCGGTTAGTTTGTTTGGGTTGAAGTTGGCGGTTTCAAGACAAACATCGATGGCGATACCGAAATGTTGGCCAGGTAACGGTCGATTTTGAGTGAAAAACCATTGCCCTTGTCGTTTGATATTTCAAGCAGCCTGGGGACCCGATACCCTTGAATGTTCTGCATACCTTTAAATTCAGCCCGATAGCGCAGCCCGCCCTTTCCATTAAATATCTCTACCTTGCAAACACTTTTCTTGTCCATATCCAGGTATACCTTCTCGATTACGCCGCGCCACTTTTTTTCTAACACCAAAACATAATTATTTCCGGACTGCTCCGATATCAAAGCAGCCGATGAATAGTCGTATAATGGTATGCGACCCCGTAAAAACTCAATGATATCAACGGATTTAATGGGAATTGACAGGATTCTTTCGAAACTGGCATCGGATGCACGTACTTTTTTAAATGGATGATTTTCATTGCTAACATCGAGATAGTAAAAATGTTTACCGTCCGTTGACATCCTGAGTCCGGAATGTCCGGATATGAGCACGACAATGCTGAGACTGGCGGGTTTGGCGCCGACCCAGGCAACCCGCTCGGCGATGGATGGATTCTTTTTATTCCACAATTTTATGTTGCCGACGCCTTTGAAAGTTTCTAAATCATCGTTGGTATTATTTAAAATCAATAGTAGTTTTTGGGCTTCAGCCCGCGCGGTTGCCAATTCATCAGCGCTCAAAGCAACGATAGGGCTCTCAACCTCCCCCAATTTCACGTAACTGCAGGCCTGCAACAGAGGCAAAAAGATGACAAGAAATGCGGCAACCCGAAAGCGGTAAATTGATGGTTCCATCTTTTTCAGACTCAGGTACTTTGCGGCCCCAGCAATCCGGCTTGGGGGGATTTCGGCGGGACGCCATTACCAGTAAATTGAGCCAAGGGGTCGGGGTGTTTTTTTCACGACAAGATGATCGCCCCGCTGCTTCTAATGGGCAGAGGGCTAATGCCGCCGAGAAAGGCAAAACACAGCGTCGGTTCTTGTTGGAGTGAAAGTTTTAAATAGCCAGCAGTAAAATGCAAGGCAGTTGCCGCTGTCTGGCTTGGCAGGCAACAACCCGGCATCTTGTCGTGAAAAAAATACCCCGACCCCTGAGTAAATTAACTCTTTAATAAGATCGCTGGAAGGGTTTACAGTTTTTAGTTGAGAAGATCCTGTATCTTTTTCTCAAGTTCGCCCTTATCTTTTTTCTTATTCTTCAGTGAACGCTGATAGTACTTGAGGGCATTTTCCTCGTCATTTGTTTTCAGGTAGGCATCCCCTAAATGTTCCAACATAATCGGATCGTCCGGAACCAGCTCAACGGCCTTTTTTAGTAACTTCAAAGCCTCTTCATAGAGGCCTTTTTTATAGTACACCCATCCCAGGCTGTCTGTGATATAACCGTCGTCGGGCTTGTATTTCAAAGCTTCTTTGATGAGGCGTTCCGCTTCATCGAGGTTTCGGCCCAGATCGGCGTATGTATACCCGAGATAATTCAAAGCATTTGCGTGCTTGGGATCAAGTCTTATGGTGGTTTTCATCGCTTGCATGGATTCTTCTTTACGGCCCCATTTGTCATAAACAACTCCCAAGCGAAAATAGAACTTTGCCTGCTCGGGCTCGATCTCAATAGCCTGCTTGAGATATTTTTCGGCTTCTTCATAATTTTCGCTTTCTTCATAAAAGGTGGCCAAATAAAAAATGTACTCCGGATTGTCCGGCTCTTGTTGTAAAACATCTTTCAAGTACTCGATGGCCGCATCAATATTTCCTTGCTTTTGGTAGAGATAGGAAATATGTACTGCTGCATCTTGAAAAAACCGGGTACCCGATTTCACTTTTTTGAATGCCGACATAGCCTTGTCATCATTTTCTTTTCCGGAGTAAGCAATACCGAGAATGTAGTTGATGTTCGAGCTGGCCGGCGCGCCTTTCAACAGGCCTTCAAGAACAACAATGGCATCTTCATATCTCTTGGTGTCAACATAGATCTGAACAACCTTTAAAACTACCTCAAATTCGCGGACACTTCGAGCGCCCAGTTTCTTGAAAAGCTTTTCTGCTTCTGCCAGTCGTCCTTTTTTATAATAAAGATGGCCAAGTTCAAGAGACGCGCGAATATTATTGGGATGGTTTTTCAGGATATCTTTATAAATCTGAACAATCTTTTGCTCTCTCCCCTGTAATGTATATAAATTAATTAACTCAAACCTCGGTTCGACCGATTCCGGCTCCAGCTCAAGGGCCTTTTTGAATTCCTTTTCTGCTTGCCGCATGCTGCCAGCTTTGGCATATATTTTACCCAGAAAAAAATATCCCGGGTAGAAGTCTGGAAAATTTTGGACCAACTCTTTAAAGACTTTTAATGCGTCGGACGTATTTTCCTCCTGCAGGTATATGCCTCCGAGCAGCATGTAGATATCCTTCTTGGTTTTATCCAGCCTGATTACTTTTGAATATGCCTCCTTGGCCGCTTCGATATCTTTCAGATTCTGTTTCATTTTTCCATAGAGTATCAGCGTTTCCGTATCGTTGGGGTGTTTTTCTAAAATCTTATCAAAAACCGCCAAGGCGTTAGCATACTCTTTGCGATCGGCATACACGGCCGCCAGTTCTCGTTGTAAATATACTGACTCGGAATCCCGTTTAATTGCTTCTCGAAGAAGCAAAATGGCCTTATCAAGATTGCCTTTATTCCTTTCGAGTTGAGCCTCGATAAAGTAATAATATTGGTTTCCAGGCTTACTGACACTTACCGGTTCTTTATCGGTTTGCTGGGAAACCGTCTTTTTCGGCGCACAGCCGGATAAGACCAAAAGGGCCATGTTTAAAATGGCCACCTTAATTATAAAATTCTTCATTTGCTGTCTTCCTGTTATTATCGATACTGGGACTTTCCTTTCTATTCATTAATACTTTCATCCGTATAGGATGCAAAATCCGGTATTTCTCGTTTAAAAAAATCTCTCATCTTTTTTATGATGTTCTTTTCAACCTGCCGGACACGCTCTCGCGATATTCCGTAGCGGTCGCCGATCTCCTGCAGTGTTACCGGATTATCCGAAAAAATACGCAGGTCAAATATCTCTTTCTCTCTGGGTGTCATTTTTTTTCGAAACTCGGAAACTTTATCATGGAGCAGTACCTCGATCTCCTTTTTTGCGACTTTGTCCTCTATTGATTCGGCTGGTGTGGCTAAGAATTCTATCCTTTCTGTATCTGAATCGTCCTTGAAAGGTGCATCTAAGGATAAATCCCAACCGTCGAGTCTCTGATCCATGTCCACGATTTCACGCTCAGACACGCCCAGTCTTTCGGACAGAAGTTTGGGTTTGGGGTCAAAGCCTTCATCAACCAGTTTTTGCTTTTCCTTTTTGAGTTTGAAAAACAGTTTTCGTTGCCCTTGGGTTGTGCCGATTTTGACCAGGCGCCAATTGTCCATGATAAACTTGAGAATATAAGCTTTTATCCAAAATGAAGCATAGTAGGAAAACTTAACGTTTTTATATGGATCAAACTTCCTAACCGCCTGCATGAGACCGATATTACCCTCTTGGATAAGGTCTAACAAGTTTTGCATCCATACCCGCTGAAATTCCAGCGCAATCTTTACCACAAGTCTCAAATTGGAGGTTACGAGTGCAAATGCAGCTTCCGGATCGCCTTGCTGAACACGTATTCCCAACTCCTTTTCTTCTTCACGGGTGAGAAGTTTATATTGACTAATCTCGGAAAGATAGCGCTGTAGCGGGTCAAACTTGACAAGTGCTTTATCAGAAGACCGATCCGCTGATTTTTCAGGATCTTTCTTCAGTTTCGTATCGCTATCTTTTACCAGGTTCTTCTTGGATTTTTTTCGTTTTTTTGGCATATTGATCTTAAACTAAATATAGACACCCGATTATACATATGGTATGCACAACTTTCAATTTGTGTTTCCCTGTGCGCCTGTAGCTCAGCTGGATAGAGCAACGGACTTCTAATCCGTAGGCCGCAGGTTCGAGTCCTGCCAGGCGTACCAAATATGTCAATGCTTTGCAAGGTGTCCTTTCTTTATAGTCATTGTTTAAAGCCTTCCCCGGATAGTCGTTAGCATAAAGTCTTGATTGACAAGCATCTTATCCGGGGCTTATTTTGTCAGACTGCTGCTTGGTCAACAGAATGGTCAACATTTTCTGATGTGCCGGCAAGCTGACTGTCAATCCATTGGGTATAACGAGCCATTTCCTGCCGTAAGGTATCCTCGGTAGGAACTAAATAGTGAACATCCATTCCCTGCATACTATGACCTAATAGCACATCTCGATGTGCTTTGTCCAGTCCTGCGGCCGCCATATTGGTTTTTACGGTGCGCCGTATGTCATGGAAAATTATACCGTTTTCCACCTTTTGACCGCAAGGTATTTTAGCATCTTTACAGGCAGTTTTAAATGACCTTTTCAGGCCGCCCGGTGTTGTGATCGGCATTCCTTTGTAAGTGATTACAAAATTATGCTTTAGAGCTAGGGGAAGGCTATCTAAAATCCTTTTAACGTGATGGTTAATAGGGATATTCTTATCCCTTTTTTCTTTGGTGATCTTTGCGGAAAGTCTGATAAACCAATTTTTGCGGTCAATGTAGGACCATTTCAACTGTCTGATTTCTCCTGTTCTCATTCCAGTGGTAAATGCAATTACAACAGCGGCTTTAAAATGTGGTTGACTTGCGTCAATAAGTTTTAGGTATTCGCTAAAACTTACAAGCCTTTTCCTGGCATTGGCCCTTTTCGCAATTTTCGTTTTATCGACCGGAAAACCTTCAAGGCACGACCATCAATCTTATCATTGTCAAAGGCCTTTATGATCATTGTCTTTACAATTGAAATATCTTTATCAATGGTTGCTGCCGCCCTGCCCTGCTCCTGCCTTTTGAGTTGATAATTTTCAATGTCAACAGGCTTAACGGTATCAATGATCCTATCACCAAAATCTTTGTTGAAGTTATCCAGCACTATCTTGATATCACCGAATGAAGCCAATTTTTTTACGGTTTTCAATTCCAGATACAATTTGGTCAACTCGGTAAAAGTGATTTCAGATGCAGGTAGCATATCGAATATTCGCCGCTCCTTTTTCTGAACTACCCTTTTTGCAAGCGCTTCTTTTGCATCATTGATAGAATAACCATCTAAACCCTCAAAAGCGTCAACGGATTCCCGGCGCTGCTTGCCGTTCGGCATACGGTAGCTGATCCAATACCTAACCCTTTTACTTCGTTTTGCCCTGTCCATATCTCCACCACATCTGCACTTTTTATTTTTTGTGCTTGTTTTGTGTGGCATCTCGGGCATTCTGCCAATATTGCCATAAGCTATCCCTCCCTTCTATGTTCAGACCGCATCAGAGGCCGCTCATTAAACGATCTCTTGCGGGTTAATGGTTGGTTAATATTTATAAACATATATACGTATGAGCATACAATGTGTCAGCAAATTTCTTGATTTTCTGTATTCATAAAAGTATATGGACATTTATGCCTCGAAAACACTTTACAACCAGCATCGATGTTGAACTCCTTAAAGCCATCAAAAAGCTCGCCATAGACCTCGACTGTACTGTTAATGACCTCCTCGAAGAAGGCATCAAATATCTGCTGAAAAAATACAGCAAGAAATCATGAGTTAACCCTAACCCACGAGGTTACCATGAGCTAAATTTCAAGACCCCATTTCTAAAAGAGAGGTGGGGTATTGTGTTTTGATTCTTTAGCAAAGCAACTATGCAGGATCAGGGGGGGGTATGAATAGTAATGAAGACAAACTTGGACGTGAAAGAGAGGAAATTGTACTAGGGAAAAGATATGCGCTCATAAAAGGTTTGATTTTTACACTTGCATATGCAGCATTTTGGATTTGGATCATTTTCAAGGTTTATTCTTGCATCAAATGAGATTAATCAGAAAATTATTCAAAAATAAAAAACTACCTGACAAACAGGACTCTATCCCTGAGTTCAATGATATTGAAATGGAATATAATAAGTTAAAGACGGCTCAAAAAATAGTTAATGTGTTTGGAGAGGCTATTGTAAGAGCATCAGTGTGGTCATCGTCGATTTTAAACCCTTTAGGAATGCCAAACCGCCGAATTGCGGATGTGGGGCCGGTAGAGCCGGCTGTCAATATCGATGGTTGTATTATATAGCACTTTACCATAATTTCAAATACTTTCAACCTAAATCCCTGAAATCGGCAGTGATTCAGATTTTCGGCATCGGGACTATTAAAAGCAAATTCAACCGATTCACGGCGGTGCTATAATTGCTTCGTTCTGTCGCGGCTTCTCTCCTTTCATCCGCTCATATCAGTGCGAAACCGAGAGCAATTGCGGATAAATTTGACAATCCACATATGGTTAGCCACGCAGTCTAATCATTTCCACGGAGCCAATTGTTTAAGGTGCAAAGCACTAAAAAAGGGAGGGTAACCAGGAATTCAAAGATAAACCCGAAAGTGATCAGAAATATAATAAAAGGAAGTTTAATCAAATAAAACACTATCCGATCATACATCTGGTCCTATACTCATCTGTCAGAAGTTCCCGCTTAAACGGACTGCGATGCGCTTAGAACTTTTTCGTGAGTCCGCCCTTCAATTCCGCCGATCAATTCTACCAATAACATATCGATGTCGAGTTTGCAATTGAGGAATCCGCATGATAATATATTGATATATTTAAGAGATGGATGCCCCCACACTTACAAATAGGCAACTTGCGGGACAACGACTCATGGTCGGGTTTGACGGTACGGAACTCAACCCCGATCTTCGCTTTTTTATCGATACACTCAAAATCGGCGGTATTATTCTATTTGCCAGGAATTTAATCCATCCGCAACAGATAAAAAAACTGTGCCGCTCAGTGCAGGCGTATGCCGTTTCATGCGGAAGTCCACCGTTGTTTATTGCAGTTGATCAGGAGGGAGGGGTCGTGGCCCGATTAAAAGAGCCGTTTACCCAGTTTCCGGGTAACCCCCATATGCGAGACAGACAAGATGCGGTCCGCTTCGCTGATATAACTGCCAAAGAACTCTCCGATGTTGGCATCAACATGAACATGGCGCCTGTAATGGACGCCTGCCCCCCGAATATCACAAGTGTTATGGCGGGGAGAAGTTTCGGCCATGACCCCAAGTGGGTGTCCGAAATGGGTGTAACTGTCATTGAGCATCTTCAACAGCGGCAAATTATGGCGGTTGCAAAACACTTTCCTGGTATCGGCCGAACAACATTGGACTCCCATATTGAATTACCGATCCTGAATATCGATTTTTTGGCAATGGAGTCATACGATCTCCTGCCATTTCGAGATGCGATTCATCATCAGGTATCCGGGATTATGCTCTCCCATATCCTTTATAATAAAATAGACCCGCGGTGGCCGGCCAGTCTGTCCCCCAAAATTGCAAAAGATCTATTGCGAGATTATATGGCATTTCAAGGGCTGGTAATAACCGATGATCTGAATATGGGTGCTATTAATAAACACTACGAAATCAAAGACATAATCAAGCAGATCTTATTAGCCGAAATCGATATAGCGCTTATATGCCAAAAAGGACCGGAAATTGAACGATCGTTTGAAGAGATATTGGAATACATGGCATCCGATCACGCCATGAGATCCAAAGGCGTGGCGTCCGCTGAGCGGATACTCAGACTTAAAAAAAAGTACATAAAGGTGCAGATGAACGGGAATTAGGCCATGGGGACTCTTGAATAAACGTCTTCGCTAAAATCCGAATGAATCCCTTTTCTGAGGTAATGGTAGCCGACTGCCGCAATCATTGCGGCATTGTCGCCACACAGCTGAATAGAAGGGATATGTAACGAAAGGCCTTTCTGGGCTGCATTATTTCTAACCAGCTCTCTTAACCGCCTATTGGCTGCAACGCCACCCACCAAAGCGATATGATCACAGCCTTTTTCCCAAGCAGCATTGATTATCTTATGGGTCAGAACCTCTACGACCGCCTCCTGAAATCCAGATGCAATATCTGAAATTTGTTGGACGTATTCATGCCGATGGGTATGAATATAACGGTTTACTGCTGTTTTGATCCCGCTGAAACTGAAATCAAAACCAGACTTGTCCAGATAGGACCTGGGAAAGGTGATCTTCGCCGGGTTCCCATCCTCTGCAAGCCTGCTAATCACGCTGCCGCCGGGATATCCCAACCCAAGCATCTTGGCGACTTTGTCAAAGGCCTCACCGGCTGCATCATCTCGTGTTTGTCCCATGAGCACGGAATTTGTATGGGACGTGACATGGTAGATGCAGGTATGGCCGCCGGATGCCAGCAACGCCACGAAGGGGAATGGAGGGGGGTCTGGTTCCAGAAAAACGGAATTAATGTGACCTTCTAAATGGCTCACGCCGACCCAGGGAATACCCAGAGTTAGTGCAAATGCCTTCGCAAAGGAAAAACCGACCAGCAATGAGCCTATAAGGCCAGGCCCTTGGGTTACGGCAATACCATCAAGTTTCTCAATTGTAACGCCTGAAGCTCGGATGGCCTTTTGCACCACCGGTGTAATCGCTTCAATGTGTTTGCGTGAGGCGAGTTCGGGGACAACACCGCCATACGGGTGATGAACGGAAATCTGGGATGATACCTCGGATGATAGCATATCCGTGCCTTCGACAACCACAGCGGCGGCAGTCTCATCACAAGATGTTTCAATCCCCAATATTCTCATTACCGGTTAAATCCACCTAATTCGATTCGTCGGGGATCGGCACTCAACAATCTCTCCGATAAGGTAAGCTTTTTCATTCATCGCCGTTAGCCGCTCTAAAACATCCTGACTGGCCGTGCCCGGCACCACTGCTATCATACCGATACCATTGTTGAATATCCTTAACATCTCCGCTTCTTCGATATTGCCGGCCTCCTGGAGAAAATGAAAAACTGGAGGTATGTCCCAACTTTCTCTGGTAATCTCCACTTCGCAAGCTCTCGGTATGATGCGTTTAAGATTATCTTCGATGCCCCCTCCGGTAATGTGTGCCAACCCATGGATGGGCAGGTCCTTTAGCAGCTGTTGAATAATTTCGGAATAAATCTTTGTGGGTTTGAGGAGTTCTTCACCAAGCGTGTGGCCAAACTCCGCAATATACTCATCGCATTTCAATTTCAGAATATCAAAGCAAATCTTGCGCACCAGGGAATATCCATTGCTGTGAAGCCCATTTGAAGCCATACCAATAAGTTTATGCCCTACCCTAATCTCTGAGCCGTCCAGTATTTTAGCATTATCAACAATACCCACCACAAATCCGGCCAGATCATATTCTCCTTTCGGATAAAATCCAGGCATTTCAGCGGTTTCACCGCCAATTAGGGCACATTTGGCTTGTTCACATCCCTGTCCGATGCCGGTAATAATTTGTGCCGCCACTTCTGGTTGCAGCTTTCCCATCGAGAGGTAATCCAAAAAGAAAAGTGGCTTTGCACCCTGAACTGATATATCGTTTACACACATGGCCACAAGATCAATGCCCACGGTGTCATGTTTAGCCATCATAAACGCAATTTTTAATTTGGTGCCAACACCGTCGGTAGAACTTACGAGGACCGGGCTATCGTAATTGGCAACATTTAATGAAAAGAGTCCTCCAAAACCGCCAATTTCACCCATCACCCCTGATCTGCGGGTCTTCTTAGCGATGCCTTTAATGGCCTCCACCAGGGTATTGGCTTTATCAATATCCACACCGGCATCCGCATACGACAAAGGTTTTACCATTTTTTTCTCCTGATACACATTTGCAAAATTTAATTGTTAAAAAAACTAATTAGAAT
>CP070652.1:4682299-4689139 GCA_020354645.1 Deltaproteobacteria bacterium
GCGTTGGAACTTTTGAATTCATTGAATTACCTCCTGTACAATTAATCTGATATTTGTGACTCAATATTAATAAACCTCGAGCCCTTCAAGCTTACCACCCCCGAACTGTACCAGGGTATCCGCCGCAATACTTAAACCCTTCTCTAGATATTGCTTTTGAATACCGGGGACAGCATAGGCGTAAAAGAGGACGCTGCCGGTAGCTTCATGTACCCGGGTCTTTTGGTCTGCACCCTGGCAGAGAACGCAGACGATCTCTTTATCATCTCGAAGTACGATTTCACTGCTTTTGGTGATAAAATCACGACCACCCATTCCTTTGCAAACTTCCGCTTCTTGCGCCAGATCCAGCTTCAAGGCACCTTCAAATCGATCATAATCGGTAACCGCCACTAGAATACCGGCACACATTTCCGCCATAAAATGGGCGTCGACAAACAAAGAATAGCGAGGAAAACCACTGTTAATGGTTCTTTTCAGATGCTGCGGCAATGGGCATTTGAATCCGAAGCTTTCAAAAAAAATTCGATAAATTTCAATGCGTTCGGAGATCTGAACGAGAGTTTCCCGCTTTCGCATTTTGCGCAAAAGGTTTCTTTTGTGCTGATCAAACCCCGGGGGGTTATTGAAATTTCTGCATCCCGAAATCAATGTCAGCCCAAACCCCACATCGGGGTACTTTTCCTTGTATGTTTTGGATATGCTAAACTCCGGAAACACTGTCGGCCTCCTCAAAAGTAGTCTTTGCTGATAGTTTCTCCAGCAGGTAAACCCAATGCTTACCAGACAGCCACCGATCGGAAAAGAGATTTTGATCAAATAGATTGTTCCATAACAAGACGGGCAAAGTGTTCATAGGACCGATCAAAGGTTCGTTCTGCATTTGTTTCTAAATCTCAGGGCTGTCGCATAAAAAAATCAAAAATTTTACGAATCAGTGGAACTTTTAAGCTTATGGCTCCTTCCGGACACATTTCCTGGCAGCAATAGCATCGAATACAATCATTGTAATGATATATGGGTGGTTTTGATTTATCGCCATCAAACCAGTTTACTGCTTTCGGGGTGGCGGGGCAAACGGATACACACACACCGCACTGGATGCACTGACCAGCGTTTATAAAAGGCTTCGGAACCAGGCGATTATTGATTAAACGCCGAATACCTTTCATTTCAAAGGGTTTAACCGGAGTTCTTTCGACCTTAAAACTAAGCGGTTTAAAACCGTTAAGATTATCCCCCACGAGTTCTATTTCTGATTCACGATAGGTCCCTGCCCCGAATTCCATGCCGAACCGGATGGTTGGAACATACTCCGGCTTTAAATCGATCAGTCGGCAAACAGTCGCATCAAGGGCAATAGGATCTTTGGAGAATAAAAGAATATTCAATTTTTTCGGAGTTCCCCCGCGTGGCCCGTTACCCTCCATGCCCCATATACCGTCCATAATGTAAAGGCGGGGATTTATAAAACGGTTAAGATCAACCAGCATTTTGGCAAAATCGTTGGCATCCGCAAGCTTTACATGGTATTCGCCTTTAAGAAGACCCGGGACACACCCGAATTGATTCTTAACACAACCGGTAAGACGCTCTAATCCATGGGTTTTGAGCTTCGGCAGGCTGATGATACCGTCGCTTTCTAAAAGCCCTTTGGCCACAATAAATTTTTTGTTTTGCCTTCCATCTTTAAAAAAAACCTCCTGACCGGATTTAAAATCGGCAAGTTCCACGCCGAGGGTTGAAGCGATCTCTTTAAAACCCGTTTTTTTTATGGTGCCAGATATGTTGCCGAGTGCCGGCGCATCGCCGTAACTAACCACCGCACCGGTAGACATCAAAACCTCTGCAACAGCCCTGAACACGGTCGGATGCGTCGTCACATATTTGCGTGGCGGTTCGGCTGCCAGCAAATTGGGTTTGAGTAATACCTTTTCGCCTTTTTTTGCGAATTTTTCAGGTCCGCCTAGCAAATCTATTCCCCTTGCAATTGAAGATTTGACGGTATCGTAATGATAACTTTCACACCGGATAAGTGCTACTTTGGCCATATCTGTACCGGTTCAAAAACATTTTAGATCAAGTTAATTGAGGTGTCGGGGAGTTTTTCTACCCAAACTGTGATACTAGCGCAATGAATTATCAGCAGCGAAATCGTGCACTGTCTGAAGGCATTAGGGAACGTTGCCAAAGAAAAGGCAGAAACCGAAATATGACTTCCGCCCGTGATGCCGATTTAACCCCGATGCCATTGTTTTAATGTCAAAGCGCTGTTCTTTTGCTACGATCCCTTATGCATGAGTTTGCACGATGCAGTCGCTGATGATTGAAGCGTACCCTGCAGCACGCTGCAGGGCATCTTCACCGAGAGGAATTCTATCTATTTTGTGATTCGCTCGCTAACCCCGCAGCATGCTGCGGGGTTAAAGCTCGCTATCGCTGTCCATGCAGCGACCGAGTCTAAAAAACTCCCCGACACCTCAACTTAATTATAAATGATAATACGTCAAAAACTTCTGTTTGACGCCCAAGTATTGATACACGGGAGACAACTAATAATCAAGTTAGTTTCCAATTTGTATTTCTTACCATACATACCGGGTGCTACTTGCAGGTGCACCGTTAAAAGCACAGATGTGCTTTGACTTCCGGATGGATACAAGTTAACAATGCCAACAGACATCCAAAAGACACATTGATGGATACATGAATTCAATCGCCCAAATAGCAACAAATAATAAAGCGGAGGCCAAATATTGCAAAGGCTCAGGGCTAACTGGCTAACTCAATTCCTGCGCCAGTATAAAAAGGCATAGCGCCCATATTATACCCTATTAAAGTATACCTTGCTTCAGATACCCAGTCTTATATTGGTAATTGCCATTCTGATGGTTTTAAAAAAATGGCTAGCCATACCGGCATTGGTTGTGTGGGGAATTGTGACCCTATGGTTGGCAAAAGATATAATACTGTTCCCTCTGACCTGGCGTGCCTACGATTCGGTCAGGCAAAATGACCCCCCATGGTCGGCCGGCGGGGAATTGTTCAGGAACCGCTGGCGCCTTCGGGTTACATCAGAGTTGGAGGGGAATTGTGGATGGCCGAGGCGATTGGAGACCAAAGATTGATTGAAAAGGGCGAAAGAGTTTGTGTTCGAGGGGTTAACGGACTCAAGTTATTCGTAGACCGCGAGATTGCGAAAACCGACAGTTAAGGCATTGCTCTGGATGCGTTATGCATAATTGATCAGATCCCTGCTGTGAGGCAATTTTTTGGAATTAAGAATCCGAATCGGATGCCACCGTAAGGAAAGATAAAAAACAGTTTAATTTGAAAGGCTTTCGGAAATTTTTCCTGTATATCGGTCACCGGCAGGGCCCGGCGGTATGCGACTTGTCAGGTATCGTGAGAGCTCGTCCACTGTCCTCATTTTTACTTTCTCGCGCAAGTTCCAACCTGTTCGAAGGGATATAAAGGGTACTTCAAAAAGCGAAAATGGAACACCACCCTCGTGGATACGGGTAACATGTCGATCGAACCACACCATTTGACCGCTTCGCGAATCCCAGATGGAAATGGCAGCGCCTACCGCCATTTGAGAATAAACCCCTAAAAAAATTTTTTCATAGGCTGTAACTTCTCCTAAAACTACGGCATCGCAATCCAAAAGGCGTCCCAATTCTGTCACGGGCATTTTAAGAAGTACTGTGGGATCGCTCAAATTATGCTCCGCAAGGATACCATCAACTACATAAAGTTCTATATCTCGATATCGCCTCACGCTTAAATGGCGATAAAATGCGTTGCGAACCAGCTTTGCTATTCCTTCAGCACCAGTCTTATCTACAAAGGGTAAAACGGCAACAGATAACGAATCAGCGTTTTCGAATAGGGCTTCGGTAAAGTTCTGGTCTACATCCGATGGGGTTGAGGCGCAGCCAATGATGATTAATATACAGGCCGTCAAAAGCCACCGTTTGACTTGTAAGCGTGAATATGGTTTGTTGCACAGCATGTTATGTGATTTAATCCCTGCGAAAATTCCTCCGGTGTGCTTTATCAAAAAGATATTTCTCGAATAAGACTACCCGAACAGTTACCGTATTATCAGCAAAGCTCGGTTTAAAGATTTTTCCTCTAGAAGAAGCCTCACATCCTTAAAATCGTTGGTTCCGAAAAGTAAAAAATCCGAGCCTTTCGGTTTCAAAGCAACTCGGATTCTCCAATTTCCCGGCGCTTGTCTTTGTGTCGGCCGCTAACCTGTGATCTTCCCGTCTCGGGGTACTCGGAGCCCGGCTTTAATCACCGGTCATATCATCAGGGTTCCCAGTTTAATTCTTTGAGACTATCGGGGAGCTTCAGGAAAAAAAATTATACCAGTTTGATTTAAATCCTAATGCTAAACAGACAGGACGTCAACCCCAAAAAAAAGGGGATGCATTATGCAGCGTGCAGGAGGGGTCTAGATTTTTTCGATTTTGAGATACTCTTTTTTTTCAATACAAAACCACTTATGTTTGCCAGCGGTCCGGTAAACCCGGCCGGAATGATCCATAACCTGCTTTGCAAAGCAGAGGGCTTTTTTCATATCCGGAAAAAGCTTTCTGACCGTGCCGATATTTTCACCATACTCCAAGACGCAGAACATATGATAAACCCTCCTCTCCGGCTCGATAATCATAAACGCCAGACGGTTTTAAGCCCCCGGAGTTGGCGAGGCTCCGGGGGCGCTGAAAGGAGGAGTGCCACGGAGTTGATCAAGCTCCGAAAGCATGAGATGAAACAATTTGAACAGGATCACGAAGAGTTACAGCTAACTGATATTAACTACAATTTTTATGCCAACATTTTTCAAATTCTAATATTCATATTATTTTCAATAATATATACCAATCTTTATTCTATCACACAAAGATCTTGTGACAATTTCTGTCACCTCTATTGACCATTAACGTCAAGCCTTATGAAAGTGTTTGACCTTTTTACAAAATTCTATATTAAATCAGAGTTATGTTAAAACCCATTGTTACAGTGTTGCGGAGAAAGATAAGACACATATCCCTTCTTTTGATAGTGTACCATCTCTTATTTTCTATGCCTTCTTTTGCCCAGGCAGCCGTTATCGTTTTCGACCGAGTAACAACGGAGGGAACATCCGTCTATTTAAAAGTTCTGACCAAAGGCAGATTTTTTTCCCAAGGTGGCAAAAGGGTCTCTTTTTATCTGGATGGAAAACTGTATGGAAAGACGCTAACCGGTGGAGACGGTTACGGTTTCTTAAAGTACACCCCGCAGGAAAGGGGTATGCAGAAGATTGAGGTGCGCACGGAACAAGACAAGGGAAGGGGTCACCTCCTTGTACTGACCAGAGATGAAAAAGTAATTGTCATAGAAATTGAGGGCAGTCTCAAAGATACATTGTATTCAGAAAGTCGCAGAACTGAAAGTCGAAAGGCTGTTTCAGCTCTCAGCCAATCTTACAAAATTATCTACCTGGGTCGGTTTGTTGGTACCGATATATCCAAAACCTGGCTTGAAAAAGAAAAATTTCCGATATCTGCCGTACTGCGCTGGCGCGGTTCCCAAACTTTCGAGTATTTAAAAGAAAACGGCGTAAATCTGTGTGTATTCATCGGATCGTCAGACTTCTTTTCAGAATCTTCAGAGTATTTCAAGGACAGCTATACTTTTGAAAAAACCGATAAGGGAAAAAGTGTTGAAAATTGGTCTGAGATTATTAAACTGCTGTTGAACGGGGAAAAAAATGGCAAAGCCCCCAAAGGAAAGTGATGGCATGGTTAGTGCAATATTAATGGCCGGATATAACAATAAGTGGGCGGTAAAAAAATACGCCAAAATTGTTGCTGAACACTACGGCGAGGAATTTATAGAAACCGGGTATAAACCCCTGAGGGAATTTAAAACGGTTGTTGACGGCAAAGAGATCAGTAAACCGTTGATCCAATTCACACTCGAGAAGCTGTTTGCCACGGATATTATCGATGAGATTGTTATCGTGGGTCACCGTATGCTGATCGAGCAACGGCTTGGAAACCTTATCAGCAAATTCCAAAAACCATGCCGGATTGTCAACCAGAATACAAAGTACACACAGAAAATCATTGAACGCTTCAACATATTACCGAGAAAAGTAAAATTTAATTCAATTGCCGGCAATATGATCAAGGGCTATGCTGCCAGTGCCGCCAATCGAAGTCAAAGCCATGCAATGTATGTTGCATCGGACTCACCCCTCACCACAAGTAAATTTATTGAAAACTTTCTGCAACTGGCACAGAATTACCACAACGAGTATGCCCTGATTTTTCCGGCGGTATTAATGGAGGGTGTGACGGACAAGCTGGGTCGGAGTTCATTGAAACTTATCAATGATACCCGATACCAACTTTCCGATGAAAAGGACAGCTTTCGCCGGCAGGGGTTCAGGCTTTCTTCGGTGATGATGGCAAATCCGTATCATTTCGATATAAATACCGCAAATACAGCTTATAATCTTCGCAAAGCCCTCAATCCCAACGTACAGTTGCGATTATTCAGAATCACCCGCAGCCTGGGATACGCCAATGTCTATTCCAAATATTTTTTTAAACGGGATTTGAGCATCACCGAGGTGGAAAATATCACCTCGGCTTTTTTCAACGGCAAACTCAAAATAATACCCATGAGAGGCGAAGAATCAACCTATGATTATGACGGCACGGAGTATGAATTTCGCCGAATTTCAGATATGCTCAATTGCGAATCTGACTGACTGACTCTCTAAATTATGTACCATAAATAAGTTTAACAAATCATGATAAAAGGAGAGCCGTGATATGA
>CP070652.1:4689239-4695871 GCA_020354645.1 Deltaproteobacteria bacterium
AACGCGTCCCGTTTGAACGCGGGACTCAAACAGGTTCAAAGCGCTTGTCTTGCGCTGCGCTAAGATATATTAGCCAAAAACGTTTTAACGACCGCTCAAAAATATTTGGGCAACAACCCGTGAAGGCCTGACCCCTTTTCCGCTATTTTCCTCTAAAAATTCCGTGCTAATGGGTATTACAGAATAGCTGGAAGGGATTTTTATACTGGCACTTGGAATCTTTGCCTTATAATCTAAGGAAATCATAAAGGAGGATTATATGTCCAGCGAGGTATACAAAGAGCTGCGTGAACAATTGGATCAGTATTCTTGCGGTTTTCCGACCACCGAATCCGGAGTGGAGTTCAAGATACTGGAAAAGCTTTTCACCGAAGATGAAGCCAAAATGTTCCTCTCCCTGAGCCTCAAGGTCGAAACGCCGGCAGAGGTGGCCCAAAGACTCGGGCGAGATCTTGGAACCGTGGCTTCAATACTGCACCATATGGGTGAAAAAGGTATTGTTTTTCGATTGCGCAGGGGTGAAACAATCAAATACGGAGCAGCCCCCTTTATGTTGGGCATCTACGAGTTCCAACTTGGGAGAATGGACAGCGAGATGGCTGGGATGTATGAGCAATACTTTGAGGAAGCCTTCCTAAACAGCACTACGACGGTAGACCCGCTTATGCGCTCCATTCCTGTCAACCAATCCTTCGAGGTATTACACCCAGTGGCAACCTACGAAGATTCTCGAGCGATCGTTAAGAGCAAAAAGCTGATAGCCTTAGCAAAATGCATCTGCCGTGTGCAACAGGGCTTACTCGACAAGAGCTGCGACAAACCAGTTGAAGTCTGCCTATTGTTCGAGTCATGGGGGCAGCATTACATTGACTTGGGCTTGGCTCGACAGATTACGGTTGAGGAAGCGCTCAAGGTTCTGGACGAATCTGAGGAGGCCGGGCTGGTGACTCAGCCCGCTAACGATCAGAATCCTGGGGGATTATGTAATTGCTGCGGGGAATGTTGCGCAATACTTCGCGGACTGAACAAACTGCCCCGCCCAGCGGAAGCGGTGATATCCAATTATTTTGCCGTCGTGGGCCCCGCGTTGTGCACGGGCTGCGAGACATGCCTCGAACGCTGCCAGATGGGGGCTATTGCTCTAAATGATGGAGGGGTTGCTGAAATCAACCTTGACCGATGTATCGGATGTGGTCTGTGTGTGACCATCTGCACCGACGAGGCTCTGCATCTGGAAATCAAAGCAGAGGACCAGCGCCGCAAACCTCCGGCGACAGGTCGGGAAGCGATGATAATGATGGCTCAGAAGCGAGGCAAATCCCTAATGGTTTAAATGCTTTTGTGTACCATAGGCAACGAATAGGAAGGCCTGACAGCTCGGAGATCTATCTTCTCTGTAAACTTAATATCATGGTCAAACTCTGCAAAACGACCCGAGCATGTCACGATTTAAATAATCGTTCCTTACAGATAGCTGCTTATGGGTAATCTACCAGACCCTTAAAAATTGCTGATACCCAAATTTCTTATCACTCCTTAAAACCTTTGATATCATTCATATTCCCAAGTTTGGCTGTATCTCAAATCATGGACTAATACAGCAGGGTTTGGGGCGGCATAAAGCCAGACCTTTAATATCCTTCCGTCAAATTTGCATCGCTGAAATAGCCGTTGAAACTGATATTTAAGAATGAGCCGATAGATTACTATGGGTTCGAAAGCGCACCTTGAGTATGACTATTTGTTATTGAAGATATGATCATTATTAATTTGACTTATATTTATAAATTAATTTATTAAAACGATTTAAATTTCGGATTTAACAACGAAATTAAACTTTTTGTTTAGAAACAATTAAGGTTAAAGCAACCTGACACTGGAGGTAACAATGGACCGAAAACCGTTGTTCAGAAGGAAGACTGCCATTTCGTACAAGACGGAAGAAAAAACGGTCGTGAGAGGTTACGATCTCAGCGAAATGGCAGAAGAGGGGTATTCATTTTGTGACGCTTTATTTGTGCTTTACCAGAATCGGATCCCCACCGAAAATGAGGAAAAAATGCTCAACTACGAGATGGGAGTATTCTTGGAACATTCCATGTCGCCATCGGCTGCCGCTGCTATCGGGGTCAGTGCCGGCAGACCGAACCTTCCCTGTGCCATCGCCGCTGCCATTTCGACTTTTGGGGGTGTACACGGACCCGGTGCAGCACATGGTTACATGCTGAACAAATACATTGAACGTGCACGGGCGGAGGGAAAATCGCTGGATGAAATGGCCAAAATTCTAGTCGACGAATATTTGGATGCCAAAAAGCCGGTGATGGGTATGGGACAGCCCCAGCATATCGATAGTGATCCCCGGGCCGAACCGATTCATGTCAAGCAGGAAGAGTTGGAACTGAAGGGTGTTTACCTGGAGTTTCAGCGAGCCGTGGAAATACACTTTCACGCCAGACGGAAAAAAGAGGACAGATCTTACGTGGGTGTAAATGTCGTCGGCTCCGGCAACACCGCCTTGATGGAGATCGGTTTTTCACCCAATGCGGGTTGGTGTATCGGCTATGTCACCCGGGGATTCAGCTGTGCCGCCCATGCCCTTTATAATATGAAAAAAGGCCGTGCCTGGGGGGCATCACGAAATGAACCCATGGTGCAGATGATCGACCTGTCGATGATTAAATATATCGGTCCTGAAGACAGAACCGTCCCGAAGCAGGGAGAAAGACAGCAATACGCCAGAAAGCAGAAGGAAGAGGGAGAGTACAAGAAATGGGTGATCTAAACGATAGCAAAAAGAAAAGAAAAATAGGGAACTTAGACAGCTCTAAAATGCCCTTTGATTATAGTGCAAGAGAATACGGTACTGTTCCCCGGGATACCAAACGGGCGCCCTTCCAGTGGGTTTCCGAAGTTGCTTACAAGAATGTTCATCGGATTGTTGCCCGTGGATACGACACTACCGAACTTATGGAAGAAGGTTACGGTATTATCGACGTACTTTTCGTTGATTACCAGGCCCGGATACCCACGCTCGAAGAAGAAAAAATGCTGAACTATATTATGATTCTGGCATTAGAGGACGGACTGTCCATGCCGGTGGCCATGTCGCGAATCGTAGCAAAATCCAAAACATTCCTGACTCAGGCTTGTGGCGCCTCCATTCTGGCATTCGGCCATGCCTACGGTGCCTATTCGGCATTCGGCAACAGGCTCGAAAAGTATCTCAAAAAAGCCGAAGAACAGGGTCTGTCCATGGAAGAGGCGGCCGCGCTTCTGGTCAAAGAAAATATGAATGATGAAGCCTTAGGCGTGTCAAATTTGATGCTCAAAGACCCGGCCGCCAAACGCATGTTTGCGCGGGCCGAAAAGCTTGGGGTGGCTGGTCAATACATTGGCTTTACCAAAGAAATTGTTAAAGCGGCACAGAATATAAGTGACGAACCAGTGGACCTGGATATGCTCGGCGCCACCGGCGCCGCCATGATGGATTTAGGCTTTACGCCTGAGGCCACCTGGGCAATTCTGGCAGTCACCCGTTCTTATGCTGCCGGCGCGCATTATATCGAAGAAATTGAAAGGGGGTCATACACCCGGTTGGGACAGGAATTAACGCCCAAAGAAGATTACGACGGCCCGGCAGACCGCCCGGTTCCCCCCCTAAAAGATCGGGACAAGGTGGCCGAATCGGCGCTTTGCCGTACCCCGGAGGATTGGAAAAAGCGTTTTGAGGCAATGAAAAAAGTCCACGGCAGCGGGTTCAGTATTGTTGAAGAAATTGAAGATCCCAGTAAGAAATCGGGGATAAAAAAAGTAGGGAAGCTTTAAAAGATAAATGCATTGGTTATGGTTTCAGGTGTCGGGTGTCAGGGTCGAGAAAACAGAAAATGAAACCTGAACACTGAAATCTGAAACCAAGTACAAGCGCACTTTTGGCATTTTAAGCATTTTAAAAAAGGAGAATCTTAATCATGGAGGTCGTAAAACCTGTTAAACGCAATGTGCTGTTAAACCCCGGTCCAGCGACAACCACTGATACCGTCAAGTACGCCCAGGTCATCCCGGATATTTGCCCCAGAGAGCAGGAGTTTGTCGATATCATGACCGAGGTGCGAAAAGAACTGGTCAACGTCGTCCACGGGGATCCTGAAAAATACACGGCTGTCATATTTACCGGCTCCGGTACCATCATTCAGGATGTTTGCGTCAACTCGCTTGTTCCCGAAAACAAAAAAATGTGTGTTGTCAACAATGGGGCCTATTCGGCCAGAATGGTCGAGATTGCCGAAAATTATGGCATTCCGTGTGTCAATCTCGAATTTCCAACCACCGGTCTTCCGGATCTTGAGGTTGTTAAAAAGACCCTGGCGGAAGATAATGACATCGCAGTTGTGGCCACGGTCCACCACGAAACCGGCACCGGAGTTTTAAATCCGGTGAGAGAAATCGGAAAAATTGCTCACGACAACGGATGTGTTTTTGTGGTTGATACGATTTCTACTTACGGGTTGAGACCTATCCGCATTGAAGAAGAGAATATCGACTTTTTGATGTCGTCGGCGCAAAAGGGCTTGGCTGCTATGACCGGCGCTTCCTGGACGGTCGGAAAAATTGAAGAGATCAAAAAATCAAAAAATTACCCCAAACGCTCCTATTACTGCAACCTTTACATGCAGTATGATTTTTTTGAAAGAATCGGTGAGATGCATTTTACCCCACCGGTGCAAACCATCTATGCCTTGAGACAGGCGATCAAAGAATATCGGGCCGAAGGCGAACAGGCGCGCTGGGAGCGTTTGAGTAAATGCTGGGAGGCCATACATAGAGGCCTGGGAGAAATCGGGCTGGAGTCCGTAATTGATAAAGAGATTCAAGGCCGTCTCGTTGTTACTGTAAAGGCGCCCGATGATGAGCGATTTGATTTTTCCAAACTCCACGATTATTGTTATGAACGCGGATTTACGATTTACCCGGGTAAAATGTTTGGGCTGAAGACATTTAGATTATGCAATCTTGGCCAGATCACCTACAAAGATATTGAGGATTTCTTTGTTGTGGCCAAAGAAGCCTTTCAAGAGATGGGCTATACAATTCCGATAAATGCCTGATGTTTAGTTAATTCGTTAATTGGTAAAATAGTCAAATCGTGAAACGGACAAGATCCATAGCCTTCTATTTAACCCAGGGGTGAGAATACTTTTTTCACGGCAAGATGAATACACCGCTGCTTCTTAATGGCAACGTGCTCTTGCCGCTCGGATAGGCAGACGACGGTGTCACCTCTTGGGACGGTGAACGTCCTAAACACCAGGCGGAAAATTTAACCATTCAACCATTTAACTATTCAACGTATATTAAGGACGGAGGTTAAAAGAAAATTATGGAAGAAAACATCCAGGAAATGTACGCAAATGCGAGAAGGGCATTTAAAGAGGTTGAGTTTTGGCCTCAGGAAAAAGTTGACGAGATGGTTCAAGCCGTGGCCTGGGAGCTTTTAAAAGAAGACGTTCGCCATAAGTTGGGCCATATGGCCGTTGATGAATCCGATATCGGCAATGCCGAAGACAAGGTGAATAAAATCAAGAATAAGACCCTGGGTACGCTTTGGGACATGCGGAACGCCAAAACCTGCGGTCTGATAGAAGAGGACAAAGCTCTGGGGATCCGCAAATATGCCAAACCTATCGGTGTGATTGCCAATGTCGTGCCGTGTACGAATCCGGAATCCACCATCTGCTGTGTGGCCCTGAGCACGTTGAAGACCAGAAACGCTCAGATCGTCTCGCCCCATCCGCGTACGCAAAAGACGTCCTATGAAACGGTTCAGCACGTGCGCAAAGCGCTCGAAAAAATCGGGGCTCCGGTGGATCTGATGCAGTGCATTAAAAAGACCAGCCATGCCAAAACCTCCGAACTGATGGCTAACTGTGACTTTGCAGTGGCTACAGGAGGTGCCGCACTGGTGAAAGTGGTATATGCGGCAGGCAAGCCCGCCCAGACCGTGGGTGCCGGGAATGTAGTATCGATTGTAGATGATACTGCCGATTTGGCGGCTGCTGCCAACAAGATACGGTTGTCAAAAATCGCCAACAATTCCGCATCCTGTTCGTCTGAGAACGCGGTTGCTCTTTATGAAAGCATATACGATGATATGGTTGAAGCGCTAAAATCCGAGGGCGGATATCTGTGCAGCACGGATGAGCGCGAAAAATTAAGAAAATACATGTGGCCGGACGGAACCCACCTGAACCGGGACATCGTGGCCAGACCCGCTACGGTTATTGCTGAAAAGGCAGGATTGACGGTTCCTGAAGACATTCGGTTCTTGATGGTAATCGGAGAAAAAATAGGTCCGGAAGACCGCTTCTCGGGCGAAAAAATTTCTCCGGTGCTCACCATATGGAAATGGAACGATTTCGATGAAATGCTGGACCGTTTGGAGAAAATTCTCAAGTTTTCCGGCGAAGGCCATTCGGTATCCATACACACGGAAAACGATGAGCGGCGGATTAAACTTGCGCTGCGGGCCAACGTTGGGCGGGTCGTTTGCAATATGCCGCATGCCCATGCCAACAGCGGCGGATGGACCACCGGTCTGCCCACCACCGATACGCTCGGCTGCGGCACCTGGG
>CP070652.1:4695971-4699199 GCA_020354645.1 Deltaproteobacteria bacterium
AAATAATTATAGGCAAGCACGGCACACCCAACCGGTGCAATACCGACCGTGCGGCCCCGAACACCCAATTCGTCAATAACTTCAGCCACCAGGCGATGGATAACCCCATGGGTGCAACCCGGGCAGTAGTGCGTTATTTCATCAGAAAGGGCTTCCGGCTTTTGAAATGTTTTTCCCATTATGCTTGCTCCTCACATCGTTAAAAGGTCAAATGGTAAATGGTTAAATTGATAATTTATTCCACCAGTTTCTTGACCGCTTCTATGACTTCTTCAGGTGTCGGGACATCACCGCCGCATTTTCCATACCAGCTGACCGGCAGCTTGCCTTTCACCGACCGTTCAACATCTTCAACCATTTGTCCCATACTCATTTCAATGCTGGTAACCGACTTGCAACTTTTTTTGGTAGCCGCATCTTCTATGGCTTTTTCCGGAAATGGGAAAAGGCTTTGAGGCCTGATCATGCCCACCTCCAACCCCTCGGCTTTCAATTGATCAATGGCGGTTCTGCATACTCGGCTCATCGTACCGTAGCTTACAATTAATACTTTGTAATCGGTATCCGTGTTATATGCGTCGTACCTGATCTCTTCTTTTTTCATCTGTTCGTATTTGGCCCTCAAAATCAGGTTATTTTGGTTTAACTGTTCCGGTTCCAGAAAAAGCGATCGGATCAAGTTGCGGCTATTGCTTTTGCGGGTATCCATCCCGTTTGTCGCCCAATCATCCTTGTTGGATGGTTCTGTTTTAAGGTGATCCGGAAATTCAACGGGCTCCATCATCTGTCCGATCAAACCGTCACCCAAAATCATCACCGGGTTACGATATTTTTCGGCCAGGGGAAATGCCAACATCACCATCTCAACGGCGTCCTGGACGCTGGCGGGAGCCATAACCAGCATCCGGCAGTCACCGTGACCGATTCCTTTGGTTGCCTGCAGATAATCCGCCTGGGAAGGTAGTATGCCTCCCAAACCCGGTCCGCCTCGCATTATATTTACAAAAACAGCCGGACATTGGTCGCCGACGATGTAGCTGATACCCTCACTCATCAAGCTGATTCCCGGGCTTGAAGAGGTAGTAAAAACTCGGGCACCAGCAGCGGCGGCACCCAAAATCATATAGGATACTGCAACATCGCTTTCTCCCTGTAGAAATACTCCGCCGACATCCTCCAATCTGCGGGAGAGATACTCGGCAACCTCTGATTGAGGGGTGATCGGATAAGCAAAATAGTTCAAGCACCCCGCCCGGATTGCAGCTTCGCCGATGGCTTCGTTTCCCTTCATCAATACTTTCGCCATACTCCGTACCTCCGTTTAGTCCTGTTCTGTTTTTTCTTCCTCAATTTCAGTGATGGTTATGGCCACATCCGGGCACATGGTACAACACAGGGCGCAATGTATACAATCATCCGGCCTTGCCTGATATGCCGGAAAATACCCCTTCGTGTTGACCTGTTCCGATAATTCTAACACCTTTTTGGGGCACACGGTTACACAAAGACCGCACCCTTTGCATCTTTCATTTTCGATAAAGTGTTTATGTGCCATAAAATTATACTCCTTGTAATTAAAATTTTTCTGCCTTTTTCCAGGGTGGAACCAGCTGTCTTTTGATCGGCAAAACCGGGCAAGAAAATTGTTTGGAATTTACTTTTGGCAACAACCCGGACGATATGGCCAGAAGCTTTAACGGCAAGCCACTGGCCCAGGATAACTTTTCAACAAAATTATACCCATTGATAATATCTTCAGGCGTGGTTTCCTCAATGAGGTTGGGGTTTGCGATTAAACCATTTATGGTCATTTTCGATGCCGTCTCAATCTCTCGGCGTATTTTCAAACATCCGTCTATGCTATCTGTAAAAGGTCGCAACGGATTGACAACCTGAAGCATAGAATAAGACCGATCTTTAAATGACTCCGCCAGGCTGGCCAGCACGGTAGCCCCGACATCATCACCACCAGCATCGATCAATGACAACTGGCCGGGACTACGAATCATACCGGCGACAGCTGGGTCTAAAATGGGAAGATCCGCCTGAAGATATCTTTGTGGCGGCAACACCACATCAATACCCAGTTTAGTTAGCGCTCCCCTCGCCTCGCGTGTTCTAAAATATGGATTGACAAGATCGAGATCTGCTATGCGAACATCGGCGCCTTCATGCTTTTTTTTCGCCGCCAAATTGATGGAAACTTCGGATTTGCCGCTGCCGTAATTTCCTACGATGATAACAATGCCCTCAAGTTTTATTTCCAAGGCTCAAGTATACACTATATGTGATTGTTTTTTTAAGATTTTGACCGCCGAATCAAAAATGACAAATTCTTTGTGTATTTTTTATTTCTATCTTTGTCAAGGTTTTCAAAAAACTTTAATTATTTTTGTGTATATAAGTTTCGGGCTTTTCATTTGACTGAAAACGCTAAAATGCTATGATTGTAAAGTGACAAAAAATTGTCGAAATGGCGCCATTAAGGGTTTAATGTTACAGGATTGATCAATTTCAGGCAAGGCTGTAATCATGAGAAGCGTCCAAACGGGTCTTGAAAGGTTTTTAGAATCACCGCCTAAATGGGTTTCGGGGAAACGACTGGGTCTTTTGAGCAACCCCGCATCAGTGAACCGCCGATTTTACCATGCGCGCGAATTAATTTGCCAGCAAATCCCTGCCAAACTAACGGCATTGTATTCACCCCAGCACGGGTTTTTCGGGGCTAAACAAGATAACATGGTCGAATCCGAAGATATGATTGATCCGGTGTTGCAGCTTCCTGTATTCAGCTTGTACAGTCACACCCGCACACCGAATGAAGAAATGTTTGAACCGATAGACATACTGATCATCGATTTGCAGGATGCAGGAACTCGCGTGTATACATTCATTTACACCATGTCTTACTGCCTGGAAGCGGCAAAGCGCTTCAGCAAAAAAGTGCTGGTACTCGATAGGCCAAATCCGATTAGTGGCGCAGAAACGGAAGGAAACTTAGTGGCTCCGGATTGTAATTCCTTTGTGGGGCGATACCCCATCCCCATGCGACACGGGTTAACCCTCGGTGAACTGGCGCTTTTGTTTAACAAGCATTTTGGTATCGAATGCGATCTGGAAGTTGTTCCTATGAAAAACTGGGCACGGGCCATGTATTTTCAGGATACGGGGTTGCCTTGGATTCCGCCATCTCCGAATTTGCCGACACCTGCAACCGCGCGGGTTTAT
>CP070652.1:4699299-4703918 GCA_020354645.1 Deltaproteobacteria bacterium
ATACTGCACACTGAACCGCATCGACCACGCTGACGAAATCAGCCAGGATATTATCACCCGGTGAATCAACAATAATGCCGTTATGCTGTTTGATAAGGGTAGTTATCACTTCACGGTAGGATGTTAGAGTGCGTACCGTAGCCTCTTCGTCATCTTCCATAAGGCGGCTATACCCTACGGCATCGGCACTGAAGATAGAGGTGAGTTTGCGTTTAAACCCTTCATTTGCCATGATGTCCTCCCCTTTTTGAAGTTTCAAAAAGAAAAGCAGGGTATATTGATTATTCAAAGGATCGCAAAATCAGATGAGAACCAGCTTCGATTCTAAAAATGGAGAACCACTTCAGGTCAGGTCGAATAGGAGAATGAGATGTTGCTTATATTTTTTTATATCCAAATTGATGGATTTCAGTCAACAGAATAAAGATTCCAGTAACTGGTGATATCTAAAATATCACAAATTTATCCAAAGTTCAGATACTAAGATGTTACTCCAACTCTGGCAAAATTTCAGATATCGCAAATTTTTAAGTGCGGTTAATTATGCATAGATGTTTACAGTATACGCAATTTTAAGATCGCACTCTTATTGCCGATATATAGCAGATAGCATCATTAGCTGCCTGAGAACTGGGAAAAATGATATCAGCAATTTTTTATGGAACTGAGAATTCCAACTTTGTCGGAGATACATCAAGTTTTACAACGGTTACGAAACCTTTGCTACGTAACAAATACCCGAAATCAGCCATTAGCGGAGCTATACCACAATTGGCGAACAATCAACCTTAATTTTATCATTATCTAACTATCGCTTTGGATTCCAAGCCCGGCTCACGGCACACTAAGGGCTGCCAGAACTCATGCCTGGGAGGCGGGAAAACCAAATGTATCCGTCATAACGGTCCATCTTACCGCTACTCGCCGAAGTGTTTCAGGATCACACTCTGCGCCTGGCGAGCTGCGTGTTCGACGGTTTCGAAGGTAAGACTACTGCCCACGAAGTACGTCCCGCGGCGGCCTTGCATGCCGTCCATCACATCATAAAAGCCAAGGGCAAGTAAATGGGATCCCACATGAGGAAAGTAATTCGGCCATTCCTTTTGATAGAGCGCGCCAAGATACCGGCCTCCGGTCAACCACATATCCTCCGCCAACACCATCTTTAACTCCCAAGGAAAAAGTTCCCGCTCTGCGATCTGGTAGGCATTGCCCAGCGCAAGATCGCCTGTATCGAAGGGCACCACCCGCCCCCCAACGTGGTTGATCCGTTCCGGGTTTGCATTTTCGTAGAAAAACAGGACCTCCTCCTGCTCGACATCCAATGCAGCGAACAGCGTGACGAAATACCGTACCGATTGCATCCGGGTGAACAACCATACTTCGAACGGCGTTACATCGAGAAAAAAAGGAACAACGTTCAGCGGGGTAGCGATAACGACGGCATCGAACCAATGCCGCTTACTGCCATTTACCGTGATCCGCACCTTACCTGGTTCTCTGAACGACGGCCGCCGGATGTGGGTTACTTTGGAATTGAGCCGCACATCCAGAGTTGCGGCCAAGGCGTTGAATAAGGACTGAAAACCGTTCGGGAAAATGCGACCCTCCCCCGCCTCGAAACCCGAGGGCCCGAGATTAACCAGAAAAGGCAAAAACTTAACGTAGTAGGCCGCTGGAACGGTTTTTGAATAGCTGTAGCCGAATCCGGTCAGGAGAGCCTTCATCCAGTCCTCAACCAAGCTGATCCCATAACGTTCGGCGAACTCTGCAAAGGGAAGACTCAGATCGTCCGGGAGCGATACCAGCCCGGGTGCATCAATGAATTCTGCGAATTGATCCAGCACGACCGCGTAGTTGTTCTCTGCCGCGGCGATTTCCGCCTCGGTATACCGGCTCCGCAAAAAATCCTGCAATGCGATCTTGTTTCCGAATTCATCGAGGATATTAAAGTCTGCCGGCGACGGGATCGTAGGGATACCGAATTCGTCCGCATAACCCAATATAATCGGGTAATCGTCTTCGGTGACCAGCACTGCGCCAAATTCCAGGGCCTTGTTGCCAACCGGGATTGAAAACACCTTACCACCAACCCGGTTCTCCTTTTCGAACACCACGACTTCATGCCCCAACTCGGTCAATGTTCGGGCGGCGGTCAGCCCCGCGGCGCCCGCACCTACTACTGCCACTCTGAGCGGTTGCTGGGGAGCCGCCCACAAGGGTGACGTTCGTACGGACAGGCTGAAGGAGAGGAGAAAAACACTCAAAAGTACAAATATCAGACAAGCTACTCTTTTCATGACACTTCTCCTGGGTTTGTTGATCAAAAAATAAATGTCAGGCTTGTCGGCTGATTGATTTATCGTATCACCACTTCCACCAAAGTGAATATATGTAAAAATCATTAATCCGAGTGTCAGTGGAAAAGCAGGCAAATTGTTGGAACACTGAAGTTGTACTTACTTCCAATATTCCAATAAGACCCCAACCTGCGATAAAATTGAGAGTATCCGGAATTCGTCCATAATTGTGATATGCTCAAAAATAAGTCCCTAATTTGACGAAGTTGCGATTACAGATCACTTGCCAGTATCTGTAAAAACCTAAAAATACAGATATTAAGATGTAATCCCCAAAATTTACCTTATCTCAAAACCTGACATATCTTGTCGTTATCTGGAAAAATGTCCAAGTCCATATCTAGTGAGAATATAAAAGGTTAGGGTCTAGTTGTGAATATGTCTGATATCTGCAATTTTTATAGGCGGAATATTCAAAATATAAGTTAGGGTTGTGGATATGTCCGATACCTGTAATTTTTTCAGGCGGTGGATTTTGCATCTATGTTGAAGATAGTGCAGGTTTTTGAAACCTCAAAAAACCTGAGATATGCACCAGATATCGGCACTTGGGTCCCATTTGTTATACGTTTATCAGTATCGGTACTTTTGAGAGCCTCGATTTTTTGGAGATACTATTCACATATCACTAATTGAGGCTCAGTTGCGATTAAGTGGATCAATCACAGATCTTAGCATCGTAAAGAGGCTTGTGTTGTTTAGTGAGACTGTCTAAAAAGCCCCAAAATGACGATTTTAACAATTTCGCATGTAATAAATATCAATAACTTGCAGGCATCAAAATTTCCAGTTTTAGAGTTTTCGGCAGCCTCAGCATTTACACTTTACTCCACTTCAGTGTATGTCGGAAAAAACTTCTCAGTGTTGGTAATGATTAAGTTTTTGAGGGAACTCCGATATGCGATAACAAATCTTTCAGTATGAAGCCAGAGCCATGGGCAATCATCCCAAACCATCTCCGAAGCTTTCTTGTATAGTTCTAAACGCTTTCTGTCGTCCTGTTCTCTTCGTGCCGTCTCAATTAATTCGTCAAATTTCTGATTATTATAAAAGGCCCCTCCCAATCCTTTTGGAGGATTGCTGCTCGAATGAAATTGGCCATGGAGAGTCATGTCTGCATCAAGCACTGTTGGACCCCATCCCAAAAGAAAAACCTCAAGCGGCGATTCATTTAGTGGTTTTAAAAGATCGGCAATATAAATTGGCCAGTCATAGGATCTGAGTTCGGCTTTGACCCCGATCGCCTGCAGAAATGCGAGAACCGTTTCGGAGACTTGTTTATCGAAAAGATAACGTCCATTCGGGGTTCGTATATGGACTGTGCGGGTGAAGTCGAAATTAGCTTGACTCAGCATTGCCTTCGCCCTTTTGGGGTTGTAGTCGTATTGTAGCCCCATCTTATGGTAGCCAAAAAGAATCGGAGAGACGGGAGCATCCATTGGCACAGCAGCACCAAAAAGAATTTTCGTTACGATAGCTCTTTTATCGACTGCGTAATTAAAGGCCTTACGGACTGTTTTATTAGCGGTGGGACCCTTTTGGCAATTTAAGCCCATGAAAATAGTTCTTGAGGTTAAAGGCATTTTCACGGTGATGCTGGGGTCAGACTGGAGTTCTTCAATGTTTGGTGGCAAAGGTTTATAGCAAATATCGATTTCCCCATTGCGCAGCATTATTTCTCTTGTAAATGCATCGGGCACAATTTTGAAAACCAATCTGGCGACGTTTGGTGGTTTCCCGTAGTATTTCTCATTGCGAACTAAAACAATACGTTCGCCTTTTATCCATTGCTCCAATTTATAAGGACCTGCACCTACAGGGGTGAAACTAATGTTTTTACCGGATTTATTGACTGAGGATGGCGCTAGCGGTGAAAATAGCCACTCAGAGAAATACTTCGGGAATGGGGCATAGGGATATTTTAGCTTAATCTTAATTGTAGATGTGTTAAGTAGTTCCACTTTATCAATCATAGAGACGCTGAATCGCAATGGCATTTTTACATTTGGATCTATAACTCTATCAAAGTTATACTTAATTGCTAGGGCATCGCAGGCAGTACCATCGCTAAATTCAACACCCTCTTGAATATGTAAGGTGTATGTCAGACCATCTTGGGATATTTCCCAACCAGTTGCCAATCTTGGTTCCAATTTTCCATCTGTTTCTTTAAAGAAAAGTGTGTCATAAATTAATTCGCAAATATTCCCGATGAGCGTTGTCGTCTGCTCTTGGGGGTTTAAGGTGTCGGCATCAATA
>CP070652.1:4704018-4706748 GCA_020354645.1 Deltaproteobacteria bacterium
ATTTGGTAGATACCGCCTTCAGCACGGAAACATCACCGCGCTTGATCATTGCCGGTGTGGCCAAACCACCGATCCAGACTCGGCAGGTGATCATATCGCCGCTGAAGGATGACTATGCGGTGCTGAAAATCGACCAGGTGCCGGCGGATTTGAAACCCTTGCCGCTGGGCTTAATGACGGCGCCCCAAGATATCCCCAAGCTTTCACGAATACTCTTATTAGGTTTTCCATTGGGCCGGCGGACTCAGGATACCAGTGTTAATGTCAGCGTGACCCACGGGCATGTTCGACGTTCAGTTGAAAATCTCATCCAGGTTGACGCCTCAATTTATAGTGGTAACAGCGGTGGTCCCATCATTGACAGTCGCGGCATGGTCATCGGCATAGTCTCTGGTGTAGCTTTAGATTGGTCCCAAGGAATAGTGCCGATGATAAGCCCCAGGTGGGACATGGGTATGATTTTACCCATTGCCAAGGCCGTGAAATTTCTTGAAGAATTGAAAGCCGGCAAGGTTAAATGGAACGGCATTCTGGATCTTTCCGTAACTGATACGATCAAAAAAATTGGCAATACTGCCAATCAGGGACGCTGGGCCGAAGCCATGACCCTCGCAGATGATGAACTCAAAAAGAGCTTACAACCGGCACTGGTCATGGCAGCCGGAATGATGCACTTTTGTGCCGGTGACAGCAAAGGGGCCCAGCAACTATTTACGCAGCATTTATCCATGGACGCCGATAACCACCAGGCCCGGTTGATGTTGTATTTAATCGATTGGCTCAAAAATGAAAATACTGACAGTGTTTACCGTCAGGATTTGCTCACTTTGGATTGGCGATCACCCTATGAATTCCAGGGTTTTTTAGCCCGTGTTTTGGAAAGGCAAATAGACGAGTCTGCCGCCCTGAACGGTTGGTACGACGAAGCTGAAAAGAGTTGGCTGCATTATATGGTGGGTCTTGTTCGATTTAAGCAGGGAGATTGGGCTGAATCGGAAAAGCTGATGCGAGAAGCGGTTCTGGCAGCCGATATGGAGGGGTGGGAATTTTATTTAGCCCGGGCCAAGTTGGAACAACTGCAAAAGCTGCGCCGAAAATTACTCCGAAACAAAGAACAACAGACCGCTTATAATAATGATGTGAACGCTTTTGAAGAAACTGTTCAGAAGACCCGGGCAGAAAAGGAAAGCCGTATGGGGCAAGCGGCTCCGTTAATGGCTAAACTTCAGGAAGAGTCTACAGAGATAAGGGACAAGCTGCAAACACTGGAGAAACTCTTTGAAATAAAGCCGAATAACTACAATACGCTGGCAATATTGGCCCTTTTGAGTGCAGCGGACGAAACCTGGCCCAAAGCACTGGAATATACGCGAGATTACCTTAAAAGGGAGAGCCGTCAAAACTCCATCAGAATGAGTTTGGGGCTGCTGGAGCCCGGTATATTAAGATATCAGGGATTGGAGGACGAAGCCAGGTCACGTCTGAAAGAATATTCAGGCCGTACAATGGATCCATGGTACCTCACGATTAGTGAATATCTGTTAGGCAAAAAAACCGAGGAAGCGTTGAAACTGCAGGCAGGGGAAAGTCCTGAAAATCTGGTCACGGGGCACACCGCCTTGGGTTTCTGGGCTGAAGGGTCCGGGGACAAAAAGGAAGCCATCAAACATTATAAAGAGGCGCTGGCATCCTTTCTGGACAATTGGCCCGATTATATATTTGCAAAAGAAAGATTCATAAGGCTGAAAAAACCCGCTGAATAATGTGTTTTCCTTTTCACCACTGCGCTCGAAAGTGTGAAGGGCCGACTAAGGACCTGGCGTTTTTAAACTAGCCAAACGTATATAATTTTATTCACCCGACTTATTCTTAAGATATATTCTAGAGTTGCACCCCCAAATTATACATCTCGTATTCGGTAGGGGCATCAAGTAACTTCTCGAACTCAGCTTCATTTTTTTTTCTCACGTCACTATTTACCCAGCTGTTCCAGTTGTCTATTTTGTGCCACATCGATACAACCATTATTTTACGCGGGTCGCTGAGATCACTCAAGGTCTCAGAGGATATGTAACCGGCTTGTTTCATGGCGTTGTAACGTGCATGGGTAATCAGTTGATAACCTGCCTTTAAATTGCCTTCTTTAAATTTCCGCTTTATTAAAACTTTAACAGCCATAATGACCTCCTTTCATTATTGTATTGCGCAGATAAAATTGGTTGCGCTTTTAGGTGTTTGTTTATGAGCACCTTGGTATTTAATAAACGCTAAAACGCCGAAACTGTTTCACGATCTCAATCAGAAGAAACTGGCAAGAATTATGCGGACTGGTCGTTTGGAGATGAACGTTGATGTGCTTCAGCTCAGATGGAAGGGGATACTATAGCGTCTTATTTTGGTATTTAATTCATTGATTAAATCAAAGTCAAATCAAATTTTTCATATTCATTCAGGGGGGTGGCCCTTTTCTCAGAACGTCCTCGGCGGAGTCCCTTAGCATTTTCCGTGATTTGGCAATGGGGGAAACCGCAGCCACCGAAGCGAAGCGCAGGTGGAGTGCGGAGGGGGCAGCAATGCCCCGATTGCCAAATCATAAGAAAAACAAAGGACGCAGACATCTCAATAAGGCCACTCCCAGAATACGTATAATTTTTCCCTGTTAGGTAACTGAGGGGTCGGGGAGTTTTTTTGATCCATTGTCGTAAGTCTTTTGTTTTTCTGCAATTTGGC
>CP070652.1:4706848-4715475 GCA_020354645.1 Deltaproteobacteria bacterium
CTTGATCCCGTCTTAAAGGGCGGGGCCTGTAAGGAAGCATCTCGGGTCCCGGAGGGAGCAAAAACCTATCTATCTGAGGGTTCGGGGAGTTTTTTTGACCCTGTGCCTCCGGTCTTTGTTTTTCTAAGCAATTTGGCAGCAGGGGATACTTGCCCCCTGCGCATTCCACCTTCGTGGGCTGCGGTCTCCCCCGCTGCCAGATTGCAGAAAAACAAAAGACTTACGACAATGGATCAAAAAAACACCCCGACCCCTCATCTATTTAAAGCTAAAGTTCCATATCATGTTTTTACCACTTTTTGTGGGGCACAACACCAGCAAACTAAAGATTTATAGGCACTATTTCAGGAATCACTAACGATATAAGTTGCGCAGGCGTTTTCGGACTCCCAGGCGGTCACCCGGCTGACTTTGATTGTGGAATCTTTGATTGCTGCCTGTAATTCACGGGCAACGTAACGGGCAATGTTTTCCGAAGAGGGGGGGTAGTCGTCATGGAAAAGTTCAATATCATTAAGAAACTTGTGGTCTAGTGTTTTGATGATATCGGCCACATGTTTTTTTATTTCTCCAAAGTCTAGCAGTACGCCTGCCCGGTTTAATTTTTTTCCGGCCACGCAGACCTCTACCTTCCAGTTATGTCCATGCAGATTTTCACACTTTTCCGCCACCATTTTAAGCTGATGGGCGGCTGCAAAATGGGTTACCACCTTTAATTCGAACATGAGCTTCAACCTTTTCGTTTGTTTTCTATACCCTAATTCATAACATCGATTACGACCGCATTCGATAGGGAATCTTGAAAGGATAAATGATGGGTGGATACAATCGGAGTGATTTTACTAAATTTCTAAATCGCCTATTTGCTGCGTATCGTGTCTAATCCCTACGGGAGAGAAACAATTCGATCGTATCAACTCCAGGCGCCTAGTTGCTCGCGCCGGCGATGTCGCTCTTAAGGATATTCTTTAACTTATTGGACAATTTATTGGATTCGAGTTTGGCAAATTCTTTGAGAAGCGATTCCTGTTTTTTGTTCAAATTCGTAGGGGTTTTAATGTCAAATTGAATGATCTGGTCACCACGCCGTCCATTACGAAGAGAGGGGATCCCTTCACCGCGCAGACGTTGTAAATCTCCCGGTTGGGTTCCTTTTCGTACGTTTATTATTTTTTCACCGGTCAGCGTCGGGACGTTGATTTTGTCACCCAGCGTGGCCTGCACAAAAGAAATCGGCACCCGGCAGACGACGTCCGTGTTGTTCCTTTCAAAAAAATCATGGGGCTGGACATAGATGAAAACATAGAGATCTCCCGGGGGTCCGCCGTATACCCCTGCTTCTCCTTCTCCGGTTAACCGCAGCCTGGATCCGGAATCCACTCCGGCCGGAATTTTGACCGCCACTTTTTTCCTGATCTGAACCTGACCGTTGCCTCTGCAGTCAGGGCACGGGTGGATTATGATTTGACCAGCCCCACGACATGATGGGCAGGTGGTTCTTACGGTGAAAAATCCCTGGGAACGGGTTGTCTGTCCGGTGCCGCGGCAATGACCACAGGTGTCCGGACCTGTGCCCGGCTCACAGCCGTTACCGGCGCAAGTGGAACAGGTTTCAGCTTTTTCGACATTGATATCAGTTTCGGTTCCAAAGGCAGCGTCCATGAAGCTAAGCGTCATGTCATAACGAAGATCGGACCCTCTCTGGCTGTGGCTCCTTGATCGCCTGCTGCTGCCAAAGTTGAAAAATTCTTCAAAAATGTCACCGAAACTTGAAAATATGTCTTCAAATCCACCAAAACCGGAAAAACCGGTGCCTTCAAGCCCTTGGTGACCATATTGATCATAAATATTTCGCTTCTGAGGATCCCGCAGGACTTCATAAGCCTCGGCAGCTTCTTTTAATCTTTCTTCGGCTTCTTTGTCTCCGGGGTTTCGGTCCGGGTGGAATTTTAAGGCGAGTTTTCGATAGTTTGCCTTAATTTTAGCGTCATCAGCATTGCGGCTAACGCCCAGAACTTCATAATAATCGCGTTTGGCTGACATTTGCCTCTTTAACCCTTTTTTCTATTACCGATGGTGATGCTGATTTTTTTTAAGCTGTAATGTTTATAATTTTAATGCAAAAACCGTGATTGTCAATCGATCAGCTAAATTCGCGGCGATGAAAAAATTTAAGTTTTTAACTCACTGCCGGACAAATCCCTCGATGAATTTCGATAATGATCATCCAATTTTACACTTTTTTGCCTTACTTTACAATTGTTTGCCGGAGAGCACGGAACTGTTTTACCCTTTTGGGTGCTTTGTACAGATGATGAAGGCGCCAACTCCAAGGCCCATAATTACCATACCGAGCGGAAAAATTTGACGGAGCTGAAAAAGATCCATCATCACACCGGCAAGCATGGCGCCCACCAACATACCCAGGCTGTGGGCCACGGTTATCAGCGCCATGACAGATCCCATGGCATTGGTTTTATCTCCTATGATAACCGCCATTGCCGTCAACGCCGGTATGGAAATACCGCCACCGATGCCGAAGAACAAACTGGCCCAAACCGTTTCCCAAAAATCGCCGGCCCACTTGAACGAAAACATTGCATAGCTGACAATTAAACCACCAACGACGACCATCAGTTTTTTATTGATGCGGTCGGCCAGATAACCCATTGGCACGTGAATGATTCCGCTGACAAGAATACCCAGCATAACCAGGATTCCGATCAATGAACTGGAAAGGGACAATTCCGTGTCGGCCAGCACGGGCAAGAACCCCCAGACGATACCGATACAGGCAGTGTAGGCCAGCCTGAAGAAAAAAAGCCCCGCAATATCCCGGTCTTGCACCAGCCTTTTCCACTCCGTGGGGGGCCTCCCCCGGCGTACGACCATTTCGTCACGGGTGGGCGGCAGCAGGAGAAAGCTTAACAAAAAGCCGATGAACGACAGACAACCCATGCTGATAAAGGCTGCATTCAGATCGAAACTGTCACGGATGATGCCACCTAAAACCGGGCCAAGACTCAACCCCAAAAATAGAGACATGTTAAACAACCCCATGGTGAATCCTTCACGGCCACCGGGGGTGATATCCCCTACGTAGGCCTGGATGACGGGCAGAAGCATGGCCGAAGCAGCACCCTGAGCAAATCGTAGCACGATAATTGAGTTAACATCATTTGAAAACAGAAAGGCGATTGATATGATTGTGTATGCAAACATGCCGGGGACAATAAAGGGTTTACGACCCCTTTTATCCGACAGCCTGCCGAAATAAGGCAACAAAATCGTTCGAGAAAATGAAAAGGCCCCGAATATCATGCCGATGTAAAGGCCGCTGGCTCCCAGATTGCGGGCATAGACCGGCAACAAGGGCACCACAATGCCGACACCGGTCACGGTGGCAAAGATTGAGAAAAAAAGAGTGCTGAAAATCGATTTATCCAGTTTTTGCATAATACTCGTCCGAGCTGCCGCCGCCTTCATACCACCCCGGACATCACCGCACAAGGTTTTTTCGATCCGCAATCTTGCCGATTGATCGGTGTTAGTGGAAGAAAGCGGCAATCCATAAACAGCTAAAGGTTCGGATATTTAATCGTAATTTTTACAATTTTAGATGGAGGCAATGCGAAACTCTTTTATTCAAAATTTTGAGAAATCATTGCAGGGATTTTTGGATTCAATACCAGACGAGGATTTAATTTTTGGGCATAAGGGGATCATTAAAGATTGCAAAATTAAATAGCATCAACTAAACGAGAAGAATCCATATCCAAACATACGGTTTATATTCAACCAACCTGTCGTCACTATAATGCGGGTTTCTTGCGGCGCCTTGAGATTAGGTTAAAAACTGATGCTGAAAAAATTTCCTTTGCCGTGTGTTACCGTTCTCATCATTTTCTCGATTTTAGCCCCCGTTTCTGCCGGCGATCAAACCGTATTCGGCCCCCAGAATCTCACCATTAGCTTGTGGCGCTTCCATTTCTCCGGTTATCAGTTCAATGCCGACGGACCTTCAGACGGCACACTCATTCTTACTAAAAACAACCCGGAAAAGAAGATACAGGGCGGATTTCTTCTGTTCAACCAAAGATTCATTCCTATTGGGAATTTTTTAACCGGCAGTGAGTTCGTTTTTGAAACGGATATACAGTTGAAAGCCGGAAATCGTTTGTTTGTAATTCTGTGGGGCGCACCTGGGTCGTCTATTAGTATAGAGGTCAAAAAAACTGTCGCCGTCCCCGCGCCGGAAGTGACTATCTCGGCCAACCCTGCTTCAATTAAACAAGGTGATTCCAGTACACTAACGTGGAGTACGGATTACGCTGATACTTGCATCATGGAGCCAGGAATAGGAAATGTTGATCCTAACGGATCTGTTTTGGTTTCGCCACAGCAGAGCACTGTTTATACACTTACCGCGACTGGACCCGGGGGGACAAACTCTGCATTGGTTACAGTGGTTGTGGTATCGCTGGAGGATCTGGGATACGGATTTTCTCTTGACGAGCAGCAGGGTGGCGGCGGTTTGGTCGGTGAAACCATCCGTATTTTGAACGGCAATACAGCAGAATTTCGGCAAGACCTGGGTTTTTCTTCCCCCAACAGATTAGGGCTTTCTTTTGCAGCAACGTACAACAGTCGATCTAAAATCAACGGTTTACTGGGCTATGGATGGACACACACCTATGGGGTTTCCTTACACACCAATTTTATTATGGGCGACGAGCGATACCTTAAGATACTGGATCAGACTGGACGGGCTGTCTTCTTCAAGGAGGAAAGTGTCGGTTTTTTTAAAGGCCAATTCTATGAGCATTCCTATATTGCATCTGATGCTATTGGATATGTCTGGTATCGGCTGGATGGCAGCCGCTATGGTTTTGCAAAATCAGGAGCCATAATGTGGCTGGAGGATGAAAGCGGCAATCGTCTTGATTTGGAATATGATGCTCAAAACAGATTGCAAAGAATTGTCGACATTGCCAGCGGACGCGAGCTTACCTTTGCTTACAATTCAACAGGACTGCTTGAATCCATCTCCGGTCCTATTACCTCGGCCGTCCCTGATGGGGTCTGGGTATCCTACGGGTATGACCAAAATCAGAATCTGGTACAAGTTATCTATGCAGACGGTTCCGGAGTTGCATACGGCTACGCTGATCCGGCGGATGTGCACAATCTTACGAAGAAGAAAAATGCAGCCGGTCATCTGCTCAACACCTGGACTTATGATGATCAGGATCGGTGTATCGAAAACTACAGCGTTAATGGCAAAGGTGTCAGCATCAATTATCTGAACGAAAACCAAGCCGAAGTAACCGATGCTTACGGTGTCATGCGCATTTATACCATCGATGAATTTGGTGACCGCAAGAGAATTTCTTCCATGACGGGGTCTGGGGGTGCGGCTTACAATGATAGCTACATCGTCCGTTGGGCCTATGATAACCGGATGAACCTGACCGAGGTTGAAACCACCGCCGGCATCATCCATCTTTATCTGGATCATGATGCCCACGGGAATCCGGGTACGCTGATTCTTGCTGCCGGCACATCGCAGCAACGGGTGATTTACCTTACATATCATCCGGAACTCAATGTCCCTTTGACCCGCAGTGAGGTGAGTGTGTTGGGCAGCGGGGACAAGGTTACCTTCTGGGACTATGACAATGATTATAATGCCGTTCCCAATGAAGATCCCACCGGACTAATTTCCCGGATTATTGAACAGGGGTTTACCCGGGATGCCGGCGGGGCCGTCATACCCTATGAGTACGTCACCACTGTGACATATAACCCTAAGGGACAGGTGTTGACCATTGACGGACCGCTGGCCGGAACAGATGATACCATTTATTTTACCTATGATGATGACAGCGGTGATCTGCTTTCCATCACCCGGCCGCTGATCGGTTCGATAGTTTTTTCCGATTATAATACCGCCGGATGGGTGGGCCGGATAACCGATGTGAACGGACAATCCGAGCTTTTTACACATGATGCCAAAGGTCGCATTACCGCTATTATTCACCAAGCGGACAACAGTACTCGCACTTTATCGTACAATCTCGCGGGATTGGTGGAGGTGAGCACCGATGAGGACGGGGTGAGCCGCTATTTCGACTACGATGGTGTTTCAGGCAGATTGATTCGGAAATCCGATGGGGAAGGAAATTACATCACTTACCAGTATGACGTCCAGGGCAACCGGATCGAAATGAGTAAGTATGATGTGAATGACAACCGAACTTCCCGCAGGCGCTGGTCTTATCAGCAGCCGGATATTGCTGGAAAACTCTGGAAAGAGATCAAGGCTGATAATACCTTTAAAGAATTCGGTTACGATTTTGAGGGAAATGTAGCGGCTGTCACCGATTTTGAGGGTCACACAACGACATATGAATACGACCCCTTAAATCGTTTGGTGAAGGTCATCCAGCCGGGAAGCGCTTTTACATCGTATGATTATGATAACCACGGGAATCTGATTTCGGTTACGGATGCCGAAAACCATGAAACGACCTTTGCGTATGACGACATGGCAAGATTGGTGGCCTCCAGTTCACCGGACAGCGGCACGGCAACCTATGTGTATGATGTGGCCGGGAATCCGACCGCCAAAACCGATGCCATGGGGATTACGGTTCAGTATGACTATGATGTTTTAAACCGTCTAACGGCGGTTCGGTTTCCGGATCCCGGCCAGAATATCATTTATACCTATGATGACGGCATTAATGGGATCGGGCACCGTACCGGCATTACGGATCCTTCGGGAAATATCGATTTTGAATATGACAACCGGGGCCGACTGGTCGGCAAAACCAGCATGGTTAATGGATATATTTATCCGGTTACCCGAAGATTCACCCCGGGCGGCCGTCTCAATGCCTTCACCTATCCCTCAGGTAGAATTATTGATTACACCCGATATGCAAACGGCAAGCTCCAAAAGGCGACAACTAATCATAATTCCGATTCGATTCCTCTGGTCGACAATCTTTCCTACAATCCGTTCGGCACCCCCAATGGACTGGAAACAGGTTCCGGAGGCATCATCAGCAACGTTTCATCGTCTGATTGCGACTGCCTGGAGGTTATCAACCCCGGCCAACCCATGGAACAGGTGTATACATACGATGCCAACCGCAACCTGACATCCATCCGGGGGACCTACGCTCCCTGGTACAACCAGGATTTTTCTTATGACGCTTTGAATCGACTAATCACTGCCAAGGGTGTTTATGGAACCATCGATTATACCTACGATAAGGTTGGCAACCGCCTTACCCGTGCGGTTAATGGTCGGACCGAATCATTAACCTATTACACCGACACGAATAAGCTAGCCCGGTTTACCGGTCCTGATGCACAGATAGAATATACTTACGATCCCAATGGCAATGTCACGGGCATCGGCAATAAAACCCTGATTTACAGCCAGAACAACCGGCTGATCCGGGTAGAAGAAAACGGAAATGTACTTGGCAAGTATACTTACAATAGCTTGGGACAGCGGGTGATAAAAGAAGTTAATGGCCAAGAGACCATCTTCCATTATGACTTTAGCGGCAACCTCATCGCCGAGAGTTCTGCGGACGGCATTTTTGCGAGAGAATATCTTTACGTCGATCAGGCCCGGTTGGCCATGGTTGACGTCGCAAGCGATACCATGTACTATTATCTTAATAATTATCTCGGCACCCCGGTAATGATGACCGACAATCAAGGCGTCATCGTCTGGGAAGCCCACTACAAGCCCTTCGGGGAAGTATCCATAAATCCCAATTCAGAAGTAGTAAACAATTTCAGGTTCCTGGGACAATACTACGATCAGGAGACGGGTTTTCATTACAATTGGTTTAGATACTACGATCCAAGAACTGGGAGATATTTAACGCCGGATCCTATTGGGTTTGATGGTGGTATAAATCTCTATGTCTACGCTTCACTCAATCCCATCAGTTTTTTTGACTTCTTGGGATTAAAGGATTGGGCAATACGAAGAAAAGGCTTTAGCTTGAGTGCAATTATAGTTGGATTTTCACATCAGACAATTGAATTCGTAAGTGAATGTGATGGGTATAACATGAGAACAATAAAAACTTATAGGGTCGTCGGATTAGGTTTAACGGTGGGTTTGGAAGCAACTGCTTGGGGAAATTGGGGTGGCGAAAAGGATCAAAGCAAAGGATATTGGGGCGGAACAAATGTTTATAGGGAAGAGCCCAAACCAATCACTGGAATATCAGTATCTGGTCCATCTGGAGGTTTAATCAAAGGAGGAACACTTGCATCAGCCACGCTAGATTTTACTTCATTTGCAGATGTCTACTCAGTAACGACAGAGAAGCGTTTTGGGTTAAGTATATTTAATTTTGAAGGCCAACGTTACAAATTGATAAGGATAAGAACGGAGAATTGCTGTGAGTAATATAGTTCCTGGACCTTTATATTACCTTTTTGGAACCGTTTGTCCAATTGTCTTTATGTTTGTTCTCATACGGAATATTGTAAAGCACAAAAGCTTGGTTGGTTGGCTATTTCCAGGCGGAACTACAAAGACAGAAAGAGTTTTATTATTCGCATGCCTTTTAATTTTTTTTCTCTTACTAGTA
>CP070652.1:4715575-4718517 GCA_020354645.1 Deltaproteobacteria bacterium
AACCCGCACTCGATCCAAACGTTCTCTGCGGGTTAAATGGGCCAATTCCGTCGGCAGAATATCTCTTCCGCCTTCGATGATCTGGCACTTGCACAGCCCGCAGGATCCTCCTCCGCCACAGGCCGATGGAAGATATACCTTATTTTCGGCCAAAGCCGACAGCAACGTTCGGCCGGTCGCAGCGCTGACGCTTTTTTCGGGATCATCGTTGATGACAATTTTACGCTCGCCTTTCTGCACAACTCTGGATTCAACCAGCAACAGCACGCCGACCAGAAAGAAGACGACGCCCAGACAAACCGCTAAACTTATAAGATAGGTGTTCAGCATATCATGTGCTCCACTGTTTACAATGATATACCGGCAAACAACGTAAACCCGATCGCAATCAGGCCGGTCACGATCATATTCAGACCGAACCCTTGAAGCCCCTTGGGGACATCTGCATACCTCAGCTTCTTTTGGATGGCGGCCATCGCCACGATCGCCAGGAACCAGCCGGTACCGGAGCCGATACCGTACACGACGGATTCCGTAAATGTGTATTCCCGCTCCACCATAAACAGTGAGGCGCCCAAAATCGCACAGTTTACGGTGATCAAGGGAAGATAAACGCCCAGAGCCATATACAACGCCGGGGAATAACGATCGATAACCATTTCTACCATCTGAACCAGAGCTGCAATCAACGCGATAAACAGAATCAGTTTCAAAAAACTCAGATCCGCTCCGGGCAAACCCGCCCAGGCCAATGCCCCGGGGGCGAGCAGCAGGTTATAAACCAGCCAGTTTGCCGGCGTTGTAATCGTCAAAACGAAGATAACAGCGACGCCAAGTCCAGTGGCGGTTTTAAGGTTTTTGGATACCGCCAAAAAGGAACACATACCTAAAAAATACGCCAATAAGATATTGCCGACAAAAATCGAATTCAGACCGATATTGATCAGGTTTTCCATGTTACTTACCGCCTTTTACTTCTTCAAAAGGGTATTCTCCAGCCAGACGAACAGGCCGATGATGATAAAGGCACCAGGCGCCAGCAGCATTAACCCCATATTCTCGTATCCGGCATTATAAAACGCCTGAGGAATCACCTGATACCCCAGCAGTCTGCCGGAACCCAGCAACTCGCGGATAAAGGCCACGCCGATCAAAATCGAACTGTAGCCCACTCCGTTGGCGATGCCGTCGACAAAGGATCGAAAGGGTGTATTGTTCATGGCATAGGCTTCAGCCCTGCCCAGAACAATGCAATTGGTGATGATCAACCCTACAAATACGGTCAATTGTTTGCTGATATCGTACATAAATGCCTTGAGCAGCTCATCGGCTAATATCACTAAAGTAGCAATCACAACCACCTGAACGATAATGCGTATGTTTCTGGGAATCTGAGCACGCAACATGGACACGATCAAATTGGAGAAAGCCACCACACACGTCAGAGCGATGCTCATCACAATGGCCGTTTTCATCTGCACTGTCACGGCCAGGGCCGAACATATGCCCAAAATTTGCCTGGAGATCGGATTGGCTTCCCACAGTGCCTTGGCGATCTCTTTATAGGATCGACTTCGGCGCACGTAATTCCAAGATTTGACGATGGCTCCGTTCATTTTTCCCTCATGGACTCCCCCGCAATGCGTCCTGTTCACCCATAAGAATCCTAATCGTAAAGATGATAAATGGTTACAACATTCGGTGTCCCCCAAAAAGACACCGCCGCTTTTGCCTAGCCAAGCGGCAGGCGCCCTTTGCCATTTAAAACCACTGAAGGGATCATCTGGTCGGTCAAAAAAACACCCCTCGCAAGGGCTGCTGTTATTGCTATGTCTTTTCGGTACACCATTTTGGCAATTATTATAGCTTCCCTTGATCCCCCTTTTTGGGGCGGGACTTGCAGGGAAGAGATCCGGTCAACTGCCTTTCTGCTCGACTTTGATCACATTCTTGCGGAACCGGATGGAAACCGGCTCGTATTTCGTCAGAATCTTCTCAATGCCGGCGGTAAGATATTTCCCTGTCAGCGTGGCACCGCTGATTCCATCGACAAAGTGGATGCGTTTTTTCTCGGGAACGACTCCCTCGACCTTGCCCTTGGCAATGCCGACGGATACAAACTCGCCTTCCTGAGTGACGATCTTTTTTCCGACCCAATTTTGCTGAAACCAGCGTTTTTCGATTTCACCGCCCAACCCGGGGGTTTCGGAGTGTTTGTAAACCGTAAAACCGGAAACGGTTGAGCCGTCACTTTTCAAAGCCAGATAACCATAGATGCGGCCCCACAAGCCACGCGAATTGATGGGTACGATGTAAGCCGCTACTTTGTTGTCGGGTTCATAGAGATAAATGGGCAGATCCGTATCGCCGTGCTTTGCCGCATCGATGATGTTACCGTCTGAATCGGCCCAAAGGGTTCGAATGTTATCGGCATAGATTCGCTCGATCGCTTCGGCGTTGGATTTTGTCCCGGGATCAAGCAGGCCGACGGCCATCAACAAATTTTTTTTCTTGTCCAGCAGCATGTTGCGTTGCTGAAACTTCTGCAGCCCGGTGGAGGCGGTGGTCAACAACAGACTGCAGACAATACACATACAGGCCGCAAAAACCAATGACCTCATTTTACTGGACATTTGGAATCCTCTTTTTCAGTTTGGTACGCACAACAATTTCATCCAGCAAGGGGGCAAAACAGTTCATGAACAGCACCGCCAGACCGACCCCTTCGGGAAACGCCGGATTGAATACCCGTATGACCACCGTCAAAGAACCGATCAATATCGCATACACCCACCTAGCTTCGGTCATGTCCGGGGCGGTAATGGGGCAGGTGCACATGTAAACCATGGCAAATGAAGATCCGCCCATCAATAAATGATAAATAGGATTTAGCATAAGATAAGGCTAAGATGCGTCACCGGCAACCAAATTCAACAAAGAGG
>CP070652.1:4718617-4724292 GCA_020354645.1 Deltaproteobacteria bacterium
GAGGTTGCTCTGCCCGATGTCATCGCCCCAGATGATGACGATATTGGGTTTTTCACTCTGAGCCATTGCCACACTGCTTAAAAGGACCAAAAATGTAACCATCACTATTACTTTTAATTTGTTTTTGTGCATGACTGCCTCCTAATTGAATTGGGTGATCCTGCAAAATAAAACTCAATTATCTTGGTGTCAACGCTGCTTCGGTTTCGGCAGATTAAGATTTCGGAAACAGAAACTTCACCGTAAACTGCAGGCTTCGGTCTGAGGGGAAAAGTTGACGTTGGTTAAATTGAAATATGAAATATAAAAGTTAACCTTTCACCCCCCTTTTTTCTTCTCTGTAATTAGAAAAGATTTTATAATACGCTTGATTATTCACAAAAAGGTGTTATCATCTAACCAATCAATAAAGGCCCGTCCTTGATTGGCGGGCCGGTTTCGTTCTGAAGGAAAGATCCATTTGTCATTGTGACAACCTGCAGTGTGGAACTATGAGAATTTTTTAGAAAGGAGAATGTCACTATGGCTAATGGAATTGTAAAATGGTTTAATAGCAACAAAGGCTATGGGTTCATTGAGCAGGAAGATGGACCGGATGTATTTGTTCATCATACGGGAATCAATGCAACCGGTTTCAAAGCTCTCGATGAAGGCGACCAGGTTACCTTTGACATAGAGCAGGGTCAAAAAGGTCCTGCAGCAGTAAATGTCACTGTGAATTAACGTACCATTTCTCACGAATAAAAGGGCACTCTTTCGAACGATGAAGGATTGCCCTTTTTATTTTGAAAAATGACCACTGTTGATCACCCCTAAGTTATAGAATTTATAGATTTTCTTCGATCCTTTTTTAAGATTTACAAACGTTACACTAATACTTATCCTTTTGCTTGACCCGCATTCTACATTCTGATTAAATAAAAGGTCGGGGCAATTTTATTAAACAAAAAAGGAAAGGTCATGAGTGAACCGGAAAATTTTTCTTCCATTGAAGCCATCCGGGAGCAATTGGAATCGAATCGATACATTTCCGATCAATCGCTGGCAACCGTAATCTATCTCTCCTACCATCTCCACAAACCGATATTCCTGGAAGGAGAGCCGGGGGTCGGCAAAACGGAAGTGGCAATTGTCCTTTCGGAAATCCTTGATTCAAGGCTTATCCGGCTTCAATGTTATGAAGGTCTGGATGCAAATTCAGCCTTGTACGAATGGAATTATCCCAAGCAATTGCTGCGGATAAAGATGGATGAACACAGCGAAAAAACCCCGGAGCAAATCGGCCACGTCATTTACAGTGAACCGTATCTCATTAAGAGGCCCTTGCTCGAAGCGATCGTCAGTTCTCAAAAAGACAACCCTGTGCTGTTGATTGATGAATTGGACCGTGCCGATGAAGAATTCGAAGCATTTTTGCTCGAGATCCTTTCAGATTTTCAGGTCTCCATCCCGGAAATCGGAACCATAAAGGCCACCCACTAACCCCTGGTCGTGATTACCTCCAACCGAACCAGAGACATCCATGATGCCCTCAAACGGCGTTGCCTTTATCACTGGATCGACTATCCGGACCTGGAAAAAGAAAAACAAATCATCCGGGCTCGAATCCCCCAAATAGAGGAATCCCTTGCGGTGCAGGTGGCTGGCTTTATGCAGACGATTCGCGGGGAAGATCTCATGAAAAAACCGGGTATCTCCGAGACCCTGGACTGGGCCGAAGCCCTGATAAAGCTCAATCGAGGGGTATTAAATGAGCATACCGTTGAACAAACCCTCGGTTGCATCCTCAAATACCGTGAAGACATTCAAAAATTCAGATCGAGTATCTGGGCAGACCCGGACAAGCGCTCCCAGCTTCTGGCATCCTGCCAAATCACACCATGTTAATTGAGAAAACCGCACTCACCGGCCCATCTGATGAGGGGTTGGTCGTCAACATTATTCGATTCTCCCGCCTGTTAAGAGAAAACGGAATATCCGTAACCTTTTCTTCGGTGTTGGATGCTATCCGGGGCCTCCAACATATCGATCTGTCCAAACCGGACCTATTTCGTGGACTGCTCCAGATGAATTTTGTCTGCCGCAAAGAAGATATGATCCTATTTAATGAATTATTTTTTCGGTTCTGGTTTTCCGAACAACAAACCGCTTTACAGATCGCTTGCGCCGACAGCGGCGATACCGAATCTGACGAGGATGTGCTGTCTGAATTTGACAATGAGATGGCCGATCATCAAAGCCGCCAAGACCATGCCAATGAGGTGTCACGTGAGTGGATTGCCTGTTATAGCCCGGATGCCTTGAACCGAACATGTGAACTGGACGATTTTACGGAATCCAGGGCGCTTTACGAAGCGATTAAAAAATGGCTCCGGCCACTGAGAAACCGTTTGAGTCGGAGATTTCGATATACCATTCGCGGCAAAGAAATCACCTTGAGGAGAATTTTAAGGAAAAATATGCAGTTTGGCGGTGAATTGATATTCCTCGATTTTAAGACCCGGAAGATTAAAAAGCGCCGAGTTATATTTTTTTGTGACATCAGTGGCTCCATGGATGTCTATACCCTGATGCTCCTGCATTTCGTTCACGCCCTCAAACGGCTGGACCACCGCACGGAGATTTTCTTTTTTTCTACCGACCTATCCCGATGGACCCATCAGTTTGATGTCGGAGAATATACCACCACCCTTTCCCGGCTTCCGGAGTTTGTGTTGGATTGGGGCGGCGGTACGCGGATCGGACATTGCCTCAGATGCTTTAATGAAAACTACGGCAAGCAGATGCTTTCAAACAAAACCATCGCGGTGATCTTCAGCGACGGATGGGATCGCGGTGAGACCAACGTGCTCGAGACACAAATGGCCTATCTGAAAAACAAAGTCTATAAGGTCATCTGGTTAAATCCCCTAATGGGGACAAAGGACTATCAACCCATTTGCCGGGGGATGAGAACGGCGCTTCCGTACGTGGACTATTTTTTGCCGATGGGCAATCCGCGAGACCTGCAATTTTTAGGAAAAACTCTCGAAAAGATGATTGTATGAGCGGCAGCTTTTTTGTGGCCTTAGCTGTGTTTACATGATCTCATCTTCTCTATAATAAATCACCTTGAAAAAGGTTTCAGGTTTCAGTGTTCAGGTGTCAGTAATAAGTAGGTTTCGGGTGTCAGGTTTCGGGTTTCAGGGGGAAACGCAATGGCTGCTAAGAATTATATGGATGTGGATGATCTTGAAGTTTATAAGAAATTGTGCCGGCTGCACATTGAGGTCTGTGAATTGACACATACTTGGCCTCAAGAAGAGAAGTACGAGTTGGGAGGCCAGGCAAGACGTTCATCAAATAGCTCACCTGCCCAACTTGCCGAGAAAAATGATGATCGGCATATCCGTAATAAGATTGAAGGCGTAAATCGCAGCCGGGGTGAAGCAGCTGAAACGATACACCACCTGTTTATGGCGAAACTCAAAGGATACATCACCGATAAGGTATATTTTGAATTTAGAGGCCGCTACAAAGAATGCATTCGCATGCTAAATGGCTTGGAGAAAACATTGGAGCGCAAAATTCCGGAGCGGGAGCGGCGTTGGCAGATAGCAGAGAAATCTGCAGTGTATGGCTCAATTGATGAACCACTGACTCAAGGATGGCCCGATGCAGTGACGTAGGTTAGGACTTCAGTGTTCTGCCTTCAACTCTATCAATTCTGACACCTGACACCCGAAACCTGACACCTGAAACCCGACACCTGAAACCTACTAATTCGTGAAACCCGACATCTGCTGCATCAGAGGAAGGCGGGTGCTCCGGGCACGGCTTTATGCAGTTTATGTCTCTCGGGTCCTGATTAATTGCCCCTTTCTCACCACATGCATTGGGGCATTTGAGCCGATACGGTAGGCCAGCTCCGCCGGTTCGGGAATGCCCCAAATCACGAAATCTGCATCCTTGCCCGGCTCGAGGGTACCGATCGTATTCTGAAGTCCCAGCGCCCTGGCGCCGTTTCGGGTAACCCCGGCAAGGGCTTCTTCCGGTGTCAGCCGAAACAAGGTACAGGCCATGTTGAGCATCAGAAGCAGAGAAACCGCGGGACTGCTGCCCGGATTGCAGTCCGTGGCAAGCGCCATTGGGACCTCGTAACGGCGCAGCAGATCTATGGGGGGCACTTTTGTTTCACGCAGGAAGTAAAAGGCACCAGGCAAAAGCACCGCCACGGTACCGCTGTCGGCCATGGCCTTCACCCCCTCCTCTGAGACATGCTCTAGGTGGTCCGCTGAAAGAGCGCCGTAGTGCGCAGCCAGTGCAGCACCTCTCAGGTCCGATAGCTGTTCGGCGTGCAGCTTGACCGCCAGGCCCATTTTTTTTGCAGCCTTGAAAACCCGTTCGGTCTGTTCGGGCGTAAATCCGATTCTTTCAAAAAAGACATCAACGGCTACGGCCAGTTTTTGGGCAGCCACCTGCGGCATGACCTCATGGCACACGAAGTCAACGTACTGGTCGCTTTTGCCCTCATATTCAGGAGGCAGGGCATGGGCCCCGAGAAAGGTCGGCACGACCGTTACAGGATATCTTTCCCCCAGCCTGCGTGCCACGCGCAGCATGCGCATCTCGGTTTCGAGGTCCAGCCCGTAGCCGGACTTTATCTCCACCGTGGTTACCCCCTCTTGCATGAGCGCCACCAGGCGGGAACCGCTCTGGTTAAGCAAGGATTCCTCATCTGCTTCGCGAGTGGCGGTGACCGTTGACCTTATGCCACCGCCTTGGCGGGCGATCTCCTCATAGGTGGCCCCTTGAAGACGCAGTTCAAATTCACGGGCACGGCTACCGGCGTATACCAGATGGGTATGGCAATCCACCAGGCCCGGCGTGACCCATCCACCGTCACCCTCGTAAATCTTGGTCGCTTTGGATTTCAGATCAGCGGGCAGCGAATTTCGTTTCCCGACCCAGGCGATCTTTTCACCGCAAACGGCCAGCGCACCGTTTTCTATCATACCGTAAGGACCGGTATTTGTCATTGTGGCCAAGTGGACGTTGACCCAGAGGGAATCTATTTTGTCGGAAATTGGGTTTTTAGAAGAATTCATGGTTGTGCCTCGCTTTACCAGCATTATTTGCCAAATGCGCAATCCGGAAATCGGCAGGTTTCACAATCCAGGCATAATCCGCCGTGACCCATTTCAGCTATTGTCTGTTTGGTTATCTGATCTCCCGCAAGTATTCGCGGCAAGATAAGATCATAAATTGTTGTCGGGTGGTAAAACACACAGGCCGGCAACCCCAGAATCGTTGTATTATCCAAAAGGGCATACAGGAACATGGCCCCGGGCAAAATCGGGCTGCCGTATGCCATAATCTTTGCACCGCTTTTTTTGATGCCCTTTTTGGTCACATCATCCGGATCAACCGAGAGCCCGCCGGTTGTCAGGATCAGTTCACATCCGCGCGTTTTTAAATCGATAACTGCGTTGGCGATCGACTGCGGTTTATCCGGAACAATGATTTTTTCTACCAATTCACAACCGTAATCACTAACTTTTCGGGCAACATACCGGTCAAATTCATCTTTGATCAACCCTTTGCTGATCTCCGACCCGGTGACCACCCCGCCGACACGTAATTTTCGATACGGCATGAGTTGAAGGATCGGTCGAAACCGTTGCGCCAGAGTTTCC
>CP070652.1:4724392-4727911 GCA_020354645.1 Deltaproteobacteria bacterium
AAGACCCTGAAATGGGGTGGCCAAGGCGGCCCCGGCCATGTAATAGAGTAGAAAGATTTCTTGCTGCTTCAGTTCTGTAAATGATCGCTTGGCGATTTCGGCAAACAGGATAATGGTAACCCATCGAGCAGCAGGACCGATTCCGGTGCCGATAACCAGCTGAAGGTACATGCTGCCGGGCATCATGAGAAAGCCGATAAAAATCGCCCCAACAATGGCCTTCCAATCGAAGCCTTCCTCGAAATGATCCGGAGTTTTTAACAAATCCCTGTATTCTTGAAGTTCCTTGTCTTCGTACATAACTCTTTGCTCGGAGTTCAGCCGTGAAATTTCAAATTCAGCGTTTAATACACCCTATGCCGATAGCATATAAAGAAACGGAGAATGGGCAAATCGGAGAAAGGGTGATAAATTCTAATTACAATGTCTAACATTTTTAAAATTCCGCGTTTCACCGCGTCTCCGTATCTCCGATTCCTATTTTCAGGTAGGCAGCACCTGGTAACTTGAATACTGAAACAGCCCGTAAAGGGCCCAACTGCCAGCCATTAGAAAATCACCAATGATCATTCCAATAAAAAAATTGCGCAGCTTCTTAAACAACACCACACCACCATAGCGCATACAAAGGGCATTACAAAGCCATCCGATGAAAAAACTGAACCAAAGAATCCACATGGCGGAACTATACGCAGTTAAATAGCCGATCGGGTGAATGGGCCACCAATAAAACCGATGATAGCAAATCGCCAAGGCCAACATAACCAGAGCACCCGCGAGCGAAAATATCATCACCCATTGACCGGGTTTTACCGGTGACTCGACCAAACTATAAATATTATCATAAACAGCTACTGTGGTCCGAGTAGCCCAGTCGAGTTGCAGTTCGCGGATGCCGAACTTATAACAAAGGGTCAGCATGGCCAGAAAGGATATTGCAATTCCTGCCATTAGCGTAATGATTATGGAAATAAAAATCCGACGATTGTTCGCAACTTCTTCGGTCACCTTGCGGGCATGCAGTAAAGAAGGCATAAGGGATTCCCGCAGATCCACAAAAAGTACCTTTTGGACAACCCCAGCAACAAGAATACCAATACTAGTAAAAAATTTGGGCCCGAAAAAAGTCATAAGTCCATCGATAGGCGCCACAGTTAACGTAAAATATGCCAGTCCACCCTGACAGATAACCCGCATCGCTACGAGCATTACCATGAAAAATGCGCCGACCAGTAAGAAAGAAAACAAAAAGGGTATCCCGAAATAATGACACCAAAATACAATTCCGAATCCGCCAACCACAAATCCCCAGAAAGCCAACGGGGTGGCAATCCATTCGGATCCTGATTCTTTTTCTTTTTTAAAACCGATGGACTGGTGCAACACATCCATGAAGTGATAGCGGGCTAGCCAAGCAAGGAACAAGAAAAAAACCCCATAAGCCCCGATCATCTGCGCCTCTTCGGGTCGAGAAATGGTCGGGCCGAAAGTGACCCCTAAGGCGGCGGCCGGAATGTTGATACCAAGAAAGTTTAGCAATCCGATTAAAAGCGATCCGGCAAGGAAAAAGAACCAAAACGAGAATGAAATCTGTTTGGAAGTCAGAAACGCAAAGCCAATAAAAGCCGGATAAATGTAAATTTTAAGCTTGTAAAATCCTGAAAAAAGCCCGTGTTTTGGAAAATATTTACCGGCCAGGATTAACGTGGGTATTTGGGGAACCGATGGATAATAAAAACTAAGGCCGTTGATCAGGTGAAGACAAACTGGAACCATGAGACCGGCCAACAGAAATCGATTGGAAAAAAACCGGCCCAATCCTTGTTGCTCCAAAGCTTCGACCATCAAAAACGGAACTCGCAGCAAAGGAAAGTTCATCCGCTCATTGTAAAGCGGTTGTTTGCTCAGTAGGCTGACAATGCAGATCATTACAAAATAGCAAAGCAGGATAAATCCGCCCCAGGTAAGCAGCGGCAGCGCCCAGGCGTTCCATGGGATTTGCTGTAAGACCTCCCACCACCCCATTTGTCGCCCCCCGGCAAAACCGTTGTAAAGGTTGGCAATGGCCTCTTGGCTCTCGTGATACCAAATCTTGGGCAGTAGGGGATGAAGGACTTCTTCCCAGCGATTTTCGATCGTGGCAAAATGGTACGGAGCCGTCATGTTTATGAAGAAGGTACGGGTAAGACCGGTCCAGGCGATTCCAGACAAAAGGATCATCAGGGCCCAGGATACGAGAAGCTCTTTACCCGTTAGCCAGTCTCGACTCCTGAAAATTCTGCGAGCTACAGCCGTTAAAATCATCATCCAGACCAGACCGTAAAACGGCGCCACGGGAAAGTGTCCGCCCCCTAGTGGTGTGGCCTGGCGATAGGCATTGTTGAAAGGAGTGAGCAGGCAAATCGCCAGTGCAAGGATGGATCCAAGCCATATAGCACGCCAACGGATCCTATTCCTCGTATTTTTAATACCATCTTTCTGCAAGGAATCTTTGTTCATCGTCCTTTGCCGATTTTCTATCATCTGCCCTTTCCGTGATCGGGATGGGCTCCCTTATCTTGTTCTGCTGCGGTCAGTAGCTGTGCATAATGATCTTTCGCCTGATCGTCAAAGGAACGCCATACCAGCAGTTGCTTGCGGATTTCGTGGAGGAAGCCCTTGTTGATCCGGTGCCAAGCATTGGCCTCGCCGGATTCGCGAGTCAGACGAACAACTATTTCTAGAAATCCTCGCTCATCTCTCGATGGAATAAACTGAAAATCCACCTTTTGCATGATGCCAAAATCAAATGGCGCCAGCCAGACACTGGAACTAAATTCCAAACAGGCCGGTATTTCACACGCGTCTTCAGGACAATCTTTTTCATATTCAGTAACGTTTGGAGGTGTTGGGCAAACAAAGCCATATTCAATGTCTCCAGTGGAAAACAATCCATGGGATACATCGAGGTGTCCTTGGAAATAATCGATTAAATAACCGCCGACACTGCGGTGTTCCTTGTACTTCATCAAAAATGGAAGGGTGAGTTCAAGGATATTACCTTTTGCTTCCGGTAGTGTCCAGGAACGGTTTACATCTGGAATAGCGATTTCGCCGGCCACCTTCGATGGGTAAATCACCGAAATCAGCACGACAAGGATTACCAGGATCATGGCGGCCACGCCGGCTAAAGAAGAATAATTGACTGTAATACCAGCCCACAGAGATGTCTCGGCAAAAAGTTTGGCAGCGGTCTGTGCCATCAAATAGCCTAAGACTACACTCATTACCGCCAACGCCATCGCCTCTGCAATAAAAAGAAAAGACACATGGGAAGGGGCCAATCCCACAGAGGTATAGATTCCGATCTCTCGTTTTCTCTCGTAAACGCTGCTAATCATGGTATTTAAAACGATAAAAATCGAGATAACTAAAGTGATAAGAATATTGGGAACACCGCTATAACTCATGGTATCACTGGCAGAGTAAAGATAAGTGCCATTTCGTTCTCCGCTGAAAAGAGAAAGCCCGAAGCGGTCC
>CP070652.1:4728011-4731995 GCA_020354645.1 Deltaproteobacteria bacterium
CAGGAAATTAGATTGAGCACGAATCAAATTTCTTTTGATCTTGATGCAAATGCTTTTCTACGACTCGTTTTATCTGAATTATCTTTTTGTCAGCGCTACGGACAAAAGCGAAGTCATGAGAGTTGTGATGAGGGCTGCCACTTCACAGGCTACTTATGTAACGCCATAAAAAACTGCGTTTCAAATCGATTTTCGATCAGCGTCCAACAATATGCCCAATCACTCGCCTGGATCTTGGGAGACCTTAAGGTGAATATTGAACACCTCAGGGTGATCCTGCCCCATGCGCTGGCCCATAGAATCCAATGGCATGATAAAATAGTGGCACAATGGGACAACGATATGCGCAATGATCCGCTTTCCATCTATATGGCCAAAAAAGCTGTTAACGAAATGCACAGGCGCTATCTGGAACAGAGTTATAGAATTAAAGAAGCACTTGCTGTTGCATATCGCATCTCAGAAGGTGAAGCTTTAGAACCCATTCTGGGTGACCATCCTATTTTTTGGGATATACGCAAAGATTTGGGTGAACAATATTCGACGGTTTCGTAAAAAGTCGCTTTTTACGAGATCAGCATATTTGGTAGAATGAGAAATCCTTTTATCGAATTCCATCCCGACCGCTTCAAAAAGCGAGAACATCATGCCGAGCGCATTATAACGGTTAAAGAAGACGTTATCGGCAAGTTGACTGAGGGTTATCTTCAGATACTGGAAGAAGAGATAGACAATTTGTCCTGGATGGTGGAACACCACCATATAGTAAACGTTGATGAAAAGATCCTGGATGACATCCAATACTTAGAATACAGTTTCTATGATATTGAGGCCTTTTGTGCTCAAATGGATAATGCCGATAGCCTCCAACTTATGGTACCCGGACCGGCCGGGCTTTATATTTCTGCCCTGATAAATAATTCCAAGGATGGGCACTTTGTGCTCAGACTTGCGGATTACCAGTATACTTTTCATTTCCTCGGTTACCGGCTACCTGAAAATGCAACCCTTATTTTAGAAGGAAATGCAGGTGATTTTATTGGAGCGGCGCTCAATGGTGGCTCTCTAATCATTAATGGATCGGTAGGCAACTGGTGTGGCGCCGGTATGCTCAACGGTGATATCCAGGTCAAGCAGAACGCCGGGGAAAAAACCGGTGAATGGATGCACGGCGGTGCTATACGAGTCAATGATTCCATCGGGAGCATTGGCGAGACGCGTTACGGCGGGCAAATACTGCAGCACGGCAAATCTGTTGATTAAACGAACTCGAGCGTATGATACGATAAATTTCTAACTGGGCCATAGTCACTACTTGTTGTCCCAAATAAGGAACAACTATAATCGTACCTTTCTGAATATGGGATAAAATCTATTTCTCATTTCGATTGTTGATCAGCTTCAAAATCATACCGGGCAATGGTGATGCCGAGTCTCAATGAAATACTGAAAGATATCTGGCCGAAAGTCAGACGAAAGCATTTATTCCCTGAACTGCCTGTCCCTGAATTTGCGCAGATTAAGTTGCAGGCCGCTATCGACATGAGGTGCAAAAAAATCTGCATCTCTGAAGAGTTTGTAGCAGATTTATCGCGTAAGCTCGAACCAAATGAAATAATCGAGGGGTTGCTTGACCATGCCGTTTCTCATTATTTGTACTGCCCTTGGGATTTTGAGACCCATTTAAGACTTTATGCGGAAGCCAAAAAAGTACTAGCCAATAAGGTAATTACGCAGCGTGTAACCGACGCCTTTATGGATGTCGTCGCCAACACACGGTGTATCAGACAAACGGAATCGCCATTGCCAAAACTCTATCAAAACCTGGAAGGTGACGAAGTTGAAAGAATTGTTCGAGCGCTTTGTCAACGTATTTGGGGAGAAAACTTGAATGCTCCGGATTATGAGGATGTTTCCCAAAAACTCGCTTTTATACCATACCTCAACCGTTCTCGCTGGCTAGCAAGCATACGGCGTTTTGCAAGGCTTGTGCAACCATATCTTGCAGCAGACCAAAAAGAGGCTGCTCTGACGGGAAACAGCCCTTTGGGTTGCCACGATCTAAAACTTTATACCCGGGATGAAATCGAATACGGTCTCAAAAAACTGGCCAAGGGGAAAGTTGCACCCTCTGAATTCGCGGAGATCATCCAGGACCATGAAGAAGAAATTAGTGAGGTTCTGGGTCATGATAAAACCGGTATTGGCCATGGGCCTGGTAGAGCCGGTTTTGCAAATGTTCTTTATTACATGAAATTGGCCGAAAATTATTGGCTCCCTTTAAAAAAGATGCCGATGGAGAGCAGCGGAGCCACATATCCTCATCACCATACCCCCTGGGAAGTCGGACGACCTTGCCGGGATATCGATCCATGGACCAGTTTTGGAAAAATTATGCCCGGAATCACTCAAACCTGGACGCGAGAGGAGGGAGAAATTTTTGGAAAAGAGGAAAAAACCCCGGACTGTATTGTCGTCATTGATTCCTCTTCCAGCATGACCGACCCGAAACAGGCCCTCTCTTACGCCGTTTTAGGGGCAGGTTGCGCCTGCGACGCATATTTGAGAAACAACGCAGCGGTAGCTGTTTATAATTTTAGCGATGCATCTGCTGGGAGACGAAAAATCCTACCATACTCTCGTCAACGGCATCCGCTGTATGAATCAATTTGTCTTTATTTGGGGGGAGGGACGCGACTTGAAGTTGAAGATATTGAAAATTTGCAAAGTGACTGTCTGCCGGATATCTTCCTTATTACTGATATGCAAATAAACAATCTCAACAGTTTGATACAGTACTTCAATTATTGCAGAAATCGTATCACAGCTGTGCATATTGGCGAAAACGAACATGTACACACTTTTCGAGATACGATGGAGCTTCGCAAAGACATTGGAATTTACGCGGTTACAAAAAAGGAGGATATTCCCCGAATTATTATTGGAAAAGTTCGAGAGTTTTTATATAAAATTTAACACAGATTTTTTAACAGTTGCTTCTAGAACATCCTATTATAGAAGGTATCTCAAAAATGCAGACGACGTTCAAGGAAAAGGCGCGGGCCGACGAAAGAGATGTGTATACAAGGAAGTATGTGAGCATTTTGAGGAGGTCCGCAACACCGTAATTGGACGTTGGATGTATTTTTGAAATCGCCTCTAGGTCGTTCGTGAGGAAATGTGAAAAAAAATAATGATATTGAACTGAAGGCCGCAGATCTGCTAAGAGAGGGAAGGCGATTAACTCAATTGGGCGATTATTCAAATGCTTTACAGGCATTTAACGTGGCAATCGACCAAAATAGAGAATTTGCCGAAGCATATTTTAGAAGAGGCGCATGCTATTATATGCTCGGTTATTATCGACGGGCAACCGAGGACCTAAACGCTGCGTCGCTGCTCGGTTGCCGGGATGCCCAATTATGGAGTAAGTTCGAAACCAATAGTTTCGATGAAGAGGACGAGGAGGAGGACGACGAACTCTAGTGTCATGTCCCAGAAATAAGTTTAGAAAGTCTTGTAGCGGTTTGAAAGCCTTTTGTTCACGCCGGCGACCATTTTGGGGATCCCGCTGAAATCGGGACTGCACGGGGCTAAATCAAAAGAACTCGACCTCGGCCCGCTCTGCGGTCCTCGGGACTCAAACAGCTTTTGATTATTAACGCCACCTTGCAGCCGGCGTCTTTATCCCAAAATGCTCAATGGCGCTCACAAAAACCTTTCAAACCTTGTGCTGAATTTTGTAACTTATTTCTGGGATACACCACTAGAAGCAGCTTCAAAACCTCCTTTTTCGCCGGTTTGCGACTTCTGCAAGACGCTAGACTCGCTTCACTAAATCTTGAAAACTCGGACTAACGCCCTCAAACAGTTCAAGATTTTATCCGCCTTCGTCTGATCAGGCTTCGGCGGGACACGCGCTCCACTTCACTAAGCGCCTTGGAACAAAAGGTCGCAAAATGGCTCAAAAAGAGGTTTTGAAAC
>CP070652.1:4732095-4741519 GCA_020354645.1 Deltaproteobacteria bacterium
AGCGCTTATCTTCCACTTCGCCAAGATTGATGAGCAAAAACGTTTCAATGACCGTTCAAAAGGATTTGGGCAACAGCCCGTTAAGATGCGACCCTGAGCCTCCCTGGAAATTGTTCATTCTCCTTTATGAAATATTATTGCTAAACATAAATACACAAGAATATTTATATCATCACATTTTCATTCCTCTTGTTATCTCTCCGAGATATTACCCAACGCCTGATCTGCGAACAGCTACTTTATCAGGTCAAGAAATCTGAAATAGTAATGTGCAATCGGCAAGAACCACGGTTTTCCCCAGTAAAGAGGAATGGGTAGGGACGATGTTTTCGCAAATTCACTGTTAAAACCTTTTCCAAGTATTATGTCCGCCAGTTTAAACCCGAAGTATGTTCCCATAGTAACACCGTGACCGCAGTAACCCATGGCATATATGATACCTTTGCGTTCCCCAATAATCGGGAAACGGTTAACAGTAAAACAGACTTTCCCCGACCAGCAGTAATCGATAGAGAATTTTTCAAGTTGCGGGTAAACCTTAAGCATATCCTGATGTATGGCCTTTGCTTTGTCGAGGGTCGGTTTCCATGCATGCTTTAGACGGCCCCCAAAAAGCATCCTTTTGCCATCTGGTGAAAGGCGGAAGTAATACAGGAATCTTTTTGTGTCAGAAAACATCCTGTTGTTGGGTACAAGCCGTTTGGCCATCTCTGCTGGTAATACCTGTGTGGCGATCATAAAGCTTTCCACCGGCACCACACGACGCATCTGCCAGGGTGTCAGGTTGGTGGTATAACCGTTTGTGCCAACAACTACCCGATCTGCCAGAATAGGTCCCTTGCTGGTATAAACCTTCATTTTATTGTTGACTCTCTCGATTGCCTGCGCTTGGACATATTCATGTAAATCTACTCCGACAGCATCAGCCATACGAATAAGGCCTGCTATATATTTTGCAGGTTGCAAACCGGCGCTCATGGGCTCGACTAGACCGCCATAATATAAGTCAGATTCAATCTCATCATGCATCTTTTCAGGGGATATCAGGTGAGTCTCGTGGTTTAAGTAGTTGGCGAGAAATTCCTGCTCTTTTTTCAAGTCATCATAATGAGCTGGTTTGAAGGCAGCTTTCAGAAAGCCGTTTCTTTCGAAGTGACAATCGATCTGCCCCTCTTTGACCAGCCGTTCCACACAATTAATGGACTCAAGGGATTCTTGAAAAAAACGGGCCATCTTCTCCTGACCGAAATTTTTCAGCACCTTGGATAAACTGACTGTCAATCCGGAAAGGACCATTCCGCCGTTTTTTGCACTGGCTTCTGATCCGATCCGGTCTCTTTCTATCAACGCTACGTTCACGCCTGCTTTTTTCAATTGTAAAGCTGTGACAACACCGGTATAACCGCTTCCCACAACCAGCACATCAACTTTTTGTGGTAGTTCTCTGTTTGCATAGTTTTTTGTTATATGATGAGGCTCCATCCAGTAAGCCGCTTCTTTAATATTCGAAAATTGAGACATCGTACTCCTCCTTATGAGGTTACTTCTTAATATTCTCTGGGTTAGCCTCGCTTATATCTGGCAATCCTTTCCTAATGGGCTTTTACCAGCTCGGGCGATGTAGGGCAAGTGTGGAGATTGGAAACCATCGTGGCCGACCATAGGTGTAGAAATATCAAAAGGCACGGGGTTGTTTTATTGCGTTTCTTTATTTTGAAATAATGGACACATGTGAGCTATCCACACATGGATTCTCAAACGTTGACTTAAAAAGAACTGCCATGTTAAAGAATCAATCATAGATTTAAATGTGCTAACCCAAACGTAGCAGGATGTCCCCCCAATTCCATATCATGATCCGGATGTATTTTTGTGATAGAAAAAAATGTTACAATTATTGAGGCTCTCAGAACTATTTTTTCGTATTTTTAATTGCAACCGGTTTCATCTTTAATGTCAACGTGAACGCTATTACAAGGAATCCAAGAAAAACATGCCAGATTAGTTGATAGCTTCCCCATGTATCATAAGCCCAGCCCGCCAGGGTCGGGCCAATAATGCCTCCAATTGATGCCGATCCCATTATAACGCCGATCATTTTGCCGAAGGAATCCCTTCCAAAATATTCCCGCAATATCGCGCCTCTTATAATCATACTTCCTCCATGGCCTAATGGAAACAGTAAAAGAAAAGGTAGCATTACCAACCTGACATGCACCAAACTGAAAGCCAGTACTCCTAAAGTGATAAGCCCCAGTGTCAATGCCATCACATGCCTTTTATCATATATATCCCCTAACCAGCCGAAGCCAAACCTTCCAATGATTCCGATCAAGGGAATCGCACCCGTCACCATGCTGGCAGAGGAGCGCGGCATTCCAACACTACTGAGATATGGCATAAGATGGGTGAACACGGCCATAAGAATCATCATCCGGACAGCTTCTATGAGATTGAGGTAGAGGAAAGTCCTCATTTTGAGCGCTTCCTTCAAACCAATTTCCACTACCTTATCCTGACTTTTGTGGCTTTGGCCAGAGCTGACGGATACCTCACCATCGGGGAGATAGCCGTAGTTCTCAGGGCGATCACGGATAACCAGTGATAAAGGTATGCCGATTGCCCACATCCCCAATCCGAGTATAATCAGTGTGGTCCTCCACTGATAAAGTTCGATAAGGCGAACAATCAACAGAACCATTAAACCGCCGGCGCCAATACCGGAACCCATCACACCGAGCGCGATTCCTGCCTTTTTGTGAAACCAGTTGGCCACAGCCGTCGTGGTTACGACAGCTGTACAACCACCGGCCCCGAAAGAGAGCAGCAGGAATGAGCCATAGAACATGGTGAGTGATTGAGTCTGGCTAAGCAGGATAAGCCCGATGCCGACGGTAATGATTCCCCAAAAAATCACCTTCCGAGTCCCAAAATAATCAGAAAGGAAACCTACAAAAGGAGCAAAAACACCCATCTCCAAGCCGCGGAGACTGACGGCAAAAGATATTTGGGTATAGTTCCAGTTAAACTCCTCTGCAATAGGTTCAAAAAAGGCTGTAAAGCCAAAAAAAATAACACCTGCCACATAGAGGCCAATAAAAGAACAAGCAAGAGTGACCCACCATCCATAAAAAACTCTCTTGATCATAGAATATAAATCCTCGACGCTCGTTTTATAAAGGAAGTCTTGCCATCTCAATGTGGCATAGCCCAATCCCATTCTTGTACATCTTCTTGAGAAGCCGGTTTTTCTTTAGATTTCCGTTTTTCAATCCGAAATCTTAGGGAACCAATTGATAATCTATTAATATAAAAACACAATCATTGCCAACCCGTTTTCCTGCAGTTGTAAGCATGTGTACATAACATAATGATTTTATTATACGCCGTGCATAGCGTTGTTTTGAATTGGTAGATTTTTGGTAGACATATGGAAAAGGTTGTGAACGGTTACACTATTGAATGCTGATCCAAATGACACCTCCCACTACCAGTACCACTCCGATCAATATGCTCAATCTGAACCGCTCCTGACGAAATAATAGATTTATCAGAAGGGTAAAGAATGGAAAGATTGCGATTATGGGGGAAACCACAACTACCCGTCCATAGTGAAGTGCTGAATACATGCTGAGAACACCCATAGCAATGCATATTCCAGCAAGTCCGCTCCACATAACACTTCGTATTGGTAGCCGGGTCGGCAGACTGCCGATGCGGAAGCGATAAATCATGATGGCACCAACAAATGAGACGGTGAAAGAAACAAGACACGCAAAATAAGGGCTGGGCAGAAGTTGTAAACCGAATTTACCGATATTGTGATTGGCTCCCCGGATGACAGCAGCGCCAAGGGGAAAAACAAGTACCGGCAAAGCCCAGTTGATGTGGCTTTGACGCTTCCAGGAAAGTATCATTATTCCTACCACTGTGCAGATAGTACCCATTAAGAAAATGAGAGTGATATGTTCTCCAAGAACTAGAACGGCTCCGGTTGTAGCAAAAAGAGGGGCTATGGATGCTATTGTCGCGGACACCGTAGAGCCCATCCGCTTGGAAGCTTCAAATGCCAGGTATAAAGAAAAAAGGGGGTGGATTAAGCCGTTTCCAAAAAAGATCCACATTCCGGCGTTGGTAAAATACTCCGCTTTAAGCAAAAATGGCGATAGCAGCCAGAAAATCGTCACGCAGGTGCCGATAGTAATCATCGAACTGGTTTGAGGATCTACATAGGCAAAACTCCTAATAGTCATAACCAGTTGACCACCGAAGCAAGCAGCAGCTACAATCGCGTAGAGAATAGGAACAAGTGCTTCGTGCACAAAAGATCTACTCCATCAAATAATGTTATCCTGAATTGTGCTGCATTTGCCTCAAAAAAGCCGTCTCGCGTTCTTGTATATCCTATTACGATGGGCTTTTCTTTATTCAAAGGGGGAAATCGAAGCGAAATCGCCCAAAATCTAAGAAATGCAGATCCAAGGCAACTGTACGTGATAAATCCTATTTTTTCTATTTAAATTAATACTTTACGATACAGTTTTGTTTCTTATTTTTTCCTGCTTGTCAAGCCTTTTTTCATAGAGCATGGCGCTGTGTCACCTTTTCGATCGCCCTGCGGTAATCCCGCTTTGTAGCGTTTCAAAGCAAAGTGGACAAAACGCAAAAACGCCAATTTCATGCAAAATCGGCGTTGCCTAAATTATTGATTTTATTGGTCGGGGCGAGATTCACCCGCCGTTCGTGTGGTGGGGGATTTGAATGCGCCTGAGGCGCACAAGCCTCCTTGTAGGGTTGCTTTACCCGCCTTTGGCGGGCTCCGACTGAGACTCGACTTCATCGAGCCACTTGCGGCCTTGACCGGACTTCAGGAACTTTTCTCGCTCTCGGGCCTTTTTGTGGTCTGTATATTCTTCCCGTAGCAACAGGTCGAATTCACCAATGACTTGACTGCCTTTTGTCTTATATGAACGGTGCTCACTCAAACGTCTGGTTAGATCATTTGTGATACCAACGTATCGTTTGCCATTTTTTCCCTTAAGCACGTATAATGTAATCATTGGAGGCCTGTACCAAAACAGAATTATGAACTGGTCGGGGCGATCCCGTCGTATGTGACGGGGCGACTTCCTGCTCCCAAAATTGATGGTCTTTCAGAAATTTATTCTTTTAACTACTTAAAATAATAACGCATTCTGAATCGCCTGATTTTTATTGCTTCAAAAGCATGGTGTGCATGGAGTGAATAATATCAACAAGTTGTGCATGCCGTCAGCCAGAAAGGGTATAAAAAGGGTATAAATTTTGTAAATCCTCGTTGATGAGGAATGATTTAAGGCTATCACATACCCTCGGCATGCCAGGCCGAGCCCGTCCCGTCATTAAACAGAGGGTTGGGGGTACGAGTCTTGCCGTTCCCGTCGGTAAAACTAAGGATTTAGATGAAAATCTAAATCCTTTTTTAGGTTTTTATTTTCAGTTTCCAACCCTGCTTCCAACCTAAAGACTCCATTTTATCAGTATTACCTGCTAACCTCAATTTTGTTATATTTACATGAAATTCCCTGAAAGCTGAAACCCTCGAGTTGAAGCTGTATCCACTTCCTGCTCATCGGCCCTGATGCGATGAAGATAATTGAAAATCCAGCGAAGCGCATAGACGGATGTCCGTCCTCCAAATTTCTTCTCAGTCTTTATCTTTCCTTCCACCTCCGCCGTCCGTTATCCTCTCTGTGTTTCCTGTTATTAGACTTCGGCATACGGTCCTCCAGCAGCCCTCCTCTGTTCCCTGAATTCTGGACATTGTCCACTGAAATCTGTCCCTCGACCTGCTTGGCGCGCTGAAGCCGCGAAGCGAAGGCGGCTGACGTTTGCCCCCTGTCTTCCGACTTCTGAGACTTGCCCCACGAGGGGGACAAATCATATTTTCTCTTCAGGGGATTAATATTGGGATTTGGTTTGGGCACCTTGTACCGGGCGGGCGGGGCTTTTTTTCGATCCGCTTTTTCGTTTGCCCTGTCCCTAACCGGAGATCTGGAAAATTTTTCTTTGTTCGGCTCGGGTTTTTTTGAAGCCTTTTCCGCCAGCATACTGAGCCGCTGGGTGTCGCGACTCTCACGTTCGTTTTCGAATGTGCGAACCTTTTTTTTCCTGTGAGGGAATTCCCTTCGCCCTTTTTCACTCAGGGGCTTGAAACGGTTGGCACTGGCCTTGGTTTTCCCAACACGGTCGAGCGGCATGACGAAATTGGGCCGTTCGGGTCCCGACGATCTGCCCGCCTTGTCAGACCCTGTGCGGTAATCAAAGCTCTGGAGGGGTCGTAACCTTTCGTGTTCTCGACGCTCACGAAATCTTGTCTGCAATCGGTTCTCCCATTCGTGGTGGTTCCGGTGATTCCAGCGTTGATGAGCATAGATAGGATCATAGACAATCCGACTCGCATGCAGCGAAAACCATGGATATATTCCCTTTCTATAGTACTTGGGTGCGTAATAATCCCCAAAATAATAGTGGCAATAACGAGGTCGCAAAAACAGGGCGTCACCAAATACGCTCAGATCGATTGCAAATCCGGGTGAGAACGAAAAGCTCAACTCGAGGTACATTCGCGGCGCAAAAATAACCGGCGCGAACAAAACTCCCCGATGAATGACGGTATAGTCCCAGTAACCACTCACAAAGAGGTAGCCACGCGGGGTCCAGATATAGCGGTCAGGCACCCAGATCCAGTTCGGGTGCACGACGGACCAATAGCCGGGCCGCCAGGCATAGCGTCCATAGTGCCATACCCAGCAACCGGGTATCCAGGTGTAATCCGGCGAAGGTGAATTACTGCTGGGTCCAACTTCTACCGATTTAGGCGGTTCAGACAGGTATTCTTCCCCATTTGCCTTCAAACCGGCCCAGTACCCGGAAATCCACTGATACCCCTTTCTCACACGGGTCCAATAACCGGGGACCCACTGCCGACTCGGTGGCGGTACTCGCCATATCCCACTCACCCAGATATATTCGTTCCTTTCATCGTCCCAGGCCCAGTAACCGGGAATCCACTGAACATCCCCTTCAGGTTTCTGCTGGGGTGGAATTTCCTCAATGAGGGGTGGCGGCCCCTTGGGCGCCACGATTCCGGGCGCAGGATCCAATGCCACCACCGCAGCAAATGCCTCATGGATGGGACCCGAGGCAAGCACTTGAACATCTTCATCCGGCACCAGAGCTGATTCCTCTGCAGCGATAATCGTTCGTGGGCCAATTCCCAGTTCGAATGCTGTCAATGTCACAACCATAAGAAAATATAAGATAAATCGCAATTTTATCATGTATTTCTCCTCAATCATTTTGTAATTATCAACGCAATCACACAGGTCTTGCTTCTGGCAGTGATGGTCTATAAGTGACTACTCACGTTCGCTGAATGTGTGAAATGTAATGATTCTTTTTCGACCTACTAATATATAGACGCACCAGGAGCATTTTTTGTTTACATAACAAAGATGCCCGGGACCGCAGCTGATTAAAGATAGGACCTTACAGTCCCCTCTTAGAATGTTTTAAAGGGCATGTTGGTGCAGAAAGTGCGAAACTATCTTAGCTCCAGTGACACTGATATCTAACGACAGAGAGGATAACTTCCAGTTGGTAATCCGGGCGGATTTGTGCAGATATTATACGGTCAGGTCTCAACTTTTGACAAGATCATCACTGACTGTGAAATGTTCAGACCTGACCCCATATCTCCCAATAACTAAAAAAGTTGATATTTAACTGAAATATCGATAATATCCACATATCGTTAAAAAGATTAAAAGAGGGAAAAGATGAACCGACAGCAAGCACTTCAAACACTTGCCGAAAATCATAGTAAGTTAAAACGTTTTTCGGTTAAGGATCTCTATCTTTTCGGCTCGGTGGCCCGGGATGAGCCAATCGATGGTAGTGATGTGGACATTCTTGTCGAATTTCAGACAAATGCAAAAATTGGACTTTTTCAATTTGCACGGCTTCAAAGGTTTTTAAGTGATTTGCTCGAATGCAACGTAGGCCTGGTAACACCCGATGCACTTCATAAGGATCTGAAAGAAGATATCCTCAAGGAGGCTATCCATGCCGCGTGAGTATGAGGATTATCTGAGAGATTTATTGGATGCTATTGAAAAAATTCAAAATTTCATAAAAGATTTGGAGTTCGAAGAATTCAAAAAAGATGATAAAACAAAATTTGCCGTAATCAGGGGCTTGGAAATCATTGGTGAAGCTACGAAACATATATCAGAAGAAGTTCGGGTGAAATATCCAGAAGTTCCCTGGAAAGAAATGGCAGGAATGAGAGACGTTTTGGCCCACGATTATTTTGGGATTGATGAGGAAACACTATGGCTGACCGCAAAAAACAAAATACCGCAACTAAAACCATCAATTGAAAAGATATTAACTGAAATAAGCAATGAAAAAGGTTAACGAGCTGAAAAAAATCCTACAAGACCACAGAGCCAGTCTAAAAGATGAATATGGTGTGATTGAGATAGGCCTTTTTGGTTCTTACACGAAAGGGAATCAGAAAAAATCTAGTGATGTAGATATCTTAGTTCAATTTGAAAAATCCATCGATCTTTTTACCTTTGTTCATCTAAAAAATCACCTTGCCGATCTGCTGGGCGTAGATGTGGATTTGGTCGCGAAAAATGCGCTAAAGCCCAAAATAGGGGAACGAATTTTAAGCGAAACTGTGTATATTTGATTTCATATTTTATCTCCCGCTCCAGCCTCCCAGCTCAATCTTTTCTGACCTCACGACCGTCTTGTCACTCTCGATATCATTCTGCTGGCCTTCCAGTGGCAAGCTTGGCCAGCGGAATTCCGCTTTGCTGACCTCCTTTGGTGGATTCCATAGGGCGGGCGTATTTCAACGGGGAGTTTCCAGCTGGTTCTCTGCATCTTTGCCCTATGATCTATTATCCAGAACCTGTTACCTATTACCTGTTGCCAAAAGTGGGATTCCACCGAGGCGCCTATTAAATCACAGTTATACATGAGCGGCTATCCTTCTAAAGCAGCAGGTGCTCTTTCAGGCACTTACTATTTAACTGGCTGGAATAATGGTAGAATTGAACTCAAGCCGGATGATTAATTCAATTGTACTGAAAAAATAAAGTGTGCAATTTCAAATGGTTAGAAAAATCAGATTTTCATAAAAAGTGGGGTGGGGAATAAATAGGGATTAAAACAGCCCTTCGGCAACAAAAAAGCCTCTTTAGAAAGAGGCCTAAGTTATTGATATTATTGGTCAGGGCGAGATTCACCCGCCGTTCGTGTGGTGGGGGATTTGAATGCGCCTGAGGCGCACAAGCCTCCTTGTAGGGTTGCTTTACCCGCCTTTGGCGGGCTCCGACTGAGACTCGACTTCATCGAGCCACTTGCGGCC
>CP070652.1:4741619-4761379 GCA_020354645.1 Deltaproteobacteria bacterium
GGCCCCCAGGATCTTCCCGAGTCTCTGGCTAATATGACCATGATGCCCGCAAACCCGGAATCGTTGGGCAATGCCGGAGACATCAAATTAGTCATTTCGGCTATACCGCCTTGGGTCGACACCAAAGTGGATACTATATTCCCCGAGTCAGGTATCCCGCTCTTGAGTGAATCCCCGCTTTACAGGTTCGAACCGGATGTTCCGCTGGTGGTGCCTGAAATCAACGCCGACCACTTAAGTATTCTGGAGGACCAGAAAGAGAAGAGAGGCTGGAAGAGTTTTATCGTCTCAAATCCGGTGTGCACCGTCACAATTATAACTATGTCCATGAAACCCATCATTGACGCGTTTGGCATAAATATGTGCTTCCAGGTCACACTTCAGTCAATGTCCGGAGCCGGCCCCAAAGGTTTGGCAGCCATGGATATGGTAGAGAACATGATTCCATTTATCGGAAAAGAGGAGGAAAAGCTTGAGAAAGAAGGGCCTAGAATTCTTGGATCTGTAAGGGATGGAGAGATCATTCCGAATCCAATGCCGCTGAGCACTTCATGCAACCGAATTCCTGTTCTTTACGGTCATACCATCTGTATATTCGCACAAACTGAGAAGCCAACAAGCGTGGATGAGGCAAAAAAGGTTTTCGCCCAGTGGAGCGGACCACCCCAGGAGCTTGGGCTTCCCAGTGCACCTGAAAAACCGATCATCGTCATGGCGGAGGAAGATAGACCTCAACCGCGCCTCGACCGCATACGGGGCAATGGTATGAGTGTGTGCGTCGGTCGTATACGGGTTGACCCGGCTTTTAGCCAGGGCATCAAGTGGGTTGTCATGGGGGACAACTTTGTGCGCGGCACGGCCGGCAATACAATCCTTAACGCTGAACTACTTTACGCCAAGGACCTGCTTTAGATCCAAAGGAGTATAAAATGGAGATTCTTAGACGCTTCGAAGCCAAAACCGTTGTCTCGCTGAGGGTCGATCCCGGTGAATGCATTCAGGATACGTTGGAGAAAGTCGTGGCAGAGGACGGAGGTAACGCGTTGGTACTGACGGCAATTGGCAGTGTGTCAAAGCTGGTCGTTGCTGTCCCGAGGCTATCTCCCGGTAAAGAAAATGTTGAGGTGATTACCAAGGAGCTGGAAGGCACTTTTGAACTTACATCTTTGATTGGAGGTGTGGGGCCGGCCTACGCCCATAAACAGGCAAACAGTCATCTTCATATCGCGGTGTTCGACCATGACGGTTCCGTCGTCGGTGGGGGACTGAGACCCGGCACAACACCCTGGCTTCCAATTCAGATTCAGATGCTCCTGCACGAATAAATAAAAAATTGTGGTTCCAATGAATTAATATGAAACCGCAAACCTCAAATTTTGCTGCATGCCTGCAAAGGTACCGGAGTAAAATTTTCAGCAGCGGTTAATGTTGGCTGCACACAGGTGGAAACATCAGACAAAGGAGGATGAAAATGAAACACAAGAAAATAGGAATATTACTAATTTGCTTGATTATTGGTTTTACTATGGGCGTTGCACCGGCGTCGGGCAAAACACAATTTCTTCAGATAACTTCGGGTCCGGTGGGAGGAACCTGGTATGTTCTGGGAGGTGCTCTCGCTGACTTGCTCAAGGATAAGATTCCGGGTGTCAAAGTAACGACGACGACCGGCGGGTCATTGGCAAACATCAGCAAGGTGCAATCAGGAAAAGCCGACATGGGGTTTACCATGAACCGGCTTCTTTATGAAGCACGAGAAGGAGTTGGGGCTTACAAGGACAAGGGGGTACACGGAAACGTGATGGGTCTGATTTACCTTTCGGAAATTTATATGAGTGTATTTTTGGCGAGAGCAGAGACGCCTATCAACTCCATCCAGGATATAAAGGACAAAAAGGTTCCCGTCAGGATCCTCACTTCACCGCGGGCCAGTTCTCCTTCCGTAGCTGCCGAGAGAATGCTCGAGACTTATGGCGTTACTTTTGATGATATCAAATCCTGGGGAGGAAAGGTTAACTTTGTGTCCTATGCAGAGGCCAGTTCACTGCTTAAAGATGGCCATGCCGATATCTGGTGCGGCCCCATGGTCCCACCGATATTGGAGGTGACGATTTCACATAAGATGAAATTTCTTCCCATCAATCAATCCGTGTTGAACAACCTCAAAGACAAATATAAATACGGGGTTGCAACAATCCCCGAAGGTTACTGGGAGTTTCTGGACAAACCGACCCCCATAATGACGGAGTCGATTCTGATGATCGTTCGTAAAGATCTTCCCGAGGATATGGTCTATACGATCACCAAGATGCTCTACACGAATCCGGATACCATCCGAAATTCGCACAGAATTTACAAAACCTACAATCCGCAGGATGCATGCCAGATCACCGGAGGTCCTATCCATCCCGGTGCGCTTCGCTACTACCGTGAAAAGGGAATTTGCAAATAAGCTGCGGAGCTGGCAAAACTAACCGGGAGAACAGGTTGGGAAGGATGTTATTGGGAAAGGTTGGGGGATAAAAATCCTTTTTTCTCCCGCCTTTCCCGATTTGTTTGACTCGCGAGAAAAATGGATATTGCAAACAGCAGATATCTCCGCTGGTTCATCATTGTGTGGTCAGCGGGCTTCATAGCCTTTCATTTTTACACCGCTACTTTCGGGGTGTTTATTGCCCAACTTCAACGTCCGGTCCACCTCACATTTGCTTTTGTTCTCGGATTTCTTGTCGTACCGGTGATCAAGGGCAGAAAGGTCGGGATTGCGGGACTGATGCTGGCACTTCTGGCCCTTTTTTGTTTCGGGTACAATACCTTCCACTATCAAGAAATCACGATGCGGCAGATCTTGGTTGATCCCCTGCCTTCCGCAGCTATCATCCTGGGGGGGATTAGCCTCCTTCTTGTTCTCGAGATCACCCGACGGGTGGTGGGGGGAGCGCTGCCTGCCGTTGCCGCTCTTTCTTTGGTATATGCCTTTGTGGGGCCCTATCTTCCCGGCGTGATTGCTCACAAGGGTTTTACACCATATGATGTCATTGATTATCTGTGCTTCGGGTTGGATGGCGTCTACGGTATGCCGGTGGGGGTATCCGCTACCTACATCTTTCTCTTTATTATTCTTGGCACTTTTCTGGAAAGAACCGGCGTCGGGCAATTAATCATGGATCTGGGCAAGCTTTTGGCCGGCGGCACTCGGGGGGGACCGGCTAAGATTGCTGCTCTTACTTCAGCGCTCTTTGGATCCATATCCGGAAGTGCGGTGGCCAATGTCTATGGAACGGGTTCCATTACTATCCCCATGATGAAAAAGATTGGGTATAAGCCCCACATTGCCGGTGCAGTAGAGGCGGTAGCTTCAACTGGTGGACAGATCATGCCGCCGGTTATGGGAGCTGCAGCTTTTCTGATGGCAGAAGTGCTGGGCATACCCTATCTTAAGATATGCAAGGCAGCCCTCATCCCTGCTATATTCTACTTTACCTGCCTGGTGCTCGTACTTCACTTCGAAGCTGCCAAGACGGAAATTAAAGGTCTGGAAAAGGCGGAACTTCCCACCTGGCGAGATATCCTCCCGAGGATCTACCTCCTGCTTCCAATGGTAACCCTGGTAGTGGTGTTGTTTATGGGATACACCGCTTTCAGGGCAGCTTTCATCGCTATTCTGGTAACTTTAGGACTCAGTTTCCTGAGAAAGGAGACCCGTTTTACACCCAAAACCTTCCTGGAAGCCTTGCTCACCTCAGCGCGAAGAGGAGTGATGATTGCGGGTGCGACTGCATCGGCCGGAATTGTGATCGGGATAATAAGCTTGACCGGGGTTGGCATCACCTTTTCCAGTATTGTGATGTCGCTTTCCGGTGGAATCATGGCCCTGGGCCTGATTTTCATTATGATTTCATGTATCATCATGGGAATGGGAGTACCTACCACGGTGGCTTACATTATCGTGGTTACACTTGCCGCTCCAGCCATGATGGATTTCGGATTCTCAGCCCTTGCCTCGCATATGTTTGTCTTCTATTTTGGCGTCCTTTCGATGATCACCCCGCCGGTGGAAGTGGCAGCCTATGCTGCGGCTGATATCGCTAAGGCAGATCCTATAAAAATCGGCTTTTCTGCTTGTCGAATCGCCATTCTTGCCTTTATTGTTCCTTACGTTTTTCTATTTGAGCCGGCCTTGCTTATGGAAGGATCCTGGGGGAATATCGCCCTGCGGTTCCTTCTTACTTTGGCAGGGGTAATCATTCTGGCCGGGTCCATTACAGGATGGTTCTTTAAAAAACTTAACTGGGGTTTGAGGTTTTTTTCACTAATTACCGCCGTTCTCATAATTTCGCCTGGGATTCGAACAAGCCTTATCGGAATAATTCTGGGTCTGGCCATCACATTTTTTGTCGCTCCCCGGCGTTGGGAATTGATTAAGAGCCTTTATCCGAGCAATCGATAACTCGGTGGAGGTATGTTTTATGAGTAAAAATGAAAGGAGGATCAAATGAGTAGAACAATATTAGGCGCTCCAAGGAAGCACCCCACTAAGAATGCTCAATGCGTCAAGATAGGCAATGTGCTTTACACATCCGGCGTGCCGTTCAATTGGGATACCGGTGAAATTGTAGGCAAAGGTTCTATCCAGGAGCAGACCAAGCAGACGATGGAAAACATCAAGACAACCTTAGAGGCTTGCGGCTCATCGATGGAAAATATTGATAAGTGCACTGTCTATACGATCAGTATTGATTACGTTTCAGGGCTGAACGAAATCTATTACTCCTACTTTCCGCCTGATTCGACTCCGGCGAGAGCATGCATTATTGCCGGATTGGCACATCCTGATCTTCTGCTTGAGATTGAAGTGATTGCTCACGTGGAGGAGTAAGCAAATCATAGGCATGAAAGACCCTTGTAAGGCGAGGTAAGTGTGGAGACGAATAAAGTTTTTAAAGTCTTGCGTCAAAAGATCGTCGATCTTGATCTTGTGCCGGAAAGTGTCCTCAATCTGAGTGAATTGGCCGAAATGTTCAACGTCAGTCGTACGCCTATTAAGGAAGCCTTGATCTTCCTTCAGGCGGAGGGATTGGTAATTCGCCACGGCTCTCATTTTATGGTAACCCCGCTGAGTTTGGACCGGATTAGAGAGATTACCGAGATCAGATCTGTTCTGGAGCTTCAGGCCCATATCTGGGCCATGAATCGAATCACGAAAAGCGAATTAGAAGAACTTGAAGATTTAAATAAGGAAATATTGACCGTGGACGAGGGGATAGATAACAGGGCGATTGTGGAGCTGGACTACCGGTTCCACCGCCTGATGTATCGCGCTGCCAAAAATAGTCAGCTGGCCCAGTTTCTTGAAAAATTGCTGCGCCACTATTCTCGATTCTGGCTTTATATTCCCCGAGATATGCAACCGAAACCATTTTTTGATGAAACGATCAAAATCATTAAGGCAATAAAAGACAAAAACGAGGCCGAACTTCGTATGGCTACCATCGCCCATATAAGGGAGTCGGTGGAAGAAATTTCCAGCTATGTGACTGTCTAAGGAATTTTCAAAGACCTAAATTGAACGGTTCAAATTTTAAAAGGGATCATTTCGTCTTATTTTCAATGAATTCTATCGATTTATATTTTTAAAATTTGAAACCCTTCGGGATTGCCGATCTTACAGCATCTACGGCGTCAGATGTCGTCCCGCATAGGCGACTATAGCGCAACGACATCTTCCTTGTATCTGCGGCAACCTCGACAATCGCTCAACTTATGAAAGAGTGATATTTTTATCGTTAATTTTTCCTCCGATTACCCGCCCAAATGAATAGACGGAGGTATCCAGGGGATGGCCTTATTCTCTTCACTTTATAGAAAGTAGTTAATCAAATCAAAAGTAACCAATTTGAGGAGGTATTCATGGAAATAAAACACTGGAAGGACTGCGAAGACAAAAAGATTGATAAGTTTCCCTACAAGGGAAAGAAGCAGGATGTGATTGGTACCAGTATTCGCTGGTTGTCAGAGGTTGGTGATGATGGACACGGTTTTCCAGAATACGGACTTAGATTTTTCACGATTCAACCGGGCGGCAAGATACCCATTCACAATCACTTCTATCATCAGACGATGTTTATCCTGGAGGGGCGTTTCGAATGCTGGGAGTTTGATTTTGAGACGGACGAGCTGGTGAAGAAAGCGGAAGTCGGGCCAGGAGATTTTATTTATGTGAAAAGCATGACCCCCCACGGTATGGAAAACATCGGTCAGGAATCCGCGACCTTTCTTTGTTGCATTTGCAACGTGTACGAGGATAAAGGACTCTAGTTAGGGGGAAGGTATGAAAATGGCCAAGCGTTTGAATGAATTCGAAGCCTATTTGGGCACGGCCATGAATCTCATCCTGACGAGGATGAAGGCAGAGGGAAAAGACGTGATTAATTTGGGACTTGGGGACCCCGACGTTACACCACCGGAACATATGCGCAAGACCCTTGCCGATGCCTGTTATGACGAAGGATCTCACCATTATCCCAGCTTCTATTCGCCAATGCCTCTCAAAGAAGCAATTACCGACTGGTACAAGCAACGCTTCGGGGTGGTATGCGACCCGGAGACCGAGGTATTGCCGCTTTTAGGTTCTGCGGACGGATTGTTTCACATTCACACCTGTCTGCTCGACGTTGGGGATACAGCCTTCGTACCAGACCCGTGCTATCCCGCTTACGTGGCCGGGGTGAAGATCGCCGGCGGGGTGGTTGAGCCGGTGCCTCTTTTAAAAGAAAATGGTTTCTTACCGGATCTTGAAGCCATAGATCCTAAGGTAGCGCAGCGAGCGCAAATGATTTGGGTAAATTACCCGAACAACCCAACTTCTGCCCATGCTACCATAGAATTCTACAAAGATTTGGTGGATTGGGCTTACAAATACGATGTGGCGGTTGTTTCTGACAACCCATATTCCGAGGTTTGCTTTGATGGGTATTGCGCACCCAGTTTTTTAAACGTAGATGGCGCCAAAGAAGTAGGCGTTGAATTCAATTCTCTGTCCAAGGCATACAATGCCTGCGGCTGGCGGACAGTGATGTTGCTGGGCAATAAAGACATCGTAGCTGGGATGGCTAAAATTAAATCTCATTCCGACCGAGGCATGTTCTATCCACTTCAGGTTGCGGCCACAGCAGCCCTGAAGGTGGCAACGGATTTCATGGAGCCACGCAATGAAATGTATAAGGAGCGTCGGGACGTCGTAGTTAATGGCCTTTCGGACATCGGGATAGATGTTCAAAATCCTAAAGCGACTTTCTATGTTTGGGCATCGCTGCCTGAGGGGGTCATCAATTCCAAGGAATGGTGTTTCAAAATTCTTGATGAAATTGCGGTCTGGATGATCCCAGGTTCTATGTACGGAAAGTATGGTGAAGGATTTTTCCGAATCGCCCTTACCCATCCGGTCGAGAGGTTATCCGAAGCGATGGAAAGGATGAAGAAATATTTATCTTGATTAGGAAATATATAGAATTAGAGTTAAACGATGAAAATCCTTTAAATAAAGCACTTGTTAGGCTCGCTTGAAGTCCTGTTTTTTGATGAAAAAGCCGGTGGATTACTTTCTGAAAAAATCTCTTTTGGAAGCGTAAATTGATATTTTTCAGCCAATCCAAGATTTTTTACAATCTCAATGCCAGTTTCGAGATCCTGCCCTTCCATGTTCAGGTTGGGTTTTCTCAGGTCACCCGCAGGAAGACCCAGGGCCTGCATAAGTGATTTCACAGGCACGGGATTTACTCGAGAATAATTAAAATATAAAAGCGGTGAAATTTTTAAGTACGTTTCGCGGAACGCTTGCGCATCTTCGAAGCTTAACCAGGGTTTGGATATGATGTTCATTTCCTGTGGTGCTATATTGCCAGTCACGTTTGCGGTTCCATGACCACCCAGTGCCATGACCGGTGGTATTAAACCTAAGTTTGGCGAGTCACAACACATGAGCGATATATCTTTCTTCGAAGCCAATATTTTTGCAATCTGGCTCGGTCTACCGGCGGCTTCTTTATCGATAATTATATTCGGATGGTCAGCGAGTCTGATAATCGCCTCAGCAGAAAGATCGGTTCCAACCCTCGTAGGATTATTATAAATGCCGATAGGAATTGAGCTCGCGTCAGCTACTTCAATATAGTAGCGAACGGCATCTTCCACGGATGGGACCATATAAGAAGGCACCGTGATGATTGCCCCATCCGCCCCTTCACCAGCGGCATACCTCACCATATCAATCGTTCCTTGGGTTGTATTACTCGTACAGCCGTATAATTGTAACATTTTAGTATTTTTAAATTTCATGGTTTTAGAAATTATGGTGTGTCTTTCTTCAACGGATAAGGCTGAGACTTCACCGGTGGAACCCATAATTAACACCGCATTTGTCCCATTAGTTGATTGAAAATCAATTAATGTCCTAAAACCGTCATAGTCTATATTACCGTCTCTGTTGAAAGGTGTTATTATGGCTACAAAAGATCCTTCAATTATCAGTTTACCCATTAGAAATTTTCCTCCGATATCGTATCATGTTTGTAATTCCCAGGAAGTTAAACCATGTTTTTTGAATAGATATCTCAAATTGTTATTCTTTGCAAGTTTGAGAGAGACAGTTATGGTAAACGAATTTCAATATTTTACCCTTTCTGAGGAAATTACCGTCGAATCAACAATCTCTTTGACGTTTTATAGAATCTTATGATACCTAACCCGATAAATAATTGAAGCGCTAACCGAAACCACGAGGTAGCCATGCCCTGAACGTATTTGAACCCCATTTTTCACACCAGGAGATGGGGTTATTATTTTATTTGAAGTTAACGACTACCACTTGCGCAGCACGGCGCGGCTTGAATTTCTCCGCTCTTGGCGGAGAAAGGCAAAAGCACATCTGTGCTTTTAGCGGTACACTTGCAACCGGGTGCTCCGCACCCGGTTTGTAGGGCAAGAAATCAAAAATTATCACCTTCCCCGAGATTTGGCTGTAAACTCCGAAACAGGGTGTAATTTATGACACAAAAAGTTGTCGTACGTTTTGCGCCAAGCCCCACCGGCTATTTGCACATCGGTGGTGCCCGCACCGCTATCTTCAACTGGCTGTTTGCCGGGAAAACCGGTGGTAAATTTATTTTGAGAATCGAGGATACGGATACCGAGCGATCCACTGCGGAATCGATTCAGGGGATTGTGGAGGGCTTGCAATGGCTGGGACTCGACTGGGATGAGGGACCGTATTTTCAGAGTCAATTTATAAAGGAGCATCAGGCGGCCGCACAAAAATTGCTTCAAACGGGCCGTGCCTACAAGTGTTTTTGCACCAAAGAAGCACTGGACCAAAAGAGGGAACAGGCGCGACGTGATAAAATCACCTGGTTGTATGACGGCACATGCCGAAACCTAACGCCCGACGAGATCGCAAGAAAGGATTCAGCCGGAGTACCGTTTACGATCCGGTTGAAGGTCCCGCGTGAGGAAGGCAGCATTATTTTTGAAGACATTGTTTATGGTTTAATCGAGAAAAAATATCAAGATCTGGAAGATTTTGTCATTGTGCGTTCCAACGGGCAACCGCTGTATGTGCTTTCCAATGCTGTCGACGATATTCGCGACGGTGTCACCCATATCATCCGTGGCCAGGACGGCTTGGCCAATACGCCCAAACAGATCCTGATTTACCGAGCCTTGGGCGCACCGATTCCCGTATTTGCCCACATGTCCCTGGCACTGGATCCCCAAAAAGCCAAGATTTCCAAGCGCCGTCACGGCGAACTGGTGTCGGTGAATTTTTACAAAGAGCACGGCTTTTTGCCGTGGGCGATGGTGAATTTTCTGGTGCTCTACGGGTGGTCCCGGCCGGGGGACGAGGACATATTTTCAAAAGAACAACTCATCGAGGCCTTTTCCCTGGAAGGTATCCGTCGCAATAATCCCATTTTCGACCTGAGAAAGGAAGAATCCAAGTTCTTTACGGACCCCAAGGCCATCAGTATCAATGCCCACTATTTAAGGAATTTGCCGGTTGAAGAAATAGGGCCTTATGTGAAAGTAGAATTGCAAAAATCTGGACTGTGGGACCCATCTTTTGAAAAGTAACGCCGCCGGTTTTTGAACACCGTCGATATGATTCGTAGCCGGTTCAGCCTGACCACCGATTTTGCGACACTCGGACGGGCTTATTTTTCAGAAGATTTTAGCATCGATCCCAAGCTGCTGAAAAAAAATCTTCTAGACCATCCGGAATTAAAACAGTGGCTGCCGCTTCTGGCGGATCGCATCAATTCTCTGGAAGTGTTCCGAGCCGATACATTAGAGCAGACAATCAGGGCCGTAATGAAAGATCTCGATATAAAGCCGGGTGTTTTGATCAACGCTGTTCGTATTGTGCTAACCGGACAGCCGGTGGGGCCGGAGTTTCTGGATATGCTTGTGGTTATGGGAAAACAAACAGTGGTCAAGCGTCTGCGGGAAGTCGGAAACCATTTTACCTAGCGCTTTAAATCTATAGCGATGCTGTTTTTTGAGATCTTGCAAAATGCATGGGTACCTTTAAGTCGTTAGAGCAGGAGTTAATTATGGAAAAGGATTATGATGGATCTGAAAAAAGAAAGTTTAAGCGCATTGTGTTTTCAGCCAAGGATAAAGTGATGGGTGTATTCACTTTCCCCAAAGTTTCTGATGATTTGATTTCATATAAAATCGCTGATATCAGTGCGGGAGGACTGCGGTTTATTGTATTTCGGAAGGATGATCTGCAAATCAGTACCGGTGATAAATTTTTTCTCCAAGAAATTAAGGGAAAAACAAAGTTAGACGTTGTTGCCGATATCGAACTCGAGGTCAAGTGGGTTATGGATCATGAAATGTTTGAGCATATTATGATCGGCTGTGAATTTCTAAACATTTCTGAAGCTGTCCAAACGCAAATTGATCAATTTGTTGAATTCGAGCAGGTCGACCAGAGTTAAGATATTTAACGGTTCGCCGGCATTCAAAGACAATCGACAGCTTATTTTTACCCTCGAAATACCTTTAAATGGATTAACTCTTCATAAGCAGGAGAAAAAAATGGAAAGATATGCAGAACCAACAAGACAGGAGTTTGAAGGCTGGGAAGAATTCTACAGTAAACCCGCCGATGAGAAGTTGGATTCTTTCATACAAGACGGTCGTATATACGATGTTATCTATGCCCAGCAGTTTGACCGCGAATTTCTGGACTATCTTTGCAATCTTGCCGAAAATATCAGGCACCTGGCCAAAACAAAGGTCGGCCAGATAAAACTCAGGCACCTGCTGCCACACAAGCGGGCAATGCTCTATTTTGTTCAACCGTCTACACGGACTTTTCTCTCCTTTCAAAACGCCTGTTACGTGTTGGGCTTAAGTGTCTCCGAAATTCGGGGGATAACCACCAGCTCCGAGGTCAAGGGCGAATCCCAGGAAGATACAATTCGTACTTTTGCCAGCTATGTGGATTTGATTATTGCAAGGCACCCGGAAGCCGGGTTTGCTGAAAAAACGGCCTGGGTTCTGAATCAAACAGTACGACCGGTTCCTGTATTGAACGGTGGCTCGGGACCCGATCAGCACCCTACCCAGGCGTTGCTGGATATTTATACCCTGGAAAGAGAATTTCGAGATATGGGCGGATTGGACGGTAAAACGATCGCCATGGTCGGTGATTTAAAGCGCGGCAGGACGGTACGTTCCCTGAGTTATTTAATGAAAAATTATGAGGATGTGACCTTGTATTATGCGGCCCCCCAAGTCTTCAGAATGAAAGACGATATTAAAGGCTTTTTGGAAAAACACGGCATTTCTTACCATGAAACCGAAGATTTCCAGAGCATCATGCCCCTGGTTGACGCTATTTATATGACCAGGATCCAGAATGAATATTCGGAAGACCCCTCCAGCGCAGCTGAGACCTTTCCCGAGTTCCATTTTAAGAAAGAGCACCTGGCCAGGATACAGCCCCATTGTGCGATCCTGCATCCATTGCCCAGGCGTTATGAAATCGAGGTCAGTGTTGATAAGGATCCCCGTGCCGCCTATTGGCGGCAGGAGCGCTGCGGCATGTGGATTCGTGCCGCCTTAATCGCTTATATCTTCAGGGTCGATCACGAAATAACCGATGAATTTTCCTGATTAGAATCATGATTACAAATAAACCGCGAGGACAGGATTACCCCGGCGATCACATCAAAATCGGGATCGATGACAAAGACCTTGAATTGGTGAAGGCGAAGGAGTTTGCCAAGCAAAAGGCAAAGGAACTTTGTCCGGACCCGATGTTGTTATCCTGGTATCAGGGGGGCACCGGTGAGTCTTACCCGAACCTTGAGTGCGGCAGGGGTGAGAAACCGGCGTGGGTTTTATATGCGGAATCCCGAGGCGCAAACTTGACCATTGATGTTAATGATGGTCAATATATCTTTATTTATCTCTGTGTATCTTAAGGAGTCTGTATTCAGCGCAAGCTGCATATGAAGTTTCTTACAGAATCAACTCCTTGTTGTTCCATTATGCGTATTGTCTGGGAGCCTATGACGGCGATATCCGCTTTTCCCTTTAGAAAATCAATATCCGACTTCTCTTTTATCCCGAAACCAAGGGCAAGGGGAAGGGATGTGCTCTTTCGGCATTTGGTAAGATAGGTTGCCGACCCTTCTGAAAATTTTGTGTTTGAACCCGTAACCCCCTTTCTTGCAACGCAGTAGATAAAACCTTTTCCAAAGGAGGAAATGTATCGCATGCGATCAAGGGAGGTGGTCGGTGAAAAGATGAGGATGGGAGCAAGACCGTGCTTTTGCATGGCATCCAGATACTCTTGACCCTCTTCCGGTGGGAGATCAGGTATGATGGACCCTAGAATTCCACCTTGGGACATATCAGCTACAAAACGTCTCACACCATATCTGAAAAGAATATTATAGTAGCTCATAATGAGAAAAGGTATATCAAAGCTGTGGGTGGCCTTTTCGACAAGATAGAAACAGTCCTTTAGGGTCGCTCCACCTTCCAAAGATCTCTGATTGGCATGGACAATAACAGGGCCATCTGCAGTCGGCTCAGAAAATGGGATCTGTAATTCCATCAGATCAACCCCTGACGCCACCATTGCCTCGATGATCCTGAAGCTATCATCAAAAGACGGATACCCCAGGACGATGTGGGTCATCAACAGAATCTCTTTTTCATCCAATCTGTTTCTAAGATAGGTTTCAAGCACCGTATTCCTCGGCTTTCTTTTGTATGAATTTTCGCCATTGCGGGTCACAAAATGCATCGGCTATTGTGAATATGTCTTTATCACCCCTGCCCGACTGATTGATCAGGATGATATCCCCTTCCCCCAGCTCGTTCGCTTCCTTAAATGCCTGGGCAAAGGCATGGGAGGACTCCAGGGCCGGTATTAGTCCCTCTTTTTCTACTGTTAGCGAGAAGGCATCCAGCACCTCCCGGTCTGTTGCAGCTTCAAACCGTACCTTGCCTTCCTCCCGCAGCGATGCCAGGATCGGTGAAACCCCCACATAATCCAACCCAGCTGCAACGCTGTGGGTCTCTTTCATCTGCCCTTCCCTGTTTTGCAAAAAGTATGTCTTATACCCCTGGGCTACGCCAGGGGTACCGTTATTAGACGCTAATCGTGACGCGTGCTGGCCTGTATCCAGCCCTTTGCCCCCCGCCTCTACGCCGACCAGTTCCACCGGCTCATCAAAAAAACCACTGAAGATTCCCAATGCATTGGAACCACCCCCGACACAGGCATAAATGCGGGAGGGAAGTTTTCCTTCTCGATCTAAAATCTGCATGCGGGCCTCCTGGCCGATAATGGATTGGAAATAGGAAACCATCTCGGGGTAAGGGTGAGCACCGCAAGCCGTTCCAAGCACGTAGTGGGTATCGTCCATGTTGGTTGTCCAGTCGCGGAGAGCCTCATTAATGGCATCTTTTAATATCCTCGTTCCATCTCTAACCGGAAGAACGTGCGCGCCAAGGCGTTCCATCCAGAAGACGTTAGGCCGCTGCCTGGCAACGTCCACTTCTCCCATGTAAATGGTGCAACTCAAGCCGAATTTAGCGGCCATGGTGGCTGTGGCCACCCCGTGCTGTCCGGCACCGGTCTCAGCGATAACGCGGCTTTTTCCCATCCGTTTGACCAGAAGCCCCTGGCCCATGACATTATTGGTCTTATGGGCGCCGGTGTGATTCAGATCTTCCCGCTTGATATAGAAGCGCGGTCCTTTGAAATGTTTTGTCAGGTTTTCAGCAAATGTAAGAGGGGTGGGCCGGCAGGAATAGGTGGCCATGATATTTTCATATTCCTTCCAGAAATCGGGATCGGCCTTGGCATCATTAAAGGCAGCGACCAGTTGTTCGAAAGTCGAAACGAGAATCTCGGGGATATAGGCTCCCCCGAACTCTCCATAATAGCGTCTTTCAATCATCACGCAAATCTCCCTCCCATAGCTTCTCTTCTGAAAACTATTCATGCCTGACTTTTTCCATCAGATCTCTGATAAGGATATGACTTTTCTTGCCGGGATGCTCCTCCACACCGCTGTTCACATCAACCGCATAGGGCCTTACCGTTTTAATTGCCCGCCTGATATTTAAAGGGCCGAGCCCTCCCGAAAGAATGATGGGCATCCCCAGTTTTTTAATCTTTACTGCAAGATCCCAGTCAAAAGTTTTCCCGGTACCGCCGAACTTATCGCTCGAATAAGTATCCAGAAGCAGGGCCCTGACTTTTTTCTGATAGGTCTGACTTGTTTGCAGATCGGATTCATCCTTTATCCTTAATGCCTTTATCGCATTGGGCATCAATCCATGGCAGAGTGCGGGAGATTCATCTCCGTGGAGTTGAACCAGATCAAGACCGCAGTCGTGTATCATCGTCCTGATTGAGGTCGGCGCTTCATCGACAAAGACACCCACCGTTTTTACAAAGGGCGGAATGGCATTGATTATCGCACGTGCCTTTTGCGGGCTAATCCGCCTGGGGCTTTCGGCAAAGATGAAACCAAGGGCGTCGGCACCAAGCTCGACCGCGATGGATGCATCCTTTAAATTGGTTATACCGCAGATCTTTACTTTTACTTGATCCATTTCACCTATCACCGGCGATCACGATTTCTTTTGTCTTTAACGCCAGATCCTTGCTTCTCATCAAAGCTGAACCGACCAGAACTGCATGAATGCCGGTTGTCTGCAAAGCATGGATATCTTCTTTTTTTGTTATGCCGCTTTCACTGACGAGAATGCAGTCCTGCGGTACCATCGGTGCCAGTCTAAAAGTGGTATTGATATCGACCTTAAAACTGTCCAGGTCACGATTGTTGATGCCGATGATCTCGGCACCGCTCTCAATGGCTTTATCAAGATCATCTCGGTCATGAACCTCGATAAATGGGGCGAGTCCTAATTCTTTGCACATGGAAATGAAGTCTGTTAATTGCGGTTGCGACAGAATCCGTGCGATCAGAAGGACCGCATCGGCACCGTAAAACAAAGCTTGCCGGACCTGAATCTCATCAATGATAAAATCTTTCCGCAGGATGGGTAAAGAGACGGCCTTTTTCAAAAACGGCAGTTGATTCAGATCTCCCTGAAAAAACCGTTTGTCCGTCAGAAAAGAGACTGCCGCTGTCCCGGCTGCTTCATAGACCCGACCAATAACGGTCGGGTCAGCCTTTTCACGGATAAGTCCTGCCGAAGGAGAAGCAAACTTTATCTCGGCAATAAGGCTTATCTTTTGCGGGACGGATATGGCGGTCTTGAAATCACGCAAAGGGGGCAGGTCAATTTCCATGTTGGCTGGCGTGCTTTTTTTCAGCCGTGCCACCTCGTTCTGTTTCTCGGCAAGTATTTGTGCTAAGCGACGATGCATCGGGCTATCCTTGTGACTCGCTTCGAATAAAAGGTCTGCATTGCTGGGTAAAATCAACCAGGTTGTCGAGCTTTTTGAGGGCTTTGCCGGAATCTATGGAATCTTTTGCAAACTTGATTCCTTCTTCAAAATTGTCGCAGCGTCCAGCAGCGACAAAGGCCGCTGATGCATTCAGCAGAACCATGTCTCTTTTAGGCCCTTTCTCACCATTCAGAATGTTTCGAACAATGTTGGCATTCTCTTTGGCGTCCCCGCCGACAATTTTCTCCACAGAGGCTCTTTTGAAGCCATATTCCTCAGGAGTCATTTGAAATGTACATACGCTGTTGTCTTTCAAATGTGATACCCTGGTCGGCCCACAGATGCTGATTTCGTCAAAGGTCCCCTCACCGCAGACCACAAATGCCTCTTTGGTTCCCAGCCGTTTAAGGACCAAGGCGATCTTTTCTGTCAGGCTTTGCTCATAGACGCCCAGCACCTGAACAGAGGCGCCTGCCGGATTGGTTACCGGACCAAGGAGATTAAAGATACTGCGAATGCCAATCTCTCTTCTCGGTCCTGCAGCGTGTTTCATCGCCCCGTGAAAGAGAGGGGCATAGAGAAATCCGATGCCGATCTCATTGATGCACTTCTCCACATCGGTGCTTGTGACATCCAGTTTTACGCCGAGGTTTTCAAGTACATCCGCGCTTCCGCACAGGCTGGAGACAGCCCGGTTGCCATGCTTTGCCACCTTTATACCGCCCCCCGCGGCAACAAACGCGGTTGTGGTAGAGACATTAAAAGTCCTGGTTCCGTCACCACCGGTTCCCACAATATCGAGGATGGTTTCATCTTCGATATTGATCTCATCGCGGTCAATGTTAACCAAATGATTATTGACATTTATTTTTGTGGCCTTGGCCCGCATTATCCTGGCAGCCCCCGTAATCTCAGCGACAGTCTCTCCTTTTAATCTCAAGGCTGTGATGAACGCTCCGATCTGGGCCGGTGTGGCTGTCGCGGTCATTATCTCCTCCATGGCCGTTTCCATCTCAGCTTCTGTGAGATCCTCTAACCTGACGACTTTTGATATAAATTCCTTAATCATGATAGTGCTCCCCATTTACTGAAAAGTTTTGTAAAATATGTGTTCCCGTTTTCGTCAAAATAGATTCAGGGTGAAACTGAACGCCTTCCACCGGGAAGGTACGGTGCCTCAACCCCATAATCTCCCCATCCGCTGTCCAGTCACTGATTTCCAGACAATCGGGCAGCGTGTCCTTTTCCACGATGAGTGAATGGTAACGCACCGCTTCAAACGGATTCAGCAGGTTTTTAAAGATACTGCGACCATCGTGAAAGATCATGGAAGTCTTGCCGTGCATAATACGATCAGCCCTGACTACCGTTGCACCATAAGACGCGGCAATGGCCTGATGCCCGAGACATACGCCCAGAACAGGAATCGTTGGACCCAAATGATTGATGGCCGCCATCGAGATCCCCGCATCGGCGGGTGTGCCCGGTCCGGGCGAAACCACCAGGGCAGAAGGTTTGAGTGCTTCGATGCCCTGGATATCGATACGGTCGTTTCGAAAGACCTTTACCTTCTGATCAAGCTGCTCCAGTAACTGGACCAGATTGTAGGTAAAGGAATCATAGTTATCAATGAGCAGTATCATTGTCATTCACCTTTTCGATAGCCTTGAACATTGCACCGGCTTTTTTTAATGTCTCCTCATACTCATTTTCAGGCGATGAGTCGGCAACTATGCCGGCGCCCACCTGAACCGAGAGCCTGTTTTTACTAATGGTAATTGTGCGGATGGTGATACAAAAGTCCATGTTGCCGTTGAATCCGAAATAGCCGACTGCCCCGGCATATGGCCCCCGCGGGCAAGGTTCAAGTTCACTGATAATTTCCATCGCACGGATCTTGGGGGCACCGCTGACGGTTCCGGCCGGAAATGCGGACATAAAAACTTCAAAGCAGTCCGCACCCGGTTTCAAGATTCCTTCTACCCGGGATACGATATGCATCACGTGTGAGTAACGCTCAATTTCCATGAGCCGCGGCACCGTCACGGAACCGGGAACTGCCACCTTGCCGACATCGTTTCTTCCCAGGTCAACCAACATGATGTGTTCGGCGCGTTCCTTGGGATCGGCCAACAGATCCTTTTCCAGCGTCTGGTCCTCCGCAGGTGTCGTGCCCCTGGGCCTGGTGCCTGCAATGGGACGAAGCTCGATCTTGCCGTCCGTGAGTCGTACCAGTATTTCCGGGGAGGCTCCGATCAGTTTAATATCGCCGAAATTCAGGTAAAACATATACGGCGAAGGATTCACACTCCTGAGGTTGCGGTAGAGGGTAAAGTCTCCGCCGGATACTGCTCCTGAAAATTTTTGTGAAAGGACGATCTGAATCGCGTCACCGGCAACGATGTAATCCTTGGCCTTGCGGACGGCATCCTCAAAGTCTGTTTTTGAGATATTGGGTTTAAAATCATAGAGTAAAAACGACTCGTCCTGTGAAACAGAAGGCAGAGGACCCTGAAGCCTGCCGGCTGTCTCCGCTACCTCGTGACATGCCCGGTCGTAAGTTGTTTTCAGATCTGCGTCTTTGTTAAGATGAGCGAAAGCCACCACCTTTACCATGTGGGTGAAATGATCGAAGACAATTAAATGACGGCAGGCGATGAATATGGCCTCCGGAAGCATTTTATCTGTTGGCGAAATATTGGGAAGCCGTTCCCACTTTCTAACCAGGTCGTAATTAAAAAATCCCACCAGCCCACCCTGAAAAGGCGGTAATTCCTTAACGGTCACCGCTTTGTATTTTTTGCTCAAGTTTCTCAATATATCCAAAGGATTTGCGACTGCTTTTAATACCTTCTTTTTGTTTCCTTCTCGGATCTCCATTTCGCTGTCACGTGATATTGCTTGTAAGTAAGGCATACAGCCGATAAAACTGTACCGACCCCATCGCTTTCCACCGTCCGCGCTTTCAAGGAGGTAGGAATAAAAGTCGTTTTTCAGCTTCAGGTAGGCCGAAACCGGCGTTTCCGTATCAGCCAGGAATTCCTGATAAACCGGTATCAGGTTGCCCTGCTGCGCCATCTGTTTAAATTCCGAAAATGCAGGTTTTATTTTCAATTCGCTTCTCCAAAAAAAAGCCGGGAGACTTTTGGTCCCCCGGCTTTAAAATATTAAAATAAAAAAACCGTGGGACCTTCTGGAGGTGCCCACGGTTTATTGATTATATTATGATGCTAATCTATCATGGCAGGCTCGCCTCCAGATCAGAGTTGAGCCACCACCAATTGACCAGTGAATTCATAAAAGTATTTTTTTGTTCGTAACTCATGGAGACACAATTTAAAGAGGGTGACCGTAAATGTCAAGCAAAAAATTTTGGACAAATGGAATGAATCAATAAAATCGATGATTAATAGAAAATTCGCAACAATGAATTATTGGTCGTTAATCATCGCCCTATAGTTTTCCAATACTTCATATTTTAGTGTGGGGGGGATAGTTTGTCAGAAAACTAAGTATCACTGAACCTGTGATTTAATTGAGATTATATTCATAGAAATCTGGCTTGTCAAAACTTGTGTTACCTTGCCACTACATGGGGTGTGGCAAAGTTGGATGCATGCTTTTGATATCTCAATCGTGAGAGCGAAGGTTTTGATCTCCGAAAAAGAACTAAAAACCATCAATGATGGGTGTAACATTTTGCTATTAACAACCAGAATTTTGGACGAGTTATAATCAAAAGTTGTGTTTAAGGAATTAGGTGGTGTATCCTCCGAGCGATTGTTTGACAGGCAATTGCTCGGCACTTTGA
>CP070652.1:4761479-4811769 GCA_020354645.1 Deltaproteobacteria bacterium
GCCAAATTGCTTAGAAAAACAAAGACTGGAGGCACAGGGTCAAAAAAACACCCCGACCCCTCAAATAAGTTACAAAATTCAACAATAGGTTTGAAAGTTATTCCTGGGACATAGCATCTAGGCAACCGACGGTATCAATCTTTCTTTTTGGTGCCGGCGTGCCTGGTTTGGGGATCATAATGGGCGGCGTTTCAACACGCCCAGCGTCTTGATCGTGGGGAGTTTCCGGAAAAGACCGGAAGCCCGAGCAAGATTGTAAATCTGATACGGTGCCTGACCACCTTTTTCCGGATCTTTGAAGATATCATGGATCAGCAGATATCCTTCCGGCAGGATATGATCGACCCAGGCCTTATAGTCTGTATGGGCAGCCTTGAATGTGTGTCCGCCGTCGATAAAAACCAGGCTCAGCGGCGTTGCCCATTGGCGGGCGGCAACTTCTGAGCGGCACACCATCGGCACCACGGTTTCTTCGAGCCCGGCCATCTCAATGGTCCTGCGGAATTCTTTGAATGTATCAACACGGTTTGTTTCAGAATCCACGAGCTCAGGGTCAAAATATTCCTGTCCGAGTTGTTGTTCCTCGGACCCCCGATGGTGATCAATTGAAAAAAGTATACTGTTGTTCTGTTTGCAGGCCGATCCCAAATAAACCGTAGATTTACCGCAGTAGCTGCCGATCTCCAAACAGGGACCCTGTTTACTGGCGTCACTCGCAATGTCGTAAAGACATCGACCTTCAGCCTCGTCCAGAAATCCTTTAATGTTATCCAGTAGCTTTGGATCGGGAAACATGGGGTAACAGTAAGATAAAGGAGGTAGTTTGTAAAAGATTATCGTGACCCTCAATAATATTAGCGCAACAGCCCGTGGAGTATTAAGTGCCCAGAGTGAAGCTTTCCGCCCCGAAAGGCGGGGCTTCCCGGAAAGGAAACTATCTATTTTAGATCAGGGGTCGGGGTATTTTTTTCACGGCAAGATGCCGGGATGTTGCCTGCCAAGCCTGACAGCGGCAACTGCCTTGCATTTTACTGCCGGCTAGTAAAAACGTTCACGCCAACAAGAACCGACGCCGTGTTTTGCCTTTCTCGGCGGCAATAGCCCTCTGCCCCTTGGAAGCACCGGGCGATGATCTTGTCGTGAAAAAAACACCCCGACCCCTTATTTTTGATAGCCTCCCTTAACTCCGCCTTAAAAGGCGGGGCTTGCAGGGAAGCAAAACAGTTAAAAACAACCAATGGGGGTTAGAAGTTATTTTGAGACCCCGTATACAAGTAACAACTGGCATAATGATCTTCACCCACTGATAATAATGGGGGCGGTTCGGTTGCACAGATTTCCATCGCATGAGGACAGCGATTACGGAAGCGGCAGCCACTGGGTAACTCATAAAGACTGGGTACAATACCCCTTATGATATTGAGTTTTGTTTTCCGCGGAATTTCGAGCCGGGGAATGGAATTAAGCAAGCCCTGGGTGTACGGATGCTGGGGGTTTTTAAACAACTCAAATGCTGAAGCGGTCTCAGCTACTTTCCCGGCATACATTACCACCACATCGTCACAAACCTCGGCGATGACACCCAGATCGTGAGTGATAAAAATGACGACCATGCCACTTTCGCGCTGCAAATCCTTTATGAGCTCCAAAATCTGGGCCTGAATCGTGACATCGAGCGCAGTCGTGGGTTCGTCGGCGATTAAAATATCCGGTTTACAGGCAAGGGCAAGGGCGATCATCACCCGTTGGCGCATGCCGCCTGAGATTTGATGGGGATACTCTTCCATTCTCAGTTCAGGCTCGGGAATGCCGACTTTGTGAAGCAAGGCTATGGATTCATCCCGGATGTCCTGATCGGCCATACCTTGAAAATGAAGTTGAAAAATTTCACCAAGCTGTTTTCCGATTTTGTGAACCGGATTTAGCGACGTCATGGGTTCTTGAAATACCATCGAAATCCGTCTGCCCCGGATTTCGTGCATCCTGTCGGCCGGAAGCCCGAGGATATCGATGCCATCGAACAAAATTCTTCCGTTTTCAATAATACCAGTGGGTTTGGGCAGCAGCCGCATAACGGAAAGGGCGGTTACACTTTTACCGCAGCCGGATTCCCCGACGATACCGAGGGTCTGTCCTTTTTTTACTTCAAAGCTGACATCGTCGACCGCCCGAATCCGACCTTCTTCGGTATCAAAGGCCGTGACGAGATTTTCGACCTGTAGGATAACTTTATCGTTCGCCATTTTTTAAAATCGTAGCGTAAAAATTCGGTCTACAAGTTAAGAATTTCGGTATGAGAATTTCACATTTTCTAAAATCTTCATTTTGTAAGTTTCATCGATAATCGTCACCGGCTGCAATTTCTGTTTTTTCTTTTTCGCCATTTTAGTTTCTTCATGAAGCGCTTTGTCATACCAGAACAATCCTCCCGTATATGGGGCGAACGGATCAAAAAGTGTTTCCGAGTGTTTGGTGCCGGGAATTTTCGGCAAGCGCCACCAGCGCCAGTATGCCCGGCGGACATAAGGCACCATAAACGTTGGAACAAAAGCACCGATCTCGTGAATCTTTTCCTGGATTTGAAGTGAAAGCCGTATCCGTTCCTTTTGATCAAGTGAATCACGATATGTATCGATGAGTTTGTCCAGATCGGGATCATCCGTATTGGTAATATTGTTGGTTTGGGGTTTATGCGCATTTGCGGAATGATAGTGTTGCCAAAAGGCCGGCCGCAAACCCGTACCCCAGCCGCTCCACGCCACGTCGTGCTTTTTCTCTAAGACTTTTTTGTAGTCAGCGGACGGATCCAATTTTTGAAGCCTTAGTTCGATACCGGCCTTCTTGGCTTCTTCTTTCAAAACAACCAGCCTGGGTGTGTGATCCGCAAAACTATAAGTCACTTCAACTGAATACCGCATTCCGTTTTTAGTCCAGATACCGTCCGGACCGCGTTTCCAGCCGGCTTTTTTCATGTGAATGTCAACTTTTTCCAGATCAAACCGTCTGGCTCTGATGTTGTTATTTGAATACAATCCATAACCCACGTAGTGTTGTTCAAGCCTGAAATAATCGTTACGAAGCACTTTCTCGATCACCTTCTGAACATTCATGGCATGGGCAAAGGCGTAACGGACATTTTTATCTTTGAAAATCTCCCGGTCCTGGTTGAGCCACAGCCCCATGGACGGCTGTTGGGTATCGTTGAAAAACCACATTCTGTGAACATATCCGTTTTCAATCACCGGGGTTTTGCTCTTAACATGCCAGTAGTTGGGAAATGTGATATTGAATACTTCAAGCCTGGCCTTTTTGAAATACTCCCACATCAGGTTGAAATCCCTGATCACGTTAAACACCACGGTATCAACATTGAACCTGTGTTTAAAATACCGCAGATCCTGCGCCCACCAGTCCTTTTTGCGCTGGAACTTGATATATTTGCCTTTTTTAAAACCATGTATCTGATAGGGTCCGGTATTGGGTACAATTTCCCAGTTATATTTACGAACAAAATCATTATCGAGTTCACTGTAAAAATGTCTTGGAATGGGTCCAATAGGAATTTTCAAATGCAAATCCGGTTGGGCCTTTGTGCCCACGATCGCCAGGGTATAATCATCATAGACGATAACTTTATCGATTTCCCTGGTGTAATAATCATTGTACCAGGGTGCGATGATGTGCTTGGATCGCATAAAGTCTAATGTATATGTGAAATCATGTGACGTCACGGGATGACCATCGGACCAGCGCGCATTTTTATTGAGCTTAAAATACATGGTTTTTTTATCCTGGCCGAAAGCCCAGTGTGTTGCCAGCTCGGGAATAATATTCTCGGTGTTGGGGTGAATTCCAATCAAGCTTAATTGATTGTCTAGAATCGCACTTCTAAAACCGCTGTTCGAATCCGGCCCGACAACCCTGAAGGTTAACGGAAAACTTAAAATGGCGCTTTTAAATATTCCGCCCTTTTTGGCTTCCGGCGAAGCGAAGATCGGGTCAGATTCATTGGTAAGCCACTTGATATCTTTGGGCAGTTCAGGGACTGCAGCGGCATGGTCGGGTATCAAATTTATCGCCAGCAAAACAATACCCATCCAAAAAAATGACTTGCAGAAGTTTTTCATTTTATATCCTTTCCGATATCAGTACTGAGATCAAAACGGCTGTATTATTTTAAGGAAAAATTCTAAGGCCCTAACGTATTCCGGGATGCGGCCATCTCATTATTCCAATGCGCCATTCCGCCACCATGCCGAAAAAGTAGTATTATCTGCAGGGACCCAATAGCTTTCCCGGATGGTATTGAATGAGGCATTGAGTTTTCACTCGTACGTCGTATGCAGCTTTGGATCAAAGGCTTCCCGGACCGCTTCCCCAATAAATGTAACGATGATTAAGGTAATTGTCATGGCTGCAATCACCGCAGCGGATATCCACCATGCATCCAGATTGGCCCAGCCCTGTTGCAGCAGTTCACCCCAGCTGGGAGTCGGCGGCGGCAGTCCAAAACCGAGATAATCCAATGAAGTTAAGGCCACGATTCCGGCCGAGACCGAAAAGGGTGCAAAGGTCACAATAATTGCGATGGTATTGGGGATGATATGTTTAAAGATTATCCTGGTGTTGGAGGCTCCCAGAGCCCTGGCTGCCATAACATACTCCCTGGCCCGTTCCTTGTATGTAACCGTTCGCATGGTCCAGGTGATTCCGATCCAGCCGAAACAGGCCATTATCAAAATCAACATGAAAAAATTCGGCACAATGATCGAAGAGATAATGATGATCACATAAAGAAACGGCACGTTGGACCAGATCTCGATAATCCGTTGAAAGAAAAGGTCGAATTTGCCGCCCCAATATCCCATGGCACTGCCGATACTAACACCAATGGTATAATTCACAACTAACAGCGCCAGCGAAAAGAATATCGCGATCCTGAAACCATAAACCAGGCGGGCGGCAACGTCTCTGCCGATTGCATCCGTGCCCAGATAGTGCCGGTCTTTTATAGATGGCGCAAAGGGCGGGTAGCGGTCTTCTCTGAGATCATTCTCGTAGGCATTGAACGGAACAAAGGGCATGATCACCCAGTTACCGCTGCCGTCAACCGCAAATCGCAGTGCCAGCTGCCGGTAATTGGTCTCATAGTCATAATCCAACCCAAAGGTTTTACCGGGAAGAATTTGTCCATAAGTTGGAAAGTAATACTCCCCCTCATAGTGTACCATGAGGGCGCGATTATTGACGAAAAGTTCGGCAAACATGGAGAAAAAAAACAAAAGCAGAAAAACGACGGAAGAATAATATCCCCGCTTGATCGATTTAAATCGTCTGATCTTTTTCAGGGTCAGCGAATTTATTTTCATTATTTTATGTATCATTCAAATTTCACTCTCGGATCTACAATTGCAACGCATATATCCGATAGAATGTTTCCGATCATAAAAAGCAAAGAAGATATCACCAGTATTCCCATAACTACCGGATAATCACGTTCGACGACGGATTCATAGCCCAGCAGCCCCATTCCGTTTATATTGAACACTTTTTCGATCAGAAAAGATCCCGAGAGAATAATTGAAATATTATTCCCGAAACTGGTGGCAATGGGAATCAGGCTGTTTCTGAAGGCATGCTTAAACACAGCATTCTTGAAGGAAAGCCCTTTGGCTATGGCTGTTCGAACATAATCGGCGGCTAAATTGTCCATGAGGGTATTTTTCATCAGAAAGGTCATGACGGTGAAAGAACCGAACACATAAGCCAACAGCGGAAGTATCGTGTGCCAGATGATATCTTTCAGCTTGCCGAATAACGTAAGCGCCTCAAAATCTTCACCGACCAGACCGCCAAGGGGAAATATTTCCCAGTAAGAGGCAAAAAAAACCAGCATCAGAACCCCCACCACCCAGCCCGGAATGGCGTAGCCGATAAAAACGGTAATTGAAGAGAGGTTGTCAAAATAAGACTTATGTTTGATGGCCTTGGCAATGCCAAGCGGGATGCAGATACTGTAAACAAGGATCAAAGAGAGGATTCCAAAATACAGCGATATGGGAATTCTTTCACGGATCATGCTCCAAACGGAATCGTAATAACGGGTCGACACCCCGAGGTCGCCGCGCAGCACTTTACCCAACCATAGGAAGTAACTAACGATAAGCGGCTTGTCGAAACCATAGTATTTCTTGAGTTCCTCGATTTGATCTGCAGAAAGCGGCTGAGTTTGATCCGCGGCCGATAGAGCGCCGGGACCGGCACCTTCCCCCAATTGCATCTGTCTGGCCTGGGCGATGATCCGCTCAATCGGACCACCCGGAACAAAGCGGGTAATGGTGAACACCATGATGGTGATTCCAATAAAAGTCGGTATAATCAGAAGAAAGCGTCGAATAAAATAGGCGGTCACTCTTTACCTCGACAATCTTGTGTCCAAATATGCCATAATGGCTTGATCATTGATAAATTTTTTTGATTACCTTTATTATTTGAATATTAAACCACCCGCCTATTTTTTTCAAGAAGCCCAAAGAACATCCATATCATAATTCCTTGACTCTAAAATATTAAATTCATATGTTTAGTGACTATTATTTGATAACAAACCATAGTGAAGCTCCCCGCCCTTAAGGGCGGGGCTCGCAGGGAAGTGAACCGGTCAACTAAACGCGCAAGATCAGCCGCGCGCAGGTGTGTTCTAAAGAAAATTTCTCCGATGACGATCCGACGCATTCTCATATTCGCACCCCTACTCATCATCATCATTTTGCTCCAATCCTATTTCTGGGTGCCCACTTATGAACAACAGACCAGGGGCAATCCTAACCGTCTCGATGATTACATTTTTGCTTCCGGAGGGGATGCCAGCATCCTGAACCCCGTTCTTTCAGCAGATGTTCCCAGCAGTCGTGTCGAAAACCTGGTCTTTGACAGCCTGATTGACCTGGATGCGGAATTACGCTATCGCGGACGGCTTGCAACTGGATGGCAGATCTATGAGGAGGCCTATTTTTATGTAAACCCATCCGCCCGGATCCCGGGTCTGGATGTGACCGTACCCCAGGCAATTGTCGACTTGATTCTAGATGCAAAACAAGACAGCAGAAAAACCGATCGAGAACTGCAGGACTCTCTGGATAACATCAAAAATATTTTGGTGCAGCCGCCACGCAATTTTTCCGAAATCAGGGAGGTCAAATTAGAAAAAACGACGGAAGAGAAAAGAGTGATAAAATTTGAGGTGACGGCACCGGCCCGGATTAAGATGGTCCTGAACCGGGTGGACCAGGAACTTTTCACTAACCTGGGCCGTCTTCTGGGCCATGATTATTTTTCATCTTTTCACGGTGAGTACTACGTGAGCTCGGACGTTCCGCTGGGAAACCAAAGATTGAGAGCGCAGGCCCAAGAGATTCTTCCGGCAACAGAGCACAATCCGGTTATTGAGTTTCATCTAAGACCCGGCGTCAAATTTCATGACGGCCATATTTTTGATGCATACGATGTCCGTTTTACCTATCAAGCGCTCATGAATCCGAAAAACCTGTCACCCCGCATTGCGGACTTCGAGCCGGTCAAGTCCGTCGCGGTGATTGATCCACTCACTGTTCGCATTGTCTATAAACGACTGTATTCTCCTGCTCTTGGTACTTGGAGCATGGGCATACTTCCCGAACACCTGCTTAACTCGCAAGCATTGGTAAAAGAAGCGATTCGCTTTAACAAAGACCCGGGCACCTTTACGATGCGAGATAGTCGTCTGATTCGAAATCCTACCGGGTGCGGACCTTTTGTATTTCGTCAGTGGAAATCTGATCAGCACATTATCCTGGATCGTTTTGATGATTACTGGGAGGGGCCTCCCAATTACAAAAGGTATATTTATCGCATCATACCTGATATCTTAACTCAGGAAATGGAATTCTATGCCGGCACCATAGATAGTTACGGCAACCCTCTCGGCGGCATTCCGCCTCACCAAGTTCAACGCCTGAAAAACGATCCAAGGTATCAAAATTTCTCTGGAACCTCTTTAAGCTACACTTATATCGGCTATAACATGCGACGAAAACCCTTTGATGACCGACGCGTAAGAAGGGCTTTGGGCATGGCGATCGATGTGGACAAGATCATTAAGTATGTGCTCTATAATCAAGGAGAAAGAACCACGGGACCTTTTGCCAAACAGACTGATTTTTATAATCACCGGATTAAAGCTCTTACTTATGATCCGCAAAGGGCTCTAAAATTGTTGAAAGAGGTGGGTTGGAAACGTAATAGCGCGGGGTGGTTGGAGAAAGATGGAAAAAAATTCCAATTCACCCTCATTACCAACAGCGGCAATGATATTCGAAAAGCGATTCTTGCAATCGCACAGGACGCCTGGAAACAGATCGGCATTGATGTCCGAACTGATCTCCTGGAGTGGTCCGTATTTATTCAGGAGCGTGTGGACAAAGCGGATTTTGATGTCCTGATCCTCGGTTGGACGACACCCATTAATCCCGACCCATACCAAGTTTGGCACTCCAGCCAGACCCATCCCTATCAACTAAACTTTGTGGGGTTTCAAAACAAGCAAGCCGATGAGCTCATTATCAAGATTCGACAGGAATATGATCATGGCAAGCAGGTTGAATATTGTCAAAGATTTCATGAACTTATTGCCCGGGAACAGCCGTATACTTTTTTATATGTCCCAAAGTGGACAGCAATTTTGGACAAGCGAATCGTCATAAAAGAACAAGGGGCTGACGGAAAGGTGAGATATAAAAAGATCGAGCCAACCAAAACCGGCGATTACACGTTTCATTTCAACAAATGGATCAAACTCCCTGATGAACCTTTATTTTTGAATGAGGGCTAATAACCTATATGTTGTCCTTTATTGGCCGCAGTTTTATCCAGAAAATCATTACCATTATTTTTGTTTCGGTGATATCCTTTTTGATCATTCATCTGGCGCCCGGGGAGCCCAGCCAGGTGGATCCTTTGAATCCCAAGTTCACTCCTGAAGTTGTCGAACGCTTTCGCAAAGAGTTTCATCTGGATGAGCCGTTATACAAACAATATCTCTTTTTCTATCAGGATCTTTTTACCGGAAAGACGGTTTCCTGGAAGGATAATCAATCCGTTCTCAAAAAGATATGGGAACGCTTTCTTAATAGTCTGCCCCTTTTCATATTAGGAACAATTTTGACCTGGACACTTTCCTTTCCGGTGGGTATCCGTTCGGCGATTTTCCGCGGCGGTTTATACGACCGTAGCGCTACTTTTTTCTCATATCTTTTAATTTCCATCCCCGGCTTCTTTTTTGCTTATATACTGATCATCCTCGTGGTGACCCGATTTCATGTGCCGGTGCTTGGCATGGAAACATTTGGTATCAGTGACGCTTCTTGGCCCAGTGTCGCCATGGACAGGATCTGGCATTTGCTCATTCCTTCTGTTCTCGGGGCTACCGCCGGTATCGCCGTCCTGTCAAGATACGTACGCAGCCAAATGCTGGAAGTTGAAGGCCAGGATTATGTGCGAACAGCCAAGGCCAAGGGCCTTCCGCCGGATACAGTCCATTACAAGCACGCGCTGCGCAACGCCCTGATTCCATTTGTGACCATGTTTGGACTGATTCTACCGGGTTTGATCGGCGGTTCAGTCATCATTGAATCGATCTTTTCCTGGCCCGGCATCGGACGCATGGCCTACGAGGCCATTTTGGCCCGAGATTATCCGGTGATTCTGACCGTCAACTTTGTTTCCGCCGTATTGGTATTGGTTGGTACTTTTATTTCGGACATCCTCTATATGGTGGTGGACCCAAGGATACGAATATAATTATGATTGAAGAAAGTGCATCTCCACCAGATTATGGTTTGGAACAGCCTCTGGCGCCGCGTCGAACGAGGCTGGAAGAGTTCTGGCTCCTTTTCAGGCAAAATCGACTGGCAATAATGGGACTGATTATTTTCATCCTATTTTTCTGCATCGCCTTCACCGGCCTCTTGCTGACCTCCGGTAGCGATCCTGTTTTCGATCCCTCTTTGGTACGCCTTCAGGAAAAATTACGAGCGCCGTTTTCAAAACCCCATCTTGAAACCTTGCGACCGAATGAGATCCCCACCCTGGGTATTTATCTTCTCGGAACCGATGACCTGGGAAGAGATGTCTTCTCAAGAATGCTTCAAGGGGCTTGGGTTTCTCTGACGGTGGGCTTTGTGGCGGTCGGCATATCTGTGATCATCGGAATTTTTATGGGGGGTATCGCCGGATATTTTGGTCAGCGCCATATTCGCCTCGATCAGGTTCTGGTAACCTGCCTGCTTTCAGCCGGCGCTGCCCTAGTCTTCTTCAATCAAGCCAAATGGGGAGCAGTATTATTAGTACTTGGCCATGCATATATCTTTTATTTACTCCTAATGCGGCTGATAGCCGTCAGGAAAATACCGCCGAAAAGATTCGAATTGCTGCACCTGGATACCATCTCAATCGATACCCTGATCATGCGGCTAGTGGATATTATGCTCTGTTTTCCGAGTTTCTTCCTGATCCTCACTGTGGTAGCCTTACTTCCGGCCAGCATTTACAATATCATGATCGTTATCGGATTAACCAGCTGGATGGGGACGACGCGATTCGTGCGGGCTGAATTCCTCTCCTTGCGTGAACAGGATTTTGTTGCTGCTGCCCGGGCACTTGGCGTCGACAATTTCCGCATCATCTTCCGTCATATGATGCCCAATGCCATTGCACCGGTGCTGGTATCTGCCACCATCGGCATTGCCACTGCCATATTAACCGAAGCGGGGCTCAGTTTTCTCGGTTTCGGCGTCCCCCCGCCCCATGCCACTTGGGGAAACATTCTATCCGACGGCAAAAACTTCATTTTCGATGCGCCCTGGCTGACGTTTGTTCCGGGATTCTCCATACTCGTTGTTGTGCTGGCCTTCAATCTCTTCGGTGAAGGTCTGCGGGATGTATTGAATCCTAAACTCAGAGAGAGACACTGAGAGTGTACTGAAAGTGTACTAAAGTGTGCTAAAGTGCCTAAATTATTAACTTTTATTCTACTGCTTAAACCTAAATGGTAAGGTATTTCGTGTTTTGTGTTTCGTGTTTCGTATTTCGTATTTAGCACTGCCGAAAAACACCAAATACTAAACACAAAACACTGATTTCAATATCGATTACGACTGGTTCGGCAGGTCACTTGTATAAAAAGATAATGAACCATCAAAACACTCTGCTATCAGTAAACAACCTCAAAGTCTATTTCCGCAGCGACGATACACTGGCGCGTGCGGTTGATGGCGTCAGTTATGAAATCCGGCGCGAAGAAACCGTATGCCTGGTGGGTGAATCCGGCTGTGGGAAGACTGTCTCTGCGCTGAGCATCCTCGGTCTTATCCCCCAGCCCCCCGGAGAGATTGCCGGGGGTAGTATATTGTTCAACGGGCAGGAACTTTTGGGTCTTGGCGACGAGGACCTGCAAAAGATCCGCGGCAACCAGATCGCCATGGTTTTCCAGGAACCCCTGACCTCTTTGAATCCGGTATTCACTATCGGAGATCAGATCGGCGAAGCCATTAACATTCATGAAAATATCGCGGAAGCTGAAGTCAATGCACGCTGTATTCAACTACTGACGGATGTGGGCATCCCATCACCCGCAGAGAGAATGAGTGCGTATCCGCATGAACTCAGCGGCGGTCAGCGGCAGCGGGTTATGATCGCCATGGCTTTGGCATGTAATCCTGATCTGGTAATCGCCGACGAACCGACCACGGCCCTCGACGTCACCGTGCAGTCCCAGATTTTGAAATTGCTCCGCTCGATACAGAAAGAGCGGGCCATGTCGATTCTATACATCACCCACGACTTGGGCGTGGTGGCCAATATTGCCGATCGGGTATACGTGATGTATGCCGGTGTCATTGCGGAGCAGGGAAGTACAGAAAATATATTCAGGCAATCACAGCACCCCTATACCCAGGGGCTTCTGGCGTCCTTGCCCACCCGCTCAAAGCGGGGACAACGGCTTCACAGCATTCCAGGGACTGTCCCCAGCGCAGCCTATAAACCGCCGGGGTGTCCCTTTCATCCCCGCTGCCCACATGCGATCACGCGATGCCGGGAGGAATACCCCGGAATGTGCGATTATGGCGGTGGGCACCTCGCCCGTTGCCCGGTTATGTTTAAGAATGACCAGTGGTGTAAATAGACATTGATATGAACAGTGCCAACCATAATATTTTACAGATCAAAGATCTCAAAAAATATTTTCCGATCCGCAAAGGCTTTTTTCAACGTGTTGCCGCCTGGGTGAAGGCCGTAGACGGCGTGGACCTTGAAATCGAAGAGGGTAAAACCCTTGGCCTGGTGGGTGAAAGCGGCTGCGGAAAATCAACGGTTGCGCGGATGATTTTGAAGCTTCTGGAACCCGATGAAGGCAATATCATCTTCAGGGATCAGGACATCAGCAGGTTCTCGGAAAAAGATATGAAGCCGATTCGAAAAGAAATCCAGATTGTTTTTCAGGACCCCTATGGATCGCTAAACCCCCGTATGACCGTGGGGCAATCGATTGAGGAAGGCCTTCGTATACTGGGAATTCCCAGGGGTGAAAAGCGCAGGGGGCGTTTGGAAAAATTACTAAAAACGGTTGGAATGTCTCCTGACAGCGCTGATCGTTACCCGCATGAATTCAGCGGGGGCCAGCGTCAGCGTATCGGCATCGCCCGGGCACTCAGCGTGGAACCTTCGCTGGTCATTTGTGATGAACCCATTTCTGCCCTTGATGTTTCCATCCAGGCCCAAATCTTAAATCTTTTGAAGGATCTGCAGGATCAACTGGGGCTAAGCTATCTCTTCATTTCCCACGATCTCAATGTTGTCGGGTATTTGTGCAACAAAGTATCGGTCATGTACAAAGGCAATATCATGGAGTATGCACCGACCGAAAAACTCTATGAACATCCCTTTCATCCTTACACGCAAACCCTGCTCGCGGCAATCCCCGAACCGGAACCGGGCAGAAAACAGGCCGCAATAACAATGCGGGAAGATATCCCCATCAGTGCGCCGCCGCCTCCCGGCTGTGCTTTACAGGGAAGATGTCCTCACGAGGCGCCAGAATGCCGGGATGAAAAAATGCCTTTCGTGAAAGTCGGTGAAGATCATTTTGTCAGATGTTGGCGGGTCGGTCAAAATGGGGTTGCCCGATATGAACCTTAATTCAAAACCCATGCTACAGTGATATATATGAGGGGTCGGGGAGTTTTTTTGACCCTGTGCCTCCAGTCTTTGTTTTTCTAAGCAATTTGGCAGCGGGGGATACTTGCCCCCTCCGCATTCCACCTTCGGTGGCTGCGGTCTCCCCCGCTGCCAAATTGCAGAAAAACAAGAGACTTACGGCAATGGATCAAAAAAACTCCCCGACCCCTCATATAAATAGAAAGTGCTTCAATGTACAACACCGAGGAAAACACACCCAAAAGCGAGCTAGAAATCAGAATCAATCAACTAAAAATTGCTCTCGAGAAGAACAGCATCGACGCTGCGTTGATTCTCCAGAAAGCCGATCTTTTTTACTTTGCCGGAACGATCCAGCAGTCCCATCTTTATGTACCGATAGACGGCGAACCGTTGCTCATGGTTCACAAATCCTTTGATCGGGCATTGGCAGAGTCGGCGTTGCAACGGATCATACCCTTAGATAACCCAAAACAGATTCCAGGCTTTTTACCTGAATATGGTATGGGCATTCCCCGCACACTGGGCATGGAGCTCGATGTTCTTCCCGCTAATATGTACCTTAACTACCGGGAACTCTTTGAAGAGACAAAGCTGTTGGATATTTCGCACCTCATCCGGCTTATTCGCTCTATTAAATCGAATTATGAGGTTGGTCTAATCGCCGAGGCTGTCAAATTTTCCGATCAGATAGCCGGCAGTGTGAAGGAGTTTCTCAAGGAGGGGATTAGCGAGATCGAGTTTGCCGGACTTGTTGAAGCACGGGCACGCAAGCTTGGTCACCAGGGTGTTCTTCGAATGCGGCTCTGGGGAGGAGAAATGTTCTACGGACACATCATGGCGGGTTCTTCTGCTGCGGTCCCCAGTTACCTGTCATCGCCAACAGGCGGAAGCGCGGTCAGTCCGGCGGTTGCCCAGGGTTCGAGCTTTAGGCCCATAAGACGTCATGAACCGATATTGGTGGATTATGTCTTCGTTTATAAGGGTTACCTGTCGGACCACACCCGGATCTTTGCCATCGACGGTCTGGCGGATGATTTGATCAAAGCGCACCACGCCATGCTGGATGTCCAGGCCCTGGTAAAAAAGGAAGCTGTCCCGGGTGTTAAGGCCGGGCAGATATATGACATGGCAATAGACATGGTCAAAGACCTCGGCTATGCAAATAACTTTATGGGTTTCGATGAGGAACGCATAAACTTTGTCGGACATGGAATCGGAATCGAAATCGATGAATACCCCTTCCTGGCTAAAGGCCAGTCGCTGGAATTACAGGAGGGCATGATTATTGCCCTGGAACCCAAACTGATTTTTCCGGGTGTGGGCGTGGTTGGAATTGAAAATACCCACGTTGTTACTAAGAAAGGACTAAAGCAGTTCGGTCATTTTAATGAGGAAATCAACGTAGTTTAGTGTTTACTTATTCAAAATCCGAATATCGAAACTCGAAACAAATACGAATTTCCAAAATTCAAATAACAAAAAGAATTTCTAATCTTTGAGTCAACGCGTTCATGAGTTTTGATCTGTGGAACTCAAGATGAAGAAGATGCTCATAAATATATTCCGGTGTTCAAAAAGCAAGCCGCGAAATGAGGTGGTTTTGAACATTCAAACCGTCGAATTTCGTGCTTCGAATTTCGGATTTTTGACCGAAAAACTATCTCCAGCTTTCACTATTTTACTGGTGGAATAGCCTTTCTTCCAGATCACGCAATAACTTCTGCCGCTCCCGATATAATGAATGGGCCGTTTCAAGGGTGACTTTTTCGAAACGAATCGTGTCCCCCGGTGTTGCCTGGGCAACTTTCGGAAGATCGGTGGAGATAACGGTTACAATTTTGGTGTACCCGCCCACAGTTTGTTCGACCAATAAAATGATTGGCTGTTCGTCGGCCGGAATTTGAACCCCCCCCGGCATCGTCGGTTCTGAAATAATACTCTTGGGCATTCCTTCTCGAAGCTTTATGTTGGGTCCTTGGAGTCTGTAACCCATCCGGTCGGCCTTGGCGCTGACCATGAAATCCGACTGAAACAGGGTCTCCAGCCCGTCTTGAAAAAAGTCGTCCTGGGGTCCGGGAATCGCGCGAATCAAAATTTCTGGGGGGTGTTTGGGTATCAGATCGGATGGAAATTTTCGAGTTGCACTCAAAGGTTTTGCTTCAACGCTTTGAATCACATCCCCTGCTTTGAGAGGTCGACCAAGATACCCGCCCAATTTCCCTCCGACATAGGTGGAACGGCTTCCCAGGACAACCGGAACGTCAATGCCTCCGCTCACAGCCAGATAGGCGCGGCAGCCGCTTTTTACCTGATGGATGTCCAGAATATCTCCTGAATTTGCGCTGATAGATTTCCAGCCCTCCATTGGCTGATCATTCAAAGTCATTCCCATCTCGGCCCCGGTTATTGCTACATCAGCTTTGTTCAATATTTCAAGACGGGGTCCCATCACGGTAATTTCAAGGACCGCTGATGTCTCGGGATTGCCGACCAGCATGTTGGCCGCACGAAAGGCGAAAGCGTCCAGAACACCCGAAACCGGTATACCCATTTGTTGAAAGCCGTATCGCCCCCTGTCCTGAACGGTTGTAAAGGCGCCCGGAGTCAAAACTGAAAACGCATCCATTATTCTTCCTCCCTGGCCAGGCGAGAATATTCTTCCGGAGATATGGGCTTGAATTTAATGCGGTCGCCGGCCTGATAAAGAAAAGGATTGGGTCGCTCGGGTGCAAAAAGTTTTATTGGTGTCCGGCCAATTAATTGCCACCCTCCCGGACTGGCGACAGGATACATGCCGGTTTGATTATTGGCAATACCCACGGATCCTTCCGGAACCAGCGTGCGCGGAGTTCCCAGCCTTGGTGTGTGGAGCGTTTCAGAAAGCCCCCCGAGAAATGGAAACCCCGGGGTAAAGCCGATCATGTAAATTGGATACTCCGGTTCGGAATGCAGACGAACCACATCCGCCACCGAAAGGCCATGACTTTCAGCGACAAATTCAATATCCGGACCGAATTCCCCACCATAACACACGGGGATTTCGACGGTTTTGGGGGGTGGAATTCGAATCCCCGGCAGACGTTCTTCCAAGGATATCAGCGCTTCTTTTAGATCCTTGGGAGCAGCCACTGCAGGATCATACAATATCAACAGAGAGCGATAGGTGGGAATAATTTCTAGAATGCCTGCCGGTGGGTCGTCGCCCAAAACAATGGCCATGGCGCGTACTTTATAATTCACCTCCAAATCGATCGCATCGCCGTATTCCACCAGCAGCCCTTGATCACCGGCAATGCGAAATCCGACTTCTTTAAACAGACCACCTGACATCGCACGTTTACCCCTTCAATCTTGGTGTTTATTGTCAGAAATTTGAGCGGAATACAATTGCGGAATCCGCTATTTTTTTTTTAAGAAGCCGCCATCGGTGCAAGTGTGACCGCTTCGGCTTCCAAGGTTTCCCGGATAAATTTTACAAGATCCACCGCTGTCGGCGTGTCCCCATGAACACACAGCGTCTGAACATCTAAAGAAATGTTGGTTCCGTCGACCGCAATGACCTCGCCGTCTTGGGCCATCCGCAACGCCCGTTCGGAAACCTCCTGAGGATCTTTGATGACCGCCCCGGGCAATCGTCTCGAAACCAGATTGCCCTCAGGCGTATAAGCGCGATCCGGAAAGGCCTCATAGACAACCCGCAAGCCCACCTCCTCGCCGATGCGGGTCATGAGCTTACCCTTCGCGCCGGCAAGGGCCACAAACATCAATCCGGAATCAACATTCACAATGGCTTCTGCAACTGCGCGGGCAACATTCTCATCTTCCACCGCTGTAAGATATAGTGCGCCGTGAGGTTTGACGTGGCGTAACACGGTTCCATTAACTTTGCAAACCGCTTGGAGTGCCCCTATCTGATATACAAGGTATTTGCGTATCTCGTCCGGGGTGCAGTCCATATTTCTGCGACCGAATCCCAGCAAATCCGGATATCCGGGATGCGCCCCAACACCCACCCCATGGTCAACCGCCATTTTAACAGTAGTGTCCATGACGAGCGGGTCGCCGGCATGCCAGCCACAGGCGATGTTGGCGGATGTGATGTATTGGATGACCTTCCCGTCCATACCCAGCTCGTAAGTCCCGAAACTTTCACCCATGTCACAATTGAGATCTATTTTTTTCACACAACACCTCCTTTAGGATCTCTTAAAAATATATAATTGCCTCGCCATAAGGGATCCGTCCGCATTTGACGGTTTTTAAATATGCCCGTATCTTGCCTGCCGGGATGAAATATCCCGCAGCAAATTGTTCAAGCATATTATGTAATTCTAAGCCAAAAGCAAGCCTAATTTTGTTGCGAAAATGCAAACGATTCACCGGAACATCAAATTAATTAACCACCGGCAGGAGAAATCCTGTCTTCAGTTTGATCGGAATCAAATTACCAAACAAATAATTGAAGAGTCGGGAGGTTTTTCCACCCAACCTGTGATACTAGCGGAATGAATTATCAGCAGCGAGCTAATCTAAAAAACTCCCCAACCCCTCAGGAAATTAAGAGGTGATAACCAGTGCAAAGGTATGGATTACAACGTTTGTTGCATTCCTTACAATACCATCATCAACACCTTTATCGCGTTTATCCTTGACACACAATCAGCTATTTTTTATTAGCATCTTGTCATGATATCAGCCTTCACCAGGGCTAAACTATCGAAACCTCCCGTCATCCAGGGGTTAAGCGGCGTATATGTCTTTTAAGCGGCTTATATGTCGAAAGATTGTGAAAGGAGACTGACCATTGAGCCCCAAAATATATAAAGTAACTGCACCGTTGATGGGGACATATTACGACAAACCAGGCCCCGGAGAAAAACCTTTCGTTGAAATCGGCCAGAAGGTAAAAGCCACGGAGGTCGTCTGCATTATCGAATCTATGAAACTATTCACCGAGATTCGATCGGATCAAAGCGGAACGGTGAAAAAAATCCTGGTTGAAAATGAAGAGCCGGTTATGAAAAATCAGGAACTGATGGAAATCGAAGGGTAAAAGACTCCGCCGCCTTTGCCCAAAATCAATGTAGCACGTTCCGTGAAAATTTCGTGAACGCTTGTGCGTCTCAGGATCAATGGAGTTTCAGCGGTATCATTAGGGACATCGAATCGGTATGTTCAATAAAATATTGATTGCCAATCGAGGAGAAATTGCCCTCCGGATAATTCGCGCCTGCAAAGAAATGGATATCCGGACGGTGGCCGTTTTTTCAGAGGCCGACAGGGATTCGCTGCATGTCAGATACGCTGATGAAGCCTTCAATATCGGACCTCCGCTGGCCCGGAAAAGCTATTTAAACTTTGATAACATCATAAAAGCCGCCAAAGACGCCAAGGCCGAGGCAATTCATCCGGGATATGGTTTTTTAGCTGAAAATGATGCCTTCGCCAAAACCTGTGAAGAAAATGACCTCACGTTTATCGGCCCCTCTGCGGATTGCATCGCCCGGGCCGGCAACAAATCCCAGGCCCGAAAAATGATGAGCAATTTGGGTGTCCCGGTAATTCCAGGCAGTGACGGCGATATCTCCTCTGCCGAACAAGCGTCTGAAATTTCCGAAAACATAGGCTTTCCTGTTATCCTGAAGGCTTCCGGGGGTGGAGGGGGCCGGGGTATGCGGATCGCCCGTGATCAAAAAGAACTGATCGAGGCCTTCGCAATCGCTTCCGGTGAAGCCCGTGCCGGTTTTGGGAATCCAGATCTTTACCTGGAAAAATACATTGTGAAACCGAGACACATCGAAGTGCAGCTATTCGGCGACACACAGGGCAATTATGTCCATATGAATGAGCGCGAGTGCAGCATTCAAATGAGATACCAGAAACTGATCGAAGAAGCGCCTTCACCCCTTGTGGACAAAGAGCTGAGAAAAAAGCTCGGAAGTACTGCAATTCTGATTGCACAGTCAATCGGCTATTTTAATGCCGGGACCATTGAATTCCTGATTGATGACCAAAAAAATTATTATTTTATGGAAGTCAACGCGCGAATTCAGGTAGAACATCCCGTCACCGAGCTGATTACCGGCATAGATCTGGTTCAACAGCAAATTCTTGTCGCCGCCGGGGAAAAGTTGCCCTTCAAACAGGAAGATATCTCGTTAGACGGGTGGTCCATAGAATGTCGGATAAATGCGTCCGATCCCGATAACAATTTCCTGCCTTCCCCTGGAACCATCAGCGATCTCGTGCTACCCGGCGGTCCCGGGGTACGGATGGACACTCACATCTACAATAGTTGTGAAATATCTCCATTTTATGATTCTCTTATCGGCAAGCTTATTGTTTGGGGCCAGGATCGTGACATGGCTGTTAAAAGGATGCGCCGGGCGCTGTCCGAATTTCAGATAAATGGCATCCAGGTAACCGTCCCTTTTTATCTAAAGATCTTCCAGGATCAGGATTTTATAGATGGAAACTTTGACACCCATTTCATTTCACGATTCTTGAACAAAGGTTAGGGTGATTCTCAAAATAAAAGGGAACAGGCCTTGCCTATTCCCTTCCTAAAAAAAATGATGTGTTTGTTAACGTTTTGAGAACTGGAATCTTGCCCTGGCACCTCTCTGACCGTATTTCTTTCTTTCCTTGGCCCTGGGATCGCGTTTAACATAGCCGGCTTTTTTCAAAACCTGTCTGAAATTCGGGTCGACCTGAATAAGTGCTTTGGTAATACCATGCCTGATTGCCCCCGCCTGACCTGAAATTCCCCCGCCGATCACCCGGATCTTTACGTCGTAGGATCCCAAGGTGTTGGTCAAAACAAATGGCTGCATCGAATCAGCTCTGGCACTCTCCAGCGTAAAATATTCCTCCAGTGATCGATTGTTGATAATCACTTCGCCGTTACCGGGCGTAACCCAGGTTCTGGCGATTGCTGTTTTACGTTTTCCGGTAGCGTAAAATACGTTTTCTTTGTTCATTTAAATCCCCTGTATCCCGGGTCTGGATTCACCCGGGTGCCGTTATAGAGTCAAAACTTCGGGCTGCTGGGCCGCATGCGGATGTTCATTCCCGGTGTAAACCTTTAACTTCTTAAAAAGCTTTCTGCCAAGACTGTTTTTGGGCAGCATCCCTTTAACCGCATGGCGGATGAGGTCCTCAGGGCGTTTTTCCATGAGCTTTTTAGCAGTTATCGACTTCAGACCGCCGATATAGCCGCTGTGCCGGTAATACATTTTTTGATCAAATTTTCTGCCTGTCAAGACGACCTTTTCGGCATTAACGACAACCACCCAATCACCTGTATCAACATGCGGTGTATATAGCGGATTGTGCTTGCCTCGAAGGCGCGCTGCAATCATCGAAGCCAGTCTGCCGAGAATTGCACCATCCGCATCAACAATCCACCATTTACCTCGGTTGTCCGATTTTTTGGCGCTGTATGTATATTTTTTCACGCTTTTTGCTCCTTAATAAAAGAATCTGAATATCTAAATAAAAAAACGACCTGTGTCAAGCAAAAAATCGGAATGTAATTTTGAGAATCACTTTAAAAAGTAGTGGACAGACATGAACAACTTGTGTAAACAGTATGATTTTAAAATATAAGCGAAAGGAGGTGATCAGTTGGGCAGCGTTGTAAAAAAGCGAAGAAAAAAGATGCGAAAACATAAACACAGAAAGCTGTTGGCCAAAACGCGCCATCAAAGAAGGAAGGGTAAATAATGATCACTCGACCTGCAGCCTTTTCTGGAGAAAAAAAGCACCGACCGTCGTAAAACCGTCGGTGCTTTTTTCTTTATGATCTGCGCCACGCTTACTTGGGGAACTCTTTAAGGAATTTCAGGAAGTCCGAATCGGTAGACAGCACAAGAGAGCTCTTGTCGTCCAGCGATTGCGTATAAATTTCAAGCGTTTTGATGAATGAATAAAATTCAGGGTCCACACCGTAGGCCTCCGCGTACAATATGGTTGCCTCCGCATCGGCCTTTCCCTTAATCTCCTGAGCAGTCCGGTAAGCTTCCGACTGGATGAGTTGCAGATCCCGCTCTTTTTCCCCCAGGATCTTCTGGGCCTCTCCTTTACCTTCGGAACGAAATTTTTCGGCGATCTGTTTTCGTTCCGCAATCATACGGCCATAGACGGACTTTCGAACCTCTTCCACATAATTGATGCGCTTGACCTTGACATCAACCAACTCAATTCCGAATTCGGCCAGTTTGGGTTGCGCCTGATTTAATATTCCCCCGGTTATTTTTTCACGGCCGACTTCTATCATATATATCTGTCGTTTTTCTTCCGATTGCCGTCCTTCATCGTAAACGTCCAGTTCCAATTCCCGGTTACTTTTACGAACCGCTTCAATCAATTGGTGAGAAGTGATGAAATTCCTGACGGCCGGATCGATGATATCATTGAGTTTACCGATGGCGTTAAACGGATTGTTTACGGTTTGGAAAAATTTAACCGGGTCAACAATTTTCCATCTGGCAAAGGTATCCACCCAGATAAAGGTTTTATCCAGCGTCGGAATCTGTCCCGGGTCTCCGTCCCAATCCAGAAGGTTCTTGGCAAAAAAATTGGCCCTCTGGATAAAGGGGATTTTAAATTTCAGGCCAGGGTTTGTTTTGGGATTACCGACAATTCGACCGAACTGGGTAATGACCACTTGTTCGGTTTCGTCAACCACATAAGCTGCGTTATAAAATAGAATAGCAATAACCGCAGCAATAATTAAGAATGAGCCTTTAATTTTCATTTTTCAGCACCACTTTGTATACCAAGATTTAATAAAGGAAGCAGGTTCTTCTGGTCCGCATCGATAATGAATTTGGGACCCAGCTTTGGGAAAAGATCCCTCAGGGTTTCCAGATACAGCCGCCTTTTAGTAACATCTTGGGCTTTGACATATTCGTTATAGAGGGCCGTGAATCTGGCTGCATCACCTTTGGAGCGATTGACCCTATCCAGCGCATATCCCTCTGCGGCCTTGATGGTCCTTTCGGCCTCGCCTCTGGCCGCAGGAATGGCTTTATTATAATCCTCTCGGGCCTGATAAATCATCTGCTCTTTTTGCTGAACTGCCTGATTCACCTCATTAAAGGACGGCTGAACGGGGGCGGGGACATTGGTTTTTTTCATCTCGATGGTAACAATGTGAATACCGGTCTCGGCACTGTCTAATTCCCTTTGCAAAAGGCCCCTGGCTTCAACCGCTATTTCATCCCGTTTGTTGATGACTTCATTGATGCTTCGATCCCCCACCACAAGCCGCATGGTCGCTTCAGACATATCGGTAAGGATTCTGCGGACATTGCGAACCTTAAAAAGCCAGTTGTAAGGATTTTTTACCCGATATTGTACGATCCACGGCACCAGGGCCACATTCAAATCACCGGTAAGCATCAGGGTAACATTTGAGGCTTCGCTACCGGTCATAAAACGAGGTCTGGTTCCGGGCCTGGCAGAGCTAAAACCGAATTCTTCCGTCCGCACTCCCTTTACATTGACCTTGGTTACTTTTTCAATCCCGACGGGAAGCTTGAAATTAAGACCCGGTTGGGTGGTCCGAACATATCTGCCGAAAAACTGGACAATGCCGACCTCATCCTGCTTAATCGTATAAACGGTTGTGGAACCGAGAATTAAGAGTATGATGATTAAAATGATAAGTGGTCCGCCCGGCAGTTTGAATCGTTTGATCTTTTTAACCAGATCATCCATCTGGGGCGGAACCCCGCCGCCGCTCCTGTGTCTTTGCTGTTCCTTTAGTTTTTCCCAGTCCCAACTCATGATTAAATCCTGTAAATATTGGTAAAATGTTATATCGATCCAGGGCAAACCATTTTGATCATAACCGAAGATCGACGGCAAAAACAGGCCGGCTCGTCAAACTTATCAACAAACCGGAGAAATTACATAGGATTTTAACATGTCTTTAATTTAAGTTACCCGCACTACCAAGTCAAGTAAAATCCCAAATAACGACAAGAGACCTGGTTGATAGAATCATGGATTCCGGGATAATACAGTGCTCCGTTTAATCGAACAATTCAACTTGATTAGAAAATTAAAAAAAGATAACATCCTTAAAAAAATCATTATTCCATCATTCTCTCGCAAAAACGGAATGCCTCTCGCAAAAACGGAATGCGCAAAGTAAACCAACTCTTTAGCTGCTATGCCTATGGGTAATTATCGTCGCAAATCAAAAAAATCAGTTCACATTGGCAGTGTCCTAAATAACGTTTTAAAAACACTGCGCCCTGACGCTGATGATAGACTGGTGCAGGTCTGGCAACTGTGGGACGATGCCGTTGGCAAAGCCATCGCGGAAAATGCTCGTCCGGCGGCCTTCAAAGGAAAACTCTTATTGGTTCACGTGACAAGTTCACCCTGGATTCATCAGCTTCAATTCTTAAAAAAGGAGATCCTGGAAAAACTGAACGCAGCCCTGGGTCAAGACCTGGTCGAAGACGTAAAATTCAAAATTGGACCTTTGTAATTTAATATCCCGGAACATTGAAGAAGATCTCGTAAAAAACATACAATCCCTGGATAAGCATCGCCGTGGCATCCCTGACGACAGACAGTTTTTTTGGAGGTCGCATCCGGATCAAACAGCACCGATCCGGGTATCGATTCTCCATTGACGCAGTGATACTGGCCTATCACGCCAATCCCGGGTCGGGCAACCGGGTGGTTGATCTTGGAACCGGTTGCGGTATCATTCCTTTGATTTTGACGTATCGCAATCCGTCCCTCAATGTGTATGGGATAGAATTACAGTCTGATTTAGCCGAGCTTGCAGATCGCAATGTAAAAGATAACAATATGCAGGAACACATTTCCATATTATGTGAGGATATGAAGGTGTTGGAAATCGGCATGATTTCCGGACCGGCGGATCTGGTGGTTTGCAATCCCCCATACCGAGAAGCTAACTCAGGCAGAATAAATCCGGATCAGCAACGGGCCCTTGCCAGACATGAAATTAGCACGACACTGAATGATGTCGTCCAAACTGCCCGCCGCATTCTGCGCCCGTCAGGTCGTTTTGTTACGGTTTATACGGCTGAACGTATGACCGATCTATTCACCCAATTGCGATCGGCAGCCATAGAGCCCAAATTTATGCGCGCGATTCATTCCACTTGGAACACGGAAGCCAAATTGATTCTTGTTGAAGGCTTGAAAGGGGGGCGCCCGGGTCTTAAGCTCGGTCCTTCTCTGATTATATATCAGGAGGATGGGTCCTATACAGCGGAAGTCGAAAAAATGTTTGCGCCCTGAACACAATGCTATCCTCAAAGGTTGGAAGCTATTTAAATTGACTATAACTCAAGAAAGTGATTTGTTGTATATAGCTTCGTTATAGCGGGGACACGGATTTTTGAGAAAGCTTTTAGATTGTTGACAGGTCGGATCAAAAATTATATTCAGACCTACCGCATAGAATTATTAGGAGTGTTGGAGAGGTGGCCGAGTGGCTGAAGGCTCCGCTCTCGAAAAGCGGTATCCTGTCAAAAACGGGATCGTGGGTTCGAATCCCACCCTCTCCGCCAAAACAACAGGGACTTTTGCTAATGCGGTTCCCCGTTCGACGTTCAAGGTTACCTTAGGCGTGAATCCCTGCACTTTGAACCCCGAACCCTGAACCTTTGAACCGGGTAAAAATTCAAATATCCTGCAAATTTAACCTGTACCGGGGTATTCTGGTTTTTGTTGCGCTTCATATCCGGAGAGATGTCCGAGCTGGCTGAAGGAGCACGACTGGAAATCGTGTGTGCTGCCAAAAGCGGCACCGAGGGTTCGAATCCCTCTCTCTCCGCCAAATTATTGCCATTAGGATAGTTTATCTTATGTCCTATCTTGTTCTTGCACGAAAGTACCGTCCCCAGACCTTTGAGCGGGTTATCGGCCAAGAGCATGTTACCCGGACATTGGGCAATGCAATTGCTTTGGATCGCGTTGCGCATGCTGTACTGTTTTCCGGTCCCAGAGGAACCGGTAAAACAACCGTCGCGCGCATCCTGGCCAAAGCCCTGAATTGTGTCAAAGGCCCGGCTCCGGTACCGTGCAATGTCTGCCGCTCCTGTAATGAAATAGCCTCCGGGAATGCTGTTGATGTTTTTGAAATCGACGGTGCTTCGAACAACAGTGTCGAACAGGTGCGAGAGCTGCGTGAAAATGTGAAATACATGCCCGCTCACAGTCCTTACAAAATCTATATCATCGATGAAGTCCATATGCTGAGCATAGCGGCTTTTAATGCGCTCTTGAAAACACTGGAAGAGCCCCCGGCCCATATACAGTTTATCTTCGCGACTACAGAACCGCATAAAATTCCGATCACAATTCTTTCACGCTGCCAGCGGCACGATTTCAAGCGCATACCCCTTGAGTTGATAAAAAGGCAAATGGAATCTATTTGCGAAAAGGAGGAAATAGATATCGATAGACAGTGCCTGTGGCTTATGGCCCGTGAAGCCGGTGGCAGTATGCGGGATGCCTTGAGCCTTCTCGATCAGGTAATGACCTGTGCAAAAGGCAGGATAACATATGAGGACGTATTGGAAATTCTGGGTATTATCGATCGAAAATTCATATTTGATATTTCAAATGCTGTGTTAAGCGGAGAGGTGGCCGAATTTCTGGACTGCCTGGATACCGTGTATGATCGCGGCCATGATATGAAAAAACTTTACGCCGACCTTCTGGAACATTTCAGAAATTTATTGGTCATCAAGATCGGGAAAAATGTTGGCAAGCTGATTGGATTCCCTTCACATGAGATAGAGCTGATGCTCGATCAGGTAAAAGAAATTTCCGCCGCCTATTTGAATCAGATATTCGATCTGCTTTTTAAAGAGGAAACCACAATCAAATTCTCGTCTAATCCCAAAATGGCCTTGGAATTGGCCTTCATCAGGCTCTTTCAGGTTAAACCGGCGCTACCCATCGATTTGCTGGTAAATAAGCTCGACCAATTAAGGCAGGAAATAGCCGGATTGCCGCAAAAAGACACCTTTGCAACAGGGACCGATGAAGGTAGTGCAGAAAACACCGCAGTCTCTATGAGGCCGGAGAATAATCAGGAGCAGAGCGAGGCAGATTCATCCCACCCCCGAAACACGGGGTCGACAGCATCATCACCAACCTCTATTGCCGCATATGAAAATCCTCAACAGGCTTGGAATAGAATCTATAAAATAATTTCGGAAAGAAATCCTTCACTGGCTGCTAACTTAACAAAAGCCAGTCTGAAAAGACTAACCGGCCGGCGACTGGAAATCGAAGTAAACGGCAATGGCTTTAATGTCAATATGATCAAGCGCGAAAAAAACTTGGACGCTATCAAAACTGTTTGCCGGGAGTTCTTTGGCAAAGATATGGAAATCGTCATATCTGCCAAAGAGATACCGGCAAATGCGGATCAGAAAAAAAAAAGTAACGATATCGACCTAAAAAACGAAGCCTTAAGTCACCCGTTGGTGGCTGAAGCGGTTGAGATTTTCAACGGTCAGATTGTAGATGTCAAAATAAGGTAGGAGGTATATTGATGAAAGGCATGGGCAACATGCTGAAGCAGGCCCAAAAGCTTCAGACAAAAATGCTTAAGTTACAGGAAGAGTTGGCTGATAAAACAGTGGAAACGACCGCCGGTGGCGGAATGGTTAAAGTCGTTGCCAACGGTAAACAGCAAATCGTGTCGCTCCAAATAGAAAAGGAGGTTGTCGATCCCGAAGATGTGGAGATGCTTCAGGATTTGATACTTGCAGCAGTAAATGATGCCCTGGCCCAAGCTCAAGAAATGGTCTCGACAGAGATGGGCAGGTTAACCGGCGGCCTGAATATACCGGGATTAACCTGAAGGGAATCTTGATGCTGGAATTTTGGATCAAATGCTGGATACAGGTTTCTGGATACTCGATTTTAAAAGGAAGATATCCTTAAATTACCAGCATCCAGAATCCAGGATCGGATCATAAAAATTGCGATGTAACATCAATGCAAACGCCGTAATAAATTTGAATACCCATGAAAGCTTGCGACAATGACCCATTATCCGCCATCAATCCTCAAGGCCATTAAACACATTTCCCGATTACCGGGAATCGGGGAAAAAACAGCCGAACGTTTGACCCTGCACATGCTCCAGGCCCCGCGCCTGGAGATCGAGCAGCTGGCCGACAGTATCTTGGCAATCAAGGACAATGTTAGATTGTGTTCCCAATGTTTCTCGTTGAGTGATGCTGATCTCTGTGGCATTTGCAGCGATCTTTCCAGGGATAACACCCTGCTGTGTGTGGTGGAACAACCCGCCGACATGGTATCCATCGAGAAATCAGGGGCATACTCCGGGCTTTATCACATCCTCTCCGGCGTGCTGTCGCCCATGGATGGAATTGGACCCGGCGACATCAAAATCAAAGAATTATTGTCCAGGATTGAACAGGGTAAGGTCAAAGAAGTCGTTCTGGCCACAAGCACCAACGTTGAGGGAGAGGCGACAGCCGTTTACCTTGCTGAGCGTTTAGCAAAATATCCGGTCAAGGTCACCCGAATTGCCTCAGGGGTTCCTGTCGGCGGTGATTTAAAATATGTAGACCAGGTAACTTTAAAAAAAGCGATGGAAACCCGCCATGCCCTCTGACAACAGCTCAGGCTTCCAAATTTTTAAGTGTCAAAAATGCGGAGATTGCTGTAAAGGATACGGCGGGGCCTTCCTGACCCGTAAAGAAATCCAAGTCATCGCCGACAATATCGACGCGGACCCCCGATCCTTCGTTGCAAAATACTGCCAGCTGTCGGGAGACAAACCCGTTCTGGCGCAAGGTCCAAACGGCTACTGTATATTCTGGGACAAAGATTGCAAGATTCATGCGGTGAAGCCTCGCGCTTGCAAACAATGGCCTTTTATAAAAAGTGTACTTATTGATGTAAATAATTGGCACATTATGGCAGGCGTCTGTCCCGGCATGCGGACAGATGTCCGTGACAGCGCGATTGCGGCGTGCGTGAAGAAAGAAATTGAAAAGCAATAAATTGGTTTTTTATAATTTCCATTCACAGACGGCTGAAAGCCGGTAGACATTTTTCTCTTGCCGGTCTGAGATTATCCGCATGACGATATTCTTCTCTTCAAGGCTGCTAAGACCCTCATTTAATATTTCTTTGGTCCCGTTCCAAATTTCCAAGAGGTTGGTGGTGGTAATGGGCTTGTCGGCATCTGCCAGGCTACAGCACAAAAGGTATACAGATACGGTCTCAACCGGAAGACCCATCTTGAAAATCATCTGGCTCATTGTAGGCCTATGATCGTCACTGTGGGTGTGCATGGAACCATCCTCTGGGTTAAGCGGTTCACGGTTCAAGACCGTTCAATTTCGATATATAAAACAGGTATTGTTAACTTTCGGTTGGCGGTTAAGTCTTTGTTAACAACCATAATTGCTTGAAAACGAAAGTCAACAAGACCCATTCTTGAATGTATCACGATGATAGGTGTTTTTGATTCCGGTATCGGTGGCCTTACCGTCTTAAAGGCCTTAATGGAAAGTATTCCCGATTATGATTTCATTTATTTCGGAGATACGGCCCGTGCGCCCTATGGATCCAAGAGTCCGAAAACCGTCATTACTTGTACGCTTCAAAACATCGAATTTCTAGTAAACCTGGGGGCAAAGGTCGTGGTACTGGCATGCCACACAGTTGCAAGTCTGGCAACCGATAGCGTGTCGGCGCGATACGATATGCCGATATTTGACGTGATAACGCCTGCAGTGAAACATGCAATTAAGACCTCACGGTATCAACGAATCGGGATAATCGGCACCCGGGCCACAACAATGAGCGCCGCTTATGAAAAAAAAATTCATGCCGAGAATCCGAACGCAAAAGTTTATTCAGCGGCATGTCCATTACTGGTTCCATTAATAGAAGAAAGCTGGCACAAAAAGCCGGAAACGAGAATGATCGTTAAAAAATGCTTACACCCTTTTAAGGTCAGGCAGATAGACACGCTAATATTGGGCTGTTCTTATTATGGGCTATTGACCAGGATGATTCGAACCAAGATCGGAAAACGGGTCAGCCTGATCGATCCGTCCAGCTGTTTAGCTGATGTGGTCAAGGCTTTTTTGGCAAGGCACCGTGAGGTAGATGAACTTCTCAGTAAAAACAGTTACTTGAGGCTTATCCTCTCGGATTTGACACCGCAGATCGAAAAGTTGGCTGGAACCATCCTCCAAAGGAATGTCCGTATTGAGGCCGGCGGCCCGTGAATTAGGTCTATCGCGTTTCCGGCACAGAACCGGGAGTCTCAATAGGGCCCATATATTTTATGTTAATATCCCGCTTAGGGTATGGAATCTCTATCCCTTCTCTGTCGAAAGCTTCCTTTACCTCGTCGGTGATAGCATCAATTACATCCATTCGTTTGCGAGCATCTACGATCCAGACCCGAAGTTGGAGATCTACGGAAGATTCACCAAAATTTCGAACGACCACCTTGGGCGGCGGATCTTTCGCCACCCAGTCCACCGATTCGGCCACCTTTAAAATCAGCGCCTTGGCCTTTTTTAAATCTGCATCATAGGCAACCCCTATATTAATCCGAACCCTGATCTTCGAAGTCATAATCGTGTAATTTACAATATCCCGCTTCATGATTTCATTATTGGGGATAATGATCACAATATTATCGGTGGTTTTAATCTTTGTCGCCCGAAGTCCGATATCGATAACATCGCCCCATGTAGCGGATCCGGTAGGCGCACTCCAAACTTCAATGCGATCACCGACTTCAAACGGTCGGTCTAATATTAGCAATACCCCGGCGATGAGGTTTGAGAGTGTATCCTTGGCGGCAAAACCGATCGCAATCCCCGCGACACCGGCCCCGGCGATAAAGGGCATGACATTCATGCCCATAATATCAAGGGCCATAATTATGGCGACGGCGTAAATAGCAGCACCCGCAAATTTGTTGAGAAGATCAAAAACAATATTATCGAGTTTCGTATCCTCTTTATCTGCGACACGTTTTTGAAGGTAACCGAGCGACAGTTGGAGAAAATCCTTTGCCGGAGAGGCCAGCAATATGATCACAAGTGCGACCAGGGATTTTTCCAGCAATTCAATGTGAAACAGTCTGATAAAATAATTGCCGGTTACCAGTATCAAGATATAAAACAGGGCCTTGCGAATAATTGGAAACACTTTTGCATTGTTTTGGAAAAATTTATATTTTTGGGTTCTTTTTTCAAATGATGATAGGACTCGTTTTATGATTAACCAGAGAATGACTGCCGCTACCAAGGCAGCAACGGCTTTGAACAGATCCGTCAGATAGACCGGAGCACCAGTTAAGCTACTGATAAATTTATCAATTCCAGCGTACCATCTGTCAATCATTAATCTAATCTCAACCTCGCTTTTTTAAAGGGTGCTAATTATTTGAGGGGCCGGGGAGTTTTTCCACCCAACCTGTGATAATAGTGGAATGAATTATCAGCAGCGAAATCGTGCACTGTCTGAAGGCATTAGGGAACGTCGCCAAAGAACAGACAGCAACCGAAATATGGCTTCCGCCCGTGATGCCGATTTAATCCCGACTCCATTATGTTGATGTCAAAGCGCTGTTCTTTTGCTACGATCCCTTATGCGTGAGTTTATACGATGCAGTCGCTGATTATTGAAGCGTACCCTGCAGCCTGCTGCAAGGCATCTTCACCGAGAGGAATTCTATCTATTTTCTGATTCGCTCACTAAGGCCGCAGCATGCTGCGGCCTTAAAGCTCGCTATCGCGGTCCATGCAGCGACCTAATCTAAAAACACCCCGACCCCTCAATTATTTTACGTTTGAAAAGAATCGTGATTTAAAATATTCCCGATTCAGCCGCGCAATGTTCGTAATGGAGATCTCCTTGGGGCACTCGGCCTCACATTCTCTTTCGTTGCTGCAGTTCCCGAATCCAAGACTATCCATTTCCCTCACCATAGCGGTTGCCCGCTGAGCGGCCTCAGGTTCTCCCTGTGGCAGCAATACCAAGTGTGAAACTTTTGCCCCCACAAAGAGCATTGCCGAAGCGTTGGGACAGGCGGCAACGCAGGCACCGCAGCCGATACAGGCCGCCGCATCGAAAGCCAACTCGGCCGATGCCTGAGGAACGGGTATGGCATTCGCATCGGGGGCGCCACCGGTGTTCGCCGATATATAACCCCCCGCCTGGATCAACCGGTCCAAGGCACCGCGATCTACCACCAGGTCTTTAATAATCTTAAACGCTCTGGAACGCCACGGCTCGATAAAGATCGTATCCCGGTCTGAAAAGTGCCTCATATGAAGTTGACAAAGGGTGGTTCCCTTTTCGGGACCATGCGGCCGACCATTGACAACCGCCCCGCACATCCCGCAGATCCCTTCCCGACAATCATGGTCAAAGGCAATGGGTTCCTTGCCGGCCAGGGTAAGCTGTTCATTGATAACATCCAGCATTTCCAGAAAAGACATATTTGTGGATATGTCCTTGGCGTCATAGGTTTCCAGCCGGCCCTTATCTTCCGGGCCTTTCTGACGCCAGACCTTTAATGTTAAATTAATGGCCTTGGTCACTTATAACTCCTTTGGGTTAATTCAACATTTTCAAATACCAGTGGCTCTTTATGCAGAATTGGTGTTTTACCTTCACCGGCAAACTCCCAGGCACTCGCATGGCAAAAGTTTTCATCATCCCGTTTGGCTTCGCTGTCTTCGGTTTGGTAGGCTTCATTGAAATGACCGCCACAGGACTCCTGGCGGTCTAAGGCATCGATGACCATCAGCTCGGCAAAATCAAGAAAATCAGCGACCCGACCGACACGCTCAAGACTTTGATTGAAATCGTTCTCGGAACCGGGAACCAACACATTTTGCCAAAATTCATCTCGCAGTTCCTGGATCATTTCTTTAGCCTTCTTAAGCCCATCATTGTTTCTGGCCATACCGCAATAATCCCACATAACAAGACCCAGTTGCTTATGAAAATCATCCACCGTTCGTTTGCCTTGAATCGACAGGAGTTTTCTAACACGATTTTTTGCCTCCGCGCTGTAGTCCTTAAAGGCAGGATGGTCGATGGATACATTTGGCAGGGTTGTGCCGGCCAGGTAGCCCCCGATTGTGTAAGGAACGATAAAATAGCCGTCTGCAAGCCCCTGCATGAGGGCGCTGGCGCCGAGACGATTGGCGCCATGATCGGAAAAGTTGGCTTCGCCCAGCACAAACAGGCCGTCAATGGTACTCATAAGATTGTAGTCAACCCACAGTCCCCCCATGGTGTAATGAACTGCAGGGTAGATCATCATGGGGGTTTCGTAAGGGTCTTCACCCGTTATTTTTTCGTACATCTGGAACAGATTACTGTATTTTTGTTCAAACACAGCTCTACCGTCACGTTTTATGGCATCCGCAAAGTCCAGATAAACCGCCAGGCCCGTTTCACCGACTCCTCGGCCGCTGTCACATTGCTCCTTTGCACTGCGGGACGCGACGTCCCGTGGAGCAAGGTTGCCGAAACTCGGATATTTTCTTTCCAGATAGTAATCCCTTTCCGATTCCGGTATCTGGTGCGCCGGACGTTTTTCAGCCGCATTCTTGGGCACCCAGACGCGACCGTCATTGCGCAAGCTTTCGCTCATCAGTGTCAATTTGGATTGATTCGCGCCGTGAACCGGAATGCAGGTCGGATGAATTTGGGTAAAACACGGATTAGCGAAATAGGCGCCTTTCTGGTAGGCCCTGTAAGTTGCGGATACGTTGGAAGCCATAGCATTTGTCGATAAAAAATAGACATTGCTGTACCCACCCGTGCACAAAACAACTGCGTCGGCCGCATGACTTTCGATAGCACCGGTAATCAAGTTACGAACAACAATGCCCCTGGCCTGACCGTTTATCACTACCAATTCCAGCATTTCGCGGCGCGGATACATCGTCACCCTTCCGGTTGCTACCTGGCGCATCATGGCACTATATGCGCCCAAAAGAAGTTGCTGTCCGGTCTGCCCTCTGGCATAAAAGGTTCTGGCGACCTGAGCCCCCCCGAAGCTGCGATTTGCCAGCAATCCGCCATAATCCCGAGCAAACGGCACACCCTGGGCAACGCACTGGTCGATGATATTGTTGCTGATCTGTGCGAGGCGATAGACATTCGCCTCCCTGGCTCGAAAATCACCGCCCTTCACCGTGTCGTAAAAAAGGCGCCATATGCTGTCGCCTTCATTGGTATAATTCTTGGCGGCATTTATACCTCCCTGGGCCGCTATGCTGTGGGCCCGCCGCGGGCTGTCCTGAATACAGAAGGTTTTGACGCTATAGCCGAGTTCGGCCAAGGAGGCGGAAGCGGACCCTCCAGCAAGTCCGGTACCCACCACGATGATCTCAAATTTTCGCTTGTTAGCCGGGTTGACCAGCTTTAATTCAAACCGGTGTCGATCCCATTTCTCAGCAAGGGGACCGATCGGTATTTTTGCATCCAGCGGCATGCCTGTTCTCCTTAGACAAAAATAAAAAGGTAAACCGGAATCGCGCCAAAACCAATGCCTACCATCAGGCTGAACACAGTGCCGATTGTTCTGACCAGAGGCATGTATTTGGGGTGATTGGCTCCAATCGTCTGAAATGCACTCCAGAATCCATGGCTGACATGGACCGCTGCGATGGCTACAGCGATAATATAAACGACTACGTATGCGGGATGCTTAAAGGCTCCGGAGACAATCGCATATATTGTTGTTACGGTTCTATCGGCGAAGTGAAAGTTGATAAGGTGAAAGATTACAAAGGCCAGCAGAAGAATACCGGTGTAAGGCATGGTTCTCGAACCGAGGCTTCGCCCCCCGGCACTTTTGTTCACAGAATAACGCACGGGTCTTGCCTTCAGGTTTTGGTAAAAAAGGACTGCGCCGGTTAAAACGTGGACAACCGCAAAGGTCAAGAGTCCCCATTCCGCTATGGTGACCAACGGTTCCAAAGCGTGCAGGTGTTCCGAATATGAATTGAAAGAAGCTTTGCCGCCGTAAATTGTAAGGTTGCCGGCCAGATGCACCGCAAGAAACCCGCAAAAACCCAGTCCGGTGATGGCCATCAATAGCTTTTTCCCGATGGATGACCCAATTGTGTGAATGAACCAATTCATTATGGTCTCCCTAATTGCGGTAAGTGCAAAGGTTTTTTTCTATTTATTACTACAGAATCTGTCAATATAATTTTTTAAACCACCAAGAATCCCAATTGGTGTGCATAATATGTTCGGCAAGCATTTTACCTGTCTCAGTTTTGAGACGCTTTATTACAGCCGGCAGCCATTTTTGCGGCGGGCTGTATCCGATATCCGCCAGTGTTTTGAGGTCAAGTATGAATGCAATTTGATCGGCGTCACGAGCCAGTCTGGCCTCGCGGGTCTGCCCTTCGTTGAATTCTCGAATCAGTTCGGAAAGGGACCCTCCAAAAGGCAACTGCTCGATCGTATCCGCCAAAGCTTTATCCTCATCTGAAGATACATAGCGTTTCTGAACGGTATTCAGATCGCCGATCCTTGTCTCTGTCAAGTCGTGAACCAGACACATTGAGATTAATCGAAGGGCGTCCACTCCGGTTTCTATTTTAGACAAGACATAGGCGACGAATGCCGTACTGAAAGTATGTTCAGCGACGGACTCCTTTCCGGATCCCAGAAAATGATAGCCGGATCGCGGAATTTCTTTGAGGAGGTTGGCCTGAAACAAAAGCTTGGCGATATTTTTCATCAGTTCTCCTTGAGGGCTGCAATTATTCTCAATTGTTAAAAAAACATCAAATATGCTAGAATTGTCAACAACCAAATTTCTTGACACCATCGCCAAGTTTATATAAATTATTATATTTTAAGAGGATACCCAGTTAACCCTACCGTATCAGTGTGAGCAGTTGGTTTGGCATTCGGCTAAATATTAACAATTTCCTTATCCGCAATCAGAATTTGTGGTAAAAAAACCATTCCCGGAGTCTTTAGATGATTGAACAACAAATCGATATTATTGAAATGATCAGCCATACGGGTCTTGTGGTTCAATTCGTACTGCTTCTGCTTCTCTTTTTTTCCGTAATGTCCTGGGCCATCATTCTTGTCAAGCTCCGGTATTTTGGAAAGGCTTTCAAAGAATCCACTTATTTTACCGAATTTTTCTGGAAAAGCCGTGACCTGTCCAATGCTTTCGTGAAGGCCAAGCAACTTCGCAGCAGCCCCATTGCCAGAGTTTTTAGAGTGGGTTATCTGGAACTTAAAAAACTGAGCCAGTCCGGACTGCCGATATCTCCCCAGTCACCCCAGACAGAAGAAACGACGTTAAGCTCAAGATTTGCCGCCACTGATAATGTTAAGCGGGCGCTCCGCCGGGCCATCAATACGGAAATGACCCGAGTCACCCAAATGGTGCCTTTCCTGGCGACCACCGGCAACACGACCCCTTTTATCGGTTTGTTCGGAACAGTTTGGGGTATCATGGGATCCTTTCACGGTATCGGCCTTAAAGGTTCGGCAAATTTGGCGGTTGTTGCGCCCGGCATATCTGAAGCCCTTGTGGCTACCGCTGCCGGATTGGCCGTGGCGATACCGGCAGTAATTGCCTTTAATTATTTTATGCAGAAAGTAAGAATCCTGGAATCTGAGCTGCAAAGTTTTTCAGCCGATTTTTTAAATATCATCGAACGTGATATTTTAAGAATAGAGAGGAGAAGAGGATGACACCCGGGAGCAGCCGAAACGGTTTCATGTCGGATATTAACGTAACACCATTTGTGGATGTTATGCTGGTTCTTTTGATCATTTTTATGGTGACAGCACCGCTGATGATGCAAGGGGTAAGTGTATCTTTGCCGGAGGCCACCGCAAAGCCACTTACTTCCGAAAAAGAGCATCTTCTAATAACCATCGACACGAACCAACGGATATTCATCAACGATGTGGAGGTTACGCTCGATTTCCTTCAGGAAAAGCTGTCACGAATTTTAGGCGGCCGCGTGGATCGTGAAGTGTATCTAAAAGCCGACAAAGACATCAGTTATGGTACGGTTGTGCGGGTGATGTCTGAGATAAAAGGAGCCGGTGTGGAAAAGCTGGGTATGGTGACGATACCCGTCAGTGACGAGAAAAAAGACCGGACGTAATGCATAAGACAGGATTAAGCGGTTCATGGTTCAAGATTCAAGGTTGAGCAATGCCAACCTCTCAACTTTCAAGGCGTTATAAAGAATCCGGCGACGCTTGGCGTTTCATTTATTGGGTGCTTAATGTAGCTGGCTAAAAGCAGGCAGCAATGAACGCTAAATTGTGTCCCAAAAATAAGTTACAAAATCCAGCACAAGGTTTGAAAGGTTTTTGCGATCGCCATTGAGCATTTTGGGATGAAGACGCCGGCTGCAGCAGGTCGTTTATCCGCCAGAGGTCTTTGGCGGATAAAAAATCAAAAGCTGTCTGAGTCCCGAGGACCGCAAGGCGGTCCGCGGTCGAGTTCTTTTGATTTAGCCCTGTGCAGCCCCGCTTTCAGCGGGATCCCCAAAATGGTCGCTGGCGCGAGCAAATGGCTTTCAAACCGCCGTAACACTTTTTAAACTTATTTCTGGGACATTACGATAGCTTATGCTTTCTAACCTTGAACGTTGAACGGGAAACCCGGAACCGCTCAATTCAGGCAAGAGACAAATGGCAGAAAAAAGACCTATTCCAGTTCCAGACGACCGAATTTCCGTCGATTATGGTAACGGTTCCCGCAGGTTCTTTTTATTTTTCACCCTGTCCTTCATTGGCCATCTGATTCTCTTTGTCTCTTTAGTATTTCTGCCCAAACTTGCGCCGGCTAAAAAGTATACACTGCCTGTAATTAACGTCAGCTTGGTTTCTATGCCAACCCGGAGCGCGTCGACGACGTCGGGACCGAAAGAAACTCCAAAAGCGGCTGAGAAGATCTCCTCTCCGACAGCGACACAGGAATCAAAGAGTGCCGTTCCCGTAGCCCCGGTAAAAAGAAAACCTAAAAAGTCACTGAAAAAAGAGACTTTTAAATCTACCAAAGTCATTGAACAGGCCATATCAAAGCTTGAAAAAAAGGTAGAGGACTCGAGACCACCGTCGGTGAATGAAGCGCTTGATAAACTAAAAGATCAGGTTGAGAAAACGGATCCCGATGACCGTTTGAGAAAAGAGGCCGTGGAAAGTTTAACCCGCAAAGGGGTGGGAACCGGCGAAGGCACCGTTGCCGACCATCAAAAAATTTTAAGCGCCATGCAAATATACAATGCTGAAATCAAATACCAAATCCAAAAAAACTGGGTGTTTTCCGAACAATTTGCCGGCGGTAAAACCGATTTGGAAACTGCCCTGGGCATCAAAGTTTTGCCCAGTGGTGAAATAACGGATATCTGGTTTGACAAAAAGTCCGGCAACACGCATCTGGATGATTCAGCCTATAAAGCGTTGATGAAAGCCAATCCATTGCCACCGCTTCCTAAGGAATTTACCCAGCCCCATTACCTGATTGGTTTTAGATTCGGGCCGAAAGGCCTCAAATAATTTGGGTTGCAGGTGGCCTGAAACGCCAGAAATTTTATTACATAAAAAAAACTTGAAATCGGCCGCTATAAAATATAATCCGCGCAAGGCGTTGAAAAAATCCGTAATGAAAGGGTACCGAATGATCAAAGCGTTGTTGTGTGCAGCTGTAACTGTCTTTCTGTTAGTGCCGAACTGGCTTCATGCGGAATACGAATATATAGACATTGATACGCCCTATTTACGAAAATTACCCTTGGCTATCCCGCTTTTCGTCAGGCTGTCCGATGGTGCCGTTGACCAGGCAGCTTTAGAAAAAACTACTGAAATTCTGGAACAAACGCTTGATTTCACGAGTTATTTTGATATACTAGACCGCGGTGCCTATTTGGTCGATCCACAAAAACCGGCAATCACCACGGACGATATAAATTTCAACAACTGGATCAGTATTGGCGCAGAGCTCCTGATAACCGGAGGACTCACTCAAAACGGCGATATGATTACCATGGAGCTTCGCCTTTTCGATACGTATAAAGCCAGAAGACTGGTCGGCAAACGATACAAAGGCTCCATAAAAGACCGGCGCCAGATGATCCGCCGTTTTTGCAGCGAGGTGATTTATAAATTAACCGGAAACCACGGAATTTTTCACAGCAAAATGGCGTTTGTCTCGACAACTTCGGGTAACAAGGAGATATACTTCTGCGATTTTGACGGCAGCAATACATGCCAATTTACCGATAACAAGCAGATCAGTCTTTTTCCGGCATGGTCATCGGACGGCAAATGGAGTGCATATACTTCATATTTGAACGGCAAGCCCGATATCTATATCAAAAATTTGAATGAGAACCAACGGACCATAATCGATAAAAAAGGCCTCAATATCACACCGGCATGGTTCCCCGGAAAATTTCAGCTTGCAGCGACACTTTCATTTTCAGGCGACCAAGAAATTTATCTGTTGACTGGGAAGGGGAAAATTATTAAAAGACTAACATATAAATGGGGAAGTGATTTTTCACCGACCTGGTCTCCGGATGGTAAAAAGCTGGCTTTCGTTTCATTGCGGGCGGGAACACCGCAAATATATATCAGAGATATGGTGTCCGGGCGGATTGAAAGATTAACATTCCAGGGCCGAGACAACACCCAGCCCAGTTGGTCTCCCAGAGGTGATAAGATCGTTTATACGTCGATTGAAGAAGGCCGCAGCAATATTTTCGTGATCGGGCTCAACGGCCAGGAGCCGATCCGGTTAACCCAAGAATCCCGGGATAATGAAGCACCTTCATGGTCCCCGGATGGAAGCCTGATTGCGTTTAGTACGACACGCGAAGGGCCTTCCAGAATATATGTTATGACTGCCTATGGTACCGACCAGAGGCGCTTGCTTACCTTGCCGGGTGAGCAGACGAACCCAAAATGGTCACCGAACTTTATCAAAAATTAGGATGCGCCAGATTTTGAAAGGAGGAAAACATGCGAAAAAAGTTGTGGATTTGTTTGGCTCTATTGATTGTCATTCCGGGCTTATTGTTTACGGCAGCCTGCTCGAAGCAAACGGTCACGGAGACCGAAGAACCGGCTGTTACGGAAGAGCCAAAGGAAGAGCCCGCTGAAAAACCGTCCGAAGCGGCGGCGGAAAAGCCTGCAGAACAACCTGAAGAAGCCGTGCCAGAAGGCATAGACATGGCTTCCAGAAACATGTTTCTGAGCGAACATGTTCACTTTGCTTTTGATAAATATAATCTCGATGACGAAGCCCAGGCTGTTTTGAGAAGGAAAGCCGAATTTTTGCAGGACAACCCGGAAATTTATGTCACCATCGAGGGACACTGCGATGAAAGGGGAACCAACGAATACAACCTGGCCCTCGGTGACCGACGTGCTGAAAGCACAAAGTCGTTCCTGCTCGATATCGGCATCGAAGCATATCGACTCTCGACAGTGAGTTATGGTGAGGAACGACCGTTATGTGACGAACGCGATGAGGAATGTTGGGCCAAAAACAGGCGATCGGCCTTTCTGATAAACTAAAGATTGTCGGACATCGCGGTTGGATTTCCGGTTGTGCTTGCTGTCGATTTTATCGGGCAACGGTGGCACGCTGATCCTCAGTCGGCTGCTTGTAATGGGGTGGCGCTGCAACCGGTATTGCCAATATAATTCGGCAGTAAGGGTGTATAGGTCCGCGGTTGCTAAAAATGAACCGTAAAGGGACTTAAGTGTACTGGTTTAACCTAAAATGGCGGCAAGCGGCAGCTATGCTGCCGCTTGCCATATTTTATAGTAAAACCCGCCGTTTATGGCGGGTGATCTTTTGGTAATTCATTTTTTCCCAAACGTGATAACGTGTTCGTGATGAAACCCACCATTTATTTGCTCCTGCTATATATCATCACCCTTTTGGGGTGTGCTTCCCAAGATGATGTCATATTGCTGGATGAACGTATTGCTATACTGGAAGTACATCTATCCAGGCTGAAAGAACAATATTCAGAAGTGAAAAGCGACACCCAAAAGCGCGAGGCCAAGGATCAGAATATGAGAACTCAATCTGCGGGGCTGCGCGTTCAAATCGAAAACCTGAGAGAAGAAATTCAAATTTTAAACGGAAAACTGGAAGAAATAGAATTTTTAGTAAAAAAAGAAGGAAGGCATTCGGAAGCGGTCGCTAAAAAAACAGATGCCCAACTGTTACGTCTCACTGAAATCACGAACGCCAATAAAGACCGTCTAAAAAGTATCGAGACCTATCTCGATCTCGGAACACAAGGAGCCAAGACGGTTTCAACTGTTACGACGGAAGGCGAAAAACAAGAACCGTTGTCACAGGAAGCGCTTTACAAATCAGCCAAACAGGCTTTTGACAAAGGTGATTTCGATACCGCCCGCGAGAGGTTTCAAGACTTCATTGACAAATACCCTAAATCAAGAAACGCCGACAATGCCCAATTCTGGATCGGTGAAATTTATTACCGCGAAAAATGGTACGAAAAAGCCATTTTAGAATACCAGAAAGTGATCGAAAATTACCCCCGGGGTAATAAGGTCAGGGCCTCTCTTTTAAAGCAGGGTTATGCTTTTCATAACATCGGGGATAAATCAAACGCTCGTATTATTTTAAAAGAACTCATTAGAAAATACCCAAATTCTAACGAAGCAAAAATCGCCCAAAATAAATTAGCGACGATCAAATAGTATTTCAAAATTGCGGCGGCAGACCGCTGTATCTTGCAACACCAGTGGTGCTGCCCTTCACATGCAGCCTCAAAATAAACTCAGGACGATGAAGATCATCGGGATAGATCCTGGACTATCGTCAACCGGAGTTGGAATTGTCTGGGGAATGGGGCTTAAAGTTGACGGCTATTCCTTCGGCAGCATCCACACGTCAGCAAACAATTCCCTGGCAAGCCGGCTTGATCGAATCTACACAAAACTCACATCCCTCTTGAAGGACGAAAAACCCGACCTTATGGTTTTAGAAGATGTTTTCTCCCTCAAAAGGTACCCAAAGTCGGGGCTGACCCTGGGTCAGGTAACCGGGATTATCCATTTGGCCGGATTTCGTATGGCGGTTCAGATCACAGAAGTTGCCGTCCGAGAAGCCAAAAAGGTGTTAACCGGAAATGGAAACGCCAGTAAGATGCAACTGGAGAAAGCCGTGCGCCACCGTTTGAAGATGGCCGAACCCATCAGGCCGTACCATGCCTCTGATGCTCTGGGATTGGCGCTCATTGGCCTGTATCGTCATCAAAACAGAAGGCACTTAAGGCTTAAAACCTAAAACTTTCATAACCGACAAACGGGCTCAACTGGCTAACGGGCTTAACCAGTTTCATTTGAGCTTTTGAGTAAGTCTTAAGACTGGATTCAACACATATTCGGAGCGGCAGCATGATTGGCTATCTGGAAGGAACCCTCCTTAAAAAAGATGAAGACCGGATTCTCCTTCTTGCAAATCAAATCGGATACGAAGTTTTGCTTCCGGCAAATGTGATGGAAACTCTGAATACAAAGGCTGTGGGGGATGTACTATCCCTGTACGTATATTTCCAACAGACCGAAAGGCAGCCCAAACCGGTCTTGATCGGCTTTAACCTGGAAGCGGAAAAAGAATTCTTTCAGTACTTTATTTCAGTAGAAGATGTCGGTCCCCTTAAAGCCGTCAAGGCCTTGAATATTCCTATTCCCGAAATCGCTCGGGCCATTGAAAATAACGATGCCGCAAAACTAACTCAGTTAAAAGGCATCGGAAACAGAACCGCCCAGAAAATAATCGCGACTCTGAAAGGCAAGATGCAGAAATTCGCATTAATCTCCAAGGCGCAAAAGCATGAAATAACCGTAGAAGAAGACATTGCCAAGCAGGTGATTGAAGTTTTGGTTTCGCAGCTTGGTCACAAAAGTGCTGATGCAAAGCGTATGGTGACCGAAGCCCTGCAACGCAACAGCGCTGTTGCAACTCCCGAAGAGCTCTTTGAAGAAGTGTACCGCGGTGAGGTAAAAGGTTAGCTAAACCTCAATTGAGCGTACACAAAATGTGGTGGGCCGGCCACCCTAGTGCCATGTCCCGGAAATAAGTTTAAATAGTGTTACAGCGGTTTGAAAGCCATTTGCTCGCGCCGGCGGCTATTTTGGGGATCCCGCGCTGAAAGCGGGACTGCACAGGGCTAAATCTTGAAAACTCGGGCGAATGCCCTCAAACAGTTCAAGATTTTATCCCGCCTGGTCGGGACTAAGCGCTTTTGGACAAAAGTTCTCAAAATTGGTTCAAAAGAGGTTTTGAAACCAGTTCTAGGGTAACGTTGGGCCGAAAGAAGTGAGTTATGACAGATGATGTTTTAACACATTCTTCTGACAATCAGAATCTATTGTCCGCAAAGGGCCTGCCGCTGGATCAGGGGCCCGAATTCCTGTCTTTGCGGCCGGATCGGCTCAGCGACTATGTCGGGCAGACTGAAATCGTCGAAACGTTAAAAATTGCCATTGAGGCTGCAAGGCTTCGCAAAGAGCCGATGGATCATATTCTTTTTCATGGACCGCCCGGCCTGGGAAAAACGACACTGGCACATATCATTGCCAAGGAATTGGGAGGCAACATTACGATGACCTCCGGGCCGACGCTGGAAAAGGGCGGGGATCTCATCGGAATCCTGACCCATCTTGAAGATGGTGACATCCTGTTTATCGATGAAATCCATCGAACTCCGAAAACCGTGGAAGAATTCTTGTACCCGGCCATGGAAGATTTTGCCATCGACTTTGTTTTCGACAAAGGCATTCATGCCCGCAGCCACCGATATCGCTTGAAACGCTTTACGCTGGTTGGCGCCACCACCAGAGTCGGACTGTTGTCGGCACCGTTGCGGGATCGTTTCGGTATCTTCAGAAGCCTTGATTTCTATGGCCAGGAGGATCTGATAAAAATCACCGGGCGCTCGGCAGCCATTCTTAAGGTGACAATTGATCAGGGGGCTGCCGCCGAACTCGCACAACGGTCCAGGGGAACGCCCAGAATCGTAAATCGGCTTTTGAAACGGGTGCGTGATTATGCTCAGGTGCGCGCAGACGGTAACATAACCAAAAAAGTTGTCGAGGCGGCCCTTTCATTGGAAGGGGTCGATGAAAAAGGATTAACCGACCTCGACCGGCGGTACCTGAAAACCATCATTGATTTTTATCACGGCGGGCCGGTGGGTATAGAGGCCATTGCGGCCACCCTCCAGGAGGAAACAGATACACTGGTCGATGTGGTGGAGCCCTTCCTTTTAAAAATTGGCTTGCTGATCAGAACTTCGACCGGGAGAAAGGCATCCGAAGCGGCGTTCCGTCATCTGGGCTACCCGGTCCAGGAAAAATTGTTTCGTTAATCGGAACATGTTTTTGGATATTCTAAGAATGTCTACACTCTGGGATTCAAAAACGCTTTATCTCGTTTGTTTGCCCATCTTGCTAAAGGATTTTGAATCCCAGCTTTCGCTGTTTATATAACGTAATATTGGATTGATATATCAGCACAGGCTTTCACTATGGCAACTATCACCTTGCTCACCGACTTTGGTAACGATGACGAATTTGTGGGCGTCATGAAAGGGGCGATCCTATCTGTGAATCCATCGGCCACCATCATCGACATCACCCACCGGGTGGATCCCCAGGACATCGTCCAGGCAGCCTACCTTATTCCGTCGTATTACAAGTACTTTCCCAAAGGCACGGTCCATATTATCGTTGTCGATCCGGGGGTTGGAAGTGATCGCAGCATAATCGCACTTGAAATAAAAGACCATATTTTCCTGGCACCCGACAACGGTGTGTTATCTCTTCTTTTGGACTCCGGGGATATTGATGCGGCTGTAAACGTTCACAATTCGATTTATTTCCTGACGCCTGTCAGCCAGACCTTTCACGGCCGTGATATTTTTGCCCCGGTGGGCGCGCACCTATCCCTGGGGGTTGAAATTAGTAAGATGGGCACGCCCATAGTTCAGGGGGAATTGTTACGTTTAAGAATCCCGAAGCCCCACCTTACCGATGCGGGTGAGCTTATGGGCGCCATCATATCCTTTGACCGATTCGGAAATCTGGTGACCAATATTAAGCTAGACGATATTAATGAATTCTGTGGGCCCCATCCGGGATCCAAACCGATTTTTGAAATCGGCAAAAGCAGGATTGAAGGATTATCAAAGAGCTACCAAAGCGCCGGATTAGAGACACCGCTTGCTCTTATCGGCAGCCGGGGATATTTAGAGATCGCCGTAAATCGTAGCAATGCACAACAGCGGTTTAGGGTTGAAAAAATGGATCCGATCAGAGTAATATTAGCCAAGTGAAGACAGCTGGCAGCGGCGAATAAAATCAATTAAAATTAAAAAAGATCGCCAGGGCAGAACCGATGAAAAACAGCTCAGAAATACCAAAAACAGTAAAAAGGGACAGGCGCTGGACACTTATGTTTATCGGTGACCGCGGAAAAACAATCCATTTTAAAAACTTTAAGGCCGTTGTGATGATCACGCTCGTTGTGCTGCTGATGACGGGAGCGGTTGCCGGTGGATTTTATTATCTCTATCAAGAGGAAACCAAGAAAAACATTGGCCTGCAAAAGGACATGGAAAATTTACGCCAGGTCATCACGTCTCTTAATAATGAAAAAGATATCCTCATGGCCCGGCTGGTGGTGGCGGAATCTCGAGTTGAAGAAAAGCTCGCCAAAGTCGATGAGGGTCAGACTGAAAAAAATCCTGAAAAAGTTTCCCAGGTGAGCAGCCAACCAGACATCGGTTTGCAAATCACGCCATCTGAACCTCCTTTGAGTGTTGACGTTGAAGAATTTATTGTTTTCCATGAACCGGACATCAACACGTTGCGTATTCAATACAAGGTGAAAAACGTCGGATCAAAGGAAAGCCCGGTATCGGGAAAAACAGTTGTGGTTTTAAAAAACACCGACGATGAACCAAACAAGTGGCTGTCATTGCCGTCCGTTCCACTGGTTTCGGGAAAACCCACCGGACAATGGGGACGTTCTTTTTCGATATTCAATTTTCGAACCATGCGATTCAAGGTTAATGATCAACCGGGCCCAGATCGATTTAACACTGCTACGGTATTCGTCTTTTCCTTAACCGGCGATCTGCTGTTGGAAAAAGATTTCGTGGTCGGAATAAAAGCCCAGACAGTGTCAACGCAGTAGGATATAAACAGGCAATCGGTTTCTCCCGCAAAGCATACGTAACCGCAAACTTCATCTCTTCCTCTAAAAGCCCATTGCTCGGCTGTCTTGAATGGACATTCGGCGTAAGAATCAATTCAAGAGAGCAAGCCGCGGCCTATGGCCGTGAGGCGCATATTCGAGTTTTCATCTTGTCGAACCCAAAAATACCCCGCGCTCAAGACGGCTTAACTATAATACCTTATCCGGAAGGCAAGGGAGTTATTTGATCACAACTCATCAGTGTTTGGCGTCACACCATCGAAAACTTGTGTAGACAGGAAAATGATCGGAAGGATACCTGCCGTTAAAGGAGTCGAGAATCACTTTGCAATTCTCAGCCATGATCCGGCCGCGATAAAGTATCCAGTCAATGCACTGCCCGCCCACCCTGCCGGTGAATCCGTGATAAGTTGCCGGATAAGGTTTTTTGAAAACATTTTTGAAATTGGATGGCTGATTCTTTACTCCTTCCCCGGTGAAAATCAGGTGACAGCTACTGGATGGCGCCGCATTGAAATCCCCCATGAGAATTACCGGAACGCCAGGAGGCAAGGAAGCCAGGCGTTCCAATATCAGTCTGGCGCTATTGACCTGAACAGTTTCAGTAAAATCAAAATGGGTGGTGGCACATATAATCTTGCGGTCATCGGCCGCGAACATGCCGATGGTACATTGCCGGGGCCAGCGGCTATCGCGAAAACGGCTGGGGATGTCAGGGGTTGGGCTCAGGAAAAAATGGTCATGGTAAACGCATTTCCAGGTTTTTTTATAAAAAATGATGTTATTTTGCCAGAAGCGGGGGGCGGGGCTCCTCTTTCCGATGAATTCATGGTCAGCCAGAATATGATCCATGTACGCTATTTGAAAATCATTGGCTTCCTGCAGTCCCACAATATCCGTCGGATAGTTACGAAACAACGCAGGCAGGATATGCTTTCTGTGCGGCCAGCTGTTATCACCATCATCCGCCAAACCAAAGCGTAGGTTTAATGTTAAAACAGACAGCTTCTCGGTGGATATGTCACTATGATTGCAATTAGCCGTAACCATGATCTTAAATTTTCATATTTACAATTCTATTAATCTATGTTCTTTTTTGCTGAAAGATACCTTTACAATATTTAAACACCCGAATGATGAAACGACAACAATTCGAACCAGACGATATAAAGGCCGTCAACAACGCCGTAGCGATGGCTGAAGAGGTGGTCAGCAATTTCTATAAAATGTCCGAAGGCCAGTGGCTTAGCCGAAGATACGACGTCAAAACACTGGTTGATCTATCCCCCGATGAAATCGTTGACGGACCTTTTGCACAGATCATCCGCTATGAAGGGCAACTGAAAGAATTGTCTCTGGGATCTTCGGCATATGATTTTTATAAGATATGCCTCCAGGATCATTCCATCCTGTGTGTTCTGAAAGATTCACCGGCCATGAAACTGTTTCCGTTTATTTTATACATCGTAACCCATGAACTCATCCACATTGTTCGCTTTAGCAAATTCCTCCAGAATTTCGAGGCATCTTCTGAAGAAAAGATGGCGGAGGAAAAACGTGTTCATGAAAATACCCATGAAATCCTGCGCAATCTTCAGATATCCGGTTTACCGGAAGTTTTCAAGTTCTACCATCTATGGCGCAAACCTTTTGACGGCCTGCGCGATTTAGAGCCAATCACCGAAATTACTTGACAAAGGGGTATGTAAGACTATATTAAAGCAGCCAAAATTATACAACTGTTACAAATCCGTTGAAATTTTATACGGAGGGGGTTTCAGAAAGATGCCGATTTATGAATATGAATGCCAAAAATGCCATCGAATTGAAGAGGTCTTACAGAAGTTTTCCGACAAACCGCGCACCAAATGCAGGCGCTGTTCAGGTAAGTTGCAAAGGCTCGTCTCCCACAGCAGCTTTCATCTCAAAGGGACCGGCTGGTATGTAACCGATTATGCCGGAAAGTCTAAGGCCCCCACCTCAGGAGCTGACAAGCCCAAAGAAACCTCTGCCGCAGATACCCAGGGTTCCAAATCGGATACCCAGAAAACAAAAGAATCCACCGACTAAGCAACTCCCCTTTTTTTGGCACTATAAGTTATGGCACGCCCTATTCGGTTGCTCGGCCGGATACGCATATATTTTTTTTTAGAGTGATTCTCAAAAATGTGTTCCGATTCCCCTCGCGGTCGTGCTGACTCGGGCGAGGGGTATTTTTTTTGCCACTTTTTTTTAGGTTCTCTTTACAAACAAAAATGTGTGATTATTATAATCAACAAATTAAGGTACTTTGAAGTTTTTGGGTATAAATGTTTGCAATAATTACAAGACTTTGGCCTGGTGAAAGGGGGTGAGATCGAATCTGGTTTGTAAGATTAGCTATCGGCTTTCGATTGAAAGAGATTGTTAAAAGATTTTACCTAAAAATTATATGATTTTTAAAAGGAGACTTTGAATCATGAAACTCAGACCGTTACAGGATCGAATTTTGGTACAACGCGTTGAAGAAGAGACAACAACCAAAGGTGGCATCATTATTCCGGATACCGCCAAAGAAAAACCCGCGGAGGGTAAAGTCATATCTGTCGGGAAGGGTAAGATTGGTGAGGACGGTAAGCGTATTGCACCTGAAATCAAAAAAGGTGATCGAATCTTATTTGGTAAATATTCAGGCACAGAGGTAAAGATTGAAGGTGAAGAATATTTGATAATGCGTGAAGACGACGTCCTTGGCGTAATTGAATGATAAAGGAGGATACAACAGATGGCTAAAATAATTAAGTACGATATGAAAGCCCGTGAGGCCATGCTGAGCGGGGTTAAAACGCTTGCAGATGCTGTGGTAGTAACACTGGGTCCGAAGGGAAGAAACGTTGTTCTCGATAAATCCTGGGGATCCCCGACGGTAACAAAAGACGGCGTGACCGTGGCCAAGGAAATCGAACTGGAAGACAAGTTTGAAAATATGGGCGCCCAGATGGTTAAGGAAGTGGCCAGCAAGACGAGTGATATGGCCGGTGACGGCACAACTACCGCGACCGTTCTGGCGAGATCTATTTACGAAGAAGGGCAAAAGCTGGTGGCAGCCGGCAATAATCCCATGGCCATAAAACGAGGGGTTGATGCGGCTGTCGAAGTGGCTGTCAAGGAACTTCAAAACCTGAGCAAACCCACCAAAGATCAGCGTGAAATCGCGCAGGTGGGTACCATCTCTGCAAACAACGACGAAACCATCGGCAACATCATTGCAGAGGCCATGAACAAGGTGGGCAAAGAAGGTGTTATCACCGTGGAAGAAGCCAAAAGTATGGAAACCACCCTTGAAGTTGTCGAAGGTATGCAGTTCGATCGCGGATACCTGTCCCCCTATTTTGTGACCGATCCGGAGAAAATGGTCGTTTCACTTGAAGACCCCTACCTTCTGATTAACGAGAAAAAAATCAGCAACATGAAAGATCTCCTGCCCATACTCGAGCAGGTCGCTAAAATGGGAAAACCGCTTGTGATCATCGCCGAAGATGTGGACGGCGAAGCCCTGGCCACCCTTGTGGTCAACAAATTAAGGGGTACGCTGAACGTGGCCGCCGTCAAGGCGCCCGGTTTTGGCGACCGACGCAAGGCCATGCTGGAAGACATCGCCATTCTGACCGGCGGCCAGGTCGTCTCTGAGGACCTGGGAATCAAACTGGAGAATCTTACGGTCAATGATCTCGGCAAATCAAAACGCATATCCATTGACAAGGATAACACCACCATCGTTGATGGCGCCGGATCTCGTTCTGCACTAGAGGGTCGCGTCAAACAGATTCGCTCCCAGATCGACGAGACCACCTCAGACTACGACCGCGAAAAACTTCAAGAGCGCCTGGCCAAACTCATCGGCGGCGTAGCGGTCATCAATGTGGGTGCGGCCACCGAAACCGAAATGAAAGAGAAAAAAGCCCGGGTAGAAGATGCCTTGAACGCTACCCGTGCCGCCGTTGAAGAAGGTATCGTACCGGGCGGCGGGGTGGCACTGGTTCGCTGCCTGCCGGCCCTGGAAAAACTGCGGATAAAGGCTGATCAGAAACTGGGCGTAAAAGTCATTATGCGGGCCATCGAAGAACCGCTGCGGCAAATCGCCAACAATGCCGGACACGAGGGCTCTGTGGTCATCGATAAGGTTAAAAACGGCGAGGGTCCCTTTGGTTACAATGCCGAAACGGATACCTATGAAGACCTGATGAAAGCAGGTGTTATCGATCCCACCAAGGTGGTTCGTCTGGCACTGCAAAATGCCGGCAGTGTTGCTTCGTTGATGTTGACCACCCAGGCCATGGTTGCCGAAAAACCAGAAGAAAAACCGGAAGGCATGCCGGGAGGCGCACCGGGAATGGGCGCCGGCGGCATGGGCGGCATGGGCGGCATGATGTAACATCATAATCTGCCTATTTGTTATATAAAACCCTCATGTAACACCATGAGGGTTTTTTTTATTGAACAGTTAAGTGTAACTGGGAAGGTGAAGTCCCAGAAATAGGTTCATAGAGTCTTGTAACGGTTTGAAAGCCTTTTGCTCACGCCGGCGACCATTTTGGGGACGCCAGCCTTGCGGGGCTAAATCAAAAGAACTCGACCTCGCTTACGCTCGGGACTCAGACAGCTTTTGATTTTCATCCGCCTGTGGCGGATTTAACGCCCCGCTGCAGCCGGCGTCTTGATCCCAAAATGCTCAATGGCGCTCGCAAAAAC
>CP070652.1:4811869-4851514 GCA_020354645.1 Deltaproteobacteria bacterium
GTATCTGCATCTCCAAGACGGCTTTTGATCATATTGAAAGCAAGCTGCCTTATGGGTATGATTTTATAGGCGATCATACGGTAAAAAATATTGCCAAACCAGTGGGGGCATATCGGGTTTTGTTGGATCCGAGAGTGACGGTTTCAGGAAAGCCGGAAAAAGAAAACCGGTTTCCAATGAAGCAAATGCTAATAATCATTGGGATTGCTGCGGTGGTTGCGTTGGCAGTAGCTGTGGGAATGTGGCAATTTTACGCTCGAACCTCGGCAAGAGATTTTGCTTCTGTGGAGAAGATGGCATTTGAATTGCCCGATAAACCCTCCATTGCCGTGCTCCCATTTGAGAACCTAAGTAATGATCCCGACCAGGAGTATCTCAGTGACGGTATCAGCGAGGCCATCATCAGTACGCTTTCAAAAGTACCCAAAATGTTCGTCATCTCCAGGAACTCTACTTTTGCCTACAAAGGGAAACCCGTGAAAGTCAGACAGGTGGCAGAGGAGTTCGGAGTGCAGTATGTGCTGGAAGGCCGTGTGCAGAAGTCCGGTGAAAAACTTCGGGTGACTGTCCAGCTGGTCGATGCCCTGAAAGGTCATCATTTGTGGTCCGAACGGTATGACCTCAAGATGGATGATTTGCTGGATGTGCAAGACAAAATTGCCATGAATGTGCTCGTTGAGACCCAGGTCAAACTGACTGATGGTGAGCATGCACGCTTGTTGCGGAAGGAAACCAATAATCTGAAAGCGTACGAGAAATATTTGGAAGCAGAGATGTATAGACTGCGAACCAATCGAGAGGACATGTTCAAGGCCCGGCAACTGTATGAAGAAGCCGTTAGATTGGACCCGAACTTCTCGGGCGCATACCGAGGGCTTGCTAGTACCCATTTTTGGGATTATACGCGAGGGTGGAGCCAAGATTCTGGCAAGTCTTTGCAATTGGGCACCGAGTACGCTGAAAAGGCGTTCGCCCTGGATGAGAGCAACAGCAGCAACCTTATTGTTTTGAGTATGATTCATAGTGATATCGAAAAGGTCATCGCGTTACGCCGACGTGCAGTGGAGATCAATCCAAATGATGCTTATGCTATAGGACACCTGGCTGGGGCTTTCTTCACCGCAGGCAGATATGAGGAAGCCATCCAAATGTGGGAGAAAATGGGTCGTCTCAATCCGTTCCCTACGCCAGTTTATTTTAGAAACTTGGGCCTATTTTATTGGTTCACTGGACGCTACGAAGAGGCTATTGCTGCCTCCAAGAAAGCGCTCCATATCGATCCTGATGATATTACTAACTTCAGAAACATGGCCGCCATTTATGCGACAGTAGGAAATGATGATAAAGCCCGTGAAGCTGCGGCAGAAGTTCTCAGGTTGGATCCGAACTTCACCGTCGAACGTCATTTCAAGAACATGCCCTGGAAAGATCGGGAAGGCATGGAGCGCTTCATGGATGCATTGCGCAAGGCGGGGCTAAAATAAAGTTAGTACAGATATAAAATTGAAACAGTAGATATCAAGAAGAGTCAAATGTTGTTGTATCTCCAACAATTCGGTATATATCAGTTCCAAAATTCTTTTTGGATATCCGTTTGAAATCCCACCCCATAAGGGTGAATCCGATCAGATTGTTTTGCCCCATTTATTTGTCGGAGGCAGCATTTTTTGAGACCATGGTTTGACTCTAAACCCAACTCTGCGATAAGTTCCATGTATCTATTTGGTATCCGCAATATTTTCATCGATTCTAATAAATTAGAATCTCTTAATATAGTGCACCACGGGCACACTTTTTCATAAAGCATGCCCAACTGCACGGGAGATGAGGGTTTGACCCCTTGGAGTCGGCTTGCAGGGGCAGGCTTCAAAATACCTCAAGCTGCTGTGGTCAAAGGCCACGGTGATGAGCGTTGAGGAAAGGGTCCCGCCAGACAGGATCAGTTGTGGACCAGAGAGGCTAGTGGAAGCGAACCATCCAATGAGTTGTCGAAAACATAAAGACGGCGTCATAACTGGTGGCTGTCTCTACACCCGTATAAGTTCAAGGGCAACCTGTTTACTGCGTCGTCTTGAGACGGTAAGGTTTTAAGAGAATGGCTGACATCAGCCGCATGAGTCGAGAGGCTCACATGCGGATGTGTGTCCCACTCACACTGTTTTAAAGAGCCTATAACAATCAGGAGTAAATCTTCCGATGCCAGAGATATATCCAATAGGTGGTGGCAAAGGAGGTGTTGGAAAAAGTTTTATCGCGGCCAGCCTTGGGGTAATGTTCGCAAATTGCGGGAAGAAGGTCGTTTTGGTTGATTTAGACTTGGGCGCCTCAAATCTTCATACTTTTTTGGGGATTAAAAATCCGAAAAGAGGAATAGATAGCTTTTTAAATAAAAAGGTGAAAAAGCTTGAACATGTGGCTTTTCCAACGAATGTGCCGGATCTTTTTATTATCAGCTCGTTGCATTGCTCTATAGAGATAGCAAACCTTTTTTACACACAGAAACAGAAAATAATAAACGCCATACGAAAGCTTCCGTTCGATTACATATTGCTGGATTTGGGTAGCGGAACAAACTTTAACACACTTGATTTTTTCTTAACTTCGAATAAAGGGATTCTTATCTTAACACATGAACCCACCTCAGTCGAAAATTCCTTTCGTTTCATTAAGGCGGTTTATCTAAGGAAATTGAAACAGATTGTCAAACAACACGCTTTTAACTTTGCGGTCAAAAACGCTGCTGCAGACCCAAATAATGCAGTAATAAAATCACATGATATTATTAAAATTGTTCTAAAGTATGACCCCGATAGAGAAAAGTTTTTGAAAGAGAAATTAAGCGAATTGAGATTCAAATTTATTATAAATTTATTTCGTAAAAATTTAGATCCAAAGCTTGGTGAAAAGATTGAAACCGTGTGTAACCAGCATTTTTATTCCAATTTTCAGTTTCTTGGAAATATCAGTTATGATGAGAGAATTTATGACACAGTTCTTTTGAAAAAACTTTTTGTCCTTAAATACCCTTATACAGCACCTTCAATCGATTTGAAAAAAATTGCTGACGAGATAACAAAAGTCAGGAAATCAGCATCGTTGACATCACAAATATCATGAAAAGCTTAGATAATTTAAATTATTACGAAATTCTTAAAATACCTGTAAATGCATCTTTTATCGAAATCAAACGGGCCTATAGGGACGCTCTGTCAATTTATAGCGAAGACTCCCTGGCCACCTATTCTTTGTTCTCAAAAGACGAAAGAGATAACATTTTGAAGGTCATTGAAAAGGCGTTTTTGACTCTAATAGATGAAAACAAAAGGGCTATCTACGACAAGGAGCTTGTTGAGTACGGTCAAATTAACGAATTAATTACCAGAAAGGATCAAAATAAAACGATACCTTTTTTTCATACCGATAATTTTGTAAACGATGAAAATCTAATCGACCCAATTCACGGCGTGCGCAGTAAGGTAAGATCTGCCTATCGGCAAGAGATTATTCATACGATAGATAAATATAGAAAAAAAATAAAAAATCAGAGAATAGATAGACAGGGAATAAAAAATCTCCACAAACTTTTGCAGATGAGGGAAAAAGTACACGAAAGCAGGAACTTGTCTGAGATTGAACAGGAATTGTTGACAATCTCGGAAGATATTGAAGAACCTTCCTTACGAATGCAGCGAAATATTTCAATAGTTATATTTTCATATACTCTAATTGCACTTGCCAGTTTTATTTTACTTAATATTACTGATGCTATAATGCTTCACAGTTTCAAAATTCCCTATACTGTTTTGTTAATGGGATTGGTTGGTTGTCTTGTTAGAATGTACTTACAACTTCCAAACATTAGAATAAGGCAACCTCTGAGCTATAATCCTATAGTTTGGGTCATCATTAGTCCGCCGATTGCTGTCATTATGGCTGGTATTTTTTTTGGTATTTTAAAGATTTTCCTTCCCTTGATTCAAGTTGATCTGTACGATGAATCGTGGCTATTCTGGGTCCAAGCATGGGTTGTTGGCTTTGTCAACTGGTTATACTTTTTTTCTAAAATTCTAATAGACCGGAGTTAAGATATACATAATAGATCAAAGGTTTTTTGAGCTTTCAAAATGTTTTGATCACTCCAACAGATCGGAAAAATCAGCCCTCCCTAAAAGTCTGTGATATCCAGATGGGATATGCATAAACCTGATTGCTGAACTCACTACTATATTACAGCGCGTCTATAAATAGGAGCTATCAATTTATATCGGCAGAAATTACGGTTTTCCGGTGTTGCTTTACACTTGCTTTGGCCGTATATGAGTTGCATCAAAGTTTTTCCCCATGATTAAGCTGTCGGTTCCGGCCGGGGCTGTCTTCGCTGTCCTGTCACTTCTGAGTTACACTTGGCTCACCTGTTTCTTCTAGTGTGAAATAAATTACATACTTTTTTGAATAATATTTTTCACAATACGGTTTCACAACGTTCTTTCTAAACTTGCTAAGCCTTCAATATTTTTATAAATTTCGTAAATTATACCTAAATAATTGATTTTGCATAAATTTTGCAAGGTCAAATAGGAAAATCGATTATATGTAATAATTATCTGATATAAATAAAACAAAGGATAGCTTAACAAACTTATTGGGGAGGCCAGCGATGTTGATGGCCGAACGTTCCTCTGTGGACAGGCGTTCCGGAAAAGATAGACGCAGACGGTTTAGCCTCAATCGTTTCTTTTACAAAGGATTCGATAGAAGGCATCTGAAAGAACGAAGAGCAAAAGTCGAAAGGAGGGATGAATGGGTAATGGTAAGTAAGTGGTCCAGTGTTTTTCTATGGGATTTAAAAATTTCGAAGTTTTTAAAATAGCTTAATTCCAGAAGAGCGGGGGCGCGGTGGCATCTAATTTTCAATTTTTTTATCATCGTACCAAAAACAGCCTTCATATGAAATTGTATGGTGATTTCGATGGAAGTTCTGCACACGAATTGTTAAATGCATTGATAGCCCATGGCACCAATGCACATCAAATCTTTATTGACACCGACGATCTCGACACTGTCCATCCCTTCGGTCAGGAGGTGTTTCACAAAAACCTTAGTACCATAATCAAACAATTCATTAATCTGAATTTCATTGGGAAATATAAAAACAGCCTAGCTATTTAAGTAAAGTATCTCCTCTTATCTTTTCGCCCAAACCGAAGCACGGGCATAACTTATTAATTACATGCGGCCTTGCCCAGTCGAGACCGCTGGTTCAGACCCTGCTCTCCGCTCCAATCGAAATCAATATCAATAAACCTGTTTATATTAAAAAGTGAAACGAATCTGGCATAACAACAAAATATGGATCCTCATTGGTATCGCTTATATAGGCTTTTTCTTCTTTAAAGGCTTAAAGGCCTTCATCCGTTTTGGTTCTCATATTCAGAAAAAAATCGCAAACCACAATAAATCTTCAATCAATAAAGTACCTGACAATCCGTGATCATCAAAAACTTGCCCAATCACATCGATCAGGGGTTAAAATTCGCAAAAGCTGAGCGCCGGGTTAAAACCGATTATCCTTCAAATCAGGCTGACTTCGCATTGTAGATGGCTGTATTGCTCAAGCAGCTCAATTTCTTTTGCAGCCGCCAGTATCCCGGACATTATTGCATGTTTTGAAGAGAGATCGTCTATAAATGTCGGTTAGTCAGGTGAATTCTGCCGCTTAACTGATTTAGGGCTAGTCTTCGGCATTCTGATACTGAAATGGGACCCCTTACCAGGGGTAGAATCCACTGTTATCGAACCTCCGTGTTGCTGGATAATCTGGTTGGCAATAAAAAGACCCAATCCGGTGCCCTTGGCTCCCTTTGATGAGAAAAAAAGTGTGAATAAATTTTCCTTTGTCTCTCTGTCCATACCAACCCCGTTGTCGCGTACCTCGAAAACGAGATAATCATTATCCTGTTGTACCCTCAAAGAGATTTTTGGCTTTTTTTTGGATTTATCTTCGAGACATGCATCCAGGGCATTCTCCAGTATGTTGATAAGTGCCGAGCGCACAGCGCCGGAATCAGCTTCAATTTTGCTGATTGATGCGTCAAAGTCGTATACAAATTCTACATCTTTAGTTAGCACCTTGGGTTCAAATGTTGATACCACTTCGCGAACAAAGCCTGAAATATCCACTTGCTCCCAATTTAGATCTCGCTCTTTTGCAAAATAAAGTATGTCGAGAACCAATTTTCTGATGCGATCGGCGATGATTCTTACAATTTCCCAACCCTCCTTGACGCGGACCTGATCTTCCTTGGTGAATCCTGTATCAACAAGATACATTCCAGCGTCAAGCCCTGCCAGTAGACTCTTTATGCCGTGTGATATGGAGCTTATCTTCAAGCCCAATGACGAAAGATGATCCTGTAACTGGCGGATCTGAGTTATGTTTGTAGACAACTCCATAACCTGAGTGATCTTACCGGAGGCATTCCGAATGGGAGCGGTCCCGATAAGAACATTGTACTGCTCTCCGGCTTTCGAGGTTACGACCTTTTCTGCCTGGTGAGACTGACCATCTTCAAAAGTTTTGGCAACCGGGCAGTCCTGGCACGGCTCATTGCGGTGTCGGTAAACTTCGTAACAAGGTGCTCCTGTTTTATCGTCAAAATCCTCTTTGAATCGTTTGTTGGTTGCGGTGAGTCTAAATTTTTTGTCCTGCACAGAAATATAGCAGGGTACCTCATCGAAAAGTTGTTGATATCTTTGCTGTGTGCTGCGCAATTCTTCGCGGAGACGATTTACCTCCCGGATATCAACGGATATCTCAACGACCAGCTCAACCGCACCGTCCCGATTTCGAATGGGTGCCGTATGAACCATGACCGGCACCTCTCTGCCGCTAAGATCTTCAACCGTGGCTTTACTGCGCTGTCCTTTTCCGGTTTTAAACGTCACCTCTGCCGGACACTCAGGCCGAATCTTTTTTTTTGGCTTAAATATTTTCCGGCTGTCGCGACCCACCATATCACCCAAGCGATCCTTGAAAAGTTGATTGATTGCGACAATCTTTAAATCAGGATTGTGAATTGAGACAAAGCAGGGCATTTCGTTAAAATAGGTGATGCCGTCTTGGAGATCACCTGCAATGTTCCTTATCGCCGAAGACAGTCCTTCAACAGCCTGACCCACTGCGGCCTGCCTTTCGAGCTCAATCAGCTTGGCAGATTTTTCTTGTACCAGGGCTTCAAGATTTTCGGTGTAGTCCCTTAATTTCTGGCGCGTGATAATCTTATCATGGGCCCTGTTCAGTGCAATTTCGAGAACATCATCATTGATGGGTTTGGTGACAAAATCAACGGCCTGATACTTGAGACTCTCTATGGCCAGATCCATATCGCCGTGGCCGGTGATCATAATTACTTCTGTATCGGGATTTTCACGTTTTATTGTTCGAAGAAGTTCAATGCCGTCCATGCCCGGCATCTTTATATCGGTAAGAACAATTGGGGGGGTTTCTTTGCGGAAGATTTTGAGAGCTTCTTCACCGTTTTCTGCGGTAAACACCATATACCCGATCTCGGATAGTGCAATACCCAGAACTTTTCGAATGCCTTCTTCGTCATCGACTAGCAGTAATTTCGTTTTCATAAACGGCTGGCAGTAAAAAATGTATCAAACCAAAATAGTCATGAAAGCAAGGTCTTTTGACGTCATTTTTCCTACCCGATCGCGCCTTTGACAATTCCGATAAGTTTTTCCGGATCAAAAGGCTTGCGGACGAAAGCCACCGCATTTTTTATGGCGTGGTCACCATCGATTGCACTGACAACGATCACAGGTGTATTTTTTAATTTTTTGTCTTTCATCATTTTTCGGTAAAATCTCGGCCCCCATTCCTCCGGCATCTGAAGGTCGAGCGTAATCAAATCCGGTTTTTCTTTTTTCAACACTTCCAGCGCCTCTACCCCATCTGTGGCACTGCAGGTGTCGTAACCGTTGTCCTGGAAAAGGCTTTCGAGGTACTTAATCATTATGGGATCGTCTTCAACAATCAGAATCTTCTTTGTCATAATGGGCCTCTCCTATGATTTAGTTTCTTGATAATCGAATTTTATCATGCAGCAACCATGTCTCAAGACGAAGGAGTTCTCCATGCTTGAAAAATTATTGTTAAAATTGCTTTGTCGATAAAAGTCTAGTCTACCTCTCGTAAGGGATTTGGAATGTGCGATTTCCATTTCTTATCTTCGGTGACATTCACCACACATAACCGGCCCCTTATTTTGTTGGATATGGCATCCTTTACAATTTTTATGGAATGCCTTACGCAAAGCTAACTTGTTGCCGGAGTCCTTTTTGTCATGGCAATCCGAACATCTCTGATCTTCAGAGGATTCGTCGTCCATTTTTTTTCCGTTTTCATAAATGTGGTGGCATTCATTACACTCCTCAATTGCGGCCGTTTCATTGTGTTCTTCGTGTCGGAATACCGAGGGTGTCCGCACCGGCTTATCAAAGACACTGTTGTCTAGAAATTCCATCTCTTCCTGTGGGTATCCCGATATAACCGCTATTCCTGAAAATAACACGACTGCAATCAAAAATAAAATCCTTTTATCCATGTTATATCTCCTAGCTATGATTCCGGTTTCTCCATGACCTCGTATAAGATATCGCCCAGAAACTTAATATCCATTCCCAGCTCGTAGTGATGATTGATGTCCTCCAGGCCGCTGTGACAGTTGTGACATGGGGCAATGAGAGTTTTGGCTCCTCTTGATTTCACTGCAAACAATTGTTCTGCCTTAATGCGATTGCTCTTCATGCGTTTCAATTTGTAGGGGGGACCACAATTAATAACCCCACCCCCGGCACAACAGCAGTAATTGTGTTCCCGGTTGGGATGCATCTCGATAAAATTTTCGCAAATCTGATTCACCACATCTCTTGCTTTTTCATGCAATCCAGCCCCCCTAACCACGTTGCAGGGATCTTGGAACGTTACAGTTTCAGCATATTTTTTTGCGACCCGAATTTTTCCCTCTTTTAACAATTCATAATAAAATTCAATGGCATGAGCAATGGGAATGGGTGGCATCCGCCAGCCCAGCCAACGGTTGCCCACGTCTTGTATCGAGCGAAAGGCATGGCCGCATTCTCCCATTACGATTCTTTTCACCTTGAGTCTGGCCGCCGTCTCGAAATGGGTCCTTTTGATTCGACCCATGATTTCATTGTCCCCCGTGAACATAGCCATATCACTATTGTCCCAGCCGGGAGTGGCAGGCATCGTCCAGTCCAGCCCGGCAATATTCATGATTACAGCCGCCTGATAAATTAACTGCGCTTGAAATTTAGGCCCCGGACCGATAACAGAGTACATTATATCCGCGCCTTCCTTTTCGAGGGGGATTCTCAAAGTTGGTATTTCAGCTTGTGCTTCTTCTTCCTGCCATTGCAGCGTATCGGGCCACTCATCCCCTTTGACCCACATCTGATTCATTGTTACGGAATGGCTGTGAGCCGTGTCTTGAATATAAAGCGGTGTCACCCCCAAGCGGTGACAGATCCGCCGCACGATGAGCATCAGGTAGGCAATATCTATTCCAAAGGGGCAATACATGGCACAGCGTTTGCAGAGATTACATTCCGTTGACGCTATTTCGGCGGTTGTTCTAATAAAGTCCGCGCTGACGCGTCCCTTTTTCTTCAGCATTTCCCACAGGGTCTGTTTAACCTTGCCCACCGGTGACCAGCGGGGATCATTGTCGTGGGAAAGATAATAATGACAAGCTTCGGAACAAAGACCGCAGTGAATACAGGTATCCACATAGGCTTTAAGGCGTGCACCAGACTCACCTTCTAACACCTGCTTAATCACTTTTTCGATACGGTCCGGGGTTAACCTATCTGTTCCTTTCTCCAGTCCCTCATCAATTACCTTCTTTTCTTCTACTTTTTTTGCAGGTTCTGCCATAATAAGCACTCCAATTGTAATTAGCCTAATGCTAAATAGGTTTAGGGGTGACAAACAAAGATTGAGATTTACCATGCAACATGACACTATTCCATTCGGGTGAATCCCTCAATTTCTTCATTCCTGAAATTTTCAATTTTAATTTCTTGATCCCGTGTCCTGAATCTCTAAATTGATCCTTACCAGTCCCTGGCGTGCCTGACACCGCCAAATTCCGAACCCATATATGCTCTAGTGAACGGTGAAAAGAGCATATGGCTTAATCGCGTAAATGGTATGGCCACAAGCATAACTTCACCGGAGAATATATGTAATATTGTAAAAAATTGATAACCAAACCATTGGTAATAGGCCATAAAGCCGGTAATAAAGGGGGCAGCGACAATTGCCAGTATAATATAGTCGGATGCAGAAGTCACATATTGGACTTCCGGTGCTATCAGCCGGCGAATCAAAAAGAAAACGCAGCTGCCGATAACGATCAGCGTCATCACCTGCACTAAACTATCGGGCAAGGACCACCAGCTCACGTTCCAGGACTCATCCCACAAAATGATGTGGGACAATAAAAAAATCGGCGTAATAATAAGGCAAATATGAAATGCAAAGGTCACCAATGTCAATACCGGGTGTTTTCGCCAGTTTACGGTGGCAAACGGTATGATCCAGTGCATTATTGACCGAAAACTGTACTTCCAGCTCATATAAGTGTAGATAAACTTTTCTTTTTTGTGGACCAGTGCCAAAATGCTGATGATTCGAAAGAGACACCCTCCAAAAAAGATGATAAACGCCATCCAGGCCAGTGGTCCGCTGACAAAATTATATAAACTGTTCATTTTACCCCCTTCAGCGTGTCAATTTATTCAAAGGAATTATCCGCCTGACATAATTACCGTTATCAAGTGTCCGCAGAAGTAGCCTATCTCCTTCCGGGCTGAAAACAGGGTCCCAGACTGCTTCATAGCTTTCTTTCCAGATACGGTCGTCCACTGCGATGGTATATCTGCCCTCATTTTCCACTTTTGCCGCCACATGCCGGCTGTCCGGGCTGAAAACCGGTTTCCATACCATGTCAAAGCTATTCTTCCATAGGGTGCCGTCGACAGCTACAGAATATTTGCCATTGCTTTTACCGACTGCAGCGAGTCGAGTGCTGTCGGGACTGAAAATCGCCTCAGAAATCATCTCATCAAAGGCAATCGACCAGGGTCTGCCCTCAACAGCCATGGTCCATTTGCCATATTTCGGTGCTACGACCGCAGCCATTTTTTTGCCGTCCGGACTGAACATCTGATGCCATAGCTGCACAAATTTACGGTCCCAAACAGGATCTCCGTCTTTAGCCAGGGTCCACTTTCCCCCGGCCCTGACCGGAGCAAACACGCCACCGTTGTCCGGGTGAAAAATCGGTTCCCAGACGCAGTCAAAGGTGTGGCCCCAGGGCTCTCCGTTCACCGCAATGGTATAATCATACAAATTCAGCCGGACCTCAGCCGCCACGCTTTGGCCGTCAGGACTAAACGCCATATTCCACACATTGACAAAGTTTTTATCCCAAGCGGCACCATCTACCGCGGCTGTATAGATGCCCTGCTGGAATGTGAATATATCTCCTTCAGTCAGCGGCGACGTTTGAACGGAAGCTGCGGTTCTTTTTCCGTCAGGACTGATGGCCATACATGTCAAATTTTGGTAGGTGTTCTCCCAGGGTTTACCGTTGCGAGCCAGGCAGTATTGCATGTCCTGCTGAACGGCAACGACAATATTGCGGCCGTCCTGGCTGAACCGGGTGTCCCAAACGTATCCGAACTTGTTTTCCCAAGCAACCCCGTCAACCGCAACGGTCCATTCACCCATTTCTGACACCAGAGCGGTCAGGCGACCGTCCGGTGCAAACCTGAGATACCAAATTTTATCAAAGACATTTTGCCAGAGCTGCCCGTTGACACACACATTAAATTCTCCCTCTGACAAGTTGACGATTGCCGCCACCTGCTCTCCATTGGGGCTGGCATGGGGCTCTTCGATCCAGTTGAATTTGGTTTTCCATTGGTTGATATCAGCAACCGACTTCTCTCCGACCTCCCAATCCCATTCGCTCGAATAATGCATAGGCCCTTCTCCTCTTCTCTGCCTTTTAATTGCTCTGTTAACCTGATTTACGCCTGATGAGGCTTTCCGTAATCTTCAGCAACTCATCGGCTTCCGGCGGCTTTTCCATATAAGCCTCGGGATCCGGTACGGGATTTTCCAGCCGTACGTTCAACATCTTCAAATAATGCGAAAATGTTTTCTCGGCCACGGCTGAAAGCATGATTACCGGGATATTTTTGAGAATTGCATCCGTCTTTAGCTGACGGTACATTTGAACTCCACCTTCGCCGGGCATCATGACGTCCAGTATAATGATATCCGGTAATCTGGTTCTGGCCTGCCGGATGCCGTCTTTTCCGTTGCTCGTCATTATAGGTTCATACCCGCTTGTCTCCAGCAGGGTGGAGATAAAGATTCTCATATCCAGCTCATCATCTACGACAAGAATCTTATTCTTTTTCATAGAGAAACCTCATCATTTTGAACGATGAGTACCCGCGCCGATTAATCTTCCATAGCCACTTTGTCAGGATGATTCACACTGGCAACCGGACATGCAGCCCGCAGGACCACCTGTTCCACCGTGCTGCCGAGCAAGGCTTTATCGGGATCGATTTCTCTGGTGTGATGCGCCATGACAATGAGGTCGCCAAGTTTTTCACGTGCAAATTTCAATATTTCAACATATGGCGTTCCTTCCCGAACTTCGACTTCATAATTGTCGAAACCATTCATCTTGGCGATATATTGCCGCTGCATTTTTTCTCTGGCATTCTCGATCATTTTTTCAATCTCTTCCTGAGACTTGACCACTCCAAGACCATTCGGATTGATGTCGCACGCGTGAAACAGGTGCAGCTTGGCGCCTACCTCTTTGGCAAGTTTATAGGCAAAGAGATAGGCCGAATCTGCTGCTTTTGAAAAATCGGTTCCGAAAATGATATTTGAAAATAACTTCCAGCAGGTGGTGCAGGGTCTGCTGATGATGACCACCGGGCAACGCGCTGCTTTGGCCACTCTCTGCATGGTGCTTCCAACGATATGCCGGTATCTTGCGGCACCGATGTCTTCATCCCTGGTATGGGATCCCATGATAATGAGATCTACATCTTCTCTTCGCGCCAATCGGAGGATTTCCCTGTGGGGAACGCCGATGGTAGCCTCGATGACTGTGTTTGTGCTATCCGCCAGCAAAGAGGCATAAGTATTTTTTATCTCCTCTTTCACCCACTCGATATAATCTGGATCCCGTTCCTCGACTTCTCCTGTTCGTGTGTCCACGATGAAAGGGCTGTAACCCCGGGTAGGATAGCCAAGTACGTGAAAGACATAGAGTTTGGCCTCCCATTTCACTGCTAGATCAAAGGCGACTTTGGCCGCATTGTCGCACGTGGGTGAAGCTGTGGTGGCAAAAAGAATTTTTTAAAACATATGTCACCTCCTTATGGCACACTGATTTGGAGTACTATGGAAACTGAGCTCCCACGCAATTCCGTCGATAAATTCAAACATCGTAAACACCGTATCAAACTCGAATAAGTCCACACGATCTCCAAATACGATATGCCTGAGCTTTCCCAGCTTAATGGGTAAATCCAATAGGTTAGCCAGTTGCATGGATTTGATCTCAACGCTCTCATCGCCGCTGATTCCCTTAAGTGAATGATAAATTTCCAGGCGTTTTTGCGGCGAACCGATCATCTCAACCGTTTTAGAGAATTCGAGATATTCAACGCCATTGCAAACACATCCGCTTTGCGGACAAGCGCTGTACTGCTCATGATACCCAGGAATGAAGGCATTCAACTCGGCAAGCAACGAATAATTTTGCAGCAGTTCGAAGTAACTGCGCAATGTGTAACCCTCATCAAGGATTATCTGAAATCCAAGAAACCGAAGTGGTCCGGATTCCATGATTTTCCCCTCATGTTCAATCGATCCGTTTGTTTTCAGTGTGATAGTGTTCATTTCGGTTTGACCTGCGTTCGTATGGGAACGACTGATTTGATAGCGCGGCTACTTTCCCAACGACTAATTGCAGCCCGTGTAAGAGCAGGAAGTGTGCCAAAATTGGCATTTTTTGAAAAGGGGTTAAGATTTATAAATATTTAAAAGGGTTAGATTTATTGTTGCGTTGATCTTCTGTTTAACTCTGAAAACAGAATGTTTCTTTTTTGCAACATAACAGGAAACAAATTTGGGGATTTAAAAGAAGGAAAGAGCGCAGCATAATATTTTATTTTAATAATTCCAATTATATATTATTCAAAATGCAAACCGAACGTGATTTTTAGGTGTTGTTACATGATGAAGATATTTATTGCAACATTATGAAACATATGTTGCAATTTGGTAAAAACCGAAGCGATATCAAACCAATTTACTGTATTTTTTTGGATATAAAGTCATTTTCTGGATACCGGTCACATAATCACAGAGAAATGCTGTATTTTTTCATCTTGCGCCACAGGGTCGTGCGGTTGATGTTGAGTGCCTTGGCAGTTTTCGTTCGATCCCAATGGTGTTTTTTCAGCGTGGCCTCTATCACTTTTTTTTCGCTGGCTTCAATTTCTTGATCAAGATCAAGTTGCTCTAATTTGTTATCTTCCTGATAGCGGGTAATCTCTTGAAACGGCACGGGGAGATGTTTGCGCTCGATAATTTTCCCCTGGCATACGATTAAAGCATGCTCGATGATATTTTCAAGCTCTCTAATATTGCCGGGATAATCGTAATTCAAAAGAACCTCCATTGCGTCTTCCGACAATTTTTCAGCTCGCGTAACTCTCGTGGCAGAAAAGCGCTTTAGTATATGGGAAACAAGTAACGGAATATCACCTTTTCTATCTTTTAAAGGGGGCAGTTCGAAACGCATCACATTCAGACGGTAATACAGATCTGCACGAAACCGCTTTTCTTTGACGAGTCGTTCCAACAGTTGATTGGTTGCCGTAATGATACGAACATCCACCTTTGTTGTTTTTCTGCTTCCCAAGGGATAAAATTCTTTGTCCTCCAAAACACGCAAAAGTTTGGCCTGCAGCGACAACGGAAGATCCCCGATTTCATCGAGAAATATGGTGCCGCCATCTGCTTCCTGAAAGCGGCCCGGATTATCTTTTTCAGCCCCTGTGAAGGCACCTTTAACATATCCAAACATCTCTGATTCCAGCAGGTTGTCCGGCAGGGCGGCGCAATTTACCTTTACCAGGGGCTTGCTGGAACGCAAGCTGGCATTATGGATGACCTTTGCCAAGACATCTTTCCCGGTGCCAGTGGAACCTTCAATGAGTACCGTGGCATCGCTTGATGCCACCACCGGCAAGGTTTCAAAAATCTTCTGCATGGCGGGATCTCTGCCCACCATGTCATAAAATGTATAACGGTCTTTTATGGCACTGTCTAATTGATACAACAGGGAAAGATCGGAAATAGTGGCCAATCCACCAACAATGCGGCCCTCTTCATTTTTTAGGGCCATATAATTGGCGCGAATCGGTATCGCCTGCCCATGCCGCGTCCGTATTTCCCCGTCTTCGCTCGAGCGCGCCTTGCCATCAGATATCGTCTCGGTTAACAATGCCACGCCCGCATAGGAGTCTTTGCCAAATATGGTATTGCAGGATTTGCCGAGGACTTCACGACGCCCATAGCCTGTAATGGTTTCAGCCGTTGTATTAAAAAAGGTGATATAGCCGCCACAGTCAACAGTAAGAACGCCCGTGTCCAGATTATCGAGTATGATTTTCAACCGGCGGTCATCATGCCCGATGCGCTCGATCAAATCCTTCAGGGCCGAATGGTCCTGGAAAACCTCTATGCAACCAAGTATTTCCTGGTCCGATCCATAGACGGGCGATACAATTTTTGAGATGCTGCGTTTCTCCCGGCGCTGCTCTGTTATCTCAGCCCGCTGGCTTTTGGCCTTCAGATCGGGTTCCGCCGATTCATAGAATTTACAATCTCCACCACATAAATCCTCCAGAAATATCCGGTAGCAATATTTTCCGTTAAGCTCTGATGCTTTGTACCCTGTGATTAATTCTGCCGACCGATTCACGGATAGAATCTTGCGATCCGGGGATAGAATCATTACTCCCATGGAAAAATAGTCGAAAATCTTACCGAGTTGGCTGTATTTTAAAACGATATCGTTCATAAACGTATATTTTATATCACTGTCAGAAATTTTGCTCCGCTTCTCACACAAGTGTTTTAGGCAGCCTGATAACGAATTTGGAACCGATCCCTTTTTTGGATTCGACTTCAATCACGCCCCCATGGTCATCGATTATCTTTTTGGTGATCATCAAACCAATACCGGTGCCCTGTGCCCCTTTGGTAGTGAAAAATTCCTGAAAAACTTTAGCCTTTATTTCTTCATCCATGCCGCAGCAGTTATCGGTCACCCGATATTCTACTCCCCATCCATCGGTTGTGGCTGTAATTATTTGGACTTCTTTGTTTTTACCACCGGAATGATTTTCCACACAGGCATCCAACGCATTCGAAACCAGATTAAGAAGGCAGCGGTGGATAAGCTCCGGATCAAAATTAAGCTCCTTCAGATCGGGGCAGAGTTGGCACTTGAGACCAATACCGTTTTGTTTGGCACGCAATGTCATAAGGTTGAAAACTTCCTGGGCCGGCTTGTTGGGATGACAGGGCTGATAATTAATTTCAGTGGTTTTGGTGTAATTGAGAAGATCCAGCGACAGATGGGTAATTTTGTCGACATTTCCTTTGATCATTTCCCAACCTTGCATCAGGTATTTTTTATTGTTCAACTCGATACCTTTTTCCAACACAAACGCGCCTCCCTTGAGGCCCCCGGCGATGTTCTTGATGGCATGGGACAACCCCGCCACCGTCTGCCCGACAGCAGCCATCCGTTCCGCCTCGACAAGTTTTCGGCTCTTGTCGGAAACCAATTGCTCAAGGTTTTGGGTATATTGGTCGATTTGCTGCCGCATAGCTATTCTTTCATTGGCTCTCTGCAAAGCAATTTCTAATACTTCATCATTGATCGGTTTGGTAACGAAATCGGTTGCCTCATATTTAACGCTTTGGATGGCCACATCAATATCCCCATGACCGGTAATCATTATGACTTCAGTCTCCCGGTTTTCCTGTTTGATCAGTCGCAATAGTTCGATCCCATCAATTTCAGGCATCTTTATATCGGTAAGTACGATGGGGGGATTAACCTTCTTGAAAATCTCCAGCGCCTCACGGCCATTTTCGGCGGTCAGCACTGTGTAACCCATGTCAGATAAAGAGATACTCAGAACTTTACGAATGCCCGCTTCATCATCTACGAGCAAGATTGTTTTTTCCATCAGTTTTCATCCGCTCTTGGAAATTTCATAATGAAGCTGGTACCAATATCTTCATTGGCTGCAGCTTTGATAGTTCCTTTGCATTCCTGAACAATTCCATAGCTTATCGAAAGGCCGAGGCCGGTGCCCTCGCCCACTTTTTTGGTTGTAAAAAATGGCTCAAATATTTTGTCTAAATGCGCCTTGGGAATACCCGAACCGGTGTCACTGATGGTTACCATAATCGAATTTTTATTGGATCGGGTTTCTACGGTTATCTTCTTTTCAACTTTAGCCGTTTCATGGGATTGCTGTCTCTCCTCAATGGCATCCCTTGCGTTTATCAACAAGTTTATAAATACCTGTTCCAAGCGAACGGGTTCAGCCATTATCATGGGAAGATTCGACTCCAGGTCCCATATCACCTCAATTCCTCTGACCTTTAATTGTTGGCCCAGAATGTCGTGGGCTCTTTTAAGCGTATCGTTTACCTGTACCTTTGTTAGTTTTAATTCTGACTTCCGGCCGAATTGTCGCATGTGGCCGATAATATTTGTGGCCCTATCAACATGGCTGTCAATCTCGTCGGCCATCGTAAACAGAATATCATCTTCGATTTTTTCCTTTTTCTTGACCTTTTTCATGAAATAGCGACTGGCGGTTTTTATAACTGAAAGCGGCTGGTTAAGCTCATGGGCAACGCCGGTGGCCATTTCTCCCAAGGTTGCCATTTTGCCGGCCTGCATCAACTGTTGTTCGGTTTCAAGTCGTTTGGTAATGTCGCTGGTTGTAACAAGTAATACTTTTCTTCCCGGATACTCGGAAGGTGAAATTCTTATGTTAACAAAAAGCCTGGCGCCGCTTTTGTTTAATTGTGTACACTGGTTTATCGTTGTAGAATTTTTTAGCAATGCGGCATAGTGATCTTTTTCTTCTTCTTTAAACAAGTCCAAAAAGGATTTTTGAATGATTTCATCCTTATTATACCCATAAACTACTTTGACACTTGCGTTGCAGTCCAGTATCTCCAGTGTATCCATGGCCAGCACGAAGACGGGATTGGGTATATTATTAAAAATGGCATAATATTTCTTCTCGGATTTTTTTAGTTCCTCTTCAAGCAGTTTTTTCTCCGTAAAATCAAGACACATCTCCATAGCGGCAACGACTTGACCTTCATCATCCTTTATGGCTGTGGTCTTGACAATCCAATGCGACAGGATTCCGTCTTTACGAACTCCTTTCTCCTCGCTGAAATGAGACCGGCCATCTTCGAAAGTTTTCTCAACCGGACAGATCTCACATTTTTTGTTGCGCCCCTTATATGCAGCGTAGCAGTAATCTCCCGGACTAGGGCTGAACTTATCGGAAAATTCTCGATTATACTTGACAAGTTTATAATTGCGGTCCTGAACCGTCACGTAGCAAGGAACAAGTTCGAAGAGGCTCTGATATTCATGCCACTGTTTATTCAGCTCAGCCTCCTTTTCACCGATCTTTTTACCCATCTTGTTAATGGCTGCAGACAGTTGACCCATTTCATCATCCTGGTCAACATCAATTTTAGCGGAATAGTCCCCATTCGCGATAAGATGCGTTTCATCCATGATTTTCTTTATCGGTCGCCTGACAAATCTTAATAAAAAGAAAGTGATCATAGCCGATGTTGATAGAAAAACTAATAGCGCAAAAACCACCAGCCATTTTTCAAGAAGCATAATTTCTTCATCCGCTTCCTTCAAGGAAACAACTACATCCAAGGCTCCGAGTACTTGCTTATCCGCGGGGTGAACATGGCAGGCATTCAGGGCACATCCCGGTTCGCTGTAAATCGGAGAGAGTATCCCGAGAAGTCGATATCCCTGCGGCGAATAAAAGATACGCGTTCTATCCGGCAAGCTGAGCTGAGACAACGGCGGATCCGACCGGTGACAGACATAACATGCCTCAGCTTTTATGTTGGTTGTCTGATCAAGCTCTGAATCTTGATTTGAGAATTTGATCTGTCCTAATTTATTGTAAATGCGTATGTTTTCGAGCTTTTTTTCTCTGGCGATACTTTTTATGATCGACGTAATATCATTTCTTAAGTTGTGCATCATGGCATAATGGGTACCGAGCTTTATGGTGCGCGTTAATGTATCCGCGCTCGAAATAATGTCTTCCATGTTCTTTTTTTTCTGGTAATTAATATTAAAATAAGCCCAAACAGACAGGCAGAATACTAAGGCCAGGCCTACCTGGATGATAAGCTTTGAAACGAGACTCTTACGAATTTCATGTATGCGCGTTGACATTGTTTTACCGTTCAAATATTATTTTGAATGACCCCCGCATGTCCTGAAAAATATTTATTGACACGCTCCCGTCAGATTGGGGCCATCTAGACAAAGTCGGGCAGCTGATTTACTTTTTAGCGGTCACGAGATTGTTTATCAGCCGGTTAAGCTCATATGCGTCCGGCGGCTTTTCCATATAGGCTTCAGGTTCAGAAACCTGGTCTCCTTTTTGGGGACTTAACATACTGAGGGCGTGAAAAAAAGTTTTTCGTGCAATCGCTGACAGCATAATGATCGGGATATTGCCGAGCCTTTCATCTGTCCTGAATTGCTGATATGTTTGGATCCCGTCTTCAATTTTTGGCATCATTACATCCAGGATTACCAGAGCCGGCGGGTTGGATCTGGCTTTCTCAAATGCCTCAGGACCGTCTTGGGCGGTATCCGGTTCAATGCCCATGGTCTCAACTACGGTCGAGACAAAAGTTCGCATGTCGGACTCATCATCCACAACCAAAATCTTTTTGTTCTCCATTTTAAAATCCTACCCATCGATTCAACAGCTGCATCAAATTTCATAAGACCTTGTCAGAATTCAGGGGCTTATGCGGCAATAAGAAGGGTCATTTTGAAGCTGTTCTTTTTAGTGATTATACCCTTTATGGCAGCAGGAATATTAAGTCCTCTTATTAATTATAATTTATAGAGTTAAAGATTTATATTGTATTAATTTTTTAAAATCTTCAAGTGTAAAACAAAATTCTACACTTAAAGGAGTTGATGATGAGCGTACTCGTTGCCAAAGAAGCACCCGTTTTTAGCGCCCCGGCTGTGATGCCCAATGGTGTCATTGAAGATAATTTTAAGTGGTCAGATCTCAAATGAAGATAAGTGGTTCTGTTTTTCTGGCCTTTGGATTTTACATTTGTGTGTCTCACCGAAATAATTGCACACCATAACCGCGTTGAACGTCCGGATGGGTTGCCATTCGCGCTTCATTTCTCATCGACAAAGGGGGAATTTCTCAACACCAGGTGGTCAACAACCTGCCGCTGGGTCGCAGCGTGGAGGAGATGCTGCGGATGGTCGATACCCTGCAGTTTACCGAAGAGTATGGCGAGGTTTGTCCCGCAAGCTGGGAAAAAGGTGAGCTTGGCATGAGGCCCACTGCTGAAGGTGTGTCCGAATACTTATCTGAAAAAGCTGACAAACTGTAGAAAAGGTTTAGCTCGTTGAGCCCGTTGGGCCGTTTACCATTTGAACCTTAAGGTCTGATAGTATTCCTTTTTGAATGGGCTTAACGGGCTTAACCGGCTAACCGGCCAAACAGGATTGCCGGTACAGATGAACAGGATATCTTATGGGGTCCTCATACGGATTTGCCGTTCGAATGTTCTGCGGCACGTTTCATGTAGTTTCTGGCAGATTCCAGGTTTTTTTCAAGGATTGTATCATCAAGTTCCTTTTTAAGCGCGGCCGGTACACCTGCGACCAGTTGATAGGGGCCAACCTCCTGCCCTTCCCGGACCACCGCACCGGACCCCACCACAGACCCCTTCTTAATGAGGGCACCATTCAAGAGAATGGCGCCAATACCAATCAGGCTCAATTCTTCAATAGTACAGCCATGAACAATCGCATTGTGGGCAATCGTGACGTTCCGGCCGATCACCACCGGGTACCCGGGGTCGGTATGCACGGTACAGTTGTCCTGGACGTTGGAATTCTTACCGATGGTAATCGGCTCCCGATCCCCTCTGACTACCGCACCGTACCAGATACTGGCGTTGTCCATGATTTGCACCTTGCCGATGACCACGGCAGTCGGTGCGATGAAAACATTTTTTCCTATTTTGGGTTTTATTCCCTTGTAATCAAGTATCATACACCCTCCCCTGTCGAAGATCCCGCTGGGATAAAAAACTATTGCAACTTCTCCATAAAGTCAATTCTCTGCGATGGATTTTAATATCTTTACATTGAGTAAAATGAATGGCATATTTCCAAAATTTAGGAAAACGAACACAACAGATGGCTTTGATTAAGCCAAACTAAAAATGGCCCGGGAGGTGTGAAAATGGGACAACAGTGGCCACCGATTTATGATCCATCTTATAACCCGTCTCCGGATGCTAAATATTGGAATGAGACCATCGAAACGATGGATCCCGAAAAAAGAGAACAAACAATTATTCTCCCGAAACTCAAGGCTCAGTTAGAATATGCCTATAAACACTCTTCTTTCTATTACAAAAAATGGGACGCAGCCGGCGTAAACCCTGATGATATCCGCTCTTTAAACGACTTTGAGGCCTTTCCGATTATTACCAAAGAAGACATTCGACGGGATCAAATGCAAAACCCACCTTTTGGCAGTAATTTGTGTGTTTCGGCAAAGGAGCTTGCCAGGGTGAAGGGTACTTCCGGTACTACCGGAAAGCCGACGGCCTTTGGTATCAGCAAGGGAGATATGCATCGAATCGCGGAAGCCCATGCCAGGACCATGTGGGGTTTTGGTATGCGTCAGGAGGACATTGTATTTATTGGATCTTTCTTTAGCCTATACTGGGGGAGTTGGGGCGCGTTGGCGGGGATCGAAAGGCTTGGCGCCACAGCCTTTCCCTTTGGTGCTGGCGTCCCCGGGCAGTCCGACCGAGCCCTGGAATGGATGAAAGAGGTCCAACCCACTGTATTTTACGGCACCCCCTCCTACGCCCTTTATCTGGCCGAAAAGGCCAGAGCAAAGGGAATGGAACCCGCAAAAGATTTTAATTTCAGAATTCTTTTCTTTTCGGGTGAACCGGGGGCTGGGATCCCCTCCACCCGGAAACGAATTGAGGAAATCTATGGCGCAATTTGCATCGATTCGGGTTCTACCGGAGAGATGGCTCCCTGGATGTCAAATTGCGAATGCGACGACAGACAAGGAATGCATCTTTGGCAGGATATCGTATTTGCTGAACTCGTAGATTTGAGCACCAACAAACGGGTCCCCTACGGTCAAGAGGGCGTCACCGTTTACACCCACCTGGAGCGTACCTCCCAGCCAATGATCCGCTATCTGGCCGGCGATGTGTCCAAGTGGGTTGACGATCCCTGCCCCTGTGGCCGTACCTACCCCAGATTGCCGCTGGGAATATATGGTCGTTCAGACGATATGTTTGTCGTCAGGGGGGAAAACGTAACCCCCAGCGCCATTGAAGATGCGATCCGCGGTATCGACGGGTTAGCAGACGAATTTCGAATCATCATCACCCGTGATAAGGCCATGGATGAAATGATTGTCCAGGCCGAATACACACCGGATGTTGCTTCCGAGTTTATCCCGACATTGCAGAAAAAACTGGAGGCGGAACTAAAGTCCCGGGGGCTGCGAACTGTGGTTCAGATGCTGGCGCCCAACAGCCTGGAACGAACGGAATTTAAAGCCCGGCGCATCATTGACAAGCGGGATCTGTATGATGAAATTATTCGGCAGGGATGAGAGTGATACGGGTACCTGATAATTAGGCACTTAGCTGCATCATATCGACAACCTGCTGACGATGCTGGATGCTATTTATTCCAAACTGTAACTGCATCATATCGGCGATAAACTACAGATGCTGGATTCCGGATGCTGCCTGCCCGCCATCGGCTTCGCCTTCCATTCGGCCCGAGTAGTTCGACCCTGAGCTCACTGCCGAAGGGCTCATGGCCGAGGGCAGGCGAGGCGGGCGGGGATGCTGGATAAACCAAAACAAACTGTGACCATTGAGCCAAAGTTGATCTTATTTCGAACGTCCAGGATATGATCAGTTTGAAGGCTTTGAAATTCATTGCCCCTGCGAGCTACTTATTTCGAGGGTCGATTACTAAAATTCTTTGCGGCTTTACGTGAGGTCTTTTCGTTCCGGTTTCATCGATTTAGGAACGAATTCGAATAAACAAGTCTGATACATTTTGCAGAGGAGAAATAATGTCCACAGCAAAAAAAGAAGGGGGCTGTCTTTTCAGCGAGGCCCAGCTGCAACAGATCGAAAAAGATTTTCAAGATTGGTTCAACAATTCATTGCGGGATTCGGATCGGCAAACAGAAGGAGCCTATTTCTCGCATTCCGGTATTCCGATTAAACTTATCCACACCCCCGCTGATATTAAACATCTTGACTACACCCGAGATATCGGACTTTCGGGACAGCCGCCGTTTTTGCGCGGTGTCTATCCCAATATGTACCGCGGCAGACCCTTCACCGTTCGCCAACTGGCCGGATTGGGTGCCCCTGAAGATTGCAATTTGAGGATCAAATATCTGCTGGATCACGGTGCCACCGGCGTGAACATCCTCTTTGATCTCCCCACCATCCGCGGTTATGATTCCACCGACCCTGAGGCCGAAGGCAATGTAGGGGCCTGCGGAGCCGCCGTTGATTCTATCTGGGACATGGACGCCTATTTTGCAGACATCGATCTGGGTACCATCAGCACTTCCATCGTCACCCATCTCCCCAGCACCAGTATCGTTATCCCGGGCATGTATTTCGCGGTTGCCGAGCAAAGAGGAATTCCCTGGAAAAATCTGGCCGGGACCTGCCAGAACGACTTCATCATGGAAACCTGTGTGGGTAGCGCCCCCGAGATGTTATGGCCGCGCGCATCATTTCGACTGCAATGTGACGTGATAGAATGGATCTGTAAGAATATCCCCCGCTGGAACCCTATCAGCTTTAACGGATACAACTTACGTGAGGCCGGAACGGATGCTGTGGGCGAAGTCGCCATCGCCATCTCCAATGCCATCGCCACCGCGGATGAGCTGATTCGCCGCGGCATGCGTATTGATGACTTCGCTCCCCGGATGTCCTTTTTCTGGGATTTGCATAATGATTTTTTTGAAGAAATCGCCAAATGCCGAGCCAGCCGCAAAGTATGGTATAAAATCATCAGTGAGCGGTACGGGGCCCAAAACAAAAAATCACTGCTCATGCGCTTTCACGTGCAGACCGCCGGTGTAACCCTGCCGGCCACCGAACCGCTGAACAACATCGCCCGCTCCGCAATTCAAGGGCTCGCCGCCGTTTTGGGTGGCTGTCAGTCCCTGCATATAGACTCTTATGATGAAGCTTATTCCGCCCCGACGGAAGAAGCGGCCCTGATTTCGATCCGCACCCAGCAGATCATTCAGGCCGAAACGGGTGTCTGCAATACCGTAGATCCGCTGGCCGGGTCTTACTATATCGAGTATTTGACCGATGAGATGGCCGAGCGGATAGCGGCTTATATAAAGAAAATTGAGGAAATGGGCGGTCTGGTGGAGGCCGTCGAAAGTGGTTGGCTGCATCGCGAAATCAGCAACTACAACACCGCCTACCAGAAAAAAATTGAAAGCGGCGAGATGCCGATCGCGGGTGTCAATTTCATGCGAGCCGAGGAAGACCGAACCCACGACATCGAGGTGTTTGAATATCCGGAAACCTACACACGGCAGAAGGCCAAAATGAAGCGTCTCAAAAAAGAGCGCAATCAACAGAAAGTGAAAATGCACTTGAAGATTCTGCGGGAAAAATGTCACAGCGATGAAAATCTCTATCCGTATGCCTTGGAGGCGGTGAAAAATCTATGCACGCTGGGTGAAATCGAAGAATTATTCCGCGAAGAATTTGGTTTGTGGAATTTTCAATTGTTATAAGCCGAAACCGGAGGAGCAAACTCCAAGAATGAGAAAATTGTGAGAACAAATCTGTATTCCAGACTGGTGATGCTGCTGGTCACTGGATGCTTGATGCTGGATAAAAAAGGGCTAGATCCTTTATGATCCCGTATCCAGAAACTTCACCCTGTTGAATGCCACCCCAAGTGGCCCTGCCGAAGGCAGGATTCAACAGGGCAAGGCATCCAGTATCTTCTCTCCTTAAAGGTAGTAAAAAAACAATTCTAGTAAACTACATGTTCTTCCACCAGTGTAGGAGGCTGGAAAAATTATGAACAGAAGGATCCGGGTCTTAATGGCCAAGCTGGGGCTTGATATTCATTGGCGCGGAGTATATCTGGTGTCCGAGTTCTTAAAAGAGGCTGGCATGGAAGTGGTTTATCTCGGAAACAGCTTCCCCGAACAAATTGTCGAAGCGGCTATTGAAGAAGATGCGGATGTGGTCGGCCTGAGCACGCTGAGCGGCAACCATATGACCTTGGGACCCAAAGTAGTAAAGTTGCTCAAAGAAAAAGGTATGGGCCACGTGAAGGTGTTCATGGGTGGCGTGATGCCGCCCAAAGACGCTGTCAAACTGGAGGCAGAACACGGCATCCACAAAGTGTATTTGCCGGACACTTCCATGGAAACCATCATTGAGGGAATCAAAAGCAGCATGAGGGACAGCTAGGGTCATGTCCCAGAAGAATAGACGAAAAATCATGGTAGACATTGACACACTCATCGAAAAATCCCTGCAAGGTGAAAAATTAGCTACGGCGCGTCTCATTTCGATGGTCGAACGCGGGGATCAACAAACCCCCTATATATTGGAAAAGATGTATCCCCATTCGGGCAATGCTTACTACATCGGCATGACAGGACCCCCGGGCGCCGGCAAAAGCACCATTGTGAACAAATTGGTCAAACTGTTTTGCAAAAGCAGCTACAGGGTTGGTGTTATTGCGGTTGATCCAAGCAGCCCCTTTAGCGGCGGGGCACTGCTGGGGGACCGGATCCGCATGAATGCCAAATCGCAAACGTATGACTATTTCTTTCGCAGCATGAGTGCCGGCCGGGCCATGGGCGGATTGTCACGGACCACCAAAGAAGCCTCCCGAATTTTAGATGCCAGCGGCAGACAGATCGTTATCATCGAGACCGTAGGCGTCGGACAGTCTGAACTCGACGTCGCCAAGGCGACCGACACGGTCTTGGTAATCCTGACCCCGGAGTCGGGGGACCACATACAAATTATGAAGGCCGGACTGCTCGAAATTGCCGATATTTTTGTCGTCAATAAGTCGGACCGTCCGGGTGCGGAAAATATAGCGCACTCGGTACGGGGAATGCTTGATCGTCGGCATGCCAGGCTGCAATGGCGGCCACATGTGTTTATGACGTCAACTTTAATGAATAAGGGAATTAACGAACTTCATGAAGGAATCTGGACCCATCACCGATATCTTCAGCAGAACGGTAATCTGGAAAAACGCAGAAAGTTCCAAATAAAAGAAGAGTTGCAGCAGCGGATTGAAACGGAGCTTTCCGATATTTTATGGCAGCATATTATTGACGACGAAAAGATCGAACAACTCGTTGCGGAAGTCTGGCTGCACAAAATTTCACCGCTAAATGCAGCCCGGAAAATTGTTGCTGAGTGGTTGGGAAAAGGCAAAATTATCCAAAAAACGTTCTCGACGAAGTGAAATTGAATGGGGGTTACAGCCCTGTGAGACAACCCCTTGCTATATACTTATCCCTGCCGTAATAGACACATCGCCATGGTCCCGGCCATCCGGGCAACAAAAATATCATTCTGGCCCACTGGCTTTTCCCTCTCAAATCCACAAAATTCAGCGCACCTGTCATGATATTTTGTATTGTCATTGATATGATTATGTTATATGTAGCCTGCTTTTGTAATTCGGCAATTTTTAGTGCTCTGCTCCCTCAATTATTTTGTAGACAAGAGCTTTCACAGAATCCATGAATACTTTTAAAGTACCGGCCGACGAAATTCGCCGGCGACAGTTAGAAATTCAAAAGCAATTACAAACCAACGGTATTGACGGGCTTGTGATTGTACAACGTGTGGATCTATTCTATTTCTCCGGCACCGCTCAAAACGGTTTTTTATACATGCCGGCAGACGGTCCCCCGCTTTTATTCATCAAGCAATATTTTCCGAGAGCCCGAAATGAATCGCCCTTGGAACATATACGCGAGATAAAATCTATCAAAGAAATTCCAGGGCGCATAACTGATTTTTACGGTAAATTGCCGGATGTACTCGGTTTTGAATTGGACGTTGTGCCCGTGAACGACTTTAATTTTTACCAGCGCCTTTTCACTGTAAAAAAAATTGCTGACGGTTCTCCGTACATCCTGAATGTCCGTAAAATCAAATCAGACTGGGAGATTATGCAGATCGAAAAGACCGCTGAAATGACGTACAAAACCTTTGATTACATGAAAAACTCTATCCGTCCGGGCCTTACTGAAATGGAGTTTGCCGGCATGTTTGAAACCTTTGCCAGAAAATTGGGTCACGCCGCCAAACTGAGGGCGCGGGATTATCAAACCGAAGCCTATCCCTGGCATGTTTTAAGCGGTGAAAACGGCGGCAAGGTGGGGGTCCTGGAATCTCCGGCCAGTGGGGCAGGCACTTCGGCTGCTTTTCCATGCGGTGGCGGGCACAAACGACTTGTTCCCCATGAACCGATTATGGTTGATTTAGCCTCTGTCCTCAACGGATATCATCTGGATGAGACCCGCATGTTTGCCATCGGCGCTCTGCCGGACAAGGCCTTAAAAGCTTCCCGGGCCGTCATCGATATCCATAATTCGGTTCTAGAACAGGTAAAGCCCGGTATTACGGCAGGTGAACTATTTGATCATGCCCATAAAAGGGCTGAAGTACTTGGCTATCGAGAACCATACCTGGGGCCACCGGGCTATAAGGTAAATTTTATCGGTCATGGAATTGGGCTTGAACTCATAGAACCACCCATCATCGCCGAAGGGAAAAAAGACTTTTTAGAACCCGGAATGACTTTTGCGCTGGAGCCTAAAATGAATTTCAAAGATGAATTTGCCGCGGGTATCGAAAGTGTTTTTTTGGTCACTGAAAAAGGGGCGCGGTTGCTCAGCAAGGTGGCCGTGGAGATTTTTATCTGTTAATTTTTCGAAATCATATTACACCGAACTACAATTGCTTTAACGGGCCAACATATCGACGGGCGCTTTTAATTTTAGAGCAGAAGTGTTATGGATTCAGCATCTTTGGCAAAAAATAATTTACAGTAATTACCCGGATAACCTTTCGATATAATTTTTCAATTATGCCGCCTTGAGCAAGGGGTAAGGATGGAAGCATTCAGTATTGAACAGGGACCGATTCGGCCACCCAACGAAGCTCGCAGCCTTTTGTTGCGCTTCAGTCGGAATTGTCCCTGGAATCAATGCCTTTTTTGCCCGGTCTACAAAAAAAGTAAATTTTCTTTACGGACAGTCGAGGAAATCAAAGCGGATATCCTTGCAGCCAAAGGTATTGTAGATGACATCAAGGCGTTGTCCTGGAAACTCGATTGTGCCGGCGAGATTAACGACCAGGTGATCAGCTATGTTTTCAATCAAACCGGCACCGATGATAACTACCGCAGTATCGCCGCCTGGCTTTATTATCAAACCGACGCCTGTTTTTTACAGGATGCCGACAATCTGATCATGAAGACCAAGGATCTGGTAGAAGTCCTTGATTTTCTCAGAAAGACCTTTCCCAATATTTCACGGGTTACCACATATTCCAGGTCCCGGACGGTTGTGCGCAAATCGGTAGAATCCCTGAAGCAGATAAAGAAAGCCGGTCTTGACCGGGTGCATATCGGTTTGGAGACAGGCTATGATCCCCTGCTAAAATTGATGAAAAAAGGGGTCACCGGTGCCCAACACATTGAGGCCGGTCGCAGAGTAATAGAGGCCGGTATGGAACTGTCCGAATATGTGATGCCGGGTCTGGGCGGGCAGGAAATGTGGCGGGAGCACACGATTGAAACCGCAAAGGTACTTAATCAGATCAACCCGCATTTTATCAGGCTCCGCAGCCTTCGCGTCCCGCGCCGGGTGCCGCTTTACCAAAAGCTGCGGGACGGCACCTTCACCATGCAAACCGATGACATGCTGGCGGAAGAGACGAAACTCTTTATTGAAACCTTAGAAAATATCACCAGCACGGTAACAAGCGATCACATCATGAATCTGCTGGAGGAAGTCACCGGAAAGCTGCCCCAAGACAAAGAAAAGATGCTAAATAAAATCACACAATATCAGGAACTTTCTGATTCCGATCGGCTGGTATACCGGGTGGGTCGCCGCGGCGGAACATATCGTTCAACCGATGATCTAGGGCGTGATCCCGCGATCTATCAAAAAATCAAAAACCTCATCTCTGACATCCAAGAAAAAAATGGAGCAGATGGTGTGGAACAATTTATAACCGAAATGGTCGACCGCTATATTTAGGGCACTCTCAACCTCGTTGACGATATCGCTTTTAGGTATTTGAGAACACGGAGCAGATCTAAAAATAACCTGATGTTTGATGCGGAGGCAAATTGCAGATGGAATCCATTAGAATACTTGGAACAGGTTCTTATGTACCGCCGAAAATCTTGACGAATTTTGACTTAGAAAAAATGGGCCTTGATACCTCCGACGAGTGGATATCCCAGCGAACCGGCGTGCGTGAAAGAAGGATTGCAGATCCGGATATCACCACCTCTGACCTGGGGTATGAGGCTTCCGTAAAAGCGCTGGAAATGGCCGGGATGACAGCTCAAGAGTTGGATCTTATTATTCTTGCCACCATCACGCCGGATACCTGTTGTCCGTCAGCCGCCAATTGGTTGCAGGCCAAGCTGAATGCTCCTCAGGCCACCACCTTCGATGTGACGGCGGCTTGTTCCGGCTTTATTTTCGGCCTCAATGTTGCCGAACAGTATCTTAAAAATAAAACTTACAAGCATGTCTTGGTGGTAGCCTCGGAAGTTATGACCCGAACCCTTAACTGGAAGGATCGCAGTACCTGCATTTTATGGGGGGACGGTGCCGGAGCCGCGGTTTTAACGCTGGGAAACAAGGGATCCGAAATTTTATCTACTCATATCCATACGGATGGCGCTAACGGCCAAGATCTTTTACTGCCCGGCGGCGGTTCAAAAACCACTCCGATTTCCCATGAAAGTGTAGATGAAGGATTACACTACCTCAACATGATTGAGGCCAACCTCAGTTTCCGCGTCGCCGTTAAATACTTCATGGAATCAATACAGGAGGCGGTCGATTACAACGGCGTCACATTAGCAGACATTAAATGGTTTATCCCGCATCAGGCAAATATCAGGATGTTTCAATTCATATCCAAATCTATGAAGATCCCCTTCGAGAAATTTTATATGACGGTTCACAAATATGGCAACATCTCATCAGCTTCGTGTGCGATCACATTGGATGAGGCTGTGCGAGACGGCAGCATCCAAACCGACGACCTGATCTGTCTGCCGGTATTCGGCGGCGGACTGACCTGGGGCAGTGCTCTGATTAAATGGTAAACATTACTGACACAACCGGTGTCTGGCGGCTGGAATCACCCCACCTTCTTGCCCGGTTCGACATAGCCAAAAAAAAGTATTCGTTTAAAAAAACTGCTGCTCACGCTGGCTGAAACCCTTTTGAATCTGATAACCATTGACAAAACTGATCGCGGCAGGTATCGTATGGACTCAGGAGGTTTCAGATAATGCCGGTTTCCCCGCCAGGATTTGGGCCGCTTAAACCGCGCTTCGATCGCCGCCGGTTTTTGCAGTACGGGATGATTACCACAGTCGCAAGTCTTTTTCCCGCACCAATACTCGCAGCGGTCGAAAGAGTTTTGACCCCGGAGAGACATCTTTCCTTTTATAACACTCACACCAGCGAAAGCCTTGAAATTTGTTACTACCGCCAGGGGTATTATTGTACCACGGCCCTGGCGCGTATTAATTACATCCTGCGGGATCATCGAACCGATGAAATCAAAACCATCGACATCCGGCTGCTTGATCTCTTGTTTGACATCTCCGCAACGCTCCAAACACGCTCGCCCTATCATGTAATATCCGGATACCGGTCCCGTGCTTCAAATAAGATGCTGCGACGAAAAAGCAAAAAAGTCGCTGCCAGCAGTTTCCACATGCGTGGAATGGCTATCGATATTCGCCTGCCGGGTTGTCTCACAAGCCGGTTGCGTGAAATAGCCTCCGATCAGCAAAAGGGGGGGGTTGGCTATTATCCGCGTTCAGACTTCGTTCACGTGGATACCGGTCGCGTCAGATACTGGTAGAAGCTACTCACTATTTTCGAAAACCCTGTCAACCAAAATACATTCACTTTACACTTTTGGCGGTCTTTCCCTAAGCGCAACATCCAGGGGTTTATCCCGTTCATAGACATCCTCGCGAAAATGTAATAAACCATCCTGACCCACCCAGGCAGTCCAATACAGCAAGTGCACCGGAATCGGATTCTGCAATCGTATAACCTGTCTTTCGGTAGTCTTTAGGGTCTCCAGAATATCTTGGCGGCTTAACTGTGGATCATCTCTTATAAGGTAGACTGCCAAATCGGTTGATTTTTCCACCCGGATACAGCCGGAGCTGAAAACGCGGGACGGTTTGCGAAATAACCCCCGGTAGGGTGTGTCGTGAAGATACACAGCAAATTTATTGGGTAGCATGAATTTAATACGACCCAGATCGTTGCGAGGTCCGGGTTCCCTGCGAAACTTGAAGGAGAAATTATTTTCATCGACTTTCGACCAATCAATACTCAAGGGATCCAGTTCCGGTGCGCCTTCTTCCCAGCTTTCAAAGACTTTGATATTCCTGCGGATCAAGTATCTTGGATTCCGCTTAACTTTGGGAAGAATGTCTTCAACCGCAATTTTTGTCGGAATGTTCCAATAGGGATTTAGCACCAGATGGGTCATATTTTTGCTGAAAACCGGTGTTTTGCGGTAGTCCTTGCCCACAACAACCCGCGACTCCATGACCGTCTGACGGTCCTCCACCACGTTTAGCTTGAAATCGGCAATGTTGACCATTATATACCGCTGACCGAGTTCATGGGGAATCCAGCGCCAGCGCTCGAGGTTCAACTCGATTTGACGCACCCGTTCTTCTACCGGGACATTTAGCGCCGCCAGTGTTCTGGCATCAATGATTCCGTCGGGATTTAATCCATGGCGCGCTTTGAATTTACGGATTGCTATTTCCAAAACTTCGTCGAACATATACACATAGCCGGGCTTGGTGGGGTCAAGATCACCGGATAACTCAAGCCGCTTGCGCAACAGATAAAAGCGAGCACCGTGATCATCCTTACGCCAACTTGTTTTGGTGGGCAGAACCGGCCACCCTCCCTCTTTTGCTATATATCTGTATCGTTGAAGTTTGTCTCTCAGTGCCTGATATCCGGCCTGGGGCGGGCGAAGTACTTCCAAAACCGCGCTTACACTATTTGTGTTAAGTGCCGACTCAAGAGCAGCTGCTAAATCAATTTTAGGATTGACCACCATCCATTCAGTATGAATGGTTTCAGGATTCACACGCCCGGCCAGCAAATGCGAAGCCAATAACAGAAAAGCATCCGTCAGGAGCAAATCAAGATCAACCAACAACTCTATATCCAGCGGTTGGTTATTCGATTGCTTTTGCCTGACTTTTGTTATTAACGCTTTAAGGCGCATCAAATGATAATCGCTCGGTATCAATCCCTCACGATCTGAGCCCTGTATCATCGTCAGCAGATCATCTGCCTGGCTGGAAACACCGTCCTTCCCGCACCAGGCAGGATTAAATTCCCGCTTCCCGTAGAAAATAGGTATAACGGAAACGCCACAAACCAGTTCACGCTGACAGATAAAATGATTCTTGAGCCTTAGCGCCTGTATTCGTGCGCGCATCCGATCGCTGAACTCATCGGAGGTCGTTTGGATGGCCCAACCTTCTGCAATTAAGATGCTCAGACTGAAAAAGACGATCAATACCAATAAAAAATATTTTAACATCGGAGTATCCGCATTTCTTTTGTTTCATTCACTTTTTAATACAAAACTGCATGAAACTTTAAAATTCTATTACCAAGGAGATCAAAGGAACTATATTTTCTACGAACCCTGATAATTAATAAACAAATAAACAAATAGCCGGGGACAATTTTCCCCGCTATTCGCAAAAATAAATACAAAATTAGAAATATGCAACCGAGCAGAATCAATGCGGGAGTCTTTACAAAATTAGAATGCTCGTTATCTTGAGGGGTCGGGGTGTTTTTTTGATCCTGTGCCTCTAGTCTTTGTTTTTATAAGCAATTTGGCAGCAGGGGATAATTGCCCCCTCCGCATTCCACCTTCGGTGGCTGCGGTCTCCACCACTGCCAAATTGCAGAAAAACAAAAAACTTACGACAATAAATCAAAAAAACACCCCGATCCCTCAGTTATCTTATGCCTTACCAAAAAATTGGTAATTTGAATGGTTTCCACTGACATAGGAGGTATCGCGATGGAATTGAAAAAAATTCTTTGGCCTACGGATTTTTCCGGTAGTGCAGAAAAGGCCCTGCCCTATGTAAGATCTCTGACTGAAAAATATAACACAGAAATTCATGTTCTGTATGTCATCGAGGATATTGCCCATCATAAGCCCTGGTACGGTGATTTTGAACAGGCCCACGTTGATAAAATTATCCGATGGGAAGAAAAAACAGCCAATGAGCGATTGGATCAAATTTGTAAGAATTATTTGGAGGGATGCCCGTTATATATTAAGCACGTTGCGGTGGGGGATCCGGCTCAAGAAATCTTGAAGTTAATCGATAAAGAAAAAGTTGACACCGTAATACTCTCCACCAAGGGAGAGAAGGGGAACTTCCGTTTTGGAAGTGTTGCCGAAAAAGTCGTAAAGAATTCGCCAGTGCCGGTGATAACGATTCCCGCAGAGGAAGCGGTATAAAATAAACTAGCTCTTCTCCAATTTAATTGGTCAAACTGATTCAATAGACCAATAAATACATAATCAGGGGCACTTTGTTTTATTAACCGCCCGTTTGATTACCTTTTGGTAATCCTTTTTGCCAGCACAGCGGATCTTTCCGATCACGCAGCCATCAATCGCTGAAATAGACTCGAGGATTTCGCCCCTGCACTTCAGCCAGGAACCTGTCCCTGCACCGGATTGTTCTTTCAGTAAGTCAAATCTCTCCAGTATCGATTTCATTGGGTTAACACCTTTTTCTGTTCAGCGGTCGATTATCAAGGGTTATCTCCACCCGACGCTGCAAAAATCAAGTGACCGGGATTGGTTATAAAGATTGACTATCGGCCACCTCTTGGATAGCCGCATCAAATATTGATAGGCACTCATCAATTTCAGCCTGGGTTACGGTGAGTGCCGGACAAAAGCGGATACTGTTTTCGCCGCATCCAAGAAGCAGCAAGCCTCTCTCGAACGCGGCCTTTACAATCTTGGTCCGCCAGACTCTGGCCGGTGCTTTGCTCTCACGGTCCTTTACCAGCTCTACCCCTACCATCAGGCCTTTGCCGCGGACATCACCCATACATTCATGCCTTTTTTGCAGCTCCCGCAGCCCTGTCATTAAGTAGTCCCCCTGAGCTGCGGCGTTACTCATCAGGTCCTGCTCCAGCAATTCGATGGTCTTCATTGCTGCCTGGCACGAAACCGGATTGCCGCCAAAAGTGGAGGCATGCGATCCTGCTTCCCAATCCATTATATCTGAGCGCGCCACCAGCGCCCCGAGAGGCAATCCTGAGGCGATTACTTTGGCCAGCGCCATCATATCCGGATTAACACCGAAATGTTCTATGGCAAACATCTTGCCTGTCCGACCCATCCCGGACTGCACCTCATCAACCACATAAAGGATTCCATACTTTTTTGCCACCTTGTACATTTGCCTGTGAAACTCCGGCGGTGGCACAATGTATCCGCCTTCACCCTGGATAGGTTCAACAAAAATGGCAGCAACCTCCTCGGGCGGTATGGTTGTCCTGAAGAGCGTATCTTCAACCCAGTGCACACAGGCAACACCGCATTCGGGATAACAAAGGTTATAGGCGCATCGGTAACAATACGGATAAGGTATGTGGGTAATGCCCGGCACAAAAGGATTGTAGTGTTTCTTCTGCACCGTTTTGCTGGCTGTTAGAGACAAAGCTCCCATGGTGCGTCCGTGAAATGCTCCAAAAAAAGCAAGGTTTAGTTCCCGTTTGGTGTGCCAACGCGCGAGTTTAAAGGCCGCTTCAACCGCCTCGGCACCCGAGTTGCCGAAATAGACCCGTTTGCCTTCATTTCCCGGAGCGATTAGGGCAAGCTTCTCGGCAAGGACAATCTGCGATGTATAGTAAAAGTCAGTGCCGGACATATGCAGCAGCTTATCAGCTTGCTTTTTGATGGCGTCAACGACTTCAGGATGACAATGGCCCGTGGCGTTGACGGCAATGCCGGCCGTGAAATCCAGAAAGACATTGTCATCAACATCATGGATCCACAATCCGGTGCCTTTTTTAACCACAAGCGGATAAATCCGCGTATAGGAAGGGGACACATACGTGCCGTCGAGTTTTATAAGTTTGCTCGCTCTTGGGCCCGGTAGGCTCGTCTTGATTTGAGGGGATTTCCGCATAACGCCTCCTGAAAAAAAGAAACAGATTGCAGTTCATATTTACGGCTAGCTCTTTGCTTTAATGTCTCGGAAACCATCTGATTCCAGTAGTTTACACGCATCCATACCAAACGTCAAGCAAGTTTAGTGCTATCCTTACCCGAGGCGAAATCCCGTAGGGTTTCCCGAGTGCGGGTTATTGTAGAATGCTATTTGCAAATATATGGCAGGGATAAACAGAACGATGGTCGGAATAGGGCCTTAAGCCTGAGGGTTCTTTTATGAATATTCGGCCGAATAAATTCGGCTGGCGGCAATCGCTGGGCGTTCGCTACCGGTCAATGCCATCTTTGAAATATACATTAAGAATTGATTGAATTTTGATGGCATTATTCGAAAGAAGCCATTCCACCTGCCGGTTGAGTTCGTGAAATAAACAGTTTTTTGAACCGATATAGCCTGTACCCGTGTGGTGACCAAGATTTTGATGTTTGCGTAAACGATCATCCTTCAAAAAAAGATAGTGTCCCAGAATGCCCCCGTAGTTCTTTTGAATTGCCAAATCACTCATTTTTCGGATATTGAGCTTTGCAATGGGCAGCAAGATTTGAGACGGTAAAAATTTGATGTATTCAAACATCTCAGGGGTCATGGATATTAAATGAAAATCTTTCCCCGGCTCTAAAGGCGAGAATAAATCCGACAGTACCCGGTTTTGATGATCAGGATCTGGATAGACTTCGGCTTTGATTTCAACCAGCAGATGCAATTTCTTTCCGTAAGTTTGAATCACTTTTTCAAGGGTCGGTATCAGCGGGAAGCGTGCGTTTATTTCAGAGAGTGACAGGTTGCAGATGTCGGCCTTTCGGCCGAAAATGCGTTGCGTATCTCTATCATGGAAAACTATCGGCTGCAGGTCTTTGGTCCAGCGCACATCAAACTCGATGCCCCATATCCCACGATTTTTTACCGCATCGAAAGCCGGGAGCGTGTTTTCAATAATGCTGCGGTTATCATGCGCACCGCGGTGAGATATAATTTTGCAATTTTTCAGCCGTTCCAGTGACGGCATCGGTTGTCTTCGGTGTTCAAACCAATGATCGACTACCCAATGAAACATTTTTTCAAGCCAAAACCGTGTTTTCATGCTGGCACTGATAAGATAAGGGATAATTCCGTTTCGTTATGATATTTTCTCCAGAGCTAAAAAAATGATGTGTTTCTCAAAACTCTATTCCGATTGCGACAAGCCCGGTTGAAGGGTAATTTCGAAAATAATTTCAAATCCACTGTAAAAAGGCAATCGAAATTGCTAGTATTCTGTCCCAGGAATAAGTTTGAACAGTATGTGGAAGGATCGAAAGCCTTTTGCTCGCTCAACGACTATTTTGGGGACACAACACTGCGGTTTCAAAACTCTTTTCGAAGCCATTTTGCGAACTTTTGTCCAAAAAAAGAATAATCATAGATTTATCTAGTATTTTTTCATATGATTGGCCTATATCAAGAGAGCAGATTATGAAGGATAAAGACAAAATTCCAAAGACAAAACGTTTCGTATCCCCGGAGCAGGTCATGGCGAAAGTAGAACCGGGGATGAGCATCTTTATCGGGACCGGAGTTGGCGAGCCCCGCACCCTGGTGAAACATTTGATGACCTCAGAGGCCTACAATTTAAATGATCTGGAATTGATTCAGTTGGTGAGCCTTGGCGATGCGATTTCTTTGGAAGCCATGGACTGCAACCGATATCGGCTCAAAACCTTCTTTTCCGGTTGGGTGGCCAGCGAAGCCATTACTGCAGGCCGGGTGGATCTGATCCCCAGCCGGTTCTCGAGGATCCCCGGCTTGATCAATTCCGGTCAGATTCCAATTGATGCAGTTTTCATTCAGATAACACCTCCTAATGAAGCCGGTTACTCCAGCCTGGGGGTCGCAGTGGATGTTGCCCGATTGGCGATGGAAAAGGCATCGCTGGTTGTCGGAGAAATAAATTCTAAAGTGCCTCAAACCCAGGGAGACACATTTGTTCAGGTTACGGATTTTGATTATTTAATACAATCTTCTGCAGAGCCCATATATTTCTCTCGCTGGCCCGTTGATGAAACCTTTGATCAAGTAGCCGCCAACGTGGCTTCGGTGATCGATGACGGAAGCTGTATCGCATTTTCCATCGGACCGCTTTACGACGCCCTGGCAACTCACCTGGTGCACAAAAGACACCTGGGCGTGCACACCCCATTTTTTACCGACGCCCTCATGGATCTTGTAAAAAGCGGCGCCGTATCCAACCGGAATAAAGAAATATTTCGCGGCAAATCCCTGACTTCCTATGCTTTCGGCACCCCGGAACTGATGGCCTGGCTTGATCGCAATCCAATGGTAGAATTTCAGGGACTCGACAAAGTTTTCGATCCGGCCCAGATTGGGCGTAATCCCCAGTTTACAGCCGTGTTTCCGGCCCGCAAGGTAGATATTTCCGGTCGAATTGTTCTGCATTTCGGTAAAGGAAATGTAACTGCCGGACCGGGAGACGTTCTGGATTTCCTGCATGGGTCTGAAATATCAGCCGGCGGTATTTCCATATTTGCCCTTCCCAGTCGTAACCGAGAGGGTAACCCCAATATCCGGATATCGGTGGAGAATTTCCCCAACCAGCTTAATATCAGAGAATCGGTTGACATGATCGTAACCGAATACGGAGTGGCCAGCCTTAATGGGCGCACCGTGCGAGAGCGGGCCCAGGCCCTAATCGATATCGCCCATCCTGATGATCGGCTCAGTCTCATAGAAAATGCCAAAGCCGAAAAAATTCTCTACCCGGATCAGATTTTTTTGGCGGAATCCGCTCATCTTTACCCTGCGGAAATAAAAGCCACTCACACTTTCAAAAACGGGGTTGAAGTGCGTTTCCGGGCAATCAAACCGTCAGATGAAGAAGAAATGCGTCGACTGTTCTACCGGTTTTCGGACGAGTCGGTATACTACCGCTATTTCTCACCGATTAAAACCATGCCGCACGCAAAAATGCAGAAATATGTTAATGTGGATTTTAGCCGGACAATGTCTATTGTCGGGTTGGTAGGAGACCCCGGTCAAGGTCATATTATTGCTGAAGCTCGATTCGTTAAAGGTCTGCAACGTCCCTATGCCGATGTAGCCTTTGTTGTGGATGAGACTCACCAGGGATTGGGGATTGCAACCTATATGTATGCAATGCTCATCCGATTGGCTAGAAAACAGGGCTTGCAAGGATTTACCGCTGATGTTTTATCTACAAACAAGGGAATGATGAAAGTCTTTGAAAAGGCAGGTTTGCGGCTGTTGGCCAAATTGGAACAAGGTGTATACCATTTGGAAATCCCCTTTAATCCCGATGCCCCCAGATTAGAAAATGATTCTGACGCTTGATTAAAAACGGATGTTCCCCCCGTCCTTACCCTGGCGGGGGAAATTCAAGATTGTCTGCGTGTATTTCGGAACATATTTTTGAGAACCACACCAACAAATGGGGATTGGAAACCATGGGCAGCCATTTATGGGAAAACTTTTTTAAACCAACAACCAAAGAAAAAGAGATCAACGCCATTTTAAA
>CP070652.1:4851614-4861782 GCA_020354645.1 Deltaproteobacteria bacterium
CATTGGAATAATGGAATGTTGGAATGATGGAAAAATGGGTCCTGGGAGAATGTATTGTCGGCATAGTGTGTGGAATTCTATTTTTCTTAACATAAAAAACACAATCATCTCCTCTGATAAACCCAACATTCCACTATTCCATTATTGCAATATTCCATGATAGCCTTTAGGCTATTCGTACCTCAGCGCCTCCACCGGATTAGCCCTGGCCGCTTTGATGGCCTGATAGCTGACGGTGAGTAAGGCAATTACAATTGTTAAAATCGATGCCAGAATAAATATCCAAAAAGAAATGGTTGTCCGGTATGTATAATCGTTCATCCAGACATGCACCAAAAAATAAGCAGCCGGCAACGCAATAATATTGGCGATCAGAACACATCTGGCAAATTCTTTGGAAAAAAGTAGAACAATCTTTGTTACGGATGCGCCAAGTGTTTTGCGAATGCCGATCTCTTTCGTTCGCTGTTCTGCCATGAATGACACCAGTCCGAACAAACCAAGACAGGCTACAAATATCGCCAGAATCGAAGCATATTTGAAAATGGCCCCAACGATTTTTTCAATTCCGTATAGATCATCTAAAGCTTCATCGAGAAAGCGGTAATCAAAAGGATAACCCAGAGCATATTTTTCCCAAACCTTTTCTATGTAGGCGATGGTCTGTGGAACTCTCTCGGATTTGAGTTTGATAGAAAGATAAAACGTATAATCCGGTCGATAAAAAAGGATCAGCGGATCTATATCCTCGCGCAATGATCTAAGGTGATAGTTTTTCACAACGCCTATGATTTTATAACTTTTATCCCAGTATTTAAGTCGACTGCCGACCGCAGACTCCAGTCCCATCACCTTTATTGTTTTTTCGTTAACAATCACCGCTTCGTTTGCATCTGTTGAATATTCCTTGGAGAAGTTGCGGCCTTCAACAATTTCCATGCCGAATGTCTTTAAATAGTCATCATCCACCATTTCTACCCGCATTTCGATCTCTTCGTGCGGGCTTTTCCCCTCCCACGCCCATCCATTGTCCGAGTATCGCCAGCCCCGGGTCAGTAAGCTTGCGCTGGCCGTTACGGCCTGTATGTATGGGTGTTGCAGGAGTTCTTTTTTTAAAGATACAAGGTTTTCCCGCATATTACCTCGTATTGGTACACATACGATATTGTCCTTGGCAAATCCCAGGTCTTTATTGCGCATATAATTGAGTTGATGATAGACAGCCGCCGTAAAGACAATCAAAAGAATTGTGAGCGCAAATTGAAAAACAATTAATATTTTTCTAAAAACAGAGCCTTGGGGACCTGATTGCAGCGTTCCTTTTAAAACTTTGATCGGTTGAAAAGATGAAAGAAAAAGAGCCGGATAGCTGCCTGATATAATCCCTGTAATCATTGCAATCAAAGGTAAACCCAAATACACAACCGCTCCACTGGAAATATCCAGTGATAATTTGCTTCCAACCAAATCATTAAATAAGGGCAACAAAAGCTCCACCAGTATTAACGCAACCAACAAAGCAACGAAGGCAAGCAGAATTGATTCTCCAAAAAATTGTATGATGAGATCGAATTTATGACCACCCATCACTTTGCGGATACCGACCTCTCGGGCACGATTGCCGGAACGGGCGGTTGCCAGATTCATAAAATTAAGGCAGGCGATGATCAAAATAAAAAGCGCACCACCAGAAAACAGAATAACGATTACAATCCCATTTTTGATAGCGAGCCAATCATATTCAAAGTCCGAATAGAGTTGAACTCCTTTAAGAGGCTGAAGGTTTAGCTTTATATCTTTACTGATAACGGGCTTATCATTTAAATAGGTGGATATCTTTTGCACGATTTCTAAATAGGGCGTGTCCCTTGGGAGCTGTATGAAGGTTTGAAGCCAAGTGTTTGTCCAGCTATCGGGCCGGCGATCCAACAGATCCCGGGTTGATTCCAGGGGCATGAAAATATCTGCCTTCACAGTTGAATGTCGGGGGATGTTTTTCATCACGCCGGTGACCTGAAAGCTATGACTCTTTTTTTCCATGATGGTAACTTGGGCCGGGTCTTCTGCAATCGTTGTGATGATTTTTCCAACCGGATTTTCGCTTCCAAAATATTTCTCGGCCATTTTTTCCGATAATACGATGGAATTTGGATCATCAAGCGCAGTCGCTGGATCTCCGTTTACGAAAGGAAAGGTGAACATTTCAAATATGGAGCCGTCTGCAAAAACGACCTTTTCTTCAAAATGCTTATCTTTGTAAGTCAGCAGAATCTGAATCGGCCAAACAATACGGGCGGCGTTGATGATATCCGGAAAATCTTTCTTTAATGATGGACCCACCGGTCCAGAGGTGATTGCCCATTTTTCGCTAAAATTTGCAAATTTTACCTCTTGAATAATCCGGTAGATACCGTCTGCATTTTCATGAAAGCGATCGTAACTTAGCGTATCCTGGATGCCTAAAAGAATGATAATACAGCACGCCATCCCCACAGCCAGGCCCAAGATGTTGATGAAAGAGTAGACCTTGTGGCGCAGGATGTTGCGAACTGCTATTTTGAAGTAGTTGGTTATCATGGTTCAAGGTTCAGGGTTCAAGGTTCAAAGCTCAAAGAAAAAGGCGATTTCATAAAAAACTGTGTGTCAGTTGTCCGTTGCTTTAAAAAAATGAAGTTCTAATTTTTTTCACCACGGACCACTGACAACGGACTACGGACAAATTTAGTTTTAAACTTCCGACAATGGCCGCATATGGCGGTCGTATTTTTCCTTCAGGTTTTCCGTTACAATATGCCCGTCAAACAGATGGATCACCCGATTGGCATAATCCGCATAGGCCGGGGAGTGTGTGACCATAACGACGGTGGTGCCTTTTTCATTCAGATCCACCAGTATTTTCATGACTTCATCCCCATGGGTGGAGTCCAGGTTACCGGTGGGTTCATCCGCCAAAATGACCTTTGGATTGGCGATGATGGCGCGTGCCACCGCCACCCGCTGCTGTTGGCCGCCGGATATTTGCTGGGGAAAATGGTTTTTGCGCGGCATCAGCTCCAACTGCTCCAGAGTTTCGTTTACTTTCTTTTTGCGATCGGATGATGGAATCCCGAGATAAAGCAGCGGCAATTCGATGTTTTCAAAGACCGTCAGTTCATCGATGAGGTTGAAGCTCTGGAAAACGAAACCAATATTGCCTTTGCGTAAATTGGCACGTTTTTTCTCAGAGTATTTTGAGACTTCCTCATCCATGAAATAATATTCGCCATCCGTAGGATTATCGAGCATTCCGCTGATGTGCAGAAAGGTGGATTTGCCGCAGCCCGACGGCCCCATGATAGCCACGAATTCGCCTTCCTGTACTTCCACGTTGACATTGTTCAATGCGGTGGTTTCCACCTCTTCGGTGGTGAAGATTTTGGTAAGGTTTTTTGTTTTAATCATAATATATACCTCCTATCAGGGTTGCTTGGAGTAAATTAGTTGCCATAAACAAATCCTATGAAAAGCATCTGACGATGGAATGATGGAGTATTGAAGTGATGGATAAAAAATTCAACACTCCATCACTCCAGTACTCCAATACTCCGGTTGCTTTTTTGATTTTTCCTATCATTTGAATATAGTCTTCTCAATTAGCAGATCATTCTCATTTTAAGACCAACTTATCTATATTGTCTCCGTAATTGTCATATGAAGACGTAATTACCCTCTCACCGGGTTTTAGACCGGCCAGCACTTCATAAACCTCCGGGTTCTGGCGGCCGAGATTGATTTTTCTTTTGACGGCAAATTCTCCGGAATTCTCTAAAACGTAAACCCACTGGCCGCCGGTTTTTTGATAGAAGCCGCCCTGGGGTAATAATATGGCCGTGGATAAATTTCCCAATTCCAGCTTGATATGCAGGGTTTGTCCCCGCCGGATGTCTTCGGGCTGATCGCCATCAAAGACCATGTCGATTTCAAAGCGGCCGTCAATGACTTCCGGATAAATTTTGGCAATGGTCAATTGATAGTGTTTTTCATCAAAGGTAAATTCTCCGTGTTGTCCAGTATTAATTCTGGCGATGTAGTGTTCATCGACCGGGACGAGGATTTTAAAACCATCTAAAACATCGATTTGTCCCAGTCGCTCGCCTCGTTTTTTGGATTCACCGATCTCGTCGTTTAACGCTGTTAGATGGCCTGCAATCGGGGCTTTGATGGTAAGGTCTTCCAGTTTCTGTTTTACAATTTTCAGGTTTGCTTCCATTCTTTTGAGCGAAGTTTCGATTTGTTGAATTTGATTTTCACGGAAAAGACTATCCTGCTTATAGGTCTGTAATGTTATTTCTCTTTTATTACATAAATATTCATATTCGCTTTTGGTGTTTTCATATTGTTGGGAGGGGATAATTTTGTTTTTTATCAGCGCCTGCTCACTCTCGTAGGTTCGTTTTAATTTATTAATTTGATAATCCAGTTCCAGCAGTTCGGAACGAAGAGACAGCCGATTTTGCTCCATAACCAGGCGGGCATTGCGTAAGTCATTGGTCAGCTGGAAAAATTCAGCCTCGCGATTCATAATATCCAGCAGCAGGTCGGTGTTGGCCAATGTTAGAATTTTTTCTCCCTTCTTTACAAAGCTTCCGGCTTCGATATAAACCTTTTCAACGCTTCCACCCTCCATGGCATCCAAATAAATGGTCTTTTTGGGTACTACCGTACCGATAACCGGGATATACTCCTGAAACGGTCCTTCCTTGACGGCAGAAATAGTGATTCGTTCCGTTTTAACATTTAACTTTGCGCTGTAATCACCGAGTACGAACTGATAGAAACAAAATGCAAGGAATCCAGAAACAATAAAAATCCCGATGATTCGGTTCGGAGTCAGTTTCTTTTTTTTGATTATCCTGTCCATATCTTTTTTGGGCTACTGTGGTATAGTGCTCCAAATATTTCATGAAATTTCTCATAGGACGCTGAGACTTCGCGACGAAAATCCGAAATCCGAAGCACGAAATTCGAAACAAATCCGAAATCCGAATGTTCAAATGTCATAAACATTTTGAGTTAATTTGGATTAAGTAAACTTTTTATCTTTTTTGTTTTGAAAATTATATTTTTGGTCATTCGTATTTGTTTCGGATTTCGAAATTCGAATTTTTTGCATTTTTGTACTAATGAAACTTATAAAAACTACTCTATCATTAAACCCTAATATCCATTATTCATACCTCAGTGCTTTCACCGGATTTGCCCTCGCCGCTTTGATGGCCTGATAGCTGACCGTCAGCAAAGCAATGACTAGAGCCAACAGAGCTGCTAATAAAAAAATCCAGAGCGGGATGTTCGTATGGTAAGCATAATCTTCCAGCCATTTGCTGAATACAAAATAAGCAGTCGGCCAGGCGATGATATTTGCGATCAGCACGCACTTTGTGAACTCTTTGGAAAGCAATAAAGCGATGCCTTTCACCGAGGCTCCCATGGCTTTACGGATGCCGATTTCTTTGGTTCGTTGTTCAGATGCGAAAGAAGCCAGCCCCGACAAGCCCAGACAGGAAATGAAAATTGCAAGAAAAGTGAAATAGGAAATAATCTCGAACAACTTTTTTTCAGGTATATAACTATAGCCGAAATCTTCATCGATAAGCCAAGATCTAAACGTCTGCTTGGGATCAAATTCCTGTAGTTTATTTTTTATAAATTCCATTGTTTCAGAAATATTATCGGGTTTAATTTTGGCCGAAACATATCTAAATTTTGAAGGGTCGTATTCGATATAAATAGGTTGGATTTTATGGTGCAGTGACGCGAAGTGAAAATCCCTGACCACGCCAATAACAGTTTTGGTTCTATTTTTACCGAGTTCACGGATTGTCTTTCCGATGGGATCATCCCAGCCGAATTGTTTTGCTGCGGTTTCGTTGATAAGAATCGCATCACTGCGGTCGGTTGGATGATCGCGTGAAAAATTTCGGCCGGCAATTATTTTCATTCCCATTGTCGGTATAAATTCGGGATCAATACTTTTTTGAAACATGATTTGCACTTGGCTGAGTTCAAATCCTTCCGGAAGAAAAACATCTCGATGAGGCGTCCAAGGGGATGCAGGAACGGATGATACGCATACGTTTATGATTCCCGGGTGAGCCCTTAATTCCTGTGTTATTGCATCCAATGAGTTGTGAATGGCATCCCCCGCAAAAGGAAGGGTGACGACATGTTCTTTGTCGAAGCCAAGTTTTTTATGCTCAATGTAGTGAAGTTGTTTTAAGATGATGCTCATTCCGATAATCAGAGCAATAGATATGCTGAATTGAAATACAACCAGAATGCTGCGAAAGAGTGAATTTGCAGTTCCTGTTCTTAGCTTGCCTTTTAAAACATTCACCGGTTGGAATGACGATAGAAACAATGCCGGATAACTGCCGGCAGCAAAACCGACAATGATCACAACGCCCAAAAGCCCAAAAATAAACCAGAGCTGGGTTAAATAATTGTGGCTCAAATCACTCCCAGTCATTGATTGAAAAGTTGGCAGCATTACTTCCACAAGGCCAAGCGCAATTAATGAAGAGAGCAAGCTGAATAGAAAGGATTCACCCAGAAACTGATTGGCCAAGTTTCTCCGGCAGGCGCCCAATAATTTTCTGATACCGACTTCTTTGGCCCGATTCGCTGAGCGGGCGGTAGAGAGATTCATAAAATTAATGCCGGCAATAGACACAATGCAAACGGCAATAACAACAAATGCATAAACAATCAAAATATCTCCGCTGCCGGAAAATTCGTACTTTGTTCTCGAATGGAGATAAATGTTTGTCAGGGGCCGGAGAAAGAATTCTATGCTTGCGCCGGCAGCCTTCAAATCATCGCCGACATACCTATCGATGAGAGCCGGCAGCTTATTTTCAAGTTTTTTAAGGTCAACGTTTTTTTGAAGCAATAGATAGGTGTACACATTGGTATCACCCCACCATCGATCCCACTGTTTTTGGTTGAAATAGTACAGGCTTTCCATGGATATGAGCATGTTGAATTTAATATGAGAATTATCGGGCACATTATTAACCACCCCGGTGACATTAAAATCTAAATTATTTTTAAATTTTTCAAAAACATCCGTCATCCTTTGAAAGGTGATAGTAAGCACTTTGCCGATGGGGTCCTCATCGCCAAAATACTTTTTGGCCATGTTCTCTGTGATGACGATCGAAAATGGTCTGGTTAGAGCCGAGTTGGGATCACCTTTGATCATAGGAAAGGTAAAAATATCGAACACGGAATTTTCTGCAAAAATAAGGTTTGTTTCGTGAAATTGTTTGTCCTTGTATTGTACCAGGGGCCGTTGCCATGAATGCCGAAATCTGACGGATTGAACTGCCTCAGGGTATTCCCTGACCAAAGCCGGACCGGCCGCATGTTGGGCAAACGGAAATCGTACTCGGTGTTTACCTGCAGCCCATTCCCATTTCATCTCCAGGCGGCATATTCTATCTTTGTTTTCATGAAAACGGTCAAAGCTGAACTCATATTGCACCCATATAAGAATGATGATGGTGCAGGCTATTCCTACAGACAGTCCGGCGATGTTAATGATCGAGTAGACTTTGTGGCGTAGAATGTTTCGGATGGCGATTTTGAAGTAGTTGGCTATCATGGTTCAGAGTTCAGGGTTCAAGGTTCAAAGCGCCGGGGCGGGCTTTGGCCACTTTCTTATACCCTCTGAGCAAAGGACATGCCAGGATCCATTTTGGTTTGCATTGGTATAATGAAATATCGCTTAAGTATTTAAAATTTCAATGAAAATTGTGAGTTTAATTGACATTAGTCTAATTGTAGTTAAATGGACAGTTTGCTAAAGCAGCTCTAAGTGTTCGTTGGCGTTACAGCAGGTGTACGGAATCGTACAGTTGTGATACGATCCAGATTCAATCGGAATAACTTTTGTCGAAACATATTTGCGCTTATTGTGGATTAAAAATAATTACTCAATAATTACAAACAATTAAATAACATATTTTCTAAATATAAAAAAGTGAGTCGTTTTTGAGGGGCGTTAAAACTTTTGGTACGATTTTAGCAACTATCCAGGAATGATTGGTCATAGACACACACAAACGTTCACGGGCGATAATCCTTTCCTCGGACGACCTTGTCCAAGGAAAAACTGAATGCCTTTCAGGCAATACAGCAAATGCTAATTTCAGACTCAGTATGCTAGATAATGCTTCATATCCCCATGCATGCTCTGGAATAATCAGTTGCTTATATCCCGCGCCGCGGGGTGACGGTTTTTGCCCGAGCAGGTCGCTCGGGCAAATTGTCCGCGGGAGTCTGGGGCTAAATTAATTCAATACATGAAACGGGAATTTTGCGATGGCCCAAAAGACCGGAAACATACTTATTGTTGATGACAACCAAGATCTTCTGCTGGCTGCGCGCTTGTTCTTAAAGCAGCACTTTTCGCTGGTTCACACCGAGCATGATCCGGAAAAAATCCCCGCTCTCATGAATAATGAGAATTATGATGTCATCCTTCTGGATATGAATTTTACTATGGATGCCACCAGCGGTGTTGAAGGCTTCATGTGGCTTGACAAAATTCTCCAAATCGAGCCGTCGGCCGTGGTCATATTGATTACGGCCTTTGGTGATGTGGAAATGGCGGTTCGAGCGGTCAAAGCCGGAGCAACCGATTTTGTTCTCAAACCCTGGCAGAATGAAAAACTGCTGGCGACGATATCGTCTGCCCTTAATTTGCGGCATTCGCGGCTTGAGGTCGACAGGCTTCGCTCTCAACAAAAACAGCTGAGTGATGACATTGACCAGAGATATCACAATATGATCGGCGTGAGTCCGGTAATCCAGAAAGTGTTTGCGACGATAGAGAAAGTTGCTTCCACGGATGCGGATATTTTAATCCTTGGCGAAAATGGCACCGGCAAGGAACTGGTGGCCAGGGCGCTTCACCGTCAATCCACCCGGGCCGGTGAAGTATTTATCAGCGTGGATATGGGGGCTATCGCCGAAACCCTTTTTGAAAGCGAATTGTTCGGTCATATGAAGGGGGCTTTCACGGATGCCAAAGAAAACCGGCCGGGAAGGTTCGAGCTGGCCGATGGTGGAACACTGTTTTTGGATGAAATCGGCAATCTCTCGCTGGCCATGCAGGCCAAACTGTTAAGCGTTTTGGAAACTCGCAAAGTTACCCGCTTGGGGTCGAACAAACCGCTTGGTATTGATATCCGTCTGATATGTGCAACCAACATGCCGATCTATGAAATGGTTGCCCAAAACGAATTCCGGCAGGACCTACTGTATCGTATCAATACGGTTGAAATTCAGCTACCGTCGTTGCGTGAGCGCCAAGAAGATATTCACCTTTTGATTGATCATTTTTTAAAGATATTTTCAAAGAAATATCAAAAAACCATCACCGGTGTCAGCGCACCGGCGGTGAAGAAGCTGGAACGTTACCACTGGCCGGGAAACATTCGGGAGCTGATACATACATTAGAACGTGCGGTTATTTTGACGGAAGCTCAGATGCTGCAACCATCGGATTTCCTGTTTCCGGAGACGGAAAAAGAAGCTGAAGGCCTTGTATTTGAAAACTATAATCTCGAGGATGTCGAAAAAACCGTAATACGCAAAGCACTGAAAAAGCACGCAGGCAATGTCTCTCATGCAGCTAAAGAATTGGGATTAACGAGGACATCTCTTTATCGTAGAATGGAAAAATACGGATTGTAGAAAAGTGCCTAAAATGAGCTAAAATGCCTAAAGTGCCTAAAATCAAATAGATGGCAGCTCATGGCTTATAGCAGATAATCGATCCTAATGAACTCATACAGGCAACGGCTTACGGACAACTGACCACAGACTTAAATAATATTATGAATTACAAACGATTCTATATTAACTGCATTATCCGGGTGCTCATTCTTAGCACCACGATTTGTCTTCTGGCCTACCTGGTTTTTAAAACAGATTTTATTGCAGCAGCTATTTTCATCGGCCTGTTTGCGACATATCAAATTTTTGCGCTGATTCGATTTGTAACCAAGACCAACAGGGATTTAACCCGATTGCTGGATTCAATAAAATATTCTGATTTTTCCCAATCATTTGCCAACAGTTTAAAAGGCTCAGGTTTCGATGAATTACACGCGGCATTCAC
>CP070652.1:4861882-4869294 GCA_020354645.1 Deltaproteobacteria bacterium
ACCGCGAAGGGGATACGAATTTGTCACTCGAAAAATCACCTCTCATGTGGCAAAGATTAAGATGGGGCTTATTAATGAATTGAGGCTTGGAAACCTTGAAGCCAAAAGAGATTGGGGCCATTCAAAGGAATACGTAAAGGCCATGTGGAAAATGTTGCAACAGGATACCCCGGATGACTATGTGATCGCAACCGGTCAAACACACAGTGTTCGAGAATTTGCCGAGAAAGCTTTTACGTATGCCGGGCTTAATTACGAAGATTACGTTGTGGTTGATCCTCGGTTTGTTAGACCTTCTGAGATTCATCTGCTCGTTGGAGATCCGAGTAAAGCTCAACAGAAGCTAGGCTGGAAATATGAACTTTCCTTTGAGGATCTGGTGCAAGAGATGGTTGATGGAGATCTTAAGTTGCTCAGTTAATAATGTCTTTAGGAAAATCTATCCGAATATGAAATATTGAAGTTCGTGCCTCTCTCTTTTGCTGATTCAGAGATAATCCATCGACAGAGAATCTTTTACAAATAAGTGAATCGGTACCGTCACAATTGAAATATGTCAGGGAGAAAGATGGGGAGAGGGGTCCTCCCTCAAATACGCTGATACTTTTTCTGCGATGGCCGCTATGGTTAAAGCTGGATTCACGCCAAGAGCCGTCGGAACGACACTTCCGTCAACCACATATAAGTTGGGGTAGTTAAACACCTGGCAGTTTTCATCGACGACTCCCTCAAAGACATTGTCTGCCATCCTGCAGGTGCCTAACGGATGGGCGGTGATAACCTCTCCGGTCTTCATGTAGTGCGTAATTATCATCTTTCCGTTCAATTTTTCTATGATTTTTCTGACCGCACGTATTTGCGCATCGTAAATCGCCTGGCTTTTTGGGCTGGTCTGCCAGGATACCTTCGGGCGTCCGATTTTATCAATCGTTACCACGCCGTCATTCCCATCCAGTCCCAGGCCGGTGATAAAGAGCACATGGTTGCTATATTCCCTCATCATATACTTGTGATTTAAACCCCAATAGTATGGCGGGGAAGCGTCTTCAAGATGAATCGGGTACTTTGCTGCCGGACCGATGGGTAACCCGAAGGCTGCCTCCAGAACAATCCCCTCATCCCACCATCCATAGGAAATCGATCCCATTATCTTGCCTTTATAAGCTTCAAGCTCCTCCTCAAGCACAAGCCCCCCCAACGCTATATCGCCGTTTCCGGATAAATTCTTGCCAAGGTGATCACTTAGCAATGGCAGGAATTTCTTGGAGCGCAGCAACAGGGCCGGTGAGTGAATAGCGCCTGCCGCCACAATGACGACTCGGGCCCAAATCCCTTTCCAAGCCCCACTGACCAAATCTTTATAAATCACCTGGTAGCCGGTCCAAAAAGGGCTTATAACCCCAACCTCGCATTCCGATCTGAATTCCACGCCGTTTTCTTCCGCCATGGGGATGTAATTTAAAATCAAGCTTTGTTTTTTATCAAACTTGCATCCCGTGCTGCACCATCCACAATTCTGACAATTTTGCAGAGATACCCTCGCGGGGTCACAAGTTTTACCCAGGCGGTCACAACCTTTAGCGAAAATACCATCCCGTTTTGATACCCGTTGCCCTGGCTCTACTCCTTCGGCCTTGGTCCATCGCAGCTGGACAACCTGGAGGACGGATTCCACCGATTCGTAATAGGGATCTAGATTTTGGCGGGTATACCATTCCGGCCAAATTCTCCAGCCATTATCATTTGACTGGTCAAAAACAGGTGATGGCGCGCGAAAACACATGGAGCTGTAGACCAGTGAGCCGCCGCCTATCCCCTTGCCGAGTCCGATAAAGATACCATCACCCTGTATATCCTCATAGAGCTCAAAAATGTATTTCGGGTCTTGACTTTGCTGGAAATCAGTCCCGCTCCACCGTTTGCCTTTTTCCAAAACCACAATTTTTCGATCTGAATCCTCACTGAGTCTGGCGGCTGTTATGGATCCGCCGAAGCCGGAACCGATGATGCAAATATCAACGCTTTCACAAAACATATTACTCCCCCCTACGGCAAATTGCCGTCCTCCGTCCTTTCGTGAGCAAATTTCTTGTCGAAAGAATAGTCATGATATCCGACCACCGGTCCTGGAAATGAGATGTACTCAGTACCGAGATCATTGATTATTGCTCCGTAAAAAGCCAGTTTGACGAGGTTTTCGGCCTGCTGGTAAATCAATTTAATTAACGCGTGGTTATCTTTAAACAGCACGATCGCTGTTCTTTGCCTTAAATCGAGGTCCTTGAAGAGCTTGCCGTACCACCACAGGCCGGTTAGATTTAGACTGAAAGAGAGCAATCCGATAAACGGTTCAACTCCGTAAAATGGATCGTACAAAACCTCGAGGGCACCGGCTTCCACCCCGCCCACCGAGCCTTCCGGATCAGAGGTTGGTCCGGGGATGATGGTGTCGGTAAAAGCTTTCATGGTTTCTAATCGGACATACAATTCTTCGGCTTGGGAGGCCTCCGCCGTATCAGGCCATAATTCCAAGCCTGATATCCCCACAATGCTAAAGCCGCCAAGGGCGGTGATACCTTTCAAAAAATTCCTTCTGGTAACTTTTATTTCTTTCATTTTATTTTCATCCCGACTTTGATTTATGAGACCCTTAGAGTTTACCCATTTAAGCTAAATGTATTTTTTTAAGAAATTTCTTATCAAAAACAAAAAGCCTTCGATCAGAGTACAGCTTTCCCTCTGACGAAGGCTCAAAACAAGGTCTCTGTAAAACCCTTTCCATGTCTATTCTCCAAGGGGTTCGAGACCGGACTACCGATGAATTAAAAAGTTAAGAAAATTCCAGCAGCTTGCTTATCAATGATTTTATATTATCATATACTGTAAAAAGCAACCTAAAATTATTGCGGGTATAACTGCGATATGCACTCAAGTTTCAGGGAAAAAACTCGTTTTGAGAAAGAGTTGACTAAAAATAATTCAATTGACGCCCTCATTAAATTGATGGAAGCAGAAAGATTATTGAAAATGAGCATCCGGTCGAGAACTTAACCAACTAAAAAGTTATAGCAAATGGACGGAAGTAAAGGCATCACAAATTTTGATAACCATCGCAGCATTTATTGTTGTGGTCGCCGGCATGCGTGCGCCAACCGTTATCCTGGTGCTTTTTCTTTTAGCCGCCTTTATCGCCATCATCAGTGCGCCGCTGCTGTTCTGGGGCTGGGTACTGGGACCGGTCGGTATGCTGCTGTCCGTCCATTTGACGATTACCGCCAAGATTGCCCTGGGAAGCAGGGAAGATACGCGATGGGTTGCGGTTATGCTGGGGCCTGAAGTTACCGCAAAAGAAAAGATTGAAACACCTGATGAATCTTCAGGAGAAGATAATGATTGAGACTGATCTGGATTTCGGGTGTTTTAGTACTTGTCAAAAAGACATTCCGGTTACATAAGCTGAGATGAGAGGTAATTTTTTTGCCGACCAGATGAACACCATTTAATAAAACTTTCCGCAGTCCCCCTGCAGACTTCGGCGAGCTAAGTCGAGTCGCGGTGCCGGGTATTCAGACGAAGGCGAATAAATCCAGAATTGTGCCCCGGAAGTATATCGAAAGATACCATTACGATACTATCCTATCCCGGATATGTTTATGAAATATCCGGAAAGACTTTAATGTGGAGAATATACCATGCGTCGTTTAGCTTTCGGTTTGATGATGTGTTTGTTGTATACCTCACTGGCATCGGCGGACACCGGTTTTGTCAACGTGCGGAGTAATCATAATGTAAAAAAGACAGCCGATCGTCTCGAAGCCGTCCTAACACAAAAGGGTATGACCGTATTCATCCGGATCGATCATGCCGCAGGTGCCAAAAGGGTGGGTAAGCGCTTGCGCCCTACTGAGTTGATTATATTCGGTAATCCGGAGGTCGGTGCCCCTTTGATGCAATGCAGTCAGTCTGTCGGCCTAGATCTTCCCCAGAAGGCCCTGATCTGGGAAGATGAAGCGGGACTGGTCTGGTTGTCCTACAATGATCCAAAATACCTGGCCCAACGGCACGGGCTCACAAAGTGCGCTGAAATTTTAAAAAAGGTCGAAAATGCCCTGAGAAACTTTGCCATCGCTGCTACAATGCCTTAAGAAAATAACCTAAGACCCCTTAATTGAGCGAAAGTCGAAGATGCGTCAGATCCGCAGCGTCATGGGCGGGCTTCGACTGAGCTCAGCCGAAGTCAAGCCGTAGTTAGCTACTGCGAGGCCTTGATCCGACTTCGCCAAGGCTTCGCCGGGACACGCAACAAAGACACCGCAGGAGTCAAGCCGAAGGCTATGGCATATCATTGGCTTTCCAACGGGTAAACAAAATGAAGATCAAATCCATCATCAACAACTCATCTATGTGCGTATGCTCACCAGTGAATTTGAATTCAGGCTATCGGTTGAGCCCCTTAATTTTACCTATTTTTCTTCATTTTGTTTACGATCAATTGAGGCAATACTTTTTTTAATCTGGCTAAAAACCAAGGGGTGTATTTGAAAAATTTGACACCCTTTTCATTATGGGTTACATGAAATCCATACCGAAAACATAAAAATGAGAAAGGAGGATTAATGATGAAGGCATTTTGTATTTCAATGGGATTACTATTTCTGGGCCTATCAATGATAATTGGCTGTGCATCCACAGCTACTATCGATCTTGTCTACCATCCGGCCGATGTGAATGTTCCTTCCTGCAAAAGCAGTGTGGCGGTGGTAGCTCTAGAAGATCAACGCAGCGTTGCGCCCAACGCTGTCGGCCAAAAGAAGGACGGTCAGAATATTTATGGCAAACCGTTTACGGCCGAGTGGATTTCTAGAGCGTTGCTGGAGGAGCTGAACCTTAGCGGGTGCAAGGGCGAATACCATGACAAGGGAACGGATTTCGATACGGATTACGTTGTGACCTGGGCCGTTAAAGAAGCTTATTTCAAACAAGAATCAATGTCGGGCTATATGGCCGACATGAAGCTTAGAATTGTTGTTAACAAAGGTGGCGAAAAAGTTTTGGGAAAGGAATTCACCAGCACCTTGAGGAAAAAATCGTTGCCCAGTGCCGCAGCATACAACAAGGTACTTTTAGAATTACTGCAGGGCATGATGCGTGAGGTCGTACCGGACGTTCGTGAAGTCATCGAGTAATCAACTTATTTTCAGCTGACCGGTTCATTTTCCCGCAAGCCCCGCCCTTCAGGGCGGCAAGCTTCACTTATTCTATCGACAGGACGAAAAGTATTGCAGGACTGCCAAAAGGAGATTTTCATGAAAACGGGTCTTGTGCTTGTAGATATTCAAAACGATTATTTTCCGGGTGGACGGATGGCGCTGGCCGGTATGGAGGCCGCTGGTTCAAACAGCAGGGCTCTGCTGGAGCTGTTTCGCGAAAACCAGTGGCCCACATTTCATATACAACACATTTCCATTCAAAAGGGCGCAACTTTTTTCCTTCCGGACACGCCGGGAGTTGAAATTCACGATATCGTTCAGCCCCGCTCAAACGACGTTCTGATCCAAAAACACTACCCGAACGCTTTTCGTGAGACCGGGCTCCTTGAAGCCATAAGAAAAGCCAGAGCTGAACGTCTCGTGATCTGTGGTGCCATGAGCCACATGTGTATTGATGCGACAACTCGTGCTGCTGCGGATTTGGGGTTCAGCTGCACGGTCATTCACGATGGATGCGCCACGAGGGATCTCGAATTTTCAGGCAGAAAGATACCTGCGCCGGAGGTACACGGTTCATTTATGGCAGCCCTGGGTGCTGCTTATGCAAAAGTAGTCAGCCTCAGCAAATTTCTCTCAAGTATTAAAGGAGAAGAAAAATAAGGCCCTTGTTTCCTTCGATGAAACTCGCAACCTGTGCCCAAGTTCAGAACCCTTCCTAACGTGTTAATATCGGGAGAAATTCGTATTTGACTGTTAAACGATAAGTGATGAGACCATCCAATCTATGGCCGAAAAGCAGGCGGGCGTGGCGATTATTTATCTTGCGTTGGTTGGTCATTGTGGGTTTGTTGACTACCGGTTTCGTATATATGACCGCAATGCCGAATTCATCTTATTCAGGTCCGTTTCATCCCTTAACCGATCTTGAACAGCAGCTGCGGGGCAACCTCAGACAACACGTGTTTTTTATCGCTGAAAAGATCGGGGAGCGAAATGTCTGGCACCCGCAGCAGCTGGAGAAAACCGCCGTTTACATCCATGAAATGCTCAAAAGTAACGGTTTCCATGTATTCACCCAAACTTATCCGGCCCAAGGTATAACCGTAAAAAATCTCGAAGCCGAACAGCGTGGATCCTCTATACCTGAAGAAATCGTTATTATCGGTGCGCATTATGATTCGGTCATTGGCAGTCCGGGGGCCAACGATAATGCATCGGGTATTGGCTGTATTTTGGAGGTTGCCCGTTTGATTGCAGGTCAAAAGCTCAAACGGACGGTAAGGGTTGTGGCCTTTGTCAATGAGGAGCCCCCCTTTTTCCAAACCTCACTGATGGGAAGCCGCGTATCCGCTTCCAGATCACGGCAACGCAACGAAAAAATTGTAGCCATGCTTTCAATAGAGACCATTGGTTACTATTCGGACACTCCCGGCAGTCAGCATTATCCGTTTCCGTTCAGTTTCTTTTACCCCAATACCGGTAATTTTATCGGATTTGTCGGCAATCTGGCCTCCCGCAAACTTCTGCGTAAAGTTATGGCATCGTTTCGGCGTCACACGGCCTTTCCCTCCGAAGGGGTAGCCGCTCCGGGATGGATTACCGGTATTGGCTGGTCCGACCAATGGTCATTTTGGAAGGAAGGATATCCGGGGGTAATGGTTACGGATACAGCCCCTTACAGGTACCCATTCTATCATACAATGCAAGATACCCCGGATAAAATAAAACATGATCATTTGGCACGGGTGGTTGCCGGAATTGCAAAGGTTGTGATTGAGATTTCCGAACTCGAAGCTAATCCTTAAAAACGTCATTCAACAGCCGTACTTTACTTTTGTGCTTGCATCGATGTTGTGCTGGTTATATATAAAAAAATTTAAAAAGGTAATCTCGACCCGGAAAGTTGTAAAAATGGGTTGAGCGCAATTGGGGCGTTTTTGATGTGTGGTGAGGGTTAATGATCAAAAACCAAGACATTTTGCGCTGTTAATCCCAATGTTCCATTGTTTCATCATTCCACTATTCCATTGGTAATTAAATGAGGGGTCGGGGAGTTTTTTTGATCCATTGTCGTAAGTCTTTTGTTTTTCTGCAATTTGGCAGTGGGGGAGACCGCAGCCACCGAAGGTGGAATGCGGAGGGGGCAAGTATCCCCTGCTGCCAAATTGCTTAGAAAAACAAAGACTGGAGGCACAGGGTCAA
>CP070652.1:4869394-4875721 GCA_020354645.1 Deltaproteobacteria bacterium
AAACCCTGCAGTTATTGCTGGATTTGGCGAAAGAAGCAGATTTGAAAAATGCCATCGAAAGCATGTTCGGCGGTAAAAAGATCAATCAAACCGAAAACCGTGCCGTGTTGCACGTCGCCTTGCGAAACCGTGAAAACGCACCGATTTATCTTGATGGTGTGGATGTTATGCCGGAAGTCAATGCCGTGCTCAATAAGATGGCGGATTTCTCATCTCGGATCATATCCGGCCGGTGGCAGGGATACTCCGGTAAAAAGATCACCGATATCGTCAATATCGGCATCGGCGGATCCGACCTGGGTCCGGCAATGGTGACTGAAGCGTTGAAACCATATGCCAAAGAAGGCTTAAGCGTCCATTATGTGAGCAATGTGGACGGAACCCACATTTCCGAAACCCTGAAACAGTTGAATCCCGAAACCGCTTTATTCATGATTGCCTCTAAAACCTTCACCACTCAGGAAACCATGACCAATGCCTTTACTGCCCGGGAATGGTTTTTGCACCAGGCCAAGGATCCGGCCCAGGTTGCCAAACATTTTGTAGCCCTGTCTACCAACACCGCAAAAGTGGAAGAATTCGGCATCGACAAGGATAACATGTTTGCCTTCTGGGACTGGGTTGGCGGCCGCTACTCCCTCTGGTCGGCCATCGGTCTTTCCATCGCCTGTTATATCGGTTTTGAAAACTTCGTTGAATTGTTGCAAGGCGCCTTTGAAATGGACCGGCATTTCAAAGAATCGGATTTTAAAAATAACATCCCCGTGATTCTGGCCTTAATCGGGATCTGGTACAACAATTTCTTTGGCGCCCAGACGGAAGTCATATTGCCGTATGACCAATACCTGCATCGTTTCCCGGCCTACTTTCAGCAGGGCAACATGGAAAGTAACGGTAAATCGACGGATCGCAACGGTGAAACGGTCGATTACCAGACCGGACCCATCATCTGGGGAGAGCCGGGAACCAACGGTCAGCATGCCTTTTACCAGTTGATTCACCAGGGCACCAAATTGATCCCGGCCGACTTTCTGGCACCGGCCGTCAGCCACAACCCCATCGGAGACCATCACACCATACTTCTCTCCAATTTCTTTGCTCAAACCGAAGCCCTTTTGCGGGGAAAAACCGAAGAAGAAATAATCATTGAATTAGAAAAAGAGGGAAAAACCGAAACCGAGATTAAAAAATTACTCCCCCACAAAATGTTCGCAGGCAACAAACCCACCAATTCCATTCTGTTTAAAAAACTGACGCCCAGGGTTTTGGGAAGTTTGATTGCCATGTATGAACACAAGATCTTTGTTCAGGGGGTTATCTGGAATATCTTCAGCTTCGACCAGTGGGGGGTGGAGTTGGGCAAACAGCTGGCTCGGAAAATCCTGCCCGAATTGGGAGATGACACCCCCGTTTACTCCCACGATTCCTCCACCAGGGGCCTGATCAATGCATTCAAAGAAATGAGAAAAAAAGGGTACCCATCTTGACCGGCTGTTGTTTAGATATTTTTGAGCGGTCATTAGAACGTTTTTGGATAACAAATCAAGTTGTGACCCCGGCTGCGGGCTTGACAACCTTTCGCCTTCTAACATATAAGCGTGAATCACAATCAATTCCTTTATCTGCCAATCTTTTAAGTTTTCAACCTCGAAAATGTGCACTCCGAAGGGGGAACAATGAAGAAGGCTGTTTGGATTCTTGGGTTGATTTTTTTTGCAACATTGATTTCTAAACCAGTGCTGGGGAATGATAATGAAAGTGAATACGGACCCTGGAAGAAATTTAGCATCTCTCTGGGGGGATTCATCGCCGAAATGGATACTACTGTCCGCTTGGATTCGAAATCCCTGGTTCTTGGTGCCATTATCGATGCTGAGGAAATTTTTGATTTAGATGAAGATATACGTGTTGTCAGGTCCGACGGACATTATCGCTTCAGTCGCAATGGCCGTCACAGGTTTGATTTCACCTATTACGACCTCTCCCGTGATGCCACTCGCACACTTTCTCAGGACATCCAAATAGGTGAAACGGAATTTAATATCGGTGACACGGTCGACACCAAATTCGGTCTGGTATTTTTTAAAGCGGCCTATGCCTATTCGTTTCTCATGAATGAGGCCTTGGATATCAGCGCATCGGCCGGGTTGTTTATGACCGACGTAGAACTCGAGGTTGTGACAACAACAACAGGGATCGACGAAGTTCAAGCATTACTGATACCCCTTCCCGTAATCGGCTTACGGGCCAATTTTGCATTGACGCCAAAGCTTATACTCAAGGAAAGTCTGGACCTATTTTATTTAAAATATAAAAGCTTCAAAGGTCACCTTTTGGATCTCAACCTTGCATTGGAGTACCGTATCTGGAAACATGTGGGCTTGGGGCTGGGATATGAGGCCAGCCGCATTGAAATCTCAGCCGGAGACGATGAGGATGACCCCCTCGACCTGGAAGGTAGACTTGATTTCCGTTATAATGGCATAGTATTTTATGCTGCCTATTATTTTTGATCAAGGGCTGATCTAGGGAAGATGTTCTAGGTCGTCAAGATCCTTGCACCTAACACCGGCCTTCTTACTTCTCTGCAACGCTTGCCTTCTGAAAGCCATGGTAGCCAACAGCATATCCCTCCACCAGCAAGTACTCAACTCCATGAGTGTTTAACAACTGCAAGAACTCTTTAAAGTCTATCGGAAGACGGGTCGTAGCCATAAATAATCTTTTTCTTTTGAGTATATGTTATATCAATTCGTTGGATTAAGCCGCGGCTGGCAAATAGTACAACAATAACAAACGATTAAGGGGTGACCCTTTTTCTTAGCTTGACCTTTCCCCTTGGCTGTCAAATTATGTAAGAAATTAGTTCTGTTCTTTTTGAACAATCAAAGAGAAGGGTTGAATTCTCAGGCTGGAAAAGGAAGTAGAAGATGAAGTCAAATTCGATATTTTTGACAAGCTGTCTTGTGATCTGCATCGTTATTTTCCTCTCCTGTTCGAGTCCGGATTCACGAATCCGCAAAAGCCAGGAACTTTTCGACAGCTACCCCGCCGAGGTCCAGCAAAACATCCGTGCCGGTAAAGTCGATGTCGGTTACACAGAGGACATGGTGCGCATGGCCCTCGGCGATCCAAATGAAACCGCTGTCAACAAAACAGCTCAGGGTGAAGTACATGTGTGGGCCTATACCAAAAGCTCACCCGGGGGTGGCGTATCCATCGGTCATTCCATTGGCAGCGGCAGAACCCGCACCGGAGTTTCAATTGGTATGGGCCGGTCTTACCAAACGCGCTATAAAGCGGTAGTAGAGTTTCGAGATGGTCGTGTCTCTAAAATAACTGTTTATGACAAATAGGCGGTGATTCGTAAAAAGGATTTATCCAAACCTAACTGGTTTATCTAATTATTATTGAGGAGGAACCTGTGAAAATTTTTACTTCTATATTTGTTTTGTTACTGGTTGTTGCCGGTTGCACAAAGATTCCGGCGGATCTTGAGCCGATCAAAGGCTTTGATCTGAACAGATACCTGGGGAAATGGTATGAAATTGCCCGGCTTGATCATTCCTTCGAACGCAATATGGTTAATGTATCGGCCAATTATGTGAAAAGAGATAAAGGCGGTATCCTGGTTGTCAACCGCGGTTTCAACAAAAAGTCCGCAAAATGGAAGAAGATCGAGGGACGAGCTTACTTTATTGATCGGAAGACCGTCGGCAGCCTCAAGGTATCTTTTTTTGGCCCTTTTTACGGCGGATATCACATCATCGCACTTGATAAAGATAACTACCAGTATGCCATGGTAACCGGGCCGTCAAAATCTTATCTCTGGATCCTGTCCAGGGATAAAACACTTGATAATAAAATACTTTCGGATTTGGTCTCAAAAGCCCGAAATTGGGGCTTTGAAACAAACAAACTGATTTATGTTGACCAACAGTAAGCGTAAAAGATCAGATCTTGATTATTTATACTGACACAACAGTAGATAATAAACAGGCTGTTGCCCAAAGATATTTTCGCTGAGTCTAAAACGTTTTTTGATAAATCTAAAGCTTGCGCCAGGCGCTTTGAAAACTCGTCCCGCTTGAACGCGGGACTCAAACAGGTTCAAAGCGCTTTTCTTGCGCTGCGCTAAGATTTATTAGCCAAAAACGTCTTAATGACCGCTCAAAAATATTTGGGCAACAACCTGTCAAGGTGTGACCCCTTTGTTTGAAAAGGAAATTTAATACTTTACAAACGAGCATCGTCACCGGTATAAAGTCTCTGAATTAGAATCAGGTAAGGGTTGGTTCCCATTCTAAAAGGATATCGGTAAGCATATGACTTCCTGCGCGTGATTGTCTGGTTCACACAACACCACATGCTTGCTAACCGACCTCAAAACGGGGGGAGTATATTAATGCAGAACTACAGAATCCATACGGTAAGCAGTAAAGACACCCGCTATAAGGGGCGCTTTGATTCAATGCGAAAAAAGGGGGGTCTAAAACGACTTCGATTTCTGGTTTTGGGAGTCGGCGTTACGCTTATGGTGAGCGGTTGTGCCATGATCGGCCCTGATTTCATCAAGCCTAAAGCACCCGTCGAAAAGGAATGGATTGAAACCGGTGATGCCAGGGTTAAAACAGAAAAGACGGATTACAGCGAATGGTGGACGGTGTTCAATGATTTGGTCCTCAATACGCTCATTGACAAGGCTTATCAGCAAAACCTGACCCTTCAAATCGCCGGCCTTCGGATCCTGGAAGCCCGGGCCGAGCTGGGTATCGCCGTCGGCAACCTGTATCCTCAACAGCAAGCAGGCCTTGCCGGAATATCGCGTACCGAGGTGAGCGACAACACCTCGAGCTCCCTGGGGGTTGATTCGCCTTTCAACAGTTTGGATCTGGCCTTCGATGCGGTCTGGGAAGTGGACATCTGGGGTAAATTCAGGCGGGCCGTTGAATCCGGCGTAGCCAATCTGGAAGCTTCGATTGCCGGCTATGATGATTTTTTGGTTTCGTTAACGGCCGAGGTGGCCCGCACTTATGTGCTGATTCGAACATTGGAGCAGCGCCTGGTCATCGCCCGGCAAAATGTCAAGATTCAGACCCGATCACTGCAAATTGCCAAAGTGCGCTATGAAGCCGGCGATGTCAGCGAGCTGGATGTGACCCAGGCCAGGTCGCTTCTGCGAAATACTCAGGCATTGATTCCACGGCTGGAATCCAGCTTGCGCCAGGCAAAAAATGGATTGGCGATTCTGCTGGGTATTCTGCCGAGTGAAATCGAGAAAATACTGGGTCCACCGGGTACGATTCCCGAGGTATCCTCTGAAGTATTTGTCGATATTCCAGCAGAACTGCTGCGGCGGCGGCCGGATATCCGGCTGGCAGAGTTGCAGATGGCCACCCAAAGTGCTCGAATCGGTATTGCAAAGGCGGACCTGTATCCGCAGTTTACGCTTTTTGGTACCGTCGGCCTGGCCACCAGTTCGGGGACCGCAACAAAAGCCGGCGGGGCAGACGGCAGCGATGCGGGGGATCTTTTCAAATCGGACAGCCTGACCTGGGACGTTGGTGCCGGCTTGAGCTGGGATATCTTCAATTACGGGCGTATTAAAAACCGGGTGCGCGTGGAAGATGCACGCTTTCAGCAGCTGGTGGTTAATTATGAAGATACAGTTTTGCGGGCGTTTCAGGAGATTGAAGATGCCATTGTGGCTTTCCTCCGTGCTCAGGAAGAAGAAAAGTTCCTGCTGGACAGTGTCGATGCCGCCAAACGCTCGGTGGATCTTTCACTGCTTCAATACCGTGAAGGCCTCATTGATTACCAGCGGGTGCTCGACACCCAGCGCTTTTTGGCGGACCAGTCGGACGTATTGACGGCTACCAGCGGCGATGTTGTTCTGAACCTGGTGGCCCTCTACAAGGCACTGGGCGGCGGCTGGGAAACCCGGGTCGGCAAAGCGCACGTATCTCCGGCCACCCGCGAAGAAATGAAGAAAAGAACCAACTGGGGCAAATTGCTTGAACCTGAAAAACTACAACCCCCGGCTTCACCGGATGAGCGCAATAACTGGCGTCGCCCGGACTGGTAAAATCCATAAAATTTATTCTGCTCTGCCTTTAACAAAATTTGACAAACAATACGTACGGTAATTATTTTCAGGCCATGTGTCCCTGCGGCCACCCTATTCTATCGGCGGCCCTAAATTTATTCTAGAAGCTATCTCAAAAATGCAGATTACGCTCAAGGACAAGACGCGGGCCGACGAAAAAGCGCAGCATACATGGGAGTGTGTTAGCATTTTGAGGAGGTCCGCAACACCGTAATTGAGCG
>CP070652.1:4875821-4901872 GCA_020354645.1 Deltaproteobacteria bacterium
ATGGCAAACCATGGAACCTGTTGTCTGACTGCCACGAGCCGGTCCGAAACCGGCGTGCATACACGCGGTTGCCCCGGTTAGGCCCTTATCAGGCCGCCATCCGGTTTCTCCATTTTCACCGTGATCCCGCAATACTCGCATCACCCAGGATGACGTGATACTTCCTTGCCGGGAGGTTAGCAAGTCCATTGTCTGCTCACGGCGAGTTTTGCAACGGCTAAAGGTGGTGTAAAGGAAATCCGAATAGCAGCGAGTAAAGTGAAAGTCGCCGGAACCACTGCACCAGCCTTTCTTTGTGGCGTGTGCAACCAGGTCCGGTGATGCCAGGTCCCATGTTTTGCCGATGGTGAGCCCGTTGGAAATCGTGTAAACACCTTCTATCCTGCGGGCGGCCCAATGCCTGCCAGCTGTTTCCAGTACCCAGGCATTGTAGGGGTCGGCCAAAATAAAGCTGTTATGATAATAAAGTGTGTGCTGGAAACTGCAGTTTCCCCCCTGGCCGTATCGCGCGATTAAATCCGTAATAACCGTCAGCGCTTTTTCAGCGGAATCAGCGCGTTCCAGTGCGAGGCGCAGCAGATCCATGCCGATAAGGCCCCGGCTTTTTTCATAAGGGACTTTGGTGAAAACGGCTTCGTTACCGATGACCACTCCGCATTCATTGGCTCCCATTTCAGCACCCCAGATCCAGAAGGGTTTGGCCAAAAGCACCGAATAAGTCTTTTGAACCTGGGGAATCTCCAAATAGGTGCATTTTACGTTGCTGCCGTCAGGGTGAGTTTCAGCGGGTATGTAACAGAGGTAATTGGCCTCATTGGGTTCACGATCCGAGTTTTTCCCAAAAAGGGTTATGCCGTCTGCGGTAACATTACCGGTTGCAACCAGGGTGTCGCACATACAGGCCCTCCCTAACCGAATCCAAAGATTTCACGCTATTCTTTGAAACAATCCAAAGGACTTGATGGGTCAGAAAGTTTTCCACTCAACCTGCAATAATAGCGGAATGAATTATCATCAGCGAAATCGTGCACTGTTTGAAGGCATTAGGGAACGTTGCCAAAGAACAGGCAGCAACCGAAATGTGGCTTCCACACGCGATGATGACTTAACCCCGGCCCCATTATTTTAATGTTAAAGCGCTGTTCTTTTGCTACGATCCATTATGCCTGAGTTTGCGCGATGCAGTCGCTGATGATTCATGCAGCGCCCTCCTCAAAAAACTCCCCACCCCTCAAGTGTTCACCTTTTGATCCTGCCCGGAAGAATAAACTCATAGCGTTTGCCTAAAAGCCGGGTGGTCAGCCAGCGATCAATCTTTCGAAAGGTCAGGAACAAGATCCAAATCCATTTGTCTTCCCGGTAGTATCTTTTCACTTCTTTTACGGTGAGAGGTTTTGGATCGTTTGTCAGAAACTGATTGATCATATCTACTGCCGGCGGGACCAAATCCGGTCGCTGTTCCTTGTATAGGTTGGCGGCGAGGTCGGTATAGACCAGCCGGGGGTGATAATAACGGGTCATTACATCTTCCAGAAACATCAAGCGGATAATCCAACGCAGAAACGCCGGTGTGCTCTTCAGCAATAATTCAGGGTTTTGTTGCTCAATGCCGTTTTTACGGTATAAGGGAGTGCTGGTGTCAACATAGTACATCTGCCAACGGCTTTCTTTTTCCAGGCACACCCAGTTGGATAACTGGCCGTCGATGGCCACCTCTAGCAATGGTTGTCTGGTCCGGTTAAAATCCCAGATCTTGGAGATTTCAGCCGCTATCGTTTCGATAAGACGCCGGGTACCCTTCCGGCCCTGATGATGAATGAGCCGATGACAAAACCGATTCACGTCAAGTATTTCTTGGGCAATATACAATACCACCGGCCGGTCGGGTACCTGTATGATGCAGGTATCATGTTGCGGGAGATTGAGACCGGCATCCGTCAGCAAATCACAGTATTCATAATACTGGTCGGCGTAATGTTTGGCGGAGGAAAGATCTGAAAACAGCGGCATCCGTTTCAAAACAATGTCGTTGTAGCCTTGGATTTGAAAAATAGCCGAGATCTCACCATAACCAATTATGCTGGCAGCAATGGCTGAATCGTGGAGATTTTGCGGATTAAGTCCCTTCTCAAACCGATGCAGCAAATCCTGGTCGATTTTCATCATTGAAGGTTAAAGGTTCAGGGTTCAAGGCTGAGGAATTACAATCTCTCAGCTTAAAAGGAGTTGTATAAAATCCAATAACGCTTGTCGCTTACCCATGGGCGATTGTTATAGCCAGCCAAAAGCAGACACCAATGAAGTTTAGCTTATGCTTTATAACCTTGAACGTTGAACGGGGAACCCGGAACCGCTCTATTGATCGGTTAAAGTTCCAAGAATCTTTTGGCTTCTGCCAGTGCCTTATCGATTCTGGCCAGGATTTCTTCAGCCAAATTTTGGTCGATTATCAGCGGCGGCAGTAATTGGCTGACACGGGTATCATTGTTGGCATAAACGCTTAAAATGCCGTTATCATACAGGGTTTTAGACAGAACCGGACCGCAGTTTTCATTGACCATTTCGATGCCCATCATGAGTCCCAACTGGCGCAGACCGATCAGGATTTCCGGGTGCTTTTTTTTGAGGACATCAAAACCGGCATTAAAAATTTGAGCCAGGCGGCGAACGTTCTCGAGAAATTCCGGGTGCGACGAAATTTCCAGCACGGTGAGGGCCACCGGGCATCCCACCTCGGCACCACCAAAAGTCGATATGTGGATGAACGGATTATGCTTAAAAAAAGATTCCGGTTGAGGCCTGAAACAGGTGGCGCTCATGGGATAAATGCCGCCTGAAAGACCTTTCCCGATGACGATGATATCCGGTACAATGTCCAAGTTTTCAATCCCCCACAGCTTTCCGGTGCGGCCCAGACCGGTCTGAACTTCATCGATTATCAAAAGTGCGCCATGCCTGGTGCACAAATCCCGGGCAACAGCAAAATATTCCTTTTTTGGAATCGGCAAACCATAGGTAGCCGGTATGGTTTCAAATATTACCGCCGCCGTATCATCATCCACGGTTTCCAACAGCGTCTGCTCGTCATCGAACGGCACTTGAACAAACCCTGGAGGATTGGGACCGAAGGGATCACGGTACTGGGCATCTCCGGTGGCCAATGCCAGTCCGGTGTGGCCATGATAGCCGCCACTGGCAGAAATTATCTTGGATTTGCCCGTATAGCCCCTGGCAAGCTTGATTGCTAAATCAATAGCCTCACCGCCACCAACTCCGAACACCGTATAGCAGATGTCACCCGGCATCAGGTCTGCCAGCTTTTTGCCAAGCAGTGCTCTGGTTTCACTGATAAGATGGTGATTTCCGATATCCAGCTCGCCGACACTTTTCACCAGGGTGTCGATAACGTGAGGATTTCGATGCCCCAGGTTGAAGACGCCACCGTTGCAATGGCAGTTGATCAGGCGCTTAGTGGAGCTTGCATCCCATACAAAAGCGCCTTCCCTGCGGCCAAAGACAAAATCGATTCCGACACTTTTTAAAAACTCTACTTTCCCGGAAGAAACATGCCTTCCGAAACGAGATATAATATTTTCTTTTGTGTCGTTTCCAATATATTCCATACGTTTCCGCTTATTCCTCCATTTTAAATTTAGCCGTGACGGCTCCGCATATAGGACACTTTGAAGGCGGGTCGTCAACAGCAATATATCCGCAGACCTGGCAGATCAAATAGGTCTTCGGATTGTCACTTTCTTGTCTAATGGCTGCTGTTAACATATCATAATGAATTTTGGCCACCTCCCCGAATTGCTCGAATGCCTCGGCTGCGGTTTTCTTGCCTTTCTGGTAGAGCTCAGCGGAGATGGCCGGCAATAACCTGCCATAATCTTCATATTTACGCTTCATCAGGTCTTGAAGATATTCATCCGGATCACCGATTTTACCACGGAGGTGCATACGGATTCGCCGGGTCTGAACTTCTTCTGAATCGGCAATAGCCTTTAATAGTTTTGATATAAAGCCTTTTCCCTCTTTTTTGTATCGAGCTGCATACAGTCGATTCAACGCCGCAGAAACTGATTGCTCTGCAAATGTAAGGGCGATATCGTTGACTGGTTTTTCAGACATTTAAATCCTCCAGGACTGATGATTGAAGCGCACCCTGCAGTCCGCCATAGTTCTTTGGCGGACAGGGCATCTTCACCGAAAGGGATTCTGTCTATTTGAGGGGTCGGGGTGTTTTTTGATCCATTGTCGCAAGTCTTTTGTATTTCTGCAATTTGGCAGCGGGGGAGACCGCAGCCGCCGAAGGGGGAATGCGGAGGGGGCAAGTATCCCCCGCTGCCAAATTGCTTAGAAAAACAAAGACTGGAGGCACAGGGTCAAAAAAACACCCCGACCCCTCAACTAGTTTTCTTCATTTTGTTTACGCTCAATTGAGGTATTATAAACTCGCTCCACAGTATTTGCAGTATTTTGCATCACTGTCATGGCCCTCTGCGCTGCAATTCGGACAGGCTTGCGTTGAAAGCCTTTTTTTGAAGGCATGAGACAATTCGACCGTCACAATCCCGGTTGGCACCGCGATGATGGCGTAACCAATAATCATTATGATAGCGGACAACGCCTGGCCGATACCTGTTTTCGGCGATATGTCACCATATCCAACCGTCGTCAGGGTAACGATGGCCCAATAAATACTTCGTGGGATGCTGGTAAAACCATCGGCGGCATCCTCTATCAGGTACATCAGAGAGCCAAAGATAATTACAAGCGTAAAAACCGTAAAAATAAAGACAGTTATTTTACGGCGACTTGCCTTCAGTGCCTGGATAAGAAGCCTGGCCTCACTTAGATATTGAACCAGTTTGAAAACCCTGAAAATTCGCAACACGCGGAGAATTCGGATGACAAGCAGGTACTGGCTGCCTGGTAAAAATACACTGAAATATGTCGGTAAAATTGCCATTAAATCAACTATTCCAAAAAAACTGGTGGCATAAGAGATAGACCGTCTGACGGAGATGAGGCGCAGGATGTATTCTATGGTAAATAGAAGTGTAAAAAACCATTCGCACAAGTATAAAACGTCACCCCATTTATCTCGAATCGAATTCACGCTATCCAGCATCACAAGGATGACGCTCACCATGATACACACGATCAGCAACAGGTCAAATAATTTGCCGGCCGGTGTATCGGCCTCAAAAATAACTTCGTGGACCTTGCTCCGAAATTTATCAAAGGAATTATCCGTATTCTCTGCCGTCATGTTGCAAAACTATTTGATCGGTTCGCTTCCCTGCGAGCCCAGCCTTTTAAGGCGGGATTAAGGGAAGCTATCTGAAATAGATGGTTTCCTTTCCGGGAAGCTCCCCCTTCAGTGCGGGGAGCTTCACTTGAAAGTTCAAGACAATCATAATATTTTTATCGAAGTTCTTTGTCTGCTCATAGCATATTATTTCATCTGAATACAAGGCAGGATGTAATCGCAAAAGCTTTAATTGGGTGGATGGGGCTGGATAGTTGAACGGTGAAGCTTAAAGAATGTTATAAGGAGTCTATTAGAACCCGTTGAGAATTAAGATCAGGGTTCGAGGAGTTTTTTCAATCAATCGTTGGTAATAGCGGAATGAATTAACAGCAGCGAAATCGTGCACTGTTTGAAGGCATTAGGGAACGTTACCAAAGAACAGGCAGTAACCGAAATGGGGCTTCCGGCCGCGATGCTGATTTAACCCCAAACGCATTATTTTGATATTCAATCGCCGTTCTTTTGCTACGATCCATTATGCCTGAGTTTGAACGATGCAGTCGCTGATTATTCATGCAGCGAGCTAATCTAAAAAACTTCCCCATCCCTCAATGTGAAGATGGGAATAATTATCAGGCGCTGTCATCTTGGTACCCGCAGGCTTCATGCCCCCGGTCGAATATCTCTCTTACTTTAATAGAGAGTTCTCTCAATCTGAAGGGCTTCTGGATGAAACCGTGACAACCGCGTGCTAGTATTTCGGTGGCCTGACCATCCAAGCTGTATCCGCTGCTCAACAGCACTTTCAATTTCGGGTTTAGCGCAATCAAGGCGTTATAGGTGTCACTGCCGCTCATGTCCGGCATGATCATATCCAGAATAACCATATCGATTTTATTTTTGTTCTGCTTGACAATTTCCAACGCTTCTTTACCGCTGTTGGCACACACGACGGTGTATCCCAATTCCTCCAGCATCTCCCCCGCAGAATCGATAATCATATCTTCATCATCTACCAGCAGGATAGCTTCATCTCCCCTTATGAAATCTTCCGGTTGTATCTCTTCTTTTACAATTCTTTTTTCCGAAGCCGGTAAATAAATAGTAAAGGCCGCCCCCGCTCCTTTTGCACTATAAACATTGATAATACCACCATGATTCTTGATAATGCCGTATGCAGAAGCCAGCCCCAAACCCGAACCCCTGCCGCTTCTGCCGCCAATTTTTTTTGTGGTATAAAAAGGATCAAATATTCTTTGCTGGATGGTCTCATCCATCCCCTCACCGCTATCAGTGATCGAGATTTTAACGTATTTACCGGGTTCCAAGTTCAACTGTTTAAAACCGTGCTCGTCTATCCGAACATTTTCGGTTTCAATGGCGATCTCTCCGCCACCCGGCATGGCTTGCCAGGCATTGATATAAAGGTTCAGCAATACCTGCTCGATTTGGCCGCGATCGACTTCTACGGCCCAGATATTTTGCTGGAATTTGACGTGAATATTAATTTCTTTCTTTGTGCGCCCAAACATGCGATTGGTTTTTTCAATCAATTCATTCAGGTCAATGGTGGTAACTTCATATTTCCCACTCCTGGCAAACCCAAGCAACTGTTTGGTGAGCTCGGCGCCGCTCTGCACGTATAATTCAATGTTTTTTATTTTAGAATAATTGGGATGATGGGCATCCGTATTGATTAACAACAGCGATGCATTCCCCTGGATTCCCATCAATAAGTTATTGAAATCATGTGCTATGCCGCCTGCCAGGGTACCAATCGCCTCAAATTTATGGGCCTGGAGAAATTGTGCTTCCAGCGCTTTTCTTTCGGAAATATCATGGAAAATAACCAACATCCCTGTAGGTTTTCCCTCATGATCATCATAGCGGGACGCGCTGATGCTGAGATCGATTAAGCGTCCATCTTTCGTATGGCGCTTTGTTTCAAATCCCTGACAGGGCGTTCCGTTTTCAATAAGCTTCTTGAACCGGGTCTTGGTGGTTTCCTTTTCAAATTCCGGAAGAAACGGAACCTGTTTTCCCTCCACCTCTTCCAAACTCCACCCGAAGATTCGGCTAAAAGACGGGCTTATGTAGGTAACTCTTTCTTGCAGATCACAAAGAAGAATGGCATCGACCGATGAATGAATAAGAGATCGGTAAACCTCTTGGGCTTTTTGTGATTCTTCATAAAGCTTTCTATACTTTGCCTCACTTTCCCGTAGGGCCTCCTCCGCGATGGTTTGATCCGTAATATCCTCATAGGTGATTAATTGTTTATCATCTTTCAATGCAACGGCTCTGAAATGGATAATCTTTTCCTGGCCGTCTTTACACTTTACCGTGAAAATTTTGGGTTTGATTTCGTCAACTTTTGATCCTTCAATTAAATCTTCATACCATATGCCTGCTACCTTTTTACGGTATTCTGCATCCGGATATGCCTTTTTGAACCATGTTGCTTTGTCAGGCAGGTCCTTTAGGTTATATCCGAAAATATCGGTAAATTTGGGATTGAGGTACTCAAAAGATCGGTCGGGTCTCATTATGGAGATGCCAAAAGGTGCATACTCAGCCAAGGTCCTGAATCTTTCCTCACTTTTGCGCAACATTAACTGAGCATTTTTAGGATTAGTAACCTTTGCCATACTGGTAGGAACCCTTCTTTGTTTGACCTTTATCATTTCGCAAATAAGCAGTGGTTGTGATTAAATAAATAAGGGCGCCGGTTTTTGTCTTTATGGGCAACCCGAATAATATAGACGATCAATTATATCACAAAATCAATATTGAAAAAACGGTATCCTTTATTGAATCTGTTTGAGTCCCGAGCTCAAGTGCGGAATATTTTTTTTAACATCAGTGAAACACAACAAACTGCAATTGCCCACAACAAGCTATTGATAATTATCGGTATATAGATCAAATCCCCCGGAAACCATTCTCTTGAATACAAGGAGAGGGAAATTATCGGAAAGTATAAAACCCGGGTGGTCCAGACCAAGAGCTTAACAACGAATGTTGTCGACTGGTCGGAAGCGGCGATTGCCAGCAGCCGGCTAATGGCCAGCGGGATGATGATCCTGGCAAGCACAAAATGGGTACCGCTAATGACCAAAATTACAATGAGTTTTTTGAGCATTAGGTATTATCCCCCAAGAAGGGTCATGATCTTGTAAAAATGGCCAAGCAAACACGATAAGGCGATTTTTGCATCCCGGTCATCTTTTCAATTCCGCTTTGACCTCCCGAATTCGGTAGATGTAAATCGGGTCGTTGTGCAGGGAGTTGCCGGGACGCAGAACGCGTTCAGGGACCATATCCGGCAGTACAAAATTGCATGAGACAATCACAGCGCCGGGTTTTAGTTCCGACCTCAGCTTATTCGCCAGAGGTTTCATCACATCTGGGAAAAGATAACAGAATACGATGTCGGCTTTCGACAGATCAGCCTTCCAGAAACTTTGGAACCGTATTTCCACACTGCTTGTGCCAAGGCAGGCAACTCGAGCGCTAAGGTAAGCCAAGGGGTTGAGTTCGAATCCAATCGCCCTAACGCCATATGTTTTCCGAGCCTTGCGCAGAACTCTGCCGTCACCACAGCCCAAGTCCACCAGTAATTGTGCCGTTTTCATCGGAACAGCTTCCATAAAGGCCGCAATTCTCACGTTAGAAGTTGAAACATACAGCGCTCCCTTGGTAACGGGAAGTACCAGGGCGACGCTGAGGGCATACGCCATTTTAAGCACGAAAAGGCCGCCTGCTAAAATGATGAATATCCAAATCCAATTGGGCATCTTATGATTCCAGCTGATATATTTTCAACGGTGATTTAAATTAATGGTAGCTTATTTCTATTTAACGTTTTATACGGCCAGTATTTTCATAATCATGGCAAAGTTTCACATAGTTCTTGACATTGAGTTTGGTTAATTCTAACAATTTTTAGCTTGTAAATTGTATGGATTGTGATTAACCTAGTCAAAAAACAAAACCATACCGCAATAAGGAGAAGGTAAAATGGCTAGAACCGAACGCCGATCTACCAAACGTGTACCTGCAAAGTACGAAATTAATTTCATCCATGAGGGAGATTATCTCATTTCTTTCAGCAAAGACATCTCGGTGGATGGCATGTTTGTTCAGACCGACAATTTTCCCAATGTAGGTGATACCACAAAGTTGACCTTCTCCATCGGTGACCTTGACAAGGTATCCGTTGATGCAAAAGTCGTCTGGGTAAACGATGTCGAATCCACGAAGGATGCTGGAATGGGCGTGCAGTTTGTTGATCCTCCGGATCATTTAAAAGAGACAATTCTGAAAATTGTCAAACGGGTAGCAGTTCTTGAACGTCAAGGGGTGGCTTAATTCTGATAAATCGCATGCCATTGTCAACGTGGGTAATATCAGAGTTACCTGTTCACAGGAGACAAAAGGATCTCAAAACCGATTAAACTTTAACTGCAAACTAATTACCGTCCATCCGTTTTATTCATATTTTCATATCGCTCAAGTTTTCAGGGATTTGCCCTTTAGATTATTATGCCCAACACTGAAAGTTCCTTCACTATCAGGGTATCCCACCCTTGATTCGCCTTCGGGTTTGCAGGGCTGGGGTGCGTAATTTGACCGATGATTGCACTACTCCCGGACAAAGCTTCGCGAGCACGCTCTCTGGCGAATTGACCGACTCCTATAACAAAACGGGGCTTTATCCATTCAATGGTTCGGCGAAGTGCGCGATCACAAACCGCTAGTAAAGGTTGCCGTTCGGCTGCGCGCAGATTGTTTGGTGTCCTGTTACGCCCGCTGGCCTCGATGAAAAGCAGTGGGCAGTAATTGGCCACAAAAAACCTATTGAAGAATCGTTCGGGGGTATTAAATGTATCCCGGGCCCACCCCCATAAACGTCTCCCGCTGACTTCACTTCTTTTACAGGCAAAACCTTCAATCGGGCGCTTTGGATGCATGAGGGTTGGTGTGCCCACAGGAACTTCTATACCCAGCCAATCCCTTACAGCCGTGACTTCACCGAAGGGGACACCGGTCTGAGCCATGCCCCAAGGACCGGGGTTCATTCCGAGGAGGACAACCTCCTTTGGGCGGCTGGCATAGAGCTGCAAATATAATGTATATGCCTCTTTCGCGTATTCAAAGGGATTGTATACATGGGTAACCGGTGGGCCAAACCGCAGGGGTCGGAGATCTTCCAATAAGTCATCGGTGATTTTGCTTAAGCTCACTTTTTATTGAATATTTCAGGTGAGATGGTTCCCTCGGCGACTTTCGTAACAGGGCCGGCCATCAAAATTTCGTAGCCATCCGAGATGCTGATATCAATATTGCCTCCCGGCATGTGAACTACGATATCCGAATCGCAGTGTCCTAAACGGTGTGCAACTGCAGCTGCGGCACTGCTGCTGCTTCCTGATGCCAACGTGTAACCGGCACCCCGTTCCCAGATTTCAATTTGAATGTTGGCCCGATCTAAAATTTTCATGAACTGAACATTTGTTCTGTTCGGGAAAAGCGGATGATTTTCAATCTGAGGTCCCCACTTGCGAGTCTCCGCGGCCGAGATCTCATCACAAATTATTACACAGTGTGGATTTCCAATAGTAGCGGCGCAAAAAGAAAAATCCTGATGGTCGATAGTTATGGTTTCGTTGATAACCTCTCGCGGCTCTCCGCCAACGGGTATTTGAGCGCTGTGGAAGCTGACCTTTCCCATTTCAACCGTCACATTACTGCCGTCGGCCTGAATCTGGGATTTTACGATCCCGCCGGCGGTATAAATGGTGAACCTATCCGCCAGGATCAATCTGTTATCCCAGAGATACCGGGAAAATATGCGCAAGCCGTTGCCGCTTTTTTCGGCCTCGCTGCCGTCTGGGTTAAAAATGCGCAAGCCAAAGTCGGATTCTGTGGTTTCAAGTGGACCAAATAAAATTCCATCGGATCCGACACCGTAATTTCGGTGGCAGATTCTTTGAATTTGGTCAGATGAAAGCTCTTTCTGAACATCGGCGGGATTGATGATGATATAGTCATTGCCGAGAGCATGGTATTTAAAAAATTTCATGTGAACACTCACTTTTCAGATTCTTTCTTTTTTTTCTTTCGCGGGCGGGTTTTGCCATATGTTCCTTTCCAGATTTTTCCGCGCTTCGTACGTTGGTCACCTTTTCCCATTTGCAGGCCTCCTTAGAGTTGTTGAGCATTCAACACTTAATTTAAAAAGCAGTGAATTTCAAGCTTAATCCGGTTGATCCTCAATTTGACGGGTGATATTTGTTCTGTTAATATTTTTCGCAAAAGAAACCATCTTACAGAGGTAATAATTATGGAGAAGTTGTTTCAGTTGCGAGAGACTAAAATATCAATTCTGCTTTTTGTGCTGGTATTGTTACCGGCGAGCTTTATTTTTTCGTGTTCTTTTTTTCAGGGAAAGGGGGCTGACAAGTTCAGTCCCTCAGACAAAATCCGGTTTCAGGGTGCTTTTAAAAAATTCCAGATTATTGGTGAAGGGACGGATTTTTTGACCGTCAAATGTGATATTGATAGTTCATTATTGGACAGATTTAGTCTGTATGCATTGGTTTTAGACCAGGACAACCAGCCCCTGAGAAAGGTGAGCGGGTATACTCACAACCCCCGGCTCAAAGGGAAAAACCATCTTTGGTTTTATTTCTTTCTTTATGATCCCAGCAAAGCTTTTCATTCTTCAACAAAGAGTCACTATATAAAATTTGTCGTGATAAAAAAGGATAAGATGGAAATGGAGCATATTGTGATGAGCCCAAAAACCTGGGGTTCCAAGGATAAAGTAAAAATTTTTGATCTGCCCTCTGCGCCGGATCAAATACCCGGGTATTTGATTTTAAAAGATTATACGTTTTTAGCCAAAGGAGACATCCGAAAACCAGGGGGATATTATGTGGCAGGAAAGGTGATTGGTCATCAGGGCCGATGGACGCATTTTATCGTAACCTCGGATATTTTAGGTCAAGATGATTTGCTGCTCGAATATATCTTGCCGGTCGACGAAGGCTGGTTGGAGTTAGCAACCGGAAGCACCCATTCGATGAAAGAAGCGGTATCTCCTGCTGAACCTTATATAAACGGCTGGTGGGACGGCAAAGGATATTTTCACCCCCGACCTTTGAAAATAGAAGGTTTGAAAAAGCGCTAGAAGCAAAAAGCTTTCGAAAAAAATGCCCGGACTAGATCATAATAATGGGTTCGGAGTTAAATCAGCATTGCGAGCGAAAGCCATATTGCGGTTCCTGCCTGTTCTTTGGAAACGTTCCCTAATGCCTTCAAATCCCGATGCAAGCGCGACTGATAATTCATTCCGCTATTATCACAGGTTGGGTGAATAAACTTTCCGGTACCCTCAAATAATTATCAGAAAAATTTAGCTGATTTTTGGTGGACGTGATCACCGATCTTTCTCATACGCTCCAGTTCTGCCCCGTTCAGAGGACCCAGGTCAAGGCTCTTAAGCGCTTCTTGCATTTGGTTCAAGTCCTTTGGACCACTCATACAGACATCCACTGCAGGATGGGAAAGAACAAATCGATAACAATCACTGGCTGACGGCGTGGTCTCACCCGGCGGCATTTTTTGAGGATTCAACAGCTGACCCCAGCGAGTGGCCGTATAGGTAACAATCCCTGGTTTGTCATTTTCCTGCAGGTGTTTAAAAACCTCATTCTCCGCCCCCCGGTGGGCTGCATTATAGCGGATGTGAAACAGATCGAATAAGTTGTCTTTTGCCAGTCGGGGAAAGAGCGTCCGATTGTGACCGGATAGACCTAAAAATCCGAACATCCCCTTGTCTTTCATCTCCAAAGCCCTCTCCAAAAGCCTCCGGGATGGCCGCCGGTTGTGCCATCCTAACAGAAGAACATCGGCGTAATCCAACCCAAGTGATTTCAGGGCTTTTTTATAAAATAATTCCATTAACAAAGCCGAGCGGGAATAGCTCTGAATAACGATAACCAGTTGATCGCGTTTTCCCCGGCCGCAAATGTTTTTGATTGCCTGGAGCATGCCGGCCTTACGTTGAGACCCCCAATAAAAATAGTTACAACCCTTTTCGAAAGCCGCTTCAAAAGCGTTTGCCGGGGCACCATAACTGGCGGCAACTCCCAATCTTCCGACTTTTAGACCGGTACGACCCAGAATTCTCGGTTCAGTGAAATCTATCGTACTCTCCATCTGATTCTCTAAAATGTGTTGATTGCCTGCCCCCGTTATGCGGGAGTGCAGGGAAAATCAATTCCACGGCTCAGCAATGCTGCCAGTCATCCACCTGCAAATCAGTTCAACCGATATCGTGAGCCGCATCGTCTTCAAGCCGCTTTCCCATGCTAACAACCTGATCATCTGAAAACCCAATGCTTTCATAAAATTTGATGACTTCCTGATTGGATATCCGAATCTGAACGTTGATTTTTGGGCAACCCATCTTTCTTAATTTGTCTTCGGCCGCTTTCATCATGATTGTGGCAATTCCCAGGCGCCGGTAGTCAGGGTGTACTGCAAGGTAATTAATCCAGCCGCGGTGTCCTTCGTATCCTGCCATACAAGTGCCTACCACTTCGTTCCCTAAAATTCCCACCAGAAACAACTCAGAGTTAACCCCCAATTTTCTTTGGATATCACGTTCCGGGTTATTCTGGGGAACGACCAAACCACATTCAGCCCACAAACCCACGACTTTCTCCTGATCTTCAGGTTTGAAAGGTCGTATGCGTGTTTCATTTGTTTTGCTTCGCATTTTCGATTATTTCAGAAACTTTATGCGACCGACCTGCTTGCGGGCAGATCGCGCCCTTTAAAGGGGGAGCTTCACTCACTTTAACGCATCAGGTATCCTGCAAATCGGAACAGGAACCATTTTATGCCTGTTCGCGTTGTGAAACTGACGGTAGATGCGTAGTATTTCCTCTTGTCTTGTGCTTAATTGAGCTTCATTTTCGGGATGGCTGTCAAATTGCATCGCCCATTCAAGTTCAGCATACGTGGCTCCGATTTGACTTTCATCCGTGCGATTATCCAGCCACAGCCCATCCGTAGGAGTGGCATCCAAAATGTCTTTTATTATGCCTAATTCCTGACCGATTGCATGAACCTCTGATTTCAGCAAATCAGCAATGGGCGAAATGTCTACCCCACCATCACCGTATTTGGCGAAAAACCCCACACCGAAGTCTTCTACTTTGTTCCCAGTCCCCACTACCAGCATCTTATGATGAGAAGACACGGCATAAAGGGTTAACATTCGAACACGTGAGCGGGTATTGGCCATGGTGAGGCCTTCTTGAATTTCCGTCGGAAAGGTTTTCTCAAGGACACGCAAAACCGGGGTCAAATTCATTTTAATTACCCGGACCTGCTTGTATTTTTGTTGCAGCCATTTAATATGTTGCTCGGCAAGCGATAACTGTTCGGCAGCCTGATAAATCGGCAGATTTAGGAGAATCACCGGTTTTGCAGTTTTGGCACACAGTGTGGATGTAACCGCGGAGTCTATCCCTCCGGATACACCGATCACAAACCCGCGCATACCTGCGTTGTTACAATATTCACTTAACCAGTTAACAATGTAATCGATGACTTTGGCAATTTGCATGTGGTTAAATTCCGGTTTCTACTCAAACGGATTATAACCCGGTTCTTTATATAGTTTGTCTTTATTGTCCAGAATATCCGGTTTATAAACCTTCTCTGCCCAATCATCCGGATCAATCTCCTCGATAGCTATCGAAACAACTTTCTCTTCACATTTTGCAATGCTGACGACATCTTTGACTATTTCGTCGCTAAGTTGCTTTTTTTGTTCCTCTGACCTGCCGGGATATAGTTTTACAATGACATGTGGCATTACTTTTCTCCTTTTTTAAAGTGTTAACTGAAAAGTATCATTCTGGTTTGAAGTATTCATTATATTTTTGCTTGACATTATTCAAGCCTTAAAGGATAAGGAGCACCGATTTTGATGATCTATTTTACCGGTTCGGCTTTTATAGCCCCGCCGTTACATTGAACCAGGCAGGCCCGGCAGGCAGTGCATTTTTCAAAGTACGCGGGGATTGCTCGCTTTTCTGCGTCAATTTCCCATACCCCTTGAGGGCAGAGATCGGCACAACTACGGCAGCCGATACAGCACTCACGATAATACCGAAGTTGGCGGGATTTATTCAGAAGTTCGGTGCGAACACTCCCGGCAAAGGACAAATTACCGATGGATCCAATTCCCAAGCGAGACAGGAAAGGGTCTAGATCGCTTCGCATGGTGGATGCGATGCCCCCAAGTTCTGTTCCATAAATGAGCAGCATTACCATTGCGATGGTCATGTCCGCGCGCAGTGAATAAGTGCTCCGGACGTCCAACATTTCAAAGGCAAACAGAAAAACTCCCAATATGATGCCCGGCAGGATTACCTTTGTCAAACCATGTTTTCCCGGCAACCATGGACAGGAAAGATAAAAGAAAAGAAAAACGACCATGCCGACAAGCATATAGTTTAATAAAAGGTGGCGGCCGAAAATAAGGAATCCTATGGCACCCAGAAAAAAGAACGGAAAAAGGGCACCCAAGGCCGTATCCAGCCGTTCCTGCCAATTATAGGTCACCCGCTTCATTTCTTCGACCCGGTATTTTTTTTCCTGGAGATATCGGGGTATGTCCCGGGCGCGTACCGGCCCCCAATGCACAGTCCAACCGGACTGATCCTTCACATCTTTCGCCCGTATACCGGGAGCGCCCAAGGGAGGCAAAATCAGCCTGCGGTGATTGACCATCTCCGCAATTCCGCTGATTTTAGCAGCTGATACCACCGATCGGGTGTTAAACACGTTTGCTCCCGCCGCGCACCAGACGTTGACGCCTCCGGAGTCGGCTACAAGCAGCCAGGCATCTATTCCTTTCAACGCCTTGGTTAATCTTCTGACCGTAAGGTAAAAATTACAGGTTACCAGCACCGGGCTTTTTCGTCCGGGATTTCCAATGCGCTGCAAACCCACAGGTGTTGGGCAAGGGAAAAGCCTGAAAAACGTTGCCCATATGAATTTCAGTGGTTGCATACTTTATTGTTTTTCCGATACTCTGGCCACCACTTCAGCAAATGCGTCCCCCTGTGTGCGAACTTCTTTTTGAATTGTAAAACCAGCGGTTTTCATTTCACCGGGCAAATCAGCCAACGGCCGGGTTGAAGTGCGGGAAACCAGATAGGCTAAAGCCAACATCGGTATTCTGGTCAGAAATTGCAGCAACTTTCCGACCGCTTTACGGGGAACGACCTCGTCGGCAATTACAAGTATTCCGCCATGTTTGAGCACCCGCAGTGAGTGTTTGAGGGCAAAGCGCCTTTCATCTTCGGAAAGCTCGCTAAAGACAAGGGTCGCCACAACTGCATCGTAGAATGCAGACGGCAGACCGTCCATACCTTCAACCCCCATCTCCCCGATGGTCAGTTTGTTTTTGAAATTCAAATTTTCAAATCTCTTGCGGGCCATTTCAACCATTGCGGGGTTGGCGTCAAAGGCCGTAACGGTTGCCCCTTGGTTTAACAACATTGCCGCAAGTTCGCCGGTACCGCAGCCGATTTCGAGCACTCGGGCATTCTCAGGAATCTCACCGGCCACATTTTCTTTTATCGACTTTGTCTGTCCCAAGCTAAATTTATTCATCCGCCGATCATAGGATGATGGTCTGTTTTCCAGTATCTTCATAAAAAGGTAGCTGAGCATCTCGGATCTCTTTGGATTAAGGGTAATTAAACAGCGAAGGTATACCGTGGACAGGCAATTTAATCCAATAACACAAAACCATACCGATTTTGTATATCATCTTTACTTAGAAGAACCTCACAGGGCAAGCCGAGGTTTCTTGCTGTTTTGTATACATCTATACCAAAACTTTGGTCGCATGGTCTTACTTTGTCAGGTGTTGGGCAAGATTTTCCTTGTTGAACAACACAAACCTTGCATAAATTACATGTTCGAATTGCAAATGCCAAATAGTAACCATCAAGAAAAGCGCTTCGTTCAATCTCAAGAACTGCTTTACTCAATTCTCTATCGTCATGCGAATGAACGAATAGGATATTATTATAGCTTTTGACCATTTCTATCCGTTCTGGATATGTAGTGTTTCTGGTGTCACATCTGATACTATTTCGATGAAAATCTTCACAACCCCATCTGCATTTCAGTATTGCCCTGATATCAAAAAAAATTTCCTGTGGCGAAATTAGCTTTGCGCTGACCATGTTGAGTGACTTCGCAACAGCGACATATTTTTCCAGTTTCGGCAACATATATTCTACCTATAGCCTTCGAGCCTACCCATGTGTATTTATATATAAGGATACCCGAGTGAAAAGTTGAAATGTTTCTTCAAGGGATCAGCAATACCTCAACTTTTCACCGACGTCCCATTTTCTCTTACATGGTTGTGGCGACGTTTACATACCCGGGTTCAGTTGCTCTGCGTGAACAAAGTGAGTCGAAGGTCTTGGGCCGCTGGGTTAGTTGGCCTTTCGATACAAAACGATTCGAACCTCCCCGTCAAATTCACTATGAGACAATTCCGACTGCATGATAGCGAGCACCCTATCTGTTTTACCCCCACCTGTACCTGCACCAATCAAGGGAAAGGCGATTGAACGGAATCGATGCTTCTTAGATACTGCAATAGCATTGCGGACTGAGTGCCGGATTGACTGTTCTGAAGAACGCCATAACATGCTGATACCCGCAACGTGGATGATCGCTTTGAACGGCAACCGCCCCGCTCCGGTTACAACGGCACCCCCTAAAGGTATTGGCCCTTTTTTGGCAAGCTCTCTGAACGGTTCATACCCGCCGCGCTTTTTGATGGCACCGGAAACACCTCGGGGAAGAAGCAGCCACCAGGGAACGATGTTGCGATTCCAAGCGTTGACAATGCAGTCAACATCCTGATCCAAAAGATCGCCTCTAACAACCGATACTTTCATGTTTTGATAGAATTATAATCGTAAAGAAACATAAAGAGCACGAAACAATGGATGTCTAACCTCCTGCCGAGCACTTTAAACCTTTCTGACAGATTCTGACAATAAAAAATCAACCAGAATTAAAGTCTTTATTTATTTTGATTGCCCGGGTCCAAATTCACTCAGATCTTGATTAAAGGGGCCAAAAAATGGTATAAATAACTGTATCTTATGAATAATTAAATGGTATAACATAAAAAATTTGGCGCTACAATTTAAAGACATCGATTTAGCCCGACAAGGCCGCTGCCATGGCTGAAATCCAATCATTTCTTAATCAAATTCCAATCGTTGGCCATTTTTCTTGGTTGATAGCGCTGGCGATTCTGGGGCTGATTGTCGGTTGGATGGTTACAAAGGGCTACAAGCGTCGCAAACCGGTGCCTGCAGAAGAAGCGGAAGAAATTATAGAGGTAGATGAACTTATTCATGAAGAATTAGAAGAATACCTAGATGAAGACGAACAACAGTCAATTTCCAGTGAAACCATTGCCAGATTCTTCCTAAAAATATTTAAAGCCCAGCTCGGTGAATCACAGGATGCGCTGTCTGAGATAAAACAGCTGACTTCAGAGTCGATTGCACCTAAGGTGACTTACGAAATGCGGGTCGCCCATAATAGGAAATGGGAAACTCGGCGGATGACCGTTGGACCGCTTGGAGAAGAAGGCACCAGCCGCAGCCAGTGCTTCACGGTGATTTATGATGACCATCTAGTATTGAAAATTCCTCAAAAATCCATCAAGGATTTTAATTCCTATATTGATAACATTTTATCTGATCAGGAAATTGTAAAAAAGCTTGCCCCGCGCGAATGTATTGTTCCCGGTGTATCCGCCATTCTCAGAAGAATTCACCCCTTTTCTGACCCAGACACCCTGCATCCGATTGAACTCGAAAAAATATACATCGATTGGCTTATTAAATTTCCTAGCTTCCAGGATTACTTAAAAATCGATGAATCTTTTGTCTTTGTAATGGATTTATCGCGGTACTTTTTTCTCGGTCATATCATAGACGATCTTCATGAACTGAATAACAGGTTATACCAGGAAATCGTTGGATATCCGGCAGTTATCTGGGAAAATCATGGTTTTGAAGGGCGATATGGCTTTGAGAATGATGAAGCCGTAGATGGTATCAAAGACGTTTTTACAAGATATAAGGAAACCGTCAGGCAATTTTTTAAGGACTTGGATCGAACCAATTCAGCGGATACCTATGCGCTGCAGAAATGGTTTTTGGTTCATCTTGCCGGCAGAAAGTTGGAATCCGCCGAAAAAGGTTTAAGCCCCGAAATCGTGGATAAATTAAATCACTTAATTCAAAAGATTCTAGAGGATAATAAGGATGCGGTTGAAGATTACCGCGATACAATAAGGGGGTGCATCCAGTCCGTAACGGTCGCACAAAATAAATCGCAGATGGGAGGGATTATCACCAACATTCTCGATCTGCTGGTTTGGCTCAGAGGACGGGGCATAGCGATGCGCGATCTTAAACCCGACAACCTGTTAATCGTGGGTGATACTTCCAAATACCCTGATTTTTTAAAATTTGCTGGAGACTATACAGTTGGGCTTATCGATGTGGAAACCGCTGTAGAATACAAAACAAAGAACACCGAAGAAATTGAACAGCCGATATTGGGTGGAACCCCATCCTATGCCATACCGGCGCATTTGTGTGAAAATGAAACACTGCGTTCGTTATTAAGGGAGGTATCTCGGGTTTTATATCTCCAGGATTGGTATGCTACTGTCGGAATGATTTACGAGGTGATTCTTGGCGAATGTTTATTTGATCAAACCGGGAAGTTATTGGTCGGAATTAAAAATTTGGTCCTAAAATCCGTGAAGGGACAACCGGAGTTTTACGAAGCGTTCAAGAAAGCCAGCCAAATGTTTTGGTTTACTGCTGCCAATGAATTTAAATCCAAAACAAGTCAAAAAGAGGAGCATCTACAATCGGTGGAAATCGAAGTCCCCGACCAGGCCAGAGATATGCTCAGAAAAGAGCTGCTGAAAGGCAAACAGATAACCGCGGATAGGATCAAACGATATATCAATAACCAGGCTGCATTTAAAGAAGAGAAACTATGCCAGGGTTTAATCTGCGCGTCACGACAGAAAATTAGTGAGCTTAAGGCGAAATTGACAAAAGGCCTTGGCAACCCCAAAAAATTTTCGAAAGAAAAAACCCTGGCCATCAAAGTGTTGGCAGATCTGGAGCAGTTGAAACTTCAATCCGAAAACCTGTTACGGTTAATAAAGGAGTTGGGAAAACCGAACCTGATAATAAATGCGCATGAACTGATCGAACTGATGTTCGACATCGTTTTACAGGCCATGTATCTGGAAGAATGGGGAGAACTTTCAGAAGCTGAGGGTATACAGTTGGAAGATGTGGCCGGCGCCACGACGATTGAAGCAACCGTCTAGATTATATCGGGTGTCGATGTCATTTGATTTCAGAGGCGATTTTACTCGCAATTTCTTCAATAGCTTTCATGTCACCCGGTTTGAGTTCCCATGATGTCAACGCCAGTTTCGGATCGTCAGCCCTGCGAGGGATCAGGTGGAGGTGATAATGCATGACCACCTGGTTCACGGCGCTGCCGTTTAATTGAAGAAGCGCAATGCCGACTGAATTAAGCGCCGCTTTCATGGCTTTTGCAACTTTTATTGACACCAGATGTATGGCACTCAGATCCTCACCGGAAATTTCCCAGATATTTTCGGTATGATTTTTTGGAATTATAAGGGTGTGTCCGTCGGCGATGGGATTGATGTCTGCAAACGCCAGAACCTTTTCATCTTCATAAACCTTTGTACAGGGTATATCCCCTTTTACGATTTTACAAAAAATACAATCCGCCATTTTTAACCCCCTTTCTCACCCGGACGAACCGGAACCAAAAAGAGTTTCAAAATTGTAATTTGAATTGAAACTAAAGGCCATTTCCAGCAAAAGTCAAGGAATTTATTTCTTGTTGGATCGATCACATTGCTGATATAAAAAGGTAATTTCTTGCCATACAAACCGGGTGCTGCCTGCAAGTACAGCATAGGTAGGCTATTGCCTATCTCCGCCGTGAGCGGAGAAAGGCAATCCGCCCGCTCTCCGGGGAGCGTTGATATCTGGTCGGGCAATTGGAAAGTCGGGGGCTGGCCCATGGGCGAATGCAATGTGTGCCATATTTCTTCAAAATATATTTCCGGAACGTTAGGTGTTTGCCTTCAATGTATCCGGAAAAAGCCGATACAGGCGCTTGCAATCACCGCCCGGGCGCATCAAAAAAGCAGGGCAGCGGCCGGGTTGCCGGAGAGACCGCCGAAAGATCCGGGGGGTATTTCCTGCAACATTTGTATCAATGAATGCAGAATTGGCCCCTGTAGTTTAGGATTTTGCGGCCTACGGACAAACGACGGCGACAGACTCACAGGGGTGACGGCTGATTACGCAAAGCTTTCATGGTATTACGATCCTTTGCCCACCAACTGTGTTGCCAACTGGGTGTGTGCCGGCGGCACAGGGGCAGGATATCCGAAATATGCCTACCGCAGCGGAGCCGAGTCGGGTTACCGCAACCTGGCAGTTTTTTTTCATGCCTGTTCGTTCAATTGTCTTTTCTGCCAAAACTGGCATTTTAAAGAAGAAACTTTTAAACCGCAGACGGTCTCCGTACGTTCGCTCGTATCTGCCGCAGATGAAAAAACAGCATGTGTCTGTTATTTTGGCGGGGATCCGACGCCCCAATTGCCTTTCGCTTTGAAAGCCTCCAAGTGCGCACGTAAGGAGAATCCGGAGAGAATTCTGCGGGTGTGCTGGGAGACAAACGGTTCAATGAATCCGAAGTTGCTGGATCAAATGATGGAAATCGCATTGAGTTCGGGCGGGTGTGTGAAATTTGATCTAAAGGCCTGGGATGAAAACCTTCACAAGGCCTTGGCCGGGATTTCCAATCAGAGAACCCTTGATAATTTCTGCCGAGCTGCGGAAAAAATCAAACAACGGCCATTACCGCCACCTTTGGTCGCCAGTACCCTGCTCGTTTCCGGCTATGTCGATGCAGCTGAGATAAATGCCATTGCAAAATTCATAGCCACAGCAAATCCGGATATTCCATACAGTTTGCTGGCTTTTCATCCGCAATTCTTTATGTCTGACATGCCTTTGACGCCGAAAAGTCTGGCCGATGAGTGCCTCAAGGCCGCCAAGGATGCGGGACTGAAAAGGGTGAGGCTGGGAAATATCCATCTGCTGGTTTGATCTTCGCCGCAGCGGCACAGTCTTCGACCCTGAGGCTCAGACCTGCGGGGAGGCTGCAGCGGACAAGTTCATTTGTTGTGCCTTTTGCGCCGTAGAGTGAGATTGAAAAAAAATATTCTCATAACCGGTGTCCCCGGGATAGGCAAGACAACAATTATCGTGCGCCTTTTAGAGGCGCTAAAAGGTTTTTGTGCGGCTGGTTTTTATACAAAAGAGATACGCCAGGGCGGCATCCGAAAAGGTTTTGAGCTGATTGATCTCACCGGCAAAAAAAGCATATTATCCCATGTGAGCATTAAGAGTCCTTTCAGGGTCAGCAAATACGGTGTTGATATTCAGGGCTTTGAAGAGTTTCTGGACGCCATCGCATTTTTTGATCCGGCAACGGATGTGATTATCATCGATGAGATTGGGAAAATGGAGTGTCTGTCCCAGAAATTTAATACACTTTTAGAAAAAATTATGGACGCCGAAAAGCCGCTGATTGCAACCATTGCTCTGAAAGGTTCCGGCATTATAAGGCTGATAAAAGAAAGGCCTGACGTGAGGCTTTTTGAGTTAAAGCCAGATAACCGGCAGAGTCTGCTAAGAGATATTTTGTTATTGATAGATTACCGGTAGTCGCGATCTGTATTTTCTGAGCTTAGCTATGCTTCGCTCTGCAAAATGTCTTTATCTTCTATAAGTTGTATAATTCCCAAGATTTTTTAATTTCCGTATGTTTTTCCATACAAGTTCCTATGCACTTTTTGGTATTGAAGTTCCGCTTTTGAATGCGGGGGTTTTTCTTCATCCGGGTAACCGATGGCCACAATAGATTGAACTTTTAAGTTTGAGGGGATCTCCAGGACTTCGGCGATGTATGCTTCAGCCGATTTATTTTCGTCGTGCATTCGCTTTCTAATTTGAATCCAGCAACTTCCCAACTCCAGCGATGTTGCTGCCAGGTGAATAAAAATTGATGCAATCGCGGCATCTTCCACCCATACATCTGATTTATCCGCGTTGGCACAGACCACTATTCCCAGGGCAGCATTTTTCAAGAAGGCAGCTCCGTGAGGTTTCGCCGTTGAAATCTTTTCCAGTAATGTCTTCTCCGCAACCACGATAAACTCCCAGGGATTAATCCCCCGCGATGTGGGGGCCCGTAAGGCTGCTTCTACCAGCAGGTCAATTTTTTCCGGTTCGATTTCCTTATTGTTAAATCGCCGGATACTTCTTCTTTTGGTAATCAGTGTTGTAAAACTCATTGTTTTTCCTCCACGGTATCAAGATTTAATTTTATTTGAGGGCGATGCTTGGCTGAGGATCTGTTCGATCAGGTCATCTTTCCTTTGCCAGCATTCGTTCACCCAATTCTGGAAATGCGTTCTGAAACTGCGATCATTCAGGTAGTCACCCTTTAAATACTCCGTAGGGATCTGAGATTTTTCCACCCGCACGACGACTTCAGAAACAGCGCCGCAAAGGAACTGCCAAAGTCCTCCCGGCTCCTTTGGGTACACGATAGTAACATCGAGAAGGGTAGTAATTCTGCCGTCCATCGCATGCAGGGCATAAGCAAATCCGCCGGCCTTGGGGCGCAGCAAATGACGGTACGGTGAGTTTTGGCACCGGTGTTTTTCGTGCCTGAAACGGGTGCCTTCCGTAAAATTTAAAATAGACACAGGCGTATCTTTGTAACGCTCACAGGCTTGGCGGGTTATCTTCAGGTCCTCCCCCCGCTTCTCAGGATGCTGTTTTAAATAAGCTTGAGAATAACGCTTCATAAAAGGAAAATCAATCGCCCAACATCCAATTCCGACAATCGGGATCCACAAAATCTCCTGTTTCGCGAATATCTTGAGGGAGGGAACGCGATTATGAAAAACGATTAATAGTGTCGGCAGATCCGTCCAGAATTGGTGGTTGCTGCTGATAAAATACCATTGATTACGACTCAATTCTTCGACGCCCCGGATGTCCCATTCGGTCTTCATGGTCAGCCGAATTGCGAAAATGATACACTCAATCCATCTTTCAACCAGCCAGATTGCGGACCTCGTAATTATTCTTTGCCAGATAGGCCAGCGCACCAAAAATTTGATGATTGCTAAAATATAGAGCGGTATGCCAAAGCAGGCCGTTATCAGTATGACCGCTGCTGATGAAAAAATACCATGCAAATGCTTTGTTACGGAAGATAACATGGCTTGGTTAAATTCAGGGGTTGGAATTCAAAACTTTTAGGCCCAATTAATCCGGCTACATTTTAAAAGTCTCTCAATCAGGTATACTTTTACCGTGAAGCTGTGGGGCAGTCAACCGGTGATCACAAAAAGATAAAGCTCCCGGGGGCCATGAGCGCCATGCACCATGGTAAGTTCGATATCTCCCGTTTTACTCGGTCCGCTAATAAAGGTCATACAATTACTCAAGTCTTCGAATTTTTTACGGGAAGCCCGCTTAAGGAGGATGTAAAGCTCTTTTAGATCCGCAATGATTTGTTCCAGTTCAATTATGGCTATATGAACGGACGGCACCAGAGAAACCGAGCGTGCCTGTCCGGCTCGGGCCTTCATAACCAGGGTTGCGGTATCGGCCAGGCAGTAATCGGCCGACGTTATCCCAATGTATGAATCGACAACCAGTTGGCGGATTTTCGCACGATCGGCCGCTAGCGCCTTTGGGTCCGCTTCATCATCCTGCACCGTTGTATAATGAACGGGTACTTTTTCATCTGCCAAATATTGTGGCAGGTTCAATTTTTGAATCAATGGATGTTTCCATGCCACCACACTTTTTTGACCGCCCCATTCCGGGTTTTTGTCCCTGACGAGTTCTTTAATGGTTAGACGCAGAGTTTCGACATCTTTTTGAGGAATAACATTGAGATTAATCGGCTTGCCCTGTTCAATCAGAGTATCGAGCAGTTTTCTATGGTCGTCTTTGGTTCTGGCATTAATTTTTTCAAGAGTTCCGGTGTGCAGCAATGAATCTGCAGTCAGTAACAGATGCAAGCCTTGGCGCTCGTCCGTGAGAGCATAGCCCAAAGCTGTTTTGACTTTGGTGATGAATTCATTTTGGCCGCTGGTGTTCATTATAATTATGGCGGATTTCGAGTCGTTATTTTTGCTGAAGTTTCATTTCCTTCCAGCGGTCGATGAACGTTTTGGAAGCTACCGGTTTTATATCCCGGCTTTGGGTCCATCCATTGAGCGGGAAAGGAAGTCTATGGATCATACCATCCTTTGCTGTCAATGCTTTTTGACCCCATCCTGCCAGTCGAAGGAAAATATCATAGACAGTGCGGTTGCCTGTGAGCAGAGACCAGGTCTTGTAGGTGGTTTTTTCAAGGAGGCTGGCGGGAGTCGCGTTCCATTGAGGATCCCCCTCGGCAAATTTTTGTCGCAGGGCCAACAGCATCCTGGGAATGTCAATATTCACGGGGCATATATCCTTGCAGGCCCCGCAAAGGGTTTCTCCGTGAA
>CP070652.1:4901972-4925210 GCA_020354645.1 Deltaproteobacteria bacterium
GCGTCGTGGGAATAGCGACCACATCGAGGAGCGAAAAGACCTAATATAGAGGAGAACCAAGGTGAACCAACGAAGAAAGCCATGACGATCTATATTTTTGCGAGATCCCATCGTCAGCTTCTCTATATGAACACAAGCAGTGCAAATAGTGATTGCAGGAGCGAGAAAATATGTCTCCTTTATTGATCGGGTTTTTGGGGTTCATGCTTGTCCTGATCCTGATGGCGCTGGGTATGCCAATTGCGTTTTCCATGTTGGCCGTAGGATTTTTGGGGATATACCATCTGGCGGGGCTCGATGTGGGACTGGAATCCTTGGCCCGCATTCCATTTTATTGGACGACGGTATATATTTTCATGTGCTGCCCCCTTTTTATTCTCATGGGATTCGTTTATGCGCGGTCCGGATTAGCCCGCGAGCTTTATGCTGTGGCCTATAAATGGTTGGGCCGTGCACCGGGGGGGTTGGCTCTGGCAACTGTGGCGAGCTGCGGTATGTTTGCTGCTGTAAGCGGCACCAGCACTGCCGGGGCAGCGGCGATGAGCCCCATCGTGTACCCTGAGATGAAACGATACAACTACGACAAAGGGCTGGCTGCCGGGACGATTGCCGCGGGCGGCACGCTTGGTGGTATGATACCACCAAGCGTGGGTTTCATAGTTTTTGCGCTCCTGACCGAGGCGTCCATAGGACAGCTATTCATGGGGGGTATCATTCCGGGAATCGTCGAAATCCTGTTCTATTTTGGAGCCATCGTTATTCTAGTCAAAATAAAACCGCACCTTGCCCCCCAAGCCCAGATTACCGTTTCATGGAAAGAGAAAATAATATGTTTAAAGGATGTATGGCCAGCACTCACTCTTTTTTTGATCGTCTTGGGAGGGATTTACACAGGGCTCTTTACCCCGGTTGAGGCCTCAGCGATTGGTGCGGCTGTCGCTATATTGATAACTGTTGCCATGAGACGACTCAGCCTTCGCAACTTAGTGCTGAGCGTACTAGATAGTTCCCGTGTAACAGTGATGATCTTCATGTTGGTGATGGGGGCTATGGTGTTCAATGTTTTCTTAGCTCTGTCCCAATTACCGCAAGCCCTCAGTGAGATACTGGGTGGAGTCGGTTCTCCGGGCGCAGTGGTGGCAATTATCCTCCTCATGTATTTACCGATGGGCGCTTTCATGGACACCACCGGCATGTATATTCTAACGATTCCGCTTTATTTACCAACCCTGATAGCGAATGACATTAACTTAATTTGGTTCGGTATTCTAGCCTTGCGGTGTATGGAAATTGCGCTCATCAGCCCACCTATCGGCATGAACGTATTCATCGTCACGGGAATCGTCAAAGACATTAGCGTCGAAAAAGCATTCAGAGGGATAGTCCCCTTTTTGATCGCGGATCTTTTCATTTTAGCGACATTGGCTTTGTTTCCTCAGCTCACCCTCTTTCTTCCCGAATTGATGAGGAAATTCTGAGATTAAGCACATATGATTCGAACGATTTTGGTTTTGCTCGAAGTAAAACACGATTGGAGGAAAAATTTAAGATGAATAAAAAAGAGAGATTCCAAGCGGTGCGTGAAAAACGGGCCCCAGATTATATGCCGGTTTACCCCCGGGTCACGGGCCAAATGATCTATGGCGCGGGGCTCATGATGCCCGATATTACTGGGCAAAATTGGTATGACTCTGAAAAGATCACCCAGGCCGTATTGTCGAGTATACAAGACATCGGTTATGACATCGCCATTCCTGCCTATCTAGATTGCGGTAGTTTGGGGCTTCCGCCCCTTGGCGGCTCACTCAATGTTCCCGACAGATTTGGCGTTGCCGTTACACCCTCAGATAATAAGCCTGTTAAGGCAAAGACCGACTGGCCCAAGGTCAAAAGGATGTTGGAACAGTTCGATGTAAAAAAAACCGATCCCCGCATGACAGGAGCACTCGAGGTGATCAAGAACGTCTCTATGGAAGTGGGTGATGAAGTCCCCCTTGTTGCGGTGGCGGGTGTCGGCACACAGACAGCCATGTTTCTTTTTCGGCCTCCTGAAGCGTTCTTAAATGATATGCTGGAAGATCCCCAATGGGTTGATGAGATGTGCCATGTTGCTACAAACTGGGTTATTAATTGGATTCGGGCCCAATATGATGCAGGGGCCAACAGCGTAGCATCCATTTCAGAGGGGATTGCGTCAGCAATGGTGAGCCCCGAGATGTGTGAGCGTTTCAATCTGGAAAACATCGCCAGGGTGGTTGAAACCGTCAAGAAAGAATTTAACCAGGGAACATGGCTGCACCTTCATGGAAACATGACAACGCCTAAGGCCTACGGATATCTAACCAAGTTGGCAAAAAGCGCGGGAATCGAAGGCTTTCATCTGGATGAACTCAACCCTCCGGGGTGGATCAAAGAGAATATAGTACAAAAGTTAGGTGTATCGGCTTGCATTGTTACCCACGGCAGCACGATTGTTAATGGCCCGGTAGAAAAAATAGAGGAAGAAGTAAAGACGCAGATATCTGAGAGCGGTGATGGCCTGGGCATCATGATGTCGGCAAGTTGTGAGGTGCTTCCGGCCACTTCTAACGATTACTTCAAGGCTTGGGTGGACGCTACGCATAAATATGGAAAATATCCACTGAATCATAAAAAAGGAGATAAAAATTAGTGATTCATGTTGTAACCAAAAGCCCTGCTGCTGCGATACAACACCTGAACATCACATGAGCAAGATGTCTCAACAATCCGGCAAGTTTGACCTGCGATAGATTATCGAACTTTTCAATAATCCACCATACAAATGAAAATACTGTGTTCGTTTCGCAAATTGTGAAGGAAACTTATGTATTCCCTCGCGGCTACTGGAATTTTTAGGTGATGTACCGTAATAAAAATCAAAGAACATATTCTTTAATTGATGTTATCCTTGAAAATAGTGACTTTCCACTAAAGCGCTATTTTTTATCTCTGATTTTTTACAACCCCCCAGAGGAGGATTGCCCAATTGGAAAAAGAAGAAGTACCAATGCCTTTCTTATTCGTTTATAAATCGCCTGTTATCTTTTTTCGAAACTCCGGAGCTTATTTTTGCGTCCTTTTTACCTAAACTCCGTCTATTATTTAGGTGTCATAAAATATATGTAAATCATAAAGAAGCAAGGCTTAGAATTTAAATTGGAGGTCCATTATGAAAGAAAAACCGAAAAATCGGATAAAGGTTGATTATCTTTACATCGATTTAAATGTATGCAACCGATGCCTGGGGACCGATACCGCCCTCTACGAAGCTATTAGAGATACAGGGCAAATTCTTGAAACATCTGGCATTGAATTGACCTTAACCAAAACTCTTGTTGAGACCGAGGAACAAGCCGCCGAATTGGGATTCCTTACCTCTCCGACTATTCGCATCAATGGCCGGGACATTCAGGAGGATATTAAAGAAAGTACCTGTGAATCTTGTGGCGATATATGTGGCGATAGTGATATCGATTGCCGTGAATGGGAGTATCAGGGGAAAATATACAATGTTGCACCCAAAGGATTGATCGTCGACGCGATCTTGGGGGAGGTTTACGGTGGGAAGGAGCCGGTTCCAGAGGGTTCGCACAAAATACCAATAGAAAAGGTACCGGCCAATTTGAAGAAATTTTTCGCTGCCATGCGTGCGCAGGAGACGCAACAAGCTGAGGCCTCGGTGTGTGGTCCTTCGTGCTGCGGTCCAGCACCGACAGAGACAGCCACTAGCTGTTGTGGACCTGCCCCAACGGAGGCAACCACCAGTTGCTGTGGGCCTGCTCCTACCGAGGCTGCCAGCCCTTGTTTCGGCGCTGCTCCTATCCAGAGCAACGTCTCGCCTGTAGGCAGGGTGGAGGCCACCGTTCAAACCTATCAAACCAGTTATCCTTGCGCCCAATCATTGCTTTCAGTCTATGCGGATGAATTCGGACTTGACAAGGAAATCGCCTTAAAGGTTGCCGCACCATTCGTGGGAGGCATGGGGATGCGGGGTGAAACCTGCGGAGCGGTAACCGGGGCATTTATGGTACTAGGTCTTAAATACGGCGGGATTAAAGACAGGGGGACCCTGGTAATGGAGATGCAGAGACTTCTTGCTGAATTTGTGAACAAGTTTGAGGCCCGCCACGGTTCGATCAATTGTGAAAAGCTGCTCGGCGTGAACATCTCCACTCCTGACGGGTTCAAAACTGCAGCTGAAAAGGGCCTACTTTCGACGCTTTGTCCAAATTTGGTGCGTAATGCTGCGGAAATTACGGAAGAATTGCTTGCTTCCGAACCTGTGAAGCAACAAACAGTTGCATCGAGTGGTTCTGTATGCAGTGAGGGAGGTACTTGCCCCCCTAATTGTTGCTCCTAAGTTTAGCGCTTTTATGAGGGGCTTTACAATAAATGAATTGAAACAAATCCGACTGTTTTACAACAGAAAAGTGTTCAGCTTGTTTCTGGATGCTTTTCAAAAGCTGCAATCCATAAAAGAAGTACCGAAGGTGAAAGGAAGACTAATTGAATAAGAAAGAAAGGTTTGAGGCCGTTCGTGAGCGGCGGGCCCCGGACTGCATGCCGGTCTGGCCGCGGGTGAAATCTCAGATGATTTATGGTCACGGGTTGATGCTTCCTGATGTTATTCGCCAGGATTGGTATGATACGGAGAAGGTTACCGAGGCGGTTTTAGCGAGTATCAAAAATATTGGTTATGACATAGCGATTCCCGCCTATATAGACCCTGGTTTTGGAGTACCTCCCCTTGGGGGCAGTTTCCATATTCCAACCAAATTCGGTCTTGCTGTCAGCAACACCGATGACCAGCCGGTCAAGACGAAAGCCGATTGGCCGAAGGTTAAGAAGATGTTGGCGAAGTTTAATGCAAGAAAAGGTGATCCCCGGATGAAGGCGGCCCTTGAAGTTATTCGCAACGTATCTCAGGAAGTTGGCGATGAGGTAGCCCTGGTTCCCTCATTTCATTGCAGTATATCAACGGCAATGTTTCTCTTGCGTCCGGATGAAGCCCTTTTGGAGGATATGACCGAAGATCCCGAGTGGGTTGATGAGATGTGCCACGTCGGCACGGACTTTGCCATTGAGTGGATCAGCGCGCAATATGAGGCTGGTGCAAACAGTGCTGCCATGGTGGCGGAGGGTATTGGGACCGTCATGGTGAGTCCCAAGATGAATGAGCGTTTCAACCTGGAAAATATCGCCCGGTTGGTTGGAGAAATCAAAAAAAGATTTAATCAGGGGACTTGGCTGCATCTTCACGGAGACATATCGACTCCCGGAAACTATCGATACTTAACCAGGCTGATAAAAGAAGCCGGCGTCGAGGGCCTTCATTTTGACGAGACAAATTCTGTGGAATGGGTCAAAGACTCTGTAGTCGAGAAGTTCGGAGTGCCGGCCACCGTCATCGTAGATGGTTCAATCATCGCCGGGGGTCCGGTTGAAAAGATAAGGGAAACGGTCAGGGACCAGATATCGAGAATTGGCGAGAGTAAGGGCTTTATAATGGCTGCCAGTTGTCAGGTCCTGCCGGCCACACCAAATGAGTTCTTCAAGGCTTGGGTCGATGCAACCCATGAATACGGAAAGTATCCACTAAAGTAAACATTTGGTTTTTCCTCTCTCTGGTTGACAAAAAGGATCCGAGGATTCGAAGCGTCATATGATCGAGAGCAAAAACAATTGTAAGGATTAACGGATGAGTAAGGTCGAACGTATCCAACATGCGGTATCTTTGCATGATGAAGGTTTCAGTTGCGCGCAGGCGGTGCTTGCGAGCTACTGTCAAAAATTTGGTATAGAACCTGAAATTGGTTTGAAGCTTGGAACGGCCTTTCTGGGTGGGACGGCTCAAGATGGACAGCTATGCGGAGCAGTAACCGGTGCTCTCATGATAATTGGGCTCAAATACGGTCAGGTACAATCTGAGGATAAACAGGCACGCCAAAAAGTTATTGAGCTTTCAAAGGAGTTAATGGCCAGATTTAATTCTCATCACGGTACTCTTTTGTGCAAGGATTTGCGCGGATTTGATGTGAGCACTCCTGCTGGAAGGGAGGAAAGAGATAGAAGAAAGAGGAATGGTACGATGCCGGATTGTTATAAGTTCGTACAAAAAACGGCAGAGATAATGGAAGAAATTTTATGATGAGGAAATCGGCAGCGTTTGCCCAAACTGTAGGTAAGGAAAAAAGCCACATTTAATTAAAAGTATAATATCCTTAGTATACCCTTAAACGAAGGTAAAAAGCTAAATTTAGATTCAAGAATGGGAACTGCGATGACCAAGAAAGAAAGATTTCAGGCCGTACGCGAGAAAAGAGCGCCGGACTGCATGCCGGTTTATACCAAGGTTAAATCGCAGATGATTTACGGACATGGACTAATATTACCGGATGTCACCGGTCAAAATTGGTATGATACTGATAAGATAACAGATGCGGTGCTGGCCAACATAAAGAATTGCGACTTTGACGTGGCGATTCCGTACTATCAGGATCCAGGGTTTGGGGTGCCTCCTCTAGGAGGAAAATTTAATATCCCTGAAAGATTCGGCCATGCAGTGAGCAACTTGCCTGATATGCCGGTAAAGACGAAAGCTGATTGGCCCAAAGTCAAGAAGCTGTTAGCCCGTTTTGATGTCAGAAAGACCGATCCGCGCATGAAGGCCGCCCTTGAAGTAATTAGGAATGTGTCTCTAGATTTGGGCGATGAATTGCCGCTTGTCCCTTTTCATAGTGTTGGACTACAAGCGGCCATGTTTCTTTTGAGACGGGACGAACTTGTTTTGCAGGATATGTACGAAGATCCAGAGTGGGTTGACGAAATGTGCCGCCTTGCCACCGACTTTGCTATCGATTGGATTCGTGCGCAGTACGAGGCCGGCGCAAACAGCGCCACATTCGTTGCCGAGGGTATGGGGACATCGATGGCGAGCCCCGAGATGAACGAGCGCTTTAATCTGGAAAACATTGGTCGACTGGCTGACGTCGTCCGAAAGGAATTTAATCAAGGGACCTGGATTCATATACACGGAGACTTTTCGAAGCCTAAAGCTTATGAATTTTTGACGAAATTGGTGACACAGGCCGGTGTCGAGGGCTTTCACCTGGATGAGCTTAATCCCCCTGATTGGATTAAAACGAATGTAATCGACAAATTAGGAGTTTCAGCTTGTGTAGTGGTAGACGGCGGCATCATTCTCAACGGTCCCGAAGAGCGAATAAAGGACTCTGTGAGGAGCGAATTGTCCAAAACCGGTGATGGTCTCGGATTCATGATGGCGCCAAGTTGTCAACTGCTCCCTGCCACTTCAAATGAAAACTTCAAAGCGTGGGTAGACGCAACGCATTCGTTCGGAAAATTTCCCCTTAAATAATGGTTGGAGTGTTTTCTTTTAACGAATAGAAACTTTACGATACACAGGATAAATCGAACGAATAAGAAGTAAAGGAGTAAAAAAAAACTGTCGGATTTTTGGGTAAGATGGTCAGCTATGTGACAATTGCTAAGAAAGGAGATTTGATATGAAACGATTTATTTTTGGAAGCATCATATTATTAGCATTAGCTTTGATATTATGCGGCTTCTATCAAAATCCAGCTTGGGCCGATAGCAAAAAGGTCTTCAAGCTGAAATTCGGATCCTGGTGGCCTCTGGGTCATGTCATGACTCCCATCATGCAAGATTGGGTAAAGGACATAGAAACTCGAACCGGAGGAAGAATCAAAATTAAATATTACCCGGGAGATCAGCTCCTGTCAGTAAAAGATGGGCGTGAGAAGTTAAGTACTGGCGTGGCTGAATTAGGCGCATTGGTTCCCTCACGGTGGCCGGCACAATTTCCCCTATATATGGTTCATAGTCTGCCTTTTATTTATAGCAGTGCGAAACAAGGAGCGCAAGGGATCAAAAAAATGAAAGAATTGGGTTTTTTCGATCAAGAATTCGAGAAAAATAATTTGAAACTGCTCTGGGGTTTTACTCCGCCGCCATACCAGGCTCTTCTAAGAAAAAAACAGATAAAGACTCTTGAGGACTGGAAGGGGACCAGGCTCAGAAGCGCCGGCGGCCCTCAGAAAATGGCTGTGGAGGCGTTGGGTGCTGTGCCTGTTTTTTGTCCACCCCCTGAACTCTACACGGGTTTGCAAAGAGGAGTAATAGAAGGGGCTATTCTTCCACTGGCAGGTGCCGCCAGCGCCTTTAAGCTGGAAGAAATAATAAAGTATATTACCGTGGCCAATTTAACTACAGTGGGACTCGCTTTAGCTATGAACAACGATACCTGGAAGCGCCTACCGGAAGATATCCAAAAAGAAATAATGGCTGCCAGTGCTGTGGCTGCAGAAAAAACCGGCATTATGCGTGATGAACAAGAAGCAAAGCTTTTCGCCGCCTGGAAGAAGAAGGGCATAATATTTTATGTTCCGTCCGAAGCTGAGGCAATGCACTGGAAAAAGGCGATTGAACCCATTTGTAATGACTTTGTAAGTAAAAATGAGGCTAAAGGCCTGCCAGCTAAAAAATTGATGACAGAGATAGCGAAATTGAAAAAATAATAAACACTCAGCAATTTGAGTGTTTCTGTGACTCTCCGGGAGCAGGAATCACATGCTCAATCCCAATGAATGAAAGTAGAGGATGCCCCAACCTCAAGGCTCCAAGAGAGTGACGTGGTAGTGAAAGACTTCGATTTTTTTGAAATAGACATTGCTTAACGCCTATACAAGCGTAAAAGAAAATAAAGAATGAAAGGCGCATATTTGCAACGTGTAAAAAGTACAATAGAGCGTATAGCCACTATCGCCGGCGTCATATCAGGTGTCACAATTATCGTAATGATGCTTCTAACCGACGTAGACGTGATTTTTAGAAAATGTGGTAGTGGTTTGACGGGCGTCACCGAGTTAAACGCGCTCATGTTGGTTGTGGTAGGGTTCTTTGCGTTTGCGCACTGCTGGAATCGAGAGGGGCATATTAGAATCAATTTGTTTCTCGAAAGACGCTCACCCGGCGTTAAATTGGCCTCAAAAGCCTTGGGTACGTTAATTGGGCTGATCTTCTTCGGTGCCATCATGTGGGGGGGTATAGGATTCGCTTTCAATGCTTATAAAGAACAAGAGGTCAGCCCAATTCTGATGATACCTACGTATCCAGTAAAAATTCTCCTTGTCGTCGGATGTTCCATATTCGTTTTACGTCTACTAGTTTCATTCATGGTGGTTTTAAATCAGAAATTCAAAGGGATTTCAAACAGAAAATAGCATAATGGATACGATTATAGGACTAAGTGGAACCATATTTATGCTTGTGCTTCTCTCGTTTGGAGTTCCAATATCTTTTGCTTTGGGTTTTACAGGGCTGGTCGGTTTTGCGGTTTTGTGGGGGACAAGTGCTGCCATATCTTTGTCGATCATAACGGCCTATATAAAAACAGCCAGCTTTTTACTTGCATGTATTCCTCTTTTTGTATTGATGGGGCAGACTGTTTTTCACTGTGGGATCGCCAAAGAGCTTTTCTCAGCTCTCCAAATATGGTTGTCGCGGCTTCCGGGCGGTTTGGCGATGGCGATTACAACTGCCAGTGCCGGTTTTGCGTCCGTAAGCGGTTCAAGCTCCGCTACCGCTGCCACCATGGGCTCTGTGGCCTTGCCGGAATTGAAAAGGTACAATTATAGTCCTCAGTTGGCCACTGGATGCCTGGCAGCGGCAGGAACATTGGGCATACTCATACCCCCGAGCGTTCCCATGGTGATCTATGGAATAATGACCGAGCAATCCATCGGAAAGCTTTTCATCGCCGGCATTATACCGGGATTAATATCGGCGGGTCTTTATATGACTATGATTTACCTGCGCGCGAAACGCAATCCCACCCTTGCCCCAGCGGGTCCTGCCTTTTGTTGGAAGGAAAGGATGCGATCTGTACGGTCAATTTGGCCGGTCGTTTTAATTTTTCTTATTGTCGTAGGAGGGATTTATTTTGGAATATTTACACCCACTGAGGCGGCGGCCGTTGGGGCTACGGTTGCTTTACTTGTTGCGCTGGGTAAACGAAAGTTGAACAAAGAAGCGCTGAAAGCTTCAATGGCGGAAACAACTCAACTATCAGGAATGATTTTAGCCGTTGTCATTGGGTCAATGGTGTTTGCCTCCTTTATTATCACGACAGGAGTTCCTAACGCCCTTGCGAGTATTGTAGAATCGCTCGATGTAAATCGATATGTTATTCTTGTAGTGATGCTTCTTATTTATCTTCTAATAGGATGCATCATGACGGTTATCGAAATTTTAGTCGTTACGATCCCACTCTTCTTTCCGATTGTTTTGAAGTTGGGTTTTGACCCTATCTGGTTTGGCATCATACTGACCAAAATGATAGAGATATCACTAATTACCCCACCCATAGGTATCAATTGCCTTATTATAAAAGGGGTGGGTGGAGAATATGCCAGCACAATAGATGTTTTCAAAGGTGTTACATGGTTTTTCATTATGGATATCGTCACGTTAATCATACTTATTATTTTTCCACAGATAAGCCTTTATTTACCCAGTATTATGTATCAATAGAGGAAACGGATCTTTTGGATGAAGGAACGCAGAACCGGATGATCAAAAAGGAACGATTCCAAGCCATATGTAAAAACGGAGCATCGGACTATATGCCGGTATGACCATTTGTGACAACCAAAAGGATTTATGATTACAGCTTAATGCTGCCGAATGTCATCGGGGAGCATTGGTATCATATAAAAAAAATAACGGAAGTGATATTGGCGAGCATAAGGAATGTAGCTTAAAATGTTGCATTAACTTTATACGCTAAATTTGAAGTTACGCCATTTGCCGATGCGGTTGGAATTCACTCCAAATTTGGCATAGTCACTTACTGCGGATGTTTTTTGCGTCCTTTTTTGCTGAAACCCCGTCTATTAGGTACAGGTAGGAAAAGGTTTGGGACATGCGGCTTGGAGATAGAGGTGTTGGCCATGGTGGCCGAAATCAATTCAGTCTTCAAACTTCAAACACTAACTTATCTGGAGGTGTATTATGCTTACCAAAAGAGAAAGGATGTTCAAACCGACGGTTGTTGGAGGTGTATTGTTTTTAGCCCTTGTATTGATTTTTCTTGTCTCATCTGGTGTTGCTGCCGAAAAGCCCATTAATTTGAAATTCAGTGCGTTTTATTCGGAGGCTACTGCGGCAGGACCTTTAACAAAAGAGTTCTGCAGGAGGCTGGAAGATGCCAGCGAGGGCAAGGTGAAGATTAACATTTACTGGGCTGGAGCACTAGGCCCATGCCCCCAGCAATTTGATCTGGTTCGAGGTGGTGTTGCCGATTTAGCTCTTCATTATCCCCTCTTTACAGCTTCGCGATTCCCGCTCAGCCTTTTCATTGAAATGCCATTCATCGCAGACAATGGTGTGTCGACCACCAAGGTATTTCAAGAAATGCTTAAACAGGGTCTCGTTACGAATGAATTCAAAGAGGTAAAGCTGGTTTCTGCCCTGGGGTATCCCCCTTTGCATATGTTCAGCAATAAAGAGCTCACAAAGGTTGAGGATTTTGAGGGTATAAGAACGTGGTCGGGCCAGGGGCCCATCTTAGCCCAAACGTGGGCTTGTGTTGGTGCTACAGGGGTCAGCTTGATCTGGCCGGAAATCTATATGGGATTGGAGAGGGGAACAATTGATTGCTTTTTGACTACTTGGGGATCTGCCACGGGTTTGAAAACCTATCAAGTTGTCAAACATCCCACAGAAATAGGCTTCATGGGCGGATTTTTAACTACCCTTATCATGAACAAGGAAAAGTGGGACAAGATTCCCCCTGATATTCAAAAAAAGTGGAACAAGGCAGGCGAGCAGTTTGCCCTGGACTACGCTCAGATTCTGGAAGACTACGAACTCCGGGATAGAAAGATATTGGTAGAAAAAGGTGTAACGGTGGATGAATTTCCCGCTTCTGAAAAAAATAGATTGGCTAAAAAATTACTCCCGGTATGGCAGACATGGATCGATAAAAATGGAGAACCTGCGAAAAAAATATATCATACCTACCTCGATGTAATGAAGAAAGAGGGCGAGCAGGTTCTTATGCAACTTCCAGGATTATACAAACAGTAGAGGCGGGTCATTATTCTGAGACAAGACTTCGAATTGCTATTGACCGGTTCGTTTCCCTGCAAGCCCCGCCCCTTGGGGCGGGGAGCTTCACAAAAAATAAATTGACGGCCTGAAGAGAGATGAAACAAGTGGGTACGATTTTTAGAAATACTCTGAAGATAGCATTCTATGCCAGCCTGGTGCCTCTGATGATATTGGTGGTTTTGATTGTGCTGGATGTTGGGGCCAGATATATGTTTAACTCGGCAGTCTCAAGTGCTTTGGAGATCAGCCAATTGCTCTTGTCTATGTTGATTTCTCTCTCTTTGGGCCACACAACCTATATAAAAGATAATTTTGCAGTGGCCTTTATTGTGGAGAAGCTTCCTGAAACTTTACGGAACATTACAGAAATGGTGTCGTGCTGTATCGCCTCAGTGGTTTGCTTCGTGTTGACTACGCAAGCGATCAAGCAAGCCATTTACAGTACAAAAGGAAAAGAATTTACTGGTGCACTCCAACTGCCCGTGTATCCAACCAAATGGGTGTTCGCTTTAGGCTGTCTGTTGACGGCCATAGTGCTGGTGGTCCAGTTTCTTAACGCTTTTCGCAGGGGCAAACGTAACTCTGGCGAGAAAAGAGATAAGGTTTTCTAAAAGATGCCAAGAATAGACAACAACTGATGACTCGCGTTTAAAGATTTTTCGAAATACAGAGGTTTTCAATCTGTTTTTAATATAAATACTAGAAGCTATCTCAAAAAAAATCTAGACATAAGGTATTGATTATGCAATATAATGGGGATGGATCTCACAAATGCCCAATGGAGCCGGATAGAGCCGTTAGTTTCCTCCCCAACACCCAAAAGAGACACTCGTGGTCGACCTGCGCGCAATCCACGAAAAGTACTCAATGGTATTTTATGGATCTTGCGCACCGGAGCCCCCTGGAAGGACATGCCCCAGAGGTATCCGCCCTATCAAACCTGTCATCGGCGATTCCAGCAATGGGTCCGCCAAGGCGTGTTTGAGCGCATTGTCCACCAGCTGGCCGAAGACCTCTATGAACGCGGCGGCATCGACATCCGCGAAGCGTTTATCGACGGCACCTTCGCGCCGGCAAAAAAAGGGGTCTTGCTGTCGGCAAGACACGACGCGGCAAAGGCACCAAGATCATGGCAGTTGCAGACGCTGCTGGTCTTCCTATCGCCGCTCACGTGGAAAGCGCTTCGCCCCACGAAATAAAACTGGTTGAAGCCACAATCGATACCCGCTTTGTTGGCAAAGCGCCTGAGCGTCTGATTGGTGACAAGGCTTATGATAGCGATGGTCTTGATCAACGCCTGCAAAGCAAAACAGGCATTGAGATGATTGCTCCGCATAAAGGCGGTCGTAAAAAGCCTCCAACTCAAGATGGACGCAAACTCAGGCGTTACAAACGTCGCTGGAAAATCGAGCGACTCTTTGCCTGGTTACAAAACTTCAGACGATTAGTGGTTCGATATGAATACTATGCCGAAAATTTCCTCGGCATGGTTCAACTCGGATGTATTATTATCCTGTTACGATATTTTTGAGATGGCTTCTAGTTTTCGGAAGAGGAATAATGGGCCATGTCCCCATTAATCGTTGGATGTATAGGATTTCTGTTTCTAATGTTCCTGATGTCGATGGGGATGCCAATTGCCTTTGCTTTTATGGCGTCCGGTCTTCTCGGGATTACCTATCTATCTGGAATCAAAGCTGCACTTTTTGCTTTTGGCCACATTTCGTATCACTGGAGCACGGTTTATGTCTTTATATGCGTACCCCTTTTCATTTTCATGGGGTTTATGTTTTCACGATGCGGAGTAGCCCGCGAGCTTTATATGGTGGCCAATAAATGGGTAGGCCGTCTTCCGGGGGGGCTGGGCCTGGCAACCGTGGGAGGTTGCGGCCTGTTTGCTGCTGTTACCGGCTCCAGCGCTGCTCAAGCAGCATCAATGAGTGCTATTGTGTATCCCGAGATGCGGCGATACAATTACGATAAAAGATTGGCCGTTGGGGCTATAGCAGCCGGGGGAACAATCGGTATTATGATTCCCCCAAGCGTGGGCTTTATTATTTATTCTTTAATGACGGAAGCGTCCATTGGCGAGTTATTCATGGCCGGCCTTATCCCGGGAATCCGTGAGGTCATACTTTACTCGATCACAATTGTCATTCTAGTTAAAATGAGACCTGACCTTGCCCCCTTATCTCCGGATCCGGTCCCGTGGAAAGAAAAAATATTATCTCTAAAGGATGTATGGCCTGCTCTTATTACCTTTTTGGTGGTCTTAGGAGGGATTTATTTAGGGGTTTTTACTCCAGTTGCGGCGGCAGGGATAGGAGCGGCGATGGCAATATTGATAACTTTTACCATGAGACGGCTCACTTGGCGTATTCTGGTTGAATGCATGCTGAGTAGTACCCGCGTGACGGCTATGATCTTCCTTTTGATCATGGGTGCTATGGTGTTCAATACTTTCCTTGCTATGTCAAATCTACCGCAAGCTCTAAGTGAAATACTTGGTGGTATAAATTCCAAAGCTCTTCTAATAGCGATTATTTTAATAATCTATTTTCCTCTCGGCGCTTTGATGGATACTACATCTATGTTTGTGTTGACTGTGCCTCTTTACCTGCCAACGCTGATTGCTAACGACATCAATCTGTTGTGGTTCGGCGTCTTGGCTGTACGGTGTTCGGAAATCGGACTCATCAGTCCCCCCGTTGGGATGAATGTATACATTGTCAAGGGGATGGTTAAGGATGTATCTTTGGAAGAGGCGTTTGAGGGGGTAATACCATTTTTGATCACAGATACTTTCATTTTAGCATTATTAGCCCTGTTTCCTCAACTAAGCTTGTTTATTCCAAATCTGATGTGGTGATGACCTTGTGCGGATAACATTCGAGTCAATAGGTAAAAAAATATTAGAGAAAGGAGCTGCGGATTACTATGAATAAGAAAGAGAGGTTTCAAGCCGTCTGTGAGAGAAGGGCTCCAGACTATATGCCAGTTTGGCCTCGAGCAATGGCTCAGCTGATTTATGGTCAGGATCTAATGCTTCCGGACGTCACTGGGCCCGACTGGTATGATTCTGATAAGGTTACCCAGGCTGTTTTATCGAGTATCAAAAGTATCGATTACGATGTAGCGATACCCACCTATTATGATCGTGGTCTTGGCGTCCCGCCATTTGGGGGCACAATCAGTATTCCAGACAAATTTGGCCATGCTGTCGGGCCCACAGACTGGCCGGTTAAAAGTAAAGCGGATTGGCCAAAAGTTCAAAAGAAGCTTTCTCGCTATAACGTTCGGAAAACGGACCCCCGCATGAAAGGAGCTCTTGAAGTCATCAAGAATGTGTCCACGGAAGTAGGAGAGGAGATGCCGCTTGTGGCGGTGTATACCGTCGCGACATCTGTGGCAATGAGCCACTTTCGTGGAAATCAGGCCTTTTTGAATGATATGACCGAAGATCCAGAATGGGTTGATGAGATGTGCCGGGTGGCTACGGATTGGACTCTTGACTGGATTCGCGCTCAGTACGAGGCGGGGGCAAATAGTGTAACGACTGCTGGCGATGGAATTGGAGCGGCGGTGGCGAGTCCGAAGATGGCCGAACGATATAACTTGCCCTCCTTATGCAGGATTGTGGAGATGGTTAGAAAAGAATTTAATCAAGGAGTTTGGTATCACCTGCATGGAAACTTTTCCAAACCCCATGCCTATGAATATTTGACGAAACTGGCGAATGAGGTGGGTATCGAAGGCTTCCATTTTGATGAAAGCAATCGACCGGGTTGGATCAAACACAAGGTCGTTGAAAAACTCGGGAAACCAGCCTGCATAGTTATAGATGGGACCACGATTGAAAAAGGGCCAGTAGAAAAAATACAGGAAGTAGTAAAAAATGAAATCTTGAGAACCGGTGATGGTATTGGGCTCATGATGGCTCCAAGCTGCCAACTGCTTCCCGGCACGAGAAATCAGCACTTCAAGGCCTGGGTAGACGCAACGCATGAATATGGAAAATACCCACTCCGATAATCATTGAGCGTTTATGCACTTTCATAGGGCCAAAATACTCATAAGGGAGACGAATATGACCGATCTTCAAAGCTCACACAAGCAATTATCGACGGTAACGGTAAAAAGGTTATCGAAACTGTAAACGCCGGTCTGGCAAAGGGTGAAAATCCACAGAAACTTTTGTCGAGATATATGATTCCCGGGATGCTGGAGGTTGGAAGACTGATGTAAGAGGGTGAATATTTCATACCTGAAGTACTTCGCTCCGCCAAGGCGATGAACGGAGCCTTGGAGATACTGGAGCCTCTTTTGATCTCCGGCGAAGCTGCAACGGCAGGCCGGGTGGCTCTGGGCACGGTAGAGGGTGATATTCACGATATTGGCAAGAACTTAGTGGCCATGCTGCTGAAAGGCAGCGGCTTTGAGGTCAACGATTTAGGCGTATCGGTGAAGGCTGATACATTTATCGAAGCGCTCAAAGAAAAAGATGGCGTAGTGGTGCTGGGCATGTCGGCGTTGATCACTCCCACCTTAGATGAGATGCCGGTGGTGATTAAAGCCGTGGATGAAGCCGGTCTACGGGAGCGGGTAAGAATTATGGTAGGCGGAGCGCCGGTCACGCAGGAGTTTACCGATGAAATCGGTGCCGACGGCACCGCAAAGGACGCCGCCAGTGCGGTTCGTTTGGCCAAGGAACTTCTAAAAGCCTAACGTTCCTCCAAAGACGGAAAGCCGTCGGGTGGCGTTAGGGATCGACATATTTGGGGGTTCCACGGAAAAAATCGTGCCGGCGACTATTTTGTTCCATCGAGCTTTTTTATAAATTTTAGCAGGGAGACGTTCATGATTGACAAGATTCAATTTTTCACCGCTGGCTGCCCGAGATCTCAGATCAGCGGAAAGAACTTGAAAAAAGCACTAACAGAAATGCAAATCGACATTGAAATTGAGATGATTGACGAACCGGCACTGTTCAAGGAGCATGGTGTCAATAGTTTTCCCGGAATCAAAATCAATGGTCAACTTATATCGGAAGGAGGATTTCTATCGGTCGAGCGGTGCAAAGAGATATTGTCCGAGCAGAGAGGCTGATATGATTTCATTTCCGTCCAATTCAGACGGATGCTTTCAGCCATCTCTCTATCAGGTAATCTCGGATGCCCAGCGCCTTCGGTTTCAGGCACGCTCGGCCTGCGTCGGTAATCGGAAAGGGTTAAAGAAGGCGTGATAGTATCCTAAGCGACGGACGGTATCGTGCCCTGCTTACTAAAGCTATCGAAGGATCCGCGGAGAAGTATCCTGAAAAACCGAGAACGTCACGTGTGAGGAAAGGCTGAAAACGCGAAATGTTGGGATCATGCGCCTTAAACCGTAACCACAAAGGAGAAAAGCTATGAAACACTTCGGATCTGTTATCACCGTCTTAGCGGCGGTTATATTGGTTGTTGCGTTGACCGCCACGGATGCCTCTTCGGAGTCTGAAAGGGCCGTCACACTGAAGTTTGGAACTTGGTGGCCAACGGTCCACGTAATGAATAATGTAATGGAGAGATGGGCAAAGGAGATAGAAACCTCAACAGAGGGCAAAATAAAGGTAAAATATTTTCCCGGAGGTACTTTGTTGAACGCAAAAACTGGCCTCGATAACCTAAGTTCAGGGATTGCTGACTTGGCCAGTATATCCGGTCTTCTTTTTCCCGGCCAACTCCCATCTTTTCAGGTTGGAAGCATGCCTTTTCTCTTTTCTTCGGCTACGCATGCCACCAATTCTCTGAATGAAATGATACCCACTTATTTCGAGAGGGAATGTGAGGTCAACAACATAAAATTGCTGTCTGTCTTTACTCCGCCTATTTTGCAGTTCATAAGTACGAAACAGATAAGGGATGTAGATGACCTCAAAGGCCTGAGGATAAGAAGCCACGGACGTTCAGACGAAATGTTGAGACTGTTGGGAGCTATTCCTATTGGGCTGCCTCCAGGGGAGCTTTACACTTCACTTCAAAGGGGAATTGTGGACGGCGTGCTTTTCCCTCTCTCCGCATCGAAGGCCTTTAAGTTGCAGGAAATTTGTAAACATGTAACCGTTGCTGATTTATACGTTTCCAATGTATTGCTCGCTATGAATCTCGATATTTGGAAACGCCTGCCCAAAGATATTCAGGAAGAAATCCACAAGACAGCTATAAAAACAGCGAACGAAGCTGCATCCGCGTATGATAAGAGCGAAGTTGCAAGTTATGATGTTTTCAAAAAAGCAGGGGCTATAATCTATAAGTTGCCTGACAATGAGAAAGCCAGGTGGGGAAAAATTATAGCTCCCGCCGTGGATAATTGGGTGAATGAGAATAAATCAAAGGGTCTGCCAGCTCAGGAAATGCTGGATAGATTAGGAAAACTCAGTGAAAAATATAAATGAGACTTGCTGGCGCTCCCGTCAGGGCGAAATTAGAAAGAAAAGCCTAGCAAACGCTCGGAACGTTCGTAAAATAATGATTTTATCGGGTAGCTCGTTGTCAACGGCACAGGGGAAAGCTGCCAGCCAATGACGTCAGGAACATTACAAGTAATGGTTCAATCGCTTGGACAAAAAATACAATTTGTCACTGCTTATATCGTCAAGATGAGCAGCAATATTTCAACAGCTGTTATAATATTGATGATGCTTTTGACATTGACAGACGTTACCCTCCGAAAATTTGGCAGCGGTGTTCCGGGAGCGGTCGAGTTAAACGGACTTATGTTGGTTGTAATAACCTTCTTTGCTCTTGCACACTGCTGGAATCAAGATGGCCATATTCGCGTGGACATGTTTCTACACCGTTTTCCGCCTATTGTTAGATCGACTGCAAATGGCTGCACAGCCTTAGTTGGACTTCTTTTCTTTGGAGCAGTCATGCTAGGAGGCGCCAAGTTTGCCGTAAAGGCTTTAGAAAAGCACGAAATCAGCGTAACATTAAAACTGCCCTTGTTCCCTGTAAAGTTGCTTCTTGTCATAGGGTGCGCGCTCTTTTGTTTTCAATTACTGCTTTCTTTCATTGTTTGTATATCCGAATGGTTTAAAAAAACTAGATATATGAAAGGCCAATAGCCATGGAGGTCATGGTCGGTCTGATCGGGATTGCGGTAATGCTTTTGTTTATAGGGTTTGGGGTTCCGGTTTCTTTCAGCATGGGTTTTACTGGTGTTGCCGGTTTTGCATTTTTATGGGGAACCGGCAAGGCAATCAACTTGGCAGGTATAATAGCCTACAATAAAACAGATAGTTATATACTCGCCTGTATTCCACTTTTCATTCTTATGGGTCAAACCGTCTTTCATTGCGGAATAGCGCGAGATTTGTTCACGGCTTTGCATAAATGGCTGTCACGTCTTGCCGGGGGGCTTGCCATGACGACCACAGCTTCCTGCGCTTGTTTTGCTTCCGTTTGCGGTTCTAGCCCTGTTACCGCTGCAACAATGGGTGCCATGGCGCTACCGGAAATGAAAAGATATGAATACAGTCCCAGTCTTGCGACGGGATGCGTGTCGGCCGCCGGTACTCTGGGCATCCTGATCCCGCCAAGCATTCCTATGGTCGTTTATGGAATTATGACGGAACAATCCATCGGAAGGCTTTTCATAGCGGGCATCATACCAGGGGTGCTCTCAGCTTTTCTCTATATGGTAATGATATATATCAGGGCCAAGCTCGACCCGAAATTGGCGCCACATGGATCTTCATTCACGCTCAAGGAAAAACTGAACGCCACCAAGAAAACGTGGGGAGTCGCGCTCCTTTTTTTTACCGTAATTGGAGGAATTTACCTCGGAATTTTTACTCCGACCGAAGCCTCAGCGGTTGGAGCTTTTCTTTCTCTGTCACTCGGCTTCATCCAGGGGCAATTAACCCAAAAATCTATCTCAGCTTCTCTGGAAGATACGGCTCGAATTACAGCAATGATTTTAGCCATAATCATCGGCGCCATGGTTTTTTGCACCTTTATCGTCACAACGGGTCTGCCTGATGCCGTCACCGGCTTTGTCGTGTCGCTTGAAGTCAATCGGTATGTGATTCTTGTCGTTATGCTGCTTATTTATTTGGTTTTGGGGTGTTTTATGGATGTCTTGGGCATACTGGTTTTAACTGTTCCCCTGTTCTTCCCTATTGTGTTGAAGCTCAATTTTGATCCCATCTGGTTTGGAATTGTGCTTACAAAAATGGTTGAAGTATCCCTGATCACCCCTCCAATCGGAGTCAACTGCCTTGTCATAAAGGGCGTATCGGGTGACTATGCAAGCCTCCAGGATATTTTCAAGGGGATTGCCTGGTTTTTTGTCGTCGATCTTATAACAATCACGATTATTGTCCTTTTGCCATGGATAAGTCTTTTCCTGCCCAACTTGATGTATAAATAGGCAATATCGATGCCTCAAAGAAAGAAGGAATGGTTATGATGAAGGTTGATTACGGGAAAAACAATAAAAGCGTTCTTGCCAGCAACATTCAAAAAGCATACAGATTAGCTTCCGAGTTCTTTGAAAAGGGACCTTGAGACCGAGCCATCCTGCAGGTACTGCGGGAAATTTCTTGGCTGCCGCAAGATCGCTGGGATTTTAATGATTTTTTTTCATATCATCCAAAAGCTGGTGACCGCTTCGCTTGTAAATGTTTGCCTGCCGCAGCGATTGTTTTCTACCTGGATATCATTTCGAAAATAGACTCCGACAGGAGCCGAGTGGACACAGACCAGGAGGATTCCATTGAACGGCTGATCCATCTTTTAAACACCTACCTCTTCGAAAACATCCGGGGGAATGTAGAAAATCCCGCTGACTTAAACTTACTCAAATATGACAAAAACATGAAAGAAGTTGACGTTGGGAAGGACATGCAAAAGGAGTATGTAAAAAGAGCGACGATTTTCTTCAATGACTTCCGCAAGCAATTTGGGGACTTTCATTGTGCCGAGATTCTCGGATTCTGCCCATTTTGCATCGAGATATACGACGAGAAAAAGCAGGAATGGATTATGAAGGGGGAGTGGAGACAGAAGTGTGAAAAGGTCATACTGTTTAGCATAAAAAAGATACTTCAAATTACCGCCTCTGAATTTTGACATTTGTGAAGGATTGCCCGAAATGTAGAGTATATGCTCGCAAGCATTAGCTGCCGGTATGAAGCTCCCCACTCTGAAAGGAGAGGCTTCCCGGAAAGGAAACCATCTGTTTCAGATGGCTTCTCTGCAAACTCCGCCTTTTAAGGCGGGGCTTGCAGAGAAGCTAAACGGTAAAGAGAGTTGTCACTTGAACCCATCAATACCTAAAAATAAGTAGTGTTTTTCGCGTATAATACAATATCGTGTATTCAATAAGCTATATCGCTAGACATTTATAGCGGTTTAAGTATTAACTTATGGGGGTGTGGCCAATGGCTAAATACAGGCGCTTTATAAATGATGAACCAGCTATTCATCTGGAAAGAGTCCTTGCCGCCGCATTGCTCTCTCATAACGGACAAAGTCTCTCCGACTTCGCAGAATGTTCTGGATGCTATAACGTCGTTTATCCCTGCTGTAATTTTTTTTGTGTTGGCATTCCAAGCCACTATGAAAGCTATTTATAGCTTGAGGGTCGGTGAAAACATAGGGGCACTTGCAGTGCCCGTCTTTCCAGCTAGATTCTTGTTCGCTTTTGGCTTTGCTTTGTCTTCGGTGGCCTTGACACTCCACTTTCTATGTACCTTTTTCCCAAGGAAACCTGCAATAAAGGCATGACATGAAATGATGTGAAGCGGGGCTGCTAAGAATACTTTATTGAAAATTATTTCAGAAACGGACAAAAAAATTTGACTCTAAAAGACCGGGCCTTTATCCGTTTAAAAGTAAAACCCTAGCTATACCGACCCTAAGCCACTAAAAGAGATGGTTATCCAACAGCGCATCTTTTGCGATACTGTTTATTTCGCCTATACTTAAGCTAAAAACAGGCAACAGTTTCTGCAATTAAAACTGGTATCAATGGTCAGCCATCCGAAAAGATGCATTTTACAAGTTCAAACAAAGAACCTATCGGTAGAGACACAATCCCCATTAGTATAGACATTTTTTCTATTAATACAATATAGCGGAAAAGCGATATCACTCGCACAGCAAGGAACCATCACAGCCAAAACGGTAATAATAAATACGCCCCCTACCATATATGTCCAATACTGGAGGCCATAGGCGAGTAAATAAGAAATTGACGCCAGGCTGCTTATTAAAACATGAGTAGAATGGGAATACTCGGTCGAATGCTCTATAGACTTGGTCACCAGCAAACCGGCCAAAATCCCAACGATGGCAAACGTAAGGATTAAAAGTGGTTTTTCAATCATGCAAACATGCATTGTCATATTAAAGCCCAAGATTATTCCTCCCCAAAATGGAAGGATTATGTCGCTTATTCCACAAATTAGAATCGAGCCGAAAAAACCAATCATAACTGCTTTAGCAAGCTTTTTTTGATGTTTCCAAAACATAGCGGTTGTTGCCACTGAACTAAAAAGGATGTGCACAGGATGAAGAATATGAAAAAGTTCGCGGGTAGCTTTAGGAATTAGATTTTCTGTCCTCATCAGGACTGCGAAAAAAGTTAAAATTCCCATCAGAATCAAAGCGATTATGGCACCCATAATGGAGTAAGGAAAATGGTGACCGAGTTCTACTACTATGTATTTGGCCTTGTTGTCTTTCTTCACCGAGGAATCTTGTCCCATTTCTCTTTGTTCGTGATAGGGGTGGCCAAAAATCCGCACATCAAGCCTATTTCTGAAGGATATTTGACAACTTGATAAGCTTTCAAGCCCGTTGAGAGTTTTTTTATTGCTGAACATATGCAAAGGGGGGATACTCTATGAGACAAGAAAAATCAAGACAAGGGCTACATCTGTTTTCTGCTATATTCATGGGTTGCATCGACCCAAGCCTTGAAGAACTCATTTGGTGTGGCCGGCAGGACCTGACAACTGGCAGCCATTATAAAGCCCTTACTCTCGCCAATTCTCGATATCTGGTCCCTGACCGTTTC
>CP070652.1:4925310-4936691 GCA_020354645.1 Deltaproteobacteria bacterium
AGAATGTCATTGCCCAACAGGATATCATGAACCGGATAGCCATAATCTTAGTATTCGCCCTCTTCTTCTACCATTTCAGGATCTATGTCCTCCGGGAAAGTGGGATCAAGATTCATCCCATCGGTACCAACCAGGGTTACCCCAAGTTCAACTAAAAATCCGGCACAATCAGCGCTTAAAAATGGGTGTTCAAAATATTTCGGAGTACCGAAATATTTGTCCCAGCCGGTCATGAATATAACAAAATCTCCCTTTTCGATCTTGGGTCTATAAGGTTCAACCTCATGGCTCTCAATCAAGTCTCTTGCCTATTTATTGGATACATCTATCAGGACGCCGCTGCCGACAAATCTCTGGATCGGTATCGCATCTATTTTTTTGCCGTCCTTAAGAAAATGATAGGGTGCATCAATATGAGTCCCGGTATGGGATCCTAAGGTTAAAATATCAACATGACAGTAGTCCTTCTCATGGGTTAAACCCCGGCTGATCGAAGGTACCGGATCTCCCGGGTAAATCTGAATTTCATTATGGATTGTATGGGTTAGATCAATAATCTCCACTATTTTGACCTCCACTTAAAATGCCACATATTTTTTTCTTTTGAAAAATCTATTTAAATCATGGATATTTGTCAATGAAGTTCGCATGCTACGCTGATTTTGACGCTTGACACCCCAGCTCCTTTTTGACATATATCATTACCTACCCCCAATTGTATTTCCCTCGCTTCAATTAACCCGCAACCCAACAAGGAGGAAACCAATCATGTCAAGAAAAACAAAACTAAATGCTTCAAAAAGCACTCATCGGATATTTCTGGTTGGAATCATAATAATCGTCTGCATGGCTTTCATCGGATTTGGCGTGCCGTCGGCCTTTGCCGGCGGAGAACTGAAAGTCGGTGCTTACGGCGGCTATTTCAAGGATTCGTTTGACAAACACATTTTCCCCGATTTCACGAAGGAAACAGGCATTAAAATACAATCGGTGGCCGAACCCACCGGTGAAGCCTGGCTGGTGCAATTGGAACAAGCCGCCCGTGCAGGCCAGGCCCCGGCGGATGTTAACATGATGGCCCAAACAGTGATGCTGAGGGGCCAGAGAACCCAGTTGTGGGCGCCATATGATCTGAAAAAAATCCCCAATCATAAATATCTCTTACCCCAATCTATCAATCGGTATCCCGACGGCCGTGTAAGCGGTATCGGGGCGGTAGGCTGGTACATCACACTGGTCTCCAATACCGAAGTGTTTAAAACCGCCCCGACCTCCTGGGGGGATATGTGGAAGCCGGATAAAAAGAACTCCCTGGGCCTTCTGGCTTTGGCCTCTAATTCATTTCTGTTAGAGATAACCGCCAAAACCTTCTTTGGCGGTTATGACATCCTCAATTCCAAGGATGGCATCCTCAAAGTTATGAACAAGCTGGCCGAGCTTAAACCCAACGTGAAACTGTGGTACCGGGATGAAGGCCAGTTCCAGCAGGCCCTTCAATCGGGTGAGATCCCCATGGGACAATATTACCACGACGTCACCGGACTCGCCATAGCAGACGGTCACCCCGTGCGCTCCACCTTCCCGAAGGAAGGCGGTGTCTACGACTCCGGAAGCTGGGCTGTCTCCAAAGCATCGAAAAAGCTTAAAGAAGCCTACATTTTTATCAATTATATGTGCCGTCCGGAAATTCAGGCCAAACTGTCGCGCAAAGTCGGTACGGCACCCACCGTGAAGCGCGGTGTTACGGGGCTGACAGACAAAGAATTTGCCAGTGTTTCCAGCGACATACAGCCAATCATCCCGCGTTACGATATTTACACCGGTGAGTTGAGCGACTGGATCAACCAGAAGTGGACGGAAATGCTCACAAAATAGGTTGAACCGTCACGCAAAGGGAATGGAGCCGGATTCCGGCTCCATTCATTTTACTTTCGTACTTGCAAAAAACCTGCCCAAAATATGAAACTTCATGTCTGGGTTAACGCTTGAAAACATCGATAAGAATTTTGGATCGGTGGTAGCGGTACGCGATGTGAACCTGAACCTGCCGACCGGTCAGTTTATTTGTTTCCTCGGGCCATCCGGGTGCGGAAAGACCACCTTGCTGCGTCTTATTGCAGGATTGGAAACACCCACTAGAGGCCGGATCCTATTGGATGAGGAAGACATCACTCACGCCCCCGCCCACAAACGCAACTTCGGCGTGGTTTTTCAGTCACTGGCGCTGTTTCCCCATTTGACCGTGGGCGAAAACATCGCTTATAGCCTGCGGGTACGAAAAGTCGACAAAGACACACGTCAACAAAAAACCGCAGAATTGCTGGATCTCGTGCAATTGTCTGGCTTCATGGATCGGCACATATCGCAACTATCCGGCGGACAGCGCCAGCGTGTGGCCACTGCCCGGGCACTTGCCATTGAGCCCCGATTGTTTCTACTTGATGAGCCGCTTTCTGCGCTTGATGCCAAGTTGCGTGAAGACATGCAGCTGGAGCTGCGTATGCTGCAGCAGCGCCTGGCAGTAACCACCATCCTCGTCACCCATGATCAGCGGGAAGCGATGACCATGTCCGATCTGGTGGTGGTGATGGGACCGGATAATCGGGTCCACCAAATGGGCTTTCCGCTTGATATCTATCGCAATCCGGCCGATACGTTTGTGGCCGATTTTATCGGCACCAGCAATCTTCTGGATGGAACCTATACGGGGAACCGAGAAGTAATGGTCAGCGGAACGTGTTTGGAAGTCCCCGAGGTGCCTGAGGGGGTGCCTCTCGATACAAAGGTTACTGTTTCTATACGCCCCGAAGAGGTACACGTGCTACCGGGCATTGAAAAAGGAGACAACCGCCTACACGGACAGGTTTCATTTGTGCGGGATGTCGGTTCCAGCGTTGAAATCTACCTGGATTGCAGCGGACTTCAAATTGTCAGTCAATCGACACCCAAAGAACGACCGGAGGTCAAACAGGGCGATCAAGCAACGGCTGTACTTCCGCCAACTGCTTGCATTGTACTGCGATCATGATCGGAGAAAAACCAAAAGGCGTGCGCGAGCACCTGACGCTGGCTTACCCGGCTCTGATGCTCGGGATCTTTTTCATTGTACCCTTCGGTCTCATGGCGGCCGTCAGCTTTTTTCACCGCCAACCAGGTGGGTTTTACATTCCTGGTTTTGAGCTGACCAACTACAAAAACCTTTACACGGTACTTTTTGGTCGGACCCTGGTTTTTTCATTGTTTGTTGCGGGGTTGTCGGCTGCCGTGTGTGTTTCCATTGGTTTTCCGTTTACTTACTTTATTACCCGCATGAAACGGCGGGCCCAGGTAGTGTGGCTGGTTCTATTAATGTCCGTGCTGTCGTTGTCGGAGGTCATTATTGGTTTTGCCTGGTCGCTGTTGCTCTCTCGCACCGCCGGTCTGTCAAACCTGTTTGTTTGGCTGGGTGTGATGGATCAAGCGGTGGCGTGGTATCCGGGTTTTATGGCATTGCTCTTTGGCATCTGTTATCTTGCTTTTCCTTACACCGTATTGGTGCTTTATCCGCCGCTGTCACGACTTGATCCTGCCTTACCGGAAGCCGCCCAAACGTTAGGGGCTTCGCCAATTCGGACATTTTTTACGGTGGTTATAGGGTCACTGCGCAACGCCATCGTAGCGGCCTTTGTGATGGTGTTCGTTTTCACCCTGGGAGCCTATTTGCTGCCGCAGATTCTCGGTCGCCCCCGGCACTGGACGCTTTCGGTACTGATCACCGATGCGGCCATTTATCAGACCAACATGCCGCTTGCAGCGGCCATGGCCATATTTTTCATGTTTGTCAGCCTTATGCTGGTTGCTCTAACCATGGTGATCGGGAAAGGAAAGAAAATCAAAACGGTATGAGCAAAACGCTGCGCAATATTTTCCTTGGTTTGGTGTTATTTTTATTGAGCGGGCCCCTGGTGGTGGTCTCCGGGGTGTCGTTAAATGCCAAAAAACGACTGTTTTTCCCACCGGAAGGCATTTCCCTGCGCTGGTACGTGGAGCTTTTGACCGAAAACAGCTGGTTGATCCCGGTGAAAAACAGTCTGACCATCGCCTTTACCTCCAGTCTGCTTGCGCTGTCTATTGCCCTGCCCCTGGCCTATTTTTTGTGGCACTACCGGGTGTTTTACGCCCGCGCCCTTTTTGCACTGGGCATCTCACCCTTTATCCTGCCGCCGGTCATCACTGCGCTGGGATTTCTTTCCTTCTGGGTGACGATAGGGTTCTATGGGCAGATATTTGCAACCATGATCTCACACGCCATTTTTTTTGTGACCCTGCCGCTGGTAACGATTTCGCTGGGATTTGAATCCATCGATTATGAAATCGTCGAAGCAGCCGAGACCATGGGGGCCAATTCCAGCACCGTTTTTCGAACCGTCATCTTTCCTATGATTCGGCCCTATATGATTTCCGGGTATGCCTTTGCCTTCGTATTGAGTTTGAATGAATACATTGTGGCCTATATGGTAGCCGGCTTTACCGTAGAAACGCTGCCCATTAAAATATTCAATTCCCTGCGATACGGGTATACCCCGGTGATGGCCTCCGTGACGGTGGTATTTGTGCTGGTGGCAGCTTTAATTTTCGGGCTGATCGGTCGATTCGGTGATTTGCCAAAACTGCTAGGCGCTCTCAACCCTGAAGAAAAATAAAATTGGTTTCAAAACCCTATCTTATGTCCGATAGCTGCGTTGCGATTCGATTCAAAATGCTCACGTACTTCGTGTACGCTCCGCTTTTAAATCGAATCGACGCCTTGCCCTCGAACATAATCTATGATTTTGAATCCAATTTTTCCTCTAATAATACACGGAAGTTAATTCAGCTTTTAAGGTAAAAATAATGAAAATAGCCATCTATCAGTGTAAGGGAACGCCTAAAAATGTCGAGAAAAACCTCAAGGATCTGCAGCGTGTAGCAAATTCAGCGGCGGAGCAGGGTGCAAAGCTGATTATCTTTCCTGAGTTGTTCCTGACCGGTTATAATATCGGCGATGCTGCTATTGACCTTGCGGAACCCTCAGACGGCCAAGCAGCCCAAAGTGCATCAAATATCGCCCGTGAGACAAATATTGCCCTTCTCTACGGTTATCCCGAGCGATCGGGAAAAAGTGTTTATATAGCGGCCATCCTTATTGATCGAAATGGACAAACACTTGCCAATTATCGTAAAACACATCTTTATGGCAGCTATGAAAATCGTTCGTTTGAACCGGGGAACTCGTTGGTTGTTGCGGAACTGGAGGGATTAAAAATCGGGATTCTGATATGCTATGATATCGAATTTCCGGAGGCTGTCCGGGCACTTGTTTTTGCCGGAGCGGATTTTATCGCCGTCCCGTCCGCATTGACGAAGCCCTATTGCCGGATTGCAGAAACAGTTGTTCCGACGCGCGCCTATGAAAGTCAGGTCTTTGTTTCCTATGTTAACCGGTGCGGATCTGAGGGCAATCTGACATACTGTGGCAACAGCTGCATCATCGGGCCGGATGGTGAAGATATTGTACGGGCCGGATCAGCGGAAGGAATTTTCATCGCCGATGTCGATTCGACGGCCATTGCCGCCTCAAGGAGAGATAACCCGATTCTCACTGATCTTCGTGCGGAACTTTATACCTCCCGGGTTAAAAAAGGTTTACCTTGAAAAGGATATGTGGTCAGCAGGGATGAAAGGGTACCGGATGCTTTTTCTGGGACTGTATCTGTATTGGGGTGCCTATCTTTCCCTATCAGGTCCGAAATTTACCTTACCGACCAAAGGGTTAAGAAATACATTACCCCGGTTCTGACAGCTGCAGCGGAAATATCGAAAAAACTCGGATATAATAGAGAATTTTGATGCAAAATTTTTTTTGAAAGGTACTGTTTTATACCAGGAATGCTAATAACGGAAAGGATTAGAAAATACATGTCTTCATTTAAAATATCCAAGATTTACGCCCGGGAAATCATCGATTGCAGAGGATGGCCTACGGTTCAGGCCGATATTTGGGTGGACAGACGCCTGATGGGCCGGGCCGACGTTGCCTCCGGCCGCTCAACCGGCACCCATGAAGCCTTTGTGCTGCATGATGGCGATCAGGATCGTTATTGCGGGCTCGGTGTTTTAAAGGCTGTTGAAAATGTGAACAAAGTGATCGGGCCGCAGTTGGAAGGCTGGGATGTCACCGAACAGCGAAAAATTGATATGGCCATGAAAGAAATGGACGGCACGCCCAACAAGAGCCGATTGGGTGCAAATGCGATTTTAGGTGTTTCACTGGCAATTGCACGGGCGGCAGCCAACGTTTGCGGACTGTCACTTTACCGATACATCAATCCGAACGCGCATGTGTTGCCGGTACCCCTCATGAACTGTCTCAATGGCGGCAAACTCACGGCCAACGAACTCGAAATTCAGGAATTTATAATCATGCCGGTCGGTGCAAAATCCTATTCGCAAGCGTTACAAATGACCACCGAGATTAATGAGCACCTGCGCCAATTGGTAATTGAAAAATATGGTATATTGGCCACCAACACCGGAGACGAAGGCGGTTTTGCAACACCCATGCGGGGGATCTGGGAGCCATTTGAGTTTATGTCCAGAGCGGTGGAGCAGGCCGGCTATGTCGATGAGATTGTGTATGCCATGGATTTGGCGGCGAATTCCTGGTTTAACAAAGAAAAAAACGTTTATGAATTGGACCGTCAAAAATACGACCGAGATGCGCTGATAGCGCTTTACAAAAAGGTAGCGGAAAAATATCCGCTGGTTTCGATGGAAGATCCCCTCCATGAGGAAGACTTTGAGGGATTTGCCAAACTTACCCGGGAGCTCGATATGCAGATTGTCGGCGATGATCTGTTTGTGACCAATGTCGATCGCCTCAGCAAGGGAGTGAAACTTGGTGCCGCCAATGCATTGCTCTTTAAGGTTAATCAGATCGGAACCCTGTCGGAAGCTTTGGATGCGGCAGAATTTGCGTATCGTCATAACTACGGGGTTCAAGTTTCGGAACGCTCCGGGGAGACGGAAGATCCCATTATTTCAGACCTGGTGGTGGCGCTCAATAGCGGTCAGATAAAAACCGGTATGCCGGTCAGAGGTGAAAGGACCTCAAAGCATAACCGATTGCTTCAGATTGAAGAAGAGCTCGGCGCTGCTGGAAAATACGCCGGCAGAAATTTTGCGCAACCATAGGATCCAAAATTTTTGGTTACGGCTTGTCAGGATTAGGAATGCGTAATGTCATATATAAAAAACAGAAGTCAACTCCTTTCACATGGCAACATCAAACTCCGTGAATATGCCCTTGATATTATCGACCATGCCCTGACGGCAGCCAACCCCTACAAAGCGACCCGCAATCTGGTCAGACTTCAAGATAACCATCTCATCGTCGGTGAGTTTCGAGTTGACCTGTCCTCCCGTCGGCGGATTTATTTGCTTGGGGGTGGGAAGGCCACCTATCCTATTGCCAAAGCACTGGAAGACTTGCTGGGGGAGAGAATCTCAGACGGTGTGATCATCTGCAAATATGGCCAGGAAGGTGAGCTGTACCATGCCAGATTATATCATGCCGGTCATCCTATTCCCGACGAAGCCGGATACTTCGCCGCCGGGCAAGCCCTTTCTCTGGCCCGTCTGACCGGGCCCGGCGACATTGTTTTTGGCTGTGTTACCGGCGGAAGTTCAGCCCTGATGCCGTTTCCGGTGCCGGAAGTAACCCTGGAGGACAAGAAGTCGGTCAACAAGCTGCTTCTGACCTGCGGGGCGAATATCTATGAAATCAATGCCGTCCGCAAACATCTCAGCCAAATAAAAGGCGGAAGACTTGCCATGGCCGTCCATCCCCAAGCGCACCTGATCAATCTGACGGTGTCCGACGTTACCGGTGATGAGCTTGATTACATCACCGACCCCACGGTTCCGGATACTTCTTTTTTGAGCGATGCCAGGACAACGCTTACGAAATACGATCTCTGGGATAAGGTTCCGGTTTCTGTGAGCCAGTACCTGAAAGATGACGGGCCGGCGCAGGAAACACCTAAAGCATCTGACCTTGCCGATCACAAGCGCCATGATTTTATTCTCGTACCCAGTGATGCGGCCGGTGTGGCTGCAGCTGATAAAGCGCGGGAGCTGGGATTCAACACCATGGTTCTTTCAACAATGCTCGAAGGTGAAAGCAAAGAGCTGGGTGGCGTGTTCGGAGCGGTTGCCAAAGAAATTATATTGAAAAAAAGACCGCTGGATCTTCCAAGCGCCGTTATCGGCGGTGGCGAGACAACCGTGAAGATATCGGCAGCGGCCGGCATGGGCGGCCCCAACCAGGAATTTGCCGTAAGCGCTGCGTTGGGCATTGACGGTCTAAACAATGTCGCCGTTGCCGGTCTTGATTCCGACGGCACGGATGGCCCGACGGATGTTGCCGGGGGTGTGGTTGATGATCAAACCGTAACCCGGGCCGTTGAGACCGGTATCGATCTCTATGATTGTCTTGCCGCACATGATGTGACCCCGGCCCTCAAGAAGCTTGGAGACTGTATTGAAACCGGTGCCACCGGTACCAACGTGAATGACCTGAAGCTTTTGCTCTTGATTCCTTGATTTTAATCCCGTATCTAATGATTCTTTGATTCTTGAAATTTTATCAAAAATCGATTACAGCCAAAATGGCGGAATCCGGCCAAAGCTTGCCGACATTGGATAGAAAGTTTCATGGGATGTTGCGATATCAATTACCTAAAATTTGAAGCAGGTTATGGAATTTTTGCCGAAAGACGATCCTGAATTAGCCGGTCTCATCAAAAACGAAGAATTCAGAATCGAAAACACTATCGATCTTATTGCGGCCGAGAACCATTCACCCCGCTCAATCAATGAAGCCCTGGGGTCTGTTTTCAATACCAAGACCATCGAGGGCTATCCGGGCAAGCGATTTCATGCCGGTTGCGTTTATGCCGACGAGGTGGAGAACCTGGCGATTACGCGGGGCAAACAGCTATTTGGGGCAGAGCATATAAATGTTCAGCCCCACAGCGGCACTTCGGCAAACCTGGCGGTCTATTTTTCCGTCCTTGAAGTCGGCGATAGAATCCTTGCCATGAGACTTCCCCACGGGGGTCATCTTTCTCATGGTCACCGGGCTTCCATAACCAGCAAATGCTTTGAATTCAATCATTACGGGGTAGATTACGATACCGAACTTATAGACTACGATAAAGTCAGGGAACGTGCCCATGAGTTCAAACCCAAGATGATCGTGGTCGGCGCCAGTTCATATCCCAGGATTATCGATTATGAGAAAATGGCCGAAATAGCCAAAGAGATGTCGGCCTATCTTTTTGCCGACATGGCACACCTGGCCGGTCTTGTTGCGGCAAATGTTATCCCCAGTCCGCTACCGTCCTGCGATTTTGTGACCTTAACCTGTTATAAAACCATGATGGGTGGCAGAGGAGGCGTGATTTTATGCCGGCGGCAGCACGGCAAAAAGGTCGACAGGGCCGTATTTCCCGGATGTCAGGGGACCAGTGCGGTCAATTCAATTGCTGCAAAGGCGCTCATTTTCAAACTGGCGATGACGCCGGAGTTTGCAGCCATTCAAAAAAAGACACTTGAAAATGCCAAGCGCCTGGCAAAAGAGCTCGACAGCAAAGGCTATCGAATTGTCACGGGGGGGACTGAAAATCACCAGGTTTTGGTTGACGTATCGTCAAAGGGATTGGACGGAAATGCCGCTGAAAAAATTCTGGAAGCCGTGGGGATATTAACAAACCGAAATGTCATCCCCGCTGACGCGAACAGCCCGGGAAAGGTAAGCGGGCTGAGACTGGGCAGCTCAGCCGTTAGCACCCGGGGGATGGCCAAACCAGAAATTGTCAAAATAGCGGATTTGATCGATATGGCCCTGCTGGGCTGCGATGATAAAGGTCTGCTGGATCGGGTACTGCAAACAGTAATTGCGCTGTGCAAAAAATTTCAGGTTTATAATTCAGGATAACTTTAGCAAGAGACACAAATGCCGCTGGGAGGATAACCATGATTGTCGGAATTTTAAAAGAGATTAAAGCCGAGGAAAATCGTGTCTGCATGACCCCCTCAGGTGTAGAGGTAATGCGACAAAACGGTCACACGGTGCTGGTGGAAAAAGATGCGGGCATCGGCAGCGGTTTCGATGATGCAGCCTATGCCGGCATCGGCGCCGAGATCATCAATACGCCCAAGGAGATTTTTGACCGTTCCGAAATGGTCATGCATGTCAAAGAGCCCCTGCCTTCCGAGTACGATCTCATCCGGAAAGGCCAAATCATTTTTACCTACCTTCATCTGGCGGCGGCGGAAGAGCTGACTCATGTATTGGTCAAAAGCGGCTCCATCAACATCGCCTATGAAACCATTCAAAAGGCCGACGGGACTTTGCCGCTACTGACCCCAATGAGCGAGGTAGCCGGTCGGATGGCAATACAGCAAGGCGCAAAATATCTGGAAATGGCCCAGGGCGGGCATGGTGTTTTGCTGGGCGGCGTGCCGGGGGTGGATCCGGGTACGGTGGTTATTATCGGCGGCGGAGTGGTCGGCACGCATGCCGCCAAAATGGCCTGCGGTCTGGGCGCCAAGGTTTACGTACTCGACATGAGTCTTGAGCGGCTGCGCTATCTGAGCGATATCATGCCTCGCAACTGTTTTCTTCGGATGTCCAGCCCGGCAGCAATCCGCAAACTCATCACGGAGGCTGATGTGGTGGTCGGTGCTGTTCTTCTTCCGGGCGCCAAAGCTCCCAAACTGGTTAGCCGGGAAATGCTGAAAACCATGAAGAAAGGTGCGGTGCTGGTGGATGTCGCCATCGATCAGGGCGGCTGTTTTGAAACCTCCAAACCGACCACCCATGCCGACCCGATTTATACCGTTGACGGCGTGGTGCACTATTGCGTGGCCAACATGCCGGGAGCGGTACCCAAGACTTCCACGCTGGCCCTGACCAATGCAACCCTGCCGTACGCGGTCGAGATCGCCAATAAGGGGTGGAAAAAAGCCATGAAAGAAAATTCTGAGATCAAACGCGGCGCAAACGTGGTCAATGGGAAAGTGACCTACAAAGGGGTTGCGGACGCATTTGCACTTGAATATACACCGATCGAGAAGGTCCTTTAACAGGCAAGCTTTCAACCGAAGGATCTTTGTCGAAATAACTCAATTTGTTATATAAAAAAGCCGGTTCTATCGAATCGGCTTTTTCAATTGTTGACGACCCACAGGAATATTAAAATTTTGTGTGGTAGACAGTTTTATAGTGATTTTAAAAATAATATTCCGATAAGCAACGGAATAAGGCGGTCCGGGCGAGGGGTATTTTTTTTGTTACA
>CP070652.1:4936791-4949938 GCA_020354645.1 Deltaproteobacteria bacterium
GGTGGGACAACAGAAGTTGCGGTTATTTCTTTGGCCGGAATAGTTTATAGCCGGTCAGTGCGAGTGGCCGGTGATAAGATGGATGCTGCGATCATTCAATATATCAAAAGAAAATATAACCTGTTGATTGGAGAAAGAACGGCAGAAATAATCAAAACAACAATTGGCAACGCCTTCCCCGATCCTCAGGAACTCGAAACAATCGAAGTGAAGGGTCGCGATCTTGCATCGGGGATTCCTAAAATCCTATCGATAGATTCAGAGGAAATAAGAGTCGCAATTTCCGAACAGATAGATGCCATTATAGAGACCGTAAAAATAGCATTGGAACAGACCCCTCCTGAATTGTCAGCCGATATTGTGGACCGCGGAATCATATTGACCGGTGGCGGGGCATTGTTAAAAAATCTCGATAAACTTCTAAGGGATGAAACCAGCCTTCCGATAACGGTAACCGAAGATCCTCTGTCAACGGTGGCACTTGGCTCGGGTAAGACCCTCGATAGCATTGAAATCCTCAAACAAGTCATGATTTCCTAGCGTCATGTTCTCAAGAAAGATGGTAATGATTGTTGGCCTGGTCGTTGTGGTCATTGCCAACATAATAATCCTCTCACTTTCAAGCAGCCGCTATCCTTCATATAGACCCGGGCGAATCGCCCTGTATATTTTAGGTCCTCTCCAAGGGGTCGTTACGGATTCGATACGTTTCGCAAGAGATATCTGGCATAACTATTTTATGCTGGTTGCCGTGGCCAAAGACAACACCAAGCTTAAAAAATCGTTGCGCCATGAGGTTGCCATAAATAACCAGTGGCGCGAAATCGAACTGTCAAGCATTCGTCTGCGGAATTTATTGAATTTTCAAAATACTTTTGCTGAAAAGACCTTGGCCGCCGAAGTCATCGCTAAAGATCCGTCCTCCTGGTTCAAGGCTGTCATCATTAATAAAGGCCGGATCGATGGTGTAACCAAAGGATTGCCTGTTGTGATTCCAGAGGGCATTGCCGGGCAGGTAACCGATGTTTCATCTCATTATTCAAAGGTTATGCTGATCATAGACCGAAACAGTGCTGTTGATGCTTTGGTTCAAAGGACCAGGGCGCGAGGGATCATCAAGGGATCCTCAATCGGGATGTGCCTTTTTCAATATGTACTGCATAAGGATGATGTTAGGGTTGGGGACAAAATTGTTGCATCCGGGCTGGACGGTGTTTTTCCCAAAGGTCAGCGCATCGGAGAGGTGGTAAGTGTTCTTACACGAGACTCGGCTATTTTTCATGAAGTAAAGGTCGCACCATACATCGATTATGAAAAACTTGAAGAAGTATTAGTATTGTTAACTTCCCCAAACCTCAAGCTTGTGAACCCGCAATGACATACGGTTTTTTTTTCTGCATATCTCTTTTTCTGATAATCCTCCAGACATGCATAATACCGGTACTTCCACTTTTTAACAATTTTTATGATTTAATGGTCCCCTTAATCGCTTATCTCTGCTTGGTTCGGACGATGCGCGAAAGCCTTCCGATTATTCTCATCGTCGGAGCAATAATGGACCAACTGTCCTGTTCACCGTTTATGCTTCACGTTACAGCCTATTTCTGGTTATATCTGATTTTGAGATGGATTATAAAAGTTTTGCAGGTGGGAAATCGCTTCCGCCTGCCTTTTATTGTCTTATTTGGCGTGTTAATTGAGAATTTAATATTTATCAGCAACATTGCATTCGTAGAACCTGGTATGCGGTTTCCAGGTCTAGCCGTAAAAATCGCTGTAGTGCAGATAATATGGGCTTTATTCACGGGTCCGCTGATTCTTATTGCTTTTGAGCAGTCCCACAAAGGATGGAAACGGTGGCAGAGGGGGATATTTGTGCGCAAAAGCAACCTAATGGCTAATAAAACACTGCGCTAGCGATGGTGATGAGGGGAGGCTGCCGGATCGAGCAGGTGATAAGTCGGCATCTTGTCGTTGCGAAAATTGTCCCGAACCCACAGATAGCTTCCCGTAAAGAAAAGACGGGGGTTGCAGGGAAGCGAACCGGCCAACCCGACTGACAGACAGAATGATGTCTTGGGTGATGTTTTGAGCAGATATTTGAAGACAGCAGACAGTGAATGGTATAAGCAACGCATTATCGGGGCCATAATATGCGCCCTGGCTGTTTTCGCTGTGTTGCTGATACGTTTGTTTTTTCTTCAGGTACTAAAAGGCGAGGAGTACAGTAGGCTCTCTGAAAACAACAGCATTCGGTTGCAAACCATTGATGCCCCACGCGGAATGATTTTTGATCGCAGCGGGAAGTTAATGGTGGATAATCGACCTTCTTTTGATGTAAGCATTATACCCAAAGATGCCAGGCCCCTGGGGCCCACGCTAGACAAGCTGTCAAAACTCTTATCAGTTCCAAAGGAGGAGCTGAACTCAAAAGTGGCAGGCCAAACGGGAATTTTAACCTATCAGCCAATAACGCTGAAACAGGATATCGGTCGCAGATCCCTAGCTTTTGTAGAGGTTAACAAATACGACCTTCCGGGAATTATGGTGAATGTCGAACTCAGAAGGCTTTATATTCATAAGCAGGCGGCCACCCATCTGCTGGGATATCTGGGTGAGATAAATTCCGCTGAGCTAAAGAGTGGAAAATATACGAATACCAGGAGCGGAGATTTAATCGGAAAGTATGGCGCTGAGAAGGTGTTTGATAATTTCTTGCGTGGTAAACGCGGCGGACGTCAGGTTGAAGTAAATGCCAACGGACAGGTTGTCAAGATATTGAAAACCGTGAATGCCAGACCCGGAAATAACATCTATCTTACCATTGATTTGGAGGTCCAGAACAAGGCCGAGGAGCTTCTGAAAGATGTTTTAGGTGCGATTGTGGCCATAGAACCCGCCTCCGGTCAAATCCTTGCTTTGGCAAGTAGCCCTTCATTTGATCAAAATGCATTTGTCCGCGGAATGTCTCACGGTCAGTGGGAAGCGTTTATTGCCAATCCCTTAAAACCGCTAACCAACAGGGCAGTGCAAGGTGAATACCCCCCAGCTTCAACCTATAAAATTTTAACCGCCATTGCGGGCCTTGAAGAAGGGGTTATCGACGAAAACACGACTTTCACGTGTCCAGGTTTTTATAAATTCAACAATCGCGAATATCGCTGCTGGAAAAAGGGGGGACATGGCACCCTGAGTGTTGTGCAGGCAATAGCTGAATCCTGTGATGTCTTTTTTTATCAGGTGGGACAAGGCGTGGGTATTGATCGTCTGGCATGGTACGCGAGAGCCTGTGGTCTTGGTTCACGCACCGGTATCAATCTTGATAATGAAACACAAGGGCTTATTCCGACGGCAGCCTGGAAGAAGCGTCGTACCGGGATTGAATGGCAGGAAGGGGAAACGCTATCGGTAGCCATCGGTCAGGGATTTAACCTTGTTACACCGCTTCAAATGACGGGCCTGATTTCCGGGCTGGCAAACGATGGCATAAAATACAAGCCAGAAATATTAGGCCGAATTGAGACTGCCGACGGCCAAGTGATTAAAAAAACAGAACCCCAGGTTATGGGGCAAATGCCGATAAGCCCTAAAACCATGGCCTTAGTTAAGGAAGGCCTTTGGAGGGTGGTGAATAGTGATCGGGGAACTGCTAAAGGCGCCCGGTTTCCCGGAATCGATATCAGCGGAAAGACAGGCACAGCTCAGGTGGTTAGCCGGAAGGAAGATGAGGATGAACCCGATGAAGAAGATATTCCCGATCATTTGAAACCCCACGCATGGTTCGTGGCATATGCACCCTCTGCAGATCCTAAAATAGCCGTAGCCGTCGTTGTCGAACATGGAGAACACGGTTCAGGTGCCGCAGCACCGATCGCAAGGGAAGTGATCAAAGCATATCTGTTGAAAGATCAGTTGGGTAAGCGATTACTTGCCAACGGCAAAGAGGCGGCACCATAAAATATATTTCCGGGATTGTCCCAAATTTATATTTAAAAAGCCTATGGATCATAATTTTCTGGAGGATCATGATCGATGTTTGACCGTCGATTCGTGCAATATTTTGATTGGGGACTTTTAGGACTGGCCCTTTTGCTTGGTTGTATCGGACTTGTGACGCTTTACAGTGTTGTGAGTGCCGGAGAACAGACTCCGGAAAAAATGTTGGTTATCAAGCAACTGATCTGGTTTTGTGCCGGAATTGTTTTCATGGTTCTTTCTTTTTTATTTAATTACAAATTTCTGGATCGGTGGGCCCACACGATTTATGCAGTTTGCATTTTTCTTTTGATTAGCGTTTTATTTTTTGGGAAATATGTCAGCGGATCACGGCGCTGGCTGATGATAGGCCCTTTATCCATTCAGCCATCAGAGTTGATCAAGATTGTGGTCATTATTATTCTCGCTCACTATTACTCCAGACACGCTTACACCAGAGGATTTACATTGCGAGAACTCTTTAAGCCCACGGTATTGGTGATAATTCCTTTTCTGCTGATAGTAAGGCAACCCGATTTGGGAACTGCCCTTTTGGTCCTTTTGATAGCCGGTTCTATGACTGTTTTCGTCAAGATCGAAAAACGAGCCGTATTATCCATTATCGGCTTTTGCACCATAATTATTCCATTGGTTTGGTTTTTTTTGAAGGCCTATCAGAAGCGGCGGATCTTAACCTTTTTGAACCCGGATCGCGACCCATTAGGTGCCGGATATCACATTATACAGTCCAAAATTGCCATTGGTTCCGGTATGATGACCGGGAAAGGATATTTAAAAGGTACTCAGAATGCGCTTTCTTTTCTGCCCGAGCAGCACACCGACTTTATATTTTCAGTATTCGCCGAGGAGTGGGGATTTACGGGGTCCTTGATCGTCATTTTGATATTTTTGATCCTCATTATATGGGCATTAAATATTGCCTATGGTTGCCGGGATCCCTTCGGCACAATTTTAGCGGTTGGTATTTCGGCGATGATATTCTGGCAGGTTGTGGTTAATATCGGTATGGTGATGGGATTGATGCCGGTTGTCGGCATTCCATTGCCATTTATTAGCTATGGGGGGTCGTCAATCGTGACGGTGATGATAAGTATCGGCTTTTTAATCAACATCAGCATGCGGCGCTTTATATTAGAATAGCTGTCAGGCTAAATGCCGCAGTCCAGCTTAGAGTGATTTTAAACAGTGAGTCTGAAATATGTATCAGGAGGTAAACACAGCATGAAAAGAAAAAAACGGGGAAAGAAAGCAGATTCTATATCGACATTTTTGGGCTCCCAGGCCAGCGTGGATGGTACCATTGAATTCCAGGGCACGATCAGATTGGATGGGAGTGTCAAAGGGAAGATCAAAAGCAATGGTGGAACTGTTATTGTCGGTGAAAAAGCTATCGTCGACGCCGAAGTATTTGTGGGTACCGCCATTATCATGGGTGAAGTGAAGGGTACCATAGACGCGGAAGAAAGGATTGAGGTTTATCCGCCGGGACGTGTGATGGGCGATATTCAGGCACCGGTGGTATCTATTGAAGAGGGAGGTATATTCATCGGTAATTGTGCCATGAAAAATACAACCATGGTCTCGAAAAAAAAGGTGAATTCTCCTCAAGAACCGGTGAGCCTTGAAACCGTCAAAGGGGCCTAAAAATTTTCAAAAAACCTTTGACAATCTAATATAGCGAATGTTATAGACCGCCCGAGTCGAAATGCTGTGATGCTATAAAGTTAGAAAGATTTAAACCGACGGTTGACACCTGTGATGGAGGATCCCTCGATGAGAATCTCGCATTTAACCCGGATATACTTTACGGCTTTCTGGTTTATCCCCACGGTGCTGCTGATGTTTACGGTAAAAGTTGCATTTGGATCTTCGGGGGGTGAGTCAGGGGGCGTGACAGTGGTTCCGGATTGGTCGGTTTTAATCCAGATCGCGAATTTCATTTTTTTAATCTGGGTGTTGAATCTTATTTTATACCGGCCGATCCGAAATGTTCTGATCCAACGCAAGGAAAAAGTCGCAGGTCTTGAAGCCAGTATCGACTCGTTTACCAGAGATTTACAGGAAAAAGAAGAGGCTTTTGGTGTCGGGATTAAGGAAGCCCGATCAAAGGGACGTCAGGAAAAGGAAGCACTGCTAGATGTTGCTGCTGAAGAAGAAAAGAAAATGATCGCGAAAATTAATGAAAAACTTCAGGCAGATCTGGTCGAAGTTCGTGAAAAGATTTCAAAAGATGCCGCAGAAGTCAGGAAATCGCTGCTAAAGGAGATTGACGGTTTTGCAGAATCGATCAGTCAAAAAATACTGGGGAGGAAGGTTTCATGAATAATTCTGGTTTGCACCGGAAGTGTCGTGGAATTGAGATCATCGGGTTTGCACTTGTCGTCGCAGCAGTTTTTTTGTTCTTATTTAACGGAGTCGCCGTGGGGTCTTCGGGTGAAGGTTCCGCCGCAAAAGGATGGGTGCGCACAGACACTTATAAAGTAATAAATTTTGCCCTTTTATTCATCGGCCTCATCTACCTCTTGCGCAAACCGGCATCTCAAGCATTGAACGGTCGAATAAAAGGGATAAAAGAGCAACTCAGCGAATTGGAAGCCAAAAAGAAAGCGGCTGAAAAACAATTGGCCGAGTATAATGAAAAGTTTTTGCAACTCGACAAAGAGGCTGAAAAGATCATTGCAGAATACGTTAAGCAGGGCAATGAAGCTAAAACCAGAATAATTCAAGAAGCCGAAGCTGCGGCCCAAAGACTTGAAGAGCAGGCCCGCAGAAATATTGAACAGGAGTTTGAAAAGACCAAGCAAAAACTGCGTGGGGAAGTACTTGATCAGGCCCTTGTCAAGGCCGAAGAGATCATAAAAAGTAAGATAACGAGCCAGGATCAAAACCGATTGGTCGACGAATATTTGGATAAGGTGGTGGCATAATGAAAAATTTGGCGATCGCACGGCGTTATGCCAAAGCGCTGCTGCTCATTGGCAAAGAAGATGGTCAGGCCGAAACTTACCGACAAGAACTTGGAGGGATGGCACATCTTATTGAAAATGAACCAGCACTTTTCGAGGCCCTGACCAATCCCCTATATGATTTTGCTGGCCGCAGAAAAGTGTTGCAGACGGTAATCGCAAAGCTGGATCTGTCCAAGGTTATGATATCATTTTTAATGTTGCTTTTTGATAAAGGGCGTATCAGCTTCCTCAGCAATATTAACGATTTTTATCAAAAATTGGTCGACGAATTAAAAGGGATTGCACGTGCCAACTTGATTTCAGCAACCGAACTTTCTTCTGAAGCCATTGAGAAGATTCAAACGAGCCTGTCAAAAAAAACAGGCAAGGATATCGTTTTAGAAGTCGAACAAGATCCCGGTTTGATTGGAGGAATCGTTACCAGAATAGGCGACCTCGTGTTGGATGGGAGTATCAAAACACAATTGCTTAATATGAGAGAAACTTTGAAAAGGGGTGAGGGTGTCTAATGGAATTAAGAGCTGAAGAGATAAGTCAGATTATTAAGGAACAAATCACGGATTACGACAAGAAAGTTGAACTCAGTGAGACCGGTGTTGTGTTGTCAGTTGGAGACGGTATCGCCAGGATTTACGGACTTGAGAAGGTCATGGCCTTGGAACTGGTCGAATTTCCGGGCGGCATTTTCGGTTTGGTGTTGAATCTTGAAGAAGACAATGTGGGTGTCGCTATCATGGGCGAGGATATCCATATTAAGGAAGGCGATATGGTCAAGCGAACCGGACGTATTGCTCAAGTACCGGTCGGCGAAGCCGTTTTGGGACGCGTGGTTTCAGCCGTCGGCGAGCCGCTGGATGGCAAAGGACCCATCGAGGCCAAGGAATTCCGCCGGGTTGAAATGGTTGCACCGGGTGTTATTGCCAGAAAGAGCGTGCACGAACCCTGCTACACCGGGCTTAAAGCCATTGATGCCATGACGCCGGTAGGTCGTGGCCAACGGGAATTGATTATTGGGGATCGGCAGATCGGGAAAACGGCGTGTGCTATTGATGCCATTCTGGCGCAGAAAGACACCGACATCTACTGTATTTACGTGGCCTGCGGTCAGAAAAAATCAACGGTGGCCCAGGTCCACGCTGTTCTTGAGAAATACGGGGCCATGGAATACACAACGGTCGTATCCGCCTGTGCCAGTGACCCGGCAACCTTGCAGTACATTGCGCCCTATGCCGGTTGTGCCATGGGGGAATACTTCCGAGACAATAAGCAACACGCCCTGATTGTTTACGATGACCTTTCAAAACAGGCGGTAGCCTATCGCCAAGTTTCCCTGCTTTTGCGTCGGCCGCCCGGCCGTGAAGCCTATCCCGGGGATATCTTCTACAATCACTCACGCCTCCTTGAAAGAGCCGCCAAGCTGAACGATGAACTGGGTGCGGGATCGCTGACGGCGCTGCCGATCATCGAGACCCAGGCGGGTGATGTATCGGCTTACATTCCCACCAATGTTATTTCTATTACTGACGGTCAGATTTACCTTGAACCCGGCCTGTTTTTTGCCGGTGTCAGGCCGGCCATTAATGTCGGCCTTTCGGTTTCACGGGTTGGTGGTTCAGCCCAGGTCAAAGCCATGAAGCAGGTGGCCGGTACCTTGCGCCTGGATTTGGCGCAATATCGAGAACTGGAGGCATTTGCTGCTTTTGGCAGTGATTTGGACAAGGCCACTCAGCAACAACTCACCCGAGGCCAAAGACTCGTCGAAATATTAAAACAACCCCAATATCAACCCCTGCCGGTGCAAAAGCAGGTGACAATTCTGTATGCCGGGGCAAAAGGGTTTCTTGATAAATATCCGGTAGATGTTCTCGCAAAATATGAAGCCGGCCTTTATCCATTTATCGAAGATCGCTATCCTCAAATTTTTAAGGAACTGGCTGCGAAAAATGAAATCAGTGATGATCTGGACAAGCTTTTGAACGAAGCCTTGACTACCTATGGTGAGGAATTCAAGGATACGATAAAATGAAGCTCTTCGCAGTCCCGCTTCAGCGGGACAGGGTATTCAGGCGAAGGCGAATAAAAACCCGATTGCGCATTCTAAGCGGGGTCAACTTTCCAGCGGCAAACTCTAAATTGAGACGTTATCCAGATAAGGGCGGAATTGTATGGCAACATTGAAGGATGTTCAAAGCAAAATAAATGCTGTAAAAAAGACGAAACAGATCACCAAGGCCATGAACTTGGTGGCTGCATCTCGCTTACGCGGGGCCCAGGCGAATATGGAAGCCTTTCGCCCTTACGCCGGTAAATTCGAAGAGGTTCTCGGGAGTCTTGCTGAAAGATCCGGCGAAGAAGCAAATCCTTTGCTGGTTCCGCGGGAGGAGGTTAATAACATTCATGTTGTCCTATGTACATCCGATCGGGGCCTGTGCGGCGGATTTAATGCCAACCTGATTCAAAAAGCCGAATCTTTTCTCGAGGAAAAATACAGCCAAAACATAGAGATTTCCTTCACAAATTTTGGCAAAAAAGGTCGTGACTGGTGTCGCAAGAACAATTTGCCGATCCAAAGTGAGCACATCGGCGTTATGGGCACTAACATTGGGTTTCACGTTGCTGCAACAACCGGGCGCAAGTTGGTAGAAGGCTATCTTTTGGGCACATATCACTAAGTCTATGTGGTGTATGCGGAATTTTTTAGCATGAGCAAACAGCTTCCGGTTCGAAAGCAACTTCTTCCGATACCGCCGATTGAAGCAGCGGCGGAAGAAAAAACCGATGTTGCAACGCCTTATTTGCCCGAACACATCTGTGAACCGTCAGCCGATGAGTTACTGGGTGAAATGCTTCCCAGAAATATCTATGTGCAATTACACAGTGCCTTTCTGGAGACTTCCACCAGCGAGCATGCAGCGCGTATGATGGCTATGGACAATGCCACTCAGGCCTGTGATGATATGCTCGAAAATCTCACGTTGGCGTACAATAAAGCGCGACAGGCAGCTATTACGGCTGAATTGATGGATATCGTCGGTGGCGCCGAGGCACTTAGAGGATAAGGAAATAATACACCGCATCTTGTGCGACAGGAGGTTTTTCAATGGGAGAAAACTTAGGTAAAGTACTTCAGGTTATGGGGCCTGTTGTAGACGTGGAGTTCGAGCAGGGCAAGCTGCCAACGATTTACACCGCGCTGGCGATAAGCAATCCAGCTATCAACGATGAAGCGGACAATTTGGTGATTGAGGTCGCCCAGCATCTGGGTGACAATGTCGTCCGCACGATTGCGATGGACATTACCGACGGTCTCGTCAGGGGAATGCCGGTAAAGGATACCGGTCAGCCGATCCTGATGCCCGTGGGTGAGGCCGGGCTGGGGCGGGTGCTTAACGTTGTCGGGAGGCCGGTTGATGGTTTGGGACCGGTCAGCCAGGGAAAATTGTATCCAATTCACCGCGAAGCCCCGAAGTTTACCGAACAGGACGTAACGGTGCGGGTTCTGGAAACCGGCGTCAAGGTCATAGACCTGTTGGTCCCCTTCCCCCGCGGCGGCAAAATGGGCATGTTTGGCGGTGCCGGTGTCGGTAAGACCGTCATCATGATGGAAATGATCCACAACATCGCCATGCAGCATGGTGGTATTTCTGTGTTTGCCGGAGTCGGCGAAAGAACCCGTGAGGGAAATGACCTGTATCATGAAATGAAGGATTCCGGTGTTCTTCCAAAAGCGGCGCTCATTTATGGGCAGATGACCGAACCCCCCGGTGCCCGAGCACGGGTTGCTCTCTCGGCCTTGACGGCTGCAGAATATTTCCGGGATGAAGAAGGCCAGGATGTTCTACTCTTTATTGATAACATTTTTCGTTTTACCCAGGCCGGTTCGGAAGTTTCGGCATTGCTGGGGCGAATGCCGTCTGCAGTTGGCTATCAACCAACACTGGCGGTTGATTTAGGGGAGCTACAGGAGCGGATTACATCTACTGACAAGGGTTCCATTACGGCAGTGCAGTGCGTATACGTACCGGCAGATGATCTAACAGACCCGGCACCGGCGACGACCTTTGCCCATCTGGATGGGACGGTTGTTTTGTCACGACAAATTGTGGAACTCGGTATCTATCCGGCAGTGGACCCCTTGGATTCAACATCCCGGATTCTTGATGCAGCTTATATTGGTGATGAGCATTATCAGGTCTCCCGTCAGGTTCAGCAGATTCTCCAAAAGTATAAAGAACTTCAGGATATTATTGCCATTCTGGGTATGGAAGAATTATCCGATGAGGATAAGGTGACGGTGGCCCGGGCCAGAAAAATTCAGCGATTCCTGTCTCAACCGTTCCATGTGGCTGAAGCTTTTACGGGAAGAAACGGCGCATACGTTAAGATCGAAGATACGGTGAAAGCCTTTAAAGAAATTTGTGAGGGCAAGCATGATGACAGCCCGGAACAGGCTTTTTACATGAAAGGCGGCATCGATGAGGTACTTGAGGATGCCAAGAAAAGAGCGTTAGTAGAATAGAGAGGCTTTACGCCCTAAAGAGTGGGGCATTCGGTTAAGGAAAATATCAATTTCGGATTAATCAGAAATCGCAAAAACTGCCCCGATCCCCGAGATAGCTTCCCTTGAAGAAAGGGCGGGGCTTAAGGAAAAGCAGGCTGGTCAAGAGGAAAATCGCATGGCGGGGAATATACAATTGGAAGTGGTTACACCCGAAAAGGTTGTGGTCCGTGAAGAGGCCCAAATTGTAGCTTCACCGGGAACTCTGGGTGAATTCGGCGTACTTATCGGGCATACGCCGTTTATGACTACACTTAAAACCGGGACAGTCCGTTATACGAGTGCAGATGGCGCTGAAAAATACGTTTTTATCAGTGGCGGTTTTGCTGAGGCATTGCCGGATAAGGTTACAATTCTCGCCGAGTCAGCTGAAAGACGGCGTGATATTGATATCGAACGCGCCCAGGCTGCTTTGGAGCGCGCCCAGCAGCGCCTGGCAGCTGACCGGGGAAGGGAAGATATAGACTTTACCCGGACCCATGCCGCCCTTGAAAGGGCGATGCAGCGAATTAAGCTCGCGAAAACACGAGGGAATCGATAGTCCCAAATTCTGATCAAATTTATTTCGCATAAAATCAGTTTGATCCGAACTTCCAAAAGGGCATACTCTGTAATTCGGTTTGCCCTTTTTTTTGTGAAACTGGACTCAAACAGTTTCAAAAACAGGTTTTGCCGTTTTGTGAGTTTTAAAAAAATGTGATATTGAAGTTACCAGAACTTCGAATGTCAGGTGGCGGAGCTTTGCGGCCCTGACGGGCGGGGCTTCCTGGTAAAGAAAATATCTTTTTCAGATAGCTTCCCTTGACCCCGCCTTAAAATACAGGGCCTGCAAGCAAGCAAACCGGACAAATGAGAGCAATTAGAGAGCGATGGTCTCTGCCGACAAAAAATCAGCCGTGATCATATTGGCTGCAGGATTGGGAACCCGTATGCGATCGAAGAAAGCCAAGGTTCTTCATGAAATCCTTGGTCGACCGATGATTTTGTATGTCGTAGAAACTGCGAAAGAGATTGCAGGAAATGATGTTATTGTTGTGATTGGTAATCAGGCTGAAAAAGTACGTAAGATCGTGTCAAAAGAAGGTCAACTCAAATTTGCTTACCAGCACAGACAACTCGGCACCGGACACGCGGTCTTATGTGCACTGCCTTATCTCCCGGATCATTGTCAAGATGTTGTCATTTTGAATGGTGATGTACCCTTGGTTACAGCCAATACGATTTTCAGGCTGATACAAAATCACTTAAAAAATAGAAGAGATATTACCGTATTAGCAGTAGTACTGAACAATCCCACCGGGTATGGGAGGATCATAACGGACAAAACCGGTCAGGTGTGTGGGATTATTGAAGAAGCCGATGCAACCGATGCACAGAAAAAGATAGATACAATCAACACCGGTATTTATTGTGTCAAAAGCAGTGTTTTATCGGATTCATTGCAAAATATTACCACCAACAACACACAAGGCGAGCTATATCTTACGGACATTGTTGCCGAAGGTTACAAAGAAAATAAGAAAATAGGGTTATTTATCGGCGCTGATACGAGTGAATTTTATGGTATCAATGACCGACAAGATTTACACAGGGTTGAAACTTTGATGCGGGACAGGGTGATTAA
>CP070652.1:4950038-4972736 GCA_020354645.1 Deltaproteobacteria bacterium
AGAACTCTACCATTGACCTTTTTCGTAACCTCGTTAGCGGATGAAGTAATACCTTCAATCAGAGGCGTATTGTCACTCCAAAAACGGTGCTCTTCTTCCTCATTGAAATGAATTACTCCGTAAGGACAGTTGATGATGCAATAGCGGCAACCAATACATTTATCTGGGTCATGCATGGTAATATCACCGTCTGCTTTATGCATAGCGCTAGTCGGGCATCCCTTGACGCAGGGAGCATTCTCACAGTGGTTGCAAAGCGTTGGAATATAATGATAGCGCACGTTGGGAAACGTGCCCACCGTTTCAGTGATTTTATTGGACCAGTAGATGCCATCGGGCACATTATTTTCGTTTCTGCAGGCAATGCTGCAGGCGCCGCACCCGACACAGCGCTGTAAATCAATTACCATGGCATATCTAGGCATGGGGTCACCTCCTAAACTTTTTCGATTTTAATTCTGGTGGTCGCATAGTAGGCCGTGCTTCCACTCAATCGATCATATTGGGCCGGGATCAGGTCATTGCTGCTACCCCCCCGGGGGATTTTGCCAAATTGTTTGGACGCCACCCGGCCATAGGCCCAATGGCCCTGGCCGTAGCACTTGGCGATGGTTCCCGGCCTGACACCTTCCCATAATTTGGCCGTACATGTCAGGCTTCCAGTGGGCGATGTCAGTTTAATCGTGTCGCCATCCTTGATGCCAAGCCCCTTTGCATCTGAGGGGTTGATCTTGGCCACATCTTGCCAGGCCACATCACCGGGATCCAGATCCTTGAAATCATGATACCAGGTGCAGTTGGCTGAACGGCCCTCACGGTTTAGCCTGGATTTGTAATCCACATGGATGAATGGATATTCTTTTTCATCTCCCGCAACATACGCCTCCTCATAATGCGGCACAAACGCCATTTCCCCCCGCGCCTTGTAGTTGCATACCTTAAGAACATTGTCGATTGTCGTGTTGTGCTTTTCAGCATGCTTTTCAAGAACAGCCTTGAGGGTCTCGCTGTAAAATTCAAACTTTTGGGTTTTGGTCTTCATTTTCCCCCAGCGCTGTCGATACGGATAGGGATCAGAATTCCAGACACCAGCCTTGAGGAGGTCTTCCCAGCCGTTGAATTTGTCACCGCCTTTATGTTTGGCCGGATCCCATAGATTCTGGGTGGCATACTTAAGGGCATAGAGCGCAAATTCTTTTTCGTTGGTCGGGGCTTTGCCGGTTTCCGGATCTTTGTAAGTTTTGTAGTGATCGAGCAGATTGCTAAAACCTTTTTCTGCCAATTTTTCTGCAATCAGCCAGGGGATTTCGGTCTCATCGATCTTGTATTCCCACACCGGCTCGATAACCGGCTGCATCAGTGTTACCTGTCGGTATCCGTTGCCGATCGATTTGACATACCCCCATTTCTCAAACATGTGATGGGTATCGGGCAGCAAGATATCGGCGAACCAGGAAAACTCGGAAGCATTGGTGGTGATGTGCGCTAGAAAAGGGATCTTGGCCAACGCACGCTCCCAGCGCTCAGGCTGCGGGCAGGAGAAGGCAAAGTTGTTCATGTATCCAATCGCTACCTTGATTTCATTGGGGTCCGCGTTCAGAATGCCATCGGCTGCATTGTTGGTGACAACGCCGCCGCCGGGTTTTTTGTTTAAGGAAGGAAACTCTAACCGGCCGCGATGGTCGATCTTTTCATGTTTTTTGCCGGCTTTTGCGATCTCATCCATAAAATCATCGGGTTTCGGAAAATTTTTGGTGTATTCTTTGTTGCTCTGCAGGGTGCCACCTATATTGTCCACCGCCCCGACGATTCCATTTAAAGCGTGCACCGCCAAGCTGGCGTAAGCGCCACGGACCTGCATACAGGGCCCGCCGCCCAACCAGGAAATGGCATGGGGTGCCGCCTTGCCGTAACCGACGGCGACCCGTTTGATCTGCTCTGCCGACAAGCCGCATTCTTTTGCAGCCCACTCCGGTGTTTTGTTTTTCAGTTCCAGATTCCACCACTTGACAAGACCGCTGGTATGTTTTTCTTCGAACATTTCCTCATCGACATCTTGTCCGGCCTCAAAGCGATTTTGGCCGCCAATAAAATCACCGACGAAGTCTTTGTGCCAGAGCCCCTCGGTGAGCAGAACATGGGCAAAGGCCACCGCCAATGCACCGTCCGTGCCGGGTTTGAGCGGCAGCCATTCATCGGCTTTGGCTGCGGTGGCGGAAAGTCGGGGTTCGGCAATCGCAATCGTGGCCGAATCAATTGCATCTCCCCAAACGGATGAATAGTAAGAAACTTGCCGGTTGGCGGCCAAAGGGTCGGCGCCCCACAAGAGAATGTACCGGGCATTTTTGACATCGTACTGACGATAGCCCCAGTATCCCTCTGTATAGTAAGGCCCGAATTTCTCCGACTCGGCACAGATTGCGCTGTGGGAGATGTTGTTGGGTGAGCCGATGATTTTGGTCATCCGGTCATACAGAACATCCCTCATGTAGGAGTAGCGGCCCCGCATGAGCATGTACTTGTGGGTTTCATTATTTTTTCTGAGCTCCATGATTTTGTCGGCAATGGTGTTCAACGCCTCATCCCAGGAGATAGGCACAAATTTGGGATCTTCATTGCGGCCCTTATTGGGATTGGTACGTTTCATGGGAGTCTTGATGCGATCCGGATCATACACCTGCTGCAAGGCAAGATGAGCGCGCGGACAGCTAGCCGCCCCATTTACCTTCGAATTCGGATTTCCACGGACTTTCACGGCTCTTCCGTCAATGACATACACCTGTTTGGAGCACCAGGACGTGCATCCCTGACAGGTGGAGGCTATCCATTTACCCATCTCACCGGAATCCGATTTGCCTGTTTGCGCTAAAGCCTTTAGTTCGGGCTTCAGACCCATACCCGCAGCGATAGCAGCTCCAGCAGCCGCCGAAGTCTTCACAAAAGTCCGGCGTGTCATTTTCAAGTCAGCCAGAATATCCGACATCACTGTTTTGCTTTTTTTGTTTTTCTTTTGCATATGGCCTCCCTATCGTTTTTTATGATTTGAGAACATCCTCGTTTAATCTTTTAGGATTACTTGTAATTTCTAACCGATTTGATGGAGTTATTTGATCTGATAAGAATGGGCCGATAAAATTAATTTCAAGAACCGACCTTCTCTTGGTAAATACTCCTCAGCCAGTAAAATAGCTCGTCCGAATCCACCGGTTTATTGAGACAGGCGTAAATGTGATAAGAGATGGCATCTTTTAAATCGGGGTGAAACCGGTCTTTGGATGTGGCCAAGAAATAAACTTCAGGATTTCTTATCGTCAGCTCCCTTATCATGCGGTTGTCAACCGGCACCGAATCCAAGTCCAGGATGACTGCAATACAGTCCCTTTCCCGGATACATTGCTCCACCTTGGCCAATGAATACAAGGGAATGGCATTGTAGTTTTGCTGTTTAATTAGATCACACAGCTCCTGGCATTCTTTCTCATCAGCATCCAACACTGCAATTTTTTTTTTCCTGCTCGGTGCCAAGTGCCTTTTCCGTGGGAAAATATATTTTCAAATCGAACGGTATTCAATCCGTTAATTCTACGGTTAAGCAATTGCCATGCCAGGATTATAATTTCATCTATGGCTGTAGTTTAGCAAAATCTGCCAAGGTCCCGGGAGCTACCAGCAAAACTATCTGAAATCATGAGGTAAATTGTTTTATAGCAAATGGAGCCACCGCCTAAATCGGGACGGATGCATGAGAGGATGAAGCGGAATATTGCGGTAGCGGTAGTCTGTGTTTTGTCTGAATATCAGACACAGAAATCTATGTCAATTATTTTCATACGTAACAACAGATAGTTAGGTGTGTACGGAAATCGTACACTTTTTTGTTGAATCTTACACCTTCAATACTTTTTTCCATGAAAAACGATAGACAAAATAACCAGGGTATTCACCGGGAAGGTTTAGAAATAAATCGAATTATTTCGTGACACGGTTGCGTGCGCAAAAGGCGAGTAGCTTTTATCCAAATGAAAATAATACCATTCGCTGATTCCTATCGGGCAATAGGCGGGAGAGAGGTTAGCGAATTAATTCAAATGTACAATTTGGTAGGATTTCTGTTTATCTTCGTAATAGACGTCTTCAACCTCAAATTTGTTTTGCTCTAAAAGCTTGAATACTTTCATGGCATCATTTTTCCTTTCAAATCCCAATACCAATCCGCAATGTTTGGTTATGCCCTCGGGGATTGGCAGCAAGGTGTAGTTTTTGATGCCCTGTCCTTCCAGCCAGCCGTTTGCTCTCAAACCGGCAGCAACTGATACAAATGTAACAAGATATTTAACCTTCCTCAGAGGACTTATTTGCAGCAAGGTTTTAATGAAGTGCAGTTTTATACCCAACGAAATAAATTTTATGGTTTCCAGTATGTTTTCCCCTTTAAAACCAGCCCCCTTCTTTACCAACGCGATATAGTCTGCTCCATTGGCCTTTAGATCCAATAGTTGATTGCCGGTTTCATAACTCCAGATTTTTATCTCCTTGTTAAATGCCGGATCATCGGAAATAACTTTTAATGTATCGCCCACTTCCGTGCGTTTTAATTTTCGAGATAACATGATCAACGGAATCGGGCATGAATATCCGCTGGTATCGACTACGTTTATTTCGTTTTCCATTTTTTAATGCCTCATTTTTCCAAAAAGCTTTTCTAATAACTATAATTACACACCTATCAATAGGCAATTGGGGAAGCAATATTTATATATTTCGCCGAGACTCCCCTCGCTCCTCAGAATTATGCAGTGGTGTTATCGATCTCGACTTTACCTTGAAATATGACCTCCGTGAACTGATTTTTGTCGGGATCATATGTCCAGGCGCGGCCCTCATCAAATACCCCCCCTTTGACGGAGACAATCAGGTATAGGTAGCCTTCCCAGGCTAACTCCCGATCATGTTCCGAAGGAGCACACGGATGATCCGGATGGGAATGGTAGAAACCGCATATATCAAATTCATTTTGTTCGGCCCAGTTGTCGACCTCCAAAAATTCCAAAGGATCGATCAGGTATCGCCGGGCCGGGTCTTCAAAGGTGGTGTTCTTCGTCGGATGTGCCCTGGCGATGTGCTGGGGTTTTTCACAAGGACAAAGTAGAATTCCACAGACCTCTTTGGGATAGCCAGCAACAGTGTGACCGAGGATGCGATTCCAGGCTTGGTTTTCAATCGTCCAGCAATTTTTCTGTGTCGATGGCATTGGGGACTTCTCCGCTCAATAGCCTTTGTTCCCTAAAACGTCAACTCGCAATGGTTTTGACTTTCCATCAATTCAATCTCGACGGAGTTTTCAATGCAGTTAGGGCAGTTGGAGTTTTTTTGCCTCAGCTAAGAGGATGCGCCCGCTATCTTGTCACATCTGAATTGACCTGAAAAGCAAATAACGCTATCTCCTTCGAATACCTCCTGCGATTGGGGGAATGATAGATAATTGATCGCCATCCTTAACAGAAGTGTTGAGGTCGATTTCATACCGGCCCTCCGCCTTATTTAGGGTTCTGATATCTTCGTTGTTGAGGTAGATATTAATAAGCGGACGCCGAGTTTTTTGATCATATAGCCTTTCTCTGAGTGCCGGGTATCTGTGATCCAAATCCTGAAGGATCTCCGATACCGTTGCGCCCTCAGCTTCTACAGTTTTCAGCCCATTTGTAAATCCCCTCAAAGGAGACGGGATTTTAATAAATATCGACATAAAAATTTTCCTTTCCAGGAAGCCCCGCCCTTCAGGACGGGGAGCTTCACAAGCTGTTCAATGCCTGATCCAAATCAGCGCAAATATCTTCACTGGCCTCGATACCCACAGATAGTCTGATCAGATCAGGAGTTATCGATAGCATTTCCCTTGTGGGATCATCAAAAGAGACATACTGGGATGAACAAGGATGGATGACCAGGGTCTTGCAGTCACCCAGATTGGCCAGATGATAGATCAGTTGGAGACTGTTGATGAACTGAAAGCAGGCCGATTCGTTTTGAAGGCCAAAAGCCAGCATTCCACCAAATCCTTTCCCGTTAAACTGTTTTTGCGCTGTTTTGTGCGAAGGATGATCTTCCAAACCCGGATAATTAACCCAGGTGACTTCGGGTTTCTGGCTAAGGTAGCGGGCGACCTCGAGGGCATTGGATACATGCCGTTCCATCCGCAGCGCCAGCGTGTCCAGTCCGATCATGGTCAGATACGCGTGCATGGGAGCCAGGGTGGTTCCGAAATTAATATGGTGTTCCCGCCACACTTTGTCCAGAAAGGCCAGGGGCCCCTTTCGATCGATAAAGGGTGTAAAATCCGGAAACCGTTCCTCCGGCCAATCAAAATTTCCGCCATCAATGACGACGCCTCCCGCGGCGGCTCCGTGTCCGCTCAGGTATTTGGTTGTGGAATGTATGACCACATCGGCCCCGATCTCGAATGGGCGGCAGAGATAAGGTGTGGCCAGGGTGTTGTCAACAACCAGGGGGATTCCATGCGCATGTGCGATTTCAGCGGCACGGGCCAGGTCGGGCACATCCATTTTGGGATTACCGATGGTTTCCAGGTAGACAAAGCGAGTCCTGTCGTTGATGGCTTTTTTTAGGGCTTCTAAATCGGTCGACTCCACAATACGTGCCGTAATTCCGTACTTTTTAAAAATGTTTGTGAAGAGAAGATAGGTAGACATAAAGAGCGAGTTGCCGGTTACAAATTCGTCCCCGGATCGCAATAAAGCCATACAGGCGTTCGACACAGCAGCCATACCCGAAGACATAGCCACTGCTCCTCGGCCCCCTTCCAACGCAGTTAATTTTTCTTCCAGTATGCGATTGGTCGGGTTCGTGAGTCGCATGTAAATATGATCAGTTGTTTGGCCCGAAAAAGTTCGGCTCAGATTCTCAGCTGTGTCGTGCAGATGAGAAGCCGTCTGAAAAATAGGCGGCAGCGTGGCCCCCTGCCAGTCTCCGGAAGACTGGGCGGCATGGATAACCTGGGTATGAAAATTATAATCGTTTTTTTGCTTCATGTTTCGCCTCCGGTTGACAATTGATCGTGGAATTTTATTAATCTATTTCCCATTAATACCAAAGGAAAAATAGGTAAAGATTAAAATTTACAACAAAAAACCTCTTCTTTTGAAAGAAGAGGGCCTTGAGATGGGTTTGTCTATCGTTACAGTATAGCTCTAAATACCTCACACGACCGGCAAATCTTCATTTTTTCTTTCCAATTTTGCTGAACGCCGCCTTCGCATATGGTACCGTTAATAAACCAGCACAGATGACCGGTTTTAAACTCCCAGGCCGGGCAATGTTTCCTTCTTTCAGTGGGACATTGTTTTATGACCCAGCAGGACCTTCTACCTCTGGGGTTTCCTCTAAAGGCAGAGAGCAGAAAAAACATCTGTCTTTCTATATAGGCCGGTACCGGTCGCCATCCCTGCTCGTAGCTATGCACAGCCTTTAGTGAGGTGCCGAGTAGCTGGGCCATCTGCTTTTGTGTTTTTCCCAGCTTATGACGAAGCGCTTTGAATTCGTTATTGTCCATGATGAATTCCAGATTTCTTTATCGCAAACCTAACGATAAGTCGTTTGGTACAATTGCCATAAAGTCTTATCTGTAATTAGCAAAAAGGGGTGGTCATTCACACGAAGGTCGCATTTTTTGCCGATAACCACCCCGCAAGAGCCTGAAGATACCGTTAACACTCTCATTTTATGAGGTCAAGAAAAAAGTGCTACGATGTGGTAATTATTTTTGTGGTTTTCTTTAATTCGATTCTTCGGAAATTCCGGATAATTTCTTGTCAATCATACCCTCAGTTTAATCGATTTCCGCGCGTGCAAGACCAACAGTGGTTTTTGAAGATTATGGCAGGGGTCGTATGAAAAAAAACAGATGGCTTAATGGATGGTAGGTTCGCTAATTTGGTACTTTTTGAGTTTACCATAAAGTGTACTTCGGCTGATACCCAGACGTATGGCAGCTTCCTTCTTATTCCAGCTGCATTCTTCTAAAACTTCCTGGATTAGTTTCTTCTCATTTTCCAAAATAGCCTTTCGAGATACTTTGTTGGTGTTGTTAATTTCAGCCTGACGGAGCAAAGGCGGCAGATCGGTAACATCAATATGATTTCCTTTAGCCAGCACGGCGGCATGTTCAATTGTGTTCTCCAGTTCACGAACATTACCCGGCCAGGGATAGCCAAGCAATAGCAGCATGGCTTCAGAGCTAACCCCCTGAATAGTTTTATTTTGTTCACCTGCGAATCGGCTCAGAAAATGTCTTGCCAACCGTGGTATGTCATTAGGTCGTTGTCTGAGTGGCGGTAAATCAATCGGAATTACGTTCAGACGGTAAAAGAGATCTTCACGAAACTGACCGGATTTTACTTCGTGGAGAAGATTTTTATTGGTGGCCGCCAAAACCCGGAGATTAACGGCCAGGGTCTGTTCACCACCCAGACGCTCAAATTTTTGACTCTGTAACACTCTGAGAAGCTTTATTTGGGCCGACGGTGGTATCTCTCCGATTTCATCCAGAAAAACAGTACCGCCATCAGCCTGTTCGAAACGCCCTGATTTTTGGCGTATGGCACCTGTAAAAGCACCTTTTTCATGACCGAACAACTCGCTTTCCAGCAATGTGGAGGGATAGGCAGAGCAGTTGATAACCACAAAAGGCATATTTTTGCGAGGACTCTGACCATGGAGTGCCCTGGCCACCAATTCTTTGCCGGTACCGCTTTCACCCTGGATCAGCACGGTTGCATCGGTAGGGGCGATATCTTCGATGAGCTTATAAATGACCTGCATCTTGGGGTCTTTGCCGATAAGCCCGCTATATTCTTCTGTGTGTTCCATGCGTATGCGAAGATTACGGATCTCTTCTTCATACAATACCGCCCGTTTAATGGCACCGGATGTTTGATTCATCAACAATTCAATAACATCCAGGTCCTTCTCCAGGCAATGGCAATCTCCGGGGCAAGCCACAAGCATAGACCCAAGCAATTCATTTTCGTGGTGGAAAGGGAAAATTGCCAAACGTTTTGCTGATTGGAATTCCACTGCAAGGGGTGTCGAATTGAAAATATCTCTTTCGGCAAATGTCAGGGTTTCAAGTGCTTGCAAGGCCGAGAAGGCAGATTCAAAGGAATCCTTGTTCAGCACCTGGAATTTCTTTTCGGTCAAAACAAAAAGGTCCCTTCTGTTGCTGCTGAAAATAAGAAGAACCATATGTTGACACGCCACAATGCTTTGAAACTTTTCAATCAGGTATGTACATACATCTTTGAGCCCTGGCAGCGCTGAGAGCTCCTGAGAAATGGCAAAAGAAGTGCGCAATTGGCGATGGGTGCGATCCAGCTCGAGGTTTTTTTCTTCGAGTCGGTGGGTATATTCCTTTATACGTGCAAGCATTCCATTGAACGATGAGGCCAGTGTATTAACCTCTTCGTGTCCTTTGACATCAACACGTGTGTCAAGGTTGCCTTCGTCAATTTTTTCAACGGCATTTTTGAGTGCGGATAATGGCTGGGTGATACGCTTAATAAAAAAATGAATTACTATAAGAGAGAACAAAAGAATCCCCACGGTAATCATGCTCATTTTAAGCCACAAATACGTCACCTGGCGTCGGTAAGGTTTCTCTGACATTCCCAAACGAAGCGTGCCGGCCTTTCCGGAGAATATAGGCCAGGCAACATCCAAATAGTGGTCACCCTGCTCAGAAATAATCTTTTTCAAATGCCCGTGTTCTTTATCATGGGGGGGGGTTAAAATATTGGCTTTTATAAGATTTACCGGCACTCCTTCTGAAAAAGTGTGATTCAAAATCCGGTCATCTTTGACTACAAACAGGTATGTGACGGAAGGGTCACTGCGCATTTGATCGTCCAGGAGCTTTTGAAGGGCCACGAGATCGTTGATGAGAATTTTATCGACCGCATCCAGTGCCAAATTATGAGCGATATTCTCGGCCCGGGCGACGGCACCTTCGATCAAGCTGGCGCTGTAACGGTGGGCGACGAGCTGAGAGATACTTATACCACTGATTATAACCAATACTGAAACGGTTAGAAACAGCTTTTGTTTAAGAGTTTTGGGTCGCATTTGCCTTATTTTTGGATGCTTCTACTTTCTGTTCCATATTTCTCACGGATTCGTACCATATTTCTCTGGGTGCTACGAAACGATCGATCATCAATTCCTTGAGTATGCGTCTGCCGTCAGGGTCTTGGTGCATAGTAAAAAGTGAATTGCGAATTTTTTCTTTTAATTTTACCGGTAAATAGACGGATGAAACCAGCGGAGGGCTGCCAAAAGGTTGTGACTTTTTTATCACCCGAGTTTTGGATGTGTAAATCGGATTTCGAATGTTGTAATATTCCCATATATGACCATCCACTGTCGCTCCGTCGACCAGATTCCTGGCGACAGCCATTATCGAATTATCATGACTGTAAGTATAATTGACACTGCTGAAGAAAGAATCCGGTCTTTCTCCCATTTCGGCCAGCCAATAGGTAGGCACCAGCGCACCGGTGTTCGATTTCGGGTCGGTAAAGGCGAATACCTGATCCCTCAAATCATCGATTTTTTGAAAGGGGCTGTCGATATTAACGATCAGGTATGAATGATAGAAAGGGATTCCGAGAACGATCGGTGTGGCAAGGGCTTCAAAACCGTATATTTCTTTACTCACCGCATAAGGCCCGCTGCAAATGAATGCCAAATCTATCTGCCCCTTGGAGAAGAGTTCATTAATTTCACTGTAGGTTTTCCGCTGGATCAGTTGAACTTTGCGCTCCAGTTTATGACCGATGTAATCCAGCAACTGTCGGTAATAGACAAATGTTTCTTTGGGTGAAATCACTGCAGCGACAGCCACTCTTAATTGAAAGGAGTCAGCTGTCTGACCGGCGGGGCGTTTTACCAGCACCCTTTCAGAAAAATCAACGTGTTTATAACCGGTATCACCGCTGCAGGCGTAGGTAAAGAGCATAATCACTGAACACAGTGTTATTAAATGGATGCGGGCATTTTTTGATTGATAAAATTTCATACCATCGAATTTGCTTGTGAGGTTACCGGTAAACCGAGAATCATTTGCTTTGTGTTTTATACCACATTGTGATAATTAGAGTCAATCAAGATTCTGTTCATTTGACTTTGAGAATATCGTAACTATTTATAATAGTGCCAAAATAAGTATCTACTCTTATAACAACATCTGATAGCTATGGAGGGATTACGCTATGGAAAAGCAGACATTTTCAATTCCGAATATTTCATGCGGTCATTGTGTCATGACCATTAAAAACGAATTGGCCGAGCTGGCAGGTATATCAAAAGTGGATGGCGATCCTGAAAGCAAAAGGGTTACGGTTGAATGGGATGCACCAGCAACAGTGGATAAAATTAAGGAAGCCCTCAAGGAGATAAATTATCCGGCAGCATAGCCGTGGATTGTGGGTTTTAAACAATGCTTTCAATGGAAAGGCGCATGCGGGGCTGGAGATATTTTAAAACATTATAGATTTTGTTAAACTATGTCTGACAATCTTCAATACTTGGCAAAGGCGATTTTAGCATCAATTAAAGCGGGTAAAGCGATACTCGAGGTTTACTATACAGATTTCAGCGTTGAGCAAAAAGCTGATAACTCTCCGCTTACGCTTGCCGACCGGAAATCCCATAAGATTATTGCAGAATCGCTGAAAGAATTGGATATCCCGATCCTCAGTGAAGAAGGAAAGGAAATTCCTTTTGAAGAAAGACTTAACTGGAACACGCTGTGGATCGTAGACCCGCTGGACGGCACCAGAGAGTTCGTTAAGCGCAACGATGAATTTACCGTCAACGTTGCGCTAGTGAAGGACGGAAAACCGTTTCTGGGGGTTATATTCGTACCGGTAAAAAAAACCTTGTATTTTGCCGCTCAAAATTTGGGTGCCTATAAATTTGTCGGCGATCGCCCTGATGATTGGTTTTATGGAAAAGACACAGACACTGAAGATAGTTCTCTGCTGAATAGACTGATTGACCAATCTGTTAAGTTGCCCCTTCATTCGGTCACCGATTCTCCATTTATCATCGTTGGCAGTCGATCCCACGGTCGTCAAGAGCTCGAGGCTTTTGTGGATCAAAAGCGCAACGAGTATGACCGGGTAGAATTCATAAGTGCCGGGAGTTCCATTAAGTTCTGTCTGGTTGCCGAGGGAAGCGCCCATATTTACCCGAGATTCGGGCCGACATCTGAGTGGGATACGGCAGCCGGCCAAGCGATTGTTGAAAATGCCGGGGGAGAAGTTGTTGATTACAACACAGGCATGCCGCTTGTTTATAACAAGGAAGACATCTTAAATCCTTGGTTCATCGTCAGGCGTTGATATTTTTCACCGCCCACTCGCTTTGCTCGTTAAAGACGCAAAGTACGCCGAGAAATTAAGATTTTTCCTTTGCCGCTGAGACGCCGGCAAAGGAAATCAATTCAGCGCCTTTATAAACATTTGTTATGTCAGAACCTCTTACAGCATTTCGGGTTTTAAAGGTTTTCATCAGAGTCATTGGTTTTGCTTCCCGCCCTCTCAGCGGAAAGCAAAAAAAGTTAATACTCTCTGCGATCTCAGCGCCTCTGTGGTGAGGATAATATCATGACAGAACAGAAAATAACACTGCCGATTACCGGCATGACCTGCGCCAATTGCGCGCTCAACATCGAGCGGGGAGTCAAAAAACTAAAGGGCGTTGAAGATGCCAGGGTCAATTTTGCAGCAGAGCAGGCCGCGGTTTCCTTTGATCCACAGCAATTGCATATTCGTGATGTAGTCGAAAAAATTAATAAAACCGGATACGGGGTGATGAGCTCAAAGATTGAGCTGCCCGTGATGGGAATGACCTGTGCCAACTGTGCTGCGACCATTGAGCGGGTTTTGAAAAAAAAGGTTCCGGGTGTTCTCGACGCAGCTGTAAACTTTGCCTCCGAACGGGCAACTGTTGAATATGTGCCTGCAGTATCCGATTTATCGGATATCATTGCCGCCATAGAAAAGGCGGGTTACGGTGCTATACCGCCGGAATCGGACATGGATGAAGCAGATGCCGAGCAGGTGGCGCGGGATACTGAAATAAAAGACCAGACCCGTAAATTTGCTGTTGGTGTTGTGTTTGCACTACCGCTTTTTGTTCTGAGCATGGCACGCGATTTCGGGCTGATTGGCGCCTGGAGCCATGCGGTCTGGGTCAATTGGGTTTTCTGGATCCTGGCCACTCCGGTTCAGTTTTACACCGGCAAAGATTATTATTCGGGCGGGTTCAAGAGTCTGGTGAATAAAAGTGCCAATATGGATGTCATGGTGGCCCTGGGATCGTCGGTTGCTTATTTTTACTCTGCCGCTGTTGTACTTTTCCCCCAATTGGGAGCGCACGTTTATTTTGAAACTTCGGCGGTTATCATCACCCTGATTAAACTGGGTAAAATGCTGGAATCCCGCACAAAGGGTAAAACCGGCGGTGCGATCCGCAAACTGATCGGTCTTCGCCCCAAGATTGCTACCATCCTGGAAAACGGTGTTGAAAAAGAAATTCCTTTGGCGCGAGTCAATGTGGGGGACACAATTATTGTCCGGCCCGGTGAGCGTATACCGGTTGATGGGATTGTACTCGAAGGTCAATCCGCTGTGGATGAATCCATGCTTACGGGCGAACCCATACCGGTCGACAAACATACCGGTGATACCGTTGTCGGGGGTACGATCAACGGCGAAGGTCTCTTGAAATTCAATGCAAACCGTGTCGGCAAAGAGACTGTTTTAGCCCAGATTATTCGTCTGGTTCAGGAAGCCCAGGGAAGTAAAGCTCCCATACAGGCCCTGGCAGACAAGGTTGCCGCTATTTTTGTTCCAGTGGTTATGGCAATTGCGTTGATTGTCTTTGTTTTGTGGTGGTCGATAACCGGTGATTTTGTATCATCAATGATAAGGTTGGTTGCCGTTCTGGTTATTGCCTGTCCCTGTGCGCTGGGGCTGGCCACTCCAACGGCGATTATGGCCGGGACCGGCAAAGGCGCAGAAAAGGGTATTCTTTTTAAAAACAGTGAGGCACTGGAGACAGCCACCAAACTGGATATCATCGTGCTGGATAAAACCGGTACCATCACCATGGGCAAACCCATAGTAACCGATATCATCCCGCTCGACACGGTTGTAAAGGAGAAACGAGACCTGCTCAAGATCGCTGCTTCCGTAGAAAAAGGATCAGAACATCCGTTGGGAAAAGCAATCGTTAACGAAGCAAAAAACCAGAATATCGATCTCATCGAACCTAAAGATTTCAAAGCTTTCGGTGGGCACGGTGTCCAGGCCAAAATGAACGGAGCACTGGTCGTAGTGGGCAAACCCCAGTGGATCCGGGAATTGAAAGTTGATATTGCAAGCGCGGAGGATAAAATCAGTGAACATCAATCTCAGGGCAAAACCGTTATGGCGGTTGTCAAGGATAACACTCTTTGCGGATTGATCGCCGTATCCGACACGCTGAAGCCCGAATCGAAAGAAGCGATTAGCGAACTTCACAATCAGAATTTAAAGGTTGTGATGATGACCGGTGACAATCGTCAAACCGCTCAAACAATTGCCGATCAGGTGAAAATTGATGAGGTTGCCGCTGAGGTAAAGCCGGACGAAAAATCTTCCAAAGTAAAAGAGTTTCAGCGCAATGGGGATAAGGTCGGTATGGTCGGGGATGGTATTAATGACGCTCCGGCGCTTGCCCAGGCAGATGTCGGTCTGGCTATCGGCACCGGCACGGATGTGGCCATCGAAACGGCCGGTGTAATCCTATCCAGTGGCAGTTTAAAAGGTGTACCCCGGGCAATCCGGGTCAGCCGGGCAACCATGCGCACGATAAAACAAAACCTCTTTTGGGCATTTGGTTACAATGTGGTGCTTATTCCTATAGCTGCCGGTATTTTGAATCCATTCGAGTTTTTCCCTACCTTTCTGCGTCAGCTCCATCCCATCATGGCTGCCCTGGCCATGGCTTTCAGCAGCATTTCGGTCGTCACCAATAGTTTGAGATTGTATAAGGCGAAAATTACATAGAACTGGTTCCAAACCCCCATCTAATGTTCGAATGCTCTGTTGCAGGCCTTAGAAAAGCACGCCGATGCGAAGGGCCTCCATTTAGAGTATTTCACACCAGGATTTGCAAAGATTACCACGAAAATTGCAAAAATAGATGTCTCCGAACGCATAATTTTTGTAACCATAGCTGATATTTTGGTTCCCTGAATACAAGACGTATGGTTATTACAGATAATACATTGTATTTTTGAATCTTATCCATCCATATATCGTAATGATATAATTGCCGGTCTCTCTATGATGCCCTGGCAATAAAAAGGGGTGGACAATTCCGCATGAAAATCTTATAGGTACAGGGAGTAGATCATGAAAGACATCATCATCATATTGGCAATAATTGCCGTGTGGTTTCTTTTACAGGCATACATATTGCCGAAATTAGGTATTTCCACTTGAATGCGCGGTGCTTGTCAGGTGACAGGCAAAAAAGACCATGATGTACAACCCGGATCGGAGAAAAATACAGGATAAAGATTTTGAGCTCGTTGAAGCTATTAACTCGGGTCGCTTCGAACTGTTTCAAGAACTGGTAAAAAGGTATGAGCAAAAGCTTTACAACTTCGGCTTGAGAATGTGCGGGGATGTATGCGATGCCGAGGACCTGGTTCAGGATACTTTTTTAAATGTCTTCAGATACCTAAAAGATTTCAGATACGAAACAAAGTTTAAAAACTGGCTCTATCGAATCGCTACCAGTACCTGTATAAAAAAGCGAAGAAAGTCGAAATTTGCTCCTGAACGGGAGTTGTCATTAGATGAATTTTGGCCAAAGGAGGATGCTCATATTCCCGACGCGGTGCCGGAGTGGGCCCAGATTCCTCTGAATAAACTATTGAATGTTGAGCTATCGAATACGATAAGGAATGCTATTTTAGAGCTTCCTGAGAAATATCGTCTGGTAATTGTATTGCGGGATTTAGAAGGATTTTCAACGGCAGAAACCGCACAGATATTGAACCTCAAACCTTCCAATATAAAGGTCAGGCTTCACCGGGCGCGCCTTTATTTGAGGGATAAATTGAAAGGATATTTTGCGCATGACGAGTGATCAACACGACCATAGTCATTGCCTTTCGATGTTTCAAAAATTATCTGAATATATTGATAACGAATTGGATGAAATGACGTGTCGGGACATCGAAAGGCATGTGGAAGAGTGTGTTCCCTGTAAAATATGTCTTGAAACCCTCAAAAGAACCGTAAATTTGTGCAAAAAATTGGAGTCCAAACCCGTACCTGAATCGGTCTCGCTGAAATTAAAAGAGTTCATTCAAAGTATGTCTGACGGCAGATCGATAGTTCAAAAATGAATCTCCGCATCGTTTAAATTAAAAGCTCTTAAAAGCACATCAAAATTGCGTTTCTTGCAAAGGCCTTGGTCAAAGTCCGGCCTGTTTGACACAAGATTTCCTTTATCTTTGCTTCGAAATCCCCTTTCACCAAAAGCCTCTTCTTTTCGGGCACTAATTTTCCATTTACGCTGAGAGCTCATCATTATGGCATTTAAGGCACCCGGTGAAATTCGGGTGAGAGGTCGGGGGACCGAAGGTTCCCTGTCCGGGTGGTGGCATTCCAGGCATTCGTGATCTTCGACAACACCTTCATGTATATCGGGATAAAACTTGATGGAAGGTCCGTGAAGCCTTAGGTAGTGGCGATAACCGCAACCGCCAATGAAAAGAAGTGCCATGCCGACAACAAGTAGTTTAAAATTGAATTTCATGCTGTCTCCTTAATAACTCTTCCGTCTTTGATTTGTATTATTTGATCCGCCAGCCTTGATATTTCCGGGTCGTGGGTGGATATGACCATAGTGCATCCCTGATTCCGGCCCATTTCAAACATTAGCGCTATCAGGTTTTTGCCGGTTACGGTGTCCAGACTTGCCGTGGGTTCATCTGCCAGCAGTAAGCGTGGTGAATGGGCGATTGCCCTTGCCGCCGATACTCGCTGAATTTCTCCGCCGGACAGCTCATGCGGTAAGGCGGCTTGCGCATTGCTGAGACCGATTTTTTTCAGCAGCTCTTTTACACGCAACTGTGCCTGTTTCTCTGCAATACCGTTAAGCCACAGGGGAAAAGCAATGTTTTCAAAAACGGTTAGATAGGACAACAGGTTTCCGTGTTGAAATACAAAGCCGAAATTTTTCCGCTGGAATAGGCTGAGTTTTTTAGCAGAAAGTGAATATATATCAGCGCCAAAACATATGACGGTCCCTTTTTCCGGACGCTCAAGGCCGCCGATACAATTGAGCAACGTTGTCTTGCCTGAGCCGGATTTTCCAACAACAGCAGCTGTTTTCCCCCTTTCAAGGGTAAAAGAGACATCAGTCAAAGCCCGGACGTATCCTCGGCCGGAGCGAAACTCTTTGGAAATTTTTTCAAGTTCTATCATCAATTAAACAATCCTTAAAATATCTGCCGGCCTTTTCCGGGCAACAAGTGCCGTGGGCCATACAGCCGCAAAAAGACTGAATAAATATGAAACCAGCGGAGGGAGACACACGGAATACAGAGTCAGTCTGGGAAATATAATTCCCGAAATGGCAAAATAACGATTGTGCGACGTAAAGGCAGTCAGATCAATTCCCCCGATCTTGTCAACGAGCAGGACGAACAGTATACCCCCGATAATACCAATTCAGGTGGCAGCCAAGTTCATCAAAACCACTTCTACAACTATAAGAAACGTCATTTCACCAGTTGTTACCCCCATGGCTTTCATGATTCCGTATTCTCTCAAATTTTTTAAAATAAAGATCACAAAAGCACAGGCAATTCCCAGGGAGACCACACCAAAAACAAGGACCGTTACAATTCCCATGGATAAGTATTCCAAATCGATCAACTGCCTGAGGTCCGGCATTAGCTCTTTCCATGATTTAAAATGATAGGTGTCAGCCAGCCGGCGTCGATATTCGGCTATTACTGATTCGGGTTCGACTCCCTCATTTAAAAAAATGGTTGCCGACCAGATTTTATGCATATCAGCAATTTCAGCCAGGGGGCAGAATGCAATACCTCGATCAAGCTGGTCTATTCCGGTCTTGTAAATACCTGAAAGTTTAAGCTGAAGATTATTTTTCTCGAATCCCGTGCTGAAATATAGAACATCGCCGTATTTTACTTTTAGCCTTTCTGCAAGCGGTTGACTCAGTAAAATTGCCTGCTCAGTAGCTTGAAGATATTTCCCGGCGATGATTTTTTTCCAGATAGCGGTTCTTTTCAATTCTGCAGAAGGATTGACACCGATCAGGGTGACCGTTTCGATGTTGCCCTCATAGGTTAGGATGCCGGGAATTGAAATACGTTTAAGGACACCGACCACGCCCTCCACGAAGAGGTTGTCTGTCTTCAACCAAGGAGAAAGGGAAAAGCCGGTAATGTGGCCCGAATAAAGGCTTACCGAGTTTCGAATCATCGCATCGTTTACGCCGACAGCCAGTGAAGATAAAAAGATAAGCGTGTAGACGGCTGCAACAACCATTAAAGACAAGACGACTGTTGAGCGTCCTGACCGGAACAGGAACAAAGAGGCAGTTTTGACCCAGAAACCAATGGGTGTGGTTTTCATTTATCGATTCCAGACATGAAGCGATTCGCCCCGATTCGATTCGATATATACGAAATTGATGGTTCCACTAGAAATCGGTGTGGTTGCGAGTATAGGGCCTTTAATCCGCTTTCAAGGAATTTGCGCGCCGCTTGAACCGCATGCAGATGGGCCTGAGGGAAATCCGAGAGCAGTACGATTTTTTTGTGCGGCTTTGCATTTGAAGCCATCAGGTCTTGGAGCCGGTTTTTTTCTTTATCTTCGGAATCGTGATAAATTAGAGAGATTACGTAATTATGACGATATTTTTTCAAATCATTTGAGATATCCACCATGTCATCCATAATCTGGCAACCTATGCCTATTTGATAGAGCGCATGTAATAAGTAAGAAACGGATTCTTTTTCATAATTTTCAATGGTCAAAGGCACGGCCCATGGGCACTGGAACAACAAGCCGGTTTTATAATGATGAATGGTTTTAAGGATTTCTTCAGGGGGAAAGATTTTTGAGATTCCCTTTTCTTCGGAAGCCTCTTGTGTACCACTTTGAGTCAGAGCGCTGAGTGAAGCGGCAGTTGCGGCCAGGACCTGATCATCAGTCAATTGGTTCATCTGGTGGTATTTGAGCAGAATTTTGAAAAGAACGCGGTCGGAGACCATGATGTCCAAAACAGAGCGAAATCGCCATGCCTGCTGCGGAAGATCGGTTTCAAGCGTTTTTTTATATTCATTGTCCAGAATATTGTCACATCCGGTGACCATGCCTCGGAGACATTGGTTAACGGCCGCATAAAGAATTCGACGCATCCTGGGAATCCCTACCCGGTGGTATGGGTAAAGAAAAAGAACTGAAAAAAATTTTTCCCTAACTCGAAATAATCCGCGGCAGGGGGAAACAATTTAACTCCGCTTTTCTGTAGTATTTCTTCTGCTGTCGACCAATACAAAGAAAGGGCTTCGGATAATTCATCTTCGAGTAATTCAAAGGGGAAAGCGGTGCCAGCTGCATCAAGTTGCTGTCCTTGGGTTTTAATAAACAAGCTCATAAACGGCTTTCCTCCGGTTTTCGAGTTGCAAAAATTGCGATATACCCGAAGTAGGTGGTAATATGTGCCGGAGAAATAAACCCCACCTTTTCGATAAGAGAGGGAAGCACCCCGCTTATATTTTCTCCAATTTGAGGCTGCATAAAGAACCAGCGTGATACATGGGAAACCAGCGCTCCCATAAAAGTTGTGGGAACATGCATATCGGCAATAATAAGTTTGACACTTGGCCTCAGTATCCGCAAAGCTTGCCAAAGCGCTTTTTCTTTAAGATCAAGCGGGACATGATGGAAGAACAGGCTTGAAACCACCGCATCGAATGCTGAATCATCAAAATAAAGATCCTCAGCGGCCATCACTTCAAAACGACAGGTAGCGTTTCCCCTTTTTCTTGTTGCAACCCGGATCATTTTTGCAGCAGCATCTATACCTAGCGATACACCACCGGCTTCACGATTTAATTGGTCGCCGATCATTCGGGTCAGCACCCCGGTTCCGCAGCCAAGATCCAATACTTTGTTATTTTCCTTGAGCTCAAGCAAGGAAAGAATATGTCGGTCATACTCCGCCAGCTTGCCGAGCATCAGGATAGGCTCAAGGAAGTCATAGACAAAGGCGGCGTGATCCAACGTTCTACCTCGGGTAGGAACAGATTTAATATTCATTTTTGATCTTTTTGGGTTTTGCATTTACCGTTTAAACTCCAGGGTCAAGGGGAGGGTGGCTTTGGAGTGATCCCCGCCTGAATCATCAAATACCGCAATTGCAAAGCTATATCGTTTCAAAGGGTTGAATATGACATCGTCTTCATGACCGGTATCTAACCTGCGGTAAAGCATAACGGCCCAGCTTCCTGAAGCACAGCGGCGGAGTGCCTTAACATCAAAACGGGAGTATAATGTTTGCCTTCTTCCCGAAGTTTTAGACAGAAAGTCAAACCGTCAATCCCGGGCAACATGATGTCGAGCACGATCGCATCATATTCTCGAGTCAGTGCCAAGTGCATCCAACCGATACCGTCCATTGCAAAATCTGTAATATGACCCTGGTATTCCAAATAGTCACCGATATTTTCGGCGATGTCGGCTATCGTCCTCGACAATCAAAATGCGTAATGGATGCTGATCGTTTTTAATACCCAAGATTTACCTCAAATATGGCTTAACTATTTGTGATCACAATAATCTTTTAACTTTTAAATAATAAGAAAGGGGCAGGGGGGTGTCAATGCGCCATTTCTGGTTCGGGTATGGTAGATTAATGCCGAGTTGATTTTTTGAAAAGTGCACTTCGGCTAAACCGAATGGCAGGTTGTCCTTGCAGCTTCAATCCGATGGACTGAGCCGTTTCCAAAATCTGCAGAAATTGTGTCGCAGCGACATGCATTTTGGGTTCGGCGATGAGCAGTTTCCCGTTGGGGACAAGAGTGGAATTTAACTGGCTAAAAAATTGGATTTTGTCTTGGACTTCATGGACCATCCAGAATGTCAGAACAAAGTCTACTGCTTGGGCCACCCCGATTTTATCTGGTTGGCATAAGCGGGTTGTGATTCTATTTGCGACGCTTGCCCGCAGTGCACGTCTTTTTGTTACCGCAAGCATTTTTGGTTGAAGATCCACGGCAATTACCTTGCCTTTTTCACCAACCATTTTCGCCATGGCGAGGGAAAAAAATCCCATCCCGCACCCGACATCCATGACAGTCATTCCTGCTTGAATGTAAGGTGAAAGCATCCGATGAGGCTTGTGGAAAATTTTACGGATAGGATTATCAAAAGGGTAGGCAAGCCACCAGGGGCAGATATGGTTTTTGGTGAAGATTTTATATTGAGAGAAAGCCATGATTATTCTGCTCCACTAACCCCATCGCATCCAGATGCAATCCGTGATGTCCAGTCCCATATGAATTAACAGTCCTGTTGCAATAATCCGGATCTTTGGAATTGCTGCCATCAGGAAATAGATGCCGATGGCAGGATATGAATGGAGGGGATGAAATCCAATACCACATCGATTCGGATCGTATATCGGGACCGCCAAAAGATGGTCGAAATCGACCAGCAACGTCAGCGCCATCATGAACCACGCCATTTGCCAGCGATTCTTGAAGGCTATTCGTGAAACTGCACCCGGGACGAGAAGATGAAGTGTAAAGTGGATAATAGAACGGGCCATTATGTCTCTATTTAAGCCTTGAACTCTAAAAAGAGATTCTCATTCTGGCCGTCAATTTCCGGTTGTTTCTCCTTCCAACTGTAAATCCGGCATGAATCGGATTGGTCGGATGGAATCGTGCAGCCAATAAATGGCATTAGCGGGTCGCCGGCTGTGGACTTATAGTTGAGCATCAGCGCTTTGGTTCTGGGGAAATTCTCAAATTCCAGCAACCGTATGAAAAATATCGAACAATCTCCTTCAAAAAAATCACTGCCTTCCCTGAATTCAAAAATTCTTTCCCTGAACAAGGTGATAGCTTGTTCGTTATGATCAGCCTCAACGATCAAATTAAATTCGCCGTGGCGCCTATCTTGTTCCTCGGCCGCTTGTTGGTTGTTGGTGTAAAAGAATTCTCCAATATAGATCATTTTGTCTCCTTTCGAGGCGGAACGTTATTTATACCTTAATCGAGCGAAAGTCGAAAATGCGCCAGATCCGCGGCGACAAGTGCGAAGTCGTAGTTAGCTACTGCGAGCCCTTGACAACACAGACACCGAAGGAGTCAAGCCGAAGGCTATGGCGTATCATCGGCTTTCCCATCGGGTAAACAAAATGAAGATTATTCCCATATTTTATATTCCACCTGTATGCTTATTATCAGAAATGAATTTGTAACAATGTTCTCTGTTGAAATGCTTACATATATCTAGTTGAGGGGTCGGGGAGTTTTTTTGATCCATTGTCGTAAGTCTTTTGTTTTTCTGCAATTTG
>CP070652.1:4972836-4976788 GCA_020354645.1 Deltaproteobacteria bacterium
ACTGTCAAATCAAGTATAGGTCAGGGCAAATTATTCTTTATTATTAAAATTATGAGCAAATCAGGGGGCCGGCGTAATTTTTTCGGCCTTTGTTTTTATTCTTACCCGTTTCGTCTTTTTAATTGGCGATAGAAGACGGGGATTGATATATTGATTGACAGATGTCAACCGTTTCACTAACACTCTCAATTATGCCTCGCAAAGCCCGCATAGATGCTCAAGGTGCCCTCCACCACATAATGGTTAGAGAGGAATTGAGCGGCGGAAAATTTTCTTGGATGACACTGACCGAAATTCTTTTGTGGATCGACTCGGTACCATATTAAAAGATACCCAGACGCCTTGTTTTGCATGGGCCCTCTTGCCCAATCATGTGCACTTATTGGTGCGAACCGGTCAAATGCCATTATCTACTGTGATGAGATGTCTGCTTACAGGTCATGCTGTCAGATTCAATCGGCGTCATCGCCGCCACGGTCACCTTTTTCAGAATCGATACAAGTCCATACTATGTCAGAAAGATCCATATTTACTGGAATTGGTGCGTTACATTCACTTAAACCCTCTGCGATCAAAACTGGTTGCAGATTACAAACAATTAGCAAGGTTTGCTTTTTGTGGACATAGCGTTTTGCTGGCTAAACGCAATAACGACTGGCAAGATACCGGTTATGTTTTAGCTTTATTTGACGATAGAATACCAAGGGCCCGCCGACGCTATGGCGAATTTGTGAAAAAAGGGATCGGCCAAGACAGAAGATCAGATTTGGTCGGTAGGGGATTGATTCGAAGTTTGGGCGGCTGGTCGGTGGCTAAAGTACTTCGTGGTACTGGCGATCGGATCAAAGGTGATGAACGCATACTTGGCGATGGTGATTTTGTCGAAAGCGCTTTAAAAAACTGTCAAGAGCGACGAGAACGCCACTGTCATTATCAGGCCAGAGGATATGATTTTAACTGGTTGGTGAAAAAAGTGGCTCGGCTAATGGATGTGGAACAAGCGGCCGTAATCCGGTCGGGTAGGTATCCGGATACCGTTAAAGCGCGTAGTGTACTTTGTTATTGGGCCGGCAGGGAGTGGGGCATCAGCACTGGTGAGCTGTCCAAACGCCTGGGTATTTCCCAGCCGACGGCAAGCCAATCTGTCCGCCGAGGCGAAAAGATTGTCGCACACATGGGGCTTGAACTAGTTAGTGTCCATCCACGAATAGTGGATGGACACTAACTAATATTTGACTAAAACCGTTAACTTTTATACCCTGTTACGCACTCGATAAGGGGTAAGCGTAAACACAACAGGACAAACCGGCCTTCCATTATCTTTTAATTTTAGTTAGCCAAAAACCCATTCATTTTTTAAAATGTCTTTTTCTTTCGGTTTTTCGACTGACAATTTAACCTCTGAATAAAGTAAAAACAACAAAGGGGGGATAAAAATGAGTTCTCATTTGAATCGTTACCTGAAACTCATGATTGGGTTGCTTTTTTTACTTCCTATCGGCTGTGCAACATCCCATCCGACACGGTATGTGGAGTTTAAGCCCCTGGTGGAGGCAAAGTTCAGCGCCGGGTCCAAGCCGGCTGAACTGAGCGCTGAATCCGAAGGGTCTTTGATAGAGAAGGGTTTCGCAAAAATCGGAAACCTAACGGTCGAACAAGTAACAAAGCGTTGCGCTCTCTACGCCCAGGGGCAAGAATGTAAGGATATCGCACAAAAGTCCGATCCGACAGCCGATTTATTGAAGGAAGCTTCCGGCCGGGGAGGGCAGCTGGTGACGCTTACCTCCGACAAGAAACCATCGGCCAAATCGTTTTCTAGGCGAGAATGTGTCTGGTGGACCTTAATGCCGGTATACCGGTACCGGTATGACTATAAGACAAAAGGGACGACCCTGCAATTGGTCGAGGAAAGACAGTGTGGTCTTTATCAAGATATACCTGTAGAGGACCATATCATAACCAGTGAGGGGTTTGTCTGGCGGCATGAACCGGAGCTTGCAAAGGTGCAACGATTCGGCCGGGAGTTCATAAATGCAGCGGCAGGCGGTGACATAAAAACATTGCGAAACATTTTGACAAAAGGGCTGGATGTCAACACAAGAAACATGGACGGCAAACTGGCCCTGGGGGTTGCGGCGGGATATGGCCAGATGGAAGCCGTAAAGTTTCTGCTGGAAAAGGGGGCCGATCTGCATGCCACGGACAAGGTGGGCACCCCCTTGCATTGGGCCGCAGGTCGGGGTCAGGTTGAAATGGTACGCTTTTTACTCTCCCGGGGAGCGGATATAAACGCCAAAAACCGGAGTGTCCCTGATCCATGGAAAGGGCGTACCGCCTTTTTCAACGCCGCTACAGGCGGACACGTCAAAGTTATCGAGATGTTTCTGCAAAAGGGTGTCCATGTGGATGTGAAAACCGATAAAGGATACACGCCTTTGATGGAGGCTGCCTTTTATGGAAAAAACGAGGCCGTAAAGGCTCTGATAAAAGCGGGGGCAAATGTAAATGCCAAAACCGATGAGGTGCTTCTGGGAGACAGCATCCTTTATTTAACACCTTTTTTGATGGCCGTGGTGTCTAAAGACGAGGAAACCGTACTGACTCTTCTTTTAAACGGTGCTTCAGCGTACACCCATATCAATAAAGATAAAACACTGACGGCCGCGAAAATCGCGGAACGCAAAGAGCTGGAAATATTTTACCTGCTCAATAGATATTCATTCGGCGCCCTGGGATACCGAAACACGTCCGGTAAAATCGTCATCAAACCCCTCTTTGATGAAGCCGATAACTTTTCAGAGGGACGCGCGGTTGTGGGGAGCCGCACAGCTGCGAGGAAGCTTATGGGGAAAGGGATCTTTTATGGATATATAGACAGGAGAGGGGAGTTCGTTTATCCAATAGCCTTTAGAAAAGCTTACTCCTTTTCCAAAGGTCTGGCAAGGGTGAAGAACTATTATAACAAGTGGGGTTGGCTGGACAGGAACGGCAAATTTGCCATCGAGCCAAAATTCTCGGATGCCGATGATTTTTCGGAGGGCATGGCACCGGTTGCCATCGATGAGAAAAAGACCGCGGATAAAAAACCTAAAACTCTATGGGGTTATATTGATCGAAGCGGTAAATTCGTCATCCAGCCGCGCTTCGACTATGCCGGACAATTTACCGGGGAAATGGCGGTTGTCAGCCTGGAGGGAAAAAAAGGCATTATCGATAAGACCGGCAAATTTGCGGTCAACCCCGCATTTGATAATATCCATGATTTTTCAGAGGGTCTGGCCGCAGTGTTTATCGCCTCTAAATCCCGAACCTCGATGAGCGCTGGTAAATATGGTTTTATTGATAAAGCCGGTAAAATGGTCATCGAGCCGAAGTGGGACAGCATTGAAGGTTTTTCAGAAGGATTGGCGCCTGTCGGGACCGTGTCAGCGGTTAAATGGACCTGGCGCTATATCGATAAGACAGGAAAGATTGCCTTCGACAAAGAGTTCAACAAAGCCAAAGCATTTTCCGATGGATTGGGCGCAGTTGAGTTCGGTAGTGTGCTCAAGGAAAAATGGAGCTATATCGACAAAACGGGAAATTTTGCCATCGAGCCTAACTTTGAAGGGGCAAAAAGTTTTTCCAATGGGATTGCAGAAGTAAAGCTGAATGGAAAATGGATTTACATTGACAAAAGGGGGCGTCAGGTCAAACCACCAGCGACGAAGGGGAAAAAGGAATTTTTTGAAGGCCTGGCCATAACAACTGTCAGGGGTAAGGAGTGGCTGGCCTACTGGCGGTCTTCCCAACAGGCTAAAAGAGCTGCGGCTGCAATCAACTCGGATCTGAGGTTGGCCGCCCAAAAAGGGAATAGCCGGGCCCTAGAAGCATTGCTCAAAAGAGGGGCAGACATCAATGCCAGAAACGAAAGGGGATCATCGGCGCTGATGCTGGCGGCAATGAACAACCG
>CP070652.1:4976888-4982578 GCA_020354645.1 Deltaproteobacteria bacterium
ATACCAGATTTTGTATGGCGCCACTTTTCGCATGGTCCATTTTTTGCGGCTCATGGTGTAGTAAGTCATATCGATGTATTTTTTGTGCACGACCGCCTCGTTGACCCGGTTGATAGTTTCCTTGAATTTGCCATACTGCTTGTAAGGCTTGGGGCCGGCCTTGAGGCCGGCTTCGATTTGACTGAGATATTTTTTGGATTCCGCCGGAAGCGTTGTCTTGATCTTCCGGAAAAGTGATTCCAGGGAATCATAAAAAACGGTATCTTTTAAAATCTTGCGGGCCTCGCGGCTGAAATAAAGGGCCATCAACTCCGGCAAAGTGAAAGGGATCGGTATGTTCTGCCTGACCACGTCGAGCAGCAACCAGTTGTTTTTACCGTTTACCTGTTCCTTGTAGATGGGGAATCCGGCCGACTGGAGTGCGGCCAGGTCGCGGTAGACCGTCCGTGTGGTATAGTCAAGATCACCGGCCAGATCTTTTACCGACTTGCCCATCTTCGATACGATGAGGGTTTGTATTATCTTCCACTGACGCGCCAGTTGGTCTCACCGTGCCATCTAATGACTCCTCTTACTATAATTTAACCGGGGACATTTATTTGACAAGATTAACAGGATTTTTTGGATAAATTTTTGTTTTCTCAGTTACCGGAAGAAACTGAGAAATAACAACCCGCCCGCGGGGCTAATGGCCATCATCACTTTTAGAATGAAGCAAAAACATAAACATTACCCATAACTATTGGATATTTATATCAAATTTGGCAGAAAAAATCAATAAGCTCATCGGTTCTTGGCGCATGGAAAAGATATTCCGGATGTGGCCGGATCTGTCGCGGGCATGATGTACAATTACACTTAATGAAAGCGAAGGCCCTTTTAACGGTCATACGGGTGAAGCAGGTATCGTGGAGTGGAGAAATAGAAACCCGGAATTAAATTTTATTGAATTGCAATCCCGGGTGGATATCGGTAAAATTGAATTGGTTTCAGAATACACGGGAAAATTTCAGATTAAAAATGGCACTGGAACTCGTACCAAGACAGGAAATGAAACTGACGGTCTCCATGACCCTGCAGCTTCAGCAGGCGATCAAGCTGCTGCAGCTGTCCCGGATGGAGCTCGTGCAAAAGATCCGGCAAGAACTGGAGAAAAACCCTGCTTTGGAGACAGCGGATGAGTCAACGGAAAAGGAAAATTTCGACGAGTTAAGAGAGCTCGGCAAGTACCTTGATTCATACGATTCCCGCTGGAGAAACATCATAGAGTCTGAAGTCAGAGAGTTTCACAACCTGGAAAATTACACCACATACACGGAGTCACTGACGGATCACCTTCTCAACCAGCTTTTGATGACATCACCGACTGCCGCGGAAGAAAGGATCGGAAGTTTTATTGCCGGCAGTCTCGACCAGAATGGATACCTGAAGGCATCGGTCGCACAAATTGCGGCAATGAGCAGCAGCGAGACAAAACCGGTGCAAAAGGTGCTGGCGCTAATGCAGACCTTTGACCCGCCGGGGGTGTGCGCCAGGGACCTCGGGGAATGTCTTCTCATTCAGATGGGAATGATGGGCATGGAGAACTCTCTGGCCGCGTGCATCATCCAAAATCACCTCGAGGACCTGGAAAAGAAGAACTACCGCAACATCTGCCGGGCCTTAAAAGCAAAGATGGATGATGTTGTTGCCGCCGTAAAACTGATTCAGTCGCTTGAACCCCGGCCGGGGCGGCAATTCGACAATGTGAATCCCAATTACATCGTGCCCGACATTTTTGTAGTCAAAATCGGAAAGAGATATGAGATCAGACTGAACGGCAGCGGTCTGCCCAAGCTTCGCTTCAGTTCTTTTTGTAAAAACGCCCTGGCAGGCGGAAAGAAAATCACCGATGAAACCAAAGACTATCTGAAGAAGAAGATGGGGTCTGCCAAATGGCTGATTCAAAGTTTTTATTATCGCCAGATAACCATCTACCGGGTAATGGAAAGCATTCTGAAGTTTCAGTACGACTTTTTCGAAAAAGGCATTGCACACCTGAAGCCCATGGTGCTGCGTGATGTGGCTGGTGACATCGGGATGGCCGAGTCGACCGTCAGCCGCATCAATACAAAAAAATATGTGCAGACACCCCGGGGTACCTTCAGCCTGAAATATTTTTTTTCCAGTTCGGTTGATAGCGTCAACGGCGAAGCCATAGCCGCCACCGCCGTTCGGGACCAAATCAAACATATCATCGCAAATGAAGATCCTAAAAAACCGCTGTGCGATGACAAAATTGCAAAAATCTTAAAGGCCGCCAACATAAAGGTTGCCCGCCGAACGGTGGCCAAATACCGCGAAAATTTGGGAATCCTTCCATCCACAAAAAGAAAGCAATTCTAGCGCGCGCTCTCACAGAATTTTTACTTTGCCTGCAGATATCAAAGATTAATTGTCCACCCCCGGACGCTTGATTATTTAGGGCCGATTTTAAGTAAAAAAAATATTGGAGAATCCGGGACGGGTATTGATATATTGATATGAGAATTGGAATCCATAAACTGTGTTAGGTAATCGATAGCTATGCAATATCATCATCCGATTTTTTCAATTATTGACTTAAAAAAGACTGCCATGTTAAAGAATCAGCCATAGATTTAAATGTGCTCACCCAAACCAAGAGGTAGCCATGAACTGAAATCAAAAGACCCTATTTCTCATTCTGAGAGACGGGGTTTTTTTTATGAGAAACAAGCCCAAGGTTGGGAAGAATGTTTAATAGGAACCGGAATCAGTACCGAAGCTATCTCAAAGCAGATGCCATTTACTCCGGTTTAAAGAGGGAAAAAGGAGGTTGAAATGAGACGCGTTCCAAAGGTTATGGCTATTGATGCAGGGGGGACGATGACGGATAATTTTGTGATCGACGACGCTGGTGAATTTGTGGTTGGAAAGGCCCAGACAACCCCGGAAGATGAGTCCATCGGTTTTATCAACTCTTTCATCGATGCGCTTCGGTTCTGGGGGATGAATCCTGAAGATGCATTCCCAACCATCGAATCCGGCGTTTATTCGGGCACGGCTATGATCAATCGCCTTCTGGAACGAAAAGGCAGCCGTGTCGGCCTCCTTGTTACGGCCGGGATGGAGGACGCCCTGATCCTGGAACGCGGCGTGCAGACCCATCTCGACTTCTCATATTCCGATAAGCTGCATATTGCCACGCATTACCATAACCCTCCCTTAATTTCGCGGGAGCAAATCAAAGGGGTACCCGAAAGAATAGATCTTTTTGGTGAAACCGCCATTCCTCTCAACGAGGAGGAGACCCGCAAGAGAATTCAAGAACTGCTGGCGCTAAACATCGATTCATTGTGTATTTGTTTGCTGCATGCCTATCGCAATCCGGTCCATGAAATGGCGGTTCAGGAAATTGCCGAAGATGTCATGCAAGAAAATGGTCATGCGGTGCCGATCTATCTTTCTTCAGAACTGTATCCCATAAGAGGCGATTTACCGCGGCTCAACACGCTATTGATCAATGCCTATGCCGCCGAGCCATCCCGGGAACAGATCCAAAAAATCCGCAAGAAGACAAAAGATCAGGGAGCCACATTTGAGCTCCGGATCATGGCCACTCATGGCGGCACCATCTCCACCGAGGCAAAGGAGCTAGCCAGAACACTTATCTCAGGGCCGATCGGCGGCCTTGTGGGTGGAAAACACCTCGCTTCCCAGCTTGGATATCGCAACGTGGTTTGCACAGACATCGGGGGAACCAGTTTCGATATCGGATTAATCACAGAAGGTGAGTACGGCATCACATCTTATCCGGAAATCGCCCGTTTTGTATTAAGCCTGCCGCTTGTTCAGATAAAAAGTGTGGGGTCAGGAACGGGCAGCTATGTTCGAATCAATCCAACCAATAACAGAGTCGAGATCGGCCCGGATAGCGCAGGGGCCCGAATCGGGGTCTGCTATAAAGATGGCGGAGTGGAGACACCAACGATTACAGACTGCCATGTGATTTTGGGATACATCGATCCGGACTACTTCCTGGGCGGTGAAGTCAAGCTTGACCCTGAAAGGGCGCGTCAGGCAATCGAGGAACAAATTGCCCGTCCCCTCGGTCTTGAGGTCGCTCAGGCGGCAGAAGGGGTTATCTCCATTCTTGAGGAAAATCTTAAAACGACTCTGCAAGCCACTATTGTGGGGAAAGGTTACTCGCCAATGAACTATACCCTGCTCAACTATGGCGGTGGCGGTCCCCTTCATGTGGGAGGGATAAGCCAAGATATGGGGTTTGAAGAAATTCTGATTCCGTCCTGGGCGGCAGGCTTTTCAGCCTATGGATGCAGTTGTGCAGATTACGAGTATCGCAGCGACATTTCAATCGACCTTCCCCTGGAACCGGGCGTCAGCGAAGAGGAAAAGGCTGGAATCGTTGATCTGATCAATGGACAGGCTGCATTCCTCCAGGGGAAAGTAATGGCGGAATTCGAAAAAAGCGGCATATCCGAAGAACAGATCGAATACGCCATGTACTTGCGCATCCAATCCCTGGGTCAGCTCAACGATCTGGAAGTCAGGTGTTCCAGGGAAATGCTTGAAGGGCCTGAGGATCTGGACAGGATTATTAACGACTTCGAAGAATTGTACGGTAAAGTGTATGCCCTCGCGGCGAAATCTCCCGAACTGGGGTATCTGCTAACAACGCTGGTCATCGCCGGCTGCGTCGATGTTGAAAAACCCCTGCTGCCGGCACAACAAATCCAAAGCAAGGTCCCCCCCCTGGAGGCCGCAAAGGGTGTGAGACCGGTTTACTGGCAGGGGAAATGGGTTGACACGCAAATTTTTGAGATGGATCGTCTGAAACCTGGAAATGAGATTCAAGGCCTGGCCGTCATCGAGGCACCTTCCACCACGTTGGTGGTGCCGCCGGAGCGGCATGTTTTGCTGGATCAAAACAACATTTTTCATATGAGAACAAAATAGCTAGAACCTAAATTGAGCGTTTCAAATTTTAAAAAGGGTAATTTTATTTTATATCCAATGAATCCGATCGATTTATATTTTTTTAAATTTCGAAACCCTACGGGCCTGCCGATCTTATCCCGCCTGAAGCGGGACGTTAGATGTGATCGCGCATATTCAACTAAAGCGCAACGACATCTTCCTTGTAACTGAGGCAATCCTCCAGAGGCGGATGAACCTCGGCAACCGCTCAACATAGGTACAATTAATTCAATAGGGGAGAAGAATTATGAGGGATCTAGAAAAGCCGGAAAAACCGATCGGTTGGGGCGGAAAAACCCTAAAGGCGATGCTCCAAGAGAGTGAAGATCTTTTTAAAGAGACCGGTCGCTACGGGGGTATTCAGGAACTGAAAATCAAAGCGTCCGACCCTATCCTATACGAAAAGATTTTTTCCAAGATGCGTGGCGGGTTGGTAAATGCGCGTGAGACAGCCATGAACGTTTCAGCCTCACCGATTGTAAAGGAGATCGGCGAACTTTGCTTTGCCCTTTACACGCCTGAGGGGGATTCAATTGCCCTTTCTACAGGGATCATTGTGCATGTCCACACCATGAGCGATGCGATCAAATATATGATCCGTAATGAGTTTGAAGAAAACCCCGGAATTGCTCCCGGTGATATTTACATCAATAACGATCCATTCGTTGGCGATGTCCACAACGGAGATGTTC
>CP070652.1:4982678-4987530 GCA_020354645.1 Deltaproteobacteria bacterium
AATCTCGATCCCACTTTCCCGGAGGACACAGATCCTGATCCGAAAGGAGAAGAGGGCGAGCAGGGGGGGTATGGTTATCCGGTTCATGATATCCTGTTGGGCAATGACATTCTCATCGTGGAAAATCTGTGTAATCTGGATAAAATAAATCGGGTCAGAGGCATTTATTCGTTTTTGCCCCTTAAGCTTATGGATTCGGACGGTTCTCCGATAAGAGCCGTATATATTTCGGATAAATGAGGCTCCCCGCTGTAAGGCTTCGACGAGCTCCCTTCGGTCTGAGCTCAGGGTCGAAGACAGTCGAGTAGTGGGACAGGGTATTCTGGCGAAGACGAATAAAATTTAGGAATTTAGGAATAAAACGGGCTGTTGCCCAACAGCCCGTAAAGAATTGAATCTGATTCAACGGGTCAGCAGTACAACATCATCGGATGCAACCGATAGGGTCAATTCTTGGCCTACCTGAGCCGCTTGATGTTGTGGCAGGCGAATAGTCATCGGTAAATCCGATTCTACGTGTCGCCCCTGACAGCGGTGATGGGTTCCGAAAAAAGAAACCTCTCGTACTTTTAGCTTTCCAATTGATAGGTGTCGTTCCAGATTGCCTTCTCCCACTTTGATCTGCTCCGGTCTGATAGACAAATGTACGCTTGCCCCGGATTCGACATCGCCTGGAACCCTGAGACGGCCAACGGCGGTTTGGACGTCAATCCGGTCGCCGGTCCGTTCTACCACTTGGCCTTCAAGCATGTTACTTTCGCCCATAACTGTGGCCGTAAATATTGTTCGCGGTTTCATATAGACCCGCTCCGGTGGACCCACATCTTCAATATGGCCATTATTCATCACCGCAATAACATCGGCGATACTCATGGCTTCCTCTTGATCATGGGTTACATGTACGAAGGTTGTGCCCACCTGTTTTTGAATGTAAATAAGTTCCTGTTGCATTTGTCTCCTTAGGTTCAGGTCGAGGGCTCCCAGAGGTTCATCCAGCAGAAGTACTTTCGGTTCAACCACAAGGGCGCGGGCCAGAGCCACCCGCTGTTGCTGACCGCCTGAGAGTTGATGGACACGGCGCTCGCTCATGCCGGACAGGCCCACCATATCCAAGGCATTCTCAATGTAAACCAACCGTTCGGCTTTGGGCACCTTTCTCATGAGCAGACCAAAACCGACATTGGTCCCCACGGACATGTGCGGAAACAGAGCGTAATCCTGGAACATGGATGTCGTTGGCCGTCTGGCCGACGGCAGATGGGTGACTTCTCGACCGGCAATGTGAACCTGTCCGGCGCTCGGTTCGATGAATCCGCCCAGAATGTGCAGCAACGTTGTCTTGCCGCTCCCTGATGGCCCCACCAGGGCAAAAAACTGCCCTTCCTCAATGTTGAGGTTAATATCATCAAGTGCTATCGTCTTACCGAATGTTTTTGAGATTCCTTTAATCTCGACCATCGGGTTCATTTCGATTTTCTCCGGCCGAATACCACGATCTCCATTACAAATACCAACACGATGGATACGATGAAGACCACGCTACCAACCGCATTGGTCTTCGGATTAAGACCGCTTCGAAGCAGGCTCCAAATTTCCACCGGCAAGGTCACATCAAAACGGCTCACCAATAATGCGATAATGAATTCATCCCATGAAAGCGTAAACGACAGAAAAAATGACGCCAACAGTGCCGGCCACAACAGGGGTAAGGTTATCAGCACCAAAACTTGCCACTCGGCAGCCCCCAAATCCCGGGCAGCGCGTTCAATATTGGCCTGATGCTCGCCCATCTGACTGTAAATGATGGCGAACGCCAATGGCAGATTGATAACTACATGACCGATGATCACCGCCAACAAAGATTTGGGTATTGCCATAGTTTTAAAGGTAATGAGTAATCCCATACCGATGATTAGGTAAGATACGCTCAGAGGGGCTACAAGCAGCCATTGCACAACTCCCGATCCGCGTATCGTATACCGGGCCAGGCCGTAGGCTGCCAGAAAACCCAAAAAACAGGACAGCGCTGCCGAAACCACGGCAACCATCAACGAGTTCCCCAGGGCATCCATAATGCGAAAATCGGTGAAGATGGCTTCATACCACCTCAACGAAGGCCCCTGAAATGGAGGTATCGGCAATAAGGCATCCTGAAATGAAAACAATACCAGGACCGCCACCGGCAGAAAAATAAATACGTAAACCAGCAGGACATAGAAAACTGCCGGTGCATTTTTCCACATAGAAACCAAATATTGTTTAACCATTACATTCTTTCGATTTTTAACCAACGGGAAAACAGTAAGAAAATGATCGAAATGACAACCATCAACACAAGACTCATGGCAGAGGCCATGGGGAAATTCGCTTGTCGCTGAATTTGCAGCATAATGGCTTGGGGTAACAGTACCTCTCTAAAGCCTCCCAGAATCTGTGGTGTAATATAATCCCCCAACGCCAGCACGATGGTGAGAAAAGCCCCCACCATCACACCGGGTATACTGAGAGGCAGTGTAATGCGCCAAAATGTCTGCAAGCGTGAGGCTCCCAAATCCGCCGCCGCTTTTTTGTAATTCGGAGATATCTGTACTAAATTGGCAAAGATCGTCAGCGTTAACAGCATGGTGAAAAAATGGACAAATCCGAGGACAATGGCCGCCCGGCTGTTGGCCAGTGATATCGGGCTATCCACAACCCCCAGCCATTGCACGATGTTGCTGATGACACCATTGCTTGAGAGCACCAGCAGCCAACTGTAAGAGCGCACTACATAAGATGTCCAGAAAGGCAAAATCGCCATCATCAAGGCGATTCGTTGCCACCTGGGTGGCACCCGGAAAGCCAGTATATATGCCAGGGGATAAGCGAGAATAATGCTGATAATGGTTGTTATCAGGGTGACCTCTAAGGAATTAATCAGCGCGTTGAGATGATGCGGTTTGGTAAAGAATGCGAGATAGTTGCTAAGGGACAAATCCGTAACAATCCGCCCCCCAATTCGCTGAAAAAGGCTGTATGCCGCCATAATCAGCAAAGGTACGGCAAAGAAAGCAATTGTCCATAATAAGCCGGGGCCCACAAAGCCCCAGCCGCCCAACTTTCTCTTGGCCCGCATCATATCCTTGTTTGGCCACCTCTGATATTATATCTTATACATTACTTCCTATTTATGCTGAAGAAATTGCGTCCAAACGTCCAGCATCGCCTTGTCAAACGCTTCATCCGGCTGAAGGTAAAAATATGAATTTGATAGAAACTTGGGTTGTTCGTCCCAGCGCAGAATCTTTTTCTGCTCTGGTGTCAGTACTGCTTTGGAATTGGCCGGCATGGCCCAGTAACAAGATGACGTTGCCAGTTTTCCCTGACCCTCCGGGCTGAGAATATACTGCACAAATTTTACCGCCAGATCTTTTTGCGTGGAGGCTGCAAACACACCGATAGCCTGCTGCCATCTGACGCCACCCTGATTCGGCAATACCCAGTCCAAGGCCGGGTTTTCTTTATGCAAGACAGATACCGAAAATTCACCACCGCCAGCGATGATATCCACTTCACCGGTGGCAAGTGCCGTTTGAACCTGAACGACATCCCCTACAAGCTTCGACATTTTTTTCATTGCAAAGAGTTTTTCTTTGATGGCAGGTAGGTGGGATTTATTCAGTTGAGTCGGTTTAATGCCGAGCCCGATAGCTACCATCTCAATGACCGGAATGTAATAATCATAAACCGCCATCCGACCTTTGTACTTTGGATTCCAAAGTACCGCTGCATCGCGCATATCGGCAGGGTCTACCTTTTTGTTGTTATATGCAATCGTGTTGTAGCCAAATTTCTCCGGCATAGCATATAGTTTGCCTTGAATATTATGCAGCTCGGGTGTACGTATTTGCGGAAATATATCCCCGAAAGGAAAATCCGCTTCCTTCAACGGTTCCAATAAGCCAAGTTTAACCACCCGCGCCACATCAATACTGTCTACAACAAAAACATCCCAATCGCCCGGTTGTGATTGCTCAAGAAGAGCCAGTGCCACACCGGTACCATCATACTCCTTCATATTAATACGAACCTTGTGTTTTTGCTCGAACGAGCGCAGCAAGGCAGGATCCGTATGATCACACCAGGTAAGGACATTGAGTTCTTTTCTAGCGGCCTGGACCGAGCCACTGACGGTCAAGAACCCAAAGGTTATGACCACAAATAAAAGAACGGCTTTTACGACGGATTTTGATTTAATAGTTATCATTATGGTGCCCTCCTTCCGTTGGCGTTTGAAAGGAATATTGGCAAAACCACAACGGGGTATCAATTGAATTGTTCTTCAGAGGATATTGTCATTTGTGGCTTTATGTCAAACCCTCTGGGGCAGAAAGGGACTTTCGGATCAGGACCGGGAGTGATTGCATGCAGCGAATGCTCCATGAAAGGACCATTGCTATGGTGAAAACAGAATTCTCAACGGCAGCGGCAGATTAATTTTAAATGCTAATTTTTGCCTTCCTTTCTTTATTAATGGTTGCGATTATCAAGTAATATCAAAGGAAAAAAAAGTAAACTATTAATTCAAGTTTCACAATAATTATTTCAGACTAATTTTTTCATCCCACGCACTCAAAGTCGGCCCAGGTCGCACAACGATGCTTGTAATCGAAACTCCTGCCATAATCGGCAAATCTCCAAAATGGAGAATGGCAAACCTTTACGTTTTTCAGTGAGGGTACAAGTTGGTTTTCAATACGGACCGGGGTGCCGTCCAGGCCTTTTGTTAGTTGCTGTTTCATCTCACCAAAAGGCATTTTAAAATGGATCGCGTCTCCTTCGTTTTTCATATCCATCTTCACATACTTGATAC
>CP070652.1:4987630-4990649 GCA_020354645.1 Deltaproteobacteria bacterium
AAATCGTCCACAAAATGTTAAACAACAACCGATCAGCCGTCAACGATGGGCAGGACCAGAATAGCACGATCATAAACAGGTAAAGGGGATGCCGTACCCAGCGGTACGGACCCCGAATTGTGAAAGGCTTGGACGGTGATGGCTTGGCCCGCAGATTCTTAAGGATTGGATCTAGGCCGAACATGTCGATTGAACGCAACGCCCATATGCCCCAGCACGTTCCTAGAATTGAAAGGAAATAAAAGGCACGCATGATAACAACAGGCGACCCATGTATCTGCAACAGGATGATGTCTGAACCCTGCCAAAACGCCACAAATGCTAACAAGACGAAACCTGAAACCACGGTGTACATAGCCCCTTGGTAATGGGGCGGAATGAGAACTTCTAGACTCTGGCGAAAAGGTCTTCGAATCATACCGCTATGTTGGAGGAAAAACGCTAAGGAAATAAATGTATTAAACACGAGGCGTTCTGTTTCGTTCATACCCAGACGTACCCAGTTCATGGAGCCTGCATATAAATAAAACAAGAAGGCCATAAACGAACCGGCGCCAATAATTGCAGCTAGCACGAGAATGATAAGAGCGAGAGTTTTTGGAGCTGTTAAGGACATGGTGTTGTTATAAGCTTATAATAGTATATTGTTTTTTTAACCGAAACCCTCAATTTTAGTTCTGCAATATGTTGGAGACACGTAAAATTTAAAAATGCTAGCAAATCTCAATAGCGATCATAGTAAGGTCATCATGTATTAGTTCTTGTTCGGTATGTTGATGCAAATTTTTAAGGACAGCCGATTTCAGTTCAGACAGAGGAGACTCTGTATTTGCATCAAGGGTATCTTTGATACGCGCCAATCCAAAACTTTCACCCTTAGGGTTGGGTGCGTCAATGATACCATCAGTATAGACAAAGAGCCGGTCACAGGGAAAAATCGAAATCGAAAGCTGTCCGTAAAGGGTATCCAAATCGACTGCAAGGGGGATGTTTACCGAAAAACAATCGCTTTGTCCCATCGCACCGTTTGGCCTTGCATATGTCCAGGCCTTGTCGTTGGCACGCTTGTATAGAACGGGGGGATGTCCGGCATAAGAAAATCTCATCACATCTTCCTTGCGATAATACGCGACAACTACCGCGGTAGTCATGGCATCAAGGCTGCGACTGATGATTCTTCGGTTAACCTCACCCAGAATGACTCGACTGTCCTCCGCTCACATGTGTACTTTTAACGTGTCATAGACGTACTGGCTAATTTCCGAAACCGCCTCTCCGTGACCGGTAACATCTGCGATAGCCAGTCGGGTTATTATGTCACCCTTGCAAACGCCGAAATAGTAAATGTCTCCACCCATTCCCCCGCAGCAGGCGGCCGAGTAGATAGATGCCATGACTTTCCCGGCAGAAACTTCAATGTCTCTATCGCGGATGCCTCCAAATAGCTCCTTGCACTCGAGCCTTCCATGTGAATCGACAGTTGGGAGTGGTGATACTATCTCATGCATTTTTAAACTCCTTAATTCGAATTAGTCTTATTTAAAAACTAATTTGCAAAATTTCTTCGAATGAAAGAACCTAACTCTTCTATTGCATTTTTAGCCTCAGGCATAAGTCTCGCATTCAAATGCCACACATGCCACATCTGATCATAAATTTTTAGAGTGATATCAATCCCAGCGTTTTTCGCTTTTTCTGCTATACGTGTTGAGTCATCTAATAGCATTTCATCAGAACCGACATGTATGAGCAATGGTGAAATTCCTTTTAGATCTGCATGAATCGGTGAAATTAGTGGAGAACGGGGATCAGCGTTTCCGATATAATTTGACGCCATAATCTTCAAAAATTTAAGATTTAACATGGGATCAATTTCAGCATGAGTTTTGATTGAATTGCCGGACATCTCTAAATCTGTCCAGGGCGAAAGGCAAACTGTTGACGCCGGTAACGGCTCTCCAGTATCACGTAGTGAAATTGATGTGGCTATCGAAAGGCCTCCTCCAGCGGAATCTCCTACTATAGCTATATTTTTTCCCGTTAAGCCAGTATCCAGCAGCCAACGATATGCTGAAGTAGCATCTTCCAATGCACTTGGAAATGGATGTTCAGGAGCAAGGCGATAATCCGGAAGTAATATTTTTGCGCCACTTGCCATCGAAATATTTGCAGCTAACTCTCTATGAGTGTTTGGAGAACCAACGTTATAACCTCCTCCATGTAAATATAATACTACCATGTCTTCACGGGCATCTTTTGCGCAAATCCACTCGGCAGAAATGCTATTTAATGTGATTTTTTCCACCCGCGTTTTTGATGGAAGACGCGCTAATTTTGTCAGGCCTTCCATACCACTTCGCCACTCATCAATTGTTTTATTGTGGTTGAATTTTGGAGCCACAAAATACTTTGTTAATATGCGACAAAACTTGCCTCGAAAACTTGTCATTTTATTTTACTCTCACGACTATGGTTATCTGTAGTTAAATTGAAATTCTTGCCTATAGTAAACTCCCATAAAATCAAAGGTTATTATCGATATTTATCACATTCAAGATTCAAAAATACTGCCCCAGATTTGATGCTCCCTTTTATCGAATAGTGATTTAATAGTTTAAGGGTGTCTCGTCTGCCCTGACATATAGGAAAACAAAGGTCAATTAAAACGATCTTTTCAGCTGCCCATCTGTAACTCCAATTGCTCCATGCATTCAGCCATAGCCTCAACGAGTTCTCTTTGGTTGAATGGCAGACCCTCTTCCTGTAGAAACGAAAGTAAGTCTTCCGGCTCTGTGGTTGCCAATGCCTTTTTTCGAAAATTCTGGTCTTGTCTCATTTTTTTGACAAATCTGCGAGCATTGTCTACTGACATAATTCCTCCTTTGGTCTCAGTCTAAGGTTCACTCACACACGCACAAGAAGGCTGTGACCCTGCATCGAATGGCGCACGGTCTTTTAGACTGTGCAGAATCTTATCAGCCACCTGCCGAGCTAAATCTCTCCTTTCAGCTTCAGGGAT
>CP070652.1:4990749-4996027 GCA_020354645.1 Deltaproteobacteria bacterium
CCAAAGATATTTTCGCTGCGTCTAAAACGTTTTTTGATAAAGCTAAAGCTTGCGCCAGGCGCTTTGAAAACTCGTCCCGCTTGAACGCGGGACTCAAACAGGTTCAAAGCGCTTTTCTTGCGTTGCGCTAAGATTTATAATCCAAAAACGTTTTAATGACCGCTCAGAAATATTTGGGCAACAACCCGATCAGACTTACATAACATAATCAACCCAGTCAACAAAGTCCTCTAGTTTTTATAATTTAAACCTGCTAAAATCGCCGCTTGGATTTGAGAACCGATTCTATCCCTCAGAAGCGAACTGAACACCCAAGTGATATGCCTTTTTCATTAAATAGGGATTTTGAAATGGATTCTAAGAAGGACGGACCGATTGATCATTTTCTCCAACCCCTTTTTATGCTATCTTCAAAGCTTAACTTTTGCAGTATGCATTTAACGAAAGCGGAAAAAGGATCGACACACCTCCTAATTCTTCTGTATATTCGCTGTCGTCATAACTAAGCCGGATCCACCGCGGTGAACCAAACAAGATATAATAAACAATAGCATGTCTCAAAATATTCTTGCAAAAATTGGTTTTCACCCCGTCATCAAAGTATGGTTCAACACGCAATTTGCTGCACCCAGCCCGCCGCAAGTTAAAGGTTGGCCATCTATTGCTGAAGGCAAACATACCCTTATATTAGCCCCGACCGGATCCGGCAAAACACTGGCCGCGTTTTTGTGGAGCATCGATCAGTTATTTCGCAAATCATTGGAGACCGACGCCAAGGGATTTTTGAAAAACACGGCCGGTGTGCATACCCTCTACATATCTCCGTTAAAAGCATTGAACAATGATATTCACCGCAATCTGCAGGCTCCACTCCGCCAAATTGGCCGGATCGCCCGACAGGAAGGAATTGTTGCTCCGGAAATTCGGGTGGCCGTGCGTACTGGTGATACGCCGCCCCATATTCGACAGTCTATGCTACGGAAACCGCCGCACATTTTGATTACAACACCCGAGTCTGTTTACTTATTGCTCACCTCAGAGCGGGGGCGAGAATTATTTCGCCAGGTCCAGTTTGTTATTGTGGATGAAATTCATTCCATCTGCACAAATAAACGCGGCGTTCATTTAAGTCTCTCACTGGAACGCATGATGCCCCTTTGCGAAAAGGAACCGATTCGCATCGGGCTGTCGGCCACTCAAAAACCACTTCAGCGCATCGCTGCTTATCTCGGCGGTCAGCAAAGTTCATCCAAGAATCGTCGATCAACGCCGCGGCCGGTAAATATCGTGGACTGCGGTCAACGCAAACATCTGGATCTGAAAGTAATCACACCGGTAAGCTCATTTGATGATTTGCCGGATACCAGCGTATGGGAGCCGGTATACCAAAGACTTTACGAATTGATCCGCGCGCATCAAACCACCCTGATATTTGCAAATATGCGGACACAAACCGAAAAAATTGCCCGCCGGCTAAATGAGATCCATCGGCAGGTTACCGGTGATTCGGAAACCGAACTGGCCTTGGCCCACCATGGCAGCATTTCCCGTGAAGTTCGCTACGACATCGAAGCCCGCCTAAAAGCAGGAAAAATACCGGCGGTAATTGCGACGGCTTCCCTGGAACTGGGAATCGACGTCGGAAGTATCGATCTGGTGGTTCACCTGGACGCCCCGAAAAGCATTTCCGCGGCGCTGCAGCGGGTAGGCCGCAGCGGTCATTTGCTTTCTGCGACCAGTAAAGGCCGCATCGTCGTTTTGTATCCGTCGGGCCTGGATGCTGCCGTTACCATTGCACGCTGCATGCACAAAGCGGATATTGAAGACGCCCGCATTCCCGAAAATGCATTGGATGTCCTGGCCCAACAGGTGGTGGCCGAGGTAGCCGCCAAGACGTGGAACTATGAAGACTTATACCGGCTGATGCGGCAAAGCTATTGCTATCGGAATTTATCACCAACGCAATTTAAACAGGTGATTGAAATGCTGACCGGCCGCTTTGCCGAAAATCCTCTGCAAGCCTTAAAAGCCCGAATCAGCTGGGACAGAGTCAACAATCGTTTAATTGCGCGACGCGGCAGCCGCATGGTGGCTGTTTTAAACGGTGGAACGATTCCGGATCGCGGCTACTACGGCGTTTATCTAAAAGACAGCAATGTCAAATTGGGGGAAGTCGAGGAAGAATTTGTATTCGAGTCTCGTGTGGGCGAGACTTTTTTCCTGGGAAACAGTGAATGGCGCATTGACAGCATTATGCATAGCCGAATTATAGTAACCCCCGTTGCGGCCATCAAACCGAAAGCACCTTTTTGGAAGGGAGATACGCTGTTTCGCGACTATTTCACATCAAAAAAAATCGGCCAATTTCGCCAAGAATTGCTGGAACATATCAATGCGGGAACTGCCATCGATTGGCTGACCGTAAACTATGCAGCCGACAGCAAAACGGCTGCAAATTTAGTCCAATATATCCAGCGACAGCGGGATCATATTCAGGCGCTACCTACCGATAGGCAGTTTGTGGTGGAGACCACGGTAACGGCCGACGGACAGCCGGTCATATTTATACATGCACCCATCGGTGCCCGGGTAAATGGCGCCTGGGCTGTGGTGCTGGCGGCGGCGCTCGAACGCCAATGGCAAACGATGATTCAATACTCGTTTGATGACGACGGCATCATGTTACGGTTGCCGGGCATCACCGAGCCGCCACCGATCGATAGTCTATTGAAGCTGACGGCGCAAGACATCGAAGAAAATTTGATTTCGGCCCTTCCCGCAAGCCCGATTTTTGCAGTACAGTTTCGCTATAACGCGGCCCGGTCCCTGCTGTTGCCGAGATCGCAACCCAATAAGCGAATCCCCCTTTGGGTGCAGCGCTTGCGAGCGGCCGATCTGTTGCAGGCGGTGCAGCAATATCAGGAATTTCCCGTCATCATCGAAACGTTTCGGGAATGTCTGCAGGATGTCTTTGATTTACCGGCACTGAAAAAAATCATCAATTCTCTGCACCAGGGCCGGATTTATATTCGTTATGCGGACAGCCCCTACCCCTCGCCGATGGCCGCTAATATAATGTTTAAGTTCGTGGCCACCCATTTATATGAACAGGACAAAACCCGCCAGCCTGAAAGAGTATCCGCAACCAGCAGGCAGGTTTTGGCCGATATATTAGATCAAGAGAATATACCGGCTATCGTCACCCCGGCCCTAATCCAGCAGGCCGAAATGCGATGGCAATATCTGGCACCGGAATTTAAGGCTGCGTCGGCTGAAGATGTGTTTGAAATTATCGAAACCCTCGGCCCCCTTGAGGAGGTGCAATTACTCAGGCGCTGCAAGGAGAATCCCGAACCCTGGTTAACTGAATTGAAGCAAACCCGACGCATCCGTTTAATCCGCAGGCGACAAAACGGCCGAAGTATGAAATTATGGGCGGCTTCCAATATGGTTTCGGACAAAAAGGCGTCATTAGAGCAGTTAACAAATTTGCATCGCGTCCAGCTTTACTTAAGCAGCCGGGGACCTGTTGACTTAAATCGGATACAAACAGATTTAAAGATCCCCCGGCAAGTTGTCCAGAAAGCTTTGCAACTGCTTGAGCAACAAAAAAAGGGGTGCACGGGCAACTCATTGCCGGTCAGAAAACAACGCAATGGTGCGACCGGCAAAACTTCATACAGCTTTACCGCATGGCCGTTGCCGGTCGCCGCAGCGTACAAGCCCCGGCAAACCGTACGACTTTTAATCGATTTTTGTTTGAATGGCATCGCATCAATAAGCCGGGACAATCCCTGCTGGAATGTGTTCAGCAATACCGCGGGCTGAGATTTCCACTATATTTTTTTGAGCGCAATATCCTCACCAGCCGCTTTCGGAAACCCGGTCAAACGTCATGGATTGAAAAACTGGCTGAACTGAATGCGTTGATTTCAAACGGGGAAATTATTGTGTTTGCCGGCAAAACCAAAGATGCCGGTAGACGATCCATCCAATTTCGGCTGCGCGGTGATGGCAGCATATTTGCCGATCGAGATGCCCTGTTGGCTGAATCCGAACAACTGCGCGGGGAGGCCCAAACCGTGTTTGCGTTTTTAATAGAAAACGGCGCAAGCTATGTTCGAGATATTGAAATGGGAACCGGGTTATCGTTTCTGCAGCTACAAGCTGCCCTGGGGGAATTAGCCGATAAAGGGCTGGTGAGCTGTGAAAATTATGAGACCTTCCTAATGGTACTTCAATCAGCTTACAACAAGGGGCCAGCCAATACCCGCATGGTCAAAAAAACCCGGCAGCATTTACTCAAAAAGGTTCCGCAGCGAGCGATGGGTTCCGCTATTCGCAAAATGGTGCAGGAGCAAACCCGAATAAGGGATGGCCGCTGGTTTTTGACGACTTCCTTTGCCGTCATGGGAAAACTGCTAAGCACACCGGAGCGTACCGTGGCCCAGGCGCGGTTATTGTTGCAGCGCTATGGAATTCTGGTAAAAGAGTTTTATCGTCGTGAATTCGGATTGCTGCCCTGGTATACGATCTTTCAATGTCTAAAACGTCTGGAATGGCAGGGAGAGATTCGCCGGGGTTATTTTGTGGAAGGACTGTCCGGTGTTCAGTTTGCGCTTCCGGAAGCTTTGGATTTACTTGAAAAAATACACAATGAGCAATTGTCTACCGGAGATCAGCCGGTTCTGCTCAGCAGCCTTGATCCGGCTTTGCCCTATGGCGGGATGGTAGATTGGGAGTTAACAGATACTACCGGTGACCCCTTGAAAATTATACGCTCCCCTTCAAATCACCTTGCCTTTTTGGACGGTCGCCCCGTTTTATATGCTGAAAATTTCTTTCAACGACTATCAAGCATCGCTGATATGCAGGACAATGATTTTGCAATCACCGCACGGCTGTTCGGTGACTGGCTGAAATTGCCGTCACTGCTGCGGCCCAAAAACCGCATAGAAATCAGTCAAATTGACCATCAGGGGGCAGCAACCCATAAACTCGTCAAACAGTTTCTCAAACTCGGGTATGAAAAAGAAGGCGATCGCTTAACCCTGTGGCCCTCTGCAGTTTAAAACAAAGGGGTCAGGTTTTCACGGGCTGTTGCCCAAATCCCTTTTCACTTTGTCTGAAACGTCTGTTGATCAATCTAAGGCTTGTTCCAGGCGCTTTGAAAACTCGCCCGCGGGCTCAGACAGTTCAAAGCGCTTATCTTCCACTTGGCCAAGATTGATGAGCAAAAAAGTTTTAATGACCGTTCAAAAGGATTTGGGCAACAGCC
>CP070652.1:4996127-4999205 GCA_020354645.1 Deltaproteobacteria bacterium
AAAAACCAGCACCAAAAAGACGATTACCAATTGTTATCGGGGCGGTTGTGGTATTTGTGTTAGCGGTTGCTGTGGGGATCTGGTACTTTTTTGTGCGCCCTACCCAGCCTCCAATAGAAACAGCCTCTGTGGAGAAGATGGCTTTTCCTCTGCCTGATAGACCATCTATTGCTGTGCTGCCTTTCGTTAATATGAGTGATGATCCTGAGCATGAATACTTCAGTGACGGCATGACTGATGATCTTATTACTGACCTGTCTAAGATCTCGGGACTTTTTGTTGTCGCCCGTAACTCGGCCTTCACCTATAAAGAAAAGCCCGTTAAGATTCGGCAAGTCGCAGAAGAATTAGGCGTGCGTTATGTTTTAGAAGGGAGTGTACGACGGGACGAAAATATGGTGCGGATCAATGCCCAGCTTCTTGATGCGACAACCGGTGGTCACTTGTGGGCGGAGCGCTATGATGAGCAGATGGAGAAGATATTTTCCTTACAGGACAAGATAACCCAGAAAATTGTCAAATCACTGGCCTTGACATTGACAGGCAGTGAACAAGAAAATGTTGCCAGCAAAGAGACTGATAGTATTGAAGCGTACGACACCTTTATGCAAGGCTGGAAGTATTATAGGAGGTTTACCCCTGATGATTTCGTAAAAGCAGTTTCCTTTTTTGAAACAGCTATAGAGTTGGATCGAAACTATTGGCTGTCTTATGCAGCGTTAGCCTCGGTCTATTGGGAAAGCTTTCAAAGAGGACGCTCGTGGGCACTGCCATTGGGTGTAAACAAAAGAGAGGCTTTCCGTCGGGCGGACAAATACTTAGAAATAGCCATGAACAACCCGACACCTCTCGCTTATCAAGTAGCTACTGAATGGCATATCGTGCGGGCAGAACACGACGAGGCTATTACTGCGGCACAGCGAGCCATTGCGCTTGATCCAAACGACCCCCGTTCCCATTTGGCAATGGGTCTGGCGTTGATATTTGCTGGTAGACATAGGGAGGCTGTTGTCTCAATAAAAAGAGCAATGCGGCTCGATCCTTTCTATGGAGTAACTATTGGAAATTTTAACCTTTGTATGGCTTACTTCCATATGGAACAATTTGAAGAGGCAGCGACTTTGTGCGAAAAAGCCCTAACACATAACCCTGAAAATTTCTTGCCATTGTGGTATCTTGGGGCAGCATACGGACATTTAGGCCGTGAGCAGGAAGCTAAGGCTGCACTCGCTAAACTCAGGGAAAAAGAGCCACGGCGTTCACGGTTGCGTTCTTTGGGAGGTGATTTGAAACTTAAGAATCCTTCAGATGTCGACCTTTTTGTTGACGGTTGGCGCAAGGCAGGGATGAAATAAAGGGGATTGAATGTAAATCCAAGTCATTGCATATGAAGTGTTAAAATCTTACCTGTTTTATCTGACCACATATTAGTGGTTAAAAGTATTTTGAATTGCAGCTATCTGCATGATATCTGCAATAATTCTGACGTTTCAAAATTGCTGATATCTCCAACATAACCAAGTTTTTTTCTACCTCCAAAAACTTTTGATATCATACATATCATCCAATAAATTGTGAGCTTGTCAGATTTGCTCTTGACGGTTATTTGATTTTTGTATGATTAAATCTTGGTCAGTGCCAATGCATATTCAGATTTTTGCTTGCTTTTTTGATGCTGTCGGCCTAAGCTTTCAGTAATTCCCAACACGGAGGCTGATTCCTGTAAGCCCCGTCTTTCAGGTCGGGGAGCTTCACTAAGGCGTCTGAATATTTTCGAGCCCGACTTTACGGGGGGCCGCTATCCAGATAAACGCGCAGGACAATAGTAAGACGACGATCACAAGGACAAAGGCCATATTATAGCGGCGGGTTTTGTCAAAGATAAATCCCGACACCCAGACGCCGAGGGCACCTGCAATCCCAATCCCGGCCTTTACAAAGCCATACATAAGACCAAAAATCTTCCCCTTGAAAAGATCCGCAGCCGCAGCCATAAACATCGGCGCCGTTGCAGCCCAACCGATGCCGAGCAGGATAGAGAACGTGTACGTAAGCTGCCTGAACCCCGAGGCTTCAAATAGAAGCAGGCAACTTACACCCAGGCAAGCGCAAATTATTCCCATAGTGTATGTCAATTCCCGACCGATGCGATCTGAGGGCCATCCCCAGAAAACACGAAAGACCGAAGATATGACGCCGACCATGGCAAAGATGAGCGCCGCCGTCATTTTATCGACGCCTTGATCAACCAGAAATTTAACATTGTGAACCAGGATTATGTAAATCCCGATAACCGCCAAAAAGGGGAAAATAATCAAGGCCCAAAAACGGCCGGAACGCGTAGCCCTTTTAATGGACCATTCGGCTGACGGCCTGCTGTCGGGGATATCGCCTGACCGTGGTTCGGTAGGCAGCATATTTTGCTTTATGCCATCAGGATATTGATCGACTTGCCGGGGTTTGTGTCTCAGAAACAGGGCGTTGGCCGGAAATAAAATGATCAAACCAAGGCGCCGTTAATAAAAAAGGTCATTCGCCGGCCCCACATTGTAATGAGGCTTTGGGACAGGGGAACCAAGAGAAAAGTTCCCAGCCACATTCCGGAAACCGCTATGCCACTGGCAATTCCTCGTTTTTTTTCAAACCAGTGGGCCAGGTTGGCAGAATAAGTAATGATGCCGATACAGGTTACCTCGGCCCCCATAACCGCTCCGTAAAAAAGATAGAATTGGGCTAGGGTTTCAATCGTACTGCAATGCATCAATCCCGAAGTAAGGACCAATATGCCCGGCAAGACCACACGACGGGGCCCGAAACGATCAATCAAACCACCTGCCACGGGAGACAGAATGGTATAGGTGATAAGGGCCAGCGATTGCACGCCGGCCGAAATCCCACGATGCCAGTGAAAATCTTCCAATAGGGCAACATAGAAAACCGAGAAGCCGGTTCGGATTCCCATCCAGAAGGCCATGGATATCAAGGCTACCGCCACAACGATCCAGCCATAATAGAATCCTAAGCGGTCGGCTGGCTTTTTGGCTATATTCATCGGCCCTCTACGAATAAATAGAAGGG
>CP070652.1:4999305-5003264 GCA_020354645.1 Deltaproteobacteria bacterium
GTCAACCTGGCCGGGCAGCCGTGGACCGCCGATATAACTGATGTACCCCGCCATATGCTGGGCAGCAGCCCCGCTGGCCAGTAACCTGAAGAGTATATCGTGGTCTTCCAGCCGGGCCACCCCTCTTTCCATCCCCATGAAGGCCACATGAATTCTGGGAAGGGTTGTAACCATACGGATGTTACCCTCATTGGAGACGGTTGTGATGTGTCCGGTTTCCGCACATGCCAGGTTGCATCCCGAAACACCCATGTCGGCTGTGAGGAATTTCTGGCGTAAGGCCTTTCGGGCGGCTTGGGTCAATGCCGGTGGATCGTTGGTGTAGGGAATCCCCAGTTTCTCAGCAAAAAGTCGACCGACTTGGTCTCTGGTTTTGTGGATAGCCGGTGCAATGATGTGTGATGGTAATTCACCGGCCAGCTGCACGATGAATTCACCCAGATCCGTTTCGGAGACTTCGATACCGGCCGCCGTGAGCGCCCTGTTCAGACCGATTTCCTCGGTCACCATGGATTTTCCCTTCACCACGGTTTTTACGTTGTGCTGCCGGGCAATTTTTAGGCAGTGGTTTACGGCTGCCTGGGCATCTTCTGCGAAATAGACCTGGCCGCCGTTCTTTTGAAGATTTTCAGACAGCGCTTCCAGAAGAATATCCAGATTCTCCACAGCGTGCATGCGAATATCGTGACCTTTTAAACGCAGTTCCGGTCCTTCGGGAAGGCTCTGATAGGCCAGGGCTGTGCCTTTGCTCAAGCGCTCCTGCATCCCAGCCAGTGCTTTCAGCAAACCGCTATCTTTAAGGGCTTTTCGGGCTTCACTTTTATACAGTTCGGTACTTATTTCTGACATTCGTTTGATTCCCGTATTTTATTCATTGTCCAGCAAGCAGCTGCGCAATATGCATGACTTTGATTGGAGATTGTTTGCGATTTAACAATCCCTGAATATTCATAAGGCAGCTCATATCGACCCCCACGACCGCATTCGCACCCGAGTCGATAATGTTTTTCACCTTGTCTTCGAGGATGGCCGTTGATATTTCCGGGTACTTGACGGAGAAAGATCCGCCAAACCCGCAGCAAATGTCTGAATTTTTCATCTCTATGAATTCAGCCTTCCGGACGTTGCTGATAAGTTTGCGGGGCTGTTTTTGGATGCCGAGACCTCGAAGCGGCTGACACGAGTCGTGGTAGGTAATCCTGCCGTTAAAAGAAGCGTCCAGATCCTCCACGCCGAGCTGGTCAACCAGGTACTCGCTAAATTCAAAAATTTTTTGTGTTACATTATTTGTGCGTGCCAGCCATTCGGGCCGGTCTTTGAATAGTTCCGGATAGTGGTGTCTTACCATATGTACACATGAACCGGACGGGCAGACTATGTTTTCGGCATTTTCAAAAATTTTGATAAATCGCCGGGCTGCTGTCCTGGCTTCCCGATGATATCCGGCATTGAAAGCCGGCTGCCCGCAGCAAGTCTGATCAAGTGGGCAGTCCATGGCGATATTCAATTTGCGAAAAATCTTGACCATGGCCTCACCGACCTCCGGGTACATGCTGTCGATGAGGCATTGGATGAACAGGGTGACCTTTTTATTTTCGTGCTTCATTGTTTTTACACTTTGGGAAAATATTGTGCCCATTCAGGGAGTCGACCTATCCAGGATCGTTGACCGGATTCCCCACAACCGCGTGCAGTGCGTCTTTCGGTGATTCTAAAGCTCGCTACGGGCGGCCTGAAAACTCGCCCACTGGGCTCAAACAGTTCAGGCCGCTTATCCTTCACTTCGCAAAGAATCACTCGAAACACGCTGCAATGCGATTTCAGGCAACCCGGTCAACGATCCCGCAGCTATCTAACACCTCCTGAACGGATATAAAACATTTTCCTATTAAAGTTTTGTCAGATCGTATCTGGTTACAAAATGAGTTCATGCAGGTCAAGGAATATATTGTAGCTGATAATTCATTCCGCGAGTATCACGGGTTGGGTGGAAAAAATCCTCGATACCTCAATTCCTTACGTGTCGGCTTTTAGCTTATCCTAACTCAGTTCCAACCACCGTGCTTTTAACTCCCCTGATCCGAATTTGCTTTAAACCCTGTATAAACAGTTTTGTAAGCCTGGCGGAAATCTTGTGTGTGAAAATTTCCCCGTTTGGCCTTACTCCCCTGATCTGGCCGTCATGTAAAAACCAGCGCAGCAGTTGTTTACCCGTTTCGATTTCATCTTTACAATTGATCCTTACCGTTCCTTTTATCGAGGCCGGTTCGGGTATCTTCTGACCCTGGTCCAAAAGCAGCTTCATAAAATTCAGGATTCTTGCCAGCCTGAGTAGAGTAATCGATTCTGAACGGCTGGTGACATGAGATAACGGCAGGGCGCTTGATCGCATCAAAGAAAAGGTGTCCGGCAGAATGCCAAGATTTTGGCACAACTCAAAATCGGGGCTTCCCGGTGCCGGATAAAATATCGAAAGACCGACCAGCACTCTTCTATGGGCCAGAAAGAGAAGATCCGATGCTGAATCCCCAGCGCTTTGAAATGGACCGCCGGCAATGACATACCCAACGGCTTCGAGGCCGTATTTTTCGGCCCAATCAAGCGCGTTGTCAAAAGCCTCTGTGACATCGGTTCTCCCGAAGCGCTTAAGATGATATTTGGATGTGGAACAGAGCGAAAGATTGAGGGCTTTAAAACCGGCTTTTTGCATGGCGCCGATAATTTCCTCGTCCAAAGAAGGGGGATAAAGCCCGTTCATGGCCCGTAGTTCAAGTCCGTAGCCGGCGAAACGTTCGCCGAGCTCAGATAGCAAATTCAAAAACCAGTGCCGATCCAGCGAGAGGTTTTCATCTTCAAAATCGATAAAACCCACCTTGAATTGCTCAACGGCCGTCTCAATTTCATCAATAACGGATTGTACCCGGCGCTTTCTGTAAAGGGTTTTTCTCAGGCAACAGTAAGAACATGACATGGGACAGCCTCTGGTTGCTACGATCACCATGCTTCTCTGCTTGCCTCTGCGGTAATAATGATGCCTCAATAGATGAACGGCCGGTAATGGCAATCGGTCCGGATTTTTTACGCGGGCAGGCTCACTGATTTGGATGGAGCCATCCTGTTTCCGAAAGGCAATACCGGGGACTGCCTCAAGGGGCGAGCCGTTTTTAAGTGCTTTGGCCAGAGAAGGCAGGGAAATTTCTCCATCCCCGCGTAACACAAAATCGATGGCGCTGGATTCCATGGCCTTTTCCGGTATGGCTGTCGGATGATGACCACCGAGAACTATTTTGCAATCCGGAAGATACCCTTTTATGGATTCTGCCATTTTAATCGCATCATTGGCATACGCTGTAAAAAGTGAAGAAATCCCCACCAGAAGGGCACCGGATTTGCGGGCCATTTGCCCCAAGTGCTCAAAGCTGTACCCGAAATGTTTGTAATGATTAAACAGCCCAAAAGGGGATCGATCGGTTTCAAAATAGTATTCACGCAAATGCGCCATTTCCGGGGGCATACCGATGATTCGTGACCTGGATGTCGCCAGGCCGTCCAGGACTTCAACCGCAAACCCCTCTTTAATCAAAGCCGCAGCAATAGAGGTCAATCCGTAAGGAATGGTTCTTTTGGCAGTGAGATAAAAATCTCTGATGGGCGGTTGTATGAGGAGTATGTCAGTCATATCATTAATTTATTAACCGCAGACACACCCTGACAAACACAGACATTTTGTTCGGTCGACCCCTGTTACGAGCCTCCACGAGACAATCTGGCCGAACAAAAACTGTTTGTACTTCGCAGGGTACAAATTCATCTTTTACAGACAATAATGGTAATACTAATTCAGGTAGAAAACTGCAAATCGGTTAAATTTCTGAAACAAGTCCGCAGGGCGAGTTTTCTATGCGCCTGGAGCGAGCCTTAAATTGATCAAAATACGTTTTAGACCAAGTGAAAAGGGA
>CP070652.1:5003364-5010245 GCA_020354645.1 Deltaproteobacteria bacterium
AGTGAATGAGAAATTTGATTATCCGGCAACCATCTCAAGTTCCGAAGCACACCACTTCATGGCGTCTTTGGGTGACATTTCGCCGGTGGTTGCCTTGGCTACCATGACCGCCAGGATGGACTGGCTGTAAATAGCTTGGCCGGCGATGGGATGGGACGGATAGCCGCCCACCACAAGTTGTTCATCACCTCGGATGACATAGTTGTAAACGCCTCCCGGAGGCGGTCCCTCCTGCACCCAGACCGGATGTTCATACATGGGTGTGAGCTGCGGCATGTCATAGCCCTGAGCGGCGGTGAGCATCTTCCACTGCTGCGGTTTTTCCAGGAGGTAGGTCAGAAGCTCCTTGGCTGCTTTTTTCTCCTTACACCATTCCCACAGAATAAAATTATAAAAGAGTGCCCCACGGAAGCGTCCCTCAGGACCTTTAGGGCAGTCATGGTGCCACATCCAGCCGGCATTTAATGGCTGGGTCCTCTTGGCCACGCTCCAGGCGCTGGGCGGATTCTGAATCGCAGAGCCCTTACCGGAGATGATACAACGGTTGTTGGATGCATCGTCCGAGCCGTAATCCTCCTCGGGCATGTATTGAGTCAGCTCTTTCAAATACTCAAGGGCGGCCATGGTGCCGTCGGATTCGATGGTGATGTTGCCGTCTCTGTCCATGGGCTGGGAGCCAAAAGACAGCAACAGCGGACCGAGCCAATCCATTGCGTCGCTGGTTTCGCTGATGGCAGCCCCGAACGGATAACCTGCTGCGTGGAGCTTTTTGGCGGCTTTCAGGAACGCATCATAGTTCCAGGCATCCACCTTGCTGGCTTCGCGATCGTTTACATCAGCCGGGAATATGTCCACCAAATCAACATCCGCATACTTCATGAAGTAATCTGTGCGTGAGACCAATGGATAACTGTGGGAACCGATGGGGGCGGGAATGGCATACCAGGCCTTGTCCTCTTGCGAATAAGACAGGTAAGTGCCGAGGGTGTCGAATTTTCCGTATTTTTTTTCGAGATAATCCGCCACGTCGTTTAACGGTTCACATTGCTTGTAAAAAGCCCAGGAATCAAAAGGACCCAGCGCTATGATGTCGTGTCCGGTGCGCGCCCGCGATTCGGCCGCTGCAATTGTCCGGATATCCCGAACCTGAGGGCCGACCAGGTCGACCTTAACCTCGACATTGTTTTTTACAGCCCACTCATTAACAATTGCCGTGTGGACATCGGCCGCGCCGGGGATCCAGTGGTTCCAGAGCGCGATGTTTAGGCTTGGCTTGGCGGTAAACGCCTTGCGAACCACTCCAGGAACGGCCATCGTTGAAGCCACTGCAGCCCCTCCGGCAACTACTCCTTTCATAAATTGTCTTCTAGTGATTTTTGCCATCTTTATTCCCTCCTTTTGTGTATAGGTTAGTTCATTAAATTTCTAACCTCCTGAATGTTTGCGGTTGGAGGCTGGCCATGGTGACCCAATGGGTCCCCTTTTATCCACCTTGAAGCAATTCTATAAGATATGATAAATAAGAATTTAAATACAAATGGTTATGTAAATGTATAATCTAAGTCCGACACTTTTGCTTGGTTGACTTTCAATCGACACAAACTTTATACTCAATGGAGATGGGTTACCTGTGGAATTCTGTGTGAGAACAAAACATGGACAGATGGTCCGACCAATGCATCAATTCCTATTCTTTTTCAACTTCCATGTCAAGTAGTTTTACAACAAAATCGTTAACAATTTCATACCCCTGGGATATGTAATGATTCCCACGGCAAATTCGCCTTTTTACCGGGTTTCCGTGAACAATGTTGATAAAGTTTGATTAATTCGCACGGAAATGAGATTTAAAGTTCACGGTATTACCCCATACAGATTGGGCTGGCAACCCAGATGGTTTTACTTGTTCTTGGGTGAAGTTCTTGGTACTGAAAATCCATATCCAGGGGCAACCATACACAGTATCACATCATTACCTGATACTACAGGTAGCGAAAGGAGGGGAAAAATGATTAATAAGTTGAAAACAATTATAATCCAATTGGTCATAATGGGCGTTACCCTCTCTGTTTGTACAGTATCCATAATCGATCAGGCGATCGGTTCAGATGAAGTTGAGCGGTTAATTAAAGATTTAAAGAATGAATCCTGGCAGATTCGATGGGATGCGGCGGCGGCTCTGGGGGAAACGAAAGATCCCCGTGCAATAGGGCCTCTGAGCACAGCCTTGAAAGATGAAAATTCGTATGTCCGTATGACGGCGGCCCGGTCACTGGGCATGATAGACGATCCACGTGTTATCGAACCCTTGATTGAAGCCCTCAAAGACGAAAGCCACGGTGTGAAGAAAAACGCCGCATTGTCGCTGAAAAAAAGAACCGGCCAAGACTTTGGCAAAGACCCGGAAGCATGGATGAAATGGTGGCAACAGAATAAATAATGACCACCCTGGTGTCAGGTGTCAGGTTCCAATTCGGAATGTGGAATGCGGAAAAATGGAGAAAGGAATTTAGGGATTAGAGAATTGAAGAAAGAGAATTTGTTCTATGCTTTTAATTCCTAAATTCCTAAGTTATGATAACTTTCAATCCGAAAGCCGAAATCGAAAAGCCTTTGACCGTGCGTCTTATTATGTTTTTTTTAATTCCGCATTCCGAATTCGAGAGGACCTAAACCCTGAACCCTTGAGCCTGACACCCGACACCTGAAACCTTTTAGATTATGAGCTACATCCTAGCCATCGACGTTGGTACCCAGTCTCTTAAAACATGTATTGTGGACCGCAATTTATCCATTCTTGAAAAAGCCCAGGTATTTTATTCTCCTCGGATCAAATCGAAAAACAAGGTCGAGATCGAGGCTGAGATTCTCTGGAGAGCATTTATCGACAGCTGTTCCAGGTTAAAACGAAAAAAACAGGTAGACGCCATTTCTCTCTCCACCCTGTGTCCGTCACTGGTACCGTTAGGTGCCGATGGGGACCCGTTATATCCTGTCATTCTGCATTTGGATCGCAGAAGTTATCGCCAGGCCGTTTGGGCCCTGGAGCGTATCGGGGAGGAAAAGTTTCTCCGGAGTGCAGGTAATCTGCCAATTCCCGGGGGAATTTCACTCACTAGCTTACTGTGGATAAGGGACCATGAGCCTTCTATTTATGGTCGCAAGGATGTTACTTTTGGTCATGTTGTAACGTTTTTTGTGAAACGCCTGGCAGGACGTTTTGTCATAGATCCCTCCAATGCTTCGTTTACAGGTCTTTACAACACGGTTGCATATACCGATTGGGACGACGGCCTGCTCCAGGCTACCCAAATTGAAAGAGAGAAGCTCCCTGAAGTGGCCATGTCCACCACCGTTGTCGGTGAACTTTCCGGCAGGGTTGCCGATTCAATCGGCTTGTGCAAAAGCATCCCTGTTGTCATTGGCGCCAACGACACGACCTGTGCGATGGTAGGAGCTGGCGCTACGGAACCCGGAATGCTGATGAATACTTCCGGTACGGTCGAAATAATGGTTCTTTGTCTGGATCGAGCCCTGGTTTCCAAAAACCATCTTTTAAGAACCCATGCCTATCCAGACCGCTGGCTGGCCATGCGAACGGTCGGTGCCGGAGGCGCTTCTGTAGAGTGGTTCAGAAAGACTTTCTGTAAGGAGATGACCAAAGAGGCATTTTACAACGAGTATCTGTCCGATGTGTTATCTTCCCGCCAAAAACCGGAGGCCAGTTTTCATCCCTTTTTGTCCGGGGATCGGCATCGTATCAGACAAAAAAGCGGGGCCTTTACCCGGCTTACCCTGAATACTACCCGAGAGGACTGCCTTTTGGCGTTGGCTTACAGTATCGTATCCTTTCAGAGTGAAGGGCTTTTGGAATGGCAAAAAAAGGTGCCTTTGAGTCGCTATATATATCATGTGGGGGGTGGAGCCAGTGAAGCCTATACCCAATATAAGCAGAAAATGTTTAAGGATTTTACATTCATCCAATTGGGAGAGACCGCAGTCATCGGCGCGGCCAAGTTGGCGCTGGATGCGTTGGAAGGAAAATGAGGCATCCCTATATCAATCCCGCCTGCGCGATGGCATTGCTGATTTGCCTTTTATCATTATCATCGAGCGGAAATAAAGGAAGGCGAGGAGGCCCACCGTAATAACCTGCTACCTCCATGGCAAACTTGACTCCTGCAACACCAAAGCTTCCGGACACTGAATGGTTCAGACGGTAGAGCGTATAATGGAGTTTTCGGGCTGCCTCAAAGTCGCCGTCAACAACCTTTTGGTACAAATCACAACATGGTTGGGGGAAGGCGTTTGCAAGGGATACAACACCTCCTGAGGCGCCAAGTGCCAATCCGATAAAAAGCGTATTAATCGTGCCCGCCAAAACATCAAAATTGTCCCCGCAAACCTCCAGATATCGACCGATGTTCCCTGGGGACGTATCCTTCATGCCAACGATATTTGGGTGCTTGGAAATGGTTTCGATGGTTTTAGGCGTTATCGTCATACCAGTGAATCCCGGTGCATTGTAAACGAGAACCGGAATGGTTAAGGCTTCGGCCACGTCCGAGTAATACTTGATCATGACATCATCGGTTAGCCTTTTCTTGAAATAGGATGGGGTCAATAGCGACACGAAATCGGCACCAAGTTCCGCGGCCTTTTGGGAAAAGGCAATGGTTTGTGATGTAGACTCAAAGCCAGTGCCGGCCATTACCAGCTGATGGTCGTCTTTTTCTTCGAGGACGGCTTCGAGGATGTTTAGTTTTTCATTATCAGTCAGGCTCTTATTTTCTCCGTTGCTACCCAACACCAGGAAGCCGGAAAGACACGTTTTGCTGTATTTGTGAATATTTTCTTTCAATTGCTCAATGAATACTGCTTCGTTTTGAAATGGTGTGGTATTCGGTGCAAATATTCCGGCTAGCCGCTTTTCCATCTTAAGAGCTCCTAACTTCAAAAGTTTGTTTATTGCTTAATTTAACTTCTCGGAATTTCTATGTTCATTTTCTTGGTTTCAGGTTTCAGACACTACACTCCGTAATTCTGACACCTGACACCCGACACCTGAAACCATCTTTTAAATTTTGTTTTGAACCTCTGAACCTTTGAACCCTGAACCTAGAACCCCGGACATTTAAACCTTAGTCATTGTGATGTGTAATTTAATGTTTCCAATATTCCAGCATTCCAACATTCCAATTAGGGCGAAGTTCCTAAGTTCTGGTCATTGACTTTGCTGAGATGTTTCCATCGATCTAGGTTTAAGACTTTAGGATTGGCGACATTTGGCGGTTCTTGGCCGTTAAAAACATCGATCACGCATTTTGCTGCCTGGACAGCCATGCTGACCACACATTCTCGGGTCAGCGCTGCCGTATGCGGGGTCAGGATGACGTTATCTAAGATTAGCAAGGGATTGTCTCCACTGACAGGCTCTGTTTCGAATACGTCCAATCCAGCGCCTGTGATTTTTTTATCACGAAGTGCCTTTATAAGTGCGGATTCATCAACCACAGCTCCCCGTGAGGTGTTGATTAAAATGGCCTCAGATTTCATCAAGGAAAGTTCACGGACACCTATTGCGTGACGGGTATCTTTGGTCAACGGAATATGTATTGAAATAACATCCGCTTGCGAAAACAAATCTTGCATACTGGTGAAATTTACCCAACCTTTGTATGATTTTTTGTCGTCGCCTGATAAATAAGGATCATAAGCGATTATTTGCATATGAAACAGTTGATGGCAGATGCGTCCCACCTCTGATCCGATTCTTCCAAAGCCCATTACACCGAGGGTTTTATTTCTTAAGTCCTTGGGTAAGTACCGGTATCGGATTGAAAAATTTTGGTTGCGGACCGCTTTATCCAGCAGTGGTAGTTGCTTCGACAGTGCGAGCATCAGTGAAAGGACATGTTCAACAACGCTGCTCGTATTCACTCCTAAATTGGACGTGACAATAATTCCCCTTTCCGTGGCTGCTTCCAAATCTACGTTATCCAATCCGGCACCGGTGCGGGAAATAATATACAGATCATCTGCATGGTTGATAAGTTTCCGGGTAATTTTTAAACCGGTTCTAAGTATGATCGCCTGCACGCCTTTCAGAAGTGGTGAAACGGTTAGCGGTTCAGGATTTTTAGATAGTACAATTTCATAACCCAAATTTTCTAAAAGGTCGACGGCTTCGGATTCAATGGGTTGGGGAAGCAATATGCGTCTGGAGGACAATTCTAGCTCCTATCAAAATGGGGTTAGAGCATTATCGAATAACCACCATCAACCGGTAATGCGACACCGGTTACAAAATCAGAGGCTGGACTCGCCAGAAATACCGCGGCCCCGGCCAGATCATGCGGTTCACCCCACCGTCTCACCGGCGTGTGAGACTTTACTTTTTCGTCGAGTCCGTTTAGTTCTTTGCGTGCTTGTATGGTAAGATCCGTATTTATCCAACCCGGTAGAATGGCATTAACCTGGATGTTATCCGTTGCCCATGCCACAGCCAAACTGCGCATCATCTGAACGATGCCGCCTTTGCTGGTTCCATAAGGGGCCAGTTTGGCGCCGCCGAAGATGGAGGTCATCGATCCGATGTTGATAATTTTGCCGCCTCCGGTTTTCTTCATTGCGGGATAAACGGCCTGGGAACAAAGGAATACACTGCGCAGGTTGACTTTGAGAACCCCGTCCCACTCCGAAATCTGGTAGTCTTGGGGCATTTTTCGAATATTGATCCCGGCATTATTCACCAGAATGTCAATACGACCGAATCTACTGACTGCTTTTTTAACCAAGTCATCAATTTCCGAAAGGCGACGAATATTGGCTGAGACGGGTAAGGCCCTTCTCCCTTTCTCAGATATTTCATGAGCCACTAC
>CP070652.1:5010345-5026162 GCA_020354645.1 Deltaproteobacteria bacterium
GAGAATCAGGATGAGTTTAAAAAAATGATGGAGAAATATTATGACGGCGAAGTAATAATAGCTAATGACTTCACAACCATTGAGGTTTAGACAGACTTAAACACCATGTCTCCGTGCTCTCGGAGGCAAATTCTATTGGCTGAAAAGCATCGTCTGGATAGTTTTTTAGATCCATTTTTGGAAGTCAACGACCACCCGCTCTGCGGGTGGGTTGAATTTTCGGCCATAAGCCGAAAAGGCAAAAGCACTTCAGTGCTTTCAACGGTGCACTTGCAACCGGGTGCGGAGCACCCGGTTCGTATGGCAAGAAATTAAATACCAGGCAAAGAAAAATATGTAGATTTGGGTTGTAATCATAACAGGTGAATCCTGGCTGCGTTCGTCTTCATTTTTTATGCTTAATGTAATTAATCGACTCTCGAGAATGACGTTACGGTTTTCCGTGACTCTTGAGGGGAGCTTCAGTTGCTTACTTAAATAAGATATGAATTGCAGGAAATGTGGCGTTGGTTGGCTGCTTAATCCCTCTCATAAGCGAGATTACTCGAAATCGAATTCATCTCCGTCTCAATCATTTCGGTTGGCCACCTATAAATTCTTTCCTTTTTATTTACTCGTTTTTCAACAGAAAAGTGTTCGGCTTGTTTCTGGATGCTTTTCAAAAGCTGCAATCCCTAAAGAAGTACCGAAGGTGAAAGGAGGACTAATTGAATAAGAAAGAAAGATTTCAAGCCGTATGTGAAAAAAGAGTTCCCGATTGCATGCCGGTTTTTCCCCGGGTGAAAGCTCAAACGATCTGGGGTCAGGGCCTTAAAATATCTGAAGTTACCGGCCCAGATTGGTTCGATTCGGACAAAATTACGGAAGCGGTTTTGGCTAGCATAAAGAACGTTGGTTATGACGTGGCTATCGGTTCGTATATCGATATCGCTTTCGGGATTCCGGCCCTAGGCGGAAAAATCAGTATTCCTACTAAGTTTGGCATGGCAGTCGGGACCCCAGATCAGGAAAAACCAGTTCAGACGAAAGCCGATTGGCCGAAAATTAAAAAAAAGCTGGCGACATGCGATGTGACAACAGCCGATCCGCGTATGAAGGGTGCCCTTGAAGTGATCAAGAACGTATCCCGGGAAGTGGGGGATGAGATGGCGCTAGTGCCGATGTACGCTGTCGGTACATCGGCGGCGATGGTCCTGCTAAGGCCGACAAAAAATCTTATAGAGGACATGGTAGAGGACCCAGAATGGGTTGAAGAAATGTGCCATGATGCCACAGACTTTGCCATTGATTGGATTCGTGCCCAGTACGAAGCAGGCGCGAACAGTTCGGCCTTCATTTCAGAGGCTATTGGCACAGCGTTGATAAGTCCTGAGATGAGCGAGCGCTTTAACTTGGAAAACATCGCCCGGGTGGTTGAAACGGTCAGGAAAGAATTCAATCAAGGGACTTGGATACACATTCATGGCGACATGAAAACTCCTAAAGCTTATAAATACTTAATTAAACTAGCGATGCAAGCAGGTATACAGGGCTTTCACTTTGACGAAAAGCATCCTACAGAGTGGATTATGCAAAATGTAGTATACAGGCTAGGTAAACCGGCCTGCATAATTACCCATGGCGATAATATTCTAAATGGTCCAGTGGAAAAGATAAGGCGAGAAGTGAAGGAACAGATATCGCAGATTGGCGATGGTTTAGGCGTCATGATGGCGCCAAGCTGTCAGATACTGAATACCACATCTAACGAAAACTTCAAAGCTTGGGTGGATGCATCTCATGAATATGGTAAATATCCGCTCCAGTAATCATTGAGTGTCTCGGCGTTTCTCTGAGATTAAGAAATCCTTAGAAAGGTAGATATAACTGATTTTAGAGAACTCATATAAGCAGTCATCAAGGCTTTGAAATGTGGAAGATTTAATTCGGCGAATGGTTGGATGTACAACCTATCAAGTAAAGGAGACTTGTTATGAGACGATTAGATTCTTGGATCATTGCTTTAATGGTGGTTTTGCTTGTAGGCGGGTTATCTCCAAAAGAAGCATTGCCGCAATCCCAAAAAGTCATCAAGCTGAAGCTTGCCACTCACTGGCCCATACCTCATCTTATGACTTCCGTCATGGAAAGCTGGATACAGGATATGGAAACCAGTACGGGAGGAAGGCTTAAGATAACTTATTATGGCGGGATGCAGCTGCTGACGCTGTGGGATGCCTTAGGCAAGATAAGCGACGGAATTGTTGAAATGGGGAATATGGGTCCTTCATTTTACCCCGGGCAGTTTCCCCTGATCACCGTGAATAATCTGCCTATGGCTTATTCGAGTGCAACCCAAGGAACCAAGGTGCTGAATGAATTAATAGGTTTGGGTCATTTTAATTCGGAGTTTGAGGCTAAGAATCTAAAACTTTTGTGGGGTTTGACCGCGCCTCCCTACGTACCTATTCTGGTGAAGAAACAGATTCAGACGCTTGAGGACTGGAAGGGCCTAAGATTCAGAAGCATCGGAGGCGCCCAAAAAATGGCGCTGGAGACTTTTGGAGCTGTACCGGTGGCCGTATCGGGAGGTGATGTATTTACTACGCTTCAGAGGGGAACCATTGATGGAGCGACCATACCGCTATCAGCAGCCAAGGCCTTCAAGCTGAATGAAATCGCTAAGCATGTTACCAATATCAACCTGGTTACGGCGGCGATCGTATTAACCATGAACCTTGACACATGGAATAGTCTGCCCAAGGAAATCCAGAGTGCGATCATTAAAGCTAGTGCGGATGCTGCTCAAAAGTCGGGCAGTCTGTATGACCAAGAAGAAGTAAAGGCCTTGGCCGCATGGAAAAAGGCAGGTATAAACATTTACACTCCACCTAAAGAAGAGATGATTCGCTGGGAGAAGGCATTAAGCCCGATATGGGATAATTGGATTTCTAAAAATGAAGCGAGGGGGTTGCCGGCCAAAAAGATAGTGAAGCAGATGAAAAAATTCGCCAAAGAATATAAATAAAATCTCCACGAGACAGTTACCCGAATACCATCTCAAAGATGGGCGACGGTTTTCGGTCAAAATTGAGGGAGACCAGAGGAGGGGCACGCGTTGTGGAAGCGATTACAAAAATCCAGTGAATATGTAGCGAGAATATCCGGAATCATCTCAGCAAGCATAATTCTCGTGATGATGCTTCTCACCGTTGTAGACGTGACGCTAAGAAAGTTTAGCAGCGGCCTTCCGGGTAACGTCGAATTGGTATCGCTCATGTTAGTGGTAGCGGCGTTTTTTGCAATCTCACACTGTTGGGGCAATGGTGGCCATATCTGCGTTGACTTGCTGTTCGAGCGTTTCTCGCGCAGGCTACAATTTGCCTTTAGCGCCCTTGGGGTGTTAGCCGGACTGATTTTTTTCGGCGCTATTATGTATGGCGGCATTGGGTTTGCCATCAAGGCCTACAAAAATTCGGAGGTTAGCACAAACCTATTGATTCCCTTGTTTCTGGTGAAATTTCTACTTCTGATCGGCGTGTCCTTATTTTTTATGCAACTTCTAATTTCCTTTGTTAATTTTTTGTGCCGGACGCTGAAAGGACCCGAGCAACAATAAATGGAAACTTTAGTAGGATTTGCCGGAATTGCAGTTTTGCTTTTTCTCCTCGCGCTTGGAGTTCCTATTGCTTTTGCTATGGGTTTTACCGGGTTTGTGGGCTTTGCCTTTTTGTGGGGAATGGGGCCTGCCATAACTTTGACGATTTTAACGGCCTATACCAAATTGAACAGTTTTATTCTCGTATGTATTCCTCTTTTTATGTTTATGGGACAGACTCTGTTTTATTCCGGGACCGCCGGAGATATGTTCACGGCTTTAAATAGATGGTTGTCGCGTCTCCCGGGAGGGTTAGCCATGGCTGTTACGGCCACGAGTGCCGGTTTTGCTTCCGTATCCGGCTCCAGTCCAGCGGTCGTTGCAACAATGGGCTCTGTCGCTCTTCCTGAAATGAGAAAGTATGATTACAGCCCTCGCTTGGCCACGGGGTGTATAGCTGCGGCTGGAACCCTGGGCATTCTCATACCACCGAGTATTCCTATGGTCCTCTATGGAATCTTGACCGAACAGTCCATAGGAAGACTTTTCATCGCCGGCATTGTGCCGGGTGTTGTCTCAGCTGGCCTTTATATGGCCATGATTTATCTGAGAGCAAAACACAACCCCATGCTAGCTCCTCCGGGCCCCTCAACCCCGTGGAAAGAGAAGCTTCGCTCGATCCGAAAAGTATACATAGTAGGTGCCATTTTTATTATTGTCATTGGTGGAATTTACCTCGGAATCTTCACCCCTACGGAGGCTTCAGCGGTTGGCGCTTTCATCGTTTTGCTTATTGGACTTGTTCAAAGAAAATTGACCAAAAGAAGCATCTTATCTTCGATGGAGCAAACCGCGCACACGACAGGTATGATTTTGGCCATTATCACAGCGGCCATGGTTTTTTCCACTTTTTTAGTGACCACAGGCCTTACCAGCGCACTCGCCAATTTTGTAATATCACTCAACGCGAATCGCCACGTCATTCTTTTGGCAATGCTCTTCATTTATTTGGTTTTAGGCACCTGTTTGTGTGTTATAAGTATAATCGTCATCACGATTCCCTTATTCTTTCCGATTGTTATGGGACTCGGTTTTGATCCGATCTGGTTTGGTGTTTTAGTAACAAAAATGATCGAAGTGGCTCTGATTACCCCCCCTATAGGTTTCAACTGCCTTATCCTAAAAAGTGTATCAGGGGATTATGCAACTGTAGGGGATATTTTTGCTGGGATCGGCTGGTTTTTCGTCATGGACCTCATCACTATTGTAATCCTTGTGGCTTTTCCACAGATTAGTCTTTTTCTGCCCAATTTGATGTTTCAATAGCTTTTGACTATCGTTAAAGAAGGTGTGACAACAAGAGATAATATCGCGTGGGAACCGAAATCGAAGCAGCCAAGCTTTTACAAAGTCAGAGGGGAAGTACGTTTTTGTCTGCTGGTATCAGGATGGGTGCCCCCTCACGACATTGATGGATGCCGATACATTTTCAAACGAAACCATGACCGCGGTCATCAACCACAATATAATCCCGATGAAAATGTCGGTGACGCAAGAGCGGGGGTAACTTGACCCCTTGTCATTCCAGGTTCAGATGATAATCATCTTGCTGGTAACGGACAAGGAAATGCGCGCGTATCAAAGGATGGTTGGATATATGCCCCCAGGGAAGTTAGCTGCCTGAATACTTCCGGGTTTAGGAAAGGCCCAATTTTATGCGGCCAGATTCGAAAAGTCGTTTCTACCCTGAACAAGCTCTTTGCAGAATTCTATTTCGATTTACCCTGAGTAACTGAGGATATATCTTTAAGGGAAATCGCTTTATTCAGACATCAAGGAGAAACCGAACCGTTTAGGGCTACACCCAAGCAGCTTCAGACCGCATATGGTGAATTGAACTTGGGGTACCAAACGGGCGTCAAGGTTTGTGGTCTTCGCGGAATAGCCTTATTTGTGGTATAAAAAGGGGGTTAATGGCTGGCATTGTTGCAAGGGTAAATTGACTGAAAAAATAAACCTGAATTATGAAAAGGAAGCGTTAATTGGATATAGGCACAAGCATAATCTGGGGAAGATTCAATAATGGATTAAAGGGCTATATTCGCAAGCGTGTTCGAGACGAAGATGCCGTGGAAGACCTCCTGCAAGAGGTTTTTTGCAAAATTCATGAAAACCTCCATAAGCTTAGAGATGCGGATAAGCTCGGAGCCTGGGTTTTCCAGATAACGCGCAATGTGGTTGTTGATTATTATCGGCTTCAAAAATCCATGGCGACCCATGAGGAGGTACCTAAAAATCGCATATATGTGCCTCCTGAAAACGTAAGCAGAACCGAGGAAGTTGCGAACTTGTGCGTGAAACCAATGATTGATAACCTGCCTGAAAAATATAAACAGGCCATCATTTTGACAGAATACGAAGGATTGACCCAGAAGAAGATGGCCGAAAAGCTAAGGCTGTCCGTATCGGGAGCCAAATCAAGGGTTCAACGGGCAAGGGAAAGCTTGAGGAGGATGCTTTTTTCGTGCTGCCATTTCGAGTTTGATCGCTATCGGCATATCCTTGACTACTATCCCCGTAGGCAGCTCTACTGCCCTCATTGTTGTGAGAACCAATGTGAGAACCAAAAAGAGGATGTGATCAAACAAGCAACAGATTACTCCCCCTTTTGCTGACAAAGTCTTTCCGGATTTGTGACCCTTTAAGGTGAAAGATATGAAGAAGGTTTTCAATAACATATCGATGGAAGGGTGCAGATTATGAAGTGTTGGGCTTTGATAGAATTTGGATGGTCGCGATGACGGATGATGAGTTTACCTTACAAGTTCATCAAAACCCTTCAGATCTGATGAACTTTAAAGGGGAATGGAAAGATCTGCTGGCCCGTAGCATGACCAACACCATTTATCAGACCTGGGAGTGGAACCATCCATAGTGGAAACATTTCGGCCCTCCGAATAAACTCTTCCTCCTTGTCCTGCGAAACACTGGAAATAAAATCGTTGGAATGGCACTTCTTTTCTGTCATTTGGAGATTAGTACTCAAAAAAATATTCAGTCTATTGGCGGTACAGAGATCTCTGATTACTTTGACTACATTGTAAAGGCGGAAAATGAACATCAATACCATGAGACTGTAGCATTTTTTGACGCTATAGATCTCGAATGTATTCCGGCGGTCTTACCCTCTCTCACCGTCTTCATAAACGCCTGTGAAAAGAGAGAATTGCCAGCGCGTCTTTCAACAGAAGAAATTTATCCCGGAGCCACGCTTACCTCAAACCGGGACCAATTTCTTGCAGCAATGAAAAAGAAAGACCGGCATGAAATCAGACGCAAAATTCAACAGGCATCAACGGCAAGACGAAAACTTCAGAATAACTAGCATTAATTCTGCAACCGTTTATGAAGAAATCACATACTTTCTGCAACTTCACAAAAAGAGCAGCGTCCTAAGAATGGCTTGTACGAACCGGAAAAAAACGCCTTTTCTTAGAGAAGGCGCGGATTTTTTTGTAAAAGGAATGGTTAAAGCTCTTATTTCTGTAAGCTGACGGTGCAAAGTTGGCAACTCTCTTTAATTTCAAAAACAGGGACATCGTCTACGTCTATAATTCGGGATAGTATTCCGAATTTGGTCGTTGGGGCCCTGATTGGTTCTGATCAGTCATTCGATCAGGGATGCCATCGAGAGAGGAAAAAAAACTACGACTTTCTGAGAGGGAACGAATCATATAAGTATCGGTTCGAAGCTAAGAATTTCAATAGTTTCAGATAAAAAAAGCCAAAAGATGAGAGGAGTACATTTATTGATGAGGATTGCCATGATCAGTTTCCATACATGCCCCCATAGATGCCTTAGGAAGGAAAGAAACAGGTGGTAGGAATGTATATGTTGGAGAAGTGGGACGTCAATTTAGACACCCCGGGAATTGAAGTCGATATTATACACGATCTAAAAATTCGAAGATTGACAAATTAGTTCTGTTAAGCCATAGGGAGCGGGTTAACTATATTCCAACCGATCCGGAGGCCCCTATGAAAAACTCAGGTCTGCTTTCATTTGCCCCAATTTTGGCGCGGAATCCCCGAATTTGTCAGCACCAAGGACATCTATTATAATATAATTATTCAGAGCCACTACTGGTTCTCCGGCCTCGCGTGCCTGAAGCTTAAGCGGGAGTTGAGAGCCCACTTGTCCTCATCTTTCATACCCTTGCGCTGATGAAAAACATGGTTGCCTGAAACTATGAATATAAGGAAACGGCACTTCGAATCTTCATTGAAATAAAATGATGGGCCTCTCTGCTCTTGTTGTCGCTTCCAGTTCTGTCGATCGGGGGCACATGTTGGATTACTATGGCGCAGAGGCAGATCCCGCTAAAATCGAGGTTTTCCCGTGATGTCGATCTGAACCTCCTCAAACACCTGGCTCGGGAGAGATGTCGACATAATCTCAAACTGTCCTTCCAAAGGTTCATTCTCTTTGTGGGAAGGATTACACCTATCAAAGGGATGGAATGCCTCATGAAGATGTTGGCTATCCTGATCGGGAAATCCAGAATATCTTCGAGAGCTCTCTATCTTTTAATCATTGGCGAGGAATTGGATAATGGCGGAAATGGCGCAAATGAGTAGATGAAGAAACTGGATGATCTTACTTCAAGGCTGAGCCTCGATTCCATGGTCACCTCTCTCAGGCTTAAGCCACAAAACGAGCTCCACTTTTTGTATTACGCTTTCGAGGTCTGCGTGTTGCTATCACTCAAATAATCTTTTGGTATGGTTGCCCTGGAGTGTATGGCATCTGGGCCTTCCATGATTGCTTCTAATGTGGGGCCCCAGCAACACTATTATTGACGGCCATACCGGCTATCTGGTTACCTCAGGCAATGAAGCGACCCTTGCGGAAAAGATAGACATATTTTTAAAGAATGGTTTGCTTAGGAGCCGATTGGGTAAATAGGCCGCCTACCGTGCTCAAAAGTATTCATGGGCAAAAATTACCCGGCAACTTTTTTTCTAAATATAACCGTGTTCTGTCTCAGAAAATGAGGACTGCCAGCATTTCTCCAAAAGAAAATAATTACCATGAATTGAATACAGCCAACACAAACTCAATCTGTGGTTGAATCTCTCACTACAAAACTCGTCGGGACATCGCGGCATCGGTTGACTTTTCATTTGTAATTACCCTTATCAAAAACAAATCTATATAATTCCTGATAATTCAATCTGTTATAATTCGTAGGCGTCACTCCACTTTTTAACAAGCAGAAAAATTCGATTATAGGCTATATCGTATCAATTCATTAAGAAATTTTGAGTCCTTTTAATCAACATCCCGTCTTATATGTAGAGTGTACTAAAACGCAGACGGCTATAACGCAGAAACGGATGTGCACAATATTACAAATTAAGGGGGATTGTGATGAGCGAAAATAAGAAAAGGGAAATGAAAGTTGACTATTTGTACATAGACTTAAGTACATGCAACCGATGCCTGGGGACCGATACCGCGCTATACGAGGCCATTCGAGACACCAACCAAATTCTGAAAACATCCGGCATTGAACTAACACTGACCAAGACTCTCGTTGAAACCGAGGCACAAGCTGCCGAGCTGGGATTTCTCACATCCCCTACGATTCGGATCAACGGACGGGACATGCAGGCAGATTTTCAGGAAAGCGTCTGTGAATCTTCTTGTGGCGTAGTCGAAGATGGTGGGGTATTATGCCGTGAATGGAATTATCAGGGGAAAATTTACAATACAGCACCCAAAGGAATGATCGTTGATGCCATACTCAAGGAGGTTTACGCAGGGGAAAAGGAGCCCCTTCCGGAGGGTTCGCACCGAATACCAGTAGAAGAGTTACCGGCAAATCTTAAGAATTGGTTCGCTGCCTTACGTCAGTCGGAACAAGAGGGGGCGACCGCCGCTGCGGCCTGTGGCACCTCCTGCTGTGGTCCTACTCCAGCAGTTGAGAGTAGCGGTGGCAGTTGTTGTGGCTGAAATGTCCGGGTAAACTCCCAATAGATTTTTGCCAACCGCGTGAAGATCTAAAGACACAATTTTCAAAGATTGACGATGGACGGGGCATCATGGTGGCACTTAGCTATCAGATACTTCCAGCCACTTCGAATAAGAATTTAAAGGCCTGGGTGGACGCAACGCATGAATATGGAAAGTATCCACTGCAGTAGCCATTGGGTGATCCGGAGTCTCTACAGGATCAAAACATCAATATCCATTGAATCATGGAAAATGAACTGGCAGCAAAACGATTGGCAGAGCTAGGACACCACACCCGTCTTTCAATTTTTCGCTACCTGGTGAGAATCGGTTATCAAGGGGCATCGGTGGGACGAATCCAAAACAAACTCGGTATTCCCGGTTCCACCCTGTCCCATCATATCAACCGGCTGGTTTCGGCGGGATTAATCCGCCAGGTTCGAGAAAGCCGCACACTATACTGCGTACCCCAATTCGACGTTTTGCAGGAACTCGTAGATTTCCTTCAGTCGGAATGCTGTATTGGTGATGATAGAGCTTGTCAACTATAATTTTAGAAATATAGAAATTTATATTTCGGATGAAAATGCTTTAAAAGTTCTAATTGACGGAATGTTTCAAATGTTACAATTTGTTTCAAGCTATTTGCTTTATGAAACATTCTGACAATTCATTTTGGTTATTACAAAAAGCACTATTTAATTATGCATTTTATCTAACCAATAGAAGCTTCAAACAATATTTTCATACCCCTTAAACCATTTGGTTCCGCGGAACCAAGTTTTTTTGAGGTTAACAAAGCTTGCTAAGGGGCTGGCATTAAACTTGCAGCAGAAACAAGAGAGGACGGGTATCTTGCTGAGTGCCTGTGTGTTCGCCTCGTTTTTACACGCCTCCTTTTGGAACTCGTTGAGGGCACATCGATCATAAATACTTGCAGAGTTATAGTTATCTCGATGAATGGGTATTTCGTCAAGAGTCTACTAATAACCTATAATAACCTAGAAATTGGAGATCGGTAGGTAAATAATTTTAGTTTATTCGTCTTTCCAACCATTACTAATTTACTCCATGTAAAATCCAAGTGACCGGAACCGTGGATAATTCAAAAGCTACTTTTTTGAAATTATCCAGGCAAATATTTAGAATATAAATTTCCATATTTCTAATAATATAGTTTAAAAACTCTGTGAATAGAAGGGGGATCAAAAATGACCAAAAAAGAAAGGTTTCAAGCGGTTCGTGAAATGCGAGAGCCGGACTGCATGCCCGTATGGCCTTCTGTGATGGCGCAAATGATTTATGGCCACGGCTTAATGTTACCGGATGTTTTGGGGCCGGACTCCTATGATTCGGAGAAGGCGACTGAGGCAGTACTGGCGAGCATAAAGAACATCGGTTATGACGTCGCCATTCCGACTTACACGGATTGCGGCTTCGGGCTTCCACCCGTTGGCGGTACGTTTGCAGTTCCGACTCAATTCGGCGTCGGTGTGTGCGGCGGCGGTGTCAAGCCGGTTAAAACGAAAGCCGATTGGCCGAAAGTACAAAAGATGATGGCGCATTATAATGTCAGAACATCAGATGTCAGGATGAAGGGTGCCCTTGAAGTGATCAAAAATGTGTCCAAGGAGTTGGGGGATGAGATACCTCTTGTCGCATCGTCCAATGGTCCTGCCTCAACAGCTTTGACACTTTTTCGGGATACACAAGCCTTTTTGGTGGATATGACGGAAGATCCCGAGTGGGTTGAGGAGATGATCGATCTTGCCACAGACTGGGCCATTGATTGGATACGTGCCCAGTATGAAGCAGGTGCAAACAGTGTGAACTTTTCCGGTGACTGCATCGGACTAGAAATGGTGAGCCCTGACATGGCTGATCGATTTAATTTCCCTTACCTTTGCAGGATGGTTGAAACAATCAAGAAAGAATTCAATCAAGAGACTTGGATTCACATTCACGGAAACCTCAAGACACCCAAAGCATATCAGCATTTAATCAAACTTGCGATCCAAGCCGGTGTGGAAGGATTTCACTTTGACGAGAGGCATCCTCCAGAGTGGGTCAAGGGGCAAGTCGTGGAGAAGCTCAGACGGCCGGCTTGTATCATAACCCATGGCGACCATATTCATCGAGGTCCGCCCGAAAAGATACGGGAAGATGTAAAGACACAAATTTCAAGGGTTGGCGATGGACGGGGCATCATGATGGCACCTAGCTGTCAGATACTCCCTGCCACTTCAAATGAAAACTTCAGGGCCTGGGTGGACGCAACGCATGAATATGGAAAGTATCCACTACAGTAGTCATTGGGAGATCTGGAGCCCTTGCTTGCTTCAGGTGAAAGATCGCTTGCCGGTTAGGTGATCATTGGCACGGTGGATGGAGACATTCATGATATTGGCAAGAATCTGATCGACATGCTGCTCAAAGGGAGCGGTTTTGATGTTATCGATATCGGGGTTTCAGCGCCGGTGGCCAAATTATTGAAAGCGGCAAGGGATGCGGAAACTGAAGGCGTAAAAGCTCATGGCTATTCCGACAGCATGGCTTCGCAGGAGTTAAATGTTTCGATAGTTCCGAACGGTTCAATTTAAAAGTGCCGGTAGTATGGAAGGAAAAGCAAGATGAACAAAAAGGAACGATTCCAAGCCGTGTGTAGGAAAGAAGCACCGGACTATATGCCGGTATGGCCATTTGTGACGACCCAGATGATTTATGGCCACGGCCTAATGCTGCCGGATGTCATCGGGAAGGATTGGTATGATACTGAAAAAATAACCGAAGTGGTATTGGCGAGCATCGGCAATGTTGGTTACGATATCGCCATCCCTTCATACGTTGAATGTGGATTTACGCCATTTAGCGATGCGGTTGAACTTCCCACTAAATTTGGCATTGGCACCTGCTGCGGCGGCGAGAAGCCAATTCAAACGAAAGCCGACTGGCCGAAACTTAAAAAGAAGTTGACGCACTTTGACGTCAGAACAACGGACGTTCAAATGAAGGGTGCCCTTGAGGTAATCAAAAATGTGGCGCAAGAGGTAGGCGATGAGATGCCACTGGTTACCAATTTTTCTGTAGGCGCATCAGCGGCTTTGTCCCTATTTAGGCCGGTGGAGGCCCTTATGGAGGATATGATAGAAGATCCCAATTGGGTTGACGCGATGAGCCGCGCCGCTACGGATTTTGCCATTGACTGGATTCGGGCGCAATACGAGGCGGGCGCAAACAGTGTGACTTTCCTTACAGAGGTTATCGGAACAGTTATGGTGAGTCCTGAGATGTCTGAGCGCTTCAACCTGGAAAACATCGCCAGGGTGGTTGAAACCGTCAAGCAGGAATTCAATCAGGAAACTTGGCTGCACATCCACGGAAACATGAAAACGCCGAAAGCCTATCAATATCTGATCAAGCTGGCGACACAAGCCGGCATTCAAGGTTTTCACTTCGAAGAGAACCATCCCCCAGAGTGGATTATGGAGAATGTGGTGTACCGGCTAGGTAGACCGGCCTGCATCATTACCCATGGCGATCATATTCTAAGCGGTCCCGTAGAGAAGATTAGGGAAGAGGTAAAGGATCAGATAGCCAGAATTGGAGACGGGAAGGGCATCATGATGGCGCCGAGTTGTCAAGTGCTTCCCGCCACTGCAAATGAGAATTTCAAGGCCTGGGTGGACGCTACGCATGAATACGGAAAATATCCAATTCAATATCAATCGAAGGTTAAATCATAGGAAAAAAAATGAATGCAAAAGAAAGATTCCAAGCAATTTGTGAAAAGAGAGCTCCAGATTGCATGCCAGTGTTCCCGCGCGTGACGACCCAGATGATTTATGGTCACGGTCTCATGATGCCAGATGTAACTGGCCAGGATTGGTATGATTCAGATAAGATTACAGACGCAGTATTGGCTAGCATAAAGAATATTGGCTATGACTTGGCTATTCCTCTGTATCAGGACCCAGGTTTCGGCGTCCCCCCCCTCGGGGGCACTCTTAATATTCCCCATAAATTCGGCGTTGCCGTTATGTATACGAACCACCGGCCTGTTATGACCAAAGCGGATTGGCCGAAGGTTCAAAAGATGATGGCACACTTCGATGTCAGAAAAACCGATCCCCGCATGAAGGGTGCACTTGAAGTAATAGATAACGTGTCTAAGGAAGTTGGAGATGAGGTTCCTTTGGTCACCTGTTATGGGGTCGGTACGCAAACAGCCTTATTCCTTTTTCGGCCAGATGAAGCCTTCTTAGAGGACATGATAGAAGATCCCGAATGGGTTGACGAAATGTGCCGTGTTGCTACGGACTGGTCAATGGATTGGATTCGGGTGCAGTATGAAGCTGGCGCTAACAGTGTCGCTTTTATTGCGGAGGGCATTGCATCAGCAATGGTGAATCCTGAGATGAGCGAACGATTCAATTTGGAAAATATCGCCAGGGTGGTAGAAATGGTCAAGAAAGAGTTTGGCCAGCAGACATGGTTGCATCTTCATGGAAATATGACGACTCCCAAGGCGCATGAATATTTGATTAAGCTGGCGACTCAGGCTGGCGTTGATGGCTTTAGCTTAGACGAAGAGACCCCTGCAGAATGGGTGAAGGAGAATGTGGTAGAGAAACTTGGGAAAGCGGCCTGCATCATTACGGACGGCGCTACAATTGCAAATGGTCCGGTGGACAAAATAATTGAAGAGGTAAGGACTCAGATTTCGAAGGTGGGCGACGGACTGGGTATTATGATGGCGCCAAGTTGCCAGGTTCTTCCGGCCACGCCAAACGATTACTTCAAAGCCTGGGTGACCGCCACGCACGAGTATGGAAAATATCCAATTGAGGCATGATTTGATGTAAAAAGGTGAAGGAGGATGAAGTGAACAAAAAAGAAAGATTCCAAGCGGTGTGTAAGAAAGAGGCTCCGGATTATATGCCCGTATGGCCGCGGGTGAAGAACCAGATGATTTATGGTCATGATCTTATGTTGCCGGATGTTACCGGGCCCGATTGGTATGATTCCGATAAGGTTACAGAGGCGGTATTGGCGAGCATTAAAAATATTGGTTATGATATTGCGATTCCTACATATGTGGATGGTGGTTTCGGGGTTACACCGCTTGGAGGCTCATTTGATGTTCCGACAAAATTCGGCGGTGGCATTTGCGCAGGTGGAGTGAAGCCCGTTCAGACGAAAGCGGACTGGAAAAAAGTTCAAAAAAGGCTGGCACATTTTAATTTTAGAAAAACCGACCCGCGCATGAAGGGCGCTCTCGAGGTGATCAAGAATGTTTCACAGGAAGTGGGAGATGAAATGCCGCTGGTTGCCATATACGTCGTCGGCGCATCAGCGGCCATGACTCTTTTCCGGCCGAATCAAGCCTTAATGCTGGATATGACCGAGGATCCCGAATGGGTTGACGAGATGTGCCGTGTGGCCACGGACTTTACGATTGATTGGATCCGTGCGCAGTATGAGGCAGGCGCCAACAGTGCGACCTTCCTTACCTCGGTTGTTGGAGCGGTGATGATAAGTCCCGAGATGAATAAACGGTTCACTCTATCAAACATCGCCCGGGTGGTTGAAACAGTGAAAAAGGAGTTTAACCAGGGAACCTGGCTGCACATCCACGGAAACATGAAAACTCCCAGAGGTTATGGCTACTTAATCGAACTGGCGATGGAGGCCGGTGTTGAGGGCTTTCACTTCGATGAGAACCATCCTCCGGAGTGGATCATGGAAAATGTAGTGTACAGACTTGGCAAGCCGGCCTGTATAATTACTCACGGCGATCATATTGATAAGGGTCCGGTAGAAAAGATAAGAGAAGAGGTAAAAGACAATATAGAGCGGATTGGTGACGGACTGGGGGTTATGATGGCACCGAGTTGCCAGATACTCGGCACTACCTCAAATGAGAATTTCAAGGCCTGGGTGGATGCGACGCACGAATATGGGAAATATCCACTAAACTCATAATCGCATCACTCAATATAAAAAGAGATAAGTAATTAAAGTCAATCTGGATCCGCAGTCAAAGTCAGAAACCATAACATAAAGGAGGTTCGGTTATGTTTATTAGAAAGAAGATGTCTACAAAAAAAGCGAACTTTTTCATTTTTGCCATGGTTCTTCTTTTTATTTCTGTTGCTTCAGTTATTGATGCAGCTGATAAACACATCAATCTAAAGTTTAGCGCCTTTTATCCGGAACCGAATACA
>CP070652.1:5026262-5034599 GCA_020354645.1 Deltaproteobacteria bacterium
GGTCAAGATGGCCGCAGGACCGTCCTTTTTCCAGAAGCTTTAGTAAAGATTCAATGTGGTTGAAATTAATCCGTCTTAAATCTCCCTTCACCGCTTCAACAGCCATTCTGATGATCCGCCGCCGGACAGCCAGCTGAATTCTGTTTAAATCCAGAGCCGAAAAGGTCAAGTTTCCGGCTTCTTTGCTGACGACCACGGCATCAAAAATGGGCCTGATAGCGTCATTCATCCACTGCTCCTCAGTCCGCATAATATCGGCAAGCCGGTTCAAAGATACAATCAGTTTGGGATTGTAGGACGCTGTTAAAATCGGTAACAACTGGTGACGTATTCGGTTTCGGATGAATTGTGGGTCGGTGTTCGTTCGGTCTGTGACATAATCTGCACCGGTGACCGCCAGGTAGTTTTTAATCTCACTTGTGGTTAAGCGGATTAGTGGCCTCACAATCTTACCATCCCGAATCGGCGGTATTCCCGAAAGGCCAAGCGGTCCGCTGACGCGAAAGAGGTACATCAACATGTGTTCGGCATTATCATTGGCCTGATGCCCCAGGGCAATTTTATTAAACCCGTTTTTTTCCGCCACCTGATGATAAAAGGTGTATCGTACTCGTCTGGCAGCTTCTTCCAGGGATAACTTGCCGGCGGCCTGAAACTGGCGGATGTTTCGTTTTTGAATATAACACGGCAAATCAAATTTTTTGGCAAGAGAGGATACAAATTCAGCATCAGCGTCTGCTTCTTTGCCGCGGAGACCATGGTTGAGGTGAGCGATGCCTAATTGGAGGTCATAGCGAGGCGCTAATTCGAACAGTACATGAAGCAGGGCAACCGAATCGGAACCACCGGACACACCGACAAGGACGTGATCATTTTGCTGAAACATCGCGTGTGTGGTGATCGTGCGTTCAACCGTTCGCAATACGTGATTTTTAATACGGTAATTTTTAGAATCTTTGGGTAATAGGGTCATGGATGACTGTATTTTTTTGCTGGAATCTATCTCAAAAACCAACCTAGATCTAGGGCAGAAATACCTGCAAGTCAATAAAAAACGCTGCATGTGGGGCCCATCGTCATCAGCATAAGAGTATATTGTGTTTGATGTTATTTGTTTTTTTGCTTGAAAAAAAGTATTTATCGTTTATTTTAATTAACCGGTTGTGCTAGGCGGGGAGCTAGCGGTGCCCTATTCCCGAAATCCGCTTTATGCGGGGCTGAATTCCCTTTCAAGGGTTTTGCGCCGGAAGCCTGTAAATCTTTTTGGCCGGCCGCCGCGCAACAGACGGTCACGAACCTCGTCAGGTCCGGAAGGAAGCAGCGATAAGTGATGCGGTCTGTGTCGTGGATCGATCCCGGTCATGTTATTGATTTACGATTTCGGCAATGGACTCGACGGAGGGTGCACAACCACTTCTTACCTGTTTTATTCCTATCTCTTTTGAACGGTTTCCGTTTATTCCGGGCACTTTTTTATTCCGGGTCCCAAGTGCCATACGTTAAAAAAATTTCAGCAGTGATTGAATACCTGCTGGAAAATCCTTTTTTACCTAGCTGAGCGGCAGACGCCCTTTGCCATTTAAAACCGCTGAAGTGATCATCTGGCCGGCCAAAAAAACACCCCTCGCACGGGCCGCTTCATTGCAATATCTTTTCGGAACACCATTTCGGCAATTATTATAGCTCCCCTTGATCCATCTTTATATTGCAGGGCTTGCAGGTATGCGAATCGGTCATGGATCGGCGGCTATCGAAGTGAAAGCGAGGTACGGCACCTTGACATTGAACCATCTAGTATTATTATGTTTACAAAGTTTGGCCGGAAGTCACTGGTTTTAATTTTTTATAATGATATCGGGAGAATACATTTTTAGATGGCTGCTAAAAAGAAGATCAAAATCGATTCCGAATCGAGCGAAAACGACAGTAAAGAAAAGAAACCGGTAGAAACGGACAGGGGCGACGATAAAACAGGCGCCGTAAAGGACTCGGATAAGGCAACAAAACCCGAGATTACTGACCCTATAAAGGAATTGGAAGAAAAACTTAAAACTGCAGAGGAATCGGCCAAGGAATCTTATGATCGATTTTTGAGGGTTTCAGCCGAGTTTGAAAACTATAAAAAACGTGCGGCCCGGGAGATGGACGACTTTCGAAAGTTCGCACACCAAAGTCTGGTTAAAGAGCTCCTTCCAATCGTCGATAATTTAGAACTGGCCATTAGATCATCCGGTGACGATGCAAATGTCGGTAACGGTTTAGTTGATGGGATCAGCCTGACCTTAAAGGAGATTTTGAAGGTTTTCGAAAAAAACCATGTTAAACCAATTGAGGCATTGGGCAAGTCTTTTGATCCGAGATATCATGAAGCAGTTATGCGAGAGGAAACCGATAAGCATCCTGAAAATACGATTACCAATGAGCTCCAAAAAGGATACCTGATACATGAAAGGCTTCTCAGGCCCTCTATGGTTGTTGTTGCCGCCGCTAAAGCACCGGCGGACGATAAAAAAAAGGACGGAAAGCAACAGGATGATGAATGACAATTCATGAAATCCGCATACAGAAATATCTATGTAAGGAGGAAAAGAAATGGCTAAAATAATAGGGATAGATCTCGGCACCACAAACTCGTGCGTGGCGATCATGGAGGGGAGCGACGCAAAAGTAATTACAAACCCAGAAGGGGGGCGCACAACACCTTCGATCGTCGCCATTAACGATAAAGGCGAAAGGCTGGTTGGTCAAATTGCCAAACGCCAGGCCATCACAAATCCTGAAAACACCGTTTTTGCCGTCAAACGGTTGATCGGACGGAAATACCAGTCTCCTGAAGTCCAACACGATATAAAGATACTTCCCTATAAGATAGAGAAGGCCCCCAACGATGACGTGCGCATAAACATCCGCAACAAGCAATACAGTCCGGCCGAGATATCCTCCTTTATCCTTGCGGATATTAAACATTCGGCAGAAGAATACTTAGGAGAGAAAGTTACTGATGCCGTCATTACGGTTCCGGCCTATTTTAATGACAGCCAGCGTCAGGCTACCAAGGATGCCGGAAAGATAGCCGGTCTTAATGTCCAACGCATTATCAACGAACCGACTGCGGCGTCTCTGGCCTATGGTCTCGATAAGAAAAAAGAAGAGAAAATCGCCGTATTTGATTTAGGCGGCGGCACATTCGATATCTCCATATTGGAAATCGGTGAGGGCGTATTTGAAGTCAAGGCCACCAACGGTGATACACATCTGGGCGGTGAAGACTTTGACCTGCGGTTAATCGATTACCTGGCTGATGAGTTTAAAAAAGACCAGGGCATCGATATTCGAAATGACAAGATGGCCCTTCAACGGTTGAAGGAAGCGGCTGAAAAAGCAAAAATGGAGCTCTCCACTTCCATGGAAACCGATGTAAATCTGCCGTTTATCACAGCCGATGCCAGCGGACCGAAGCATTTGAATATAAAAGTTACCCGGGCCAAGCTCGAGGCTCTGGTCAGCGAGCTGCTGGACAAGCTGGAAAAGCCCTGCCACATCGCTCTGAAAGATGCAGGCCTGTCACCCAATGAAATTAATGAAGTTATTCTGGTTGGCGGAATGACGCGTATGCCGGCAGTCCAGGAGCGAGTGAAAAATTTATTTAAAAAAGAACCCCACAAAGGGGTTAACCCGGATGAGGTGGTTGCTCTGGGTGCTGCCATTCAAGGCGGCGTCTTGAAGGGCGATGTTAAAGATGTTCTTCTTTTGGATGTTACCCCTCTTTCTCTGGGAATCGAGACCTTGGGCGGTGTCATGACGCGACTAATTGATAAAAATACAACTATCCCGACCCGCAAGAGCCAAATTTTTTCAACTGCAGCAGATAGCCAGCCGGCCGTCTCGATTCATGTGTTGCAGGGCGAGCGTGAAATGGCTGCCAACAACAAAACCCTGGGAAGATTCGAATTGGTCGGCATTCCACCGGCTCCCAGGGGAGTGCCTCAAATCGAGGTCACGTTTGATATTGATGCCAACGGTATTGTCAACGTTTCAGCCAAAGATAAGGCCACCGGCAAGGAACAATCCATTCAAATTACGGCCTCATCCGGTTTATCCGATGAAGAAATCGAAAAACTGGTCAAGGATGCCGAGCTTCATGCCGAGGAAGACAAAAAGAAAAAAGAGCTGGTTGAAGCCCGCAACTCAGCGGATGCGCTGATCTATCAAACCGAAAAATCCATTAAAGATCTCGGCGACAAAGTCGACAACTCAACCAAAAGTAAAGTTGAAGATGCCGTCGCCGCCCTCAGAAAAGCGATGGAAGGTGAGAACACCGAAGAGATTAAGCGGCTCAGCGAAGAACTGACCCAAACTTCCCACAAGCTTGCCGCGGCCATGTATCAGCAGGCCGCCGGGGCCGGTCACCAGCAAGCCGGCGCAGAACCGGAAGCCGAGCAACCGGGCGCATCTTCTTCGGATGAAGACGTGGTTGACGCCGACTTTGAAGAAGTGAAAGACGACAAAAAATAATTTAAAGACAAATTTATACTAAAATCCCGCGGTGTGTACCACCCGCGGGATTTTTTGTTTGTAGAAATTGTTGGCTCTGACCCGGGACGGCCCTGGCGAAACCTAATTTATGGAACCACGATATGACCAAACTTGACAGCGGCCGAATAGCAGTATAATCAACTAATCTATGAGCAGATGGCTTCAAAGCTAAATCATTTCCATCCGGAAATGGCCCTTTTTCCGATGAGCTTCGTTCTCCGAGGGCTTGCGCCTCGAAAAAATTGCTCATTTCCAAATTGGAAACTGATTCATGCCCATTTTAATTTTCGGATCAACACTAAATATATTTTCGATCACAGTTTTTGGCCTGAGACTCCCGTGTTCTGATATGAAACCATTTAAACAATTCCCGGTAAAAATCCGCAAAAAAATCCGATTCGTCCTCACGGATATTGACGATACCCTTTCTTTGAACGGCCGCCTCCCCGCTGTTGTATTCAATGCCATGGAGCGATTGCAAAAAGCGGAAATTGCGGTGATTCCGATAACCGGCCGCCCTGCCGGTTGGTGTGATCACATTGCCCGTATGTGGCCGGTCAATGCCATCGTGGGAGAAAACGGTGCCTTTTTTTTCCGATATGATGATCGGCTAAAGAAAATGCATCGACGATACTGGAAATCCGAAACCCAACGAAAGGCGGATCGCAACAGGCTGGAAAAAATTAAACTGGAAGTACTTAAAAAAATCCCCGGCTGCCGTGTTTCCGCAGATCAGGCCTACCGCGAAGCGGACCTGGCCATTGATTATTGCGAAGACGTGCCGCCGCTTGAAATGGAAACAATCGTTCAAATCGTTGACTGTTTCACCCGGGCAGGGGCTCAGGCCAAAATAAGCTCCATCCATGTCAATGGCTGGTTCGGCAAATATGACAAATTGGCCATGACCAACCGGTTGTTTAAAGAAGTTTTCGATGCCGATTTGGAAAAGGATAAAAATAGCGTAATTTTCATCGGAGACTCGCCCAATGACGTTCCGATGTTCAGATATTTTCCTAATTCGGTCGGGGTGGCAAACATATTAAGATTTGAAAAAATTATCGACCACAATCCGGCCTGGGTAACCGTCAATGAAGGCGGATACGGGTTTGCCGAAATGGTCGAAATACTTCTCTCCAAATAAGCGGAGCTAAGTTCTAACCAAATTAAGTGGTTCCAGGTTCCCCGTTCAACGTTCAGGGTTATTTAACCTTGAACCTCTGAACCTTGAACCGCTTAACCCAGGTTCTAATATATACGGCCGTACATCGGTGGCAACCATTCCGGCCTTGCGTGCCGCCTGCAACCCGACATCCCCATCTTCGAAAACCTGGCAAAACCGGGGGTCGACTTTTAACCGCCTGGCGATTTCCAGGAAAATATCGGGCGCGGGTTTGGGTTTCAAGTTTTCGTCGGATGTAATAACGGCATCAAAGTGATTTGACAGACCGATTACTTCAAGGGTCAGAATCACGTTTTGGCGGGTGCCGCCGGATGCGACCGCCATCGGCAATTTGCCCCTGTATTTTTTTACGATCCTGATCACCGGATCTATGGGTTTGGCCTGTTTCAGTTTTTCATGAGCCCGCCTATTCTTGTCCTGGGCAAAATTCTTTGCATTTATCTTGCGTCCGAATTTTTGATTAAACAATTCAACAATTTGTTCTACTGGAGTGCCCCTTAGTTTAAATACAAATTCGTAGGGACAATCCTCGCCATAATCCGCAAACGTCTCGCACCAGGCCTCCATATGCAGGGGCATGGTGTCGGCCAGGGTGCCGTCGCAGTCAAATATAAACCCTTTTGTTTGCGGAAAAACCGTAATCACAGTTTTTTTATCCCTTTCTGATTTGATCCACACGATATCTCTTTTAATAAAATTCCCGGTTTGCTCGTTCAAAGTTGAGGATCAAAAATCAGCCGGGCTCTTGACGGTTATGCCGGGTCGATTTAACACATGGGTGTAGATCATGGTGGTGGAAACATCCGAATGACCCATCAGTTCCTGAACCGTGCGGATATCGTATCCGGCTTCCAGCAGGTGGGTGGCAAACGAATGTCGCAGGGTATGACAGGTGACATACTTGGTTATGCCTGCCTTGACTGCCGCAGTCTTGATGGCCCTTTGGATGGTGCTGGGATAAATATGGTGGCGTCGGATTTTAGGGCTGCGCGGATCGACCGATAATTTGTGGGCCGGAAACACATATTGCCAGATCCACTCTTTGGCCGCATTGGGGTGTTTTCGGTCGAATCCCGGCCACAGATAGACACCGGCAGTGCCGTCCTTTACATCTTTCTCATATAACGTCCTGGTCCGGGATAGCTGTTTTTCAAGATCTGCAATGAAGCGTTCCGGCAGCATGGTCACCCGATCCTTTTTGCCCTTGCCGTCCCGCACGGTAATGCGCCGGCTTTCAAAATCGACATCCTTTACCCGCAACCGAACGCATTCCATCACTCTCAGCCCGGCACCGTAGAGCAGGCCGGCCATAAGATAGTTTATACCGCTCAGTTGGGACAAAAGACGTTCCACCTGATCGCGGGTCAGCACCTCAGGGACCTTGATCGGTTTTTTGGCCCGCACAAAATCACTGAAATCGCCGGGATCGCTTTTTAACACCTCACTGAAAAAAAACACAATGGCGTTAAGCGCTTGGTTTTGCGTATTGGCTGCAACTTCACGCGTTTCCGCCAGGTAATTCAAATACATCTGGATGTGTTCGGCTTGAATCGCCTGCACGGATAGATCTTTGTGAAAGGACAGAAATCGTCTAATCCATGCTTCATAGGCTCTTTCGGTGCGGATCGAATAATGCCGGACCCGTATGGCCGTCTTAAGGCGATCGAGGAAGACACCGTAACTTTTTTTCATCACGGTGGCAGGCAGCATACGATCCCGAAATTCTTGCCGTGCTTTGTACCCCGGTTGCGATGTAAAACCCCGGCTTTGCTTGACATCCAGGTCGATGTCCAGGAAATTTTTATAAAGCAGTACAATGGCATCTTCGGCCTGTCGCACTTGCCAGGATTCAATACCGATTTGATTGCTCAGGTTAATCAAAAAATGCTCGATATCACTGACCGCACGCTGGCGCAAGGGTTTCCCTTTGATGGATTTAGCGAAACTTTGAGCCCACCGGACATACCAATCAGCATTTTTTTCCGGAACCCCTGACTCAGCGACCACCTGGCGGTAGGAGTCCCAAAAGTCATTGACTTTATTTGATTTATTCATCATAATGACGCAATATTTATTAGAGATAGTTATTTATAGCTTAATAAAAGTTTTTTACTGATCGTGTCAACAAAAAGTTATTAATATATTATATTACAGCAACAAAAATATTATATATTATCGTTGCTGTATAATACATGTTAGGCAGAGTCCATGAACTGGCCCGACACCATCCTTGCGCTGGAGAATCGAAGCGTGGGAGCGCACGGCGAGCCGACGTTGGGCGAGGCGCTTGCGCTCGCCATCCAGGAGTGGGATGCGGGAAACCGTGACCGAGAGTTGCGACTCCACCTTCTCTTTCTCGCGTGGTACTGCAATCTGGAACCTCCTCACCTCACGGGCTTTGACGAGACGGTCGTCCCATCCGCTCGACTTCCCGAGGTTTTCTCAGCCGTCTACGAGACCTTCGCTGGGTCCATCCTTGACGATGCTGAGGCGCTGTACGTGGTAGGCCTCATCGCTCAACTCACACCGTGGCTGCTCGGCGGCGACCACGGGAGCTGGGAAGCACGAAGCCGCGATTTCCGTGCGCGGTACAGGGCATTGGTTCCAGAAGGCCTGGAACC
>CP070652.1:5034699-5042131 GCA_020354645.1 Deltaproteobacteria bacterium
GCATCGAGCATCCCCGCCCGCCTCGCCTGAGCGGCTCGCGATGGTGGGCAGGCAATATCTAGCATCCAGCATCCAGAATCGAGGATCTGATTTTATAAAGGTACTCACTATTTTAATTCATAACCAAGCAAGTACCACCAAAATTTGATATTTATTAATAAGGAGTCCAAGAATGGAGGCCAAGTACGACTTTGCCAGAAAATACCGCGAACAGATCCTTAAGTGTTCGAAATGCGGTTTTTGCCAGGCGGTTTGCCCGGTGTATGGATCAACCATTCGTCCGGCTTTAAATGCCCGGGGGAAAATGTTGATATTAAAAGAGGTGATGGACGGGGAAATCGAACTGGATGACAAGCTCATAGAAACTCTGTTTCAGTGTACCACCTGTGCCAGCTGTTTTGAAAACTGTCCCTCCGATGTGAATGTGCCAGAGATCATCAAACAGGTGAGAAAAGATATGGTCCACATCGGTTCCTGCCATCCCGCGTTTAAAGGGATGAACGATGTGCTCAAAAAACACACCAACATTTACGCCGAGGACGAACCTGAGGATTTTGAAAGAGAGAGAAACAAAAGGGCCGAATACGTTTATTTCATCGGATGTGTGGGTTCCTACCGGGAAGATGAAGCCACCATCGCAGCTTTGGATCTTCTGGACCGCCTGGAAGTGGATTATACCCTGATTGATGAGGTCTGCTGCAGCGGGGTACTGGAAGACGTCGGGTATCAACTCAACCAGGATCTGGCAAAAATAAATGTAGAACGTATCCTGGTAACGGGTGCAAAGAAAGTCATTACCGGCTGTCCTTATTGCTGGCGGACATTTAACAACAGGTCGGAATATACTGAAATTAAAGACCGGGGGGTCGAAATCCTTCATATCACCCAGTTGCTGAAGGATCTTAACCTGAATGTAAAGACGGACAAGCGGGTTACCTACCACGATCCCTGTGATCTGGGAAGACACTGTGGTATCTACGAAGAGCCCCGTGAAACCATCCGAAAAATTGCACCGAACTTTGTGGAAATGCCCAATAACCGGGAAAACGCTTTGTGCTGTGGCGCCGGGGGAGGTGTCAGAGGAGCATTCGCCAAAAATTCTATCGCCATGGCGCGCCGTCGGCTCAAAGAAGCTGAGGACGTGGATGCCGAGGTTGTGTTGACCGATTGCAACTCCTGCATCCACAACCTGGCAAATGCCAAATTGCGCAAACAAAAATTTAAAATCTATACTACAACGGAATTCATCAATAAGCTGATGGAAGAACAGAACCGAGGTCATGTCACGCAGAATAAAATAAAATAGTAAAGATTTCTTCAATTAACTTTTAGGCAATATTATCCGATGTTATCTAAATCCGAAATTCGAATATCGAAATTCGAAACAAATTCTAAATCTTCACCCGGTGGAATCCTCCAAAGGAGGGCCGCCAATAGGCGACATTCCACAGGGCAGGTTTTCCAATGACAAAAGCAATAATCTGAATTACTCATGACATATCCATTGAAACATAATAAGATTCAGTTGTTTTGAATTTAGGATTTGGGTCATTCGTATTTGTTTCGTGCTTCGTGCTTCGAGTTTCGAATTTAATGTTTCCATGGAAAAGAGCAGCCAAAAGAGGAGGAAGTTATTGCACATCTTCAACCAATAATAAAAGCGGGGGGAAAAATGGAGATTCAAGGGTACAATTTACCGGATGATCTGTACTATGAGGAAAATCATTTCTGGGTGAGAGATGACGGGGATATTCTGGTTATGGGGATGGACGATTTTGCCCAGCAAATGGCCGGAGAAATCGTCTATGTGCAACTCCCTGATGAAGGACAAAAAATTACAGCCGGTAAAAAATTTGCGAAAATGGAATCGGGGAAGTGGCTGGGCAAGGTTTACGGACCCGTCAACGGCGAGCTGGCGGCCGTAAATGAAGAGCTGGAAGAAAATCCGGGATTAATCAACGAAGATTGTTACGGCAAAGGCTGGATGTATAAAATCAAGCCGGATGATAAGTCAGAATTACAGAATCTCATCAAAGAACCGGCTGCGGTTGAGAAATGGCTATTGGCAGATATAGAAAAATATGCCGAAGATTCCTAACCCGGGCGACACGGAACTAAAAATAGAGAAATTTTAAAAAACGAACGTTTCTGTAATAACGGGCAGATACTGGATGCTGGCTGCTTGATGCTGGATAAAAAATGGCGATTACCTTTAAAAGATCCAGTATCCAGAATCCGGCATCCAGCATCTGTTTATAATGGCAACGCAATAAGTTGCCAATATTCATTGCCGTAAATTATAAAAAACCACATTTAAGCAACAAACATGTCCAATCCCAATTTCACTGTTAGACAGCTCATAGAAATGTCCGCCTGCACCAACTGCCAGGCCTGTGCCGATATATGCCCGGCAGTATCTGCATCCCGCAAGGGGGAGCTTTCTGCGATCTATCGTTTGAAGGGCCTAAATGAGATCTTAAAAAGCAGGACAGGGCTCATCCGCAAGCTTTTCCGGCAAAAAGGACCGTCGCCGGATGAGCACAAACAATTCGGCAACACCGTATTTCGTTGCACCCTATGCGGCAATTGTCAGGAAGTTTGCCCGGTGGGCATTCACCTCAAGGCCCTGTGGCTCTCCCTGCGGCATGACCTGGTTCATTCCCGCCATTACCCCAAAAAAATCGATATGATCCGCGATAACCTGGATGAGAGTCAAAATGTATTTGCCGAAGACAACGAAGAGCGCAGCGATTGGGTGGAAGATATGCGGGATGCCCCGGATCACGGCTTTATCAAGGACAAGGCTGACGTCGTGTATTTCACGGGCTGCGTGGCAGCCTATTACCCGCTGGCCCAGAAAATTCCCATCGCTCTTGCCGAAATACTGGAAGTCGGTGGTGTCGATTTTACGCTTTTGGGCGAAGAAGAATGGTGCTGTGGGTTTCCGATGCTGGGGGCCGGTTTAAAGGATATGGTTCAGGAATTCATCGATCATAACGTGGCGGCCGTTCGAGCCAAGGGGGCTAAAAAGGTTGTTTTTGCGTGTCCTTCCTGCTATCAGATGTGGCGGGAGTATTATCCCCGCAAGTTTGAAATTTTCCATGGTACCCAATACCTATTGAATCAAGTTAGGAAAGGCCGAATTCCACTTCAAGAACTTGATTTAACGGTTACCTACCATGACCCCTGTGATTTGGGCCGGGGGGCCCGGGTATTTGATCAACCCCGAGAGTTGATTCGATCCATCCCGGGGGTTAAATTGGTTGAGCTTACCGAAAATCGCGAGGCCTGCAGGTGTTGCGGCGGTGGGGGCAACCTGGAGATGATCGACGCCGAGCTGTCCAAGGAAATCGCCCGGCAGAAAATTGAAGACGTCATTCAAACCGGTGCCCAGGCGGTTGTTACCGCCTGTCAACAGTGCGTGCGTACCATGACCACCCATGTGAAGCGAAATAAGGTGCCGGTTGAGGTGCTGGATATCACCCAGCTTGTTCAAAGAGCCCTCAGGGGTTGAGCCTGAACTGAAAAAAAGAGAGAGCCTTATAATTTATCGGGTCTCAAAATCCCATCGAATGCTCGAATACTGCTTTGCCCTGCCTGTTGACGGGATTTTGCGTCTAATTGTTATAACTGAAGTGCTTGGCAGACAGACTCAAAATGCCCACATATAAATTGGTTAAACCCGTTAGCCGTTGAGCCGGTTTTCCGGTTAAATTGTAACCATCCGTTAAGTTTTGAAACAAGTTCACAGCAATATTTTTTGGCTATGGAAGATTCCTTGTCGCGCATAGACACTTTCAATTATAAAAAGGAATCTGACCGCCTGTGAATTTTTTTCTTGACACCATGGATCATTTCTCTCTAAAAATCTCTCTGAACAACAGAATCATAAGTTCCGTCTATATAAATAAACATAAACCATTTTGAAATGCCCACTAATTTAGGGTATTTGAGGCCTGTCCTGGCGCGGCATGCATGAAACAAGTCGCTATTGCTGCAATGTTTCGGAAGTGCCACGTGCTGAACTCCGGCGCCGCAAGCCAGATCCGGGCCAGGGGCACAATCAAAAAAAGACACCCATACCCTCAGATTAATGACTGCTATATTAACAAACCGGTAATGCTACCTGATCACCTGCTCATTTTTTCCAGGGTGCCCTGAAGCAGTTGGATAAAGCCCTTCGATGATACCCGATCTTCCAAGAATACAGGCCATGAAGATGAACAGTGGAATGGCAACACGAGAAATTTTGGCAGTACATTGTCTATTTGCTATTTCCCAATCTGTTACCGGTTAGTTATAAGAGAGGATAAGGGCATATGTTCATCATTCCTTACAATACGACATTATGGATTTGTTTGGCTATAGTTTTCGGAATAATTGGTTTCGTTATTTATGGACTGATAAAGGGATTCGAAAACACCTTTCCCGACGACTGATGGAACGCCGATCGGTTAATCGTATCCCGAAATTATTAGGTAGATCTAGATCCCGTAAAAGTGAAAGGTGTGACGGGCTGATAGCCGCCTGAAGTAGGAAGCAGTCCTATTGCATCATTGCAGGCGATGATGCCAGGCTTTTGGCGAAAACCTAGTGATTATCCATTTAAAAGGAGGTCAAGATGAAAGAGAAACTCAATAAGGATAAAGGAAAAGTCAAGGAAAATTCCCGGCGCAAGTTTTTAAAGACTGCTGCTATTGCTGGAGGGACCGCGGGGATCCTCGGGTTTCCCGCGGTAATGCGTGTATCCGCGGCCAAACCCATCAATCTTAAGATACAGACCGCCTGGGATGCAGGCACCTTGGGATATGTCAAGTTTAAAGAGTTCTGTGAGAGAGTGGGGCCGATGACCGAGGGCCAATTGACCGTCGAGGGCTTTCCCGCTGGCGCCATCGTGGGGACCTTCGAGATGTTTGACGCAGTAAAGAAGGGCGTCTTCGATGCGATGCACTGCTTTGACGTGTATTGGCCCGGAAAAATACCCGCCGCCACCTTTCTATCTTCCTATCCTTTTGGGATGGATCGGCCGGACCAGTGGGAGACCTGGTATGAGGCACTGGGGGGCAAAGAGATCGCGCGGGAAGCCTACGGTAAGCACAACATGATGTACAGTGGGCCCATCCAGCATGATGACAATCTGATCCATTCCAAGGTACCCATCCGCACGTTTGAGGACTTCAAGGGCAAGAAGATTCGCTATCCCGGGGGCATCATAGCCGACATCTATCGCGCAGCGGGCGTCTCCACCATCCTCCTTCCCGGCGGCGAGGTCTATCCGGCCCTGGAAAAGGGGGTCATAGACGCCTCCGATTACGTGGGCGCGGCTATCAACTACAACCTGGGCTATGGCGAAATCGCCAAGTATATCGTTATGGGCCCGCCTTCCACACCCTGCCTGCACCAGCCTGTGGACTTGATGAGCATCGATATGAATATGAAGAGCTGGAACAAGATGCCCAAGCATCTACAGGATCTTTTCGAGGCCATCGTGAAATGGCACTCTTATGATCACTACACGGCCATCCAGAGGGAAGACATCATAGCCTTCGATAAATTTCAGACAGAGCAGGGTGTTGAGGTCATCCGGCTCTCTGAGGAAAGTATCGCTAAGTTCCGGCGGTTCGCTCCTGCCATGTGGGTCAAGTGGGCCAAGAAATCTCCTCTCGCCATGAAGGCCTTCAAGTCCCAGCTCGAGTATATGAAGACCGTTAAGGTGGGTTACATCACGGATAAGGACATGGTTGATTATGACGGAAAGCGGCTTGTGTTCTAAGTAAAGCCCATTGGGGGGAAGGGGAACCATCTGCCCTTTCCCCTTTTTTCACGTCGACCCTTCGGTTACATTTTATCCATAAACGATTCATAAAAATTTGATGTTGTGTGAAGGAAAAAACGGATGGAACGACTGAAAAAGTTTATGACAGCCGTGGAGAAGACCAACATATTCATAGGAAAAATGATGGTTGGCGTGACCCTGCTGGCTGTCTTTGTTATCACCTTTGAGGTGACGATGCGTTATCTCTTTAACAGACCGACGAACTGGGGACATGAACTCATGACCCTTCTCTTTGGTATCCAGTATGCCATGGCAGCGGGTTACGCCCATTATTATCGCGCCCATGTGAGGGTAGACGTGATTTATGCCTCACGGCCATTACGAACCAGAGCCTTCTTGGATCTTTTCACCGCTGTATTCTTTTTTGGGTTCACTCTGGTGCTTCTCTGGACGTGCTGGGATTTTTACTGGAGTTCGCAAACCATGCTTGCGGGCACAGAGATTTTCGGAATAGTCATTCCGGGAGAACGTTCATTGACCGATTGGGCACCTGCCTATTATCCTGTCAAGTTCATGATGCCGCTGGGGGCCTTCATGTTGCTCCTTCAGGGTATTGTATGGCTCATTCGTGACATCCACATCGCCATTACAGGGAAAGAGATGGCATGAACCACGTGCATGTTGCCCAGGAAATCTTATCCTGTTTCTCCATCGGAGCAATGGGAGCGGCACTCCTTATATCAGTGATTATGCGACAGGGAGATTGAGGATATGAGCATTGAGCTGATTACAATTTTGATGTTCGGATCATTGTTTTTGTTACTGGGACTGGGCCTTCCCGTGGCCTTTGCCTGCGGATCGGTGGGGATAGGTTTCACTATATTATTGCAGGGACCAGCTGCCCTGCACCTGGTGTCGACCAGGATCTTCGGACTCATGGTGCAATACCTCCTGGCAGCCATCCCCTTGTTTATCTTCATGGCCTGTATACTCGAGCGCTCGGGTATCATAGAAGAGGTTTATGAGATGGTCTCTCAATGGATGTCGTGGCTCAAAGGTGGTGTGGCCGCGGCGACCGTGATGGCCTGCACCATGATGGCTGCCATGGTTGGGGTTATCGGCGCCAGCGAAGTCACCATGGGCGTGATTGCCTTACCCCAGATGCTCAAGCGGAAATATAATAAGTACATTGCCTGCGGCTCCATTCTGGCCGGCGGCACCCTGGGTATCCTCATTCCACCCAGTGTCATGTTGATCGTATACGGACTTGTGGATAACAGTTCAATCGGCCAGCTTTATGCCGGCTCCATCCTGCCCGGCCTCATGCTTTCCTCTTTCTTCATCATTTATGTGCTCATTCGATGTTATATCAATCCAAAACTAGGTCCCCCGGTCCCCAAAGAAGAACAGATATCCGGGGGAGCAAAATTCAAGCTTCTGCTCAAGATCATTGCTCCGGCCATACTGGTTTTCCTGGTACTTGGAACAATATTTACCGGGATAGCGGCGCCGACAGAAGCAGCAGGCGTGGGAGCAGCCGGGGCAATGGTGCTATGCGCCGTTCAGCGTAAGCTCACATGGAAGGGTGTAGTCCAAGCTGGTGAAAACACATTGAAATCCACAGCCATGGTCCTTTGGACTATTTATGGTGCCAAC
>CP070652.1:5042231-5045840 GCA_020354645.1 Deltaproteobacteria bacterium
AAAATATCTTTGGGCAACAGCCCGTAGATCTGTAACCGATCGTAATCAATTAATCACTGATCAAGATACCGTTTAGACAATTGGTTATATTTTTCTTCGTATAACTTGGTTTCTTCAATTCTTCTGTTGGTAAAATCGATGAGAAATTTTGATTGCCCGTAAAAATGGATGTAGTAAGCAGAAAATTCAAGTGCGATTAGGATACCTCTTGGGTTCTTGACTAGCAATATGAAGAGCATTTTCCAAAAATGCACCCCAGTTATTTTATCAAATCCTACGGCTAAGCAAACTCTCAGTGCAGTCCTTACCATCTTTAATATTTCCCGAGTACTTGGAATATATTTATAAGCCGGCTTAAGATTCATTGCCGTATACGTTGCCCGTTTATAATATATTTTGGGATTGTATGCGATACTTAGTACCTTGATATAATCTTTTAAGATTTCTGTTTTTGGTCTTTTGGTAATAAAATTTAAGCCGCTTGTCATTTTATCAAACACAGGGTTCTTTTGAATTAAACTTTCTTCCAACAGCCTTCCCTCACTCTCCAGGCGTTTTGTGAATTGAGTATTCGGTAAGGCTTCCAGCAGCCCAATATACGCCACAGGTGCTGCTGAGTCTTCAATGGTTTTAAGCATTCTGTCAGCGGTTCGGTCATTTTCATTGTCGAATCCTAAAATTAGTGTGACATGTACAATCATTCCGTAAGATAATAATTTTTTAAAAGTTTGTTGGTACTGTCTTTTGATATTTTGCTTCTTTTTAATGGATCTCAAAATTTCATCTTCGGGTGTTTCAATACCAATGACAACCCATCTAAAATCAACATCTCTCATTATTTCCATGAGCTCTTCATCATCTACCAAATCTATCGAACATTGGCTTCCGAAGAAAAATGGATAATTGTGCGCCTTAGACCACTCTTTGATCTCTGGCAGTGTTTGTTTGGCGGAATTTTTGTCAGCGGTAAAATTATCATCGGCAAGGAAGATGGAACCCCGATAGCCCGCATCATAAAGACCTTGTAATTCTTTTATTATTTGATCAGATCCTTTCATCTGAAATTTCTTACCAAAAAAGACAGAAACATCGCAAATCTCGCAATTGAAAGGACATCCTCGAGAAAATTGTACAGCAATCTGGGCATAATTCTTGAAACGGATTAAATCAAATCTCGGAATGACTGAATTGTTGAGATTGGCCTTTTGCGATGACTGGTATTGACCACTTCTGCAGCCATTCTCCAGATCCTTCAGGAAAAGCGGGATTGTATTCTCCCCTTCACCGAGCACAAGATAATCTGCGGATTGATACAGGTGAGGTTGAGATGTCGCATCCGGGCCCCCAACAACCACGGGGCGATCGTACGCATGCGCCTTGTCGATGATGGCAAGAACTCGCGCTTGTTGGGACAGCATACCACCGGTACAAATTAAATCCGCCCACTCAAAGTGCTCATTCTTTAAGGTTTCGACATTCTCATCAATTAATTTGAACTGCCAATTCTGGGGCAGCAACGCTGCAGCTGTCATGAGACCTAGTGGGGAAACAGGATATTTTGCGCCTTTAAATTTGCATATCTCTGAATAATTCAGAAAATGATAATCTGAAAACTTTGGGCCGACTAGCAAACACTTTGTATCCTCGGACATCCAGTCTATCATTCCCTTCAGTTCTCCTCATAGAAGCCGGATGATTATCCGATTTTCGTTAGTCTGAAACAAATTTCGCTATGAGAGACGTATTATCCAAACCGGATAATTAGGGTTTACCCGCCAAAGATATAAGCTTGACGATCCAGTGTTCGAACGACAACTTATAGTATACTAATCGCGGCGAAAAATTTTTCAGCAATGTAAAACGAGGATTTTCCAGAAGACTGCAGCCCTGACCCAACTTATCAAAATCTTGACGGTAGCAATTTTATTGTATTAATATAAAATACCGATTTTTTGCACCACTAACGGAAACATAAAAGCTAGTAAAATATTATAAATTCTCGTTGGAATAATCTATGCAAAAAGTCGTAAAATTGCAAACGGATTTTGGGAGCCGAAGCGCAAAGGTTGAAATGCTTTTTGAGACCTTAAGCCGGCGGATTTACCGAAATCCATTCAAGCCGTTGTTAACTGTTTTTGTGTTTCTCGGATTTTTAGTCTATCAAATACCCTCCATCACAATTGACGCCTCACCGGAGTCCATCCTGTACAAAAACGATCCAAGTCTTATCGAATACAATCGTTTTCGTGATCAGTTTGGTCGGGCCGAGTTAATTATCATCGCTATCCAACCCCCTGAGGTCTTTAATACAGATTTTTGCAACCGGCTGAAATCCTTCCACAAGGAGCTGGAAAGGCAGGTGCCCTATCTGCTGAAAGTCACCAGTTTAATCAATGCCAGACATACTTTCGGCAATGAGGATGAGCTGATCGTGGAGGATTTGTTTACCGGTTGGCCTGAGAAGCCCATCGATTTTGTCGCGCTAGAACAACAAGTGGTAACGAATCCTTATTATATAAACCATCTCATTTCAAAAGACGGCCGAGTGACCGCTGTTGTTATCGAAACTGAGGCGGTCCTAAGGGAGACTCTTAGCGAAGAGCGCATTCTAAGTGAATTTGGTGAAAATACAATTGGGGGTGAAAAATTTTCACCATCGCAGCGGTATTTTTCTGAAAAAGAAAATCATGAGGTCGTCAAAGCCGTCAACCAGGTTGTAAATCATTATAATGAAAAAAGCTTTCGGATAAAAGTTTCCGGCGGACCGGTTATCACCGATGCCTTTAGTCGGGCTACCCTGAAAGACATTCGATTGATAATCGCACTATCCTTAATAGCGGTGGCTTTTTTTCTTATAATTCTTTTTGGCCGTCTATCGGGAGTCCTCTTGCCGATGCTCATTATCACTTCCTCTCTGCTTTCAACCCTCGGTCTCATGTCTTTGTTCAATGTCCCCATCAAACTAACCACGACAGTGATTCCGGCCTTTCTATTGACCGTCAGCGTCTGTGATGCAGTACACATACTGGCAATTTTTTATCGCCATTTTAAACTGAATGCGGACAAAGAAGAAGCGATAGCCTATGCTTTCAGGCATTCCGGATTGGCAATTGTATTGACGAGTTTGACAACCAACGCCGCCCTGCTGTCCTTTTCCTTTGCGGACCTGTCGGCTATTGCTGAGATCGGCTATTTTGCATCCGCTGGTGTATTGCTTGCCCTGGTATACACAATCGTCATGCTTCCGGCCATTTTGGCCTTAATACCGCTTAAATCAACCCCCAAGAGAAACATTGGGCCTTCCTTCATGGATACGATCCTGCTGGCTGTAGCGGATTTTACAACATCCCAAAGCCGCAAAATTATCTACGTCAGCTTTGCCATTGTTGCCATTTTTTTGCCAGCGATTTTTAATCTTAAATTCTCGCACGATGTGATGCAGTATTTTCCGGAGTCCATGCCGTATCGGCATGATTTACGCTTTATCGACCGGGAGTTGGGGGGAACCCTTACCCTTGAAATCATACTCGACACCGGCCGAAAAAACGGTATCATTGAACCGCAGCTGTTAAATCATATTGAAACAATTTGCCGCAAGTTAGAGAAAAT
>CP070652.1:5045940-5050144 GCA_020354645.1 Deltaproteobacteria bacterium
ATAGGTCATGTCTCCGAGGCCGAACGCACTTCCCTGAGCTAGTTCGACGATGCCGGCATACCCTAAGTCAATCTCGGTACCCGACGGAACCGGGAGGTCCTGGCCTTCCGAATAAATGGCCGGCAGGATGAAACGGTTGATCAGGTTCCAGTCTCCAAGATTGACGGGATAAACCGGCTTCATATTGAGCACGTAGGCAGTGGCATCCGAAGGTCCGATCCCGAAGTTGAAGTTGTTCTCAAAAGGGGCGCTGATGATTGTTCCCAACGGGTTCTGGGACTGTTTGGCCAGTTCCTCTTCTGCATGGATCACCTGACCCGGCGCTACCAACAGAAAAATACAAATAACCACTTTGATTGCTGTTTGCATTTTCCTTTCCTATTTAAGCACTTCTTCTAGCATTGAACCCTGGGCAGAACCCGGCGGCGACATTCCCAGCAATGCGGCAATCGTCGGCGCGACATCCACCGGATGAACCAGGCGGTGAACCCTTTTCGGCTCAATGCCCGGCTCCATGAAAATGATCGGCACATGGGTATCGTAGCGCCACGGCGAGCCGTGCATGGCTTTAACCGGCCCCTTGTCGAACAGAAACCAGTAGGGCTCCTGTATAATGTAGATATCGCCGGAGCGGGACACGTGGTGGTTGCGCCGGACCTGGGCCGTCAGCGGGTTGGTCTGCTGTGATGACAATTTGCTTGTCGGTACGGCCAGCGCAATCCCCGCAAAATCAGTCAACGCATCGGCAATCGCCTTTTCAACTTTTTCGCGGACGAGTTTTGCCGCCGCTATTTTTTCATCATTGAGGTAGAGATACGGCCGGTAGAAAAAACGGACGATGTCATCGGCACCGAACTTTTGACCGACCCTGTTAGCCGTCGCTACAATTTGATCGGGATCGAGGCGTCCGGCTTTAAAGCCCAGTTCCGTCATATATTCGGGCATATCCGCCATGCCGTGATCCGCGGAAAACACCACCAGCGTGTGTTTGAGTCCGATCTTTTCATCGATAAAAGCGAACAGGTCCGCCAGGGTGCGATCCAGCTGTACGACCACGTCCTCGTTTTCCAGGCTGGACGGTCCGAAAAAATGATTGACGGCGTCAACAGCGGAAAAGCTGATGGACAGATAATCCGGGATTTCATCCTGTCCCAGCTTTTCATGGATAACAAGCGCCTTGGAGAAATCGAGGGTCAGCCGGTCGCCCACCGGGCTGACCAGAATCCGCGTGTAGAACAGCTTGTCGTCCGCCCGCCCGAAAGGGTGGGGAAAGACGCGTCCGTATCCTTTCAGATCGGCTTCATAGGGACGATCATCCTGAGCAGCCAGGAGGTAGGTGGAAGCATCGTTTAACAATGTCCACGACTTTCCCGCATACCCTTCTGCATTTCTGGGCATTCCATTTGCGGACCCAGTCCGGGTAGGCCCGGTAGTAATAGGTGCTGGTGACAAAATCGCCGGTGTTGGTTGAATACCAGAAGGCCTTTCCCGCATGCCCGGCCATGGACACGGCGCTGCGGTCTTTACCCGATATGCCGAACACCTTTGACCGCCCGCCGGTATAGGCCGCCAGCCCATCGCCAAAGGTCGGGGCCAGAATCACGGCCGGCGACCGGCCCTGGGTACGGGACTTTTTCTGGGCCGGATCGACCTGTTCACCTTTTGGCTCGCTTTCGCGGGTCGGCAGAATCGGACTGTCCGGGTCTTCGATATTGTAGGCCAGCTCACCGGCCTCGCGGTCGAACCAGACATTGCCGATCATGCCGTGCTGGGCTGGAAAGGTGCCTGTGGCCAGGGTGGCATGGCCGACGATGGTTTCGGTGTTGGCGTATTGGTAATGGGCATTGGTGTAATAGATGCCCTTTTCCATAAGCAACCGGAATCCGCCCTCGCCAAAGCCGTTTTCATAGCGGTTGATCAGGTCTGCTCTTAATCCATCGATGGTGATCTGCAGCACTATTTTGATTTTCGGCCCGGCTTGGGCATTGGCACTCCGGGTGTTTCCAACAGTGAAAAAAAACGAAATTGCAATGAAGACAGCAAAGATGCGGCTCGCAAAAATCCGCTGGTTAATCTTGTTTCTCATTTATCCTCTATTTTTGCCTCCCTGCTGAAACGATTCCACCAAACCAAGAGAAGCCGGTTCAAAAACCTCTGCGATAGTGAGCTGCCGACGGCACAGTCCCTGCTGATGTGAGTATCTAAATAGCGATTCCAGAGCTTTTCGATTGGGCTTGATTCCGTAGGAATAATAGTTGTCACCCATCAAGGCACGGGTTTCATCGAACTCCTGACCAAACCAGGGCAACGATCCGTATGCCCAAGCGGCATTGGCCATATATGCAAAATCTAAACGTTTAGCTTGCGAGTATGCCTTGAAAACAGCTGCTACTAACCATGGATTCTGCTTCGCAAGAGTCTTTTTGATTGCAACGGCATGCATGATCGGAAAGATGCCTGTTTTTGAAAAATAGGCCCGTTCCGTTGATCGATAATCAGGAAAAAGACGTGCAACCTTAGGGTGGCCTTCAATATAGGCTCTGGGCTCGGCAGCATGAAATGTGGCATCTACATCGCCATCTGCCAGCAAATCAGACTCATCTTTTCCTTCAGGACCCTTGCTGATCGGTACCCCCTCTGGAAAAATATTCTCCTGTTTGGATACCTTGCCGGAATCTTTGGCTGATGAATCTTTTTGCGAGACTACCCACTTCATATCTTCCGGCTTAAGACCGTATTCATCCTGAAAAATCCCGCGTATCCATGTTAAAGAGGTGGAAGAGTAGCCTGCCGTAGTGATTTTTTTGCCTCGCAGATCTTCGGGTTTGTTGATGTTCCGATCCGTACGGATAAAAACGCTTTTGTGCCGGAACATGCGCAGCGGAAATATCGGCAGCAACGAGTAATCCCGAAAACCGTCATTGGCATAAGCCAACATAAAGGGATGCAGGCCGATTTCGGTGACATCCAGCGTTTGTGGGCCGCTGAACAAATTGGTGTTAATATCGCCGATACCGATCTCCTGAAATTGCGTATCGCACCCTTCAATTTTAACGCGGCCATCAATGAGCGCCCGTGTCCGATCGAAATTGTACCCGGCCATCGAGAGGGACAATCCCTTGGATTTTACTGCTGCCTGAGCCGGCGCTAATCCTGAGATAGACAAAGCACCGGCAGTAGCACCAGTAAATGCGCCGACTTTAATGAACTCGCGGCGCGAGTAAACGTGGTTGCCCTTTTGTTTGCCTGTATTTTTGTATGTCATAAGGATCTCCTCCGGAGAAAACCTTTCACTGATATTAACCAGTCAATTCCGCCCCCTATCGCACACAGGAGAGCGTATCATCCAAAGTAATAATCGCCCTCCCAACAGGGGTGGGAGGGCATTCGGTTTGCAGTTTATCTGCCGATATCCGGATCCATATCCGGGTCGAAGGGCAACTGATCGAGATGCTCGACATACTCCAGCGGATCGAAAGGCAGTTTCTTTAAATCAAGTTTCGGCTTGGCCAGGGCCTTGACCTCCGGAGGGGCATTCTCGATGCCGGTCCAGGGAATGCCGTGGACTTCTTTTGAGTCGGGATATTTCTTCTTCCATAGCTCGTGCCGCAGCTTCATGCGGCTAAACGGACTCTTGAGATGAATCAGGTTCGCGAGCATGGGCGACTTCTCGCGCGGATCCATTGGCAGGAAATAGAATGCTGCGGGAATGCCGCTGGCTTCGCCGACGGGGTCCGGTGAGATCCAGTGCCGTTTATAGTTCCCCTTCACGGTTGCACCCAGTCGGGGGCCGGCATAAATGAAGACGTGGTCCCGGCGACTGTGGGTATCGCCATTGAGCAGTAGTGCCGTTTGGTCAATGCCGTCGATGACGCGGTCGGTTGGGATGTATTGAGTGGCAACCGCCAAACGAGCAAAGGTGGTGAACAGATCGGTTTCATGAATGATATCCCCCACGATCTGACCGGGTTTGATCACGCCCGGCCACCAGGCCTGGGCAGGCACACGCACCCCGCCTTCGAGGAAATCGCCCTTACCACCGCGGAAGATCGTCTCTGAGAAACCACAGCCGGGCGGCGGGTTGTGGGCCATGGGGCCGTTGTCGGCCATAGCGATAACCAGTGTATTCTCGGCGATGCCCAGTTCCTTGAGCTTATCCATGATATTCCCGATAAAGGGGTCGATGTTGGACTGCAAGCTATCC
>CP070652.1:5050244-5053190 GCA_020354645.1 Deltaproteobacteria bacterium
GCGCTGTCCATAGCCAACCAGGGGCATGAGGTTTACCTGGTGGAAAAGGATACAGACCTGGGGGGAATTGCCCGCAGAATTCATTACACCCTGGAAGGGCTGGATGTTCAGGCATATTTGCGTGATGTCATCCGCAAGGTTTATCGGCACCCGTTGATCCATGTATTTCACAACGCCGCCATCACGGATGTTTTCGGTTATGTGGGGAATTTTGTAACCACGGTCAAATCCGACGGAAGGGTCGAAGAGATACGCCATGGCGCAACCATTCTTGCTACGGGTGCCGATGTATATAGGCCCACCGAGTATCTTTATGGGGAAGATGACCGGGTATTGACCAACCTGGAGTTGGAGGAGCAAATCGCCGGAAGAGATGAAAGGCTGATGAAATCCCGGAGTCTGGTGATGATTCAGTGCGTGGGTTGCAGAAACGAAGACAGAAATTACTGTGCCCGGATATGTTGCGGCCAGTCTGTAAAGAACGCCTTGAAACTGAAAGAGATAAATCCCCGGATAGATATCCACATTCTCTTCCGGGATATGAGAACGTACGGGTTCAGAGAGGATCATTACCGGGAAGCGTCGGAGAAAGATGTAAAGTTCATCCTCTATGAGCCGGAGGACAAACCCCAGGTGCAAGCTGTTGAGGAGGGGGGGCAGCCGGCCTTGAGGGTTACTCTGCCCGATCCTATCTTGGGCAAAAAACTTGCGATAGATGCCGATACAATCGCCTTGGCCGCCGCCGTTATTCCCGCTTCAGGAAACAGGGAAATATCTCAATTATACAAGGTCACCCTGGGGCCGGATGATTTTTTCAAAGAAGCCCATGTCAAATTGAGGCCGGTTGACTTTGCCGCGGATGGCGTTTTCCTGTGCGGAACAGCCCACTATCCCAAACACATACCCGAATCGATTAACCAGGCTTATGGCGCTGCAGGTCGGGCTCTAACCCTTCTCTCACACGATATCGTCACAGTCTCAGGTTCTGTGTGCGAGGTAAAAGAGAACGATTGTGTGTCGTGTGGGGCTTGTATTACAGCTTGTACGTATGGTGCCATAGAGTTTCGTGAGACACCCCAGGGCAGAAAGGCCTGGGTTAACCCGGTTCTGTGTAAAGGAGACGGCGTCTGTTGTGCAAAGTGCCCCACAAATGCTATTTTTCTGAAGCACTTTACCGATGAGGAACTCTTGAGCCAGATTGATGCGGCCTTTCCAGAAGAAGAGATCGTACAACAATTTGATGCGGCGGTTGGAGATGCGTAGAAGTCTATTAGAAGCAGGGATTGCTAACTTGTGTCCATCCGGAAATGGTAGATTTTGGTTCAAGGCAAGGCCGCAGGGATTTTTTCAAAGCGAGTCGTAGTGCTCTACGTCGAGGTTTGGAAAATTCCGAGAACGCAGTATTGGACCAAAAGATGCCTTTTCCGGATGGACAACGACAAAGGAGTTGAGAACCAATGACTACCGGATTTAAATTTAAACCAAAAGTATTGGGCTTTGTATGCCACTGGTGAGCATACGGCGCCGCTGACTTGGCTGGAGTTTCCAGGCTGCAATATACAACTGAAATCAGGCTTATTCGCGTCATGTGTTCCGGCAGAATCGACCTGTCGTTCATACTCCGGGCCTTCTCAAATGGAATAGACGGGGTGTTTATTGGTGGTTGCCGTCTTAATGAATGTAATTACATTACTCATGGAAATTACGATGCCTTGAGCAATGTGCTTCTGTGCAGAAAAATACTGGAACACATCGGACTGAACCCGGAAAGGTTGAATATCGAATTTATGTCTTCCGGCGAGGGAATGCTTCTTGCCGAAGTCATTAATGCTTTTTGCAGAAAGGTGGCGGAAATCGGACCTCTTGGCAAAAGCGAGGGCATAGACCCAAAAGGATTAAAGTTCAAACTTGAAGCAGCTACGCAATTGATCCCCTACGTTAAGCTGGTGGAAAGGGAGCGGCTGAGAGTACCCGTTAAATCGGAAGAAGCCTATACTGAATTTTTCGCCAGTGACGCGGTAAACCGGGTAATTAATGAATTGATCCTGGATAAATTGGCAATAAGCCAGATCATGCTGCTTTTGCGGGAAAAACCCCTTTCAACGGGGGAAATGTCTGAGATTTTAGGCCTCAACCCGTCTGAGGTGTCAAGACACATGAATAGCTCATCACGGTACGGATTGGTCAGGTACGATGAAAGCCGCAAGTGCTTTGCGCTGGCCTAAGGTGACAGAGCAGGCAGTGAATTAGGGAAAAGAAGAAGATCAGGATAGCGGATATGGATAACGATAGAATCGATCAGATTATTGATAAACATCAGGGTGCAGCCAGTTCACTGATTCAAGTGTTACTGGAGATTCAGAGCGAAAATCATTGGCTTCCCAAGGAAGCACTGGAGAAGGTCAGCCGGAAATTGCAAGTCCCGTTGACCCGCATACAGCACATCGCTTCCTTTTACAAAGCCTTTAGTCTCGTTCCTAAAGGACGTCATGAAATTCACATCTGCATGGGCACTGCCTGTCACGTGCGCGGGGCGACGCGGGTCCTCGACACGGTGCAGGACCTGACGGGGATTAAACCCGGTGAAACGGACTTGGATTTGAAATTCAGCCTGGAGACCGTCAACTGCCTCGGCTGCTGTGCCTTGGGGCCGGTGATGGAAATCGATGGGAAGCCTCACGGCAAGATGGCGCCGGGCGACACGGCAGACGTGTTAAAAAACTATGAGTAGGATAAAATTATGTCGCGGATAGATTCACCAGCTGAATTGGATAAATTTAGGAAGGGCATCCTGTCGAAAAGAGACCCCAATAAATCTTGCATTTCAATATGTGCCGGCACCGGTTGTATTGCCTTCGGTGCAAATGAAGTCATAGCCGCCTTTAAAGCAGAGATTGAAAAACAGGGCTTACAGGCTGATGTGGATACCAAAGGAACCGGGTGCCC
>CP070652.1:5053290-5056155 GCA_020354645.1 Deltaproteobacteria bacterium
AAAAGATGCCCCCAGGAAGCCATAACCGGTCAGAAAAAAGAAGCCCATGAACTGAATCAGGCCAGCTGCATCAAATGCGGAATTTGTTACGACGTGTGCAAGTTTCAGGCGATTGCTATCTGTTAGCTATTGTCATGTTCCAGGAACAAGTTCAAGGTTATGTACAAGGTTTGAAAGGTTTTTGTGAGCGCCATTGAGCATTTTGGGATAGAGACGCTAGCTGAAGCAGGGCGTCAAATCCGCCGCGCGGATGAAAATCAAAAGCTGTCTGAGTCCCGGGGCCCGCAGCGCGGGCCAAGGTCGAGTTCTTTTGATTTAGCCCTGCAAAGCTGTCGTCCCCAAAATGGTCACATGTGTAAGCAAAAGGCTTTCAAGCCGCTGTAAGGCTTTTTAAACTTATACCTGGGACATGAACCACCTAACAGATGGCAATCGCCTGAAACTTGCACACGTCGTAACAAATTCCGCATTTGATGCAACTGGCCTGATCCAGTTCATGGGGTTCCTTTTTCTGACCGGTTATGGCTTCCTGGGGGCATCTTTTGGCGCACAGGGTGCAACCGGTGCAGGCCTCGGCATCGATTTCGTAATGGAAGAGCGGTTTGCACACACCGGCAGGACATTTTTTATCCTCTATATGCGCTTGATACTCATCCCGAAAATATAAAATGGTTGTCAGCACCGGATTGGGAGCCGATGTTCCCAGTCCGCAAAGCGAAAACCTTTTGACCATGGTGCCCAACTCTTCCAATAGTTCGATATCTCCCTGGCGACCTTGACCTGCACAGATATCGGTCAGGATTTCCAGCATCCGTTTGATCCCTTCTCGGCATGGATTGCATTGACCGCAAGATTCTTCATTGAGAAAATCCAAGAAATAACGCGCGATGTCCACCATACAGGTGTCTTGATCCATAACAATCATGCCGCCGGAACCCATCATGGATCCCACCTTTGTCAGCTCATCGAAATCTACTCCCAGATCCAGAAATTGTTCCGGTATGCATCCGCCGGATGGGCCACCGGTTTGAACCGCTTTAAATCTTTTCTTTTTGGGAATACCGCCACCGATGTCATAAATAATGGTGCGCAGGGTGGTGCCCATAGATACTTCTACCAGGCCGGTGTTGGCCACTTTACCCACTAGCGAAAATATTTTGGTTCCCTTGCTGCCTTCGGTACCGATGGCAGCATACCAGTCCGCACCCTGGTGGATAATTACCGGTATATTGGCCCAGGTTTCGACATTGTTGAGGTTTGATGGATTTTGCCGAAATCCCTTTTCAACCGTGTGAATGTACTTGGCCCGTGGCCGTCCGGGTTTACCTTCCAAAGAAGCCATCAATGCCGTAGATTCTCCGCATACGAAAGCACCGCCGCCGCGGCTGATCCGAATGTTGAAATCGAAACCTGAGTCAAGAATATTGTTTCCTAAAAAGCCGAATCCCTCAGCACGTTGTATCGCGACGGACAAATTTTTTACCGCCAGAGGATACTCATGACGCACATAGACATATCCTTCGTGGGAGCCGATGGCGATGGCACCGATGATCATTCCTTCAATAACACTGTGCGGGTTGCCTTCCAAAAGGCTTCGATCCATATAGGCGCCGGGATCTCCTTCGTCGGCATTGCAAATTACATATTTTTCTCCCTTCTGTCTGCGGCAGCTCTCCCACTTGATTCCCGCAGGAAACCCGCCGCCGCCGCGGCCCCTGAGACCTGATTTTTTTACTTGATCAATGATCTCATCGGATGTCATTTCAAACAGCGATTTTTCCAAAGCCGCATAACCACCCACAGATATATAATCCTGGATGCTGGTTGGATCGATCATTCCGTTTTTACCGAATATGATTCTTTGTTGAAGATTGTAAAAAGGAATTTTTTCTTCATGGGTAATTTTCTTTTTCAAAGAAGGATCTTTGAAGATCAGAGATTTAACGATTTCGCCTTTTACGATGGTTTCTTCCACAATAGCCGGAATATTTTCTTGCTTTAACTGGGGATAAAATATGCCTTCGGGATGGATGACCATAATCGGTCCTTTTTCACAAAAACCATGGCAGCCCGTAAGCTTCACCGCCACCTCATTTTGCATATTCCGCTTGGCCAGCTCCTCCACCAGCACCTGATGCACCTTTGCAGTCCCATATGCCCCGCAGCCCGATCCTGAACAAAGAGAAATCAATTTCTTATGGCCGTTTTTACGCTCGGCCTGAAGCGAACTTCTCAGTTTTTTCAGTTCTTCTCTATTTTCTACTTTTAACATCGGTTGGCATCGCCTTTTTGGTCTGGGTTAAGATCCTTGCTGTCTGTAAGCGTCAATCACTTTTAATGCACTGGATCGATCAAGGCCGCCATGGGTATCCTGATTGACCGTAATTACAGGTCCTGAAGCACAACACCCGATACAGCGAACGGACTCCAACGTAAAATCCATGTCATCGGTTGTTTCCCCAACATGAATGTGCAGATTGTCTTGTAGCGCATCTAAAATTTTCTCGGCACCCCGCACATGGCAAGCGGTGCCGGTGCACACATTTACAATGTATTTGCCCCGAGGTTCCAAACTGATTGTTTTATAAAAGGTGGCAACGCTGTATATCAAACTTTCCCTTACTGCTAATTTTTGGGTTAATACGGGAATCACTTCCGGCGGGATATAATTGTAGATATCGCTGATATCCTGCATAATCATCAGCAAAGCCTCATGGTTTTGCTGATACTTTTCAATTATTTCATCGATCTTTTGCCAATCACTCCTAACTGTGCCTTCCATAGATGTTGGACCTTTCTTAACCTTCATCAATAAGCATCCGAAAAAAAGATAAAATAGCGTTAAACCTGAGCTGCGTATGTCAC
>CP070652.1:5056255-5058856 GCA_020354645.1 Deltaproteobacteria bacterium
AACCCCATCAGCATCCTGTAGTTCACCGACATTTTTCGGATTTGAAAAATGTTCCATTACTTTTTCAGAATACATATCTTCCCTCCTCGCTTACGTTTAGATTAACCGCCCGCTTGCCCCGCATTCGCACGGCTTCGCTCGAGTCGCAGAGTTCGCAGGGAGAGCAGAAAGGAAAAAGAAATAAAATAACTCTGCGCCCTCAGCGTCTTGAACAAACGTAGTGAGCGGGCGGTGAAACAATAGAAATTTAAGAATATAAATGACTTACTCAGGTACAAACCCCCTCTTCCTGCACAGGCATCTCTTTTTCCCAAATGGGCGAAAATGAACGAAGTCTCTCCACGGCAGCCGGAAGTTTTTCCAAAACGTATTCGATTTCTTCAACGCGGTTACTATTGTCTATAGTGAATACGACAGATCCTTGTGCAAGATCAGCCGGTAACCCAATTGTTCCGAGAACATGAGAAATTTTTAGGGCCTTTGAGGCACAGGCAGAGCCGGTGTTTGCATAGATGCCACCTTGGGTAAGCATGAAGACCAGGGCTTCGCCCTCTATGGCCTGAAAGCAAAAGCTTGCATGACCGGGTAGCCTCTTTTCCGGGTGCCCGGTAAATTTAACCTTTTCAACCCTTTCGTGGATACCGGTAACCAAAAGATCTCTCAACTGGCGCACGTGATTCATCTTTTCGGGCAATTCGTGCATAGCGAGTTCGGCTGCCTTACCCAATCCAACAATGCCGGGAATATTCTCGGTTCCACCTCTCCTGCCATTTTCCTGAATGCCGCCATGTATTAATGGCATAAGCCTCACCTTTTTTCGAAAATATAAGGCACCAATTCCTTTCGGTGCACCCAAAGAAGGGCCGGAAAGACTCAACAGATCAACACCCAGTTCGTTAACATCGACTGTTGTGTTGCCCACCGATGCGACCGCATCCGTGTGAAAGATAATTCCTTTTTCTCTGCAGATGGCAGAAAGCTCTGAAATAGGTTCAATTGTCCCAATTTCATTATTGGCATGCATGATGGATACCAGAATAGTTTCCGGTGTAATGGCTTTCACCAGACGCGCGGGGTCCACCAATCCATATTCGTCTACCGGCAGGAACGTGGCCTCAAAATCCAGCCGTTCAAGGAATCGTGCAGAGTTAAGTACGGAATGGTGTTCAATGCCTGAAACAATGATGTGTTTTCCCTTTTGCTGCCTGGCAAAAGCGATGCCTTTAATCGCCAGGTTGTTGGCTTCTGCTCCTGATGAAGTGAAAATGATCTCTTCTGGCTTGGCACCGATTAAGCCGGCGACCTTGGTTCTTTGCTCGTCCATAACTTGCTTGACTTCAGAGCCCATAGCATAGACGTTCGAAGGATTGGCGAAGCGCTCTCCAAAATATGGCAACATGGCTTCAAGGACCTGGTTGCTGACTGGGGTTGCTGAGGCATGATCCAGATAGGCACTGTTCATATCAAACTCCTTTATTTCGCCTTTTTTATGTACAGTTTATAGCAGTCTTCATCTTCTTCGATACCGATGAATTCATGACCACATTTTTCGCACCATTTAGGAATATCATCCAGGGCACCGTCATAATCTGTCAGAACTTCTAGAACCTGGCCTTTTTTCATGCATTTGAGCTTATCACCTGGCTCTAATAAATGCATTGGACACATACGACAGACTAAGTCCAGGGAATCATCCGATGGTTGATCTTCCACAAATTTCATTTCTTGCTCCTTTATGACTGTCTAGGAAAGGATTAGCTAAAGTTTTTAAACCATACTGAATTGGTAGAAAATAAGAATGGTTTGTTGAGGTGTCAAGGAGGGAAAAATTGTACGGATAGAATATTAATTTGTAATGTTTTCTAATACTTCAATTAAATCACAGCTTAAGTTTTTGTAATATGATCAGATTCAATTTAAGCTTCCATTATTTTCCGCGAATTCAAGAACGGGAGCAGTGGGTGGGGTGTTTAACCGCTGCTCCCTTGATGTCGCCAAGTCAACAATTCCCTAATTAGATTTCGCTGGCTTCTTGGGCTTCTTTTCGTCTTTTGTGGCTTTGGGGCTATTTTGCTTCAGCGGAACACAACCGCAGCCACAATCAGTTTTTTTGTCAGCCATTTTCATCACCTCCTTTCGGTGGGCTGGAATCCATGCTTTGGCTTTGTTAACTGGGAAATTATAGTCAACAAAACAATTTAGGTATATAATTATATACTTAAATATTGAGATAAAAAAATTTATCTACGCTTTGTTGGACTCCATTTCTTTGATCTTTTCTCGAACAACTCTAAGTTCATACTCTATCTCTCTCTCGTAATTTTTAAGAGTTTCCAACTTTGAATCGTCTAATTCTTTTTCCCTGAATTTACCCGTTCCTTGGCATCCACAGGTGCAGATTTCGGTTAACACTTCGTGACAATTTTGCATGGACTCTTCATCTATTGAATAGGGTATCCAGTACCCATTTCTTTCACTGCGAACGAAACCGGCGTGCTTTAATATTTTTAAATGTTGTGATACGGCAGCAGGCGTAATACCGACCAACTCTGCAATCTTTTTAGCCCCCAGTGGTCCCTCGGATTTTAAAAGATTTATTAT
>CP070652.1:5058956-5063079 GCA_020354645.1 Deltaproteobacteria bacterium
AGATTATTATGTATATTTAAGAAGTTTTCGGCAGTCAAGAAAGAAACAACAGTGAAATGTAATTTGATTGGAATAAATTTATGCCGCTTTAATCCCTACATAACCGGCAAAGTGGCAGGCCGCAAAATGATTTTTTTCAATTTCGCGAAGTTCCGGTTCACTGGTATTGCAGATATCCTTGGCGTACGCGCATCTTGTGTGGAACCGGCACCCGGGTGGGGGGTCGATAGGGCTGGGCACATCCCCTTTCAAAATGATACGTTTTCTTTTCAAAGCTGGATCCGGCATGGGAGAAGCGGACAGCAGGGCCTGAGTGTAAGGGTGAAGCGGCCTGTGGTAAAGATCTTTGGTCGTCTACAGTTCGACCAGTTTCCCCAGGTACATAACTGCCACCCGGTCACTTATATGTTAAACCACATGTAAATCGTGAGAAATAAATAAATAGGTCAGGCCAAATTCATCCTGGAGCTCCTTGAGCAGATTGAGCACCTGGGCCTGGATAGAAACATCAAGTGCGGAAACGGCCTCGTCGCACACGATCAGATCGGGATTCAGGGCCAGTGCTCTGGCCACACCGATTCGCTGCCGCTGCCCTCCAGAAAACATATGTGGATACCGGCGCATGTGCTCTTTCCGCATACCAACAACATGCAGAAGCTCCAGCACACGATCTTCTCTCTGTCTTCTCTGCTTGAGCCCGTGTATCAACAGTGGCTCTCCAATAATCTGGGATACTGTTTTTCGAGGATTCAGAGACGAGAATGGATCCTGGAAAATAATCTGCATCTTTTTACGAACAGCACGCATCTGGCTCTGATCGTAGGCAACGATGTTTTCACCTTCAAAAATCACCTCACCGGCCGTGGGCTCTTCCAGCCGCAGAATGATCCTTCCGAATGTGGTTTTACCGCAACCGGATTCACCTACAAGTCCCAAGGTCTCTCCCCGGCGGATGTTCAAGCTGACCCCGTCGACCGCTTTTACGGCAGCCACCTGTTTGAAAAAAACACCCCCCTTAATCGGGTAGTATTTTACCATATCGTTCGCTTCGAGCAGATAGGGGCTAATGGCATGATCAGGCATATTTCAGACACCGTGCAATATGGTTTTCTCCGACTTTGTACATCTCCGGTTCGATTTTGCGGCAGTCATTAAAAACATCCGGGCACCTGTCACTGAACAGACAGCCGCTGGGTAGGTTGAACAGCGATGGCACGATACCGGAAATGGTGCTGAGTTTGCCCTCCTGGGTTTTGCGGCCGAGAATCGGGATCGACTCCAGCAGCCCTGCGGTATACGGATGTTTGGGATTGGAATAAAGTGTATTGACATCGGTAAATTCCATTCTTCTGCCAGCGTACATAACCGCTACGTGCTGGGCCATTTCCGCAATCACTCCCAGATCATGAGTGATAAAAAGGATGGCGGCCCCGGTCTCCTCTTTGAGCTTGTTCATAAGATCCAGGATTTGCGCTTGAATGGTAACGTCTAGGGCTGTTGTTGGTTCGTCGGCGATCATCAGCCGGGGGTTGCAGGCCAGTGCCATAGCAATCATCACCCGCTGGCGCATGCCGCCGCTCATCTGATGCGGGTAATCGGACAACCGGGTTTCCGGTGCCGGTATCCCCACCAGCCGAAACATTTCGATGACGCGTTCCCGGGTTTTTGCACGTGAGAGCCCCTGATGCAGTCGGATAACTTCAGCCACCTGATCTCCCACCGTGAAAACCGGGTTTAAAGATGTCATGGGTTCCTGGAAAATCATGGAAATTCGGTTGCCGCGAATTTTGCGCATCCGGTCTTCGGAATATTCTAAAAGATTGTTGCCTTCAAAGAATATCTTCCCCCCCATGATTTTTCCGGGCGGATCTGGAATGAGCTGGATAATGGAATGTGCGGTCACGCTTTTACCGCAACCGGACTCTCCCACCAGTCCCAGGGTCTGGCCGGCCTGAATGGTCAGACTGACATCGTCCACCGCTTTGGCTGTCTGTCCCCGGACAAAAAAGTAGGTCTTCAGGTTTTGAATATCTAATAGGTTATTGTTCTTCATAGAACGATTTAGTCTCTGAGTCTCGGGTCAAGGGCATCCCTCAAACCATCGCCGAACAGATTGAAGCCCAGAACTGCCAACAAAATTGCAATGCCGGGAAACGTCATTACCCAGGACGCCCGCAGGATCAGGCCACGGCTCATGGCAATCATGCCCCCCCACTCCGGAGTCGGCGGCTGCGCGCCGAGTCCCAGAAAACTCAGCGCAGCAGCATCCAAAATCGCCGAAGCCATACTCAAAGTGGTCTGAACAATCAGAGGCCCCATGCAATTGGGTAAAATTGCCAGAAAAATAATCCGCCAATCTCTAGCACCGATGGACCGCGCCGCCATCACATAATCCTTTTCATATTCTTCCAGCATGCTGCCGCGTACGATACGCGCAAAACGCGGAATGTAAGTGACACCGATGGCCATCATGGCATTTCTCAGGCTCGGACCGAGATAGGCCACGACGACAATCGCCAGCAAAAGGTAGGGGAAAGCGAGGATCATGTCCATGATGCGCATGACAATACTGTCGACCGTTCCCTTATAATATCCAGATATAGAGCCGAGAAGGGTGCCGCAAACGAAAGCCAGGCCGACACTGACCAAGGCCACCGCCAGGGACACGCGGGCACCGAAAATGATACGGGAAAGGGTGTCCCGCCCTAGATCATCGGTTCCCAGTATATTTTTCCATTTGCCATTCTCGTGCCATACCGGGGGTTTCAGCTGGTCATAAAGTGAGGTTTCCAGCGGATCATGGGGACTCAGCAGCGGTGCGAAAACGGCTGTTAACATAAACACGGTAATAATCACCAAACCCAAGACAGCAGTCTTGTTACGCCACAGCTGACTCAGCTGCTCCAGCATCGGGTGCCGGTCCAAAGGATTTTTTTGTGATTTTTCCTTTACCATGCGTGTTTAGTAATTGGTGTTTGGTACATTCACGATAACAGGCTGTCTGCCTGAAAAAAAGTCTTCAACACTGTTTCAGCAAAACTGGTTTTCATTGTACACTGATCCTCGGGTTAATAACCGCATACATCACATCCACACATAGGTTGATCACAACAAACAGCGCTGCGATAAACAGCGTGCCGCCTTGGATGACCATGTAATCGCGCTGCATCACGGCATCGTACATCCACTTGCCAACACCGGGCCAAGCAAAAATTGTCTCGGTCAGTATGGCCCCGCCCAGCAGCACACCGAATTGCAGGCCCACCGTGGTCACCACCGGAATGAGCGCATTGCGCAGAGCGTGCTTGAAAATCACGATAAATTTGGAAAGGCCCTTGGCTTTAGCCGTTTTGATATAATCCTGGCGCAAGACCTCCAGCATGGCTGAACGCGTCATCCGCGCCACAATAGCCATTGGAATGGTGCTCAGCGTCACAGCCGGCATGATGATGTGCCAGAGAGCATCTTTGAGCGCCGCCCAGTTGCGGGTCAAAACAGCATCTATAATATAAAAATTGGTGATGACTTCCAGATCGATACCGACACTCAAACGACCGGATATGGGGAGCCAGCCCAAATTGAGTGAAAAAATCAGCATAAAGACCAACCCCAACCAGAATATCGGCATACTGACTCCCGCCAGCGCCCCCAACATACTGAGGTAGTCAAATATGGAATACTGCTTGGTGGCCGACACAATCCCGAAAATAATGCCGAAAAAACAACTGAGGCACAGGGCAACCAGGGAAAGCTCGATGGTGGCAGGAAAGCGCTGTTTGACCTCGATCCAGACTTTCTGGCGGGTCCAGATGGTTTCGCCCAGATCACCTTTCATCAATCGCTTTAAAAACATCCCGTACTGTATGTATAAGGGCTCTTTCAGCCCCAGGTGCTCCCGAAGCTCATCCAGTGCTTGTTCGGTGGACCGTTCTCCCAGAAGCAACTCCGCCGGGTCCCCGGGAGTCATATGCATCATCAGAAAGACGATGACCGACACCCCGAGAAGGGTTGGGATCAGGATCAAAATGCGTCTAATGACATAGGCGAGCATAGTGAAATCGTTTGATTGGTTTTATTGGTTGAATTTGTTTAACTGGTTGAAATGATATCAGCTTGGACACAG
>CP070652.1:5063179-5072474 GCA_020354645.1 Deltaproteobacteria bacterium
GGTGAGACTGACCCAGACCGCAACTGAAGTGCCAATTAACGTAGCGCCGTCACCCGGGCTGTTTAATATCAGAGTGTACTGGCCTATCTTGAACAGTTGGTTCCAGTGTATCTTGTCATCTTACATGCCAACTCATGATCGTCATGTTCGAATGCACTCACCATGCGCTCAATCCGGCTTTGCGTCTCACCTACCGGTCAGGCGACTTTCCTTCAATCTGCCAAAGCAAATCCGACCACTGGCCACGATCAGCTAAAGGAAGCATATACGAGAGCCAAAAACACATAACAAGCGCCTCAAGGGTGGCACCTTCCGCGTTGCGCCAGGCGCACCTTAGGCGAGCGTTACAGATAACTCCAGTGCAAAATACACCGCTTGGAAAAATTGCAGATATCAGACATATTCACAAGTAGACCCTAACCTTGTATCAATAGATCAGTACTTTCGATGATTCTGTGATCTTAAAAAGATATCATAGATTTTTCAGTCCCTTTAAAAATACAGATAACCATTATATATAAAGGGTTTGCCGTTTTCTGTGGTATCAACTGGATTTATGCGATTCAATCCAACATTTCCCTCCTGATAATTATTTCCTTTGTTATATAACGTCTGTATAATTACCCTATATGGCACAAAAAGCAGACATTTTTGTTTAGGATTAGAACCAGATGAAATGGTGACAAACGAAACGGAAAGTGGGAATTGTTTAAATTTTCGGGCAGATATGATAAAAAAAGAATCAGATTATCAACAGATAAGTCATGATTATCAATCGTGGTAATTGGGTACTGTTTGAGAGATTTTGGATAGAAAGCAACGTCTATATAATAGCTAAGTTCTACACGTGTGTAGGTTGATGAACTAGCGACGATATCCCAATGAAGCAGAAAGGAGTGGTACCGTGAAGCGATTGACGAGATCCATCGGTCTGTTGGCGATGCTGATGATTGTTGCCGTGCTGCTGACCGGATGCGCGGCTGGAACGGAAAAGTTCTCCGCCGAACAACCGGCAGGTTTCTGGGCCGGGATCTGGCACGGCGCGATATCAGTGATCACACTGATCATCCACATCTTCAACCATGATGTCCGCATCTACGAAATCCATAACACGGGCGGGTGGTACGACTTGGGATTCCTGCTTGGCGCGATCTGTATCTGGGGCGGTGGCTCGACCGCAGGCTGCGTGCACTCGAAGCGTCGGAAAGAGGGAGACAAGGAGTGGGAGGAAGTCGGCGACAAAGTCGAACAGAAGATCAAGCGCAAGATGCGTCAGTGGGCTGAGGCAGAGCCGGACGAGGACTGGGACGAAGTAGAGAAGAAGCTTGAACGCAAGCTACGGGACAAGTTACGGAAATGGGCTGAATCCGACGACTAGGTGGGGCAGAACAAGAGGGTCCACGCTATTGTCGCATTCGCGCCGAAGAGTAACCATCTCCGTTACAGATATTTTCATAATAATAAAGGTTCTTAGTACCCATCGGAACCACCAATAACCATACCTTATAATAGGTACACCAAAAGGACCGATAGCTATTGCAGATCTGCAAAAAATCTACCCTTTCAAAACTGCAGATCACAACGGATCGGCAATACAACCCGGCGTTAAAAATTGCAGATACTATATATATTTCAAGGTTCTTAGAATCCTTTGATCATCTCAATAAATCGGTAATCAGCTGATATTTGGTTTTTTGACCAGATATAGCATTTTCACGTTTAAAAGAAACCACAATATCTGGGAGTGGTGCCCAAAAATAAAACTTCAGAAAGGACTTTGCTTTTTGCAAGTGTCTAAACCGTTTTCACTTCAGTCCAGCTTTCTTTAAATCTTTCTGTTGAGCTTCCAAATATTTGGGATCTCTGTAGACACTATATATTCTGTTCCATTCAAGGGAAAATTCGGGAAATAGCCGAAGTAATTCAGCTAATGCATCACGCGCCCCTTGATCCAAGCCCATTTTTATATAATTCAGAGTCAGCATCAGGTAATAGACCCAAATAGCTTCTTTGACTCTGAGCTCTTCCGCCACATTGCGGTACTGTTTAGCAAAAGAAATCGCCTCCTCGTATCTGCCGAGGCAATAATGGCACATTGAAATCTCCATCAAGCACCATACATGATTAACTGATAAATTTGGTTGGAGGCGCAACGCCTTCTTAATCATAACAAGCGCCTCCTCAAATTCCCCCGAAAAACGGTAGATATGAGCCATAAGCGCATGAACGTCCGAATGATTTGGGCCCAGGACGACTGCTCTCTCCCCATAGTTGATAGCTTCCTCATGCTGCATCTGATATAGATGAATAACTCCCAGCAGAGCATGGATATCAGGAATAGAATCGTCTAATGCAAGAGCCTTTTGACTTATTGAATATGCCTCTCTAATGGAGTCGGTAAGAGATTCAGTCCATTGAAGCCTGGCTTCAACCCAGTGTATCCATCCCAGGAGAATATATGGCGCTGGAAAATTTTCATCCAATTCAATGGCCTCATTTGCTAATTTCCGTGCCATAGGAAAACCATCTTTTAAACGATTATAATACTTATATGCTTGTAAGCATTTCATGTAAGCCTCAAAATTGTCCGTTCCTTTTCCATAAATCCGCGCTTTCTCTCCTGCCGTTAGTTCCACTTGTAGAGCCGTCAAGATTTTCATGGTGATCTCGTCTTGTAATGCAAAGATGTCTTTCAACTCGTGGTCATATCGTTCTGCCCCTAGGTGATGGCCGTCAACAGCATCCACCAACTGTGCGGTAATTCGCACCTGGTTTTTTGCCTTTCGGACACTGCCTTCTAGAACGTACCGAACTCCCAGATCCTTGCTCACCTGTTGCACTTTTGTAGGTTTATTTTTATATGTGAAGGTCGAATTTCGGGCTATCACAAACATCCCGTGAATCTTTGAAAGTCCTGTGATGATTTCTTCAGTTATTCCGTCACTAAAATACTCCTGCTCAGAATCGCCACTCATATTAACAAACGGTAAAACTGCTATTGATGGCTTGTCGGGTAATTTAAGCTCATTATTCTTTTTTGGAGCAACACCAGATGGCCTCATCAGAATATGATGCGCTCGAATCGGCTCGGAGATGTTTTTCACTGATTTCTCACCCAAGTATTCATACTCCAAGGATAGTTTGTTTTTGACCTGTTCGTATACTGTTCCCGATATGCATATGCCACCAGCTTTTGCCAGTTTCTCTAAGCGTGCAGCAATGATGACACCATCTCCGTAAATTGTGCCACCGTCTTCAATAACATCACCCAAATTGATACCGATGCGAAATTCCAGCCGCTTATCTTCGGACAATTCCGCATTTCGAGTATTGAGCTCTTCCTGAATCTTGACAGCACACTCTGTAGCATTTACAACACTGTTAAACTCGGCCAATAAATTGTCGCCGACTGCATCCACAACTTTTCCTTTAAACTGTTGGATAAGTTTGCTCATCAATGCTTTGCTATCCTCTAAATGGCGAATAGTTGATGTCTCATCCCTTTCCATAAGACGGCTGTATCCCGCCGCATCAGCACTAAGTATGCCGCTGAGTTTGCGTCTGGCTCGCTCCTCGTTCATGGATGCCTCCCATCCAGTTTTGCGATTAATACGAAAAGTAGATCAAGGAAAAACAAAGGAAATGTGAATGCGCTGCAGGGCCTGGCTCGATTCAACAATGAATTTGTGTATCAGCTCACGTGGAATAGGAAGTTCAGATCGTTTTATGGTTGTATATATCATCAAATTGCAGGGGTCAAATCATATGTATCGGATTTGATAAATGCTGGCCATCTACTGTATCTTGTGGTCTGTCCGAAGCGGGTTGGGATGCATGTATCTTACGGTTATCTGCAAAAAATCTGCCCTTTCAAACACGGTTGCTCCAACGGATCAAAGGTTTTTCTTTCTTCAAAAAACCTGTGATATCGACAATATCATACAACAAATTGTGAGCGTGTCAGATTTGGTTGTGAGCGTTATTCGATAATTGCATGATTAAATCTTGGTCAATGCTCACGATGATTCCGGACATGCTAAACCCCGGATGTCTTTCATGCTGCCTGCATATCCTTTCAACACTGTTTTGATGGGCCTATTCTGGATCGAATTCCTACTCTTTGGGCACTAACTTAATGGACTGCTCAAAGTTTTCTTCTAATCGACTTTCGTTAAGTTTCCCATACAGCGGGGTATAGTAATAGGCCAGTTTATGGGTGCCGTCTTTTTCATAAAGCTTCATTTTTATTTTAATATCTCCATACTCCCAGATATATACAGTCTGATTTACTCGCAATTGGGCCCTTGGCGTTCCATAGCCTGAGATCATGTATTCCTTAATTTTGCCGAAATCTTCCTTATCTTTTATTCTGAAAAGCGCAGCAAAAAATTTGTTTTGATAAAATCCATAAAATACCTGGCCGACATTCGCATGATTAATGATATAAACTTCGTCGGGCTTAATAAAGTAGCCGACATTTTCCTTTTGAGATACTTTTAATAAATTTTCAACCGTGGATCTGTCAGTGCCCCATTTTAATCCTGAAAAACCATCGCCGATGTCGGCTGCATAAACACAGTTGCCAATTAGAATGATAAGTATACAATATAAAATGATCGATCGTTTTTTCATTCCGCTAATGATCTCCTTCATTTTATGACTTTATATTTCAAACAAACCAGATCGGACCCCACTCTTTCGACTGCTTCCAATTTCAGATCCATGGAAATTTCATCGGAGAATAGCGAGATGCCGTATCCGAAAATTTTAGGTGATATGGTAACGATGATTTCATCAATCAATTTATCTTCGGCAAAAAGAGAATTTACCAACGCACCACCAGCCAGTACCGTATCTAAAAAACCTTCCTTTTCTAAATCGCTCAAAATTTCTTGCGGTTTTTTATCAGTATAAACCAAATTGTGCCATTTAGATTTACGGTTTTTATCTCGGGTTAATATAATATTTTTCCGGTCCGGCAGGGGGTATCCGAAAGTGTCAAAAGTTTTTGATCCCATAATGACTGCTCCGGCTTTTTTGGAAATGTCTGCAAAAAGCCTTTTATCATCTTTAGCGATCCAATCAGGAAACTGATCCGGACTTCTCCCGATTTTGCCATCGAGCGTAATGGCCATTACTAAGGTTACTTTCATTTATGATACCTTAATGGTATGAATTAGAATCCATCAAACAATATTCCGGATACTATCTATATTTTAAATAACTTTCGGTAACATCACTAATTGCCGGTTAAAGCGTTTTGCGAGCGACATTGAGTCCCGCCGTGGCGGGAGGATAAAGACGCGGGGCGGGGTGTAGCGTTAAGAATCACAAACTGTCTGAGTTCACCAAAGACGGACGAGTTTTTGTGATTTAGCGTAACGAGGCCTGCGTCCCCAAAATGATCACGAAGCGAGCAAAATGTTTTAGTGGCAAGGCATTTGGCTCAAAATGAGTTAAAAGATTGCATTTATTTTGAAGAAGTTTCCAGGACACGCTATTACTAAAAATGGCGCAGCAGGGCCTGTAGCGTGTGTATCATTAGCCTGCCACCGGCGGTCTACGTTTCCAAAATTCGGTGGCCTGTTCAAAGGCATATGCGAGCTGCAATACGCCAAAATCGTCCTGATGCCGCCCCACGATTTGAACCCCTACCGGCAGACCTTCCGGTGTAAACCCGCAAGGGACGGAGATTGCCGGCAGACCGGTGACAGATATGAAATAGCAGGATTTCATCCAGTCGATATAGGTATCCATCTTCACCCCATTGATTTCCGTCACATAGCGCTGTTTCACATCGAAAGGCGGCACCTGACTAACCGGTAAAATCAGAAACTCATAGGTCTCCATGAATTGTCGCACCCCATGGTACAGTTCGGTTCTTTTGCGTTCGGCCTGTCCGACCTGCGGGCCGCTCAGTTTCATACCTTCCTCGATATTCCATATCAATGTGTCCTTAAACTGATGCCGGTGATTTGGCAGCAGCTCAGACAGTTGGAGTTCAAGCCGCCAGGCGCGCAATATTTTGAATACCTCGTCGGCATCGGTGAAATCCGGTTCGCTATCATCGATCACACAGCCCAGATCCTCGAAAATATGCCGCTGCTGTTGGATGGCTTCTGTTACCCTGGGATCCACCGGCAGCCCACCTAAATCACGTGTCCAGGCAACCCGTGCTTTTTTGAAGTTTCGCTCAAGAGGCTTGGAGAAAAGACCTCCGGGTTCAGTGATTGCGATGGGCGACCGCGGATCAGGACCGGCGATGGCACTCAACATTAGAGCGACATCTTTCACGGTGCGGGCCATAGGGCCTTCAACTGACAAAGGAAACCACCCAACAAAATTGGGCCATGTCGGTACTCTGCCGGGGGAGGGTCGAAATCCCACCACATTGCAGAAATTGGCCGGATTGCGAAGGGAACCGCCCAGGTCACCGCCGTCAGCGATGGGCATCATTCCGCAGGCCAAAGCCACTGCAGCTCCGCCGCTGCTCCCACCACAAGTCTTGGATATGTCGTAAGGGTTGAGTGTTTCTCCAAAGACTTCATTATAGGTCTGGGAGCCCATGCCGAATTCAGGCACATTTGTTTTGCCGATGGTGATGGCCCCGGCTTTCCTGAGCCGTTCCACGATGATTTCGTCTTCTTCCGGTATAAAATCCTTAAATGCAAGAGAGCCAAAGGTGGTACGTATGCCACGGGTAAGTACCAGGTCTTTATGCGCTATGGGGAGTCCTTGTAAAATACCCAGTTCTTTACCGCGTGCCTGAGCCTCATCGGCGGCCTTGGCATGCGCCATGGCCTGCTCGGGTAAAAATGTAACGATGGCGTTCACTTTCGGGTTAACCCGTTCGATCTGGGTCAAGTGAGCTTCCATCACCTTTTGGACGGAGAGTTCCTTTGATCGGATAAGACGGACCAGCTCTGTGGCAGTGAAAAAGCAAATATCTGATTGGGACATAATGCGCTCCTCTTCGCTAAAACAATGTGGTCGAACGGTTGCTGACCGCAAACAATGTTTAACATTGTTTAATGCGACCTGATTTGTTTTGGATAAGTGTTTTTTATGAAGAATGATAGCTTATTGGTTGAAAGTGAAATCCCTCCAAAGAGATATTTATAATATTTTAATCTGGAAAAAGTAAGTTGCACAACGAATTTTATTGGTCAAGAAAAAACAAATATTCATAACATAGAAAACACCCCTCAAAGGCAGCATGCGCCAGAAGATCGAAGCCCAAGACGGCACCAACCCTTACGAATTCGGAATGATCGGCTCCATTGATCCTCATACCGCCATGGCCTTCGCTGGAGAGAATAACTTACACGGCAAGATGGCACAGGATTCAACGACGGAAACCGGCACATCCGGAATCTCACAAAAGAACGACTCCGGTATGTCGTTTACTAGGCGTTTCACGGTGGTTCTGTACTCGGGGGCATCGCGCCGTATGAAATTCGCAACGGGCAAGTAATCACGACCTTTGATGGCAAAACATTTAGTGCCAGGGTTTAGACCGTTGATGGAAAATATTTTGCCGCGTATAGCGGCGAGGACGGTGCTGTCAACCGGGAAGTGATCAAAAAGCGATAACAAAATATCTGATAGGTAATAATTAATTGTGTTCAGCAACGAGCGAAATTAAGTTGGCCCGTATGCCGGTTTCCCGGTTATAAAAAGAATTCCTCGGAATTGCAATCGGTTAACGGCCAACGGCCTCAACAGGTTAACCTATTTTGTAAATTAGCATTTTGAGCCGAATCGCAATCCCGCCACGACTATCAAGCATTAGATGAGGCTTTGAAACAACCCTCACACAAATGTGCCGTTTCTTAGGTCCTCGAGCGCCTGCTGTATCTCTTCCTGGGTGTTCATGACAAAAGGACCATACCGGGCAATCGGTTCATGCAAGGGTTTGCCCGCACACAGCAGAAAGCGAACGGGCTGGCTTGTCGCACGGACTTCAACCAAATCCCCGTCGTCAAAGACGATCAATTTCGAGTGAGAAACGTTTTTTGCCTGGTCTTCCGTCATGCTACCGAACAATCCCTCCCCCTCAAAAACATAGGCAATGACGGTATGTCCGCTTTCGATTGGGTGGGTAAAGGACCCATCGGGTGGTACGGAGACATCCAGATAGATCGGATCTGCTGCGATCTCCGTTACCGGGCCGCGAACATCACCCACCGTGCCGGCGATCACTCTTATTTTGATACCGTCTTTTGAGTTTGCTTCAGGTATGCGCTCCGAGGGAATTTCCTGATACCGCGGCGAGGTCATTTTGAGCTTGGCCGGAAGATTGACCCAGAGCTGAAATCCTTCCATTTTACCATTGTGAGGTTTGGGCATCTCTTCATGCATTATCCCGCGTCCGGATGTCATCCACTGGACGTCGCCCGCTCCAATACTGCCTGCGTTTCCAATGCTGTCCTTGTGAGTGACAACACCATCCAGGACATAAGTTACGGTTTCGATTCCCCGGTGGGGGTGCATGGGAAAGCCGGCCAGGTAATCATCGGGATTGTCGGATCCGAAATGATCAAACAGTAAAAAAGGGTCCGCATAATCCAACTCGCTGATGGGAAAGCTTCGTTTGAGTTTTACTCCTGCCCCTTCTCTCACAAATCGCGGTTCAATGATTTTTGAAATTTTTCTCGCTTGAGAATTCATGTTTTACTCCTGACAGTCAGTATATAGGTGGTTTTCTTATAAAACACTTCACCCGGGCCCTGCAGCTGTATTTTCAGAAGTCAAGCCTTCATTTTATCAGCCAGCCTGGTGCCTAAATAATACCTTAATTGCGCGTAAACAAAATGAAGAAAATTATGTAAAAGCGAGCATTTCAATCGAAAACGATGGTTCAAACCCACTTCTGATAATAAGCATATAGGTGGGATATAAAATATGGATATAATCTTCATTTTGTTTATCCGTTGGGAAAGCCGATGTTTACCCGCCTCTGGCGGAATACGCCATCTCCCTTGTTGTTAGGGGCTCGCAGTAGCTAACTACGGCTTCGCCTGGGATCTGGCGCATCCTCGACATTCGCTCATTTAAGGCAATAATTTTTCTTTGGCAGTAAAAATCCGGATGCTCAGCGGAAACAATAGATCTTATTAATTTTGGTTCTTCTCCGAATTAGTTCATAAAAATTGCTGCAGATAGTAGACATGAGTTGTAGCGTTTTTTAATTAACCGCGCGTGCTTGCATCCCGCCCTGCGGGGCTCACTTCGTTCGCTCGACAGACGCTGACGGACACAGACTTTTGCCTCCGCGACCTGCGGAGGCAAAACC
>CP070652.1:5072574-5075821 GCA_020354645.1 Deltaproteobacteria bacterium
CTGAAGCGCTGTATTTGGAAAGGCTGGCAGTCTTTCCAAAGTTATGTCGGCTTGAGTGTGGTTACCTTCAATCTGCAAAAAATTGCAGTGTTATCGCTGAAGCAATAGAGCACAGCACCGACAGCAGCACGTTATTAAAATAACGAAGCAGAGGTGTCTAAAAAATTCGCTGAAACAATCTAAAATCGCGTTAAATGGATTTTACATCGCGACTAAAAATATTTTGGATAGCGGTGCCAATAAAATTTTTACTCCGTCAACTCTAAAATCAATATCTTTCTACAGAAACTAATTAGCGTTTATTTGATATAAAAAAATAAAAACCAGTGTGTAATAGTAAATATGATGTATCTGTCAATCCCTGTTTCGACCCGGTCGTTTATTTTGTTAATCACAGAGAAGATAATGAAAGATGAAACGTAATTACCTTTTATTGCTAATTCTTTTTGCGCTGATATTTCCCTGTATGGCCCAATCACAAGACAAGCTAACGGCTATTGACTCGCTTGTTATTGACCTTTGGCCTGATTATGATCGAAACGCGACCCTGGTCTTGTTGACCGGAGCTCTTCCCGCCGGCACAATGCTACCTGCAACTGTTACTCTCCCATTTCCGGAAAAAGCCCAGTTGCATGCGGTTGCCCGCATAGATAGCAGTGATGGTGTAATGAAAGATGATATACTTTTCAGCCTCTCACCGGACAAGCTCACGTTCACTACCCCCGATTTAAGTTTTCGGGCGTAGTACTATCTCCCTTATACCGTCATTAACTACCGGCGAACCTTTAGCTTCACCTGGTTAGCTGACGTATCCGTTAACAGCCTTACCTTAAGGGCACAGAAACCCCTATCGGCAAGTTCACTCATCACTGAGCCTGCGGCCGCAAATGTGTTTAGGGGTGAGGATGGGTTTACTTATTACGCCTTCCCTTTGCAAGCTGTCCCAGCCGGGCAGCCATTTTCAGTGCAGGAGGATTACACAATGACAACAGCTCAGCTGTCAGCTGAAAATTTGTCTGCCCCCGGCACTCTGCCACAATGTTCTGGCGTAAGCTCTTCATTAAACACCAAATCCGGTATTAATTGGACCCTGGTAGCTGCCGCTGCGGGCGGTATAATTATCCTGATTCTCTTTGTTTGGCAGATAGCCAACCGCAGAGGAAGGGCCAACCCGCCCGGAATACACCATGCAGGGGCTAAAAGTCAGTACCGTTCAAAATTTTGTCCTAATTGCGGCAACCCGGCAGCTAAAAACGACAGATTCTGCAGCAGCTGCGGAACCGCTTTACACGGTGAATGATTTAAGGACTTGAGGGGGGCACACATCGAGGTGATAACTGTCAAACCTTGACGGGGGCTGTTGCTCAAATATTTTTGAATGGACGGCTATTGATATATTGATATTTTGCAAAAGAATCGCTGCTGCACAAACAACTAACGGCAGGCATGCGGTATATTACCGGGTCCCAATAGATTTCGGATAGAAGAAAGAAGGTAAGGTTCCTTTATTGGTTGCAATCGTTTCAAGTGTGTTTATAGTTATCAAGCATTAAACATAAAGCTGGTTACTCTATTTTGAACACCGCGTTCGAGAGGATGAAACCAAACAGGAAGATAACGAGATTCTACATATTATTCAGTGGTTGCCCCAAGGGCAAGAAAAAAATCAAAAAAGGCCCGTTGAAGATTCGATCAATTAACGGGGATTTGGAAATTCAATTCTCATATTGACGACCTTTTCGCGGGCAATTTTGTTATAACCTTCATAAAATACACTCAAGCGGATTCATTAGAGGCAATATTAACCCTCTTTAGCCACATGGCTTATCTTCCGAGAGAATTTGCGGCCAAAATCCAGTTTGGCTGAGAATTCTGTTGTCGACGGATAATCGCACGCATCCGATAAGGCCAAATCTTAAATCCTCTAGAAACCAGCAATCACTTGCCATTTCGATATGGCGACACGCCATTCAATCCTGGTAAGTAGGAGGGAAATAACCATGTCCAAAACGAGAAACTGGCGGGAGGCCCTCGGTCTCCCTGCTCTTGAATATTCCGTTCCCGAGCACGCCAACACCTTTTGGTATTCGCTGGGTGGCATAACGTTAACGTGCTTTGTGGTTAGCTTTGTGACGGGTGCAATTCTGTCTCAGTTTTACAACCCCACACCGGCAGTGGCGCATGCCAGCGTTAATTACATCGCCAATACCCCCTGGCTTCGGCTGATTCGATCCCTGCACCACTGGAGCGCTAATATCGGATTTTTACTGCTGATGGCCCATATGGTGCGGGTGATGTTTACGGGCGCTTTCCGGCCACCCCGCATTGCTACCTATTTGGTGGGCTTGCTTTTGCTGGCCGCTGTCTTTGCGCTTTTCTTTACCGGTACCGTGATCAAATGGGACCAAGAGGGTTATGAGGCCATGGCGCATTTCTTTGCCGTCAACAAGCTGCTCGGGCCCCTCGGTGCAGTGTTCATGGAGGATTTTACCCTATCCACTTCGATGCTGGCCCGCATTTACGCTATGCATATAAGTGTATTTCCGATTCTGCTGCTGGCGCTGATTGTTTTTCACCTCGTCTATGTCAAATATTTCGGCATTTCCCCCAAACCTTATCAAAGCGACGAGGATTACCAGGCCAGCCTGACCAAAGGTGCTAAATTTACTCAACACCTGAAGTTGCTCTTGATTTTCGGCTCACTCCTGATCGTCGTTCTGTTTGTACTGGCTATTTTGTTTCCGCCGGGTCTGCTTGAAAAACCAAAACCCGGAATTGAAGTAACCAAACCGCCCTGGGTGTTCTGGATATTATACCCGATTGAGTCATTGGTGGGGATTCCGGGGATTTTGTTAGGGTCGGTTATTTTAATAATCGGTTTTGTCTCGATACCCGTTTTGGGGCTCATTATGTCAAATGAAAAGAATCTTTTCCGAGTGGTCAATATCATTGTCATCGTCGGTTTGATTACCTGGTTCGCCATGCTTATAATCACCTATCTCTTACCAACGATGCAACACCTTAAATAAATGAGGGGTTGGGGTGTTTTTTTCACGACAAGATGATCACCCCGGTGCTTCTAAGGGGCAGAGGGCTATTGCTGCCGAGAAAGGCAAAACACGGCGTCGGTTTTTGTTGGAGTGAAAGTTTTAAATAGCCGGCAGTAAAATGCAAGGCAGTTGCCGCTGTCAGGCTTGGCAGGCAACAACCCGGCATCTTGCCGTGAAAAAAATACCCCGACCCCTGA
>CP070652.1:5075921-5115950 GCA_020354645.1 Deltaproteobacteria bacterium
GTGACCTTTTATCCAGTTGGTCAAAGTCCAGGATTAAGTCCATTTTTTCTCCTTCCATATGGCCTTCCTCCTAAAACCCCTCCCACTGCGGGAAAGGGGTTTTAGGATGGACACCTTTTAACAGGTTTGGAAGGGTGTGTTTGCATTGATACTATTCGGGCAGTTTAGCCTGCTCTCTTGACGATTGAGACGACACCGGTATCGCCGTCTACCCTAATGGTATCACCGGTTTTGATAACCGCTGTTGCAACTCCGGTTCCGGTCACCGAGGGCACACCATATTCCCGGCATACGATCGCCGCATGGCTGGTCAGCCCGCCGATGTCAGTGACAGTGGCTTTGATATTGGTAAACACGGGAGCCCAGGATGGATTGGTCGAAGGGCAGACCAGGATCTCACCCGGTTGCAGGTCGACAATTTCCTTGAGCAGTTTGAGCACACGGGCAGGACCTTCAACGACACCGGCGGAAGATGCAAACCCTTTAATTTCAGAGACATCCTCGGCCGCCGGGGCCTCAACGCCCTTGAGCCATTCTTTGACCTTATCCGTGGTGATACCCCAGAGCATGATGGTAAACGGTTCTGCCACCTCTTCGGGCGGGACGCCCAGGGCCGGCGTCGGTACCCAGTTTCTGGCTGCCTCAAGAATGTTCTTTCGCTTGGCAGCCTTGGCTTTATAACTTTCGCTCCGCATAGGTATATCCACACCCAAAGCCCAGCCGGTTGCCAGCTCGGTCAGAAGTTCCGGGATCTCGTAGCGGTTAAACATAAATATGTCGTCCACTTCGGTTAACATCCCGTTGTTGACCAGAAGGCTTCCTAAATCTCTGATTTTATCAAACCAGATGGTGTGGAACCAGTGCTCGACCCAGAAGAGATGATCCTCTGCGTATCTGTAAATGGTTCTAATTGTATTGTAAGCATCGTCGAAAGCTTTCCGGTCTTCGTCGGTTTTTATGAGTTTGCGGTATTCGCTAACAATTTCGTCTCTTTGCTTGTCGATTTCTTCCAAAGAGCGTTCAATGGTTTCTCCCTTCTCCAACCGTTCGACATATCCTTTTATATAGCCGTAAGGGATGTCCAGGTTGGTCAACCAGCTGCCCTCGTAATGAAGCCAGCCGCTGCCGCAAGATACGTAGAACCAGGGATCCTTGGCCTTTTCGAATTCATCCAGCCAATACTTTCCTTCCGATGTTTTTTGAAGCTCGGTGATTTTCTGGTCTACCGGCATATCGCCTTTTAAGACCCCTGCCACACTGCTTTCTGAGACAGCCAATCTGGCCAGGCGGCAAAGCTCCTCCTCCGGGCGGAACATCGAAACATAGGCCCCGGCTACCATCTTGCCGATGGCACTTTCACTGATGCCCGGGAAGAGCTTGCGGGTTACATCAGCAAACATGAGATAGGCAAGGTAGGTCAGGTTGAGCATTTCAAAGTGGTACTGCCAGCCCTTGAACATCTGGTTGACCAGCTTATCAAAGGCCTCGATCACGTCATAGGAGACATAGCAGCCCGTGGGTGCGGGAATAACCTCTTCTTCAGGAACAAACTTCGGCAGTTCCGTAGGGATCTTAACCGCCGCCATTTCTTGCCCCAGGACCTTGAACTTTGATAGCCATTTGTCCCACAATTCATCATAGTGCTCGAACACATAAAACACCCGCTTTTCAAACAGGGCAGCTTTTTCACCGATGATTTCCTCCGGCGGCGGCGGGATGGCGCAGATGTACATATAACACCCTACCATTCTTTGAGCGATTCCCTGGGCCGGCGGTATGCAGAAAACTCTGGTGGTGTACTGGGACAGCGCAATTTGCCACGCTTCCTGGAAGATCAAGTCCAAAGGCGGCATGGGTTCCGGGGCGTGGATTTTGTCCTGATACCAAAACTGCCCTTTCTCCCAATCCGCTCTGTCCGAGGAAAACAGATGGTGCGACGGATACATTTCATCCCACCCCTCAAGTTCCGGCGGCACCTGAAACTCGTGAGGATCCGGAAATCTTCCTGCATTTTTATCAGCCATTCTCATTCTCCTTTCTTTTTGGGGTTAAAACATATTTATAAGAATCCTTCAGCAGCACAATGGCCGGTCTTCAGCCTGCTGACAAAGGAATCGGGGTCGATAATGGCGCATGAGATGAAATTGGGACCAGTGAACCAAGAGGGCGCATCCCTCTGAAATCGCACGGCAATTAAATTGTCGTAAAAACTTTTATGGTTGATTGAAAAAAAAGTGTCAATCAAATTATATTTATGCTATTCATAATTTTTATTTATGGATGAGAAGCAGGTATAAACAAAATTAAGGTAATGGGGATGCGATACCCGCATCAACCCCAGGGCACCAGACAAGGCTACGAAAATATGAGGATTAGATGCTAAATTTCAACCAATTAAGGATCTTCTATCACGCGGCTAAAAATCTTAATTTCACCAGAGCTGCCAATGAACTTTTTATTACCCAGCCGGCCGTCACGGCTCAGGTGAAGTCTTTCGAAGAATATTGCAACTTGAAACTGTTCAAAAAAAAAGGACGCAATATCTTTCTGACGGATGAAGGAAGATCTCTCTTCGAATACGCAAAAACGATCTTTAAGTATGAAAAAGAAGTCGAGAATGCCATCGACGAAATGAGGGAGCTCAAACGCGGCATCCTTAGCCTCGGTACAACCAAGGCCTACGCACGCTATTTTATGCCCACCATGATCACAACCTTTCACAAAAATTATCCGGATATTAAAATACACTTAAATGAGGGAAGTTCGCTGGAAATGATTTACAGCCTGCTTGATTTTAAAATTGAAGTGGCGGTTATCGCCAGGGCGGAGGATAATCCCGCGGTAGAATTTTTACCTTTCAGCCAGGAAGAAATGTCCCTTATTGTGGCGCCCGACCATGCTTTCACAAGAAAAAAGTCCATTACCTTCAGGTTGTTGACCAAGGAACCATTTATTATGAAAGAGAGAGGCTCGGGAACTCGTAAACTGGTTGAACATTTGTTTCAGCAAGAGAATTGCCTGCCCAACATTTTGATGGAAACCAGCAACACCGAATTTATCAAACAGTTGGTGCAACGCGGAGAAGGGGTCTCCTTTTTGGTTAGAGAAGCCGTGGTGGCGGAGCTTGGTGAAAAAAAACTGGCCGAAGTTTCCTTAAAAGGTCCTAAAGTATATTTGGACGTAAATATCGCGTATTTAAAAGACCAGGTGCTTTCGCCTCCGGCCAAAGCGTTTGTGGAAACCCTGGGAAAATTGAAGTCCGAAGACATGCATCCCATGGGTATCGGATTGATGATGGCCAAAATTCTATCCCGGCGGAAATAAAACCGTGAAATCCGTCTTTAAAAAAATCTGGTTCTTGGCAAAACCATATCTTAATACTCGCCAAAACGAAGTTCACACCGAAATCTCAACAGAATTTGCCTTTAAATTGATAACTCCGGAAGACGGAGAAGAAGACATCGTGATCCCTGCCATTATCCTTCACGATGTGGGCTGGCACAAAGTTCCGGTGAACCTGCAACTCATGGTCTTCGGTCCAAAGGCAACAAAACCCGAGCTGAACAGGATGCATGAAGTGGAAGGGGTGAAAATCACTAAAAAAATCCTTGAAAAAATAAATTATGATAAAAATAAAACTGCCCAGATCATTAAGATTATTGAAGGGCATGATTCCAGAAAAAAGGCGATATCGGTAAACGACATGATCGTCAAAGATGCGGACAAACTATGGCGCTATTCGAAATCAGGATTTTACATCGACATTGAACGGTTTGATGAAACGTTTGATGAGGGCTTAAACAGGCTTCGCAAAAATATTTCAAATTGGTTTTTTACGAATACAGCTGGCGAAATGGCGGCAGAAATGATCAAAAAACGTGAAAAGGAAAAGGTTTCATGATCCGGAAATGGGAAATTTTAAAACGCGAGTTGGTAAGCGATTTTCAAATATTACAAGTTCAAAAAAAGAAGGTGCGCTCCCCCAGGACAGGAGCCATAAATGATGTTCTGGCACTTCAATTTCCACCCTGGGTGCTGGTTGTGGCCCTCACCCCCGATGAAGAGGTCGTGATGATTCGCCAATATCGTCATGGTACGGAACAGGTTTGTTTGGAACTGCCCGGTGGTTTGGTGGACCCTGAAGACACTTCCCCGGTCGTGTCAGCCCAGAGGGAGCTTTTGGAGGAAACCGGCTATCAGGCTTCAAAATTCCACCTGACGGGAGAGTGCTTTCCCCAGCCTGCCATATTAACGAATAAGTGCTACTTTTTTGCGGCCGAGAAGGCCGAACAGGTTCAAAAACCCATCCTGGATGCGGGGGAAGACATCGATATAATAAAGGTTTCTGTAAAATCGATTCCTGCCTTAATTGAAAAAAAAGAAATCGATCACGGCATGGTGTTGCTAGCATTCTTTTATTTTTGGCTGATGCAGGGTCAGATTGGCGGCACACGACCCTAGCGGATTGCGGAGACCATTTGACTCACCCCTGCGGGTTTACCCAAGCGTCTGGCTATAAAATTTATTTAATCGAAACGGATCTTTACCCAATTGACATCTATCCCTTGATTGACAATGGACTACTGACAACGGGCCATTGACAAATGGAGTTTTAACTCAATTAGAGTACCAGATTAAAATTGTGTACACCTGTGCGACCGCTCTTAAGATCATCTCAGCAATCGGCTGGTATTCAGTTCTCTGGCCGGATACCCCAACAGGAGAAAATTATGGATCTTATTGTAAAAGTAAAAGAAATTAAAGGCACCTGTTCTGTTTACAAAGTCGGTGATACATTTAAGTTAAAAGACGGTTATCGGTTTGTTTCGGATTTTCCCCTCTGTATGCATTCATTTGCAGCGCTTCTACCCCATTATAATGCCCTCCGAATTTCTCAAGCTGATAAATGGGGCCTGGCCGGCAAGGCTGATAATACAAAAGCTTATATTCAGTGTCTTGATGCTTATTCGTATACAGATGGCGGAACAGCTATATTTGAGATACAAAAGGTGTCTAAAAAAGATAAACCCACTTAAAAGTGATTTGAATTTTATGTGAAGTAAATAGGAAATATAGAGGTCAAAATAGAAAATAGGTCCATAAATAAGTAAATATCTCAATCGACTAAGTCAGGAAGTGGGATTGGGGGGCATATTCCGCTCCATCCCGACCACTGTATATAACAGGTTATGGCAAGCAGCGATACTGTTTGACTAAACGTTCAACCGGTAAAATGTATCTTTGAGAAATATTGGCAACGGACACAAATTCAGAGCAATTAATGGCTGCCATGCGGAAGATAAAAGAGGAGTAACAACATCCGCAGACTTAAAGTTATTTATATATTTATGGATGTCCCTATTTTTCTTTCCATACCGCCTTAGATTCAGTCTCTTCATTTAATCCGATAGATAAAAAATATGATAGATCAGGACGAGGGTTAAAATACCATTTTCTGTCTTTGTCTTGCATCACTTGGTATCTAGCTCTATGAATAGTTCCATTCCCCATATCTACAAGGATGTCAACAAACATATTACCAGTGAATTCAAACAACCCATATGCCAATGATCCAGGACCATTCATTGAAAAATTTCTGGCCTTGTAAACTTTAACAATCTTCATTTTGGGAAAATTTGGATCCCTTGCATTTTGCTTTTTCTTTTTAACCATCATTTCTTTGAATTCTTCATATTCTATATTTCTTTCACCATATATTGGGCGAACTAATAAAGACAGCCATAGTTCATGATCAGAATTAACGTAAGCCCTTATTGCATCACAAGCTGTGCCTTCAGGAGTATTTTGTCCGGTTGGAAATCCATCGTTGGCAATTTTATAATCCGTTTGGGCAAATACTGCTATGGATGATAAAAATAAAACTATGGAAATAAATATTTTTTTCATTATTTCTTTCCTCCTAACGTGGAAGTGAGCTGCGGTGCAAAGGGGTAACATGCATGCATGACCTTTAATTTTATGTTAATTATACCAAATCCAGCTGAAAATTAACAACATCCTTAGCTACACCCTGTTCGGGTCAGTTTTAACATATTCCTAACCTGTCTGATTTTTGTACCAATTATGACGATTATGCATACACTATCTAAATACGATACGTATCAAGCGGGCAGAATGGTCTTGTTGAATGACGGGTGGGTAAGTTTTAAATATCTTGTTGATAGCATAGAATTGACTGGATTGAAGATTGAGAATATCCAAGCTTTAAGAAAACCTATCCACGATATTAAGAAATACGACTGTAAAATATCTGCTTGTTATTATTTATGACAGCCGGATCGCTTACAATGAATATTATGGGTATGATATATAACTTCTATTTAATATATCCGGGAGCCTTGGGATCTGTGTGCGCGGTGCCGTATATCTTCCCTGCCGGATAATATTCGGCGTACAATTGCACCTTGCCGGCTGTTTCTTCTCCGGCTTCCTGGGCTATCAGTTCCAATGCCATGTCGATGCCAGCAGATACACCCGCCGATGTCCATATATTACCGTCTTTTAAGAATCGTTTTTCTACTACATCCACATCTTTTAGCCCTCTTAAATCGTCGAGAATGGTGAAATGCGTGGTTGCTTTTTTCCCTTTCAGCAGGCCAGCGGCGTGTAAAATTAATGACCCCGTGCAAACAGATAAAACAATATTGCAAGTTTCGGCTTGTCTGGCGACAAAATCGGTCAGGATTTTATTTTTTACTTCTGCTCGCGTGCCCATTCCGCCAGGTATCAGCAGGTAATCCAACCGGGGAGCATTCTGAAATGTTGCGTGCGGTGTTATGATCATCCCGTTAAAACATGTGACTGGCTCATCTTTTTCCGCTATCATCAAGCAATTTTCCGGACCATCGCAATATTTGCTCCACATGGAAACCATTTCCCAAGGCCCTACCAGATCAAGCTCTTCCAAATCATGAAATAACAAAAAGCCGAAATTCATTTCCCCTCCCTTTTAGTAAAAGTAATGTGGTTATCTATGTCATTATATCTTATGCTGTGAATTTAAATCGTTTGGGATAATTTTGAAGCCCAAAACCGAAAGTCGCGATTTTACGGAGGTTATTACAGATATGATTTTCTGTAATTTTTTATGCTGGTGCTTGCCCTCTGTTTTTCAGCCCATAATCCCTGACAACATGTGCCACACGCAACCTGTAACCAGAAAACAGCTCGGACCTGCCTTTTTGTTGTGCCACTTTGTGATTAAGATTGTTTCTCCATTTCGATATCGCCTCTTCAGACTCCCAGAAAGACAAAGAAGCCAGTCTGCTCTCATTAACAAGACTTTGAAATCTTTCTACTGAAATAAATCCGTCAATTTTACTCAGCTCATTACTGAGCTCAGAAGCGATTTGCAAGTATTCTTCTTTTCTTTCCGGTTTAACTTCTACTTCAAATATGACGGCATACATGTTCTTTCCTTTAATGCCATGGCCGACATTCCGGCAAACAGTTACAGCGAAACCGGCAGCCCGGGTCCGACCATTGATTGCGGTTTATGTTTCGATAAGGAAACGTCTATGGATTTAAGATCCTATCCGTAACCGGTTTTAATTGCTATTGAATCCAAAATTTTGTTTTAGATCTGCCTGCGCCGTACGGCGGCGGCCGTTTGAAGCCCTTTTGCTGTGACGGATAACTACACAGATAGGGAGGTCGGGACGGATCCTTAAAAATAAGCAATTCATCGATACCCCCGCTGCGGCAGACATCAACCAAGCGAAAGCACCCGGGCTTGGTGTAATCATTCAGGGTAAATATGACCGCCAGGGATGCTTTCTGACCTCCGTGAAGATTGTTTTGCTCTTGCAGGACCTTTTGAAAAGCGGATAGGTTGTCAATATCCTCAATAACGGGCTGTTTATATAGAATCTTTATGGACCTCTGCAGGCGTTTGATTTCAGGACGCGTTACCGGCCAATAATATTGAAACATCTCACGGAAACTGATTTCCGTCCGGCACAAGATTAGTTCCGGCAACCCTACTTGAAAATACGATTTATTTTGTGAGCGCTCGGCTGTCTTTCCCTGTTGTTCAAGCAGCGGTGTTGGAAGGGCTTGTGTGAAACGGTATACATGGCTGCAAACAAGCTCCTCATCAAAGTAGTTTTTGCTTCTATATTCAAAAAGGGACGCCGGAAGCACAAGTGTTAAAAAACGCAGCATTTCACGCCTAGATAGGCTGCACGCCACTTTTCATCTCCGTTTAGGTTAAAAGATATTTGGCAAGGCGTTTCCCGAAACCGATAATGGTCAATACGGTGGGACGACCCAACGATTCGGGAAAGACACTGGCATCACAAACATAGAGCCCCTTGATTTCCGTTTGAAGATTGGTGTCCAGCATACTTGCGATCCTAACGGTCCCGCTCGGGTGGGTGCCGATAAAGGGTCTCATAAATATGGTCGATTTATTTGCACCGGCCTCGATAAGGATTTTGCGGCAAACCTCGTAGGCGTGATTCAGACGTTCATTATCGTTCCGGGTCATGGGCTTGCTTATCTTTCCATTCGGAAGTATGCCGCCTGAAATTTCGTCTTTCAGCTTGATCATCACCCCCAGCATTTTATTCCAGCGTAGCCATCGCAAAGCCGGTCCAAGTCCTTTGCGAACAGCAGCCAGCGGGTATAAAAGCCAAGGATCTGTCAGGGTGCTGAGCATGTAGCCGACCTCTTGATTCTCCCAGGACCATGTCATTGGCGGTTCTTTACCGGTGCCCCGTTCTTTGGTAAAACCATAGATCATTGTGGTGGTGTCCATGGTTATACCTTCACCAGCTGCTTTCAGCCCGGAATTCTGCAGAATACGGGGGGTACCGATCCCGCCCGCCGCCAAAACCACAAGGTTTGACCGGGCAGTAAAGCGCTTAAAACCCAATCGTCCCTCTATTCCAACAGCCTGGCCGCCTTCAATCAGCACTCTGTTTACCCGGACGCCGGTTCTCAACAGCGCCCCTTGGGCTAAGGCTTCATCAATCCACTCGGCAGCATTCCACTTGGCCCCGCAACGGCAACCGAGCATGCAGTTTGCACTGCAGTCAAAGCCTTTGGTCCTCCTTTTACACAGTTCAGGATTCATGAACTTGGGCTGGGGAAACCACTCATAACCAAGGCCAATTGCGGCCTGGGCAATGCGTGTGGAGGCCTTGCCCCTCAGGTTTTCGGGTAACGGCAAGATTCCCAATTCTTCGATCGTTTCATTGGCCTCCGTCTCAATATCGATGCCGTATTTCTCTTTGAGCCAGGGTGGCGGCATGGCAGAACAGCCACAAAACATACTTGTTGCCCCACCCTTCATGATGGGCGCAATAACATTCAACCCTTCTTCGGTAAACAGCATGGTCATGCGTTCCGAATAGCGAACGGCACCCAAATAACTGCCGTAATAAAATTTCTGGCGGTAATCATGACCCCTTTCAACAATCAGAACTTGTTTTCCGCCTTTGGCAAGCTGTCTTGCGACAGTGGCGCCACCGGGACCTGAACCTACAACAATCACATCCACTGCTAAGGGCCAATTATGGAGCATATGTCAACCCTCTTCTTTTTCCTGGTAAATTTCTTTAAAAATCCGCGGCAGTTTGTTCACCTCTGCCGGGTGCACTTCAGATGACATATCCACGGAATTAAAAGTGTGCCAGTACAGAACCGGTTCCGATTCTCTCGGGTGGTCCCGGCAGTAATCCAGGACCGCCGCAAACGTTTTGGCGGTATAGGTGAGGTCCAGCTTTAGTCCCGCTTTATTTTTTGCCTGCGCATAGGCGTTACGACCTGCTTCTGTCGGAAGGCCATAACCGTCTCCGAAATAGTCGTTCAAGATTAAGGGAGCTGCTACTTCAATTTCCGGCATGCTGCGACAACGTTTTTTCAGATAGCGATAGGTGGATTGCATCAGGCGCCGCACGGAATCAGGTGTGCATATCTGAATTGGACCGAGGTGAGAAGCAGAAACCCTGACACCGATCGTTTTGCTTTTCATGCCCGCCAAACTTGCGCCCAGATGCAAGCCGGCAAGCGTACCGTTTGATCCGACCGGACAAAATATCACCGCGGGTTCGGGCAGAATTCCTTTTTCGATCTGAGATTTCAATTCAAAGGCGGCATTGACGAAACCGATGGTTCCGGCAGGGCTTGAGCCGCCGGCATACAAAAAATAAGCGCCCGGATGCTCCAGCCGCTCCGTGATATACAGCGCAATCGCCGCCCGCAACTTTGTCTTTCGGTACTTCATCCGGGCATCGTACCTTTTAAACAGCAGCATCTTCTCTTTTACATCCCGCGTTATCGGTTGCCTGAATAAAAGTAAAGTGCAGCTCAAACCTAACTTCCTGGTAAAAATAGCTGTTGCCAGCCCATGATTCGTGCCGAGGCCACCCATGGTGACGACGTGTTTCTTATTTTGATTCAGCGCGTCGGCCAGAGCAAATTCAAGTTTTCTAATTTTATTGCCGCCATAGATTTGCGAGCTGAGGTTATCCTGTTTTATCCATAGATTGTTATACCCCAGCTGATCGAGTTTACGGGTCGCCGTAGGCAGGTCGCCCAGCCGTATCCAGGGTATATTTTGCTGAAGTTCGGGGAAATTTTGAAACAATACCGGTTGTTGGTGTCTTTCAGGCATGCCAGATTTTATCCTTGGCTATGAGGTCTTTAATAAATATGCCTTGCTTTTGAAGATATCTGATGCGGCTGAGATAAAATATGATGCCACTGATGATGAAGGCAATAAAACTGCCGATTTTTAAAGGCGACTGGAGTTTATATAAGATGATGATGCCGAAAAATACAACCATTAAAATCCCGACAATCGGACACGACCACAGAAAGAAACCTTGGAGTTTGAATTCGGATTTTTGATACTGCTCCGGAAAAAGCTTGGGTAACCGCAGGCAGGCGATCTGGATGGGCAAAAAAATAATCAGCCCGCCTAAAGCAGCATAAGCGGCCAATGTCTCCAGTGAAAACCCGGAGAGAATACCTATCACTGAGAGCACCCAGATAATCGTCAATAAAACATAGGGGGTTGTGTAGCGGCGGTGCACCTTTCCGAATACGCCCGGCAGAATTTTATCTTGAACGATGATCAGCAGTGATTTGGTTCCGACAATAAACAATGCATTCAAAGTGGTGGTCAATGCCAGTATGGCACCGCCAAAAATAAAAAATATGATACCGGCATTGGTGCCGATACGCTGGATTATATAAATGAGCGGTTCGTCTGCACCATCAAGCTCAGCGGCAGGGGCTGCACCGACCGTGGCAATCGCCACTGATATGTAGATGAAGGTGATCACCGCAAAAGCGATAAAGAATCCCCGTGGAATTACCCTGCCGGGATGAATTATCTCTCCACCGAGCTCGATTATGCCATTGGCGCCGACATAAGTAAATGTCAACAAAGCCGCACCAAGAATAAGACTGGCCTCCCCTTTTTTCAGGATGTTTTCAAAATAACCCGGATTCAAAACTTTAATTCCTGAAGCCGAATAATATAAGAGGGCCGCAATGAGGATAACCACCAGAAGACCTTGGATCTGCGCGGCGAGCTTAACCCCGAGCAGGTTGATGATGTAAAAAAAAGTGACGACGGTGATTGCGAATACTGCGGGCGAAAGGTTCGGAAAAAAGACCTGGGCGTATTTGGCACAGCCAAGGGCATACAGCGGTATCTGCCCGAAAAAGGAAGCCAGGGCATATACCCAGATGCCAACGAATGCCAGACCCGGTGATACCATCCGGCTGGGATAGCGGTAATTGCCCCCGATCGTGGGAATGGCCGAGCCCAGCATGGCCAGCGGCATCATGCTGATAAATACCGGTATTACGGCAAAGGTGTATGCAATCGGCAATGCCGGTCCGACGATCTTGAAAACAATACCGGTAAATATGAATACCCCGCCGCCGATAGTAAATCCGATGGCAATGAAGGTAACGGCAGGCAGACCCAGAACACGTTTTAACCCAAGGGTGGTCATATGCATCAGTAGCTTTGAAATTGAATGTTAGGGAAGCCAGCCGTTCAATAACATATCGACAGCGATTGTCTGCATTTTCAATCTGTCTTCCATCGGCAGCCTGGTGGGAGTTTCCAGCGTAAAGACATTTTTGCTGTGGTTTAAACGATAGAAATTTGCGATGCTCAACTGCCGGGTAAGCTTCATGTACCAGAGACCCCACATCGGTGCGTCGATGATTCCATCTTTCGTTTTCAGAATAATCATGCTTACGTTCTGTTCCGTGGGATATCCCATCATTTTTATCTTGGCGATGACCTGCTTGGCGGTTGCTTTGTCCGGATGCCCGTACTGATAGAGATAAAATCCTTCGGCGGTTGGGTCCTCATGAAGATCAATCATCAGATCATACTTTTTCCCTTTCACAAATTCCCTGATGAATTTTGCCTCTTGCGACTTAAAGGAGGCAAAATCCCGGTTGATATCGATCCCGTGCCGATTATATCGGATATCGTACGACCACCCCCAGGGATTAACAACCGCGATAATATCATAGACGTCGTTTTTATATTTTTCAGGATATTTTGCCAGCGACTCTGCCAGTCTTACGGCGCAATTCACACCGGCCGGTTCATTACCATGAACGCCTGCGCTGATTAAAACCTTACGGCCATTATCACGATGGAAGTTAAATGTCAGCGCCCGCACAGGAGCCTGGAAATTATCATAGGTAACCGTACCGATGACTTCCATGGAGAGAAAAGGCGATGCTGACACGGCTTTTTCGAGGCGCTTTTCGATAGCATTGATTTTCCTGACCAACGCAGGTTCGCCGGTAAACAGTGCATGATGACCGCTGGCACAGGCAAACAAAGCCAACACGCTGATACAGAGAGCTAAGGATTCTATAACCGATTTCATTTACCTTCGATTTGCTTTATTCTTCTTAATTACACAGATGTAAACATAACCTTCCGCCGGATAGCTCGTTGCGCTGTTTTAGATACCCATATAGTTAAGGGGTCGGGGTAATTTTTTCGACCACAAGATGCCGAAGCATAGCCGGCTGGGTTCCGAAACGGCAACTGTCTTGCAAACTGCCGCCTGCCGAATACAAAATTAACTGTCCCAAAACCCATACCATCATTTGCCCATCCATGCGGCGGCAGCCCTTTGCCATTTAGAAGCACGGGGGTGATCATCTTGTCACGGAAAAAATACCCCGATTCCTGATATAGTTCAGGCAAAGAGATAAAAGCAAGACCTTACCCCTATAAATGACCGATTGAATATATCAGCGTAAGGTCAAAAACGTTTTACGATTTATCTAAGCCCAATTTCCAATTTACGGACCGGCTGTCTTGACGGTTCTGTCTGCGCCGTCGATAGGGCGAGTGTATGATTTGACATTTGAATTTTTACCACCATCTTTTTATAACATTTTAAATTTCCTGATAGTTATTACGAAAAAATTTGCCGAAGTGCCCCATCAATGAATCATACACAGCCAACCATTTTCAAGCAGAGATTGCTGTCCCTCGATGCCCTGAGGGGGATTGTGATCGTTCTGATGGCTCTGGACCACGCCTCCCACGCTTTTAATGCCGGTCGTTATGTCACGGATTCCGCCGCTTTTTATCAGCCAGGCACCGCAATTCCGGGTTTGCAATTTATCATCCGTTGGGTTACTCACATTTGTGCTCCCACTTTTCTGTTCCTGTCCGGTTGGGCCCTCTGTTTGGCTATCGCCAAAAGACAGGCGATGAGAGAGTCAACCCAAAAACTAGATTTATATGTTCTCACCCGTGGTTTTATTCTCCTTCTGCTGGATCCGTTCTGGATGAGTTTAGCCTTTGGGTATGGCATCGTTTTCCAGGTGCTTTACGCCATCGGGGCAAGTCTATGTTGCATGATTCTTCTCCGCAGACTGGGGACAGGGCTGTTGCTGGGAATCAGCCTCGGGTTGTTGATATTTGGCGAGGTACTTGCCGGGCTGGCCTTCTGGACTGGAGGCGGTCAACAGGCGGGACCGCTGGGTGCCTTGATTGTAACCGGCGGACGGATCGGTCAAAGTATATTTGTTCTTTATCCCCTGCTGCCCTGGCTGGCCTATATGATCCTCGGTTGGTGCGTGGGACGTTGGGTATTGGATGGCAGAATTACCTCTCTCCCACGTTTATTTTTACAGGCCGGGGTTGGTTCGATTTTGATTTTTATGATTCTCAGAGGCCTTAACGGCTATGGTAATATGCTGCTGTATCGCCAAGGCTTGTCGGTTCTTCAGTGGCTGCACGTGAGCAAATATCCGCCTAGCCTGACCTTCTCTTCCCTTGAGCTGGGCCTGATGTTTCTCTGTTTGGCGGCACTGTGGCTCTGGTTCAAACAAAGAACTGGTTCGAATCTGAATCCGCTGATTGTCTTTGGCCAAACATCGCTGTTTTTCTATATTTTTCATGTACATCTTCTTAGCGGCATGGCCAAATTATTTGACATTTATCAAAAAGGCAGTCTGGCCGCAAGCATGGCCGCAACCCTGGGAGTTCTGTTGGTTCTCTATCCGCTTTGCTTCTGGTACAGGCGCATCCGGCAAACCCATTCTTACCGGATTTTTCGTTACATCTAACCGCTATTTTTCAGCTTGAACCGCTGGAAATAAAAATTTTCTAATGTGGTCCCCCTCTAGTGCAAAAAGAGGATGAAAAAACGAAAAGTGAAGCTCCCCGCGGCAAGCCGCGGGGGATTCTGCTAAGAATTTGCTAAAATGAATCCAAAAGTTTTTACATTGACTGTCATAGCAGGACTGGGGGTGATTTCAACCTTCATGCTGCTGGAACCCATCCCGCAGGATCCCGGCTACCACAACTTTGCAGATAGTCGTATCGTTATCGGCATACCCAATGGGTTGGATGTGCTTTCAAACGTTCCCCTTATTGTCATCGGTGTGTGGGGAATTGTATTCACTGCAAAAATGCTGAAAAAAAGTGGTTCCAAAGCTCCTGCTCTGCTATATTTTATTTTTTTCATCGGTATATTTTTTACAGGGTTTGGATCTTCTTACTATCATCACGCCCCTTCAAACGATACCTTGTTCTGGGATCGGTTGCCCATGACAGTCGCTTTCATGGGATTTTTCTGTGCGGTTATCTGCGAGATGGTCAGCCTACGGGCTTCCCTCATCCTCATATTGCCTTTGCTGGCTGTGGGTGCGGGCAGCGTATACTATTGGCACTGGAGCGAAGCTCTGGGCCGCGGAGACCTGCGATTGTACGGTCTGGTACAATTTTTACCGATGATTCTCATTTTCTTAATCTTAATCATGTATAAACTTCCCGTGAATTATCTTAGCTATATTATTGCAGCAATGTTCTTTTATTTCGTTAGCAAGCTGACCGAAGTGCTTGATATCCAAATTTTCCAGCTGCTGGGGATTATGAGCGGCCATACTCTCAAGCATGTGTTGGCAGCCGCCGGGACATGCTGTATTTTAATAATGTTGCATAAACGTAGTAATCAATTGAGGTATGAGTGATCCGGAGGCTCTAAATGAAAGATTTATTGACAGCAACGGCAGAACGAGCTGCCCGCTACCGGAATGGTTGGGAATCCCGCGCAGTTGCCCCGCCACCCGAAGCAATTGACCGTCTCGCAGAACTGGATAAACCCCTGCCGGATGAACCTGCCGACCCGGAGACCGTTCTGAGCCTGCTCGATGAAATCGGCTCACCGGCAACCGTGGCCAGCGCCGGCAGGCGCTATTTCGGGTTTGTTGTCGGCGGGGTCCTGCCGGCGGCACTGGCTGCCAACTGGTTTGCCGGCGCCTGGGATCAAAACGCCGGCATGCATATCCTGTCCCCTGCAGCAGCAGCCCTGGAACAGATAGCCATTCGGTGGCTACGTGAATTATTCTCTTTGCCACCGACTGCCGGTGGCGGGTTTACAACCGGCGCCACCATGGCGAATTTCACGGCACTTGCCGCTGCCCGTCATGCGATTTTAAAAAAACACGATTGGGATGTCGAATCCCGGGGGTTGTTTGGAGCGCCACCTATAACCGTCGTCGTCGGTGACGAGGTCCATGTCAGCGTGCTGAAAGCCCTCAGCCTGCTGGGCTTAGGCCGTGAACGCGTCATACGGGTACCGGTGGACGAACAGGGAAGAATGCGCGCCGATACACTTCCGGATATCTCCGGTGCAACCATTATCTGCATCCAGTCCGGAAATGTTAACAGCGGCGCTTTTGATCCGGCCTTGGAGATATGCGCAGCTGCGCGTGAGACCGGCGCCTGGGTCCACGTAGACGGCGCATTCGGTCTTTGGGCAGCAGCGGCTCCCGAACGGGCCCGCCTGACTGCCGGTGTCAATCAGGCAGATTCCTGGGCAACCGATGCCCACAAGTGGCTCAATGTACCCCAGGACAGTGGTATCGTAATTTGCCGCAGAGCCGAATACCTTTGGGCCGCGATGTCCACCAGCGCTGCTTATCTTGTGGGAGATGAAAGACCCGAGCCCCACCACTCGGTCCCGGAAATGTCCCGCCGCGCTCGTGGTATTGAGATTTGGGCGGCTTTGCGATCATTGGGAAAATCCGGTCTGGCAGATCTTATCGAAAGAACCTGCAGACATGCGTCCCGATTTGCCTCCGGATTGCGCGAAGCCGGCTATCAGATTCTAAACGATGTTGTCCTCAATCAGGTGCTGGTTTCGTTCGGTGACGCTGAGAAAACAAATCGCATCATTGAAGGCATTCAGACCGAAGGTACCTGCTGGTGCGGCGGCACGGTCTGGCAGGACCACACGGCCATGCGGATCAGCGTTTCTTCATGGGCCACGACCGACGCAGATGTGGAACGCAGTCTCGATGCAATTTTGCGCGTAGCCTCTCAACAAACCTGAGCCGATAGTAAATTTCCAAAATTATCCACTCCTTGAATTACTGAAAAGCGACTATCAAAACGAGAGCTTTTTTCTCACAGGTTGAGTTTTTCGTAAAAACTGGTACTATGTAGCAACCAAATAGGCGAAACAGCGTAACTTAAAATCATTGGCCCCAATTTTTTTGAGGCTTATCAGTTTAGTTGGGATCATGTTTAAATTCACACTATGGATGCGGCTGACAATTGGTTATATAGCCATCTTGGTGTTGGTTATTGCCTTGGGGGTTTTTGTAGCCTTCAATTTAAACCAAATAAACATCCTCATCAGGGACACCGCCAATGACGGGGCCACCATCGCTCACATGGAGCAACTCCTGAACACCATCTTTTCACAGGTAAGTTTTGAAAGGAAATATCTCATATCCCAGGACCCGGACTTTAGGCAAAAATTTCGGGAAATACAGGACATTGTTGCCAATGATTTGAAGACCGGTGAACACCGGATGAATACAGACCGTAAAAAGAAACTGTTTTCCGAGACCAGTAACTTATACCAGGACTATATCTCACTGTTTCGGGAAGAAACCGCATTAATGGCCAAAGGGCAGAAAATCCCAAGCAAAAAATTTATCCAACAAAAAGATGAAATTATAGACAGCATCAACCAGAAGATTAATGGGATTATGGGCATCGTAAGTTCAGACAGAGAAAACAAAATACTGTTGTCCAGCCAAATCAGCATACAGGTATTAAATATGACGGTTTTTACAGCGGTATTGACTGTGCTTCTGGGGATCCTGATTTCATTTCTGAATACCAGAAGTATCAACCGATCTATCGTGCTTCTGCAGAAAAAAACAAAAGAAATCACTGAAGGTGTCTATGGAAAAATCCCTGATATAAAGGCTCCTCCTGAAATAAAAGCACTGGCAAATGATTTCAATACGATGAGTGAGAAACTGAGAAGACTTGATGAGATGAAGATCGATTTTATCAACCATGTCTCCCACGAGCTTCGTACACCCCTGACCGCCATGAAGGAAGCCTCGAGCATGCTGATGGAGGGGACATATATTGATGACGCCGAAAAACAACACCAGCTGCTGGCAATCACATATGAAGAATGTGAAAGATTGATAAATTCAGTTAACCGAATTCTTGATCATTCACGTATGGAAGCCAAAATGATGGGGTACAGGTTCATAAAGTGTAGTTTGATTCCGGTCATCCAACACGTTGTCTTAAAGCTCACCCCCATTGCTCAGAGCAAAAAGATTCATCTTGAGCTAAAACCATCGCCGGAGCTGCCGGCGGTAAGAATTGATGAAGAAAGAATTGGTCAAGTCCTGGAAAACCTGATTGGTAATGCATTAAAATTTACCCCAGAAAAGGGACAAGTAACGATTCAAACGGTTCAAATCAACCGAAATAAAAATTTGGTATGTGTTGCGGTAAGGGATAGCGGGATGGGCATAAATGAAGAAGATCTTCAGACCATTTTCGATAAATATTCAAGGGTGCGAGCCGCCGAAAATAAGGCCAGGGGATCGGGTCTGGGGCTGTCGATCGCCAAATATATAATCGCAGATCACGGGGGGCAAATATGGGCGACCAGCGAGCCCGGCAAAGGAAGTACTTTCTTTTTTGCCTTGCCTGTTGCATAATATCTTCAATCGGACTTGGGGGATGCCTCTATTATCCCGAAAAGTGGAAATCCGAAGAGCATCTTGCTTTGTCCAAATATTACCTGGAGAAGGGAAACTTTAAGGCGTCACTGAAGGAAAGCCAGACGGCGCTTGAGCTGTTTCCGCGTTTGCTTGGAGACCAGGCCCTGTTCCAGATTGGATTGGCTCATGCCCATCCCGATAATCCGGATCAAAATTTACAAAATTCCAAAGCTGCATTCCAAAAGCTCGTCAAAGATTATCCCAACAGCAATCTGAGAACGCAGGCTGAATTATGGATAATACAATTCCGCCGCGTTCAAGCCTTAGAAACCAAATTGAACACTAAAAAAAAGGAAATCGACAAACTACAAGATCGAATGAAAAAGAATCAAGCTCAAAATAAGAAGTTACAAAAAGAATACCTCCAAAAAATTAAAGCACACGAAAAAGAAATCCGGGAGTTAAAGAACAATATCAAACGTTTGAAAGAGATAGACTTAAAGATTGATGAAAAGAAAAGGAAGGCCATCCACTAAAGAGAATCATAACTCCGGAAATCTTTTCAATTGTCTAAAACGGTTTTGATAAATCTTGGGCATAAATTTTGCGTATAGATAACTTACAAAAGAATCAAAATTGATTTTCATAAACCTGCACCCCAATAAGTTCCAATTAAGAGGATGTTAATGGAAAAAATATTGATCGTTGACGATGATCCCAATATTTTAACGGTTATTCAAATGAGGTTGGAGGCCGAAGGGTACCAGGTATTTAAATCGACCGGTTCGAAGCAGGCGCTTCAGTATAGCGAAAATAACGAGATCGATCTGGCAATTATTGATCTCATATTAAAAGATGAGGATGGCATCGCGCTGATGGAAAAACTCCATCGGACAAATACGGATTTACCCGTTATCATTCTTACAGCTCACGGAAGTATCGACAGCGCCGTGCAGGCAATGAAAAAAGGGGCCTTTAACTATTTAACCAAACCTTTTAATTACCAGGAACTCTTATTACAAATAAAAAATTGCCTGGAAAAAAGTCGGCTTTCCAAAGAAGTAAAAAATCTTCGGTGCCTTTGCGATGAGAAATACGGCTTTAACAATATCATTGGAAACAGTGACGGCATGAGAAAGGTGCTGGAACAAGTCGCCCAGGCTGCAGAAACGGATTCCACCGTCCATATCGAAGGGGAAAGCGGCACCGGTAAGGAGTTAATTGCAAAATCTTTGCATCTGGCAAGTTCACGCAATAAATGGCCGTTTGTCGCTATAAATTGTGCGGCTATCCCTGAAACATTGCTGGAGAGTGAACTGTTCGGCTATAAAAAGGGGGCATTCAGTGGTGCCGGCAGGGATAAAAAGGGGCTTTTCGTCGAAGCCCACAACGGTACTTTTTTCCTGGATGAAATCTCGGAAATGCCCTTGACCATGCAGACCAAGCTTTTGCGGGTGCTGGAAGAAAGAGAGTTTTATCCGCTGGGCGGGAGCAAAACTGTAAAGGTAAATACCCGGATAATAACAGCATCGAACAGGGATCTGGTAGAAGAGGTTGAGAAAGGCAATTTCAGAAAGGATCTGTTTTATCGTGTCCACGTTATTCTGATTAAAATACCGCCGCTTAGGGAAAGAAAAGAAGACATTCCGCTGCTGGCAAAACACTTTCTAAATAAATATGCCGGCATTATGAACAAAGAAATAAACGGATTTTCATCCGCGGCACTGCAAAAGCTGTTACGCCATTCCTGGCCAGGCAATGTCCGGGAATTGGAAAATACGGTTGAAAGTGCCATCGCCCTGGCAGTGCACAGTAAGCTCACCGATGATCTGGTTTTACCGAAATATGGGATCAAAGAAAAACGTATCAAACCATTGAAGGCGGCAAAGGATGATTTTCTAAAGGACTACCTGGTGCGGTTGATCGAACTCAATCATGGCAATATCAGCCGGGCGGCCAAAATGGCCGGCAAATATCGGGCTGATCTTTATGAACTGCTGAAAAAATACAAGTTGAATCCGGCTGATTTCAGAGATTAGATAATTCAGGCAGGCCTTTCAAATATCCTTACATAAAATCCGCCAAAAAATCGGGCAAAGCTAGGCCTGACGGATTGTTACATGTTTTTCACATTCTTATCACGTATCTTACCCAAACATGTATGAAATTTCCTCCATTCGTAAACTCCTTGACTTCACTTATTTTTCCATATCATGGCTGCGTCTTTAATGGCCTTGCTGTAGTGGAATCCCTTCACATTAGCTCCGCTTAAAATATGACATCTGTATAATAACAATATTTTCAGTTAGTTATTTATTATTTTTTTTCTGGCATATCTCTTGCTCAATCCATAATAGTCAAAAAGAGAAATCCGTTTACCACCGCGTTTCGCTGACCCTAGCGAGGGGTACTTTTTGGTAGAAATAAGGCCTCCCGCAGTTTTTCCAAATGACAGAGGACGCCTGCCGCTCGGCAGGCAAATATCGGTGACCATTTTGGGAGGTTAGTTTGTCATTTCCGGCAGGGATCAAACTGAGGGGGGGCGGCTGTCTTGGGGCTTTTCGGCGGCATCTGGACGGCCAAAAAGTACCCTTTGCTAGTGCCAGCACATTTGCAAGGCTATCGAAATTCATTTTTAAAATTTTAAGAATTGATAATACTTACTGAGGTTATTTGTGACTCATCCTACAGAACGGAAAGCCGATATGACCGGTAGCGTCTTGCGATACCTAAAAGTGTGTATTCGCCATGGATTGCACAATCTTTTCAGCGCTTTTGGTGTAAGCTGCATCCTGGCAGTCTGGCTGACACTCAGTCTTTACCACGTGTCATGGGCCCATCAGGTAACCCTGGCCTGGGACCCAAACACCGAGCCGGATCTTGGCGGATACATTGCCTACTGGGGAACTTCCAGTCGAGATTATCCTTATTTAACGGATGTGGGCAACAATACGGCCCACACCATCACAGGCCTCGAGGAGGGGCAAGTCTATTACTTTGCGATCACAGCTTATGACTCGGATTATAATGAAAGTGGTTACTCGGCCGAAGTGGTGTACTCTGTTTCGCCTTCCGACACCGGCGGCACTGTTAACAAAGATGGCGGCAGCGGCGGGGGATGTTTCATTGCCACAGCAGCCTTTGGTTCCCCAATGGCAAACCATGTGATGATTTTGCGGCAGTTCAGAGATAAGATATTGCTTCCCAATATGCTCGGCCGGGCAGCGGTTGTATTTTATTACAAACATTCCCCGCCATATGCAGACTATATTGCCGCTCACGATAACCTGAGAAGACTCATACGGTGGAGCCTACTGCCAATTGTTGGCCTGTGCTGGATGGTTCTCAAATTAGGCCTCTGGGCAGCAGTGGCGGGTCTTGTATCGTTGCAATGTTTCCTGGCCTTGATTCCTATTGCTCTAGCGAAACGCAAAAAACCCACGTACACAACCGGTCAAATATAAAAAAATTTTAATGCGCAAATTTAGTGTCTTACCGACACCCCCCTCCAAAAGGTGCGGTAGATGCGGCCTCTGCAGAGTCGTCTATGACTCTCAGAGGCCTATATTTTTTAAGCCGACCTGCCTCCCACCTAAAATCAAATTTCACTTCTGATAATCAGATACAAGGAGGTTCGGCATGCCAAATCGTGTTTAATAAGATATAAATAAAGATTTTGGCGATACACAGTTAAAGTCCTAATGGTGTGCGCTTCGTCCTCACTCATCAGCCGGCTGTAACCTTTGACATCGGCACTGAGAATCGCCGCAAGTTTTCGAGTCAATCTTTTACCATTCATGGAGTTACTTTAAATGAAAATTCCGGGCTAAAATAGACTCAAACCAGCGCCAAGGCAGAAATTTTTTAGCCGGCGCCGCAATCCGCTGAGAAAATTTACCAACTGTGTATCGAAGACGGGGGGATTCAGTGTTAATTATTTTAAACACAAGCATTGCAATTTGTTCCGGAGTTGGCGCATTGCGCTCGTTGGTTTCAATTATATTCAATACCCGCTGGAAAGTGTCAGAATAAACGGAGTCTCTTGTCGTTTGCACTGTTTTCATCCGATGCCGGGTAATTTCAGTCCTGAAGTCGCCCGGTTCGATTAATACAACTTTTACGCCAAACGGCTGTACTTCTGATCGGAGGGCTTCGGTGGCGCCTTCCAGTGCAAATTTGCTGGCACTGTATGCACTCTGAAAGGGGAGACCTACTAGGCCACCGATAGAGCTGATATTGACAAAATATCCTGAGCCTTGATTTCTCATAATTGGCAAAACTGCCCGGCAAACCCGTAGCACGCCGAAAAAATTAGTCTCAAACTGAAATTTCACTTCTTTAATGGATGTATCCTCCAGGGCGCCTGCGAGACCAAAACCTGCATTGTTCACGACAACATCTAAGCGAGATTCTCGAGCAATGATATACTCGATTCCTTCTTGAACCGCATCATCATCATTTACATCCATTTGGATCATCGTAAACGTGTCTGATACCTGAAAGCTCCCCGGACTGTCAGTATCGCTTGCCCTTCGGCTGGTGCCGTAAACGCGGTAACCTCTATGAGACAAATATTCGGCACAGCATTTCCCGATGCCGGATGATGCCCCCGTAATTAAGACCACTCTGTGTTTATTGCCCATGCAACTGGCTCAAAGAAAAATCTAAATGTCGTATCGATTTGGAAAGATTCAATCTAAAACCTTCGAGAACTATCATGCTACCTGCTTGCTCCACAGGTTTTATCCGTTTGCGGGGAAATAATCCGCTAACTTTTCGACAATTCCGCCAGATCTCTCTTATTTATCAACCCACCCATCGGCGCCGCATTCCATGCAAAATTTGGCAACCTCGGGATTTTCAAATCGGCATTTTGTGCATTTCATTTTTCTTTTATTCGACAGGATTAACAGGATTTATTTGATATTTTGTTTGGTCACTTTCCAGGTGAAAGTGACCAAAAAGAATAATCTTAAAATATCTCTTGTAGATCCTGTCTACTCCCACTTTGGTTCGCGTTTTTCCAGAAAAGCGCGGATTCCTTCTGCAAAATCTTTGGTACCGGCCAGCTTTACCGCAGTATCGTATTCTATCTTGAGACCTTCGTCAAATGGCATGGCGCCGCCCGCCGCCGTTCCCCGAATGGCTGCCAGCAGCGGTTTGCTGGACCGGCGCATCTTTTCCACAGCCATGACAAATGGAAACCCATTCCGCCATTTCCTTGGCACCAAATCCATCAAAGACCCTCAGATCCACACCGGTACTGAAATACTTTTCAATCGTGCTGGCGAAAACGATCACACGCACCTGACGCTCATTGAGCATGGCTTCCAGAGCGGCCGGTACTTCATGCAGCATTTCCCAATTGAAGGCATTTATTGGCGGATGATTGTACCCGATCCACTGTCCTCAACCTAAGATACCTGTAATTCATCCTGGCCCCCTTTCCTCAAGCTACTGTATTCTTCAACATCCGCACAGAAAACCGCAACGAGTTTTCGGCTTAACTTCTGATGTTTATACATTTTACCGAATATTCCGAAGCGAACAAGAAAAATCGGATTAGATGTATGTTCTTTAAAATCTGTTGAAGCATTCAGTGAAGCTCCCCGCCCTGAAGGCCGGAGCTTGCAGGGAAAGGAACCAGTCAACTTTTTGGTTTTATGGTATCAAAGCCGTGATTGAACCAAAGTCAAAGACATAATGAGAGTTTTAACCTATGGATTGACTGTCAACGAGTTTTATGAAAATTAAGATATTGAGGTACAGCGCTCGCGTTAGGAGGATAAAATCCGGATGGATGATAAGGCAACCAAATTAACTGCACTGATTATTGCTTCACTGGGCTCTTTTATTACCCCTTTTATGGTCTCTTCGATTAACATCGCTCTACCGGCAATTGGAAAAGAATTTAGGGCGGATGCGGTGTTATTGAGCTGGGTGGCAACATCTTATCTTTTGGCCGCAGCTGTTTCCCTGGTACCGTTTGGCAAACTGGCGGATATTTACGGAAGAAAAAAAATTTACATCTACGGCATCACTCTATTTACTTTAACATCGCTGCTATCGGCCGTTTCTATATCGGTACCGATGTTAATATTTTTCAGAATTTTTCAAGGTGCCGGCAGCGCGATGGTCTTTGCCACCGGTATTGCCATTTTAACTTCGGTTTATCCTATTGAAGAACGCGGAAAAGTACTGGGGATCGCTGTGGCTGCAGTTTACACCGGACTCACGTGTGGTCCTTTTTTCGGGGGATTTTTGACCCATCATTTCAGCTGGAGAAGCATTTTTATCATCAATATCCCCTTCGGTGGTGTCATACTGGTGCTGATCTTTTCGAAATTAAAAGGCGAATGGAAGGGAGCCGAGGGTCAAACATTCGACCTTACCGGCTCAATTATCTACGGCACCGCTATATTTGCTTTTATGTACGGCTTTACTTTATTGCCGGAGACACTCAGTATGATTTTAATTTTAACCGGTCTCGTGGGTCTAACCGCTTTTGTAAAATGGGAAACTGTAGCTCTGAGCCCGGTATTTGAAGTAAATCTTTTCAGAAACAATCGCACATTTGCATTCTCCTGTGTGGCTGCTCTTATCAATTATGGCGCAACCTTCGCGGTATCATTCTTATTAAGCCTTTATTTGCAATACATAAAAGGGTTATCTCCACAGAACGCCGGCCTGGTGCTGGTTTCCACACCGGTTATGATGGCAATTTTTTCGCCACTTGCGGGGAGGCTTTCCGATAGCGTCGAACCCCGCGTGATCGCCTCACTGGGTATGGGGCTTACCGCCTTAGGGTTGATGCTTTTAATTTTGTTGGATAACAATACTGTCTTCATTTACATCATCGCCAGCCTGATGATTTTGGGATTTGGTTTCGCCCTGTTCTCGTCACCCAACATGAATGCTATTATGAGCTCGGTTGATAAAAGATTTTACGGGATTGCCTCGGCATCGGTAGGAACCATGCGGCTTTTAGGACAGATGCTCAGTATGGGGATTGCAACACTGATTTTTGCGCTTTTTATAGGTAGAGCACAAATTAGCCCTGATTATTATCCTGCCCTCATCAAAAGTGTGCGGGCTGCGTTTATCGTCTTTTCTGTTTTATGTATTTGCGGGATTTTCTTTTCTCTTTATAGGGGCCGACTGAGATCAGCTAGAAGTGGTATCAAAACCCCATCTAAGGCCCGCTAGCTGCGTTACAAACCTCTTCAAAATGCTCAGGCGGGAAACTGGTTAGCCCGTTGAGCCCGTTGGTCCGTTAGCCGGTTATAATTCGGAAAAAGGGCTATTCCCGGATGGAAATCAATTAATATTCAGCAGTTGCTTTACTTTTTGGATTTTGCCATCCAGATCCGCCTGCCGGCTGATCATAATGCGCTGGGCCATGGGAGAACCGGCGCCGTGCATGGATTCAATCAAATAGGCAACCGAGCCGGCACCGGCTACCAGGTTCTCAATCAATCGCAGCACTTTAAAACGATCGACGACTTCCACGCCCTCGGTGGTGGCGAGATATTTTTTGATATAGGGAGCGGTCACGGGATCTTCCAGGTCTTTGGCCGACGGCAGGGTACCGAGCAGACCGCCGGCAACATCCGTGGCAAGCCTGGCGATTTCATACGGAAAACGGGTCACATTCAACTTGCAGACGTTTGCCAAAAGCATGTCAACTTCATAATTGCCGGCGGGTGTCCGATATCCCATCGAAGAACAGGCAATGCCGCAAGAAAAAAGGGTCTCGTTGAGATGGATCATCTCCACTATTTTGTCCCTGACGTGGGAGGCCCTATCAATCCCATGCATTCTGGCAATCAAAGCCACCGCGCCAATCAGCACATCCCCCACACCGGCCTTGCAGCCGCCATAGCTCTGCCGATGATAGGCCGCAAACCGTTCCACAAGTTTTCCGGAGTATTTTACTTCTCCATTCAAAAAGATGCGTTCCTTGGGAACAAACACATCATCGAATACCGTCATAACTTCCTGACCGCCATAGATAGGGTTGCCGACATCCAGCTTGAGTTCTTCCAGTTTACGGGTGTCGCTGGCCTGCCGTCCGTAAATATAACGAATCCCTCTGGCATTGGTGGGAACCCCGAAACAGATGGTCCAGTCTTCTTCACCGGGTCTCATATTCAGGGTGGGCATGACGATGATCTCGTGTGAATTCAGCATGCCGGTTTGATGCAGTTTTGCCCCACGGACGACCACGCCGTCATTCTTTTTTTCCACCACCCGAAGATACAGATCCGGATCAGCCTGCTCTCCGGGACGCTTGCTGCGGTCACCTTTGGGATCGGTCATGGCACCATCCACAACCAGGTCATCAACCTGAATTTTGCACCAATAATCCCTGAAGCGCTGATGGTAATGGGTGCCGTATTCCTGATCGACGTCATAGGTTGTGCTGAACACCGCGTTGGCGGCATCCAATCCCACACAACGTTGGAAACAACAGCCCGTAAGATTGCCGCAATAGCGCTGCATCAGTACTTTTTTAACCAGATCTTCGGTGCTCTGATGCAAATGCGCAAACCGGTTGACCTCAGCTTCACAAACGGATGACCGGGTTCGAAAAAGGCCTCGGATTTCTTCATTGTCCGAGTGGGCACCATCGAAGGTGGCAGCCACAGCCTTCATCGAAGGATTCACCAGAGGATTTTCCGGAAGGTTGTCCGATTTTTTGCCCATGACATGGGCCTCAAGTTTTAACGATTTAACGGAATCTTTATATTCATCGCCTGTTTTCAGTGTCATTTGTTGACCTTTCTATTTTAAATTTTATTTCAGACAGGATTTACAGGATTGTTTGGATATTTTTTTATTCTCACCGCCCGGAAGGCGCTGAGAATATCCAATCGCCTTCGGCGAGGCAAATATTATTGCCTAGACCGATAAACCCAACCAAGGTAACATCATTTGCACTGAAAGCGGATTAATTGTCCAGCCTTTCATCCGGAAAGGTTGGATTGAAAAAATTATCTCTTAAATCCTGTTGATCCTGTCAAAAATAAGAAAAATTTAACTGCAAACCAAATGTTGCGCTTAGTGATATAAACCGGTTATGGACCCTTGGGCATGATATGTGTCAGCAAACGGCTTTGGTGGCTTTTGTCCATATCATCCAGGGCAAACGAAAGCGCCAACTCCAGTAGGGCCGATTTATTTTCAATCGCAGCCCCCTCGAGTTTCAACTCATGAAATTTGCGATTAAATCGGTCCAGAATATCAACTGACAAATAAAAACCGGCTTTGCGCTTGGTATCTGCGGCAATTTGTTTTGATTCTACCCCGCCGGATTTGGCTTCAGGCCCGATGGCGACATTAACAGGATCAAAAGGTCTTTCTTCAAAAAAATCCGTTGTATTGTTTTCATTTTTTGCCATCGTTATCAATCCTCCATATTAGTTTATTATAATCTTCGGCACTCACCGCACTGGCCCGATACTCAAAAATTGTTTTCCCACGCGCCGGTGCTTCGGACAAGCGCACGTTATAGTGGATGGGGTCACAGATCTGTTTGCGGAAAAGCCGCCGGAGCTGCCGCAAGATTTCAAAACTGTGATTTGTTCTCTGATCGAACATGGTGGGCAAAATGTATTTAAGCTGAAGACCGAGGTTTAATCTCTGAGCCGACATTAAATAGCCAAAAAACGTTTTCAAACCCTCCAGGGAAGGTCCCTGCAAAGCCACCGGGCAAAGGACCTCGTTGGCCGCCATCAGGATATTAACACTCAACACATCCCAGCCCGGCGCACAGTCAAATATCAGATAATCCAGGCTGCTGCCCTTCGGTACAAGGGTTTTGGCCAAGGCGGTTTGTCTTTCCAGTCTGGGTTTTTCACCCAGCCAGTGTTTCAACTCCACCAGCTTGATCCCGCCGGCAAGCAACCAAAAATTGTTCCGACAAGGATACAGGGTATCTTTTTTGTAAAGCGCTTTGCCCGTTTCATCCTTACCAATCACAAATTCGTACAACCCATAATCGGGATTTACACCCAAAAATTTAGCCGCCTGCCCCTGGGTATCACAATCCACCAGCAAGACCTTGCGTCCCAGTTTGGCCAACCCATGGGCTAAATTTACAGCGGTGGTGGTTTTGCCCACTCCGCCTTTGGCCATTGCAACCGCTATTTTTCTCATTGATCCAACCTTCCCTTTCTACTATTCTCGAATTCTACTTTTCGCCTTTTATACTATTCTTCTACAGAAGAGTCAAGTATTTTCATCAATATCCAAGTCAAAAAAAAAATTATGTCTCAATATATTGATATTATTATGAAACGGGAATATCGAAGGACTCGTAATTACAGAGACCCGGCCGGGTACACGGAAGCTATGTTATCTGGATCGGTCTGTTAAACTTGACATCCAATTTCCGTTGACATAATTAATTCGAAGTTGAATTCTCTGCTGGACGACTACCCGCACTTACAAACGACATGCGTGTTTGGAAAAGCTCTGGTGCTGCGGGAGATGAACCTGACCGACTGCCGGCGTTTGCACATCTTCAATTCACTCTTTTTCACCTCAAACTTAAAGAGGAGGCCGTGAGGGAGAAACTCCTCAAAATGGTTGCATTTGTCTACTGACAGCTTTTGCTCAAGTGGTTAGGAGGGAAAAATCAGCTCAATAAAGCCAAACCCTTTGAGATTTGGAAGCGATGAACTGCGGGTTTTAAGTATTTTATTTCAACCGTCATTCTAAAAAATTCGCGCGTTAGCACCTCTTCTATTAATTGGTTTTAGTATTCGGAGTTCCCTGAAGCGCTTAGGCCTTATAGAAAATTCTATGAATTAATCGTGTTAGTTAGCAAATTATCATTCCATATTAATGGAGGGAAAATAGAATGAAAATTTTGTTTAAAGCAGCGCTCATTTTCCTCTTGATAACCTCTCTCGCCCACGCGAGGGTCAAATTTATCCCCTTAAAAAACATGCCTGCCATGGCAGATTTCGTCATTGTGGGGACGGTTTTTGAGTCAACCTCGCGCTGGGACAGTCGAGGGGTAATGATTTATACCGATTACACAATACAGGTGGAAGAGAATATTTTGGGTGATTCACCTCCCGTAGTGGTGATGAGCTTTGCCGGGGGAACTGTTGGAGAGCAAACGATCATAGTTACCGACACACCCGTCTTGGAAAAGGGGAAAAGGTATATACTCTTCAGCTATGAGCAGGGTAAGTATTCGGTGCCGGTAGTCGGACATGAGCAGGGAGTTTTTCGGGTAGTCTATGACAGCGTTAGCAGAATGGATTTTGTGGTGGATTATAACTGGTATCAGCTTGAAATCACTGATGAAAAGGAAATAATCAGAGGCCCGCTCACCGAGCAGGATTCCGATGGAGCTTTGACGGTACGTAAAGTTGAAACCCCGAAAAAGCGAATTGTTTCACCGAGGCCGGTCATTCGCGATAATTCAGGGCAGGAAATACCTCAAGATAGCTCGGTTTTCGCAAAACCAAAGCCGCGAGTCCGCGGTATTCCAATAACAAAATCGGAGTTTGTTGATTTTATTAGAATGCGCATACATGACACGGAGCCTACAAGATGAAAAAAATAATTCTCCTTATTGGAACAATCATTTTTGCATCTTTCCTAAACCTTGCATATGGCCAGATGGCAGATTGGGTTAACAATCAGGGTTGTTACTGCGGGGGGTATCTCACAGTTCCCGTCACATATTTATCACGAGGCGACGGCACACTTGATGAACGGACGGCTTCCAGAGATCAGATGGACTACTGGAATCTTTACGCCACTATCTATAGTCCCATCAGAACATCGGGGTATGGGGCGCCCGGAAATGGTTCAAACGAAGTAAACACGTTTATCACCAATGCTGCGGCACAGAGTATATATGGTTATACGATGAACCCTTCACTCTATGGTGTGGCGATCATCCAGCCACAAGCGAGTTTTGGAACCTTCAATGAGTGCAAAGATTTTGATTCCTTTGGTTGCGATGCTTTTACCGAAACAGATGTGCTCATCAATGGGGAGTTTGTGGACGATTGGACAACGGATCCCAACGACTACGATAATGCTCTAGTGCAAACCACAGCACTACACGAAATTGGCCATACCTGGGGAGCTCACCATGTGTTTACACTCCCGGCCTTTGGTGATTCCTATTCCACGATGAATTATATTAATGACGATTCCGGACGATTTGTAACCAGAATGGACGCTAATACAATCCGAGCCCATTATCCGGAGGCGGCTCAGTCAGGAATTGACGTGGGGATATTCCCCTTTATATTCGGTAATGCCACCTATGCGGAAACCTATACGTCGGTATCACCCCCCTTGGTCCAAGAGGGCGCTTCGATCAACATCTCAAATTTTCTCATACAAAATATTGGAACCTTGGCTGCAGCCAACACCGTGATCACCTTTTACCTTTCCAGCGACACCGTAATCGAGCCAACCGATTACCCGATAGGAACAGCCACCTATGATTCACTTCCGCTAGATGCTGACTATGATCTCGATGCCACTCTGATAATTCCAGCTGGTATTCCTGTTGGAACATATTACATTGGAGCCATAGTTACCGTAGATGGAGCCGAAGATCCGATAGGAATCAACAATAGATTTATCATCGGCCGCCCCTCTCGCACGCTCATTAACCTTAATATCTGTGATACTTACGCTGTTGATGACCTTGTTCCCTTTAACTTTGAGGACATCAGCGCCAGCGGAACCAGCCTGAATCTCGGTGACGATGCCTATGCTCCCGTAAATATCCCATTCACCTTCTCTTTTTATGGCCAGGATTACGCTGCGGTGCGTGTCGACTCCAACGGTACGATCCACTTTGCTGTAAATGATTACAAAACCTATAATAATGAATGCATTCCCGGCACAGCCGGCGATGGCATCGACACCTACATCGCACCTTTCTGGGACGATCTCAATCCTTCAGCCGGTGGAGCAGTCTATTATGCGGTCAGGGGAACCGCGCCCAACCGCAGGCTGATCGTTCAGTGGCACCAGGTTCCTGTTTGGCCTGATGTCGGGGCAGCCACTTTCCAGGCCATTCTCTATGAGGGGAGCAACAACATTCTCTTTCAGTACCAGGACGTTGACTTTGGTAATCTTGGCTATGACAACGGCGCTTCAGCCACCGTGGGTCTGCAACTGGCTACTAATTGCAGCACCCAGTACTCATGCAACAGCGCTTCTCTGAGCGATGGACTTGCCATACTGTTCACATTGCCAACACCATCACCGCCAGGAGCCACTACCGGTTCAGCAAGTTCGATCGGTTCGACGACGGCCACCCTGAACGGCATGGTCAATCCGAATGGCTCTCCCACCGATTATTATTTTGAATACGGTTTGACGCCGAGCTATGGTTCAACGACATCGGTGAATAGTGCTGGATCCGGCACTGCTGATGTTCCGGTAAGTGCGGGAATTGGCGGTCTTGATCCCGAGAGTACTTATCATTTTCGGATTGTGGCCACCAACAGCTATGGAACCACCCTGGGCGCGGACATGCTTTTTGCCACCCTCCCGGCATCCACCCCTTATGACTTGACCGTGAACATCGTAGGTTCAGGCACGGTGACGCTCAATCCGCCCGGTGGAACTTACGATGCCGGTACGGTGGTGACCTTGACTGCCACAGCTGATCCCGGCTGGGGTTTCAGTGGCTGGAGCGGTGATTTGACCGGCTCGGACAATCCTGCCACTATCACCATGGACGCCGATAAAAATATCACGGCCACCTTTGTCGAGGGACAGGTTGCCTTGACCGTCGATACGGTCGGACAAGGCACGGTTTCGCTCGATCCGCCCGGTGGTGTCTATGATGCGGGCACACATGTAACCTTGACCGCCACAGCCGATACACTCTGGGAGTTCAGCCACTGGAGCGGTGATCTGATCGGCTCCGATAATCCCGACACCATCACTATGGACGCCGACAAGAACATCATGGCCACCTTTATAGATGAAACTCTCCCTGATTACGTTTACCTTTGGGAGGATTTTGAAGGCGAGTTTGTCGACGCCCCCAACTATGGCAGCATACCTTCCGGATGGTTGCCGGGAGGTCCTTATGAAGTTGTTGCGTTCTCAAAAGGTTCGCAGGCACATCATGGGGCATGGAGTTTACAGACAAACGTGACCTATCATGAAACTCTATATTCCTACATCACTCGAACATTTTCAGTAGAACCGGGTACTGAGGTAGTGAACTTGCGCCTCAAAGTCAGGGCTTCGACCGACGGCAGGGCTTCAGCGGTGCTTCGTGCAGGGGATTGGAGCACAACTAGATTTTGGTACCGCACGACGCCAACTGATTGGCAAACACTGACGCTGGAAAATGTTCCGGTCCCGCCCGATGGACAGCTTGTCGTTAGGCTCGATGTTGGGCATGATGAAGGACCGGGATCCACTGATTTTGATATCGATTGTTTGAGCGCTAACGTACCTCTCGGAGGCCTTCCACCCACCCAATACAACCTGACCGTCAATACAGTAGGACAAGGCGGTGTGACGCTCGATCCGCCCGGTGGTATTTACGATGCCGGCACGGTGGTGACCTTGACGGCTGCAGGGGTGACGCCAGACTGGGTGTTCTGCGGTTGGAGTGGTTCTCTGAGCGGTGTGGATAACCCGGCGACCATCACCCTGAATGCCAACAAAAGTGTCACGGCCGCCTTTATTGAGGTCGTACCAGGAGATCCCGGCTCAACGATTACAAGTCTGATTGCCGTCGATCCTGACGCCATACCCGACACTGCCGGGAAACCCGTGGATTTTCCCTATGGCATGATGGAAATGGAGGTTGAAGTCGCAAACGCCGGTGATGATGCCGTTATCATAATTACCCTGCCAAATCCGGCCCCGGCCGACTACGAATGGTACAAGTACACTGTAACTGACGGCTGGCTTCCCTTCGGCCGCAACCAGATATCCGGTGGTTCAGGGGAAGGCGCTGAATTCAGTGCTGACAGAACCCAGGTCACGCTTTACATTACCGACAACGGCGTCTATGATGACGATCCAACTGATAGGAATGTAAGAGATCCCTCCGGGCTTGCGCTTGCACCTGCACCACCAATCGGCGGCGGTGATGGCGGTGGGAGCGGCTGTTTTATCGCCACGGCCGCTTTCGGTTCACCCATGGAATCGCAGGTCATGTTGCTGCGCGAATTCCGCGACCGCTTCTTACTTACCAATTGCACGGGAAAAGCATTTGTGGACCTTTACTATACCTTCTCTCCGCCTGTGGCCGACATGATTACCAAGCACAACACGGTTCGCATAGCTGTGCGCTGCAGCCTACTGCCGTTGGTTGGACTGAGCTGGTTGGCGCTGAAACTTGGTTTTTCAGTAACTATAATGCTTGTCCTCCTCTTATTTGGTCTCTTGTGCACGGGCGCTGTATTTGCGCTGAAGCGAATGCGATTGAACCGAAAGAAATAGGGCAACCTCATAACATATGAGTTGGAAAGGGCGGAAAGTAATTTCCGCCCTTTCTTTATGTATATTTTTAATAGGGAATAAAATATTTTGTTTTAGTAATCCATATTGAACTTCAGTTGATAATCAACTATAATATCTTTGTTTTATATATGTGGCAAATGCCCGTCAATATTAGAGCTTCTCGAATCCCTATCAACAAACTAATTATTCCGTAAAAAGGAGTGGAAAACTTACTAAATAAAATCCAATTCTTTTTAGCGAGCATAAACTTCAGATACGACGCTCACACTCCTATATTAGCCAATCTTAAAGAGATAGATCGCTTTGAAACCTTTAACAAGGGATTATTTTCTAATGGCTAAAAAACCTACCTATAAAGAACTAGCCCAAAGAGTCAAAGAATTGGAAAAAGAGGCTGCTAAACGCAAAGATGCTGAGGAAGCTTTGCGGAAAAGTGAACAAAGATATCGAAATCTCATTGAATCCGCCCCTTTCGGAATTCATACCTATCGCCTGGAAGAAGATGGACGTCTGGTTTTTACCGGGGCCAATCCGGCGGCGGACAGAATCCTCGGCGTCGATAATACACAGTTCGTCGGCCAAACGATTGATGAAGCTTTCCCGCCCCTGACAGAGACCGAGGTTCCTGAGAGTTATCGACGGATCGCTGAGCAAGGAGCTACATGGCAAACTGAACACATCAACTATGAAGACCAACAGATAAAAGGCGCCTTCGTAGTGCATGCTTTTCAAACCTCGCCCGGAAACATGGCAGCCGCATTTATAGATATTTTCGAGCGCAAACAAATGGAGCAAAGACTGCGAGAAAAGGAAGAGAAATTTAGAAAGTTGGCTGAGTTGTTGCCGGAAACCATCTTTGAAATGGATGCGGCGGGGACCCTCACTTTCGTTAACCAAAAAGCACTCGACCAATTTGGTTACTCCCCAAAAGAATTTAAAGCGGGGTTGAGCGGATTTGACATGATTGCTCCCGTCGATCGTCAACGGGCGCTAGAAAATGCGACCAGGGTAATGAAGGGCGAAAAGATAGGTCTTTCCGAATATCACGCGCTGCGAAAAGATGGAAGTACTTTCCCGGTTATACTTCGCTCGAGCGCCATTACCCGTAACAGCAAACCTGTCGGGTTGAGAGGGGTAATTATCGATATTTCAGAGAGAAAGCGCCTGGAAGAACAACTCCATCAAGCACTGAAGATGGAGTCAATCGGAACTTTAGCCGGGGGAATTGCCCATGATTTCAACAATCTGCTCCTGGGTATCCAGGGCAGAACCTCTTTGATGTTGAAAGATATCGATTCTTCCGACCCCAAATTTGAACATTTAATCGGAATAGAAGACAGTGTAGAAAGTGCCGCAATATTGACGAAACAGATTTTAGGATTTGCCAGGGGCGGCAAATACGAAAACAAACCGACGGATTTAAATGTTCTGCTGGATAACAGCGCTGATATGTTCGGGCGAACAAAAAAGGAAATAACAATCCATAAAAACTTTGATCAAAAGCTCTGGACGGCTGAGATCGATCAAGGCCAAATAAAACAGGTGTTGTTAAATATCTTCGTCAATGCCTGGCAAGCTATGCCGCATGGCGGAACTCTCTATATTCAGACTGAAAATGTAGTGCTCGACGAAAGCTTCGTAAAACCTCACAGAGTTAAGCCCGGCCGCTATGTGCAAGTTTCAATAACAGATACCGGCATCGGGATGAACGATGAAACTTTACAAAAAGTATTTGATCCGTTTTTTACAACAAAAGAGAAGGAGAGAGGAACCGGGTTAGGGTTGGCCTCGGCATATGGCATAATTAAAAATCACGATGGACTGATTACCGCCGACAGCCAAAAAGGTCAGGGTGCAATTTTCAAAATCTATTTGCCTGCATCCGACAAAGTTGCGGTTGAAGAGAGAGAATCTGCAAAAAGAATCATGACAGGAACTGAGACGGTCCTGCTTGTCGATGACGAAGAAATAGTTGTCAGTGTTGGCCAGCAGATGCTGAAAAAATTAGGCTACGCAGTTCTGACGGCCAGTGGCGGGAAAAAAGCCCTGGATGTTTACAAAAATAACAAGAACAAAATCAACATCGTTATTCTAGATATGGTCATGCCGAACATGGGCGGCAGCGAGACTTTTGATCGGCTTAGAGAAGTAAATCCGGCCATAAAAATCTTACTTTCCAGCGGCTACAGCATTACTGGACAAGCAGCTCTGATAATTGCTCGAGGCTGTAACGGCTTTATTCAGAAACCTTTCGATCTGAAAACGCTTTCGCAAAAGATCAGAGAAATTTTGGATGGAGATTAGGATCGGTACAATCCGTAGTCTGGCCCGAGCCAGTCCTATGGTCGTGCGCTGCTTTATTGCCATCACGATCTCAAGCAAGACCGGCAGGGATGTGGGGATATAAGCGAATTAATCCCTTTCAGAGATTTTCATGAATTCTTCTGCTATATTGAGCAAGATACCCAAAAAGTTCCCCGTTATTGTCTTTGTGCTCTTCGATCAATAGAAGACAGGCATCGACGCACTCGGGCGAATAGATTTTCCCACTTCCTTCCGCAATTTCTGCCTTTGCGGATTCCATGTCCATAGCGGCTCTGTATGGCCGATGGGATGACATCGCCTCAACAACATCCGACACACTCAATATTTTTGATTCTAATTCTAATTCCTCACTTTTCAACCCTCGGGGATAACCGGAACCATCCAGTCGTTCATGATGTTGGAGCACGATGATCGAAACGTCTTTACCCAGCGAGTCAACAAAAGGTATATCCTTAATAATATCGTAGCCGGCCTGAGGGTGTGATTTTATTAACTCTGCCTCCGGCAAGCTTAATTTGGTGGGTTTGGTTAATAATTCGACAGGAACAGCTACTTTCCCGATATCGTGTAACAACGATGCCACCTGAATGACATCAAGCTCTTTTGGGGTTAAGCCCAATTTCCTCCCGATGCCCATCGCAAGCAGGGCCACACGATTCTGGTGGCCTGCCGTATAAGGATCGCGTTTTTCGGTAAGGAGGCCCAAGGCTTTAACCGTTTCATGAAAGGTATTGGTCAAGGCAGCGGTTCTTTCCCTGACTTCCTTCTCGAGAGTTTCTTGCCGGCTAATTCTTTCCATTATCAGTTCATACCTTTCAACGCTGCGAATCACGGTGTGAACAAGAATGCCAACGTTAAAGGGTTTCATGAGATAGTCGCAGGCGCCTAATCGCAGTGCCTTAATCACATCATCGGTGGTTCCATATCCGGAAATCATGATAACCTGGGTGATGGGTGAGACTTTTTTTACGAATTTTAAGATCTCTATGCCGGATGCCCTCGGCAATTTAATGTCGGTAAGGACAACGGTTGGATTTTCCCTCTTAAAAATCTCTATTCCCTGTTCGCCATCCGATGCAGGATAGACATCAAAGCCGCGACGTTCCAAAACTTCGCAGAGCAGTTCAAGGATAGGTTGCTCATCATCAACAACCAAAACTTTCACATTTCGAAAATCCTCAGACATTGAAACCTCCGCTTAACATCAGCACTCAGGGTTAGTATGACGATTTCAGTATGAAAGCAAGATCTAATTGTGAAGCTTTCCGGCAGGGAAAATATCTCAGATAGCCCCCCTTGAACCTTCCCCCATTAAGGATCTTGTGGGGGAGCTGGCTGGTCGATCCCGACAGGCCTGATTGAACCGGATGGTGAACCCATCTTTTTTAATGTGTCGTATGGATTAAATTTTTTAAAATTCTTGCTGATCGAAGGGAACGATCAACCCGGTTTTGGTGCTTGCCTTTGGCATTCGACAGCCGCTTTTACGGTTTCAAAATGGATGTCAACGGTATCTTTAATTTTCCTAGCATAACCGCCGGCCATGGTTATCGCAAGCGGGATGCCCGCCTTATTACAATAGTGGTTAACCATCCGATCCCGCTTTAAAAGTCCTTCTTTGGTCAATAAAAGACGGCCAAACCTGTCATCTGCATAAGGATCGGCGCCTGCTAAATAAATCGCAAATTCAGCTTTCGAAAGCTCCAGCGCACGGATCAGTCCTTTTTCAAGGGCTTCAAGGTACTTCAAATTATCTGTCCCATCTTCCAGATCGACGTCCAAATCACTTTTTTCTTTTCGATAGGGGAAATTATTTTTTCCATGGATGGAAAAGCTAAATATGCTCGCATCGTTTTTAACAATCGCAGCAGTGCCGTTTCCCTGATGTACATCGCAATCGATAATTAATATTTTATTGACAAAATTTTTATGTTGAAGGGTTCGAGCCGCAATAACGCTATCATTCAGCAGACAATACCCTTCCCCCCGATCGCTAAAGGCGTGATGGGTGCCGCCGGAAAGACTCATGGCAAAACTTTCATCCAGGGCCCGGAGGCATGCTTCAATCGTTGCCCCTGCCGACCGCTTGGCGCGTTCAACAAGTTCAGCTGACCAGGGAAATCCGATGCGCCGCATCTCTTTGGGTGTCATCTCGCCATCTTGCAAGCGCTGCAAATAGGATGAAGAATGTGCGTAGAGGATCTCTTCATCGCTTGCGGGACGCGGAACACACAATTTTACGGCACCACCAAAACCGTCCTCAATTATCCGCTGCCTCAAAAGAGAATATTTCTCTAGCGGGAATCGATGATTGGCAGGCAGAGGAATATGAAAATGATCAGTATAAAAAACTTTCAAAACGGCGATCACCTCTGCTGCATATCGGCTTTTTACTGGTTTTGTTATTTGATGATTGCTGCATATTCAGAAGCATTCTGATTGGTTACAACGATATCCACGAAACGGGTTGACTTAAGTCAAAGACCTTTGCGGTTACGGCGTATAAGAGTAAAATTGTTCAAATTTATTACCCAAACCTGCCTCTATTCTGATTGGTGGTCAAGCTTTTTTAAGAAAACCGCCAGTTCGGGCATCAAAAAAACTAAAATTATTCCGGCGTTGGTGATGGGAGATGCAGTCATCAGCAGTTTTTAGATATTTTAGCCTGCCTAAAGGTAATTAACAACTCTAAAAACTATCAATATAGGGTTCATATGACAATTACGGAAAGTCTATCCAAGGAGCACAGCTTAATCCTTCAGGCAGTGGCGTGCCTATCCAACGCCAAAGATAAACTGGAGAGGTATGAAAGGCCTCCGAAGGAATTTTTTGAGATGGCGCTGGAATTTGCCGGCAGTTTTGCAGATAAATACCACCATTTTAAAGAGGAATTTTTAATGTTCGGTCTCCTTGCCCAAAAAAAAGAAGGTACTTTAGATGGCCCCATTAGCGCTCTAAGATTTGAGCATGAAAGATGTCGAGAATTTGTCAATAAGATAGCAAACTCCCTTGAGGGTTATACCGGCGGGGATGAGATTGCAACCGTGACGCTTCTTGAAAATTTGGCGGCTTATATTTCGATTCTGAAAAGACATATTTATACCGAGGATCATGTGTTTTTTAACATGGTCGATCAGGTGCTTTCGGAAAACGAGACGAATGCCCTTGAGCTTCAATTTCAAAAGGAAGAAGAAAAAATGGGCGGCCGGGATTTTTTTAACACGAGTGAAAAATTAGTCTTTGAAATGTGTTTTCTATTGGGAAAACGATAATGGCACCCAAAAGGCTAAATTGCTGGGAATATAAACAATGCGGGAGAGAAACGGGGGGTGAAAACGCCAAAGCCCTTGGCATATGCCCGGCGGCAGTTGATACCTCCTTTGATGGAATAAATTCGGGAATTTGTGGCGGCAGATTTTGTTGGGCCGTGGCCGGAACGTTCTGCGCTGGAGAAGCCCAAGGTACGTTTGCCGAAAAACGTGAATCGTGTTTAAGCTGTGATTTCTTCAGAAGGGTGCGAGCCGAGGAAGGAACAGCCAACTTACGGACCAAGTTTTTGAAATTCGTAATCCTTGATGAATTTAAACCGCTCATGGAAGGTATTTCCTACAAACATGTAAAAGCCGGAGAAAGATTCATTGCCCAGGGGGAAGAAGGGGAGTACGCTTACATCATTCAAAGGGGATCGTGTATGGTCATTGTCGAAAAAAT
>CP070652.1:5116050-5122159 GCA_020354645.1 Deltaproteobacteria bacterium
TAAAAGCCGGCCTCAAAAAAGTGATTAAAATAGACACGGCCGGAAATACGAAATCCCTGGCCCAGACCCGGATTACAAGTGATTAATTAATATGATTACAGTTTTTGGAAATAAATATACATTATTGCCGGTTTAAAAATAGTCGCGCCAGGGCGGGCCTAAATTCGAAATAACTTACTTAAAATTAATGTTATTTTTCCTCGTGTTTTACCAGCCGCCTATTAGATGCAGATGAAGATGAAAAATGAGTTGGCCCCCTCCCCTTTCAACGTTAAATAACAGCTTATAGCCGGATTTATCAACGGCCTCTTGGCGGGCCATCTCTTTTGCCACCGTGATGAGATGAGAAATGATGGTACTGTCCTCTTTTTCCAAATCGTTTATGCTGCGTATGTGTTTACGGGGAACAACCAGCAGGTGAACCGGTGCATGGGGATTTATGTCTCGAAATACCACCAACGTATCGTCCTGATACAAAAATTGGGTATCTGTCTCTCCATTTACGATTTTGCAAAAAGTGCAGTCTTTCTCCATAGCCGGTTTCTCCTTTCTGACGAGAACCCATCTCAAAAATGCATCCAAGGGCCCATACCCGTGTTGCCCCGCTTCCAGTGGGATTTCACTTTCAATTATAATTTTATAAAGTAGTTCAACGGGTCGGCTCAAAATGCTCACGCAAAAAATGATCTAGCCCGTTGAGCCCGTTGGCCCGTTAGTCGGTTAAAATTAGCCTTCGGTCTATACGCTGACATAGCTGGACAAGCTGGCTGTAATTAGCTTTCATACTCATGGGTAAAGCTCCACTTTCCGGTGATGGTCGGCATAGAGAGGGATCTCCTCAATTGTTTTAGATAACGGTCCCTCGGTATCTCTTTAGCTCCGAAACGTTTTAGGTGCGGCGTGATGACCTGGCAATCGATCATATCAAAAGATTTTTCGCTAAGATATTCTGCCAACCTGACCAAAGCTACACTGGAAGCACTGCTTAGCTGAGAAAACATCGATTCCCCGAAAAAAGAACCTCCCAAAGATAAGCCATACAAACCACCGACCAGCCTCCCTCCGTGCCAAGCTTCCACTGAATGGGCATAACCGGATTGATGAAGCCGGCTGTAAGCGTCGATCATGTCGTCAACGATCCAGGTGCCACCGTCATACTTTTCGTGCACGTGAGCACAGGCCCGGATTACCTCTTCAAAGGCTGTGTCCATCGTAATCTGAAACACCCCTCTTTTGATGATCTTTTTTAAGGTTTTTGAAACGTGTATTTCCCAGGGGTAAAGTACCAGGCGAGGATCGGGTGACCACCACAGAATCGGCTCGCTCTTCGAATACCAAGGAAATATGCCCATTCGATAAGCCAGCAGCAGGCGTTCCTGGCTGAGATCTCCACCAACGGCCAGCAAACCCTCTTCTGAGGCAAGCTGGGGTGGTGGAAAGACCAGATCATCCGATAACAGGTAGACAGGCATAAAGCTTAAAATAAATGGCCCTTTTTCCGATGAGCTTTGTTCTCCGCGGGGTTACTTCCTCGACGCACTGCCAGTGCGCCTCGTCGCAACCCCTTGTGCGGCCTTGCGCATAGAAAAAATTGCTCATTTTTCCGATTACACCGGGCCGGTAAGCTAAGATTTAAACACTTTTCATTTTTGAGACTACTTGTAACAAACCCCGATACCCTAAAAGGGCACGGGGTTAACAGGGGTGTTGCCATTTTTTTGTTTATAAAAAGGGCTCTAATTTTTGGGGTTGAAGGTTAACTTGCTATTTTTGCGGTCAATGATGACCTCGCCGCCTTTGTTGAGCCGCCCGAAAAGAATCTCATCAGAGAGATGGTCTTTGATCTTCTTTTGGATCACCCGGTCAAGCGGTCTGGCACCGTATTTGGGATCATGACCCTCTTTGGCAAGCCAGGTCCGCACCGCAGGGGTAATTGTTACGGTAACCCTTTTGGCAACCAGCTGCTCATTGAGCTCCTTCATGAACTTGTCCACGATCTTTTCCATAATGTCTAAGTTCAGCGATTGAAACGAAATGATGGCGTCCAGACGGTTTCTGAATTCCGGGCTGAAGAATTTTTCAATCGCTTTCTTGCCTTTGGATTCGGTATCTTTATTGACATCACCGAACCCAATCGAAGCAGCGCTCATTTCCCGGCTGCCGGCATTTGAGGTCATGATTACAATCACATTTCTGAAATCAGCTTTTCTACCGTTGTTATCAGTCAGGGTGGCATGATCCATGACCTGCAGCAAAATGTTGAATAAATCCGGATGGGCTTTTTCGATTTCATCCAGCAGCAAGACACTGTATGGGTGTTTGCGCACGCCATCGGTAAGTAATCCTCCCTGGTCAAAACCAATATAACCCGGGGGCGCACCGATAAGGCGAGCGACGGCATGTTTTTCCATGTATTCGCTCATATCATAGCGCATGAACTCCACGCCGAGAATCTGCGCCAATTGCATAGACACTTCGGTTTTGCCGACACCGGTCGGTCCGGTGAACAGAAAAGAGCCGATGGGTTTTCCGGGGGCTCCGAGACCGGCTCGTGATCGTTTGATGGCGGTTGCCAGGCCGGCGATGGCCGGATCCTGGCCGAAAACCACCTCTTTCAAGCGGGCTTCAAGGTTCTCCAGCTTGGTTCGGTCGGATGTGGTTACGCTACGAGCCGGTATACGGGCCATTTTGGCCACAATCTTTTCAATATCAGCCGGGTTGATCTTCTTTCGGCGAGGGGAGCCCGAAAGCCTCACGTAAGCACCGGCCTCGTCAATGACGTCGATGGCCTTGTCCGGCAGATATCGGTCGTTGAGAAATTTGGCGGACAACTCCGTAGCGGCTTTCAAAGCTGAGTCAGTATAGACGATCCCGTGGTGCTCCTCATAGCGTGACCGAAGGCCCTTCAGGATTTGGATCGATTCCGCAATCGGCGGTTCATAAATTTCAATTTTTTCAAAACGGCGAGATAAGGCCCTGTCTTTTTCAAAGTGATTCTTGTACTCTTCGTAAGTCGTTGAACCGATACAGCGAATATCTCCGGTTGCCAGAACCGGTTTTAAAATATTGGAGGCGTCCATCGATCCGCTGCTGGTCGCGCCAGCTCCGACGATGGTATGGATCTCGTCGATGAACAAAATTGCTTTGGGCATCTTTTTGAGCGCTGCGATAACGCCTTTCAAACGCGCTTCGAAATCTCCGCGGAACTTGGTACCCGCTAGCATGCCACCCAAATCCAGCGAAAAAATCCGAATGTCCTTGAGCAGGTCGGGTACGTCCCCGGAACTTACTTTTTGAGCCAGGCCTTCAGCCATGGCTGTCTTTCCCACACCGGGATCGCCCACAAAGACCGGATTGTTCTTGCGTCTGCGGCACAGAACCTGCATGGTGCGCTCAAGTTCGAGCTCGCGACCTATCAAAGGATCCAGCTTTCCCTCGGTAGCGCTTTGAACAAGGTCAATGGTAAACGCTTCAAGCAGATCGGTCCTCTTTTTCTTTTCCTTTTTAGTTTTCGCCAGAAGGCCGGTATCCTCTTCAAGGTGGGTCTTGGAAATCTCATGGGAAATATAATCGAGAACATCCAGGCGGGTAATCCGCTCCTGATGGAGGAAATAGACGGCGTGGGAGTCCTTTTCCATAAAAATGGATGCCAGAATATCGCTGACTTCAACCTCCTGTTTCTCAGCAGAACGCACATGGTTTACGGCTCTTTGGATTACGCGCTGAAAAGCGATGGTCTGCTGAAGTACATATTCGGTTCCTTCCGGCACGTTTTCGAGATTATTATCGAAGAACTCCTCGAGGGCTTTGGTCAGGTTTTCAATGTTGCCCCCGGCAGCTTCAACAATTTCGATTCCCGTGCTGTCATAGAGAATGGCATAGAGAATGTGTTCTACACAAACATATTCGTGGCGCCTTTTTTTGGCTTCTCTGACTGCTAGTCCCAACGTTACGCTCAACTCTTTACTGATCATGGTCTATTCTTTCTCCATTGTGCATTTAAGTGGAAACCCGGCCTCCTGGGCCATTACATGCACGGTGTCCACTTTCATTTCAGCCACTTCGTAAGGATACACGCCACATAGCCCGAACCCAGTCCGGTGGACATTGAGCATTATCTGGGTGGCATCTTCAATTGATTTGTAAAAAACATGTACAAGGATTCCAACTACAAACTCCATGGTCGTATAATCATCATTGAGCAACAAGACCTTGTACAAGGAGGGCTCGGTAACATCTTCGTGCGTTTCTGAAATGATTTCACCCTCTGACTCAGGGTTGTATTCACTCATTTCATTACACTCCAAAGCTTTTAAATCTACTTGTTTGCATTGAAAATGAATACCTGAGCGTTAGTGTCATGTATTTTAACATGAATATAATCATCATGCGCAATATTTGTAAAGAGGGCAGATCAGAAAAGCACATCAGGGCTTCAAATGTTGCACTTGCAAGAAGCACCCGGTTTGTATGGCAAGAAATCATCCACCGCAGCACTTTTTATATTTCTTGCCGCTGCCGCACGGGCAAGGGGCATTTCTTCCGATTTTTTTCTGTGCTCTTTTGACCGGTTTCTTTTTGGTCGGTTGGCCCCCATTAGCTCCGGAAAAAATGAGTTTTTGATCTTTGGGCTGCCTGAAATCATCCAGTTTTTCCGGTTCTGCGATCTGTATCCTGAAAAGAATCCCCAGCGTCTCTTCCTTCACCCTGTATATCATATCCTGAAACAACTCAAAACCTTCTTTTTTGTATACGAGCAAGGGATTCTGCTGGGCGTAGCCCCGGAGCCCGATACCTTCTTTGAGATGATCCATGGATAGCAGATGGTCCTTCCAGAGGTTATCAACGGTCTGCAGCATAACGACACGCTCCAGTTGCCTGAACTCATCAGCACCGATGGCATCCTCTCTCTGGTTATAAATTTGGATGGCGGATTCATAAATAAACTGTGCCAGGCCATCGCGGTTCAAGCCGTCCAGGGTGTCTTCATCAAAAGGTTCTAAACGGAAATTAAATTGTTTGAATACTGCTTTGTTGAGGCCTTTGATATCCCATTCTTCGGGATGCGCTTTCTCGTCCGCAAAAGCCGCGGCAATCTCTTCGACCTTCTCGCTGATTAATTCTTCAATGACTGGTTTGAGACTTTTTCCGCTCAATGCTTCGCGCCGCTGCCGATAGATAACTTCCCGCTGCTGGTTCATGACATCGTCATACTCGAGCAGCTGTTTGCGGATATCGAAATTATGGCCCTCAACCTTGGTCTGGGCATTTTCAATGGCTCTGCTGATCAGATTGTGCTCGATCGGCTCACCTTCTTGCATCCCCAGCCTCTCCATAATGCCGGTAATACGTTCGCCACCGAATATCCGCAGCAGATCGTCCTCTAATGCCAAATAAAATCGCGACGATCCGGTATCCCCCTGTCGACCCGACCGGCCTCTCAACTGGTTGTCGATACGCCGGCTTTCATGCCGCTCGGTACCTAATATGTGCAGGCCTCCCAGATCCGTAACGCCGTCACCGAGCACGATATCCGTTCCTCTTCCGGCCATATTGGTTGAAATCGTCACCGCCCCTTTTTGACCGGCCATGGCAATAATTTCAGCCTCTTTTTCGTGGTTTTTTGCATTGAGGACCGAATGCGGGATTCCTCTTTTTTTCAAATTTTTACTGAGATTTTCGGATATATCCACCGAGATGGTACCCACCAGCACCGGCTGACCCTTTGTATGCAAATCGGTGATCTCATCCATTACAGCTTCAAATTTTTCGCGCCGCGTCTTATAGATCACATCCGGGTAATCGGTTCGGATCATGGGCATATTGGTTGGAATAACAGCCACATCCAGATCGTAGATCTTTTTAAACTCGGTGGCCTCGGTGTCGGCGGTGCCGGTCATGCCAGCTAGCTTGTTGTACATTCTGAAATAATTTTGGAAAGTCACCGTCGCCAGCGTCTGATTCTCATTTTCGATTTTAACGTTTTCCTTGGCCTCCAGCGCCTGGTGCAGCCCTTCGCTGTAACGACGCCCCGGCATAAGTCTGCCGGTAAACTCGTCAACAATAATCACCTCTCCATTTTTAACTATATAATCGACATCGCGTTTAA
>CP070652.1:5122259-5130665 GCA_020354645.1 Deltaproteobacteria bacterium
GAAGATCTGGCAGGAAGAAGGAGAACTGTAAATGGATTCATATACCGGCAGACAGCGAGTCTCGGCGGCCTTTAAAAAAACGTTTACCGATCAGGAAATCCAAATTGACAGAATTCCGGCTTACCCCATTATGGGTCAATGCAATGCCCAGCTTGTGGGGGCCTCCATCAGGCAGTTTTTGCTTGATCCCAAGGTTTTTGTGAAAGCCCAGGTGGCGGCCTATGAGCGTTATAAACCGGATATTATTGTAATGCAGGGAGATCTGCTTATGGACGTGGAGGCCATGGGCAATGAACTCCGTTTTCCCGAGGACAGCTTCTGCATTTCTACCAAGGTTGCCTTAGAAGATAAGGGGAAATTGAGCAGCCTTCAACTTGCAGATCCCACCAAAGACGGCCGCATGCCGGCGTATCTGGAAATTCTGGCCGAGACAAAAAAGATCATCACCGATTCCGTCGTCTCAGCTGTAATAGCCGGTCCCTGGACCGTGGCCATCGGTCTCAGGGAGGCCAACCGGCTTCTGCGAGATGCAATGAAAGACCCGGATTATGTCCACGAACTCATGAGATTCTGTACCCAGATGTCCATTCGCTTCGGAGAGGCTGTTTACCCGCTCAAGGTGGGGCTCAGCTATTCGGAGGCCCCGGCCTCCTGCAGCCTCATATCCCCCAAAATATACCGGGAATTCATCTTTCCTTACCACAAACAGATCGTGGATCATTTCAAAGAGAAAAAGGTGGGAACAGGCCTTCACATCTGCGGCTATGCCGATCCCATCCTGGAAGACATGGTCAATACGGGTGTGACCAACATCAGTATTGACGCGCCTTCGGATCTGGCCAAAGCCGTAGAGGTCACCAGGGGTAAGGCTGTGCTTCTCGGCAACGTCAACACCAATATTTTCTATTCAGGGAGCAGGCAGGACATGGAGCAGGCCATAAAGAACTGTATCGATGTTGCGCCCCGGGACAGCGGATATATCCTGGCCTCGGGTTGTGAGGTGCCCGGTATCGCGCCGCCGGAAAAAGTGGATTGGTTTATGGAAATAGTAAATGAGGTACTTTAGGTTTTAAGCAACCCAAACCGGAGAAGGCGGAACCAAAGGAGTACAATTAATATTGAGATTATTCGAGCGGTGATTCTGCATCTTGACGTCAAAAATTTACCCCCTGCCCGGACCTAGTCATTCTGCTTTGTTTCGGAAGGTTATTTTGAGAATCACTATAATTATTCAATCTTAAATCTTAAATAGTCAATTAAAAAAGGGGTGGTGAATTATGGGACTCTATGACTTTACTTTCTATGACCTGATAGAGCGTAACGCAGTTAGTTTTAAAGAAAAAGCTGCATGGTTTGAAGCCGATGACAACCGTACGTTGACCTTTTCACAGTACAAAGAAAATGTGGATCGCCTGGCCTGCGGCCTGCAGAAAAGCGGCATCAAAAAAGGCGACCGCATCGGGGTGTTGGGCAAAAACAGTCTCGAATATTTCCTTCTTTACGGAGCTGCCGCGGCCCTGGGTGCAATTGTGCTGCCTATCAACTGGCGACTGTCTGCCGATGAGGCGGGTTTCAATCTGAATGATTGCGGGCCAAAACTGGTTTTCACCGACCAGGAGTATCAGGAGTTGATCAAGGGTTTAAAGGAAAAATTACCGTCAGTGGAGAAGTTCTATAACCTGGAAAAGAACGGGGGGGATTTTATTCCTTTCGATTCTTTGATGGACAATCGGGCTGATCTCGTTTTGGAGGATGTGGCCACCGATGACGGCTTTGTTATTATCCACACGGCAGCGGTAGCCGGCAGACCCAGGGGGGCGTTGTTGAGTCACGGAAACGTTCTATGTGCCGGTATGCATTTTAATTATCTCTATAATGTAACCCCTGAAGATGTCCATCTGAATATTTTGCCGCTTTTCCACGTAGGCGGTCTATTTTCAGCTACCACAAGCTTTCATGCAGGGGCTTTGAACGTCAACATGAACAAATTTGATGCGGTTAGGGCCGCTGAGCTTATTGAGGATAAGAAAGTGTCCATGATGTTCACTTTTTCACCCATACTTTCTTCAGTGCTCGAAGAACACGAAAAAACCGGTAAATCCATCAAGACCCTCAGGCTTGCAGCCGGGCTGGATACCCCTGAAACCATCGAAAAGTATCAAAAGTTGACCGGGGGGACTTTTTACTGCATGTACGGCCAGACAGAAACCTCCTGTGTGGCAACCTTTGCGGCTTACAATGAGCGGCCCGGTTCAGCGGGCAGGATGCTGCCCCTAACTGTGGTAAGGCTTGTGGACGATTACGATCGAGCGGTTCCGGTGGGGCAGGTGGGTGAAATCACCGTACAAGGGCCCATGGTTTTCAAGGGTTACTGGAACTTGCCCGAGGACAATGAATATACTTTTAGAGACGGGTGGCATCACACCGGCGACCTGGGCCGTTTTGATGAAGACGGTTTTCTCTGGTATGCGGGTCGCAAGGCCGAAAAAGAGCTGATCAAGCCAGGGGGTGAAAATGTCTACCCGGCGGAGGTGGAAAAGGCGATACTTGAGCACCCGGCTATAGAGAAAACGGTTGTTTTCGGTGTACCCGATCCCAAATGGAAAGAGGGAATCAAGGCGGTTTGCCAGCTCAAGGAAGGACAGGCACTTGAGCCGCAGGAGTTAATCGAATTTGTGGGAAATCGCATTGCTCGCTTCAAAAAGCCTCAGTACGTCGAATTTATATCTGATTTTCCGCTTCTTGAAGACGGCTCGCCGGATAGGAACAAGATCAAAGAGTTGTACGGGGGTGAGCAGTAACAAATTCAACTAATAGTGAAACTCCCCGCGGCCTAGCTGGGGAAAGTTTCACTTATTGCGAATTGAATATCGAATGTCGAACCGCAGAAGTTTATCAAAGAATATGATATTATTCCTCACTTCGATATTCTGCAGCCCGCCCGCCTCGCATGGCGGGCGTGGTTCTGCGGTTCAAACCAGAAAACTTTCAGTCTTTATAAAAATCCACCTGCTTTTACATGCAATGGCTTTCTAAGCTGCAGATCCAGAGTCATGGCCTCTTAATCATTGATTTTTGAATGTTTGGCAAGGGAATCGCTATTATACCCTGCCTTTTTATAATTCTCCAGAGCCCTGATCTTAAGGTTTTTATCTTTGGTTTTTTTTGAATGTTTATCTGCCAGCTCAGCAGCGTGACTCCACATCCCCGAGCTTTCGTATTCTTTTATCTTATTTTTTACGCCGGCGTGATATTCGGATTCTTCAACAATGGCCGAGTGGCACCATGAGATGATTTTCTTGATTTTATTGCCGCAATAAAGGCAGGTCGACAGCGGTTTCTCATTGATCCGCTGAAAGGTCTCAAAGCCGTGCCGGCAGCTGTCGCAGGCCTTGTCGGGGGTTATGGCCTTGTATTCATAAATAGGCATGTTTAAAAATTCTCTGATTGCTTTGGTAGCATATGACTAACTTTTTATATTAATGAGGATATAAATGTCAAGAAGGTATAAGAGTAATAAGTTTAATACCTGAATCTTGCATGCAAATTGATGAGAATCTTGTGAATAAGGGAAAAAAGCGGGTATATACAAAAACATATCGCCATACATTTTACCCAAGTGGTATATCGGATGATGATCTTTTTTTCTCATCAATTTTCACCCTACTGGCGAGCCGGAAGCTTCCATCTGCTACGTTATTAAAGGCTCGCAATAGTCCACTATGGCTTCGCCTTTAAGTGCCTTGCATATGAAAGCCTCCGATTCGTGCAAAATTCAGGTAATAAAAGGAGGTTTCATGAAAATACCCAATCCGGAACATGTTGAAAGACTTACCCGTGTCATAAACACTGCCCCCTATTTCAAACTTATTTCTATGAAAGTTTGTGAGATTGGTGCTGGACATTCCCTTTTTGAAATCGATTTAGGGCAGAAGCATTTGCAACCCTTCGGTCACGTTCACGGGGGTGTCTTTGCTACAATCATCGATACAGCTGCATCATGGGCTATATTTTACGGAATAGAAGAGCATGATGCGGGGATGACCTCGGTGGACCTGAAACTCAATTACCTGGCGCCTGCCGTTTCAGGCAAACTGATTGCCAAGGGCCGTCAAATTAAGATTGGAAAAACTCTGGGTTATGCTGAAGCTGAAGTAATTGATGAGAGCGGGAAGATACTGGCGCATGGGACATCAACCCTTATGATTCTTCCCGGGAAAGCACCGGCCGCTGCTCCTCCGCTGCCCTCTAAATTTATCGAGTAATCGCACGAAACCGGAGAAATGAAACCTGTTGAGATCAATTAATTCGAGCCTTGACTATGTTTAGTGCAATTTGTAAAGTGCAATATACGCTAAACTTTTCACTCATTGATTTGTTTAATAAATTCAGATCCAGCAAATAAACAGGAGAAGTAATCATGGCGAGCGACGATATTCTGAAAGGTAAAAAGATACTGGCAGTCGATGATGAGCTTGACATCTTGGAAACTCTGGAGGACATCCTTGAGACGTGTGAGGTTGAAACCGCCTCCACCTTTGAATCAGGCAAAGAGCTTTTAGAAAGTAAAGTTTACGATGCGGTCATTCTCGATATCATGGGGGTTAAAGGATTTGATCTGCTGGAGATAGCAACAGAGAAGAAGATTCCGGCATTAATGCTGACAGCCCATGGCCTGAACCCCGATAACTTGGTGGGCTCTATCAAGCTGGGTGCCAAATCATATATCCCCAAGGAAAAGATGCACGAGATAGAATTCTATCTCAAAGAGATATTTATTGCCCGGGAAAAAGGGATTGAGAAGTCCGGCAACTGGCTGGCCCGTTTGGGATCCTTTTTTGATAACAGGTTCGGGGCCGGCTGGAAAAATAAGGATAAAAAATTCTGGGAAGAGTTCGATAAAACCTATCAGGTTTCAAAAGAAGAACTGGAAAAAATTATGTAAAAAGGGTTATGGGGTTCAGGGTTCAAGGTTCAGGGTTCTCCGTTCAACGTTAAGAGTTTAAAAGCCTTAAGCCACAGTTCATTTCTGCCTGCCGTTGGGAGGGTGCTACCATCGACCGAGAAATGAAGCGATAAACGTCACTGGAATCTCTTGAGCCGCTTGTAATTTGGGAGGTTGGAATAACTGAACTTTGAAACCTGAACCCTAAACCGTTCATTTTAATTATAATAATCCATGGAAGGCAATAAATTATGGCATTGATGACAGGTGATAATTATCTTGCAAGCATAGAGAAACTGGACCATCAGGTTTTTATTCAGGGGAAAAAGTGCCTGGATGTAACCGATCATCCCATTTCAAGGCCTCCGGCTATGGCCATTGCCGAAACCTATTTCCAGGCCGAACAGGCTGAAACGAAATCATTATTCACAGCCCAATCCCATCTCAGCGGTGAAACAATAAACCGCTTTACCCATATCCAGCACAGCAAAGAAGACCTGGTTAAAAAAATCCTGATGTTAAGAGAGATGGGTAGAAAAACAGCCTGCTGTTTCCAGCGCTGTGCCGGCCTGGACTGCTTGAACACGGTTTATGCCATGACATATGATATGGATCAGTCTTTTGGTACCGAGTATCATGGACGCTTTGTCGATTTCCTCAAACATGTTCAGGTAAATGATCTGGTTACCGCGGCTTGTATGACGGATACCAAAGGAGATCGAAGCCTTTCGCCCTCGAAACAAAAAGATAAAGATCAATATTTACATATGGTGGAAGAAAGACAGGGCGGCATCGTGGTGCGGGGGGCCAAGCTCCATATTACCGGGGCGGTTAACTCGCATGAGTTGATCGTAGTCCCTACCAGAGCCCTTAAGGAAGAAGACAAAGATTATGCCGTGGCTTTTGCCGTGCCTGCCGACACTGAGGGGGTAACGTTTATATACGGACGCCAGCCTTCCGATACGAGGCGACTGGAGGAAAGACGATCGGACGTGGGCAATTTGTTTTACGGCGGTTGTGAGGCCATGGTGGTTTTCGATGACGTATTTGTTCCGCAAGAAAGGATATTCATGAGGGGAGAATATTCAATGACCGGCCGACTGGTGGAGCTTTTTGCAGCTCACCACCGGGCCAGTTATGGGGGATGCAAGGTAGGGGTCGGCGACGTGTTAATCGGGGCCGCAACCGCCATCGCCGAGGCACAGGGAACCCGGAACGCTTCCCACGTCAAGGATAAACTAGCTGAGATGATTCATCTTAATGAAACACTGCATGCCGGGGCGTTGGCGAGTGCCGGTAAAGGTTATGCGACAGCCAGTGGTGCTTATGCGGTAGACCCTCTTTTGGCAAATGTTTGCAAGCTCAATGTTACCCGATTTCCATTTGAGATATCCCGACTGGCCCAGGACATTGCCGGCGGCCTTCTGGTTACGATGCCGTCTCTTGATGACCAGGATAATCCCGTGGTTGGTAAATATATCCACAAATATCTGGTGGGCAAAACAGATGTGGACAGCGATAAACGCATGCGCCTATTGCGGCTGATTGAAAATATCACCTTGGGCACCGGCGCGGTTTCATATCTGACAGAATCCATTCATGGTGCCGGTTCCCCTCAAGCCCAAAAAATCATGATTGCCCGATTGGCAGACCTGGAATCGGCCAAATCTTATGCCTTCAAACTGTGCGGGATTTAATAGAGTCAGCGGTAAGCTCAATAGATCTTTGTGCGTATTCAGGGGGTGGCCTTTTTCTCTTCACTTTGGTGTCTGCGTCCTTTGTTTTTCCTAAGATTTGGCAATGGGGGAATTCCTGCTCTCTCCGCATTCCACCGGCGCTTCGCTTCGGTGGCTGAGGTCTCCCCCATTGCCAAAGTATGGAAAATTCTAAGGGACTCCGCCAAAGACGTTCTGAGAAAAAGACCATCCCCTGAACACATACGATTCTCTATTATTAAAAATTTTTACGAATGCTGTGATCCCGGTCGAGAGGTTTTTACCGCAGCGATGGGGAGAAACAAGATGATAGCAGAAACCATGTCAAGACAGGAGCGATTTGAGGCGGTAGTGAACCTTGAAAAACCTGACCGGGTGCCTGTTATGCCCTTAATGACCGCCTTTGCCGTTCGCAGTCAGGGATTGACCCAGGGGGAAGCATGGCGCGATCCCGATAAAGGTTTCAAGGCTATGTTGGACACTTTTAACGATCTCGGCGGTTTCGATAGACTTTACAAACCGAATTTGTTCTGGCCCATGATCGGGGGTCGATTCTGCTCGACACCGGTCAGGGTGTTGATTCCGGGCCGGCAGCTCCCGGAAGATGCTCTCAATCAGATTCAGGAAAGAGAACTTTTCAGCAGAGATGAATATGATAAACTGGCTGCTGTAGGGTGGAATGCCTTTTGGGACGAGCATTATGAAAAAATGAGCGGCCGCGGCATGCAGCGGCTCACCATCACTCAGAATCATCTTCTGGATATCTATATCAAAGAGGTGGAGACCTACCACAGTGCAGATATTCATCCGCTATTTGGAGCTTACGTCGATTCTTCAACGATGGCCTTTTCAATGGCCCGGACCTTGACCCAGTTTACCATGGATCTCTATGAGGTTCCGAACAAGGTCAAGGCTGCTATGGATGCCTCCTGCGATGATCTTATTCAAAACGCTTTGGATGTCGTCTCCCTGACCAAGATCCCGGTGGTCTTTATCGTGCTGGAACGCGGCTCAGGCTTTTATTATCATCCCGATATTTTTGAGCAATTCGAATGGCCCTACTTGCAGCGCTATGTGGATGCCTTTGTTTCTGAAGGCTTAACGCCCTGGCTTCATCTTGATACGGACTGGGGCTTGAATCTGCCCTATTTCAAAGAGCTGCCAAAGGGTAAATGTGTGGCAGATCTTGATGGTACCACCGATATCTTCAAGGCCAACGAAATAATCGGCGGTCATATGTGCATCAGCGGTGATGTTCCCGCATCACTTCTGACTCTGGGCACCCCCGATGATGTTCGAAAATACTGTCGGAAGCTTATCGACGTGGTCGGGAAGGACGGAGGATTCATGTTGACCACGGGATGTGAATGCCCGATTGATGCTCGCTTCGAGAATGTAAAAATAATGGTGGACACTGCCAAAAGTTATTCCGGTAAAGGTTGATCCTGATAGGAGGCAAGTTATTTATGGAAGCAAAATTAAAGGCGGCCTTTCTGGAAAAGAAGAGACAGGAAGGCGTTGATATTGTGAAAAAGGCACTTGCAGCGGGTGAAGATCCCTTTCGCATTTTAAGGATTTGCCGGAAAATTATGGAAGAAGTCGGAAATCGATTCGAGAGCGGCGAATTTTTTCTCAGCGAGCTCATCTACTCCGCTGAATTATTCAAGACCATCGGCGTTATCCTCGAACCCCGGCTGGTGGCAACTCTAAATCAGACGGAATCCCAGGGTGTGGTGGTCTTTGCAA
>CP070652.1:5130765-5151798 GCA_020354645.1 Deltaproteobacteria bacterium
CGGGTATCTCGTATTTCTTCAGACTGGCTTCATCGGTGTCATTGTCACTAAGATACCAGCCGCCGATGTTAATAGTGCTGCCCGTTGTATTATGCAGCTCTATCCAGTCATAAATTTCAGTATCGGAATGCGCCAACACTTCGTTTATCTTGACAGAATCGGGCAAAGGCACAGAACCGGAATCATCCACGCCTGGTGAACCGCCGACAAACGCGCTCGGACGCCAGCCGTCCTTGATATCCCAATCGTTAGGATCGGTACTTGCGGCATCTATTATCGGATCAACAGACTCTTGCGGAAAAACGGTATGCCCCCCCTTCCCTCGGAGGATTAATTAAAAAGCATGCAGTTCTATTAATTCGGCATTGAGCCGACGAACTTGTTCTCTGACTTCCATGCTATTCATTCTCCTGATCCGTCCCAAACCCGTGGAAGGTTCCACAAATACGTTACAAAACAATAAGGTCGCGCGTAAACTTGGAGAGCACCTCTCCACCGGTTTCCGTTACCAATACGTTTTCAATCAGGCGAACGCCGATTTTATCCTGCAGGCCGAACAGGGGGGGCTCCACCGTAATGATCATGCCCGGCTTAAGGGTTGCCGCGGAGCCTTCGTCGATTATTACGGCATCAACGAATGACGGTGGAAAGGCGGGGCCGACAACATAGCCTGTCATATGCAAGCGGTATTGCTCCATGCCGGCATCCGCGATCACTTTCTTGGCAGCTTGGTGGACCCGAATAGCGGGGACTCCGCCTTTAATCTCTTCCATAGCGGCATCGGTAGCATCCCGCGCCACCTGATAAACTTGCTTCATGCGCGACGTTGGTTTGCTTAAACAAAGCTGTCTGCCGATGGTGGCTGAATAGCGCCTGTAGGAAGGCCCGAATTGGAGGTGCATAAAATCTCCCCTGCTGAGCTTACGTTCGCTAGGCGCCCCGTGAGCATAGCAACTCCGTTCGCCGGTGCAGAAATTCATTGGACTCGAAGGTGCATCGCTTCCCAATGCCATGATCGTCCGATGAATCTCTGCCGCAACTTCCAATTCAGTTTTGCCTTCAGTGATGGTATCTACGGCTGTTCGCATACCTGAATCCGCTATGTAGGCCGCCTTTCGCATGTAAGCTATTTCTGCAGGGGATTTGACTGTTTTCAAATCCTGTATCAAGTTGGTCGGCTCCGCGACCAAAGAATCTCCCAGGACATCCCTCAATTTTAAGTAATCATGTGGATGCAAATAATATTGCGGAACCTCCAATCCGATTCGGCGTTTTAAATATCCCTTTTCTTCCAAAATTTTTTTTACCACATCTACTGCCTCTTCGCGGTTTCTACCACCCCAACCACGCACATCCTCGGCCAGGCTTAATTCTTTGGCCTCCGGAACTTCCGGCAGCCGAGCAAGATAAGTCAGAGGACCCGCCTCAAGTGTAAAGAAAAGCATCTGGAGCTCTTGATATCCCTTGGCTCGGCATCCAATGAGATAGTTAACGTTAACCGGTGATAACACCAGCAGAAGATCGATACCCGTTGCCGCCATTTCAGCTCTAACCCGCGCCTGCCGTTCTTGGAACTCCTCTAATGCAAAATCATACTTTGACACGTTTCACCTCCATTGATACGCGTGAGGGGGGGGATATTTTCAATTAATAAGAAAGCTCTTAGGTTATGCCAAGCATCCAAATTCCACAAGGATTAATCTTCACATTTTTATAGTTTACCAAAAGCCATCTTGCTTTAAGGACGAGTGCATGCACGGTTGTATTCAAAGAAATTTTAGTATAATAGAAAAAGGGTGCTGATTTCATATATGACGCTTAAAATCAATGGAGGATGCAATGAAAATAATGGTGTGCTTTGATGGGTCAAATGTAGCTAAAGATGCGCTGGATCTGGCCAAGAAACGCGCTAAAGCTCTGGGGGCCAAAATTGAATTGGTGATGTCGATGGTCGGAGGTCCTGAGGTGCCAAAAGATGAATTCGATAAAGCCGAAAAAAATCTAATAAAAGCAAAAACCAGTGTCCGAAAAGATGATATTCCATGTGAGACCCTTCTATCGGTTCGGGGGCTGGAGGCCGGTGAAGACCTGGTTCGGTTTGCCAAGGAAGAAGAAGTCGATGAAATCTACATTGGGATCAAAAAAAGGTCAAAAGTAGGAAAATTTATTTTCGGCTCCACAGCACAATATGTGATTTTAGAGGCGCACTGCCCGGTGGTTACGGTCAAATAGACAAGGTCAAAAATATTCATTTTCAGAATAAAAGCCGAAAGATGAGTAAGGCCGCCGATACACATTGGAAAGAACTTGTTGTTTCTCCCGCCAAGGTTCTGGATTATATCAAGCCGGGAATGAATATCTTTTTGGGAAGCGGGGTGGCTGAACCCCGAACCCTGATGAAATGTCTCATGGATTCCGACGTCAGTGAGGCAAAGGATCTGGAATTGATCCAACTGAACAGCCATGGAGACATTCTATCGTTACAAAAGCTTGATTATAAGAATTACCGTATAAAGACCTTCTTTTCCGGGTGGGTGGCTACCGAGGTTGCTGCTGCCGGACGGATCGATTTGATCCCGGGTCGTCACTCCCAGATTCCGCGAATTTTTAAATCCAAAAGAATTCCCATTGACGCAGCCTTTATACAGATAACCCCTCCCGATGAAGCCGGTTATTGTAGTCTGGGTTTAGCAGTGGATGTTGCCCGGGAAGCCATGGCGCAAGCTTCATTGGTAGTTGGTGAAATCAACAATCAGATCCCTTTCACCTTTGGTGATACCATCGTCTCCCTTTCGGATTTTAATTTGCTGGTACAGTCAACGGAACCGCCGACTTATTTCAACCGTTGGCCGGTGGACGATGTATTCGATCAAGTAGCGGCCCACATTGCCTCGGTGATTTCAGATGGAGACTGTATCAGTTTTCGCACCGGTTCTTTGTTCGATGCCCTGGGCCGGCACCTGGCAGCCAAACGCCACTTAGGCATCCACTCCCCTTTTTTTACCGATGCCCTGATGGATCTGGTAAAAAGCGGCGCTGTAAGCAATTATCGCAAAGGCATTTTTCGGGGCAAATCTATCGCTTCCTATGCCCTGGGAACACCGGAACTGATGGCGTGGCTGGATCGCAATCCGCTGGTGGAAATTCAGAGCATTGAACAGGTATGTAATCCGGCCCGCATTGGCCGTAATCCGAATTTTGTGGGGGTGTTCCAGGCACGTAAAGTGGATTTGTTTGGCAGGGTTGCTTTCAATGTGGGAAAAGGATTTATAACCTCCGGGCCGGGTGAGGCCGCAGACGTATTTGCCGGTGCTGAGATATCGCCGGGAGGACGGACCGTGTTTGGACTGCCGAGCAGAAGCCCAAATGGAAAACCCAATATTTTGGTTGAGATGAAAGATCTTCGTAATCAGTTCCATATGCGCGAATCAATTGATATAGTGGCCACCGAATACGGAATTGCCAACTTAAAATGGCGTCCCATACGTGAACGGGCTCAAGCCTTGATCGATATTGCCCACCCCGATGATAGGAAAACACTCGTCGCAGCGGCCAAAAAACAGAAAATCCTGTTCCCGAACCAGATTTATCTGTCTGAAAGCGCCCGGTGCTACCCCATGGAGATTGCATCTGAAAATACATTCAAAGACCGAGTGAAGGTTCGATTTAGGGCAATTAAACCTTCCGATGAAGAGGCCATGCGCCGTCTTTTCTATCGTTTTTCAGATAAGACGATTTACCGTCGCTATTTTTATCCCATCAAGACCAAGCCCCACGATAGGATGCAAGAATACGTGAATATAGACTACTGCAAAGAGATGTCCATCATCGCACTCGTGGGAGAACCCGAGCATGTAAACATTATCGCCGAGGCCCGCTATGCTAAGGATGATGAAAGCTCCTACGGGGATTTTGCGGTTGTCGTGGACGAAAAGTATCAAGGACTGGGCATTGCAACCTATCTTTATGAAATGCTGATACGGCTGGCAAAAGAACGGGGGCTGAAGGGTTTTACCGCGGAGGTGCTGCACTCAAACAAGGGTATGATGAAGGTTTTTGAAAAAGGTGATGTACCGGTAAACGCCCGGTTGCAAAATGGCGTATACCGGCTGACCATTCCTTTTGATGTGCAACTTTCTCAACCAAGGGTGGAGAATAGTTCACACTGAATTGGAAGGCCATAATGGAAAAAAAGTCAAAAAAAACGATGGTGAATTCCTGGAATGAATGGGACTCACTCAAACACGTTATCATTGGCAGAGCAGATTACTGCTGTATCCCCTGGCCGGAACCAGCGCTGGATGCTAAGGTCCCGCAAGACAGTGACATGAAGGGCATGCATGGTCCGCGGCCGCAGGCGACCGTGGAAAAGGCCAATGAGCAGCTTGACAATTTCGCACAAGTTCTCGAAAAAAGAGGCATCCGGGTGGATAGACCGAAACCGCTTCAATGGTGCCAAGCCATTGCAACGCCTGACTGGAAAGTTAACTCGATGTTTGGATGCATGCCCCCCAGGGATGTGCTTCTGACCGTCGGCAAGGAAATAATTGAAGCCACCATGTCCTATCGGTGCAGATGGTTTGAATACCTCGCATACAGACCGCTGTTGCAATCTTATTTTGCCGAAGACCCTGACATGAAATGGGAGGCTGCTCCAAAACCCCGGCTAACGGATGCGGATTATAAGCTCGATTATCTGAGTGATAAAATCACCGCAGAAGAAAGGCTAAAGTGGACCGCGGAAAAAAACTTCGTCACAACCGAGGAAGAGCCATTGTTTGATGCCGCCGATGTTTGTCGAATGGGCCAGGATTTGTTTGTTCAACATGGTTTTACAACTAACTTAAAAGGAATTAATTGGCTGCAACGGCATTTCCCGGAACATAGAATACATGCAGTCAATTTCCCGGGTGATCCCTATCCGATTCACATCGATGCGACTTTCGTTCCCCTGCGACCCGGCCTTTGCATCAACAATCCTAAACGACGACTGCCCAAGGATCAAAGAAAAATATTCGAAATAAACGGCTGGGAAATTGTGGATGCGGCTCAACCTGCACATAAAAACCCCCCGCCCTTGTGCTACTCGAGTGTTTGGTTGTCCATGAATTGTCTTGTCCTTGATACTAAGACAGTTTGCGTTGAGGCGAGCGAGGTTCATCAGTTGGAACAGATGGATAAGCTTGGTTTTGAAGTGATCCCGGTTCCTTTCAGAGATGCCTACCCATTCGGCGGGGGTCTCCATTGTGCCACCGCCGATGTTTATCGGGAAGGCAGCTGTGAAGATCACTTCCCTAAACAATTAGATGGAATTTAGGGTGTAATCAAGCAGGTAAATCTCATTTATTAGGATCAAACAATCCGGAGATCTTTCGGATAGGGTGTCAAATATTCGAATCCGGTTTTGGTCACTACAATGGAGTCACCAACCCGCGCACCAAACTCCCCGGGGATTGTAATTGCGCCGTCCACGGCAAACGTCATTCCGGGTTGAAGGGGCGTTTTGTCTCCTTCCTTAAATTCCGGTTTCTCCAAAAAAGAATACCCGATTCCCCTTCCTGACCGGTAACATATGCCGAAGCCGGCTTTTTGATACACCTCCAAGGCAGCAGCATGCACCTCTTCGGCCGGAACACCCGGTCGAACCATCTCAAGTGCCGCAGCCTGGGCTTTGAGAGCAATTCCGTAAAGCCTGGCGTGTTCGTCCGAAACCTTACCGACAAAATACTCCCGATCGAAACCCAGCTTAAACTGCTTGAAATTTGCAATTCCGCAAAAACACATATACACGGGGTCTCCACGCTGAATTCGCCGGACTGTTGATCGCCGGTGGACCATGGAAAGTTCCTGTCCGGATTGGAGTATTTGCAGGTTGTAGATAGTGGGGGAGAACAACCGGTCTGGCCCATCTTCCCTCAGAAATTCAGCAGCTTTTCTTGTGCCACCGGCAATTACGGCCAGGGCGACCTCAAACTCGGGAACTCCCTCTGCGATGGCTTTGACGCCCGCTTGGCACATGGCAATGGCCACCTGGCCGGCCTGGCGCATGACCGCAATCTCCTCAGAGCTTTTGACCATGCGCATGTCGCCAAGGGTGTCTGAAATATCAACGAGAGCGGCTCCAGGGAATTCGCGCTGCAAGCATTCCAAAATCATAGGGTGGGTTTTATTACGTAAGATACCAATTCTTTTGCTTTTAAGGCCAGCGAGCAAATCCTGCAGGTGGGCGACCCATTCCCCTCCAACGCCGTCCGTCCATTCCCGGATATCTCCAACCCAGGTCATGGCTCGGGCCATTTCGGCCTCCAGGCCGGGGGTGATAATAGTGGGAGAACCGGATTGCGGCACAATTAGAACGGTAGGACGACCAAAATCCATGGCCAAATAGCCCCAATACCCGGAAAGGTAGTAAATATTGTCTGCGTCCTCTATAAAGGCCATATCTAAATTCTCATCAGCGATACGTCTCTGGAACTCTTGTATTCTTCGCTGCAGCTCTTCCTTCATGCTTTACTCTCCTAATCTTGTCAGGTTGGCCAGTTTTGCACGTTCGCCTGTTAACCGAAACCTGCAAACCGGCCAAACCGGCAAACGGGCTAAACCAAATTACATGCGAGCATTATGAAAAATTTGCACATCCAACGTTAGGTGTCGAATTTTTGGCACAGACTCTTAGTAATGTCGTAACAGTTGACCATACCCCTCGATTTTATCATCCACCCCGGCCAGGCGAAGTGTTTCCCAGATCATCGCCTGGTTGCTGGCCACTGCGGGCTTGCCGGTTTCCTGTTCAAGGGCCTCGACAATGTCCAGGGTGCGCAGCGCGCCGCAGCTCACGAAAATGGCTTCAGCCGCCGGGCGATCTACACTTTTGGCAAAATCTTTAATAAAGTCCGGTGCGACACGCACCATATCCGCGTCCCTTTCAATATTCAATCCCTGGACGTCAAGCACGTCAAATCCCTGGTCATTTAAATAGCGGGCCTCCAGGGCATTTATTTCATCGAGGTAAGGGGTCGCAACGACAATTCGCCGCACGTTCAAGGTGCGCAGCGCATTCACAACACCTGTGATCAGCGTTGTTGGTCGCGCCCCGGGTGCACCCCTTGAAAGTTCCTGCATCACACGATCCTCGCCGATGACAAAACTGGCAGACGTACAGGCAAAGCAGACAACATCCAAGCCGCCATCGGGCAGCAAAAGGGCCGCAGCGCCAGCCAATTTGTTGGCGGTCGCTTCCAGAGTCTCAACAGTGACTTCATTTGCCATTTGAACCCGACTGAAATGAACACCCACCCCGGGTGGTGCCAGACGGAAAACGTCCTCTTCAATGGTCTGTTCCATGGCCAGGATGACAAAACCGAGCTTGGCCCGCCAGTGACGTCCCTGGTCGAATCGAACCTGCCGCATGGCCGATCGATATATTTTTTCATCTTTGCTCATCCAAGTATTTCTCCTTTTTTAACTGAAAAGAACGCAAGGGAACGTTCACATAAAAGCTTAGAAGTGGTTTCAAAACCTTAGATTAGGTTCAAGAGCAAGGCGCAAACCGATGAAAAAAAGCAGCATACAACGCCGTATGTGAACATTTTGAAGAGGTTTGTAACGCAGCTATTGGGCCATAGTTGGGGTTTTGAAACCACTGCTAGTAATCATCTGCGGTACATTCATCTAACACGCTAAAACGGCATTTTCAATATGGAAATCTTTAATCAGAAATAAAACACATCAAGCGGCTCTGGCCGCAAAGACTTGCCGGCAGAAGTTGATAGGAAAAGCTGCATAAAAAAGTTGACAGTACCGAATTTTTCCAATATTTTTAAATTTATATAAATGTTTCTTTTCCAAAATTCGGAGGCCAATATGCCAGTAGCTGGAACCGAAAATGTTAAGCCATTGGTTCGATTTGAACATATCGAAAAAAGCTTTGATGGCGAAACACTGGTGGTCAAGGATCTAAACCTTGAAATTGCCCAAGGTGAATTTGTTACCATGCTGGGTCCGTCCGGTTCAGGAAAAACAACCTGCCTGCTGATGCTGGCCGGTTTTTTAACCCCGACAAATGGAGAAATCTATCTAGATGATCAACCCATAGGTAATATCCCTCCCCATAAAAGAAACATCGGCTTTGTGTTTCAAAATTATGCATTGTTTCCCCATATGACAATCAGCGAAAATCTTGCCTATCCTCTCAAAGTCAGAAGGCTGCCAAAAAATAAAGTCCAAGACAGGGTCGCAAGGGCGCTTGATATGGTCGAACTCACGGGTTTTGAGGGAAGGATGCCCTCCCAGCTCTCCGGCGGTCAGCAGCAGCGCATCGCCTTAGCACGGGCGCTCGTTTTTGAACCGCAGCTGGTGCTAATGGACGAGCCTCTTGGCGCCCTTGACAAGAACCTTCGTGAGCAAATGCAGTTTGAAATCAAGCACATTCATGAGAGTTTGGGTATTACGGTTGTTTATGTCACCCACGATCAAAGTGAAGCACTGACAATGTCGAACAGAATCGCCGTATTTAACGACGGGGTAATCCAACAAATCTCGACACCCGATATTCTTTACGAAAAACCGGAAAATGCTTTTGTCTCTCAGTTTATCGGTGAAAACAACAGGCTTTCAGGAAAAGTGATCGAAATCAGTGGGGATAAGTTCACGGTTGAAGTCGAAGGTCGCGCAACGGTAAAGGCGTTGAAAGTCAATGTCGATGAGGTCGGCGTAAGGACCAGTATGTCACTTCGTCCCGAGAGAGTAACCGTCACACCAGAAGATGAACGTCTGGAAAACATATTTGAAGGCCAGGTGAGAGAACTGATTTACCTCGGTGACCATATTCGCACCCGCGTAAATGTTTGCGGCAATGATGAATTTATCATTAAGGTTCCCAATTCCTATGGTCATCTGGTAGTGGACAGAGATCAAAAAATCAAAATCGGGTGGTCTGCTGATGACTGCCGTGCCCTGGATGCCTTCGATTAGCTAACTTTCTGTTTTTTCAATTAAACCTTCGCTTTGGCACCCGCCCGCCGCCGTACTGTAAGATCCCAGACAAAAATACCAATAACCAGAAGCAGCACAACGATGACACCAAGCGTGATCCAGATCCAAAACTGAGACCCCGGTCGCCATCGCGGTTCTTTTGAAAAAGTCCATTTGTTGAAAATTTCTTCCCACTCGGAGCTGGAAATCGCATCGAGTGCTTTTTGGAGAAGCCTGTTCAGCATGGGCCAATCTTTTCGCGAACCAAAGCTGAGCTTGTAAGTATAGTCGGTTTCACCGGCAATGCGCAAATTTGTGATCCCCGTCTTTGCCATCCAGTAACCTGCCGCAAACCTGTTAACCAAATAAGCATCCGCAGCACCGTCTGAAACCGCCTCCAGTGCAGATTTTATATCCTTTACCCACAGGATTCTAATGTCCGGATGTTTTTTTTGAATATATTCAGCGATGGCCCAACCCTGAACGACAGCAAGTGTCTTGCCCTCAAAGTCTTTCAGGATGAAATATCCCGTAACATGGTCGGGTACCAGAATGATATTATTATATTCAATAAAGGGCGAGGTGAACAGCATGTATTCGGAGCGATCGGGCGTTATTGCCGCAGCAGCCAGATCGGCTTTGTGTTGTTTAATATTTTCCAGGTTGGCCGCCCAGTTGGGCGCGGGAACGACCTGGAACTGCACCCCGAGCTTTTTGCCGATTAATTTGAGGGTATCCGGTGCGACACCGATATAACGATTGTTATCATCTTTGTACTCGAATGGGGCATAATCGGCGTCCGGGCCATGTCGAATCACCGGATGGTCTTTGAGCCAGGCTGTCTCTTCGCTGGAAAGCTCAATGGTTGCCATTGTCTCGCCGGCGACTGTTGCCGCAAAAAGCAGCGACACTGCAACCCATGCGCAAATGGCAAACACTGGCGTAAATTTCTGCTTCATCTAATACTCCCCCACTTCAACCATAGACATCCCGCTGCGAACAGACACGGTTCTTATATCACTTCATTTTCCATCGGATATTAAGAAGGTTTGACACCTCGCAACCGTTCCGACCGTCGACGCAATAGTTCCACAGTTGTCAAAAGCGCAATTGAAAATAAAACGAGTAAGGTTGCCACAGCCAAGATGGTCGGGCTAATTTGTTCACGGATACCGGACCACATTTGGCGTGGGATGGTTCGTTGCTCAAATCCAGACAGAAATAAGACCGCAACAATTTCATCAAAGGACGTCACAAAGGCAAACAGCGCACCGGATATTACACCGGGCAGAATCAGGGGCAAAATTACTTTGCGCCAGGTCGTCAACAGATTAGCTCCCAGGCTGGCGGAGGCCTGAATCAGCGATTCATCAAATCCAATCAATGTGGCGGTCACCGTGATAATAACAAAAGGAATGCCCAGGGCGGTGTGAGCCAATATCAGGCCGGGGTAAGTTTGAGACAACCCCACTTTTGAATAGAAAAAAAACATACCGGCCGCCGAAATAATGATCGGTACAATCATCGGTGAAATAAGCAGGCCCATTATGGGGACCCGAAAGGGTGTGTATGGCCGGCTCAGTCCCCAGGCAGCGAGGGTACCGAAACCGGTGGCCAGGATCGTGGCAAAAAACCCGATGATCACACTGTTTTTCATTGAATGAATCCACTGCGGGTTACTCAGGATGTCATGATACCACCTGAGAGAAAAGGCATCCGCATCAAGGGATAACATTCCCGGTGTAAAGGTGAAATAGGGCTCGGCATTAAAGGACAAGGGGATTAAAACCACAATCGGGGCCATGAGAAAAAATAAAACCAGTCCGCAGATAATTCTAAAAACGTAATACCAGGTTTTTTCAAGTTTTCCGGCATATGAGGGAAATGCCATAATATTACCCAAATTTCATATTTTCAATTCCGACAATACGATTGTATAACCAATAAATTGCTAAGACCCCCGCCAGCAAAGTTGTCCCCATCGCCGCGGCCAGACCCCAGTTAAGGGTCTTGCTCATGTGCAACGCAATGAAGTTGCTGATTAACTGACCGGTAGCGCCGCCGACAATTGCCGGGGTGATGTAGTAACCGATTGCAAGGATAAAGACCAGGATTGATCCGGCACCAATGCCGGGCACTGTCTGGGGCACATAAATTTCCCAGAAAGCGCGAACCGGATTGGCACCGAGTGATCGGGCAGCTCTGACATAATCGGGTGAAATTGTTTTAATGACACTGTAAAGGGGCAGGATCATAAAAGGCAGCAATACCTGAGTCATGGCTACAAAGGTGCCGGTCATGTTGTAGACCATTCTGACGCGGTTTTCATCCGAGATGATACCAATCCAAACGAGAATATCGTTAAGAACTCCCTGTTTCTGGAGCAGAACGATCCAACTGGTTAATCTGACCAGCAGTGAGGTCCAGAAGGGCAGCAGAACGCAAATCATTAAAAGATTGCTTATTCTCAACGGCAAGGTCGCCAGCAAATAAGCCACCGGATAGCCCAGTATCAGGCATAAAGCGGTAACCAATAGGCTGACCCATAAGGTGCGGAGCCAAATTTTGGAATGAATCTGTTGTTCCGCCGGCTGGGCAATGACATTCCCATCAACATCATATTTCAAATCAAAAGCCGAGAGATAATGGGTGATGGTGAAGCGTTTCCCCAGAAGTTTAATCACAGCCCAGGTTTCCCGCTCTCCCCAGCGCTTATCAATGCCAATCAGTTTATTTTTAAAGGGTCCCTCATGTATTTTTTCGAGTTTGCGGGCGGTTTTGCTCAATAAACTCCGCATCCCGGACTTTTCATAGTTGAGACGCAGGGCCACCTTTCCGAGCGTTCTTTCCTTTTTGAGCAGCTTGAGCTCTTGCGCTAACGCGTGATAAGCCCGTTCGTCCGGTAACCCGGATCCATCCCATCCCTGAAGTGATTTAACCGAATGATGCAGCAATGCACGTACCTCCGGCGTGTGGACACTGCGAAACAGCATATCGGCAATGGGGATGAGGAACGTAATGAAGATGAATGTCAGGGTGGGGACTAAAAATATAAAACTTCTAATCTTTTTGGCCCGCTCCGCCCGGTGAAGGCTGAGCTTAAGGGGTGTGCCGTCCGCCGTCGTTATTTGGGAGGTTTGATCGGACATGGCTGCAAAAATCCTTTATGAACCGATGCGGAAAAAGGCGGGCCGCAGCGTGAACCCGCCTTGCACAAATGTTTTTTTAAGTGTTACTTTGTCATCCAGGCGTTATACCTTTTAATCATTTCATCCTGGTTGTCCGCCCACCATTCAGGGCTGTTCGCAAGTGCGGTTTTGAAATTGTCAGGAGCAGTGGGCATGTGCGGCTTCATACTTACCGATGTTCCATAATAGGTGGTGATATACGGCACGGAAGATTTCCGAACCGGCCCGTAGGAAATCCATTTGGTCTGGTCCGCCAGCGCCTGGGAACTGGTTGCAAACATCACGAACTTCATTGCATTTTTCACATTTTTTGAGCCTTTTGGAACCACATAATAATCCATGTTGTATATTTGATTATCCCAGATTATGGCAAACGGCTTATTCTCTTTTACAATGGCGTTGAAAATGCGGCCGTTGGCCGACACTGTCATTATGACTTCGCCGTCCGCCAGCATTTGCGGACCCTGCGCATAGGTTTCCCAAAAAAGAATCGAGCCCTTTATCGTATCCAGTTTGGCAAAGGCGCGATCCACGCCCGCTTTTGTCGATAAGAGTTCATACACATCCGCTGGTGCGACTCCATCCGCCATGAGGGCATATTCAATGATGCCATTGGGGCGCTTGCTGAGTCCCCGCATCCCCGGGAATTTTTTGAGATCAAAAAAGTCAGCCAGTTTTGATGGTTTTTCTCCGGGGAATTTGGTTTTATCATAGGCAATGATCGTCGACCAGATAATATTTCCCACCCCGCATTCGTGAACTGCACCGGAAATAAAATCCCCGGCGGCAGGTGTACCGTCAGCCCCGGCCGGCACGCTCGATAAATCAATCGTTTCAAGAAGACCTTCGTCACAGGCTGCGGTGATATCCTGGGTCTCAAGATCAACCACATCCCAGGTTACATTCCCGGATTCCACCTGGGCTCTTATTTGAGCAATGCCGCCGTTGTAGTCAACCGAGTTCACTTTAATGCCGAATTTTTCTGAAAACGGCTTGTAATGGGCTTCAAGTTGGCTTTTGGTATAGGCACCGCCGAAAGATGTCACGGTGATGGCATCACCTGCGTGGGTTACCGCGCAGGGCATAATTAAGAGGACAGATATCAAAGCTAGCGAAAACGTTGCACACTTGGATACTAAACGCATAATGGCCTCCTTTCCAATAAAAAAGGTTTAGCTAAGTGACAGTTTGAATTGACCGCTATCAATTGTCTGTGGAAATGAGAGGAAGAGAAGAATAAATTGAACAGGTGCGGGTACCGATCGATAAAGGCAAATACTGCGGCCTCTTAACAATTGATAAACAATTAAATCAAAACCACAAATTGAACGAATTTTATTATTATAGAATTCTTTTATATTTAAAAAACCTGTTTGGCAAGAAAAATAAAGATCTTTTTTTGTAATCTTCCAGAGAATTATTGTTATATTTAATGAGGTTTTATGTTAGGTAACAATCGAACCAAGTTATTAAGGGAGTTAAAATGGCATTGCATTTTTCAGCAGAAGAATTCGCCGATCGACAAAAGCGTGCGATCGCTCAAATGGTTGAACGGGAGTTAGGAGGTCTTTTGATGTTCCGCCAGGAAAGTATGTATTATCTGACGGGGTATGACTCCTTCGGGTATGTTTTTTTCCAGTGCCTTTATCTCGGTGCAGACGGCCGCATGATGCTGCTGACCCGTTCGCCGGATCTGCGCCAGGCGCGTCATACGTCGGTCATTGAGGATATCCGTGTTTGGGTCGACGGACCTGAAGTCAATCCTGCCAGGGCGTTGAGAGAAATCCTGGCCGAATTTGGCTGTAAAGGCCAGCCTCTCGGTGTTGAGTACGACGCTTATGGATTAACTGCCAGGAACGGCAGGTTGCTGGACTCAGCCCTTTCCGGGTTTTGCACGCTGACAGATGCCTCTGATCTGGTGAACCGGTTGCGGATGATAAAAAGTCCGGCGGAATTGGTTTATGTCCGCAAGGCTGCCGAATTGGCTGACCGGGCGCTTGATGAAGTTCATCGCTTGGCGGGACCTGGGGCAGATGAGGGCGAAATCTTGGCAGCCATGCAGGGGGCGATCTTTGCCGGAGGCGGAGACTACCCGGGCAATGAATTCATTATCGGGTCCGGTCATGACGCCTTGTTGTGCCGCTACAAATCAGGCCGGCGCAAGCTGGATGCTGAAGATCAGTTAACCCTTGAATGGGCGGGTGTTTATCGTCACTACCATGCGGCGCTGATGCGGACGATACCCATCGGTCGCGTAACCCGGCGGCATCAAGAAATGCACCAGGTTGCGGTGGAAGCGATGCAGGCTTGCACAGCGGCTCTCAAACCGGATCATCCCATCGGCGAGGTCTTTGACGCTTACGCTAAAACCTGTGATGCCGCCGGAATGCGCGCCCACCGGCTTAACGCCACCGGTTACAGCCTCGGGGCTACCTTTGCACCGAACTGGATGGATTGGCCCATGTTTTACCGGGGCAATCCGGTGCCGACCCAACCCAATATGGTGTGCTTTCTACATATGATTCTTATGGACAGTGAATCCGGGATTGCCATGTGCCCGGGTCATACGGTTGTTGTTACCGGTACCGGATGTGAGACGCTTTCAGCGTATCCATTGGATCTTGTGGTTAAATAACACCCATATTGCTATGGGAGTGATTTTCAAAACCGTGTTTCGCCAAATAAATTATTTCAGGGGTCCGGCCGAAATTACTTCTCAGGGAAGATATTTTCAACAGCTTTATCTTTTATTTTAGCCAGACAGTCCTTTAAGGCCTCAGCTTCTGTGTCCCCCACGCCCTGATGTTCCTGCTTGGCAACAATGTTTATGAGATTGGGAACTGCCAGAAAATTACCTGCCAGATTCCCCGACACCCTCTCATGGACATCGATATAAATCATTCTTTGGTTTCGGATCAGATTATATCGTGTCACCTTGGTTAAGATATCCTGATCGTTTAAATCCTCCATTGCTTTTCTCCATAGTTTTTTTATTCTTGGTCTAAATTTTTACAGCCGCCTGAATCGCCAATTTGGAAATTGAAATCTTCCCGCCGAAGCACACCGCAACATCCTTTGCGGGATCCCGCGGACGTTCGTGAATCGTGCCTTCATAGATATAATTGTTCCCTTCGCTGCGATACCTGTATTTGTGGGGGTTGGTATCAAGGCGGCAAAACTCAAAGTCTACACCGTCATCGGCTGTCAGCGGATGGGGCAAATTGACATTCCAGAAACAACCCGGGGCAGTGTCTTTCTCCAACAGCATGTGCAGGACCGGCTGGGCATGCTTCCTGGTTACGGCCCAGTCGACCTGACAGTCTTTGGCGATGTACTGCGAAACGGACATCGCCGCACAACCCAGGATGGCGGCTTCGCGGGCGGCTGCAACAGTGCCGGATTGATACACGTCGGAACCCAAATTGGCGCCCGGGTTGATCCCCGAAATTAACCAGCAGGCATCGGTCACGATATCTTTTAAAGCGATACGGGCGCAGTCCGCCGGTGTTCCGCCGACACTGAAACGATTTTGACCCAATTGTTTGACGCTGATGGGCGCGCGGGTGGTAACCCGATGGGATATACCGGACTGCGGATGTTCGGGGGCCACAATAATCGGGGTACTTACCGTTCGAAAAATTTGAAACAACGCGTCAAGACCCGGGGTATCAATACCGTAATCGTTTGTCAGAACTATTTTCAAAATCGATCAATCCTTCCATTCTGGTTCTTAGAGCTGAATATCACAAACAAGATACGCTTAGTTAAATTGAGTGATTCCTACAGCTATAGGAGAATATTCACTCGGATTCCCGCTTTTCAGACCTTGTCACAGTTCGTCATCCCGGCCAAGTCCCGCGCAGCGGCCAACTCTATTGAGATCCCAACAGGGCTTCAATTGTTTCCAGCGTATCGGCCTCCGCTGTTTTTTTGTCTCTGCGCCAGCGTGAAATTCTCGGAAAGCGCACGGCAAACCCTGACTTGTGGCGGCTTGATTTTCGGATGTCTTCAAATGCGATTTCAAAAACCAGCTCCGGCTTAACCGATCGCACCGGTCCAAATTTTTCCAGCGTATTACGCTGGATGAAGCGATCAACCTGACGGATCTCCGCATCAGTGAGCCCTGAATAGGCCTTGGCGAAGGGGACCAGAGCATTTTGATCCCAGACTGCGAAAGTATAGTCTGTAAATAAACCGGATCTTCGCCCATGGCCCCTTTGGGCATAAATTAAAACTGCATCCACGGTAAAGGGGTCCACTTTCCATTTCCACCAATCGCCGCGCCGGCGGCCAACGCCATAAGGAGAAACCTGTCGTTTTAACATCAAGCCTTCCACACCGCGACTACGGGCATCGTCCCGGGTTAAAGAGAGTTCTTCCCAACTTTTGGCGGACACCTGCGGAGAGAGCATAATCCCGGTTTCCGATGCTTCCGCAATCAGGGATGCCAGAGCCTCTTTTCGCCATGACAGGGCATTGCCGCGTACATCCTCGCTATTGAATTCCAAAAGATCATAGGCCATCAGTATTACCGGAACTTCCTTTAAAATTTTCCGGCTGACTTTTTTCCGGCCGATTCTGCGCTGAAGTTCCGAAAAATTCAGGGGGCCATTCCCGGCCCAGGGAATGATCTCTCCGTCGATGACGGTGCCGTTCGGCAATTTTCGAGCAGCTTCTTCAAGCTCCGGGTATTTATCGGTCACCAACTCTTCGCCGCGCGACCATATGAACACTTCATTTTGCCTTTTTATGATTTGGGCCCGAATTCCGTCCCACTTCCATTCCGCTTGCCAATCATTGACCGGCCCAAGGTTGTCGACATCATCTTCGAGCGGGTGCGCCAGAAAGAATGGATAAGGGCGGCTGATATCCGCGTCCTCGGTGTTGGCGGAAAGCAGCCGATGGTAGAATTCAGGGTCCGGATTCCAGTGGCCCATGAGCCTATGGGCAATCACTGTTTCTTCGATGTGACTGAATTTTGCCAGTGCACGGATGACCAGCTTTTGGGAAACACCCACGCGAAATCCGCCGGTAATCAGCTTATTCCAGACAAAACATTGCGCTTGATCCATCTGCTGCCAGGCTGAAAGGATTTCTTTTCGCTGGTCTTCCAGGTCCTTTCCCCGCAGCGGAATTAAATGTTCTTCCACCCAGTCACGAAGTGCCAATTCGCTGACGGTGAAATTCCGGGGCAGCAAAAGGGAAATGGTTTCGGCCAGATCACCGACAACGTCGTAAGCGGCCTCAAACAGCCAATCCGGTATCTCGGCTGCCGCCGCCGCCCATTCTCTGAGTTTGCGGGTGGAAACCACCTGTCTCGGTTTTCTGCCGATTAAAAAGCTGATGGCCCAAATGGCGTTTTCCGGTGGTGCAGTTCGAAAATACCTCACCAGTGCTTCAATTTTAAGATTGGTGCTCGTTGTTTCATCGAGCTCCGTATATAATCTGGAAAATGCCTTCATTTTTTAGAAAACAGTTCAACCGCTATGACGGTTAAGTCGGCTAACATACTACCGGTTTCAATCCTCCGTATCATCGATCTCGCCACTGAACCGCGTCGTTATTGCCTTGGCATCCAGTCCCTGCTCTCGAAGCCATCTCACCAGCTCGGCAGAATAGCCATGGGTTACCCAGATGGTTTCAGCGCCGGCCGCCGTAATCGTATCGATTAAACCGCCCCAATCTGAATGATCAGAAAGCGCAAAGCCACGGTCTACAGAACGTCTGCGGCGATTTCCCCTTATTTGCATCCAGCCCGAGGCAAAGGCGCTACTCATATTTGTGAATCTTTTGGTCCACCAAACGGAATCGACAGAAGGTGGGGCAATAATCATGGCATTTTGAAATCTTCGCTTGTCTTCGACTTCTCCGACATATTGCGTGGAAGGCAAGGTGATACCGGTTTCACGATAACATTGATTGAAATGTTCAACAGCACCATGAGTGAAAATCGGACCGATGGAGGCATCCAGTCCTGCAACAACACGCTGAGCTTTTCCCAGTGCATAGGCAAATAGTACACTTGTGCGACCCTGTTGGCGGTTGGTCTCCCACCAGTTATTGATATCATCAAGTATATCCTGTTGCGGCTGCCACCTGAAAATGGGCAAAGCAAAAGTAGATTCGGTAACTAAGGTATGACACGCAAGGGGTTCAAAAGGTGTGCAAGTGGGATCCGGCTCGACTTTATAATCTCCTGAAACCACCCAAATTTTTCCTTTGTCTTCAATCCGAATCTGGGCAGATCCCAAAATATGCCCGGCCGGGTGCAATGAAACCGTCAGGCCGTTCAGATATAATTTTTTACCGTATTTCAGAGTCTGGAGCTCAATGTCGGAACCCAACCTGTGTTTCAGTATCGCTTCATTGTCCTCGGAGGCCAGATATTTTTTACATCCCCGGCAGGCATGGTCCGCGTGACCATGGGTTATGATAGCTTTTTTTACCGGATTCCAGGGATCGATAAAAAAATTTCCGGCCGCGCAAAAAAGGCCGGACTCTGTCAGTTCAAGAAGTTCCGTGGTGATCATGATAAAGTTATTTTTGGAGGCTGGTTAAATTCTTGGTTGCGGGGATCTCACCCTATAAACGGTAAAATTAACAACCCTTTTCAGGAATGCAATGGCGTCTTTTGAGCTTTTAGTCAACGTGCCGCCTGGAATGATTATTTATGCATAACTCCCGCTAAGAAAACGGTTCCTGATTTTAAACTTGCTAAATGGGTAAAAATTATTTAATGAAAGCTACAAGAAACACAACTACGCAGTTACTTATCAATGTAACAGGTTTTTATGGAGATAAAACCACAATGACTCAAGATTGGGAAAAAAATCTGGCGTGTGCAATCGCGTGCAGTCGCTGTGAAGGAAAACTTGATTCAGGGGCTGAGCGGATCTTATCTGTTTATGATCATCAGCCGATCTGCCTGATATGCAAAAAAGAAGAAGAAACCCGCCCGGATTATGAAGAAGCCTCCAAAAACATGATCGGTCAGTGTCTCACGGAGACGGAAACCATGTATGGGGACCCGGGAGGATATTGCTATTATCATTTTTACCCTTTCAAATGCTAACATAGATATCCCAAAATCAATGAAAACGTTATTATTGATTTTTCCGTTTCACTGACCCTTCTTCACGACACCAATATCATCATACCTAACGCTCATTTGAATTTCATAAATCCGATAATAAACTTTTGATAAATACAGCTGCCTGTTGGGCACCGTTGATGCCCCTGCGTTTTATCCTCCGCTTGCTCAAGAGCGAGGGCAGCGCTGATAGCCAGCTGCCGTTGTAAAAGTCTGCCTCTGCGATCGGGATACCGGTCATTTTAGTTTTAACAAATTGAGCTAATTTTTGGGATTCACGAAAATTCGGTCGCAAGATGTAGCCAAAAGGAACACCGGCCCAATAAACTTCGGCCAAGGTTCCGTAGCCTATCTTCCCGATAACGGCATCAGAAGCATTCACCAGATCCGGATGGTATAACTGGGTTGGATGCGGCAATAAAATCAAATTGTCACACAGCTCAAGGGATTCAAATCTACCCAGAATAATGAAACAAACATCCGGATATCTTCTTAGGTTTTTTAAAAACGAATATTCTTCGGTTATGCCTCCCATGGTAATCAGCACAGCCTTTTTGTCTGGCGGAATTTCAAATTGCTTGCGGAAACTGTCCGCCGGGGTTCTGAAATTACGGCTTACCGGGCGGGTTAATAAATCGACATGGCGATAGCGGCATACCGGCTCGGTTTGAATCCGATAATCGGCCGCATCGAAAACCTGCTGTAAATAGTCGACATAATTTTGTATCTTTGCGTCAAGATCGACGTATTGCTTGTAAAGCCAATCCCAGGTAAAGTTTTCTACAAGAACAGATGGAATTCCGACCTTGCGTGCAACCACAATGCCAACAGGCGCGATATCGCAAACAATAAGATCGCAGTTTAACGTGCTTATCTGCCGGGCCAAGCGGTTGATTCGAGAAGGTCTGAAAGGTAAGAAATTGTTCAAGTTTTGCAGAGTTTCTTCCAAATCTGCATTTAAGGGCGACTTCTGGGCAAGACCAATGTCGGTTAACACTGAATGATAGGTATAAGGAACCGCCAGAGAGCCTTTAAAAAACAGAGGCGGCACTTTGGTGAAAATCTCGAAGCGGATCTTTGAGTCGACTTCATAAAGGGCCTCCAGCACACCGGCCGCCCGGGCCGCATGGCCAAAACCATGCGGTGAAATAAAGCAGGCTATGCGATGTCTTGCTGAATCCCCAGTGGAACCCACCATTTCCTTGCGCTCCCATCACGATCGGAGTTACCTCATATTTTACTATCCGGCAATGTTAACACCAAAGGCAGTGGTAACTTGCACCACTGCCTTTGGTTCACCGATATCGCTGATGTGCGGATCCGTTAGGCCATTTTAACCTATCCGGTAGCGGCCAGTTTTTTCTCGGATGTCTGACCTTCGATAGGTTTCACCGCCGGTTTAAAGTTGTGTTCGAACCAGCGTGCAGATTTGACCTGTAATTCCTTCATGCCTTCGGCCTCTAAACAAGCGATAGCCAGTTGCAGCGTATGATCATCCAGATCAAAGCCGTCCCATCCCAGATAATTCAGACGTTTTTTGATCTGGTCCAGGGTCATCAGCGGATCGGCAAAAAAAGAATTTGCCAGAATCCTCATAAAGCCGGGAATATTGTCGCAATCGATGCCTTTTTCCTCAAGACGATCAATTAAAATCTGTTTGATTGGCTTCAATGCATACCTCTAACTTTTGTTTTTCAATGATAAAAAAGAACGGCCTGATTGGATGTTGAAACTCTATAACATAACATCTTGTGAGTCAACAATAACAATTACACAATATAT
>CP070652.1:5151898-5171367 GCA_020354645.1 Deltaproteobacteria bacterium
ATGAGCAAAAACGTTTTAATGACCGTTCAAAAGGATTTGGGCAACAGCCCGTGAAGACCTGACCCCTATTCCCAATGCAAGCGGAACGATGAATTTACGGGTGCCGTTTGACCGACAGGGTTGAACCAAAACCGAATTCAAGCTATGAAGCATTTGATCGGATGAATTCAATCGTCTATTTTTAGACCGGGAATATCCATGAATTTCGCTTCAATTGCCAACGTCCTGGGAAAACTGCTGATTATTACCGGCAGCACAATGGCGTTTCCTTTGATCTGTTCCCTTTATTATAAGGAAAATGATCTTTATTCGATACTCGTCTCCGCCATCATCATCATGCTATTGGGGCTGCCCATCTGGTGGGTTTTTCGAAAAAGCCATGAGTTAACCATCAAAGACGGTTTTTTCATAGCCGTCTTCGGATGGGTGTTGATCTCCGCCGTATCCGGGCTGCCTTTTATGATCCACGGATCGATTCCTTCCTTTACCGACGCATTTTTCGAAATGATGTCCGGTTATACCACCAGCGGAGCGACCATTCTCACGGATATCGAGGTGGTACCGCACGCACTGTTGTTTTGGCGAAGCCAAACCCATTTGCTGGGTGGTATGGGTTTTTTGACATTGACGGTGATATTTCTGCCGCACGGCATGGGCGGGCTGCGCATATTTCGGGCAGAGTCGAGACCCGGTCAGGTAATCACCAAAGAGAGATTCATTCCCCGCAACAGAGACACGATGGTCTGGCTCTGGGGAATCTATATAGCCTTGAACCTTTTGGAAACCCTCTTGTTATGTCTGGGCGGAATGTCGCTTTTCGACTCATTGTGTCATTCGTTCGGAACCGTGTCGACATCCGGCTATTCTCCCTGGAACGCCAGTATCGGGCATTACAACAATGCCTACTTTGACTGGGTCATCATTTTGTTTATGTTTTTGGGCGGAATGACCTTCATGCTGTTTTATTTCATGCTGCAAGGCAACTGGCGCGTATTGAAAGTCAACACCGAATTTCGTTGGTATGTGGGTTTTATGCTGTTTTTTTGCGGCATGGTTTCATGGGTTTTGTGGAAGGAAAACACATACGGCAGCTTGATGGATTCCATTCGATACGCGACCTTCCAGGTCACCTCCATTCTAACCACCACCGGCTTTACCACCGCCGATTACGAAAAATGGCCGCAGGCCGCGCAGATGTTTCTCTACGCGGTGTGCTTTATCGGAGCCTGCGCCGGATCGACTACCAGCGGTATCAAGGTCGTCCATTACGTCATTATATGGAAATACGGGATTGCCTCGATCAAACGCATATTTTTTAAACCCATGGCGATCGTATCCGTCCGAATGAACCAGCGACCGGTCGATCCCCAAATCATCGACCTGGCCGTCTGTTATTTCATCGTCAACATCTTCCTGGTGCTGGGAGGGGGTTGTGTTATGGTGCTGGTGGATGATATGGACTATGTCACCGGCATGAGTTCGGTCATTGCCACCCTCATGAACATCGGTCCGGGATTCGGCACGGTGGGACCGTCTGAAAACTATGCCCATATTTCCGATGTGGGTAAATGGTTCTTATCCTGGAATATGCTCGTGGGCCGACTGGAGATGTTTTCAGCCTTGGTGATATTCTATCCGTCTTTCTGGAAGAAATAAATTGAGGCCTTCGTAAAACGCCTTCTTTTGCCCAATCTCTGCGTTAGGCTTAAATTTTAATCCTCGGAATACTCAATGTATGCCTGTGGTTAAAATTTTCGCCTTCCTTGACCTTAGGCAAAATAGAACATTTTGCAAAGATCTCAAATTGAAGCCGCTTCCGGCGTGTCGTATTCCAGAAATTACGTCTAAATGGCTGGTTCAAAGACGAGATCAAGCTAAAAATAATTTCTGTACATCTTTTAGGTGGGGTGAAATACACACGACGATAACCCGCTCATCACTGTGGATGTGGGTGTCGCCCACGGCGACTTGCCACGCACCGTCACGGTAAATTGCACCGATCATGATCTTGCCGTAGTAGGAAGTATCCAATTTGGAAAGGGGTTTGCGAGTGATCGGCGATTTGGGAGCGGCAACGAGCTCTACCACTTCCGCCTCAAAGCCGTGCAGACTGGCCACGGAAAGCAATTCACCCCGGCGGATGAACTTGAGTATCTCGTTGCCGGCCAGGATTTTTTTGTTCAAGGCAATATCCGATCCCATTGTGGCCGCCAGCACCAAGTAATCCTCTTTGTTGACCAGAGCGATGCATTTTCTCTGTTTGGCCTTCGAATGATTATTATGAGTGTTCATGATGTGCTTTGCCAGCACGCAGCTCATGATGTTGGCCTCATTCTCGCCGGTGGCGGTGATAAAGGTGTCCATATCCAAAAGTCCTGCGGATAAAAGAACGTTTGAATCAGAACCGTCCCCATGCAAGACCTCTGCATTGTCTAAAGCAAAGGACAACTCCTGGGCACATTTTTCATCTTTTTCAATCAACCGAACCTCGAAGGACTCTCCCAAAAGCTCGGCCAGCCGGCGACCCACCAGGCCGCCGCCTATAATCATCACCCGATGGCGCTTCTGCTGTTGAACGCCCGTCATCTCCATCAACTTGGGCAAATTTTCGTTGCCGGCCATGAAAAAGGCCTGATCCTGAGGCAAGAGCTCATGCTCCCCGCCGGGTATGATTGTCGTAATTCCGCGCGCAACCGCAACGACCCGGAATGGAAATTTTCGATGCTCTTGGGAAATTTCTTTCAGTTTTCTGTATGCCAGCGGCGATGCGTCATGAATGCGGGTCGCCAGGACCTGAATTTGTCCCTCGGCCACATCGATGATATCGTTGCCTGCCCGAAGTTTGATCAGCCGTACGATCTCTTGAGCGGCCAGTTCTTCGGGGTGAATGATCAGGTCGATTTTTAAATCTTTGGTGTTGAGGATTGAACCTTCATCCCCAAATTCCAGGGAGCGAACCCGGGCGATCTTGCGCTGAATGCCAAAGCGGTCTGCTATCAAGGAAGCCATCATGTTGACGGCGTCATTGTCGGTGACGGCGATGAGGTAATCCATCTTCTCTGCGCTGGCTTCACGCCAGCATTGGATGCTCATGGCATTGCCTTGAATCAGCCGGGCATCCAGACTCCCATCGGTTTGTCGAATCAATCCGCCGTCCGATTCGATGGCCGTGATCGCGTAGCCTTCATGCACCAGCCGTTTGGCCAGATAAACCCCGACACCGCCAAGTCCCAGGATCAAGATATTCGTAGATTCTGTCGATTTCTTCAAAGCCATAGGTTAAAATAACGTTTCGTTGCTCCAAATTTGAGTTTTTTGCGTACCGTCCCGCCGGAACCGGTCGAAAAACTCTACAATTAATACGTAATCCGACCCGCATTGTCAACTTAAGGTATGATTCCGCTGTCGGAATTTTAGGTTTTGGCAGCTGGGTGGGTAAGATGATGTGCACTTAATACGCGAAGATCCCAAAGCCTTAATCCGGCTATCTTGCTGAAGTGAGCCTCATAGGTGACAACGATTGATCCGGCTTCAATGGCGTGTGTGATGCAATCCACACAACATTGTTAGGCAGAGGTGCACCGCCATTTTAGGTTTTTTTAATAAAACCAAATACTTCTGAGGTCTCGTAGGTGGCATTGAAAATTTTTGCGGTCGGTTCCAGGAGAAACAAAGGGATCAAACAATGGGATCAGGTGAGACACCGCATCTAAACCCGTCAAAAATGAACGGGCTGTTGCCCAAAGATATTTTGTTTGGGTCTAAAACGTTTTATGATAAATCTAAAGCTTGCTCCAGGCGCTTTGAAAACTCGTCCCGCTTGAGCGTGGGGCTCAAACAGGTTCAAAGCGCTTTTCTTCCGCTGCGCTAAGATTTATTAACTCAAAAACGTTTTAATGACCGCTCAAAAATATTTGGGCAACAACCCGTGAAGACCTGACTCCGCAATCGTTATCTTTTTTAGAGTTTGAAAAATCGGAATTTTGAGGTCCGACAGAGGCTTTTAACTTGATCTTTCGATGATCGTGCGTATCGTAAGATCATGTCTCAATTGTGATTATTTTCTATCACCAGGGATGGGGATGGAATAACAAGGATGAAACCACGTACAAAAAACAGGTTGTTGATTGGTATCGGTATTTTCGGTTTGACTGGGTTTTTATATCTTTTCACCTCTTTTTGATTATCCAAAACTCGTTCCCATCAGCCGCAAGATGTTTGGCAGTTTCGGTATGATCGCTGGAACTTGGTTGACTCTTATGGGAATTGTGCTGGTTATTTTATTCTGGCGCAAAGTTTTTTGAGGCGTTTGAAATCTACAAGCGACAAACACCGCGCTTCTTCCCTCACCTCGGTAATTTATTTCACCGCAGATCATAGCGGGTAAAAAAAATTTAGGGACATCCTTCTTTAAAAAAATTGCTGCATATGATGGGCCGTCAGGCGCGGCTGTAAGGAAATGAAGAAAATGAAAAGCAAAAAAGAATGGGGTATACTATTATTGCTGGCATTTGTGCTGATTTCTATACTAGTAGTTAACGGCAACCTGCCATCGAAGGCTGAAAACCGGGAGTTGGCCAAAGTTGTCTTCTATGTCAGTTGATACGATGTGAGCGAACCAGCCCTGGACGGGCTGAAAGGGGTCGAACTGGTCAACAGCGACTTTCATGATTCTAAAGAAAGAAATACCGTCTGGTATGATCCGGCTTTGATCAGTATTGACGAAATGGAGAAAGCTTTAAAAGAAGCGGGTATTTATTTGGGAACTGCAAAATGAAAGAGGTGTCAGATCTTTATGGGCTGTTGTCCAAATCCCTCTGAACGGTTATAGAATTGATTTTTTCATCAGAGGCATTGTCCATGCTGGTGAGTTTGGACAAAAGGGGCGGCAACGATTAAATTTTCATGAGAGGAGATGAGTCTTATGGGGCTTACTGAAATCTACCGGGAAGGTAAAAAGATCCTCGGGGAAAAAGAGTTCGGATGGGTGCTGGATGCGGTTGAAACCGGGTTTATTCTCGAGCATGACCGACACATCCTTGATCGGTATACGTTTCGGCCCCAGTACATCGACGGCGTGGCGCCCAAAACCACCTGCCGAATCCTCGATGTTGAGTTGGCAACTCCGGTGATTATGTCGGCCATGACCATGCCGATTCCAGCGATAAGGGATAATGGCACAATGGATGTTGCCCAGGCCCTTAAAGATGCCGGCAGCCTCATGTGGACGGGCACCCCCACCCCAAAGAATTTAAAAGAACTGGCCGCTACCGGTGTTCCAATAGTAGCCAACGTCAAGCCTTTCAAAGATCGAGACAAGATGTTCAGAGATTTGGAAGAGATACAAAAAGCCGGTGTCACCTGGGTGGGGATCGAGACGGACGCCGGACAAGGAACCAAGATCCACGACAAGCAGGTGGCCTCCGGCTGTGCGCCACTTTCACTACAAGAACTCAAAGACATCCGCAAAAAAGTTTCCTGTCCGTTGATTTGCAAGGGGATTCTGGGTCGCCGGGATGCAGAAAAATGTGTTGAAGCCGGTGCCGACGGCATGGTTGTTTCCAACCACGGAGCCCATACCCTGGACTATCTCCCCCATGCCCTGCAGGTAATGGACGAAATTGTTGAAGCTGTCGGAGGTAAGATCGTTTTGATTGTCGACGGAGGTTTCCGACGTGGCAGCGATGTCCTCAAGGGACTGGCATTTGGAGCTTCACTGGTCGGGTTGGGTCGTCCGATCCTTTACGGCCTTGCCGCCGAAGGCCGGGAAGGTGTTTACCATCTCATCAATGAAATCACAGAGGAAATGAAACGTATCATGAGTTTGATCGGTGCGGAAGATCCCGGAAAACTTACACGCGATATGCTGATTGAAGATCCCTGATCCAGGGAAGCAAGAAACACCGTTTGTCAATCCCAGATCCGGGACGTTGTTATTTTTGGCTAAAAAGCTCAAGAAAGTATAAAATGATTTCCGTCTGCACGAGAAGAGAACTCGAACAATGTCCAATAATCTTGAGGTAAAAAATGAATCACCAACAGATCATCGTGCATCTGCGTGTGAATGGCGACATATTTAAATATCTATTTAAGAACATATCGGACGAACAGGCCCGCTGGAAGCCCGGGGCAGACAGATGGTCAATGCTGGAGGTTATCAATCATCTTTATGATGAAGAAAGGGAAGATTTCAGGAAAAGACTCGCGCTTGTCCTCAACAATCCTGACAAGCCATGGCCAGCCATCGATCCCGAAGGCTGGGTGCTTCAGCGCGGCTACAACGAAAGGAATTTAAAGGAATCTTTGCACAATTTCTTTGAAGAGCGTGCAAACTCGCTGGTATGGCTGAACGAACTGGAGTCTCCCGACTGGCAGGCAATCCACCGCCATCCCAAAATGGGACCCATGTCAGCCGAACTGCTGCTGGCCAACTGGCTGGCCCACGACCTGTTTCATATCCGCCAGGTAAACGACCTGCATTTTGCTTACCTGACCCGAATGGTGGCACCGGTGTCGCTGGATTATTCGGGTTGGGAATAGAGGGAAAGAGAGGAAAGCGGGGCTCTCATGAAGGAATTATAATGGGGGAGCAATGGGATACGTTGTTTGCTGGGTTAACTTACTGGCTGGTCTGCTGCATAATTTTGGATACGGCAGAGGTTGAGCCCCCCACTCGCCGGGCAACCGCTGCTAAGGTAACACTCTTCAATCTGACCGTCTTCGACCACCTGAAGCGCATGCACGGTTGTGACGATCGGCGTATCATTTTTTATCAATCCGGCTTCTTTAACCAGGGCATATTCCAAATCCGAATACCCCCCACCTTTACCCAACCGCGCACCATTGGTGAAACCACCACAGATCCGGCAACCACCAGATCAATTCTTTATCCACTTCATATGCCCCTTAGGCTATGTTAAAAAGTATAATACAACCCCGATTTACCAAATCAGCTAAAACAAGGGCAATTTGCCGATGAAATTCCGATTGACAGTGCATCCTCCTTCCGATAACTGAAAACATATTGGTCATAACAACTTCATGTTCCCATATCTTGTATCGCAGATTATAGGAAAACATAATCCGTTATCTTCGTTTAAACCGTTCCCCCAAAAGGGAATTCTTATCATTTCATTTAATATTTCAAACCCTTGCCATAAGTTTTAAGATCTTGGCGTATGTAAACTAAAAGGAGGAGAGGAAATGAAAAGATCGGAGAAGTCTCTATTTATACTTGTGGCTTTCTCATGTCTATTCTGGACGGCCTGTACCTACCAGGCCTCAACAGGGGGACAAAGGGCCCAAATGCCATATGAAAACTACCTGTCACATATTAACCCTGCATTTATGGTAACACCTGATGAGGCAAAGCGGTGGCATGTTGTTAAAGATAAAGAAGGTCCCACTTATTCGGGAAGCCCGTCGTGGCAATCCTACGTGGCCTTTATCGAAAAAAAATTAAATCAATATGGCGTTGTCGATATAACCAAAAACAAGTGGACCTATGATCGATGGTTCACTTCGGAATGGCCGGACGACTCCAACTGGACCCTCGTTTCCGACGGAAATTCCGTGAAGGTTGCTCACTACGGCGCCTACTCCGGTTCAACAGGTCCAGAGGGCGTGATCGCTGACCTTGCCCTGTATACACCCAAGACCCCTATGGAAACACTGAAGGGCAAAATCGTCGTTTTCATGACGGCCCCCCATCCCAGACCTCCTCTGGAGGCGGAATACAAAAAATGGTTTACACTCAATGACTTTGAGTACCGCTCTGAAATAGGCGATCTGCCGCCCCTCTTTACTCAGATCCCTCCCGGCGAATCCGTCTCTTACGATGTATGGTGGCAACTCCGGCAGACCATTCTGGTCTATCGCGTTCTGAAAAAGTCGCAGGCGGCCGGCGGTATCGTGATCTTCAACATGGGCTATGATAGGTTGGCCGGGCTGTATACCTTTCCTGTCATGCCCTTTTATAACGTGCCCACTCTCTATGTAGACAGGAATGCCGGCAAGAAGTTGATCCAAGATGCGAAGCAGGGCAAAAAGGCGAGCCTAAAGTTGTTGGCGAAGGTGGAACCCACAGAGACCTATCAACTTATCGGATACCTGCCCGGGAAGCACTATGGAACGGATAGGGATGAAGCGATTCTACTAACGACCCACACTGATGGCCCCGCAGTGCTCCAGGACAATGGTGCTTTGGGCCTTTTGGGCATCGTGGCCTATTTCTCCCGCATCCCGCAGGCCGATAGGCCCAGAACTCTGATGCTCCATCTGGATAATCGTCATTACATGCCCGGGATGGAGAGAGCGTTTGCCAAAGAGGACTATTTTGCGAAGAACCCGGATGCAAAAAGTTCCATTGTCGGCCTCATTGCAACGGAGCATCTGGGTCAGATCGAATTTCGTGAAGCAAACAATGTGTATGAGCCCACGGGTAACGTGGAACCTTCCTTCCTCTGGACCCGGAATGACCAGAGACTCATCGACATGGCCATCAAGGCCGTAAAACAACATCAATGGCCCAGGGTCCTGGTCCAGTGCGTGGAGAGACCGGGCAGCCATGGCGGGCCGCAGGGCGTCTGGTATGGCATGGGAAAGATAGCCCTTGACTGGGACCTGCCCGCCTTTGCCACCATGGGAACCCAGGGCGCTTACTGGTCCACAACAGCGCGAATTGACACGTTCAATAAAGACCAGTTCGTCACCCAGGTCGCCGCGATGGCGCAACTCACGGGCGAACTCATGAAGGCCGATCTGAAGAAAAAGTAGCGAAAGCCGGAATAGTTTGACCATCATTATTGGTTTAAATGGGGTTATAAGGCTAGATGTTGTGTTATGTATGCCTTCAAATCTGAAATGATTCAGATATGACAAATGTCGACTGCTCAGAATCTGTTAAATACGGATGTGATGTTGGATGTCACGAAAATTGAAGCGAAGTCTGGAACCTATGTTCTCGTTTTCTATTTCGCCCGAAAAAAAGAAATTGAGATAGGAAAACTAGGAAAGTTTTTATTTTGCCCTGGTTTCTATCTCTATATCGGTAGCGCTTTTGGATCAGGTGGTCTGAGGGCTAGAATAAAGCGTCACTTTAGGAAATCGAAGAAAACTCATTGGCACATCGATTATTTGAGGTCTGAAATCGAAATTTTTGAGGTTGGGTTTTCAATTCAGGGAAAAAAAGAAGAATGTTATTGGGTTTCTCTTTTCGAATCTATTCATGGGATTACTTGTCCCGTTCCCAAACTTGGTTCGTCGGATTGTTCTTGTAAGTCTCATTTATTTTATTGTTCGCAGAAACCAAACTTTCTATCATTTCAGAGTTGTATCAGGTGCGATTTAGAGAGGATTGTTGTTAGGGAAAGCGAGATTTCACGGGCACGGGCGGGAAATATCACGAGTCGGTGATAAATCTTGTTCATTGATTAATTGATAAGAGAGAAATTTAAAGACATGTTAATTAACCGCCACACCAAACCATGAGGTAGCTCATTAGAAAGAGAGAAAAATGCCCATTCACATTGTCCGCCTGGGAAGTCCGCGCTTGGAAGCCGAGGGATTGCGTATCGGGACGGTGAGGCGTCCGCCGCGCGGTGTTCCAAAGGACGAGTTCGCATCTCGAAACTTCTACGACGTCTGGCTTCCCGAACTTGCACCCAGCGAGGCGTTGCTCAAACTCGGGCAAGCGGCCGATGACGAAAAGCGCTGGCGCACTTTTGCCAGAAGATACCGCGCCGAAATGGGCCAGAAGGAGAAAAGACGCCTGCTTGATCTTCTCGCCGCGTTGTCGCGGCAGACGAATTTTTCGCTGGGATGTTATTGCGCTGACGAGAGACGATGTCACCGGTCTATACTTCGTGAACTTCTTGCCGAACGTGGCGCTCTATTCGCATAGATGAGAGGTCTGAAAAGAACCAGTCATCAGCAGGCAGCAAAATGTAAATCAGTTGCCGTTGCACGATCGAGCAGGTGATAATCCGGCATCTTGTCGTCGCAAAAATTGCTCTGCTCCCTGATTAATTCGAAATAAATAGTTTTTTTCCGGGAAGGCCCGCTTTTCAGGGCGGGGAGCTTCACTCCTCCCTGCTACTGATCCTATTGGGTTTGCCCTGATTGTAAATCTCTCCGGGGATATTCCAATTTGGCAGAAAAAAACGCATAAAAGCATGGATGTCCCCCGTCTTCTTTTTAATGTGCCGTGAGGCTGCAATTTTTTATAAAGAGGGGCAACATATGAAAAACCTGCATGACAGAATTAATTCCAGAGTCCACATCCTAGCACTGGCTGTCGCCGCACTCTTCCTGCTGCTCACCCCTTCACGGGTTTCTGCCGACGTATACGCTCAATTGGAAGGATATTGGCAGTGCCAGGAAGACGGTGAGCCGGTCACACTAGAGTTCAAGTCGCGGCAGCAGCTACTTTACAACGGCGAAGCCTTCGACTACCAACTTGCCCCTGGAACAATACAGGTCAGGGAGGGAGCCAGCCTGGTAAACTATTTATTCATGCTGGAAAAGGGTGCTCTTATGATACTGTCGCAGGACGGTTCGGTCACACAGTGTCAGAAGGCGAGAAAACCGAAAGCGGCTCAGACCAAACAAAAATCCCATAGATCCGCGCCACAGAGTCACCAGGCACAGTCGCCGGATCAAGGTTGGCCGCCTGTCTATGCACGGCCCCAGAGAAACATCGATGAAGACAATCCCGATGCCCAGGCGCTATTGTACAAATTTGCCGGGCGCTGGGACCACGTCACCTCTAATACCCTCACCAACCTCTTCCTCAAACCCGACGGTACCTATGAACAGGCCTACGAGGCTGGCTATAGTGGACAGTTTGCCGACCAGGGAGGGTACCAGACCGGTCATTGGGATGCGACTGGTGCACAGCAGGCACATGGCCGCTGGAAGGTGGTGGGCGGTTTAAGGCAAGGCAAGCTCTATTTGGTGGATCAAAACGGCAGGGAAAGCGTATATAATTATCAGGTCCACATCCGAGGGAGCGAAATCTACTGGGGTGAGTATTTCTTTAACGGCCAGATTTACAGCGTGAAGTATATCTACCGTTAGTAAAAGAACAAAAGGATCCTTATTCTTGACAGATTTAAATTCTTTGTCAAGAATGAACGCGTGGTTGCCCAAAGCTATTTGGGCAACAGCCTGTGAAGTCTTCACTGCTTGCTTTGTCTGAGATAGTGTCGAATCTGAGATCCTGGCAAGCTACTCCAACATAATGATGCTCTCATTTTTATTTGACGAATACCTGACCGATTCGATTCAATTTTCTTTTTCCCTGCAAACGAAAGGGGGTAAGCAATGGCGACCGTTAAGTTGGTCGAATACGAAGCGGCGAACCCGGCAGTCCGCAAGGTTTACGATGATATCATGTCCACGCGACAAATAGATTGGATCAACAACTTCTGGAAAGCGCTGGCGGTGCAACCGGAACTGTTGGGACGAACCTGGGAGGGAGTAAAAGCGGTGATGGCGCCCGGGATTCTTGATCCTTTAGTCAAAGAAATGATTTACATAGCCGTCAGCGTGGTCAACGGTTGCCGGTATTGCATTAACAGCCATACCGCCGCAGCCAGAAAAAAAGGTATGACTGACGAGATGCTATCCGAGTTAATGGCTGTGGTGGGCATGGCAAACCAGACCAATGCTTTGGCATCAGGTTTCCAGGTGGAACTAGACGAAGCCTTTGAAGACGGCGGGCGAAATTCTTGAAAACATAAGTGATCGGTGTCAGATCCTGTTCATTTACCAAAGGTCTGTTCATTGATCTCTTTGCTGCACACTATGTAACACTTAAAAATAAGGAGGTAAAAGCTATGAATGAATCCAGCGAGTTGGATAAGACTTTTAACATTATCATGAGAACCATGGTTGAAAAGGGTCAGGCACCGCACTATACTGAGATCGCCGCCGACCTGGGGGTTTCCGTTGAGGAGGGGTGCAAAGCCCTCCATGATCTCTTTAGTGCCAGGATCCCCGGGTGGTTGTTTCCCAACACGGACTACATCACCTCATTCGCCCCGTTCAATAACCTTCCCACCCAGTACCGAATCACTATCGATGGCCAGCAAAAATGGTTCGGCCAGTGAGGATTCGAGTCGTTGGCAGTTTGCTGGCTCTTTCCAGGAAAGACAGTCAGGGTAGACTCACCCTGTTTGGATTGCGGGTTACCGATCCGGGTGGAGATCAGGGATGGTCAGATACTGAACATAGAGCCGGAAGGCACAGTGGGATATGTAGCCGTTCCTTTCAGGAAATGGTTCAAAGATGCCCCTTTTGCTTGAAGTACCATGAATCTCTTCCGGTCGGAAGAGCACATTCGGAACTGGGTCGGGTTTGAAAGTGACACTGAAGAAGGCATCATTCCGCTGCCTGACCTCGTAAGGCTCTTTTCTGGCAATTATTTCCGGAGACGTTTGGAACCGGACTGGGTTTCCCGCAGCCGCGAGTATGGCCGCGAGATGGTCGAAACACTTAAAGAGATCGGAAAGACCGGCCCTTTCTGGCAGCTAAAGAAGAAGTCATAATGTTAAAGGTTTTTTTTGTATCATGACTAATAGAAATGCGCTTACCTTAAAACAACAGATAGCCCTAGCCTGAAATCAACAAACCCCGTTTCTCAATCCGAGATGCGGGGATTTTTATTACAAAAGGAGAAATTATGAATATTTAAAATTTAACATGCGGCCCTAATTTTCCTACTGGGGTCCAGAGAGTGCTTTGGGCAATCGAATGACCAAAACCGGGATGGGAGATTGCCTGACCACCCATTTGGCGGTGCTGCCGATCAGGACATCGGCGATGACGCCGTGGCCGTGGGTACCCATGACGATGAGATCACAATTCTGTTCTTTGGCGGTTTCAACTATTACCTCGGCGGGTGCTCCGGTTCTGATTAAAATTTCGTCGGTCACAAAGGTCTGATCTCTCGTATCGGCGTTGACCTCCTCGGAAAATGCCTGGAGAACTTCCTTTAGGGCGATGCGATACTTTTTCTTGCCGATCAGTTTATCCCGGGCGTCTGAATAGTGGCGCTCTTTGATCTCTTTCCATGTGTCGGTACTGATCATGTTCAATATAAATTCTTCCCCGGGGAATTCAGCCAGCACATGAAGGATCGTAATGCCGGCGCCATACATGTTGGCCAGGCTGACTGCATAGGAAAAGGCGTGAACAGCGGTTTCCGACAAATCGGTTGCATACAGGATTTTTTTGATTTGGATGTTCGTTAGTTTCATCTTCCGAAATATAAGTTGGGTAACCACAGGGCGATCTGGGGAAATATCATTACAATGGCCAAACCAACACCCATAACCAGCACAAAGGGTACGATCGAGCGGTAGATATCCGCCAGGGTTACCTCTTTAGGCGCCATGGCCTTCATGAGAAACAGGTTATAGCCAAAGGGAGGCGTCATGTAAGCCATCTGGCAGGTTATTGTATAGAGAACACCATACCAAATTGGGTCGTAACCCAGCTTGATGACCAAGGGGACATAAAGCGGCGCAACAATGATGAGCATGGCCGTATCGTCCAGGAACATGCCCATCAGAACGTAGGAAATCTGCATCATTACCAGTATTCCCAGCGGACTGAGTTGCCACCTTTCCAGAAATAGAGACTCTATCGCATGCACGGCGCCCAGACCATCAAACACGGCACTAAAGGTTAGGGCAGCTAAAATAACCCACATAAACATGCAACTCACGCTCAGCGTATTCCGCAGGGTGTCTTCCAGTACCCGCCGGTTTAAGCGGCCTTTGATGAGAGCGACAATAGTGGTTGCTCCCGCGCCTGCTGCTGAACACTCCACCAGACTGGTTATCCCCAGCAAGAACAGCCCCGTCATGGAAAAAATAATGACCAAGGGAATGATTCCGGCCCGCAGCAGCCGAAATTTTTCGGCCCAGCTCATACGCCGCTCTTCCGGGGGTAACACCGGTCCCAGATGGGGCTGAAGTTTGCATCTAACTGCGATGTATAGCACAAACAGGCCTGCCAAAAGGAAGCCGGGGAAAACGCCGGCCATCCATAGATGGCCGACCGGTTGCCTGGCGATCATGCCATAGAGAACCAGAACGACACTGGGCGGGACCATGATGCCCAGGGAACTACCGGCCTGGATGACACCGGTTACCATGACCTTGTCATACTTTCGCTTGAGCATTTCCGGCAACGCCAGACTGGCACCGATCGCCATGCCGGCTACACTTAATCCGTTCATGGCCGCGACGGCGACCATCAGGCCAATCGTTCCGATGGCCAACCCCCCATGGACCGGACCCATCCAGACATGGAACATGTGGTAGAGGTCATCCGCTATTCCCGACTCGGAAAACATATACCCCATATAGATGAATAACGGCAGGGTTAGCAGCGGATACCAGTTTAGCAGAACGAAACTTGCGTGAAACGGCATCCCCTCAGCACCCTCCCCCCACAGAAGAAGTGCGAAAACAGTGGCCACACCCCCGATGGCACCGAAAACACGTTGCCCCGTGAGAAGCATGGCCATCATCGAGGCAAATATCAGCAGGGCAATCAGCTCGTAACTCATGTTATCTCTTTTCCTAAAGCCTTTGCCAGGTCCTTGAAAAATGTAGCTATAACCTGCAACAGCATCAGCACGATTCCGATGGTCATAACAATCTTGATGGGAGCCAACGGCGGTCCCCAGGGGGTATAATTCACCTGGCCGTATTTTACTGCATATTTAACGCTGGAAATGCCGCCGTTGAGGAGAAACACCATATATAAGATAAGGAGGAGAGCGGTGAGTGCGTCGGACACAGCCTGTTTCTTTGCCGACCACCGGCCATAGAGAAGGTCCATTCTCACATGCCCGTCCAGAATCATGGAGTAGCCGCCCCCAAGCAGGTAATAAGCGGCCATAAAAAACTGCGCCGTTTCCACGACCCAGATGTGGGGCAGATCAAAGATGGTCCGAGAAATAGACTCAAACAGCAGAATGCCCATCATCGCGAAGACCAGATACATTGAGAACTTACCGACCGCCTTGTTGGCTGCATCAATATATCGCACGTAAAGTTTTACGATTTTAGGCATTATAACCTCTTTCCTTTAGTCCCATTAAGTCTTGGTTTTAGGGGGTTGGCCTCCCCAGCCGGGTCTATCCCCAAGCCAGAGGAGGCCAACCTGTATGCGATATGAAACTCATCGTGTCCCATTCATCAATAGCGGTAGGGAGGGCCGGCTGCTTCCATGGTTGCGATATAGTCTTTGAGTATTTTTACCACCTTACCACATCTGGGACTCCTTTGGGCAACCTCGTCCCAGAACTTAAGGGCTGCGTTTTCCACGACCTTCCATTCCTTGTCGGGGATCGAGGTGAGCTTCAGTTTGCCCCCCTTGGTGCGGTAGTGGGCTTCACCCCACCAGTACCAGTGCAGCCTGTAATAATGCGAGCTGTCTGCGCAGAGCTTGAACAAAGTCTGCAGGTGTTCCGGTAAGGCTTTCCATTTCTTGGTGTTGACAAAGTACGAACCTACCCAGGCGCCGGATATGGGGTTGGTCAGGTAGTATTTTGTGACATCCGCCCAGCCGACGGTATAATCCTCGGTGATGCCCGACCAGGCCACGCCGTCCAGCTCACCCGTTTGAATGGCCATCTGAACGTCTTCATAGGGAATGGCCATTGGGACCACGCCGAATTGTTGCATGAACTTGCCGCCGGTGGGGAACATGTACATCCTCAGTCCCTTGAAGTCCTCAATGCTTCGGATCGGCCTGACGGTGGCGAAATTGCACGGATCCCAGCTTCCCGAGCTTAACCAGGTGACTTCCGGGATTTCGGCGTAGGCTTCCTGCCAGATTTTGTCCAGTCCATACCAGTGAAACAGCGCGGGAACATCCAGGTAATAGCGTGAAGCAAAGGGGAAGTAAGCACCGAATACCGACACATCCACGGGAGCCGCGATGGAGTCGTCGTCACTCTGGACCGCGTCAATTGTTCCCTCCTGCACTGCTCTAAACAGCTCACCGTGGGGCACGAGCTGATCCGCGTTGTACAATTCGATCACCATCTCTTCATTGGCTGCTTTATTAAAAGCATCGATTGACGGTTTAATGACATGCTCAGCCAGGGCAGCACCGGCATAGGTTTGCATCCGCCACCGAATGCGCTTTTTTTTCGCAAACACATAGGGCGCCTGCACCGCGGTGGCTGCCACGGCAGCAGCTGCTCCGATTCCTGCTTTCTTGATAAAATCACGTCTTTTCATTCTATCGGCCTCCTTTCATAGGGTTTGGGTTAACATCCGACCAACTGGACAAAGAGATAATTCCCAGCCGCATCTGTCGTCTCATGCCATTTTCCTGAATCCGTATTTACCGCTGATGGTTAGCAAGAGTGCCTGAAATAATCCAGCTATTGGTTTAAGGGCACTGGACGCGTTTGCCGCCCTCGCAGAGGCACGGTCTCAAATGGTCCGTGAAGCTAATGGCAAACCACAGGCACCTTTGTCAAGAGATATGTGGCAGATTTGGATCAAACTACAGGATTTTTTAACTACATGGTGGTAGAGGGTGCTGTCAAGTTTTTTGTGCAAAGAAGTCGATATTCGATCTAGGGACGAATCAACGCGGCACGCTACCCGGCGGGTCTCCAAATCAGTTAAAAATTGATACATGGCAAATATTTCATTTAAAAAGGGATTGACTCGGTGCATAGCCCCGTTATATTTTACCTGGCCAACACAGCGGCATTGCGTATAAGCTGATAGCGCCGGCGGAGGATGGCATCCAGCGATTCGTCGGCTGCCGGGGGCGGCAACTTATTATGTTAAACGTTTAAGACCGAATAGGAGGAGGTCGACATGAGCACGGCAACGCGCCTGTTGGAGCAGGAATTCACCTCAGAAACCTGTTATGAACTTTTGCCGGAATGGAAAGGCATTGATATCCGTATCACGGAGTTAAGCGGTGGAATAACCAATAAACTGTACCGGGTGCAGTCGGAAAAAGGCGATTACACGGTTCGGATCTACGGTGATAAGACCGATCTTTTCATCAACCGCGACTATGAGGCCCAGGCTATCCGGGAAATGGCGAAAATCGGTGTCGGCTCGAAAATGATTAAATACATGCCCGAAATCGGTGTAACCATCGTCGAATTTATTGGAGACTCCATTGTTCTGACCAATGAACACTTTTTAGACAAATCGCTCTATCCAAAAATCGTTGAGCCGATTCGAAAAATTCACGCAAGCGGCGTGAACTTGGAACAGATTTTCAATCCCCTGGTGGAGGTGATGAAGATGTCAGCCATACTCAAGCGGCTCAATGCTAGCTATCCGGAATTTGATATTGCAGGCACCATCCAAAGGCTCATCAAGCTGTCGAGTATTATCAATATCCCCGAATCTGAATATACAGCCTGCCACAACGATCTGCTGGCGGACAATTTTATCCTCATTAATGAAGATGCACGACACAAATACGATTTTCCCATGTATATTATCGATTGGGAGTATGCCGGGATGGCGCCAAAGTATTACGATATCGCCGATATGTTCCAGGAGATCCTGGTTCCCCGAGAGTCGGAAAAAGAAATTGTCGCGGAATACTGCAAGGGTGATAGTTTTGATCGGACCCTTTTCTTTATCGATCTGTTTAAACCTTTTCCGGATATTTACTGGTTTCTGTGGAGTCTGATCCAGCTCAATATCTCAAAAATCGAATTCGACTATTACAATTACGGCAAGATCAAATATAATAACGCAATAGAGAATCTGAAGTATATGAAAAAGGAATACGGTGTTGCTGTTTAAATACCTCCCTATCATTCCTATTGAATATTATGGCAGGAAATCACGGAAATCGGGTATGTCCCTTGATTTAACCCTGGCTGGAAGAAGCGAAACCCCCAGTCTTCATTTGTTATTCTGCAAGAGCAGTTGAACCATGGTTTTACCTTCTTGATCGGCACTAGCGTTAATCACCAAGTTCATGTCATCTTTGGCCAGATTCAATATGGAATTATTTTGCATATCCATCTGCATAACGACGCTCCAACCTTTCTTTTGCATCGCGTCTTTGTAAAAGGTGACAACTTCCTTTGGACTCGCCTGCACCTCAAAAACGACTTGAGCACCTTCTGGAAGTTGCATCGATTGTAAAACCTTAGCACCTTAATAAATAGGCGCTATTTTTTTAATTTTTTCCGGCACCTCCACCTGACCCCAAGCCATTGATGCGAGGAATAGACTAAAGAGAATACTTATTGATGCACAAACTTTGGGTTTCATACTTTTCCCTTTCTTTTCTTCGGTTCTCTCGTGAATCCCAATCCGTACTCGATAGCACATACCATTCTGCCTTGCAAGACGAAGAGGTGCATATACGAAGGAGAGGAGGATGTATATAAAAAGTTGACGGTGGGAATTAAAAAATAAAGTGAAGCGGGTGAAAGATTGAAATATGACATATATACGTCAATCTTTCACCAATGCACTCCTTTTCTTTTCCTTTTCCACAGGCGGGCAGACTTTTCCGTTAGAAAAGCGGGTGCGGGCAGTTGCAATTTCACATTTGCTGGATGACCTTCAACCACTTCCGTGAATAATGGTATTTAATCTAATTTTTAGCTTTCGGCCTTGAGGAAAAGACGTTGTTGATTTATTTACTGAAAGGCATAAGACTCAGAGTTTAAGGTAAAAGTAAATCCCAAGAAACAGCTCACCCCAAAAAAGGGTAGTCGTGACCTGAAGGCAAGAACCTTCATTTTTTAACCTGAGTTGAGGGGCTTTGTTTATTTGCAGTTGTATATCTGTAATATCTTCAAATTTGTTACAGCGGTCAAATATTTAAAATTGCTGTGCAGTACTTGCGATGTCAAGTAATATTTTTCATTGACCAACACAATCAGCTGGCATTTTCGATTTTAGAGATTTAAGGAGGAGCTATGAAAATACTTCGACATATTGGCTCGCTGGCTTTCGTGCTCGGGCTCTTCACGGCAGTATTTGTCGGGATACCATGGTACGTGATCGTTGCCGATGATCCAGTCATACCCTGGTGGCTAAGGATGGCTGTTTTCTGTCTTCTGGGTGGTATTCTTGTGGTTCTGCTGACAGTGGCTCTCGAACAAAGGAAAAACAAGACATCAGGAGGGGGGCCACTGCCTAGTGAGCCTGATCGCACGGTTTTACTATTGAATTCCGCAGAACTACCTGGCCGAGAGATCACCGAGACTCTCGGTCTCGTCCAGGGGCATACGGTATATGCTATATGGCTTGGCAAAGACCTATCCGCCTTAGTCAGGTTGATCCTTGGCGGCGAATTGACTGAATACACGGAGATGATGGGAAGGGCTCGGACAGCAGCTACCAGGAGGATGATCGCCCAGGCTGCAGAGATGGAGGCGGACGCAATAATCAATGTTCGCTACATGACTACAAGTGTTGTAGGGAGTGCGGCTGAACTTTTAG
>CP070652.1:5171467-5181902 GCA_020354645.1 Deltaproteobacteria bacterium
ATAAAGTGACTTCTTCAACACGGCTTTTTCATACGCACCGATGATGTCCCTGCGGCTTAACACTCCCACCATTTTTTTGGGATTATCCGGTGAGACAACCGGCAGAATTGAAAAATCCTTCACACTGATTTTTTCGAGGGCATCATAGAGGTTATCATTCAACGAAACGGTCACGACATTTGGTGTGGCAAGATCTTTGGCAATAACGAGATCTTTCAAATGCTCATCAAACAGGGCTTTATTATAGTCAAAAAAAGAAAGAATCCCGATGAGTTCATTGGCATCATTGACAACCGGAAAACTATTATATTTACTCTTGGAGATTTTATCAGCCAAACCTCGCAGGTTTAACGCTTCACTGACCGTCTCCACCCGCTGATTCATTACTTCGCCGGCCCGAATCGATTTTAATACATTGACCTCTCTTCCCTCTCTGATGTCTATCCCTCTGCGAATTAACTTCAAGGTATAGATGGATTCTTTGAGCAGCTGACCGGCTGCCAGAGAGCTGATGATACAGGTAATCATAAGCGGCAGAATGATTTTATAATCTCCGGTCATTTCAAAAAGCATCAGTATCGCAGTCAGAGGGCCGTGGGTTGTCGCACTCACCACAGCTCCCATGCCGACAATACCATAGGCGCCGGCAGAAGCTGTTACCGCAGGAAAGCTGGTATGGATGATCCTGCCAAAAAAACCGCCGGCCATGGCCCCTAGAAAAAGTGACGGCGCAAAAATACCGCCGGATCCGCCGGAACCGATGGTAATTGATGTTGCCAGAATTTTGACCACCACCAGCAATAGCAAAAGCCACCATAGATACTGTTGCGCAAGTGACAGATCGATGGCCCCATAACCGACACCTAAAATTTGGGGAAATACCAATCCCATCAGCCCCAGCACCAGTCCGCCGATAAGCGCTTTTAAGTATTCCGGTGGAAATTTGAAGCTGTCAAACAGATCTTCCATTTTATAAAGCGTCCGGGTAAAGGTGACGGCCACCAGCGCACAAAAAACTCCTAAAGCCAGATATAACGGAAACTCCCAAACACTGACGAGTTCATAAGCAGGGACGATAAAAGCCGGAGAATTTCCCAGGAAGTGCCTTGAAACAGCAGTTGCCACCACCGAAGATATGACGATCGGACTGAAGGTAGCCACCGCAAAATCGCCAAGGATAAGCTCGAGTGCAAACATTGAACCCGCGATCGGTGCATTGAATGTTGCGGCAATACCGGCAGCAGCACCACAGCCAACCAGCGTCCGCATCCGGTCGGCCGAGACCTTCATCAGCTGCCCAATCGTAGATCCGATGGCTGATCCGATTTGAACGATGGGCCCTTCTCGGCCGACGGATCCACCGGTACCGATGGAAATGGCGGATGCCATTGTTTTAATAATCACCAGACGCTTCCTGATAATTCCGCTGCGGAGGGCAACCGCCTCCATTACCTCGGGGACGCCATGTCCTTTGGCCTCCCGGGCTCCGAAATATACCAGCGGGCCGACGACCAGCCCTCCAAGGGCAGGAATCCAAAATTTATCATACCACGGCAGTTTGACAACCACATCAAGCAAGTTGTCGGCAGAACCGTAAGAAAATGATTGGAAAAAATTAATAAGATACCGGAATCCAACAGCGCCAAATCCGCCGGCCAGTCCGACAACAATAGCAAGAACGCCCATCAGGGCATGCTCATTTGCCTTTAGGCCCCTGAGAGCCGAATACCACTGCTTAAATAAAGATTCACTGCCCATTGCGTAACCCTTCTTGTTGAATGCCTTTAGGAGCCGTCATTCATATAATTGTCGATCAGTTGCGAATTTCTATAAAAAGACCATCGCGTTCCTATCAAAAAGGCATCAAAACTTCAAATGTTATCTTGGCCGGTTTTGGTTTATATAACGCAACCATTGCTTGTAGCAAGGAGATGGGCCGGAATCTAGAACGATTCTGAAGATTAAATTTCGCGGTCAAAATCAATTAAACCATATTTTGAAAACTACTTTCAATTTGTTTTATTGACAAAAAAGGTGTATGCGAATCAGTTAAATAGTTTTAAATCCAGGTTTTATTTTTCTGATATAACCACCAAGCCACATAATATTGAAGACAATAACATCGCTTAAAGTACAAAAAGGCAACCCGGGCCGCGTTAACGTATTTGTGGATCACCGCTATGCCTTCGCGGTTCGGCTTCTGGACGCATCGCAGCTCGAAAAAGGTCAACAACTCAGCCAAAACGAGATATCACAGTTTCAAAATGAGGATGAACTCTATAAAACTTACCGCGCAGCCATCAATTTTTTAGCGTACCGCCAGAGAAGCCAAAAGGAAACCGAGCGTCATCTGAAGTACAAAGGCTTTTTGCCGGATATGATCGGTCAGACCATTGAACGGCTTCGCGACGAAAAATATTTAAACGACTTCGAATTTTCTCGAATTTGGCTCAAAAGCCGGAAGCGCCGCAACCCTCTGAGCAAATCCGCACTGAGATTTGAACTCAAGCAAAAAGGGGTTGACGAGAAAATTATTAAAGAAGTATTGATGGATGTAGATGATGATGAGCTTGCTCGGCTTTGTGCGGAAAAAAAATTAAAACGTTTGGGCAACCTAACGCCCAAGGATTTCAAGAAAAAAATTCTCAGGTATTTAAAGGGGCGCGGATTCAGTTTCGAAGTTTCTCTGAATGCATACCGGCATGTTCGATCTCTACTGGATCAAACCCAAGGGCCGGCATCTGAAGGCGAGGATCTGACTTCAAACTGTGAATAGAATGAAAATTCCGTGGCACTAAATTTTGGGCCCCTCAGGCATATAGGCGTGAAGTCCTCCGCCCCAAAAGGCGGGGCTTGCAGGGAAGCAAACCGGTCAAAAAGTTGCGCCATGAATTATCATGGCAGAAGATACAGGTATGAATCCTTCGGCATCAAAAAATAGCAAAGACCTCACCCCTCTTACCGAAAAGTTGGGTATCAGTTTGGATGAGGCGGATACGCTCGTTTCAGATATCATCCCAATCCTTAAACGGAAGTTCAATCTACTGAACGATAAATCCAACACCGCTGCGGCCGGCAAACAAAACAATATCAAGATCATTCTCGATCGGGAAGTGCCAAAAGTTTTTTCCAATTATGGTCTTGCCACTCTAAAAAACATCAAGGCCGTACTGATTTTCGTTGTCAAGAACATACTGCCGGATATCACTGATCTGCGCGCCAAACAACTGGTGGATGTCCAAACCAGCCTGGCGACGAAATTGCTGGCTGATGAACTGGCCGCTCAGTTGGGCATTCGCTCGACCCACATACATGAATTTCGATCAAAAATTATACCCCGGCTCAAAAAACATACCAAAACCATGTACCAAAAGAGGTTGGCGAGTCAGGATCCGAATAATGAAGTTGCGGGATTCAAGCAATTTGTCATCGATAATGTGTTTATTGATGAATTTGAAAACCATCCCTTTATCCGATCAGCCACTGATGAAAACAACCGTGCAATTTTGTTGCCGAAGGCCAAAAAAATCGCTTTAAAAATGATATCGGCCTGGATGAATGAGGCTGCTGCGAAGTAAAACAATCACGGCTCGATTGATCCCTCATGAAAGGATTTGCGCCGGATTATAGCGCGGAAATCTAACTTCCTTCCAAGATCTCACGTGTTTTCGATCCACAGTTAAAGATCAAATCAAATGTGGAAAGATTGGGGATATAGTTCCCCCAGAGTTGGGGATAGATAAGCACCGGTGGTGTGAAATATTTGACCTGAATCCCGGCTTTACGGATCAAGTCTCCGTTGAGATACTTTCTGGCCGCAGCCTGGGCCAAATAATTGCTCCCTCCCAATTGCCTGCATATCTCAATAAGCAGCCGGTCTCCTTTTCCGGATACAGCCAAATCGGACTGCAAAAGCACACGGGTGTCAATTTCAAGAAAATCGATGATATATTGAATAATCTTCATATTGAGGTCGATGATTTTTTCAAAACCTGTTTCAAAAATATCTTCCAGAAATGTTAGATGCTCATTAAAAAATGGGGCATTGGCATAGGCATGTTTCAGACTTTCTATATGTTTTCGCACCCATCGGCCCTCATGGCAAATTCTGACGTCACCAATGCTCTGTAACCCTAATCCTTTTTTCCAAACCGGAATGGTCATCCACAAGGTCCCCTGATCATTTTTGAAACGATTGCGCGAGATCCAAGTGGTTCCTAGTGGAAATTGGACATCGTCTAAAATTACCAGGCAGTCGCAATGGCACGCTTTGTAAAAAAAGCCCGGATAAGGCGCAAAATAGGGCTGGTTGGCGGCTATGATCATAAATTAGTCAAGTTGAGCCATTCAAATTATTCAGAAATTCCCTGAACCAGGGCGGATTGTACATCAGAATATAGATGAGAAACAAGGCGGTCAGCGGTAAAAAGAAAACGACCAGGTCGATCAGCAGTATACCGAGTGATAATAACAGGCGTTGGGTCTTGTTCATGATTTTCTCCCGATGCTTTTTAAAGCTCGTAAGAACACACGGAAGCTATTTCCAGGGATGCCGGGTTATTAAAATTTTTCGGTGGTTTTGGTTTTATAGTGATTCTCAAAATAATATTCCGTTAAGCAATGGAATGAGGCGGTCCGGGTGAGGGGTAATTTTTTTGTCACAAGATGCCAGATCCCTGCCTCTTGGGCTTGAGACGGCGACTTCCTTTCACTTGGCGCCCAGCGGGTTATAACATCCTACCCAACACCTATGGAACAACTTGGTTTGCTTGGCTGAGCAGCACAGACCTTTTGCCATTTAAAACCACCGGAGTGATCAGCTTGTGGCAAAAAAATTTCCCTTCGCCCGGACCAGCATGACCGCAAGGGGAATCGGAACATATTTTTGAGAATCACTCTAACTGTTGGTATGGTTTGTCACGAACCAGTCGATCAATTGCCGGGCGATGGTTTGTTTGCCCGGTATCTGCGGAAGGTGACGGCTTGAAAACCAGCCGGCATCAATGATTTCAGATGCGTCAACGGACATTTCCCCTCCCCTATATTCTGCCGTAAATGCAACCATGAGGGAATTCGGGAATGGCCAGGGCTGGCTTCCGAAGTACCGTATTTTTTTTACGACTATGCCAACCTCCTCTCTGATCTCACGTTTCACGCAGTCTTCGAGATTTTCCCCGGGTTCGACAAAACCGGCCAGCACACTATAAAAACCGGACCGAAACCGGGTGGAACGGGCAAGAAGTATGGTGTCGTCTCTCACAACCGCCACGATGATAGCCGGTGTGACGCGGGGATAGTTGATCAGACCGCATGATAAACAAATTTTGGCCCGCTCGTCCTGTTTATCACGAGTTGGATTACCGCAGCGCCCGCAATACTGGTGGGTTTGGTTCCATTGCATGATCTGGTTTGCGTAGCCCGCCACCGCAAAAAGCTCATCGTCTATAACCCCAAGAAGCCCTCGCAGTTCATGAAAAACCAAAGCCTCAGGTGCATTATTCCCGTCACTCAATTCGGTCGTATAACAGGGAGTTCCATCTAAAAAACCGAAAAATTGCTGGCGCAGCGGGTGCAAACCGAATTTCTCAAGATCGGTAATGTAAGGCGTAACCGTTGTATCCGTCGCCTGATTTACCAGAATCTTGTTATCACGAAAAATGAACCACCTGGGTGTTTGGGTAACAACGGATGGGGGTAGATGACCCGGAATAAATTCCATTGACTATCATTTCCTTATCAGCTCTTTTTAATGATTCTCAAAATAATATTCCGTTTCAATTTTAGCGAAGCAAGCATTAGAACGCTCCAAATGCCTCCCCGGTGAGAACGGAATCCCATAGGCGATTCATTCGGGACATACTTTTGATAAGCCGTCTGGTATCGTGCTCCAGAAATAATTTACAAAATTAAACAGAAGGGTTTGAAAGGTTTTTAAGAGCGACATTGAGCATTTTGGGAATTAGACGCCGGCTGAAGAAGGGCGTTAATCCGCCCATATCTCTGGCGGATAAAAATCAAAAGCTGTTTGAGTCCCGAGTCCCGCTAGCGGGACGAGGTCGAGTTCTTTTGATTTAGCCCTACAAGGCAGGCGTCCCCAAAATGATCGCCGGAGCGATTAAAAGGCTTTCAAACCAATCCTGACTATTTAAACTTATTGCTAGGTTGCGACACTATAGCATGCCGGCGTTGCGCTGTCACCAATAAGTAATGAAAATCGAATAATGCTGCAAATATCTGCCCTAATCCATATTGGTGCCGAATGAAAACCAACCTTTTACAATTATTCTAGATCTTTACGGACAAACGGCTCGCACTGCCGGGTATATTGCACCAGCGCATCCAATTTTTGCCGGGCCTTGCCGGAATCTATTACTTGCGCAGCCCTTTCGATACCTTCTTGAAATGAGTTGTCCAGCCCCGATACAACAAATCCGGCGGCGGCATTCATCAAAACAATATCCCTGCAGGGGCCCTTTTCCCCACAGAGAATTTTGTTTATTATCCGGGCATTTTCTGCCACATTTCCGCCTTTAAGCGCATCCTGTTTTACCTTTTCGAAACCATAGTCTTCAGGCTGAATCATGGCGGTGGTTATTTTGCCGTTCTCGAGGCGAGATATCCGGGTGGCTCCGCAAATGCTGATTTCATCAAAGGTTTCTTCTCCGAAAAAGACAAAGGCTCGTTCGGCACCCAGGTTTTGCAAGGCTTGAGCCATCTTTTCAGTCAAGGCCGGTTCATAGACACCCAGTACATGAGCAGTTGCGCCGGCAGGATTCAGTAAGGGGCTTACCAGATTGAAAATGGTGCGGATGCCCATTTCCTCCCGAATGTGGGCAACATTTCTCATGGGGCCCTGCTGAAACGGTATGAATAGAAATCCGATGCCAACCTCCTCAATACAGCCCTCCACATCGCTGTGGGAAATATCCAGCTTCACTCCCAGATCTGCAAGAACATCCGCCGAACCGAAATGTTTGTTTTCTGACCGTATCCCATGCCTGGCGATTCTCAGGCCGCCGCCTGCCAGCACAAAAGCCGTTGCGGTGGACACATTAAATGTGCGTGTATTGTTGTCACCCGTATCACCGACTTTTAATATGGTCTCATTTTCGAGATTGATATCGTCCCTATCAAGGTTAATAAGATGATTGTTCAGCTGTAAATTCACCACCCTTGAGGCAATCGCCTTTGCGGCCCCGGTAATTTCTGCTACGGTTTCGCCTTTCATACGCAAAGCGGTCACAAACGCCGCGACCTGGGAATTTGGAACTTTGCCGTCAATAACCGCAGACATGGCAGTTTGCATCTCGGTTTCGGTTAAGTCCCTTCCAGTCACTACTTTTTGAATTACTTGCCTGATCATAGCTTTCTCCTTTTTAAAAAAAACGCCGTGGAGATTTTTAATCCCACGGCATTTTTACAAAAAAGTAAAAAACCCGTGGGGTCTCGGTTCGGTGATCCCACGGGTTTTTGATTTACATCATCAGGTTAATCAGATCGTGGCGGATACACCTCCCCGATGGAGCCGCACCACCACCACCAGCATGATGAAAATGTATAAACGGTATTATAATTTGTATTCATAAGGTATCCTTTAAAAAAGGTCTTGCAATTTGTCAAGAAAAATTTAGCCGGATAACCGCTCGCTGCCATTCGGGTGAAAGCCTCTCGTGTGTGTAGATGGTATCCCGAGCAGGTTAAAATATGGTTGAGAAATTAAGGTTGGCATGTTTTATTAGCCGCCTGGTCCGGTTGCCTGTCGGAAAAGCGCCGTTTGAATTCCACGACGTCTTCAATCAGATCGATACCTTTTGCCGTTAATGCTGCCGAAGAAGCGATATATGGCGGGCATTCAATGGATTTACCAAGCTCCACGAAACCGCACTTTTCCAGGTACACGATATTCCAGTTCAGCATTTTGGCATCGGTTTGACACGTTTCTTCAATTTGCTTTAGTTCTACGGTGGCGTAAGGATATTCTTTGAACAATTCATAAAGCGTCTCCAAAATGCACCGCCTTAAGCTGAAGTGCTCTGTTGATGGATGGGATTGATTTTCGACAGCCATCGCTACACCTGAAATTGATTTTGGATTAATATCCCAGGATACCCGTATAATTCTCCGGGGTAATTTTCAGCAGCTCGGTTTTCACATCCTCGGAAAGGTTCAGACTTTTGATAAAATCTGCGATCACCTTTTGGTCAATTTTTTTATGGGTGCGGGTTAAATTTTTCAGCGCTTCAAATGGTTCTGGATACCCTTCGCGGCGCAAAATGGTCTGGATCCCCTCCGCCACAACCGCCCAGTTGTTTTTGAGGTCATCTCTTATTTGCTCTTCATTCAGTATGAGTTTGCCCAGCCCCTTCAACAGGGATTTAAGCGCAATTAGGGAATGGGCGATCGGAACCCAGATATTGCGGGTGACCGTCGAATCCGTCAAATCTCTTTGCAATCTTGAAATGGGCAGCTTGGCGGCCAAATGCTCCAGAACAGCATTGGCGACACCCAGATTGCCTTCCGAGTTTTCGAAATCAATCGGGTTTACTTTATGGGGCATGGTGGAAGAACCCACTTCGCCGGCTTTGATCTTCTGCTTGAAATAATCCAGGGAAATATAGGTCCAGATATCCCGGTTTAGATCGATCAGGATGGTATTGATCCGTTTCAGATTGTCGCAAAATGCCGCCAGATTATCATAATGCTCTATCTGGGTGGTCACCTTTGAGCGCACCAATCCCAGGACATCATTCACCAGGCGATCACCAAAAGCAATCCAGTCAATGTCAGGATATGCAACATGGTGAGCATTGAAATTGCCGGTTGCACCGCCAAATTTGGCAGAAAACGGAATCGTATCCATCAAACCGGTCTGTTTTTTTAAGCGCTCGACGAAAACGTAAATTTCTTTGCCCAGACTGGTCGGTGAGGCCGGTTGACCGTGAGTGCGGGCCAGCATGGGGACCTGTTTCCAATTGTGGGCATTTTCCGCCAGTACCCCAACAACCCGATCCAACTCTGGCTTCAACACCGCCAGCCAGGCCTGCTTCAGCGAATAGGGCACGGCCGTATTGTTGATATCCTGAGAGGTTAAACCCAAATGAATAAATTCCTTGAACTGGCTTAAACCTATAAGATCGAATTTCTCCTATAAAAAATATTCGACAGCTTTGACGTCATGGTTGGTAATCTTTTCAAAATTTTTGACCTGGCGTGCATCTTCGATAGAAAAATTTTTATAAATATTCCGAAGGGAGGCGTAATTCCGCTTCTTTACATTCTTGAGTTGGGGCAACGGCAGGTCGCACAGGGCGACAAAATATTCGACCTCTACCAGGACTCGATATTTAATCAGTCCATACTCTGAAAAATAGTCGGCCAATTTTTCAGTTAACCTGCGATACCGTCCGTCGACCGGAGAAATCGCTTCCAGGGCTGTGAATGTATTTTGCATGACTTTCACCATATGGAACAAATTGGTTTGCTTGGCTGAGCAGCACAGACCTTTTGCCATTTAAAACCACCGGAGCGATCAGCTTGTGGCAAAAAAATTACCCCTCGCCCGGATCAGCATTACCGCAAGGGGAATCGGAACACATTTGTGAGAATCCCTCTAAGCGCCGGCGTTTAACATCAGCTGCCGGTCAATATAGGAAAATGATACGGGAGTGTCAAGCACGGACCATTTCTTGAAAGGCGGGGCCTGCAGGGAGGTGAAACGGTCGATACCATTGTGTGGGTAGTCGTAAATGTGAATCAGGATTTAATCTGAAGAAGATTTTTTGTTTTGAGTGGTTTTTTTCGTAGATGAGTATCCGTCTGCATACCACCCTCCCCCCTTCAATTCGAAGGTACAGGGTGACATAATTTTTTTGGCTCTTTGACCACAGTTGGGACAATTTATTTGTTTGGTATCCATGCCTACCAATTTTTCTGTAATCGTACCTTCCGGGCATTCAAATTCATATACGGGCATCTCAATTTCCCCCTTCACTCTTTGCCGGATTAAATAATATGCAGAAATTAGATATTATTTGTGTTTTGTCAAGTGCAAGCACTGGAAACCCCACAAATAATCTTATATCCTAAAACACTTGCCTTTATTCAAAACGCAATTAAATTTATAGCAAATGATACTGGTGTATTGTCTCAGGAATAAATTTAAAAAATCTTACTGGGGTTTGAAAGCCTTTTGCTCACGCCGGTGACCATTTTGGTGACGCCTGCCGCGCAGGGCTAAATCAAAAGAACTCGACCTCGGCCCGACTTGCGGGCCTCGGGACTCAGACAGCCTTTGATTTTTTATCCGCCAAAGACCGCTGGCGGATAAACGCCCTGCTGCAGCCGGCGTCTTTATCCCAAAATGCTCAATGGCGCTCGCAAAAACCTTTCAATCCCATCTGTTTAATTTTGTAAAGTATTTCTGGGACACAATTAC
>CP070652.1:5182002-5215609 GCA_020354645.1 Deltaproteobacteria bacterium
GGGCGTTACCCGCAGATCGTAAATCCCGATAGCGGTTGCACCCACCAGCACGATTTTGTCTTTAAATTTACTGTTGGGAACCTTCCCATGTAAGATATCTGTCAGCGGGATATGCGGAAAGGATTTTTCTTCACCACGATAATTTATCAGAACACGCCCCTGTTCATCCGTTGGAATTGTTAATTTACCAAGCTGTATTTCCCGCACACCATAATCGTCAATCATAATTTTCAAAGGATGGTCGAGGAAGGCTTTCACAACAGCAAGAGAAAGTGGCGCATACAGGACGTCTCTGAATTTTAAAGCAGCAGGAAGCCATCGGACGACCCCGTCTGAATCCGGATACATATTGAAATATCCCGATAAAGGGGCGACAGATGATATTTTCCTGATGTTCGATTGGGGATAGACCGGCTCAACCAGGGGAACCTTTTGCGCTTGGCTGGACGAATAGTGCTCCACATTGTATTTGGAGTTAGTGATGTTGGCTTGATGAAAACGGATTTCTTCTTCGGTCATATGACCGGCATTGTTCCGATTTATTTGAAAAAAATATCCCAGTACGACTTTGGCCTTGGAATTTTTTATGGCATCGGCCAAACGCCGGTCATTGTCTTTCTCAATTCTCAATTTTTTCAGATAATTTTCTATTTCCAGGTCCTGAATCCTCAGATTTTGGATACCGTTTTGGATATCTTCAATGGTTTGAACGATCCGCATATCATCGGGTTCAAGAAATCCGATATCAAATGCAATTACCCGGGCGCCCGCCTCAGAAAGTTTTGTAACGAGCTCAGCAAATTTGTTTCTTGGCCAGACCCATTTTCCTTCTTTGGCAATGCTCTTTTCATCAACAACTGCCAAAACCACCTCCGGCCCTGGTGCAATCCGGTCTCGGGTTTGAAATCGTAAATCGATGGTTTTTAGCTCGACAAGGTTAAGAAAGGGAACGCCGATCGAGTAAGTAAAAATTCCCATCAAGATAATAAAAAGAAATATTACGGTGGGGTGGTGTTTGGCGAATCTTTTTAGCAATGGGGTCATAATATAACCAAAGAAGACTTCAGTTTCATCTTGGCGGCCGGTTGGTTATCAAATTATTTCAGCAAGTTCTTTTATATTGTAAGACTTACCGAATGTCAACAGTCACCCCATCAGGCGCCTCAGTATAATATTCTTCAAAACAGCGATGCGATTTTCGGCAGCAAATTGATCCTCGTGTAGTTAGGCTTAATATCAGGATGTTATTTAATCATCGCTAGGGATACATTGCCAAAAATGCTCAGCAAGCACGCTTTCGTAATTCCAATTACATGTCAGTGCATCAATTTGTAATCAACGACGGTTGAAATTGTAATTAAATACGATTTTTTATGTCATAAAAATCACAGGTCATATTTTCAAAATTTTACCGCTATTTAATTTGTAAAAAAAGAGCCCGCATGCATATTTAATATATAATATTTACAAATACTTAAACTCCACACCCATCGAAGCGTGGCAAGGTCCTGACAGAAATGCTGGTTATCAGGTCTGACATGGCACCATCTTTGCTCCTATTGATTGGCGAAAGGGAAGCGCAAAGGAGGAGTGGCCATGTCAACCATACTGCACACTTTACGTAAATCCCTGCAATCCTCTGCATTTTCCTCCCTCTTGCTCTCGGCGATAATAATATGCTCATCTTCTTATGCGGCTGCTGCTGATGTTACACTCGCTTGGGATCCAAACTCAGAACCGGATTTGGACGGTTATGTTGTGTATTGGGGAACCGCCAGCCGCTACTATACATTCAGCGCCGATGTCGGCAATAATACGACGTATACGATTTCCGGTCTGGCTGAAGGTCAAACCTATTATTTTACTGCTACCGCTTACGATAGCGACAACAATGAAAGTGGATACTCCAATGAGGTTGTCCATACCATTCCGGCCCAGGATACCGATGCTGATGGGATTGCCGATGCTGATGAAATCAATATTTACGGCACGGATCCGAATCTAGCCGACACAGATGCTGACGGTATCGATGACGGTGCGGAATTAAGTTTTTGGGGCAATAACTGGAATCAGGATATCGACGGTGATGGTCTGATTAACCTACTGGATCCGGATTCGGACAACGATGGCCATTTGGACGGGCAAGACCCTGACCCTGCTGATCCAAATATTCCTTTCATTGACACAGATGGAGACGGGATTTCAGATAAAGATGAAATCTATATTTATGGCACGGATCCGAATCTAGCCGACACAGATGCTGACGGTATCGATGACGGTTCGGAACTAAATTTATGGAGCGATGACTGGAATCAGGATATCGACGGTGATGGTCTGGTTAACCTGCTGGATCCAGATTCCGACAATGACGGTATTTTAGACGGCAACGATCCGGATCCCGGCACCCCCAACCATAAACCCCAGATACCGGAACTGTTGTCTCCCCAAAATAATGACACCAACATCACTTTAGCGCCCTCATTAGTTACAAATGGTTTTAGTGATCCGGACATCAATGATTACCATGCGCAAACTCAGTGGCAGGTTTTCAGGACCAGTGACGACCTATGCGTATTTGATATCACCACCGACATATTTTTAACTTCAATTGATGTACCGATCCTAATACTGGAAGAGGGAGTCTCCTATTACTGGAGAGCACGGTTTTATGACAATCAAGGTATGGGCTCCAACTGGTCCCAAGCGTTTACCTTTACGACCACTGTCACCGGAAATGATTTGAACGCAAACGGTATCCCTGACGACAGGGAAACTGATGACTCTGTTGATCTGGATGGGGATGGAATAGCAGATAATATGCAAACCGACCTGATCAAAAGCCTCAATACCGTGGAAGGCGGCGGTCAATTTGGCGTGAGCATCCGCAATGCCACTGCGGCAGATTCTATTCGCGCAGTTGATGTTGTGGGGCTTGCTGATATTGCGAATACTATTAAAAAACCCGAGAATATGCCGCTGGGTCTGGTCTGCTTTAAGCTTTTACTTAAAAATCCCGGTGATACAGTCGACATCGAAATATTTTTCTCCAATCCTGCACCGGATGATGCCAGATGGGTTAAGTATGATTCAGTCAATGGCTGGGGTGATTATTCGGCTAATATCACTTACGGCATGGACAGAAAATCTGTGGTGGTTAACCTCGAGGATGGTGGCCCGGGTGATGCGGATGGTACGGCCAACGGCATCATCGTCGATCCGGCGGGTCTGGCCACAGATCTTGGTGGTGGAGACGGCGATGATGGCGCACAGGAAGGCTGTTTTATTGCCACCGCGGCGTATGGCTCCTATGTGGAAGGACATGTCATGGTATTGCGGGATTTCAGGGATAAGATATTACTCTCGCACGCTTGGGGCAAAGCTGCTGTAAACTTCTACTACAGACATTCTCCCCCGGTGGCTGATTTTATTGCCAAACATCAGAACTTGAAAAAAGTGGTGCGATGGGGTCTGCTGCCTGTCATAGGCCTTGGCTGGGTTTCACTGAAAATTGGCCTCGGGCTGACAATTGCGATCCTCGTGCTGATGTCTGTTTTGACTATTACATTTGCCGGAGTTATCTATCGAAGAGTTTTTAACCGTTCTGCTTCTGCCTATCATTTAAGGCATAGTCGGGGAAAAAAGCTTGCTTAGGAGTTATCCTTACCGAGAAGCTCCGCTCTTTAATGGCAGTGAGCTTCTTACCAGCCAATAAGTTGTAGAGATATTTAACTTCGATTGGGAAGGCGGAATTGATTTTCCGCCTTTTTTATAGCCATCGGCTTGGGTATTACGCAGTTTAAGAATTTATTTCTTTAAAGGAAGGAAAAGGAAGTTAAAAACGATATTCCAAGGCACCAAAAATACTTTCCTGATCGATTAACCGGCCTTCGATGTTTAAGGATAGTGCCGCGGTGAATTGTATCGTAAAGCCACCATAAACGCCGTAATCGTTTTCTTGTTGAAGCTCGTCTTCAAACGTGCGCGCAGTAAGCCCTGGCGGCAAATTTTGAAGCTGTCGCCGCTCAGTTTCTTCAGTGTATTTATAATAGTTACCCCCGATGTAGACCGCATAACGCCGGCGGCTGATGCCAAGTTCAACTCCCCCAGAGACTTCCCACCATTCCGTTTCTCTTTCAAACTTGTTTCCATCAATGGCGGAAGTGAATTCTTCTTCAAACTCTCCGGTCAGGTAAGCACCATGTATCGCAGCGTATAAACCAGGCAAACTGCTACTGTCAGCTGTCTGGAAGAGGTTGAGTCGCAAGCCTCCGCCGTAAACATATCCGGGGTCACTGAGTTCATCATAAGCGATGCCCCCCTCTGCATACACTTCAAAATAATCGGTCAACCCCAGTTTTAAAAACAGTGTATCTTGATGCATGGTTGTCGGAAAATCATTCTTTATATCTTCAACCGGTTTCTCTGTAATTGTGGTGCCGCCATTGGTTGTAATTTCCAGCCGCTCGGTGAGCTCCGTATTGATCTCGCGGTAAGTGTGCTTGTAACCGAGGCCAACATTGCCGCCGGATACGTTTCGGCCTTTTCCTCTTAGGGCGGTGGTTTTTGACGGTTTTGGTTTGGCCGGTGGGGGTTTTTTCTTCGTATCAGTAGGAGTGACAGGCTGTTCCATAGCTTTTGGCTGAGCCGCAGGGCGTGCCGTTTGGGAGGCAACCGTTGGTTGTGAAGGTGGCTTCGGAGGTGGCGGCTGAGGCTGCGGGATCGTAGGTGGCCTCTTTTTCTTTACGCTCGGCGCTGCAATTGCCACGGTAACGGGAATCATCGAATCCGTTTTTTGGACAGCAGCATAATCGACGATTCCCAGTTTTTTTAATTCAGCAGCTTTTAGCTTTGCTTCTTGCCGCGTTGAAAAAGGCCCGATATACACGCGATACCAATCTCCTAATTTTGCAACTCTAATTTTTTTGACAACTGCGGCAAGCCCTTGCCGTTGAAAATTTTGAGCGGACTGTAAGGCGTTTCCTTTTGCCCGAAAAGATTCAACGTGTAAGTAGTAATAAGGCCCAGTGGCGCTGAAGATAAGCTGGGGAAGAAGCAAAATAATAAATGTGCAGACGATAAGGGAGAGACCTTTAAGAGTAGAAGTCATTTCTATTATAAAGTTTTCAGACCTGTAAATTCTTATTTATCTCCTTTGAAAACTCCATGTATTATCTCAAATAATGAAGAAATTTGCAATTAGAAAATTTTGGGAAGTGACTTCAGTTGTAGTATCTCAAGGAGCTAAATCGCCCAATAGAAAGTACTTTAAAGTATATTTGGTCCTGATATTTTTTGAGCCATCATCCAAAGGAGATTTTCCGCTTAAAATTATTGAGTAAAAATTTAACGAACTGATTTCTTGCCATAAAAACCGGTTGCTACTTGCAAGTTCAACATTCTGAACACCGACGTGCTTTTGCTCTTTCGGCGTCAATTCAACCCGCCCGCTCCATGGGTGGTCTTTGGATTCGGTTCAGTTCCCTTTTTAAACAGGGCCAAAACCGCATGAGATGAATTTTGATCTTCAGGCAAACCAGTTGTTGGGTTTATAGATACAGGGACTACATCATCGGGAATGTCAAAATATTGATAGGGTTTTTGCGAAAGTGCCGTCATCATGAACTCTATCCAGATGGGCAGTGCCGCTTTGGCTCCGGTTTCAAGACTTCCCAGAGGTTCAGATGTATCTTGGCCCACCCAGATACCGCTGGTTATTGAAGGGGAAAAACCGATAAAAAGTGCATCCTTAAATTCATTCGTCGTACCGGTTTTGCCGGCTACTGGGCGACCCAACACTCGCGCTTTTTTACCGGTACCCTCTTGAATAACGCCGGCAAGCATGTTGGTCATGATGGCAGCTCCGGAACGCGACATGATCACTTTTTTGTGCGGTTTTACGCGCCAGACAACTTTGCCTCGATGGTCAATAACCTCCAGCACGGCAAACGGTTTAATCCATTGACCTCTATTGGGGAAGACCGAATAGGCCGCAGTTAATTCCATGAGGGTCACCTCTGAAGATCCCAACGCCAAAGATAGATTTGGCGAAAGCGTTGATCCGATACCCAGGGAATAACCAAATTGAGCCACCGATACCGGCCCTAACATTTCAATGAGTCTGACCGCAGGTATGTTTCTAGAAAGTGTCAACGCCTTTCTAAGCGTCATTTCCCCTTGGAAGTTTTTAGAGAAGTTTTGCGGTTTCCAATCCTTTCCGTTTTTAGCGCCTTTAAAGACAATCGGGGCATCGAGAATTAACTTGTTTTGCGGAAATCCCTGTTCAATGGCATAAGCGTAAACAATCGGTTTAAATGCCGATCCTGGTTGCCTCAAGGCCGCTGTAGCCCTGTTAAACGGGCTTTTGCTAAAATCTTTTCCACCCACTAACGCTAGAATTGCGCCAGTTGCGACTTCCAAAGCGACAAGCGCGCCCTGGGGATCAGGGTTACTGATCTTCCGCCATCGCATCCGGGTTTCGAGCGATAACAGCCCGTTTTTGATCGCCTGCTCGGCCACCTGCTGCAACTCGACTGAGAGGGTTGTAAAAACGTTCAGCCCCGCTTTATACAGGCTTGCGGGACCGATTGTGTTCTCCAGATGCTTCTTGACATATTCAACAAAATAAGGAGCTTTATCCACGTTAATATATTGTTCCGCCAACCGGAGTGGTTGGTCGATGGCATCTCGGAATTCTTCTTCTGTAATAATGTCGGTTTCCAGCATCTGTGATAAAACTATATTTCGACGTTTTAGGGCAAGATCTGAATTGACCAATGGAGAATAACGCGAAGGTGATTTCGGCATGCCGGCGATCAGAGCGCATTCGGAAAGGGTCAGTTCTTTAACGGAGTTACCGAAAAAAATTCTGGCAGCCGATTCAACACCGTATGCGCCGCTGCCGAAATAAACCTGATTGAGATAGAGTTCCAGGATTTCTTCTTTTGTGTAACGACGCTCCAACTGGAAAGCCAGCAGTGCTTCTTTCATTTTTCTGACGAATGTTTTCCGGGGAGTCAGAAAGAGTGTTTTAGCCAGTTGCTGGGTGATTGTACTGGCGCCTTGAACAAACTCTCCTGCCCAAATATCCCTAAAAATAGCCCTGACAATTGCTTTGAGATCGACACCACTGTGGCCATAGAACTTTCGGTCTTCGGTTGCGATCAGAGCGGCCTTTAAGTGATTGGGTATGATCTCAAGCGGCACAGGATCCCTTTTTTCAATAAATACTTCGGCGAGCAGTTCTTTATCGCTGGAGTATATACGTGTAATCGCAGATGGTGTAAAGTTTTCAAGAGACCGGATTTGGGGGAGATCGTGGGTCAGTCCAAAAATCGCACCCGCAATTACGCCACAGATGATTCCTCCTGACGAAATAATTAAAAGGACAAGTGTCGATTTACTTTTTATTTGGAATGTCATGAGGCAATATTTAAATACACTTTGATTAAGTATCTAAATAGGCGTTGCAGAAGATTTCAACCTTAATACTATACAATAAATCTTTGTTTTGCAACCGGGCAAAACCGGGATGATCAGCATAGCACAGTTCACCTGGTATTCGAATCCTTTCGGGGAGTCCCCGCCCGTCAGGGCAGAAAGCTTCAATTTTGGGAGTTTAAGCCAATAAATATCTTTATCTTTATGCTTTGAATAAGTGGAAACAAGGAAATTGTAAAAATGGATGGAGCTTTGGCGGGAAGAAAGGGCTTACAGCAGCAAAAGTGAAGCTTTACACCCTGATGGGCGTGGCTTTCCGGAAAGGAAAAAATCTATTTCAGACAGCTTCCCTTTGAACAGGGAAGCGAACCGGTCATTGCGCCCCACATCAATAATAAATAAGGTTCTTCTCCGAATTAGTTGGTAAAAACTGCTGCAGATTGTGCGCATGAGTTTTAGCGTTTTTTAATTAACCGCCCGTGCTTGCATCCCGCCCTGCGGGGCTCTCCTCGTTCGTTCGACAGACGCTGACGGACACAGACTTTTGCCTCTGCGACCTGCGGAGGCAAAACCAGCAGTCGCTGCGCGAAGATATCTGCCTGAAAGGCATGCGGGTTTTGCCCGGGCAAGTCGCCCTGGCAAAAATAGTTTGTCTGCGTGGGTCTGCGGTTAATATATAATTGTATTTCAAATAGTTATGAATCATCTTCTCGTAAATTACACCAACTCTTTTGGAGATGATCCATAAATAATTATTTGATTTGCAGCCCAGCCACAGTTTCGGCGAGGGATGGATCCTTTAGTAGCTTTTTGGCAAACTCGAGGTATCTAGCGGTTATGGCCTTGACCGCGAGTTGTAAGGTGTAAGGTTTAATTGGTTTTTCCAAAAGATATTTCACGTTAGAAGCGACACACATATTTACGACATCATCATTGGCTTTTCCGGTTACCATGATGGTATCTTCATGAGCGGTAGGAAATTTTTCGCCAATGGCGTCAAGGAAGAAAAATCCGCTGGCCCCGTTCAGAAATACGTCTACAATGAAGATTCCGACTCCAATATCTCTGTTTAGACAATAATTGATGGCCTCCTTAATATCCGTGAAGACAAAGACTTTTCCCCAAGCATAAAATCTTTTAATAGTTTTGGATGTGAGGTTTGCCACCTTTGCATCGGCATCAATAATAATAATGTCTAGCCCTTTTGACATAGTTTTCACATCGCAGTTAAATCCGCTTTTTACCTGCAGTTTTAAAGTCTGGAGAAATAATCAACACGTAAGCATATAGCCAGCGGCTATATGTATTATTGTAGGCCTGTAGGGTAGGATGAAATGGTGAACCAGCATTGATACTATAACAAAATTGAAGTAATTTTGCAAGGTATGCGTGGGGGCTTGCTAACGAGATTTTGTCTTTGATAGAAATTTTTTCTATTCCTTGTTATGGTGGCAATAAGCTTTTGCCGTGCCGTGTATTACATAATATTCGCAAGCCCCATTCAAATGTGCTGTTTAGAAAATATAATGCCCTTGCGTTAAAACAATTCTTATTATATGGCTGATATATCCTGATTTTTCCTGAACAATTATTTCAGGAGTTGGGGTATTTTTTTCACGGCAAGATGCCGGATTGTTGCCTGCCAAGCCTGACAGCGGCAACTGCCTTGCATTTTACTGCTGGTTATTTAAAACTTTCATGCCAACAAGAACCGACACCGTGTTTTGCCTTTCTCGGCGGCAATAGCCCTCTGCCCATTAGAAGCACCGGGGCGATCATCTTGTCGTGAAAAAAACATTCCGACCCCTTAATTATTTAAGTTTGATTTACTAAAGGAGGCTGACGTTAATGCAAGACATCTATCGCCGTCTCGCCAAGCATCTAGAAGCTCTTGTTATGGGATACCCGTTCAACGACGCACTCCTTGACTTGCTCCGTGAAATGTTTGAGCCGGAAGAGGCTCTTGTCGCGCTGGCTATCCCGAATAATCTGCGTCCTTTGGAAGTGGTTGATACGGAAAGCATTGCTCAGCGTTCTGATCTCCCAATAGAAACGGTAACAGACAAACTGGAATCTCTAGCAGCTAAAAATATGCTTTACTCGGCACAAACCCAAACCGGCCATAAAGGTTATGCCTTGCTTCAAATTGGCTATGGTGTGCCACAGACCTTTTTTTGGGGTGGTCGACAGGATGACCGTGCCAGGCAAATGGCTAAACTGGTGCTTAAATATTTTACAGTCCCTACGACTGGCCATGTTTACGGCGGGGTATCTACTAAAACTTACAAATACAGCCCGGCCAGTTTGTCAATGCAGTTACCCATGCAGGGGGTTATGCCATGTGAACAAATCGGGATCATTGTAGATGCTGCTGCCAGTATCGCGGTGGCGCACTGCCCGTGCCGCATGTCCGCCAAGTTGTTAGGCCGGAGCGATTGTCAGCACAGCATCGAAGTTTGCATTAAATATGATGACATGGCTGATTTTGTTATTTCCAAAGGATTGGCCCGGAAAGTATCCAAAGATGAAGCAAGACATATCCTCGTCAACTGTGAGAAAGAGGGCCTTGTGCACATGGTTGACAATGTGCAAGGACAGGTAAAGCATACCTGCAACTGCTGCGGGCACTATTGTTGGAATGTGGGTATCATAAGGAGACGTAAATTATCTCGCGATATCCTGATGGCCGTCTATTTCACCAGGGATACGAATTTAAATGAGTGCATCAGCTGCGGAGCTTGCACTGAGATTTGTCCGGTGGATGCTGTTGCCGTGATTGATGAAAAGCCGGTTGTGGATCAGGACTGGTGTATCGGGTGCGGTGTATGTGCGGTATCCTGCCCTACAAATGCCATTTCGATCATGCGCCGATCAAACAAAACTGCGCCCGCAGATTTTGCCGATCTGCACGGACGAATAAAAATGGAGCGTGGCCTGGGTTGAAAAGGGCGATTAATACGATTAAAACCTGCTAACAGAAGGCGCCAGGCGGGCATCAATTCCTAACATTTGTAACCATCTGAATTTGTTAGTCTTGATAGACTTGGCACATGAGTAATGCATCAATTGGTTAAAGGCAGTGCCATTTTACCTTCATCTTTCCTGCTTACCAACCAGCTCAGGGCAAGATTTAATTTGCCTTGCGCTTTTTACTTAAATTGGATTTACAGACAGATAGGTGTTGATAAAAATGCTGATGATTTCTTTAACCCGCACACGAATATCATCCAGATAACCGTGGCCGGTAAGCCCCCTGAACCAAGTCGAGACCCGATAAGTATCGCTTTCAGTTTCACGGGCTAAGTATGCATCCTGAAGCAAATGAACGTTTATGGAATAGGTGTAAAATTTCCAGTTGTCCTGTATTTTTGTCCCTGTGATTTTTATAAAAAGAAAAGGCTGACCAGCGATGTTTTTCAACTCTTTTAGAGAATAGACTTTTATACCCGCATTTTGAAGTTGCGACACGACATCTGATTGAATCTGTTTTGTTGCCAGACCATCTTGCATAAGTTCTGTTAATATTTCCACTTCCACCGTTACACCGTTTAGTCCGCGAAGGCTCTCTTCCTGTCCCCTGACCGCCAAAACCGTATTTGCGGACAGGCAAAGGAGAAACGGTAGACAAATTAAAATGCTTGCAAGCTTTCGGATACCCATAAACGCCTGTTTTCCTCACATTGCGCCCAATTTTTTTGAGACAGTTTTGCAAAGGGACGTTTCATAAATAATCGTAATTATAATAGGTTATTAATTATTAACTCTGGGGTGTGCCATGCAGGTTCCAAGTTTCCTAAATGTTTTGAGCGTATCATATATTAAAAATGATCTGGGAGCAAGACCGTACCCTCAACTTGACGATTCGGGTACCAGATTACCGGCAAATTAGGATAAGGGGTGCGGCTGTATGCAACCACCACGGATATGCCATTTTCGATTGATAAACTTGCGGATTTGGGCATGACAATCACTGGGTGAATGCCTGTCAAGGCGATCAAGGTCGCCCAGGATCCTAACGGCATTGCTTTTGGTGGGCATTGCCAACACGTTGATTCCGAGCTCCTTGGCCTTGGATACAACCCCCACGGCCGCCCCCGGTCCTTAAAAGGTCCGTTTAGAAAATTTTTCCTTGATTTTTTTCAATCCGTAGCGCACAAGCAGAGGGGCGCTGCAGTTGCACAGATGCGAGATTGCATCGCTGTCATAAAAAGATACGAAATACCCGGGTTGATATAATTTCAGGTTGAAACCGTTTCGGAATTTTTTTAATAATCATATTATAGGTTTTACATGCTAAATAATTGAGGTGTCAGGGAGTTTTTTACACCCAACCTGTGATACTAGCGGAATGAATTATCAGCAGCGAAATCGTGCACTGTTTGAAGGCATTAGGGAACGTTGCCAAAGAACAGGCAGCAACCGAAATATGGCTTCCGCCCGTGATGCCGATTTAACCCCGACTCCATTATTTTGATGTTAAAGCGCTGTTCTTTTGCTACGATCCCTTATGCGCGAGTTTGCACGATGCAGTCGCTGATGATTCATGCAGCGACCTAATCTAAAAAACTCCCCGACACCTCAAATAATTAGAAATTAATTTTTTTGTAGCATATTATTTGTTCGACCTTCCCGGAACTTCTTAACGATGCGGTGGTTTTTTTTGAAACTTATATTTTTACTATAAACGATGACTTTGAAGGATCATGGCAGAGATTAAACCTTTCAAGGCCTGGCGGTACAACAGACAATTAGCTGAGAACATTGATGATCTGATCTCTCCACCGTTTGATGAAATGTCTGAGAAATACCGTTTGGGGCTTTACAAGAATCCCTATAGCAGTATTCACCTCTCGGTGCCCATCGGAGATAATCCCCCAGATAGTGCCGCTGAAATATTAAAGACCTGGAAAGAAAAAGGCGTTCTCGTCAAAGATCCGATACCAGGCATATACGTTTATTATCAATATTTTACGTTACCCGGCAATACCCAAGAATACTGCCGGAAGGGATTTATTTGTAATTTAAGAGTCTATGATTGGGATGAAAACGTCATTTTGCGGCATGAGAATACCAATCCCGAATCTGTGGATCGCCGGGTTAAACTGCTTGCAGCCATAAAACTCCATGTGAGTCCCACGCATGGCCTGTACACCGATAAGTCGTTTGAACTCGAAAAATATATGGATCAAAATATACGTAAGCCGATTTATGAATCTAAGGATTATCAGGGTGTTCGAGATGTCTTGAGTGTGATTACCGATCAGAACGTGATTAATCGATTTGTTCATAAGCTCAAGGGAAAACAAATCATCTTGGCCGATGGTCATCACCGATATGAGTGCTCGTTGGCTTATTTAAAAAAACAAATTGCCAATAATCCATTTCATACCGGAAATGAAGATTACAATTATCACCTCATTTATCTGTCCAATACAGAAGCCGATGACATCAGAATTCTTCCAACCCATCGACTCATCAAAGGTCTGGATAATTTCGATGAAGCTTCCATAATGAAAAAATTTGAAAAAAACTTTTTTGTAAATCTCCTGGCTGATAAAAGTGATGCTGATAGATCAATCCTCAGTGAAAAATGGACTTTCGGTGTTTTATTCAAAGGAAACGCATACCGGGTCAGGTTGAAGCCCGAGGCCTTTTCATCCATGAAATGGAATTTTCCGGAAGATGTCAAAAAGCTGGATCTCACGGTAATGCATTATTTTATCATCGAAGACATTTTAGGGATTCCTGGGAATATTCAACCGTCATCAGAGTGTATCGAATACAATCGAAGTTTTCCGGAATGTGTGACGAAAGTGATCAATGGAGAAGCACAAATGGCTTTGATTACAAGGTATATCGCTATTGATGACGTCAAAAGGATATGCTGCAGTGGCTGTACGATGCCCCAAAAATCAACCTATTTTTATCCCAAGGTCATCTGCGGTTATGTTTTCGGCTCGATTGATGAAGACGAAGCCTAATAACATCATACAAGTGGCACATTGATTATAGGAATTTATAGTCGGATCTGTCAATTTAATGATAGGCCAGCCCATATCTTCGCAACATCCCTTCTCTCGTCCCTTTTTTCTCGAAGCCATTGAAATCAATAATTATTTATTCCAATTAGTTGCAAGTGAAGTTTTTGTCGTATTGGTATATTTACCATTTGGAAGCAGGTTGATTGAAATCGAGATCTCTAGTTGAAAGTAAAGCGATTTTCTATTATAATTACATCCCTCTATTTTAAGAAGATTTAAAATTTTGTTTCTAAATGATTCTCGGATTTGCTCAATATAAAAAAAGCGACCTTTAAAACAGAGATAGATTTTCAGAAAAAAAAGAGGACGCTATGCAGGATCTGTCTGGCAGCAATGTGCTTGTGGTTGATGACGCCGAGATTAATCTAGAAATCCTGGCCGCAGCACTTGATAAGGATTATGAAGTCAGAGTCGCATCGGATGGAAAGAGTGCCCTTGAGATCATTAAAGAAAAAGCACCTGACCTGGTACTCCTGGATATCCTTATGCCAGGGATGGACGGTTACGAGGTTTGTAGGCGGCTAAAAAAAAATTCAAATACCCGTGACATCCCGGTTGTGTTTATCACCGGCATGAACCAGGTGCAAAGCAAAACCCGTGGATTTGAGTTAGGTGCGGTGGATTATATTACCAAACCTTTTGATATCCATGAGGTTAGAGCGCGGGTTAAGACGCATCTGACCAACACGCTCGCCAAGAAAATCCTCGAAAACCGAACCATCAATCTTGAAGAAAAAGTTAAGGAAAGAACCCGGGAGCTATGGCTAACACAAGAAGTCACCATTGAATGCATGGCGTCTCTGGCCGAGACTCGCGATCCTGAAACAGGCGGCCATATTAAACGCACCAAAGAGTATGTTAGAATACTAGCCGAGCAGTTGAAGTGTCACCCGAAGTTTTCAGATTTTTTGAATGACGAATCGATTGACCTGATATGCAAATCCGCACCGCTGCATGACATCGGTAAAGTGGGGGTTCCGGACAGCATCCTGATGAGTCACAAAAAACTTACTCCGCATGAGTGGGGAGAAATGAAAAAACATACCATCTATGGCCGTGACGCCCTGCTGGCGGCCGGGGCTCAGCTTGGTGAAAATTCCTTTCTCCGATTTGCAGGTGAAATCGCCTATTCTCATCATGAGAAATGGGATGGCACGGGATATCCCGAAGGGCTTAGAGGGGAAGAAATTCCCATATCAGGCAGATTGATGGCATTGGCGGACGTATATGACGCCTTAATCAGCAAGCGTATCTATAAACAACCTGTGTCTCATGCCAAAGCTGTGGAGATTATTGAAAGTGACAAGGGCAAACACTTTGATCCGAATGTGGTAGAGGCCTTCTTGAATTTGGAGGATAAATTCCGCACCATCGCTCTGCAATTCATAGACTTTGATGAGGAAAGGGTGGGTCTCAAAAATCCGATTGAATCCCAATGACAGCAAATAGGGTTGTACGGTTTAATAAAGATGGTTTTACCGCTCAGCTTACATATTCACAAGGTCATCTTCTCCCCCGGAACGACTCTTATTTCCACGCCTTCAGCAGGATTTTTGGTTTCAATTTTTTTGATGGTATAAAAATTCATCTGCAAATCCCTTTCTGATTAAATTCCGCACATAGTCCGCACGTCTTCGTTTTCATTCAATTCCTCCACCGTTCCCTGGTAACAAATGCGGCCGTTATCGATGATGTAGCCATAATCGCTTAGCGCCAGCGTGAATTTCACATTTTGTTCCGCTAGTAAAACTGTCAGGCCAACCTCTTTGAGTTTTTTGATGCGTCCTCCCAGGGATTTTACCAGCACCGGTGCCAGTCCTTCGGTGGGTTCATCCAGTAAGAGAAATTGCGGATTGGTCATCAAGGCGCGCCCGATGGCCAGCATCTTTTGTTCACCGCCGCTGAGAAGCCCCCCCCTGCGGTCATCCAGATATTTTAAGGCCGGAAAAAGATCGTAGACTTTTTGTTTATCCCATTTTTCACCCCAAGTGGGCTCGCGTTCGGCAATTTCCAGATTCTCCCCTACGGTGAGATCGGCGAAAATGCGGCGGTCATCCGGAACCCAGCCCATTCCCTTGCGGACCAGTTGATAGGGCGGAGAACCGGTTACATCGGCTTCATTGAAGCGGATTTGACCCCGGGAAGGAGGATTTAAGCCCATGATGCTTCTAAAAGTGGTGGTTTTGCCGGCGCCGTTGCGTCCCAGAAGACAGACGACCTGTCCCTTTTTCACTTTTAAGGACACATCAAAAAGAATGTGGCTTAAGCCGTAGTAGGTGTGAATTCCTTCGACCTCGAGCATCATTCACCTCCCAGGTAGGCTTGCTGGACCTCACTGTTTTGACGCACCGCTTCCGGTTTTGCTTGGACAATGGTTTGCCCCTGCTGCATGACCATGATGCTCTGAGCGGTGCCAAAAACCACTTCCATATCATGTTCGCAAAATAAAATGGTCAGGCCCTGATCTGCAGCCAAACGCTGAATCAGCGCCATGGTAGTGGCGGTTTCCTCCGGTGACATGCCTGCGGTGGGCTCGTCTAAAATCAGCAATTCCGGTTCATTCCCCAAAGCGATGGCGATCTCCAGGATGCGCTTGTCCCCATGGGACAACGAACCGGCCACATCCATTTTTCTGTCCCAAAGACCAACACTTTCCAAAATGCGGTTGGTCTCCTGCACAGCCAGACGGGAGGCGGATTGAAACAGTTTGTTGCTGAGTCTCTGCTGGGACAAAACCGACACCTGCACATTGCGAAAGACCGAAAGCCGCGGGAAAACATTGGCGATCTGAAATGAGCGAGCGACCCCTTTACGGCAGATGATATGGGGGGGCAATTTGCTAATATCTTCATCGTTTAACAGGATCTTTCCACTGTCGGGCTGCAACTGTCCGGTAATCAGGTTGAACAATGTAGTTTTACCGGCGCCGTTGGGTCCGATTACGGCAACCAGTTCCCCCTTTTGAACGCTGAGGTTGGCCCCGTTTACCGCTCTAAAGTCATCAAATGATTTATGCAAATCCTCAACGCGAAGCATTTATCTACTCCATTTGGATTTGGCTTGCATATTTCGTCCGGGACCGAAAAAGTTGCCGGTAATTGTAACCCATGATGCCTTCGGGCATAAAGAAAATCAGTAAAATTAAAATAACTCCCAGAATGAGGGTCCAGTATTCCGTATAAGCGCCCACAAAAGTCCGCAGGGATACAATGATGGCAGCCCCCAAAATGGGTCCGGCAAAGGTGAACCATCCGCCCAGAAGACACATGATGAAGATTTCAAGGGACAATACCCAGAACAGCAGATCCGGGAAAATCGATCCTTCCACAATAACAAAGAGAACGCCGGCAGCGCCACCGAAGAATGTGGCAATGATAATCGTCATCAGCTGGTGGCGACGCACATTGATACCCACGGCGGCACAGCGCTCTGGATTGTCGCGAATAGCCTGCAACGTGGATCCGAACGGTGATTTCAAAATCAAATACAGCAGGATCAAACAGATTCCCATAACCACTAAAACAAAGTAATACGAACTGGTTGTGGATGCGATAAAATCAGGGATCGGTATCCCGTGAATCCCGTCATCGCCGCCGGTGAGGCCGTACCAGCGAAAGGCGATGGCCCAAATCAAGGATCCCAAAGAGATTTGCAGCATGCCGAAATAAAGTCTATTCAAACGGATACAGAAAATGCCGATCAACAAGCCGGCAAAAGCGGCCGCCAAAGGCCCGGCCATAAACGCAATCCACCACGGTACGGAAGTCTTGGCCAATAACAAGCCCGCCGTATAGGCGCCGACACCGTAGAAAACACCATGGTGAAATTGAAACAGCATCCCATGGCCTACACACAGATTTAAGCTCATGGCCAGCAGCGCCGTTAAGTAGATAACAGCCAGAAAATAAATGTAGAATCTCGGCAGGAATAACGGTACCAAAAGCAGAAGCACAAAAACAGCAATGCTCACGCCAAATTGCTTTTGCCGGATCATCTCACCAAACAACGCCAGCTCCTTTCTACCATACCGATTTCAGCATGCCGGTGGGTTTCAGGGTCAAAATAATTACCACCGCAAGGTAGGGAAACACGATGGCGAACTGGGGCCAGAACAAAACACCGAAAGACTGGGTAATGCCGAATATCAATGAACCGACCATGGCGCCCCACATGTTTCCCAATCCGCCGATGGTGACGATTAAAAAAGCTTCGATGATGATGTCGTGATCCATTCCCAGCGTAACACTGATAGTCGGTGAGACCAGGGCGCCTCCCAGTCCGGCCAGCAGACACCCCAGGACGAATGCAAAGGCAAACACCCAGCTGACATTGATTCCGATGGCACCGACCATCTCCATATCCACGGCTGCGGCCCGCGCGATCTTGCCCATTTTGGTTTTGGTGGAAAACAACCAGAGCCCGATGGCAACCCACGGACCGATGATCAGCAAAAACAAGTTATATTTTGGTAACGGAGATCCCAAAACCGACACGGAGCCCTGTAATATCCTTGGCGGCATAATAGAGCGATAGTCGGCACCCCACACCATTTTGGTTAAATCGCCCAGAATGAGCATCAAGGCAAAGGTAAACAACAGCAACATCAGGTGCTCGCGCTGGTAAAGACGACAGAACAAGGACCGTTCGGCTACCAGGCTAACCAAAGCGACCACCAGCGGCGCAAGAATCAGCGCCAGCCAGAAACCGACCGACCCGCCGCCGAACAGCGTAGAGATGCTGTAGGCCGCAAAAGCACCGATCATATACAGTGAGCCGTGGGCCACATTGGGCACCCGCAGCACACCAAGCACAAAACTGAGTCCGGACGTCACAATAAATAATATCATGGCACGGCTCAAACCTACCAAAAACGTAATGCTCAAGGCCGCTAGGGTTATTGCCTGTCCACCTTCCATGGTAAAATTTCCTTGCAGCAGTCCAAATTAAAAGTATTTATATAGCCAAATTGGAAATTAGTGCATGTTACAAATGGGAGTATTGGAATACTGGAATCGTGGAATATTGGGAAAATGGATTAAATCCTTTTTTAGGATGTTTTTTATTGACCCATCATTCCAGAATTCCAATATTCCATTATGCCAAACAAAAAATGATTCTCCTGCGATGCCGGGATTGGCATGATCCTGCTCAGCGCTAAAGACCCTGCTGAGCAGGACCGGACCTTTTTATGAGAGCAGGCGGGCAAATTTTATCAACTGACCGGTTCGCTTCTCTGTTCAAAGGGAAGCTATCTGAAACAGATAGTTGCACTTCCGGGAAGCCCCGCCCTTGAGGGCGGAGATTCACATTCTATTGGCCCCGGACCTCCATAATCTCTTTGCAGGAAGGCATCACTTCCGCTCCACGCAAGGTATAGATATCCGAGGAAACGGCAACACCCAGTTCGGGCGATATTTTAGTTACCCCCAGATACATCGGCAAAATCGCCTGATGGTCGCAAGCCCGCATTTCGATTCTGCCGACCGGGCTGTTAATTTTTGAGCCTTCCAGAGCATCAATAAATTTTTCCGTATCCAGGGAACCGGCCTTTCTATAGGCTTCGGCAATAAAATGAGCAGTTATATAGGCATGAAAGGCTGGAAATCCAGGCGGATTCCCATATTCTGCATTAAAAGCATTCACAAAGCGCTTGTTGGCTGCTAGTTCTGGATAATAGAAATGATAATCCATGGTTCCCATAACACCCTCGGGAGCTTCCTTTCCCAAAGGCTTCAAAACCGCATGATCTGTTCCCGTGTGAACATAGATGGCAACTTTATCCACCATGCCGGTGGCTTTGATGGCTTTCATGACGTTGGTCATGCTGCGCCCACCGGTGGCAAAGATGACGGCATCCGGTTTGGCAGCCAACATGGATGTGATGTAAGGAATCAGATCGGGTTCGCCCGGCTTCCACCATGATTTGCCCAGTAACTGTACTTCGGGTTTTCGAGCCTTGAGGTTTCTCCAGGCTGCATCTGCAATCGCATGCCCGTATTCATAGTCATCTCCGGCAATCCAGTATTTGATGTAGGGTTTGTTGGACAGCGCTACCCCGCCGGACTTGCCGGCCATGGCTGTATTTTCGCCGGCCGAGAACACGTAGCGGTGGCCTTTCTTGCCGGTGATGTTTTCACTTTTTGAAATCCAGACAATAAACGGCACCTTTTCTCTTTTGGCCACGGCTTCAGACACCGCCAGTGCCGCCCCGCTGTTGATGGTACCGACCAGGATATCGACATTCTCCCGCAGGACCAATTCTTTGGCCATGTTCAGGGCAATATCCACTTTAAATTTGGTGTCCCGGGTGGCAAATTCGATTTTTTTCCCCAAAACCCCTTCTTTGTTGATCTCTTTTAAAGCCAGCTTAAATCCGTTGAGAGCATCTTGTCCAAAGACTGCCGCAGGCCCACTGTAACAATCAATTATCCCCACTTTAATATTTCTTGCCAGGGCGTTGCCCGGTGCCAGGATCAGTGCTAGGGTAATAAGACACCCCAATATGGTAAAAATGCTAATAAAAAGGTTTCGTTTATATTGAATCGTTTTCTTTTTATCCATTTTGTCCCTCCTTTGCAAAAAGTAGTAAGAATGGTCTGTGATTTCTTGATGTGATAATGATCCACCGCTTGATTTGACTTAGTATTCAGTATACAAACTGAAGTCAAGCAAATAAAATGAACGCAAAACTGAGTGGCTGGTTCACTTTTATCAGCGTCATGTTTATGATACAGCAAGGCAGTACCTTGGACCGGAGCCCAAATTGAAATTCAACCCTCTCAGTCAATCGCATCTCGAGTACCTGCAATCCTTGGTGGTGCCGGATCGTTTTTCCACCGGTGAATCCCACCTCGATCTTCATTCTAAAGATCAATCGCGGCATCTGCCGTGCAGACCGGAAGCGGTTATCTGGCCGACAGACCGGACCGAGGTTTCAGCGATACTGAAATATGCCAATGACAATCTGATCCCAGTTACAGGATGGGGTTCAGGTTCAAGCCTCGAAGGAAACCCGATCCCGGTAAAGCAGGGGCTGGTAATTGACTTTTCGCTCATGAATAAGATTCTTGACATTCGGGCAGAAAGTTTTCAAGTCGATGTGGAACCGGGAGTCATATACCAGGATTTAAATGAAAAACTTAAATATACCGGTCTTTTTTTTCCACCGGATCCCGGGGCTCGCGCAACGATCGGAGGAGTGATCGCCAATAATGCCAGCGGCACCCGCACGGTATATTATGGGTCAACCAAAGACTATGTACTCAGATTAACAGTCGTATTGGCCAGCGGGGAGATTATTGAGACCGGCACCCGGGCAGCCAAAAGCTCATCCGGATATGACCTGATTCATATTTTTGTCGGTTCCGAAGGAACTCTCGGTCTTGTCGTTGCGGCAACCCTTCGCCTGGTCGGGCTTCCGGAAGAGTTCTCGGCGGCCGTCGTGACCTTTCCTTCCGTGGAAACAGCGAGTACTGCCGTCTACCAAGTTATGCGGGCGGGTTTGGCCCCGGCCGCCCTGGAACTTTTGGGACCGGAATGTGTCGAACTGATTAATCGGGAAGAAAGTCTCAGTCTAGCGGTTTTGCCGACCCTTTTCATGGAGTTTCACGGACCCACCCAAAATCAGCTAACAGACGTTTTGGAGCTAGCACGGGAAATTTGCCAAGAGGAGGGGTGTGGTGAATTCAGATCGGGGATTGGCAGGCGTGAGAGGGACCGCATTTTTAAAGCTCGGCACGAACTGGGGGAGATGATTGGTCGCAATCACCCGGGTTGCGATATACTCATTATTGATGTGGCAACGCCCATCACGGCTTATCCCGAAATGATCGCCACTGCTAAAGAAGAGTTAATATCAACAGGCCTGACCGGTTATACATTCAGCCACGCAGGTGACGGGAATATACATCTTAACCTGATAGGTAAAAAAGGCGATAAAAAAGATTGGGACATGATTGAAAAGATATCCCACCGAATGGTGACCAAAACCCTGGACATGGGCGGCACGTGTACCGGTGAGCACGGTGTGGGAATCGGGAAAAGGAAGTTTATGCACGCCGAACACGGCAGCAGCCTGGAGTGGATGAAGCGCATCAAATCCCTGTTTGATCCAAATGGGATATTGAACCCGGGGAAAATATTTCCCTGATGAAATCTTTGATAAAGGTTTTTTAAAAAATATTAATTGATTGAAAACGCACGGTTGTTCAATGATAACCAGCGGAGAGAAACAATTTATTTCAAATGTGAGAGCGGCTCTGGGCCATGCTCCGCATAAAAAAAGGGCATGGTCGGAATTGTCATATATTAATTTGAACCCTAAAACCGATGAACGCCTTGCCAAGATAAAGAACCGTACACCCCAGGAAAGCCAGGAACTCCTCCTCAAGCTCATCCAACAAAGCGAGCCGCTGGGATTTAAAGTTTTTCCCTTTAAGGACAAAGTGTCAGTAGCAGTCGATATTGTTAGAATTATCCGAGAAAAACAGCCTGAGTGGGGAGGTCAAAAATTTGTGACCGTATGGAAGCACCCCTTGATCGACAGCCTGAACCTGGTGCAAGTTCTGAATGAACAAAATATTTTAGTGCCTGTTTATTATACGGAACTTGAATGTGACCCTCAAAATGAGGAATCTGCGCAGGCGGGAAGACAACGGATTAAGAACAACATATCAGATTCATTTATTGGAGTGACATCGGCCGATTTTTGTTTGGCCGACACAGCCACCCTGGTAATGAAGACACGGCTGGGACAAGCCCGTGCGGTTTCCCTGGTCCCCTATATCCATATTGCGGTGATCGAAAAAGAGAGTATTATCGCAGACCTCAAAGAGCTTTATGCACTTTTAAAAAGTGATGATCAGAACTCGGCCAGCCTGACCAATTGCCTGACTTTTATTACCGGTCCCAGCAAAACTGCCGATATTGAAGGCGTCATGGTGCATGGCGCTCATGGGCCGCGCGAAATTTACCTTTATGTTATTACTGGGTGAATCTTTGTTCTTCCTTTCAATGTCTCATTCGCAATTATTGTAAAGCTGTTGATTAGCCCGTGGCTACCTTTTGGGGCCTGGTGAATATCATAGTGGTGCTCTGCGATCTTGATGATCATAGCAGTGTTGTGTCCCACAAATAAGTTACAAAGTTGAAGAGTTACCCGTAACAAGCTCCGGAAAATCTTCTGCTGAAAGGAAATTTGCCATTTTAGATTCATTCGCTAACCCCGTGGTGAGTTACGGTGCATGCGCTCACTGTTGCAGGGCCAACAAAAGGTTTGAAAGGTTTTTGTGAGCGCCCAAAATGGTCGCCGGCGTGAGCAAAAGGCTTTCAAACCAGTTTTAGGCCTTCTTTAGCATTATGCGCGGCCGCGCTTAATTTGGACTTTTATATCCCGTATAAGTTTCCTGTGATACAAATTGTTACACTTTGTTACGCTCCTGAAAAGCGTCCTGTCCCAATATCTATTAATTTGAGAGTAAACTGGATTATCAAAATTCAACGGTGTTTCTCATGAAACCAACCATTCTCATAATCGACGACGATAAGAAATTAAACCGGTTGCTCGAGGATTTTCTTAGCGATTTCGGCTTTCGCACCCTGTCTGAAACCCATCCTGATGTTGGCCTGAGAAAGTTGAGGCAGCAGTCTCCGGACCTGGTTATTTTGGACGTGATGCTGCCGGGAATAAACGGATTTGAAGTGTGCAAACGCATTCGCCAAACCCATACACTTCCGATCATCATGTTGACCGCCAGAGGCGAGCCCATGGATAAGGTCGTCGGCCTTGAGATAGGGGCTGACGATTACGTGGCCAAACCTTTTGAACCCAGGGAGCTGGTAGCGAGAATTCAAGCGGTTTTGCGCCGTTGTAAAAAAGTACCTGACACTCGTCCGCAAGCGTTTGGTCGCTTGGAAATCGATTTTCCAAGACGGATCGTAAGATTGGACGGTAGCGTGGTGAATTTAACCACCAACGAGTTCACGATTTTGGCATTGCTGACAAGAAACCCGGGAAAAGTCTTTGATCGTGACCAAATTCTTCAAGAGCTGAGCGGCATTGACAGCGATGCTTTCAACCGCACAGTAGACATTTCAATAAGCCGCCTGCGGCGAAAGCTAAAAGATGATCCCCAGAAACCTACATTCATAAAAACGATATGGGGCGCGGGATATGTTTTTGTCGGGGGTGAGAGATCTGGCACAAATGAACTGGATGAATAAACTTATAAAATCCGTTTTCACCAAACTCCTGGTGGTCATTGTACTGACTGGATTCTGTATCAATTTACTGCTATTAGGATTTTTCTTTGCCTTTAGAAAGATAACCATGGCATCCTATGATCAGATGATCGTTCAATATGTTGACTACCTTATTGATGACCTCGGAACCCCGCCCAGCGTGGAGCGTGCGCGCAGAATATCACGCCAATCTTTACTCTCCATACGCTACCAAAGCCCCGAGCTCAGCTGGTCGACCTCAGACAACCCTTTACCCGAAGATATTTCGAATTATCGTTTTTGGCATGAAAGTTCGAACATTCGAGCAGGCTCCTATCGCGGCCGCCACTTTATCATGGTGAGTCGGGGCGATGGTAAATTTACCTTTGAACTGACGCGATTTGTTCCCCATGACAAAAGAATAACATGGCTTATCGCCGTCTTGTTCGCCCTTCTGGCCCTGGCCTTTTTTATAGCCCACCTCATGATCCGCTGGATACTAAGACCGGTAAAATGGTTAAATGAAGGGGTTCAACAGGTCAGTGGCGGCAATCTCGACCATCGGATACCCGAAGAAAGAAGAGATGAATTCAGAGACTTGGCAGCGGCTTTTAATACGATGACGGACCGAATTCGAGATATGCTCCATGCCAAAGAACAGCTTTTGCTGGATGTCAGCCATGAACTTCGCACACCGATTACACGCATGAAAGTTGCCCTTGAAATGATCACCGAAAGCCGCCTTAAAGACAATATCGCTGAAGATCTGGCTGAAATGGAAGATATGGTTTCCGAGATATTGGACACGGCCAGATCCAGCAAGACGAATCATTACATGATATGGGAGCCGATAGACATTGGCAATCTTATTCAAAAGTTTGTGTCCGAATATGCGCAGCGCCCTCCCGGTGTTAAAGTAATTGATATACCCGAAACCGTTGAACTCGCAGGTGACCCGGAGAAGGTCAAAATCCTTTTGAGGAATATTTTAGATAACGCCATCAAATATTCCAATAATGACAGCCGGCCGGTTAGCATATCAGTGAACCACCAAACATCCCATGTCGTCATAAAGATAGAAGATAAAGGTATTGGAATTCCACGCGAAGTATTGCCATATATTTTTGAACCTTTTTATCGGGTTGATAAATCACGTTCAAGGAATACCGGAGGATACGGCTTGGGATTAAGCATGTGTAAGACCATCATGGATGCGCACAACGGAAAGATTCAGGTTGACAGTACCCTAAATATCGGCACAACGGTCTCGTTGCTTTTTCCGGAGTCCCAACCAATTCCGCCAAATGACAACACATCTGATGATCTATTTTCTTGACAGATGTGTATATTGTTAATTATTTAGAGAGAATATAAATTGCATCCGAATTTTCGGGAATTATCAGGTTTCGCGTGTCTTGTGTAACTTAGAAATAACATTTAGTGGTGAAATGTTAGCAAGAGCTATACTCAGAGGTTCGGGCTTCCTTGCTTAGGAGTCATTCATCTCTTTCTGAAACGAATGTTCGCTTTCTCGTTATGATAGTGAACGATACGACTGAATGGAGGTAGAACATCTATGAGTAAAATAAGAATTGCAATTGCAGGGGTCGGTAATTGTGCAAGTTCTTTGGTTCAGGGAATCCAATATTACCGGGATAAAAAACCTACGGATGCCATCGGTCTGATGCACTGGGATATCGGTGGTTTCACGCCGGCTGATATCGAGGTGGCAGCAGCTTTTGATATCGATAAACGCAAGGTGGGTAAAGATGTTAGCGATGCGATCTTTTCGGGATCAAACTGTACCAGGGCTTTTTGCCCGGATCTTCCCCCAAGCGGGGTTGAGGTTCAAATGGGTCGGATTCTTGACGGTTTTTCTGATCACATGAGAGAATACGAAGACAAGTATACATTTGTTTTAGCGGATGAACCTGAACCCGGAAAGACAGAAGTTATTAAAATTTTAAGAGATACCAATTCTGAAATCCTCCTGAATTATATGCCGGTCGGCTCTGAGGAAGCCGCCCGATTTTATGCCGAATGCGCGCTGGATGCCGGGGTCGCTTTTATAAAAAACATTCCGGTCTTTATTTCCAGCAATCCGGTATGGGCCAAACGCTTTGAGGAAAAAAATGTTCCGCTTATTGGAGATGATATTAAGTCACAACTCGGTGCCACAATTACCCACCGCATTCTCACCGACCTCTTTAAAAAACGTGGCGTTAAACTCGAACGCACTTACCAGTTAAACACCGGCGGCAATACCGATTTTCTAAATATGCTCAATCGCCATCGGTTGGTATCCAAGAAAAAATCCAAAACTGAAGCGGTACAGGCCGTTGCTGCCCGTCGTATAGAAAATGAAAATATACATATCGGTCCGAGCGATTATGTGCCCTGGCAAAAAGATAACAAGGTATGTTTCATCCGTATGGAAGGCAAACTGTTTGGGGATGTGCCCATGGATATAGAGCTTCGCCTTTCCGTGGAAGACTCACCGAATTCGGCCGGTGTTGCCATTGATGCACTCCGCTGTGCCAAGCTTGCTCTGGACAGCGGCCTGGGTGGTGTTCTGGAGGCCCCTTCGGCCTATTTTTGTAAGCACCCGCCGCGGCAGTTCACCGACGACGATGCCTACCACATGATAGAAAATTTCATTGAAAAGTTCAGGGATAACGTGCGTGAGATGTCTGATTATCGCCGCCGAAAAGGACAGGAGATTACAGTCAAGGGATAATGATACGATTTGAGTTTGATGAATGTCAGGGACTTGTTTGTAAAACGCTAAGCTCGTTTCGCTAATATAATCATCGAAACGGAGTTATAATTATGAACACATCTAAAACTCAAAATGAAGCCAAAGATGAGCGGCGCAAGCATAGAAGAATAGTCTGTGATGAAACGACTTTTTTTGCCACCCGCGTTAAACTTTATGAGGGTCTTGTAAAAAACATAAGTTTTGGAGGCGTATTTGTTGAGTCTGCCGATGCATTCTTTCCGGGGGAGCTATTGACGCTAGCAGTGCCATGTACTACCAATGAGGAGGGGCTTAAGCTTAAAGAGCCTTTCAACGATGAAGATGTCAAAATGAAATGCAAGGTGATCTGGAAAAACAAGGACGGCTTCGGGATAGAATTCATCGAACCCAAATGATATCCTTGAATAAATAACCCCTAAAGACCAAGGCAGAGCCTTTCCAGACTCTGCCTTTTTTGCGTTCCATTTCGATGAATAGATATTTTCCTTTCCGGGAGGGGCCCTGCCCTTTAGGGCAGGGAGCTTCACTCGAGCGAGGAAGAGTTTATTCTGACAGGGATTTTTTAGGGCCCGTTTTAAATTTCGGAGGTCTTGATGGCTTCCGAACCTCTGGTGCGGCAGGCACTGGCAAAATCTTCGGGATAATGGTTATTGATAAAACGGAGTTGGGCTTCGGTGAATGCACCCGGTGATTGCGGCAGCCTCGGCAAAAAAGCATACAGCAGTCGCTGGTCGGTTTCGGGGGAGTCAAAGCGTTTGGAATATTCAATTGTTGCCACCAGTTTAACTCCCATTGCCGCTAACATTTTAATGGTAATTAGCATTGCGCGATCCAAGGCCTTGCGGGTTGCGGTATCCGCCTCCAGAATATTGCCAACCGGCTTCAATGTCATCAGCTGAATTTCCCACTGGGAGGTCTGGGCTTTGGGGATAAATACCATCACATGTTCATCGGCATACACCACCAAGCGCACCTCTGCCTTTTGTTTATTATCCAACCGGCTGTTGGATTGAATGGCCTTGATGTAAGTTTCAAAAAACTTTTTGCCGGTCTGCCATCGATAGTCTTTGACGAAGGCGCTGATCAGATCACCGCAGCTGAACGTTGTGAGTTCAGCAAGTATTTCTTTACCGTGAGATTTACGGCACCCGGAGGAAATCCTGGCCGGGATAAGTGCATACTGTTGGTGAATTTGCTGGTGTGAAGCATGAAGACGATAATGGCTGGGTGCGAAATCAAATCCGAAATTCCATCCCCACAAGGTGCAGTTAAACTGCAACGGTGTTCTTTTTTTGTCAGAAGAAAGCGCATCGTTAATCCTGTTGCGCAATTCTTCCAGCTTTCGGATGCTCATCATCCTTCTTCCGCTGGTCGGAGAAAAACCCAGTTCATCGGCCAGTCTGATATAGCTGCGTTGATAATAAAGATGTCGCATGGCAGTCATATCGGACATTGTTAGGTCGCTGATCTCATACCTAACAGCATCATTGGCCATATTGGCGGCATAGTGGCCCCAGGGAATGTAGCTGTTGCGCCTGAGGTATTCAAACACGTGGCTTTCGCTGCCCTCGTTCAGCCATTCCCCAACAATCTGATTTTCGCCCTGTACGCCCGGTTTCAAAACCATGACATCTTTGTAATCATTGGGAAGGAAGTTATTATTGGCCAAAATATGAAATAAAGTCTGATGCTTGATTCTTGCCCGTGTTTTACCCTGATTGTCCTTTTCATATGCGAGCCCCATCGGCCTACCGGAAGGATCGTAAAGGAACTCGGCACTCAAATCGGCCAGACAGATTAAATCCTGTCTATCTGTGGAATTGGCAGCCAAGGCCAATAGCATCGGTTCCGGGAGGGTGGTGAGGATCTGGTTGATTTCTTTTGTCGAAACCATTTGCCTGCTATACCATTGTTTGATTACATCGGAAAAGGAAACCGAGGGTCGTTGCGGTAAAATAATGGCGGCCGGATTGGCGGCGATGATATCGGCCCTGCTTTTTACGATGAAAGTTGCACCCCGGAAGGGGAAAGCATTGGGGATTTCAAAAATCCAGTCAGCCGCCCTCTCTTCAACTGCACCCACTGGAAAGTTTTCCTGATTTTCAAAGTGTTGGCCGTTGGGCAGAGACCCCAAAACAGTAATGTAATCCTTCTCGCGCAGATTTTCCACTTTAAAGCGAGGCTTATGAATACCGTATACAAATTGGCCGGAAGGGTCTACGCAAGTGCGCAAGTCCATGGAAAGCAGCTCCTATGCACTCGATTTCAAACCACGCAACTCAGATTTCGTTAGCTTGCAATCTGATACGGATGAAATATGACACAAAAAGACGAATTTTTCGAGATTTCTTTTTGGTGTCTATTTATTTTTAGGCACAAAATATTGAAATGGCGGATGAAAAAGGAAACAGTAGGTGTGGGAATTGTTCAGGGTAGTAAAAATTGAGGACATCCTTTCCGGAAGGTATTCGGCAGTTTAAATCTCGATTATTTTTAAAGAAGTTTACTTTAAAAACTTAGCGATTTTTAAATTCCAAAGAGCAACGCTGGACCATTTGCGAACCCTTACCCAGCCGTCTCTTCTTTCTTCCGGTAATCTTCTGTCTTCTGAAATTCTTCTCTCCGACCCTCTGTAAAAAAATCGACCAAAATTGAATCTTCTGCGTCTTTCTTTACCTGAGCGTCTTTCTTTGGTTGAGCGTGTGATTTCCGTCATTTGGATTCTCCTACAAATAATTGTTAAAACGGTTTATTATTCTCCTGGCTCAGCCGACCGTTAAATGAGAAAAGATCATAGCTAATGCCCTCTGTCAAATAATTGACACAGAAGAATGATCATAGGCTGACGTTAACTTCGTATTCTATATTTATAATCTGTTTATATTATTTGTTTTGTCAAGGAATGTAAAGGGTTTACGGTCTGTTTTTGATAGCTTGCATAAAACTGTCCAGCTAGTGTTGTTTCTCACAAGTAAGTATAAAAAGTTTCGAACCGGTTTGAAAGAATTTTAATCGCACCGGCAGATTTTGGGGCTCACAAAACCCTTTTAAACCTCCTGTTAAATTTTGTAAGCTATTTGTACGACACAACACTGCCAGTTTTAAGAAAAATCACGACCGCCTTATCCTATTCCGGTGCCATCCCATTCTGGGAAATATATTTCGATACTTCGTTGATTTCATTTAATATTTGTTCAATTCTTGCTTGACGTATTTCAATAAACTCCCTTGGAAACCATTCATGGGCCGGGGGGAGCAATTCCTGATAAATGATCGGCATGAGAAACCCCAGAATAACACCATAATAGACGGCGGTGGCAAGTGCTCCTGCATTGTGATCGAATTCAGTTTTTTTACCAAAGAAATTGGCAGGATTGAGCCACATCAAAAAATAGGTAAAAAAAGATGCTGAGAAAAAAAATGCGAACATTTTATATGAATCTCTTTTTTCCATGCTTTTATTATGCTTATATTTCAATGCTTCTATATTATTACTGAATTTTACGCACTCCTTAACTCGCCGGTAAAGAATCTTTTTTTCGCTCCAATCTTTGCACCAGCCCTCAGATAATTCCAGGGTGGGGATAAAGATTAAATCTATGGATGCGCTTAATAAATATATGCAAAACCCGCCGATGATTATGTATAAAAGCCGGAAGCTGGTTAAATATTTAAGGAGCGCGTTCATCGGTAAACATTAAAATTCTATCAATTATCTGATTCTCTGTGTTTTATTTGGTGCCGCCGGCAGTGATCGAATCTGTGGCACATAGATAAAAAATACTTTCCCACCACTCCCTTTAATTTCATTAGTATCTGAAATTAAAAATAAAATTTAATTTGCCTTCCCTTAGGCTCCTTAAAATTCCTTGAAAAGATGGTACTATAGCTTCGCAATGCCGGGTCGCTTCTTAATCATTGGAGAGGGGAGTATTTAATAGTGAATCACAAATGGCACGCCACTCAATATCCGGGCGTTAGGTACCGAGAACATAACAAAAGGAAACACAGGGGTCAACCAGATAGGTATTTTGTGATCCGTTATAAAAAGGACGGCGAGCTCGTCGGTGAGAGTGTCGATTGGGCCTCCCATGGGATGAATGCTAAAGGCCAACAATATCCCAACGGATATTTAAAATTTGACGCCATTTAAAATTACTGATATCAGACATATCCACAATTTCCAAATATTTTGGGTCATATTAAATTTACAATAATTTTATTGCGCACAACAAATCGTTTTTAACAATCAACACCACAATAGATATTTAGATGTCAATCGTTTCTGTTTATCTGACGTCTCTATATGCTGGGGTGCCGCTGATACCTTTACAAAATCTAGCTTTTTGTCTAATCCGCTTTCGATAATGCAGGTTCTCATCAATTCAATAAAAAGCCCCGCTGCGGATCCGCTTTCGGCTATTTTGTAACTTATCTTCCTTGACGCGACAAAAATTTTTCTGTACTTCTACCCAAAAAGGGGAAATCTTATCACTCACCAACACTTTCGACCGGCTTAACCGTTCGTAACGGCGAAGTTTTCTCCTAATCAACCGATGATTATCTTAATGTGAATGCAGTCTGATGACTTCCCTGGTCTTGAATACCTGCGACTCGCTGACCAAGAGAGGGATGTCCGGTTCCTAACTGCCTTCGCCAAATGAGAAATGCCGCATCTTTGGATTTACTGTGGATAATTGTTTACGCCCCAAGCTGCGCCGCTAACGGATTGCTGGTAAGGAGGTACACACATGAACGTCTCACTGCGAAACCTGATAATCGCTAACACATTCTGGAAACGTGTGACCATCTTTGCAGCTATAGCTGTTGTTCTTTCTATAGTGGTGCAGCCCGTTTCCGGGCACCAACATACTGCTCCTTGGCTCAACGAATCCTCCCTCGACAACGGACTGTACGTCGAAGTCAGACATCCCCGGGTGATCCGCAATCCGGGACCATTCGAAGTCTCGGTCCTCATGAAGAATCTGCTGGCTGAGGCAGACGTAGTCATCAAGGAGGTGCGTTATTTTCTCCCGGGAACTGCTGAGGCCGTGGTTCATCCCCGACAGGACGTACTGGCGAGCAAGCGTTTTGCGTACCGGCAATACAAGTCGATCCAGCAGCAGCTCCGAAATTCCACAGAGATGCAAAATCGCGCGGCCGTTGAAAGGCTCTACCTCCAGCGTCAAGCCCTCTTGATCAATATCACGAGAGGCACCTTCAGGGATCGCCAGCGCATAGGGGCGAGTCTCATCCCCGAGGTCGGATTGTCGTTTCACCTCACGGTTGAAATTGACGTGCTCCAAGCAGGCCAGCTCCGAACGGTTCAACGATTGATCGAGATACCGGTTCAACAGCCCCTACCTGTCGGAATCGAGGGCGCTTGGTTCGCCGGAGACCAGCATCTCCATACTGCATTCTCCATCGACGCCCTCTTTCTCGAAGGCACAGCCGAGCTCACCGCTGCCTATGCGGAGACAGCACAGACAATCGGGTTGGATTGGATTATAATCACCGATCATACCAATCTAAACTTTGCATTCTGGTACAAGCCATGGATGTTCAACATCGGTGAGCTCCTGGCCCGACATTACCGGAACAAGAACGACTACCTTGTCCTCCAGGGTCAAGAGATGGGAGTCGGATCAATTGGCGCCTTTGGTGAGGCCGCGCATTTGTTGGTCTACCCGCGTACTGCTGACTCGACCGGATTCTTACAGAATCCGTGCTCCGGCCTGCTCTTCAATCATATAAACTGCGAGCCGGAGCAAGTGATCATCGATCGGGTCAACGACAACGGCGGTATCGGTTTCATTGCGCACCCTTTCGATTTTGCACCACTGTCCTACGCTCAGTGGGATCAAGCAAGCAATGCCGCAGGATGGGCCGGCATCGAAATCTTCAATTCCGACGTCGCGACATTCGAGCCGGAAGACCAGCAGAGCATCGACTGGTGGCATGAGATGCTTAACGAAATTGCTCCGCCACAGGGCGGTCAGCTTGCGCAGCGGGCGGACTTCCCGACCCGCTTTCCTGTCGGTATAGGCAATAGCGATGCGCACCAGCCTGCCCTGATCGGCAACACGTTCACCTATATCAGACTGCCAGGTAACACAAACGGGAACGGAATGCTTTCACGTGAAGATTTGATGGATGCCTTCGTCAACGGCCGATGCGTTGCATCCAACGGACCTCTGGTGTTCGGGCAGATCAACGGCGCCGGCACTGGAGAGGTCGCGATTGTGTCGGCAAAACAGAACCAACTCGCGGTGACTTTGCAGACAACTTCCGAATTCGGCCCGGTCGGAGACTACCAAATCACAGTACTTGTTAATGGATTAGAGCGGACGGTCATCCCGCCCTCGGGCTCACCTGACCACCAGACGACGATCGTGCTCGACAACCTTTTGTCCCCCCCGGACAAATTCGTGACGCTACGCGCCGAGCGCGCTAACTGTATCGACTGTGTTACTAGCGGGGTCGTCTTCCAAGCCATCGCCAATCCAATATGGCTGGAGTTCTCGACATCCGACCCAGTTACATCGGATTAGAGAAAATAACCTTTTGAAACCCATCTGTAAACAATCGCCGCTCTATACAAAGCGGTGGGCTACGCTCTAATTGGCCGAAATTTAACCATCCGCTCAAAAATCACCTTTGACAACCAAACCCGCCTTCGATATTTGGATACTCATCCTTTGTGCTCAATGCCCATTTCCATATGTTAGCCTGAAGCTGAAGCTTTTATAAACAATGCTGAATTTTCGATTTGTCCACGCTGAAAAAGCAACTTCTTATCTTTCATCTTTTGAAAGTTCATAGCGAAGAAGTATTTTGAATGCTTCGACAAAAAAATAAGCCGACACCATTATCCATTCCAGAAGGCAGGGTCATGACGGCTCTGCCTCTCTATCTCTTCAGGTTTGAATATCTACTCTATATCTCAAGTTTTTGAGGTTCTAAATTTTTGTGCTATCCCCAAGTGCGCTCGTGGCGCACCCTATTGAGATGATCACGGTATTGCGTACCCCTGTAAATATGTCTGATATCTGCAATTTTTAACAACGGAAAATTGTATTTACACCTTGGAGTTGTGGATATATCCGATATCTGCAATTTTTATAGGCGGTGTATTTTTACCGATTAGTTGGAG
>CP070652.1:5215709-5224997 GCA_020354645.1 Deltaproteobacteria bacterium
AAAAATCGCATCCTTTTCCCATGGAATGAATGCATCCTGGGGAAGTTCAATGGCACCGTTGTTGCCGACAACAGTAAATGTTTGCTGTAATGCCGAAATAAAGCTGGCCTCTACAACCGCAAATTGCCCGTTGGGAAACCGCAGGGTACCCACCAAATGAATATCAACTCCTTTGGGATGATAAACGGCCTGCGCCTGCACGCGGACCGGTTCGGCAGCCATCAGCCAACGCGCCAAACTGACACTGTAACAGCCGACATCCAACAGGGCGCCGCCACCCATTTCGGGTTTCAGGCGCGCATTACCGGCGGTTTTTAAGAGGTTCTGATCCATATGATAGCAGAAGGCCGAGCGCACCAGACCCGGTTTTCCAATGACCCCGCCATCAACAAGTTGCTTGATGCGTTGGCTGCGCGGATGAAAGCGATACATAAAAGCTTCTCTGAGCAGCAAGCCGCTGTCAGAAGCCGCATCAGCCATCTGCCGGGCCTCTTGCGCAGTGCAGGCCAGTGGCTTTTCACACAAAACGTGTTTGCCGGCGGACAATGCCTTTATTGCCCAGGGATGGTGCAGATGATTGGGAAGTGGTATGTAAACCGCATCAATCGCCGGATTTTCCAAGGCTTTATCGTAGCTGTCGTAAACGTGGGGTATCCGGTTATCGGAGAGAACCGCTGCGGCAGTGGTCGGTGATCGCGTGGCCAACACCTGTACGCATCCATTGCAGCTTTTTTGAATCGCCGGAATGACACATTTACGGGCTATCGTCGCGTTACCCAAGATTGCCCATTTAATCTTATCCGACATTCAACACCTCCGGCGTACCCCCGTTTGCCATGGATAGTGCTGCAGCTTCCAAAATCGAAACTACTTTGACCGAATCAGCCAGCGGAGCTGTAACGGGCTCACCGGTCAGCAGATGGTCGGCGAGATTGTGATGGAAGGGATAAATTTCTCGCCCAGGAATAGCCGGTTTTTGGCAGATAATCTTGCCGGTATGGTAACGGCGGTACACGGTAATATCCGGGGTCATTTCGGTTGCAGGAATGTCGTGCTGATGAAAATACAAAACAGGATCAACTTCATAGGCGGTCACATCTCGCCACAACCCGACGATGGCCCCCCCAGTTCCGAGCAGATACCATTTGGGTTTCCGTGCCGCAGCAATGTTGGAATGAATAAACTCAGCTTCTTTTCCGCTTGCGAAACGAATTTGAATGCGCTCTTGATCCGCATTGGTAACATCGTGCCACACACGCTTGTGGCGGGTTCCGACCACCGATTCGACTTTGTCCGGTATTAAACTCACCAGCCAGTCCAGATAATGGGCACCCCAATCATAGGCGGTGCCGCCGGATACGGGTGCATGTGAATGCCAATATCCGCAAGGATGATTAAAATCACCAACGAAGGATTCCAGGTAAAATAAATCTCCGATCAGCCCATCTATCAAGGCCTGTTTAATCGCCAGGTAGTCCGGATCCCAGCGGCGATTTTGATGGCAACCCAAATGGACCTTCCGCTTTTCAGCCATCTCCACCAGGGCGTCGCTTTCTCTACGGTTCAAGGCCAGAGGTTTCTCACAGACCACATGCTTGCCGGCCCGCATCATTTGAAGACATAACTGCGCATGAACATTCGGCGGCGTAGCAATGATAACGACTTCCACTTCCGGATCGTCGGCCAACGATTCCGGCAATCGATGGGTTTTGACTGCATGAAAATCCTGCTGGGCCTGATTCAGCCGTTCCGGATTCAAATCACAGACGGCACGCAAATTGAGACCGGAAGTGGCTTCGGTGGCCAATCCGTGGATTTTCCCGACAGACGGCGCATAGCCTAAAATTCCAACTCCCAATACGCGCCCGTCACTTGGCTGTGCGGCAGTCCTGTACAGCAGGCGGTAAAAAATCTGCTGCAGCCTAGAATCGGAATAGGCTTGCAACGTTGTACACACAAGTCGCCCTTCGCCGACCACCCGCTGGGTGAGCACGGGTGTGTGGCTGTAATGCCAGTCGGCATAAAGAACCGTTTGTGTGTCATCCGCCGTTTTTCGAAGGCCCTGATAGTGGCCGTTTACATACACTGCATCCGGCAGGCGTTCGGCCAGCGGATGGTTGCTATTTTCAAATAATATGCGCAATTCCGCCGCCGGCCCGACCGGTTCCTGCTGAACGCCGAAAAGCTCCGGCAACGGGTTTTCGGATAAATGGACCAAGGTAAACCAGCCACCACCGGAAAGCACATAGCGTGTCAACGATTCTATTGTATCCGCGGAATTCTTAGAGTTATACGTTACGACCATGTCATAAGGGCGCAAATTATCCGGCAATTGCGGTGTTGTCACCGGCCGGATGTGGGGCATGGACTGTAAGTATGATAACAATGACCTTAACGTCGCATCATTGTCTTCAACGACAAAGAGAACTGATATCGAAGGATGATGAATCATTCAGGCGAATCTCCTCTATGGATCACTTTCGAGTGAGGCGTTCCGTAAATTTCAAGACGTTACCCGCCAACGTGAACCATTCGGGGTGTCTTCCACCAGAATGCCGGTCTGCAGAAGACTATCGCGGATAGCGTCGGCATCCTGCCACTGCTTTTTTTCTCTGAATTGCTGTCTTAATTCGAGCAAATTTTCCACAAGGGGGGCAAGACACTCCGTTTTATTTGCCGGCGAACCGACCAGCTGGTTGCCCAAAAGGACCATAAGTTCACGCAGCGTGTCCCTGGCCTGGGTGATAAATTCCTCGTTCTCTAAATCCTGTTGGGCCTGCCAGATGGTGCGGTCAAGCTCCAGGAGGGAATTGACTGTTTTTTTGGGATCTTGGTATTCAAGCCCGCTGCGAAAGCTCTGCTCCAGGACATGGATTCTGTCCCAGAAAGAATCCTGTTTGATCTCGGAGACCTTGTGCGGTGAACTGGTCTCCGGGATTGTTTGTTTCCAACCGCCAGCCACATTGCCGCCGCGGAGCATTTCAAGGGGAAAGCGGTCACCTGATTCAAAAATTGCTTCACCGTCTGAATGGCGCAGAATCGCCCGTCCAATACCCTTAATCTCCGCTTGGTCGATTTCGAGATTCAATATGCAGGCCGTGTGCTCGTCCAAACCGAAAACAGAAACGTCTTCCGGCAACAGCGTTTCAAGCTGTCGAAAGCGCGGCTCTCCCATAAAACAAAAGCGGGTATCATGGGTGCCGCCTTCGGCATTGTTCCAGTGAGGAACCACAACCAGATTAAAACCGAATTGTCCGACAATATTGATCCCGTCCACCCAGTGCAGATCCTGTCCGACCTTATAAATCTCATAAACCGGCAACGTGAAACGACCCACCGTCAATGCCGCGGCACTCGCAGCGACTAAGCAGCCACCGCTTTTGATTCGCTGCGTCAGGATTTCAGGAACCGGTGAGACCATCCATTGACGGACCGCATAGGTTGGACTGCCTGGCCCGATGAGTACATAATCGGATTCCCGCAGTATGCGAAACGACTGTTCAGCGTCAAAGACTGAGGTGGTTTCCTGGGACTTAAACGACGCAATGTTCAAGGGATGCTGAACGTGCACACGGAAGTATTCGACGGCTTTATGGGATATCTGATCCACATTGAGTTGAAAGCCGGCGGGTGTATCCAGAAATGTGGCACGCGGAGAGCCGCTGAAACTCGACAGCAGGTTTTTATGGACTTCAACCATCGTAGCGGTCAACTCCCCTGAACCCATCAGAACAATCATGCCTCTTTCAGATGGCATTGGTAAATCCTTTCAGGCCGGATTATTGAGATTTATCACCCAAAAAAATAAGACAAAAATCGATCAAAGCAAATTTGATTCTTTTTGCGATGGGATAGCTCTTGAGAGTACAAACGCCTGCCCCGGGAAGAATTTTTCAATCTGCCTGCCACGATAGACAGTAACCTCCCCCTTTCCGAACGCCCGCCAAAACCCTTCTGAGGCATCATGGATGATGCCGGTCTCTTCATCAATTCCGACGAGGAGTGTATCGGAGAGCAATTGTGAGAGGCGCGCTGCCCATCCCTGCCCGAAGGTGTTGTGATGCGGCAAGACACAGATTCCGGCAATCAAGCCCAATCCGCGCATCACCTGGGAGCTGTCCGGATCATAGTAATTTTGGCACAACACCATCGCTCCGGCACTGCTGCCACCAATCACTGCTCCTGCATGATAGGCCTGCAGCATGGCTTGCCAGCAGCGGCTACCCGACAATGTACAACCCAGATAGTGAGGGAAGCCGCCCAGAAGATAAATGAACTTAGAATTTTCCAAAAAATCCGCCAGAGCAGGATCATCAGCGGATGGCCTGTCGATAAGCGGCAGGGCGTTCACGTTGGTTGCCCCCAGGCCTTGAAACCAACGCATACCCGTCTGCCCGGCGTGCTGGTGATTATTATCCGGAGCTGCGGCCGCGGGAATAATGCTGATTCGAGCGTCGGGCCCACCGGCCAAGGAAATTGCATGCCGGTCGGGTAGTTCCATCTGACCGCCGAATTCAGCGCCGCCTTCCAGTAGAATGAAGCCCATCTTTTATAACTTTTTTTTCATTTGACTCACACACCGGACAACTCTGCATTCCCAGGGGTTTTTCCAAACCACTGCGCTCCAGAAGGGTTTCGTCCTGCAACAATTCCAGGGTGGATCCATCCGCAGTAATACGACCCTCGTAGATCACAATGGTTCTTTCGCAAATATCAACCGCCATATCCAGATCATGGGTGGCAATAATTTTGGTATGTTCGAAGGTTTTCAGCAGTTCGATCAGCCGGCGGCGGGCTCTGGGATCCAGATCGGAAGTTGGCTCATCCATCACCAGTATATCCGGCGACATGGAAAGCACCGCAGCGATGGCTGCGGAACGTTTCTCTCCCCCGGAGAGCTTATAAGGCGGTTTATCCCTCAAATGAGGCATGCCGACGGTTTCAAGTGCATTTATGACCCGTTCTTCCACCTCTGTTAAGGGAAGGCCGAGATTCAGTGGGCCGAAGGCCACATCGTCAAAGACTGTGGGCATAAACAGTTGATCATCCGGTTCCTGGAATACCATACCGACAGTCCGCCTCACTGATTTTAGGTTCCTTTTTGTTAGAGGATAATCTCCAATTCGCAAAGTTCCCTGGGTCGGCCTGAGATATCCGTTTAAATGAAGCAAAAGCGTGGACTTGCCAGCGCCGTTTGCCCCGACGATGGCAACAGATTCACCATGGGTGATGCGAAAACTAACCCCCTTAATGACATGGGTGCCATCCGGGTAACTATAATGCAAATCCTGGGCTTCTATAATATGATGACTCATCTTAAAAACTCTGTAATAGTATTGCCCATCAATAAAGGAATATTGAAAAAGCGCATAAAGATGAAAAGCGCCGACCATCCGAAAATAAAGCCAATTTCAATTGGACGAATTTTTAGGGGCTTCATGATGCGGATTTGACCGTCAAATCCCCGACAACACATGGCCAGATGGATGCGTTGGGCGCGGTCCATGGTCCGCAGCAATAAATGGCCAACCAGGGGGCCGTAAGTTTTAATTCCTGCTCCTCCGTTGCCTAACGACCGCAGAGATCTCGCCCGGACCATTCGTGAAGCCTCCTCCACCAATACAAACATATAGCGGTGCAAAAACATCAATTGAACCACAAAGACCTTGGGTACACCCAGCTTCTGCAAGGCCATACACACAGCGTTGAAACCGGTCACGGCAATTAAAACCAGAGCAGCGCCCACCGTAAGGATAAATCGAATGAGGATGGATGTAAAAGATACCCAACCGCCGGCAATTCGGATATCACCCAAATTGATGAGGATGTCGCGGTCGATGAGGGGGTTGAATATGCCGATCAATAAGGCAAAAGGAGAGACCAGCAATATTTTTTTCAACAGATAGGCCGGAGGTAGATTTCCCATCGCAGCCAGAACCACCGGATAAATAAAAAAAGGAACCAAGGCTGATATTTCATATTTGCCGAAAGAAACCACTGTTGTGATAAACACCAGGGTTGTCACCAGTTTGGCGCGCGGATCCAACTGGTGTATCGGCGTTAACTGGCGGGACAGATGATCCGTGTAACCGATATCAAGAAAATTTTTATCAATCTTTGCCATTGCACTAAAAAAAAATATTTCAGCAGCGGTACGACACTTCCACTATCCGTGCCTTGCGGCCTTAAACATCCGACGCATCCACCGGTTGGGTCTTTAGTTTCTGTTTGCGGCGTTTGAGGGTATATCCGATCAATCCGGCCAGAAGCAAAGTAACTGTCCCGCCGACCAGCCCGGAGACAGTCGTCCCCGCATCCACCGCCGGCCAGGATTTTCGTATTTCGGTTGTCGTTTCTATTTCTTCAGCTTTAAAGCCATAATCCGGTAAAAAGGCTGTTTTTTCCTGAATATGGGCCAGAGAAGTGTGCAGACCTTTTTGCGAGCTTGCCAATTCATCTGATCCGGAAGTCTTTGACATAGCCCACTCCAATCCGTCCGGATAGGAGGAGGCAAACCAACTCAAAGCACCGCCGGTCAAAATTGTCGCCGCCAACAGTCCTACGATAACTTTCTTAATGGAGACTCTGCCGATGTGAGCTGATTCAGCCGCTGCTGTAATTATCTCAGGACGAGCCCTCCCGACAAAGATAACCACTGCTGTCGTTGCGAGCCCCTCCACGATGCCAATGGCCAAATGAATGGGTTGCATCAGGAGGACAAAAGTAACAAACGGCAGCTCCGATATGCCAGAAAGCACAGTTTGAAGCACCACACTGAAGGCCCCCAGTTGGAGTCCGACGACGGCGGAAATGATGGCGCCTGTAAACAGTCGGGCCTCGCCAGGGTTACGACCTACCGCTTTTTTGTAAATAAGCGGATAAGCGACAAAGCAGGGAAAAAAACCGAGATTAAAAATGTTGCATCCCAACGCCAGCAAACCGCCATCTGCGAAAAACAGGGCCTGAACCGTCAGCACGGAGGCCATGGTGAGAAAGGCAGCATAAGGCCCGAGCAAGATAGCCAGGATCATGCCCCCTCCAAGATGGCCGCTGGAACCGGTTCCGGGAATGGTAAAGTTTATCATCTGGGCTGCGAAAATAAACGCGCCAACCACCCCCATCAGCGGGATTTTTCGATCATCCAAATCTTGCTTAACTTTTTTGGAGCAATAACCGATCAGCCCTGCAGAGGCTGCCCACATAGCGCCGCCTACGGCAGGCGATATTAATGCATCTGCCATGTGCATAAGCTTTTGCCTTTCTTTTAAAAGTTTGCCGTCACCATCAGTTTAATGCCATATAAAAAATGCACGCCGTTTTATCTCCGGTGTCGTTTTTTTTGCTTGATTTAAGCTAAGCATCGTGTACTGGATGGCAACTGCAGTTTTCGGTTCAGCGTTGGCGAGGCTCTCCAGATTGCTGTATTCGTTGCGGGATCAATATCTGCTCTCAAATGGCCCTGCCTTCTTGTTTAAATGTACATCCATGATATATCTTTACACGCGTTAGCCCAGCTCAAATAATGTATGCAAAGAATTTCGCAATGATGTCAACCATTTCTTTGGGTTTTTCCATCGGTATCAGATGACCGGCGCCGGCAATCAGCTGATAGGAGGCCCTTGGAAACAATGAGGCGGCTTTTTTTAGATCGATGACACTGCGGTTGGCACTGTTTTGTCCTTCAATAACCTTTACGGGACACGATACCTTCGGAAGCATGGGCCAGGGATCATAGGGCATGCCTCCCATGAACAGGGATGCTTCTTTTTGGGGTGGGCAGGTAAGCTGCAAACCTCCGGTTTCACCCGGCACCATTCCGTATTTGATGTAGAGATCGAGCATTTCATCATCCCAATTTTTAAACAGCCCTTTGGATTTCAGATAGTTTCTGGCCTCTGATGCGTTGTTCCAAAAATTTCGCCGTTTGATTGATTTGCCGGCCAGGGGGTGATCTTCCACGGCAATCTGAATTTTATAAAAATCCCGGGGTAAAAAAATAGGCTCTATCAGTATGATGCCGGCCGCTTTGGGACCATAAACGGCCTCCGCCATCGCCATAACGGTAGCCCCCATGGAATGCCCCACCAAAAAGGGTCGCTTGATTTGGAGCCTTGTGCACAGTTGACAAAGATCATCAGCGAGTTTCATCCAGCTCAGTCCGCCTTTTGTGGGATCGGTTTCGCGGTGATCGCAAAAATAAGGAGCAATAATTTTGTAAGAACCTGAAAGTTCCCGGGCGATGGGGTGCCACAGCCAGGGCAAAAACCCAGTGGCGTGCAGCAAAATAATCGTCGGTCCGTCTCCGTCATAAAAAAGATATTGCAAATCAGCATCACCAAGGTCTTGTGAACGTATTACCGGATCATTCGTTTTCATCACGCGTGCCTTCACGTTCGATTAGCAAAATTCCGTCTTTTCCTCTAATACCATAAGGCAACCTGTCAGACACTTCTTTTTTTAGATCCTTCATATAAATGTGCGCACAAAATTAATCCAGCAGGATTTATTTTGTTTGATTTTTTTCAATTATTTGAGGTGTACGATCACAAATCAGCTTTGATTTCCTGCTCTTGTTAACCTGAAGCGCATATTCATTTCTCAAAGCGATCCAGGTCTCACTTCTCACAGCGCATTGTTCTGAACATTTTTTATTCTTGGTTCCAACGCTGTTTGAAACCAAAACAAAAAGGGAGTGCCCCCATGACTCAGGAAGGCACTAAACGCAAACTTGTCGCCATCCTCAGTGCCGATGTCAAAGAATACAGTCGGCTAATGAGCCAGGATGAAAAGGGCACTATCAGTACCCTACCCGCCTATAAAGAGGCGATGTCCTCGCTTATCGAAGAGTACAAAGGCCGGGTTGTGGGTGCTCCTGGGGACAATCTCTTGGCTGAGTTTGGCAGCGCGGTGGATGCGGTGAATTGCGCCGTGGAGATTCAGCGCGAGCTTGCAGAAAGAAACGTTGAGCTACCCTATAGCCGCTGCATGTGTATCGGGTGCTGTCTTTTCCAGGGGCCGAGCTCACAGAGTGGTTAAGGCCAAAGGTGCTACGGACAGGAGTATTTCAGCGATGGGATGACAGAGGAAATCATTACTGCTCTTTCAAAGATCCCAAGCCTGTTTGTGATTGCCCGCAACTCCACATTTACCTATAAGGGAAAGCCTTTGAATTTGCCGAAAAATGCAAGGCTCTGGACGATGAACTGCACATCGGCCATATGATTCTGGGCAATGTCTATCTCCTGAAAAGAGAGTATGACAAAGCTATCTCTGAAGGGAGGCGGGCTG
>CP070652.1:5225097-5231722 GCA_020354645.1 Deltaproteobacteria bacterium
AGCTAATCGATCTTCGTGCGAACTCGCAGGCGATTAAGGATGTCTTGCAGCTCAAATATCTGGATGGTGGCGGTCATGGGTGCAACTATCCGGACGATCGGTTCAGCATGATTAGACGATGGCTCCATCATTGCGTATTCTACGGTTTTCTGCTCTGTTTTGCCTCTACGGCCATCGCCGCAATTTACGACCACTTCTTGCACCTGAGCGCACCTTACCCGATCCTGAGCTGGCCCGTCATGCTGGGAACTATTGGCGGCCTGGCATTGCTGTTCGGGGCGGGAGGACTGCTTTTTCTCAAACGCAAAATGGACACCTCACCTGCGACCCACCGTGCATTGGGTATGGACGTCTCTTTTCAGGTGCTGCTTTTTTTCACTAGCCTTACGGGATTGCTGCTGCTGATTTTGAGGGAGACACCGGCCATGGGAACCCTGCTTGCCGCGCACCTTGGTGTGGTGGCTAGTCTTTTCATCACGATGCCTTATGGTAAATTCGTGCACGCTGTCTATCTTTACGCTGCTCTAGTTCGAAATGCGATCGAACAGTCGCACGATGGACGCTAACTCGAATATTTCATCAAAATTATTTGCTGAATATGTAAAATGCGACGAGTTGGTGATCGCTTGTGTTGACTGTCACATGCAAAAAAAGAAACCATTTCTAAATGGATCCGCACTCGGACGGATGAACTATGTAAACTGCACCCAATTTATTGGTGGATTTAAGAATGTGACGTATTTACTACGAAAGGAGGATAAAATGAAAAAGCTATTGGTGGCAATGGCAGCAATCTTTTTAATGGTCGGCTTAGTGGGATGCGCAACTTTTGGTTCGGGGGGAAGTAAACCTGCCCCACAACTGGTGGTCGTTACACCGGAGGTGGAGCTCAGTAAAACAGCGACCGTCGATCTCAAAGGACTAAATTTTGAACCGGACCAAGAGGTGGCGCTCCTTTTCACAGCTGTCGATGGGGTTACGTCGGATATCGGTTTTGCAGTCGATCCGCAACCGGTTGCCGATAAAACCGGTACATGGGCGACAACCTGGAAGTGCGGTCGATTTGTTAGCAAAAAATTAATAAAAGCAGGAGTCTATACGATTAAAGCGGCCGATTTTGATTACAATGTGTTGGCGGAAGCTACCGTCAATTTTATTGCGAAAAAATAGCGCCGGAAGGTGCTCGTTTTATCCTTTGCTTTTTTCAACAACGAACGACGCACAATAATGGTGTCATAAGCCAAAAGGAGGCCGATATGCGTAAATATTTTCTATTTCTTGGTATCGCTTTTTTTCTGGTCACGTCCATAACAATGGTGCCGATGGTTGAGGGTGCTGATTTTTCGGGTAAAACCATCAAATGGATTATTCCTTTTAACGTGGGTGGCGGTAGCGATGTCTGGGCCAGGCTCTATTCCCCGTTTCTGCAAAAATATCTGCCGGGGAATCCGATTGTAGTGGTTAAAAACATGCCCGGAGGTGGCAGTATCATCGGCGGCAACTTTTTTCACACGCGGGCAGAACCGAACGGACTGACCGTGTTCGGCTCATCGGGTTCAACATCGTTTCCTTATCTTCTGGAAAATCCCAAGGTAAAGTACGACTTCTCAAAATATCAGATCGTATTTGCCACCCCCGTGGGCGGTGTGTGTTACATCAACCCGAATCTGGGCGTAAAATCGGTCAAGGATCTCAAGGGTTTTAAAAAACCGATGCAATATGCCTCCCAGGGGGCGACATCGCTGGATATTATCCCCCTGCTGGCATTTGAAATGCTGGGTCTGAATGTTAAAGCCGTTTTCGGCTACAAGGGGCGCGGCCCCGGCCGGGTGGCCTTCGAACAAGGTGAGGTCAACGTCGACTATCAGACCACGCCGGCCTATATCAAAAACGTGCGCCCTTTGATCAAGCAGGGCAAGGCCATCCCTTTGATGAGCTGGGGTGCACTGGACGCCAACGGAAACATCGTTCGCGATCCGGTTGAGCCGGATTTACCCAGCATGCCGGAAGCTTACGAGATGCTTTACGGCAAGAAACCTTCCGGACCTGGATTTAATGCCTGGAAAGCGTTCTTCATTGCCGGATTCGGCATGCAGAAAGCCATGTGGCTGCCTGAAAAAACCTCAAAGGATATCGTTGCAACATATAGAGATGCGGCTGCCAAAGTGATTGCCGATCCGGAATTTAAGGAAGTCGTCGAAAAGAGTCTTGGCGGTTACCCGCAGCTGGCCGGTAAAGATGCCGAGTCGGCATTCGATAAGGTGCTGAGTGTACCCAAAAAAGACAGGGACTGGCTCATCAATTGGATCGAAACCAAATATGACGTTAAAATCAGATGATTTGTAAGGGAGCGTTATTTTGGACGTTGTCTTGCAGTCTCTGGCTGTCGTTTTGCAACCGTCGCACCTGTTGATGCTTATCTGCGGCGTTGTCATGGGTCTGTCCATTGGCATACTGCCCGGTTTGGGCGGGATTGTCGGGATGACCATTTTACTGCCGGTCATTTACGGTATGGATCCCCACAGCGCCTTCGGGCTTTTGATCGGGATGGTGGCGGTCATTCCGACTTCAGACACGTTTCCGTCGGTAATGATGGGCATCCCGGGTTCCTCGGCATCCCAGGCGACCATCATGGACGGCTATCCGCTGGCCAAGAAAGGAGAGGCGGCGCGGGCACTCGGCGCCGCCTTCACGGCTTCCTTGATCGGCGGGCTGTTCGGGGCTTTAGTGCTAACCCTTATCATTCCGATCGCCCGGCCAATCGTTCTGGCGTTCGGGTCGCCGGAATTATTTATGCTGGCCCTGCTGGGCATGTCCATGGTAGGGGTGCTGTCCGGCAACAAACCGATTAAGGGCATCCTGGCGGCCGGCATCGGCGTAATGATCGGCGCCTTAGGGGATGCGCCGGCGGTACCGGAATATCGCTATACTTTCGGGATTGATTACCTGATGGACGGGGTTCCGCTTGTGGTGGTCGGTCTGGGACTGTTTGCTTTTCCCGAAATCGTGGATTTGCTGATTAAGGGCCATTCCATCGCCGAAACGGCTACCCTCGGCAAAGGCTGGCTGGACGGGGTCAAGGACGCTCTGAAACATAAATTCATTGTCCTGCGCTGCAGTGTCATCGGCGTCATTGTCGGTTTTCTGCCCGGTCTGGGCGGATCGGTGGTGGACTGGATCGCCTACGGTCACATCATTCAGACAACCCGGGACCGTGAGAAATTCGGCAAAGGGGATATCCGAGGGGTTATCGCCCCGGAAAGCGCCAACAATGCCAAAGAAGGCGGTGGCCTCATCCCGACTTTTTTGTTCGGCATCCCCGGATCGGGGTCCATGGCTGTGTTTCTGGGAGGCCTGCTGATTCTGGGCATTCAGCCGGGTCCAGGGATGGTTACCGAAAACATTGATCTCATATATACGGCCATCTGGAGTCTGGCCCTGGCAAACGTATTCGGGGCGATCCTCAGCATCGCGCTGTCCAAGCCGATTACGCGTTTAACCGTCATTCCGTTTAGCTATCTGGCCCCATTCATGGTGTTAATCATCACCTTTGCCTGCTACCAGGCGACCCGCAGCTGGGGGGACCTGATTGCCCTTTTACTCATGGGGATTTTAGGATGGGTAATGAAGCAATACGGCTGGCCCCGACCGGCGGCTTTGATCGGATATGTACTTTCGGACAACCTCGAAACCTACCTTTTCATTTCCGTGCAACGTTATGGTTTTGAATGGCTCACGCGCACCGGCGTCATCGTTCTGGCGGCCATTATTATCGGTTCGCTGGCGATGGGCGTATTCTACCAGGCTAGAAAGTCTTCTAAAGCCAGAGCTTCCGGAGAGCGCAATGGAAAGTAAATTTCAGTATCTGCGATTCATTTTTTCGGCAATCGTGATACTTGCCTTTGGATACGGTATTTACGAAGCATTCTCCTACGCCTACCTGGCAAAAATATTTCCTCTATATATCAGCCTGGTGCTCTTTATTCTGGCGGTAATCAATTTTATTCAGGAAATCATGGACTCGCGTAAAGGCGCCAGGGTCAGGGCAAGAGGAGCGGCCGACCTTGAGTCCGAATGGGGTGATCTCGGCATGTCGGAAGTTTTGCGAAGGTTCGCTGTTTTTGTCGCGGTGGTCATCGTTCTTTACGCCCTTATATGGCTGATTGGGTATCCACTAAGTATTACGCTGTTTATCATTGTTTTATACCGCTATATTACCAGGACCAAATGGCACTGGGCGATTGTGGCGGGTCTGGCCGGCCTGGGATTTCTGGCGCTTGTCTCCAAACTGCTCTATATGGATTGGCCGGAAGGTATTTTTAAGCTGCCATGGCCGCTGGGTTGATGGACCTGGATCTTTCCCTCAGAGAGTCGGAAAAGATAACCCCGCAAGCTCGGCTTCTGATTTCAATGTCTCGACCACATCGAGCGTGAGCGGGATTCCATTTTTCAGACGTGCTATCTCCGTTCGCTGCTCGGGTTCCCCCGGTATTTGTATCTCTTCAAAGCCTTCGGCGAGCGTCTGCGCCTTGACGCGTTTGGTCAGGGTCTGCATGCGTTGTTTGAATTCATCAAAAGACCTAAATAGATCTGCTTTTAGGGCCAGAAAAAAGTGTCCGGTGCCCTGGGGACCTTCGAGGTCGGTAAATGGATTACGCACTTCTCCGCCAAACGCCGCGCCCGTGAGGACGCCGCTAAGAACCTCCATCAGCATCGATAGGGCGGTACCTTTAACGCCGCCAAAAGGCAGCACAACGCCTTCAAAGGCTTCTTTGCCATCTGTGGTTGGACGGCCGTTCTTATCTAAAGCAAGCCCCTCGGGAATGGGTTCTCCACGCTGGGCCGCGAATTTGAGCTTACCGCGCGCGATGACGGAACAGGCCATGTCCACCACAAACGGCGGTATATCATCGGTCGGCGCGCCCGCGGCGAAGGGATTGGTACCAAGGAATTGGTCTCGGCCACCCCAAACCGGGAGGGCCGGAGATGCATTTGTGAAAGCGAAGCCGACACAATCCGCTTCAATCGCCTGTAAGATGTACAGCGCGGCCATTCCGTAATGGCCGCTATGTTTGACGCCGACCAGACCGATGCCAAACTCATGAGCGATGTGAATCGCTTCAGCCATCCCCTTCTTTCCAACAATGAGGCCGAGACCATCATCACCATCAACCAGGGCGACTGCGGACGCAACTCGCGAAACTGTAATTTGGGGTTGTGGATTTGCCACCCCGAGCCGTAAACGCTCGCAGTACATGGGTACCCGCGCGACACCATGTGAATCTACACCGCGAAGGTTGGCTTTAACCAAAGCATATGCAGCCGTCTCGGCATGTTCTTCAGAGAGCCCATTGCGTAAAAAAATGTTTCGGATGAAATGGTGAAGCTGGGACGATGCAATTATAATACTATCTTTCTTGTAATTATTCGCGGGCATCGCTGTGATTCCTTTTTTCAAAACAAATGTCAAAGGTTCGGGTTTCTGGATCCTCAGCAGCTTAAACCTGAGCATCGCTGAGCATAAGAATGGCAATGACCACCTTTATTCCACAAATCGTGCCCGGTGTGAGGTGCCCCCCTAGCGTAACGATGCTTTCATTTTCAACGGTAGAGGCCGAAAAATGCGCATGAATCTCCACACCACCGCCATTTTTGGGCGCAATCCACCCCATCAACGACACCAGCTCCATGGGCTTTTCCACTTCCAGATAGAGCCGGTCCTTTGGGGTCACCGGGTATTTTTTGGGAAACCATTTTAGATTTCGAAAAACGGCCTTCTTCAGCGCTCCCAGACCGGAAACAATCACCCCGGCCTTGATTCCCTCCAGTTCCAGCGCTTCCTCAATCGCGGTCAGAAGATCCGCATTCGGTTTCGCTCTGAACTGCACCAATCGTTCGATATTCTGAGATCCGATAGAATCAAGCAGATTCATTTTTAATCCTCCCTATGATCCGTACTTTAGCTCCTTTTGAGGGCATTATGCCTAGATAGCAACACGAATGATGTTCAAACGTCTATACCAAATCGGCAGCCTGTTATTCAACCTCCAAGCTTGACATCAAAGATACGGAAGATATTTTATATTTTAGCGAACTGGCTCAATATATTGACTTTCACAATATGTTGCTGTAATCCCACTTGAAGCGCTACATTTGCTGACTGAATAAAATTGAAGAGGGGGCGTTATGAAAAAGGCAGCTTTTATTGACCATCTGAAAATCAAAAAAGAACGTTTTGATTTTTTTAATATCCTTCTTTTAGAGGAAAAAGGTCTTGGGGATATCCAGCGGCTCCCGTTTTCAGTTCGTATCCTGGTCGAAAACCTGCTGCGCAAGATGGATGGCCGGATCGTCAGGGAAGAAGATTTACGCAACCTTGCCGGCTGGCAGAAAAAATATGACGAGCCGGTCGAGATCCCCTTTCATCCGGCCCGGGTGCTGATGCAGGATTTTACAGGTGTCCCTGCAGTTGTCGATCTGGCGGCTATTCGGGATGCCCTTAAAACCCTGGGCGGAGATCCCGCCAAAGTCAACCCGCTGGTTCCGGTGGATCTGATTGTCGATCATTCCGTTCAGGTCGATTATTTCGGCACCGATGACGCGGTCTTTCAAAATGTGAAGAAGG
>CP070652.1:5231822-5274957 GCA_020354645.1 Deltaproteobacteria bacterium
ACTCAGAAAGCTTTTGATTTTCATCCGCCTCCGGCGGATTTTACGCCCTGCTTCAGCTGGCATCTTAATCCCAAAATGCTCAATGGCGCTCACAAAAACCTTTCAAACCTTCTAATGAATTTTGAAATTTATTTATGGGACATTACACTAGCGCATAACGGCGGTGATGGGGACACGATCCTACGGTAGGCGTCACTTTCGAATTCGTTCTCGATTAGCGTCTTTTTCGGCCAGTTCGGCCAGGCCGCCTTTCCCGAATTTTTTAATCTTCACGCCACCCGAAAGTTTCGGGAAATCATTCACGATGCAAAGCTCATCGGGTAATTTATGGGGAGCAATTTTATCTTTCATAAATTCACGGATTTCTTCTAAGGTAATTGTTTCCGCCGGGCTCGGAATCACACAGACACAGATGGATTCTCCCAATACCGGATTGGGAGTTGCCACAACGCAAACCTGATCTACGTTGGGATGATTGATGATCAATGACTCCAATTCGTATGGGTAAATCTTATACCCCCCGCGATTGATTAAGTCTTTGGTGCGGCCGTAAATTTTAAAAAATCCGTTTTTATCTTTAGAGACAAGATCTCCCATGAAAAGCCAGCCGTCAATAATCTGTCGGCGGGTTTCTTCAGGATTTTTCCAATACCCCTTCATAACATGCCATCCGGAAAGGGTTAACTCTCCGATTTCGCCATCCGGCAATTTTTGATGGGTTGCGGGGTCAAGCACCCGCATCCGGGTTCCGGCAATCGGCCGGCCGATATATTTTTCTCGAATATCAAGTGAAGAAGGGTAGGGGCACATGGTCCCCAGGCCAGGGCCGACTTCCGAGGCCCCCCAGAAGGAGATCAGGTATACACCCATCTCCTTTTCCACCCGAGTTATTAAACCTTCCGGTGCAATCATTCCGGCAATCATGCCGGCACGCAGAGAACTAAGGTCATGATTCGGTCGTTTTTCATGATTTAGCTCAAGGATATAGTGAGGCGGTGCACCTAATTGCAGCGTAACCTTTTCCCGCTCAATAATTTGAAAGGCTTTCTCAACTTCAAATTTATCCATCAGCACAACGGTAGATTGGAGCAAGATGGGCTGAATCAGAATTGCCCCACAACCATAAGAATGGCTCATGGAAAGAAAGCCGATAAAAATATCGTCCGCTTTTGCATTCACCCCCAAGGAGTACTCCCATCCGGCCCTGACAGCGGCAGAATGGGTGATCATGGCTCCTTTGGGACACCCTGTGGTGCCGGAAGTATACAGCAGCATGGAGAGATTTTCACCCGGATTGATAAAAACAGAAGGAGGGGTCTTGCCAACTCCCTGGTCCATTAAACCGTAGAAGGGATAAACGGATTCGGTGCGGCCGTTTCCTGCGACGATAATGAGTTCTAAATTGGATAATTCTTTTTGCAGTTTCAGAATGTCATTGAGATAATTGTAACCATCCCATTCGTTGAAAATAAAAACTCCTTTGGCCTCTGAATTATTAAGAATGAATTCTGCTTCGGTTTTGCGATAAATCGGATTTATCCATACGACGATGATCCCCAGCTTTTGCAATGCATAAAACGCAACCATGAGCTCAATAGAATTTTTCATATAGATCGCTGCCCGATCTCCTTTATTGAATCCGATTTCAGCAAGACCGACAGCCAGGGCGTCGACCATGGCATTCAGCTCTTTGTAGATTATCCTCTTTTTGCCGTCCACCACCGCCGTTTTTTCCGGTACTTCGCCAGCCGCTTTTTCTAAAACTTGTCCAAGGGATAATGATTTTAGATCCTTCATTTTGGAGTCCCTTTTCTGGTCAGATCATAGGTATTAAAAGGTTCAGCGCCGACGTGAACCCCTATAACCTATGAACCGCTGAACCTGCCTAACGGTTATATCTTCAGATATCCCAGATCGGATGAAATCGCATCGCATGTCTTTCGCACCAACTCTATAATTCCATCCAATTCTTTAGTGAGATTGCGTGAACCAACCGGTAACGCGATACCCAGCGCCGCCACGACTTGTCGGGTGTAATCCCTTATGGGAGCGGCAATACCGATAACACCCTCTACTGCTTCTTCTTTTTCCAGAACGTAACCTTGATCGCGAATTTTTTCAAGACGCAGGCTGAATGCATTTTCATTGGTTAGCGAAAACGGCGTATGTGCTTCCAATGGATATTTCTTCAGGATCCGCTTAACATCACCCGGCTCGAGGCTGGCAAGCAACACCATTCCCAGCATACCGTAGTGTAAAGGCCGGCGCCAGCCGATATCCGATGATATACGGATCATTCCTTGGCCTTCGCGCTTGTCGATATAAACCAGTTGATCCTCCATTCTGATCCCCAATAATACAGTTGCACCGGTTTCACTCTGAAGATTGGTCATTGGGTATGCGGCTGCCTGGCGTAAAGAAAATGAAGAAAAAACAATTCCGCCCAATTCAAACAGACGCATTCCGAGCACATATTTTTTTGTTTGGGGGTCTTGCTGGAGATAACCGCGGGCGGTTAGATTCGAAATTAATCTTTTGGCAGTTGTTTTATTGAGACCGGTACGATATACAACATCCGAAAGACTCAATTCTTTATTTTGAAAACTAAAACAATCGAGTATGTCCAAAGCTCTTTCCAATGCCTGGACTTTGTATATTGATACTTGTGGGCCTTTTAGTTTCATAATGTGAATATAAGTTTTAAATTGTGAAATTTATATCAGGATTTTTTAAAGGTCAATATCAAAATTTTTTAACCCGATTTGTTGAAAATTTCAACTTGACAATCGGACCGGGATTATCATAGAAACTAAAATTATGAAACAGTATTTCATAATATGAAACTAAATCATCTCCGAATTTATGACTCATTATTTCCGTGTTCCCATATTCCATCATTCCTATTTATCGAATGTTTCGGTCCAGATGGAATATGGAAATTTAGCCTGTACCAGGGTAGGCTAGAAGCAGTTTCAAAACCTCGTTTTCACCGGTTTGCGCCTTATTGTCCGCTATAGATCTTTGGCGGATTGAAAAGCGCTAAGTTGGCTGCGCTAAATCTTGAAAACTCGGGCGAACGCCCTCAAACAGTTCAAGATTTTATCCGCCTTCGTCTGATCAGACTTCGGCGGGACACGCGCTCCGCTTCGCCAAGCGCTTTTGGACAAAAATTCTCAACATTGGTTCAAAAGAGGTTTTGAAAGCAGTTCTAAGGATATTTTAACAGGAGGAGCGCTGTGAGGTTACCAAAATTTGAATACTTTGAACCAAAGCAAATTTCAGAAGCTGTTTCCATTCTGCAAAATGAGCCGGCTGCAAAAATCCTGGCAGGGGGAACCGACCTTTTGGTAAATATGAAACACAGAGTTGAACGTCCGCCCGTTCTGGTAAACATCAAGCGGTTGGGGGACTTGGACTTTATACGGCAGGACAACGGTGATGTTCGGATGGGTGCCCTAACCCCTCTTAAACGGTTGTATATGACACCTTTGGTTATGGAAAACTTGCCCGGTCTTGCGCAGGCGGCTTCTTCAGTGGGCTCCTATCATCATCAGGTTATGGGGACCCTGGCCGGAAATATTTGCCAGCAAAACCGTTGTATGTATTTTAATCAATCCCAGTGGTGGCGCAGTTCAAGGCCGACATGCTTCAAGGCGGGCGGAGAGATCTGTCACGTGTTGAACAAAAAGAAAACCTGCTATTCGACGTACTGCGGTGATATGGCACCGGCGCTGCTGGTGATGAACGCTAGAATTGCGATAACGGGACCCGGCGGATCAAGAGAGCTTCCCATCGAGGATTTATTTTCTGAAGATGGCAAAACCCCACTCAGGCTTAACCAAGCAGAAATCCTGACCGAAATTATTATACCCGCCGAGTCTGTCACTGGCATTTGCAGGTATCAAAAATTTGCCAACCGAGACAGCATCGATTTTCCGATTGTGGGAACAGCCTTTTGGGCATCGGAGCAGAAAAAAGAATACCGGATTGCTTTTACGGCCGTCGATCGAAAGCCATTGAGAGCGCAACGGGTTGAGGCTTTTTTAAAAGGAAAAAAACTGGATAAAATTACCATAACAGAAGCTTCCGGGCTGGCAGCCGGGGAAGCCAAACCGGTAAAAACATCTGTTTATTCTCCGGCGAATAAAAGAAGAATGATGGGATTATTGTTCCAACGTGTTGTCGATGACGCAAAGAGGAGGTCAATAAAATGAAACGGGCAGTAGAACTCAAAATCAATGGCGATACCTATGAACTACTGGTTTCTACCCACGCCACACTTCTGGAAGTTTTAAGGGAAAAATTGGGGTTAATGGGCACCAAACGCGGTTGTGATCTGGGGGCCTGCGGGGCGTGTACGGTACTTATCGACGGAGAGGCTTATTTGTCCTGCTTAATGCTGGCAGTAGATGCGATTGGCAAGGAAATCTTAACCATTGAAGGCCTGTCCGAAGGTGGTGATTTACACCCAATACAAAGCGCGTTTGTAGAAAAAGGGGGGCTTCAATGTGGATTTTGCACCCCAGGTATGATTTTGACCGCCAAAGCGATACTCGACCAAGAACATAATCCGACAGAAGAAGTGATAAAGAAAAAAATGGCCGGTAATCTTTGCCGTTGTACCGGGTATAAAAAAATCGTTGAAGCTATCATGAGTGTCACGGAGTAACCAGGCAAGGAGGTATAGATGCAAAAAGAATTAAACGTTGTCGGCGCAAGACTACCCATGCTGGATGCCGCCCAGAAAGCAAAAGGAAACGCCCAATTTACCGATGATCTTATCCTTGCGGGGATGCTTCATGGAAAGATATTGAGGAGTCCTCTGCCGCACGCAAAGATTCTGAACATTGACACTTCCAAGGCAGAGAGGCTGCCGGGTGTAAAGGGAGTCGTAACGGGTAAGGATATACCCGATCGGCAGTATGGAATTGTACCCATGGCAAAAGATGAGTATGCCTTGGCCAAGAATAAAGTCCGTTACATAGGAGACGAGGTGGCGGCCGTCTGCGCAATTGATCCCGAGATCGCAGAAGAAGCCGTGGCGCTGATCAAAGTGGATTATGAGGAGCTTCCGGCTGTTTTCGATCCTTTGGAAGCCAAAAAAGAAGGGGCTCCACAAATTCATGAAGGCGTTAAATACAATACCTCCTTTGCCATAAAAAAAGAATTCGGTGATGTTGCGAAAGCGTTTGCAGAATGTGACGCTATTTTTGAGGATAAGTTCTACTCCCAAGCCGTCAATCATGCGCCCCTCGAACCGCATGCAGCACTTGCCCAATTCGATCCGTTAAATGGGCAACTCACCATCTGGTCCTCAACCCAGATACCATTTTTTTTAAGACGAAACTTATCAAATACCCTGCAGATTCCGGAACGCAAGGTACGGGTTATCAAGCCCAAGGTCGGTGGCGGGTTCGGTCAAAAAATTGATTTATTCGCCAAGGATTTCTGTGCCGCCTGGTTTGCGATGCATCTGGGTAAGCCGGTTAAATTCGTGTACGAGAGAGAGGAAGTCTTCATTTCTACTCGGCAAAGGCATCCCATGTATATCACCGTCAAGACCGGCATGAAAAAAGACGGAACGATTCTGGCACAAAAATTTCAAGCGCACGCAGATGGCGGTGCTTACAACAGTACCGCACCGACTATGATCGCGCTGTCCTGTTTCTTTCTTATGATTCCTTACCGGGTGCCCAATCTGTTCTATGAGGGCTATCATGTCTATACCAACAAACCCGTGGGCGGTGCCATGCGGGGACACGGTATCCCCCAGGCACGCTTTGCCGTTGAGCGGCAGCTGGATATGATTTCCCAGCGTTTAGGGCTTGATCCGGCCGAGGTTCGGATAAAAAACAGTATTCATGCCGGCGAGCCCCATCCGGCTAAATTTATCATCAATACCTGCGGATTTGCCGATTCGGTTAAGACAGCGGCCGACGCTATTGGCTGGAAGGACAAGCGCGGCAAGCTACCACCCGGTAGGGGGGTTGGGTTGGCCGGTGCTTCATTTCCCAGCGGGGTCAGCAATATGAGTCATATCAGTTCCGGTGCGGTGGTCCAGGTGGGACGGGATGGTGCAATAAATGTACTGTCCGGAGCCGCCGATATCGGTCAGGGCGCAGAAACAGTTATCAGTCAGATTGTCGCCGAGGAATTGGGTGTGCCCCTTGAGGATATCCGCATTACGGCGGCCGATACCGGTATCACCCCCCTGGACCCGGGAACTTTCGGCAGCGGGGTTACGGTTAGGGCCGGAAATGCCGCAAGACTGGCGGCCATCGCGGTCAAGCAAAAGCTCTACAATTTTTTAGCCGATAAATTGGAGGCCAGCGCTGACGATCTGGTGGCCAAGGATCGCAAGATTTTTGTTAAAGGCTCTCCGGAAAAAGGATTGACATTCGCCGAAGCCCTGAAGGCTTATCAGTATGCGGATCTTCCCATGCCTATCGTGGGAAGAGGATCATGGATGGCACCGGCTACCGAGCCCACCACCTTGTTTAAAGAAAATGGTAATTTTGCGCCCAGTTATTCTTTTATGACCCAGGCGGCCGAAGTTGAGGTCGATTTGCTTACCGGAAGGGTAAAGCTCTTACGGATGGTGACGGCCCATGATTGTGGCCGCCCCATTAACCCGATGCTGGTAGAAGGGCAGCTCGAAGGGTCCGTTTTGGGGGGGATGGGTCAGGCCCTCTATGAAAATGTGATTGTGGAGAAAGGGCAGGTAATGAATCCTTCATTTCTGGACTATGGTTTTCCAACCTTTCAGGAGATGCCGGAAATTGAGGCCATTGAAGTGGAAACCGATGATCCAATCGGGCCGTTTGGGGCCAAGGAAGCCGGGGAAGGCACCCAGCTATCACCGGCACCGGCTATTGTGAATGCCATCTATGATGCCATCGGCATTGACTTCATGGAACTTCCGGTTACGCCCGAGAAGATCCTGGATGCTTTGGCGAAAAAGCACAAGAAAGAGGGGTGCAAATAAGTTGGCAAATTTTTAGCTTGACACCGGTAAAATTCTCGATTAGATGCTAAATTTGCAGAAAGGTAAAATTATGCGAAACAAAACAGACAGTCAATCCTGGCAAAACTTTTATTTCTATTTTTATTTTTATGGGAAGAGGATGCCCATGGATTGATTGATTCACAATCGTTTAAGATTGCAAGCCGTGGGCATTCATTGCCCACGGCTTTTTTATTGGGTTTCTGTTCGGTGAATGATTTATGATCGAATTTAAAATTCGTGTCTTAAACCTATGCATGTGAACATATGAATATCGTACTAATTGGTTATCGCTGCAGCGGTAAAACCGCGGTTGGCAAAGCCCTTGCCGGAAAGCTGGGAAAGGATTTCATCGATACGGATATCTTGATCGAAGAAAATGCCGGATGCACAATTGGGACAATAATTTCTAAAAAAGGCTGGGGGCATTTCCGGGAGATCGAAAAAATTCTGATTGCAGAGGTATCCGAGAAAAATAACCAGGTGATCGCAACTGGTGGCGGGGCTATTATGGATACGGAAAATGTAAAGCTTTTGAAAAGAAACGGCTGGATAGTTTGGCTCAACGGGAGACCCGAGGTGCTGGCAAAGCGGATGACCATAGATAAGCGGCGGGGTAAAGTCCGGCCATCATTGACCGGTGCGGATCCATTAGAAGAGATCACGGAAATACTGGCCATCCGGGCCCCTTTTTATGAGCGGGCCAGTAACTTTAGTGTTGATACCAGCACCGTTACCCTAAAGGAGACTGCCGATTTGATCATTAACAATTTACCCGAAAAAGCCAGGAGATAGGACCATGGCGGGAAGTTCATTTGGCGTTATTTTTAAAATCAGCACATTTGGGGAATCCCATGGAGAGGGTGTGGGCGTGGTGATTGATGGATGTCCTCCTCAGATTAAGCTGTCGCCGCAAGATTTTATAATGGAAATGACACGGCGCAGGCCCGGGAAAAGATCTTCCGATACCCCGCGGCGCGAGGAGGACCGGGTTGAGATCCTTGCCGGAGTCTTCGAAGGCCGGACCACAGGTGCGCCCATTACGCTTTTTATCCGAAACCGAGACGCAGACAGTCGGCCCTATGAAATATTGCGCCAGCTTTTTCGACCGGGACACGCCGATTACACCTATTTTAAGAAATATGGTCACTTTGATCACACCGGCGGCGGAAGATACTCCGCCAGGGAGACCGCGGCCAGGGTTGCTGCCGGGGTGGTGGCCGGCAAGATTCTGGAACCCCTGGGGGTGAAGGTCATGGGATTTACCCTGGAACTTGGTGGGGTAAGGGTTGAAAACATCGAGCTGGAATACATCGGCAAGGATCCCCTCTATTGCCCTGACCCGCTGGCATCGGAGCAAATGCAAGCGGCTCTTTCGGATGCCGGAAAATCCGGGGACTCCCTGGGAGGGGTGGCCGAAATCAGGGTTTCGGGTTGCCCGGCCGGGCTTGGTGAACCGGTATTTGACAAGCTTGATGCCGATCTGGCAAAAGCGATCATGTCCATAGGCACGGTCAAGGGCGTGGAGATTGGGGCGGGTTTTGAAGCAGCACGGCTCAAGGGTTCGGAAAATAATGATCCCATCTCACCTGACGGTTTTTTGTCAAATCGCGCAGGTGGCATCCTCGGGGGGATCTCCAACGGAGACCAAATCATTATGAGAGTAGCCGTAAAGCCGATTCCCTCCATCGGCCGCAGACAGAATACGGTCGACCGGCTCGGCCGTTCTGCTGAGCTGAAGTTCGCCGGGAGATTTGATGTTTGCGCCCTGCCGCGCATTATTCCGGTACTTGAGGCGATGGTCAAAGTGGTCCTGGCGGATCACTATTTGAGATCAAACACGACCACCCGCAGAAAAACATAGGCCTGGAACACTGCAGTTACCCGAAATCGAAAATAGAAAAATCATGAGGAGATAATTACAAAATGACGAACCTTAAACTTGCAGCCTTGAACGGTGACAAACAGAGACGAACGGTTATCGCTGTCGGTCATGTAAAAATCGGCATGGATTTTGTCGTGATTGCCGGACCCTGCAGTGTGGAGAGTGAAGAGCAAACAATCAGAACCGCCCAGAAAGTGAAAGCGGCCGGCGCCAATATGCTCAGAGGCGGTGCGTTCAAACCGAGAACTTCACCGTATGATTTTCAAGGGCTTGGGCTCAAAGGGTTAAAAATTCTTGAAAAAGCAAAGAAAGAGACCGGGCTACCGGTGGTGACCGAGGTTACGGATCCGCGGGATGTGTCCTGGGTATGCGAATATGCGGATGTATTGCAGATCGGCACTAGAAATATGCAAAACTTCTCTCTCCTCAAGGAGGTTGGAAAAGTTGAAAAACCTGTACTTCTGAAAAGGGGAATGTATTCAACCCTCAAAGAATGGCTCAACTGTGCCGAATACATCCTGGCGGAAGGAAATCCCAACGTCATTCTGTGTGAAAGAGGTATTCGGACCTTTGAGACCTACACCCGGAATACGCTGGATCTGAGCATTGTACCTTCGGTTAAAGAAATCTCGCACCTTCCCATCATTGTGGATCCCTCTCATGGAACCGGCCGGCTCAGTATCATTGAACCCATGAGTCTTGCCGCCATGGCAGCCGGTGCCGACGGCATCATCATCGAAGTGCATTATAATCCGTCTGAAGCAATGTGCGATAAAGATCAGGCCATGCCGCCGGAAATGTTTGCTAGCTTGATGCGGAGATTGCAGGCACTGCGTATCCACATGAATGATGTCAATGGAATCCATTGAAGTAAACAATGTTTGAAGAGCGGGGCTAAGCCAGTGAAGGTCTTTAAAGTTCAGGGCACCACCGGTGATTCAACCATATTGATCGGTGAAAAGCTGCGAAATCTTAAAAAGTATATACCTGTTGATAAAACAGTGGTTATCACTGACGCCAATGTCAGGTATTACTATCAAAACGACTTTCCATGTCATGAAATTATAGAGATCCCGACCGGTGAAACGTCAAAAAACCTGCAGACGATCCAAACCATATATGGAAAGCTAATCGAATTTGAGGCCAACCGTTCATCCTTTTTAGTCGGTATCGGCGGTGGCATTGTTTGTGATATAGCGGGTTTTGTGGCGTCAACCTATATGCGCGGCGTGAGGTTCGGCTTTGTCGCTTCTACGCTGCTGGCCCAGGTGGATGCCAGTATTGGTGGCAAAAACGGTGTAAATTTCGGCGGGTATAAAAATATGGTCGGCACTTTTGGCCAACCTGAATTTGTCATCTGTGACATGGCGCTTTTGAAGACCCTTCCGGAAAAGGAAATTCGATGCGGTTTGGCCGAGATTGTAAAACACGCCGCTATTGGGAAAGCCGATCTTTTCTTCTATCTTGAAAAACATTATCAGAAGGCGCTTGAACTTGATAGTACAGTGATAGAGAAGCTGGTGTATGATTCAGTGCGCTTGAAGTCGTCGATCGTAAACCGGGATGAAAAAGAAAAAGGGGAGCGTAAAAAGCTCAATTTCGGCCACACCTTCGGACATGCGATCGAGAAGACGACAGGAGTCACCCACGGAGAAGCCATCAGTGTTGGGATGGTGGCTGCTTCAAGGCTGTCCGTAAAGAAGGGATATTTAGCCTCGGAAGATGCAGAAAGGATCGAGAAACTACTCAGAAAACTAAAGCTACCTACCAGCTATCAACCGGATGGAGAAAAGGTGATCGATGCGCTGAAAAGGGATAAGAAGAGACAAGGGGGCGGGGTGAATTTTGTATTACTGCGCGGCTTGGGCAATGCTGTCGTGGAAGAAGTATCATTGAAGGAATTGGAGATGCTGGTAAAAAGATTGCATTAGAGCAGCCATGCCAATGCATTGATGGACTGTTGCCCAAAGATATGTTCCCAGTGTTTTCAATGAGTCAACGACCATTCCGTGTCTAGCGCGGGATGGTTTGGATTTCCCCGCCGAGGCGTGGAATAACAAGGACACGCAAGTGCCCAAACGTTGTGTTTGTGACCGGGTGCGAAGCACCCGGTTTGAATACAAACAATTAAAAAATTTCGAAAGTGATGAGGTGAACGATGAACCTGGAAACAATCAGAAAGAACATTGACCAGCTTGATTCTGAAATTTTGAAACTCTTAAAAGATCGAATGGAACAGGTTTTGTTGACCAAAAAGTTTAAGTCCCAGATTGATGACAACGAAAGAGAGAAAGAAGTTCTTGAGAGGATCACAAAGAATTCAACCGGGTTAATTAATGCCGATTTTATCGAAAAAATTTATATTGAAATAATCAAGGAAAGCAAAAATCTACAGCAAAAAGACTGGCAACTTATTGCATTCCAGGGTGAACACGGGGCTTATGGTGAAGTCGCTTCGAGGATATGGAACAGTGCCTTTGTTCCGATACCTTGCCGTGAATTTGCGTGGGTATTTGACGGGGTCCAAAACGGGCTTTATGATTACGGAATTGTGCCCGTGGAAAACACACTTGGCGGTGTCGTAGGTCAGGTAAACGAACTCCTTATCAATACCGACCTTAATTTTGTGGGAGCCGTTGAACTCCCCATCCATCTTTGCCTGCTGGCTTTGCCTGAAACTGATCACAGAGAGATCCATTCGGTTTACTCCCATCCCCAGGCTCTGGCCCAGTGTCGTCATTTTCTTGCGAGAAACAAACTTGATCCCGTGCAATATCACGATACTGCGGGTGCCGCCAAAATGCTGACAGAAAAAAGACCAAAAGCCTCTGCTGCAATTGCCAGCAAGCTTTCTGCCGAACTTTATAACCTTGAAATTCTGAAAGAGAACATAGAAGACCTTGACAGAAACCTGACTAGGTTCATTGTTATTTCAAAAGAGGAGAACAAAGAAGCTGGTGACAAATGCTCTATAATTTTCTCTACAGAACACAAAGCGGGCACCCTTTTTCGCGTGCTCGAAGTGTTTGCCAAAAAAAATATTAACCTGACACGAATTGAGTCAATTCCAGATGAGCCGGGTGAGTATGCTTTCTTTCTTGATTTTATCGGGTCACGTAACGATGAAAAAGTTGTAAAGGCGCTTGAAAAAGTAAAGGAGATTACGCGTAAATTCAGATTGATGGGCTGTTATAAGGAAAGGAAAATTGCATGAGGATATTCATTATGGGTGCCGGCCACATGGGAGCCTGGTTGGTAGAAGAGTTGTGTCTTGACCACGAAGTGGCTGTTTATGACACAGACAGAAGAAAACTCAAGTACTTTTTCAATGTTAAAAGGCTTCTTGAGCTGGTTGAGGTCAAGATGTTTGAACCCGAGCTCGTGGTAAATGCGGTTTGTCTGACTGATATCCGCAAGGCTTTTGAGGATGTATTGCCCCATCTGCCCGAAGGTTGCATCCTTTCAGACATTGCCTCCGTGAAAGCCGGTTTGTCTGAGTACTACCGAGATTTAGGGAAAAGATTCGTTTCCACACACCCAATGTTCGGGCCCACCTTTGCCAACATAAGAGACCTGAGGAATGAGAATGCTATTGTCATCAAAGAGTCGGATGAAGAGGGAAAATCATTTTTCCGTAATTTCTATCAAAGCCTTAAACTCAATATTTTCGAATACACTTTTGAGGAACATGACAAAACCATGGCATATTCTCTATCAATCCCCTTTGCTTCATCGATGGTTTTTACGGCCTGCATGAAAAAGCAAAAGGCCCCGGGCTCCACTTTTAGAAAACACCTCCTTATTGCCAAGGGACTGCTCTCGGAAGACGATCATCTGCTGACGGAGATTATGTTCAATCCATTTACAATCAGGCAAATCGAAGAAATTAATTCACAGCTGGCTTATCTGACCCATATCATCAAAGGTAGAGACCACGAAGAAATGGAGAAGTTTCTCAATAAGCTCAGGAACAATATTGAGTAGGAAGTGATGATCTGCATCCCGATTATAGCTGATAATACAGACGAGGCCCAAGAAAAGATTTTGCGTGCCAACCCTTTGGCCGATATGCTGGAAATCCGACTCGATCTGATGGATTCCTTTGATTTAAATAAAATTATCCAGGTAGCCGGTAAACCGGTGCTGGTCACCTATCGTTCAAAAAGGGAAGGCGGCAGCGGTAGCACAGACCCGGATACCTATACCAGATATATCCTTGCGGCCCTTCAAAAGGGTGCAGACCTGGTGGATGTGGAATCATGGTTGCCTGTTAAATGGCGGAAAAAAATTTTTGCTGCCAAGCAAAAGTCAGGTATTGTGATTTCCTCCCACATACAGCTCGGGACGCCTTCACAGCAGAAATTGGAGAAAATACTCAGAGATGGTGTCACCGCAGGTGCGGATGTCGTCAAGATCGTCACCCGGGCCGAAAAGTGGTCAGATAATTTGCGGGTGATCGAACTGATTTCCAAAGCTCACGATTTACAAATTCCGATCATCGCTTTCTGTATGGGGCCGCTGGGAAGGGCCAGTCGAATTTTTTCCCACTTGATGGGAGGGTATGTGGCTTTTGCATCCTTGGAAGCTGGGGAAGAGTCTGCCGATGGACAAATACCTGTCACTGAAATGAAGATCATATTGGACATACTGACGCCGTGATCGTTGATCAGAATACAAAAATATACGGGGTAGTGGGTTACCCTTTGGGCCACAGCCTGAGCCCCACCATGCACAACAGCGCTTTTGAGGCCAGCGACCTGAATGCCGTTTATCTTGCATTCGAGACAAAAGATCTGGCTGGGGGCATGCAAGGAGTGCGCGGTTTGGGGGTGAGCGGGATGAGTGTCACTATTCCTTATAAATCGGCAGTGATTCCATACCTTGATCAAGTGGATGATTTGGCCAGGATGATCGGTGCTGTCAATACGATCGTCAATGATGCCGGGCAACTGATCGGCTACAACACCGATGCAGCGGGAGCCTTGAAAGCTTTGGAAGATAAGGCCCAGCTCTCCGGTAAAGCCTGTATTTTGGTCGGGGCCGGCGGGGCGGCGCGAGCCATAGGATATATATTGAAACAGAAGGCCGTCACGCTCAAAGTGGCCAATCGCTCGCGGGAGCGAGGAGAAGAACTGGCTGATTTTCTTAACTGTCAGTACATTGCCCTGGATGACTTAGAAGCGGTGACTGCAGATATTGTGATTCAAGCTACCTCGGTGGGAATGAGCCCTGACAAAGATGCCTGCGTGATCCCCGAGCATATCTTGAAGCAGGGCATGCTCGTGATGGACGTTATTTATAATCCCATCGAAACCAAGCTTTTAAAAATGGCCAAAGACAGAGGATGCCTGACGATCAGCGGTTTGAGCATGTTTATCCAACAGGGAGCGGAACAGTTCAGGTTATGGACAGGAATGGATCCCCCCTTCAGTACCATGGCTCAGGCTGTCAAGCAGCTTCTTATGAAAAGTGATCAAACCTAAATCGATAATAGACACCGGGTTTTAAATAATGAAACAGGTACAAACAAGGCCGCCCATCTATGCGAACGTTAAGATACCCGGTTCAAAAAGTGTTTCCCACCGAGCACTGATTGCAGCAGGCCTGGCTGAAGGGTTAAGCTTGCTCAAGGATCTGCTGATCTGTGATGATACTTTATATACCGTCAATGCTCTCCGTCAATTGGGTATAGGCATCGCTCTAAAAGGCAATTGTGCGGAAGTCTCGGGAGTCGGAGGAAGATTTTTCTCTTCTGATCGCAGGAAGGAAATTTTTTTGGGCAATTCTGGAACATCTTTCCGTCTTCTCCTTTCCACCGCGGCGCTCTCCAGAGGAGAATACATCTTTACCGGCACCCAAAGGATGCACGAGAGACCGATTGGCGGGTTAGTCACCGCCCTTGCCCAAATGGATGTGAAAGTTTCCTGGCCGGACAAAAAAGGATATCCGCCGGTGCTCATTCAAGCCCAAGGCATACCGGGAGGGAAAGTTATCATCCCGGGAAATCAGAGCAGTCAATTTGTTTCCTCTCTGCTGCTTGCTGGCCCATATGCCAGAAAAGATATTGAGATCGAGGTCAATGGGCACATGGTTTCAAGGCCCTATGTGGATCTTACCCTTGGGGTGATGGAGCGCTTCGGGGTTTCCGTGATTCGGGAAGATTACCGTTACTTCAGGATCCCTTCCGGCCGTAAATATCGTTCCTGCCGGTTCACCGTTGAGGGGGATGCATCGAGCGCCTCCTATTTTTGGGCCGCTGCAGCCGTAACCGGCGGCACCATAATCACTCACAATATCAACCCCAAAGCAACACACCAGGGGGATATACGGTTTCTCGAAATTCTTGGGAAAATGGGCTGCCGCATAGAAAGCGGATCGTCACAGGTAGCCGTTAACGGACGGTCACTTTGCGGGATTGATGCCGATATGAACACCATACCTGACATGGTACCCACGCTTGCGGCAGTTGCCCTTTTTGCCAGGGGCAAAACGGTTATACGAAATGTTTCTCATCTTCGGCACAAAGAAAGCGATCGGTTAAAAGCTATTGCCTTGGAGTGGAATCGACTGGGAAGCCGTATCGAGGAATTACCGGATGGGCTGATTATTCACGGTAGCCAAAAGCTCAATGGAACCATGGTGGAATCTCATGAAGATCATCGCTTGGCCATGGCACTTGCTGTGATAGGATTGAATGTGCCCGGCGTGAAGATAAAAAATGAGGATTGTGTCAATAAATCGTTTCCTCGCTTCTGGAATCTGTGGGATACGCTGCGTTAATTGAATTATAAACCCGCTGGAATTATTACCGCAACTTTATTTTAAGAATCACTATAAAATTTGATTTTTTTTCAGAATACGGTATAAAGATGTATAAAATTGTTAAATTATAGCAGGCATTTTCATTACCAGAATACATATCTGAAACAATGAACTCTTAACCGGTTGGCTTCCCTGCAGGCCCCGCCTTTTAAGGCGGGGGGCGACTCATTTCGGTTAACTTTTAGAATTTTCCCCGATAAGGAGGTAACATGACCATCATGGTTCTTCTAAAAAGGCAGGCGCCGGAAGAAAAATTCGATGAGTTGAAAGAGTTAATCGATCAGCTCCGGTCTGCAACTTTCGGACAACCCGGTTACATTTCCGGGGAAACCCTCAAGCGGATCGATCAAACCGGTGAATGTCTGGTCATCGCAAAGTGGAAATCACGGGCGGATTGGGAAAGATGGTTTCAAATACCAAAAAGAGCTGATATTCAGAGAAAAATCGATGAATTACTGGGCACTCCTACGGAGTATGAAATTTATGAATATCAATAACTAAAGCTTATTCGGCCATAAATGAATTGAGAGGAGACTTTTTATAACTTTTTTCAATTGAAAAACTGAAGAATTACCGCGTTTATATCATTAAAACAACGACTTGACCCTATTGATTCTTGTATTCATGATGCTAAAAGGTCACAATAACAGGGAGGTTCCTTCAACGCCCTCCTTTTATCATCTTTCCTCATTTTTTTAAAGAGCAGCCCACTTGTAAAGGCTGCTGGCATCACCGCCTCAACGAGGTGGCTCGTCCTTGAGCCACTTATTTTTTTGTGGATTGTCTTAAAGCTTCTTACATTACTGGTGGTTCACTTTTTTCTCACGGCGTTGGACCCATTGATAAAAATCATCACCCCAACCAATTAACTTCTCATTTTTGATAACAACCGGTGTGCATTCATCCTTGGTTACCTTTCCATCAAAACGTTTCCGGTGTGTATAATAATACAATATTACCAAAGTATTGCCGTACAGGGACTGATAAACGTCAAGGTAGTCCGGCTTTCCCATGACGTTCATAACCGCTTCTCGTGGCATTCCCTTTTCTAATTTCATAAGGTTTTTTTGATTTTCATATATTGCCATTTTATAACAACCAACCATGAGGATAAGCGCGGTCAGGCTGCTTACGGAAACACGATATATTTTTCCCATAGCTTTTTTTCCTATCCTAACGACGGAAAATTTATGCCTATGCGGGTTTCTTTTGTTTTTTCTTTTTTCCACAGGGGTAAACAGTGAAAATATGGAAAGTTCAAAAATAGGTGAGGTAGCGCAAGGAAATCCAAAGTGGTTGAGCGTCTTCAACCCTTTCGACGCCTTACGGTTAGCCGATTCCTTGCGCTGTATTGTCGCATACCATCTGAGATGGTGTGAGTCAACCAAGGAAATCACTTTTGATTTAAAAATCTAATTTAATTCAGCGGAACCACTCGCGGCAGTTTTTGACGATATGCGCTGTACTGATTTGATAGATGAAATTCAGACATAAAAAAGCGCAAGGAAGCAATGGAGGGGAGGTTGAATTTTTTTGGATTCAACATAAATCCATATGCCTACTTGCGCTGAATAAACCAGTAGCATCAATTTAAGACTGGGTCAAGCAAAACCCTTCAAATATCCAGCCAAATTGTTACGTGAAAGTGGGACCATCGCCTCTTTTATAAGGCGGTCTAACAATAAACATATATACCTAATATTATTATATATTTTTAATAACCTTGACAATTTACAATATTTTTGAAACATTCCGTCAGGATAGTGCGATATTTGCATAGGCCTTTAGAGAAGGGAGAGAATATGTAACGATTCTACCGGCCCCATTTCTCATTTGAGATGTGGGGTTTTGTTTTATTCGCCTTCGCCTGAATACCCTGCAGCTTGCTGCAGGGCTGAAGGGCAAGGTGAACCGCGCCGACCTGTCCCGCCGAAGTCTTGACGAAGGCGGAAGCTCTCCAGAGCGTAGGCGGGTTAGGCTACGGCGCAATTCCGCTTTGATACCCCGCAGCTTGCTGCGGGGAGCTTCATTGCGGAAGATTTCCAGCACAACCTAATATTAGGTGAGTAACACCGAATGACACTGAAAAGCTTGATTTTAAATACGTAACCGTATTTGCGAATGGAAGCGATAAGGAGGGATCAAATTGAGTTTTAAACCCGGGCTTAATCCTGGCGATGTGATTAACAACCGTCAGTTGATGGATATATTCAAATGTAGCCCTCATGGCGGTATGCGACGGTCGCTTCGCACAAATACTCTCGTTACGGTTTTAGATAACACCCGGTCGATTTATGAAGGCAGGTGGATTAATGATGTGCTTCATTTTACCGGCATGGGGCTGGAAGGTGATCAAAGAATTGATTATGCCCAAAATAAAACCCTGGTAGAATCCCGAAACAATGAAATTGACATTTTTCTTTTCGAAGTGTTCAAACAGGGCGACTATATTTTCAAAGGGCCGGTCGAGCTGGCTGGAGAACCGTATCAGGAAGAACAGCCCGACATAAACAGCAACGCCCGCCAGGTTTGGATTTTTCCACTCAAAATGGTGAATCAGCCATCAATTTTGCCAATAACGGAAACGGTCCACCTCACCAAACAGAAGCAAAGACAAAGGATTGCCAAGCGGTTGTCTGACAAGGAACTTCTCAAGAGGGCCATTTGTTCAAGAAAGTCAGCCGGTGCCAGGAATTTACTCTCAACCGTTTTTGAGGCAAATGTTTATGTGGCAGAATTAGCCAAACGCAGAGCTGAGGGCATCTGCCAGTTATGCGGTCAACCGGCCCCGTTTAAAGATAAGATGGGAGAGCCATATCTGGAACCTCATCACATTGTTTGGCTTTCACAAGGCGGTGAAGATAACATTGAGAACACAGTTGCCCTATGCCCGAATTGTCACACAAAGATGCACAAATTAAATTTCAAATTAGACAGGAAAAAACTAAAACGGAAAGCCTTACAAACCAATTTTCAATTTACGCTGTTTGGTGATGTAATTTTTAAATGCGATTATTAAACTTGAATCAAACGAGCCCTGATAAAGTAGGAGTGGAACCCGAAATTTATAAAGCCAGGAGTTGCGCTGAGGGGTTTGGCGGCCATCACACCACTGCAATCCATTAGAATCAAAAAGAATATTTAAACGTGAAATTCAAGAAAAGCAGCAAAGCAATTGCTTGTGGTAAAGCTGATAAAATTAACGAATGAATAACGGGGAAGAGGTATACGATGGGAACAAAATTTAAAACCAAAATAACGGAGATGCTGGGTATTGAGTATCCGATTCTCTGCGGAGGCATGCAGTGGATCAGTAGAGCCGAGTTTGTAGCTGCCGTTGGCAACGCCGGCAGCATCGGTTTTATCACCGCCGAAAGTTTTCAAACTCCGGAGGATCTCAGACAAGAGATAAAAAAGATACGCACGCTGACAGACAAGCCATTCGGCATAAACTTGTCCATGGTTCCTGAGTTGGGACTGCCGGAAAGAACGCTCCGCTTTTGTGAGGTAGTATGTGAAGAAGGCGTGGGAGTGGTTGAAACTGCCGGTAGAAGTCCCAAACCTCTCATGCCGATGTTGAAAGAAGGCGGGGTCAAAGTGATTCATAAGCTCACATCGGTTCGCTATGCATTGAGTGCCCAAAAGCTTGGCGTTGATGCGGTGACCATGGTTGGATTCGGTTCCGGAGGCCATATTGGCAATGATAACGTGGCTTCATTCATTCTGATCCCTAAAGCCATAGCGGCATTGGACATACCGGTTATTGCCGGCGGAGCGATTTGCAACGGCAGAGGATTTTTGGGTGCTCTGGCCATGGGAGCCGAGGCGGTTTTGATGGGGACAGCATTCATGGCGACAAAAGAATGCCCGGTCCATGCCGCCATCAAAGAACGAATTGTTCAAAACTCGGAAACGGATACAGCCCTGCTTTTAACTACTATCCAAAATCCTGTTCGTTGTATGAAAAATAAACTGGCAGAGGAGTGTCTTGCGATCGAGGCGCAAGGCGCAAGCTTTGAAGAAATCCTTACAAAGGTCGCAGGGCATAAAGGTCAGGTTGCCTACGATACCGGAGATACAGATTCCGTGCCTATCGCCTGCGGTCAAGTAGCGGGTTTGATTGATAACATAAAATCCGTCCGACAGGTCATCGATGATATCATCGCAGAGGCCGAAGAACTTCTTGAACGATTGAATCATATTGTTCGATAGTCCGCGAGGACAAAGAAGATACAAGACCGTTGATAAACTTTTCAAGCGGAAAGGGGGAATAGAATGGAGGAAAAGTTTTGGTACAAGTCATACGTATCAAATGTAAAGAAAACCTTGGACTACGAAAAGGTCACAATTTCACAAGCTCTGACACGGACCGCCCATCGGTTTCCTGAAAACGTGGCCCTCAACTATATGGGCAAAAAAATATCATACCGGGAACTTGAGGGGCTGGTAAATCGATTTGCGAGGGCGCTGCTAGATTTGGGGATCCATCCTGGAGACAAGGTTGCGGTATGCCTGCCGAATATACCGCAGGTTATTATCAGCAATCTGGCAATTTTTCGCATAGGGGCGGTTACCGTGCAGGTGAATCCCCTTTATACCGAAAGAGAACTTGCGTATCAGCTCAACGATTCAGAGGCAAAGCTGGTGATCACACTAACACTTCTTATCCCTCGAATGCAAAAGGTTAAGCCGAATACTCAGCTGGAAAAAATCATCGGTTGTCATATCAACACCTATCTTCCCTTTCCTAAAAAGCAACTTTTTCCCTTTATTAAAAAGGACATGTATCGCAAAGTCGAACCGTCAGAAGACATATTGGTTTTCAATGATTTGATCGATATATTTGCCTCGGAACCGATAGATGATATGAGCAGGTGGGACGAACTTGCGGCCCTCCTCTATACCGGCGGTACGACCGGTATCAGTAAAGGCGTGATGTTGAGCCATGCCAACCTGAGTTGTAACGTTCAGCAGTTTATCGCTTGGTTTCCAGATTTGAAACTCGGTGAAGAGAAACTGGTCGGAAATTTTCCTGTATTTCATATAGCGGGTTTTACCGCGATTCAAAACTTAATTATCTGGCAAGGTTGGGAAAACATTATGGTTCCCAGACCCGAACCGGAGATTAATATCGAAATCATCAAAAAGTATAAGCCAACATTTTTACCATCCGTGCCAACCATTTTCGTAGGTTTATTGGCTCATCCGGAGTTCAGAAAACTTGATTTATCCTGCCTGAAAGGATTCTTTTCCGGCGCGGCCCCATTGGCATCAGAAACCATCAGGGATTTAAAAGAGCTCAGCGGCCGCACATTGTGTGAAGTTTATGGCTTAACGGAGTCAGCTCCCATTGCAACTGTAACGCCCTGGGGAGGAACCATAAAACCGGGAACAGTCGGAATCCCCGTGCCGGATACCGACATTAAAATTATGGATGTGGAAAACCCGGACAAAGAGCTCGAGATCGGAGAAATCGGTGAAATTGCCATTAAAGGTCCTCAAATCATGATGGGATATTATAAAAAACCGGAAGAAACAGCGGAAGTTCTCATTGATGGGTGGCTTTATACGGGTGATATCGGAAAATTTGATCTAGACGGTTATCTGACAATTGTTGATCGCAAGAAAGACATGATCATCGCAAGCGGTTATAATATCTATCCAGTTGAAATCGATGATGTGCTCTTTGATCACCCAAAAATACTGGAGGCCTGCGCCATCGGCGTACCGGATGAGTACCGCGGTGAAACGGTTAAAGCGTTTATCGTCGTCAAAGAGGGCGAGACACTTACTGAGGAAGAAGTCATCGGTTATTGCCGGCAAAAACTGGCCGCCTATAAGGTTCCCAAAATTGTTGAATTCATGGATGAACTCCCCAAAAGTGCGGTCGGTAAAATTCTGAGGCGGGAATTGAGGGAGATGGAATTGAAGAGAAATATTTAACCTTAAAGTGAATTTGCACGGGCTGTTATTGGCTATTGGATCAGAATCTCCAGATTCTCCAGGGGATAGGATACGCATGAATGGACGTAGCCATATTTTTTATCAGACTTTCGCACCGGTACGCCCGCTGGTTGGAATACTTTTCCGGAAAGAATTTTTAATCGGCACATGCTACAGTCACCGGACCGACACAATGATGGCACAACCACCCCGTTTTTCTCCAATGCAACCAGCAGCGGTTCACCGGCTTTGGCTGTCAGCTGTTTCCCATTTTTAATGTTTACGGTGAAAACATCATCTTGGTGGACCTCATGTGGCCACCCGGGATACTGCCAGATGTTGGGGGGAGCACCATACATTTCCTGTTTTATTTTGCGCCCGGGAACACCCATTTCCTGGATCTGGGGCAGGCAAAAATCGTAGAGCCCCTGGGGGCCGCAGATAAAGAAGGATTTATCCTCGATGTTTTCGAGCACCTCCCGCATAACATCACGGGAAATAAATCCGCAGGCCCCCTCATATTTCCTTGAGGGCTCTTCAATCACCGGAATGTAGTGGATGTGGTCGAATCGTTTCGAGATACGATTCAGCTCCGCACCAAAAATGACATCATCAATGGTTTGGTTGCCATAAAAAAGGTATACCAACCGGTCCAGAGCGCATTCAATTATCTCGCGGATCATGCTCATAAACGGTGTAATCCCGCTGCCGCCGGCGATGCACACCATGGTCTTTTTATGCAGGAGCGGATTAAAATAAAAATTGCCTGCCGGTCCGGAGCTGATGAGCGTATCGCCGCGTTTAACCACATCGAGCAAATAATTGGACACCAACCCATTCTCAACACGTCGGACGGTAATATCATAATATCCGACCTGGTTGGGTTGAGAAGATATACTATAGGGGCGGGATGTTCTGATTCCGGCGATTTCGAGATACAGGGCAATGTATTGGCCGGCCATGAAAGGCGGCAGATAGTTATCCTTTGAAACCAATCGAAGCGTTTTAGTAGATGGGGTCTCCGTAATAATATCGCTGACACAAAGTTCCAACCGATCCGGATGCAATTGACGGATGTATTCCTCTGCAGAAACCATGGCGGACGAAACCGTGCCCCCCAGCTTTCGACTTACTTTGATTTCTTCGACAATATCCTGGTATCCGTCAAACTCCTGCCATATTCCTTTTCGCACAGCATCCTCCTAAGCCGGATTATCCGGAAATCGTGGGCTCAGAGCTAGTTAGAGCACCTAATCGTTTTTATATCAGGTTTTAGTGTTCAGGTGTCAGGTGTCAAAGGGCTGTTGCTCAAAAATATTTGGGAAACAACCCGTCAAGCTTAACTGCGCTCCTAGGTCCCTGACACCTGAAACCTGACACCTGAAACCTTCAGTTCCTCACTAAAAGTCTCGAACAAAAGCCCCTGCAGAACTTAAGCGCGTCTTTCTTATTCCGCCCCTAGCCGTCGGATAATAGACTTTGCCGCTGATATGCCCGATCGCAATGTCGGCTCAAAACCTTGGTCTCCTGTCCACCCACCGGCAAAAAAGAGTCCCTGGATCGGAGAGTAACGCCCCGGCTGGAAAAATAACGAATCCTTTGTGAGTGTTTCATAACCGTATATGGCGCCGAATGGATGACCGAGAGACCGCATATGGGTTAAGGGAGTAGCGACCTCAATCTCTTCAATATGGTCTCTGACCCGCGGATATATTTCTTCGACCCGCTTCAACATTGATTCGGCACACCGGAATTTAACATCATGATACCGGCGGGGCGGTATTCGCAGCCAGGGTTCACCGTATTTTAGGGTTACAACATTCGCCTGACATGTTCCGGGCGGAGAAAATTCCGGATCGCTTATATCATAACAACTGAGAAGCATAAAATCGTCCTGAATATCAGGCCGATTCATTCTGTCGCGGATGCCGTCTGAAATATCGGTGGTGCTTATTAGAAAATTTGTGGTTTCGGTGATGTCCAGCTGATCAGGTTCACAGTCAAATCCGATGAACAGCGTAAATGCGGACGTACTGAGATTGCGCCCTTTGATTTCAACAGATGTGGCTGCGGGTACCTGGGCAGGATCAATCAAATGATTGTATGTGGCTACCGGCGATACGTTGGATACAATATAGTTCGTGGTAATTTCGTCGTCATCATCGGTAACAACAGCGTTTATCTGTCCCTTGTCAACGATGATCTTTTTGGCACCACAGTTGAATCGAGCCGTTCCGCCATCAGAGAGGAACTTATTTAAAATCGCATTGGATAATGCCTGAGAACCGCCCTTTAAATGATACGGTTTAAATTCCATGTACTGGAAAAAGAGCATGGCCAGATAGGCAAATGCCAGGCGGGTGGGCGGTACACCTAAATAACCCGAGTACAAGGAGAGAATAGTTTTGAGTAAAGGATCCGAAAAGAATTCATCCAGAATTGCTTTGGAATTTTGAAGTGCGTATTTATAAAGGCAAGGGTACTTGTCGCGCGATGCTTCCGGATCGCGAAATATGAAGGTGCTGATCATGTCATTGGCATAACGGGCCATTAAATCAAAATATCTTTGGATGGCATCCTTTTGATGGGGGAACTTGTCCTGGAGCACCGCTATGGTTTCCGCACGATCGGTTTTCAGGGTAATCCGAAATCCATCAGAAGCAGCCACGTGATAGAGGTCGGAAATCTCCACAAACTCCAGGTCTTGCAGCACGCCGAGCTGTTCCAGTTCCATCCGCAACAGGCCGGGCTTTTCCGCCGTGCCCAATCCGCTTAACTGGTGTAATGCCACCTCGAATTCAAACCGTCCCCGGCAAAAGCTGGTTGCGCATCCCCCCGGCACATTGTGCCTTTCGAGCAGCAAGACATTTAGCCCTTTCTGTGCCAATTTTGCGGCTGCTGTGAGACCGCCGTTGCCGGCACCGATGACGACAACATCAAATGCGTTCATTTCTCCTCTCATTTATTGAAAAATTCTTGCGGACTTAACCGCATTGTAAAAACATTATGTTTATACCTTCTTTTGTTCGGAATTGAGAACAAGTCAACCTAAAAAGCCCATCATCGAGAAAATCTCAAGTAACTTATCGAAAAAAAAGATGCCCTATGTTCACTGGACCCCTGAGCCTATGATTAAAATCATGTATACAAAACCAGTGGTATCTGCCACTTGGATAATAAAGATTGGAATAGAACGGCTTGAGATCGAAAATAGGCGTCGTAGGGATACTAATCAAACATGATCCCTTATCTTTTTGGTCATAACTGAAATCATTGACAAATTTGTGCTTTTCATAAAAGGACATGTTTTCAAAACAAACATTGTCAATCATCGTCATCATCCAGGACTTCTGTAAGGCGGTGCTGCCAAGAACATCAATATTATAATAATTTATCAAGGCACCCTTATCCTTACTGTTCAAAAAAAACGTGTCAGAGATTTCACTTTTCAAATTAAATAGCAGCAATTCCTCCGTCCACATGACTGACAGCGTATTTTGAGAATATTGTCGCTCGAGCATTTGAGAGATTATTTTTACGTCATGTTTATGGTCAAAACTATATGATTTTTTACTTTTCCTGGTCCTCTTCGGAGCTATGATATTTAATGCAATTTTTTGATATATGGGTAGATCTGCAAGATCTTTAATCCTGTTCTTATTCAACGGCTTGGTCAAAAAAGTGAATCTATGTAATTTGAGAAATCTCAGACTTATCTCGGCTGACAATTTCTCGATAAATTTCTCCACTAAATGACCTTCGTCAGGCACGAATACATTAATATCGTAGCCTTTTTCCATGCCTTTTAGCAGTCCTGTTGTAATAATTAATCTTCCAATTCCTTGTCCCTTGTAGTCAATATGGGTTGTAAAAAAAGAACTTGAAGCGGCTTTTAATGTTTGATCGTTATATTTCAGAGTATGCGGTAAACAAGCTACAAAGCCTACTAATTTGCCTTTGTGATATGCCCCAAGAACCAGATCCGGATCGATAGTGGGTCGTCTTAGGTTCCATTCAAGAAAGTCAATTGATGAATAGTCAATTACAGGCTGCTTATACTTTTCTCTATAGTCTTCCAGCCAAGACGCTCTGATAAGCTTATGGACCTCTTTGAAATTTCCATCGAAAGTTCTAATTTCGATCATTCTGAAGTCCTCAATCTCGTGTACACGCTTTGCATATTTATTATCTTTCGAAATCGACCATTGTGTTTCAGTGATAGACAATCCACTTAAAATAATAATTTTGTGGTTAATATTAAATGCTTAAACCCAGATACCCTTTTAAGCGATACACTGGGATAAGAAGTTTCTGAATTCCTTTCGCTATTTTATGGAAGTCAATAAGGATTGGAACCGTAGGGGATCCCCAGTACATCACCGAGGGACCAAGGGTTAAGATCTTCGATTCTTTTGCCTTGTATCTGCTGTAAACCTCATTATCCACCGCTATAAAACAATACCGCAGCGGTGGCTGCGCCCAGGTCCGAGTCACTGCCCGAGCAAATATGCCATTGATGACTTTTCTTTCCTGACCCTGTTGGGTAACGCCAACCGTAGCCCAATCGTAACACTTTTTTGGATTTAAATGCATTGCCAGATCATATGCGTCTGCATAGAGCCAGAGAGTTTGGTTGTCCTCAAAAGGAGGCTTAAGAGAAGTATTCGCCAAAGCATCTTGATGAGAATATTCAAGTCTTCTGGCTTGACGAAGTGTCGGCAGCATTTCATTTAACATTTGATTGGTGTTTGCGGGATAGATAATTCTTAATATGCCGAGAAGCTGCTTATCATCACGGGGCATTTTCCCAGCACGAGTGTAGGCGGCTATAAACTCCATTCTTTTATAGGCATTGAAAAATTGAAGCCGTTTATCTTTGGAAACCGGAATGTATCCACATGCGCGAAAAATTTTGTACTCCAACCTTTCACATTCTTCCCACATTCTATAACTGTTTGGTTTAACAACCTTAATATCAAAGCCCTTTGCTTTTTTAAACGACCACTTGGCCATTATTGACTCTCAAACGGTTCATCATTATTTCAAAAAAACCTCTGGGTATTCGTCTCCGATACTTTTTGTGAAAAAAAATATACTCATCATGCAAAGCGTATACATGGCAATAGGATTGGAGGAATTGATAAAATTTTTATAAGAATAAAATAATATCTTCTTCTTTTCCTCCTCCTTTTCCTGTGTCTTCTTTAGGATTTTAATTTCTTGGCCAACTCCGCCACCCGTTGACCCAGCTTCATGCCATTTTGCTTGGTATTATTATCCGGAGCCCCCACGCAGGCAACGCCGTAATGTCCGGTAGCCGCCATTGGGTCGCCGACAATGATCATGCCATAGATCAAAAGCGCCTGGAAAATTGACATCATGGTGGTTTCTTTTCCGCCCGAGGGATCTCCGGATGTGGCAAAAGCGGCGCCGATCTTGTCTTCCATTTTTCTGCGAACACCGACGAACTTGTCGAAAATCTTTTTCAGTTCCGCTGCCATCAGACCGAAATACACCGGGGAGCCGGCGATAATACCCTGCGAATTTATAAAATCTTCTTTTGTCACCTCTTCGGTATTTTTCAAAACCGCAAAAACCCCCTCGACACTTTCAACACCCTGGGCAATTGCCTCGGCCAGCTTTTTTGTGTTACCGCCCTTGGAGAAATAAAGAATCAAAATGTTCATGATCCACCTCTCTTATATTCAATGGATTTCTTTCCCGCGAGAACGTGATCCCACAGATCGATGATGAATATGTGAAAGCGGCTTCCAGCCGCGACCAAAACAGTGTATATTGCTATTGCCTTTGCATTGCGTTCAATACTCTTTTCATCATGGCAGCATCTTTATAGGGTTGGGTTGATTCGTTGATGATGGTTACATCCAGATTTCGTTGGACAAGCAGCTGTGCCAGCGGTTCGAAGAATTTACGCGTTGTTTTTATATGCTTCTTTTCGCCTTTGGGCCCATATTCAATCCCTGAAAAATGAGCGTGAAACTGCCCTGGTAGTCGATCAAGTATCTCTTCATAATTAATGCTCCCCTGTTGTCGGGCGTAAAGATGTGCGAAATCCACGGTGATGCCGCATCCGGTATCTTTCATCAGACTTAGAATCTCCGTAACACTTCCGAACTGGGATGGTTTGCCCGTCACATCCGGGCAAAGGACAACATCCCAACCCTGGCGGGATATATACTTTTGTAAGTAAATGATTTGTTTTTTTATCAAAGAATACGTTTTCTTACCAGTTTTGTTTTGGTAAAAACCTGCATGAAAGACCACATTCCTGGCACCCATCAGATGGGCGCGATGGCAGGAATCCAATATTCTTTTTCTGCTGGCCGTTACTTTCTCAGCATCATCAGAAGCCAGATTGATGTAATAGGGGGCATGGATCGAAAGGATGATCCCAAGCTGCCTTGTCAGTTCCCCGAGCTGCTCGGCCATGTCGGCCGGCATTCGGACGCCGTAAGTGAACTCGACCTCCATGCAATCCAGACGCATTTTGGCGACTTTGCGTATTCCCTCTAAATTGCTTGTACCACCTGTTCCGGCAGGTCCAACCTTAATCATATAAAAAACGTTAACCGTTTTGATGTTAATATTTTTTTGGTATATGGTGACCCAAAAGCGGAAAGACTTTTTTATTTTTGTATCTTAATCGTCAATCGCCAACTATAAAGTCAAATAGTCAGCCGATGTAGGATTTCTGCCATGTATTTAACCACCAGCGAAAAATGCCCTTCCTGTTGGTAAAAAGTCGCCCGGCAATTCGGAATCGTCTTTGACACATACCGCGCCATGGAGATGGGAATGATATCATCCCTTTGCCCATGCCACAGATGCACTTGCATCTGAATATCCTGTAAATCAAATCCCCACGGGTTGGCATATAGTGCGGTATCCCTGACAGCACCGGCAGCTCCGTGGCGCACAGACTCGTTAAAGGTATCAGACAATATGTTTATTATTTCCGGCTGTTTCAGTGCGGTGCGATCCGGTTCTTTTGAGCTTCGAGATAGATACGCTACAATTTTATTTGCGTGATGGCGCAATAAGATTGATAGGGGTGTCATGATCAATTTTACGAACCACGGCACATGGGCGGCGATTATTAAACCAAATCGATTGAACCAGAGCATATCCTTAACGACTCCGGTCGCATCGATCGGCCCCAAACCGCATACTATCCCTACCGATATCAACCGCCGGGGTATTTTGTAAGCACAGGCAGCCGCATAGGGTCCCCCGCCGGATACACCCAGAACTGAAAAACGATTAATACCGAGGGTGTCTGCCAGTTCGGTCACATCATCCGGCCAGTCGATGATTGTGCGTTCCGGCCTATCATCCGAAATTCCGTAACCGGGACGATCGATCCCTATCAGGCGAATGTTTTGACCCAATGCGGCGCTGTCTGCCAGCTGCACCTCCAGCCGCGATCCCGGGAAGCCGTGAAAATAAAAAATTGGTTTTCCTGCGGGATCACCGCACTCAAGAAAACCAAGGGAGCGACCATCAAGCAGTCGAACCTTCTTTGATGACATGTTGAGCATTTTTTAATTTATGACCGGTTCGCTCACCTATTTAATCGGCAATACCAATTTATCATCAGTAGTTACTATGACTTGAATGAGTTTGTTTAAAGTCCGGTTTTTTTCTTATAATCGTACAATTCAAAAATCTCAACAACGGGTGCTTGATTTTATTAAAAAAGACATGGATATGAAGGAAATTTCCTGCACTCAAAACCTCCTGATATGTAATAAAAAAATATCAGCAAGGTGCTAAGCAGCACTGCTCCTGAAGGGAAATCCCGACAAAAAACGAACTTGCCAAATTGTAACTTTCAAATAACCTATTTAATTTCAGACAGATACATCAATTTTTATTTTTAGGTATGCTTTTTGCCTTGTTCATCTAACAACTGGTTTCGCAATGCTAACCGAAAATAAAGGAGAATTTATCATGGCTAAGTTGAGAGTACTTATCGTTTTTGGTCTTTTTGCTGTTTTATTGTCTGCCTGTGTTTCTAAAGGCAAATATTTGGAACTCGAATCTGATCTGGTAGAAACCCGTCAGCAGGCAGAAGATAGCGATAAGGATCTCCAATCGCTTCAGGCTAAATACAATAGCCTGGAAGCAAATTACAGGGATTTGGAAAACAAAAACTTACAACTGGCAAACAGGGTCGATAACCTAACAGGAGAGTTGAAAAAAGAAAGAAAAGTCCTTCAAGAGAAGGACCAGGCCTTAAAGGAGCTGGAGGATACCCGCAGAAAAATTGAAACAGGACTAAAAGAACAGCTTGCGGCCCAGGTTATCAAGCTTGAAGAAGTAGAAGGCAAGCTCAAGGTAACCTTTGTTGATAAAATTCTTTTTAACTCCGGATCCGTGATCATAAATCCAAGAGGACAGGATGTGCTGCTAGAATTTGCCGATTCCTTCCGGGGAAATAATGGTCAAAACATAGTGGTCGAAGGACACACCGACAACGTCAGCGTGGGATCGGCTCTGAAAAATAGATTTCCCAGTAACTGGGAGCTGGCTACGGCAAGGGCTGCGGCCGTGGTCCGTTTTCTTCATGAAGCGGCCGGCCTTGAGCCTGAAAGACTTTCCGCGACCGGTTACAGCTATTTTAAACCCATAGCATCAAATGATACCGAAGAAGGCCGCAGTCAGAATCGCCGGATAGAAGTAATACTGGTGCCGATTCGTTAAAAAAGCTATTATTGCGTAAATAAGATATATTGCAACGCACGATTGCCTCCCCCCCCGTGTCTGATAAAAAGGGATTGGGCCTAGATGCCCCCCATCCCTTTTTATCGGTTTATACACAGCGTCGTAATAAATTGCGTATTCGTCTTTTGAATTGTTGATTTTAAAGCTACCGTATTGGGTCAAAATGCAGAACGCGGTGTATGTCTGCGCAATGGTTTATGTCGTTTTGTATAACTATTGACAGACATTCCGTTGAGCTCTCAAAATTTTAAAGGCTCTTTTGATTAGAATGGGTTTTTCTTTCACGCACGAATAGCAATAATACCCGCATTTCAGCAAATTAAAACCTGCCGCCGTATGGATTACACATCATAGGCTGCTTTTCCTTCACGTGTCTCGTATTGCATCGCCAACAATCATTGGAAGAAGAGACTGATTTTTGGTAAAATATAATATCAAACACGATTCGATTCAGGCTCTATGTAAAATTAGGCGATGATAGAACATACAATACAAAGCGAAATTTCAATTATTTATCGCTAATTGCTGATTGCCTGTCGATTCAAAAGAAACCATAAATCCATGGCAACGAATCTCATCAAAATTTTCTTTGGATTAATTTTTGCGGTCGCATGGCTTCTTGTGGCAGCAAGCTGTGATGAGCCCGTGTTCAAGAACGACCTGGAAGCCATTCAGGCCAGGGGAATCTTGAGGGTCATTACGCGCAATAATGGAACTTGTTTCTATGAGGGTCCCCACGGCCATGAGGGATTTGAATATGATCTGGTGCAGGCCTTTGCGGAGCATATCGGGGTGAAACTTGAACTGGTTGTTATTGACAGGGAGAAAGTCATGGTTACCGAACTTCTGAAAGGCAAAGCTGATCTTATCGCCGCCAACTTTATTGTTCAGGACGATCTCAAGCAACACCTGGTTTTTGGTCCGGTCTATCAAGAAATGCAACTGCTGGTGATAGGCAAACTCACGGGTCCCGCCCCTCGCACAGTGGCAGATCTCACCGGTCAACCCATTTGGGTAATAGCCGGTGCTTTTCATGAAAAACGCCTGAACACACTTAAAAAGGAGCATCCTGAACTTTCCTGGCTGGCCATTTCAGACTATGAGTCCGAGGAACTCCTGGAGATGGTCTGGAAGGATGTAATCCCACTAACTATTGCAGACTCCAACACGGTTGCACTCAATCGAAGATATTACCCGGAACTGGCTGTCCATTTTGCTATCGATGAGGGCCTAAGTCTGGCCTGGGTCATGGATCCTAAAAATTTGCATTTACGAAATGCCGTCAATCAATGGTTTATGAGACCTTCAACTGTTTCGCTGCTAGAGCGACTCAACCAGCATTATTACGGTCATCTTGAAAGCTTTGATTATCTGGATATTAAAATATTCCGCACGCGGCTCCAGCAGCGGCTTCCGCGATATCGGAAATATTTTGAGGCAGCCGCCGATGAAAATGGGCTGGACTGGAAATTGATCGCCGCACAGGCTTATCAGGAATCTCATTGGAATCCCAGGGCCAGGAGTTTCACAGGGGTCAGGGGATTGATGATGCTGACCAGAAAAACAGCGCGGGATATGGGCGTGAAAAATCGGCTCGATCCCGCTCAGTCAATTTTTGGCGGAACGCGATATCTGGTTGGTCTGTATGACAGGATTGGAGACCAGGTACCCGAGCCGGATCGCACGTATATGGCATTGGCAGCATACAACGTGGGATGGGGGCATTTAGAAGATGCCAGAAATCTTGCTGTCCGCTTTGGCAAAGACCCGAATACCTGGTCCGACGTTCGATCCACCCTACCGTTGCTTCGCTTTAAAAAATATTACAAAAAACTCCCCCATGGTTACGCTCGTGGCGCTGAACCGGTTCAGTATGTGGATCGCATACGGACATACCACAAGGTCCTTGACCATTGGGATAAAACCCTCCGGCAAAACGGCAAGGCATCGGCGGCCGGTCAAAAAGAGCGTCAAGGGACATAAACTCCTTTCATCTGATCATTTCTTAGAGTTTGGCCTGAAATCCACGGCAAATCCGTTATGGTCGGTCCTGACAATTTTACCGGTGATGGTGACGGGTTTTTTACTTTTGGCGAGTGAAAAAGTCAGTTTTATCTTTTCTCCAATGGATGGAGGATTTTGAGTTTCAATGAAGACGCCGGCCGCGCTAATGTCTTGAATGAAGTTCTTGTGAACCTCGTTGCGGACTTCATAATCAACGGCTATTTTGCGGCTCCTCCGATAATCAGACCGTCCCCCCTTATACTGCTTTTTATCCAACTGATTTAAAAGCTTTAATTGCTGTTCAACAGTCATATCGCAGATCAAGTCGATTAGACGCGCCGCGATTCTGGTTTCATCTTCCAGCTTATCTACCGAGGGTGTCATATATTTTTACCCGTCGCTTTTTGATTAAATTGCCCGAAACGTTTTGATGTTCTCACCGGAACCGTGATCTTGTTAAATTGGCAGAAATCTAATTCGCTTATGAGAAAACGGCCAAATTAACAGGTCTTGTTTTTCAAATTTAACTATAAATGTAACATTTAGAAATGTTGCAGTCAATATCGTGGGCATCAAGATAGTCGGTGACATCACCTTGAACCTGAGGCTAAACGGTAATTTTATATGGATACACTAGTTATTTTAATACCAGATTCAAGCCAACCGGACCCAGATGATATTTCCTTTCATTATTTTCCTTTTCACTTGACAATGAACGCCACGTTGTAGTACACGTTGGGCACCACATTGTGGTATGATTTCTTGCGATACAAACCGGGTGCTCCGCACCCGTTTGCATGTGCACCATTAAAAGCACAGATTTGCTGTTGCCTTTCCCCGCCTTCGGCGGGAAAATTCAAGCTACCCCCTGCTGGGCACGGGTGGTCGTTGACTTCAGCTTAAGGAGGAATCGAACAAAAAAATGAGAGTAGCCGTAATAATAAACAGCGAAAAGCAGCAATATGAGGGATTGCGCTCCAGCCTTGGAATGCTGCTGTATAACACCCATGTGGAAATGTACGTCCTTAATCACAAGGTTGCCAATATGGATGAGGCTTACGCGGATAACATGGGTTTTCTCGATGAAATGGAAGGCGAGCGTTACTCAAACAATCCGGTGAATGTGGAACAATATGGCTTCAAGCCAGCAACTATTGAGGAGATGGCGGCCAGAATCAGAGAGGCTGACCTTATCATTCCATTTTAGAAGGTAACTACAATGAAAATACTGTATATTCTCCGATCAGAGCCTGATGAAGATGTAGACCAATTCATGAGTGTTATTACAAACGGAGACCAATCAAAAGTTCAGGCGCTCTATAAGGGTGATGTTAACTGGGCTACCCTTGTGGACGATATTTTTTCTCACGATAAAGTTATTTGCTGGTGGTAAGCAAACGACCTGGGACTTTCCGAGCTTTGCCGTCCATAACAACAGTAGGGGAGAAATTTACATGTCTGAAAAATTAGGTATTTTAGTTAGTTCTGATAAACACCTTGACTATTTGGTGAAATTGACCAGTGCTGCCCATATTAAGGGCAAGGAGGTACGCATATTTTTCACCGGCAAAGGGGTGCTTCTCACCCAAAAACCGGAATTCGAAATGCTAGTGGGGAAGGCCGATATCAAATTGTGTGATGTCAGCTTTCGCTCTTTGGGTCTTCAAGGAAATTTACCGGGACTTGGATTCAAAGATTTTGCCACCCAGGCCAAAAATGCAGAGATGATCAAAGAGTGTGACCGCTATGTAGTTTTTTAGCTGGAATCGACAGGCTCTATTGCAGCAACTGGTGATTACTCAAAAAAAACTAAAAAACCAGAGCAAGCCAGGTAACTAATCGTCGGTGTTTTACCTGCTCCTAACCCTCTATACGGAACAGTTAAATGTTTGTTAAATGGGTCCGGCAACCATTGAATAATGGAATGAACTGCCAGGGATATCGGCTCAATGTCTTTCTTGGTGACGGTTTACGAGAAAATCTGGGTACCGAACAATGTCATTTGGGGACCATCGAGGAGCGATTTTTAAGTACAAAAGCGCGTGACACGAGAGCATTTCATCAAGGTCTTTTTTGGGTAGCTGTTGACAAAAATTTGGATATACTAGGATTGGAAACGGCTGAGAGACAAAAAATAGAAGCCGAAATTTCAGCAAAAATTCCGAGGCCATCAAGTCAATGGGCGCTGTGGGGGGTTGTTTGCTGCCCTGCGTTTGATAAATAAGGCTATGCTGATTAGAGGTCTAGCCTAAGGTTTATTTTCATTTAGTGAAGTAAAAAGCGGTTGAATAATTAAAGTTTCAACCGCTTTTTTTATGGTGATTTGTCGGCAAAAAAAACACCCTTCTTGCCAAGATCTATATAAATGAGGGGTCGGGGTGTTTTTTTGATCCATTGTCGTAAGTCTTTTGTTTTTCTGCAATTTGGCAGTGGGGGAAACCGCGGCCACCGAAGGTGGAATGCGGAGGGGGCAAGTATCCCCCGCTGCCAAATTGCTTAGAAAAACAAAGACTGGAGGCACAGGGTCAAAAAAACTCCCCGACCCCTCATATAAATGGGACATTTTTCTGAATTAATTTTGAAGATCATTAAAGGTTGGCAGTTCATCCACATCTGTGGTAATGCATGCCGGAGACGTTAAAAATAGGCGCCACTCGCTGTTAGCAAAATTATCTGTGTTCGCAAACTAAGTGGATCCCGAAGAGATTTTGACGAGCGGGTCAAATCGGTCATAAATCAAAGGGGGGCCAGCCAGTATGAATGAGAAGAAGCTGCATTATGGTTGGATAGTCATCTTCATAGGACTTTTAACCACCATCGCCGCTCATGGATTTGGACGTATGGCGTATACGATTATCCTGCCGGCTATGAAGGACGGCCTTAATTTTAACTACACCCAATTAGGCCTTTTGGGTACCGGTAATTTTGTTGGCTATCTCACAATGGCCATTATTGGTGGATTTCTTGCTGCCCGATTCGGAACACGCATCATCATTACCTTTGCGTTGATTCTAATGGGTATAACCATGATTCTCACCGGATTGGCTCAATCATTCGGCTTTGCCTTTGCCATGCGCCTCCTGACCGGTCTGGGCAACGGGGCTGCCTATGTTCCGGCCATGGCACTTGGTTCGGCATGGTTTGCCATGAAAAGAAGGGGATTTGCGACCGGGATTGTATCGGCCGGTATCGGCACAGGTACGCTGATATCCGGTCTGGTAGTTCCACTCATCTTAGCTTCCTATGGATCCGGGGGCTGGCGCTTTGCCTGGTATATCCTGGGCGGATCCGTATTATTGATCTCCGGTGTTGTGTTTTTGTTTGTGCGCAGTCGTCCAGAAGATAAGGGGTTGCGTCAGGTTGGCACAGATAACCAGGAGATTGACCCGTCTGTTTCCGATACCTCAGTTAAGGTATCATCTCTTCAATGGACGAGTGTGTACAAAATGGGCGCTGTCTGGTATCTGGGCCTCGTCTACTTTTTTTATGGCCTTTCGTATATTATTTATATGGTTTTCTTTGCAGCCTATCTTATCAAAGAAATGGGCTTTAGCCAGGAGTGGGCCGGTGGTTTGTGGGCGACGGTCGGCGGACTGAGTATTTTTTGTGGCGTCATCTGGGGGAGCATATCGGACCGTCTGGGACGAAGCCGGGGGGCAGCTCTGGCCTACCTGGTCCTGGGGCTTTCCTATATTATTTATGCAGTGGTTAAAATAAAATTCGTATTTTATCTTTCAGCCGTTATGTTCGGGCTGACAGCCTGGAGTATACCCACCATCATGGCCGCCGCCGCCGGTGATTTTGTAGGACCGCGTCTGGCACCTGCCGGACTTGGATTTATTACATTGTTTTTCGGCATCGGCCAGGCCTTGGGCCCGGCTTTAGGAGGTTATTTGGCAGATGTCAGCCGATCATTTACTATTCCGTTTCTGGTGGCCGGCGGAATTTCCTTGCTGGGGATGATATCTGCTTTTTACCTTAAGAAACCGGCCCTTTAGTTTTTAAAATTTAGCTGCGTAAATTATAAACAACATAGTTTCTGGTATTAAAAAATCAAAGTAAACCGATTTACTCTCCTTCGCCGGGATGCCTCGCGGTTTGCCGTGGTGAGGCTTCACAGCTAGCCATTGAGTCTGCAACCATACTTAATTATAAGGAGTCAACATCATGAAAGTCGAAGCTAACGGGATTCAGATAAATTACGAACTATCAGGAAAAGAAAATGCACCGACTGTCGTATTGAGCCATTCATTGGGTAGCAGCATGGAGATGTGGAATCCTCAAATGGCATCGCTGGGATCGCATTATCATTTACTTCGCTATGACACACGCGGCCATGGCGGCAGCGAAGCCCCGGCAGGGCCTTACACCCTCGATCAGCTCGGAGAAGATGTCATTGAGCTGCTGGACCTGCTGAATATTGAGACAGTCCATTTTGTCGGTTTGTCCATGGGAGGAATGATCGGTCAGTATCTTGCCATAAACCATGCCAACCGGCTTCGAAGCCTTGCATTATGCGATACAGCAGCCATTATTGCCCAGGAAGCGCAACCGGTGTGGCAGGAGCGCATCGATACGGCCCGTGAGAAAGGCATCCAGGCGCTCGCAGAAGCTACCCTGGAACGGTGGTTTACACCGCGCTACCTCCAACAGAATCCACCTGAAGTGCAGCTCATCCGCAAGCTGTTTCTTTCCACACCCTTGGAGGGCTTTATCGGCTGCAGTGAAGCCATTCGGAGTCTTGATAATCTCAGGTTTCTTTCCCAAATCAAAACGCCCACCCTCATCATGGTCGGCGCAGACGATCCCGGAACACCGGTGGACGCCTCCGAAGAAATGCATAGTCGCATTCATGGCTCAAGATTGGTGGTACTTTCCGCTGCGGCGCACCTTTCCAACGTGGAGCAATCCTCGGCATTCAACCAGGCTTTATTGGAATTTTTAAATAGATACTGATGTGACATTAAAGGGCAGATGAGCTGACAATTTTTGTCAAATAAACCGACCCCAATGACTCTGCAAATAAATTAACCAATTGTAATGATAGGATAAAATTTCCTACGCCCGAGTGGTACAAAAATTGCTGTAATATTTATCTGCCCCAATTTTTACATATGGATAACTTAAGGGAGGAGAAACGCAATGATTTGCCATAATTGCTACCATCGCGCGGAATGCGAAAGAACCTTAGCCGAAGATGGCCGATGCGCTTTTTATCTAAAGGATAGAAAGGTCGCAATCGATGATGGCGTAGAAGTCAATCCGATGGATACGGAGCAATTTGATTACGATGACATCAGACGGCTCTTCGGCAAAGAGATTATGGACAACACCAACGCTTCTTAAGACCAGCTGATTTTGCTGTAACTTTCAGCCCCTGTTGCCCAATGCCATTCGATAATAAACGGCCTCAGAATCAACCACAATCTGCACGTTAGATCAATTCTCCATGGTTCATACCCACTGCCGACGCCAAAGTCAAATATCGGTCTATAAAGCCATTTTATCAAATTAAATAATATGTTAAAATTTACGTATGAATTGCTGAAAATTTGAGTATGCTTGCAGCCAAAATTCCCCCAGCCAATGTCTTTCGCATCTTGCGGGGAGAAATAACGAGAATCCCGAGACTCGCAGTTGACGGGGATTGCCGGTAGTTTTGCTGACAGCGATCCAGATCATCTTTGCAACCACAAGTAGGGGATGTTCTAATACGGCTAAAAAAGCTATTCCCCTCCCTAACAGACACATCAGAAAATGTTGCAGAAACATAATCAAATGGACGCCTCTCGAACCGAAGACTTTACGCCGCTTTATAATAGCCGAATCATTAACACCTATGTTGAATATCTAAATCAGTACTACCCTGGTGTTGACACCGATATATTGCTAGAATCAGCAGACATGTCCACAAGTGAAGTCGAGGATCCGGGTCACTGGTTTAGCCAGTACCAAGTGGATCGCTTCCATGAAATTCTAGTTGCAAAAACCGGCAACAAAAATATCGCCAGGGAAGCCGGGCGCTACACTGTTTCGGCCAAGAAAATTGGTGCACCGAAACAATACGCGCTGGGTTTAATGAACCTGTCATCGGTTTACCTCATGATGGGAACACTTTCCTCCATGATGACTCGAGGGGCCACTGCCAAGGTGAAAAAGTTAGGGCATAATACGGTTGAAATCATCAGCACGCCAAAACCAGGAATCAGCGAAAAACCTTACCAGTGTGAAAATCGCATCGGCAGTTTTGAATCAGCGGCAAAGTTATTCACCCAACAGTATGCCAACATTGATCATCCCGAATGTCTCCATAAAGGAAACACCCATTGCCGTTATATCGTTTCCTGGGAAAGGAGTGAATCCCTTAACTGGAAACGGATCCGAAATTATTTTCTAATACTCAGCGTGATTGGCACGTTGATACTCTTTTTTGTATTACCGTTTATACAATGGGGCCTTTTTACTCTAAGTTGCTGTATTTCTATACTGTTGCTATCACTGTTTTCCGGTCACTTTGAAAAGAAAGAGCTAAAGTCAACATTACAAAGACAGGGAGATGCTGCCAAAGACCTCTTAGAAGAAATCAATATCCGACACAACCATGCGGTACTTGTGCAGGAGATCGGCCAGAAAACCTCAATGATACTTCATCTTAACAGGCTCATCAGTGCGGTGGTAGGCGTCATTGAAAAGCGCTTAAAGTTCGATCGTGGTGTCATTATGCTGCCAAAAGACGAAAACTTTGACAGTTTTTACATCGGGAGCTATGGATACACAAATGAGCAAATAGATATCATGAAAAAGGCCTGGCAGAAGCTGGACCATCATGACGTCGAAGAGTTTTTATTTCTGCCCGTTAAGCAACAAAAACCATTTTTAGTAAATGAAGCCAGCCAAACAGATCAAAACCTCGCGGAGGGCAGCCCGGATTTCATAGAGAACAGACAAATCAATTCGCTGCTCTGTGTGCCGATCGTTTATGAAAAAAAATCCCTGGGCATTTTGATGGTCGAAAATATTGAAGCAAAAAAACCTTTGGGGCAAAGTAATATGAGCCTTTTGCTGGGGGTTGCCTCGCAAACGGCCAATAGCATTATCAACGCAATGTCTTTCAAAAAAATTCAGGAAAGTGAGGAGAATTACCGTCTGTTAGCAGATAATATTACTGATATTATCTGGGTATTGGATTTTCATCGGTTTCAACTTACATTCATCAGTCCATCTGTTGAACGGATACTGGGTTATTCACCGGAAGAGATAATGGATCTGCCGCTGCAGAAATTGTTTGCTCCACCATATTTCGAGTTGGTTACGGATATAATTACGGAGGAACTCGCAAAAGAAGAGTCGGGAATCGCTGATCCCTTAAGATCCCGCACCGTTGAAGTGGAGCAATACTGCAAGGATGGCTCAACGTTATGGCTTGAGATCACGGCGAGCTTTTTGCGAGATGACAAACAAAAGCCAGTAAATATCGTAGGCGTTGCCCGTGACATTTCGGAGAGGAAATTTGCAGAAAAAGAAAAGAAAAAGTTGGAGGCACAGCTCCAGCAAGCCCATAAACTCGAGGCTGTTGGCACATTGGCCGGCGGCATTGCCCATGATTTTAACAATATTCTCAGTGCCGTGATCGGCTACACCGAGATGAGTCTCCATCAAACTGATAAAAACTCAGTATTACACAGCAATTTACGAGAAATACTCAATGCCGGTAACCGGGCAAAAGATCTGGTAAAGCAGATTCTTGCTTTCAGCCGCCAAGCAGACCAGGAAATGAAACCTGTTTATGTTAAACTCATTGTAAAGGAGGCCATCAAACTCATCAGGGCATCATTGCCCACCACGATTGAAATACATCAGAATCTGGATAGCGAATCAGCAGTACTTGCGGATCCGACACAAATTCATCAGGTTTTAATGAACCTATGTACAAATGCGGACCATGCCATGCGAGACAAAGGAGGCATCCTGACGCTGAGCTTGACGGATGTCCAGCTCGACGCCGGCTTTTCGGATCCCATCCCCGGTGTGACACCCGGGCCATACCTTTGCTTGACGGTCAGCGATACCGGACCCGGAATGACAACTGAAGTGCTCGATCGGTTATTTGAACCTTTTTTTACAACCAAAGAGCGAGATATGGGAACCGGTATGGGACTTGCGGTTGTACATGGAATCGTAACGAGCCATGGCGGTACCGTAACCGTGGAGAGTAAAAGGGGCAAGGGATCAACTTTCAAGGTTTATCTGCCAAGGATTCAAAAAGAAGCAGATATACTCCCTGAAAGCAGCGAAACTATCCCCACCGGAAATGACAGAATTCTGTTTGTCGACGATGAGAAAGCCCTGGTGGAAATGGGCCAGCAAATGCTGGGACGTCTGGGTTATAAGGTGACGACCAGAACCAGCAGTGTCGAAGCGCTCGAGTTATTTCGCAAGCAACCGGCAAGATTCGACCTGGTCATCACCGATATGACCATGCCGAATATGACCGGCGCAATATTGGCGCAAGCGATGATAAATATCCGGCCCGATATTCCGATTATCCTTTGTACCGGTTACAGTCCGCAGATAACGGAAGAAAGCGCTATGAAACTGGGTATCAAACAGTTTATTATGAAGCCGATGGTGTTGAAAGAGATCGCCAAGTCCGTTCGTTTGGTATTGGATGAAAAATGATATCAATAACACCGGATTATTTACTCAAGTTAAGTCACCCGCCTGTTTGAGCAGCTGGCGCCCCCTCTATCTTCAGGGAACATGGCAGCCTGCGTCAAAATGAAGTCGCTACAACCCTGTGCCCGGCCCTTCACCCTACTTTAGTTATTGACATATAAACGGTCATGTCATATTGAATTTTTAAAATATCTCTTCGATTTTCAACCTCTTCTAAAAGCAGCTTTTTTTATCGCCGGAGTGTTTTTCTGCCCGGAGCGGAACTGCGATACGCCTCAATCTGTAATGGTTTTGCAAGTAGATCTATTCATTATCAGCTGCAAAAAGCTATGAAATTCAAATTACAAAGATATCTTCTATTTACATTAATTTTCCTTTTTGCAGTAACTGCGGCCTGCCGTCAGAATTTTTCAGGAAAAATTCCTCCTCAAGCGGTTAAGGGCATACTTGACCTGAGCGATTGGGATTTCTATAAAGATGGCCCGGTGAACCTTAATGGTGAATACGAGTTCTACTGGGAACAACTTTTAAAACCTTCAGATTTTTCCGGCGCGGCTTTGCCCCGGAAAACCGGATTCATTAAAGTTCCGGGTTTTTGGAAGGGCTATACAGTAGAAGGACAGAAGCTGCCCGGAACTGGGTTTGCTACATACCGCTTGACGCTTTTACTTAAAGATCTAAAGCAATCCCTGGCTTTAAAATTTTTAGAATTGGCAACCGCATCCAAAGTCTATGCAAACGGTAAAAAGATTTGCTCGGTAGGGGTGCCAGGCAAAAATCGTGAAACAACAATTCCACGTCATCGCCCTCAAGTAGTAGATCTTAAAACTGAATCAAACCAAGTGGAAATTCTTTTTCTGGTATCCAATTTCCATCACAGAAGAGGTGGGGACTGGGAGGTTATCCAGCTAGGGGATGAAGAAGAAATACATAAAATAAGAGAAAGAAGCGTTGGATTTGACCTATTTCTGTTCGGCAGTATTTTTATTATCGCCCTGGACCATTTTGGTCTGTTTATTCTTCGAAGAAAAGAGCGGTCGACTTTTTATTTCGGTTTATTCTGCATTCTGATTGCCACTAGAATTCTTACCACCGGAGAAAGGTATCTCATTCATCTTTTACCAAATATGAGCTGGGAGCTAATGCTTAAATTTGAATATAGCTCTTACTATCTTGCAATTCCCGCCTTTGTTCTGTTTATGAGATCTCTTTTTCGGAGCTTTTCGCAACGCTTCACAAGAGTTATAGTTTCTATAAGTATTGCCTTTTCATGTATTGTGATCCTAACTCCAGCAAGGATTTTTACGCATACTCTTTATATATATCACATCATCACCGTAATCGCCTTACTTAATGGTCTTTATGTAGTAATCGCTGCATTACGTCAGAAAAATGTCGAAGCATTTATATTTTTCAGCGGGTTTATGATTTTATTTCTTATGGTGATAAATGACATGATGTACGTTGAAAGGATCGTACGAACCGGCCTTTTTGTGCCCTTTGGTCTTTTTATCTTTATTTTTTCTCAAGCCTTTCTTATCTCCCTGCGTTTTTCTAATGCCCTCAAAACTGTTGTCATGCAGCGCAAGGAATTGAGAGGGGCACTTGAAGCCCAAAAGCATGAAATCGTGGTTAGAAAGCGGGCGGAAGAAGCCTTAAGGGACGCCCATGAAAGATTCCTCACGGTTCTGGACAGTATCGATGCCGATGTTTACGTGGCGGATATGGAGACTTACGAAGTTCTTTTCATGAACAAACACATGAAAGATGCTTTCGGTCATGATCTTGTCGGGCGGGCATGCTGGGAAGTGTTTCACAACAATTCCGAACCTTGCAGTCATTGCACCAACGATAAACTGCTTGATGCCGAGGGGAATCCAACCGGAGTTTGTGTATGGGAGGGCAAAAATCCAATTACGCACAAGTGGTACATGAATTACGATCGGGCCATTAAGTGGGTGGATGACCGTTTTGTGCGGTTGGAGGTAGCCACCGATGTCACCGAGCTAAAGGAGGCCGGCGAGGCACTGCGGGAGAGCGAAGAGAAACATCGGACC
>CP070652.1:5275057-5282818 GCA_020354645.1 Deltaproteobacteria bacterium
CCCGTTTACAAAAAAATCAAAGTCACCGCTTAACTCTGGGGAGCGGAATAGGACGAACACCACTGTGTGGACAATATCCGCATGTTATTGAGCCCATTTAACCATAGCGGGGATTTCGTGAACCGTTTTCTCGGATACAGTAGCGTTAAATGAACAGGCAATTCCCCCCACTTCTGCCAGCATCTTCGCGTAATAAAGCCTCAACTCGTTCAGTTCGGTTTCTGTTGCTGCCTTCACTTCTGGTCGTTTTTGGCTGGTGTCAACGTGAAGGGTGAAGCCAAAAACGCCGGCCTTTTTTAGTTCCCGGAGCAACATATCGTCAAGAGCAAGCCCGTTGGTATTGATGATGGGTTTCCAGCCCATATCTTTTATCATTCCTACGAGTTCAACAATTTGCGGGTATACGAGGGGATCTCCTCCGGCAATGCTCATACAATCGCTTTTCCTGAATTTTTTAAATACTTCGAGATCCTCCCGCACCTGTTGTAGCGTCTTGTGCCCGGGACCGGTGGCATCCCGATAGCAACCTTCACAGCGAAGGTTACATTCCGTAGTTGGTTCTAGCCATGATAGGCCGTTGTCGGGAAGGTTCCAGGGAAGGCGATAATAGTTGTGATGATTCAGTGTCGCAGGCATAACACTACTCCTTTCAGTTAGAAAACAAATTAGATGTTTTTACTGAATTGAATCAGTGCTCCTTGCTGAAAATGTCAACAATACCGGGAATCCAGGTGTCGTTCTGATAAATTTGAACGTTCTCCAAACCGTTAAGCATATTTGAATTAATACCAAAAGCCCTGTTTTTGGGGTCACGGGTCAATTTTTACACCAGCGGTTTTCCGATATAAACGAAAATACCGATGCCGCAGTAAGTTTTGACATGTTAATTTCCGTTTTTCTTTTGGCCGGTGTAATCGAGATACCATTGAACAGTTCGTTTGATGCCTTCCCGGGTGGACACTTCGGGGCAATAGCCAAGTTCCTTTTTGGCTTTTTCCGTGCTGTAGTGGTTGTCATTCATCACGACCCGGACGCGATATATATTTATCATGGGACTTTCTTTTTTATTTAATAACTTGGCAAAATTGTCTATTAAGACCGCCAGGGGCCAGGCAATCCAGCGCGGTGTGGAAAGCCAGGGAGTTTTACAATTCAGATCCTCGCACATCCATTCGATGTATTGTTTCCATGTTATCTTATCGTCATCGACGGCATTGTAAATCTGATTCGCCGCCTTCTCGCTTTCTCCAGCAAGTATGATCATCTGGACGAGATTGTCGATATAGACGGGCGCCAAAATGTGCTTACCACCGTCCACATAGCCGAACTGCCTGTTTAAAATCGCCGGAACCAATTGGAGCGTCGTGATACGGTCATTGGGACCATACACGCCTGCCGGGCGAATGACGGTAACACTTAGTCTATCACTGTTATAACTCAAGGCGAGCTTTTCGCCTTCGGTTTTCGTCGTTATATAGGGGTCATCCGGTCGGGAGACCAGCGGAGCATTTTCATCAATATCGACCCCTCCAGGCAAACCATATACACTGACCGAACTAATATGCACAACTCTGTTTACGCTACAGTGAAGGGCGGCCTCCATCACATTGCGGACCCCTTCGACATTCGCTTTGCGGAAGTTCTCCCAGAAGCCCCAATCGGATACATACCCGGCAGCATGGTAGACGACAGCAACGTCCTTCATTCCCGCAATTAAACTATCTTTTTCGGTAATATCTCCCTTTATTATGTGCAGGGCTGAGAGGTCTTCCAAAAACTTTAAGTCACTTGATTCCCTGACAAGGCCAACGACTGTTTGTCCCGATTGAATCAAAGATTTACATAAATTACTGCCGACAAAACCATTAGCACCTGTAACCAGTACTTTCATTTCTAGCTAACATCGATTATAGCAGTTCTATAAAAAAATCATTGTTTCGAGCATTGTTTTTCAGCAACTTTTGGCTATCTTTAAAACTCATAGACAAAAATATGGGTTTCGATTATTTGTCTATTTAATAACCCTCAACTTATGCGTTTCGCGCAACTTTTTCCACAGCTCCCTGATGATGATCGAAGTAGCCTCGTCTTCACGGATTTTATCTCTTTTTGCTATGAACCGGCATGAGGCCATCAAATCTTTATTGTCAGTCCAAAGGCCAAATTCATTACTTATGTATTCCCCCAGAGCCCTATGAAAACTGCTCAATTCAGCCTCAGCCATGTTTGCGATGGTGGTGCTGTCTTTGAGAGATAATTCAGAAATTAGCCTATTAACTGCTTCTTTAACTGTTTTTGGTAGACTTTTAGATTTTTTGATTTTATCAAGCTCAACCTTTTCGGCAGGACTGACCTCCTCCATGCGATAAATCTTAAACGCCCACTCCAGTATTCTAAAAACATCAACATATATATTTGGATCTTTACTTGATCTCGGCCCAGCTACGTTTAGGATCTTTATTCGGTGCAACTTTAACCATGAAACGATAAGTGACGCGGCATCAAATGAGGTGGTCAAATTTAAATCTATATGGAGTAAGTGCTTCTTGTTTTTTAAAGCCATTTTCCGGGTGTAATCAGATCCCCCGGTCGGTTTTCCACGTGAAATAATTAATGTTCCGTCTGAGTCTTTGACGTTTTGCTCGATTCGTTTGGGATAACTGGCTGTGGGCATTTCTTTTAGTTGATATTCCTCTGGTAAAGTTCCATCTTCAGCTATTCTGCCTTTGGGTATCCAACCACCGTGTGGAATGCTTAGTCTCATGGCCACGTCAAGGGCAGCACGATCCGCACCTGTCTGCCCTCCGGATATGATTTTCTTAATCATTTCTCTTGCCCTGGTATTCAGCCGGCACCTGTTTCAGTATGGTGAAAAACTCATCCTGTGTGATGACACCTTTCTCAATAAGCAACTGTGCAAGGGTATCCACTTGGCTTGAGTTTGCCATCAGGAGTTCTTTGAAGCTAACCAGTTTGCTGTCATCGCGTTTTTGTGCCATTGAAAATATTCCTTTTTCTTATTTTCTATTTGCTCTTTGGCAATTTAAACCGGAGCAAGGTTTAACTGGAAATAGCTTTTATTTATTTTACACCTATAGCTTTTAATGCTTACATAAAAATTTTATCCGTTTCTTTATCATAATGTGGCCGATACACATTGAAAACAGTTAATACTTCTTTAATTTTATAATTTTGACTTGCCTATTGTTATAATATGTTTCTACTAGATAATCTGCATCTACTTTTTCGCAGGCTAAATACCGTTCGGTTAACCTTGCTGAAACAGATTCTGTAATCGCATCGTCTTTAGCCATAGCTCGCGATGTTTTGTCAGTTAGGAGACCACTTTTGGTTTCTAATTTGTCAGCATCCATTTCACTATCGGTTGTAATTTCTTTTACGTGCGGACGGGTCTTCACACTGACGCCGGCTCGAATGAGGGCTGCCTCGATTTGATTGGCATATTCAATCTGATCAAGGTAATAATTAGCCGGAAGAACAACAAAAGACGGATTTAAAGGAACATCTCTTAGCACCACAAAGTGTTGGACTGGCACTGTTGCACATCCGATAAAAGCAAATATTACGAGTATAAACATCAATTTTTTCATAATGTCTATTAGCTCTTTGACAATTTAGCCCGGAAGGGTGAGCGTGGGTAGGGCTTCTATTTAATCCTATACTCTATTCTCTCAGTTTCCATTTGCTCCACTTTCCACCATAACTGTGTCGCTCGGCTATCTTACTATCTATCAATGTTCCGGTTTGTATTTCAATTAATCTCATTGTTGAAATATCATGGTAATGCTCTTTATAACCCCATCCTGCTTTCTCAACAGTATACATTCTTGAAAAACTCAATAACTCCAAATGAGTGGCATTTAGTAACTTTCCTATTTTTGCAGCATCCACTTCTCTTGTGTATCCCATATGTTGAAACTTGTATTCATCCAATAATCTGTCGACTGAAAAGCGGTCTATAAGTCTGAAATTAGGATATTTACGATATTTTTTTAATAACACACGTTCTGCGTTCCCTAATAGCTCTGTAGCAATCGATCTCGCCCACCCCCTAAAGAATTGTTCTCCCTTCATTTCAATCATTGCTGGCGATTCGATAGATATAAAAGCGATTGCTAAACTAACTTTGTCACCTTGCTCTAACAATTTATGCATAGCTGATTTCTCTTTAGGCTCTGGTTGTACTTGTTGAGTTTCTAAACCTGCACACCTAAAGAGTAAAAATGCGAGAATTAGCAGAATCAATTTTTTGACAGCCATGTTACCTCCTTTGTAATGAATAAAACAAAAACCCCACCTCCTCCTATCCGGAAATGGGGGTTTGCTTTATCCATAGGCAACCTCGATTGAAGGTTATGGTTTGTTATCCATATCGCCTTCTCAATTAACACTCCAAGGTTACACAGGTCAAATGAAAAAGCAGGGCCGTAGTGAACCCTCGTAGTTACAAACTGGTAATAACCCTAAGCTGCCGTATAAGTCTTTTAGTGTTTTGGATTGCAGTAAGAGAGTTGGGGTATTCTGGTGCCGATGTGGCCCGCTATTTGGGAGTTACCCCAGCTTGTATTAACCGGTCGGTGGTCTCCGGGAAAAGGCTCAAGCTGGACGAGTACTTAAAATAGTTATGCACTTTCTGCACCAACGTCCCCTTAGTCTCCTTATTCCTCCATTTTTGCACCCCTTGCCTGAGAAACCGGCCCCCCATAGCCACCTTTAACCACCCTTGTTCATCTGCCCGCCATGGATCAATACTCACGGGAAGATGAATAGCCACAACATCATGAGGTGTGTTGCCATTGACAAGCAATGGCAGATTCCGTTATATTTCGTCTCACAAAAAGGGACTTCTTGTCACCCGTTGTACCTTGTCTCACAAAAAGAGGCTTCTTATCACCGAACGCAACTTGGTGCTTCAGGATGTTCCTACGGCACTTTTGGCTAGAAAACAATGGAACTCATGTAAAACGGGCGCCATCTCGCGACGGGACGATATTTTCGGAAGATTGTTCGTCGGACGCGCTTGTTCTTCAAGAGAGTCCATGCACAATCGATATTGGCTCTACAGCCAGTAAATATCCTTCGTACCGGTGAATCAGACGATTGCGATGGTTATCCAAATATAACGCCCTGGAACGGCCGACTTGTATCTGCCTGCTACCTTTATGAATACCTTATGCTTGACGCGCCACTGGTTATTTCAGTCGAGAAAAGCGTCGCAAAAAATCCGAAATGAAAAGAATACTTCTGACGACAGTTCATCGTCCGTTGGGAATCAATTCTGACTCCTGCACCGAACACGTCATGGCTGAGGTGTTTCACGCTCAAGTTACTCTGGCGCAAGGAGCCTTTAGCTTACGCGATTGCTGTACCGGCTGGGGTTTGGATTTTATTGCCGCAAACATTGCAGCGCCGTGTACCGTCCTCCACTATCCAACAATACGCCAGTTTCGGCACGAATTGGCAAAAGGGTATGACTATCTCGGAATCAGCTTCGTCATATGCACGTTTAACAAAGCTATAGAGCTCTGCCGCCAAGCTCGAAAAACTTCTCCTCGCACCCGCATAGTTCTCGGAGGATACGGAACAGTACTGCGAGAATGCGACCAGTATGCCGATTTCGTGTGTCGAGAGGAAGGCGTGCAATTTCTCAAAAAGCTGTTGGGAGAGCAAGAAACCTACACGGTACGAATACCACTCATTGAAAAACGCCTTTCCATCATGTCGATTGGCGCGAAACCCGTTGCGATAATTCCGGTGGGGCTGGGATGTTCCCGCGGATGCGATTTTTGTTGCACGAGTCATTTCTTTGATCGCAAGTATGTACCTCTTCTTAAAACACCAGCAGAAATTCACAAGGTAATGATAGCCGTAAACCCGAAACGCGGATCGGCCCGGCGAATGGCAATCGTGGATGAGGATTTCCTAGCAGACAGAGAAAAAATTGTTGCACTCGCGCGCCTGAATGCGCAAATTATCGATAAACCTATTCTCTATCAATGCCTAACAAGTGTTGGCAGCCTATCCCAATATGACGATATGGAGCTTTTGACGAGTGGCCTTCACGGGGCATGGATCGGTATTGAATCGAATCGAGCTCAGTATCCCAAATTGAAGCATGTCGATATCGGCCGACTAGTCACTCGATTAAAAGCGCTCGGTATCAGTGTTCTTGCTTCGATGATACTCGGCTACGATTGGCACGACGAGGAAACTATCGAAGAGGATTTTCAATACTTAGTGTCTCTTGCTCCCACGTTTACACAGTTTATGCTCTATAGTCCATGTCCTCAAACGCCGCTTTATAAAAAAATGTTAGCAGCAGATCGATTGCTGGATGTACCGTATCATAAGTGGGATGGTTTCCATCTGCTATTCAGACATCCTCATTTCTCACCCGAGCGGCTCGAAAAACTTCTCATTCGATTTTTCGAACGAGAATACGAAGAACTCGGCCCTTCGGTATTCCGGCTCATGGAAATTCAGCTTGCCGGTTATCGCGCATTTCGAAATCATCCCGATGCGTTGTTGAGAAAAAGGGCCGAGATTCATAAAGGGCTTTGTCTGGAGATCTACCCTCTCCTGAGAACGGGAATTCAGAAAGCCCCGTCGCTGTCTGTAAAAAGCCATCTTAAAGAGCTTAAGGCGATTGTCGAAAGTGAGCTTCCAGTGTCAGCATTCGACAAGGCCAAAGCCCATATAACTCCGTTATTTTACCTTTACACGGTACTCAAAAATAGAATGTGTTCTTATCGTCAGCCACGAATGATACGACATGTTCACGATTCCTCAAGTGTTTCTAGTCTTGAATACGTCTGACATGAACGAAATATATCTAAAGAACGTAGTATTTCGTTTCGAATCGGATTTGAACCGATGTTGCAGGCGGAAAGATTATATACTAACACCGAATTAAATCTGTAGTTTTTACATTTTGTAAATAGATGTGGGGAATAATGTGGGGAATTAATAATATGAAAACAAAAAAGAGGTTACCAATGTTGGCTAACCTCTTGATTTTACTGGCGGGGACGAAGGGACTCGAACCCTTGATTTCCGGCGTGACAGGCCATTATTAGGTACAATATTTTCAGTAGCTTATAGTATTTTCAAGATATTAGGATGTTGAATTATGCTGAATTCTGTCGAACCATGAGGGTAAAATGCACCCTCTGCGCACCCAAATTTCCAAGATTTGTAAGGTAGAGGGCAATAGCGTTTCAAGAAATCTCATACTATTTTTGATTGCTTGAATATAACATACATCACCACAAGAAAATAATATATATAGTATTTTCGTTTTATATTTTTTCAAGATATGGATATTGTTTGTAAGATATATTGACAACACATTTAATTTTGCAGTTGTTCGATGGTTTCTAAAATTTTTTTTCGCTCGAATGGCTTCCGAAGAGTAGGGACACCGAGTATTTCTGCCATACCGAGTTTGGCCTTAGGTATATATCCACTTTCACCAGAAACCACAATAAACTTTGCATCAGGAAATGTATCTTTTATCTCAAGCATAGTATCAATGCCGTCTTTGTCAGGCATCATAACGTCAACTATAATCAGGTCAGCGGGCTGTTCAGATTGACGCCAAATTCCTTCATCCCCATCAGATGCTTCTAAAACGGTATAACCCTCAAGTTCTAACATCTCGCAAAGCATTTCACGAAATTGATCATCATCATCAATGATGAGAATTCGCTCGATAGCATTTTGCCGATCAATCTTTTAAAA
>CP070652.1:5282918-5291706 GCA_020354645.1 Deltaproteobacteria bacterium
CTCCGGTTGGAGCATCCTGACGGCAACCGGCAACAGAGCACCAAGCAGAATTGTAGGAGCGACAATAATGGCCAGAATAGGCAAGGGATTTCTAAAACCGGAATCAGCAAAACGGGCGAGTTTGTCAATATTGAACACCCAATCGGTTAGGAGAAGATACGGTGTTATTAAAACAAAAGCTCCTGCTGCAAGCGCAGTAAATCCAAATAGGCTGTGGCTGCTGTTTGTTTTGCGGCGCAATATCCCATAAAGCCAGGTCCCCAGCACAGCGCTGATTCCGGTTCCCAAAAGAAAGCCTGTCAACACGAGGGGGAAAACCGATACAGAATTACCAAGATATAAAATACCCAGTCTTGCCAGGAGGACTTCGTAAGCGAGGGCAACGAATCCTATCCCAAAGGTGGCGATGGATAGGAAGCGCCGCCAACGATCATCTACAACCGGGTCGCTCCCGGCAGGAAGCGGTGTAGGAAAAGCCTCGCGGGGCTTCGACTTTGCAACCGTATTTGCCCCGAATGCGCATAGAGCCGCAACAATGTATAGACCAAAGGCACAGGTCAAGGTGGTCTGAATACCGAACTCGAGCAAGAGATGGTATCCAGCCACGAAACAACCCACCGCAGCACCCAGGGTATTAATACTATACAGGTAGCCGGTACGTGCTGTTCTTTGTAACGGCGAATCGGGTGCTGCGCCGGAGATCATTGCCGGAAATGTTGCACCCATCAGGCAGGCGGGCAGCAAGAGCGCAGCCAGGCTCACCACAATGCGCACAAGCGTCAAGCCGCCCCTGTCGTGGACGATTCCCGCCAAAGACGAGAAAAGCCCGGAAAGCAACTCGAACAGAAACGGAGAAAGGAGGACATAGAAACCGATGGCGATCTCCAACAAAAGATAGGGCACGAGAGAGGCATCCCGTTTGCCAAGGATCTTTCCCCCGACATAGCTTCCGAGGCCAAGTCCCCCCATAAACACGACGATAATCATGGCCGTAGCGGTCATTGAATTGCCGACGACCACGATCAACATCCGATTCCATGTGACTTCGGCGATCAGACTGCCTGCGCCGGATGCAAAGAAAGCAACATAGACCGATACCAAAAAAAATAATGAGCGAAAATTAACATTCATCTGTCAGCATTACATCCATAAGCATTCATAATTCTACGGGCTGTTGCCCAAAGATATTTTCACATAATCTAAAACGTTTTTGGATAAATCTAAAGCTTGCGTCAGGCGCTTTGAAAACTCGTCCCGCTTGAGCGCGGGACTCAAACCGTTTTAGAGCACTTATTTTCCGTTGCGCTAAGATTTATAATCCAAAAACTTTTAATGACCGCTTGAAAATATTTGGGCAACAGCCCGTATAGAATAGGCCCCGCAAATAGCATGCCAAAAACAACCCGTGTTTGGATAGACATTTAAAAACAGATGGTTAGAGACAACAGGCCCCGAACTTATATTCATTCAAATGGGAGAATTGTGGTGAAATTACCAACCCTATCAGAAGATTTTACCAGGGGTCTAATTTTCCAAATTATTGGGATCCGTGGAGAACTGCTTTAAGAATGTCGGGACGATTGGTGATGATGCCGTCCACCCCCATGTCAATGAGACGGACCATCTCCGAATGGGAGTCAGGTGTCCATACAAATACTTGTATTCCTAGCTGATGGGCTTTTTGTATATTACCGATCGTTACATATTTATAAAATGGGGCCCAATAGCGTCCCCCGGCCGCCTTAATCGCATGCGGTATCGAACCGTGATAATCATCGATATCTAGGCCTGCCATCCAGGGGGAAGGTCCGGGTTGGCCGGGTTTGATATTGTTCAGGCGCACCCCCATATGGGACAGATACACCGTCGGGATTTCGGGAGCGATTTTCTGAACGTGTACCAACACTCGCCAGTCGAAAGAAAGTATAATAGATCGACCGGAAATCTTTTGTTCCCGCAAAGCCTTTACGACCGCATCAACGACTATTTCAGGCGCTGGTGTCATATCAGGTTTTTCGGGCGAGGTCTTGATTTCGACCCAGATCTGTGTTTTGAGGTCGCATTCCTTTTTTAATAATTGAATGACTTCGGGCAAGGTTGGGATGCGCTCACCGTCAACCGGGGTTTGCTCAGGGTATCGCCGGGAGTATCCGGTGTATGGTTTAAGACGACCGACATCGTAGGTCCTCAGTTCAGCCAACTTCAAGTTCTTGACCACCGGACGCGAATCCTCCCGCAGCCATTTTCCGTCCGGTGTGCGCGCAATTTCCGGTTTCAGGCGAAAATCATGGTGTACAACGACTTGCCGGTCAGCAGTGAGTAAAACATCCAATTCAAAAGCGTCAACGCCGATCTCACAAGCCCTACTAAAAGCTGCCAATGTATTTTCCGGAGCCAAGCCGGCTGCCCCCCGGTGACCGATAAGATAGATATTCTTCGGTGGTGGTTGAACAGTTGTTTGGCTTTCAAGCGGGCCGACAGAGTGACAAGCACTGACGAAGAGCAGCGCGGTAATTGCAAGCAGGAGTTTAATTGCCGGATGACACATCCCAGACATTCGTCGCTTCATTTTATCCTCTCTTAGATATTTTTTGATACTCAATCTGATTAATATTAAAGTGGCTGTTGCTCAAATCATTTTGAGCGGCCATTAAAATGTTTTTGTCAATCGTGAAGTGGAAGATCAGCACTTTGAACTGTCTGAGCCCGTCGGGCGAGTTTTCGAAGTGCCTGAAACGAGCTTTAGATTGATCAAAAACGTTTTAGACAAAGCGAAAAGGGATTTGGGCAACAGCCCGTAAAGCGTTGAAAAAAATATTTTTGTTGTCATTTAAAAGGGTTTTTTATACCAGTTGGCACTGGAGATATCAAACATAAAATTAGTAATTATATCTTATGATTACCTATCACACCGGTGATCCGAATTTTGGCGGAAAAGCCTTTTGACTTCTTTTCATATCAAAAGATATTTTATTGGTGGAATTTCTTGACTAAAGGTAACAAAATCTGTTTATTAAAGAAGACCTTATTCTACCCAATTATTTTAGCATAATCATCCTTTTGATCGTATTTAGAAAATTTTATAATTTCGCAAATTTTCGAAAAAAATTTGGTATTTTTTCTAAAACACATCGCGCATCAAACTGATATTTAGCTATCCACTAGTATAAACGATTGAATATGCTGAATTATTTTAATCCTTATATCTGGCATATTTCATGCTAATTAATTCAGAACATTATTTTATTATACAACATAATCGCTTATTACACGCATTCATAACAGGCGATTCCCCGGGTATGACCAACAGCCTATACTTGCCTAAGGTTTATGGGGATAGAACACCAACCAATTAAAGTCTGAACCGCAACATTAACATCTTTAAAAAGGAGGGTGAAATGATGAAATTTCCGAAACGGTTTTTAGTCGTCGCATTAATTGTAATGGTGCTTTTTCCGGCCAGTGCAATGGCAGAGCCAATTGTCATCAACTGGTGGTTTGCCCACGGCGGGCGGCTGGGGGAAAAGGTCCAGGAAATAGTTGCTAATTTTAATGCCATGCAAAACAGATATCAAGTGGTGGCTACCTATAAAGGGAACTATCATGACACCATGACCGCCGGTATCGCCGCTTTCCGTTCAAAAAGTCCGCCCCACATACTGCAGGTTTTTGAAGTGGGAACCGCAAGTATGATGGCCGCCAAAGGGGCCATCAAACCGGTTTATGAGGTCATGGCCGAATCAGGCCAACCTTGGGATCCCAATGCATACCTTCCTACCGTGACCGGATACTATACCACACCCGAAGGCAAGATGCTCTCGATGCCGTTCAATAGTTCAACACCCGTTTTTTACTATAATGAGGAGGCTTTTAACAAGGCCGGACTCGATCCGAGTAAACCACCCAGGACATGGCCGGAAGTGGCGGATTATGCCCGTAAAATGATCAAAGCCGGTTACCCGGCCGGATTCTCAACAGCCTGGATATCCTGGATCCATATGGAAAACTTCAGTGCCTGGCATAATGTGCCCATCGGGACCAAATCCAACGGATTTGAAGGATTGGATACCGAATTCGTCTTTAACAGCCCCCTGCATGTAAAACATATTCAGCAGCTGTCCGACTGGCAGAACGATAAAGTTTTCGTCTACGGCGGTCGACGAAATAAGGGCAATGCCTTGTTTTCTGCCGGTGATGTGGCCATGTATACGGAGTCATCGGCGGGGTACGCCGGATTCGTGAAGACCTGCAATTTCCCCTTCCGCACCAGTATGCTCCCTTATTGGCCGGATGCGCCCGGAGCCCCTCAAAATACCATCATCGGCGGTGCTAGCCTGTGGGTGATGGCCGGTCATTCCAAAGAGGAATATGAAGGTGTGGCCACTTTCTTCAATTATCTGTCCTCTCCGGCGGTCCAAGCAGATTGGCATCAGTTTACCGGTTATTTGCCCATTACCACCAATGCCTATTACCTGACAAAAGGCCAAGGGGTATATGACGAGAAACCCGGAATGGAAACCGCGTTGAAGCAAATGACCCTCAACAAACCCACCGCGAATTCCAGGGGATTGCGCTTCGGCAACTTTGTGCAGATGCGCGACATTATGTATGATACATTGGAAGCCATTTTTTCCGCGCAAAAAACCGCCAAACAGGGCCTGGACGAAGCGGTTGATGCGGGCAACAAACTCCTGCGTAAATTCGAAAGGGCCAACAGATAGCGAAAACTGACTCCCGCAGGACCCATTTAAAAATGGGTCCTGCCCAAATTTTATCCCGGGTCCGGTATCTTATGGAAAAAAGAGTTGTCTTCAAGAACAAAGTCCTCCCTTATTTCCTGGTTGCTCCCCAAATTCTCATCACCCTGGTGTTTTTCATATGGCCTGCTTTTATGGCCCTCTATCAATCGGTCCTACAGGAAGACGCTTTTGGGCTCAAAACTGTCTTCGTCGGCTTGGATAACTTCAAATATATTTTCACGGACCCCATCTATATTAACTCCATAAAGGTAACCATGTTCTTCAGTTTTTCGGTGGCGGCCATCGCCATGTCAATCGCCCTGCTTTTGGCCGTGATGGCCGACCGGGCTATTCGCGGCGCCACCACCTACAAAACATTTATCATTTGGCCGTATGCAGTTGCACCGGTGGCGGCGGCGGTCCTATGGTACTTTCTGTTCAATCCCACCGTCGGGATGATTTCTTTCTTTTTAAAGGCCATCGGGATTGACTGGAATTTTACGTTAAACGGCCCGCAGGCCATGATTCTGGTGATCATCGCTTCGGCCTGGCGGGAAATTTCCTATAATTTTCTTTTTTTCCTGGCCGGGCTCCAGGCCATTCCCAAGTCATTTATCGAAGCCGCCGCCATTGACGGAGCCTCCCCGGCAAAACGTTTTTGGACTATTGCATTTCCGCTGTTATCACCGACGGTCTTTTTTTTACTTGTTATGAATTTAGTGTATGCCTTTTTCGAAACCTTTGGGGTCATCCACGCCATTACCGAAGGCGGACCGAACGAGGCCACCAATATTATGGTCTTCAAGATTTATCACGACAGTTTTCTGAGTTTAGACCTCGGCGGTTCAGCCGCCCAGTCCGTAATCCTGATGTTCATTGTTATTTCACTGACGGTGATCCAGTTCCGTTACATCGAAAGAAAAGTCCACTATTAGAGGAGTAAAAGATGGTCGAGCATCGACCCTGGCTCACTTTTTTGACCCATGCGATCCTGCTTCTGGGCTGCTTAATTATTGCGTTTCCCATCTATACGACGTTTGTGGCCTCCACCCACAGCCTGGATGCGATCACCTCATCCTTTCCTTTGTTACCGGGCCGCCATCTGATTGAAAACTAGCGCCAGGCCGTTACCGTCGGAAGTGGAGAAGTCGGCGCTACCGTGGGCACCATGATGATGAACAGCCTCATTATGGCACTGGGCATTACTTTCGGGAAGATATCCATTTCCCTGCTGTCCGCCTTTGCCATTGTCTACTTCAGGTTCCGCTTCCGCATGTTCTTTTTCTGGATGATCTTCATCACCTTGATGTTGCCGGTGGAAGTTCGTATATTATCGACATATAAAGTGGTGGCTGATTTGAAAATGCTGGATTCTTATTCCGGACTTATATTTCCTTTAATTGCATCGGCCACAGCCACATTTTTATTCAGCCAATTTTTTATGACGGTTCCCGATGAATTGTGTGAGGCTGTTAGAATCGACGGGGGTGGACCCTTCCGATTTTTCTTTGATATCCTGTTGCCCATGTCGCGCACCTCCATTGCGGCTTTGTTTGTGATTCTTTTCATATATGGATGGAATCAGTATCTTTGGCCGCTGTTGATCACCGGAGATGAGAGCTACTACACGCTTTTGATTGGAATCAAAAGAATGCTGGATGTAGGCGAGGGACAGGCCGATTGGCAGATCATCATGGCGTCTACCATGCTGGCCATGATCCCGCCGGTCCTGGTGGTCATTTTTATGCAAAAACAGTTTGTGAAAGGCATGACGGAAACGGAAAAGTGAAGTGTCAATTCACAGGCGCTATAGCTTTATTAGACTTATAAAATTATCTTAATAGTGATTTAATAAATTACCAGAATTGGAGTGCTGGAGTAATGGATTTAGAGAACAGATTAACTCGATTGTAAAGTCAACTTTTTTCAACACCCCATCACTCCAATACTCCATTACTCCCTGCAAGTTCGTGAAAATTACGGAGGGTAGATCCGACAAGAACAGATTAACACCGTTTTAGGAAAGTTGATCGAGGTACTCTCATGGCCAATGTAAGTTTGAACAATGTCTACAAAAGTTTCGGAAAAACTGAAGTTATTCACGGTATCAGCTGCGACATAAAAGATGGTGAATTTATCGTCATTTTAGGGCCCTCCGGTTGCGGCAAATCTACCGTACTCAGAATGATTGCAGGGCTTGAGGTTATTACGGAAGGCGAAATAACCATTGAGGGCAAAGTGGTCAACCGTCTAGAACCGGCAGATCGCGATATTGCGATGGTATTCCAGAATTACGCGCTGTATCCCCATATGACGGTATACAAGAATATGGCATACGGTCTCAAGATACGGCGCATGCCAAAATCGGAAATTGAAAAAAGAGTCCAAAAAGCAGCGGAAATCCTTGAGCTGACTGAGTTTCTAGAGCGGAAGCCGCGACAACTATCGGGCGGTCAACGTCAGCGCGTTGCCATGGGCCGTTGTATCGTGCGCGAACCCAAGGTTTTTTTGTTCGACGAGCCTCTCAGCAATCTGGATGCCAAACTCCGCGTTCAAATGCGCCTGGAACTCAGAAATCTTCATGAAACACTCGGTATCACCAGTGTTTACGTCACCCACGATCAAGTCGAAGCCATGACCCTGGGCGACCGCTTGGTCATCATGGATGATGGCTACGTCGAACAAATCGGCACACCACTGGAGGTGTATGAGCGCCCAGCCACACGTTTCGTTGCCGGTTTCATCGGGTCTCCAGCCATGAATTTTCTCAATGTGCGCGTAAGCTCCGATGGTGCCTCAGTTGAAATTCCCGGTGGGGTCCATTTGCCGATCGAAAATGGAAACCTTCCCGAATATGCCGACAAAGAGGTTGCCCTTGGAATCCGACCCGAACATTTCGAGCTCGCGGAGGAACAGCAGGGCGACATGAGCCTGAATGTAGACCACGTAGAGGTTCTTGGGGCCGATACACTGGTCCATGGCCACTTCGGAGAAGATAAATCCTCTTTGACGATACGGCTTTCGGATATACAACATTTTGAAAAAAACACTATCTTGCCTTTAAATGTTCCCCCATCAAAACTGCATTTGTTTGATAGTCAAAGCGGGACTCGTCTTGGAAAGTAATTAGATAATTTGAGGGGTCGGAGAGTTTTTTTGATCCATTGTCGTAAGTCTTTTGTTTTTCTGCAATTTGGCAGCGGGGGAGACCGCAGCCACCGAAGGTGGAATGCGCAGGGGGCAAGTATCCCCCGCTGCCAAATTTCCTAGAAAAACAAAGACTGGAAGCACAGGGTCAAAAAAACTCCCCGAACCTTCAGATAATTTAAGATTTTAATATCAACAGATTTTAAAACCCCGTCGATGGCGTCGGGGTTATTCTTTGGAATATTCATTAAAATTTTTTCTGATAATTTTTTATGCATAAATTTCTTGATATAAAAAATTTCAAACCGCCCTGGATAATTGCCCATCGGGGGTATCGAGCGCGCTATCCTGAAAATACCATCATTGCTTTTCAAGCAGCCTTAGATGCCGGTGTGCCGATGATCGAACTTGATGTGACCCTGAGTAAAGATCGAAAGCCGGTGGTTATTCATGATGCAACCCTTGAGCGCACAACCAATGGTCAGGGACCGGTCAGCGGCAACACCCTCAAGCAATTGAAACAGTTGGATGCCGGCGGTTGGTTTCATCCGGATTTTGCCGGCGAGCGGATACCTGAGTTAACAGAGGTTCTGAATTTAATCAATGACAGGGCCTTCGTTAATATTGAAATTAAACCGCATTCACATGAAGCCCATAATCCGGCAGATGCTGTTGAACATCAGGTTATAGAACTTATTCAGCAGCGGAAGATCGAAGATTTTGTTTTAATTTCCAGCTTTGATCTGAATATCCTGCAACGATTAACAAACATTAACCATACATGCGCCTTGGGGTTTATCTCACGCCAGCCGGCTGATAAAAATACCATCGATAACTGCCACCGGGTTAAGGCGGTTTCCTGGCACCCCAATCACCAAATCTTGACCATTGAACAGGTCAAA
>CP070652.1:5291806-5295096 GCA_020354645.1 Deltaproteobacteria bacterium
GGGAGCAGACTCTGACAGTGTTCATGAGTTCGGCAAAGATGTTTTCCCCTGCAAGCGCTCCTTTTTGAAGTTTTTCCAAAGCGGTCGGCGCTTCCTTTGTATGTTGCTTCTTGAATTCTTCGAGGCGTCTGAGCTGGGATTCTTTCTCTTCTTCTGTTGCTCTGGCCAACTCCACACTTTCAGCCAGCTCTTCGACGTTGGCGTCCGGGTCTCTAAACGTGTTGACCCCGATGATGGGGAGTTTGCCGGTATGTTTCAGCTGCTCGTAATAAATAGATTCTTCCTGGATCTTGCTGCGCTGGTAACCGGTTTCCATGGCACCCAGAACACCGCCGCGTGCAGTAATTCTGTCAAATTCCTCCAGGACGGCTTCTTCCACCAGTCGGGTGAGTTCTTCAACAATAAAGCTGCCCTGAAGCATGTTTTCATTATTTGTCAGACCCCATTCGCGGTTGATGATCAGCTGGATTGCCAGGGCCCGGCGGACGGATTCGGCGCTCGGAGTGGTGATGGCTTCGTCGAAAGCATTGGTGTGCAGGCTGTTGCAGTTGTCGTAAATCGCACACAGGGCCTGCAAGGTCGTGCGAATATCGTTAAACTGAATGTCCTGACTGTGCAAAGACCGACCCGAGGTTTGGATATGGTATTTCAGCATTTGAGAGCGTGCCGAGCCGCCATATTTTTCCCGCATGGCGATGGCCCATATGCGTCTGGCCACCCGGCCGATAACAGTGTATTCGGCTTCCATTCCGTTTGAAAAGAAAAAGGACAGATTCGGTGCGAAGCTGTCTATGGGCATCCCCCGCGAAAGATAATATTCCACGTAAGTGAAACCGTTGGCGAGGGTAAAGGCCAGTTGGGATATCGGGTTGGCCCCGGCCTCGGCGATGTGGTAGCCGGAGATGGATACGGAGTAGAAATTGCGGACATTGTTGTCGATGAAGTATTGCTGAATATCGCCCATCATTTTCAGGGCAAATTGAATGGAGAATATGCAGGTATTTTGGCCCTGGTCTTCCTTGAGGATATCTGCCTGTACCGTACCGCGCACATTGGATAAAACTTCCGAACGAAGGTTGTTGTAAGTTTCCTTTGAGGGTTGCTTACCGTTTTCAGCCACATATTTATCCACCTGCTGGTCGATGGCCGCGTTTAAAAACATGGCCAGCATGATGGGTGCCGGGCCGTTTATGGTCATGGATACGGAGGTGCTCGGCGCACTCAAATCAAATCCACCATAAAGCACTTTGACATCGTCCAGGGTGCAGATGCTCACCCCTGAAGTCCCCACCTTCCCATAGATATCCGGTCGAATGTCAGGGTCATATCCGTATAGGGTTACCGAATCAAAGGCCGTCGATAATCGTTTGGCTTCATAGTTGGCCGAAAGCATTTTGAACCGTCGGTTTGTTCGGGCAGGATCGCCCTCGCCTGCGAACATGCGGGTAGGGTCCTCATCAATCCGCTTCAACGGAAAAACACCGGCGGTAAAAGGGAAACGGCCGGGAACATTTTCTTCGCGCAACCATCGATATATATTACCGGGGTCTGCAAACCGGGGCAGAACAATTTTCGGTATTTTCTGATGGGATAGTGATTCAGAATAGAGCGGCAGCCTGATTTCACGGTCCCGAACCTTGTAGATCAGTTCGTCTTGAGAGTAAGTCTCTTTGAGCGCCTCCCAATCCTTTAACAGCCCGGTGGTTTCTCTGTGCAATGACGATTTGGCTTTGGACACTTCTTCTTTTAGTTGTTCAAGCGTCTCTGAAACATCGCCGCCGATAGACTTCAATGTTTCTTCAAGATGCCAAACCCGGCGCACCGCATCGGCTTGCTCCCGGGTGCGTTGGTGATATATATGCACGGTATCGGCAATTTCGGCCAGATAGCGGGTTCTTGCCGGCGGGATAATAATCGTTTTTGAGGTTGATATATTTGTTTGGGGTCTGGGGAGACTGGATTTGAATGTCCTGCCGGTTTTTTCAGCAATTTTATCCAGGATGGCGTGATATAGAGAGGTGATTCCGTCATCGTTGAATTTTGAGGCAATCGTGCCAAAAACGGGCATCTCTTCAGGCGCCTGTTCCCAGGCATTGCGGTTGCGCTGTACCTGCTTTCTGACATCGCGGACCGCATCTTCGCTGCCCCGTTTTTCATATTTGTTGACCACAACAAGATCGGCAAAATCGAGCATATCGATTTTTTCGAGCTGGGAGGCTGCACCGAACTCACTGGTCATCACATACATGGAAACATCCACCAGATCGACGATTTTGGAATCACCCTGTCCGATGCCGGCCGTTTCCGCAATGATCAGATCGAATCCGGCGGCCTTGGCAACTTCAATTCCTTCGGTCAAGGCTTCGGGAATTTCAGTTTGCGAGCGGCGGGTGGCCAGAGAGCGCATGTAAACCCTGGGGCTGCCGAGGGCATTCATCCGGATTCGGTCCCCTAACAACGCACCGCCGGTTTTCCGGCGTGAGGGATCACAGCTGATGATTGCTATCTGGATATCTTCGATGTCATGAAGAAGACGCACGATAAGCTCATCGGTCAGAGAGGATTTTCCGGCACCCCCGGTCCCGGTAATACCGACTACCGGAGTTTTGCGATCCGCTATTTTTTTCAGCAGTTGGGCCCTGAGTGCAGCAAGGTTGCCGTTTTCCTTCGCTTTGGCCTGCTCAACAGCGGTAATCACATTTGCCACCAACAGTTTATTATCCGGGGAGAGGCGGTCGAAAACAAAACCATCCTTTTTAAAAGTTGGAAAATCCAGGATTTTGACCATGTGGTTGATGATACCCTGCAGTCCCATTCGAGCACCGTCTTCGGGGGAATAGATCTTGGCCACCCCATAAGCTTCTAATTCTTTTATTTCTTCAGGGACAATGACACCGCCGCCTCCCCCGAAGACCTTGATATGCGGTGCTCCCCTTTTTTTTAAAAGATCCACCATGTACTTGTAAAATTCAATGTGGCCGCCTTGATAACTGGATACTGCGACGCCCTGTACATCCTCTTCGATGGCGGCATCCACGATTTCCATGACCGACCGGTTGTGTCCGAGGTGAATGACTTCAACCCCGGTGGACTGAAGTATGCGTCGCATAATATTTATGGCGGCATCGTGCCCGTCGAAAAGTGATGTGGCCGTGACCACTCTGACATGATGTTTGGGCTTGTATACGTCAACTTCGGTACTCATTCCCCCTCCTTTATGATAGGATTGGATTCGTTTTTATCATTTTACACACATGCCGATGATATACTCGGTTTGAAGCTTGATATAA
>CP070652.1:5295196-5310377 GCA_020354645.1 Deltaproteobacteria bacterium
GAGAAATGCGGCCCTGTCATTGGCACCTAACAGCAGACCGATGTCTTGTATGGTTTCAATGATGGTGGCGAGGTTTCTGGGATCCACCGCATAAACAGGTATCTCTAGTGAATCAAGGCGATCGATGACCTCCTTGGGATTTCCGTCTTTTATGGCAATACACAGATCCGGTTTCAACGCTACAATCTTTTCCAGATCAAGATGGACATAGGACCCGACGGTCGGTAAATTTTGAGCGGCATTCGGATAATCGCTGAACAGGGTCACACCCTTCAAGCGATGTTCCTGTCCCAATGCGTAAATGATTTCAGTTATACTGGGCGCCAGGGCAACAACCCGCTGCGGATCATCGGGCAAACTGATCTGCCGCCCCAACTGATCGGTCACCAATCGGGCTAACGATGGAGAACTCAGTAGTAAAGAGGCCGCAACGGTGCCCAGCAAAAAAATTATACAAAACCGAAATTTTATGATCGTTTTATTTATCGAATTCTTTTTAATGCGCATCAGACCCCAGCGGTTATTGGTAGATTAATTCATGGATTCAGTAGATCCCGGGCATGTAAATTGATCATATTTAACTTCTAAAAAAATTCCGGATACTTTGTCAAGGGAGCATATCAGATGAGGATTTTTTGAAAAGTAAAGCAGGCTGGTCAGGATGCGGACAAAAGGCTTTCGGATCTTTTCAAGAATCTATGCACTCTGGGATTAAAAACCCTTTCGCTACTTTTTATGCAAACATTTCTGCAGAGAGCCACACTTTCTATCTTCTCGCACCCTTTTTAAACATATCTCTAACGGTTGTCTTGAGATTCACTGCCGCTTAAGATCTGTTCAAAGTTCGGTTCGTCACAGTCATCAACGGTATCGCAGGATGAGCAGCCGCAACCGCAGCCATCCCCCTTTTTAGTGGTTTTATAAAATATTCTGATCAAATACAGCACGGCCACGCCTACAATCAGTATAACGATTATATTTTCCATTTTTCCTTCCTAATAGCCCAGCGCCGAACCGACCTGAAAAACCAGCACGGCTAAAATAAACGCCAAAACAGTATTGAATACCATTGAAAAAAGTCCCCATTTCCAGGCCCCGGATTCCTTAACGATACATATCACCGCTACGAAACAGGGTGAATAAAATATGGTGAAGATAATCAAACTCAGCGCAACCAGAGGCCCCCACTCCGAATCTTTTGCCAGAGCACGGGAAAGCGGTTCGGTTTGTTCAGGGTCGACCTCGCCGAGAGAATAGGCAGTACCGAGTGTTGAAACAATTACCTCTTTGGCGGCAAATCCACCGACCAACGCAATGTTGGTGCGCCAATCAAAACCTGCCCAACGGCTCACATTTTCAAGCACTGATCCAAAACGACCGGCGATGGCGTATTTCAGGCCGGCCTCGGCCTGACGCGCATCAATATTGACCAAGCGAGCATTCAAGATCTGGGCCTCTTTTGAAAGTTCATTGTTTTCGCTCGGCGTCTCAATTTCTTCAATTACCGAGGAAGAAACGGCGATTTTGGCTGCCCGTCTTTCTGCTTCAAACTCTTGAATTTTGGAATCTGGGAGGTTGGGGTAGGTCATCATAGCCCACAAAATAATCGAAATCCCGAGAACTATTTTGCCTGCTTTTTTTATGTAATGCCAGGTTCTTTCCCATGTGTGAATGGCAAGTCCTTTTAAGGTGGGCAACCGGTAAGGAGGAAGCTCCATCACAAAGGGAGTGCAATCACCTTTAATGACAGTAACCCGCAAAAACTTGGCAACCAGTAGTGCGCCGAACCAGGCCAAAATTGTGATGAAAAACATGACCATGGTTTCGTTTTCAGCAAAGAAAGCTGCAACCAAAAGAGCAAACACCGGTAATTTGGCGCCACAGTTCATGAAAGGCACCGTAAGCAGTGTGGCCAAGCGCTCACGCGGGGATTTGAGTGTTCGGGTAGCCATGACACCGGGTACCGCGCATCCTCCGGCAATACCCCCGGATACGATAAATGCAACGACAGAACTGCCGTGCAGTCCGAAGGCTCTAAAAATACGATCCAGCATAAATGCCATCCTTGCCAGATAACCTGAATCCTCAAGCATGGAAATCCCGAAGAACATGAACATGATCAGGGGAACAAACCCCAAAACACCACCCACCCCGTCGATGATTCCTGCAATAATGAGCGATTTTATTAAACCGTCCGGCAGGTGTGTCTCGGTCAGCATACCGATCCATTCAAAAAAACCTTCAAGCCAGGCCACCGGGTTTTCACTATAGGTAAAGGTAAAGTGATAGAGACCCAGGATTACAGCGATCATGATCAGCGGTCCAAAGAAACGACTGGTTACCACTTTGTCTATTTTATCCGAAATATAAAGACGATTCTGATCATATTGACGGAAAAGGACTCCCTGCTTGACGACAGATTTGATATAGCCGTATCGATGATCGGCAATAACAGCCTCTGGATAGGTATCCAGTGTATCCTGCAAGTGTCTTGATACGCGGTTTACGATCTGTTCCAATTTTGATGCCAGAGAAGGGTTTTTCCATTTTCCCAGAGAGATAATCTGTTGGTCCTTTTCCAGGTACTTCAGGGCAATCCACCGTGCAGGATACGTGTTCGTTAAAAAATCATACGAATTTATTTCTGCTTCCATTTCAACGAGCGCTTTATCCACGTCCTGACCATAAGATATTATCAATGGATTCGGTATCTTAGGATCTAAGGCAACCTTGTTTGTGGCAGCTATGAGCTCTTTTTTGCCGGTACCGTTGCGCGCAATCGTCGGGATGACCGGAATTCCTAACAGGTCCGATAGCCTTTTGGCATCAACTTCTATGCCTCGGCTTTTGGCCACATCTACCATGTTCAGTGCGATACACACCGGAACGCCGATTTCCATGAACTGCAACGTCAGATAAAGATTTCGCTCCAGGTTGGACGCATCAACAGTGTCAATAACCACTGCCGGTTTTTCATTTATTAGAAAATCTCTCGCCACAACCTCTTCCAACGAATATGCGGTAAGTGAATAGGTTCCGGGCAGATCAACAATGGTCATCTCAAAGCCGTTGTCGGCATAGGTGCCCTGCTTTTTGGCAACCGTCACCCCCGGGTAATTACCCACATGTTGATGAGAACCGGTCAGGGTATTGAATAGGGTTGTTTTTCCTGAATTCGGATTTCCCGCCAGAGCAATCGTTGTTTTCATGGTTTATTCTTCTACCTCTACCTCAATGAAATCTGCTTCATTATTCCGCAAAGTCAGGGTAAATCCCATGACCCTTAAGGCCACCGGGTCGTACAAGGGCGCACGCCCCTGAATTTTAATGGATGTCCCGACAACCAAACCCATGTCTCGAATACGCCTGCCAAGTTCACCCTCGGCTTTGATTGCCGCGATAGTTCCGGCTTGATTGTCTCTCATTTGGCGCATATTAACTACTGCCACTCATAAACCTCCAGTGCATCAAATTGTTGTTCCTCTTGATCTATGTTTGGTATAACAAACATTTTATGAATGTCAATAAAAAAGTTAAAGATCTCTAAATTGGTTTGAATTGACTTTAAATGTATGTAATGGTATTCAAAACCAAACCGCAGAAAGGAGGAAATATGACCAAAAGCGACTCAAGCCTTTCAGAAAACCTGGAAGATTATCTGGAAATAATCCTCTCCTTGGAAAAAACAAACAAGGTGGCCCGAGTTAAAGATATTGCCGAAAAAATGGGAGTTTTACGCGGTTCGGTCACCGGTGCCTTAAAAAGTCTGGCCGATAAAGGTTTGATCAATTACGAGCCATACAGTTACATCACGTTGACACGCAAAGGGTCATTGATTGCCCGCGAAATTACCAGAAAACACGCGGTGCTTAAAGATTTCCTTCACAACGTATTACTCTTGGACCCTGAAAGAGCCGAACAAAATGCCTGCCGCATGGAACATGCCATGGACAAGGCGGCGATCGATAGGTTGGTGCAATTTATCGAATATATCCACAATTGTCCGAGAACCGGCGATGATTGGATACAGGCCTTCGTAAATTATTATTCAAAAAAAGAGTATAGCATGATAAAATGTACCCAATGCCTCGATGACTGTGTGGCCCGATATCAGAAAAACAAGCGCTAGCCGAAGTTTGCATCCATCCCATAGCCGAAACCGAACTTCTGTAAAATGAAAAAAATCTTACTCCCAATCGCCCTTCTCTTAATCGGAGCAATCGCTCCCCCATCCACCATAGCCAATACCCGAGTGAAAGTTGGGGTTTACCAAAACATACCATTAACATTCATCGAGAGAAGCGGCAAAGTTAAGGGGTTTTTCACGGATATCCTTGAATATATCGCATTCAAGGAAGGCTGGGAGATTCAATACCTCCCCGAATCATGGCCGCAATGTCTCGAAAATCTGAAAAATGGGGATATAGATTTATTGGGCGTAATCGCATATTCAGAAGAAAGAGCAAAATATTTCGATTATACCTATGAGAGCATTCTGGCAGAGTGGGGCCAAATTTATGTTCATAAAGGATCAGATATTGAATCACTTTTAGATCTAAAGGGTAGAAAAGTCGCCGTCCTCCAAAATGATATGCACTATATTAATTTAAGGAATCTCGTGGAACAAACTAGAATCCGTTGTAGATTTATCGAGGCCTTTGAATATGAGGATGTAATGAAATTGGTTGAGCGCGGGATTTGCGATGCCGGACTGGTGAGCCAGTTTTATGGAATGCAACACGAGGGAGATTACGACATAATCAAAAGTCACATTATTCTCAGTCCGCAAAAACTCTATTATGCTACTCGAAAAGGTCAAAACAGTAAACTGCTGGACACTTTGGATCATTATTTGAGGCAACTTAAAAACAATGAGCAATCTATTTACCATCAGTCGATCAATAAATGGTTTGGTGTGAGGGCTGAATCATCGGGCTACATAAAATGGCTTGTGGTGATACTTTTTGGCACAGGGGGGCTTTTCGCCTTATTTTTTTCCATCAGTTTAGTCCTGCGAAAAAAAGTCAAATCACGAACCCGCGAACTTTTTATCACAAATGAAGAACTTCGGGCAGAGATTGAACATCGAAGGCAAGCGGAGAATCAAAGACTCGAACTCGAAGCCCAACTTCAAAGAGCTCAAAAGATGGAAGCCATTGGAACCCTTGCCGGTGGGGTAGCGCACGATCTTAATAATATTCTATCCGGTTTGGTGAGTTACCCCGAGCTGTTGTTGATGGACCTGCCGCAAGACAGCCCTTTTAAAAAACCCATATTGACGATAAAAGAGTCGGGGGAAAAAGCGGCCACGATTGTACAAGATCTTTTAACTTTAGCCAGGAGGGGAGTTGCGGCCACAGAGGTTGTCAATTTAAACAGCATTATTACCGATTATCTGCAAAGCCCTGAGTTCAAAAAATTAGAATCCTACTATCCCAATATTCGATTTGAAACTGAACTTGAGACACACTTATTAAACATAATGGGCTCCCAGGTGCATCTGGCCAAAACTGTTATGAATTTGATCTCCAATGCGTCTGAAGCAACACCTTACGGCGGCAAGATCTTAATATCGACGGAAAACCGGTATGTTGACACGCCCGTAAGAGGCTATGATGATGTAGAGGAAGGTGACTATGTTCTTTTAACTATTTCCGACACCGGCGTCGGCATATCTTCAGAGGAGAGGGAAAGGATTTTTGAGCCCTTTTATACGAAGAAGGTAATGGGAAGAAGCGGAACCGGATTGGGGATGGCGGTTGTCTGGGGAACTGTTAAAGATCATAACGGCTACATTGATGTTCGCAGCGCAGAAGGTCAGGGCACGACGTTTTCACTATATTTTCCGGTAACCAGAGAAGAAATTCCGGTTGAGAAGACAAGGTTATCTATAGAAAATTATAAAAGCAACGGCGAAAATATTTTAGTGATCGATGATGTAGAAGAACAACGAGAAATTGCTGCTGGGATGCTGACAAAATTGGGTTATTCAGTTGCCGCTGTTTCAAGTGGCGAAGAAGCCGTCGAATACATGAAAAAAAATTCGGCTGATATTTTGGTTTTGGACATGATCATGGACCCCGGAATGGATGGGCTGGATACTTACAAAAAAATTATCGACTTTCGACCCGGACAGAAAGCCATCATCGCAAGCGGCTATTCTGAAACAGACCGCGTTAGAGAAGCACAACGCTTAGGAGCAGGACGGTACCTTAAAAAACCGTATACCCTTGAAAAAATTGGAGCAGCTATAAGAAAAGAGCTAGATAAATGATCGATGCTGCTCTGCTCCCTTTTTGATTTTAATTAAAACTGCTATTATCCGTCTCCCTTAATTCCGATCATTTCTCAACCTAAAGGAACAAATATAAATGGTAGCTTCGGATCAAATCCAGGAAGTCGAATTGGAAATACAAGGTATGACCTGAATCGGCTGAGAGCCGAAAGTGGTGTGCGCTCTGGAGGAGCTGCCGGGGGTGAAAAAGGTTATTGCCAGTTTTTCGGAAAAAAAGGCCGTAGTGATTTATGATGGGGCATTGGTGACGACGGAACAGATGTGCCAGGCCTTGCTCAAAGCCGGATACGTTGCCAGTTCCAAGGCAAGCGACGAGGTATCACATGTTGTGATCCCTGAGGAATCGCTTAATATCGATGACAATACCATGAATGATCTTGTATGTTACTGTTTCGAATATACGAAAGATGCGATCGAACAAGACTATATTAAAAACGGTCGATCCCTGATCATGGAAGAGATTGCAGCAGAAAAGAAGACCGGAGGGTGCGATTGCGCAAGCAAGAATCCAAAAGGACGATGATGCTTAACCGCTGTCCGCCAGGTGGTGGAAGAAATAAAACGCAAAAATAAGGAGAACGTATCATGTTTATCGTCCACGTGATTGTCCATGTTAAACCGGAAATGATTGAAGCGTTTAAAAACGCCACCGTTGAAAATGCCGGCAACAGCGTCAAAGAACCCGGCATCGGCCGTTTTGATGTTATCCAGCAACAGGATGACCCCACCCGTTTTGTCTTGGTCGAAGTTTATCGCACCCCGGATGACCCTGGAGAACACAAGAAGACTGCCCATTATCAAAAGTGGCGGGATACGGTGGCCGGTATGATGGTCGAACCTCGTACGTCGATCAAATATGCAAACATATTTCCCGACGATCACGAGTGGGGGTAGATCTGCAAAGTTTCCCAAAGATCACAACGCTTTTTTAATATCATCTGCCCAATATTCCATTAATCCCATAAATCTTTGACAGAAAGTTTTTGGGGTAAGATGAAACTTTAAGGAAATATAAAAATCATGAAATTTGAATTTGCCACCGCCACCCGGATCGTTTTTGGGCCGGGAAGCATTAAAGATATTGGTCGGTATGCCGCTGATTTGGGGCAGCATGTGTTTATTGTTACCGGCCGCAACACCGACCGCGCCGCACCGCTAGTCCAGCAGATAAAAAACCATAGTTTGGATTTCACGCTGTTCAGTGTTCCCAGGGAACCAACGACAGAATTGGCACTCACGGCAGTTGCCAGAGCCCGCCAGGCAGCCTGCGATATGGTCGTTGGTATTGGCGGGGGAAGTGTCATTGATACGGGGAAAGTTGTTGCATCGCTTTTGACCAACAAAGGCGAACTCATAGATTATTTGGAAGTAATCGGTAAAGGGCAGCCCCTGAATCAAAAGCCCGCACCTTACATCGCCATTCCAACTACGGCCGGAACCGGCGCCGAGGTTGCCCGCAATGCCGTGCTGGAGTCGACTAAACACCGTGTAAAAGTAAGTATGCGCAGCCATTTGATGCTGCCGCATCTAGCAGTGGTGGACCCCGAGTTAACCTATTCCATGCCGCCGGCCGTTACTGCCAGCACCGGTCTGGATGCCTTCACCCAACTCCTGGAAGCTTTTGTTTCCAAGATGGCCAACCCGTTAACCGATGGCATTTGCCGTGAGGGATTATCCCGGGCCTCCCGTTCCTTAAAACGGGCTTATCTCAATGGCAATGATGCGTCCGCCAGAGAGGATATGAGCCTGGCAAGCCTTTTGGGCGGCTTGGCCTTGGCCAATGCGAAACTTGGTGCGGTCCACGGTTTCGCCGGACCGTTGGGCGGTATGTTTACGGCTCCTCATGGAGCTCTGTGCGCCACTCTTTTACCATATGTGATGGAAGCTAACATTCAGGCTTTAAAATCCCGCGCCCCCGAATCTTTATCATTGAAGCGGTATGACGAGGTTGCCAAAAAGATAACAGGTATACGCAACGCCGGGGCAATTGACGGGATCAGCTGGGTAAAAGAGCTTTTTTCCACATTTGAAATCCCACCGCTATCCGGCTATGGAATAAAAGAAACGGATTTTCCAATGATCGTGGAAAAATCCCGAAACGCAAGTAGTATGAAAGGCAATCCCATAATGCTGACTGAAGAAGAGTTATTTCAAATCTTACAAAAGGCAATGTAGTTTATTGAGGGGTCTGGGTATTTTTTTCACGACAAGATCATCGCCCCGGTGCTTCTAACAGGCAGATGGCTATTGCCGCCGAGAAAGGCAAAACACGGCGTCGGTTCTTGTTGGCGTCAAGGTTTTAACTAGCCGGCAGTAATATGCAAGGCAGTTGCCACTGTCAGGCTTGGCAGGCAACAACCCGGCATCTTGCCATGAAAAAAATACCCCGACCCCTGAGTTATTGCAATGTCGTCTGCAGATCTCAAATCCGCCTATTTTTTCTATCAAATAATTTCTTCCTTCCCGGCAATTAAAGCTTGACAAAAAAAAATAAATATATAAATGTACGTTTATATATTTATAAGAGACTTGGATAAAGTGAAGCTTCCCTTCACCTCGCCTTTTAAGGCGGGATTTGCAGGATAGCGAACCGGTCAATGAATGCAGCGCTCTTGGAAGTATGGTCAAAATTGACTTCCGCTGATGGGCAAGGAGTTTCGCATGCCGCGAAGAATCAATAGTAAAGCGAAATCTTTTGATGGAAAATGCCAGACACTTGCCTTTTTAGCCAAGGCATTATCGGATGAGAATCGTTTGCGGATTCTATTAAGTGTCAGTAGTGGCAAAAAGTCTGTCTCGCGTATCGTTGAGGACCTGCAACTTTCCCAGCCGCTTGTCTCCCACCACCTGAAGGAATTAAAACGGAGTTTATTGGTTAGGGTTGAGCGCAGCGGCCCCTTTATTTATTATGAAATTGTCGATCCTAGAATTGTTGAGATTCTCGAGGATATGAATGTAATAGCAACAGATTTATTAGCAAATAGGACGACCTTTTAACCGTATACGGAGTTTATTTCTATGAATAAAATTCAAGAACTGGTCGACAGCATGGACCCCAAAGCTGCAGCCGCCGAAATTTCGGAAATTATGAAAAGATTGTTTTCACTTTTGGGAGAAGAATCTCGCCTGGATTTTATAATGAGCGTGATCGGGGATACCGGTAAAGACAAGATTGGCGGTCTGGTCCACCTGTGACTGGCGACCTGCATGGACGAAGGTGTCGATCCAAAAGACATGTGCCGGAGTTTGATGAATAAGGTGGCACAATCTGAGCAGTTGATGGCTGTGGCCGATCCCGATGTTCTGGTTCTTTTTGAAGACTGGCTCGAAGAATTGGAGGAAGAAGTTGTATCTATTGCGAAGAAGACCGGTTCCACGGATGCCGGAGTAATCGGTGAAGAATTAGGAGTGTCCCATTCGGGGGCTTCATTTTTGATCACAAAACTCAAAAGAGAAGGAAAGCTATAGTATTTCTGATGCTGAAATTTAAATGTGGTTCTCTAAAGCCGATGGAGGTAACACCGAAGATGAGAGGCTCAAAAAAGATTGTTCTGGTTCTGGTGGCCATTAGCATAACGATTGGGGCCCTCTGGTTCACTCACCGCAGTGTCTCCCCCAGGGAGGCCAGTTGGGAGGACGTTGCGGCCGAAGCTAAAAAAGGGGGATACCGGCTAATCACCACCGAAGAATTGAGCCGGCAGTATCAGAATCAGCCAAATGACATACTGTTGGTGGACACCCGCCAGGAATGGGAGTACCGCACGGGTCATATCAAAGGAGCCCTCAACTTCCCCATAGAACCCACCTGGTTGTCGCGCTGGCGTAGAAAGCAAGCGCTTGAATCACTTCTGGGAGCGGACAAAAACCATTTGGTCGTATTTTATTGAGCGGGGCTGGCATGAGTCCGCAGCGATTCGGCGGCCCGGGTGGCCGTAAAACTTGGGTACAAAAACGTCTTCCGTGACCCCCTGGGTTATCCGGAATGGCATGCCAGGAACCTGCCCATTGCGAGCACTCCGGCAGGGCTGGCTCAAATGAATCCCGAAGCCAAGCCTCCAGGATCGCTGCAGGGCTGGGCCTTGATGTGGACACTTTTAGGCATCTTTGCGGGCGGTGTTGCCCTTAATCTGACTCCCTGTGTTTACCCTTTGATTCCGGTTATAGTTTCGTATTTCGGTGGCCGCAGTGTAAAAGGCCGGAACAGTCTGATCGCCCACGGTGTCTGTTTCATTGGCGGTTTAGCTGTTACCAATTCCATGCTCGGCACAATTGCTGCTCTAACCGGCGGTCTCATGGGGGCCATACTTCAAAATCCCTTCGTTTTGAGCCTGGTGGCTTTGGTGATGATCTTCTTTGCCACAAGCCTTTTTGGCGTGTGGGAATTGCGACTGCCGCATGGCCTGACTCAGGCCGCAGCAAAAACCTACGCAGGATACTTCGGCAGTCTCTTCATGGGCTTGACGATGGGAATTGTCGCCGCACCCTGTATCGGCCCTTTTGTTTTGGGTTTGCTGACCTGGGTCGCCGGTTTAGGGAGCCCTTCCCTTGGATTTGTTATCTTTTTTGCCTTGAGCCTGGGTCTTGGGTTACCTCTTTTTTTCCTGGCCCTGTTCTCCGGCCGTTTGGAAAAACTCCCGCGCAGCGGCGAATGGATGCTGTGGGTACGAAAGCTCATGGGCTGGGTTCTGGTATTTATGGCGACTTACTTCTTTCAGCCGGTTATCCCGGAAACAACCGGAATATTTATATTCGCAGCGGTTGCCTTACTCGCCAGTCTGCATTTGGGATGGATCGATACTACATCACCCAAAATTAAGCTATTTAAATGGCTGAAGACCGGAGCGGCGATTGCCGGATTTGTCATAGCGACGCTGTTGATTGGCACATGGATATTGCGCGGCCCCGGTGTAGATTGGCAGCCCTATTCAGAGTCATTACTGCTCGATGCGAAAATACAGAAGAAGCCGGTGATCATCGATTTTTATGCGGACTGGTGTGCACCTTGTCGGGAGTTGGATGAGGTGACCTTCCATCATCCGGAAATTGTAAAACGGGCCAAAAACGATTTTGTGATGGTCAAAGTTGATCTGACCCGCAAGGGCAATCCGATTCACGAACGATTGTTGCGCGAATATGATGTCAAAGGTGTTCCCACTGTTGTTTTTTTGGATCAAGAGGGCCGGGAACGCCGGGATCTGCGATTGGTGGACTTTTTGCCGGCAGATCAATTTCTAATTCGCATGGCAGATATTAAGGACAAAGAAAGAAGGGATCCCGCTGAAGGGGTCGGTAGCTAATCAACAGGCGACACTTAAAATGGATTTATGGGATGTTATCAATCAAACAGCATCAATCATCAATATTCAATTTCACTGGAGAAGGCATGCTGAAAGTCAGATTTTTTATGAACCTGCCCAACGGGAAACCTTGAAAGCATTTTAAAAAAATGATTCCCAGGTTGGGAAAAAAGTACGACCTTGAAATCGAAACTATCGCCAAACCGAAAGAAGAATATATGACCGATGAATACTTCGAGCTTGACCTGCCGGTGGCACCGGCGGTTATGGTAGGTGACGAAATTGTCGTGGAAGGCGCCGACGTTTCTGAGAAATTACTTGAGAAGGTTATTTGCAGACATCTTGACCAACCGGAATCGAAGTCTTAATAAAATCGAATATCGGAATTTTGCATGTTGAACGGCAAATGGAGGGAAAATGGCGGTTATTGAAAAGTTTTTGGGTAAACGCGTCGAAATACCGGAGGATTGCCGGTACCACGCAAAACAGGGCCTTTGGGTAAAATCAGACGATAAGGAGATTGTCTTCGGGTTGACGGAGCCGGCAATTATTTTGGCCGCCGGCATTAATGACCTGGACTGGTTGGTCCAGGAAGGGCAAACTGTGATGGAAGGGGAAGATGTGGTGTTTGCCATCACCGGTAAAATTTTGTACATCCATACACCCATCAAAGGGAAGATCCATTTTAATCCTGAGGCAAAACAAAGCCCCTCAGTTGTTGGGAACGACCCCTATAGAAATGGATGGCTGTTCAGTATACATCCTGATATCGATCCGGCGCGTGCTTTGCATTCATTTGCGGATACCCAAGAATATATAGAAAGTCTGAAAGGCACGGATGGCTGTAAAAATCCCGAAGGATTAAAGGGCGGGGTATCCGGCATCTGCAAGGCTGTTTATTCAGGAATCAGGGAGCAAAAAATTTAAGCGTTTTCATCAACCAACCCAATGCATCGTAGACAACCACGAATAGGAAAATATTTAAGTTACACAGCCAACGGAGGGAAGAATGAAAATCGGCACACAAGGGGCTTATGTCGAGATTGTTGCCAAGAAAAAGGGATGTATGCTTTGCGATCTGGCAATTGGAATACTGGAAGAGATTTCCCCCGAGTTTGCGGAAGGAATGTTGAGATGGGAGGTGGTGGATGTGAGTGATCGAGAAGGTATTCGAAGATTCGATGCACTCACCGAAATATGCGGACGCAGGCCGGCAGTCCCTTCAATCGTCATCAATGAAAAAATTGCATTTGATAATATTCCGGATATGGAGTCTCTCTCATCAGCTGTTCGACAGACAATAAGCATGGAAAGGTAGTTCAGTGTAATGTCCCAGAAATAAGTTTAGAAAGTCTTGTAGCGGTTTGAAAGCCTTTTGCTCACGCCGGGGACCATTTTGGTGATCCAGCCGAAAGCGGGGCTGCACAAGGCTAAATCAAAAGAACTCGACCTCGGCCCGCCTTGCAGGCCTCGGGACTCAGACAGCTTTTGATTTTTATCCGCCAAAGAACCCTGGCGGATTAAACGCCCCGCTACAGTCGGCGTTTTTATCCCAAAATGCTCAATGGCGCTCGCAAAAACCTTTCAAACCTTTTGCTGGCCCTGCAATAGCGGGTATATTCCTCGCAGTTTGCTACGAGGTTAGCGAGCGAATCTAAAATGGTAAAACTCCCTTCAGGGGAAGATTCCCAGTAGCTTGCTGCCGGGAACTCTTCAATTATGCTACTTATTTGTGGGACATAACACTGCGGTTAGTGTCATTCGTTTGTTTAATTAAAAATCGGAAATCAGATTTCCGGTTGCATCAAACTTCATTTGATTGGCTGAGCCAGTGATGCTTATATTATCTATTTGTTCGGCTTCAGGGAGCATAACCTCTGATATCAACATTTTTTCAAGCTTTAAGGTGTTTAAGATATGAACGATTCTTGCTTTCTCCGGCTCGATGTCTCCAATGGTTTTGAGGGCGGCCTCGATGACCTCTCGATCGCTATCATAATATGGAGGTATCCGGACAGCCTCCGGACATGAGGAGGTAATGGCATTCATATAGGTGGCATGACGGTCAATTTTATCCACCAGCCGCTTGGTGGTAAAATCAGCATTACCGATGGCCGTCGCATTTCCTTCAGAGCCCGGTGACAAATCCCGTATAAATATTCGGGTGATTTTCGGTTTTGTTGGAACCTGGTGGTAAGGAATGACAGTGCGTGCAATCACATTTTGATCCATTCCGGTCCCGCTGATATCTTTTCCCATCTCATCCACGATAAGTATGTCGATCGGATCAAAAGGGATGCGAGGTAAAAAATCCTTGGCTTTGATGAGCAATTCGCGCTCGGTTTCTTCAATTTTAGTGGCAGGGATGGCTTGAATTATTTCGGTTTCATCCTTTTGATTTTCAACCAAAGCGAGGCCGAATGCAATTGGACATTGTTTAATAATTTCTCGTGCCACCGAGGTAAGGACCTGGTAATGCCCGAGACGCATAAAAACGTTATGATAGTGATCGGCGGCCTTTTGTTTTCCAAGTCCGATGGCCATAATTTTCACCAGGCCGCTTTCAATTTCTGCTTTAAAATCGGTATGGGGTTTTACGCGATTGACCACGATTATGTGATCTGCCTGAGAAGCATTCTTGTCCATCAGAACGGGGACACCGTCGGAAGTTGTGCCGATCTGAACCACTTCCATGGATGATTTGATGGGAGCATCCATAGCGGCTTCCGTAATGCCGTAATGTTCGATGATTTTTTTCTGCCCTGCATCGGTAGCACCCCCATGACTTCCCATCGCCGGCACGATAAAGGGCTTGGCACCGATTTTTTTTAATTCACTAACAACTTCAGCCAGAATCGTTGCAATGTTGGCAATACCACGGCTGCCGGCCGTAATTGCCACACTATTTCCGGGTGCGATAATTTCATGCGGTTTGATTTTTGCAATTTCAAAACGCACCCTTTCGGGGATATCCAGAATCGAGTTGGTATTAAAGTTTTGTTTAATTCGGACCATTGAAGGGTATTTCATTATTTGTTCTCTCCTTTTAGGTAGGGGGCTAAGAGCTCAAGGGAGATTGTTTTCTCGGTTTTTCTCTTGACGAAAAATGAAGGATACTTCTATAGAAAAAAGGTGTAATAGATCTCTGGCCTTTTTGTTTGTCGATAGTATCCAATTGAACTTTGACCGGTTCGCTTCCCTGCAACCCCTGCCTTTTAAGGTGGAGGCAAAGGAAGCTAAATCAGGGAACGGGGTATTTTTTGTACGACAAGATCATCGCCCCGGTGCTTTTAAATGGCAGGGGGCCATTGCCGCGTGGAAAGGCAAACTGCGGTGTCGGTTGTTTGGGACAGTGACGGTTGTTATCATCAGGCAGCAAAATGTAAGGAAGTTGCCGCTGCTCGATCGAGCAGGTGATAACCCGGCATCTTGTCGTGCAAAAAATACCCCGTTCCCTGAGTTAGCTTCCTTTGCCTCCACCTTAAAAGGCAGGGGTTGCAGGGAAGCGAACCGGTCAAAGTTCAATTGGATACTATCGACAAACAAAAAGGCCAGAGATCTATTACACCTTTTTTCTATAGAAGTATCC
>CP070652.1:5310477-5341907 GCA_020354645.1 Deltaproteobacteria bacterium
GGCGGTTTTCCTTCAGGTGGTCTCTCGCCTGTATCCCGAATCTTTTTAACTCGCTCACCGGGTACCCCCTTTCTTTATGGTGCCATCATTCGAAGTGTTATCTTTAATGACTAATTTAACATTCTGTTTTACAAATTGCAAAAGTACACCGATTACCAAAATTTCCAGGGTGGATCTGGGGTGTATTTGACCATTACAATTCCGTATAATCCATTACAATCCATTAATCTAACCGCTTAAAATCATTATAAGTAACCGAAATCATTAGCACTCTAATTGGCCTCCGGAGCTGAAAGCCGCTGGTTCGAATCCAACCGGGCGTACCAAATAAAATCAAGGGGCTATGTCACATGACTAGCCTCTTTTTATTAAACAAAATTTGTTGCCCGAATCTGTTTGAAAAGCCGAATTATAATGTGGTGAATTACGATCTTTGCGCAGATATTTTGAGGTAGATAGCAACTCATAATTATTCTTTTCTTTTTCCCCATATTTGACCAGTCACGGCCGACATAGTATGTTTAAAGCTTCCGCTAAACGATAGATTGTCTGGAGACATTTTTAACCTAAGGTATTGTCGCGAGCGTAATTCCATCCATCCGTTTAAATAGCCGCCTTCAAATTCGCCCATAAATTTACAGCAACTATCTTTAGTAGATTTTACATTCTTGCCAGTCTGCGTCAGTACAAGTATATCACCATCTCCATAATAATGTTTTAAGGCCCAAGCTCCGGTCCATGGTTCTTGGGGATTAATAGAATATGCTTTCTTTTTTAATTCTCTCTCAACGTGTGCAACCTCATTTGCTGTTTTAAATCCTTTCTCTAACTTAATAAGATTCTTTGATTTCTTAATTCTTTTGAGACCCTTTTCTTCACTAATTATTTCAATTTCAAAGTCGCATCCCGGATCAGGACTTGTATCAAAAATTAAATCTAGAACATTGTAATCTCCGTAAATAGTTAAACTTATTAATAAATAATATTTTTTCCCTTCTTCAAAATTATCAGAAATCCAACCTTGGCGTCCCAAAAATGGTACTGCCCTGATATGATGCACGCCTGGTTCGACAAAAAATGATACATACTCTGCTATGCGAAGATGGGCAATGTCCAAGCCGTCAAGCATAATTGTTGTCGATTGTCCACCACACATAAGATTTTTGTTTCGAATTATTATAATTTCAGCCGGATTAGTTAAATTTTCACCGCTTGGAAAAAACCTTGTCGTACCATGACTACAAGAAATTATAAGAATAGCGATTGCTATAATGGATATGCGATATTTCATAAGGTCTTAGGATTGCTTTTAATATTTGAAATTGTGAGTATTAATTAAAAAAGTTTCGAAAGGGGGAAGATTCAATTTCAGTATCTGAAAAAATTAACAGACCGACAACAAGTTAGCTGATGCATCAGAGTTATCTGTATTCGATTCGGCTAGGGACCTTATGATCCTAATAATTAAAAAATTTAGGTATGAACGTCAAGATAAACTGATACATAGTGGTGGGTTATTAAACAACCAAAATTTGAATATTACCTGCCATTATGGTGAAGTTGCCCGTCCTGAAGAGCGGGGCTTTCCCTTGACCCCACCTTAAAAGGCAGGGATTGCGGGGAAGCCGGCCTGTAGGCAAGCAGTCGGTAGGAGAAATCCGATGGTTTTGTGCGATTATAATGCAACCGGCTAGTTTCTGTCCGCTCTGCTAAAGAAATAAGAAACGTATTAGTTTATAGGGGTATGGCTTTTTCCTGCCGGGGTAGCTGATTTTACGTTTTTTTCATAGGAAGCAATCGTATTTCTTATGCTATCTGAACCCTCGATGGCCGGGTTCAATTCCAGTGTCTTTTTCAAATGAACAAGACCTTCTTTTTTTCGATTGAGATAATGAAAGAGTATCAATCCTAAATTTTTTCTCGCCACTACCCATTTTTCATCTAAGCGGACTGCGTTATTAAAGGAAATCGCCGCTTGTTCATATCGCTGCCCTCTGTAAGCCTCTATCCCCAGGTTGAAATGAAAGTCGGCCACATCAGGTTCAAGCTGGGTTGCAATTCGAAACTCCCGCATGGATTCTTCGTGTCTGTTTAGGTGCCCGTAAACCCTTCCTAAAATATTGTGCGAGGGTGCATTATCCGGCAAAATCCCCAGCAAGAATTTCAGGGTGTTTTCGGCGTTTTGATAATCTTCCAATTTTTCATAATTTTTGGCCAAAAAGAAGAGATTGTGGGTGGCATGGGGGTAAACGCGTTTATATTCGAGCAAATAGTTTTTTGCCTCGTGAAATTTTCCGATCTCAAAATAGGCCCTGCCCATGGCATGTTTGACATCGGGGCGAAATGGATTATGACGTTGTACTTTCTTGCCCCAATAGATAACTTCGGGCCATTTTTTTTCGGTCATGGCCAACAGCCGGTGCCTTGAAAATCGATCTGCAATGAACCACCGAATTTGTACCGCCGACCAATATCCCAGAACCAGGAAGCTAACAATAACAGACCCCAGGACAAGTTTTCTGGATAATTTGATTGAATCCGGCAGGCTGCCGCGAGCCATTTCTTTGGGATTTGCGGCCATCGCCACGCGACAAAGAATCGCGCTGTAAATCCCCAGAAGCAGAGGGGGAATCGAACGATACATCGGAAAACTTGCACAGGCATTGACGGCCAAACCGGCAATAGCTGCCAGGCAGGTGATGCCAACGGTTCTATTTTCCTGAGGACAATGCGGTTTAAACAGTGCGGCCGCAATTTTCAAAACCAGAAACGAAGCCCAAACAAGCAGAAACAAACCCGGCAGGCCCAATTCGGACGTCATTTGCAGAAAATCATTATGGGCATTGCGGGGTCCGTAATAGAGCGCCAGCAATGATTCTCTTTTACTGTCAATCGCGATTCGGGGATATTCAACACCAAAGTTGTTTAATCCGACCCCCCTGATGAACTGCGTTTTGATTAAGTCGATGGTGTTGTGCCAGATCGCCAACCGCGCGCCGACTGAACTTGTTGTATAATCGTCAGACGTTGCTTCAATCTCCGAAACTGGACTTTTAGATAAATCATCAGCGGGCCCTATGATGATCAGCAGCGATACGACCACTGCTGCCGAGATGGCTACCATAATTTTCTGTAAGTTCCAGAAACCTATTTTGCCCCTCAAAACAAAGCGGTTATGCAAAAAAAACAGTGCCCAGACAACGGCTTGGGCCATTACCGCAAACCAGGCTGCCTTGGTGCGGGTGTGAAAAAGATAGGTCGTCAACAATGAAACGGCCGATGCTGAAGCCCATATTTTTTTACTGCCTTTCGCAGTAACGAAAAGCATTATGACCACGGGAAAGCAGAGCACGATGAACTGAGCCGCCATATTTTTGTTTCCGAAAGTCGAAGCCCGCTCGGTCAGTTGCAAAAACCAATCAATGTGAAAAAAATGCTGCAAAAGTCCGATCATTGAAACGATCATGGCGGCAGTGGACACGGTATAAAAAAGAATCCTGATACGATTTGCAGATACCAATATTTGCAGTGAAATTAAAAAGATAAGCGCACAGGTTATCCAATGCACCCACAAGGTGAGGCAATTATAGCGGTTGGTCGCCCATAAAAATGAGAAAAGCGCCCAGACAAAAAAACAGGTCAAAGGTAGATAAAGACTGCACTTGGTTACAGTGAACGCTTGGTGTTTGACGTAACCGGTAAGCAACCAGGTGAAAAGTAAAATCAGAGAGCCGAGTTGAATGATGATGAGTTTGGGCAGCAGGCTGTATTCATAAATCCCATTGACGATCACCAACGGGGACAAAAATAAACTCACCGCCAATATCCAGAAACATAGTGAAAAACCGCCTGCCTCGCAGGAAGTTTGATTAATCCTCAATTCCTCTTTTAATACAATCTTTACCTGTTTTAAAGACAGGCGCAATTCCTATGCAAGCTCTACAGGGGTTTTGCGGTGGGAGTTTCGCTTGATGAATTTTCTCTTTTTATTCGAAATTTGCATGACGCTAAGAAGACCGCAAAAAAATCGTTTTGCAAATGAAGGCGGTTTGTTCTACCACAATCGCACGCGTTCAGAAACAATCAAACAGGCTCTGAAGCAGTAAGAATTCTCTTTTTTATCAAGTAATTATAGATTGATCAGGGTAGTATGTCAAGCGACTACCAGGACTCTAGAGGCATTGTGTTGGTGAAAGCGCTGTTGAAACGGATAGCAACCTGAGAAGCGGTTTCAAAAAACCGGCTTAGGTTCGAGAGTCCCGCTTTTATAGCGGGGAAACAGGTTTTTGAGATGGCTTCTACCTTTTACCTAGTTTTCTTCATTTTGTTTGCGCTCAATTGAGGTTCTAGTTTGGATCTGATTGTAACAAGGGCCAAAGTGAGACTAACCCCATGATCGGGCCAATGGTCAAAAGCAGAAATATATAATTGGAAGGGATATAATTAGACAAATAATTTATAAGCTGAATACTCACAATCGTAATAGAAAAACCGATACAATTAACAATCGTTAGAGCTGATCCAACCAGCTCCTTGGGGGCTGTTTGGGCAACCAGAGATGAAAATTGGGGAGAATCGCCAACCACCACGATACCCCAGAAAACCAAAAATCCTAAAAATATTTCTGTTGAAGATTGAAATATCAACGGAGAGATTATACAACAAATACCTGAAAAAGCGAGTTGGATAAAAGCCACCGAAGCACTGCCGCTTTTTTTGGAAATGATTCCGCCTGCTATGCAGCCGAGGCCTCCACTGGCAATGATCCAAAACGCCCAACCAGAAATGTTAAGGCTGACTTTGGGATTCTTTGTAATATAAGAGAGGAGAATAACCGGAACAAATGCCCACAAGGTGTAAAGTTCCCACATATGCCCGAAATAACCGAAAGAGGCTGAACGCAACTCTTTGGTCTGGAATATTACCACGAATGCTTTACGGTTAAACCTAGTGCCTTTGAATAAATAAGGTCCATCCGGAACCAGCAAAAGCATGAGTATCCCGCCTGTTAGAGAAATCGCAGAAATTGAAATAATCACCGCTTGCCACAGAACTGATTGGCCCGATCCTTTCAAAAGATGCGGGAAGGCCGTACCGACCACCAAGGCCCCGACCAGAAATCCCAACGCCTTTCCTAATCCTTGTTTATACCACCCTGCGGCGATTTTCATGCCGACCGGATAAATTCCGGCCAAAAAAAATCCGGTAATAAATCGTAATACCAATAACGATACCATTCCTTCAGCGATTAGATAAATTAGCAAATTCGATAATGCCCCCAGCAGGGAACAGACAAAAAATACAATCCGGGGAGAAAATCGATCGGATATAGCCAAAAAGGCAAAACAAAGGGTGCCGACAATAAAGCCCAACTGAACCGCCGAGGTCATAAAACCCAGGGCATCGCTTCCAATGGCCCACTGTTGTTGCAGATCTCCAAGAATAGCATTGGTGGCAAACCAGAGGGAGGTGCCGGTAAATTGAGAGAAAATAATGGTCGGTAAAATCCAAAATGGCCTTTTTGTCACAATGTCCTCTTTGCTAAATAGAAATTATTCATGAGAAAAAAGTTGTCATCCATAACACATATCCAAGGCAGACCCAATGACAAAAGCTTTGAGAGTTATCTTAGACACATGTTGACCTATTGCAAAATGGTTAAGAATTCCATATGAAAGTTACAATTGGACTTTTCAATGACGATGTTAAGCGCCCCGCCGTAAAAGGCGGGGCTTGCAGGGAAGCAAACCTGTCGAGTCGTATGCAAAAAGGGATCAATGATAATATTTATTCGTCTTCGCCAGGGGCTTCGACCCGACTGAAGAAGGCGAGGCGAACCGCGTCGACCTGTTCCGCCGAAGTCTTGACGAAGGCGGAAGCTCGCAAGAGCGAAGACGGGTTGGCTACGACGCAATTCCGCTAGATACCCCGCCGCAAGCGGCTGGGAGCTTCATTAGTACATAGATTATGGCTTGTAACAAAGGAGGGTAAAAAATGAATACAAATAGTTACAAAATGTACATCGGCGGGGAGTGGATCAGCACTGGGGAAACTTTTGCTGACTTTAACCCTGCTATCGGGGATGTCTGGGCTGAGATCCCCAACGGGACGCGGGTAGATGTCAAGAAAGCCATCCAAGCTGCTGCCGGGGCCCAGACCGAATGGAGCGCCATGCCCCACCCGCAGCGGGCCGGCTATTTGCTCAAGGCAGCGGATATACTGGAAAAGCGCCAGATGGATTTTGTAAACGCCCTGGTTGATGAAGGTGGGGCCTGGATCGGCAAAGGAATGTTTGAAACCGGTTATGTCGCCGGTCTTTTTCGAGCCGCCGCTGCCACGGTCTATCATATGACCGGGGAGATTCTGCCCTCAGAGCACGGTAAGGTCAGTATGGTGGTGCGCCAACCGCTGGGCGTCGTGACGGTGATATCACCGTGGAACTTCCCGCTGCTACTCTCGACGCGTGGCTTGGCTGTCGCCCTGGCGGTTGGTAACGCCGTCGTTTTGAAGCCCTCCGAGGAAACACCGGTGTCAGGCGGGCTGTTGATCGCCGAACTCTTCGCAGAAGCGGAGCTGCCGCCGGGCGTGTTTAATGTCGTCACGTGTTCACGGGACAATGTGGCAAAAGTCGGCGACGAGTTGGTCACCAATCCACAGGTTGGCGGTATTAGCTTTACCGGATCCACCGCAGTCGGGCGTCAGGTAGCGGCCAAAGCCGGAGAGATGCTCAAAAAAGCCTGTGTTGAATTGGGCGGCAAAGATGCCCTGATTATTCTCGAGGACGCGGATATGGAGCGCGCACTTAACGCCGCGACTTTCGGCTCCTTCATGCACCAGGGGCAGATCTGCATGTCGGTAGAGCGTATCATCGTCGATGAATCGATTGCCGACGAATTCACCGAACGCTTTGTGGAAAAAGTCAAGACGCTTAATGTCGGCAATCCCCATGAAATGGGCAATGTTATCGGGCCCATTATCAACCGGCGCCAGCTCGATAAGATTCATGGACAGGTCACGGAGGCGGTCGAGCAAGGTGCCAAACTGCTGGCGGGCGGCACCCACGAAGGGCTTTTCTACCAGCCGACTGTGCTCGCCGATGTCAAGCCTGAGATGCGCGTTTTTCAGGAGGAAACCTTCGGCCCGGTGGCACCGATTATCACCGTCAAAGGAGTCGATGAAGCCGTGGCCGTGGCCAATGATTCAGAATACGGTCTGTCGGCAGGAATCATCACCCGCGACGAAGAGAAGGGACTCGCCGTTGCTCAGCGTCTGCAAACGGGTATGGCCCACGTGAATTGCAGCTCTGTGAATGACGAACCGCACATACCGTTTGGCGGCGTAAAAAACAGCGGCGTCGGACGTCACGGCGGCAAGGCATCGGTGGAGACCTTTACCGAATTGCGCTGGTTGACCCTGGAGCGGGGTGGGCGGCATTATCCGCCGCCGTTTGTGGTTACACCCAAAGCCTAACCAGTGAAGCCTGACAAGGATACGGAACGCTAAAGAAATACCTGGGGATATCATTGTCATGCGTGAGGGTGCTGTGCGAAAGAATGTGCGGAAGATGCAATCGAACCGGGCCCCGGGGCATATGGTGGGGATGGTCAAAAAGATCCTGGCGATACCGGCCAAATGACATTTAATCATAACGCGCCCATTGGGGTGCCGGTTTCGGTTTGGGTTTTTTTCCGTAAAAAATATTATCCATCAGATTGAATAATCGTCTTGAAAATCGGTTCCGGACAATCAAGATCCGTATTAATTTATGGGGCAACGAGGTTGCATGACTCCATGGGCATACCCGCATACAAATATTGCAATCCGTCCCCACCTTTCCCCAGTAATCAAAGCAGGTCTCGGCATTCAACTTCCACCGCAGGGTACCATTGACTTCTTTTTGATCTTCCAAAGGAATCGAGTTAGACGGGCAGCAGTTCGCACATTTTTTGCAAATTCTACAAAAATCTTCGGCACCGATATCTATTGGTTTGTCGGGGATGAGGGGCAGGTTCGTCGTAACCGCTCCCAGTCTAACCCGGGAGCCGTAATCCTTGGTCATCAAATAGCCGAGCCTGCCGGTTTCCCCCAAACCGGCATCCACAGCCAGTGGAACCAAAACGGCATCATAATGCCGCAGATGATTGGCTGTGGCCGAATACCCCAGGTTGGCGATACAGGCTGCCAGTTGGGTCCCAATAAAGGCGCCTTTGGCATAATTGCCCATACTGGCTATCGTTGTCGGGGTCTGCGGCGCCGTTCCAACCAATTCAAATGCCATCTCCGTGGCAAAAACCACCGCATATTTATGGTTCAACTCGATCTGCCTGCCCCAATCCTCCCAGTTTTCGTGAAATATCTCTCCCCGGTTGGAATAAATCCACAAGGGATTGATTTCGGTAATGCCGACAAGATTGGCCCCGACGTTTAACACAAAACCTTTAACCCTCGATGTTGCCGATTCTGGACTAAGCTCTACCCGCTGCCCCTTGAATTCCGGGTGTGCAGGAGGATTGAATTTCTCCTCTGTTGAAAGGTGCAAGGGTATTGATAAGGAAGCCATGGTGGCGGCCACATTGGGTCTATCTTTGGGTTTATCGATCGTACCGGGATGCCCCAAAGGACCGCCCTTTTCCCTGCGGGCAGTATCGAATTGCTGGTATTCGGGCCGCATTTCATAATAAGTTTGATATTGCTTTGTACCCGGTCGAATGGTTCGATTGCGGGCAAACACAATGTCTCTTTCATCGTTTCTTTGCACACTGCCGACCATCAATCCTTCGGTGCCTTCCAGGGCCCTTGGATTTGACCCAATTTTTTTAGTCAGAAAAACACAGAGACCGAAAGCCAAAATAATACCGAGGATCAAAACGGCCAAACCAAAGCCCGTCTTAAAGAAACCGGCTGCTTCCAGGTAAAATAACAAAATTACCAGACCCAGCATGAATAAAAACTGCACGCCGGCAAAAAACGCCGCCCGCATTTCTTTCTCCCGGATACTGGAAATAAAATAACTCAAACCGACAATTGCCGGTATGATGACAACCACAGCCGCCAATGAGAATAAGATCGATTCCATGAAATACCTTTTTAGAAATTTGGGTCTTTAGTTTTACAATATTCTTCCTGCGCCATTGAAAATTGAAATGATTCTTCGTGAAGAAAAAAAAAGGTCATCCTCTATAACATATATCCAAGGTTGACCCAATTAGAAATTAAATTTAGGGGACGGTCATACAATTATGCGTTTCTAGTATCGATATCAAACTGAACCGGTGAGGACGATACAACCCTATTATAGTCGTGCTTATCGGTCAATCCGGAGTTGATTGAGTTGGTAAAAAATTCAGTACGATGCCACCGCCGAAAATAAGCAAGGCACCCACGATCAAGCGCCAACTGAGCGGTTCACCCAGGTAAAGAACCCCAAAACAAGCAACCAGCGGTACTTCGGCTGTCATGATAACACTTACCTTTGGCGCGGCAATACGGATCAAGGCCTGGTTAATGGAAAGCTGCGCACCTATTGAAAAAATGGCCACGGCGGCAACCCCAATCCAGGAAACTGTCCGTCCGGGCAGAATTGGAGACTCTTGCAGCAGCAATGGTCCCAGGCCGGCAATTGTCCCTGCCAGGCACAAGTAGAAAAACAGAGTGTAGATATTATTCTCCCGGCCTAAGCGCCGGACCAAAAGAAGCGTCAGTGCACATAAAACAGATGCCAGAGCGGCGAATAGATGTCCCAAGTTCAAAGCCCCTGAGATTTCAAAGGGCCACAGGATCAGACTGGTGCCGATGAACGCACCACATATAAAAGGCCAGGCTATTCTGGCGGTTGGTTCGCCTGTCACCCAGGGAGACAAAAGGGCTGTGAAGGCTGGATAGAGGTAGAATAGGATCATTGCCAAAGAAAGAGGAATCCTCTGGAAGGCCGCTACCAAGAGCAAGAATGCAATTGCACCGCATAAACCTCTGACCGTGAGCAGAAAACGTTTTTTTCCCCAGAGTCTCAGGCCTAAGGCTTTGACGATAACTGGAATCACCAATAAGCCAAAACCAAAACGGCCCACTCCGATCTGCCAGACGCTCAAATGAGTCCCGGCAAGTTTGGCTGAGACACTCAAAGCGGCATAGAGCACAGGGGCCAGACTTGCCCAGATGAGCCCCCCCGAAATTACTCGTGACACAATCAAAAGTACCTCTGCATTTTAGGTTGCCGGTTTGGGCCCCAAGCGAGCGTTCAATCGTGCAGGGACAGCTCCCAGAACTCGGCGGTCAAGTCATGGCCGAAGCTTTTGTGCGGAGATTCTTCCACCAATTCAAAGCCGGCTTTTGTATATAAATGACGGGCTTCCAGCAAGATACTTTGTGTCCATAACTTTATTTTCCGGTAGCGGTTGCGCCTTGCAAAGTTGATGCACTCGTTGATAAGTCGGTTACCGATACCTTTGCCCCGGGCCTTCGGCTCAACCAACAGTAGACGCAATTGCGCGACCTGATCGCCCACGTCCACAATCATGACCGACCCGATCCGCTCTCCATCCTGTTCGGCGATCCAAATGTGCTCCCGCTTCGGATCATGCTTGCGGATGAATTTCACCAAGATTTCTGCGACCAGCGCTTCAAAGGTTTCATCAAAACCGTATTCTTCCGAATAGACAACTCCGTGGCGGTGTACGATCCAACCGATGTCGCCGGATCCATAGGATCGAAGCAAATAGGACGTCAGTGGTTTTGGTTCTGTTTCAAGGATATTTTCGATGGTCTGCATTGCCTGCAGGAGTCGATGTCGATCTTCCTCAGGCAGTCCAAGCAGCAGTGATTCAGCTTCTTTGCTGGATCGCTCGTTGAGCACCGCAAAGGATTTCCTGCCTTGGCTGGTGAGTTTCAGAATCCGCTGACGTGAGTCTATCGTTGACCGGGCTTTGCGGATCAAGCCTTCTTTTTCGAAATTGCTCAGCATGCGGCTGAGATAGCCCGGATCGATGTTGAGCTCGCTGATAATGTCGCTGGCTGTAGATTGTTCACGCTGAGCCAGTTCATAAAGGATACGGGCCTGGGTCAAGGAAAAGCGGGTTTTTAATAGCCCCTGAGTGAGAAGACCAATCTGTTTGGTATAAAAGCGGTTGAATTTACGAAACTCAGCGACACCTTCATGAAGCTTATTTTCGGCCATAATAATCCTCCGAGGTAAGGTGCCATTTTTCGTTGGGGCATAAAATACATTGTACATTTGACCTTGTCAAGTAATTAGATGACAAAAGCAAATTTATATTAGTGAACCTCCTGCGGAAAGCTTCACTTGAAGAGTTTGAGTCATCACTTTCCTTTTTGCAATTGCCTTCCACTTACCATAAGTGACATGAAACCCAGTGTCCATCACCCGCATCTTTTAAGATAGGCTCCTCCTGGGAGCATATTTCTTTACATTCCGGGCAGCGTGTGTGAAAGGAGCACCCCGAGGGCGGATCCATGGGGCTGGGAACATCGCCTTGCAGAACGATTTTTTTCCTGCGAATCTCAGGGTCAGGAATGGGAACAGCGGAGAGTAAAGCCCGGCTGTAAGGGTGCAGTGGATTTTGATAGAGTTCCTGGTCCGAGGCCAATTCCGCGATACGCCCCAGGTACATGACAGCCACCCGATCGCTGATATGTTCCACGACGCTGAGGTCATGGGCAATGAACAGGTAAGAGAGGTTCATTTGTTCCTGAAGCCGGGCCAGCAGGTTGATGACCTGGGCCTGAATGGATACATCCAGGGCCGATACCGGCTCATCACAGATAATGGCCAATGGGTTCAAGGCCAGCGCGCGGGCAATTCCGATCCGCTGGCGCTGTCCTCCGGAAAACTCGTGCGGATAGCGGCTTATATGTTCCGGATGCAGCCCCACTCTTTCCATCAAATAAGCCACGCGCTCGCGTATTTCTTTCCTGGAAATCTTAAGGTGGTTTCGGATCGGTTCGGCAATAATCTGTCCGACATTCATCCGCGGATCCAGCGAAGAAAAAGGATCCTGGAAGATAATCTGAAGCGAGGCCCGCACCTTTCTGAGCTCTTCCCGTTCGAGATCAAGCAAGTTTTGATTGTTGAAGGTTATCTGCCCGGCTGTGGGCTCGATAAGGCGCAGAATCGATCGGCCAACTGTCGTCTTGCCGCATCCGCTCTCACCCACCAGGCCCAGGGTTTCACCCCGTTTTAAGGTGAAACTGATCCCGTCGACTGCTCGTACCTGTCCCAAAGTTCGGGAAAAAACCCCCTTTTTAATGGGGAAATATTTCTTCAAGTTATTTACTTCTAAAAGCGCCATCTTAATAAGATACCCTACCTTCCCCCAGCCTGTGATTTTTTCACGGTGCTGTGGGCTTCCAACCAGCAACTGACGCGCCGGTGTTCGTTCAGGCGGATCATCGGGGGTTCCTGCCGGCAGCAACGATTCATTACTTTGCTACAACGCGGGTGGAATCTGCAGCCCGAAGGGGTCTCCATGGGGCTGGGTACGATGCCCGGAATTTCCTGAAGACGACGACCGGTCTGTCTTTTACGCCCAATAACGGGAATGGATCCCAGAAGACCCTGAGTATAAGGATGTCTTGGATCTTTAAATATTTCTTTTACCGGTGCCTCCTCAACCACTATACCGGCATACATAACCACCACCCTGCTGGCCATCTCAGCGATGACACCGAGATCATGCGTAATCAGTACAATCGCTGTGTTAAATTCGTCTTTGAGGCGGTGCAGCAGAGACATGATCTGGGCCTGGATGGTGACATCCAGCGCGGTGGTTGGCTCGTCTGCCAAAATGAGTCTCGGATTGCATGAAAGAGACATCCCTATCATGGTACGTTGTCTCATGCCGCCGGAAAAGCTGTGAGGGTATTGTCTTGCTCTCGAATTGGGGCCGGGGATTTGCACCATCCTCAGCATCTCCACCGCCCAGCGCCAGGCCTCCTGCCGTGTCATATTCTTGTGAGTTCTGGCAGCCTCTGCTATCTGCTCGCCAATTTTCAAAACCGGATTCAAAGAGGTCATGGGCTCCTGAAAAATCATCGATATATCATTGCCCCGGATCTTTCTGATACCTTCCCGATCCAACTCTAAGAGGTTTTTACCCTCAAAAAGTATTCGGCCCATTATTTCAGCGGGCGGACAGCGCAATAGCTGCAAAATCGAGAGGGCGGTAACGCTCTTGCCACAACCGCTTTCACCGACAAGACCTAAGGTTTCACCCTCATAGACTTCAAAATCGATCCCATCGACAGCTTTTACGACGCCATCCAGTGTGTGAAATCGGGTGACCAAACCCTTGATCTCCAATAGGGGCTTCAACTGTTCATTCATATCCTGAACCTTGGATCAAGGGCGTCGCGCAAACCGTCACCCAAAAGGTTAAAACTGAGCACAGCCAGAAAAATAGCGATCCCCGGAAAAGTTGCAACGTGCGGTGCATTGAAGAGATAAGACCGAGCAGATCCGAGCATCGCTCCCCATTCCGGTGTGGGCGGTTGCACCCCGATACCTAAAAACCCCAAACCAGCCGCAAAAAGAATAGCCATACCCATGCTCAAGCTTGTCTGAACCGTAATCGGTACCATGACATTCGGCAAAATATGTCGGATCAAGATGGCAATGTCACGCGTACCGACCGCCTTGGCAGCTTCAACATAGTCCTCCGCTCTCACCGATAAAACACAGCCTCGCACGAGACGAATGTATAGCGGCACCATACTGATACCGATAGATATCACCGTATTTCTGAGACCCACCCCAAGTACGGCAACCAATGCCAAAGCAAGCAAAAAACCCGGAAAAGCCAGCATTGTATCGGTTATCCGTTGGATAATGAAATCGATCTTGCCCCCGTAATAGCCGGAAACGAGTCCCAGAGGAATACCGAGTATCATGCCAACCGAAACAACACCAACAGCAATCAGGAGCGAAATCCGGGATCCATAAATGATCCGTCCCAGGATTGAGCGACCTAATTCATCAGTGCCCAGCAGATTCTCAACGGATGGGGTTTCCAGAGACTTGATAAGATTCGGCGCGGATGGATTTCCCGGGAAAATAACCGGGGCAAAAAAAGCGCTCAACACATATACTATGATCAGCATCCCACCGGCCAGTGCAGCCTTATTGCGCTTAAGTTTAACCCACTGGCGCTTAAAGCGATTATCAGTTACCAGTTCCCCAGGTTGACAGACATCGTCCTCTTTTTGCTCAGTCATAGCGGATCCTTGGGTCCACGAAAGCGTAAATAAAATCAACAACTAAGTTGACAAAAATATATAACAAACCAAAGATAAGAATTGCTCCTTGGATCACCGGATAGTCACGAGCTAAAATGGAGTCTACAATCAAACGACCCAAACCCGGCCAGGCAAAGACAGTTTCTGTTAAGACTGCCCCCCCCAAAAGCAACCCAAATTGGAGGCCCACCACAGTAATGATAGGAATAAGTGCATTTCTAAGTGCATGTTTAATAATGACAATTTTCTCGGTAAGCCCCTTTGAGCGCGCAGTGGTTGTAAAATCCTGAGATAAGGTTTCAAGCATGGTCGATCGGGTCATACGGGCAATAAAAGCAATCACCAAGGCTGCCAGGGTGATCGAGGGTAAAATGACATGCTGCCAGCTTCCGGTACCACCGGCCGGAAGCCATTTCAGCACAACCGAAAACACAACCACCAGCATCAGTCCGAGCCAGAAAACCGGCATTGAAATGCCGAAGAGAGCAGACATGGTCACCAAATAGTCGAGCCAGCTATAGGGTCTAACGGCCGAAATGATCCCGGCAGGTATGCCAAAAAGGCAAGCGAGCATGATGGCAACAACTGCCAGCAATAAGGTGTTCGGCAAACGGGCCCAGATTTCATCGATAACCGGGTTCTGGGTTCGTGCCGAGAGGCCCAAATCGAACCGCACCAACCGGCTCAGGTAAGTTGCGTATTGTTCATAAATGGGTCGGTCAAGGCCCAGTTGATGGCGAATATTTTCTATATCTTCGGGGCTAGCCATCTGACCGGCAAGTACCTGAGCTGGATCGCCGGGAAGCATGCGGAGCATAAAGAAAAGCAGCAGCGAAATCCCGAGCAAGACCGGGATCGTAGAAATTAAACGTTTAATCAAATAATTTAACATGTGAGCTTGGGGTAAGGTGTTTCAATTTCAAAATTACTTGTTTAACCCATATAAGCTGATAGCTGTTTGTGGCAGATAAGTTCAACTGAGAATTAGGGTAAGAAAAATAAAAAGTTTTGATAACCCTTACTGCAAATGCTGATAGAGAGAGCCGGGGCCAAAAACTTAACAAGCCTTGGCCCCGGAAGTAGATTATCTTCATTGCATGCTGATGTATTGTGGATAGAACTTTTCGGTGGGAGTCACCACCATTCCTTTGATCTTGCTAGAGTAAGCAATGACAAACTTTTCCACGTGTAGCCACATCCAGGGAGCGTCATCCCAGACGATCTCCGAAGCCTGTTTGAGCAGCTCCAGGCGTTTTTCCGGGTTTTGTTCCTCACGCGACGCCTTCATGATCCGGTCGTATTCCGGGTTGCAATAAAAGGCTGCGCCGAGTCCTTTGGGCGGATTGACCTCACAGGTAAACTGGCCATAAAGACCCATATCCGCATCCAGGATGAGCGGACCCCAACCCAGCAGAAAGAGTTCCAGTTCAGACTCTTCGAGGGGTTTTAGCAGTCCGGCTATATAAGTGGGCCAATCATAAGTCCGCAGCTCTGCCTTGACCCCGATGGCCTGGAGGTAGGCCTGGATGGCTTCGGAAACCTGTTTGTCAAACAGATATCGGCCCTGGGGGGTTCGCATGTTAACCGTTTTAGAAAAGTCGAAGCCGGCCTCATTCAGGAGCTGTTTGGCCTTTTCCGGATTGTAATCATACTGATGAGGCATTTTAAAGTAACCGAAAACTTTGGGAGAAACCGGGCCGTCCATGGGTTCAGCCGTGCCGAATAATATCTTATCGACAATGGCTTTTTTATCCACTGCGTAATTAAAAGCCTGGCGAACCTTTTTATTGGTTGTAACACCTTTCTGGTAATTCATGCCCATGAAGATCGTTCGGGTGTCCAGCGGCATCTCCACGGTGATTTTCGGATCGGCTTTGAGGGCCGCAACGTTTGACGGTAATGGTTTGTAGCAGATATCAATCTGCCCGGCTCTCAGCATGGCTTCCCGGGTTGCGGCTTCGGGAACGATCTTCCATGTGATCTGCGCAACGGTGGGTTTTTTGCCCCAGTAATTTTCGTTGCGTGCCATCACGATCCGGTCACCTTTAACCCACTGTTTTAAAATGTATGGACCGGCACCAACCGGGTTTTGACGGATTTTCTCACCGTATTTTTCCAACGCAGCCGGACTAATGGCCGAGACAAGCGACATGGAGATGGTCGGTGCCAGAGGAGCAAATGCGAATTTGAGATTTAGAGCGATGGTGTAATCATCAATTTTTACACACTCCTTAACCATACCAACCGCAAAGCGAAGCGGCACCCGTGCCTTGGGATTCAGTACGTTATCCCAAGCTTGTTTGGCGGCATCGGCGTTGAAATCGGTTCCGTCGGAGAACTTCACCCCCTTGCGCAAATGAATCGTATAAATCAAACCATCATCGGATACCTCATACCGCGTGGCCAGTCTGGGATGCAGCTTGCCTTCAGGATCCTGAAAGAAATAACTGTCATAGATCAGATCAGCCATATTCTGCATGAGTGTCGTTGTTTGATCATAAGGGAGTAATGTGTCGGCATCAATCCCGATACCGATGGTCAGCTCTTTGATTTCGGCCTGCGCATCCATCGGGGTGAGACACAAGCTGGTTGCAGCAACCAGCACGGAGACAAAGACTAAATGTTTAATGGACAATTTGATGTTTTTCATCTTTCACCTCCTTTAGCCAGTGGTTAAAATTATGCATACTTGACCACTTTTCCGCCTTGCATTACCAGGCGAATAGACTCCCGCTTAAGCAGGATTTCGATATTATCCAGCAATTTCCCTTCAACCATTATCAGATCGGCCAGTTTGCCTTCCTCAACGGTACCCAGTTCCTTATCCACCCCGAGAACCTGAGCAGCAATGCGTGTGCCGGCTTCAATCGCTTCCATGGGTGCGAAACCGCAGTCAACCAGAAATTTAAGCTCACTAAGGTTGGCCCCGTGAATGTTAAAAGGGGTTCCGGCATCCGTTCCCATTGCAATGCGAACTCCCGCCTCGCGAGCCATGCGGATGCTCTCTAGATGATAGGGTTTGACCTTGAGGGTTTTTTCCACAGCAAAGGCCGGAATTCCGGCTTCAATTCCTTTGCTTTCGATATTAAAAAGGGCCGAAAGGGTCGGGATTAACGGTACATCTCTTTCCTTCATCAAAGACACAGCCTCTTCATCCAAATATACGCCGTGTTCTATACTATCGATTCCGGCACGCAGGGCATTGAGTATTCCTTTTGTCCCCATCGCATGTGTTGCTGTTGACTTACCTGCTTTATGTGCCTCCTCGACGCCTGCCCTCAGTTCCGCTTCAGTGAGTTGTTCGCTACCCGGCTCCACGGCAGGAGTCAAGACACCTCCGGTGGCCATAAGCTTCACGATATCCACACCCGCCTTGATCTGCTCGCGTGCGGCCCTTCGAACCTCATCGGCACCGTTCACTTCCAATCCAAACTGCCAGCCGTGCCCTCCGGTCATGCAGATCAACTTACCGCTTGCAAGCATTCTGGGTCCTGGAATTAATCCGTAATTGATGGCCTGTCTGATTCCAAGATCGATTCCGTCTTTTCCACCCATATCTCTGACGGATGTAATGCCAGCCAAAAGCGTTTGCCTCCCAAAATTCGCTGCCTTTAAAGCTGTCATTGTCTGCGATTCGGATAAGGCACTGGTCATAGGATCAGGACTGCTATCCATACATAAGTGGACATGGCTATCAATAAATCCGGGCAATAACACTTGCCCGTCCATAGCAATTTTTTGGGCATCCTCAGGAATATTTACATTTCCCTTTGCTACTTTGACAATTTTTTCACCTTCCACGATAACTGTGGCATGCTCTAAAACTCGGCCATCGCCAATAATTACAGAGCCATCGACAAAAGCTGTGGTCATTATAACCTCCGGTGCTGACCCTAATTCCATGTCGGGTATTTTTAGATTATTTTTATTGGTGTTCGGGCAATTCCGGCAGAATTTACCCCCCTTCGCCAGAATGCCCCGCGGCGAATTGACGAATCGACTGAGCTCGTCGAAGTCTGTCTTGGACCCTGAACTCAGACCGAAGGGATCTTACCGAAGTCTTACCGCGAGGAGGTTTCACTTTTTTTGCCTATAGCACACTAAATCGACTTTTGCATCTCTAAATCAAAAAACAATCCCCCGGAAGCTCATCATTTCATTCCCATGAATTTTTTCTCATTGATGCCATGGTTAAAAATGTGCCATAGTGCTGAAATGCATCGGTGGGTTTAAGATGTGTAAACCTTTTCGACTCCTGAATAAGATACATTAATATTTATGTAAATCCCAATTAAAGAGGTTTTGCCATGACAAATATCCATCAACTCGTCAGTAAACACAAGGACCTGATTATTAATTTACGTCGTGACCTGCATCGAATACCGGAAACTGCCTACACGGAAAAGAAAACCTCCGCATATGTTGCAGATTATTTAAATAAACTGGAGCTTGAAGTTCAGACCGGAATTGCCCAACACGGCGTGGTAGGGTTGATGAAAACGGATAGGCCCGGCCCAACGTTGATGATCCGTGCCGATATGGATGCCCTGCCTTTAAAAGAAGACACCGGGCTTCCCTTTTCATCCGAACATGAAGGAACCATGCATGCCTGCGGTCACGATGCGCATATGGCCATGGTTTTAGGGACTGCAACTGTCCTTAACACAATCAAAAATGAACTCACAGGTAATATCAAATTTCTGTTTCAACCGGCTGAAGAAGGACCCGGCGGGGCCAAACCCATGATCGAGGCCGGTGTTATGGAAAACCCGAAGGTAGATTATTCTATCGGCTGCCATGTGTGGCCGGAAATTCCAGAGGGAACCATCGGCGTAAGGCCGGGACCGTTCATGGCAGCCATGGATCGCTTTGATATTAAAATAAAGGGTCAAGGAGGACACGGCGCCATGCCGCACCTGTGTGTCGACGCGCTCGAGGTGGGTACCCAGGTGGTCAATGCCCTCCAACGCATTGTGAGCCGGCATATGGATCCCTTGGAACCCACAGTCGTCACAGTCGGCACCTTTCACGCCGGAACCGCCTTTAATATTATCCCTGGTGAAGCCGAACTGAGCGGCACCAGTCGAACCTTTAACCCAGATATTTGGAACACATGGGAGGCACGTATTGAAAAAGTGTTACGCGGCGTGTGTGAATCGATGGGCACCGATTTTGAACTAAAATACAGCCAGGGTTACCCCGCCACCATCAACGATGACGCCATGGCCGAGGTGGTTCGTCGTTGTGCCGAGAAAGTAGTTGGCACAGACCGCGTGGTTTTCCCCGAAAAAACCATGGGCGGTGAAGATTTTGCCTTTTACCTGCAAAAGTCTAAAGGATGTTTTTTCGCCCTGGGTGTTGGTCGAGAAGGCGCTGTACCCGTTCACAATCCAAAATTTAATTTCAATGAGGATGTCTTGCCGGTGGGCGTGGAAACCTATTGCCAGATCGGGTTGGAATTACTTAAGCATGGATAGCAGCTTTGTCCCGATACCTTTTAATATTAATAAATTTCAGATTAACAAATATCTGAAAATTTCATTCCACGATGCTATGGCGTTTTTTAACCTTTTATTGAATGTTATGGCCATAAGATTGACACAATTTTCAGAAAATTAAGATTCGTGTTTCTGCCGGACATTCATTGCCGAATACCTCCTTCCTTTTTCACTTTAAATCGCTATATAGCCACATATTAACTTCCAATATTACGGTTTCTAGATAGTATACTAAGCTGGCAAGCTAGATTGCACAGGGATGGTGCGGCTATAACATGTGCAAATCGAGGTACCAAACTAAATGTGCATCGCTGATATTCATACTATGAAGGGAAAGTGTATTGGATTATTAAACATTTAGCAGTGTTGTCACTGTTGACAAACTACCACAATGTATTACTCTGAAGCAACAGGGCTTTTAATATGCAGAAGGTGGATGAAACGATTGCTTTCATTATATGGAAGAATGGAACGAACACAGACCTTCTGATAACTGCTCCATCCATTTAAAATATCAAGAAACCTATCCTGTGCCGATAACTGCCCAAAGAACGTTCCTTCTGTTATGAATTTGGCCTGTCAAATTCAACAATCATTTACTCAATAAAGGAGGAGAAAATGCGATTCACAACCACATTGATCGCTCTGACGATCTTCAGTCTCATAGCTTTGCCGGCCGTGGCACGGATTCACGACGCACGCGCTCTCGCTGCTGATCCGGCAAAGGCTAACGGGCCTATCGCTCCAAAGCTTAAGGGCTTAGGGGATTACCACTTCACGGTTACAACACAGAACTCTGAGTCACAGCGGTTCTTCAACCAGGGGCTGCGACTGACATATGCCTTCAATCACTCAGAAGCACTCCGTGCTTTCAAAGAGGCGGCGCGACTCGATCAGCGTAATGCTATGGCCTACTGGGGCTGGGCGCTGGTCCTGGGTCCCAATCTCAATCTGCCAATGATACCGGAGGTAGCGCCGCAAGCATATCGGGCGATTCAAAAAGCTGTATCACTCAAAGACCAGGTCTCTGAGCGCGAACGCGCCTACATTGAAGCTCTGGCCAAGCGGTACGCGGACCAGTCCACGGACGATCGCAAACCGTTTGATCTGGCTTACGCGCGTGCCATGGCGAAGCTAGTGGAGAGTTACCCCGATGATATCGATGCCGCAACGCTCTACGCCGCGTCACTGATGAACCTGAGTCCTTGGGACTACTGGAATCTTGATGGTAGTCCCAAGGGGTATACAGAGGAGATCCTTATGACCCTGCAGTCGGTGGTCGATCGCAATCCTCACCACGCTGGGGCGTTACACTACTATATTCACGTGGTCGAGTTGCGCCATCCAGAGCGAGGTGAGCAGCACGCTGACATGCTTGCCGGGTTAATGCCTGGAGCCGGGCATATCGTACACATGCCTTCGCACATTTATATGCGCGTTGGCCGTTTCGCCGACTCTTACGAAGCGAACCGCCGCGCGGTGGAGGCCGATGAAGGCTACATCACCCAATGCCGAAGCCAGGGTATATATCCACTAAACTATTACCCGCATAACATCCACTTTATGGCCTGGTCGGCAATGTTGCAGGGGCATCCAGAGAGGGCACTTGAGGCAGCGCGAAAGATCGTCAAAAAGGTGCCGCCTGAGCTTTCAGCCGATAAAAATGTGTGGGCACTTTACGAGACTTTCCTATCTCAGCCGATGTTTGTAATGGTACGCTTTGGGATGTGGGAAGAGATGCTTGCCGAGCCCAAGCCAGACCTCGAGTCAGAATTTATGACGGGTATCTGGCACTACGGTCGAGCCTTGGCCTATATTCATTCCAATCGACTGACCGAGGCGCGTCGAGAGCTTCGACCGTTGAGCGTAGCCCAAGAAGCAATGGGCAATGTCGAACACTACATCGGCTTTAGTACAGCAAAGACGCTTCTGACGATTGCTCATGAGGTCGTGAAGGGAGAGTTGGCTTATGCCGAGGGTTACACCCTCGAGGGTTTAGCACATCTCGAGAGAGCCGTGCGGCTCGAAGATGGTCTGCGCTATAATGAGCCTCCCGACTGGTACTTTCCGCTGCGACATTTCCTGGGAGCCATGCTCCTCGATGCTGGTCGTCCAAACGAAGCCGAGGTGGTTTATGCTGCAGATCTACGTAAGAATCCGGAGAACGGATATTCACTGTTCGGCTTAAGAATCGCGCTTGAGCAGCAGGGTAAGCGTGAGGACGCCTTAGCCATAGCTAAGCGCTTCGATCGCGCCTGGGCCGGCGCCACTCACAAGCTAACTTCATCGCGGTTTTAGGCAAACAGAATTGAAATAACATCATTTTGTTGAGGTTCAAGTAGCAATATTGTGCGCATAAAAGGTATACGAATTACTGATAAACCGGACGTTTGGAAAGAGGGCGCACAAGTTCGCTACTGATAGGCAGAATCTTGGATTAAAAAAACCACACTCTTTAGTTCTAATTGTGGACCCGAACGCACAACACCGGGAAACTTAACTCCCGGTTTTGTGTTTTATTTCCCATCAAAATTGTCAGTTCAGACAAGGGAAATTCGTTCAACTGTAATATGGTGTCATAATTTAACAGTCTGAGGCTCATTGGGGTAAGTGCAATCGGTGGCAAGAAGATTGGACTCTATTTATGAATTGATTTGTTGAAATTGTGGTTGGCAAAGCAAATATACATTTTCACGGGATGTTGGATTTAGGCACGATATACTCTAGTTTTAGGCAAGCCAAATTTTGTTGTATTATTTTATGTAATCCACTTTTATCGAATCCACGGGAAAACGAACATGGATCTGGAAACACTTTTTTGGATTACAAGCGTCAATGGTTCCGCCATGCATTTCAATTATTTTTTTTACAATGGCCAGGCCCAAGCCATACCCTGTGTCAGGGGTGTCTTTGACTCGATAAAACGGTTTGAAAATCTGATCCAGATCTATATTAGATGAGGCATTGTAGTCGTTTATAGTTTTGATATCAACCCAATCGCTTTCTGTTTGTAATTTAATTGCCACACACCCGTTTTCCGGGGTAAATTTAACGGCATTGTCGATGATATTCGAGAACGCCGTACCAAGAGATTCCTTATCACCGGTAATATACGCATCGCTTGATAAATCGGTGGTAATACGCAATCGCTTGCGACCGATGATCGGCTTGCTGCGACTTACTAGATCGTTTAATAAATCAGAAAGGTTAAACCGGTCATGGCTTAACGATCTTTGTTGAATATCAAGCTTTGAAAATTTAAGGATACGACCGATAAGACGGTCAAGCTCCTCAATGTCTTGCTCCATTGTATTGAGATGTCTTTTCAAGTCGTTATAGTTATCACGTTTGATACAGTCCTTCAGTAATTCTTCAGTGACGCGAATCCTGGCCAAGGGACTTCGCAATTCATGGGAAACATGGGCGGTAAGTTCCCGACCGCTTCGAATCATCTTCTCTAATTTCTGCGTCATATCGTTGAATGATTGGCTCAGATCCCCGATTTCATCCCGGCTTTTGACTCCGGAGCGGTGGGATAGATCGCCTTCAGCAATCCGCAGCGTCGAATCTTTGAGTTGTTTGATGGGCGCCGTGATTCGTCTTGAGACCGAATAAACGAGCAGAGCAACTATGAGACCGATGACGGCCAGTCCAATGGCAAAAACAGCTTTTATGTGATCTGCTTCCATTGTTTCAAAGATGATATGAAGGCTACCCATCTGGTCTTTCCCGATCTCCACGGGAATGACCGAGTACGACATCCAATCTTTTTTAAAATGACGGTAATTTGTTATCTCTCCCAGATGAGCGTCTTCTTGTTTGGCTATTTTAATCATTTCAATTGGAAGCTTTCCAGGAAAGGATTTTACCACTGTGGTGCCATCCGTTAATGCCAACCAGACCTTTGCACCGTATGTTTCACCAAGGAACAGAATCAGGTTTTTTAAAGCTTCATTTTCGGCGGGACGTCTTTCGGGTTCTGATTGTATTTTCTCTTTCACAAGTTCTCTTGCGACCATGACCTTGGCACGGGTGTAGTGCTCGAAACGGGCCTGAAAAATTCGACCGGCAGTGACGATAAAAAGGCCGAAGATAAGCAATTCGGTGACAACCAAAATCAGCACAAATGACAAGAATATCTTAAGGTAGAGCTTACTGGTTTTCATGATTCATCCACAAACATGTATCCTGTTCCCCAGATCGTCTTGATTCGCTTGGGTTTACGGGGATCGGTTTCAAGTTTCGCCCGCAATTTGCTGATGTGAACGTCTATGCTTCGATCAAATGCCATAAAGTCCTTGCCCCGGGCTATACTCATGAGCCGGTCCCGACTCATTACGGTGTTGGGGTGGGTCATTAACACCTCAAGTAGCTTGTACTCGGTCGACGACAGCTCTACTTCTTTGCCTTCTGCAACCAGCGTTTGTTTGGCTTTATTTAACACCATCCCCCCTCGCCTGACGAGTAGGTCATCTTTGTTTTTTATCGCCTTATTATTTGTCAGCGGCTGCCTGCGAAGTACGGCCTTAATTCTGGCTAAAAGTTCTCTGGGATTAAAAGGCTTGGGAAGATAGTCGTCGGCGCCTAGCTCCAGCCCGACAATCCGGTCCTCATCTTCTCCTTTGGCGGTCAGCATAATGACGGGAATTTGAGACTGCATACGGATCTCTCTTAACACTTCCAGCCCGTCCCGTTCCGGTAACATGATGTCCAGTATGACCAGATCGGGTGCTTTAAGCCGGATGGTTTTTAGCACTTTTGAGCCATCGGGGAGCATTAACATGTCAAATCCATAACTTGTTAAATACTCATTCAGCAATTCCCGCATTCTGGCATCATCATCCACAATTAAAATTGTTTTGTCCATAGACGGCTCCATCTTTTACAATTTTTTACAATTTTTAACTTTTTTTTTCACAACCGACAAACATTCTTTACTTGCTCTGTTTATACTCTATTTCAAACTAAAATGGAAATTCTTCAAAAAACAGCCGAATAATTCATGAAAAGGAGGTGTAATCATGAAAGATCGAACTAGAAGAGAATTTATAATTGACAGTGCTAAAATAACCGGCGCCGCTATTGGCGCAGCGACTTTAGGGTGCGAGTTTCTGTTGCCTCTGGCCAGTGAGGCCGCAAACGTTAAATTCCCAGAGTCAAACTGTGGCGTTGAAAATGAAAACGGCCATAAGGTTTTGGTTGCTTATGCCAGTCAATGCGGAAGTACCGGCGAGGTGGCCGAAGCAATCGGAGAGGTTTTATGTCAAGGTGGTGCCACGGTGGAAACAAAATGGGTAAAAACCGTGAAAGACTTAAACGGTTATGGCGCAGTAATTATTGGCAGTGCAATTCACAAAAGCCAGTGGATGCCCGAGGCGACGGAATTTGTGACGAACAATCAACATATATTAAGTAAGCTACCCGTGGCATTCTTTCTGACCTGTCTGACATTGTCTATACCCACTGAGAAAGCCCGTCGCAAGGCAATGACTTTTCTTGATCCTTTGTACGCTGAGGTCCCCCAAGTTAAACCGGTAAGTGTGGGTCGTTTTGCAGGTGTATTGGACTATAGCAAGCTTTCTTTTATGTACCGCACAATTATGAAAAGAAAAATGAAAAAATGGGGGATTCCAGAAGGCGATTATCGGGATTGGAATGCCATCCGCTCCTGGGCCAAGGACATTCATTTTAAACTATCGGATGGGCGAGCATAGTCGTCAGCACTTGTCCGAAAACCGGTAAATCGGCTGCAAAAGGAGGTCTGTACATGTTAACTTTACGAGTAAATGGAGCTATCCACAAGTTGGTAGTCGATCCTGATACGCCTCTACTCTGGGTGCTTCGTGAGCAATTGGGCCTCACAGGCACCAAATACAGCTGCGGTATAGCAGAATGCGGTGCTTGTACGGTTCACGTGGATGGTGAGGCAGTGTTATCCTGTGTAACACCGGTTGGAGAGGTTGCGGGAACAGATATCACCACCATTGAAGGGTTTTATGGGCAAGTGGCCGAGGCGCTCCGCCGGGCCTGGATTGCCGAGGACGTTCCCCAATGCGGATATTGTCAGCCGGGGCAAATAATGACCGCGGCGAAGTTATTGCAAGAAAAATCACATCCGACGGATAGGGCGATTGATGATGCGATGTCAGCGGTTCTTTGCCGGTGCGGCACCTATCCGGCCATCCGGCGCGCCATTCATCGTGCAGCCGAGAAATTATAGCCATGCCACGTGAGATAAAATTCTGTAAGGGCCGACGAAAATTCCTTATCGCCGGGGGTATCGGTGGTGCAGCCTTTTTATTAGGGGTATACTTCAAGACGGGCAGGGAATTACCCAAGTCAACTGTCGAGTTGTGGAGAAACATACCGGATGGGTTTCACCCCAATGCTTGGCTCAGCATAGATGGCAAAGGTGCCGTGACGGTGCGGATCAACCACTCCGAGATGGGGCAAGGGATAACCACCGCGCTATCGATGATCATAGCCGAGGAATTGGAAGCTGATTGGAGCAAAGTGGATGTTCAAATCGCCCCTGCCGATGCGGTCTATAAAAATCCAGCCTTTAACACCCAGATGACCGCAGCAAGCACCAGCGTGCGCACATCCTGGGATATTTTGAGAAAAGCCGGCGCGACAGCCAGGGAAATGCTCATCGCTGCTGCCGCTGGGACCTGGAATGTTCCTGCCGGTCAGTGTCGGGCAGAAACAGGAATAGTTGTCCACAATCCGACCCAACGAAGGCTGGCTTATGGGGAGCTCACCTCAAAAGCCGCTCAGCTTCCCATACCAGGCAACGTAACACTTAAAAAACCGGAAAACTATAGGATTATCGGCCACAGTTATTTACGGCTCGATACGATAGCAAAGATCACCGGGGAGGCCGTATTCGGTATCGATGTTCAATTGCCGAGTCTATTAACGGCCAAGATTGTGCGTCCCCCGATCATTGGAGCCACGCTAGACAAATTTGATGCGAGACGAGTCAACTCTATGCCAGGGGTAGGCTCTGTATTGGCAATTGACAGCGGTGTTGCGGTCGTGGCGGATACATTCTGGCAGGCCAAGCAGGCAGCGGACATGTTGGAAATCAAATGGTCAGCTAAAGGCTGTGATGATCTTTCCAGTGAAAAATTCAGCCAACAATGGGCCGAGCTGGCCGCTAAAGAAGAAGGGCGGTCAATATATAAAAAGGGCGATGTTCAAAAAGCCATGTCGAACGCATCGAAAACCATACGGGCAGTGTACGAGTTGCCTTTTCAAGGTCATGCCACACCCGAACCGATGAACTGCACGGCATATGTACGCGATGGCAAATGCGATATCTGGGCTCCGACCCAGCACCAGGACGCCACCCAGGAAATCGCCGCTAAGATCACCGGACTGCCCTATAAAGATGTTACCATTCACACCACCTTTGTCGGGGGCGGGTTAGGTCGTCGTATTGCGGTCGACTATGTAGCGGAGGCTGTTCAGATTTCTAAAGCAATGAAAAAACCTGTTAAAGTCATCTGGACCCGAGAAGACGATATCCAGAACGATTTATACCGGCCCGCGTCATACAATGTGGTGACGGCCGGTATGGATCAAAACGGCCTGCCGATAGCGTGGGCACATAAGATTGTCGGGCCGGACCATATGGCGCAAGCGCTTCCGGGATTGATTCCATCGATGATACCCTATTGGGCGCCAAGAGGTGCCAGGAACCTGGCTTCTTCAATATTTGACACCATTGCCCCGAGAGTCATTCCCGGCAAGAAGATCATAGAAGGTGCCGGCCCCCTGCCCTATGCCATAGACAACCTCCAGGTAAATTACATTTATGCGGATCCCGGCATCCCAACCGGGTTCTGGCGATCTGTGGCCTACTCACAAAATACATTTGTCGTTGAGAGTTTTTTAGATGAGATCGCAGCCGCAACCGGGCGGGATTCATTTGATCTGCGGGATCGATTGTTGGTCAACACACCGCTTCTGAGAAATGTTCTGCGACTAGCAGCGGAAAAGATTCGATGGCAAGAAAAACCGGCTGTTGATTTATTCAGAGGAATCGCGGCTCTGGAATTTCACGATACTCTGTTGGGTATGATCGCCGAAGTTTCTGTCAGCAAGCACGGAGAAGTCAGGGTTAAGCGTTTCGTCTGTGCAGTAGACTGCGGGGTGGTTATCAATCCGAAAATAGTAGTCGCTCAAATAGAAAGCGGTATCACCTTCGGTCTGACGGCAACCTTTAAAGGCCAGATTACGATTAACAAAGGCCAGGTCAATCAGTCGAATTTTGATGAATTTCCGTTGCTGTCTATGCATGAAATGCCCCAGGTAGAGGTTTACCTTGTGCCAAGCAGCAGACCTCCCACCGGAATCGGTGAGACGGCTGTTCCGTTAGTGGCACCGGCAGTTGCCAATGCTGTCTTTGCCGCCACCGGCAAACGCATTCGCAAGTTGCCGATTGATCCGGATGACTTGTTAGACAGCTAGTGCCAGAACTGCCACTGAAAGTATCACGTGTTAACGGGCTGTTGCCCAAATCCTTTTGAACGGTCATTAAAACGTTTTTGCTCATCAATCTTGGCCAAGTGGAAGATAAGCGCTTTGAACCTGTTTGAGTCCCGCGCTCAAGCGGGACGAGTTTTCAAAGCGCCTGGAACAAGCCTTAGATTGATCAAAAAACGTTTTAGGCAAAGTGAAAAGGGATTTGGGCAACAGCCCGTCAATATTTAGTATATTATCCTTTCTCCAGGTTTTTATTTGCTATTGCATATCAGGTAATGGCGTACCCACAATTTTTTTGAATTGTGTGAATTAATATGAAATTTCAAAGCCTGTGATTAATTTCGGATTTCAACATCCAATACAATTCCTTGAATATCTTGAAACTCGGGGAGGTGTGACATCTTGATATTAACGGCCAGAATTTTAAAGCCGAAAACCCGCATTCTTTATTGCAATTGTGCACCTGAGCACTAAACCGCCAAGCTCAGATCCCGGTTTTTTATTTTATTTCCCAATCAAATTGTTAGATCAAACAAGGAAAATTCGCTCAGCTGTAATATGGTTTTATAATTTGATGGCTAGGACCTTATGAGAGCCGCTGCGGGTGTTAGCAAGAAGATTGGAGTCTATAAAGGCAATAATTGATTTGTTGAAATTGTGATTAACAAACCATATATACATTTTTCCGAGATGTTAGACTAAGGCACGTAATCTGCAATTTTCGATAGGCTGAAATTTTGTTTAATTGTCATTGTGCAATCCACAAAAAGCATCAGCTGCAATTGAAGCATGAGTTTTATGGTATCAAACCATACTCAATTACCCACCAAAAACTCTTGCGATATCCATATGAAACATGTACTTTTGGCAGGATTGAATTTTTGATAATGCCTGGCTTATAAAGTATACCAAATTTTATTCTGTCTCAGATGATATCACAACATTGTCCGAAGCTTATATATTCTCAATCTGAAATCCCGCCAATTCTGGGGTATCAACAAGATATCTGAAATTGAACCAACAGAAAAATCCATACTGTTATCAAGTAAAATCCAACCCCCATTATTTATACTTGACCCCTCAAATTCCTTTGTATATTTTTGATTATTAATGATCTGAAGTCCTTACCCAATGTTGACCTGAAGTTGTAACTCCTGACTGAAATGTGCCTATTTTTCCTGCTGATCACCATTTTTTCCTCCTTTTCATTGCCATAGCCCTAAATCCTCAAAAAAGGAGCAACCATGGCTGAAGAAGGTTTTAAACGAAAACTCACCGCTATCCTAAGCGCAGATGTCAAAGGCTACAGTCGCCTCATGGACGATGATGAAGAGGCGACCATCCGAACTCTGACAGATTACCGAGAGGCAATGCGTAATATTATCCAGCAACATAGAGGTCGAGTGGTGGATACCACTGGTGACAATCTTCTGGCGGAGTTTACAAGTGCAGTTGATGCCGTAAACTGTTCAGTGGAGATTCAGCGGGAGCTTTCCGAGCGTAACCCCGAATTACCTTATGAGCGTAGAATGGAGTTTCGCATCGGTGTTAATGTTGGAGATGTGGTTGAAGAAGAGGGTCGAATCTACGGTGATGGGGTCAACATTGCGGCCCGAGTGGAAGGTCTTGCTGAAGCGGGGGGTATTTGCATAACTGGTAGAGTCTATGATCAGGTAGAGAATAAGCTGCATTTTGAATACGAATATAAGGGAGGGCAAGCTGTCAAGAATATTTCCAAGCCAGTGCGTGTGTATCGGGTTTGGGCGAAGTCAAATATTGATATTCCGAGTGCAGAAACGGAACTTGAATTGCCTGATAAGCCCTCAATTGCGGTTTTACCTTTTGTCAACATGAGTGGTGATCCAAGCCAGGAATATTTCAGCGACGGACTGACGGAACAAATCATCAACGGTATATCCAAGATTCGAAATTTGTTTGTTATTGCCCGAAATTCTACCTTCACTTACAAGGGGAAAGCGGTCAAGGTCCAACAAGTGGGTCAAGAGCTGGGAGTGAGATATGTGCTGGAGGGATCTGTACAAAAGTCCGGCGAGCGGGTGCGAATTACGGCACAATTAATTGACGCCAAAACTGGACACCATCTGTGGTCAGAGAATTTCGACAGGGACTTAATAGATATATTCGCTATTCAAGATGAAATTACAATTAAGGTGATAGATGCTCTTCATGTGAAACTGATTGAGGGGGAACAATGGCATCAATGGGAAGGACTTACAAACAATATCAATGCTTTTAACAAGCATCTTCAAGGGATGGAGTATTTTTACCGACTTAAAGAAGGAGATAATTCTCAAGCACGGAAGCTCTTTGAAGAAGCCATTCGGCTGGATTCGAAATTTGCATCACCTCATGCATTATTAGCTTGGACCCATCTGATTGATATATATTTTGGCTGGAGTAAATCTCCTATCGAATCTTTTGAACTGGCTGAAAAACTGGCAGAAAAGACCCTCGAACTAGATGACTCAATAGATTTCGCTTATACATTATTGAGCCAAATCTACCTTTTTAAACGTCAATACGATAGAGCTATCGAGGAGGGAGAACGGGCAGTTGCCCTAAATCCCAATGGGGCACACGCTTATGCGTTCTTAGGATTAATACTTCATTTTTCAGGAAGACCGGAGGATGCTATTGCATCAGTAAAAAAGGCTATTCGTCTTAATCCAATTCCACCTGATTTTTATTTAGGCTTTTTAGCCCAAGCCTATCGTTTGACGGGTAAATATGAGGAGGCGATAAAAGCTTGCAAAAGAGCACTTGATCAGAACCCCGATAATTTAATTGTTCAGGCTATTTTGACTGCTTGTTGCAGTATGTTAGGTAACGATAAAGAGGCCCGCAAAGCAGCCTCAGAAGTCTTAAGAATACATCCAAAGTTCTCTATTGCTTATGTAGCAAAAACCCTCCCTTATAAAAATCAATCTGATATAGACCACTATGTTGAGGCCTTAAGTAAGGCGGGTCTTCCTGAATAATCAATATGCCGGCTTTTAAAATTGCAGATATCAAATATATTTCAAGGTTTTCATAAACCTTGGATCATCTCAATATATTTGGATTGCGACACGAAGTCGCGTATTTTGATTGTTCAGCGGAGGCATTCAGACTTTGTCTGAACCCAGCGTCCCGTCGCTGTGATCCTATGGAAGCATGCGCTCAAGGTGCATCCTT
>CP070652.1:5342007-5368238 GCA_020354645.1 Deltaproteobacteria bacterium
GTAAATTCGAAACCCATAGATTCGACGAGGATGAAGAGGAGGACGAAGAACTCTAGCTCTTTTGGGATACAAAGTAAATTGTTTCTGTTAATATGCCCATGGATTCTTCCAGATCCCCGGGTGTGAAAACCTCCAGGTTGACAATCCCACGATATGCGGATTGGCGCAGAAATCTCACCCATTTTGCCACCCTTTCCCCGGGTAAAACCGAAAGGCTGAGATGCTCCTCATAGCCTATCACACCGTGCAAATGTATCTCCTCTGTTTTATCAAGATAATTATTCAAGGCGTCAGTCACATTTTCACGGCCCAAAAGGAGATGCCCCAAATCCAGGCAAAGTTCACACAGTCCTTCGTGTAACAATGGATTCAGGAATGAAGGTGAGTAATTGATGTTTTCCACCAGAATTTTAGTGCCCTGCCCCGCTGCATCTTTAAGTGCTTTCAGAGAATCCAATGCAAACGGAGTCCAGGCATAAAATTGTTTCTCATCATTAGATGTAAAATACACATCGGGTTGCGGTGTCAGGGTCGGTGTTGTGAACGGAATATGAATAATATGATGCAACGGACGCAGTTCGTTCATTCGTTTGATAATATCACGGGCAAATTGAATTGACATTTTCCGGATGTTCTTATCGCTGGAAGCAATCTCAAGGGATGCGGGGAGATGAACCGAATAGGTGATATTCTTTTCCTCTTTTATTCTCTTTAAATGCTGTATTTCATATGTTCGGGGTATATTGTGCAAATCCGGCGTATGAAACAGTACAATTTCGATGTGATCCACAATTTCAGCCAGGAGGTATACATTTTGGACCAAATCTTTTCCAAATACCATGGATGGAGCGCCGATATTGAATGGCGCCTTAAAAATGGATGAGTGCCTCCCCTGTGCGGGTAATCTGCTCCAAGAATTTGCTCTAGATGTCAAGGCTGCTGCTCCAGGACGTCCAGGATACGGTTTGCACAATCGGTAATATCGGTATCAAAATCGAAAATTTCGATCCTAACGGATTCTGTTTTCGATAATCCTACAATGGCATGCGGTTGGTGGTGAGCCCAAAGGGCCAACAACACTCTCCCGCTGTATTTTGCATTGAAAACTGTAATAAGTTCGAATATCTGTGTCCGGTCGTCGGCAGAAATACCAGGAATCCCGACAGTATGCACATCGTTTTCCAGGGCCAACCTCAGGATAGCGGCCGGGGATTGAACGGTGGTGTTTATATCCACATCACACCCCATATCGGCAAACGCTGTGGCAATTGTTTTTACATCCCGATCAGAACCCTTGGAATGAATCCTTGTAATAAGGATTCTGGGTCTCCTTCCACGAATGTCACAAAATCTGGACGTTCGTTTCCTTATCAGATTGATTTGCCTGCTTTTGACGCCTCTCGTTTTTTTCATATCTTGTGTTTATTGAAAGCCTTACAATATGTCAATATAGCTACTGAATATTCTTGAAATACCTCACCACTTTTGTTAATAATTCTTTAATATCGGTTACGCTTTACTAGAGCGCAGGAGCTTGAAGTGGACAGTGAAAAAAAAATACTGGTTGAGGTTATGTACAAAGCGGATTACTGCCTGCCGTGCTTGTATATGGATGAAGCCGTTCGGGAGGTTCTGCCGAAATATTCTAATTACATCGAATATCGGCGGGTTGATTTTATGAAAGGTGAAGGCAAAAAACGATTTCTCGAGCTCTCCTGCGCCCTGTTCGGCAAAGAGGCCGTCAATAAGCATTGTAGGATCGCACCGGTACCGTCTCTTTTCATTGATGGTGAGTTGGTCTTTGATGCGATTCCGCCTCAATTCGAATTGGAAGAGGCGTTGGATGAAGCCATAGCGGCCAGTAACCTAAAAGCACAAGGAGAGGCAATTTGACCGAGAAGAAAATCCATTTGGAAGTCCTTCACGAAGGCGCTCACTGAATCCCCTGCGAGTACATGGCCCGGGTGGTCGAATCAGTTGCGCCGGATTACGGCGATATGTTGCACTGGGAAAAAGTTATTACCAAGGAAATGGGCGGTGCTATGCGATATGGTGAATTATCAAAAAGCCTCGGGCGCCCAGCGCCGGTTCCATCCATTTTTATCGATGGGGAATTGGTCTTTGATATAACGCCAAGCCAAGAGGATTTAAAAGCCTGTTTGGATAAAATTATAAGTAAAACCGAACCTTAAAGTATAATTCGTAACAGTTTACATCTATTTTACTTCTTTCTTGCCTGGATTTTGCACGAGTCGGAGGATTTCATATTTTTGTGAATACCCCAGCTTTTCATTAATTTTCACGCAGGATTCAGGGACTACATCTCTATTCCCACTCTGGCCTGGATCCCCTTTTCAAAATAATGCTTGACCATCCTCATTTCAGTAACCAAATCTGCGACTTCAATAACCCGGGCAGGCGCATAGCGTCCGGTGATAACCAGCTCGATGTCCTCTGGTTTTTCAATAATCAATCTGACAAGTGCTTGCACCGGAAAAAGGCCGAATTTTACGGCCACATTGGCCTCCTCCAGAATAACCATATTGACCTCACCAGAAGCCATTACATCCCTGGCAATCTCCAGCCCCTTGCGAGCGATTGCAATATCTCTTTTTGACGGCCTGGTCCCGATAAACCTTCCCAATCCATACTGCTCTATAGTGATCAAATCTTTATATCTTTCTAATGCTTTAAGCTCACTATAATCACCCATTTTAACGAACTGAGCGATATACACCTTTAATCCTGCACCGGCTGCTCTAATTGCCAAGCCCATGGCAGCAGTGGTTTTGCCCTTTCCATCCCCTGTGTAGACATGAACATATCCCCTCATAAATTCCGTCCTGGCTTTTAATAATTATTGTTTTCCTCGTCCATCTGTTCAACCCCAAAACTCAATGAAGGCAAAATTAAATAATCCTGATCTAATTCGCTGGTAATGGAGATCAATTTGCAGTTATTTTTTACGATTCTTTCGGTATGAAATTTCTATACAACGACATCTATACAACACTTTAATTGAATCACGCAACAAGCATTGTCGATTTGGCAGCAGTCTTATCGATGGGCCGCTACTCAAAAATATTTTGGCAAAAGCCCTTCAAGTCTTGACATTGTATATTATTTATCAGATACAGGATGCAAAATTTATACAACCTTATCTTAAGTACAACTTAATGGTGCCTATCCAGGCCTAACAGGGAAACCGGTGAGAATCCGGTATGGACCCGCCGCTGTATTCGTTGACGAACCCTGCGGAAAACCACTGTCCTGCCGCCAAACAGGATGGGAAGGTGCAGGTAGCAGAAAGAAACGTAAGTCAGAAGACCTGCCGTTAAGTTCGTTTTTGGGGAGATGGTAAATCCTCAAGCGCCAGTCGCTTGGGGATTTTTTTATTGTATGCCCGGGAATCATGTAAAATTTTAGGATCATCTCCCACATAGTTGGTGGAATTTAATGGAATGAGCCGATGATCCCTGTTGTATGCGACAAATCAGTAAATATTTTAACCGCAGATTCACCCTGTTAAATCCTCCGCAGGAAATCCGCAAAGCGGAATTTAACAGGGCAGGCGCAGACAATAAAAACTTTTAGCCCGGGCGACCTGCCCGTGCAAAACATTCATGCCATTCAGGCATAATAATTGACAGTATCGCAAAGCGATTGCGGTTTTTGCCTCCGCAGGTCGCGGAGGCAAAATTTCGGCGTCCGTCTGTGTTTGTCGAGCGAACGAAGTGAGTGGGCGGCTAAATAAATAAAACGGTATAATTTATGGTTCCATTGCATTTCCAGTCACCTGAAATGACACAATTGAAAAAAATGATAAAGGAGGATTAAAAAAGTTATGAAAACCGAGAATCCAGATTTAGAGAGAATTATTAATGATATTGAACCGTTGGATACCAGTTGGGTGGAAAAGGCTAAAGATCGTACCGCCCGGCTGGTAATGCCCACTCGCGCATTGGGACGGTTGCATGAAATTTCGGAAAAACTATGCGCCATCCAAAAAACCCTGGAGCCCTCCATTTACCGAAAGTCTTTTCTGGTGATGGCCGGCGATCATGGGGTGGTCGCCGAAGGAGTCAGCGCTTATCCCCAGGAGGTCACCGCTGAAATGATAAAAACTTTTCTATCCGGCGGTGCCGGAATTAACGTGCTCGCGGAACAGGTCGGTGCGGAAATCATTGTGGTGGATATGGGAATTATCCCGGAATTGGATCTCAGCACACTACCCGGAGACCACAATCTTATCATCCGAAAGGTCGCCAACGGCACCGCCAACCTGGCACGCGGGCCTGCAATGTCAGCCGTTGAAGCCAGACGCTCAATTCTTACGGGGTTTCAACTGGCCGGTGATCTTTTCGAAAAGGGTGCTCAGATCCTGGGTACCGGCGACATGGGCATCGGCAACACGACACCCTCAGCGGCTATCGGGGCGGTTTTAACCCGGAGCAACCTGGAAGACATGGTCGGTCGCGGGACGGGAGTGGATGATCAAGGTCTTCAGCGCAAACGAGACGCAATACAATCCGGAATTCAGTTAAATCAACCCGAACCTGAAGATGGTCTGGATGTTTTGGCTAAAATCGGTGGTTTTGAGATCGGAGGGATTGCCGGTTGCATATTGGCCGGAGCCTATCATAAACATCCGGTGGTGATCGACGGATTTATCTCAACCGCCGGCGCATTGATCGCCCATGCCCTCTGTCCGGCAGTAACCGATTATCTTTTTGCCGGTCACTGCTCTGAAGAACCTGGACATAACCTTATGCTGAATTACCTCGGTCTTCAACCCATTCTGGATCTTGGCATGCGTCTCGGAGAAGGCACGGGAGCCGCACTGGCGATGGGCATTATGGATGGTGCCGTCCGCATCTTTAAATATATGCTTACATTTGAGGAGGCCGGGGTGTCCAATAAAGACTAGACACCATCTCAAAAATAGCAGAAAAATACTCACGGATCGAGCAAATGGCTTGCAACCAATTCACAGACTTTTGGCTAATTGTCAAATATATCCTTCGGTTGACACAATCATGAATTCTGTTGCGATTGGGCGGCGGGTATATTAAAATAAGAGTCTAATATTATTACAAGAAGCAATGGGATTTCATTTTGTCTTTTTCTCGGCGGATAACTCCATGAAAAAAATCGTCACCAAAGTATTTCTGTTTGTTCTCATAAATGCGTTTATTCAATGCGGTCTTAATTCCAATACATTCGCTAAAACCAGGCGACATCTTGTCATCCACGGCGGACTTTCGGCGGTCGACCTTCTTGCTGTTGCAAAAAATACTGATTATCTGATCGTCAGCGATGCTCGGCTTGATTATCTAAAACAAATTAAACAGATGAATCCACGGCTTATTTTATTGAAATATCACAATGCCCTCGGTGTTCGCGAAAGTTACCCCCAGTGGAACTATATCCAAAAAAACGAAGATTGGTTTGTACACGATAAATATACCAATCAACGGCTAAAGGCCCAAAAGTACGGTTGGTATCTCATGAACAATGCCGATGCATCTTGGCGAAATTTTCTGGCCCGCAAGGTTGTCTCTGAAACCGACGATTTGTTTGATGGTGTCTTCATCGATGATTTCTGGAGTCATTTCGTAAACAAATTTTGGACTGCTCGAACTCAATCACCAGCGCAGCCGTCGGAGAGTCTCATCCGGGAATGGGATCAGAATATGATTCTCATTTTGAAGCAGATTAGAAGTTTATACTCTCAGCTGATCTTCATCAATGGTGCCCATCAAAAATATATGCATTATGTCGACGGTTGTATGGAGGAAGGGTTTGTGCATGCAAATTGGCATTCGGATGGCCATTTCCCGGATCCTTCAAAGTATCTGCGGTCGCTTTTAAAAATTCAGCAACTCAAAAAGTTTGCGAAAACTATATTGGTTCAGTCCGGGTCCAGGGGTGATAACCCGACGGACATCGAACATATATTCAACTTTTGCGTTGCCAGTTATTTTCTTGTCAGCGCAAGAAATACATCATTTGGATTTCACCCCCTACATACCTATTACTTTAAAGGCATTCCACCATATGACAACTACAGCTTGGATTTGGGCCTTCCAAAGGGAGACTTTTATATGGTTACAGAAGGTCGGCACCCGCCAAACCTGATCCCGTACGGCAATTTTGACGACGGATTTCGGGGATGGAAGATTTTAACGGGTGCCCCCTCGGTTGACACGGGCCAATCAATCAACGGCCGTGCGATATTATTTGTCGGTGCACCCGGCAGGTCGGATAAAATTATCAGCAAATACATACCGGTAACTGCTAATAAAGACTACATGTTATCAGCATACTGCAAATCTGAAATGAACCAAGCGCTGAGTGCGGGTTATAAAAAGCTGGGACTGCAGGGCAGGTATTACGATAAAAACAAAACAAGACTACCAGGAGCGTTCGACCTTCAGTTTGATGCCGGCACTTTCGACTGGTTACCTTTTGCTATAACCCACACGAGTCCCTCCAGCGCCGCTTATTTCCGGCTAAGGCTGGGATTCATCGGAGATGGACTCGGCAAAGGATGGGTTGATGAGGTTTATTTCGGGCCGCCCCCAGTCGGTGAGAAAATACTACGCAGAGATTTCTCCCATGGACTCGTCATTGTGAATTACGGCTTGAAAGATGCGACTGTTGCTCTTAACCGGCTTTCCCAAGATCCAAACGGCAAACACTTGACGATTAAGGCAGGAGAGGGCAAAATAATAATAGCAGGTAGCGGCGACAATCACCCTCCAAATACTGTCGTTAAATAATGCCGGCGTTACAATCGATATTTACTACCCGAATCTTGCATGAAAATTAATGAGAACATGAAAGTCTCCGACTCGTGCAAAATCCAGGTATTAATTTGTCCAAAACATCAAATCACATCAAAATATCCCATTGCAGACATTCACCAAATACACAATCAACGATCTGATACGTTATATTCCGTCGGTTATTATCCCTACCCTTCTCGGTTTTGTTGCCTTAGCAATCTATACACGCCATCTTTCACCCCGGGAATATGGCCTGTATACCCTGGTTTTTTCCACCTCCCTTTTCCTGGAAGTCCTCATTTTTAACTGGCTTAATCAGTCCGTTCTCAGATATTACCAACGGTATAAACGCACGGAAATCCAAAAATTTTATTCAACCTGTCTTTTCGGATTTATTTTTATCGCTATAGCCCTGACTGCAATTATGTATCCAGTCTTGGCTGGATTGAATAACTTTTTTGACCCACGATTACGGGATTTGCTCTACTATCTGCCGCTGGTAGTTGTTTGTCAGTCCGGCTGTAAATTCATGTTGATTTTTCTTCGGGCCAATAGAGAGAGTTCACGGTATTCATTCCAATTATCGATGAATTCACTGATAAAATTAGCCGGCGCACTCATGCTAATCTATATATTTGATTTGTCGGCGGAAGCGATACTTTTAGGTATAGCAATCGCCGGCGCACTCATATTTTTTTCAGAAAACTTCCATTCAGCAAGGCAATGGCATCCCAAATTACGCTATTTCAGCAAAGCCGTATTCAAAAGTTTTGCCCGTTATGGCTTTCCTTTGCTCGGGCTTGCCATTATCAATCTGATACTTTCCGTCTCCGATCGGTATCTCATCCAATTCATAAAAGGTCCTGCCAGTGTAGGGATTTACTCAGCCGGATACAAGATTGCGGAAACCGGTATTACCGGGTTGGTTTTGTTTTTATCGCTTGCCTCTTTTCCTGCGTTGATAGAAGCTTTTGAAACCGAGGGACAAGCAAAAGCCAGGGTACTCATGAAAGACCTCCTCGGCATATATATCCTTTTGCTGACGCCCGCGGTAATAGGGGTTACTGTTCTATCCGGTGAGATTATCGAGATACTGCTCGGTGGTTCTTTTCAGGAGGCATATCTGATTTTACCCTGGATTGCAGCCGGTAAATTTTTTATGGGACTTTGCCCATACTATGGTAAAAGTTTTGAACTAAAAGAAAGGACGATGATGTTACCCACCATCTATGCGGGTCCCGCTCTTTTAAATATTCTGTTAAACATAGGGCTTATACCCTCTTTCGGCATCATAGGCGCTGCTTTTTCAACCTGTTTATCCTCTCTGGTTTGTCTCGTTGCCACCATCTTTTGTGGGAAACGGTTTATTGATTGGCAATTCCCTTGGACAATATTTTTGAAAGCACTTGCCGCCAGTTTATTGATGGGGACGGTTGTATTTTACTTCCCGGACCTGGAAAAGATTTGGCTGTCCTTAGTGATCAAAATAATAACCGGATTTGTGATTTATCTTACGGCCATCATTTGTTGTGAAAAAAGAATTCTGACCGTCGCACATGAGTTTTTGAAAAAAAACCAATTTACACAAACGGCGCCCAATGACTAATTTTCATTTCATCACCGCCACGGCATTGATCTTGATCCCAATCCTTTTCTTTATGTTAAATAAAAGGTATTATTATTATTCAATCATCGCCATCTATCCGATCATTGGCCAATCGATCAGTGCGGAAGTCAATCTCTTTTTTGTGACCATCAATCCTTCCATGCTTTTCGGTTTTTTAATTTTGGGACTAACCGCCATAGATTTTTTGCTGCAGCCCTCAAAAGATCGCCTGCTTGAAATCCTTATCCTTATATTCATTTCATATGCTTTATTCACTTCCTTTTTTTCTCCCCTAAAATTTGAAAGTTTCTCCTGGGCTCTCAAAATTGCGACCTGGCTGTTGATTTTATCGGCATCATTAAAAATCTTTACCGAAGAACAGAACCTGTATCAAATACATCAAGCAGTTAGCATCGCTGTTGTCATTGTCATCTTTTCATTTATTTTATCAAAGATAGGTTTTTACGGGAAAAGTGTAACTTACGAGACCGGCGTCACATTATACGGCGGTGGTTTCGAGACCGGCAAAGCCCTGGCGTATCACCTGGCTGTTGCAATACCAATTCTGGCGCTTGCCACAGTGAACAGGCATGGTATCAGTCAATACTTCTCGATTATTCTTATTTTCACATCGATGACGGTTATTATCTTGACCTTTGTCAGATCTCCGGTCATTGCCCTGCTGGTCGGCTTTCTTTCCTATCAATATTTTGATTATCGATACGGTGATAAACGCTTTTTAAAAGTAGTCGTAATAATTTTTTTTATCGCGTTAACCCTCATCACCATAACCTTTTTCGCAAGCCAAAGTCAGTACACCAGCCGCTGGCGAGAATTGGGCGATAAATATGCCGAGGGGCGGGTTGAAAAACTTGGATCCGGTCGTGTCGGCGGGTTGATCGGTTTTTATGATTATTACTTTTACAAGGCTTCTGTATTCAGAAAAGTTTTTGGATCCGGACTCGGTTCATCGTATGTTTATCTTGGAACCAACATCATTATCCACAACGATTTTGCCGAGATATTAATGGGATGCGGGATTATCGGTTTTACGGTTTACCTGTTCATCCTGCTGAGAGTGTTCAGGCTGCTGATACAATCATTAAAAAAAACAAAGGAGCCGACAATTGCCAGGGCCGTAATTCTGGCCCTGAGCAGCTTCTTTGTTTTCATTTCTTTCCACATGACCAACATAACATCCGGCGTCCTCGTGCTGTCGATGTGGGCGATTTTTAACGGCGCTACCATCGGGATTGCACAGGCCTCGTCCAAGAGTGATAATGAACATTCAGTCCATATTCTATAAAGACAAAAAGGGCGGTTTTAACAAAAGGCTATATATGCTTTATGAATACCTGTCGACGAAAGACCACAGGGTACATTTCATCGGCACCGAACGATTACCCATCTCGAACAAAAGCTTCGGACAGCACATCTTGCGCGCACCGTTTTCACAAACGGAGAATCTTCTTTTCTGGCTCTACTTCATGGTCGCATCGTTTTTCAAAAGTATCTTGATCGCCAAAAAATATAAAATAGACAAAATTATGACCTTCAGCCCCTTTTATACATTTTTATCAATACTGCCAATTTACTTTCTGGGAATTCCGGCTATCACGTTTGTGCGGGCGGACAACTTAAAACATGGACGCAAACGCATAAGAAATCACTTTTTTAACCTTGTCGACTGGGCGGGAATTAAAATAAGTGATAAAATTATATTCGTGAGTTCGACGCTCAAAGATGTTTATCAGAAACGCCACCGGATTCCTGAGGCAAAGGCAACCGTGTTGCCCAACAATATACCCAAAACATATTTAATCGATCCGGATACGAGGAATGAACTGAGGGCATCGCTGGGAATCGACTCGGATGTTTTTTTGATATCCACATCCGGTGTCGTTAGTGAAGGGAAAAATTTTTCGTTTCTGATCGATTCAATGACCCAGCTACATGTTTACGGTATCAAATTGATAATTATCGGAGATGAAGCCAAAAATTCCGGTGAAATGGAGCGCTTGAGAAAAATAACCGAAAAATTGTCCTTGCGCGAACACGTCATTTTTACCGGATGGCAAAAAGACCCCGTTTATTTTATCGCCGGCTCCGACCTGTTTGTGTTGCCGAGTAAGTATGAAGGCTCGCCCAATTCGCTTCTGGAAGCTCTTGGTTGCGGTATTCCGTGCTTGGGTTCGAAGATCGGTGAAATCGTCGAGATTCTGAAGTACGATGAGCTTATCTTTCGGCTGGATCAAAAAGAGGTGCTGATTGAAAAGATAAAACGTGCGAGATTGAAACCTGATTTCTATGAAGAATTAAAATTATTTTCAAAGCAACGTTGTCACCATTATCGCTTTGACTGGGAAAAAGAGGCTTCAAAGCTGGTTTTGTAATAGGTGAGATTTTCCATTTTAGCGCAATGAGCTTAGCGATTACAAAAAAGGTACTCATTATTTTTTTTTACGAGGACCCATATGAACCCAATGCGGATCGCCATGGTCGGAACCAAAGGAATTCCGGCCAAATGGGGCGGGATTGAAAAATATATAGAAGAAGTCGGAAAGATTCTGGCAAAAAAGGGGCATTTTGTGACTGTTTTTGGCTCCAAATGGTACTGTGCCGATTACCATCAAAATAAATACTTAGGAATGAACATCCGTACCGTTCCATCTCTTCATTTCAAGTCAACAGATGCACTGACAAACGGCCTGTTTGCTTCGGTGGCAGCACTCAAAGGACATTATGACGTTATAAACTTTCACGGATATGCCTCTTATTATTTCATTCCACTGGTTCAGCGCTTGGGCAAAATTGCCGTCGTAACCGCCCACGGCGCAGAATCCGGCTGGGATAATCCAAAATACGGCACAGTGGCCCGCAAAATAATCAAGCAGGCCTTCAAGCTGGGCATCACTCACGCTGATCGAGTGACCACCGTAGCCAATCATCTGCAAAACACCATCAAAAAAACTTTCAATGTAGACGCCAGCGTGCTGCCGAGCGGTCTCGATGAGGTTCACCGGCTACCCGCACGACTCATAAATGAGAAATACAACCTCAATGGTTTGGACTATCTATTATTTCTTGGGAGAATAGATCCTATAAAAAGAGTTGACTGGATTTTTGATTTAACTGGTGTTTTACGAGAAGATTTAAAAATAGTCATTGCCGGTGGTTCGCAAGATTCGGCCATGGATTCATATTTTCAGCAATTGGTTCACAAATCGAAAGGTGATGCTGCCATTATTTTTACAGGAGCTGTTTCAGGTATCGAAAAAGCAGAGTTGTTGAGCAATTGTCTTCTCTTTTTGGCGCCTTCCTCTTATGAGGGTTTGCCCATTACAGTGCTTGAGGCAGTGGCATATGGTAGCTGCTGTGTGGCCTCAGATATACCGGCGCACAGTGAAATTATTGAAGACGGGGTAACCGGATATTTGTTTCCCCGGAATGACAGATCGGCTTTTGTTCGGTTAATCTATCAACTGATCGCCAAGCATAAGGACAGGCTAGCATCAATTGGTAGCCAAGCAAAAATAAGATCCTTGCAAAAGTTAAATTGGGAAAACACAAGCACCTCATTTGAGCAATTGTTTCGGAGTCTGTTAGATGAAAAAAGAAAATTCTGATAAAAGCGGTTTAATGGGTCAAATACCCCTTGAAAAAGAGTTCATGGGATTCGGAGCCCTGCGGTCTGTGGTGAATCGTTTGCTGCATGCGGCTGCTAGATATTTACCCATGTATCCCGGCTGGCGGGTGACATTGCACCGGATAAGAGGCGTTAAAATAGGCACAGGTGTATTCATCGGATCGGACGTTTTTATTGACAATACCTACCCGGATAGCATCGTCATCGAGGACTTTGTTACCATCATATCGCGTACTTTTATCATCGGTCACAACTTTATCCCGGTTCATCTTAAGAATATTATTGCGAAAGATACACCACCCAAGCAAGGGGTTCTTTTAAAAAAGGGCAGCTACATCGGGGCACAAAGTATTATTCTGCCCGGAGTAGCCATAGGAGAATGCGCCGTAGTGGGGGCCGGTTCTGTTGTGACAAACGACATACCGGATTTTTCGATAGCATTTGGATCTCCCGCCCGCGTGACACATCGCTTTAAAAAAACAGATGTCATTTATAACCATTTGCCATGAATATTAGGTGTTTGATTACTAAATTAATCTGCATAAAAACCATTAACAATGTCTACCGAAATTTCCCGACAAAAAACTGAAAGCTGGCGATCAAAAAAAGAATTCCTCCTGCTGTTGATCCTCATTGCAGCTTTTGTGACCGGTTATCTTGGAACATGTGCGAGTTTGGTCAAAATATGGCTGAAGGATGGAGATTACGCTTACGCATTCGCTATTCCGCTGATCGCTGGATATATCATCTGGTCGAGAAGGCATCTAATCGCTCAAACCCGGACCGAGACGAACTGGATGGGGGGAGTATTCCTCATTGTTTTTTTAGTTTTCAGCCTGTATGGCATCCTCGGGTCAAGTCCGTCAGCAGTTCGGTTTACAATACCGCTTATTATCCTTTCCCTGATTTTATTTTGCTATGGCCGGCAAATGTTAAAAATTCTCGCCTTTCCGGTGGCACTGCTGATATTCATGATACCCTTGCCGACATTGGTCCAAACTCAAATAGGGGTTCCATTACAGCTGGTATCAACCAAATTGGGTGAATATATCTTAAGATTATCGGGTGTTACGGTATTTGTTGAGGGAAACCTTATAGATCTGGGTGTCACTACACTTCAAGTTGTAGAGGCCTGCAGCGGGTTGAGATACATATTACCGTTGCTGGCGCTGGGAGTCGTTTTTATTCATTTTTTTGAACACGTCCGGTGGAAACAGATAGTCCTGATCCTTTCGACAATCCCGACAGCCATAATTTCTAACGCTCTGAGGATTGGTATTACGGGCTTTCTGGCTCAAAATTATAACCTGCGGATTGCTGAGGGGTTTTTTCACGGTTTTTCCGGCTGGCTGATTTTTGTTTTTGCCTTGGGCGCGTTATTCGTTATCTATGCAATAATACGCCTGCTGTTTCCCAGCAGTTCTGAGGAAACTGAGAGTCCTGTGAATCTGAAAGGTCAATTGCCGGCGTCAAATTCAGTACACCATACCATGGCCGTAATTGTCTCAGCGGTTCTTTTGATTGTCGTCGGCATATTGAGTTATGCCACAGCTGCACTACCACCAGTGCGGATTCACACTGGTTTCACGCAATTTCCTTTAAAAATAAACGGCTGGCATGGCCGGGTAGAAAATATTGATAATAGTATAATACAGTTGTCCGGTGCTGAGGATGCTTTTAACGGGATTTATATATTTAGTGCCGATAATATCGTTTCTCTGTATATCGGTTATCGTGCCTCACCGTTTAACGAGAGTGAAAACTTTTTTCACAGCCCGAGTGTTTGTCTTCCGTCCCTGGGATGGCAGACACTGGCCATATCAACTCATGAAATTTCCGACGTGCCCGGCTTTGATAAAATAGTCGTTCGAAAAATGCTGATTGAAAAAATGGGATACCGTCAGCTGGTATATTATTGGTTTCAGACAAAAAGCCGGGTGTCCTCCAACGTTAATGTTAACCGGCTCCACCTTACGCTTCATGCATTGCGCAGGGACAACACCCATGACCTTTTCATTCGTCCCATAACACCGTTAATGCCAGGCGAGACGGCCGAATCAGCAAGTGACAGATTGGATCAGTTTGTTCGTGATATGATGGGATCGCTTCTTAAATTTTTATCAACAAAACAAATTGATAGCCATAAATAAGATGAAAAAATCAGCCGGAAGGGTTTTGGGTATATTTTTTTCTGTTCTAATTGTTATTGCCATACTTTTTCTGCTGAAGGGTGAAGACTTCCTGTGTGTTGAAGATGACAATCCTTCAGTGAATACCGATGCAGTGATTGTGTTGTCAGGCGCGCCGGGTGAGGATAACCTGCGTATTCAAAAGGGGTTTGACCTGTTTCGGCAAGGTAGGTGTCGCTATCTTATTCTACCCTTACGACACAAATCATTCAGCTGGTCTTGGGTTCTGAAAAATTATCAGGTTGAAGATAGCATACCTGAGGATAAAATTCTAATAGGCAAAACTGTAGCCGAAAACAGTCAGATAGAAGCTAAATCCAGTGGCACCCTTATGGAAGCCAAAAAGACAGTGGAGATTATGCGCCGGGTGCAGTTAAATTCTGCTATTGTCGTTAGCTCGTGTTATCACATGCGACGGGTGAAAATTGCTTTTGAAAAAGTGCGCAGCGATCAATATCCTCAGTTTTATTATCATCCTGTTCAAATTATAGATAAATCAGATGAGTTTTGGTGGTTGAACAAAAAATATGTGCAGAAGGTGTTGAATGAATACAAAAAATTGATCGCCGCATATTTTGTTTATTGACCTGTTTTTAATTTTCAAAATTGATCCGTTTTGTAAGGATTCGAGAAAAAATAGCTCTATTGAGCTGTTTAACGGCGAATTCCCGCCCATAAAACACCTACAATTATTGATGATTATAGCATTTTTTCATCAATTATTAAGAATACCTCCATATTCCCTTCAAATATTGTCGGTATTTGACACTTTTTGTCAGCAACTTCCATCGTATTAATATATAACTCGCTGTAATTTATCATTATTTTACTATTATATTTTTGGTATGATTTTTGCTTTATACTTAATCCAATTGTTACAATGTATTACAAATGTTCTTGTAAAATGTCTCTTGGGTATAAGAATCAGAAAATATATGATTTTTTAAAGTTACTATAGCGGCGTATGATTTTATTAACCACATTATTGCTCTCTTTGTTCATTACGATGGCGCTGATCCCGATATTTAAAAATTATGCGTTCAGGCTTAATGCTATTGATATCCCCAACGGCAGGTCCGTTCATTCTGACCCCAAGCCTAAAATCGGTGGTCTTGCCATGGCAGCGGGAGTTCTGATACCTGTATTGCTCTGGGCGCCAAGTGGAAAATTTATTCAATCTCTTCTGATAGGCTCAGCAATAATTGTCATATTCGGATTTATTGATGACCAGAGAGATCTCAATTACAAGTCCAAATTAGCAGGTCAAATCATTGCCGCCCTCATAGTCATACTTTACGGCGGACTAAAAATCAAATCTCTTGGTTTGCTTTTACCGAATGGTGCACTGATTCCGGACCATTTCTCGATTCCACTCACCCTATTTGTAATCGTAGGGATCACCAATGCGATGAACCTCTCAGATGGTCTGGATGGATTGGCCGGCGGCATTGCTCTACTCTGCTTCATTTGTATTGGATTGCTCGCCTATCAAAGCGGGAATTTTGTAATCGCTGTGTTTTCGGTTGCGGTTATCGGCGCAATATTTGCCTTTTTGAGATTTAATACCCATCCGGCTGTCATCTTTATGGGTGATGCCGGCAGTCTGCTTCTCGGGTTTCTGGCCATATCACTATCATTGAGTTTGACCCAGGGGGATAAGCCCATCAGCCCTTTGTTTCCTTTATTTTTGTTCGGGATCCCAGTGCTGGACACGGTTAGGGTCATGCTCAACCGTTTAGCCGAGGGACGCTCACCTTTTGTGGCTGATAAAAAACACCTGCATCACAAGCTGATCAATCTTGGACTGTTTCACAGCGAAGCCGTATTCACGATTTATATTCTGCAGGCCATCTTGGTAACGGTCGCTTTTATATTTCGCTTTTATTCGGAATGGTTCTTATTTATTTTTTATCTCGTCTTTGCCGGTGGGATCCTCTCATGGCTTTCATTTACCACCAAAACAGGGTGGCGGTTTAATCATCATGATCTTTTAGAGGGGATTTTCAAAGGCAGATTGAGTGTTTTAAGAGAAAAGACCGTTTTCATCAAAATATCCTACTGGGCAGTTTTACTCGGCCTCCCGGCGCTGTTACTTTTCACTTGTTTGGTCCCTGGAAAGATTCCTTCGCCGTTTCACATCATATCCTTTTGCCTGGCCTGTTTCACTTTCCTCATTATGCTTTTAAAAACCGAATGGATTGAAAAAGCCCTCAGGCTGGCAATGTATTTTCTTGTACCCCTGCTTGTATATCAGAGTCATGTTAAAATGGTTCCCTGGCTGAGCCATGAATTTGCACGGATATACCATCTTTCTTTCGTATTTCTGGTGTTTTTTGTAATCTGGATGCTAAAGCTTACCCGCAGACAAAACGGATTTAAAACAACCCCCACGGACTTTTTGATACTTTTCATAGCACTGATCGTCCCAAACCTGCCGGACGCCCAAATTCAAAGCTATCAAATGGGATTGTTTGCGGCTAAAATCATTGCCTTGCTATTCAGTTATGAAGTATTGGTGGGTGAACTCAGGGGCGAACTGCACGGCTTCGGTTTAACGATCATCGCAGCTCTTCTAGTGGTTTGGGTTCGAGGATTTGTTTAATCTCAAACCAAAATCTTTACTTCCCCCAAGTAGTAGGTTAAACTTATCGTCAATATAAGGATTATTTTGTTGCTAAAATTCGGCATTGCTACTATTTGTCGGAAAAACTGCACCAATTAAGATAAGATACGCTACACCCTCCTCTTTACATCAAGCTCAGGCCGGGAATTAAGATCCCGGACTTGCAGGGAAGCAAACCGGCCAAAACTCGGGGAAAAATGCTCCGAAATATCAGAAGAAACAGCATATATTACATTCTCTCTTTTTTCGTCATTTTCATGACAAGCTGTGGCGGTCCCGAACAAAAGAAGCTCAAATATTTCGAGAAGGGCAAGACATTCTATGAATCCGGAAATTTTATAAAGGCCCGGCTGGAATTAAAAAATGCGCTTCAGATCGATCCCAAATTTCTCGAAGCTTACTATTATCTGGGTTTGGTGGCAGTTAAACAAAGGGATATCAAAAAAGCATACAAATACTTTTCCAAAGCTATTGATCTCGACCCTCAACATCTGGCTTCTCAACAACAATTGGCCAAACTGTTTCTGGCCGGTAATGCAGTCGACCGTGCCAGAGAAAAAGTTGAGCTGATATTGCAGCAGGATCCGGAAAATTCAAGCGGTTTGCTATTAAAAGCAGCTGTTTTGCAGACAGAAAAAAAGATTGAGGAATCCCAAAAGTTACTCGAAAGGTTAATGATTAGCGGTGTCAGCGAACCGGATCTATATCTGATGCTGGCTACTATTTTTTCCCAACGGAAGGATAACCAAAATACCGAACGAACACTGTTAAAAGGCATCAGCGCTAATCCTTTATCTACAAGACTCCATACCCGTCTTGCCGCACATTATGCCAGAGAGGGTCGCTTTGAAAAAGCCGCTGAAACCTTACAAAAGGTCATTGATCTAGAACCTGATAATCCCGGTCACAAATTAAATCTAGCCGATTTGTATTGGAAATCAGATCAGAAAAATATGGCCGGGGATTTACTCGCCCGCATTGCTTCAGCGGACCCACTCAATGAAGACAACACGATTCGGGTAGCCCGCTTTTATATTGCCAAAAAAGAGTTTGCCGATGCAGAGCAAACATTAAAAAAGGGAATCGCCCGCCACAAAAAGAGCTTTAAGCTGCGCCTCCAGCTCGGTGAGTTATATTTAAATACAGATAAAATCGACGAAGCAATCGCCGCCCTGACCGAAAGCCTTTCGCTTAAAAAAGATCCGGCCAACCCGGGTATCATCAAGGCCAAAAACGCCCTTGCCAGAATCTATTTTTTCAGAAGAGATTTGGAATCAGCCGAAAGGTATGTGCAAGAGGTACTTGCTGAGAATCCACTCAGCATCGACGGGCATTTCATTCGAGGAAGCATATTTCTCATCAGAGGCGAAGGTGTTAACGCGGTCTCTGAATTCAGAACGGTCGTGAACGAAAAACCCGAGTATCTGGAAGGTTATCTTCGTCTGGCCCAAGCACATCTAATGAGCCAACAGATTGAGCTTGCGGCGGATACCTTGCATAGAGCACTGCAGATTAATCCGGATTCGGCCAGAGTGCGCAAAGCGCTTGCGAGAGTATATGTTTTAAAAAAAGATTATGAGCCCGCAGAAACGCTGTTGCGCGACATATTAGCAAATGATCCTGATAATTATCACGTCCGCGCGCAGCTGGGAGATGTTTATGTATCAATGAAAGACCTGGATCGCGCTAAAGCCGAATATGAAATAATCATACAGCAGGTGCCCTCAAGCGCTGTGGGATACAACAAACTCAGTAGTTTGTATGCAAGAGAAAAAAAGGGGGCTAAGACCATCGCCGTGTTGGAAAGAGGCTATCGAACCAATCCGGAGTCATTAATAATTTTTACGAGTCTTATACGGCGTTACATCCTTGAAAAAAAAATCGAAAAGGCCATTTTAATGTGTCAAAATCGTATTCGAAACAACCCTGAGGATGCAATCGCTTATTACCTGCTGGGTCAGATCCATGTAGTTGAAAAAGATTACGACAGGGCAGAAGAAGCATATAAAAAAAGTATCGATCTTCGACCCTTGTGGCAAGCACCGCATAATGCCTGGGCCCGACTGTATATCAATCAAGAGAAAACAGCAGAAGCCATTGAAAAGCTTAAATCAGCTCTAAAAGCCAATCCAAAAAATTTTAGGGCCTATATATCACTGGGTAATCTTTACACCCAGAGCAAGGCCTATTCAGATGCCATTGCGGTGTATAAAAAAGCATTAGAAATGAATCCGAGCCTTTGGGTTGCTGCCAATAACCTTGCCCTTGTCATCAGTGAACAAACCGATTCGCCGGAAGATCTTGATGAGGCCCAAAGCTTTGCCCACAAAGCGCTGCGCCTAAGACCCAATGAACCGCGCATTCTCGATACAATCGGCTGGATATATTATAAAATGGGCGATTTAGATCGGGCGTTGGGACATTTGGAACGCGCTCTTTATATGACACCCGAGGACCCGGCGCTTAATTACCATATCGGTATGGTGCTTTATAAACGTGGTCAAATAGAGGCAGCTATAAATAAACTTGAAAAAGCCCTGAAGAGCAACGAACCTTTTGAAGGCAAGCAAGAGGCTGAAAAAACGCTGGCAGAAATCAGCTGACTCCTTAACGACGGTGCGCTGACACCCAGACATCATACATAAAATACTTTATCTGTTTGATTATCTGCTTTGCCTGCAAAGGTAATGAATATATTCTTTTTTTAAGATAGTCTTTGTAAAATAGATAAGATGTGCTCATCAGACAGCGTTCAACATTTATGTTGTATTTTTCAAAAAGAAATTTTTTAACTTCTTCTCTCAGCAAAATCGAACCGGCAAAATCAAATAGGCCATAACTGCAAGCAATAAATGCCGACCCAAGTAATTTCTTTACTTCCCCTGAGTCATTCATATTTATTTCATCAACTGTTTTCAGATATAGAGCATCTGAATGCGCAATTTCGCTTTGGCTGTAAGGTATGAAACCTTTGGCCAGGTGAGGGTGGTGGTTTCCGCTTCCAGTCCGCCGCCAATAAACAGTATCGATAAAGCGAGCCAGCCTAAATCCTTTTTCTCTCAATAATTGATCAACGTCTGAAAATTGGGGCTGATTAAGCCGCAAGTCCATAAAACCGACTTCTGTTCTAATTGCCAATAAATAACGTAAGGTATTTACTGCAGATCTAAAAACCTCAAATTCGGCTCCTTCAATGTCTATCTTTAAAAACGATGGATTATCAATGTCGTATGCTTCTAATGCCTTATCCAGGGTTAAGGTCTTCACTGTCCTGGTTTCATCGACGGAAAAGTATTGCGGTCTGTTGTATTGTTTTCCGATGTGAACGTTCGGTTGCAAGATCGATGCGGTGCCCGCATGAGTGGTAATATGGAGGTTGCGCATCCCGCCTGTTCCACTGATTGCAACCGGCAAAAATTTGAGGGATTTCCAGGGGTGGTGACTTTTCGCTGCGAGATCATTGAGCCTTTGACATTCGGCGATTTCCGGCTCAAAACCAATGGCATCGACCGCAAATGCCATGGGATATAAGTCTTTTGTAAAACCGCCTCGAGCACCTATATCCAGGCATGTAAATTCGAGTTCCTGGAGGACAGCTAAAAAATCCGTATGTTTTAAAAGGTTTTCGGAATACACTTTCTATCTCCCGTCCAGGATAACATCATCTCAGTAATTGCTTAAATCGTGTTAGATATCCATCTTCAATAATTGCGGGATCAAATCGTTCACGGGCCCGTTGCGCAATTCCGGCATGGTCAATATCTTTTTTGTTCAACCATTTGTTGACAATCCCTGCGAATTTTTCCGGATCTTCACTATCAATGACTTCTCCATCCTGATCGTTCGTGACCAGCTCTTGCATAATTCCTCCCGCAGCTAATGTAACTACCGGTGTGCCGCAAAGCAGAGACTCGGGGACAACGTTTCCTAAGCCTTCAAATTTTGATGCAAACCAAAATAATTTTGCCGTCTTATAAAGGGAAAAAAGGACGCTACGATTGGTAATGCGCCCAAGAAAAGCGGTTTTAATTCTACCATGGGTAGCCGATTTCAATTCAGCAGCAAGTTGTTTGACTTTCCGTTCCTATTCAATATCATCAGAGGGACCCACAAACAACAATTGCGCTTTTCCTTGCAGATAAAAGGCGGCCTCCAATAAAAAACGGGTGTTTTTTCTTGGACTGATCCGACCGACATTTAATATCAAGGGCCTTGAAAAATCCACCCCGGGCAATGATTGCTGATACGCAGAGTTTTCTTCGGTCTGCACCACATATATGGGATTGTGTCGACACCAAATTTTTTCCTCGGAAAGGCCATAAGTCAGACAGGCCTTTTGTAACCCTGCAGAAATGGCAACGACCAGATTGGCGTATTTAAACGGAAGCAAAAAAATATGCTGTAATGCAAATTGTTTATGCCTCATGATGCTGAGTGGATCATCAGCCCCGAGAAGAACGATCTCTTTAATTAAGGGCTTGCCGGTAAAAAAAGCGCACCAGCCAACGACGGTTGAAAGCCAGCTTGAATCGATGGTATGAACGATGTCGATGTTTCTAAATAATTTAAAATATTGTATAATGGTTCGGATGCCGGCCTTAAGAACGAAATTGGCCTTTTTCAATTTTGACAAGCGGGTTATTTGTGATTCTGCATACGGATTGAAACCAACATACCTGATTTCTTGATGGCCCAGTTCAGCTCGATTTTTGGGAGCTGCATGTTCCCGGGAAGTGATGACGTAAACTTGATCCACTGCCCCTCTATCCAGCAAGTTGTGATACATTTGTTTTGTTCTAAGCCCTGCACCGGTGAAATCCGGCGGATATTTTAAAATGCTGACCAGAATCTTCATGGACCAAACTATTACAAATGGCTGTTACAGTGTCAATTTATAAAAAACTTAATGAAGATTTCAGGCTTCAAATCCTTTTACGAGAAATGATGGAGAAAATATGAGACAAATAATTTGGGTCATCCTGTTTGGCATCGGAATCTTTGTGATCGGCTTAATCCAGCAGGCTAACTCATTGGCTGCTGACCCTTCGCCTCCATCGCAAAAAAATGTTATTCAATCGAGCCAATTCGGCACAAATTATATTATCGGCCCCGGTGATGTGCTTGATATTTCGGTCTGGAAGGAAGCGGCTTTGACTAAATTGGTAACCGTGCTACCGGACGGCAACATATCTTTTCCGCTCATCGGTGAAGTCCGGGCAAAAGGCTTGACCATAAATCAGTTAAAGCAGAAGCTGGAGGATCAGCTTAAGCGATTTGTACCCCACCCCAATCTGTCCGTGGCGGTTCATGAAGTCAACAGTTTGCAGATTTATGTTATCGGCAAAGTAAATAATCCCGGACATTATGCGATTAACGCCAACTTAAACGTACTTCAGGCCCTTGCCATGGCCGGTGGTCTCAATCCTTTTGCCAAGCAGAATAAAATTAAAATATTTCGTGAAACTCTGACGGGCACACAAATCTTCGAATTCAGATATGGCGATGTCACTGAAGGCAAGCACCTCGATCAGAACATAAGATTGGTGCGTGGTGATGTTATTGTCGTCCCTTGATTGGCTCAGAAACTGTATCCAGCTCCGGCAAATCCGTGCAAAAATGACCACCCACCGAATTCTTCGAATAGGCAGATTTCCAAATAGCATCATTATAGTGATCGCAATCGTTACCGCTATCTCTAGCACGCAAAATGTTTACGGAGACCAAATAAAACTCGACGTCTCTCTCGCCCTTCAAGAAGAATACAATGACAATATATTTGTTAGTGAGACAGACGCAATAGATGATTTTATTACCACAGTCTCACCGGCGCTCGCCTTCAGTCAGAAATCCGAACGCAGCAATACGGGGCTTTTAGGCAGATTGGACGGTATTTACTACGCGGACAATGATGAGCTTAACGATATTGACCAAAATTTTAACGCCCGCATGAATCACTGGCTGGATCCTAGGTTGAATCTATCCGGTGAGTTCGAGTATATCAAGGATTCCCGTCCGGATAGAGATATCGAAACAACCGGGCTTGTCCTAGGTAGATTTGTTCGTTATCGTCGTTACCTTACGCTTTCTGGTGAATATTTGGTCTCTGAAAAAACTGCTTCAACTCTCACCTATGCTTACGTAAATCAGGATTTCGATGATCCGGAATTAGCTGACTTTGATTCGCATACCGCAAACCTAACACTTACTCACCGCCTCAGCCAATATCTCCCATCAACATTAGGCCGATTCAACATGGGTTACAGCCGATATGATTATCCGCATGTGACTATCAACAACTATTCAGGGACTATCGGCGCAAGTCGTGAAATAACCGAAAAGTTGGGGCTGGACATTGACATTGGTGGGCGCTATACGCGACAGCGAAGCAAAGATGAGGATTCAACGCCGGCATCCTTCCCGAACGAACGCGAATCCGGATTCACGGGTCAACTCATTTTTTCGCATAAAGGAGAGTTCAGCAAACAAAACTTCACCCTCTCGCATGACGTCCAAGCAGCCAGCGGCAGAAATGCGGTTACAGAAAGAACGGCCCTGGTTTATGATATCAGCCATCGATTCACATACAATCTTAGAGGCTCATTCAAAGTTGGTTACTATTTTAACCAAGCGGATCAGGGAACTTTTTCTGCCGAGTATATTGATGAAAAAACACTGAGCATACAACCCGGCGTTCGCTTTGATATCAAAGAGGATGTTGTTTTGAATGCCGCCTATCTTTTCACTAAAATCAGAGATGAAGTGGCCAATGGATCAGCAAAAAGAAACCTTATTTACATGCGACTTGTAATTTTTTATCCGTTTTTTGAATAAGCCTCCGGAACCTTAATTGATCGAAAGTCGAGTTTGTTTACGATCAATTGGTAAAATATTGGGGATTGCATAAATACGACCAGGTTTGATAAAATCAAATTCATGCTTTATTAGACAGGCGTTTAGTTATTGTAAGCCACCTAAGGGAGCATCTTTATGACACCCGCTGCGATGACACTGAATGACTATGTCTTAATTCTGAAAAGACGAAAATGGAGCTTGATTCTGCCGGCTCTCATCATATTCGCTATTTCAGCAATGATTGCGGTGGCCCTGCCACCCGTTTATAAATCAACCTCTACAATCCTTATCGAAGAACAAGAAATTCCGGCCGATTTTGTTATGGCGACGGTTACCAGTTTCGTGGAACAACGACTTCAATCTATCCACCAGAGGATTATGAGCACGACGCGACTTATAGATATTATCAACCGCTTTAACCTCTATTCGGATCTCAAGGGAAAGCTGACCAGCGAACAAATTGTCGAAAAGATGCGGAAATCCATCAAACTTGAAACCATCAGCGCCGAAGTGGTCGATCGGCGTACCGGCAGGCCCAGCGCTGCAACCGTCGCTTTTACCCTCACCTATGAAGGTAAGGGGATTCCGGACAAGGTTCAGCGCGTTGCCAATGTGCTTGCCTCCCTGTTTCTCGAAGAAAACTTGCGTGTCAGAGAACGCCAGACCAAGGAAACCTCACAGTTTCTTGAAGATGAAATGAAAAAGCTCAAGGCCCAGCTGGACGATATCGAAGGCAAGATCGCCACCTATAAAGCAATGCATATCAATGAGCTGCCGGAGGTCTTTCAGGTTAACATGCAAAGTCTTAACAATACCGAACGTAACATCGAGAGATTGAACCAACAGCTCCAGAGTTTCAAGGAAAGAGAGGGATATCTCCAGACACAGCTTGCAAGTATAACACCATTGGAAAAAATGACCGAAGATAAGAGACGGCTCCGGGCACTGAGAGTTCAGCTTGCCAACCTGGAAACTCGATTTACGGATGAATATCCCGATGTAATCAAGACAAAAGAAGAGATAGAAAAACTCGAAAAACGAATTAAAGATTTCGACAAAACCACCGAGTCAACAGGCAGTCTACCGGATAATCCTGCCTACATCACACTGGCATCACAGCTCGCCAGCACCCAAGCTGAACTCGACTCCGTCAAAAAGCAAATTATTAATTTAAGCACGAAGGCCGATGAATATCGTCGACGCATCGAGGCCACACCCAAGGTTGAAGAAACCTATAAGGCTCTGGCGATTGAGCGCAACAATACCCAGGCCAAGTATGATGACCTGGTCCGAAAGTTCATGGAAGCCAAAGTGGCGCATGGTCTTGAGAAAGAACAAAAAGGAGAGCGTTTTACAATTATTGACCCGGCCCGTTTACCGGAAAAGCCTTATAAACCGAACCGATTGGCCATCATGATGATCGGCCTTGTTCTCGGTGTGGCGGCAGGGGTTGCGGTAGCCTCCATAAAAGAGTTCACCGATAGTTCCGTTCGAAGTTCCGATATGCTCTCAGCGGTCACATCTTTTCCGGTGCTGGCCGGTATCCCGGAAATTACGACCCCAAAGGACATCCGACGAAAAAAAGTTATACAGGGGCTTCAAATTACCGGATTTATCATTGTGGTTGTTGGAGGCCTGTTCATTTTTCACTATCTGATAATGGACCTCAACATTTTCTGGGCAAAGTTAATGCGGCGGCTTGCACTGTAAGATACGCAATGGCCCGCAGATACTTCTCATAAGGGCGGTTAGTCATGAAAATAAAAGATTATCTTTCTAAACGCAAGGACGGCTCCGCTATTCGATCCGGCACCCAAAAAGATGACGCGTTTTCGATCGGGAATAAAAAGGATAAAGCCGGGTGGATTTCTCCGACCTATTCAGAAGCAAAATCCATCAAGCTTGATCCGAAATTCGCCGCGGAAAACCGAATCGTCGGTATGGTGCCGGATTCACCGGAGGTCAATTTTTATAAAATCCTTCGCACGCAGATTCAACACCGCACCAAAGACAAAGGCTGGAACACCATAATGGTCACGAGCGTAAACCCGGGAGAGGGCAAAACACTGACGGCCATCAACCTGGCCATCACTTTTGCCAAGGAATTCAACCAGACGGTCCTTTTGGTCGACAGTGATCTGGTGCGCCAAAACATACATAAATATTTAGGTTTTGACAGTGACAAGGGCTTAATCGATTATCTGGTAGACGACCGCCCCCTCAAAGATTTTATTGTTTGGCCGGGTATTGATAAGCTGACCTTGATCTCCGGCGGCCGGACGATCCATGACAGTTCGGAACTTCTGGGGTCACCCCGCATGAATTCTCTCATCCATGAGATGAAGACAAGATATCCGGATCGCTATGTTTTTTTTGATGTCCCACCGGTTTTAGGCGGAGCCGATGCCATTGTACTCGCACCGCTTGTCGATTGTATCGTTATGGTCGTGGCTGAAGGCCAAACTTCCATCCACGACATTAAAAAAGCGCTGCAATTGCTGCCCCAGGAAAAATTCCTCGGCTTTGT
>CP070652.1:5368338-5390659 GCA_020354645.1 Deltaproteobacteria bacterium
AATATGGTATCCTCCCCCATTTCTTTGAGTATATGCCTGAAAGCCACAATAAATCCGCATCCCGGGCAAAAACCGTGCCCCTGATGAAGGTATTCCGGTGATTCCCAACGGTCTTCCATTCTCATGACGATGCCTCCATCCAGAATCCCTTGGTTGGGTTTTCTGAAGCTTCCATGGTTTGTAAAAAGATTCGGTTTAATAATTCCGGCGTCACATCCACCCCCCCAAGCCCTGTAATGAATGAAAACACCTCGGGCATATACTCGGTGTTAAAAAGGGCCTGTTTGATTTCCTGCGACAGGATCCCGCCGGCGCCGATAGATACGGCCCGATCGATCACAGCCACCCGTTTTGTGCCGTATAACACTTGCTTTATTTCCTCTGCCGGAAAGGGTCGGAACAGGCGCACCCTTAGTAGCCCAACTTTCATCCCCTTTTGTCGCAAATCATCCACCACATCCTTGGCGGTCTCACAGGTGGCGCCCAATCCTATCATGACGGTCTCGGCGTCTTCCAGACCGTAAGCTTCGAGAAGCCCGTAGCTCCTTCCAAAGGTCTTTTGAAACTCTGTGTCCGTCTCTTTGAGGACCGTAACCGCTCCTTCCATATCTTCCTGGGAGATGCGGCGCATCCCCATGAAATCCTCGGGGCCTGCCAGTATGTTGAAGACATGGGGATCTTTGGGATCGAGCTTATATTTTGCAACATACGGCCGAAGAAATGCATCCACATCTTGCTGGGTTGGCAGTTCGACCGGCTCTACCGTGTGAGACAAAATAAACCCGTCACTGACGATCATCACCGGCAGCAAGATGGTTTCGGCCAATCGGTAAGCATGGATGACCGTGTCGAGACATTCCTGGTTGGTGGCGCAGTATATCTGCAACCAACCGGTATCTCGCTGGGACAAACTGTCGGATTGATCGAACCATATGCTCCACGGCGCTCCGATGGCCCGGCTGACATTCACCATCACGATGGGTAGGCGGGAGCCCGATGCCCAGTGAAGCATTTCATGCATATAGGCCAGCCCATGGGAGGATGTTGCCGTGAAGGTTCTGACCCCCGTCATTGACGCGGCAGCGGTGCACGCCATGGATGAATGCTCCGACTCAACCCGTATGAATTTAGCCTGGAGCGTGCCAGCGGCACACATCTTTGCCAGTTCCTCCACCACAGATGTTTGCGGCGTAATGGGAAATGCGGTAATGACTCGCACCCGTGCCAGTTTCACTCCTTGAGAAAATGCCTGATTTCCCGTCAATAGCTTTTTCATTTCTTGACCTCCGCAGACAAGACTCCCCTGGGGCACTCCTCCACACAGACACAACAGCCCTTGCAATAGTCTTCATCGATAAAGACCTTTAAGGTCTTGGCGTCCCGATGTACTGCGAAATCGGGGCAAAAGAAGTAGCAGTTGCCGCAGGTATTGCAATTCCCGCATCCGAAACAGCGGGAAGACTCCCGCAAAGCTGCATCCCTGGAGAGGGTACCGTTTACTTCTTCAAAACTGGATGTCCGCTTTTCAGCTGATAGAATCGATGGTTGTTCGCGCGGGACCTTTTCGAAATAGGCCAGATTGATCTCCTCGATGGTGACGTCAGAAGTTTCTTTTTTGACATCCGGCCGGTATTTTTCTTTGTTCCATAAATATAGATCTATGGCCAGAGCGGCTTGCTTTCCCGAAGCCAGGGCATGGATCACCGATCGGGGCATATCGATGACGTCACCGCCGGCATAAATCCCTTGCGGCCCACAGCAGCTATCCGGAGCTACGACCACGGTTTCTTCTTTTACCATGACCGCGGGAGGTAGGGATGACACCTCGGCCGATTGGCCAAGCGCGGTGATTATGAGATCTCCCGGTACAAAGAACGCCGAGTTTTCCAGCGGGGCAAATTCTCTGCGGCCGTCGGCCCCGGCGCCGGACATCCGGTTCTTTATGCATTCAAGGCCTTTAATTCGACCGCCTTCGCGAATGATCGCCCGGGGGGAGACCAGAAAGCGGATCTCGATTCCTTCTGCTTCGGCTTCCTGAATTTGATCTTCAAAGGCCGGCATCTCCTCTCTTGTCCGCCGGTAAAGTACCAGCGGCATGCCTTTTCGGCGCAGAACCGTTCGCGCAACATCCAGAGCCGTATTGCCCCCCCCGATGATCAAAACCGTCTGATCGGGATCAAAGGAAACCTTTTCTCCGCCGGTTTGCAGAAAAGCAAGCCCATCGACAACACCTTCATGATTGTCCTCGTCCAATTCCAGTTTTATGGGTCTTTGGGCACCGATGCCTAAAAAGATGCCCTGGTATTGAGCCTGGAGCTCATTCCAGGAAAGATCTTGGCCGACGGTTAAACCTTTGCTGATTTCAGTTGCTGAACCGAGAACCATTTCCAGCTCTTCTGACACAATCCTTTTCGGAAGGCGGTATTCCGGAATTCCGTATCTCAAAAGACCCCCCATTTCCGGCATGGCTTCGAAAAGAGAGACGCGGTACCCGCGCCGCAAAAGATAAAAAGCACATCCGATTCCGGCCGGTCCTGTTCCTACCACCGCCACCCGTTTATCATTTGGGCTGGGCCCCTCAAGGGGGTTTAAGCCCTTTTCAAATGCCCAATCTCCGACAAACCGCTCCAAAGAATGTATGGACACATGTTGGTCGTAATTCTGCCGGATGCAGCTTTCCTCACAGGGATGAAAACACACCCGGCCCGTGATTCTCGGCAGGGGATTATCCTCTAAAATAACCCGCCAGGCCTTCTCGATGTCGCCATCCTGAACGCGCTGAATGAACTCGGGGATGTGGATTTCGCCCGGGCACCTCGTGCTGCAGGCGGAAGTCTTTTGTTTAAAAAGCGGCCGCATCACTCCCCAGCGACCGGTCTTGGTTCTCTGGGTTCCATTGAGGGATATAGAAACAGGCGGGCTCTTATGCTTGGCCATGGATATCTCCTTTTGATTCCTTAATTTCATCATACGCTCTGCCGGCTCCTGAGATATTGTCGTCGGGTTTGACAGAAATGTTTTTCTGAATAGCATGAGCGAGGGATTTTATATCTACCATACGGCTAACTTTTGCAAAGGCGCCGAGCATGGTGCTGTTCACCATCGGCATCACGGGTGTTCCAAGGCCAAGGTTTTCGGCAATGGCATTTGCATCCACCGTTCCGATACAGGCGGCGCCAATCTCCACAAATCTGCCCGGCGGGCTTGCGGAGTTGATGACGATCGAATGCGCACCCGTGACCTCATCCCTTATGGGCACCTCATCAAAAAGGGTATCATCCAGTATAACTGCATGATCGGCCCTGTAAATTAAAGAACGGCGTCGAATTACTTTATTATCAGCCCGGAGGAATGCTTTTACCGGCGCCCCCCGTCTTTCTCCCCCAAAGGCGGGAAATGACTGGACGTATTTGCCTTCATAAAAAAGGGCTTCGGCAAGGGTTTTGGAAGCTACGACAACTCCCTGTCCCCCCCGGCCGTAAAATATAATTTCGATCATGATACTGCCTTTTTCTAATATTGATCAGGGGTTTTAAAACGACTTCACCGAACAATAAATTTAACCAGTTTTATTCATTTTGTTTACGATCAATAGAGGTTAATATAATTATCGTATAGAGATCAAGGGTAAAAAAGGAGCCCCAAGCACTTCATCCGCAGCCCCCGAACAAAAATCTGCGTCTGTTCGCGTGCAGCCATCCTCGAAGACTTGTCCCGGAGAAGTCTTGACGAAAACGGAAGCCCTGGACCAAGGCGAGTTTGTAGTTAAATGATATTCCTCCCGGCCACCGGTCTCGCTTATTCGCTATCGCTAATCCGGCTGCGAACCCCCAGCTTCGCACATCCAACCCGACCGATAGGGTCCATCAAAGGCGATAATTCCAATTAACCGTAACCCGAGAAACTACACAATATGTAGGATATTAACTTTTTTTACTCCAATATATTGTATATTTTGTTGACAAAACATTTTTTGGATTGTATGGGAGAAAGAATTTTTAAAATTAAGACGATAAATGAAACAGCGTTTGAGATAGTTTTTCAGGGGCAGGCATGACGACCTTTGGCTGCTGAATACAGGCCACGGGTTATTTGATCCTGTAATGTCGGGAGCGATGGATAACAAAAATTTTGTGGACCAAAGAGGCTGAAACCCGTTGATGTCAATGTTAAAACTCACACAGGAAAAGGAGGGGGAGAATGATTATCAGTTTAGTGAACCAAAAAGGCGGTGTCGGCAAAACAACGACGGCAATCAATCTGGCGGCAAGTCTGACTCGGAAAAACTGTAAATTGGCATTTATCGATACCGATCCGCAGGGCAGCGCAACCCGGTGGCATTCGATAGAGAACAATAAAGCATTTGAAATCAAACATCATCCGAGGCCGATATATCCGCAAGATATAAATGGGCTGTCGTGGCGTTACGACCATGTGGTGATTGATGCCCCGCCGGCTATTGGAGACATTACCAAATCGATTTTAGCTGTCACGGATCTGGCAATAATTCCCTTAAGCCCAAGTCCCGTAGATATCTGGTCGTGCGGAAAGACATTGGAAATGATTGAGGAAGAAAAAAGACAAAATCCCCGGCTGAAAAGCAAGCTCCTGGTATGCCGCAAGATTCCCGGGACCAAGCTCGGGCGTGAGGCAAAAGAAGTGATGGACGTTTTCGATACGAACATATTTGAATCCGAGTTATGCCAGAGAATTGCCTATATGGAAGCCATGGATGCTGGTGTTTCGGTGATGCAGTATGCGCCTAACAGCAAAGCTGCCCAGGAAGTCGAAAGCCTGGGAGAAGAAATCTATACGCAGACGGCGCCCGAAAAACAGACCGACGAAAGCCAAAACCAATATTTAGAGAAACCGGCGTGGGAAAGCCCTCCCAACCTTTATGCATAAAAAGGCAATGATTTACGCCAGGGAAGAATCTTCGATCCGTTAAAAACTTTTATTCTTTTTTAGCGTACATATCTAATTTTTTCTCAAAGACTGCGGTACCGACTATTTGGATTCGAACAAGCGACTGAATGCGGTTTCAAAACTTTAGATCATATTCGCAGTTGAGTTGAAACCGGTGTATTCCTTATTGATAAAATGGGCAGTCCCGGTCCAGGAGTTGAGAATCCGGCTGTCACGTTTCAGGAGAAACAATTCCTGATTTTTGAGACGCGAGGCGATTGAGAGCGGAAAGTTCACGGTACTGCAGCCGTCACGCAGTGTGGCCGGCGGGTATGTGCAAGGGTTTTGAAACCGCATTCAGTCGCTTGTTCCAACGGAGAGATAAAATGGCAAAAATGAAAAAGAGAAGGATCCGCTGGGAAGTCTCTCATTCATCACAGGTTGTCGGGTACAAATTGTATTGGTCTGAATGGGGTGGTGTTGGGTACGATTCCGAATGTGCAGAACTTGGCAATGTTGCGGGGGTTGTTTTGCCCGATGATGTGGTTTCGTTTAAACCAGCCAAAGGCCCGGTTGAATTCGGCCTCACGGCAGTCGATGAGTTGGGAAACGAGTCAGATATGGTAACCCTATATGCCCCGTATCAGTTTAGTGTTCCGGAGGCTCCCGCGAACTTGGTATTAGAGACGATACAGGAGTTTCATGTTCATCATAACCCGGAAACTGATTCAGATGAGTTGGAGAATCAAGAGCGAAATGTAGCAAAATTTCCGGAAAAACGTCGCAAGACGGCGTAATCCTTTTAGAAACGTAAGGGGCGCGGCTGACCGCGCCGCCCAAAAAACCAAATTGAATATTCTTCAAAAACAATAGGGTAAAAATTACACCGACACGGTTGGCTCAACTTCAATCCACAACGCAATTTCACTATTACATTCAATTGAGGTAATAGTGATATCCAGCCCATGCTCGGCCGGCGAGCCATTTCGACCCCCTGCTCGCCCCGCGCCCCTCGATGATCAGCAATCCCGGAAAACCGAAAGTAATATCAACTGATTGTGAATCATTGCGTAACTTTCGGTCCGTTATTCAGTGTTTAAGATTGGACACCACTGTGATATACTTAAGGTCTCCAACCCATTATAAAAACTGAGGCTTTGTGTTTATGGCCTGCATCGTTCAGAAATACGGCGGCAGCAGTGTGGCAGCGGTCGACAAACTGCAAAAAATTGCCCGTTTAATTGCCGACGTCAAAGGTCAAAATAATGATATCGTCGTGGTCGTTTCAGCCATGGGCAAAACTACCGATGAACTCGTTACCATGGCCCGGGAAATTTCCCCCAAACCCCCGCGCCGTGAAATGGATATGCTGCTTTCCACCGGCGAGCGGATCACCATGTCCCTGCTGTGCATGGCGCTGCATGAACTGGGCTATGCTGCGGTTTCGCTGACCGGCTCTCAGGCCGGTATTATCACCAACGACCGGCACAATGATGCCCAGGTCATCGAGGTCCGGCCGTTTCGGGTACAGGATGAGATTGCTGGGGGCAAGGTGGTGATCATCGGCGGGTTTCAGGGTGTCAGCTATAAGCGGGACATCACAACCCTGGGTCGCGGCGGCTCGGACACCACGGCGGTGGCCCTGGCGGCCGCATTGGATGCGGAGCGCTGTGAGATTTACTCTGATGTGGACGGAGTATACTCGGCCGATCCCTCAATAACGGCCGAGGCCCGGCATCTGCCGGAGATCTCCTACCCGGTGATGCAGGAGATGGGCATGGCCGGGGCCAAGGTGCTCCATGCCCACGCCGTGCAATTCGCCAAAGAAAAAAATATCGCCATTTACGCACGCAGCACCTTCAAGCCGGGTAGAGAAACCGTAATCCGTAAGCTTTCGCCCGGAACTATCATCGGGGTGCAGGCAGTGGTCAGCGAAAAACAGGTGGCGCGGATCCGGCTGCATGGCCCCGACGCTTTGACCCTTTTTAGGCAGGTCGTTGAACACCTGGAAAGCGAGCAGATTCCGATCAAGGAGGTCAACCTCACCGAGACAATTACCGGTGGGGGTCCGTCAACGGCATCTTTTGTGGTATCGGTGCAAAATGTCTTTGGCTGGGAGCAGATCAAGGCCGCGCTGATGGAAAAAACCGGTGCCGCAATCGCTGTTGACACCGATCTGGCAGCCCTGTCCCTGATCGGTGAGGGCTTGAACCGCAATAATCTGACACTGCTGGAGACGGTTGGTCTGCTGGCGCGCAACGGAATACCCGTATCCGGCATCACTACGACCTCTTTTCGTATTTCCCTGCTGGTGCCGCGCAACCAGATTGAAAAGAGTGTTCGCCTCTGCCACAGCCGCTGGGTGGCAATTGGCAGCACCACCTAACGACCTGCTCAACGGATTAAGAGAGAAGATCTGCCGTTGTGGATGGATAAGAAGCATACCGGGTGTTTGAATGGTAATTTATAAGGGAAGATTTGAATCCATTGACCATAACCATTATAGGGGGCAAAAATGATTCCAAAGAAAATGAACGAGTATTTAAGGGATCATCTTCCGGATGCCGCTATTCAAAACCGTTTGAAAAGAGATAATGGCATGTGTTTTTTAGAACTCGGCTACATGGATGAAGTTCTTCTCGCCCGCTTGGGAATTACTGTGGATAAACTCGGTCCCAATTTGGTTGCCTGTCTATGGGATGAGCACTCGGGTCTCGAGATCGGCGGCTATCTGGTCGTGGATAATTTGGCAATGGGGAGTCCCGCCATGGGCGGCATTCGGATGCTGCCGGACATTACACCGCTGGTTATTCACAATCTGGCTCGCGGGATGACCCTGAAAAACGGAGCTGCCAACTTGCCCTATGGCGGCGGTAAAACAGGCATCGTGGCGGAACGGAACATTACACCCGAAGAACACACCGAGATTATCCAGGGCTTTGCGCGTTTGATTCGCCGCTACAGGGATGTTTATGTGCCCGGTCCGGACGTGGGGACCAATGATTTGGATATGAAGACGATCGCTACCCAGAACGGTTTGGATAGTGCGGTGTCAAAACCTTACAGAATGGGCGGCAACCGCATTGATGAACTTGGAGCTGCTGCAGGAGGGGTCACGGATGCTCTTATAACCTTGCTTTCGATCATGCCGAGGTTGAGGGTGTTGCCTCAGTTTTCCAATCTGGAGATTCCGGCAACGGAAGAGCTCACCGTCAACATTCAAGGCTTTGGTGCGGTTGGCGCCCATGCTGCGCGTATTTTAAAGGAAAGACTTCCAGCCTTAAAAATTACCGGCATCAGTGATCTCGAGGGCTATCTTTATGACGACACCGGTCTTCCCGTTGAGGAACTCTTCAACATATGGAAGGAACAAAAATTGGTAACCAACTGCTACTATACGGACCAGATTGCACCGCAGGGATATTCGTGTTCCACTAAATTTTCGACCGCAAACAATAACCTGCTGCGTGAATCCGCATTCTGCTTGATACCGGCGGCACCGGTATTCAAATACCTGGGGGTCCTTCCCTCAGAAGACGCATCCATGAATGTCAACAGCATGGGGGATTGGTCGGTTATTGTAGAGGGAGCCAACACCTACTCGGCGGATCCGAATGAGAAAGCGGCCCGAACGCGTATGGAACAGATCGTTTATCGTCAAAACGGTGTCATGCTTGCCAATGATTACCTGGTCAACTCGGGCGGAGTGATTTTTGCTGCCCAGGAACACATTATCAAAACGCCGGATCATCTCCAGATTCCCGAAGAAATGCTCGGCAATTCAGACGCTGTTGAGGGCTGGCTGCAAACCCATTCTAAAGAATTTGCCCAGCTGTCCGAACAACGGCTGGAAGCCGGAGAGGCTTATCGCGAAAAAGTCATCCGTGGCAACATGATTGAACTGGTCGACCTGCTGACCGCCGATCCGGATCTACTTCCCTGTAAGGCAGCCGAGCGTATCAGTATCAAGCGACTCACCGCCAAAGAAAGAGCAAGAACGGCCAAGGATATCATGATACCGATGAAGATCATCAGTATTGACAGCAGCCTTCAGGCGGCCGCCGCACTCATAACAGACGGCTTTAACAACATCATTGCCGTGGTTTCACAAAAAGGGAAGTTGGCCGGTGTCGTGACGTCATGGGATATTACCCATGCAGTTGCCGAAGGGGTTTGCGAGGAACTCAGTCTTGAAAATATTATGACCCGTAACGTTGTTTTTGCATCCCCGACCGACAGTATTTTGGATATCGTGCGTGAGTTGGAGCAGCATCAGATCTCGGCCATGCCGGTAGTTGAAGACGGCGAGGTTTTGGGAATGATCAACTCTGATTTGTTGGCCCACCGATACCTGTTGCAGTATTTAGAATCACAGGTAACGGTTTGATCTGAACTTTTTTCGCTTCTCGTCAAAACCACCTTTAACACTCACCATGAACTGCGTGCCTGAACCATCAGCTGGCACCTCCGGGGCCTTGCTTCCCGGCATTCCAGCATAATATCCTAAATTCTCCAGTTTCCAAGCCTCTTTCTTTGAGTTTCCAGCTTTCAACTTTGAGCTAAATCAGTCCTATATCTTTTGCCTGTATCCAGTATCCCAGCGACCTTGACCATCTGTTGCTTTTATTGTATCATCCACCATTACTTTAGCAGATTCTGAACTTGCATTCCGACCGCAATACCCTCCGCCTGGCCGGCTTCGAAGCGATAGAGTTTACCAAAAAAAATCCATAACCGCCGCGACATAGAGTCTGTCAATCAGGCATTAATCACAGATCAACAGGTTGTTTACCCAATATTTTTGAGAAGAGCCCGGTTTTTTTTTATATAAGAGTACCAGTGAAAATTGAAAAATGTTCAAAAAGAGATTAACCCGCCGCGAATTTAATAAATTTGGGACCAAGGTATTCTTAAGCTTAGGGGCTTCCTTGTGTTCGAATATAAGCCCATTCGTATTCGCTGAAGATTTTTCTCAGAAGATGCATGAAGCACGCTTTTATCGCAAATTGGATGGAAATCGCGTGCAGTGCCAGTTATGTTTTCGAAAATGCGTGGTGAGCAGCGGCCGCAGGGGGTTTTGCCGCAATCGTGAAAATCGCGATGGAACCTACTATACCATTGTCTACGGTCGGCCTTCGGCCTTGCAGGTCGATCCCATCGAAAAGGAGCCTTGCTATCACATGTGGCCCGGGACCCGTATTTTTTGCACCGGAACCGCAAGTTGCAACAATCGTTGCCAATTTTGCCATAACTGGCATCTTTCCCAACGGAGCCTGGAGGATATACATTATTACCTGGCACGGCCGGAGGATATCGTCTACGGGGCAGAAAAATTTGGATGTGAATCCCTTTCCTTCACCTATAATGAACCGACCGTGTTTTATGAGTATATGTATGACATCGCCAAGCTCGGGCGTCAAAGCGGATTGGGGGTTATCTATCACACCAATGGCTTAATCAACAAAGTCCCGCTTCTGGCCCTGTTGGAGTATATGCATGCGGTCACGGTTGATCTGAAGGCTTTTAGCGACACTTTTTATCGCGAGGTGTGTTCTTCCCGACTGAATCCGGTGCTCAACACATTGCTCAACATTCGTAAAGCCGGTAAACATCTGGAGATCGTGAATCTCATGATTCCTACACTCAATGATAATCCCAGGGATGTCCGCAGGATGTGCCGTTGGATCGTGGAAAATCTGGGTGAGGATACCCCCTTGCACTTCTCGCGATTCCACCCCAACTATAAACTGCTTAACCTTCCCCCGACGCCCGTGGAAACCCTGGAAATGGCCTATGAAGCTGCCGCGCAGGAAGGTCTTCACTATGTCACCATTGGCAATGTGCCTGGGCACGAGCATAACAGCACCTTTTGTCCGAACTGCAAAAAGAAAATTATTCATCGCATTCACTTTCACGTAATCAAAAACGACGTAGAAGACGGAAAGTGCAAGTTTTGCCGGTATCCGATTGTTGGTGTCTGGAGGTGACTTGTCACTGCGGTGTAAAATAAAAGAAGAGTAAACTGCCCAGGTTGATAAATAAAACCAGCAGGCAGGTCGGCGTGATTCCCAACAAGGGAATGAATGCAATGGCGACAAACAGTGCCCCGAGCCATGATCCGATGAGATCGGCGGCATAGAGAATGCCGGCTGTTTGGGGATATCGGGTCGTATTTTTCAAATATATTTTAATGGCCAACGGGAATTCGGCTCCGACCAGAAATCCACACAGCGCATTGAGCAGAAGTAGAACATATTGCGCCGCAGCAAAGATGACCGCATATTCCTGAAACCGGTTCAAGAGGGCCAACACGCCGATCAGCAGCCCGGTGTACAGCACAATGAATAGTTCTAATTTTAAAAATATGGCCCTGTCGTCAACGGAATTTGCCCCCGCCGATTTAAGCTTGCCTTTCAGCCGGTGCGTCATCCACATCCCCCCCCAGGTCAAACCCACCATAAATGCAGCAATCAGTAATCCAATCCAGTGATAGAGATACCCGTAAAATGATTGGAAGGCCAACACCAGCACAATGTCCACTGCCATGCCGGCAAATCCGGTGGCAATAATCGGCAGGACAATAAAAGATTTATTCCATGCGGAATTATAGCGCTGCAGAGAGAATAAGATGACAAAAATCAAAAAGATGGCAATGACGATATAACCGAGCCGCAAATTTTTCAGTTGGGAGAAGATTACGGCAAAACCGGGGGAGTGCACCGAATTCCAAAACACCAGGTCATAGTAAAGCGCTGAGGGATGAAAATCCCGGTTGTGAGGCATCTCAACGGCTTTTCCAATTGCTTTATCATACCACGCCAGCCGAGTTTTCTCGAATTTATACCGCATATGAAAATCGGACAGTAACCGGAGCTGCAAGGCGCGCTCCTGTATTCGTTTCGTCAGCGCATCCGGATGGATGGTTGTGACCGTTTTGCTTAATGACACCAGCAAGAGGTTATAGTCACCCGGGATGATTTTGAGGTAGGGAAAGACATGTTTTACGGTTTGGATGATGTTTGCATTCAGGTCGATCAGCTCCCGGCTCAAATAGGCTGTGCTGCCCGGCAGATGCAAACATAAAATGCCATCTTTTTTCAAACGCTGCCTGCTCATTTGATAAAATTCCCGGGTGTAGAAGCGGTTGATTTCCAATGTCGAGGGATCGGGAAGATTGATAAAGATCACATCATACTGCTCGTCGTCCGTTCGAATAAAATAGCGGCCATCGACATAATGAACCTTCACCCTGGGATCGCCCAAATCTGCGGTGGTGAAACCGGGAGCATGCCGTTGCGCGGCGTGAATGATCAAGGGATCCAATGTGGCGTAATGGATCTTTTGGATGGGGTGTTTCAAAATTTCCTGCAAAAGCCCGCCAATACCGCCCCCAACGAGCAGGACCTTTCGGGGATGAGGATGGGCAAGCAACGGAAGATGGACAAATTCTTCGATAAAAGCAAGATCGGGGGTCGGGATGGTTGAAATGGGCACGCCGTTGGACAGGATGTTCAATTGTTCGAAGCGCTTGATTACGGCCACATTACCGTAAACGGAATTTCGATAATCCAGTACGTCATAATTACGCCACTGGATGGCCACTGATCGGGTATGCAGATAGTCAATTGTGGCCAGCGGCAACATTACCCCGCAAATGAGCAGCAAGAGCCCGGCGGCAATTTTTAATGCAAACCGAGGCGGGCTAAAAATCGCACGGTACCGTTTTCTTTGGTTGTTTTTTCGGTCAGGTGTATCGACAAATAAGAGCAGCAAAATGGCTGAAAAGATATTTAAAAGCGCCAGCGCCAGCGCCGTTTGAAAGGAATTAAAATATTGCAGACAAAGATACGTTGCGACGATACCGCCCACCAGACTTCCAATCGCCTCGTAAATATAAACCTTGCTGATGGAAAAAACGCCTCTGGTTTTCCCTTCGGTAAACATGCGGCACCCGAAACTAAACTGAGCACCGTCGGTCAGCCCCAAAGGGATTAATAAAAACAATGAGGCATAGAAAATCGTGAACACATTGATTCCTTGGCCGGGAATAATACCGAGAAGATTCTTTGCGATGCGGGTTAGAAAAATAATTGCCGGAAAGGCTAAGGCAAGAAACAGCTGCAAGCAGACATAATACGGCGTGCCGGATTTGACCTTTCCCGCCCAACGGCCGGCCCCATAACTTCCCACGGCCTCCAACAGCAGCCAGTTGGCAAAGAAAATTCCGATGGCCAGCTCATTTCCGGAAAAGGAAGTCAACAGTTCCCGAATGAGTATTACCTGGGCTACAATGGCGGTAAAGCCCATTAACAAGAAGGCGTATATCAGACCAAATTTTTTCATTCCCGGAACGGCTCAACGAAATTGAGACATGGTGTTAAGATGTACTGCAATTTCATCGGTCTTATGATCCTGAGACTTTTCGAACTATCAGGCTTCATGGGACAAAGCCGGGATAAAACGAAGTCATTACTTTATGCCTTACATAAGGGAAGTGACAATTAGCGGTTGCTTTTGAGTGATTTTTTGCCAATCGGTTTGGTCTGCTGAAGCTTTTTTTCGATGTTGGTCAGTCGCTTTTTTAAATTTTCCAGTTCTTTGGTCGAGCGCTGATGCTTTTGTGTACGGTCAATCGCCTCGCAAAATGCCCGGATATTTGCGTTGATGGTGCTGATAAGCAGTTTATCGTCGGAGCCATAAATTTTAGCCAACATCTCAACGGCGGCACCGAAGCTGAAACTGTCCGCATCATGCTGCAATTCATCAAAAGGTCCGGGCTGCCGGCCGTCCTGAGGATCGTAGGGTGATTGCCGGCTTGCTATCCGGCCACCGTGCTGCAATCCCGCTATGGTATATTGCATACGCATTTTAGGCCCATGACCAAAGCGAAGCCAATCCATGGAGCAGCCGGTTAACTCGGCCACCTTATTGATCCACACTGGGGGAACGTCGTTTCGTTTTCTGGCAGCACCGATATTTTGCCGGGATATGCCCAGATAATTTGCTAGCTGGCCGTCGGATACAACTGCCAGTACTTCTTTCAGTCGCCCGATTATCGCTTCTGCCCGGGTCAATGAAGAATCCAAAATACTGTTTTTATTTGTTTTATCGTCTTTTTCCATTTTTACCATGTCAGGGCCCGAACTTCATTCCGCACACGCGCTTACTTATGGGATGCAACAATTTTTTGCAAAAGATGCAAATTTTTATTGACATATTAAAATAAATAGATTACGAGCAAGCTTGGCAACTCAATTTGCAGATCATCAAACAAAGGTATCCCAGATCCGTCTGGCCGTCTCCATGTTTAACAAAATTGTGCCATGTTTGATAGTTTTTTAAAAAAGTTTCTAACAGAGCTTGCGGCTGCGGGCCGATATCGGCGAGACAGGGTATCAGAATTGAATTATCTGAGGATTAAAACCTTCGAATTGCTCATATGGCTGGCGCATCGGGTCGGTGTTAACATCAAATTGCATCCGCTGCAGTGTCCGCTCTGTGCGGCGCAATCTTTTATGATTGATAGTTATTTATACTTTCATCTCGATTGCTTTTCGGATGCAACCCCGGACGTTTTGAAACTGGATCTGGAGATTTCAGACGCGGTAATCATATGCCGAAATTGCCGTGAGGAAATAGAGATAAAGGATGCTGCGGTTGAGTTGATCAAGCTCATCGTTTCTTCGGGTACAAATTGGCTAAGGCTATAATAAAATGATAAACCCACGGTCCTTTTTTTCAACAACCCGACGCTTTCGTGCGTGGACATGAGGCCTAAACATCTAAAACAAAGGAGGAGAAAATGTTAAATCGTAAAATTGTTGTTCCAGTGCTTGTGGCGGTCTTAGTTGGTTTGGTAAGTTTCGTCAACATAAATGCCGGTGCTGTCGAAAAAATTAACATCAACACGGCTTCAGCTGACGAACTGACCCAATTAAAGGGCATCGGCCCCAATCATGCCGCTAAAATCATCGAGTTTCGCGAAAAAAACGGACCTTTCAAAAGTCCGGAAGATCTGATACAGGTTCCGGGAATCGGTCAAAAAACATTTGAAAAAAACAAAGATTTGATCATCGTCAAAGAACCAAAATGAAATTAATTTTTTATTAATGACGCTGTCAGCCGCCTGGATTACAGGCGGCTGATTATTTTGTGAGAAACTTGCTCGATTATTTCACCCGTTATAGAATTCCACTGGTAAGGCAGGGTCACAGCGTTTTATATATCCAAACAAGGGTATCTTTTTGGGGGAGTTGGTGCTAATGTCATTGCGGATTTTTAGATAAAAGGAGGAAGATATGCAAAAAGTGCTCGGTTTGGTGGGCTCACCGCGGAAACTTGGAAACTGTGAAATAATGGTCAAAGAAATTAGCAGGCAAATCACTGTTCCCCATGAGCTCAATCTCTTGCGACTGGCGGATTTCAATATATTGCCTTGCCGCGGCTGTTACCGCTGTCTGCCGCTCGGAAAGCAGTGCGTGCTGCAGGATGACCTGATTACAGTACTTCGGGCAATGTGTGATGTCGATGCGTTGATTGTCGCCGTTCCGGCCTATTTTCTGAGTGCCAATGCTTGCCTGAAGAGACTTTCAGACCGGGGGCTATCCTTTTACAACCACTCGGAAAAACTCTGGCATAAACCGGCAGTGGGAATAGGCGTAGCCGGTGTTGCCGGCAAGGAGGGATTCACACTGCTGTGTGTTCAAAGTTTTCTGAAACTGATTCTGGCTCAAGAAAAGGCCAGCCGGATCATTTACGGGGCCCTGCCCGGTGAAGTCTTCATGAGTGAAAAGAATAAAAAAGCGGCTGCCGATTTGGCTTCGGCGCTATTCGGGCCGGTTGCTCAGAAATTTGAGCCGTCCTGTCCGGTATGCGGCGGCGATACGTTCCGCTTTCTCGGCAATAACCGGGTCCGTTGCATGCTTTGCAGCATCTCGGGCAACATGACTCTTGAACACGGTCTGCCGGCATTTGAAATGAACCGCAGCGAACAAATATTTTTTGAAAACCGCCAAGAGGCCCTTAAACATAGGGATTGGCTGTTGGGCATGAAAAATGATTTCATCGAAAAAAAGGCCGTCTTGAAAAAGATCTGCATGACTTACCGTCAAGAGGGTCAGTGGATTCAGCCCCCTGAAAAGACACCCAAAGGAAACCGGAAATAAGAGTGCTTGTCCGGTTCGCTTTGCTGCAAGTTGCGCCCTATAAAGGGGGATCAAGGGGAGCTATAATGATTGCCAAAATGGTGTTCCGAAAAAATATTGCCATTACTGCTCGCCGGGGCTGGCGCAACTGCGGTGGCAAAGAGTTGCCCCTGATTTCAATTACTTTAAAAAAGTAGGTCGCTACAACAATGAAGGCCGAAGAGATGGAGCGAGAGGCCGCTGAACTCATGCGCAGAGGATTTCACTGAGCGCAGGCGATTATGGCCGTGGGCCAGAAAAAAATGGGAATAAACGACCGCAAGTATCTTGTTCGAGCGATGACAGCCATAGCAGGTGGCGTATCAGCAAGCGGCGGCCTGTGTGGGGCCCTCATCGGGGGCCTGGCTTTTCTGGGCAGTGTTTTGGGCAGAGGCGAGCCCGAAAAAAGGGACGACCCTCTCCTGTGGAAGGCTTGCCATGTGTTTTACATCCGTTTTGACCAAGAAGTGGTCGGGGAATATAACAGTATGAATTGCAGGGATATATCGGGCGTCAACGACTGGCGGGACTGAGAACAGGCACGCGCGTTCTACAAGGGTGACGGCGTCATCAGATGTGCCAACAACACGGGGAAAGCAGCCGGAATCCTTTGTGAAGTCATCGAGAAATACATGGCGGTATTGGAGGCAGAGGCCTGAGGCCCCGTTCAAGCAATAGGGCAATCATGGGTTTTCACCCAAGAACTCAATTTTGATATTTCAAATTCAACCGGGTCACGCAGGCAATAGCGAAAAGCATTTTCCCGGGGAGCAGGTACTTCCGGTACCTGCCCCCTTGCCGTATGTGAAGCCCTGAAGGGCAGGCGTTCCGGTATGAAGAATGGCTATTTCGGACAGCTGCCCTTGCCCCGCATTAAAAGTCGGGACTTGCGAAGAAGCCGTCCGGCCAACCTTGTTACCGTCGTTATTTTTTTTTTGCTATACATGCACGTTGGACCACTAAATAAAAGGAGGCCAAGGTGACGGATGAATTAATGGGTTACGATGCCCTCGCACTGGGCGGATTAATCCGAAAAGGTGAAATTAGTCCGTTCGAAACACTCGATATCATCATTCAGCGAATTGAAAAAGTTAACGCCAAGCTCAACGCCGTAATACACACGCTGTACGACCAGGCGCGCGACATTGCAAAAAATTACCGGGACAAAATCATTGAAAGTAAGCTGCCGGATGCTCCTTTCTATGGCGTTCCTTTTCTTTTGAAGGACCTGCTGGCGGAATACGAGGGGGCCCCTTTTCACGAAGGATCCCGTGCCGTTGAAGGTTATCTATCGAAGCTGGACAGCGAGCTGGTAAAACGGCACAAAGCTGCCGGATTGGTTGTGGTTGGCAAAACAAATACGCCGGAGTTCGGGCTTCTTCCCACGACGGAACCTGCCCTGTACGGGCCGACAGCCAACCCTTGGGATACAACTTTAACGCCGGGCGGGTCAAGCGGTGGATCGGCCGCAGCTGTGGCGGCAGGTATCGTTCCCATGGCCCATGGGAATGACGGCGGTGGCTCCATCCGAATCCCCGCTTCGTGCTGCGGGCTTTTCGGTTTGAAGCCGACCCGGGGGCGGAATCCGCTCGGGCCACTGTTTGGAGACATAGGGACCGGAATTGTTCATGAACATACGGTGACTGTTACGGTTAGAGATTCTGCGGCTCTCTTGGATGCGACTTCAGGGCCCGACCTCGGCGACCCGTACGTTGCACCACCCCGGGAACGTCCTTTTTTGGATGAAACGGCCAGAGATGTGGGGCGTTTAAAGATCGGCTTATTAACCGGCATTCCTGAGGGCTGGAATGAAGAGACCCGGGTTCACCCGGACTGTGAAAAGGCAGCTACAGACGCTGCCCGGCTCTGTGAAAGTCTGGGACATATCGTCGAGGAGATCCTACCCGAAGTGTTCAGCTATCCGAGTCTTTCAATGAGTTTTGGTCGAATCTTTAGTTGTCTTGCTGGGCGTTTTGTGGCTTATTGGGAAAAAGAGTTGGGCAAGCAGCTTACCCAGGATCTATTCGAGCCCATGACCTGGGTCACGGTTCAAGCCGGGTTGAAACGCACCGGCGCGGATTATTTGGGTGCACTGGAAGACTGCCAACGCTTTTCGCGAAAATTGGCCAATTGGTATCATGACGGGTCCTATGACATGATTCTGTCCCCGACCCTCAGCATTCCACCCACAAAACTGGGTGCTTTCCAGCCGTCCCCGGACGACCCCATGAGAGCCCTCAATGTCACACGCGCATTTGTCGCGTTCACCTATTTTTGTAATCTTACCGGCCAACCGGCCATGTCGGTTCCCTTATTTTGGAATGACGACGGTGTGCCGATTGGCGTTCAGTTTGCAGGCCGCTTTGGCGATGAAGCGGCCCTTTTCCGACTGGCATCTCAATTGGAGCAGGCCAGTCCTTGGACTGACAGAAAGCCGCCGGTTCATTGCAGCAACCGGTCCTGAAATGACGATGTCGGTGAAGACCGTTAGATTAGAAGCGGTTTCAAAATCTCGTTTTCACCGGTTTGCGCCTTTTTATCCGCCATAGATCTATGGTGGATTGTAAAGCGCTAAGCTCGCTGCACTAAATCTTGAAAACCCGGGCTAAGGCCCTCAAACAGTCCAAGATTTTACGCTCCGCCTCGCTAAGCGCTTTTAGACAAAAGTTCTCAAAATTGGTTCAAAAGAGGTTTTGAAACCAGTTTTAGAAATTTGAGGCAGGCATACATTAATCTTTTTAAAATGAGATCGGTTAACCGATATACGAATGGGCGGTTCCGGTATCCCGCGAATCAAAATATCAATACCCCTTTTTGATTTTACATGGGATATTAATGATCGCCAATAAAACCGAAAACACGCAACCAACCAATAACACTGAATGAAAGGATGCAACAATGGCTGAAATTGTGAGCCGCGAGGTTCATCTGAAACATCGTCCGCTTGGCCTTCCGCGCGAGAGCGACTTCGAGCTGGTCGAAGTAAAGCTACCGGAAATAGGTCAGGGAGAAATGCTCATTCGAAATATCTACATGTCGGTTGATCCCTATATGCGGGGCCGCATGATTGACCGTAAGAGCTATGTGCCGCCGTTTCAGCTCAACAGGCCCCTGGAGGGCGGTTGTGTCGGTCAAGTTATAGAATCGAGAGGAAGTAAGTTTCAAGTCGGCGATTTTGTTTTGGGCATGCTGGGTTGGCGCGAGCACTATGTGTCTGACGGTACGGGGTTGTTAAAAATTGATCCCGGTGTGGCACCGATTCAGGCTTATCTCGGCACTGTTGGTATGCCGGGGCTTACAGCTTATTTCGGGCTTCTTGAAATCGGAAAGCCAAAAAAAGGAGAAACTGTATTTGTCTCGGCCGCCGCCGGTGCCGTCGGATCGGTTGTTTGTCAGGTTGCCAAACTCAAAGGCTGCCATGTGATCGGTAGTGCCGGTTCGGACCCAAAGGTTTCGTGGCTGATGGAAGAGGCCGGGATTGATGCCGCGTTCAATTACAAGGCCGTGGAGGACATCACCGCCGAAGTCGGAAAATATTGTAAAAACGGTATTGATGTCTACTTTGAAAACGTGGGGGGTAAACATCTCGAAGCCGCACTTGAACACATGAACACTTGCGGGCGGATCGTCCTGTGCGGTATGATTTCCGTATATAATGCGACCAAACCGCCAGCCGGACCTTATAATCTTTTTTATGCCATTTCAAAACAGCTGACGCTCAAGGGCTTCATTGTATCCGAACACCTTGACATACAGCCGCAATTTCATGCCGAAATCGGAAAGTGGATTTCAGAAGGCAAGATCAAATGGGAAGAAACCATCAGTGAGGGCATCGAGAGCGCTCCCAAAGCATTCATCGGTCTATTCAAGGGCCAGAATCTCGGTAAAATGCTCGTCCGGATCTCACCGGATCCTACTTTGTGATCTGTCACCCGCGTGGCAGATATATGATTTCTACTTCTCTGACAAAACTTAACACCTGTGCGAGAAACAGCAAATTATGGGGTTTAAGATGAAAACCATAGGCCCCCTAGCGAACCATGGATCAATACGGGAGACCCATACATGGCAAATTACGACATTCAAGTGGCTACTGAAAAATGCACGAGCTGTCTGAGGTGCCAATTGGCCTGTTCAGATCTTTTATCAAAGATGATTGACTTATTCTGTAGTTCTGATATTCGAAGTTTAAGAATTCTTCGATTTTAATCTTGATCTCCAGCTGATACTTCGCCGGTAACCTGAATTTCCTCACACGCCTCTGCGCTCGATATATCACGCATCGCGCTCTAAACTCAATTCGATCTTTTCGCAGTTGGCTTGAAGTTCCAAAATGAAAACCGTTGTTTTAATTTGGGGGTATGCACGGGGCTTTAAAAGAAAGGAGGTGGACCCATGCCTACTTATGTCACCCTGATCAAATATACCCAGAAAGGTGTGGAAAACATGAAAGAAAGCCCTGCCCGCCTTGACGCAGCCAAAGAGCTGTTTAAATCGATGGGTGGTGAGTTAAAGGCATTTTATCTCGCGATGGGCAGATATGATGCAGTAGTTATTGGAGAAGGGCCCGATGATGAAACCGCAACGAAATTGGCCATGACGATCGCATCGGTCGGTGCCGTTCGGACGGAAACCTTTAGAGTATTTACCGAAGATGAATACCGGAAAATCATTTCCGAACTGCCGTGAAACTCTAATTTTAAAAAATGTCAGCCAGCCCAATGCATACCCCCTTGAAAGAAAATGAAGGGTCAGGTCTTCATTCTTCACAGCGGTATTTTGGATCGTCAAGAATACACGGGCTGTTGCCCAAAGATATTTTCGCTGGGTCTAAAACGTTTTTTGATAAATCTAAAGCTTGCGCAGGCGCTTTGAAAACTCGTCCCGCTTGAGCGCGGGACTCAAACAGGTTCAAAGCGCTTTTCTTCCGCTGCGCGAAGATTTATAAATTCAAAAACGCTTTAATGACCGCTCAAAAATATTTGGCCAACAACCCGTACAGACCTGACCACAAAAACGCCTGTTTCTATGCCGTGCGGTTTTCCCGCGGATCAGCGGGATCCGGGCTAGGCAATGGCCATCAATTCCTGTTCTAGGAGTCCGCGAAAAAGGGGGATCTTGTATTCGTTCTGCTCCATGGGTTCCGCGTTTTTCACCGCCGCCCCGGCGGCCTTTGCCGCTCGATCCCGATCCAGCCGCCTTCCCTTGAGGACTTTTTCCGCCTCACTAGACCGCCAGGGTACAGGCGCTGCGCCGCTGAACACCACTCGAGAATCGGCCACCCGATCCCCGCTGAAATCGATCGCCAAGGCCACGCCGGCCAGAGCGAAGTCCCAGGCACGACGTGCCCGAACCTTGCGGTAGGAACTTCGCAGACCCTCGGCAGGCGGCGGCAAAACGATTTCCGTTACGACCTCTGCGGGTTCGAGCACCGTCTCCCTCGTGTAATCTTCGGATGGCGGCATATGGAAGTTTTCCACAGCCACGGTTCGCTGGCCGTTGGGACCGGCAATCGTAACACTTGCCCGCAGGGCGACCAGGGCCGGCGCCGTATCCGAGGGATGCACGATGAAGCAGTTCTCGCCGCCGAAGATGCAGTGATACGGGTTCTCGCCCTCGACGGCGTAGCATTGGTTCCCGCCCTTTCGCAGGCAATGGAATTCTCCCCGGTAGTACCAGCAACGGGGCTTCTGACAGAGGTTGCCCCCGATGGTACCCTGGTGGCGCAACTGGGGGCTCGCCACCTCGGAGGCCGCCATTGACAGTGCCCGGTACTTTGATGTGGTGACCGGATTACGGGCGACTTCCGCAATGGTTGTCAGGGACCCAATCCGAAGCCCTCCTGCCGGTGTTGCCCCGATGCCCCTGAGTTCCTTGAGTCCGGCGATGCTGATAACCGTAGCGACGTCAAAAACACGGTCGCGAAGGCATCCGAGAAGGTCGGTTCCACCGGCGTAAGCTCTGGCGCCGTCCAGCGAGAGGTAACGGATGGCCTCGTCGAGTGATCTTGCCCGGATGTAGGAAAAGCTGGGTACCATGGCCTATCCCTCCTTTCTGCGCTCTGCGAGGAGCCGGCAGAGCTGAACCGGATTAATGGGTGTTTGGGTGATACGCATGCCCGTGGCGTGGTAAACGGCATTGGCAACCGCGGCCGCTGTGGGAATTGTGACCGGCTCGCCCAGACCCTTTGCTCCCGTGGTGTTGGCCTCCGTATCATCGGGTTCGATCGGAAG
>CP070652.1:5390759-5397226 GCA_020354645.1 Deltaproteobacteria bacterium
AACATCGTTTCAACTGATGAAAAAAGACGTGAAGTCTGGGTTTATGATAAGGTGGCGACGGATACCGTTTATTCCAGAAGCCAGGGGGGTGTGGCTGCACTGGTTTTGGGCTGGGGAGGAAGTGCTGGTGGCCTGGGTGCAGGGAGCACAGGCTACGATGCGGGTGCAAAATCTACGAGTCAGAGGACATTAACGATCATCATCAAATTTGACGAATCAGGTAAAGTCCGCGACTTCTCTTATCATTCTTCGCGTTTTTAAATGAATAATGAACCTTTTATGGAAATTTAATTTAGTTTGGGGTTGCTGTGTTCTACTGGTAATTGCTGGTTGCCAGACAGTACCCAAATCTGAGGAATTTTTCCAGCCGGTTTCGCTGGAAGAGCGGTCTATCCAGACCCGAATATATCCGACCGATGACGAAGTCAAAATCCTGAGTGCCTGTGTTGACATTCTGCTGGATAACGGTTTCCAGATAAAAGAGGTGGAAAGCCGCCTGGGTTGGATCGATGCTTCCAAGATAAAGCATATTCAATATGGGGGTCTATTTGGTGCGCGTGCAAGTGTGGTGACAAGACATATACGGGGTCGTTCGGGGGCTATCGCTGTCCGGGTGATTTTCCACCATAAGGGAAAGGTGAAAGATCCGGCAATTTATCAAGAATTTTTTTTGAAACTCTCCCAAGCCATATTTTTAGAGGCACAACAGATATGAAAAAACATTTCCGAATAGGAATTATTTTTGGGGCACTTGCCTTCACGTTGTTGCTGACTGCCTGTGTCTCGACCCAGAAACGACTGCTGGATTCCGACTCCAGCCAACTGCAGATACGCAGTATCCAAACACGTTACTTTGATACAGTTGATCGTGAGCAGATGTTGCGCACGGTTATGACAACGCTGCAGGATTTTGGTTTCGTGCTTGAAGCCGGTGAGGTTGAATTGGGTACCGTAACAGGGGTAAAGTGGATAAACCAACGTCTCATGCGAATTACTGTGTCGGTTCGACCGCGGGGTGAAACCCAGCTGGTGGTCAGAGCCAATTGTCAGATTGGCAATGAGCTGGTTAACGATCCAGTCTCCTATCAACGGTTTTTTACAGCGCTGTCCAAATCCCTGTTTCTTGAAGAACACCAAGTTGAATAGAAAAGATGCGATCGATGAAAAAGATATTTTACTTATCGGTATGTAAAATCAGACGCATCATCAAAAGATTTGCGGTCATCCCAGTGGTAACCGTCACCCTTTTAATTCTTTCCGCCTGTGTAGTAACACAAGTAAAGCCGGCACATCTTCGCCTGACGCCTGAATCGCTTACCAAACGCCAGCTTCAGACCCGGATTTTCGATACCGACGATGAGTCAGCAGTACTGGCTGCCGGTATGGCGACCCTGCAAGATATCGGTTTTCTTGTAGACGAGAGCGAGGTACAGTTGGGCTTGATTGTCGCTTCGAAAGAACGCAGTGCCATTCAGCCGGCCGAGGTAACGGCTCATGTTATATTGATTATACTGGCAGGACTTTCAGGACAGTCGCATGATCCGGTTTATGACGAGACTCAGATCATGCGGGTCAGTCTTGTGGTAACGCCTGTAATGGCTGAACAATTAGGCACTGCAGTCCGTATCACCTTTCAAAGGATTGTCTATACCAACAAAGGCACTATATCGAAAAGTGAAGCATTGGGAACACCTGAAATTTATCGGGAATTCTTCGACAAACTTTCAAAAGCACTTTTTCTTGAGGCTCAGGAACTATGAAGGTTTGGGCTAATTCTCTTAAAGCGGTTTTAATGATAATTGCAACGACTCAACTGGTGTCCTGTGCGTCTACACCGCCGGTCCGTGAGATCATCTACGAAGACCAAATGACTCAGCTTCAAGCGCGCAGCATCCAATCGCGAACCTTCGAGATGACAGATCGAATTAAGGCAATGCGGGCAGTGATTACCACCCTTCAGGACCTTGATTTTGTCATCGATCAGGCCGATTCGCGCCTGGGCATCATTACCGCAACAAAACTTAAGTCCTATCATCTTCACATTACTGTCAAGGTGGATGACCGTAGCAGCGGGCGTATACTGGTACGGATTCAATTATCTGCCGGTATGTATCCCTTAGTGGAAGCTGTTTACCAGGAATTTTTTACGTCGTTGGAAAAAAACATATTCTTAAAGGGATATTATTTACCCACACCGAAATCTCTTGTTCCAACAGAATCGACCAGGAATAAACACAATTCTTAATATGCTAGTTTAGGCTTCTAAAACCTGAGATCTACAGCCTAACACAGGTTTTTAGCACCCCTCAAAACCGCATATAGCCATACCGTATAGCAAGTCAGATGAAACTTGCGCTTGCTGCTATAGAGTTAAGGGACGCCCTTTAGTTCTATAGTTTCCAAATAGATGGCTGCAGCGTCCGCAATTCTATTTTTCTGTCCAGAAACCAATTCGATGTTTCCATCAACACACATAGCGATCACCTTCGGATGTTGAGATCTTATTTGCACGTAACTAAATAACTAAAGGGCGTCCCCTATTTTTATTGTTGTGGTAAGTAATTTATGAGGGTTTAACCCGGAATTCAAATGTCAATATTTCACCCTCGTCCCCTATTCCTACCTTCCCTTAATTCACAATTCAAGCTTTGACCCCATTCCTTACTTCTAGAAGTGGGACTGGAGCAAGCTTTGGATATATCAAAAAACGTTTCAGACTCAGCGAAAATATATTTGGGCAACAGCCCGTCTATGATTGCATGCGCGAGATGCAGGGATTTCATGATAATACTGCAGTTATCTGAGCAAACTTATCGGGGGGTGCGAGAATGATCCATATGTCGTTTGCCTCGATTTTAGTATCCGCATCCGGATTGGAAACTGTTTCCTTGTCGCGGCGTATGGCAAGCAAGGTCACACCATATTTTTTCCGCAGCTCAACTTCAGACAATGTCTTTCCAATAAACGGGGACGCCTGCCCCACCCTTACTGTGTTAATCTGCACATCCGGAATGTAGGATTGCAAATCGCAAAAAGCAGTGCCGTGCTGGGGGAGCCGTCGGAACATCTCATAGCCGTCCGTTCGCATCTCAGTCACAAAACGATCTATTTCATTTCTGGGTATGTGATATCGGGTCAAAACTCTTGAGAAAATCTCCACAGATGTTTCGAACTCCTCGGGAATGACTTCATTCACACCCAACTGGTACAAAGGTTCCATTTCTTGTAGAAAGCGTGTTCTGGCAATGATATGGACCCCGGGGTTGAGATTCCGGGCTGTGCGGGCAATTTTGCGCGTGGCGGCAGGATCCGATATCACTAAAACAATTATTCTGGCCTGCCTGATGTTTGCATGATTGAGGACAGCCTCCTGTCCTGCATCCCCATAGTAAATCGGCTCGCCTTTCTTTTTTTCAATCCTTACCGTTTCCGGATTCATCTCGATGATAAGGTAGGGAACACTGGCTAGTCTGGCTGCTCTGGTTACATTTTTCCCGTTAATCCCGTAACCAACCACGATAAGGTGACCCTTCAATTGGACCTTTTTTTTAGAATCCGTAAGTCCCTGGAGTGGGTACAGGCCCGATTTCAGTTTTTGCGGCAGAGGAAAATGCAAGACAGCTTCGACGATTCGATCCCCCAATATGATTATGAATGGTGTAGCAGCCATCGTAAGAACTGAGACAGCCAGGAATAATTGAAAGATATCTCCGCCCAACAGATCATACTTCAGGCCTTCTTCAGCTAAAATGAATGAAAACTCGCCCACCTGGCAAAGCCCCAGCCCGACCAGGATAGCTGTACGCAGCGGCAGACCAAGCACCAGTGTTGTGACCATGCCCAACAGTGATTTCGCAAGGAGGACCCCCAGGGCAAGAAAAAACACTAAACTCGGCTTTTCAAAAAGAAACCGGATATCCAGCAGCATACCTATGGAGATGAAAAAAAAGCTGGTGAAGAGGTCGCGAAAAGGTAAAACGTTGCTTAGTGCCTGATGACTGTACTCCGATTCGGAAATGGTCAGGCCGGCCAAAAATGCACCAAGCGCCAGCGACAGCCCCAAGCTGTGTGTCAGCCAGGCAACAGCCAGGCACATAACGACAATACTTAAAAGAAAGAGTTCTCTGCTGCGGGTGCGGGCAATTTGATACAATACCTTTGGGACGATGTATTCAGCACTTAGGATGACCAAAACAATGATACCGATCGCCTTGGCCAAGAGCAGGGGCAAAGATGTGCCCAGGCCGTCTGCCTTGCCGGCCAAAAGAGGCGTAAGCAGGATCATCGGCACAATAACGATGTCCTGATAAATAAGAATGCCGAGGGTTGTCTGCCCATGGGGGCTCTCAATTTCAGCTCGGTCTTGCAATAGTTTCAAAACGATGGCAGTACTGCTCAGGGCAACCAGGAATCCGGCGAAAACAGATCCACCAAGTCCATAAGCAAAATGCCTGGCGAAAAAAAAAGTTGCTGCCAGGGTCAACAGCACTTGAAGAGACCCCCCCATCAGTACGGCCCGTTTGATACGAATCAGGTCTTTGAGAGAAAACTCGATACCAATTGTGAAAAGAAGCATCACGACACCGATTTCGGCCAGATCTTTCACCTCTTTGCCTGCCGCAATCAACCCGAGGCCGTGCGGACCCAAAAGTAATCCGGTTATGAGAAAACCGACGATGGTCGGCACCTTTAGTCTGTGACAAATGAAAAGAACCACCATAGAGAGCAAAAATATGATGACGATATCTTTTAAGAGTATTTCCATAATTTAGCCCTCCTTCAGCCGGATAGGGCTCTGCCTGTCAAAAATTTATATGTATCGGCGTCAAATCTTGATTAGTGATTAATATCTATTAAGCTTATAGAAATGGAGGGACCTCCTCATATACAAACATTCGAATAGGATTATAAATAAACCCCGGATCTCAAGGTGAGAAACGGGGTTTCCTTATTTCATTCAATCGCGCACTCAGGTACTTCGCCAATCTATGTTGTTTGTATAGCCCTGAACCGTGAACCCTGAACCTTGCTTACCCAGTTAAATTCTTCATAGAAGAGGAGCGTAGCGAATTTAACCGGGGAACCTTTCTCTTATTATAGCTACCTCTTGGTTTGGGTTAGCGCATTTAAATCTATGATTGATTCTTTAACATGGCAGTCCTTTTGAAGTCAATAATGGAAAAAATCGAATGGACGTCCGTGATTTCACCCAATATTTAATATTTAAGATGCGACCCCATTTCCCCTTCTCTCTCAATACACTTCTGGTGTGCTTCTTTGAGTGAAGGCGCAAAAAATTCCTGATCTCGGATTGAGAAATGGGATTTATTGATTTCAGTTCTTGGCTGTCTCAATGCCTCAGGGCTTGGGTGAGTTCACTATTCACTAATCAAGATTTGACACCAGCACTACAGTTTCCCGATTCATGTTTGGGAGAGTTTCAGGCCATGTAAAGCTTTTCCAGAATTCGACTTCATTAGGTTCGGAAGATGGTACAATGAAATCGGATTCTGGGTTTTTTAGCTTAATCTCGTTGAGGAAAGGCTTTAACAGAAGTTCATATGGAAAGTAGGACATAAGGCCGAATACGTCAGAAGTGAGAATGTCCTCTAATAGTGCAGCCCGGGCCTCTTTTCCACCTTTGGAAAGCTTATGTATTTGGTATTTAAGCATATTGGAAGAACCAAGATTTTTTTCGAGAAAAGACTTCATCATTACGGTTAAGCATCTTTAAATCCCTTTAAAAAAGACAAGCCTGTTCGGTTAAAAATCTCTTTAAAACTCTTTGGCACGGTCCTGGTAGCCTAGTTGGCGGCACTCCATACATGGGGATGTGGGGCATATTGTTTAATGCTCCTATCAGTTTACCTTGCTTTGCCAATTCGATGTTGTATTCAGGATCTTCTTCAGACCGAAGGGCATTCCAGGCGTTTTTCTGAAAAGTGATGACAGCCCCTTTGCGTTTTAAAAATTTTTGTGTGCATTCAGCAACTCTGCGAATTTCCTCTGCCTCCAGACGCCGCATTGCTTTAACTCCGATTAATTTACGAATGCCGGCAACACCACCCCATGGGCCGCCAGTTGTGCTCGGCATTGATAAAAATACACAAAGCCCAATTCGATAGGGGGATTGGTAGGTAAGTTCCAGCAACTGCTTTTTCCGCTGGCTGATAAAGGGGTCAGGTCTATGTTTGACCGTTATTAATTAGCAGCATGAGTCAAACGTAGATTTGATATCTTTACCCAATTCCTAAGGTATCTATTTTGTTTATTAAATCTCTTTAAAACCCGATTTCGCAAGATAGCTAAATGTTGCATCTAACTCGTTAATAGGTGGGACAAAGACAACCGACCCATCTCTACCTCGAGTCAATAGAACCCGATAGGCATTAATTCGAAGCTGAAATGGATTGCGAACGTGGGCGCTTTTCATATAGCCACGGGCCCTTTTGTTGTTCCATTTTCCT
>CP070652.1:5397326-5405943 GCA_020354645.1 Deltaproteobacteria bacterium
ATTGGAAAGACCGAGATGTGGCGGAATTTTTTACGCGTTGTAAAAACTAAGGGTGTCTGACCAAATCGGCAAGAATCACAGGCCATCAAAACTTTTTATATCAACATTTCCGATTCTTAAAACCAAGTTGGCGCTCTCTGCAATGAATTTAGATTGTTCTATTTGCATATCAATATCTTACAACAAAATGATAGCTTGTCAGATTTGGTCATGACTGTTATTTGATACTGTGTGATTAAATCTTGATCGAAGCAATTTAAATATATCTGAACAATAGTAGTATTCAAATCCCAATTTATTCTCGTTTAGCAACACGGAGGTAAAAGATGAAAAGCTACCGCAAGGAATTGTGGTTTGAGGTACCCACCAGACGTGCTTTTATTAATATTACACCGCAAGTGGAAGAATGCCTCAGGGAGAGCGGTATAAAGGAAGGCTTTGTCCTCTGCAACGCCATGCACATTACGGCATCCGTTTTCATCAATGATGATGAATCCGGACTTCATCATGACTATGACGTCTGGCTGGAGAAACTGGCGCCCCATACGCCGGTTTCCCAGTACCGGCACAATGTCGGTGAAGACAACGCCGATGCCCATATGAAACGCCAGATCATGGGCCGTGAAGTGGTGGTGGCCGTCACGGATGGCAAGCTGGATTTCGGCACCTGGGAGCAGATATTCTATGGCGAATTTGACGGTCGACGCAGAAAACGCGCCTTGGTGAAAATCATCGGTGAATAAAGAATGGGGGGCAAAGCTTGACGGGTTGTTGCCCAGATATATTTTCGCTGAGTCTAAAACTTTTTTTTGATAAATCTAAAGCTTGCGCCGAGCGCTTTGAAAACTCGTCCCGCTTGAGCGTGTGACTCAAACAGGTTTAAAGCGCTTTTTTTGCGCTGCGCTAGGATTTATACTCCAAAAACGTTTTAATGACCGCTCAAAAATATTTGGGCAACAACCCGTTGAATTGTGATTAAAGCTTTGGCCCCTTTTCTTTATGGGAAAGCGGGCGATTCGTTTATTTACTATGCAGCATAACGAAACGCGTTTTCCGTTGCAACCCGCAGTTCCTCTGGGGTAAACGGTTTTGCCAGGTAATCGATGGCCCCCAATCTCGCAGTTTCCTTAGCCGTTTCAATACTGGCGTATCCGGTAATAATAATGACTTTTGTTTGCGGACGTTTCTTGCGAATGGTTTTCAATAGCTCCAAACCTTTTACTCCGGGAATTCTTAAATCAAGCAGAATAATTTCGAAAGCGGAAGGGGGTCAAAGCTTGAATTGTGAATAATTATTGACGCGGATAGAAATGTTTGATAAATGCGTTATATGAGCAGAGCATGGCGCATAGAATACGAAGGAGCATTATATCATCTCTTATCCCGTGGAAACCAAGGCAACGATATCTTTAAAGATAATCGAGATCGCAAAATTTTTTTAGATACGCTGGGAGAGATGTCGGAGCGTTTTGAGGTTGAAATTTTTGCTTATGTTTTGATGAGCAATCATTACCACCTTTTGCTCAGAACTCAACATGCCAATATAAAGAGGGCCATGCATTGGTTCGGCACCACTTATACCCAGCGTTACAATACCCGTCATTCTCGCAGCGGACACCTTTTTCAGGGGCGTTATAAAAGTATCCTTGTACAAAATGATGCCTATCTAATGCAGCTTTCCTGCTACATTCATCGGAATCCGCTCAGGGCGGGAGTTGTTAACCGTCTTGCCGATCACCGTTGGAGTAGTTACTTGTCCTATGGGTATGGCCGCAAAGGACCTGAATGGCTGTCGATGGATTTGATCCTGTCACAGTTCAAAAGTCTTGATCAGCACAGGAGCTACCGCGAAAAGGTGCAAAAATATGCCAAGGAAGAAAAGCGGCTGTTAGAAGACTTACGTCATGGATTATTTTGGGGATCGCAGCTCTTTGTAGAAAGAATTCGCAAACAACATTTACCATCAAAATTTGATTCAAGCATACCCCATCAAACTCAATTGGCAAAACTTTCTGATCCGGCTGCCATCCTGCAATCAGCTCAACGTTTGCTCAAATGCGACGTGCGGAGTTTTGTGCAAACAGAACGGGTGACAGGAGTCGATAAGGAAAAACGGGACTTACTGGTCTATTTGCTATGGAACGGTGGTGGATTGAGTAATGCTCAAATTGGCCATTTGTTCGGAATAAGCTACTCAGCAGTAAGCCACGCGGTAAGAGCGATAAAAAGCAAAATGCAGCATGATGGAAATATCGTGGCAAAATTCAATCAACTTAATTCACAATTCAAGCTTTGACCCCTCTCCATTGAATGAATGAATAGGATTCAATAAATTAGACTCAAATTTTCAAATAACATATCGTTTTTTTTAATTATCCTTCCGCATTAAAACCCCTTGACAGCTCAATTAAAATTATGCAATAGGGATCTCTTGGCCTATTTTCGGTCAGCGCACAATTAAAAACAAATTTTCAACACGAGGCGCCTCAATTTCAACAGTCAACTTTTTTTTAAAAAAAAGGGTACATATGGAACAAACAGCAAAAGCACCTGTACTTGAATTCAAGCCTGAGATCGCCAACCCCTTGGTGCAAGAGGTCATGGAACGCTCGGGTCAGCCACTAGTGGCCTGTTATCAGTGCAGACGTTGCGCGGCAGGCTGTCCGGTGGGCGAGGAGACCGGTTATATCACACCGGACCGGCTGATCAGAATTATCAACCTCGGAGACCGGGAAAAAGCGCTGAGCAATGCCTTGGTCTGGCAATGCGTATCCTGTTATACTTGCGGCACACGTTGCCCCAATGAAATTATGACCGGCAGGATTACCGAGACATTAAAAAAGATGGCCAAAGAAACCCATGTTGAACCATTGAAACCCAAAGTGGCCTTTTTCCATGATACGTTTGTAAAATCGGGGCTGCGCTGGGGTCGGCTGAATGAAGGTGAGTTCGTTAGTTTCTATGAACTAAAGAACTTTTTTAAGGATCTTTCGCGTTTCAAATTTAAAGCCATATATGAGGAGATCGTAAGTCAGATCAAACTGGCATTATCAATGATGGGCCGAAAAAGACTGCATTTCGGCGTTCAATCCTCCAAAGGGCGTAAAGAACTCAATCGCCTTTTCAAGAAGTCAAAGGCAAAAAAGCAAGCATAAAGAGGTTAAATATGGAGATAGCCTATTACCCCGGATGTACTTTGCAACAGTCTTCGTCACTGTATGATGTGCAAAGCCAACGGGTTTTTAAAGAACTGGGGATCATTTTAAAAGAGATTGAGGACTGGAATTGCTGCGGGGCGACATCGGCTGGCAAGTATGATGATTTTATAGCCATTGCTATGCCGTCCAGAAACATCGGAATTGCCGAACAAGACGGTTATTCGGAGATGGTCATCCCCTGCTCGGCATGTTACTCGCGAACTTTGGTGGCCCAGCAACGCCTGGCAGATGACCCGGCCTTGAAGGATGAAATCAATGCTGAACTCACCAAAAAAGTTAAGGGTGGGCTTAAGGTATCCTCTATTCTGGAAGTTCTTTTGACCACGGTCGAATCGGGTATGTTGGCCGACAAGGTGGTTAAAAAGTATAAAAATCTCAAACCGGTCTGCTACTACGGCTGTATGATGACCCGATTCCCTTATGGTGTGCCGGTACCTGATGATGTCGAAAACCCCCAGGGCATGGAAACAATTCTGAAAACCTTGGGGATAAAGGCGCTGGATTGGAATTACAAGACCGACTGCTGCGGTGCCTCAGCCGCCATCAATGATCATGACACCAGTATCAATCTGATGGCCAAAATCATGCAGGATGCGATCGCCAGGGGCGCCAACTGTTTTGTGGTCACCTGTCCCATGTGTCAATTGAACCTGGATGCCTACCAGGATGAAATTTGTAAAAAGCACGAAATCCAAGAGCGTTTGCCGGTCTTTTTCATCACCGAGTTGGTGGGCCTGGCGATGGGGTTGAGCCCGAAAGAACTGCAGGTTGACAGGCATTTCGTAGACAGCGTTTCGCTCGTACAAGAACTCGACAAGGAGTTAGAAGCGGCATGATTGATAAACAATCTTCCCAAACCACCAAGCTAGGATCCGTTCTGATTGTCGGTGGCGGCATCGGCAGTATGCAGGCCGCACTCGATCTGGCGGACAGCGGATTTAAAGTCCACATGGTCCAGAAGGATTCCTCCATCGGCGGCACCATGGTTATGCTGGATAAAACTTTTCCCACCGGCGACTGTTCCATGTGTATGATTTCGCCCAAAATGGTGGAGGTGGGCCGGCACGAAAACATCGATATTCACACCCTGGCAGAGGTGGTCTCGCTCGAAGGGCAACCGGGCAACTTTACGGCCAAGGTAAAAATGCAGCCGCGCTTCGTAGACCCGGATTTATGCACCGGCTGCGGCATTTGTGAAGAAAAATGCCCCAAGAAGGTAACCAGCGAATATGAACAGGGCCTGACCAAACGCAAGGCCGTTTACTCGCTTTTTCCCCAGGCCGTTCCCAATACCCGGGCAATTGACAAGGGCACCTGTATTTATTTCCTGAAGGGAAAGTGCAAGGCCTGTGAAAAATTCTGTACGGCCGGGGCCATTAATTTTGAGGATACCGGCAAGGAATTTGACCTTAATGTCGGGGCCGTGATTGTGTGTCCCGGTTTAGATCGATACAATCCTGAGGTCCGACAGGAGTTCGGTTACGGCCGTTGGCCCAATGTGGTCTCCGCCATCCAGTTTGAAAGAATCCTCTCGGCATCCGGCCCTTATCAGGGGACGGTTCAGCGGCCCGGAGACAAAAAACACCCCCAAAAGATGGCCTGGATTCAATGCGTCGGGTCCCGTGATCCCCATAACGCCAATCCATGGTGTTCTTCGGTATGCTGTATGTATGCCACCAAACAGGCGATCATTGCCAAAGAGCATGACGAAAACATAGAGCCGACTATCTTTTTTATGGAAATGCGGGCCTTTGGTAAGGATTTTGACAAGTACGTCGACCGTGCCAAAAATGAATTTGGTGTCCGCTACCAACGGGCCATGATATCGGCGGTGCGGGAAGAAGCCGGTACCGGCAACCTTATTTTACGCTACGCCAAAGAAGACGGCACCCTGGTGGATGAGACCTTCGACATGGTCATCCTTTCCATTGGTTTTGAGCCCCATGCGGATGCACTGGAATTTGCCAATACTTTCGGCATCGAACCCAACGAACATCGTTTCGCCAGAACCACCCCTTTTAAACCGGTGGATACCAGCCGTCCCGGGGTTTACGTCACCGGTATCTATCAGGGCCCCAAAGATATACCCGAGACCGTCATGCAGGGCAGTGCGGTGGCCGGCAGCGCCATGGCGCTTTTGGGTGAGGCTCGCGGTACGGAAGTGGCGGTCAAAGAATTGCCGCCCGAAAAAGACGTCATCGATGAGGAGGCCCGCATCGGTGTGTTTGTCTGCCACTGCGGCATCAACATCGCCCAGACGGTGGACGTGATGCAGGTGGTTGAGGCATCCAAGAAAGAACCCAACGTGGTCCATGCTGAAAACATGATGTATGCCTGCGCCCAGGACAGCCAGCAAGTTATCAAAGATGTGGTCAAAGAAAAAAACCTGAACCGGGTTGTGGTGGCTTCCTGCACCCCGCGGACTCATGAACCGCTTTTCCAGGAAACCATCCGTGATGCCGGTCTCAACAAATATCTCTTTGAGCTGGCGGATATTCGTGAGCAGTGCTCGTGGGTTCACATGGGACAAAACGAAGTGGCCACCGCCAAAGCCATCGAGATCACCAAGATGAACATTGCCAAAGCAAGACTGCTGGAACCGATTCATACGGACTCGGTGGGGGTTACCCACGCTGCGCTGATCATCGGCGGTGGGGTGGCAGGAATGACCGCCGCGATTGCTTTGGCCAACCAGGGGTATGATACTCATATCGTCGAAAAGGAGAACACCCTGGGCGGGCTTGCCAATAACCTATACCGTATCCTTGACGGCAGTGATGTTCAATCCTTTGTCAAAGAAACGATCGCCGAAGTCGAGGCCGATGCTAAAATTACCGTTCATCTGGGCACGGAAGTGAAAAAAACCGACGGTTTTGTCGGAAATTTCAAAACCACCTTGAACAATGATACCAGCTTTGAACACGGCGCCATTGTTATCGCAACCGGCGGCATGGAATATGAACCCAGTGAATACGCATTTGGAGACAGCGACCGGGTGATCACCCAGCGGGTGCTGGAAAAGCGATTAGAAACTGAAACGCCCAAGTCTGGTGAACGGTATGTTTTGATTCAGTGTGTGGGATCGCGCGAAGAGCCCAACAATTATTGTTCCCGAATTTGCTGTCAGGACGCCATCAAAAACGCCATCGCAATTAAGAAAAAGACCCCGGGTGCCCAGGTCACCATTCTTTACCGCGATATCCGCACCTACGGTTTGCGAGAGGACTATTACAAAAAGGCCCGGGATCTCGGGGTGCTGTTCGTGCGCTTTGAGCCGGAGAACAAACCCGTGGTCGAAGTTGCCGGTGAGACACTCCGAATCCAGACCTTCGATTATATGCTCAGTCAGCCCATCGTTTTGGAGGCCGATTATGTGGTGCTTTCCACCGGTCTGAGACCCCATCCGACCGCTGATAAGGTCGGAGAAATGTACAAAGTTACCCGAAATCCGGATGGCTATTTTCTGGAAGCACACGTCAAACTTCGCCCGGTGGATTTCCCCAGCGAAGGGATTTTTGTGGCCGGTCTGGCGCATGCACCCAAGAATCTGGATGAAACCGTCAGCCAGGCGCTGGCAGCAGCCGGGCGAGCAGGAGTTCTGCTGTCAAAAGAGAGGCTCAGTGTTTCGGGAATCATCTCCAAACACAACCGGGATCTCTGCATGTCCTGCCTGAGTTGTCTGCGGGTTTGCCCCTATGACTCGCCTTACATCGATAAGGACGGCAAGATCGCTCACAATGAGGTCAAATGTATGGGTTGCGGTATTTGTGCCGGAATTTGCCCCATGAAGGCTTTTCAGGTCAACAATTTCCGGGATGATCAGATTCTTGCTATGATAGACAGCTATACGGAGGATAATGTCAGTTAACAAGTGAATTAGGCGGATGAAATTTAGCCTGGTGTTAAACGGTATCTGACCGAATGGTCATGCTGATAAAAAAATACGAATTTCGAAATCCGAAATTCGAAACAAATCCGAATATCAAATTGTCCAATTTTCAAAACAGACCCTGGTATCCGCTAGTTTTGATCATTTGAACATTCGAATTTAGAAATTGTTTAGGATTTCAAGCTTCGAATTTCGAATTTTTGACTGAAGAACCAGAGTATTCTAGCAATTACTATTTAGCTTAGAGCTTCAGTTTTGCTTTCAGGGAAAATCCACTTTGACAGCTGAAAGTTAAAAAAAGGGATAAAGATAATGTTAGAAAAAGCGGAAGCGAGGGCCCCGGAAGAAAAACCTTCTATTGAAAAGCCGCAAGAAGTCCCGGAGAACTGGGAACCCAAAATACTGGCATTTGCCTGCCACTACTGCGCTTTTGCCGCTGCAGACCTGGCCGGGGTGATGAGGTTATCATACCCGCCCAATGTCAAGATTATTCGGTTGCCCTGCACCGGCAAGCTGGATCACATGCATATTCTGCGGGCATTTCAGCGGGGTGTGGACGGTGTGTTCGTGGCCGGGTGACTTGAAGGTCAGTGTCATTTCCTGGAAGGAAATACAAACGCGATAAAACGGGTGAATCATCTCAAAATAATACTGCAAGAAGTCGGTATTGATCCTGCACGGGTTGAAATGTATAACCTTTCGGCAGCCATGGGACCAAGATGGGCAGAAATTTGTACGGAGTTCACTGAGAGGATAAAAGGTCTCGGCCCCTCACCGATATGGTTTGCCCTGCATAAACAAGCCGGTCAGCAAAAAACCGTCTGATATATCAGGAGGATATATGATAGTTGCCAAGAGAAAACCCTTTGAAGAAATAAAAGAAATGCTCAAACCGTATAAGAGAGTCCTAAATGTCGGATGCGGAACATGTGTTTCCGTGTGTCTGGCCGGTGGACAAAAAGAAGTTCAGATCTTGAATTCCGAGCTTGAAATGGCCAGAAAGCTGGAGGACAACCCCATTGAAATGGGTGGTGTGAGCGTTGAAAGACAATGTGATCGGGAATTTTTGGAGGAACTGGACTCGATGGTTGATGACTATGAAGCAATTATTTCCATGGCGTGCGGTGTCGGCATTCAGTTTCTGGCCGAGAGATTTCCCCACAAACCTGTATTTCCGGGGGTGGACACCACCGGTCTGGCGGTAAACCAGGCGATAGGTTCATATGAAGAGCGATGCAAGTCATGTGGACGCTGTGTGCTGGCAATGACCGGCGGCATCTGTCCGGTGACCATGTGTGCCAAAGGGCTTTATAATGGACCCTGCGGCGGTACCAATAAAGGCAGCTGTGAGATTGACAGCGATCAACCCTGCGCGTGGTATAAGATCCATGAGCGCTTGTCGCAGCAGGGCCGGCTGGATTTAATCATTGACCTTACAGACACTGTGGATTGGACCGACCAGGAGCCCCGGACGCTAATACAGCCCGGTTATGAAAAACCCGAAAAAGTG
>CP070652.1:5406043-5422813 GCA_020354645.1 Deltaproteobacteria bacterium
GAATGGCGGCTGGCGAAGAAGAGTTGATCGAACACTGCAAACAACATCTTGCCAGTTATAAAAAACCCAAGTCGGTTGAGTTTGTGGACGAGATTCCCAAGAATCCGTACGGAAAGATATTAAGACGCAAATTACGGGAAAAGTACTGGGGGGAACAGACAAGAATGGTTCATTAGGCCTGGGGTTTCTGTGTCCTGTTGCGCAGGATGGCCGGATGTCTTTATGGGGTTGTTTAAAAAATATGTTATACAGTGCGGAAGGGGGTGATAATTAGAAATTATTTGTTTTTTTAAGAATATTCTTGATATAGGTTCTTTTTGGTAGGCCGATTTTAAAAATTGCTGCTAAATAAAAAACAAGGAGGAGGCCGCTATGAAAAGATTCTTTGTAATTCCAATGTTTGTGGTATTTTTGAGTGGCTTGATTTTAGGTGCCGCTGCAGCCCCGGCTTTGGCAGAAAAGGCCATAGAGCTAAAGCTCAGTCATATGGATCCAGCCGGTTCCAAGGTTGACAAGCTATATCATCGCTGGGCAAAGAAGATGAACAAAGAAACCAACGGCAGACTCAATATCCGCGTCATTCCAGGAGCGGTTTTGGTCAATGCTTTTGAGACCTACCAGGGCGTGGAGAAGGGCGTGGCCGATATCGGTGGCAGTTTTCGCTATTCCCGAAAAGGCGCGGAACTTACCGGGCTCATATCCATGTTTTTTGCGGGGATACCCAATGGTGCTATCAGCACACGTATTTTGGACGAGATACGGGAAAAATTTCCGGCATACAACCAAGAATGGCAGGGAGCTAAGGAGTTATTTTTGATCGCTATTGGTCCGGCCACCCTGGTTACCAAAAAAAAGCCGCTCAGTACCCTGGAGGATATAAAAGGGCAGCAAATAAGAGTGCCGGTAAGGGAAGCAGCTGATTATCTTAAAGCCCTGGGAGGTACGCCGGTAGGGATGCCGATGAGTGAATTGCTGATCAGCATGCAGAAAGGGACGGTAGACGGTGCCAGTGTTCAGTTGTATGCAATTCAATCATTCAAGATTGCGCCCGTTGCAAAGTACTGCACACTTTTTAGCCTGTATAACCCTTCCAATTACTTTGCGATGATGAACTGGGATCGCTGGAACAAGCTGCCCCCCGACATTCAGAAAGTTATCGATGATAGTCGTGGGTGGTTTAAGCGTGAAATGGTGGCCGCCTATGACGACGGAGATGCAGGTGCCATTGGCTGGGCGAAGAAACAGGGCATGAAGTTTACCACCCTCAGCCCAGCGGAGAGAAAACGGTGGTTTTCCATCATAGGACCTGTCCAGGATCAACAGGCGGCAGCCTTAGATGCCAAAGGGTATCCGGCAACAGCGGTACTCAAGTTTGTCCGCGAGCGGATGGACGCTTACATCAAATAGCCTAAATACTTTCGTTCTCCTAAGCCTCGACAGGACTTAAGAGACTAGTTGTAATGGTTATTTCTATATGTTAGGGAGAAACTGGAGCAGTCGAAATTACCAGGGAAGCCGTCGCCAGAGGTGAATCAGAGAGATATCCTGCCTGAAGGAGAGGATTTTAACGATGTCTTTGTGGTTGAAGATCGATCGATGGATTTCTAAGGCGGTTATTTTAATAGCCGGTTTTTGCTTAGTAATCATGGTGGCTGCCGTTGTTGTCAACGTTTTGGGCCGCGGCCTTTTTGATGCGCCCATATATGGAACGGTCGAGATTGTCAGCTTGGGCGGACTTTTTGTGACTTCCTTTGCGATAGGCTATACAGAACGGAAACGGGGCCATATTGTTATCAGAATAATGGTTCGCAGGCTGCCAGAGCGGCTTCGGTCACTTTTCGTTGCCGTTAGTTTCTTCCTCAGCCTGTGTATGGTTGCTCTGCTGGTGTGGGGTGGTTTTTGGATGGCCATGGATGATGCGACCACCCCCGGAGCGACTACCTATGTGCTCCATCTTAACAAGGCCCCGTTTAGATTTACCTGGGTACTGGGTTGCATCGTGCTTTGTGGGTTTCTGCTGCACCATTTACTCGAGGCGCTGGATCAAGTAAGAAAAAAATGAGCCCATTTGCCATCGGAATTATTGGTATCGTTATTGTCCTTTTGCTGCTGTTTTGCGGATTCCCAATAGGTTTCGCCATGATATTGGTGGGCTTTGCCGGAACCACCTATTTGGTTAATTCAACGGCGGCCCTTCATGTCATCGCCACTGAACCCTTCAACGTCATATCCAACTACGATTACCAAGTACTCCCTCTCTTTTTGCTGACGGCTTCCGTGTGCCTCAGTGCTGGCTTGGGCCGAAGCCTGTTGCGGCTTGCATACAATGTGGTGGGGCGCCTACCAGGAGGTCTGGCAATGGCCACCATCGGGGCCTGCGGCCTTTTCGCTGCTATCAGCGCCTCGAGCATCGCCACAGCGGTTACTATCGGGACAGCCGCTATACCTGAAATGAGATCATATAAATATGACACTGCGCTCGCTACCGGTTGTGTGGCTGCCGGCGGCACTCTAGGCATATTGATCCCCCCCAGCGCGATCCTCATCATTTATGGAATTCTCACCGAAACATCCATCGCCGTGCTATTTATCGCTGGTATGATTCCCGGGGTGATCCTTACCCTGCTGTTTATGTTTATGATTTACATTCATGCACGCATAAAGCCAACGCTTGCCCCCCCGGGGCCGAGTACCAGCCTCAAAGAAAAGTTTGCCGCAATTGGTGAATGTGCAGAAATCATGCTGTTGATGATGGTGGTCCTGATCGGTATTGTTGTTGGCTGGTTTACTCCCACCGAAGCTGGGGGAATTGCGGCTTTCGGCAGTATCGTGATAACCCTATTCAGAAGACGGCTCAGTTGGCAGGGATTCAAGGACGCTATTGTGGATACCATTGTAAACACCGGGATGATCTTCATGGTCTTGATCGGTGCATTTGTTATGAACACCTTTATCGCCATGAGTACAATCCCCATGGAGCTGGCGGAGATGGTAACTAGCTTTGGGTTACCTCCCATTTTTGTGATAGGGCTTATCATGGTACTGTATCTGATACTTGGCTGTGTTATAGATACGATGTCCATGATTTTCCTTACCATACCCATTTTCTTCCCCGTGGTCATCGGTCTGGGCTTTGACCCCATATGGTTTGGGGTAATTATCGTCTTGGTTACGGAGATTGCAATGATTACGCCACCCATCGGCATGAATGTATATGTTATTGGCGGTGTGGTGAAAGATGTGCCCATGGAGGTCATATTCAAGGGTATATTGCCTTTTGTCGCGGTGGAGATTGCTTTCGTCATCGTACTCATTGCCTTCCCCCAGCTGGCACTTTTTTTGCCGGGACTGATGATGTAGATATTAGGCAAAAAGCGCCAGATATCTGCGGCTAAATCAGCGTAACGCTTCTCGTTCCGATAACGAATTCCGGGAGTAAATAGGCCATGAGAATTTTAGGTATATGATGGGTCGGGGCATTTTTTTCACGGCAAGGTGCCGAATTGTTGCCTGCCAAGCCTGACAGCGGCAACTGCCTTGCATTTTACTGCCGGCTATTTAAAACTTTCACGCCAACAAGAACCGATACCGTGTTTTGACTTTCTCGGCGGCAATAACCCTCTGCCCATTAGAAGCACCGGAGCGATCATCTTTTCGCAAAAAAATACCCCGACTCCTCAGGTATTTACAGGAGGCATCATGAGAGAAGTCTATGTGATTGGGATTGGCCACACGCCCTTTGGAAAGTTTCTGGAGCGGAATGTTAAATCCCTTGTCTCGGAGGCCGTAACTGCTGCTCTGGCAGATACACAGATTGAGAAAAAAGACCTCGAGGTCGTTTTTTTCGGCAATGCCATGCAGGGCCTGGTGACCCGTCAGGAGATGGTGCGGGGTCAGGTAGCCCTTCGACCCATGGGCATTGATCGTATTCCCATTGTTAACTGCGAAAATGCGTGCGCCACGGGTTCCACGGCCTTTCACTTGGCTTGGCAATACGTGTCGGGTGGTCATGCCGAGGTGGCTCTGGCCGTCGGCGCTGAAAAGCTTTTTATGGAAAACACGCAAAAAATGTTCGAGAACTATGATGTGGGCATGGACATGGAGATCGTTGAAGATCTTCGCAGACAATGGCGCCAGGACGCCAAAAAGTTCGGTGGTCAAGACAACGGAGAAAATATGCCCCGTAGCTTTGCGATGGACCTGTATGCAGATTTGTGCCGCGCCCACATGAAGGCTTTTGGGACAACCCAAAGAGACCTGGCCCTTATCGCTTCGAAAAATCACAACCACAGTGTGCACAACCCCCATGCCCAATATCGAAAACCGATGACGGTAGAGGACGTACTTGCCGGCCGGCCGGTGGTCTTTCCGCTTACGGCACCCATGTGTGCACCTGTAGGAGACGGCGGCACGGCTGCCGTTCTCTGTTCGGGTGATTTTTTGAAACGACTGAGAAACCCCCGTCCGGTGAAAATACGGGCCTCAATTCTTGGCTCCGGAGTAGACAGACCGGAGGGGTTCGGACCTGACCATATTTCCTGCCGGCTGAGCAAACAAGCCTATGAGACGGCCGGAGTGGGACCGGAGGACATTGATGTTGTCGAACTCCATGATGCCACCTCAATGGGGGAGATTGTCCAGTTTGAAGGACTCGGGTTTTGTGCCTGGGGAGAGGCAGCAGCCGCAGCGAGATCCGGTGCCACTGCGCTCGGCGGTAAAATTCCCGTCAACCCGAGCGGCGGATTGGTTTCAAAAGGTCACCCCTTGGGGGCTACCGGAATTGGACAGGTTGCCGAAATTGTCATGCAGCTTCGGGGGGAAGCCGGCAAACGACAGGTCGCAGGGGCGCGATTAGGGTTGACGGAAAACGGCGGTGGCGCTGTCGGTGTGGAGGAAGCCTCCATGACCATACATATATTCGAAAGGATGCGGTAACCCGGCAGCGACCTGATTTAGGACACGGAGCACTGCTGCATTCAATAGAGAGATCCTTTACCAAAAGCAGGGCGATCAATGGAAAAAAAATTCTGGAATGAAGCTGCCGAAAACATGTCGCGCGATGAACTTAGCGATCTTCAGTGGAAGAAACTCACCCGGCAGATGGATTACATATACAACAGTTCTTCATACTTTAAACGGCAATTTGACGACATCGACCTACATCCCAATGACCTAAGAAATATTGAAGAATTCAGAGAGCTTCCCATCTTCATGGACAAACAAAGCGATCGGGAAACCCAGGAAATATCAAGAGAAAAACTCGGCCACCCATTCGGCGAGTATCTGTGCGCTTCACCGCGTGATGTGCGCGCCATCCATTCCACCTCCGGGACAACCGGCGTACCCGTATTTGAAGCTTTCACCCAGCACGATATTTTTGTGCAGAATGAGGTCGTGGCCAGAACATTCTGGCGTGCCGGTCTGCGGCCCGGCGATTATGTGCTGCATGTTTCCGGACTCAGCATGTGGTTGGGGGGTATGGTCCCCATGAGAGCCTACGAATATATGGGACTTGCCGGCATTCCGGTGGGGGCGGAGTCCGGTATCTCCCGGGTACTCGATACCGCCAAGCTGGTAAAGGCAAAAGGAATGTTTTGCATTCCCTCATTTGCCGAGTACATTATTCGCAAGACCCCTGAAATTGCTGGCCTGGCAGCCAGTGATTTAGGCATCCGGATTGTTATTGCAGTGGGGGAACCAGGGGCCGGGATCCCTGAGACTCGAAAGAAACTCCAGGAGGGCTTTGGTGCCAAGATCTTCGACAGTACCGGCGGAATCTGGGGGTTTGCAGCCATTTCCTGTGACTGCGAAGACTATCAGGGGATGCATCTGGTGTGTGAAGACTACCATTATCTGGATATTGTCGACCCGGCGACAAAGAAGCCTGTGGACATGTCTGCAGGGGGCGGAATCGGCGAGATGGTGCACACCGCCTTGGAGTGGGAAGCCGGCCCGGCTTTCCGGTATGCTTTGGGTGATGTTATAGAGCTGATGACCCAGACCTGCACCTGCGGTATGCCCGGGATGCGGATGAAATACAAAGGCAGGATAGATGATCTTCTGATCGTGAAAGGCGTAAATGTCTTTCCGGCCGCTGTCAAAGGAGTGATTGATTCCTTTATTCCCAAGGTGACCGGGGAAATGCGCATTGTTCTGACCACACCGCCGCCAAGAGTAGACCCTCCCCTGAGAATGAAGCTGGAATACGGCCATGGTGTGGGCAAACATGAACGCCAAGCCCTGGCCCGGACCATCGAAAACGAAATATCGGCGCGGCTGAGGATTCGACCTGCTATTGAAATGGTTCCCCCCGACACGCTTGAAAAGGATCCTTCCAAGAAAGCAAGGCTTATCGAAAAAAAATTCTAGATTATAATGTCCCAGAAATAATTTTGAAAAGTCTTGTAATGGTTTGAAAGAAGGAGATGAAGATGACCCCAAAACTTGATCACATTGGCATCATGGTAAAAAATTTAGACGCTAGCCTTATAAAATACATGTCTTACTTAGGGCTGGAAGTAAAAAAAATCGAAGAAATCGAGGTGGAAGGCAACCAGGACCGACTGGCGTTTCTGCCGATTGGCGAAACGCAGATCGAGCTGATTGAATCTTCCGCCCACAAAGGTTTGGCCGGTGATTTTCTAAAAGCTCATGGTGAGGGCATTCACCATATCGCAATCCGGGTAGACGATTTGGAAAAAACTTTCAATGAGCTGCGCTCTCAGGGGGTAGAGTTTATGTGGAATCGGGTCATCGATCGCGATCCCCATACCAAAATCGCCTTCTTCACGGCCAAAGAATTCAATGGCGTTTATGTCGAACTGGTGGAAAGATCGTGAAAAGATTTTGGCCAGTAATCAAAAACGACAAGCAAACCCAAAATAGTGTTAGTTGAATTCGGAAACTAGAAGGGTAACACCTACAAAACTATACCCGGTTATATGCTCAACCAACCACCGTCGACAAATATGGTCTGTCCCGTGATATAATCAGATGCATCTGAAGCCAAAAAGACAGCAACTCCGGCCAAATCCTGCGGATCTGCCCATCGCCCCAGGGGAATTCTACCGGTGATCTCTGCATTTCGTTGTTTATCCTCGATCAGCGGAGCAGTAACGTCTGTTTTCACCCAGCCCGGACCGATGGCGTTCACCAAAATATTATGTTGGGCCCAATCGTTCGCCATTGACTTGGTTACCTGATTGATTCCTCCTTTGCTGGCCGCATAGGCCGGAACCCTTTTACCGCCTTGAACAGCAATGAGAGAGCTGGTGTTAATAATCTTGCCTTTTAGTTGTTGTGAAATCATCACCCTTGCAACCGCCTGGGCAAGAAAAAAGGGACCCTTCAGATTGACGGCAATTACATCATCCCAATCTTCCTCCAGGAAATCTTCACACGGATTACGGCGAATAATGCCGGCGTTGTTAAAAAGAAAATCAATTTTACCGAATTCTTTTACCGTCCGATCGACCAAATTTTTGATATCGCCCATATTGGCCATGTCCGCCCGAACCGGAATTACCGGACCGCCGTATTGCCTGAGTTCATCGGCCGCTGACTCTAATTTTTCAAAATTTCTACCGGATATAATAAGCTCGGCACCAGCTTGCACTAGGCCGGATGCCATTCCTTTCCCAATTCCAGACCCGCCGCCTGTTACAATTCCGCTTTTGCCTTTAAGGTTAAATTTGTCAAGAATCATATCGAACCTCCTAAAATAGATGACGCCGTTTTTGCCGAACCAACTATCGCAACGCTGGCTGATTTGATGCGTTGGGGTGACAGCCACAGGGCGTTTTGGATTTCACATAACCAGTACCCATTCCCCGATAACAATACGTAACCGTCCACGTTATTGCAAATCTGCCATATCAACCGCATCCATATCTGTGAACGTCTGATTTTCACCGATCATTCCCCAGACGAAAATGTAGTTGGAAGTTCCTGCCCCGGCATGAATGGACCACTCGGGTGATATGACCGCTTCTTCATTGCGAATGACGATGTGTCTGGTTTCATTCGGTTCCCCCATTAAATGAAAAACTACAGCGTCATCCGGTAAGTTGAAATAAAAATATACTTCCATTCTGCGTGCGTGGGTATGACAGGGCATGCTGTTCCATACACTATTAGGCTCCAGAATGGTCATCCCCATGCAAAGCTGACAACTTTTTACTCCTTCAGGATGGATGTATTTATAAATGACACGAACATTTGATTGACTTGGGCACCCCAGTGGATTGGGGTCGGTATTTTTGATTTCTATTTTTTGTGTTGGATAATTTTGGTGCGCCGGTGCACTAAGGGCATAAAAATGCGCGGGATTGTTGTCGTCGTCACTGGAAAAAACGATCTCCTCTGAGCCCATTCCCACGTAGAGCCCATCCTTTGTATTTAATGCATATTCGTTTCCGTCAACGGTGACGCTTCCTTGGCGGCCGACATTGATAATTCCCATTTCTCTTCTTTCAAGAAAGAAATCCGCTCCCAATTCTTTTTGACCCTCAAGCCTTATGGGTTTATTCGGACAAACGCCGCCCACAACCATTCTGTCGAACTGCGTATAAACCATTTTTATTACCCCCGGCACAAATAAATCCCGAACAAGAAACTCCTTATTTATTCTTTCTGTCGTGTAACGTTTAAAATCATCCGGATGAACAGCGTTTCTTATTTCCATTATTTATGCCTCCTGGTTAATAAATCATGAGTATGAATGCTTACGCACAATACAACCTTTTTTATCATAATGGCTGTTATCAATTGAAAAATTATTTTATGCTGAACTCACATCTTCATCAGATTCACCATTCACTAAACAAACGCCATCTGTCGTCTGAGATTGGAGGTTTTCTAAGCTTTTGACTCGCGGTAATCCAACAAAGAAAGGATATGGTAAACGATATTTCGGACGCTGTACAGAATCATCAGACTTCCTGCGATGGGAATATCTACGTATTGAAGACGCTTCGGAAGTTTTAAGATGGGGGTCCAGTCGTTCGCCAGTAAAGTTATCCGAAGTCCCTGGAAGGTCATTATCACCAGAAAAAAAAGAGATAGTGACTCGATAAGCAATCCAATCATATAACCGGCAGAACGATTTTCAAACTTGGCATAGAACCATTCCACCCGAAAATGGGTATTTTCCCGCCAGAGTGCCGCCGCGCCTATGAACACAAGCCAAGCAAATAGCAATTCCACGATTTCGTCATACCACCCCATGGAAATGATAGGTACAAACCGAAAAAACACATTGCCGGTCATCAGTATCAGCAAAAAGACAATACATGCGATGCATATACCGCGCATTAGGGATGCGAGAATACGATCTATGAGTGACATCGATTTTATCATCGGCTTATCAGCGGGCCTCATATTTTATGACCCATAAACAAGTTAGGCAATATAAGAGAAATCCACGGGATAAAGGTGACAGCTAAAAGCACTGCAAAGATCCCCAGTAAATACGGTAATAATTCTCTAGCCAATCGTTCAATAGGTACCTGACTGATACTTGATACGGAGTAGAGGCTCATCCCGACAGGCGGTGTCAAAAGTCCGAGCATAGAAGCCAAGGTCATGATGACGCCAAACTGCACGTCATCGATGCCGAAGCGGGAAATCAATGGCATAAATACCGGAATGGTGATCACAAATACGGCAATCCCTTCTATAAAACAGCCCAGAATCAAGAGGATCAGGGTAATCATTGCCAACAGTGCGGTTTTTGAAGTGGTAATCGCAGTCAAAGTGAGAATGACCTGCTCCGGAATTTTCTGCCGAATCAGTAACCATCCAAAGAATCCCGCCGCTGAGATAATAAACATAACTCGAATCGTATAGACAATCGTTTCCCAGAAGATTTTCGGTAAGTCTTTTAAGGTAAATTCTTGATATATCACTAAGCCAAGAAACATAGCATACAATGAGGCAACGACCGCAGCCTCGGTCGGGGTGAATACACCCCCCAGGATTCCACCAATGATGATAACCGGTGTACCGAGCGGCAAAGCGGCTTGCCGGGCACTGACCAGAAGCTCGCGCAAAGGGGCCCGTTTTTCCTTCGGATACTGCCGCATTCGGGAAACAATCAGCACGGCGGTCATCAGGGCAATTCCCATTAGTGCTCCGGGAAGGAAGCCGGCAAGAAAAAGCTTGCCCACCGAAACCCCTGTGAGACTGCCGTAGATGACAAATGGAATGCTCGGAGGAACCACCGGGCCTATGGTGGAGGAGGCGGCAGTAATCGCCGCAGAGAACTTGCGCTCATAACCGCTATCGACCATTGCTTTCATTTCTATGAGACCGAGTCCGGCCGCATCTGCCACCGCCGACCCGGACATTCCGGAGAAAATCATGCTGGCCACGACGTTCACCTGGCCCAAGCCGCCCCAAATATGGCCGACCAGCGCTTGGGCAAAGCGGAAAACACGGCGGGTAATTCCGCCGGTATTCATGAGGCTGCCGGCCAGAATAAAAAAAGGGATGGCGAGAAGAGTGAAAGCCGTAGTCGAGGAGTACATTCGCTGGGCCACCATCGTCAGAATGTGTGCCTCTCCCATGAAGATAAAGGTCAGCACCGCCGTAAGCCCCATAGCCACGGCGATGGGAATACCCAAGAGAATGAACCCGACTAAAACCAAAAAAATAATGAGCGTAATCATTATCCTCGCCAATCCCCTTTTCTATCTATCTAACGGAATCCACCATCTTCAAAAATTCTGATACATTTAGCTCTCCTGAATAACCGGCAATGCGATCCCAGGCTGGTTTCATCAGAGCCCTGAACTTGGCAACATCCGGGGTGGTAACCACCATGCCAGAATCTTTGAGTTTCTGAAGGAGCGTGTCGTCTTCCTTTTGTAAGGTTTTTCGCATAAAATCACCGGCTTTTTTGCTCTCTTCACGGATAATAGCTTGCTGGTCCGCGGTGAGCTTATTCCAAGTAGTTTTGCTAATAACATGAACCATGCTGTTGTAAACATGACGCGTGATGGCCAGATACTTCTGAGCCTCATAAATCTTAAAATGATAAATGACTGAAAGAGGATTGTCCTGACCGTCAGCAACACCCTGCTTTAACGACATGTACAGTTCAGGAAAGGCGATCTTTGTTGTCACGGCACCTAATGCCTCCATGGTGGCCTGCAGCTGAATCTCGGGGGGAACGCGCATTTTTAAACCCTTCATATCATCGGGCGAGTTAATGGCGCGTTTATTATTGGTGATGTTCCGGAATCCCCATTCCCAGTTGGACAGGTGCACCATGCCCTGCTTTTCAATTTCCGGTTTCGCCCATGCCATAAAGGGTCCGTCCAGTACCCGGTAAGCATGCTCATAGCTGTCGTAGACAAAGGGAAGCATCACAACACCGAATTTCTTTGAGTACTTATCCAACTGGCCCTGAGTCGGCAGGCCCATGTCGATTGCACCCAGCTTGATCTGTTCAAGCTGTTCGGGCGGAGAACCCAACTCGTTGGCGGGATATACCGTCACCTTTACTTTCCCACCGGTACGTTGCTCAACAGCTTTGGCAAACATCTCGGCAGCAAGGTCTCCTGGATGACCGTCTGCTGCGAAATGGGCAAACCGCAGTTCAATCCCTGATGCTGAATTTACCCCTTGCGGTCCACTGGTAAACATTAGCAGACCCATTGCCAAAAAAACTATAAGAAACAATTTAATTTTACGCATTTGAACTACCTCCTTTCCAATTTACCGATTTTCAATTTCCGGCCGGAACCAGAACCAGGGTTACTTTGGCCGGAGGCCTAAAACCACCAGAAACAAAATTGTTCGGTCGAAAGAGGGCCTGTAAATTTGGTTGCTGAATCGGCACGGTTTAGATCAAATTCGAATACCCCCTCCCGTTTAATATTCTATTTAGTCGGGCATTAAACCTGCCGCTGCCCGACGGCATGGAGATAACGTGTAATCAAATCTGAAAAATTATCTGCCATAAACCTCTTTAAACTGCGCGATTATGGCATCTGGTTTTACACCGCCCTCGAGAGCATATCTTTCACAGCTTTTATAGGCATCAATTAACCCATTCGGTCCATGATAGATCGGTTGATGTTCTTTTTCCGGAGATAGTGCCTCAGCTTTTTGATATTTTATGAATTTTTCATAAAGCTCACCCCAGCTTGGGGTGAAGCCTCTACACTGCTGAAGCAGACGGGCAGACCGGATGGCGGCTCCCAGGGCCGCGCTATCTTCCAATTCGAATGTCTGAACGCCTGCATTGAAAATTTGGGCAATTAATCTCAATAACTCTCGATTCTGTGAACCGCCTGCTGTGACGAGAATAATTTGGGGCCTTTTTCCGATCCACTCTGAATGAACATACATTGAAATAATCTGACCCTCGGCCACCCCACGCACGTTAGCCGCCATATCATCTTCCCTTAACCCGCCGAACCTCCATACCTGAGATTTTGCAACCGGCGGCGTTATCTCGGGCGCAAAGAACGGAAGCATAATTTTTCCACCATTTCCCGGACGAGTACGCGAGAGAACATCGGAAAATTCATCCCAGGATAATCCGAACCTGTTTTTGATATGTTCACGGGCCAGGCTTCCGTTCTTGTGGCAATTCAAGGCCATGTATTTACCATTCGCCGTGCCGAAGATGTGTCCTTCCGATCTTTCTGCCGTCGGCAAACGAGACAAGTAACCGAAATAGGTATCGCTGGTGCCGAGACTGATCGCCTTTTTACTACTATCTCCAATCATACCAAGCCCGACCAAACTATTCGGATTATCGCCGGATCCAATGTTGATGATGGTATCGGGTTTGAAACGATACCGTTGAACGAGATAGGGGGACACTTTACCAACGACCTTATCACGGCGGACAATTCTCGGAAGCTTGGCATACAGTTTGGGTGCCGTTGCGCGCAGTGCTTCTCGGCTCCATTTTCCGGTTTTGACATTGGCCAGATTGGTGCCGAATCCATCACCGGTATCCACAGGGCTCAGTTTGCCTGTCAGCAGGCTGGTAATATAGGAGCTGACCAAAGCAATATGAGCAGTCTGGTGATATTTATCGGGCGATTCCTTCCAGAATTTACGAATTTGAGGCCCCATAAATCGTGCGGTGACAATGGATCCGGTCAGATGTGCGGCGTGCTCACGATCCCCCAGCAATTCGGTTATTTCTTGGCACTCTTTAGCGGTACTTAAATCCATCCACACCGGGGCGGTGGATCTGGAGAAAATATTTGATGTCTGGGATGCAAGTGGCCTGGATGGATCCAGTTGTCGCAGACATGTCGCGGCTGTGTCGTTTAAATAAACGGTTCCGTGTTGCTGAGCGGAAACGCTAATTGACTCTATTTTTGGGGATAATTTTTTTTTCTTGAGGATAAGCAACATACTGTCTACCGCGTCGGCCCACATCTTTGGAACGGAATGCACAACCGTCGGGTCATCATTCTGCAATACGCCGTCTTTGGTTTTATAAACAGGAAAACAGTCGTCAAAGTTAATTGCAAACCGCAAAATTCCGGATCCCCTCAGATCAATAACCACAGCGGTTAGACCTTGGGTGCTCAAATCGAGACCCAAACAAAGGTTTCCGGTTGTATTTGTATATTGTATCCCCGGCAAAATTAATTCACTCCGTTTGGCTCATGTGTCGGCACTGGTTACCATCGGCGACCGACGGTTAATATGGCCTAACGGTTTTGCGCCTTGGCAGCATCCTCGCAGCGTTTGATGTTATCTTTCCATGAAAACCCCGGTACAAACACAGTGGCTAGCTTCATACTTTCATCGCCGTTGTTCTTTATCTGATGCTTTTCACCTGCCGGCACCCACATAGCCGTATCAGTTTGTATTTCGATCTCATCACCTTCGCAAACGCAAAGACCTCTTCCATATACCACATAAATCAGTTCGGGACGGTCATGGGCATGGTAATCTGTTTGGCTATGTGGATATATAATGGCATGAGTGAATAAAAGCTCTTCAATGGAGCCATTTTCTTCATCTGGCGAAAATATTGTTTTGATAGTTCTTTTGTAAGGTTCCTGAATCGTAACACCTTCTATTTCCCACCCCTTTACCAATCGCATAATTCGTCCTCCAATGTTTTATATATTGAATCCATAAATCCATATCGTTTAAAATCTTATTCGGGCAAAAACAGCAACACAAATTAAGAATGGATAATATTCAATTTGCGAGTGCGATCAATCCTCATTTATCCCGGCCAAGGATCTTAGCGTAAAATCATACGATTGTTTTACGGTCCTTTTGATTTCACTCAGACTCGGCGGTACAGGGACTTTTTGGGGTTTAAATTCCTTATCGCGTCTAACAGATAGCGGCATTTCCAGACCAATAGGCAAATACTCCGGCTGCACTTTTATAAATTCAATAATTTCCTTATAATTGATGACCCCTCTTCCGATTTCCGAAAAAACCCATCCATTCTCATCGGGTTTCGTATCTTTAAAGTGAAAATGGATTGCGCAGGGATAGGCGTATTGGATATCATTTTCCGGTTTTATCGTTCCCTTCGAGTATGAATACGTGTTGCCGACATCGTAATTAAGGCGAACAAAAGGAGAATTGATTTCTTTAATTAGTTTTGCTCCCTGCTCTCCGGAGCCGATTAGATTGTTGGTTCCGTCTCCCGGATTCTCCAAACCGATGGTTATTCCCAACGATTCAGCGCGAACAGCTAGTTTGTCTATATTATGAAGAAAAGTGGTGCGATTCTCTTGTGTCGAAGAATTGGTGAGAATAATATTAACTCCCAGCCGACCAGCGAAATCCATTCTGCGTTTAAACGCCTCAACCGATTCTTTCAACCCAAGGTCCAGATGTGCTGCCAATGCAACCATCTTCAATCCGTATTCATCGAGCAACTTTTTAAGAAATTTTGCCGTTGCCGCGGAAAATGTACTCTCTGATAACCCCTCCGAATAACCTTTAATAAAGGCAAATTCGACGTATTGAATACCCAGTTCCGCAAGCACCTTGACCGTGATCGACAGATCGTATCCTTCAAAGGCAAGTGTATTTACGGAAACAATCGGTTTCCTCATCACACAACCCTTTCTATCGTTTCCGGTTTTTCCGGCCCCAAGACTTCCCATCAAATCTCCAGCGAGTTCACAGTTTTGCAGGATGAATCTGCATATGTGTCAACTTTGGATGTAGTCGATCCAATAAGATAGAGATTCGCTCATGATTTTTCTCAGTAAAGATTTATCTCTTTTTTTGATGGCATCTATAACCAGCTGATGGTTTTTGACAGCCCTTATCGGATCCGCTTCCACGGTTTTCTCGATGGATGCCAGAAAAAGGGTGTATATCGATTTGCCGATTTTAGTTAAAAGATTGTTGTTGGTTAATTCCAGGAGCGTCTCGTGAAACCTTATATCAAGGTCTTTGAGCTTTCTGGAATTTACGGGATTTTTACTTGCTTCTTTCCGCAACTGGTTATTTACTGCTTCGACCCTGTTTACGTCTTCATCGCTTGCCTTTTGGATTACAATTTCGGCCGCTGCGGTATCGATGAGCAATCGCAATTCAATGATTTCTTTGGATGTTTTCTGTTCAATAATCAATGCCATTATCAGAGGATCCATCACGGAAGTAGACATGGATTCCGCAATAAAGGTCCCGATACCCCGCCTGATTTCGACGACTCCTAAATATGACAAAATTTTTATGGCTTCGCGCAGAGAGTTTCTGCCGACGCCAAGTTGTTGGGCTAATTCAAGTTCCGTGGGCAACTGATCGCCGGGTTTAAGCTTTTTCGATATAATCAATTCCGTTACTCTTTCGATGATCAACGAGGGTATTGATTTACGATTCAGCGGTCTGATGGATTTCGTAAGGTATTTATTCAGCATATTGTTTTTCTTTAATGCTGCAGGTGGTGTCCCCGGTGGAGCAGAGCAATGATAATGTGAAAAAAACTGAAAGGATAGCTGTCAGAATCATATATAGGACATACTACATCCTACAAATAAATTTTTATCTATGGTATTGATAAATGATTGTCAAGATTAATTCAGGCAACCGGAGAAAATGAACAGTAGTTAAATGTTTACGGGCTGTAACCCAATGATATTTTCGCTAAGTCCAAAATGTTTTAATGACCGCTCAAAATGATTTGGGCAACAGACCGTCAAGTTATGGTATGGCTGCTGCAGTTTATAAAACGTTACAGGGTTATATTCGGCCTCGTTTCGTTTTTTCAATATTTTCCAATTTGTTTAAGAGCCTCTTGATGTTTTTTTGCTTCCCTTTTTCTCTGAACTTTTTCTGAGATTCAGTATAATATTTGTGTTTTTTTATAATTTCGAGGGTACTTCTATACCATTTTACGTCATCACTGACATCTAATCCTCTTGCACGCCGTCCTTCCCTTAATTTTCCATCCAATTCGAAAAAATCTTCTCTGCCCAGGTGGTCGAGATCGGCATCACAAAGGATTTTTTCAACATGGGTTTCCGCTTCACACTCAAGATCAGTGGATAGTATTATCTTTTGAACCTTTTCAATTTCGTTCGGCTTATAACCGATCAATTTAAGGATTCTGCCTGCCATTCGTGCAGCAATTGGTTCATTTTTATCATATTCTCTGATGTAACCAGTGTCATGAATATAAGCCGCGGCAATTAACAATTCCCTATCATGTTCGGAGATATTCTCAGATATTGCAATACTGTTGGCAACAGCAACGACTCCTTTGGTAGGTTGAAGTGTATGATTGGAATCATGATATTTAATGCCGTCTGGTAGCTC
>CP070652.1:5422913-5478097 GCA_020354645.1 Deltaproteobacteria bacterium
TCATTGATATTAGTGTGCTGTCCCAGGAATAAGTTACAAAGTTGAAGTTTTCCCGGTAGAAAGCTACAGGGAATCTTCCCTGTATGTGGATTTTACCATTTTAGATTCGCTCGCCAACCTTGCAGCAAGCCGCGAGGGTTATTTTCGCTATTGCAGGTCCAGCATAAGGTTTGAAAGGTTTTTGCGAGCGCCATTGAGCATTTTGGGATCAAGACGCCGGCTGCAGCGGGGCGTTAAATCCGCCACAGGCGGATGAAAATCAAAAGCTGTCTGAGTCCCGAGCGTAAGCGAGGTCGAGTTCTTTTGATTTAGCCCTGTTTCAGCTGGCGTCCCCAAAATGGTCGCCGGTGCGAGCAAAATACTTTCAAACCATCGCAAGACTGTTTAATCTTAATCCTGGGACATAACACCAGGTTTTAAAAAATCAGATTTTGGAGTTACCTGCTTTATTATAATTTGAAACCGCCTGTGCTTTTGCGATGTCAGCTCCTTGATGCTGGAGAAAATTTGATTTTTTTGTTTTTTATCCAGAAACCAGAAACTTCACCCTGTTGAATGCCACCCCAGGTGGCCCTGCCGAAGGCAGGATTTAACAGAGCAAAGCATCCAGTATCAATGCGTTATTAGCTTATTTATGCCTCCAGTGCCATCTTGCCGGGATTTAAAATATTATTCGGATCAAACGTTTTTTTAAGGGTTCGCATCACGTCCATGGCAACCGCATCATGCTCCAGGGCCATGTAGGGGGCTTTGGACAGGCCGATGCCATGTTCCCCCGTAAGGGTTCCCTCCAGATCGATAGCCAGTCGAAACAAATCGGCACTGGCTGCCTCCACCCGCTTGACCTCTTCCGGATCATATCCGTCATATAAAATCTGCGGATGCAGATTGCCGTCTCCAGCGTGCCCAAAAGTCGCGATCTGGAGATTATGGTCCGCTGCGATGGCTTCAACACCTCTGAGCAAGTCTGAGATATTTGCCATGGGTACGGTCACATCTTCAAGCACGAAATGGGTCTTGATCCTGGCCAAGACCCCGTAGGCAGACTTCCGGGCTGCCCACAGCTCGATTGCTTCCGCCTCTGTTCTGGCGCGCTTGACCTCTTTGGGATTATTTTCATTAAAAATGTCAATGACCTTTTGTATCTGATAGTTTGTCTCTTCCTGGGTGTAACCGTCCGTCTCAACCAAAAGCATGGCGTCTGCCTCGGGCAGATTGAGATCCGTATTCTGGTTGATTGCAAGGATCGTGTGACGCCCCAAAATCACCAGGGCACTGGGGATGATGCCGCTGAACATGATCTGGCTGACGGCCCGGCCGGCGTCATCCAGTTTGGCAAAGGTTGCAAGCGCCGTACTGGTTGCAGTCGGCTTTGGGTAGACCTTGAGGGTAATCTCCGTAACGACCCCCAGTGTTCCCTCAGAGCCTACAAAAAGCCTGGTCAAATCATAGCCGGATACGCTTTTCATGGCCCTGGAACCGGTTCGCATAATCCGCCCATCCGGCAGGACCACCTGGAGTGCCAGGACATAATCACGGGTGGTGCCATATTTGGCGCCTTTGAGGCCCCCTGCATTGGTCGCCACGTTACCCCCGAGAGTCGCCACTTTGCCGCTGGCCGGATCGGGCGGGAAAAAAAAACCATAAGGGGTCAAAGCTTTCTCAAGATCAGCGTAGACAACGCCCGGTTGGACAACGACCAGCCGGTCCTCGATGCTAATTTTTAATATGTTATTCATGTGGCTGAGATCGAGTACGATGCCTCCCTTGGCTGCAATCGCCATTCCCGAAAGACCGGTGCCTGCACCCCGAGGTATAACAGGTATTTTTTGCTTGTTGGCCAGCCTGAGAACTTCAGACACATGTTGGGCCGTATCGGGCCAAATGGCACACAAGGGTCTGTGTTTGTGCTGTGACCCGTCATATGAATACGAAACCATATCGATGAGAGCATCGGTATAATTTTTTTCTCCCACAATATCGATGAGAGCTTGTTTGATTTTTTCATTCACGATGCGATCCTTTTAAACTCAAAAAATTAGTTTGCTGTGTAAACTGTGAAGACTCAAACGGAAGCGGTTGAAAGATTTTTGCGAGCGAACTAAAGGCTTTCAACGCGGTCATAGCCCATTTAAATAAAATTCTGTTTCCCAGGATGCACAATTTCTCTTTATTGCCCAAAAAATTTAGAATCTATGGAGTTCTTTATCAGAGGCGGCATTCATTGCCAATACCACAGGAGCCATGATAATATGCATCAATCGGCTAAAAGGTAAATAGGCTATAAGTGCACCGGTCATAACGGCATGAATATACCATAGATATCCATAGATATCCGTCACTCCGGACATTCCGGCAAACAATTTGCTGAATCCATATCCTATCACGGCATACCCGGAATTTGCCGGCCAGCCTGTCATGGCAATCCGCATAGCTTCCAGAATAAAGCCGAAGACAACGATACCACCAATCAAGCCCAGAGCCCATCGATCCTGGTTCGGTAAACCGGGAACACGATCCGATCTGGCCGCACTTTTCCTAAAGAAAGCTAAGGTAATCCCCAATAGTATCATGATCCCTGTCAGATCAAATAGAAACGCGGTTAGGGGATGGTTCTTATCCAGCATGACCCAGGTGTTGGGTCGATCCGGCAGCCAGATGGAGCTAAAAAGTCCCACAATTCCCCAGATAAAACGAAAGACAAAAGGGGAAAAAATCAAGCTGTGGATAAGCCAGCGTTTTGCGGATCGCCGATACAGCCGTCTTTGCAAGAGAACATCAAAAAACAATGTTTTCATTATCGGAAAAAGTTTAGCGGAAAAAATCGATCTTGCCGTGTTGCGCAATAGAGCATATGCCTTGAAAATAGCGCTGAAGCTGCCTTGAACCGGCAATGAACCGGAAAACCAGACGGAAGCAGTCATGGTCAAACCGGCCAGAAAAATAACCAGGGCAACAATGGTGGTAAAATCTCCCGCTGAAAGGGTTCCCGCATGACAGGGCATACATAGAATGCTCTTGGCGGGAAGAATCATAGAAACCGCGCCAATATTGTTTCCGTCAAAATGACATCTCCGGCAAAATGCTTCATCTTCATATTGTAACATTTGGTGAAGTTGGGAAGTCCTCCCCGATATGCGAGTTTTCTCCCATACCACAACTTTTGATTGCGTGTCTCTAATTGGTAGAATACTCTGCAGATGGCATGCCTGGCAGGTAACAAGCAAATGGGCATCGTGGGTTTTCTTCTCATCATGCCGAGTATGGCATTGGCGGCAATCTCCCGACTTCTGCGCGTTGTGACTAAATTCGGCAGCCTGGAAATGACAGGAGGTGCAGTCGATCTCGGCATGAGGTGTCAACTTAAGGTCTATTTCATCAATCAGCGGTACCACCCTTGCCGTCATCTCCTGCACGTCTGTTCCCTGGTTGCCGTGGCAGTGCAAACAAAGGTCAAAAACCCTTTCCTTCCTGTTGGGATCCTCCGGGTCAACGTATCGATGACAGGCCATACAATTCTCATCATCTGAAGAAAAGGCCGGCAGAGATGATTGCAGTTCATGACAGACCCCGCATTGTTTGTGAACAGATTTTGCGGGATCGAATTGGTCCACCGGGTTCTTTTGATAGCTGAGCTGGTAGTGAGGATCGTGGCACACCAGACATGCTTCATAATCTTTTGTCGATTGGATTTTTTCAGCGCCATGAACGCCATTTTCCAGATCATCCAGGACCTCATCATGGCACGCCAGACACTGATCGATACTGAAAAAGTCGGCCAGTGCTTTACTCACGTCTCCCGGATTCGGATGAAGATCCAACTCGGAAATGCTCTCATGACAGTCCTGGCAGGAAGTCTGACCGTGGACCGATGTGTGAAATTTTGCGGCGTCAATCAGCCATGAGGCTGAGGATTCAACATCACCAATTGTGAGTATCGTCACTGCCGATAGAAAGGCAGTTATTGTTTTCATTTTGGCAAACATTACCCGGAATATTCCTGGTTATATATTGCTTTTTCACATCATCTGCGGTCGATAATAAGGCATCTTGCTAGCTTTTTTTAATTATCCTGTCAAGGTGTTTCTGAGGGAGATGCGCCGCACAGCATGGATTCAATGGTCATGGTCGTACTTGACATTTAATCTGTTGTGGGTAACATGAATCAGGTTAAGGAACACGGTCTAACGTTGTCCAAAATTAAGTAAAAAGCAAATAATCTTAAACACGATTGAGGTAACCGTATGAATCCAAAATCAAAAAGTATTGAAAAAATGCGGGAGGATGCCGTCAACATCTTTTACGCAGGACTGGAAGCTGTCGAGCCGAATGCAGCTGTAAAAAATCACTGCCGATTAAACGACCACCGACTTTCCGTGGGCGATCGAACCTACGATCTCTCCAAGTTTAACAATCTATTTGTGATCGGTGCGGGGAAGGCTTCAGCCCCCATGGCTTCGGCAATCGAGGATTTGGTCGGGCAAAGAATTACCCGCGGTATCGTTAATGTAAAATATGAACATATCGCTGATTTGAAGCGGGTCAAACTTATCGAAGCCGGCCATCCGGTGCCGGATGAAAATGGTGCAAAGGGTTCAGGCGCCATTCTGAGCCTGGCAAATGATGCCGGCAAGAATGACCTGATCTTATGTTTGATGTCCGGCGGAGGATCTGCCCTGCTTCCCCTTGCGGCCGAAGGTCTCACACTCAATGACAAACAGAATACGATTAAAGTGCTCCTTGCCTGCGGCGCAACGATCCATGAAATCAACGCAATCCGAAAACATACGTCCAATATAAAGGGAGGAAGGCTTGCACGGGCAGCTTATCCGGCCACGCTGATATCATTGATTCTTTCAGACGTTGTTGGAGATGACCTGGATGTCATCGCCTCCGGACCCACAGTTCCGGATTCAAGCACTTTTGGCGATTGCATGGAAATCTTTAGAAAATATGAAATCATCGACAAATTACCTGATTCCGTGGTCAGGCATATCGAAGCCGGGATCTCCGGCAAGATTGACGAAACCCCCAAGATCGGCGATCCGGCTTTTGACAATGTAAACAACGTTATTGTGGGCAGCAACTTTGAAGCCGTCACCGCTGCAGAAAAAAAGGCAAAAAACCTCGGTTACAATACACTTATTTTGTCTTCCATGATCGAAGGTGAAACAAAGCATGTCGCCCACGTTCACGGCGCAATTGCCAGGGAAATCATTAAAACCGGCAACCCCCTGCCCCCGCCTGCCTGCATTCTCTCCGGCGGGGAGACAACGGTAACGATTACCGGAAAGGGCCTTGGCGGAAGGAGTCAGGAATTTGCACTGGCCGCTGCATTGGACATTTCTGGAAGTGAAGATATCGTTGTTTTGTGCGGCGGTACCGACGGTACAGACGGACCAACGGACGCTGCAGGTGCGGTGGCAGATTCCGGCTCGGTTACGCGTGCCAGGGAAATGGGAATGAACCCCCGCCAGTACCTTTCCAACAACGACTCCTATAACTTTTTTAAAACCCTGGGCGATTTGTTTATAACGGGACCCACCAACACCAACGTGATGGACTTGCGAATAACGATAGCAATGTAGCGGAAAATAAAGGGTTTTGAGAAGGATGGTAAATCATCATGGCAGAATACTCCTCCCATGTGCGGTTTGTAAACGGCACAGCAGAATTCCGTTTTGACGGCAGATCTTTTACGGTTGCCGATCGGAATGCACAGGACAGTTCTCTCTGCTGTCCTATTGAGTTACTGGTCGGGGCCCTGGGAAGTTGAATAACGCTTACAATTGCTGCGGTCGCAGATAACAAGCAAATTCAGGTTGAAAAAATCGACGTCCATATCGACCACCAAATACATCGCGGCAAACCTTGGAGGACATCCTTTAAGATTGGTATCGATTTAGGAAAAGGATTAACCCGCAGGGAGAGAACTATTCTTTTCAATGTCGCTCGCACCTGCGAAGTTTACAAAATGTTAACCGGTGAAATCACCTGCAATTATCAATTTGTGTAATTAAAAGGAATGAAAAATATAGAATTATATCACCTTGGCAATGTTCCGTGGCAAGAAACCCAGCTGATCTATCACGCGCTGGCATATCTGGGGCGAGAATCGCTTGTTCTCGTCTCCCCGGCCTCACCCTATGTTTGCATCGGGTATCACCAGGATGTGACTCACGAGATAGACGTAGAATTTTGCAGGGAGAATAATATCCCGATTTTCAGACGGAAAGTTGGTGGTGGAGCTGTCTACCTGGACGGAGACCAGCTTTTTTTTCACCTCATTCTTCGGAAAAACAACCCGGCAATACCGCCGTCCAAAAAGGGTTTCTATCAAAAATTCCTCCAACCTATCGTCACTGTTCACCACCGGATCGGTATTCGGGCAGAATACAAACCCGTAAATGATATTATCGTTAACTATAGAAAAATATCCGGAACCGGTGTCGGCGAAATTGGAGATTGTATTGTATTTGTTGGCAACCTCATTCTCGATTTTAACTATGAAATAATGTCTCGAATTCTGAAGGTACCGGATGAGAAATTCCGCGACAAAGTCCGAAAAACGATCGAGGACAACTTGACCACCATACGCCGCGAATTGAATCAAACGCAGCAGGCCGGATGGAATGAGGCAAAATTGAATGCCCTGATGGCTGAAGAATTCGGCAAGCTGCTGGGCACATTCGAATCAAGCGAAAAAGATGATGAACTCATATCCAAGATGGCGGCGTTGGGCTCAGAAATGATCGATGATGCCTGGTTGTACCGGAAAGGGAAATCCACTTCTATGCGTTCGGTAAAAATTCGATCGGGGGTTGCGGTGCAACACCGAATGCACAAAGCCCCCGGGGGATTGATTCGAGCAGATTTTGAGGTTCGTGAGGGTTATTTGTCCGGGGCTTCCATTTCCGGCGATTTTTTCTGCTACCCTGAGGATTCAATCGCTCAGCTGGAATCGATGCTGGAAGGAATTGCAACAACCGATATCCATACAGTACTGACGGAATTTTGCGGCCGTCGTGACATCGAAATACCGTGCGTTGAATTTAACGACTGGATGAAAGTACTACGGGCTTAGCGGCGCAAATTCGATAAAGTTTTATCGCTGTTTGTAAATTACTTTCTTGGCTTTAGTTGCCGATGATCGAAGCTGCCTGACCGCCATCGGCTTCGCCTTCAGGCGAGGCAGGGGGGGATACTGGATACCCGATAACCCGGAATAATTAACATACAAATTAGGCTATCAAGGATCGAGCATCCAGCATTCTATATTCGTTCAAGGTTCCAGCTTCCCCGGGTCAATGTTAAAAAAAGGGAAATTTGCCTTTTTTCAACCCTGAACCCTTAACTCTTTCCCCCTTACCCTTTCCCCAGAGAAAAATTCTTGACACCTTCAAGGAAACGCGGTAACAACATACCGAATCGCAGAATTATATTCCACAATTTGGAACACGCGTATGAAATCCCTCAACAAAGCCTTAGATATGATCGATGCTGTCAGCAAACTGGGAAGCGCCGGAATCCGTGAAATCTCTTCTATAACGGGATTCCCGCCGGCAACAACCCATCGGATTGCTTCAGCACTGGTCAAGCGACGATATTTTAATCAAGATCCGTCCACGAAACATTACTCGCTGTCACTTCGGTTTCTAGAACTCGGCACCAAGGTCCAGCTGCAATTTGATCTCCCCACCATTGTACGGCCGCACCTCCAACAGCTCATGTCTGAAACCGGGGAAAGTGCCAATCTCGCCATTTGTGATGGCGACAGTGCTGTGTATCTGGATCAGGTGCAAAGCGATAAATCCATGCTCAAAATTTTTACCCGCCTCGGAACGCGGGTCCCCCTTTACAGCACCGGCGTGGGAAAAATGCTTATGAGCCGGTGGAGTAAACCGGAACTCGATTCATATCTAAAGCGCACGAAATTGATTTCCTATACGCCAAACACCCTGGTCAGCCGGTCAAAAATCCTGAAGGAATTGGATCGAATTTCTGACCGGGGTTTTGCAGTAGACAATGAAGAGATGGAGAAAGGTGTCCGGTGTGTTGCCGCCCTTGTTTTCGACCACCGACAGCAGGTCGTGGCGGCTGTATCAATTTCCGGTGCGGCTATGCGTATTACACCGGACCGAATTGATGATTTTGGGGCAAAAGTAAAACAATGTGCTTTTGATATATCCCAAGGTCTGGGATTTCAGATTAGATGACAAATTCACACAAAGGAGTAAAACCATGCCTAAAATGAATTCCATGGAGGCTGCTGTGCGAATTCTTGAAAGTGAAGGTGTAAAGAATATTTTCGGGATCCCAGGTGCAGGTATTCTTCCCTTCTACCGCGCACTAATGGATTTAGGAACCATTAAACACATGGTCACACGACATGAAGAGAGCGCTATCCACATGGCGGATGGTTACGCCAGGGCGATCGGGGCAGTCGGTGTTTGCGCTGCCACTTCAGGCCCGGGAGCCAGTAATTTTGTGACAGGCTTATACACCGCTCAGGTTGACTCTATTCCCATTTTGGCCATTACCGGGCAGAATGTACGGTCCCAGCTGGGCCGTGAAGCCTTCCAGGCGGTTGACATTGCAGAAATCGTAAAACCGGTTACCAAGAGAGCGTATTGCGTTAAGGAAGGTGGCCTGGTACCGTGGGTTTTTCGCGAAGCATTCAAAATTATGAAAGAGGGTCGGCCCGGACCGGTCCTGATCGACTTGCCGCTGGATGTCCAAAAAGAAATGATCGAATATGACCCGGAAACAGATGTACCCTTGCCCATCCTGCATACCCCGCCCAACCGGAAACAGGTTGTCAAAGCCTTGGACATGATACTGGAGGCTGAAGCACCGGTTATGCTGCTTGGCGGCGGTGTGATTCTTGCCGATGCATGCGATGAATTCCGCGCGGTGGCCGAAGCACTGCAGATTCCCGTGGTTGCCTCCTATATGGGCAAAAGCGGGATGCCGTGGAACCATCCCCTAATGGCCGGTCAGGTCGGCATCCAGTGTAATACGCCGTCCGGCAACAAGGTATTTCTCGATTCGACACTCGTCTTTGCTGTCGGGGCGCGATTCAATGACCGTCATACGGGTGATATAAACGTGTATAAAGGTAATCGAAAATTTATTCACGTGGATGTCGATCCCGGACAGCTGGGCAAAAATATCACCCCGGACTTGGGCATTTGCGCCGATGCAAAACTGACATTGCAGGCTCTATTAGAAGAAATCGAACAGCGCAAGATAAAGCCCCGGCCTGTTGGTCTCAAGATTCCGCAGATTAGGACCGAATTGGAACGAAAAACAGATTATGATGATATTCCCATTAAACCGCAAAGAGTGTTCAAGGAAATTAATGAATTCTTTGATGAAGAAACGGTCTTTGTAACCTGTATCGGTTTGAATCAGATCTGGTCCGGTCAGTTGCAGAAAATTACAAAACCGCGGCACTATCTGGATTGCGGAGGCGCCGGACCGCTGGGATGGGATATGCCCGCATCCATCGGTGCCAAGATCGCCCGTCCCGACAAGCAGGTAGTGACCGTTGTGGGTGATTTTGGATTTCAATTCTGTATGGACGCACTGCCCGTGGCTGTGATGTACAAGGTTCCTTTTCTAATTGTCGTGCTCAACAACGGGTATCTTGGTCTCATTCGACAAGCGGAAAAGTACATGTATGAAATGGAATACGAAGTCCAAATATGCTATGACTGCTATCAGGAGTGCACATATGAAGAACTGCCCAAGCTGGCAGAAGGTGGAACAAGCAGCGCCGTTGGTAGTTTGGAGCCGGGTGAGGTCGCGTATATCCCGGAAAATGAGGGCCGGGGATTTAATTTTGTCAAGTTTGCAGAAGCCTGTGGCGCCGCCGGTGAGCGTGTTGTCGATCCTAGCGAAATTAAGGCGGCATTGAAGCGGGGTGTTGATGCCGGCATTCCATATGTTATCGATATTATTCTCGAAAAGGATACGGATTGTTCCATGGGCGTTTCTATTGATGCCATCAGAGAATTTGAATAGCTTTTGATATTTGTAACTTTGAGAATAACGGGAGGAAAACAGACATGTCAGACTTAATAACTAAAGCTTCGGCGTTGCTAAAAGAATTTAAGGGGGATTCATATGCATTCGGCAGCGGCGTATTGGATAAAGCACCCGGAAAATTCGCCGCTGAATTCGGTAATAACGCCATGTTTGTTGGGCCGATAGAAGAAGAATGGTTTCAGACAACCAAAGACCGAATTTTAAAATCTCTGGATAAAGCCGGTGTAAATGTGGTAGATGTCGTAAGATCTGCAGCACCAAATGCGCCATTTGTGGATGTTTACCGGATTCACAGCCATATCATGCACAAAAAGCCCGACGTATTAGTCGTCGGAGACGGCGGTTCCGGTATCGACGCCACCAAGGCAGCCGCTACCCTTGCTTCTTTAGGTGATATCCAGCCCGAAATCGATCCATTTTTCGGCGTTGGACAGGTGACCAAAGTGTGTCAAGAATCGGGCCGCACCATTATGCCCGTGATAGCCATTATGATGGCCGCCAGCTCGGGTGCCCATTTGACCAAGTATTCCAATATAACGGATCCCGTGGCCGGTCAGAAGAAACTGATTGTGGACGAGGCTATAATACCGCCGCGTTGTGTTTTCGATTATGACGTGACAACCTCTCAGCCAATGAGTCTGACCCTGGACGGAGGCTTTGATGGGATTGCCCACTGTTTGGAGGTTTACTTCGGCGCGGTTCCCGAAATAGAGAATCAAGCCCGCCAGGTGGCTGAGCTTGGAATCGAAGCCCTTATCAAAGGTCTCACAGAAGTAAAAAAAGACCCTGGCGACAGGGAGGCGAGAACACTTATGGGATTGGGCACCGATTTAGGCGGTTACGCCATCATGATCGGCGGCACTTCCGGTCCGCATCTCAACAGCTTCTCCCTGGTGGATGTGCTTACCCATGGCCGTGCCTGTGCGCTGATGAACCCCTATTACACGGTATTTTTTGCTCCGGCTATCGAAAAGAAATTACAGACAATCGGGGCCATTTATAGTAAGTATGGCTATATTGATGAAGATGTGAATGCCTTGTCCGGCCGTGAATTGGGACTGGCAGTGGCCCGGGGTATGATTAAGTTCAGCAGGTTCGTCGGGTTTCCCACATGCCTGCGCGACGTCCAGGGCGTCGGGAAAGAACACATCGAACGCTGCCTCACCGCTGCAAAGGATCCACAACTGGAAATGAAGCTAAAGAATATGCCGGTTCCGCTTAATGCCGATTTGGTGGATGAGTTTATGGCACCGATCCTCGAGGCCGCCTGGGACGGAGAGTTGGAAAAGATAAAAAATATGTGAGTAATATAGCCCGGATAAGCCGGAGCATAAAGGTAAGTATTATCACCGGAATAGAAACAGACATCATTTCAAGGAAATGTGTATTGTGTTTGATGTTTAGTGTTTCGAAATCACAAAAACCAAACACTAAATACTAAACACCAAATACTCTATCACTTATGGCTTTTCATGAGTGTAGAACAAATTTTGCTACAAAATGTACAAAACTGATTTTTAAGAGACCATAACAGGAGAATTTCTTCATGGACAAACAAAAGCTCATCGCCAGTCTCAATGAAATAGTGGGTCCCGATAATGTCCTTTCCTCTGAAATGGATCTCATGCTTTACAGCTATGACGCTTCTCTCGATAAGGCAAAGCCCGATGTAGTAGTTTTACCGGATTCCACCGAGGAAGTGTCAAAAATCATGGCGCTGGCATACAAAGAAAAGATACCGATTCTCGGTCGGGGATCAGGCACCAACCTGACGGGGGGTACAGTACCCATCAAAGGCGGCATCGTCGTTCATTTTTCCCGTATGAACCGCATCCTGGAAATTGATTATGCCAACCGGACGGCAACAGTGCAGCCGGGTGTCATCACCCTGGATTTACAAACCGAGGTGTTAAAGAAAGGATTCGTATATCAACCGGATCCTGCCAGTCAAAAAGTATCTACCATTGGCGGCAATGTGTCCGAGAATTCGGGGGGTCCCCATTGCCTCAAATACGGCGTCACCTCAAACCACGTGCAGGGTCTGGAGGTAGTCCTCAACGACGGTACCGTGATCAATACCGGAGGAAAGGCTCGGGATAATGCCGGTTACGACATCACCGCCCTTGTTGTGGGTAGCGAGGGAACTGTCGGCCTGGTAACCAAAGCGATCCTGAAACTTGAACGGGCACCTGAATCAGTCAAGACTTTGCTGGCCATATTTGACGCTATTGAAGACGGAGCCAACACGGTTTCTGCCATCGTCGCAGAAGGTATCATCCCGGCCACCTTAGAGATGATGGACAACACCGTAATGCGGGCCGTGGAGGAGACCATCAAAGTGGGATATCCCTTGGATGCCGCCTGCGTTCTCATCATCGAACTGGATGGCATGCCGGAGGGAATGGATGATAATGCCAGCAAAATTGTGGAAATTTGCAGGCAGAACCATGTTCGGGATGTGAGGTTGGCTAAAGACGAGGCAGAACGTAACGTACTCTGGGCCGGCCGCAAAGGAGCCTTTGGTTCCGTAGGACAGGTAAGGCCAAGCTATTTATGCTGTGACGGGACGGTTCCCCGGACCAAGCTACCGGAGGTCCTAAATCAGGTTATTGAAATCGGCAAAAAGTACAATCTTCCCATCGGAAATGTATTTCACGCAGGAGACGGAAACCTCCACCCTCTTATTATGTTTGATGAACGGGATGAAGACGAGCGCAGCCGTGTGCTTAAAGCATCGACAGAAATTTTAAAAGCCTGTGCGGATGCCGGCGGAACCATCAGCGGAGAACATGGTGTGGGGATGGAGAAGTTGAAAGAGACTGCCTTTATCTTCAATGAATGCGACCTTGAATTCGAGCGCCAAATCAAAAGGGCTTTTGATCCCGATGACATCATAAATCCGGGGAAGATGATTCCCGCAAATTCATAGACCGTTATCCGTTCAACGTTCCAGGTTCAACGTTCAAGGTTAAGAAGCGGATACCATCCTTATTTCAACATTGAACCTTGAACTCTGATCCTTTTTTATTCAGGATAAGGAGTTTTGATGTGGTAGACGACACAGAAAAATTCAAAAACCTTTCTGAAACTCTGGGTGAAGCGCATGTAAAAACCGAGCCGAAAATCACAGCGCAATATACCGTGGATAATGTAGTCCCCAGGGCGGTGGTATTCCCAAAAAACACCGATCAAATATCCGAAGTAGTTAAATTTGCAAATCGAGAGAACCTGGCTATCGTGACCCGCGGAAGTGGAACTAAAATGGCCATGGGAAACCCGCCTCGTAAACTGGACCTGGTCGTTTGTACCTCCCGTATGAACCACATGCTGGACGTGGATACATCAAATTTGACCATGACTGTGGAAGCGGGCGTCAAGTTCAGGGACATCCAGGCACGGCTGGCAACACAGGAAGACCGGTGTTATTTGCCCCTGGGTGACCTTGAAGCAGAAGGGGATGAGATTATCTGTTCGGACAGGTCCCACAGCGGCTGCTTTGTACCTATTGATCCTCCTTACGCCGACAAAGCGACCATTGGCGGTATTATCGCTACCAATTCCACCGGCCCCAGGCGGCTTCTCTATAATCTACCCCGGGATTGCATCATAGGGATCCGGGTCGTGGCTCCGAACGGAGATGTTTTGGGGTCAGGGGGAAAAACCGTAAAAAATGTTTCCGGATACGACGTCTCCAAACTGATGGTGGGCTCCATGGGAACTCTTGGCATCCTGTGCGAAACGACCCTAAGAATGCTCCCCTTGCCGGAAAAAATGGAAACGCTTCTGGTTTCCTTTGCTAACTTTTCCGATGCATCCGCTTTTGCGGGGCGCATTTTTGAAACCAGTCTCCTGCCGGCTGCGGTTGAAATAATGAACGGTGAGGCTTTCGGCCATTTGTCCCTCGACGATAAACCCGATTTCGGTTCAAACGGCTACGTGGCGGCTATCGCCCTCGAAGCCTTTGAACCGGCCGTTGATCGCATGCGAATAGAAATGCTGAACATGGCCAAAGAGGCTGGGGCCGGGGCCAATGCCGTTTTTGAGGAGGAGGATCACCGCTCGTTCTGGCTGGCCATGAGCAATCTTTCAGCAACACTCGACAAAAAATTTTCCGGTTTCATAAAGGCTAAGCTGAATTATCCGCTTTCCATGTGGAAAAACATCATTGCATCAGGGGAGTCTATCTTTTCTGAAGCAAATCTTGATTACATTGTTCAGGCCCATGCCGGAAACGGCATTTGCTTTACCGGCCTGCTCGTTGATAACAATGACACTTCCGCAACGGATAAAGCGGTAGAAGCAATGAATCAACTGCTGGCATACTGCCAGGAGGTTGATGGCAACCTGGTCATTCAAAGCGCACCCGCTGATGTAAAGAGCAACCTCAGGATATGGGGAAAAATCGGTTTCGATTTCGTGGTCATGAAGCGACTCAAGGATCAGCTGGATCCCAAAGGTATTATGAGTCCGGGCCGTTTCGTGGAAGGGCTTTAAAAACTTCATTCATTATGTTTATGAGAACCTGGGTTAAGCGGTTCACGGTTCAAGGTTGAGCAATGACAATAACAAGGAGTTAGGGAGAACCCCGTGACGGTTGTCAATTCACCTATTGATTGATTGTTGCAGCTGTCTCAAAGCAGGCAGAAATAAACTGCGGTTTAATGTTTTCATAACCTTGAACTTTGAACGGGGAACCCGGAACCGCTCAATTTAGGCCGAGAAGGTGGCATCAATGAACATCGTACAGTTAAAAAAATTGTCATATGACGAGGTGGCCAAATGTAACAAGTGCGGATTTTGCCTGCCCAGTTGCCCCACCTATCTGGTCAAAAAAGCAGAATCGTATTCTGCCAGGGGCCGAAATGCCATCACTCGATTTGCCATTGAAAATAAGCTGGAATTGAATGAGGATACGGAAAGAGCCATTTTTACCTGCCTCGGTTGCGGTGCCTGTACGGCCGTCTGTCTGTCCAGTGTCCAAACAAAGGATCTCATCTTTCAGAACCGCGAGTGTCAGGTAGATGCAGGATTTTATCCGAAAGTGGCGAAGCGCTTGGTGAAAATCCTGGAGGAAAGCCACAACATTTCGGACGAGGATCAAGAGGATCGAGCTGAATGGCAGGAACTCATTAAGGAACTTCCTGAGGATGCTTTTGAAAAGGAGACGGCCGACGTTGTGTTCTTCGTGGGCTGTGTCGCCTCATTTTTCCCCATGGTTCAAAAAATTCCGGCCAACATGGCCAAAATTATGCAGTCAGCCGGTGTGGATTTTACAATTCTGGGTGGTGAAGAGTGGTGTTGCGGTTTTCCGCTTATTGGTGCAGGCATGCCCGAGAAACTGGCAGCCATGAAAGACCATAATCTAAAGAAGGTTGCGAAGGTGGGTGCCAAGACCATCGTTTTCACATGTCCGTCCTGCTACCACACCTGGCACCATTTTTATAAATCAGATGCCAAGCTGATGCACGCCAGCCAATTGATCCTGGAGTTGATAAAAGACAAAAAAATTGAATTCAATAAAAACATCAAAGGCGTTGCAACCTATCACGATCCTTGCGATCTCGGCAGAAATACCGGTGTTTATGAGGAACCCAGAGAAATTATCAAAGCCATTCCCGGTCTTGAATTTGTGGAACTCCCCATGAACCGGAAATTCTCCGTATGCTGCGGTGGGGGCGGGAACGTGGAAATGACCGATCCCGACCTCTCTGCCCAGGTTGCCCAGACGAAACTCGCTTCCATCAAGGCGGTGGGGGCAGATACGGTTCTGACCGCATGCCAACAGTGCGTTCGCACCATGGAAACTCGGGCCAAAAGGTCCAAAACCGATCTGGTTGTAAAAGACCTGACCCAACTGGTTATTGAGGCCATGGAATAAGAGTTTAGGTTGAAGGTTCAGGGTTCAAGGTTCAAGGTTCCGGGTTCAGGATTCAGGGTTGAAAAACCCTAACCAAAGCATAACAAAATGATGATGCTTTCATAGAATCGACCCCACCTATAATAATAGACGAGTGAAAATGACCAATTAGAAGAATCTGTAACCAAAGGCAGATAGATCACCACCTTTTAACCTTTGAACCTTGAACGCTGCTTGCCCCGTTAAATTTTTACAGCGCCGGTGCCGTAAGGCTGGTAGCTCGCGCAGGGGTTGAACTTATTATTTGTTCAACTGGGGCGAAAAATATTTAACTAGGGAACCTAAAAAAGGAGGTTTGTATGCGTCGTCTTCGGATAACCGCGGCAGAAATCTCGGCAACGGCAGAGCTGTTCGACAATTCAACTGCCGACGCCATCTGGGATGCTTTACCGATTGAGGCCCAGGTCAACACTTGGGGTGAGGAGATTTATTTTGGGATACCGGTGCATCTCGGTCAAGCCGATGACGCACGTGAAACTGTTGATATGGGACACTTAGGTTACTGGCCCTCCGGACATGCCTTCTGTATTTTTTTCGGAAAGACTCCGGTCAGCCGCGGCAATGAGATCAGGCCTGCCAGCGCCGTCAACGTTTTCGGCCAGATCGAAGGGGATGCCACTGTTTTCACTGATGTAACCGACGGAACCAGCATCCGGATTGAAAAAGCAAAAGGATAAAGATAAAGTTTTAATGTTCACGGTTCAGGGTTCCGGGGTTAAATAATGATGACATCCATATTTAACCTTGAACATTGAACCTGGAACCCTGAACGGTGCACAAAAATTCGGAGGAAGTTATGGATGATAACATATTAGAGATTATAAAAAATGTTGATATCAGAGACTGGAAGAAAATCAGCGTCGAGTTCGGGGATGAATTTTTTGATGTTTCTGTTCCCCCGCAAACTGATGTTCTTCACATGAAAAGAATGCCGTGCCTTACCCATTCGGCAGATGAAATTTCAAATGCATTAAACAATCCCGTCGGATCGCCCACGTTGCCTGAAATCATTCAGTCAAAAGGCAAGCCTGTGGACGAGTTAAACGTTTGTGTCACGGTCTCTGATATTACCCGCCCGGCACCATACAGCGGAGAAAACGGCATCTTACTGCCCCTTTTTAAGATCATCGAGCAGACCGGAGTGAAGCGTGACAACATCGTCATTGTGATCGGCAACGGTATGCATCGCCCGAGTACTTTGGAAGAAAGAATTCGTATGTATGGCCAGGATGTGGTGGATAGTTATCTAATTGTGGACCATAACTGTGAGGATATGTCGTCCCTGGTCCTGGCTGCTCACACCAAAAGAGGGACCGACGTATATCTAAATAAAACCTTTTACAACGCCGATGTTAAAATAATAACAGGACTTGTGGAAAGCCATTTTATGGCGGGGGTGTCCGGCGGAAGAAAAGCGGTGTGCCCGGCCCTGGTGAACACCAAAACCATTCAGAAGTTTCACGGTGTGGATTTTCTCGAGCATCCCAATGCGACCAATTTAATACTTGATGGGAATCCATGTCATGAGGAATCATTAGAGGTTGCTGAAACGGTAGGGGTTGACTTTATGATCAGCACAACCCTTGACAACAAGTTGTGCATCACCGGAGTTTTTGCCGGGGATCTGGTTGAAGCTCACCTTGCCGCTTTTGAGGCCATGCGGGAATTTGTCCAAATCCCGATTGATGTGCCGTATGATGTGGTTTTGACGAATGGCAGTTATGTGGGCAGAGATCATTATCAAAGTGTTAAGGCAGCGGTCAATGCCATGCCTGCTGTCAAAGAAAACGGCCTGATCGTTATGGTTGCCAATAACTGTGATGCCGAACCAATCGGCTCCCGGGAATACAAAACACTACTGCATCTTTTTAAAATCCTGGGACCGGATGGATATATTTCTATTTTAAAACACCCGGACTGGATTTTTACAAAGGATCAGTGGGAACCTGAAATGTGGGGAAAACCCATTCGCAAAGTTGGTGAAGACGGTCTTATATACTGCGCCCCACAAATACCCGAGGAAGATTTTAAAATCATCCCGGGAATAAGCGGACACGATTTTATCGAAAAAGATCAAGATTTTGGCTCCATGAAGGAAAAGGCCGCCGCCATGTTTCAAAACGCCGTAACCTACGCTGGACATCATCCCAGATTCAACGGGCAAAAACCCACCATCGCTTTTATCGCTGAAGGTCCTTATGCAATCCCTATAGCAAAATCGTAGCGTGATACTCAAAAATCGGTTCTGGTCTATAAATTGCGTGATAATCTCTGCTGTCTGATATTTGCTTGCTGAACCTCCTGGCAAGCCAAAAATTCAAAACCCAGTATGCGAGAAAAAAATGAAAGAATTTTCCCAAAGACAAATCGAAACTTTATCTTCTTTCGTGCCGCCTGATCGCTTCTCCATGGGTCAATCAAACCGCAAACTTCACCTCCACGATATTTCATTCCATCAAGGGACGCTTCCGGCGGGAATCATATGGCCAACAACCACAAAAGAAACTGCCAAAATTCTCGCCTGGACCTATGAACACGGGATTCCGGTCACGCCCTGGGGTGCCGGAACCAGTACCGAGGGTAATCCGGTACCGACGAGAGGCGGTCTGGTTATCGACACAACCCGGATGGATCGGATACTGGAAATCCGGCCTGCGGATCTGCAGGCTGACGTTCAGCCCGGTGTGTTGCGAAAAGAATTAAACCGCCAGGCAGGTAAGCATGGCTTGTTTTTCCCGGTTGATCCCGGAGCCGATGCCACCATCGGAGGGATGATTGCCAACAACGCCTCCGGTGTTCAAACGGTGAAATACGGCGCAACCAAAGACTATGTGATGCGGCTGACGATCGTTCTGCCAGACGGAGAAGCAATTCACACCGGGTGCAAGGCCCCCAAATCTTCCTCGGGCTATGATTTGACTCGTCTTTTTGTCGGCTCCGAAGGAACATTAGGGATTGTAACCGAGGCAACGCTGCGGTTAACCGGCATCCCGGCCCATCATCTGGCGGCCACCATCGCTTTTAATCAACTGGAGAATGCCTCAGCCGCTGTCGCGCTGATGATGGGATCCGGTTTAGAACCGGCAGCTCTCGAGCTTCTTACGCCCGGTTTAATAAAGCTGATGAACACTGAAAAAGAACTGGGGCTTTCTGAATCACCGTCGCTTTTTTGTGAATTCCATGGTATCAGCAAGACTGCCTTGCAAGAAACTGCCAACATGACCAGGGAAATCTGTGAAAACTGCGGTGCCGTCGACGTTAAATTCGGCGTGGAGGAAAGCAAGCGGGAAGAGCTTTGGCGCGCCCGTCATGAAGCCTGGGAGACAATCCATCGCGCGCATCCCGGCAAGGAAACCCTCATCGTGGATGCAGCTATCCCGATCTCCCGCTATCCGGAAATGGTGGTTTTTTCGCAGGATTTGGTAGACAAACAAAACGCCATCGGCTATGTGTTTGGCCATGCCGGTGACGGCAATCTGCACGTCGTGCTGGTGGGTGATCCGCAAAATAAGGATGACTGGCAGGTGTTAGAAGATATTAACCATCACATCGTTATGCGGGCCGTGGAGTTGGGGGGAACATGCACCGGAGAACACGGCATCGGCATCGGCAAACGTAAATTCATGGAAGTGGAACACGGCCAAAGTTATCATCTCATGCGGCGAATCAAGGAACTGGTTGACCCGAAAGGTTTGATGAATCCGGATAAAATTTTTATCTAGCAGTGTCATGTCCCAGGAATAAGTTTAAAAAGTCTTACAGCGGTTTGACAGCCTTTTGCTCACGCCGGCGATCATTTTGGGGACGCCAGAGCTTGCCTATCAAAAGAACTCGACCTCGGCCCGCCTTGCGGGCCTCGGCACTCAGACAGCTTTTGATTTTCATCCGCCTCCGGCGGATTTTACGCCCCGCTGCAGCCGGCGTCTTTAACCCAAAATGCTCAATGGTACTCACAAAAACCTTTCAAACCTTTTGCTGGCCCTGCAATAGCGAGACTATTCCTCGCAGTTTGCTGCGCGGTTAGCGAGCGAATCTAAATCTAAAATGATAAAATTCCCTTCAGGGGAAGATTCTCTGTGGCTTGCTACAGCGAACTCTTCAATTTTGTAACTTGTTTGTAGGATGCCGGACTAGCCGCTGAAGGAAAGGAGGTGTAAGGATGATGCTTAAACCAGGCAACTCCTATGGCGAAGTGTACAAAGCTTTTAAATGGAAGATTCCCGAGTACTATAATATGGGAGTCGATGTTTGCGATAAACACGCCCATCAGCGATATCGGCTGGCACTGATCTACGAAAATGAGAAGGGCCGGGTTGAAAAGTACACTTTCTGGCAATTGAAGCGGCTATCCAACCAATTCGCCAATACCCTGCAGGCTAATGGAATCGGAGCTGGAGATCGTTTTGGGATTCTTCTTCCGCAGTGCCCGGAAACAGGCATCGCGCATATAGCCGTTTACAAAATCGGCGGAATCGCCATTCCCCTTTTCACACTATTTGGCCCCGATGCCTTGGAATTCCGCCTGACCGACAGTGAAGCAAAGGGTGTCATCACCGATGAGGCCAACCTGGACAAAATTCTTGAAATAAAGGATAGACTTCCCAAACTAAAGCGGATTTTTGTGGCCCGGGGCAGAAAACGAGACCAGGTTATCGACTTTTGGGAGGCTCTTGAGAAAGCTTCCGTCGAATTCACACCGGTAAAAACCCATTCTGATGACCCGGCGCTTTTAGCCTATACCTCGGGCACAACCGGCCCCCCTAAAGGTGCGCTTCATCCCCATCGAATGCTTCTGGGTCATATCCCCGGGGTGGAATTCCCTCACAATTTCTTCCCCAAAGAAGATGATCTCTTCTGGACGCCGGCGGATTGGGCCTGGCTCGGAGGACTCACCGATGTTCTTCTGCCAAGCTGGTATCATGGGATACCGGTACTGGCCTATCGGGCCAAAAAATTCGATCCGGAATATGCTTTCCACCTAATGGCCAAACATGGCGTTAGGAATAGCTTTATCCCTCCTACTGCCCTTAAAATGATGCGCCAAGTAAAAGACCCCTATAAACGGCACAAATACAATCTGCGAACGGTTGCCAGTGGCGGTGAAACATTAGGAAAAGAGCTCCTCGATTGGGGCCGGACAACCCTGGGTATTAACATCAATGAATTTTACGGACAAACCGAGGTCAATCTGGTGGTGGGGAATTGCGCTGAAATTATGGAGATCAGACCGGGTTCCATGGGAAAAACTATTCCGGGCCACATAGTAGAAATTGTGGATGATGACGGTAATTTTCTGCCTACCGGCACAACCGGCAACGTCGGGATCAAACACCCTGATCCGGTCATGTTCCTGGAATACTGGAAAAATCCGGATGCAACCAGGGAAAAATACGTTGGGGATTGGTATTTGACCGGTGATATGGCCCGCAAAGACGAGGATGGCTATTTCTGGTTCGTCGGTCGAGAAGACGACCTGATTACCAGCGCGGGATACAGAATCGGACCCGGCGAGATCGAAGATTGTCTGATAAAGCACCCGGCTGTAGCCCTGGCAGCAGTGGTGGGAAGCCCGGATGATGTGCGGGGAACAATCGTCAAAGCCTTTATTGTTCTTAAGCCGGAGGCCGATGTCAAAGAAAATCTCAAAGATGAAATCCAGGATTTTATCCGCAACAGATTAGCCGCCCACGAATATCCGCGGGAGATCGAGTTTGTCGCGGAACTTCCGATGACAGCCACCGGCAAAATCATAAGAAAAAAATTGCGCGAAAAAGAAAGGGAGGATAAAAAATGAAGGTCTCATTTATCGGCATGGGAACCATGGGCAGCCCAATGGCCCAAAATATCCTGAAAGCTGGCCATGAAGTCACCGTGCACAATCGCACCAGAGAAAAAGAACAAACCCTGGCACAAGCGGGTGCCCAACGAGCAGCATCGCCTCAAGAAGCCGCCAGCGGGGCCGATGTTGTTATCACCTGCGTCAGCGATACCCCTGATGTCGAGTCGATAATCCTTGGAGACAACGGTGTTATTCATGGCGCCCAACCGGGGACAATCGTTGTGGACATGTCGACCATCAGTCCTATAGCTACCCGCCGTATCGCTGAAAAACTGGGACAAAAAGGAATTAAGATGCTGGATGCCCCGGTTTCCGGCGGCTCAGAAGGGGCTCAAAAGGCAACCCTGACGATAATGGTGGGCGGGGAAGCGGCTGAAGTAGATAAAGTCATGCCGATACTTGAAGCCATGGGAAAAACCATTACCCACGTCGGATCGATTGGCGCCGGTCAGATCACCAAGGCCATAAACCAAATCATCATTTCCGGCACGTACTTAACCCTTGCAGAAGGATTGGCGCTGGGTATAAAAGCCGGCCTCGACATGCCCAAGATCGTTCAGGCCCTCAGCGGTGGGGCAGCCAGCTCGTGGATTTTGTCCAACAGATCCGACAACATGATCAACAACTCCTACCCGCTGGGGTTTCGCGTAAGGCTGCACTACAAAGATCTGCGGATTGCCTTGGATACAGCCCGTGAGCTGGGTGTAAACCTCCCCGCAACGGCGTTTGTGGAGCAGATTGAAACCGGTCTGATTGCACGGGGTTATGGTGATGAAGACGTATCGGCCATAGCCCGGAGTATTCGCGAGGCTTCGGGATTAGAATAATAGTGAAAGCCACATGGGTCAGATTCCACTGTTCCGCCACCGTCAAGGAGGGCACATGAACACAACGAAACCACCGATAATCCACCTGAATGAACGGGATAATGTAGGCGTCACTTTGGTTGACCTTGATCCGGGAAATTTGATCGGAAGTGATAATTTGTCAGCCAGGGCTCATATTCCAGCCGGGCACAAGGTTGCAACCCGCAGAATAAACACCCGAGAGCCGGTGCTCAAGTACGGACAAATTATCGGCTTTGCCTCAAGCCCCATTAAACCTGGAGATCATGTTCACACTCACAACATTGAATTACGGGCCTTCACCCGCGACTATAAAATTGGCACTGACATCCGCCCAACCGAGCTCCTGTCCGAAAGGGATCGGGCCAATTTTACGGGTATTGTTCGGGCCGACGGACGAACGGCGACGCGCAATTATATCGGAGTCCTGGCCACGGTCAATTGTTCAGCCAGTGTATCCCGCTTTATAGCAGATGCATTCAATGAAGAGGACTTGGTGGATTTTCCGCATGTAGACGGTGTCGTTGCGCTCGGACACGCAACCGGCTGCGGCATGGCCTCTGATGGCGAGGGCTTCGATCTGCTGCAACGCACCATGGCCGGATATGCTCGCCATCCGAATTTCGGTGGTATCCTTCTGGTAGGCCTCGGGTGTGAAGTTAACTTGGTCGACTGTCTGCTGGAAAATATGAATCTAAAGTCAAGTCCTCTGCTGAACGTCATAAATATTCAGACTGCGGGAGGTACAAAGGAAACCGTGCGCCAAGGAATAAACAGGGTGCGGCAAATGCTTCCGGAAGTCAACCGAGTGAAAAGGACTTCTGTGCCGGCCAGTCATATTATACTGGGCTTGGAATGCGGCGGATCAGACGCTTTCTCGGGCATTTCCGCCAACCCGGCACTGGGTGCAGCCGTAGACCTGCTCGTTCGTCATGGCGGCACAGCTATCTTAAGTGAAACCCCTGAGATTTACGGTGCCGAGCATCTGCTGACCCGACGGGCTGTTAACCGCGAGGTCGGGGAAAAATTAATAGCGCGCATAAAATGGTGGGAAAAGTATACGTCCAATCTGGGAGGCGAAATAAATAACAACCCCACCCCCGGCAACAAAGCCGGCGGTTTGACCACGATTCTCGAAAAATCTCTGGGTGCCGCCGCCAAAGGCGGGACCACGAATCTGGTGGAAGTCTACAGATACGCCGAACCGGTGTCGTCCAAGGGTTTCATCTTTATGGATACACCGGGGTATGACGTAACTTCCATTACCGGAATGGTGGCGGGAGGTGCCAATGTCATTTGCTTTACTACCGGTCGTGGTACGGTCTGCGGCTTTAAACCGGTGCCTACAATTAAACTGGCGTCAAACACGTCAATGTATCAACACATGAAAGATGATATGGATATCAACTGTGGCCTCATCATCGACGGTAAAGCCACCATCCGGGAAATGGGCCGGGAAATTTTTCAATTAATCCTGGAAGTGGCCTCCGGCAAGAAGGCCAAAAGTGAACTTTTAGGCTTTGGAGACCATGAATTCGTACCCTGGCACATCGGCGCCGTGATGTGAAAATCTCATCAGAGGTTTTGCCGAATACAGTCTTGGCTAAACATTGAATTAAATCGGTGACAACAAGGTTAAAGCTACTGGAGTAATGGAGTACTGGAGTGTTGGCGTATCAATTATTATTTCCTCTTCCAGTACTCCAATACTCCAACACTCCATCAGTATGTTACCCTACGAATTAATTAATTCTAACAACCTGACTTTTTTAAACCCCACCAAGTGGGGCTGACGGCATCATACCGGTTCGAAGGCCAAATAGGTTTTATGATCCTCCCGATGCAGAAACTTAACCCTTAGGGACATACCAACATTTATGTTTTCGGGCTCTTTGGGGTCAACACCTTCAATCCGGGCATCGACCCGCGCACCTTCTTCCAGTTCCACCACCCCCGAACAATAAGGATTGTGGCGATCATAACCTTCTGCGCGCATGAAAGAGGGCCCGATGGATATGCAGGTATAGGCGCTGAGTTTGCCTTTGCCCGACATCTCAACCCAGTTCATATCCGTGCTGTGACAGGCAATGCAGATCGGGCGCGGCGGTATAAATAGTGCGTTGCATTGCTTACACCGGTTTCCCATCAATTTTTCTTCATTTAAATATTTCTCGAATGATATGTCACTGAAAGGTCTTTCTTCCATCTGGCTATCTCCTTTCGCAAAGATTCAAAGGTTCAGCGTTCACCGTTCAGAGTAAAAGTCTAAAGGTTTCAGCAATAACCAATGCAAATTGTTGCGCTGATACCTGACACCCGAAACCTGACACCTTTATATATTCTGAACTCTGAACTCTGGGTACCGCGCGGCAGCCCTTGAGGCGAAGGCGGGAACCCGAAAAAAGTTATCTCCTTTCAAGGATCGTAAACGTGCAGGTACCCCCCGTACCCCCGAGATTGTGTGCCCCGCCAACACGCAAGTCGCTGATGGGTATTTGTCGGTTGCCGGCTTTTCCCTTAAGCTGGGTCCATATCTCATAAAGCTGAGAAATCCCGGTGGCTCCCACAGGGTGGCCTTTGCACTTGAGCCCTCCGGATGTGTTGATCGGCTTAGATCCATCTAAGCGGGTTAACCCGTCGGCTACTGCTTTGTATCCCTCCCCCGGTTCGAAAAAGCCAAGGTCTTCGATATGAAGCAGTTCAGCTATCGAAAAACAGTCGTGTACTTCCGCAAATTGAACATCATTCGGTTTCAAACCGGACATCTCGTATGCTTCTTTGGCCGCATATCGGGTGGCTTCAAAGTAGGTCAGGTCATCGCAAGCATGCAGTCCTCTGCCACTTCCTTGGCCCATTCCGGCAAGATATATGGGGTCATCCGTGAAGTTTTTGGCGATATCTTCGGCCACCAGCAGCATACAGCTGGCACCGTCGCTGATGGGGCAGCAGTCATACAGATGCATCGGCCATGCAACGACCGGGTTTGCCCGCGGATCTTTTAAAAAATCCTTTTCATCCGACCACTGGGGTGTGTCGACGCCCTTTTTCTTTGCGCTCTCGATCTTTTTGTTCATCATGTCCCTGATGGTCAGCGGAAACTGGGCTTTCGGATTCAAAGGTGCGTTGCTGTGACTTTTTATGGTTACATTCATCAGGTGTTCCCGATTGGCACCGTATTTTGCAAAATAGGCCGTAGCAATCGCACCGAATACTCCCGGGAAAGTAAATCCAGCGGTGCCTTCATAAGGAACCGTGGCCAGAGCCAGTCCTTCGGCAACCTCTTCAGTGCTTCGTTTAGACATTTCCTCCAGTCCACCCACCAGGACTATATCATAAAATCCGGAGGCAATGGCAAACACACCTTCCCGAAAAGCGAGCGCACTGGAAGCACATGCGCCTTCCGTGCGTGTTGCCGGCTTCGGTGTTATACCGATCAAATCAGTTATGATGGGACCCCAATGGGATTGGTGCATAAAAAAATCATTGGAGAAATTTCCGAGGTAAAGTGCATCTATCTCACCGGGATCAACACCCTTATCGATCGATGCCAGCATCTCATTGAAAGCTTCGGCGAATAAATCTTTTGAATTTTTATCCGCAAACATGCCGAATTTGGACATACCGGCGCCCACGATCGCAACGCCTCTGCCAAGTTTTCTACGTTTTTTCATTTTGTCTCTCCTTATAGAATGCCTTTCCCTTTCTTGATCTTTGTCTTTCCAATCTGATATCTCTCAATAAGTTAATACAGCACCCCCATCAAAGAGGAGATCTCCGCCGATGAGATATCTAGCAAAACGAGAAAAACCAAAAATAAATAAATTCGCAACTTCAACGGGAGACATCATCTCCTTAATGCGGGATTTTCCCATCATCACATCCCGCATTACTTCTTCCTGCGTAATACCGCGTTGTTCCGCCTGGGCAGGAATCTGCTTTAAAGCAAGCGGTGTTTTCACAAAATTGGTGCTGACCGAAAAAGATCGAATCTTCCCTTCACCTTCGGCGGCGATGGACTGAGTAAGTGCTCTCAGACCAAACTTGGTGATATTGTAGACCGGTTTGTTAACCGTGCAGATGTGCGCATGTACGGATGCCATATTCCCAATGACCCCGATGCCTTCAGGGCTTTTCTTCATATGCGGAATGGTGAGTTTTGAAAGATAGAAGGGGGCGCGGAGCATCAACCGCTGCATCAGATCATATTTTTCCATGGGAAAATTATCAATGGGGTCTATATGTTGGATTCCGGCAACGTTAGCCAGATATTTGATGGCTCCCAATTTGGCAGCTTCAGTCACAGCATGCTCTACATCTTCATCAATAGTAAGATCAGTTTTTATAAAGACCATCTGACCGCCTATTTCCCGGGCCATTTTTTGTGTGTTTTTTCCTTCTTCTTCATTGATGTCCAACCCAACCGTCATCAAATGGTTGGCAGCAGCTGCAATAGCGATCGCCCGCCCGATTCCGGTGCCGGCTCCTGTGACAATGCAAACATTGTCGATATTATAGTGGTTGTCCTGAAGTATGAGGATTTCATCTTGCTTTATTACCGGTTCGTTGATCTCCATATTTCCACCCTCCGAGTTTTTATCAGCAAGGTAATAGTTATAGCTTTTATGAGCAAGTTTCGCGCGAACTTTCAGACCAGTAGTGACAATAGGTGTTTGTTTATTATCTGACTTTGTTGCCGTCAATACAAAATGTTATGATTGGGCTTAAAACCGTCATTGCCATGAAAAACCACAACAACGGGAAAGGGACGGCTTCCTTCCGTCAAACAAAAAAAACCGGGAATTTTTACATCCCCGGCCTGCAGAGTAATTTCTTTTATGGTCAGATCCCTATTGATTGTTACATTTTACCAATTTTATATTTAGCCCCATGATATTCCGTGTCATTCCGTGGTCGAGGAAAACTGGCTCATCGGGTTAACGGGCTTAACCATTTTATATCTATCTCCCAGTATACATCCTCTCCTGAACATGTAGTGTGGCGAAATTAAATTCTCCGGCAAGGGTAACGGCCGCCGCGGCCGCGGCATATTCTTTAGCACGGCTGATACCAGCCATTTTCAGGGCCTCCCTGGCCATAGGCGGGATAATTCCTTCGGGACTAGAGGTAATTCCCACCTCTACATTCGGTAATTCGACGCCAAAAATCAGGTCATTGCCGCGTGTTTTGGCATATACTTTCTGATAACATGACACCAAATACGGCCGCGGATTGCATTTCATGGTCCGGTAAAATGCCGGTATAATTTCTCCGCCCATTCCGGTGTAAGCCTGCCACCCGATCTCCTCCGTTACACCCTGGTAATCCAAATCGATCCAGGAAAGAAAATCTTCAATGGGTCGACCAATGCTTTTTTCATAATCCTCAATCGGAATGGATTGCTGGGCGGACACATAACGCCCCCGCCTGTTTCTTGGCGAGGGCTTGAGGTCACCATCCCTGCCCATGCCGACGACCGACAACCGGCAAGTGATACCTTTTGTTCTGAAAAGATCATCGATGATATTCTTCGCCATGCCGGCCGCATGGGAATTTTGGCCGTGTCCGCGGTGATTTTCAAATCGGGAATAAAAGCAGCAATGCAAAATACGGTCGTTGTGGTGCTGTTTGTAGAGAAAATCCACGTTGTCGATTTCGCCACCCCAATCGGCGAGATGGGCACGGGTGATCCGGGAAATTATTTCCGGCAGTTGTTGCTGGATGAGATTTCTGGCTTTTTGCCGCTCGGATTCGGTATCAAACACAAACGACAAATTGCGCGCCGCAATTCCCCAATCTGAAACTTTAACCTCGATGGGACCATACTTGTTCAATTTAAAGCATCCGACACTGATACCCAGATGGCCAACACCAGGCCCCCAGCAGAGTATGTTCTGAAACGTTTTACTCACATCTCCGTTAACGCTTACTTCACCCGCATAGCTGTAGTAATCTTCCACGCCGCCGATGTAATTATTGACCAGTGGTTTATGTCGCTCTCCTTCTGCCAAAATCTCCAGGGGTGTGTCGCACATGCCGCAGCGCAAGTAAGTGTCATCTGCTGCGAGTGTCCATAAGCTTCCGTCATTGGGACATCGATAGCCCACGTGGTAAGGTTTTTCCGGCATAACAATATGGTGAAATTTATGCCCGCTTTTCTCTTCAACAAAAGCGCGCCTGGCCGCGACCGCGGCGGTGATATTATCCGGTACTGGAACCCCTTCCTGAAGCGAAATTTCTTCTGCTTTCCAGGGAGCGGTTTTACCATCCAACAGCATATCTTTGATCTTTTTTACGACATCTTCCCGATTCATAGATCCTCCTCCGTGAGCAAAGGGGAAATAAGGGTGAGTTCCAGCTCCTGTTACAGGGTTAACGCTAAACCTTTATTTATTCTTTGACGCTCTGTCAACAAAGGTGTCCAAGCAAAAAGCACGGGCTAAAATGAGATGAGGCTAAGATCCATACGACTCCCATCGTTTGCTTCAGGCAGGCCGTGGCGGGCTGACGAGGGCCTCACCGTCCAAAACGGTCTCCCCTTCTTGATTGATGCAATACGTTTTGATCCGAACTCTTTTTTTACCTGCAATTTTCTCTGAAATTTCGGCACAGGCAGTGATGGTGTCGCCGATCTTCACCGGAGCCAGGAAGTTAATCTCCTGTCGCATATAGATGGATCCCGGGCCGGGGAGCATCGTTCCAATAACCGTAGAGATAAAACTGGCCGTTAACATGCCGTGGGCAATCCGGGTTTTAAAATAGGTATCTTTGGCATATTCTTCATCGACATGGGCCGGGTTGAAATCGCCGGTAACGCCGGCAAATAAATACACATCCGATTCAGAAATGGTTTTTGAAAATTTTGCCGAATCCCCCACTTCCAATTCATCAATTGTTTTGCCGATCATGGAATTTTACCTCCTTCACCAATTTTCTATAATTGCCTGCAATGACTATAATAATATAAATTTTTCACACAATCAGCGTACACAAAAAATACGCCAAAAAAAGATTTCAAAATGAAGAGGACGGCTTTGACCGGATTAAGGGTAATAATGCACAATGGAGCGACCGCTAAAATATCAAAGTCGCAATAACGGTGAGCCAGGCGAGTTAAGTTCAACTCAAAGCAATCTCAAAAATCTGGATCAGTTTTTATGGTAAGGCGAAACATTGGATTTGCCGGTTTGTCCCGCTATAGCGATTCTCAAAATAATGTTCCGAAACAAAGCACAATGAAGAGGTCCGGTCAGGGGATAAATTTTTGTAGTCAAGATGTGAAATCCCGCTTGCGGGCGGGACTATCGGACTTTGGACGCATTTTTGATACAGGTATTCGTCTACCTCTCGCAAAGTTCCACCAATACGCCACCGGTTGACTTTGGATGCAAAAATGCAATCCTGGCGCCACCTGCCCCGTGGCGAGGCTTTTCATCGATGAGTCGAATCCCTTTTTCTTTTAACTCCCGCAAGGCAGCTTCGAGATCTCCAACCCGAAAAGCGATGTGCTGTATGCCTGCCCCTTTTTTCTCCAGATATTTGGCAATCGGCCCATCCGGTGATGTGGATTCCAGTAGTTCTATTTCGCTCTCACCGATCGGGAAAAAAGCGGTGGTCACTTTTTGGGCCTCAACAGTTTCCGTGCCAGCAAACTCAAGACCCAGAACATCGGTCCAGAAGTTTTTCCCTTCACGAATACTCTTTACTGCAATGCCGAGGTGATCAATCTTCAAGACCTTCATACATTATTCCTTTTACGTCTGCCTATCCATGCAAAATGTGGGATAAAAGACAAGGGCTTTCGATCTCACACCGCCTATCTTGTATCCCACATCTTATGTAAGAATTATACCGTATGCTCAACTCGACCGGGGGTCAACCGTTGGAGTTTAAAGTCTCTATTGATATTTTCCGGACGACTTGCTTGAATACCGCAATAAAATTGACATCGAAACCATCATTGAACGGACTCTACCGATTTTACTTCGGGAATTTCCTGTTTTAAGAGTCTCTCAATGCCGTTTTTAACCGTCATTTGGGACATGGGGCATCCGGCACAGGCACCTTGGAGGCGAACCTTAACGACACCGTCTTCCACATCAACAAATTCTACGTCACCGCCGTCTGCCTGAAGCATGGGCCTGATCTTCTTTATGGCTTCTTCAACTTGTTCTTTCATAATCGATCTCCCTTTTTTGATTTATTGTTGGTTTTCGCAGCTTCTACATATATTTAACACGAATACCAAAAATTCAACACCAAAAATTCAGGTTTTTAGCCGATGGCAATAAAAAAGAATTATCGTTTTGCCCACAACGTTCCTATTTTTTGGCTAAATGGCTGTAAAATTCCTTGCGAAAAGATTCAAATCTGTCCTTGCATATTGCATTTCGTATCTTTTGCATGAGTTGCGTATAGTAATGAATATTATGGACCGTGTTTAAACGATAGGCCAAGAGTTCCTTCGCCAGATAGAGGTGTCTTAAATATGCCCTGGAATAGTTCCGGCAGGTATAACACCCGCATCCGGACTCTACCGGGGCTGTATCACGTGTGTACTGGGCGTTGCAAATATTCATGGTTCCATATTTGGTAAACAGCTGACCGTTGCGGGCATTGCGGGTGGGAAGTACACAGTCGAACAAATCGGCACCGAGAGCTACAAGCTCCACGAGATCTTCGGGTGTACCGGTGCCCATGATATATTTTGCTTTCAGATTCGGCATCTTGGGGAGGATAAAATCCGCTATCTCAAACATGACCTCTTTCGGCTCCCCTACACTGAGACCCCCTACAGCATAACCGTTCAAATCTAATTCGATTAATGCAGTTGCAGATAATTGGCGCAGATCCTTGTACATGCCACCTTGAATAATTCCGAACAATGCATTTCCTTTTTGGGCTTTGTCTTCCCAGATCCTTTTGCACTTTTCGGTCCATCGCGTGGTGAGCTCGAGCGCGTTGAGAGCTTCCATGCGGTTGGCCGGATATTTTATGCATTGGTCCAAGCACATGAGGATATCAGAATTTAGACAAATCTGTATCTCCACGGATTTTTCAGGTGTCAGCATATGCTTGGATCCGTCAATATGGGACTGAAAAGAAACCCCTTCTTCCGTTATTTCATTCAGCTTGGCCAAGGAAAAAACTTGGAACCCACCGCTATCGGTTAGAATGGGTCCGGCCCAATTCATAAATTTGTGTAAACCGCCAAATTGGCTTATGACATCGCAGCCCGGTCTGAGATACAAATGATATGTGTTGGCGAGTGTAATTTGAGTCCCGCATTCCAACAACTCCTCCGGAGAAAGCGACCTTACGGTAGCCAGGGTTCCCACCGGCATAAAGACCGGGGTTTTGACGGTGCCGTGGGCGGTCTGCAACACGCCGGCTCTCGCCCGGGTTTCAGTAGATTCGGCAATCACTTCGAATTGATACATAATTTCTGAGTTTTAAATTTTAGGTTTTAAGTTTTAAGATTCTGATTTTAGAGATTTTATAAGGCCATGAAGCATTTTCGATGTGCTTAATACCTCACTGTTAAGCTCTTTTTGTGTTTGATTAGTAATGACGCCAATTCTTCCGGCAATATATATTTGAGTTCGCAGCTCTGCTGCTGAACCTTTAGAAATATGAAGAAACCTAATAAATTCTGCTGTAGATCCACGCTCAGCCCCTTCAGCAATATTGCTTGGAATCGATACTGCCGCTCGTGTCATCTGGTCTTTCAAACCATAATACTTACAATTCTCTAAAATTCCATAAACACTCACTGCGAGACCGCACGCCTTTTGCCAAACGTCTAAATCTTCGAATGAACCGTATGCCATTTTTCCTTTCCCTTCACAGACAACTCAATACGTACCAACTAGTTCATTTCTTGTGGAATTCTTTTTTGAGAACAAAATTATTTGTCCCAAATATAAAGCAAAGGTTGAAATGGTAATAAGTTGAAGGATCTTGGCCTATCTTGAAAGAATAAGAAACCTTCACTTAACACTTAAAACTTAACACTTAAAACCTAACACTTAAAACTTAGACAATAAACATCGCATCTCCATAGCTATAAAACCTATATCTCTCTTTTATAGCCGCTGCATAGGCCTTCAAAATGTTCTCGCGACCGGCAAATGCAGATACCAGCATCAGCAGTGAAGATTTGGGCAAATGAAAATTGGTGATCATCGCATCCACCACCTTAAACTGATACCCCGGATAAATGAAAAGATTGCAGTTGCCGCTGCCATCACGGATATTTCCCTTTGGGTCCGCAACAAACTCGAGAGTGCGCACACAGGTCGTTCCTACGGCTAAAATCCGTTTGCCTTCAGACTTACCGCGGTTAATCGTATCAGCTGTTGCGGGCGGAATTGAGAACTGTTCTGAATGCATACGATGATCTCGGATATCCGATACCCGGATAGGAAGGAAGGTGCCATAACTGATATGCAGGGTAATTGGAACAATCTGGACTCCTCTTGATTTAATTTTAGTAATCAGCTCTTGGGTAAAATGAAATCCTGCAGTGGGGGCCGCAACAGCGCCTTTGCGGGAAGCATAGACGGTTTGATAGGACACCTTATCATTGGGAAATTCTTCATTTTCAATGCGTTTTATATAGGGCGGAAGCGGTATTTGACCGATTTGATAAAGTAAGTCTTCAAAACCACCCCGATATAAAAACTTCAGGGTGTATATGCCGTCTTGACCGTTTAATACTTCGGCTTTTAGTCGACGATCAAAGTGTATCCGCGCGCCGGGCTTTGAAGGTTTTGAAGCCTTGATCAGACAAGTGCTGATGAATTCGCCACTTTTTTCTTTCGCGCCGGCATAGTCCAGAAGGAGAACTTCAACCCTTCCCCCGGTTTCTTTGCGGCCTTTCAAACGACCGGGAATCACCTCCGTATCGTTGATAACCAGTATATCCGTTGACAATAAAAAATGGGGCAGGGCATTAAATAGGTGGTGGGACAATTCACCCGTTTGCCGGTTCAAGAAAAGAAGCCGGGAGCGGTCCCGTTGGCTCACCGGCTTCTGGGCAATCAGCTCATGCGGAAGATAATAATCGTAATCGGATAAAGAATACATACGATTAACCGGTTAATGAATTTGGTTCGGTATCCCTATTCATCTCGTGGTTAATGTTTTGGGGGGTGTTTTTAAAATGGCAAACACGAAATACGAAACACCAAACACTTACTGTTCGGTTTACGCTTAGATGAATCATTCCCACCGATAAGGACAAAAACCGGTTGACCTACTTTTTCCCCACATACACCAGCCCAAGACCGATAAGCATAAACACAAATCCTAACTTGCGCAGGGTGGCATCGGGCACTTCAAGTATCTTATTAAACCAGGACTTCATCTTTTCCGGGAATGCGAAATAGGGAAACCCCTCGATAATCAAAACCATTCCTATTACGCACAAAAAGAATTTCATAATAACCCCCCGCCAGATTAATCGAGTGAATCTGCTACAGCCTTCTGGCGTGCTTGACAAATTGGCACCTTCTGGGATGAACCAACAGTGATACCGAAATCGCACACCCCTCATTGCATATCCTACATTATTCCTCAACCTTTATCACAGTAAACCGGCTTTCTTTATAGGGCTAATGTTTTATTTTGCTGCTATGGGGGTGACAATCGGGTTAAAAACATTTACGCTTGCCAAACAGATTAAAGGTATAGTAATGGTTAGTAACCACTAGACCAACAAAAACAAATAGTTATAGTTCCATTCAATCATATGAATCGGGAGTTAATAAAATGGAGAAGACCAAACCTCCGGTTGTCAAACGGTCACTGATTTCATGGGTCTGGACCAGCAGCCTCAAACTGCAGGTGATTCTGATACTCATTATTATGATCGAGGTATTTGCCCGGGTAATTCCGCTGGAGATGCAGAAAAGGATAATTAATGAAGCCATCAATTTAAGAAAAATTGATTTGTTATTCATGTATTGCGGCATATACCTTGCTGCCGTAATTGCCGCCGGCATGCTCAAATATCTCAACAACATTATCCAGACCATCATCGGTCAGCGGGCGTTGGCGGACATTCGCAAAGCATTGTACCATTACATCCTGACACTGCCGTTGAATTTTTTCAGAAAGACTCAGCCCGGCATGGTCGTTTCATCGCTTATCACGGAGCTGACAACATCGGGAAACTTCGTGGGTATGGCCGTCTCGGTGCCCATAACCAACGTATTAACCTTGCTGGCTTTTGCCGGTTATTTAATTTGGTTGCATCCGTTGTTGGCCCTGGTTTCACTTTCCATTTATCCCATTGTAATATTTCTGGTGCCGATACTGCAAAAACGTTCCAACAAGGCAAATAAAAAAAGAGTGGATGCCGGGCGCAATCTTTCCAGCAAAATCGCAGAATCCATAACAGGGATCCATGAAATTCAAGGTAATGGCGCCTTTGATCTTGAAAATCAAAAATATGACCGCCTGATAGACAGGCTTCTGAAAATCAGGATCGTTTGGACCCTCTATGCACAGGGGGTCAAGACCTTGAATAACTTCTTTACAAATCTAAGTCCGTTCCTGATATTTATTCTCGGCGGTTATTTGGCCATGAAGGGACAGTTGGAGCTTGGTGCCCTGGTCGCCTTTTTATCAGCCCAGGAAAAGTTGTACACCCCGTGGAAAGAGCTGATCCAATTTTATCAAGTCTACCAGGATGCGTCGGTGCGCTATAAACGCACCATGGAATACTATGATACCCTGCCGGATCATGAAATTGCACCGAAGGATCGCAAACCATATGACCTGGAAGCCAATCTGGAGGTCAGGAACCTGTCGTTTGTGACGGATAGCGGTATTAACCTGCTGGATGACATTAACTTTACCCTAAAGCCGGGTGAGCATTTGGCGTTGGTCGGATTTTCCGGCAGCGGCAAAAGCACACTGGCCCTATGTATTGGACAGCTTTATAAATATACGGGCGGCCATATTCAGATTGGCGGCAAAGAGGTATCCGAACTTTCGAAAAAAGATTTGGTTCAAAACATGGGGTTTGTATCGCAAAGTCCTTTTATTTTTGAAGGAACGATTAAAGACAATCTTTTATATGCCTGTTCGGCCCGAAATGATGAGAACGGATCCGGTCAAGATGCTGCAGATTCTATGCCGACCCTTGACGATATGATTGCTGTGCTGCATCAGACCGGCATATTTGTGGATGTCTTGCGCTTTGGTCTCAATACAATTCTGACGCCCGACCAAGACAAAGACCTGGTGTCGAGTCTTTTGCGGGTTCGTCAGAATTTTCAGCGAGACTTCGGAGAGGGACTGACCGATTACGTGGAATTTTTTGATGAGAACAAATATCTTTACTACTCCAATCTTGCGGAAAATTTAACTTTTGGAGCTCCCAACCGTGACGAATTCGCAGTCACAAATTTACCCCAAAATGAATATTTTTTACGATTTTTAGACCATGCCCAGCTTACAAGACCCTTGATGAGTTTAGGCGTTCAACTGGCCAGACAAACCGTGGACATTTTGGGCAACCTTCCGCCCGAGGAAGTATTTTTTGAAAAGAGTCCCGTTACCCCCGACGAATTAGACGAATATAAGCTGTTGGTGGAACGGTTAAACAAGGTGAAACTGCATGAGCTTCCAGCGTCGGACCGCGCAAAGCTATTAGAACTGGCCCTGCGTTTCATCCCGGCTACCCACAAGATGGTCTCATTGCCGGAAATCCTGGAAAGTCTGATTTTGGAGGGTCGGGCCCTGTTCAAGGACAAGATTTCGGTCGAGGATCCCAATGCATTTACTTTTTATCAGATTTCCCAATATATTTTCTCCCAGACTATTTTGAACAACATATTCTTCGGCAAAGTCAAAACTGTCAATCCCCAGGCTCAGGAAAAGATTAACCAGAGCATTATTCAATTGCTTATCGAAGAAGATTTTCTGGAGACGATTGTCGAAATCGGCATGGAGTTTCAGGTTGGCACCAAGGGCGACAGGCTCTCGGGGGGACAACGTCAAAAATTGGCCATTGCCAGGGCGCTGTTAAAAGCTCCGAATATGCTGATTATGGACGAAGCCACATCGGCCCTCGACAACAATTCCCAGGCTCGGATCCAGAATTTGCTCGATAGTCGATGGAAAGGAAAAAGCACCTTGATTGCAGTGGTCCATCGCTTGGATATTATCAAAAACTATGACAAAGTAGCTGTTATGAAAGCGGGGAAAATTGGGGAATTTGGAACTTATGACGAACTTATCGCTAAGAAAGGAATGCTATATGAACTCGAATTCGGAAAACAATAAAAAAATTGCTTCCTGCGAATTTCAGGATAATCTCAATATTTTGCGTCAAATTGATTTTTTCTCCACGCTGCCACTTGAGTTAAACAAAATTTTGGCATACCTCTGCACCAGAGACACATATAAAGAGGAGGAATACCTGTTTCATGAAAACGACGATGACGGCCAGGCATATTATATCATTAGCGGCAAGGCCCGGCTATTTTACAATCAAGCAGGCAAGCAAAGAATGATTCGTGATTATGAAGCCGGTGCATTTTTTGGCAGACTCGCTTTGCTGGGGAATATGCCCCGTATTTTTTCAATGAAAGCAATAAACGAATTGACCTGCCTGACATTAACCCGCGAAAAATTCACAAAAGCCTTAAGTCAGTTCCCAGACCAGATGCCAAAAATTATTAAAGCGGTCGCAGAGAGTATACAGGGGTGGGAAAAAAGATTCTTGTTGCATGGATCTGAAAATTGTGAAGCTTGTATGCATAATATCGGTGTTAGCCTTGTATGAATCTCGCAGGCATGATAAATAAAGACAAGTCCCTGATGATATATTAAAATAAGTGGTTTTCTGAGGTAACAAAATTCAAGTTCAGAAAAAATGAATCCTATGGTCTGTTGTAAAACATCATTCAAGCTAAAAAACAACCTCTCCGAGTTGGACACACTGTGCCGTAATCTGCAACAGTTTGGGAATTCACTCGGATTGACGAAGAAATGTATCTTCCAAATTAACCTTGCCCTGGACGAACTTTTCACCAATATCATTTCATACGGATACCCGGATAGCGCAGACCATTGGATCAATATCGCCATTTCACATGAAAATGGTACCCTGATTATACGCATTGAAGACACCGGGGTTCCATTTGATCCTGATTCAGTAAAAACCCCCGAACTCATTGATAAAATAGAAGATTGCCGGGTGGGGGGGCTCGGCATTCATCTCATAAAAAAGCTGATGGATGAAATCGTCTACGAAAGGTGCGGCAATAAAAATATTCTGACACTCAAAAAAAATATAGAAACATTTTACGATGAACTTACAACATAAAACAGCCCAATCATTCCCGTTTGTTTAATGGGCCGGTTTTATAATAGTTCGGGGTACAAGGGAGGATAGAAAATGGAAATTATTGAGACCAAAGAAAAGGATATCAGTGTGTTTAAACTTAACGGCCGGCTCGATTCCAATACCTCTCCGAGCTTGGAGAAACAACTGGCCGGTGCCATGGAAGACGGTGCCAAAAATATGATTATCGATTTTGCGGATCTCGACTATATTTCCAGTGCCGGGTTGCGCATTATCTTGAAAACCACCAAGGATTTAAGACGTTCTGACGGGAATATTGTGCTCTGTGCCATGCAGGACTATGTCAAAGAGGTCTTTGAAATAGCCGGCTTTGATTCCTTTCTCCCCATAGTCCCCAGCTTGGATGACGCTTTGGCAAAACTGCGAATCTAAGTCCTTCCGGAACCGGCCGGGGCAAGCAATTTAATTTTTCTGGTCTTAACAATTTGAGAATCACCATGTCTACTGCAAGCCTATAATTCCGCGCCGGCCCAATTCCCTTAAAAAACGCGTAACGGAAACCTCGGCTTCCTTTAAATGGAATTGATACTTCTCTGCAAAGCGCTGGATCACCTTTTGAACAGTATTTATACCATCGATAAGGTCCCATACGTGAGTCCCCAAATCATCAAGCTGAAGTTTTCTGGTAAAAGTCCTTTCAGAATGCCCGCCAAATCGCCGGATGAGGCCTGTTATCCAGGGTCGCATAGCTACCGGATAAGTAAGCAGCACTGCTCCATTTTCCAACCGTGTTTCTTTGACGTGAACATTTTTAATCGGTGTGCACTTCAAAGCTTCGATGCGTGAAATTTGCGAACTCACTTTATGTTTGCGCTTAAACACTGCCATAACCGGCACAGATGCTGTTAACGAACTCAGAATCGATTGCCTGCTTTCCTTCAATCTTAACTCCAAAAATACGGTTTTTTTCCCTCAAGTGCCAAAACCGGTAATACGTAGGAGCGTGGCCGAGTAATCTCCTGCTGCGCCAGCGTGACCACCAGGGAGTAGATGGTAATACCTCCCATTCCACCCAATCAGGATCGGCCCTAACAGGGGCAACTGTTTTTTTAAGAGCGAAACGGGTTACCCTGTGGGCAAATTCTTCAAGATTTTGTTTATGAAGCAGCACCGAAGCAGGCACCCACCGCCATAACGTAATCTTCTGCTTTTTATACGAAAATATCAGCTCATATTGCCCGGCATCAAAACGATACTTTATCAGGTCGAATTCTGCCGGTATTAAGGCCCGTATATCAAAAAGCGCCCAAATGACCCGGTTATCCCGAGAATGATCTTGAAAGGAACCCAAAATGTGTTGGACCAAGGCCGTTGAATGAGCCGAATGTTTCTGAAAAAACTGCATCAAAGTCGCTGTTTTGCAAGTCGGACAGTACAAAACAGCACCGGAGCCGCTTATGGTTTGACTGTGCCACGAGAATGCAACGGATATGAATTCACTGAGAGGAGTTCGCCATTCAGGAGGAAGTGGTATTTCTTTAAGGGTTTTACCGAACTTTTTGCGCTGCTGCATGGCAAGGCGTCGCAATTGAGAGTGATGTGAGAATTTCCCCCTAATTTGGCCCCATTTGATCTCCATCATCGGCGCCGATTTTTCTGCAAACATCAGATAACGGAGCCCAATTTTTACAACTTCCCAGCTATCAGGGATCTCACAGCGCACGCCGTTCCAAGCTATTTCCCTCCAATCCATACTATCGTTTTCTTGCCATCTAACGCGGAATGAAAAGATTCCAATCGATCCGTTTTGATTTACGGTTTGACTTTGAGGCTTTTTTGACAGATTCGACGTGTTTACTTTCGAAACATTGGTTCTCTTTTTCTATGAGATTCCACATCGTCATCTTGACACTGTTTCCCATCTTTTCTTCCTGATCCCTGGTGTTATGCTGGAGAATGAGACTGATGCTGTTGTTTTCGGTATCAATAAAGCTCCACTTCCAGGCAAGCACGATGTGAAAAGGATCACCGCGCCATTCGCCGGGCTCCCCGAAACGTTCTTTGAATCGTTTTAGCAATTGATTGTAAAACTTCTTTGAAGAATTGGCATATTTGAATTTAAAACGGACAATCCGCCACGGCTCGGTACAGGTCCCAAATGTGATCAGCCCGGTTTTAAAACCCTCTATATCTTTGGCTTCAGCCTCTTTGAGCGTTTCAAAGTAACGTATCGGCAAAATCGTCTCCGGTTTTAACCGGTCCTTATAATCGCGAAATTCCCCACCCAGAACAAATCCGGCCAGCTCATGGGGAGCTTCTGCCGCAAAACCCGAGTTCAGCCACAGCGTAATCAATCCTATAATTCCTAAGATATTGATCTTTTTCATAAGATTCTCCATGCGTATTTCATAGCATTCCGGGTTCAGAGCCCTAAGTTCCAAGTTGAACATATCACCATTACCATAGGGACGTTTTCGAGTCAAAACCCATAACCCTGAACCCGGAACCTTGAATCCTAATACGCCAACCGCCCCAGCGACTTGAGAATCAAGGTTATCCCCATGGCAAACATACCGGTTAGCCCCATGCCGCAGGAAAATCCGGCTAACAAAACCGGGGCATACTGGCGCCACATCGCACCGTAGCGCTTCAAAAAAAAGAAGCGACCCAGCAGTGCTCCCACCACTTCCAAGATGAGCCCATGCGGGGTACTCTGACCGAGTCCACGAACCATGCCATAAACCAGTAAGATCGGCAGACCCAACAAACTCAGCACCGCATAAGTGATAACTCCGAGACCCATGCCCGCCAAAACATAGATTCCGTTCAGGGCCTGGTAAAAAAGCGAGTTTCCCTCCAGGGTCGATGTTTGCATCAACAAGGTATTCAAGGCCTGGAGATGCCAGATTTCTTGTGCAAATGGATAGGCAGAGGAAGGAATGGGCGCTAGCCGCCAAATAAACTGGGAAAATAGCAGACTGGCAATCATCACAACCGGAAAGACCACGATTTCTGATTTTATAATTCCGCGGATGCTGGTCCCGGTCAACTCAATCTGACGGAAATTGACCGTGGCTTCGCCATAGTTGTGGATCGGAATGGGAGCATACCAAATCTCGATTCCCTGGTAACCGAAATATTTTGCACCGGCAATAAAACTGGCCTCTCTTACCAGGGGAAGGCTCACAAATTGCCCGGCAATACCCTCCATGCGGGCGGTGATGTATGATACGATCGGGGTATATATGAAACCATACGCCAGAAAAAACACCCACGGAAAATTGGGGACCAGCCAAACGCAAAGCAAAACGTATGCAGTGGTTGAAAAGACATAAATGCCGATGGAAATCCAGAAATTGAAATCCCCCCGGCCTGGGGGCGGACGAAATAAATCTCTGAAACTACCCCGCCGGCCTGCGCCTGTATTTCCAAAAGAGCGCAACACATGCCAGATCCCTACAAAAGCGATGGCCAGCCCGAGACCGATGCTGAAGCTCAAATAAAAATCGAAATTGTTGGCAAAGACGGTGTCTACCGTTCCCATACCCGGGTGCCAACGGGTAAGGATCCCGTGCCGATACAGAATCGGATTGGCCACAACAGTGATAACAATTCCGACCAAACCACCGATTACGGCCCAAAAGGGCAAGACCATACCAAAAAATATGAGACCCAGGTCGAGCTGTATTCCGGTGGCAACTGCCGGCAAAACTTCTTCGGTGTGGCCGGTTAATTCGATCCAGGGTATCGGTATCAGCCGAATCGGTTCGGTGAATAAAAGGCCTGAGATGGTCGGTAAAAGAACGTATACCCCACCGAAAGCCAGTCCGATAACCCCCCCTATGGAAAAGACGCGCCATTTCCAGCTTTTTTGTTTTTCTTCCGTGGACTCAGCCAGAGCCATCGTGCCCAAGGCCGCCACCGGTGCCATCGGAAAAGGAAGCTTCTCCACATCCGAGGTTATCCGATAGAGCGCGTACCCCAAGCCGAACTGGTCGATCCGTTGAATGATCTGGGTTCCGAACAGCAGGAGAATGGGAATAAACCAGTCGCGGTGAAAGAATGTGCGTTCAACCAGAGATATAGACTCCGACGCAGGTGCCACCCAAGTGGGGATATACTCGGTCAGTCCCAGCATCCGGGCTGCATCGGACTGCACGAGATATTGATTCCATAGCAAGCCTTGAAATGGCGTGGCTAAGGCCGCACCGGCCATATAATAAAGTATAAATATTTCCTGTTGTTTGAGCTCGGTAAAAGATCGTTTGGCCATCTCGGCAAACAAAATAATCGTGACCCAACGGGCAGCTGGACCGATTCCAGTGCCGATAACCAGCTGAAGGTACATGCTTCCGGGCATCATGAGGAAACCGATGAAAATCGACCCGACAATAGCTTTCCAGTCAAAACCTTCTTCAAAATGATCCGGTGTTTTTAACAGATCTCTGTATTCTTGAAGTTCTTTGTCTTCATACATTTAGATGGTTCCAGGTTCAAAGTCCAAGGTTCAAGGTTTAATATGAAATTTGGTATTTTGAACTTTAACGGACCGTTGCCCAAATATTTTTGAGCGGTCATTAAAACGTTTTTGAATAATAAATCTTAGCGCAGCGGAGGAAAAGCGCTTTGAACCTGTTTGAGTCCCGCGCTCAAGCGGGACGAGTTTTCAAAGCGCCCGGAGCAAGCTTTAGATTTATCAAAAAATGTTTTAGACTCAGCGAAAATGTCTTTGGGCAACATCCCGTTAAACATTGATCTTTGAACATCTCCTTCAGGTGGGCAATACCTGGTAACTTGCGTAACTGAACAGTCCGTACAGTGCCCAGCTGCCGGCCATGAGGAAGTCACCGATGATCAATCCGATAAAAAAATTGCGTAACTTTTTAAACAGCACCACTCCGCCATATCGCATACAGAGCGCATTAAAGAACCAACCCTTAAAAAAGCTGAACCAAAGAATCCACATCGCCGAGCTATAGGCAGTTAAATAACCGATGGGATGAATCGGCCACCAATAGAACCGATGATAACAAATCACGAGTACCAGCATCACGACAGCTCCGGCCAGAGAGAATATCACGGTCCATCGGCCGGGTTGTACCGGTGATTCTACCAAACTATAAATGTTTTCGTATACGGCCAATGTCGTCCGGGTGGCCCAATCAAATTGAAGTTCCCGGATGCCAAACTTGTAACAGATTACCAGCATAGCGACAAAGGATAATAGCAGACCCGCTATGAGCAATACAAAGATGGTGATAAAAATCCTGCGATTGTTTGATAACTCTTCGGTGACTTTACGGTTATGCAACAGGGAAGGCAAAAGGGATTCCCGCAGATCCACAAAAAGGACTTTTTGAACCACAGCGGCAACGAGAATACCGATACTGGTAAACAGTTTAGGGCCGAAAAATGTCATCAGGCTGTCGATCGGGGCGACGGTTAAGGTGAAATAAGCGATTCCCCCTTGGCAGATAACCCGCATGGCTACAAGGGTGAAGAGAAAGAAAGCGATAACGACCAAAAAGGAAAAAAGAAACGGTATACCGAAAAAATGACACCAGACAACAATCCCAAATCCCCCCGCCACAAATCCCCAGAATGCCAACCGGGTGGAGAGCCATTCTGATTCTGGATTTTCTTCTTTTTTTAAAGTAAGTGCTTTGTAGACGATATCCTTAAAATGATAACGGGCCAGCCAGGCCAGAAAAACGAAAAAGACAAGATAGGCTCCGATCATTTGGGCTTCTTCCGGTCGGGAAATAGTAGGACCAAATGTGACGCCTAATGCCGCAGCCGGAATGTTGATACCGAGGATTCCTAAAAAACCAATCAGCAGCGCCCCCGCCAGATAGAAAAACCAAAATGAGAAAGAAATTTGCTTTGAGGTGAGAAAGGCAAAACCGATAAAAGCCGGGTAGATATAAATTTTTAGTTTGTAAAATCCGGAAAACAAACCATGTTTCGGGAAATATTTGCCGGCCAAAATCAAAGTGGGAATCTGGGGCACATCAGGGTAATAAAAACTCAACCCATTCATCAGATGCAGACAAACCGGAACCAAAACGCCGGCCAATAAAAATCGATTGGCAAAAAACCGGCCCAATCCTTGTTGTTCCAATGCCTCTGCCATCAAGAATGGAACCCGCAACAGCGGAAAATTCATCCGTTCGTTATAGAGGGGCTGTTTGCTGAGAAGGCTCACGATGCAAACCATCACGAAATAGCAAAGGAGAATAAATCCTCCCCACGTGAGCAGAGGTGGTAGCCAGGCACTCCAGGGAATTTTATAAAGAACCTCCCACCAACCCATCTGACGACCCCCGGCAAACCCGTTATAAAGATCGGCAATGGCCTCACTGCTCTGCGGATACCAGATTTGGGGAAGGAGTGGATGAAGGACTTCTTCCCAGCGATTTTCGACGGTGGCAAAGTGGTATGGTGCCGTTATATTAATGAAAAAGGTTCGGGCCAGCCCGGTCCAGGCGATCCCGGACAACAGCACCATCAGTGCCCAGGCCACCAGAAGCTCTTTTCCGGTAAGCCATTTTCGACCCTTGAAAATCCAGCGGGCCCCGGCCGTGAATATCATCAACCACACCAGAATATAAAAGGGTGCCAGTGGAAAGTGCCCGCCGCCAAGCGGTGTTGCCTGATGGTAAGCATTATTGAACGGCGTAATCAGACAAATTACCAGTGCAAGGACAGCACCGATAAAAATCGCCCGCCAGCGGATGCTGTTACCGGTACTTTTATCATCAGTTGTCTTGTCGGAAATGCCAGTCATTGAACGCGGTTGATTTTCTTTCATCTCTGATTGGGGCTGATTCCAAATTGTTCTGATACCGTGGTCAGCAACTTTTCATAATGATTTTTGGACGGATCATCGAAAGATCGCCACATTAAAAGCTGTTTTCGGATTTCATGAAGGAAACTTTTATTGATGCGCCGCCAAGCATTGGCCTCACCCGATTCGCGAATCAGGCGAACGTCAATTTGGAGGAATCCGCTTTCACCTTCTGCAGGACTAAACTGCAGATTAACCTTTTGCATGATCCCGAAATCAAATGGTGCCAACCATACACTTATATTCAACTCCAGACAGGCAGGCATTTCGCATTCCTCCTCGGGACAATCGCTATCGGTTACTGAACCCAAGGAAAAGGCCTGACAAACAAAACCAAAATCAATCTTTCCGGTGGAAAACTGCCCGTGAGTCACATCCTGGTGCCCCTGGAAATAATCCAGTAAATAACCACCGACGCTGCGGTGCTCTTTGTATTTCATTAAGAAAGGAAGCGTTATTTCTAAAATGTTACCTTTCGCTTCGGGCAGTGTCCAGGACCGGTTCACATCCGGTATGGCGATTTCACCGGCCACCTTTGAGGGATAGATCACCGAAATCAATACCACGATGATCACCAGGATCATGGCCGCCACTCCGGCCAACGAAGAATAATTCACCGTAATCCCGGCCCACATAGAACTCTCGGCAAAAAGCTTGGCCGCCGTCTGGGCCAATAAATATCCCAGGACCACGCTCAATACCGCAAAGGCCATCGCCTCTGCGACGAACAGAAATGACACGTGAGAGGGAGCCAGCCCTACAGAGGTATAGATTCCGATTTCCCGTTTTCTTTCGTAAACACTGCTGATCATCGTGTTTAGGACGATAAATATCGAAATAATAAGGGGAATTAAAATGTTGGGGACACCGCTGTAGCTCATCGTATCGCTGGCATTATACAAATAGGTACCTTCGGATTCCCCGCTGAAAAGGGTCAGTCCGAAGCGGTCCACCAGATCTTTTGCTGAAGTTTGCATCGATACGTCAGCCCGGGGTCGGATTGCCACAGCCTTGAGATGCCCCCCTAAAGCCAGAAGTGTCCGGTGAGGGATAATCAAAGTTAAGTCCACCGGTATATGTTGATAGCGGCTCTGAAATTCCTTTACATCCTCGCCGGATTCCAGGGCTTCTGCCTCGACTTCAGTCATTTCCGTAGTGACTTCACGCGGAAATATTACCGGAGTTAGCGGTTCACCGTCCAAGTCGGTACGAGCCTGTAATTTTTTGCTGGAAAATATACCGTCCACACGAAACGGTATGCCCCACAAATGAACCACCGACCCTTCCGGCCGATGGGGATCGATGCCAAGATTTTCGGCCATGCGTTCCGATAAAAGAACTGCCTGTAATTGGTTTTCAGAAAACCACTGTCCGCCGATGAGAATCTCATCGAGTCCTGATACCATGCCCTCATTGTATGAAAGCCCCACCAATCCCTGGGCCACGAAAATACGATCTTTGAAACCAACGGGAATACGTGGTGCTCGTGTTTTGTCTTCGTCCTCCAGCCAAACCCGAGGAACAGCCATGCCTTTACCGGTAAAAGCATTGGCAATAACACCCAAAGCTTCCGGTGGTAGATCTCGCCAATTGACGTTTTTTAATAAAAAACCCTGATAGGGAGATTCGGTTTGATAAAAAATACGTGCGTGGTGCCGCATAGATTTTACTGAGGTGAAGCTCATGATGGTAAAGGTGAGAATAATCAGGGTGGTACAGGTAAGAGCAGTCCGCAAGCGCCGGCGTTTGAGGTTACTGACGCCTAATAGAAAGGCGGCCACAAACGCCTTCCAGCGGCCGACCTCTCCTGCCTGCACCAGCTTAGCGCGGGTTTGCAACCGGGTCATCTCCTCTTCAAAACGGAAAAAGATGATCAGCGTGACCATAAAAGAAAGCCCCATAATGAAAAACGCCAAAATCACAACCATGGGGCTGTAGGCCAGCTGAAAAGCCGGATGCACTTTGTAAATCAGTGCGATCACCAGGATTAGGATTGTGCAAAATGCAACAATGCGCTTGTAAATATTGGCAAAGGAAAAAAGCAGGCGTTCCATACAAAATGCAAAGGGAACAAAAAGAGCAATATAAAAGAGCACCCCATAAAGGACATCTTTCTGGGTTTTTTCCACATCCTCATAAACGCGGCTGGCCAGGGCCCATGATCTGGCGCTGGCTTCAGAAAAACGATCGTACAATTGATCTTTTAATGCCTGCTCGGCCGTTTTAAGGGCTGTGACCCCCTCGTCTTGAAGCTTGCGTATCCGTTCGTTGAAAATTCCGCGCTTTTCAAGGTTGGCTATGCGCGGCCCGAGCAACATCCACATATCCCGTGCCACCATGTATTCTGTGCGATATAAAATGGGCCACTTTTCCACCATATATCCGATACCTTCGGATTTATCTCTGGTGGGATTTGTCAAAACCAATTTATTTCTTAAAACGGTATCCGATAAGGTCATCTTAAGGGGGGTTCCGGGTTCCAGAAAAACAGTAGAGATGACAGAAGACCAGGTATCAAGACGGCTCATAAACCACCGCAACGGATCGGCTTCGCGCCGGCCGTCTATAATTTTGGGTTTGGTCATGTATCGAAAGGTTCGCGGTTCCAATAAATTGAATAACGTGGTTCCATTACAGGCAAACATTATCAGGTCGGACTCCATAAAACGCCGCCGCATTTTCACACGGTAAGCCTCTTTGCCCGTTTGTTTCTTGTCGACAGCCCAGACTACAGATCCTGTCATCGGATCAAATCTGTAACCCTCGAGAATTACCTTGTGATAGCTATGTTTTTTATCAGCCATGCCCCTGAGGTGAAAGAATCCCATGTGGTCCACCATGACGTGATAGCGGGCCGACCCTTGATAGGCAAGGAGCACGGTTCCGGGGGCCGGCTGATCGGCAAAAAGCTCTCCATGGCGAAGGAATTTTGCCCGTCCGGTGACAGCCGAAAACCCGTTTCTCGGAAAAATGTCTGAATGCAGTTTCGGTGCACCGGCCAAATGATGCACCAGACCGCAAACAACGGCACTTTGTTTTGCGGCATAAGCCAGGTTTACTCTTTCAAGTGTATCGTAAGGAGTTCCCCACATCGACCGGGCATCATGGGTCGTCACAAAGCTTACACCATGAATTCCGGCCAAAGCGCTGACTTCGCCGCCCAGAGGCGGTCGATCAAGAAAATAGCTTTGCCATGATCGCCGCCGACTGGGTCGCAGCGTATCCTTAAAAATACCGGAAAGCCCCTGCACTTGTTCGACTTCCTTTGCTCCTTCCCGCAAGATCTCATCCAGCTTACTATAAGCCGATGTCCGGTTAATCCTGGGTCGGAACGGATATAACCAGCCGTAATTGAAGGCGCCGAAACCGTCTCCATGGCTGGATAGATGCAGAGAAATTACTGCTGACAGTTCATAAGCTTTAACCAGCCCCCGGAAAGCGCGGGCACTGTCAATGTCTTTCAGCTGTTTTTTAGCATCGGTCAGGATGGCTTTTTGATCCTGAAGTGCTTCTGGAACCAATCGGTAAAGAATCTGACGCTCATCATACGGCAGATCATCAAAGGTTTTGCGCCAGATTAAACGGCGCAGCAAAAGTCTTTGCTGAGCCAGTTCCTGTATCAATCTTTGAGAATTCGCTCCCTCCTGTTGTAATCGAAGCCGCATCAATCGGCGCGAAACTTTATCGGCTTCTGTTTTTACCCGTTCATCCATCGCTTCTTTGAACAGACTGGCACTTTGCCCATCGGTAGATTCAATTTCAGCCTTTCCTTCAAAAGAGGGATTGGTGAGCGCCTTAATCGTCTTGCGGGTTTTTGATATGATGGCTTTCAGTTCATTTTTCATTTTGCGCATGTCTTTGGACCTGGCGCTGATGCTCCAGATTAGTTCACGCAAACCGGCCAATGTCTGGGCGTGTCCGCTTGTAGCCAAGAGAAGAACCGATCTTTGGGGAGGGTTTTTCTTCAGGAACCCGGCCAGTTCCAACAGAGTGGCCACACTGCAGGCTTCATCAGCACCCGGCGATATTCCGGAAACGATGGCGCTACTGTCATAGAAGGCTTCGACGATTATCAACTGTTCCTTGAGTTGAGAATCACTGCCGGGAATAAGCGCGTAGACGTTTTCTCCGGCAACCTCCTGCCATGCGGCTTCGGAAATTAACTGAACCCGCGCAGCTACTATTCCGTTGGCGGCCGTCTCGAAGGAACCGAAATATCGGCGAATTTCGGATAAGGGCATCCAGAAACGCGGAAAATGAATCGGCGAAAGTTCAACTTTTTCTTCAAAGAAAGCTTTAGCGTAAATCCCCCGATCCACATATATCAACGCCTTGGCCCCCAGATTGGCTGCATGCAGCCAATTTTTACCGGAATCCAGTTCCATTAAAATAATGGCACCTTCAATCATTTTACCATTAAAGTGATGGAGCTCTCCCTGTCCGACATAAACCAGAGGGCCTTGAAGCCCCGGCGGTGAAACCGTCTGGGGCGAAATTGCATTGGCGTTAATAGGGTGAATCGGCAAAGACACATTTTGCTCGGTTAAGGTAAGTGTGCTTGGCCCGTGGTGGACCACAGGGACTGAAAACCAGTGGGATCCCGCTGGTTCCAGTCCCAGCTGATTAAATCTTTTTTTAATGTAGGCAGCGGCTGTCTGCGCCCCCGGAGTACCGGTTGCTCTGTCTCCATGGGCGGTAAAGGCTTCAATGACGGTTTGAAAGTCATCTTGGTGAGTGTTATTAACCCCGGCTGTGGCAGTAAAAACCGGTAGAAATGTCAGCCATAGCACTATGAAAAATCGATGTGGCGTCCACCGCCATTTCTGTGCGGTTCTACGCTTGCCGAGAAAAAGATGTGGCATGTGGGATGCGGGATGTCGGATGCGGGACAGCGGGTAATTCCGGCAGATTAAACCAATAAAACGGCTATGACGCATCGAACGAAACAGCATGATTATTCTTTCGTACCAATCTTGCCCAAAGATATGGAAAGTTCATCTCTATCTTCAATCTTGTCAACGCGGCCATCACGGATCCACACCACCTGGTCTGAAACATTCAGCATTTTAAAATCATGGGTGGCAGATATGACCGTTACACTTCTTTCGCGGCTCAATTCCTTCAGCAGGGCAATAATTTCCTCTCCGGTCGATAAATCTAAATTTCCGGTGGGTTCATCAGCCAGAATGATAGACGGATCGTTTGCCAGTGCCCGCGCCACCGCAACGCGCTGTTGCTGACCACCGGAGAGCTCCGAAGGTTTGTGGCGAAATCTATCCCCCAGCCCCACCAGGTCCAGCAGCTGGATGCCCTTTTTCACTGCTGCGTCGTTGCCCATTCCCGCAAATGTCATGGGAAGGGTTACGTTTTCCAAGGCGGTCATCACCTGAATGAGGTTGAACGTTTGGAAGATATAGCCGATTTTACGGCATCGTAGCCATGCCAATTCATAGGCATCAAGCTGGGCGATATCGACCTCATCGATGAATACCTTGCCGGATGTTGGTTTATCCAGACCACCGATCATGTTGAAAAGCGTACTTTTTCCCGATCCGGACGGACCCATGATTGAAATATAATTGCCGGCAGCAATCTCGAGGTTAATGCCCTTCAATGCTTCAACAGCAACTTTTCCGAGTTGAAACTTTTTGGTGACATCAGAAACCCGAACGATATTGTGAGTGTTGGACATCAATGACTACCTTATCGTTTTTTTACATTTCACCTTTCCATTTATCCTATTTTCCGATAGGCGCTTTAGGCTATATTCACTGTTCCACCCGCATAGCCTCTACGGGTTGCATTTTAGCAGCCACTATGGCCGGATACAACACTCCCGCAAGACTCAACAGAATCCCGACAAGGGTGGCATACAGCACGGATAACGCAACATCCGACCATGAAAGGGCTGCCACCGCTACGGTGCCGAAACTCAAAAGGGCATTGACCAAAGAAAAAAAACCACCGGCCACAGCGCCAATACTGGCCCCGGCAAGGCCCTGCATGGCTGCCTCGAGAACAAATAGCCTTAACACAAAGCGGTCCAAGGCTCCGAGGCATTTCATCGTGCCGATCTCCCTGAAACGTTCGGTCACCGCCATCAGTTGAGCATTTATAATCCCCACCGCGCAAACCAATAGCGAAAGAATGATAATCCAACGTTGTTTCGGACTGCTGCCGACTGCTGTATCTTGTGCCTCTAAATCATAACCCGCCCGAATCAGGGCTTGCCTTAAGTTGATATCTCCGGTAGCCAAAAGCCCATCGGCGATGTCGGTACCGACATTGACAAAACTCAGAAATGATACCGCCAGCACAAGCGTAATGGTAGTAATGAGAGAACGGAAAAATCGGACGCGAATGCTTTTGAATGAGATTTCCACTGATTTTGCGAAAGGCAGTACCACCAGCCGGTTGACTCCGTCTTTCTCAATAGAACTCAATAACCGACTACCTCTTTGTTCCAATAGTTAAACCTTATTTCCTCTTATAAACAACATCCCTGTTAGTAAATATCTTAACCAATTCAAGCAATTATCATGCGCTATTTGGAAATCCGAATTGTATAACACAGCAGAGTAAGTGTGTAAATGATAATAATTACTGATAATACATACGGCATATAGTTCGATTTAACCGCCATGCGGTATCACAGGTACCCGGGGTGTGCCGGCTGTAAAAAAAAGTATGTGGTAGAGCCTGCAATTTTGAAATGGAGGACAAAGTTTTCAGCAGGGTCTTAACGCACGCTCTGATCATATCGATTAACATGTGGTCAAATTTAGGGCCTATTTTTTCCGAATGAGATATATACCGTCACGGATAGCCAGCATTATTTTTTCCACCTTATCATCGCTCTTGACCTTCTCATTAAAGGCAGCAATTGCTTTGGCATTTTCATTGGTAATCTTTTTTTTAAAAATTTTATACCGCCAAAACACATTATCCACCATCATAAAACCACCGGATCTTAATATGCGAATGGACTCATCATAATACCGACCATAAGAGGGTTTATCCGCATCAATAAAAATGAAATCTACACTCTCGTCGGGCATTTTGTGAAGGGTTTCAACGGCCGATCTCAGTTCCAGACGAATTTTTCTACCATGCGGACTCTTTTTGAAATACTTCAACGCGAGCCTGGCAAATTCTTTATTGGTCTCGCAGGTTGTTAACATTCCATCATCCGGCAGCGCTTCGGCTATCATTAACGCGGAATAACCGGTAAAAGTGCCGACTTCAACGGCGTATTTTATGCCGGAAATCTTTATGAGAAACTGTAATAACTTTCCCTCAGATCTTCCAATGCTCCACCTGGCAAGCCCGGTTTTTTCTTCGGTAACTTTAATAAGTTCACGCAGAAGTGGAGATACCGGATCCGTATGGTCATGAACGTATTTCTCAATTTTTGATGCCAGATCATCATTCATTGATTTACTCCCTGTTCAAGCCACCTGGCTGTATTCAATGCGCCGTTTAGATCAATGCGGATAGTATGCTGCGGCTTCCGTGCAAGCACCCGCGTCATTAGCGCACCGAGGCGTTTGGGTTGAAGATCTTTTCTCCTGATCACTGATGCGGCGCCTATGCCGGCCATCCGTTCAGTTCGCAGGCCCTGCTCTCGATCACCGGGATACGGCCATATAAGTGCCGGTACCTCGGCAGCTAAAATATTCATGCTGGTGTTGTATCCCCCCATGCTCACCGAAAGGTCGGCAGCAGTTAGAAAGGACAAAAAATCAGGGGTAAATCGACAAACGTGCACATTTTTGTCAGCATTACGTCTCAGGCGTTCAAATTCTTCGTCGGGCATGAACGGGCCGGTAAAGATATGCAGGTGGACAGAATCTTGGGAATTCAGATGCGCCAGGGCACCGATTAAAGGTTGCAGCAGCACGATCCCGGCCTTGCCGCCACCCGCACTTGCTACAATCAGGAATTCATCTTCTGATATGCCAAGCTGCTGTCGAAACCGATGGCGTGCACCCGGGGCAGGTTTTGGGGTGACAAAGCCCGTGTAAAAAATCGGGGTAACGACATCAACGATGCGAGAGAAAGTTTCATCCAGTTTCACCAAGTTTGGATCTGCATGAATCAGCAATGCATCAAAATATCGGTTCAGGGTATCGGCCACCCGTTTCTCATAAGAAACGGGATCTTTCTTCTCCACCAATATGTCCCGAAGGCTGCACACAACACGGCAGGCAGGCAAGCTTCCGTTTCGAACCCCTTTAAGAATAGGCTCGAGTTCAAAACGGAAAGCCCGGCGACCAAAAGGATAAAGTTCTATTAGGAAAGTGTCCGGGGCTTCTTTTTCAAAAAGATCAAAAAGCAATTTCTGGCGTTCCTTTTTAACCTGATCCAGTGTTTTGCGCCGGTCTGTGGGGAAAAGCCCGTTGTAATTGCGATCTGTCATCAGACCGGGTAGCCGGAATTCGCGAACATGCTGTGGCAAGGAAGCATCGACCTGAGGTCCGCCGGTCACCAGTATAACTTGATGCCCCTGAAGTGCCTTGCATATTTCAATACTTCTGAAAAGGTGACCCACTCCCCAGATGTGCTGGCAATAAATAAATATCTTCATATCTGGTTTTCTGTTAAAAGTTCAATGACAACGCATTCAACGCCGCCACCCTTAAATTGTCGCTATCCCCGGAGAGCCAATGCAAATGATAGGGGCGAATAATCTGCGATTCTGACGGTAAAAACTTGCGGCCATACAGCTGATAAACGAGACTTTTAATAACGCCTTCGTGAGTAACGATCAGAATCGTATCCTGGGGCCATTTTTCCGCTGCTTCTTTAAGGGCCTGTTGACTTCTCTTCCATACCGTGAAACGATCCTCCCCCCCGGGCGGACAAAAACGCCAACCGGTTCCGGCTCGGTCTGCCAGCCATTGGGGGCTTTTTCCGTCGATTTCATCAATGGATTTACCGGTCCAGATTCCCCAATCCTGTTCGCGGAGACGGGTATCTTGTAATACCGGAACCCGGAGAAAGTTATTGATGATCAAAGCTGTTTGCACCGCCCGGCCGGAATCGCTTGAAATAATCCGATCCCAGGAAAGGGTTTTCAAAATTCTTCCCCACCCAGCAGCCTGCTCCCGACCCTTCGGGTTTATTGGAGAGTCCTTTTGTCCCTGTATCCGCTTTTCCTGATTCCACACGGTCTGAGCGTGACGCAGCAGGCCGAAGCGGGTTGTTTGACTATTTTTAACCATGCCTTTTGCCAACGATTTTTTTAAGAATCCCTTCCATTTCACGATAATTCTTATTCAAATCGTGTTTATCACGTACGTAGGCTCGGGCTGCCTTTCCCATTTTGCGCCGAAGCGCCCGGTCCGCCAACAATATATCAATAACTCGATCAAAAGATTCGGCAGCATACATCGGTGTAAGAAATCCGGTTTCCTGATCGCTGACCACCTCGGGAATTCCCTCATTGGCAAAAGCAACCACCGGTAGGCCACATGCCTGGGCTTCTAAAAAAACCATCCCCAGCCCTTCTTTTATCCCCGGAAAAACAAAAAGATCACCCGCACTGTAAAATTTATACATTTTATCCCGCGGTAATTTTCCGATAAAGTGCGCCCTTCCGTTTAACTTCACCCTGGCCAAATTCTGTAATCGTTTTCTCTCTTTCCCATCACCAGCTATCAGCAGATGACAGCGATTGCCATGATTTAAAAGCCTGCCGCAGGTCCTTATGACCCACTCCAATCCTTGAGTTTTGACCCCTGGTCGAAACATTGCCGCCGAAAGAACCACCGGTTCATCACCGAGGCGCAACTCGCTGCGCATCTGTTGCCGGGCTTTGGGGTCAAACCTAAAATCCTCGGGGAAAATACCGGGTGCCACATAGGTGATTCGGTGTGACGGCAAAAGGCGCTGAAGGTTTAGCAGGTCCACACGTTTATTGGTAAAAACGTGGTCCGCGGCACACAATGCCCTTTTATTCAGAACAAAGCCCGGCCAGGTTCTGATATCCCGTTTACGTTTTGTTGAAAAGACGCCTTGAAAAATAACATATGGAATTCTGATTTTATTGGCTGCCGCGGGTCCCAGCAAATCAGGTCCTTTATAGTAGGAGTGATACGTGAACCACAAATCAGTATTTTTTCGTGAAAAACGCCTGGCCACTCTGTGGCGCTCCCGTAGAAAGTGTGGCAGAAGCCAAGGTTTCCAGAAAATCCAGCGGGTGCGCAGGGTGCTTGCAAGCCGTAGGGTATGTCCCCGACGTGAAAAAAAATCATAAAGACCGTTGGCGATCACCACGTCTCCGGACGGATGCCTGTGCCCGATGGATTTAAAAGGAGCGTAAAAGCAAATTTTCATGATTTCGCAATAAAGTGTCTAGTGTTGTGTCC
>CP070652.1:5478197-5502297 GCA_020354645.1 Deltaproteobacteria bacterium
CCAGCGGGTATTTTTCCCCCAACTTCTCCAAACCGGTCCGCAGGTGATTCCCGGCTTCTTTCACATGGGACGGATCAGCTTCCGATTCTAACACTTCAATGGTGGCCAGCGAGGCGGCTGCAGACACCGGATTACCTCCGAAAGTGCTGATAGTAAGACCTTTGCCCGCCATCGAATCGGCAATTTCTTGTTTGGTGATCGTGTTGGCCAGGGGGAGCCCGTTAGCGATACCTTTGGCCATCGTCATAATATCCGGCTCCACCTCCCAATGCTGGATACCGAACCAGAAAGTTCCCGTGCGGCCAAATCCAGTTTGGACCTCGTCGCTGATGAAAAGACCGCCGTAATGTTTTGCGATCTCATTGACTATTTTAAAATACCCCTTTGGCGGTGTAATGAATCCACCGACACCCTGGATCGGCTCGGCCATAAATGCTGCAATTCGACCGGAGGTTGTCGTGCGTATCACATCCTCCACATCCTGGGCACAAGCCAAATCACAGGTAGGATAGGTCATTTTCAGCGCACAGCGGTAGCAGTATGGGTTGATAGCGTGCTTGATGTCGGGGCTGAATGTCCAACCCAAACGCCAGGAGGCGTGCGCAGTGACACTCATGGCCAACATTGTTCGACCGCTGTAAGCATGGCGCAGTGCCACGATCTCGCGGCTCCCGGTGTAGGTTTGTGCCACCAGTAATGCATTCTCATTGGCCTCGCTGCCAGAATTGGTGAAATAGGACGACTGTAAATCTCCCGGCGTTATTTGAGCCAGTTTTTCAGCCAGGTTGACGTGGTTTTCGTTTGGATAAAGAGTGGAGGTGTGGATGATCTTGGCCAGTTGCTTTTGAGCGCCTTGGACCACTTTGGGATGGTTATGCCCCACGCTTGTGGTGAGGATGCCCCCAAAAAAGTCCAAATACCTGTTGCCTTCTGCATCCCAAACATATAAACCCTCGCCGTGATCCAGGGGAATCGGCTCAGCGTAATACAGCAGATGATTGGCCCAAAGGTATTTTTTCTGCTTGTCGAGAATTTCGTTTGCGTTCATGATGGCTCCTTCTTCAAATAATAATAATATCCCGCATTACACCTGGTTCAAGCCGTGATCATGTGTAACAGGCACCATTGGTTGTGCGCTTCTCAGGTACTTCAATTGCATCCCTTTGTCCAGAAAATGTTGCAAGTTTATCTGCCAACGCTTGTGCAAGAAACTTTTTTTTTGCAACTATCAAAACCACGTTTTAATCCCTATCTTTCCGGAAAACAGATCCTGCTGGAGCGACGGCTAAGCGACTTTCCTGGAAATTATTTTGTTACTCGTTATTACATAAATTAAAAAACAAATGAGGAGTGAAGCACCCAACATTTCAGAATCCCTTGCTTTTATGAGATAGGCAATGATGAACACTACGATAAAGCCAAAAATGACGATAAAGGTTCTTGAAAAACGCCGTAATATCACCCGGCCAAAATGAACAAACCGAATATGGCTCACCAGCAGATAAGAGGTTAAAAGGGCAACGGCTCCTATTATCCAAAAATTTTTCCAGAATAAACAGGCACCTAAAGCAACCATCGCGCCGGCAGGGCTGGGCAATCCGTTAAAGACACCAGGGGGCAGCGTCTTATCATGCTTATCATGGATTAGATAACGCCATAAACGAAACCCCACCGCAAGAAAGTAGAAAATCCCGAAAACGAAGGAGGGCGGCTCCAAATTACTCTTCAAGATAATCAAAAAGCCCGGGCAGACACCAAAGCTGACCAAATCCGCAACATCGTCAAGCCACGGCCCAAACTTTGTTCCGCCATGCTTTTCAGCCATTCTGCCGTCAAATAAATCGAATATCTGTCCGGCCAAGATAGCAATCGCTGCATAAACATATCGTCCTTGAAAGACCAGGACTTTGCCTGTTAAGCCGAATAATAAATTCAAAACGGATAAAATATCAGCATAGAAACGGTTCGCTATGATCTTGAAAACACTCGATGAGATAGACAAAATAATGCATACATGAAGCATTTGAGCTGAAAAATCAGGTACTTGTAACAGATCATCCAGAAGTGCGCAATAGATGATCAAGGCAAAGCACAATACCGCTTTAATCTTGCCAAAATTATTCGCAGCCACCGAGAATATCGTAAAACGCTTAATAATATATCTGACCAAAAACTGCCCGCAGGCTTCTATGATCACGAGGGCCCATATTTCCGTCACGTTAAGCAGGCCCTTGTAAGCAAAAAAAACCATGGGCGGCAAATAGGTCAATTTATCACACAGGGGATCGATTTCTTCGCCAAATGGGGTTATCAGGTCGCATTTCCTGGCGACGAGTCCGTCAACACCGTCTAAGACCGCCGAAAGGGTAAACAATAAGATGCCCCAAGTGGGTTGCCGGGCCACGAAATACAGCAGCATGCCTGTCAGACCGATAAATACCCTCCAGACACAGATTGCATTTGGATGGTAATACCAGTGTCTGCCTATAACACCCCTTCCTTTCTCACTTTTTAATACGAGCACAAAACCCAGATACATTAAAAGTGAGATAAACACTGATATTATAATTGAAATTAGGCTACCCATTGAATTTTTCTACCATAGTATGAAATTAACGCCCTTTTTGGCGACCGAACTTTACGATGCAGGCTCGATGATGATTTAAGGCCTTCGCATAAGAAGATTGTGTGATCCACTCTGACAGCTATTGTAGGAGATCCGAAAAACAAGTTGAATGATAAAGTGACCAGAAATTTCTTTTTGTCAGGATACCATAATTAGAAAATGACTTATGTGTCAAGAATTAGCGTTCGAAAAGTCGGAGGGATTATTTGATCATATAAATTGTGATGACTGGCAATTCTCCATGGATTATATCAACCTCACCAAATCATGATCACCACCACGAGCCAATGAACGGTTCATCGATGAAGTTGCCCGAATATGATAATTACCCCTCATAATCGCCAACATATGCTCAGATTTGAAAGAATCATAGACCCTCGCAAAAAATCCCCGTTGACAACCAAGATTGGCTTGGATATTTGATTCTAAACCGTTTCCCAATGATCTGGATGTTCCGATAGGCCGGGCTACAGCTGAATTCGGTACAAATTTCAAAATCAAAGCCAAACCTGCTTTTAAAAGAACTCTTAACAAACGCACTATCTGAAAGTCGCAAGACCAAGGGAAAGACCAATTTGGAGGCTAACTGATCATGGCTGATTTTATTCTTTCCGGCGTATTGGCCGCCTCGCTGACACCACTGACCAAGGAACTGGATCCCGACACCGGCAAGCTGATTGTGCATGCCAACTGGCTGCTCGACAACGGTTGCGATGGTATCGCGATTCTGGGCACCACCGGCGAGGCCAATAGTTTTTCCCTGAAACAACGCTTGGACCTGATCGCGCAGGTAGCGCAGAGGTTGCCGTCTGAGAAAATGATGATCGGAACCGGCTGTTGTGCTTTCACCGACACCCTATCGCTCACCCGCGCTGCCTTGGCAAGCGGCTGCGGCAATGTGCTTGTACTGCCGACGTTTTACTATAAGAATCAAAGTGACGATTCGGTTTACGCGACTTTTGCGGAGGTCATCAACCGCATTGGTGATGAGCGTCTCAGAATCTTTCTCTACCACTTTCCGCAGATGTCGGGCACACCCATAAGCATTGGGGTGGTGGAACGCCTGATAAAAACTTACCCAAAAACAGTCGTTGGTTTGAAAGACAGCTCCGGTGAATGGGACACAAACACCAGCGTGTTGCTGAAAAATTTTCCCGGCTTTGCCACCTTCTCCGGTTCTGAACAGTTCCTGTTGAAAAATCTGCAGGCCGGTGGACCCGGTTGTATCTCGGCGACCGTCAATGTCACCGCCCCGATGGCACAAACCGTAATCGATCTCTGGCGTACCGGTGAGGAGGCTGCTGAAGGGGCACAGGTACAGCTCACAAGGGTACGCCAGGCTTTGCAGAAGTTTCCCGTCATTGCGGCCCTGAAGTTTCTTACCAGCCTCCGCATGGGCGATGCCGACTGGTTGAATATTTTGCTGCCGCATCTGAATCTTCCTCAAGCACACCGGCAGGAACTGCTCGCGACACTGGCTGAGGTGGAATTTTTTAACCATGTCACCCAGTTCGCCGTACAGGAAACCGACCGGCACAGTCACCGACCTGCTGAACCGACCTCTGGGTTATAGGTGCCCTTAAGGCATCAGATTGGTTCTTAGCAGTTCAACAAATACTGCAACATTTGCCACCCGGGCGGGGGTAACAAATACAAGGCCCACCTGCCCTTGATAAGCGTCCCGCAACTGGCATATTATAAAACCTTCCTTTCCTACATCCGCAATCCAAAGGCACGCGATGGATCTAGAACAATTATGATGTCCTTTCCTGCTAAAATACTCTCTGAGCAGGATGTCAGGAAAATCTATCGGTACATCGTTCAGAATTTGAAAAAGGGCTAACAACGCGATCCACGACAAACCTGAACCCTTCTCGGTGGTGCCCATTTTCGTCCTGGCAGTATGAAAAATAATTCCTAACATCTGGGTAGTTTACTTCCGAATTGTTTTGAAAATGAATCAACAAAATATTGTAAGCCTTTGATATATTTTTAAAAAAATAATAAATAGCTGATTTTGCACAATTTTTGCATTCCAAGTTATTATTTTAGCATATTCGAAAAGGGAAAGGCCAAATAAGAGCAGGATATTTCAATGAAATGTGAGAGATGTAAAAAAGAAACCTATTGCGTTTATATAAACAGGAATTACGAAAAATTGTGTGGTACCTGTTGCGATAAGGAAGAAGCAAAAAAGAAAAAAGCAAAAAAGTGAGATGCAGGACCGCCACTAGTTTTTCGGATTCAAATTAATTCTTCGATTGAAGTCTGCCTATAGGAATAAATATCTTACGCAGTAAGTCGCTGAGGCTTTAATTTCATTTATGTGATTTTACGCTTCTTAAAACGACATCAGTGATCCTGGTGAATCACATCACCCGGGATTGGTCTTCAATATTACCTCTATGCCGTGGAAGCATTTCATTTTTCAGCTGGGTTATCGCTACCAGGTGTTTGAAATTGAAACCAGAGGATCCGGAAGAGAGGATATCGTAAAATCATATGAAGTAACGCACGGCCCAACCCTTTCATTGGTGTTAACCTTTTAATTGTAAAATCAAGCCACCCGGTCAAAAGGAATCCAGAGCGATTTTCTTTCATTTTTATCATCAATAAAACTGACACGGTATTTAAGGGCCAGCGGACCGACCTGACCCTTTGATTTCCTTGTTCCCATACCCTTTATTTTATCCTGCATTACTATAATATTTAAACTATTGATGTTCTCTATAAATAATTCTATAAAAAATTTAATGTGGCATTGGCAATTATTGATCATTATATATATTATGCGAAAAAGGTCGAATCTTATTATATTCCCGCTTATCGCGGTTTAGCCATTGTCTAAACATATGAACGTCGCTGGGCTATGTTAACTGTAGAGAGGAGGATAAGACATGGATCCGAGAAAATTATTAAAAGGGAAAAAAATTCTGATAGTAGATGATGAACCGGATGTGCTTGAACTGTTAACTGAGCTATTGGATATGTGCAGGATAGATACTGCTTCTTCTTTTGAAGAGGGGAAAAATCTGCTTGAAAGTGAAAGTTACGATATCACGATCCTGGATATTATGGGTGTTAAAGGATTCGAGCTTCTTGAAATTGCCAGGCAGCAGCGAATACCGGCCCTTATGCTTACCGCCCATGGCTTATCCGAAGAGAATCTCAAAAAATCCGCTGAGAAGGGGGCATTTTACTATGCCCCCAAAGAGAAAATGGATGAAATCGAGCTGTTCGTCGCCGACGTGCTTGAGGCCATTGAGAACATAAATAGCCCCTGGGTTAAGTGGTTCGAAAGGCTAGCGGGTTTCTACGATGGAAGATTTCACGGTACGAATTGGCGAGAACAAGAACGGGAATTCTGGGAAAAGAAGTTAAAGAAATATCCTGAGCTCTAATTTTAATACTGCTTTTTATCAGTTTTTTTAACGATAGCATAGGTCGAAACGGCCTTTGCAACCAGGCTGCCGCTTGAATCGCGAACTTCCACATCGCCGATGGCCGTATTCGATCCCTTGTGGATTATTTTTGCCTCGGCAATGATCTCTCCGCTGTCGAAAGGTTTAACATAATTGATCTTCATTTCCATAGTTGTAATTAAATCCTCCCTGCTCACCAGGCCCACAAGGGCAATGCCAACGGCGGTATCCGCAGCAGAAAATATTGCACCACCGTGGGCAACGCCATTGGCATTGGCCAGTTTTTGCGCAAATGGAATTCTGGTCTTTGCCCAACCCTTTTTGACGTCAACAACTTCCATATCGAGCAACGACCAGAATGGGGTTTTCGTTTTGGCTCGCTTTATCAATGCATCTCTGAATCGAGGGGAAAGTTCTCCATATTGTGACATTAATTGTCCCTTTCCAAACTATAGTGAAGTTCCCAGCCCTGAAGGTCGGGGCTTCCAAGATTGGTTGTTAATATTCTGAACAATATATTGCAGGTGTTTACAACTGGTTCCGCAGCATCCACCTAATATTTTTACGCCAAATTTTCGGTTCAATTCAATCATCCATTTCCCCCAGTCTGATATTGGATTGGTTTGAAGCGTTTCGGCGCCATCCAATTCTTTCTGGTCAAGGGAAGAAGCGTTGGCCTGGTAACCGATGAGACGAGACAATACCGATTTGGGCTGTTTTTGTGCATTGAGAAACGATGGATAAGCACAATTGATCATGTAACCAAGCGGAGGATTGTGGCAGATTGAATCAATTTCATTGAAAGCAAATGCGAGGCTGTTCCCATCAAGAATTAACCCCTCTTTGTTGATTACAAAACTGATGATGTAAGGTATTTTGGTATTTGCCATTGCAAGCGCAATACCGGATGCTTCCGATACGGCCGGCAGCGTTGCGGCCAGAAGAAAATCAACTCCCGCCTCAGCAATTTGATTGATTTGCCATAAATGAAACGCTTTGGCTTCTTCTCTTGAAAGTCCTTCGCCGGGTTTGTAGCAATCATTTTTACAACCGATAAGGCCACCGACAAAGATATTTGAAGCCCAGGACTTCCAACTGGCCCTAATGAGCCTGGTGAAACTCACAGCATCGACGTTCAGATTGCTTGTTATATCAGCCTCGGAAATACGCTCGTAATTAGCACGCCATGTCGGTGCACAGATGGTGATAGGTATCTCTGATTGGCGGGCAACACTAATGAAATCATTGTAAAGTTTTGACAACAACTTTTTGCCACTTTCATCATAAATCAGAAGTGCATGTTCAAGGCGGGGATGTAATATTGCATCTTTTGATCGTCTGAGAGATTCAACAACGGCTGCTTCTGCCAGAATTAGTTTATGATTATTGATAGCCTCTTGTATATCCATTTCTTGCGGCGAACGTTTCAACAATGTTGGGTTCGAAGAGAAGATCAGACAATCATTTTCGATATTACCAAACCCATTAATTGACAATGCTGCCCGAATCTGTATTTAAAAATAAGCGGGCTGTTTCCCAAATATACGCAATGTTTAATACGAACAAGTATGGTTTAAAATCCGAATAAAGTCAAATCCGCTTTAGAAATGCAAAAATCAAAAATTTGTAAAATTGAAGGAATTGGGTTTATATTACTTGAACGCAGCAAACGGGCGAAGACAATCAATATTACCGTGAAACCCTTTAGAGGGATCCGGGTTGCAGTTCCTAAGGGTGTGTCATTCAAACGTGCCGTCGCTTTTGCCAGCTCACAGTCCGCCTGGATTCGCAAACACTCGACCAAAATTGTGGCGCTGGAGAAAGCGCATGAAAAGCAATTAAAATTTATATCCGCAATCGACAAAACAGAAGCAAGAATAATGCTGTCTGCAAGACTGTTTAGACTGGCCAAACTGCATGCCTTCATCGTCAATAAAGTCTACATTCGAAACCAAAAGACCCGTTGGGGGAGCTGTTCGGCTAAAAACAACATCAGCCTAAATGTTAAGTTGACACGGTTGCCGCAAAAACTAAGTGACTATGTTATGCTCCACGAACTTGTTCACACCCGAATAAAAAATCACGGTAAGAATTTTTGGGGTGAGTTAGAAAAAATTTTAGACGATGCAAAAGCGCTGCGTTCTGAACTAAAAGAATATGATCATTTATTGTTTTAGGCGTTTCAGCCCTTTCAAAGATGAGAGGGTTCACCGGCTGCCACCGCGGTTGCGCCAGCCCGGGCGATGGGTAATTTTTTTCAGGCAAAATTTTACATTTTATTTGAGAAACGAAATCCCGACAGAAAATAGATGGGAGTCTATGCCTAGATTGTCCTCGTCGATGTCTGCGTTTGATACGTGATGGATCCGGTATGAAAATTTCAGGAACTTGCCGTGTCCGATGCGATAGCGGAGGCCGAATCCTGCCTGAGGTGTAAAGTCGAAGCGAGACCCGAAGCCTTCAGGATCGAGATCCGTATAAAGAATCCCTAAACCCAGTTCTAAAAAAGGAATCACTTTGCCAAAGTCTTTTAAGTTATAGGCAATCAAAGGTGTGACCCCAATCGCATAGCGGTCTACAGAATCCTGCTGAACAAAACTCAGGAAACCTTCGGCCACAAACTCAAGAGACCCGCCGTCAGACCAATTTTTTAAAACCCTTCCCCAAAAGTGGGTCAAAAAGTAAAAGGCCACATCCTCTGTCACATCATGGCCGATGTGGAAATTGTCTCCATAGCCGACACTGAATCCCCATTCTGTCATCCCTTTTTGCAACGAACTTTCGCAGCGAACATACGGTACCCACACCAAAAGTACAATCGGCAGCAATGCTAATGTCAAATTCTTTTTTTTGATACTCATCACGCTTGTGCGGATTCTCTGATTTTCAGGCTGGATCCATATTAATTTAATTCGGTGTTGCAGGGCTATAACTGCAATAAGGCCAATTCAATACTCACAGATATATACACTATACGTTATGTAAAAAAATGAAAGTTTAATTTTATCTTAAACCGGGACGGTTTCAAGAAGTGGCAAAAGAATGTTGGCTGACAGTTCAGTGAAGCTCCCAGCCTTAAATGGCAGTGCTTGCAGGAAAGCCAACCGGTCAGCAGTCATATTTCATTGGTGTATTGAATTGATTTTAGAGTTATATGAAACAGAGATTTTTTAGGCGTTCCCGATGGGTTCGATCTCTGCCAAGCTATTATTCTCTTTATTTTCAACAGCGGCCGACATTAGCGTTTGGTTTTTGAAAAGCTCGATCATAAGGGATATTTTGGAAATCAACAAACTCCGGATGAGATAATTGATGGCATTTTGCTGAGGCAGATCCATTTTCCGATTTCCAAACAACCTCAGGATTTCATCGATAACCGGTGTTATTCTCTTATTCATCTGCACCTGGGTAGATGTTAGTCCATCCTCACGGCTGCGCCCCCAGACAGATGCTATAATGTAAGTGATTGGATTTGTAAGTAACTCTGATGTATGCGATGAAAAAATATCATGGGCAGTTTAGTCCAGCAAGGGCCCGATTGCGTTGGTAATTTTCATGAGTTCCTGCACCCCGTCTGGTTTTTCTGCCCTTAAAAAAAGCCTTTTTAAAAACTTCATCGCCGTTCCCTTCACTATTAATTTTTCATTTCTTTTAATAAGTTCTGTCAACTTCGCCCTATGCTCACAGCCACACTAAAACGAATATACAAAAACGAACACCAAACCGCTTTCAATCTGCCGGCATAATTTTAAGGATCACACCGTATTTCCCATAAGCTCCTTTACCAAATCAGATGAGTTGGCAACTTTCAACAGGGGATATAGCGGATTGCGTCGATAAATTCGTATCAGCTGTTTATGGATACTCTCGGAGAAGGTCGCCGAGCAATCTTCCAGCAAAACCGCCTTAAAATCATAGCAGACAGCATCTAAAGCGGTGGTAAGAACACAAAAATGAGTTGAAATCCCGGCAACAGCGCAAAGGGTCACGTCCTGTTTCCGTAGATATTCATCCAGGCCGGTTTTAAAAAAAGCAGAAAATCTGGGCTTGGGAAGCCAGAGATCTTCTGTTTGACGATCCAGCTCGTCGATAACCTCTGCTCCTGCGGTACCCGCCAGCGAATACGGTTTCATGCGTCCCTTAAATATAAAATCCTGACGGTGAAACGCATCTGTAGAAAATATAACCGGCCACTGATTTTGTCTGAACGTTCGGATCAATTTGTTCGTGGGGCCAATTATCTTTTTGGCCCGCGCTGTAATCGGAAGATTAAGACTCTCATCAAAATTGTCTTTAACCATATCAATAATTAAAAGCGCCGGTATTTCTCCATTCCGCTCGATCATAACTCAACCCTTCTGTCGGTAATAATTTTGAGAGTCAATGGAGCTTCTATAGAAAAATCCTCGCTGAAAGTCAAACAAGATTAAAGCTGCAAACCAGGCTTGAATTGATGCACAATATACATAGTCCACCGCGGCATAACTGACCCGGCAATAAAAAATACAAATTTTTTTGGGGCGGTTGAGCAAAATTAGTGGCGATCAAATGCAGTTCAAGGAGGGGTATTGGTGATAAATATAATTCAGGTTGGGTCGATATTTAGCGGTTCGATGCATTTGACGTCATTGGTGCGCACATCATTCACCCGTTTGGATACCGGATAGCCGATTAACTCCCGTATGTGGTCCTTCCGGAGCATCGTATTTAATTGTCCTATATTTTGGTTTTCGGTATTCAGCCAAGCATCATGCGCATCCGGATGAAGGATAACCGGCATCCGGTCATGAATCTCTCGAACCGATTCACTGGCAGCAACGGTAATAATCGCACAGGAAAAGTATTCATGATGCTCGCCATCCCGCCATCTTTCCCAGAGACCGGCAAAGGCAAATGGTTCCCTCGAAGGCAAGGTGAGGTACCAGGGTTGCTTGTGTCCCTTTTGCCCTTTCCATTCGTAAAAGCCATCGGCTATAATGAGGCACCGTCGGTTTTTGAAGGCATTCCGGAAACTGGGTTTCTGGGCCACTGTCTCGGCACGGGCATTTATCAGTCTGGCACCAATGGATAGATCTTTGGCCCAAAACGGTACCAGCCCCCAATGAAATTTGTCCAGCCGAGTCTGATGATTGCGAACAATAACAAGAACTTCCTGCGTCGGGGCAACATTATAATTGGGACGTGCTTCACCGACCACCGCATCGACATTAAATGTTTTCTCGATAAGGCTTAAGGAACTGTGGCTCACAAATCTTCCGCACATCTTTAAAATTTCCGTTTGGTGAACCGCTCGGCTGTCCGCTGCAGGATTTTAAGCCTGTTTGGTTGTGGCGGAGCAAAAACGATTAACGAATATCAGGCTACTTCTGAAATTTAAAATGGGGGGTTATAATTAAATCAATACGTCGGTTAAGGGCCCGACCCTCTGCTGTCTTGTTTGAGGCAATCGGCCGAATGGAACCATAGCCGACAGCGATAATTTTATCATAGGTTAAAGTTTCATTGGCTACGAGGTATTGGCGAACCGCATCTGCTCTTTGTTCGGACAGGTGCTCGTTGAGTTCGGCAGACCCGGTGCTGTCGCTATGACCCTCAATAACGACATCTACATCACCCAAAGTACGAATGGACCGTTGAACCTTGCTCAACAGTTTGTAATTTTGAGGTAATATGACACTTTTACCCACCGGAAAATGTATCCCTTTTAAACGGATGACAAGTTGGTTGCCCATTTTGTAAGTTTCGGCTTCATAGGGTTCAAAATAGCCTTGAACGGTGTTAAACAATTCGTTAAACCGCCGTTCAGCCAGCAAGCGTTCTTTGGCATCTCGTTCTGCTTGACTTTGCCCCGCTAACTTCGCAAGCCGTTCTTTCAAAGTGTCAATTTCTTCTCGCTGGGACTTTTGGATATCGATCATGAATGTTCGGTCATGCTGCAAAGCTGCAATCGTTCCGACAATATTCTCAACCTGGGTTTCAAAGGGCTGATTGCGCATATCCTGAGCAGAAAGTTTTTGGGCGATTTTGTGTAGATTTTCCTCGAACATGAGCGTAATCTGCTCCGGCGCCATGTCTTCGATTTTTGTGCTTTGGCGGGCCACTTCATGAACACGCTGCGCCATAAAGAGCGCCAGGCTCGCCTTTTCATGCATCTCTTCTTTCTTATAAGGATTTTTGGTAATGAATGCATCGGACTCTTCCAGCCGCTTTTGTGCAACTGCGTAAGATTTTGGTGCAATCTTGTGGTCTCCGTTTCTTCTGGCCTGATCCAAAAGTTTACGGACTTCACCCAGGGTGCGGATCTTAATTGCAAGCAGTTCAAGCCTTCGAAATTCTTCCTGGACCCCGGCCCTGTTTTTTTTGGCGTAACGCAGGTTGCCCTTTTCTATGGCTTTGGTAAGCTCAAGAAAATTTTCCTCCACCTTCGCATAATCTCTAACCAGTTCAGTGGCGCCGGCGGTACGGGCCAAACTGCGCCCCTTTATGACTTCAGCCAGGTTGGATCTCGCTACCTTGGACTTATCGTTCGCCGTATTAAGCTGGGCCTGCCCCTGAGAAATTGAATTTAAAATTTTTGAAATCTTGTCGCCCTGCTCTATCCCTTGCTTGGCCTCCCGCAACGACATCTCGGCTTTGGCAAACCATGTCGGCGATAACACATTGACCTGGTCTTTGCGAGCATTGGCAATGTCCTTGTCCAGGCGGTTTACAAGTTCCGTCGGATTTTCAGATTTGGCAATCGGCTCCAACTTTAATTTGCTTCCTCCGCAGGCTCCCAAAAACAGAACCATGGCGGTTAACACTAACGTGATCATCACCTTTTTGCCAATCAACATTGTTTCGCTCCTTTCGTTTAACTACCACTAAACATAGAAAAATAATGTTGTCAAAATACATCGAATCCGGTTAAAAATTTAGTTGACATTGAGCTTTTTTTATCAGATTCCACGACGGACCGATCAAAAGACCCAGACACCCACGGTACCGGTTGCATAGGTCAGTCAAGTTGTTTTTTACAGGGAAAGGCGTCTTTAAGGGCATACAACACCAATATTCTTGCTTCTTCCTTAAGTCTGTCAGGATGCGCGTTCATCCACTTGATGATTATATCTTTCGCCTGACCGATTGCGATACCCTTTTCAGGTACACAGTAAATCTTCAGCCCCGGCTCTATTGCACTGAGAACTACATAGGAGTCCAGCATGCCGGATAAATAGGCCATTGATTTCGCCCGGTCCAGCGTTGCTTCAATTTCATTTTTTGCTTTTCCGGTAAGCCAGTAGAGCAACTGATCACCTCGCACGGCATCTGCAGCTACCGAAACCGGAAAAATATAGCCAAAAATCAACACAACCAAAAGAAAGCGATATTTCATCTTACCCCCAATTGTTATCGAATCCATTGGTACAATCTCCCAATATGGATAGCTAAACCTACCCATTCGCAGAATTATAGTGGATTATTCCCATAATTACAACACCCTCGGACTTTTCATCAAAACAACACCGGGTTGGAATAAAACCTTTAGAATCACTCTCAATTTTCTGTATCAATGAGCCTGCCGATGATGCCCTTTGAGTTGACCGCAGGCTGCAGAAATATCCTGTCCCTTACTACGGCGGATAATGGCGGTATAGTTGTTACTAAGCAATATTTGTTGAAAACGGTTAATCACAGATTCATCGGGGCGTTGGAATTCGCTGTTTTCAAATGGGTTGAAAGGGATGAGATTAATTTTTGCCCTGGTTGAGCGCAGAAGTTTTGCCAGTTGCCGGGCATCCTTTGCCGAATCGTTAACCCCTTTTAAAAGAATATATTCAAATGTGATCCGGCGGTGGGGTTTTAATGGATAACGTCGACATGCCTCCAGCAGTGTTTCGATAGGATATTTTTTGTTTATCGGCATTAACCAATCTCGAATTTTATTATCGGTAGCATTTAGGGAAATAGCCAAACTGACCGTGGTATCCCGACCTAAATCGGGTAGTCTGTCAACCAATCCTGAAGTTGAAAGCGTAACTTTGCGGTTCGAGAACCCAAGCCCCAAAGTGGTGTCCGTAAGGGTGTGGATTGCTTTGACGACATTTTCGTAATTTGCCAAGGGTTCACCCATTCCCATTAGTACGATATTGGTTAAGGATTTTGGTTCGTCCAGATCCTTTTGAATATCGCGCACCTGGGAAATGATCTCCCCACTGGTCAGGTTACGAGAAAGCCCCCCCCTTCCCGTCAAACAAAATCGGCATCCCAGTGCACAGCCGACCTGACTGGATATACACAGGGTGTAATGATCCCTTTCCGGAATTAATACATTTTCGATAACGTTTCCATCCGGCAGTCTGAACAAATACTTTTTAGATCCGTCGCGTGATTTTTCAACCCGATTTTTTTCAAGACGGTTGATTGAAAATTGAGAGTCAAGCAGTGTTCGAATTTCTTTGCTCAAATCGGTCATGCCCTCAAATTCATCAGCCTGTCGAAGATAAATCCACTTTAAGATCTGCGGGGCGCGGTAAGACGCAATGCCCCGTTTCTCAAGCCATGCGGCGAGCTGATCTTGGGACATATCTTTAATGTCACTTTTAGGCATCATTTTAATTGCAAACAGTCAGCTACTGATATATTGAAAAAAAAATTAAACAATGACGGCAATAAATCTTTCACTTTTCATGATTGTTAAATGCTTATGCAAATAAATTTTAGCGTTTCTTTTGGGGCCCCTCGATTATTATATTTTTAACCAGGGATTTATCTTGACATAACATTTTTTTCATATTACATTCAAGGTTTTAAATATTATTGAAATAATTGAATATAATCGGAATTGCCCATGTTTGACAATCTCAGTGACCGGCTCGAAACAATTTTTAAAAAGCTCAAGGGGCACGGCAAATTAAACGAAAAAAACATCGCGTCCGGCTTAAAGGAAGTGCGGATAGCGCTTCTGGAAGCAGATGTTCATTACCGGGTTGTCAAAAAGCTCATCGACGATATAAATGAACGGGCTTTGGGCCAGGAGGTGATGGAAAGCTTGACGCCCGGCCAACAGGTCGTAAAAATCGTCAATGATGAGCTGACGAAACTTATGGGCTCCCGTCATGAGGCCCTCAACCTTTCTGGTACTCCTCCGGTATCTGTGATGTTAGTCGGGTTGCAGGGTTCCGGAAAAACCACGACCGCCGGTAAATTGGCTGTATATTTAAAAAAAAATGGAAAGAAGCCTTATCTTGTTCCGGCCGATATTTACCGTCCCGCGGCTATTGAGCAGCTCATAAAACTCGGCAATCTGATATCCGTTCCGGTTTTCCCCTCAACGGTTGATATGAACCCGGTAGGGATATGCCTGGATTCCCGAACAGCAGCTCAAAAAGCAGGATGCGACACAATGGTGCTGGATACTGCCGGGCGCCTGCATGTGGATGAGGAATTAATGGCGGAACTTAAGGCCATCAAGAAGGCAGTTAATCCATCTGACATTCTGTTGGTGGCGGACGCCATGACCGGCCAAGATGCAGTCAATATCGCAAAGTCATTTGATGGGGATCTTGACATCGGCGGTGTTGTATTGTCCAAGATGGATGGTGACGCCCGGGGCGGAGCGGCCCTTTCCATCAAAGCCATCACCCATAAACCGATAAAATTTGTCGGTGTAGGAGAAAAACTCAGCCAGCTGGAACCTTTCCATCCGGATCGCATGGCCTCGCGTATACTGGGTATGGGTGATGTTCTCACCTTAATTGAAAAAGCCCAGTCAATCGTTGACGAAAAACAAGCGGCTGATCTCGAAAAGAAACTGAGGAAAAGCCAGTTTACGCTGGAGGACTTTCGGGACCAGATGCTGCAGGTCCGAAAAATGGGTTCCTTATCGGATTTGCTTAAAATGATGCCCGGAATCGGCAATATCAAACAACTCAAAAACCTTGAAGTAGATGATAAAGAGTTGGTCAAAATCGAGGCGATCATTAATTCCATGACGCCCCAAGAAAGGTATAAACACACCATTATCAATGGAAGTCGCCGCAAAAGGATCGCGAATGGAAGCGGAACGCGGGTCCAGGATGTCAATCGACTTCTGAAAAACTACTCTCAGGTAATGAAAATAATGAAGAAATTCAATAAAGGCGGCATGCGCGCAATGAGCCGCAGCATGCTACCTTTCTAAAGGAGAATCAAATGGCAGTTAAGATCAGATTAGCAAGACACGGCGCAAAGAAAAGACCCTTTTATCGAATCGTTGTCGCTGACGTTGAATCCCCAAGGGACGGCAGATACTTAGAGAATGTCGGCACCTATAATCCCCTGGTCGAACCGGCTGAAGTTACTTTGAAAAAAGAGCGGATCAAATACTGGCTGGGTCAAGGCGCTATACCCACAGATACCGTAAGAAGCCTTTTGAAAAAGGAGGGTTATTTTGCTTCGACAGCATAAATAGCATCAGCACCCCTCATTCGCAACCTCCAAAAAAGGAGATGCAGCTATGAAAAATCTGATCAGTTATATTGCCCAAGCACTGGTTGACCATCCGGAACAGGTATCTGTTTCAGAGGTTGAAGGCAATCAGACCTCAGTACTGGAACTCAAGGTTGCTAAGGAGGATCTCGGCAAAGTCATCGGAAAGCAGGGCAGGACTGCGCGGGCAATGCGGACAATTTTAAGCGCCGCATCTGCCAAGATTAAAAAACGCACGGTTTTGGAGATTATAGAATAATCCCGTGGAAAAGAATGGATTTATCCATATCGGAAAGGTTGTCGGCGCCCATGGCATGAATGGGATAAGCAAGGTATATTCTTATGCTGAATCCTTGTCCGTATTCAAACCAAACAGCTCAATCATCTTAATGAATACCGGCGGCCAAGAAAAAACCTATAAAATAAAATGGGCCAAACCCCACTCCCGGGTCGTACTCCTGGCATTAAAGGAAGTAAAAAATCGCAATCAGGTCGAAAGGCTAATTGGTTGCGAAATTTTGATTGAACGAAACAAACTCCCAGATCTTGAAGACGGTGTTTATTACTGGTGTGATATTATCGGACTATCGGTATTCTCAACCAAGGGAGATTATCTTGGGCGCATAGCGTCAATTATTGCCACCGGAAGTAACGACGTTTATGTCGTAAAAGTCCCTGATAATACAAATGGCAAAGAAGTCTTGGTTCCTGCGGTTGAATCGGTGGTGCGAGAAATTAATTTAGAGCAACAAACTATGCGGATTGATTTACCCGAGGGACTCTGAATATATCTAAAAACGCAAATGCCACCATATTCTATCTAGGAAAGCGAACCGGTCAATAAACCGATGATTGGTGTTTGATGAACTTTATCGTCCTGACAATTTTTCCCGATATGTTCGATGCTTTTTGGGAACACGGGATAATCCGTAGGGCGATAGATCAAAAGATAATTTATACAACAGCATTAAATATCAGGAATTTTGCCGAAGGCAAACATCGCGTAACAGACGACCGGCCGTACGGTGGTGGCTGCGGGATGATCATGAAACCTGAGCCGCTGGCCGGCGCCATTCGTGCTGCCAAAGAAAAAGCGCCAGGATCAAAAACAGTCTTGCTGACACCGCAGGGCCGTGTTTTTAATCAAAACACGGCCCATGAATTTAAGAATTGCGAAGGACTGATTCTGGTCTGCGGCCGCTACGAAGGTGTCGATGAGCGAATTTGTCAGAATCTCATAGACTTCGAAATTTCAACAGGAGATTATATCCTCACCGGGGGTGAATTGGCGGCCATGATTATCATCGACGCCGTGACCCGCCTGATTCCAGGTGCCCTGGGCGGTAAAGACTCTGCGGAAAAAGATTCGTTTTCAGACGCGCTTTTGGAACATTCGCATTATACCCGTCCGCGAGAATTTGAAGGGCAGACGGTCCCCGCAGTTCTATTTTCGGGAAATCATCAGGCCATCGAAAACTGGCGTCTGGAATCATCTCTGATCCGCACGCTCCTGAAAAGAAAAGACCTGCTGGAAAACAGAGTTTTGAACAGACAGGAGATAGAAATTTTAAAAAGATGGTGCTCGGATATTGACAAAATCATACGCGCCCAATCTTCACGTGGCACTGGTTCATTACCCGGTGCTCAATAAAAATAATGATATTATAGCGTCCGCGGTAACCAACCTGGACCTGCACGATATCTCAAGGGCAGCAAAGACATACGGGGTAAAATCAGTTTACGTGGTGACTCCCTTGAAAGACCAGATTGTGCTGGTCGAAAAAGTTATCTTTCATTGGACCGGCGGGTTAGGGTCATCATACAATCCCAAAAGACGCCAAGCCCTTGAACTGATCAATATCCAAGAAACACTCGAAGGGGTTGTCAATGCTATTGGGAAAAGCAGCGAATCTCAAAAAACGCCCAAAACCGTAGTAACCAGCGCCAGGCACGGCCAAAGCAACTTGAGGTTTTGCAAGTTTCGTGAGCTGTTAAAAGACGGCAATCCCTACCTGCTGGTTTTAGGTACAGCCTGGGGGCTTGCCGAAAGCATTCTTGACGGTGCCGATTACGTTCTCGATGCGGTGAAAGGGGATTGCTCCTATAATCACCTTTCAGTTCGGTCTGCAGCGGCCATCATATTCGACAGACTGCTTGGAAGAGATGATTAATCCTGGCGTTGCCTGAAAGCCAGGTGAGACAATGAATAAAAAAATAATTGAGAGTTTTATCGGTTTTGCAACCTAGGGGTGCAATACGATTTGAAGAAAAAATTGGATTTTTTGGAGGACAAATGGAAAGTATCAAACAACTGGAAAAAGAAATGATGCGACTTGACCTGCCTCATTTTGCGGCAGGCGATACCGTAAAAATTCACGTTAAAATTAAAGAAGGCGAAAAAGAACGGATACAGGTATATCAAGGCGTTGTGGTAAGCAAACGAAAAGGTACGACCAATGCCACTTTTACGGTAAGAAAGGTCTCATATGGTGTTGGGGTTGAACGTATTTTTCCGCTCCATTCACCCGTCATTGACAAAATCGAAGTCGTCGCCCATGGACGCGTGCGCCGTTCAAAAATATATTATTTGCGAAAACTAAGGGGTAAGGCTGCGCGCATTCGTGAGCGGCGCACAAATTAAATAATTCAGTTCAGTCGCGCCAGGACGGACCATCATTTCAGTTGTATTACCCTTCACCCGGGCGTATGCAATCGGAATAGATTTTTAAGACCCTCTTTAAGCCACAAAAACGGCAATCACTCAGAAGAATATTATATTCCTACGAAACAACCACGCAGCCGGTGATTCAGAGGAGATAATATCGTAAAGCGGTCCAACCCTAAAATAAGAAGGCCCCACGACCTGTGGGCCTTTGAGACAAGGGTTTTTGAAAGCGGCATTTCAGCCGTCGCCGGGGTTGACGAGGCTGGCCGGGGCCCTTTGGCCGGTCCGGTCGTTTCTGCCGCTGTTATGTTAATCCCTTCCTTTGCGGTGGCCGGCATAAACGATTCTAAAAAATTAACACCTAAAAACCGCAGCCGGCTATATGACAAAATCTATCAGCAAGCGGTCTCCATTGGCATCGGAATTGTTGATGCCCTTGAAATTGATCGAATAAATATTCTGCAAGCCTCTCTTTTGTCCATGGCCATAGCGGTTGAAAATCTTCACCCGCAACCGGGTTTCCTTCTCATCGATGGTTCATTCACGATCGCATCAAATCTTCCCCAGCAACCTATCCCCAAAGGGGATTCCCTCAGTGTCTCCATCGCAGCAGCTTCGATTGTAGCCAAAGTTACCAGGGACAGACTAATGGAACAGTATGATCAGGACTACCCCCAGTTTGGTTTTTCCCGCCACAAAGGTTATCCGACCAGGGCTCACAAAGAGGCGATTATAAAATTCGGTTATTGCCCCATTCACAGGCGCAGCTTCAAAGGTGTCAGGGAGTATCTTTAAAGCCAATAATTTGACAGCGGAATGTTTGAAATATATATAAGTTTGCATGGCAAAAAGCTGTGGGTAGCTATAATGATTTTCAAAAGTATTTGCCGGTTGCTTCCAGGATTTATCCGGTTCTGGGGAACAGTTATTTTGACAATTACTATCAACACGTAACAGACTTGAGATACAAAGCATGTTAAACCGGCAGCAGCTGTTCGGCAAAAAAAGCGAATCCATCGCAGCCAAATTTTTAAAAAAACAGGGCTATAAAATTCTGGAGCAGAATTACCGCAACAAGCTCGGTGAAATTGACATTATCGCCAAAGAAAAAGGAACGCTGGTTTTTATAGAAGTCAAAGCTCGACGATCCCGTCAGTTTGGTAATCCTAAATGGGCCATAACGCCTAAGAAAAAGCGCAAAATATCAATGGTGGCGCTATATTATCTTAAAACGACCCGGCAAAGCCGCGTAAAAGCCAGATTTGATGTGGTGGCGATAACTTCGAATCAAGAAAATCCCGAGATTGAAATTATCAAAAATGCCTTTGAACTCGCCTACGAATAATCCCAAGACGCTCGATAAATACGGAACCCTCTATGTGGTTGCCACGCCAATCGGTAACCGGGACGACATTACATTAAGGGCCCTCAAAACTCTCGAGAATGTGGAAGTTATCGCGGCAGAAGATACGAGACATACGGGCAGTTTTCTCAAGAACCATCCGGTCAAAGGCAAACTCATCTCTTATCACGAGCACAACGAAAAAGAACGCACACCGGATTTAATAGAACGACTAAAGGCCGGCTTTTCAGTTGCGCTGGTGTCCAACGCCGGAACGCCTGTTTTATCTGACCCCGGTTTTCGTCTGATCAAAACCGCCATTGAATGCAATATAAAAGTTACCCCCATACCGGGTGTTTCCGCTGCCATCGCAGCCTTAAGCGTCTCCGGTTTGCCATGCGACGCCTTTGCGTTTATCGGCTTTCCGGCTAAAAAAAGGGGAAAGCGGCTCAAACAACTGGAAGCGCTTGCCGCGGTTCCTTGGACGCTGATATTTTACGAATCGCCCAAACGCATAGCAAAACTTCTTGAAGATATTTTATCGGTTATGGGAGATCGTCAGGCGGTTGTGTCCCGGGAAATGACCAAGCTCCACGAAGAGTTCATTCGGGGCTTTTTATCAGAAATACTTATTCGCTTACAGCAACACCCCAAAATAAAAGGCGAATGCACGCTGTTGGTTAAAGGCTATGAAGCCAGAATCGATATCAGCCCGGAAGATCTTGAGGCCGAACTGCTACGGGCTTTGGAAAATAGAAAGACAGCGTTGCCGGACCTGGCCAAGAAAATCAGCAAGAAATACAGCCTGCCGAAAAGCGAGGTTTATAAGCAAGCTGTAAAAATAAAAGACAACCACAAAGGATAAGGATAATGGAACAACTTGACGCAATTTTTTCTCCAAACTCCGTGGCAGTTATTGGTGCTTCAACTGCGCCCGGTAAGGTGGGGCATGATATATTCGCCAACATATTGAGAGGTGGCTACAAAGGCACCCTGTATCCGGTAAATCCGAATGCTTATTCGGTTTTAAGTGTTAAAGCTCACCCATCGATAACAGATATTTCCGATCCGATCGACCTGGCCATCATTATTCTGCCCCCGAAATCGACCCTAAGAACAGTCGAAGAATCTATTAAAAAAGGTGTAAAAGGAATTGTTATCGTCTCCGCCGGATTCCGCGAAGTCGGGGGAGAAGGTCTTGAAATTGAAAATAAAATCGTGTCAATCTGTAAGGCAGCTGATGTGCGGGTCGTCGGACCGAATTGCCTCGGCGTAATTAACCCGCAGCCAACGGTGAGATTGAATGCCAGTTTTTCCACGCGTATGCCGTCTGCCGGTAATGTTTCTTTTATATCTCAAAGCGGCGCCTTATGCACTGCTGTCCTTGATTTTGCGGCTGACAGAGAGTTTGGGTTCTCAAAGTTTATCTCCATCGGCAACAAAGCCGATATAGACGAACTTGATCTCTTGCGATACTTTCACAAAGACAAGGACACAGAAGTTATCATGCTCTATCTGGAAGAACTCCGCAGGGGTCCTGAGTTTATCGAAGTCGTCAAAGAGATCACCTGCGGTGACCTGAGGCCAACTCCGGTGTTGGTGATCAAATCGGGCCGCACCAGCGCCGGCGCCCAGGCTGCGGCGTCTCATACCGGAGCGCTGGCAGGAACAGAAGCGGTATATGATGCTATTTTTAAACAGGCCGGCATTATCCGGGTGGAATCCATCGATGAGCTTTTCGATTTTGCCAGTGCTTTCGCTTACAAAAATGAGACAGGGTTGGGAAAGCTCAGACGAAAAGTGCCCCACGGTAACCGTGTGGCTATCGTGACCAACGCCGGTGGTCCGGGAATAGTTGCCACCGATATGACGGTTTCCAGCGGACTTCAACTGGCCCGTTTCAATGAGGAAACTATTGAAACCTTGGCCAGTCATTTGCCGATGACCGCAAATCTTAATAATCCGGTGGACGTCATTGGAGATGCTGCCCAAGATCGATATGAAAATGCATTGGCTGCCGTTATAAGGGATGAAGGCGTGGATGGCGCACTGGTCATTCTCACCCCCCAGTCCATGACCAATGCCCTCGGAACAGCAGAGGCCATCGTGAGAATAGCCAGGAGATCTCACAAACCGGTTATCTGCTGTTTTATGGGTATTATCGATGTCTCTTCCGGCGTGAAATACCTTCAAGAGCATGGCATCCCCGTTTATAAATTCCCTGAGAATACCGCCAAAGCCTTCGCGGCACTGTACCGGTACTCTCGATGGCTTAACCGTCAGCACCTGGCCCAATTTTCCCTCAAACACAACCCAGAACGGGCTGCTGAAATCATAAAAAACAGTCTGGCAGAGAAAATCACATATATCGGAGAGCTGGTAGGCAATGAGCTCCTTTCATGCTATGGTTTTCGGGTGTTGCCCACGCAGCTGGCTAACAGTGAAAACGAAGCCGCCACTCTGGCTGCAGAAATGGGTTTTCCAGTGGCAATGAAGATTGTATCCAGGCAGATTATTCATAAATCCGATGCCGGCGGGGTGGTCCTTGGATTGGAAAACCAAGCACAAGTAGAGAAAGCTTTCCGTAAAATTGTTACAAGTGCTAAAACGTTTAACCCGAAAGCAGATATAGAAGGTGTTCTGATTCAGCAAATGGCGAACCCGGGAGAGGAAGTAATTCTGGGCGCAAACCGTTATCCGGTATTCGGCCCTTTACTTATGTTCGGAGTGGGAGGCAAGTTTGTAGAAGTCTTTCAAGATGTGGAATTCCGCCTGGCACCGATTGGTAGGAACGAGGCCCGCAGAATGACCCGTGCTATAAAAGGATATAAGCTTTTACAGGGTTTCCGGGGAAAACCAAAGGCCGACATTGAAACCATAGAAAGATCGCTGGTTTCCTTATCTGATATGGTAATCAACCATCCGGAAATAGCTGAACTGGATATTAACCCACTGTTAGTCCACGAAGAAGGCAACGGCGCAACTGTTGCCGATTGTAGAATAATACTCAGGGGACCGCCAACACCACCTGAAAGTGAAGCTCCCCGCCCTTAAAGGCGGGGCTTGCAGGGAAGCGAACCGGTCAAAAGAAGTGATCAATTTTTGTGCTTATATTGATGAAAAGATGACATTTGGCCAATCTCATGATATGATTCAATACAACCTTAATTGTGCAAAAGTCGAGGATACCCCAGATCCAAGGCGTCCAAGGGTGGGCTTCGACTGAGCTCAGCCGAAGTCAAGCCGTAGTCAACTACTGCGAAGCCTTGGCCCGACTTCGCCAAGGCTTCGCCAGGACACGCAACGCAGACACCGCAGGAGTCAAGCCGAAGGCTATGGGGTATTCCGCCAGAGGCGGATAAACATCGGCTTGCCAGCCTTTGGCGTGGCTTTTCCGACCTGTTGGGTAGCAGCTGAAAGCGAAGCCCAAAGGGTAAACAAAATGAAGACATAAATAAGACAACTATCATTCTGCTATCATTGGTTTACAGTGAGGCATTTAAATATTTCGGATACCTCGTGATAATATATGTTAATAATTACTCTTCATTTTGTTTATGCACATTTGAGGTACAAGCCAATCTGGCTTCTACGCA
>CP070652.1:5502397-5505709 GCA_020354645.1 Deltaproteobacteria bacterium
CCTTTCCCTGGGATATCGCCCTAACGACAAAATATCCATTTTACTCCAGAACTGCATTGAATACCTAGAAATAGTCTTTGCTCTCGCTAAAATAGGGGCAATTTCAGTTCCCATCAACTTCCGACTGGTGGACGAAGAGATCAAGTATATTGTGAACGATTCAGAGTCCAAGGGCCTCATTTTAGAAAAAGAATTTATTGAAAATGTTGACTCTGTAAAGTCCCAACTGGTGGTAGAAACGGACAAATATTATGTCACCGGAAACGATGTTGCCGACGGATTTCTATCTTACGAAGCACTATTCAAAGGATCGTCTCCTGATGAGCCCCATTCAACTGTCGATGAGAACAGCTGCTTTGTTATGACGTATACATCCGGAACGACCGGCAGACCCAAAGGAGTGGTGGCCTCCCACAAATCCAAGCTTTTGAGCTTTCTTGCTCAGGCCATCGAATTTAAAATTTGGGAGGATGATACCCAGCTGGTTGCGGCCCCCCTCTGTCATTCAGCAGGTATCTTCCTTTGTGTTCAGCAGCTAGCTGTAGGTGGAACGGTATGTATTATGAAACAGTTCGATGCCCAAGAGGCTTTAAAGCTGATAGAAGAAAAAGCAGTGACCAACACCTTTATGGTGCCCACGATGTATAACTTTATCTTGGAGTTGCCGGATGACAAGAGATTAAAGTACGACCTGAGCTCAGTGCGGGTTTTGTTGTGTGCCGGGGCGCCACTGCCGACAAAGGTAAAAGAAGGGATGATCGGCTTGTTTCACAACGCAGGTTTGTATGAGTATTATGGCGCAACCGAATCTGCTTTTGTAACCTACCTCAAACCGGAAGATCAGCGCGACAAGGTGAGATGCGCGGGAAAGCCATTCTGGGGCGTGGAGGTTAAATTAGTCGATGCGGACCACAAGACGGTACCCGTCAATGAGATTGGCGAGATTTTCGTGAAGAGTCCTTTTCTGTTTGACAGTTACTATAAACGAGGCAAAGAGGGCTTTGTTGGAGAATGGTTCGCTTCTGGGGACATTGCCAAACAGGATCAAGACGGGTTTTTCTATATCGTTGACAGGAAAGTGGATATGATAATTTCCGGCGGAGAAAACATCTATCCTGCAGAAGTGGAGGAGGTTCTTTATTCCCATCCGAATATCCTGGAGGCGGCTGTAATAGGGATACCCGACGACCGTTGGGGGGAGGCTGTAAGGGCGTTAGTTGTATTGAAAAAGGGAAAATCATCGACTGACAAGGAAATTATGCAATTCTGCAGAAAGAAGTTGGCCGGGTATAAAGTACCAAGGTCGGTTGGTTTCCTAGATGAGCTGCCAAAAAGTACTTCGGGCAAGATCCTGAAAAGAGAATTAAGAGATCCATATTGGAAAGGAAAAGAGATCAAGGTTTAAAACGGGTATCACTCAGTATATAGAGTGGGGGGTCGGGGTATTTTTATCACGGCAAGATCATCGCTCCGGTGCTTCTAAGGGGCAGAGGGCTATTGCCGCCGAGAAAGGCAAAACACGGCGTCGGTTCTTGTTGGCGTGAAAGTTTTAACTAGCCGGCAGTAAAATGCAAGTCAGTTGCCGCTGTCAGGCTTGGCAGGCAACAACCCGGCATCTTGCCGTGACAAAAATACCCCGACCCCTGATATAGAATAACCTTACGATTCAACCTTGCCGGTGGGAATGGAGAGGCTCGGCGCAAAATACGATACCTTGACGGGTCCATTCTCTTGGTGCAATCATCCAGGGTGATTCGGTCAATGGGGAAAGGAGGAGACGGGTAAACATGAATATGGGTTTGCACCTGACGCGTGCTGCGGTGTGGTTTCGGGACAGGACTGCGGTGGTTTATGAAGGCCACCGGTTCACCTACCGAGAATTGAACCAGCGGGTAAACGCTCTTTCCAACAGCCTGCTATCGCTGGGGGCAAAAAAGGGGGATCGGGTGGCCTATCTTTCGGCCAATCGGCACCAGGTGATAGAAGCGGCCTATGCGTCTTATAAGGCCGGTATGGTAGAGGTTCCCCTTAATTTTCGGCTTTCCATGGGGGAATTGGTGCACATGCTGAACAACTCCGAATCCGATGTGCTCATTTTGGGTGAGGAGTTTATCGAGGCCGTTGAAGCTGTCCGTTCGCAGATTCAAACCGTAAAGCACTATATCAGCATGACGAAAACGCCGGCATCGATGCATGATTATGAATCCCTGATCCGTGAAGGGTCTGCATCGGAGCCGGAGGTGGAGGTCGCTGCCGATGATATTGCCTCGTTGAATTACACCTCGGGGACGTCCGGGACCCTGAAAGCTGCCATGTTGTCTCACCGCAACCGCATTTGTCACGCCAAGAAACAGCTGCTGATACCGGGGATTGATCTGGATAAAGACAGCATCATGTGCCATATTGGGCCATTAGGTCATGCCAGTGCCGCCATGGTTTTGCCCACCATTTGGCGCGGGGGGTGCAACCTGATTCTGGGCGGTTTTGATGTGGAAGTTCTTCTGGAGACCATTGAAAAAGAGCGGGTGACGCATCTGTTGCTGGTTCCCACCATGATCAATTTTATGCTGACCCATCCCAGACTGAAGAAGTGTGATCTAAGCAGCATTAAGACAATCATGTATACTGCTTCCCCCATGGCGATAGAACGGATTAAAGAGGCCATCGATATCTTCGGACCGGTGCTGATACAGTTTTATGGTTTGACGGAGACAAGCGCCCAGGTGACCTATCTTTCCAAAGCGGACCATCTGTGGGAAGGGGATCCCAAAAAGCTTGAACGTCTTGCGTCTGCCGGCATTCCCTGCATCGAATGTGAGGTTCGCATTGTCGATGAGCGGGGGCAGGACGTGGGTCCCGGTGAGGTCGGCGAGATCATCGAGCGCGGTGATGACACCATGGCCGGGTACTGGAAAGACCCCGAGTTGACGGCGCAAACGCTGCGCAATGGCTGGGTTCATACCAAGGATATGGCCAGGGTGGACGAGGACGGCTATGTTTACATTGTCGACCGCAAGGGGGATATGATCATCAGCGGCGGATTCAACATCTATCCGTCCGAGGTTGAAAACGTGCTCTATGAGCATCGGTCGGTATTCGAGGCTGCCGTGATCGGGGTTCCGGATGATGTCTGGGGGGAGTCGGTCAAGGCGGTGGTGGTGCTCAGAGAGGGAATGGCGGCTGGCGAAGAAGAGTTGATCGAACACTGCAAACAACATCTTGCCAGTTATAAAAAACCCAAGTCGGTTGAGTTTGTGGACGAGATTCCCAAGAATCCGTACGGAAAGATATTAAGACGCAAATTACGGGAAA
>CP070652.1:5505809-5509818 GCA_020354645.1 Deltaproteobacteria bacterium
ACTTGCCCCCTGCGCATTCCACCTTCGGTGGCTGCGGTCTTCCCCGCTGCCAAATTGCAGAAAAGCAAAAGACTTACGACAATGGATCAAAAAAACTCCCCGACCCCTCGTTTAGTTAGAATCACAATTTAAATTAACGCCTCCGGCAATATAATCAAGCTTGCCTCGTTGTTGTATCCATTTTTGCCAATTTGTCGTGGTTTAAAAATGATTCCGATTGACCGGTTCGCATCCCTGCAAGCCCCGCCTTTTCCTTTCCGGGAAGCCTCGCCAATCAGGGCGGGGAGCTTCATTTTAGTCCCGGCCGGATAATCAATTGCGTTCTCAGCTTCGATTTGTTAACGTGCAATTTAACTCGGTAATCAAAATTCAGGCCTAAACGGGCTGTTGGCCAAATATTTTTGAGCAACAACCCCCAAGGCCGGCAGTACATTTTAGAGGAGACAAAGAGCTATGGCAGACGAAAAAAAAGATACGATTGATTTTGCAGTGGACAAGGCAAATCTTTACCATGAAGAAACCTTTACCGACCTTAAGATTGCATCCATCCGTCGCCTGACCCCAATAAAACCGGACGGTTCCGTAGATAAAACCCGCAAAACCGTATTTGTGGGACACACCAACCTCTTCACGCCTAACGGGCCGGTGCCCATCCAGAATCTCATTCAGGCGAAAGAACTTCAGCAGGCAATAAAAAAGTTTCCGGAAGCGATGAAAGAGGCAATGGAGAGATTGGTTGATGAGGTGAAAAAGCATAAACAAAAAGAAGAATCACGAATTATCGTTCCCGGAAGGTAACAGGGAATTTGTTATCTTTCAAATATTTGAGGGATCGGGTATTTTTTCTTGCCGCACAAACCGATTGTTTTACACTCGGTAGCAAGTGCAGCGTTTGAAGCACTGACGTGCCTTTGCCTTTTCAGCGTCAATTCAAGCACCCGCTCTGCGTGTGGTCTTTGACGCCATGACCAGATGAGAATCCTGATGCTTCTGAATGGCAAAGGTTTACCAGCGCTTGGATAGGTAAACGACGGTGTCGGTTATTGGGACACGGACTGTTGTCAACAGCGTACAGCAAATTGTAAGACAGCTGCCGTTTCGGAGCCCAGGGAGCAGTCAATGGCACATGGTGGCAAAAACCTTCCTTCCCCCGAGCCGCCTTATTCGGTTGTTTTTCGTAGCGTAACTTTGAGACTTATTATAAAAGGCTTGCTCAAATGAGCCGTCAGCCTTGCGCAATAGGCCCCACAGATTTGATCTCACCGCTAATCGAGCATCGCGGATCTCGCATCGAGCAACTTTCACCAGCGCATCAGAACCGCCCCATAAGTCAGACCCGCGCCGAAGGCATCCATTAATACCGTGTGACCTTTTTTAATACGGCCATCTCGGATGGCCTCATCCAGGGCTGTTGGAATGGTAGCCGCCGACGTATTGCCGTATCGATCCAGGTTGATCAGGACCTTCTCCATCGGGAAGGCCAGGCGGTTGGCCACCGCTTCGATAATCCTAAGATTGGCTTGATGGGGAACGAACCAGTCCAAATCAACGGTCTTCATCCGTTTTTTTTCCAGTGTCCTGAGCGCACATTCGGTGAGTGCACGAACGGCCACCTTGAAGATTTCTTTGCCGCTCATGTGCATTTTATGTAAATTTTGAGCATAACGCGTAGGCGTGACTTCCAGGTTTGATCCTCCGGCAGGGATATGAAAAAGCTGACTCAGATATCCGTTTGATGACAGATAACTGGAGAGAATGCGTCGTTTGGACTTCGCAGGCACCCGTTCGATAACTGCGGCGCCGGCGCCGTCACCGAAAAGAATACAGGATGTTCGATCATGCCAATTTAGAAACGGACTCAGTACCTCAGCACCCACCACGAGGGTGGTTTTTGTCTGACCGCCTCGAACAAATTGTTCAGCCATCGTAATGCCGTAAATAAATCCCGAACAGGCCGCATTGATATCCACGGCCCAGGCGTTCTTGGCGCCAATTTTTTGTTGCAACCAGCAGGCTGTCGATGGAATCAACGTGTCAGGGGTGCAGGTGGCATATATAATCTGATCAATGTCTTCAGGATTCTTATCGGCCATCACCAGTGCTTTTTGGGCCGCGACAGCACCCAGCGAGGAATTGTGTTCAGATGCATTTTCTGTGGCCGACATTCTGCGTTCGCGAATGCCGGTTCTTTCTTGAATCCAGCGGTCGTCGGTTTGGACACCCAGCTTTCCGATTTTTTGGGCAAGATTGTCATTGCAAACCCGCTTTAGTGGAAAAGCCGATCCGGTGCCGGTTATTCTTGCTGCAAACTCCATGGGCTTTAATTTGTCTCCTTATGAGATAGGGGATGTGATTGCCTGAATTTTAAGCAATGCTTTAAGATAAGAATCATTCAGGGGAGAAGCAACAATTAGATATATTTACTGCCACCGGATCTGATGATAACTCAATCCTTTCGAATATTGGAATTCAGTTCTTAGACAGCCGGGTGGCGGTTCCACCACTCAGACCACCTCCCGGCGGGTAGTCAGAAATAACTACCAGTGCATGTGGTAGCCTCTTTTCCATCTTTGGTGCTTTTCGATCTCCGCAAGGAGTTTGGTGCGTTGTTCAGGTGTCAGCATTTGGTGAAATTCAACCAGCCGATCGGCAAACATGGAAATCATATCTTCAAATTTAACTCTGTTTTCTGAAAAAACCTGTGTCAGATTTTCTTTATTTATTTCATCCTTGCGAAATTCGCTGATAACTGTGTCCCGGATGGATGCTCTTACGGCATGCATTTCTTTGCCGCTATCAATAAGATCGGCGGTGATCCTGTCCAGCCTGGCCTTCTGGGTATCGTCTAATTCAAGACGGTCCGCAATTTCCTCTTTCAACCAGGCTATCCGTTTTTGCGGTGATCGGAATTTGGAGGGGCCGTAAAAATTATGTGAATGCCTGGGATGACAAGCTGCCAGAAACAGCATGCCGACTAGCAAGATTGAGACGCTTGTTGTAATTGATCTTAAATTATTCATATTAGCCTCCTTTTGCAAAAATCGGTTTTTAGAAACGGGATAGTCGGTTTCCGTCTCGTAGGCACAAGCTAGTTTCCATCCAGAAATGGCCTTTTTGCGCAATCTCTGCGTCAATCCGCAGAATTGCTTGTGCGGCATACTTCTAGTATGCCTCAGTGCAATTCTTTGATTTCCTTGACCTCACGCAAAAATTCACATTTCTGAATTGGAAACTGTGCTTGATATCCAATTTGTATTTCCGGATAGGTACAAGCTAATACAACCCCAGCAAGAATGCTTTTCTAGAATGTAACAAGTTGTATCAATCTGTATCAAAGGTTGATAAAAAAAATTAAATATAATAAGACCCTTGATCGTATTAGAAACAGAATCAACGGATACATATTTCTAGAGGCATAATAAACATGAACAATCACAGTGATGTTTTGATTATTGGTGGGGGAGTTATTGGTACAGCCTGTGCCTACTATCTGATGAAAGAAGGCAGACAGGTCCGCGTTATTGAGCAGAACAAGTTCGGTGTCGGTGCTTCCTATGTCAATTGCGGTTTGATTGTTACCAGTCACCTGCTGCCCTTGTGTACCCCCGGAGTTATTCGAAATGAATTAATACGGATGATTCGCCGCGCATCACCCCTCTATGTGAAACTTACGCTGGATTTCAATCGTTTACGCTGGTTTTTAAATTTTGCCAGAAAGTGCAACCCTGAGCATCTGGCCCATGCAATCCGGGCAAGAGAGAGAATTATTCACCATTCTGATCTGCTTTTTCGCACCTTTTTAAACGAAGAAAAAATTGAATGCGAATGGGAAAAAAAAGGCGTTCTTATGGTTTACAAAAGTGAGGCGGAGATGCAGAAGTACGCCCGGACCAATGAATATCTCAAACCCTACGGCCTGGATGCAAAAATCTATTTGGCAGATGAGTTATTAAGAATGGAACCGGCCCTTCGCGAAGATGTTTATGGCGCTTGGTATCATCCAAACGAA
>CP070652.1:5509918-5516880 GCA_020354645.1 Deltaproteobacteria bacterium
GGCCGGTCCGGCCCCCACCACAAGCACATCGTAGTCGAATGATTTGGCCATGATAGAGTTCTACCTCAACAGTACATAAACAAAATGAAGAATGAATAATAACTATTTAGTATCACGAGGTATCCGAAATATTTAAGCACCTCACAGCAAACCAATGATAGTAGAATGATAGTTGTCTTATTTATTTCTTCATTTTGTTTACCCCTCCCGCTTCCAGCGGGATCCCCAAAATGCTCGCCGGCGCGAGCAATCCGTCAGAGATCTATGGCGGATCAAACCGCTGTAACACTATTTAAACTTATTCCTGGGACATGATCTAGATCGTCTTAGTATCTGGTTTTAGAGTGATTCTCAGAAATATGTTGAGAATCACTCGCGTCAAAATATCACAACCGCCCCTTTCTCAGTATGGCTACCAACAGCCATATTCCCATGATCGCTGCAGCTAAAAATCCGATGATTCCGATCAAGGATATGCCGAAGAAAAACGGGGGGGTTTTGGAGATGACGATCAGCGCCGAACCGATGAGCAGGGCCGCAATAATAATGGAAAAGGAAATCCGGTTGCTGGTTTGATCCTGAGTTACCCGCATTTTTTCCAAACCCCGGTGATCGATATTCAAAGTCAATTTCTGCTGGCGAATCAGCCGGGTAATTTCAAGCATGTCTTTTGGGAATTGCTCGATAAATTGCGCCATTCCGACTGCCATCCTGATCATATCGTCGGCGATTCTTTGGGGATTAAATCTGGCCAGCATGATTCGTTTAATGAAAGGCTTGGCTTTGGTTATCATGTCAAAGTCCGGATCGAGCATGCGGGCCACGCCTTCAACGGTGGTAAGCGCTTTCATCATAAAAAATATATCGGGCGGAATTCTCAAACGATGACGCGATGCCAGCTCCAGCAGCTGATGGAGCAACTTGCCGATCTCTATATCCTTCAATGGCTTATAAAGATGTTTCATCATAAAATCAGAAACATCGGTTTCAAATGAGCGCAGATCCGGTTCTTTATCCCATAGGGTCAGGTTGAGAAGTACCTCGGCTGTTCTGGCGGCATCTTTATTGACCACACTGTCGATCAAATCCACAAAGTTTTCTCTGGTTTTGCGGTTGACGGCACCCACCATACCGAAGTCGATCAGGCAGATGACATTGTTCGGAAGCACAAATATATTCCCTGGATGCGGGTCGGCCTGAAAAAAACCGTGATCAAAGATTTGCTTCAAAAGGGCATCAGCGCCTCTGTCCGTAATAAGCTTTCGACTCAACCCAGCCTCATCGAGGCGGTCAATTTCAGAAACTTTGATACCCTCGACAAATTCTGCGGTTAAAACACGGGATGTGGATACGTCCCTGAAAACTTTTGGGATGTAGACATGAGGATCATCTAAAAAATTCAAAGCAAACCGCTCCGTGTTTGCCACTTCAATTCCATAATCGATCTCATTTTCCAGTGTGCGGGCAAATTCCTCAACGATTTTCACGGGCCGGTGTAACGCCATTTCCTCCACATGGCGTTCCATCAGTGTGGCCAAATGAAGCATGATTTCTAAATCAACCTCTATGATCTTCTGAATTCCCGGCCGTTGAATCTTGACGGCCACTTCATCGCCACCCTTTAACCTGGCTCTGTGTACCTGTCCGATGGAAGCCGAAGCCAGCGGTTTTTCATCAAAAAGATCAAAAAATGCTTCCAGAGGCTGTTTCAGTTCTTCTTCAACGATTTTCTTTACGGATCTGAAAGGAAAGGGCGGCACTTTGTCCTGAAGCTTTGAAAGTTCCGTAATAAATTCAATGGGAACCAAATCGGGTCTGGTTGACAGCACCTGTCCGAGCTTAATGTAGGTGGGCCCGAGTTCCTCAAGCGCCATGCGAAGACCTTGCGGTTTACTGAGTCTTTCAACCCGGACCCTTTGCTTTCTTGAAATCATCTGAAGGCCGACTTCTACATATTGGTCGATCCTCAGAAGCTCCAAAAGATCGCCAAAACCATACTTAAAAAGAATAGCCAGGATCTGTTGATACCGTTTCAGATTGCGATAGGTGCGACTAAGCACCCCAATTTTTCTAATACTCAGCATATCAGGATCTAGAATTAGGCTAGCTTCACAGAGACGCATATAAAGCAAAATATTTCTTTGAAGCCATTGATGCCGGCATTATCCGGACGCGTCGCTTGATTTACTGATTGCTTTTTTCAACTCTCGGATCTCCTTTTTTAAGGCTTTTAATTCATCACCGGTCACGACATCGGCCTTTTTTAGGATCTCCTTGACTGTTTTTTCCACCCTTTCTTCCAACTTTTTCTGAACTTCATCATATCTTTTCTGAAGATCCTCGAAGAATTTTTTGCCTTCTTTTTCGGTCAGCTTCCCCTTATCCACAACTTCTTTGGCCAAATCTTCCACTTCATCTTTGGCCAAAAGCGCAAGGCCAATTCCGGTCATCATCGTCTTTTTAATAATATCCAGCATGCTATCCTCCTATTTTAACATCAATTAACTAAAGACAAAAAAGTTATAATACCCTTACCACAGAACTATAACTGGTTTCCAATAGGAAATTATTTTAATTTGCCGACGATGGCACCTGCAATCGTATCTTTCTGGGCCTCCTTTGAGCCTTGATATAATTCGGTGATTTTGGCATCACGATAAAATCGCTCAACTTCGTATTCGGTCATATAACCATAGCCACCCAGCAATTGTATGGCCTCGTCAGCAACGTCCACTGCTGTTCGGGCGGCACACATCTTGGCCATGGCGGTGAGTTTTGGATCGATGCGACCCTGGTCGAAATTCCAGGCGGCCTTATAGGTGATAAGTCTGGCCAGTTCAATTTTTGTGGCCAAATCGGCCAGCTTGTGCTGGGTTACCTGAAATTGGGCAATTTTTTTGCCAAACTGTTTGCGCTTTTTCACATAATCCAAGGCTCGGTCATACGCCCCCTGGGCCGTACCGAGCGCCTGGGCGGCAAACTGAATCCTGCTTTCATCGAAAAAATGAAGCATATAATCAAATCCTTTGCCTTCTTTTCCGATGAGGTTGGATAGTGGTACCCGAACGTTTTTAAAGTCTACTTCCGCCGCAGCTATCATCTGGATGCCCATCTTTCTGCCAATATTTCGGGCAGAAACTCCCTTCCGATCTGCTTCCACAAGGATTAAACTGATGCCCTGGGTAGAAGGTTTGGCATGCGGATCGGTCTGGCACAATACGGCGTAAAACCCGGCAAGTCCACCGTTGGTAACAAAAGTTTTCGTTCCATTGATAATCCACTCCTCGCCGTTTTTTTTCCCGGTGGTGCTCATAAACGTAATGTCGGAACCGTGCTCCGGTTCCGTAAACGCAACCGCTGAGAGCATTCTTCCCTCTGCCACTTGCGGAAGATATTTTTCTTTTATTTCATCACTTCCCCAGTGCATAATAATTTCAGCGGCAAAGCCGGCGAGGGCAATTGCACTTCCGATTGTAGAGTCCCGGCGGCACAATTCTTCAGCAACCAGTATAGCCTCGAGACAGCCGAGTCCCTGGCCGGAATACTTTTCCGGGAAGTGGACACCGATAAGCCCCAAATCGCCGGCTTTTTGCCAGATCTCCCTTGGAAAGACATGTTTCTTCTCTGGTTCACGTGCCAGTTCTTTGTTGAATTCACCCCTGGCAAAATCCCGCACCGCCTTTTTAATATCATTCTGGGTTTTATTCAGCTCAAAATCCATCTTATCCCTAAAAAATCCGGTTTTGCTCTTTCAGTGTTAATCTCTGCGATAATTTTTGAGTTCGCATCGAGCGGTATAAAACCATAGAAAAATCTTTTATCCCTGTCAGAAGAAATAAGGATCACCCTTCCTGTTATTTCTATTTTGTTGAAATTAAAACGTTTTTAGTCGATTTAACATATGACCCCCTCCATTGCAAGGAGTTTAAACGCCATACATCTTGGGTGCCGGCTTTGGTAAAAAACAATGAAACTCCCCGCCCTGAAGGGCGGGGCTTGCAGGGAAGCCAACCGGTCAAGTTGATTGCCAAGCCGACTTTTATTTCATGCGATAAGCAAATTGACCCTGGGAAAAGTTGCTTGACTGTTTATAGGAACTGGCCTAATATCTTAAATTTGTTATTATTATGAAGAGCTTGAGAATTATGCGAAAGGGAAAATCAAACATGACTTATTCCATCGCGCTGGCCGGTAAAGGCGGAACCGGTAAAACCACGCTGGCCGGTATGCTTATTAAATATTTGTTGAAACATAATAAGACTCCCGTTTTGGCGGTGGATGCTGACTGCAACGCAAATCTTAACGAAGTCCTCGGCCTGCAGGTGTCGGATACCCTTGGTAATGCCCGGGAGGAAATGAAAAAAGGCGACGTTCCCAGTGGGATGACCAAAGACGTGTTTATGTCCATGCGCCTGGAACAATCTATCATTGAGTCTGACGGCTTTGATCTGGTGGTGATGGGGCAGCCTGAAGGAGCTGGTTGCTATTGCGCTGCCAATACACTCCTAGCCGGCTTTTTGGATCGGCTCGCCGGAAACTATCCGTACCTGGTAATGGATAATGAAGCCGGCATGGAACACATCAGCCGGCTGACAACGAGCAATGTTGATGTGCTCTTGATTGTCTCGGATACATCCCGGCGGGGGCTTCAGGCTGCAGTGAGGATTAACAAGCTGGCCCGTGAGTTGAACATCGGAGTTGGGAAGAGTTATGCGGTTATCAATCAGGTGAAACAACCGCCGTCAGAAACGGTTCTCAAAATGCTAAATGACGGTGATCTCGATTTTGCAGGTACCATTCCGGAAGACCCGCTGATATATGAATATGATCTCAATGGGCGTCCGACCGTAGAAATACCTGAAGATAGCAAATCCGTAAAAGCTGCCTTTGAAATCTTTGATCGCATTTTAAATTGAGTACATTCGAGCCTATACTGAAATGAGAAGGACAGGATTTTTATTCGATGAACGATACTTGCTCCATGAAACCGGCTCCTATCACCCCGAAGTGCCGGAGAGACTCAACGCAATTTACGCGGGAATCAGTCAAGCCGGACTTCTGGAAAAGTTGACACTTATAAAGGCCCGGCGAGCTGAACTAAAATGGATCGAGACCGTCCATGATAGAAATTACATCAATCGTTTCAACCAGGCTTGCACATCAGGACAAAAGGTTTTTGACCACCCCGATAACCAAATGTGCGGCCATACATATGAAACCGCACTTTTAGCTGTTGGAGGTATTCTTGATGCCGTGGATAAGGTGATGAACGGCACACTGGATAATATATTCTGTGCCGTCAGGCCTCCCGGGCATCATGCCGAAACCAGCGCGGCAATGGGATTTTGCTATTTCAATAATGTCGCCATCGCCGCTCGATATTTACAGAACCGATGGAACATTAAAAAGGTTGGTATCATCGATTTTGACGTACACCATGGCAATGGAACCCAGCATATATTTGAACAAGATCCCAGCGTATTTTATTACTCTATCCACCAGCATCCGTCTTTTGCCTACCCCGGTACCGGCCGGGAATTTGAATATGGTAAGGGTGCTGGCCAAGGCTACACCAAAAATTCTCCCATGTTGCCGGGTCAAGGGGATGAAGAATATAAGGCCCAAATTAAGAATACCCTTTTGGTAGACTTTGAAAAATTCGAACCTGAAGTGATCTTGGTATCAGCCGGATTTGACGCTCATGTGGATGATGATATGTCCGATATCAATTTGTCGACCCAATGGTTTACCTGGATGATCAAAAACATAATGAAAATGGCGGACAGCTACTGCAACGGAAGACTGATCTCTGTGCTGGAGGGAGGATACTCTCTCAAGCGTCTGCCAGAACTGGCAAGGAACCACGTAGAAGTTTTGTTAGGAGGATGATATGTTCGTCAGCAAATCTATGACCCGAAAAGTAATAAGCATCGATAAAGAGGCCGGCATATTCGAAGCCCAAGAAAAAATGGCCGCCAATCATGTCCGTCATCTTCCTGTGGTTGACAAAAATAACCACCTGATCGGAATTGTCACGGATCGAGACATAAGAAGTGCATTACCATACAGCCTATTTAGAGAGCCTTCCAGCCAAAGAGATAAGGAGAAAATCTCCGATCTCCGGGTGAAGGACATTATGACGGAAAATCCGGCAACAATATCCTTGACATACACAATTCAAGATGCACTTTTGCTTATCCAAAAACTTCGTGTCGGCGCCCTGCCCGTGGTTGATGAGGAAGGCACGCTGAAAGGTATTATTTCGGTGCGTGACCTCCTGCGGGCTTTCATTAATGTCCTGGGAATCGGAGAACCGGGAACATTATTGGGTATTCTGGTAGAAGAAAAAGTGGGTCAGCTGAAAAAAATTGTGGATGCCATCACTGAGGAAAATATCTCTTTTGGCAGTGTTCTGGTGGCACGATACTGGGACGAAGATAAACGGGCGGTCTTTCCTTACCTGCTGACTCAAAACGTCGCCCACGTGAAAAGAAAACTAGAGAAAATGGGTTATCACTTGCTCGACCCTATGGAGTGGTATCTTGACCAATTACCCAAAAATGAATGAGTTCTCCGTCAGCAAAAAAACCCGCTATATTTTCGGGTCATCAATACCGGGATCTTTATATTTACTACCTTGAGGGCCATCTAGCGCCGGGCACAAATTTATCACATGATGATTTCATCGGAAATTGGCAAGAAGAAGAATTTTCTTTTCTGTTCTTTTCTGCGCCATCAGAAAGGTTAGTGGAACAACCATTGGCGGTTCAGCCACAACTAACCCTGCTTGACAATTTTCATATGACATACGATGATTGGCAAGGAGGTAAAGTTGGGCCGATTCGAGTTGGCCGATTTCTCATCGCACCCCCGTGGGATAAAATATGGAATCAAGAAGCAGACGAAGAAATAATTCCGCTCATAATTGACCCGGGGGTGGTGTTTGGTAACGGAAGCCACCC
>CP070652.1:5516980-5529458 GCA_020354645.1 Deltaproteobacteria bacterium
AATTCCGGTGCCAAGTCAGCCAAACTGGCCCCCGGAAGAACCTAAAACCCCTTCCCTGAAAGTGGCCCTTCAAGTAGTCAGCCCGTAGTAAGAGGTATCGCCGCCGTCAATGATGTTAATGTCATCGTCACCGACGGTTTCTCTGACTCGAAAGATCATCCTGGCCGGAGGGATCGGATCGGAAGGTTTTTCCCGCGCATCGATTTCTTCCTGAATCAGTGGCATATAAGCTTCCCTAAGTGAATCCCGCCAATCCGAGTGATTCTTTTTTTGCACGGCGTCCGTCAGTTGGGCCAACGTCAGTCCCAAATCACCGACCAGGCCGACATCGGCAGCTCGGTTGCGGTCAATCTCGGCCGGGTCGATATCCACCCGGACGAGTTTGGCCTGGGGAAAGAGTTGTCCGTACATAAGCACCCAGTTAAACCGAACGCCCAGTGCAATGACAAGATCGGCTTGACCAAAGGCTGTTAAAATGCCCATCATGCCGCCATCCCACACGGAGAGCGGATGATCGTCAGGCAGGGCACCCCGGGCGGTATTGATCAAGGCAAAGGGAATGCCGTTTGCTTCGATGAACTTTTGGAGTTCTTCCTCGCAACCGGAGGAGTTAATCCCGCTGCCGGCGATAATAAACGGTTTTTGGGCCTGATTGATTAATTTTGCCGCCGGTCGAATAAGTGATGGGTCCGGGCCTGATTTTGCCACCACACTGCCTTTTGTAGGCCAAATAAGTTCTTCTTGACGGAGCTTCACGTTCAAAATATCCGGCGGCAGTTCCAAAAAGACCGGCCCCGGGCGTCCGGAAACAGCCTGTCTGAAAGCAGTGAACAGGTACTCGGGAATACGTTTGATATTCTGGCAGATACCATACCATTTCACGGTGGATTTGATCATGTCGACCTGATTGATCTCCTGAAGTGCCCCCAGGCCCCGGTCGCGTAAAGGAGCCGTACCCGATAAAACAACTACCGGCGCGTTTTCCTGATAGGCATTTACGATTCCGGTTAAGGTATTGGTAAAACCGGGGCCGGCTGTCACCAAACAAACACCGGGGTTGCCATTGGAAATTGACCAGGCGTGGGCCATCATGGCTGCTGCCTGCTCGTGCCTGACATCGATGAGTCTGACACCGTACTCATGGAAGCCATCATAGATGCGGTCTATATGTCCCCCTGAGAGAGAAAAGACCGCAGCGACCTCTTCCACTTCTTTTAGATACTTGGCGACGATATGTCCGCCATACAAATCGGTCATTCCAACCTCCTTTCCTCCATAAAGAACTCCTCTTTCGCATTCAGAAAAGACCCGGTTTACTGCTCCACGACATATTTATACCTTAGATTTTTTTTCAGCTTCATCCGCCTGAGAGGCCGCTACTGCAGCTGCCGCGCCGGCCTCAATTAGTTTCTTGCCCGGCGCACCACTGGGGGTAGCGCCTTTTCCTTGAGCCTCATTAGATGACGCTCCGGTGACTTCCGGCGGGAGATAGACGGTAACGTTTCGATAGGCGAACTCGATACCCTGTTCTCTGAAGGATTCCTGGATACGCTTATACAATTCGCGGCGAACCACAAATTGCTCTCCGGGTTTGGTTTTAAACTTTACCCGCAAAATCATTGCGGAGTCATCCATTTCTCTGACGCCCTGGGATTTAATTTTGCCGAGTAACTTCGGTCCGATTTCTTCATTTTGTTGCAATTCGATGTTAATCCGTTTGATTATTTTTCTGATTTTGTCGATGTCCGTATCGTAGCGAACGCGAATATCCAGCTTGGTGATAATATAATCCCGGCTGAAGTTTTGGACCGAGCCCATATCACCAAAGGGTATGGTAAAAACCATGCCCCTTGGATGGCGAAGCTTGACCGAACGCAAAGAGATGTGTTCCACCATGCCCCGGGTACCGGCAGTTTCAATAAAGTCACCCACCCGGAAGGCGTCATCGATCAGGAAAAAAACCCCCGAAAGAATGTCTTTCACCAGGGTCTGAGATCCGAAGCCGATGGCCAGCCCGATGACGCCGGCACCTGCAATCAAAGGGCCGATATCCAGACCTAAGGATGAAAGAATAATCAGGCTGATGATAACAAACAGCACCGAGAGGATAAATTTGCGCAGAAGCACCAGCAATGTGCCGACCCGAGAACCACCGCTGCCACCCTCTTCCATCTCTTCATCTTCATCGGGCATTTCCTCCCTGAGTTTTTTGTCAATGCGAGCCTTGGTATACTGCCAGACAACAAAACCGAGCAACAGCAACCCAATAATGTTCAGGGCGGTGGATGTAAAAATCCTTCCGACAGGAAGATCTATGCCCCATAAACGCAGAATCAAAAAGAACAATAGTGCCACCAGGAGAATACGAAGGGTAATTTTTATCAACGCTAAATGTTGCTTCAAATAAGATGTTTTATCCTCTTTCTGATCGACGACTTCCGCTGATGGCGTAGCCTCGAAATCACTCACGGTTTCAGGGCTGTCGGTAGCCGACGAGATAAAGGGTGAAGGCGATATGCCGGAGGCGACGTCCAGCAGGTGTTCTACCCAGCGTATAATACCGATTAAAAGCGGAATCAGGAAAACGCTGATAATTGTCTGGAGTATCGCACCTTCCCCTTCAGCTATTCCTCTGATAAACCAAAAACCGCCCATGCCGATCACGTAAAGCATGGCAAACCAGTGCCAGGTTCTGGCGATTTTGGCGCGTAGAGATGATTTGTTTTCATCCCTTGCAGAACCGCCCGACCAGATTGCCCGGGCCACTCTGTGGCGGCTGCGCCAGATCATTACCACTACCAAAAGGGAAACGCTGAGCCCCGACATACTATACATGAAAAGAAAGTTTTCATGGCTGATTCCGGCTCCCAAGAACATGTAGCTTACAGCGGCGATTGCGATTCCCGTTATGACGATTGCAATTATCCAGCGAAAAAGAAATTTTGCATCTTGGTCTTGCAGGGGAAATAAGCGCAATGCGGGCCCTGCCGGTGATAAAACCAGATTGGCTGCCAAGATAAAAAATCTAATGTAATAGCTTGGAAGAAGTGTGGTAGAGGCGATTGAAAACCCGGGATCGCCCTCATCGTAGAACACGGCAAACAACACAAAGGTTGTCAGTATATACGTACCGAGGCCTAATATATCTAAAAAAAGGCGCGAAACAACGCGCCCCAGAAATTGCATACGTCCCAATGAAGCCGTGTCCAGTATCTGACGCCGCAAGCCCTCGGTCGCTTGTCGCACCAGCCACTCGCATGCCAGTCCGGCGAAAATCAGTAAAGCGGCTACAAAAAAGGATAGCATGAGATGACCAAAGCCCTTGCCCATATTTAAGTTATCCAGTGCCGCTGCCCATTCACGCGAATCGATGGTGGATTCGGCAAAAAAGGCATAAATTTGTTCTTGAACTTGAGAAAATGCCTTTTCGCCCTCAAAGAAAATTCTCGAATATTCCTCTCCCGATCGAACCCGCTCAAGAGGATCCTTAGTACGGCCTTCATCAGACGAGGCATTATTCTTCTCTTTCCCTGTTGCGTCCTTTTGCCTGAACATTTGCTTGGCTTCACCTTCGGGTAAAGCCGCAGCGATGGAATCAATCTCATCCCGGCCGAGCTGAACGGCGACCTGACCATTGGTTGGACTTTTTGAACCAACTTTACGGACGGTTTCTTGACTTCCAACCGTATCCGCCTTTGGCGGAGCCTGAGCCTCAATGGGTTGGCCCGCGAGTAAAAAGCCCAAAAAGATGTGCGCCAAAATCAGTCTTGATATGAAAATTTTGCGTCCCATTTTACCCCTCTTTTTTTAATAACAGACCTTTTGGGATTTTATATCGTGGTAAGAAGTAAAATACAAATTGTTTCATATGAGCAAATTATTCGCCTTCGCCTGAATACCCTGTCCGCCAAAGTTCTTTGGCGGACTGCGGGGAGCTTCATTTTTTGCTTATCCGTTTCAGGTCTTCCCAGGCGTCTGTCAGCATGGCATTGGGCACGTAACCGTGCACATAATCCCGGTAGGCACGCACATTGATTTGCTGGTAAAGCGGGATACCAATGGCTTCCTCATACCAGAGATGTTGAAGTTTGGAGTAGATCTGTTCGCGTTTTGCCGGATCGATTGTTACAATACCGGCCTCGCACAACCTGTCTACGTCAACGTTCTGGTAGGCCATGTATTTGCCGTAAACTCCCTGGGAGTGCATGAAGGTATAAAGAAAATTATGGGGGTCTGCATAGTCCGCACCCCAGCCGGTAATAAAGATCGGGTAACTGTAATTGCGATATTTTACCAGGTAATCCTTCCATTCTACGTTGCGGACGTCTATCCTGAATTTGGGATTTAAAGACATAATGTTTTCGGCCAGCATCACGGCGGCTGCTTCACGCATTGCATTACCGCTGTTATAAGTAATAACCATTTTGAAGCCCTTCTGCCAAACTTTTCCGCCCCAGGCTTTCTTCGTGTACGCTTTTGATTTTTTAAGATCGAAATCATAGACCGGAACATCCCTGTGATACGGCAGCCCTTTGATATTGGGACTGGTAGGCATGATGACCAGGTTGTGAAATACATCTTCTTTGTAAGTCTCACGATCCATGGCATGCAAAAAAGCTTTCCGGATGTTTATATCGGCGAAGAAGTCAGGTGGTATACCGTGGCCGTCCAGCTTACCGCTGCCGATATTGGGGTTGCCGGTGGGATCCACTTTCTGGCAAAACAGGGCGAAGGAAACCGACAGCTGGGGAACCTGGTACAGTTTTAACCCTCTCATGGATTTGACTTCAGGAACATACGGAATGTCTACCGTAACCCGGTCGGCATCGCCGTTTTGCAGCATAAGTTTGCGGGTGCTCCATTCCTTGACATATTTAACGATGACGTTTTTCAGTGCTGATTTGGGACCCCAGTATCCATCAAAGCGTTCAAAAACAAACTGCTTGGAGGGTTCCCAGAGTTTCATGCGAAACGCACCTGTGCCGTTGGTGATTTTCTGCAATGGTTCGTGGCCGGGTGCGGGATTGTTGTATTTGTCGGCATTTTGAATATCTCCATCCCAGCAGCCTCTGGAGACAGCCCACTGCTTATCCATAATAACGGAGGAAGAATAGGCCAGGATACCCATTAATGGCGGATACGGTCGAGGGAGATGAAATACCACGCTATGGCCTCTGACCTCAACCGCTTTGTCGATGGCTTCAAATATCCCTTCAATGATTTTGCCGTCTCGGTCTCGGGTAGAACTCTGACCGGTCAATGCTTCTAAGAGCATCCACATGGGCCCACCGTCCGGATCCGCAATCATATTACGTTTAAACGAATATGCAACATCTTCCGGGGTCAATTCACCCCCCTGGTGAAATCTGACACCTTTACGGATTTGGAAAGTATAGGTTTTACCGTCGGCAGTAATACCGCCGTTTGTAAGTGTCGGCACCCGTGTGGCTAAGATGGGAATAAATTCATCTGTTTTGGATCCGTCAAAGAAAATCAGTGTTTCATAGATATTCCAGATACGCTGGGAGCCGGTGGTATCATAACAGGCTGCCGGATCCAGGGTGCGAAGGGTCCCATAGGTGGCCAGCACAAATGTATCCGGGTTTTTGATTTCTGCCCGGGCTGCAGGGGCTCCACCGGTAAGTACCAGGCACAGCCCTAAGATTGTCGCGGTTATTTTCATGACATTTCCATTTCTTTGAGTATTAGACCGGGAACCCGGAACCCAAAAAAGACAACCTGCCTTGCCTAGGAAAGTGCTTCTTCAATCTTTGCTACAATATTTTCAACCGATGGCAACATGGCGGTTTCCAGATTTTTAGCATACGGGATAGGACATTCAGGTGAAGCAATTTTTACCGGCGCACCCTTCAAAAGATTGAAACCGGCCTGAGCGGTTCGGGAAATGACTTCTGATCCGATACTGCCACTGAAGGGTGCTTCTTCGACCGTCATCAGATAACCGGTCTTGGCCACTGAATCGAGGATCATTTTTGTGTCCATGGGGTAAAGGGTGGTCAGATCGATAACCTCTACCTCGATGCCGCTTTCGGATAGATATTTGGCAGCCTCCAGAGCTATGCCGACTCCCAAAAGATATGTGACCACGGTCGCATGATTTCCGTGACGAACAATTCGTGCTCTACCGATGGGTAGGGTATATTCGTCTTTGGGAACTTTACCGGCTTCGGCATAAAGCAGTTTGTGCTCAAAAAAGAGCACGGGGTTATTCGAACGAATGGATGATTTTAGGAGTCCCATGGCGGTAAAGGCATCCGAAGGCGCAACCACGATAAGGCCCGGTATCCCGAAAAAGAATTTTTCCATGGATTGTGAGTGCTGGGCTGCCATACCGATTCCGCTGCCCAACGGCGTTCGTATGGTCAGTGGCATAGCGACCTGCCCCCCGGTCATATAGCGTAATTTGGCGGCCTGGTTTAATATGGGGTCCATACAGCAGGTTAAAAAATCGGCAAACATAATTTCCGAAACCGGTCTCATTCCTGTCATGGCGGCCCCGACGGCACCGCCGATGAATCCATTTTCGGAAATGGGGGTGTCAATCACCCGATCTTTACCGAATTTTTCTACCAGTCCGGAGGTGACATTAAAATACCCCCCCAGGCTGATGTCTTCACCCCACATAAATACCCGCTGATCCCGCTCCATCTCCTGATCCAAAGCTTTATTAATGGCCTGTGATACGGATGTTTCCACCATGTCACTGCCGGGATCGAATGATCCGGAATAAAGTGCTTTATCTTCGGGGCAGTAAATATCGGTCAACAGTGTTGCCGCTTGTGGCTGTTCGGATTTTTCGGCAAATTTGATCGCCGACTCGATTTCCTTGTCGACCGTCTTTTTAACTGCCTGAATTTCTTTTTGGCCTGCAACTCCCTGTTGGATAAGACTATTTTCCAGTCTCACAATCGGATCTTCCTTAAAAAATTTTTCTTTTTCTTCGGCCGTTCGATAAAGCTCTGAATCGCCTTCCATGTGGCCATGCCAGCGATAAGTCATAAGCTCTACCAGACGGGGTTTTCCATCGGCTCTTATTTTTGCGATAATTTTACCGACTTCTCGGTATACGGATTGCACGTCGTTGCCGTCAATTTGAAGTGATTCTATGGCATAGGCGTCCGCACGCTTATAAATCTCGGTTACGGCCGAATGACGATCAATGGCCGTGAACTCACCATACCGGTTGTTTTCAATAACGATGAGAACCGGCAATTCCAGAAGGGATATCATGTTCATGGCTTCATGAAACATTCCCTGGTTGACGGAACCGTCTCCGGCTATTATTACCGAGATATTGTCTCCTTTATCATAGTGTTTGATGGTAAAGCCGGCTCCTAATGCCAGAAGGTATCCTGCGCCTACTATCCCATTGGCACCTAAGATGCCGATTTTACCATCGGTAACATGCATGGAGCCACCTTTACCTTTGCATAAGCCATCGGCTTTACCGTAAAGTTCGGCCATCATTTTGTTGATGTCGGCCCCTTTGGCTATTATGTGACCGTGTCCTCTATGGGTAGTATTGAGATAATCCGAATCCCGCAGATTCATGCATACACCGGCAGCAACTGCTTCCTGTCCGATCGAAAGGTGGATGGCTTCGGTGGGAATGTCGCCTTGTTGAAAGGCTTTTGAAAGCTGCTGTTCAAAAGCCCTGACCGTGTGCATGGTTTTCAGAAGATCAAGCTCGGAAACAGTTTTTGCTGGAATACTTTCTTTTTTCGCTTCAAGTTCTATTTGCCGATCAGTCAACTCAAGCGGAAATTCAGGGATTGAATCGAGCGCATAGGTTTTGGCTTTTTTGCGTTTAAAGAATCTGAAAGCACGCTTCCTTTTTCTTGCGGTTATTTTTTGACAAAGGTCTTCTCTTCCCATACGCTTTAAAATCGGCGGATAAAGCGCAAAAGCCGGTTTTAAAGCCGGTATCAGTTTTAGGGCTTTCGGAACGGAGCCTTTGGCGATGATCTTGCGGGTTGCAATCGCCATTGGAACGCTAAGCGTCTGCATCCAGAACTGATGGCTGGTTTCTGAAGTTAAGATCATTTCCACATCAAAATTAGTTTTGTCTTCAGGATCCCAATAGTATTTGGGTGTTTCGCCGGTAATATCAATAAAAAAATCTGTCGCAAAATCGGTAAAGCGGAATTTCACGATCAATTTTTCTTCGGCGACCTTGCGGGTGATCTCCGGTGTGTTAAAGATTTCATCCCACAGCGCTGAAAGGATACTTACCAACTCATCTCTATCCTTAAACGGTGCCATAATTCTCCTCCGTCCGGTTTAAAGGCGCAATATTATGGATCTTTAATGTATAAGATTTTCTATAATCAAGATAACATTCTATGTCAAACAAGAGCATACTGTATAGGACATTACTGGCGATAGGGACATTTTAACTCGAAAGTAGTTTATAAATCTGCAAGAAATTCATTACCGTTTAGCTGAGTTTGCCAGTGTGGTGGATGCGTTGAAGTGAGCGGCGAAGATTCAGCATGGAAGAATGTAAATTTATGCGAGATATTTTCTTCATATCCGCAAACATGTTTGCATTCTGTTCGATCGAAGCTTTTTGTTTTATCGTTATGGTAAGCTTATTTTTAAAGAATAATGCTCTTTTATTCTTTTCGCTCCTCGATACAAAGGCATATGTGACGTTCGTGCATTGGTTGCCAATAAAATGGCACTCTTTTTATCAGCTGAAAGATAAACTTCTGCCATAAAAGACTTGCTTGTTCCGCCATGAGTCAGCACATTTTCACCTTCCTTCGTTTTTACACGAAACCAGCCAAGCGCATAATTGGATGAAGTTAACGGCCAGCCGATATGTTTATGCCAGAACGCAAAATACAATCCATTATAATCCCATGTTGCAGCATTCGGCGGCGTATGCAACTTTTTTAGGGTCTTTGATGTTAATAGCGTCCGACTGGTATCTTGATCGAGATACATATGCGCGACAATAAATTTTGCCCAGTCTTTTATGGACAGACTTATAGTAGCACCGGCGGGATCCAACCAATGGGGATAATCCCTTCTGACAGCAACCAGTGACAATTTATTTGAAATATGACCCCAAGGTTGTGACAGCGGTTCTAAATCAGCGGGTGCACCATATCCAGCGGTATTTAGATTTAAAGGGAGAAATACTTTTTCTGCCATGAGGTCTGGGAATGTTTGCCCGGTGATCTTTTCCAGCATTACACCTGCCAGTGTATACCCGGCGTTGGAATAAAGCATAATCTTTTCGGGAGGGTTGATTAAATGGTTCTGCACGAGCTGTTCTAAATATATTAATCTGCCACTCGTTGGGGTATAGGTGCGATTTTCATCAAGGTCAGCAATGAAATTTTTAGGGAGACCGGCTCGATGTGACAATAATTGTTGGATGGTTATATTTTCATATTCCGGCAGCATTTTCAAATCAGGGAACACATCCTTTATGGTGGTATGCCAGCTCAAGCGGCCTTCTTCGACCAAGACTGCCGCTAAAGTGGCTGTAAATGCCTTACCACATGAGCCGATTATAAATTTATCATCAACGGATACCCAGTTTTCAGTCCCAATTTTGCGCGTTCCTACGGCCGCTGTAGCATAGATTTTTCCATCAAGAATTACAGCTGCCGTCAGGGCTGGTAATCTCTCTTCAACACGCACAGATTCCAGCAATTCGGCAAGCTCACGATCCCCGGAACGTTCGGTGATTTGGGCTGGAGCAGTTGCGCATCCCAATAAAAATAACCCAGTACATAGAAACCCCAATAAGATAGCATTGAAAAATACGCCACGGGTTATACCGATGAGATTCTTTGCCTCAATACGGTCCTGTGTTCGGGGTTTTTCGGGTGGGTCTATTGAGGAAAAATTGTTCATGATGCCTCGATATAATAAAATGGAATTTCAATTTGTTATCCGTGCCTCAAAGATTTTGGATAAAATTTTCTCGATATTCTTGCTGTCTATAAAATTTCCGGTCCGGCCACATCTCTTGCAGAAGCCGGTTGCCAGACGTCCCAGTTTACCACAGCCATAGATATACATAATAGCTTCTTTGAAAGAATATCCGCCTTCTTCAATCAGTTCAAGTGCACAGGCAATTAGGGGGCGTGTATCAAATTGATGCACAATAACGCTGTCCCACGCAGGGATAACCCATACCATCTGTTTGCAAAAGCCGGATGCCCAAAAACTACCTTCAGGTATCCCAAAGTCCCGTGATTGCTGATCCACCGCGACCCACCACAAATAACCGTGAGCACTTCTGGGACCTTTATCTCCCGTAACGGTGTAATCCTGGGTAATTCTTTCAATCCACGCCGCCGGTATAATTTGCCTGCCGTTCCACTCGCCTTTATTCAGGTATAACTGTCCAAATTTGGCAAGGTCGCGGGCAGACATCTTGAAACCGGCTTTCGGGTGTTTTGAAAGCTTTCTTTCGTATTCATAAGAAACAGAAACCTTTTTGAAGTCCTGCATACCTATCGGTTCAGCGATACCGGTTTTAAACGCCTCATATACGGTCATTCCGGTATCTTGCTCGAAGATGGTGGTCAGCACATTGTAGTCCCAGTTGTTGTACGCCCAAACAGTTCCCGGAGGATTGGGTTCATGGCCCATTCGTTTATCTTTTTCTGTTTGCATCAAACCGCCTTCTGCAGCTGCAAGGTGATTGATTCCGGATATGCTCTTTATCAAATGCAAGACCTTCGCCTGCTGTTGCAGCGGTGTTAAAGGATTTGGCTTATCGTTAATGTTTAATTCCGCTAAGGTATTATCCAGATTAATTTGGTTGGGACCTTTTCCCAAGTGCTGTCCCACCAGGGCGCTTAGCAAGGCTTTGCGCACCGAATGAACTCGCAGGGGTTCGCCCAGGTCTCCCATTGATTTTACGACTTTTCCGTTGGTGACTACCACAAGGGTAGTGGTGCCCAATTTACATGCCAACTGAAAGGCTTCTTCGAGTATTTGGTCATCCCAGGAGGATGTATATTTTGTTTCGCTAAAAATGCATTCTCTTTTATCATGCATTGATGTGCAATCAAAAAACAGCAGTGGTAGTAAAACAAGCCAAACACCTTTAAGAAAGATCTTCATTCGAAGCTCTCCTTTATGACCTACAAGTGAGAAATTTTTTACGGTGCATCTTCTAGATTGGCAAACAGATTGAGAAAGGCAACCGCAAAGGGTGATCTGAACACATTGCCGGCACCAAGGTTGAATGGTGCGCTTGCCCCATCGCTGTTCGCCAGAAGAATAAGGGTTGCCTCTTCCTTAGGTACTTTCAGTATAAGTGACGAATAGGCTTTGGGTGCGTGTCCATAATGCCAGACTAATTTTAAGCCCTTGTGTTCCTGTACAAACCATCCCAATCCGTAAGGCAAAAGTTTACCGCTGTTGGAGATGGCCGGGGTAAACATAGCTTGCCTCGTTTCTTTTGAAATGATTAAATTTTGGTCCATGGCGACATCAAACTTGGCCAAATCAATAACCGTTGATATCATACCGGCAGAAGCAGATAACTTGGCCGGATATGATGAAGGAACAAAATTCCCCCAGAAGCCTCTGCGATAATATTTTGCGCGATCAGCCAGGACTTGATTCTGGTAGTCTTTGTTTATACCTGGAACAGTTCGGGTCATCTCCAGCGGGGCAATGACATTCTCGACAATTAATTCATCAAAACTTTTGCTTGATACCTTTTCAGCGACCTGGGTTAAAAACTTAAATAAAAATCCGTTGTATCGGTATGTTTGACCCGGTATTCCTTGAGACGTGTGGGTTAAATGATGCCGGACGGTTATTTTTTCGGTGTCGCAGCGGTAATTTCTTATCAGGAACCCATAAAAAAGGAATGGATTTTTACTAATTTTTTTTATTTTTGCGCACGCATTGGCGTACCCATGAATGGTATCGTCACGGAAAGTGAAATCGGTGTCCTTTAAAATGGCAGCCATTTCAACATCGAGGTCTAGTTGGCCCTGCTCGACCAGCTTCATTAAAACGGCTGCTGCAAATGGTTTTGTAAGGGATGCGATGTTATATGGCGTATTTGCTTCAGCCGGTATTTTATCCTTTACGTCGGCATAGCCAAAACCCTTGGCGAAAACTATTTGCCGGTTTTTTAGAATTGCAACCGACATACCGGGTATATGAAGCTCTTTTTGCAGCCGATCGATCTTCTGTCGAAATACTTCAATAGTATCGATAACATCGGTCTGCATTGATCTATCAACAGATCGGGGTACACAACCATCTAAAATACATCCAATTATCAATACGGCCAATAGTAACATCCAATCAAAGTTCCGAATGGATAAATATTTTTTGTTCACTTCCATACACTCCTGCAGCATGTATTAATTGAGGGGTCGGGGTGTTTTTTTGATCCATTTTCGTATGTCTTTAGTTTTTCTGCAATTTGGCTGGGGGGGAGACCGCAGCCACCGAAGGTGGTATGCGG
>CP070652.1:5529558-5540721 GCA_020354645.1 Deltaproteobacteria bacterium
ACTCGTGCAAAATTCAGATAATAGACGAGTTTAAATTGAAATTTTAAATAAGGGATCGGGGTGTTTTTTTGACCCTGTGCCTCCAGTCTTTGTTTTTCTAAGCAATTTGGCAGCAGGGGATACTTGCCCCCTGCGCATTCCACCTTCGGTGGCCGCGGTCTCCCCCGCTGCCAAATTGCAGAAAAACAAAAGACTTACGACAGTGGATCCAAAAAACTCCGCGACCCCTCAAATAATTTTTTCCACTATCGGTACGAGTAACTTTTGAGACGGCATTAATGTATAAAAATCCGCATCAATGTTGTATCTTCTGAACAACCACATAGGCACTTCGAATTCTTCTCTGGCAAGTGTCCAGATATTATCTCCTTTCTTTACGGAATAAGTTTGCACACTTTCTACCCGGTAGGTCGCAAAAAAGTCTTCTGCTAATTCTTTGTGATACTCGAAGCGGTTTTCTTCAAATTCTTCCTTTGTTACGCGGTGTAACGGTATTTTGAGAGGCTGATCAATGCGAATCATTCGCCCGTAGCGAAGCCCATTGAGCTGCCGAATTTCATTGGTTGTGACCTTCAACCACTCGGCATAATGTCCCAGTGTTTCTTCAACCTCTACCCGAATAATTCCGACCGGCATGCCACTTTGATGTCGGACACGCTCAACTGCCAGATTTCCGATAATTATTAGCGGATTAATGGCGGTTTCATGAGGTTGATACCCTGCAATCCAGCTATCTTTCACCGCAGATGCCTTCTGCGGCCCCTTTATATCCCTTGTCTGTAGGTGCGAAGATACAGCAGGTGCCTGCTGTTCGATAATTTTCGATTTTTGGCTTGCCAGATCCGGCGACGGATTTAATGCCGCCAATTGACCGCCTGGCCGATTTTTTTGGGATTCAGCCACAAATTGTTTTTCAGTGACATGTGATTTTAGACTTTCAGGATTTGAAGCAGTATCTCGCCTGTAAATTTCTTTTGCCGGTTCGTGCTGAGACGGTGCGGCCATTTCATTATTTTGCTCTGGAATAGATTCAAGTTTCGCAAGCAACGGGGCTGATCCTGACTCCGGCTTCTTCTTCCGTTGTCGCAGCTGCGGAGATGTTATCACCTGCTGCCTGTCCGCCGGTTGCCAATTTACATCTAAGAGCCCATCATTCGCCTCGATTGAGGAATTTTTTACCATTGAGACGAGCGTCTGCGTATCGCTTTTTTGCTTGTCTGCGACATCCGGTAGCCGGGGGGCAGCAGCTTTGGGGGTCTCTTCGCCCGGCAGCGGGATGCGCAAATTCTGGTTGACGTAAATCGTGGCCCTGGCATCCAGATTGTTGGCTGCGATGAGGTCCTTCAGATTGATTCCATGTATCTTAGCTATTTCTGATGCCGTATCACCTTTGCGGACGGTATAGAAACGGCTGTGTTTCTGGTAATGCCTGAATATTTCCGGAGCCAACTCCGCGATGAGGCTTACCCAATCGCGATCTTGAATGTCCGGCAGGCGCAACCGATAACCCTTAGGTACAAGTTTTTGTCCTGAGAAAACCGGATTCCGCAAGGCCGGGTTGATTTTGCGCAAAATTTGAAGATCAACCTCTAAATAACGAGCAAGTTTGGGTAAAGAGGCATAACCGTCCAACGTCACCTCTATGCTTTCCCAAGGAACATCTAATTGCAGTTCTCCAAAATATTGCCGATAATTTTTGGCCACCTCTCGTGCAGCCAAAAATTCAGAATAAAAATTTCTGGAGGCGAACTTGAACAGGCCTTTTTTATAATCTTTAAAGATTGCTTCATAGCTTCCTTTGGCTCTTTGGGCCCGCAGCATACCGTTGGTACCGTAATTATACGCAGTAATGGTCATCGGCCAGTTGAGAAATTTATCGTAATTTTTCTTCAACAGCTTGGCTGCGGCCTGAGAAGAAAGGACAGGGTCTCGGCGTTCGTCCACGGTGTAGCCGACCTTCATATAGCGTTTGCCGGTGGACCGTGTAAACTGCCAGATGCCGGCAGCGCCGAATTTACTGTAGGCTTTAGGGTTAAAAGATGATTCCACGTGAGGCAGATAGGCAAGATCTTCAGGTAAGCCGTAATTGCGAAAGATTCGCCTGATTTCCTCAAGGTAAGCGCCGGACCGGATAACGCCCTCTCGAAACCGGTCTTTTTGACCGACCTGACAGCGGAGATTTTTGATCGCTTTTTTATAGTCAGCCCGCCTGGCTTCAGGTCCGAACAAATCGGCGACCTGCTGTTCTTCCGGTCCGAATGGAATTGGATTGTGTGTAAGTTTCTTCAGAATTGTTTTGTATTTTTTTTTGGCTTTTTTTATTCGCTCCCGGTTGATCTTTCTGCCGCCAGGCAGGTCAGGGTCTTCAAGCTCAATTACCCCGTAAATGATATTGAGATTTTTCTTGTCGTGAATAACGCCCTGATTGTTCGAATAGTGGGCATAAATACTTTTCCAGAAAGAAACATTAATTTCAATGCAGGGATATAAGGGGAAGGCATTGGTCTCGGCCCGAACGTTTATACTGAGGCCGGGGCAAGCTGATAACGCAAGCCACACAAAACAAATAATTAAATTTTTTCGCAACATCCGCGCCATGGCTGATATCTCACCGCATATTTCCTGTCCACACACCGTACATGATTATTACAAATATCAGTAACTAATGATTATATCAGGATGTTTGTGATTTTTAAAAGAAAAAATTTCACGGCAAAAAATTAACCAAAATATTTTTAATGTCACCGTTTTCCAACCCCAAGTGAAAAAACGAGTTGGATTGAATCTTTAGCAATGGTATCGCCATGTTAAAAGTGAAACCTTTCCGGCAGTTTGGACCATCATGGGTAAAATGGGTTGACAATCAGGATAGTAATGCCTGATAAGAAACACTTTAGCCGTTGGCCCCTCCGGAGTTAAGCTCAGAATCGGAAATTAATTTCAAAACTTACGAACGGAATCCGCCTGCATCAGAATTTTTTGTCATCGCGGTGAATACAATATGCTAAATGCTGTACTGTTGGATCTGGATAACACCTTAGTCCTGTACGATGAGCTAAAATTTTTCGAACGCTATTTCGAAAAGCTTTGCCACTTCTTTTCCGATATTTTCCCTCCTGATGAATTCACAGAGCGAGTTATCAAAGCGACCATGGCATTGGGGCAAAACAACGGCGAAATGAGCAATAGCCGGTTCTTCATCAACTTTTTTGCAAAAGGCCTGAAGGAATCCCAGCTAAATCTCTGGCGCCGCTTCATAGCGTTTTACGAGAATGAGTATCATAAAATTGATGTTGATGTCACGGTCCCTAGCGGATTGCATGAGGTGATGAGATGGATGCAACACGTCCGGCTCAAGCTGGTGTTGGCTTCAAATCCCATATACCCGCCCATTGCGCTGGAGAAACGGCTGGCCTGGGCCGGCCTGGACAGCAGCTGTTTTGACCTGATAACCCATATCGAAAACATGTCTTATGTCAAACCCCGGCCGGCTTATTACAGACAGATTTGCGAAAAAATCAATGAATCGCCGGCAGTGTGCCTGATGATCGGCAATGACCCGGTGAATGACATGATGGCGGCACGGGCCGGACTGAAGACCTATCTGACGACCGATGCCGGTAAAATCGATTATTCTTCCCTCATGAAAGACAGCGATTCGCCCACCCATCCGCTTGAAATTTCCACCCCTGACTACCGGGGCTCATTTGCCGAAGTCATCCTTGTGATACAGAAGTACCGGCAGTGAAGCTAAAGTGAAATTCAGAGACGGATGGATACAGAGCAAGGTTTTTATTGTTGAAACGGGATCGTAAATAACAAGAAAGCGCATCATATATTTCTAGTTTAATTGATTGAAAAAATACTGCATTCGCACGCTTCCATTGACAGTTCACGGACGTACCCATGGCCATATTCTTCCCCGTGTTTGATTTGCTCAGGGCAAGCCACGCAAGGATTGTTGTAACCACATGAATTGTTTGATATAATTATATCAAAAAAATCGAGTGTCAGACAGGTACTCCCGGCGAATTTTCTGTCTGTAATATTCAGTGACCGCAAGAAGGGTGGGAATGGAAATGAGAGTCGAATGCTCGACATGCAACAAGGTTTACAATTTCAAAGAGGTCAAGCTTCCTCCTTATGCATTTTCATTTCGCTGCAAAAAATGCAGCCATAGTATCACTGTCAGTAAAGAACAAATTGATGCCGCCAAAGCAGCGGCGAAAGGAGACAAGAAGGCCAATAAAAAAACTTCAAAAAAGAAAGCCAAAACTTCACTGCCCAAGATTCAGCCCGAAAAACTCAAGAAGTCATTTGTGAAATTCGGCGGCTTCCTGTCCGATTTGACGGGACGTTCTGAACGGTTCTGGATTTTTACCTTGACGAAATTCGTCGCCTACTTTTCTATCGGACTCATTGTTGTGCTCATCATACTGGGTGGGCTCACCTATTTTTCAATCGTCAACAACAATGCTGTTACCTACGCAGAGGTGGGACGCTCGCTGGAGTTGAAGCAGGACCCCTTGCTCACCATTCAGGCGGCCGTCCCTGAAATCAAGGTCCCCAAGCTGGTGGATAAATATCTCGGCGGCGACAACCGGGGAACGTTTGTAGATTGGATGAACGGGCTTTCTGAGAACCAAAAGAAAGATTTTATCAAAAATCTGGAACTAATCATTGAAAAGGTCAGGAAGGATGACCCTGAAAATATTTATGAGTATATCAACGAATACGCGAGCTTGAAGTTCAAGCGGTCGGTCGATAAACCGGCCGCAAAATATCTTTTGAAATTTGGCCTGATCATCGCCCTGATCATATTGATCGGACTGCTGGGGCTGTTCAGCCTGATCCTGTTGCAGCTTATCCCCCAGAAAACCACGTCTTAATTAGCCGAACGCTCACCAGGCGCCAAACTTCACTGAAAGACTGCAGGGATCCAATGCTTTACACTCTTCATAACTTGGAAGCCCTATTTTAATTACCGGCATCGCAAGTATCGCAAGGCGTCCATGAATTCTAAGTTTACCCTCGAATGATGCTATAACTTTGATGTTGTTCGTCGCAGAAGTAAGCGAGGTATACCCCCCGTCTTTTCTGCCGGATCCGAGACAATGAATCCAAGCGTTACTTAGACGACATTTCATTTGGGGGTATGTTTGGCCCTTTCCTAGCTTTTCCGTCGTAATTCACCGTTGCCGGGTCTGCAGAGAGTTTGTATGGTTCCATCAATGGTGTGCCGTAGACCGGGTGTGTATAGATAGGGTTTTTCAGGTAAGCATCTTTCTTCTGTCTTCGTTTCCGATATCCTTCCGCATTCTCTTTTTCCCGCATCCATTCTTCGATACAGACGATATTACCCGATTTTTTCATTTGATCCTCCGCAAGATTTTTTTGCTGTGAAGGTAATAACTTTTTTGTCAGCATTCACTTAACTGTCAGGAAGAAAGCTTATTGTTTCAGCGCAAAATGGGTTAGCCCATTCATGTTTTCGAGCAACCTGGCCGCCCCAACGACAACCGTAGAAAATGGATCCTCCGGAATTGTCATTGGCAGACCGATTTTTTCACCAAGTAGTTTGTCCAGGTTTTTAAGCAGGGCTCCGCCACCTGTCAGCAGGATACCTCGATCGATCACGTCGGCAGAAAGTTCCGGTGGAATATCTTCCAGGGTTGCTCTTACCGCTTGAACGATGGCTTCGATCTGTTCGGCAATCGCTGTGCGAATCTCTTCCGAGTCAAACCGAAGAATCTTCGGTATTCCCGATTTCAAATCTCTTCCCTTGACATCTACACTAACCACATTTCGCGGGTCCGGGTAAGCATTTCCGATGGCGGTCTTGATCAGTTCGGCCGACCTGTCGCCGATCAGGAGATGGTAGTTTCGCTTAATGTAACTCTGGATGGCAGCATCGATCAGATCGCCGGCTACTTTGATGGATCGACTTGACACAACCCCCGACAAAGAAATGACTGCTACTTCAGTTGTTCCGCCACCGATATCGACTACCATACTGCACACAGGTTTGGTGATGGGAAGCCCCGCACCGAGAGCTGCGGCCACCGTGCCTTCAACTAAAATCACCCTGTGGGCGCCGGCCGATTGAGCGGATTCTCTCACAGCTCTCAGTTCAATCTGTGTAATTCCGGATGGTACCGCGATGACCGTCTGCAACCTGATGAACTTCCGACAGTTGCATGCTTTTTCAATCAAATGCTTTAACATGACACAGGCCGCCTCAATATTCGCAACGGCACCCTCACGCAGCGGGCGGATGATCTGGATATGATCGGGTGTTTTTCCCAGCATGCGTTTCGCTTCCGAACCGACGGCCAGTACGTGTTCGTTTAAGTCATCACTCAGCCTTACTGCGACAACGGATGGTTCGTTGACGACAATGCCACGGTCTTTTGTGTATAAAAGGGTGTTAACCGTGCCCAGATCGATCGCCAGTTGGTTTGAAAAAAAATTCATGCCGATAACCTCGTGTTTCAACGGTTGCGTATAAACCGCAAGAATTATGCCAAAACCGACAGTCGTTTTATACCCTTGAAATCATACGGATTTCATATTACGCTCGAACGGCACTGGCGTCGGAATGCAGGATTTTTCATGCATATTGAAACAAAAGTTCGGTAACTCATCCATAAGTTATTGTAATTTAGTATATAAACTAATCGTATGGTAATGCCTTCACTCCGAAATATCGTTAAAAGCAGACCATAATGGGATGGAGGGTTTTACTTCGAATCTCGGCGAGGATCCTGCTTGTAGTATCATATTATGATTGGACAAGGATTTTAATAGTGACTATGGGAGAGAATTGTGAAGATTGTACAAAAATCGAGACATTCTCAAATCGATCAAAATATAAAAATATCGCCAAGTGACACCTGTGAACTTAGGGCCACGATTTAATTAGTACCCTTGAGCGAAAGTCGAGGATGCCCCAGATGCAAGGCGGAAAGGGTGGGCTTCGACTGAGCTCAGCCGAAGTCAAGCTGTAGTAAACTACCGCGAATCCTTTCCAACACGGCATATGGGGCATCACCGGCTTTCCCAACGGGTAAACAAAATAGAGAAAAATAATGTATCATTATATTTCACTTGATAGCGATGTATTAATCGAACCACACATATAAAATAAAGGCCTTTATTTAGAGCACTTATAAGATTCTCTCGATTTTGTTCACGCTCATTTAGGGTTGTATCTAAGGGTTATGAAACCAACTCTACTCCGGTTCGCGGTATAGCGCCAGGATACCGGATCTGGCCAGCTTTTTGATGCCTATCGGTTCCAGCAACTTAAGAAGAGCATCTATTTTTTCCTGGCCGCCGGACACTTCGATGATGTAGTGGGTCGTCCCGGTATCGACTATCCGGCCCCTGAAAGTCTCCACCATTCTGAGTATTTCCGTCCGGTTCTCCGGTTGGGCCTTCACACAAATTAGCGCTATTTCACGCTTTACGGCTTCCTCTCCCGTCATATCCCGAACCTTGATCACATTAATCAGCCGTCGTAGCTGCTTCATGATTTGTTCCAGCTTATCCGGGTTTGCTTTGGTGGTAATCGTGATCCGGGACATTTTCGGATTGGCGGTGGGTGCGCCGCAAATGGTTTCGATGTTGTAACCGCGGCTGGCAAACAGCCCCGAAACCCGAGCCGTAACCCCCGGTTCATTGTCGACGAGCATGGTTAAGATGTGTCTATCTTCCTTCATAACAGACCCTCAAAACGATATCCCCAAGTTTAAAAAAGATTGCCCCCTCGATCTTCTGTCGGAGATCAATTTTTAGATTTACTTTTTGTTTTAACGAATAACAATTCTTTTTCCAAATATTTAATTTTCAATCTGAGTCTTTCTATTTCCGATTCTAATCCAGCCGCCCTGCTCTCGTGTTCATTTAATCGAGAATTAAGATTTTCGATTTGGGAGTTATAACATTCTTCAAGACAGGCCGTGTAGCGCTTAAGGAAGTCTATATCATCCTTATAAAACGGCTGCTTGCAGTTGCAAATAGCATCAGCGTTACCATGAAAAAATGAAATTGCAGCGAATATCACAAAAATAAATATTAGTCGCTTCATCAATCGAATTCTCCCTCCAGCGTTGACTGTTTCCTCTGTAGCTTATCAATAAAACATAATTAGCACTTACATTTTACCGTTTATCATAAACTACCTTCAAATACTAAACCTTTTGACCTGAAAAAAGAATTTGTGATACTAAACCCATTAAATAATTGCGTAATTTTGGAAATTTCGAGAATGCTTATTTTATAGTTTGCGTTTATTATCAGAATCTTAAATGTTTGATCCGATTCAGATAGCTGAGAATACGGCCAAAATCGTCACCCGGGGTGACAAAAGAAAATACTATCGCTTCCGACCGGCCAGATTTTACGGAGGCATAGCAACTGCCGATTGTGTCGGATGTTGTTTACGCTGCATTTTTTGCTGGTCTTGGCGTGAAGTGGTGAATTCCAGAGCTTGCGGCCATTTTTATACACCCAAAGACGTGGCCGGCAGGATTACTCGAATAGCTCGTAAAAAGCACTTTCAAAAGGTGCGCCTCAGCGGCAACGAGCCCACCATTGCCAGAGAACATCTGCTCAATGTACTCGGGCTGATTCCATTTGATATTTATTTCATCCTGGAAACCAACGGCATATTAATCGGACAAGATAAAACATATGCCCAGGATTTAGCCAGATTTGAGAATCTTTACGTGCGCGTGAGCATCAAAGGCACCACCAGGGAAGAATTTTCCGACCTGACCGGAGCAGATCCGGCAGGTTTTGATCTCCAGCTAAAAGCTTTGGAGAATCTTCATCGGGAAGGAGTAAAAGTGCATCCGGCAGCAATGGTCGGTTTTTCACCCGATGAGAATATCCGAGCCCTTCAAACCCAACTTTCAGATATCCATCCATCCTTTAAAAATATGGAAATCGAAGAGCTGGTCCTTTACGGTGACGTGGAAAAACGGTTGCGGCATGCCAACCTGCCCTATAAAACGGCCTACCTTCCCTAAAGAACTTTTTATGAAAAATGAGGACATCCATTTGGTAAAGATGCCGCTAGGTTATATCCGTTAGCGTTTACTTCCATTATTATGTTTTGATGCTTTATGCGGAGACCCTCTTAGATAAAACTCATGAGGGAGTCCCTTTGTCGGAAGCAAAAAGAGAGCTTCAGGTCTTTACACCAGCCTGGTGATACCTTGGGCCACCTCGGGGTAATTTTGCGACATGAGGGGGTCATGGCCGGGAAAGATTAGATCAAGAGAAGATGCTTTGGCCCGGAGATTGTCGTATGTTCTCATCCATCCCACCAGGTCAACGATGAGAGAGCTTGGCCAATCTTCGCGATAGTTACGAAATATATGGGCGCAATCAGAGCCAATAATGGCAACGCCTTTGGCCGTGTTCACGGCGACTGCCTGGAGAGCAACCGTATGTCCCGGAGAAAGCAGACATTCGATTCCAGAGAGAATCGTCTGATCTCCCTTAAGCAGCGAGAGACGATCTGTTCCTTCAAGGGAAGCCAAATAATCCTGGGAGGTCTTATCCGATACATATTCGAAGCAAGGGCGTCTGGCGATGGGATTCTTCAACCAAAACCGATACTCTTCATCCTGAATGTAAAAGGTGGCCTTTGGAAATAATTCCACACCGCTGGTGTGATCCCAATGAATGTGAGTGATGATCACGTGTCGTACTTCATCGGCCTTTACCTCAATTCGCGAAAGGATTTCCGCCGGGTTTACGTAGCCGGAGAGATATTTTTTGTTGGCGAGTTCGGGTGCCACACCGGCATCTACAATCACAGTTTCGCCGGCGCCTTTTATACACCAGATGTAGTAGTTTCTTTTTTCAGTTTTTTCCCAATCTTTATGCCACATCAGGAATGCGCCCGAACTTGTAAAGGGTCCTGCGTATCTTATTGCATAGATCTCGTATTGGGGCATGGGTAACCTCCGATGGCAGATATAATTCTCCCCGGACTAAAGGCCGGACCTCACACTGTATTTTCACAGATAGAAGAATCATGTCAAGGGCTGATTCCGCTGACATGAATTTTCAAACAATCACCAGGATTTGTAAAAAACACTCTAAATAGAACAGAGAGTGTTTTGGGTAATATTTCGATAAAATTCACAAAAAATTTGACGCAACCGAAAACCGATGCTAATTGATCCTGAATTGAAACAAACCGCTAGTATATTGTCCCAGGAATAAATTTAAAAAGCCTTACTGAGGTTTGAAAGCCTTTTGTCGGATTTTTCACTTATTTGTGGGACACACCACTAAATGAAAGGTTAAATACCGCAATGGAACTTTTAGATAATATCCCCGTCAGTATGCCGGTTGAAGTGATCAAACGGAAACTACACATAAAAGAAGACAGCCAGTGGAATGAGGTTCAACCGCTGGTTGAGGCTGCACTGCCGGTTATCGCGGCCAAGGCGGTTTATAAGGTTTGTTATATCGATAAAAAGCTGAAGGATGCCGTGTTGATTGACGGGATCTCCTTCAAGAGCCGGGTTTTGCGCAAGAATTTTGATGCGGTCGAACGCGTTTTCCCCTATGTTATCACCATCGGTGATGAACTCCAGCAGAAGGCCAGGGCATTTAATGATCTTTTAAAGCAGTACTATCTCGATATTATCGGAAACATTGCCCTGACCGCCGCACGGGAATATCTGGAAGAACGTTTGCGGACAAAGTATGGCCTCGGCGGCATGTCCCGAATGAGTCCGGGATCTTTGACAGATTGGCCTATTCAAGAGCAAAAACCTTTGTTTTCACTCCTTGGAGATGTGGAAGCTTCCATTGGGGTGAAACTGGCTAAAAATCTTCTGATGATTCCACAAAAATCCATATCCGGGATTTATTTCCCCACCGAAATTTCATTTTACAGCTGTCAACTGTGTCCCCGAGAACGATGTCCCTCCAGAATGACGGGCTATAATGAGAAGTTGGCGCGAGAGTATGGTATTGACGAGCATTAGAGCGTCGGGTTTCTACGGGCTGTTGCTCAAATATCTTTGGCAACAACCAGCGATGAAGAGTACCGTCAGACTATGTCCAAGATACAGGCGGGTGTTTCCTCGCGGATGTATGAGTCAAAAATGACGGTTGAATTTATAAAAAGCACCGTCA
>CP070652.1:5540821-5555977 GCA_020354645.1 Deltaproteobacteria bacterium
TGGTGGAAGACGTGGTGACCCTTCTCAAGGAGCGTGGAATAAATGAAATAAACATTGGAGAAGGTACGGTTTTAACAAAATCCAAAAATATCGAGGATCAGATCCATGCCTTTGACACTTTAGGGTATGGCGTTTTAAAAAAACGTTATGGCGTCAAGACTGTCAACATTTGGGAACGACCCTTTGAAAAAGTCGATCTGGGCGATGGGATTGAACTGAAATTTAACACAGATATTCTGAACTCGGATTTCGTGGTGGACCTGCCTGTTTTGAAAACGCATACCATGACGGTCGTTAGCCTGGGAATCAAAAACCTCAAAGGAATGATCGACATTTCATCCCGCAAGAAATGCCACAATACAGATCCAAAAAAAGATCTGCACTTCATGGTAGCCAAACTTGCCGACAGGATGCCACCCATGTTCACCCTTCTGGACGGGATTTATACCGCCGAACAAGGGCCTAATATTGATGGACGCATGCACAGAAGCAATCTATTGGTGGCCTCTGCTGATGTTCTCTCGGCAGACATGGTCGGGGCCATGGTTCTGGGATATAAACCCTCAAAGGTGCCCTATCTGGTCCATGCCGTCCATAATCACCAAAGACAATTGGACCTATCCGATGTGGATGTGGTCGGTGAGCCCCTGGAGGCGGTTGCCAGGCCGCATAAATACGATTTCCCTTACAACGAAGACAAAACCTTGCCCCTTCCCATGGAAAAAATGGGTATCAAAGGACTGTCTTACCACAAGTACGATCTCAGCCTGTGCACCTATTGTTCGGGTCTTACGAGAACGGTTCTCTGGGCCATAGCCCGCGCCTGGCAGGGAGAACCCTGGGACGACGTGGAAGTCCTCAGCGGAAAGGTAAAGCAGGCCACACCCGGTAAAAAGAAGACAATTTTGTTCGGTAAATGTATTTGCCAGGCCAATAAGGACAATCCCGACATAAACGAAATGATACCCATTAAAGGGTGTCCGCCACAGCCAAAGTCCATTCTTAAAGCACTTTACCAAGCCGGGATTCAGGTCGATCCGACCATCTTCGAGAATATAGACAAACTACCCGGGGGGTTTTTCAAACGATACGAGGGCAAACCCGAGTTCGATGAAGCCTTCTTTCAGATAAAATAAGTAATCAGAGATAAAACTTGCGGTTTATAGTGGTTCACAAAAATCTATGCTTTTTAAGTTTCCACCGAGTGTTGTGTCCCACAAAAAGGTTTGATCCGCCAGAGGGCTGTGGCGGATTGTGAGCGCCATTGAGCATTTTGGGATAAAGACGCCGGCTGAGGCAGGACGCTTGTCCACCAGTGGTCTTTGGCGTATTTACCCGCTAGAGTACGTTGGCGGATAAAAATCAAAAGCTGTCTGAGTCCCGAGCGTAAGCGAGGTCGAGTTCTTTTGATTTGGCCCTGTTTCAGCTGGCGTCCCCAAAATGATCGCCGGCGTGAGCAATCCGCCAAAGATCTATGGCGGATCAAACCGCTGCAAGGCTATTTAAAGTTATTTCTGGGACCTGACACTAGTGTTAATAGAGGAAAAGTGCTATGCCATTTGAAAAGGAGCTGGAAGAGCTTGCCCGCATAAAGGCCCGGGCACTCGAAATGGGCGGCGTTGATAAGGTCAAAAAACAGCATGCCAAAGGCAGATTGACTGCCCGGGAGAGGATTGACCGGCTTTTGGACCCCGAATCTTTTCTTGAAGTAGGCATTTTAAATCACTCCGATGTGCCGGGGATGGAAGAAAAAACTCCGGCCGACAGCAAGGTAGCCGGTTATGGCAAGATCAATGGACGCCGGGTCGTGGTGCTTGCCAATGATTTCACCGTTTTGGCCTCGACCTCCAGCCGGATTGCAGGACGCAAAGAAGGCGAACTCAAAGTACTGGCGGCCCATCGCGGTCACCCGCTGATCTATCTCGGAGAGGCCGGTGGGGCTCGCATGCCGGATATCATGGGTGCTGCGGGACTGGCCTCATTCGGCGGCGGCGGTTTTGACACGTATCTCCAGCTTATGAGCCGGGTACGTCAAACGCCAATGGTGACCGCTATCATGGGGGAATGCTACGGCATGCCGACATGGATGGCTTGCCTTTCGGATTTCGTGGTACAGGTAAAAGGAAGCGCCATGGGAGTTTCCGGTCCCCGGGTCGTAGAACTTGCGCTCCGTGAAACCGTAACCGATGAAGAACTCGGGGGCTGGAAGGTTCATTCTGAAATTACGGGAAATGTCGACCGTGTGACCGATGATGAGGAACAATGTTTTCAAATCATCCGCCGATATCTTGACTACATGCCATCTCATTGTGAGGAACTCCCACCGGTTTCAGCGGTAACCGAGGGCTCCGGAGCCAATATGAACCGCATTCTGGAATTTCTGCCGCAAAAACGCAACCGGGCTTACGATATGCATTTAATCCTGAAATGTATAGTAGACGGCAACAGCCTTTTTAGCTTAAAACCAACCTTCGGAGAGTCTGTAATTACGGCCCTGGCCCGTATAAACGGGTCGGTGGTCGGCGTTGTGGCCAACCAACCCATGTTTAATGCCGGCGCCATGGATACCGACGGCATTGACAAGGTCATTAGTTTTATCTGTCTTTGCGACTCGTTTAATATTCCGCTGCTTTTCTTTCACGACATTCCCGGATTCCTGGTGGGTAAAGAAGCTGAGCGCAAACGGGTCGCCGCCCGGGTCATGAATTATATGAATGCCCTGGGCCAGGTAACGGTTTCCAAAATTTCCATCATCGTGCGCAAAACTTACGGCATGGCCTTCTGGAATATGTGTGGATCGGGTTGCGGAGCTGATTTTCTCGTGGCCTGGCCATCAGCCGAGATGAGCTTTGTCGATCCGGCTATAGCAGCCAATGTTGTCTACGGCGGAAAAACATCGGCACCGGATAGAGACTCTGAAGAGTGGAATCAGCTCCTTCAACAGATGGTGGATGACGCCTCTCCGTATGGAGCTGCCGGAAGGCATTACATTCATGATGTGATCGATCCCCGTGAAACCCGTGACTACCTCATAAAGGCCTTGGAAATATGTCAAAATACGCGCACAAAATGTATCGGTCAACATAAGCTTGCCAACTGGCCGACAAAATTCTAAACTGGTTTAAAACTGTCACCTTTTGCCCGATAGCGATATTGCGGAAAGGGTTGGCCGCTTCGGCCGTTGACCCGTTAAGATAGGAAATATTCATTTTTTCACCGGGTAACAGGCTAACCGGCAAACGGGCAAAACTAAGCACAAGGAGGTTAAAATGGGAAAAAAAGTACTTAAAACAAAACTCTGCGACATGCTGGGAATCGAATATCCTATCTTGAGTGCCGGGATGGGGCCTACCCTCATCGGGGAGAGCGCCGGAGCGCCGGTAGAGCTGGTGGTGGCCGTCTCAGAGGCCGGAGGGCTCGGGGTTCTCGGCGGTGCCGGTTCTACGGTTGATGAGCTTCAAAAAGCCATTCGTGAAATCAGAGCGCAGACGGATAAACCATTCGGCGTCGACTTGTTGCTGCCAAAACATCTCGATGTTGGCGGTGCGATGGGCATGAAGGGCATCGATCAGGTGCCGCTCAGCAAGATATTAGAGAGATTACCAAAAAGTCATATGGATTGGTTCCATAAAATCAAAAAAGAAATGGAATTACCGGATGTGGAAATCATGGTGAGGATGAACACCACCACCATGCGCCCCAAAGAATCCATCCAGGTGTGCATCGAAGAGAAAGTCCCGCTATTTTGTGCGGGGCTCGGCAATCCCGGCTTTATGGTGGAAGATGCCCATGCTGTCGGTATGAAGGTGCTCGGCATTACGGGAAATCAAAAAAATGCCAGGCGCATGGCCGAATCAGGTATTGACCTGCTGGTAGCCCAGGGGCACGAAGGCGGCGGGCACACGGGAAGAATCGGAACCATGGTGCTGATACCGGCTGCCATCGATGCGGCTTACCCGGTTCCTGTCCTTGCGGCAGGCGGTATCGGCGACGGCCGGGGTGTGGCCGCAGCACTGGCAATGGGCTGCGTGGGCGTCTGGATCGGTACGCGTTTTCTGGCCACAAAAGAAGGGGGCGCTCTGGATATCAACAAACAGAAAATCATTGAATCCACCGATGAAGGCACCCGTGTGAGTAAGGCTTACACCGGAAAAACGCTGCGGGCCAGCTACAACAGGTTCCACGATATCTGGGATGCATCAAAGCTCAGACCCCTCCCCTTCCCGACCCAGGTGTTGCTTTCTTCGGCGCTGCTGGCTAGCTTTATCGAAGCCGATAAAACGGCCTATGTAGGGGGCCTCGCCGGCCAGGTATCCGTGCTCATCGATGAAATCAAGCCGGCCCGCCAGGTACTGGAAGAGTTGGTAGAAGAAACAGTTGAAATCCTCGCCAAAAAATTGCCGGAAAATGTCAAGGTCCAATGAAGATGAACTTGAAAGTGAAAAAATAGCCCACGGTGCCTGATAATAAATATAGATACTGAGGGTTAAATATTTGCAGGGACGAAAATAATTCCCCAGCTCTTCAAATATTTTATATTGCGAATCCTGCAACCTATGAGAAGGAGGAAATAAAACGTGAAATCGCCCGATGAATTTTCCGGCTATGATGCCGTTGCCCTGGCCGAATTGGTCCTCCGCAAAGAGGTTACACCTCGTGAACTGGTGGAAGCCGCCATCGCGCGCATTGAAAAGCTGAACCGGACCTTCAATGCGGTGGTCACGCCCATGTATGACCAAGCCCTTTCGGCAGCAGCCAGTTCGATTATAGAAGGGCCCTTCGCCGGAGTACCGTTTTTGTTGAAAGACTTATTGGCCGCCTATGCCGGGGTAAAAATGACTCTGGGCTCTACCCTTTTCCGTGATTTTGTCCCCAATCACGACAGCGAGCTGGTGGTGAGGCTCAAACGCGCCGGCTTGATTATCGTAGGTAAAACCAACACCCCTGAACTCGGTATACTCCCGACCACCGAGCCGCGTCTTTTTGGTCCCAGCCGCAATCCATGGAATACCGGTCGAACCACGGGCGGCTCCAGCGGGGGTTCTGCGGCTGCCGTGGCAGCCGGAATGGTCCCCATGGCGCATGCCAATGACGGCGGCGGGTCAATCCGAATCCCGGCATCCTGTTGCGGACTGTTCGGTCTCAAGCCCACCCGGGCACGCAACCCTCTGGGACCCGATTTCGGGGATTTAATGAGCGGACTGGTGGTTGAACACGCCGTTACCCGATCGGTGCGGGATAGTGCCGCTCTGCTCGATGCCACATCCGGCCCGGATAGCGGTGACCCTTACTGGGCACCTCCGCCAAGCCGGCCGTTTATAATGGAAGTGGGGGCCGATCCCGGAAAACTGCGTATTGCTTTTACGACCCAGACAGCCACCGGCGTTCCTGTCCATGAAGAATGTGTCGATGCCGTTCAAGACGCGGCGGCCTTGTGCACCGATCTGGGTCATGAAGTGGTGGAGGCTGCTCCGGAACTGGATGGCGAATTAATCGCACATGCATTTACCGTAATCTGGTCTTCAGGCTGTGCCTCAACCCTCAACTTGCTGAATCCAAATCAGGACCAGGTAGAACCCCTCACCTGGGCATTATACGAAGTGGGGCGCCATTACACGGCAACGGATTACTTACATGCACTGTTAACGATACAGCAAGTGTCAAGGCAGATCGCCGATTTCATGGTTGATTACGATGCGCTGCTGACCCCGACACTGGCTGAACCGCCAGTTCCGCTGGGGGCTTTCGATTCCCCTCCGGATGATCCGTTGAAGGGATTTCGCCGGGCAGAAGAGTTCGTACCGTTTACGCCGATTTGCAATATTACCGGTCAACCGGCGATGTCCGTGCCGCTTTTCTGGAATGCCGAGGGTTTACCGATCGGCACCCACTTCATCGGCCGATTCGGTGATGAAGCCACCCTTTTTCGCCTGGCTTCGCAGCTCGAAGCCGCCCGCCCGTGGGCCGACCGACGTCCGCCGGTATCGCTTTGATGTTACTGATCAAGCTATATCTGTTCTAAAACAGATATGATATTACGTTTAATTGGAGGTACCCATAATGCACGTTTTTGGTTCCAGCGAACTTTTGGAAGATGTCCACCAAAAAGATCTCTGTATCGGATGCGGGGGGTGTGTCAACCTGTGTCCGTACTTTAAAAACCACAGAGGTAAGACGACCATGCTGTTCCCCTGCACTTTGGCGGAGGGACGCTGCAACGCCTATTGTCCGAAGGTAGAAGTAAACCTGGACGAATTGTCATTAAGTCTTTGGAATAAACCCTATGATGGAAGTCCTTTGGGGGTCTATAAAGAAATATTGGCAGCCCGGTCCGGCAAGAAAATGGCAGGGGGGGCGTATCAGGCCGGTGGAACGGTCTCGGCCCTGATTACTTTTGCTTTAAAAACAAAGAGGATCGATGTCGCGGTTCTGACGGATCGGAAAGAATTGGTGCCGGTTCCCAAGCTGGTAACTCAACCCGAAGATGTTGTCAAATGTGCCGGATCAAAATTTATGGCCTCCCCGACTCTGGCGGCACTCAATCAGGGAGTCAAAGAGGGTTACGGCCGCATCGGTGTGGTGGGAACACCATGCCAGGTAATGTCTGCAACTCAGATGCGGTGCAATCCACTTAACACGGAGGATTTTCATGATCCGGTTGAACTCATGGTGGGATTGTTTTGCACTTGGGCGGTGGACACGCGGGGACTTATTCCCCTGCTCTCCGAATGTGTGGATAGCGCATGCATTATGGGAATGGATATGCCGCCGCCGCCTTCGGAAATTATGATAATTAATACCGGGGAAAGCAACGTTGAAATTCCATTGGATAGAATCCGGCCTCTGATTCCCAAAGCTTGCAGCATCTGTCCGGATATGACCTCCGAGTGGGCGGATGTGTCCGTGGGTGTGGTGGAGGGAAAATCCGATTGGAACACCCTGATCGTTCGTACCGATAAAGGCGCCGACCTGGTGAACGCCGCACGTAAGGCCGGCTATCTGGTCACGGATAAAATGCCGGAAGAAAATTTGCAGCATTTGTGTGTAGCCGCCGCCGGCAAGAAAAAACGGGCACTGTCAGCGGCTAAAGAAAAAGGCCTGCTTAACACCCAACAAGAAGGCCAACGCGCTGCGCTAAGGATTCGCGAGGATGTGGTTGAAAAAATTCTGGCAGAAGACGTGGAGGAAGTATGTCGTACTTAGCAGACGACCGAAAAAATGAAACATATTTGCTCATGGGCAATGAAGCCATTGCCCGGGGCGCACTGGAAGCCGGGGTGAGCGTGGCAGCGGGATATCCGGGCACACCCTCGTCGGAAATTATCGAAACTTTGGCCGAGGCTTCCAATCAGAGAAAACTGTATGTAGAGTGGTCGGTAAACGAAAAGGTGGCCATGGAGGTTGCCGCCGCGGCTTCGTTTGCCGGACTGCGATCACTGTGTGTCATGAAACAAAACGGCGTAAACGTAGGGTCTGATTTCCTTCTGCACCTGGCCGGTTCCGGAACGCGCGGCGGACTGGTCCTGGTACACTGCGATGACCCGGGTGCACTTTCCAGTGCCAATGAAGGAGAATCGCGTCATTTCGCCAGGCTTGTAGAAATTCCGCTCCTGGAGCCCGGCGATTTCCAGGAAGCCAAAGACATGATTAAATGGGCCTTTGCGCTCTCAGAGGAAATCAAAAGCCTCGTAATGGTGCGCAGTGTCACCCGCCTATCGCATGCCAGCGGAAATGTAACCTTCGGTCAACTTCCTGAAAACGATTCCAAGGCGTATTTCAGACACGGCGGAACATTCCTCGATCCATTGGAAGGCCCCTTGATCAGTCTGCCGGTAGCTTATAAACACGGACAGCAGCAGGAAAAACTTCGACAGGCCGTGGACCGGTTTGAAGATTCTTCATTCAATATCTATTCCGGGCCTGAATTTCCCGAGCTTTTGATTGTTACCAGCAGCGCTTGCCATCTATACAGCAAAGAGGCGATCAACCTGCTGGGTGTCGAAGATCGCGTCGGCCTCTTAAAACTGGGAACAACCTGGCCGCTGCCTCCGAAACTGATGCGAAAACAGATGGGCCGTTCGGACAAAATCCTGGTTGTCGAAGAAGTCATTCCATTTCTTGAAGAAAACGTAAAAATCCTCGTCGCGGAACTGGCTCCGGAAATCGGTATCAAAACTTTTTTCGGCAAAAAGGAAGGTACGCTGCCCAAGGTGGGGGAATTAAATCCGGACCTCGTGCTGGACGCTGTTTCAAAGATATTACAGATCGATTATGAGCCGGCACCGCAAGCCTACATTAAACGTGCCGGAGAACTCGCTGCTGTCGCGGCCCCCGGTCGAGACCTCATTTTTTGCCCCGGTTGTCCTCACCGGGCCTCTTTTTGGTCCATCCATAATATACTCCAGATGGACGGCCGTGACGGATTTGTCTGTGGCGATATCGGGTGCTATTCACTGGCGATGCTCCCCACCGGATTTGGCACCCTGAAAACCCTGCACGCCATGGGGTCCGGAACCGGCTTGGCCAGCGGGTTCGGCAAATTGGGCCGGTTTGGAATGGACCAGCCGGTACTGGCCGTCTGCGGTGATTCCACTTTCTTCCATGCCGTCTTACCGGCTCTGGTAAATGCAGTCCACCACAAATCCAATATTACGCTTGTCGTATTAGACAACAGCGGTACGGCCATGACGGGGTTTCAGTCGCACCCCGGTCTCCCGGTGGATGCAGCCGGGAAAGAGGCGCCGAGCATCGATATATCGGGCGTATGCGAATCTATCGGGGCTACGGTTAAAGTTTGTGATCCCTTTAAGCTAGAAGATACCCAGAGCACGCTTTTGAATCTGCTGGAAAAAGAAACAGGAGTAAAAGTGCTCATCTTGCGACAGATATGTGCCCTGAGCCCGGAAAAGAAATCCAAAAAAATGTATGATATGAAAATTGATGAAACAACTTGCCTGGGAGAAAACTGCGGCTGTAATCGTTTGTGCACCCGAATTTTCAAATGCCCGGGACTCATTTGGGGTAAAGAGGAAAAGGTGGCTAAAATCGATGACGTGATTTGCACGGGTTGCGGCGTATGCGCATCTATTTGTCCCTCGGGAGCCATCATCAAAAAGGAGGTGGCCTGAATATGGAAAAAACGCCACTGGCCAGCGATCCTTATAATTTAGTCATCACCGGAGTGGGGGGACAGGGAAATGTCATGGCTTCCCGGGTGCTCGGCAACATGATGAGCCGCAAAGGACTCAACGTCACCATCGGAGAAACTTTTGGCGCCAGTCAGCGGGGTGGATCGGTCATGAGCCATCTGCGGATATCTTCTGAAACCAGCTGGTCACCCCAGATCCCCAAAGGCAAGGCTCATATGATCGTTGCACTGGAGCCGATTGAAACCGTCCGTGTCCTTAGGGACTATGGTGGCCCGGAGACCAGGGTGATCTGTAATACACGCCCGATTCACCCGGTAGGGGTTATATCCGGTGATCAGGTTTATCCTTCCCTGGAAGAACTGCGCAACTGGATAAAAGAACTCACCGCGACCGCCTGGTTCATTGATGCAACGGACGCAGCTGTGAGATTGGGTGATCCCATTTTTGGAAATATAATGATGATTGGAGCCCTTGCAGGTGTAGGCGATCTGCCGATGGATCGCAGTGACTTTGAGGCCGTCATCTCTCAGGGCATGCCGAAACCAAAGGTTGAAGCAAATCTGAAAGCCTATGACATGGGCCTGGAATTAATCGAGGCCGTTTAAGCAGCAGTGCTGAATTCCGCTGATAGACGAAAGTATGAACAGATCATTGCCGAAAATTTAAACGGTGGAGAAATAATCCATGAAAATTATTGCGTTTAACGGGAGCCCAAGAAAAAAATGGAACACCGCAACGCTGCTTGAAAAAGCGCTTGAAGGATCTGCATCCCAGGGAGCAGAAACAGAACTCATTCATCTATATGATCTAAACTTTCAGGGTTGCCAAAGCTGTTTTGCCTGTAAAACAAAAGGTGGCAAAAGTTATGGCAAGTGTGCGATTAAAGATGCCCTGACACCAATCCTGCAAACAATTGAGGAAAACGATGCCATTATCCTGGGCTCCCCGATCTATTTTGGAACCGTTTCAGGTGAGATGAGATCCTTTATGGAGCGTTTGCTGTTCCCCTACAGGCCATATGCCGATCCTCGAGATCCCCGGCAGTCTCTTTTCCCAAAAAAGATCAGTACCGGGTTCATTTATACGATGAATGCCACCGAGGAGCAGATGAAAGAGTGGGGATACGATCAACATCTTCGTCTGAATGAAAGTTACCTGCGATTGATATTCGGGGCTTCGGACTCACTTTTTAGCTGTGACACCTATCAGTTTGAAGATTATTCAAAGGTGGTTGCGGATCGTTTTGATCCAGAGAAGAAAGCAAAGAGACGCAAGGAAGAGTTTCCGGTTGATTGCGAAAAAGCCTTTGCCATGGGAAGCAGATTTGCCAAGAAAAATGATAGATAAAAGTAGAAGTAAAACCGGTATTCATGTAGAAGACTTTGGTTGGATGATTTGGAAGGTGTTTAGTATTTGCTAGACCTAAACACAAAAAACGAAACACCAAACACTTTATACCAGCGACCGTCTTGCCCGTCTGCTGGTAAAAAAATTTAAACCACAGCGCCGCTGATGCAGAGATATCAATTAATACTTTCCATAGATTCAATAAATGCCTCCAGCCTCGTTTCCACCTGAGCATCGGAATAAACCCTGGGATCGTTCTGGTCCGCTTCGATGACCACGCCCGGTTTCCCCGTCAGCCGGCTCACCTCTTCCCGCAGACGATACATGCCCACAGAATAGGGTTTGCAGGAACGGTTGGAGTGCATGATAAAACCGGTAAGCGAAAACTCATCAATTAATTGAGAAAGGTACTTGATGCGCTCTTCAAAACCGAGGTTTATATAAACGTTAAGATAGGTTTTTGCGATGGCCTCGTAGATATCACTCGCTGGGTCATCTTGAAAATCACTTAAACCTCCCCAGCTGTTGGCATATGTTGTTGCCACAAGGGTGGCCCTTTTTTCCTCGAAGAACTCTCCGAGACGCCTCATTTTAAACCAGATCGGCAGATTGTCCCACAGGAGCCGGTATTTTTCGCCGGGTATCGATCCGATCTTTTTCTGCGCCCGCTCGGCCACTTCTTCATACAGCAATTTATAATATTCCACACATTCTTGCGTACCGCGCAAGGTGACGATGGGACCAAGATGAATAAACGTATCCAGGCTGTTAAACGGCGATGGTATCGTCTTGCCAAGATAAAGCATCTTTTTCCACAAACCGGCGGCTTCGCGGCTAAGGAGTAGAACTTCAACCAGCCGAACACGGTCGAACGGCCGGCCGGTGAAATCCGCTAAAAAATTTTCCAGATCTTTAAACTGCGAAACCGTATAGTTAATCAACGCCTTCGTCAGACCATCGTGAAGAAAAGGGGTATCGACAATGAACAGCGGTACGTTGTATTTGCGGGCCACCACCTCATACCATTTAATGACGGTCTTACAGATGTTGGTGGAACAAAGGAGAAAATGCGGCGGCGGTAAACCGGCAGCCGGTCCGCCCTGGGTAATATCAGCCCCGAAATCCGTGCGTGCATAGGCACAGAGGTCTTGACAAAAGCCTTCAGCTTCAGCCGCTTCCATAAGTTCGACCGATTGGTGGCTGGCTGCACACATGGCAGCATAGTTTTCAGGGTAAATCGGCAAAATATCCATGGCATAAAGGAACTCCACCGGTGCGCCGCTGGTTACCCAGGCGATCGGTTTTTCCTGAGTTGTCTTGGCCTCGATATAATAATTGGTCATGAGTTCTTTCATTTTAGAATAGGCTTTGAATTCCGTCATATCTTTATCCCTCCAGAATTTCACAAAAGGCGTTAATTCTTGTTTTGACGGCATCAAAATTCGTCATGGACAGTTCAATATCGATAAATCCAGTCGGAATGCCTTCATCTTTAAGTCGCTTCATCAGCTGCGGTCTATCAAAAGCATCCGGTTCACAGAATTTAATATACCAGAATAAAACCCCATCGACACCGGACTTTTTTACTTTATTCACCAAATAGGGATGGCGGTCATTGTCGGGATTGTAAATACAGCAGCAGGGTGCCGGATTAAAGAGGAACTCAGTAACTCCCTCCACCAGATTCTCGACCTGCAGCATTTCTTTGGAAGCTGCCCGCCAGCCATTGGCAAAGTCGTCATCAACAATGTCCGCACCTAATTCATCAATTATTTTGTAAACCGCGATCGGATCAAATACCATACCGGAGAGAAGAATTTTAGGACGCTTACCATTCGGTGCCGATCGGTTTTCCAGACGCGCCAGCAGGGGCTCCAGCATAGCGCAGTATTTATTCGCCGGTAAAAAGAACCCGGCCTTGATGGCTGTATAAAAATCATGGTTTCCGATCAGGCCCGGTTTTTCAAGCCTGATTTTGTACAAATTTCGCTGCAACGCCCGAGTGCGGCCGCAGAGGTGAGCTGCTTCCATCAGGGAGTCCGGTGTTATCTTCTGCCCGGTTATCTTTTCGAGCCCACCAATCACACTTTCAACGACGCTTTCAAGATAGGCCTCGCGGGCTTTTACAGTGCGGGTTATTGGTATGGAAAGTTCCAAGGTCGGCTTGGGAAAAAGCCTGCGGTAAATTTCCCTTAAATTAATTAACGTGTCGCATAGGGAAGTGAAGGCGTATGCTTTAACCATTTTTGCCCCTCCGATGAGTTCCAGCTCCAGCACGGATCTCGCAACGGAGCAGCAATAGGCCTGCAAATAGGCATCCGATTTTTCAAGCGGCAAATTGTTGCCCCACAGCTGAACCGGGTAGCCTCCGGCGGCATAAATCAATTCCATGGGAAAATAGGCCGGCATTACCCCTATTACTGGTCGCCCGGTTTCTTTCTCGTGTTTTAAAATGTTCTGGGTTACATTGGAAACAACTTCATGAAATGGTTCGAACATATTTTAGACTCCTAAATTGAGAAACCTTACTTCAATGTATACAACCCAGGCAAACAGGAACCAGAGAGGTTCAGGGTTCAAGGTTCCAGGTTCAAGGTTGAATAAAGGTAATATTCGGTTAATAATTGGCGAGACTCCCACCATCCACATAAATAGACTCACCGGTGATGAAACTGGAATCGTCGGAGCACAAAAAGAGCACGGCACCGACGATATCCTCCGGTTCGGCGATACGCCCCTTGGGAATCCTGGAAGCAACCATTTGTTCCACTTCGGGATTGCTCCATATCGGCTGGCTGAAAGCCGTTCGAGTCAATCCGGGTCCAACGGCATTCACGTTGACGTTGATTGGCGCCCATTCCACCGCCATGCATTTGGTCAACATCGAAAGGGCTGCCTTGCTGGCGTGGTACACCGCCATCCCGGCGCCGCCGCGTACCGCTCCCACCGTGGTGATGTTAATGATCCTTCCCCCCCCCTTCTCGGACATGATCTTGGCCACTGCCCTGCTGAGCAGAAACACGGCCTTGCAATTCGTATCGAAAATCTTGTCCCATCCATCTTCTCTGAGGTCCATGAGGGGCACCATAAAGCTTCGGGCTGCATTGTTGATCAGAATATCCACGCGGCCGTAAGTATTTTTTGCGGTTTCCACCAGATTGGTAATCTGATCGCCCGCCATTAAGTCGGTCACTACCGGTAAAGCTTCCCTCCCCTTTTGCTTGATTTCGGCAGCGGTATGGTCAAGATCTTCTTTGGTCCGGGAGCATAAGATCAGCTTGGCGCCACATTCTGCCAGGCCCAAGGCGATGGCCCTGCCGATTCCCTTACCCCCACCGGTCACGATTGCTACTTTGCCGCTAAGATCATAACTCCTTGTCATAGTATAAGCTCCTTTCGATCAAACGAGGTTTTACCATTTATGTGTTCCCTTTTCTTTATCAATCTCTGTAAAGGTTCGTAAAGGAATTTTTCAAGACCGTCTGTTTTATTAAAATAGTAAGTATTTCATTTCAAGGTTTTTGATGATATCATTTTCAAAACAACCCGTGAACAAGAGATTTGGATATATCCTTTATCAAGCGTAACTTTTTACGAATTCCCCGCAAGCGAATTATGGAGAATTTAACGAACCTCAAGGTTAATAGATCCGGACAAGGAGATTTTAAAATCGCCTGGAAATCTCATACGAATAATTTGAGTGTTTCCATTTACGCAGGTGATTCGCCTGATACCATTGATCTCAATAGACCACTCATTAACACAACGAACCAATCCGTAGTTGTGTTGAGAGGTCTGGATCAGAATGTTCGTTATTATTTTGCAATTGTGCCCGCTGGCGGAAGAAAAGTTATTGCCGCAGAACGGCGGGTGCGGCTAGAAGGTGCCTTTAACTTCAGGGACCTTGGCGGCTACCGTACCCTTGATGGTTATCGGATTAAATGGAGCAGAATTTACCGCTCGGACACCCTGGCACGTCTCACAAAGCACGATCGGACTACTTTGAAACAAATAGGCATAAAACTGGTCTGTGATTTACGAGCGCCGGCTGAAGTACAAAAATCTCCGGACCTTTTACCGGAAGACGGCTCCATAACTTATCTGAATTTTCCGGTGATCAGCGGCAATTTAGATACCGTCTCCGCAATGGAAAAGATTAAAAAAGGAGATATCGATTGGTTGAGCGAAGATTATATGATTGAAGGTTACCGGAACAACGTCGATAAATATCCCCACATTTGGGCGGCACTTTTTGAGCGCTTCGTTTCACCCGACAGCTACCCGCTGGTGTTTCACTGTACTGGCGGAAAGGACAGGGCGGGAGTCTGCGCAGCTTTGATCCTGCTGTCTCTGGGCGTTCCCGAAAAAACCGTAATTTACGATCACGGTCTTTCCAATGAATTTTTGGCTGAAATTCTACCTAAGATTTACGACTATTTGGTTTCGTTTGGTGTCGATAAAGAGAAACTGGTTCCCTATTTAACGGCACCGCGGGCGGCCATTATCGCAATTCTGGACCATATCCGGACCAATTACGGATCTGCGGTTGATTATCTGAAAAATAAGGCTGGCATAAGTCAAGAAACGATCGATCAGCTGAAGCGAGAGATGCTTGAATAAATACATTGTCGTGTCCCACAAATAATTTATTGAATTAGAC
>CP070652.1:5556077-5561020 GCA_020354645.1 Deltaproteobacteria bacterium
ACGATCGATCAAACTGTCAGTGAAGTTCTCCTGGCCTACGATGCCTTTCAAGGCTTCCTTGATTCTTGGTTCCATCATATGAACAAATCCTTTTCAAAGACAATTTGGTATTATAAACGGCTGGCCTGCTATACCTTCTTTAGCCTTTTACTTGTTTCTAAATAGCAGTTAAAGGCTTTCTGTGGTTTGTCAAAGGGGTCACAAAAATATTCCTGAACTCTTTTTATCGAAAACTTTCCCCTTTTTACTGCGTAATAAAGCTTGTTACCCAACATGTACCCCAGTTGAGTGCTGAACATTCGAGAAACTGCGGATTGGCTGTTATATTGCAAAAAGAATTTATTTATAAATTCCTCTGCATCCGAGGTTTTTCTCTGCAGATAAAAATGCTGCAAAATATAACGGGCGACCTGCAAGATTTCCGGATCGGTACGTTTCAGCTCTCCTCGCTTGAGCTGACCCAGAAGCCTCCTGATGGAATGTTCGGTATGCGACCGGCGCTTCTCATTGATGAATTTACTCCCAAAAAAACCCAAACACTCGGTGATTACATTACGATAAAAACTATCGAAAGGACTGATCGACGCTTCCAAAGGCCCCCTGTATACGGCATTTAAAAAATGAGATGCCTCCTCAGCGGCCATATTGATATTTGAATTTGCCAGGTAAATAAGGTAGGCCCTCTCGCCTGAATACTCATATTCCAAAAGAAATCCTTCACCTTTTTTTATTTTACTCCGGATAAGTCGAATTTGGCCCCTGAAACCGGAAGTGCTATGAACCATCTCCATAAAATCCAGATCGTTCGGGTAGTAAATCGTCAATTTTTCCAGGGCATCCTGTGGGAGTTTCAGATCGAGAATCGAGGCAAGGGTGGTAACCATTTCATGCACCATTACGCCCCTGTCTTCATAAGCATCATCCTCCCAGTCATGATGCACCGGAAAATAGGCGTCTTTGGAATAATCCAACCAGTTTAAATAGGACTGGATTTTATTGGCCGGCATTGTATTCATTACACAGTATATGTTCTCCCTGATTTTGAGAACATCCGATTCTTCGAGACCTTGGCTGCACAGCTTCCAGTAAAGATGTTCTACATTTTGGAAAATAATTAAGTTCTTAGCGGTTTCGCCCAGCAGTTCCAACAGGTATTCTACCTGTTTGGGAAGGTGATTGGGCGTAACGTGATAATCTCCATCGACAACGTAAATCAACTTGCCGGGGTTTCGAATAAAAGCCTTTGCGATGATACGCGCCGAGTATTGATCCCGTTGTCTTAACGAGTTAATCCCTTTCACTTCATCAAATACAGCATTAATGCCCAAAAGAGGAATTTTATTTTCTATGCAGAAATAAACAATCGGACTCCAATTGCGCCATCGAAATGGCCATTTCTGGGCGTAACCGATTTTTTCAAGAAACATGTTTTCGGACAATTCACCAGCCAAAAATCGATTGATCTGATTTTGATCACTTCCATGAAACATCTCCAGGCACAGGATAATATCCCTTTTATCCTTAATTTCGCGAAGGATGCGCAGCACAGAAAGTTGCGATTGCTTGAGGGTATGATAATCGCCATGAAAGATCACATCGGCTGCCAAAACCTTTTTTATCAGCTCTGTTTTATTTGAAATTTCCTCATAGGTCTTTAAAGAACGGGAATAATCTCTCGCATAAATTTGAACCCCGGGATTGTGCCCTAAATTCTCACGGACCAGCTTGACGTTTTGTCGATAGATCTTTTTATGGATTCGAATGAGCTGCTCTCTGAGTTTTGTCATTGGGTATCAACTTTTGGATGAATATGAATGAATCAATATATTTTTGAGTTGTCTGGATGGTTTAAAATATCATAGACATTTACAATTTTCCATAGATTCAGAAACGGTCTTCGCCGTATTATCTCATTCGGTGTCACCGCCCCACCCCCGTCCTATTTTGAAAAACCCCAAATCTCGAATCGAGACATGGGGTTGCTTATTTCTTGCCATACAAACCGGGTGCTACTAGTGCAAAGATTGAAGCACTGCGGTGTTTTTGCTTTTTAAGCGTCAATTCAAGCTGTCCCGTGCTGGGCACGGGATGGTCGTTGACTTCAGGCAGCTTCTCTTGACCCTGCACGAAAGAACAGGACCTGCCGACAGGCAGGCCCAAAAAGATACTCCGATTGCCGATAAGGTTGTACCGGCCCGGCCCTGGCGAGGGGTAATTTTTTGCCGAGCAGATGCCGAATCATTGCCCCCTGGCTGTTTCGGCCTGAGGGTTCTGATCAGCCTGCAAGCGATTCAGCAGGCATAATTTAAGACCCAGACCTCATGGCCGCTGGCGGGCAGCTGGTCACTCGAGAGATCCACCTCGTTTACATTAAGCTCCTTTACATTTGTCATCTGAGCAAGGAAACCATCCACTTTTGCTATGGGAAGATCGCATTTGTCTGTCTTAAAGTGCATGGGTATTATCAGCCTGGCCCCCAGGGCCTCAACTACTTTGGCGGCGCCCTCCGCGTCCACGGTATAAGTGCCACCCACCGGTATTAGCAAAAGGTCCACTGAGCCAATGTCCGCAATCTGCTCCGCCGAAAGCTGGTGGCCCAAATCACCCATAAAGCAAACATTAATCCCATCCACGGTAAACGAAAACGCCCTGTTTGCCCCTCGCTCAGAACCGTCAGATTCGTCATGATAGGTGTTAATACTTTTCACCGGGATGCCTTTTATCTGGCCGGAACTCTTGAACACCTTCGGAGAGCCGGACAGCCCATCAACATAATTGTGATCCGCATGGTCATGGCTGACCAGCACAGCGTCTGCCCTGTCGCTAACTGGGTCATACTTCAAAACGCCACCGTACCCACTGGGATCATATGGATCTGTGACAAATACGGTACCGTCCGCAGCTGTTATGGTAAAGCTCGCATGTCCATTCCATTTAATCTTCATTGGCTACTCCTTCACTTGTTCCATGAGCAAGGTCATGGCCTATGATTGCTGAAAAACCTTCTTGCCAGCCGGTATTTAAAAAATTTTGATATGATCAGGTCAATTGGAAAGTGAAGCCTCCCCGCGGCAAGCCGTTGGGCATTCTGGTGAAGGAGAGTAAATGCCGGCACAAATTCGGCTTAGCGCGGCGGTGTTAGAATTATTTCAATCCGTCGGTTCTGTTGTTGGCCTTCTTCTGTTAGATTGGATGCAATTGGTTTATAAAAGCTGTAACCGCATGCGGCAAGCCTTTCAGGGTCAACACCCGCTTTATCCTGGAGGTAGCGTACCACGGACGTGGATCGGGCTGCCGACAATTCCCAATTTGTTGGAAATTTTTCTCGAAATTCCGACTTTATCAGTTCGTTATCCGTATGTCCCTCTACGATTATTTTATGGGTTTCATTTTGCTTGAAGCTCTCAGCAAGCGTTAATAGCAAATCCTGACCTTCTTGGTTGATCCACACGCTTCCCGAACTAAATAGAATTTTATCAACAAAAGTTACCTTTAACTGTCCTTCCATCTCTTCTAGCTTAACTTGCTGAGCCTTTATCTGTTTTTGCAGATTGGTTTCAATCTGATGTTTGGTTTTATCCAGCTGGGCGATGGCAGTTTCCAGTTCTTTTATCTTTTCTCCCCGTCGCTTTAACTGCGCCTGACGGATTTGCAAGTTGTCTTCAATTGTGAGCTTGGTAGCATCCAGTTCAGCGATAATATTTCTCTGCTCGATTATCTTCTGTTCCTGGACAGCATTCTGCTCTTTCAAATCCATTAAATTGGTTTCAAAATGCCGTTTGGTTTTATCCAACTCTGAAATGGCCTCCTCCAATTCTCCTATCCTTTTTTCCCGGGCCTCTATCTGCGACTGCAGATTTGTTTCCAGCTTACGCTTGGCGTCATCAAGCTCCTGGATCATTTCTTCCTTTTGTTGCACAATAGAGTTTTTCTCTTCTAATTCAAGTCTGGTTTCTTTTAATGTTTGGGAAAGCTGTTGCTGGTCTTTCTCCAAGTTTGCATAACGTGCCTGAAGATCGGCAGTGTCCTGCTGGGTCTTGTTCCGGTTTTCTTCCGATTCCCTCAGTTTTAACTCCAATTCCTGAACTTGCCGGCTTTTTTGTTCAAGTTTGGCCTGGGTATCGGAAAGAGTGGCTTCAAGTTCCAAATATTTTTCTTTGGATTCACATGCCAAAATCAGAAGACAAGCCAAACATAATCCTAGAAAAAATCTTTTATTGCCCATAACTTTTCTCCTTCAATACCTGTTTGCATGCCAATAGAGATCGGACTTTTGATGCAGCAAATTTTAGTTTGAGTTTCGCATTGCCGGATTTTAGTTCCAAATAAGGCCATGCTGAATCTCTTCCTGGCTTATGTTTCCTGCCTGACGTCTGTAGAGAGCCACATATTTGCTCAATTGATCCAATCTGTTTTTCAAATTCCGGCCGAAATCTTCCTCCAGGCTCAATTCCTGCGAAATAAGATTGATTTGGCTCTCGAAGAGTTCTTCAGGAAATCGCTGGATTTCTCTGATCCGATTGAGGTAGAATTTTGCGAAGTGATCGATAGCGGCATCGATCATGCGAACCGTTTCCTGTGCCCTGGCTATTCCGCTCTCCAATGAATCGAGGATTGACTGGGAGACCGTCTCGGCTTTCATCTTCTCAAGTCTGTTGAGCTCATTAATAATGACCTTTCGCCGGATGGCGTAATTTTGCAGGGATTCCGCTGTCAGAAGAGCGCTACGGATGATACCCTTGACTGTTTCGGCTTTCTGCTCCCCAAGCAAGATACTGTTTTGTTTAAGAACTTCCCGCAAAAAAAGGAGATTCTTTTTTTCGGTCTCATTGCCGGATACCGCCAGAAGGCGGTCAATTTCGGCGACAGGATCCTTGCTTTGATCCATTTCGATATGTGCCTCCGGAGACTTTGGCGTCTTCTGTGCAGACAGTTGTTGCCTG
>CP070652.1:5561120-5570958 GCA_020354645.1 Deltaproteobacteria bacterium
ACAAAGTTTAGCAGTTAAAAGAAACTCCGTGTTCGACCTGCCCGCAATGACCGTGGGTGGATTCGCGAGGGCACTTCCATGTTGATATTGGTGCCGCAATTAGAGTGATTCTCAAAATAATCTTTCGATTGCACAAGGCCCAGGCAGGGGATAAATTTTTGTCGACAAGCTGATCACCCGGGTGGTTCTAAATGACAAAGGGCTATTGCTGCCTGGTTGAGCAAGCGACGGTGGGTCTTTGTGTTAATCAGAATGTTTGAACGGGCAGGGGGGTCAATTGATCGGAGGTGGCCATTTCCAAGCCAAGGGGGCGGTGATTCTGCATCTTGACGACAAAAATTTATCCCCTGCCCGGACCTTTTCATTGTGCTTTGTTTCGGAACATTATTTTGAGAATCGCTATAGTAGCAGCGCCTGTTGCGCAAGCAGGTTTCAGCGTTCAATGTTCGGTGTTTCCGCAGGCTGATTCGGTTTCAAGCTTCAGGGCTCTCAATTTAATTCACTTTTATCGCTAAGATACAATACCTCAGTTAACATCGATAAAATTTTATCGATATGATGCCGCTAAGCGCCTAGTATTAATTCAGGATTGAAAATCAAATAATACAGTGATAACGAATAGTTAACTATAATTGGGGAGCCGAAATTCTTAGGCTGAAAAAAGGTATGGATCTCGACTCCTGGAACCTGATCCGGATAATGCAGGCGTAGAGAAGTTGAAGTGGCAATGACGAAATTCCACCCTTTTTTCCGGTAAAACCACATTTCGGAGGAATCTTCTCCCGTTGAAAGTTTAGCACCTGGCGAAACGTTTCGTCGAATTTGAGCCTAGCTCACCGCTTTGCCTGCGGCTGGTTTTTTCTACAGTTAGGCTTTAAGCCTTTTCCGGTATTCTGCCAACTTTGGACCATCTTGGCGCCAGACTCTGCAGGTGTCGACAATCGCATTCATAGCTTTTGCCACATAACCGGGCGGTTGCTCGGGATTTCGAGAAAATGCGGTCCAAGCCCCCTGAACGGCCGCCGACGCCATGCTCACCAGCAGGGCGACCAGATGGGCACAGCCCCTGGCCCCGCCGACCAGGTCTTTTACGTTGTTGGTAAATCCTGATGCAATCCGCATTCCGATGACCGGTTCCAGGGAGTTTCGAGTCTCCGCACACTCCGCATGGGGCACGGCGGGCATGTCCACATCGATATCCTCTATAATCAGCCGGGGTCCCCTGATTTTCATCCGAATGATCATATGGTGAACCGTATCAGGCGGTATGTTTTCACCGGTCGGCCGGTATACCGCCTGCAAGCGATCGTCCTTTAGCATTCCTTCCACCAGGATCGCATCTTCGCTTGTGCCATAGGTCGTCACTTTGATCTGACGGGTGTGGATCTTTTCGTGCTTGTTTTCGTCAATTTTAATCATGTTTATTACCCTCGGAAATTTCGGCTTTGAATCGTTATTTTGGATGAAAGATTACTGTTGCTTGAACTATTAAATGTAGCAGAAAATTCCTCTCAAATGTGGTTAGAGACCAAGTTGCGCTGCCACCTTCTCCAGGTGGTACTCCGCATCACCGAACGCCACTTCACAGGCTTTCGCCCGGCGATAAAACAGGTGCACATCATACTCTTGAGCAAAAGAAATGGCACCGTGGATCTGATGGGCCAGACTCGTTACCCGGCGGGAGGCATCACTGGTCCAGGCTTTGGCCATGGCCGCTTCCTTGCTTGCCGCAAGTCCCTCCGAGATTTTCCAGGCCGCCTGATATGTAATGAAGCGCGCACCATCCACATCCACGACCATATTGGCACAGTGGTGTTGCACGGCCTGAAAACTGCCGATCGGTCTTCCGAACTGCTTACGGTTTTTGGCATATTTCACGGTCATATCAAAGGCCGTTTGAATACACCCCACCAGTTCAGCACATTTGGCCACCGCTGCCTGTTCCTGAAGCCTATCAAATATCCCAGAAGCCCGACCTAGATCCCCCAGAACATTGCTTTTGGGCACACGCACCTTGTCAAACACAATTTCACATCGCCTATCATAGCCCAGGGTTTTCTGGGGCGAACATCTGACACCGGCACTTTTGTTATCAACCAAAAACAGAGTAAGCCCCGCTTCGGAAGCATCCTTCGAGTCTGTGCGGGCCACGCAAATAAGGTAATCGGCGATATGGCCGTTTTCAACAAAAAGTTTGGTACCGTTCAGTACAAAATCATCGCTATCAATAGAAGCTGACATAGCAATTTTTGATATGTCGTACCATATCCCGGGTTCGATCATGGCCAGGGTAAAGATCAGATCGCCGTCTGCAATTCCGGGAAGATATTTCCCCTTTTGTTCTTCTGTGCCCGCCGACAGTAAGGTCAACCCCCCCAGCACAACCGTTGAGAAAAAAGGGCCCGGACAGCATACCTCTCCCATGGCCTCCAGCAGGATACAGAGATCCAGATAACTGCCCCCAATACCGCCGTACTTATCCGGGATCATCACCCCCGTCCACCCGAGGTCCACCATCTGGTCCCAGAGCTTTTGCGGATAGCCCCTCTCATCATCTTTCATTTCCCTTATCAGTGAAGGCGGACATTCTTTCTTCAAGAAGTCCTGTGCGGAACGCTTCAGTATTTTTTGTTCTCTGGTGAGATCAAGATCCATGACCAATTACTCCTGTATTCTATTTTCTGGGCAACCCCAGTCCCCGGGTCGCAATAATAGAGCGCTGGATTTCGGAAGTCCCTGCCCCGATGGTGGCAGAGACACAGTCGAGATAACCCCGCGGTGCCATTCCTCTGAGCGGCGTCCACTCACTTTCCGTTACTAATTGGCTATACGGTCCAAAAATCTCCATGGTCACATTGGCCAGGTGCCGGCTTAATTCTGTGGTCGTCAGCTTGAGAACGGAACTTTCCACATCGGGAACCTGCCCCTTATCAAGTTTCTCAGCCGTTCGCCAAAAAAACAGGTAGGCAATTTCAATTTTTACTGCAATCTCAGCTAGTTTTACCCGAACGGAGTGGTTCTTTCCGAGTGGTTTTCCTTCGCGCTCCATCTGTTTTACATATTCCACGAGTTCTTCAAAAAAACGTCTGAACCCACCGATACCGACTAAAAGCCGCTCAAAGTCGAGGGCGGTCATCAAGTAGTAAAACCCGGCATTCTTGTCACCGATCAGGTTCTTTGCCGGTACGCGCACGTTGTCGAAGAAAACCTCGTTAAACGAATGAACCCCCACAATGTTGATCAGCGGTTTGATGGTAACACCGGGACTTTTATTGTCCACAACGAATAGACTGACCCTGTGGTGCCGGTGGCCATCAGGATCTGTTTTGGCAATCAACCACGCATAATCCGCCAAATGGGCGATGGTGCTCCAGACTTTTTGGCCGTTAATTACGTATTCTTCCCCTTCCAGCACAGCCGTAGTTTGAATACCGGCCAAATCGGAGCCGGCATCGGGCTCACTGTAGGCCAGCCACATTTCTATTTCGGCATTGGCAATTCGAGGAATCCAATCCTGCTTATTTTCTTCGGTACCAAAACGCAGGATGGTGGGGCCTGCGATCCTGGTGGCAATGCCGACACTCGGTGCTCTAAAATAGCTCATGCGCTCATCAAATATGGCCTGCTCTATATGCGAGTGAGCCTTTCCGCCATACTGTTCAGGCCAGGCAATGGTGAACCAGCCTTTCTGCGCCAGTTTGCGCCGGAATTCCCTGGCGGTATCCGCCATTTCCCGGTTCGGCATCTCAATTGTGCCATATCCTCCCGGCCAGTGCCTTGATTTCTCCGGCCAGTCAGGAGGTAATTCCTTTTTTAAAAATTCTTCGACCGCTTCTTGAAATTCAATTTCCTTTTGGCTGAATCCAAATTCCATAGGTTTCTCCTCTCACATCATAAAGTCAATATTGCTTAATACACGGCTTCAAAGCTTCAAATCAATGAAATAACCTTTATTTGGGCTATAGGCCGCATTTCTATGAACAACAATGGCATTCAATTATTTTATTAAAGATTGAATGCCTGTGTTGTCCCCATGTGAAGTAGATTTGGCTTTTATAACTTGTTGGCTTTCAAAGGCGTGGCTGATATATTATTTAGGTCAACTTTTCAGCATATTGTATTGTCGCCAAATTGCTTGGAAGGTCATCGGGGCAGGTGTAAAATCTTCTGCTGGGTTTTCAGTTTCAGATAAAGCAATGTAATTGCATGCGTCACGCATAGCGCCGCAATTCCGACCAGTATAGCCCCTACTGATATATGGCGGTGTTCCGGAAACAAAAATAACCCCCATCCAAAAAGAATCCATTGAATAAAATAAACACTTGTTACGTTCCCGCTCCAGAAAAACAATAGGTTTAAAAAAGTATTATCCGGGATTTTATTCATTAACCACCAGCAGAAGGATAACCACATAAATACAAATCCGAACATGGCAAAATGGACCGTCGGACCGCTTCTGGCATAGTCGCCAACGCTAAAAATGCCGCTATCATAGGAAATCCACATCGCCGTACCACCAGCAAGCAAAAGAAGACCCGCTGCGGCTGATTTTTTCATCAGCAACTTCTGGGGACCCTGACCCAGCAAATAGCAACCACAGAACATTCCAATCAGGGGATAGGCGAGCCAGGGAAAGAGAGGAAAGATAACCGTTTCGTCGGCACCCCATAAAAGGGAGAATCCGGGCCAGCCGTCAAAGGTACCCCAAAGCATGGGCGACACGAATAAAATCATTGCAGCCAGAAGAACCCATACAGCGGGCCAGCGGATAAATTGCCTTATAAACGCCATCAGGATCAGCGCCAGACCGGCCGTTTGAAGAAGATCAACAATGAAAAAAAGCGAAAGAGGGGTATAGCTACCTTCAAATAATTTATCAAATTTTTCTAAAATCATTGCCGGCAAACAAAATCGAAAAAGATTTAACAAATATCCCAATGCGATCAGTTTGAGGCCTCGAATGATGCCGTAGCGCAAGCCTGCTCTATTTGGCCGCATATAAAAAATACCCATGATGAGCAGAAACACGGGTGCGGCGGGAGCCGTTCCCAAAAAATAGATGATTTTTTCGGTTACGGAATATTCCCCGCCGCTGGATTCGTACATGATGACCGAATGCTGCAGAATCATAAAAATAATGGCCATACCTCTTGCAAAATCGAGGAAGCGAAGGCGCGGCGCTTTGATCACGTTGATGTCCTCCAACGGGTATCGGTAATATTGTGTTTGGGAATTATAGCAAATCGGGATGCGATCAACTAGTTTCCTGAAATTATCCTAAGACCAACCGGCAAGGTAAAAAACGGATTGGAATAGAAAACCATATGTCCTGAAAAGATAAAAAAGCCGAAGAATCGGCAGTTTGGCGGCTTTCTTTGATTCGGGTTGAAATGGTAAAGGGATCATATTCGCAGCAGTCTTTTTAGATGGGTTTCGACCGCCAATGCTAATCCCATGGGATTGTAACCTCCCTCCAGAAATGAAATTAAACGAGAGCCAGCATGGGTTTTGGCGATCGACAACACCAGATCGGTAAGCTTGGCGAACCCATCATCGGTTACTGAAAAATCTCCGAGAAGATCATCTTTTCTGCTGTCGAAGCCGGCGGAAATAAGCACCAAATCCGGCTTGAATTTTTCGGCGGCCGGGATGAGTTCGGTTTCAAATACATTCAAAATTGTCTTGTCATCCGCCTCGCAGGGCAGTGGGACGTTGATATTATATCCATACCCTTTACCCTCTCCTTTGTGTTCCGGAAACCCTGTATGGGGAAAGGCTTTCAGACGATGGGTTGAAAAGAATAGTACGGATGGATCATCGTAAAATGCCCACTCGGTGCCATTGCCGTGATGGTAATCCCAATCCACAATAAGGACCTTTTTTAGCCCGTACTTTTGCTGGGCGTAGCGCGCCGCAATGGCAACATTGTTGAAAAAGCAGAAGCCGAATTCACCGCTATTGAGGGCATGATGACCCGGTGGACGCAATGCACAGAAGGCATTGCGCGCCTTTCCGCTGCAGACGAAATCAATAGCGCTCAGTGCACCCGCCACCGCGAGGTGGCAAATGGAGGCGTCGGTTGCCTCTTTTTCAACAAGTTTAATATGGGATTCAGAATGGATTGCCTGGATAGCTGATAACGCATGGTCGGAGGCGCCGATATGCTGAACCTCCTGATCAAGACCGATGGCTTGCATGCGTTGCAAGACCGCACGCAGTCGTTGAGGAGATTCGGGGTGATCTTCGCAAATCGTGTGGTGGAGGTATTGCTTATCAAAAACGAATCCGGTACCACGAGGCCTTTTTTTTCCATAATTCGGCACGCCGTGGCCGGAATTGATGGGGGTGACGGAATGGGTCCCCAGCCAATCAAGCCAGGCAAAAATTCCTAATCCAACAGCGGTGCTGCAGGTTTGCCTCAGAAATTTGCGACGCGAATACAACGGGTTCGGATTTCTCATCTTTTTCCCCTAATAAGGGCTGGCTTTGTCGAAAAGGTATTAGACAAGAATCAAAGTTGTGCACGGATATCAGCTGCAGCCCGATATATGGAAAGATGCAACGGGTAAAAACAGCCAATATTAAATTATCGAAAACGGGTTTGCTTGTCAAGGCAGACGCTTTGCGCGGGTGCCGAACCATTCGAATCAAACCCCAGGTACCAAACCTAGTTTTTTAAAAACTGATAGCGGTTGGCAGACCGAACTGTTAGATTGCGGACTTGATTTCCCTGGAGAATACCAAGAGGAACTTTAACACCGGGATTGCCCAAAGCCCAGACCTTGCGATAAAAATCAGCAAGCCCAGTTACTGTCCGTTTATTTACCGTCAGGATGACATCGGTGGGTTGGAGACCTGCTTTTTCAGCCGGGCTTCCGGCCGTAACCCGAAGAACGATTACCCGACCATATGCCTCTTCCGCGTGCACCCCCAACCAAGGGTGAGGCGGTTCGGGTGAATGCCCTGAACTGATCAGGTCAGCCAGAATCGGTTTGAGACGATCGATGGGTACAGACATATTGCAAGGGACCAAACCGACCTCCGGGATCATTAATTGCGTGTAAATCGACCCGATGCCCAAAAGCCGGCCCTCGCGTCCTAACAGGGCTGCCCCACCGAACTTGGCATGCGGCGGTGCCGTATATATGGCATCTTCGAGAATATACTCCCAATAGCCTGCAAATTCACCGCGGGAGACAACCCGGGCACCTTGAACCGAGTCTGATCCGCCGTGACTCACTACCAAAACTGGGTCACCCTCTTTGACTTCTGATGAGTGCCCCAGTTGCATGGGTGTTATATTCAAAGGTTTGTTTGCCTTTATAATACCGAAGCCGGTGTGGTAATCGTAGCCAACGAAAGTTGCCTTAATCGGCATGTCTTCTTGCACAAATACTTCGATGCTCTTGGCTTCCACAATCAAATAGCCGATTGTTAGAATATGACCAGCTGAATCAATAACGACGCCATTTCCCTCTCTTTCTGTTCCGAGCAAACTGGCGGTGCGGGCGTCGTCTGAATAAATCGAACGGATCTTAATGATTGCCCTCAACGCCGAATCTGTGTCCTGGCTGGCATAGGACGGTACACAGATTGCAAGTAAAAGAGCAAAAACCACTGGCAGATAAACGCTTTTCATTATAAACCTCCTGTGTCAGGATATGGATGCCGGCTCGAAATGTTATCAAGATGCATCGTTGGAAATTCTTATTGTTGCAATGGGTGTAGCTAACGGTAGAAGATCCAGTTAGCCATTTTTGTTAATCGAGCGCGGTAACATATGGGGAGTTCAAATCAACCGAAACGATGAAAATCCAATTATCGAAGGCAAGGTTGAAAGTCAACCTCAATTTTTATGCACCTGCTAAAATTTGGAGTTAAGTTGAGCCCTTTTCAGCGGCCTGACTTTGACTGGATTTTTCTTGCAGGTTGGCATCAAGAGGTCAACCTGATCGTTTCCACTTTTGCCACTGTCAGGGTCAGCGCGCCGAAGTCTTCTTCCACCTTGCCGGTGATAAGCGAACCTGCAATCCGAAAGGTTTGACTCAAAAAACGCCTTAATTTTAAGCTTAATTGTTTAAAAGCATTATTAATCCAACCAGATAAGAGACTACTAAGTTACATAAAAAAAAAGGATAAGAAGTCCCTTTTTGGGAGTGAATCAAGTAAAAAACCAAGGTTGTGAGACGGCTGGGGGTGAGTAACAACATATTGTGCCGTCAGTGAATCGGCAATAAATCCCAGCCGACTTCAGCCAATAAAAATTCAAATACCGAATGCAGATCTTATTGTCAATACGGCATTTAGCTCCAAATTAGCTTAAAATTGGGGGTCTTGGACATAGAACACCTGTCTGCCGGAGGCTGGTTTTTGCGCTTTCGCCGTTAGCCACGATGCGATTGCTTAAAAGTAGGCCTCTGCGGCGTAATCCGGGTCAGCGATATAATCATGCGCACTGGGTCCCGGCTGTTGGTCATATGCAGGGAAAATATCGATCGGTGGCGCGTTGGCAACAGGTCGGGGCTTTCGTTTTATCTCCCATAGACCCAGGTGTTTCAGGATCTTCTTAATCACATCCTGGTCCTCTATCACCGCAATTAGGCGCATTTCAGACGAACATCTTGGGCATACGAGGGGATCAACCGCGTAGATTTTTTGTATCAATCGCGCCCAATTTCGCCGGAAAGTCTTGCCGGTCAGTTCCGGTTCAAGGATGCACGAGATCTGATCATCAGCATTGGCTTTTTTGCGTTTTCCCCTCGTCGCGTTACTGTAGTAGCCATAGTATCTGACCATTTGTTCCCCTTTGCTCGGGACGTGAGAACACATAGCCGCGAGCCATTCCATTGCGTCGAAAACTTTGGTCTGTGCCCCATCCTTTGAGCGATATTGCACCTGCCTGGTTTCACGGTGATAGCTCATCCGCTCCTGGGAGAAAGAGGCACGGATAATGTAACGAGCAAGGTTCTCCATGGATTTTTCCTGCCGGGGCAAAATGCGCGCCCCGAAGAATACGTTGAATCCGGTGTGCCGCCATTTTTCCAGCAGGGCGATCATATCCTGTGTGATCTTGCCTTTTGCCCGGAGCATTTTAAGCACCTTGTGGCGAAATATCTGCTCCAAGGCTTTGATATCTGCAGAAGAACAAACGCAAAACATGCCGTTTTCGTAAAAACAGCCGTCGGAAACCAGTATGTGAAGGTGAGGATGGAACCCTAAAAAATCCCCGAACGTTTGTATGGCGACAACCGCACCGGGCACAGCTTTGTGATCCCTCACGCCGGTTGTATAAAAGGCTTTCAGCGACTCCCATCCACATCGACTGAGCTCCGACAGCAGTTTGCGATCATATAGAAAATACCGCCGCAGGATTTTGGGGATGCTCAATACCACATGCCGGTGTGGAACCGCCTTGACCACTTCAAGACAAAGCCACTCACCAAACTCCACTACCCGCTTTTGATGGCATGAGGGGCAAAAATGTCGGCGCTTGCACGAAAATGCCAGCAAATATTCATGGCCGCAGTCACCGCATCTGACGCGGGCAAAACCGTTACGCAGATCACCACAATCCAGGTAACGCTGGATTACTCGCCTGACATAAGGTCGGAAAAAACCATATTGTCTCTCAAAGCGCTCCTCGTAAATCTGTTCAAATGTTTCGAAGTGCTCTTCAACACAGCGGAAATAAGGTGAATTCTGGGGTTTGCGCGGCCGGTAAACACAACCAAGTGCGGGCATGGTTTCGTCCCCTTTGAAGCAGCGGTCAAAGGCATGGTTTCGGATGAAAGGTTTTAGCGCCTGATCGTCTCCGCCTTTTCCACCGTCAGGGTCACAG